>CAWGAU010000023.1:0-344297 GCA_963820715.1 uncultured Actinomycetota bacterium | reverse complement strand
CAGTGCGCCTGCTCGCCCTCGGCCTCGACCCGGTGGACGCGGTCGGCGTCACCGTCGGCCGGCAGGGTCGGCCCCGAGGCCGCCGCCCGCGACGCGCGGTACGCCGCGCTCGACGCCACCGCCGAGCGCCGCGGCGCCGCGTCCGTCCTGCTCGGCCACACCCGTGACGACCAGGCAGAAACGGTGCTGCTCGGGCTCGCCCGAGGCTCCGGCACCCGGTCGCTGTCCGGCATGGCCGCCGTCTCCGGCACCGGCGGCCGCTACCGCCGCCCGTTCCTGCTGCTCGACCGCGACACCGTGCGCCAGGGCTGCCTCGCGCAGGGCATCACCGTGTGGGAGGACCCGCACAACCACGACCCCGCGTACACCCGCTCCCGGGTGCGGCACGAAGCGCTGCCGGTCCTGGAGAAGTCCCTCGGCAAGGGCGTGGTGGAGGCGCTGGCCAGGACCGCCCAGCTCTCCCGGGACGACGCCGACGCGCTCGACCAGTGGGCCGCCGACGCGCAGGCCGACGCGGCCGGCGACGACGGCAGCCTGGACGTGCGGCGGCTGCACGGCCTGCCGGCGGCCGTACGGCGCCGGGTGCTGCGCCGCGCCGCGGTCGCCGCCGGCTCCCCGCCGGGCTTCCTCTTCGCCCGCCACATCGAGGAGGTGGACCGCCTGGTCACCGGCTGGCGCGGGCAGAAAGCGCTCAACCTGCCGGGCGGCGTCGCCGTCCTGAGGGCGAATGGCAGACTGTTCTTCTCGCCGTCGTAGAGCCGCATACCCGTAGGGACGTACCGCGCAGTGAACGAGACCGACATGGGCACCGAGCTGGAGAAGGTGCTCATCTCCAAGGCAGAGATCGACGCGAAGCTGGTCGAGCTGGCCGCTGAGATCGACCGGGACTACGCGGGGAAGGACCTGCTGATCGTCGGTGTGCTCAAGGGCGCCGTCATGGTGATGGCCGACCTGGCCCGCGCGCTGTCCAGCAACGTGACGATGGACTGGATGGCGGTGTCCTCGTACGGCGCCGGCACCAAGTCGTCCGGGGTGGTGCGCATCCTCAAGGACCTGGACACCGACATCGCCGGCCGGGACGTGCTCATCGTCGAGGACATCATCGACTCCGGGCTCACCCTCTCCTGGCTCATCAGCAACCTCGGATCGCGCGGCCCGGCCTCCCTGGAGGTGTGCGCCCTGCTGCGCAAGCCCGAAGCGGCCAAGGTCGAGATCGATGTGAAATACACTGGTTTCGACATCCCCAGCGAGTTCGTGGTCGGCTACGGGCTGGACTACGCCGAGAAGTACCGGAATCTTCCGTTCGTGGGCACGCTGGCCCCGCACGTCTACGGCGGGTAGGGAACCCCCACCGGGTTCCCGCCGTTGGAGCAGGGGAAAGCGGGTTTGTTAACGGTCGGCGGCACCTCGGGTCACAATGCTGGGGTACCGTCCGAAGTTCGCGACACTAACTCGGAACACATACAAGGATGCACACGCCGCCGCGGCGGCTGTGCCTCACTGCGGCAGGAGGGACGGGGCGTGTTCGCCCCGCATGGATGGACGTGAAGCGCTATTTCCGTGGGCCAGTCATGTGGATCGTGCTGGCTGTCCTTGCCGTGGTCGTGCTGATGCAGGTCGTCGGGTCCGGCGGCGGCTACAAGACGGTCGACACCGGCCAGGTACTCCAGGCGATCGACACCAACCACGCCAGTTCCGCGCAGCTGACGACCGGGGACGACAACTCCGTCAAGGTGCAGCTGCGGGACGGCTTCAAGATCAAGGGCAGTTCCAAGGTCCGGGCAAGCTACATCGGGGACCAGGGCGCAGCCATCGCCTCGGACCTCCAGAAGATCGTCGACGGCAAGGTCGCGGGCACCAAGCTGCCCGACGGCTACACCGTCTCTCCGTCGAAGCAGAACGCCTTCGTCGGCATCCTGCTGTCCCTGCTGCCCTTCGTGCTGATCGTGGTGGTCTTCCTCTTCCTGATGAACCAGATGCAGGGCGGCGGTTCGCGCGTCATGCAGTTCGGGAAGTCCAAGGCCAAACTGATCACCAAGGACACGCCCAAGACCACGTTCTCGGACGTGGCCGGCTGTGACGAGGCCGTCGAGGAGCTCCAGGAGATCAAGGAGTTCCTCCAGGAGCCGGCGAAGTTCCAGGCCGTCGGCGCCAAGATCCCCAAGGGCGTCCTGCTCTACGGCCGTCCCGGCACCGGCAAGACCCTGCTCGCCAGGGCCGTGGCCGGCGAGGCGGGCGTGCCGTTCTACTCGATCTCCGGTTCCGACTTCGTCGAGATGTTCGTCGGCGTCGGCGCCTCCCGGGTCCGCGACCTGTTCGAGCAGGCCAAGGCGAACGCACCCGCGATCGTCTTCGTCGACGAGATCGACGCCGTCGGCCGGCACCGCGGTGCGGGCCTCGGCGGCGGCCACGACGAGCGCGAGCAGACCCTCAACCAGCTGCTCGTCGAGATGGACGGCTTCGACGTCAAGGGCGGCGTGATCCTGATCGCCGCCACCAACCGGCCCGACATCCTCGACCCGGCGCTGCTGCGCCCGGGCCGCTTCGACCGGCAGATCGCGGTCGACCCGCCGGACCTCCAGGGCCGTCTGGAGATCCTGACCGTGCACCAGAAGGGCAAGCCGATCGCCCCGGACGTCGACCTCATGGCCGTCGCCCGCCGCACCCCCGGCTTCACCGGCGCCGACCTGAGCAACGTGCTCAACGAGGCCGCGCTGCTGACCGCCCGCAGCGACAAGAAGGTGATCGACAACGGGACGCTGGACGAGGCGATCGACCGCGTGGTCGCCGGTCCGCAGAAGCGCACCCGGATCATGTCGGACAAGGAGAAGAAGACCACCGCGTACCACGAGGGCGGCCACGCCCTGGTCGCGGCGGCCTCGCCGAACTCCGACCCGGTCCACAAGATCACCATCCTGTCCCGCGGCCGGGCCCTGGGCTACACCATGGTGCTGCCCGACGAGGACAAGTACTCCACCTCGCGCAACGAGATGCTCGACCAGCTCGCCTACATGATGGGCGGCCGGGCGGCGGAGGAACTGGTCTTCCACGACCCGACCACCGGCGCCTCGGACGACATCGAGAAGGCCACCACCACCGCTCGCGCCATGGTCACGCAGTACGGCATGACCGAGCGGCTCGGCGCGATCAAGTTCGGCTCCAGCGACTCGGAGCCGTTCCTCGGCCGTGAGATGGGTCACCAGCGCGACTACTCGGAAGAGGTCGCCGGGCTGGTGGACGAGGAGGTCAAGAAGCTCATCGAGACGGCGCACAACGAGGCGTGGGAGATCCTCGTCGAGAACCGCGACGTCCTGGACAACCTCGTGCTGGCGCTGCTGGAGAAGGAGACCCTCAACAAGGAGCAGATCGCCGAGATCTTCTCGACGATCGTCAAGCGCCCGGCCCGTCCGGCCTGGACCGGCTCGGCCCGCCGTACGCCGTCCACCCGGCCGCCGGTGCTCTCCCCGAGGGAGCTGGCGCTCACCAACGGCGCTCAGCCGGCCAACGGCATCGCGCCGGTGTCCACCACCAAGACCCCCGTGGAGCCGGTGGAGCTCCCCGAGGACCGGCCCGGGGAGCAACAGCTGACCGAGCACGGCGAGAGCTGAATCACAGCAACACACCGCAGGTCCGGGGCATACCGGAATGCGGATCGCGGCCCCGGGGTTTTAGCCTTGGGGCCGCGGTCGTGTGTCCGGCGACCGTTCGGCGGTACTGCAGGAGGAGCGAGACACCCATGATCGATCCCGTGACGCTCGACGGCGGTACGCCGGCCAGGGAGTTCGACGAGAAGCGGGCGGAGGCCGCCATCCGCGAGCTGCTCGAGGCGGTCGGCGAGGACCCCGACCGGGAGGGTCTGCGGGAGACCCCGGCCCGGGTGGCCCGGGCCTACCGGGAGATATTCTCCGGGCTCTGGCAGGAGCCGGAGGACGTCCTCACCACCACCTTCGACCTCGGCCACGACGAGATGGTGCTGGTCAAGGACATCGAGGTGATGTCGTCCTGCGAGCACCACCTGGTGCCGTTCGTCGGCGTCGCGCACGTCGGCTACATCCCGGCGAGCAGCGGCAAGATCACCGGCCTGTCCAAGCTGGCCCGGCTGGTCGACGTCTACGCCCGCCGCCCGCAGGTGCAGGAACGACTCACCACGCAGATCGCCGACGCGCTGATGCGCATCCTGGAGCCGCGCGGGGTGATCGTCGTCGTGGAGTGCGAGCACATGTGCATGACCATGCGCGGGGTGCGCAAGCCCGGCGCGAAGACCATCACCTCGGCCGTGCGCGGACAGCTCCGCGACCCCGCGACCCGCTCCGAGGCGATGAGCCTGATCATCGCCCGCGGCTGACCGCCTCGCCCGGCGCCGTCGGCCCCGCCCGCGGCTGACCGGCTCCGCCCGGCCGGGCCCGGCGCTACCGCCCGGGGGTGAGGGCGGCGTTCGCCGCGGTGGGCGGCGGGTCCGGGACGAGCTGCTGCGACAGCCAGCGCATGGCCGCCGGCACCTCCCGGCCCCAGGTGGTGAAGTTGTGGCCGCCGTCCGGCAGGATGATCGACGATACCCGGGTCGGCCCCTTCACCAGGCCGATGAAGTGCTCGGTCGCCTTGTAGTTGCTTCTCGCCCGTGCCGGCTGCTGGTCACCAGCAGGCTCACCGCGGGCTGCGGCAGGTGCTGCAGCCGCCACGGCAGGTCGTTCTCCCGCCGTACGGCCGCTGCTGCCGCCGAACAGGTCGCCGGTGGTGCGGTCCTCCGGGCAGCGTGTAGTCCGCCGACAGGCCGACCGCCGCCGAGTACGAGCCGGGTCCTCCGGAGCGCCAGCTTCAGGGCGCAGTAGCCGCCCGTGGAGTCGCCGATGATGCCCCAGCTCGCCGCGCGGCCTGCCGACCCGGTAGTGGGACCGGATCGCCGAGGGCAGGTCCTTGGCGAAGAACTCCTCGGTCTGCGGCCCGCCGGGCACGTTCATGCACTCGGTGTCGCGCGGCGGCACCACCATCGGCCGCATCATGACCAGCACCATCGGCTGCTCCTGGCCCTTGCGGACCTGCTCGGCCGCGATCGGTCGGGTACCTCAGCCGCTTGTAGAGCTGCGAGGCCAGCCCCGGGTAGCCGGTGAGCACCACGGTCGTCGGGAAGATCCGGGTCGGCTGCGTGAAGTACTCCGGCGGCAGGTAGACGTACGCCGTCGTCGCTGATGCCCGACCGGCCGCCGCTCAGTGTCACCTTCTGCATCTGGCCGCCGCGGCGCGGCACGCCGCCGCCCAGACCGCGGTACCTTCATCGTGCGGAGCACCTTCGGAGCTGGCCGTCGGTGCCGCCGAGGCGTCGTTGCCGTCGACCACCGTGCCCGGCGCGGTCTCCTGGCCGAACAGGTCGGCCCAGGAACCGTAGAAGCCGAAGGAGTAGTTGGCGAACAGGCCGAGGGCGCAGACCATGGACACCTGGGTGGCCAGGAGCATGCCGACCCGGCCGAGCACCGGGGCCACCCCCGCCGCGACAGCCGTGGCCACAGCCACACCGTCGGCGGCGAACAGCAGCACTCCGAGCACGACGGCAAGGAGCAGCACCTTCTTACTCGTGAGTCCCATGGCGACAGGTGTACTTTCCGTCTCGATCCAGAGTGCGCCCTCCGGCGAAGGAACCCGGAGTCCCGGTCGCCGTCCTAGAGGGCGCAAATTATTCGTACCGGGACACGATCGCGGGCTCATATCCCGTGATACCCGGTGATGTTGGGGTTTGGTGTCCCATGTCTGCACAGGTAGAGGGCGAAAGCCGGGTCCGGGTTCCGCGAGGAGGCGTGCGATGTCCGCTGACCGTGCCGAACCGCGCCCGTGGCCGACGGCGCCGCTGGGTGCCGCACGCGTCGGCCGTACCGAAGATCATCGGCACCGCGGCGGCCGTGATCGGCCTGCTCGACGTCGTCTCCGCGGTCTTCCCCGCGTTCCGCAACGGGCGGATGCACCACATGGCCGCGTTCTTCCCCGGCACCGTCAGCTCGCTGGCCGCCGCGACCTCGGTGGTCACCGGCATCCTGCTGCTGATGCTCGCCCACGCGCTCAAACGCGGGAAACAGCGTGCCTGGTGGGCCACCGTCCTGCTGCTGCCGGTCGGCGCCGCCACCCAGCTGATCTACCGTCACTCGTTCTTCGGCGCCGTCGTCTCGCTGGCGCTGCTCGCCGCTGCTGGTCAAGCACCGCGGCGAGTTCACCGCGCTGTCCGACCCGCGCACCCGCTGGCGGGCGCTGGCCAACCTGGTCGGCCTGAGCGCCGTCGCCTTCGCCCTCGGCCTGGTCATCACCAGCGCCCACCCCGCGTCCGAGCGCGGCAACCCCGGCTTCACCGACCGCTGCCAGCACGTGCTCTACGGCCTGTTCGGCTTCGACGGGCCCGGTGCAGCTACACCAGCGACCGGGTCAACGACATCGTCGGCTACTCGCTCGGCGGCCTCGGCCTGCTGATCGCCTGCTCCACCGTCTACCTGCGTGCTGCGCCCGGCCCGCCCGGTCGCCGAGCTCAGCGAGGAGGACGAGGACGCGGCTGCGCGCCCTGCTGGCCCGGCACGGCGCCCGCGACTCGCTCGGCCACTTCGCGCTGCGCCGCGACAAGTCCGTGGTCTTCTCGCCCAGCGGCAAGGCCGCGGTCTGCTACCGGGTGGTCTCCGGTGTGGCGCTGGCCGGCGGCGACCCGATCGGCGACGTCGAGGCGTGGCCCGGCGCCATCGAGCGCGTTCATGGAGCTGGCCAGGGCGCACGCCTGGCTGCCCGCCGTCGTCGGGCTGCAGCGAGACCGGCGGCGAGGTGTGGACCCGCGAGACCGGCCTGGACGCCCTGGAACTCGGCGACGAGGCGATCGTCGACGCCGCCGACTTCACCCTCACCGGCCGCGCGATGCGCAACGTCCGGCAGATGGTCAAGCGGATCGAGCGCTCCGGGTACGTGTGCCGGGTGCGCCGGGTGCGCGAGCTCGACCGAGGAGGAGAAGCAGCGGGTCCGGCTGGCCGCCGACGCCTGGCGCGGCACCGACACCGAGCGCGGCTTCTCCATGGCGCTCGGCCGGTTCGGCGAGGAGGCGGACGGCGACTGCGTGGTCGTCACCGCCCACAAGGAGCGCGAGCCCGGCGCCCCGCACCCCGAACTCGGCGACCTGCGCGCCGTCCTGCACTTCGTGCCCTGGGGCGCGGACGGCATGTCGCTGGAGCTGATGCGCCGCGACCGCGTCCGCCGACCCCGGGCTCAACGAGCTGCTGATCGTCGCCGCCCTCCAGGCAGGCCCCGGCGCTCGGCGTCTCGCGGGTGTCGCTGAACTTCGCGATGTTCCGCTCCGCGCTGGCCCGCGGCGAGCGGATCGGCGCCGGCCCGGTGCTGCGCGGCTGGCGCGGGCTGCTGGTGTTCCTGTCCCGCTGGTTCCAGATCGAGTCGCTGTACAAGTTCAACGCGAAGTTCCAGCCCGAGTGGGTGCCGCGCTTCCTGGTCTTCCCCAACTCCCGCGACCTGCCCAGGATCGGCTTCGCGATCATGCAGGCCGAGGGCTTCGTCACGCTGTCCCTGCCGCTGCCCGACGATACTCCAGCGGTTCCTGCCCGGCCGCGCCGAGCGCGCCCCGCACCGCCAGAAGAGCGGCTACTCGGCCCCGCCCCGCGCCACGGCCCGGCGAGCACGCGCCGTGGCGTGAGCCGCCTCGGCGCCGGGCGTCCCGGCGGCCGCCGTGGCGATCCGGACCCCCGGCGCGGCCCACCCCGTACGCTGAAGCGCATGAGTACGTCACAGCGTCGGACCGGGCCCCTCGGGCTGCCGGAGTGGGACCGCTGCGCGGTCATGGGCGTGGTCAACGTCACGCCCGACTCCTTCTCCGACGGCGGGCAGTGGTTCGACCCGGAGCTGGCCGTCAAGCACGGCCTCGACCTGGTCGCGCAGGGCGCGGACCTGGTCGACGTCGGCGGCGAGTCGACCCGGCCGGGCGCGGCCCGGGTCGACGAGGCCGAGGAGACTGCGCCGGGTGATCCCGGTCGTCCGCGAACTGGCCGCCGCCGGCGTGCTGGTCAGCGTCGACACGATGCGGGCGACCGTCGCCGAGCAGGCGCTCGCGGCCGGCGCCCGGCTGGTCAACGACGTCAGCGGCGGCCTGGCCGACCCGGCGATGATCCCGGTGGTCGCGGCGGCCGCAGGTGCCCTTCGTCGTCATGCACTGGCGCGGCCAGAGCATCGACATGAACAACCGCGCCGGTCTACGCCGACGTGCTCGCCGAGGTGCGTCGCCGAGCTGCGGACCGGCCTGGAGCGGGCGGTGGCCGGCGGCATCGACGCCCGAGCGGATCGTCCTCGACCCGGGCCTGGGCTTCGCCAAGAACGCCGACCACGACCTGGCGCTGCTGGCCCACCTCGCCGAGCTGCGCGCGCTCGGCCGCCCGCTGCTGGTCGCCGCCTCCCGCAAGCGGTTCCTCGGCCGGGTCCTGGCCGGCGCGCGCCGGCGCCCGCCGCCGGCCCGCGAGCGCGACGCCGCGACCGCCGCGGTCACGCGCCATCGCCGCCCGCGAGGGCGCCTGGGCGGTGCGCGTCCACGAGGTGCACGCGAGCGCCGACGCGGTGCGGGTGGCCCGCGCCATCGACAGCGCCGCGGCGGCCGGCGCCGCGCCCGGGGAGGCGTACGGGCGGGCGTCCGGCGGTCAGGACGGTGGTCGGGACGGTGTCCGGGCGGTGGTCAGGACGGCGGTTCCGACGGCGGGGAGACGTACGACGACACGTACGCCGGTCCGGCCAGCGGGGGCACCGCGTGACGGCCCGTACGGCGGAGGCGCGCGCGGTCGAGCGGGCCAACCAGGCGTTCTACGACGCGATCGAGAACGTCCGACCTGGACGCGCTCGAAGCGGTCGTGCTGGCCGGCCCGCTCGCCGAGTCCGTGACCGCGGTCCACCCGGGCTGGCCGGTGCTGCGCGGACGCGGCGAGGTCCTGCGCTCGTACGCGCTGATCATGGCGAGCACCGAGTACATCCAGTTCTTCCTCACCGACGTGGAGGTCGCCGTCGACGGCGACGCCGCGCTGGTGAGCTGCACCGAGAACATCCTGACCGGCGGTCCCGCCGAGGAGGACGGCTCCGCGGGGTCGCTGGTCGGCGGCCTGGTGGTGGCCACCAACGTCTTCCGCCGCACCTCCGACGGCTGGCGGCTGTGGTCCCACCACGGCTCCCCGGTGCTCGCGGACGCCGATGATGACGACGACGAGACGGACGACGACGACGGCGCCGGCGGCCTCGGCGACATGGAGGAGTGAGCGAGTGGACCGCGTCACACTGCGCGGGCTGAGCGTCCGCGGCCGCCACGGGGTGTTCGCCCACGAGCGCCGGGACGGGCAGACCTTCGTGATCGACCTCGCGCTGGGCCTGGACACCGCGCCCGCCGCGGCCGATGACGACCTCGACAAGACGGTGCACTACGGTGAGCTGGCCGAGCAGGTCGCGGCCGTCGTCTCCGGCGAGCCGGTCAACCTCATCGAAACGCTCGCCCAGCGCATTGCCGACACGTGCCTCGGGTACGACCGGGTGTGCGAGGTGGAGGTGACCGTCCACAAACCGGGCGCGCCGATCACCGTGCCGTTCGACGACGTGACCGTGACCATCACCCGGAGGCGCCCGTGAGTGCGGAGAATCCCGAGTACGGCGCGGCCGACCCCACGGTGCAGCCGGTCCCGGCGTACGTCACCGCCAGGGTCGACGCGGCCGACACCACCCTCCAGAACCCGAGGACCGCCGTGATCTCCCTCGGCGGCAACCTGGGCAACCGCCTGGAGACCCTGCAAGGGGCCGTCGACGCCCTGGAGGACACCCCCGGGGTCCGGGTGAGGTCCGTGTCGCCGGTCTACGAGACCGAGCCGTGGGGTGTCCCGGAGGGCAGCCAGCCGAGCTACTTCAACGCCGTGGTGCTGGTGCGCACCACACTGCCGCCCGCGGCCCTGCTGGAGCGCGGCCAGGCCATCGAGGAGGCGTACCTGCGGGTGCGCACCGAGCGCTGGGGCCCGCGCACCATCGACGTCGACATCGTGGCGTACGACCAGGTGGTCTCGGACGACGCCGCCCTGACACTCCCGCACCCGCGGGCCCATGAGCGGGCCTTCGTCCTCATACCCTGGTACGACGTGGACCCGGCGGCGGAACTGCCCGGCCACGGGCCGGTCGCCGGTCTGCTCGCGGTGGTGGGCCGTGACGGTGTGCAACGCCGGGCCGACGTGGAACTCCGGCTGCCCGAGTAGACGTTGGGACCAGCGTCGGAACGCTAGGAGAACGTGTGGAGGCTGACATCCGTTGAGGACGCTGCGGATCAGGACCCTGGCCGGAATCTGTGTGGTCGCGGCCGTGCTGTCGTGGGCCGCGGCGCGGCTGTGGGACACCTTCGGGACGCTGCCAGGGGTGCCGGTGGCCGCGCCGGTGGTGCTCGCGCTGATCGCCGTCGCGCTCTTCGCGACCGCGCTGTCCATAAGGTCCCGGCTGCGCGCCCAGCGGGAGCGCCGCCCCGGCGCCAAGGGCGTCGACCCGCTCGCCGCGGCCCGCGCGGTCGTCTTCGGCCAGGCCAGCGCGCTGGTCGCGTCCCTGGTGGTCGGGATGTACGGCGGCACGGGGATCTTCCTCGTCATGTACAAGCTCGACATGGACCCGCGGCGCCAGCAGGCGATCTACGCGGGGCTGGCCGTCGTCGCGGGCATCGCGGTGGTGGCCGCGGCCCTCTTCCTCGAACGCGTCTGCAAGATCCCCGACGACGACGATCTTCAGCCTGCGGCTCGCGCGCCGCATCACAACCCCCGCTGACGTCTGCCCGACGGGGGAACGCCGGACCCCGGCTCCCGCCGCAGGACCCGGCTCCCGCCGAGGGCACCCCCTGGGGGCGGGGGTTTTCGCCCGGCCAGCCCCCAGGGCCCCTGGTTCGTGGCGGTACTTCGCGGAAAGGGTCCGCTCCTTGAGGGGCGCGGGGAACTGCGCGGTCAGCCGTCGATATGGCTGTAGGTCGTCACCGGCCGGGTGGGGCTGTTGCTGTTGTTTCCGGGCCACCGGCCCGGTGGTGGGTTGCGCGCGCAGTTCCTCGCGCCCCTGGGGTGGGGCCGTATTCCGGGAGGGAGCACGCTCTTTAGGGGCGCGGTCGGCCGTCGACCGGGCTGTAGGTCGTCACCGGCCGGGTGGGGCAGTTGCTGTCGCGCACGGGCCACCGCGCGCGGTTCCCCGCGCACCCGGGGTGGGGCCGTACTCCGCAGAGGGGGTGCGCCCCCGGTTCGTGGCCGCCTCGGGGAAGTGGCGGAGATCACTTTTTTGGGGGTGGCCGGTGGTCGGATCGGGATAAGTGGAGGTTGGGGGCGGGCGGGGAAAACGGGGCCGGGCAGCGGGCAACTCGGCGCCGCCACCCCGGCTTGACCGGTGAGGCGCCCACGTGGTTCAGTCCGTCCGTGGTGAAGGGTACGCAACGACACTTGCATCGGAAGGTCTATCTCGACCTGGTCCGGTATGCGAGCTGCGTGTGTGCGGCCGCGCGCTGACGCGCGCTCCGGCCCACCATTCACCCACGCGTCCCCTTGAGGGGGGTCGCGTTTTCCAGGGCGGTAATCCCTTATGACTGCTGTGCCCCGTGCATCCCGTGCCGCGAACCCGGTCTCCGCGCCGACGGCCGCCCAACTTCTCGACTTCGCCCGTTCGGTGGCCGCCGACGCCGCCCGCGTCGCCACCCTCCCGCTCGGCCCCGAAGGCCGCACCTGGGTGCGGCTGGAGGGCCCCGGCGGAGCCGAGGCGTGGCTCCTCGGCTGGCCGCCCGGCGCCGAGACCGGCTGGCACGACCACGGCGGTTCGTACGGCGTCTTCGTGACCGCCGCCGGCGAGCTGACCGAGGAGTCGCTCGCCGTGCCGCTGCCGACCGAGGGCTGGCGCTCGCTGGAACTGGCCGACGGGCTCGACCGCCGCCGTGTCCTGCCCGAGGGCAAGGGCGCGGGCGTTCGGCCGCAACCACGTCCACCAGGTCTACAACGCCTCCCAGACCTCGCACGCGGTGTCCGTGCACGCGTACTACCCGAGGCTGCCGCTGATCCGCCGCTACAGCCGCAAGGGCAGCACATTCCGGCTTGAGCTGATCGAGCGTCCCGAGGAGTGGTGATGACGGACCGTCAGCACCTGACGGATCGTCATCCTCGTTCCATCGACGACCACTTGGCGGTCATCCGCGCCGGGCTGGACCGGCTGTCGCCCGAAGCGGCGGCCGCGGCCGTACGGGACGGCGGCGCGCTGCTGGTCGACATCCGCTACGCCGCCCTGCGCGACCGCGACGGCACCATCCCCGGCGCGGTCATCGTCGAGCGCAACGAGCTGGAATGGCGGCTCGATCCGTTCTGCGACCACCGCGTCGCCGAGGCCACCGGGCACGATCTGCACGTCGTGGTGGTGTGCAACGAGGGGTACGCCTCCACGCTGGCCGCCGCCTCCCTCAAGGACCTTGGCCTGCACCGGGCCACCGACCTGGAGGGCGGTTTCCAGTCATGGCGGGCGGCGGGTCTGCCGGTGACCCCGCCGGACGGCCGACCGACCCTTCCCACGCCACCGCTCGCGCACTGAGGCACGTTCCCCCGCATTCCCGCCCGTCCCGCCTCCGGCGGGCGCTGTTTCGCCCGCCCGGACCGGTGTTCGGTTTCGGCCATTCGGGAACGCAGCGTGTCGCGCCGAACGCCCTGCGTACGGCCGGTCGGCAACAGGGGCCGAATAGCCCGAAAATTCGGGCCCCGGCCCCCCACGAACGTGTCCCGCACGCTAAATTTCTGGCCATGCCCCGTGGACGCCACCGCCATTCCCAGCCGCTGCACCGGATGCTGCCGCCGCTGACCGTCACCGGCATCGCCGCGGCCCTGGCCGCGGCTTGCGTGTTCACCGGTGATACGGGGCTGTTGCGGGTGCTCACCGTGGCGGCCGCCCTCACCGCGGTCGCGGGCGCGACGCTCGCCCGCGTCTGGGACCGCTCCGCCGGCCGCGAGGTCGCCGAACTGACCACGCTGCGGACCCGCGACGAGTGGCGCGCCGACGAGCGGATCGCCGAGGTGGAGACCGACCTCGAAGAGGCCAGGGAGATCCGCGGCCGCCTGGAGAAGAAGCTGCGCGCCAAGCGGGCCGAACTCGCCCGGCTGCGCACCAGCCACGCGGACCTGCTGCGCCGCTACGCCGACGCGGAGAGCGAGCGGGTCCGGGAGCTGGAGGCCCGGCGCCGGCTCCGGACCGCCGACAGCCCGGCGGCCGCGCCCCTCGCGCTCGGTACCGGCGTGTCCGCCATCCGGCCCGGGGCCTACCTCAAGGCCGCCGACGCGCTGCGGAACCTGTCCCGCAACGCCGCGCGGCAGCAGGCGCAGCTGACCGTCGAGAACGCGCGGCGCCGCGACACCGCCGCGTCCGACGAGCCCCAGGGCAAGCACGCCGCCGACACCGTCGGGTCGCGCGCGCTGCCCGTCCGCGAGCACCGGCTGACCCCCGCGGGCACGGCCGCGGCCGTGCTGCCCTACGCGCAGCAGCGCGGCGGCGCCCACCAACCGCACCGCGCGGTGGGCGGCTTCGACTTCTTCGGCACCCAGAAGCCCGCCGTCCCCGCCCTCCCGGCCGCCCGGCCCGCGACCGAAACCGGCCGGCCCGCCGCCGAGCACGAGCAGGCCCCCGACGCGTCGTCCGGGATCATCGACCTCACGGCCCACGACGACACCGAGCAGCTCGACCTCCGCCAGCTGCGCGCCCAGGCGTAGCGCGGCGGTCCGCTCCCGCCCGGGCGTTCGCTCCCGGGCCGGGCCCGACGGACCGCCCCCGCGGGCTACTTGTCGACGTCCCCGACCACGAAGAACATCGACCCGAGGATCGCCACCATGTCGGCGACCAGCGTCCCGGGCAGCAGCTCGGCGAGCGCCTGGATGTTGTTGAACGACGCCGAGCGCAGCTTCAGCCGCCACGGCGTCTTCTCGCCCTTGCGAGACCAGGTAGTAGCCGTTGAGGCCGAGCGGGTTCTCGGTCCAGGCGTAGGTGTGGCCCTCGGGGGCCTTGAGCACCTTGGGCAGCCGCTGGTTGATCGGGCCGGGCGGCAGGCGCGGCCAGCCGGTCCAGGCAGGCGTCGGCCAGGTCCAGCGAGTTGTGGGTCTGCTCCAGCAGCACCTCGAAGCGGGCCAGGCAGTCGCCCTCGGTCGCGGGTGACGACCTTCAGGACGTCGCTGCAGCTCCCCGTACGCGAGGTACGGCTCGTCGCGCCGCAGGTCGAAGTCGACGCCCGGAGGCGCGGGCGATCGGCCCGCTCACCCCGTACGCGTGCACGTCCGCGCGGCGCCAGCACGCCGACGCCGCGGGTCCGGCCGCGGAAGATCTCGTTGCCGAGCACCAGGTCGTCGAAGCGGCCCATCCGCGACCGCACCGCGGCGACCGCGGCCCGGGCCCGGCCGAGCCAGCCGGCCGGCAGGTCCTCCTTGAGGCCGCCGACCCGGTTGAACATGTAGTGCATCCGGCCGCCGGAGATCTCCTCCATCACGTGCTGGAGCTCCTCGCGCTCGGTGAAGGCGTAGAAGATCGGCGTGATGCCGCCCAGCTCCAGCGGGTAGGAGCCGAGGAACATCAGGTGGTTGAGCACCCGGTTCAGCTCGGCGAGCAGGGTCCGGGTCCACACCGCCCGCTCGGGCACCTCCATGCCGAGCATCCGCTCCACGGCGAGCACCACGCCCAGCTCGTTGGAGAACGCCGACAGCCAGTCGTGCCGGTTGGCCAGCATCACGATCTGCCGGTAGTCGCGCGCCTCGAAGAGCTTCTCCGCGCCGCGGTGCATGTAGCCGACGATCGGCTCGGCGTGACCGGATGCGCTCGCCGTCCAGCACGAGCCGCAGCCGCAGCACGCCGTGCGTGGACGGGTGCTGCGGGCCGATGTTCAGCACCATGTCGGTGCCCTCGGCCGCCCCGCCGATGCCGACCGTGGTCTCCGTCATGGGCCCATCCTCTCAGCCGGGCCGACGGGGGCCGTACAGGGCGACCAACAAGGGGCGCGAGGAACTGCGCGGGCAACCGGCCACCGGCCGGTGGTCCGGAGACGACAGCGATTGCCCCTCCGGGCCGGTGACGACGTGCAGCCGTGTCGACGGCTGGTCCGCAGTTCCGCCCCGGGCTACCACCGGGAGGTGCCCCGGCGCCCCTGGAAAACGGGGCGCCGTCCTCCGCGGAGAGAGCCCGCCCCCGGCTACGGGGCAAGCAGGCCCGCGCAGGCGGGGCCGTCCGGGCCGATGGGAGTGGCCAGCCACAGAAAGTCGCCCAGGCCGCCGACCTCCACGAGTTCGGCGGCCTCCGTGGCAGCGGCCAGCGCCCGCACGTACCCGGCCGGGTCCCGCCCGGCCAGCGCGAGCGGGGGCCGGGCGCCGCGCACCCCCAGCGCGCGCAGGGCCGCGCGCTGGGTCCGTACGGTGCCGGGGAGCGCGTCCATCGCCACGTGGGCCGTCAGGTCGCAGTCGCCGTCCGGCACGGGCAGGACCCGGCGGCCGTCGCGGTAGCCGGTCAGGGAACCGTACGGAGGGCGGTCGTCCCGGGTGTGGCCGTAGTCCACGGCGACCGCCAGACCCGCGGTCAGGGTGCCCGCGGCCCGCCGCCAGGCGTCCTCGCGGGGCGCGCCGATCTCCGCCCGCCCGTCGTCCGCGCCCAGCGGCCACCACTGCCGCAGCCAGGCCGCGTCCCGGTCGCCGACCGCGGCTCCGAGGCGTTCCGCGCCGTCAGACCAGCGGACCTCGACGTAGTGCGGGACGCCGCCGGGGCCGGACCGGACGACGTCCAGAGGGACGTTGTCGAGCCATTCGTTGGCGAAGAGCAGCCCCCGGACGCCGTCGGGCGGCTCCGCGGTCCAGGTGATGCGGGGGTCGAGGTCGCCGGGCCGGTCGGCCAGTTCGACCGCGTACGCGCGGACGCGGTCGCGGACGGCGGCCGGGAGGGCGGCCAGGACGCCGGTGACGAGTTCGCCGAACCCGCCCCCATGTCGACGAAGGCCAGGTCGGAGGGGTGGCCGAGGGCCGTGTCCACCCGCAGCAGGAGCGCGGCGACCGCGCCCGCGAACAGCGGCGAGACGTGCACGGAGGTACGGAAATGGGCCGCGGGCCGCTCGCGGACGAAGAATCCGCCCGGCCCGTACAGCGCCCGCTCCATCGCGGTCCGCCACGGAAGCCACTCACCGGACACCTCGGCGTCTCCGGATCGCGTGGCCCTGGTCACAAGGGAACCTTAGCGACCCGCTCCGGCGTCCCACGGCTGGAAGGTGTGCCCGCTCGGGCCCGGTAGGGTCGTGGTACACCCACAGTACGAGGGAGTGGAAAGCGGATGACTGCCGGAAACGACGGCACCCCGGAGAACGACGACCCGTTCGCGTATCTCTACCGGTCGGAGGGCGGCGAGCAGCCGGAGCCCCCGGTCGGCGGGCAGCCCGGCGTGCCCCGCACCTCGCACCACCAGGTGCAGCGGGTCGGCGAGCGCCGGGTCCCGCCGGGCGGCTACGGCTACCCGCCCCAGGCCCCGCAGGGTCAGTCCGGCGGTTACGGCTACCCGCCGCAGGCCCCCTCCTACGACCAGGGTCGCCAGGGTTACGCGGGCCAGGGCCAGCAGGGCGGCTACGGCTACCCGCAGCAGCAGGGCCAGGGACAGTACGGCGGCGCGACCCAGCAGCAGTACCCGCAGACGCAGGCGTACGAGCCCCCGGGCCCGTCCGGCGGCTCCAGGAACGGCTCCCCGCAGGGCCCGGACGCGCCCAACCGCAAGGGGCTGCTGATCGCCGCCGTCGCGGTGGTGGCCGCCGTGGCGATCGGCATCGCCTTCGCCATGACGAACGGCTCCGGTGACAAGAACAGCGCGGGCGACAAGCCGTCGGCCCCGGTGACCTCGGCCTCGGCGCCCACGCAGCCGACGCAGCCGCCGAAGACGGCGCCCTTCTCCTCGCAGAAGGTCGACGTGTCCACCCTGGCGCTGGACGGCGGCGCCGCCACGAGCACCGAGCACCCGGGCGCCAATGCCACGGGCGGCATCTACGTGGACAACATGGCCACCCCGGGCGCCTCCGTGACCTGGACCGCCACCGTGCCGAAGGACGGCAAGTACACGTTCTTCATCAGCTACGGCAACGCCGGCCCGGACGCCACCCTCACGCTCACGGTCAACGGCACCCCCCGCACCGACCCGGTCAACCTCAAGAACTACGGGCCCGCCACGGACTGGGCGAAGGCGTGGAACATGACGACCTTCTCCTGGGTCGAGCTCAAAAAGGGCGCCAACACCCTCTCGCTGACCTGCGCCCCGGGCGACCAGGGCGGTGTCAACCTCGACCAGGTATGGCTGAAGCAGGGCCAAGTCAGCAAGTAGCCCACGTCCCCAACACCAACCACCCGTCCGGGCCGGCTCTTTCCGCCCACCGGGCCGGTGGTCCGGGTCGGGCATCAACCGCCCGTCCGGGGCGGGGTCTTTCAGGGGGCGCTGGGGGCACCTCCCAGCGTTGGCCGGGGGCGGAACCGCGCGAGCAACCCCTCACCGGCGGGTGGTCCGGGTACAGGTGGAATCCCCCCTCCGCGGCGGCGAAGGCGCCGGAAGAAGCCCTCACGGGGGACACTCCGTAATCCGTACCTTCGGCAACAACTCGCCGTAGGCGCCCGCGTCGAACTCCCCGGCCGCGGGGGCCACCACCGTCGCCGCCGACAAGGCGACCGCGCGGGCCAGCCGCCGCGGCCAGGGCAGGCCCTCGGCGTGCCCGGACAGCAGCCCGGCCACCGCCGAATCCCCCGCCCCGGTCGGGTTCCCGGCCAGCCGGGCCGGCGGACGCGCCCGCCAGCCGCCCTCCTCGGTGACCGCGAGCATCCCCTCGGCGCCGAGCGAGGCGGCCACCGCCCGGGCACCGCGCCGCCGGGCGTCACCGGCCGCGCGGGCCGGCTCGGAGAAGCCGGTGAGCCCGGTCAGTTCGTCGGAGTTGGGCTTGATCAGGTCGGGCCGGGCGGCCAGCCCGCGCCGCAGCGGCTCCCCGCCGGAGTCCAGCAGGACGTACACCCCGGCCGCGCGCGCCTCCCGTACGAGTTCGGCGTACGCCCCCACCGGCACGCCCGGCGGCAGGCTGCCGCACAGCGCGACCGCCTCGGCGTCGCCCGAGTGCAGCAGTTCGCCGTAGCGGCGCAGGAAGGCCGCCCACTCGGCCGGGGACACGGTCGGGCCCGGCTCGTTGAACATGGTGGTGTCGCCGGACGCCTTGTCGACCACGCCGACCGTACGGCGGGTGGCGCCCGCGACCGGCACGAGGGCGTCCGTGAGCAGATCGGCGTGCGGCACCGACGCCAGGCCGCGGCGCAGCTCGTCGCCCGCCGGGCCGCCCGCGAAGCCGGTCACGGCCGTCCGGTGGCCGAGCGCGGCGAGCACGCGGGCGACGTTGACGCCTTTGCCACCGGGCCGTTCCACGGTGTCGAGGACCCGGTGGGTGGTGTGCGGGCGCAGCGACGGGACCTGGTAGGTCACGTCGAGGGCGGCGTTGAGCGTGACGGTGATGATCACCCGTCGATGATGGCAAACCGAAGGCGGTCGGCCCAGAGCGGACCGACCACCTTTGACAGCCGTTGAACAACCGCCGCCGGAACGGGAGACGGCTGCGCGCCCTGCCGGACGCGCAGCCGGGCACTCCGCCGGACGTCCTGCGGGGAGGTCCCGTCCGGCAGACCCGTCGCCGGGAGGACCCGTCAGGAGGGCTCAGGAGGGTCAGGAGGGCCCGTCAGGAGGGCCGGACCACCCACTCGCCCTTGCGCATCACGCCCACCAGGTCGTAGTTCCCGTCCAGAACGACCAGGTCGGCGTCCTTGCCCGGCTCCAGCGAACCGATCCGGTCGGACAGGCCCAGCAGCCGGGCCGGGTTGGCGGACAGCGCCCGTACCGTGTCGGCGAGCGACAGCCCGTCGACGGTCACGGACCGCTTGAACGCGGTGTCCATGGTGAGGGTCGACCCGGCGATCGAACCGCCCTCCACCAGGCGGGCCACCCCTTCGCGCACCTGGACCTTCAGCGGCCCCAGGTCGTACAGCCCGTCCCCGAAGCCGGCCGCGTCCATCGCGTCGGTGATGAAGGCGACCCGGTCCGCGCCCGCGCTGCCGAAGGCGAGTCCGAGCACGGACGGGTGCAGGTGGGTGCCGTCGTTGATCAGCTCGACGGTGATCCGCTCGTCCTCCAGCAGCGCGGCGATCGGGCCGGGCAGGCGGTGCTGGAGCGGCGGCATCGCGTTGAACAGGTGGGTGGCCACGGTCGCGCCCGCGTCGATGGCCTCGCGGGTCTGCTCGTAGGTGGCGTCGGTGTGGCCGATGGCGGCGATGACGCCGAGGTCGGCCAGCAGCCGTACCGACTCGACGCCGCCGGGGAGTTCGGCCGCCAGGGTGACCATCCGCACCGCGCCGCGGCCGGCCTCGACCAGCTTGCGCACGGTCGCCGGGTCGGGGTGGCGCAGCAGCGTCTCGTCGTGCGCGCCCTTGCGGCACGGCGAGATGAACGGGCCCTCGTAGTGGATGCCCGCCAGGTCGCCCTGCTCGACCAGTTCGGACAGCACCGCGGCCTGCCGGGCGAGGGTGTCGAGATCTCTCGGTCACCGTGGAGGCCACCAGGGTGGTCGTGCCGTGCTCGCGGTGGGTGCGCACGGCCGTGAGGACGTCCTGCGCGGTGCCGGCGGTGAAGGACGCGCCGCCGCCGCCGTGGTTGTGCATGTCGACGAAGCCGGGGACGAGCGTGTGGCCGGTCAGGTCCACCGCGATGGCGGACTCGGGCACCGGCCCGTCGGGGCCGGCCGTGATGCGGGTGCCCTCGACCGTGATCCGGCCGCCGTCCACCACTCCTGACGGCAGCACCACACGGGCACCCGTCAGCACGGTGCGCTGAGTTGTCGTTACGGGGGCCATCAGGCGGTTACCTCCACGGAGATCAGGTCCCAGGCGAGCAGGCCCGCGCCCAGGCATCCGGCGGTGTCCCCCAAGGCGGCGGGAACGATGAGCGGGAGTTTCTGGAAGGTGATGCGTTCGTCGACGGCCGCCCGCAACGGGCCGAAGAGGGTGTCGCCGGCCTCGGCCAGGCCGCCGCCGATGATCAGGACCCGGGGGTCCAGCAGGGTGAGTCCGGTCGACCAGGCCGTCGGCCAGCGCGTCGATCGCCTCGCGCCAGACCTCGACGGCCCGCGGGTCGCCCGCCTCCACGGCCCGCGCGCAGGCCGCCGCGTCCGCGTCCGGACCGCCGCCCGCCGCCGCCCAGGCGCGCGAGACCGCGCCCGCGGAGGCGTACGCCTCCAGGCAGCCGCGCTGCTCGCAGCCGCACTCCCGCCCGCCGGGCCGGACCACGATGTGCCCGATCTCGCCCGCGTAGCCGTGCGCGCCCGCCTCGATCCGGCCGTCGATGCCGATGGCGCCGGCGATGCCGGTGCCCAGCGGGAGGAAGAGGAAGCGGTCGGCGCCGTTGCCCGCGCCGATCCGGCCCTCGGCCAGGCCGCCGGTCCGCACGTCGTGGCCGAGCGCGACCGGGACGCCGTCCAGCCGCGCGGAGACGCAGCGCGCGCAGCGGCACGTTCTCCCAGCCCAGGTTGGCGGCGTAGACGGCGATGCCGTTGACGTCGTCGATGATGCCGGGGACGACGACGCCGGCCGCGACCGCGCCGATGCCGTACGCCTTCGTGCCGTAGGCGCGCAGTTCGGCGGCGAAGTCGAGGATCTCGGCTCGACGACGGCGTCGGGGCCGCGCTCCCGGCCGGTCGGGCGGCGCGCCTGGTGCAGCAGCGTGCCGTCCTCCGCGACCAGGGCGGCCTTCATCCCGGTGCCGCCCACATCGAGGGCGATGACATGTCTCACGGGGACAGTGTCGCGTCTGAACCCGGTAAAGGTCTAGTCCACTCGGCCGGGAAGATCGAAGCCGCGCGAACGCGCGGGGGGTGAACGGGGAGGGGCCGGGGGTGCGCCAGGGGCCGTTGCCGAAGCGATATCAGCCATGGTGTAGACCTTGGCTGAAGATGTGCGGAAGACTCGGCCCTTCCTCGGCGGCCGGTGCAGCGGCGCCCCCGGGCGGCACATCGCGACATCCCAGTACATCCAAAGGGCGGTAAGTACGGTGCAGCGGAGACGACTTGTCGGTTTGACGGCCGGCCTCACCTCAGCGCTCGCCCTGACCGGGGTCAGCGCGTGCGGCGGAAGTTCGGCACTGAGCAAGAACGTTACGCTGCACATGGTCGCGGCCGACTACGGCGACCCGAAGACGGGCAACAGCTCCACGGCGTACTGGAACAGCCTCATACGTACGTTCGAGGCGAACAACCCGCACATCAAGGTGGACATCGACGTCGTCGACTGGACCCACGTCGACGACAAGGTCGCCACGATGGTGAAGGCGGGCAAGGCCCCCGACATCGCGCAGATGGGCTCGTACGCGGCCTACGCGGCGAAGAACCAGCTCTACAGCGCCGACGACCTCTTCACCGTCAGCGAGCAGGCCGACTTCATCCCCTCGCTGGCCCAGGCGGGTTCGCTCCAGCGCACCCAGTACGGCATTCCGTGGGTGTCGAGTTCGCGGATGTTCTTCTACAACAAGAAGCTGTTCGCCCACGCGGGCATCACCAAGGCGCCCGAGACCTGGTCCGACCTCGCCCAGGACGCCAAACTGCTCAAGGCAGGACGGCGTCCAGGTGCCCTACGGGCTGCCGCTGGGTCCGGAGGAGGCACAGGCCGAGTCCCTGATGTGGATGCTCGGCGCGGACGGCGGCGGCGGTTACACCGACTCCGTCGGCAGCTACACCTTCGACTCCGCCGCGAACGTCTCCGCCTTCAACTGGCTGCGAGGAACCTCGTCGACGCCAAGCTGATCGGTCCCGAGGACCCGGCGACCACCAACCGGCAGGACGTCTTCGACGACTTCCTGGCCGGCAAGGCCGGCATGATCAACGGCCACCCGACGCTGCTGGCGCAGGCCAAGGCCAAGGGCATCGACGTCGGGGTGGCGCCGCTGCCCGGCCAGTCCGGGGTGAACGAGAACACGCTCGGCGTCGCCGACTGGATGATGGCCTTCAAGCAGAACGGCCATGTGGACGCGGACGGCAAGTTCCTCCAGTACGTCTACGACGAGAAGAACACGGTCAAGTTCCTCGACGAGTACGGGCTGCTGCCGGTGACCACCTCCGCCTCGCAGGCGATGCAGCACAACCCCAAGGACAAGGACCTGGTGCAGTTCCTCGACCTGCTGCCGGACGCCGTCTTCTACCCGTCGGACAAGACCTCGTGGGGACCGGTCAGCGACCGGGTGAAGAAGGACATCGGCAAGGCCGTGCACCAGGACCCGAAGGCGGTGCTGTCCGACCTCCAGATCTACGCCGAGTCGCAGGACAACGCCGAGAAGTCCTAGCGTCCGGCCGGTCGGCGCCCGCCGCGGGGAGCAGGGGCCGGCGACCGAGGAAACGCGCGCGGGAGGAACCATGGCCGGGGAGGGGACGCTTCCGGACGGGAGCGGGGAAGCGGCGGTTCCGGACGTGGCCGCGTCCGTATCCGGGGAGGCGGCGCCCGCAGGCGGGACCGTGGCCGACGGGTCGGTGCCCGTGGGCGGAGGGGCGGCCGGGGACGAGGCGGGGCTGTCCGGCCGCGACCGGGCGGTGCTGGACATCGCCGCCCGCACCTGGACCGGCCCCGGGCCGCGCGACCGGGCGATCCGGGAACGTCTCGGCATGTCGCCCACCGCCTACTTCCAGCTCCTCAACGCCCTGCTGGACGATCCCCGCGCCCTGCGCCACGCCCCCGTCACCGTCAACCGCCTGCGCGCGCGACCCGGGCCCGCCACGAGGACGAACCGCTAGGCCCCGGCCGGGCGGGGGCACCGCCCGGACCCGGCGGGGCGGGCGGACCGGTCCGGCGCCGGGCTGTGCGACCGTACGCCGGGCACGCGCCCGCCGGACCGCGAGTAGGGTCGGATTCATGGCCTCCGCCGATCTCCTCACGCCCCCCAGCCCCGAGGGTAAGGACGGCCTCGCCGCGCTGCTGGCGCAGCCCGAACGGGCCGTCGTCGCGCTCGACTTCGACGGCACCCTCGCCCCGATCGTCGCCGACCCCGAGCAGGCCCGCGCCCACCCCGGCGCCGTCCCCGCGCTCGCCGCGCTCGCCCCGCACCTGGCGTCCGTCGCCGTGGTCACCGGCCGCCCGGCCGGCGTCGCCGTGCGCTACGGCGGCTTCGCGGGCGTGCCCGGCCTCGAGCACCTGGTCGTCCTCGGGCCACTACGGCGCCGAGCGCTGGGACGCGGTCACCGGCGACGGTCCACACCCCCGGCGCCCACCCCGGCGTGACCGCCGTCCGCGCGGAACTGCCCGGGTTCCTCGACCGCATCGGCGCCTGGCACGGCACCTGGATCGAGGAGAAGGGCGGCGGGCCGTCGCCGTCCACACCCGCCGCGCCGAGGACCCCGAGGCCGCCTTCGAGGCGCTGCGCGCCCCGCTCGCCGACCTGGCCGCCCAGCACGGCCTGATGCGTCGAACCCGGCCGCCTGGTCCTGGAGCTGCGCCCGCCGGGCATGGACAAGGGCGTCGCCCTGACCGCGTACGTACGCGAGGTCGGACGCCGAGTCGCGTCCTGTACGCCGGCGACGACCTGGGCGACCTCGCCGCCTTCGCCGCCGTCGCAGAAGCTCCGCGCGGACGGGCCTGCCCGGGCTGCTGGTGGGCAGCGCGCGACCACCGAGGTCCCCGAAGAACTGCTGCCGCGGGCCGACCTGGTGGTGCACGGCCCGGCGCGGTGCGTCGTCCTGAGGGCCCTGGCCTCGCACATGTAGCCGCTGGCCGAGCGGCGGGTGGCACGTCCAGCCGGGCCTGCCCCAGCCCGCCCCGGGGGCTCCCCTCCGCACCCCGTTCCGCAACCCTCCGGGGGTCCGGGACGCAGCCCCGGGGCCGAACACGCAGCCCCGCCGGCTGCGCGGCCGGTGGGCTACGCCCCGCTCAGCGCCCCCAGCGCGTCGAGCTGGTCCAGGAACCACTGCGGACGGCGGCAGCGCGGTGGCCGCCGCGGCCAGCCGCTTGGTGCGCTCGGCGCGCTCCGCCTCCGGCATGGTCAGCGCCGCGTTGCAGCGCCTCGGCCGTGGCCCGGATGTCGTACGGGTTGACGGCGATCGCGTCCTCGCCCAGCTCCTCGAACGGCGCCCGCCTCGCGGGACAGCACCAGCGCGCACGCCGTTGTCGGAGACGACCGGGACCTCCTTGGCGACCAGGTTCATGCCGTCGCGGATCGGGTTGACCAGCGCCACGTCGGCGAGCCGGTAGGCGGCCAGCGAGCGGGCGAAGTCGTCCTCGACCTGCAGCAGCACCGGCTGCCAGCCGGCGGTGCCGAACTCGGCGTTGATCTCCGTCGGCGACCCTGGACGACCTCCTCGGTGTACTCGCGGTACGACCGCCAGGTCCTGCCGGGAGGGGTAGGCGAAGGCGACGTGCACGACCCGGCTCGCGCCAGCTCGGGGTGGTCGGCGAGCAGCTGGCGGTAGGCGAGCAGGCCGCGCACGATGTTCTTCGACAGCTCGGTGCGGTCGACCCGCACGATCAGCCGGCGGCCCGGCCCGATCTCGGCCGCGCAGCGCGGCCATCCGCTCGTCCACGTCCGGCCGGTGCGCGCGCTCGCGCAGGAACTCGCGCGTCCGCGCCGAGCCCGTGCACGCCGAGCCGGGTCGTCCGCCCGTCGGTGCGTCACCGCCAGCGCCGTCCGCCGTACGCGGCGACCTCGGCGCCCAGCACGTCGCGCGCAGCACGCGGCGAAGGCGTCCGCCCAGCGCCGGGTCAGGAAGGCGGCCCGGTCCGCGCCGAGGATGCCCCGCAGCACCTCCGCGGCGATGTCGTCCGGCAGCAGCCGGAAGTAGTCCGGCGGCGCCCACGGGGTGTGCGAGAAGTGGCCGATCCGCAGGTCGGGGCGGCGCTCGCGGAGCATGCGCGGGGACCAGCGCCAGGTGGTAGTCCTGCACGAGCACGGCCGCGCCCTCGCGCCGCCTCCTGCGGCCAGCGCGTCGGCGAAGGCCGCGTTGTACGCCTCGTAGCGACGCCCACTGGCCGCGGAAGTCCTCGTCGAAGACGGGTTCCAGCGGGGTCTGGTAGAGCATGTGGTGGACGAACCACAGCACCGAGTTCGCGATGCCGTTGTACGCCTGCGGCGAAGACGTCCGGGTCGATCGCGAGCATCCGCGACGCCCGGCTCGCGCGACGCCGCGGCCGCACCGCCTCGCGGTCGCCGTCGGACAGCGCCGCGCACACCCACACGCGCGTCCGCGTCCGGGCCGATCGCGCTCAGCCCCGAGACGAGCCCGCCGCCGCCGCGCCGGCCGCGTCAGCGCGCCGTCCGTCGCCGACGGTGTACGAGACCGGGCCGCGGTTGGACGCGACCAGAATCCGGGCGGCGCGGTGCGATCCGATCATGCGGCGAGCCTTGCCGGCAGGCACCTGCCCAAACGTGCCCGCCCCACCGGCGCATCAGGGCCACCGCGTCCGCCCCGGCTGCCCCGGGCACCCTGCGAGGGAGCGCGTCCGGGCGCGTCGGCCCGGGCTCCGCGGACGGCGGACGTCAGGCCGCGCGGTGGGTGAGGTATTCGCGGATGTCGCGCATCGGGGGCCGCTCCTCCGCGTCGACCGGGTGCGTGCTGGGCACGAAGCCGTCGCTCGCCGCGCTCGAACTGCGTGAGCAGCGGCCGCACCAGGTGCGCCGCGCGACAGCCGGAGCTGCGCGGTGCGGTAGATCGCCGCGGCCATCCGCCCGAGCGCCTGGCCGTCCTGGTGCCGGTGGTGCCGCACCCCGACGTCCACCTGGGCGAGCGCGTCCAGGCCGACCAGCTCCAGCGCGTCGACGAGCATGCGCCAGCTCCACGCCGTAGCCGACGGGGAACGGCAGCCGCTCCAGCAGCGAGCGCCGGGCCGCGTACTCCCCGCCGAGCGGCTGGACGAAGCCGGCCAGCCGCGGCCAGTGCAGGTTGAGCAGCGGCCGGGCGACCAGCTCGGTGACCCGGCCGCCGCCCGCCGGGACGACCGTCGCCGCCGGTCTCCAGCGGCCGGTCGTACATCGCCTTGACCAGGTCCACCCCGGGATCGGTCAGCAGCGGGCCGACGATGCCCGACACGAAGGACGAGTCGAAGGCGCGCAGGTCCGCGTCCACGAAGCAGACGATCTCGCCCCGGGTGGCCAGCAGCGAGCGCCAGAGCACCTCGCCCTTGCCGGGCAGGGCGGGCAGCCGGGGCAGGATCGTCGTCGCGGCGCACCACCCGCGCGCCGGCGTCGGCCGCCGCCTTCGCCGTACCGTCGCGTGGACCCGGAGTCGACCACGACCAGCTCGTCGACCAGCGGCGCGGCCGGCGACATCAGGTCGCGCCGGATCGCGGCCACGATCGTCGCCGACCGTGGCCTCCTCGTCGAGCGCGGGCAGCACCACGCTCACCGTGCCCCGCGCACCGGCCGCCCGCTTCGCGGCGAGCAGCAGGTCGAGCGGCCGGTCGGCGGCCGGCCACGACCTGCTGCGCAGCCAGCGCTGCACCTCGTCGAGCACGCCTGTCCCTCCCCGATTCCTGGTGCTGTGCGGGACCTGCGATCCGTCTCGCGGTACGGACGGCCGTCTCGGCCGCCCCGCTTGTCGGTTACAGTCTTGAACAACGCAGGAGGCCGCCGCATGCCGGGGTCGCCCGCGGGACAAACGCCCGGACGCCAGTGCCCGGTGCCATACCGCTCATCCAGAGGGGCAGAGGGAACGGCCCGTTGAAGCCCCGGCAACCCTCCCGCCGACCGCGAGGTCACAGGTGGGGAAGGTGCCAATTCCGTCTCGTCACGCGTCCGCGTGCGAGGAAGATGAGGAGAAAGGGCCTCGCCTCCATGGCTGCGCAAACCGTCGCAAGCACCGACTCCGCCGAAGCCTCCACCGCGAGTTCCGGCGTCCCGGACACCGCCGCCCCCTTCGGACCCGCCGCCGCGCTGTCCTGCCGCGAGTGCGGCACCCGCGTCCCGCTCGAGCCCGGTCTTCGCGTGTCTGGAGTGCTTCGGACCGCTCGAAGTGGCCTACGACCTCCCGCTGGGCGACCCCGAGGGCCTGCGCAAGCGGATCGAGGCCGGCCCGACCAGCATCTGGCGCTACGCCCCGCTGCTGCCGGTCCCCGCCGACGTCGCGGACCAGCCGAACCTCAACCCCGGCTGGACCAAGCTCGTCAAGGCCGACAACCTGGCCCGCGAACTGGGCATCACCGGCGGCCTGCACGTCAAGGACGACTCCGGCAACCCGACCCACTCCTTCAAGGACCGGGTCGTCGCCATCGCCCTGGAGGCCGCCCGCACCTTCGGCCTCACCACGCTGTCCTGCTCCTCCACCGGCAACCTGGCCGGCGCGGTCGGCGCCGCCGCGGCCCGCGCGGGCCTGCGCTCGTGCGTGTTCATCCCGCACGACCTGGAGGCCGGCAAGGTCGTCATGGCCGCGGTCTACGGCGGCGAACTGGTCGGCATCGAGGGCATCGTACGACGACGTGAACCGCTTCTGCTCCGAGCTGATCGGCGACCCGATCGGCGAGGGCTGGGGCTTCGTCAACGTCAACCTGCGCCCGTACTACGGCGAGGGCTCCAAGACGCTGGCCTACGAGATCGCCGAGCAGCTCGGCTGGCGGCTGCCGGACAACCTGGTCATCCCGATCGCCTCCGGCTCCCAGCTCACCAAGATCGACAAGGGCCTCCAGGAGCTGATCGCGCTCGGCCTGGTCGAGGACAAGCCGTACAAGATCTACGGTGCGCAGGCCGAGGGCTGCTCCCCGGTGTCCGCGGCCTTCAAGGCCGGGCACGACGTCGTACGGCCGGTGAAGCCCGACACCATCGCCAAGTCGCTGGCGATCGGCAACCCGGCGGACGGCCCGTACGTCCTGGACATCACCCGGCGCACCGGCGGCGCGGTCGAGGACGTGAACGACGCGCAGATCGTCGACGCGATCAAGCTGCTGGCCCGCACCGAGGGCATCTTCGCCGAGACCGCGGGCGGCGTGACCGTCGGCGTGCTGAAGAAGCTGATCGAGACCGGGCAGCTCGACCCGGCCGCCGAGACCGTCGTGCTCAACACCGGCGACGGGCTGAAGACCCTGGACGCGGTCGCGCCGACCACCGGACCGACCGCGACCATCCGACCGACCCTTGCCGCGTTCCGAGAGGCTGGCCTCGCATGAGTGCATCCGTCCGTATTCCGACCATTCTCCGTACCTACACCGGCGGCCAGGCCGAGGTGCCGGCCGAGGGCGTCGACGCTCGCCGAGGTGATCGCGTCCCTGGAGAACAATCACACGGTATTTCGGCGCGCGTTCTGGACGACACCGGAAAGCTCCGCCGTTTCGTGAACGTGTATGTCAACGACGACGACGTCCGCTTTTCCGCAGGGTCTCGACACGGCGGTTCCGGACGGCGCCAGCGTCTCCATCATTCCCGCCGTCGCGGGCGGCTGAACTTCCCATCGCCCGCGGGTTGTTGACCCGCGGACCGGGTTCTGGCGGTTTGTGCCCCCGTTCACCCTTTCGGGTGGACGGGGTGCCTGTGTGTCGGGCCGGTACTTGAAGAGCTGTACTGTTGCCAGTGGCAAGCTCGCCCCCGTGGACGACGGGTGCGGCGATTTATCGCCAAATTCACGATCGAATTTTCCCCTAAGCCCGGTATGTCCGGCCCGAGATGCCCTGCCTTATCGTTTTTTCGCGGGCTATTTCCGATGGGTCGCCCCCGGAATTCTCGTCCAATTGACCTGTTGCAGTGGGCATCCGTGCAGATACATTCAGCCGCGGTCGACGCGTTCCGGCGCACGCCCCCCAGGGGTCCCACTGCCGTTGGTAAGGGTCTCTCTGGCGGGTGAGGTCTGACCCGGGCCCGCGAAGTGCGGGGCCGCGATAAGGCCAGCAATAGGGGAGTTGGGAATGGCTCAGGGCACCGTCAAGTGGTTCAACGCGGAGAAGGGCTACGGCTTCATCGCGGTCGACGGTGGTGCGGATGTCTTCGTCCACTACAGCGCGATCCAGATGGACGGGTACCGCACCCTCGAAGAAGGCCAGCGAGTCGAGTTCGAGATCTCGCAGGGCCAGAAGGGGCCGCAGGCGGACATGGTCCGGCTGGCAGGCTGACATCCCGGCGCGTTCGGCCACCGACGCGACGTACAGACGCACCACAGGCATCAGGCGTCAGACCGCAACAGGCGAACGCAGCACGCGTGCAGGGCCCGTACCTCCCCCCTGGAGGTACGGGCCCTGCGCGCGTCCGCGCGGGGCGCGCTACCCGCGGTGCCGGGGCCCCGCGGACGGGCCTGCGGCTCGCGGCGGGGACCGACGCTTGCACTCGCAGGGGGTGAGTGCTAATCATTGGCGTTAGCACTCTCCCAGTGAGAGTGACAGCAGGGCCGGGTCGGTGAGGTCCGTTCGGGTACCGGGAAGGAACCGGTGCGCGGCAGGCCGTCCGTCGCGGGCACCACGCGGTCCCGAGCGCAATCCACCCAGTCCGCGGAGGACACTTCACCATGGCCAAGATCATCGCGTTCGACGAGGAGGCACGGCGCGGTCTCGAGCGCGGGATGAACCAGCTCGCCGACGCCGTCAAGGTCACGCTCGGCCCCAAGGGCCGCAACGTCGTCCTTGAGAAGAAGTGGGGCGCCCCCACGATCACCAACGACGGTGTTTCCATCGCCAAGGAGATCGAGCTCGAGGACCCGTACGAGAAGATCGGCGCCGAGCTGGTCAAGGAAGTCGCGAAGAAGACCGACGACGTCGCCGGTGACGGCACGACGACCGCGACCGTCCTGGCCCAGGCCCTGGTCCGCGAGGGTCTGCGCAACGTAGCCGCCGGCGCCAACCCGATGGCCCTCAAGCGCGGCATCGAGAAGGCCGTCGAGGCCGTCTCCGCCGCCCTGCTGGAGCAGGCCAAGGACGTGGAGACCAAGGAGCAGATCGCCTCCACCGCCTCCATCTCCGCCGCCGACACCCAGATCGGCGAGCTCATCGCCGAGGCGATGGACAAGGTCGGCAAGGAAGGCGTCATCACCGTCGAGGAGTCGCAGACCTTCGGGCTCGAGCTCGAGCTCACCGAGGGCATGCGCTTCGACAAGGGCTACATCTCGGCCTACTTCGCCACCGACCTGGAGCGGATGGAGGCGTCGCTCGACGACCCCTACATCCTGATCGTCAACTCCAAGATCTCCGCGGTGAAGGACCTGCTCCCGCTGCTGGAGAAGGTCATGCAGTCCGGCAAGCCGCTGCTGATCATCGCCGAGGACGTCGAGGGCGAGGCCCTGTCGACCCTGGTCGTCAACAAGATCCGCGGCACCTTCAAGTCCGTCGCCGTCAAGGCCCCGGGCTTCGGTGACCGCCGCAAGGCCATGCTCGGCGACATCGCCATCCTCACCGGCGGCACGGTCATCTCCGAGGAGGTCGGCCTCAAGCTGGAGAACGCCGGCCTGGACCTGCTCGGCCGCGCCCGCAAGGTCGTCATCACCAAGGACGAGACCACGATCGTCGACGGCGCCGGTGACAGCGACCAGGTCGCCGGCCGGGTCAACCAGATCCGCGCCGAGATCGAGAACAGCGACTCCGACTACGACCGCGAGAAGCTCCAGGAGCGCCTCGCGAAGCTGGCCGGCGGCGTGGCCGTCATCAAGGCCGGCGCCGCGACCGAGGTCGAGCTCAAGGAGCGCAAGCACCGCATCGAGGACGCGGTGCGCAACGCCAAGGCCGCCGTCGAGGAGGGCATCGTCGCCGGTGGTGGCGTGGCCCTGCTCCAGGCGTCCGCGGTGTTCGAGAAGCTGGAGCTCGAAGGCGACGAGGCGACCGGTGCGAACGCGGTCAAGCTCGCGCTGGAGGCCCCGCTCAAGCAGATCGCCGTCAACGGTGGTCTCGAGGGCGGTGTCGTCGTCGAGAAGGTGCGCAACCTGCCCGTCGGCCACGGCCTCAACGCCGCGACCGGCGAGTACGTCGACATGATCGCCGAGGGCATCATCGACCCGGCGAAGGTCACCCGCTCCGCGCTGCAGAACGCGGCGTCCATCGCCGCGCTCTTCCTCACCACCGAGGCCGTCATCGCCGACAAGCCGGAGAAGGCGGCGGCTGCTGCTCCCGGTGCGGCATGCCCGGGCGGTGACATGGACTTCTGATCCGGCTCCTACGGATCGGGTGTTCATCGCACCGGAGCGGCGCTTCGTCCCTACGTGGGGCGGGGCGCCGCTCCCGTGCGGTGCCCCCTCCGGGGCGGCACCCCGTCCCCACGGCGCCCCACTTCCCCGGTGGCCGGGGTGCCCTTGCGCAGGGCGGCGCCGCTTCCCGGGGTCCGGGTGCCCTTGCGCGGGGCGGTGCCGCTTCCCGGGGGTCCGGGTGCCCTTGCGCAGGGCGGGGCCATGTTTTTTTGCCGGTACGGGGTGCCCTTGTGGTGGGCGGTGCCATGTTTTTACGGGGTGGGGTGCCCGTGCGGCGGGGCCTCGCCACGTCTTAGGGGCGCGGGGAACTGCGCGACCAGCCACGACGGTGGCGCACCGGGCCCGCAGGCCCAGCCCCCGCAGCGGGGAATCCGGACCACCGGCCGGTGGCCGGCTGAGCGCGCAGTTCCCCGCGCCCCTGGATGGCGCCCTCGCCCGCAAGGGCGACCGCCCCGCGGCGTTGGGGTGCGGGCCCTTGTCCGCAGCCGTGCCCACCTGCGGAGTGGGGAAGGCGCCGTCTTACCCAGTCGTACCCCCGCGGAGCGGGTAAGGCCGTGTTGCGCGGAGGGGACGTGGATTCCGGGGGAGCCCCGCAGGGATCAGTGGGGGGCCGCTTCAAGAGCAACGCGAAGGTGGCCGCCGGCCTCGGTGAGCAGCCGCCCCGCGGTCGACGCGTCAACCCTCGCCAGCAACGTGAGGATCGCCGGCTTGACCTCCCCGTCCGTGGCGGTCAGCGCGTCCTCGATCGCCGCGTCGGGCGCCCCCGTGGCGAGCGAGACGATCCGCCGCGAGCGGGCCCGCAACTTCTCGTTGGACGCGCGCACGTCGACCATCAGGCTGCCGTAGGTCTTGCCGAGCCGGATCATCGTGATCGTCGACAGCATGTTGAGCACGAGCTTCTGCGCGGTGCCGGCCTTCAACCGGGTGGAGCCGACGACCAGTTCGGGCCCGACCACCACCTCGATGCCGTGGTCGGCGGCGGCGGCCAGCGGCGAACCCGCGTTGCAGGACAGGCCGATCGTCAACGCCCCGGTGCTGCGGGCGAATTCGACCGCGCCGACGGCGTAGGGCGTGCGGCCGGACGCGGAGATGCCGACGACGCTGTCGTCCGCGGTCAGCCCGAGCCCGCCGAGGTCGGCCGCGGCCAGCTCCTTGCTGTCCTCGGCGCCCTCGATGGAGGTGACCATCGCCTGCGGGCCGCCCGCGATGAGGCCGACGACCTCGCGCCCGGGCGTGGTGTTGAACGTCGGCGGGCACTCGCTGGCGTCGAGCACGCCGAGCCGCCCGGCCGTGCCGGCGCCCGGCGTAGACGAGCCGCCCGCCGCGGGCCATGCGCGCGGCGATGCCGTCGATGGCCGCCGCGATCTGCGGCAGCTGCCCGGCCACGGCGGTGGGGACGGTGACGTCCTCGCCGTTCATGATCCGCGCGATCTCCAGTGTGGACAGCCGGTCGATCTCGGCTAGTTCGGGCCGGAACGCCTCCGTGGTCAGCGTCTCCAACTCACGGCGCAGCTCGGTGTACTGGTCGGTCATGTGCGGCTCGTTCATCCTTTTCGGGTGGGACAGGTGCGGCGTGGGGGGATGGGGCGTACGCCGGGGATGAGGTCGGCAGGGGACGGGGCTGCGGGTGCGCTCGGGGGCGGGGTCAGGTGCGGCCCGCACGCGGGGTGTGGCGGTGCGCGAGGGCCTCGTACGAGGCGGACAGCGCGGGCGCCGCGTCGTCGTAGGTGCGCTGGGCGACGCCTATGAACAGGCAGTCCACGACGAGGAGTTGGCTGGTCCTGCTGGACATCGCGGCGGGCCGCAGCTCGCTCTCGCGGGAGCTGGAGGTGGTGAGCACCACGTCCGCGTACTGCGTGACGGCCCCGTCGGCGCGGCCGGTGATCGCGATGGTGGTGGCGCCGCGGTCGAAGGCCGCCCGCAGCGGTTCGATCACGTCGTGCGTGGAGCCGGAGTGCGTGATGGCCAGCGCGACGTCGCCGGGCCGCAGTTGCACGGCGTTGGTGACGGCCAGGTGCGGGTCGGCGTGCGCGTGGGCGATCAGGCCGATCCGCAGCAGCTTCTGCGCCAGGTCCTGGGCGACCAGCCCGGACGCGGCGATCCCGTACACGTCGGTCCGCCGCGCCGCGGCCAACGCGGTGACGGCCGCCTCCAGTTGGACCATGTCGAGCTGCGAGGCGGTGTCGGCGAGGGTCTGCTGCTCCTCCAGGGCGAGCTTGGTGACCACGTCGCCGAGCGGGTCGTCGACGGCGATGTCGGCGGTGACGGCGGGTGCGGCGCCGGTGGCCTGCTGGGCGGCGAGCGCGGCCAGCGCGAGCCGCAGGTCGCGGTAGCCGGGGTAGCCCAGCAGGCGGGCGGTGCGGACGACGGTCGCCTCGCTGGTGCCGGTGCGGACGGCGAGCGCGGTGACGGTCAGGTGCGAACAGCCGGCCGGGTCGCCCGCGACGGCTTCGGCGACCCGCTGCATGGAGCGGGTCATCGACGGCGCGAGAGTGCGGACCTTGGCGGCGAGGGCCCCCGGGTCGGGGGGCGTGACGGGTACGACGGGCGCGCCGGGCACGCCGCGGAGGGCGCGGACGCTCGGGGAGAAAGTTTCCTTCACGCTATAGGTCACCCTGTGAAAGGTATTTTCAGCCCCGGGTCAGCGTCAAGGGCCGCACGGCAATCTCCCGGCGGTGGCGCGCCGGCTCCGTACTGCCGCGCCGTTACCCGCCGGTCCGGACCGGCCCCGCCGCCGCGTCCGCGCCCTTGCGACAATGGAGGGCATGGAAGGTGAAGCCGACAGCCGTACCACCGAGGCCGTACTGCACGGGGCCCGCGCCCTCGTGCTGGCGGACCTCACCGCCCGCGACGTGGCGGAGGCCGAGATCGTCTCGCTGCTGGAGGACGCGCTGAGCAAGCGCCGCTGGTGGCTGGAGCAGTGGGCGGACGGCGCCGCCTACGTGCCCGGACTGCTCGCGCAGGACGTCCAGGACGCGCTGATGGAGACCTACGGCCGCTGGCCGCTGTGCCCGTGGTGCGACGAGTCGCACGCGCTGGCCGTCGAACCCGAACTCGGCGCCGACCCGCACTGGGTGTGCGAGGCCCGCGGCGAGACCGTCGCCCCGGTGGGGTCGCTGGCCCGCCCCGCCCGGTGACCGGCCGCCGATGACCGTCTACATCGACCCGCCGACCTGGCCGGGCCACGGCCGGCACTGGTCCCACCTGGTCAGCGACGTCTCCTTCGCCGAACTGCACGCCTTCGCCGGCCGCCTCGGCGCCCCGCCGCGCGCCTTCGAGCGCGACCACTACGACATCCCCTCCACTCGCTACGCCGACGCGGTGCGGCTCGGCGCGGTCGAGGTCGGCAGCAAGGAACTGCTGCGCCGGCTGACGGCGGCCGGGCTGCGCCGCCGCAAGCCCCGGGCGGGCGGGGGAGGCGCCACGTAGCCTGTGCGCATGGGCATCCGTGGGGGGAGGCTCGCCGCCGTCATGGCCGCGGGCCTGGTGATGGCGGCGACGGCGACCGGCTGCGGCGAGAACCACCCGCCGGGCACCGGCCCGGTGAGCGCGGCGAAGCTCGGCTTCACCGTGCACGCGAACGCGGTGGACTACCCGGCGGCCCCGTTCCCCGGCGGCAAGCCGTACGCCGCCCCGGGCGAGGGCCTGCGCCGACTCGTCCCCGTCGGCGACTGCGTCCTCGGCATGGGGACGTACGCCAACGGCTACCGCTACGTGCCGGTCAACTGGACGGCTGACGCGTCCTGTTCGCGGTTGACGCTCGATCCGGCGCCGGGCGCCGCGGGCCGGGGCGATTCCGAGGTCCCTGACTCGATGCGCACCGGGTGGGCGGGCGGCGGCCTGACCGGCGACGCGGTCGTGCCCTGGACCGGCGGCAGCCTGCTCGGGGTCGGCGGCGCCGTCGTCCGGCAGGCCCCGGACGGCCGGCGCACGACGCTGGCCGACCTCCGGCTGCCCGTCCGCACCCGGCCGCAGGACGAGACCGCGGACGACGCGGCCGTGACCACCGCCGTCAAGGCCGGGCCGCGGCTGCTGATCGGCGGCGGCGAGTTCGTCGACCGGGTCGAGTCGCCCTTCCTGTTCGTCTCCGACGACGGCGGCGCGACCGTCCGCCGCCAGAACCTGCCGCCGGTGGCCCCCGGACGCGGGCTGCCCGGCACCCCGCTGGGCCGCCTCGCCGTCCACGGCCGGGACGTCGTCGGCTTCGGCCTGGCCGCGACCAACGCCTACGACTTCAAGCCCGCCGGCGCCCTCCCGTACTGGTACAGCGCCGACGACGGCGCCCACTGGACGGCATCCCAACTCACCGGGATGCCGCCCGGCAGCACGGTCGCCGGGGTGCTGCACGCCGGCCGCCGCTGGTTCGCCTACGGGGGCTACGCCCGGCCCGGCGCCTTCTACGACTCCCTGCCGCTGCTGCTCACCAGCACCGACGGCCGGCACTGGACGCGGACCGGCACCACGGCGATGGGCGGCGGCGCGATCGTCGCCGGCACGGTGGACGGCGCCGGGTACCCCGTCCTCGTCGGCGCCCGGCCGGTCATCAGGTCCGCGCCCGACACCCGCCGCACGTCCTGCGGCGCGGTCTGGGTCGGCGACGGCGCCCCGGCCGGCTGGCGGCGCGGCGAACTCGGCTGCGGCGAGAACCCGCCGACGGCCGCGGCCACCCTGCGCGACGGCCGCGTGCTCATCGCGGGCGACCGCGACCTGTGGATCTCCCGCGCGGCACCCGGGAGTTGAGCCGCCCGCGGCAGCCGGAAGGCCGGACTACGCCTCCAGCAGCTCCAGTTCGGTGGTGACGTTCCGGCGGGCGACGTCCTCCCAGCGGTCGCGCCCGTACGGCGTCCTGAACAGCCGCGGCAGGCCCAGCAGATGGCGCAGCACCGCGGCCCGGCCGGTCCGGAAGTCCTCGTCGGGCACGAAGGCGTACTCCTCGCGGACCGAGGCCGCGTAGTCGGCGTAGGCGGCCGGGCTGCCGGCGAGCACGGCCAGGTCGGCGTCGCACAGCACCTCGCCGTCGGCGTCGCCCGCGGCCGGGTCGTGGTCCACGGTCAGCCGCACCAGCCGCGCCACCTCGGCCGTCCGCTCCGGGTCCACCCCGGCCTCGGCCAGCGCCCGTTCGGCCAGGTGCGCGCTGCGCTCCTCGTTCTCGCTGCGGTCCGGCCGGTACACCGCGTCGTGGAACCACGCCGCCAGCGCCACCGCGTCCGGGTCGTGCGCGTACGCCGTCAGCTCGGTGGCCCGGGTCAGCACCGCCACCAGGTGGTCGAGCGTGTGGTAGCGGCGCTGCGGCTCCGCCCACCGCCCCAGCAGGTCCACCCCGTACACCGCGGGGTCCGGCGCGTCCCGCTCCGCGCCCTGGCATCTGCGCAGCAGCTCGCACCACTCGGCGAGCAGTGCGTCGTAGCGGGGGTGCAGGTCGGCTCGGCTCTCGGACATGCGGATCATTGTGCGCCACCCGCGTCGCCGGGGTGAGCGGCGGCTCGGCCTTCCGGCCCGGGGCGGACGGTGTCCGGGATGGGACCGAGGGTGATGATCTGTCCGGGAAGATCCGCCGAATTCCGCACGATGTCACCGCCGGTGCGGGCCCCCGGCTCTCGCGCGGAGCGGACGGGTGTGGCACTCTTGCCCATATGTCTAGACCAATCTTCGAGGTGATCGCCCTCGGCGCGGGGGATGCCGTTGCGGCCCAGGACGGCGGAGCGGACCGCCTCGAACTGGTCACCGATATGGACGCGGACGGCCTGACGCCGTCGCGCGCGACCTTCGGGGCGATCAGGAACGCCGTACGGATTCCGCTGCGGGTGATGCTGCGGCTGTCGGACGGGTTCAGCGCGGGCGACGCGCGGGACTTGGACGCGCTGTGCGAGGCGGCGCTCGGGCTGCGGGCGGAGGGGGCCGAGGAGTTCGTGCTCGGGTTCCTCGATCCGCGCGGGCGGGCCGACCTCGACGCCGTGCACGCGCTGGTGGACGTGATCGACGGGTGCCGCTGGACCTTCCACCGGGCCATCGACCGGGCCGCCGACCGCGACGCCGTTCGGCTCCAACTCGCCGGGCTGCCCGGGCTCGACACGTATCTGACGGCGGGCTCCGCGCACGGCGTCGGGGCCGGTCTGCCGGTGCTGTGCGAGGAGGCCGCGCGCGAGGGCGAACCCGGGTACGAGCCGCGGCTGCTGGTCGGCGGCGGCCTGCTGCTCGACCACGTGCCGGCGCTGCGGGCCGCCGGGCTCGACGCCTTCCATGTCGGCGGCGCGGTACGGTCCGGCGGCTGGGCCGGCCCGGTCGACCCGGTCGCGGTGCGGACCTGGCGCGAGGCGCTGGACAGCTCGGTGCCTGTCGGCTGAGCCGCCGTTCACCCTTTCGGGTGTATCACCGTACGCATGGCCTGTCCGATGATCTTCCTCTGCGAGGCTGCGGGGGTGGACGGACACCGGTACGAGATTCGGCTGCACGCTCTGGAACAGGCGATTCTCGCACTGGGTGGCGGCGAGTTCCCGACCCTGCGGCGGGTCGGGCTGGCGCGCGTCGAGGACGCTCTCGGCCAGCGGGCGCTGCTGGCCAGTGTCGGGCTCGCGTGGGCCGGGCGGGACAGCGAGGAGCCCGACTGGTTCCGGCTCAGCCGGGAGATAAATCGCCTGGCGGCTCAGCACGGTATCCCTGAGAGGGTGCAACTGCGTGGCGTCGCCGAGGAGGACTTCCACTTGCCCGCCACCTGATCGGTGCCCTTGCCCTGGCGGCGCCTTACGAAGGGCCCGGGGTGCCCTCACCCACCGGGGCACCCCCGCTTCCCCGAGCCGGGTTGCCCTCGCGGAGGGCGGCGCCTTACCAGGGCGCGGGGTGGGTGCCGTTGCGGGAGGCGGCCACTTACCCGGGGGCGCGGGGAACTGCGCGAGCAACCGGCCACCGGCCGGTGGTCCGGCGACGGCAGCAACTGCCCCTTTGGGGCGGTGACGACGTGCAGCCACGTCGTGGCTTGTCGCGCAGTTCTCCCCCAGCCTGGCGGCTGGGAGGTGCCCCCACCCCCAGACTCCGTCCGGGGGTACCCCCAGCGCCCCTAAAAACGGGGCACCCTCGTGCCGGAAGGGCACCCGCTGCGCGGCCGGGGACGGGGCGCCCTCTTCCGCGGGGGCGGGGCCGTCCTTCGTGAGGGGACCCCGGGTCAGAGAGTGAGAGGGGCGGGGAGGGGCGCGGCGTGGAGGACCACCAGACCGGAAACCGCCCGCGTAAGGCAGACGTAGAGCCGCCGCAGCCCGGTCCGCTCATCCGGCTCGGAAGCCACGATCGCGGCCGGATCGTCCAGTACCACGTAGTCGTACTCAAGCCCCTTCGCCAGGGACGCCGGAACCAGCGTGAGCCGGGCCGCCGCCGAGGTCTCCTCGCCGGGGGACAGGTACGGCAGCCCCGCCGCCGCCAGCGCGGCGCCGAGCGCGGGAACGCGCGGGTCGGCGGCGATCAGGCCGATCGACCCCTCGTACGCCAGCGCCTCCCGGCACCCGGCGACCACCGCCGCGTCCAGCCCGTCCGCCGCCACCTCCCGGATCGCCAGATCGCCGGCCGACTCCCGGACCGAGGTCGCGGGCGCCAGGCCGGGCGCGATCGACGGCAGCAGCCGGGAGGCGTAGGCGATGACGCCGCGCGGCACACGGAAGCCGCGGGTCAGCTCCTCGATCCGCGCGTCCGGCTTGCCCAGGTGCGCGAGCGCCTCCGCCCACGAGTGGGTGGCCCACGGCGTGGTGCCCTGCGCGAGGTCCCCGAGGATCGTCGCCGAACCGGTGGAGCAGCGCCGCCCCACCGCCCGGTACTGCATGGGCGACAGGTCCTGCGCCTCGTCCAGCACCACGTGCCCGAGCGAGGTGGTGCGCTGCACCAGGTCGGTCGCCTCGTCGATGAGCACCGTGTCGGCCGCCGACCACTTCGCCGAGCCGAGCCCGCGGGCCGGCTTGCTCCACAGCACCAGCCGCTGCTCCTCGGCCGTGAGCACCCCGTCCGCGCAGGAGGCGAGGAACTCGGCGTCGGAGAGCAGCCGCAGCACGACCTTCGCCGGGTCGACCGGCGGCCAGCACGCCTTGACCGCGGCCTTCACCGCCGGGTTGCGGGCCACCGCGTCCTGCACCCGGTCGTCCGGCGCCTCGCCGGCCCGCTCCATCTGGACCAGGACGGCATGCGCGATCCGCTGCGGCAGGGCGTCGCGGGCGGCGCCGTAGCGGATGTCGCGGGCCGCCAACTCGCGGACGATCTCCTCCAGTTCGTACGCCGGCACCCGCCAGCGCCGGGAGCCGCGTACCACCATGACCGGCTCGGCCGGCATCCGGATGCCGGACCGCACCGCCCGCCGCAGCACCTCCGCCATCCGCGCGTCGCCCTTGATCCGGGCGGTGGCCGACGGGTCGGTGCCGCGCACCTCGACGTGCGCCACCAGGTCGTCCACGGTGGCCTGCTTGACCTGGAGTTCGCCGAGCGCGGGCAGCACCTGCTCGATGTACTGGAGGAAGGAGGCGTTCGGGCCGATGACCAGCGTGCCGGTACGGGCCAGCCGCTCGCGGTGCGCGTAGAGCAGGAACGCCACCCGGTGCAGGCCGACCGCCGTCTTGCCGGTGCCGGGCGCGCCCTGCACGCACACCGAGCCCGAGATGCCCGCGCGGACGATCTCGTCCTGCTCGGGCTGGATGGTGGCGACGATGTCGCGCATCGGGCCGACGCGCGGCCGTTCGATCTCGGACTGGAGCAGCTTGCTGGAGGTGTCGGACTCGGTGGGGTCGGACAGGTGCTCGTCCTCGTACGCGGTCAGCTCGCCGCCGGTGTAGCCGAACCGGCGGCGCAGCGCCACGTCCATCGGCTTGTTCCGCGACGCCCGGTAGAACGGCTGCGAGACCGGCGCGCGCCAGTCGATGACCATCGGGTCGCCGCCCGCGTCGTGCACGTGGCGGCGGCCGATGTAGAAGCTCTCGCCGTCCGCGCCCTCGGCCAGTTCCACGCCCGGGGCGTGCAGGTAGTCGAGGCGGCCGAAGAACAGCGGGGTGTCGGCGAGGTCGGCGAGCGCCTTGATCCGCACCTCGATCTCGCCGGCCAGAATCCTCGCGTTGACCCAGTTGCCGGTGACGTCGCGGATGTCGAGCGCCTCGACGTCCTGGCGCATGGCGCGCAGGGCGGATCGCGAGGAGGAGAGGTGGTCGCGTTCGCGCTGGAGCGGATGGTGCGGGTCGTGCGGTTCCTGTTTCTGGGCGTGCGAGGGCACGGCGTTGCCTCCGGCTTGATACGGGCGTGACACGTGGGCGTACGAGTGCCGTACGAGTGCAGGGCACGAAGCCGGCCGGTTTCCGTCCGGGCGGCGGCACTCCCGTCCGGGAGGCGGCAAGACGCGCGATCATACGCGTACCCCGGCGGGGTCACCAACCGGTTTTCCGGCTCCTGTCGGGGTGACCCTGACGTCCGCCTCAGGGTCCGGGGTCACCCCAGGGTCGGACCCGCACGGTGAGGAATTACGACTCCGGCCCGACGTGGTCCACCCGGGTGACTTCGTACCGTGGAGATATGACCTCCACCACAGTCACCCCAGGTCCGGCCGCTCACGGCGGCACCGCGCTCGGCGCCAGCGGCGGGCACCCGCGGCACCTGCTCGGCAGTGCGCTGCGGGCGGTGCGGGTGTTCGCCACGACGGCCGTGGAGGTCGTCCTCCTCGGCCACGACGGCCAGCGCTCTGAACGCTGCCCTGGCAAATCGGTTCACCCCTCGTAGAGCGGCGCCCTACCCCCGCCACCCGTTCCACGGGAGTGGCTGCCCTTGCGTGGGGCTGGCGCCCTGCTTCCCCGGGTCTCGGGGTGCCCTTGCGTGGGGCTGGCGCCCCGTTCTTAGGGGCGCTGGGGGCACCCCGCGGACGGCAGCCTGGGGGTGGGGGCACCTCCCAGCCGCCAGGCTGGGCGCGACGAACTGCGGGACCAGCCCACCACCGGCGGCGCGCCGGGCCCGCAGGCCCAGCCCCCGCGGCGATGTCGCCGGACCACCGGCCGGTGGCCGGTTGCTCGCGCAGTTCCCCGCGCCCCTGGTAAGGCGCCGCCTTACGCAGCGGCACCCACCCCGGGGAGCGGGGATGGCCGCCGAGATTCCGTCGGGGACCGCGGGAGCTTCCGGGGACCCGGGGTCACAGATCGTCGGCGTCGATGATCCGATAGGCGTACCCCTGCTCCGCGAGGAACCGTTGACGGTGCGCGGCGAAATCCTGGTCGATGGTGTCGCGGGCCACCACCGAGTAGAACCGCGCCTCGTGCCCGTCCGCCTTCGGCCGCAGCACCCGCCCCAGCCGCTGCGCCTCCTCCTGGCGGGAGCCGAACGTGCCGGACACCTGGATCGCCACCGTCGCCTCGGGCAGGTCGATGGAGAAGTTCGCCACCTTGGACACCACCAGCACCGAGATCTCGCCCTGCCGGAACGCCTCGAAGAGCTTCTCGCGCTGCGCGTTCGTCGTCTCGCCCTTGATCACCGGCACGCCCAGGTGCTCGCCCAGCTCGTCGAGCTGGTCGATGTACTGCCCGATCACCAGCGTCTGCTGCCCCGCGTGCTTGGCGACCAGCGCCTCGGTGACCTTGCGCTTGGTCGCGGTGGTCGCGCAGTAGCGGTACTTCTCCTCGGCCTCGGCGGTCGCGTACGCCAGCCGCTCGGAGTCGGTCAGGTTGACCCGTACCTCCACGCAGTCGGCGGGCGCGATGTAGCCCTGCGCCTCGATCTCCTTCCACGGCGCGTCGAACCGCTTCGGCCCGATCAGCGAGAAGACGTCCGACTCGCGGCCGTCCTCGCGCACCAGCGTCGCGGTCAGCCCGAGCCGGCGGCGGGCCTGGAGGTCGGCGGTGAACTTGAAGACCGGCGCGGGCAGCAGGTGCACCTCGTCGTAGACGATCAGGCCCCAGTCCCGGGAGTCGAACAGCTCCAGGTGCGGGTAGACGCCCTTCCGCTTGGTCGTCAGCACCTGGTACGTGGCGATGGTGACCGGGCGGATCTCCTTGCGCGTACCGCTGTACTCGCCGATCTCGTCCTCGGTCAGCGACGTGCGCTTGACCAGCTCGTGCTTCCACTGCCGGGCCGAGACCGTGTTCGTCACCAGGATCAGCGTGGTGGCCTGCGCCTGCGCCATCGCGCCCGCGCCGACCAGCGTCTTGCCCGCGCCGCACGGCAGCACCACCACGCCGGAGCCGCCGTGCCAGAAGCCCTCGACCGCCTGCCGCTGGTACGGGCGCAGCTGCCAGTCGTCCTGGCGCAGCTCGATGTGGTGCGCCTCGCCGTCCACGTAGCCGGCGAGGTCCTCCGCGGGCCAGCCCAGTTTGAGCAGCACCTGCTTGATCTGGCCGCGCTCCGAGGGGTGCACGGCCACGGTGTCCTCGTCGATCCGCGTGCCGACCAGCGGCTGGACCCGCTTGGAGCGCAGGATCTCCTCCAGCACCGGGCGGTCGGTGCGTGGTCAGCACCAGCCCGTGCGCGGGGTCCTTGCTCAGCCGCAGCCGCCCGTAGCGGTCCATCGTCTCGGCGACGTCCACCAGCAGGGCGTGCGGCACCGGGTAGCGGGAGAACTCCACCAGCGCGTCCACGACCTGCTCGGCGTCGTGGCCCGCGGCCCGGGCGTTCCACAGGCCCAGCGGGGTCAGCCGGTAGGTGTGGATGTGCTCGGGGGCGCGTTCGAGCTCGGCGAAGGGGGCGATGGCGCGGCGGCAGGCGTCGGCCTGTTCGTGGTCGACCTCCAGGAGGAGCGTCTTGTCGCTCTGAACGATCAGGCAGGACACGCGGGGGACCTCCGGCGGGGGTGCGGGCGAACAGACAACTGTACTGCGGCCGGCGGGGGTGGCCCGGTGGGGCGGATCACGGCGGCCATCCGTGCGAATCTGCGGGCGGTGTCCACGTGGCATACAAGATGAAAGTCATATGTGATGTTTTCTGCCCGCATGGATCACCAGCAGACGAATCCCCCCACCGAGCCGCGCCGGCGGGGGACGTACCGCGCCGTCGCGGCGTCCACGGCCGTCGTCGGCGCCGCAGTCATGGCCGCGGCCGGCCTGCTGCTCCCGGGCTCCGCGGCAGGCGCCGTCCTGGCCGACGACGGCGGGCCGAACGCCGGCCGCGTGCTCGCGGCCGGCCCCTCGGGGGCGGCCACCACCGAGTTCGACTGGGCGCACCCGACCTTCGCCCCCAAGCCCGGTTCCTCCGACGCCTCGTCCGCGGCCTCCTCGGCCCCGGCCTCCGACCACGCCTCCGTGTCCTCCGAGTCCTCCGCGTCCTCCGACCAAGGTTCCTCCTCCGCGAGCCACGCCTCCGAGCCGTCCGACCACGGGTCGGCGTCCTCGGACCACAGCTCCGAGTCCTCTGACCAGGGGTCGAGTCCCTCCGGCCACGGGTCGGACGACACGTCGGCCGGTTCGGCCGGCTCGGACGAAACGGCGGGCAGCTCGGACGAACCCTCGGACGGTTCGTCGGACGAGCCCTCGCACGACGCGTCGGATGCCCCGTCCCACAACTCCTCCGACGCCCCCTCGGACGGTTCGTGGGACACGCCCTCGTCCAGTGCGTCGGCGCCCGGGGACGAGGACTGGCCGAGCGCGGGCTCCGGGCGACACCGACACCCCGCAGCCGAGCGACACGACAGCTGCCCGCCCACCACGCCTCCCACGACCCCGCCGAGCACCCCGCCCACCACGCCGCCGAGCACGCCCCCCTCGACGTGGACGACCCCGCCGGGGCACCAGCACCCCGGCCACCACCCGTCCCACCACCCCGGCCACTACCCCGGCCATCACCCCTCGCACCACCCGAGCCACCCGCCGACGACTGCGCCCACCACTGCTCCGGGCTCACCTCCCAGCACCCCGCCGAGCACCCCGCCCACCACTCCGCCGACCACCCCTCCGACGACGTGGACGACCCCGCCGGGACACGACCACCCTGGCCACCACCACCCTCCCACCACCCGTCCCAGCACCCGAGCCAGCACCCGTCGCACCACCCCAGTCACCACCCGTCCCAGCACCCGAGTCAGCACCCGTCCCACCACCCCTCGCACCACCCGTCCCAGCACCCGTCCCACCACCCGAGTCAGCACCCGTCCCACTACCCGCAGCCCAGCCACCACCCGTCCCATCACCCGAGCCAGCCCCCGACGACTTCGCCGGGCTCCCCCACCAGCACGCCGCCCGGACTGCCGCACACCGGCGTCTCGGCGGAGGTGGAGTGGGCCGCGGTCGCCGCGGTCGGCGTGCTCGGTGCGGGTGGCGTGCTCATGCTGGTCTCCCGCAGGCGCGGGCGGCACAGCTGACGCCCGGCGCGTGACCGCCGAACCGTAGGACCGCACGACGCACGACCGCACGACCCGTGACCCGTCACGCCGGCCGGCCGCCGTACGCCCCGAACCCCGGGCGTACGGCGGCCGGCCGCGGGTACACGCCCCGAAGGACGGTGCCGACCGCAAGAACGGCGCCCAATGGAGGGGGTCAGGATTCATGGCGCTCAGAGCGCTCTTCCGCCCGTCACCGGACGAGCCCCGGCCGAGGACCGGGTCCGACGGCTCGTCGAAGTCCAAGACCCAAGGCGGCTCCCGCGTCCTCGAAGCGCGCCGCACGCGCGCGCAAACCCGCCGGGTCCGCCGCCTCCAGCAAGGCCGCCGGCGGGAAGTCCTCCGCGAAGTCCGGTGCGAAGTCCTCGCCCAAGTCGTCGCCCAAGCCCGCGGCCAAGTCCACGCCCAAGTCCTCGGCCAAGTCCCGGACCGCATCGTCCGCGAAGGCCGCAGCCAAGCCGCGCGGCACAGCGCCGGCCCGCACCCGTAAGAGCGGGTCCGCGGCAAAGGCGCGTACGACCAAGGCCACCGGTACGGCAAAGGCGCGTACGGCCAAGTCCCGTACCGACAAGGCCGCGGGTACCCGCGCGTGGGCGCCCGCCAGGTGGTGGCCCCGGTCGGACGAGGCGCCCGCCCAGCGCGCCGCGGAACGCAAACCGAGGCGGAGCCTGTGGGGCCGCGCGGAACCCGGCGCCGAACCCCCGGCGGCCCCGGACGGGGTCCACCGCGCGCCGCTGCTCCAACGCCGTTCCCTGCTCGCCCTGTTGGCCCGCGCGGCGGTCCTCGCCGTCGCCGTCGTCGCCATGGTCGCGTTCGCCGTCGCGCTGGCCCGGGTCACCCTGGTGCCGTCGCCCGCCTCGGACGCCCTCGTGCACACCAACCTGCGCCCTGGCGCGTCCATCCGCGCCTACCTCGACCAGCCCGGCCTGCGCGACACCGTCAAGCAGATCGGCGGCAACGTCGTGCTCGGCGTGCCCTTCGGCATCCTGCTCCCGGTGCTCTTCCCGCGCACCCGCGGCCTGTTGCGGGTCGCCGTCTTCACCGCGCTGGTGATGCTGCTGGTCGAGACGGCCCAGGGCATGATCGTCGAGGGCCGCGCGTTCGACATCGACGACGTCATCCTCAACACCTTCGGCGCCCTCATCGGCTACCTCCTGATCGGCCGCCGTCTCGGCCGCGCCCTCCACCCCCGCCGCACCCACTGGTACCACCGCCTCGGCTACGGCACGGCCCCGAAACCGGAGGAATGACCGGATTCCGCCGGGCGCCGTGGCACGCTCGAGCCCGATCCACCCTGCTCGCCGCCGACTCGGAGGCCGGCGTGCTCCTGTGGCCGCGGGGCTGACCGGACCGCCGTCCCGGGCCCGGTCAGGCCGGGTCGTCGGCCAGGGCGGAGACGCCCGTGATGCGGTGGAGGGCGAAGGTGCGGATCTCGTCCGCGGTGTGGTCGTACGCCGTGACGTAGCCGCCTTCGACGCGGACCGGGGCGATGACGCGCTGGGTGGCCGAGCCCTCGGCGTTGACGTAGCCGATCCACAGGGACTCGCCGGTGAGGGTGGCCGCCTGCATGGTGGCGAGGGTGTCGGCGGTGGGGGTGCGGGGCGGGCCGTCGTCGCGGGGCGCGGCGGTGCGGCGTACCGCGGTCGCGGCCCGGTCGCCCGCGCGGATCGCCTTGACCGCGGCGCCCAGCAGCGCGTCGTTCGGGACCGGCGGCCCGTCGGTGACCGGGACGGGCGGGGTGCGCGGCGGGGTGCGGCGGGCGTCCGGCCGGGTGATCACGACGTCGCCGTCGGCGGACTCCGCGGCCGGCGCCAGGCCCATCGCGCGGAGCCGTTCGAGCAGCGTCGAGGGGTCGGCCTGGGCGGCCAGCACGGTCGGGGCGAGGCGGCGCAGGCCGAGGCCGTTCGCCCGGCGGTCGGCGAGGAGTTCGGTCAGCAGCGCGTCGTCGTCGCAGCGCAGGTACGCGGCCGCGGCGCCGACCCGCAGCGTGCCGTGCCGGCGGGCCATGTCGTCGATGAGGTAGCTGAGCGGCTGCGGCACGGGCGTGCGCGAGTGGGCGGTCAGGAACGCCTGGAGCTCGGCCGCCGTGCGCCCCGCGTCCAGCGCCCGCCGGACCGACGCGGGCGTGAAGCGGTAGACCGTGGCGCCGCCCTTGGACTCGATGTCGGCGAGCACCCCGAGGGTCTCGGCGAGTTCCGGGACGAGCGGCCCGGGCGCCACCGCCGTCAGGTCCGCCTGGAGCAGCACGTGGTCCAGCGGCTCCGGCAGCAGCGGCGCGAGCGCGCCGGCCGCCGCGCCGGGGTCGGCCGGGGCGCCCAGCAGCGGCCGGGCGTGCGCGGCGAGCGCGCCCCGGCCGGTGATCCCGAGGGACTCCGCGTCGTGCAGGGTCCACCGCAGCAGGTCCGTGCGCAGGGCGTCGGCGCCCGGCCGCAGCGGGCGGTCCCAGCGCAGCCGGGCCAGCAGCGCGTCGTGGTCGGGCGCCGAGCCGGGCGGCAGGTCGGCGAGCAGGTCGAGGGCGGCGCGGCGCACGTGCGGCGCCAGCGAGCGGTCCAGGTCCGGGCCGAGCGCGGACAGCGCGCGGCCCTTCGGGTCGCGGGTGCCGACCAGGCCGGGCGTGCGGGTGCCGCGCAGCCAGGCGGCGGCCAGCACCGCCCACTGCTCGGCGGCGGGCAGCTGGGCCCAGCCGTCGGCGGCGGGCGTGGGGGCGTACGCCTCGTCCAGTTCGCCGTCGGTGGCGACCAGCCCTGCCGCGTAGGCGAGTTCGAGCCAGAAGGCGGCCTGCGGCTCGGGCAGGTCGAGGGTGGTCGCGACCCGCTTGAGGTCCCGCACGCTGATCCCGCCCGCCCGCAGCACGGCGGGACCGCCGGTCTGCCACGCGGTGAGCATCTCGGCGACGGTGCGGACCGCGGTCAGCGCCTGGCCGGCCGCCGTCATGTCCACGGTGCGCACGGTGCGCGCCACGCCTTCCACGGCGGGCGGCAGCGGCGCGGGGGTGCGGTGCGCCCGGCCGCCGCGCAGTGTCAGCGCGGCCTCGCGGGGCAGCGCGACGTTCTGCTGCCCGGCGGGCAGCAGCAGGCCGCGGGCGAGCAGCCACTCCACGGGTGTCGACGCGGCGGCGGCCCGTACCGGGACGGTCGCGTCCCGCACCTCTCCGTACGGCGGGCCCCACACCAGCCGCTCCAGCACGGCGCGCGCGCCCTCCGGCGCGTCCGCCAGCAGCCCGGCCAGGCCCGCCGGGTCGGCGAACAGCCCGGACAGCGCCCGGATCGCGCTCACCGGGTCGTGCGTCGCGGTGAGCCCGGCGTCCGCCACGATCTCCTGCAACCGGGCCGGCGACATCCCGGCGGTGGCCTCGCTCGCCGACGGCCCGAGCCCGGTCGCCGAACCGGCCGCGGGCGAGGGCACCAGGACGTCCCGCGCGGCCCGCACCAGCCGCAGCCGCTCGGGCCCGCCCCAGACGATGCCGCAGTCCCGCAGCTCCTCCACGGCGGCCGGCAGGGCGGCGGCGACGGCGTCGGCGAGGTCGGTGGGAAGGGGGTCCCCGAAGAGGACCGCGCCGCGCTCCGGGCTACGGTCCGGGCCGTGCTGGGGGTCGGAATCCTGGCCGTGCCTCGGCGCCTGGCTGCCGGCCGGCGGCGTCCCGGTCGCGCCCGGCGATCACGGCTGCCGCGCCCGAGTCGGCGGCGGCGCTCGTCCGCCCGGCTCGTGGCCGCGGCCGTCCGCGCGCCCTTCGCCCGCCGCTTCGCCGGGCCGGTCCCGGCGTCCGGCACCCCCGGCACCCCCGTCATCAGGGCGCTCAACGCCCCGTACCCGCACGGATCGGGGGCCACCGCCAGCGCCTCGGCCACCTGGCGGGTGAACGCCGGCAGGTGGTCGAGCGTGCGCAGCACCGACGTGCGGGTCGCCGCGCGGGTGGCGAGCTGGGTCAGGTCGTTGGGCACCGGCGTGAGCAGGTCGGGGCGGGCCCGCAGCAGGCGGGACAGCGCCTCGTCGTCGCGTGCGCGCAGGTCCTCCGCGAGGGTGCGCGGCTCTCCCGTCTCCATCCGTCCCACATTAGCCGCACGGGATGAGGCGTACGGGTACGGTCGTCGTGGCGGTGGGGGCTGACGGCTGAAGGGGGCCCGGCGGTGGGCGTCGAGAGTGACCGGCTGGTTTTCGACTACCTGAGCCGGGTCGGTGACCTGGCCCAGACCGCCATGCCCGCCGCGCAGCGCATGCGCCTGGTCGCGCAGTTGCGCCAGGACATCGACAAGGAGCGCGGCGGCGCGGACTCCCCGGCCGCGGTCCAGCGCATCCTGGGCCGGATCGGCAGCCCCGACGAGGTGGTGGAGGCCGCGGCCGGCTCCGGCGCGGACCCGGCGGGCGGCGGCCGGCGGCGGCCCGCCGCACCCGAGCCGCCGAGCGAGCCGCGACCCGGCTCGTACGGCCCGTACAAGCGGCCCCGGCCGCAGGACCCCGCGCCGTCCGTGCCCGGCGCCCGCAAGGGGCGGGACGGCGACGGCGAGCCGGAGTGGTGGCGGACCGACCCGCGCGCCGCGCCGGGCGGCTGCGGGCCGGTGACGAGCTGGCCGGGCTGCCGGGGATGACCGGCGAGGTGTTCATCCCGTTCGACGACGAGGACCTCGACGAGGACGACCCGCTCGCGAAGCGGGCCGCGGCGCGGGCGGCCGAGGCCCGGGAGGCGCTCGCCGCCGAGGAGGAGGCGGCGGCGGAGGACGGCGGCGGAGGCCGCGGCGGGGAGCGGGCCGGGCCGCCGCTGGCTGCCCAGGCTGCGCCGGGGCGCGCGCGAGGGCGGGCGGCGCTGGGGCAGCCCGCTGCTCCTGCTGGCCGCCGCGCTGCTGGTCGCGGGCACCGTGATCGGCTCGCTGGATTCCGCTGCTGCTGGGCTGGGGCGCCGCCTACCTGTCACGCCGGCTCACCCGTACCCAGGCGAAGTTCGCCGTCCTCGGCATTCCCGGCTGCGCGGCCGCGGGCCTGGTCGTGTGGCTGTGGGGGCGGGACACCCGCCACTGGAGCACGCCCATCGCGCACGGGCAGATGGGCGACGCGCTACGGGACGCGCTGCCGGTCGCCGTACGCGTCGCGGCCGTCGCCTCCGCGCTCTACCTGCTGTGGCGCGCCCGCCGCTCCGCGTGATCCCGGACCGCCGGCCCGCACCCGCACAGGTCCGCTGATTCCCGGTTGACGCGACCGGCGAGAATGGCGGGTGTGACCAACGACCTCGCCCCGCAGCCGGGAGCCCCGCTGACCGTCGGCTTCGACCTCGACATGACCCTGATCGACTCGCGGCCCGGCATCAAGGCCGTGCTACGACCGGCTGGCCGCCGAGACCGGCGTCTTCATCGACTCGGAGCTGGCCATCACCCGGCTCGGCCCGCCGCTCGACGACGAACTGGCCTGCTGGTTCCCCGCCGAACAGGTCGCGGCGATGGCCGACCGCTACCGCGAGCTGTACGCCGACCACGCCATCGCGCCCACCCCGGCGATGCCGGGCGCGCGTGGAAGCGGTCGCCGCGGTGCGCGCGGCGGGCGGGCGGCCGGTGGTGGTCACCGCGAAGTACGGGCCGAACGCCCGGCTGCACCTCGACCACGTCGGCATCGACGCCGACCTGCGCGGCTGGCTGTGGGCGGAGGCGAAGGCCGAGGCGCTGATCGAGTACGGCGCGTCGGTCTACGTCGGCGACCACGTCGGCGACGTGCGCGGGGCCCGCACCGCGGGCGCGCTGTCGGTGGCCGTCGCCACCGGGCCGTGCGACGCGGACGAGCTGCGCGCGGCCGGGGCGGACGTCGTCCTGTCCGACCTCACCCGGTTCCCCGCCTGGTTCGCCGGCTACAGCTCCGCGGCCGCCTGACCCGACGGGCCGCCGGCCTGCGGCTCCCCTGCGGCGGCGGCCCCGCCGCCGGGCGCCGCGATCCGCCGCTGGGCCAGCGCGGCCCTGAGCAGTCCGCAGAGCGCGATCGCGAGCCCGACGCCCATCAGCATCGAGACGAAGTACGCCGGGGTGGGCAGCCGCTTGGAGTGCGTCAGCAGCGGGGCGAGGGTCGCCAGCGTGCCGGCCGCCCCGACGATGAAGGTGATCGCGCCGATCCGGACCAGCAGGTCACCGACGCCCATGGTTTGTTTGCTCACCGGACAAGGGTAGGTCCGAGTAGATCCCGCGGTGGACGGAGGGGAACGGCACGGGGCGGCTGGGCGTCTTGTCACCCGGCGACGGGCCATTAGCCTGGTGCCAGCGGGTCCCCGATGGGCCCGCCGCAGTCGTATTCAGAGCGGTTTCGAGCAATTTCGAGCAATGAGGACGAGGTCGGACGTGCCTACCGGCAAAGTGAAGTGGTTCAACAGCGAGAAGGGCTTCGGCTTTCTCTCCCGCGATGACGGCAGCGACGTCTTCGTGCACTCCTCGGTGCTGCCCGACGGGCTGTCCGCCCTCAAGCCCGGCCAGCGCGTGGAGTTCGGAGTCGTCGCGGGACACCGCGGTGACCAGGCACTTTCCGTGACCCTGCTCGACCCCGCCCCCTCGGTCGCCGCGGCCCAGCGCCGCAAGCCGGACGAGCTGCTGCCCATCGTGCAGGATCTGACCACCCTCCTGGAGGACGTGGCCCGTTCGCTCCAGCGCGGCCGCTATCCCGACAAGGCGCACGGCCACAAGATCGCCTCCGTGCTGCGGGTGGTGGCCGACCAGCTCGACGTATGACGCCGGCGGCTTTGGCCGTGTTTTACCGGAAGGACAGCCCTCCGGTAAAACGCGGGGCGGGAATTCACGCCACACCCGTCACGAATCCCGGTGTTTCTGCGACCGGGTTCCGGCTGTTCGCGGCGGCCTTTTCGACCCCTTTGCGGGGCCTGCTTTCAGAACGCCAGCGCGTCCGCGGTCAGCGGCGGTACGAGCCCCTCGGCCGCCGCCCGGGTGAGCAGCCCGCGCACCGCCGCGTACCCGTCGTCGCCCAGGTCGGCGGTGAACTCGTTGACGTACAGCCCGATGTGCTGGTCGGCGACCTCCGGGTCCATCTCCTGCGCGTGCGCCAGCACGTAGTCGCGGGACAGCTCCGGCTCGTCCCACGCCCTGCGCACCGAGGCGCGGGCCGCGTCGGCCAGCGCGTGCAGCCGCTCCCGGCCCAGCGACCGCTTGGCGATGATCGCGCCCAGCGGGATCGGCAGGCCGGTGGTGGCCTCCCAGTGCTCGCCCATGTCGGCGAGCTTGTGCAGCCCGTAGTCCTGGTACGTGAAGCGCGCCTCGTGGATCACCAGGCCGGCGTCGACCCGGCCGTCCCGCACCGCCGGCATGATCTCGTGGAACGGCAGCACCACGACCTCGCCCACCCCGCCCGGCACCTCGGCCGCCGCCCACAGCCGGAACAGCAGGTACGCCGTCGAGCGCTCGCTCGGCACCGCCACCGTCCGCGCCGGTCAGGTCGGCGCCCGGCTCCCGGGTGAGCACCAGCGGGCCGCAGCCGCGGCCCAGCGCGCCGCCGCACGGCAGCAGCGCGTACTCCTCCAGCACCCACGGCAGCACCGCGTAGGAGACCTTCAGCACGTCGAACTCGCCGCGCTCGGCCATGCCGTTGGTGATGTCGATGTCGGCGAAGGTCACCTCCAGCGGCGGCGCGCCCGGGACCAGGCCGTGCGCCCAGGCGTGGAAGACGAACGTGTCGTTCGGGCAGGGGGAGAAGGCGATCTGCAGCGGGTCGGGGGAGCCCGGGGCGCCCGGGCCGTGCCCGGTGCGCGGTCGGCGTGCTCGGTGTGGTCAGCCATGTCGTGCCTCAACCTCCAGGGCGGCCGGGAGCTTCCCGAACGCCGTCGTCAGCGCCGCCAGCGCCTCGCCGATCCGCCAGGCCGCCCGGTCCCGCGGGCCGACGGCGTTGGACACCGTACGGATCTCCAGCACCGGTACCCCGGCCGCGGCGGCGGCCTCCGCGACCCCGTACCCCTCCATCGCCTCGGCGACGGCCCCCGGGTGGCGGGCGGCCAGTTCGGCGGCCCGCCCGGCGGTCCCGGTCACCGTGGACACCGTCAGCACCGGTCCGTACGCGGCCGCCAGCGCCCGCGCCACACCGCGCGCGAGCGGCTGCGGCGGCCGGTGCTCGCACCTGCCGAAGCCCAGCTCGGCCACGGACACGAAGCCGTCCGGGGTCTGCGCGCCCAGGTCCGCGGCCACGATCGCCTCCGCGACCACCACCGCGCCGACCGGCGCCGACGGGGCGAAGCCGCCGGCGATCCCGGCGCTGACCACCAGGCCGTACGGGCGCCCGGCGGCCTGCGCGCGGGCCAGCGCGGTCGCCGCGGACACCGCCGCCGCGGCCGGGCCGACGCCGCCCGCGAGCACGTCCGCCGCATCCGCGGACAGCCGCGGCCGCGTCGAGCCCGGCGCGCACCGCGTCGCGCTCGGCGTCCACCGCGGTCACCACGAGCAGGCGCGGCCCGGCGGGCACGGCGCCGCGACCGGCCGTCAGTTGCCCCGGACGAGCTTGAACTGGATGACCCGGACCGACTTCGCGCCCGTGGTGTCGGGGGACTCCACGATGCTCAGGTTCACCGACTTGGCGATGCTGGTCTGGCCGGACTGCTGGTCGGTCTGCTGGAAGAGCTGGGCGCTGTCGACCTGCCAGTAGGTCTTGTCCTTGAGCACCTCGCTGGTGACCAGGGAGGCGTTGCTCACGATGAGCCAGCCCTTGTCGCCGATCGACGGGTCCACGCCGATCCGCACCTGGTCGCCGACCGGCACCGTGATGTGGTGCTTCGGGGTGCCCTGGAGGCACGCCACGAAGTCCTGCTGCGACAGGACGTCGCTGCCCTTGGTGCGGCACTTGGCGGTCGCCTCGGCCTCGACCGACTTCGAGCCGACGGTCACCGTCGCCTGTGCGGTCGGCTTTTCGCAAGCGGTGAGGGTGATCAGACCGAGGGCGATGGCACCGAAAGCGGTGGCGGTGCGGCGATTGCTCATGGAGGTGAGGCTACCGGGCGGTTGCCCCCGGTCCGCGCGGGGGTGCGCCGTGTCCCGGGATGCGCGGGCGCGTCGCCCGCGCCCCGCTTGCCGTGGTCAGGGCGCCGCTCCGCGCCCCGGAGGCGTGCGGTCAGGCCACCCGGGCCCTGGCCGTACCGCCCCTGCGGGCCGCGCCCAGCAGGCCGCGTACCGACACCGAGAACGCCACCAGCACCAGGCAGGCCGCCACCGCCATGCCCAGCGAGCCGTTGAGCGGCAGCAGTATGCCGATGCCGCCGCCGACCACCCACGACAGCTGGAGCACCGTCTCCGACCGGGCGAACGCCGAGGTGCGCACCGACTCCGGCACGTCCCGCTGGATCAGCGCGTCCAGCGACAGCTTCGACAGCGCCTGCGCGATGCCCGCCACCGCCGCGACCGTAGCCACCGTCACCAGGCCGAACCAGCCCGCCGCGACCGTGGCCGCCGACAGCGCGCACACCAGTCCCGTCGCGATGATCACCTCGGGTCCGCGGGCCTTGAGCCACGCGCCCAGCGCCGTACCCAGCGCGTTGCCCGCGCCCGCCGCCACCGCGGCCACGCCCAGCGACAACTGCGGCGACAGACCGCCCACCGGGTGCTCGCGCAGCATGAACGCCAGGAACATCGTCAGGAAGCCCGACAGCGCGCGCAGCCCGCAGTTGCCCTGGAGCGCGTGCAGCACCGAGGAGCCCACGCCCAGCAGACCGGGCTTGCGGCCCGGCACGCCCGCCGCCTGCGGCGGCGCCTCCTCGTCCGCCGACAGCCGCGCCCTGCTCTCGCCGCGCGCCGAATCCACCTTGTTCGGCAGCGCCATGCACAGCAGCGCGCCGCACAGGAAGATCGCGAAGGCCCCGTACAGCGGCCACTGCGGCCCGATCTGGTGCAGCCCCGCCCCTACGGGTGCGGCCACCGCGGTGGCGAGCAGGCCCGCGAGGGTGACCCGGGAGTTCGCCTTCACCAGCGTCGCGCGCGGTGGCAGCAGACGCGGCACCACCGCGCTGCGCACCACGCCGTACGCCTTCGACGCCACCAGGACGCCCAGCGCCATCGGGTACAGGCCCAGGCCCGCGGTCGAGACCACCCCCGCCATCGTCCAGGCGAGCACCGCCCGGGCCGTCATCGACATCGCCATCGCGGCCCTGCGGCCGTGCTGCAACCGGTCGAGCAGCGGTCCGATCACCGGCGCCAGCAGCGCGAACGGCGCCATCGTCACCAGCAGGTACAGCGCGACCCGGCCGCGCGCCTGGCCGCTGGGCACCGAGAAGAAGACCGTGCTGGCCAGCGCCACCGTGATCAGCATGTCGCCCGCGGAGGTGACCGCGTGCAGCTCGATCAGCTTGGCCAGACCCGACTCGCCCGCGCCGCCCGCGTGTGTCGAACGGCGGATACGGCGGCGCACTGCGCCCGCCGACCGCCCCACACCGGTGGTGAGGGCGCGCCCGGCCTTGCGTGCGGGCCCCGGGCCCGCGGTCACGGTTCGTGCCACGACGCAATCCTGCCCCAATTGGAACTGTCCGCACCCCCTCCTTTGCGCTCGCGGTGCACACCGGTAGCGTGCGATCGCGCAGAATAGGTGGCAACAGGTGCGCACGAGGACGCTCGGGCAGATCCGGGGAAGCAGGGAAACGAACGCGTTGAAGCGGTCCGCTGGTCCGCTCCGCCGCCGTCTCCCCGTGCCCCGGGTCCGCCCGCCCGCGAGCGCACACGTGAGACTGGCGTAGAGAGAGAAACGATTTCTGTGAGTCCTGCGATGCGAAGCCGTACCCCTGACCGCCTGTGCGCCGAGGCGGTCGATGTCGCGCTGGCCGCGACACGGGAGGCGGTGGGCGCCGAGTCCGTCGGTGAACACCTGGGAGTAGTCGCCGAGGGCGACCGCGTCGTGACCCATCTGTTCGCCTGCACCCAGACCGCCTACCGGGGCTGGCGGTGGGCGACCACGCTCACCCGGGCGTCCCGTGCGAAGAACGTCACCATCGACGAAACGGTGCTGCTGCCCGGCTCCGACGCGGTGCTGGCCCCCGAGTGGGTGCCCTGGAGCGAACGGCTGCGGCCCGGCGACATGGGCCCCGGCGACCTGCTGCCCACCGAGGCGGACGACCTGCGGCTCGAACCCGGCTGGACCGGCGAGGTCGTCCCCGTCGAGGAGCCCGCCGACCGGGACGCGGTGCCCGCGGTCGCCAAGATCGGCTCCGTCGCCGGCGAACTCGGCATGGGCCGCGCCCGGGTGCTGTCCCGCTACGGTCTGCACACGGCCGCCGACCGCTGGGACGAGGACTTCGGCGCCAAGACCCCGATGGCACAGGCGGCGCCCGCGCAGTGCGTCACCTGCGCCTTCCTCGTGCCCATCGCGGGCTCGCTCAGCCAGGCGTTCGGAGCCTGCGCCAACGAGTACTCGCCCGCGGACGGCCGGCTGGTCTCGCTGGCCTACGGCTGCGGCGGCCACTCCGAGGCGGCCGTCATGCCCAGGACCCCGGAGCCCCCGCCCATGGTCCTGGACGACCTCCACGACACGGACGCGGTGGTCCTGGGGCCGGACGACCCCGGCTAGGGCGACTCGGTCGGCGGGTGACCGGGGGAGGGGTGCCGGGTGCAGGCCGGCTGGTGCAGGCGGCTGGTGTCGGCGGATGTCGTCCGCCGGTGGATCCGGTGCCGGTCGGCGGATGCCGGGTGCCGGGTGCCTTCGGGGGTGCCGGGTGCCGTGCCTGTCGGCGGGTGCCGGATGTCGGGTGCACTGTGGCGGAGCGCCGGGTGCCGGGTGTCGGGTGCCTGTCGCGGAACACCGTGTGCCTGGGTGGCTGTCGGCGGATTCCGGGTGAACGGTGCCCGGGGAGAGCCGCGGGCGGCGCGGACCGTCCAGTCCGGGGGAGCCGTGGCCGTCCCGCGCGGCGCCGTCCGGGAAGCGGCGGCCCGCCGAATGGCGGTACGGTCACCGTGCGGACCCCTGGAGGCCCGTACCCAGCAGGAACCGGCAACGGAAGGCCGTCAGTGAGCCGCCCAGGTGTGATCCGTACGACCCCGGAAGGGCACCCCGACCCCTTCCGTACGACAATCCTGCGCGAAGCCGTCCTGACCGCCTGGTCCACCTCCGCCGCCCGCTTCCGCGAGGACGCCAACGCCGAGGAGGACCTCGCCCTCGGCGGCCACCGCGACCGCCTGGTCGTGGAACTGGCCCAGAACGCCGCCGACGCCGCCACCCGGGCCGGCGCCCCCGGCCGGCTGCGGCTGACCCTGCACGAGGCCGACCCGGCCGACCCGGACTCCACCGCCTGCCTCGCCGCCGCGAACACCGGCGCGCCGCTGGACGCCGCCGCCGTCGAGTCGCTGTCCACGCTGCGCGCCTCCGCCAAGCGCGACGACGCCCCCGACGCGGTCGTCGGCCGCTTCGGCATCGGCTTCGCCGCGGTCCTCGCGGTCAGCGACGAGCCCGCCGTCCTCAGCCGCACCGGCGGTGTGCGCTGGTCGCTGGCCGAGGCCCGCTCGCTGGCCGTCGAACTTCCCGGCCTGCACGACGAGTTGCGCCGCCGGGACGGCCATGTCCCGCTGCTGCGGCTGCCGTTCGCCGCGGAGGGCAGCGCGCCGGACTCGTACGACACCGTCGTCGTCCTGCCGCTGCGCGACGGCTCCGCCGAGGACCTGACGAACCGTCTGCTCGCCGCCGTGGACGACGCGTTGCTCCTCGCCCTGCCCGGCCTGGCCGAAGTGGTCATCGAAACCCCGTCCGGCACACGGACCCTGACCCGCCGTCAACTCGACGACGGGGACGTCCTGATCGAGGACAGCGCCCGGACCTCCCCCGTCCGCTGGCGGGTCGACGCCTCCGGCGGCCCGCTCACCCCCGACCTGCTGGCCGACCGCCCGGTGGAGGAGCGGCTGCGCCCGGTCTGGTCGATCACCTGGGCCGTCCCGGTGGACCCGCAGGGCGCTCCGGCCGTGCCGCGCACCGCGCAGGTCGTGCACGCCCCGACGCCGACCGACGAACCGCTCGGCCTGCCCGCGCTGCTGCTGGCCACCTTCCCGCTCGACCCGACCCGCCGGCACACCGCCCCCGGCCCGCTCACCGACTTCCTGGTGGCCCGCGCCGCGCGAGTCCTACGTCCGGCTGATCGCCGACTGGCGCCCGGTCGGCGCCGGCGTGGTGGACCTGGTCCCCGGCCCGCTCGGCACCAGCGAACTCGACGCCGCCGTGCGCCGCCGGATCCTCGCCGACCTGCCGCGCACCCCCTTCCTGCCGCGCGCCACCGAGCCGGCCCGTACCGAGGCCGGCGACCCCGCGCCCGACCCCGACGCCTGGGACGACGGCGGCCCGCTGGCCGGCGAGGGCGCGGCGCTGCGCCCGGTCGAGGCCGAGATCGTGGAGGGCGCCACCGCCGACGCCGTGCGCGTGCTCGCCGAGGTGCTGCCGACCCTGCTGCCCTCGACCCTCGAACGGCGGCCCGCGCTGCGCCAGTTGGGTGTCGCCCGGCTCTCGCTCGCCGACGCCGTCGACCGGCTGGCCGGCGCCGAGCGCCCCGCCGCCTGGTGGTGGCGGCTCTACGACGCGCTGGCCGGCACCGACGCCGACGTCCTCAGCGGCCTGCCCGTGCCGCTCGCCGACGGCCGGACCGTGGTCGGTCCGCGCCAGGTGCTGCTGCCGGTGCGCGGTGAGGACGGCGACCCGGCCGTCGATCCGGCCGTCCTGTCCCGGCTCGGCCTGCGGGTCGCGCACGCCGACGCCGCCCACCCGCTGCTGGAGAAGCTCGGCGCCGCGGCCGCCACGCCCCGGGCCATCCTGACGACCCCTCAGGTCCGGGCCGCGGTCGCCGCCTCGCTCGACGACGACCGCGGCGCCTGGGACGACGAAAGCGCCCTGGACGCCGAGGAGTTGGCCGACACCGTGCTCGGCCTGGCCCGGGCCGCCGGCCTCGCCCCCGGCGACGAGCCCTGGCTGTCCGCGCTCGCCCTTCCCGACGAGGACGGCGAACTCGCCCCCGCCGGCGAACTCGTCCTGCCCGGCAGCCCGCTGGAATCCGTCCTGCGCGAGGGCGAACTCGCCGCCGTGGACGCCGATCTCGCCGACCGCTGGGGCGAACAGCCGCTCACCGCCGTCGGCGTGCTCGCCACCTTCGCCCTGGTCCGCGCCGCCGACGTCGTCCTCGACCCCGACGACCTCGAACCGCGCGACACCGACTGGGCCGAACCCGACGACGTCGGCCTGCTCGACGCCGTCGACGTGTGGTGCGAGGACGTCCTCGACCAACTGCCCGAGACCGACGTGCCGCCCGTCGCCACCGAGATCATCGGCGTGCGCGACCTCGACCTCGTGGACGACGACGCCTGGCCGCAGGCGCTCGCCCTGCTCTCCCGGCCGCCGCTGCGGGACGCCGTCACCACCCCGCTGCGGGTCCTGCTGCCCGACGGCACCACCGAGTCGGTACGGCCCTACGCCGCCTGGTGGCTGCGCGACCACCCCGTGCTCGACGGCCGCCGCCCGGTCGGCCTGCGCGCGGCCGGCGGCGACCGGCTGCTCGCCGGGCTCTACGACGAGGCCGAGACCGACACGGCCGTGGACGAGCAGGTGCTGCGGGCGCTCGGGGTACGCACCACCGTCGCCGCCCTGCTCGCCGAACCCGGCGGCGCCGCCGAACTCCTCGCCCGCCTCGCCGACCCCGACCGCGCCGGTGACCCCCGCCCAACTCCACGCGGCTCTACGCCGCCCTGGCCGAACTCGACCCCGAACAGGTCACCCTTCCCGACGACGTACGGGCCGTCCGTGACGGCGTGCCCGTCGTCGTGGACGCCGCCGACGCGCTCGTCGCCGACGCGCCCGACCTGCTGCCGCTGGCGGCCGGACTGGCGCTGCTGCCCGTACCGCCGCGGCTGGCGGGGGAGTTGGCCGAGCTGTTCCAGGTACGGCGGCTCAGCGAGGCGGTCGAGGCGGCCGTCGTCTCCGAGGGCGAGTCGCACGACGTGCTGCCCGCCGTGCACGACCTGCTGCCGGGCGCCCCCACGTCCTACGTCGAGCACGAGGAACTGCTGCTGAGCGGTGGGACCGAGGTGGACTGGCGGTGGCTGGACGGCGTCCTGCACGCCGCCACCGTCGAGGGCGTCGCCGCCGGGCTCGCCTGGGCGGCGGGCCACTGGGAGCGGCGCTTCGAGCTGGCCGCGCTCCTCGAAGATCCCACCCGCACGGACGAACTGGCCCGCGACCGCTGGTTCGACTAGCCCCCTGTCTTTGCGGCGCCTTACGAGGTGGCCGGGGTGCCCTTGCGCCCGGCGGCGCCCTGCTCCCCCGGCCGCGGGGTGGGTGCCCTTCCGGCACGAGGGTGCCTCGTTCTAGGGGCGGGAGGAACTGCGCGACAAGCCACGACGTGGCTGCGGGTCGTCACCGGCCCGGTGGGGCTGTTGCTGTCGCATCCGGACCACCGGCCGGTGGTGGGTTGCTCGCGCAGTTCCTCCCCCAGACTCCGTCCGGGGGTACCCCCAGCGCCCCTGGGTGGTGACCGCCGTTCGCAACGGCACCCGCGCGCTCCTGGTAAGGCGCCGCCTTACGCTGCGGCACCCCGCGGGGGCGGCTACTGCTCGGGGTGCTCCCGCGCCGTGCGGGCGATGGCATCGCGCCGAGCGCGTACGTACTTCAGGCCCAGCAGCCCGCAACTGCCGCCGGCCAGGCAGGTCCAGATGAACCAGGTGTGACCGTGGTCGGCGTACCACCCGTAGAAAGGCAGCTGCACCAGAAAGAGCACGAACCAGACGATCACGCCGACCGCGATGGTCGCGACGTCGTTGGCCTCCAGCGGCTCGGGGGCCTCGCGCAGAGGGGTCCGCTGCTTGCTCATGCGCCCATGGTAAGCGGCACCCCGCGGGCCGCGGCGGCGGGCCCCCAACGGTGTCTACGCGCGGAGATAGCGTGAGCATGGCTGTTTGTTCATACTGAAACCGTCACCGATTGACCGAAATCACTCGTACGATCGCCCAAATCCTGGCGAGAACAGCACCCTGAGGACGCCCATGTCCCCCACGGCCCCCGCTCCGGTCGACGCGCGCCCGCCCACCGGCCGCCCGCCCGCCACCGGCCTGGACCGCTACTTCCGCATCTCCGAGCGCGGCTCCTCCATCCCCCGGGAGATCCGCGGCGGCCTCGCCACCTTCTTCGCGATGGCGTACATCATCGTGCTCAACCCGATCATCCTCGGGTCCGGCGACCGACAAATTCGGCCACCACCTCCAGGGCGGCCAGCTCGTCACCGCCACCGTCCTCACCGCCGCCTTCACCACGCTGCTGATGGGCGTCATCGGCAACGTGCCCGTCGCGCTCGCCGCCGGCCTCGGCGTCAACACCGTGGTCGCCCTCCAGCTCGCGCCCCGGATGAGCTGGCCGGACGCGATGGGCATGGTCGTGCTCGCGGGCCTGGCGATCATGCTGCTGGTCGCCACCGGGCTGCGCGAGCGCGTGATGAGCGCCGTGCCGCTGGGCCTGCGCAAGGGCATCGCCATCGGCATCGGCCTGTTCATCATGCTCATCGGCCTGGTCGACTCCGGCTTCGTCACCCGCATCCCGGACGCCGCCCACACCACCGTGCCGCTCCAGCTCGGCGGCGACGGTCACCTCCACGGCTGGCCGGTGCTGATCTTCATCCTCGGCACGCTGCTCACCCTGTCGCTGATCATCCGCAAGGTGCCGGGCGCCATCCTGATCTCCATCGTCAGCATGACGGTGCTCGCGCTGATCGTGGACGCGGTCGCCGACGTCCCGGCCGCCAGCTGGGGCCTCACCGTGCCCAAGTGGCCCGGCGACCCGGTCGCCAGCCCCGACTTCGGCCTGATCGGCAAGGTCAGCCTCTTCGGCGGCTTCCACCAGGTCGGCATCCTCACCGGGGTGCTGTTCGTCTTCACCGTGCTGCTGTCCTGCTTCTTCGACGCGATGGGCACCATCCTGGGCGTCAGCGACGAGGCCGGGCTGCTGGACGAGAAGGGCGACCTGCCCGGCATGAGCAAGGTGCTGATGATCGACGGCATCGCCACCGCCGCCGGCGGCGCCACCTCCGCGTCGGCGAACACCTGCTTCGTGGAGTCCACCGCCGGCGTCGGCGAGGGCGCCAGGACCGGTCTGGCCAGCGTCGTGACCGGCCTGATGTTCGTGTTCGCGCTGTTCCTCACACCGCTGGCCACCATGGTGCCCGCCCAGGCCGCGACGCCCGCGCTGATCGCCGTCGGCTTCCTGATCCTGTCCGGGTCGATCCGGGAGATCGACTGGAGCGACTTCACCATCGCCGTGCCGGCCTTCCTGACCATGGTGATGATGCCCTTCACCTACTCGATCACCAACGGCATCGGCATCGGCTTCATCACCTTCTGCCTGCTGCGCGCGGTCGCCGGCCGCTGGCGCGAGGTGCCGGTCGCGCTGTACGTGGTGGCCGCCGTCTTCGCCTTCTACTACCTGATGCCCGCGCTCGGACTGGTCTGAGTCCGGCCGGGCTCCGGGGGCCTGCCGGGCGGTCTACGCCCGCGGGGCCTCGCGCGCGTAGAAGCGGTCGGTCTCGTCGACCGCGGCCTTGAAGCGCTCGTCGAAGTCGTCGCGGACGAGCGCCTGGACCACGTAGTCCTGGGCGCTCATTCCGCGCTTTGGCGGCATGGTCGCGAATCCTGTCCCACAGTTCTCCGTCCAGACGGAGGCTGAGCACTCTGGATGCCATGGGCCCACGGTCCCCGTACCCCAGGGCCGCGCGGGTCGCTTTCCCCCGCCATCTCACCCGTATGGGTGAGATACGGCCGCGGGAGGGTTGGGGCGGCGCCGGCGGGTCGATGTTTCCGGTGTACTTAGTCTAGGTAATGAGCTAACCTAAACAACGTGACCGAACTGTCCGAGGACGACCGCGCCGCCGTCAGCGACCTGCGAGGGGCCGTGATGCGGCTCTCGCGAAGGCTGCGGCACCAGCGCGTCGACGAGTCGCTGAGCCCGACCGAGATGTCGGTGCTGGCCACCCTGGCCCGCTGCGGCTCCGCGACCCCGGGGGAGCTGGCCCGCAAGGAACACGTGCAGCCCCCGTCGATGACCCGCATCGTGGCGATGCTGGAGTCGAAGGGGCTCGTCCACCGGGAACCGCACCCCGACGACCGCCGCCAGGTGGTGGTGAGCCGCACCGAGCAGGCCGCGGCCATGCTCGCCGAGAGCCGCACCAAGCGGAACGCCTGGCTGTCCGAACTCGCCGAGGGCCTCACCGAGGAGGAGCTGGCCATCCTGCGCCAGGCGGCCCCCGTCCTGGACAAGCTGGCACACCTGTGACGCGCCCCGCCCGCGCGGCCCGCGCGACGCATCCGTCCGCGGCCCGCACCCGCGGCACCGGCACGCCCGCAGCACCGACAGCGCACCGAGCAGCACCCGCCGAACCCGCGGGGCCGAAGAAGGGGAGGCGAGTACCGATTGAGTTCGGCAGCCGGACCAGAAACCGCAACCGAACCTGACCGTCCCGCGGAGAAGACGGGCACCTTCAGCGCCCTGAAGATCCGCAACTACCGGCTCTTCGCGACCGGTGCCGTGATCTCCAACACGGGCACCTGGATGTCGCGGATCGCCCAGGACTGGCTGGTGCTCTCCATCACCGGCTCGTCCTTCGCGGTGGGCATCACCACCGCGCTGCAGTTCCTGCCGATGCTGCTCTTCGGGCTGTACGGCGGCGTGCTCGCCGACCGCTACCCCAAGCGCAAGATCCTGCTGGGCACCCAGCTCGCGCTCGGCCTGCTCGGCCTGGTCCTGGCGACCCTCACGCTCTCCGGCGTCGTCCAGGTCTGGCACGTCTACACGATCGCCTTCCTGCTCGGCATGGTCACCGTGGTCGACAACCCCACCCGGCAGACCTTCGTGGTCGAGATGGTCGGCCCCTCCGTGGTCCGCAACGCCGTCTCCCTCAACGCCGCCAACTTCCAGGCCGCCCGCCTGGTCGGCCCCGCCGTCGCCGGTGTGCTCATCACCGCCGTGGGCAGCGGCTGGGCCTTCCTCATCAACGGCCTGTCCTTCCTCGCCCCCCTCACCGGGCTGCTCCTGATGCGCACCGCGGAGCTGCACAAGATCGAACGCGCCCCGCGCGCCAAGGGCCAGCTCCGCGAGGGCCTGCGCTACGTCGCCGGGAAGCCCGAACTGATCTGGCCGATCGTCCTGGTCGGCTTCATCGGCACCTTCGGCTTCAACTTCCCGATCTGGCTGTCCGCCTTCGCCAACAAGGTCTTCGACGCGGGCGCCGGCACCTACGGCCTGCTCAACACCCTGATGGCCGCGGGCTCCCTGATCGGCGCGCTGCTCGCCGCCCGCCGCACCCGCACCCGGCTGCGGATGCTGGTCGCCGCCGCCCTGGTCTTCGGCCTGCTGGAGGTCGCTGGCCTCGCTCGCGCCGGCCTTCTGGCTCTTCGCGCTCCTCCTGGTGCCGATCGGCGTCTTCGGCCTGACCTTCAACACCACCGCCAACGCCACCGTGCAGCTCGCCACCGACCCCGTCATGCGCGGCCGCGTGATGAGCCTGTACATGATGGTCTTCGTCGGCGGCACCCCGATCGGCGGCCCGGTCATGGGCTGGGTCACCGACACCTTCGGCGCACGGGTCGGCTTCATGTCCGGCGGCCTGGTCTCCGCCGCCGGCGCGGTCGGCGGTCGGACTGGTGCTCGCCCGGGCCGGGGGCCTTCGGGTACGGGTCAACTGGCGCCCGTCCCGCGACAAGAGCCGCCCGCTGGTCGACTTCGTGCCCCGCGACGGCGGCGCGGGCCCCGACGGCGGCGCGGAACCCGGCACCGCGGACGGCATCGGCGACCAGCCGGGCGCGGGGCCCGACGCCCCCTCGGGCAACCGGCTCACCTCGGCCGCATGAGGCTCTTCGCGGCCGTCCTGCCGCCACCCGCCGCGGTCGCCGAACTGGCCGCGGCGCTGGCCCCCGTACGGCGGCTGCCCGGCGCGGACGACCTGCGCTGGACCGCCACCGAGGGCTGGCACCTCACCCTCGCCTTCCTCGGCGAGGTGCCCGACACCGTCCGGCCCGAACTCGCCGAACGCCTCGCCCGGGCCGCCCGCCGGCACGGCCCGCACCCGCTGCGGCTGACCGGCGGCGGGCGGTTCGGGGACCGCGCGCTGTGGGCCGGCGCCGACGGTGACACCGCCGGGCTGTCCCGGCTCGCGGCCTCGGTACGGGCCGCCGCCCGGCGGGCCGGGGCGCCCGCCGACGAGGAACGCGGCTTCCGCGCCCACCTGACCCTCGCCCGCGCCGGCCGCACGCGCCGCAGGTGCCCCTGCGGCCCTTCGCCGACGCGCTGGCGGCCTTCCAGGGCTCGCCCTGGACCGCGCGACACCCTGAGCCTGGTCAGCAGCGCCCTGCCGCGCTCCGGGGTGCCCGGCGAGCAGCCCCGCTACACGGTCGTCGGGGCGTGGCCGCTCGGCCGCGGCGAGGGCCCGGGCGACGGGGAGCCGGGCGCGGCCGGTTAACCTCGCAGGGTGGACCCCAAGACCCGTACCCGCGTGATGACCGCCGCCTTCGTCCTGATGCTCGTCGTGGTGGTCGTGGCCGCCGCGGTCCGCTGAACCGCGGCGGCCGACCCCGTAGCCGCCCGCTACCAGGCGAAGGACTCCGGGGCCGTTCCCGGGCCGGGGAAGAGCTCGTCCAGCGCGGCCAGGAACTCCGCCGACAGCTTCAGCTCCACCGCGCGCAGCGCCGAGTCCAACTGGTCCTGGACCCGCGGGCCCACGATCGGCCCGGTCACCCCGGGACGGGTCAGCAGCCAGGCCAGGCCCACGTCACCGGGGTGCACGCCGTGCTTGTCGCACAGGTCCTCGTACGCCCTGGATCCGGTCGCGCTGCTCCTGGGACTTCAGCGCGTCCGCGGCCCGGCCGCTGGTGGACCGGGAGCCGCCGCCCTCCCGCTGCTTGCGCAGCACGCCGCCGAGCAGGCCGCCGTTGAGCGGCGACCACGGGATCACCCCCAGGCCGTAGTGCTCGGCCGCCGGGACGACCTCCATCTCGGCGTCGCGGACGGCCAGGTTGTACAGGCACTGCTCGCTGACCAGGCCCAGCGAGCCGCGGCGCCGCGGCCGCCTCGCTGGCCCGCGCGATGTGCCAGCCGGCGAAGTTGCTCGACCCGGCGTAGAGGATCTTGCCCTGCTGGATCAGGACGTCGATCGCCTGCCAGATCTCCTCCCACGGCGTGTGCCGGTCGACGTGGTGGAACTGGTACAGGTCGATGTGGTCGGTGCCCAGCCGCTTCAGGCTCGCGTCGACCGCGCGGCGGATGTTGAGCGCCGACAGCCGGTCGTAGTTCGGCCACTCGGAGCCCTCCGGGGCCATGTTGCCGTAGACCTTGGTGGCCAGCACGGTCTTGTCGCGGCGGCCGCCGCCCTTCGCGAACCAGCTTCCGATGATCTCCTCGGTGCGGCCCTTGTTCTCGCCCCAGCCGTAGACGTTGGCGGTGTCGAAGAAGTTGACCCCGGCGTCGAGCGCCGAGTCCATGATCGCGTGGCTGTCCGCCTCGTCGGTCTGCGGACCGAAGTTCATCGTGCCGAGAACCAGGCGGCTGACCTTGAGGCCGGTACGTCCGAGCTGTGTGTACTCCATACCCCTCAGCCAAGCCTTGGAGTGCGCTCCAATCAAGGGGCATCGCCCGCACCGCCCCCGGGCGGGGGATGGCACGCTTGGGTCATGCGCGTGCATCTCCCCGCGGCCGCCGTCTGCGCCGCCTTCGCCCTGGTCTGCGCCCCGGCCCTGCCGGCCGCCGCGGCCGACGGGCCCTCCGTGGCGTTCCGCATCAGCGACCCGCGGATCACCGAGTCCAGCGGCCTGGTGGCCAGCCGCCTGCACCCGGGCGTGTACTGGACGCACAACGACAGCGGCGACGGGCCGTACGTCTACGCGATCGACGCGGCCACCGGGAAGACCGTCGCCACCGTGACGATGCGCGGCATCCACCCCCGCGACGTGGAGGCCATCTCGATCGGCCCCGACGGCGACCTGTACGTCGGCGACATCGGCGACAACCTCAACGGCGCCTGGCCCGAGGTGTGGATCTACCGCTTCGCCGAACCCCGCAGGCTCGTCAGCCAGACGGTCGACGTCACCCGCTACACCGTCCGCTACAGCGACGGGCCCCGCAACGCCGAGGCGCTGATGGTCCAGCCCGCCACCGGCCGCGTCTACATCGCCAGCAAGAACGAGGACGGCGGCCACCTCTACGAGGGCCCGGCCCGGCTGAGCGCCAAGCGGCGTCAACGTCTTCCGCCGCATCGGCGACGTCCCCTGGGTCACCGACGGCGCCTTCTCGCCCGACGGCACCCGCCTGGTGCTGCGCGGCTACTTCTGGGCCAGCGACTACCGCTGGGCCGACGGCCGCCCCGCACAAGATCGACGATCTCGACCTGCCCATGCAGCCGCAGGGCGAGTCCGTCGCCTTCACCACCGACGGCCGGGCCGTGATGTACGGCAGCGAGGGCAAGGACAGCGAGGTGTGGAAGGAGCGCGCTCAGCGGCGACGACCTGCCCGCCGACGTCGCCGCCGAAGCCCGACGGCCACCGCCGCCGGCGGCAGCGGGCACAGCGGGACAGCGGGTGCGGCCGGGAGCGGCGCGCACAGCCCCGCGTCGAAGACCGCGGGCAAGAAGGCCGGCGACAAGGTGCTGGGCTTCGCCGTGCTCTTCGGCATCGGCGCGGCGGGGGTCGGCGCGCGCCGGGCGATGCGCCGCCGGCGGGACCGCTGAACGAGCCCCGGCCGGGCGTCGCCCCGGGGCGTACAGACGCGCTGAGGACCGCCGCGCGCGGCGGTCCTCAGCGCGTCACAGCGAGGTCAGAGCTTGCCGATGACGTAGTCGACGCAGGCGGTCAGCGCCTCGACGTCGGCCGGCTCCACGGCCGGGAACATCGCGACCCGCAGCTGGTTGCGGCCCAGCTTGCGGTAGGGCTCGGTGTCCACCACGCCGTTGGCCCGCAGCACCTTCGCCACCGCGGCGGCGTCGATGCCGTCGGCGAAGTCGATGGTGCCCACGACCTGCGAACGCTGCGCCGGGTCGGTGACGAACGGCGTGGCGTACGAGGACTTCTCCGCCCAGCCGTACAGCCGCGAGGACGAGTCCGCGGTGCGCTTGACCGCCCACTCCAGGCCGCCCTGGCCGTTGATCCACTCCAGCTGCTCCTTGAGCAGGAAGAGGGTGGCCAGCGCCGGGGTGTTGTACGTCTGGTTCTTCAGCGAGTTGTCGATCGCCGTCGGCAGGTCGAAGAACGCCGGGATGTGCCGTCCGGACCCGGCGATCGCCGCGGCGCGCTCCAGCGCGGCCGGCGAGAACGCGGCCAGCCACAGGCCGCCGTCGGCCGCGAAGGACTTCTGCGGCGCGAAGTAGTAGACGTCCGTCTCGGTGATGTCGACCGGCAGACCGCCCGCGCCCGAGGTGGCGTCGACCAGCACCAGCGCGCCGTCGTCGGCGCCCGCGACCCGGCGGATCGGGGCCGCGACACCCGTGGAGGTCTCGTTGTGGGTGAAGGCGTATACGTCCACACCCGCCTCGGCGACCGGCACCGGGTGGCTGCCCGGGTCGGACTTCACGATCGTCGGCTCGTCCAGCCACGGCGCCTGCTGCGCGGCCTTCGCGAACTTCGAGGAGAACTCACCGAACGACAGGTGCTGCGACTTCTGGCTGATCAGGCCATGGGTGGCGATGTCCCAGAACGCCGTGGAACCGCCGTTGCCGAGCACCACCTCGTAGCCTTCTGGCAGGGAGAACAGCTCGCGGACGCCGTCGCGGACCTGGCCCACGAGGTTCTTCACCGGTGCCTGCCGATGAGAGGTACCGAGCAGGGACGATCCGGTGGCGGCCAGCGCGTCGAGCGCTTCCGTGCGCACCTTGGAGGGACCCGACCCGAACCGTCCGTCGGAGGGCTTGATGTCAGCGGGAATCTGAATGTCGGCCACGCCCGCAGCGTAGTCCGTCACAGCCGTGTTGCCGGGAGTGTTCCATCCGATGAGACGGCAGCCGCGGCCGACCGGCGGTGTCCTCCCGGCGTCCGGTGTCGCCCACCTGCGAACGGGCAAGCTGGGCACATGACCAGTGCTCTGCCACGGGACGTGGAACACGCGCTGCGCGCAGCGGTACGCGGCGAGGTGGCGTGCGACGCCGGGACGCGCGCCCTGATGACGATGGACGCGTCCAACTACCGCCGGGTCCCGCTGGGCGTGGTGGCGCCCAGGGACGCGCAGGACGTGGCGGCCGCGCTCGCGGTGTGCCGGGAGTCCGGGCTGCCCGTGGTGCCGCGCGGCGGCGGGACGTCGATCGCCGGACAGGCCACCGGCACCGGGATCGTGCTGGACCTCACCCGGCACATGAACCGCCTCCTGGACCTCGACCCGCAGGCCCGCACCGCCCGTGTGCAGCCCGGACTCGTCCTGGACGACCTGCGGACGGCCGCCGCCCGGCACGGCCTCACCTTCGGCCCCGACCCCTCCACCCACAGCCGCTGCACCCTCGGCGGCATGATCGGCAACAACGCGTGCGGCGCGCACTCGGTGGCCTGGGGCACCACCGCCGACAACGTCCACGCGCTGGACGTGCTCACCTACCGCGCCGAGCGGGCCGTCCTCGGCGGGCCGTCCGCCCAGAACCTGCCGCCCCGGTTGCGCGACGGCCTGCGGACCCTGGCCGACGAGAACCTGGCCCTGCTGCGCACCGGTTTCCCGCAACTGCCGCGCCGCATCTCCGGATACGCCCTGGACCGGCTGCTGCCCGAGCACGGCCGGGACGCGGCCCGGGCCTTCACCGGCGGCGAGGGCACCCTCGGGGTGCTCACCGAGGCGACGGTACGGCTGGTGCCCGCCCCGGCCGCGCGGGCGCTCGCCGTCCTCGGCTACGACGACGAGTCGGCCGCGGCGGAGGCCGCCCATCTCCTGCTGCCCCTGCGGCCGTTGACGGTCGAGGGGATGGCGGCCGACCTCGTGGGGGAGGCCGGCCGGTCGCTGCCGCGCGGCGGGGCCTGGCTCTTCGTCGAGGTCGGCGGCGACGACCCCGACGAAGCGCTGGCCCACGCGCGGCGGCTGTGCCGTGCGGCCGACGGCACGACCGGTCACGCCGTCGTCCGCGACCCTGCTCGGCAGCGCGCCCTGTGGCGGATCAGGGAGGACGCCGCCGGCACCGCCACCCGCATGCCCGACGGCAGCGAGGCGTGGCCGGGCTGGGAGGACTGCGCGGTCCCTCCCGCCCGGCTGGGCGCGTATCTGCGGGACTTCCGCGCCCTGCTGGCCGAACACGGGCTGCGCGGCGCGCCCTACGGCCACTTCGGCGACGGGTGCGTCCACGCGCGCATCGACTTCGACCTCGTGGACCGGGCCGGGGTCGCGCGCTTCCGTCGCTTCTCCGCGGCCGCCGCGGACCTCGTCGTCTCGCACGGCGGCTCGCTCTCCGGCGAACACGGCGACGGGCAGGCGCGCGCCGAGTTCCTGCCGCGGATGTACGGCCCGGAGTTGATCGCACTCTTTGCAGATTTCAAGGATCTCTGGGACCCCGACGGCGGGATGAACCCGGGGATGCTGGTGCGTCCCGCTCTCAGTGATAGCAACCTCCGCTTCGCCGTGCTGCCGTCCTCCACCGCCCGTCCGGTCGACGTGGAATTCACCTTCCGGGGTGACGGAGCCGATTTCCCGGCCGCCGTCCGGCGCTGCGTCGGCGTCGCGAAATGCCGTACGGCGACGGTCCCGGCGGGCGGCTCCGCCGTCATGTGCCCGTCGTTCCGGGTCACCGGCGAGGAACGGCACTCGACCCGCGGGCGGGCCCGGCTGCTGCACGAGATGCTCGCGGGCGAGCTGATCGAGGACGGCTGGCGGTCCGCGGAGGTGCGCGACGCGCTCGATCTGTGCCTGTCCTGCAAGGGCTGCCGCAGCGACTGCCCGGTCGAAGTGGACATGGCCACGTACAAGGCGGAGTTCCTGCACCACCACTACCGGGGGCGGCTGCGGCCGCGCTCGCACTACGCGATGGGCTGGCTTCCGGTGTGGCTGCGGGCCGCCGCGCCGTTCGCCCGGCCGCTCAACTTCCTTGGCAGAGCCCGGTCAACGGCCTGGTTCGCGAAATGGCTGGGAGGGATCGCGCGGCAGCGCGCCTTCCCGAACTGGCATCCGAGACTTTCACTCGATGGTGGGACACGAATTCCACGATCGGGGGACACCCGGAAGGCACCGGGGGACACGCGGAGGCCGTCGCGCGCTCCGGAAACGCCGGACCCGCATCCCCGCACGGAACCGACTCCGCTCAGGCGCCGAGCCCCCTCATCGCGCCGAGCCCGCCGTCGTGCTGTGGCCGGACACCTTCACCGAGCACCTCTCGCCCGAGGTCGGCCGCGCCGCCGTCCGCGTACTCCAGGCCGCCGGCGTGACGGTCACGACCCCGCCCGCGCCGGTCTGCTGCGGCCTGACCTGGGTCTCCACCGGGCAGCTCAGCCGTGCCAAGGCCGTCATGCGCCGCACCCTCGACCGGCTCGCGCCGCTGCTCGACGCCGGCCTGCCGCTCGTCGTCCTCGAACCGAGCTGCGCGGCCGCGCTCCGCTCCGACCTGCCCGAACTCCTCGGTCCCGACGAGCCCCGGGCCGCCCGGCTCGCCGCGTCCGTCCGCACCTTCGCCGAGGCGCTGGAGGAGTTCGCGCCGCACTGGGCGCCGCCGCGGCTGGACCGGGCCGTCGCCGGCCAGACGCACTGCCACCAGCACGCGGTGCTCGGGGACGCGGCCGACCGCAGGCTGCGTGAACGCGCGGGTCTCAGCGGCGAGTTGACCGGAGGGTGCTGTGGTCTGGCCGGCAACTTCGGCTTTGAGAAGGGGCATTACGAGGTGTCGGTCGCCTGCGCGGAGGAGGCGGTGCTGCCGGCCGTCCGGCAGGGCGCGGCGGCCGGGGCCGCGCTGCTGGCCGACGGCTTCTCGTGCAGGACGCAGCTTGCGCAGGTGGGGGGTGTGCGGGCGCGGCACCTCGCGGAGGTGCTCGCGGAGGGGTTGGGGGGTGGTGGTGAGCCGTGAGGTGCGCTGTCGCTGTGACGGGTCCGGAGGCGGGGCCCCTGACGGGGCTCAACTCCCGCTGGGGACCGGCGCCCGTTCGTCGTGGCTGGTCGCGCAGTTCCCCGCGCCCCTTTCGGGGTTGCGCCGTTGGGGTGCCGGTGTGTTGCCGGGTGCTGGCCGGGGTGGGTTGCGCGCGCAGTTCCTCGCGCCCTTGAAGGGGCTCAACTCCCGGTGGGGCGCGGGGAACTTGCGGTGCGGACGTGGACGGTGGTGGCTCCCGGCGAGGGATCAGTGGGCGATGTCCGGGAAGCCCTCGACGTCCTGGACGCTGCGGGTGCCCGGGCCGATGTAGCGGGCCGAGGGCCTGACCAGGCGGCCGGTACGTTTCTGCTCCAGGATGTGGGCCGACCAGCCGGCCGTGCGCGCGCAGGTGAACATCGAGGTGAACATGTGCGCGGGCACCTCCGCGAAGTCCAGCATGATCGCGGCCCAGAACTCGACGTTCGTCGCCAGGACGCGGTCGGGGCGCCGGGCGTGCAGTTCCGCGAGCGCCGCCTTCTCCAGCGCCTCGGCCACCTCGTAGCGCGGGGCGCCCAGTTCGCGGGCGGTGCGCCGCAGCACGCGCGCCCGCGGGTCCTCGGCGCGGTAGACGCGGTGGCCGAAGCCCATCAGCCGCTCGCCGCGGTCGAGCGCGGACTTCACATAGCCCTCCGCGTCGCCGGTCCGCTCGATCTCCTCGATCATGCCGAGCACGCGGGACGGCGCCCCGCCGTGCAGCGGCCCGGACATGGCGCCGACCGCGCCGGACAGCGCCGCGGCGACGTCCGCGCCGGTCGAGGCGATCACCCGGGCGGTGAACGTCGACGCGTTCATGCCGTGCTCGGCCGCGGACGTCCAGTACGCGTCCACCGCCGCCACGTGCTTGGGGTCGGGCTCGCCGCGCCAGCGGATCATGAAGCGCTCGGTGACCGACTGCGCCTTGTCGATCTCCCGCTGCGGCACCATCGGCAGCCCCTGGCCGCGCGCCGACTGGGCGACGTACGACAGCGCCATCACCGCGGCCCGCGCGAGGTTGTCCCTGGCCGCCTCGTGGTCGATGTCGAGCAGGGGTTTCAGGCCCCACACCGGGGCGAGCATCGCCAGCGCCGACTGCACGTCGACCCGGATGTCACCGGAGTGCACCGGGATCGGGAACGGCTCGGCGGGCGGCAGGCCCGGGTTGAACTTCCCGTCGACCAGCAGTCCCCACACGTTCCCGAAGCCCACCTGGCCGACCAGATCCTCGATGTCGACGCCGCGGTAGCGCAGCGACCCGCCCTCCTTGTCCGGTTCGGCGATCTCGGTCTCGAACGCGACGACTCCTTCGAGTCCCGGTACGAAATCGGACATGGGGCGGCTCCTTCGACGTCAGGTGGTGCGGTTGTCTCCCGGTCATGCCCCACACTGGGCCCGGTCACCCTGCTCCATCAGGCTCGGAGGGGGTGAGATCCCGCACATCGGTCACCATGGCACAGCCTCCGCCGCGGTCCTGCAAGATGTGCGGGTGCGAGAACCACAGGACGTACACGTGCCGACGCTTCCCGAAGCCGATCCGGCGGCCATGCGCAAGCAGTACGGCGTCGCGGGACTGACCGAGGCCGACCTGGCCGCCGACCCGTACGGGCAGTTCGCCCGCTGGTTCGCCGACGCGGTACGGGCCGCCGGCGCGGGCCTGCTCACCGAGCCCAACGCCATGGTCGTCTCCACCGCCGGCGCCGACGGCGCGCCCAGCTCCCGTACGGTGCTGCTCAAGGCGTACGACCGGCGGGGATTCGTCTTCTTCAGCAACTACGACTCCCGCAAGGGCCGCGAGCTGGCCGCCAACCCGCAGGCCGCCCTGCTCTTCCCCTGGCACCCGATCGCCCGGCAGGTGCTCGTCACCGGGTCGGTCACCAGGGTGTCCGCGCACGAGACCGAGGCGTACTTCCACAGCCGCCCGCACGGCTCCCAGCTCGGCGCCAGGGCCAGCGCGCAGTCCTCCGTGGTCGCCTCCCGCGAGGCCCTGGAGGACAGGTACGCCGAGGAGGCCGCGCGCTTCCCCGAGGGCACCGAGGTGCCCGTGCCGCCGTACTGGGGCGGTTTCCGGGTCCAGGCGCGGACCGTCGAGTTCTGGCAGGGCCGCGAGAACCGGCTGCACGACCGGCTGCGCTACGTACGCTCCGGCGGCGGATGGTCCGTGGAGCGGCTGGCACCCTAGGCGCCCTGAGCACCTAAGGTGCCTGGCCGCCTTGGGTGCGGGTGGCGGGTGCGTGCGGGAGCGCGGAGAACGAACGACCCGCGGGCTGCTCCCCGGAGCCTGCTGGCTCCGGGCACCGGCCGGACAAGTCCGACGAGCCCGCGGGTCGGGTGAACTGCGTGGGATTGGCGAGCATCACGCACGCCGAGTGCGCGGAGCTAGCCCGCAGTCACCTCACGTGTCCGAGTGCAACTCATGCTTCAGACCACCTCCCTTCGTGTGTACGGCCACCCTAGGAACGGTCCGGGACGACGCACAAGCGATTTACGCGAACCTTTGCGACCGCACGCCGCACGCCGCACGGGCACGCCGCACGCGGGACGCCGCCCGATGCGCACGGGTCGGCAGGGGCCTCCTGGGCTCCCGCTCGGGCTCAGTGCCGGAAGAAGATCCGGTCCCGGTACTCCTCGAAGACCTGGCTGTTCCACTCGTGGCCGCCGTCGACGTTGCCCGAGCGGATCATGGGCGGGGTGACGCCGCGGGCGGCCAGGTCGGTGGCCGCGGTGGCCATGACCGCCTGCATCAGGGCGCTGATGACGACGGTGGAGGCCGGCGCGTAGGGCGCGGGGATGCGGGGGTCGGTCAGCTCGGCGTCGCCGACCGGGATCTTGGAGTCGACCACGATGTCGCAGTGGTCCTTCAGGAAGGTGCCGGAGGAGTGCCGGGAGCTGGTCTGCTCGGCGTAGGCGAGCGAGGTCACGCCGACCACGGTCAGGCCGAGCGCCCGGGCGTTCTGGGCCATCTCGATCGGCAGGGTGTTGCGGCCGGAGAGCGAGATCACGAAGAGCACGTCGCCGCGGCGCGCCGGACTGGTGTCGAGCGCGGCGCCCGCCAGGCCCTCGACCCGCTCCAGGGCGCTGCCCAGGGTGGCGGGGACGACGTCGACCCCGGTCACGCCGGGCACGGCCAGCAGGTTGATCAGGGCCAGCCCGCCCGCGCGGTAGACGACGTCCTGGGCGGGCAGCGAGGAGTGGCCGGCTCCGAAGACGAAGACCCGGCCGTCGGAGGCGATCGCGTCGGCGACAGCGGCGGCCGCAGCCCTTAGGGTGGCACCCTCCTCGTCGCGGACCCTGCCCAGCAGGCCGATGGCGGCGTCGAAGTACCGGTCGCGTGAGATCGTCGAGGGGGTCGCTCATGCGGATCACCGTGGCTCCCGGGCGTCACCGGTGTCAAGAAAACAGGACCTGGCCGGGGCCGCCGCACCTGGCGCGGGGGTCGGTTGTCGGTCCGATGCGTCAGTATTGGCTCAGGGCCACGCACGAGTGAACGAGGGGCGCGCATGTCCGGACTGATCGACACGACGGAGATGTATCTCCGCACCATCCTGGAGCTGGAGGAGGAGGGTGTGGTCCCCATGCGCGCCCGAATCGCCGAGCGGCTCGACCAGAGCGGGCCCACGGTCTCCCAGACGGTGGCCCGGATGGAGCGCGACGGGCTGCTGCACGTCGCGGGTGACCGGCACCTGGAGCTGACCGAGGAGGGCCGCCGGACGGCGACGCGGGTGATGCGCAAGCACCGCATCGCCGAGTGCCTGCTGGTCGACGTGATCGGCCTGGAGTGGGAGCAGGTGCACGCCGAGGCGTGCCGCTGGGAGCACGTGATGAGCGAGGCCGTGGAGCGGCGGGTGCTGGAGATTGCTGCGGCACCCCACCGAGTCGCCGTACGGCAACCCGATCCCGGGCCTGGAGGAGCTGGGCGAGACCGGCGAGGCCGATCCCTTCCTGGAGGAGGGCATGGTCAGCCTCACCGAGCTGGACCCCGGCGAGGCCGGGGCGAGTGTGGTGGTCCGCAGGATCGGCGAGCCGATCCAGACCGACGCGCAGGTCATGTACACGCTGCGGCGGGCCGGTGTGCAGCCGGGCGCGGTGGTCAGCGTCACCGGCTCGCCCGGCGGGGTGCTGGTCGGCAGCGGCGGCGAGGCCGCGGAGCTGGACGCGGAGATCGCCTCGCACGTCTTCGTGGCCAAGCGGTAGGCGGGCGGACCGTCGGGGCAGCCGCGGCCCGGAGGGGTCCCCCCTCCCCCCGCCCCACCCTGTCCCTCCGTGTGAGGCCCCGGCGCCGTCAGGTGGCGCCGGGGCCTTTTCCCTCCCCATCCCTCCCCGCTTCCCTCCCCTTGCCCCTCCCCAGGGGCTCCCCCGGAGGACCCGGGACCCCGAGCTTCCCGTGACCTCCTCGCGGCCCGCTTCCCCTGCGCTCCGCGTCCCGCAGGAGTCCTCCCCGCGGCCCGGCCGGCCAACCCTGAGGCGCTGTCACTCGAACGGGCGGAGTTCGGCGCGTGCAGCCCTTGTTCGAATAAAAGTTCGATAGCGTGGTCCCGCAAGCCCGGAGTGCAGGCGGAACGGCTCGGCGAGAGGGAGGTGCGGCGATGATCAGGCGGTACGACGTGACGGGGGCTGGCGGTGTGCGGCTCGCGGCGTGGGAGTACGGGCAGGCGGGGGCGGCGGCCCGCCCCGGCGTGCTGTTGCTGCACGGACTGCTGGGCCGCGCCTCGCACTGGGCGGCCACCGCCCGCGCGCTCGCCCCGCGGTACCGGGTGCTCGCCCTGGACCAGCGCGGCCACGGGCGCAGCGCGAAGCCGGACGGGCCGTACGCACCGGAGGCGTACGCGCAGGACGCCATCGCGGCGATCGAGCAGCTCGGGCTGGCGCCGGCCGTCCTCGTGGGGCACTCGATGGGCGCGCTCACCGCGTGGCAGTGCGCGGCCCGAAGACCCGACCTGGTGGCGGCGGTCGTCATCTGCGACATGCGCGCCTCCGCGCTGGGCGAGTCGGGCCAGCGGGAGTGGGCGGACTGGCTGGAGAGCTGGCCGGTGCCCTTCGCCACGCTCGGCGACGCACGGCGGTGGTTCGGCGCGGACGACCCGTGGGCCGATCCGCCGAACCCGGTCAGGGGCGACTTCTTCGCCGAGGTGATGGCCGAGAGCGAGGACGGCTGGCGCCCGCTGCACGCCCCCGAGCACCTGCTGCGCTCGCGCGACCCGTGGATACGCGACGCCCACTGGGACGAGTTGGCCCGGGTGCGGTGCCCCGCGCTCGTGGTCCGCGGGCTCGGCGGCGAACTGGGGCGCGCGGAGGCCCAGGAGATGGTGCGGGTCCTGCCGCGCGGGCAGTACGCCGAGATCGCGGACGCGGGCCACCTCGTGCCGTGGGACCAACCGGACGCGTGGTGCGCGGAGCTGGAGGGCTTCGTGCGCCGGGCGCTCGGGCAGCGGGAGAACGCGGGGTCGGCGTAAGGCGGTTCACCGTCCAAGGCAGAGCGCCGGGCGGCCCGGGAGCGGGCACCGGGCCGCCGGTCACCGTGCGTACCGCTCGGATAACGCCTGGCGGACGCGGCGTCGTGGCCCGCGCATGTCGGCGGACCTGCTGGTAGCTTGCGGTCCGCTGGGTACATCGACATGGGGGAGTGCAAGGTGCGTGGTCTGAGTCGTCGAAGTCGTACGTGCACGGGTGCGTACGCCGGTGCGGGTGCCGCCGCGGCTGTCGCCGTGGCCGCCTTGGCGCTGAGCGGGTGCAGCAGCGACAGCGGGAAGCCGGCGGCCAAGCAGCCGACGGCGGGTGCGACCACCGCCTCGCCGTCGACCACGGCCGCCACGTCCGGCGGCACATCGGTGCCCACCGCCTCGGGTTCTGCCGACTCCGGCGGCACCGCCACGCAATCCACCCGCACCGTCGAGGGCATCTGGCTGGCCACCCAGGACGGCAGCAAGGTCCAACTCGTCCTCGGCAAGGGCAAGGCCGGGCTGACCAGCACGCATCTGTGCGGCGGCGCCTACACCGGAAAGAACTCCATCGTCATCGTCCTCACCTGCATGGACGGCGACAAGGAACGCACCTCCGGGCACGGTTCGATGGCCGCCGACGGCAAGACGCTCACCGTGCAGTGGACCGGCGGGACCACCGACACCTTCTCCCGCACCGGCCTGCCCAGCAACTGACGCCGGGCGGGGCCGTATCCGCGACGTCCGGCCGTGGCGCCGGTGTCCGCGGGCTGCTCCGGCGGCCGCGGCCCGTGTCCGCTACGGCCCTGTCCGGTCTTCGAGTTGTCCGCATTCAGCAACAACTGTGTGGGGGCCTACCGGCTGAGGGCTGCAAACCCGGGCCCCGTACGCTAGCGTCCATGAGGCGGGTGAGGCGCCCGCACATTCCGTAGCAACGGGGAGGAAATACCATGTCGATGCACGGCGCTGACATTGATCAGTTGACGAGCCTTTCCACCAAGTTCACCACCGAGGCGGGGCACCTGCAGACGCTCGTCGGCCACCTCCACACGGCCACGAGCAGCAGCGACGCCTACTGGAAGGGACCGGCCGCCGACCGCTTCCGCAACGAGTGGTCGTCGCTGAAGCCGACCTTCGACAAGTTCGTGCAGACCCTGCACGACGCGTCGAAGTCCGCCAAGACGAACGCGGACAACATCCAGCGCGCCACGCAGTGAACCGGCGTACCCGCGCCGGCGTCACGCCGCGCGGGTACGGCAGGGCCGGGCCCGGAGCACGCTCCGATCGCCCGGCCCTTCTGCATGTCCGCGGGTCTGCGGTCCGCCGAAGCCGGCCCGGCGGAACCGGCCGGCCGGGACCGTAGCGGAGCCCCCGGGACCACAGGCGCCGCGGACCACCGGCGCCGGCACGCGACCGCCGGGCGGGCGAACGCCGCCCGCCCGCCGCCGTGTTCCCGGCGCCGGAACGCCTCTCAGACCCCGACCGCCTGCACCTGGAGCAGGCCGCCGCCCTGGATGAGCACGCCGCGGCCGGTGGGGCCGCCGCCGGCGTCGCGCGGCAGCCGTACGTTGAACAGGTCGCCCTCGGACGCCCCTTGCGGCGACAGCAGCAGACCGCTGCGCGAGCGCCGGGCCTCCACCAGGAAGCCGCGGTACTGCGACCCCATGGTGTCCGCCGACCCCGCGGCGATCAGCGCGTGGTCGCCGTCCATGCCGCTCTTGACGGTCTCCTCCAGCGCGGCGTCCATCGGGGTGTCGTAGAGCAGTTCCGCGTCGTCGACGACGACCACGTACGGCTGCCCGCCCGCCTGGCCGGTGAGCGCCTGGAGGTCCTCGGCGCTCGAGTCCGCGCCCAGGACGCCGAGCACGCCCGGCTCCTGGGCCAGGTCGCGCAGCGGCGAGCGGCGCGGGGTGATGAGCACCACCGGCACGCCGTTGCCGGTCAGCGAGCGGGTCGCCGCCATCAGCGTCGTGGACCGCCCCGACTTCGGCGGACCGGCGATGACGAACCCGGGCCCCGACTCCTGGAGGTCGACGCCGACCGGCTGCAACTCGTCGCCGCCCACCCCGATCAGCGCCCACAGCGGCGACGGCACCGTGAAGTCCGGCTCCAGCGCCAGCGCTTCGGGCATCGTGATCCGCGGCGGCAGCGCGTCCACCCGCATCGGGCGGCACTGCCGCGGCAGCCGCCCGGTCCGCCCGGTGGCGTCCCGGCCGATCCGCTGCAACGCCTCCACCTGCGCCTGGCCGGCCGGGTTCTCGCGCCAGCAGCGCCACCTGGTTCTCCTGCACCCCGCGGTCGGTGGGCCGCAGCGCACGCCCGGACGGCATGCTCTTGGGCACCTCGCGGGAGGACAGGCCGCCCATGGTGTAGTCGTTCGGGTCGGCCATCCGCAGGATCAGCTTGTCCCCGAACACCGACGAGATCGCCCCGCTGAAACCGGACCGGTCCGCCGTCATGACGACCTTCAGACCGGCCGAACCGCCCTCGCGGAACAGCCGGTTGGCGCCGTCGATGAGCTTGCCGTAGTTGTACGTCTCGAAAGTGGAGGTGTAGCCCTCCCAGTTGTCGAGCAGCAGCACCATCCACGGCAGCCGCTCCTCGGGCGTCGCGGCCATCGCCCGCTGCTCGGCCGCGCTCGACGCGCCCTTCATCGCCAGCAGTTGCTGCCGCCGGGACACCTCGCCCGTCAGCCGGTCCAGCAGCCGCTGGAGCCGCTCGGGCTGGTCGCGGGTGACGACGGCGCCGCAGTGCGGCAGGGCGACCAGCGGCAGCAGGGCGTTGGCGCCGCAGTCGATGGCGTAGACGTGCACGTCCTGCGGCGAGGTGTCGCGGGCCAGCGAGCCCGCGATCGTGCGCAGCGCGGTGGAGCGGCCCGAGCGCGGACCGCCGATGATCATCACGTGCTCGCCGTGCACCAGGTCCACCGCGAGCGGCGCGCGGGCCTGCTGCGCGGGCAGGTCGGTGAGGCCGTACGCGATGGGCAGTACGTCCTTGGCGGTCTCCCGGTGGCCGGTGGCGGGCAGCGCGTCGGAGGTGATGTGCTCGGGCAGCGGGTCCAGCCAGGGCTTGCGCGGCGCCGGGAAGTTCAGCAGGCCGGAGGCGTCCCGTACCGCGTCCACCAGCACCGCGAGGTCGGTGACCATCGTGCCGTCGTCCGCGTCGCCCTGCGCGCCGCGCGGCGCCGGGCGGCCCAGCGCCGACCAGCCCAGCGGCTGGATCTCCGCCCGCGACCGCTCCTGGCCGACGGCCGGGCGCCGGCCGCCGATCCGGGCGGACTGCACGCCCACCAGCGACTGCGCGCCGGAGCGCACATAGGCGCGGCCGGGCGTGGACTTGGCGATGGCGCCGGAGTCGGGCGCGTCGATGACGTCCCGCGACTCCTCGCCGTTGGTGACGCGCAGCGCGATCCGCAGGTTGGTGTTGGCGCGGATGTCCGCGCTGACCACACCGGCCGGGCGCTGCGTGGCCAGGATCAGGTGCACGCCGAGCGAGCGGCCGCGGCGGGCGATGTCGACCAGGCCCGCGATGAAGTCGGGCAGTTCGGCCACCAGCGAGGCGAACTCGTCGATGATCAGCACCAGTCGGGGCATCGGCTCCAGCTCCGGCTTCATCCGCCGGGCGTCGTTGTAGTCCTCGATGTCCTTGGTGCCCGCGTTGAACAGGATCGTCTCGCGGTGGTGGAGTTCGGCGGCGAGCGAGGCCAGCGCGCGTTCGGTCAGGTGCGCGTCCAGGTCGCTGACCATGCCGACGGTGTGCGGCAGCCGGGCGCAGTCCTGGAACGCGCTGCCGCCCTTGTAGTCGATGAGCACGAAGTTGAGGGCGTCCGGCCGGTTGGCGACCGCGAGCGAGGCGATGATCGTCTGGAGCAGCTCCGACTTGCCGGCGCCGGTGGTGCCGGCCACCAGCGCGTGCGGACCGTCCTTGCGGATGTCCAGCACGAACGCACCCTCCGCGCCGATGCCGATGGGCGCCGCGGTGGTCGAGCCGCCGCGCTGCCAGATCCCCGCCACGTCCTGCCCGGTCGGGTCGGGCATCCCCAGCAGGTCCAGCAGCCGCGCCGAGGTGGGCAGCGCGCTGTCCGCGTCGTCGCGGCTGACGTCGCGGACCGGCGCCATCGAGCGGGCCACCAACTCGCACCAGTCCGGGCCGACCTGGTCGGCCAGCACGTCGCCGAGCCGCTCCAGGCCGCCGCCGCGCAGGTGCAGCCGGCTGACCGTCTGCGGCGACCAGCACACGGCGAGCCGCACCTCCTCGGGCAGCAGCCGCTCGTCCTCGTCCACGCACAGCGCGAACATCCCGAACCCCGGCCCCTCCTGGAGCAGTTGGGGCACGCCCGGCATCCGGCGCAGCAGCCGCGCGCCGTCCAGCACCACCAGGACGTACGGGTCGGGGCGCAGGCCGCCCCCGCCGCTGGTGGCCACGGCGTCGGCCTTGCGGCGGCTGAGCTCCTGGAGCAGTTCGTTGACCCGGCGGCCGGCGGACTCCTGGTCGGTGCCCAGCAGCGCCACGCAGTCCTGGCCCTGCTGCGGTGCCAGGTGCGGCAGCCAGTGCGCCCAGCGCCAGGAGGTCGCGGCGTCCGCCGCGGCGGACAGCACCACCATCGACAGGTCGCGCGGGCTGTGCAGGACGGCGGCCTGCGAGACGATCCAGCGGGCGGTGGCCAGCGCCCGCTCCCGGCCCCCCGCGACGCCGACGACGCCGAGTTCGGGGAACGGCAGCGGCACCGGCACGTCGTAGACCGTCGGCGGTACGGGCTGCGGGGTGTCCTCGGTGATGTTGCCCTTGGGCTGGAGCTCGATGTCGGCGGGCAGGTCGCTGACGCCGATCCGCAGCCGCATCGCGTCCGGGTCGGTGATCCGGCGCTCCCACAGCCGGCGCCGCGGCCCGGTGGCGAACAGCAGGATCTCGGCCGCGTCCGGGTAGTTGGCGCGGCGCTCGCGCTGGTCGCCGAGCCGGGCGGCCTCAAGATTCTGCTCGTACTCGGCGAGTTCGGCCTTGTAGTTCTTCGACTGGTTGCGGTCCTTGCGCTTGCCCTCGCGGGACTCGCTGGCCCACTGGCCGATCAGCATGATCGGGCTCATCAGGCAGAACAGCAGCATGTAGACCTGGTGGACCATGAAGTACATCGCCAGGCCGAAGGCCAGCGGGACCACCGCGGTGAGCATCTGGAAGCGGGCGCCCTCGCCCTTGCTCGGCCGCTGCGGCACGAGCAGGCGGGTGCGCGGCGGCAGGGAACCCAGCCGCGGCGGGCGGTTGTACGCCAGGCCGCCCTCGCCCATGGGCGACAGGTGCGCGTCCGGCACGCTCGGCTCGTCCAGTACGAGGACGGAGTCGCCCGCCTTCATCTGCGCGCGCAGCGGCCAGGGGCGTTCGGAGTCGACCGGTTCGTTCTCCAGCGTCAGGCCGGAGCCCGGGGCGCCGATCAGCGAGACCCGGCCGTCGGCGCCGACCGAGACCCGGGCCGCCGTCGCGGCCATCGCCGGGTCCTGCACGGTGACGGTGCAGGTGCCGGCCGAGCCGATGGTCGCGGTGCCGACGCCCAGCCGGGCCACCCGGCCTGCCCCGGGGCCCGCGCACACCCGCAGTTCATAGCGGCCGGACGGCTCGCCGGTGCGCATGAAGGGGCCGATGGAGTCGTCGACGGTGACCCGCATCCCGTCGCGCAGCAGGGAGCCGGCCGGCGCCTGCGGGTCGCAGGGAACACCGTCGGCCCACAGCACGGGAGCGGTACGGACGGTCTGGCCGGCGGGGGTCCGCGCGTCCGGCAGGTGGCCCGCGTACTGCCCCGGGAACTGCACCACCACCGCGCCGCCGTGCCCCGCCGCCTCGCCCGGGTCGGCGCCCAGCGAGCGGGCCAGCGCGAGCGCCACGTCCGCCGCGCTCGCGGCGTCGTCCGCCGCGATCATCACGTCCTGCGCGTCCACACCCTGCTGTACGACCGTCACGGTCACGCGCATGGGATGTTCCCTCCCCGTCGGGCCCGCACCAGGGCCCCGCATACACCTATTCCCCAGAAGGCTATCCGTCCCCGGAAACATCGGGTAACCCCGGCAGGCGCGGAACATCGCCCGAGGCCGGGGAACCGTTTGTGCGTCCTGTGACATCCTGTCTTGCGACATGGCGGCGGTCCCCGCCCGGACCGGCCGCGTGGGCACGGCACGTGGGCACGGCAACGGGGAGAACAAGCGCGTGGGTGACTTCTCAGGGATAGATTCTGCGGCGCTCCAGCAGATGAACAACTCCTTCAAGAGCGACAAGGACAACCTCAGGGCGAGGGCGTCCTCGTACAAGACGGAGTTCGCGGACAAGGGGCTGGACACCTCGCCGTTCACCGAGCTGATCGGCATCTGCGGCTGGCTGGACGACCAGATGCCGATGCTCACCCGCCGCTACCACCTGTCGATCGCGGCGGACAAGCCGTACCCCGGGCAGAAGGGCATGGTCTCGATCGACGAGAGCATGGTCGGCACCACCGCCCAGTCGCAGAAGGACGGCAAGGCGCTCGCGGACCAGTACAACAAGGCGCTCGACAAGGGTGACGACCCGTCAGAGGACCTGTTCGCGGCGCTCCAGGCGCACTCCGACGACCCCGACTACATCAAGGCGTTCTACAACCAGCTCGGTTCGCAGCACCTGATGATGCTCACCAACGACATCGCCGACGACAACATGTACAGCCGGTACGGGGACCACCCGGACCAGGCCGCGCACGACCGGGACGTCCTCGCCAAGACCTTCGGCACCTTCACCAAGGTCGCCTACGAGGGGCAGAGCGCCAAGGACGCGCAGGCGAGCTGGAACAAGTGGTTCGACAACTTCAAGGACGGGCGCGGCCAGTTCCGCGCCGACTACCTCACCGGCCTGCTGCCGGGCGGCTCGCAGGACAAGGACTTCCTCGTCGCCCTGGGCGACAGGGTCTTCGACAAGGACCCCTCGAAGAGCGGTTCGGAGTTCATGAACGGCGGCGGGCTGGAGAAGGGCGTCTTCGGCCAGGACCACCTCACCCAGCTCTTCAACGCCATCGGCGGCAACCCGGAGGCGTCCGGTGAGTGGATGGACCACAACTACGACACGCTGCAGAAGATCATCTACCCGGGCATGGTCAACCCGATGAACCAGCCGCAGTCCCGCGCCGACTCCCTGGTGAAGATCATGCACGCCGGCACGATCGACCTGCGCTCGACCGACGAGCCGCTGGCCGAGAAGCTGACCGCCCGCATCATGATGGACAACTACCGCCACCAGAACGGCGACGCGAGCAAGATCCACCCGTACGACCCGATCGACTACTACTACTCGCAGTTGGTCAGCGCGTACTGGGACGACATGGAGAACGGCATCACCTCGCCGACGGGCGACAAGATGTGGGGCGCCGACGCCACGTCGGGCGGCTTCACCGAGAAGATGTCGCAGTGGGACGAGAAGGCGTTCCTCGCCGGCCAGGACCCCAACCGTCCCGGCCTGGAGGCGGGGGCGCCGATGTGGCAGGCGCTGCTCAACGAGTCGGCCCGTGACCCGAAGGCGGCCGGTGAGGAGAGCGCGCTCTTCGACGCCTACCGGAACAAGATCGACAAGACCCGGGTGCTGAGCAACGGCCCGGAGCACGCCCAGGACTACCTGTCCATGAAGCGCGGGCTCATGATGAAGGCGTACGGCACCGCCTTCACCTACGCCAAGGGCTCGATCGAGACCGACGCCGACGACTGGGCGAACTCGGTGAACAGCGCCCGCAAGGCGATGATCGACACCGCGTACGACACCGCCGTCACCATCGGCACCGACGGTGCGGACGCGGCCGCGACGGGAGCCAAGGACAGCGCTGTCGGCTTCGCCACGGACACCGCGAAGGAACTGCTCACCGGGTGGATCGCCGACCAGTTGAGCGTCAAACCCGAGGACGCGCCCGGCAACCTGGCGGACAAGTACAAGAAGCTCTCGGACACCGAGCTGGACACGTCCTGGCAGGACGAGTACCGGCGCCTGGCCAACGACCAGTTGTCCGACGGCGGGTTCAACCCCAAGGACATCACCAAGCCCGTGACCATCACCCCCGTGCACAAGGGCGGCCAGACGTACACGGGCGACCCGAAGGGGTACATCAGCGGTCCGGCGGACGACTTCCTCAACAAGGACGGCTCGGTCAAGGACCTCGACAGCATGAGTCCCCGGCAGCGGACCAGTTACAGCAACTGGCTCCAGGACCCCGCTGTGGTCAACAAGATCGAGAACTCGGGCTTCACGCAGGGCGAGCAGTTCCAGAACATCCCGGACAACTGAGCCCCCGCTCCTCGTGCCACGGCGCCTGACGGCACCTCACATCACGGGCACGGCCCGGCGGACGACCGCGGCGGTGGTCTTCGCCGGGTCGCAGGCCGTGTTCGCCGCGCAGGTGTCGTTGGCGGCGTAGAGGTGGCTGTCGTACACGTCGATGGTGTCGCTGTCGGTGAGTACCCCGGCCAGCCGGCCGTCCTCGGTGTCGTAGGCGACGAACTGGTTGCTCCGCGAGTCCTTGATGTACTGCGCCTGCGCGGCGGTGAAGTCGCCCTTCCAGTCGAAGCCCGGGCCAAGGCCGCTGTGCAGGTCCTTGCCCTTGAGCGCGGGCACCGGCGCACCGGAGGAGAAGAACAGGGCCTGGCTGACGGACTCGTAGGCGATGCCCGAGGTGTGGTTCGGGTCGCCGTGCCACGGGGTGGACAGCAGCGCGTTCAGGGCCCTCCCGTAGTGGTTGTACGGAAGGCTGGGCTGCTCCAGGCCGCTGGGGTCGTCGATCACCACCGGCGTCGCCAGGCCGGCGTCGGAGATGGTGATGACGGTGTCGCCGGTGTCGAGGAAGAGCGACTGGCCGTTGACGTCCAGGGCGCCGGCGTTGGGGTGGTAGGCCAGCACCACGTTCTTCGCCGGGGCGCCGTCGGCGACGTCCAGGGCGGCCGGGCCGCTGTTCTTCGCGGACGCCTCGGCCCGGGTGCGGACCGCCTTGCCGGCGACGGTGGTCACCGTGCCGCCCGACAGCTTGTGCACGAAGCCGGCGCCGGTCACCGACGCGTAGTCGGAGAAGTAGACCGTGCCGTCGCTCCCGACGGCGACACCGAGCACCTCGCCGGTGGTGAAGGAGGAGGCGGGACCGTCCGCGCCGGTGTTCCCCGAGGCGCCGGCGGCGATGACGCGCTGGGCCTTGCCGTCGGCGCCGATGTGCCACAGGCCCAGCGAGTTGAGGGCCAGGTAGTACGAGCCGTCGGGCGCCGCGGCGGCCTGTCCGGCGACGTGCCCGATGCCCGTCGGCCCGTACAGGGAGTTGGTCGGCAGTCCGGTGATCGGGTGGGACTGCGACTTCGCGTCGCCCGTGGCGTCGGTGGTCCACAGCACGAAGCCCTTGGCGTCCGCGGTGATCAGGCCGACGGTGCCGTGCGCGTCCACGGCCATCGCCTGAAGCACGCCGGGCACCTTCGTCCGGTTCCCGGCGCTGCCCGCGCCGCCGGCGCCGGCGCCGAGCACGAACTGCACGGCGTCCTTGGCGCCCTTGCCCGGGCTCGGGCTGTCCGACGACGGCCCCTGGGAGCCGTGGCCGCCACCTCCGCACGCGGCCAGTCCCAGTCCGGCGGTGAGCGCGAGGGCCACAGAAGGCACCCAGGCACGCGTGCGGGCGGAAACGGCGGTGTGCGGCATGGCGGGCTCCCCAGTGGTCGGTTCGACTGTGGATCGTAGCGGTGCTGCCGCCGCCGACCCAGGGCGGTCGGTGGAGAGCCGGTGCGCGGACGGTGCGGTCTGTGGACGGCCCGGGAACCGCGGACGGCGAAGATGGCATCATTGCCGGAACAGCAGAACGCACAGCAGAACACACAGTGGAAGCACGGCAGCCAACGCTTCGGCCACGGGGGAGAATTCGATGGGCGGCGGAACAGCACAGCAGCAGGCGACGGTTCCCAATCCGGCGATCACGGACCTGAACAACCTCAAGTCGAGGCTGAACGGGGAACTCGCCAAGCTCAACGACACGCTCAAGACGACGTGTTCGGACATGGGCGGCAAGAAGGTCTGGGTCGGCAAGACCGCGGACACCTGGACCACCGAGGTGACCGGGCGCCGCAGCCGCATCACGACCCTGCTCGGAAAGCTGATCCCGATCATCGACGCGGAGATCAAGACGCTTCCCGAGAAGGTGACTCCGATGGACGCGAAGCTGTACCGCATGCAATAGCGGGGCCGTGTGCAGCGAGGTCGCGTGGGCGGCCGGCCGCCTTGTCCGGGCCCGGCTGTCACACCGTCGGGTGAGCCCCGCCCGCCCTTGCTTCCCAAACCTTCACGAGTGGACGTAGAAGCCGCGCTCGTTCGGGGGCGATACTGGGGCGTAGCACCACGGGTGCGTGGGGGACAGGTGCGTGCCATCCGCGGGGCGGCCACGTGCTGTTCTGTTGCAAGGCTGTATGCCGGTTGTCACAGGATGCGCCTTGAGGGTGTTTGTAAGGCGCTGATAGCGTGCGGTGCCTTGACATCGGATTTGCGGGTTCGTCGCCGGACAGGAGCGCGACGGTCTCTCCCCACGCAACCGATTCTCATGCAGCACGCCGGCTCGACGGGGGCAGTGACGTGAAGACCAGGGAACGATCCGCTGCGGGCGGCGGCGGTGGCCGTCAGTCCGTTCCCGCACCGTCGCTCGGTGGGCCGGGCAGCGAGCGGCTGCCGATGGCGCCGCGCGAACGCAAGCCCGCGCTCGCCGCGTTGGCCGTCCTGCTCATCCTGCTGGGCGCGCTGGGCGCGACCGTGATGGTGCTGCGCGCGGGCGACAAGATCTCCGTCGTGGAGGTCACCACCAACGTCGCCGCGGGCCAGCCGATCCCGGCGAACGCCATCCAGCAGGTGGACATCTCGGATGTCTCCGGGGTGACGTTCATCCGGTGGAACCAGCGCGGGAGCCTGACGTCCGGCTTCGTCGCGGCCACCAACCTCGTGCCCAACTCGGTGCTGGTGCGCTCCATGATCACGGCCAAGAGCGACGCACTGCCGTCGGGCAAGTCGCTGGTCGGACTGTCGCTGAAGGAAGGGCAGTACCCCGACGGCCTCAAGGCGGGCGACACGGTCGCCGCGTACCTGGTGGGCACCGACGCCAAGGCCTCGGACTCCGGCTCGACCTCGGGCACCGGCACCAGCTCCGGCGGCGGCACGGGCCTCACCACCCCCATCAGCTCCCACCTGGTCATCCAGTCGGTCACCGGCAGCTCGACCAGTCTGGGCGGCAGCGGCAACAACGACGTCACCGTCCTCGCGGACGACAGCGACACCAGCGCGCTGACCATCGCCGCCTCCGCCAACGAGGTCGCGCTGGTGCTCGTCCCCAACAAGAGCTGAGTGAGCGGCGACACGTCATGGCACTGATCGCAATCGCGGCGGACAAGGGTTCGCCGGGCGTGACCACGACCGCGGTGGCACTGTCCGCCGTATGGCCGCGCCGGGTTCTGCTGGCCGAGGCCGACCCGGCCGGCGGCGACCTCGTCTACCGGTCGACCGGTGCGCACGGAGGTGTGCTCAACCCGAACTCCGGCCTGCTGTCACTGGCCGCCACCGCCCGGCACGGCCTGGCCGCCGAGCAGTTGTGGGACCACGCCCAGCCGCTGGTCGGCGGGCTCGACGTGCTCGTCGGCCTCGGCGGCGCCGAACAGGCCGCCGGGCTCACCGGGGTGTGGCCGATGCTCGGTCAGGCGTTCTCCACCCTCGCCCAGTCGCCCAACGGCGCCGCCGACGTCATCGCCGACTGCGGCCGGATCGGCCCCGACTCGCCGACCCTCGAACTCTTCCCGCACGCCGCCCTGGTGCTGCTCGTCGCGCGCACCGCGCCGGAGAACCTGGCCCGGGTACGGGACCGGGCCGGCGCGCTGTCCGCGAAGCTGCACGGCTCGCAGCGCGGCGCCGCGGCGCTGGGCTACCCGCCGATCGGCGTGCTGCTGATCACCGAGGCCGGCCAGGACGCCCGGCTGACCGCGCAGGTCAACGAGATGCTGGTGGCCTCGCAGATCTCCGCGCGGGTGGTCGGCACGCTGGCCCACGACCCGGCCGGCGCCGAGATGCTCAGCGGCCGCCGCCGCGGCCGCCTGGACAAGTCCCTGCTCATCCGCTCCGCCCGCCAGGTCACCGCCGACGTACCGCAGCGGTACGGGGTCCTGAGATGAGTGAGGTCGACCACCAGCTCGTCAAGCGGTTCCGGCAGGAGGCCGGCGACCGCATCTCCGAGCAGCGCCGGGTGGACCAGGCCGCCAACCGCATGGCCATGTCGTCCGAGGACGAGCGGCAGTTCGCCCGGGCGATCATCGCCCAGATACTCGAGGACTACGCCCGCTCCGAGATCGCGGTCGGCCGCACCCCGCCGGACGCGCAGGCCGAGGAGGCGTACGCCGCGGCCGTGCACGCCGCGCTCTTCGGGGTCGGCCGGCTCCAGCCGCTGCTGGACGACCACGAGGTCGAGAACATCGACATCAACGGCTGCGACCAGGTCTTCGTCGGCTACTCCGACGGCCGCGAGCTCCAGGTCGAGCCGGTCGCCGAGACCGACGAGGAGCTCATCGAGCTGATCCAGGTGCTCGGCGCCTACTCGGGCCTGTCGTCGCGGCCGTTCGACACCGCCAACCCGCAGCTCGACCTGCGGCTGCCCGACGGCTCCCGGCTCTCGGCCGTCATGGACGTCACCCGCCGGCCCGCGCTGTCCATCCGCCGGGCCCGGATGGGCAAGGTCTTCCTCAGCGACATGGTCGGCAACTACACGCTCACCCCCGAGGTGGCGTCCTTCCTGTCGTCCGCGGTCATGGCCCGCAAGAACATCATGATCGCCGGGGCCACCAACGCGGGCAAGACCACCCTGCTGCGCGCGCTGGCCAACGTCATCCCGCAGCACGAGCGCCTGATCACCGTCGAACGCGCCCTGGAGCTGGGCCTGGACCAGTTCCCCGAACTCCACCCCAACGTGGTGGCGTTCGAGGAGCGGCTGCCCAACTCCGAGGGCCTGGGCGCGATCAGCATGGCCGAACTGGTCCGCCGCTCGCTGCGTATGAACCCCTCGCGGGTCATCGTCGGCGAGGTGCTCGGCGACGAGATCGTCACCATGCTCAACGCCATGTCGCAGGGCAACGACGGCTCGCTGTCCACCATCCACGCCAACAGCTCCGGCGAGGTCTTCAACCGCATCTCCACCTACGCCCTCCAGGCGCGGGAACGGCTGCCGGTCGAGGCGTCCCAGATGCTGGTGGCCGGTGCCATCGACTTCGTCGTGTTCGTCCAGCGCCGCAACGACTACCAGCGCGGCGGCACCCTGCGCCGCGTCGTCACCTCCGTCCGCGAGGTGAACGGCGTCGACGGCCGCGTCCTGTCCAGCGAGGTCTTCGCCGACAGCGGGGAGGGCGTGGCCCTGCCGCACGCCCCCATCGCCTGCCTCGAAGAACTCCTCGCCAACGGCTACCAGCCCACGGGGGTGTGGCGGTGATGTCCGGGATCTTCTCCCTGTCCGTGATGTACGGACTGCTCGGCGGAGCGGTGGTGGGCGGCGGCATCGCGCTGTTCGTCGTGGCGATCAGAGGCTGGGCGCCCAAGCCGGTGGCCGCCGGGCAGTCCGGCGGCGACCGGGCCTCCGAGGCGGCCCGCTTCCTCACCCAGCGCGGCTCGCTGGCCGTCGTGGCCGGCCTGATCGTGCTCGGCCTGACCCGGTGGCTGGTGCTCGGCGCCGCCACCGCGGTCCTGGTCTTCGTGTGGGACCGGCTGTTCGGCGGCGCCAAGGAGGAGCGCGCCGCGATGAAGCGGGTGGAGGCGCTGGCCGGCTGGACGGAGTCGCTGCGCGACACCATCGCCGGCGCCGTCGGCCTGGAACAGGCCATCCCCGCCTCCGCCCGGGCCGCCGCGCCCGCGCTGCGGGTCCACCTCGAATCGCTCGTCGACCGGCTGCGGTCCCGCTCGCCGCTGCCCGACGCGCTCCAGCACCTCGCCGACGAGATCAACGACGCGTCGGCCGACATCATCATCGCCGCCCTCATCCTCAACGCCCGGCTGCGCGGCCCCGGCCTGCGCGAAGTGCTCGGCGCGCTGGCCAAGTCGGCCCGCGAGGAAGTGGACATGCGCCAGCGCGTGATGGCCCAGCGGGCCAGCACCCGGCGCAGCGTGCAGATCGTGGTGGTCGTCTCGGTCCTCTTCGTCCTGGGCCTGGCCATCTTCAACCGCGGCTTCGTCAAGCCGTACGGGACCGCGATCGGGCAGCTCGTACTCGCCATCGTGTGCCTGCTGTTCGCCGGCGGGTTCTGGTGGCTGCGCAAGCTGTCGAAGATCGACACGCCGGACCGCTTCCTGGTGCACGGGCCGGAGCGCCTCGCCCAGGGGGCGCCGCTGGGCGGCGCCGCCGCGGGACGCACGGCGCCCGGCGTACCGGGCCAGTTCACGGCGCCTGGACACGGCGCCCCGCAGACCCTGCCGGGTTACGGCGCGCCTGACGCGCCGGGCCCGTCGGCCGTACCCGGACCGGGGGCCGCCCGATGAACACCATCCTCTTCACCTGCCTGGTCGGCGCACTCGTCGGCCTCGGCGTGTTCGCCCTGATCCGGGCGCTCACCCCCAGCCGGCGCAGCGCGGTGTCCACCGTCGCGCAGATCGACGCGCTGCGCGCCACCGGCGCCACCGCCGGCGGCCGCGAGCAGGCGGCCGACGGCCACGGGATCAGGGGCCAGGTCGGCGACCGGGTCGCCGCGTTCTACCGCCAGCAGGGCTGGGAGATGCGCTCGCTGCGCTCCGATCTGGCGGTGCTGGACCGCAGTTGGGAGTCGTTCCTGGCCACCAAGCTGCTGCTGGCGGCGGTCGGGCTCGTCTTCGGACCGTTCCTGTTCGCCGTCGTGTGGGAGGTGGGCTTCGGCCTCAACCCGATCATCCCGGTGTGGCTGGCGCTCGTCTTCGCCGTGCGTCTTCTTCCTGCTGCCCGACCTCGAAGTGCGGCGGGACGCGGCGGACAAGCGCAAGGACCTGCGCCGGGTCGTCGGCGCCTACCTGGACCTGGTGTCCATGAACCTGGCCGGCGGCCGCGGCCTGCCGGAGGCGCTGATGGCCGCCGCCGAGATCAGCGACGGCTGGGCCCTGATGCGTATCCGCAACTGCCTGGGCGACGCCCGCATCACCGGCACCAGCCAGTGGGTGGCGCTCGGCCGGCTCGGCGACGAGCTGGGCATCGAGGAGTTGCAGGACCTGGGCGTCACGCTCGCGCTCGTCGCCGACGACGGCGCGAAGATCCGCGAGTCGCTCGCCTCGCGCGCCGAGACCATGCGGCACCGCGAACTCGCCGAGATCGAGGGGGAGGCGGGCGAGCAGTCGCAGTCGATGCTGGTGGCGCAACTCCTGCTGGCCGCGGGCTTCCTGGTCTTCCTCATCTTTCCCGCCACCATGCGCGTGTTCCAGGTCTGATCAGCACCGAGCCGTCGAAGTCGAACGCCGAACGCCCATCGAGAGGACTTGAACCATGAACCGTCTGACCAGTCGCGTGACCATCAACGACCCCGCCCTCAACTTCATGATCGTCTACCTCCGCGGCCGGGTCGACCGGCTCCGCAAGGAGGACATGTCCCGCGGCGCCTCCGCCGTCGAGTGGGTGGTCATCTCGGCCATCGTCGTCGGCATCGTGGCCTTCGTCGGCTTCGCGATCAAGAACGCGCTCAAGGACAAGTCCACGAAGGTCAGCAACTGCATCGCCGGCACCAACGGCGACTCCTCCGCCAACTGCTGACGCCGACACGGGGAGCGGGGGCACCGGGGATGGGACGGACGAGCGACGCGCTGCGGCGCGCCGTGCGCCGCAGATGGGATGCCGCGCGCGGCGACAGCGGTGTGGGTACGGCCGCGCGGCCGGCGCGGGCCGGCGGCGACCGCGGCATGACCGCGATCGAGTTCGTGTTCCTCACCCCCGTGCTGTTCTTCATGATCTTCGCGACCGTGCAGTTCGGCATGTACTTCTTCGCCGACCATGTGGCGCAGGCCGCCGCGCAGGCCGGTGCCCGCAAGGCGCGCGACGACGCCGACGCCGATCCGGCGGGCTGGTCGGGGCAGGCCACCAGCACCGCCAAGGACTACATCCGCCAGCTCGGCCCCGGCCTGCTGGACGGCCCCAGGGTCCGGGCGTCGCAGACCGACCCGACCACCGTCCGGGTCCGGGTCACGGCCACCGTGCCCTCGGTGTTCCCCGGGCTGAAGTTCCACGTGGACGAGGCGTCGCAGGGGCCGATCGAGCGCTTCGTGCCGGACAACGGGGGCTGACACGATGCGGATCACATGGCGCGGCCGGCCGCACGGCCCGGGCCTCGGGGGCCGAACGGCGGACGGGCCGGGCGGCGAACTGCGCGACGAACGGGGGGTGTCCACGATCGAGGTGGTCATCCTCGCGCCCGTCATCATCCTGTTCATCCTCGTCCTGGTCGCCTTCGGCCAACTGGTCGACGGCCGGGGCGCGGTGGACAGCGCCGCCCGTGACGCCGCCCGGGCCGGCTCGCTCCAGCGCAGCCAGCGCACCGCGATGGCCCAGGCCACCCTGGCGGCCCGGGCCGACCTCAAGAACACCTGCGTCGGCGGCACCCTGTCGGTGACGCAGACCAGTCCGGGCTTCACCCCCGGCACCCTCTACTCCGTCGAAGTCCAGTGCGCCGTCCGCGGCCTGGGCTCGCTGGGCCTGAACATCAAGAAGACCATCACCTCGACGTCGTCCTCACCGCTCGACCCCTTCAAACGGACGGTGAACTGATGCCGACCCGTACGACAACGCCCCGCCCCGCCACGGCCGTTCAGGTCCGGCGGTTCGCCGCGCCCGCCCGAGCGCGTCGGTTCGCCGCGCGGCTGGGCGAACCGCTGCCGGGACGACCGCGGGTCCGGCGCCGCGGCCGTACTGATCTTCGCGCTCGTCTTCATGGCGCTCGCCGCGTTCGTCGTCGACGGCGGGCTGTCGGTCTCCAAGCGGGAGCGCGCCGCGGACATCGCCGAGCAGGCGGCCCGCTACGCGGCCGAGGACATCGACATAGCGACCTTGCGCGACGCGGCGAAGGGCGACCCGCCGGTGATCATCACCGCCGACTGCGACGAGCGGGTGCGGGAGTTCGCCACCCGGTCCGACCTGTCCGCCGACGACGTCGCCCACTCGTACTGCACCGACACCCAGCCCGACCGGGTGACGGTCACGGTGCAGATCACGTACAAGCCGCTCCTCACCGGCTTCTTCTACAATCACCCGGTCGTCGTGCACGGCACGGCGATCGCCGAATCCCTCACCGAGACCGCCCGCTAGCGCCGCCGACCGGCCCGAGCCACCTGACCGCACAGCAGCCCGTTCGCCCCTACGACCGACCAGCGCCGACCGGAACACGACCAGGACCCGTACCACCGAAGGCAGAGGACAGCAGCCATGGCACGCACGACCGCCACGGGACGCAGCCGCGCGCAGCAGGGCCGCCCCGCCGGGCAGCAGCAGCCGCGCAGGCGGCGGACGTTCGGCGACCTCGTACGGGCTCTCGGCGCCTTCCTGGCGCTGGCCGTGCTGGTGGTCGGCGTGCCGGGGGCGCTGCTGTACTACATCGGCTCGCCGCTGCCGCACCACTTCGACTCCGAGCTGGTGCAGCAGCCGATCACCTCGGACACGTTCATCAACACCCTCGCCGTGGTGGTGTGGCTGGCGTGGGCGCAGTTCACCGCGTGCGTGCTGGTGGAGACGAAGGCGGCGGTCTCCGGCGTCGGGATGCCGACGCGGGTGCCCGGCTCGGGCGCGAGCCAGCTGCTGGCACGGCAGTTGATCGCCGCGCTGCTGCTCGTCGGGGTGAGCACCGCGGGCCTGATCCCGGGGCTGTCGCAGCTCGGCCAGCAGCACCAGATGGAGCCGCAGGCCCGGCCCGGCGTGGCCGCCTCCGCGCAGCAGACGCCCGGCCAGCAGCACGCCCGCCAGGCGGCGCTCCTCCGCAGCAGCAGGCCGGCGGCCAGCAGGTCTCCGGCGCCCAGGGCGCGGGACAGTCCGCGCACAAGGCGACGAAGTTCTACCGGATCGTGCCGCCCGAGGGCCGCCACCACGACTCGCTGTGGGAGATAGCGCAGCGGCACCTGGGCGACGGCCGCCGCTACAAGGAGATCTACGAGCTCAACAAGGACCGTGTGCAGCCCGACGGTTCGCGGCTGTCGCAGGCCAGCCTGATCCGGCCCGGCTGGGTCATGGAGATGCCCGCCGACGCGACCGGCGGCGACCTGGTCCAGATGCCGGTGGCCGCCCCGCACACCGCGCCCGACATCGAGCACTACGCCCAGCACGGCGGCGCCAAGGACACCGCGGCCGAGGGCGCGCACGCCTCGACGCAGACCCCGGCCACCGAGCAGGGCGGCAGCGGCGGTGGCAGCGGCGGGCGCCACGCGGCCTCGCCCGCCGCCTCGGCCGAGGCCGTCACCGGCATGTCCGCCTCGCACGGCTTCGACCTGTCCGAGGCGCTGATCGGCGCGCCGCTGCTGGCCGCCGGCCTGCTCGCCGCGCTCGGCCGCAGGCGCCGCACCGCGCTGTGGGAGTCGCTCACCGCGGGCGCGCTGCGCACCCCGCGCACGCCGACCGGGCCGGAGGCGGACGTCGCCGACGCGCTGCGGATCGGCGCCGACCAGCGCGCCGTGGACTTCCTGGACCGCGCGCTGCGCGCCCTGTCCGCCCGGCTCGACGGGGACGACCGCAAGCTGCCCACCGTGTACGCGGCGTGGCTCACCGAGGACGCCCTGCACCTCCAACTCGCCTGGCCCGAGGGCGAACCGCCCGCGCCGTGGCGGCTCGGCCAGGACGAGACGTTCTGGCAGCTGGAGCGGTCCGCCCTCGCCGAGGACGCGGACGTGAGCGCCGCGGCCCCGTACCCGGGCCTGGTGGTGCTCGGCACGCTCGACGGGGCGCGGCTGCTGCTCAACCTCGAAGCGGTGCCCGGCATCGTGGCCCTCTCCGGGAGCAAGCGCGACCGCGAGGCCGTGCTCTCCGCGGTCGCCGCCGAACTGGCCACCAACGGCTGGTCGGACCGGATGACCGTCACCCTGGTCGGCTTCGCCCAGGACCTCACCGCGCTGGCCCCCGCCCGGGTCCGGCACATCGCGACGGTGCCCGAGGTCATCGAGATCATGGGCGCCGAGACGGTGCAGCGGGCCGGTGCGCTGCGTACCGCCGGGCAGGACAGCGTGCTCACCGGCCGCACCGGCCGCGCCCAGCACACCCAGTGGGCGCCGCACCTGGTGCTGCTCGCCGCCGAACCCACCGAGGACGAGGCGCAGCGGCTGGCCGAACTGGCCGCCGACGCGGGCCGGCTCGGCATCGGCTACCTGGTCGGCTCCAGCCGGACCGACCTGCCGGGCGCCGCGTGGGAACTCGAAGTCACCGCCGAGGGGCGGCTGCTGGCGCCGCTGCTCGGCCTCGACATGGAGGCGCAGATGCTGCCCAGGGCGCAGTACGAGGCGGTGCTGCGGCTGTTCGCCGAGGCGGGCGGGGAGGACGGCGGCCCGGGCCCGGACGCGCCGCCCTTCCTGGTCGACCTCAGCGACCAGGGCCGCCCCGGGGTGTACGCCCGGCTGCTCGGCCCGTTCGAGGTCGTCGGCGTCGAGGCGCCGGCCGCCGAGCGCAGCGCGCTGATGCACGAGGCGCTGGCGCTGCTGCTCCTGCACCGCGAGGGCGTGCACCCGCGGGTGCTGGCCTCCGCGCTGTGGCCGCGCGGCGTCACCGAGGACGTGCGGGACGCGCTGATCGACCGGCTGCGCGACTGGCTGGGCACCGACCCGGACGGCGGCGAGCGGCTGTCGCTGGACGCCACCGGGCGGATCGTGCTGAGCACGTCGGTCGTCTCCGACTGGGACGTGCTCCAGACGCTGCACCACGAGGCGACCGACGGGCAGGCCGCGGGCGACCCGGTCGCACGCCGCCGGCTGCTCACCGACGCGCTGTCGCTGGCGCGCGGGCGGCTGCTGGAGGACCGGGCGCCGGGCCGCTACGGCTGGCTCGGCCACGAGATCGTCGACGCCCAGCACCCGGTGCTGGTCGCGGAGATCGCGCTCGCGCTGTGCGCGCTGCACCTGGACGCGGGCAAGCCGAAGGCGGCCGTGGCCGCGGTCGAGACCGCCATGGCCGTCGCGCCCAACGACGAACGGCTGTGGATCGCCTACCTGCGCGCCACCCACGCCACCGGCGACCCGGGCCGGCTCGAAGCGGCGGCCGCCGCCCTGATCGAACGCAGCCACGCCGTCAGCGGCTCCGCCCGCGGCCTCCCGCCGCGCGTCGAGGCCCTCCTGGACGAGTTGCTGCCGTCGTGGCGGGGCAGCATCGCGAACTAGGCCCTTCCCGGGGACAGCGCCCTGGGCCGACCGGCCGGTTTTTTGGGGCGCGGGGAACTGCGCGGCCGACCGCGGTGGTGGCGGGCTGGGCCTGCGGGCCCAGCCCCTGCGGTGATGTCGCCGGATCACCGGCCGGTTTGTGGGGGTGCGGGGTACTGCGCGACAAGCCGACCCCCGGGGCGCACCGGGGCTGCGGGCCCAGCCCCGTACGGCGGGAATCCGGACCACCAGCCGGTGGCCGGTTCGGGCGGGTCAACGACCGCGAAGAGCGGCCTTCTTGGCCCGGTTGCCGCAGACATCCATGGAGCACCAGCGGCGAGCGCCCGGGCGCGAGTGATCGAGGAACAGCGCGCCGCAGGCGGATGAGGCGCACGGGCGGACCCGATCGAGCAGCGCCGGCGAGGTCGCCAGGTCGAGCGCGTCCCGGGCGATGAGCGCGAGGGTCGCCGCCACCGGGTCGGCCGCCTCCCACACCAGCCGCCCGTCCGGGTCGAGCCGCGGCACGGGCACGGGCCCGGCGGCGGCCCGGTTGAGCCGTTCGCGGTCGCCGGCCGCGGCGCCCCGCACTCCCCGCGGGCCGAGCGCCGCCGCCACCAGGGCGTAGACCGCTTCCCGCAACTCCCGGGCGTCCCGCAGCCGCCGGCTCGTGAGCTGCCCGGCCTCCTCGGCCCCGGGTACGGCGGCCCGATCCGCCGGCGCCGGGCCGCAGGGCCCGCACTGGCGTACCCAGGCCGCCAGCGCCTCGGGTCCGGCCAACTCCTCGGTGGCCTGCGGCGTCCCGCGATACCGCAGGGTCCGTACGAAATCCAGGCACAGCCGTCCCGCGCCCTCGCGGAAGCGGGTCTGGACGGCGTGATCGGTCATCCGGCAACCCTACTGCCGGAACCGGTTTGACTGGTACCGTAGCGGCACCGGTCAAACAGGTTCACCCGACAACCAAGTCACCCGGCCACCGGTCATCAGGCCGAACGGGTCGGCCGGTCAGGCCAGTTCAGCCGAACCAACGAGTTCACCCGGTTCGACCGTGGGACGACGGCGTCTCCGCACACCACCCGGCGCACACCACCCTCCGTGAGGTACCGATGCCCCAGCCCGCCGAACTCGGCGGCCCCACGCCCCCGCCGGCAGCGCGCTCCACCGCAGACCCGGCTTCCGCAGACCCGAACTCCGGCCCGAACTCCCGCCCCGACAACGGCAGGACGGCCGCACCGGACGCCGGGCCCGCCGCCGGGCCGCCGCGCGGCCTCGTCGTGCTGCTCGCCGTCTCCTGCGGCCTGACCGTCGCGAACCTCTACTACGCACAGCCCCTGCTCAGCGAGTTGCGGCACACCTTCGGCATCTCCGCGGTCACCGCGGGCAGCCTCGTCACGGCCACCCAACTCGGCTACGCCCTCGGCCTGCTGCTGCTCGTGCCGCTCGGCGACGTCACCGAGAAGCGCCGCCTGGCCACGCTGCTGCTCACCCTCACCACCGGCGCCCTCGTCGTGGCCGGCACCGCGCCCGGCTTCCCCGTCCTGCTGGTCGCCTCCTTCGTCTCGGGCACCACCCTGGTCGTCGTGCAGATCCTGGTGCCCTTCGCCGCCGACCTCGCGCCCGACGAGAGCCGCGGCCGGGTCGTCGGGCAGGTGATGAGCGGCCTGCTCACCGGCATCCTGCTCTCGCGCACCTTCGGCAGCCTGGTGGCGGGCGCGACCAGTTGGCGGGTCGTCTACCTCGCCTCCGCCGCGCTGATGGCCGTCCTCACCCTCGTGCTGCGTGCCGCGCTGCCCCGCCGCGCCCCCTCCGACCAGGCCGCGCGCCTGTCGTACGGTGCGCTGCTGCGCTCCACCGCCCGGCTGATGCGGGTGCACCCGCCACTGCGCCGCCGGGCGCTGTACCAGGCGGCGATGTTCGGCGCGTTCTCCGCCTTCTGGACCACCATCTCCTTCGTCCTGACCAGCGCCCCCTTCGACTACCGCCAGTGGCAGGTCGGCCTGTTCGCGCTCGCCGGGGCGGGCGGCGCGCTGGTGGCGCCGTTCGCCGGGCGGTGGGCCGACCGCGGCCTGGTCCGGCCGATGACCGCGGTCGCCTTCGTCGCCTCCGCGCTGGCCTTCGCACTCGCCGGCGCCGGCCGGCACCACGTGATCTGGCTCGGCGCGGCCGCCGTCGTCCTGGACGCCGCCACCCAGACCACCCTGGTGCTGGGCCAGCAGGTCGTCTACCAGCTCGACGGCCAGGCCAGGGCCCGGCTCAACAGCGCCTTCATGGCCACCTTCTTCGTCGGGGGCGCGATCGGATCGCAGGCGGGGTCGTACGCCTATCACGCCGGCGGCTGGACCGCGGCCGTCGGCTTCGGCGCCGCCCTGCCCGTCCTCGGCCTGCTCGGCTGGTGCACCGAGCCCGGGCTCATCCCTTGGCGACGGCGGCCAGGATCTCCGGGAGCCGGTCCAGCAGCCGGGGAGCGGTGAGGCGCAGCGCCGCGGCGCTGACCAGGGCGCCGTAGACCAGGCCGACCGGCAGCAGTATCCACAGCAGGCCGGGCCGGCCGCTCAGGTGCAGGGCGAGGTCGAGCCCCAGCACCGGCAGGCACAGCGCGGCGCCGCACAAGGTGCCGCCGAAGACGTTGAACAGCACCAGCGTGCCGTTGCCCGGCGCCGCGTTCCCGAACGGGTTGTCCTGCGACACCGGGTACGGGAAGCGCACGCTGGCGTAGCTGCCGGTGGCTATCAGCGCGCCCAGGAAGGCGAAGGCCATCCCGAGGACCTCGGCCAGCGCGTCGGTCCTGCCCAGCAGCAGCGCCGTGGCGGTGGTGACGACCGTGACGTACGGCAGCGCCGACCGCGCCCAGCATCAGCGCCCGGCCGCGCAGTTCCTGCTCCGCCTCCCGCCGGGTGGCCAGCGTCGCCGCGACCGTCCAGAACGCCGAGCCGTCCAGGCCGAACTGGTTGTACATCTGCATGCCCAGCAGACCCGCCGTCCACAGGCACTGGTAGACCGAGCCGTGCTGCACCACCGCCACCAGCGGCAGCAGCAGCCCGACCGCGAGCCCGGTCGCCCACGACGCCCGCAGCCGCGGGTCGCGCGTCACATAGCGGAACTGCCGCTCCAGGACGGTGCCCGCCCGGCTGAGCGCGAACCGCCGGGGCAGCAGCCGGGCCGGCGCCCAGGAGCGCGACGCCGCCCTTGCGCTCCACCCGGTCCGGCGCCGCCTGGAGCGTGGAGGAGTCCGGCGACATCATCAGCGTGACCAGGCTGCGGTGCCACCAGCGCAGCACCAGCGCCAAGGCCAGCGCGGTGAGCGCCAGTTGCGCCGCCGCCACCCCGTACGACCCCTGGGAGGCCGACCGCACCGCGTCCACGGCCGAGGCCGGCGGGACCCAGCGCAGCACCGAGGTGACCGAGGTGACCCGGTGCAGGCCGTGGTGGGAGGAGAGCGAACTCAGGGCCAGATTCAGCAGTTGGGCCCCGACCGCGACGAACAGGCCGCTGAGCAGCGCCAGGTCGCGCCCTTTGCGGCTGGTCAGCAGCCGGGTGTTGGCCGCGGCGACCGCCCGGGACAGCGCCACGCAGGTGAGCAGCAGCAGCGCCACCGCGAGCACGGCGACGACGGCCGCCGCGGCGCCGTGCGCCACCGCGACGGCCGAGCCGCTCGCGACCAGCAGCGTGAACAGCGGGCCGACGCCGACCAGCGAGGACGTCATCAGGGCCGTGATCAGCGGGCGCGGGCGCAGCGGAAGCATCGCCAGCCGGGTCGGGTCCAGGGTGTCGTCGCCGCCGAAGAAGAACAGCGGCATCACCGCCCAGCCCAAGGCGAGCACCACGGCCATGGTGACGGCCGCGGCGGGCGCGTACTCGTTGTTGCCGCAGGGCGATCATCCCCGCGCCGTTCCCGAGTGCGTAGAGCATCGCGAAGGCGACGCCGACGCACCAGCTGACCGCGCGGCCCCGGGTCTGCCGCAGTCCGTTGCGCATCACCGCGAGCTTGAGCCGCACGAAGGTGCCGGTCACCGAGGGCGCGCGGCCCGGCGCCGGGCCGGACCGCGCCGGGTCCGCGGTGAGCGGCCCCGCGGTGGTCATCGCGGGCCCCCGCCCAGCCAGTCCAGGCCGCTGCCGCTGCCGCGGTCCGCCCCCACCAGCGACAGGAAGGCGTCCTGGAGGGTGTCGGCGGAGCCGCGCACCTGCGCCAGCGGGCCGTGCGCGACGATCCGGCCCGCGGCCATCACCGCGACCCAGTCGCACAGGCTCTCCACCAGCTCCATCACGTGCGAGGAGAACACGACCGTGCCGCCGGTGGCCGTGTAGCGCTCCAGCACTCCGCGGATCACCTGCGCGGAGACCGGGTCGACGCCTTCGAACGGCTCGTCCAGGAAGAGGACTTCGGGGTTGTGCAGCAGGGCCGCGGCCAGTCCGATCTTCTTGCGCATGCCCGTGGAGTAGTCGACGACGAGCTTGCGCTGCGCGCCGGACAGGTCCAGCACGTCCAGCAGTTGGGTGGCGCGCAGCTCCACCTCCTCGGCGGGCAGGCCGCGCAACCGGCCGGTGAAGGTGAGCAGTTCGCGCCCCGACAGCCGCTCGAACAGCCGCAGCCCCTCCGGCAGCACCCCGATCCTGGACTTCACCGCCACCGGGTCGGTCCACACGTCCCGGCCGACGATCTGCACCAGGCCGTCGTCGGGGCGCAGCAGCCCCGTCACCATCGACAGGGTCGTGGTCTTCCCCGCCCCGTTCGGCCCCACCAGCCCGGCGAACCGGCCGGACGGCAGCTCCAGGTCGATGCCCGCCACCGCGACCTGCTCGCCGAAGCGCTTCCACAGCCCGCGCACCCGCACCGCGGGCGGCGGCCCGGTCCGCTCCGCGGCTTCTGACGCGCCGTAGCGCGGCAGCGGTGCGCGGCCGCCGTCCTTCTCCCGCTCCTGCGCCTTGCCCATCGCGCGGCACCTCTCCCCGTCCCGTGCCCTGCCGTGCGCGCCGCCGGTCCGGTGGCGCGCACTTCACCGTACGCAATGCCACTGTACGTGCGGCCACTGACAGTGACGATCGAACCGGGGCGGGCCTGTGGAAAAGTCCCGCTCCGGGACAGCGGGCCCCGCGCGGTCGGACCGGTGGGACCGGGCGGGCCGGGGCGGTTCAGCGAGCCGCGCGGGCGTCCGCCGCCTCCCGGCCGCAGGCGTACGCGAGCGGGCCGAGCACCTCCACGGCGTCCGGCAGCCAGCGGTTGGCCGCGGTCGGCCGCTGGGCCCACTGCGCGCAGCCGCCCGCGCCCATCCGGGTCGGCGGGGCGACCACCCAGTCCCCGCCGCCGCGCACCACCAGGTCGAGCGCGCCCTCCGGCCCGCCGCCCAGCCGCTCCGGCACCTTCGCGGCGGCGCCCGGCAGCACGAAGAAGGCCAGCCGGCGGGCCGGGCGTGGAGATCACCGGCCCCAGCGGCACCCGCAGCCGCTCCATCCTGGCCAGCGCGTGGAAGCCCGCGCTCTCCGACACGTCGATCACGTCGAAGGTGCGCCCGGTGGGCAGCAGCACCGAGGACCGCGGCTGCCGCTGCCACATCCTGCGCACCTCGGAGGCGCTGCCGCTGGCCTGCGTGGCCCAGTCGGGCCTGGTCGGGTGGGCGCCGGGGGCCGGGCAGGCGGCCGAGGCGCACGAACAGCGCGGTGCGCCCCCCGCCCCCACCTCCAGCCAGGTGCCGGGCAGCACCTCCCAGTGCCGTTCCTCCGCGTACCGGACCGCCGTGTCGAGCAGTTGCGGGCCGGTGAACTGCCGCGGAACTGCGAGCGTCTCTTCCACGCGCTGCACAACTGTCCTCGCCCGCACGGGTTACGGGTCCGGCCCCGCCACCCCGGCCGCGGGTCATGCCGGGCGCACGGATGCACTCCCGGGGGCGCGTGACGGGCACCCGGCACCGCGTGGCGGGTAGTCATCGGGCAAGGGCCCGGCGGGTATCCGCGACCGGGCCACCAGCCGCCCGGTGCGGGTGAATTGCCGCCAATACGGGGTTTATCGGCATCCGGGTGGGAAGGACGACCTCGACGTCCGAGGAGGGGGAACCGATGGCCGCACGACCACTCGTGGCGCGGCAGCCGAACGAAAGACTCCAGGCACTCATCCAGGAGGCCGGCTGCTCCAACGCGGGACTCGCCCGCAGGGTCAACATGTGCGGGGCGGAGCACGGCCTCGACCTGCGCTACGACAAGACGTCCGTGGCCCGCTGGCTGCGCGGGCAGCAGCCGCGCGGCCGCGCCCCGGCCGTCGTCGCCGAGGCGCTGGGCCGCAAGCTCGGCCGCGCGGTGTCCATCGACGAGATCGGCATGGCCAACGGCCGCAATCTGGCCACCGGGATCGGCCTGCACTTCGCGCCGACCGTGCTCGGCGCCATCGAGCAGGTCTGCGAGCTGTGGCGCAGCGACGTCGGCCGCCGCGACTTCCTCACCGGCTCCACCGTCGCCGCCTCGGCGCTGGTCGAGCCCAGCAGGGACTGGCTGATCACCCGCCCCGACCAGGGTGTGGCGCGCAACGGCGGCTCCAGGGTGGGCATGTCGGACGTCGAGGCGGTCAAGGCCACCACCCAGGCGCTCACCGAACTCGACCACCGCTTCGGCAGCGGCCATGTCCGCCCGGTCGTCGTGCACTACCTCAACAGCGTGGTCTCCGGGCTGCTCGCGGGCAGCTACCGCGAGGGCGTGGGCCGCGAACTGTTCTCCGCCGTCGCCCGGTTGACCGAACTGGCCGGCTACATGGCGGTCGACACCGGCCAACCCGGCCTCGCCCAGCGCTATTACATCCAGGCGCTCCGGCTCGCCCAGGCGGCGGGCGACCGCGCCTACGGCGGCTACATCCTCGCCGCCTCCATGAGCCACCTCGCCGCCTCGCTCGGCAACCCGCGCGAGATCGCCCAACTCGCCCGCGCCGCCCAGGAGGGCGCCCGCGGCCAGGTCACCCCCACCGCCGAGGCGATGTTCTACGCCGCCGAGGCCCGCGGGCACGCGCTGCTCGGCGACGCCCGCACCTTCACCACCGTCGCCGGATTCTCCCTCGACGCCATGGGCAGGTCGCAGCCGGAGGACGACCCGTCCTGGATCGCCCACTTCGACCACGCCTACCTGGCCGACGAACTCGCGCACTGCCACCGGGACCTGGGCCAGGCCGAGCCCGCCGCCCGCCGCGCCCAGGAGGCGCTGGCCGCGCACCCGCCCACCCGCACCCGGCGCCGGGCCATCGACCTGCTGCTGCTCGCCGACGCCCAGGTGCAGCAGCGCGAGCTGGACGCGGCCTGCGACAGCGGCGCCCAGGCCGTCACCCTGCTGTCGGGCCTGCGATCCAACCGCGGCGCGGAGTACCTGGACGACTTCCGCCGCCGCCTGGAGCCCTTCGCGGCGGAACCGGTGGTGCGGGAGTTCGACGCCCGCCTCGGCGAACTGGAGGCGGCCTGAGGGCGAATACCGAGGGCCAACCGCCGCCCCGCACCGAATCGTTACCGGACCGACACCCCGCCCCCACCCGGCCGTCAAAGTGCTGGGCAGGCCCGGCGGGACCGGGCCGCGTACCCGCACCGGCGGTGCCCGCCAGGTGTGAGGTGACGCTCACCGGTTCTGACGCGTGGTCCGGGTTCGGCCCGACCCGGTAGCGTTGGCCGACGGTTCCGAATGGGCAGGCTGAGGCGGGAGTGGGCGGCGATGGACAGCAGCGGACGCGGCGAGGATTCGCCGGAAGCGTACCGGGGCGTCGTAATCCCCGCGGGGCACCAGCCTGCGCAGGTCCAGCAGCCGCAGAGCTACGGCGAGCACGTCCAGCCCGCGGGCGGCAGTCCCTGGGGCGCGCCCGAGCAGGCCCAGGAGCCCGCCGACGCCACGCAGATGCTGCCGCCCTACCCGGGCGCGCACCCGCAGGGCCTGCCCGCCCCCGCGGCCCGTCCGGCGGCTCCCGCGGCCCCGATCGCCGACGCCACGCAGATGCTGCCGCCGTACCCGGGAGCGCACCCGCAGGGCCTGCCCGCGGCCCCGATCGCCGACGCCACCCAGATGCTGCCGCCCTACCCCGGCGGCAACCCGGCCGGCCACCTGCCGCCCCAGCCCGGGCCGCAGAGCGCCGGCCTGCCGCCCCGACCGCCCATACCGCCCCAGGCGCCGCCCGGGGGCCACGCGCCCGAGCCGCCCGCCGCGGAGGCCACCCAGGCCCTGCCACTTCTTCAAGGACCAGCACGGCCAGGACCCGCACGGCGGCCCCGGCTACGACCAGCAGCAGCCGTACGGGCAGCAGGGCGGCTACGAGCAGCAGGGCTACGGCGGCCAGGGCGGCGGCCCGCAGTCCTTCGGTGACCAGGACTCCTACGGCGGCCAGGGGTACCCGGGGGCAGACGGCTACGAGCAGCAGCAGCCCAGCCCGGCCCACGACAGCGACTACGACCACCTCTTCCGCAACGACGTGCCGAGCCCGGCGCCGATGCGGCCGCGCATCATCCAGCCGCCGGACCGCCAGCAGCCCGCGCAGCCCTACGGCCAGCAGCAGGGCGGCTACCCGCCGGGCTACGACCAGGGCTACGACCAGCAGTACGCCTACGACGACGGGGACGGCGGCGCGGGGCGCCGCAAGATGTCGCCCAAGGTGCTGATCGGCATCGTCGTCGCCGGGTGCGTGGTGGCCGGCCTGGTCGTCGGCGGGCTGCTCAACGGCGGTGGCGGCGGCGACAAGACCGCGAACACGGCAGACAAGAGCTCCGCCCAGCCGTCGGCGGGCGCCTCCGGCTCCGGCGCCTCGGCCGGTTCGGACGCCGTCAAGCAGCAGGCGAGCGCCCTGGACGCGCTGCTCAGCACCAGCGACACCAGCCGCAGCTCGGTGGTGAGCGCCGTCGAGTCGATCAAGGGCTGCAACAAGCTGCCCACCGCGGCGAGCGACCTGAACACCGCGGCCGCCCAGCGCAAGGCCCTGGTCACCAAGCTCGGCACCCTCACCGTCGACAAGCTGCCCGACCACGCGGACCTCACCGACGCCCTCACCAAGGCGTGGCAGGCGTCCTCCGCCGCCGACGCCCACTACGCGAACTGGGCCGGCCAGGCGCAGAGCAACCCCAAGGTGTGCCACGGCGGCCACGCGCGGATCACCCAGGAGACGCAGGCCGCCAACCGGGAGAGCGGCACGGCCACCATCCAGAAGAAGCGCGCCGTCAAGCTCTGGAACACCATCGCCAAGCAGTACGGCCTCACCGAGCGGCAGTACAGCCAGCTCTAGCGCGCGGGCGTTGGGCACGCCGCCGTGTCCATCCGGCTGCCCGGCCGCCAAAGGTGCCCGGGTAGCCGGTGCGGCACCGGACCGGTCAGCCCAGCGGCGCGTAGGAGGTCGGCCTGAGCGTCTTGGTGAGGTCCACGAAGCCGGGCCGGGCCTGCACCAGCCGCCCGTCGCGCACCACCTGGTACACGACCTTGGTGTTGACCATCCGAGGGTGCTCGGGGACGCCGAGCATGTCGGCGTCCGTCCAGCCCAGGTCGGGGGTCAGGCCGCCGGTCGACAGCTTCGAGGTGCTGTTCAGCGCCTTCTGCAGGCTGTCCGCGTCGATGCTCGGCCTTGGCGCCCATGGCCCGCACCACCTTGGTGAACACCTCGTAGGCGATCCAGGTGGTCTGCGCCCCGGGGTCGGCGACGTCGATCGAGTCGTCGCCGAAGGCGTACTTCTTGACGACCGACTTCATCTCGTCCCACCTGGGGTCGGACGCCGGCGGGTACCAGTCGGTGATGCGCGCGCTCTCCAGCGGGCTCTGCGGGCCGCCGCTGGCGTCCACCACCGCCTGCTGCACGCTGCCGATCACCGAGGAGAGCTGCACCCTCGGCTGCTGGTCGCCGGACCGGCGCAAGGCGTCGAAGAAGGTGCTGGTGTGGTCGCCGAGCACCGCGGACACGCAGGAGGACGAGCGGTCGTCCCCGACCGCCTGTGCGGCGATGCCGGTGTAGTCGTTCGCGTCGTCCTTGGTGAGCAGGTCGCGCACCGGCTGCCGGCCGGCGGTCTTGAGCCCCTGGTCGAGAAAGATCGGGAACTGGTCCCCGGTGATCGAGTCCGGCCGCACCAGGGTGACCCGCTTGCAGGTCTGCGCCAGTTGCAGACCGCTGCCGGCCAGCAGCGCGGGCAGCCCGCCGTTGATCGGGATAGGACATCACGCTCTGGTACTCGTCCTCGGTGATGCCGTACCCGCCGATGTACGGGATGTCGTCGGCCTCCAGCGCGGAGATGAAACTGCTGCCCTCCTCGCTGTAGGAGCCGACCACCGCCACGCGCCTTCGCGTCGGCCGCCTGCTGCGCGCAGTCGGTGACGGCGACGGCGTCGTTGCGCTCGTTGCAGGTGAGCACCTTCAGCTTGCGGCCGTCCAGCCCGCCCTGGTCGTTGACGTAGCTCTCGATCGCCTTGGCCATCGCCGGCATGCCCGGCATGTTGGTGGCGTTGGTGCCGGTCGGTGCCCAGGTCATCACGACGATGGGCGCCGGGGAGCCCCCCGCGCTCCCCGGAAGCACACCGCAGCCACTGACCAGCGCGGATGCGGCCAGCAGCGGGACGACGGCTCGACGTACCGTGCGCACTCGCCGTTCAGTCATGTCATCGGAAGATTCCTGCTCGGCGCCAACGCCGGGGTGACCGCGTACCAACGGGGGGTCACTTTCAGGTGAATTACAGGTGCTGGTGTTCGACTGCGTACGATTGCGAACCGTGCAAGGTTCGGAGAAGTCTTCCCGTCGCGCCCGCCACTCCTCCACGATGGGGGGCATGCCGCTCAACGACATGCCGTGGTGGCGCTGGCGCAGCAATGTGCGCTCGGCGCTGCACATGATCAGCGACCCGGGGTTCCAGATGGACGTCTGGCGCACCGGGCGCGAGGGATACGGCGACGTCACCGACGCCGTCTACCGTCTGGTCGAGGACACCTGGCTCGACAACTGGTCCGCCGAGAAGTACGTCGGCACGATCTTCCGCGACGCCCAGGAGGCCGCGCTCGTCGACGTCGCCGTGCTGCGGGTGCTGAAGATCCTGCACCAGGTCGGCGCGGACGCGCCCGTCGTGGCGTACCTCGACCACCCCGCGTGGCCCGAGGCCGTACGGGCCGCGCGCGAGGCGCACGTACGGATGGCCGCGGCGGACGGGGACGACCCGGACACGCAGCCGCGGTCGCTGGAGGTGCTGGCGATCTACAACCGGACGGTGGCGGCGCCCTGACGCGCCTCCGGCAGCCGCCGCGGCCCCGGCGGCGACCCCGCACGGCCCGTACGGCCGCCCAGGGCCGCGCTGAGGGCTTCCCGGACCCTGTCCGGCCCCCGGGGGCCGGACAGGCGTTCCGGCCGCTGGACACGGCCGCGTACGCGGCCGCCGGTGTGCGAGGCTGACGGCGTGAACGAACAGCAGCCGCAGCCGCCCACGCAGTACGTCCTCACGCTGTCGTGCCCCGACAAGCAGGGCATCGTGCACGCGGTCTCCAGCTACCTCTTCATGACCGGCTGCAACATCGTGGACAGCCGGCAGTTCGGCGACCAGGACACCGGGCTGTTCTTCATGCGGGTGCACTTCTCCGCCGAACCCGAGGTGACCGCCGACAAGCTGCGGGCCAGCTTCGCCGCGGTGGGCGGCGCGTACCGCATGGACTGGCACATCCACCCCTCCGAGGAGCGGATGCGGATCGTCCTGATGGTCAGCAGGTTCGGCCACTGCCTCAACGACCTGCTCTTCCGCGCGAGCATCGGCGCGCTGCCGGTCGAGGTCGCCGCCGTCGTCTCCAACCACACCGACTTCCGCGAGCTCGTCGGGTCGTACGGCGTGCCCTTCGAGCACATCCCGGTCACCCGCGACACCAAGGCCGAGGCCGAGGCGCGACTGCTGAAGATCGTGCGAGAGCGAAGGCGTCGAACTCGTCGTCCTCGCCCGCTACATGCAGGTGCTCTCCGACGACCTGTGCTCCAAGCTGTCGGGCCGGATCATCAACATCCACCACTCCTTCCTGCCGAGCTTCAAGGGCGCCAAGCCGTACCACCAGGCGCACGACCGCGGCGTCAAGCTCATCGGCGCCACCGCGCACTACGTGACGGCCGACCTCGACGAGGGGCCGATCATCGAGCAGGAGGTCGAGCGGGTGGGCCACGAGGTCACCCCGGAAGCACCTGGTGGCCATCGGCCGGGACGTGGAGTGCCAGGCGCTGGCACGCGCCGTGAAGTGGCACAGCGAGCACCGGGTGCTGCTGAACGGGCGCCGCACCGTGGTCTTCGCGTAAGGGGCGCGCCTGCTTGGGCCGAGGCCCTTACCGCCCGCCCGAGGACGCGGATCGCGCTCACCCGTCCTCGGCGTCGTTGCGGGCCGCGTCCCTACAGACGCGAGAGCGACGCCGCCGCGTAGAGCACGTCCCGGATGACCGCCCGGTCGCCGAGCTGGCCCGCGGCCGTGCGCTCCGGCGCCACATGGCCCGCGGTCAGCTGGCAGAACTCCAGGCTGTCCATCGCCACATGGGCGACCATGCCGTCCTCGGTGGCCGACGCGCCCGGCGAGTCCAGCGGCACGTACCAGTCACCGCCGCCGTCGCCCTCGATCTCCAGCCGCAGCGAACGGCCGGGGCGGTCCACCGCGCCCAACCGCCCGGTGGTCGTGGTCAGTCCGTCCCTGCGCCGCCTGGCCAGCGCGCCGGGCAGCAGCCGCGCCAGCCAGGTCGACCATCCGGTGCAGATGGCCGGGCGCGGGCGGACCGTACGGGTAGTCGACCGCGTCGGCGATGTCGCTCGCGTGCATCCAGCACTCGAACGCCCGGTCCACGAAGGCGTCCCGCAGCGGCAGCGAGAACCCGCCGTGGTCGACGTCGATCCCGGCCACCCCGCGCCCCGCGAAGGAGACCGTGCGCACCAAATGGTGGCTGTGCTCGCGCCACTGCGAGCGCAGCGCCTCGCCCGGCAGGTGCTGCTGCTCGGCCCAGTGGGCGACCGTACGCTCCCAGGGGTCGACGGGCAGGTCGGTCCGCGGGGCCCTGGCCGCGCCGCGCGAGGCGGCCGCCCCACGTCCCGGCCGGGTCCGCCGGGTCGACGCCTTCCGCCGACAGGCCCAGCGCCCTGGCCAGGAGGCTGTCCACCGCGGTCAGGTGGGCTATGACCTGGCCCACGGTGTACTCCTGCGACTTGGGGGCGCCGTCGAACCACTGGAGGCGAACCGGCTCCTTCCAGTAGCCGTCGCCCAGGTCGCGCAGCAGCGCGTCGAGCCGGGCGGTCTCCGCGTCGTAGGGGCCGGCCCACTCCGGCACCGGGATACGGGCCGGACGGCGGCCGAGGCAGCCTTCCAGCACCCGGGCCCGCAGCAGCGGATCGAGGTCGAGCGGCTCCTCCTGGTGCAGCAGCCCCACCGCGTCCCGCAGCCGCAGCGCCTCGTCGGCGCAGGCCGCGCACTCCGTCAGGTGCACCTCCAGGGCCACCGTCTCGTCCTGCGAACAGGCCGTCAGCGCCCAGGCGCCCAGCAGCGACTTCAAGGTGCCGTGGTCGTAGGCCGGCCGGTCGGCCGGCGCGGGCAGTATCAGGCCGGACGGCGGGTCCGGCCGCAGCAGGCGCTGGGACGGAGGCTGCGGCGTCTGCGGCGGCGCGGCCGGCGGCGGGGCGAGCGGCAGGTCGTCGGCCGCGCCGTACTGCTCGCGCTGCGACGGGATACGGGGACGGTTCCCGTCGTCGTCGCCGGGCGGCAGATCCCCGCCGCGGGAACCCGGTCCGCCGTTCACCGTCGGCCCCAATGACCGCGCTGGTCGCAGGGGGAGTCCGGCTGGTCGCCCGGCTCCATGGCCGTCGACAGCAGTTGCAGGCCCAGCCGCAGCCTGCGCCGCGCCTCGTCCTCGCTCACCCCGAGTCCGGCCGCCGCCTCGCGGTAGTCCAGCCGCTCCCGGTAGGCGAGTTCGAGCGCCTTGCGCAGCGGTGCGGGCATCGAGGTGACGATGAAGTCGGCGCGCGCCGCGGTGTTCGCCTCGCGCACCTTCGCCTCCACCTCGTCCGGACTGGACCGGCCGCGCTTCTCGTACTGCCGCAGCCGGTGCACCGCGTGCCGCTGTGTCAGCGCGGCCATCCACGACCGCAGCGAACCGTACTTGGCGTCATAGGCGTCCGGGTTCTCCCAGATGTAGCCGAACACCTCGCGGGTGATCTGGTCCGCCGCCGTCGTCGTCGTCGAGCACCCGGTGGGCGAGGCTGTGCACCAAGGAGGCGTAGCGGTCGTACAGCTCGCCGAGCGCGGCTTCCTCGCCCCTGGCCAGCCTCTGCTGCATCTTGCGGTCCCAGCGCGGCGGTGCGGGTGTTGCCATCGCCCGGCCCCCTTGCCTCGTCCCACCGGTGAACACCGACCGTGACCGGGTGGGTTCGCCATGTCCGAATGCCTTGCCTCCGACGGTACCGGTCGCCCGGCGCGGCGTACTCCGCTTTGCACCAACCTGGCACCAGGTGTGACCGCTTTTGGCGGTCTGTTATGCGGGTGTGACCGGAAGATTGCAGGGTTACGACGGGGATCGGGCATAGGGTCGTACGAATGGCACATCCGAAGTCGACGGCGAGGCGAGGTGGGAACCGGTGCTGGTGACCCAGGCCGAGCGGGACGGCTGGGTGGTGGTGACGGTCACGGGTGAGATGGACCTGATCTCTTCGCCGGCGGTCCGCCAGAAGGTGCACGACGCGGTGGCCGAAGGGCGCCGCAGCCTGGTCCTCGACCTGGCCGGCGTGCGCTTCTGCGATTCCAGCGGAGTGGGCGTCCTCATCGGCGCCCGCCGCCTGATGCGCTCCTGCGCCGGGCGGCTGCGCATCGTGCTCCCCGACGACGGACCGGCGGTCGCCGGCGCCTCGGTCGCGGCCGACGAGGGGCAGAGCCCGGGCTACGGCGGCGAGGCGCACGTCAACCGGGTGCTGGCCGCGCTCGGGGTGCGCAGGCTCTTCGAGGTCTTCCCCGACCTGGAGGCGGCCACCGACGACACCGCCCGCCCGATGTCCGCCTGAGTCACCGGGCACGAGTAGGAGCCTGCGGCCCGCGGTCCACGCTTCCCACGGGCCTCGGCGGCCCGGACGCGATCAGGCGGCGCGCACCCCGTAGCCGGACAGCGACGGCTCCAGCCGGGCGAAGGCGCCCCTGGCCGTACGGTCCAGCAGCGCGAACGTCTCCTCCCGGGTGTCCCCGCGGCGCACCGCGCGCTGCGCCTCGTCCCACAGCAGCCGCAGCACGGTGCTGAGCTGAGCCGCCGCGTGCCGCGGCTCGAAGGCGTCGGGGTCGGCGCCGACGTCCTCGGCGAGCACGACCGACAGCGCCTGCTCCTGGTGGTCGAAGATCTCCCGCAGCCGGGCGCGCAGCACCGGGCTGCGGTCGATGAGCCGGGTGAAACCGGGGTCGGTCCAGCCCAGCAGCGGGTCCTGCCGCTCGACGGCCCGCAGGCAGTCCGTGCGCACCGCGTCCAGCGCGGAGCGGCCGGGCGCGCGGTCGGCGAAGGCGCGGGCCGGGCCGAGGATCACCTCGTCGTGCATGTCGAAGAACAGGTCCTCCTTCCTCGGGAAGTAGTTCGTCACCGTCATCTTGGCGACGCCGGCGGCCGCCGCGACCTCCGCGATCGTCGTCTCCTCGAAGCCCCGCTCCATGAACAGCGCGGTGGCCGCGTGGGTGATCGCCTGCCGGGTCTGCTGCTTCTTCAACTCGCGGAGCTGCGCCATGCGTCCGACATTACTGGGTCGGACCTAAAAATGTCCTTGACGGATCGACTTGGGTCTCGACCTAAATTTATGTCAGACCCAAAAAAGGCCCCAAGCTGGCAGATCCGAAAAGGAGGCCCGAGATGACGCTCCGGCTGATGGCTGTGCACGCCCACCCCGACGACGAGTCGAGCAAGGGCGCGGCCACGCTGGCCCACTACGCCGCGCGAGGCGTGGAGGTGACCGTCGTGACCTGCACCGGCGGCGAGCGCGGAGACGTGCTCAATCCGCTGCTGGACACCCCGCGGGTGCGGGCCGATCTCCCGGCGCTGCGGCGTCGGGAGATGGCCGAGGCGGCGGCCGTGCTCGGCGTCCGGCAGCGCTTCCTCGGCTTCACCGACTCGGGGCTGCCCGCGGACGGCGAGCCGCTGCCCGACGGCTGCTTCGCCCGGCAGGACCTGCCGACCGCGACGGGCCGGCTGGTGGCGGCCATACGCGAGATCCGCCCGCAGGTCGTCGTCACCTACGACCCCTCGGGCGGCTATCCCCACCCCGACCATGTGATGACGCACAAAGTGGCGGTGGAGGCGTTCGACGCGGCGGGGGACGCGGAGCGCTTCCCTGCCGCCGGTCCGGCCTGGCAGCCGCTGAAGCTCTACTACCTGGTCTCCTTCTCCCGGGAGTGGTTCGCGACGCTGCACCGCGGGATGGCCGCCGAGGGGGTGCCGTCGTCGATGGGCGAGGTGCTCGACGCGTGGCCGCAGTGGGCGCCCGAGTTGGACCCGACCACCCGGGTGCACTGCGCCGACCACTTCGCCACCCGCGACCGGGCGTTCCGCGCCCATGCCACCCAGGCGGCCCCGGACAACCCGTTCTTCGCCCACCCGCGCGAGCTCGAACGCAGGTTGTGGCCCACCGAGGACTACGTCCTGGCCGCGTCCCGGGTCCCGGCCCGCTGTCCGGAGACGGATCTCTTCGCCGGGATACCGGAGTAGGGCCGCTCCGCTCGTGCGGAAGTGCACCTTATAGGGCTTTTACGGCTTATCGGTAGAGTGGATGAGAGAGGCCGCGCCGACTACGGAGCGTCCGCACGGTGTTGTGTCCGGAGCGTGACTTGTTACGCCGTGGAGTCGGGCTTGTCCTCGGGTACGCTCCATCGGGTGTGCGTACGTTCCAGGCATTCCGACAGCGCCGCCCGGTTGGTCCGGGCGGGCTTCATGCCTGACTGCGCATCCCCTGACCGGCAGCGCCGCACGGTTCGCGGCACCACTGCCCCGGTGCGCGGGCGGAAGCCCGCAGCGCTTGTCGGGGTGACTGACGGTAGATCATGCTGTGTGACACTGACGTCACGCACGGTGATCTCGGGCAGGCGTCTGGCGTCGTGCCGGCCGGTTCGGATGGTGTGAGCAGTGCAGATGCTTCAGGTGCAAATGGAGGTCGGCATCGACCCCGCGGAGGTCGGCCGAGCCCGCCGCTGGGCTCGCTCGCGACTGGTCGGGTCCGGCATAGGGGCCGACGAGCCGGTGGCGGAGACGCTGCTCCTGCTCATCTCGGAACTCGTGACCAACGCCGTGGTCCACACCGGCTGCCCCGCGGTCCTGCGCATGCTCTTCCCCATCACTCCCGCCGACCCCGTCCGGGTCGAGGTCGCCGACACCAGCGAGATGCCGCCCGCACCCCGGCACGCGCTGCGTGACGAGACCGGCGGCCGTGGCCTGGAACTGGTCGACGGACTCGCCGACCGATGGGGCTGGCACCCCGAAGGCGCCGGCAAGCAGATCTGGTGCGAGGTCGACCGCTCCGCCGTCCTCACCTGATCCCGACCGGTCTCCCCGATCTCCTCCTGATCGCTTGCTGATCCCGCCGCCGGACCCGCGCCGGGCCGCCGCGTGGGCGCACGGCGGCTGCGGACTGCAACGCCAACGGCAACGAAGTACCCTGCGGATCAACCATGGCCCGATCCATGGTCCGATGCACCTCGCATCACCCCGGCCCTCGGGCCACTCGCCGCCGCTGACAGCCCCCGGAGACCGAGCAGCGTGACACAGACATCTCAAGCTCCCGCGCCCGCCGACCGCTCCGGACCGCTCGGCAGCCGGCCGTCGCCCGCGCCCGCGGGTGCACCGTGCCTGGATGGTCGCGGCCGTCACCTTCGTGACGATCATCGGCTCCGCCGCCTTCGCCTCCCTGCCCGGACTGCTCATCGACCCGCTGCACAGCGAGTTCGGCTGGTCGCGCGGCATGATCGGCCTCGCGGTGTCGATCAACCTCGCGCTGTACGGGCTGACGGCGCCCTTCGCCGCCGCCCTGATGGACCGTTTCGGCATCCGGCGGGTCGTCGCCTGCGCGCTGCTCACCATCGCGCTCGGCGCCGGACTGACCGTCTTCATGACCCAGATCTGGCAACTCGTCCTGTGCTGGGGCGTGCTGGTCGGCCTGGGCAGCGGCTCGATGGCGCTCGCCTTCGCCGCGACCGTCACCAACCGCTGGTTCGTCGCCCGCCGCGGCCTGGTCACCGGCATCCTCACCGCCGGCGGGCGCGGCCGGCCAACTGGTCTTCCTCCCGCTGCTGTCCTGGATCACCGAGCACCACGGCTGGCGGCCGGCCGCCGCCGTCGTGGCCTGCGCGGCGCTCGCCGTCGTGCCGTTCGTCTGGCTGCTGCTGCGCGACCACCCCGCGGACGTCGGGCTGTCCGCCTACGGGGCACCGGAGTTCACCCCCAAGCCCGCACCGGTCACGGGCGCGGCGGGACGGGCGCTGCGGGCGCTGGGGGAGGCGGCGCGCAGCGGTACCTTCTGGCTGCTGGCCGGCGCGTTCGCGATCTGCGGCGCGTCCACCAACGGCCTGGTGAAGACCCACTTCGTGCCCGCCGCCCACGACCACGGGCTGCCCGTCACCACCGCGGCGTCGCTGCTCGCCGTCATCGGGGTCGTTCGACATCGCGGGCACGGTGGCCTCGGGCTGGTTCACCGACCGCCTGTCGCCGAGGCGGCTGCTCGCGATCTACTACGGGCTGCGCGGACTGTCGTTGATGTTCCTCCCGATGCTGTTCTCGGACAGCATCCATCCGCTCGATGCTGCTGTTCATCGTCTTCTACGGCCTCGACTGGGTGGCCACCGTGCCGCCGACCATCGCCCTGTGCCGTGAGCACTACGGCGAGAACAGCGCGATCGTCTTCGGCTGGGTGCTCGCGGCGCACCAGATCGGGGCGGCCCTGGTCGCCTACCTCGGCGGTGTCGCGCGGGACGCGCTCGGTTCGTACGACGTCGTCTGGTACTCCTCCGGTGCGTTGTGCGCGGTGGCCGCGCTGATGTCCCTGGTGGTCCGCCACCGGCCGGTCGCCGGGCCCGCGTTGGCGGTCACCGGGTGAACGCCCCGGCCATCCGCTACCGGTTCCGCGACGGGCCGGCTCCACTCGCCCGAGTGACGCGCAGACCTCGGGCCGCCGGCCGGTCACCGGCGTTCACCGCCGGGCCGCCGAGCGGGCGATCCGGCCCGCGTCGATCGCCATCTCGCGGAACATCCCGCTGATCGGGTTGGTGAAGCCGGTGAAGTACAGCCCGGGCGCACCCGGCGGCGTCTTGCGCCCCGTGCACCACCGGCCGCCCGCGGCCGTCGAGCACGCCGAGGTGGCCGACCAGCCCTTCCAGGCCCGCGCCGGTAGCCGGTGGCGGCGATCACCGCGTCCGGTTCGATCTCCGAGCCGTCCGCCAGCCGCACCGTGCCCCCGTCGAACTCCTCGACGGCGGCGACCGGTTCGCACCTCCCGCGCCAGCACCGCCTTGACCAGCCCGACGTCCTGGACCGGGATGGCGCCCTCCAGCACCCGCGAGTACAGGCCGTGTTCGGGCCGGGGCAGGCCGTACTCCGACAGGTCCGGCACCCCCGCCCGCTCGATGTAGGGCGCCAGCCGGTCCACCACCTTGACCGGCAGCCGCCGGCACACGATCCCGCTGGCCTGCGCGGGCCAGCCCATCGTGGAGCGGCGCAGGATGTGCGGCGCGGTGCGCACCGCGAGCCGTACCCGGGCCGCGCCGCCCTCGGCCAGGTCGACGGCGATCTCCGCGCCGGTGTTGCCGACGCCGACGACGAGCACGTCCCGCCCGGCGTACGGGCGGGCGTTGCGGTAGGCGGAGGCGTGCACAAGATCGCCGGAGAAGGTGTCCCGCCCCTTCCAGTCGGGTATGTACGGCGTGTGGTTGTGGCCGGTCGCCACCACGACCACGGGGGAGGCGAGCACCCGGCCGCCGGTCGCGGGCAGTTCCCAGCCGCCGTCGGCCCGCTCGACCCGCTCCACCGTGATGCCGGTGGCGATGTCGAGGTCGTGGTGCTCGGCGTACTGCTCCAGGTAGCGCACCACGTCGTCGCGGCCGACCCACCGGCCGTACCGCCGCGGGATGGGCAGCCCCGGCAGCGCGGACAGCCGCCGGGTGGTGTGCAGGTGCAGCCGGTCGTAGTGGCCGCGCCAGGAGGCGCCCAACTGCTCCGCGCGCTCCACGACGAGCGGCCGCAGCCCGTGCTGCCGCAGCGCCGCCGCGGCGGCCAGCCCGCCGGGACCGGCGCCGATGACGAGCGCGTCGGGCGCCGCGGTCGTCGCCGGGAGGCGTGAGGCGGCGGTGGTCGGGTCGGCCATGGAGCACTCCTGGAACCTGACGGGAACCTGCTGAGTCACACGAATCATACGAACAGTGGTGACGGCAGCACCCGATGGCGACCCGAGGCGGCTTTGTGCGGCAGGTCCGTACGGAGTCCGAGTCCGCGCGGGCGCCCGCGGCGCCGACCGGCCCGCGGGCAAGGGGAGTCGGCGGCGCCCGACGCGACGGCGCGGGCGTCCACGACCTCCCCCGAGGACCGTGGACGCCCGCGCCGGGGCGTGATGTGAAGCGGCAGGACAGCGAGTACGGGCGGATGCGGGCCGGGCGGCCCGGTGGAAGGCCGGGTTCCCGGCGGTCTACTTCGGCGGCTTCTTGCCGGTCACGCCGAGGTGCACCAGCAGCGCCAGGTTCGGCTTCAGGTCCGGCTGCTTGACGCCGGTACCGGTGAATCCTTTCTGGTGCGAGGCGACCGCGGCCAGCATGGCGACCAGCGACCCGGCCACGGCCGGCGCGCTGACCTGCTCGTCGACCCTGCCCTTGCTCTGGAGGTCCTTGATGGACTCGGTGAGGGAGCCGGTGACGGTGTTCAGGATTCTGGTGCGGATCCGGTTGAACCGCTTGTCCCCTTCGGCCGCGCCCAGGTCGATGACGCGCAGGATGGCGTCGTTCCTCCGCCAGAAGGAGAGGAAGCCGTCGACCAGGTCGTCCGCCGCCTGGGCGCCGGACTTGCCGACCCAGGAGCGGCCCGAGACCAGCTCGGTCAGACCCGGCCGCCTCCTTGGCCATGTCGTCGGCGAGCTCCAGGACGGCGCCCTCGACGTCGGGGAAGTACTGGTAGAACGTTGCGGGGGAGGTGCCCGCCATCCGGGCGACGTCGATGACCTTGACGTCCCGGTAAGGCGACGTGCTGAGCATCTCGCCGAGGCATTCGAGCAGCTTCTGCCGCGTCGCCTGCCCGCGGCGGCCGGCAACGCGCCCGTCGACGGTGCGAACTTGTCCTGTCATGCCGTCAGTTTACCGGCGTGTGATCAGCGCGCGATTTGGCGGCGTGCAAACGGGGAAGCCCCGGCTCCGCTTGATGAAGAACCAGCTCAGCGACGCTTTTTCCGGGCCCGCTTGGACGCCGGTGGCGACGTCCGCGATGCGTGCGAATAGGCGATTTGTGGACCCGGCGGCGCCCGCCGCTGAAGAATTGACCATATGTTCGAATTCTGGCCCGTGCAGTGGGGAAGATCACTGGTTACGGTGGCAGTGACGGCGTGACGAGACTCCCCGCGGCCGCCAGGCGCATGAGGCAGCCCACCCGCGTGTGGGCCCGTCCATCGCGCCCATCCCCATCCATCACGCCCACACCTGCCCATTCACGGGCGTACGAGAGGACCCGGTCATGTCAGCATTCGGCGAAGGCGCACCCTGCTGGGCCGACCTGTCCCTGCCCGACCTGGCGGCGGGACAGCGGTTCTACGGCGAGCTGCTCGGCTGGACCTTCCAGGACCAGGGCGAGGAGTTCGGCCACTACTCGATGGCCCAGCGCGACGGCAAGAACGTCGCGGCCCTGATGCCCAGGATGGACCCGGACCAGCCCACCGCCTGGGGCGTGTACCTGGCGACGGCCGACGCCGCGAAGACCGCGGAGAAGGTCCCGAGGCCGGCGGCCGCGTGCTCTTCGGCCCGGACACCGTCGGCGACGTCGGCGTCATGGCCGGCGCGACCGACCCCGGCGGCTCCTTCTTCGGCCTGTGGCAGGGCAACACCCACCCCGGCTTCGGCCTGGTCAACGAGCCCGGCGCGTTCTGCTGGACCGAGAACCTCACCCAGGACCCGGCAGCCGTCGACGCCTTCTACGGCGCCGTGTTCGGGTACGAGGCGGAGCAGATCGGCGACGGAGTCACACTTCGACTACAAGGTGTGGACGGTCCCCGGCGGCAAGGAGCCGGTCGCGGGCCGGATGAAGGCGGACGGCCAACCGCCCGCGTTCACCACGTACTTCGTCGTGGCCGACTGCGACGGCGCCGCGGCCACCGTCCGGCGGCTCGGCGGCCAGGTCGTCAGCGAACCGCAGGACTCGCCCTTCGGCCGCACCGCCGTCGTCACCGACGACCAGGGCGCGCGCTTCGCCGTCATCGACACCGAGCGCAAGGTGGGGGAGCAGCCCGGCCGGTAGCCGCCGAGGGCAGCGCCCCGCCCGCCGTTCCCACGGGTCCGTACGGCGCGGCGGCTCGCCGTCACGCGCCGGAGAGCGGATGATAACGAGTTCGCTCTCCGGGCGTGTCGCAGCGGTCCCGGGTTCGCAACCGGCGCCCGTGCCAGGAAGAATCAGGCCCGTACCCTGGCACGGGAGCCAGCGAAGGGCCGCACGGGGCCGCAGAGCACGGGGAACGGCCGCGGACGACGCGGGTACGGGGAGGTGGCAGGGCAGTGATGGAGCAGCTGACGCAGCACGACCCGAGACGGATCGGCCCTTTCGAGGTGCTGGGACGGCTCGGCGCCGGCGGCATGGGGCTGGTCTATCTCGCCCGCTCGGCTTCCGGCCGACGCGTGGCGATCAAGACCGTACGGGCAGAGCTGGCCGAGGACCAGCTTTTCCGGGTCCGCTTCACGCGTGAGGTCGAGGCCGCCCGCGCGGTCTCCGGCTTCTACACCGCCGCCGTCGTGGACGCCGACCCGCGCGCCGCCGTGCCCTGGCTGGCCACCGCCTACGTACCGGCCCCGTCGCTGGAAGAGATCGTCAACGAGTCCGGGCCGCTGCCCGCCCAGGCCGTGCGCTGGCTCGCCGCCGGCATCGCCGAGGCGCTCCAGTCCATCCACGCCGCCGGCCTGGTGCACCGCGACATGAAGCCGTCCAACGTGCTGGTCGTCGAGGACGGCCCGCGGGTCATCGACTTCGGCATCGCCTCCGGCGTCTCCAACACCCGGCTGACGATGACGAACGTCGCCGTCGGCACCCCCGCCTACATGTCGCCCGAGCAGGCCCGCGACTCCCGCAGCGTGCGCGGCGCCAGCGACATCTTCTCGCTCGGCTCCACCCTGGTCTTCGCCGCCACCGGGCACGCGCCCTTCCACGGCGCCAACCCGGTCGAGACGGTCTTCATGCTGCTGCGCGAGGGCCCCGACCTGCACGGTCTGCCCGACGAGCTGCGCCCGCTGCATCGAGTCCTGCATGCGGATGGAGGCCGAGCAGCGGCCCACCCCCGCCGACCTCCAGGCCCAGCTCGCCCCGCACCTGTTCTCCTCCGGCGGCGACGACACCGGCACCGCCTCGGCCTGGCTGCCGCCCGGCGCGGTCGCGCTGATAGAGGAGCGGCACCGGTCCCGCCCGCCGGTGGCCGCGGGAGGCCGCGGCCCCGCCGCCCCGGCCGGCCGTGCCCCCGCCGTCTCCGGCCCGCAGATCCCGCGCGTCCCGGGCCCTCAGATCCCGGGCCCTCAGATCCCGGGCCCGCAGTCGGCGGTCAACGCGCCGCCGCGCCCCCAGCAGCCGCCGCGCGGCCCGGCCCCCGAGGCGGCTCCGCCGGCCTTCCGCCCCGCCGCGTCCGCGCCCGTCCAGCTCGCCGGGTCCGCCCCGATCGGCCCCGGGCTGCGGGTCGCGCAGGCCACGCGGACACAAGGCGACGGCCGGCCCCGCGCCCGGCACCGAATGGGTACGGCAGCCGGCCGGCGAGCACAGCGCGCCGGCCGCCCCGGCCCGCCGCCGTGTCCGAGCACCCGCAGCCGGCCGCGCCGCCGGCCGGGGAGTGGCGGCCGTGGCGGTTCCGCATGTCGAACGACGTGTGGGGCACCCCCGTCGTGGACGGCGGCCTGCTCTACGTCACCTCCTTCGAGGTGCACGCGCTCGATGTGGCCAGCGGGCGGCGCCAGTTCAAGACCCGGGACGTCGCCTGGACGATGGCGGTGGCGGGCGGCCGGATCCACGCCTCCGACGGCCCGAGCCTGTTCGCGCTCGACGCGGCCGACGGCGGCGAGCGCTGGCGTACGGCGATCGACGGCTGGGTGTACGCGGTGCAGGCCGACGCGCGGCACCGTCGTCACCGGCACCCGCGGCGGCGGCGTGCAGGCGTGGGACGCCGGCCGCGGCACGCTGCGGTGGGAGCGGACCGGGGCGCAGACGGAGTTCGAGTCGCCGGACTCCGGGCCCGAGCGTCGACGGACCGGGTCGTGTACTACCAGGGCGGCGGCCTGCTGCACGCGGTGGACGCGATGTCCGGCGCCGAGCTGTGGTCGTACCCGGTGGGCGAGCCGGGGGCGGCCGGCTCCGTGGTGACCCGGCCGGTCGTCGCGGACGGCATCGTCCATCTGACCGCGGGCACCCGGGTCCTCGCGCTCGACGCGCGCACCGGCGCCGCAGCGCTGGCACTTCGAGGCGCCCGCGGTGATGTTCGCGCCGCCCGCGTACGTACCCGGCCCCGGCGCCTCCGGCGGCGGGATCTACGTCACCGACCACCTCGGCACGGTCTACGCGCTCGACCCCGCCGACGGCCGGGACCGCTGGCGGGTCGCCACCGAGCCGCGGCAGTCGGTGGAACCGGTCGTGGTCGCCGCGGGCGGGGTGCACCTCGGCGCGGGCAGCGCGCTGTACACGCTGGACGCGGTCAGCGGCGCACCCGCGGTGGCGGTTCGCCGCGCAGGGCGAGATCGTCGGCTCGCCCGCGGTCGCCGACGGCCGGGTGCACTTCGGGTCGAAGGACCACTGCCTGTACACGGTGGACGCGCAGGGCGGCCAGCTGCGCTGGCGGCTGGAGACCGGCGGCGAGATCACCGGCTCCCCGGTCGCCGCGGACGGCGTGGTGTACGCCTGCTCGAAGGACCGCTGCGTGTACGCGCTCGACGCGGCGAAGGGCACGGGGGCGACCTCGCGGCGCGCCTGACCCGGTGAACGGGGCCGCGGCGCCCGCGGGTACGGGCCCGCGCCGTGCTCACATCCCCGGAGTGTCCTCCGGGAGCGGCTGCCGGGCCGTTACGTCGGGCGGCTCGCGACGGTCGTGACGCTCGGCAGACTCAGGGAGCGCGGCTGATTCAGGGAGTGCGGCCGGATCGGGGAATGCGGCTGATTCGGGGAGCGTGGCCAGCTCGTCGCCATCGGCCAGTTCAGTGAGTCCAGCGATTCCGTCGAGTCCGTCGCGTTCGTTGACTTCGTCGAGTGCGGCCAGCTCGGCCAGTTCGGAGAACCGGGGGAGTGCCCGCAGCTCCGGCAGCCCTGCCGGTTCCGGCGGGTACGGGGGCGGGCCGGGCGGCTCCGGCGCCGACTCCGCCGGCGGCTCGTCCGGTGCCGGGTCTTTCGACGCCTCGTCCGCCGCAGGCTCATCCGCCGACGCCTCGTCCGCAGGACGCGAGCGGGGCTCCGCGACGAGGGCCGAGCCCATCAGGAGCAGCACCCCGCCCAGCAGCGCGTCGGCCACCCCGCGGCCGAGCCCGTCGCCGCCCACCGTCAGCACGTGCGAGAACTGCGCCTGACGGACCATCCACAGCACGGTGACGCCCAGGACGAGCACCCCGGCCAGCGCCACCACCACCCGCGACCGCAGGAGTACGCCCAGAAGGGTGAGCAGCGCCGCGAAGCCCATGGGGAGGAAGAGGGAGCCGAGCAGGGCCGCGTCACGCGTGGTGACGCCGACGTCCCGGAAGAGGTCGTCCACCCGGTATACCGGAGCCGTGGCGGCCGGCGTACCAGGTGCGGAAGGGGCTCAGCACCGCGGCCGCCGCTCCGGCGAGCGCGAGAAGCGACCCCAGGACGTTGCGGATCATCGCCGGGCACCGCCTCGTGTTCGCTCACTCGGCCCCCCACGGCGCCGACGCTACGCCGGGCCCCGCACCCCCGCCAGGCGAGTCGCCCGACCGGAGGAGGCCGCCGGCGGCCGCCGGACAGCAGTCAACGGCGGCGCACTCGGCAGCACACACGGCAGCGGACTGGCCGCGGCGCCCCCTCCGCGCCGCGGCCAGTCCTTCGGCCCCCCGGGTGCGCAGATCCCCCTCGCGCTCCCGTCCCCCAGGGCCGCCCCCTTCGGTTCCCCCTCTTTCCCCCGGGTCCCCCGTGTCCCCCGTTCCCCCCGGTTTCCCCCGTGCCCCCCGTACCCCCGAGCCCCCCGGCTCGGTGGCCCCCACCCCCCGTGGTGTCCGCCCGGTTTTCCCCTGCCCGGTGCGGACCGGTCCGTCCGGTCAGCCCTTGGGCGCCGAGTCGTTGTACTGGTTGTGCGGCTGGGCCGCACCCGGTCCGGCCGTCTTCTTCTGGCGGCGGTCCCGGCGGCCGGGGCCTCCGGGAGGATGTCGTTGTACTGGTTGTCCGGCTTGACCGGGCCGTCCTTCGGCGCGGCCACGACGGGCTCGGTGGTGCTCGGTCGGCGTGTTCTCGCGCTCATGAGTGCTCCCTGTGCTTGCGGGGACGTGCTGGTGCCAAGCCCACCCGGCGACAACCCCCGTATACCGCCAGGTGGGCAGCTCATTGCAGTGATCGAATCGTGGCAGGTGACGATAATCAACCGATAAACGGTTCCCTCGGCGCACAGGACCCGCAGGTTATCCAGTCGTGCAACGGGGGCTATACCGCGACGGATGAGGACGATTCGCCGCCCAGCAGCCGGCGTACGTCCTCCGCCTTCGGGGGAGCCGAGCGAGGTGTAGACGCTCAGCGCGTCCTGCCAGCACGCGTGGGCCCGGACCGGCTGGTCCATGCCGCCGAGCGCGCGCCCGAGCACGGTGAGCGCGTTGGCCGTACGCCACTCGCCGCCGACCTCGCGCAGGATGATCAGCGACTGCTCGACGTGCGCGGCCGACTGCCGCCAGCGCCGGGCCGCGAGGTGCACCTCGGCCAGCCGGTAGAGCGTCATGCCCTCCCAGAACTGCTGCCGGGCGTCCTGGAAGATCTGGAGCGCCTCGGTGAGGCAGGTCTGCGCCTCGTCCAGCCGGCCGGTGGCGGTCAGCGGGATGCCCATCGCGTAGAGCGCCATTGCCGAGCCGGACCCCGGCGCCCAGCTTCCGGTTGATGACCAGGACTTGCTTGCTGGTGGTCACCGCGGCCTCGTGGTCGCCGAGGCTGAGCTGCGCGCGCGAGAGGTTGCTCAGCGCGGCCGCCTCGCCGTGCCGGTTGCCGTCCGCGCGGAAGGCTTCGAGGGCGGCGGTGTGGTAGTCGGCGCACTCCTGGTACAGGCGGTCCTTGTGCGCGATGATGCCCCGCACGTTCGGGGCGTAACTGCAGGTGAGCGGGTCCTCGACGGCCAGGCCGACGATCATGGCCCGCTGCGCCTGCCTCGTCCGCCTCGGCGAACCGGCCGGTCATCCGCAGCAGTTGGGCCATCAGCAGCCGGGCCCGGCCCTCGACCAGCGAGTCCGCGCAGGCGTGTGCGGCGGTGACCAGTGCGCGGGCCGCCTGCTCGTACTGCCGGGAGTGGATGCCGGACTCCATCAGGTCCCAGGCGGCGAGCATCAGGTCGGCGGCCCGCCGCATCAGGCCCGCGCAGCCGCCGTCCGTGGTCTGCTCGACGGCGGCCAGCAGGCTCTGCGCCTCGGAGTACAGCCATTCCAGGGCCTCTTCGCGGCTGCCGAAGGTGAGTCCGGGGTGCGTGGTCGCGGCCAGGTGGTCCATCATCCGGTCGCCCGGGCTCTCCAGCGCGTAGCAGCTCGCCGCCGAGGCGAGGTAGAAGTCCAGCAGCCGCGACAGCGCCGCGCACCGCTCCTCGGTCGGTCTCGTCGCGCTCGGCGCACTCGCGGGCGTACAGCCGCAGCAGGTCGTGGAAGCGGTAGCGGGCCGGGGCGGCCGACTCGATGAGGCTTATGTCGACGAGCGCCTCGAGCAGTTCCTCGGTCGCGTACGGGTCCAGGTCGAGCACCGCGGCGGCCGCGGCCAGCGAGATGTCGGGGCCCTCGGGGAGCGACAGCAGCCGGAAGGCGCGGGCCTGGTCGGGCGACAGATGGCCGTAGCCGAGGGCGAAGGTGGCCTTCACGGCGAGGTCGCCGGCCCGCAGCTCGTCCAGCCGGCGCCGGTGGTCGGCGAGTTTGCGGGCGAGCACCGAGACCGTCCAGGTGCGGCGGGCGGCGAGCCGGGACGCGGCGATCCGGATGGCCAGCGGCAGGAAGCCGCAGGCGCCGACCACGTCGAGCGCGGCCTGCCGTTCGCTGCGCGACCCGCTCCTCGCCGACGATCCGGGTGAAGAGCTGGAGCGCCTCCTCGGGCGACATCACGTCCAGGTCCACCAGGTGCGCGCCGGCCAGGTCGACCATCCGCACCCGGCTGGTGACCAGCGCCGCGCAGCCGGGGGTGCCGGGCAGCAACTGCCGGATCTGCGCGGCGTCGTAGGCGTTGTCGAGCAGGGCCAGCACCCGGCGGCCGTCCAGCGTGGAGCGGTAGAGCGCGGCGCGCTCGGCGAGCGTGTCGGGGATCGCCGGGTTGGGCACGCCCAACGCCCGCAGGAACGCGCCGAGTACGACCTCCGGGTCGGCCGGCCGCGGCTCGGTGCCCTGGAGGTCGACGTACAACTGCCCGTCGGGGAAGGCGTCCCGGGCGCGCGTGGGCGACGTGCACGGCCAGCGTGGTCTTGCCGACGCCGCCGATGCCGGCCACCGCGGAGACCGCCATGACGCCGCTGCCCTGCGAGGCGGCGGCCAGTTGCTCGCCCAGTTCGCTGACGAAGGCGGCCCGGCCGGTGAAGTCGGCGACGGTGGCCGGGAGTTGCGCGGGCCGCATGATCTCGGTAGGCCCCGCGGCGGCGTCGGGCGGCGCGGCCAGGCCCGGGTCGGCCTCCAGGATGCGCTGGTGCAGGTCGGTGAGTTCGGCCGAGGGGTCGATGCCGAGTTCGTCGGCGAGCAGGCGGCGGGTGTCGGCGTAGACGCCGAGCGCCTCGGCCTGCCGGCCGCTGCGGTACAGGGCCAGCATCAGCAGGGCGCGCAGCCGTTCGCGCAGCGGGTGTTCGGCGGACAGCGCGGTCAGTTCGGAGACGGCCTCGGTGTGCGCGCCCAGTTCCAGGTCGAGGTCGAGCCGGGTCTCGACCAGGCCGATGTGCCACTCGGCCAGCCGGGACGCGCTGGGTCTCGGCGTACGGCCCGGGCAGCCCGGCCAGCGGCTCGCCGTGCCACAGTTCCAGGGCGCTCGCCAGCAGGTGGCGGGCTTGCGCCGGGTCGCTGGCGCGGGCCCGGTCGGCCTCGGCGGCGAGCCGCTCCACGACGGTGCTGTCCAGCGCGTCGGGCGCCACGTTGAGCGCGTAGCCGCCGGAGTCGGTGACCAGAGCGTCGGGGCCGAGCGCCTTGCGCAGCCGGAAGGCGTACGAACGCAGCGCGGCCAGTGCGGTGTTGGGCGGCGTCTCGCCCCAGACCGCGTCGAGGAGCTCGGACGCCGTGGCGGTGCGGCCGCCGCGCAGCAGCAGCGCGGCCAGCAGCGCCCGCTGCTGGGGCGCGCCGGTGCCGAGCGGCTCGTCGCCGCGCCAGGCTCGTACCGGGCCGAGGACCGCGAACCGCAGGCCGCCGCCCGGCTCCGTCCTGGTTTCCATTCGCTGCCCCCTGAACCGCGCGAGCGGGTCGTCCCCGGACCGTCTCTCCGCGCGTATATCTATCGTTCATCGGTGGACGGAACAGTTGTCCGCATGGCACATGGAGCCGGAATCCGGCCCCGTCCGTGCCAGTTTGCCGTGTCGGGCGGCCGGGGTCACCCCGTGCATGGTCCCGATCCGGCCTCGCGGCAAAAGTTGGGCTGAATATGAGGTTCCGTCTGTGCGTGCGCGGAGGTTGTGCTGTGTGGGGATCGGTCATGCCCGTGGGCGTTCTGCGGCCGGGCGGGTGATGGGGACCTCATGTGTGCCTGGAACAGGGCCGGTTCACCCGAAACTCCGGTTTCGGGACAGATGTCCAGGGAACGCGACGGAATGTCCGAAACGGCGATCCCATGGCCGCCGCTGCGCCGGGCGCCGGCGGCCGCGGGGGTACATGCCGTTCCGTCCGCACCCGCCGGGACGGCCGTGGTGAGCCGGGCCGGCGGGGGCGGGCACGGCCGTCCCCGGCGCGGCGGGGGCAGCGGCGGTCCTCCCGCCGTCCCGGGCGACGGCGGACGGCTGCCCGGACCGCTGCTGCGGCAGCGCGCCGAGCACCGCCCGCACACGGTGCCCGAACTGCCGTACCCCAGCGCGCCGGTGACCGGCACCGCCGGGTGCAGCTACGCCGAACTCGACCGGCGGGCCCGGGCGATCGCCGCCCGGCTGGGCAGCGTGCTCCAGCCCGGCAGCCGGGTCATGCTCGGCTACCCGCAGGGCCCCGACCTGGCGGGCGCGTTCTTCGGCTGCCTGTACGCGGGCATGGCCGCGGTGCCGGTCGTGCTGCCGTCGCCCGGCGCCACGGACGCGGTGATCCGCGCGGTGCCCCGCTGCGAGCCCGCGCTCGTCCTCACCGGCACCGACACCTGGACGCCGCTGGCCGTCGACCGGACCCGTACCGAGGTCGTCGAGGCCGACGGGGTACGGGTCGGCGGCGAGCCGGTCTGGCGGCTGGCCCAGCAGTGGCGGCCGGTCGGCGTGCTGCGCGGCGCCCCGGCATATCACCGCTACCACGACGACGGCATGGTCGGCGGCCGGCTGGAGCCGGCGATGACGCACGCCGACCTCGCGGTGGTGATGGACGAGCTGGCCCAGGCGTTCCGGCTCGGCACGGACGAGGAGAACGTCGGCTGGATCGCCGCGGTGCACGGGGTCGAGGACCCGGTCTGGCGGATTCTGCTGCCGGTCCGCGTCTCGGAGTGAACGATCCGCGCGGGCCGGTCCGCCGGACGTCCGCGGCCGGTCCGGCGCCGGCCACGGGACCCGGCGCGGGCCGCACCGATGAGTCCGGGGCGCCGCGGCGGTCCCTACCGGCATGACCGATACGCAACCGTACGAAACCACCAGCCTCGACCGCGTCGGCTACGGCACCACCGCCTTCCCCTGGAGCCGGGCCCGCGACCAGCTCGCCGCCGGGCAGGACGACGTGATCAGCCACCCGTACTTCCTGGCGACCGCCGGTGCCAAGGGCGTGCCGCACTGCGCGGGGATCGGCGCGATGTGGGACGACGGGGACCTGTACTTCACCAGCGGCCCCGGCACCCGCAAGTCCCGCGACCTGGCCGCGAACCCGGCCTGCACGATCGCGGTCCGGCTCGACGACCTGGACCTGACGCTGGACGGCGAGGCGGTTAGGACCACCGACCCGGCGACCCTGGAGCGCCTCGCGGCCCGCTACCGCGACGTCGGCTGGCCCGCGCAGGTGGCCGGCGACGCGTTCACCGCGCCCTTCAGCGCGCCCAGCGCGGGACCCGCGCCCTGGCACCTGTACCGCTTCACCTTCCGCACCGCGGTCGGCCTCGGCATCAAGGCGCCCGAGGGCGCGACCCGGTGGCGCTTCCGGCGATGAGTACGGCGATGACCACGGGGGCGGGCCGGCGGGCCGGCCGCGCTTGGTCGTACGAGGGCCGCCGCCGTACGGGGAAGGCCGCCGCCCGCTACCGGCGGCCCAGCCAGATCGGGTTGGTGATCGCCGCCATCGGGCCGGGCGCGTCGGCGGCGCCCGCGCCGGGCGCCGCGTTCCGCACCTCCGCGCGGACGTACGACGCGAGCTGCGCGGTCACCGCCCACTCCACCACGCCCGACGCGGGCAGCACCTGCGTGACGACCGGGCCCTCGTCCGTGACCAGCCGCACCACGGAGGTGTCCGCCGGCACCCCGCCGACCTCCAGCCGTACGGTGACCGCCGCGTCCGGTGCGACCGGCAGCCGCTCGCCGATGCCCGCGGTCGTCCGCGCGGCCCCGAGGCGGAGAAGGACAGCCGGACCGCGGCGGACTCGGCGATCCAGGAGCGGCCGGCCAGCAGGCCGGCCCGGATCGAGCGGCGGTCGAGGCCGTCGGCCAGGACGACGGTCTGCGGCAGGCCCACCACGTCCGGGTCGCGGTGCGCGTCGGAGTTGCCCATCGCCGGAATCCAGTGGCCGTCGCCGCGGCGTGCGGTCCCGGTCAGCAGGTTGTCCCAGGTGAGCAGGGACGCCTCGTCGTCGAGCGTCCAGCGGCCGTTCCACACCTCGATCGCGTCGACGTTGTCGTAGCCGAACTTCCACTGGCCGGCCAGGCTGCCGCCGTACGGGTGGGCGGGCACGACCAGGCCGCCGGCCCGCCGGATCTGCCCGGCGAACCGGTCGAAGGCGTCGTCGCGCGCCCGGTAGCGCCAGTCGATCCACTCGCCGGGGTCCAGGCCGATCGCCAGGTAGTGGCCGTTGCGGGTGGTGACCTCCTCGCCGGTGAGGACCAGCAGGTCGTCGCCGGCCACCGGGCCGAGCAGCGGGTGCGCCGAACTGGTGTTGTGCTCACTGGAGTTGATGAAGTCCAGCCCGGCGGCGCGGGCCAGCGCCGCGAGCTGCTCCAGGGTGCGCCCGCCGTCGGAGTGCACGGTGTGCAGGTGGCAGTCGCCCCGGTACCAGCCGCGGCCGCGCCCCGGCACCGTCTGCGGCGGGTACCGCGGCGCGGGCGTCGTCCCCGGGTCGCCGAAGCCGAGCGCCACGGTCACCGCGTAGTCCATCCCCTGCGGCGCCACGGTGTACGGGCCGAGCACCACGTGCCAGGTGCCCTCGCCGACCGGGCCGGGCAGATAGCCGGGCGTCGCCTCCGCCGCGCTGATCGCGAACCCGGTGCGCGCCCCGCCCGACCAGCCGCGGAACCCCTCGCCGCCCAGCGCGGTGCCGCGCTCGTCGAAGATCCCGATGTCGCACGCGTTGCCGGGGATGCCGGCGGGCACGGCGGGCCGGTCGTACGTGTACGACACGGCGATCTGCCGCACCCCGCGCGGCACCTCCACCGGCAGGTACACGAAGTCGGCGGCCCCGGTGGGCAGATGGCCGGTGACGGTACGCGTCAGGTCCGCGCCGCCGCCGCGGGAGCCGCCGGGCACGGCGCCGGAACCCGGTTCGGCCGCGGCGAAGTCCACGGGAGCCAGCGTAGGCACACCTGCCGCGCCCACGCCCGCGGAACACCCCGGCCGGCCGCGTCGGCCCGTACGGCGGCGGTCGCCCGCAGCGGTGACGGGAGGGCGGCCGCGCGCCGCGCGGGGGCGGGACGGTCCGCGGGCCGCCGGACCGGTGGGCGGGCGTCGCCGCGCCCGGCGCCGCCGGCATTCCCGCGATCGCCGGACCGGCGGGTGACATTCCTGACACCCTCTGGCCCGAACCGGCCGTCCGCCGGGCCTTCCACCGGCCCCGAGGCCACTTATCCTCGGGGAATGACCTTGTCGCCCCCCACCGCCAACGCCATGCGCCGCGCCCTGCACCGAGCGCAGGAGGGGGTGGCGCTGGACGTGACCGAGGCGGCGGTGCTGCTCCAGGCCCGGGACGGCGACCTGACCGCGCTGTCGGCGGTCGCCGCGCGGGTCCGCGACGCCGGACTGGAGGCCGCCGGCCGGCCGGGCGTGGTCACGTACTCCCGCAAGGTCTTCGTCCCGCTGACCCGGCTGTGCCGCGACAAGTGCCACTACTGCACCTTCGTGACCGTGCCGGGCAAGCTGCGCCGGGACGGCCACGGGATGTTCCTGTCGCCCGACGAGGTGCTGGACATCGCCCGCCGGGGCGCCGCGATGGGCTGCAAGGAGGCGCTGTTCACCCTCGGCGACCGGCCGGAGGACCGCTGGCCCGAGGCGCGCGAGTGGCTCGACGCGCACGGCTACGACGACACCCTCGCCTACGTGCGGGCGATGTCGATCCGCGTGCTGGAGGAGACCGGCCTGCTGCCGCACCTGAACCCCGGCGTGCTGAGCTGGACCGACCTCCAGCGCCTCAAGCCGGTCGCGCCGTCGATGGGCATGATGCTGGAGACCACCGCGACCCGGCTGTGGTCCGAGCCCGGCGGCCCGCACCACGGCTCGCCGGACAAGGAGCCCGCGGTGCGGCTGCGCGTCCTGGAGGACGCCGGCCGCTCCAACGTGCCGTTCACCACCGGCATCCTGATCGGCATCGGCGAGACCTACGAGGAGCGCGCCGAGTCGCTGTTCGCGATCCGCCGGGTCGCCCGGCGCTACCACGGCGTCCAGGAAGTGATCGTCCAGAACTTCCGCGCCAAGCCGGACACCGCGATGCGCGGCATGCCGGACGCCGAACTGGAGGAACTGGCCGCGGCCATCGCGGTCGCCCGGCTCGTGCTCGGCCCGTCCGCCCGCATCCAGGCGCCGCCGAACCTGGTGGACGGCGAGTACGCCCGCTTCATCGAGGCCGGCATCGACGACTGGGGCGGCGTCTCGCCGCTCACCCCGGACCACGTCAACCCCGAGCGCCCCTGGCCGCAGATCGACGAACTCGCCGCCCGCACCGCCGAAGCCGGCTTCGCGCTGCGCGAACGCCTCACCATCTACCCGGAGTTCGTCCGCCGCGGCGAGCCCTGGCTCGACCCGCGGCTGCTGCCGCACGTCACGCGCGCTGGCCGACCCGGCCACCGGGCTGGCCCGCCGAGGACGCCGAAGTCCGCGGGCCGCCCCTGGCAGGAGCCCGAGGACGCCTTCCCCGCCGCCGGCGGGCGCACCGACCTGCACCGCACCATCGACACCGAGGGCCGTACCGGCGACCGCCGCGACGACTTCGACGACGTGTACGGCGACTGGGAGGCGCTGCGCGAGCAGGCCGCGCCCGGCCTGGTGCCCGACCGGGTCGACGCCGACGTCAAGCGAGGCGCTGTCCACGGCCGCCGACGACCCGACGCGGCTCACCGACGCCCAGGCGCTCGCCCTGCTGCACGCCGACGGCCCGGCGCTGGACGCCCTGTGCCGGATCGCCGACGACCTGCGCAGGGACGTCGTCGGCGACGACGTGACGTACATCGTCACCAGGAACATCAACTTCACCAACGTCTGCTACACCGGCTGCCGGTTCTGCGCCTTCGCGCAGCGCCGCACCGACGCCGACGCGTACACCCTCTCCCTCGACCAGGTCGCCGACCGGGCCGCAGCAGGCGTGGGAGGTGGGCGCGGTCGAGGTCTGCATGCAGGGCGGCATCCACCCGGACCTGCCCGGCAGCGCCTACTTCGACATCGCCCGCGCGGTCAAGGAGCGCGTCCCCGGCATGCACGTGCACGCCTTCTCGCCGATGGAGGTCGTCAACGGCGCGACCCGCACCGGGCTGTCCGATCCGAGAGTGGCTGGCGCGCGGCCAAGGAGGCGGGCCTGGACACCATCCCGGGCACCGCGGCCGAGATCCTGGACGACGAGGTCCGCTGGGTGCTGACCAAGGGCAAACTGCCGACCGCCACCTGGGTCGAGGTGGTCAGCACCGCGCACCGGCTGGGCATCCGCTCCTCGTCCACGATGATGTACGGCCACGTCGACCAGCCGCACCACTGGCTCGGCCACCTGCGGCTGCTGGCCCGGATGCAGCAGGACGCCTCCGACGGGCGGCTTCACCGAGTTCGTGACGCTGCCGTTCATCCACACCAACGCGCCCGTCTACCTCGCGGGCATCGCCCGCCCGGGCCCGACCATGCGCGACAACCGCGCGGTCACCGCGATGGCCCGGCTGCTGCTGCACCCGCACATCCCCAACATCCAGACCAGTTGGGTGAAGCTGGGCACCGAGGGCGCCGCGCGAGATGCTCCGCTCCGGGCGCGAACGACCTGGGCGGCACGCTGATGGAGGAGACCATCTCCCGGATGGCGGGCTCCGCCTACGGCTCGTACCGCTCGATCCGCGACCTGGTCGCCATCGCCGAGGCGGCCGGCCGCCCCTCCCGGCCCCGCACCACCGCTGTACGGCGAGGTCCCGGCGGAGCGGGTCGCCACCGCGCTGGCCTCCGACGGGCGGCTGCCGCAACTCCTGCCCGTACTCGGCGGCTGACCGCCTACCGGGCCCGGGCCCGATAGCCGCGCCTATCGGGCCCGGGCCGCCCGGCTGGCCCTGGAGAGCGCGAACGCCGGCCGCGACGGCGTCGCGCCGCCCCGGTGAATTCCCGGCCCCGACACAGGGAAGTCGTGCCGGGTTCTTCCGCACGGGCCCGAACGGATGATGAAGTCCCCTGGGAATCAGGTGAGTTCGGCCATCGGCGAGGGGGAGAAGTGACGCGGACCGGCAGACGGGCACGGCAGTTGCGGGCGGTACGAGGGGCGCGCGGGGCAGCAGGAATGCGGCCGGTGGCGCTGCGGGCCGGCGCGGCGGCGCTCGCCGCACTGGGCGCCCTGGCGGGCGGGCTCGCGGGCGCCCCCGCAGCGGCGGCGGAAGCGGGCGGGCTGCCGTACGACCATGTGGAGCGGATCGCCGACGGCGTGCGGTACGGGGAGTTCACCGAGACCGCCTCGGCCGGCGCCGTGCACGGCTACGTCCTGACCGTGGACCTCGCCGACCCGCGCGTGCGCATGGACCTGCTCACCCCCGGCGCGGTCGCGGCCCGCGCCGCCGTCTCGGACCTGGCCGACGCCGCGCACGCGGTGGGCGCCGTCAACGGTGACTTCTTCAACATCAGCGAGGAGCACCCGGGCGTCACCCCCACCGGCTCCTCCGACGGCCCGGAGATCGCCGCCGGCCGGGACCTGAAGGCCGCCGTCCCCGACAGGCAGCGCTTCGGGCCCGCGATGCCGCCCGGCGTGACCACCCAGGACGTCATCGGCGTCGGCGTCGACCGCCGGGCCCGGCTGGACCGGCTGGCGCTTGCCGGCACCGTCCGCACCCGGCAGGGCGCCTTCCCGCTGGGCGGCTTCAACCAGTACGCCCTGCCCCAGGGCGGCATCGGCGCCTACACCGCCGGCTGGGGCACCGTCTCCCGCGAGCGCGCCGTGTGCGGCTCCGACACCTCCCGAGCCGCCGCGTGCAGCACCGACGCCTACGAGGTGGCCGTGCGCCACGGCCGGGTCACCGCGGTCGCCGACGCCCCGGGGGAGGGCCCGATCGCGCCGGGCACCACCGTGCTGGTCGGCCGCGACGCGGGCGCGGACACCCTGCGCGCGCTGCACGTCGGCGACCGGGCCCTGGTCGGCGAACGGCTGGTGCCGGGCGCGTCCCGGGTCCCGCTCGCCTTCGCGGTCGGCGGCTTCCCGGTGCTGCGTGACGACGCCCCGCTGCCCGGCCTGGACACCAGGACGGCGGCGACCAGGACCGCCGCCGGCTTCGGCGACCACGGCCGCACCTTCTACCTGCTGGCGCTCGACGGCAGCGCCGAGTCCCACGCGGGTCTGACCATCGCGGAACTCGCCGGCACCATGGCCGCGATCGGCGCCGACGACGCCGTCAACCTCGACGGCGGCGGCTCCACCACGCTGGTCACCCGCGCCCCGGGCGACCCGGCCTCGACGGTCCGCAACAACCCCTCGGGCGTCGCGGAGCGCCCGGTCGCCAACGCGGTCGGCGTCTTCAGCGCCGGCGGCTGACCCCGCCGGCCGCGCCCCGTCCCGGAGCCGCCTTCTGCGGGGGAACGGTGAGGGTCCGGTGCGCGAACCGTGCCGGACCCGGCGCGCGGACCGGGCCCGCGCGCCGGTGCGCCCCCCGTACGCTCCGGCGCACCTCTTCGAAACTCGTACGAGACCCCGGGCGCCCAGCGTCGTACCGGGAGAATCCCCGGGAAAGGCGGCCCTTCGCGGACAACCCCGCACCTACCGCCGCTCCCCTTCCGCTCCTGGTCGGGTCGGATATCGTGCTGGCGCAGTACGGGTTCGGATCGGGGGATGTTCGAAGGGGACCGCATTGACCGCTGTCTGGGGACGCGCGCAGCAGCAGGACTTCCGCAGCCGGGTGCGCGGCTGCCTGCTGGGCGGCGCCATCGGGGACGCGCTCGGCGCGGGCGTGGAGTTCGAGTCGCTCGACGCGATCCAGCAGAACCACGGCCAGGACGGCGTCACCGACTACGTGCCCGCGTACGGCAGGCGCGGCGCGGTCACCGACGACACGCAGATGACGCTGTTCACGGTCGAGGGCCTGATCCGCGCCCAGGTCCGCCGGGACACCGGCGCCTGGCACCCGCCGACCGACATCCACCGCGCCTACCGCCGCTGGGCCGCCACCCAGAGCGAGTGGGGGCCCGACGAGCGCCGCAAGGACACCGGCTGGCTGGCCCGCGAGGAGTGGCTGTACGCGCGCCGCGCGCCCGGCGGCGCCTGCCTGAGCGGTCTGTCCGACGACCGGATGGGCACCCTGGAGGAGCCGAAGAACCCCGGTTCCAAGGGCTGCGGCACCGTGATGCGCTCGGCGCCCTTCGGCCTGCTCGTCGGCTGGGAGCCGCAACTGGTCTTCCAACTGGCCGTCGAGTGCGCCGCGCAGACCCACGGCCACCCCACCGGGCAGCTCGCGGCCGGGGCGTTCGCCGTAATCGTGCACGGCCTGGCCCGCGGCGAGGCGCTCGACGGCTCGGTGCAGCACGCCCTGGCGCTGCTCGGCGCCCGCCCCGGCCACCAGGAGACCACCGACGCGCTCCAGGGCGCGCTGGGCGCCGTACGGCAGGGGATGCCGTCCCCGCAGCGGGTCGAGGCGCTCGGCGAGGGCTGGACCGCGGAGGAGGCGCTGGCGATCGGCGTGTACTGCGCGCTGGTCGCCGAGGACGTACGGCACGGGCTGCTGCTGGCCGTCAACCACTCCGGCGACAGCGACTCCACCGGGTCGATCTGCGGCAACCTGCTCGGGGTGCAGCACGGGGAGACGGCGCTGCCGCCCGCGTGGATCGCGGAGCTGGAGGGGCGGGCCACGATCCTCCAGCTCGCGGACGACTTCGCCATGGAGATGACCCAGGCGCCGGCTCTCCACGGGCCCTCCGGCGCGAGCCCTGCCTGGCTGGACCGCTACCCGGCCGCCTGACGGCGCGTAAGAGGACCCCCACCCGCACCCGGGGCCCGGGCCGCCCTTCCGGCACGAGGGTGCCTTCCCCCCGTCTCGCGGGGTGCCCTTGCGCGAGGCGGCGCCCCGTTTTTTGGGGGGCGGGGTGCTCTTCCGGCATGAGGGTGCCTTCCCCCCGGCTCGCGGGGTGCCCCTGCCCGGGGCGGCGCCCGTTTTTCAGGGGCGCTGGGGGTACCCCCGGACGGAGTCTGGGGGAGGAACTGCGCGACCAGCCACGACGATGGCTGCAGGTCGTCACCGTCCCGAAGGGGCTGTTGCGGCCGTCGCCGGACCACCGGCCGGTGGCCGGTTGCTCGCGCAGTTCCCCGCGCCCCTTGGGGGCTGCGCCCCGGGGGCGGCCGCCCTCCGCAAGGGCACCCTCGCCCGGGGACGGGGCGCCGTTGGCGGCAGGGGGAGCTCGGATGAGAAAAGTACCTGGACACAGCAACGCCATTTCGCAAAGCTGCGCTCATGACGCCGACCCAAGGACCTCTTCCGGCCCTCGCCCGCCGCGCAGGCTCCGTGGGGGCCTCCCCCGTAAGGGAGATCCTGGCGCTGACCGCGCGCCCCGAGGTGATCTCGTTCGCCGGTGGCCTCCCCGCCCCCGAACTCTTCGACGCCGAGGGCCTGCGCGAGGCGTTCGACCGCGTGCTGGCCGAACGCCCCGGCAAGGTCCTGCAGTACTCGACGACCGAGGGCGACCCCGCGCTGCGGGCCGCGGTCGCCGGGCGGCTGACCGCGCAAGGGCCTGCCCACCGAGGCCGACGACCTGCTGGTGACGGGCGGTTCGCAGCAGGGCCTGGCGCTGGTGGCCACCGCGCTGCTGGAGCCGGGCGACGTCGTCCTGGTGGAGAACCCCACCTATCTGGCCGCCCTCCAGTGCTTCGGCTTCGCGGGCGCCCGGGTGGTCCCGGTGCCCACCGACGCGGACGGGGTGATCCCGGAGGCGCTGGAGGAGCTGGTGCTGCGCGAGCGGCCCAAGCTGCTCTACCTGATCCCCAACTTCCAGAACCCGACCGGCCGTACGCTGACGCTCGCCCGCCGCCACGCGGTCGCCGGGATCGCCGCCGCGCACGGCCTGTGGATCGCCGAGGACGACCCGTACGGCGAACTGCGCTTCGAGGGCGCCGCCCGGCCGCCGGTCGCCGCGCTGGAGCCGGCCGCCGACCGCACGGCCCTGCTCGGCAGCTTCTCCAAGGTGATGGCGCCGGGGCTGCGGCTGGGCTGGCTGCGGGCGCCGGGCGCCCTGCTGCGGGCCTGCGTGATCGCCAAGCAGGCCGCGGACCTGCACACGTCCACCGTCGACCAGGCCGCCGCGGCCCGCTATCTCGCCGACCGCGACCTGGACGCGCACCTGGACCGGGTCCGCACCGCCTACCGGGCCCGCCGCGACGCGCTGCTGGGCGGGCTGGCGGGCGCGCTGCCCGCGGGCAGTTCGTGGAACCGGCCGGAGGGCGGCATGTTCGTCTGGGTCCGGCTGCCCGGCGGCCGCGACGCCACCGAACTGCTGCGCACCGCGATCACGCACGACGTCGCCTACGTGCCCGGCGCCCCCTTCTTCGCGGCCGACGCCGACCCGGCGACGCTGCGGATGTCGTTCACCACCCACACCCCGGAGGAGATCACCGAGGGGCTGTCGCGGCTCGCCAAGGTGTTCTGACAGCTACCGCCTTGCCCTCCCTCGGTCGCCGCCGCCGGGGACTCCCGCGTCCCTGGCGGCCGTTCGTCATGCCCGCCGCAGCAGGGCGCGTCCGTTGCCGACGCGCAGCGAAGTACCCGATCATCGTGGGTTCGCGATCCGGGTCATCACAATGCCAAGACAAGCAAAGACGAGGTAAAATCGTTCGTCGGTATGATCTGAGTTCAGACTCTTGAACACGAGACCCCTTGACCGGTCCCCGGAAACAAGGGTTCAATCCCCCAAGTCCCCACTCCCGCACGGGGGCGACCCGCCCGAGAGAACGTCGCAGCGAAGTGCGCCACGTTCACAAGGCGGACCCCCTTGGAGGGGACATGAACAGTCTCGACTGGACCGTCCTCATCGCGTACTTCGGCGTGATGATCGCGATCGGCCTGTGGTCCCACAAACGCGTCGACGACGTCGGCGACTACTTCACGGCCGGCGGCCGGATGCCCTGGTGGCTGTCCGGCATCTCGCACCACATGGCCGGCTACAGCGCGGTGATGTTCACCGGTTACGCGGGCATCTCCTACCAGTACGGCGTCACGTCGTACTTCACCTGGGCGTTCCCCATCGCGATCGGCGTCGGGATCGGCGCCAAGCTCTTCGCGCCCCGGCTGAACCGGATGCGCTCCCAACTGCACGTCGCCTCACCGCTGGAATACCTCAAGGACCGCTACAACCTGACGACCCAGCAGGCGCTCGCCTGGTCGGGCATGCTGCTCAAGATCGTGGACGTCGGCGCCAAGTGGGCCGCCATCGCCACCTTGTTGTCCGTCTTCACCGGGATCAGCATCACCCAGGGCATCGTCATCACCGGCGCGATCACCGCCGTCTACTGCACGGTCGGCGGCCTGTGGGCGGACGCCCTCACCGAACTCGGCCAGTTCGTCATCCAGTTGATCGCGGGCGTGGCCATGCTCGTCGCCACGCTGGCCAAGATCGGCGGCATCAGCGGGATCTGGACCGTCTGGGACAAGCCCGCGCTGCACCACCACGGCCACCCCACCGCCGGCCCGTACACGGCCGTCTTCCTGCTGGCGTACCTGTTCATCAAGACCTTCGAGTACAACGGCGGCATGTGGAACCAGGCCCAGCGCTACATGGCCACCCCGTCCGCGAAGGAGGCCACCCGGTCCGCGCGCGCTGTCCTCGGCCCTGTGGTTCGTCTGGCCGCTGGTGCTGTTCTTCCCGATGTGGGTCGCCCCGCTGCTCGTGCACGCCAACAAGCCGGACGGCTCGGACGCGTACGCGCTGCTGTCGGAGAGCCTGCTGCCGCACGGCCTGCTGGGCCTGGTCGTGGTCGGCTTCTTCTCGCACACCATGGCCATGTGCTCCTCCGACGCCAACGCCATCGCCGCCGTCGTCACCCGCGACATCGCGCCCGCCGTCTCCCGGACCGCCCGCGACTGGTCCAGCCGGGCCGGCCTGATCGCCGCCCGCGGCACCACGCTGGCCTTCCTCGGCCTGTCCATGGCGGTCGCCACCCAGGTCAACTCGCCGACGTTCAAGGACATCATCACGGTCGTGATCAAGTGGGTCGCCGGGCTGGTCGGCCCGATCGCGATCCCGTTCATGCTCGGCCTGATGCGGTGGTTCCGCAAGTCCGGCCCCACCGCGGCGCTGACCAGCTGGGCGTGCGGCCTGCTCGCCTTCTACCTGCTCAACTACCCGATCAACGACGCCGTTTCGGGCGGGGTGAACCTGGAGTACCAGATCTCCGTGCCGGTCGCCGTCTCGCTCGTGCTGTACATCGTGATCGGCTGGATCAAGCCGGAGGACACCCCGGAGCGCGACGCCATCATCGCCAGGGTCGACTCCGACGGCCCGGCGTCGGTGGCGCTGACCGCGCCCGGCGGCGAGCCCGACGGGACCGGCGAACCGGCCCTGCACCCCTCGCCCGCGGCCGAGTAGCCGCGGCCGCACGGGCAGCCGGAGCCGCCCGGCACGGTCCGGACCACAGCAGTGAGCCCTCTCGGCCAGGACGGCGGCCAGTCGAGAGGGCTCCGCTGTGGTGCGCCGGCCGGCTGCGGCCGGGTGGTCAGCGCAGGTCGAACGACCCGCCGTCCACGTCGGTGACGAAGGACGCCCACGCCTCGGGGGAAAAGGTCAGGACGGGACCCTGCGGGTCCTTGGAGTCGCGGACCACCACCGCCTCGGTGGCCGGGGACTTCACTTCCACACAGGCGCCGTTTCCGGTGGACCGCGAGGACTTCGTCCACGCGGGAGTGCTGCCCAGCTTGATTGCCATCTCTAGCTCCGGTCTGTGCTGGTGCGGGCGGCGCGAACGCACGCCTTGACTGACGCATTCGACGCTACCGGTCACCTCGCCGGACCGGTGGGGCGCTTCACCCGACCGGATGGCATATTCCCTGCAAACCTTCCCACCGGAGCGGGCGTTGGCGTACTATCGCCCGCCCCGCACCGGCCGTCAGCCGGCCCCGGGCCGCCCCGGCGGGGCGCTCAGGCGTACCGCTGCGCGGCCTCCTCGATGAACACCCGGGTCTGCTCCGCGCTCAGCGCCTGGGCCCGCAGGTGCTCGTACATCACGCTGTACGCCTGCACGTCGGTGTCCTTCTCCAGGTACAGATCGCTGTTGACGCCCTCCAGGTAGACCACCGTGGCGTCGGTGGTGTCGGTGAACTCCAGCACCGCGAACTGCCCGCTGAGCCCCGGGTGCGCGCCCGCCTCGAACGGCAGCACCTGCACGGTCACATGCGGCAGATGGCTCAAGCTCGACCAGGTGCGTGAGCTGTTCGCGCATCACCTGCGCGTCGCCGACCTTCCGGCACAGCGCCGCCTCGTCGATGACCGCCCACATCCGCAGCGGCCCGTCGTGGTCGGTGATCCGCTCCTGGCGGCGCATCCGCACGCTCACCCGCTTGTCGACCTGCTCCTGGGTGGCCTCCGGCAGGTTGCCGGTGATCATCGCCGCCGCGTACGCCGGGGTCTGCAACAGGCCCGGCACCACCTGGGGTTCGAAGACGCGCAGGCTCGCCGCCTCGGTCTCCAGCCCGATGTACACGCTGTACGGGATGTCGCCGAAGGCGTGCCACCAGCCCTGCTGGCGGGACTCCTTGGCCATCTGCATCAGCGAGTCGACGATCCGCGAGGTCCTCGACGCCGTAGACCCCGCACAGGTCGCGCACGTCGCGCTGGCTGATGCTGCGGCGTCCGTTCTCCAGCCGGCTGATCTTCGACTGGGACACCAGCAGCCGGGCCGCGACCTCCTCGGCCGTCATCCCCTTCTGCTCACGGAGCTTGCGCAGCTCCGATCCCAGCCGGCGGCGCCTGACGGTGGGGTTGACGTTGGCGACCACAGGTACTGCACCTCCACGCTGAACCGTACTGATGGTCAGCAGCCTGCCACTACCGGTCATCAGCGCGCTGGCGAATGGACGGAACAAGCTTGTCCTGGGCATGGATCTCGAAGGGTGCGACGGGACGTGACGGAACATCTGTACCCGCCGCCGCACGTGTGTACGTACGTCCCACGCAGTGGCGGGGCGCCTGCCGCACCGGGCTGCTGCCCGGGCCGGCCGACGCCCCGCTCACCGCAACGGCTCCCGAACGGGCGGCGCTGCGGACGGACTTCGACAGATCTCGGTCGGCGGTGACCGGTCCCTGCCGGCGGACACCGCTGCCGTCCTGTGTACGGGTAGCTACCCGTTGTGTACTGTGTGTCGCGTGAGTGTCATATGCTGCGTGTCGGTCAACGACCGGCCGGAGGGCCGGTCACCGTACCCCGGCCCGGGCCATGGTGCTGTGCCCGGCCGAGCGCTGTGCCTGGGCGGGTGGCCGCTTCGGCTGCGCCGCCACCCCGTTCTGCACGTCCATCACGGCGTGCGCGACGAGGCCGCCCATCGGGTCGTACCTGATCAGGTCCCGCAGGCGCGATCGTGACGACCGGCCCTCGTTCCCCGGGTACAGGTGCTTGCCGAGGCCCACGGAGTGGGCGAGCGCGGCGAGCGCGGCGGTCCGCGGGTCCGGCGGCACGCCGGTGCGGATCGCACTGTCCAGCCGGGACCTGATCTCCCGGCTGACCGCGCTGTCGGTCGCCTGGTACCGCGTGGTCGGCAGCACCCCGCACATCTGACCCGGCACGGCATGCACCATGCCGCACCGCTCCAGGTGCGCGAGATACGTCTGGCGGAGCCCCAGCCGGGGTCCGCCGATCCAGTGGACGGCCCGCACCGGGCTGCCGCGTCGGCGCAGCAGTTCGAGCGCGGAGTCCAGGGTCGGATCTCCAGTCGGCCGTGGGTGCACCACGGCGATACGATCCCCGTCAGGGGCTATCCGTCCGGCCAGGGCCAGCTCGACGAGCTGCGCCCCGGCGAGGCCGAGGTCGAGCGACTGCGGCTGCGCCGTGGTCCCGGTGGTCGGGTCCAGGGCGAGCAGCAACAGCTCTTCCGGAATTGTTCTGCGGCTCTTGCCCATCCATGCCTCCCCGCGTGGATGAATGACAGGGTGACGCCTCTCACACCGGCCTGTCGAGAGCGCCTTCTCCATATCGGCGGGAACCGGGTGGTATGTCGTTCTCGTCTACGGGGCGGATGGGGTGTCGCAGACGGGCTGCGCGCCTGTCGCGGGACACTTGCCAGTGTGGTCCAGGACCGGTAGAGGCGCCATCCGATGGCGCCTCTGACGATGTGTGCACTACTCATCACGATGTGTGGAGGAGGACTGCGTGGCGGGCGAGGCCCCCGGCAGGAAGCAGCAGCACGAGGCGTCGGGGGAGGCGGGCGGGCGTGCTGGCCGCCGATCCGAGGCTGGCGGTGTTCCGCTCGGCCGCCGAAGGACGGGAGACGCGGGTGGCGGAGGACGTGCGCGAGGAGCGCGCAGGGGCCGCCACGGGCGGCCCGGCGGCTCCGGAGGCGCACGCCCCCCGCGCGCCCAGGACACGGCGCGGGAGCCCGGCTCCACGGCGCGCCCGCACTCCGCCGCGGCGTCTACGGGCGCCCCGGACGCGGGTACGGCGGATGACGTAGCGGGCGTGGACACCATGACCGATCCGGCTACGCCGACCACGCCGCCGGGCCCGCGTTCCGCCGACGATTCGGCCCGGAAAACGGAACCGAATCGTGACCATGCGAAGGGGCTGAAGCGCCTTCTGAGGCCCCTGGGGCAGACGATACGGATGAGGAAGCGGCGGAATCCGCGGCTCCGGAGGCTCCGGAGGGCTCTGAGGAGCCCGGGCGGGGGTCCGCGGACGGCGCCGCCGGAGCGCGCGATGCCGGAGCGGGCGACGCCGAGCCGGAGCGCACTCCGGTGGCGCAAGGGGGCGCACGGACGGCCGACGGCCAGGAGGGTGGACCTTCGTCCGCTCCCGCGGCACGGGCCGGGGTGACCGCGCCCAAGGCGACGGGACCCGAGGCGACCGCGCCCAAGGCGACGGGACCCAAGGCGACCGCACGCCAAGGGGACGGGGCCCGAGGGGGCCGAGTCCAAGGGGGCCGGGCCCGGGACGGCGCAGGCCGCCTCCGCGCCCGCCAAGCCCGTCGCCAAGCCGGTTACCGGGCCCGCTGCCGAGCCGGCGGGCGGGGACCCGAGCCCCGAGGACGCGGCCCCCGCCGCGCCCCCCGCGCCCGCCCCCGCCAAGCCCGTCGTGAAGCCGCTGGTGTCGGACCTGCCCGAGGAGCGCCCCGGCGGGGCACAGGAGGGCCAGAGCGGCCGTCCCGCGCCCTATCGCGGCCCCGTGGGGTTCGGCCCGCCAGGAACGCCCGCACAGGCCGCCAAGGCCCCTCAGCCGCCCGCGCCCGGCGTGCGCCCCGGCGCGCAGCCGACCGCGAGCCCCTCCGTACGCCCGGTGCCCGCGCCGCTGCCGCCCGCCGTGAAGCCCGGCGCGGCATCCGGATCGGCGTCCGGCGCCCCGGGCACGGCCCCCGCGCCGGACGAGGCCGTCGGGCCGGAGGGCACCCGCCCGATGCCCGTGCCCGCGGCGCCCGAGCAGGCGCCGCTGAAGCTGCTCGCCGAGCTGACCAACACCCCGCCGCCGCCGCAGACCGCGCTGCGCACCGTCGGCCGCCGGTTCAAGATCTGGACGCCGCTGGTCGTCCTGCTGGCGATCGTCTTCGTGATCGTCCAGGCGGTCCGGCCGGTGCCGTCGCCCGCGCTCGACCTGACCGCGGCCTCCTCGTACACCTTCGAGCGGCACGCCGCTGCCGGCCTCGATGCCGTGGCCGTCGGAGGGGCAGTCCGCCGCGGAGGTCGAGGGGCTCGGGTCGCTCGGGGTGCACGGCGCCCAGACGCCCGTGCCGATGGCGAGCGTCACCAAGGTGATGACGGCGTACGTGGTCCTGCACGACCACCCGCTCACCGGCAAGGCGAACGGCCCGACCATCACCGTCGACAAGCAGGCCGCCGACGAGGCCGGGGCCGGCGACCAGTCGACCGCCCCGGTCAAGGAGGGGCAGCGGTTCAGCGAACGCACCGATGCTGCAACTGCTGCTGATCCCGTCCGGCAACAACATCGCCCGCCTGCTGGCCCGTTGGGACGCCGGCACGCAGGAGGCGTTCGTCGCCAAGATGACGCGGACGGCCGCCTCGCTCGGCATGACCCACACCACCTACACCGGCGCCAGCGGCATCGAGGAGACGACCGTGAGCACCGCGGTGGACCAGCTCAAGCTGGCCCGCGAGGTGATGAAGAACGACGTCTTCCGCTCGGTCGTCGGCCCTGCCCAACGTCACCGTCCCCGGCGTCGGCCGGATCTTCAACAACAACAACGACCTGGTCAAGCTCGGCGTGGTCGGCATCAAGACCGGATCGAGCACCCCGGCCGGCGGCGCCCTGATGTGGGCGGCGCACAAGACCGTCGACGGCAAGCAGCAGTTGATCCTCGGCGTGGTGCTCCAGCAGCACGGCGGCACCACCGTCGACGACAGCCTCCAGACCGCGCTCGACCCGCAGCCAGGCGCTGATCGACTCCGTCCAGGGCGGCCTGACCTCGGCGACGATAGTGAAGAAGGGCGAGGTCGTCGGCAAGGTCGACGACGGGCTCGGCGGCAGCACCCCGGTCGTCGCCGGCAAGGACCTCACCGCGATCGGCTGGCCCGGCATGAAGTCGGAACTGGTCCTGACGCCGTCCGGCGCCCTGCCGCACCACGCCAAGGCGGGCACCCAGGTCGGCACGCTCAGCTTCGGCTCCGGCTCGGCCCGCACCACCGTGCCGGTCGTCCTCCAGAGCGACCTGCAGGCACCGTCGTTCGGCACGAAGCTCACCCGGGTGAGCTGACGCCCGCCCGCGCACCACGCCCGCACCGCCTCTCGGCTCCTGACCGGAACACCGGTCAGGAGCCGCGTCGTCGGCGGCCCCGCACGGTCAAGGGCCCAGCCGGTCACGGGGCTTCGCAACCGTGGGCCGCCCGGTCGGCTGCCGGGTCAGGAGGACAGTTCGCGCTCCAGCGGCGTACGGAACCGCGGGGTGATCCGTACGCCCGCCAGCCGCGCGGTCAGGGCGGCCGCGGCCTCGTCCGCCGCCGCGGCGGCCCGCGCGCCCCGGTCGGCCAACTGCCGCCATACGACGGTCCCGTCGGCCCGCTGCCCCCAGCCGCCGATCACCTCGCCGTCCCACCACACCGTCGGCCCGACGTTCCCGGTCCGTGTCGAACAGCGCCGCCCGGTGCTCCTGCGGCAGGTACCAGTCGCGCTGCTGCCAGCCCATCGGCGTCGGGTCGAGCCCGGGCAGCAGCACGGCCGCGGGCGGCGCCGGCTCCACCTCCCCGTCGTCGCCGGGCAGGACGTACGCCTCGGCCGCGCCCGTCCAGCTCCACGGTCTGCGCGCCGATCGCCGCGAGCGCCTTGCGCACCTCGCCGAGCGGCCAGCCCGTCCACCACTTCAGGTCGGCCGCGCTGCCGGGGCCGTACGCCGCGAGCCAGGACCGTACGACCGCCGCGCGGGCCTCGGTCGACCGGGCGGTCCGGCAGCGGCTCGGCCCTCGCCCAGCGGAACTGGCTGCTCAGCCACGAACCGGCCGGCCGGCGGCGCTCGATCCGGTACTCGGCGGCCATGGTGCGGATGATCCGGCTCGCCACATTCTGCGTCGCCTCGTACGGTTTGCCGCGGGCGACCACCACCTGCTCGCGCAACCGCGGGACGTAGCGGGAGAGTTCGGCCCCGCTGCTGTCGCCGTGCTCGGCCAGCGCGGCCTCGACCTCCGCCTCGGCCGCGGCGAGCCACCGCTCGTCCCAGCCGCCGCCGTCGGCGAGATACGCCAGCAGGTTCTTCCGCTCGCGTACGGCGATCTGCCGGCCGGCCGCCGCGAACACGTCCGGCGCCGCGTCCCGGGTGACCACGAACATCGTCCGCCGCATCGCCAGCATCCGTACCAGCGTGCCCGGCCGGCCGTAGAGGGCCTCCTCGACCCGCTCGACCGTCCCGGCCGGATCGGCCAGCCGCGCGCCCACCGACAAGAACACGGCGGCCGGATCGGTCGCGTGCAGCGCGACCAGCGTCCGCGTGACGTCCTCGCAGGTCCCCGCCCCCAGCCCGGCCGCCAGCCGGTGCCGTACGGCCAGCCGTGCCCGCCGCTCCCTGTCCCCGATCCGCCGCAGTGCGCTCATCCGCCCATGCTCACACGCCCGCGGCGCCGCCGCCCGCTCCCGCGCACCGGGCGGCGGACGGCGGCCGCGGGGTCAGCGCGTCCCGTCGCCGAGCGGGGCGAAGCCGCGCAGGCGCAGGCTGTTGGCGACGACGAAGACCGAGGAGAACGCCATCGCGGCCCCGGCGATCATCGGGTTGAGCAGCCCCGCGGCGGCCAGCGGGATGGCGGCCAGGTTGTAGGCGAACGCCCAGAACAGGTTCGCCCTGATCGTGCCGAGCGTCCGCCGCGCCAGCCGGATCGCGTCGGCCGCCGCCCGCAGGTCCCCCCGGACCAGGGTGAGATCGCCCGCCTCGATCGCCGCGTCGGTGCCGGTCCCCATCGCCAGCCCCAGATCCGCCTGCGCGAGCGCCGCCGCGTCGTTGACGCCGTCGCCGACCATCGCCACCACCCGGCCCTCGGCCTGCAGCCGCCGCACCACCGCGACCTTCTGCTCGGGCAGCACCTCCGCGTGCACGTCCTGCGCGGCGATCCCCACCTGCGCGGCGACGCTGCGGGCCACCGCCGCGTTGTCCCCGGTGAGCAGCACCGGGCGCAGGCCGAGCGCCCGCAGCCGCCGTACCGCCTCCGCGCTGGTCGGCTTCACCGCGTCGGACACCACCAGGACGGCCCGGGCCGCGGCCGTCCCAGCCGACGGCCACCGCCGTGCCGCCGCGCGCCTCGGCCGCCGCCTTCGCCCGCGCCAGCGCCACCGGAAGCTCCTGGCACCGGTCGCGCAGCAGGCGTTCGCGCCCGACCAGCACCGCGTGGCCGTCGACGACCCCCTGCACGCCGAGCCCCGGCACGGACGTGAAGTCCGCCACCTCGGGGAGCGGGCCGACGCGTTCGGCCGCGCCGGCCGCGACCGCCCGCGCCACGGGGTGCTCGGAGGCGTGCTCCAGCGCGCCCGCCAGCCGCAGGACGTCCTTCTCCTCGACGCCGTCGGCGACGTGCACCTCGGCGAGGGTCATCGCACCGCTGGTGACCGTGCCGGTCTTGTCGAGCACCACCGTGTCGACCGCCCGGGTCGACTCCAGCACCTCGGGACCCTTGATGAGGATGCCGAGTTGGGCGCCGCGCCCCGTGCCGACCAGCAGCGCGGTCGGCGTGGCCAGCCCCAGCGCGCACGGGCAGGCGATGATCAGCACGGCGACCGCCGCGGTGAACGCCGCCGTCGGCCCCTCGCCGAGCGCGAGCCACACCGCGAGCGTGCCGAGCGCCAGCGCGATGACCGCGGGCACGAACACCGCGGAGATCCGGTCGGCGAGCCGCTGCGCCGCGGCCTTGCCGTTCTGCGCGTCCTCCACCAGGCGGGCCATCCGGGCGAGTTGGGTGTCGGCGCCGACCTTCAGCGCCTCCACCACGATCCGGCCGCCGGCGTTGACGGTCGCCCCGGTCACGGGCGAGCCGGGCCCCACCTCCACCGGCACGGACTCGCCCGTCAGCAGCGACGCGTCGATCGCCGAACCGCCCTCGCGGACCACCCCGTCGGTGGCGACCTTCTCGCCGGGGCGCACGACGAAGTGCTCGCCGACCGCCAACTCGGCCACGGGGATGCGGACTTCGCGCCCGTCGCGGAGCACCGCCACGTCCTTCGCGCCGAGTTCGAGCAGCGCGCGCAGCGCCGCGCCCGCCCGGCGCTTGGCGCGCGCCTCGAAGTACCGCCCGGCGAGGATGAACGCGGTGACGCCCGCGGCCGCTTCGAGGTAGATCTCGCTGCTCCCGCCGCCGCGGGAGACGGTGAACGTGAACGGGTGCCGTCATCCCGGCCATCCCCGCGTCGCCGAGGAACAGCGCCCACAGCGACCAGCCGTACGCCGCCAGCGTGCCGACCGACACCAGGGTGTCCATGGTCGCGGCGCCGTGCCGGGCGTTGGTGAACGCGGCGCGGTGGAACGGCCAGGCGGCGTACGTCACGACGGGCGAGGTGAGGGCGAGCGCCACCCACTGCCAGTAGGTGAACTGCAGGGCGGGCACCATCGACAGCACGACCACGGGCAGGGCCAGAACGGCGGCCGTGGCCAACCGCCGGCGCAGCGTGGTGAGTTCGGGGTCCGCGGCGGGACCTTCGGCGAGGGCCGGGCCGGCCGCGCCGCCGGGGCCGCCGCCGGGGGCCGGCGCGGTCCGGGCGGCTGGCGGGGGAGCGGGCGCCGCGGCGGTGTAGCCGGTGGCCTCGACCGTCGCGATGAGGTCGCCGACCGCGACGCCGCCCGCGTACTCGACCCGCGCCTTCTCGGTCGCGTAGTTGACGGTGGCGGTGACCCCGTCCATCCGGTTGAGCTTCTTCTCGATACGGGCGGCGCACGACGCGCACGTCATGCCGCCGATCGTCAGCTCGACCCGCTGCCCCGAAGGTCCCTTGTCCGCGTGCGCGGTGGTCGTCGCCACTTCCGCTCCCCTGGTCGGTGGGTCGTGCCGTGCGGTCAGGCCCGGCCGACGAGGTCGTAACCCGCCTCGTCCACGGCCGCGCGCACGATGTCGTCGTCCAGCGGCTGCGCGGACGCCACGGTCACCAGGCCGGTCTTCGCGACGGCCGTCACGGACGTGACGCCCGGGATCGCGGTGACCTCCTTGGTGACGGCGGACTCGCAGTGACCGCAGCTCATCCCGGTCACGGAGTAGACGGCCTCACTCATGGTGTGCTCCTCATCTGCGGTGACGCGCCGCGCCTGGCGCGCGGTACGTACGGCGGGTACGGCGGATACATGGTCGGACGGCTTCCCCGTCCTCCACGGACAATCATATACCCCCTAGGGGTATTCCGAAGGGAGGGCGCGCTCGACGGGGTGATCAGCGCGCGGGGCGGTCACCGGCGGCGGAGCGGGCCGCCCCTCAGTCGTCGCCGGCCAGCCGGTCCAGCAGGGTGGCGGCCAGCCGCAGCACCTCGCGCTCGGTGTCGTTCAGTTCGGTGGCCATCCGCTCCCGCAGCCACGCGTCGCGGTGGTCCACGTCCCGGGCCATCGCCTCGAAGCCGCTCCGGGTCAGCTCGATCCGGTACTGCCGCCCGTCCGCCTCGTCCCGCCGCCTCGTCACGTAGCCGTCCGCCTGCAACGCCGCCAGCGTCCGCGTCAGCGACTGCGGCTGCACATGCAGCGCGGCGGCCATCGCGCTCGGCGTACCGGGGCCGCTGCGGTAGAGGTGCGCGAGCACCCCGAGTCGGCCGCTCGGCAGCCCGTCCGGCGGCCGCTCGTAGCGCATCCGCCGGGCGAGCCGGTTCACCGCGCGGCGGACGACGGCGGCGTGGTCGAGGGGCGGGGGAGGAAACATGGCTGCCATTTTCTAAGGAAGGCGTATTATCTGAGCACTGAGGCGATGGGCGCCAAGCTGGCTTCTAAGGCAGTCAGCGTGGTCGGCGCGGCCACGGTCGAGGCGATAGTCATACGCAAGGCTTATCAATTGACGAAGTGACGCCACCGATGTCACCGACGACATCCACGAGAGCGACGACACCACCGACTTCGTCGGCACCGACGTCATGAACGCCATCTGCGCCGTCTGCGTCGCGTCCGCCCGCGCCGGTCACCCGCGGGAGTGACCGCGGCGGAACCCGAGGGGGGGACAAGAATGCTGATCCGACTGCGCCTGGTGGACCCGGGACGGGTGCGACTTCGGATCGCCATACATACGATCATCGCCTCCGTCGGCGCCCTGCTGGTGTCGGGCGCGGTCTGCCGATCCGCTGATCTGCCCGGCGGCCTGATGGTGATCGCGACCGTCGTCGCCGTCATGGTCTCCCGCAGCCTGCACGCGACCACCCTCCCGCACCGGCTGTCCGCCCTCGGCTACGTCCCCCTGATCGGCATCCTCGCCGGCTGTGTGGGGCGTTTCATGCTGCAGCACACGTGGTTCGGCGCGGCCGCCTTCGTCGCCTCGGTCGGTGGCTCCCGCTACCTGATGCGCTTCGGCGGGAAGGCACGGCGCTTCGGCCGCCTCGCGCTCACCCCGCTGATCGCTGTCCTGGTCACGCCGATCCCGCCGAGCGCCGCCAGGACCACCGGCCCGCTGTGGGGTGCCGTCGCCGGATTCATCGCCGTGGCCTGCGTGATCGCCGCCCAAGGCGTCGTGCCCGTCCGGCCGACCCGCGAAGCGGCGGCCGCCGCCGACGACTTCGTGCGGGCGGCCCGCCGACTGCGCGCCCTCACCCCCGGCACTCGCGCACACACCCGCGCCACCCGGGCGCTGCACCGGGCCGCGCTCACCGTGGAGACCCGCCTCGCCGCCGCCCGGCTGCCTAAGGGTGCCGACCACGCCCCTCTCGACGCCCTGGCGGCCGCTGTCCTCACCGCCGAGGTCCGCGCACAGCACGGGTCCCCGGCCCCCGGCGACGGGTCCGCCCCCGGCATCGAGCCGGTCCCGGCGGCGCACGCGACCCCCGGCCGGGTGGCGGCCCCCGTAACGGCGCCCCCCGCGCCCGACTCCGCGCCCGGCTCCGGCCCCGCCTCCTGGTTCGCCTCCTCGCTCGACGCCGCCCTGTCCGCCGTCCGCACCCGCGCCGCCGCCGTCCGCGTGCTGGCGTCGCGCGAACGCCCCCACCCCGACGCCCCCGCTCCCCGCCCCCGCACCGGCGGATGGCGTGACCTGCAACCGCAGACCCGGCTGACCGGGCAGCTCGCCGCCGCCATGGCGGCCGCCTTCGCCGCCGGGCACCTGTTCTTCCCGCACCGCTGGGCCTGGACGGTGATCACCGCGTTCGTCGTGTGCAGCGCCGCCCGCGGCCGGGGCGACGTCGTGCACCGCAGCGGCCTGCGCGTCGCGGGCGCCTTCACCGGCGCCGTCACCGGAACCCTCGTCGCCCACCTGGTGGCCGGCGAGCCGCCCGTCGCCGTCACGGTCATCTTCTGCTACCTGCTGATCGGCGTCTGGCTGCGCGAACTCACCTACGCGATCTGGGCGTTCTGCGTCACCAGCCTGCTCGCCGTGCTCTACAGCCTCAACGGCGAACACGGCTGCCGCGCTGCTCGTCCAGCGCCCCGAGGGCATCCTCCTCGGCTCGGCCTGCGGCATCGCGGCGGCCTTCTTCGTGCTGCCGCTGCGCACCGAGACCGTCATGCACGGCCGCGCCGCGGCAGCCCTGCGGGTCCTCCAGGAACTGCTGGCCGCCCTGCGCGACCCCGACCCGCAGCCCGCAGCCATACGGCACCTGGCCCGCCGCTTCGACCGCGCCGCCGAGGAACTCGCCGTCGTGGCCGCTCCCGCCCGCGCCCACCGCACCCTGCTCCACCGCCACCTGAACCGCCGCCGCGACGGCGCCACCCCGCACGCCGCCGACTGGGCCGACTCCGTCGCCGCCTGTGCGCACGCCGCCCGCGCCCTGGCCGCCACCGACACCGCCGACCTCGCCGCCGCCCGGGCCCAACTCGGCCTGACCGCCCGCAACCTCGGCCAGGTGCGCCGCCGCCTCGGCCGGCGCCCGGACGCCGAACGCCCCGTCCCCGCGCGCACCGGACCCGCCCAGCTCATCCGCCTCGACACCTCGCTCGCCGAGCTGTACGACCGCCTCCCCGCGCCCGCCGTCCCTCCTCCCGCCCCCGCGCCGGCCGTCGCCGCCGGCTGAGCCCCCGCCTCCGCGTCCGCCGGGCCCGCACCCGCCCCGTACCGGGCCCGTACCCGCCCGGGCGCCGCGCCGCTGAGATCTTCCGCACTCCGCGGCAGCCCCCGGCCGTGTCCGCCGCGCGGGGCTCTACCCTGGTCGCGTCGGCGCGTACCTCCGCGGGGGACGCGACCTGCTCATCACCAGGAGGCGGCACCGTGCTGCGCACCATGTTCAAGTCCAAGATCCACCGGGCCACCGTGACCCAGGCCGATCTGCACTATGTGGGCTCCGTGACTGTCGACGCCGACCTGATGGACGCCGCCGACCTGCTGCCCGGCGAACTGGTCCACATCGTCGACATCACCAACGGCGCCCGCCTGGAGACCTATGTCATCGAGGGCGAGCGCGGCTCAGGCGTGATCGGCATCAACGGCGCCGCCGCCCACCTGGTCCACCCCGGCGACCTGGTCATCCTCATCAGCTACGCCCAGGTCGACGACGCCGAGGCCCGCGCCCTGCGGCCGGCCGTCGTCCATGTCGACGCCGCCAACCGGATCACCGCCCTCGGCGACGACACCGCCGAGCCCGCCCCCGGCACCGACGCCGTACGCCCCCCGCACGCGGTCGTCCCCGCCTGAACCGGCGGGCCGCGGCTCTCTTCAGGCGGCCGCCACCACCGCCGAGCCCCGAACAGGGCCGGACACGGTGCGTATCTGCACGCGAACGCCGCGCGCGGCCGTAGTCCACTGGGCGCGCAGCCGCGCCAGCTCCGTCAGCTCCTCGGCCGTCCACGGCCGGTCGCCGTGGGCCTGCACATACGCGCGCAGGTCCGCGTTCGCCTGGTCAAGATCTCCCCCGTACATGCGAATCACCCTAGACGGCGGCACTGACAATCCCGAATCGGATAACCACCGCGCGTGGCCGCCCGACCCCGCCCCGTTTCCGCGCCGCAGGTCCTGACCTGGCCAGGAACGGCGCGTGTCAGTGGCTGCTGCCATGCTGGTGTGAGACAGGACACAGCGGCCGGATCGGCTGCATATCGCATCCAATCCGGCACACCCCCACAGTTCGCGGAGGACGGCACCATGCTCACCAACGACTACGTGGCAGGCGCACCCGACTGGCTCGACCTGGGCAGCCGCGACGTCGAGGCCGCCACGGCCTTCTACCAGGCGCTGTTCGGCTGGGAGTTCCAGTCGATGGGCCCGGATTCCGGCGGATACGGCACCTTCCGGCTCGGCGGGAAGACCGTCGCCGCGGCCGGCCCCCTCCAGGGCGACACCGCGCAGCCCGCCTGGACGCTGTACTTCGAGACCCCCGACGCGGACGCCACCGCCAAGGCCGTCGAACAGGCCGGGGGCACGGTCCGCTTCGCGCCCATGGACGTCATGGAACAGGGCCGGCTGGCCGGGTTCAGCGACCCGTCCGGCGCCGAGTTCGCCGTCTGGCAGCCGGGCACCAACAAGGGCCTGGACCACGTCGGCGCGGGCGCGATGTGCTGGACGGAGCTGTACACGCCGGACGCCGAGCAGGCGAAGCGCTTCTACGGCACCGTCTTCTCCTGGGACACCGAGGACATGCCGCTGCCGGGCGACGCGGGCACGTACACGATCGTCTCCCGCGCCGGCGGCGGCCAGGAGGGCTCGCACGGCGGCATCATGCAACTCGGCGCCGACATGCTCCCCGAGGGCGCCGCCTACTGGCAGCCGTACTTCGGGGTGGCCGACTGCGACGCCACCGCCGCCAAGGCGGCCGAGCGCGGCGCGAGTGTCCTGATGCCGGGCACCGACGTGGAGGGCGTCGGCCGGATCGCGCTGCTCAAGGACCCGGAAGGGGCGTACTTCGCCCTCCTCACGCCCTCGGAGTCGATGTCCTGACAGCACTCGAACCGGCAGCCCCCTGACGCACCCCGGACACGCGCTCTGGACGCCCGGCAGGTTTCTGGCCCGCACCTCGTCAGCCGCCGCTGTCGTCCTGCGGCCACGCGGCCAGTCGTCGCGCGCTCTCGAAGCGCAGTTCCCGCCCCGTCCGCGGGTCGGTGAACTCCATGGCGCGCGCCAGCAGTTGCAGCGGGTCGCCGAAGGGGGCGGCATCCACGCCTCCGTCGGCGCCCGCTGCGCTGTCGCGCACGTCCGGGTGGTCGGCTGTGCCCTGCACCCCGGTGTCCTCCGGCCGCTCGGGCAGGACGTGCGGGTACACCGGGTCGTTGAGCAGCGGCAGCCCGAGCGCGTTCATGTGCACCCGTAGCTGATGGGTGCGGCCCGTCACGGGCAGCAGCCGGTAGCGGCCGAGCGGGCCGCGGTGCGCCAGCAGCTCGATCCGGCTCTCCGCGTTCGGCGGCCCCGGCACCTCCTGCGCCGCGATGCGCCCGTGCTCCTTGACGATCCGGCTGCGTACCGTGCGCGGCAGCGCCACCCGCGGGTCGTACGCTGCCACCGCCTCGTACTCCTTGCGGACCCGGCGGTCCCGGAAGAGCGTCTGGTAGGCGCCCCGGTCCCGCGGCGACACGACGAACAGCACCAGCCCCGCGGTGAGCCGGTCCAGCCGGTGCGCGGGGGAGAGCCGCGGAAGGCCCAGGTCGCGGCGGAGCCGGGCGAGCGCCGTCTGCGTGACGTGCCGCCCGCGCGGGGTCGTCGCCAGGAAGTGCGGCTTGTCGGCGACCACGATCCGCTCGTCCCGGTACACCACCGTGATCGGGAACGGCACGGGCCGCTCCGGCGCGAGGTCGCGATGGAACCACACCCACGCGCCCGCCTCGTACGGCGTCCGCTCGTCCACCGGCCCGTCCGCCATGACGAAGCGGCCCTCCGCGAGCATCGCCCCGACCCGCTCCCGGCCGACCGCGGGACCGTACCGGACACGCAGGTAGTCGGCGACCGTGCCCCCGGCCGCACCCTGGCCGCCACCGCCCTCGCCGCCTTCGGTGCTCTCGGCGCCGGGCAGCCGCAGGCGCACCGGGTCCACGCCGTCGCGCTGCGCCAGCGGAGAGGGCGGCGCCTCACGCCGCGGCCTGCGCGTCACCGTGCCCTCACCTCGTCCGCGTACCCCGTAGTGCCCCGCACCTCCTGCCCCGACCGTCAGCTCCCCGCTACATGGCCGGTGGAGCGCCCTTCTCCCGCGTCCCGTCGCCCAGTTGCCCCAGATGCCCCTCGCGCTTCTCCCACGCCCGCAGCGCCGCCAGCAGCTCCTCGCGCGTGGCGCCCGCCCGCCCCTGCACGACGACTACCACGTCGGCGTGCGGTGTGAGGGGCACGATCGCCGTGTCCAGGATGGTGCCCTGGGAGAGCCTGCTGGCGACCCGGAAGGACAGGTCCCCGCCGACGCGCGAACGCCGGCTCGTGCGCGGCTCCCCGTTCGCGTCGGAGCGCAGCGGGCCACCGCCGTCGAGGATGTTCCTGACCGAGCCCGGGCCCCAGTCGAGGGCCCGCTCTATGCCGAGCAGGGTTCCGGTGATGCGCCGGAACTCGTGTCCGCGCTCGATGGTCTGGACGACGGTCCGCTTCACGCCGGCCTGCTCGGCGAGTTCCATCTGGCTGAGTCCGATGCCCCTGCGCGCCGCCCGTACGGCCGCACTCAGTCGTGCCCAGTCTCCATTCATGGGCCCTCATGATGCCCTAGTCCACGCGGCCGCGCAGGTGCCTTGCGCGCTTTTGACCTGCGCGGGAGACGGTACGAAACCGGCCGCCGGGCCGACCGGCGCGGCGCCCCGGCCGGGTGGACGCAAAGGGCCTTACGGCCGCAGACGGGCACCTATGGATGCCAACCTTCGTCCTGTGGGCGCCGACCCCTGCGTCCTATGGGAGCTGACCCCCGCCTATGGGTGGCAGCCCTTGTCCCAAGGGCGCCGGCCCATGTCCCAAAGGAGCCCATGGGAGCCGGTCCCCAGCCTCACGCAGCGCCCGGCCACCGCGGGCGTTCGACGAAGTGCGCGGAGGCGTTCACCGGACGGACCGTCACCTCGTCCAGCCGCACGTGGCGGGCCAGGCGCCTCGCGGCCGGCAGTCCGCTGTAACCCGCCCCGACGATCACGGCCTTGTGCGCCACAGCGCCTCCTGACGCCCGCCCTCCGGGGCCGTCGGCCGCCTCCTGGGACGACAGAAGCTGCGCCGCCGTGACAGTCCGTCCGGCCGCGGCCGCCGGGTGCACCCGCTGCGCGAGCGCGCGCACCTGTCACAGATCCGGCGGCACTCTCGTCTCTAGTACGGTTCGGGCAGACGAGAGGAGCGCTGGTGACGGAGAACGGCCGGTCGTGGACGGACGAGTTCATCGCCCTGCGACCCTTACTGTTCTCGCTGTCGTACCGGATGACGAGCAGCGTCACCGACGCTGAGGACATCGTCTCGGAGGCGTATCTGCGGCTGCGCCGGGCGGTGGACGGCGGGACCAAGATCACCTCGCTGAAGACCTACCTGTCCTCGGTGGTCACCCGGCTGAGCATCGACCACCTGCGGTCGGCGCGGATGCGCAGGGAGGCGTACGTCGGGCCGTGGCTGCCGGAGCCGCTGATCGGCACCGACAGCCAGGCGGACTTCGAGCGCGTCGAGATAGCCGACTCCCTCTCGATGGCCTTCCTCGTCCTGCTGGAGACGCTCACCCCGACCGAGCGGGCGGTGTTCCTGCTCCGCGAGGTGTTCGAGTTCGACTACCCGCGGATCGCCGGCATGCTCGGCAAGAGCGAGCCGTACTGCCGGCAACTGCTCAGCCGTGCCCGGCAGCACGTCGAGGCCCGCAAGCCGCGCTTCGACGCCGACGAGCGCGAACGCCGCCGGCTGGCCGTCCGCTTCTTCGACGCGGTCGAGGCCGGCGACCTGGAGCCGCTCGTCACCATGCTGGCGGACGACGTCGTCACCTATGGTGACGGGGTGGCGACGGCCCCCTGCTGCTCCTCCCGGTCAACGGCCGGGACAAGGTGCTGGGGCTGCTGGCCGTGCTCTCCGACGCGATCAGGGAGTTCGACCTCCACGTGGAGCACGTCCCCGTCAACGGCCAGCCCGGCGTGCTGGTCCGGGACAGCCGCGGGCTGCTGCTCAGCGTGCTCGTCGTCGACATCCTCGACGGAGCCGTCCAGACCATGCGCTCCATCCTCAACCCCGACAAACTGCGCCACCTCGGCCCGCTCGTCGGCCCGGAGCACCCACTGCGCGGCGGAGGCCGCGAACGGGCCGGCCGGCTGAGGCGCCGCCCGCGGCGGGTTCGCGGCCGGTCCGCCGACGGCGGTCGCAGAACGGCTGCGACTGCATCACCTCTGAGAAGCACAGTGGCCCGCACCCCTGGGCGGGGGTGCGGGCCACTGTCGTGGAAGTCGTCCGTGCCCCAGGCAGGATTCGAACCTGCGACACCGGCTTTAGGAGAGCCGTGCTCTATCCCCTGAGCTACTGGGGCGGCGACAGGCTCGGAACGGCGGGACTTCCGACCTGGAACAGGGTAGCGGATACGGCGTCCTGAGGTGGTCGCGGCCCACTGCGACGGGCCGCCCCCGCCGCGTAATGCGCCTCCTAGGGTGTCTCCTGAAAGCGCCTCCTAAGGTGCCCCGGCCCGGACGTGCCGAGCGCCTGGAGGGGGCGGACCGTCGCCGCCGTATCCGCGAGGGAATAGCGGTCGGCGCCCGCCCCGTTAGTGTGGTTGAACAGTCAACCAAATGGGACGGTGGGAGCGAGATGCAGTTCGGAATCTTCACGGTCGGCGACGTCACCACGGACCCGACCACCGGGCGGACGCCGAGCGAGCACGAGCGGATCAAGGCGATGGTGGCCATAGCGCTCAAGGCCGAAGAGGTCGGGCTCGACGTCTTCGCGACCGGTGAGCACCACAATCCGCCTTTCGTACCGTCGTCTCCTACGACCATGCTCGGATACATCGCCGCGCGGACCGATCATCTGATCCTGTCCACGTCCACCACCCTGATCACCACCAACGACCCGGTGAAGATCGCCGAGGACTTCGCGATGCTCCAGCACCTGGCCGACGGCCGCGTCGACCTGATGATGGGCCGCGGCAACACCGGCCCGGTCTACCCGTGGTTCGGCAAGGACATCCGCCAGGGCATCCCGCTGGCCGTCGAGAACTACGCGCTGCTGCACAAGCTGTGGCGCGAGGAGGCCGTGGACTGGGCCGGCAAGTTCCGCACCCCGCTCCAGTCCTTCACCTCGACGCCGCGGCCGCTGGACGGCGTGCCGCCCTTCGTCTGGCACGGCTCCATCCGCAGCCCGGAGATCGCCGAGCAGGCCGCGTACTACGGCGACGGCTTCTTCGCCAACAACATCTTCTGGCCCAAGGAGCACTTCAAGCAGCTGATCGACCTCTACCGCGACCGCTTCGCGCACTACGGCCACGGCACGCCGCGAGCAGGCGATCGTCGGCCTCGGCGGCCAGGTGTTCATGCGGAAGAACTCCCAGGACGCGGTCCGCGAGTTCCGGCCGTACTTCGACAACGCGCCGGTCTACGGGCACGGCCCGTCGCTGGAGGAGTTCACCGAGCAGACGCCGCTGACCGTCGGCTCGCCGCAGGAGGTCATCGACAAGACCCTGGCCTTCCGCGAGTCCTTCGGCGACTACCAGCGGCAGCTGTTCCTGATGGACCACGCCGGCCTGCCGCTGAAGACCGTGCTGGAGCAGCTCGACATCCTCGGCGAGGAGGTCGTGCCCGGTGCTGCGCGAGGAGTTCGCCAAGCGGCGGCCCGCGCAGGTGCCGGACGGCCCCACCCACCAGGCCCTCGTCGCCCGCCGCGACGCCGAGGCGGCCGGCCGCGCCACCACGGGCGAGCCCGCCGCAGCGGGTGAGGGAACCGCGTCGACCGGAGTACAGGAGGTGCGGGCATGACCAAGCAGCTGACCGTCGTCACGGCCGGGCTGAGCAAGCCGTCGTCCACCCGGCTGCTCGCCGACCGGCTCGCCGCCGCCACCGCGAGCCGTCACGGACGTGGAGACGCGGGTGGTCGAACTGCGTGAGCTGGCCAACGACATCGCCCAGAACATGGTCACCGGCTTCCCCGGGCCCCGGCTGCGCGACGCCGTCGACGCGGTCACCGGCGCCGACGGCCTGATCGCCGTCACACCGGTCTTCACCGGCTCCTACAGCGGCCTGTTCAAGTCCTTCTTCGACGTGATCGACAAGGACGCGCTGGCCGGCCGCCCGGTGCTCGTCGCGGCGACCGGCGGCACCGCCCGCCACTCGCTCGTCCTGGACCACGCGATGCGCCCGCTGTTCGCCTACCTGCGCGCCGTGGTCGTCCCGACCGCGCGTCTACGCGGCCTCCGAGGACTGGGGTGCGGGCGGCGACGGCGCGCTCGCCGACCGTATCGACCGGGCCGCGGCCGAACTCGCCGCCCTGGTGGACGCCCGCACCGGGTCCGCGACGCCGCCGTGCGGCCGTGGAACGTTGCGGCACTCTCGGCGGAGGGTGACGGACGCGTGGCGATGACCCGCGCGTAGGTGGGCGCGAGCTTGACGCGGGTGACCGCGGTACGGCTGCGGACGGGTCACCCGGCGTCGTGAGGGTGACGGCTGTCGTCGAGGAACTCCACGACGCCAGGCGCGAGCGTCGCCAGCGCGATCCAGACGATGACCAGACCGGTCGGATAAGACCACAGCAGCAGCACGACCGCGCCCACCAGCACGACACCCCACCGCAGCGCATACCGGTGCCGGTGCACCCAGGCCCCGACGCACCGGTCGTCGCCAGCCCGGCGCCCTCGCGCACCGCCGCGATCCCGACTCCCACACGTCCGCGCCGCACCGCCCACCGCCACGCCCGCTCAGCCACGCGCCGAGTGCGACGACGACCCCAGGCGACACCATCCGTACGGTCACCCGCATAAAGCGTACGATCTGGTCGTAGATCGTCCCCGCGGCGCGCTCGTCGGTGCCGCAGGCAGATGATCAGATAAACGACGCGGAACAGTGCCAGGCGACACCGAGCACCGCGACACCAACCGCGACGCGAGCGCCGCCGTCACCAGGGCCCGCCGGCGGCGTACGGCGAGCAGCACCCCGGCGCCGGCGAGCACCACGGTGACGGCCGGCAGCCAGTTCCCCAGCAGTCGCAGCGCCCGGAAACCCGTCCGCGCGCGCCGTACGTTCTGCGACTTCACCAGCGTGTACTGCGTGTGCACCGCCGGGATGTGGGTCGCGACGCCCAGCCCGCGGTCCACCAGCCGCTGCTTGACCTGCGCGACGACCGGCGCGAGATCGAGGACGACCTCGTCGCCGCTGATCCGCAGCGCCGAGCCGCTGTCCCCGGTGAGCGTCCCGGTGAAGGCCGCGTGCGCCTGGCGGTTGAGCTGCGTCCACAGCGTGGCGAAAGTTCGGCTCGGCGACGAAGGAGGCCACCGTCTGGTGAACGAAGTCCTTGATGCCGCCCGTGATCGGGCCGCGGAGCGCGCCGAGCGCCGCACTCACTTTCGGCCGGTCGGTCGGCGCCGCCGAGGACACCAGGGTGTCGAGGTCGACCTTGCTCATGACGGCGTCGGTGACCCGGTCGGTCACGGCCGCCGGCCGCTGTCGTCACCTGAGTGCGTGCCGTCCGCGGCGGTCGCCATCGACGCACTCCTCTCACCTGCCCGATCCGATCCTGTGATCATCAGAAAACGGCCTTACGGGTCGGTGCGCGCGCAGTGTTAGTGCGTACGGGCGCGGCGCGGGTGAGCGCCCTATGCGATCAGCCTGCGCGAGTGGCCTTTGCGGGCACCCCGCGCGATCGGCGTACAGGGCACCCGGCGCACTCGCATCGATAAGTCGACTGGCATATCGCACGTAACGTCACCGCCAGACGTCACCGCTAGGGTGCCTTGCGCGCCCCCTTTGCACCGTTGTGCACCGATGTGCTCATCGGATCACGCCATCCGGGTGACGAGGCGTTAGCCGCCTCAGGCGCCCGGTTAATGATCATCTTGTCGGTGCCGCTCACCCTGCGAAGCCCGGGTCGTGCGGCTGTCGGCTCCACGAAGAGCACGCGGGGTCAGCACTCCTTTGACGCCGGGGAGCGCTCGGTACGACGGAAGGGTCGGTCCGCTCCTCCCCGGCCGCCATTGCTGCGGCCGCCCTGCCGCCGTCGTGCATCCCGCCCGCGCGCCTGCCCGGCTGCCGACTGCCCGCTCCGTGACCGTCATCGCCACTCGGGACGGTCGTCCGATGGCGGTCGCGGGTGCTTTCCGACGGATCGGACAGGCGGCCGAGGCGGCGGGCGTAGGAGCGGGGGAGCCGCTCCGCGCCCGGTCGGACGGCGCTCGGCAGCCTCCCCGGCGCCGTCCGTCGCCGAGGACCCGGCTCCCCGGCCCGGTCGGCCGCCCGCACACGCGCGCCTACCGCCGACCTGACCCGAGCCGCGCGCACCAAGGGGCCGGCCCCGGACCACGAGCCCGCGGCCGGCCCTTCGCCATGGGCGCACCGGCGGCCCGCCTCCCGCGTGGCAGCCCCGCAGAGCTGCCCCTAGCGTGGGAGGACGCGGGGGGAACGCGCAGCCGCGCAAAGGAGCCCACCCCATGGCCCGAGGAACCCAGGACACCTCCGCGAACACCGGCCCGGCCGGCAGCCCGGACAAGCCCCGCCGCACCGGCGACCCTGGCAGCCCCGCCCACCGCTGGTGGGTGCTGGGAGTGGTCGCGCTCGCTCAGCTGATGGTCGTCCTGGACGCCACCATCGTGAACATCGCCCTGCCCTCCGCGCAGCAGGACCTCGGCTTCACCAACGGCAACCGCCAGTGGATCGTGACGGCGTACGCGCTCGCGTTCGGTTCGCTGCTGCTGCTCGGCGGACGGCTCGCGGACCTGATCGGCCGCAAGAAGACGTTCCTGATCGGCCTGATCGGCTTCGCGGTCGCCTCGGCGATCGGCGGCGCGGCGCCCAGCTTCGAGGTACTGGTCGGCGCACGCGCCCTTCAGGGCATGTTCGGCGCGATGCTCGCCCCGGCCGCGCTGTCGCTGCTGACGACGACGTTCTCCGACCCCAAGGAGCGCGCCAAGGCGTTCGGCATCTATGGCGCCATCGCGGGCGGGGGCGGCGCCGTCGGCCTGCTGCTCGGCGGGCATCCTCACCGAGTACCTGGACTGGCGCTGGTGCCTGTACGTCAATCTGATCTTCGCGTTCATCGCCTTTCTCGGCGGCATGCGCCTGCTCCAGCCGGGCGTGCCGCCCGATCGGCCCGACCCTGGACATCCCCGGCGCCGTGCTGGTCTCCGCCGGCCTGTTCTGCATCGTCTACGGCTTCTCCAACGCCCAGCAGCACACCTGGGGCGCCGCGAGCACCTGGGGCTTCCTGCTCGTCGGCGTCGTCCTGCTGGTCGCCTTCGTCTGGTGGCAGCGGCGCGCGCGGCAGCCGCTGCTGCCGATGCGCGTGGTGACCGACCGGGACCGCGGCGCGTCGTATCTTGCGATGTTCATCTCGGGCGCCGGCCTGTTCGGTGTGTTCCTGTTCTTGACGTACTACCTCCAGCGCAGCTTGTCGTACTCGCCGGTGATGACCGGCCTCGCCTTCCTGCCGATGATCGCGGTCATCATGGTGACGTCGGTGACGACCACGAACGTCCTGGTGCCCAGGTTCGGCGCCAAACCCATCGTGCCGACCGGCATGCTGCTGTCCGCCGGCGCGATGGCCTGGTTCACCGCACTGGACAACAACAGCACCTACGCCGCGCACGTCCTGCCGCCGCTGCTGCTGCTCGGCCTCGGTCTCGGCCTCATCTTCGCCACCGCCATGAACCTCGCCACCGCGGGCGTCAAGGAGCAGCGACGCCGGCGTGGCCTCCGCGATGGTCAACACCTCGCAGCAGGTCGGCGGCTCCATCGGCACCTCACTGCTCAACACCCTCGCCACCACGCCGCGGCCAACTACCTGGTGGGCAAGCGCCCATCGGCCGCCGTCGCCGCCCAGGCGCAGCTGCACAGCTACTCGACCGCCTACTGGTGGTCGGCCGCCTTGTTCGCCGCGGGCTTCCTGGTCACCGTCCTCCTTTACCGCCGAGGCCTCCCCAGGAGCCTGTCGTCGCCGGCCGCGGAGAGCACCGCCGCGCCGATGTGAACCGGCCCCGACCCTGTACCCGCTCGTCCGCAACCGGCGCCGGCACATCCACATCGCGGAACGCCGACACGAGAAGATGGCGGATACAGCTACCGTTTCGTCATGGCAGCCAACGGGACGGACGCGGCAGGCCGTACGCCACAGGTGGTCGCGGCACTCGACGCGGTCAGCGTGCGCCGCTACACGACCGGCCAGGTCATCCTCGACGACATCAGCTGGACCGTGCGGTCCGGCGAGCACTGGGCGCTGCTCGGCGCCAATGGCGCCGGTAAGACGACCGTACTTCGGATGATCGGCGCGCTCATGCACCCGACCACCGGTACGGTCGACGTGCTCGGCCACCGCCTGGGCCGCGTCGACATGCGCGAACTGCGCGCCCACATCGGCCTGGTGTCCTCCGCGCAGAAGGTCCCGCAGGACGCCACCGCGCATACGGTCGTACTGACCGGCCACACCGGCACCGTGCAGCCGCTGTGGCGAAAATACGACGCCGAGGTGCGCGAACGCGCGCACACCCTGCTCGCCGAACTGGAGATCAAGGAACTCGCCGAGCGTCCTTACGGTGTCTGCTCCGGTGGTCAGCGGGCCCGCATCCTGGTGGCGCGGGCGCTCATGGCGGACCCGTCGCTCCTGCTGCTGGACGAGCCGTTCAACGCGCTGGACCTGCCCTCGCGCGAGGACCTGATCGACGCCATGCACCGTCTGGCGCTCACCCGTACCGGCCTTGCGACCATCACCGTCACCCACCACCTGGAGGAGCTGTCGCCCGCGATCGGGCACGTCATGCTCCTCAAGGAGGGGCGGGTGCTCACCGGCGGCCCGGCCGACGACGTGCTCACCGGCGACCGCATGACGCAGTGCTTCGGACGGCCGATCGAGGTCAGCAGGCACGAGGGACGCTGGCTGGCCCGCTCCGGCCGCCGCTGAGGGCGGTCGGCCAGGGTCCCGTCGAGCGGCCGCCGCGGGCTCTCAGCGCAGCCAGGGCACGTCCGCGCCCTCCGGCTGGTGCAGGCCGTCGGCGATGATCCGGGAGATCTCACCGAGCCGTTCGGTCTGCTCAGGGGTGAGCCGGTCGAAGATCGCGGCCCGGACGGCGGAGACATGGCCGGGGGCGGTGCGCACCAGCTCCTGGTACCCGGCGTCGGTCAGGACGGCGACCTGGCCGCGGCGGTCGGAGGGGCAGCTCTCGCGGCGCAGCCAGCCGTTGCCCTCCAGGCGTGACGACGGCGTGCGACAGCCGGGATCGGGTGATCTTGGTCTTCTCCGCGAGTTCGGTCATCCGCATCTGCCGGCCGGTCGCCTCGGAGAGTGTGCTCAGCAGTGCGTAGTACATGTGCGGCATGCCGGCGTCGCGCTGTAGCTGACGGTCGAGATGGTCTTCCAGCAGCGTCGTGGCGTGCAGGAATGCCCGCCAGGTCGCCTGCTCGTCTTCGGTCAGCCACTTCATGTGCGCATCCTAAGGGTGGTTCTTTGAATGTTCAACAAAACATCGGACGACGAAGTGACACAGGTCACTCAGGGTGAGGGAAATATCCGGGGACTCACTCCCCGTTTCATCCCGTGAACACGAAGCGGGGAGTCGTTCTCCGTTTCGACCGACAACCGTACCGACGACGTTCCCGCAGGTGACTCGGTCCGTGGAGAGGAGTCCGCCGTGACGATCGACATCGGCATCGACGCCGCCGCCGGGCCGCGCACGGCGAAGCCGCGTGCCGACGCCACCCGTAACCGTGAGCGGATCGTGAGCGCCGCCCGGGAGGCGATCGTCGAGTTCGGCCCCGACGTGCGGATGGACGAGGTGGCCAGGCGCGCAGGCGTCGGCAACGCCACGCTCTACCGCCACTTCACCGACCGCACCGAGCTGACCCGCCAGGTGGCCCTCTCCGTCATGGGCCAGGCCGCCCAGCGGGCGGAGGACGCCCTCGCCGAGGAGCCCGACGCCTTCTCCGCGCTGCGGCGGTTCGTCTTCGAAGCGGCCGAGGAGCGTATCGGCGCCCTGTGCCCGATGCTCTCCGACGCCTTCGACCGCCAGGACCCGCAGGTCGCCGCCCAGGTGCGGCGACTGGAACGCTCGATCACCGCGATCATCGACCGGGCGCAGCGGTGCCGGCCAGCTGCGCGGCGACATCGCCTTCGGTGATCTGATGGTCGCACTGACCCAGCTGACCCGGCCGCTGCCGGGCGCCGGCTGCGTGGGATTCGACCGCTTCGTCCACCGCCACCTGCAACTCTTCCTCGATGGGCTGCGCGCTCCGGCGCGGTCGGTGCTCGTGGGAACCGCCGCGACCCTGGAGGATCTGCAAAGCCTGCCCTGTCAAAAACAGTTCGCACGTTCTACCAGTCGGGATACAGCGTTGAAAACTTCAGCGCGCTGATCGTCGGCGTTCCGGGCCGCACAGCGCACGTACCACCGTGCCCGGCCCGGACCGCCGAGCACCCGACGGCCTCGTCCTCGACGGTCAGAGAAGACCGCCCCCGTTCTCCCGAACACCGGCGCCGGCTCATCCCAGGATTCCGATCCCCGGCCCGACACCTTTAGCCGACATGCGTCCCCGCGTCGTGTCGCTCCGCACCCATTGAGTGAGACCAGCTATGCCTGACAAGCTCCAACAGCCCGATCCGAAGCGCTGGACAGCGCTGATATTCATCGCGATCGCCCAGCTGATGGTCGTCCTCGACGCGACCATCGTGAACATCGCCCTGCCGTCCGCCCAGGCCGACCTGGGCATCTCCGACGGCAACCGCCAGTGGGTCGTCACCGCCTACACCCTGGCCTTCGGCGGCCTTCTGCTCTTCGGCGGCCGCGTGGCCGACCTGTGGGGTCGTAAGAACGCCTTCGTCGTGGGCCTGCTCGGCTTCGCCGCCGCCTCCGCCCTCGGCGGCGCCGCCGCGAACCCGTCGATGCTCTTCGGCGCCCGGGCCCTCCAGGGCGCCTTCGGCGCGCTGCTGGCACCCGCCGCACTGTCCCTGCTCGCCGTGATGTTCACCGACGCCAAGGAGCGCGCCAAGGCGTTCGGCGTCTATGGCGCCATCGCCGGCGCCGGCGCCGCGGTCGGACTGATCCTCGGCGGCGTCCTGACCAACTACCTGAACTGGCGCTGGGCGCTCTTCGTCAACATCGCCTTCGCCATCGTCGCCGTCATCGGCGGCCTCACGTACATCCACGAGCCCGCCAAGGGCCGCAACCGCAACCGCCTCGACATCCCTGGTGTGATCCTCGCCAGCGCCGGCCTCGTCTCCCTCGTCTACGGCTTCAGCCGCGCCGAGTCCGACGGCTGGGGTGCCGGTGTGACCATCGGACTGTTCGTCGCCTCCGTGGTGCTGCTCGCGTCCTTCGTCGTCGTCGAGGGCCGCGTCAAGGCTCCGCTGCTGCCGCTGCGCGTCGTCACCGACCGCAACCGCGGCGGTGTCTACCTGTCGCTGGGTCTTGCGATCATCGGGATGTTCGGCCTGTTCCTGTTCCTGACCTACTACCTCCAGCAGGTGATGGGGTACTCGGCGCTCAAGACCGGGTTCGCCTTCCTGCCGATGGTCGGCGGCATGATCGTGGGCTCCACGCAGATCGGCGCCCGGCTCATGCTGCGGGTCCGCCCGCGGCTGCTGATGGCCCCCGGCTTCCTGATCGCCGCGGTCGGCATGGGCATCCTCGCCCAGATCAAGGTCGACTCCAGCTACGCCGGCGTGCTGCTGCCCGGCCTGATCCTGATGGGCTTCGGCATGGGTTCGGCCTTCATGCCGGCGATGAGCCTGGCCACGCACGGTGTGCGTCCCGAGGACGCCGGTGTCGCGTCCGCGATGGTGAACACCTCGCAGCAGGTCGGCGGCTCCATCGGCACCGCCCTGCTGAACACCCTGGCGGCCAGCGCCACCGCCGCCTGGGCGAAGGACCACATCCACAGCGTCGCCGACCAGAAGAACCTCCGGCTGGTCAACGAGGCCGCGGTGCACGGCTACTCCGTCGCCATCTACTGGGCGATGGCCATCCTGGTGCTCGCCTCGGGCCTCGCGTTCACCCTCATCAGCGCCGGTGTCCAGAACACCGCGGAGCGCGTCGAGGGCGACGCGTCCGTCGAGGACCTCGCGGTGCCGGTCATCGCGCACTGACCCGACGGACGATCGTCCCTTCCGACGATCGGTTCGTACGCCGAAACGGCGAGGTCCCCGTCGCTACCGGAAACCCGGCAGCAACGGGGACCTCGCCGTAAGTCATACGTCATACCAGCGGACAGCGGTCGCCTAGGAGGGCGACCGCCTAAGGGCGCGAGCCCGCCGCTCACAGCCCCTGCGGCCAGTTGTACGACGTCGGTACCTGCACCTTGTCGGCCGGGGCGCCGTAGACGACGGCGATCTCGTCGTGCGCGGCAAGCTTCAGCGCGGCGGGGTCGCCGGTCTGCTCCTTGCCGTTGACGTAGACGTGCAGCTCCTTGCCGCCGCCGGTCTTCAGCGGGCCGAGCGCGGTCTTGCTGATCGGCACGTTCCACTCGGTCATGAACTCGCCGAGCGTGAAGTCCTTCTTCACCGGCGACTCGATGTGCACCACACCCGATGTGTCATGGGTGTGCAGCGGGCTGATCTGCTGCTTGGTCAGGTCGATGCCGACCTCGGCGGGCACGGTCACCGTCTTGCCGTCCACATAGACGTCCAGATGGCTGTGGATGTGCAGCGTCTGGCCCTCCTGCCCGAGCATCGGCAGCCCGGCCGCCTTCACGTGCGCGGAGGCGTCGGCGGGCGCGGGCCAGGACAGGCTGGAGGCGGCCGGCTTGCTGTCGGTGCTCGTCGTGCTCGCCGGGCCGGAGGCGTCCTTCTTGCCCGAGCCGCAGGCGGCCAGAACCACTGTGCCGGCCACTACGGCCACCGCCGGCCGCGATGCGTCGCTTCTGCATGAGCTGGGTGTCTTCCTGTTCAGCCGAACTGGACGGAGCGCTTCGCCAGCCCCATCCAGAAACCGTCGATGATGCTCCGCTGGCTGCCGAGTTCGGACTCGGCCGCGCCGAGCGTAACGAACAGCGGGGCGAAGTGCTCGGTGCGCGGGTGCGCCAGCGCTCCCGCGGGGGCGGCGTGCTCGAAGTCCAGCAGCGCGTCGACGTCCTGGGCGTCCAGCGCGCGGTGCCCCCAGTCGTCGAACTCCGCCGACCAGCTCGGCGGCCGCACACCCGCATGCCGCAGCGCCGCCAGGTTGTGCGTGAAGAACCCGCTGCCCACGATCAGCACCCCCTCGTCCCGCAGCGGCGCGAGCCGCCGGCCTATGTCCATCAGCTCCTCCGGGTCCAGCGTCGGCATCGACACCTGGAGGACAGGGATGTCCGCGGCCGGGAACATCTCCACCAGCGGCACATAGGCGCCATGGTCGAGACCCCGCTCGGGAACGTCCTGTACGGGTCGCCCGGCGGCCCGCAGCAGCTTGCGTACGTCCTCGGCGAGCGCCGGGGCGCCGGGCGCGTCGTACGTCACCTGGTAGTAGTGCTCAGGGAAGCCCCAGAAGTCGTACACCAGCGGCACGCGCGTGGTCGCGCCGATCGCCAGGGGCGCCTCCTCCCAGTGCGCGGAGACGATCAGGATCGCCTTGGGGCGGGGCAGGTCGGTCCGCCCAGGCGGCCAGCTCGCCCGGCCACACAGGGTCGTCGGCGAGCGGCGGGGCGCCGTGCGAGAGGTAGAGCGCGGGCATGCGCTCGGCTGCTGCTGCGGCCATCGCACAACCTCCTTGAGACTTCAAGCGTACGGGCCGACCGTAGTCCCATATGCTTGAAATTTCAAAGATGAGGATGTGAGCTGCGGGACGCCGACCGGGTGACTGTCGCCGGGACGCGTGGATCAGGCGTTGATCAGACCAGCCGTTTTTCGAACCACGCCACGTCGTAATAGCGCCCGAACTTCCGGCCGACCTCCTCGTACACCCCGATCCGGCGGAAGCCGAACCGCTCGTGGATGCGTACCGACGCCTCGTTCGGCAGCGCGATGCCCGCGTACGCCCGGTGCACGTCCTCGCGTCGCCAGCGCGTCGAAAAGCTGCTTGTACAGCAATGTGCCGATCCCGCGGCCGCCCGCGTCCGGCGCCAGATAGATGCTCGTCTCCACCGAGGTGGCGTACGCCGCCTTCGGGCGGAACGGGCTGCTGGTCGCGTAACCGAGAATGCGTCCGGCCGAACCGGGAATCCGGGCAACCAAGAGCCGGTGAGGGCCGTCTTCCGGATGGGAGAGCAACCACGGGCGGCGCTCACCGGGGGTGAGGGGAGTGATGTCGAACGTGATCGGCGTCTCACGCACGTAGTGGTTGTAGATATCGGTGAGAGCGGTCAGATCATCCTCGCAGCCGGGGCTGACCTGCACGTTCATACGTTCTGACATCATATGACCTCTCTATGTGGCGGCACAGGGTACTGCATGATCATAAAAAACAGGTGACGACATGGGAATTGTGTCCGGATTCCAGTCGTTATCCAGATCGGATGGGGCAGCCGCAACACAAGAGCCGCACACGATGGCAATCAGCGCAGCGGCCCGATCCGACCGAGAGACCGACCGCACCTTCGTAAGGGAGCTCGCATGGCAACCCGTGCCGTCGCCCGTCGTCACGCAGGCGGGACCAGCAGCGTTCGCGCCGCAGGCGGGGAAGTCGCCGACCGCGACCTCGTCGGCATGTACCTGGACGAGATCGCGCGCACCCCGCTGCTCGACGCAGCCCGGGAGGTGGAGCTGTCCCGGGACATCGAAGCGGGTGTCTACGCGGAGCGCATACTCGCCGCCGACACCGGCGCCGACGACCTGCCCGCGGGCGCGGGCGGCGACGCCGGGCGCGAGGAGCTGGAAGCGCTCGTCGCCGCCGGCGAGCGCGCCAAGGACGTCTTCATCCGCTCCAACCTGCGCCTGGTCGTCGCCGTCGCCCGCCGGTACCCGCGCAGCGGCCTTCCGCTGCTCGACCTGATCCAGGAGGGGAACGCCGGCCTGGTCCGCGCCGTCGAGAAGTTCGACTACGCCAAGGGCTTCAAGTTCTCCACCTATGCGACCTGGTGGATCCGCCAGGCCATCACCCGGTCCATCGCCGACCAGTCCCGCACCATCCGGCTGCCCGTCCACCTCGTCGAGGAACTCGGCCGCATCCGCCGCGTCCAGCGGGAGTTCAACCGCGAGAACGGCCGCGACGCCGAACCCGCCGAGATCGCCACCGAACTGGGCTCCACCCCGGACCGCGTCGCCGACGTCCTGGACTGGGCCCGCGACCCGGTGTCCCTCAACATGTCCGTGGACGCCGAGGGCGAGACCGAGTTCGGCGACCTGGTCGAGGACGGCGCCGCGCCCTCCCCGGAGGACTCCGTACTGGTCATGCTGCGCCGCGAGGAGCTCGACGGCCTCATCGACCGGCTCGACGACCGCACCGCCTCCATCATCCGCGCCCGCTACGGCATCGTGGACGGCCGCGAACGCACCCTCACCGAGGTCGGCAAGGAACACGGCCTCACCCGCGAACGCATCCGCCAGATCGAGAAGCACGCCCTCGCCGACCTCAAGCGCATGGCGCGAGCCACCGGCCTGGACTACGAAGCCGCGTAACCCACCACGGACCCCCGCGGTCCCACAGACCCGAACCCCGGTGCATCCCCCCCGCGCCGGGGTTCGGCCTGTCCCGAACCCGCGCCCCGCCCAGGAATGAGACGCTGCCTGCCATGAACGACGACAGCGCCGTCGGGGCGGACGAGCCCGGCGCCCCGCACGAGGGCGAGCCCCACCACGACGGCCTCGGCACCCGCCTGAACTGGCTGCGCGCCGCCGTCCTCGGCGCCAACGACGGCGTCGTGTCCACGGCCGGCATCGTCGTCGGAGTCGCGGGCGCCACCGAGCTCCCGGTCGGCGCTGCTCACCGCCGGCCTCGCCGGACTGCTGGCCGGATCACTGTCGATGGCCGCCGGCGAGTACGTCTCCGTGAGCACCCAGCGCGACTCGGAACAGGCGGCGCTCGCCCAGGAACGCGAAGAGCTCGCCACCACGCCCAAGGCCGAACTCGACGAACTCACCGGCCTGCTCCAACGCCGCGGCATCAGCCACGACCTCGCCCGCGAAGTCGCCGAACAACTCACCGAACGCGACGCCTTGGGCGCCCACGCCCGTGTCGAACTCGGCATCGACCCCGACGAACTCGCCAACCCCTGGCACGCCGCCTGGGCCAGCTTCATCTCCTTCACCGCGGGCGCCGTGCTGCCGCTGCTGGCGATCGTGCTGCCACCCCACGCCTGGCGGCTCGCCATCACCGTCATCTCCGTACTGGTAGCCCTCGTCGGCTGCGGCTGGGGCAGCGCCCGGCTGGGCAACGCACCCGTGCGCCCCGCCATCATCCGGAACACGGTCGGTGGCGCCATCGCCATGGCCGTGACCTACGCGGTCGGCTCCCTGCTGGGCGCCACCGGCATCTGAGCCGGGAGGCTGACCGGCCGCACAGCATTCACCCGGCCGTAGCGGACCCGCGGGCCGCGCGCCTGGAGGAAGACACCGAGCGCCACCGTCGCCGCGCAGACCAGACCCGCCCACAGCACCGCGTGCGCACCGGTGAACGTGCAGGCCGCGACCACCAGCGCAGCAACCGGCAACGTGAGCTGCTGCGCCGGACCGCGCTTGTGATGCCGGGCGTGCAGCAGCCACACCGCGAAGAGGAACACCGCCGAGGGCAACGTCACCGCGGCCGCTCCCACCCGGACGGAGACGGCGGCTTTGCCCACGGCCTGCTCCACGGCGATCTCCAGCCCCGCCCCGATGGCGGCCGCCGCGGAGAACACGGCGAAATGACCGTATCCCCACAAGAACGCCTCACGGTTGGATGCAAGGTGGTCCTTGATGGGCACGGCGAAGTAGATCCACCACGCGGCGAAAACGATCAGTAGGCCACCGGCCGCGATGGGCAGCAGTGCACCGAGTGCCGAATGTTCGTCGACCGCCGACTGCACGGCGACGGTGGCCGCCGACACCGATTCGCCGAGCACGATGATGGTGAACAGCCCGTAGCGCTCGGCGATATGGCTCGGGTGCCAGGCAGTGGGCGCCGAGCGCTCCGCCAGCGGCGGCACCGACAACTCCGCCGCCGCCATGATCACGAACGCCCACACCGGAGGAGCGCCGTGCGGCAGCAGCAGTGCCATCCAGCCCACCTGGCACACCGTCACACCCGCCGCGTACCGGAACGCCGTCGTGCGCGCCCCGCCCGTCTCCGCCGCGCCGGCCCGCACCCACTGCGTCACCAGTGCCAGCCGCATCACCGCGTAGCCGATCGCCGTCAGCCGGAAGTCGCCGTCGTCGAAAGCACGAGGCACTCCTGCCGCCAGCATCAGCACGCCCACGATCTGCACGAGCGTCGTCACGCGGTACGGGATGTCGTCGGTGTCATAGGCGGAGGCGAACCATGAGAAATTCATCCAAGCCCACCAAATGGCGAAGAACACCGTCAGGTAGCCAGTCACCCCGTGCCCGGTCTGGCCGTGGGCAACGGCGTGCACCAGTCGGCCACCGGCCTGCGCCACCGCGACCACGAAACACAGGTCGAAGAACAGCTCCAGCGGAGTGGAAGCGCGATGCTCCTCGGTCCGACCGCGCGCCGTCATCCGCCGCAACACGCCGCCCGCGCGTTCCCCAGAGGAGGCGGTAGCGGACGCAGGAGCGGCAGGGGGCATGGGATCACTCATGCAGGACACCTTGAGGCAGCGCAAGCGCCGCGCGCACTCCAACGCGCGGAGCAAGGCAGTTGGGCGCAGCGGACGCGGACCGCCGCGCGCATCTCAGCCGGCCGCGCCCGTCACCGGTCCGCCCAGCGTCCCCGTGCTCAGGAACTGTTCGATTCGCTCACAATACGGACGGATGTCGATGTCCTGCGCCGCCAGCCACGCATCCGAGTAGTACTTCTCCACGTAGCGCTCGCCCGGATCGCACAACAGGCCCACCACGCTGCCGCGTTCGCCCCGCTCACGCATCTCGGAGATGATCCGGAACGCGGCCCACAGCCCGGTCCCGGTCGACGCGCCCGCCCGGCGTCCCAGCAGGCGCTCCAGGACGCGGACGCTCGCGATGGACGCCGCGTCCGGGCACCCGCATCATCCGGTCGATGGCGCCCGGCACGAAACTCGGCTCCACCCGCTGTCGGCCGATCCCCTCGATCCGCGAGGCCGTCGCCGTCGTCGCCGCCGGGTTGCTGTCCCGCCATCCCGGGAAGAACGCCGAGTTCTCCGGATCGGCCACGCAGATCCCCGTCGTCGCCTGCGCGAACCGTACGTACCGGGCCAGCGTCGCCGACGTGCCCCCCGTCCCCGCCGTCGCCACGATCCACGCCGGGACCGGATGGCGCTCCGACGCCATCTGCCGGAAGATCGACTCGGCGATGTTGTTGTTGCCCCGCCAGTCCGTCGCCCGCTCCGCGTACGTGAACTGGTCCATGTAGTGGCCGCCCGTCTCCCTCGCCAGCCGGGCCGCCGTCTCGTACACCTCGCACGGATCGTCCACCAGGTGGCATCGGCCGCCCTGGAACTCGATCAGCTCCACCTTGGTCCGCACCGTCCCGCGGGCCATCACGGCCACAAAGGGGACACCGATCAGTCGGGCGAAGTACGCCTCCGACACCGCCGTCGATCCACTGGACGCCTCGATCACCGGGCGGTCCGGCCGCACCCACCCGTTGCACAGGGCGTACAGGAACAGCGAGCGGGCCAGACGGTGCTTGAGCGAGCCCGTCGGATGCGTCGACTCGTCCTTCAGATAGAGGTCGACGCCCCAGTCCGCCGGGAGCGGAACTGACAGCAAATGGGTATCGGCGGACCTGTTGGCGTCGGCATGGACCTTCCCCACAGCCTCGCTCAACCAGCGGCGGTACGCGGGGTCGTTTCGGTCGATGTCCAGTTCCTGCGCGGGTACGGCGGCCGGATCGTGCGGCGGCGTCGGCTGGGGACTCTGCATGGGGCCAGGTATATCCGGCCGGCTGCCTCAAACGGACACTTGGAGTATCTCCGTACACCGGCTTGGGTGAGGAGGGCGCCTCGGTGTCCTCCGGACAGCCGTATCCTGGTGCCATGACCACAGACCGCGACTCCGGACGCACTGCGGACGGCGCGCGCGACGAGTCCCCGGGCGACGCCGCCGGACCCCCGGCTGCCACCGGGGCCGCGGGAGCGGACTCCGACCCCCCGGCAGCCACCCGCCCCGGTCCGGGCGGGGGAGCCGGTGCCGCACTGGTCTTCGACGACCCGCTCGACCGCCCGTCGGCCGATGACACCGACCGGGGCTGGGGCGATTCGGCCTCGGGCGCGTCGGACGACGACTTCACCCGCTTCCTCAACGAGAAGCCGCCGCACCACCTCTGACGCGGCCCGGACGACCGCTCGGCCGGGTTCGGCGAGTCTGTGGAGGGCCCGATCGTGGTCCCGGACGCGACCTCGATCAGTCTCCGGAGCCACCGCGAGGCCGCACCAGCGCGTCGAGGATGTCCCTCAGTAGAATGATCTCCTCGGCGTCCGTCTTCTTCTCCTCGGCGTCCCGCCCCTTCCTCCTGGCTGCCTGCGACGCCAGAAAACGGGACATCGGCGCGACCATCAGGAAGTACACCACCGCCGCCGTGATCAGGAAGGTCAGCCCCGCGCTCAGTACGGAGCCCCACAGAATCCGGATGCCGCTGACGACCTGGCCCTTGCCGCTCACGGTGCACGGCTCTTTGAGACAGGACGAGTACCCAGCGAGGTCCTTCGTACCGAAGGCTCCGACGAGCGGGTTGATGAACCCGTTGACCACCGAGTTCACGACATTGCTGAACGCGGCGCCGATGACCACCGCCACCGCCAGGTCGATCACGTTCCCGCGCATGACGAACTCTTTGAAGCCTGTCAACAGCCTCGGGCTGCCCGTGCTGCTCACCGGAGTGCCTCTCCTCTGACGCCGCCGCTGCGGAACGATGGCTTGCGCCATAGAAGGCACTACGGGACCGACGTGTCCAACTGCCTTCCACGAAAGGGTGATTCAGCACAGTGCCACCCCCAGTGGTGAGGTGGCGGCGGCACCCGAGAGTGCGGCAGCCGTACGGCGGGGCACGGACAGGACGACCAGCGCGCCGCCCGGACCCGCGTTGTCGGTGACCGAGGTGGGCGCCTGGGAAGGGGCGGGGCTCGCGGGTACGGCGACGACGAAGACACCCGCGGCGACCACACGCGCGGCGGCCATGACGTCCACGCACGCGCCTGGGTGCAGCAGGGCTACCGCCGCCGCGTCGGCGATCCGCACCGGGGCCCGTACGAGGCGAACGTCCGGCTTCTTGTGCCGTACGGTCGTCGGCGCGGGGCCGCGAGGCGCGGCGGGGACTTGCCGGGGCGGGGTGCCGTGCGCGGCGGACACGGCCAGGGCGACGGCCGTTACGGCGAGGGCCGCGGTCACCGCCCGTCGTCGGCGCCGCACGGCTGCCCGCAGAACGCCTACGGGGCCGCGGCCTCCGGCCCGGATCGGTGGGAAGTCCGGCACGGCGCAGCGTGGCGGCGCATACGGCTCCGGCACCGTCGGTGCGGGGGACACGGGCGGGGAAGCAGGACGGTCGGGGGACATGAACGGCTCGGACGCATACACGCGGAACACCGCCTGACGTGGGTGGATGTGCCGACAGCGAGTCGGCCGGCACATCCACGATGACGCATTTCGCCAACGCCGTTCGATGCCCTGTGGATAACTTGGCGGCTGTGGAAAACTCCGCCACCCGCAGGAGTGAATCCGCTCGACCGCCCCGGCGGTCCGGGCCCAGGAGCCCGCTACGGCAGCGTGATCCCGGGTTCCTGGCCGCCGAGCGGGTTCACGCACAAGCAGTCCCGCTCGGCGTTGTCCGGCAGCGCGCCGACCACGTCGAAGAGCACATCGCGCATTCGCCCGACGTTGGCCGCGAAGACTTCCAGCACTTCCTCGTGGGAGACGCCCTCACCGGTGTCCGCGCCCGCGTCCAGGTCGGTGACCAGTGTCAGCGACGTGTAGCACAGCCCGAGTTCGCGGGCGAGAACAGCCTCGGGGTGCCCCGTCATCCCGACCACCGACCACCCCTGCGCCGCGTGCCACAGCGATTCCGCCCGGGTGGAGAAGCGCGGCCCTTCGACGACGACGAGCGTCCCGCCGTCGACCGCCTCCCAGCCACCCGACCGCGCCGTGTCGACAGCCGCCCGGCGCCCCACGGGACAGTACGGGTCGGCGAACGTCACGTGCACCACGTTCGGCACCTGGCCGTCGGCCCGGGTCTCGCCGTCGAAGTACGACTGGGCGCGCGACTTCGTACGGTCCACGAGCTGGTCCGGTACGAGCAGGGTGCCCGGGCCGTACTGCGCCCGCAGCCCGCCGACCGCGCACGGTCCGAGGATCTGACGCGCTCCGACCGAGGCGAGCGCCCACAGATTGGCGCGGTAGTTGATCTTGTGCGGCGGCAGATGGTGCTTGCGGCCGTGCCGCGGCAGGAAGGCCACTCTGCGGCCGGCGACGTCACCGAGGAAGAGTGAGTCGCTCGGCATTCCGTAAGGAGTCTCGACGGTGACTTCCATCACATCGTTGAGAAATGAGTAGAATCCGGACCCGCCGATGACGCCGATCTCGGCCTGCGCGCCACTGCTGCTCTGCACCATGGCGATCACCCTAGTAGGGACCAGGTGACGCAACGAACCCCGCCGGGAATCCGGCGGGGTTCGTAAGATTTGCGGTGGCCCAGGAAGCCCGGACGCTGCTCAGGCGGCCGACGTGCTGCTCGACGACGAGGTGTCGGCCGACTTCTTCTCTGCCGACTTCGCGCTGGTCGACGTGCTGGCGGCACCGCTGTCCGAGGACTTGCTGTCCGCACTGCTGCCCTTGGTCGACGGCGTGCTGCTCGACGACGAACCGCGACTGTCCGTCCGGTAGAAGCCGGACCCCTTGAAGACCACGCCCACCGCCGAGAAGACCTTGCGCAGGCGTCCGCCGCAGTTGGGGCACTCGGTCAGCGCGTCGTCGCTGAACTTCTGCACCGCCTCAAGGGCTTCGTTGCACTCGGTGCACTGGTACTGGTACGTCGGCACTTGCTCCTCCTGGCACTCTCACTGATTGAGTGCTAACGACGCTCAATAGTGCAGTATTTCCCGCCGTCAGTCCACCGAGACGGGCGGACGGTGATCGATCACACCCGCGGCGACCACTCCGCGCGGTCTGGGAACCAGCCGTCCACGCAGCCCCACCAGCACCGCGAGCGCCAGTGCCGCGCCGGCCAGCGGCACCGTGAAACCAGCGTGCGAGTCCGATCTGATCGGTCAGCAGCCCGGCGACGGTCACCGCCACTGCCTGCCCGAACGCGACCGATCCCGTCAGCCAGGTGAACGCCTCGGTCCTCGTCGTGTGCGGCACCAAGGTGTCGACGAGGGAGTAGCCGGTGACGATGGTGGGCGCGATGAAAAGCCCGGCTACCAGTACCAGCGGGATCATGGGCAGCAGCGAGTGCACTGCCCACAGCGGTGCGCACGCCAGCGTGAGGCCCGTGTACGCGGCCAACAGCCGGGCGCGCGGACTCCGGCGCCAGGAGACGACGCCGTAGATCACACCGGACAGCATGTTGCCGGCGGCGAAGGTGCCGTAGAGGACGCCGTTCAGCCCGGGACGGCCGATCTCCTGCGTGAAGGCGGCCAGCGACACCTGCATGCCACCGAAGACGACGCCGATGCCCAGGAAGGCGACCGCCAGGGCGCGCACCCCGGGCACGGACATGGCCGAGGCGTGCGCGGAGCTGTCGGCTGCCATGATCGCTGTGCGGTTCGGGCGCGGATCGTCGTTGCACCGCGAAGAGCAGACCGCCGACGACGGTAAGCACGGCCTCGGTGATCAATCCGGCCGCCGGGTGGACGCTTGTGCACAGTGCTGTCGCGAGGACCGGACCCAGGACGAATGTGAGCTCATCGGTGACCGACTCGAAGGCTGCCGCCGTCGTCACCAAAGGCGACGAGGACCCGCCCAGGGCGACCGCCCAGCGTGCACGCACCATGGGGCCGACCTGCGGAACGGTCGCCCCTGCGGGCACCGCCGCGATCAGCAGCGCCCACACCGGCGCGTGCGCCAGAGCGAGCGTCACCACGACCGTGATGGCCACCGCGTGCAGCACGACCCCCGGCAGCAGGACCACACGCTGCCCGTAACGGTCGGCGAGCCTGCCGCCACGGGGCGCGCACAGCGCCATCGACGCCCCGGTGACGGCTGCCGCCGCGCCCGCGGTCCCGTAGGAGCCGGTGGTGTGCTGCACGAGCAGCACCATGCTGATGATGAGCATGGCAAACGGCTGCCGGGCGGCGAAGCCGGGAAGCAGGAACGACCAGGCCCCGGGCGTACGCAGCAACTGCCGATAGCCCGGATTGCGGCCGTCACTCGCCCGCTCGGGCGTGGGAAGGGGGTGTGGGCACCTTGGATGCCACAACATGAACTTTCTGCCGCCTGGTAGCGCGCTCCGCGGGCTTGCGACCGCGTTCGCGCCGAGGACCGTCCGCTCAGCGCGGCTTCCCGCGCCGGTCCTGCGTCAGGCAGGGGTTGCACTCGACAAAGACCAGCTCATCATACGTAACGCCGCACAGCGGTATGTCCGTCGTACGATCCCGCGAACGCCCGCGGGATCGCTTCACGCAGGTCACCCGGCGTGCAGCCAGCCGGCCAGCTTCCCGCCCCGGCCGACCGCCCGCAGCCGGTCCTCCGTGGCGTCGCGCACCGGATCGGTCGCCACGACCAGCAGCTCGTCGCCTCGCCGCAGCATGGTCGACGGCAAGGGCACGAAGCTGGTGCCCTCACGCACCACCAGGGTGACGGCCGCACCGCGCGGGCAGCCGCAGTTCGTTGACTTCGACGCCGTGCATCCGGGAGCCGCGCGGGATGGCCACGGAGAGCAGGTGTCCCTGGAGCCGTTCCAGGGGCGCCGACTCGATGCCCAGGTCGGCCGTACCGCTTCCGTCGGTGTCCCCCAGGCGCAGGCGTCCGCGCGACCCAGGGAAGCGTCGGCCCCTGCACCAGGGTGTAGATGATCACAAGTACGAAGACGATATTGAAGATCCGCTTGCTGTCGTCGACCCCGGCCACCATCGGAATGGTGGCCAGCACGATCGGTACCGCTCCCCGCAGTCCGGCCCAGGACATGAGCGCCTGCTCCCGCCAGGGGACGCGGAACGGCACCAGGCTGGCCATCACGGACGCCGGCCGCGCGACCAGGGTGAGGAACAGGCCGATGACGACCGCGGGGAGGATGTCGTCGCCGAGCTCGTGCGGGGTGACGAGGAGCCCCAGGAGGACGAACAGGCCGATCTGGGCGATCCAGCCCAGCCCTTCGGCGAAGCCCCTGGTGGCCGGCCGGTGCGGCAGCTTGGCGTTGCCCAGGAAGAGCGAGGCGATGTAAACGGCGAGGAAGCCGGAGCCGTGCGCCATCGCTCCGGCCGCGTAGGCGCCCACGGCGATGGCCATGACGGCGATCGGATACAGACCTGAGGCGGGCAGCGCCATGTGCTTGAGCCCGTAGGCGCCGATCCATCCCACCGCGATGCCGATGGCCGCGCCGATCGCCAGCTCCAGGGCGATCTCGCCGACCAACTGGTACCAGCGATCGATGGGTCCCGCGGCCGAGAAGGCCACCACCAGGATCACCACAGGCGCGTCGTTGAAGCCGGACTCGGCCTCCAGGACGCCGGTCACCCTCTTGGGCAGCGAGATGTTCCGCAGCACGGAGAAGACCGCGGCCGCGTCCGTCGACGACACCACCGCTCCGATGATCAGCGACTGGCGCCAGTCGAGGCCCACCAGGAGGTGCGCGGCTGCCCGCTGTGACGAAGACGCTCACCAGCAGGCCGACGGTCGCCAGCACGGCGGCGGCGGGCAGCACCGGCTTGATCTCGTGCCACTTCGTGCCCGAGTCCGCCCTCGGCCAGGATCACCACCAGCGCGGCGTAGCCGAGCACTTGGGTGAGCTGGACGTTGTCGAAGGTGAAGCCGAACAACCCGTCCTGTCCGATGATGACACCGATGCCGAGATAGATGAGCAGAGTCGGAAGGCCGCTTCGCGAGGCGAGCCGCACGGCGACGACGGCGACCAGAAGCACGCAGGCGCCGATCAGCAGGATCTCGTTCAGGTGGTGGACAGTCAGGGGCCCGGTCCTTTCAACTTCATTGCCTTACCTAACATTTTACCCTCCCTTGACGTTCTGTGGTTCCCGGTAGGGTCACCCGGACGCCGCGTCCTAGGGCCACAGGGCGTGCGCCTATGGTTGCCCTTGCACAACGAGCGCTTGGTCACCCTGGTTCACCCTGCCCCTCGAAGGACAGCGATGCCCGCACGGAAGAAGTCCCGCCGCGTACGCCTCATCGTGATCGCGTTCGTACTACTGCTCGTGGCGGGCATCGGGTTCGGGTCGTACTGGGGCGTCAGCACGGTGCGCGCATCCTTCCCGCAGACGACGGGCTCGCTGAAGCTCAAGGGCCTGTCGGCGCCTGTGGACGTCAAGCGGGACGGCAACGGCATCCCGCAGATCTACGCCGACACCCCCGACGACCTCTTCCGCGCCCAGGGCTACGTCCAGGCGCAGGACCGCTTCTACGAGATGGACGTGCGCCGTCACCTCACGTCCGGCCGGCTGTCGGAGATGTTCGGCAAGAGCGAGGTCGAGACCGACGCCTTCCTGCGCACCCTCGACTGGCACGGCGTCGCGCAGAAGGAGTACGACACCCAGCTCGACGCCACCACCAAGAGCTACCTGCAGGCGTACACCGACGGCGTCAACGCGTATCTGAAGGACCACAGCGGCGCCGCACTGTCCCTGGAGTACGCCGCCCTGTCGTTCAGCAACAACTACAAGCCGGAGCCCTGGACGCCGGTCGACTCGGTCGCCTGGCTCAAGGCGATGGCGTGGGACCTGCGCGGCAACATGCAGGACGAGATCGACCGCGCCCTGATGACGAGCCGCCTCAGCCAGGCGCAGATCAAGCAGCTGTACCCGGCGTATCCCTATAGTCGCAATCGCTCCGATTGTCGACGCCGGATCGGTCGACCAGATCACCGGTGACTTCACCCCGGCGGCGTCGAGCGGCCCGCAGGGTCTGAGCACCAGCGTCGGGTCCCAGCTTGCCGGCATTTCTCAGATCATCGACCAGATGCCCGCGCTGCTCGGTCCGACGGGCAGTGGCATCGGCTCCAACTCGTGGGTGGTGTCCGGGTCAGTACACGACGACCGGAAAGCCGCTGCTCGCCAATGATCCGCATCTCGCGCCGCAGTTGCCGTCACTCTGGTACCAGATGGGTCTGCACTGCCGCACGGTGAGCTCGGCGTGCCCGTACGACGTCACCGGCTTCACGTTCTCCGGAATGCCCGGTGTGATCATCGGCCACAACCAGGACATCGCCTGGGGCATGACCAACCTCGGCGCCGACGTGACCGACCTCTATCTGGAGAAGGTCACCGCGAACACGTACCTGGTACGACGGCAAGCAGCGGGCGTTCACGACCCGCCGCGAGACCATCAAGGTCGCCGGCGGGAAGCCTCGTACGATCATCGTTCGAGAGACGAACAACGGGCCGTTGATCTCGGACCGGAGCGACGAGATCAGAACGGTGGGCAAGACTGCGCCGGTCACCGATCCGCCGGGCGGTGTCAACAGCGGTTATGCGGTCGCACTGAAATGGACGGCGCTGCAACCGTCCAAGACCATGGACGCCGTCTTCGAACTGGACCGGGCCAAGAACTTCACGGACTTCCGCGCTGCCGCAGCCGACTTCGCCGTACCGTCGCAAAATCTGATCTACGCCGACACCAAGGGCCACATCGGCTACCAGGCGCCGGGTCAGCGTGCCGATTCGCGCCAAGGGCGTCGACGGCACGTACCCCGTGCCCGGCTGGGACTCTCACTACGACTGGACCGGCTACATCCCGTTCAAGTCGATGCCGTGGGAAGAGGACCCGAAGCGCGGCTACATCGTGACCGCGAACCAGGCCGTCATCGACCAGAGCAAGTATCCCTTTCTGCTGACGAGCGACTGGGACTACGGCACGCGCAGTCAGCGCATCAACGATCTGATCGCCTCCAAGATCAAGGGCGGCGGCAAGATCTCCATGGATGACATGCAGGCCATGCAGAACGATGACAGCAGCGAGATCGCCAAGATGCTCGTGCCGTATCTTCTGAAAATCAACATTACGAACGACAAGGGTAATTACGTTCGCAATGCGCAAAAGCTGCTCGAAGGATGGGACTACAACCAGGACTCCGACTCGGCCGCGGCCGCGTACTTCAACGCCGTATGGCGCAACGTGCTCAAGCTCGCCTTCGGCAACAAGCTGCCTAAGGAGCTGCGGCCCAAGGGGCAGTGCCTGAGGGTGCCGCCGGCCGGACAGACGGGACCGGTCGACGACCTGGACGGGAAAGCCAAGACCGTCGAGGAATGCGGTGAGCGCGACGCCGACGAGGCGCAGCCGGACGGTGGCGACCGCTGGTTCGAGGTGATGCGCAACATCCTCCCGGACTCCACCAACCCCTGGTGGACCATGTCCACGACGGCGTTCTTCGGCGTCGACCAGGACAAGTCCCATCACAGCACGCGCGACCAGTTGCTTCAGCAGGCCATGAAGGACGCCCGCTACGAGTTGACCGCCAAGCTCGGCAAGGACATAAACACCTGGAGCTGGGGGCGGCTGCACAAGCTGGACCTGAAGAACCAGACGCTCGGCACCGAAGGTCCCGGAGTCATCAAGTGGATGCTCAACCGCGGCCCGTGGCAGCTCAACGGTGGCGAGGCGGCGGTCGACGCGACCGGCTGGAACGCGGCCGGCGGCTATGACGTCGAATGGGTTCCGTCCATGCGGATGATCGTCAACCTCCAGGACTTCGACAAGTCCCGCTGGATAAACCTCACCGGTGCCTCAGGGCACGCCTACAACGCCCACTACACCGACCAGACCGGTAAGTGGGCCAGCGGTCAGCTGCTGCCCTGGTACTTCTCCGATGCACGCGTCGACAAGGCGGCCAAGGCGAAAATGGCGCTCACGCCGTAGAACCACCCCCAGGGTGGCCGAAGCGGTGGATGCCCTCGGGAGTCACCGCCGCGTCGACGAGGTGGTCGTGCGGTTCCCTGGGGACCGTGTCGACCACCTCGTTCGCGTACAGCACCACGACGAGCGCAGGACGGGTCCCCGCCGTCTCCAGACGCCTCAGGACGCGGTCGTACGAGCCGCCGCCGCGTCCCAGGCGCACGCCGCGGTTGTCCACGGCGAGCCCCGGCAGAAGGACTGCGTGCGCCTGGACGACGCCTTCGGGGCCAAGGCGTTCGCCGGTGGGCTCCATAAGGCCGCGAGGGGTGCGTTCGAGGGCTGCGGGGCCCTGGTACGCGGCCCAGTCCAGGTCATTGTCGGGTAGAAGGACGGGAAGCAGGACCCGGGTACCGGCGTTCCACATGGCGTTGATCAGATCGTGGGTCCCCGGTTCGGTGCCTATAGAGACGTATGCCGCGACGGTCTCCGCTCTTGCAAGTTGCGGCAGGTCACGTACTCTCTCCACCAGCGCCGTGCTCGCCGCTTGGCGTTCACCCGGGGTCAACTCGCGCCTGGCTCGCAGAAGTCGCGCCCGCAGCTCCGCTTTCTGGGCCCGCGCCTTGCTCATATCATGCACAATCCGCTACCAATCAGCCAATATCCATCAGTTCTTCATCTTCCGCACATTCTCGGCCGCTATGGTGCACGGCATGACGAGTTCACGTATGCGGATCTCCAAGGCTGTCATCCCAGCGGCCGGTCTCGGCACCCGGTTCCTGCCGGCAACCAAGGCCACGCCCAAGGAGATGCTCCCGGTGGTGGACAAGCCGGCGATCCAGTACGTGGTCGAGGAGGCCGTCGCGGCACGGTTGTCCGATGTACTGATGATCACCGGTCGTAACAAGCGTCCTCTGGAGGACCACTTCGACCGCAACTACGAGCTGGAGGAAGCGCTCACTCGCAAGGGTGACGAATCCCGGCTCGCCAGGGTCCGCGAGTCGAGTGACCTGGCCACCATGCACTACGTACGGCAGGGCGACCCCAGGGGGCTCGGCCACGCCGTGCTGTGCGCCGAACCGCACGTGGGCGACCAGCCGTTCGCCGTCCTGCTCGGTGACGACCTCATCGACCCCCGGGACCCGCTGCTCTCGCGGATGATCGACGTCCAGGAGCAGTACGGCGGCAGCGTCGTGGCCCTGATGGAGGTCGACCCCGCGAGCATCCACCTGTACGGGTCGGCGGCCATAGCGCCCACCCGTGACGCGGACGTCGTGCGCGTCACGGACCTGGTGGAGAAGCCCGAGACGGCGCAGGCGCCCTCCCTCTATGCGGTCATCGGACGATACGTGCTCGACCCGGCGGTGTTCGAGGCGCTGAAGAAGACCGAGCCGGGGCGCGGCGGCGAGATCCAGCTCACCGACGCCCTGCGGGAGCTGTCGCACCGTGATGACAATGGCGGGCCGGTGCACGGTGTCGTGTTCACCGGTCGCCGCTACGACACCGGTGATCGTGGTGACTATCTGCGTGCGATTGTCCGACTGGCATGCGAACGTGAAGACCTGGGACCCGATTTCCGGACCTGGCTGCGTTCGTACGTCGACGAGGAGATGCAAGAGTGAGTCACGGCGCCGATCGCGTGTGGTCCGTCACAGAACACCTGGAGAGCATCCTGGGGCAGCTGACCCCCTTGGAGGCGATCGAGCTCCAGCTCCTGGACGCCCAAGGGTGCGTACTGGTCGAGGACGTCACCGTGCCGGTCGCGTTGCCGCCGTTCGCGAACAGCGCCATGGACGGCTATGCGGTCAGGGTCGCCGACACCAAGGCGGCCACCCAGGAGCACCCGGCAGTGCTCGACGTGATCGGTGACATCGCGGCAGGAAGCGGCGAACCGCCCGCGGTCGGCCCCGGCCAGGCCGCCAGGATCATGACAGGCGCCCTGATCCCGCCCGGCGCCGAGGCCGTCGTCCCGGTCGAGTGGACCGACGGCGGCACCGGAGGCGGCCCGGTCGACACCATGCCCGCCTACAGCGCCGACCCCGCGGGCGCAGCCGGGGAGGTGCGGGTCCACCGGCCCGTGGAGAACGGGCAGTTCGTCCGTGCGCGAGGCAGCGACGTCGCCGCGGGGGAGCTGGCGCTGGCCGCCGGCACCGTGCTCGGACCGTCGCAGATCGCCCTGCTGGCCGCCATCGGCCGCGGCACCGTCACCGTGAGGCCGCGCCCCCGCGTGGTCGTCGTGTCCACCGGCAGCGAGCTCGTACAGCCTGGCGAGGAGCTCGGGCCGGGCCGTATCCACGACTCCAACAGCTTCGCTCTCACCGCCGCCGCAAGGGACGCGGGCGCCATCGCCTACCGGGTGGGCGCTGTGGCCGACGAGGTCGAGACGCTGCGCGCCACCATCGAGGACCAGCTCATCCGGGCGGACGTCATCGTCACCAGCGGGGGTGTCAGCGTCGGCGCCTATGACGTCGTCAAGGAGGCGCTTTCCACGCTCGGCGGCTCCTTCGGTGAGGACGCCGAGGGAGCGGCCGGATATGTCGACTTCCGGAAGCTGGCCATGCAGCCGGGCAAGCCGCAGGGGTTCGGCCGGATCGGCCCGGACCGCACCCCGCTGCTCGCGCTGCCCGGGAATCCGGTGAGTGCGTACGTGTCCTTCGAGCTGTTCGTCCGACCGGTCATCCGTACGCTCATGGGCGCCGTCTCCGTTCATCGGGAAGTCGTACGGGCGACGTGCGTCACGGCGATCGAGGGGTCGCCGGAGGGTCGGCGACAGTATCTGCGCGGACAGTACGACAAGCGTTCCGGCACTGTCACTCCTGTGGGTGGCACGGGATCTCACCTGGTCAGGGCACTGGCGCACGCTGATTCACTGATCGTCGTACCGGAGGCCGACACCGAGGTCCCTGCGGGCGGCGAGGTCGACGTAGTCCTGCTGGGCTAGCACCCGGCCTTCCGGGGCGCGGCCCAGGGGTTCGTGCCGTTGCCCAGGCCGGTACGGTGTCTGCCCTACAGACCGCACCGGGAGAACGATGAGCAGCGCGCAGGAGCATTTCACCCACCTCGACGAGGCGGGCGCGGCCCGCATGGTCGACGTCTCGGGCAAGGACGTCACCGCGCGCACGGCCCGGGCCACCGGCCGCGTCCTCGTCACGCCCCGCGTCGTCGAACTCCTGCGCGGCGAGGGACTCCCCAAGGGTGACGCCCTCGCCGCCGCTCGGCTGGCGGGGATCATGGGCGCCAAGCGCACCCCCGATCTGATCCCCCTCTGCCACCCTTTGGCGCTCTCCGGCGTGACTGTCGACCTGGCGGTCACCGACGACGCCGTCGAGATCACCGCCACGGTGAAGACCACCGACCGCACGGGCGTGGAAATGGAGGCGCTGACCGCCGTCTCGGTCGCCGCGCTCACCGTCGTCGACATGGTGAAGGCCGTCGACAAGGGCGCGGTCATCACCGACGTGCGCGTCGAGACGAAGACCGGCGGCAAGTCCGGCGACTGGCATCGATCATGATGCCCACTGCCAGCAACGGCGGCAGCCGTCACCGCCCGCTGCGCGCGCTGGCCGTCACCGCGTCCAATCGCGCGTCCGCCGGCGTGTACGAGGACCGCGGCGGTCCGCTGATCGTCGCCGCCCTGGAGGAGTGGGGTTTCGCCGTGGACGGCCCGCGGGTCGTGCCCGACGGGCAGCCGGTCGCGCGAGGCGCTCGCCGCTGCAGTCGCGGACGGCGTACGACCTGGTGGTCACCACCGGCGGTACCGGCATCTCACCGACCGACCGCACGCCTGAGGTCACCCGGGCGCTGCTGGACTACGAGATCCCCGGCATCGCCGAGGCGATCCGTGCGGCCGGCCGGGAGAAGGTGCCTACGGCCGTGCTCTCGCGCGGCGTGGCAGGTGTCGCGGGCGGCACCCTGGTGGTGAACCTTCCGGGTTCGACGGGCGGGGTCAAGGACGGGCTGGCCGTACTCGCACCGCTTGTCGTACATGCCGTCGATCAGATCCACGGCGGCGATCACCCGAACGAGCCGTCGGATCATCACTCGGATGATGATCCGCAATCCGTCACTGGGAGACCGAGCTGAACGGGTCCTGGCCGGCCGAGCTGGTGGACGGTGACATCACCCTCCGCCCGATCCGGATGCGCGACCAGCGCGCATGGCGCGAGGTCAACCGTCGCAACCGCGAGTGGTTGCGCCCCTGGGAGGCCACGGTGCCGCCCGCCCCGCCGGGCCATGTCGCGCAGCGGCCGACGTATCGTCAGATGGTCCGACATCTGCGCAGCGAGGCGAACGCGGGGCGCATGCTGCCCTTCGTCATCGAGTACCAGGGGCGGCTGGCGGGTCAACTCACCGTCGCGGGAATCACCTGGGGCTCCATGTGCTCCGCGCACATCGGCTACTGGGTGGACGAGGCGGTGGCCGGCCGCGGCGTCATGCCCACGTCCGTCGCGCTCGCCGTCGACCACTGCTTCCGGCGGGTGGGCCTGCACCGGGTCGAGGTGTGCATTCGGCCCGAGAATGCCCCCAGTCGCCGGGTGGCCGAAAAACTGGGCTTCCGCGAAGAAGGGCTGCGCCCGCGCTATCTCCATATCGACGGAGGATGGCGTGATCATCTCGTATACGCGCTCACCGCCGAGGAAGTACCCGAAGGGCTGCTGCACCGCTGGCGGCAGGCGAGGCCGGGCACTCCCCATAAATAAGACTATTGTTCGAAACTAAAGCTCATCGCAAAAAAATCTGGGCGTATCAGCCAGATCGTGCGACACACCGGGCCGAATTGCCTATGGCGTGTCTCGATCACCCCTACCGTGTAACGCGTGAGCAGTAGTGGCCTCATCTACGCAGTCATCGTCGGGGCCTGGGCTGCCTATCTGGTGCCAATGTGGCTCCGTAGGCAGGACGAGCTCAACGAAGCGCGTCCGACGGAACGCTTCAGCACCGCCATCCGGCTCCTGTCCGGACGAGCGGCGATGGAGCGGCGCGTCGCGAAGGCGCGAGGTGAGACCGTCGACCCCGAACCGGACGACGACGCAGCGGACGACGAACCGGAGCTCGTAGGCCCGGTCGACGTCCGCGGCCTTGCCGTGCCCGCGACCGAGGTGCGCCGCCCCGCCGCGCGCCCCGCGCCCGCGGCCCAGGCCGCCGCGGCCCACACGCATGTGCCGAGTCCGCGCGCCAAGGTGCTCGCCCGCCGCCGTCGCACGATCACACTGCTCTTCGTCGCCTTTACCGTCGGAGCCATCGCGGCAGCGGTCGGCGGCGTCGCACTGCTCTGGGTCCCGGCCGTCCCGGCGGTCCTGCTCACCTTCTACATCGGGCAGATGCGCCGTCAGGAGCGGCGGCGCTACGAGGTGCGGCTCGACCAGAGGCGCGCGGCCGAGGCCGCTCGCCGCCTAAGGGCGCGTCCCGCGCCGGCCGCTCCCCAGCGCGGCCGACCGGGCCGAGCGTCCCGCGTCCGCCCAGCCCGCCAAGGGGACTCCCGCGCCGTCGCCCCGTAGCGCCGACCGCCGCGCCCTGGTCGAGCAGACCGACCACGCCGAGTGGGTCGACCAGCAGCGCGCCCAGCAGACCGCCGACGACGGCTGGGACCCCGTACCGGTGCCGCTGCCCACCTATGTGACCGCGCCGGTCGCCCCCCGCACCTCCAGCGGCATCGACCTGGGCGCCCCGGACACGTGGAGCTCGGCGCGCTCCGGTACGACGCCGGCCGAGCCCGCTCCCGCGCGAGAGTCCGCGCGAACCCCGTGAGGGACGCGAATCCCGTGAGGCGGGTGAACCGCGCGAGCAGCAGGCGCCCGCCCGCCGCCCGCGCACCACCCGTACGCCCCTCTTCGACCAGTACGCCGACCCCGACCGCCCGCGCGCCGCCAACGAGTGAGGCGGTACGGGCCGGCGCACCCGGTCCCGTCCCTCGCGGACCAGCCGGTATTGCGTTCACGACCACCCTCGCCGGGATGCTAGAGTTTTCCTCGTTGCAAGGGCCTGTGGCGCAGTCCGGTAGCGCACCTCGTTCGCATCGAGGGGGTCAGGGGTTCGAATCCCCTCAGGTCCACCGCAGCTCGAAGCCCCTGTCGGATTAGTCCGGCAGGGGCTTTTTCGCGCCGTGCAGCGGCGAAGCACAGCAATGAATCCCCCGGGACGACTACGGCCCGGGGAAAACGCATTCGTACGGCGTCCCCGGCGGGAAGGCGAACGAGCGGTTGAAGTTGCGCTGCTCGACCGGCGTTCCGTCCTTCCCCGTCAGTGCCGGCGCGTTCGTCGTGGCGCGGGCGGGAGCTTCCGTCCCGTCTGCCTTCGACCCGGGCAGGCCGAGCGGACGCGGTCGCCGACGTCCAGATCGCCCTACGCTGGGACCTGGATGGGGAGGGGCGTCATGGGGGCGGCATGGGCTGATCATCTGATCAGTCGGGATCTCGTCGTTTCTGGCGCCCGTTCGAGGCCGCTCGCGATGGTGAATGGCGATGAATCGCGGGCGGGGATGCACACGTGGGTTGTGCGCGGTTGCGTGAGCGGCCAGGGCGGGGGGCGTCGATGCCGTACGCCTGGGTGGGGCCGACCCGTGAATACCCGACCCAATGGACCACAGGCAGGCTGGGTGGGCGAGCCCGGGACGGCGTTCAGAGCCTCGATGTGACCGGCCTCATGGAGGTGTTCACCGGGGCGGGGCGCCACAGTGGGGACCCGTACGACATCCGCACCGCCTTGCTCGACGGTGCTCCTGTCCGTACGTCCAGCGGTCTCACTCTCGTTCCGGACTGCGCCTTGGCAGAGGCCGAGGCGCCGCACACGCTGCTCGTGCCGGGCGGCAACGGCACCCGCCACCCCGCCCCCCGGCTGATCAACTGGCTGCGCGAGCACGCCCCGCGCGCCGAGCGCATCGTCTCCGTGTGCAGCGGCGGGCTGCTGCTCGCCGAAGCCGGACTGCTCGACGGCCACCGGGCGACGACGCACTGGTCGGTCTGCGACCACCTGGCCAGGACGTATCCGGCCGTGGACGTCGATCCGGACCCGATCTTCGTACGGGACTGGCAAATCGCCACCTCCGCCGGAGTCACCGCGGGCATCGATCTCGCGCTCGCCCTGGTCGAGGAGGACCACGGCAGGGACACGGCGCTCACTGTCGCCCGCCATCTCGTCGTCTTCCTCCGGCGCCCGGGCAACCAGGCCCAGTTCAGTGCCCAACTCGCCGTCCGGACCGCCTGGCGCGAACCGCGGCGCGAGGTCCAGCAGTGGATCAGCGAGCACCCGGACGGAGATCTGTCCGTCGAGAACCTCGCGGAGCGCGCCCGCCTCTCGCCCCGCCACTTCGCCCGCGCCTTCCAGCCGGAGACCGGTACGACACCCGGCCGGTACGTCGAGCGCGTACGCCTGGAGCACGCCCGGCGACTCCTTGAAGACACGGCCGACGGTGTCGGCCAGATCTCCCGCGCCTGCGGCTACGGCACCCCGGAGGCGATGCGCCGTGCCTTCGTGAAGGCACTGGGCACCGCTCCGGCCGAGTACCGCCGCCGCTTCCACCCGTAACCGCCACGTGAACCCATCCGCTGAAAGGCACATCATCCAGATCGCGATCGTCCTCTTCGACCGCTTCACCGCGCTGGACGCGGTCGGTCCGCACGAGATGCTCTGCCGCATCCCCGGCGCCGAGACGGTCTTTTCGTCGCCCAACAACCGGGCCCCGTGCGGCGCAACGACCGCGACGACCTCGCGCTTGTCGCGGACGAGGGATTCGACGACGTGACGGCACCCGACATCGTCGTGGTGCCCGGCGGCCCCGGTCAGTCCGCCCAGATGGAGAACGAGACCCTGCTCGACTGGCTTCGCACCGCCGACGCCGCCAGCACCTGGACGACTTCGGTGTGCACGGCTCACTGCTGCTCGCGGCGGCGGGTCTGCTCAAAGGCCGCCGTGCCACCTCGCACTGGCTCGCACTCGACGGCCTCGCTACGTTCGGTGCCGAGCCGACCGGCGAACGCGTCGTCATCGACGGTAAGTTCATCACCGCGGCCGGGGTCTCCTCCGGAATCGACATGGGCCTCACCCTGGTCGGCGAGGTCGCCGCGACAGGCATGCCCGAGCCGTTCAGTTGGGGGCCGAGTACGACCCTCAGCCGCCGTACGACGCAGGCTCGCCGCAGAAGGCCCCGGCTGCGCTCGTCAACGAGATGCGCGCCAAGAGTGGGCCATCCTCCATTAGCCGTGAAACCGTACGGCTCCGCGCCCGCAGGAGGGCTGCCCGCCTTGGTGGCGATGGCGACCGTATCCCGTCGACCACCGGGGAACGGACTTGCCGCTCGTACGGAGGCGGTGTCGGACGCCTTAGGTGTCGAAGGGGACCTATAGGCGTCGGCCTGCCGTGCCGGCGGTGTCCCGCGGCTTCCGGAGTCGCCCATCGGGTCAGCCGAGGACGTAGGCGATCAGCGACAGTGTCACCATCGACATGACTGTGGTCAGCAGGACGGTGTCGCGGGAGAGTTCGGTGTCCAGGCCGTACTCGGAGGCGAAGATGAACGCGTTCTGGGCGGTCGGCAGGCCCGCGCACAGGACCACGGCGAACAGTGCGTGGCCCGTGAGGGAGAAGGCATAGCGGGCCAGCACGTAGGCGAGCAGCGGGTGGACGGCCGTCTTGAGGACGACGAGGACGCGGCGCTGGGTGCGGGCCGCGGGGGAGGGGCGGCTGCGAGAGCTGAGGGACAGGCCGAGGGCGAACAGCGCGCAGGGCACTGCGGCGTTGCCGAGGGTCTGGAGGGGTGAGGTGACCTCGGTGGGCGGATGCAGCCCGAGACCGGCGACGACGAGGCCCGCGGCGGACGCGCCGACGACCGGGTTGCGCACAGGGAGTTGAAGGAGGCGCAGCCAGAGGCGGCCGGTGCCGCGGTGGGTGTCCAGGTCGATCATCACGAGGATCACCGGGGTGATGAACAGCATCTGGAACAGCGCCGCGGCGATGATGAACGACGTGTCGTGCAGGACGCTGACGGCGATGGGGATGCCGAGGTTCGCCGAGTTGATGTAGGACCCGCACATCGCGTCGATCGCCTGGTCGGCCAGGCGGCGGCGGAACATCGTGCGGCTGAGGGCAAGTGCGACGCCGAAGACGGCGAGCAGGCTCAGGGCGAAGACGGCGACGCCCCGGGTGACCAGGTCGCCGGCGTGCGAGCGGGACATCGTCAGGAAGAGCAGCGACGGCATCGCGAAGGTGAAGGCGAACCTGCCCAGTACGTTCTGCGCCTGCTCGCCGAGGATGTCGTACCGCCCGGCGAGCCAGCCCAAGGCGGTCACGGCCCAGATCGGGAGGAACCCGACGACGACTCCGTGCACGGCGGTCTACTCGGCCGCACGCTGGCAGAATCGATCTCCCCGTCATGTCATTCATCTTTTCGGATGAGCTGAGCGCGCCCGGCGTCGGGGTGGCCGGTAGGGCGTGTGCTCTGCGGAGCGAGGCGCGTTGTGACCTGGGACACAGGGTGGTGGGGAAATAATCGGACTACCGAGAGAGCTTGAGGTTTCAAGATCTTACGAGGGAGTCTCGATGCCGGTTGACGCGAGTACGGCGGTGGCCGCAGCAGGCGTCCGCACGAAGGTGCGGGTTCCGCTGCGGTTCTCCGACGGGTGGGGGACGACCGCTGACGTCCATACGTTCACCGGACTGGTGGACGGCAAGGAGCATCTGGCGCTCGGGCTGGGTGACTACCGCAACGCCGAAGTGCCGTTGGTGCGACCGCACTCGGAGTGCCTGACGGGTGACGTGTTCGGCTCCGAGCGGTGCGACTGCGGTCCGCAGCTGCGGGAGGCGGCCGAGCGGATCGCGACGGTCGGCGGCTATCTGCTCTACCTGCGGCAGGAGGGGCGCGGCATCGGTCTCTACGCCAAGCTCGACGCCTATGCCCTCCAGGACGACGGCCTCGACACCTATGAGGCGAACCGCGCGCTCGGCCGGGGCGAGGACGAGCGGGACTACACCGCGGCCGCCCAGATGCTGGCGGCGCTCGGCGCGGGCCGGGTCAGGCTGCTGACCAACAACCCCGACAAGGCGCGGCAGCTCGGCGTCCTAGGCGTCGAGGTCGCGGAGCAGGTCCCCACGGGCGTCCATGTCTCGGCCGCCAACGTGCGCTATCTGCGGGCGAAGGTCGAGCACACGGGGCACACGCTGGCTCTGCCGGCCTGAGATGGACGGTAGGCGCGCCTCCTGGGGTTGCCGGATGAGTGCGTGATACGGCCCACGATCGAAACGGTGGCGTTTCGATCGTGGGCCGTCTACTCTCTTAGGTGTACGACACCGTTTCGACAAGATGGTCCGTACACCGGGTGCGCATCGCCGTACCATCGGTGCGCACGCCAGCAGACCAGGAGGACAGGACATGTCGCCGGAGGGGAACACTGCCGCGCGCCGTACCCGCCTGACCCCCGAGCGTGAGCGCGAGCTGTACGAGGCGGTGGTCGACCTGCTCAGGGAGGTCGGCTACGAGGCGCTCACCATGGACGCCGTCGCGTCCCGTACGCGTTCCAGCAAGGCCACCCTCTACCGCCAGTGGAAGGGCAAGCCCGAACTGGTCGCCACCGCGCTGCGGCAGTGCAAGCCGGTGTCCACCGCGGACATCGACACCGGGTCGCTCGCCGGGGACCTGCACGAGATCGTGCGGCTGCACGACGCGGGCGAGGTCAAGCGCGACCAGGAGCTGATGCGCGGGCTCTCGCACGCCGCTTTCCAGAACGACGACCTCTTCCGCGCCCTGCGCGAGCTGCTCATCGAACCGGAGCTGGCCAACTTCCGCGAGCTCGTCCAGCGCGCGGTCGACCGGGGCGAGTTGGCGGCGGACAACCCGGCACGCGAATTCGTCCCCCACATGCTGTTCGGGGGCGCGCTGGCCCGCCCGATCATCGACGGCCTGGACCCCGACCCGGAGTTCAGCCACCGGTACATCGACGCCGTGGTCCTTCCCGCACTGGGACTGTCATGAGTCCGTCGTAACACCGTCGCAAGTCCGACCGGCCGATCATTCGGCGAACGGTTCATCTGACCATCCGGCCGCGGGCCCGCCGGTCATCGGATCATCCGGTCCTTCGGCATGCGCTGATCCGGTCGTCCGACTCCTACCACCACACCATCGCTCCACCTGACACGCCGCTCTCGTCGTCGGGCTGGTTTTACACGCCCTTGTTCGCCCTTCCTGACGGGAGTTCCCGCCTCCATGGCCACCTTCCTCTACAAGCTGGGCCGGTTCTCGTTCCGGCAACGGCGCTATGTCCTGCTCCTATGGGTGGCGCTGCTGGCGCTGGCCGGTGTGGGCGCCGCGCCGTCCGCGCCCAGCGACATGGGTGTCGGCGTCGGCATCGCGTCCATTACAGCGCTCGCCACCACCCTCGGCCTGTGATCGTTCCGGCGGTGCTCGCGCTGCTCGGCCGCGCGGCGTGGTGGCTGCCGCGCTGGCTGGACCGGGCGCTGCCCGACGTCGACGTGGAGGGCGAGCAACTGCGCAAGAACCTCGCCGCACGTCCTGCGCTCCTCGCGGCGTCGGATCACGACCTGGAGAGCGTACGGATCTGACGGTCGCATCGTCGTACCGCACAGCGTCTGCCCCCGGTCGGTCGTGGGACCGGCCGGGGGCACGTACGCGCCTGGTCACCCGCACGGGTGACGTCAGATCAGCATGGGCTGCTGCGCGCCGCGTTCGAAGTCCAGCAGCCACTGCTTGCGGGCGAGGCCGCCGCCGTAGCCGGTGAGGCTGCCGTCGGCGCCGATGACCCGGTGGCAGGGGACGACGATGCTGATCGGGTTCTTGCCGTTGGCCAGGCCGACCGCGCGGGAGGCGGTGGGCTGCCCGAGGGTCTCGGCGAGTTCGCCGTAGGTGACGGTCTCGCCGTAGGGGATGTCGCGCAGCGCGTCCCAGACACGTTGCTGGAACGGGGTTCCCAGCGGACGCAGTTCGAGGTCGAAGACGGTGAGGTCGCCGCCGAAGTAGGCGGTGAGCTGCTCGGTGGTCTTCGCGAAGGCGGCCGGTTCGACGCGGGGGCCGAACGTCTCCAGCGCCGGCTGGTGGCGGTGGTCGGTCATGTAGAGCCCGGCGAGTGCGCCGTCCCGGGCGACGAGGGTCAGTGGGCCGCAGGGGCTGTCCACCACCGTGTGGGCCATGGCTGCCGCTGCCGTGGTCGTCGTCATCGTGCTGTGCCTTTCCTGAGGGGACTGCCGTGCGGATCGGAGGGTGTGGGGCCGGCTGGGCCGTCCGGCAGGAAGTTGATCGGATGATCGCCCGTCGCCCACAGGTACTGCGTCGCGTACGACCGCCATGGCTGCCAGGCCGCCGCGTGCCGGGTCAGCGCCGCGGGGGTGGTGGGCAGCCCCAGTTCGCGGGCGGCGTCGCGTACCCCCAGATCGGTCGGGAGGAAGGCGTCCGGGTCGCCGAGCGCCCGCATCGCGATCGACTCCACCGTCCACGGCCCGAAGCCCGGCAGCGCCGTCAGCCGCTCCCTGGCGCGCTGCCAGTCGCTGCCGACGTCCAGGTCCAGCCCGCCGTCCACCAGGGCCTCCAGGAGGGCCGCCAGCGTGTTCCTGCGGCTCTGCGGCATCGCCAGCGCGGCCGGATCGTGGCTCGGCCAGCGCCTCGGGTGACGGGAACAGGTGGGTGAGGCCGCCCTGCGGGTCGGTGACCGGGTCGCCGTAGGCGGCGACCAGGCGGCCCGCGTGGGTACGGGCCGCGGCCGTCGAGATCTGCTGCCCGAGCACCGCGCGCACCGCGAACTCGGGCCCGTCGGCGACCCGCGGCACCCTGCGCCCGGGCGCCTTGGCGACCAAGGGTGCCAGGACCGGGTCGGCGGACAGCAGGGTGTCCACCGCGAGCGGGTCCGCGTCCAGGTCGAGCATCCGGCGGCAGCGGCTGATCGCCTGCCCGAGATCCCGCCAGTCGGTGAGCCACAGCCGGCAGCCGATGTGGTCGGGCTCCGGCCGCAGCGCCACGATCCCCGGGCCGTGCGGCAGCCGCAGCGTGCGCCGGTACGCGCCGTCCCGCCACTCCTCGACGCCTGGCACCGCGGTGGCCGCCAGGTGCCCGAACAGGTTGTCCGGGGTCAGCGGGGCCCGGAACGGCAGCCTGAGCGCGAGGGTGCCGGTCGCCGCCGAAGGGCGGCCCGATGGCCACCCTGGCGCGCAGCTCGCTCGGCGACAGGGCGAACACCTCGCGCACCGTGTCGTTGAACGTGCGGATGCTGCTGAAGCCGGCCGCGAAGGCCACCTCGCCCATCGGCATCGCCGTGGTCTCGATCAGCAGCCGCGCGGTCTGCGCGCGCTGCGCCCTGGCCAGCGCCAGCGGCCCCGCGCCCAGCTCGGCGAGCAGTTGCCGCTCGACCTGCCGGGAGCTGTAGCCGAGTCGGGACGCGAGCCCCGGCACGCCCTCCCGGTCCACCACGCCGTCGGCGATGAGCCGCATCGCCCGGGCGACGACGTCGGCCCGCTCGTTCCACGCCGGCGACCCGGGGCTCGCGTCCGGCCGGCACCGCTTGCACGCCCTGAACCCGGCCTGCTGCGCCGCCGCGGCACTGGGGTAGAAGGTCATGTTCCCGACCTTCGGCGGGACGACCGGGCAACTGGGCCGGCAGTAGATCCGCGTGGTCAGGACCGCGGTGAAGAACCATCCGTCGAAACGGGAGTCCTTCGACTGCACGGCCCGCACGCAGGCGTCGAAATCCGTATGCACCTGATCAGCATCGCGCGTCGTCACGGGTTCGGTCTCGCGAGAATCCGACATCGACGTGAATGCCCAGGTCGGCGGTGACCGACCTGGCGGGTGACCGCCGGGCGCATGACCTCGACGCCATGGTGCCGTCCCGCACCCGGGCGCCCTGGCAGCGCAGGCACGCGGCCCGTCGCCTTGCGGCCGAGCACCTTGGGAGGCCGGGTGCCGGCCGCCCAGGGCAATACAGCTAGTCGCTCACCCGGCTGGCGGGTTCGTAGCGCAGGTTCTCGTAGGCGGGGTGCCGGGTGATCCAGGCGTCGATGAAGGGGCAGACCGCCAGGACGCGCAGGCCCTGCGCGCGGGCGTCGTCGAGGGCGGTGCGGGCCAGCGCGGAGCCGACGCCGCGCCCTTCGTAGGCGTCGTCCACCTCGGTGTGCAGGAAGGCGATCAGCTCGTGGGAGCGCAGGTAGACGGCGAATCCCGCGAGGGCGTCGCCGGACCTGGCCTCGTAGCGCCGGTCGTCGGGGACGTCGGTGACGGTGACGTCCTCGGCGGCGCTCACGAGCGGTAGCCCTCGACGGTCGAGGAGGGGCGGACGCGGGCGTCGCCGGGGTCCTCGCCCGCCTCCGTCAGGGCCCGGCGCTGGCGCAGCAGGTCCCAGCACTGGTCGAGTTCGCGCTCCAGGGCGGCGAGGCGGTCACGTTCGCCCTCGCCGTCCTTGCCGCCTGCCGCGAGGAGGTCGCGCAGGGTCTTCTCGTCGGCGACCATCTGGCTGATCCGGCCCAGGATGGCCTGCTCGGCGCTGGCGTCGTGGGGCTGTTGCACGGGACACCTCCCGATCGATACGGCGCTTCCACTGTCTCAGGTCGCACGGCCGGACGCGCGCGATACGGAGCTGCCGGGCGTCCTCAGGAGGCGGCTGGGGGTGCGGCGGGCGCGTGGCCGGGCTCCTCCTGCGGCTGGCCGCCCTGACCGTCCTGGCTGCCCTGCCCGTCCGCGGCCGGCTCCGCCTGGCCGCGCATCCAGGTGGCGATCTCGGCGCGCACCCGGCGGTCCATGGCCAGCGACATCTCGGCCTCGACGATGTTCTTGGCCAGCGGGCGCAGGCGCTGCAGGGACTCGGCCATGCGGTGGGCCTCGCCGGGCTCCATGGATTCCAGACCGCTGAGCACATGGTCCTTGGTGACCTGGGTGAACAGGTCGGCGATGGCGTCGACGTGGGCGCGTACCTCGCGGCCGGCGGCCAGCACGGCGGACAGCGGCACGCCTTCGCGCACCAGGGCGGCTGAGGCGTCCAGGAGGCGGCGGCTGATGTGGACGACCTGCTCGCCGTCGATCGTGATGTAGCCGATCTCCAGGGCGACGGTGAGGTTGTCCACGCTGACGTCGTCGCCGAAGTAATCGGCGAGCTCCTGGGGGGTGAGCCTTACCGGCGTCTCGTCCGACCAGGGCGCGGCCAGGGCGCCTTCGAGGCCGAGGAGCTCCGCGACGCCGTTGAGGGTGCGGCCCTGCTCCCAGGCGCCGAGGAGTTCGGCGATGCCGCCGAGGGTGTGGCCGCGCTCCAGGAGGGCGCGCGATGGTCCGCAGCCGCGCCAGGTGGTCCTCGGAGTACCAGGCGATACGGCCCTCGCGGCGCGGGGGCGGCAGGAGTCGGCGCTCGCGGTAGAAGCGCAGCGTCCTGACGGGGATGCCGGCGGCTTTGGCCAGCTCCTCGACGCGGTATTCGCGCGCCCCGGTCCCGTTGTCGTCCACGTCACAAGCCTAGGGGGTGCGGAAACGGTTCTCCGCCTGCCGCGCGACCAGAAGGCGCCCGAGGGACCGAAATCCGCCCCGACCCCTACCGGAGGTAACTGCTGGTGCCCTACAGTCCGATTGTGCCAGTGATTGCTGGCGCGATCGAAGGGGCGAAGAAGGGCGGTGCCATGGACGACGACCTCGAACACGTGCGGGTGGCGGTGATCGGGTCCGGGTTCGGCGGGCTGGGGGCCGCCGTCAGACTGCGGAGGGAAGGGATCACCGACTTCGTGGTCCTGGAGCGCGCGGACGCGGTCGGCGGCACCTGGCGCGACAACAGCTATCCCGGCTGCGCCTGCGACGTGCCCTCGCACCTGTACTCGTTCTCCTTCGCGCCCAATCCCGACTGGCCGCGCGCCTTCTCCGGGCAGGAGCACATCCGCGCGTACCTCGAACGGGTCACCGACACCTTCGGGCTCCGGCCCGCACCTGCGCTTCGGCGCCGAGGTGCGGCAGGCGCGCTGGGACGGCGAGGCGCGCCGCTGGCACCTGACGACCGCGCGCGGCGAACTCACCGCGGACGTCGTCGTCTCGGCGACCGGTCCGCTGTCCGACCCCAAGATCCCGGACATCCCGGGGATCGAGGACTTCCCGGGCCGGGTCTTCCACTCCTCGCGCTGGGACCACGACTTCGACCTCAAGGGCAAGCGGGTCGCGATGGTCGGCACCGGGGCCTCGGCGATCCAGATCGTGCCGTCGATCCAGCCGGAGGTGGCGCAGCCTGACCGTCATTCAGCGCACCCCGCCGTGGGTGATGCCGCGGGTGGACCGGCCGATCGGCGTCGGCGGAGCGGTGGCTGCACGGGAAGGTGCCCGGCACCGCCAAGGCACGGCGCGGACTGCTCTGGATGATCAGGGAGTTCCAGGTCGGCGCGTTCGTCAAGCGCCCCAAGCTGATGAAGGCGGCGGAGCGGATCGCCCGGACGCACCTGCGGCGCTCGGTGAAGGACCCCGCGCTGCGGGCCCGGCTCACTCCCGACTACACCATCGGCTGCAAGCGCATCCTGCTGTCCAACACCTACTATCCGGCGCTCGCCCGGCCCAACACCGAGGTCGTCACCTCCGCGCTCACCCAGGTGCGCGGGTCGTCGGTGGTGACGGCGGACGGCACCGAGCGCGAGGTCGACGCGATCATCTTCGGAACCGGCTTCCACGTCACCGACATGCCGATCGGTGACCGGGTCATCGGAGCGGACGGCCGTACGCTCAGCGAGCACTGGAAGGACGGCATGGCCGCGCTGCGCGGCTGCTCGGTGGACGGATTCCCGAACTTCCTGTTCATCATCGGACCGAACACCGGCCTCGGGAACAGCTCGATGATCCTGATGATCGAATCGTCGCTCAACTACGTGGCCGACTACATGAGCACACTCGAACGCTCGGGTGCCGCCGCCCTGGACGCCAAACCGGCGGCGGTCGGCGCCTGGAACGAGGAGATGCAGCGCCGTGCGGCGCGCACCGTGTGGAACACCGGCGGCTGCAACAGCTGGTACCTGGACGCCAACGGCCGCAACACCACCGCCTGGCCGGGCACGACCGCGGAGTTCCGGCGGGCGACCCGGCAGGTGAAGCTCTCGGAGTACGAACTGCTGGCGCCGGCCGGCGGCCGGGCCGCCGCTTCGCAGCAGCCCGTTTCGGCGGAGGTGACCTCATGAGCCTTCCCTACGAGGAGGTGGAGCCGCGGCGCGTACTGACCGCGGTGTCGGCGGACGGCACGCATCTGCACGTGGAGGAGTACGGGCGGGCCGATGGTCCTACCGTCGTCCTGTCGCACGGGTGGACGTGCTCGACGCTCTTCTGGGCGCCGGTCGTGCGCGCGCTGTCGTCCGATTTCCGGGTGATCGCCTACGACCAGCGCGGCCACGGTCGCAGCGCGTCGCCCGCCACCCGCAAGGGTTACGGCACCGTCGTACTGGCCGATGATCTGCAAGCGGTCGTGGAACTGGTGGTGCCCGAAGGCGAACAGGCCGTGCTCGCCGGCCACTCCATGGGCGGTATGACGATCATGGCGGCCTCCGGCAGCGTCAGGCCGTCAGCAGCCGTACGGCCGCGGTGCTGCTGGCGAGCACCGGCAGCAGCCGGCTGCTGGGGGCGGCCTCGGTGCTGCCGCCGCGGTTCGGCGCGCGGTGGCTGCGGCGGACGTTCCACCGGCAGCTGCTCGTCTCGCGCCTGCCGCTGGGGCCGGTGACACCGCTGTCCAAGGCCGCGCTCAAGTACGGGGTGCTGGCGCCCGGGGCGACGCGGGAGCAAGTGGCGTTCACCGCGCGGATCGTGCACGCCTGCCGGGCGGCCCAGCGTGCCGCGTGGGGCAGGGTGCTGGCCGTCGCTCGACCTCGACGCGGAACTGGCCGGGCTCGCCGCGCCCACCGCCGTCCTGGTCGGCACCGCCGACAAACTCACCCCCCGGGTGCACGCGCGCCGTATGGCCGACGCCCTGCCGCACTGCACCGGGCTGACCGAACTGCCCGGCCTCGGCCACATGACGCCCATAGAGGACGCCTCGTCGGTGGTGGCGGTGATCCGCGCCCTGGCCGCTGATCATCTGACATCCGCCGATCGGACGGTCCGATGTGACGACAAGCCGAACGGAACCGGACGTCGCCGAACAGGAGAAGAGCGCATGAGCGGATCATCGATCGACGGACAGGTGGTGGTGGTCACCGGCGCCGCCCGCGGTGTCGGCGCGCTCCTCGCCCGTAAACTCGCCGCCCGCGGCGCCCGGGTGGCGCTGGTCGGCCTCGAACCCGATGAGCTGAAGAACGTCGCCGCGTCGCTGGGCGGCGAGCGCGGCCTGGTGGACCGCGGACGTCACCGACCGGGAGGCGATGGCCGCGGTCGCGGGCGAGGTGCTGGCGCACTTCGGCCGGATCGACACCGTGGTCGCCAACGCGGGTGTGGCGACCGGGGGTCCGTTCCTCGACTCCGACCCCGACGCCTTCGACCGGGTCATCCACGTCAACCTGCTGGGCAGCATCGCCACCGCCCGGGCGTTCCTGCCGGCGCTCGTCGAATCGCGCGGCTACTTCCTGCAGATCGCCTCCCTGGCCGCGATCACGCCCGCGCCGATGATGGCCGCGTACTGCGCGAGCAAGTCGGGTGTGGAGGCGTTCGCGCACAGCCTGCGCGCCGAGTTGGGCTACAAGGGCGTCAAGGTGGGTGTCGGCTACCTGAGCTGGACCGACACCGACATGGTGCGCGGCGCCGACGAGGACGAGGCGCTGCGCGCAGTTGCGGGCCCGGCTGCCGTGGCCGACCAACCGCACGTATCCGCTGGAGCCGGCCGTCGACCGTATCGTCGCCGGGATCGTACGACGATCACCCCATGTGTACGGGCAGTGGTGGCTGCGCGGGATGCAGCCGGTGCGCGGGTATCTGCCGTCGGTGATCGGCGGTGCGTTGGGGAGCCGTGAGATGCGGCGGGCGGTTCCCGCGCTGGCGCGCAATGCGGGGGTGCGGCGGGGCCTGGTGGGCCGTGGAGGGGCCGCCGACGAGTCGGCGCGATCGTCCGCTCATCACACTCCGTAGCCGTAGTCACACGCTGACCTGGGGTTATTGTCCCAGGATGCGAGGGTCATCCGGTCATGTAACTCTTGTCGAGGCCCCATCCCCACAGAACTCCAGGAGGAGTAACCATGGGCGCTTTCGATCAGTTCAAGGACAAGGCCGACGACGTCGCCGAGCAGGCCAAGGGTGCGATGAACGGCAAGCGGAACAAGCCCGCTGACGCCGAGCGCCCCGAGCGGGCCGAGCGCCGCATGCCCCAGGAGGGCGACAGCTCCGAGTTCGAGGACCAGGCGCAGCGTCGCATGGGCCGCGAGAACGAGGAGCAGGACGACTGGGCCTGACGTCACGCTTGAGCTGACCCGGTGTGAACGCGTGCGTTGACACCGAGCGAACGCCGTGACAGGGAAGGGGCACCCCCGCGGGGGTGCCCCTTCTGCGTGCGGCCCGGCCCGTCCGTTTCCTGCCCCCTGCGTTCACCCCTCGCGCGGAGGCAGCGGCGGGCGGGCGCGGTTGGGACGGGAGGACAGGTCCGGGGGGACCGCGGCCGGGTGCTGCTCCAGGAGCGACAGCGCCGTGCGCACGGCGACGTCGAGTTGGCCGTGGCGGCCCTCGGCCCAGTCCAGCGGGGTGCGCACGGACTCGATGTCGGGGGCGACGCCGTGGTTCTCGACCGACCATCCATAGGCGTCGAACCAGGCGGCGTTCATCGGAACGGTGATGACCGTGTTGTCGCCCAGGCGGTGGCGGCCGGTCATACCGACGACGCCGCCCCAGGTGCGCAGGCCCACCACCGGCCCGAGGCCCAGCAGTTTGAACGCCGCGGTGATCATGTCGCCGTCGGACGAGGTGGCTTCGTCGGCGATGGCGACGACCGGGCCGCGCGGGGCGTTGCCGGCGTACGAGACCGGCTGGGCGTTGCGGGTGAGGTCCCAGCCGAGCACCGTGCGGGTGAGCTTCTCGATGACCAGCTCGCTGATGTTGCCGCCCGCGTTGCCGCGGACGTCGACGAGCAGGGCCTCGTAGGCGACCTCCTTGCGCAGGTCGCGGTTGAACTGCGCCCAGCCCGAGCCGCCCATGTCGGGGATGTGCAGATAGCCGCAGCGGCCGCCGCTGAGGCGGCGGACGACCTTGCGGCGCTTGGCCACCCAGTGCTGGTAGCGCAGCGGGCGTTCGTCGACGAGCGGGACGACGGCGATCCTGCGGGGCGCGCCGCTGCCGCCGGGCTGGGCGAAGGTCAGCTCCACGGTGGTGCCGCCCGCGCCCGCGAGGAGGGGGTACGGGCCCGCCTGCGGGTCGACGCGGCGGCCGTCGATGTGGGTGAGCGCCGCGCCCTCGCGGATGCCCGTGCCGGCCAGCGGGGAGCGCGCCTTGGAGTCGGAGGACTCGCCGGGCAGGATGCGGGCGACCGTCCAGCTGCCGTCCTTGTTGTGCTGGAAGTCGGCGCCGAGCAGGCCGATGGGGCGCTGGTAGTGCGGCGGCCCCTCGTTGCGGCGGGCCGGCTGCACATAGGCGTGCGAGGTGCCCAGTTCGCCGAGGACCTCGCGCAGCAGGTCGGCGAACTCGTCGGGGGTCGCGACGCGTTCGACCAGCGGCCGGTACTGGTCGAGGATCGCGGGCCAGTCCACGCCGCACATGTCGGGCGCCCAGAAGTAGTCGCGGATGAGGCGGCCGGCCTCCGCGTACGACTGGCGCCACTCGGCGGTGGGCTCCACCTCGTGCAGGATGCGGCGCATGTCGACGTAGACGGTCGAGTCGTCGTCACCGCGCTCGGTGGCGGGCAGGACGGCGAGTTCGCCCTCGTCGTAGACGGCCAGCCGCCGGCCGTCGCCGCTGACCGCGTACCAGTCCATGTGGTGGACGAGTTCGGTGCGCTTGGACTTGCCGAGGTTGAAGTATTCGAGGGTGGGGCGGGCCGAGGGGTCGGTCGGGTTGACGAAGGTCTCGCCCAGGGCGCCGGAGATCGGCCAGCGCAGCCACACCAGGCCGCCGCCACGGGTTCCAGGGCGCTGTACTTGGACGCGGGGACGGGGAAGGGCGTCACCCGGCTGGGCAGGCCCTCCGCCTCCACGACCACCGGGCCGTCGCTCTCGCCCTCGCCCGGGTCGAGGCCGCCGCCGACCGGGCTGCCGTCGACGCGCAGCGCGAAGGGGGAGGGCGTGGCCGAGTTCAGGGGTACCAGGTAAGGACGGCAGCCCAGCGGGAAGGACAGGTCGCCGGTATGAACGTCGTACACCGGGTCGAAGCCGCGCCACGACAGGAAGGCGAGGTAGCGGCCGTCGCGCGTGAAGACGGGCTGCTCGTCCTCGAAACGGCCGTTGGTGACGTCGATGATCGTATGGTCGGCCAGTTTGGCGATCTTGATGGAGCGCAGCGACCGGCCGATCCCGGGGTGCGACCAGGTGAGCCAGGCGGAGTCGGGGGAGAAGGCGAGGTCGCGGACCGGGCCGTTGGTGGAGCGGATCAGCTCCTCGACGGTGCCCGGGGCGGCCGGCGGCGCCTCGGGCGGATAGTCGTCCGGGGCGTCGCCGTTGGCGGACTCGCGCTCGCCGGTGGCCACGAGCAGCAGCCGGCCGTCGTGGGCGGCGACGGCGAGGGTGGCGCCGTCGGGCGAGGAGACCAGCTCCAGGACGCGGCCGAGGCGTCCGGCGGCCAGCCGCGCGTGCGGGCTGTCGGGTGCGCCGCCGTGCGGGACGTCGCCCTCGCCGTCGTCGGCCGCCGACGAGGTCGTACCGGTGGATGATGCGATCACCGGATGGACGTGCGGGCGGTCGCCCGAGGGGTCGTGGCTTCCGGTCGGATGATCGGACGGCGAATTGGCCGGATCACCGTCACCGCCGGGTGCGGACGCCCGCGGCTGCTCGCCGTCCGTGCGCGCCTCCTCATCCGCGCGGGGGACGTTCTCGACCCACCGCGTCGAGCCCGTCCGCGCCGCGCCCGCGCCCACCGGCGCCGGCTCGGCGGCGGCGTCGGACAGCGCCGCGGAGTCGGGGCCGGCCGCCGGATCGCCGGGTACGTCGTCGGTGTCCTCCGGCCCGCGGGTCAGGACGCGGGAGGCGCGGCCGGGCAGGTGGGCGAGCTCGATGGCGTCCTCGCCCTCGGCGTCCGTCACATAGGCGACCAGGCCGGTGTCGCCGAGCATCTCCGGGAGCCGGACGCGGGCGCCCGGCCGGTCGGAGATGGTGCGGGCCGGGCCGTCGCGGTGGGTGAGCCAGTACAGGCTGCCGCGGACGCAGACGGCGCTGGCCCGGCCGGTGCGGTCCATGGCGAGGCTGTCGAGGTTGGAGGCGGCGGGCACCTGGTAGGGGCGGCGGCCGCTGCGGGGGCCGCCGAGGCGGAAGTCCAGCCGGCGCGGCACCGCGTCGGGGCCGAGGTCGTCGACCATCCACAGGTCGCCCGCGCACTGGTAGACGACCCGCTGCCCGTCGGTGGACGGCGTTGCGGGCGTAGAAGTCGGCGTGGTCGGTGTGGCGGCGCAGGTCGGAGCCGTCGGGACGGCAGGAGTAGAGATTGCCGACGCCCTCGTGGTCGGAGAGGAAGGCGATCCGGCCGGCGACGAACATCGGGCACGCCAGATGGCCGTCCAGGTCGGGGACCAGCCGCTCGCCGTGCAGCCACAGGCGGCCGGTCGCGCCGCCCCGGTAGCGCTTCCAGGCGTGCGGCTCGTGCGGCGGGGTGCCGGTCAGCAGCAGGGTGCGGCGCTCGCAGCCGTGGTCCTGGACGGCGATGTCGGAGACCGGCCCCCAAGGCAGCGGACCGCCGGGACCGCCGTCGGTGGGAACGCTGTACGCCCAGGTGTGATAGGCGAACGGCTGGCCGTGCGACGACACGGCCAGCACATGACCGTCCGGCGTCCAGGAGCACACCCGGGTGTCGGTGCTGCCCCAGTACGTCAGCCGGCGCGAGGCGCCGCCGTCCACCGGGACGAGGTACACCTCGGGGTCGAGGCTGCGCCAGGTCGTGAAGGCGATGGTCGCGCCGTCGGGTGAGAAGCGCGGCTGCCCGACCCGCGTGCGGTCGGCCGTCACCCGCCAGGCGCGACCGGGCGCGCCGCCCGGCGGTGCCGAGCGGGGCCACCCAGATGTCGTCCTCCGCGGCGAAGCAGAGCAGCTCGCCGTGCAGGTGCGGGAACCGTAGGTACGCGCGATCGCTCATCTCTCCCATGGTTCGGGGCACCCGGAGCGGGAGCAACTTTTCAGGCCGCCGCGCGCCCCCCGGCTGCTCCGATCCGCCCCCTGTGCGGCCCCACCCCACAGGCGTGCGCCGGCGTGTCGGCCACCGGCCCGCGCTCCCGGCCTGTAGCGGCACCCTGCCGGCGCACGCCCCTACGCCGTGGCGCGTGCCGCCGCGCGCCCGGCCGTACGGCCGGAGAAGATGCACCCGCCCAGGAACGTTCCCTCCAGCGAGCGGTAGCCGTGCATGCCGCCGCCGCCGAAGCCGGCCGCCTCACCTGCGGCGTACAGCCCGGGCAGCGGCTCCCCGCGCCCGTCCGCGCGGCCCTGCGCGGCCTCGTCGGCGCCGTCCGCGCCGCGCCCGCAGGAGGCGGTGCGCAGGCGAGCACGCGCCCCTCCAGGTCCGTCTCCAGGCCGCCCAGCGACTTGCGGGTGAGGATGTTCAGCCGGACGGCGATCAGCGGCCCCGCCTTGGGGTCGAGCAGGCGGTGCGGGGAGGCGGTGCGGATCAGCTTGTCGCCGAGGTAGTTGCGCGCCCCGCGGATCGCGGTGACCTGGAGGTCCTTGGTGTAGGTGTTGGCGATCTCCCGGTCGCGCGCCTCGATCTCGCGGCGCAGCGCGGCCTCCTCGACGAGGCTGTCGCCCGTCATGGCGTTCATGCCGCGCACCAGGGCGCCCAGGTCGCGTTCGACGACGAAGTCGACGCCGTGCTCCTTGAACGCCTCCACCGGGCCCGGCGCCCCCGGCAGCGCGCGCTTGAGCACCTCGCGCACGCTCTTGCCGGTCAGGTCGGGGTTCTGCTCGGAGCCCGAGAGCGCGAACTCCTTCTCGATGATCTTCTGGGTGAGCACGAACCAGGTGTACTCGTGCCCGGTGTGCATGATGTGTTCGAGCGTGCCCAAGGTGTCGAAGCCGGGGAAGTACGGCACCGGCAGCCGCCTGCCCGTGGCGTCGAGCCACAGCGACGACGGGCCGGGCAGGATGCGGATGCCGTGCCGGGCCCAGATCGGGTTCCAGTTCTCGATGCCCTCGGTGTAGTGCCACATCCGGTCGCCGTTGATCAGGCGGCCGCCCGCCGACCCGGCGATGCCCAGCATCAGGCCGTCGACGTGGGCCGGCACCCCGGACAGCAGCTTCCGGGGCGGGGTGCCCAGGCGCTCGGGCCAGGCGGCGCGCACCAGGTCGTGGTTGCCGCCGATGCCGCCCGAGGTGACGACGACCGCCTGGGCGCGCAGTTCGAAGCTCTCGGCGACCTCGCGGGAACTGGCCCGGCCGCGCTCCACGGCGCTCGGCACCAGCACCTCGCCCGACACGCCGTCCACGGCGCCGTCGGTGGTGGTCAGGGCGGTGACGCGGTGCCGGAAGCGCAGTTCGACCCGGCCGCGCGCGACCGCCTCCCGCACCCGGCGCTCGAACGGGGCGACGACGCCCGGGCCCGTGCCCCAGGTGATGTGGAAGCGCGGCACCGAGTTGCCCGGGCCGGTCGCCAGGAACCCGCCGCGTTCGGCCCAGCCGACCACCGGGAAGAGCCGCAGGCCGCGCTCCCGCAGCCAGGAGCGCTTCTCGCCGGCCGCGAAGTTGACGTACGCCTCCGCCCAGCGGCGCGGCCAGTAGTCCTCGGGGCGGTCGAAGCCGGCCGTGCCGAGCCAGTCCTGCCAGGCCAGTTCGGCGCTGTCGCGAATCCGCATCCGCCGCTGCTCGGGCGAGTCGACGAGGAACAGGCCGCCGAACGACCAGAACGCCTGCCCGCCCAGCGACGCCTCCGGCTCCTGGTCGACCAGGATCACCTTGCGCCCGGCCTCGGCCAGTTCCGCCGTGGCGACCAGTCCGGCCAGCCCCGCGCCCACCACCACGACGTCCGCGTCCAGCGTCATCCGCCCGCTCCCCTCGATCGTCCTTACTCGCCGGTAAATCTCGTGGGCAGCACGTTACGCGAGCGCGCCCGGCAGGTCAGGAGCACGGTGCCTCCCTTGGGCGTCCATGGCCTCCTGGGAGCCCAGCCGGCAGTGCCGGGCGCACCCCCAGCGCCCCTGAACGGCGCCGCCCTCCCCAAGGGCGCCCGCCACCCTAGGCGTCGAAGTACCTGCTCAGGACAGGGCCTGACGACCCATCGGTACGACGGGGCGTCCGCGACGGCCCGCCACCCGTACCCGCGCCGCCCGAACCCCCGATCCGTCCTCGTCGTGTTTCAAGCATTGACAGGAGCAGACCGGCTCACCAATATGGGAGCGCTCCCACGTTAAGAGCGTGTAACTGAACACCGCATGACAGCACCACCTCCCATGACTTCTCGAAGGACGTTCGAGGGTCCACCCCCCAATGGAGGTCGTACGCACATGGCAGTTCCGATACTCCGACGCAGAACCGCAGCGGTGGTCGCAGGGGCGCTCGTCGTCACCTCCGGCGCGGTGGCGGCCGCGATGACCAGCACGAGCGCCCAGGCCGCCACTTCCGGCTGCTCGGTCCAGTACAGCGTGCCGACCCAGTGGGACGCCGGCTTCACCGCCTCGGTGACCGTCACCAACAACGGCGCCGCCACGACGAGCTGGAAGGTCGGCTGGTCCTTCGCGGGCAACCAGCAGGTCACCCAGGGCTGGAGCGCCGACATCAGCCAGTCCGGAGCGGCGGTGACCGCGTCGAGCCTGTCCTACAACGGGGCGCTGGCCACCGGCGGGAGCACCAACTTCGGCTTCAACGGCAGCTACAGCGGCACCAACGCGGTCCCCACCGCCTTCACGCTCAACGGCGTCACCTGCGGCGACGCCGGCACGACCGGGGGCGGCACCACAGGCGGCGGAACCACCCCGCCGACCACACCCCCCACCACCCCGCCGACCACGCAGCCCGGCGACGGCTCCCGGGTCGACAACCCGTATGTGGGCGCCAAGGGTTACGTGAACCCGGAGTGGTCCGCCGAGGCCGCGGGCGACGGCGGGCAGGCGATCGCCAACCAGTCGACCGCCGTCTGGCTGGACCGCATCGCCGCCATCGACGGCGCGGACGGCGCCATGGGCCTGAAGGACCACCTCGACGAGGCGGTCGCCCAGGCCAACGGCCAGCCGCTGACGGTGGAGTTCGTGATCTACGACCTGCCGGGCCGCGACTGCGCCGCGCTCGCCTCCAACGGTGAGCTGGCGCCCGACGACCTCGCCTCCTATGAGACGAAGTACATCGACCCGATCACCTCGATCATGTCGGACCCGACGTACGCAGAACCTCCGGATCGTCAACATCATCGAGCCCGACTCGCTGCCCAACATCGTCACCAACGCGGGCGGCACCGACGGTTCGACCACGCAGTGCGAGACGATGAAGGCGAACGGCAACTACGAGAAGGGCGTCGGCTACGCGCTCGCCAAGCTCGGCGCGCTGTCCAACACCTACAACTACATCGACGCCGGCCACCACGCGTGGCTCGGCTGGGACAGCAACTTCGTCCCCGCCGCGCAGGAGTTCCTGAAGGCCGCCACCACCAGTGGCGCCACCGTCCACGACGTCCAGGGCTTCATCACCAACACGGCGAACTACAGCGCCACCACGGAGCCGAACTTCAAGGTCACGGACAACGTGAACGGCACCTCGGTGCGGCAGTCCAAGTGGGTCGACTGGAACAACTACGTCGACGAGCAGTCGTACGCCACGGCGCTGCGCTCGGAGCTGGTCAGCGTCGGCTTCGACAGCACGATCGGCATGCTGATCGACACCGGCCGCAACGGCTGGGGCGGTTCGGCGCGGCCGACCGGCCCGGGCGCCACGACCAGCGTCGACACCTATGTCGACGGCGGCCGGATCGACCGCCGTATCCACGCCGGCAACTGGTGCAACCAGTCCGGTGCCGGAATCGGCGCCCGTCCCACCGCGGCCCCGGCCACCGGCCTGGACGCCTATGTGTGGATCAAGCCTCCGGGTGAGTCGGACGGGTCGAGCAAGGCCATCGACAACGACGAGGGCAAGGGCTTCGACCAGATGTGCGACCCGACCTACGGCGGCAACGCGCGCAACGGCAACAACCCGACCGGCGCACTGCCCGACTCGCCGCTCGCGGGCCACTGGTTCTCCGCCCAGTTCCACCAGCTCGTGCAGAACGCGTACCCGCCGCTGTCGTAGCAACCGGCATACCGACAGCGGGTCCCCCACCGGGCTCGTGACGGGGCTGTCCGCACGGTCGTACGCGACCGTGCCGGCGGTCCCGTCGCGGGCCCGCGGCACGTCCGCCGTCCAGGTGTTCGTACGATCTGAAGGTACGAACGGCAGGGGCGGGCGGGAGGTGGCGGGTATGGACGGCGAGGGCCGCGAAGGGGCGGACGCGCGGAATGACGGCCGGGCGCACGGCCCCGTCGAGGTGTTCGGGGCGGTGGCGGACGGCTGGGAGCCGGTACGGGCGGCCTTCGCGGCCAACTTCGCCCGCCGCGGCGACGTGGGCGCGGCCGTCGCCGTCCGGCACCGGGGCCGCGAGGTCGTGGACCTGTGGGCGGGCCGCGCCGACTTCGACGGCACGCGGCCATGGCGGCGCGACACCGCGCAGACCGTGCGGTCGGCGGGCAAAGGCGTCGCGGCCGCGTGCCTGCTGCTGCTCCACCAGCGCGGGCAGCTCGACCTGGACGCGCCGGTCGGCGCGTACTGGGAGCAGTTCACGGCGCGCGGCAAGGAGCGGGTGACCGTGCGCGACGTGCTCGCGCACCGGGCGGGGGTGCCCGCGCTCGACACGCCGCTCACCCCGGCGCAGGCGCTCGACGGCGTGTCGGGGGCGCGGGCGGTGGCCTCGCAGGCGCCGCAGTTCACGCCCGGCCGTGAGCACGGCTACCACGCGCAGACGTTCAGCTGGCTCCTCGGTGAGCTGGTGCTGCGCGCCTCCGGTCGGACCGTCGGACGGTATGTCGCCGAGGAGATCGCCGGCCCGCTGGGCCTGGACCTGTGGCTGGGGCTTCCGGCCGGCCAGGCGCACCGGGTGGGCCGGATCGGCGAGGTCGCCACGCCCGACCCGCCCGCCTCCGGCGCCCTGCGGGCCCGCCCCAAGCAGGCCGTGCACGACGCCTACGCCGACCCCGCGTCGCTGACCCGCAGGGCGTTCGGGGCGATCACGCCGCTGCCGGACGAGAACGACGCCGCGTACCGGGCGGGGGAGCTGGCGGCCTCCAACACCGTGGCGACGGCCCGGGCACTGGCCCGGTTCTACGGCGCGCTGGTCGGCGACGTGGCCGGTGACGTTGCCGGTGACAGGGCCGGCGGTGCGGCCGGTGATATTTCCGGCTCGGTGTCCCGAGGTGTGTCGGACGGGATTCCGGGCGGGACACCGGATGAGATGCCCGTCGTACGGTCCGACGGTGCGATCGGTGTGATGAACGGCCGCGCGGCCGGCGCCACGCGGCTGTTCGTGCCCGCGACGGTGGCGGCGGCGCGCACGGTGGAGTCGGAGGGGCCGGACCGGGTGCTGCTGGTGAACACGCGCTTCGGCCTCGGCTACATGCTGCACGGGCCGTCGTCGCCGCTGCTGGCCGCCGGCTCCTTCGGGCACCCGGGGCGCGGCGGTTCGCTGGCGTTCGCCGACCCCGAGTACGGGATCGGCTTCGGCTACGTCACCAACGGCCTCCAGAAGAGCGTCACCGCCGACCACCGGGCCCAGGCTCTGGTCAGGGCGGTTCGGCAGTGCCTACGCTGACCCGATGACGGAGCGCTTCGACACGTACGGCGTGGTGGTGACGGGCGGCGCCCGGGGGATCGGCGAGGTCACCGCGCGGCGGTTCGCCGCAGAGGGCGCGGGGGTGCTCCTGGCCGACCTCGACGGCGAGGCGGCGGCCAGGACGGCCGCGGCGATCAGGGCCGACGGGGGACGGGCCGAGGCGGTCCGGCTGCGACGTGGCGGACCGCGCGTCGGTGGAGGCGGCGGTCGCGGCGGCGGTGGACGCCTTCGGCACCCTGGACGTCCTGGTCAACAACGCGTACTCGTGCAGCGAGCACCGGGAGGCGTTCACCGAGGAGAGTGACGAGGACTGGCGGCTGGACCTCGATATCACCCTCACCGGTGCGATGAGATGCTCACGTGCCGCGCTGCCTCATCTGACCGTCGCACCGCAGCGGCGCGGTGCGATTGTCAACATCGGCTCGGTCAACGGACTTTCGTACTTCGGCAACCATTCCTACAGCGCCGCCAAGGCCGGCCTGATCTCCTTGACCCGCACCTTGGCCGTGCAGGCGGCGCCCACCGGGGTGCGCGTCAACCTGGTGGCGCCCGGCACGATCCGCACCCCCGCGTGGGACGGGCGCGAGGCCGTGCTCGACGCGGCCGCGGCGGTCTACCCGCTGGGCCGGGTCGGCGAACCGTCCGACATCGCCGCCGCCGTCACCTTCCTCGCGTCCAAGGACGCGGCCTGGATCACGGGTGTCACCCTTCCGGTCGAGGGCGGTGTGCTCATCAGCAACCCGGCGTTCGTCGACGCCATGGCGGCGGGCTGATCGTCGTACGAACGTTCAGTTCGCGTGCAGCATCAGACCTATGCCGGTCACGACGACCAGGGCGGCCACCAGCCGGGGGCGGCCGAAGCGCTCGCGGAAGAACAGCGCTCCTATGGCGGCGCCCGCGATGATCGAGGTCTCGCGCAGCGCGGCGACCGGCGCGAGGTCGGCGCGGGTCTGGGCCCACAGCACGAGCCCGTAGGCGGTCATCGACAGCGCGCCGCCGAGCAGGCCGCGTACGGCCACGGGCCGCAGTTCCGCGAGCAGCCGGCCGCGGCGGACGGTCATGGCCAGGACGGGGACGAACACGCCCTGGAGCATCAGCAGCCAGCAGACGTAGCCCAGCGAACTGCCTGAGGCACGTACCCCGACGCCGTCCACGACGGTGTACCCGGCGATGGTCAGGCCGGTGCCGACCGCGGCGGTCAGCGCGGGCCAGTCGGGGCGCCGCCCGCGCATCCCCCACAGCGCGACCCCGGCCAGCCCGGTGGACGCCACCAGCACGCCGGCGACCTGCCACGGACCCGGCCACTCGCCGACGAAGACCGCGGCCAGCAGCGTCACCGTCGGCGGCGCGACCCCGCGCGCTATCGGGTACACCTGCCCGAACTCGCCCAGCCGGAAGGACCGCATCAGCAGGTACTGGTAGCCGAGGTGGATCACCACCGAGGCGGTCAGCCACGGCCACGCGCCGGGGTGCGGCGCCGACGCGAAGGGCGCGAGGGCCGCCGCGCACAGCGCCCCGCCGCCACCCACCAGGGTGAAGGCGAGGAGCTGGTCCTTGATGCCGTGGGCGATCGCGTTCCAGGCGGCGTGCGTCAGGGCGGCGAACAGGACAGCGGCGGCGATCAGCGGTGTCACGGGGCGGCGTTCGGCCGGGCGGCGCCGTCCGGACGGCCGGTCAGGAGCCGGCCCGCAGCACGGCGGCCACGATGGGCCCGGCGGACGCGTTGCCGTGGCCGCCGCCGTGCACGATGGCGGACGCCGCCACGTCGCCGTGGTAGCCGAGGAACCAGCCGTTCGGCTCGGCCGCGCCGTCGATCTCCGCCGACCCTGTCTTGGCGCCCGTGTCGGGGCCGAGGCCGGCCATGACGCCCTGGGCGGTGCCGTAGGTGACGGCGCTGCGCATCATGGCGCGCAGGTACTGCGAGGTGGTCGGGGAGATGCCGTCGGCGGTGGCGATCCGGCCGTCGATCAGGCTGGTGGCGACGATGTGCGGCTGGCGGAACGAGCCGGTCTTCGCGGTCGCGGCGACCGATGCCATGAACAGCGGGTTCATCAGCAGCTGGCCCTGCCCGATCATCTCCGACGTCAGCTCGTCCCCGGTGCCGCCGGGCACCGACGCCTGGTGGATGGGGGTGCCGATGTTCCAGCGCTGGGTGAGGCCGAAGTCCGCGGCGGTGTCGACCAGGCCCGAACTCCCCAGCAGCTTCGCCTGCTTGATGAAGCCGGTGTTGCAGGACTCGGCGAAGTCCCAGTCCAGGGTGGCGTGCGGGTTGTTCATGCTGTTCTCGTTCTTGTACGCCCGGCCGTCGAGGTAGTTGTCGCCGTTGATGCAGGGCGCGGACGACTGCGGTGTCAGACCGCCCTTCTGGATCAGCGCGGCCGCGGTGACCACCTTGAACGTCGAGCCCGGCGCTGCCTGGTCCTGGAGCGCCAGGTCGGTGCCGATGGGCGGGTTGTAGGCGACCGCCAGGATGCCGCCGGTGGTGGTGTCGACGGCGGTGACGCCCGCGGTCGGCTCCTTGTCGACCGCCTTCTCGGCGGCGGCCTGGAGGCCGGCGTCCAAGGTGGTGGCAAGGCGGGTGGCCCTGCCCGGGCGCAGAACGTCGAGCACCTTGCGGTCGGCGCCGTCCGAGCCCTCGATGTAGGTCTGGATTCCCGCGGTGCCGCCTTTGAGCTTCGACGCGTACTGGGTGCGCAGGTCGGGGATGATGCGGGCCAGCGACCGGTAGGTCGTGCCGGTCAGCACGGCGCCGTGGCGGTCCACCACCTCGACGTCGGGGGTCTGCGCCTTGCCGGTGACGAGGGTGTCGCCGTCGGTCAGGTCGGGCTGGAGGACGGTCGGCGCCCAGGTGACGACCGGCTTGTTGCCCAGGCCGCGGCTGACGGTCAGTGACGAGGCGTACGTCCAGGTGGTGCTGACGCCGCCATAGGTGACGTGCGCCCTGACGGTGTAGGGCACCTTGGTGGCGGACGCGGCGCCCGGGTGATCTGCACGGAGGTCACATGGGCCTGCTGCCGGTAGCCGGTGAGCGCTGCGGCGGCGGTCCGCGGTGAGTCGGTCAGGGCGCCGGCCCTGGTCGCGTCACCGGACTGCCACGCGGTCAGAAAGGCGGCCGCGGTGTCCTTGACGTCCTTGGCGCTCGGGGGCGCCGAGCTGATGGGCGAGTCGGCGGCCAGCGGGCTCCGGCCCTTGCCGCCCCCGCCGCTGCCGCCGTCCAGCGCCGAATAGATGTTGTACGCACCGTACCCGGCGACGACCAGCATCCCCGTGAAGACCGTACCGACGATCCCCGTCTTGACACCCCGTGACAATGGCACGAGACCCCCCTCCCCATTGAACATGTTCAGTGAACACGCTCTCAGGACCCTAGGCGAGGGTCTGGTGCGGAAGGTCTCAATCGGGGCACGGATTTGTACTGAAACCACATGATCCGTAACCGAACGGACCGTCAGACCCATCAGGCCCCGCGGCCCCACCGGGCCGCTCGCAGGCCGCGCGTCGAACCGCCCAGTGGCCGCCCGCCGACCCGTCTCGAACCGCCCGCCGCGCGCCCGTACCCGGCGGGCCGGATCGCCCGCTCAGATCCAGGAGTCCAGCCACATCCTGGCCTGCCAGGACGAGTAGGGGATCGTCATCCCCGTGTAGATCGGGAAGAAGTAGATGAAGTTCCACACGATGAGCAGCACGAGGGTGCCCGCGCCGACCGCGCCCCACATCCGGCGGCTCTCGCTCGCCCGGGGCGGCCCCAGGAACGCCCCGATCATCATCGTGACCGCCAGGCACAGGTACGGCACGAAGGCGACGGCGTAGAAGTAGAAGATCGTACGGTCCTGGTAGTGGAACCAGGGCAGGTAGCCGGCGCCCACCGCGCAGAGGATGGCGCCCGCCCGCCAGTCGCGGCGCATGGCCCACCGGTAGAGCAGGTACAGCAGCGCGAAGCACGCCGCCCACCACAGCAGCGGCGTGCCCAGCGCCAGGATCTCCCGCGAGCAGCCGCCGGCGCTCCTGCAGCCGTCCTGGCCGCACCTTCGGCGACTCGAAGTAGTACGACACCGGCCGCCCCAGCACCAGCCAGCTCCAGGGGTTGGACTGGTACGGGTGGCCGGCGTGCAGGTTCACGTTGAACTGGTAGACCTGGTACTCGTAGTGCCACAGGCTGCGCAGCGGGGCGGGGATGAAGGACCAGGTGCCGCCCCGGTGGTCCGCCCAGTGCCGGCCGTAGCCGTTGCTCGACATGAACCAGCCGGTCCAGGTGAGCAGATACGTCCCCAGGGCGACCGGGATCATGGTCAGCAGCGACCAGCCGAGGTCCCTGCGCAGCACGGCGCGCCGCGGCCGCCGGGCGCCGGCCACCCGCCGCGAGCCGACGTCCCACAGCACCGTGAGCAGCGTGAAGAACGCCAGGAAGTACAGGCCGTTCCACTTGCTGGCGGCGGCCAGGCCCAGCATGACGGCCGCCGCGATCCGCCACGGCCGCCAGCCCATGCCGGTACGGGAGCCGGCCCGGTCGTCGGGTCCCGCGAAGCCGTCCTCGCCGACCGGGAGCGCGGCCGCGAGCCGGGCCCTGGACCAGTCGCGGTCGACCAGCAGGCAGCCGAATGCGGCCAGCGCGAAGAACATGATGACCAGGTCGAGCAGGGCGATGCGGCTCATCACGTAGTGCAGGCCGTCGACCGACATCAGCAGGCCGGCGATGCAGCCCAGGGCCGTGGAGCGGAACAGCCGGCGCCCGATGCGGCAGAGCATCAGCACCGACAGCGTGCCGAGCACGGCCATCATGAAGCGCCAGCCGAACGGGTTCAGGCCGAACATCCACTCGCCGGCCGCGATGATCCACTTGCCGGCGGGCGGGTGGACGACGTAGCTGCCGACGTTGGTCACCGGGATGACCTGGGGGTGGGCGAGGATCTGCGGGTTGGAGATCTTGCCGTCGGGCCAGGTGCCCTCGTAGCCGTACTTGAGTAGCGCCCAGGCGTCCTTGGCGTAGTACGTCTCGTCGAAGACGACGTCGCGCGGGTTGCCCAGGTGCCAGAAGCGGATGACGCCGGCGAACAGCGAGACCAGCAGCGGGCCCAGCCAGCCGGACCACCGGGCCAGCCGGCCGGACAGCGCGGGGCCCAGCCCCAGCATCTCCCACACGCGGGTGCCCGGTTCGGGGAAGGGCGGGACCAGGAGGTCGCGGGTGTCGGTCCGGGCGCTTTCGGCGTACCCGAAACGGCGCAGCCGCCGGGCCCACAGGCTCGGCTCCGGCTGCGCCCGTACGCCCTCGTCGGCGCGGTTGTCCGCCACGGTCTCACTCGTCACCGGCCCATCGTAGGGAAAGCGCCTGTGATTGCGACGAGCTGAGCGCACCCGGCCCGACTTTGTCCGGTATTCCCGCACCTAGAATCGTGGCGTGACCAGCTCATCCGCAGGAGTCCTCGTACTGGCAGGCACCCCCATCGGCGATCCGGCGGACGCGCCGCCCCGGCTGGCCGCCGAGCTGGCGGCCGCCGACCTGGTCGCCGCGGAGGACACCCGGCGGCTGCGCCGGCTCACCCAGGCGCTGGCCATCGAGCCGCCAGGCCGCGTCGTGTCGTACTTCGAGGGGAACGAGGCGGCCAGGACCGGCGAGCTGGTGGAGGCGCTGGCGGGCGGTGCGCGGGTGGTGCTGGTCACGGACGCCGGCATGCCGTCGGTGTCGGACCCCGGCTACCGGCTGGTGGCGGCGGCGGTGGAGCGCGGCATCCGGGTGACGGCGGTGCCGGGCCCGTCGGCGGTGCTCACCGCGCTGGCGGTGTCGGGCCTGCCGGTCGACCGTTTCTGCTTCGAGGGCTTCCTGCCGCGCAAGCAGGGCGAGCGGCTGTCGCGGCTGCGGGAGGTCGCCGCGGACCGCCGCACGCTGGTGTACTTCGAGGCCCCGCACCGCATCGACGACACCCTCGCCGCCATGGCGGAGGTCTTCGGCGGGCAGCGGCGGGCCGCGGTGTGCCGGGAGCTGACCAAGACGTACGAAGAGGTCAGGCGCGGCCCGCTGGAGGAGCTGGCGCGGTGGGCCGCGGAGGGGGTGCGCGGCGAGATCACCGTGGTGGTGGAGGGCGCGCCCGCGCCGGGGCCCGCGGACCTGGACGCCGGCCGAACTCGTCCGCAGGGTCGCGGTACGGGAGGCGGCGGGGGAGCGGCGCAAGGAGGCGATCGCGGCGGTCGCGGCGGAGGCGGGGCTGCCGAAGCGGGAGGTCTTCGACGCGGTGGTGGCGGCCAAGCACGCAGGGGCGTGACCTGGGGGCACAGGCGGCGGCCGGCCGGTGGCGGGTAAACCCGGCACATGGCAAAGCGATCACCGCCGTCTCCCACAAACGCCCCAAATCTGGCCCAAGACTCGGATTCCCCTGGTGCGGCGCCCGGGGATGAGGCGTTCGCTGGTATCTGAAAAGCCCCGTCCGGGCACCGTGTCCGGAGGGCGCGCGGGAGTTGGCATGACCGACACCATCGGCAGCGGGAGCAGCGTCGGGTCCGCCCACAACGTGACCGAGGCGTACTCCTTCGCCTGCATGCACTGCGGCCACGGCTGGGAGCAGAGCTACGAGATCGAGCACCACACCGACACCGCCGGCCACCCGTATGTCACCTATCTGGCCGACGGCGCGGAGGTGCCCTCGCCGCTGACCCGGCCGAGCTGCCGCAACTGTGACGGCCACCTGGTGCGCATCATGCGTTCCGGGCAGGTCGACGGCGCCTCCGCGGCCCGCTGGCGCGCGGCCCGCCCCGAGCACCCCGGCAGCCCCGAGCACCTCGACCCTCCCGCGCTCCCGGACGGCCCCGGGCACCGCGGCCGCCGCCCGGCGCACGCCGCGCCGCGCCCACCACTGGTCCGTACGCAACCTGCTGCACCGCGGGCACGAGGAGTCCGGCCGGCTGTGACGGGAGGGCCGGCGCCCCTGCCCGGGTTGCCGGCCCCGGGTCCCGGGACCTGTCCGCGTCCCTAGGATCGGACCCATGCCGACGGAACAGACGAAGAAGAACAGCAAGGCCGGCCCGGGCGGGCAGACGGCCCCGCCGGCGCCCGAGCCGCTGCGGGTGACGGTCGCCGACTCCCACACCCACCTGGACATGCAGTCCGGCACGGTGCCCGAGGCCCTCGCCGCAGCGGCTGCGGTCGGCGTCGGCACGCTGATCCAGGTCGGCTGCGACCTCGCCGGGTCGCGCTGGGCGGCGCGGACGGCGGCGGAGTACGACGACATCTGGGCGACGGTGGCCCTGCACCCCAACGAGGCGCCCCGGATCGTGCACGGCGACCCGGACGGGTGGTCGCGGCAGGGGGAGCGGACGGCGGGCGGGATGCCCGCGCTGGACGCCGCGCTCGACGAGATCGACGCGCTGGCCGCGCTGCCGCAGGTGCGGGGCGTGGGCGAGACGGGCCTCGACTACTTCCGCACCGGGCCCGAGGGCGCGGCGGCCCAGGTGCACTCCTTCCGGCGGCACATCGCGATCGCCAAGCGGCACGGGAAGGCGCTGGTCATCCACGACCGGGAGGCGCACGACGACGTGCTGCGGGTCCTGCTGGAGGAGGGCGCGCCGGACACCGTGGTCTTCCACTGCTTCTCCGGGGACGCGGCCATGGCGGCGGTGTGCGCCGAGCGCGGCTACTACCTGTCCTTCGCCGGGAACGTCAGCTACAAGTCGGCGCAGAACCTGCGGGACGCTGTCGCGGCGGCGCCGCTGGACCGGCTGCTGGTGGAGACCGACGCGCCGTTCCTCACCCCGGTCCCGCACCGCGGCCGGCCGAACGCGCCGTACCTGATCCCCGTCACGCTGCGCGCGATGGCCGCGGCCCGCGGCCAGGACGAGGACACGGTCGCCGAGGCGGTGGCGCGGAACACGGCGCGGGTGTTCGCCTACTGATGCGCGTCCTGACGCGTGTCCTGGGGAGCGGCTGAGCGCCTTGGGCGGCGGGGCGTCGGCTGAGCACCTAAGAGGCGGAGCGTGACCTGGGCGCCTAAGGCGGCGGAGCGCAATGCTGGGCGCCTAAGGAGGCGTACGGGGCCGGTCCGGGCTGCGGATAGCCTTGCCGGGTGAGTACGACAGATCCCGACGCCCTGCTCGGACCGGCCGACATCCGTGCGCTGGCCGCCGCGCTGGGCGTGCGGCCGACCAAGCAGCGCGGGCAGAACTTCGTCATCGACGCGAACACCGTGCGGCGGATCGTGCGCACCGCGGACGTGCGGCCGGCGGACACCGTGCTGGAGGTCGGGCCCGGGCTCGGGTCGCTCACGCTGGGACTGCTCGAAGCGGCCGACCGGGTCACCGCGATCGAGATCGACGACGTGCTCGCGGGCGCGCTGCCCGCCACGGTCGCGGCCCGGATGCCGCAGCGGGCGGACCGCTTCACCCTCGTGCACAGCGACGCGCTGACCGTACGGGAACTGCCCGGGCCGCCGCCGACCGCCCTGGTGGCGAACCTGCCGTACAACGTGGCCGTGCCGGTGCTGCTGCACATGCTGGCGACGTTCCCGACCATCGAGCGGACGCTGGTGATGGTGCAGGCCGAGGTCGCCGACCGGCTGGCCGCGGGCCCGGGCAACAAGGTGTACGGGGTGCCGTCGGTGAAGGCGAACTGGTACGCGGAGGTCAAGCGGGCCGGTGCGATCGGGCGCAGCGTCTTCTGGCCGGCGCCGAACGTCGACTCCGGCCTGGTCTCGCTGGTGCGCCGCGACCCGCCGAGGACCACGGCGCGGCGCGAGGACGTCTTCACGGCGGTCGACGCGGCGTTCGCCCAGCGCCGCAAGACGCTGCGCGCGGCGCTCGCCGGATGGGCCGGGTCGGCCGCCGCCGCGGAGGACGCGCTCGTGGCGGCCGGGGTGTCGCCCCAGGCGCGGGGCGAGGCGCTGACCGTGGAGCAGTTCGCGGCGATCGCCGAGCACCGTCCGGTGTGACGGTCGTACCGCGGTGCGTGACGTGCCGCGTGTGACGTACCGCGCAGGACGGACGACCGGGCGACGGCCGAGCGGCCGCCTCGTAGGATCATCGGCCGCGGGGCGCCGCGCGGCAGGCCGTAGACCATCGGATGAACCGGAAGACCATCGGATGAACCGAATCGGATGAACCGAGGAGATCTGACCATGACCGCCGTCACCGTGCGCGTGCCCGCCAAGGTCAATGTGCAGCTCGCCGTGGGCGGGCGGCGGCCGGACGGGTTCCACGACCTGGCCAACGTGTTCCTGGCGGTCGGACTGTACGACCATGTGACGGTGGAGCCCGCCGCCGCCATGACGGTCACCGCGCAGGGCCGGGACGTGGACGGCATCCCGCTCGACGGCACGAACCTCGTGGCCCGGGCGGCCGTCGCGCTCGCCGAGCGGCACGGCATCGCGCCCGACGTGCACCTGCACATCGCCAAGGACATCCCCGTGCAGGGCGGGATGGCCGGCGGCAGCGCGGACGGGGCGGCGGCGCTGCTGGCGTGCGACGCGCTGTGGGGGCTGGACACCCCGCTGGACGACCTGCTCGCCATCGGCGCGGAGCTGGGCAGCGACGTGCCCTTCGCGCTGCTCGGCGGGGCGGCGCTCGGGGTCGGGCGCGGGGAGTTGCTGACGCCGCTCGATGTGAGCGGCACCTTCCACTGGGTGTTCGCGGCCGCCGACGGCGGGCTGTCCACGCCTGCCGTCTACCGGGAGTGCGACCGGCTGCGCCGGGAGGAGGGCAGCGGGGACGGCGTCGGCGAGGTCCCCGCTCCCGCAGCGGACCCGGCGCTGCTGGCGGCGCTGGCCGCGGGCGACGCGTACGCCCTGGCCGGGGCGCTGGCCAACGACCTCCAGGGCGCGGCGCTCTCGCTGCGGCCCGAGCTGGCGCGGACGCTGGCGGCCGGGCGCGAGGCGGGGGCGCTGGCCGGGATCGTCTCCGGATCGGGGCCGACCTGCGCGTTCCTGGCTGCGGACGCCGACGGCGCGGCCAAGATCGCGGTGACCCTGGGCGCGGGCGCCAGGGCCGCGGCGTCCCCCGCCCCCGGTGCGACGGTCCTGCCCTAGCCGTACCGACCCGCGCGCCCGTCTGCCGCCGTGCCCCGTACAGAGCTGCCCGCACGGAGCCGCCGCACGGAGCCGCCTGTGCGAGCCCGCCCGCACGCGAGCCGCCCGTACGAGCCCGCCCCGCAGGGGCCCCGGCTCCGCCCGTCCCGTGCGAAGAAGCCCCTCCCGCGCCGACTAGGCTGTTGACGTGGCCGTCAACCTCGTCAACGTCGAAGCCGTCAGCAAGACATACGGCACCCGTACCCTGCTGGAATCGCTCTCCCTCGGCGTCTCGGAGGGGGACCGGATCGGGGTGGTGGGCCGCAACGGCGACGGGAAGACGACGCTGGTGCGGATGCTGGCGAAGCTGGAGCAGCCGGACGCGGGGCGGGTGACCCACCAGAGCGGGCTGCGGCTCGGCGTGCTGACGCAAGCGCGACTCCCTCGACCCGGGGGCCACCGTGCGCCAGGAGATCGTCGGGGACCGCCCCGACCACGACTGGGCCGGCGACGCGAAGGTCAGGGACGTGCTGACCGGGCTGTTCGGGGCGCTGGACCTGCCGGGCTTCCCGGACGGCCTGGACACCGTGATCGGCCCGCTGTCGGGCGGCGAGCGGCGCCGTATCGCGCTGGCCAAGCTGCTCATCGCCGAGCAGGACCTGATCGTGCTGGACGAGCCCACCAACCACCTCGACGTCGAGGGCATCTCCTGGCTGGCCGGGCATCTCCGGGCGCGCCGCTCCGCGCTGGTGTGCGTGACCCACGACCGGTGGTTCCTGGACCAGGTGTGCACCCGGATGTGGGACGTGCAGCACGGCGACGTCCACGAGTACGAGGGCGGCTACAGCGACTACGTCTTCGCGCGCGCCGAGCGGGAGCGGATCGCGGCGACCGAGGAGACCAAGCGGCAGAACCTGGTGCGCAAGGAGCTGGCGTGGCTGCGCCGCGGCGCCCCGGCGCGCACCTCCAAGCCGCGGTTCCGGATCGAGGCGGCGAACGCCCTGATCGAGGACGTGCCGCCGCCGCGGGACACCGCGGAGCTGATGAAGTTCGCCAACTCCCGGCTCGGCAAGACCGTCTTCGAGCTGGAGGACGTGACGGTCACCGCGGGCCCCAAGGAACTGCTGCGCCGCATCACCTGGCAGCTCGGCCCGGGCGACCGGATCGGCCTGGTCGGCGTGAACGGCGCCGGCAAGACGTCCTTCCTGCGGGCGCTGGCCGACGCCGCGGCCAGCGGCGGCGACCGGCAGCCCGCGCACGGCCGGGTGGTCGTCGGCAAGACCGTCAAGCTCGCCTACCTCTCGCAGGAGGTGGCCGAACTCGACCCGGCGCAACGGGTGCTGCAGGCCGTGGAGTCGGTGCGGCAGCGGGTCGACCTCGGCAAGGGCCGGGAGCTGACCGCGGGTCAGCTCTGCGAGAAGTTCGGCTTCACCAAGGAGAAGCAGTGGACGCCGGTCGGCGACCTGTCCGGCGGTGAGCGCCGCCGGCTGCAGATCCTGCGGCTGCTGATGGACGAGCCGAACGTCCTGTTCCTCGACGAGCCGACCAACGACCTCGACATCGAGACGCTGACCCAGCTGGAGGACCTGCTCGACGGCTGGCCCGGGTCGATGCTCGTCATCAGCCACGACCGGTTCTTCCTGGAGCGCACCACCGACCGGGTGTTCGCGCTGCTGGGCGACGGCACCCTGCGGATGCTGCCGCGCGGCGTGGACGAGTACCTGGAGCGCCGGCGCGCGATCACGCAGGCCGCCGCCCCGCCGCCCCCGGCCAAGGAGCGCCCGGCCGCCGACGCCCGCGGCACCAGGGACACCCGGGCGGCGAAGAAGGAGTTGCAGCGCGTCGAGCGGCGGCTGGACAGGATCGGCGCCCGGGAGAACGAACTGCACGCGCGCGATGGCCGACCACGCCACCGACTTCGAGAAAGTCGCCGTTTTCGACGCGGAGTTGCGGGCGCTGCGCGAGGAGCGCGAGGAGCTGGAGATGCGCTGGCTGGAGCTCGCGGAGGACGCGTAGCGGCGCCGCGGGGAGCCGGACGCGCAGAACGTGTAGCGGCCCGGTAACGGAACAGCCGCGGCCGAAGGCGTCAAGTGGGCCGGGTGATAGAAAGATTTCCGTATCCCCCACACTCCGCTCACCCGGTACGCCCGGGACGACGAAGGACCTGCTGATGTCGCAGCCGCCCCCGCCCCCCGGAAACCCGCCCCGGTACGGGGAGTCCGAAGGCGCCGTGCCGCCGCCTCCGCAGGGCGCGCCGCAGACCCCGCCCCCGAACGGCTACGGCTACCCGGCGCCGCCGCCCGCGGCCCCGCAGGGCCCGCCGCCGCCCGGGGCGGAGAACCCGTACGCGAAGCCGCCGCCGCCCGGGCAGAACCCGTACGCCGCGGCGCCGACCCAGGCGGCCTTCCCGCAGGGGCAGTTCCCCGCAGCAGCAACAGCAGCAGGGCCCGCCGCCCCCGCCCGGCTACGGCTACCCGAGCCAGCAGGGCTACGGCCAGGACTACGGGCAGCAGCAGTACGCCCAGCCCCAGCAGTACGGCCAGACCCCGCCGCCGCAGGGCCCGTACGGCTACCCGCAGGCCGCGCCGCCGTACGGGCAGCAGCCGCCGTACGGCCAGCAGGGCGCGCCCGCCGGGCGGTCGAACAACAGGCTGCTGGTCATCGTCGCGGCCGTGGTGGCCGCGGTGCTGGTGATCGGCGGCGGCGTGTGGTTCGCCACCAAGGGCGGCGGCAAGAGCGACCCGAAGCCGAAGCCGGTGGCGAACTCCGGCGGCACCAACGGCAGTCCGACCGCGCCCGGCGGCCACAACTCCCAACTGGCGTACAAGTGGGGCAAGCCCGCCGACACGGTCGCCGAGAAGGACAACCTCAAGGACGCGCTGGGCATCTGGTTCACCGACAAGTACGTGGTGAAGAACCAGATCAACCAGGTCGTCGGCTACGACATCAACACCGGCGCGCAGGCCTGGGCGATCCCGGCGCCGTCGGGCACGGAGTGCACCGCGGCCCGCGACCAGTACAACAACATGACCGCGATCCAGTACGGCGCCGACTGCGACAAGGTCATGGCGATCGACCTGGCCGCGGGCCGGATGCTGTGGACCAAGGACCTGCCCACCGGCACCAGCGGCAAGACCAACTACGACTTCACCGAGATGGCCGTCAGCGGCGACGCGGTCGGCATCGACTGGACCGAGGGCTCGATCGCCTACCGGCTCAGCGACCAGAAGGTGCTGTGGCGGTCCGGCGACGGCAACTGCAACGACGACGGCTACGCGGGCGGCGCGCAGTTCGTGGCGGTCGTCAACTGCGACTACAGCACCTACAAGGTGCAGGTCATCGACACCGCCAACAACGGTGCCTCCAAGTGGTCGTGGACCGCTCCGGCCGGCATCCAGGTCACCTCGATCGTCTCGACCGACCCCGTGGTGGTCATCCTCGGCACCCAGGCGAACCTGTACACCGACGTGGCGGTGCTGGCCAACGGCCGCCTGACGCAGCGCGTTTCGCTCGGCAGCAAGCAGTACAGCATCGACGACGACGGCACCGAGAAGCAGGCGGTGCACAACGTGCTGGTCGACAAGAGCACCATCTACCTGACGCTCAACAGCCAGAGCGACAGCAGCGGCAAGGTGCTCAGCGGCATCGCGGCCTTCAACATCAGCGACGGCAAGCAGAAGTGGGTCGCCAAGCCGACCGGCAACTACGACATCACCGGCGTCGGCTTCCAGGACGGCAAGGTGCTCGCCTTCGAACCGCCGAGCTACGACCAGGCGGGCCGGATGGTCACCCTGGACCCCGGCACGGGCGCGATCTCGACGTACGCCACCTTCTCCAACGACGCGTACAACCGGCTGGAGACCGGCGGCGGCCTGCACAACTACTACGTGTGGCACGACAACCGCTTCTACTACGTCACCAAGACGGTGTACGCGGGTGAGAAGGGCCAGAGCTACGTGCTGGTGTACGGCTGACGGTCCGCCGCCCGCCGCCGCAACCGATGCACGCCGCGCCCCCGGCCGGCGGATCTTCCGAGACAGCGGGAGGTATCCGCGGGTAGGGGGCGCGCGCCGTTCCCGGACCGTGTAATTTCTCGGCGAGCGCCCGTGTCCGCCCGCCCGGCACGGTTGGGACCGGTCCGGCGGCGGTATGGACTGGGAACCGGGGCCCGCGGGGTGCGGGCCCGGGGGATGGGGGAGACCCGACATGGGTGTACGGCTCGTCGTGGTCGACGACCACCGGCTGCTGGCCGAGGCGCTGGCCTCGGCGCTGAGGCTGCGCGGCCACCGTGTGCTGGCCGCCGCGGCGCCCGCCGCCGGCGCGGCCGAACTGGTGCTGAGCAGGTCGCCGGAGGTGTGCCTGTTCGGCACCGCGGCGCCCGCCGAGCCGGGCGCCTTCGACACGGTGGCGCGGATCAGACGCGAGCGGCCGACGGTGGCCGTGGTGGTGCTCGGCCCGGTGCCCGACCCGCGCGGCATCGCGGCGGCGTTCGCGGCCGGCGCGTCCGGCTACGTCCGGCACGACGAGCGGATCGAGGGCGTCGAGCGGGCGATGGCCAAGGCGCAGGACGGGCGAGGTCGCGGTGGCGCAGCCGCTGCTCCAGGGCGCGTTCGCCGAACTGCTCAACCCGGCGCGGCAGCCGGACGACGAGGGCGCGCGGCTGCTGGAGATGCTCACCCCGCGCGAGGTCGAGGTGCTGGTGCGGGTCGCCGAGGGCGAGGACACCCGGGTGATCGCGGCGGGCATGCGGATCGCGCCGAGCACCGCGCGCACCCATGTGCAGCGGGTGCTGATGAAGCTGGGGGTGGGCTCCCGGCTGGAGGCGGCGGCGCTCGCGGCCCGTACCGGGCTGCTGGAGCGCGCCGCGGGGGAGCGGCAGGCGTAGCCGCCCGGCCGGTGCGCGGCGGACGCGCCGTGGACGCCGCGGGGATGTGGGTGGATGCGGCGTGGATGTGCCGTGGCGCCCGTGGTGGTGCGGCCGTGCGCGAGGGTGGGTCGGTCCGGGGTGTTTGCTCGTGATCTGTTCGGCTTTGTTTGGTTGTGCCCCAGCCTTGCCGTCGGGCCCCTTTCACTTTTCCGGGTCAACTTCGCCATGCCCCGTGCATTGACTGTACTGTTGCGTTGTGATTCATTGTGTGCGGTTCTGTTGATTGATTGTGGTGTGAGGTGCCGTAGGTGAAGAAGACGCCGACCCGGCTCGCAGACGGCCGCGAGCTGATCTACTACGACTCCGCCGACGCAGTGGTCCGCGACGCGGTCGATCCGCGCCCGCTGGAACCCGTGGCGACCACCACGGAGATCCGGCTCGACCGGCTGCTCGGCGACTACGTCGCTGTCGCCTCGCACCGCCAGGGCCGTACCTACCACCCACCCGCCGACGAGTGCCCGCTGTGCCCCTCGCGCGACGGCCGGCACAGCGAGATCCCGGCGCCGGACTACGAGGTGGTGGTCTTCGAGAACCGCTTCCCCTCGCTCACCGGCGACACAGGGCCGCTGCGAGGTGGTCTGCTTCACCTCCGACCACGACGCGTCCTTCGCCGGCTCACGCCGGAGGCGCGCCCGGCTCGTGCTCGACGTGTGGACCGACCGCACCCGCGACCTGTCCCAACTGCCGGGCGTGGTCCAGGTCTACCCGTTCGAGAACCGCGGCGAGGAGATCGGCGTCACCCTCGGCCACCCGCACGGCCAGATCTACGGCTACCCGTTCGTCACCCCGCGCACCGCCCTGATGCTCCGCTCGCTCGCCGAGCACCGCGAGCGCGGCGGCGGCAACCTCTTCGACGACCTGCTCGCCGACGAGCGCGCCGACGGCAGCCGGATCGTGCTGAGCGGCGAGCACTGGACGGCCTTCGTCCCCTTCGCGGCGCACTGGCCGTACGAGGTGCACCTCTACCCCAACCGCCGGGTGCCCGACCTGCTCGGGCTGGACGAGGACGCCCGCGCCGAGTTCCCGCACGTCTACCTGGAGCTGCTGCGCCGCTTCGACCGGATCTTCGGCGACGGGCAGCCGCCCACCCCGTACATCTCCGGCTGGCACCAGGCGCCGTTCGACGCCGCCGACCGCCGCGACTTCGCCCTGCATCTGGAGCTTTTCACCATTCGCCGCACATCGGGCAAGCTGAAGTTCCTCGCGGGCTCCGAATCGGGCATGGGCGCCTTCGTCAACGACGTGCCGCCGGAGTCCGCTGCCGCGCGACTGCGAGAGGTGGCCACCCCATGACCGTCCCCGGACCGGACCGTCCCAAGAAGCTGCTGGTCACCGGCGGCGCCGGCTACGTCGGCGGCGTGGTCGCCGCGCACCTGCTGGAGGCCGGGCACCAGGTGACCGTGCTGGACGACCTGTCCACGGGCTTTCGCGAGGGCGTCCCCGAGGGCGCCGAGTTCGTCGAGGGCCGGGTGCAGGACGCCGCCAAGGTGCTCGACGGCTCCTACGACGCGGTGCTGCACTTCGCCGCCTCCTCGCAGGTCGGCGAGTCGGTCGCCGACCCGGAGAAGTACTGGCGCAACAACGTCGCCGGCACCATCGAACTCCTCGCCGCCATGCGCGCCGCGCAGGTGCGCACCCTCGTCTTCTCCTCCACCGCCGCCACCTACGGCGAACCCGCCGCCGTCCCCATCACCGAGGACGCCCCGACCGCGCCGACCAACCCCTACGGCGCCACCAAGCTCGCCGTCGACCACATGATCACCGGCGAGTGCGCGGCCCACGGCCTGTCCGCGGTCTCGCTGCGCTACTTCAACGTCGCGGGCGCCTACGGCCGGCACGGCGAGCGGCACGACCCCGAGTCGCACCTCATCCCGCTGGTGCTCCAGGTCGCGCAGGGCCGCCGCGCCGCGATCTCCGTCTACGGCGAGGACTACCCGACGCCCGACGGCACCTGCCTGCGCGACTACATCCACGTCGCCGACCTCGCCGAGGCCCACCTGCTCGCCCTCGACCACGCGCCGCGCGGCGAGCACCTGATCTGCAACCTCGGCAACGGCAGCGGCTTCTCGGTCCGCGAGGTGGTGGAGGCCGCCCGCCGGGTCACCGGCCACCCGATCCCGGCCACCGCGCAGCCGCGCCGGGCCGGCGACCCCGCCGTCCTCGTCGCCTCCGCCGACCGGGCCCGGCAGCGCCTGGGCTGGCAGCCCCGCCGCACCGACCTCGCGGAGATCATCCGCGACGCCTGGACCTTCGCCCAATCGCTCCGGGAGGACGACGCACGATGACAGACGACGCCGCTTTCGAGACCGCGTTCAAGGACGTCTTCGGGCGCGCCCCGGAAGGCGCCTGGGCCGCGCCCGGCCGGGTCAACCTGATCGGCGAGCACACCGACTACAACGACGGCTACGTCATGCCGTTCGCCCTCCCGCACACCACCAGGGCCGCCGTCGCCCGCCGCGACGACGGCCTGCTGCGGCTGCACTCCGCCGACATGGACGGCGGCGTGGTCGAACTGCCCGTCGCCGACCTCGCGCCGGGCACCACCGAGGGCTGGGCCCGCTACCCGGCCGCCGTGCTCTGGACGCTGCGCGCAGGCCGGGCACCAGGTCGGCGGCGCCGACGTGCACTACGAGAGCACCGTGCCGGTCGGCGGCGGGCTGTCCTCCTCCGCCGCCCTCCAGGTCGTCACCGCGCTGGCGCTCACCGAACTGCACGGCGTCGGCGGCGTGTCGCGGCAGGACCTCGCCCTGCTCTGCCAGTCCTCCGAGAACACCTATGTGGGCGCGCCCGTCGGTGTGATGGACCAGACCGCCTCCGCGTGCTGCACCGAGGGCCACGCGCTGCACTTCGACGTCCGCGCCCTGGCGCAGCGGCAGGTGCCGCTCGACCTCGCCGCCGAGGGGCTGCGGCTGCTCGTGGTCGACACCCGCGTCAAGCACGCCCACGCCGACGGCGCCTACGGCGAGCTGCGGGCCGGCTGCGAGGCGGCCGCCGCCGCCCTCGGGCTCCCGGCGCTGCGCGACGTGGCGTACGACCGGTTGGACGCCGCGCTCGCGGACCTCCCCGACGAGCGGCTGCGCCGCCTGACCAAGCACGTCGTCACCGAGAACCGGCGGGTGGAGGAGGTCCTCGCCCTCTGCGAGGCCGGGCGGACCCGCGAGATAGGCCCCGTCCTCACCGCCGGGCACGTCTCGCTGCGCGACGACTTCCGGATCTCCTGCGCCGAACTCGACCTGGTGGTCGACACGGCGCTCGCCGAGGGCGCCCTCGGGGCGCGGATGACCGGGGGCGGCTTCGGCGGCTCCGCGATCGTGCTCCTCGACGAGGCGGACGAGGCGCGGATCGGGGCGGCGGTGCAGGCCGCCCTGCCGCAGGCCCGGCGGTTCACCACCGTGCCCGGGCCGGGCGCGCGCCGCCTCTGGTAGCCGGGGGCCGCGTCGGCCCTCCCGGGGCGGAGAAGTCGTCCGTCCCGCGGGGTCAGCTCTTGCGGTGGCCGACGAGGTGGGGAACCGGCTCCAGGCCCGACAGGCCGTTCCAGGAGAGGTTGACCAGGTGGGCGGCCACCTCCGCCTTCGGCGGGTGCTGGGCGTCCAGCCACCACTGCCCGGTGAGGGCGACCATGCCCACCAGCGCCTGGGCGTACAGGGGCGCGAGCTTGGCGTCGAAGCCGCGCTGGGTGAACTCGTGCCCGAGGATGTCCTCGACCTGGGTGGCGATGTCGCTGATCAGGGAGGCGAAGGTGCCCGTCGACTGGGCGACGGGCGAGTCGCGGACCAGGATGCGGAAGCCGTCGGTGTACTGCTCGATGTAGTCCAGGAGGGCGAAGGCGGCCTGTTCCAGCAGCTCGCGCGGATGGCCCCCCGTGAGCGCACCCGTGACCAGGTCGAGCAGCCGCCGCATCTCGCGGTCGACGACGACGGCGTAGAGCCCTTCCTTGCCGCCGAAGTGCTCGTAGACGACCGGCTTGGACACGCCCGCCGTGTGGGCGATCTCCTCCACGGACGTGCCTTCGTAGCCGCGCTCGGCGAACAGCGCGCGCCCCACGTCGAGGAGTTGCTCGCGCCGCTCCTTGCCGGTCATCCGGACCCGCCGGGTCCGCCGGGCGGACGGGCCCGGGGTGCCGGCGGTGGTCCGCGCTTCGCCGTCTGTGCCGTCGCTCACCGCTCAATCATGCCGCTTCGCGGACGTTTTCCCGATCGGTTTTCCCGTCCTCCTGGCGGCGCGAGGCGATCCGGTCGGCGCTGGGCCAGCGGACGTCGGTGGCCCAGCCGGCCTGCTCGAACCAGCGGATGACGCGGGCGCTGGAGTCGATCTGGCCGCGCAGCACGCCGTGCCGGGCGGAGGTGGGGTCGGCGTGGTGCAGGTTGTGCCAGGACTCGCCGCAGGAGAGCACGGCCAGCCACCACACGTTGCCGGAGCGGTCGCGGGACTTGAACGGGCGCTTGCCGACCGCGTGGCAGATCGAGTTGATCGACCAGGTCACGTGGTGCAGCAGCGCCACCCGGACGAGCGAGCCCCAGAAGAAGGCGGTGAAGGCGCCGTACCACGACATGGTGGCCAGGCCGCCGACCAGCGGCGGGAGCAGCAGCGAGACCGTGGTCCACAGCCAGAAGTCGCGCGAGACGCGGCGGATGTCCGGGTCCTTGATCAGGTCGGGCGCGTACTTCTCCTGCGAGGTCTGCTCCTCGTCGAAGAGCCAGCCCATGTGGGCCCACCACAGGCCCTTCATCAGGGCGGGCAGCGTCTCGCCGTAGCGCCAGGGGCTAGTGCGGGTCGCCCTCGGCGTCGCTGAACTTGTGGTGCCTGCGGTGGTCGGCGACCCAGCGCACGATCGGGCCCTCGACGGCCATCGAGCCGGCGATGGCCAGCACGACCCGCAGCGGGCGGTTGGCCTTGAAGGAGCCGTGCGTGAAGTAGCGGTGGAAGCCGATGGTGATGCCGTGGCAGCCCAGGAAGTACATCCCGACCATCAGGCCCACGTCGAGCCAGCTCATCCCGCGGCCCCAGGCCAGCGGCACCGCGGCCGCCAGGGCCACGAAGGGGATGCAGATGAACAGCAGCAGGGCGATCTGCTCGATCGAGCGTTTCTTCTCGCCGCCGAGGGTGGCGGGCGGCGCTGGTTCCTGTCCTGAGGGCCCGGGTTCCCGGGACTCGGTGATCACGTCCGTCTGTGTGGTCATGTGCGTCCCTTGTCCAATGCGATGAGGGCTGGATTGTGACGTTTCCGCACGGGACTTGCCGGTCCGTGCGCTACGTAACCTACGGCTCCGTAAGTATTGCAGTGGCATCCGGTACGCGACAGGACCAGTAGGGGTAAGGGTTGCCTTCCTTGCCGTGTCGATCTCTGTCCCGATCTCCGTCGCGTCGACCCCGTCCCGTACGGCATGATGGTGCTGTCCGGCCCGACAGGGCCCCGCGTGGGCCCGGGAGCCGGGTTGATCCGCCGTGGTGTAATGGCAGCACTGGGGCTTTTGGTGCCTTAAGTCCGGGTTCGAGTCCTGGCGGCGGAGCAGATGGCGCGGGGACGGTGTCCCGCGGGCGGTCCGGCGGGCCGCCCGGTCCACGGTCCGCGCCCGCCGTGACCCCTCGGTAAGCTGCGGGTGTCCTGCACCCGAAGCCGAGGAGTCTCGCGCGTGAGCCCCAACCGACCGGCTGCCGTCGTCATTCTCGCCGCGGGTGAGGGCACCCGCATGAAGTCGGCCACCCCGAAGATCCTGCACACGATCTGCGGCCGCACCCTGGTCGGCCACGTCGTCGCCGCCGCCCGCGCCCTGGACCCCGAGCACCTGGTCGTCGTCGTCGGGCACGGCCGCGAGCAGGTCGTCGAGCACCTGGCCGCCGCTGGACCCGGCGGCGCTGGCCGCCGTGCAGGAGGAGCAGCACGGCACCGGCCACGCGGTGCGGATCGGCCTGGAGGAGCTGACCCGCCGGGGCGTCACCCTGGACGGCACGGTGGTCGTCACCTATGGCGACGTCCCGCTGCTGACCGCCGAGACCCTCGACGCCTTCGCCGCCGCGCACCGCGCCGACGGCAACGCGGTGACCGTGCTGACCGCCCAGGTGCCCGACCCGACCGGCTACGGGCGGATCGTGCGCGGCGCGGACGGCCAGGTGACCGCGATCGTCGAGCAGAAGGACGCCGGCGACGCGCAGCTGCGCGGTCAAGGAGATCAACTCCGGGGTCTACGCCTTCGACGCGCGGCTGCTCGCCGAGGCGCTGGGCAAGGTCACCACGGACAACGCGCAGGGCGAGGAGTACCTCACCGACATCCTGGCGATCCTGCGCGACGCCGGCCACCGGGTGGGCGCCCATGTCGCCCGGCGACCACCGCGAGATCGCCGGCGTCAACGACCGGGTGCAGCTCGCCGAGGCCCGCCGGGTGCTCAACGACCGGCTGCTCGACCCGGGCCATGCTGGCCGGCGTCACCATCGTCGACCCGGCCACCACCTGGGTGGACGTCGACGTCACCTTCGAGCCGGACGCGCTGGTGCACCCCAACACCCAGCTGCTCGGCGCCACCAGCCTGGCCGAGGGCGCCGAGGTCGGCCCCAACTGCACGCTCACCGACACCGCGGTCGGCGCGGGCGCCCGGGTCTCCAACACCGTCGCGGACCAGGCCGAGATCGGCGAGCAGGCGTCCGTCGGCCCGTTCGCCTACCTGCGGCCCGGCGCGGAGCTGGGCGACGAAGGCGAAGGCGGGCACCTACGTCGAGATGAAGAACGCCGCGATCGGCGAGGGCACCAAGGTGCCGCACCTGACCTACGTGGGTGACGCCACGATCGGCGAGTACACCAACATCGGCGCCGCCAGCGTCTTCGTCAACTACGACGGCGAGGCCAAGCACCACACCACGATCGGCAGCTACTGCAAGACCGGGTCGGACAACATGTTCGTCGCACCGGTCGTCGTCGGGGACGGCGCCTACACCGCCGCCGGCTCGGTCATCACCAAGGACGTGCCCGCCGGGTCGCTGGCCGTCGCCCGCGGCCAGCAGCGCAACATCGAGGGCTGGGTCGCCCGCAAGCGCCCTGGCAGTGCCGCTGCGGAGGCGGCCGACCGCGCACAGCAGCGAGCGACCGCTGAGGCGGCGAGCGCACGACCGGCACGTGAGGGACGTCTCATCGGCCCCGCTCACCGGTGCACAGGTGCGCCGGATGGGGCGTACCGTGTGTGGTGCACACAATTCCGCCAGCCCGCCCGACTCAGGGCGGCGCTGTGCCGAACACCAGTCGAACTCCGAGGAGACGGTGCAGTGACCGGGATCAAGACGACCGGTGAGAAGAAGCTGATGCTCTTCTCCGGCCGCGCCCACCCCGAGCTGGCCGAGGAGGTGGCCGAGCGAGCTCGGGCGTCGAGCTGGTGCCGACCACGGCCTTCGACTTCGCCAACGGCGAGATCTACGTCCGGTTCGAGGAGTCGGCGCGCGGCGCCGACTGCTTCGTGATGCAGAGCCACACCGCGCCGATCAACCAGTGGATCATGGAACAGCTGATCATGGTCGACGCGCTCAAGCGGGCCTCGGCGCAAGAGCATCACCGTGATCGTGCCGTTCTACGGCTACGCCCGGCAGGACAAGAAGCACCGCGGCCGCGAGCCGATCTCGGCCCGGCTGATGGCCGACCTGTTCAAGACCGCGGGCGCCGACCGGCATCCTGACCGTCGACCTGCACACCGACCAGATCCAGGGCTTCTTCGACGGCCCGGTGGACCACCTGTTCGCGCTGCCGATGCTCGCCGACTACGTCGGGCGCCAAGGTCGACCGCGACCAAGCTCACCGTCGTCTCGCCGGACGCCGGCCGGGTCCGGGTCGCCGACCGCTGGTGCGACCGGCTGGGCGCGCCGCTGGCGATCGTCCACAAGCGCCGCGACCCCGACGTCGCCAACCAGGTGAAGGTCCACGAGGTCGTCGGTGACGTCAAGGGCCGGGTCTGCGTCCTGGTCGACGACATGATCGACACCGGCGGCACGATCTGCGCCGCCGCCGACGCGCTGTTCGCCAACGGCGCCGAGGACGTCATCGTCACCGCCACCCACGGGGTGCTCTCCGGCCCGGCCGCGGACCGGCTGAAGAACTCCCGGGTCAGCGAGTTCATCGTCACCGACACGCTGCCGACTCCCGCCGAGACCGAGCTTCGACAAGATCACCGTGCTGTCGATCGCGCCGACTCATCGCCAGCGCGATCCGCGAGGTCTTCGAGGACGGCTCGGTGACCAGCCTGTTCGAGGACGCCCAGCACTGAGGCGCCGCGGCGCCGACCGCCGCGACCGCGCGAGGGACCCGGGACGGATTTCGTCCGGGGTCCCTCGCCGGTTACGCTGTCCGCGTTGCTCGGCGAGGGAGGCCCCGGACGCTGCGTCCGGACGCGTCTCCGTGATCGACGCGCTCCTCGTAACCGGTCTCCGCGTCGCGCGGGTGAGGCGTGGAACGGCCCGTCGTGGGTCGGGCGACCGTCTGCCGACCGTCCCGCCCCTTACGAGGAGTCACGCCCCATGTCCGAGGTCAAGATCGCCGCCGACGCTGCGCACCGAGTTCGGCAAGGGCGCCGCCCGCCGCGTGCGCCGTGCCAACCAGGTCCCCGCCGTCATCTACGGCCACGGCGCCGACCCCAAGCACATCACGCTGCCCGGCCACGAGCTGCTGCTCGCGCTGCGCACCCCGAACGTGCTGATCTCCCTGGAGATCGACGGCGCCTCCGAGCTGGTCATCCCCAAGGCCGTGCAGCGCGACCCGCTCAAGGGCTTCATCGAGCACGTCGACCTGCTCTCCGTCAAGCGCGGCGAGAAGGTCACCGTCGAGATCCCGGTCGTCGCCGAGGGCGAGCTGGCCCCGGGCGGCAACCTGCTGGAGCACGTGCTCAACGCGCTCCCGGTCGAGGCCGAGGCCACCCACATCCCCGAGTCCGTCGACGGTCTCCGTCGAGGGCCTGGAGGCCGGCGCCTCCATCCTGGCCAAGGACATCGCGCTGCCCAAGGGCACCACGCTGGCGATCGACGACGACGCGGTCGTCATCCAGATCGTCGCCGCGCAGGCCGAGGCCGAGACCGAGGACGAGGCGGCCGAGGGCGCGGAGGGCGCCGAGGCCGAGGACGCCTCCACCGAGGGCTGAACCGAATCGCTCCGGCCGCCGTCGTACCCTCGCGGGTGCGGCGGCGGCCGCTTCGCTGCCGCACCCCTGTTCCTCAGCGGTCCCAGCACACCTCACCCCGAACGCCCTCACCCCGATACGGAGACGCGGATGAGCGACAGCGCAGGCCCCTGGCTGGTGGTGGGCCTCGGCAACCCCGGGCCGGAGTACGCGGGCAACCGGCACAACATCGGCTTCATGGTGGCCGACCTGCTGGCCGAGCGGATCGGCGGCCGGTTCAAGCGGGCCCAGAAGGCGCAGGCGCAGGTCGTCGAGGGCCGGATCGGGCCGCCGGGACCGGCCGGCCGGCGGGTGGTGCTGGCCAAGCCGATGTCGTACATGAACCTGTCCGGCGGGCCGGTCACCGCGCTCGGGGACTTCTACAAGGTGCCCACCGAGCGGATCGTCGCCGTCCACGACGAGCTGGACATCGACTACGGCACGCTGCGGCTCAAGCTCGGCGGCGGCGACAACGGCCACAACGGGCTGAAGTCGATCACCAAGTCGCTGGGCCCGGACTATCTGCGGGTGCGGGCCGGCATCGGCCGCCCGCCCGGCCGGATGGACGTGGCGGCCTTCGTGCTCAAGGACTTCTCCTCGACCGAGCGCAAGGAGCTGGACTGGTTCGTGGACCGGGCCGCCGACGCGGTCGAGGCGCTGGTGGCCGAGGGCCTGGAGCGGGCCCAGGGCACGTACAACGGCTGAGCACGTACAACCGGCGTGCAGCACGTACAACGGCTGAGCGCGCCGTACCACCGGACGCGTACACCGGCTGCGCGCCGGCGGGCCGATGGAGTTGACCGGGTGGCGTCCCATGGCCAAGGATCGCCCGCATGGTCGAACGGAGCCGGTCGCGCCGGACCGCGGAGAGTGCCTGGGGCCTGGTGCTGCTGGCCCGGCTGGTCGGCGTCGGCGCGCTGGCGCTGCTGATCGTGGTGTCGGGCGGCTGGGACTCCTGGCGCACCGCCCAGTACGTGGCGCTCACCAAGGGGCGCGAGCTGGGCACGGTGGTGACCGTCTCGTGCGGCGACTCCTCCTGCTCCGGCCCCTTCGTGCCCGAGGGCGCGGCCACCGCCCGGCCCAAGGTCACCGTCAGCCTGCCGATCAGGCAGCACGTGGGCGAGAAGGTGCACGTGGTCATGAAACCCGGCACCGACACCGCGATACGGGCCGGCTGGGGCGGTCTGCTCTTCGCCTTCGTGCCGCTGGGCGGGGCGCTGCTGCTGGCCGCGGTGGTGATCGCGGGGGGCCTGCGGATGCCGCGGACCGCGTGGAGCTGCGCGGCGGCCGGCGCGGCCCTGGTGGGCGCGGCGTTCCTGACGCTGTGAGCGACGGGCGGCGGAGCGGCCCGCCGGGACGCCGGCGGGCCGCTCCGTGCTGCGTTGCTCGCGCCGCTCGTGCGACGCGGGTGCCGCTCGTGCGACGCGTGCCGTGCGCGCCGTCAGACCGTCGTCGGCTGGAGGAACTCCAGCCGGTTGCCGACCGGGTCCTCGGAGTAGAAGCGCGCGTGGCCCGGCAGGTCGTAGTCCCAGACCACCTTGGCGCCCTCGGCCTGGAGCCGTTTGGCGAAGTCGTGGATCTGCGTGACGCGGATGCCCGGGTGGGCCTTGCGGGCGGGCCGGAAGTCCTCCTCGATGCCCAGGTGGAGCACCGCGCCGCCGGCCGAGAACCAGCAGCCGCCGCGGGCCGCGAGCACCGGCGGCTTGGTCAGCTCGGCCATCCCGAGCACTCCGGTGTAGTACGCCCGCAGCCGCGGTTCGCTGCCGGGCGGCGCGGCGAGCTGCACATGGTCGATACCGGCGATCATGGGGCGGGTTCCTCCTGGGGAGCGGGGCCGGCCGCCTTCGTGGCGACCGCGAATATCCGGCGGAAGGGGAAGACGGTGCCGTGCGGGCCCGGCCGGGTACGCCTTGCGCAGCAGGTCGCGGTACTGGCCGACGAACTCCCGCGCGGCCGCGGCGTCGCCGTCCAGCGCGGTGAGCACCGGCCGCAGCGCGGTGCCCTTCGTCCAGTCGAGCACCGGGTCCTCGCCCTGGAGCAACTGGACGTAGGTGGACTCCCAGACGTCCACGTCCGCGCAGCCGAGTCCGGTGAGGCGCTCCAGGTAGTCGGCGGGGCTGAGGATGTGCACGTAGCGGCGGCCGTGGCCGTCGAGCCGGTCCCGCCAGCGCGGGGTCTCGCACAGCTCGGCGAGCAGGGCGTGGCTGGGGGAGGTGAAGTTGCCCGGCACCTGGAAGGCGAGCGCGCCGCCCGGGGTGATGTGCTCCAGCCAGGCCGGGAAGCGGTCGGCGTGGCCCGGCACCCACTGGAGCGCCGCGTTGGACACGATCAGGTCGAACGGCTCCTCGGGTGTCCAGGCGGCCGCGTCGGCCCGCCGGAAGTCCAGTTCACCGCCGCCCGGGGTGGGGCCCGCGTGCTCCGCCGCCGCGTCGAGCATCTCCCGCGAGCTGTCGAAGCCGGTGATGCGCGCGCCGGGCCAGCGGCCGGCCAGCAGCGCGGTGACGTTGCCCGGGCCGCAGCCGATGTCGGCGATCCGCGGCGCGCCGCCGCCGGGCAGACCGGTGATCCGGGCGAGGAGGTCGATGAACGGGCGGGTGCGGTGGGCGGAGTGGCGGAGATACTGGTGCGGGTCCCACGTCGGAGCTTGCATCGTTCGTACTCCCTGGGGCTGGTACGGAGCCGCTGCCGAAGCGGAAGACGGTCTTCTGCCTTCCGCTGCCAGCCTCCTCCCGGAGTTATCTTGATGTCAAGAGACTTCATGTCGACAGACCTACTACACTGATCGGCATGGAGGACGAGGTCGACCGGCTGGTCGCTGCATGGCGCCGAGAGCGCCCCGACCTCGACGTGGAACCGCTGGAGGTGCTCAGCCGCGTCAGCAGGCTCGCCCGGCACCTGGACCGGGCCCGGCGGCTGGCCTTCGCCGAGCACAGCCTGGAGCCGTGGGAGTTCGACGTGCTCACCTCGCTGCGGCGGGCCGGGGCGCCGTACCAGCTCTCGCCCGGGCAACTGCTCACCCAGACGCTGGTCACCTCGGGCACCATGACCAACCGGATCGACCGGCTCGCCAAGAAGGGGCTGGTCGAGCGGCTGCCCGACCCCACCGACCGGCGCGGTGTGCTGGTCCGGCTCACCCCCGAGGGCCAGGACCGCGCCGACCAGGCGCTGGCCGGGCTGCTCACCCAGGAGCGGGCCATCCTCGGCGAGCTGACCGACCGCCAGCGCGCCGAACTGGCCGCGCTGCTACGACAGTTGACCGCGCCGTTCGACAACGTCCCCGGCTGACGGCACCAGCTCCACCGGACCCACCCCGGCCCTGCGGGCCAGCGCGACCGCGGCGAGCGTGGAGTGCACGCCGAGCTTGCCCAGCACGTTCTGCATATGGGTGCGGACCGTGTGCGGGGACAGGAACAGCCGCTCGGCGACCGCCTTGCGGCCCAGCCCGGCCACCATGCACCGCAGCACCTCCTGCTCGCGCGGGGTCAGCGACTCCACGAGCTGCTCGCTCTCGGTGCGGTCGCGGCGCGCGGCCGTCAGCTCCCGCAGCACACCGGTCAGCAGCGCCGGCGGCAGGTGCGTCTCGTCCCGCAGCACCCCGCGGACCACCGCGAGCAGCCGGGACAGCGAGCAGTCCTTGGCGACCCAGCCCGAGGCGCCGGCCTGGAGCGCGCGGGCGGCCCGTACCGGATCGTCGCGCTCGGCCAGCACCACGGTGCGGGTGCCCGGATAGGCGGCCCGTATCCGCTCCACCAGCGCGAGGCCGTCGAGGACCGGGTCGCGCGGCTCCAGCGGGCGCTCCGCGGAGCGCTCCGGCGGGCGGGACCCGGCGGCGGGCGGGGACGGCGCCGGAACCTGCGCGGCGGCCGGCGGCGCCGGCACGGCGGCCAGCGTCACCGGCGGGCGCGGCCCCGCGCCCAGGTCCGCGTCCACCAGCAGGACGTCGTAGCGCCTGTTGTCGGACGCGGCCCGGTCCAGGCAGCGCTGGGCGGCGGCCCCGCTGCCCGCGGCCGAGACGTCGACGTCGGGCTCGGCCGCAAGCGCGGCGGCCAGCGACTCGGCGAAGATGCGATGGTCATCGACGACGAGAACGCGGATTCGACCCACGGAACACCACTCCCGATTCACGGCACTCCCCCAGTGGCGGCGGGGCGCAGCACTCGCTTGGAGCCCGGCACCCGGGCCGGGACCGCCGTCCCCGCCGCAGGTGCCGGACCCCGTGCGTCTCGCCCCCTGATGGACGCCGGCCCCCACCGGCGTCGTGAAAAAAGAGTAGGGGTTCGGCGGTGGAATGGAGCCCCGTTGGTGGAAGTTATCCGCCCGGTCCCCGATCGGGGTCAGCCGGTGTTGCGCAGGCCCGCCGCCACCCCGTTGACGGTGAGCAGCAGCGCCCGCGACAGCAGCGGGTCCGGCGTCCTCCCCGCGGGCCGCCGCCTCGCGCTGCCGGGCCAGCAGCGTGACCTGGAGGTACGAGATCGGGTCGAGGTACTGGTCGCGGACGTGGAAGGTCTGCGCCAGCACCGGGCTGCCGGCCAGCAGTTCGGACTCGCCGGTGATCCGCAGCACCTCCTGGACGGTCAGCTCGTGCTCGGCCTCGATCGTGGCGAACACGTGCTTGAGGTGGTCGGGCACGAGCGTGTCGACGTAGTGGCGGGCGATCCGCAGGTCCGTCTTGGCGAGCGTCATCTCGACGTTGGACAGGAAGTTGCGGAAGAAGTGCCACTGGCCGAACGCCTCGTCGATCACCGCGTCCAGCCCCGCCTCGCGGGCCGCCTTCAGCCCGGAGCCGACGCCGAACCAGCCGGGCACGATCTGCCGGGACTGGGTCCAGCCGAAGACCCACGGGATGGCCCGCAGCCCGTCGAGCCCGGCGCCGGAGTCCGGGCGGCGCGAGGGGCGCGAGCCGAGGTGCAGTTCGGCGAGCTGGTCGACCGGGGTGGAGGCGAAGAAGTACGCCGGCAGGTCCGGGTCCTCGACCAGCTCGCGGTAGGCGGTGTGCGCCGCCTCGGAGACGACGTCCATGGCCGCGTCCCAGCGGGCGAGCGCCTCCTCGGACTGCCGCGGCGCTGGTGTGCAGCGCGGACGCCTGGAGGGTGGCCGCGACCGTCAGCTCCAGGTTCTCCCGGGCCAGCGAGGGGAGCAGGTACTTGTCGGAGATGACCTCGCCCTGCTCGGTCACCTTGATCTCGCCGTCCAGGGTGCCCCAGGGCTGGGCGAGGATCGCGTCGTGCGAGGGGCCGCCGCCGCGGCCGACGGTGCCGCCGCGGCCGTGGAACAGCCGCAGCCGCACGCCGTGCCGGTGCGCCACGTCGCGCAGCCGGCGCTGGGCGCGGTGGATCTCCCACTGCGAGGTGGTGATGCCGCCGAACTTGAGGAGTCGGAGTAGCCGAGCATGACCTCCTGGACGTCGCCGCGCAGCGACGACCAGCCGCCGGTAGGACGGGTCGGAGAGCAGCTCGTCGAGCAGCTTGTCGGCGATCTTCAGCTCGTCGATGGTCTCCAGCAGCGGCACGATGCCGATCTTGGCGACCCCGGCGTGCAGGTCGATCAGCCCGGCCTCGCGGGCGAGCACGGCCGCGGCGAAGACGTCGTCCGCGCCCAGGCACATCGAGATGATGTACGACTCGACGACCTCCGGCCCGAACCGCTCGAACGCCTCGCGGATGGTGTGGAAGACGCCGAGCGTCTTCGCGCCCGCCGCGTCCAGCGGCGCGGGGGTCGGGCGCCAGCGGGCGGCGCGAGCGCAGCTCCTTGGCGAGCAGCTTGCGCCGGTAGTCGCGCGGCATGTCGGCGTACCGCCAGGACTCCTCGCCGAGCCGGTCGAAGAGCTGGCCGAGCGCGTGGTGGTGCGCCTCGGCGTGCTCGCGGACGTCCATGGTGGCCAGCTGCAGGCCGAAGGCGGCCAGGGTGCGGATCGTACGGTCGGTGCGGCCGTCGGCGATCAGGCCGCCGCGGTGGGCGCGCAGCGAGTCCTGGATCAGCTGGAGGTCGTGCGAGCAGCTCGGCGGTGCCCAGGTAGTCGCGGCCGGGCACGTGCGCGGTGCCGCCGGCCAGCCGCTCCCGGGTGTTGACGAGCTTCTGCCGGATGCAGGTGGCCTTGAGCCGGTACGGCTCCTCGGCGTTGAGCCGCTTGTAGCGCGGGCTGATCTCCGGCAGCGTGACCAGGTCGGTGGACAGCGAGTCCAGCAGCTCCTGGCTCGCGCCGGAGTTGCGGATCGAGTTGGACAGCGCGCCGCGCAGGACGTCCACCAGCTCCAGGGCGTCGGTGATGCCGTGCTCGTGCTGGAGGAGCAGCACGTCCCAGGTGACCTCGGGGGTGACGTTGGGGTTGCCGTCGCGGTCGCCGCCGATCCAGGTGCCGAAGGTCAGCGGCCGGGTCTGCGGCGGCAGCGGCACGCCGACCCGCTCCAGCTCGGCGGCCAGGTCCTCCAGGACGTCGCCGACCGCGCCCGCGTGCAGCTCGTCCAGGTAGTAGATGGCGTTGCGGGCCTCGTCGGCGGGCTCGGGGCGCACCACGCGCAGCTCGTCGGTCTGCCAGAGCAGGTCGATGTTCTCCGCCAGCCGCAGGTCGGCGCGGCGCCGGTCGCCGGAGGAGGCGGGCGCGGCGTCCAGCAGCTCGGCGATCCGGCGCAGCTTGTTCAGCACCGAGCGGCGGGCGGCCTCGGTGGGGTGGGCGGTGAACACCGGCCGGACGTTGAGGTTCTTGACGCTCTCGCGGACGTGCGCCGGGTCGCCGTCCTTGAGCAGGTCGGCGGTCTGCGCGAGCAGGCTGCCCTCGGTCGCGCGGCGGGCCCGCAGGTCGCGGCCGCGGTGCACCTGCTCGGTGACGTTGGCCAGGTGGAAGTAGGTGGAGAAGGCGCGGACCAGCTGGGCCGCGGTCTCCAGGTCGGTCCCGCCGAGCAGGGCGGCGGCGGCCTCGCCGTCGCTGCGGGTCAGGGCGCGTACCTTCTCGACGAGGTCGAGGAGTTCCTGGCCCTCCTGCCGGACCAGGGTGCCGCCCAGCAGTTCGCCCAGGCGGCGGATGTCGGCTCGCAGGGCTGTACTGCTGTCCGGGGGCGTGTCGGCGCTGCTCACAGGTGCGGCTCCTTGTGCAGTGGAATGGGCGACGGCTGAGATACGAAAGACTCGCGGACCGCGCTGTCCGACCGCTCCAGGATAGGTCGCCGTCCTGTCGCGCGAGACGGCCAGCCCATCAGGCGGACAACGGGACCGGGCCGCGGCGGGGACGGCCGGTGGCGCGGGCGCGGCGGCCGGGCGGGGCGGGGCCGGGCCGGTCCGCCGCCTCGCGCACCGCCTAGTCTGGACGCCATGAGTACGACGGGGGCGCGCGTACCGGACGACGGGGCTGGCGGACAGCCCCGGTCCGGCTGGTGGTGGTGGACGCGGCGGCGCAGCTTCGCCCTGGACCTGACGCTGGCGGCGGTCTCGGCGCTGGAGTGCGCCTTCGAGGGCGCGACCTTCGCCGCCAGGACCGGTATCCCCACCAGCCTCGGCGCGCTGGTCGGACTGCTGGTGGGCGCGGTGCTGCTGCTGCGCCGGCGCTGGCCGATCGCGGTGGTGCTGGTCGGCGTGGCCGTCACCCCGGCCCAGCTCGGCTACATGCTCTCGCTCGTCGGCCTCTACACGCTGGCCGCCTCCGAGGTGCCCCGGCGGCTGACCACGGCGCTCGCCGCGATGAGCGGCTTCGGCACGATGATCGTGGCGTTCATCAACTTCGAGGACAACCTGCGCGACTCCAGCAGCGGCAGCGGCATGTCGACGCCGGTCACCCTCGTGCTGTCGGTGCTGATGGCGGTCGGGCTGACCGCGCCGCCGGTGCTGCTCGGGCTCTACGTACGCGCCAGGCGCCGGCTGGTGGAGAGCCTGCGGGAGCGGGCCGACGGCCTCGAACGCGAGCTGGAGCTGCTGGCGGAGAAGGCGCTGGAGCGGGCCGAGCGGGCCAGGGCCGCCGAGCGGGCCCGGATCGCCCGGGACATGCACGACGTGGTCGCCCACCGGGTGAGCCTGATGGTGGTGCACGCCGCCGCGCTCAAGGCGGTGGCCCTGAAGGACCCGCAGAAGGCGTCCGCGAGCGCGGAGCTGCTCGGCGACATGGGGCGGCAGGCGCTGATGGAGCTGCGGCAGATGCTGGGGGTGCTGCGCACCGCTTCGGACGGGCCGGGCGGTGCGGGCGGGCCGTCCCAGGGCGCGGCGGTGGCCGGGGCTTCCGGGGTTTCCGGGGCGTCGGTCGCATCCGGAGCATCGGGGGCGTCGGTCGCATCGGGGGCTTTCGCGGGTACGGGGGCCCTGCCGGTTGCGGGCACGGCGGTGGCGGCCGGCGCGGCCGAACTCGCCGCCCGAAGAGGCGGCCGAGGCCGAGGCGGGGCCGTGCCTGGCCGAGCTGGCGCAGCTCGTGCAGGAGTCGAAGGCCGCCGGGATGGGGGTCGAGCTGGCCGTCGAGGGCGAGGCCCGGCCCTGCGGGCGGCGGATCGAGGCGACCGTGTACCGGGTGGTGCAGGAAGCGCTCACGAATGTGCGCAAGCACGCGGCCGGGGCGAAGGCCCAGGTGCGGCTCGCCTACCGGGACGGCGAGGTGGCCGTGCTCATCACCAACGGCCCTTCCGACGGCGCGGTCGCCCTCGCCGCGGGCGCGCTTCCCAGCGGCGGCCACGGCCTCCTCGGCATGCGCGAACGCGTCACCGCCCACGGCGGCGGCTTCGCCGCGGGCCCCACCGCGGACGGCGGCTTCCGCGTCTCCGCGATGGTCCCCCTCACGGCAGGCTAGCCGCGCTGCGCGGGTCCCGGGGCCGGTGGGGTGGGCCCTGGGCGGGGGCCGTTGCCGGAAGCGGCGGGGCCCCGATGGGTGGGCCGTTGCGGCGAAGCCGATCCGCACGCGCGGCCGTCAGGCGGTGGGGACCGCCCCATGGAGCCGGTCAGGCGAAGCCGATCCGCACGGGTTGGGGTCCCCCGGCCGGAGGTTGGGGGAGGGCGGGCACCGCCCCCACGGAGTGGCCGCAGCGCGAGGAAGGGGGAGGGGTGGTCCGCGGGGAAAGCCGCCCCGGAGGGGAGAAGCGAGTCCCGCCCCCCTACTCGCCCCGCTGCTCGGGCGACGGCGCCGCCGCCGTCAAAGCCGCCAGCGTGGACTTGATGTGCGCGAGATGAGCCCGCACCTGATCCCGGTGCTGCTCGTGCTCCCGCAGAATCCGCTCGGCCTCCCGCCGTACCCGCTCCTCGTGGTGCCGGGCCTCCGCGAGCAGCGCCCCGGCCCGGGCCTCGGCCTCGGCCTGCTGAACGCGCAGCGACTCCTCCGCGTCGGCCCGCTCCCGGTGCGCCTCCTGGAGCCGGCGCTCGGCGTCCGCGAGGAGATCGGCGAGGCTGCTGTCGACGCCCGCCTGCTGTTCGGCGAGTTCGTGCTCCATGGTGTCGATCCGCTCGCGCCGCTCGGCGTCGACCTGCGCGAGGTCGCGGTCGACGTGCTGCCGCATGGCGTCGAGCGCGGCGCCGGCCTCGCCCCGTACGGAGTCGGCCTCCGTACGCGCGGCGCCCAGGATCTCCGCGGCCCGGCCGCACGCCTCGTCGAGCACGCGCTGCGCCTGGTCCTCGGCCGCGGCGAGCCGGGCGGAGGCGGCGGCGCGGGCCTCGTCCTGGAGGGTGCGGCGGGCGGTGTCGGCCGCGTCCCTGGCGTACTGCGACTCCACCTCGGCGCGTTCGCGGACCGCGGCCGCCTCCTCCTCGACGAGTTGCAGCAACTCCTGCGCGCCGGTCCCCAGCGCCTCGAAGGACGACCGGGCCGAGCGCCTCGACCCGGCTGCGCAGCTCGGCGCACTCCACGTCCATCTCGTTGGCCAGGACCGTGAGCCGGGCCGCCCGTTCCCACGCCGCGTCCCTGTCCTCGGACAGCTCGTCCAGATAGCGGTCCACCTGGTCCGGCCGGTACCCCCGGCCCCGCGCCGTGTCGAACCGGTCCCGCGTCGTCGCCGCCGATGCGGTCGTCTCACTGCTCATGGCCACTGCCCCTCGCCGTCGGGCGTTCCGTCCATCCCATTTATGGTGTATGTCCGAATTGTACGAGCGTCGACACTCCGACTGGCTCCTACCCCGGAAACACGGACGGGCCGGGTGGAAGGCATCCCTTCCACCCGGCCCGCACGGAAACGGCCGCGGCTCGACGGCCGGCGGCTTCGGCCCGCTACAGCAGCCCGTCCCACATCTGCTCGATCAGCACCGACCACCAGTTGTCCGGCGACGCTATGGCCGCCGGGTCCTGCGCCGCCAACTGCGCCTGGAAATCGACCGTCCAGTGCCCGGCCTGCTCCGGCGTCAGCCCGATCCGCAGCCGCCACATCCGGCCCAGCAGCGCCAGGCTGCGGGCGAACTCCGGCAGGCTGGAGTTCACGAACTGCGGCGGCGCCGGCTGCCCGCCCGGCCCCGCCTCCAGCGGCACGGCGACGATGTGCGCGGTGCCGTACTGCACGCAGAGCTGGCGCCCGAAGTCGTTGCCCATCACCAGGTACGAGCCCGCGTCGGAGGCCGGCTGCACCCCGCGCTGCGCCGCCAGCTCGGCGAGCGTCGGCACCGGCTGGCCCGGCTGGGCCTGCGCCCAGAAGAACGGTCCGAAGTCCACCGGCAGCCCCGACCACACCAGGGTCTGCGCCACGATGTCCGGCACGCCCTGCCGGGAGACCGCGCGCTGGTCGAAGCGGAAGACGCCCTGCGGGCCGAACGCGCCCGCCAGCTCCTGCCCGATCACGTCCAGCCCGACCGGCGGCACGCGCAGCACGCTGTGCGGGTCGGGCATCGGCACCCGCTGCGGGTGCGGCCGGGCGGGGGCGCCCGCGACCTGGTGCAGCTCGCCCTGGTGCGTCAGCAGGTGCTGGACGCCCTGCTGGCGGCTGGCGTGGTCGCGGCCGTAGGGCGCGGTGTGGCTGATCCGCACCTGCGGCCACGTCTCGCGGATCATCCGCGTGCAGTAGCCGCCCGGCAGATCGCACGACTCCAGCTCGGTGTGCAGCTCCAGCACCTGCTCCGGGCGGACGCCCAGCGAGCGCAGCTCGTGCAGGATCTGCCACTCGGGATGCGGGGTGCCCGGCGCGGAGCGCCGGATGAGCTGCTGCTCGCTGCCGTCCTGGCCCCGGTAGCGGAGCACCGCCATGTAGCCGGGGCCGACCGTCGGCACGGAACCTCCCTGCGGGTAGCCGTACGCCGGCGGCGGGGGCGGCGCCATCCCGGCGGCGCCCGCGCCCGGCGGGGGCGGTGGCGGTGGCGGAGCGCCGGCTCCGGGCGGCGACAGCGCGGGTCCGGCCAGCATCGTCGCGGCGTAGTGCGGGTTGCCCGCGCCGGGGCGGCGGGCGTGCCCATGCCCGGCGGGGGTGGCGGGGGTGTGCCCTGGCCCGGGGGAGGCGGTCCCGTGGGTCCGGCGAGCATGGTGGCGGCGTAGTGCGGGTTGCCGGCGCCAGGAGGCGGGGTGCCCGCTCCGGGCGGCGGAGGAGGCGCGCCCGGGCCGGGGGGCGGCGGGGGCGCGCCCGCGCCCGGACCGGGGGGCGGACCTGACGGATGGGCCAGCATGGTCGCGGCGTAGTGCGGGTCGCTCCCGCCGGGCGGCGGCGTGCCCGGCCCGGGGGGCGGGGTGCCTATGCCGGGCGGGGGTGGCGGGGGTGTGCCTTGGCCCGGGGGAGGCGGTCCCGCGGGTCCGGCGAGCATGGTGGCGGCGTAGTGCGGGTTGCCGGCGCCGGGAGGCGGGGTGCCCGCTCCGGGCGGCGCAGGGGTGCCCGCGTACGGCGGCGGTGCAGGCGTGCCCGCGTACGGCGGAGGCGGGGGAGTGCCCCCGGACGGCGATGCGGGCGACGGTACGCCGGCCCGCGCGGCCCGCGCCGCGCCCAGGTCGGTGACGCCCGAACCGCCGGAACCGGCCCGGGCGGCGGCAGCGGCACGGCCGGGCCGCCCGGCGGCGGGTACTCCGAACCGCCGATCGTGTGCGGCACGCCCGGGGTTGGGCGGCGCGGCCTGCGGCTGGTCGAGCTGCGGCGCGAGCATCGTCCGGGGCAGCGAACTGCCGCCCGGCATCAGCTCGGTCTTGGCCTCCGTGCGGGACGGCGGCGGCTCCTCGGCCAGTTCGGCGCCGATGATCGGCGGCGCGAACACGGTCGCGGGAACCGCGACGGACTGTCCCTGGCCCGAGTCGCTCACCGTCTTCCCGGCCCAGCTCCCGCCGCCCGAGTCCTGCCGGTGGACCGGCCGCGGGACCGGCGGCGGGCCGCCGGTAGTCGATCCCGGGCCGGCGAGGGCGCGGGCGGCGCCGGCCGCCGGCCGCGGCAGCGGCGCCGGTGCCGAGCCGGACGCGGACCGTGCCCTGGCCGCCGGGCGGCTCGCGGCCGCCGGGCGCCGGTAGTCGCTGCCAGGCCCCGGGACCGGAGCCCGAGGCGGCCGCCGGCTCAGTCGAGTCCGGCCGCCGGATCGCCGCCGCGGCCTGCTCGGAGTCGAGCGGCGGCCGCCGCCGCGTCCCGGTCGGTGGCCGGGGCCGCGCCATGGGCGGCGGCGGACGACCCTCCACCGGAGGTGCCCGAGCGGCGGTCCGGGATGCCCATCCGGTCGGCCGCGTCCTGGAGCCACTGCGGGGGGCTCAGCAGGAAGGACGTCGCTTCCAGGTCGAGCCGCTGGGGCGGTTCGGGCACCGCGTCGTTCGGCACAGAGCCGTACTCCTCCTCGTAGCGGCGGATCAGTTCGCCGATGGGCAGGGCGGGCCAGAGCGTGGCGTCCCCGCTGTCGCGGGAGATGACCACCCGCACCGAGCCCTCGTCGGACGACGGGCCGTCCTCCCGCGGCTCGGACCACACCACGAACCCGAGTTCGAACTCGCGGACCCGGATCTCCCGGGTCTGGTACGCGGGCACGTCGGCGTTGACCCAGCGCTCCGCGCGCTCCTGCGCCTGCGCGAATGTGACCATCGGACTCACCCCTCCACCGGCACGGCGGTGGCGAAGCCACCGTCCACCATCAGGTTCGCCACCGTCTCCAGCTCCGGCGGATTGCCCGCCAGCCGCAGCAGGAAGGTGTCGAGCGATTCGCCGCACGGCAGCAGCAGCTCCGCGACCCGGTCGGCCGGGGTGTCCCAGCGCTCGCCGTCGCGCGCGTCGTCATAGGCGCAGAACCACACCGAGCCGGTGCTCTCCCCCTTCACCTTGACGGCGAGGATGCCGCCCTGGACGTACCCGATCGCCAGGTAGTCCTTGGTGAGGTGGTCGCGCAGGCACTTGTTCACGTACACCAGGTCGTTGACCGCCGCGTCGTCGCGGACGGTGAAGAACGGCTGGTCGATGAGCAGCCCCAGGTCGGGGTCGAGGGCGACGCCCCTGGGCGCGCAGCCGCCCGCCGCCTTGAGGAAGGTGCGGTAGGCGCCCGGCAGGCGGTACCCCAACTCCTCCTCCACGTCGCGGACCTGCTGCTCGGTGACCGACACCGCCTCCTTGGGCAGCCCGAAGTGCACCGGCCGGGTCTCCTGGAGCGGGCGGGTGCCGCGCTTGGCGTGGTCGGCCACGGAGTCGGCCAGCCCGCCGTGGTGCCGCAGCAGGGCCTTGACCTCGACGGGAACCAGTTCGAGGCGCCGGGTGCCGTGCACGTGGTGCCAGGTCCAGCCGTGCGGGGTGGCGACCGGGGGCAGGCTGCCCCACAGCTCGTGGCCCGCAGCGGACAGCGCGGCGTTCGCCGACACGTAGTCCGTCAGGCGCAGTTCGTCCACGCCGAAGCCCTCGGGCGGCTCGGCGATCTCCGCGGCCGCGCGGGCGTACGGCGAGAAGTCGGGGTAGCCGTCGTCGTCCACCCACAGGCCCTGCGGGTGGCGGGCCGCCCGCACCGGGTCGGGGAAGTGCACGACCTGTCCGCAGTAGGCCGCGTTCGGCGGCGCGGCCTGTCCCGTGGCTCCGGGCCCGGGAGGTGCTCCCAGCCCTTGCCGGCCTGTCGTCATGGCGGTTGCCCCCTGCTGCGTGCGAGCTGATGACGACAGCCTAGGGGGTGTGGCAAGCGCCGTGTCGGGCCCGGTCCCGGCCTGTGGACAACTTCGGCCGCCGTAACATCCCGAGGTCGGCCCGCCGCCGGCCGCCGGGTCCCCGGCCGGTCACGGGCCCGCGGCGGCCGCGGGCCCCCGGCTCCCGCCGAGGGCCCGGGACGTCACTTGCCGCTCGCGGCCGCCCGCAGCTTGGCGGCCTGCTTCAGCGGGATCGCCGCCCGCAGCGTGGCCGCCGTGTGGTCGGCGCGGACCGTCTCGTACGCCGCGGTGGTGTCGCCGGTGCGCACCACCGTGACCAGCACGGTGCTCGCGGCGCCCTGCCCGGTGTCGCGTGATGGTGTACGACGACCTGCTGGTCGCCCAGGGCCGGGCCGCTCGCCGGGACGGCCTTCACGGCGAACGTGGTGGTCGTCGCCGTTGCGGGTGGTCTTGTAGCCGTGGCAGGTCTTCAGCGCCGTGGCCAGGTCGTCCAGCACGGAGGCGGCCTGGCCGGGCTTGTAGGAGGCGACCACCTCCAGCGAGATCGCCTTGGCGTTCTTGTCCGCGGCGGCGGTGTCGGTGAGCATCGCGCCCGCGTACACCTGCCGCAGGTACTTGGGCCGGCTGCTCCACTGGTCGGCCACCGGCTGGCAGGCCGCCACGTCGGCCGTCTGCCGCGCCGCCCAGCAGTTGGGTCTTGCTGCCGGCCGGCAGCACCTGGACGTGCGGGGACGTCCTTGGACGTGAGCAGCGCCTGGGTGAGCCTGCCGGTGGAGACCGCGCCCGAGGCCACGACGCCCTGCGGCGTCTTCGCCGTGGCGTCGCTGCCGCCCCCGCCGCAGGCCGCGGTGAGCGCGAGCGCGGGCACGAGGACGGCCGCCGCGGGCAGGACCCTGCGACTACCGGCGAGTAGGCGGCTGGCACGTATCGGCATCGATCGATTCCCTGCGTTGTGAGCGGCCCGGGGTCCGCGGTGGGACCGGTACCCGCGTCCCCGGGTGCGGCCCCGGTCGGTGTCCGCGCCCGGCTCCGGCGGGCGACGGCCCGCTGCCGCGCGACTTTACGGCACCGGGCCCGCCCCGCCTCCTATGGCACTGCTCACAACATGCTCACAACAGGGACACGGACCGGGACCCGGGTACGGGCCCGGGCGGCCGCCCCGGGCCGCGGGTGTCCGGCGCGGAGGTCACTTGCGCAGCGCGAGCGCGCCGCGCAGCTTCTGGTCCTCCTTGCGGGCGACCACCAGCGGCACCTGGCCCGCGCCGCCCTTGGACTTCACCGAGATGTACGAGGTGACCGTGTCGCCGGTACGGACGACGGTCACCAGTGCCGCGCCGGTCTTCTTGTCCGCGGTGTCGGTCATCACGTACGCCACCGACTCGTCGCCGACCCCCACCGCCGGGCCCTTGGTGATGCTGAACGGCGTCGACGTACCCGCGCCGTCCGTGCCGACGAAGGAGGTGCAGGTGCCGAGCGCGCCCTTGATGGCGGCCATCACCTTCTGCGCGTCGCCCGGCGCGTGGCTGGCGATCAGCATCTGGTTGATCACGGCGGGCGTCGCGGTGCTCTTGGCCGTCGTCTGGGCGAACGCGGCGCCGACGGTGGCCATCCGGTGGATCTTCGGCTTGGTGCTGGTGACGTCGGCGAGCGGCTGGCAGTCGGCCTTGTCCGCCAGGAGGACGGACTGGCCGCTGTCGCTCTGGGCGCTGTTGTCGTCGGGGTCGAACTGCGAGGGCGCGGTGGTCTGGGCGCCGTTGTCGGTCTGGCCCATCTGCACCACCCAGCCGGGCACGTCGGTGTCGGTGACCAGGGCCTTGGTCAACTGGGCGACGCTGAGCGGCGCGTGGCCGCTCAGGGTGGAGGAGGCCGACGGCGAGGCGTCGTTCTTGCCGTTGTGGTCCGAGGAGTTGCCGGAGCAGGCCGCGGCGAGCAGCAGCGTCGGCAGCACGGCTAGGGCGGCGAGGCGGGCAGTGCGCATGGGGTCACATTCCCTGGTTCGGCGTGGGGGGTCCGCGGATACGGGGCCGGACGACCGATCCTCCCGGCACCCGGGGCCGCCGTCCATGGCGCGTGGCGACGCTGTGTCCCGGCTGTGCGGCCGCCGGATTGCGTACGTGCTGTGCCCGCCCCGCCGACGGACCGTCACAGGACGGTGACATGGCCCACACACAATGGCCGGCGAACGGCGTTCCGCTTCCCCATCGGATGGCGCGTTTGGCACTCTGATCGGCAGACGGGGGAACGCCCGCTCGCGGCGGGCGGATGGAGGGAAGCGCGCAAAACATGACAACTGACCTACGCGCGGCGGGAGCCGCCGACCCCAGACTCATCTGGAGCGCCGCACGCGATCCGGCGCGGCCGCCGTCCCTGCGGCACCGCAGGGACGGCATCCTGCCCGCGGTCGCGGCGGCGCTGTCGATCCGCGACGAGGTGCTGACCTGCACCGGGGCGAAGGGCGAGCAGCCGCCGGCGCTGCACCCGGTCGTCCAGGACTTCCTGGACGCGCTGCCGGTCGCGCAGCGCGAACGGTTCACCGGCCGCTGCCCGGAGGCGGTGCTGCTTTCACGCCACCTGGCATCAGTGGAGGCGAACCGCGGCAAACGCGCCTCGCGCCGCCCGCTCACCCAGGGCGAGGCCCGCAAGGCGCTGCGCGGCGCGAAGCTCACCGCGCGCCGCATCCGCGAGGACGGCGACCCGGCGCACGGCGCCTACGCGGCGCCCTGCCGGTCGTGCGCCCCGCTGCTCGCGCACTTCGGCGTACGGCCCTTCGACCCGGGCGCGGAAGGCGCATGACCACGTCGATGCCGGGCAGCACGCGGTTCCCCGTCGGCGTCGACGCCGCCCTGCGCGCGGCCGGCTGGCAGCCCGGGCGCTGGGACATCAAGCAGGCCGAGGAGTGGGCGGACCGGCTGCGCGCCCATGTGTCGCCCGGCGGGCACGAGCACGCGGTGTTCCCCGCGGGGGTCGAGGCGTGGGCGGAGTTCGGCGGCCTGACCATCCCGGCCGCCTCGGGCCCGGGCCGCCAGGTGGCGCCCAGCGCGGTCGTCGTGGACCCGATGCGCGGCCTGCACCTGGCCCGTACCTTCGGCGACCTCGGGCGCGCCCTGGAGACCGAGATCAGCCCGCTGGGCGAGGAACCGGGATCGGGCGCCCTGCTCGCCATCGACGCCGAAGGCCGCGTCTACGTCATCGACCACTCCGGCGACTGGTACGCGGGCCCCGACATCGACACCGGCCTGTCGGCCCTGATCGGCGGCGTGCGCCCGGTCCGCCTCACGATGGACTGACCGGCGCGTCGCGGCGGTAGGGGGCCGACGCACCCGGAGACGGCGCCCGGCGTCGCCATCGCGGGCCCGCGCGCGGGGCCCTGAGGGCCCCTCAGCCGCTCGGAGCCGGTCCGGATGATCTCTCCCGGTCACCTCGCCCCGATCGGCGCCGAGCGCGGCCGGGAGCGCCGCGCGTAGCCGCCCGGGCGCCGCCCGCGTACCGCCCGGCGCCAACCGCGTGCCGCCCGCCGCCCCTCGCGCCGTGCACGGCCGTGGCCCGCGGACCCCGACGCCGCTTCCGGCGCCCCCGCAGAACTCGCCGGCCGCTGCCGTGTCCGTATCCCCGCTGCTTCCGTGTGCACGACACCTTTGCGCGGTCCCCGCCGACCCCGACGCGGGGATGAGACCTGAGTCGGAGAACCCCTAGGGGGAGGTACCTACTTTCGGTGGCTGCCGGTTCGTACCGGCGGATGACGATCTCGGCTCACGCGGTCCTTACTGTCGATACACGGGGTGGGAAGGCCCCACTCCGGCGCAGGGGTGGGGCTATCCCCACCAGCGAGACGGAGACCTGCCCCATCGTGCCGGGCGGCCCGTTGCCGCAGGCTCATGACGTACACCGGCGGCCCGCCCCGCGGACCGCGCACCGACCACGCAGACGCCGACCGGCGACACGCAGACACCCGACACGCAGACCACACGACACGACCCAACGGGAGACAGAAGTGACAACGGCTATGACGATTCCCACGGCTGGGGGCAGCGGAGCACGTTCGGCCGTTGCCGCTGCGGGCCGGTCGGTGACCAAGGCGTACGGCTCCGGCGAGACCCGCGTGCTCGCGCTCGACAACGTGGACGTGGACATCGCCCGCGGCCGCTTCACCGCGATCATGGGCCCCTCCGGCTCCGGCAAGTCCACCCTGATGCACTGCCTGGCCGGGCTCGACACGGTCAGCGAGGGCCGGATCTGGATCGGCGAGACCGAGATCACCTCGCTCAAGGACAAGAAGCTCACCCAGCTGCGCCGGGACAAGATCGGCTTCATCTTCCAGTCCTTCAACCTGCTCCCCACCCTGAACGCGCGCGGAGAACATCACGCTGCCGATGGACATCGCCGGCCGCAAGGTCGACCGGGACTGGCTGGACCGGGTCGTGGAGACCGTCGGCCTGGCCGGCCGGCTCAAGCACCGCCCGACCCAGCTCTCCGGCGGCCAGCAGCAGCGCGTGGCCGTCGCCCGCGCGCTGGCCGCCCGGCCCGAGATCATCTTCGGTGACGAGCCGACCGGAAACCTCGACTCGCGGGCCGGCGCCGAGGTGCTCGGCTTCCTGCGCCGCTCCGTCGACGACCTCGGCCAGACCATCGTCATGGTCACCCACGACCCGGTCGCCGCCTCCTACGCCGACCGCGTGCTCTACCTGGCCGACGGCCGGATCGTCGACGAGATGGCACAACCCGACCGCCGAGTCCGTGCTGGAGCGCATGAAGTCCTTCGACGGCCGCGGGAGGACGTCGTGACCGTCCTCAAGACCTCGGTGCGCAACTTCTTCGCGCACAAGGGCCGGATGGCGCTCTCCGCGATCGCCGTCCTGCTCTCGGTGGCCTTCGTGTGCGGCACCCTGGTGTTCACCGACACCATGACCGCCACCTTCGACAAGCTCTTCGGCTCCACCGCCTCCGACGTCACCGTCAGCGCCAAGAAGGTCGACGACGCGCAGGCCACCGGCAAGCCGGACGTCCTGCCCGCCTCGCTCCAGGACCGGCTGGCCCAGGTGCGCGGCGTCGCCAGCTCCGTACCCGACGTCACCAGCGAGGACGTCACGGTCGCGGACGCGGCGAACAAGAGCATCAGCCCGTCCTCCGGCGCCCCGACCATCGTCAGCAACTGGGACTCCACGGAGACCAAGGCCGTCGCCCTGTCCTCCGGTCACCTGCCCAAGGGGCCGACGGACGCGGTGCTGGACGCCGACACCGCCAAGAAGCACCACCTGAAGATCGGCGACAGCCTGCGGATCATCGCGCAGCCGGGCGACTTCAAGGTCACCCTGACCGGCATCGTCACCTTCAAGACCACCAACCCCGGCGCGGCCGTCCTCTACGTCGAGACCGCCACCGCGCAGTCCAAGCTGCTCGGCGACACCCACGCGTACACCGGCTTCGGCCTGACCGCCGCCAAGGGCGTCAGCGACGACCAGCTCAAGGCCGAGCGTCAGGGCGGCCATCGGCAGCCACTACACGATCGACACGGCGGCCGAGACCAAGAAGAAGGACAAGAACGACGTCGGCAGCTTCCTGAACTTCATGAAGTACGCGATGCTCGGCTTCGCCGGCATCTCGGTCCTGGTCGGCATCTTCCTGATCGTCAACACCTTCTCGATGCTGGTCGCCCAGCGCACCCGCGAGATCGGCCTGATGCGCGCCCTGGGCTCCAGCCGGCGCCAGGTCAACAGGTCGGTGCTGATCGAGGCGGTCATGCTCGGCGTCACCGGCTCGATCCTCGGTATCGGCGGCGGCATCGGGCTGGCCATCGGCCTGATGAAGCTGATGGGCAAGGCGGGCATGAAGCTCGACACGTCCCAGCTCACCATCAAGGCCACCACGCCCGTCGTCGGCCTGGTGCTCGGCGTCGTCGTCACCGTGCTGGCCGCCTACATCCCGGCCCGCCGGGCCGGGAAGATCTCCCCGATGGCCGCGCTGCGCGACGCCGGCACCCCCGCCGACGCCAAGGCGGGCCGGATCAGGGCCACGATCGGCGTCCTGGTCTGCGCGGTCGGCGTGGTCTGCCTCATCGGCGCCGCCGAGGTCGTCCAAGGCGTCGACCGGCGGCAGCCTGCTGGGCCTCGGCGTGCTGCTGTCCCTGGTCGGCTTCGTGATCGTCGGCCCGCTGCTGGCCGGTGTGATCGTCCGGGCGGTCAGCGCGGTCCTGCTGCGCTTCTTCGGCCCCGTCGGCCGGCTCGCCGAGCGCAACGCGCTGCGCAACCCGCGCCGTACCGGTGCCACCGCCTCCGCGCTGATGATCGGCCTGGCGCTCGTGGCCGGGCTGTCGGTGGTCGGCTCGTCGATGGTGGCCTCCGCCAACGACCAGCTCGACAAGTCCGTCGGCGCCGACTTCATCCTCCAGATCGGCAACAACGGCAACCAGACCTTCACGCCCGCCGTGGAGCGGGCCGTCAAGTCGGCGTCGGACATCGACCACTTCACCGACTACACGGTCGTCAGCGGCAGGATGACCACCCCCGCGGGCAAGGTGCTCAAGGAGGACCTGACCGCCGCGAACCCCAGCTACGCGCAGGACCTGCGGCTCGAAACGGTCCAGGGCAAGCTGATCGACGCCTACGGCAAGGACGCCATGTCGGTCCCCGAGGGCTTCGCCAAGACCAACCACCTCAAGACCGGCGACGAGTTGACCGTCGCGCTCACCGGCGGCGTCCACCGCCAAGCTCAAGATCGCCGCCGTCACCAGCGACGACACCTCGATCGAGCACGGCACGTTCTTCACCAACCTGGACACCGCCAGGAGGCTGCTGCCCGCGGACCGGATGCCCGGCGACTTCATGATGTTCGCCAAGGCCGACGACGGCAAGCAGACGGAGGCGTACGCCTCGCTGAAGGCCGCCGTCAAGGACTACCCGCAGGTGCAGGTCCGCGACCAGGCCGACTACAAGAAGCTGATCCAGAGCGAGGTCAACCAGCTCCTCTACATGATCTACGCGCTGCTGGCCCTCGCGATCATCGTCGCCATCCTGGGCGTGGTGAACACCCTGGCCCTGTCGGTGGTGGAGCGCACCCGGGAGATCGGCCTGATGCGGGCGATCGGCATGTCCCGCCGCCAGATGCGGCGGATGATCCGGCTGGAGTCGGTGGTCATCGCCCTGTTCGGCGCGCTGGTCGGCCTCGGTCTCGGCCTCGGCTGGGGCACCACGGGGCAGCAGGTGCTGGCCTCCCAGGGGCTGGGCGTCCTGCGCATCCCGTGGACCACGATCATCTCGGTCTTCATCGGCTCCGCGGTGGTGGGCCTGTTCGCCGCCCTCCTCCCGGCCTTCCGGGCCGGCCGGATGAACGTGCTCAACGCCATCGCCACCGATTAGCCATTGGGCGAGCCACCGATGAGTCAGGGCTGAGCCACTGATGAGCTCACGGCTGAGCCGCGGACGGTCCGCGGACCATGCCCGTGCACGGTGCACGGACGGCGGCCCCGGAAGCGAGAGATCGCTTCCGGGGCCGCCGTGTGTGCCTGCGCTCCTGGCCGGGACGCCCCGTCAGGAGGTGTAGTAGCCGGTGACGTCCGCGAGGAGGTTGACGCTGCCCGCGGAGTCGTAGAACGCCGCCCTGCCGTTGACGACCGGGACCACCACGAGGTTGGCGATGGTCTGGCCCGCCGGGAAGTTGAGGCTGGAGGTGTTCGGGCGGGGGCCGTCGTCCGGGTAGACGATCACGTGGCCGGTCACCGTCGGGCTCACCGCGGTGACGTTCATGACCACCGCGGTGACGCCGGAGCCGGGGACCCCGCCCAGGCCGGTGACGCCGATGGTGATCGTCTTGCCGCCGGAGACCGCGCCCCTGACGCCGCCGGTGCCGTTGCGGGTGTCCATGATCCGGGTGGGGCCGGTGGAGTGGAAGGCGGAGCCGGTGGCGGCGTAGTAGCCGGTGACGTCGGCGAGGATGTTCACGCTGCCCGCCGAGTTGAAGAAGTCCACCACGCCGTTGACGACCGGCACGGTCACCAGGTTGGGGATCGTGGTCCCCGCCGGGAAGTTGAGGCTGGAGGTGTCAGGGGCGGCCGTACCGTCGGGGTAGACGATGAGATGGCCGGCCGTGGTCGGGCCGACCGCGGTGACGTTCATGACCACCGCGGTGACGCCGTCGCCGGGATGCCGCTCGCGCCGCCGGTCACCGGGAGCGAGACGGTCTGGCCCGCCCCCACCGGGCCGGTGACGCCGCCGGTGCCGTCCCGGGTGTCCATCAGCCGCTCCGGGCCCACCGGGTTGAACCGCGATCCGGTGTCGGACGAGGTGAAGTAGCCGGTGACGTCCGCGAGGAGGTTGACGCTGCCCGCGGAGTTGTAGAAGTCCGCCTTGCCGTCCGACACGGGTATGACGACCAGGTTGGCGATCGTACGGCCCGCCGGGAAGTTGAGGCTGGAGGTGCCCGGGCGGGGGGCGCCGTCCGGGTAGACGATCACATGGCCGGTCGCCGTCGGGCCGACCGCCGTGACGTTCATGACTATCCCGGTCACCCCGCTGTCCGGCACACCGCCCTTCCCCTCGACCTGGAGCGAGACCGTCTTGTCCGCGCCGACCGCGCCCTTGGCGACGCCGGTGCCGTTGCGGGTGTCCATGATCCGCGCCGGGCCGACCGGGGTGAACGTCCCGGCCGGCGCGGCGGCCGCCGAGCCCGCGGTCACGTCGCCGGCCCGGACGAAGCCGAGCCGGTGGTTGAAGCGGATCGGGTAGTAGACGGTGCTGCCGACCACCCGGGTCTGGTCGCCCGGCGCGCTCTGGTCGATGTTCTTGGCGTAGTAGTAGTCGCGGCCACCGGGTCGTCGGCGATGTACGACTGCCCGGCCGGGATGGTGTAGCCGAGCGGCGCGACGATCTGGGTGGGCTCACCGGCCACGTCGGCGATCACCGACGGGTACGCGGACGCCTCCGGGTACGCGCGGCCGAACACCGGGATCGCGGCGGAGCCCGCGGGGGTGACGACATGGCGCGCGGTGGTGCCGTTGGCGACGGCGAACCGGCCGCCCGGATCGTCGAACCACGCCTTCTGGCCGCCGTACCAGATCGCCGTCCACTCGCCCTGGACGCCGGCCACCACGAAGCTCTGCCCGGCGACCGCCTTGTCGGTGACGTCGGCCGCCTGCGTGGTGCCGCTGCTCGCCTTCTGGCCGTCCATCACCGCGTCCTTGATGAGCGGCGCGGACGAGGACGGCGAGGTGCGCAGGTAGACGAAGCTCGTCGGCTGGGCCTTGCACGGGTTGGTGGTGCAGCCGGTGACCGTCGGCTCGTTCGCCGAGGTGAACGGCGGGTCGATGGTGATCTCACCGCCGACCACGGGGCTCCGCCGCCGCCGAGGGTGGCCCCGAGCAGGTCCATGTAGTGCGACCAGTTCCAGTACGGGCCCGGGTCCCAGTGCATGTCGGCCAGTTGCGGGACCTGCGGGGCGGGCACGTCGTCGTGGCCGATGATGTGCTCGCGGTCCAGCGGGACGCCGAAGCGGCCGGACAGGTAGCGCACCAGGGCGGCGGAGGACTCGTAGAGCGACTCGTCGTACCAGGACGCGCCGGAGATGGCGAAGCCCTCGTGCTCGATGCCGATCGCGTGCGTGTTGATGTAGTAGTTGCCCGCGTGCCAGGCCACGTTCTTGGTCTGCACGACCTGGGTCACCAGGCCGTCGGAGGACCGGACGAGGTAGTGCGGGGTCGCCAGCGACGTGGAGTCCTGGAATATCCCCAGCGCGCTGCTGTAGCTGCCCTCGGTGTCGTGGATGACGATGTACTGGATCTTGTTGCCGTCGGACGGCCGGCTCGCCAGGTCGTAGTTGCCGTACTTCGACTTGTCGGTCGTGCTGTTCTGCTTGTACGCGGCCGGGACGAAGTTGCAGGTCAGGCCGGAGGGGCACTCGGGGCTGGGGGTCGCGGCGGGGGTGGCGCGGCCGTCGGCGCGCGGGCTGGTCTCGCCGCGTGCCTCCGCGGTCGCCGACCCCAGGCCGAGGCTGCGGACGGCGGAGGTCCGCGGGACGACGGCGGGGTCGGCGGCGAGCGTCACGACCTGGCCGGTGTCGGTGGTGCGCGAGACGCCCGCCTTGAGCGTGGCGTAGACGCGGTCGGCGTACTGGCTCGCGCCCTGGGCGTCCGTGGATTGGCTGAAACGTGCGACCGCCGCGTACCAGGAGCCCGGGTCGGCCGGCAGGGAGCCGGTGAGCTGCCGCTCGTAGTGGGCGAGCAGGGCGGCGCCGCCGCGGATGCTCTGGCGGGGGTCGGTGCGCAGGGCGGAGGCGGGCGCGCCGGTGAGGGCCGCGGCGGCGTCCAGAGTGCGGTACGCGGCCGGGTCGGTGGTGGCCGCGGTGCTGGTCGCGGTGCTGCCGTCGGCCGAGGTGGCGCTGCCGCTGCCGGTCGACGTCGACGTGCCCGACCGGGCCCCGGGTGCGGTGGACCGCGCGGGAGGGGCCGCGGGGCCGCCGTCGCCGCGCTGGCCGGTCTCCGGGCCGGCCTGGGCGGTCCGCAGCGTGGCAGTGGACACGTGGGTCAGGCCCATGACGTTGTAGTTGCCGGTGGTGCTGGGCTGACCGCCGTGGGTGTCCCACAGCGTCTGGTGGTAGGCCACCGCCATGAGGACGCCGGCGGGCACGTGGAACTCCCCGGCGGCCGCCGCGAAGTCCCGCTGGAGCGCGCCGGACGCGCCGGCCGGGGCCGCCGCCGTACGCGCGCCGGCCGGGCCGCCGGAGTTGCCGGCCTGGGCGGTCGGCGCCGCCTGGGCCCATCCGCCCCAGGCCAGCGACCCCGCGGTCAGCGCGGCGACCACCACGGCCCTGGCGCGTCCCGCCGGCTGCCGTCCGCGGCCGGTGTCGCGCCTGCGTCTTGTACGGTCCCTGTCCCTCGTGTGAGGTCTGGCGGGTGATGATGACTGCACGGACCCTCCCCTTCCGTCGGTCTGCCCGGTCCCCGTGGGCCGGCACCGAAGGGGGCAACGTAGCAGTAAGGAGCCGTGTTCTTACCCGCGGTAGGGCCGTGCGGCGGCGAGTGTCAGCCGTGCGGCGGTGTGGGTCACCGGTACGTCGTACGCTGGAGGGACCCCCGGCCCGTGACACGTGTCGGGCGGTTCGCGTTGCCCGGGACCGGCACCCGCCCGGGCGGTGCGGTTTCCCCGTACGCGGTGCCGCTGGTCGTACGAGCGATGCGAGCGGTCGGCACGCGCCCCGAGGGGCCGCGTGCCGCGCGTTCGCGCGCCCGGTCCGCTGTCGCCTCGCCTCCTGGACGGAACCCTGATGAGTCTGAACGGTCTGGTCGACGTCGTCGTCGAGGACGCCGCCCTCGCCGAGGCGGTGGAGGCCGCCGCCTCCGGCGCCCGGCCGCTGGTGGACCTGGTCGGTCCGCCCGCCGCCCGCCCGTTGGCGGTCGCCGCCCTGGCCGCCCGCGCCGGCCGCACCGTACTGGCGGTGACGGCGACCGGCCGGGAGGCCGAGGACCTCGCCGCCGCGCTGCGCTCGCTGCTGCCGCCGGACGGGGTGGCGGAGTACCCGGCCTGGGAGACGCTGCCGCACGAGCGGCTGTCGCCGCGCAGCGACACCGTCGGGCGGCGGCTGGCCGTGCTGCGGCGGCTGGCCCACCCGCTGGCCGGCGACGTGACGGCCGGCCCGGTGCAGGTGGTGGTGGCGCCGATCCGCTCGGTGCTCCAGCCGCAGGTCAAGGGGCTCGGCGACCTGGAGCCGGTGGCGCTTGCGCAGCGGGCAGAGCGCCGACCTCGGCGAGGTGGTGCGAAGGGCTGGCCGCGGCCGCCTACGCCCGGGTCGAACTGGTCGAGAAGCGCGGCGAGTTCGCGGTGCGCGGCGGCATCCTCGACGTCTTCCCGCCGACCGAGGAGCACCCGCTGCGGGTGGAGTTCTGGGGCGACGACGTCGAGGAGATCCGCTACTTCAAGGTCGCCGACCAGCGCTCCCTGGAAGTCGCCGAGCACGGGCTGTGGGCGCCGCCCTGCCGGGAGCTGCTGCTGACCGACGCAGGTCAGGGCGCGGGCCGCGGAGCTGGCCGTCGAGCACCCCGAGCTGGTCGAACTGCTCGGCAAGATCGCCGAGGGCATCGCCGTGGAGGGCATGGAGTCCCTCGCGCCGGTGCTCGTCGACGACATGGAGCTGCTGCTCGACGTGCTGCCCGCCGGGCTCGATGGCGGTGGTGTGCGACCCGGAGCGGGTGCGTACCCGGGCCGCGGACCTGGTGGCGACCTCGCAGGAGTTCCTGGAGGCGTCGTGGGCGGCGTCCGCGGGCGGCGGCGAGGCGCCGATCGACCTGGGCGCGGCCTCGCTGTGGTCGATCGCGGACGTCCGGGACCGGGCGCGCGAGCTGGGGCTGCCGTGGTGGTCGGTGAGCCCGTTCGCCGCCGACGAGGAGGCGGGCGGTCCGGCGGCCCGGCCGGCGACCGGATGATCGGTCCGGAGCTGGAGTTCGGCGACACGCTGCGGCTGGGCATGCACGCGCCCGAGCTGTACCGCGGCGACACCGCCCGCGCGCTGGCCGACACCAAGGGCTGGCTGGCGGAGGGCTGGCGGACGGTGTTCGTCACCGAGGGCCACGGTCCGGCCGCCCGGCTGGTCGAGGTGCTGGGCGGCGAGGGCATCGCCGGCCCGGCTCGCCGCGACCTCCGCCGACGGCTCGGCGGGCGCGCCGGCCGACCTGGCCCCGTCGGTCGTCCATGTGGCGACCGCCTCCCTGGAGCACGGCTTCGTCGACCCGGTGCTGAAACTGGCGGTGCTCACCGAGACCGACCTGTCGGGGCAGCGCTCGACCACCAAGGACATGGGGCGGATGCCCTCGCGGCGCCGCAAGACCATCGACCCGCTGACCCTGGTCGGCGGCGACTACATCGTGCACGAGCAGCACGGCGTCGGCCGCTACGTCGAGATGGTGCAGCGCACCGTCCAGGGCGCCACCCGCGAGTACCTGGTGGTGGAGTACGCCCCGGCCAAGCGCGGCCAGCCCGGCGACCGGCTCTTCGTCCCCACCGACCAGCTGGAGCAGGTCACCAAGTACGTCGGCGGCGAGGCGCCGTCGCTGCACCGGCTGGGCGGCGCGGACTGGACGAAGACCAAGGCGCGCGCGAAGAAGGCGGTCAAGGAGATCGCGGCCGACCTGATCCGGCTGTACTCCGCGCGGATGGCCGCGCCCGGCCACACCTTCGGCGCCGGACACGCCCTGGCAGCGCGAGCTGGAGGACGCCTTCCCGTACGCGGAGACCCCCGACCAGCTCACCACCATCGCCGAGGTCAAGTCGGACATGGAGAAGTCCGTCCCGATGGACCGGCTGATCTGCGGCGACGTCGGCTACGGCAAGACCGAGATCGCGGTGCGCGCGGCGTTCAAGGCGGTGCAGGACGGCAAGCAGGTGGCGGTGCTGGTGCCGACGACGCTGCTCGTGCAGCAGCACATCGGCACCTTCGCCGAGCGGTACGCGCAGTTCCCGGTCAACGTGCGGGCGCTGTCCCGCTTCCAGACCGACACCGAGGCGAAGGCCGACGCTGGAGGGGCTGCGGGACGGCACGCGTCGACCTGGTGATCGGCACCCACCGGCTGTTCTCGTCGGAGACGAAGTTCAAGGACCTGGGCCTGGTCATCGTCGACGAGGAGCAGCGGTTCGGCGTCGAGCACAAGGAGCAGCTGAAGAAGCTGCGGGCCAACGTCGACGTGCTGACCATGTCCGCCACCCCGATCCCGCGCACCCTGGAGATGGCGGTGACCGGCATCCGCGAGATGTCGACCATCACCACCCCGCCCGAGGAGCGCCACCCGGTGCTGACGTTCGTCGGACCGTACGAGGAGAAGCAGATCGGCGCCGCCATCCGCCGTGAACTGCTGCGCGAGGGCCAGGTCTTCTACATCCACAACCGGGTCGAGTCCATCGACCGGGCCGCGGCGCGGCTGCGCGACATCGTGCCGGAGGCGCGGATCGCCACCGCCCACGGGCAGATGGGCGAGTCGCAGCTCGAACAGGTCGTGGTCGACTTCTGGGAGAAGCGGTTCGACGTCCTGGTGTCCACCACGATCGTCGAGTCGGGCATCGACATCGCGAACGCCAACACGCTCATCGTCGAGCGCGGCGACACCTTCGGCCTGTCCCAGCTCCACCAGCTGCGCGGCCGGGTGGGCCGCTCCCGCGAGCGCGGCTACGCCTACTTCCTGTACCCGCCGGAGAAGCCGCTGACCGAGACCGCGCACGAGCGGCTGGCCACCATCGCCCAGCACACCGAGATGGGCGCGGGCATGTACGTGGCGATGAAGGACCTGGAGATCCGCGGCGCGGGCAACCTGCTGGGCGGCGAGCAGTCCGGGCACATCGCCGGTGTCGGCTTCGACCTGTACGTCCGGATGGTCGGCGAGGCGGTCGCGGACTACCGCTCCGCGCTGGAGACGGGCGGCGAGCCGGAGGAGACGCTGCTCGACGTGAAGATCGAGCTGCCGGTGGACGCGCACGTCCCGCACGACTACGCGCCCGGCGAGCGGCTGCGCCTTCAGGCGTACCGCGCCATCGCCGCCGCCAACTCCGACGACGACATCGCCGCGGTCCGCGAGGAGCTGACCGACCGCTACGGCAAGCTGCCGGAGCCGGTGGAGAACCTGCTGCTGGTCGCGGGGCTGCGGATGCTGGCCCGGAAGGTCGGCGTCAGCGACATCACCCTCCAGGGCGCCAGCGTCCGGTTCGGGCCGGTGGAACTGCGCGAGTCGCAGGAGCTGCGGCTGAACCGGCTCTACCCGCGCTCGGTCGTCAAGAGCGCCACCCGGCAGGTGCTGGTGCCGCGGCCGGCCACCGCCCGGATCGGCGGCAAGCCGGTGGTGGGGCGCGAACTCCTCCAGTGGACCGCGGAGTTCCTCACCACGGTCCTGGACAACTAGCGCCGGCCGGCGACGGTTCGGGTCGGGGCGGCTCCCTTCGGGGGCCGCCCCACCGTTTTGTGGAGGCGCATTGGTCTGGACCCTTGACAGGTCCAGACCAATGCGTTTGAGTGCTGACCCGGTCCCACTTCGCAACCCCCCACAAGGAGTGGTCACGTGTCGAGACAACGCATCGTCGCCTTCCTCACCGCCCTCGCGGTCGCCATCGGCCTCGCCATCCTCGTCCCCCTGGCGTCCACGGCCTCCGCCGCGACCTGCGCCTCCGCCTGGAGTTCGTCGTCGGTCTACACCGGCGGCCAGAGTGCTTCCTACAACGGCCACAACTGGTCGGCGCAGTGGTGGACGCAGGGCGAGACGCCCGGCACCACCACCGTCTGGACCGACCAGGGCACCTGCGACACCGGCGGCTCGACCGGGACAGCTGCGACTACGCGGCCTGGGTCGCGGGACAGTCCTACGTCGCCGGTGACATCGTGAAGTACACCAACGGCAGCCTCTACATCGCCACGCACGACAACCCGGGCTACGACCCCACCATCAGCACCTGGTACTGGAGCCCGTACTCCTGCACCGGCTCGACCGGCGGCGGCACCACGCCGCCCGGCTCCGGCCAGTTCGTCGTCTCCGAGGCGCAGTTCGACCAGATGTTCCCGAACCGGAACTCCTTCTACACCTACAGCGGCCTCACCGCGGCGCTCAGCGCCTACCCGGGCTTCGCGACCACCGGCAGCGACACCGTGCAGAAGCAGGAGGCCGCGGCCTTCCTCGCCAACGTCAGCCACGAGACCGGCGGACTCGTCTACATCACCGAGATCGACAAGTCCGGCAACTACTGCGCGTCCGAGCCCTACGGCTGCCCGGCCGGGACCTACTCCTACTACGGGCGCGGCCCGATCCAGCTGAGCTGGAACTTCAACTACAAGGCGGCCGGCGACGCGCTCGGCATCGACCTGCTGGACAACCCCAGCCTCGTCGAGACCGATGCGGCGATCTCCTGGAAGACCGGCCTGTGGTACTGGGACACCCAGACCGGACCGGGCACCATGACCCCGCACGACGCCATGGTCAACGGCGCCGGCTTCGGCGAGACCATCCGCAGCATCAACGGCAGCATCGAGTGCAACGGCGGCAACCCCGCCGAGGTCCAGGACCGCGTCAACGCCTACGAGAACTTCACCTCCATCCTCGGCGTCCCCGCGGGCAACAACCTGTCCTGCTGACCCCGGCTCTCCACCCGCACCATCCGTCCTGACCCCCTTCCGGCCCCACGGGTCCAGGCCCGACGCGCCCCGCCCAGCCAGGGCGGGGCGCGTTAGTGTGCCGGGATGACGATCACCGCGACCGGCACCGACGTCCGCCCGCTCGGCCCCGGCCGGCGGGCCCGGCTGCTGGTCGCCGACATCGACGGCGGCGAGCCGAGGCTCGTCCACGAGACCACCGGCAGCGCCCTGGAGGCCCCCAACTGGTCGCCGGACGGCCGGTGGCTGGTCTACAACCACGACGGCCTGCTCTTCCGCATCCCCGCCGACGCCTCCTCCGGCGACGGCACGGTGCCCGAGCTCATCGACACCGGCGGCATCACCGACGCCAACAACGACCACGTCATCTCGCCCGACGGCCGCACGCTCTACCTCTCGGCGGGCGACGGGCACATCCACGCCGTGCCCTTCGACGGCGGCCCGGCCCGCCGGGTCACCAACGAGCGGGCGCCCGGCCCCTTCCGGCACTTCCTGCACGGCGTCTCGCCCGACGGCCGCACCCTGGCCTACGTCGGCGTCGAACCCTGGAACGGCGACGACTGGGGCTACCGCAACATCTTCACCCTGCCTTCCGCCGGCGGCCCCGACACCCGGCTCACCGACAGCCCGGCCCCCGCCGACGGCCCCGAGTTCAGCCCCGACGGTGAGTGGCTCCTCTTCAACTCCGAGCACGGCGCCGCCGTCCCCGGCCACGCCCAGCTCTTCCGGATGCGGCCCGACGGCTCCGAACTCACCCGGCTCACCTCGGACGAACGCGTCAACTGGTTCCCGCACGTCTCGCCCGACGGCCGCCACGTGCTGTACATCAGCTTCCCGCCCGGCACCCAGGGGCACCCGGCCGACCGCGACGTCGTCCTGCGGCTCACCGGCCCGGCCGGCGGCGGCCACCGCGACGTCCTCGCCTTCTTCGGCGGCCAGGGCAGCCTCAACGTCAACAGCTGGGCGCCCGACAGCCGCCGCTTCGCCTACGTCGACTACCCGGTGGACTGAGCGGCCGCTCCCGGCCGCACCCGGGGCGGTGTCCCGGGCCGCGACGCGGGCCGTACGCCAAGCCCTGTGTCGGGGCGCGCCCCGGTCCGGCCCGCACCTCAGGTGCGGTGCAGCACCACGTACCCGTCCGCACCCGCGACCTGCGCGTACGTCGCCGTCGGATGGAGCTGCTTGGCGTAGGTCACCGGGTCCCCGGCCCAGCCCGAGCTGTTGTCGATCGCGATGTACTGCGGCAGCACCCCGAGGGTGTCGCCCACCCAGTACACCGTCGTGCGGTTCACCAGGCGGCTGATCGGCCCGACGTTCGCCTCCACGGTCGCGCCGTCCGGGATCGTGTCGAGCACCCGCTCCACGTCCTTCGTGCGCGTGTCCACCTTGTACGTGGCCGAGTGGCTCAGCGACGACAGAGGCAGTGTCAGGGTCAGCGCCAGCGCCGCCCCGGCCGCCGCCGCGGGCGCCCCGGAGGCGTACGACCGCAGCCACGGCCGTCCGCTGTCGCGGGACAGCACCGCGGCGTCCACCAGCGCCAGCACCACCACGGGCATCAGCACGGCGCTGTAGTGCCAGTCGGTGCCCCAGTAGTGGTCGTCGTGCGAGATGAACCGCCAGCCGAGCGTCGGCAGCGCCGCGAGGAGCAGCGGGGACCGCAGCGCCAGCAGCCCGCTGGTCGGCAGCAGAATCCACAGCAGGGTGTGGATCGCCGTGCCGAACGGGATGTGGCCCGGCATCGGCGCCCCGTTGCCGTTGAGCTTGTTCCAGTAGTCGTACCCGCCCGCGCTGTTGAACGCCGGGATGATCACCCCGAACGCCAGCGCCGACATCGCGACCCCGAAAGCGGTCAGCCCGACCGCCCACGGCCCGTACCGCACCGCGTCGGTCAGCTGCTCCTGCGCCGTGTCCTCGGCCTCCGCGCCGCTCGGCGCCCCGTCCGCCGCTTCGGCGGTCCGCGACACCGCCGGGACGGCCGCGCCCGCCGGGTCCGTCTCCTCGGCCGCGGCCACCGCCGCGTCCGGGATCTGCGGCTCCGGCTCGGTCCGGGTGCGCCACCACACGATCACACCGATCGCGGCGGCCGTGACACCCATGTCCTCCTTCACGAAGACCAGCGGCACCGCCCACCACATCGCCGCCGCCCACCGCCTGCGCAGCACGGCCTCCAGCGAGAAGGCCAGCAGCGGCATGGCGAACGCGATCTCGTGGAAGTCGAACTGGACCGCCTTCTGCACCCCCCACGACAGCGCGTACGCCACCCCCACGGCCAGCCCGCGCCCCCGTCCGAGCAGGTGCCCGGCCACCCGGGTGACCGGGATGACCGACACCGCGAAGAGCAGCGCCTGGGCGACCAGCAGGGTCACCGGTGTCGGGAAGACCCGGTAGAACGGGGCGATCAGCGCGGTGATCGGGCTGAAGTGGTCCCCGAGGATGTTGAACCCGGGCCCCTTCAGGTCCGCGACCGGCGCGTGCAGGTGCGCGTAGGACTTGACGGCCTGCTCGAAGATGCCCAGGTCCCAGGACATGGTGAGCATCTGCCGGTAGCGGGTCACCGACAGCGCCGTGTAGGCGGCGAAGAAGACGGCCGCCAGCAGGTACGGGTCCAGGCGCGCTCCGGGCGACCGGAACCGGCGTCCCGGGGCGGTCGCCGGCTCCTTCGCCCCCGCGCTCTGCGCGGCTCTGCTGTCCTGCGCCGGGATGACGGCCTCGGCCCTGTCCATCGTCGTCCTCCCGTGGAAGCGGGGTCGGGGTCCCCCGGAAAAGATACGGGACGACGCTGTGCCTGTGGGACCCGTGCGACGCCGCCGCCTCCGCTGTCCGGAACCCGCCGGTCGACGGCCGACCGCCGCACCCGGGGAGCCGGCTCCTTACTCCTTGCCCTTCAGCCCGCCGGATATGTGCCGCACCACTTTCTGCGCGGTGCCCATGCCGTGGTCCTTGCCCGTGTCGCTGACCAGCACGGTGGCCACCGCGGTGCCCACCCGGGAGGCGATCAGCGTCGTGCCGGAGTCCCAGGCGGGCGAGGTCAGCGTGATGACGCACGCCTTGTCCCCGACGCCCGCGAGCGGCTTCTCGGAGACAGTCACCTTCGACCGCGTGTCGGAGTCGGTGAAAGAGGGGCACACGTCGGAGACCTTGGCGAGCGTGCCGAACACCTGCGCCGCGGTCCCGCCCGTGAACACGTCGATCTCCTGCGAGACCTCCTTCTCCGCTTTCTTGTCGAGCCGGTCCTGCTGGGTGAAGGACACGCCGGTGACGCCGGTGATCCCTATCCACGAGGTGGTGTCGAGCCGCCCGCAGTCCGGCTGCGCCGGGCTCTTCGAGGACGCCCGGGTGTAGGAGCCGCCGGTGTCCTGCGTGGCCGAGGGGTCGATGGCGAGGTCGGAGGAGAAGAAGGAGGCGGGCGCGAGCTTCCCGGTGAGCTGGGTGCCGGTCAGCGGCGGGGCCGGGTCCTTGGCCGCGCTCGCGTGGGACCGCGGACCGGCGGAGGCGGAGCCGTCCTTGCCGCTCGCCGTGCCCTTGCCCTGGCAGGCGGTCAGGCCCAGAGCCGCGAGAGCGCACAGTGCGGCGACCGTGCCGCGGCGGATGAGGTGCTGGCGCATGGGAGTGCCTTCCGGAAAAGGGGAGGGGGCACGGTCGCTGTGCGTCGGCCGCCCGTCCGGTGATCGATGAGTCAATGACAGCATGAGCTGTGAACCGAGTCAACATGACTTCACGAACGAGTGAAGTTCACGCCGTGAAGTGGTTCAACGATGTGTGCTGGGTATGCTCGAAATCGCGCGGGACGTACGCGTGGATGAAAGCGGAGAAAAGCGGACGCGAGCGCGGGAAGGCGCCCGGCGGCCGACGGGGAGAGGAGCGGGCCGTGACCGAGGATTCGAGCGAGGTGACCGCGGCGGCGATCGCCCGGCTGGCCGGGGTCGGACGGGCCGCGGTGAGCAACTGGCGGCGCAGGCACGGCGACTTCCCGCTGCCGGTCGGCGGCACCGACACCAGTCCGACCTTCGAACTCTCCGCGATCGAGCGCTGGTTGCTGGAGCAGAACAAGCTGCACGCGGTCCCGCTGCGCGAGCGGGTGTGGCAGCGGGCGGACGGCCACCCGGAGGGCACCGCGGCGGCCCTGCACCTGGCCGGCTCGCTGATGCTGCTCTTCCGCGAGCGGCCCGGACTGATCGTCGGTTACAGCGCCGCGTCCGACGTCGAGATGGCCGAGCGACTGCCGGCCGACCTCGACTCCGCCCTGTCGGCCCGGCTCGGCGACCGGCATCCGGTGCGGCTGCCCGCGACCCTCGACACCGCCGTCCCGCTGCTGCGCGGCGCCGCCGAACTGGCCGAGGAGACCGGGCCCGGGCAGGCGTACGAATTCCTGCTCGGCCGCTATCTCGACGCCAACCCGCGGCAGTTCACCCTCACCCCGCACGGCCCGGCCGAGCTGATGGCCGAGCTGGCCGGGGCACCGCCGGACAGCGTGCTCGACCCCGCCTGCGGCACCGGCTCGCTGCTGCGCGCCGCGGCCGCCACCGAGTCGGTCGACGCGCAGGAGTCCGATCCGGAGCTGGCCGGGCTCACCGCGCTGCGGCTCGCCCTCGCCACCGACCCGACCGTGCGCATCCGGGTCCGCACCGCCGACAGCCTGCGCCGCGACGCGTTCCCGGTGCTGAAGGTCGACACGGTGCTGTGCCATCCGCCGTTCAACGACCGCAACTGGGGCCACGACGAGCTGGGTTACGACCCGCGCTGGGAGTACGGCTTCCCGGCCCGTACCGAATCGGAGCTCGCCTGGCTCCAGCACGCGCTGGCCCACGCCCGCGACGGCGGCACCGTGGTGATGCTGATGCCGCCCGCCGCGGCCTCCCGCCGCTCGGGCCGCCGCATCCGGGCCGACCTGCTGCGCCGGGGCGCCCTGCGCGCCGTGATCGCGCTGCCCGCGGGGGCCGCGCCCCCGTACGGCATCCCGCTGCACCTGTGGGTGCTGCGCCGGCCCGCGGCCGACGCGCGGCCCGCCCCGCACCTGCTGCTCGTGGACGCCGCCTCGGTCCCGGCCCACGGCGCGGACAAAGCCCCCTGGCACGCCGTCCGCGAGGCCGTGCTCGACGCCTGGCACGCCTTCGACCGGCACGGCACGACCGAGGCCCGGCCGGGCACGAGCCGGGTGGTCCCGGTCATCGAACTCCTCGACGACGACGTGGACCTGGCCCCCGCCCGGCACCTGCCGCCACCGGCGACCGCGAGCGGGGCCGCCGAACTGGACGCGGTGCGCGACCGGTTGGCGCAGACCCTGCGCCGCACCGCGGAGCTGACCCCGACCGCGAGCCAGACCGGTGAGCCCGCCCACTGGCCGAGCACCACCGTCGGCGAACTCGCCCGCGCCGGCGCGGTGCTGCTGAAAGCGGGCGGCGCGGGCACCGCCGTGCACGACGGCCCCCGGCCGGCGCCCGCGGTCCTCACCGAGCACGACGTGATCGGGGGTGGCGGCCCGACCGGGATGCTCCCGGCGGCCCCGCCCGGCGCGCCCGCTGAGGAACCGGTGCTCACCGAGCCCGGGGACGTGGTGGTGCCGGTCCTGGGCGGGGGCGCGGTGGCCCGGGTGGTGGACGAGGAGACGGCCGGCGCCGCGCTCGGCCGCAACCTGTACCTGCTGCGGCCGGACACCGACGCCCTCGACCCGTGGTTCCTGGCCGGTTTCCTGCGCGGCACCGCCAACAACCGGCAGGCCAGCAGCTACGCGTCCACCGCCACCCGGCTCGACGTGCGGCGGCTCCAGGTCCCGCGCCTGCCGCCGGCCGACCAGCGGCGGTACGGCGAGCGGTTCCGCACCCTCGCCGGGTTCGAGGAGGCCCTGCGCCAGGCGTCACTGCTCGGCGCACGGCTCGTCCAGGGGCTGCACGACGGGCTGACCGACGGGACCGTGCGGCCGGGGGCATCGCGCCCCGAATAGTTATCCACAGGTGGTGCGGGAGCGGGGGACGGCTGTCCGCTCCGGCCGATACGCTCGCGGTACGTCCATCGACGCGTGGGGACCGGCGTCCGCACACCGGTGGAACCGCGGGAGAGCGACGACTCGTCACACCGGCATACCGTTTCGACGTCCAGGAGCATGCGATGTACGGCCCAGGCCAGGCGTTGCCGCCGCCCCAGCCCAGCAAGCCCGGGGTGGTCGTCGGGCTGCGCGTGCTCTTCACCGCCGCTGCCCGTGGTCACCTTCGGACTGCTCGCCTGGGTGTCGATGCTGCGGCTGGCCGTGCTGCGCCGGCGCTCGTTCGACTGGCTGATGCTCGCGGTCGCCGCGGGCACGGCGATCGTGTCCTTCACCTGCTTCGCGTTCTCCCGGGACGACAACGCCAACGACTGGCAGGCGAACACCGGCGCCACGCTGATGTTCCTGTGCATGTTCGGCACGGCGGTGTACTTCCTGGTCGCCGACATCCGCAGGACCCACGCGGAGCGCCCCGGGGCCTGGACACCCGGGTACGCACAGCCCAACCCGTACGTGACCGGCCCGATATCCGGCGCGTCCGGGCACGGCCCGGGGCCGGGCTACCCGGCGGGCCAGGCGTACGCCGCGCCCGCGCCGATATCCGGGCGGACACCGCCGCCCGCGGCGCCCGCGACCGCACCGCGCACTGCGCCGCCGGCCCCGCCGCGGGGCGCACCCACCCCGACCGCCGGGCCGCGGATCGACCAGGTCCGCGCGGAGCTGGACGAGTTGAGCGACTACCTCCGCAAGGAGCAGGGCCGGTGATCGGTCGGCTCATCGCCGGACGGTACGAGCTGGCCACCATCATCGGCCAGGGCGGCATGGGCCAGGTGTGGACCGCGTACGACCGGCGGCTGGACCGCAGAGTGGCGGTGAAGCTGCTGCGGCCCGACAAGGTCGCCGGCGGGGAGGACGTCACCGAGCTGCGGCAGCGGTTCGACCGGGAGTGCCGGGTCACCGCGCAGGTCGACCACCCGGGCCTGGTCACCGTGCACGACGCGGGCGCGGACGAGGACGAGCTGTACCTGGTGATGCAGTACGTGGAGGGCGCCGACCTCGGCGACCACCTCGCCGAGCACGACCCGTACCCGTGGCAGTGGGCGGTGGCGGTGGCGGCGCAGTTGTGCGCGGTGCTCTCCGCCGTGCACGCCGTGCCGATCGTCCACCGCGACCTCAAGCCGCGCAATGTGATGATCAAGCCGGACGGCACGGTCACGGTGCTCGACCTGGGCGTCGCGTCCGTGATGGACACCGACACCACCCGGCTGACGCACACCGGTTCGCCGATCGGCAGCCCGGCCTACATGGCGCCGGAGCAGGCGATGGGCGGCGCGGTCGGCCCGCGTACCGACCTGTACGCGCTGGGGGTGCTGCTCCACGAACTGGTCAGCGGGAACGTGCCGTTCGCGGGCGCCACCGCGCTGGGCGTGCTCCACCGCCACCTGTACGAGGCGCCGGCGCCGCTGCGCCAGCTTCGCCCGGAGGTGCCGGAGCCGCTGGAGTCGCTGGTGCTGCGGCTGCTGGCCAAGGACCCGCAGCACCGCCCGGCCGGCGGGCAGGACGTCTACCGGGAGCTGGCCGCGCTGCTGCCCTCGCCCGGCGCCGCCCAGCACGCGCCGCTCGGCCCGATGGACCCCACCCGGCCGTTCCTGCGCCCGCACGCGCCGTGGCCGGACCGTCCCGCGCCGCCCGCCGAACGGCCCGTGCCCGCCCCGGCCACCGCGCCCGCGGGCGCCGACCTGGCCGCGGCCGTCGACGAGGTGAAGCGGCTGCTGGACGCGGGCCGGATCACCCAGGCCGTGGACATGCTCGGCGGGATCATCCCGGCCGCCGCCGAGAAGCACGGCGCGCACTCGCCGGTGCTGCGGGCGCTGCGCAAGCAGTACGCGGCGACGCTGATGGAGGACGGCCAGTACCGGCGGGCGCTGCCCGAACTGCGGCGGCTGTCGGAGGAGTTCGCGTCGCAGTACGGCGGGGCGGACCGGCAGGCGCTCCGGTTCAGGTACGAGGCGGCGCAGTGCCTGGAGCAGTTGGGCGACGCCACGGCGGCGCTGACCGAGTACCGGGTGCTGCTGCCGTACTTCGAGCGGTACGCGGCCACCGACCCCGGGCCGCCGCTCGACATCCGGCGCCGGATCGGCCACCTGCTGCTGTCGGTCGGCGACCGGCGCACCGCGCGCGAGGTGCTGACCCGGCTGCTGTACGACGCGGACCGGGTGCACGGCCCCCACCACCCGTTTCCGGCGGAGGTGCGCCGTACTCTCGCCTGGCTGGGGCAGGTTCAGGGATAGGCGGGGGCGGGTGGCGCTCCCCGACGACCACTTCCGAGGTGCGTGCATGGACAGACGGATATCCCGGACCCTCGCCTGCGCCGCGGTGCTCACCGTGGCGCTCGGTGCGGCGGGCTGCAAGAACACCACGGTCGGGGCGCCCAGCAGCCCCCCGACCGGCGCCTCCAGCGGCGCGAGCGGGCCGGCCGCCGGGCACGGCAGCGCGCTCGCCGCCGCCGACGCCCTGCCGGTCAAGGGCCGGGCGCCGAAGACGGGTTACACGCGGGAGAAGTTCGGGCCCGCGTGGGCGGACGTCGACCACAACCACTGCGACACCCGAGACGACATACTCCACCGCGACCTGACGCAGCGTTCGTACCGCTCCGGCACCCAGGACTGCATCGTCACCGGCGGCACCCTCGCCGACCCGTACACGGGCTCGCGGATCGTCTACCGGCGCGGGGCGAGCAAGGTGGACATCGACCACGCCGTGGCGCTGTCCGACGCGTGGCAGAAGGGCGCCCAGACATGGCCGGCGAACCGGCGGGAGGACTTCGCCAACGACCCGTTGAACCTGCTGGCCGTCGACTCGTCCACCAACCGCCGCAAGGGCGACGGCGACACGGCCACCTGGCTGCCGCCGAACAAGGCGTACCGCTGCTCGTACGTGGCCCGTCAGGTGGCGGTCAAGAAGAAGTACGGACTGTGGGTGACTTCCGCGGAGAAGGACGCGATGCGCACGGTGCTGAACGGCTGCCCGAAACAGCCGCTGCCGACGGGCTGACCTGCGGCCCGCCGTCCGGCCGGGCCCCGGCCCCGACCGGACGGCCGCGCCCGGCGGCCGGTATTGCACGATCACCTTCGGCAGAGTGCTGGATATAGGTGCCCCCCGGTCCATATCCTCAGGAGCGATCATCTCACCAGCATCGCGAGGTTCGTTCCCCGCCAGGAGGCACCAATGGTCCGCCGCCGTACCGCTGTCTCGATCGCCGCAGCCGGGCTGCTGCTCGCGTCGCCGGCCCTGACCGCGTGCGGTTCGGGACCGGCCGACGCCGGCGCAGCGGCGGTCGTCGGTCAGCACCGGATCACCGAGTCGACGCTCCAGACGCAGGTGAACGCGGTGCGCACCGCGCAGAACAAGGCCCAGCAGCAGGGCGCGCAGGCGGCCCAGCAGCCCGCGGACCTGCCCACGCAGACGCTCAGTTCGCTGGTGCAGCAGGAGGTCATCGACCGGGCCGTCGCCGACGCCGGGCTGACCATCACCGCGGGCGAGGTGCAGACGGAGCGCTCCCAGGCCCTCCAGCAGCTCGGCGGCAGCCAGACGCAGCTCGACACGGTGCTGCTCCAGCAGTACGGCGTGGCCCCGTCCGGCATCGACGCCTTCTTCCGCACCAACGTCGAGGTCGGCAAGCTCATCCAGCACCTGGGCTACCAGCCCGGCAGCGACGGCGGGCAGACCGCGGTGGTCGCCCAGCTCTCCAAGACCGCCGACTCGCTCGGCGTGCGGATCAACCCGCGCTACGGCACCTGGGACCCGAAGAAGGCGGTCATCGGCAAGACCGCCGAGCCGTGGGTGAAGAACGTGACCCCGGTCGCCTCCGACACCGACGCGGTCACCACCGGGATCGCGTGATCACGCTGTCAGTGGTCCGGGGTACGTTCAAGGGGTGAACGACGAACCCGACGCCGCGGCCCCCGGCCGGCTGGTGCTGCTCACCACCAGCCACCGGGTCGCGCCCGGCCAGCTCTCCTGGCCCGCGTGGCAGACGCTGCGCGGCGCCGACCGCGTGCTGTGCGCCGAGTCCGACCACCCCCAGCTCCCGTACCTGCGGGAGGCCGGGATCGCCGTCGAGCTGACGGCGCCCACCGGTCAGGAGCTGGTGGACGCGACCGCGGGCGGCCGTACCGTCGTCTACCTTCCGCCGGACGGCGGCGCGGACCCGGCCGTCACCGACGAGCTGGCCCGGCTCGGCGGCTCGGGCCGGGTCGCGATGCCCGACCTGGAGCTGCTGCCCGGCTCGTACGACCTGCCCGGCGCGCGGCTGCTCGACCTGGTCCAGGTGATGGACCGGATCAGGGCCGAGTGCCCGTGGAGCAGCCGCCGCACCCACGAGGAGCTGGCGAAGTACGGCATCGAGGAGATGTACGAACTGGTCGAGGCGATCGAGGAGGGCGACCGGGAGGCGATCCGCGAGGAGCTGGGGGACGTGCTGCTCCAGGTCGTCTTCCACGCGTCGATCGCGGAGGGCGACCCGGACGAGCCGTTCGGGATCGACGACGTGGCCGCCGGCCTCGTCGCCAAGCTCGTCCACCGCCACCCGCACATCTACGGCGACGAGGTCGCGCTCACCCCGGAGCAGGTCCAGGCGAACTGGGTACGGCTCAAGGCCGTCGAGAAGGCGCGCGCGTCCGTGACCGACGGGGTGCCGCTCGCCTCCCCGGCGCTGGCGCTCGCGGCGAAGCTCGCCGGGCGCGCGCGGGACGCCGGACTGCCGCTCCCCGTCTCCCCGCCCGCACCCCTCTACGACGACGAGACCGCCCTCGGCGCCCATCTGCTCGCGGAGGCGGCCGCCGCCCAGTCCTCGGGCATCGACCCCGAGGCGGCCCTGCGGCACGCCGCCCGCCGCTACCGCACGGCGATACGCGAGGCGGAGGTGGAGCGGGCGGCGGCCGGCCGTACAGGCGCCGACACGGCGGCCGGGACGGGTGAATCCGGTGGCCCCGACGACCCGTTCGACGTCGACGATCCCGACGACCCGTTCGGCCCGGACGACCCCTTCGGCACCGGCGGCCCGACCCCGTGGGGCGACGGCGGAGCACCGGGCGGGGACCGCTAGTCCGATGCGCGTCGACGTCCCGCACGCCTGGCCCGCCGACGAGGCCGCGGCGCTCGCCCTCCAGGACCGGCTGCGGCCGCTCGCCGACCACCGCGGCCCCGGCCCGGCGGCGCCCCGGCACGTCGCGGGGCTCGACGTCGCCTACGCGGGCGACGGGCGCGGCACCGGCGACCTCGTCGCGGCCGCGGTCGTCGTGGTCGACACGGCCACCCTCGCCGTGGTCGAGAGCGCGACCGCCACCGGCCGCACCACCTTCCCCTACGTGCCGGGGCTGTTCGCGTTCCGTGAGCTGCCCGTGCTCGTGGAGGCCCTGCGCGCCCTGGAGACCGTGCCCGACCTGCTGCTCTGCGACGGCCACGGACTGGCGCACCCACGCAGGTTCGGCCTGGCCTGCCATCTGGGCGTCCTCACCGGCCTGCCCACGGCCGGGGTGGCCAAGACCCCGTTCACCGGCCGCCACGACCCGGCCGCCCTCAGCGCCGAGCGCGGCGCCCACGCCGACCTGACCGACGGCGGCGAGACCGTGGGCCGCGCCCTGCGCACGCAGACCGGCGTCAAACCCGTCTACGTCTCCACGGGCCATCGCGTCGACCTGGCCACCGCCTGCGCCCATGTGCTCGCCCTGGCCCCGCGGTTCCGGCTGCCGGAGACCACCCGCCGGTCCGACCGCCTCTGCCGGGACGTGCTCGCGGAGGCCGCCGCCCGCACCCGCGTGAGCCCGCACCCCGTGAGCACGCACCGCCGTGAGCCCGCGCCGCGTCAGGCCCGGGCGCCCCGCACCCCGCCGTGTGCGCGCCCGCCGCGCACGCACCCGGCACCGCCCACCCCCGTAGCCCCTTCGGCCCGGGGCCCCCGCGCCCCGCCCTCGGCCCCGGGGCGCAGCCGGATACGGTCGGACGGTGACCGACCCCGTGCCCCCCGTGGACCCTGCGGACCCCGACCGCCCCGCCTGCCCGGCCCACGCCGCGCACCCGCCGCAACCCCCGCAACCCCCGCCGCACACCCGAGCAGCCCCGGCAGCCGGCGCCCGCGGCCATGCCCGAACTCTTCTCGTGGGAGTTCGCCACCGACCCGTACCCCGCCTACGCCTGGCTGCGCGAGCACGCCCCCGTGCGGTGGACCACGCTGCCCAGCGGGGTCGGGGCGTGGCTGGTGACGCGGTACGCGGACGCGCGCGAGGCGCTGGCGGACGGCAGGCTGAGCAAGAACCCGGTGCACCACGCGGGGGAGGCGCGGGCCAAGGGCAGGACCGGCATCCCCGGCGAGCGCGACGCCGACCTGATGACGCATCTGCTCAACATCGACCCGCCGGACCACACCCGGCTGCGCCGCCTGGTGTCGAAGGCGTTCACCCCGCGCACGGTGGCCCGGTTCGAGCCGCGGGTACGCCAGTTGACGGACCGGTTCATCGACGCCTTCGCGGCCGAGGGCGAGGCGGACCTCATCCACGACTTCGCCTTTCCGCTCCCCATCTACGCCATCTGCGACCTGCTGGGCGTCCCGCCCGAGGACCAGGACGACTTCCGCGACTGGGCCGCGATGATGATGCGTCACGTCAAACCGGGTCAGGGCGCCGGCCCGCGCGGCGGGGTGGCCCGTTCGGTGAAGAGGATGCGCGGCTACCTGGTGGAGCTGATCCACCGTCGCCGCGCGGACCTCGGCGACGACCTGATCTCGGAGCTGATCCGGGCGAGCGACCACGGCGAGCACCTGACGGAGAAGGAGGCCGCCGCCATGGCGTTCATCCTGCTCTTCGCGGGGTTCGAGACCACCGTCAACCTGATCGGCAACGGTGTCCACACCCTGCTGAACCACCCGGCCCAGCGCGCCGCCCTCCAGGAGTCGCTCGCCGGCGACCCGCGGGAGAGCGCGCTGCTGGACGACCGCCGTCGAGGAACTGCTGCGCTACGACGGCCCGGTGGAGCTGGCCACCTGGCGCTACGCCACCGAGCCGCTGACCGTCGGCGGCCGGCGGATCGGCGCGGGCGACCCGGTGCTCGTGGTGCTCGCCGCCGCCGACCGCGACCCGGCGCGGTTCGCGGACCCGGACATTCTGGACCTGGCCCGCCGTGACAATCCCCACCTCGGTTACGGGCACGGCATCCATTACTGCCTCGGCGCCCCGCTCGCCCGGCTGGAGGCCAGGACCGCCCTCGCCGCGCTGCTGACCCGCCTTCCCGACCTGCGGCTCGCCGTCGATCCGACCGAATTGCGCTGGCGCGGCGGCCTGATCATGCGGGGACTGCGGACGCTGCCGGTGGAGTTCACGCCCGAGGTGGCCGCGGTCAATTGACGGAGTGTCAACAACGTGACCCCGACGTGATGATCGCTACACCGACTTGTGATGCGTTGGCCAACACCGCTACGTTCTGCGGTCAACGCGAGGCACGCACGGCTCGCGGGACGCGCCGCCTCGATCCAGCGCGGAACGGCCGCACCCGGCACAGCGGCCGCCCACCGCGGGGCGCGTACGGCAGATACGAAAGGCGACCGCATGCTCTCGTCCGGTAACGGCCGGCACCGACGCCCCCGGCCGACCCCTGCCGCCGTGGTGACCGTGGCCACCGCGGCCGCGACCGGCGCAGGAATCGCGCTGCCGCTGCTCGGCGCGGGCTCCGCGCAGGCGGCGACGGCAAGCACCTGGGACAAGGTCGCGATCTGCGAGACCGGCGGCCTGTGGAGCGCCGACACCGGCGACGGCTTCTTCGGCGGCCTGGCCATCACCCAGGACACCTGGGACCAGTACGGCGGCGACACGTACGCCAAGCGCCCCGATCTGGCCACCCGCGCCCAGCAGATCACCATCGCCGAGAACGTGCTGCGCGACCTCGGCCCGAACGCCTGGCCGGGCTGCGAGGGCGACACCGGCCTGCTGACGGACACCGGGCTGCCGGGTGTGGACCCGGGCGACACGTCCACGCCGGTCCCCGACCCGTCCGGCCCCACCGGCATCCAGCCGAGCCCCACCACGCCCACCACGGACCCGGGCACGCCGCCCTCGGCGACCGTGCCGGGCGGGCCCGGCATCCCGACCACGCCGGTCGCCACGCCCCCCACGACGAGCCCCGGTGGCACGCCGCCCTCGGCGTCCGCGCCGGGGACCCCGACCGCGCCCGCCACGCCGGTCACCCCCGACCCGACCGGCACCGGCTCGGGCCGGCACGCCAAGCCGTACGCCCCGACCGACGAAGAGCTGCTCGCCGCCGACCAGGCCAGCCGTACCGAGGTCTACTCGACCACCGACCCCGACTCCGTTCACAGCGGGACGAAGTCCGGCAAGGGCGACACTGCTGGCGTATCCGGCAGTTCGGGCGCTTCCGGCTCGAACCGGACCAGCGGTCAGGAGAATTACACCGTCGGCATCGGCGACTCGCTCGCCGGCATCGCGGTCGCCCGTCACGTCGACGGCGGCTGGCATCAGCTCTTCGAGACCAACCACAAGGTCATCGGGGACGACCCGAATCTCATCAAACCGGGACAGATCCTCAACCTCGGCTGAGACAAGGGCGCGTGGCGGTCCGGTGACAAACCGGACGTATCAACTCCCGGCCGCCTCGCGGGATGTGACAAGCGTCTCGCGGGCCGCTGTGACCGCCTGCTCGCGGAGCGCTGAGATCGAGCCCTCCGACCTGCGCCGATGTCCACCCGCCGAGTGAGTCGCCCGCAGTTGGTGTCCGAAATCGGAATGTTTGAACAACACCGGGTGGTGTGCTTAACGTCTTATCGCTCGCCACAGCGAGCCCCGCCGGAGCGGAACGCCGAGTCCTGCCGCCGCCCTACGGGAACAGTCGACGCGAAAGCGCCGCAGGCAGGAGCGGGGGACCCAACGTCTTCCGCCGGACCGGCCGCAGGGACCGCAGGCCCGGGAGAACTCCCGGCACGCGCCACCCGCGGCAGCCACGGTCCGGCTCGGGGTGAAGCCGGCATACCGCAGTACGCGGGCCGGCCGGGCAACTCACGTCCGAACCCGACAGCTGACCTCGTAGGCGTCGGTGAGGGCTGAAACAACATGGGTAAGCACCGTCGTGCCTCGAAGAGGTTTGTCCGTATCGCCACGTTCGCCGGAGTCGCGGGCACCGCGATCACCGTGCCGCTGATCGCCTCCACCTCGGCCTCGGCCGCCTCCGTCGCCACCTGGGACAAGGTCGCCCAGTGCGAGTCCGGCGGCGACTGGTCCATCAACACCGGCAACGGCTACTACGGTGGCCTCCAGTTCTCCCAGAGCAGCTGGGAGGGCGCCGGCGGCCTGCAGTACGCGCCCCGCGCCGACCTGGCCACCAAGGACCAGCAGATCGCCGTCGCCGAGAAGCTGCTCGCCATGCAGGGTCCGGGCGCCTGGTCCTGCGCCGGCGCCGGCGGCCTGACCGCGGGCGGCCCGTCCCCCGACATCAACCCGTCCGGCTCGTCGAGCTCCACCTCGTCGAAGGCCGCCAGCACCTCCAGTGCGACGCACACCGCCACGAAGCACAGCGCCCCGGCGCCGGTCCGGCACGCCACGCCGACCAGCATCCCCAAGGGCGACGGCCCGTACACGGTGGTGCGGGGCGACAGCCTGTCGAAGATCGCCGCCGCGCACCACGTCCACGGCGGCTGGAAGAAGCTCTTCGCGCTCAACCACGACACCGTCAAGCACGCCGACCTGATCTACCCGGGTCAGCACCTGCACCTGCGCTGAGCCGCAGGGCACAGCCGTAGGAAAGACAGCCCCACCGCTCCGACCGGGCCCGCGCCTCCCCCGCGCGGGCCCGGTCGGCGTATTGGCGTCTCAGGGGTCGGGCCGGGGGCCGTCGCGGGCCCGGAAGCCGGTTAGGCTCGTCCCGATAAAGACGAGAAGACATCTCAGAAGGAGACAACGTGCCGTCCATCGACGTCGTCGTAGCCAGGGAAATCCTCGACTCGCGAGGCAACCCCACCGTCGAGGTCGAGGTCGGCCTCGACGACGGCAGCACGGGTCGCGCCGCGGTTCCCTCCGGCGCTTCCACCGGGGCCTTCGAGGCCCTCGAACTGCGGGACGGCGACAAGAACCGCTACCAGGGCAAGGGCGTCGAGAAGGCCGTCCTTTCCGTCATCGAGCAGATCGGCCCGGAGCTGGTCGGCTACGACGCGACCGAGCAGCGGCTGATCGACCAGGCGATGTTCGACCTGGACGCCACCCCGGACAAGTCCTCGCTCGGCGCCAACGCCATCCTCGGCGTCTCGCTGGCCGTCGCGCACGCCGCCTCCGAGGCGTCCGACCTGCCGCTCTTCCGCTACCTCGGCGGCCCGAACGCGCACGTCCTGCCGGTCCCGATGATGAACATCCTCAACGGCGGCTCGCACGCGGACTCCAACGTCGACATCCAGGAGTTCATGATCGCGCCGGTCGGCGCCGAGTCGTTCTCCGAGGCCGTGCGCTGGGGCGCCGAGGTCTACCACACCCTCAAGGCCGTGCTGAAGTCCCGCGGCCTGTCCACCGGCCTCGGCGACGAGGGCGGCTTCGCGCCCAACCTCGGCTCCAACCGCGAGGCGCTCGACCTCATCATCGAGGCCATCAAGCAGGCCGGCTACACCCCCGGCCAGGACGTCGCGCTCGCGCTGGACGTGGCCGCCTCCGAGTTCTACAAGGACGGCAAGTACCAGTTCGAGGGCAAGGACCGCTCGGCCGCCGAGATGACCGAGTACTACGAGGAGCTGGTCGCCGCCTACCCGCTCGTCTCGATCGAGGACCCGCTGTTCGAGGACGACTGGGCGGGCTGGAAGGTCCTCACCGACAAGCTCGGCAGCACGGTGCAGATCGTCGGCGACGACCTGTTCGTCACCAACCCCGAGCGGCTCCAGAAGGGCATCGACAACGACACGGCGAACGCCCTGCTGGTCAAGGTGAACCAGATCGGCTCGCTCACCGAGACCCTGGACGCCGTCGAGCTGGCCCAGCGCAACGGCTACAAGTGCATGATGTCGCACCGCTCCGGCGAGACCGAGGACGTCACCATCGCCGACCTGGCCGTCGCCACCAACTGCGGCCAGATCAAGACCGGCGCCCCGGCCCGCTCCGAGCGCGTCGCCAAGTACAACCAGCTGCTGCGCATCGAGGAGATCCTCGACGACGCGGCGGTGTACGCCGGCCGCAGCGCGTTCCCCCGCTTCAAGGGCTGACCGCGCCGACCCCGGCGGGCTTCACGGCCCCCGCCTCCGTACGTCCCCGCACCCGGTCCCGTACCGTGGGCGGGGACGTACCGGCATGACCACCGGCACGGCATCATGACGGCGAGGGGAGTCACGGCGTGGGGGCGGATCGGTTCTCCACCGCGGCCCGGCTGAAGGCCATCGGCCAGGAGGCGCAGGCGCGGGTCTACCGGGCGGCGTCCCGGCGTCCGGTGCGGCGCAACAAGCTCACCGGCCGCGCCGCGCTGCTCGCCCTCGTGCTGTGCGCCCTGGTCGTCGCGCTCGCCTACCCGATGCGGCAGTACATCGCGCAGCGCTCGGACATCGCCGACCAGCGCCGCCAGGCCCAGGAGGCCGAGCGGAAGGTCGAGCAGCTGCGCGAGGAGAAGGCCCGCTGGCAGGACCCGGACTACGTCAGGGCCCAGGCCCGCGAGCACCTGCACTACGTGCTGCCCGGCGAGACCGGGTACGCCGTCGCGGGCCCCGCGCCCACCGCCGACCCGGACCCGGCGGCCGAGCGCCGCGCCACCGACGAGGCGGCCGCGCACCGCCCGTGGTACGACAACCTGTGGGACGGCGTCGACCAGGCCGACGCGGCCGCGGCCCCCCGGCACTGACCGCCGCCCCGCCCCGACCACCGAACCGCCCGCACCCACGCAGAACGGCTCATGGACTCCACACCACAGCACACCCCCGCCACCGAGGCCGACATCGCCGCCGTACGCGCCCAGCTCGGCCGGCCGCCGCGCGGCCTGCGGGCCGTCGCGCACCGCTGCCCGTGCGGCAACCCGGACGTGGTCGAGACCTCGCCCCGGCTGGAGGACGGCACGCCCTTCCCGACGACGTACTACCTCACCTGCCCGCGCGCGGCCTCCGCGATCGGCACCCTGGAGGCGGACGGCGTGATGAAGCGGATGTCGGCGCAGCTCGCCGAGGACGAGGAGCTGGCCGCCGGCTACCGCGCCGCGCACGAGGACTACCTCGCCCGCCGCGACGCCATCGAGGTCCTGGAGGGCTTCCCGAGCGCGGGCGGCATGCCCGACCGGGTCAAGTGCCTGCACGTGCTGGCCGCGCACGCGCTGGCCGCCGGCCGCGGCGTCAACCCGCTCGGCGACGAGACGCTCGACCTGCTCCCCGACTGGTGGGCCAAGGGCCCCTGCGTGCCGCTGGATCAGACGGGGGCGCAGCCGCGGGATCAGCCGCTTGATCAGACGGGGGAGGGGTCCGCGTGAGCGTGCGGGTGGGCGCCGTCGACTGCGGTACGAACTCGATCCGGCTGCTGGTGGCCGACCTCGACCCGGCCACGGGCGCGCTGACCGACCTGGACCGGCGGATGCGGATCGTGCGGCTGGGCCAGGGCGTGGACCGCACCGGACGGCTGGCGCCCGACGCGCTGGAACGGACGTTCGCGGCCTGCGAGGAGTACGCCGGGGTGCTGCGCGCGCACGGCGTGCCCGCGGAGCGGACCCGGTTCGCGGCCACGTCCGCGTCGCGCGACGCGGAGAACCGGGACGACTTCGTCCGCGGCGTCGTGGACATCCTCGGGGTGCGGCCCGAGGTCGTCTCCGGCGACCAGGAGGCGCAGTTCTCCTTCACCGGCGCGACCCGGGAGCTGACCGGGGAGCACGGCATGCCGACCCCGTACCTGGTGGTGGACATCGGCGGCGGCTCCACCGAGTTCGTGCTCGGCGACCGCGACGGTGGCGGCGGCCCGCTCGGTGGACATCGGCTGCGTACGGCTGACGGAGCGTCATCTCGTACGGGACGGCGCGGTGGTCGACCCGCCGACGCCCGAGGCGGTCGCCGCGATCACCGCGGACATCGACGCGGCCCTGGACGAGGCGGCCGGCGCCGTCCCGCTCGACCGGGCCCGCACGCTGGTCGGCCTGGCCGGCTCGGTGACCACGGTGTCGGCGATCGCCCAGCGGCTGCCCGTCTACGACTCGGCCGCCATCCACCACTCCCGGGTCTCCCTGGAGCAGGTCCGCGAGATCAGCGGCCGGCTGCTGAGGGCGACGCACGCCGAGCGCGCCGCGATCCCGGCGATGCACGAGGGCCGGGTGGACGTGATCGCGCGCGGGCGCGCTGATCCTGCTGCGGATCATGGAGCGCACGGGCGCGAAGGAGGTCGTGGTGAGCGAGCACGACATCCTCGACGGGATCGCCTGGAGCGTCCTGGATTGAGGATTTGCGTCCCTTGCACGGCAAAGGTGCGGAATGTCCGGCGATTGAAGGCGTTCCGGAGAGGGTAATGGCAGGGCAGACGCGGGTAAGCAAGCGCTCAGAAAGTATCCCGCATCACAGCGGAGAGCTGATGACGCGCTGCGATACGTGCGGGTAACTTCCCTGGGAGTCCGGAGAATTCCGCACCAGCCCGCAAACCAGGACCGTGCCGCAGAGTCCGCACTGCGCCCCGCAGCCCTTCCGCTGCCTCGACGAGGAGTGTCGCGATGCCCGAAGCCGTCATCGTCTCAGCCGCCCGTTCGCCCATCGGGCGCGCCTTCAAGGGGTCGCTCAAGGAGCTGCGCCCGGACGACCTGGCCGCCACGATCATCAGGACCGCGCTGGACAAGGTGCCCGAGCTCGACCCGCACGACATCGACGACCTGATGCTGGGCTGCGGTCTGCCGGGCGGCGAGCAGGGCTTCAACATGGGCCGGATCGTGGCCGTGGCAATGGGCATGGACCACCTGCCGGGCTGTACGGTCACCCGCTACTGCTCGTCCTCGCTCCAGACGACGCGGATGGCGCTGCACGCGATCAAGGCCGGCGAGGGCGACGTCTTCATCTCGGCCGGCGTCGAGCTGGTCTCCCGCTTCACCAAGGGCAACTCCGACAACCTGCCCGACACCATGAACCCGGTCTTCGCCGAGGCCCAGGCCCGCACGCTCAAGCGCGCCGAGGAGGGCGGGGGCGGCTGGCACGACCCGCGCGAGGACGGGGTGGTGCCGGACGCGTACATCGCGATGGGGCAGACCGCGGAGAACCTGGCGGAGCTCAAGGGGATCAGCCGCCAGGAGCAGGACGAGTTCGGCGTCCGCTCGCAGAACCTCGCCGAGGAAGCGCTCAAGAACGGCTTCTGGCAGCGCGAGATCACCCCGGTGACGCTGCCGGACGGCACCGTGGTCGCCAAGGACGACGGTCCGCGTGCGGGCGTCACGATGGAGGGCGTGGCGGGCCTGAAGCCGGTCTTCCGCCCCGACGGCACGGTCACCGCCGGCAACTGCTGCCCGCTCAACGACGGCGCCGCCGCGCTGGTGGTCATGTCCGACACCAAGGCGCGCGAGCTGGGCGTCACCCCGCTGGCCCGGGTGGTCTCCACCGGCGTGTCCGGGCTCTCCCCGGAGATCATGGGCTACGGCCCGGTCGAGGCGTCCCGGCAGGCGCTGAAGCGGGCGGGCATGGCGGTCGGCGACATCGACCTGGTCGAGATCAACGAGGCGTTCGCCGCCCAGGTGATCCCGTCCTACCAGGCCCTGGGCATCGACCTGGACCGGCTGAACGTCAACGGCGGCGCCATCGCCGTCGGCCACCCCTTCGGCATGACCGGCGCGCGCATCACCGGCACGCTCATCAACAGCCTCCAGTTCCACGACAAGCAGTTCGGCCTGGAGACGATGTGCGTGGGCGGCGGCCAGGGGATGGCCATGGTCATCGAGCGGCTCTCGTAACGTCCTGCGACGGTGCGGCTTCACTGTGCACGCAGTGTGACGTAAGTCGCAATGAAATTGCCCCCGGAGTGTGATTTTCCCGGGGGCAGTCGCATTTGTGCAGGTCAATGAGGGTGCTCGCGGAGGGGTCAGGTCCACAGAACCGGTGCAATTCATCACTTTCCGCACTGCAAAGGCCAGGGGTTTACCGGCAGAGTGAGGGGTGGGGGAAGTTTCGTCCACCGCCCTGGTGGGCATTGCTCGGGTCGCACCAGTCGGGAGTACGTCAGTGAGCGCCAACTTCACCGTCCTGCTTCTCACCGCGGCGGTCGCCGTCGCCGCGGGGGCCGCAGCCCTGCTCAACGCCCGTGGCACCCGCCGCGAGCTGGCCGCCCTGCGGCGGGACCTGGCCGGCCTGAGCGTGCCGGCCCCGCGCGCCGCCGCGGTGGACATCAGGACCGCCGTCGCCGAGGCGCTGGCCGACGAGCGGGAGCGCGAGCTCGCCGAGGCGCGCGCCTTCTGGGCCGAGCAGGAGGCCCGTGAGACCGCCGGCGACACCGGCTACCTGCGCGGCGGCTCCTACGGCTCCGGCGGGCGAGGGCGCCGACTACGAGGTGCCGCCGGTGCTGCCCTTCCTGCCCCGGCAGTCCGACTTCGCCGGCCTCGAACCCGGTCCGGAGGCCATCGGCCCCGCCGCCGAGCCGGACGCGCCCGAGGCGACGCTGCCGGCGTCCGGCGCGATCCCGCACCCCTCGGGGCCGGACTTCGCGCCCTCCCCGGTCGTCGCGTCCCAGGACCAGACCGCGGACCGGCTCTCCGATCTCGCCGACGCGCGGATTCCGCTGTCCGATGTGCGGCCGGGGCCGCTCGGCACCCTCGACGTCTACGTCTTCGCCGACGGGACCACGCTGTGCATGACGCCCGGGCACCGCGAGACCGCGCTTCGGCTCTGCGAGGCGCTGGACCGGGGGGAGGTGCCCGTCCTGCGCGGCGGGTCCGCCATAGCCGGCGCCTACGCTCTCACGTTCGCCTACGGTGACGAGAGCGTCTACGTCCTCGCCGACCGCGTGGTCGCCTCCCTCTAGGGTCTGGGTTGGGCCCGCAGGCCCAGCTTCCGCGGCGATGTCGCGGGACCACCGGCCGGTGGCCGGTTGCTCGCGCAGTTCCCCGCGCCCCTGGGTGGTGACCCACTTCCGCGGCGGCACCCGCCCCGCGGCCCTGATAGGGCCCTTGTCCGCGAGGGCCCTGGAACGCTGGTGGGGCGCCGTACTCCGCGAGGGTGCCCGGGGGTGGGGCTAAGGCGCCCCGGAGGCGACGGATCGGGAAGCGCGGCCCACCCGGGCGATCGCCTCGGCCACGACGCGCCGCCGCGCGCTCTGCGTCCACCCCCCCGAGCGCCATCGCCAAATCATGTCCGGCGACAGCCAATTGATCCCCGACCACGAAGACCCCGTCATCGGGAATCTCGTAGGGCTCGCGCCCGGGGAACTCCAGGGCCTGGGCCTGGCGGGCCAGCCACCCCGCCAACTCCCGTCCCTGGGCCGCCGCCCCGGCCTGAAGCCTGCGTTGCGGGAGTGACCGCAGCCGCCCGGCGAGGCGGTCGACGGCGGTGTGCAGCGCGGTGCGATCGGACATGCGGGTGACCCTACCCGCGCCCCGCGCGCACCTTCGCGCCCGTATCCGCACGTCCGGCATGGTTGCCAACGCCCGACGTCTCGGGCACGGTGGGATGACCGGACCACATACCGGAGGCGCCGATGTCCCAAACGCACTTCTCCGACGAAATCCACCGGAACCTGCTCGACCGCATTCCCCATTGCACCGGCCGCGAGATCAACGACTGGCTGCGCGCCGTCGACGACGGCCCCTCCTTCTTCCGCTTCGACGAGAAGGTCAGCTGGCTGCGTACGGAGCACGACCTCTCCTACGGCCACGCCAAGGCCCTCGTCCACGAGTACGACCTGCGGCGCGCCGCGCGCAACCTCCTCTGAGCACATAGGCGTCCAGGCGCCTAGGCACCTAGGAGCCCGGAAACCCCCTGACATCCCATACGCCGACGGGCCGCCGGGAAGCACGTGCTCCCCGGCGGCCCGCTCATCTGCCGTACCCCTGACGCCTGTTGCCGAGCCGCGGTCAGTCGCGCAGGATCGAGATCAGCCGCAGCAGTTCCAGGTAGATCCACACCAGCGACAGCGTCAGGCCGAACGCGGCGAGCCACGACTCGCGCTGCGGGGCGCCGTAGCGGATGCCGTCCTCGATCTGCTTGAAGTCCAGCGAGAGGAAGAACGCGCCGAGCGCGATGCCGATCAGGCAGAAGACGATGCCCAGGCCGCCGGTGCGCAGCCCCAGGCCGTCCGCGCTGCCGAAGGCGGCGAAGAGCAGGTTGACCACCATGGCGGCGACGAAGGCGAAGGCGACGGCCATGCCGATCCGCTGGTAGCGGGCGGTGACCCGGATGATCCGCGTCTTGTAGGCGAAGAGCATGCCGCCGAAGACCGCCATGGTGCCGAGCACGGCCTGGACGGGCGCGCCCTGCCACGCGTCGTTGTAGGCCCGGCTGAGCACGCCGAGGAAGACGCCCTCGAACGCCGCGTAGCCGAGGATCAGGGCGGGCGACGGGGTGCGCTTGAACGCCTGGACCATGCCGAGCACGAAGGCGATCAGCGCGGCGCCCATGGCCAGCCCGAAGTTCTCCGGCAGCGCGAACCAGCCGACCACCACGCCCACCACGACCGTGCCGAGCGTCATCGCGGTGCGCATGACGACGTCGTCCATCGTCATCCGGCCGGTCTGGGCCGGTCCGGCGGACGGCTCCGCGTACATCTGCTCCAGCTGCTCGGGGCTGCCGGTCCGCGGGCGTGTCGTACGGGTTGCGGGGCTGCCCGTACGACGGCGCGCCCTGCCCCGCGTACGGATTGCCCTGCTGAGCGGCGCCCTGGACGCCGGACGTGCCGAATCCGGCGTACTGGCTCCCGCGGGTGAAACCCCGCCGGGAGAACACCGGGTTGCTGCTCCTCATGTCACTCCTCCATGGCCGCGCGCTGCGGCAGTGCCCCAAGAGTAATAGCTTGGCAAAAAAGCCGGCGGTACGTCTGGAGGAGGATCTTCCCCTTGTTCCGGCCGTCAGTCACGCCTCCTGCGGAACAGCCGACGGCGGCCCGTCCGCCGCGCGTCCCCGGCGGCGCCGGCCTTCGCGGGGCCGCCCTCCCGCACGCCCTTGGTCGCCTCCTGCGGCGCCGGGCCGCCGCCGCGGCGCACCGTGTCCAGCAGGTCGCGCGCGAGGGCGGTGTAGGTCTCGTCCAGCCACGGGCACAGCAGCACCAGCCGGCACAGCGAGCCCAGCACGGTGACCTCGCGGGTCCGGTACGCCTTCGCCGCCGTGAGCATCCGCTCGACCACCCGCAGGCCGACGTCCTCGCGCACCGACGGGTCGACCCACGCGGTGGCGACCATCGCGAACGCGGCCGCCTCGCTCACCCAGTCCTCCGGCCCGCCCAGCAGGTCGAGCAGCACCGAGCGGCGCACCGATTCCAGCCACGGTTCGTCCGCGCGGTGGTGGGCCAGCCCGAGGCAGGCGAACGACTGGACGGCCCGTATCCACAGCTCGGGCCGGTGCGCGCGCAGGTAGTGGCCCGGCGCGTCGTCGCCGGGCAGCGGCGGGTGGACCAGCACGCCCAGCAGGTCGTCCAGGGACAGGCCCGACAGCCGCACCGCGTGGTCGTAGGCGGCCGGCAGGTGCGGCCAGGCCACCGCGACGGTGTCCCGCACCAGGTGCGCGGCGTCCGGTGAGGGCGCGGGCACGGCGGGGTGCGCGGTCAGGCCCTCGTACCGCCACACCAGGCGTCCGACCGGGCCCGCGGGCTCGCGCGGATCGGGGTCGCCGACGGAGCCGTTGACGAGTTCGCCGTTCGGGAAGGCCATCAGGAAGGCGAGGGTGGCGCTGGGCGGCTCGATCATGGAGGCGGCGAGTTCGATCTCGTGATCACGGGCCGCCTCGGCGTCCGGGCTCTCCAGGATCTGGTGCAGCACGTTGACGGTCGCCTCGGTGGCGCCGGCCACCATCCCGAGCCACGGCTGCCCCTCGCTGTGCCGGACCAGCACGGTGGCCGCGTACGGGTGGTCGGGGTGCTCGCGCAGGTGGTCGGCGAGCGCCAGCAGGTGGGCGGCGTCGCCGTCGGCGGCGTAGCGCACCCCGAGGACGGCGGGCGCGGCCTGCGGGTGGCCGGGGTCGGCCGCGGCGGCCCGCTCGGCCCACGGCAGGCCCTGCGCGGCCCGCCCGGTGACGGCGTACAGCTCGGCGACGTCGACCATCAGCGACAGGTCGGAGGCGTCCCTGGCGATCTCCTCCTGCCACACCCGCAGCGCGTCGTCGGCGCGGTCCGCGGCGCGCAGCGCGTACCCGAGCATCACGCTGGGGATGTGGCCGGGCTGGACGCGGCGGGCCTGCTCGGCCCAGGCGACGGCCCGGTCGGTGTCGCCGATCCGGCGGGCCAGGCCGGAGCCGACGGCGGCCAGCAGGGCGTCGGCCGGGTGGCGTTCGACGACCGCGCAGGCCAGCTCGTAGAAGGGGCGCAGCGCCTCGCGGGCCGCCTCGGGCAGCGGGTCGGGCAGCGAGCCGCCCCGACGCCCGGCCAGGCGGCCCCCACCGCGCGGGCCAGCGCCTGCGTCATCGCCTGCGGCGGCAGCAGGTCCGGCAGCGCGTCCTGGGTGAGCCAGGCGACGTGCGACCAGGGGCGCTCGGGCTCGGCGCGGACGGCGCCCGCGATCAGGCCGACGGCGTCGGCCCACGCCCCGCACGCGGCCTGGAGGTGCGCGCGGCAGACCACGGCGCCGATGAACGGTTTCTCCAGCGGGAAGAACCGCAGCGCCTCGTGCGGGCCGCCGGCCCGGGCGGCCAGTTCGGCCAGCGCCTCATGGGCCTCGGGCAGCCGGGGGTCGGTGGCGAACGCGTTGCCGAGGTGGTCGGCGGCGTGCTCCAGGTCGCCGCCGTCCATGATCAGCCGGGCCAGCGCCGTCTCGCCCTCGGCCTCCAGCCGCTCCTGGCCGCCGCCGCACAGGCCGGCGTCCCCCGCGTGCAGTTCGTCCCTGTCGCCCACTGTTCCCCACCCCTGGCCCCGCGCGCTCCGGACCGGTCCTGTGCCCGCCCTGTGGATCGGGCGCTCGCCGCCGACGGTATTACCCGGCGCCGGCGGCCGGTCGGCCGGGTGGGCCGGCCGTCCGCAGGGCGCGGCGGCCTGCGCAGACGGGTGAGTGACGCGGGTCGCGGCGATTCGCGGTGGACGGCCGGGGCCCGGCGCGGTATCACTGAGGAGTGGAGACGAACACGCGTTCGAAAGCCGGGCGTCCGAAAGCCGGGCGTCCGAGAGCCGGGCATCCGAAAGCAAGGGAGCAGGCCATGCCACGCCCCGACCACATCCGTGCGCTGCACGCGGCCCTGCTGACCGCCGCCCGCGGTCTGCCGGTCTTCCCGCTGTCCCGTACGAAACTGCCCGCCGTCCGCTCACCGCACCGCGACGAGCCGCGCCTCACCGACTGCCGCGGCGAGTGCGGCCGCCCCGGGCACGGCGTGCACGACGCGACCACCGACCCGGCCGCGATCCGCGCGCTGTTCGCCGTGGCGCCCTGGGCGACCGGCTACGGCATCGCCTGCGGCCGCGCCCCGCACCACCTCGTCGGGCTCGACCTCGACGTGAAGCACGGCGCCGACGGCGTCGCCGCGCTGCACGCCCTGGCCGAGGCCCACTCGTTCGAGATACCGCGGACCGTCACCGTCCTCACCCCCAGCGGGGGCCGCCACCTGTGGCTGACCGCGCCCGGCCCGGTGCCCAACTCCGTCGGCAGGCCGGCCCCCGGCATCGACGTGCGCGGCGCGGGCGGCTACGTCGTCGGGCCCGGCTCCCGCACGGTCGCGGGGCACTACGTCCTGCTGCCCGGCACCCGCGGCCACCTGCTCGCCCCGGCGCCGCCCGAGCTGCTGCGGCTGGCCGCCCCGCCGCCGGCGCCGCCGCGCGGGTCCGGGCCGCCAGAGCCGCGGCACCCGGCGGAGAAACGTGCCGCCGGCGCTGGTGCGCTTCGTGCTGGATTCACGCGAAGGAGAGCGCAACGGAAGGCTGTTCTGGGCGGCCTGCCGGGCGTACGACGCGGGGATGGGGGAGGCGCTCGCGCCCGCCCTGGTGACCGCCGCGGTGCACACCGGGCTCAGCGAGCGCGAGGCGGCGGCCACGGTCGCCTCCGCGGGCCGCCTCCGGGCGTCCGCAGAGCCCTGAGGGGGCGCTGGGAGTGCCCGGAGCCGGACTCGAACCGGCACGCCCCCGAGGGGCAGCGAGGTTTAAGCTCGCCGTGTCTGCGTTCCACCATCCGGGCCGGCGGGGCGCAGAGAAATCGTATCCGGGTTGGGGATCGCGAACAGGACGGCAAGTGGCCATGTTGTCTTATTTTAGGGGTTACTGAACGAACGTCAGCCGACGAATCCCGGTCCCACCGCACGACAGGCGCCTTTCACAGCAGCACCAGCGCTTACGCAGAAGTGACGTGAAATCGCTCTCCGCAACCGGCCTCCCAGGCCCCTGGGGCCCCGTCCGCCCCTCATGACAGCCATTGCGACCGGGTGGCAGGCAGGCCCGCGGCGCCATCGGCGCCGGTCCGCACGGCCAGCACCTGGTTCACGCCGATCCGGTTGCGCTCGAAGGAGAGCGCGGAGGCCGCCATGTACAGCCGCCACACCCGCGCCCGCCCGGGGCTGGTGGCAGCCGAGGCCCCCTGCCAGTGCTGCTCCAGGTTCGCCACCCAGGCGCGCAGGGTGCGCCCGTAGTGCTCGCGCAGCGCCTCCACGTCCCGCACCTCGAAGCCCGCCTCCTCCAGCCGGCTCACCGTGCTGCCCACCGGGCGCCAGTTCGCCGTCGGGGAAGACGTACCGGTCGATGAACTCGTCGACCCGGTACGCCTCCTCGGCGCGCAGCGGGCGCCGCGCGATCTGGTGGTTGAGCAGCCGCCCGCCCGGCCTGAGCAGGGCGTGCAGCGTGCGCGCGTACTCCAGGTACCGGACGCTGCCGACGTGTTCCGCCATGCCGATGGACGACACCGCGTCGTAGGGCCCGTCCCGCGACGTCGCGGTAGTCCTGCACCCGGATGTCGATCCGGTCGGTGAGCCCCGCCTCGGCGATCCGCTTGCGGGCGTACGCCGCCTGCTCCGAGGACAGGGTGATCCCGGTGGCCCGCACGCCGTAGTGCTCGACCGCGTGCAGCACCAGCGAGCCCCAGCCGCACCCGACGTCGAGCAGCCGCTGCCCCTCGCGCAGGCCCAGCTTGCGGCACACCAGGTCGAGTTTGGCGCGCTGCGCCTCCTCCAGGGTGCTGTCCGGCCCGGTCCACACCGCGCAGGAGTAGACCATCGAGGGCCCGAGGACCAGCGCGTAGAAATCGTTTCCGACGTCGTAGTGGTGGGCGATGGCCGCCTTGTCGCGGCGCCTGGTGTGCGCGATGCCGGTCCGGCGGCGCACCTCCTCGGGCGGCGGCGCGGGCGCGGGCAAGGGTCCGGTCAGCGCCAGGGCGGCGCGGGCCAGCCGGTAGGTGGCGGGGTCGCCCAGGGCGGCGAGCACCGTGCGCAGGCGATGCGCGCGGCCGGCCGGGACGTCGGGCTCGCCGCGCTCCCAGACCGACCCCGCGAGCAGGTCGAGTGCGGTGTACAGGTCGCCGTCGACGTCGAGTTCGCCGGCCACCCAGGCGCGGGCCAGGCCGAGTTCACCGGGACGCCACAGCAGTCGGCGCAGGGCGCGCCGTCTGCGGAAGACGAGGACGGGGGCGCCGGGCGGCCCGGCCTCGCTGCCGTCCCAGGCGCGCACGCGCAGCGGGAACGGCGACGAGAGGGCGTGGTCGGCGAGTTCGAGGATGCGATGAGCCGCGTCAGCCATGAATCCGAGCGTACGACTGAAATCCGCCACTGACGCCGGGGACGCGAAAATCTACATTGCGGATACACGGACTTGGGTCGCGGGAGTGGCGGGGCGGCATGTCCGCTGGTGGGACGAGGGTCGCCTCACGATGCGAAAGAGCCTCAAGTGGCAACGGAGTGCGGGGTAAGGGTGCCTGTCGGCCGATAGCCGCGGGGCACGGGAAGGCGCCCGTCCGCTATCGGAGCGGCGCCCGCCGCCCGGCACGGGTAAGGGCGCCCGCACCACGGATGGCGGGCGCCCTTACCCTCGTGCCTTGCTGTACTGCCGCTGCGACCGGTCTCGTACCCGATGCGGTGCCGCGCGTCCTTACGGGGCAGCCTCAGGCGTCGAACCCGGGGTGGTGCTCTAGCCGTGCCCGGCGGGCGCCGAGCCGTGCTACGGAGCCGGGGTGCTCAGGAGGCGACCTTGGCGGCCTGTGTGCTACCGGTCTTCTCCCCGATGACCGACCTCTCGGCGGCGGGCGCCGGAAGCGGCCGGGCGGCCTCGTAGAACTCCTCGCGGGGGTTCTCGATCGCGCCGAGCGAGACGACCTCGCGCTTGAGGAACGCGCCGAGCGTCCAGTCCGCGAAGACCCGGATCTTGCGGTTGAAGGTCGGCATGGCCAGACCGTGGTAGCCACGGTGCATGTACCAGGCGAGCCGGCCCTTGACCTTGATCCTGGTCTTGCCCACCACGATCATCGCGACGCCCTTGTGCAGGCCCAGGCCCGCGACCGCGCCCTTGTTGGCGTGCTTGTAGTCGCTCTGCGGGAAGCCGCGCATCCCGGAGATGACGTTGTCGCCGAGCACCTTGGCCTGGCGCAGCGCGTGCTGCGCGTTCGGCGGGCACCAGGCGCCCTCGCCGGCGGCCAGGTCCGGGATCTGGGCGTTGTCGCCCGCGGCCCAGATGTAGTCGCTGCCCTGCACCTGGAGGGTGGCGCCGGTGTCCACGTGGCCGCGCGGGCCCAGCGGCAGGCCGAACCTCGCCAGCGCCGGGTTCGGCTTCACGCCGGCCGTCCACACGATGGTGGAGGCGTCGACCTCAAGACCGTTGGCGAGCACCACGTGCTTGTCGACGCAGCTCTTCATCGACGTGCTGAGGTAGACCTCGATGCCGCGTTCCTGGAGGTGCTCCAGGCCCCACTTGCCGAGCTGCGGACCGACCTCGGGGAGGATCTTGTCGGCGGCGTCGACCAGGATGAAGCGCATGTCCTCGCGCTTCACGTTCGGGTAGTACTTCGCGGCGTCGCGGGCCATGTCCTCGACCTCGCCGATGGTCTCCGCACCCGCGAAGCCACCGCCGACGAAGACGAAGGTGAGCGCCTTGCGGCGGATCTCCTCGTCGGTCGTGGAGTCGGCCTTGTCGAGCTGCTCCAGGACGTGGTTGCGCAGGCCGATGGCCTCCTCCACGCCCTTCATCCCGATCCCGTTCTCGGCGAGGCCGGGGATGGGGAAGGTCCGGGAGACCGCGCCGAGCGCGATCACCAGGTAGTCGAAGGGCAGCTCGTAGGATTCTCCGACGAGCGGCTCGACCAGTGCGACCTTGCGGTCCTGGTCGATGGTGGTGACCCGGCCGGTGAGCACCTCGGCCCCGGGCAGGACGCGTCGCAGCGGGACGACGACATGCCGCGGGGAGATGCTTCCTGCTGCGGTTTCGGGAAGGAAGGGCTGGTACGTCATGTACGAGCGCGGGTCGACGACCGTGACGGTCGCCTCGCCGTACCGCATCTTCTTCAGGATGCGGCGCGCCGCGTACAGGCCGACGTAACCGCCGCCTACTACGAGGATCCGTGGACGCTCCGTGGTGCTCATGGTTCGAGTATCCAGCACGGTCAGGGGGGTACCTCGTGAGCCCCTTCACAAGGGTATGGACACCTTCTGCTACACTGCGCACCTTCATGCGCCAGGAGTACGTCGGCGGCCCGCTCCCAGCCCGGCCCCCCGTTGTTATACACGGCCCTGAGCAGCGTGGATCGATGGCCGGATATCGGCGGTGCCGGCCCGCGCAACACCGCGGAAACACCGACCGGCCAGCGATTCAGGGGGATTTGAGCCCGCGAGCCTTGGAAAGTCGGGCCACTGGACGGGAACTTCATGTGAAGAGTTTCACAAAGGTTCTCGCCGGTCCGCGATCCGGACAGTGCGCGGACCCGCGCGCACGGCGCTCACCAGGTGCGATCCCGCCTCAGCTGAGCGCGCGCGGGGCCCCGCGGGGACGTCCCCCGGACGGCCCCGCGAGCCCCGGCGGATCGGCCGCGGTCCGGGCGCGGGCGGCCCCGGACCCACCGCCCGGGGCCACCCGCCTCAGGCGCCCTTGCGCACCGTCCCCTGCACCTCGGGGCCCGCCGTGTCGTCCTGCTGCGGGTGCTCCTGCTCCAGCAGCCGCCGCCGGCGCCGCTTCATCAGCGCCCACCTGCCGCGCGGTCCGGACGACACCGCCTGCGCGGCCGTCACCTCGGTACCGCCCTCGGCCGCCGCCTCGGCCGCCGCCTGCGCGACCGGCAGGAAGCCCTCGCCGCGCCGCGCGTCCGGGCGCTCGTCGGCCTCCGGCCACAGCCCCAGCGTCGCGCACACGGTGGGCAGCAGGGCCATCGCCGCGGTCGCGTACCCCTCCGCGGACGGGTGGAAGTTGTCCGGCCCGAACAGCTCGCGCGGCCTGGCCTCGAACTCCGGCCCCAGCAGGTCGCCCAGCGAGACCGTACGCCCGCCCAGGCCCACCACCGCGATGGTCTGCGCGGCGGCCAGCTGGCGGCTCGCCCGGCGGGCCAGCCAGCGCAGCGGCTGGTACACCGGCTCGACCGAGCCCAGGTCGGGACAGGTGCCCACCACCACCTCCGCGCCGGCCTCGCGCAGCCTGCGGACCGCGTCCGCCAGCAGCCGCACCGAGGTGGCCAGCGGCATCCGGTGCGTGACGTCGTTCGCGCCGATCATGACCACCACCACCTCGGGCGGCGCCGCGGACCCGTCGAGCAGCAGCGACACCTGCCGCTCCAGGTCGTCGGACTGGGCGCCCGGCTGCGCCACGTTGACCAGCTTCACCGGCCGCTCGGCGACCGCGGCCAGCCCGGAGGCCAGCAGCGCCCCCGGCGTCTCCCTGGCCCGGTGCACGCCCTGTCCCGCCGCCGTGGAGTCGCCGAGGAAGCTCAGCCGCAGCGCGGCCTCGCCGGTCCGCCAGCGCGAACGCCGACCCGTATCTGCCGTCCGCCCGCGGCGGCACGTCACCCGACCCGCCGACCACCCGCTTGGCCAGCCGTACCTCCGTCAGCAGGACCCCGATCGCGGCCCCGCCCAGCAGGCCCATCCCGCCGCCGCCGAACGCCGCCGCGGTCGCGATCCGCCGTGCCACCCTCGCCCTTGACATCGAGCCGGCCACCTCCAGTGCCATCGCCCGGTACATCAACCTGGTGCCCCGAAGGACGCCCCCGCCAACGTCAACGCTGTCCGCAACGTCCACGTTTCGCGCAGGCCCTAACCTGGTCCCACCATCTCGGAGAACCCGGAGACACACGGTGCAGTTTCACGACTCGATGATCAGCCTCGTCGGCAACACCCCGCTGGTGAAGCTCAACAGCGTGACCGAGGGCATCCAGGCGACCGTCCTGGCCAAGGTCGAATACTTCAATCCCGGCGGTTCGGTCAAGGACCGCATCGCGCTGCGCATGATCGAGGCCGCCGAGCGCAGCGGCGACCTCAAGCCCGGCGGCACCATCGTGGAGCCCACCTCGGGCAACACCGGCGTCGGCCTGGCCATGGTCGCCCAGCGCAAGGGCTACCACTGCATCTTCGTCTGCCCGGACAAGGTGTCCGCGGACAAGATCAACGTCATGCGGGCCTACGGGGCCGAGGTCGTGGTCTGCCCGACCGCCGTCGACCCCGAGCACCCCGACTCGTACTACAACGTCTCCGACCGGCTGGTCCGCGAGACGCCCAACGCCTGGAAGCCCGACCAGTACAGCAACCCCGAGCAACCCGCTGTCGCACTACCACTCCACCGGCCCCGAGCTGTGGAAGCAGACCGAGGGGCGGATCACCCACTTCGTGGCCGGCGTCGGCACCGGCGGCACGATCTCCGGCACCGGGCGCTACCTGAAGGACGTCAGCGACGGCCGCGTCCAGGTGATCGGCGCCGACCCGGAGGGCTCCGTCTACAGCGGCGGCTCCGGCCGGCCCTACCTGGTCGAGGGCGTCGGCGAGGACTTCTGGCCGACCGCCTACGACCGCGACATCGCCGACGAGATCGTGGCCGTCTCCGACAAGGACTCCTTCCAGATGACCCGGCGGCTCGCCCGCGAGGAGGGGCTGCTCGTCGGCGGCTCCTGCGGGATGGCGGTCGTGGCCGCGCTGGAGGTCGCCCGGCGGCTCGGCCCCGACGACGTGGTGGTCGTCCTGCTGCCCGACAGCGGCCGCGGCTACCTGTCGAAGATCTTCAGCGACGAGTGGATGAGCTCGCACGGCTTCCTGGACGAGAGCGAGGGCGAGGCCCGGGTCGCCGACGTCATCGCCCGCAAGGACGGCGGCCTGCCCAACCTGGTGCACATGCACCCCGACGAGACGGTCGGCCAGGCCATCGAGGTGCTGCGCGAGTACGGCGTCTCGCAGATGCCCGTCGTCAAGCCCGGCGCCGGGCACCCCGACGTGATGGCCGCCGAGGTGATCGGCTCGGTCGTCGAACGCGACCTGCTGCACGCGCTGTTCAGCAAGCGCGCCAACCTGGACGACCCGCTGGACAAGCACCTGTGCCCGCCGCTGCCGCAGGTCGGCTCCGGCGAGCCGGTCGGCGACCTGATGGCCGTGCTGGAGGGCGCGGACGCGGCCATCGTGCTGGTGGAGGGCAAGCCCACCGGCGTGGTCAGCCGGCAGGACCTGCTGGCCTTCCTCGCCGGGCACGGCCGGGGGGCCGCTGCACCGGCGGCGCGCGCGGCGTGAGCCGGGGCTCCGGAACTGGTACGCCCGCGACACGTCCGCGCAGCACGGGCTTAACACGCGTCCGGCAGATTGAGTCGATGTCGGAACGCGGCCGGTTCGCCGGCCGCCCGGCACACAGAGCGGCGCCAAGGCTTCCGGAGCGGCTCCCGGACTCCATGGTGACCCTGGACGCGCACGGCCCGGTCCTGACCCGGCCCGCGTCCTCGGCGGGGACCGCCGTCGTCCCGCCCCCCGGGCTTACGCCCCGGGGGTGCGGCGGTCCCCGCCCTTTCCTCGTGCCCGTCGCGCGGACGCGATCGGCGGCCCAGGCGCGCGGGCGCTACTCGAGCGCCATAGGCGCCTGGGCGTCGGACGCGGCCTATAGGGCATCAGGCGCGACAGACCCAGGACCAGTCGTCCTTCTCGCGGCGGCCCTTCGGGCGAGAGGAACCCGCCCAGGCTCTGGGCGACGTTGACGCCGACGATGCCCGCCCAGGTGATGAACAGGCCCGCCGTGCCGGCGTTGACCGCGCCGATCGCGGACAGCGGGATCGCGGCGATCAGGGTGAACCCGGCGAAGCCGTAGCGGGCGAACCGCGGGCTGGCCTGCGGCGGTCCGATCGGGCGGCGGTCGGCGCGGGCGGACGACGTCTGCTGCTGGGCGAGTTCGCGCCGCACGCGCTGCTCGACGCGGCTGTCGACGCGTTCCGACATCTTGTCCATGAACGAGTCGACCAGTTCCGACTCGTACTCCTCTCCCAGGTCCTTGCGCGCCTGCAAGGTGGCGGAGAGTTCCTTCTTGAGTTCAGGGTCGCGGGCGTCCATAGGCCCACCGTAGGAGCCGGGGTGCGTGGGCGACACTGGGGATAGCCCCCGACTTCCCTCGGGGGTCAGCTGTCCCCGAGGAGGATTCCCATGGCCGACACGCCTCTGCTCACCGCCCTGTACCAGGGCCGGGACCGGGCGGACGCGGTGTCCGTCGACGGCAGGGCGTGTTCGTACGAGGAACTGCTCGCGGCCGCGGGGGCGGTCGCCCGGCGGGCCGCGGGGCGGCCGGCGTTCGCCGTGGAGGCCACCGCGTCCCTGGAGACGGTGGCCGCCGTGGTCGGCGGGCTGCTGGCCGGCGTGCCGGTGGTGCCGGTGGCCCCGGACGCCGGGCCGGACGAGCGGGCGCACGTGCTGCGCGACTCCGGCGCCGAGGTGCTGCCGGTGGACTTCGCCGAGCGCGCGGACTTCGCCCAGGCGCCGGCCGGCCGCGACCGCGCTGGTGCTGTACACCTCGGGCACGACCGGGCCGCCCAAGGGCGTGCAGCTCTCCCGGGACGCCATCGCCGCCGACCTCGACGCGCTGGCCGACGCCTGGCAGTGGACGGCGGACGACACCCTGGTGCACGGGCTGCCGCTGTTCCACGTGCACGGCCTGGTGCTCGGGCGTGCTGGGCGCGCTGCGCACCGGCAGCCGGCTGGTGCACACCGGCCGCCCGACACCGGCGGCGTACGCGGCGGCCGGCGGCAGCCTGTACTTCGGGGTGCCGACGGTGTGGCACCGGGTGGTGCGCGACGAGGCCGCCGCGCGGGCGCTCACCGGGGCGCGGCTGCTGGTGTCGGGCAGCGCGCCGCTGCCCGCGCCGGTCTTCGCCGGCCTGCGGGAGCTGACCGGCCACGAGCCGGTGGAGCGCTACGGCATGACGGAGACGCTGATCACGGTGAGCGCGCGGGCCGCGGGGGAGCGGCGGCCCGAGCGCGGTGGGCACCGCGCTGCCCGGGGTCGCCACCCGGATCGCCGGGGCGGTGGACGGCATCGGCGAACTCCAGGTGCAGGGCCCCACGCTGTACGACGGCTACCTCGGCCGTCCCGAGGCGACGGCGGCCTCGTACACCGAGGACGGCTGGTTCCGTACCGGCGACATCGCGTCCATCGACGCGGACGGCACCCACCGGATCGTCGGGCGGGCCTCGACCGACCTGATCAAGTCCGGCGGCTACCGGATCGGCGCGGGCGAGGTGGAGAACGCGCTGCTCGCCCATCCGGCGGTCCGCGAGGCGGCGGTGGTCGGCGCGCCGCACCCGGACCTGGGGCAGGAGATCGTCGCGTACGTGGTGGCGGACGGGGTCCGAGGCCGAGGAGCTGACCGATTTCGTGGCGGCCCGGCTGTCGGTGCACAAGAGGCCGCGCCGGGTCCGCTTCCTCGCCGAACTGCCGCGCAACGCGATGGGCAAGCCGCAAAAGCGGTTGCTCCCACCGCTGTGACCGGGATAGGCGTAGGGCTCGTGCCCGGTGACGGGCGCGGGCCCGCGGTTGCCGCTTGTCGGGCGGCAAGTAAGATCGGGCCCACATTACGCACACCCATATGACAATCACCGGACGGTCGTACCAGCCGTCCGGGTCGCCGATACCCGGGTCCCGCTCCAAAGGGTGGCGGTGATACGTCCTGCCATGGAGGCAGCACCGCATGTTCCACCGCATCGGACGCACCGTCGTCCGCCATCCCGTCTGGACGATCGTCGCGTGGCTCATCGCAGCCGTCGCGATCATCGCCACAGCCCCGAGCCTGCCGTCCAACAGCGACGAGAGCAGCTTCCTGCCGAGCAGCTACGAGTCCATCAAGGCGATGAACCTCCAGGAGAAGGCCTTTCCCCAGGCGTTCTCCCCGGCGGCCATCGTCCTCTACCAGCGGACCGACAACGCCCCGCTGACCTCGGCGGACAAGAGCGACATCAGCCGGATCACCACCGATCTGGGCAAGAAGAACATCGACCAGGTCCAGCGGGTCATCCCCGGCTCCCCGTCCAAGGACGGGAAGTACGACACCGCCCTGGTCCAGATGAACAAGAACTCGGCCGGCCAGCCCAAACAGGCCGACGCCGCCAAGGCGCTGCGCACGGACTCCGTCTCCCTGGCCAAGGGCACGCATCTGAAGGTGCAGGTCGGCGGTCAGGCGGCGCAGAACCTCGACCAGCAGGACGCGGGCAAGACCTCCGACGCGGTGGCGCTGTTCGGCTCCCTGCTGATCATCATCATCACGCTGGCGATCATCTTCCGGTCCCCACTGGTCGCCGTGCTGCCACTGGTGCTGCTGGTCGGCGTGGTCTTCACCGTCGCCAACGCGCTGATCGCGGACGCCACCAAGGTCTTCGGACTCCAGGCGAACAGTTCGATCTCGGCGCTGCTGATCGTGGTGGTGCTGGGCATCGGCACGGACTACTTCCTCTTCCTGATGTTCCGTTACCGGGAACGGCTGCGGGCCGGTGACGAACCCAAGGAAGCGATGATCAACAGCGTGACGCGGGTCGGCGAGGCCATCGCCTCCGCGGCCGGCGCCGTCATCATCGCGTTCTGCGCGCTGGCGCTGTCCACCCTGGGCTTCCTCACCCAGCTCGGCCCGGCGCTGGCCATCCTGGTCGCGGTGACGCTGGTGGCCGGTCTGACGCTCTTCCCGGCGATCTGCTCGCTGATCCCGCCGCGGGCGCTGTTCTGGCCCGGCAAGAAGTGGAACCAGGAGCCGACCGGCACCCGCTTCGCGTCCATCGGCCGGATCGTCGGCAGCAGGTCCGGGCTGGTGGCGATCGTCTCCGGCCTGGTGATGGTGCTGCTCGCGCTCGGCACGCTCGGCTACAAGGCGTCCTACGACCTGGCCTCGGGCTCCATCCCGAAGACCAAGGAGTCGATGGTCGTCCAGAACACCCTGCAGGCGGCGTACTCCGCCGGCGCGGCCGACCCGACGAACGTCTACCTCGACAGCACCGACGGAAAGCCGCTGCACTCCGCGGACTTCGCCCCCTTCGCCGACAAGCTGCGCGCGGCGAAGGGCGTCTCGGACGTGGCGTTCGACGCGAAGACCGACGTCAACAAGGCGGGCACCACCGCCAACTACACCGTGACGCTGAAGTACGAGGCGTCCAGCGACCAGGCCATCTCAGCGGTGGGCGGCATCCGCACCGTCGCGCACGACAACGCGCCGCCCGGGAGCCAGGCGCTGGTCGGCGGCTCGTCCTCGATCTTCAAGGACATCAACGCGGCGGTGAACCACGACTACCGCACGGTCTTCCCGGTCGCCGCGGTGCTCATCATGATCATCCTGGGGCTGCTGCTGCGCAGCGTGGTCGCGCCCTGGTACCTCATCGCGTCCGTCGGCCTCGGCTTCGGCGCGACCCTGGGCACGACCGTGCTGATCTTCGGTCGCGGCAGCGGACTGATCTTCCTGCTGCCGATCATCATGTACCTGTTCGTGGTGGCGATCGGCACGGACTACAACATCCTGATGATCGCCCGGCTCAGGGAGGAGGCCCGCGAGGGCCGGTCGCCGCGTGAGGCCGCCCGTGAGGCGCTGCGGCACGCGGGGCCGACGATCGGCGCGGCCGGGTTCATCCTGGCGGCGACCTTCGGCACGCTCATGCTGTCGGGCAACTCCTTCCTGACCCAGATGGGCTTCGCGGTCGCGTTCGGCATCCTCGTCGCCGCGTTCGTGATGGCGATGTTCTTCACGCCGAGCCTCACGGCGCTGATCGGGCACGCCGCATGGTGGCCCGGCCACGCCGACCGCGGCGAGTCCACCCCGCTCGGGCACGGCCCGGCCGGGGCCGACGAGAGTGCGCGGGGAGCGGCGGAACTGGACGGGACCGGTCGGCGCTGATCCGCTGACCGACGCTCCGGCCTGCGGGTTCTCCGGCAGGCGCGGAGTTGTCCACAGGGGCCGGGCAGGTGTTGATCACCTGCCCGGCCCTTTCCGTTACGCTGGCGGAGCCGGAGTGGTCGCGGAGAGTCACGACGGGCAACGGGCGACGGGGGTACGGGGATGACAACGGGGACGGCTGGCCTTGCGGGGCCGACGGGGGTCACGGCGATGGAGCGGGTCACGGGAATGGCCGCGACGGCGGGGCGGTGCGGGACGGCGGGGGTACGGGCGGGTACCCGGCTGGGTGCGCGGCCAGGAGTGCGCGGGCGGGGTTCGCGGAAGCGGGGACCGCGCTTGCCGGACTGCATATCCTCATGCAGAGTCGTGTCCGGTGAATAGGGCTGCGGGAAGGCCGGGTCCGGTGGACGGCGACGGGAATGGACGGCGATGGACAGCGCGGACGGCGGGGCGGTCGCTGCGGGCACGGCGGGCGCCTCGGCGCGGCTGCTGAAGCTCTTCGAGGCGCACCGGCTCACCCCCACCCAGCGGCGTATCGCGCACTGCCTGGTCCGCAGGGCCGACGACGCGCCGTTCCTGTCCAGCGTGGAGGTGGCCGAACTGGCGGGCGTCAGCCAGCCGTCCGTCACACGGTTCGCGGTCGCGCTCGGCTTCGACGGATACCCGGCGCTGCGCAAGCACCTGCGCGAGGTCGCACCCGCCCAGGTCCCGGCGGGCTCGGCGATCCGCAACGAGTACCAGCAGGCCGTGCACGCCGAGATCGAGAACCTGCGGCACCTGGCCGAACTCCTCGCCGACCCCGGACCCGTGGCCAGGGCGGGCGCGGTGCTGGCCGGGTCCCGGCCGCTGCCGGTGCTGGGGCTGCGGGCGGCCGGCGCCCAGGCGCGCGGCTTCGTGTACTTCGCCGCCAAGGTGCACCCGGACGTGCGGCTGCTGGACGAGGGCGGCACGATGCTCGCCGACCGGATCGACACGGCCGTACGGGCCGGCGCGAGCGCGCTGCTGTGCTTCGCGCTGCCGCGCCATCCGCGCGAGGTGGCCGACGCGCTCGCGTACGCGCGGGAGGCCGGGCTGACCGTGGTCACCGTGGCGGACAGCGCGTTCGCCCCGGTCGCCGCGCACAGCGACCTGCTGCTGCCGGCCGCCGTCGGGACGGGGCTCGCCTTCGACACCGCGTGCGCGCCCATGCTGCTGGGCCGGGTGCTGCTGGAGTCGATGTGCGACGACCTGCCGGACGCGCAGGCGCGGCTGGAGGAGTTCGACGCGCATGCCGCGGCCCGCGGGCTGTTCGTGGACTGAACAGCGCGCGGGCCGCGGGATCGGACCGGAGGGAGCCGGGCGGTGCCGGGCGGGTCAGCCGCGGGCGCGGGCCCTGCGGCTGCGGACGGCGGCGAACAGCGCGCCGCCGAGCGCCAGGGCGGCCGCTCGCGGTCCAGGCGACGGTCAGGGTGTCGCCGCTGCCGGTCGAGGCGAGCGAGCCGGTCGGGTCGGTGCCCGCGCCGCCGGTGCTGCCCGCGGACGCGCCGGTCTGGGTCGTGGGCCGGTTGGCGCCCGAGCCGCTGCCGCCGCCGGAGCTGCTGCCGCCGGACGCGGTCGGGCCGCCGGGGACGGTGACGGTGAAGTGGCCGACGCTGTTGGACAGGTCGGTGTCGTACGGCAGGTCGCCGCCGTAGGCGAGTTGGGGCCGCACCTCGCCGCTGGTGGTGGCCGGGGCGTCGGCGTCGACCTTCACGGTGAAGGCCAGCGACTGGGAGTGCCCGGCGTCGAAGGGCCGGTCCAGGTCGCAGATGTACTGCGGCGCGCCGAGCTTGGGTTCGCCCTTGCCGTCGCCGCTCCAGGGGCCGCAGGACGGGGGCACCTTGGTCGCGGTGGTGCCCTTGGGGATGTCCACCAGCAGGCTGGGCTGGTCGTCGGTGGTGAGCAGGTCGACGGACGCGGGGCCGTGGTTCACGACCTTCGCCGTCAGCGTGGTCTCGGCGCCGGGCGCGGCGGTCGCGCGGTCACCGGTGACGGCGAAGTCGGCGGTGTTCGCGGAGTTGACGACCCACAGCGCGTGCTCGACGCTGCCCGAGGTCGCCGGGCCGACGTCCACCAGTGACAGGGTCGGACCACCGGACTTCGCGGTGGAGGGCAGCGCGCTTCCGGCCGCCTTCACGTCGTAGCTCACGTACTCGAACAGCGCGGAGTCCTTGACCTTCAGCTTCAGCGGGGTGGACAGAGTGTACTTCCGGCCCGCCTTCACCGGGGCGCCGAAGTGGCACACCGCGTCCTCGATGGTCTGGCCGTCGCTGTCGCCGACCTGGTCGGTGGTGCCGTAGTCGCAGTTGCCGAAGCGCTGGGCGAAGGCGAGGCCGGGGGAGATCGCGAACCGGTAGTCGACCCCGGTGGCGTCCAGTGAGCCGATGTTGGCGACGGTGAGCGGGGCCTTGAGGGTGCTGCCGGGCTTGGCGCCGTCGACTTGCTTGCTGAAGTTCACGTCGAGGCCGATGTTGCCCACGGTCACCGTCACGTCCATCGGGACGACCGTGCCGTTGGAGGAGGTGCCCAGGAGCTTGGCCGTGCCGGTGCTGCCGAGCTTCGCGCCGGGCTTGGCGTTGACGTCCAGCAGGCTGCCGGTCTGGCCGCCGGCCGCGATGTCCCGGACCGGGAAGGTGCACAGGCCGTCCGTGCAGTTGCCGCGCACGTCGGCGAAGGACGTGATGCCGGTGACGTCGATCGTGACCTGGACGTCCTTGGCGGTACCGCCGTCGGCGCCGTTGGTCAGGCCCCAGTTGATCTCGCCCCAGTCGTTCGGGTCGGCCGGCTGCTGGAGTCCGAGCGGGTTCTGCGTGACGTCGAAGGTCAGTACGGGTCCGCTCGCCGGGTCCGCGTGCGCGGGGGCGGTGGCCAGGGCCGCGCCGAGCAGGGCGGCCGCGGTCGCGGCCAGGGTGGCGGCCCATCGGCGCCAGGTGCGTCGGTTCATCGTTCGGATTCCCCCATGTTCGGCGCGGTACATCTCCGGGACACCTGGTGCGACCCGCGACCGCGTCGAATGGTTGCCCGAAGCGTGGGGCTCGGTCTTAACGAAAATCTGAGATTGGCGAAGTAGCCTCCCCACCACGTGGCAGGCGATGCGGCGCGTGAGGTGCGCCGGCACGCGGCGGACAGGAGGGAGCGGGACGTGGTACGCGGGGCCTACACATTGGTACGGGTGGCGGTGACGGTACGCGCGGCGGGGTGCTGGCTGTGGTGGCTGGGCGTGCTCGCCGCGGTGCCCGGGACGGCGGTGACCTTCAGTCCGACCGGGCGCAGGATCGGTGTCCTGGCGGGCGCGGCGCTGTTCATCGTGGCGGCCGCGGCCACGTTCCTGTTCCGCGGTGGGCGGTACGGGGAGCGCACGCGGGCGGCGTCGCGGGCGGCGAAGTCGGCGTTCCTGCAGGACCGCAGGGTCACCGCACGCGACTGGCTGCGGCGGCGCCGGTGGTGGCTGGCGCCGGCGTTCGTCCTCGCCGGGGCGGCGAACCTCGCGGTGCCGTGTGCCGGCGGCATGCTTCTCGCCGGGGTCGGCGCCGGGTTCTGGGCCAGGTCCCGGCGGCTGGCCTGGATCGAGCGGTCCCGGGACGCGCTTGTCTGGGTTCGGCCCGACGGTGATTCCGCTGCGTATCAGCTCACCGGGATCGCCGCGGGTGACGCTGGCTCCGGGTGGGGGGCGGCGCTGACCCCTCCGCGGGGTGCGCGAACGGGGGTGGCCCGGCCCGGGGCGCCCCCGGGTGACCTCGCCCCTCCGGGGCGGTCCGCTTCGGGGTAGCTGATCCCGTCGCGCCTCCGCGGCGCCGTCGTGGCCGCTCGCGCAGTTCCCGCGCCCCTGAAGAACGCGGCTCCTCCGCGTCCGCGGCTCTGCCCCTTTCCGGGGCGGTCCGCTTCGGTGGCGGTCCCGTCGCGCCTCCGCGGCGCCGTCGTGGTCGCGCAGTTCCTCGCGCCCCTGAAGAACGCGGCTCCTTCCGCAATGGCGGCCCCCGCCACCGCAACGGGCCCCGTCAGGGGCGCGGGGAACTGCGCGCTCAGCAGGCCACCGGCCGTCGGTGGGGAGCGGACCGTGACCGTAGCGGCGGGTGGGCCGTAGGCCACCGGCCGTTGGGCGGGAGCGATCGGGACCGTCGCGGCGGTGGGCCGTAGAACCGGGGGCGGGGGCTCAGGCACCCCCACCCGTGAGAGGGCCCTCCGTCAGAGCCCGCGCCGCAAAGGCGCCAACGCGCCGCCGCTCTCGGCGACGAGATCCGCGGAGGTCTGCGCCACCCGCACGGGGAAGAAGTCGACCCGCCCGTCCTCGCGGACGGCGAACCCGTGGACCGCAGGCCGCGGCAGCGAGTTGTAGGCGAAGTGGTTCGAGAAGTAGTACGCCCCGGTGTCCAGCAGAGCGACATGATCCCCGGACTCCAGCAGCGGCAGCGCCCGCCCCTTCGCCACCAGGTCGCCCGCGAAACAGCACGGCCCCGCCACGTCCTGCACCACCGGCTCGCCGGTCTTCTCCGCGCCCTTGGCGTCGAGCGCCAGCACCCGGATCGGCCACGCCTCGGGCACGAACACCGTACGGGTGGCGACCTGCGCGCCCGCGTGCGTGACCGCGATCGGCCGCCCGCCGGCCGACTTGGCGTACTCCACCCGCGCCAGCACCGACCCGCTCTTGGCCAGCAGCGAGCGGCCGAACTCGGTGACCAGGCCGTACCGCCCGTCGAAGAGCCCGGGAACCTCGGCGCGCAGCACGTTCGCGTACTCGGCGAAGGACGGGGTGACCTCGTCGGAGCCGAAGTTGACCGGGAGCCCGCCGCCGATGTCCAGGGTGGTGATCTGCTGCCGCCCGGCGGCCGCGTTGATCCGCTCGGCCAGCTCGTACGCGGCCCGCACGCCCGCCGCCATCAGCTCCAGCGGCACGCCCTGCGAACCGGTGTGCGTGTGCAGCCGGTTGAGCCACGGCCGCCGCGCGTACGCCCCGAGCACCCACTCCAGCGCGCCCTCGTCCCGCAGCGCCACCCCGAACTTGGAGGTGGCCGTCGCCGTGCTCATCGCGCCGATGCTGCCGCCGCCGACCTGCGGGTTGACCCGCAGCCCCACCGGGGAGGCGGACGGCGCCGCCGCGCGCAGGGCGTCGATCCTGGCCAGCTCCTGCGGGTTGTCCGCGTTGACGGCGATGCCCAGTGCCAGCGCCTCGCGCAGTTCGGCGACGGTCTTGGCGGGGGAGTCCAGCACGGTCCGCTCGGCCGGGATGCCGGCCGCGCGGGCCAGCGCCAGCTCGCCGGGGCTGGCCACCTCCGCGCCGAGCCCGCACTCGCCGAGCAGCGCGAGCACCGGCACCAGGGAGGCGGCCTTCACCGCGAAGGTGTGCGTGACGGCCACCCCGGGCGTCGCGAACGCGGCGTGCAGCGACGTCGCCGAGCGCTCGATGCCCGTGATGTCCAGCAGTCCGACCACCGGTTCGGCCTCGCTCGCCAGCCCCTGCTCCACCGCGGCCCGCAGCGCGTGCCCCCGCCGTATCCCCAGCTCATCCGTCATAGCGGTCATCCCACCACCTCGCGGCGGGGCGTCGCCACCCGGGTCCTGTTGACTAGAGGTATTCAGATAGTCAGGATGTGAATAGATTTCGCCATGACGAGGAGGCTTGCCCGATGACGGGACCGAGGCCGGTCCGCGCGCCGCGCGGTACGGAACTGAGCGCTCAGGGATGGCAGCAGGAAGCGGCGCTGCGCATGCTCCAGAACAACCTCGACCCCGAGGTGGCCGAGCACCCCGACAAACTCGTCGTGTACGGGGGCACCGGCAAGGCCGCCCGCGACTGGAACTCCTTCGACGCCATGGTCCGCACCCTGCGCGGGCTCAAGCAGGACGAGACGATGCTCGTCCAGTCCGGCCGCCCGGTCGGCGTCATGCAGACCCACGAGTGGGCCCCGCGGGTGCTGATCGCCAACTCCAACCTGGTCGGCGACTGGTCCACCTGGGAGGAGTTCCGCCGCCTCGAAGCGCTCGGCCTGACCATGTACGGCCAGATGACCGCCGGTTCGTGGATCTACATCGGCACCCAGGGCATCCTCCAGGGCACGTACGAGACGTTCGCCGCGGTCGGCGAGAAGCACTTCGGCGGCTCGCTCGCCGGCACCATCACCCTCACCGCCGGGCTCGGCGGCATGGGCGGCGCCCAGCCGCTCGCCGTCACCATGAACGGCGGCGTGGTGATCTGCGTCGACTGCGACCCGCGCGCCATCGAGCGCCGGATCGAGCACCGCTACCTCGACGTCCGGGCCGACTCGCTCGACCACGCGCTGCGGCTGGCCACCGAGGCCCGCGACGCGCGCCGGCCGCTGTCCATCGGCGTGCTCGGCAACGCCGCCGAACTGGTCCCGCAACTGCTCGCCATGCAGGCGCCCATCGACATCGTCACCGACCAGACCTCCGCGCACGACCCGCTGGCCTACCTGCCGGTCGGCGTCGACTTCGCCGACATGGCCGACTACGCCGCCGAGAAGCCGGCCGAGTTCACCGAGCGGGCCCGCGAGTCCATGGCCCGGCACGTCGAGGCGATGGTCGGCTTCCAGGACGCGGGCGCCGAGGTCTTCGACTACGGCAACTCCATCCGCGGCGAGGCCCGACTCGCCGGCTACGAGCGGGCGTTCGCCTTCCCCGGCTTCGTGCCCGCCTACATCCGGCCGCTGTTCTGCGAGGGCCGGGGCCCGTTCCGCTGGGCGGCCCTGTCCGGCGACCCCGCCGACATCCACGCGCACCGACCGGGCGATCCTCGACCTCTTCCCGGAGAACGAGTCGCTGGCCCGCTGGATCCGGCTGGCCGGCGAACGCGTCCACTTCCAGGGCCTGCCCGCCCGCATCTGCTGGCTCGGCTACGGCGAACGCGACCGGGCCGGCGAGCGGTTCAACGAGATGGTCGCCGACGGCACCCTCAAGGCGCCCATCGTCATCGGCCGCGACCACCTCGACTGCGGCTCCGTCGCCTCCCCGTACCGCGAGACCGAGGCCATGCTCGACGGCTCCGACGCGATCGCCGACTGGCCGCTGCTCAACGCCATGGTCAACGTGGCCTCCGGCGCGTCCTGGGTCTCCATCCACCACGGCGGCGGCGTCGGCATCGGCCGCTCGCTCCACGCCGGCCAGGTCACCGTCGCCGACGGCACGGCGCTGGCCGCCGAGAAGATCCGCCGCGTGCTGACCAACGACCCCGGGATGGGCGTCATCCGCCATGTCGACGCCGGCTACGAGCGGGCGGAAGAGGTGGCCGCGCAGCGAGCGGTCCGGGTCCCGATGCGCGAGGAGCCGGCCCGGTGAGCGAGCGCGAGTCGGCCAACGATCAGGCCCTCCGCCCGAGCGGGAGCCGGCCGACAAATCAGCCCCTCCGGCGCTTGAGGAGCGGGGTCCAGGGGCGGAGCCCTTGGCCGCCGGAGGCATGGACGCCGGACGCCCCGGCGGGTCCGCCGCGCCCCTCCCGGGCACGGGTACCGGCTTCCACGAGATGTGGCGGGACCTGGCGGCGATCGGCCGCCACCCCGGGAGCGGCGGCTACCGCCGCTACGCCTGGACCGCCGCCGACGCGGACTGCCGGGACTGGTTCCGCGACGAGGCCCGCGCCCGCGGCCTGGCCTACGAGCTGGACCGCAACGGCAACCAGTGGGCCTGGCTCGGCGACCGCGCCGCGGGCGACGCGGTGGTCACCGGCTCCCACCTGGACTCCGTGCCGGACGGCGGCGCCTTCGACGGCCCGCTCGGCGTCATCTCCGCCTTCTGCGCGATCGACGGCTCCGGGCGCGCGGCGCGCGGCCCCGTAAGCCGCTGGCCGTGGTCAACTTCGCCGACGAGGAGGGCGCCCGGTTCGGCCTCGCCTGCGTCGGCTCCCGCCTGACGGCGGGCCGGCTCGACCCGGAGCAGGCCCGGCGAGCTGCGCGACGGCGACGGGGTGACCCTGGCGCAGGCCATGGAGCAAGGCCGGGTACGACCCGGGGCGATCGGCCCCGACCCCGAGCGGCTGGCGCGGATCGGCGCCTTCGTGGAACTGCACATCGAACAGGGCCGCGCCCTGGACGTCCAGGACGACGCGGTGGGGGTCGCCTCCGCGATCTGGCCGCACGGCCGCTGGCGGTTCGACTTCCGCGGCGAGGCCAACCACGCCGGCACCACCCGGCTCGAGGACCGCCACGACCCGATGCTGACCTACGCCAACACGGTGCTGGCCGCCCGGAAGAAGGCGCGGCTGGCGGGCGCGCTGGCCACCTTCGGCAAGGTCGCGGTCGAGCCCAACGGCGTCAACGCGATCGCCTCGCTGGTGCGCGGCTGGCTCGACTCGCGCGCCGCCGACGAGGACACCCTCGCCGAGGTGGTCGCCGCGATCGAGCAGGCGGCGCGCGAGCGCGGCGCCCGCGACGGGGTGTCCGTGGACGTGGTGCGGGAGTCCTTCACCCCGGTGGTGGAGTTCGCCCACGACCTGCGCGACCGGCTCGCCGCCCTGGTGGGGGGCGCCGCGCCGGTCCCGGTGCTGCCGACCGGCGCGGGACACGACGCGGGAATCCTCGTCCGCGGCCGTGCCGACCGCCATGCTGTTCGTACGCAACCCGACAGGCGTCTCGCACTCCCCGGCGGAAACCGCGGCCGAGGACGACTGCGTGGCCGGGGTCGCCGCGCTCGCCGACGTACTGGAGGGTCTCGCGTGCAGGTGACGTACTGGCTGGAGCACGCCTGGCTCGACCCGAACGTCGAGCCGGGCGTCGTGCTGACCGCGGCCGACGGCCGGATCACCGCGGTCGCGCACCGGCGTGCAGGCGCCCCGCCGCCGGGCGCGACCGTGCTGCGCGGCCTGACCCTGCCGGGCCTGGCCAACGCGCACAGCCACGCCTTCCACCGCGCCCTGCGCGGCACCGTCCAGGTCGGCTCGGGCACCTTCTGGACCTGGCGCGAGGTCATGTACGCCACCGCCCGCAGCCTCACCCCCGACTCGTACTTCGCGCTGGCCCGCGCGGTCTACGCCGAGATGGCGCTGGCCGGCATCACCTGCGTCGGCGAGTTCCACTACCTGCACCACCAGCCGGACGGCACGCCGTACGACGACCCCAACGCGATGGGCGAGGCGCTGATCGCCGCCGCCGCCGAGGCGGGCATCCGCATCACGCTGCTGGACACCGCGTATCTGCACGGCGGCCTGGTCCGCGGCGGCTTCCGCCCGCTGGAGGGCGCGCAGCTGCGCTTCGGCGACGGCACCGCCGACGCGGTGGTACGAGCGCTGGTCCCGGCTCAAGGGCACCGAGCACGCCAGGATCGGCGCGGCCCTGCACTCGGTACGGGCCTTCTCCGACCGCGACGGCTACGCGGCCTTCGCCGAGCGCACCCGGGACGTGCCCACCCACCTGCACCTGTCCGAGCAGCCCGCGGAGAACGAGGCGTGCCTGGCCGTGCACGGCCGCACCCCCACCCGGCTGCTCGCCGACTCCGGCTTCTGGGGCCCGAACACCACCGCCGTGCACGCCACCCACCTGACCGGCGGGCGACATCGCCGACGCTCGGCGCGGCCCGCACCACGGTGTGCATGTGCCCCACCACCGAGCGGGACCTCGCCGACGGCATCGGCCCCGCGCCCCGGCTGCGGCGCGCGGGCAGCCCGCCTGAGCCTGGGCAGCGACAGCCACGCCGTCATCGACCTGTTCGAGGAGGCGCGCGCGATGGAGCTGAACGAGCGGCTGCGCACCCGGACCCGCGGCCACTGGACCGCCGCCCAACTGCTGCGCGCCGCCACCGCGCGACGGCCACGCCTGCCTCGGCTGGCCCGAGGCCGGCCGGCCTGGAGCCGGGCGCGCTCGCCGACTTCACCACGATCGCGCTGGACTCCGTCCGCACCGCGGGACCGCCGCCGCGGCTCGGCGCCGAGACCGCGGTGTTCGCGGCGACCGGCGGCGGATGTGCGGCACACCGTGGTGGCCGGGCGGCAGATCGTCCGGGACGGGCGGCACCAGCTCGTCCGGACGTGCCGGCACGCTGCCCGCGCGACGCTCGTCCGCGGCCACTGCGCCCCGACGCCCGGACCCGCGGCTCGACCTGCGCGCCCCGCACCCCCGTACCGCCAGCCACGCCACGCCGGAGGAGCGGACCATGACGACCAGCACGGTCATCACCAACATCGGCAGCCTGGTCACCAACGACCCCGCCCTCGTCAGCGCGGACGACCCCCTCGGCCTGGTCGCCGGACGCGGCCGTCGTCATCGACGGCGACCGCGTCGTCTGGACCGGCGCCTGCCGGCAAAGCACCCGCCACCGACAACCGGGTCGACGCCGGCGGCCGCGCCCTGCTGCCGGGGTTCGTCGACTCCCACTCGCACCTGGTCTTCGCGGGCGACCGCACCGCCGAGTTCGCCGCCCGGATGTCCGGCCGCCCCTACACCGCGGGCGGCATCCGCACCACGGTCGCCGCCACCCGGGCCGCCTCCGACGCCGAACTGGCCGCCAACCTCGGCCGCTACCTCGCCGAGGCGCTGCGCCAGGGCACCACGACCGTGGAGACCAAGTCCGGCTACGGCCTCACCGTCCACGACGAGGCCCGCGCGCTGCGGATCGCCGCCGAGCACACCGACGAGGTCACCTACCTCGGCGCGCACGTCGTCGCCCCGGAGTACGCCGACGACCCGGCCGGGTACGTCGACCTGGTCACCGGCGAGATGCTCGACGCCTGCGCCCCGTACGCCCGCTGGGTCGACGTCTTCTGCGAGCGGGGCGCCTTCGACGGCGACCAGGCCCGCGCGATCCTGACCGCCGGCCTCGCCCGCGGCCTGACCCCGCGCGTGCACGCCAACCAGCTCGGCCCCGGCCCCGGGGTGCAGCTCGCCGTCGAACTCGGCGCCGCCTCGGCCGACCACTGCACGCACCTCACCGACGCGGACGTCGACGCGCTCGCGAGCGGCGGAGACCGTGGCCACGCTGCTGCCCGGCGCGGAGTTCTCCACCCGCGCGCCCTATCCCGACGCGCGCCGCCTGCTCGACGCGGGCGTCACCGTCGCGCTGTCCACCGACTGCAACCCGGGCTCGTCCTTCACGTCCTCGATGCCCTTCTGCGTCGCCGTCGCCGTGCGCGAGATGGGCATGACCCCCGACGAGGCGGTCCGCGCCGCGACCGCGCGGCGGCGCGCGCGCCCTGCGCCGTACCGACGTCGGCACGGTCGCCCCCGGCGCGCGCGCCGACCTGCACCTGCTCGACGCCCCCAGCCACGTCCACCTCGCCTACCGCCCGGGCGTCCCCCTGACGGCGGCGGTCTGGCAGTCGGCGGCGCGCTCCGGACCGGCGCGCCCGGCCCCTGGGGCGCGAACTGCCTCGAGCCGCAGGTGGTCCGGACGGCCGCGACCTGGTCCGGCGGTCCGGACGGCGCCCTCAAGGGCCCAGCACTCCTCGGCCAGCAGGCCCCGCCGCAGCCGCGACAGGGTGCGGCTGAGCAGCCGGGAGACGTGCATCTGCGAGATGCCCAGCTCCTCGCCGATCTCGGACTGGGTGAGGTTGCCGACGAAGCGCAGCGACAGGATGGTGCGGTCGCGCGCGGGCAGCCCGGCGATCAGCGGCTTGAGGGACTCGACGTACTCGATGCCCTCCAGGTCGTGGTCGTCGTAGCCGATCCGGTCCGCGAGGGCGCCCTCCGGGTCGTCCTCGGCGGGCTGGGCGTCCAGGGAGCTGGCGGTGTACGCGTTGCTCGCCGCCATGCCCTCGATGATCTCGTGCTCGGGCAGGTCGAGCCGCTCGGCCAGTTCGCCGACGGTGGGGGAGCGGTCGAGCTGCTGGGCCAGCTCGTCGCCCGCCTTGGCCAGGTCCAGCCGCAGCTCCTGGAGCCGCCGGGGGACCCGTACCGACCAGCTCGTGTCGCGGAAGAAGCGCTTGATCTCGCCGACGATCGTCGGCATCGCGAAGGTGGGGAACTCGACCCCGCGGGTCAGCTCGAACCGGTCGATGGCCTTGATCAGCCCGATCGTGCCGACCTGGATGATGTCCTCCATCGGCTCGCTGCGGGTGCGGAACCGGGAGGCCGCGAACTTCACCAGCGCGAGGTTCAGCTCGACCAGCGTGTTGCGGACGTACGAATACTCGGCGGTGCCCTCCTCCAGCGTCCGGAGGCGGGCGAAGAGCGTCCTGGACAGCGCGCGGGCGTCGACCGGCCCGATCTCCCCGTACGGCGGGATGGCGGGGAGCCCCGCAAGGCCCTCCTCCACCTCCGGGACGGTGCCTCCGCGCCTGCTCGCGGTGCGTGCTCCAGGTCCAGCCGGGGTGTCATGTGCTCATCCCTCTCTCGCGGCTCGGGGGTGCTTCCGCTGCCGTACCTCCAGCCCTACCCCCATCCGGCCGCACCCCGCAAGTCCTGCCGTACGCCTGTACGAGTCCGTTTGCGGGCCGGGCGCGCGGTTTGACCGACTACCGTACGCACCCGTAAACCGTTAGGGTCTAGCTCGCGTCAAGCGGGGGCGCAGGACGTGTCACCAGGGACGCAGCGAGGAGCGCACATGGACCGCGAGGCGGTGGGCACGGCCGGTCTCGGCCGGCTGCACGTCGAGGTCGGGGAGCACGCGGGCAGCACGGTCTTCACTCCCTCGGGAGAACTCGACCACCACACCGCGGACGTGCTCGCCCGAGCCGATCGACGCGGCCGTGGACGCGGGCGCGACCCGGCTGGTGATCGACTGCTCGCGCCTGGAGTTCTGCGACTCCACCGGGCTGAACGTGCTGCTCGGCGCCCGGCTGCGGGTGGAGGCGCTCGGCGGCGGGGTGCACCTGGCGGCGATGCGGCCGACCGTCGCGCGGGTGTTCGAGATCACCGGCGCCGACGCGGTCTTCACCCTGCACGACACGCTTGAGCAGGCGCTCCAGGACTAGCCGGGCCACGGACGGGGGGCTGATGGTGTGAGCGGTGCGCGTCGGGCCGACCGGGCATTCGTGCCGGGCGGGACGTGTTCCCGGAGATCCTCCGGGCAGAAGACTGTCGGACCCCAGTCGGACATCCGTGAGGTGAGGCCCTGATGAGCACCACCCGGCCCTACGCCGCGGGTGACCACGGCGGCCCCGGCGCGGGCGACGCCGACTCCGGCACGTCCGGGCAGACGCCCGAACCCGTACGGCGGCTGACCCTCACCGGCGAGAGCGGGATCGTGCCGCGGGCCCGGGACTTCACCCGCCAGGCGCTCCACGACTGGGGCTGGCTGCCCGCCTCCAGCGCCGACCGCACGGCCGCCGCCGAGGACGTCCTGCTGGTGGTCTCGGAACTGGTCACCAACGCCTGCCTGCACGCCGGCGGCCCCGAGGAGCTGCGGCTGTGGCGCAGCGCCAAGTCGCTGCGCATGGAGGTCGTGGACGGCGGCGACGGCGAGCCCGCGCCCCGCACCCCGCACCGCGCCGGGCGCCCCGGCGGCCACGGCATGTTCATCGTCCAGCGGCTCTGCCTGGACTGGGGCGTGATCCGCGACGCCGAGCGGCCCGGCAAGACGGTGTGGGCGGAGCTGGCCGCGCCGCTGTAGTCCGCGGCCCCGCCCCCGAAACGCCCGCCTCGGACCCCCGCTCCCGGGACGTCTGCTCCGTATTTTCGCCGACGGCGTCACGGACCGCCGCCGGCAGCGCCCGCACCAGGGCGGCGAGGGCCGCCGGGCAGCCGCCCCCGTCCCGGCGCCCCTCAGCCGTCGAGCCCGGCCGCGGTCGCCGACGAGGGGCCGCGCTCGGCGCGCAGGGCGGCGGCCGCGGACTCCGCGTCGCGCAGCACGCGGACGGCGTTCTGCCAGGTCAGTTTGGCCAGGTCGGCGTCGGACCAGTGGCGGCGCAGGAGCTCCTCGACCAGGTTCGGGTAGCCCGAGACGTCGTCGAGGCCGGAGGGGGTGAAGGCCGTGCCGTCGTAGTCGCCGCCGATGCCGAGGTGGTCCACGCCCGCGACGGACCGCATGTGGTCCAGGTGGTCGGCGACGGTGGAGACGGTGGCGGCCGGCCGCGGCCGGGAGGCTTCGAAGGCGCGCTGGACGGCCATGCCCTCGGGGGTGGTGTCGAGCGGGTGCAGGCCGTTGGCGCGCATGTTGGCGTCGGCTTCGAGGGTCCACTCGATGGCGGCCGGCAGGATGAACTTGGGCACGAAGGTGGCCATGGCGACGCCGCCGTTGGCGGGCAGCAGCGCCAGCACGTCGTCCGGGATGTTGCGCGGGTGGTCGCAGACGGCGCGGGCCGAGGAGTGCGAGAAGAGCACCGGCGCCTGCGCGACCCGCAGGGCGTCGCGCATCGTGTCGGCGGAGACGTGCGAGAGGTCGACCAGCATGCCGAGGCGGTTCATCTCGCGGACGACCTCCTCGCCGAAGGCGGTGAGGCCGTGGTGCGCGGGCTCGTCGGTCGCGGAGTCCGCCCACGGGGTGTTGTCGTTGTGGGTGAGCGTCATGTAGCGCACGCCCAGGTCGTACAGGCAGCGCAGGACCGCGAGCGAGCCGTCGATGCTGTGGCCGCCCTCGGCGCCCATGAGGGAGGCGATCCGGCCCGCCGCGCGGGCCGCCTCCATGTCGTCGGCGGTCAGCGCGAGCCGCAGGTCGTCGGGGTGCCGCTCGGTCATCCGGCGGACGCACGTCGATCTGTTCGAGGGTCGCGGTGACGGCGGCGCCGCCGGCCAGCTCCACCGACACGTACACCGACCAGAACTGCGCGCCGACCCCGCCGGCCCGCAGCCGCGGGATGTCGGTGTGGGTGCGGGCGCTCTGGTCGGCGGCCAGGTCGAAGCGGTCGAGGTCGTACGCCACCTGCTTGCGCAGCGCCCAGGGCAGGTCGTTGTGCCCGTCCACGACGGGGTGGGCGGCGAGCAGGGCATGGGCGCGGGCGAGCAGCGGGTCCACGGAAGAACTCCCGGGGTCGGTGGCGGGGGCGGGATGCCGGAAGGCGCGCTTCCGGACGGGCGGCCGGACTGGGCCTAGTGGCCGAAGCCGAAGCCGTCCGTGCCGTTCACCTTCGCACGCAGCCGCTTGCCCTTCTCCGTCGCCTGCTCGTTCAGCGCGACCTGGAACTCCTCCATCCGGGTGCGCAGTGGCCGGGTCGTGCGCGGCCAGGATGCGGACGGCCAGCAGGCCCGCGTTGCGGGCGCCGGCCACCGACACGGTGGCGACCGGGACGCCCGCCGGCATCTGCACGATCGACAGCAGCGAGTCCATGCCGTCGAGGTACTTCAGCGGTACGGGTACGCCGATGACCGGCAGCGGCGTGACCGAGGCGAGCATGCCGGGCAGGTGGGCGGCGCCGCCCGCGCCGGCGATGAGCGCCTTGAGCCCGCGGCCCGCGGCCTGCTCGCCGTAGGAGACCATCTCGTGCACCATGCGGTGCGCGGACAGCACGTTGACCTCGTAGGGCACGGCGAACTCGTCGAGCGCGCGGGCGGCGGGCTCCATCACCTCCCAGTCGGAGTCCGAGCCCATCGCGATACCGACCAGGGGACTGTCACTCATCGATGGTTCCTCGCAGGTAGTCGGCCGCGTGGCGGGCGCGCTCGCGCACGTCGGCCAGGTCGTCGCCGTAGGTGTTGACGTGGCCGACCTTGCGGCCGGGCTTCACGTCCTTGCCGTACATGTGGATCTTCAGGCCGGGATCGCGGGCCATGCAGTGCAGGTAGGCCGCGTACATGTCGGGGTAGTCGCCGCCGAGGACGTTGGCCATCACGGTCCAGCGGGCGCGCGGGCGGGGGTCGCCGAGCGGCAGGTCGAGCACGGCCCGCAGGTGGTTGGCGAACTGCGAGGTGACGGCGCCGTCCATGGTCCAGTGGCCGCTGTTGTGCGGGCGCATCGCCAGTTCGTTGACGAGGATGCGGCCGTCCGCGGTCTCGAACAGCTCCACCGCGAGGTGCCCGACGACGCCCAGCTCGCGGGCCAGGGTCAGCGCGAGCCGCTGCGCCTGCGCGGACAGCTCCTCCGGCAGGCCGGGCGCGGGCGCGATCACCGTGTCGCACACGCCGTCGACCTGCACGGACTCCACGACCGGATACGCCACCGCCTGGCCGTGCGGCGAGCGCACCACGTTCGCGGCCAGCTCCCGGACGAAGTCGACCTTCTCCTCGGCGAGGACCGGCACGCCGGCCCGGAAGGGCTCGGCCGCGTCGGCCTCGGAGCGGGCGATCCACACGCCCTTGCCGTCGTAGCCGCCGCGGACGGTCTTCAGCACGACCGGGTAGCCGCCGGCCTCCCGGGCGAAGCGGCTGACGTCCGCCGGGTCGGCGACGATCCGGTTGCGCGGGGCGGGCGCGCCGAGCTCGGCGAGCCGGGCCCGCATGACGCCCTTGTCCTGGGCGTTCTCCAGGGCGTCGGGGCCGGGCCGGACCGCGATCCCGTCGGCCTCCAGGGCGCGCAGGTGCGCGGTCGGCACGTGCTCGTGGTCGAAGGTGACGACGTCGCAGCCGGCGGCGAACGCGCGCAGGGTGTCGAGGTCGCGGTAGTCACCGACCGTGACATCGGCGACCACCTGGGCGGCCGAGTCCTGCGGGCCGTCGCTGAGCAGCTTGAACCGCACGCCGAGCGGAATGCCCGCTTCGTGGGTCATCCGGGCGAGCTGGCCGCCGCCGACCATGCCGACTACGGGGAAAGTCACGTTGTGTCCTGCCGGAGTGCGCGGTGCCGGCGTCCCCGGGCGTCGGGGGCGCCAGGCCGTCGAAGGCGGGGCCGGGCCCCGTGAACTGGCCCTACCAGGGTATCCGCCGGACGGCCACGCGGTGGACGGGCCCGGATCGGCGTCCTTTCGCCCGAGCCGGTTAGCATGTGGGGGATACGCCCACGTCCCCACGACCCCGGCAGCGACCCCGAAGCGCCCGAGTCGACCCCGAAGCGACGCGCAAGCCACCCGATCCCGCACAGACAGGGCCGAGCGACCACCATGAGCGGACTGCGTTCGAAGCTGGCCCTGCTGTACCGGGAGATCGCCAAGTTCGGCGCCGTGGGCGCGGCGGGCGTGCTGGTCAACATCGGGGTGTTCAACCTGGTCCGGCACGACACCGGGCTCCAGACCGTACGGGCCAGCGTCGTCGCCACGATGGTGTCGATCGTCTTCAACTACGTGGGCTTCCGGTACTTCACCTACCGTGACCGCGACCGGGCCGGGCGGACCAGGGAACTGAGCCTGTTCCTGTTCTTCAGCGCCATCGGCCTGGTGATCGAGAACGGCGTGCTGTACGCGGCGACGTACGGCTTCGGCTGGGACAGCCCGCTGCAGAGCAACGTCTTCAAGTTCGCCGGCATCGGCGTGGCGACGCTCTTCCGCTTCTGGTCCTACCGGACCTGGGTGTTCCGGGCGCTGCCCGCCCGCGAGGCCGTCGAGCAGGCGGAGTCCTTCCTCGCGGAGGCGGATGCGGAGGCGGAGCAGGCGCTGCGGCAGCCGGGTCGTGAAGGTCGGCAAGCAGAAGAAGGCGGCGGCCGACCGCATCGGCTGAGGCGGCCCGCGGCCGCCCGGCTGGCGCGCCCGCGCCACGGCCCCCGGAGACGTCCCGCCGGACGGAAACGGTCAGACGATGACGTCCTCGCGCGGCGGCTGCGGCGCGATCTCCTGGGCCAGGAAGAGCGCGAAGACCGGCGGCCGCTGCTGGAGCAGTTCGAGCCGTCCGCCGTCCGCCTCGGCCAGGTCCCGGGCGACGGCGAGGCCGAGCCCGGTGGAGTTGCGGCCGCTGACCGTACGCTCGAAGACCCGTGCGCCCAGGTCGGGCGGCACGCCGGGACCGTCGTCCGACACCTCGACCACCGCCTGGTTGCCGGTCACCCGGGTGTGCAGGACGACCGTGCCCGAGCCGTGCATCAGCGAGTTCTCGATGAGCGTGGCCAGCACCTGCGCGACCGCGCCCGGCGTGCCCACCGCCCGCAGCGCCCGGGTGCCGGACAGCACGAGCTGCCGCCCCTCGCCCTGGTAGGCCGGGCGCCACTCCTCGGCCTGCTGCCGGATCACGTCGTCGAGGTCGAAGTCGACGGCCGAACCGGTGCGCGGGTCACGCGAGTTGGTGAGCAGCCGCTGGACGACGTCGGTGAGCCGCTCGACCTGGCCGAGCGCGATGGTCGCCTCCTCCTTGACCGCCTCGTGGTCGTCGGCGCTGGCCACGATCTCCTCCAGCCGCATCGACAGCGCGGTCAGCGGGGTGCGCAACTGGTGCGAGGCGTCGGCGGCGAGCCGCCGCTCGGCGGTGAGCATCCGGCCGATCCGATCGGCGCTGCCGTCCAGCACGTCGGCGATCCGGTCCAGTTCGGGCACGCCGTAGCGGCGGTGCCGCGGCCGGGGGTCGCCGGAGCCGAGCCGCTCCGCGGTCCCGGCGAGGTCGGTGAGCGGGCTGACCAGCCGCCGGGCCTGGAGCACCGCCAGCGCCACCGCGGCCAGCACCGCGAGCAGCGCCACCGCGAGGATCACCAGCAGGGTGCGGCCGATCTGCTGGCTGACCGTGGAGCGCGACTCCTCGACGGTGACCGACTCGTCGTGGTCGCCGTGCTGGGTGGAGGTGATGACGTTGCCCTTGGGGCGCACTCCGAGCCGCACCTCCGGGTGGCCGGGGACGCGGACGATCGCGTACCGGTTGTCGGCGATCTGCCGGTCGAGCCCCTTGGCGTCGATCGACTCGCCCGCCAGGATGCGGTTCTCGACGATGCCGACCAGCCGCACCGCCTCCGACTGCACGCCGTCCCTGGCGCTGCTCTCGATCGTCCTCGCCTCCACGATGACCAGCGAGATGCCGAAGACGGCGATGACGACGAGCACCACGGCCAGCGTGGAGGTGATCAGGCGGCGGCGCATGGAGCGGGCGGGTCAGTTCTTCTCGAAGCGGAAGCCGACTCCGCGCACGGTGGCGATGAAGCGCGGGTTGGCCGCGTCGTCGCCGAGCTTCTTGCGCAGCCAGGAGATGTGCATGTCGAGCGTCTTGGTGGACGACCACCAGGTGGTGTCCCACACCTCGCGCATCAGCTGCTCGCGGGTGACGACCCGCCCGGCGTCCCGTACCAGGACCCGCAGCAGGTCGAACTCCTTGGCGGTGAGCTGGAGTTCGTCGTCGCCCATCCAGGCGCGGTGCGACTCGACGTCGATCCGCACGCCGTGGGTGGAGGGCTGGGCCGGCTCGGTGGTGCCGCGGCGCAGCAGCGCCCGGACCCTGGCCAGCAGTTCGGCGAGCCGGAACGGCTTGGTGACGTAGTCGTCGGCGCCGGCGTCCAGGCCGACGACCGTGTCGACCTCGTCGGCGCGGGCGGTCAGCACCAGCACCGGGAAGGTGTGCCCCTCGGTGCGGATTCTGCGGCACACGTCGAGGCCGTCCATGCCGGGCAGGCCCAGGTCGAGCACCACCAGGTCGACCGAGCCGAGCAGCGCGGTCTCCAATGCGGTGGGTCCGTCCTCGCGCACCTCGACCTCGTACCCCTCGCGGCGCAGGGCGCGTGCGAGCGGTTCCGAGATGGATGCGTCGTCCTCGGCGAGAAGTACGCGGGTCATGGGCTTGATGGTAGTCCGCGCGGAGCCGCACCGGCCCGCTGGTACGGAAGCCGGGCCCGCGGCGATGTGAGACATGTCGCACTCCGGTCTATACCACAAGTCTTGCTGCCATAAGGTGTTCAAACGCCTGTTCCCGGAAACCGGGACGTCCCCCACCCAAGAGGTACCTCTCCATGGCGACCAGCCTGACGACGAAGGACTCCGGCACGCGGGAAGACCCCCGCGACTCCGGCCGCACCTTCTTCGGCCACCCTCGCGGACTGGCCACTTTGTTCATGACCGAGATGTGGGAGCGCTTCAGCTTCTACGGCATGCGCGCGCTGCTGCCGCTGTACCTGATCGCGGGCGGCCCGGCCGCCGGCAAGGGTTCGCAGGGCGGCGGCCTGGCGATGACCGCGGCCACCTCCACCGCGATCTACTCCATCTACATGGCGATGGTCTACCTGCTCGCCATGCCGGGCGGCTGGTTCGGCGACCGGGTGTGGGGGCCGCGCAAGACCGTCACCATCTCGGCGCTGGTCATCATGGCCGGCCACCTGACGCTGGCGCTGCCCGGCGAGGGCCCCTTCTTCGCGGGCCTGGCCCTGGTCGCGCTCGGCTCCGGCCTGCTCAAGGCGAACATCTCCACGATGGTCGGGCACCTCTACGACGGGCCCGGCGATCCGCGCAGGGACGGCGGATTCACCGTCTTCTACATGGGCATCAACATCGGCGCCTTCGCCGCGCCGCTGGTGATCGGCACGGTCGGCCAGAACTACAGCTGGCACCTGGGCTTCGCGCTGGCCGCGGTCGGCATGGGTCTCGGCCTGCTCCAGTTCCTGTTCGGCACCCGGCACCTGAGCGCGCGCAGCAGCGTGGTGCCCATGCCGCTGACGCGCCGCCGAGCGGCGCTCCACCGTACGCAAGGGCCTGCTGTGGCTGGCCGCCGCCGTCGCCTTCTACGCGGTGGTCGTGGGCACCGGCACGTACACGCTCGACTGGGCGCTGGTGCCGATCACCGTGGTCGGCCTGGTCATCCCGGTCTGGGTGCTGGCGCGGATCAAGCGGGACCGGGAGCTGCCGGCCGACGACCAGCGCCGGATGAGCGGCTACATCTGGTTCTTCGTGGCCGCGGCCGTCTTCTGGATGATCTACGACCAGGGCGGCTCCACGATGTCGATCTTCGGTGACACGAAGGCGTCGGGGCAGCTCTTCGGCATCGGCTTCCCCTCCTCCTGGTACCAGTCGGTGAACCCGCTGTGGATCATGGCGCTGGCCCCGGTGATCGCCTGGATCTGGCTGTGGCTGGCCCGGCGCGGCCAGGAGCCGAGCACGACCGTGAAGTTCGCCATGGGGCTGGTGCTCATCGGCGCGTCCTTCTTCGTCTTCGTCATCCCCATGGCGCTCGCCTCGGGCGGTACGAAGGTCAGCCCGCTGTGGCTGGTCGCCGTCTACCTGGTGCAGACCGTCGGCGAGCTGTGCCTGTCCCCGGTGGGCCTGTCGGTCACCACGAAGATGGCGCCCGCGAAGTACGGCAGCCAGATGATGGGCGTGTGGTTCCTCGCGGTGACCGCGGGCGACTGCACCACCAGCCTGCTCTCGCTCGCGGGGGTGGACCTCAACGGGACCGGCATCGTCGCTCTGGAGGCGGCGCTCGCGTGCATCGCCGGGTACGCGATCTGGCTCTACCGCGGCCGCGTGGTGGCGCTGATGGGCGGCGTGCGCTGAGCCGCTGGGCCCCGCCTTTCTCCGCCTGCTGTCCGGCAGGTCCACCGCGCCCACCGGCCCGTCCCGCTGCCCTCAGCCGGACTGGCCGGTGGGCGCGGCCGTGACCACCTCCTCGCGGGTGGACCAGCGCAGGCCCGGGGTCGCCGTGCCGATCAGGGCGACGGCCGCGACGCACAGCAGGCCGCCGGCGGCCAGGGCGGTACGGCCCGAGGTGGCGTCGGCCACGAGGCCCCCGCGCATGTTGCCGAGGTCGGGACCGGCCTGGCCGACGATCTGCTCGGCGGCGGCGACCCGGCCGAGCAGGTCGTCGGGGGTGTGCAGTTGGACGATCGTGCTGCGCGAGACGACCGCCACGGTGTCGGCGGCCCCGGCCAGCACCAGGAAGGCGAGCGCGACCCAGCGGTTGGGGGCCAGCCCGAAGCAGGTGAGCGCGATCCCCCACGTGCCGGAGCCGGCGAGCATGACCAGTCCGGGCCGGGGGAGGCGGGTGAAGGCCCCCGACAGGACGGACGCGGCGACCCCGCCGGCCGCGAGGGCGGTCAGGAACAGCCCGAGCGTGCGCGGGTCGTCGCCGAACCGCTCCGCGTTGACCAGCGGGAACAGGCTGATCGGCATCGACAGCACGGTGGTGGCCAGGTCGGTGAGCAGCGCCCCGCGCACCGAGGGCGTACGCGCCAGGAAGGCCAGCCCGTCCGCGATACCGCGCAGCCCCGGCCGGGACGCGCTCGTCCCCGGGCCGCATGGCGGGCAGCCCGAAGGCCCCGTAGAGGGAGGCGGCGAAGGTGAGCGCGTCCACCAGGTAGCAGCCGCCCACGCCGACGCGGCCCAGCAGCAGGCCGCCGAGCGCGGGCCCGGCCAGCATGGCGCCCTGGAAGGAGATCCGGTTGAGCGCGAGCCCGGCCGCCAGCGACTTCTTGGGCAGCAGCCGCGGGATGAACGTACGCGACGCCGGCCCGGCCACCGCGACGAAGCAGGACTGCACGGCGACCACCATCAGCAGCGCCAGCACCGGAAGGTGGCCGGCGAAGCCCTGCACGGCCAGCAGCACCGAGCAGGCGGCCTGGCCGGCGGTCGCGGCCAGGTAGAGCCGGCGCCGGTCCACCCGGTCCACGACCGCCCCGGCGAACAGCCCGAACGCGATCAGCGGGACCGCCTGCGCCAGCCCGACCGCGCCGGTCCACACGGTGGCGCCGGTCGTCTGCCACACCTGGAACATCACGGCCACCAGCGCCATCTGGCCGCCCAGCCCGGACAGGCCCTGGCCGACGCACAGCCGCCGGAAGACCGGTGAGGACCGCAGCGGGGACAGGTCGAGCAGCGCGCGGCTCACTCCCATTGCGGGTCCTGCGCCAGCTTCTCGGCGATCCGGTCGTGGAAGCTCTTGCGCTCCAGGGCCCGCGCCATGTCGGTGACGACCCGGCTGAGCGGGTACGGGAGTCTCGTCCTCCAGTTCGGCGGAGGCCGCCTCGGTGGCCCGCCACTCCGCCGCCAGCCGCCCCGTGATCCGCCGGGCCTTGGCGGTGAGCACCACCTTCTTGCTGCGCGCGTCCCCGCCCGGCACGGTCCTGACCAGCCCGGCCTTGCGCATGGCGGCCACCTTCTGGCTGAGCGCGGAGTGGCTGCGGTGCACCGACTCGGCCAGCTCGGTGATCGTCATCGGGCCGCGCGCGTCCAGCCGGAGCAGCTCCATGACGAAACTCGTCTTGAGCCCTTCGAACCGGGCGTCCTGGTAGAGCCGCCCGATGTCGTCGTCCATCGCGGACAGCAGCAGCCGCAGGGGGCGCCACAGGCCCTGCTCGGTCGGATCGCCCGCCGGGCCGACCGGATCGCTCGGGCTGATCGTGCTGCTCGCGTCGGAGGGGTCGCCGTCGGTCATGACGGCATCGTAACAGTCCTTATATAAGCACTGTTATGTTTTCCGGCCGCACAGCCCGCCCACCGGCCGCCCGCCGGGCCGTCCCCCCTCGCTCAGCAGGCGCAGAGGCAGAACGGGTGGCCGGCCGGGTCCGCGTAGACGCGCCAGTTGCGGGTGCCGTCGAGGTCGCCCTCCAGGAGGGTGGCGCCGAGGTCGAGGACGCGCTTCTCGGCCGCGTCCATCTCCGGTCGCGGCACCGCGATGTCGAGGTGGAACTGCTGCGGCCGCTCGGGGTCGGGCCACCGCGGCGCGCGGTGGTCGGGGGTGAGCTGGAAGGACAGCCGCTGGCCGGGCTCGCGTTCGAGGTCGTACCAGGTCTCGTCCTCCTCGGTCACGGTGCCGCCGACGAGTTCGGCGTAGAAGGCGGCGAGCGCCCTGGGGTCGGGACAGTCGAGGACGACGGAGCCGAGGGTGCCGATCATGGTGGTTCCTTTTCCGGGAGAGTGTTACCGCTTTATGGAGCCAAGAGGTAACCGTTACCCCATGATGGCGGTACGGCGGTAACCTTTCAAGGGTGGAGCAGCCTGGAGACCGTCATGCCGCGCCCGAACCGCTGCGACTGGTGCAGGACCTGGTCAACACCGTCGACCTGGAAGGCGGCCCGGACCTGCTGCGCACCCCGGAGGAGCTGACCGAGTGGGTGCGGGACCGGCCCTCGGCCGGCCCGTGGTGCGGCGCCTTCGACGAGCAGGGGCTCGCGGACGTACGCGTCCTGCGCGAGGCGCTGCGGGACGTGTGCTCCGCCCACGCCGGGGCCGACGTGCCCCCCGGCTCCCTCGCCGAACTCCAGCGGCTGCTGGCCGCCGCGCCGCTGCACCTGGCGGTGGACGCGGTGGGCGCCGCGGCCGTCGTCCCCGCCCCCGGCCTGAGCGGCGCCCCCGCGCTCACCGCGCGCGTCGCGGCGGTGGTCGCCGCGGGCGCGGCCGACGGCAGTTGGCAGCGGCTGAAGGCGTGCGCGGCGGAGAACTGCCGCTGGGTGTACTACGACCGCAGCCCGGCGGGCCGCAGCCGCTGGTGCACGATGGCGATCTGCGGCAGCCGGGCGAAGATGCGGACGTACCGCGGGAAGAAGTAGCGGACGGGGCCGCGCCGTCGGCGGCGCCCGCGGGCCTACGCGGTCGGCCGGCCCATCGCGCGGTACGTCCAGCCGGCCTTGCGCCACAGCTCGGGGTCGAGCGCGTTGCGGCCGTCCAGGATGCGCCGCTCGCCCGCCACCTCGGCCAGCGCCGCCGGGTCCAGCTCGCGGAACTCGCGCCACTCGGTCAGGTGCAGCACCACGTCCGCGCCGCGCACCGCGTCCAGGGCGGTGGGGGCGTAGCCGAGGGTCGGGAAGAGCCGCTCGGCGTTCGCCATGCCCTTGGGGTCGTAGACGGTGACCTGGCCGCCCTGGAGCTGGATCTGCCCCGCGACATTGAGCGCGGGGGAGTCGCGTACGTCGTCGGAGTCGGGCTTGAAGGCCGCGCCGAGGACGGCGATGCGGCGGCCGAGGAAGCCGCCGCCGAGGGTCTCGCGGGCCAGCTCCACCATGTGGGTGCGGCGGCGCATGTTGATCGAGTCGACCTCGCGCAGGAAGGTCAGCGCCTGGTCGGCGCCCAACTCCCCGGCCCGCGCCATGAACGCGCGGATGTCCTTGGGCAGGCAGCCGCCGCCGAAGCCGATGCCGGCCCGCAGGAACTTGGGCCCGATCCGGTCGTCGTACCCGATGGCCTCGGCCAGCTTGGCGACGTCGCCGCCGGCCGCGTCGCTGACCTCGGCCATCGCGTTGATGAAGGAGATCTTCGTGGCGAGGAAGGCGTTGGCGGCCGTCTTCACCAGCTCCGCGGTCGGGTAGTCGGTCACCACGAAGGGCGTGCCCTCGGCGACCGGCCCGGCGTACACCTCGCGCAGCAGGTTCTCCGCGTGCTCGCTCGGCGACGCCGACCACGATCCGGTCCGGGTGCAGGGTGTCCTCGACGGCGAAGCCCTCGCGCAGGAACTCCGGGTTCCACGCCAGCTCGGCGTCCGCGCCCGCGGGGGCCAGGTCGCGCAGCAGTCCGGCGAGCCGGGCCGCGCTGCCCACCGGCACCGTGGACTTGCCGACCACCAGCGCGGGCCGCCGCAGGTGCGGGGCGAGCAGCGAGAAGGCGCTGTCCACATGGCTCATGTCGCACGCGTACTCGCCGTGCTTCTGCGGGGTGTTGACGCACACGAAGTGCACGTCGCCGAACTCCGCGACCTCCTCCCAGGAGGTGGTGAAGCGCAGCCGCCCGCTGGAGCCCTCCATGCCGGCCACATGCCGGGCGAGCAGTTCCTCCAGGCCCGGCTCGTACATCGGCACCCGGCCCTGGGTGAGCATCTCCACCTTGCGGGGTTCGATGTCGAGTCCCAGGACCTCGAACCCCAGCTCGGCCATGGCTGCGGCATGGGTGGCGCCGAGGTAACCGGTGCCGATGACGGTGAGCTTCAGAGGCATGGGCAGAGCATAGTCGGCACCGGCTGCGGCAAATCCAAGGTGGGGGCCGGGCAAGGGGTCCACAATGCGTGCATAGATCCAGGTCTACCGGGGTGGGGTGTGATCGTGGCCGAAGGATTCGCGGCGGACGGCACGGGGGCGGACGCGGGTGGGGCGGGCGCGGACGCGGGCGGGGCGGGGGGTGCGGCGGAACCCGCGATATCCGGGAGCGACGACGGGAGACGCGGCGGACGACGGGGGTTCCCGGCCGTACGAGCCGGGGCCGACGGCGCTGAGCGGGCTGCTGTCGGCGGACGGGCCGGACCCCGCCGGGGCCCCGAAGGGGATGGCGCCCCGGGGAGGGGCGGCTCCCCCGCTGAACCGGGGGCGCCCGCGCACGACCCCGACGACACCGGCACGCACGACCCCGATGACTCCGATGACCCCGATGATCCGGACGCCCTCGACCCCGACCGCCGTACGCGGCGCCGGCGCCGTACCCGCCGCGTGCTGTACGGCGCCCTCGGCCTGCTCTGCGTCGGCATCCTGCTCGTCGTCGGCGGCGGCTACTGGGCGGTCGAGCACTACACCGGCCGGGTCCAGCGCATCCCCAACGCCTTCCCGGTGAACGTGCCGCCGGCGGCGCAGCCGGCCGCCGTCCCAGGGCGGCAGCCAGACCTTCCTGCTGGTCGGCCTGGACTCCCGGTCCGACCTGCCGACCACCGGCAAGGACGCCAAGGCGGTGGAGTGGAAGCCGGGCGCCCAGCGCAGCGACACGATGATGCTGGTGCACATACCCGCCGACCACAAGACACGCCTACGTCGTCTCGCTGCCCCGCGACTCCTGGGTGAGCATCCCGGGCCACGGCGAGGCCAAGCTCAACGCGGCGTTCTCCTGGGGCGGCCCGCCGCTGCTCATCGACACCGTGCAGCGCCTGACGAAGGTGAAGGTCGACCACCTGATGGTGATCGACTGGAGCGGCTTCAAGAAGCTCACCGACGCGGTCGGCGGCGTGGACATCACCGTCGACAAGACGGTCGCGCGCCGCAACGGCCCCGGCGGGGTGTGGACCGCGGGCACCCACCACATGGACGGCAGCGAGGCGCTGGACTACGTACGCGAGCGCTACAGCCTGCCCCGCGGCGACCTCGACCGCACCCACCGGCAGCAGAACTTCCTGCGGGCGGTGCTGGCCAAGACGCTGTCCGGCGGCACCTTCACCAACCCGCTCAAGCTCAAGCGCACCCTGGACCAGCTCACCTCGGTGGTCAGCGTGGACGACCGGCTCTCCGACAGCGACCTGCGCGGCCTGGTGTGGGACATGCGCGGGGTGCGGTCGAAGGACATGGTGTTCATGAACGCGCCCGTGGCCGGATTCGACACCATCCAGAAGCAGTCGGTCGTGCTCCTGGACGCCAACGCCACCTCCGACCTGTGGGAGGCGATGCGCAACGACACCATGGCCCACTACGTCGCCACCAACACCCTCGACGAGCTCGGCAGCAAGGTGTCGTGAAGGTCACGCGGGGGGAGAGGCACAGGGTGTGGGCCGGGTGGTGGGTCCGGCCCTACGATCGTAGGATCGCCTTGTTACTTAACGGTAGTTAGCATTCGGGAGTGAGACATAGTGGCCGGAACCTCCGACTTCGACCTTTTCCGGACCTCCGAGGAGCACGAGATGCTCCGCGACGCCGTCCGGTCGCTCGCCGAGGCCAAGATCGCGCCCTTCGCGGCCGAGGTCGACGAGGAGGCCCGCTTCCCGCAGGAGGCCCGTGAGGCGCTGGAGGCCAACGACCTGCACGCCATCCACGTGCCCGAGGCGTACGACGGCTCCGGCGCCGACGCGCTGTCCACGGTGATCGTCATCGAGGAGGTGGCCCGCGTCTGCGCCTCCTCGTCCCTCATCCCGGCCGTCAACAAGCTCGGCTCGATGCCGGTGCAGCTGTCCGGCTCGGAGGAGCTGAAGGCGAAGTACCTGGGCGCGCTGGCCCGCAAGGAGGGCATGTTCTCCTACTGCCTGTCCGAGCCCGAGGCCGGCTCCGACGCGGCGGGCATGAAGACGCGCGCGGTGCGCGACGGCGACGGCTATGTGCTCAACGGCGTCAAGCGCTGGATCACCAACGCGGGCGTCTCCGACTTCTACACGGTCATGGCCGTCACCGACCCCGACAAGCGCTCCCGGGGCATCTCCGCCTTCGTGGTGGAGAAGGGCGACGAGGGCGTCTCCTTCGGCGCCCCCGAGAAGAAGCTCGGCATCAAGGGCTCCCCGACCCGCGAGGTCTACTTCGACAACGTCCGCATTCCCGCCGACCGCATGATCGGCGCGGAGGGCACCGGCTTCGCCACCGCGATGAGGACCCTCGACCACACCCGCGTCACCATCGCCGCCCAGGCACTCGGCATCGCCCAGGGCGCGCTGGACTACGCCGCGGGCTACGTCAAGGAGCGCAAGCAGTTCGGCAAGGCGATCGCCGAGTTCCAGGGCATCCAGTTCATGCTCGCCGACATGGCGATGAAGCTGGAGACCGCCCGCCAGATCACCTACGCGGCCGCCGCCAAGTCCGAGCGCACGGACGCCGATCTGACCTTCTTCGGCGCCGCCGCCAAGTGCTACGCCTCCGACGTCGCCATGGAGGTCACCACCGACGCGGTGCAGCTCCTCGGCGGCTACGGCTACACCCGCGACTACCCGGTCGAGCGCATGATGCGCGACGCCAAGATCACCCAGATCTACGAGGGCACCAACCAGGTCCAGCGGATCGTCATGGCCCGCCAGCTGCTCAAGGGCTGACCCTCGTCACGAGTATGCAGCAGGACGCGCGTAGAGCGCGAACATGAAGGAAGCCCCTCCGGTGATCCGGAGGGGCTTCCTCGTGGCGCCTGACGGCCCGTTCACGGGCCTGTGGGAGAGATTTGGGAGATCACTTCGCGGGCGGTTCTTCGGGGGCCGGTACGGGCCCATATCCGCGCTGGGAGAAGTCCGGCCGGAGGGAGTTTTCCCAGTCCGACTGTAGCGTCTCGGCGATCCGGTAGCTGTCAAGTCCAATGAGACGTTTGTGTGGTTATGGGGTTTGTGGTGTGGGTACCCGGCGTTTCGCCGGGTCGTTGATCCAGGCGGTCTGGGGTATTTCGGGTGGTGCGGGTCGTCGGCCGAAGCGTTCGGGGTGTCGGGCGTAGGCGGCGGCGAGAGTGACGGCGCGCTGATCACGGATCTCTTCGGCGGTGCCGAAGTGGACGCTGGCGGGCGTGTGCCATCCGATGCCTGAATGCCGGTGCTCGTGGTTGTAGTACGAGGTGAAGGCGTCGAACCATTCGCGGGCGTGGGCCAGTGAATCGAACCGGTCGGGGTAGTCCGACATGTACTTGGTCGTCTTGAACTGCGCCTCGCTGTAGGGGTTGTCGTTGGAGACCTTCGGCCGGGAGTGGCTGCGGGTGACGCCGAGGTCGATCAGCAGCTGGGAGACTTTCTTGGAGGTCATCGAGGTGCCGCGGTCGGCGTGCACGGTTTCCGGGACGATCCCGTTGCGTTCGATGGTCTCGCGGATCAACTCCTCTGCGCGCTCGGCTGATTCGGCGCGCTCCACGGTGTGGCCGACGATGTAGCGGCTGAAGATGTCGATGACGACGTATGCCTGGTACCAGATGCCCTTGTCCGGGCCGGCGAGCTTGGTGATGTCCCAGGTGAAGACCTGCGAGGGAGCGGTGGCGACCAGCTCGGGCACCGTTTTGGCCGGGTGGGTGGCCTGGCGTCGGCGCTCGCCGGCCTGGCCGTGTTCGCGCAGGATCCGGTACATCGTGGAGATGGAGCAGTGGTAGCGGCCCGCGTCCAGTTCGCGGGCCCAGATCTGCGCGGGCGGCAGCTCCGCGTACTCCGGGCTGTTCATCAACTCCAGTACCACGGCCCGCTCTTCGGCTGTGAGAGCCGATGGCTGCACCGGGATGGTCCGGGGCCCGCGGGGCGCCGGGGGCTTGAGCGCGCGGTAGTGGGTGGCGCGGGACCGGCCGGTCAGCCGGCATGCCGCGGTGATGCCCAACTGGTCCGCGACGCCCGTGAACGCGGTGTCCATGACCGGGTCGGCGGCAGGCTTCAGTCCGCGCTCTCGGAGAGCATTTCCAAGAGCGCGGAGGCTTTTCCCATCACCTCGAGGGCGGCCTTGTTGCGGGCCAGGTCCTTCTCCAGGCGCTCGACCCGGCTGCGCAGTTTCTCGTTCTCCACCTCCACGGCGGACTTCTTCGCACGGGCCGGGCTCGTCCGCCGGTCGACCAGCTTCTCCAGGCCCCCGGCATCCCGCGCCGCCCGCCACTCGGTGACATGCGAGTGGAACAGCCGCTCCCGGCGCAGAACCGCGCCCTTCTCGTTGCGGGGCGCGGCGTCGTACTCGGCGACGATCCGCAGTTTGTACTCCGAGGTGAACGTACGCCGTTTCGGCCTCGGCGCCGGGTCGGACCCGACGGGTTCAGTGCTGGTCATGAGTAGTGCGTCTCCTGTCGTGCCCCACACACTAACCCGAACGATCGGGCCGTCTCACCACAGGCTGACAGAGAGGGATCTTCCGTTCCATCGTGATCGTGGTGTGGCTGTAGGTCCCCTCGACGCCGGGGACTTCGTGGCCCATCCGTTCTTCGATCGCGACGCGCGGGTGGCCGGCCTCGTCCAGCGCGACCCGGTGGCCGTGCCGGAGCCCATGGGGGGTCAGGCCCTCGACGCCGAGCACCGGATGGATGCCGGGGCGCGCGGCGTGCCCGCGACTCGACGGGATCGGCGCTCGGCCGTCCACGATCGGCCGCCACGTGTCGCTGTAGAAGTCGCCGCCGATGAGCAGCCGGCCGCCCTTCGGCGCGCGGAACACCCAGGGCGTCGGCTCCGTCCCGGCCGCGGGCGCAGGGTATGAGGCCAGCAGATCGCGCAGCAGGTCGGCCAGGAAATCCGGGATGATGAGCGACCGCCCGCTGTCGTACTTCGCCGGCACCAGCGTCGGCTTGCCCTCGATGTACTGCGACTGGTGCCTGAGCAGGATGCGCGCTCCCGAATACGCCGTGTCCTCCAGGACGAGGTCGTCGCGGCGCAGGCCGGCCAGCTCGCCGATGCGCAGCCCTGTGTTGAAGCTGGTGAGCACCAGGGCGTACATGGTCGGACCCCGTAGGCCGAGCGCGTTGCGGGCGACGTACAGCGCCTGGCGGGGGTCGGCGAACACTCGCTCGTCCTCCGCGGACTTCTTGGGCTGGTACTTGCCGCGCCGTCGAGACTTCCCCTCCGGGATGGGGTTGCTGCCAATCACCCGGGAAGCGACCGCGTCCGTGAGCATCGCACGGAACGTCGACCGGATGCCCCGGATCGAGTTGACGGCGCGGCCTTCGGCACGCAGTTGCTTCTCCCATGTCTGGTAAGCGATCGTCGTCAGGTCTGCGACCGCTACCTTCTCCCACTCGGGAAGGATCACGGCGCGCAGTCGGCTGCGCACCGTCCTGTCGGAGAGGTGGTCGATCTCCAGCGAGTCGAGCCAGATCGTCGACCAGGCCCCGATGGTGATCCGGCCATCCCGCGGGTTCACGAAAGTCCGCGCGCGGACCTTCGCTTCCTCGTCGGCGGCCGCGGCCTTGGCCGTGTTCTTCGTGGTGAACGGCTGGCCGTTCTCGTCCTCCGAGATGCTGCCGTACTTACCGTTGGGCAGCTTGTACCGGCCTCGCCAGTGCTTGCCGCGCTTCTCTGCAAAGGCCATCTGCCCACCCCTCAGCCAGTCTCGCCGCGCCGGGTCGGCTGCATCAGGCTGGTGGCGTTCAGTGAGGCGACGGCAGCGAGAAGTTCGGCCCCCTCGGCGCTCACCAGCCGCTCATCCACGTAGTACGTGCAGCGATTTGGCCGACGCTCGCACCAAATCTGTACACCATGCGGCATATCGGACACGCGTAGAACCTTGACCCGCATCGGTCCCCCAATGCTACCGAGCGGTGGCCCCCCTCAGTCGGCTCGGCCATGCAACCACATGAACTGACAAAATGTGGAGAGTATGCGCAGATCTGATGACCATTTAGGTCAGGCGTGATCAGCGGCCGGCGGTTCGTCCTGGTCATCGCCCAGGTCTTGCAGGTGGCGTTGGGTACGGCGCCACGCCAGTAGGTCCCGCCGGATCTCCTCCGGCGAGGCGTTCGGGTTGCCCGAACAACAACGATCATGCGGGCGCCGGACCCATCCGAGGGCAGCTCGATCACGTCGGTATCGAGCAGGGGGCCGTCACCGATCTCTTCCACGATCCGTAGGGGCAAGTCGTCGGCGAGAGTGCGCGGGGCGGCAGTCGCCTCGCCGACTGGCGTGGGGGTCCCGCCGTCCAAGACTGCCTCGACAGCCCCCTCTGCCCAGCCGACCAGGCGCGCGTATTCGCGGATGGTGCCGGTGACCCTGTCGAACGGGCCGCCCCGCTCGATGGCCTGGATCGGTGTGCGCGTCACCTTGATTGCGTCGGCGACGTCGACCTGTGTGCGGCCGGTGCGCTTGCGCGCGGCGGCCAGTTTCCCGGCCGAGGTGGGCCCAATCTCGCTCCATGGCTCTCCATAATGCCTGACTTCCCTGCAACCACAAGCCATGATCCGGCCGTTTGAGCAGCGCTTTAGCTTCGGTTCGAAGCACCCGGTTGCATGCATTCATAGCCGTGTGCGCTGCGTGCGCCCCCGAACGCGCTGCGTGGAAGCTAGGAAAGCGAGCCTGAACGTACTCTCAACGCTTGCTCAACGTAGCCTTGTGAGCTAGCTTGATGGTGTGAAACCGAACGACACCACAGTCAAAGGGCTCCGCAGGGCTAGGAATGTGAGCTCCGCGGCAGCTTTCGGACAAGACAGGGCTCGACCGGGGCTATCTCTCCCGTCTGGAGAGGGGCCTCACGCAGGCCAGCGCGGGAAAAGCTGGCTCGGATCGCCGAGGCCCTGGCGGTGTCGACCGAATCCATCGACATCCCTGGAGACGCTGTGACCGCCCCCACCGTCAGCAAGACGCGCCGGCCGCGGGCTACCGAGATCCGTCCGAACCTGCCGAACCCGGCGACCTGCCGCGGGCGAGCTGTTCCTCTACACGCCCGCCGAGGCCGCCACGTTCCGCCTGTCCACGCGGGAGCTGCGCGAGCGGGCCTACCGCCGCCAGCTCGACCACGGCAGCACCGGCAACCGGATCTTCTTCACCGGCCTGCACATCAGGGCCGCGCTCTTGGCGCTCACCGTGCCGGCCTCCGTGCCGACGCAGCGCCGAAGAGCGCCTGACCCCCCACACGAACTCGGGGCCGCCCCGGACTGCCATCCGATGCGACCCCTCGGCTCACCTCATCCACTCGCAGAACGAAGAGGTATCGCCTTGTCTGAACAGCCTACCTAGTCGTATCCCGGCTGGTACCCCACGATCAGCCAGCAGCGGCCCGCGCTGCTCGCCCTCACCTATCTGGCCAGTACCTTCCCGACGCTGCCGTCCTCGCGTACATCGTGGTGCACGCCCACTGCGGGGACACCATCAACCTCCAGATGCGAACCGGTACCGAGGTCGAGGCGTGGCGCACCGCCCTCCAGGTCTCGGCCGACAGCGTCCGCCTGCACCGGTACAGCGATTACACGACGATCGACTTCACCGCGGTCGTGACTGGTGTGTTGGTGAAGATGTACGGCACGACGCCGCTGCTCCCGGACCGCGCGGTGCTGTCCCCCGCGGAGGATGCGGAGCAGCGCGCCCAGGCCGCGCAGCAGCCGACCGCGATCGAGCGGGGCCGTGCGGGAGCCGAGGCGTGGAACGCCGTGCACCCGGTCGGCACGCCGGTGAACGCGTACCCGCAGACCCGCCAAGACGAGCCGCTGCTCACCCGTACGCGCAGCGAGGCGTGGGCGCTGGGCCACGGAGAGCCGGTCGTGATGGTCGAGGGCTACGCGGGCGGGATCGCCCTCACGCACGTGGACGTGCGCACCGAGGCCGAGCGTCCGGGCGGTGCGGAGTGAGCGCCCTGAGCGAGCACCAGCTCGCCGACCTCCGCGCGCTGCTGACGGACCGCGCTCCGGCGAGTGACGCACTGGTCGTCGCGCTGACCGAGGCCGTCCGCGACATGCAGGCGCACCCGCACCCGGTCGGCGCGGAGGACCTGTTCTGCGGCAACCTCGGCCTGGATGGGCGAGCGCGCCGCCCCCGTGCTGCGGCGCCTGTTGGACGCCGAGGCCAAGCGGGACGACCTCAAGGCGAAGTACGTCGATGCCGCTGCCACGGTTGCTGAGCAGGCACTGAAGAGCGTCGAGCGGGCGAAGGTCGAGAACGCTGTACGCGACGAGCTGGAGGTCGCGCAGGCCCGGATCGCCGATCTGAACAGCAGCTCGCCGCTGCAAACGCCGTGAACACCAGCTGGGAGCCCTGGCTGCGCCCGCCGTGCAAGCGCGGCGACTGCGACGAGTGCATGGCCATCGACCACCCGGACCTGCCCGGCCTCTACACCTGCCACTACGTCGACCAGCCGCACAAGGCATGCCGCCGGGGCGGTGAGCACCCGTGATGTGGCTGGTCTGGATCGGGGTGGCCGCGCTGGTGATGTTCGTCCTCGGCGGCCTGGACGACGCCCGCCGCCACCGCGCGGAGGAGGAGCGGGCTCGGCCCCAGCACCCCGTGCACCACGTCCGACACGTCCGAATCCCCGCCCAGCGCACCAGGCCAGGAGGCCCGCGATGACGTTCACCGACGACTGCCCCGAGGGGTGCGGCAGCCCCGCGCACCCCGGGCCGTGCCGCCCGGACCCGGGCGCCTGCAACCGCTGGACCGGCAACGGCTACTGCGGAGCGGAGGCGCGGCAGTTCGTCGTCGGCTACCGCTGCCCGGCGCACACCCCCGCGGCGCTCGCCGGCATGCCGGAGCCGCCGCCCGGCCCCGGCGTGCCGCTGTACCGCCGCCAGCACCTGGCCCACGCCATCGAGGCGATGCCCGAGCCGATCACCGCCGCCCAACTGGCCGCCGTTTCCCGCGCTGCGGGATGGAGCGGCAACCGGAATACCGCCCGGAAGGACGCCGGGCACCTGGTCGCCGACGGACTCATCATCCCGGTGTCGACTGCCGGAAACACCGCCTACCGCCGCATCACGAAGGACGACTCATGCGCCTCCACCTCCGCCGCCGCGGCATGACCCCCGCGGCCCTGCCGCCCCAGCAGCCCCGCCGTCGCCATCCCCACCCAGCCCATGCCGACCGTCCCCGTGCGGGTGAGCCTCCCGGCACCGGCCCTGATCTGTCGGTACACGGTCCTCTACGACCGCGTCGGCGAGTGGGGCACCGGCGAGACCCGGCGCCCCCCATGCGTCCGCGGCACCACCCGCCAGGAGATCGAGGACGCGGTTCGCCGTGACATCGCCTCCTACCTGCCGCCGCTGTCCGAGCCCCTCGTGATCGCCGACATGGCCATCATGGCCGGGCAGATCCGCATCTCGGGTCGCCCGGCCGGCACGTTCTCCCTGCGCATGGTCGGCGGTACACGGTGACCACCTTCTCCTTCGCCACCCGCGAGCGGGCCTTCGCCCGCATCGGACTCCAGGGCCCGGCCGGGTCCGGCAAGACCATGACCGCGCTCAAGATCGGTCAGCGGCTCGCCGACGGCGGCCCTATGGGCGTCGTCGACACCGAGCGCGGCTCCGCCCTCACCTACGCCCCCGTGCCTGGACGGCCCGACCTGGGCGGTATCGAGTTCCTGCACCTGCCGATGGACAACTACGACCCCCGCAACCTGATCGAGGCGACCCGAGCCGCGGCCGCCGCTGGCCTGCCGGTCCTGATCGTCGACTCCTGGTCGCACTTCTGGAACGGCAAGGGCGGCCTCCTCCAGATCGTGGAAGAGGCCGGCAACGCCCCAGGCGCCGGCGGCTCGTTCGGTGGTTGGCGCAAGGGCAACCCCATCGAGCAGGACATGCTCGAAGCCCTGCTCAACTACCCGGGCCATGTCGTGTGCACGATGCGCACGAAGGGCGACTACAGCATCGAGGGCAAGAAGGTCACCAAGCTCGGCGTCAAGGCCGTCCAGCGTGAGGGCGCCGAGTACGAACTCGGCCTGATCATCGACATGGTCGAGGGCACCGGCACGGTCACCAAGACCCGCTACGCGCCGCTGGAAGGGCTGACGGCTGGCCACCGGGCTGCAGAGCTGGCCGAGGTGATCCTCGACCAGCTCGGCCAGGGCGTCGACCCCGTCGAGGCGGTGCTCTCCGAACTGCGCGCCGACGGGCTGACGTACCAGGGCGCGCTGGAGATCTACGGGCGTGCGGAGCGCCGCGGGCAGCTCGGCCTCACGGCCGCGCACCCGACGACCGGCGAGGCCATGCCGCTCGGCGAGGCCATCAAGGCGGTGGGCATCGCGCTCAGGTCCACCGCCGCACCGGCCCCGGCGCCTGCCAGGGCGGCGGCCGCTGAGCCGAGCCCGGCCCGGCAGGCGCTGGACGAGTACGCGGACCGGACTGGCTGTCACCCCCGAGCAGGAGCAGTCGGACCCGCCGCTGAGCGCAACCCGGCGGCCGCTAGCGCCGTGTCCGCGCCGCAGATGCGGAGATCGGACGCTCCGAGACGCGCGCACTCCCCCAGCTTCCGGCCGAACCGCGAGCAGCAACTCTCCGCGATCTCCCTCCTGCTGGGCATCGCGCCGATCGCACCCGCAACGAGCTGGGCTTCGGCCAGGCGGACGAACTGATCAGGGAGCTGGAGCACTGGGAGCGGCAGGAGGACGCCCCGGCCGCCCTGGCGGGCGCACCTGGACCAGCTCCGCGGCGCGAAGGCTGCCTGACCTGACCCGGGCCCGGCGCCGCCTTCCCCCGGCGCCGGGCCCGCACCACCCCGAAAGGAGGTGCACCCGATGGTGACCCCAACTCCCGAGCAGACCGAGGCCATTGCGACCTACGGCGACGGCGTCGACCTCGTCTTGCAGGCCGGTGCGGGCTGCGGCAAGTCCAGCACCCTGCGGCTGATCGCGGCGACGACCGGCGCCGCTCGATGACGTACGTCGGGCCTACAACCGCTCGATCGCGGCCGACGCGAAGAAGTCGTTCCCCGGGCAACGTGCCAACGCCGTCGACCGGCCACGGCCTTGCGTTCGACCCGAGAGTACCTGCCACGCATCCAACAGGCCGCGGCAGACCGCCCTCGACGCCGCGAAGGCTCTGGGCATCGAGCGACTGACCGGCGGCGTCGCCCGCGTCCTCACAGACCAGGGCAAGACACACGCGATGACCAGCAAGCTGGTCATGCGGTTCGCGCTCGACACCGTCGACCGCTACTGCCACTCCGCGGATGACGACCTCGCCCGCCGCCACATCCCGAAGTACGACAACCTCACGAGTCCGGAGACCCGCGACCGGATCGCCGAACTCGTCCTGCCGGTCGCCCGCGCGGCCTGGTCGACCTGACCCGCGAGGACGACGGCGTGCTCAAGATGAGCCACGACGTCTACCTCAAGCTGTGGGCCCTCGGCCGGCCGAAGCTGGCCACGGACGTGGTGCTGCTCTACGAGGCCCAGGACACCAACGACGTCCTGGCCCGCGTGCTGCTCGACCAGGAGCACGCGCAGCGGATCGCGGTCGGCGACTCCGCCCAGCAGATCTACGAGTGGCGCGGCGCCAAGGACGCGCTGTCCACGTTCGAGCGCGAGCTGGGCGCCGAAGTGCGCACGCTGTCGCAGAGCTTCCGGTTCGGGCAGTCGATCGCCGACGTGGCGAACGCCTGGCTCTACCACGTCGGCACGCCCCTGCGCTTGACCGGCTGGCCGGCCGCCGAGTCCACCGTCGGCCCGGTCGACGACCCGGACGCGATCCGTGCCGCACCAATGCCGGCGCGGTCGGCATCGTCCTGGAGTCCCTTGCGACCGGGCAGAAGACCGCGCTGGTCGGCGGCGGCAGCGAGCTGAAGCGGCTCGCCTGGGCCGCCGAGGCGTTGCAGGACGGCCGCCCCACCGATCACCCGGACCTGCTGGCGTTCCCCAGCTGGTCGGCGGTCCGCGAGTACGCCGAGGAAGAAGACGGCTCGCTGAAGGTGCTCGTCAAGCTCATCGACGATTACGGCACCGCCGACATCATCAAGGCCGCCGACAGCCTGGCGGGCGAGGACGCCGCCGAACTGATCGTCAGCACCGCGCACAAGGCCAAGGGCCGCGAGTGGCCGCTGTCCACCACGACTTCCGCGAGCCCAAGCCCGACCCCAACACCGGCCTGACGGTCCTCCGCCGCGAGGAAGCCCGCCTCGCCTACGTCGCCGTCACCCGGGCCCGCCAGCAGCTCGACTGCGACGCGCTCGCCTGGATCGACCAGATCACGGCGGTGACCGGATGACCTGGTCAGAGCACGCCGCCTGCGCCGACACAGCGCTGGAGATGTGGTTTCCGCGCAAGGGCAACAACGCCACCAACGCGTACACCGCGGCCCGCTGGTACTGCGAGCGCTGCCCCGTCCGCCGCCCGTGCCTCTACGAGGCCCTGCGTACGGACCGCCCCGGCGCCCGGTACGGCATGCGCGCCGGCCTCACCCCCGGCGAGCGGGACGACATCGCCAACGACCGCGCCCCCATCCCCACGTTCCCGCCGCCCCACCCCCGCGAAGGAGAACCCATGTCCGTCACCGACATCACCCAGGCCGCGCCTCGCGAGCCGATCAGCACCGTGCTGACCGACGTCGAGGCCCTGATCGCCTGGGGCACCGCCCACTCCAGCAGCCGCGTGCAGACCCTCGCGGGGAAGGCCCGTGGCGCGCTCGCCGACCTCCGCCAGACCGCTGAACGCGAGACGAAAGTGGCTGAGGCCGAGGACCGTGTCGCACTCCTGAAGGCGCAGCTGGAGAACGCGCAGAAGGACCTCGCGTCCGCCAAGGGCACCACCACGCCGAAGGCCGGCGAGGACTACACCGCGATCCGCGCCTGGGCGCGCGACCACGGCATCGAGGTCGGCGCGGTCGGCCGCCCCAAGCGCGAGGTGGTCGAGGCGTACCACGCCGCCCACCCGGTGCCGCTCGCCGACGCGAGCTGACCGGCATCGAGCTGGTGCCTCGCGCATAGAGGCTGATCACTGGGGCGAGATGCGCCCCCTCATGAGCCTCCCCAGCGCCTTCCCCGCTCGATTTGCTGTCCAAGTACCGCCGGGGCCCGCCGGATGACACCGGCCGCCGGGCCCCGGCCACCACTTCCTGAACCACCGATCGAAGGACGCACGTGGGACTCCGCTTGTACGTCGAGGTGCTCGACTTCGCCCCGACGACGCTCACGCACCGCGAGAAGCTCGCTCTCGCGGTGCTGGCGGAGGACGCGCCGGACACGACCCGGGTCACCTGGCACAGCGTTGAGGACCCGCTGATCCTTCGCCGGGCCAAGGTGACCCGCCCGGAATGTACCAGGTGCTCAAGGCGCTCATCGCCAAGGGCGTGATCAAGAAGGTGTCGGCAGGCCAGAAGAACGCCGTCGCGAAGTACGCGCTGTTGCCGCTGGCCCCAGTTCAGTGTCCGGAAATCCCGGACGCTGACACCAACGCTCAGCGTCCGCAGAATCCGGACACTACAGCCCCTCAGTGTCCGCAAACTCCGGACACTCAACCACCGGTTGAGGGTCCGGAATTCCCGGACACTGACGAATCTCAGTGTCCGGGAATTCCGGGCTCAGTGTCCGGAAATCCCGGACGCCTACCCCAACCCCCTACTACTAAAAGATCTCTACCTCCCCGCGATGACGTCGAGCAGGTCTGCACACACCTCGCCGACCGCATCGAGGAGAACGGCAGCAAGAGGCCCGCGATCACCGCCGCCTGGCGCGACGCTGCCCGCCTGCTGATCGACAAGGACGGCCGCAGCCCCGACCAGATCCTGCGCGCCATCGACTGGTGCCAGAGCAGTCCGTTCTGGCGGGCCAACGTCCTCTCGATGACCAAGCTTCGCGAGCGCTACGACCAACTCCGCCTCAAGGCCACCGCCGAACGCGACGCCGCCCAGGCCGCGGCCCGCCAGCCCAGCCGATACATCGACCCCGCAGAACGAGGTGTCTTCTGATGACCGACGAGTTCGAGCCGCCCTTCGACGAGGACCCCGCGGGCGCCCACATGGCGCCCAACGACCTCGACGCCGAGCAGGCGTTCCTCGGCGCCCTCCAGCTCGCGCCGCCCCGCCAGCAGCGCGCCGTCCACCAGCTGCTCGCCGCCGGCGACTTCTACCGCCCCGCCCACGCCGAGATCCACCAAGCCGCCGGTCGCCTCCTCGATGACGCCGAGCCGGTCGACCCGATCACCCTCGGCGCCGAGCTCCAGAAGACGCCGGGCGCCCTCGCGCGCATCGGCGGCAGCCCGTACCTGTACGCGCTCGTCCAGTCGGTGCCCGGCGTCGCCAGCAGCGCGTCCGCGTACGCCGACCGCATCAAGCAGCTGGCCCTGCGCCGCGCCCTCATCGAGGCCGGAGCTCGCATCGCTGCCCTCGGCTACGACCCCGGCGCAGGAGACCCGGCCGAACTCGCTGGACACGCCGTCACCCTCACCCGCGACGTACGCGACGCCGGCCGCGCCGCCGAGGACAGCCC
>CAWGAU010000022.1:0-17109 GCA_963820715.1 uncultured Actinomycetota bacterium | reverse complement strand
ACCCGGACAGGGTGGAGGCCGCACGGTGGAGTCAGCAGGGTGGAGGCAGCACCCTGGAGACAGGGGGGTGGAGCGGGCGGGGTGGAGGCAGCTCCACCCCAAGTGGGGTGCGGGGCCCATGTCGCCGCGCCGCACCGGCCGTTTACCGTGTGGCGCATGACATCGGCACTGGTGAGAGCCTCGCGCTACGGCCCCTGGTCGGCGCGGGCCTGGCGGGACACCGCGTTCGCCACGGCCGGGGTGGCCCTGGCGCTGCCCGTCCCGTTCCTCCTGCTGTGCGCCGTCCCGTACCCGCGGTGGACGCCGCTGGCGGCGGTCGCGCTGCCCGGGCTCGCCGCCGTGCTGACGGCGTTGCAGCGTGGCCGGTTCCGTGCGCTGCTCGGCCTGGAGGTCCCGGCGGTACGGCACGCGCTGCCCTGGTACACCGCGCGCGGCGTCCAGGACCGGCTGCGCTCGGAGACCACCTGGCGGCAACTGTGCTACCACGCGCTGGTCTCGCCGCTGGCGGCGCTCGGCGCGGTGGCGGTGGTGTGCTGCTGGACGCTGGGCGCGGTGGGCGCCCTGGTGCTGTCGTGGGTGTGGGCGCTGCCGGCCGGCGACCGGCTGCCGGGCTGGGCGCGGCAGTACGTCCCGGTGACCGTGGCCGGGGTGGCGCTGCTGCTGGCGGCGCCGCTACTGGCCGCGGCCGTCACCCGGGTGGAGACGGCGTGCGCGGCGGCGCTGCTCGGCCCGAGCCGGGCGGAGCGAGCTGGCGCCGCCGGGTGGAGGACCTGACCGAGAGCCGGGCCGGCGGCGGTGGACGCGGCCGACGCCGAGCGCCGCCGGATCGAACGCGACCTGCACGACGGCGCCCAGCAGCGCCTGGTCTCCCTGGCGATGAACCTGGGCCTGGCCCGGCGACCCTGCACGGACCTGTCCGCCGAGGCCCGCGCGGTGATCGACGAGGCGCACCAGGAGGCGAAGGAGGCCATCGACGAGCTGAGCAACCTGGTGCGCGGCCTGCACCCGGCGGTCCTCGAAGACCGCGGCCTGGACGCCGCGCTGTCCGGGATCGCCGCCCGCGCCCCGGTGCCGGTACGGCTGACGGTGGACATGCCGGCGCCGGGCGTCGCCCACCGTGGAGGCGGTCGCGTACTTCGTGGTCTCCGAGGCCCTCGCCAACGTCGCCAAGCACGCCCGGGCCACCGCGTGGAGGTGACGGTGCGAGCGGATCGGGCCGGATGCTGCTGATCACCGTCGCGGACGACGGGATCGGCGGCGCCGACCCGGCCCGGGGCACCGGGCTGACCGGGCTGGCCGAGCGGGTCGCCTCGGTCGACGGCACGCTTCGCCATCAGCAGCCCCGCTCGGGGGCCCGACCGTCATCACCGTGGAGCTGCCGTGCGAGCTGTGATCGCCGAGGACTCGGTGCTGCTGCGGATCGGCCTGGTCAAGGTGCTGGAGATCGCCGGGTTCGAGGTCGCCGCCGAAGTGGCGCGACGCCGAGGGCGCTGCTGGCGGCCGTGGAGACGCACCGGCCGGAACTGGCCGTGCTGGACGTGCGGATGCCGCCGAGCTTCACCGACGAGGGCGTCCGCGCGGCCCTGATGATCCGCGCCCAGTGGCCGGAGCACGCGCGGTGCTGCTGCTGTCGCAGTACGTCGAGGAGCGGTACGCCGCCGACCTGCTGTCCACCCACACCGGCGGCATCGGCTACCTGCTCAAGCAACGGGTCGCGGACGTCGAGGAGTTCGTCGACGCGCTGCGCCGGGTCGCGGCGGGCGGCACCGCGCTGGACCCGCAGGTGGTCTCCCAGCTGCTGCTGCGCCGCCACAGCCGACCCGCTGGACCGGCTCACCCCGCGCGAGCGGGACGTGCTGCGCGCTGATGGCCGAGGGCCGGTCCAACGCCGGCGATCGCCGAGCGGCTGGTGGTCAGCGACAGCGCGGTGGCCAAGCACATCAACAGCATCTTCACCAAGCTCGACCTGCCGCCCGCCGACGGCGACCACCGCCGGGTCCTGGCCGTGCTGCGCTTCCTGGAGGGCTCATGAGTACGCACGCGCCGGGCACGAAAGGACCGGGCACGAAACCGCCGGGCACGCACGCCCCGTCGCGGCCCGGCCCTTCCGCGCTCCCCGACCGGGGCGGCCCCGGCGGGCGGGCGGCCTGGCTGGCCCTGTCCGTCGTCACCGCGCTGCTCATCGCGGCGTCCTGCGCCGGGCAGGCGTGGGGGCTGGTCAACCGGCATACGCAGCAAAGCAGTTGGACCCAGTCGCATGCGGTGCGGACGCTGGAGGTCGCGGCCGGTGCGGCGTCGGTGAGCATCGTCCCCGGCCCGGCCCACCGGGTCCTGGTGCGGCAGAAGCTCATCTGGTCCACGGGCCGGCCGCACGTCACGCGCACCTGGGCGGGCGACACCCTGCGGATCGGCTCGGGGTGCGGGCACGGCAGGTTCTTCCTGCTCCAGCCGACGGACTGCGAGGTGGCGCTCGACATCACGGTGCCTCCGGACGTGTCGGTCCAGGTCGTCGACGACTCCGGCTCGGTCGCGGTGCGCGGCCTCAGCGGCCCGGTCGACACGCGTACCGACTCCGGGGAGACCCACGTCTCGGGGCTCTCCGGCCGGCTCACCGCCCGGACCGGCTCCGGCACGTTCACCGGTGACGCGCTGCGCTCGCGGGACGTGGCGGTACGGGCCGGGTCCGGCTCGGCGGAACTGCACTTCGCGGCGGCGCCGGACCGGGTCAGCGCCACCGCCGACTCCGGGTCGGCGCAGGTGACCGTGCCGCCCGGCGAGCGCTACCGGGTCGGCGGCCACAGCGGTTCGGGCAGCCGGGACATCGACCTGGCCGTGGAGGACCCGTCCGCGCCCCGCACCATCGACGTCTCCACGGACTCCGGTTCGTCCACCGTGGGCTACCGGTAACGGGCCCGGCCCGCAAGGGAGTCGGCGCCCGGCCCGTACAAGTACGCGCGGGGGCCCGGACCATGGCGGAGCTGAGAAGCCGGGGAGCCGCGCGACGAGAGCCGGGGAGCCGGTCGACCCGACAACCCGTCAGCAGGATGAGCCCGTCAACCGGTCCGCGCGGAGCGGACCGTGGCGAGCGTGAGGGCGGCGCCCGCGGCGAAGCAGCCCGCGCCGATCAGCGAGCCGACCCGCATCCCGGCCGGGAAGCCGCTGCCGCCGGCCACGAGCCCGCCGAGCAGCGCGACGCCGAGCGCGCTGCCCACCTGGCGGGCGGAGTTGACGACGCCCGCGGCGACCCCGGCGTGCTCGCCGGGCGCCGCCTCGACGGCCGCGGCGACCGTCGCGGGCATGGCGAAGGCCATCCCGAAGCCGACCGCGGCCAGCGGCAGGACCAGCTCCGGGTACGGCGTGGAGCGGCCGGCCGCCAGCAGCGCGAGGAAGCCGGCGGCGCCGGTGAGCAGGCCGAGCACCATGGGCGTGCGCGGGCCGGCGCGGGCCGTCAGCCGGCCGCCGAGGGTGGAGGCGACCGCGGCCATCGCGCTCTGCGGCAGGATCGCCAGGCCCGCCCACAGCACGGCGTAGTGCCGGTACTGCTGGAAGTAGAAGGTGACGACGAAGAGCTGGCCGTAGAAGCCGGTGTTGAGCAGCAGGCCGACCGCGGTCGCGCCGGAGAAGGCGGGGCGGCGCAGCAGGCCGAGCGGCAGCATCGGGTCGCGGTGGCGGCTCTCGACCCGCAGGAACGCGGCCGTGGCCAGGGCGAAGAGCGCGAAGGCGGTCAGCGGCGCGGGCGCGGTCCAGCCCGTGCGGCCCGCCTCGATGACGCCGTACGCCACCGCGCTCAGCGACAGCACCCCGAGCAGTTGGCCGCGCACGTCCAGCCGGGCGGCGCCGGCCGGGCGGGAGGCGCTGACATGCCGGGAGGTGAGGGCCCAACCGAGCACGCCGATGGGCACGTTGACGAAGAACACCGCCCGCCAGCCGAGGCCGGCCACCAGCAGCCCGCCGAGCACGGGCCCGGACGCGGCGGCCACACCCCCGATGCCGCCCCACACCCCGATCGCACGGGCCCGGTCGGCGCGGCGCGGGTAGGCGGCGTGGATCAGCGCCAGCGAGGTGGGGACGACGAGCGCCGCGGCCAGCCCTTGCAGCAGCCGGGCCGCGACCAGGAACGGCAGCGAGGGCGCGAGCCCGCAGCCGGCCGAGGTCAGCACGAAGCACACCAGGCCCGCCTGGAAGGTCGCCCGGGCGCCGAGCCGGTCGCCGATCGAGCCGGCCGACAGCAGCACGCCGGCGAAGACCACGGTGTAGCCGTCGGCGACCCACTGCACCCCGGACAGGTCCCCGCCGGTGTGGAAGTCCCGGCCGATCGGGGGCAGCGCCACCGTGACGGCGGTGACGTCCAGGATCACCATGAAATAGCCGGAGCACAGCGCCAGCAGCGGCAGCCGGGAAGGGCGCCCGACGGCCGTCCGCGCGGCGTCGTATTCCCGTATTCGCGGTGTTCGTGGTGCCGTCATGGAAATGCCTTCCGCACACGCATAAACGTCTTCCCGCCCGGACGGAATACGGTGGGCGCGCGCTTTCCGGGCGTTCCCTCAGCGTAGGCCGGAGAAGCTTCGGCGAGCAGCGAAGCGTGGTCCGCGCCTGGTGGGAGCACGTTTCTGGGACCTACGGGGCTGCTGCCGGGCTGCTACGGGGCCGCTCCGGCCGTCGGCGCGCGGAGGTACGATGGCCGGGGGAAAAGCCCGCGCCGACCACGTACGGTTCTCACACCGGGAAATCCTGGAGGCTTTCGTGCCGAATTCCGCGGGGGACGTGAATTTCGCCGTTCCGGCGGCGCTCATCGGCGACCGGACCCGGGCCCGCGTCCTGCTCGCGCTGCTCGACCGCCGCTCGCTCCCGATGTCGATGCTCGCGTCGGAGGCGGGGGTGGCGCCGTCGACGGTGAGCGCGCATCTGGCCCGACTGGTCGACGGCGGGCTGCTGACCGTGCGGCGCGAGGGCCGGCACCGCTACTACAGCCTGGCATCCGCCGACGTGGCGACCGCCATCGAGGCGCTGTCCCAACTCGCCGCGCCCTTCCGGCCGACGTCGCTGCGCGCCCACACCCGGGCCCGCGCGCTGCGGGTCGCCCGGTCCTGCTACGACCACCTGGCCGGGCACCTGGGGGTGGTGGTCATGCGCCGGCTGATCGAGGAGGGCGCGGTGGCCGGCGGCGACGGCCGGCACCGCGTGGACGGCTCGGACCGGGACCGGCCGGCCGCCTACGGCCGGGACGTGGCGTACACGATCACGCCGGACGGCTGGCGGCTGCTCGGCGCGATCGGGGTGGAACGCCCCCGCACCAGCCGCCCGATGGTGCGGTACTGCGTGGACTGGACCGAGCAGGCCCACCACCTGTCGGGGGCGGCGGGGGCGGCGCTGCTCGACCGGCTGGTCCGGCTGGCCTGGCTGGAGCGCAGATCCGGCGACCGGGCGCTGCGGGTGCTGCCGGCCGGGGAGCGCGGCCTCGCGGACTGGCTCGGCGTCGACGCGTCCGACCCGGGACCCGAGGCCGCCGCCTGACCGGGGGTCACTTCTTCATCAGGTCGTCCCCGTTGGGCAGCGCGCCGCCGAACCGCCGGTCGCGGCGGGCGTATTCGAGGCAGGCCCGCCACAGGTCGCGGCGGTCGAAGTCCGGCCAGAGCACGTCCTGGAACACCATCTCCGCATAACTGCTCTGCCACAGCAGGTAGTTGGAGGTGCGCTGCTCGCCGCTGGGGCGCAGGAAGAGGTCGACGTCCGGCATGTCCGGGTAGTACAGGTACTTCGCGAAGGTCTTCTCGTTGACCTTCGCCGGGTCGAGCCTGCCCTCGGCGACGTCCCGGGCCAGCGCCTGCGCCGCGTCGGCGATCTCGGCGCGGCCACCGTAGTTGACGCAGAAGTACAGGGTCATCGCGTCGTTGTCGACCGTCTGCTCCTGGGCGACCTGGAGCTCCTGGACCACGGACTTCCACATCTTGGGCATCCGGCCGACCCAGCGGATGCGGATGCCCAGCTCGTCCATCTCGTCGCGGCGGCGGCGGATCACGTCCCGGTTGAAGTTCATCAGGAAGCGCACCTCCTCGGGCGAGCGCTTCCAGTTCTCGGTGGAGAAGGCGTACAGCGACAGGTTCTTGACGCCGACCTCCAGGCAGCCCTTGAGTACGTCCAGGACGACGCCCTCGCCGACCTTGTGCCCCTCGGTGCGGGGCAGTCCGCGGTCCTTGGCCCACCGGCCGTTGCCGTCCATGACGATCGCCACGTGCTTGGGCACCAGCTCGCCCGGGATCTTCGGCACCTTCACGCCCGACGGATGCGGGTCCGGCGTGCGGTAGGCGGTGCGGTGACGGGTCAGAATCCCGCGTCGTGCCATGGTCGTACGTCTCCTGCCAGCTTGTGTTCTTCTTCGCGCGCCGCTGTCGTCCGCGCTGTCTGTCCGCGCCGCCTGCCCGCGCTGTTGTCCGTCCGCGCCGCTGTCCATCCGCCGCGGACGCCGGTCAGCCGCTACCTCTCCACGAAGCGCAGCGACCGCAGGCCGCGCTCCAGGTGCCACTGGAGGTAGGCCGCGACCAGTCCGCTGCCCTCACGGCAGTGGCGGGCCTCACACGCGTCCGCGGTCTCCCAGTCCCCGCCCAGCAGGGCGCCGAGCAGTTCCAGTGACTCCCGTGAGGGTACGACGCTTCCGGGCACCCGGCACTCGCCGCAGACGACGCCGCCCGCGCCGACCGAGAAGAACCGGTTGGGTCCGGCCAGGCCGCACTTCGCGCAGTCGTCGAAGCTCGGGGCGTAGCCGTTGACCGCCAGGGAGCGCAGCAGGAAGGCGTCCAGCACCAGCCGCGGCTCGTGCTCGCCGGCCGCCAGGGTGCGCAGCGCGCCCACGAGGAGCAGGTACTGCTGGACGGCGGGCTCGCCCTCGTGGTCGGTGAACCGCTCCGCCGTCTCCAGCATCGCGGTGCCCGCGGTGTACCGGTCGTAGTCGGCGACGATCGGCCCGCCGTAGGGCGCGATGGTCTCGCCCTGCGTGCACAGCGGCAGCCCGCGGCCGACCAGCTCCCCGCCGCGGGCGAAGAACTGCACGTCGACGTGGCTGAACGGCTCCAGCCGCGCGCCGAACTTCGACTTCGTGCGCCGCACCCCGCGCGCCACCGCCCGTACCCGGCCGTTGCGCCGGGTGAGCAGGGTGATGATCCGGTCCGCCTCACCCAGCTTCTGGGTGCGCAGCACGATGCCGTCGTCGCGGAACAGGCTCATGGGCCCATTCTCGCCTACGGCGGCGCCCGGCAGGGCAGGTCCCCCGGTCCTTCCCGGACGCCGCGGGGTAGCGGGCGGCTGCGGGTGCGCGTCCGCGTGCCGGGGGGTGTGTACCCGGGGTGTGTACGCGGGGCTCCGCGGTCAGTGCTCGGTGCGCGGTCAGTGCTCGGTGCCCGGCGCGACGAGGCCCGACTCGTAGGCGGTGATCACCAGTTGGGCCCGGTCGCGGGCGCCCAGCTTGCCCATGATCCGGCTGACGTGCGTCTTCGCGGTCAGCGGGCTGAGGCCCAGTGCCTCGCCCGCCTCGGCGTTGTTCAGGCCGCGGGCGACCAGCGTCAGCACCTCGCGTTCGCGGTCGGACAGCGCCGCCAGCCGGGTCGGGCCGGGTGCGGCGGGCTGCGGGCGGTCCGGCAGCCGCAGCACCCGGGCGATGAGCCGGGCGGTCGGGCCCGGCGAGAGCAGCGCGTCGCCCGCGGCCACCGTACGGATCGCGTCGAGCAGCTCCGCGGGCCGGGTGTCCTTGACCATGAACCCGGACGCGCCCGCGCGCAGCGCCGCCACCACGTGCGCGTCGTCGTCGTACGTGGTCAGCACCAGGACCCGGACGCCGGCGAGGTCGTCGGCGGCGGCGATCCGCCGGGTGGCCTCGATGCCGTCCATCTCCGGCATCCGGATGTCCATCACCACGACGTCGGCGCGGGCGGCGTGGGCCAGTGCGACCGCCTCCAGGCCGTTGCCCGCCTGCCCGACCACCACCATGTCCCGCGCGGACTCGACGAGCATCGCGAACGCGGCGCGTACGAGCGTCTGGTCGTCGGCGAGCAGGACGCGGATCGGTTCGGGCTCGCTCATGCGGGGTTCCCCTGGCGGGTGAGGCTGTGGGTGGGGTCGGTGGTGGTGGCGGGGCCCGCGGCGGGGCCGGGGCCGGGGCCCCGGTGGGCCGCCTTGCGGGGCGGGTCCGCGGTGAGGGGCAGTTCGGCGGTGACCACGAAACCGGGGCCGTCCCGGCGGGGGGCGGCGGTGAGGGTGCCGCCGACGCTGCGGGCGCGTTCGCGCATGCCCATGATGCCGAAGCCTTCGTCGCCTTCGGCGCGGGGCGGGGAGGGGTGCGGGCCGTCGTCCTCCACCCGGAGGTGGAGGGCCGCGCCGCGGCGGAGCAGGGTGACCGTGATGCGGGGGGTGGGGGTGCCCGCGTGGCGGACGGCGTTGGTGAGGGATTCCTGGATTATTCGGTAGGCGGCGGCGCCTACGGCGGGGGGGATGTCCCCCGCGTTCTGGTCGACGGGGACCGCAGGTTCAGCCCCCTCAGGGCCGTCGCCGGACCCTCCGCCGGAGGGTGGTTGCTCGCGCAGTTCCTCGCGGGCAGCCCCCTGAGGGTCGTCGCCGGAACCTCCGCCGGAGGGTGGCTGGTCGCGCAGTTCCCCGCGCCCCTCAAGAACCGCACCGGCAGCCCCCTGGCGTTTCTCGCCCGGCCTCCCGACCGGAGACGGTTGCTCGCGCCGTTCCCCGCGCCCCTGCGGGGCCCCAGGAGCAGCTCCCTCAGGGGCGCTTCCGGGACCTCCGGCCGGAGACGGTTGCTCGCGCCGTTCCTCGCGCCCCTGAGGGGGCATGGTGAGGTGGACCTGGGCGCCGGTGGCCTCCGCGGTGCGGGTGAGGGACGGGATGCCCGCGAGGGAGGGGAGGGGGCCGTCGGCGTCGGCGCGCAGGACGCGGAGGGTGGTGCGCAGCTCGGAGCGGGCCTCGCGGCAGGTCTCGGCGATGGCGTCGAGCGCGCCCGCGACGGCCGTACGGTCCAGCCGGTCCGGGTCGGCGACCAGGACGTGCGCGGCCACCGAGGTCTGCACGCCGATCAGCGTGATCGAGTGGGCCAGCAGGTCGTGCAGGTCGCGGGCGATCCGCAGCCGCTCCTCGGCGACCCGGCGGGCGGCCTCCTCCTCGCGGGTGCGCTCGGCGCGCTCGGCCCGTTCCGTGATCGCGGCGACGTAGTTGCGGTGGATGCGGACCACCTCGCCGGCCACCGGCACCACCACCACCCAGCCCGCGCTCTGGAGCATCACGCCGACGATGTGCGGCTTGCCGAGCGTGGACATCACGGCGACCATCAGCCCGACCACGACCGGCACCATCAGGAACGTCCGCAGCGGCGGCCCCGCGACGGCCAGCGCGTACAGGGCCACGACGCTGGACAGCACCGGCGCCGACTGGATGTAGCCCAGGCCGTGGTAGAGCGCCACGAAGGCGACCATGCCGAGCATGCAGGCCATCGGGGCCCGGCGGCGCCACACCAGCACCACCGCGCTGCCGGTCAGCAGCGTCCAGCCGAGCAGGTCGGGCCGGTCGCTGTGCGCGGTCGGCGGGATGACGGCCGCGGACACCGCCTGGACGGCCAGGACCAGCGCGGCCAGCGCCACGTCCGTGGGCGCGACCGGGGGCCGGCGGACGGCGCCGGCCGCGGACCGGCGCGGCAGGGCGGGGCTGAACGGCACGCTGGCATCCTCCACGGGGCTCGGCCGGCTCGGCACCGGTACGCCCCAGGGTCGCACCGGCGACCGCCCGGCGCGTCCGGCCCCCGGCCGAACACGCGCTACTCCCCGGGTCGGACCGGGCGGGCCGGTACTCCCCGGGGAGTAGCGCGAGGACGTGCGGTACGGGCCGCGGGCCCGCGGCTCAGGCGGCGGTGGCCGCCCTCAGCAGCCGGTCGATGTCGTCGGTGTGCAGGGACAGGCAGCGGCCGACCGCCTCCAGCACGTCCCGCTCGGCGGGCAGGTAGGGGCCGTCGGCGAGCGCGATGTGCGCGCCCTGGAGCAGCACCCGCTCACGGCCCTGGGGCGCGAGGTGGTCGGCGAGCGGCTCCAGCGCCTCGTGCAGCTCGATCGACAGCCAGCTCCCGCAGCCGTCCACGGCCTCGGCGAAGGAGTCGGGACCCAGCTCGTCGGAGCGGCGGAACCGGCCCTCGTCGGCGACGATCGCGGCCAGCAGGCCGAGCAGCTGGTCCTCGGTGCAGTCGCTGAAGCCCGCGGTGCGCACCGCGCCGACCGCGGCCTCCCGGGTGGCCTTCGAGGACGCGCCGCCGGCGGTGAGGACGGCCAGCGCGATGGTGTGCACGGCGTCCCGCAGCATCGCCGAGAAGCGGGTGGTGGTCGGCCGGAGCAGCACCTCGGAGCCGTACTGCCGGTGGCAGGCGGTGCATTCGACGACGGTGCCGGCCGGGCCGCGGGCGAGCAGCGGGACGTGCAGCACGGTCAGCCTGCGGGTGCCGGTTCTGCGCTGGTAGGCGCGGTCCCCACCGCAGTCGGGGCAGTAGAACTCGCCGTCGTCCTCGGTGTGCCAGGCCGTGCGCACACCCCAGATAGGCCCCAACTTCATCGCACCCTCCGGCCGTCCTCGTCCCGGTACGTACCCCGCATCGGCCCGGACGCGTGCGCATTGGACCCGGCCACGGTGCCGTACAACGTGATGTTAGCCACAGCGGCGAGGCCCAGTCAGTACCGCGTAGGGAGGCAATTCACCTTTGGCTGTTCACGCGGTACCCGGATTGACGTGTTTTCGGGGCAAGGACAGGGATTTCGCGGACCGGCCGGGACGGGGGCGCGGGAGGTACCAGGGGGCGCGAGGGGGGCGCGAAGGGGTCAGCCGCGGACGACCAGGGAGGCGATCCGGTCGTTCCAGTCGTCGCCGACGTAGGGCTGGTCGCCGACCCAGATCCGGGACTCGCCCTCGTACCGGTCGGCGGCGAAGCCCTCGACGAGCGCGCAGCCGCCGAAGACGCGGAAGGACGAGATCGCCCGGCTCCAGCCCGGGCCGAGGTCGCCGCCGAGGTCGGAGACGCCCGCGCCGGCCGCCGGGCAGGGGCCGTCGTCGCTGCGCAGGTCGGTGGTGTCGCCGGTGTATCCGGCGTCCCGGTACCAGGTCATCAGCAGGGTGCCGGCCCGGGCGGCCCGGGTCAGCGCGGCGGCCCCGCAGCGGGCGGTGGGGGCGTCCGCGCGGTGCAGGGTGAGCACGCAGTGGGTGGACGGGACGACGGGGAGGGCCGCCTGCGGGCCGGGCGGCGGCACGTGTCCCACGGCGGGGGCCGCCGCCGGGAGCGGGGCGGGGGGCGCGGGGGCGGCGGCGCCGCGGGCCGCCGCGGGGACGGCCGCGGCGGCCCACAGGAGGGCGGCCGCGGCCGTGACGGCGAGCGCCGGTGTGCGGAAGTTCAGGGACATGGCCGAACCGTAAGAAGGCCGTGGCCGCATCGCTGGCGCAGACATCCGGCGGCCGCGCGGAAATCACCCGGGTGCGCGATCGGCGGTCGCCGGGTTGACGCGGGGCCGGGTCATCGGCCCCGCGGGGGTGGCGGACGGGCCGGATCGGCGGCCCGTCCGCGGGCGCGGGGACCGGATCGGACGGTCCCCGGGCCCGGGGCGGCGGACGGTCAGCGGCCGGCCCGGTTGACCGCGGAGACCACGGCCTGGAGCGAGGCGCGGGTGGTGTTGGGGTCGATGCCGATGCCCCACAGCACCCGTCCGTCGATGGCGCACTCGATGTACGAGGCGGCCTGGGCCGAGGCGCCCTCGCTGAGGGTGTGCTCGGAGTAGTCCAGCAGCCGGGCGTCGACGCCGGTGGCGGCCAGCGCGTCGAAGAACGCCGAGATCGGGCCGTTCCCCGAGCCGTTCAGGGTGGTCGGCACGCCGTCCACGACGGCCTCGACGGTCAGCTCGTCGGAGCCGTCGCTGGAGGTCGAGCTCTGGGCGGAGCGCAGCGCGATCCGGCCCCAGGGGTTGCCGGGGGTGGGCAGGTACTCGTCCTGGAAGGCCGCCCAGATCTGCTCGGGGGTGATCTCGCCGCCCTCGGTGTCGGTCCTGGCCTGGATGATCCGGGAGAACTCGATCTGCATCCGGCGCGGCAGGTCCAGCTTGTGGCCGTTCTTCAGCACGTACGCCACGCCGCCCTTGCCGGACTGCGAGTTGACGCGGATGACGGCCTCGTAGGAGCGGCCGACGTCCTTGGGGTCGATCGGCAGGTACGGCACCGCCCACTCGATGTCGTCCACGGTCGTGCCGCGGCTCTCCGCGTCGGCGGCCATCGCCTCGAAGCCCTTCTTGATGGCGTCCTGGTGGGAGCCGGAGAAGGACGTGTAGACCAGGTCGCCCGCGTACGGGTGGCGCGGGTGGATCTCCATCTGGTTGCAGTACTCGGCGGTGCGGCGGATCTCGTCGATCTGCGAGAAGTCGATCTGCGGGTCGATGCCCTGGGAGAACAGGTTCATCCCCAGCGTGACCAGGTCGACGTTGCCGGTCCGCTCGCCCTGCCCGAACAGGCAGCCCTCGATCCGGTCGGCGCCGGCCATCAGCGCCAGCTCGGCGGCGGCCACCGCCGTGCCGCGGTCGTTGTGCGGGTGCACGGACAGGCATACGTTCTCCCGCCGCGACAGGTTGCGGGACATCCACTCGAACCGGTCGGCGTGCGTGGAGGGGGTGGAACGCTCCACCGTGGCGGGCAGGTTGAGGATGATCTCGCGGCCGTCCTCGGGCTGCCAGACGTCCATGACGCCCTCGCAGACCTCCAGCGCGAAGTCCAGCTCGGTGTCGGTGAAGATCTCCGGGCTGTACTGGTAGCCGAAGACGGTCCGGTCGTCGAGCAGCTTGTCGGCGTACTCCATGACCAGCCGGGTGCCGTCGACCGCGATCTGCCGGACCTGCTCGCGGCTGCCGCGGAAGACCACCCGGCGGAAGACCGGGGCGGTGGCGTTGTACAGGTGGACGGTGGCCTTGCGGGCGCCCACCAGGGACTCGACGGTCCGCTCGATCAGCTCCTCGCGGGACTGGGTCAGCACCGAGATCGTCACGTCGTCGGGGATCGCGTCCTGCTCGATGATGGAGCGGACGAAGTCGAAGTCGGTCTGGCCCGAGGAGGGGAAGCCGACCTCGATCTCCTTGTAGCCCATGCGCACCAGCAGGTCGAACATCTCCCGCTTGCGGGCGGGGGACATCGGGTCGATCAGCGCCTGGTTGCCGTCCCGCAGGTCGGTGGACAGCCAGCGCGGGGCCCTGGTGACCCGGGCGTCGGGCCAGGTGCGGTCGGGGATGTCGACCTGCTCGTAGCGGCCGTACTTGTGGATCGGCATCGCGGTGGGGCGCTGGGCGGCGGTCGCGGCGGTGATGGGCGTGGCGCGGCCTACACGGTTCTGGCTGGGCATCGGGCTCGGGCTCCTCGGGGGTCCGCTGACGGGACGGCCGACGGTGGGCAACACCGGTCTCCGCGGGGAGGGGGTCGGCCTACGACTACAGGCCCTCGCCGCGGCGGCTAAGGAGAAGCAGCCCGAAACGCATGATGTGGGTGACTCTAACCGACGCCCAGCCCGATCCCGCAGCCGGAAGTGGGTCCTCTCACTATGCAAGACGCTCCCGCTCGGCATACGCCCCCGAACGTGGGGTGCCCTTGCGCAGGACGGCCCCCGCTTTCCCCGAGCCCGGGGCGCCCATGCGCAGGACGGCACCACGCTTTCCCCGGGCCCGGGGCGCCCATGCGCAGGACGGCGCCACGTGTTTTTAGGGGCGCGGGGAACTGCGCGACAAGCCACGACGGTGGCGCGCCGGGCCCGCAGGCCCAGCCCTGTACGGCGCGGAATCCGGACCACCGGCCGGTGGCCGGCTGAGCGCGCAGTTCTCCCCCAGCCTGGCGGCTGGGAGGTGCCCCCACCCCCAGACTTCGTCCGGGGGTACCCCCAGCGCCCCTGATAAGGCGCCCTCGTCCGCAAGGGCGCCCGCCCCGGGGAGCGGGGAAGGGAAGGCGGCGCCTTACGTAAGCGGCACCCACCCCGGGGAGCGGCGCCGTACTCCTTTTCCGTGGATTGCGGCGCCAGCCGGTGACAGTGCGTAAGGGGCTGTGCCACATTTGCGTACATGGGAGTTTTCTGCACGATCGTGCCGCCGCACATCCTGGACAAGCTGGCCACGGCCGACGACCCGGCGCTGTCGGGCCCGGCCCGGCACACCCTGGAACACGACGCCGGGCAGCGCACCCGGCGGCGGCTGAACGCCGTGGCCGGCGTGACCGCGGCCCCGCCGCCGCCCGCCGCCGCGGACCGGCCGGACCGTACGATCTACGACGCGAAGCACAAGGACGCCCTGCCCGGCCGCAAGCTGCGCGCCGAGGGCGCCAAGCCGTCGAGGGACGCGAGCGCCAACCGGGCGTACGACGGCCTCGGCGCCACCTTCGAGACGTACCTGAAGGCGTACGGCCGGCAGTCCGTCGACGGCAAGGGGCTGCCGCTGACAGCGAGCGTCCACTACCTCCAGGGCTACAACAACGCGTTCTGGAACGGCGAGCAGATGGTCTTCGGGGACGGCGACGGCACGATCTTCCTCGACTTCACCCTCCCGGTCGACGTCATCGGCCACGAACTCACCCACGGCGTCACGCAGTACACCGCCAACCTCGATTACCACGGGCAGTCCGGCGCGCTCAACGAGTCGGTGTCCGACGTGTTCGGCAGCCTCATCAAGCAGTACGCGCTCGGGCAGACCGCCGACCGGGCGGACTGGCTGATCGGCGCGGGGCTGCTCGCGCCGGGCGTGCACGGCACGGCGCTGCGCTCCATGAAGGCGCCGGGCACCGCCTACGACGACCCGCGGCTGGGCAAGGACCCGCAGCCCGCCACCATGGCCGGCTACGTCTCCGGCGCGGCCGACGACGGCGGGGTGCACATCAACTCCGGCATCCCCAACCACGCGTTCTACCTCGTCGCCGAGGCGCTCGGCGGGCATGCCTGGGAGCAGGCGGGGCAGATCTGGTACGACACCCTCACCGGCGGATCGCTCGCCGCCGACGCGGACTTCGCGGCTTTCGCCGGGCTCACGGTCGCGTCGGCGAAGGCGCGGTACGGCGACGGGGCCCAGGTCCAGGCGGTCCAAGCGGCGTGGACGGGCGTGGGCGTCACCCCGGCCGCGGCTCCGGCCGCCGCCACCGGGCTCCCCCGGCAGCAGCCCGGCGAGCAGACCCAGGAGGCATGACTCCCGTGCGCATCGAGGTGGTCCGTACCGGCGGCTTCGCCGGCATCGAGCGCCGTGCCGCGGTCGACACCGCGGGCCACCCCGACGCGCCCCGCCTCGAATCCCTCGCCGCCGAGGCGCTGTCCGCCCCGCCCCCTCCGCCGCACCGGGCCCCGACCCCGGACGGCTTCAGCTACGCCATCACGGCCGACGGCCGCACCACCCGTTGCGCGGACCCCCATCTCACCCCGGCCCAGCGGGAGTTGATCACGGCGGTCCTCCGGGAGGGCGCGTAGGGACCGGACCCCACCGCCGTCCGCGCCCACTGCGCGGAGCCGTCAGGAAGGCGGTGACCGCCGAGCCGGTCGAGGTGGGCGCCGATGCCGGCAGGGCGGGCGGCTACTGGTCGGCGGCGTCGAAGTCGTCCCGCGCCGCCTGGACGCGCGGCAGGTTGGCGGACGACCACTCGACGAGCGAGGCGAACAGCGGCGCGAGGCTGCGGCCCAGTTCGGTGATCTCGTACTCCACCCGCGGCGGCACCTCGGGGTGGTAGGTGCGGGTGAGCAGGCCGTCGCGTTCCATCTGGCGCAGCCGCTGGCTGAGCACCTTGGGCGTGATCGCGCCGATGGAGCGCTGGAGCTCCACGAACCGCTGCCGCCCGTACTCGTTGAGCGCCCATAGGATCGGGGTGGTCCAGCGGCTGAAGACGATGTCGATCACCGGGGTGACCGGGCACGCCTGCACCGTCCCGCCCGCCGCGCCCTTCGCCCGCCGCGCGCCAGGACCGGACACGTCCGCGGCCCGTACGGCGGCCTCGCGTACATCGGCGCGGCGTACGTCCTCGCTCCGGGCACCCGCCGCCCGTACCTCCGTGTCCCCCGCACCCGTGGTCATCCGGCCTCCTCGGCGCGCCGCAGCACTATCTTCCGGGTACCGACTATACGCCGGATGCCGCCCTCCCCGCCGGGAGCGGCGGCGCCGCAGCCGGGCAGGTCGCGGGCGGGTGCGGGCGGGTAGGGGCGGGTAGTGGGGCGGGCACAGGGACCCGTATCACGCGAAACCTCCTGGTAAAGCCTAAAATCGCCCTATGACGGCGAAGCGGCCGGAGCCGGAGGGTCAGTCGCCGGTGGCGGCGGACGAGGTCGGACGGGCGCTGGAGCAGGCGCTCGCCCGGCAGAGCGACATCGGCCTGGTGATCCTCGACGCGGATCTGCGGGTCAGCCGTACGCTGCTGGACCGGGACCGCTTCCACGGGCTGGTGGTCGAGCCGGGCACCCGGCCGGCGGAGCTGGTGCCGCCCGACGACGCCGCGGACTTCACCGCACGGCTGGAGCAGGTGCGGGCCACCGGCGCGCCCATCCTCTTCCACGTCCAGCAGATGCGCGGGTCCTCCATGACCGTGTCGCTGTTCGCCCTGCGGGTGGAGGGCGCGCCCGGCCAGGGGCACGGCGTGCTGGTCGCGCTGATCGACATCACCGAGGAACACCGGGCCCGGGAACGGCTCGACCAGCTGTTCCAGGCCACGGAGGGGATCGGGGAGTCGCTGGACGTGGTCACCACCGCGCGCCAGCTCGCCGACGCGTTCGTGCCGGCGATCGCGGGCCTGGCGGGCGTGAATCTGGCCGAGGAGGTCTTCGTCGGCGGCGAACCGGCGCCGCGCACCAATGAGGAGGTGGGGCTGCGGCGGACCGCGGTGTCCTCGTCGGGGATCGCCTGGCCGCCGCCGTACGTGCAGCCGGGCGACCATGTGCCGCCGATGCCGGACGTGCCGGTGCGCGCCCAGTACCGGCAGGGCGAGGTGATGGCCGTGTCCGACCGGGCCGCGATGCTCCGGGCGCTGCGCGGCGACCGCGAGCTGATGGGGCGGCTCGTGCCGGAGGGCGGGAACGACTTCCTCGGCATCGCGCTGGTCGCC
>CAWGAU010000021.1:0-24299 GCA_963820715.1 uncultured Actinomycetota bacterium | reverse complement strand
GGGCATACCGGAATGCGGATCGCGGCCCCGGGGTTTTAGCCTTGGGGCCGCGGTCGTGTGTCCGGCGACCGTTCGGCGGTACTGCAGGAGGAGCGAGACACCCATGATCGATCCCGTGACGCTCGATGGCGGTACGCCGGCCAGGGAGTTCGACGAGAAGCGGGCGGAGGCCGCCATCCGCGAGCTGCTGGAGGCGGTCGGGGAGGACCCCGACCGGGAGGGTCTGCGGGAGACCCCGGCCCGGGTGGCCCGGGCCTACCGGGAGATATTCTCCGGGCTCTGGCAGGAACCGGAGGACGTCCTGACCACCACCTTCGACCTCGGCCACGACGAGATGGTGCTGGTCAAGGACATCGAGGTGATGTCGTCCTGCGAGCACCACCTGGTGCCGTTCGTCGGCGTCGCGCACGTCGGCTACATCCCGGCGAGCAGCGGCAAGATCACCGGCCTGTCCAAGCTGGCCCGGCTGGTCGACGTCTACGCCCGCCGCCCGCAGGTGCAGGAACGACTCACCACGCAGATCGCCGACGCGCTGATGCGCATCCTGGAGCCGCGCGGGGTGATCGTCGTCGTGGAGTGCGAGCACATGTGCATGACCATGCGCGGGGTGCGCAAGCCCGGCGCGAAGACCATCACCTCGGCCGTGCGCGGGCAGCTCCGCGACCCCGCGACCCGCTCCGAGGCGATGAGCCTGATCATCGCCCGCGGCTGACCGCCTCGCCCGGCGCTGACGGCCCCGCCCGCGGCTGACCGCCTCGCCCGGCGGGCGCTACCGCCCGGGGGTGAGGGCGGCGTTCGCCGCGGTGGGCGGCGGGTCGGGGACGAGCTGCTGCGACAGCCAGCGCATGGCCGCCGGCACCTCCCGGCCCCAGGTGGTGAAGTTGTGGCCGCCGTCCGGCAGGATGATCGACGCTATCCGGGTCGGCCCCTTCACCAGGCCGATGAAGTGCTCGGTCGCCTTGTAGTTGCGCTCGCCGTGCCGGCTGCTGGTCACCAGCAGGCTCACCGGGGGCTGCGGAAGGTGCTTCAGCCGCCACGGCAGGTCGTTCTCCCGCCGTACGGCCGCGCTGCCGCCGAACAGGTCGCCGGTGGTGCGGTCCTCCGGGCAGGTGTAGTCCGCCGACAGGCCGACCGCCGCCGAGTACGAGCCGGGCTCCTGGAGCGCGAGCTTGAGGGCGCAGTAGCCGCCCGTGGAGTCGCCGATGATGCCCCAGCTCGCCGCGAGCCTGCCGACCCGGTAGTGGGACCGGATCGCCGTGGGCAGGTCCTTGGCGAAGAACTCCTCGGTCTGCGGACCGCCCGGCACGTTCATGCACTCGGTGTCGCGCGGCGGCACCACCATCGGCCGCATCATGACCAGCACCGTCGGCTGCTCCTGGCCCTTGCGGACCTGCTCGGCCTCTATCGTCGGGTACCTCAGCCGCTTGTAGAGCTGCGAGGCCAGCCCCGGGTAGCCGGTGAGCACCACCGTCGTCGGGAAGATCCGCTTCGGCTGCGTGAAGTACTCCGGCGGCAGGTAGACGTACGCCGTCGTCGTGATGCCCGTCCGGCCGCCGCTCAGCGTCACCTGCTGCATCTGGCCGCCGCGGCGGGGCACGCCGCCGCCCATACCGGGTACCTTCATCGTGCGGAGCAGTTGCAGCCGGCCGTCGGTGGTCGAGGCGTTGTTGCCGTTGACCACCGTGCCCGGCGCGGTCTCCTGGCCGAACAGGTCGGCCCAGGAACCGTAGAAGCCGAAGGAGTAGTTGGCGAACAGGCCGAGGGCGCACACCATGGACACCTGCGTGACCAGGAGCATGCCGACCCGGCCCATCACCGGTGCCACACCCCGCCGCGACAGCCGCGGCCACAGCCACACCGTGGCGGCGAACAGCAGCGCTCCGAGCACGACGGCAAGGAGCAGCACCTTCTTACTCGTCAGTCCCATGGCGACAGGTGTACTTTCCGTCTCGATCCAGATGCGCCCCCCGGCGACGCAACCGGGAGGTCCCGGTCGCCGTCCTAGAGGGCGCAAATTATTCGTACCGGGACACACCGTGGGTGATATCCCGCGATACCCGGTGATGTTGGGGTTTGGTGTCCCATGTCTGCACAGCTAGAGGGCGAAAGCCGGGTACAGGTTCCCCGAGGAGGCGTCGATGTCCGCTGATCGGCCCCCCACGCGCCGATGGGTGCCGCACGCGTCCGCCGTACCGAAGATCTTCGGCACGGCGGCGGCCGTGATCGGACTGCTCGACGTCGTACTGGCGATCTTCCCCAGGTTCCGCAACGGCCGTATGCACCACATGGCCGCGTTCTTCCCGGGCACCGTCAGCTCGCTGGCCGCCGCGACCGCCCTGGTCACCGGCCTGCTGCTGCTGATGCTCGCCCACGCGCTCAAACGCGGCAAACAGCGGGCCTGGTGGGCCACCGTCGTACTGCTGCCGGTCGGCGCCGCCACCCAGCTGATCTACCGTCACTCGATCTCCGGCGCCGTCGTCTCGCTCGGGCTGCTCGGGCTGCTGATCAAGCACCGCGGTGAGTTCACCGCCCTGTCCGACCCGCGCACCCGCTGGCGGGCGCTGGCCAACCTGGTCGGCCTGAGCGCCTTCGCCTTCGTCCTCGGCCTGGTCATCACCAGCGCCCACCCCGCGGCCGAGCGCGGCAACCCGGGCTTCACCGACCGCTGCCTGCACGTCTTCTACGGCCTGTTCGGCTTCGGCGGCCCGGTGCACTACACCAGCGACCGGGTCGGCGACGTCGTCGGCTACTCGCTCGGCGGCCTCGGCCTGCTCATCGCCTGCTCCACCACCTACCTGGTGCTGCGCCCGGCCCGCCCGGTCGCCGAACTCAGCGAGGCCGACGAGGAGCGGCTGCGCGACCTGCTGGCGCGGCACGGCGCCCGCGACTCGCTGGGCCACTTCGCGCTGCGCCGCGACAAGTCCGTGGTCTTCTCGCCCAGCGGCAAGGCCGCCGTCTGCTACCGGGTGGTGTCCGGCGTGGCACTGGCCGGCGGCGACCCGATCGGCGACGTGGAGGCGTGGCCCGGCGCCATCGACGCGTTCACCGAGCTGGCCAGGGCGCACGCCTGGCTGCCCGCCGTCGTCGGGTGCAGCGAGACCGGCGGCGAGGTGTGGACCCGCGAGACCGGCCTGGACGCCCTCGAACTCGGCGACGAGGCGATCGTCGACGCCGCCGACTTCACCCTCACCGGCCGCGCGATGCGCAACGTACGGCAGATGGTCAAGCGGATCGAGCGGTCCGGGTACGTCTGCCGGGTGCGCCGGGTGCGCGAGCTGACCGAGGAGGAGAAGCAGCGGGTGCGCAAGGCCGCCGACGCCTGGCGCGGCACCGACACCGAGCGCGGCTTCTCCATGGCGCTCGGCCGGTTCGGCGAGGACGCGGACGGTGACTGCGTGGTCGTCACCGCCCACAAGGAGCGCGAGCCCGGCGCCCCGCACCCCGAGCTGGGCGACCTGCGGGCCGTCCTGCACTTCGTGCCCTGGGGCCCGGACGGCATGTCGCTGGAACTGATGCGCCGGGACCGCTCCGCCGACCCCGGGCTCAACGAGCTGCTGATCGTCGCCGCCCTCCAGGAGGCGCCCACGCTCGGCGTCTCCCGGGTGTCGCTGAACTTCGCGATGTTCCGCTCCGCGCTGGCCAGGGGCGAGCGGATCGGCGCCGGCCCGGTGCTGCGCGGCTGGCGCGGGCTGCTGGTGTTCCTGTCGCGCTGGTTCCAGATCGAGTCGCTGTACAAGTTCAACGCGAAGTTCCAGCCCGAGTGGGTGCCGCGCTTCCTGGTCTTCCCCAACTCGCGCGACCTGCCCAGGATCGGCTTCGCGATCATGCAGGCCGAGGGCTTCGTCACGCTCTCCCTGCCGCTTCCCCAGGCGCTCCAGCGCTTCCTGCCCGGCCGCGCCGGCCGCACCCCGCACCGCCAGAAGCCCGGCTACTCCGACCTGCCGACCCCGCCCGAGGAGCGGGCCGTCGCGTAGGCCCGCCGTCCGGACCTCCGCGGGGACGGGGAGATCCGGACGTCAGGCGCTACCCGTACGCTGAACCCATGAGTACGCCACAGGCCCGGACCGGGCCGCTCGGACTGCCGGAGTGGGACCGCTGCGCGGTGATGGGCGTGGTGAACGTCACGCCCGACTCCTTCTCCGACGGCGGGCGGTGGTTCGACCCGGAGCTGGCCGTCAAGCACGGCCTGGACCTGGTCGCCCAGGGCGCGGACCTGGTGGACGTCGGCGGAGAGTCCACCCGGCCCGGCGCGGCCCGGGTGGACGAGGCCGAGGAGCTGCGCCGGGTGATCCCGGTCGTCCGCGAACTGGCCGCCGCCGGCGTGCTGGTCAGCGTCGACACCATGCGGGCGACCGTCGCGGAGCAGGCGGTCGGCGCGGGCGCCCGGATGGTCAACGACGTCAGCGGCGGCCTCGCCGACCCCGGCATGATCCCGGTGGTCGCGGCGACCGCCGTGCCCTTCGTCGTGATGCACTGGCGCGGCCAGAGCATCGACATGAACAACCGGGCGGTCTACGCCGACGTGCTCGCCGAGGTGCTCGGCGAACTGCGCACCGGCCTGGAGCGGGCGATGGCCGGCGGCGTCGCGCCCGAGCGGATCGTCCTCGACCCGGGGCTGGGCTTCGCCAAGAACGCCGGGCACGACCTCACGCTGCTGGCCCACCTCGCGGACCTGCGCGCGCTGAGCCGCCCGCTGCTCGTCGCCGCCTCCCGCAAGCGCTTCCTCGGCAGCGTGCTGGCGACCGGCGAGGGCGCCCCGCCGCCGGCCCGCGAGCGGGACGCCGCGACCGCCGCCGTCACCGCCATCGCCGCCCGCGAGGGCGCCTGGGCGGTGCGGGTGCACGAGGTGCACGCCAGCGCCGACGCGGTACGGGTGGCGCGGGCGATCGGCGCCGCGGCCGTCGGTGGTACGGGCAGGGGCGATACGGGCGCGGGCGCGGCCGGGGAGGGCACCGCGTGACGGCCCGTACGGCGGAGGCGCGCGCCGTGGAGCGCGCCAACCAGGCGTTCTACGACGCCATCGAGAACTCCGACCTCGACGCGCTCGAAGCGGTCGTGCTCACCGGCCCGCTCGCCGAGTCGGTGACCACCGTCCACCCGGGCTGGCCGGTGCTGCGCGGACGCGGCGAGGTCATGCGCTCGTACGCGCTGATCATGGCCAACACCGAGTACATCCAGTTCTTCCTCACCGATGTGGAGGTCGCCGTCGACGGCGACGCGGCGCTGGTGAGCTGCACCGAGAACATCCTCACCGGCGGCCCCGCCGAGGAGGACGGCTCCGCGGGCTCGCTGGTCGGCGGCCTGGTCGTGGCCACCAACGTCTTCCGCCGCAACTCCGAGGGCTGGCGGCTGTGGTCCCACCACGGCTCCCCGGTCCTCGCGGAGGACGACGACGAGGACGACGAGGGGGACGACGACGACGGGGAGTTCGGGGCCGGCGACGGCGGACATGACGACACGGAGGAGTGAGGCAGTGGACCGGGTCACGCTGCGCGGGCTGAGCGTCCGCGGCAACCACGGGGTATTCGCGCACGAGCGGGAGAACGGCCAGACGTTTGTGATCGACCTCACCCTCGGCCTGGACACCGCCCCCGCGGCGGCCGGTGACGACCTTGAGCAGACCGTGCACTACGGTGTGCTGGCCGAGCAGGTCGCGGCCGTCGTGTCCGGCGAGCCGGTCAACCTCATCGAGACGCTCGCCCAGCGCATCGCCGACACGTGCCTCGGCCACGAGCGGGTGCAGGAGGCGGAGGTGACCGTGCACAAGCCGGACGCGCCGATCACCGTGCCCTTCGACGACGTGACCGTGACCATCACCCGGAGGCGCCCGTGAGCACGGAGAACCCCGAGTACCCCCCGTACACCGAGTACCCCCCGTACACCGAGCACACCCCGTACGACGAGTACGGCGCCGCGGACCCCACCGTGCAGCCCGTCCCCGCGGCCGTCACCGCGCGGGTCGACGCGGCCGACACCACGCTCCAGAACCCCAGGACCGCGGTGATCGCCCTCGGCGGCAACCTCGGCAACCGGCTGGAGACCCTCCAGGGCGCGGTCGACGCGCTGGAGGACACCCCCGGCGTCCGGGTGAGATCGGTCTCACCGGTCTACGAGACCGAGCCGTGGGGCGTGCCGGCCGGCAGCCAGCCCAGCTACTTCAACGCCGTCGTGCTGGTGCGCACCACGCTGCCGCCCACCGACCTGCTGGAGCGCGGCCACGCCATCGAGGAGGCGTACCTGCGGGTGCGCACCGAGCGCTGGGGCCCGCGCACCATCGACGTCGACATCGTGGCGTACGACGGGGTGGTCCGCGACGACCCCGTCCTGACCCTTCCGCACCCGAGGGCCCATGAGCGCGCCTTCGTCCTCGTACCGTGGTACGACGTGGACCCGGCGGCGGAACTGCCCGGCCGCGGACCGGTCGCCGCGCTGCTCGCGGAGATCGGCAGCGAAGGGGTACGGCGGCGCGCCGACGTGGAACTGCGACTGCCCGAATAGACGTTGGGACCAGCGTCGGGAACGCTCGTGAGGAAAGTGTGGAGGCTGACACCCGGTGAGGACGCTGCGGATCAGGACACTGGTCGGAATCTTCGTGATCGCGGCCGTGCTGTCGTGGGCCGGGGCACGGCTGTGGGACACGCTGGGCACGCTGCCCGGAGTGCCCGTGGCCGCGCCGGTGGTGCTCGCGCTGATCGCCGTCGCGCTCTTCGCGACCGCCCTGTCCATAAGGGCCCGGCTGCGCGCCCAGCGTGAGCGCCGGCCCGGTGCGAAGGGCGTCGACCCGCTCGCCGCGGCCCGCGCCGTCGTCTTCGGCCAGGCCAGCGCGCTCGTCGCGTCGCTGGTCGTCGGCATGTACGGCGGCACCGGACTCTTCCTGGTCATCTCCAAGCTCGACATGGAGCCGCGCCGCCAGCAGGCGATCTACGCGGGCCTGGCCGTCATCGCCGGCATCGCGGTCGTCGCCGCGGCCCTGTTCCTCGAACGCGTCTGCAAGCTCCCCGAGGACGACGACTCCCCGCCCGGGGCGCACGTCCACCGCCCGGGCTGACCGCGGCGGGCGGCGGCCCGCGGCGGAGTCCGGCTTGACCGGTGCCGGGACGGCGTGGTTCAGTCCGTTCCGTGGTGAAGGCTACGCAGCTGCGCTTGCACCGGAGGGTCCACCTGGACCTCGTCCGGTACGCGGGCTGCGTGTGTACGGCCGCGCGCTGACGCGCGCTCCGGCCCGCCGTTCACCTCGCGCCGCCCAGCGGCCGCGTCATCCCCCAGGGTGGTCACCCTTGTCTGCCGAATTCCGCGTGTCCCGCACCCCGTCCCTCACCTCCCCTGCCTCTTTCGGCTCCCGTGCACCCCGCCCCGCCGGGCCCGCCGGCCCGTCCGCCCCGACGGCCGCCGACCTGCTCGACTTCGCCCGTTCGGTGGCCGCCGACGCCGCCCGCGTGCGCACCCTCCCGCTCGACCCCGAAGGCCGCACCTGGACCCGTCTCGACGGCCCCGGCGGCGCCGAGGCGTGGCTGATCGGCTGGCCGCCGGGCGCCGAGACCGGCTGGCACGACCACGGCGGCTCGTACGGCGTCTTCGTCACCGCCGCCGGCGAGCTGACCGAGGACTCGCTGGCCGTACCGCTGCCCGCCGAGGGCTGGCGTTCGCTGGAACTGGCCGACGGCCTGGACCGGCGCCGCATCCTGCCCGAGGGCCAGGGCCGCGCCTTCGGCCGCGACCACCTGCACCAGGTCGTCAACGCCTCCGAGTCCACGCACGCGGTGTCCGTGCACGCCTACTACCCGCCGCTGCCGCTGATCCGCCGCTACAGCCGCAAGGCGCGCACCCTGCGGCTGGAACTGGTCGAGCACCCCGGGGAGTGGTGATGACGGAGCGTCAGACCCGTTCGGTGGACGCCTATGTGGCCGCCGTACGCAGCCGGCTGGACCGGCTCGCACCGCACGCGGCCGCCGCCGCCGTACGGGACGGCGCGCTGCTCGTCGACATCCGCTACGCCGCCCTGCGCGACCGCGACGGCACCGTCCCCGGCGCGGTCGTCGTCGAGCGCAACGAGCTGGAGTGGCGGCTCGACCCGGCCGGCGACCACCGCGTCGCCCAGGCCACCGGGCACGGGCTGCACGTCGTCGTGTTCTGCAACGAGGGGTACGCCTCCTCGCTCGCCGCCGCCTCCCTCCAGGAACTCGGCCTGTACCGGGCCACCGACCTGGAGGGCGGTTTTCAGTCATGGCGGGCCGCCGGACTCCCCGTCACACCGCCCGACGGCACCCCCACCCGGCCCGCGCCGCCCCTGGCGCACTGAAGGTTCCGCGGGCCCGCGGTACCGCTCGGGTCGGGGCATATCGGGACGCCGCGTGCCCCGCCGGAAGCCCTGCGTGCGGGGGCGTCGTCGACGGAGGCCGAATAGCCCGAAAATTCCGGCCCCCCGGTACCCCACGGACGCGTCCCGCACGCTAAATTTCTGGCCATGCCCCGTGGACGCCACCGCCATTCCCAGTCGCTGCACCGGATGCTGCCGCCGCTGACCGTCGCCGGCTCCGCCGCGGTACTCGCCGCGGCCTCCCTGTTCGCCGGTGATACGGGGCTGCTCCGCGTCCTTACCGCCGCCACCGCGGTCGCGGCCGTCACCGGGGCCTGGCTCGCCCGTACCTGGGACCGGTCCGCCGGCCGCAGGGTCGCCGAGCTGACCACGCTGCGCACGCGCGACGAATGGCGGGCCGACGAGCGGATCGCCGAGGTGGAGACCGACCTGGACGAGTCCAGGGAGATCCGCGGGCGGCTGGAGAAGAAGCTGCGCGCCAAGCGGTCGGAACTGGCCCGGCTGCGCACCGAACACGCCGACCTGCTGCGGCGGTACGCCACCGCCGAGAGCGAGCGGGCGCGGGCACTCGAAGCGCGGCGGCGGCTCCAGATCGAGGGCGCCGCGGCGCCGGCGCCGCTCGCGCTCGGCACGGGTGCGTCCCCGATCGGGCCCGCGGCCTACCTCCAGGCCGCCGAGGCGCTGCGGCACCTGGGGCGCAACGCGGCCCGGCAGCAGGCCCAGCGCACCGTCGAGGACGCCCGGCGCCGCGAGGCCGCGGCGCCCGAGGAGCCCCAGGGCCGGCACGCGGACGGCGCGCCCGCGCCCGTGCTCCCCGTTCGCGAGCAGCGGCTCGTGCCCGCGGCCACCGCCGCCGCGGTGCTGCCCTACGCCCAGCCGCAGCGCGGCTCCTGCGCGCAGGGGCACCGCCCGGTCGGCGGCTTCGACTTCTTCGGTACGCAGAAGCCGGCGGGGCAGCCCGCGGACGAGCAGGAGCACGAGCACGGGCAGGAGCACGCGTTGGCGCCGTCCGAGGTCATCGACCTCACCGCCCACGACGACACCGAGCAGCTCGACGTGCGTCACCTGCGCGCCCAGGCGTAGCCCTTCCCTTCCCGGGGGGATCGCCGGGTACGACCCCGGCCCACCCATCGCTGGGTGGGTCCCCCCGCGGCCCGGGGGCCAGCCCTCTTGCGGTGGTTCCCGCACCATCGGCCGGTGGCCGGTTCCTCGCGCCCCTGATGGGGCACCCGCGCCCCTGATAGGGGCAACTTGGGCGGAAGGGGGAGCTATTTGTCGATGTCGCCGACGACGAAGAACATCGAGCCGAGGATGGCGACCATGTCGGCCACGAGCGTGCCGGGCAGGAGGACGCCGAGCACCTGGATGTTGTTGTACGAGGCCGACCGGAGCTTGAGGCGGTACGGCGTCTTCTCGCCCTTGGACACCAGGTAGTACCCGTTGAGGCCGAGCGGGTTCTCGGTCCAGGCGTAGGTGTGGCCCTCGGGGGCCTTGACCACCTTGGGCAGGCGCTGGTTGATGGGCCCGGGGGCGAGTTCGGCCAGCCGGTCCAGGCAGGCGTCCGCCAGGTCCAGCGAGTTGTGGGTCTGGCCGAGCAGCACCTCGAAGCGCGCCAGGCAGTCGCCCTCGGTGCGGGTGACGACCTCCAGGGTGTCGCCCAGCTCCCCGTAGGCGAGGTACGGCTCGTCGCGCCGCAGGTCGAAGTCCACTCCGCTGGCGCGGGCGGCCGGCCCGCTGACCCCGTACGCGTGCACGTCCGCCGGTGCCAGCACGCCGACCCCGCGGGTGCGGCCGCGGAAGATCTCGTTGCCGAGCACCAGCTTGTCGAAGCGGTCCATCCGCGACCGCGCCCCGGCCACCGCCGCCCGGGCCCGGCCGAGCCAGCCGGCGGGCAGGTCCTCCTTGAGGCCGCCCACCCGGTTGAACATGTAGTGGACCCGGCCGCCGGAGACCTCCTCCATGACGCGCTGGATCTCCTCGCGCTCGGTGAACGCGTAGAAGATCGGCGTGATCCCGCCCATCTCCAGCGGGTACGAGCCCAGGAACATCAGGTGGTTCAGCACCCGGTTCAGCTCCGCGAGCAGGGTCCGGGTCCACACGGCCCGCTCGGGCACCTCCATGCCGAGCATCCGCTCGACCGCGAGCACCACGCCCAACTCGTTGGAGAACGCCGACAGCCAGTCGTGCCGGTTCGCCAGCATCACGATCTGCCGGTAGTCCCGCGCCTCGAACAGCTTCTCCGCGCCCCGGTGCATGTACCCGATGATGGGTTCGGCGGACTGGACGCGTTCTCCGTCCAGCACCAGCCGCAGCCGCAGCACGCCGTGCGTGGAAGGGTGCTGCGGGCCGATGTTCAGCACCATGTCGGTGCTTTCGGCGGCTCCGCCGACCCCGATCGTGGTCTCCGTCATGGGCCCATCATCTCAGCAGGACCCTGCGGGGCGTTACGCCGATGACCGCCGTGGTGCCCGGCGGCGCCTTCCCCGCTCCGCGGGGTGGGTACGGCTGCGGAGGGCGGTGCCTTCCCCGCTCCCCGGGGTGGGTGCCTCCGCGGAGGGCCGCACCTTCCCCCGCTCCCCAGGGTGGGTGCCCTTGCGGACAAGGGCGCCGTACCCGCTCCGCGGGGTGGGTGCGGCTGCGGATGGGGGCGCCTTACCAGGGGCGCGGGGAACTGCGCGAGCAACCGGCCACCGGCCGGTGGTCCGGCGACATCGCCGCGGGGGCTGGGCCTGCGGGCCCGGTGCGCCACCATCGTGGCTGAGCGCGCAGTTCTCCCCCAGCCTGGCGGCTGGGAGGTGCCCCCACCCCCAGACTCCGTCCGGGGGTACCCCCAGCGCCCCTAAAAGACGTGGCGCCGCCCCGCGCAAGGGCACCCCGTGCTCCGGAAGGACGTGGTGCGGCCCTGCGTAAGGGCACCCGGCGCCCGGGGAAGAGGGCGCGGCCTCCGCGTAAGGAGACCCTGCGCCCCTGAAGGACGTGGCACCGCCTTGCGTAAGGCACCCGGCGCTCCGGGGAAGAGGGCGCGGCCTGCGCGTGAGGGCACCCGGCATCCCGGGGAAGGGGGCGCTGCCCTGAGGCAAGGGCACCCGGCGCTCCGGGGAACATGGCGCCGCCTGGCGTAAAAGCACCCGACCCCGTGGACGGGCCGGGCTCAGGGGATGAGCGGGTTCGCCGCCGGGGCGAGGCCGACCGGGGTGGCCAGCCACAGGAAATCGCCGAGGCCACCGACCGCGGTGAGCTCGGCGGCCTCGGTGGCCGCAGCAAGAGCGCGCACGTATCCGACGGCGTCCTGAGCGGCCAGGGCGAGCGGCGGCCGGGCGCCGCTGACCCCGAGCGCGTGCAGCGCGGCGCGCTGGGTCCGCACGGTGCCCGGCAGCGCGTCCATCGCCACATGCGCGGTCAGATCGCAGGTGCCGTCGGGGACGGGGAGGACCTGGCGGCCGCCGCGGTAGCCGGTGAGGCTGCCGTCGTGCGGGCGGGCGACGCGGGTGTGGCCGTAGTCGACGGCCACCGCGAGCCCGGCGGCCAGGCTCGCGGTGGCCCGCCGCCAGGCGGCCTCGCGGGTGGCGCCGATCTCGGCCCGCGCCCGCGGCTCCCCGGGCCGGCCCAGGGGCCACCAGCGGTCGACCCAGGCGGCGTCCGCCGCGGTGAGCGGCCCGCCGAGCCGCTCCGCGCCGGTCCCGGGGTGCACCTCGACGTAGTGCGGGCGGCCCGAAGGGGCGAGGACGGCGATGTCGAGCGGCACGTTGTCGAGCCACTCGTTGGCGAACAGCAGCCCGCGGACCCCCGCCGGGGGCTCGCGGGTCCAGGTGACGCGGGGGTCGAGGCCGTCCGGGCGGGGGGCCAGTTCGACCGCGTACGGGCGCAGCCGGCCGGCCGGCTCGGGCGGGAGGGCGGCCAGCACACCGGCCGCGAGTTCGCCCCCGCCCGCCGCCATGTCGACGAAGGCGAGGTCCGCGGGGTGCCCCAGCGCCGCGTCCACCCGCAGCAGCAGCTCCGCCACGGCCCCGGCGAACAGCGGGGAGACATGCGCCGACGTGCGGAAATGGGCGGCCGGCCGCTCGCGGACGAAGAACCCGCCGCTTCCGTAGAGCGCCCGCTCCATCGCCGCGGCCCACGGAAGCCACCCGGCGGCCTCTTCGGCGCCGCCGGATCGCGTGGCTCTGGTCACAGGGGAACCTTACTGACCTGCTGACGCGTCCAACGACTGAGCGGTGTGTCGCTCGGGGCCGGTAGGGTTCCTGACATACCACGGTACGAGGGAGTGGAAAGCGAATGACTGCCGGAAACGACGGCACCCCGGAGAACGACGACCCGTTCGCGTATCTCTACCGGTCGGAGGGCGGCGAACAGCCGGAACCCCCCGTCGGCGGGCAGCCCGGCGTGCCCCGCACCTCGCACCACCAGGTGACGCGGGTCGGCGAACGCCGGACCCCGCCGGGCGGCTACGGCTACCCGCCGCAGCAGGCCCAGACGGGCGGTTACGGCTACCCGCCCCAGGCCCCGGGCTACGGGCAGGGCCAGGCCCCGGGCTACGGCCAGCCCCCCGGTTACGGGCAGGGCCAGTCCCCGCAGCAGGGCTACGGCGGCGGCGCCACCCAGCAGTACCCGCAGGCGCAGTACGGCGAGCAGCCGTCGTACGACACCCAGCAGCCGCCGTCCGGCGGCCGCCGGGGCGGGCCCCAGCAGGACCCGGGCGGCCCGAGCCGCAAGGGCCTGCTGATCGGGGCCGTCGCGGTGGTGGCGGCCGTGGCGATCGGCATCGCCTTCGCGATGACCAACAGCCCCGGCGGCAAGAACAAGGCCGACGACAAGCCGTCGACCTCGGTGACCTCCAGCACGGGTCCCGGCGCGCAGACGACGGCGCCGGCCCCGCCGCCCCCCTTCGACTCCAAGAAGGTCGACGCCTCGACGCTGGCCCTGGCGCGGCGGTGCGGCGACCAGCACCGAGCACCCGGGGGCGAACGCCGCCGGCGGCACCTACGTGGACCAGATGGCCAACCAGGGCGCCTCGGTGAGCTGGACGGTCACCGTGCCCAAGGACGGCGCGTACACGTACTTCGTCAGCTACGGGAACGCGGGCCCGGACGCCACCTTGACCCTCGGCGTCAACGGCAAGCCGCGCACCGACCCGGTGAAACTGAACAACTACGGGAGCGCCACCGACTGGGCCAAGGCGTGGGGCATGACGACCTTCTCCTACGTCGACCTGAAGAAGGGCGCCAACACGCTCTCCATGACCTGCACCCCGACCGACTCCAACTGCGGGGTCAACCTCGACCAGGTGTGGCTGAAGCAGGGCCAGGTCACCAAGTAGGGCCGTCCGCGGGGCCGCCGCGGCGCGCCCGGCCCTGGGCCGTCATCCGGCCGGTTCACGGCGTCGCGGTGACCCGCACCTTCGGCAGCAGCTCGGCGTAGGTCGCGGCGGTCGTACTCGCCGGCCGCGGGTGCCACCACGGTCGCCGCCGACAGGGCCACCGCGCGGGCCAGCCGCTCGGGCCACGGCAGGCCCTCGACGTGCCCGGACAGCAGCCCGGCGACCGCGGAGTCGCCGGCGCCGGTCGGGTTCCCGGCCAGCCGGCCGGGCGGCGGCGCCTGCCAGCCGCCCTCCTCGGTGACCGTGAGCATCCCCTCCGCGCCGAGCGACGCGGCGACCGCCCGGGCACCGCGGCGCCGGGCGTCGCGGGCCGCGCGGGCCGGTTCGGAGAAGCCGGTGAGCGCGGCCAGTTCGTCGGCGTTCGGCTTGATCAGGTCGGGCCGGGCGGCGAGCCCGCGGCGCAGCGGCTCACCGCTGGTGTCCAGCAGGACGTACACCCCGGCCGCCCGCGCCTCCCTGACCAGATCGGCGTACGCCCCCACCGGCACGCCCGGCGGCAGGCTGCCGCACAGCGCGACCGCGTCGGCCGAGCCGCCGGCCAGCAGCTCGCGGTAGAGCCGCAGCAGGGCCGCCCACTCGGCGGCGGAGACCGTCGGGCCGGGCTCGTTGAACATGGTGGTGTCGCCGCTGGCCCCGTCGACCACGCCGACCGTGCGGCGGGTGGCGCCCGCGACGGGGACGAAGGCGTCGGTGAGCAGGTCCGCGTCCGGCGCCGGCGGCCAGGCCCCGGCGCAGCTCGGCGCCCGCCGGGCCGCCCGCGAAACCGGTGACGGTCGTGCGGTGGCCGAGCGCGGCGAGCACGCGGGCGACGTTGACCCCCTTGCCGCCGGGCCGCTCGGCGGTGTGGGACACCCGGTGGGTGGTGTGCGGGCGCATCGAGGGGACCTGGTAGGTCACATCGAGCGCGGCGTTGAGCGTGACGGTGATGATCACGTGTCGATGATGGCAAATCGGTGGCCTCCGGCCCAGACGGCCACGACACCGGCCCAGAGCTGGCCGTCGCCGTCCCCGCGCCGGGCGCGGGGGCCGTCAGCCGACGGGGGGATGACCCATTCGCCCTTGCGCATGACGCCGGTCACGTCGTACGCCTCGTCCAGGACGACCAGGTCCGCGTCCTTGCCGGGCTCCAGCGAGCCGATCCGGTCGGACAGGCCCAGCAGCCGGGCCGGGTTGGCCGACAGCGCCCGCACGGCGTCGGTCGAGCGGCAGCCGGTCGACCGTGACCGCCCGCTTGAACGCGGTGTCCATGGTGAGCGTGGACCCGGCGATCGAGCCGCCCTCCACCAGCCGCGCCACGCCCTCCAGCACCTCGACCTTGAGCGGGCCCAGGTCGTACAGCCCGTCCCCGAAGCCGGCCGCGTCCATCGCGTCGGTGATGAAGGCGACCCGGTCCGCGCCCGCGCCGCCGAAGGCGAGTTCGAGCACGGCCGGGTGCAGGTGGGTGCCGTCGTTGATCAGCTCGACGGTGATCCGCTCGTCCTCCAGCAGCGCCGCGATCGGGCCGGGCTGCCGGTGCTGGAGCGGCGGCATCGCGTTGAACAGGTGGGTGGCCACCGTCGCGCCCGCGTCGATCGCCGCCCGGGTCTGCTCGTAGGTGGCGTCGGTGTGGCCGATGGCGGCGATCACGCCGAGGTCGGCGAGCAGCCGTACCGACTCGATGCCGCCGGGCAGTTCGGTCGCCAGCGTGACCATCTTCGCGGCGCCGCGGCCGGCCTCGACCAGCTTGCGGACGTCCGCCGGGTCGGGGTCGCGCAGCAGCGTCTCGTCGTGCGCGCCCTTGCGGCACGGCGAGATGAACGGGCCCTCGTAGTGGATGCCCGCCAGGTCGCCCTGCTCGACGAGTTCGGAGAGCAGGGCCGGCCTGCCGGGCCAGGTCGTCGAAGCTCTCGGTGACCGTGGAGGCGACCACGGTGGTGGTGCCGTGCTCGCGGTGGGTGCGGACCGCGGTGAGGATGTCCTCGCGCGGTGCCGGAGGTGAAGGACGCGCCGCCGCCGCCGTGGTTGTGGATGTCGACGAAGCCGGGGACGACCGTGCGGCCGGCCAGGTCCACGGTGCCGGCCGCGGTCTCGGCGCCGGCGGGCGCGTTCTCCGCCAGCCGGGTGCCCTCGACCGTGATCCGGCCGCCGTCCACCACTCCTGACGGCAGCACCACGCGGGCACCCGTCAGCACCGTGCGCTGGGTTGTCGTTACGGGGGCCATCAGGCGGTTACCTCCACGGAGATCAGGTCCCAGGCGAGCAGGCCCGCGCCCAGGCATCCGGCGGTGTCCCCCAGCGCGGCGGGGACGATGAGCGGGAGTTTCTGGAAGGTGATGCGCGCCTCGACGGCCGCCCGCAGCGGGCCGAAGAGGATGTCGCCGGCCTCGGCCAGGCCGCCGCCGATGATCAGCATCCGGGGGTCGAGCAGGGTGAGGCCGGTGACCAGGCCGTCGGCCAGCGCGTCGACCGCCTCGCGCCAGACCTCGAGGGCCCGCGGGTCGCCCGCCGCCGACGGCCCGCGCGCAGTCGGCCGCGTCGGCGCCCGGCCCGCCGCCGGCCGCGGCCCAGGCGCGCGAGACCGCGCCGGCCGAGGCGTGCGCCTCCAGGCAGCCGCGCTGCCCGCAGCCGCACTCGCGGCCGCCGGGCCGGACCACGATGTGGCCGATCTCGCCGGCGTAGCCGTGCGCGCCGGCCTCGATCCGGCCGTCGATGCCGATGGCGCCGGCGATGCCGGTGCCCAGCGGCAGGAACAGGAAGCGGTCGGCGCCGTCGCCCGCGCCGATCCGGCCCTCGGCCAGGCCGCCGGCCCGCACGTCGTGGCCGAGCGCCACCGGGACGCCGCCCAGCCGCGCGGAGAGCAGGTCGCGCAGCGGGACGTCCTTCCAGCCGAGGTTGGCGGAGTAGACGGCGATCCCGTCGGCGTCGTCGACGATGCCGGGCACGGCGACGCCGGCCGCGGCGGCGCTCTCGCCGTAGGCCGCCACGCCCGTGGTCGCGCAGGTCGGCGGCGAAGTCCAGGATCGCGGCCACCACGGCGTCGGAGCCGCGCTCCCGGCCGGTGGGGCGGCGCGCCTGGTGCAGCAGCGTGCCGTCCTCCGCGACCAGGGCGGCCTTCATCCCGGTGCCGCCCACATCGAGGGCGATGACATGTCTCACGGGGACAGTGTCCCGTCTGAACCGGCAAAAGGTCTAGTCCACTCGGCCGGGAAGATCGAGTCCCCGGAAATGGACGGGGGATGAACGGGGCGGGTACGGACGAATTCGTGGACCCGTTGCCGAAGAGAAATCACTCATGGTGTAGACCTTGGCTAAAGGTGTGGGGAAGACTCGACCCCTTCCGCGGTGGCCGGGGCAGCGGCCGCGCGCGGCGGCACAGCTCGGCATCTCGTACATCCAAAGGGCGGTAGAACGGTGCAGCGGCGACGAATTCTCGGTCTGGCGGCGGGCCTGACCTCGGCACTCGCGCTCACGGGTGTCAGCGCGTGCGGCGGGAGTTCGCCGCTGAGCAAAAACGTCACGCTGCACATGGTCGCGGCCGACTACGGCGCCCCCAAGACGGGCAACAGCTCGCAGGAGTACTGGAACAACCTCATCCACGCGTTCGAGCAGGAGAACCCGCGCATCAAGGTCGACATCGACGTCGTCGACTGGACGCACGTGGACGACAAGGTCGCCGCCCTGGTCAAGGCGGGCAACGCCCCCGACATCGCGCAGATCGGCTCCTACGCCGCCTACGCCGCCAAGGGCCAGCTCTACAGCGCCGACGACCTGTTCACCGTCAGCGAGCAGGCCGACTTCATCCCCTCGCTGGCGCAGGCGGGTTCGATCGACCGCACCCAGTACGGCATTCCGTGGGTGTCGAGTTCGCGGATGTTCTTCTACAACAAGAAGCTCTTCGAGCGCGCGGGCATCGCCAAGGCGCCCACGACCTGGGCGGAACTGGCCACCGACGCCAAGCTGCTCAAGAACGTCGGCGTCAAGGTGCCCTACGGTCTGCCGCTGGGCCCCGAGGAGGCGCAGGCCGAGGCCCTGATGTGGATGCTCGGCGCCGACGGCGGCGGTGGCTACACCGACTCGGTCGGCAACTACACCTTCGACGCGGCCGCCAACGTCACGGCGCTCGGCTGGGTGAAGAAGCACCTGGTGCAGGCCGGACTGGTCGGCCCCACGGACCCGGCCACCACCAACCGCCAGGACGTCTTCAACGACTTCCTGGCCGGCAAGGCGGGCATGATCAACGGCCACCCGACGCTGCTGGCGCAGGCCAAGGCGAAGGGCATCGACGTGGGCGTGGCCCAACTGCCCGGCCAGAGCAGCCCGAACCAGGACACCCTCGGCGTCGCCGACTGGATGATGGCGTTCAACCAGAAGGGCAACCTGAGCGCCGACGGGAAGTTCCTCCAGTACGTCTACGACGAGAAGAACACCGTCAAGTTCCTCGACGAGTACGGGCTGCTGCCGGTGACCACCTCGGCGTCCGAGGCGATGGAGATCAACCCCAAGGACAAGGACCTGGTCCAGTTCCTGAACCTGCTGCCCGAAGCCGTCTTCTACCCTGTCGGCAAGAACTCGTGGGGGCCGGTCAGCGAGCGGGTGAAGAAGGTCATCGGCAAGGCCGTGCACACGGACCCGAAGTCCGTGCTGTCCGACCTGGAGGTCTACGCGGAGGCGCAGGACAACGCGCAGAAGTCGTAGGGCGGGAGCGGAGCGCGATGGGCGGGGACGAACCGGGGCTGTCGGCCCGCGACCTGGCGGTGCTGGACATCGCCGCCCGCGGCTGGACCGGCCCGGGCCCGCGCGACCGGGCGGTGCGCGAACGGCTCGGCATGTCGCCCACGGCGTTCTTCCAGCACCTCAACGCCCTGCTGGACGACCCGCGGGCGCTGCGGCACGACCCCGCCACCGTCAACCGCTGGCGGGCCGCCCGGGCCCGGCACGAGGAGAACCGCTGAGGGGCGCGGACGGCGTGCGACCGTACGCCGGGTGTGCGCCCGCCCGACCCGAGTAGGGTCGGCTGCATGGCTTCCGCCGACATCCTCAACCCCGGCACACCCGAGGGCAAGGACGCGCTCAGCGCCCTGCTCGCGCGACCCGAACGGGCCGTGGTGGCCCTCGACTTCGACGGCACGCTGGCCCCCATCGTCGCCGACCCCGAGCAGGCCCGCGCCCATCCGGGCGCCGCCCCGGCGCTCGCCCGGCTCGCCCCGCACCTGGCGGCCGTCGCCGTCATCACCGGCCGCCCGGCCGGCGTCGCCGTGCGCTACGGCGGCTTCGCCGGCGTCCCGGGCCTGGACCACCTGGTCGTCCTCGGCCACTACGGCGCCGAGCGCTGGGACGCCCGTACCGGTGATGTGCACACGCCCGGCGCCCACCCCGGCGTCACCGCCGCCCGCGCCGAACTGCCCGGCTTCCTCGACCGGATCGGCGCCTGGCACGGCACCTGGATCGAGGACAAGGGCGGCCGGGCCGTCGGTGTCCACACCCGCCGCACCGAGAACCCCGACGCCGCCTTCGAGGCGCTGCGCGGGCCGCTGGCGGAGCTGGCCGAGACGCACGGCCTGATGGTCGAGCCCGGCCGCTACGTCCTGGAGCTGCGCCCGCCCGGCATGGACAAGGGCGTCGCGCTGGCCGCCTACCTGCGGGAGGTGGACGCCTCCTGCGTGCTGTACGCGGGCGACGACCTCGGCGACATCGCGGCCTTCACCGCCGTGGCATCCCTGCGCGAACAGGGCCTGCCCGGGCTGCTGGTGGCCAGCGCCGCCACCGACGAGTCGCCGAAGGAGCTGCTGGCGCTGGCCGATCTGACCGTGCCGGGGCCCGAGGGCGTCGTCGCCGTCCTGGAGGCGCTGGCGGACGCGCTGGAGTAGCCGGCCGGCCCTGCTCCGTGCCGCTCGGCTCACCTGCCGCCGAGCGGGGCGCGGTGCGCGCGGACCGCGCGGTGGCTGATCCGCCACCCGCGCGGCCCGGGCACGACCGTGTCCTGGTAGCTCACGCTCCCCGCGGAGCCGTCGGCCATCACGCCGATGCCCTTGGACCGGGCAGTGACCCGGCCGTCGGCCCGCGCGGTGAGCACGGTGTTGGTGACGTGGTGACCGACGGGGTTGCCCGCGCCGAGCGCCAGGGCCGCCGCACGCAGGGTGTCCAGGCCGCGCAGGGTGCCGTACGCCGGGTCCAGGCCGGTCAGGTCGTACGCCACGTCGTCGGTGAACACCTCGTCCATGCGGTCGAGTTCGCCGGAGTCGGTCAGATGGCCGTGCAGGGCGATCAGCTCGGTGATCGCGGTGCGGTCCTGCGCGGAGAGCGGGGCGGGGGCTGCTCTCCGGGGCGGCTGCGGGGTCCGGGGCGGCTGAGGCGTCCGCGAGGTCCGTGCCGCCGTGGGCGAGGGCGTCGAGCAGGGCCGGGAGCCGGCCGAGCGCCTTGGCGCCCGCCAGCGGGTCGGAGTAGTCGCGGGTGTGGACGATGTGGCCGTCGCGGACGGTGAGGAACATCGCGAAGGCGAGGGTGAACGGCTCCCCGCTCGCCAGCAGCCGGCCGGTGAGCGCGTACTCGGCGACGACCACCTCGGGGTCGGCGGTCTCGTGCACCCGCACCGCGTCGATGCTCTCGTACCGGCGGACGGCCGCGCCCGCCCGGAAGCGGGCCCGCAACTCCTCGCGGGTGGTCTCGGTGCGGGCCGGGTGGAGCCCGGCCGGGGCGAACGGCATCTCGATGACGACGTGCGGTGCGTAGAAGTCGGCCAGCGCGCCCGGGTCGGCGCCGGTCGTGGCCGCCAGCAGGCCGTCGACGGTCTCGCGCGGGGTACGGGCCGGGGTGCATGCGGATGCGGATTCGGCTGTGGATGTGGCTGCGGAGGCGGACGTCGGTGCGGTCGCGGGCATGGCGGAGTCCTTCCGGGGCGCCGGTAGAATCGGCGATTAAGCGGAGAGCGCGCCCCGTTTCCACCGTACCGGAGAGTGCGCCCCGCTTACAGCGGACCGGGAGAGCCGAGCGGGAGGAGGCCGGACGTGGCCGAGGGAAGGCCGTTGCGCGCCGACGCCCAGCGCAACAGGGACCGGCTGCTCCAGGTCGCCAAGGAGGCGTTCGCCCAGGAGGGCGTCGCCGTGCCGCTCGACGAGATCGCCCGGCGCGCGGGAGTGGGCCCCGGCACGCTCTACCGGCACTTCCCCACCAAGGAGTCCCTGTTCGAGGCGGTCGTCCACGACCGGCTGCACCAGCTCATCCACCACGCCCGGGAGTCGGGGCGCAGCGACGACCCCGGCGGCGCGCTGGCCGACTTCCTCGGCCACCTGGTCCGCGAGGCGGCCCCCAAGCAGGACCTCGTGGACGCCCTCGTCGGCTCCGGCATCGACGTGCGGGCCGCCGTCACCGCGACCGCCGCCGTGCTGCGCGACGAGATCGCCACGCTCCTCGCCCGCGCGCAGGCCGCCGGCGCGGTACGGCCCGACATCACCCCGGCCGACCTGATGGCCCTGCTCTCCGGCTTCCTCTACGCGCTGCGCGCCCACCCCACCGCCGCCGCGGACCCCGCCCGCACCCTGTCGGTCCTCCTGCGCGGCCTCCACCCCTGAGCGGGTCCGGCAGGCGGACCGGCCGGGTGAGCCGGGTCGGCAGAACGAGGTCCGCCGGATCGGCCGGATCAGGTGGTCCAGCCGGTGGCCGCCAGCACCTCCCGCGCGATGTCGGGCACGGTACGGCCGCCGGTCGCGACGCGGACGGTGCCGGCCGGGCAACCGGCCTCCAGCAGGCGGGACTTGTGGGTGCTGGCCGCCAACTCGGCTGCCAGTCCCGAGCCTTGCTCCCGAACGGCGAGGCGCGCGGCGGCCGTGGCGTCGGTGCCGATGAGCAGTACCCGGACCAGCCGGGCGGTGGGGCCCAGCGGCCGCCCCCGTGAGCCGGACGCTCAGTCCTCCAGCGCGTGGAGCTGGTCCAGGAACCACTGGGTGGGCGGCAGTGCGGTGGCCGCCGCCGCCAGCCGCTCCGTCCGGTCCGCGCGGTCCGCCTCCGGCAGTGTCAGGGCGGCGTTGAGGGCCGCGGCCGTCGCGCGGATGTCGTACGGGTTGACGGTGAACGCGTCCTGCGCCAGCTCCTCGAAGGCGCCCGCCTCGCGGGACAGCACCAGGGCGACGCCGTGGTCCGAGACGACCGGGACCTCCTTGGCCACCAGGTTCATGCCGTCCCGGATCGGGTTGACCAGCGCGACGTCCGCCATCCGGTAGGCGGCCAGCGAGCGGGCGAAGTCGTCGTCCACCTTGAGGATCACCGGCTGCCAGCCGTCCGTGCCGAACTCGGCGTTGATCGCGGCCGCGGTCCTGGACACCTCCTCGGTGTACGCGCGGTACAGCTCCAGGTCCTGGCGGGAGGGGTAGGCGAACGCCACGTGCACCACCCGCTCGCGCCAGCCCGGGTGGTCGGTGAGCAGTTGGCGGTACGCCAGCAGGCCGCGCACGATGTTCTTCGACAGCTCGGTACGGTCCACCCGCACGATCAGCCGCCGGCCCGGGCCCGCCTCCGCGCGCAGCGTCGCCATCCGCTCGTCCACGTCCGGCCGGTGCGCGCGCTCGCGCAGGAACTCCGCGTCCGCGCCCAGGCCGTGCACGCCCAGCCGGGTCGTACGCCCGCGGTGCGTCACCGCGACGCCGTCCGCCGTACGCGTGACCTCGGCCCCGAGCACGTCGGCGCAGCACGCCGCGAAGGCGTCCGCCCAGCGCCGGGTCAGGAAGGCGGCCCGGTCGGCGCCGAGGATGCCCTCCAGGAGCCGCGTCGCGATGTCGTCCGGCAGCAGCCGGAAGTAGTCCGGCGGCGCCCACGGGGTGTGCGAGAAGTGGCCGATCCGCAGGTCGGGGCGGCGCTCGCGGAGCAGCGCGGGGGCCAGCGCCAGGTGGTAGTCCTGCACGAGCACGGACGCGCCCTCGCCCGCCTCCTGCGCCAGCGCGTCCGCGAACGCCTCGTTGTACGCCTCGTAGGACGCCCACTGGCCGCGGAAGTCCTCGTCGAAGACGGGTTCCCACGGGGTCTGGTAGAGCATGTGGTGCACGAACCACAGCACGGAGTTCGCGATCCCGTTGTACGCCTGGGCGAAGACCTCCGGGTCCACCGCGATCATCCGCGAGCCCGGCTCCGCGACGCCGCGGCGCACCGCCTCGCGGTCACCGTCGGTCAGCGCCGCGCACACCCACACGGCGGTGGCGTCCGGGCCGATCGCGCTCAGGCCCGAGACCACGCCGCCGCCGCCGCGTCTGCCGGTCAGCTCACCGTCCGGGCCGACGGAGTACGAGACCGGGCCGCGGTTGGACGCGACCAGAATTCGGGCGGCGCGGTGCGTTCCGATCATGGGGGCAGCTTAGCTTCTCCCTCCGGGGGTGCGCCGGAAACCCCCGGCGTTCCCGCCACCCTCCCGGCGGCCCCCGAGCCCCTCCCCGGGGCGGGTGCCCTTGCGGAAGGGTCCGCCCTCCCCGCCCCCGGGGCGGGTGCCTCCGCGGAGGGCGGTGCCTTCCCCGCTCCCCGGGGCGGGTGCCTTGCGTAAGGGGGGCGCCTTCCCCGCTCCGCGGGGTGGTTGCCCTCGTGGAGGGCGGTGCCTTCCCCGCTCCCCGGGGTGGTTGCCCTCGTGGAGGACGGCGCCTTCCCACGGCCGTGGGGTGGTCGCCCCTGCGGAATGGGGCGCCATATCAGGGGCGCGGGGAACTGCGCGGGCAACCGGCCACCGGCCGGTGGTCCGGCGATATCGCCGCGGGGGCTGGGCCTGCGGGCCCGGCGCGCCACCGTCGTGGCTGGTCGCGCAGTTCCCCGCGCCCCTAAAAAACGGGGCGCCGCCCTGCGCAAGGGCACCCCGCACCCCTCGGGTGGGCGCCGCCCTGCGCAAGGGCACCCGGCGCTCCGGGAAGAGGGCGCGGCCTCCGCGTAAGGGCACCCGGCGGGTCTTAGGAGACGTGGCGAGGGACCACGTAGGGGCGTCCCGGATTGCGGGGACGGGTGGCGAGGTACTCGGGAACACAAAGCATGGGAGGCCGCTCCTCCGCGTCGACCCGGTGCGTGCTGGCCACAAAGCCGGCGTCCCCCCGCTCGAACTGCGTCAGCAGCGCCCGCCCCGACTGCCCCGGCGCCAGCCGGACCTGCGCGGTCCGGTAGATCGCCGCGGCCATCCGCCCGAGCGCCTGCCCGTCCTGGTGCCGGTGGTGCCGCACCCCGACGTCCACCTGGGCCAGCGCGTCCAGGCCGACCAGCTCCAGCGCGTCGACGAGCATCGCCAGCTCCACCCCGTACCCGACGGGGAACGGCAGCCGCTCCAGCAGCGAGCGCCGCGCCGCGTACTCCCCGCCGAGCGGCTGGACGAAGCCGGCCAGCCGCGGCCAGTGCAGGTTGAGCAGCGGCCGGGCGACCAGTTCGGTCACCCGGCCGCCGCCCGCCGGGACGACCGTCCCGCCGGTCTCCAGCGGCCGGTCGTACATCGCCTTGACCAGGTCCACCCCGGGATCGGTCAGCAGCGGGCCGACGATGCCCGACACGAAGGACGAGTCGAAGGCGCGCAGGTCCGCGTCCACGAAGCAGACGATCTCGCCCCGGGTGGCCAGCAGCGAACGCCAGAGCACCTCGCCCTTGCCGGGCAGGGCGGGCAGCCGGGGCAGGACG
>CAWGAU010000020.1:0-594898 GCA_963820715.1 uncultured Actinomycetota bacterium | reverse complement strand
GTCCCCCACCGGGTCGGCACCGGCCTCCCTCCGCATCGAGGTCGGCGGGAAGCCGGTCCACCGCAGCGCGTCGGAACCTCCCGTACGGCTACGCGCCGGCGAGCAGCGGGTCGTACGGGGTGGAGCGGCGGCGGCCCGACATGAAGGACAGGAAGTCCTGGACGAACGCGCTGCGGGAGTACCGCGGGTCGGCGCCGGCCACGGTGCGCCGGAAGCCGGTCCGGAACAGGGCCCGGTACTCGTCCGCGTCGATGAACTGGTCGCCGTTCGCGTCGGTGGCGTCGAAGAGCGCCTCGGCGACCCTGATCAGCGCGGGCCCGGCGAGGGAGGGGACGGCGGCGGCGTACTCCTCCCTGCTGACGCGGCCGTCGCCGTCGGTGTCGAGGGCCGCCTGGAGCTCCCGCCACCACTCGGCGTACGCGTGGTAGAGCCTGGTCTCCTCCGGTTCGTCCAGGTCGAGGCGGGAGGACAACTCCCGTGCCATGGCGGCGAGATCGGGCCAGTCCAGATAGCCGTCCCCGGTCTGGTCCAGCACCGCGGTGAAGAACTCGTCGGCGCTCGCGACCGGTTCGCTCTCCTGGACGGGATCGTGCTGCGCGGAGAAGGGCGTGACCAGCCGGACCAGGGCGCCGGCCTGCTTCATGCGGCCGCGCAGCGCGGCGAGCGTCGCGGCGCGGGGGTCGTCGCTGTCCGGGGACAGGGACAGCAGGTCGGTGACGGTCTCGGTCCTGAGCCAGCCGTCGGGCAGGAAGCGTGCCAGGCCGGCGGCCAGGTAGGCGCTGTGCATCAGCGTCTGGGCGCCGGGGACTTCGGGCAGGCCCGCCCGGCGGCGGAAGGGCTCGGGCAGGGACGCCACGGTGATCGTGCCCAGGACCGGGCCGGCCAGCGCGCGGCCCGCCGCCCACACGGTGGGCAGGCCGTCCAGCAGCGGCGGCGCCGGGAGATGGTCGAAGAGCTTGTAGAGGATGATGCGCAGCGCCTCGGTGTTCTCCAGCTCCTCCTCGACCATACGGTCGTAGTACGGCCAGAACTCCCGCACCGTGGGCGGCAGATGGCCGGCCCCGTCGCCCAAGGCGGCCAGGAACGCCTGGAATTCGGCGTAGAGCTGCTCCATGGTGCCCTGGTCGAGCGGCTGTCCGCTCAGCCGGCACATCGTGACGGAGCTCTCGAACAGGGTCCCCACCACCCAGGCGCGGGCCTGCGGGTCCATCGCGTCGTACGGCCGGTCGCGCGCGTCGGTGCCGCTCATCCGCGCGTGCAGGCGGTTGAGCCGCGCCGCCTCCCGCCGCCGGACCTGGTCGTCGGCGCCGAACATGCGCTGGAGGCTCACGAGGGTGTTGTTCAGGCGTCGCCACGGGTGCGCCACGAACGTGGAGTTGTCGAGCAGGGCCGCGCCGATCTGCGGGTGGGCGGCCTCCAGCACCGTGGCCCTGACCACCGCCAGCGCCCAGCGCGGGTCGTTGAAGAACCGGTGGAACTGCGAGTCGGGACCGAACAGCGATCCGGGCGAACCCGGCGTCCGGTCGGACGGACGGTCCGGTCGGTACGTCGGAGGTCGGCCGTACGGGATCACCGTCGTGGGCGGTGGCTCCCGAACGGGTGCGCCGGGGGCGGCTGCTGGCTGTGTCCGTCACGAGTGGGGTTCTCCGTTCGCGTGCGGCGGGACGCCGCCGAAGCGGCGATCACGTTGCCGGTAGGCGTGCAGGCACTCCAGGAAGTGCGGCGCGCGGAAGTCGGGCCAGAGCACCGGCGGGAAGGTCCACTCGGCGTAGGCCACCTGCCAGAGCATGAAGTTGGAGATGCGCTGCTCACCGGAGGTCCGGATGACGAGGTCGACATCAGGCGTGTCGGGGAAGGGCAGGTGGGCGGCGAACTGCCGCTCGTCCACGGCATCGGCCGGCACCCCGCTGCGGATGAGGGACCGCGCCGCCTCGACGATGTCGCGGCGGCCGCCGTGGTCGAACGCCACGGTCAGCGTCATGCCCCGGTTGGTGCCGGTCAGCGTCATCAGGTCGGCGAAGTCCCGGGCCAGCGGCGCGGGAATCCTCCGGTCCGCGACTCCCAGGAACCGGCAGCGGATGCCGCGCGCGTGCAGCAGCGGCGCGTGTTTGCGGACCACGCGGCGGACCAGTCGCATCAGGAACTCGACCTCGGTGCCGGGGCGTTGCCAGTTCTCGGTGGAGAACGCGTACAGGCTCAGCCACTCCACGCCCGCCGTCCGGGCCGCCTCGATGACGTCGATCACCGTGGACTCCGCCGCCCGGTGGCCCGACGTGCGCGGCAGGGACCGCCGCGCCGCCCACCGGCCGTTGCCGTCCATCACGCACGCCACGTGGCGCGGCACGTCCCGGCGCCGGTCCGCACCGGCCGGACCGCCCGCGGGCGTACGGGCCGGCGGCGAGTCGCAGGTGTCGTCGGCGCCGTCCGCCCGTTCGGGCGGGCTCCCCCCGGCTGTCACCGCACAGTCCCCCTCCGCCTGGCCGGCCCGGTGGGCTCAACTGGCCCTGACGGCAAGGCGGAACGCCGCACCCGTCACGGTGCGCCCGGCCGGATCGCCCTTGAGCAGACTGCCGCCGCACGGCAGCGGGCACACCGCGATCCGGGCGGATTCACCCGTAGTGCGTCAGTACGATTTCCCGCTACGCCGCGGCCAGGCCGGGGCGCTGTGGGAGCGGCTCCGTGGGAGCGGCCACATGGGAGCGGCCAGGCCGGAACAGCCACGCGGGAGCGGCTACGCGCAGGCCGGGCACAGCCCCCGGTAGGTGACCTCGACCGCGGACAGCGTGAAGCCGAACCGCTGGTCGGCCGGGAGGTCGGCCAGCGGGTCGCCGGCCGGGTGGACGTCGCGCACGGTGCCGCAGCCGGAGCACACCAGGTGCTGGTGCGGCCGGTGCGCGTTCGGGTCGTAGCGCTTGGCGCGGCCGTCGGTGGCGACCTCCACGACCTCGCCGAGGGAGACCAGCTCGCCCAGCGTGTTGTAGACGGTCGCCCGCGAGATCTCCGGCAGCCGCCGGGCCGCGCGGGCGTGCACCTCGTCAGCGGTGAGGTGCACATGGTCGCCGTCGAGGACCTGTGCGACGACACGCCGCTGGGAGGTCATCCGCCAGCCACGCCCTCGCAGTCGTTCCAGCAGGTCACTCATGTCGGTTCACCTATTCAGGTTCGTGGGATACCCCAACTTTACCATTGGAAGTCCGAAATTCGACGAGGTGTGCGTTTGGCGTTCTTCTTGACTTGGACTGAGTCCATCGTAGGATCGGTTCCGGCAGAAGCCAAGGGACAGGAAGACCTCAGTGCGGCAGGAGGTACGCAACGCGCGCCACCACGTCGCGCGCGGCCCCAGCCGGCCGCGCGGCCGACTGGGGCCCTGCCCGCCCGCAGTCCCTGAGCACCGTGATCCGCCTGGTCCGGAAGGATTCCCATGTCAGACAACCATGATGCAATCGTCGTAGACGCGAAATCGGAGGGCGCAGGCGCGGGCGGCTGCCCGGTCGCGCACGGGCGCGCCCCGCACCCGACCCAGGGCGGCGGGAACCGCGAGTGGTGGCCGGAGCGGCTCAACCTCAAGATCCTCGCGAAGAACCCCGCCGTGGCCAACCCGCTCGGCGAGGAGTTCGACTACGCCGAGGCGTTCAAGGGCCTCGACCTGCCGGCCGTGAAGCAGGACATCGCCGAGGTGCTGACCACCTCGCAGGACTGGTGGCCGGCGGACTACGGCAACTACGGCCCGTTCATGATCCGCATGGCATGGCACAGCGCGGGCACGTACCGGATCAGCGACGGCCGCGGCGGCGCCGGGGCCGGCCAGCAGCGCTTCGCCCCCCTCAACAGCTGGCCGGACAACGCCAACCTCGACAAGGCCCGCCGCCTGCTGTGGCCGGTCAAGAAGAAGTACGGCAAGCAGCTCTCGTGGGCCGACCTCATGGTGCTCGCCGGCAACGTGGCCCTGGAGTCGATGGGCTTCGAGACCTTCGGCTTCGGCGGCGGCCGCGCGGACGTCTGGGAGCCCGAGGAGGACGTCTACTGGGGCCCCGAGACCACCTGGCTCGGCGACGAGCGCTACACCGGCGACCGGGAGCTGGAGAGCCCGCTCGGCGCGGTCCAGATGGGCCTGATCTACGTCAACCCCGAGGGCCCCAACGGCAACCCGGACCCGCTGGCCTCGGCCCGCGACATCCGTGAGACGTTCCGCCGGATGGCGATGAACGACGAGGAGACCGTCGCCCTGATCGCGGGCGGCCACACCTTCGGCAAGACGCACGGCGCCGGCCCGGCGGACAGCGTCGGCCCCGACCCCGAGGCCGCCCCGCTGGAGCAGCTGGGCCTGGGCTGGAGCAGCACCCACGGCACCGGCAAGGGCGGCGACGCGATCACCAGCGGTCTTGAGGGTGCCTGGACCGACACCCCGGTGACCTGGAACAACAGGTTCTTCGAGATCCTGTTCGGCAACGAGTGGGAGCTGACCAAGAGCCCCGCCGGCGCGAACCAGTGGAAGCCGAAGGGCGGCGCCGAGGCCGGCACCGTACCCGACGCGCACGACCCGTCGAAGACCCACGCGCCGACGATGCTGACGACCGACCTCGCGCTGCGCGTGGACCCGGCGTACGAGCAGATCTCGCGGCGCTTCCTGGAGAACCCGGCGGCGTTCGCGGACGCCTTCGCGCGGGCGTGGTTCAAGCTGACCCACCGCGACATGGGCCCGGTCGTGCGCTACCTCGGCCCGGAGGTCCCGGCCGAGACGCTGGTGTGGCAGGACCCGGTCCCGGCCGTGACGCACGCGCTCGTCGACGCCGCGGACGTCGCCGCCCTCAAGGCCCAGGTCCTCGCCTCGGGCCTGTCGGTGTCCCAGCTCGTGTCCACCGCGTGGGCGTCGGCCTCCTCCTTCCGCGGCAGTGACAAGCGCGGCGGCGCCAACGGTGCGCGCATCCGCCTGGAGCCGCAGAACGGCTGGGAGGTCAACGGCCCCGACGAGCTGCCGACCGTGCTGCGCGCCCTGGAGGGCGTGCAGGAGTCCTTCAACGCCGCCCAGAGCGGCGACAAGCGGGTCTCGCTGGCCGACCTGATCGTGCTGGCCGGCGCCGCGGGCGTCGAGAAGGCCGCCAAGGACGCCGGGTTCGACGTCGAGGTGCCCTTCACGCCGGGCCGCACCGACGCCTCGCAGGAGCAGACCGACGTCGAGTCGTTCGCCGAGATCGAGCCGGCCGCCGACGGGTTCCGCAACTACCTCGGCAAGGGCACCCGGCTCTCGCCCGAGTACCTGCTGATCGACCGGGCGAACCTGCTGACCCTGAGCGCCCCCGAGATGACGGTCCTGGTCGGCGGCCTGCGCGTACTGGGCGCGAACCACGGGCAGTCGTCGCTCGGCGCCCTCACCACGGCCCCCGGGACGCTGACCAACGACTTCTTCGTCAACCTGCTCGACCTGGGCACGACGTGGAAGCCGACGTCCGAGGACGCGAACGCCTTCGAGGCGCGCGACGCCGCGACGGGCGAGGTCAAGTGGACCGGCAGCCGCGTCGACCTGGTCTTCGGCTCGAACTCCGAGCTGCGCGCGCTCGCGGAGGTGTACGCGAGCGACGACGCGAAGGAGAAGTTCGTGACGGACTTCGTCGCCGCGTGGGACAAGGTGATGAACCTCGACCGGTTCGACATCGCCTGATCGGCGCTCGGCCGGCGCCCGTCGGGGGGCCGGCCGTGACCTGATCACGGTGCGCCCCGGACGTCCGGACCGGCCCCTCCCGGGGCGGGCCCGGACGTCCGGCGTTCCGGGGCCGGCACGGTGCACGTCGGGGGGACGTCAATGTCGGGGAGCAGAGGAGACGGCTGTCGTACGGGATGCCTTTCGTACGTATGAAAAGAGTCCACCGATCGCGCTCACCGGGAGCGGAACATCGCAGGTCGGCGCGTGGCGAAGGGCCGTCGGGCGGGTGGGGATCTGCATGATGACTTCATCAGGCACCCGTAATGCGGCCCGGCAACACGCGTGGCGCCGTAGGGGCGTGGCGGGTGGAGCCGGCGACGGCGTATCCGCGTTCTCGACGAAGTGAGTGGACCATGGCAGAGCGACACGTCCCACGCTCCGGTACGGCACGCGGAATGGACCGCCGGGCCCTGCTGCAAGCGGCCGGTCTGGGCGCCGGGGTCCTCGCGGCCGGCGGCCTGGCGGCAGGCCGCGCCGCCGCGGCGGCCGCTACCGCCCCGCTCGCACCGCTCAGCGGCGACCTGCCCCTGACCGGCGGACCCGACTTCCCGATCGGGCTGTTCTGGCCGCCGCACCCGTTCCAGACCACGCTCGCCCGCTACCAGGAGATCACCGACGCCGGCTTCACCTTCCTGATCACCGGCAACTACCAGTTCGACGAGCGCAGCGCCGCGTACGCGCTGGGCATCGCCGACCAGGTCGGGCTGAAGGTGCTGGTGGCGGGCGATCCCCGGATGCAGGCCATCGCGCACTACATGACGGTCTCCGACGACCGGACCGTGTCGTCCTCGATCACCACCGCCGACGCCGTCTCGTGGGTGGGCGCGTCGCTGGCCGCCTACGCGGGCCACCCCTCGCTCGCCGGGTTCAACATCTACGACGAGCCGGTCCAGTCGCGTTTCCCGACGGTCGGCGCGCTGACCGGCATCGTGCGCGGGCTCGCGCCGACCCTGCTGCCGTACTCCAACCTCTCGCGCGGCAACGGCGCTTCCTACGCCGCGTTCGTGCAGAGCTACATCGACACGGTCCGGCCGGCGCTGCTGTCCTTCGACCGCTACCCGATCCTCACCGACGGGATCGACCTCGCCTACTTCGACACCTGGGCGATCATCCGCAACGCCTCGCTGACCTCCGGGCTGCCGGCCTGGACGTACATCCAGTCGACCGGGTTCAACGGCCACCGGGTGCCGACCGCCTCCCAACTCGCCTGGCAGGTCAACGTCAGCCTGGCGTACGGCTGCAAGGGCATCCAGTACTTCACGTACTGGACGCCCGATCCGGCCCGCGGCGAGGGGTACACCCAGGCGCTGGTCACGCTCGACGGGGAGCGGACCCCGCTGTACGACGCCGCCAAGGCGCTCAACCGCGACTGGCTCCAGCCGGTCGGCCGCCAACTCAAGCCGCTGGTCTCGGAGTCCGTGCAGCACGCCGAGGACGAGCCGCTGCCGACCGGCGCGGTCGCGTTCGCCCCGGGCGCCCATCTCACCTCGGCCGTCGGAGACGCGGTCGTCCTCGCACTCTTCAAGAGCCCCCAGGACGACGGCACTCGGTACCTGCTGGTCGCCAACCGTGATCCGGACGAGGCTGCCACGACCCTCCTCGGCTTCAACTCCGCCCAGGTGAAGGGGGTTGCGGCCTTCGCACCGACCGTCGGCACGTATCTGGCGATGGGCGCGCAGGCCACCCTGAAGGTCGACCTCGAGGCGGGAGCTGCGGCGCTGTTCCGCCTGTCCCCCAACTGAGGGCGGCGCCGGCGAGAAGCGGCCCGCGGGGCGACACCGCAGGTCGGCCCGGAGATCTTTTCCCGGCCCGGGCTGGAAGCCGACCCGGCGTGCTGTCATCATGGGGACCCGTCGGTACGTGTGCAGGTCACCCCGGCCCGGCCCGCCGCCGGTCCGGAGCGAGACCCGTAGAACCAGAGACGAACCGCGCAAGAACCGAAGACCGCGAGCACAGGGAAACGCCCCGCCCGTCCCGATGGTTGGCGCCTGAGACAGGGCGGAGCGCTTCCGGTCGCAAGATGTGGCCCCTGCCGGGTGACCCCGGTGGGGGCCACGTCGTCACAGGTGGCGGACGATGAAGCCGAAGACGTCGATCAGGTTCTTGGCGAACCCGATGCCCGTCGCGGCATACCCGCCGACCGCGCGCGCCCGGTGTGCGGCGCGCGCCCACTTCCCACGTTTCCTGCGACCCTCTTCACCCGGATCTTGATCGGGCACGAGGGCCCTCCTTCCTCTGTGCGAGTGGAGGCCGCGTGATCGCGGACCCCCGGGGGGTCCGCGTCCCACTGGTGCGATATCCGGCGCAGAGCAAGGAAGTTGGGGGAATCGTACCGGCGCGGGGGGCCGCTTCTCGCGTAACTACGCGTAGCCCGGCCGACACGGAGCGGGATTCAACGGCACTGTGTGACAAGGGGAGTCGAGGCGCGGGCCGGTTCGTGGTCGCGGCCTGCGGAGACGGGCCCGGAGGGGGAGGCTCCGAAGTGGCACCGCGTGCCGTCTCTTTCCAGAACTTTTTCCTGGCATATGCCAGAAGCGCGTCCGAAACCAGCTACCGCTTCCGCTCCGGCCGCTGATCCGCCGGGCCCGACCCTTCCGCGCCCGACTCCTGCGCGCCGGCCCGCCGCCGGCCCTCCACCAAAGGGCGCCACTGCGGGTCCTGGGCGAAGTAGACGTTGATCCGGCCGAGGAGGGTGCCGTACTCCGCCGGGCTGAGGCCGACGCGCGCCTGGCGCAGCACGGCCTCCAGCATGTGCCAGCGCTCCTCCATCCGGCCCTGCGCGTCGGCCGCACGCGAGGGGTCGTCGCCCGCGGCCCCCTGTCCCGCGACCGCGGGGGCGGTGTCGCGCAGGACGGCGGCCGCGCCGTCCCGGCCTGCGGCGTCCAACTGCTCCGGGGAGACGCCCACCGCGTGCGCCATCCGCGCCAGCGTGTCGTCGGGGCTGCGGACCGGGACCTTCCGGCCGCTGACCGCCTGGTAGCCGGAGACGATCTGCCGCCACCGGGTCTCGCTGATGCCGGCCCGCCGCGCGGCCGCCCGCTGGGAGAGCCGCGCGGCCGACAGGGCCGACTTGATCAGCACTCCCTCAGGCGGCGCGTCCGGGCGCTCAGTCATGCGGCGAGCTTCGCACAACTACGCATTCAGCGTCCAGTTCCGCCCGGGTGGAAGTGCGGTGAAAACTCGCCTGGCCTGCGCATATACGCGCTAGTACGCACGACTTATGTGCGTAGTCCGCGCGTACTACTTGTGTCACGCGCTACTACGCGTTACTTTCTCCACATGACACCCCGCACCCGCACCCGGCCGAGCAGGCTCCACCAGGAGCCCGAGGCGGTCGCCTGGGCACGGGAGAAGTCCGGCCTCACCAAGCGGGCGCTGGCCGATCTGGTCGGGATCTCCGAGCAGTTGATGGGCGAGATCGAGTCCGGCTGGCGCAGCGCCACCCCGGCGAACCTCATCAAGATCGCCGAGGCGCTCAACTGCCCGCTCGTCGTCCTGGAGCGCAAGCGCTACGCCGCCCCCGCCGCGGCACCGGACCCCGCCGCCACCCCCGCCGAATAACCGGCCCGGCATCCGGCCCGGCAGTCCGGCCGCTGCCCGTACCCGGACCGCGCGCGTCCTTCGCGCGGGGCGGCGGGCGGGTGGGGAAGATGGGGGCATGGAGATCACTGTGCGGCTGGCTCAGCAGGACGAGGCCGACGCGCTGCTCGGGCGGAGCCCGCTCGCCGCGCTCGTGGGGATGCTGCTGGACCAGCAGGTACCGATGGAGTGGGCGTTCGCCGGGCCGTACACGATCGCGCGGCGGATGGGGGCCGACGACCTGGACGCGCACGCGATCGCCGGGTACGAACCGGAGGCGTTCGCGGCCCTGTTCGCCGAGAAGCCGGCCGTCCACCGGTATCCGGGGTCGATGGCCCGGCGGGTGCAGCAGCTGTGCCAGTACCTCGTCGAGACGTACGACGGGGACGCGGCGGCCGTCTGGACGGGGGCCGCGGACGGCGACGAACTGCTCGGCCGGCTCAAGGCGCTGCCGGGCTTCGGTGAGCAGAAGGCGCGGATCTTCCTGGCGCTGCTGGGCAAGCAGTTCGGCGTACGGCCGCGCGGGTGGCGTACGGCGGCCGGGGCGTACGGCGAGGAGGGGGCGTACCGCTCGGTCGCGGACATCACCGGCCCGGAGTCGCTGGCGAAGGTGCGCGACCACAAGCAGAAGGTGAAGGCCGCGGCCAAGGGGGCCAAGGCCCGCGGGGCGGGCGGGGGCGGCAAGGGTTCGGCGCGGTAGGCCCCCGCGGGCGCGCCACAGGGCTGCCGCACGGCCACATGGTTTCCGCAAGGACGGTGCTTACGGTCGCTGCCGTACGGAACGGCAACCCACCCCCGGCCGGTGGTCCGGACGCGACAGCAACAGCCCCACCGGGCCGGTGACGACCCGCAGCCACGTCGTGGCCGAGCGCGCAGTTCCCCGCGCCCCTAAAAGACGTGGCGAGCGCCAGCGCAAGGGCACCCCATTCCCGCGGAAGACGTGGTGCGGACCCACGTAAAAGACCCGCGCGCCGCGGAGGGGGGCACCCTGGCGGGAGCCGATCAGTTCGGGGTGACGCGAGCGGAGACCCGGATCAGTCGGGCGACACCGAACTCCAGGACCAGCGGCAACGTATGCGCGGAAGTGACCCCGTGCACAGCGGTCAGCCGAACACTCGGCCCGCCCCCCTTCCCGCCCGCGCCGAAGGCGACAGTGCTGCCGGCGGTCAGCAGGATGCCGGCGTTGGACAGCGAACCGTCACCGTCGCCCTTGCCGGCCACCAGCGTGCCGCGCCCCGCGTCCGGGGTGCCCACCATGGCCAGGTGCTCGGGGACGCCGTCGTCGTTGTGGACGGTCATGGTCAGCGTGCCGTTGCCGGCGGCGTCGAGGTGGGCGACCGCGTCGGTGACGGTGAGGTTGATCCCGGGGCCCTGGGCATTGGCGTTGCCCGGGGCGTCGGGGGACCCGCCGGTGGCAGGGGAGCCGTCGGACCGCCCGGCGGAGTGGGTGCAGCCCGCGGTGAGGACGGCGAGCAACGCCGTGGCCGTGATCGCTCGGACGGCTCCGGCGGCGGTGCGGTTTCGCGTCATCTCCGCATCATGTCAAATCGGACAGGCGTCCCCACGACCGCCCCCGCACAGGGAGCTGTGGAACCCGTAGGAACCCGTCAAGAAGCCGTACAGGTCGTGTACGTTTGCCACTGGTGTGCCGGGAAGTCTGGTCGGCGAATACGAGAGAACTCTCTTCGCTGACAGGGACGGTGGCCATGGCGCACCCCACCACCACAGCCGCGCGCACCGCGCCGGCGCCACCCCTCGCGGCGATATGAGCGACTGGCACGGCTGGGCGGCCGTCGTCGTCTTCGCCGGGACGTACGCGCTGGTCATCAGCGAGCGGGTGCACCGCGTGGCCGCCGCGCTCGGCGGCGCCGGCCTGATGCTCGCGCTCGGCGCGACCGACGGCGCCACCGCCTTCTACTCCCAGCGCGCCGGCATCGACTGGAACGTCATCTTCCTGCTCACGGGCATGATGATGATCGTCGGCGTGCTCCGGAGCACCGGACTGTTCGAGTACCTGGCGATCTGGGCGGTGCAGCGGGCCGGCGGCCGGCCGTTCCGGGTGATGGTGATGCTGATCGTCATCACCGCGGGCGCCTCGGCCCTGCTGGACAACGTCACCACGGTGCTGCTGGTGGCGCCCGTCACCCTCCTGGTGTGCGAACGGCTCGCGCTGCCCGTCACTCCGTACCTGACCGTCGAGGTGTTCGCGTCGAACATCGGCGGCATCGCCACCCTCGTCGGCGACCCGCCGAACATCATCATCGGCAGCCGCGCCGGGCTGACCTTCGACGACTTCCTGACCGGCCTCGGCCCGCTGGCCGTGCTCCTGGTGCTGGTCCTCATCGGGCTGGCCCGCGTGCTGTTCCGCGCCGCGTTCGTGCCCGACGCGCTGCGCACCGCCGAGGTCCTGGCGCTCGACGCGCGCGAGGCGGTCCGCGACCGCCGCATGCTGGTGCAGGGGCTGGCCGTCCTGGCCCTGGTCGTCGCGGGCTTCGTGCTCAGCCCGGTGACCGGCTACCAGCCGAGCGTCGTCGCGCTGCTCGGCGCCGGCCTGCTCGTCGCGGTCTCCGCCATCGAGACGGGCCAGGTGCTGGCCGAGGTCGAGTGGCCCACGCTGGCGTTCTTCGCGGGCCTGTTCGTCATGATCGGCGGCCTGATCAGGACCGGCGTCGTCAGCAGCGTCTCCACCGCGCTCGCGCACGCCGTCGGCGGCCGCGAACTCGGCGGCTCCCTCATCGTGTTGGGCGGCTCGGCGGTGCTGTCCGGTGTCGTGGACAACATCCCCTACGTCGCCACCATGGCCCCGGTCACGGCCGGCCTCGTGCACGCGCTCGGCGGCGACCGGCAGCACGTGATGTGGTGGGCGCTGACCGCGGGCGCCGACCTCGGCGGCAACGCCACGGCCATCGGCGCGTCCGCCAACGTCGTCGTGCTCGGCATCGCCGAGCGGGCCGGACGGCCCATCTCCTTCTGGCGGTTCACCCGCTACGGGCTGGTCGTCACCGCCGCGACGGTCGCCGTGTCGGCGGGGTACGTGTGGCTGCGGTACTTCGCCTTCGGGTGAGGCGCCCTCGGACCCGGGTTCCGCACACGGCGCGCGGGACCGGCCGCGGCGCGAACCAACCGGCGCCGGGCCGCCGGACACGGCGGTGCCGCCGGGCGGGAGGTTCGCCCGGCGGCACCGGTTCGGTGGGGGGATCTGTGGGGGGGTCGGGGTGTCCCGGTCGTACGGGACCGGACCGCGGAACCGGTCCCGTACGGGAGGCGTACGGTCCCGGTCCGCGGGACCGCGGTCAGGACGAGGCGGCCGGGGTGGGCCAGGGACCGCAGTAAGGCGTGCCGTCGATACCGGAGTTGCCGCCGCCGTCGGTGACCGTGAAGTTGCCGCCCTCGCAGTTGTAGACGGGGGAGGAGGCTCCGACGCCGGTGGCCGTGACGTTGGTGAACGTGGCCGCGCCGCCGGTCTGTTCCTGGAGCGCGAAGGTCCCGGTGCCGGTGATGGTCACGTTGGAGAGGCTGACGCCGCTGATGGTGCCCTCGACCCACTGCACGGCCTCGTACGGGCTCTGCTGGATCAGGGTGTCGGAGACGTTGATCGGGCCGGTGATGGCGCCCTGGCTGCCGTCGAACCACAGTGCGCCGACGCCGAACTGCCAGTTCGGGTCGAGGCTGCCGTCGCGGACGAGGGTGTTGTCCTTGATGGTGGTGGTGCCGACCGGGGTGGAGGTGAAGCGCTGGCCGACGTGGATGCCGCCGCCCTGGGCGAGGCCGGTGTCCTGGACGAGGTTGCCGCTGACGGTGTTGTCGTGGCCGCCGTAGATCGCGATGCCGTTGGCCAGGATCTGGTCCTGCACGGTGTTGTTCGAGATCGTGTCGTCGGCGTCGGCGCCCAGGCCGGAGTCGGCCCAGGTGGCGACGCCGTCGTCACCGGTGTTGCGGATGTCGCTGTTGGTGACCGTCGAATTGGTCACGCCGCCGTGGAAGTTGATGCCGTCGGCGGTCGTGTCGCGGATGCGCATGCCGCTGAAGGACAGCTTGTCCATCGGGCCGTCCATCCACGCGCCGACCTTCATGTGGTCGATCCACACGTCGGAGACCGTCGAGTCGCTGAGCGCGCCGCCGATCCCGTTGACCTGCGCGCTGTCGTTGCGCTCCTGCACGTCGCCGAAGATGGCGAAGTTCTGCAGGTGCACGTTGGTGCTCGGCGACGGCGCGGAGTTGCCGTAGAAGCCGGGGGCCGCGCCGGTGACGGTGGAGTACCACATGCCGGCGCCCGCGACCGTGACGTTGTTGACGGCGATGTGCCCGGGGACCTTGAAGGTGCCCGGCGGTATCCACACGGTGCCGCCCGAACCGGCCGCGCTGACCGCCGCGTTGAAGGCCGCGGTGGAGTCGGCGGCGCCCGTCGGGTCGGCGCCCTGGTCGGTCACCGACACAGAGCCCGAGGGCTGGCCCTGTGCGGCGGCCACCTGCTCGAAGTCCGCGAGGTCGACGGTGTAGGAGGACGCGGTGTCGCCCGAGTCGACCTGCAACTTGAAGGTGGTGCCGGCCGGGTAGGTGGTGCTGAACAGCCGGTGCGCCTCGTCGTAGAAGTGGTGCGGGTTGCTGCCCGGGGAGTTGGTGAACGGGTAGCTGCCGTAGTACCAGCTGTACGCGTTGGTGAGGCTGAAGTCCGTCTGCTTGGCGCCGTCGACGTACAGCGACAGGGGCGCGGTGTAGACCGAGCCGTCGGACGAGTCCGGGATGCTGTAGCGGAAGTCGATCGAGTTGGTCGCCACCGGCGTGGTGAAGCTGACGTACTGGCCGGAGCCCTGGAGCGTCACCGCCTTGCGGCCGGACGCCTCGTCGGCGAGCTGGCCCGCGGCGTAACTCGGGCCGACGACCGATCCGTTGGTGTCGGAGCTCTCCGCCTGGACCTCGCTGTACGGGAGGTTGGCGCCGCTTCCGCCGGTGGCGGCCGCGAAGGCCGGCTGGCCGGCCAGGGTGAGGGCTCCCGCGGACGCCAGCAGCGCGGTGCTGCCCGCGATCGCGGCCGTTCGCCTGAGACTTCGGAGGGACGTGAACACGTTTTCTCCTTTCCGCGCAACACCTGCCCGGCACCGTCGGCACCCCGGTCAGGGAGTAGTCGGCAGAGGGTGGAACGGCACGGTGCGGAGCAGCGGTTGGGCGCTGTCCCGGCGCCCCGCCGGCCCGACGTGCGGGCAACAGTGGCGAGGGTGGGGGCAGTTGGGATCAGTGGGGGGAGAGTGACCGGAAGTGACAACGCAGTGGACCGTAACCCCTCCCACACCTGCCCGCAATATCTGAACCAACTTTCGTTGAATTTGCACTGCTTACTGCAAAACTCGATGTGTCTTCGCAAGTACCCCGTCCCGCCTGCGGTTTTTACCGGCCCCTCGCGAGGCCGTCACGAGACCCCCACACCCGCCTCGCGGCACCGCCGACCCGTCCTGCGGAGCCCCGGCGGGTCAGGGGGTCGGGATGCCCGCGGGGCGGTGCGGGCGGCCGAAGCGGACCGGGACGCCCGGGGAGTACAGGACGCTGTCCGGTGCTCCGAGCGGGCCCGGGACGCCCGCGGCGGCGACCACGTCCTCGGAAGACGACGCCCCGGCGGCCGTGGCCGTCCACCGAGTACAGCCGCACGTTCGTCTCCGGGAACGTGCCCAGGTACGGCACGCCCGGCAGCCGGAACCAGCCGACCCGGTGCATCCGGAAGGCGACCAGCCCGACGTAGGTGACGCCGTGCAGCGTGTCCGGCCGCACCCCCGGCGGCAGCAGCGGCGCCACGGCCGACGGCGGCACGGCCCAGTGCACGAACGCCAGGTCGAGCCACACTTGCGTCAGCAGCGGCCCGCCGGCGATGCCGGGCGGGGCGTCGGCCGTGATCCGACCGGGCTCTCCAGGTGCCACGCGGCCCAGCCTCGCAGAGCCGCGGACGGTCCACGACCCGGGCCCGCCGCCTGAGCGGCCCCGCCCATGTCCCCGCCCATGTCCCCGTCTCATGACATTCGTCAGCGCGAACGATGACGGACCGCACTGCCGCCGCGGCCGGTCCGGCCCGAGCCTGGACACATGGACGTTGTGGATGTTGTGGACCGCAGGGGCGGCGCGGAGAACGCGATCGTGGCCACCGGGGTGCGCCGCCGGTACGGGGGCGGCTTCGAGGCCGTCAAGGGGGTGTCGTTCGCGGTGGCGCGCGGCGAGCTGTTCGCGCTGCTGGGGACCAACGGGGCCGGCAAGACCTCGACGATGGAACTGGTGGAGGGGCTGGCGCCGACCGCCGGCGGCACCGTCCGCGTGCTGGGCCACGACCCGTTCCGGGAGCGGGCCCGGGTCCGACCGCGGATAGCGATGATGCTCCAGGAGGGCGGGCTGCCACCCGAGCTGACCGTCGCCGAGACGGTACGGATGTGGGCCGGCTGCGTCAGAGGCGCGCGGCCGGCCGGGGAGGCGCTGGGGCTGGTCGGGCTCGGCTCGCGCGGCGGCGTGCGGGTCAAGCAGCTCTCCGGCGGCGAACGGCGCCGGCTCGACCTCGGCCTGGCGCTGCTGGGCCGGCCCGAGGTGCTGTTCCTCGACGAGCCGACGACCGGTCTCGACGCGGAGGGCCGCCGCGACACCTGGGACCTGGTGCGGGAGCTGCGGGCATCGGGCACGACCGTCCTGCTGACCACGCACTACCTGGAGGAGGCGGAGGCCCTCGCGGACCGGCTGGCCATCATGCGCGACGGCCGGATCGTCGCGTCCGGCACCCCGGCCGAGGTGACCCGGCTGCGCCCGGCCCGGATCTCCTTCGCCCTGCCGGCCGGCCACCGCGCCGGCGAGCTGCCGCCCGGCCTGGGCGAGGCCCACCAGGACCCGGGCACCGGGCGGGTGGTCCTGCACACCGAGCACCTCCAGGACGCGCTGCTCGCCCTGCTGCGCTGGGCGGACGGCGCACAGGTCGCCCTGGAGCGGCTGGACGCGCGGTCGGCGTCGCTGGAGGAGGCGTTCCTGGCGATCGCCGACGAGGGGCGGGCGCCGGCGGGGGACGAGGGAGCGGTCGGCGGGGCGGACGGCAGGGTGGCGTACGGCGATTCGATGGCCGGGGAGCGGGGCCGTACGGCGGACGGCGGCACGGACTGGGCTGGGAGCACGGACCGGGATGGGGGCCGTACGGCGACGGCGAGTCCGGCGCGTACAGCGGCCGCGCACCCGGAGAGCCGGGGCAGCCGGCCGGCTCGGACAGCCGGGACGAACGGGATGAGCAACGGAAGCCGGGGAGAGGGGAGCCGACGATGACGTACCCGGCCACGAGCATGAGCCCGACCGTGACCGCGGACCCGGCCGCGGACCCGACCGCGGACGCGGCCCGGGTGGCGAGCACCCGGGTGGGCCGGCTGACCGCGCTGGGCCGGGCCGAGTTCACGCAGCTCCTGCGCAACCGCACCGCGCTGGCCACCGCGCTGCTGATGCCGGTCGCGATGATCGCCGCGTGCCGCCCGCTGAGCGCGAAGGCCGACTTCGGCGGGAGCGGCCTCGACGTGACGACCATGGCGATGACCGCCGGAGTCGGCTACGTCCTGCTCTTCGTCGTCCACTACAACCTGGTCACCACCTATGTGGCGCGGCGCCAGGAACTGGTGCTCAAGCGGCTGCGGACCGGCGAGCCGACCGACCTGGAGATCCTGGTCGGCACGGCGCTGCCCGCGGTGGCCGTCGCGCTCGCCCAGTGCGTGGCGCTGACCGCGGCCGGGGCGACCCTGCTGCACGCGGGCCTGCCGCACCGGCCCGACCTGCTGGCGCTGGGGGTCGTGCTGGGCGTGGTGCTGCTCGGCGCGCTGGCCGCGCTGTCGACGGTGGTCACGGCGAATGTCGAGCTGGCCCAGTACACCACCGCCCCGATGCTGCTGGTGTCGGCCGCCGGCTCGGGGCTGCTGATACCGCTGGACAGCCTGCCGCACCCGGTCGCCCGGATCTGCGAGGCGCTGCCGCTGACCCCGGTGACGCGGCTGGTCCAGGCGGGTTGGACCGGTGGCCCGCACGCGGGAACCGCCCAGGTCACGTCGTGGCTGGCGCTGGCCGTGGCCTGGACGGCGGTGACGGTGTTTGCTGTACGACGGTGGTTCCGCTGGGAACCTCGCCGCTGATCTCCGGGAGACGCATGTCGAGACTTACGGGCTGGTGGGAAGGGCGCGGCGGGGCGGCCCGGATCGAGCTGCACACGCGCTGGTCGTTCTACGCCGTCGCCGTCATCGAGGCGGTCGAGATCGGCGGCCTCACCGCCGGGGCGGACGCTCCGCGCGGGCTGCGGGCCGGACTGATCGCACTGGTGGCCGTGCACGCGGCGCTGTGCGGCGTGCTGACCGCACATGGGCTCGACTGGTCGCTCGGCCGCCGGCCGCGGCCGACCCGGCTGCTGTACGCCGTGGCCGCGCTGACCGCCGCGTGCGCGGTCACGATGCTGCCGCTGCGTGCCGCGGGGCTGCTGGGGCGCACGGCCGACGCCGTCACCCTGCTGACGGGCATCACCTTCCTCGGGTTCGCCGCGCTCCACCTCGCCCTCGGCTCGATCCGCGCGACGCTGTACTGGGTCGCGGGAGTGGCCGCCGCCACGGCGGTGTCGACCGGGGTCGCCGGGCTGCCGGAGCACACCGTGATCAGCTCCGCCCTGATCGTGTCCGCCGGCGGGCTGCTGGCCGCCCTCGTGGCGGGCTGCTCCGGCTGGCTGATCGCGGCCGTCTGGGAACTGGACTCGGCCCGGGACGCGCAGTCCCGGCTCGCGGTCGCGGAGGAGCGGCTGCGGTTCGGCCGCGATCTGCACGACGTCATGGGCCGCAACCTCGCGGTGATAGCGCTCAAGAGCGAACTGGCGGTCCAGCTCGCCCGGCACGACCGGCCGGAGGCGGTGGAGCAGATGGTCGAGGTGCAGCGGATCGCGCGGGACTCGCAGCGCGAGGTGGCCGATGTCGTCCGCGGCTACCGCGCCGCCGACCTCGCGGTCGAACTGGCCGGGGCGCTGTCCGTGCTGCGTGCGGCCGGGGTCGACGGGCACGCCGACGTCGCGGCGGGCAGCGGCCTCGCCCCGCAGGTGCGGGCGACCTTCGGCTGGGTGCTGCGGGAGGCCACGACGAATGTGCTGCGGCACAGTGAGGCCACGCGTTGCACGATCCGGCTGTCGGTACGGGGTCCGGACGGCTCCGAGGGCACCGCAGGCGCGGCCGGGCCGGCGGGTCCGCAGGTTCGGCGCTGGGTGGGCTCGGCGGGTTCCGCTGTGCTCGCCGTCGAGAACGACGGGGTGACGCAGCGGGCCGGGACCGGCAGGGCCGGAGGGGTCACGAGCGAGGGCGGCTCCGGGCTGGCCGGTCTGCGCGAACGGCTCGCCGCGTCCGGCGGCACCCTGGCCACCACCTCGCGCGACGGCGTCTTCCGCCTGACGGCCGACGTCCCGCTGACCCCGTCCCCCGTGCCCGCCCAGACCCCGGCGCCCGACGCCCGACGCGACGGAAGCACGGTCCGATGACACCCGAAGGACCAGCGATGAGCCACCGCCCCACCCCCAGCGCGCCCGCACCCGGCGACCGCCCCGCGCAGGACGGGCGCGGCTCCGCGAGCGACTCCCCTCTGCCGCAGGGCGCACCGCCGGCGTCGGCCGCCCACGCGGATCAGCGTGCTGCTCGCCGACGACGAGCATCTGATCCGGGGCGCGATCGCCGCCCTGCTGTCGTACGAGGACGATCTGCTGGTCGTGGCCGAAGCGGCGTCCGGCGAGGAGGCCATCGCCATGGCGGCGGCGCACCGGCCGGACGTGGCCGTGCTCGACCTCCAGATGCCGGGCGGCCCGGACGGCGTGGCCGTGGCGACCGCGCTGCCGCCCGGCTGCCGGGCGCTGATCGTCACCGGTCACGGCCGCCCCGGCCACCTCAAACGCGCCCTGGAGGCGGGGGTGCGCGGCTTCGTACCGAAGACCGTCTCCGCGCGGCGGCTGGCCGAGATCATCCGCAGCGTGCACGCGGGGGAGCGGTACATCGACGCCGACCTGGCCGCCGACGCCATCAGCGCCGGGGACTCCCCGCTGACCGCCCGTGAGGCCGAGGTGCTCGAACTGGCCGCGGACGGCGCCCCGATCGGCGAGATCGCCGAGCGGGCGTGCCTCTCCCCCGGCACGGTCCGCAACTACCTGTCCGCCGCCACCGCCAAGCTCGGCGCGGACGACCGCCGGACGGCGGTGCGCACCGCCCGCGAACGCGGCTGGATCTGCTGAGCGGCCGGCGCGGGCGGAGGTGGCGGAGCCCGGGAACGCCGGGGCCTCGCGGCGCCGGGACCGCTCACCCGGCGGATTCCTCCGCGGTCGCGGCCTCGACCCGGCCCGTCCTGACCGCGTCGACCAGCGCCTGGTGGTCGCGCTCGTTGCGGTCGGCGTAGCGCTCGGCGAACTCGGCCACCGCCCGGTCGAAGACGTCGCCACGCCCCAGGTACGCGCCGATCGCGATCCGGTCGCCGGACCGGGCGTGGGCGCGCGCGAGGGTGGCGCCGCACAGTTCGCCGAAGACGCCCATCCCGCGCGGCACCATCTCCGACGGGTCGACGATGCCCTTCCAGTCGCGCAACTGCCGTACGTAGAAGTCGCGTCGGCGGCCGTCGATGCCCTGCACCCGCTCCCAGCCGAGGAAGATGTCGCTGGCGGACTGCATCAGCCGCTGCCCGGCGACCACCCGCTCGCCTTCGGTGGCAAGCCGGTTGGCGCCCGCGTACGGGGCGAGCACCGACGCGGACGCCTCCTTGGCCTGGAGGAACAGCGGGTCGCGGCTGTCGCGGCCGAGCAGCAGCACGATCCAGCAGCGGGTGCCGACGCTGCCGACGCCGACCACCTTGCGCGCCATGTCCGCCACGGTGTACTGCCGCAGCAGGTGCCGCCGGTCGGACTGGAGGCTCGCGCCGTACCGCTCGATCAGGTCCCGGACCACGGTCTCGACCTGGTCGCGCTCCACATCGGGGAGCAGGTCGCCGAGCCGGGTGATCACCGGGGGCGCCGAGGCGATCCGCGGTTCGCCGTCGACGGTCTCGGTGAGCTTGCCGAACGCCTGGAGGCTGTCGCGGGTGAGGGCCTTGGCCACCGTCCGCGACAGCTTCTTGCGGCCCCGCGCGTGCAGCCGGCCGGCGGCCAGGGCCTGGAGCACGTCGGCGTCCGCCTTGATGTACCAGACGTCGAGGTCGCGCATCGCGGCCATACGGCGCATCTGCCGGCGGTACGAGCGGACCGTCGCCAGGACGATCGCGCGGCGCTCCGCGTCCGTGAAGCCGTTCTCGCGCGCGGCGACGACCATGCTGGTGGCCAGCCGTTTGACGTCCCACTCGAAGGGTCCGGGCAGCGTCTCGTCGAAGTCGTTGATGTCGAAGAGCAGGTTGCGCTCGGGGGAGCCCAGCAGCCGGAAGTTCAACAGGTGGGCGTCGCCGCACAGTTGGACCCGCAGCCCCGAGGTGGGGGTGTCCGCGAGGTCGGCCGCCATGACCGCGGCGGCGCCCCGGTAGAAGCGGAACGGCGACTGCGTCATCCGCTGGTAGCGGATCGGCACCAGGTCCGGCAGCCGGGTCGCCGACTGCCCCTCGACGGTGTCCACCGGGTCCGGCCGGTCCGGGCCCGGCGCGAATTCGGCGTGCGCGGACCGGGGCGCGTCCCCCCGCGCCGCCCGCCCGCGGGCGACCCGCTCCTCAGGCGTCCGCCGCGCCCGTCCCCGTGACCCGGCCGCCCCGCCTTCGCCCTTGGACTCGGACTCGGTCTCACTCTTCATCGCGAACCTCCGGTCTCTTCGGCATCGAATCCGTCACGCGTCCGGCCCACCCGCTGGGGGCGCGGCCCCCAACGGGCATCGGCCCGCCCGACCGTCTGCGTCCCCCGACCCCGCAGACCCGGCCTGCCCGCCCGCCCACAACCCGACTCGCCAGGGCAATGGGGCTGCCCCGCCCCACCCACCCGGCCACGGCAGCCGTACGGCGACAGCCCACCGCCGGAGGTCCGGCACGACCGGGCCGCGCGGACGAAGGCGGCGCCGATCCGCCGGCGACCCCAGGGAACCCGGCGGGCATTGGCCCATCCGGCTGCCCGCAACCCCGCCCACCCGGCGAACGGTGGCTCCCCCGCGTCGGACAGCGCAGGCGTACGGCAACGGTCCGCGGCCGGGGCGCCGACGTCGTAGGCCGCGCGGTCGTAGCAGCGCCCATCCGCCTGCGGCCCCAGCGGACCCGGGAGGGCGCGTCGGTGCCCGGGGGACGGGGGCCGGCCCGGGAGCGGGGCGACCAACGCGTGCGCGACCATCGAACCTGCCCATCTGTCGGCGGGCCCGGCGCACCCGGCGGGGCGCGTTGGCCCATCCGGCTGCCCTCGGTCCCGCACATCCAGCGGACGGCGGCTGTGCCGCCGCCCGCACCGGGCGGGCGCCCGGCCGTAGAACCTGTCCCACCGCCCGCGGCCCCGCCAGGCCGAGCACCCGGGCTGATCGGCGCTGCCTTCGTCCGCGCCGCCCAGGCCCGTACAACTGCGCGCCGCGACCGGGGGCGACCGGCGCGCCGCCCGCGCCGGACGGTGCCCTGCCGTGCCGTGCCGTTTCGTCCTCGCCACGTCGGCGACGCCGGGCACGCCGTCCGTGCCCAGGCGGGCGGCGGCGCGCGCGGCGTGGTCCGGCTCTGGCGCCCACGGCGCTTCGTGACGATATTATGCTATTCATCACGATCTCGCCGGGCGAGACCGGTCGAAACCGTGTGACGTGTCACAGACAACCCGCGCGGCCTGTGGGAACTTCAACTGTGTTACCCGCCAGTCACGTTGACGGAATCCGGCCCCCGTACGGACCCGCCTCGGACGGGCGAGGGGCGCGCCGCCGCCGACGCCCGTTGGAGTCGGCGGCGGCATCCGCACGACGGACGGCCTGCCCACCGGAGAGGATCGGATGACTCGGGAAGCCCTGCCTCTGGAGCAGATGGTCGACACGACCCGCTATCCCCTGGCGGACCCGGCGAGCGCCGGAGCGCGGGCCGTGGTCGCCCGGGCCCGGCGCGAACTGGCCGCACTCGGCTGCACCGTGCTGCCCGACTTCGTCCGCCCGGCGCTGCGGGACGTCCTGCGCGAGCAGTGCGCGGCGCTGGCCCCCCGGGCGCACTTCGACGTCGAGACGGTGAACGTCTACAACATCGCCCTGGACACCGACCTGCCGGCCGACCACCCGGGCCGCAGGACGTTCGAGCGCGGCAACGCGTTCGTCGCCCGCGACCGCATCCCCGCCGACGCCCTGATCGGGCGGCTCTACGCCGACGAGTTGTTCCAGCGCTTCGTCGCCGACTGCTTCACGCTCCCCGCGCTGCACCCGCTGGCCGACCCGCTCTCCGGGCTGGTGCTCAACGTCGTCGCGCCGGGCCGCGAGCACCCCTGGCACTTCGACACCAACGAGTTCACCGTCAGCATGCTGACCCAAGAGGCCGAGGACGGCGGGGAGTTCGAGTACGCGCCGAACATCCGCTCCGCGCGCGAGGAGAACTTCGCCGCCGTCCGGGACGTCCTCGACGGCGACGCGGGGCACATCACCCGGCGGCTGCCGCTGCGGCCCGGCGACCTCCAGCTCTTCCAGGGCCGCTACTCGCTGCACCGGGTCAGCCCGGTGCGCGGTGCGGTCGCCCGGCACTCGGCGATCTTCGCGTACAGCGAGCGCCCCGGCGTCGTGGGCAGCGTGGCCCGCACCCGGCAGCTCTTCGGCCGGGTGCTGCCCGCGCACCTCGCGGCGGCCGAGGGCCGGACCGTACGCGGCGACCGGCTGCTCGACTAGCAGACCGGGACCCGCCCGCCACCCCCGCCCGCCTTCCCCCCACCCTGCGATCCGCGGAGGAGCACGCCCCGTGCGTTTCGACTCGACCGGAAAAGCCACGCTCGGCCACCTCTACACCCAGCCCGACCCACGCACCTACTTCGGCGAGCTGCGCGGCCTCGGCTACCGGGTCCCGCAGGAGGCCAAGCCCTACTTCGAGAAGCTGATCAAGGAGTACCGGGAGTCCCGGCAGGTCGACGTCCCCAAGGTGATCGACATCGGCTGCTCGTACGGGATCAACGCGGCGCTGCTCAAGTGCGACCTGACGATGGACGAGTTGTACGCGCGCTACTGCGACGAGGACGGCGCACCCATCGGAACAGGCACCGGCACCGCCGCGCCCACCGCCCCGGCCGCGCTCACCGACGCCGGCCGGGACGCGCTGCTGGCCCGGGACCGCGAGCTGACCCGGAGCCGCCGGACCGCCCACCCCATCCGCTGCGTCGGCCTGGACATCTCCGACAGCGCCCTGTCGTACGGTCTCGCCGCCGGGTTCCTCGACGACGCGGTCCACGCCGACCTGGAACGCGACGAGCCGACGCCGGAGCAGCGCGACCTTCTGGCCGGCGCGGACCTGGTGATCTCCACCGGCTGCTTCGGCTACGTCACCGAGCGGACGCTGACCCGGGTGGTGCGGGCGCAGGGCGGGCGGCTGCCGTGGATGGCGCACACGGTGCTGCGGATGTTCCCGTTCGAGCCGGTCGAGCGCGCGCTGTCCGCACTGGGGTACGAAACCGTGTGCGTCGAGGGCGAGTTGCGGCAGCGCCGGTTCACCTCTCCGGAGGAACAAGAGCTCGTCCTCGGCACGATGTCGGCCGACGGGGTGGATACCCGGGGCCTGGAAGCGGAAGGGTGGCTGTACGCACGGCTGCACCTGTCGCGGCCGGCCGGGCAGTAGCGAGAACCAGGTCACCGACGACCCGAATCGAGAACAGAATTGAATACCAGTCAGGAAACGGCGCCCACCCCCACGTTCGCGCTGGAGGACGAGCTGCCGCGGGTACCGCTGCCCACACTGGAGGAGAGCTGCGAGCGCTTCCTCTCATGGTGCGCACCGCTGCTCACCCCGGCCGAACTGGCGCAGACTCAGGCGGAGGTGACCGCCTTCCTGCGCCCCGGCGGACCGGGCCGGGCGCTGCACGCGGCGCTGGAGGAGTTCAACGACGCCCCGGGCACGCACAGTTGGCTCGACACCTTCTGGCCGTACCGCTACCTGGGCCGCCGGGACCGGATCGCGCTCAACGCCAACTTCTTCTTCCTCTTCAAGGACGCGGACCTGCCGCAGGTGGAGCGGGCGGCCGGGCTCATCGCCGCGGCCCTGGACTACAAGCGGCTGATCGACGGCCAGTTGCTGCCCCCGGCGGTGGTGCGCGGGCAGCCGCAGACGATGGAGCAGAACAAGTACCTCTTCTCCACCACCCGCATCCCCGGCGCCGAACTGGACACCGTCCGCTCCCCGTACACCCCGCAGTGGCCCGGCCCTTCGCAGGCCCGGCACGTCGTGGTGTTCTTCCGCGGCGCCATGTTCCGGCTGGACGTGCTCGGCGCGGACGGCGTGCCGCACAGCCTCGACGACCTGGCGGCGGGGCTGCGGGCGGTCATCGCCGGCGGCGCGCGGCCGGGCGCCGAGGACGCCGAGGAGCGTTCGGCCGGCCACCTGACCACCATGGCCCGCGCCGAGTGGGCCGCGGCCCGGCAGTCGCTGCTCGACTGCCACCCGGGCAACGCGGCCGCGCTGGAGGACATCGAGACCGCGCTGTTCTGCGTGTGCCTGGAGGACTTCGCACCCACCGACACCCAGCACACCTGCGACCACCTGCTCTACGGCGACGGCGGCAACCGCTGGTTCGACAAGGCGGTGTCACTGGTCGTGTTCGGCGACGGCCGGGCCGGGATCAACATCGAGCACTGCGAACTCGACGGCACCACCATCCTCCACTTCGTGGACGCCCTGCTGGACACCTCCGCCGAGGAGCACTCGCTGCGGTCCGGCGCCCGCACCCAGGGAGCGCCGGTGCCCGAGCCGGTCGTCCTCGTGCTGGACGACAAGCTGCGGGAGCAGGTGAGCGCCGCCGCCGAGGCGTTCGCGGACTACGGCGACAACACCGCGACCGTCACGGTGACGTTCGACGACTTCGGCGCCAACACCGCCAAGGCGCTGGGTATTTCGCCGGACGCCTTCGTCCAGGCCGCCTACCAGCTCGCCCACCGGCGGGCGAAGGGCCGGATCGGCGCCACATACGAGTCGATCGCGACCCGGCAGTTCCGGCGCGGGCGGACCGAGGCGATGCGGGTGGTCACGCCCGGCATGGTGGAGTTCACCGCCGCGATGGAGGACCCGGCGGCGGACCGGGAGACCCGGCGGCGCGCGCTGCTGGAGGCCGCCGCCCAGCACGTGGAACGGGCCAAGCAGTGCCAGGCCGGTCAGGCACCCGAGCAGCACCTGTGGGAGCTGGAACTCATCCAGCGCCGGCGCGGCGCCGCGCTCGGCATCACCGAGCAGCCCGCGCTGTACCGCACGCCGGGGTGGCTGACCATGCGCGACGACTACCTGAGCACCAGTTCGGCGCCGTCCCGCAACATCCAGTTCTTCGGCTTCGGCTCGACCAGCAGCCAGTGCATCGGCATCGCGTACGTGCTGCTGCCCGAGCGGTTCAACCTCTACCTCAGCACTCCGTCGGGGGTTGCCGATCAGATGCATGTGTTCGCGGAGCGGCTGCGGGAGGCGGTCGCGGAGTTGCGCCAACTCCTCGCAACCTAGCCCTCCCGCCGGGTCCCCCGGCGCCACTGCCCTTAACTTAGAGGGCGTTTGATGTAGCCGAATTGCCTCTTACGTCCTAATAGGTCCCTCGCCAGGTTGGTGTGGTTTCGTCCGTTATGCGCTTGGCGAGGTTGTCGATCGACGCGACGTGGATCATGGCTTCGGAGCTGGCTGTGAGGGTCTCGTAGTCGCGGGCGAGGCGCCGGTGCATCATGATCCAACCGATACTGCGCTCTACTACCCAGCGCCTTTTTACGACGTGAAAGCCGCGAACTCCGGGGTTTCGGTTGACGACTTCGACGTCGATCCCGAGCTTCGCGCCGTGTTCGACGACGGCTTTCTTGAATCCAGTGTCCACCCAGCTCTTGGCGATGGTCGGGTAGGTGCTTTTGGCTTGGTCGAGGAGGCGTATCCCCAGGGCGTTTTCGGAGAGGCTGGCGGCGGTGACGGTCACGGCGAGGATCAGGCCGATCGTATCGGTGAGGATGCCCCGCTTCCGGCCCACGATCTTCTTCGCGGCGTCTATTCCCTGGCTGGTCACAGGCACATTGGTGGAGGTTTTGATGCTCTGGGTGTCGATGACGGAGGCCGTCGGCTCGGGCTTGCGACCTTCCTTCACGCGAGCCAGCGCGGTGAGGTCGTAATTGAGCTGGGTGAAGATTCCCTCGTCGCGCCACGCGGCGTAGTAGGCGTAGACGGTGCCGTGGCTCGGGAAGTCGTGCGGGACGTATTTCCAGGGAATTCCGGTGCGGTTCACGTAGAGGATCGCGTTGAACACGTCGCGGAGTTCGACTTTGGCCGGCTGTCCGGTGGGGCGACGGTCGAGCCGGGCTTTCCGCCAGGCGGATAAGGTCGGTTCGACCAGGGCCCATCGGGCGTCGGACAGGTCGCTCGGGTACGGCTTGCGCTGGCTCACGCCGTAGCGTTGCCACGAGAAGGCCGGAAGGTGCCGTTCCGCTGTTCATCAGGAGGTTCTGGTGCATCATCAAACCAGACGGAATCCTAGGGGCAGAAGCGAGCGAAACGGACTGCAGGGCCTGCGCGGTAGGAGGCGACGAAGTTCGCGTAGTTCCTAAACTTGGGCGAAGGAGGACAGTGAGCAAAGCCACTTTCCGGAACGTACCTATGTAAACGCCCTCTTAAGGGCAGTTTGGTGATCTTTCGGGGTGTTCGTCGGTCGGCGGTTGCGGCTTGATCACGATCTGGACGGGTCGCCGGACGCAACGAAGCTCCTGGTAGGACATGAGTTGTCTAGAAACATGGTCCATACACAGGAGCTCCGTTGTTCGTGCAGTCTGCCATGTCCGCGGCTGAGGAGTCGACGGGTGGTCCGGTCGCCTGGTCTGCCGTGTTCGCGACCGAGGAGGGCCGGGGGCTGCTGCGGGACGCGGCGCTGGCCGGCCCTGCCTCGGGGCGCGAGGCGTTGGATACCGATGGGTGTTCGCGGTTGCTGGCGGGCCTAGTGGATCCGGCCGGGGTACGGGCGGCGTTGGATGGGACTGGGCACGTGGACCGGCGTCGGCGGGTGCTGACCGGCGAGGTCACGATGCACGCGGTGCTGGGGCTGTGTCTGTTCAGCGGGGAGGGCTACGACTCGGTTCTGGGTCGGACTGTGCCGCTGCTGGGTGGGGCGGCGGCGATGGCGGGCCCGGTGCCGACGGGCGCGGCACTGTCCAAGTCCCGGGTCCGGCTGGGTGAGGATTCGATGCGGCATCTGTTCGAAGCGGGAGCGGACGGCGGGCCCGTGCCGGGGATCGGCGGGTGCCTGTTCGGTCTGCTGCTGACCGCGTTCGACGGCACCACCATGGAGCTGCCCGCCGAGGACATTCTGGTCGAGCAGTTCGGCCGACCCACCGGCGGTCCGCGTCCGCTGGCCCGCATTGTCACTCTGGTGACCTGCGGTGACCGGCGCGTGCGGGCCGCGGCCATCGGCTCGTACCACACCCGTGAGCAGGAGCTGACTGACCGCCTGGACACATTTCTGGCTCCGGGCACACTGAACCTGGCCGACCGCAACTTCTTCAGCATGGACCGCTGGCTGCGGTTCACCGCCACCGGCGCACAACTGGCCTGGCGGGTACAGAACGGCAAGCACAGCCTGCCCGCCAGACTTATCGAGCAACTGCCGGACGGTTCGCACCTGGTGCGCCTGCGCGAGTCGGACAACATGCGCGCCAAGCGCCGCAAGGACAGCAGCCAGACGCACGCCGAGCGGTTGCCGGACACGGTGGCCCGCTTGGTGGAGTTCGATGTGGCGGTCACCGATCTGCGCGGGCGTCGACGCACCAGCCGGATCCGCCTGCTGACCACCCTGCTCGACCATCGGGCCTTCCCAGCCCGAGAGTTGGCCAAGATCTACAGTGAACGCTGGCAGGTGGAGATCACCTATCTCCGCCTCAAGCAGCAGCTGCGCGGTCCCGGCGTAGTCGTGCGCGGGCGCTCGCCAGAGCTGGCCCGCCAGGAGATCTGGGCCTTCCTGATCGTCTACAACGCCCTGTGCGACCTGGCTACCCACGTCGCCGCACTGGAAGGCATCGACCCCGACGAGATCGCCTTCGTCGCCGTCCTGCGCCTGACCCGCGCCCGCCTGGACGCCGACACCCCCTGCCACCACTGCGGCCACCGCCCCAGCGACCAGGCCGACCCGCTCGCGGCGCTGACCAGCAGCATCGCCACCCATCCGCGCAACCGCACCGACCGCAGCCGCACCAGCCCCCGCACCACCCAGGAGCGCCGCACCAGCCACACCCGCGAGGCCATCTACACGATCACCATCACTGAGCCGAATCTACCCAAAGCAGCCTGAAGATCCTTAAGTTAAGGGCAGTGCCCCCGGCGCCCGGGGTGCCCTTTGCGGAATACCTAGGGGCGCGAGGAACTGCGCGGGCAACCGGCCACCGGCCGGTGGTCCGGCGACGGCCGCAACTGCCCCTCCGGGCCGGTGACGACCCGCAGCCGCGTCGTGGCTGATCGCGCAGTTCCCCGCGCCCCTAAAAACGAGGCACCCTCGTGCCGGAAGGGTGGCCCGCGCCCCTAAAAACGAGGCACCGTCGTGCCGGAAGGGTGGCCCGGGGGGCCGGAACCGTTCGGGTGGATAGGGGACTGCTGTGGCGGGAACGCTTCCCGCGAACGCCGTACCGTACTCCGGGGAGCGCCGCAGGCCCACCGCAAGGAGCAGCCGTGATAACCGAACCGGAACTGACGGGCGGCCCCGAGGAGCCCGCGCCCGACGTGATCAGCGGCGGCGACCGCGGGCCCGGCCGGGACGCGGCGGTCCCCCCGGGCCGCCGCCCGTGGCTGTGGGGCATCGGCGGCCTCGCGCTGGCCTCCGCCGCCTGGGCGGGCGGCCTGCACGCGTACCACCTCCACCACCACTCCGCCGGTCCCGACCTGCACGGCTACGTGCTCGGCGACAGCCCCTGCGCGGGCACCACCCTCCGGCCCCTCACCGACGCCCTCAAGTCCGAGGACGCCGAGGCGGTCTCCCCCGCCGCCGTCCAACTGGGCCCCGCCCTCGACCAGTTGCGCTGCACCATCTCGGCGAGCTCGACCGCGCTGCCCGGCGGCGTCACGCACTACGAGGCGTTCGTCACCGTCGACCTGCACAAGAAGACCGACCCGCGGCCCGAGTTCGACGACCAGAGCGGCCTGGACACCTCCGACCTCACCGCCGCCGAGTCCACCCGCCGGATCGGCGGGCTCGGCGACGAGGCGTACCTGCTCACCCTCAGCGACCAGACCCAGGAGCTGAAGGTCCTGCACGGCGGCGCGGTCTTCACCCTCACCCTCACCGACTACAACAGCATCGTGCTGTCCCCCGTCACCGGCGCCGCCGGCACCCCCCGCCCGCAGAGCCACTTCACCCGCGACCCGGCCCGCTTCCGGCCCGCCCTCGTCGCGGCGATGCGCAATGTGATGAACAGTCAGCGCAAACACCCCTGATCGGGCGGCGCGCACGGGCTCCCGGGAGCCCGGCGGGTGCGACCATGGGACCCATGGACCGAGACGAAGCCCTTCGCATAGCCGTCGCGCACTTCACCGAGGACGGCACCACGAACGCGGGGTGGACCGTCACCGGGCCGACCACCCTGGAAGTCATCACCCCGGAGGGACCGCGGCCCAGCCTGGTCTTCCGCTTCCGGCCGCCCAACGGTGACGCCTACACCCGCAGGTCGTCGCCGCTGAGCGTCGCGGTCGACGTCGAGACCGGACAGGCGGACATGCTGCGCTGACCCGCAGGACGGCGGCCGCTCGCATCACCGGCCCGCCGGCCGTCGGTCCGCGGGACGTACGGGCCGCACCCCGTACGTCCCGCCCCGGCGTCAGGGCGGTCCTGAGCCGTTGAGCCAGAAGGCGCCGTAGCACGCGGACAGGACCGCGAGCGCGCAGACGGCGGCCGTCGCCAGGGCCGGGCGCGCCCTCGCCAGCCGCGCGGCGACCGGGACCAGCAGCCCGAAAGCGGGCAGGAGCAGCCGCGGTTTCGAGCCGAAGTACCCGGACGTGCCCAGCGCGAGCACCATCACCACGCCCGTGTAGACCTGGACCGGGAGCCGCGCCGGGAGCCGCACCCGCGGCCCGAACCCCCGCACGTACAACAGGACGAGCAGCAGGACGCCGGCCGCGAGCGCGGGCCCGCCGACGTAGGGCGGCCGGGTGGCCAGCTTCCCGAGGTAGCCGCAGAACGCGGCGCCGCCGTCGAAGCCGTTGCCCCAGCTCTTCTGCACGTCGAGGTAGCCGAGCAGGCCGCCGCCGGCCCGGTGGCCTGCCCACAGCACGTAGCCGGCCGCGCCGGCCGGCGCGAGGACGGCACCGGCCACCTGCCGTACCGACACCGTGCGCGCGGCCCGGGCGCTCAGCGCGCACCCCGCCCACACCGCCAGCACCACGGCCAGCCCGGTGGCCCGGGTCAGCCCGGCCAGCGACGCCAGCAGGCCCGCGGTGACCCACCGCTGCCTGCCCACGGCGTACAGCGCCCACGCGGCCAGCGCGGTGAACAGCGACTCGCTGTACGCCATCGACTCCACGACGCCGACCGGCAGCGCCGCCCACAGCACCACGGTGAAGAACGCCGTCCGGCCGCCGGCCGTCTCCTCCACCACCGCGTGGATGCCGGCGGCGGCCGCCAGCGAGGCCACGGCGCTGACCAGCAGACCCGCGCCGGGGGCGCCGAGCCCGGTCGCCGCGGCGACGGCCCGCTCCAGCCACGGGAAGAGCGGGAAGAACGCCAGGTCGGACAGGTGCCGGCCGTCCGGCGCGACCAGGACGTAGCCGTAACCCTCCTTGATCACCCGCACGTACCACAGCGAGTCCCAGCGGGCCGACAGCAGGACGCGGGCGCTCGTGCCGCGGGCGTCCGACCACACGGCGAGCGCGACCAGGCCCAGCAGGCGGATCGCGGCGAAACAGTAGAGGCCGGGCAGTACCCGCTGCCACAGGGGGCGTTCGCCGCCCGCGCGGTCCGGCCGGGAAGCCGCTCCCCGCACCCGGAATCCGGCCGTCGTGTCCATGCTCACCTCGCTCGCCGCGTCCAAGGGAGGTGACCGGGACCGGCGGATGCGCGTCCCCCGCCGGGGGCGGGGCCTCACCCCTGCCGGCGCCCGTGGCCGGCCGGCCCCCGCCGGCCGTCAGCGTACAGGCTCGGCCCACGCGGCCCCGAGGACAGGCTCCCGGCCCGGGCGGCCCCGATGGCGGCGAGGGCGCCGTCCGCGCCCCGGGCCGGGCCGCGGATCTGCTCGACGGTGCGGCAGTAGGGCAGGCCGGCCAGCGAGCGGCCGGCGAAGAAGCGGGTGGCGAGGTCGACCAGCTCCACCGTGCGTTCGAGGAAGAGCATGTGGTCCGCGCCGATCACCTCGGCGAACCAGCTCTCGCCGCACACCGCAGCCATCGACCGGCACAGGTCCGGGGTGGTGAACGAGTCGTGCTCGCCGGTGACGACCAGCGCCGGTGCGGCGGGCGGCCGGGCGGTGTCGACCATCTCCTGGTGCAGCAGGCGCCAGGTGTTGGTGTACGTCTGCTCCGCCTCCGCCTCGGGAAGCTGCGCCAGCCGCCGCAGCAGGAACCGCCGTACCCTGCTGCCCGCGACGACCGAGCCGAGCAGGTCGCGGTTCATCAGGATGTCGACGGCCGCCTCCGCGTACTCCTCCATCCGCCGCTCGGCCAGGAGCCCCATCGCGCGCAGCATCGCGGCGCGCGCGTGGGCCGGGATGCAGGTCATCGTGCCGACGAGCACCATGCGGGCGACCTGCTCGGGGCGCCGCTGGGCGATCCGGTAGGCGATCGCGGTGCCGTAGGAGCCGCCGAGCAGGTTGACCTCGGTCAGGCCGCGCTCGTCGAGCATGTGGCTGACGGCGTCGGCGAGGAACCCGACGTCGTAGCCGCCCGGCAGCAGGTCGCCGGCGCCCCACCCCGGCGGGTCGACGGTGAGGACGTCCATGTGCGCGAGGAACTCCCGCTCCACCCGCCCCCACGCCTCCTTGCGCTGGAACGCCCCGCCGATCATCAGCAGCGGCGCCAGCCGGGGGGCGGTCGTCCGCACCAGCCGCGACTCGCAGTGGAAGCCCTCCCAGGTGTGGGACCGCACGACCGGCGGGTGCGGGACGGAGGGCGCGGCGCCGGGGGCCGGGACGGAGGTGAGAGAGGTCATGCTCCTCTTTCCTACTGCGTTGGCACGGTCACAGGCGCCGCCCACCGAACTCCTTCGCGGGTGGGATCGCGGGCCCCACCAGGGCACATGCTCGATGATCAACGTGCCGGCCGGGCCTCGGGATGCGCCCCGCGGCGAGCTTCACTCCTTCGCGATACGTGATCGGCGGCCGTCTCCGGCCGTCTCCGGCCGGTAAGCCACGGCCGTGCGCGGCGCGGCGACGCCGGGGAGGCGGCGGCGCGCCACGGCGCGGGTTCACCGGTGGTGCGGGGCGGCGCCGCGGCGGGGGACGGCCAGGCCGACCGGGGTGTGCAGACCGGTGGCCGGCACGGTGGTCTGCCGGCCGCGGCCCGCCTGGACCTCCACCACGCGGTCGTTGCCGAAGTCCGCGATGAACAGGTCGCCGCGCGCGTCGACCGCGAGCCCCTGCGGACGGTTCAGGCCGGTGGCGGGGACGGTGGTCTGCGGGCGGCCGCGTGCGGGCAGCTTCACGACGCGGTCGTGGGCGTTGTCGGAGATGTACAGGTCGCCGGCCCGGTCGAGGGCGAGGCCGGTCGGCTGGGACAGGCCGTTGGCCGGCACGGTGGTCTGCCGGCCGCCGCGGGCCGGGACCTCGACCACCCGGTCGTGCATGAAGTCGGCGATGAACAGGTCGCCGCGGGCGTCGACCGCGAGCCCCTGCGGGCGCAGCAGCCCGGTGGCGGGCACGGTGGTCTGCGGGCCGCCGTCCGCCGGGACCTCGACGACGCGGTCGTTGAAGTTGTCCGAGATGAACAGGTTCCCGGCGGTGTCGAGGGCGACCGCGACCGGGCGGTCGAGGTCCGTGGTGGGCACGGTGGTCTGCGGGCCGCCGCCCGCGGGCAGCTCGACCACCCGGTTGTTGCCGGTGTCGCAGACGAAGAGGTCGCCGGCCCGGTCGAGGGCCGTCCCGGTCGGACGGATCAGCCCGGTGGTGGGCACGGTCGTCTGCGGGCCGCCGCGGGTGGAGAGCTTCAGTACGGTGCCGTCGGTGTAGTCGGAGACGTAGAGGGGGGCGCCGCGGTGGGCGGGGACGCCCTGCGGCGTCCCGGACGCCGGGCCCGCCTGGGCCGCCGCCGCGGAGGACGCGAGGGCGGCGGCGGAGAGGGCCGCGGCGCACAGGGCGGCGGCGCCCGCGGCCACGGCGATCCCGCGCCGGGCCGGGCGGCCGGCACCGGACGGGTTGAACGCGGCGGATGAGGCTTCGGAGCGGGGGGCGTACGGTGCGGCGGGCGCGCCGGGGCGCGGGCTGACGGGGGAGCGGCTCATGACACACACCTGTTCTGGCCGGGCGGCCGAGTGCCTTACGAGGACGGGGAGACGTTGCGGAGGCTTGCGGGAGCACGTGGTCAGCGGACCGGACCACGAGCGCGCCGTGCTTTTTGGCGGGGCGCCGGCCGTACGGAGCCATGCCTTGCCCGGCGGCGCCGACCGTACGAAGCCACGCCCCTTGTCCGGCGGACGCCGACCGTACGGAGCCACGCCTTGCCCGGCGGACGCCGACCGTACGAAGCCGTGCCTTGTTCGGCGGACGCCGACCGTACGGAGCCGTGCCTTGCCCGGCGGACGCCGACCGTACGAAGCCGTGCCCCGCGGGCCGGGGGGCCACGCCGCTCGCCCGTTGGCACCACCCCAACGGCAGCGCCTCCCGCCGCCCCGACCCCCGAGCGCGGGGTCCCTCACGGAGGGCGGCACCCCGACCCCGAGCGGGGGTGCCTTTGCGCCCGGCGGCGCCATCCGCAGGGGTGCCCTTGCGGCCAAGGGCGCCATACAGGGGCGCGGGGAACTGCGCGGGCAACCGGCCACCGGCCGGTGGTCCGGCGACGGCCGCAACTGCCCCTTCGGGCCGGTGACGACGTGCAGCCACGTCATGGCTGGTCGCGCAGTTCCCCGCGCCCCTAAAAAACGTGGCGCGCCCCGCGCAAGGGCACCCCCCGCCCGGGGATCAGGGCGAACGCCCTCCGCAAGGGCGCCCCGCAGTCCGGGGATGGGCGGATGCCTTCCGCGAAGGGACCCCACGCCCGGGGTCAGGGCGCCGTCGACCGCGAGGGACCCTGCGGAAAGGTGATGGCCCGCGCACCCGCGGAGCAGTACGTTCGGGCTGCGCCGCCAACCACCGTGGTGCGCCGCAGGCAAGGAGCCCAGAAGATGTCTCTCGTCGTGCCGGACTTCGACGCGTCCGTGATCGTCCGTTCCGCGGAGGCGGAGGTGATCGGCCGGGCACCGACCACGATCCGGCTGCTGGCCGACAGCGGCTCCACCGGGGGCGCGCTGTCCACGCAGCGGGTGACCCTGACCGACGGCGCGGACGGGGCGAAGCCGCACCACCACGCCAAGTCGGCCGAGCTGTTCTACCTGCTGGACGGCACGGCCCAGTTGCTCTCCGGCGACCAGGTGGTCACCGCCGAACGCGGCGACCTGGTGATCGTGCCGCCCGGCCTCGCGCACGCCTTCGCGGCGGCGCCCGGCGAGGACGCCGACATCCTCATCGTGATCACGCCGGGCGTCGAACGGTTCGAGTACTTCCGCCACTTGGAGCGGATCGCCTACGGCAAGGTGCCGCCGGAGAGCCTGCTGGACGTCCAGGAGCTGTACGACACGTACTTCGCCGAAAGCGCCTCGTGGAGCCGCGCCCGCGCCTGAACCCGGCGCCCGGCGCCGAAGGGCCCGGACCGCAGCGGCGGTTCGGGCCCTTCGACGGCGTACCGGAGGTGGCGCCGTGGGAGCCGGCCCCCTCGGCCTGCGAGGAGCCGCTCCGGCCGGACCAGCCATCACAGCCTCACACCTCTGGGCTGCGAACTCCTCCTGCACGCAGCGGCAGTTGCACCGGAAGCCGCTGCTCGACCCAGATGATCTTCCCGGCGGCGGTGTACCGGGTCCCCCAGTGCTCGCCGAGCTGCGCCACCAGGAACAGCCCGCGCCCGCCCTCGTCCGTGGTCGCCGCGTACCGCAGGTGCGGCGACGTGCTGCTGGTGTCCGACACCTCGCAGATCAGCGTACGGTCGCGCAGCAGCCGTACCTGTATCGGCCCGGTGGCGTGCCGGATGGCATTGGTGATCAGCTCGCTGATCACCAGCTCGGTGGTGAACACCAGCTCGTCCAGGCCCCATTCGTTCAGACGGCGGGTGGCCTCGGCGCGGATCGAGGCCACGGCCGCCGGGTCGGACGGCACGTCCCAGCAGGCGATGTGGTCGTCCGGCAGCGCCCGGGTGCGCGCGATGAGCAGGGCGACGTCGTCCCTCGGCGCGGCGGGCAGCACCGCGGTCAGCACCTCGTCGCAGATCTCGTCCGGCGTGCCCCGCGCCCCGGTGAGGGCGGCCAGCAGCAGTTCGAGGCCCTCGTCTATGTCCCGCTGCCGGTCCTCGACCAGCCCGTCGGTGTACAGCACCAGCCGGCTGCCCTCCGGCAGCCGCCGCTCCACCGCCTCGAAGGGCAGGCCGCCCACCCCCAGTGGCGGCCCGGCCGGCACGTCCAGGAACTCCGCCACGCCGTCGGGCCGCACCAGCACCGGCGGCAGATGCCCTGCCCTGGCCAGCTCGCAGCACCGCGTCACCGGGTCGTAGACCGCGTACAGGCAGGTCGCGCCCGCTATGGTCGCGCCGCCGTCCGGGGCCTCGTCCTTGTCGATCCTGGCCACCAGGTCGTCCAGATGGGCCAGCAGGTCGTCCGGCGGCAGATCCAGCATCGAGAAGTTGTGGACGGCCGTCCGCAGCCGCCCCATGGTGGCCGCCGCGTGCATCCCGTGCCCCACGATGTCGCCCACCACCAGCGCCACCCGCGCCCCGGCCAGCGGTATCACGTCGAACCAGTCCCCGCTCACCCCGGCCTGCGCCGGCCGGTAGCGGTAGCCGACCTCCAGCGCGTCCTGCTCCGGCAGCCCGTGCGGCAGCAGGCTGCGCTGGAGCGCGACCGCCATCGTGTGGTTGCCGGTGACCGCCGAGTCGAACTGCTCCTGGGTGGTGTACTTCGTGTCGAAGAACCCGCTGTTGCGGCCCACCCGCAGCACCGCCACCCGGTCCGCGACCGCCCGCACCTCGTCCATCTCGGGGCTGACGAACAGCACGGTCAGCCGCCGCTCCCGCAGCCGCCGCACCAGGTCCAGCACCCGCGCGGCCTGCTGCGGGCCCAGCGCCGCGGTCGGCTCGTCCAGGATCACCAACTCGGGCTCGCCGATCAGCGCGCGGGCGATGGCCACGCCCTGCCGCTGGGCACCCGACAGCGACGCGACCGGCACCCGCAGGCTCGACACGTGCACGGACAGCGACTCCAGCAGCGCGCGGGCCCGCTTCTCCATCGCGACCTCGTTGAGCATGCCGAACCTGCGCAGCTCACGGCCCAGATAGAGGTTCTCGACCGTGTCGAGGTTGTCGCACAGCGACAGGTCCTGGTGAACGGTCGCGATGCCCAGTTGCTGGGCGTCCGACGGCTTGCGCAGATCCGCCGCGCGGCCCTTCCACGCGATCGTCCCGGCGTCCGGTGTCGTCACCCCGGAGATGGTCTTGATCAGCGTGGACTTCCCCGCGCCATTGCTCCCGATCAGGCCGAGGACCTCGCCCTCCCGGATGTCGAGGTCGACCTCGCTGAGGGCCTGCACGGCGCCGAACCGCTTGCAGATCCCGCGCACACCGAGCAGGGAACCGTCTCCCACGCAACCACCTCCTCCCCGCTCGCCCCTGGTTACCGAGTTTGCCCGGCTGGCAGCCTCAGCGCATCGTGGGCGCCGAAGAGTAATGGCATCGCTCCCTTTCCCGCCTTCCATCTCCCCCAATCCACCCCCCTTCCCACCTCCCGCCTTTCCCTTTCTCATCCCCCCACCTGCACAAATCAGCCCCAATGACACCCCCAGCACACGGAGTGACCATTCGCCCACGGAGGGGAGTTCACGTGAAGTCGGGGATTGGTGGGTTGAGAGTGATTCTGGGGACGAATGGTGAGGGTGATGCATTGCAAGGAGCAGGACGAGCGAGGCGGGCCAGGGTGCGGGTACAGGGGCCCACCCGTGAGGGGCGAGGGTACGGCTTTGTATTTCGGGTGCGGCTACGGAGTAGGGCTCGCCGTGTAGCCGGCGAGCCAAAGGGCGCGCCGGTGTCGAAAGGGAGAACACGCGCAGGCCCGAGGAACGAGGGGCGAGCATGATCGACTTCCCCCGGACGAAGTCCGGGGGAGAGATGGCGGCAAAAAGGGGCTGGGTGCCGCACATACGTAAGAACGGCTCCCACGGGTCAAGCACCCACCCGGCCCACCAAACCCAGCCCGCCCGGCGTTTGAGGGCACAGGCCGCCCACCTCCGGCGAACCCACCCACCCAAGCCCGCCCGGCGTTCGAGGGCACAGGCCGCCCGCCCCGGGCAACCCGGCTTCTCCGGCGGCCGCCCCGCGCGCAGCGGCCCGTAAACGTTACCGATCCACTTCCCGTAAACGTTGCCGCTCTCTTGACAGCGCTCCGAGCGAGGGCAGATTCTCCTGAGAGCGCTCTCAGCTCTCCCCCCACGGAACGCCGCCGCACGGACAGCCGCGGTCGGCCGTTCCACCCCCCACACAGGAGAAGGAGTACGCATGTCGCTCAGACACAAGCGCGTACAGGAACCGCAAGGCCGGATACGGCGACGGCGCCGCGGGCAGTCCGCGGTGGCGCTGCTGGCGGCGGTCGCCGCCGCCGTGGCGGTCGCGATGGCGGGCTCGCCCGCCGCCTCCGCGAGTGCGGCCGCGCCGCAGTCCGGCAGCGGGGCCGCGGCCAGGCCGGCCGCGGTGGCGCCGTCGGACGTGCCGGCCGCCCCCTCGGGCTTCAACACCACGTGGAGCGACGACTTCAACGGCGCCGCCAACACCGGCCTGGACACGGGCACATGGCGCTACGACGCCGGCGCGGGTGCCAACTTCGGCACCGGCGAGATCGAGACGACGACCACCAGCACCTCCAACGTGTACCAGGACGGCAACGGCCACCTGGTGCTCAAGGCGCTGCACTCGGGCACCGACCCCAACTCGGGTTGGACGTCGGGCCGGGTGGAGACGCAGGCCGACGGGTTCGGGGCGCGGCCCGGCGGCGTGGTGCGGATGCAGGCGTCGATCCAGCAGCCGGACCTGACCACGGCCAACGGCGCGGGCTACTGGCCGGCGTTCTGGATGCTGGGCTCCCCGCTGCGGGTCGGCGTGGGCTGGCCCGGGTCCGGCGAGGTCGACATCATGGAGGACATCAACTCCCGCAGTTCGGTGTTCGGCACGCTGCACTGCGGGGTCAGCCCGGGCGGGCCGTGCAACGAGTCCACCGGCATCGGCAGCGGTGAGCGCGCCTGCTCCGGCTGCCAGACCGGCTACCACACGTACGCGGTGGAGATCGACCGGTCGACGTCGCCCGAGCAGATCCGCTACTACCTCGACGGCGCCAACTACTTCTCCATCAACTCCAGCCAGGTCGACGCCACCACCTGGGCCAACGCGGTCGACCACAGCTACTACATCATCTTCGACCTGGCCATCGGCGGTGCCTTCCCGGCGGCGTTCGGCGGCGGCCCCAACGCCGCGACCGCCTCGGGCGGCCAGCTCAACGTCGACTACGTGGCCGTCTACAACAAGCCGGCGGCCGGCGACCTGGGCACGAACATCGCCCAGGGCAAGCCGACCACGTCCTCGTCGGACGAGAGCGCCCAGTTCCCGGCGTCCAACGCCACCGACGGCGACATCACCACCCGCTGGTCGAGCGGCTTCTCCGACCCGCAGTGGGTCCAGGTCGACCTCGGCCAGTCCTACAACCTCACGCACGCGAGCCTGACATGGGAGGCGGCCGCCGCGTCGGCCTACCAGCTACAGGTGTCCGGCGACGGGACCAACTGGACCACCGTCTACTCCAACAACAACAATCCTGCGGACATCCAGGACACCTCACTGTCCACCTCGGCACGCTACGTAAGGGTCTACGCGACCAGCAGAGCCTCCCAATACGGTGATTCGCTCTACGAGTTGGCGCTCTACGGCACACCGGGCAGCGGCGGCGGCACCACCTCGCTGCTCTCCCAGGGCCACACGGCGACGGCCTCCTCCAGCGAGAACGGCAGCTTCCCCGCGTCCGCCGCGGTGGACGGCGACGCCGGCACCCGCTGGTCGAGCGGCTTCTCCGACCCGCAGTGGCTCCAGGTCGACCTGGGCGCGACCCACACCCTCAGCCAGGTGAAGCTGAACTGGGAGTCGGCGTACGCCACCGCGTTCCAGATCCAGACGTCCACCGACGGCTCCACGTGGACGACCGCCTACTCCACCACCACCGGCGCCGGCGGCGACCAGACCATCCCGCTCAGCGGCTCGGCCCGCTACGTCCGGATGAACGGCACCGCCCGCGCCACGCAGTACGGCTACTCCCTGTGGGAGTTCCAGGTGTTCGGCGCCTGACAGCCGCGTGCGCCCTGGTGCAGTCCTTCCCTTCGCACCAGGGCGCACGATCCACTCCCGTCGTGAACGGGTCGAACGCGGTTACTCCCCGGCGGCGTTGAGCAGGTCCAGGACGCTCTGCTGGCAGCCGTACGCGGAGGTCCCGGTGCCGCCGGCCCAGTGCGGGCCGTACTGGTCCAGGGAGTTGCGGTCCTTGGTGTAGGCCGAGTCCGCCCAGCTCTGCAGCGTGCCGGTGTAAGGGTGGTCGGAGAGCTGGGAGTTGAGGTGACCGAGGCCACGCACGTAGGCGCCCTTGAACGTCGGCCCGTCACCGGTGCAGGCGTCGCCCTCGCCCGGCTCGCGCAGCACCCCGCCGGACTCCAGCGCCACCGTGGACGCGTCCGCCAGCGACCGCGCCGTGGTCAGCAGCCCCGCGTCCCCGGTCGCCCTGTACAGCTCGGTCAACCCGCCCAGCACCACACCCTGGTTGTACGTCCACGTCGTCTGCCCGTTGTTCGCACACCCCGTGGTCAGACCGTCGTTGATCATATGGCTGGAGTTGATCATCCCGCTGCCCTGGAACCACGACCACTCGCTCTGCGCCCGCGACAGATACGTACTGTCCCCCGAGATCCGGTTGTGCAGCGAGGCGTTGAGGTAGAGGAACAGCTCGTTGGTGATCGCGTTCTTGTACGTGCCGCCCTCGTTCCACAGCACCCCGCCACCACAGGTCCCGTTCCAGTACGCGTTCATGTGGTCCGCGTCCGCCCGCGCCGTCGCCAGATAACGGCTGTCACCGGTCAGGTCGTACGCGTCCACCCACGCCAGACCCCACCAACCGGTGTCGTCCAGGTAGTTGTTGGTGAAGTTGCCCTCCTGCGCGTTGATGTTCTTGTCGTAGGTGGACGAGATCGCGTACTCGTAACTCGGCATACCGCTCACCCGCGCGTCGTCGATCACCGCCGTCAGCGCGTTCGCACCCGTCCACCACCCGTTGTCGCCGAACAGCCCCGAACTCTGACTGAACGACATCATCAACGCCGTCGCCGCCGCCGTACCCCGGCTCCACGCGTTCCAGTTCGACCGCGCCCACGACGTACACGCGATCTCGGGGCGGTCGCCGGCCTTGCCGCAGGCGCGCAGGGCGCCGACGCCGTCGTTGTTCCAGTCGTCGACGTTGTACATCTGCGTGCGCCAGCCGCGGGAGCCGGTCGGGGTGGTGGTGTCGCCGAGCTTGCTGCCCGAGGACCAGGTGGCGCCGCCGTCGAAGGACCGGTCGAGCCAGACCTCGTCGCCCGGATTGCCGTTGTCGATCGACGCCCAGCCCATGGCATCGTTGTCATCCAGGTGGAGCTGAACCGTGCGGGAGTAGATCGAGGCGCTGACCGGTACCCGGTCCTGCGTGCTCAGCCCGGGGTCGCGGGCATCGCAGTAGGTGTTGCAGATCGCGGTCGCGGCCTGGGCGGACGTCACCGCGGGCAGCGCGGCGGCGACCACGCAGGACAGGACGGCCAGGACCGTCCGCAGCCTGCGGACCCGGAATCGGGGGGACATGGGGGACTCCCTTCGCGAGGGGGTGCGACTCGGCCGCGGTGGGGCGCGGCCACCTCGATTATCAGGGTCATGTCAACAGGCAGTCCGGTCAGGACCCGGCTTCTGCCGGACCCGGCCGGGCACGGCATGGAGATCCTCACCCGCCCCTACGGCAGCCATCCGCAGCGGCCGCCGGGGACTCCGGGCCGCGGGACGGAACCGGCCGCTCCTCGCTGCGGGACGTCGGGGCCTGGGCGCCCACCCGCCGCGCGGAGCGCCGGGCACCGGGGCGTGGCGCCGCGCAAGGGCCGCGACCGGCACGTTCTCGTAAAGAGCGGCACCTTCTCGTAAAGGTCGCGTCAGGAAGACCGGTCCGGGCGTCAGGGCATCGTCAAGGCCGGTCGCGGGCGCGGTGGGCGCACCTAGCGTCGGGGACATGCGACGCGGTGACCTTTCCGGGACCGCCCCCCGCTCCTCCTCGCGGGGCGCGGCGGGGCCGGTCCTCGCGTACGACCGGGGCTGGGCGGCCCGGCTGCGCACCGCGTACGCGCTGTCGTCGACGGCCCTGGGCGTGACCGTCCTGCTCGACGGCATGGACGGCACGATGACGCTGGTCAGGACGCTGGTGTGGGTCGGGCTCGCCGCGATGCTCTTCGCGGTGCTGCTCCCATCGCGGACCACGGCCGGGGACGGGTGGCTGGCCGTGCGGGGAGTGCTGCGCACGCACCGGGTCAGGACGGATCGGCTGGTGTCCGTCCGGGAGGACGGCACGTTCGACCGGCGGGTGCTGCTGCGGGACTCCTACGGGGGCCGCGCCGCGGTGGACCGGCACGTTCTTGTGGCGAACCCGTTCCTGTGGCATCAGCTCGACGCGGGGGCGCGGCGGGCGCACGCCGCGGGGCTCCTCCCGGAGCGGGGTGCCCTCGGCGGGCTGGCCGAGGCGATCGACGCGGCCGGGTCCCGCTCGCTTCTCCTCTCGGCTCACATCTCCTGATTCGGGGTTCGTTCATGGAGCGGCCACCCGGCGTCGTGGCTCGGGCCCGCTCCCGGCTTTCGGTCCGGTGGACGGCTTCCACCCGCCGTCGTAGCCGGGGTCCACTCCCCACTTCCGGTCCGGTGGACGGCCTCCACCCGCCGTAGCCGGGGTCCGCTCCCCCACCACCAGGCCGGTGGCCTGCTGAGCGCGCAGTTCCCCGCGCCCCTGACGGGGCGCCCCTCCGTACGGCGGCCCACCACCAGGGGCGCGGGGAACTGCGCGACAAGCCACCCACCGGACGGAAGCCGGAAGCGGACCCACGCACAAACGGCGAGCCCCCGAAGGGGCGCTGGGGGCACCCCCGGACGAAGTCTGGGGGAGGAACTGCGCGCTCAGCAGACCACCCGGCGGAGGCCGGAAGCGGACCGCGACTCGCAACGGCGCGACCCGACCCACCCACCGGGCCGGAGGCCGGAAGCCGGGCTACGCACGAGCGGCGCAGCCCCCTCACGCAGCGACCGAAAGGCTGACGGCGAGTCGCGCAGCGGTGTGTCGGAGGAGGCCGGGGCGGACCCCGGCGCAGGGTGAGGGCGGCCGGGCCCTGAACCCGGCGCCCCCTCCCCCCACCCCGACGGAGTCGACAATGCGATTGCCCGTGCGCGGCCTGACCGCCGCCGCCCTGCTGCTCGCCCCCCTGGCGTTCCTGCCGTCGGCCGCGGCCGCTCCGGCGCCGGCCGCCCCCGCTGCCCCCGCCCCCTTCCACCGCTCCGACCAGGCCCTGCCGAACCAGTACATCGTCACCCTCGACAAGAACGCCGACGTGTCGGGCTCGACACGCAGCCTCGGCATCAAGCCGATGTTCACCTACACCTCGGTGCTGCGCGGCTACGCGGCCGTGCTGACCGCGCAGCAGCTCGACACGGTCCGCACGACGCCCGGCGTCGTGGCGGTCGAGGAGAACGCGAAGGTCACCGGGTTCGGCAGCGGCCGGACCGCCCTGCCCGGCGCGGCCGCGAACAGCGGCCCTGACACCCGCGCGACGGCCACCTCGTGGGGGCTGGACCGGATCGACCAGCACACGCTGCCGCTGGACGGGCAGTTCACCACGGCGGGCAACGGCGCCGGCGCCACCGCGTACATCATGGACACCGGCATCGACTTCGCGCACAGCCAGTTCGGCGGCCGGGCCGTCCCGGGCTTCGACGCGATCGGCGACGGCCGCAACGGCCAGGACTGCAACGGCCACGGCACCCACGTGGCGGGCACGGTCGGCGGCGCGACGTTCGGGGTCGCGCCGAAGGCGAAGCTGGTGAGCGTGCGGGTGCTGGACTGCACCGGCACCGGCAGTTTCGCCGGGATCATCGCGGGCTTCGACTGGGTCGCGCAGAACGCCACCCAGCCGGCCGTGCTCAACGGCTCCCTCGGCGGCTCCTACTCCCCGGCGGTCAACGAGGCGGCGAACGCCCTGTCCGACAGCGGCGTCCTGCCGGTCGTCGCGGCGGGCAACAGCACCGAGGACGCCTGCCTGGTCTCGCCCGCAAGCGCCGACCGGGTGCTGGCCGTCGGGGCCACCGACCCCACCGACCACGAGACGGACTTCAGCAACTACGGGGCCTGCGTGTCGGTCTTCGCCCCCGGCACGGGCATCGTCTCGGCGAAGCTCGGCGGCGGCAGCGTCGCCATGGACGGCACGTCGATGGCCAGCCCGCACGCGGCCGGCGTCGCGCTGCTGTACAAGGCGAGCAACCCCTCCGCGAGCGCGCAGGCCGTCACCGACTGGCTGGACGCCCAGACCACCAAGGACGTCCTCACCGTCAGCCACGGCTCCCCCAACCGCATGCTGTTCACCGGCGGCATGTGACGCCGGGACCGAAAGACCGCAGTACCGCAGAGCCGCGGCCCCGTACGTTCACAACTGACGTACGGGGCTGCCTGCTTGGAAGGCGACGATGTCGTCGAGGGCCTCGGCGTAGAAGCGGCGGTAGGACTTCTCGGTGACGTATCCCATGTGGGGGGAGAGCAGGGTGCGCGGGGCGGTGCGCAGCCAGTGGCCGGCGGGGAGCGGCTCGGTGTCGTAGACGTCGAGGGCGACGCCGGCCGGGCGCCCGGTCTCCAGCGCGGCGCGCAGCGCGTCCCCGTCGATGAGGCCGAAGCGGGAGGTGTTGACGAGGTAGCCGTCGGCGCGCATCGCCGCGAGTTCGGGGGCGCCGACCAGGCCGCGGCTGCGGTCGCTGAGCACCATGTGCACGGTGGCGAACTTCGCCTGGGCGAACAGCTCGTCCTTGGCCACCAGCCGCGCGCCGGCCTGCGCGGCCCGCTCGGCCGTCAGGTGCGGGCTCCAGGCGACCACGTCCATCCCGAAGGCCGCGCCGACCGCGCCTACTTGGGCCCCGAGCCGGCCGAGCCCGACGACGCCCAGCACCTCGCCGTACAGGTCCTGACCGATCGGGCCCTGCCAGCCGCCGTCGCGCATCCGCGCGTCGGCCCCGGCCGGGTCGCGCAGCAACTGGAGGATGAGCGCCCAGGTCAGCTCGGCGGTGCCGGCCGGGTGCGAGCCGGTGCCGCACACCGTGACCCCGGCGTCGGCGGCCGCGGCCAGGTCGACGGACGCGTTGCGCATGCCGGTGGTGACCAGCAGCCGCAGCCGCGGCAGCCGGGCGAACACCTCGCGCGGGAAGGGTGTGCGCTCGCGCATCGCGACGACCACGTCGAACGGCTCCAGGGCGGCGACCACCGCGTCCTGGTCGTCGAAGTGCCGGTCGAAGAAGACCGGTTCGGCGCCGGGCAGCCGGCCGGACCAGTCGGCCATCTGCGCGGCGACCCGCTGGTAGTCGTCCAGGACTGCGACGCGGACGGTCACGGCGGCTCTCCTCCTGTGCTGGCGGTGGCGATGTGGTGGCGGCGGGCGGACGGGAGCCGCCGGACGGCTCCGGCGGCTCGGGCACGATCCTAGGCCGCGGCCCCGGTCGCGGCGGGGCGCCGTGCGGGGCGGCTCACTCCTCGCCCTCCAGGTCGCCCTCCGTCTCCAGGAAGATCCGCTGGAGTTCGGCGAGCGCGGCCGGGTCGGGCTCGGACCACATGTCCCGGGAGTGCGCTTCGAGGAGGCGCTCGGCGATGCCGTGCAGCGCCCAGGGGTTGGCCTCCTGGAGGAACGCGCGGTTGACGGGGTCCAGGACGTACGCCTCGGTGATCTTGTCGTACATCCAGTCGGCGACCACGCCGGTCGTCGCGTCGTAGCCGAACAAGTAGTCCACGGTGGCGGCCAGTTCGAAGGCGCCCTTGTAGCCGTGGCGGCGCATCGCCTCGATCCAGCGGGGGTTGACCACCCGGGCCCGGAAGACCCGGGAGGTCTCCTCGACCAGCGTGCGGGTGCGGACCGTCTCGGGGCGGGTGGAGTCGCCGATGTACGCCTCGGGGGCGGTGCCGCGCAGCGCCCGCACCGTGGCGACCATCCCGCCGTGGTACTGGAAGTAGTCGTCGGAGTCGGCGATGTCGTGCTCGCGGGTGTCGGTGTTCTTGGCGGCGACCGCGATCCGCCGGTACGCCGTCTCCATCTCGCCGCGGGCCGGGCGGCCGTCGAGCCCGCGGCCGTAGGCGTATCCGCCCCACACCGTGTAGACCTCGGCGAGGTCGGCGTCGGTGCGCCAGTCGCGGGAGTCGATCAGCTGGAGCAGCCCGGCGCCGTACGTCCCCGGCCGGGAGCCGAAGATCCGGGTGGTGGCCCGCCGTTCGTCGCCGTGCTCGGCCAGGTCGGCGCGGGTGTGGGCGCGCACGTGGTTGTCCTCGTCGGGCTCGTCGAGGGCGGCGGCCAGACGTACCGCGTCGTCCAGCAGGCCGACGGTGTGCGGGAAGGCGTCGCGGAAGAAGCCCGAGATGCGCAGGGTCACGTCGATCCGGGGGCGGCCGAGTTCGGCGAGCGGCACCGCCTCGAGGCCGGTCACCCGGCGCGAGGCGTCGTCCCACACCGGGCGGACGCCGAGCAGCGCGAGCGCCTCGGCGATGTCGTCGCCCGCGGTGCGCATCGCGCGAGGTGCCCCACAGCGACAGGCCGACGGAGGTGGGCCAGTCGCCGTTGTCGGCGCGGTAGCGCTCCAGCAGCGAGTCGGCGAGCGCCTGGCCGGTCTCCCAGGCCAGCCGGGACGGCACGGCCTTGGGGTCGACGGAGTAGAAGTTGCGGCCGGTGGGCAGCACGTTGACCAGCCCGCGCAGCGGCGAGCCCGACGGGCCGGCGGGCACGAAGCCGCCGTCCAGCGCGTGCACGGTGTGGTCGATCTCGGCGGTGGTCGCCGCGAGCCGCGGGACCACCTCGCGGGCCGCGAACTCCAGCACGGCGGCGACCTGTTCGCCCTCGTCCGCGGGCACGGCCGCCGGGTCCCAGTCCGCGTCCTCCATCCGCTGCACCAGGACGCGGGCGCGTGCCTCCGCCTCGTCGGCGGTGGTCCGGGTCGCCGCGGACTCGTCCAGGCCGAGCGCCTCGCGCAGCCCGGGCAGGGCCGCGCTGCCGCCCCAGATCTGCCGGGCCCGCAGGATCGCCAGCACCAGGTTGACCCGGTCGGCGCCGGCCGGGGCCTGCCCGAGCACGTGCAGGCCGTCGCGGATCTGGGCGTCCTTGATCTCGCACAGCCAGCCGTCGACGTGCAGCAGGAAGTCGTCGAAGCCGTCGTCGTCGGGCCGGTCGTCCAGGCCGAGGTCGTGGTCGAGCTTGGCGGCCTGGATCAGCGTCCAGATCTGGGCCCGCACGGCGGGCAGCTTCGCCGGGTCCATCGCGGCGATCTGGGCGTGCTCGTCGAGGAGTTGCTCCAGCCGGGCGATGTCGCCGTACGACTCGGCGCGGGCCATCGGCGGCACCAGGTGGTCGATGAGGGTGGCGTGCGCGCGGCGCTTGGCCTGCGTGCCCTCGCCCGGGTCGTTGACCAGGAACGGGTAGACCAGCGGCAGGTCGCCGAGCGCCGCGTCCGGGCCGCAGGCCGCGGACAGGCCCGCGTTCTTGCCGGGCAGCCACTCCAGGTTGCCGTGCTTGCCGAGGTGGACCATCGCGTCCGCGCCGAACCCGCCCTCGGCGGCGGGGGTCGCGATCCAGCGGTACGCGGCCAGGTAGTGGTGGGACGGCGGCAGGTCCGGGTCGTGGTAGATCGCGATCGGGTTCTCGCCGAAGCCGCGCGGGGGCTGGATGACGATCAGCAGGTTGCCGTGGCGCAGCGCCGCCAGCACGATGTCGCCCTCGGGGTTGCGGCTGCGGTCCACGAACATCTCGCCCGGCGGCGGACCCCAGTGCTCCTCGACGGCCGCGCGCAGTTCCTGCGGCAGCGTCGCGAACCAGCGCCGGTAGTCGGCGGCCGGCACCCGTACCGGATTGCGGGCCAACTGCTCCTCGGTGAGCCAGTCCTGGTCGTGGCCGCCGGCGTCGATGAGGGCGCGGATGAGGGCGTCGCCGGGGTGGGGGGCGGCGGCGTCGGGGGTCGCGGCTTCGGGGTCGACCGGGTCGGCGCCGGCAGGGTCGGCAGGTGTGGAAGAGGCGGAAGAGTCCTCACGGGCCGGCTCCGTACGGGAAACGGGAGCGTCCGCAGGGGAGTTGGCGCCGGAGGCCGGGTCGTCGTCCAGGCCCGGGATCGGGTCCGGCCCGAAGTCGTAGCCCTCGGCGCGCAGTCGGCGCAGCAGGACCATCGCGCTGGCGGGCGTGTCGAGACCGACGGCGTTGCCGATGCGGGAGTGCTTGGTCGGGTAGGCGGACAGCACCAGCGCGAGGCGCTTGTCGGCCGCCGGGATGTGCCGCAGGCGGGCGTGGCGCAGCGCGATCCCCGCGACCCGGGCGGCGCGTTCGGGATCGGCGACGTAGGCGGGCAGGCCGTCCCGGTCGATCTCCTTGAACGAGAACGGCACCGTGATCAGCCGCCCGTCGAACTCGGGCACGGCGATCTGGGTCGCCGCGTCCAGCGGCGAGACGCCCTCGTCGCTCGCCAGCCAGGCCGCCCGCGAACCGGTCAGGCACAGCGCTTGCAGGATCGGCACGTCCAGGCCGGTCAGCGCGCCGGCGTCCCACGCCTCGTCGTCGCCGCCCGCGGACGCCTCGGCGGGGCGGGTGCCGCCCGCGGCCAGCACGGTGGTGAGGATGGCGTCGGCGGCCGACAGCTCGGCGATCAGGCCGGGTTCGGGCGCGCGCAGCGACGCCACGTAGAGCGGCAGGGCGCGGCCGCCCGCCGCCTCGATCGCGTCGCACAGGGCGCCGACGAAGGCGGTGTTCCCGCTCATGTGGTGGGCGCGGTAGTAGAGCACGGCCACGGTCGGGCCGCCGGTCGCGGCGGCCTCGCGCGGCAGCGGGCCCCACGACGGCGCGGGCGCGGGCGGGTCGAAGCCGTGGCCGGTGAGCAGCACGGTGTCCGACAGGAAGCGGGCGAGCTGCTCCAGGTTGCCGGGGCCGCCGTGCGCCAGATACGCGTGCGCCTCGGCGGCGATGCCGACCGGCACGGTGGAGGCCGCCATGAGCTGGGCGTCCGGGGCCTGTTCACCGCTGAGGACGACGACGGGCCGCCCGTCGGCGAGCAGCAGGTCGAGCCCGTCCTGCCACGCCCGCACCCCGCCGAGCAGGCGGACGACCACGAGCCCGGCCCCGTCGAGCAGCCCGGGCAGCTCGTCCAGCGCGAGCCGGGACGGATTGGCGAAGCGGTACGCCACCGGGCCGCCGGCCGCCCGCGCGCTGAGCAGGTCGGTGTCGGAGGTGGACAGCAGCAGGATGTCGGCGCCCGCCAACGGGTGCGGTTCGGGGCGGAGTTCGGCCCCCGGTTCGGCCCCGGGTGCGGCTTCTGCCCCCGGTACGGCCCCGGTTGGGGGTACGGCTCCGGGCCCGGCGGCGGGCCCTACGGCGGCAACTGCGGCCGGCTCCGGGGCGGACTCAGGGGCGTGCTGCGAGGACGGCGGCGGGGACTGCTCCCCGGACGGGTGCGACATGCGGCGGCTGGCCTTCCTCGGGGTGTCCGCGCCCCGGGCGGTGTCGGACGGCGGGAGTTCCTGGCTCGCCCGGCACCGGTGCGGGTCGTACGACCCTGGTGGCCAAGCTCACAGTGGCGGGACCGCGCCGGATTCGCACCGGGCTTCCTCCCCTGTCGCCGTCTGCGGCGATGGCGGACCGGACGGTCCGCACGGGTCACATAGTAAGCGCCGCGGGACGACGGCAGATCATCCGATTTGTGGCCCGGTCGGTATGCTCGCCGCCATGCCCACCGCCCCCGACCAGCAGGTGCCGCCCGGCACGGCCCCTTCGCGGGGCCGCGACGACGCCTGCCCGGGCGCGCTGCGGCTGCACGCGGCCGACGACGGCGCGCTGGCCCGTATCCGCGTTCCCGGCGGCGTGCTCACCGCTCGGCAGGCCCGGGAACTGGGCGCGGCGGCCGCGCGGTTCGGCGACGGCGAACTCCACCTGACCTCGCGCGGCAACGCCCAACTGCGCGGCCTCGGCACGTCCTGCGGCGCCGCGCTGGAGCAACTCCTCACGGCGGCGGGGCTGCTGCCCTCGGCCGCGCACGAACGGGTCCGCAACGTCGTCGCCTCCCCCCTGTCCGGACTCGACGGCCGCGGCCGTCTCGACGTACGCCCCTGGCTGCGCGACCTGGACGCCCTGCTGTGCGGCAGCGCTGCCGCGACCGCGCTGTCCGGCCGGTTCCTGTTCGCCCTCGACGACGGCCGCGGCGACGTGGCGGCCCTGGCGGCCGATGTGACGCTGCGGGCGGCACCGGGCGGCGCGGACGGCGCCGCCCTGCTGGGCCTGGGCCGCCGCGCTCCCGTACGGGTCCGCGCCGCCGATGCCCCCCGGGCGGCCCTGCTCGCCGCCGAGTTGTTCGTCGCCGCCGCCGCGCGCTCCTCCGCCTGGCGGGTCGCCGACCTCCCGGACGGCGGCGCGGCCCTCACCGCCGAAGTGGCCCGCGCGCTGGGCGAGTCGGGCGCCCTGCTCACGTCGGCGGGTGCCGCCGCGGTCGACGGCGCCCGGGACCACGGCGGGCCCGCCCTCGGGATCATCGCCCAACCGCCCTCCCCCGTAGTGGCGTTGTCCGTGCTCGCCCCCATGGGCCGCCTCACCGCCGCCCAGTGGGACGCCCTGGTCGCCCTCGCCGAGCGCACCGGGGACGGCGAACTGCGGCTGACCCCCTGGCGCGGGGTCGTCGTCCCGGGCGTGCGCGAGGACCGCGCCCAGGCCGAGGCGGCCGCCCTCGCGGCGGCCGGACTGGTCACCGACGCCGGCTCGCCGTGGTTCGGCGTCAGCGCCTGCGTCGGCCGCCCCGGCTGCGCCAAGTCCCTGGCGGACGTACGGGCCGACGCGGCGGCGGCCGTCCTGGGCGATCCCGGCTCCGTGGCGCCCGGGGACCGACTCCCGCTCCCCGTCCACTGGTCCGGCTGCGCCCGCGCCTGCGGCCGCCCCCGCGGCGACCGCGTCGACGTGGTCGCGACCCCCGACGGCTACCGGGTGGACGTCGTCCGCGGCGGCGCCCCGGTCGGGCAGCCGGCGGGTGAGGGCGCCCCCGGCGCGGCAGCCGACGCGGCCGGAACCGGCGCCGTAACGTCCTTGTCCGCCGGCCCCGTTGCCGTGGACGCGACCGGTGACGTGACGCCCGGGGCGACCGGCCCCGTTGCCGCCGGGCGGCCCCGCACACCCCCAGACCTCGCCGCCACCGTGGCGGCAGCGCGCCGTGGCGCGGTGAGCAGATGAGCGAGAGCCCAGTGTCCACAGTGTTCGACTACGAGAAGGACGGCGCGGCGATCTACCGCCGTTCCTTCGCCACCATCCGCGCGGAGGCGGACCTCGCGGACCTGCCGGCCGACGTGAGCCAGGTCGCGGTGCGCATGATCCACGCGTGCGGGATGGTCGACCTCGTGGCCGATCTCGGCTTCACGCCCGGTGTTGTCGCCCGCGCCCGCGAGGCGCTGCGCGCGGGGGCGCCGATCCTGTGCGACGCGGCGATGGTCGCCAGCGGGGTGACCCGCCGGCGGCTGCCCGCCGGCAACGACGTGGTCTGCACCCTCAACGACCCCGAAGTCCCTTCCCTGGCCGCCGAGTTGGGCACCACCCGCAGCGCCGCCGCGCTGGAGCTGTGGCGCGACCGGCTCGACGGAGCAGTCGTCGCGGTCGGCAACGCGCCCACCGCGCTGTTCCGGCTGCTGGAGATGATCGAGGCGGGCGCCGCCCGCCCGGCGGCCGTCATCGGCGTGCCCGTCGGCTTCGTCGGAGCCGCCGAGTCCAAGGACGCGCTGGCCGCGCACCCGTCCGGCCTGGAGCACCTGGTCGTGCGCGGACGGCGCGGCGGCAGCGCCATCGCCGCCGCCGCGCTCAACGCCATCGCGAGCGAGGAAGAATGAGCGACAGCACCCCCAGCGCCCCCGTCGAGGGCCCGACTCCCCTGCCGGACACGGCCGTCGGCCGGCTCTACGGTGTCGGCCTCGGGCCCGGCGACCCGTCGCTGATGACCGTGCGCGCCGTCGAGGTGATCGGCGCGGCGGACGTCGTCGCGTACCACAGCGCCCGGCACGGCCGGTCGATCGCCCGCTCCATCGCGGCCGGCCACCTGCGCGCCGACCACATCGAGGAACCGCTCGTCTACCCGGTCACCACCGAGCTGACCGACCACCCGGGCGGCTATCAGGGCGCGATGGACGAGTTCTACGAGCACGCGGCGGCCCGGCTGGCCGCGCACCTGGACGCCGGCCGTACGGTCGCGGTGCTCGCCGAGGGCGACCCGCTCTTCTACGGCTCCTACATGCACATGCACAAGCGGCTCGCCCACCGCTACCCGACCGAGGTGGTCCCGGGCGTCACCTCGATGAGCGCGGCCAGCGCCCGGCTGGGCACGCCGCTGGCCGAGGGCGAGGAGGTCCTCACCATCCTGCCGGGCACGCTCCCGGAGGAGGAGCTGACCGCCCGGCTCGCGGCGACCGACGCCGCCGTGGTGATCAAGCTGGGCCGTACGTTCCCGGTGGTGCGCCGCGCGCTGGAGCGCTCCGGCCGGCTGGAGGAGGCGCACTACGTCGAGCGGGCCACGATGGCGGGTGAGCGCACCGCCCGACTGGCCGCGGTGGAGCCCGAGTCGGTGCCGTACTTCTCCGTGGCCGTGCTGCCCAGCCGGGCGGACGCCACGCCGCCGGTACGGGAACGGGGCGCCGTCACGGTCGTCGGCACCGGCCCCGCCGGGCCGCTGTGGCTCACCCCGGAGACCCGCGGCGCCCTCGCCGCCGCCGACGACCTGGTCGGCTACGCCACCTACCTGGACCGGGTGCCGGTGCGGCCGGGCCAGCGCAGGCACCGCAGCGACAACCGGGTCGAGGCCGAACGCGCCGAGTTCGCGCTGGAGTTGGCGCGGCGCGGCAGCCGGGTCGCGGTGGTGTCCGGCGGCGACCCGGGCGTGTTCGCCATGGCGACCGCCGTCCTGGAGGCCGCGTCGCAGCCGCCGTACGAGGACGTGGCCGTCACCGTCCTGCCGGGCATGACCGCGGCGAACGCGGCGGCCGCGCGGGTGGGGGCCCCGCTCGGCCACGACTACGCGACCGTCTCGCTGTCCGACCGGCTCAAGCCGTGGGAGGTCATCGCCGAGCGGCTGCGGGCCGCGGCCGCCGCGGATCTCGTGCTCGCGCTCTACAACCCCGGGTCCCGCAGCCGGACGACCCAGGTCGCGAAGGCTCGCGAGCTGCTGCTCGAACACCGGGCGCCCGACACTCCCGTGGTCGTCGCCCGCGACGTCGGGGGGCCGGAGGAGAGCGTTCGGGTCGTGCGGCTGGGCCAACTGGAGCCGGCTGAGGTCGACATGAGGACGATTCTTCTTGTCGGGTCCTCGCAGACCCGCACGGTGCGCCGTCCCGACGGCACTTCGCTCGTCTGGACCCCCCGCCGCTACCCCGACGCCTGACCGCACCTTCTCCCCGTGCGGGGTGCCCTTACGCACCGGGGTGCCGTGCCCCCTCCCCGGGCGGGGGCACCCTTACGCACCGGGGTGCCGTGCCCCCTCCCCGGGCGGGGGCACCCTTACGCACCGGGGTGCCGTGCCCCCTCCCCGGGCGGCGGCACCCTCGCGGAAGGGGGCGCCCTACCAGGGGCGGGGGGCACCCCCGGACGGAGTCTGGGGGAGGAACTGCGCGACAAGCCACGACGTGGCTGCGGGTCGTCACCGGCCCGGTGGGGCTGTTGCTGTCGCATCCGGACCACCGGCCGGTGGCGGGTTGCCCGCGCAGTTCCCCGCGCCCCCGGGTAAGTGGCCGCCTTCCGCAAAGGCACCCCCCGCCCGTGAAGAACGGGCGCCCTCGGACGCAGCGGTACCCACCGCCCCGGGAGGGGCGACGTCGGACGCAAGGGCACCCACCCCGCCCCCTGGTAAGGCACCCTCGTGCCGAAAGGGCACCCCAGGCCCCGGAGTAAGGCACCCTCGTGCCGAAAGGGCACCCCAGGCCTCGGAGTAGGGGCACTCTCGTGCCGGAAGGGCACCCCGGGCCCCGGGGGAGGGTGCCGTCGCACGCGAGGGGACCCTTATTCGGGGCGCTGCCGGCGGAGCCAGGCCGTGGTGGTGGGGAGGTCCTCCGCGACCTCGACCCCGTCGGGGACGGGCGGCCGCCGGACGAGGACGACCGGCACCCCCGCCTCGCGCGCGGCGACAAGCTTCGCCGCGGTGGCGGCGCCCCCGCTGTCCTTGGTGACGAGCACCGCGATCCGGTGCTCGCGCAGAACCGCCCGCTCGCCGTCGAGCGTGAACGGCCCCCGTTCGAGCAGCACCCGCATCCGAAGAGGGTGCGGCGCCTGCGGCGGGTCCACGGACCGTACGAGGAACCACAGCTCGTCCAGGCCGGCGAACGCGGCCAGCCCCGTACGCCCGGTGGTGAGGAACACCCGTTCGCCCAGCGACGGCAGCACCTCGGCGGCCTGATCGAGGGAGTCCACCGGGTGCCAGTCGTCGCCGTCGACCGGGACCCAGCCGGGCCGGCGCAGCGCGAGCAGGGGAACATGGGCAGCGGCGGCCGCGTCCGCCGCGTGGAAACTGATCGTCCCGGCGAAAGGATGGGTGGCGTCGATGAGCGCGTCCACCGCGTGCTCCCGCAGCCAGCGGGTGAGGCCGTCGGTGCCGCCGAACCCGCCGATGCGCACCTCGCCGGGCGGCAGCCGGGGCGCGGCGACCCGTCCGGCCAGCGACGACGTCACACGGATCGCGGGTTCGGCCGCGAGCAGCGCGGCCAGCCGCCGGGCCTCGGTCGTACCCCCCAGGATCAGTACGTGCACGCGGATCGGGTCCTTCCGTGAGTGAGGCGGCCGGCGGGCGCGGCGCCCAACTCAAGCACACCGGGCTGCGGCCCGGCTGGACCACCGGTGCCTGCGCGACCGCGGCCGCCACCGCCGCGTACACCGCGCTGCTCACCGGGGAGTTCCCCGACCCGGTCGCGATCACGCTGCCGCGCGGCCAGACGCCGTCGTTCGCGCTGGCCGTCGAGGAGCTGACCGGCGCGGGGGCGACGGCGGGCATCGTCAAGGACGCGGGCGACGACCCGGACGTCACGCACGGCGCGCTGGTCCGGGTCACGGTGCGGCGGCTGCCGGCCGGGGCCGGGGTGGTTTTCCGGGCGGGGCCGGGGGTGGGCACGGTCACGCTGCCCGGGCTGCCGCTGGAGGTGGGCGAGCCGGCGATCAACCCGGTGCCGCGGCAGATGATGCGCGACCATGTCGCGCGGGTGGCGGCCCGGTACGGCGACGGCGGCGACGTGGAGATCACGGTGTCGGTCGACGACGGCGAGGAGATCGCGCGTTCCACGTGGAACGGACGGCTCGGCATCCTCGGCGGGCTGTCGATCCTCGGCACCACCGGTGTCGTGGTGCCGTACTCCTGCTCGGCGTGGATCGACTCGATCCGGCGCGGCGTGGACGTGGCCCGCGCGGCCGGCCGCACCCACGTCGCCGGGTGCACCGGGTCCACCTCGGAGCGGACCGTCGTCGCCGAGTACGGGCTCCCGATGGACGCCCTCCTGGACATGGGCGACTTCGCCGGCGCCGTCCTGAAGTACGTACGGCGCCACCCCGTGGACCGGCTCACCCTGTGCGGCGGGTTCGCCAAGCTCTCCAAGCTGGCCGCCGGGCACCTCGACCTGCACTCGGCGCGCTCCCAGGTCGACAAGCCCTTCCTGGCCGGCCTGGCCCGGCGCGGCGGCGCCGACGACGGGCTGGTGACGGCCATCGCCTCGGCCAACACCGCGCTCGCCGCCCTTCAGCTCGCCGCCGCGGCGGCCGTCCCGCTCGGCGACCTCGTGGCCGCCGCCGCCCGCGAGCAGTGCCTCGCCGTCCTGCGCGGCGCGCCCGTCGCGGTCGACGTGCTGTGCATCGACCGCGCCGGCGCCGTGGTGGGCCGCGCCCCGGCCGGCTAGTGCTGTGGCCGGAGGGGTCTGCCCGGTTCACGGCGTCCCCTGCGGTGCATCGCAAGGTGGAGGTCCGTCCTCGTACCGGGCGTACTCGGACGGGTCCGACAACGCGGCGAGGCGCCGTGCGGGGCGTCCGCGAACCGGTGAACCTTTCCGGCCGCAGCACTAAGGCCGCGGCTCCGTGCGGAAGGCCGCGTGCAGCCGGCGGGTGTGGTCGAGGTCGCGGACCGGGCCGGTCAGGGTGCAGCTGACGGTGAGGCGCAGGTCGGTGGAGGAGGCGCCGAGCCGCAGTTCCAGGTCGCCGGGCTCCACCACGCGGCGCCCGTCGCGGCCGGTGAACGACGCGAGGTCGGCGGGCACGGTGACGTGCACCCTGGCCGCCTCGCCCTCGGCCAGCGGCAGCCGCAGGTAGCCGATCAGCCGCTGCACCGGCTGCACCACCGAGGCGACCGGGTCGTGCAGGTAGAGCTGCACGACCTCGGCGCCGTCCCGCCGCCCGGTGTTGCGGACGGTGAAGGCGAGTGCGATCTCCCCGTCCGTCCCGGTCTCCAGCGAGCGGGACGTCCAGCGCCGTCCACTGGAACGCGGTGTACGACAGCCCGTGCCCGAACGCGAACGCCGGGGTGGGGTCGATGTTGGAGACCTCGCCGGCCTGCCCGAGCCGCGCGGCCAGGTAGGTGGAGGGCTGCGCGCCGGGCTGCCGCGGGACGCTGACGGGCAGCCGCCCGGAGGGGTTGACGCGCCCGGCGAGGACGCCGGCGATGGCGGGGGTGCCCTCCTCGCCGGGGAAGAAGGACTGCACCACCGCGGCGGCCTCGGTGGCGCCGCGGCCGAGCGCGTAGGGGCGTCCGGCGAGCAGTGTGACGACCACGGGTGTCCCGGTGTCCAGGAGCGCGTCCAGGAGCTGCTGCTGCACGCCGGGCAGCGCCAGCGACTCGGCGTCGCAGCCCTCGCCGCTGGTGCCGCGGCCGAAGAGCCCGGCCCGGTCGCCGAGCGCGAGCACCACCACGTCGGCGGACCGGGCCGCCTCCTGCGCCTCGGCGAAGCCGCCGGTGTCCGTCCCGTCGACGTCGCAGCCCGGCGCCGTGACGATCCGGCTGCCGGGGAACTCGGCCGTCAGCGCCTCGCGCAGGGTGGGCAGGTCGATGCCGGCCGGGATGTCCGGGTGCAGGCCGCCGACGTGGACGGGGAAGGCGTAGCAGCCCAGGACCGCGGTCGGGGTGTCGGCGTTGGGGCCGACGAGCGCGATCCGGGCGGGGGCGCCCAGCGGGAGGACGCCGTCGTTGCGGAGCAGGACGACGCCGCGCTCGGCGACCTGGCGGGCCAGCGCGCGGTTGTCGGCGGGGTCGAGGTCGACGCTGCCGCGCAGCGCCGCCGGGTCGTCCCTGGTCGGCGCCGGCCAGCGCCTCGGGCACCGGGTCCCAGTCGGCGTCCAGCAGGCCGAGCCGGGCCTTCTGCGCCAGCACCCGGCGCAGCGCGCGGTCGATCAGCGCCTCGGGCACCTTGCCGTCGGCGACGGCCTTCAGCAGCGGCTCGCCGAAGGTCTTCACGGTCGGCAGTTCGACGTCCACGCCCGCGGCCAGCGCCGCGCCGGCCGCCTCGCCGAGCGTCGCGGCGACCCCGTGCAGGGTCTTGAGGAAGGCGATGCCGAAGTAGTCGGCGACGACGGTGCCGCGTGAACCCCCAGCGGTCCCGCAGCAGTCCGGTCAGCAGCCGCTCGTCGGCCGCCGAGGGGATGCCGTCGGTGTCGGTGTAGGCGTGCATGACCGCGCGGGCGCCGCTCTCGCGCACCGCCATCTCGAAGGGCGCGAGCATCACGTCGGCGCGTTCCCGCTCGCCCATGCCGACCGGCGCGAGGTTGCGGCCGGCCCGGGAGGCGGAGTAGCCGGCGAAGTGCTTGAGGGTGGCGACGATCCCGGCGGACTCCAGCCCCTGGACGTAGGCGGTGCCCACCGTCCCGACCAGGTACGGGTCCTCGCCGATGGTCTCCTCGACGCGGCCCCAGCGGGCGTCGCGCACCACGTCGAGCACCGGCGCGAGCCCCTGGTGGACGCCGACCGAGCGCAGGTCGCGCCCGATCCTGGCGGCCATGGTGCGCACCAGCGCGGGGTCGAAGGTGGCGCCCCACGCCAGCGGTACGGGGTAGGCGGTGGCGCCCCAGGCCGCGAATCCGGCCAGGCACTCCTCGTGGGCCACCGCCGGGATGCCGAACCGGTTGGCGGCGGCGACCGCGCGCTGCGTGCGCAGCAGCGACAGCGCCCCGAGCGCGGGGTCGACCGGCGCGGTGCCGAACGGCCGGGTGAGCTGTCCCAGGCCCTGCGGCAGCAGCGTGTCGAGGGACACCGGCTCCTCCATCTCGTGCTGGTGGGGGGCGACTTCACCGCCTTCGGCGGACGCCCCCACCCACACCCCGTAGAGCTGGGCGGCCTTCTCCTGCAAGGTCATCCGTGCGATCAGGGCGTCGGCCCTGGCTTCGGGGCCCAGCGCGGGGTCGCGCCAGGCGGCGGCAGCGGGATCTGTCTCTTCGGCCACGGTGTCGGTCACTTTCCTCCGACGCCCATGAGCCCCTGGACCAGGGCCCGGCGGGCGAACAGGTAGACGATGAGGATGGGCAGCATCGACAGCACCACCGCGGCCAGCAGACCGGGGATGTCGACGCCGTGTTCGGTCTGGAAGTTGTACAGGCCGAGCGTGACGACCTTGGTCGATTCGGACTGGGTGAGGACCAGCGGGAAGAGGAAGCCGTTCCACGCCTGGAGGGCGGAGAAGACCACGATCGTCGACAGGCCGCCCTTGGACAGCGGGAGCACCAGTTGGAAGAACACCCGCCAGGGCGGCGCGCCGTCCATCGCCATCGCCTCGTACAGGTCGGGGGTGATCTCGCGCATCACCCCGGTGAGCACCAGGGCGCACACCGGCAGCGAGAACGCCGCGGTGGGCAGGATGACGCCGATCAGGTGGTCGTAGAGCCCGGCCTTGCTGATCACGTAGAACATCGGCACGATCACGGCCTGCGCCGGGATGGCCAGGCCGAGCAGGAACAGCCGGAAGACGCCGGTGGTGAACCGGCCGCGGCTGCGGACGATGGCGTACGACAGGGGCGGCACCAGCAGCAGCACGAGGGCCACGACGGCGCCCGTGACCAGCACGGTGTTGAGGAAGTACCGGCCGAAGCCGGCCGAGAAGTCCCGCGTGTAGTTGTGCAGCGTGACGTGCCGGGGGAAGGCGAGCGGGCCGCGGGCCGCGTAGTCGGTGCGGCTGCGCAGCGTGGCGGCGAGCATGACGTACAGCGGGAGGCCCACCACGAACAGCCAGACCAGGGAGCCGAGTCCGGCCAGGTGGTTGGGGCGGCGCCGGCTCACAGGCCCTCCGCCGAACTGCGCATCCTGTCGTAGCCCGAGACGCGGACGACGACGAGCGAGATGACGGTGGCGACGAGCACCAGCACCAGCGCGATGGCCGAGCCGCCGCCGAAGTCGAAGCTCTTGAACGCCTTTTGGTACATGTAGTAGGCGCTGATCGTGGTGTCGGTGCCCGGGCCGCCCTGGGTGAGGATCAGCACGGTGTCGAAGGTGGTCAGGCCGCCCACCACCATGAGGATCATCGAGGTGATCATGGTGTTGCGCAGCTGCGGCAGCGTGATGTGCCAGAACTGCCGTACGGTGCCTGCCCCGTCGATCTCCGCCGCCTGGTAGAGCACCGGCGGGACGGCGCGCGCCGCGCCCTGGTAGATCAGCGTGTGGAACGGGGTGTACTGCCACGCGCCGACGAAGACCAGCACGCCGATCGCGCTGTCGCGCATGCCGAGCAGGTTGCCGTCGCCGAACAGCCAGCGGGCCTGCGCGGGCACGCCGAAGTTCGGGTCGAGCAGGGCCCGCCACAGCACCGAGACGGCGGTGGCCGACAGCAGCAGCGGAACGAAGTAGACCGCCGACAGGACCGCCCGGTTGCGCTGCGGTCCGGCCGCCCACACGCCCAGCAGGATGCTCAGCGGCGTCTGCACCACGACGCCGAGCACGGTGATCAGGACGCTCAGCCACAGGCTGCGGATCATGGTCGGGTCGTGCAGCAGCGCGGTCCAGTTGGCGGTGCCGGCCCAGCTCGGCGAGCCCAGGCCGTCCCAACTGGTGAAGGAGAGCACCGCCACGAGCAGCAGCGGCACGACGGCGAACAGGAAGAAGAACGCGGTGGCGGGGACCGCCCAGAGCAGGCCCGGGCGGGTCGCGGAGGAGGTGGCCATGTCGGCTTCCGTCTCAGGAGGACGGCAGGGCCTGCATGGCCTTGACGAAGCCGGCGGCGTCGAGTTTCCCGTCGAAGAACTCCTGCACCGCCTGGTGGATGGGGGTGATCGCGGCCGGCGGGTACGCCTGGTCCCAGGAGAGCTGGAACGACGGCGCCTTCTTCACCAGGTCGAACTGGTAGGCCGAATAGGCCGGGTTGCCCGCGGTGTTGAGGAACTGCGGGGTGTTGGTCGTGGTGGGCAGGTTGCCGATGGCCAGTTGGGCCTTCACGAACTCGTCCGAGTACTGGAGCTTGAGGAACTGGGCGATGGCGTCGGCGTACTTGGTCTTCTTCAGCACGGAGTAGAAGTTGTTGGTGTTGCCCACGACGTCGGCCGGGTCGCCCTTGCCGCCGGGGACGGTCGGGAAGGAGCTGTAGCCCAGGCCGGTCTTGGCGAAGTCGGGGTTGGCGTCCTGCTCGGTGGAGTACTCCCACGAGCCCATCAGTTCGAAGCCGGCCTTGCCCGGTGGCCAGCAGCGCGGGCGAGCCGCCGTCGGTGAACTTCACCGAGTCGTAGGAGCTGCCGAAGGCGCCCGCGTCGACGAGCTGCTTGAGCATCGACAGCGCCTTCACGCTGTCGGGGCTGGACCAGGCGCCGGTGTCACCGCCCAGCGCCTTCTGGAACAGGCCCGGGCCGGCCACCCGGTCGTAGACGTACTCGAACCACATCAGCGTGGGCCACTGGTCGCCGCCGCCGAGCGCGATGGGCGTGACGCCCTTGGACTTGAGCGTGTGCACCGCGGCGAGCAGGTCGTCCCAACTGGCCGGGGCCGGGATGCCCGCGTCGGAGAGCACCTTCTTGTTGCTGAACAGCAGGACGGGCTGCGTGCCGCGCATCGGTATGCCGTACGACTTGCCGCCGATCACCGCGGTGTTGAAGACCGAGGGCAGGAAGTCGCTCTTGAGAGCGGGGTCCTTGGCGATCAGGGAGTCGAGCGGCATCAGCAGGCCCGCCTTGACGAACGGCTGGATGCTGCCGCCGCCCCAGTTGAAGAAGACGTCCGGGGCCTGCGGGGTGGTGATGACGGTCTGGAGCTTCTGCTGGTAGTCGGCGCCGGGGATCGTGTCCAGGACCGCCTTGACCTTGGAGGTCCGGTTGAAGGTGTCGACGATCTGCTTCTCCACCTTGTTGGTGGCGTCCCCGTAGACCAGGACGTGGAACCGGCCGGAGCCTGCGCCGCCGGAGCTGCCGCCGCAGGCGGCCAGCGACAGCCCGAGCACGAGCGTCACCCCGCCGGCCGCGACACGGGAGAACCCTGCGCGTGTCTTCATCGTCCCGCCTCTCGAAAACTTTCGGCATGAAAGTCGAAATTTGCTGCGCGGTGTGACGGTAGGCTCCACCCAGAAGAGGGTCAACCCTCGGGCCCCGGGTTATCGAAGCGTTACCTGCCGCCCGTCGGCCGGGTGCCATGCCGTACGCTGCGGCCTCATGGATGACGAGCAGCGGGCGGCCAAAGTGACCCTGGCCCAGATCGCCGAAACGGCCGGCGTCTCGGTGCCGACAGTTTCGAAAGTGCTCAACGGCCGGCAGGACGTCTCACCACCGACCCGGCAGAAGGTCGAGCGGCTGCTGGAGGCGCACGGCTACCGCCGGGCGCCCCGCGCTGCCCCCGAGGCACCGCTGATCGAGATCGTCTTCCACGAACTGGACGCGATCTGGGCGATGGAGCTGATCCTCGGCGTCGAGAAGGTCGCCAAGGACAGCGGCGCCAGCGTCGTGCTCACCCAGAGCGGCACCCGGCACGCGCCCGGGCCGGAGTGGATCGAAGGGGTGCTGCGGCGCCGGCCGCTGGGCGTCATCCTGGTCTTCTCCTCGCTGCCCGGCGAGTACAAGCAGCAGCTCCGGTCGCGGGCCATCCCGTTCGTGATCATCGACCCGGCCGGCGACCCCGAGCCCGACGTGCCCTCGGTCGGCTCCGCGAACTGGTCCGGCGGCCTGGCCGCCACCCGTCACCTGATCGAGTACGGCCACCGGCGGATCGGCATCATCACCGGCCCCGAGGACATGATGTGCTCACTGGCCCGGCTCGACGGCTTCCGCTCCGCGATGACCACGGCCGGCCTGGAGCCCGACCCGTCGCTGGTCGCGCACGGCGACTTCCACGTCGAGGGCGGCTACGAGCACGCGATGGCGATGCTGAGCCGCCCCGACCGGCCCACCGCGATCTTCGCCGGCAGCGACCTCCAGGCGCTCGGCGTCCTGGAGGCGGCCGGCGCGCTCGGCCTGCGCACCCCGGAGGACCTGTCGGTGGTCGGCTACGACGACGTGCCCGTCGCCAAGTGGTCGCGGCCCGCCCTGACCACCGTGCACCAGCCGCTGCGGAAGATGGCCGAGGCCGCCGCGGAGATGCTGCTGCGGCTGCACGCGGGGGAGCGGACCACCACCCGGATGGAGCTCGCGATCAGCCTGGTGGTCAGGAAGAGCACGGCGGCGCCTCCGGCTTGAGGGAGCCGGGGGCCACGGCGCTCCGAGGTGCGGATACGGGATACGGTGCCGCGCCGTCGTGGACAGGGTTCGTTCCCGGCCGCGGCCCGGTGGCCTGCTGAGCGCGCAGTTCCTCCCCCAGACTTCGTCCGGGGGTGCCCCCAGCGCCCCTGAGTGGTGCACCTCTTCCGCGGCGGTCAGCCATGACAAGGGGCGCGTGGGGGCACCTCCCAGCCGCCAGGCTGGGGGAGAACTGCGCGACAAGCCCGAGCGGTGGCGCGCTGGGCCACGGCGCCGGCCGGGGCAGACGAGGCCGGCGGAAGAGGCACGGCGCCGGCCGGGGCGGGCGAGGCCGGGCTGCCCGGGCTGGCGTCAGATTGTCGGGCGGGCCCTGTCCCGCGAGTAGAGGTGGCTGTCGGGGAAGGTCTCCGCGCCCAGCGAGCGCCCCACCATGATCACGGCCGTGCGCAGCACCCCCGCCGCCTTCACCTCGCCCGCGATCTCCCCCAGCGTCCCGCGCAGCACCACCTCTTCGGGCCGGCTGGCGTACGCCACCACGGCCGCCGGGCAGTCCGCCCCGTAGTGCGGGAGGAGTTCGGCGACCACCCGGTCGACGTAGGAGGCAGCCAGGTGGAGCACGATGAGCGCGCCGCTGCGCCCGAGGGTGGCCAGGTCCTCGCCCGCGGGCATCGCCGTGGCCCGCTGCGCGACCCGGGTGAGGATGACCGTCTGCCCGACGGTCGGCACGGTCAGCTCCCGCTTGAGCGCGGCGGCCGCCGCGGCGAAGGCCGGCACACCGGGCACCACCTCGTACGGCACCCCCGCCGCGTCCAGGCGCCGCATCTGCTCGGCGACGGCGCTGAAGATCGACGGGTCGCCCGAGTGCAGCCGGGCGACGTCGTGCCCGGCGCGGTGGGCGCGCACCAGCTCCTCGGTGATCCGGTCGAGGTCGAGCTGCGCGGTGTCGACGAGTTCGGCGTCGGGTGGGCACTCGGCGAGCAGCTCGCGGGGGACGAGGCTGCCCGCGTAGAGGCAGACGCGGCAGGCGGCCAGGGTGCGGGCGCCGCGGACCGTGATGAGGTCGGCCGCGCCCGGGCCGGCGCCGATGAAGTACACGGTCATGACGGTTCTGCTCCAGGCGGGTTGCGGGGATCGGGCTTGCGGACGGCCCACTGGGTGACCGGCATCGCCTGCCGCCACCCGGTGAAGCCGCCGACCGGCGTGGCGTGGGCGACCGAGAGCCGGACGAGTTCGCCGCCGTGCCGCCGGTAGCGGTCGGCGAGCAGCGCCTCGGACTCCAGGGTGACGGTGTTGGCGACGAGCCGGCCGCCGGCCGGCAGCGCGTCCCAGCAGGCGTCCAGCAGGCCGGGCGCGGTGAGCCCGCCGCCGACGAACACCGCGTCGGGCGCGGGCAGCCCGGCCAGCGCGGCGGGCGCGGCGCCGGTGACGACCCGCAGCGCCGGGACGCCCAGCCGCTCGGCGTTGCCGGCGATCCGGGCGGCGCGTACGGGGTCGCGTTCGACGGTGACGGCCCGGCAGGACGGGTGCACGCGCATCCACTCGACGGCCAGCGAACCGGCGCCGCCGCCGACGTCCCAGAGCAGTTCGCCGGGCGCGGGCGCGAGCGCGGCCAGGGTGGCGGCGCGCACATGCCGCTTGGTGAGCTGCCCGTCGTGGTCGTACGCCTCGTCCGGCAGCCCGGGTACGGCCCCCAGTCGCAGCGCCGCCGGGTCGCGGCGGCACTCGACGGCGACGATGTTGAGCGGGTCGCCGGGCGGGGCGTCCCAGGTGGCCGCGGCGCCCTCGGTGATCCGCTCCCGCGGGCCGCCGAGCTGCTCCATCACGCGCATCCGGCTGGGCCCGAAGCCGCGGTCGGACAGCAGCGCGGCGACCTCGGCGGGGGTGGCGGCGCCCGCGCTGAGCACCAGCAGCCGGCGGCCGTGGTGCAGGGCGGCGGCGAGCCGGGCCGCGGGCCGCCCGACGAGCGTGACGACCTCGGTGTCCTCCACCGGCCAGCCGAGCCGGGCGCAGGCGTGGGAGACGGACGAGGCGTGCGGCAGGACCCGCAGCGCGTCCGGGCCCAGCAGGTCGGCCAGGGCGCGGCCGATGCCGTGGAAGAACGGGTCGCCGCTGGCGAGTACGGCCACCCGGCGGCCGGCCCGTGCGGCGAGCAGGCCGGGGATCGCGGGCCGCAGCGGCGACGGCCACGGCACGCGTTCGGCGGCGCACGCGGCCGGCAGCAGGTCGAGCTGGCGCGGGCCGCCGATCACGGTGTCCGCGTCGAGCAGCGCCGCGCGGGCGCCCTCGCCCAGTCCGCCCCAGCCCTCGGCGCCGATCCCGACGACGGTCACGGCCGGGGCATCGGGACTCACGGTTCACCTGGCTCGTAGGGCTCGTACGGGTGGCGGGCAACGAAGCCGCACTCTACTGACCGTCCCGGCCCGGCGGGTCCCCCGGGGTCGCCCACGAGGTCAGGGGGCAGGGAGCCGGGGCATGAGGTCAAAGGGCACGGGGCCGGTCGGTGGTCCGCGTGCCGGGTGGGGGTGGGGTGCGGGTGCGGCGCCGGGCGGGTCCGGCCAGGTCAGATCGGGTCAGCTCAGGGGCGCCCGACGGCGTAGGTCAGGTAGGCGAACTGGCCGCTGCGCTCGGCCGAGGCGAGGGTAAGCCGCTGCGAGGTGAGCCGCCGCGGCAGTACGGGCGCCCCGCCGCCCAGCGTCACGGGGGCCACTCCGAGGACCACCTCGTCCAGCAGCCCCGCGTCCGCGAACTCCCCCACGAGCCCGCCCCCTCCGACCAGCCAGATCGTACGGTCGCCGGCCGCCGCGGCCATCGCGTCGTGCACCGGCCGCACGTCGCCGCGGACGAAGGTGATGTCCGCGCCGGGGACGGCCGGAAGGTCCCGGTGGGTGAAGACCCAGCAGGGGACGTCGCCGTACCACTGCCGCCACTTCTCGGGCCGCTTCAGCACCTGCTCGTGCTCCAGCACCCAGGTGTAGGTGCTCGCCCCGCTCGCGAAGGCGCCGACGCCCGCGAAGAAGGGGGCGAACCGGTCGGCGCCGCCCTCGACCTCGAAGAGCCAGTCCAGGGAACCCGCCGGGTCCGCGATGAAGCCGTCCGCGCTGGTCGCGGTGTAGTACGTCGTCTTCGCCATCGCAGCACCGTAACGCGGGGGTCCGACAACAGGCCGGACATGGGGAGACGGGCCGCCGGCGAGGGGAAAGGCCGGCGGCCCGTCGATGGGCGTCACCCCCGGAGGGGAGCGGTGCCCGGGTGGGGCGTACGGGTCAGCGGTTGGCCGCACCGTTGCCGGTCAGGACCGGGATGTTGCTGAGGACGTGCGAGAGCGCCTCGTCACCCTGCGACTGCGTGGAGTTCTCGGTGCACTGCTGGTTCTGCGGCGACGTTGATGACGTTCAGGTCCTGGACCGGGATCGGCGTGGCGCCACACCGAGCCGGTGTTGGTCCTGACCGGGACGCCGAGGCACGGCTTGTTCAGGCTGCCCTGCACCAGGCCGATCTGCGGGCTCTGAATGCCGCTGGTGTGCGTGTTGCCGTAGGCCGACTCGGCGCCGTTGCCGTTCACCGTGGTGCTGCCCGAGTCGTTGCCGATCGCCATGGCCTGGGGGGCGGCGACGGCGCCGATGGCTGCGACGGACGCGGCGAGAGCAGCACCGGCGAGCATCTTCTTGATCATTGTTGTCCCTTTTTTGGTGCTTGGTGCACGGTTCTGGAAGGTCTCAAGCGATCTGATCAACCGCTGACTAGCGGTTTGGTTCCGGTCTTTCACTCCGATGGGGGAGTGCGGTCGCCCGGAGAACGGGCAGGTCAGCCGCCGAGCGGCAGACCGCCGAGCAGCGAGGCGCCCGGCACGACCCCGGTCAGGGTGTGGCCCGCGGTGCCGGCCGGCGACGAGCCGGTGGCGCGCTGGAGGGTCTCCGCCACGGACCCGACAGGGGCGGCGTCGACGACCTTCTGGAGCGGTTGCTCGTTCAACGCCTGGTCCACGCCGCCGTTGATGCTCGTGGGCATCGTCGACATGTTGCCGACCGAGACGGGGGCGGCGGTGTCCTCGGCAAAAGCCGGCGCGGCCATTCCGGCCGCCATCACCGAACCGGCCAGAACCGCCGCGACTTTCGAGTACTTCACGTGCCAACCTTTTCATTAGCCGACAGCCGACGGAGAAGTCGGACGCCGATGAACGCATTTCGGACGTCAATGTCCGTCCGTGTGCACAACGACCGCGCAGTTGCCGGGAAACGTGCAACACACCGTGCGCCGGACAATCACCCGAACGTGCTGAAGAATGCGTTCTTCTCGTATGGATTGCGGCGCGCTGCGCGATGAGGGGCGTGCGCCTCAGCGCTTGCGCGCGGTGGCGCGCACCGCGCGCCGGTAGAACATCGCGCCGCCGAGCAGCAGCGCGGCGCTGGTCGCCCCGGCCACCCCGATCTCGCGTCCGCCGACCCCGGTCTGCGCCAGGACATGGTGGGCGGGGGCCGGCGGGACCTGCTGCGGTACGGGCGGCATGCCGTGGGCGCGCGGCGGGGCCGCCTGGTGCGGCACGGGCTGCGGCGCGCCGGGGGGCGGCGGGGCCGGGGTGCCGGTCGCCGCGGCGCCGTTGGCACAGGAATTTCCGAACGCCGGATTCAGCACGCCCACCGCGTCCACGGTGTTCCCGCACGCATTGACCGGGGCGTCCACCGGAATGTCGACGGAATTGCCCGACAGGACGCCGGGCGAGCCCGCCGCCGATCCCTCGGCGCCGGAATCCGCGCTCGCATAACCTCCCGCCGCGGCCAGGATGCCGCTCGCGGCGGCGACGGTGAGCAGGCTCCTACTGAGGATCTGTCGCATCGACTCGACTCTCTTCTGCGCGTTCGCTGACATACGGCCCATCTGCGGGGGCGCGGCCGCCGGGCCGCGCCCCGCCGACGCACCGCCCCGGCGCGCGACAGGGTGCGCGCTCCGAGGCGGTACCTGCACCGGACCTGACGGCCGGTCAGGCAGACGTCCGTGGGACGTCAGTGGTCGGCGTTGATGCAGGCGTTGCCGAACGAGGAGTTGAGCAGGCCCGCCCCGTCGAAGGTGTCGCCGCAGAAGTTGACCGAGTGGTGCACCGGGTGCTGGAGGACGTTGCCCGACAGCAGGCCGGGCGAACCGATTGCGGCGCCGCCGGCGCCGGAGCTGGCGAACGCGGGGACAGCGGCGCCGATCGCCATGACGGTACCGGCGGCGGCGACAGCCGCGACCTTCGAGAACTTCACGGTGGAACTCCTTTTCCGGAAGCGGTGCATGATTCACCCTCACGGCCTTCGTGACGGTCGGCCACGTATTCCCGCGCCCGTGCACACCGCTACCGACCGGATCAACGACCGCGGATGACATGAGGAAACTCCCGGGCCGGACCCGCCGGACACGATCCACTCGAATGGTCGGCCGACAGGGTGGTGCGCCGGCGCGTGCCGGGAGCGGAAATTCCGCCCGGCCCGCACCGTAATTCCGCGGCCTGCCCGATCTTTTTCGGCGTGCCCCGTTCCGGCCCCCGCTTCTCCGGCCCGCCCTATTCCGTGCGCGGCTGCCCGGGAGCGGCCGGGGCCCCGGCCGGGAACGACCGCGGCCCCGGCCGCCGACGGGAGGTGTCGGCGGGCCGGGGCCGCGCGGGGCGCCGCGGACCGGGGTCCGGGGCCGGGCCGGGTGGGCCGGCTCAGCGGTTGCCGACGCCGTTGCCGGAGAACAGCGGGATGGTGTCCAGCACGTGCGAGAGCGGCTCGTCGCCCTGCGACTGGGTGGAGTTCTCGGTGCACTGCTGGTTCTGCGGCGAGGTCAGGACGTTGAGGTCCTGGACCGAGATCGGCGTGGCGCCGACCAGCGAACCGAGGTTGCCCTTGGCCGGCAGCGCGATGCAGGGCTTGTTGAGCGAGCCCGCGATCAGCGCGAACTGCGGGCTCATGTAGCCGCTGGTGTAGGTGTTGCCGTAGTTCTGCTCGGAACCGTTGCCGTTCGCGGTGGTGCTGCCGCCGGTGTCGCCGATGGCCATGGCGCTGGGGGCGACCATCGCGGAGACACCCGCGAGAGAGGCGGCGACGGCGGCCGTGGCGAGGATCTTCTTGATCACGGTGGGTCCTTCTGGAAGAGACACGGCCCCGGTACCAGGGCCGGTCTGATCAACAGCGCGACACCCGGTTGGTAATGATCCTTCACCCGAATGGATACCGCCGACGCGGCACCGGGCGACCCCGCCACGAACAGGTGAAGACTTGCGGACCTGTATTGACGACTCAGTCAACGGCGGTCGTGCGATGGTCATAAGAAAGGCCAGCTCATTGAAGTGCCGCGCGTCCTGCGCGATTCGCGCGTTCCCGTCTGCGACCGTGCATTGAGGATCCATGGGGATTACCTGACAGGCACCGTATTCGTTGACTGCACACGGCTCGACGATCGGCTGGTCCACCAGCGCGGATCGCCGGGCCGCGGGACCGACCAGACTCCGGCTTCTCCAGGTCCTGGAGAAAGGAACGGCGCACGATGCCGCAAGACCAGTACGAGCTCGACGGGCTGACAGTGCTCCATGTGTCCCAGCCCGTGGACGGCGGAGTCGCCCGCGTCGTCACGGACCTCGTACACGCACAGGTACGCGGCGGGGCGCGGGTCGTGGTGGCCTGCCCGCCCGGCGGCGCGCTCGGACCCGCGGCCGCCGACCGCGGCGCCGAGGTACTGCCCTGGCCGGCCCGCCGCTCGCCCGGCCCCGGTCTGGCCCGCGAGGTGCGCGGCGCCGCCCGGCTGATCCGCGGCGTGCGCCCCGACCTGCTGCACCTGCACAGCGCCAAGGCCGGCCTGGCCGGCCGGCTCGCCGCCCGCGGCCGCGTCCCCACCGTCTTCCAGCCGCACGCCTGGTCCTACGAGGCGGTGTCGGGCCCGACCGCGCGGGCGGCAGCCGGCTGGGAGCGCCGCGCCGCGCGCTGGGCGGACCGGGTGCTGTGCGTCAGCGAGGCCGAGCGCGACTCGGGGATTCGGCACGGGGTCAGGGCCCGCTGGGCGGTCGTGCCCAACGGCGTCGACACCGAGCACTTCCACCCGCCCCTGCACCGCCCCTCCGTACGCGCCGCGCTGCCGGCCCTGTCCGACCTCGGCGACGGCACACCACTGGTGGTCTGCGTCGGGCGGCTGTGCCCGCAAAAGGGGCAGGACGTGCTGCTACGGGCCTGGCCCGCGGTGGCGGCGCGGCTGCCCGCGGCCCGGCTGGTCCTGGTCGGCGACGGGCCCGACCACCGGCGGCTGCTGCGCGACGCGCCCGCGGGCGTGCTGCTCGCCGGGGCCACCGCCGACCCCCTGCCCTGGTACCAGGCGGCCGACGCCGTAGTGCTGCCCTCGCGGTGGGAGGGGATGGCGCTGGCGCCGCTCGAAGCGATGGCGTGCGGGCGGCCGGTGGTCCTCACCGACGTGGGCGGGGCCCGGGAGAGCGTGCCGCCGGCCGACGCCGACGGCTGCGTCGTACCCCCAGGCGACCCCGGCGCCCTCGCCGAGGCGCTGCTGCGGCTGCTCACCGACCCCGGCCGGTGCGCGGCGGCCGGCCTGCGCGCGCTGTCCCACGCCCGCGCCCACCACGACATCCGCGCCACCGCCGCCGCGGTCAGCGCCCTGTACGCCCCCGTCCTGCCCCGCCGCTCCCCTCAGGGCACGACCCGATGACCCACCCGAACCCCCCGCGGCCCGCCTTCCCCCGGGACGCCGCGTCCCGTAACGACAGCACGCCGGGCCCGCTGACCGGCAACGGGTTCGGCCCGGCGGCGAACACCCCGCACCCCCTTTCCACGCGCGGCGCCGGGACGTCCGAGGCGGGCCCCGCGGCGCGGCCGAACCCCGGACCGGCCCAGGCCGCGGCGGGCTCCCCGCGGCTGAGCAGCGCGCGCGGCACCGCGACGCCGCCCGAGGCGGGCGCCGGCCCCGCCTTCGGTCCGCCGGGCGCCGACCCGGCCGGCCGCGGCGCCGCGGCCCTGCACCGGACCGCCCGGCAGCGGCCGGAACCCGCCGACGGGGGAGCGGGGGTTGCGGTCGGTGCGGCCGCAGCCGCGGCGCGCGGGACCGCGCCGCCGGACCCGTACCCCCGGCGTGGGCGCGCTCGTCGTCGCGGACGGGGCCGCCGGGCTGATCGGGCTCTGCGAGGTCGGCCCGGACGGGGGCCCGGTGCTCCCGGTCGTGCTGCTCGGCGTGCTGCTGGCGGTGCACCGCAGGGCCGGGCTGTACCGGCCGAAGCTGGCGCCCGCCGCCCTGGACGAGGTGCCGGAGGTGGCGCTCGGCGCCTTCCTGGCCTGGGGTCTGGCGGCCGCGGCGCTGGCCGCGACCGCCCCGCACGACGCGCTCGGCTGGACGGAACTGGCGTACGCCGTCGTGCTGACCGCGGCCTCCGCGGTGGCGGCCCGCGCGCTGACGTACCGGCTGCGCCTGCGCCGCGCCCGCCTTGAGCCGGCCGCCGCGCTGGTGGTGGGCACCGGGCCGGCCGCCCAGCAGGTCGCCGCCGCGCTGCGCGCGCACCCGGAGTACGGACTGCGCCCGGTGGGCGTCGCCGCGGCCGGGGCCACCGGGCCGCACCAGGGCCTGGTCGCCCGGCAGGCGCCCCGCGACCGGGACGCGGCCGCGACGCTGCCGGTGCTGACCGGCCGCGCCGACATCACCCGCTCCGTCATCCGGAACTCCGTGTGCCACGCCGTGGTCGTCGGCCCGCCCGCCGACCCGGTCGTCGGCCTGCTGGCAGCGCGCGGCTGCCAGGTGTGGCAGGTCGGCTCCGCGTGGCAGGTCGGCTCCGCGACGCAGCCGCCGCACCTGTGGGGCTATGCGATCCAGCCGGTGCTGTTCGGGCCGGACGTGCGGCGGCACGCCAAGCGGGCGATGGACGTCGTGCTGGCGGCGGCCGCGCTGACCGCGCTGGCGCCGGTACTGGGCGGCTGCGCGCTGGCCGTACGGCTCGCCGACGGCCCCGGCGTGCTCTTCCGGCAGGAGCGGATCGGGCTGGGCGGCCGGCCGTTCACCCTGCTGAAGTTCCGCACCCTGCGCCCGCACGACTCGCAGGAGGCCGCGACCCGCTGGAACATCGCCCACGACCGGCGGATGAGCGGCGTCGGCCGGCTGCTGCGGCGCACCTCCCTCGACGAGCTGCCGCAGCTGTGGAACGTGCTGCGCGGCGACATGAGCCTGGTCGGCCCGCGCCCCGAACGCCCCCACTTCGTCACGGAGTTCACCGCCGTGCACCCCGGCTACGAGGACCGGCACCGGATGCCCGTGGGCATCACCGGCCTGGCGCAGGTGCACGGGCTGCGCGGCGACACCTCCATCGCCGACCGGGCCCGCTTCGACAACCACTACATCGACACCTGGTCGCTCTGGCAGGACGTGGCGATCATGCTGCGCACCGCCGGAACTCTCTTCCGGTTGGGCGGCAGCTGATGGCCGTGACCCTCGCCCTCCCCGGCCGCGCCGGGGCCGCGCCGTCGCTGCGCCGGCTGGTCCACTACGCGCCGCTGCTGCCCGCCGTGGTGACCGTCCTGCTGCTGGCCGCCCCGGTCACGCCGGGCGACGTCACCACTTCCGGCAAGGTCACGCCGGCCGACGCGGCGTCCGCCGTGCTCGTGCTGACCTGCGCCGTCCGCCTGCTGCGCGCCCGGCGCCGGGTGCTGAGCGCGGCCGCCGCGGTGGTGCTCGGCGCCCCCGTGGTCGGCTTCGCGGCCGCCGCGATCACCTCCGCCGACCCGGGCGCGAGCCTCACCGGGTTCCTGCGCTACGTCCAGGTGTTCGTGGCCGTGCCCGCCTCGCTGGTGCTGCTGCTGCGCGACCGGCGGGACTTCGCGGTCGTCGCCGGGTCGGTCGTCGCGCTCGCCCTGGTCCAGGGCGGGCTGGGCGTCTGGCAGTACGCCACCGGTACGGGCGCCTCCTACCAGGGCGACGACATCCGCGCGGTCGGCACCTTCGGGCCCTCCGACATCATGGGCATGGCCACCGCGGTGGCGTACGGCCTGGTCATCGCCGTCGGCTACGCGCTGGCCCCCGGACCGGCCAGGGTCCGTACGGCGGCGGCGGGTTGCGCGGCGGCGCTGCTGGTGCCGCTGGCCGTGTCGTTCAGCCGGGGCGCCTGGATCGCGACGGCCGTCGCCGTCATCGCACTGATCGCGCTGGCCGGGCTGCGGCGGGCGGCACGGATCTTCGGCGTGCTCGCCGCGTGCGCGGTGCTGCTCGTCGGCGGGGTGGGCGTCGGCTCGCAGATGATCGGCGCCCGCGTCGCCAGCATCACCCAGGTCACCGACGCGCCCGACCCGTCCGTCTCCGACCGCTACACCCTGTGGGCCGCCGCGCTGTCGATGTGGCGCGAGCACCCGGTGACCGGCGTCGGCCTCAAACGCTTCCCCGACGAACGCGACGGGCACGCCTCCCTCGCCCTCGACTCCGGCAGCGACACCGCGGGCGCGGGCCAGACCTTCACCCGCGAACCCCTGCTCTCCCCGCACAACATGTACCTCCTCGCCCTGTCCGAGCAGGGTCTGCTCGGCTGCGCGCTGCTCACCGGCTCCTGGGCCGCCCTGCTCGCGACCGGTGCCCAACGCCTTTTCCGCGCACGGCGGTTCGTCCCCTCATCCGTCGGGCCGGGCCTGGCCGCGGTCGGGCTGCTGGTGTGGAGTTGCGTCGACTTCCTCTACGCCGACATCGGCGGCCCCTCCACCATCCTGACCGCCGTCCTGCTCGGCCTCACCGCGTGGTGGGGACTCAACTCCTCGGACAGGACGGCCCGGTGAACGAGGCCACCCGCCAGGACCACGTTCCGCCGCCTGCGGGTTCGCCGGGGTCGGGTTCGCCGGGAGTGGGGTCGCCGGGGGCGGGGGGCGCGGGCCCTTCCGTGTCCGGGGCTGCGGGGGCGGCTCCTACGGGGGCGGGTTCTCCCGGAATGGGAAGCGCGGGCCCTTCGCGGACGGGCCGTTCGACACCGGGCCCGTTCGACGCCGGGCCGTTCGACGGTCGGGCCTGCTCCGGTGGGCGGTTCGCCGGAGGCACCCTCGTCGCGGATGGCGCGTGCCGCGGGAATCACCGCCGGGCTGAGCGCGGCCGGCTCCGTGCTCGGGCTGCTGCGCGACCAGGGCATCGCCCACCTCTTCGGCGCGGGGGCGGAGAGCGACGCGTTCCTGGTGGCGTGGACGGTGCCGGAGGTCGCGGCGACCGTGCTGATCGAGGACGCGATGGCGCTGCTGATGGTGCCCGCGTTCAGCGCGGCGCTGGCCACGGGCGCGGGCGCCCGCGCGCTGGTACGGGGCACGCTGCCCCGGCTGCTCGCCCTCCTCGCGCTGCTCACCGCGGGCCTGGCCGCCGGGGCGCCTTATGTCGTACGGGTGTTGGCGCCCGGCCTGGCCGACCCGGCGACCGCGATCGCGTGCACCCGGCTGACCGCGCTGACCGTCCTCACCTTCGGGCTGGCCGGATACCTCAGCGCGGCCCTGCGCGCCCACCGCGTCTACGTACCCCCGGCCGCGATCTACGTCGCCTACAACGCCGGCATCGTCGCCACCCTCCTCACCCTGCACGGCCGGTTCGGCGTCCGGGCGGCGGCCGCCGGCGTCGCGATCGGCGGCGCCCTCATGGTCGCGGTCCAACTCCCCTTCTTCGTAAGGGCCCTGCGCGCGGCCACCCCGCCGGACCTGCGGCCCGCCCGCCCGTACAACCCACTCGGCCTCGCCCTCCTCGCTCCCGTCGTGCTCTTCACCGTCAGCCGCCAGGCCCAGGTGCTCGTCGAACGCCACTTCGCCGCCCCCCTCCCCGCCGGCGCCATCTCCCACCTCAACTACGCCGAGAAAGTCGCCCAGTTGCCGATGGCGCTGTCGGTGATGATCTGCACGGTCACCTTCCCCGTGCTCTCCCGCGCCCTGGCCGAGGGCGACCGTGACCGGGCCCGCCGCCGGGTCGAACGCGACCTCACCCTCGCCTGCTTCGTCGTCCTGCTCGGCACCGCCTACGTCATCGCGTGCGCCCCGCAAATCGTCGAAGTCCTCTTCCAGCGCGGCGAGTTCACCGCCTCCGACACCTCCGCGACGGCCACCGCCATGCGGGTGTACGCCCTCGGCCTGCTCGGCCAGAGCCTGGTCGGCGCCCTGGTCAGGCCGTACTTCTCCGCCGCCCGCCCCACCTGGTACCCGGCCGCCGCCATGACGGTCGGGCTGCTCGTCACGGGCGTGGCCGACGCCCTCGCCGTCACCCGCTGGGGCGTGTACGGCATCGCGGCCGGCAACGCCCTCGGCATCACCGTCACCGCCGCCCTGCTGCTGCGCGGCCTCGGCGCCCACTCCGTCGCCGTCCGGGCCCGGGCGGTCGCCCCCGGCATCGCCCGGATCGCGCTGGCCGCCGGGTGCGCGACGGCCGCGGGCTGGGCGCTGGCCGTGCGCCTGCCCGACGCCCTGGCTTCCGCCGCCGCGTGCGCGGTGGCCGTACCCGCCGTGTTCGGCGCCGCCGCTGCCGCCGTCCGCACACCCGAACTCCCGTACCTGCTCGCCACCGTGACACGGAAGGGCCGTCCATGACCGCTGACCTGCTCGCCCCCACCGACAGCCGTACGGGCCGCGCGCCCTGGACCCTGATGTACCACTCCGTCGGCGACACCCGCGACGACCCCTACCTGGTCACCGTCGCCCCGGACCGGCTCGCCGGACAACTGCGCTGGCTCAGCCGCCGCGGCCTGACCGGCGTCAGCATGCGCGAACTGCTCGCCGCCCACGCCGAAGGCCGCGCCGACCGCCTGGTCGGGCTCACCTTCGACGACGGCTACACCGACTTCCTCACCGAAGCCGTCCCCCTGCTGCGCCACCACGGCCACACCGCCACCGTGTTCGTGCTCCCCGGTCTGCTCGGCGGCACCAACTCCTGGGACCCCGAAGGCCCCCGCAAGCCCCTCCTGACCGCCGACGGCATCCGCGAGGCCCGCTCGGCCGGCATGGAGATCGGCTCCCACGGCCTGCTCCACCGCGACCTCACCGCACTCGACGACGCCGACCTGGCCGCCGAGGTCCACGACAGCCGCCGCCTGATCACCGAGATCACCGGCACCGCACCGGACGGCTTCTGCCACCCCTACGGCGCCGTCGACCCCCGCACCCTCCTCGCCGCCCGCGCCGCCGGATACGCGTACGCGTGCGCCGTCGACCCCGGCCCGCTGGCCTGCTCCCACGCCCTTCCCCGCAGCTACGTCGGCCAGGCCGACACCTCGCCCCGGCTGCACGCCAAACGCCTGCTCCACCGTCTGCGGGGCGCCCGACCCATCCCCCTGCCCGCCGTATCCCCTGGAGGCGTCGCATGAAGATCCTGCACATCATCACCGGGCTCGGAATCGGCGGCGCCGAACAGCAGTTGCGGCTGCTGCTGCCGTATCTCGACGCCGACTGCGAAGTGGTCACCCTCACCGACGAGGGCCCCGTCGCCGACGCCATCCGGGCCGACGGCATCCCCGTCACCCGTCTGCGCATGACCGGCAACCGCGACCTGAGCGCCCTCCCCCGCCTCACCTCCTTCATCCGCGCCGGCCAGTACGACATCGTGCACACCCACCTCTACCGGGCCTGCGTCTACGGCCGGATCGCCGCCCGGCTGGCCGGCGTGCGCACCATCGTCGCCACCGAGCACTCCCTCGGCGTCACCCAGATCGAACAGCGTCCCCTCGGCCGCGGCACCCGCGCCCTCTACCGCGCCACCGAACGGCTCGGCCACGGCACCTTCGCTGTCTCCACCACCGTCGCCCGCCGGCTCGAAGCCTGGGGCGTGCCCTCCTCCCGTATCCACGTCGCGCCCAACGGCATCGACTCCCCCCGCTTCCGCTTCTCCCCCGACGCCCGCACCCGAGTCCGGACCCGGCTCGGCCTCCCGGACGACGCGTACGTCGTCGGAGGCATCGGCCGCCAAGTGCCCGGCAAGCGCTTCGACACCCTCATCCGCGCTGTCGCCGGGACCCCCGGCACCCACCTCGTACTCGCCGGCGACGGTCCCGAACGCGTCCCGCTGCTGCGCCTCGTCCACAGCCTCGGCGTCCAGGACCGGGTCCGGCTCACCGACTCCGAGTCGGTCCCCGACATCGCCGAACTCTTCTCCGCCATGGACCTGTTCGTCTCCCCTTCCGCCGAGGAGGCGTTCGGCCTCGCGGTCGTCGAGGCGCTGGCCTGCGGTCTGCCCACCCTCTACGTGGCCTGCCCCGCCGTCGAGGACCTTTCCCCGGAGGAGGCGCCCGGCGCCCGCCGGGTCGACCCGACCGCACTGGCCGCCGCCCTGCGCGACGAACTCTTCGCCGGCCCGCGCCGCCTGCCCGTCCCCGCAGCCGTCGCCCACTACGACATCACCCGCACCTCCGCTCATCTCATGGCCCTCTACTCCCGCCTGTCCGACCGCCGGCGCCTCTTCCGCCGCGCGGCCCGGCCCGCACCCGTCCCCCGCCCGGCCCGCGAAGCCGCCCAGGTACCCGCGCAGTCCCCGGCCCAGCCCGCCGCATCCCCCGCCGCGAAGAAGTGAGACACCCATGGACGACATCCGCGACCCGAAGGCCCGCCGGCGGCGCGGCCGCTGGCGCGCCCTGCCCCGCAGTCTGGCCCTGCCCCTCAGCGCGGGGATCGGCTTGCTCGCAGGGCTCGGCTACGGTCTCGCGGCGACCCCGCAGTACGCCGCCACCAGCTACGTGATGGTCGTACCCCAGCGCGGCACCGACCCCACCACCGCACTCGGCTTCGCTCAGGCGTACGGCCGGATCGTCACCAGCTCCTCCGTACTCGCCGGCGCCCAGGCCGGCACCCGTATCGCCGCCGCCGACCTGAAGAACCGGGTCCAGGCCGCCACCTCCCCCGACGCGCCCATGATCTCGGTCACCGGCTCCTCCTCCCGGGCCGGGTCGTCCGCCGACATCGCCAACGCCGTCGCCCGCTCCCTCACCGCCACCGCCAACCGCGACGCCACCAGCACCGGCGTCCGCCTCCTCCTTTTCTCCAAGGCCGCCGCACCGTCCTCTCCCTCCTCGCCCTCCGCCGTCCTGTCCGGCGCCGTGGGCGCCAGTGCCGGCGCCCTTCTCGGCGCCCTCGTCCTCCTTGTGCGCCCCAAGCCGGAGCACTCCACCCATCCCGCCTCCCTTCCGTCCCCCAACTCTCCCGAGCCCGCCCGGATCACGGTGTGACGACCACCCCTGACCCGGCCGGACCCGCATCTCGGGCGCCCTTGCCGCCCACTCCCGCCGCCGCCCCACGCACCGAGGCAGCCCCGCGACCGGCCGGCCCACCCGCACCCCGGGCCGACCGCACCCCCACCCCCGGGGGCACCTCGCTCCCGGCACCGACCCCCGGCCTCGATGTCTCCATCTGCCGCGACCCGGCCGCCTTCGCCGGGCTCGGCCCCGAGTGGGACCGGCTCTACCGCCGCTGTCCCGCAGTGACCTCCTTCCAGAGCCACGCCTGGCTCCATTCCTGGTGGCTGTCGTACGGCAGACCCGGGCGGCTCCGGATCGTGCTGGTGCGGCGCGGTCCGGAACTGGTCGCCGCGGCCCCCTTGATGCGGGTACACGGCCTGCTGCCCGTGCTCGTACCGCTCGGCGGCGCCGTCACCGACTACACCGACGTCCTGCTCGACCCGCGCGACCCGCAGGCCGACGAGGTGGCCGACGCCCTCGCCCGCGGGGTGGGGCGGGCCGCGCGGGGCGCGACTGTCGACCTGCGCGAGGTACGGCCCGGAGCCGCGGCCGAGCGGCTTTTTGAGCGCTGGCCGGGGCCGAAAGGGCGGCTCACGGACTCGGTGTGCCTGGAGCTGCCCGGGGGACCGATGGACGGGCTGATCGAGCGGGTGGGCAGCTCGCGCGGTCAGCGCATCCGCTCCGAACTGCGCAGGATCGACCGCGCCGGGGTGGAGGAACGCGAGGTGCCGGCCGCCGAGGTACCGGCCGCGGTCGGGACGATGCTGCGGCTGCACCTGTTGCAGTGGCAGGGCCGCGGGGTGACGCCCGAGCACTCTGCGGCCACGGTTCGCCGAGCACCTGGCCCGCGCGGGCGGGCGGATGGTGGCTTCGGGCGACGCCGTCGTCACCGAGTTCCGCCTCGGCGGCGAGGTGGTCGCGGTGAACCTGACCGTCCTGTCACCGACCCTCGCCGGCGGCTACCTCTACGGTGCCCACCCCGACCTGCGAGCCGCGAAGATCGACGTGACGACCCTGCTGATGCGGCACGGAGTGCGGCAGACGACGGACGGCGGTCAGGCCGTCCTGAGCCTGCTGCGCGGGGCCGAGCCGCACAAGTCCCACTGGCGGCCCGAGCATGTGGCCAACCACCGTCTGCTCCTCGCGAGCCGGCCCTCGGCCCCCCTTCTGTATGTCCGGCACGCCCTCGCCGCCGCCCGCGTCCGCCTCGCGGGCCGCCGCCTCCCGCTGCTGCGAGCACTGCGCGAACGGGCCAAGGCCGTACGCGCGGGGAGCGCGGCCCGCAGCGCTACCAGGCACCCTCGCCCGCGACCTGACGGGTCGTCGCGTTCAGACGGTTGAAGAGGTTGGTCACGCCGATCATCAATATGATCCCGGCGAGGTGCTCCTCGCTGTAGTGCGTCGCGGCCTCGTCCCACACCTCGTCCGAGACCCCCTCCGGATTGTCGGCGAGCCGGGTCGCGGCCTCGGTCAGTGCCAGCGCGGCCCGTTCCGCGTCCGAGAAGTACGGAGCCTCCCGCCACGCGGCGAGCGTGCCGAGCTGCTCGTCCGTGACCCCTGCCTTCCGCGCGTTCCGCCAGCCGGCGTCCACGCACGCGCTGCACCCGTTGATCTGGCTGGCCCGCAGGTGCACCAGCTCCATCGTGGAGTGCTCCACCCCGCTCTTGCCCGCGGCCTTGAAGACGTCGACGATGGCCGGCATCGCCGCGGGAATGATCTGCGCCGGGTTCTTCATCCGTGCCTGCATGGCCGCTCTCCTTGAAAATCTCGATCCTGCCGATCCTGCCTTCACTTGATTGACGAAACCCGGCGGACGAGCGTGACCGATTGCGCGGATGAATTTCACCGAATCGTTTTTGCAGGTCAGGACGGATCAGGAGAGCTGGGACAGGTCAGAAGCGGGCGGTGGAAGCCGGTGCGAGTGCTGCGGAGAGTGCAGTCGCGGCGGCGGGAGCCGCCGGGTCCGCGGGGGCGATCGTCGTGGGATGCGGGCCGGACGCGGCCGGCGGGGCGAAGGCCGGGACCGAGGACGAAGACGGGGCCGGGGTGGGATGGGACGGCTCGGTGGACGGGCCCGGCTCCGGAGCGGACGGCGGCGGGGGCGCGGGAGCCGCGGGCACCTTGGGCTGGAGCCGTACGCACACCCTCCCCGCTGTCGTAGCCCTGCTTCAACTCGCCCGTCAGCGGCATGGGCACGCACGTCTCCGTCCCCGGCTGCGCGGACCCGGAGAGGGCGCCCGTGGGGTGAGCGGCGCCGGGCGGAACCCGCGTCATCGACGGGTAGGGGCCGGGCTCGGACGGGGCCGCCTGCTCCTGGACGGGCACCGTCATGCGTCCAAAGAGCAGCGCCCGGTACGCCTGCGACGCCTTGGGGTTCTGCGTGCACTGCAGCACCCCGTGCGGGCAGTAGTCCGTGATCGTCTGGTAGAGCGGGTGGTGGCCGGCCATCCAGGCGAGCATCAGGCTCACGTAGTCGGGGTCGTCGCCGTTCTTGAACAGGCCCCACTCCGGGTACGAGATCTCCTTCTTGTGCGCGGCTGCGAAGTCCACCTGCTTCTGGAGCCCGTACGGCTCGGTGACCTGGTCGTAGAAGGGCTCGCCGGGCGGCTGGTCGTAGGAGTCCATGCCGATGACGTCGACGCTCTGGTCGCCGGGGTAGCACCGGGTCCAGGCGATGTCGTCCAGGCCTCGGCTGGGCGTGAAGTCGAAGCGGAAGTGCTGGCCGGGCACCGCGCGCATGGTGGCGACGATCCTGTTCCAGTACGCCTTCCAGCCGGTCGGGTCAGGCCCGCAGCGGTGGGTGTAGGTGGTGCCGTTCATCTCCCAGCCGAGCACGATCACGGTGTCCGGCAGGCCGAGCTGCACCAGGCGCTGGGCGAGCTTGGCGAAGTGCGTGTCGTCGGCGCCGCTCGCCCCCTGCTGGATCAGGTCGTGGACCTCGTAGTCCGGGACGTCGCCCTCGTTGTCCTGCTGCATCGGCACATTGAGCACGAACAGCCGGCCGGGTTCGGCGCGTGTCCACTGGGCCCATGGCTGGAGGAGGTCGCCGTCGCCCTCGATGTCCGCCCAGTCGTCGCCGGGCAGGTAGGTGTGCGCGACGCGCACCTGGCTGCCGCCCAGCCAGGTCTGGAGCGCGCCGAGCCTGCGGACGCCTTCTGCGCCGGAATCGGTAAAGGCGCCGAAGGGCGACAGGCCGCCCGATGAGGTGCCGGCCATGGCCTGTGCGGACGGCCGCACCACGGACGGGCTCGCTGACGAGTGGTCATCGCCCGCCCCTGGGAGGACGGCGTCTCCCAGCGCCGTCGCCGCGACTCCGGCCGTCAGCAACACAGCGGCGGCCGCACCGATCCCCGCCCTGGTCAGCCATTGGCGTCGGTGGGCCATGGGTTCTCCTCGCTCGATACCACTCGTTACCACCAGCGCGCGGACAGCCTTCTCTCGTTCAGTCATAACGCATGAAGAAATTCTTCGCCGATTTGCCTTAGCCCGTACGTGTTCGCACCCGAGACGGGCCCATGCGCTCCAATTTTCGAACAGTGCGCTAATTAGGGTGCGAATAAGGTGTTCTGTTTCCTCGTCAGTACCGGCAGGGAGCCCATCACGACATCACTCGGGCGGGTGAATTTCCGGATTTCGCTCACTGATAATCCGTAGTTCCTCACCCCTACGGCTGCAAGATGAGCCTCGAACGATCGTCTGGCAGTGCCGCATGGAAGGAGTCGGACATGGTGACACGCAGAAGAGTGCTCAGAACCGGACTCACGACAGCGGCGGCCATGACCGTTACGGGGGTGGCGCTGCGGCCGATGCTCGCCGCGGGCCAGCCCCGGACCGCCGTGCCGCTCGGACGCGCGGGTTGGGGGCCGAACGGCGACACCGGTACGCCCTTCGGCGCCGACGCGGATCTCGGTTCGAACCCCGGCGACGGCGCGGGTGACACCGCCGACGACGCCGCGACGACAACGCTGTTCGACGAGATCTACCGCGGTCGGCACATCCAGGGCTTCGGCTCACCCGAACCCTCAGGGGTGCGGATTCTGATCGACGGGCGGCCGCTGGAGATGATGCGCCGGGTCGACGGAAGCTGGATCAGCATGGCCAACCACTATCAGCCGTATCTGACGCCGCTTGCCACCGCCCGTGGTGCGGTCGACGTCATCGGACGCGCCCAGCTGTCCACGGCGGCCGCGCACCACCACTGACCGACGACGCCGAGGAGTCGCAGCCGTGTACACCCGTAGGAACCAGCGGAACCTGACCAGCGATCAGCGCTCGCGGTTCGTCCAGGCGGTCTTGGAGCTCAAGCGGGCGGGCGGCTACGACAAATACGTCACGCTGCACATGAAGTACTTCGCCGCTGACGGCGAAACCGGTCTGCGGATGGCGCACATGGCGCCGACATTCTTCCCCTGGCACCGACAGTTCCTGCTCACCTTCGAGCACGAGCTGCAGGTCTACGACTCGTCCGTGACCATCCCTTACTGGGATTGGACGCAGGACGGTTCGGAGAGTTCCGCGCTGTGGGACCCGGACTTCATGGGCGGGAACGGCAGGGACAGCGACGGCCAGGTGTTGACGGGCCCGTTCGCCTACCAGGCCGGCAACTGGCCGATCAATGTCGGGGTGACCACCGAGGAGTACCTGACCCGGAACATGGGCCGCCCCGACCGGCCGATCGTCCTGCCGACCGCGGCCGAGCTGGACGACGCCCTTAAGCTCGCGACCTACGACACCTCCCCGTGGAACTCCGCGCCGACCACCCAGGGCTTCCGCAACAAGATCGAAGGGTGGACGGTCAGCGACACCAAGGGCGGCTATCTGCACAACCGGGTGCACCAATGGGTGGGTGGGCACATGATCGGCGGCTCGTCGCCCAACGACCCGGTGTTCTGGCTGCACCACGCCTTCATCGACCTGATCTGGGTGCGCTGGCAGCGGCTGCATCCCGGGTCTCCGTACCTTCCGGCGAAGCCACTGGACTCGAACGATCCGGAGTACGGGCGGGTGCTCAGCGCGGTGGAGCCGATGCCGCCGTTCCAGGTGGAACCGTCGGCGGTCTTCGACCACCGGAAGCTCTACACGTACGAGGAGAACTGACGGCACTCCGCCGTCACAGCCGACGACGCGCACGGCGACCCGCACAGCCCCGCGCAGGGGTACGGCCCCGCGCACGGGAACGGCCTCCTGACCGTGAGGTGGCAGGAGGCCGCGAGTGCGGAGAACTACCGCGAACCGCTGTCGTCGCCGGCGGCCAGAGCGGCGCCAGCGGCGGTGGTGAGGGCCGCGGCCTTTGCGATACGCGACATCACGATCTCCCCGAGACGAATCCAGCCGCATGGCACGCGGCTCTATGAGGACCTGAGCGGCCGGAGATCACAAATGGTCACGCAAATTGAGCTGACCGCTGAGGATGTATCGAAATCCGCCGTCGGAGTGAATCCCGTCCCGACCGGTCACGTGTACGACCCGCGGTCCGTCGAACAATACGAGGCCGCGGGGCGTACGGGGCTGTCAGCACGGCGGGCGCGCAACCGCGATCACGATGGAGACGGTGATGACGGAAGGGACGGCGATCGCGGTCATGACCGGACTGGGAGAGCTGAACGAGATGACACAGCCGACGATCAGGTTCGCGCGATCACAAGGTCCGCGCGATCAGGGGGAAGGAATGGACGGGGTGACGGGAACGGTGGGATCGGACGGAAGGGACGGGAGTGAGGGCAGGCCGGGAAGGTTGGGCGCGGGCAGATCGCCGCCCAGCACCGTGGCGGCGGCGACGTTCACCAGGCCGGTGATCACAGCGGTTGCAGCGGTGACGGTGCCCGTCGCGTCGCCCGCGGCGACCGCCTTGGACAGCGAATCCACCGCGGTCTGGAGCGCGACGAGGGCGTCGGACTGCACGGAGCGGACCGCCCGCGGCTGAGCGCGGTGGCTGGTCTGGGCGGCCGGGGCGGCGGGCGTCGCAGGGGCGGCCGGAGCGTTCGGGGCAGCGGGCGCATTGGGAGCGGCCGGAGCGGCGGGTGCGGCGGGCGCAGCGGGAGAGTTCGGAGCGGCCGGAGCAGCCGGAGCAGCCGGAGCAGCCGGTACGGCGGGCGCATTCGGGGCAGCGGGCGCATTCGGGGCGGCCGGAGCGGCGGGCGCATTCGGAGCGGCGGGGGCAGCCGGAGCAGCCGGAGAGTTCGGGTCGGCCGGGGAGTTGGGCGTCGCGGGAGTGGCCGGGGTCGCGGACAAGGCCGCCTTCGCCGCGTCGATGGCCGAATTGACGGTGGTCACGTCCGCGGCCACCATGTCCTTCGAGACGGGCGAGGCGAGCGCGTCCTGTACGAGCTTGGTGACCGTGCTGGTCACAGCGCTGGCGTTGCCGAGGGTCTTGGCCTGGGCGAGCAGGGCGGCCGCGTCGACCGGCGCCGACGGCACCGCCGGGCGGGCCGCGGATGAGGAGTGGTGCGGGGCGTCGGCGGAAGCGGACGCGGCCTCGATCGCGCCGCCCGCAAAAGCGGCGACAAGCGCGGCGGAGACGACCACGCCGGTGATCCGGGGACTGCGCATGGGGACGGTTTCCTTTCGGTGGGGGTGAGGAACTACCTCGTCCACCGTGAAAAGCGGTAGGTCGCACCGCAACCGACACCAGTCGGCCGGGCGATTCGACCAGGTGGCGTGGGCGGAGCAAGTCGGCTGCGGACCTTCGGTGTTCAACGGTTCACGGGCCGACCGCCGCGGCTACTCCGTTGGGGTCCGACGCGGCGGGGGCTCTTCCTCGAACGGGGGAATCCGGTGCACCGGAGTCGCCCGCTGAGGTGATATCGGCCGATTGGGGGCCTCGGTGGCCGTTAGGGTCCGCGCATGAGCCAGACCAATACCGCTTCCGCGTCGTCCCTCCAGAGCCGGTTGGGCACCCTTGTGGTGATCCCGTGGGCCGGCGCACACGAGGACGGCGAGGACATGCCGTTCCTCATGGCCTATTCGCTCGGTGACGGGGCGGACGGCCCGGAGGCCGGGCGGGCGGCGGTACTGGAGGCCGCCGAGGAGATCGGGCTCCCCGTGGGCGGCGTGGTCCTCGACGTCTCCCGCGCCCAGAAGAAGGTTGACGTGCGGGTGCTCGTCGAGGCCGGCAAGGCGGTGCTGACGATGCCGTACCTGAAGGTGACCTGTCCGGTGCCCGATCAGTGGGCGGTCGCCGCCCGCGCCCGCGAGGCGGTCTACGTCATCCTCGCCAGCCGACCCTGGCCCGAGGCGGCACCCGGCGCCAAGGTCACCGAGGAGACCCTGCGCGGGTTCGCCGCGGACGAGGATGTGCTCAGCACGGCCGCGCACTTCCTGGTTCCGGTCGGTTCGCTGCGGTTCTAGGGCGCCGCACGACGAAGGGCGCCCTCTGCGGGGGAGAGGGCGCCCCTGTCGGGACGGAGGTGCCAGGGCGCCGGCATCGGGCGGGCGGCGCCACCGGCTCCGGGGTGGTCCGTGTGGAGGAGGGTCAGCCGTTGACGAGCTGGTTGCCCGCGCTGACGGCGTCGGACCCGGCCTGGACGGCGTTCTTCGCCGCGGTGACCCTCGGGCCGACACCGGGGCTCTGGAGTACGCCGGAGGTGGCGCCCCCGGCCTGCGCGCCCGCGGCCTGCGCAGTCACTGCGGTGCCGGTCAGGGTGGAGCCCAGGTCGGCCGCCTGAACGGCGGGTGCGGCGGCGGCCAGCAGGAAGGAGCCGGCCGCCGCGGTGGTGAGGATACGGAATGCGTTCATGATCGATACAACGCCGGGCCTCGCCCGGAGGGCACGCCCCGCCATAGGACCGTCACCCTGAGCACGTGGGGTTCACCGCACAGATCGGCAGGGGGGTGGAGAGCAAGCCTGGCCGACGGGGGGACGGGGCCGCGGCGGGCGGCCCGCGCAGGGGGAAGGCGGGGCGCGGGTACAGCAGTTCACGCTGGTGCGGAGGTGCCGATCGAGGGTGACCCGCGCAAGGGGGAAGGCGGAGGTGGCGGGTCGCGCTGTTGCGGGGCCGTGACAACAGGCGCACAACGCACGGACGTTGGCTTGGCACGCTCAAGGCAGAGCGTGAGCGCGCAGTGCACACGTCAGAGTCCGCTGGTCAGACCGTCCATGGGGGGAACACGAGATGTCCGAGTCCACGCGCCGCAGAAGCACCGCCGCAGCCATCGCCCTGACCGCGGGCCTCACCGCGAGCGCCGCGTTGCTGCTCTCCGCCTGCGGGCCCGACGACCCGACAGCCGCGTCCCCCAGCGGGTCTCCCGCGGGCCACCACGTCCGGCGCGTCGGCGCCGTCCGCGGCGGCCACGCCGAGGCCGACGAAGGTTGCGGGCACGGGGGGTTCGGGCAACGGGGCGGGCGGGTCCGGCACTCCTGGCGTGGAGGTTCAGCCGGCCGGGTCCAGCACGCCGGTCAACGGCACCGCGCACAACGGTCTGACGATCAGCGACGGCAGCCGTTATGTCGTGATGAACGGCACCCGGGTGGACTTCGGCACCCTGGTTCGTGATCTGGCGTGGTCGCCCAGTGGCGCGAAGGCGGCGTTCGTCGACGCAGACGGCGACCTCGCGGTGAGCAACCCCGACGGCAGCGGCCGGGTGGTGGTCGCCAGGAACCCGGGCGGGCGGACCTGGTCGCACCCGACCTGGCAGGTGCGCGGGACCGACCCCCAGGTCGGACTGCCCGCCGTCGACGACCTGTTCTTCGCCTCGACCGCGGGCGGCACCTCGAAGCTGTACAGCGTCTCGGCCACCGCCCATGACGGCACGCCCAAGGTGCTCACACTCGACCACGAGTCCGGCGAGGGCGTGAAGCCGCTGCCGCAGACCGGCAACGTATGGCCGAGCGTGGGGGGCAGGTACGGCACGGCGGTGTACGCCAACACCGGCACCGGTGAGGTCTACATCCGGGACGACTACATACGCCAGCAGGGTTCGGCGCTCACCCAGGGCTCCGAGCCCGCGCTGTCCGACACGAGCGACGAGGCCACGGTGTTCGTCCGCTCGGTCGGCGGGCACGACCACCTGTTCGTCGAGCGCTCCACCCAGACCGGCCCGACGTACAAGGACATCACCCCGCACGCGACCACCAACTACGCCGAGCCCGCCTGGTCTCCCGACGGGAAGACGATCGCCGCGCGCACCCCGACCGGCATCGTCACCCTGCCCGCCGACGGATCATCGGCCCCGGTGAAGGTCTCCGGCTACCACGGCCTGCCCGCCTACCGCGCGTCCTGACCGGGACTGCGGCCACCGCCGGCCAACTCCGCCCGCAGTGCGTCCAGATGCGTGTCGGCGGTGTCGTGCGGCAGGAACTCCACGACATCGACGAAACGGAACAGCGTCTGGGTGCCGGTGACCGCGAACTCGTAGTCCGCGAAACCGACCACCGCGCCCAGGGCGCCGCGCACCGCGCCCCGTACGACATGTGACGTCATGGCGTCGGGGCGCTCGGCGTCAAGGCCGCGGCGGGCGTTGGGGCGGGCGAGGTAGGGGCAGACCATCGAGGCGTAGAGCATGCACGCCCGGTGGCCGGGGCCCTCCAGGGTGGGCGAGAGGTTGCGGTACGGCCGCCCCGCCGCCAGTGCCTCGGCGATCGCCCCGCTCTCGGCGGCGCCCACCACCCGCCAGACCGGGCCGCGCGGCATGAGCGTGTCGCACACCGAACACAGCCGCTGCCGGGCGCAGTTGGCACTGCGGTCGTAGTCGGTGAGGGCGAACTGCGGCTGGTCGCCGGCCCACGGGGTGATCGCGGGCACCGGGTAGCCGCGTTCGTCCCGCGGCCTGGCCCCGACGGCCGGCGGTTTCGGCACCGCGTCGAATCGCACGGCCTCTCCCCCTCGGTCCGGGCACGTCTCACGTCCCGGTAGATCTCACGTCCCTGGGGCACTCGCCCCTTCACACTTCACGCCTCCGTGACGTCTGACGTTCCCGCTGAGTCCGGCGACCTGCCGGGCGGGTCGACCACCGGCCCGGAAAGTGGTCGGGCCGCCGGCGCCGGAGAGCGGTCAGGACGCCGACTGGTGACGCTCGCGCCACTCGGCGACGTGCTGCTCCACGTCGTAGGGCACCAGGTTCAGCGGCGGGCCCTGCGGCGGGCGGCGGATCGCGGCCTCGATCTTCTCGTTGATCTCGGTGAGGATGCGCCGCACCTGGCGTTCCGAGCGGGCCTCGGCCGCCGCGGCCACCGCGTCCTCGGCCTCCTTGCGCAGCACCAGCGACGGCGGCAGGAAGGACAGCCCTTCGCGCTGCATCTTGCCCTTGATCCACCACAGTTCGTCGTAGGGGGTGTTCAGCGACGGCAGCGGCTTGCCCCGGCCCGGCAGGTCGGCGAACGCGCCGCGCGCCTCCGCCTCGCGGATCTGCTTGTCGGCCCAGGTCTCGAAGGACACTCCGGGCGGCTTGCGTTCTGTCATGCCTCACTCCTCGACTCGGACCGCGGGGCGCCAGCACGTGCACCTTCGAGGCTAACAAGCGGGACCCGCGTACGGTCCCGGGGATACGGACCTCCGGAATACGGCCCGGGGCGCCACGGCACCCGTACCGCGTACCGTCCCGTAGCCGCCACGCACGTCCACGCCGAGTCGCGGGTTGTCCGGCGGGCCCCCTCCCGGGGTACCGACGAGGTCCCGCCTCCGGCGGCGCGCCCCACCGTCGGCGTACGTCGAACGCGACCGGGCGACTGGGTGACCGGAGAACGATCGCGACGCCTTTGGAGCGGATGAGCCGCACCGTTTGGGTGATGGAATCCAGAAACGCCCGGCTCGCCGCGTTGAAGAGCAGATGCGCCTCGTCGAAGAAGAAGAGAGGCTCGGGCCGGTCGAAGTCGCCGGCCTCCGGCAGCCCCAGTACGAGCACCGGCCCGCGCCCGTCCCGGCGCGCACCACCGCCGCTCCCGGGTTCCGATGGGGTTGCGGGGATCACGGTCACCCGTTTGATACGACTATGCGGCTTTCGCCACCATCGCATCCCTGCGCCGAGGCTGCGCCGTGACAAGCCGGGCCGGTAGGCTTTCCGTGTGATCTTCAAGCGCATCGGAAACGGGCGGCCGTACCCGGACCACGGCCGGGTGAGCACGCGCGAGTGGGCGGACGTCGCCCCCCGACCCGTGCGGCTGGACCAGTTGGTGACCACCAAGGGACAGCTCGACCTGGAGACACTTCTGGCCGAGGACTCCACCTTCTACGGGGACCTGTTCGCCCACGTCGTGAAATGGCAGGGAGACCTCTATCTGGAGGACGGCCTGCACCGGGCGGTACGCGCGGCGCTCCAGCAGCGGCAGGTGCTGCATGCCCGGGTCCTGGAGATGGACTGACAATCCGCTTACGCTGCGCACATGAGCATGCTGACCCCCTCGGGGATGGGCGGGAAGTACCGTGTCACGGGTACCTCGTATCCGAGGATGCGGCCGCCCAGACGGCGCGGCCGTTTCGTGGCGGTCCTGATCGCCGCGGTTGTCGTACTCGGCCTCTTCGGCTGGGGGGCGACGCAGCTCTTCCATGTCTTCGGCGGTGACTCCGGCAAGACCAAGGCGAACGCGGCACCCCAGAACCGTGCCTCCTGTACGCCCGCGCCGGCCCCCACCGCCACCGGGAAGCCGGTACCGCTGCCGCAGCCGTCCGGTGTGACGCTGAACGTCTACAACGCGACCGCCCGCGGCGGCCTGGCCAAGAGCACCGCCGACGCACTGGCCAGCCGCGGCTTCAAGGTGTCCAAGTTCGCCAACGCGCCCGACCCGTACAACGCGAAGGTCACCCAGTCGGCCCTACTGGTCGCCGGACCCGCGGGCGAGGCGGCGGCGCGCGAGGCCGGTACGCAGGTGGCCGGGTCCGCGGTGAAGATCGACCCCAACCGCAAGGGGTCGACCGTCGATCTGATGATCGGCAACGCCTTCGGCAAGCTGGCCACGCCCACGGATGCGGCCAAGGCCCGCGTTCTCGCGGCGAATCCGCCTCCGGCGAAGGCCACGTGTGCGAAGCCGGTGGCCACGACGCGCTGACGGCTGCCGCCGGCCCTGCCCCGTACGACCGGCTCCCGGACCACCCGCCCGGTGGTGGGCTTGTCGCGCAGTTCCTCGCGCCCCTCGATTTGACTCAGCACCGCGGAAAAGGTGCACCTACCCGGGGGCGCGAGGAACTGCGCGACAAGCCACGTACCCGGGAAGATCGGGAGACGGACCGCACGGGGCAGGACGGCCGGGACCGTACGGGCCAGCGGCGCCCCGGAATCCGGCGAGGGCCCGGCGCCTAGCCGACCGTGCCGTAGAGCCGGTCCCCCGCGTCGCCGAGGCCCGGGACGATGAACCCGTTGTCGTTGAGCCGCTCGTCGACCGCCGCGGTGACCACGGTGACCGGCTTGCCGGCGAGCTCCCGCTCCAGGGTCTCGACGCCTTCGGGGGCGGCCAGCAGGCACAGCGCGGTGACGTCGTCGGCGCCGCGCTCGATCAGCAGGCGTATCGCGGCGACCAGGGTGCCGCCGGTCGCCAGCATCGGGTCGACCACGTACACCTGCCGCCCGGAGAGGTCGTCGGGCATACGCGTGGCGTACGTCTTCGCCTCCAGGGTCTCCTCGTCGCGGACCATGCCGAGGAAGCCGACCTCCGCGGTGGGCAGCAGCCGGACCATGCCGTCGAGCATGCCGAGGCCGGCCCGCAGGATCGGCACGACCAGCGGGCGCGGGTACGACAGCCGTACCCCGGTGGTCGGGGCGACCGGCGTGCGGATGTCGACCTGCTCGGTCCTGACGTCCCGCGTCGCCTCGTAGGCGAGCAGGGTGACCAGCTCGTCGGCGAGCCGGCGGAAGGTCGGCGAGTCGGTGCGCTCGTCGCGCAGGGTGGTGAGCTTGTGCGCGACCAGCGGGTGGTCGACAACATGGAGACGCATGAGGACGACTGTATCCGGCGGTACGGTCCCGCGCGCCGGTGCCGTCACCCGCCGCCTTCTGCGCCCGGGGCGGGGTAAACCGCCCGACAGGGGGAATCAGGCTCAGTACGCCCGGTGCACCTCCGACACATGATCCCGGGTGAGTCGAGACCGGGACGGTGGATTTCATGCCGGACACGACGGGCCGCAGCAGCGGCGAACGCAGCGCCCGCACGGGCCCGCAGGGCCAGGACCCGCGGGACCGGGACTCGCGGGACCGGGAGCGGCGCGTCAAGCGCGCCGCGTTCCTGCGCGAACTCGACGAGGCCAAGGAACTGCGCGACCGGGTGCAGCCGCGCCGGGCCCGCGCGGCCCGGATGCGGCAGCAGATGCGGATGCGCACCTTCCGCTGGTGACGGCCCCCGAAGCGGGCCCGGGCGCAACCCACGGATGAGCGCAGCGTGACCGCACCATGGCGCTCGGGTGACGCAAGCGGCCGGACGGCTGTCCGCCAAGCTCGGGGTTTTCCGCAGAAGTGACCAAGTCCTGGCACGTCGCGGTGGCGAAGACCCTTCGCAACGCCCTGGTTTCTGCCACGATGCCGAGTGGGTGGGGTCATCATGCAACCCTCGAACCAGATTCCGGCCCTACCCGGTCCGGACGGCCTGAGACCAGTGGGAGAGTCACGGTGTACTTCGCCGCACTGCTCGCGCGCACCGAGGACGGTTGGCTAGCGAGCGAACCCGATCTCGACGATGTGGAAACCCTCGCCGACCTGAGCGACCTGGCTCGCGCGGCCGGCGACGAGGAGGAAACGGTTCTGGTCTTCATCGAGCAGGAGGACGCCTGGTTCGGCGTCATCCGTGTCGACGGTGAAGAGGACCCGAGAATCTATGTGTCCGACGCGGCCGCCGCCGCCCGCAGCTCGTACGGGGAGATCCTGCTCACCGACGAAGTGCTGGGGCGGGACCCGGAGGACCTCGACGACCTCGTCGACCTCGACGGCACCGAGGACGGCGATTCCGACGACCCCGACGAGGACGCCGTGGCGGGCCCCTCGGAGGACCATGTGCCGACCGGCCCGCTCGGCGAGACCGCCCTGCTGGCGGATCTGGGCATGAACGCCAAGGAGTTGCTGGCGCTCAGCGGGGACGGCGCGCTCACCGGCGAGGCGCTCGGTGAGATCGCCGACGCCCTGGGCGCGGGCGACGTGCTGGAGGCCGTCCGCTGACGGCCCCGGAACCACCCGGCGCGCCCGCCGGCCCCGGCGTCCCCGCGGCCGGCGGCCCCGACGTCGTGCGCGACCGCTGGGTGCCCGCGATGCGGCTGGCCCTCGCGGAGGCCGAGCGCGCCCCGCTCACCGGCGACGTCCCGGTGGGCGCGGTCGTGCTCGGCCCCGACGGGTCGGTGCTGGCGCGGGCGTGCAACGAGCGCGAGGCGACCGGCGACCCCACCGCGCACGCGGAGGTGCTCGCCGTCCGCCGCGCGGCCACGGCGCTGGGCGGGTGGCGGCTGACCGGCTGCACCCTCGCGGTGACGCTGGAGCCCTGCACCATGTGCGCGGGGGCGATCGTGCTGTCCCGGCTGGACCGGGTCGTGTACGGGGCCCCCGATCCGAAGGCGGGCGCGGCCGGTTCCCTGTGGGACCTGGTCCGCGACCGCCGCCTCAACCACCGCCCGGAGGTCGTCGCCGACGTCCTCGCCGCCCCCTCCTCCGCCCTGCTCACCCGCTTCTTCCGCCCAAACGATTTCTGAGCACCCCCCGCCGTGGGCTAAGCTCTGTCTCGGTAGCGTGTCCGAGCGGCCTAAGGAGCACGCCTCGAAAGCGTGTGAGGGGGCAACTCCTCCGTGGGTTCAAATCCCACCGCTACCGCTCGTGAGCACAACGAAGGGGCCCCGACCGCCGATGACGCGGTCGGGGCCCTTCTTCCGCGTGTTCCCGGACGTGGCGGTTCAGCGGATGATAGGAACGGGTGGCCGTCTTGTTACGCCGTACGGCGGATACACTTCGGCAATTGCACACTTGTGACCGCTGGTGCTGAGTCGCCGCTGGGGAGGACAAGGAGCATGGCGCAGGCGAGGAAGATCGCGACGTACGGACTGGTGATCTTCGTGCTCTACACGATCATCAATCAGCCGTCGCGGGCCGCCGATCTCGTACAGGTAGGGTTCGTGGGGATTTCGAACGCCGCCAAGAGCCTCGGGCAGTTCATGCACGACCTGGCCAACTGAGCGGCGCGATACGGGCGAGGAGTGGGCGATGATCCGTCATCTGGTGCTGTTCAAGCTGAACGAGGGCGTGCGGGTGGACGAGCCGCGCGTGCAGGCGGGCGGCCGGGCCTTCGCCGAACTGGGTGCGCTGGTGCCCGATGTGGCGTCCTGGGAGTGCGGCTGGAACGTGGCCGACCGGCCCATCGCGTACGACTTCGCCATCAACTCCTCGGTCGCGGACAACGACGCGCTGGCCCGGTACATCGAGCACCCCGCCCACCAGGCGGCCGTCGCCGCCTGGGCGGAGTTCGCCACCTGGGTCGTCGCGGACTACGAGATCTGACGCCCGGCCGGACACCGGCCGCGCCCGCCCCCGGACGAGTCCGCCGGGGGCTTTTCCATGCTCGCCCGCACCCCGCGAGCCCGTCCGGCACCGCCCGCACCCCCGCCGCACACCAGTTGTGCGCCTGTCGTATGCCTCCGCGCGCCCCCGCGTGCGCCCCCCGTTCGTACAACACGGCAATATGCGGTGCTTGCGCAAAGCACACATGAATTGTGATGCTATGACCGCTTTTGCCGGATTCTTTGGATGTGGAGTGGACCGATAAGGGGTGTGGTGTGCCGGTGTCGGCCCGTACGGCGTCAACGTCCGCAACGACGTATCCGCGCGGCAGGACGCGGACGCCCAGCGCCAACGCGGCGGACGCGCGAGCGCTCACCCAGGTGCTGTTCGAACAGATCGTGCACCTGGAGCCCGGCACCCCCGAGCACGCCCGGGTCCGGACCGCGCTCATCGAGGTCAACCTGCCGCTGGTGCGGTACGCCGCGGCCCGCTTCCGCAGCCGCAACGAGCCGATGGAGGACGTGGTCCAGGTCGGCACGATCGGGCTGATCAACGCCATCGACCGGTTCGACCCCGAGCGCGGGGTGCAGTTCCCGACCTTCGCGATGCCGACCGTGGTGGGGGAGATCAAACGTTACTTCAGGGACAACGTACGGACCGTCCATGTACCCCGCCGCCTGCATGAACTGTGGGTTCAGGTGAGCGGCGCCATCGAGGACCTGACGGTGCTGCACGGCCGCTCCCCGACCACCGCCGAGATCGCCGAGCGGCTCAAGCTCTCCGAGGACGAGGTGCTGGCCTGCCTGGAGGCCGGCCGCGCCTACCACGCCACCTCGCTTGAGGCGGCCCAGGAGGGCGACGGCGCCCCCGGCCTGCTGGACCGGCTCGGCTACGAGGACCCGGCACTCAGCGGAGTCGAACACCGCGACCTCGTCCGGCACCTGCTGGTCCAACTTCCCGAGCGCGAGCGGCGCATCCTGCTGCTGCGCTACTTCGGCAATCTGACGCAGTCGCAGATCAGTGCGGAACTGGGGGTTTCGCAGATGCACGTGTCCCGGCTGCTGTCGCGCAGTTTTGCGCGACTGCGGTCCGCAAACCAGCTCGAAGCGTAACCCACCGGGATTAAGCCACCTGCGCAGATATGTCGACTTGGCGCTACAGCGTGTTGCCGACATGTGACATTCTGCGGATACCGCGTTTGTGGCGGCCGGACCTCCGGTATTCCAGAGGAGGAACAACCGTCGCTCGCGACGCCGACCGCGACCTCAAGGGGGTGGCATGTCCGTACAGGTGGGCAGTCCCAAGGTGCTCAGTCCCGACGCAACCGCAGCAGGCGCACCGCAGCCCGGTGCTCCCGGTGCCCTCGGTGCTCTTCACAGTGAGGCCATCGACACCCGCACGCTGTCCCGTTCGCTCTTCCTGCGCCTCGCGGAGCTCCCGGTCGACAGCCCGGAGCGCACCTACGTACGCGACACGCTGATCGAGCTGAACCTCCCGCTGGTGCGGTACGCCGCGGCCCGCTTCCGCAGCCGCAACGAACCGATGGAGGACATCGTCCAGGTCGGCACGATCGGCCTGATCAAAGCGATCGACCGGTTCGACTGCGAGCGCGGGGTGGAGTTCCCGACCTTCGCGATGCCCACGATCGTCGGCGAGGTGAAGCGCTTCTTCCGCGACACCTCCTGGTCGGTACGGGTGCCCCGCCGGCTCCAGGAACTGCGGCTGGCGCTGACCAAGGCGAGCGACGAGCTGTCGCAGAAGCTCGACCGGTCCCCGACCGTCGCCGAACTGGCGGTCTGCCTCGGGGTGTCCGAGGAGGACGTGGTGGACGGCCTCGCGGTCGGCAACGCGTACACCGCGAGTTCGCTCGACTCCCCGCCGCCCGAGGACGACAGCGGCGAGGGCACGCTGGCCGACCGGCTCGGCTACGAGGACACGGCGCTGGAGGGCGTCGAGTACCGCGAGTCGCTCAAGCCGCTGCTGGCCCAACTGCCGCCGCGCGAGCGACAGATCATCATGCTGCGGTTCTTCGCGAACATGACCCAGTCGCAGATCGGCGAGGAGGTCGGCATCTCGCAGATGCACGTCTCCAGGCTGCTGACCCGCACACTGGCCCAGTTGCGCGACGGCCTGACCGCGGAGGCGTAGAAGAGGGGACGGAGTGGTCGCAGGCCCACGCCCGCGTGCCGCCGCTGCCCGCTACTTCATGGCGAGCGCGACCACTCCCACGATCACCACCAGAGCGATGACCACACCGACGATCAGGCCCGCACGGCTGCGGCCCTGGGCCCGCTGCACCTGCACGGGAGCCGGCTGCTCCTCGACGAAGGCCCGGAACATCTGGGTACTGCCGGCCGGGTCGTAGTTGTTCTCAGGGTTCGGCGCTTGGTTCGACATGCCGCCTGACCCTAGCGTGTCGGCGGAATAGCCCGCACCCCCCTGCCGTTACCACGTCACATGGCACGTATCGGCAACTCCCCTCTGCACGTCTCCCCCCTCTGCCTCGGCGGCAACGTCTTCGGCTGGACCGCGGACGAGACCCAGTCCTTCGCCGTACTCGACGCGTACACCGCGGCCGGCGGCGACTTCATCGACACCGCGGACGTCTATTCGGCATGGGTCCCCGGCAACGCGGGCGGTGAGTCCGAGACGATCATCGGCGCCTGGCTGGCCCGGCGCGGTCGCCGCGACGACGTCGTGATCGCCACCAAGGTCGGCGGCCACCCCGACTTCAAGGGCCTGCGGGCGGAGACGATCGCGAAGGGCGCCGAGGAGTCCCTGCGCCGCCTGGGCACCGATCACATCGACCTCTACTACTCGCACTTCGACGACCCCGACACCCCGGTCGAGGAGATCGTCACCGCGCTGGACGGCCTGGTGAAGGCGGGCAAGGTGCGCGCCATCGGCGCGTCCAACATCTCGCCCGAGCGGCTCGCCGCCTCGCTGGACTTCTCCGAGCGCGAGGGCCTGGCCCGCTACGAGATCCTCCAGCCGAAGTACAACCTGGTCGAGCGCGAGGACTACGAGGGTCCGCTCGCCGACCTGGTGGCCGCGCGCGGGCTGTCCGCCGCGCCGTACTACGGCCTGGCCTCCGGTTTCCTTTCGGGGAAGTACCGGCCGGGCGGCGGCGAGGTGTACAGCGCCAGGTCCCAGCGGGCGGCCGGCTTCCTCGCCCAGGCCCGCGGGCCCAGGGTGCTCCAGGCGCTGGACGAGGTGGCCGAGGCGCACGGCGCCGAGGTCGCCACGGTCGCGCTGGCCTGGCTCGCCGCCCAGCCGACGGTGGTGGCGCCGATCGCCAGCGCGCGTACGCCGGAGCAGGTGGCCGGGCTGACGGCGGTCGCGGAGCTGACCCTGTCCGACAAGGAGGTCGCGGCGCTGACCGCAGCCGCGTCCTGACCTCCCGGGCGGGCGGCGCCGGCCGCCTGTCCGCGGCGCGCCGCCGGTCCCTCGCCCGTCTCGCCTGGCCCAACGTGTCTCGCCCGCCGCCCTGTAGGGAAGCGGGCGATTCCTTTGCTCGAATTTTGCCCTCAGCCCGCCCCACGGCGCTTGCATTGTACAACCATATTTCCGTACGGTTGCTTGAGGCAACCAAGAGAGCCACCGTACCCCGCAGTGGCGCTCTACATGGCCCTGCTGGGCCTGGGCATCGGCATGATGACGCAGAACCTCGTGCTCGCCGTGCGGAACCAGGTGGCCGCCGCCGACCTCGGCGCCGGCGGCGTCCAAGAACGCTTAGGAACGCTTAAGGGCGCTGGAGAACACTGACGCGCCCACCAGTGGCACACGGGGGCACGAGCTCCCGGCCGTACGGCCCGCGCCCGCAGCGGAGAGGCCAGGGCGGTACGGCACGGGACGGGTCCTGGCGGCGGCCGGAGCAGGGGACGGCCGAGGCCACCGCCGGGACCCAACTGGAGACGTAGGCTGAGCTGCATGGCTTCCAACATCGCCACCAACACGACGGTCGGACGGGACGAGCTGCTGGAGTTCGTACGGCCGCGGCATCGCGCGATCCTCCTCACCACCCGGTCGGACGGCCGGCCGCAGGGCTCGCCGCTCACCTGCGGGGTGGACGACTCCGGGCGGATCGCGCTGTCCACGTACCCCGAGCGGGCCAAGACCCGCAACGCGCGGCGCGACCCCCGGGTCAGCGTCATCGTGCTGTCCGACGAGTGGAACGGCCCCTGGGTGCAGGTCGACGGCACCGCGGAGGTGCTGGACGTGCCCGAGGCCGTCGAGCCGCTGGTCGAGTACTTCCGCAACATCTCCGGGGAGCACCCGGACTGGGACGAGTACCGCGCGGCGATGGTGTCGCAGGGCAAGTCGCTCATCAGGATCACCCCGGAGCGCTGGGGCCCGCTGGCCACCGGCGGCTTCCCGGCGCGGCTCGGCTGACCGTCCGCGAGCGCGAGCGGGGGCCGCGACCGGCCGGTACGGGTCCAGCCGGGTCCGGCGGCCGCCGGTGGGCCGGAGCGCGCCGCCCCGGCCCACCGAACACCCGCGCCTCCCGGGCTACTTGGGCGCCGTCAGGTCGTAGACGGTCGTGCCGCCCACGGACTTGGCGGTGAAGTGGCCCTCGACCCAGGTGGTGATCGCGGCGGCGGTGCCGGAACCGCCCATGCCGCCCCGGCCCGCGCCGCCCGCGCCCCGCCTCCGATGAAGTAGTGGATTCTCCCGGCGGACACGTCCTTCTCGAACTGCGCGAGCGTGGGTGACGGGTCGCTCCCGTTGAACCCGCCGACGGCCATCACGGGCTTGCCGGTGGCGAGTTGGTAGCTCGCCTGGTTCTGCGAGCCGATGGCGGCCGCGACCCAGGTGTAGCGGCCCGCGTCGGCGAGCAGCAGCGACTTCATCGCCGCGGACACCTGGGCGCCTTGGAGCAGCCCGCTCATGCCGCCGCCCGCGCCGCCGCCGGGTGCGCCGGTTCCGCCGCCCGCCGGGAAGCCCTGGCCGGGCTGACCCTGCCCGGACTGGCCCTGGCCGCCTTGGAAGCCTTGGCCGCCGCCCGCGGTGGGCGGCACGCCGTTCCCCCCGAACTGCCGTGCCCCGCCGCCCTGTCCGGGCAGACCCTGCCCGGTCCGGCCCTGGCCGCCGGCGCCGCCGAACCCGCCGGGACGGCCTCCTCCCCCGAACCCGCCGCCGGGTCCGCCCCGGCCGCCCTGCACCGCGGGCCCGGCGGTCACGATGGACCCCTCGTGTCCCGTACCGACGGTGTCGAGGGTGTACGCCACCGGTCCGCCGAGGACCGCGGCGAGCGCAACCACCGCGGACAGCACGCCGAGCCGGGCGCCGGCCCGTACCGCCGCCATGCCGGGCAGGGTGCCCGCGAGCAGGCCGAGCGCGGCGGCCAGGCCCGCGGCCACGACCGCGACGCGCAGCCAGGGGTGCCAGTCGGGCGAGCGGTCGAGCAGGGCGTACGCCCACACGGCGGTGCCCGCGACGGTGGCGGCCAGCACGGCCGCGGCGGCGACATGGGTCCGCCGCCGCCACAGCAGGACCGTGCCCATCCCGATCAGCGCCGCGATGTAGGGCGCGAGGGCGACGTTGTAGTACTGGTGGAAGATCCCGGACATGAAGCTGAAGGTCGCGAACGTGATCAGCAGCGCGCCGCCCCAGACCAGGAAGGCGGCCCGGGTGGCGGAGGTGCGCCGGGCCCTGCGGGTGATCCACAGCCCGGCCGCCAGCGCCACGAAGGCGGCCGGCAGCAGCCACGCGATCTGGCCGCCCATGTCGCTGTTGAAGAGCCGGCCGATGCCGGTGGCACCCCACTGGCCGCCGCCCCCCCGCCGCCTCCGCCGACGCTGCCGGTCTCGTCGCCGGTGATCCGGCCGAAGCCGTTGTAGCCGAAGGTCAGCGACAGGAAGCTGTTGTCCTGGGAGCCGCCGATGTACGGGCGGGACGAGGCGGGCCAGAGCTGGACGATCGCCACCCACCAGCCGCCGGCCAGCACCATCACGGCGGTGGCGTACAGGAGTTGGAGCAGTCGTCGGCGCAGCGCGGTGGGCGCGCAGACCCCGTGGACCAGGGCCAGCGGCGGCACGATCAGCCATGCCTGGAGGGTCTTGGTGAGGAAGGCCAGGCCGAGGACGGCGCCGGCGAGCAGCAGCCACTTGGTGCGGGCGTCCTCCAGGGCGCGCAGCACGAAGTAGACGGCCGTGACCATGAGCAACGCCAGCAGCGCGTCAGGGTTGTTGAAGCGGAACATCAGCGCGGCGACCGGGGTGAGCGCGAGCACCGCGCCCGCGATCAGGCCCGCGCCGGGCCCGAACCGGCGCCGTACGGCCGCGTACAGCACGCCGACCGTCGCCACGCCCATCAGCGCCTCGGGCGCCAGGATCTGCCACGGGCCGAGGCCGAAGATCCGTACCGACAGGTCCATCGGCCACAGCGCGGCGGGCGGCTTGTCGACGGTGATGGCGTTGGCCGCGTCGGAGGAGCCGAAGAACAGCGCCTTCCAGCTCTGGCTGCCGGCCTGGACGGCCGCGGAGTAGAAGGAGTTGGCGTAGCCGGAGGCGCTGAGGTCGTAGAGGTAGAGCACGAGGGTGCCCAACAGCAGGGCGAGCAGGGCGGGTCGGGCCCACGCCGGGTCCTGCGGCCGGCCGCGCCACAGCCGGGCGCCGCGGCTGTACGGCGCCGCGTGCGGGTGCGGCGCGGATTCCGTTACGGGTACGGGTCCGGGTGCGATCACCGGTACGGGTCCGGGTCCGGGTCCGGGTCCGGTTCCGGGGGACTCCGTCGCGGTCGTGCCGCGGGCCGGCGGGTCGATGGGCGCGGTCATCGGACGCTCCTGGGGTCGGAAGTGGGGGCGGGGGCTGCCGCGTCGAGGACTTCGGCGCCAGGGACCGTGCCTGCCGGTGTCGTACGGGCCGATGTCGTAAGGGCCGGTGTCGTACGGGCCCGCGGTGGCGCGGCGGATGGCGGCGCGGCCGGTGTCGGCTCCTCGGGGAAGAGCCAGGCCCGGAAGAGCAGGAAGCGCAGCACCGTGGCGGCGAGGTTCGCGGCGACCAGGGCGGCGAGTTCCGTGCTGTGCGCCGGGTGCGGGGTCGCGGTGTGCAGCGCGGCGAGCGAACCGCTGGTCAGCGCGAGGCCGATGGCGAACACGACCAGGCCCTGCGCCTGGTGGCGCACCGCGCGGTCGCGGCCGCGTACCCGGAAGGTGAGCCGGCGGTTGGCCGCGGTGTTGCCGAGCGCGGACACCAACAGGGCCATTGCGTTGGCGAGTTGGGAGTCCAGGCCGGTGCGGAAGAGGAAGTACAGGACGAGGTAGACCAGCGTGCTGAGCGCGCCGACCGCGCAGAACCCGACCAGTTGGCGGGCCAACCCGGCGGGCACATCGGCCAGTTCGCGGTCGCGCGGGTCGTCGCCGAACGGCCTGCGCAGCCGGTCGAGCGCCAACCGGCCGGTGCCCAGGGCCCGTCCGACCCGCCATACGCCGCGCAGGTCGTCGGCCGCTGTCCGCACCAGGTCGACGCTGCTGTCCGGGTCGTCGACCCAGTCGACCGGCACCTCGTGGATGCGCAGGCCGGCTCGCTCGGCGAGCACCAGCATCTCGGTGTCGAAGAACCAGCCGCCGTCCTCGACCATCGGCAGCAGCCGCTGCGCCACGTCGCCGCGGATCGCCTTGAAGCCGCACTGCGCGTCGGAGAAGCGGGCGGCGAGCGAGCCGCGCAGGATCAGGTTGTAGGCGCGGGAGACGAACTCCCGCTTCGCGCCGCGCACCACCCGCGAGGAGCGGGCCAGCCGCGACCCGATCGCCAGGTCGGAGTGGCCGGAGATGAGCGGGGCGACCAGCGGCAGCAGCGCGTTGAGATCGGTGGACAGGTCCACGTCCATGTAGGCGAGCACCGGCGCGTCGGACGCCGTCCACACCGTGCGCAGCGCGCGCCCGCGGCCCTTCTGGTCCAGCCGGACAGCACTCCACCTCCGGCAGTTCGGCGGCGAGCGCCTTGGCGACGGCCGGCGTCAGGTCGGTGCTGGCGTTGTCCGCGACGGTGATCCGGAAGGGGTACGGGAAGGTGCCCGACAGGTGCGCGTGCAGCCGCCGGACGCAGGGGCCGAGGTCGTCCTGCTCGTTGTACACGGGGATGACGACGTCGAGAACGGGTGCGCCCGGCCGGCCGGTGGCGGCGCCGGACGGTCCGGCCGCGGGGCGCGCGGTCGCGGCCGGCAAGTGCTGCCGGGCGGGCAGTTCGCCGAGGTGGGTTCGCATCCCTCGACACTCCGGCGCCGTCCTGTCACGAGGGTGTGCTGAGCCTGGGGCTGCGCTGTGAACCGGCGGCGGGCAGTGCGACGGTGAAGACCGTACGGCCGGGGACGGACTCCACCCCTACCTCGCCGCCGTGCGCGGCCACCACCGAGCGCACGATGGCGAGGCCCAGTCCCGTACTCCCGGCGGCCCGCGAACGGGAGGCGTCGCCGCGGGCGAAGCGCTCGAAGACGTGCCGCATCAGGTCGGCGGGGATGCCGGGGCCGTCGTCCTGGACCTGGAGCCGGACCGTCTCCGGGCCCGGCAGCACCCGCGCGGTGACGGTCGTGCCGGGCGGGGTGTGGGCGCGGGCGTTGGCCAGCAGGTTCGCCAGCACCTGGTGCAGGCGCTGCGCGTCGCCGCGCACCTCGGCCGGGTCGTCGGGCAGTTCCAGCCGCCAGTGGTGCCCGGGGCCGGCCGCGCGGGCGTCGCTGACGGCGTCCACCACCAGCGGCGACAGGTCGGTCTCCGTGCGGTCGACGGGCCGGCCGGCGTCCAGCCGGGCGAGCAGCAGCAGGTCCTCCACGAGCGTCGTCATCCGGGCCGCCTCGGACTCGATCCGGCCCAGGGCGTGCTGGGTGTCCGGACCCACGGACTCGTGGCCGCGGCGGGTGAGTTCGGCGTAGCCGCGGATCGAGGCGAGCGGGGTGCGCAGCTCGTGGCTGGCGTCGGCGACGAACCGCCGGACCCGCGTCTCGCTCTCCTGCCGGGCGTGCAGCGCCGAACCGACGTGGCCCAGCATGCGGTTGAGGGCCGCGCCGACCTGGCCGAACTCGGTGCGCGGGTCGGTGACGGAGTCCGGTACCCGTTCCAGCGGGGCCACCTCGCCCCGGTGCAGCGGCAGTTCGGAGACCCGGGTGGCCGTCGCGGCGAGCCGGCGCAGGGGGTGCAGGGCGATCCGCATCAGGGCGGCGCCCGCCAGTCCGGCGGCGACCAGGCCGGCCGCCGTGACCGACACCTCCACCCACATCAGGGTGGACAGGGTGTCCTCGGTGTTGGCCGTGGTCAGCCCGACGAGCACGGTGCTGCCGTCGGCGGCGGGGGCCGCCGCCTCGACGCGATACGTGCCGAGGCCCGGGATGTGCAGGGTGTGCGGCTTGCCGTCGCGGGGGACGGCGGCGAAGGTGGCGGCCTGCCGGGCGGTGAGGCTGTCGGCGCCCAACTGGCCCGTGGTGGCGGAGGCGGAACCGGAGTCGGTGGCGCTCACCGCGGCCTTGGTGACGGTGCCGTCGGCGGCGACGGTCGCGCCGACCGTCTCCCCGGGCTGGCCGCCGCCCATCAGGAACCCGAAGGGCAGGTTGCCCGGTCCCGCGCCTCTGACGCCGCGCGGCACGGGGCCGCCCGCGCCGTCCGGGCCGGACCGGCCGCCCGGCGGTCCTGACAGCCGCGCCGCCGTGTCGTGCACCTTGGCGTCCAGTTGGCCGTAGAGGAAGTCGTGCAGCGCGAAGATCGTCACCGCGCCGATCACCGCGCAGACGACGGCGACCAGGGCCACGCAGGAGGCGACCAGGCGGCGGCGCAGGGACCAGCGGCGGCGGGGGCGGGGCGGGTTCGTGTCAGGGGGAGGGGGCGCCTTCTCGGCCGGGTCCGGGTCCGGCGCGTCCGGGGCATGGCTACTTCCGCCCGCGGCGCGGGTACTTCCCGGCCGGGTGCCCGTACTTCCCCGCGGGGTGCGGGCGTTGGGAGTGGAGGTGCGGTCGGCGGTCGGCCCCGCGGGGGTCCGCCGGTCCGGCCCCGCGGGCGCGCTCACACCGGTTCGCCGGGCTTGATCAGGTAGCCCGCGCCGCGCCGGGTGTGGATCATCGGGGGCCGGCCGACGTCGATCTTGCGGCGCAGGTACGAGATGTACAGCTCGACGACGTTGGCTTGGCCGCCGAAGTCGTACGACCACACGCGGTCCAGGATCTGCGCCTTGCTGAGCACACGGCGCGGGTTGCGCATCAGGTAGCGCAGCAGCTCGAACTCGGTAGCGGTGAGGTGGATGTTGGTCCCGCCGCGGCTCACCTCGTGGCTGTCCTCGTTGAGCACGAGGTCGCCGACGACCAGCATCGACTCGTTGCGCGCGGACGCGGCGCCCGAGCGGCGCAGCAGCCCGCGCAGCCGGGCCACCACCTCCTCCAGGCTGAACGGCTTGGTGACGTAGTCGTCGCCGCCCGCCGTGAGCCCGGCGATCCGGTCCTCGACCGCGTCCTTCGCGGTGAGGAACAGCACGGGCACGTCCGGGGTCTGGCGGCGCAGCCGGGCGAGCACTTCGAGCCCGTCCATGTCCGGCAGCATCACGTCCAGGACGACGGCGTCGGGCCGGCTCTCGCAGGCCGCGCGCAGCGCGCCGGCGCCGTCGGCCTCGGTCCTGACCTGCCAGCCCTCGTAGCGCAGGGCCATCGAGAGCAGGTCGGCGAGCGGGGTCTCGTCGTCCACGACCAGGACGCGGACCGGCGAGCCGTCCGGACGGGCCAGGTCGCCGGCCGGCGAGGGCGCGGGGACGGCGGGAGCGGTGGGGGCGTGGTGGGCGGCGGGCGTGGTGCGGGCCGTCGCCGAAGAGGTGGAAGGCATGCTGACCACCCTGTGCGCGGGCTATGAGAGCAGCCTTGGCCGTTTCTGTGAAAACTCTGAGAATCCGCGGGGCGCTCTCGTCGTCGTACGGGGCCCGAGCGCGGTGCGGAACGTACGGACGGCGCCGCGCCCCTGTTCAGCGCGGCACGTGCGGCATGCGTCACATTGAAAAAGTAACTTAGGCATGCCTAACCTAAGTGCGCTCAGCCCGTCCCCTTCTTCTCCACTCCCTCCCCGCACAGATCGGACCGCTCCCCGTGACCGCCACCGCTGCCGCCGCCGAACCCCTCCCGCTCACCGCGCCCGACCCCGCCCGCGCCCGCGGCGCCGCCGCCGTCCGCATCGGCTTCGGCCTGGTGTGGGCGATCGACGCGTCCTTCAAGTGGCTCCCCGGCTTCGTCCACGGCCAGACCCTCGGCGACGAACTCGGCAAGGGCGCCACCGTCCACACCCCCGTGCTGCACCAGTGGATCGAGCTGTGGCACTGGGCCGGCACCTCCCAGCCCACCGCCTTCGCGGTCGGCACCGCGATCGTCGAGACCCTCATCGCGCTCTTCCTGGTCCTCGGCGCCTTCTCCCGCGCCGTCTTCATCGGCAGCGCGGTCTTCTCGTTCGGCATCTGGTCGGCCGCCGAAGCCTTCCACCTCCCGTGGACGAAGGACGGCATCACCGACCTCGGCCCCTCGGTCGCCTACATCTTCGCCTCGCTCGCCCTCCTGTTCACCGCGTCCACCACGGTCTGGGCCCTCGACCCCGCCATCCGCCGCGCCTGGCCCCGGCTCGCCTTCCTGACCTGCCGCTGACCTCGGCCCACACCCCCTGACGGCGCCTCCTTCGAAACGGCCTCCCCTTGCGCGCACCCCGTGGCGCGATGGTACGAAGGAGGCGAACGGGACGTGATGGCACGTCATAGACCGTGCCACGGGCGGCGGTTCACGAACATGGGGGCTGAGCGAGCACATGCAGGGTGGAGTCGAACTGACCGCCTATCTGGTCAACGAATCGCGGGCGCGCAGATCCACGCTCGCGCAGGACGGCCTGGCGGCCGCCTGGATGCCGGACGGCGAGCGGCCCGCCGTCCGGGCGCTGTGGCAGGAGTTCTCGGACGCGGTCTACCCGTACGACGACCTGGTCGTCTCGCTGCGCGGCCGGTACATCGCCGACACCCTGGCCCAGGCACTGCGCGAGGACCCGGACACCGTCCTGGTCGTCTGCGGGGCCGGCTTCTCGTCCTATCCCTGGCTGCTGCCGTTCCCGGTGGCCTTCGAGGTGGACCTGCCGGACATGGTCGACGCGAAGCGGCGGCGGGCCGGCGAACTGGTGGCGTCCGGCGCCGTATCGGCCCGTGACGTCCGCCATGTGGCCGCCGACCTGGCCGATCCGGCCGACCGGGCGGCGCTGGCCCGCGAGGTCCGCAAGGTCGCCGACGGACGGCCGGTGGCGTACGTCGCCGAGGGCGTGCTCTTCTACCTGCCGGCCGAACAGGCCCGCGAAGTCGTGCGGCTGGGCGCGGAGTTCGGCACGACCGCCGTCACCGCGGTCAGCTACTGGCCCGCCGCCGCGTCCGGCAGCACGGTGCTGGCCCGGCAGCGCGACTGGTTCCGCAGCCGCTCGGTCCCGGAGGACGCCAGCTATCTGACCCACGCCGAACTGGCCGCGCTGCTGGGCGAGCCCGTCACCGACCTCGGCCCGAGCGACCTCCAACTGCGCTACCTGCAACGGGTCGACGTCCCCGAGTCCGAGTTGATCCCGGAGTACGTGGCCGTGTCCTGGGGCGCGCGCGGGCGGACCGGGTCCCCGGCATGAGCGGGACGGGGAGCGGCCCGCGAACCGCACCGGACACCGGACCGGGCGCCGTACCGGCCGCGCGACCGGCCGCGGGAGCGCCGGCCGCGCCGACCCCCTTACCGATCCCCGTACTCCACCTCCAGAGCCGGGCCTATCCGCTGCACCACCGGTCCCCCGCCATCACCACCGAACGGGTCGAGGTGCCGGGATTCGGCGAACTGCGGCCCTCCACCGGGGTGCTGGGCTCGCTGACGTACAACCCGGACAGCACCGTCGAGTTGGACCTCACCGCCATCATCGGCGCCGCGATCACCCTGCCGGGGACGGAGATCGTCGCCTGCCACGCCCGTATCCTCACCGCCGGCACCGTCCTGGTGATCTACGCGCTGCGCCACGAACAGGACCTGCGCGACCTCGCCCTGCCCGAACTCGACACGCTCGACGCCAAGATCAACCAGGTGCTGCGCGAGGCGGACGCCCCGATCCTGACCGCCGTGCTGGCGGCCGCGGTGACCAGCGGCCTGGTCGACGGCATCGCGCTGCGCCCCGACCTCGCGCTGGCCGGCGACCGTTCACCGATCGACCGCCGATCGGCCCGCTACAACTGCCACTTCGTCACGCCCGACCCGCCCTGGCAGCCGGACGCCCGCGTCCCCCCGCTCATCGCCGGGCCCAACTGCCGCGTCCTGCTGCCGTACACGTACGCCTGGGACCGCGACCCCGCGACGCCGCTGGGCGACCTGCTGACGATGACCGAGCCCACCGACATCGCCGTCGCGCAGCAGTCCCTGCTCACCGGCGCGCTCATCGCCGGCCGCTGGGTGCTCGCCGACCTCGCGCACGCGAACCCCGAGAACACCGACGTGCACGCCTTCCGGCGCTTCCTCGACGGCCTGTGGGCCGACTTCCACCACCTCGACAGCTACCGCGTGGAGTCCGCCCAGGCGCACCGGGCCAGTTACCTCTCCGCGCGCCGGCTCATCGGCCTCGACGACACCCAGGAGCGGGCCGACAAACTCCTCGGCTACGTCAGCACCTCGCTGGCCGCGGCCGCCTCCGAACGCGCCGAGGCCCTCGACACCCGCCTCAACCGGGTCGCCGCCGCACTGACGGTGGTCAGCGCCGCGTCCTTCGGCCTGGACATCGCGGTGTTCGTCCTGCCGCAGGTGTCGCTCTGGACGAAACTCGCCGTCGTGGTCGGCCTGTTGGGCATGGCGACGTCGGGGCTGATCGCCGCGATCCTGCCGCGGACGCTGCGCGGCGCCCAGCGCCGGGGACCTGCGGAAGTGTGGCGCGTGGAGCGGGAGTCGGTCAGGGCGCGTCTGCAAGTCAGCGGTGACGAGACCGATCTGACGATCCGTCCGGAAGCATCGCCCGAGGCCGCGGACCCGGGCCTCGGGATGCCCGAGCCGCGCAGCCCGGAAGCGGCGGGGCCGATGCCCTCGGAGGCGCCGTAGCGGCGCACGGGAATCGTGGCGCGTCCGGCGCGGCGTCGTGTCAGCGCGGCGGGTGCTCCTCCGGAAGCGGGGCGCGGACGAATTCCGCCCGCCGCGCGTCGCTCGCCCCCAGCCGTGCGAAGTTGTGCCGGGCCCCGGTCAGGCTCAACCCGCGGTTGGGGCCGCCGCGCACCTCGTCCGCGTCGTGGTCGTCCTGCCCGTCGTCCTCCCAGAAGCACACCGGGCAGATCTCGTACGCGCTGCGTTCGCCGAGCGTGACGTATCGGCAGCACGGGCACGGGTACGGGCCGTCTTCGGGGCCGCCGCGAACGTTGACGAAGGTCACCCCGTCATCCTCCGCAGCCGCGGGGCGCGCCACAACAGCTTTCGGGGGCCGTCGGGGCGGAGTGGGCCTCGGGATCAGGCGCTCGCGCCCGCCGTCCGGGCCGGATCTGTGGGCCATCTGCGGCAATGTGGGCCGCGCCCGCATGCGCCTGCTGCCGGGTCACCCGCACCGCACCGGACAATCGGCCTGGTCAAGGCAGAGGGCGTGGCTGAGCGGCATCGAGGGGAACGACCGATGGACAGAGTTGGGCGTCCGGATCGTAGAGCGCTGCTGGTCGGCGGGCTCGCGGGCGCCACGGTCGCGCTCGCGGGCTGCTCGACGACCAGCGCCGCCACGCCGGCGAACGGCTCCACGCCGGCCACCGGTTCCTCGCCGCCGGCGCGGCCGACCACACCCGCCGCGGCATTCGCGAGACTGGTGGAAGGCAACAGGCGCTGGGTCAGCGGAGACCTCCACCACCCCGACCGGGACCCGGACCGGCGTCAGCTCGTGGCCCAGGAGCAGGAGCCGTTCGGTTCGGTCCTTTCGTGCATCGACTCCCGCGTGCCGCCCGAACTCCTCTTCGACACCGGGCTCGGCGACCTGTACGTGATGCGCACCGGCGGGGAGGCGATCGAGCCGGTGGTCACCGGTTCTGTCGAGTACGGGCCCATGACGAGCGGCACCCCGCTCGTCGTCGTGCTGGGCCACCAGCGCTGCGGCGCCGTCGAGGCGGCGTACAAGTCCCTTCGTGACGGCAAACCGCTGCCCGGCAACCTGCAGGCGATCGTCAGGGCCCTCCAGCCGGCGTACGAGCAGGCCCTCCGGGAAGGCGGCGCCGACCCGGTCGAGACCATGGCCCGCGCCCAGGTCAGGTTGACCGCGGCCGATCTGCGCTCCAACGACGACCTCGCCCCACTCGTGCGCAAGAACGCCCTTGCCGTGGTCGGCGCCTACTACTCGCTCGACACCGGCAAGGTGGAGGTCCTGGCCGGCGCGCCCTCCTGACCGGTCGGCGGACGGACGAACGCTTTCCATTCGATGCCGGGAGAACGGACGGCCTCGCTGACGCAGCGACGGTCGGCATCACAGGCAAGGGTGACGACGGCTCTGACGCGGTCGCCCCGTCGGGGCTGTTACGGCGAACGCCGGCCCCGGCGATCCCCCGCATCGCCGGGGCCGGCGTTCGGCCCCCGTAACACCCGCCCGGACCACAGTCCGGCGAGCCACGATGAGTATATTGGCTCTCAGCCAGTCAACTCAAGGAGTCCAGCATGTCGCCTCGCAGCGCATCGGTCAACGAAGCCATGCGCCGGCGCTCCCGCGACCGACTCCTCCAGGCGACCATCGAACTCGTCGAAGAACGCGGATACGACGCCACCACCCTCGCCGACATCACCCAACGCGCGGGATCAGCACGCGGCCTCGTCTCCTACTACTACTCCGGCAAACGCGCGCTCCTGCAGTCCGCCGTCCACCGCCTCATGAACCAAGAACTCACCACAGCACTGGGAAAAGAGCCACGCGCCGACGAAGGACCCCAGGTCCTCGCCCGGGCCATCGACGCCATCCTCGCCCTCACCCAGACCCACACCACCCTCATGCGCACCCACATGGCATCCATCCTCGAAGAAGAAGGATTCCTCCGCTGCCCCGAACAACAACGACTCGCGACCCTGCTGCGCGACACCGTCCAGCGCTGGGGAGCACCCCACCCCGAACAGGAATACCGACTCCTGCGCGCCATGCTCATGGGCGCCACCGTCGTACTCCTCCTCCCCGGCGCCTCCCTCCCCCTCCACCGCGTACGCGCCGAAATCTTCCAGCGCTTCCAACTCGACTGGAACGCCGGACTTACCCCCCACACCACGACCACGGATACTTACCCCAACACCCCCCAACACCACCCCGTAGTCGCCGGCATCGCGGACCTGCTGGAGCGAGCGCTCCCGGTAACAGCCGGCGTCGACCTGGCAGAGCCTCCTGACCCGGATGTCGACGCCCTGGGCGCAGTGTTCGATGAGGAGCCAGCCGTCACGTCTGGAGCGCGTACAGCATGTTGTCGTCACTGCCGACGTAGAGCGCACCGTCCACGACCGTCGGGGACGAGTGCACACCGCCGCCCGTGGGAAAGGCCCAACGCTTCCTGCCGGTCGTCGCGTCCACCGCGAACAGGTAGTGGTTGTCGCTGCCGACGTAGACCACACCGTCCGCCACGACCGGTGACGCGTCTGAAGCCCGCGTGAAAGTCCCAGCGCTTCTTGCCCGTCGCGGCGTCCACCGCCGACAGGGAGCCGTCATAACTGACGACGTAGACGACGCCGCCGACCACGGCCGGGAGCGTGTCCACGAAGTCGCCGGTGCGGAACTCCCAGCGCTTCCTGCCCGTCGCCGCGTCCACCGCGTACAGGTGGTTGTCGTAACTGCCCACGTAGACCACGCCGTCGACCACGGCCGGGGACGAGTCCACCATGTCGCCGGTGCGGAAGGCCCAGCGCTTCCGGCCCGTCGCGGCGTCCAGCGCGTACAGGTTGTCGTCGGTACTGCCGAAGTAGACCACTCCGTTCGCGACGGCCGGCGAGGACTGCACGACGTTGCCGGTGGGGAACGCCCAACGCCGCTTGCCCGTGGCGATATTCACCGCGTACAGGTTCTTGTCGTTGCTGCCGGTGTAGACCACGCCGTTCGCCACGGCAGGCGACGAGATCACCGGGCCGCCCGCGAAATCTCCACTGCCTATGAAGAAGGCCCATATCTTCTGGCCCGGCGTCCGGATGGGCTGGGGCGTGGTGCGGACGGGCCGCGGCGTGGTGGGGTTCGGCTGCCCGGCGGAGGGTGAGCCCGCCGAGCCGGAGCCGCCGTCGGTGAGCTTCCAGGTCGCGACGACGGTTCCGACGGCGAGAGCGGTACCGGTCAGCGCGAGCAGGGCGCGGCGCCGTGAGGGGAGGGGCGGGGTGTCGACGGGGTCCGGGTACGGCGAGGGTGCCGGTCCGGCCTGGTCGTCCGGTCCGGCCGGGTGGTGCGCCGGCGCGGAAAGGTCGAGGGTGCCCGGGGCGGCGTGGTCCGCGGTCCGGGTGGGTGCCTCGTGCACGCCGCGGCCCGGGGCGGGAGGGTCCGGGACGTCGAGTTCGGTCCGCGGGTGCGGCGGCTGCGCCGGCTCGGAGGGTTTCCGCGGCGGCTCGGAAGGTGTTCCCGGTGCTGCGGGGGGAGCGTCGGGTGTGGTCGGGCCGGGGTGCGCGGCAGTACGCCGGCCGCCTTGTCGTGGACGAGCCGGTTGACCGCGTCGGGCATCCAGCCGGGCTCGGCGAGCAGGAGCGTCGCGTCTGCCGCCTCTCCGTCGGCCGGGGCGGTCATCCGCTGGAGCAGGTCGGCCACGGTCGGCCGCTGATCGGGTTCCTTGGCCAGGCAGGCCGCCACGATCTCCCGCAGGACGGGCGGCAGGGCGTCCAGGTCGGGCTGCTCGTACACCGCCCGGAAGTGCAGGGCGTGCGGGGTGCCGGTGCCGAACGGGCCGATGCCCACGGCCGTGTAGGCCAGTACGGCTCCGAGCGAGAAGACATCACTGGCGGGTCCGACCGGCCGGCCGGTGAGCTGCTCCGGGGACATGAAGCCGGGGGTGCCGATCGTCATCCCGGTGTGGGTCAGCGCGCTGGCCTCGCTCGCGAAGGAGATCCCGAAGTCGATCACCCGGGGACCGTCCGAGGCCAGCAGCACGTTGGAGGGCTTCAGATCACGATGGACGACGCCCGCGGCATGGATCGCCTCCAGCGCCTCGGCCAGCCCCGCGCCGAGCGCCAGTACCGACCCGGCCGGCCAGGGCCCGTGCCGGGCGACCGCCTCCCCCAGCGGCACACCTGACACGTAGACGGTCGCCAGCCACGCCGGGGAACCGTCGGGGTCGGCGTCGACGACACCCGCGGTGAAGGCCCCGTTCACCCTGCGCGCGGCCGCCACCTCACGGGCGAAACGCCGCCGGAAGTCCCCGTCCCGGGCCAGCTCCGGACGCACCACCTTGACCGCGACCGGACGCCCACCGGGCGAACGCCCCAAGTACACCTGGCCCATGCCGCCCGCACCGACCCGCGCCACGATCCGGTACCGCCCCACCTGCCGCGGGTCCTCCGGCTCCAGGACGTCGAACACGGCCCCTCCCTGCGAACACCACGGACCTCTCCGGCCACTGACAGCGCATCATGCCAGAAGGGCAGGTGCCGCGAGAGAGCGCGGAACGAGCGATACCACCGACTTCTCGACCCGCCGCGGCCCCAGCACGCCGGCAGCCCGCCGGACTCCATGGTGCGCACCGCTCCCCGGGTCCGCGGGGCTGCTCGGGAGTCCGCCCGGACCGCCCCATCTCGTGAGCCAATGGGGCGAACAATGCCATATTTTGGTATTTAATCTCTTCGACAGGAAAGGGCTAGGAGGACCGTGGGCCCGCATCAGGACCCATAGAGAGCGTCGAGAAGAAGGATGTGACATCCCGTGCTGTTGACCTCGGTACTTGCCTCCCTGTCCGATTTCCTCGTCACCGTGATCGGCGCCCTGCTCTGAACCTGGCGGGCATGGGGCCTGCATCGCGCGGCGCCGGCCGGGGCGCGCGGGGCGGAGAGCAGGAGCGACGGCGCCGGCCACACCGCCACAACACCTGCCGCCGCCGCTCCGCCCCCCGGCCGACGCAGTCCGATCACCTACAAGGGATGTCACGTCCTGCAGCGCCACTGTCATCCGTACGTGGTCGTGTGCGTTCACTTGTACGCGGACATCCCCGGGTAGAGATGGCATGTGACGGATAGCGACGACCACGATGAGGTCGGTGACATTGCCCCGCCCGAGCTGTGTGCCGTGTGCCGGGCGGTGATCCTGGACAAGTCCGAGGTCTACGATCTTGTGCCGGATTCCTCGGCCATCCACGCGCGCGAGGCGATGTTCGACGGGAAGCGCGTGGTCGTGGCCTGCTCGCGCGAGCACTTGGCCGAGCTGCGGGAGAAGTACCGGGACAAGCCGTTCGTCGACGAGGAACTGTGGACGGGCAAGATCGTCCGGTCGATGCAGGCCCATCCCGAGGGCATGGACCAAGCGGCTCTGGCGCGTGAGACCGGCCTGACACCTGAGCAGATAGAGCAGGCCATCGGCTGGCAGAACGCCCGGTTCCGGAACTGGGCGGCCCGGCGGAGCAAAGGCGAGGACGACGGCGACGTCTGTTCTTAGATCCTATATTCACCTCGGAATGGACATCCGGCCGGACCGGGAAAAGGGCGGGGCCGTATACGGCGACTTGCCTCCCCGGAGTGTCCGAGAGTAATCTTTCGGCGACGTTCACGGTATGTCGGATCTGATGCCGCCTGATCGCCATGGTGCCTGTGGAATGGTGATGCCCACGCCGTAACCCCCGGGAGCTGCACCCCGACGGACGGTACGGCTGTGGCCGCAGAAGGCTTCTCTCCCGCACGCTTGTGCGGTCATCGGCCCGGGCCGGCTTTTCTCGCGTTTCGCGTACCTGTGCAGGAGAGCTTCGCCGACCACGGAGTTTCGGCGGATGGCCCCGCTTGGAAGAGCCTGATCACCGAGGCGGCGACCCTCGTTCGATAAGTGCGCGTTGTCGGATCAGCAGCTTGACGCGTCTATCCACATGTTAAGAATTCACTGATTTGAGCTCGGAAAATATGCCTCATGTGTCAACTATCGAAACATGAGATCGCACTCGACAACCTCCTAGGGCATATGCCATCATTAGTGCCCTGTCGAGAGATGAGCCGGGAAGAACAGCGCCGCGCCATGGCGTGTCTGGAATTTGACTACCGGTAGGGATATCAAGATGGCGGCTCGACGTATCGTTGGACGGGAGCCCAACGGACGATTGCAGGCACTCATCGATGAAGCGAACTACTCCAACAACGGACTGGCCCGCAGGGTCAACTTGCGCGGAGCCGAGCGCGGACTCGACCTGCGGTACGACAAGACATCGGTGAGCCGCTGGCTTCGGGGTCAACAGCCACGTGGTATGACGCCCTTCATCATGACCGAGGTTCTGGGCGAGAAACTCGGCCGCGTCGTATCGGTCGACGAGATCGGCATGACGGGCGGCCGGCGGCACGAAGCCTCCGCTGTAGGTCTGACGTTCACCTCTGACTTTGCGCAGGCCGTGGACCAGGCATGTTCCCTCTGGCAGAGCGACGCCAACCGTCGTAATTTTCTGTCCGGCTCGGGTGTACTGGTTTCCGCCCTGCTCGGGCCCAGTCGGGACTGGCTGATTGCCGCCGCGGACCTGGAGGTGTCACGCACGGGTGGCGAGCGCGTCAGCCAGGCGGATATCGAATTGGTGGTGCGAGCCACGGAGTACATGGGCGATCTCGACCACCGGCACGGCAGCGGCCATGTGCGTCCGATGGCCATGCACTACCTCAACAGCGTCGTCTCCTCCCTGTTCAAGGGAAGTTATGGAGAGAGGGAGGGTCGCCAATTGTGCGCCGCGGCAGCCCGCCTGACCGAACTTGTGGGCTACATGGCGATCGACGACGGAAATGTCGCCCTGGCCCTGCGCTATTACGTGCAGGCGCTACGCCTTTCTCAGGCCGCGGAGGACAGGGGATTGGGGGGATACGTCATGGCGGCGGGTATGGGTCATCTGGCCGCCGCGGCGGGATATCCTCGCGAAGTGACACAACTGGCTCGGGCCGCCCAGGAAGGCACCCGTGGCCGGATCACGCTGACCGTCCAGTCCTGTCTTTATGCGGCCGAGGCGCGCGGTTATGCCCTGATGGGAGACCATCACGCACACGACCTCGCCGCGGGCAGGGCGGTCGACGCCCTCGAACGGGCCGATCCCGACAGCGATCCCACCTGGATCGCCCACTTCGACCGAGCCTATCTGGCGGATGAGCTGGCCCACTGCTACGTCGACCTCCAAAGGCCCGTGCTGGCGGCCCGTAAAGCGGAGGAGGCACTCATCGGACACCCGGACCACCGGGTACGCCGGCGTACCATCGACTTGCTGCTGCTTGCCACGGCCCATATTCAGGCGCGCAGGCTGGAGGAGGCGTGTGATACGGCGAAGGAGGCCGTCGAACTCATTGGGCGGCTCCGCTCCGATCTGAGCCTGAAATACCTGAAGCATTTCCAGGATCGGCTGGTGCATTTCAGGATGGAAGCAGTCGTTCGCGAATTTCAGGAGTGGCTGGAAGCGGGCGACGTACGGGTGAGACCCCTGGGTGCGGTCCGGCCGTTCAGCAGATGACGTCGCAGATGGCGGTGCCGGGAGCGATCCGCGCGCCGACGGCGGCCCGCAGTCCCTTGACCGTGCCGGCGTGCGGCGCCGTCACCCGCTGCTCCGTCTTCATGGCCTCCAGGACGACGATCAGGTCTCCTTCCGCCACCTGCTGGTTCTCCTCCACGGCCACCTTGACGATGGTGCCCTGCATCGGCGAGGTCACGGCGCCGTCGGTCGGCGGCATGGTCTCGCTGTCGGTGGGCTCGAACCGCGGCGGCCTCGGTACCGACCCGATCGCTCCGCCGGCGGCGAGGCCGGTGCGGGCCAGGGTCATGCCGAGTGAGGCGGGGAGTGAGACTTCCAGGCGTTTGCCGCCGACCTCGACCACGACGGTCTCGCGGCCGGGGGTTTCGTCGTCGTCCACCGCGGCGCCGGCGAAGGCGGGGATGGTGTTGACGAACTCGGTCTCGATCCAGCGGGTGTGGATGGTGAAGGGGCCCTTTTCCGGTGCGAACGCGGGGTCGGTGACCACCGCGCGGTGGAAGGGGATGGCGGTCGCCATGCCCTCCACCTCGAACTCGGCCAGTGCCCGGGCCGCGCGCTGGAGTGCCTGTTCGCGGGTCGCTCCGGTGATGATCAGTTTGGCCAGCAGGGAGTCCCAGGCGGGGCCGATGACGCTGCCGGATTCCACGCCCGCGTCCAGGCGTACGCCGGGGCCGGAGGGCGGGGCGAAGCGGGTGACGGTGCCGGGTGCGGGCAGGAAGCCGCGGCCGGGGTCCTCGCCGTTGATCCGGAACTCGAAGGAGTGGCCGCGCAGTGGCGGGTCGTCGTAGCCGAGGGCCTCGCCGTCGGCGATGCGGAACATCTCGCGGACCAGGTCGATGCCGGAGACCTCTTCGGTGACGGGGTGCTCGACCTGGAGGCGGGTGTTGACCTCCAGGAAGGAGATCGTGCCGTCCTGGCCGACGAGGAATTCGCAGGTGCCCGCGCCGACGTAGCCGGCCTCGCGGAGGATGGCCTTGGACGCGGTGTAGAGCTGGGCGTTCTGTTCGGGGGACAGCCAGGGTGCGGGGGCCTCCTCGACGAGTTTTTGGTGGCGGCGCTGGAGTGAGCAGTCGCGGGTGGAGACGACCACGACGTTGCCGTGGGTGTCGGCCAGGCACTGGGTCTCGACGTGCCGGGGACGGTCGAGGTAGCGCTCGACGAAGCACTCGCCGCGGCCGAAGGCGGCGACGGCCTCGCGGACGGCGGAGTCGTACAGTTCCGGACCTCTTCGAGGGTGCGGGCGACTTTCAGGCCGCGGCCGCCGCCGCCGAAGGCGGCCTTGATGGCGATCGGCAGGCCGTGTTCTTTGGCGAACGCGACCACCTCGTCGGAGCCGGTGACGGGGTCGGGGGTGCCGGCGACCAGGGGGGCGCCGGCGCGCTGGGCGATGTGACGGGCCGCTACCTTGTCGCCGAGGTCGCGGATGGCCTGCGGGGGCGGTCCGATCCAGGTCAGGCCGGCGTCCAGGACGGCCTGGGCGAAGTCGGCGTTCTCCGACAGGAAGCCGTAGCCGGGGTGGACCGCGTCGGCCCCGGACTCGGCGGCCGCGGACAGCACCTTCTTGATGTCCAGATAGCTGCTTGCCGGGGTGTCGCCGCCCAGTGCGTACGCCTCGTCGGCCGCGCGGACATGAGCTGCGTCGCGGTCCGGATCCGCGTAGACGGCTACGCCGGCGATCCCGGCATCCCGGCAGGCACGGGCGACGCGGACTGCGATTTCACCGCGGTTGGCGATGAGCACCTTGCGCACGATGGCTCCCTCCTCGACATGTTCACCTGTCGTCCACGGCCTGGAGGTCCCGGTGGGCGACGTGTCTGACCGGTGCGCGCCTCACAGCGGGATGTTCCCGTGCTTGCGCGGCGGCGTGGTGACGCGCTTCGTGCGCAGCATGCGGAGCGCGCTCGCGATGTGGGACCGGGTGTCGCGTGGCCTGATCACCAAGTCGATGTAGCCGTGCTCGGCCGCGACATAGGGATGGCACAGTGAGTGCTCGTACTCCACGCGCAGTTGCTCCCGGTCCGCTTCCGGGTCGTCGGATCGCCGGAGTGTCTCCTTGTACAGCACCCCGACCGCGCCCTCGCCGCCCATGACGGCGATCTCGGCCGTCGGCCAGGCGAAGTTGATGTCGGTCCCGAGGTGCTTGGAGCCCATGACCCCGTATCCGCCGCCGTATGCCTTCCGGGTGACGACGGTCACCATGGGAACCGTGGCCTCGGCGTAGGCGTAGATCAGCTTGGCGCCCCGCCGGATGATCCCCGACATCTCCTGTTCGAGGCCGGGCAGGAAGCCCGGCACGTCCACGAACGTGAGCACGGGGACGTGGAAGGCGTCACACATGCGGATGAACCGGGCCGCCTTCTCGCTGGCGTCGATGTCCAGCGCGCCGGCCCCGTGCAGCGGCTGGTTGGCGACGACCCCCACGCTCCGGCCCTCGACCCGGCCGAAGCCGCAGATGATGTTCCGGGCGAACAGCGCCTGGATCTCGAGCAGATCGCCCTCGTCAAGCACGGCGGACACCACATCGTGCATGTCGTACGGCTGGCGCGGGTCGTCGGGAACGAGACTGTCGAGACCCGTGGCGGACTCCTTCACGCCGTAGCCGTTCGCGTCCGGGTACTGCGGCGGCTCCTCCATGTTGTTGGAGGGGAAATAGCCCAGTAGCGCCCTCGTGTACGCGAAGGCGTCCTTCTCGGTCCGGGCCAGGTAATGGGCGACGCCTGACACGGTGTTGTGTCCGACCGCCCCGCCCAGTTCCTCCCGGCTCACCGAGTGCCCGGTGACGGAACGCAGCACGTCCGGCCCCGTGACGAACATGTGCGAGATCCCCTCGACCATCACGATGACGTCGGTGATGGCGGGCGCGTAGACGGCCCCGCCGGCGCACGGTCCCAGCATCAGCGAGATCTGCGGGACGACCCCGGACGCCTGGACGTGGCGCTTGACGATCTCCGCGTAGAGCGCGAGCGATTCGACCCCCTCCTGGATGCGCGCCCCGCCGGAGTCGTTGAAGCCGATCACCGGACAGCCGGTGCGCAAGGCCAGGTCCAGAACCTTGACCACCTTCTGTCCGTACATCTCGCCCAGGCTTCCCCCGAAGACCGTGAAGTCCTGGGCGAAGACGAAGACTTGACGTCCGTTCACGGTGCCGTAGCCGGTCAGCACGCCGTCCCCCGGCGGTCTGCGCTCGAACATGCCGAAGTCGTGGCACCGGTGCCGGACCATCGCGTCCAGCTCCACGAACGAGCCGTCGTCGAGCAGTGCGTGGACGCGCTCGCGGGCGGTCAGCTTGCCCTTGCCGTGCTGGCGGTCGGCGGCGGGGCCCTGCTCCGCGTGGCGGCGCTCGAATTCCGCGAGTCGCTGCGCCGTGCTTCGCGGCGAGGGGCCGTTCACGAGGCGGCCCCCAGAGCGGAGAGTACGGACGGCCAGGCCAGGTGGAGTTCACGCTGCCAGTAGGGCCAGGAGTGCGTCCCGGCCAGGTACAGGTGGACGGTGGTCTCCACTCCGGCCCGGCGCAGCCGGCCGGCGAACGCGGCGGTCGGTCCGAAGGTCGGTGCCTCCAGCAGACCCGCGTCCAGGCGGACGCTCGGGTCGAGCGGTCCGGGCAGTCCGGTGGCGGCGGAGAGGTACACCTTGACGCCCCGGAACCTGTTCACCATGCGGGCCGGGTTGTGCGCGTCCCACACGGCCCGGTTCCTGACCGGATCGCCCCACAGGCGCCTCGGGTCGACGCCTTCACGCACGCACGTCAGGACGATGCCCATCCGAAGGCTCGGATCGTCGAGGTCCACGACACCGCTGAAGGACCCCGCGAAGAGGTACTCCCCGGGATGGCGCGCCGCGTAGTCGAGGGCGCCGAGTCCGCCTTCGGACAGGCCGATCAGGGCGCGCCGGTGGTCCGCGCGATATCCCCGCTCAAGGATCTGCGGCAGTTCCACGGTGTGGAAGGTCTCCCAGTCGGGACCGCCCTCGCGTCCGTAGTTCCACCAGTTCGTGTAGAAGCCGGCCCTGCCGCCTTCCGGCATGGCGACGATGACGTCCGAGTGCGACGCCAGTTCCTCGACATCGGTCTCGCGGGTCCAGGACGTGTAGTCGTCGCTCGCGCCCTGCAGCAGGTACAGGGTGGGGAATACCCGGTGCGGGGTGCGGGACCAGGTCGTCGGCAGGATCACCCGGACCGGCATCGTGGTGCGCATGGCCGGGGAGGAGATCCGCAGATCGACCACGTCGGGTCCGACCGGTACGGCCGAGACGACGTGGGCGCCGTCCTGCGCCCGGGCCGCGGAGAGGTCCGGGGTCGCCGCAGCGGAGCCGGTGGCGGCGCTGCCCGGGGCCGCCGTCAGCGTGGTGACGAGCGTGACGATGACGGCGAGGGACGCTGCCCAGCCGGTCCTGAGCCCGCCCGGGGGGCGGTGTCGCGGAGTCGGCCACCGGTGCCGGAGCCTGCGTGTCGCTTGGGACGCCACGAGTTCTTCCTTAGGTCGATGTCAGGAGTGGTCGTCCAGCGCGGCGCGCAGGTGGTCGGCGATGACGTCCACGTGGGGTGGATCGATCAGCGACAAATGATCGCCTGGCACGGGGACGACCGTGAGCCGGGGACACAACGGTGCCCATCCGAGGTCGACGTCGTCCCGCAGATAGCGGGGGTCGATGGCGGTCGTCAGGACCTGCGTCCTGCCCCGCGCGGTACAGCACGACCCGTTCCCGGCACGGACGCGGCCGATAGCGCTCCCCGATGCGGGCATCGACGTACGAGGTGCGCTGGTGCTCCAGCACGCCCGGGCTCATGTCCAGTCCGGCCTCGGCGACATGACGCATCAGGGTCTCGATCTGGTCCGCCTCGACCATGGCCGCCATTTCTTCGTACGGCAGCCGCAGCGGGTGTCCGTAGGCGGTTTCGATGTACTCCGCGAACCGCGCGAACCGCTCCATGAGGATCTCGTCGGACGAGGGGCCCGGCAGCGCGGCGGGCAGGATGGTGTCGATGAGACCGAGGTATCCGACGTGCTCGCCGCGTTCCCGCAGCCGGATGGCCGTCTGGTAGGCCAGGCATCCGCCGAAGGACCAGCCGAGCAGGTGGTAGGGGCCCTCGGCCTGGGCCCGGCGCATGAGACTGAGGTAGTGCTCGACCTTGTCCTCCACCGTCATCAGGGCCTCGACCCGGTCGAACCCGAAGACTGGTTGGCCCGGTGGCAGCAGATCGGTCAGCGGCTGGTAGACGCTGGTGGAGCCGCCCGCGGGATGGAAGACGAACAGTGGAGTCCGGTCGGCCCGGGGCCCGGGGTCTCGCAGGACGCGAAGCGGCGAGTCGTCCGCCTTGCCTTCCAGCACCGGCCGGACCAGATCGGCCACCGCGGCCACCGTGGGGTTCCGCTGAATCTGCTCGACGGTCGGGGCGGAACCGCCGCCGCAGCCGGGCTCGGATTCCCTCGGCGAGCGCGGTGGACCGCTCAGGGTCGTCCCGGACCGCCGGCAGTTCCCGGTGGACGCCTTCCGCCGGGTCCCCCGACACCTGTGCCCACACCCCGGCCACCAGTCGCTCGGCGGCGTCCCGGGGCAGGACCTTCCGTGGGATGGGCGGGGCCGTCCGGTTCTTCTCGCCCGACGCTGGTGAGCTGGGGTGCAGGTCGAGCGCGGACAGCAGTGCCGCTGCCACCTCGTCCAGGGTGCCTCCCCTCAGCAGCAGGTTCTCCGGCAGGACGATCCCGAAGTCCTGTTTGACGGCGTTGCGGATACGCACGGCCATGAGCGAGTCGAGACCGAGCTCGGTGAGCGGCGCGGTGATGTCGATCTCCTGATCGGCGAAGCCCATGACCGCTGCCACTCGCTGGGCGAGGCGTTGGCGTACCGCTGTCAGGGCGGCGTCGCTGTCGAGTTGGCGCAACTCGTCGACGCCGTACCCTTCAGTGGTGCCTTCGGCGGCACCGCTCACGAGGCCGGCGAAGAACGGCACGAGCTCGATCCCGGGGAATGCCTGAACGACACGGTCTGGGTCAAGGCGTACGACACCGGTGTAGGCGCGTCCCGCGGCGACGATCGCCTGGAGGGCGTCGAGCCCCTCGTCGACGGTGACAGGATCAAGGGCGAGGCGTGCCATGTCCGGCGCACCGCCGGTCCCGGCCCACGGTCCCCAGGCGATGGCCTGGCCCACTACCCCGCGAGCCCGTCGTTGATGCACCACGGCGTCGAGCCAGGCGTTGGCCGCCGCGTACGCGGCCTGGCCGGGGGAACCCAGAAGGGCGGCGGCGGAGCTGAACACCAGCCACCAGTCGAGGTCGTAGCCGGATGTGGCCTCGTCCAGACGGCGGCCTCCGTCGACCTTGGGCCGGAACACCGCGTCCAGATCATCTGGTGCGAGTCCGTTGATCATGCCGTCACGCAGAACACCCGCCGCATGGGCGACGCCGCGCAGTGCATGTCCGTGGCACACAGCGGTCTCCACGAGACGCAGGGCGATGCCGGATTCGGCGATGTCACCCCGCACAACCTCCACCTCGGCGCCAAGCGCCCGCAACTCCCCCAGCACAGCCTCGGCTTCGTCGCTCGGCCCGCGGCGTCCGTTCAGCACCAGACGGCCCGCCCCGCGCTCGGCGAGACGGCGGGCCATGGCCAGGCCCAGACCCCCGAGCCCACCGGTCACGATGTACGCACCACCCGGACGGGCGAATGGCACTTCTGCGGCCCCTGAGACTTCGGCGCCGTCCACGGCTTCCGCGCCGAGATCTACGCGGGACAGCCTCGCGGCGAACCGGGTGCCGTCACGCCAGGCGACATGGTCGGCGTCGCTGTTTCCGAGCAGTTCGCGCGCGAGATCCCCCACGGCCCCCGGCGAACGGTCGATGTCGATCAGGCACGGGCGCAGATCCGGGTTCTCCAGCGCGAGTACCCGGAGCAGACCGCGCAGGCAGGCGCGGTCCGGGTCACCTTTCTCTTCCCGGGTCACGGGCGCCGCGCGATCAGTGATCAGGAACAGTCGGGACACCGGCCCCTCGGCCGCGGCGAGTTCACGTGCGACGAAGGTGGTGGTGAGGACCGTGTCCCGTGCGGGGTGGTCCGTGCGCAGAAGGACGATTGCCGAGGCGGCGCCATCGGCCACGTCTCTCCGCCACGCGGAGACCGCCGTCCGCACGGCGTTCGGTTCACAGTGGCGGACAGTGACGCGTTGGCCTGCCGACTCCAGGGAGGCGCACAGGTCGGTCGCCCGGTTGCCGCCCGGTGCCGTTCCGGGGTTGGCTCCTGAGGCGTTTCCGGTGCCGTTTCCCGTGTGTTGGTTCCTGCGGCCGGTCCGTCCGCGCGGTCGACAGTGAGCAGCAGCCAGTCGCGCGGCTCGGCGGGTCGCCCGACGGCGAGCGGAGTGCTCTCCCAGATGATCTCGTAGACGGCGCCGTCCAGTTCCGGAACCGTCTCGCCCGAGCCGGGCGCGCGCAGCACTACGCCGTCGGCGTCGAAGGTCATGGCTCCGTCGGCGTCCTCCAGGCGGATCGACCAACTGCCGTGCTCCCCGGTGGGTGACGGTCCTCCGTGGCACGTGCCCGGCGCTGTGGAGGCGGTGTTCACACGCAGCGTCCTGAGCGCGACCGGAATCGCGTCCGGCGCGATCTCCACGAGCCGGCCGTCGGCCGTCGTGGCGCGTGGTGCCGACGTGGGTGCGCGCAGGCATCCGTCGAGCATCGCGGCATCGAACCGCCCCGGGGCGGCCGAAACCTCCGGAGCGTCCGGAGCGGGCGGCAGGGTGAACTCGACCGCGAACGCGGCCGGGTCGGGCTCGGTGCGCGTACCGCGGGCGTTCGGTACGTCCACCCGGACCCCCGCTGCGGCCAGGCGCCGCCAACGGCCCGCGGCCGACCGGGTGTGGATGCTGACGGTCGCCCTGCCGGGACCGACCGGGTCCAGCATGGTGATCAACGGGGTGCTGTTCCCCAGAGGCAGCAGGCGGTCCAGCGCCAGGTCGCGGACCTCGATCTCGTCGACCTCGGCGGCGAAGATCTCGGTCGCGGCGGCGTGGACCAGCGCCGCGCACGTGGCCAGGGTCAGCAGTGGAACCGGCGATCCCTGTCCGTCCGTGTGGTGCCGATCGCCCGTACCCACGTCGCCTCGCCACATCGTGCGGCGGGTGTCGGGTACGTCGAGGCGGGCGCCGAGCAACGGTATTCTTTGGGCGGGCGTGCCTTCGGGTCGTGCCGTCCACCCAATGACGTTCTTGCCGCACGCCGGCTCGGTCAGCGACATGCCGCCCGGTGGGCCACAGCAGGCGGAAGTCGTGCTGGAGACCGGCCAGATGCAGGGCGGCGAGGGAGGTGCGCAGTTCCAGTGGTTCGTCGCTGTCACGGCGGAGCGACGCGACGACCAGGCACTCGTCGCCCGCCGCGTCGTCGAGCGTCTCCCGTAGGGGCAGACCGGCCACGGGGTGCGGTGAGATCTCCAGGAAGACGCGATAACCGTCCGCCGCGGCGGCGGCCACCGCCTGACGGAAGCGCACGGGGCGGCGGGCGTTGCCGCACCAGTAGTCCTCGTCGGCGGCGGGAACCCGCCGGGGGTCCTCGAACACCGTCCCGTACCAGGGCAGGGCAGCGGGCCGATGGGGCAGGCCGGCGAGCGCTGAACGAAGCTCGGGCAGGATCGGCTCCACGGCGGGAGAGTGTGCGGACCACCGACATCGAGCAGGCGGCCGGGGCTTCCCCGGTCCTCCAGTTCGGCGAGCAGGCCGGCGACGACGGCCGAGGGGCCGGTCACCGTGCATCTCCGCGGTGAGGCGTCCACGGCGATCCGGACGCCGGGAAAGCGCGCCAGGAATTCGGCGCGCTCGTCCCCTGCCAGTTCGACCGCGGCCATGGCGCCGACCTTGCTCCGGTCGACGGCCCCGACCGGCCGATCGGCGCAGGACGACCCGCAGGCCGTCCCTGGCGTCGAGAGCGCCGACCGCGACGGCAGCGGCGACCTCACCCATGGAGTGCCCGATGACCGCGGCCGGCTCGACCCCGTAGGCCCGCCATGTCCGGACGAGTGCCACCTGCATCCCGAACAGCAAGGGCTGGACCCGGGCCACGTCGGCGAGCGGCACGCCATCGGCGATCAGTCGGCTCAGCGGGCCGCCCGCCTCCGCGGCGAAGTCCGGATCGAGGGACCGGACCGCGTCCGCGAAGGCGGCGTCCTCCGCCAGAAGGCGGCGGCCCATGCCTTCCCACTGGGTGCCGTAGCCGGAGAAGACGAACACGGGCCCCGCTCCTGGACGGCCACCCGATCCGAAGGACGGCTGCGGGGACACGACTCCCCGGGCCGGCCGCTGGTCGCCGAGGGCGCGCAGTCCCTCCCGGACGGCGGACCGGTCGCGGCCCACCACCGCGGCGCAGACGGTTCCGTACCGATGCTCCCCCGACGTTCCAGGGTGAGGTCCTCCAGCGGTGTTCGCGCGCCGCTCGGTCCGGCCAGCCAGTCGGACACTCCGCGAGCCAGCCAGCCAGCCGATCGGCGGAGCGTGCCGAGACCACGAGGATGTGCGGCGTCACGGACAGGAGTTCCGCCGGGATCGTCGACGGTGTCCTGCGGCCGCGGTTGCCGCTGCTCGAGGATCGCGTGCGCATTGGTGCCGCCGAACCCGAAGGCGGACACACCGGCCCGTCCGGGCCGGTTGCGCAGGGTGGGCCAGCGGGTCGACTCGGTGACCACGCGAAGGCCCAGTGCCGTGAAGTCGATGTGCGGGTTGGGGTTGTGGAAGTGCAGACTGGGCGGAATACGGCTGTGGCGAAGGGCCAGCGCGGTCTTGATCAGGCCGACGATGCCCGCCGCGCCTTCCAGGTGGCCCAGGTTGCTCTTCACCGATCCGATCAGCAAGGGCCGGTCGGGACGTCGCCGTGCCCGGCCACCGACCCCAGGGCCGTTGCCTCGATGGGGTCCCCCAAAAGGGTTCCCGTTCCGTGCGTTTCGACGTAGTCCAGGTCGGTGGCTTCGATCCGTGCGTCGCGCAGGGCGTCACGCAGCAGTGCCTCCTGCGCCGTCGGATTGGGCGCCATGAGGCCCGCCGACCTGCCGTCCTGGTTGACCGCGGTGCCCCTGATGACCGCCAGGACGTTGTCGCCGTCGCGCACGGCGTCGGCGAGGCGTCTGAGCACCACGACGCCGCAGCCTTCCCCTCGGGTGATGCCGTCGGCCGCGGCGTCGAAGGGCTTGCACCGACCGTCGGCCGCAAGCGCGTCCGCCTGTTCGAACGAGGCGGTGACGACGGGGAAAGCAGGACGTTGACCCCGGCAGCCAGGGCTGTTGCGCAGCTCCGGAACGAAGACTACGGCACGCGAGGTGCACGGCCACGAGGGAGGAGGAACAGGCCGAGTCGACGGTCATGCTGGGACCGTGGAGGTCGAGCAGGTACGACACGCGGTTGGCGGCGATGCTGCCGGCCGCCCGGTGCTCGTCCACGGTGTGAGCCGCGCTGGATCGGACGTGGTCAGATGACCGTACTCGACCGCGCTGAGACCGACGAAGACACCAGTGGAGCTGCCCTGCATCGAGGGAGTACGCGGGTGTCCGGCATGATCGAGCGCCTCGCAGGCGACCTCGAGCAGCAGCCGTTGCTGAGGGTCCATGACCTCGGCTTCACGGGGGGTGATGCCGAAGAAGTCCGCGTCGAATCCGTCGACATCGTCGAGAAAGGCCCCCCAGCGGGTGATCCGAGGGAGGTGGCCTCGGCGGCCGCATCTTCACCACAGTCCCGCCACCTCTTCCGGAACCTGACCCACCGTGTCGCCCTCGGCGAGCAGGAAGTCCCAGAACGCGTCCGGTCCCCGGACGCCGCCGGGCAGCCGGCACCCGATACCGACCACCGCGACGGATCACCGACGTCCGGCGGCGTGCGGCCACCGGCGGAGTCCGTTCGGGTGCGTCCGCGTCGAGGTGGAGAGACGAGTTCGTCGATGGTGGGGTGCTCCCACAGCAGGGTGGCCGGGACGTCCCGGCCGAGTGCTTCCCCGAGTTCCCCGCTGATGCCGACCGCGTCGCGTGAGGACAGGCCGTAGTCGACCAGCGGTCGATCCGCTTCGATCTCCTCAACGGCCTTTCCGCAGGCGGCGGCCACCAGTTGCCGCAACAGCGGAGGATCTCGGCCTGTTCGGCCCGTGGTTCCCCGTCCTGGTGCCGGCCGCGGGCATCGCTCACTCCGCCTCACCGGCCCCGGCCAGGTCCGGCGCCGCGCGGGTCGACCAGCCACCGGACAGGTAGTGGCGCCGGCAGGCGTCACGCGCCACCTTGCCGCTGGTGGTACGCGGCACCGTACCCGGCGGCGCGAGGACGAAATCGTGTACGGCGATGCCGTGCTCCCGCCGCACGGCCTCGCGTACCGAGCGTTCGGCCGCCTCGCCGGCCCCGGATCGGTGACGTGTCGCGAGTGCTCGGCGATGACGACGAGGCGCTCCTCGCCCTCATGCGCCATGGCGAAAGCCGCCACGTGGTCGTACCGGATGACGGTGTGGGATTCCTGCGCGGTCGACTCGATGTCCTGCGGGTAGTGGTTGGTGCCGTCGATGATGATCAGGTCCTTGATCCGACCCGTGACGTACAGGCCGCCGTCGTGCAGCGCCCCCAGGTCCCCGGTGCGCAGCCAGCCTCCGTCCGCCTCGCCGTCCGGCACGGGGTTCGCCGTACGGGCACCGAACGTCTCCGCGCTGCGTACGGGATTGCGCCAGTACCCCCGGGCGACGTTGGGACCGCGTACCCAGATCTCCCCCGACCTCGCCTTCGGGAAGAGGGCAGCCGGTCATCGCGTTGACCACGGCCACGTCCTGGCCCGCCGGCTGCCCGCAGGCGACGAGTTCGGGGGTTCCCTCCGCCGGGCTTCCCGTGACGGCGCGCAGGACGCCCTGCCGGAGCAGCACTTGGTCGAATGACGTGATCCGCGGCCGCGTTCCGCTGCGCGAGGTGGAGACGAAGACGGTGGCCTCGGCCAGGCCGTAGGAAGGACGCATCGTCTCAGGGACCAACCCGCTGGGTCCGAAAGCCTGTTGGAACCGCGCGAGGGTGCCGGGACGGATCGGCTCGCTGCCATTGATCATCACCGCCACGTCCCGCAGCGCGGTACCGGGGCCGAGCGACTCGCGCGCGCGGCGCACGCAGTAGTCGAAGGCGAAGTTGGGGGCTGCGGTGACGGCACCCTTGTGCTCCGCGAGCAGACGCAGCCAGCGAGCGGGCCGCTGCACGAAGGCGAGCGGGTCCATGACCACGGAATGGACCGCGTTCAGCACCGGAATGGCGATGGCCAGCACCAGGCCCATGTCGTGGAAGAGCGGCAGCCACGAAACGACCTGGTTCCTGTCCCTGTCGATGTCGAACGCCGCCACCGCCTGCCGTACGTTGGCCGCGAGATTGGCATGGGTGATTTCCACACCCGCGGGCGTCCGGGTGGATCCTGACGTGTATTGCAAATACGCGCAGTCGGCAGGGTTCAGCGGAATAGGAGGGCCGGGGTCGATGGTTTCCGATGGGCCGCCGCTGAAGGAGGAGCAGTCCACGGTGACAATACGGTCGGTCTCCACGAGGCGACGAGCGGCGCAGAATTCCGATACGTCCGGTTTCGCATCGGCGGTCGTCAGCACGCACGTCGGCTGTGAATCGGCAAGCGCGGAGGCGAGCCGTTCGTCCCGGCCAGGTGTCTGCGGCGCGAACAGTGGCACGGCGATGGCGCCGGCCCGCAGTGCGGCCAGAAAGCCCACCACGTACCCGATGCCCTGCGGCGCGACGACCGCCACCCGCTCACCCGTGACGCCGGACGCCGTCAGGACGCCCGTCAACGCATCGACGCGACGGTCCAGTTCGGACCATGTGACGGTCTCGCGGCGACCGGCGGAGTCGGCGGTGAAATCGACGAAAGTGAATGCGGCGTCATGGGGGAACAGTCGGCCATTGCCCTTCAGGTGATCGACGACGGTATCAGCGACATCCGCTGACACCTGCGCCGCGCCCGGGGAAGCACAAGACGCAAAGACCGAAGCGCGCCCCTCCGGCGGATCACCTGTCACAACTGCCCTCCGTCTGATCGAACCCACTTGCGAGAGATTCCGTCTGTCACCGACGTCCATCGCGCGGATTTTGGCAGGCAAAATATCGGAAGAAGAGTGGGTGGCCAACGAAACCTAGCAGAGGGGACCACGGGGATCCATTTCCACACATCGCCTCGTGTAGTGCGGTGCGAAGGGGGGTGCGGTGTGGGCATCGGGGGGTGGTACAGAAAGTGCGGACAGACAAATGTCAACGTTAATATGACTACCGCTGGCCACCTTGATTTGAATGACGCCCGGTGATTTGCTGTTTCCATCCACACCGGCGGGCCGGCCAACTCTCCCGGAGGAGTTACGACAATCAATGGCAGCAGCCTCCCAGTGGATCGGCTTCTGGCCGTCGGTGTCGTTGGGCAAGCTTCTTCGCGGGGAGATGCGGATCCACCAGTCGGTGCTGTGCAGGCACCGACTGGTGCGGCCTGCGACCCGGGGCAATGCTCCGACCCTCAGAGAAATCGGGCCCCCGTACCGGAAATAATTTTCGCCGCGCCATCATGAATCGAGGCGTGCAGCACTAGTACGTGCCTCGTGTATCACATTCACGCCGCGCCGATTTCCGTCGCCCATCACCCGAACGGCGGAAACACGTCATCGGCTTGGCTGTCGTTATCCGGGCATGAATGAGTTCGGCACGGATGCCGCCCCGGAACCCCCCATCATGATGCGGGGCACCCTTCTCGGAGGCTGGGTTTTCATCCCTGCCTCCGTCGGTTCGGTGGACGAGAGGGCCTACCTCGAACGCGGGGGAAAGCGCGTACCCCTCCTTCACTGCTCAGTGGAACTGGAGGAGTTCGCGGGGTCGATGGCCGGCATTGAGGCCGGATTCACCCATCACTACGACGAGCACCCCGTTCACGACGGACCGGAAGCCCCGTACCGGGGGACACCGGGCGTATCCCCACGCTGACCGATATCCGCTGCGCGGCGGAGTCCGCGGCCACGGGCGGCGAGCCGGTCACCGGACCCGGCGCCGTGTTCAGTCGGCCGCACGCATCTGGAGCCGCGGGATCTGCCCCGCCGGCCTGGCCATCGTGTGGAACTGGCGCAGGCCGATGCTGAAGTCGCCCTTCGGGTCGGCGGGCAGCAGGTTCAGGCTCGCGCTGAGGTCCGCCTCCATGCCGCCGGGGAGCTTGAGCCGTACCAGCTGCGGCAGCAGGAAGCCGACCACCGTCAGTCCGAGCAGGAGCGGCGTCAGCGTGGCCACCATCACCGCGGTGACGTGGTGTTTCCATTCGAAGTCCACCCACATCGCGATCAGGGCGAGCGTCGTGGTCGTCACGAGGACGGTGCCCTGACGCGCGTCGGCGCGCATGGACCTCGTCTGCTGTTCCAGCAGCCTGATGGCGTGTTCGACCTCGGCCTGGTCCTTGTCCAGCTCCTGGCTCCTCTTGAAGTTGTTGAGAGCCTTGCGCCGGTGGAGCAGCCTGAGCCGGATGTCGCCCGACTGCCGCGCGAGGCGCTGCTCGGCGATGCCGGCCACGAGAAAGCACTCGGCGGCCTGCTTCCCGTTCAGCCGCACGGCGTCGTACGCCTCCTTGGCGGCCAGTTCGTAGAGGTCGGCGTCCTCGTCGACGTCGCCCGACTGGATGAGCAACCGCGCCAGGGCGAGGTGCAGTTGCCAGCGGGCTCCGGGACCCGGGCCGTCGCGGTGCCGCCCCGGCGAACGGCGCAGCACGGTCTCTGCCTGGATGAAGTCGCCGGGCCCCGTGGCGAGGGCCACGGCCAGACCGATCGCCGCGCCGAGGTGCTTCGGGTCGATCTCCAGGGCCCTGCGGAAGTGGCCCATCGCGAGCCGCGCCCCCTGCGGGACGCCGTCGGTCCCGCCGTCGGACTCGGCCCGGTGCAGGCAGAGGACTCCCAGCTTCACGAGGGCTTCGGCGTCCCACGGATCGAGGTCGAGCGCCTGCCGCAGGTACGCCTCCGCCTCGTCGAAGCGGCCGAGGTGGAGGTGGATCGCGCCGAGGTCGACGACGCAGCCGTCGAAGGGAGCCAGCTCGACGGCCTTCCGGAAGTGCCACATGGCGGGAGCGAGGTCCCTGCGTGCGAAGGCGATCAACCCCAGGCAGGTGTGGGCCTGGTGGCTGTGCGGGTGGCCGTCGAGTATGCGGCGGCAGATGTCGTCCGCGGCGTCGAGTTCCCGCGAGGTGCCGTTCCGGAGCAGGGCCCACGCCTGGCCGACGGCCGATTCCGGATCTCCGGGGAGGAGCCGGCTCGCCTGCGCGAAGTGGCCGGCCGCTCCCGTGAAGTCCTGTACGCCGAGCTTCGCCCAGCCCCGGCCCTTCAGGGAGAGGGCCCGCTCCTCATTACTGCACGACTCGGCGAGAAGTTCGGCGAACTCGCCGTCGGCGCCGAGGTGGTCCCCGCGTTCCAGCAGGACCGCCGCCCGTTCCGACCGCAGGTTCCGGGAGCGCGGGAGCCGGTCGAGCAAGGCGACGCAGCACCGCATCCGCCTCGGTGAAGCAGCGCAGGGAGCGCAGCATCGCCGACCGGAGCACGTTGAGCGCCTGGTCCCGGGGGTCCAGCGCGTAGGCGCCCTCCAGTAGCTGGAGTGCTTCGGTGTACTTGTGCTGGGCCCCCAGCACCTCGGCGAGCAGGATCCTGGCGGGAACCGAGGCCGGCAGATCCTGGACCATGCTGCGCGCGTCCGCCTCAGCCTCCGCGAAACGCAGCAGCCGGAGCTTGCAGCGGACCTCGTACTCCCGCGCGTCGACCGCCGTGGGATTGGTCCCGCGCGCGGCCTCCGCGCAGAGCAGCGCCTCGGCGTACCGTTCCCGGCCCTCGTGCACGCGGCCCAGGGCGATGTGGGACGCGCTGTCGAAGGGACGCGCGGTGACGAACTCCCGCGCCGCGGCCTCCGCCTCGGGCCAACGACGCAGAGCGCGCAGGGCGTTCAGGCGTGAGCGCAAGGACCAGATGTGGCGCGGGCTGAGGACGAGGGCGTGTTCGTACGCGGTAAGGGCGTCCTCGTCCTGATCCCGCGCGGACAGCAACCAACCCTTGGTGCACCAGGCGTCCGGGTCATTGGGGTGCGCGGCGACCAACGCCTCCGCGGCAGCCTCGGCCTCCGACCAACGACGCATGTTCCGCAGCGCGTTCACGCGTGAACCCTGTGCCCCGTCATGCCGCGGATCGATGGCGAGAGCCTGATCGTAGGCGGCCAGCGCTTCCTCGTACTTCTCCTGACCGGAGAAGACCGAGCCGAGGGTGGTCCGGAGCCGGACCGAGCGGGGGCGGGTGGCGACCGCGTCTGCCGCCGACGCCTCCGCCTGGTCCCACAGGCACTGCTCGCTGAATATTCCGTGCGTAAGACCCACGCCCGCACGCCCTCCCCGTCGAGGGCGAGGGCACGGTCCGCCTGCGCCAGAGCGGCCTCGTACTCGCCCCGTTCCTTGAGAACGTCGCCCAGGGGCGTGCCGGCGTGGGGGCTCTCCCGAATGGCCCTGTCGAGTGCGTCGAAGGCGCTGTCCTCCTCCAGCCGCCGGAGGTCTGCCGGCCAGTCGCTTCGCGACATTCGGGATTCAGGCATGCCATTCATTTTGTCGTACCGACGGCCAGGCTCCGGTCCGTTACCGCCTCATTCGCGCCACCGCCGGGTGGCTGCCGCCGTGAGCGCCAGGAGCGGCGCAGCGGTCCACAGCGGTGGCCGCCCGGCCTCGCGCATAACCGACGAACCGCAAGGGCCCTGCGGGCGGGAAGCCGGGTGGCCCGCGTGCGGCAGACGCGAGGTTGGCACCCGACTACGGCTGGTGCGACAGTGGACGTAAAGAGGGCGCGTGCCCGATGGATTTCGGCAGTCCGGCCGAGCAGGCGCTGTGAAGCCATGGGATAAACCGTCCGAACTGCCGGTCAGGGGAAAGCCATGAAGCACGTATATCTGGCCAGTGATTACCCGATCCTCGGCGCGTTCTGGACGATCCTCCTGTTCACCGCGGCAGTGCTGTGGCTCATTCTGCTCTTCCGGATCGTCGTCGACATCTTCCGGGACGACGCGATGAGCGGATGGGGCAAAACATGCTGGCTGCTCCTCGTGATACTTCTTCCGTTCCTCGGCGTCTTCGTCTACGTCGCCGCTCGTGGCCACGACATGGGAGTGCGTGAGCTGCGGCATGCGCAGAATCAGCAGCAGGCGTTCGACACCTACGTCCGCGAGACGGCTTCGGGCGGCGGGACACCGGAGCGGACGCAGGCTCAGGAACTGGCCGACCTCGCCGAGATGCACGACAAGGGCGCGCTGTCCGACGAGGAGTTCCGGCAGGCGAAGGTGAAGGTCCTGCACTGAGCCCGCCGCCTGGCTCGCCTGGCCTCTCTGGCTCGCCTGGCCCGTCCGCGCCCCCGACCGCCGGGTTCGCGGTCAGGTCTGCTTGTCGGTGAGCCGGTCGGTGGGCAGTTTGCGGGTGAAGGCGAGGCTGGCGAGGGTGATGCCGCCGGCGGCCAGGATCGCGGCCTTGAGGGCGTTGAGCTGTGCCTGGGCATAGGAGTCCACGACGGCGTCCACCTCGGCGGGCGGGCAGTCCGGCCTTCTCGGCGCCGGTGCGTACCTCGTCGGCGCTGACGAAGCTGACGCCGGCTTCCATCCGGATGCCGGCTTCCTCGCGGGTCGCGGCCGAGATCTTCGGGTTGTTCTCGATCTCGGTGGTGAAGGCGGTCACCAGGGCGCTGATGAGGATCGAGCCGATGAGGGCGGTGCCCAGGGAGGAGCCGAGGTTCTGGGCGGTGTACTGCAAGCCCGCCGACCTCGCTGCGCTCGCTGTCGCCGACGCTGGACTGGACGACGTTGCCGAGCTGCGAGGCGAGCAGTCCCATGCCCGAGGCCGAGCACGGCCATGGCGAAGCCGAAGGACAGCGTCGTCGATGTGCGGGTCGATGGTGCCCAGCAGCCACAGGATCGCGGCGAGCAGGACGAGCAGAGCGATCCGCACCACCGTGCGGGGGCTCGACGAACCGGCCGAGGAGCGGGCCGCTCATCGCGGACAGCAGCATCGTGACGGAGACGGGCAGCAGCCGCAGCCCGGTCTCGAAGGCGTCGAAGCCCTGCACGACCTGGAGGTAGAGCGGGATGACGAAGAACAGCCCGAGCAGGATGAGGTTCTGGCTGAGCAGCATCGTCAGACCGGAGCGCAGCGGCGGGATGCCGAACAGCGAGAACCGGATCAGCGGCTCGGGGTCGCGCTCGCGGGTGCCCCGCCGTTCCCCGAGCCGGTTCTCCCAGGCGCGCAGGAAACCCAGCAGCACGCCGCCCGCGGCGATCACGAAGACGGTCGGCGAGAAGCCGAAGACGGTGAACGGCGGGTTGCGGGGCTGCAGCCAGCCCCAGGAACTGCTCTGCAGGACGCCGAGGACGATCAGGGCCAGACCGGCAGCGGACAGCACGGTGCCCACGACGTCGAGGCGGGGCCGCTTCTCGGCACGCGGCGGGTCCTCGGCGATCCAGCCGAGCAGGGCCAGCATGGCGAGGACGAGGACGACCTCGCCGACGAACACCAGCCGCCAGGTCGCGTACGTGGTCAGCCAGCCGCCCAGCAGCGGGCCGACGGCGATGCCCGCGCCGGCCAGCCCGCCGATGACGCCGTAGGCCACGGCCCGGTCACGGCCCTGGTAGGCGCCGCCGACCAGCGCGGCGAGCGCGGGCAGCACCAGCGCGGCGCCCAGCCCCTCGATGATCGACCAGCCCAGGGCGAGCACCCACAGGACCGGAGCCACGGCGGTGAGCGCCGAGCCGACGCCGTAGACCGCCAGGCCGATGCCGAACATGCGACGGCGGCCGAACATGTCGCCGAGCTTGCCGCCGGTGATCATGAAGGCGGCCATGACCAGGGTGTAGAGGGTGATGACGCCCTGGATCGCGGTGACCTCGGTGTCGAAGTCCTCCACCAGCTGGCTGATCGACACGTTCATCACCGAGGTGTCGAGCACCATCAGGAACTGTGCCGTGCCCAGCACCACCAGCGGCCGCCACCGTCCCACCGCGCACCTCCACAGGCTCGCCCTGCTTTGTCCCGGTGAATCCCCTTTTACGGGGAAAAGGGAATCGACGATCGTGACCGGTGCCGGCGGCAACCGTGGTCACGCTGCGCCGTGCGGCCGCCCCGGGTGTCGAGTGCAGGTGGGTGGCGCTGTGGAGGGGGCGCTGGCGGGGGGTGCCGTGGTGGGGGCTGCTGTCGCGATCGAGGGACCTGTCTCCCCGCCTTCCGAGGCAGTTGCTGCCCAACACCGCTGTCAGGGTGAACGCAGAGGCCCCGTGGATTTCTCCACGGGGCCTCTCGTCTGCTGTGCACTCGGCAGGATTCGAACCTGCAACCTTCTGATCCGTAGCCCGCCCTGCTCCCATCCCGTCTGCCGTCGGCCCGCACTCCGTGGAGCGGGCGTGGTTCAGGGCGTCAAGGTGGAGCGCGCCACTGTACGAACGACCTTGACGCCCTGGGCCGCGACTGCTCGGCTTGCCCGGGTCGATGGCGGTGGGATGGGAGATCCGCACGTCCACCTACGATGAACCCGCGGCCGCCGACTGGCGCCGGTCCATCCCGGAGCCTGAGCGCCCCCGCCGGAGGCATCGTCTTGGCCTTGGCTGCCGGTATTGCCTCATGCCGCCGGCCAACCCATCGCGGGCGCCGGCGGCGAGGCGGCGCCGAGCGGGCCGGAGGCAGGAGCGTGGGCGCAAGCCGCAGCCGGGAGGCGCGCCCGGCGGAGCGGTAGCGGAGCCGGGAGCCTTGAACCCGTAGAGAAAGTTGTTACTCAGGCTCGACTCGTTCCGGGGCGTTGGCGTCCTCCTGGTGCTGCTGCATCCCGGCGGGTGCTCCCGGCTGTTGCTGGGCTGATGGTGGCACGGGGGCTTCTTGGGGTCGTTTGCGTTCCAGGAAGACCACGGGGCAGTTGAGTGCGGTGGCGATCTTGGTCAGGTTGGTGGGGGTGGCGCTGCGCCAGCCGGATTCGATCTCGCCCATCAGCGCTTCGGATATCCCGATCTGGCGGGCGAGGGCTCGCTTGGTCAGGCCGGCCTTCGTTCGTGCCCAGGTCACTGCTTCGGGCTCGTGGTGGAGGGTCTGTGTGCGCTTGCGGCGGCTGGTGCTGTCCGTCGCCCGTCCGCACTCAGGGCAGGTCGTCATGGTGTGTCGTCCTGCGGCTCCGACCGGTCCTGATCCCTTTCCGGTGCCCTGCCGGTGCTCGCTCCCGGGCTGTCCTGCGGGCTGCCGGGTAAGCGGCCCGCCGCACCCGTACGTTGCCGTGCCGCATTGGCCTCGATCGTCGCGGCGACGTCTTGCCAGGCCGTGAAGACCTCCATGACCCGGGGCTCGGGGGCGTGGGTGAGGTCCAGGAGGAAGCGGCGGATCAAGGTCTCGTTGCTGAGGGTGTTCTGAATGCGCGCGATCGTCCAGGGGGCGGCCTGGCCGGCGGGTGGAGTGGTGGCCGGGCGGGGGTTCATGACGGGTCCTTGGTGGCCTGGTTGAGGTGGGCGATCACGGTGTGGCCGTGCTGGTCGCCGCGGGTCTCGACGCGGTGGGCGAGCGCGGTGACCATCGCCAGTCCGCGGCCGTGGGTCACCTCCTCGCCGGGGTGTTCGACCGTCGGCGCGGTCTTCGTGCCGCCGGAGTCGGTCACCGCGATGGACACCACCGGCGCGGACACCGCGAGGCTGACGTGGAAGGCTCCCTCATTCCCGTCACCGTCGCCGCTGTCCCCGCTGGTGGTGTGGAGGAGGGCGTTCGCGCTCAGCTCGGTGACGATCAACGCGGCGTCGTCGGCGCACGGGGAATCGCGCAGGACGTCGCGGGTCCAGCGGCGGGCGCGGCCCACTTCTTCCGGCGAACCCGGGCAAGTGAGTCCCCAGACCCGTCGCCTACTCGTATACTCGTCCATACAAGTTCCTTTGTGCTGGTGGGCGGTCATGGGTGGATGGTTCGTGCTAGACGAGTTTCACGCCGTCGTGCGCGCGCACGGCCGGCGGCGATGCGGCGTCGAGGGCGTCCAGAACGCGGATCGCGTATGCCTCGTCGGCGAGTTCGGCGACTTCCTCGCGGGTGGCCCAGCGAAGGGCGCGGGTCTCGGCGCCGGTGGTGGGCCGACCGTCGATGGCCTCGCACCGGAAGACCAGGGAGACGATCAGTCCCGTCATGTTCTTGTAGACGCCCGTGAGGGTCGCGGGGAGCGCGATCTTGACGCCGGTCTCCTCCAGCACCTCGCGCTGGAGGGCGTCGGGGATGGTCTCGCCGGCTTCCAGGACTCCGCCGGGCGGTTCCCAGTGGCCGTTGTCGCGGCGCTTGATCAGCAGCGCCCGGCCCTGGTCGTCGACGATGACTCCGGCGACGCTCACGGAGTGCGGGCGCTCGATTGGCACGTACCTGATCCTCTCGGGTGGCTAGGCTCTCCACCGTAGCAACAATAGTCGGCCGCTCGTCTAGATATCTAAAGGAGTACACATGCCCGCTCTCACGCTCCGGCACCCTCGGTGCGCTGGACCCGACCAGCGACCGTGCGGTCTTCCGCCAGATCGCCGACCAACTGCGCGAGGCCATCGACAAGGGACGCTTCACCGAAGGCGACAAGCTCCCCTCCGAAACGGAGCTGGTCGAGCACTACGGCGTCTCACGCATGACCGTCCGCAACTCGCTCTCGGTCCTCCAGGGCGAGGGGCTGGTGGTCTCCGAACACGGCAAGGGCGTCTTCGTCCGACCCCGGCCCCCGGTGCGCCGGCTGGCCTCGGACCGCTTCGCCCGCCGCCACCGCGAACAGGGCAAGTCCGCGTTCACCGTCGAGGCCGACGCCGCCGGCAGCCGCCCCGAGGTCGACAGCCTGGAGGTCAAGGAGGAGCGGCCCAGTCAGGACATCGCCACCCGCCTCGGCGGCCCGCGCCGCGTACTCGCCCGGCGCCGTCGCTACCTCCTCGACGGGCGTCCGGTCGAGTTCGCCGCCTCCTACCTCCCGCTCGACCTCGCCCGCGGCACCGCCATCGCCGAGCCCAACCCGGGCCCCGGCGGCATCTACGCCCGCCTGGAAGAACTCGGCCACCACCTCGACCACTTCGACGAGGAGATCCGCGCCCGCATGCCCTCTCCGGACGAGGTCAAGACCCTGCGCCTGGCCGCCGGCGTCCCCGTCATCCACCTCATCCGCACCGCGTACGACACCGAGGGCCGCGCGGTCGAGGTCTGCGACACGGTGATGGCCGCGGACGCGTACGTGCTCGCCTATCAGCTTCCGGCCACCTGACCTGGGCGGATGGCGTGACGACGCCGGCGACGCGGACGTCCCTCCCGGGACTCGTACACGCCGACACGCAAACTCGTATAGACGAGTAGCTGGGTTGTGTGGCACTGTGGTTCTCGTTCCCGCTACTTCGGGTACATCGAACGACACTTGTCTAGACGACTAGCTGTCATGTGTGAGGAGAAAGCTTTGCGTTCCATCCGTGTGGAGACCTCGGCGGCCACGATCCTGCTGACCGAGGCTCCGGAGACGAAGGTCCAGGACCGGCAGACCGGGGAGATCGCCACCGACGCCAGCACCGGCGAGACGCTGATGACCCTCGGCGTCGTCTACATCGAGGACGGGGAGTCGTCGCTGATCAAGGTCACCGTCCCGCAGAGCGGCGTCGGCGAGGGGCTGGCCCTCGGCGGTCCGGTCGCGCTGCCGGGGCTGGTGGCCCGGCCGTGGGAGAGCACGTTCAACGGCCAGCAGCGGCACGGGATCGCCTTCCGCGCCGCCGCCGTCACCCCGGCCGCCTTCCCGGCCCAGGTGGGGGCCTGACCGCATGCCGGACCTGATGACGCTGATGGAGGTGGGTGGCTCCCTCGCCGCAATCGGCGGTGGCGCCGCCTACCTCCGGGCCGAACAACCCGCCGGCGTACTGGTCCATGGTCGGCCTGCCGCTCTCGACCGCCCGCCTGCTCGGCTCGTACGCGTCGGTCATGGACGCCTGCGGGCTGACCGTGCCGCCCTCCCGGCTGCGGGCCCTGGCCGTACGGGCGACCACTCGCCGCGAGGTACGGCCGGTCCCGCCCCGCCGGGGCATCATCCGCCCGACCTCGACGGGCCTGCGGCTCCGGCTGCGGCTCGCCCCCGGCCAGGAACCCGCCGACGTCGCGGCCTCGGCCGAACGGCTGCGGCACGCCTGGGGCGTTCACGCCGTGTACGTGTCGGTGGTCAAGCCGGGCGTGGTCGAACTGCGGCTCGTCGGCTTCGACGTCCTGCGCAAGGTCCGCATGCCGCGCCGTACACCCGGCGGCCTGCTCCAGGTGCCGGTGGCCCTGCGGGAGGACGCGACCGCGTTCGTACGGGACTACCGCGCGATACCCCACCAACTCACCCTCGGCGCAACGCTGGCGGGCAAGTCCATGTACCTGCGCCACCTGGTCGCCGGCCTCGCCCCCCAACCCGTCGCCCTGGTCGGGATCGACTGCAAGCGCGGCGTCGAACTCGCCCCGTTCGCCTCCCGGCTGTCCGCCCTGGCCACCGACCCGGAGCAGGCGGCCGACCTGCTGCCCGTGCTCGTGCGGCTGATGGAGGAGCGCTACGACCTGATCAAGGCCCGGCAGGGCATCGCCTCCTCGACGCCCGACGAGGAGATCACCTCCGACGTGTGGGGACTGCCCGACATCCGAACGCCCCGTGCCCGTCGTGCTGTTCGTGGACGAGGTCGCCGAACTGTTCCTCGTCGCGACGAGGAAGGAGGAGGAACGGCGCGACGAGATGGTCACCCAGCTCATCCGGCTCGCCCAACTCGGCCGCGCCGCCGGCATCTACCTGGAGGTCTGCGGACAGCGCTTCGGCGCCGAACTCGGCAAGGGAGCGACCATGCTCCGGGCCCAGCTCACCGGCCGCGTCTGCCACCGGGTCAACGACGAAGCCTCCGCCAAGATGGCGCTCGGCGACATCGCCCCCGAAGCCGTGGCCGCCGCCTGCGCCATCGCTCCCGAACGGCCCGGCCTCGCCGTCGCCGGGGACACCTCCGGCGGCTGGTCCCGCATCCGCACCCCGTATCTCTCCCTCGGCGACGCCGCCGCCATCTGCGACGCGAACGCGCACCGGGTGCCCGACCTGCCCGCGCTGGAACGGTTCCGGCCCGCTGTCCTCCCGCGTCCGACGGGTCCGGCCTCGCCGCTGACCACGCCCCAGCCCGTCACGGGCTGACCCACCCCCCTTCGTCGCAGCGCCACGTCCCTACCCCGTCACGCCCTGAACCCGAAAGGAGGTACACCGCGTGCGCGCTCACCTGGCCCGTATCGACGCGGTGTTGGTCCAAGCGGTCATCGCCGCCGCCCTGTCCTTCGCCCACCTGCACGACATCGCCAACGCGGCCGGACAACACGGCTGGAAGGCATGGGCCTACCCCGTCTCCGTCGACCTGCTGCTGGTCGCGGCCTGGCGGCGGCTGAGGTCCGGCACCGGAAAGCCCGCGGCCTGGTGCTGGTTCGTCATCTCGCTGACCGCCTCGCTCGGCGCCAACGTCGCCACCGCCGGACTGCTCACCGTCCACCCGGTCCCCGCATGGCTACGGGTCCTCGTCGCCGGATGGCCGGCCGTGGCCTTCCTCGGCGGAACGCTGCTCGCGCACGGCCGGAGCCGCAGCCGCCGACGCCTTCGCCAGATCCGACCACCACCGAGCCGGACTCCGCGCCCGACTCCGCCGAGCCGGACCGTACGCCCGTGCCCGTACCCGCCCAACCCGCCGTCCCGGCCGCCCTGGTCGAGCACGCCCGCAAGGTCGCCGCCGACCACCTCGCCCGTACCGGCAACGCCATCGACACCCCGACCCTGCGCGCCCGCCTCGGCGTACCCGCACCGCTCGCCGAAGCCATCGCCGCCCAGCTGTGAAGAGGCTCATTACCGGGGCGGAGCGGATGCCTTCCGCTTGCGTCGCCGACGCGCCGCCTCACAGCCAACCAGCGTCAGCAAGACAGAAGACGCACATCTCAATGACCTGGCGCCACGAGTCGCCCACCCACAACCGCGCCGTCACTACGGAGAGTCCGAGCAAGACCGTCTCAAAAACAATCAACAGCAGCAGTCGTCTTCGCTGACTCATCGCTTCTCCTTCGCACGGCACCGTGGGCCGCTCCCCGAACGCCGACAGACAGGACGAAACCTAGCCCGAGAAGGAGGTCAGTGCCCGTGCCCGCCCACCGCCGCTTCCGCAACCTGATCCGCATCGGCCCCGTCCAGGTCGGCACCGCCAACGACCACCGCGGCCGCGAGAAGCACACCGCCGCCTGCACCGCCCCGCGCTGCGGCTTCTCCGCCGACTACGACTCCCGCGCCGCCGCCGAACTGGCCGCCCGCACCCACCGCTGCCCCGTCCGCTGAAAGGACCAACCACCCCGTGACCGTCAGCCTGCCCCTGGTCGTCGTCCTCGGCATCGTCGCCTGGGCCGCGATCAAGTTCCTCGGCATCCGCCTCTGGGTCGCCGTCGTCATCGCCCTGTTCGGCTTCTACCTCGCCCACACCTTCCTCGCGCCCGCCATCGACAACAGCACGCGCAACGGCGTCCGCGTCGTCAACGGCACACACACCTAGACGAGTAGCTGAGCACTGTCGGGGCGGCCTCGATACCGCCAAGCATCCGCCGCCCCGACAGCCCAACTCCCCGACCGAAGCCCGAGAAGGAGATCCATCATCACCCCGCACAACCCGCCCCCGCTGCCCGAACTCGGAACCCTGGCCGCCACCGGCACCCTGCCCGCCCTGCTCCGCCAGCTCTCCGGCCTCGGCGGCTGCACCCACCCGATCCGCCTCGACGGTCACCGCACCACCTACGAACTCGACCGCACCACCGGCGAGATCGGCGCGGCCCTGCACCGCATGAACTCCGCGAGCCTGGCCGCCGGCCATCTGCTCGTCCGGTGCAACAACCGCCGCCACACCCGCTGCCCGTCCTGCGCCGAGACCTACCGCCGCGACACCTTCCACCTCATCACCGCCGGACTGCGCGGCGGCAAAGGAACCCCGGACGACGTCGCCCAACACCCGCGCGTCTTCGCCACCTTCACCGCCCCCGGCTTCGGCCCGGTCCACAACCGTCCCGACTCCGGCCGCTGCCGCTGCGGCGCCACCCACCCCGCCGACGCCCCCGAACTCGGCACCCCGCTCGACCCGGACACCTACGACTACGACGCCGCCGTCCTCTGGAACGCCCACGCCGGGTCCCTGTGGCGCCGCTTCACCATCTACCTGCGCCGCGAGATCGCCAAGCGCGCCGGACTCAGCCAACGCGCCTTCCGCCGACCACGCCCGCGTCTCGTTCGCCAAGGTCGCCGAATACCAGCGGCGCGGCGCCGTCCACTTCCACGCCGTCATCCGCCTCGACGGCCCCGACGGCGGCGCCACCCCGCCACCCGCCTGGGCCTCCCCCGACCTGCTCTCCGACGCCATCCAGCGCCGCCGCCGCCGCTCGCCCGGGTCACCGGCCCCACGGTCGACGGCCGCACCCACGTCTTCACCTTCGGCCGCCAGCTCGACGTCCGCACCATCCGCGGCGCCGACTTCACCGGCTCCACCGACCTCACCGACCGCGCCGTCGCCGCGTACATCGCCAAGTACGCCACCAAGGGCGCCGAAACCGCCACCGGCACCCTCGACCGCCCGATCCGCTTCCTCGCCGAACTCGCCCACCTCCACCTCTCCGACCACGCCCGCCGCATGATCCGCACCGCGTGGACCCTCGGCGCCCGCAAGAGCCTCGAACCACCTCCGCCTCCGCGCCTGGGCCCACATGCTCGGCTTCCGCGGCCACTTCTCCACCAAGACCCGCCGCTACTCCACCACCCTCGGCGCCCTCCGCACCGCCCGCGCCGACTACCGCCGCGCCCAAAGCGGCACGCCGCACCAGCACCCGGACGAGACGACCTACGTCCTCTCCCACTGGGCCTTCGCCGGCACCGGCCTCACCCCCGCCGAACGCTGGCTCGCCGCATCGCTCGAACCCGCCCCCGGCACGGAAGGAGAACCCACCACATGAACGCCACGACCACCGTCATCGAACGCAAATGGCACACCGTCGCCGAGGTCGCGACCATGCTCGGCTTCGGTCTGTCCAAGACGAAGATGCTCGTCCTGACGGGTGAGATCCGCTCGGTGAAGGTCGGCCGCAACCGTCGCGTCCTCCCGGCCTGGGTGGACGAGTACGTCCAGGCCATTACCGCCGACAGCACCGAGAGGCGGTCGGCGTGACCGGCAAGCGGGGCAACGGCGAGGGGTCCATCTACCCGTACAAGAACGGCTATGCGGCCTACGTCTGGGTGGATACCCCGGATGGCAAGCGCATGCGTAAGTACGCGTACGGCAAGACCCGGGACGAGGTCCACGAGAAGTGGATCAAGCTGCACACCGAGGCACGCAAGGGGCCCGTAGCGACGCGGCACCGGACGCTCGACGCCTTCCTGTCGTACTGGCTGGAGTCGATCGTCCGGCCCAACCTCGCGCCGCTGTCGTACGTCTCGTACGAGGGTTCGGTACGCCTCTACATCTCGCCGCACCTCGGCGCCAAGCGGCTGGACAAGCTCACCGTCCGGGACGTGCGGGAGTGGCTGACGAGACTGGCCGGCATCTGCCAGTGCTGCGCCCAGGGCAAGGACGCCAAGCGCCCACCCGACCGGAGGCGGTGCTGCGCCAACGGGGAGTGCTGCCGGGGTACCCATCCCGCCGGGTGATCCAGGCGGCCCGGGATGCCCTCCGCGCAGCGCTTACCCACGCCGTCACGGAGGAGGAGATCGGAAAGAACGTCGCCTCGCTCGTGAAGGTGCCAAAGCCTCGGCGCCGCCGGATCAAGCCGTGGTCCGTCACCGAGGCCGGCGCCTTCCTCGCGGACGGCCTCACCCGGGAAGACCCGCTCTTCGCGGCCTGGGTCCTGGTGCTGTGCCTCGGGCTCCGGCGCGGTGAGGTGCTGGGCCTGACGTGGAAGTCGATCGACTTCGACTCCGGTGAGCTGTACGTCGACCACCAGATCCAGCGGGCCGGGAAACAGATCCTGCACCGCGAGACCAAGACGGAGGAGTCGGACGACTTCCTACCGCTGCCCGGCCTGTGTCTCAAGGCGCTGCGGATGCGCAAGGCCCAGCAAGACGGCGACCGCAAGGCGGCCGGTGACCTCTGGCAGGACGTTCACGGCCTGGTCTTCACGACCAAGTACGGCACGCCGATCGAACCGGGCAACCTCACCCGCATGTTCGCCCTGCGCGCCCGACGGGCCGGTCTGCGCGTGATACCGCTGCGGAACACCCGCCACACGTGCAGCTCGCTCCTGGTGGCACTCAAGGTCCACCCGAAGGTCGCGCAGCGCATCCTCCGGCACTCGCAGATCGCCATGACGATGGAGGTCTACGCGGAGGCGAGCGAAGAGGAGGTACGGGCCGCCCTGAGCCAGTTGTCAGCGGCCATGGACACTGGCTGAGCAAAGGCGTTGCTGTACTTCGCTGCTGTACGCCCCACGCAAGAGGGCCCCGGATGATCTCCGGGGGCCTCTGAGCTGTGTGCACTCGGCAGGATTCGAACCTGCAACCTTCTGATCCGTAGTCAGATGCTCTATCCGTTGAGCTACGAGTGCGGGGCTTCGCGGCTGGTAGGGCCGGTCGGCGTTGCGTGGACAACATTACATGAGGGGGCGCGGGAGGTGAAATCGATTGGGGGGAGGTGGGGTGACCTGCGGAGATGGGCCGTTTGGAGGGGGTGGGAGCCCGGGATACGGGAGGAGCCCCGGCCGGCGTGGCGGCAGGGGCTCCGGGGTGGTGAGATGGCGGAGGCGGAGGGATTTGAACCCTCGATGGGCGGTAAGACCCAAACCGCATTAGCAGTGCGGCGCCATAGACCGGACTAGGCGACGCCTCCTGGGTACGTGCCCGGGTGAGCGGGCGCGTGGGGGAATGATGGCACAGCCTGGAGGGCTGCGACCAATCTGAGAATACGGTACAAGCACACGGCTGGGCAGGGCAAAGGGGTTCGCCCGGTGAGCGGGCCTGGCGCGCCCACGTTGGAGTGGTTGCCCGGGAGGAGGCGGCGCCCGGCAGTAGGGAAGGGGGATGCACGCCTTCCGCCTGATCCGCGAGCCCCGCCGCCCCGCCCGGCAGGAGCACGCCACCCCGCGCCCGACCGCCGCAGCCGCCTGACCGGCATCCGCCCGATCCGCCTCCGTCCCGACCCGGACACCCCTTCGCCGGGAACCCCCTGACCCGCGCCCTCGGCCCCGCCGCCGCCCTGCTCGGGGTCGCCGCCCTGCTCGCCCTGCCCGGGGCGGCGCACGGCGTGGGCATGCCCCGCCCCGTACCGCCCCCGCGGGTCGTCGCGGCCGGGGAGCTGACCGTGGTCTACGACGACGGGTCCGGCCGGCCGCGGACGTACGACCTGGCCTGCGGGCCGGGGACGGCGCGCGGCGCGGACCCCGCCGGGGAGCAGGACGGCTGCCGCCACCTCCAGGAGATCGGCGGCCCGGTCGGCGCCGTCCCCGCGGGGCAGATGTGCTCGATGATCTACGGCGGCCCGCAGACCGCCGACGTCCGCGGCACGTGGGCGGGCCGCCCGGTCGCGGAGTCGTACCGCAGGACCAACGGCTGCGAGGTCTCCCGCTGGAGCCGGATGGTCCCGGCCCTCCCCAACCCCGCGAGCCCGCCCGCGCCGCACCGTCGCCCGGACGTCCGCCCGCACGCCGGCCGGGACGACCGCCACGACGTCACTCGTCCGGATGTTCTTCCGGACCTCCGACCCGGACCTCCCGCCCGCCCTCACCACCGCCCTCACGGGCTGGAAACCCGCAGCCCCCGGCCCCCAACCCCGTGACGCACACCACACCTTCACCGTACAACCCCCAACCCCCCACCCTGTGACGCCACATGGGCGGCCCAGGCCACAGCGGGAACCCCGACCCGTACACTCGGTCTAGTGACATGACCCGGGGGTGGCGGCAAGATGGGCCGCCCGTGACGTCAGCAGACAGCGCCGTACGACGTCCGGACGAGCATCGGACACGACAGACGGCGCCGTCCCGGGCACTGCGCCACGCGCTACAGCACATGCGGTAACAGGGAGGACGCGTCTCGTGAGCAGCAGGCCATCCCGAGGCGCTGCTCGCCTCGCTTCGATACTGGACGCCCTCCCTGACGCGTTGTTGCTGGTCAACGCCAACGGCACGGTGGTGAACGCGAACGCGATCGCCCTGGAGACGTTCGAGACGCCCGGCACCGCGCTGGTGGGCCGCGGCCTGCTGGACCTGCTGCCGTCGTTCGACCCCAAGCGCATCCCGGGCTCGATGCGCAGCCCGCAGGAGGCCGAGGAGGACACCCGGACCAAGCCGACCCGGATGCTGGCGCGGCGCACGGACGGCAGCGAGTTCCCGGTCCAGGTGACGAGCGCGAACCTGGAGGACGGCCGCACCCCGTACGCGGACTACGGCGACGGGATCCCGCACTACACCGGCGACGAACTGCTGATGCTGGTCGTCCGCGACCTGTCCGGCACGGTCGACACCGAGGCCGAACTCGCCCGCCAGCAGCGGCAGACCGAGATGATCCTGCGGGCCGCCGCCGAGGGCGTGGTCGGCGTGGACACCGCGGGCAAGATCGTGCTGGTCAACCCGTCGGCGGCGCAGATCCTCGGCTTCCGGGCGACCGACCTCGGCGGCAAGGAGCTGCACCCGCTGGTGCACCACTCCCGCGCGGACGGCTCCCCGCTGGCGTACGAGGAGACCCCGCTCGCCGACACCCTGCGGTCGGGCCGCAAGCACCGGGTGCGCGGCCAGGTGCTGTGGCGCAAGGACGGCAAGGCGGTGCCCGTCGACCTGACGACGGCGCCGGTGCGGGACGGGGACCAGCTGGTCGGCGCGGTGATGACGTTCACCGACCGGTCGCAGTACGACGCGCTGGAGGCCCGCACCGAGCAGCTCCGTTCGCTGCTCGACAGTTCGCTGCGCGCGCCGCTGGCCGAGCTGCGCGGCTCGCTGACCGGCCTGGCGGCCGACCCGGCCGGGCAGTTGTGGCCCGAGGCGAACCAGATCCTGCACCACCTGTCGGCCGGCTCCGCCCGGATCACCACCCTGATCGACAACGTGCTGGCCTTCCAGCGGCTGGACAGCGGCGAGGACCGGCTGCACCGCACGCTGGTCGGCCTGGACGACCTGGTGGCCGCGGCCGTCGACGGCGCGGTCGAGCTGATCGGGCCGGGCCGGGCGCAGTTCGCGGTGCACGCGGCGCCGATCGAGGCGTCGGTGGACGTGCCGCGGATGGCGCAGGCGCTGGCCCACCTGGTGGCGGACGTCGCGGGCGTGGACTCGGCGGGCAACGCGACGGCGTTCAGCGGCGACTCCACGATCGTGGTCGCGGCGGCCCAGCGCGGCGACGTCGTACGCATCGACGTGCGCGGGCCGAGCGCGGGCGGCGACCCGGTCCATGTGCCGCTGGCCCGCGGCATCGTGGAGCACCACGGCGGTGTCCTGCAGACCCACGAGGTGCCGGGGCAGGGCAGCGCGTACGTCCTTGAGGTGCCGCTCGGCGCGGTCCCCGACGGCCCCCGCCGGGCGGACGCGTCCGCTCAGGGGATGGCCGATCGGGGCACGCGCGGCGACGGTTCGCGCGGGGGCGCACACGCGGGCGGGAGCAGCGGGAACGGTTCTTCGGGCGGCGCGGCGCACGCGGGTCAGGTTTCCGGCGGCTCGTCGGGGTCCGAGCCGTCCGGGCGTCCAGGGGGCCCACGGCTCCCGGAACCGCGGTCCGGCGGCCGGCCCCGGCGCGGGTCCGCGGCCCGGGTACGGGTGCCCGCCGCGGCGCGGGCCCCGGCGCGACGGGCGAGGAGGCCCCCAGGCCGCCCCGGCCCCGGCAGCACATGGACGACACGGGGACGGTCGTCGCGCCCTGGGCGATTCCGGCGGCGGCGGACCAGAGCGAGCCGCCGACCGGTCGGCGGCGTGCGCTGCGGCGGCCGGAGGGGTCGCAGGAAGGCGCGGAGCCGGCGGACGGGGGGCAGCAGCCGACCGGGCGCCGCGCCCGCAGGGGCCGCCCGGCGGAGGAGGAGCAGCGTCCGGAGGGCGGCGAGCGCAGGGAACTGCCGCCGTCCCCGATCCCGAACGCGCTGCCGCCCGCGGGAAGCGGTGCGGCGGGCGGCGGCGGCGCCGTGGCACGCCGTACGGCCGGGCACGGGTCGCCGGGGCAGGGTACGAACGGCTACGACGGTACGGGCCGGGGCGCGGGCGAAGGCGTCGCGCAGGTCCCCCCGGGTACGGGCCGCCGGGCGCGCCGCAGCATCGAACCGGCCGCACCCGCCGCGGAGTCGGCCGGTGGCCGTACGGACCGCCCCGGCGACGGACGGCCGCAGCCGCCCGCGCCGGCGACGTGGCCCCAGCCGGGCGGCCAAGCCAACCAGAACAGCCAGAACAACCAGGACAGGCAGAAGCAACCAGGCGCAGGCAGAGCAGACAGGGCGACCCCGTAGCGGATCAGGGCGCCCCGGACGGCGGCCCGCACACCGCCGACCCGCGCCGGGACCCCCGGACGGACGCCCCCGTCCCCCCGGCCTGGCCGGCCCCCGAACGGCCCGCGCTGCCCTCGCAGCCCGGCCCGACGGCCTGGCCCGCCGCGCCGCAGAACGGCCCGCAGGCCGGCCCCCGGCAGCCCGCGCCGCACCATCCACAAAACCCGCACATCCCGCAGAACCCGGCCGCGCACAACGCCCCCCACGCCAACGGCCCGCAGCCCGGCGGCCCCCGCGCTCTGGACCCGGCCCCCCACAGCAACGCGCGGGCCATAAGCGTCCGCACCCTCGGCCAGGGCACGCCCTTCGGCACCGACCCGCGCCGGCAGGAACCGCAGACGCCGACCCAGGCCGTACAGGCGCAGCACCCGCAGGGCCTGCCCGCGCAGGTCGCGGCGGGCGGCTCCGGGCCGCCGCCGCAGGCTCGCCGCACCGCAGCCCCAGGAGCCGCAGCCGCTGGTGCCCGGCCAGTCGCCGGGCCCCGGCGGCGAGATCCAGGCCCGCCAGCACCCGCAGGCCGACCCGGACAGCGGCCAGTTGCCCGTACGCAAGCCCGGCGCCCAGGCCGGGCCGTCCCGCGACGACCGCCAGACGGCGCTGCTGCGGCCCGTACCCCCGCTGGACGACCCCGCGCGCAGCCGCCGGGCCGCTCGTACGCGATAGGCGCGCCCGCGGCGGGCGCGGCCGAGGGCCCCGAGCCGCTGGACGGCCCGAACGGCGCGGTCGACGTCACCGATGTGGCCGGGACGGCCGACGACCGGCTGGAGGAGCCGCTCGACGAGCCGCGCCGCCTGCTGGTGTGGCCCGAGCCCGACATCTCCACCCGGCAGGCGCTCACCGACCGCGGCTACCGGCCGGTGATCGTACGGTCGCGCGAGGAGGTCGACGCGCAGGTGGCCGATCCGCCGGCCGCGCTCTTCGTGGACCCGCTGACCGGGCCGATCACCCGGACCGCGCTCCAGTCGCTGCGGCAGGCGGCGGCCGCGGCGGACGTCCCGGTGCTGGTCACCGCGGGCCTCGGCCAGGCCACCCGGGACGCCGCGTACGGCGCCGACCCGGCGGTCCTGCTCAAGGCGCTCGCGCCGCGCGACAGCGAGCAGCACCCGCCGCGGGTACTGCTCGTGGAGAGCCACGACCCGATCGCGTCGGCCTTCGCCGCCACGCTGGAGCGGCGCGGCATGCAGGTCACGCACGCGGACTCGGAGTCCGAGGCGATGACGAAGGCGGCGCAGATCCACCCCAACCTGGTGGTCATGGACCTCATGCTCATCCGGCGCCGCCGGCAGGGCATCGTCGACTGGCTGCGCGGCCACGCCCGGCTCACCAACACCCCGCTGGTCGTCTACACCTCCGCCGACATCGACCCGGCGGAGCTGCCGCGGCTGGCGTCGGGCGAGACCGTGCTGTTTCTCGCGGAGCGGTCGACCAGTACGGACGTGCAGGCGCGGATCGTGGATCTGCTGGGGAAGATCGGAGCGTAGGCCCTCCGGGCGGGGAGCCGCGAAACGACCGGGGGTGGCCCCCGGGGGCCGTGGCTCCGCGCGCGTCTCGTGCTCCGGCTGATCGCGCAGTCCTCCTCGCGCCCCTGGCGGGGCTGGCCGCCCGGCTTGTGCTGGGTAATTGCGGAGATTCTCGCGGGGCTGGGGGGTAGCGTGGGGGGCATGACCACATGTCGGTTCGCCATGATGCCCCCGCGCTGGGGCGACTGAGGCGGACGTGTGTGTGCGTGTCCGAGGCCCCGAGTCGGGGCCTCGTCCGCGTGTCGGGTACGGAGCCCCGCCTCTCGTAGCAGGAGGTTCCGATGCCGCGTTATTACGTCACGACCACGATCCCGTACGTCAACGCCCGCCCGCACCTGGGGTTCGCGCTGGAGCTGGTGCAGGCGGACGTGCTGGCCAGGCGCCGGCGGCAGGCCGGGCAGGAGGTGCGGTTCCTCACCGGCACCGACGACAACTCGCTGAAGAACGTGCTGGCCGCGCAGGCCCAGGGCGTCCCCGTGCAGGACCTGGTGGACCGCAACGCCGCCGCCTTCCAGTCCCTGCGCGACCCGCTCGCGCTGTCCTTCGACGACTTCATCCGCACCAGCAGCGACCCCCGCCACCGCGCGGGCGTCGAACGGCTGTGGGAGCGCTGCGCCGCGTCCGGCGACCTGTACCGCAAGCACTACGAGGGCCTGTACTGCGTCGGCTGCGAGCAGTTCTACCCGCCCGGTGAGCTGACCCCCGACGGCCGCTGCCCCGAGCACGGCACCGTGCCCCAACTCGTCGCCGAGGAGAACTGGTTCTTCCGGCTCTCCCGCCACGCCGACCGGCTGCGCGACCTGATCACCGGCGGGCGACCTGCGGATCGAGCCCGCCTCCCGCCGCAGGGAGGTGCTCGCCCTGATCGACTCCGGGCTGCACGACTTCTCCGTCTCGCGCTCCCGCGACCGCGCCCACGGCTGGGGCATCCCCGTCCCCGGCGACCCCGGCCAGGTCGTCTACGTCTGGTGGGACGCCCTCGGCAACTACGTGACCAGCCTCGGCTACGGCGCCGGGTCCGCGGACTTCGACCGGTGGTGGGGGGCGTCAGGGGACGGCCGGCGGGTGCACCTGGCGGGCAAGGGCGTACTGCGCTTCCACGCCGTGTACTGGCCGGCGATGCTGCTGTCGGCGGGCCTGCCGCTGCCCACGGACGTCCTGGTGCACGACTATCTGACGGTCGACGGCCGCAAGATCAGCAAGTCCGCGGGGACCGCGGTCGACCCGGCCGAACTGGCCGCCGAGGTCGGTACGGACGCGGTGCGGTGGTGGCTGCTGCGCGACGTCCCGCGGGTCGGCGACGCGGACTTCACCCGCGAACGGCTGATCGCCCGCGCGGACGCCGACCTCGCGGGGGGCCTCGGAAACGTGGTGAACCGGATCGTGACCATGGTCCACCGCTACCGGGGCGGGCGCGTGCCCGCGGTGTCGCCCGCGGAACCGGCCGCCGCCGGTACCGAACGGCTCGCCGCGGCCTGCGCGGAGGCGGCCGGGCGCGATCGACGAGGCGCTGGACGGCTACGACTTCCGGCGGGCCGCCGCCGCGGTGTGGGCGATCGTGGAGGAGGCGAACCGCTCGATCGAGGGAACCCGGCCGTGGGAGTCGGCCAGGGCCGAGCGCGGCGGCGACCAGGAGGCCGGGCGGCGGCTGGACGCCGTACTGGCGGCGCTGGTGCGGGCGTGCGTGCGTGCTCGCCGAGCGCCTGGAGCCCTTCCTGCCGGGGGCCGCCGCCCGGATCGCCGCCCAGTGCGCCCCGGTCGACGGCGTCCTTCCGGCGGCGGAGCCGCTGTTCCCGCGGATCGGGGCGTGACGGGGTCCGCGACCCGGCGACGCGCGTCACAGCGCTAGAGGCGGGTCACGTCGAGCGCGCCGTCCGCGTAGGACTTGCGGATCACCTTCTTGTCGAACTTGCCGACGCTCGTCTTCGGTACGGCCGACACGATCGCCCAGCGCTCGGGCACCTGCCAGCGCGCGATCCGCTCCGCCAGGAAGGCGCGCAGCCCGGCGTAGTCGGCGGTGGCGCCCTCGCGCAGGACGACGGTGGCCAGCGGGCGTTCGCCCCAGCGGTCGTCGGGCACGGCGACGACGGCCGCCTCCGCGACGTCCGGGTGGGCCATCAGGTGGTTCTCCAGGTCGACCGAGGAGATCCACTCGCCGCCGGACTTGATGACGTCCTTGGCGCGGTCGGTGAGGGTGAGGAAGCCGTTGTCGGAGATGACGCCGACATCGCCGGTGCGCAGCCAGCCGTCGGGGCTGAACTTGTCCTCGGGGCGCAGCGGTTCCTCCCCCGCCCCGCCGTAGTAGGCGGCGGCGATCCAGGGGCCGCGCACCTCCAGCTCGCCCGCGGACTCGCCGTCCCACGGCATCTCGGAGCCGTCCGGGCCGATCAGCCGGGCCTCGACGGAGGCGGGGAAACGTCCCTGCGTGACGCGGTACTCCCACTCCTCCTCGGGCGTGACCCCGGCCGGCGGGTGGGCGATCGTGCCCAGCGGCGAGGTCTCCGTCATGCCCCAGGCGTGGCACAGGCGTACGCCGAGCTGCTCGTCGAACGCCTTCATCAGCGACGGCGGGCACGCCGAGCCGCCGATGGTGACCTGCTGGAGCGAGCTGACGTCCCGCGGCTTGGCGGTGAGTTCGGCGAGCAGGCCCTGCCAGATGGTCGGGACGGCGGCGGCGTGCGTGGGGCGTTCGGTCGCGATCATCTCGGCGAGCGGCGCGGGCTGGAGGAAGCGGTCCGGCATCAGCAGGTTGATCCCGGTCATGAAGGCGGCGTGCGGCAGCCCCCAGGCGTTCACATGGAACATCGGGACCACCGGCAGCGAAGTGTCGTGGCTGGTCAGGCCCATCGACTCGGTGGTGTTCACCTGGAGCGAGTGCAGGTACACCGAACGGTGGGAGTACACCACGCCCTTGGGGTCGCCGGTCGTGCCGGAGGTGTAGCACATGGCCGCGGCCTCGCGTTCGTCCAGCTCCGGCCAGTCGTACGTGGTCGGGCGGCCGGCGATCAGCTCCTCGTACGCGTGCACGGCCGGCCGGCAGCCGTCGAGCAGGGACAGGTCGCCGGGGCCGACGACGATCAGGTGCTCGACCGGGTCCAGGCCCGGCAGCAGCGGCGCGAGCAGCGGCAGCAGCGTGCCGTTGACCAGGATCACGCGGTCGGCGGCGTGGTTGACGATCCAGCTGAGCTGGTCGGCGGGCAGCCGCAGGTTGAGGGTGTGCAGCACCGAGCCCATGGAGGGGATCGCGAGATACGCCTCCAGATGCTCGGCGTTGTTCCACATGAGCGTCGCGACGCGGTCGCCGCGGCCGACGCCGAGTTCCTCGCTCAGCGCGTGGGCGAGCTGGACCGCCCGGGCGCCGACGTCCCGGTAGCTGCGGCGCAGCGGCTCGCCCTCGCCGGTCCAGGTGGTGACCGTGGACCCGCCGTGCACCCGGGCACCGTGCTCCAGGATGCGGGTGACGGTCAGCGGGACGTCCTGCATGGTGCTGAGCACACGGGCCTCCGGTGACAGGGTCGGTTTCCCGCGATTCTGCTGGCATACCAGGTGGTATGTCACTACCTCGCGCGGGATCGGTCCGCCCGCCTCCTGCCCGCGGCCCGTCACACCACGCCGAGCTCCAGCTCCGGATCGCCGCGCAGCTTGCCCAGGGCGCGGGAGACGGCGCTCTTGACGGTGCCGACCGAGACGCCGAGCGCCTCGGCGGTCTGCACCTCGCTCATGTCCTCGTAGTAGCGCAGCACGACCATCGCCCGCTGCCGGGGCGGGAGCCGGGCTATCGCCCGCAGCAGGGCGTCGCGCTGGGCCTGCTGCTCGGTCAGGTCGGGGCCGGTGCCGACCGGCTCCGGCAGTTCGTCGGTGGTGAACTCGTCGACCCGGCGCTTGCGCCACTGGGACGTGCGGGTGTTCACCAGGGTGCGGCGGACGTAGCCGTCGACGGCGCGGTGGTCGTCGATCCGGTCCCAGGCCAGATACGTCTTGGTCAGGGCCGTCTGGAGCAGGTCCTCGGCGTCGGCGGGGTTGGGGGTCAGGGAGCGCGCGGTGCGCAGCAGCGTCGGACCCTTGCTGCGGACGTAGGCCGTGAACTGCGTCGTATTGGCGCTGGTGCACACAGGCGTGGTCATGGCTCCACGCTAGGAGCCGCAGGGGGGTTCGCGGATCGGCCGCAGGTGCCGAAACGGGATCACCCTCAGGTCGTAGGCCGGGGGCTGTCCCCACCCCCCGGAGGTGGAGCCGGAGGTGTACGACCCGCAGGGGATGCACCCCAGGGAGAGGTCAGGGGGGGGTGGGGACGCGGGCGCCGGCGGCCGCGGCGGGTCGGGCGGGTTCAGCCGACGACGGCGACGGGGGCGTCCACCAGGTCGCGGTCGATGCTCAGCGTCCTGCCGCCGTGGGACTCGGTGACCGCGCCGTGGAACTGGTGGATGCGCGCGTGCGGGGTCCAGGTGGACGGGTCGAGCGCGGGCTCGTCGGTGAGCGTCGGGGCGACGCCCCAGCGGGCGTACCACAGGACGTCGGGCAGGTCCCCCGCCCCCGCGGCGCGGGCGGCGGCCATCTGCCGGATGCCGGAGTCGGCGCTGCTGTAGAACCCGGAGACGTACCCGGCCTGGCGCACGCTGCGGTCCCATGCCTGGACGTACCTCAGCGTGACGTCGGCGCAGGCGGTGTCCTCGACGGTGTACGCCTCCATGTCGAGGTAGAGCGCGCTGCCCGGGGCCAGGCCGAGGCCCTGCGCGCTGTTCACGGCGTCCTGGCCCTCGTCGGCGCCCTGGTCGTCGGGGTGCTCGGTGTCGATCCGGTACGGGTTCTTGTTGGAGCCGGACACGCACGGGCTCTGCGAACCGACGTAGATCGGCAGCAGGCTCCAGCCGGACTCGGTGGTCCGGCGCACCCAGTCCGGGGTCAGGTGGGCCTGGGACGTGCAGGCGCGGGCCCGGCCGCCGAAGTAGATGCCGGCGGCGCCGTAGTCCGAGTGCGCCCGCCACGCGTCCATGGTGGCCAGGTCGGGGGCCTGGCAGGTGTCGAAGCCGTTGCCCTGGAAGGTCACCGGGGTGGCGGGGGCCGGGTCCGACGCCTGGACGGGGGCCGGCGCGGCGGCGCCCGGGCGTTGCGGCGCGTCGGGTACCGCCGCGTTCGCCGCCATGGCGGGCAGGAGCAGACCGGTCAGCGTGAGCGCTCCGGTAAGAACATAACGGATAAACGTACTTTTTTCGCTCATTCTGCGAGTCAACGATGAGGAGAGCGACCTTCCGCGCAGACACGCCGCCGCCACCCCCGTACGGACGGGGCGGCCCCCGCCGCCGGCCGTTCCGTCCCCCGGCCGCCGCCGCCTCCATCATGCCCAGAAGTTGTCCACAGGCTGTGGACAGAGATCGCGTACGTCGCCGCTCCGCCGGGACGGCCCGCGACGCGCCGGAACGGCCGTCCCCCCGGGCGGCCGTCCACGTGCGCGAACTTCTCCCCTTTCCGTGCACCCCCGACCCTGAGGTCCTCGGTTCCCCCGCTTCCCCGGGCGCCCCCCGCCGACGCCCCATCCTCCCGCGGACCCCGAGCGCGCGGCGGCACCCGCATGCCGCCGCCCGTCCGTTGCGACCGCTCATGACCAATGGTGACGGTTGATGACCGGTACGGCGTCCCGGTTCAGTCGACCGGTACGGCCGGGCGGCCGCTCACCACAGCCGCGAGAAGCGCACGGCCACGTTGTTCTGGTGGATGGAGGTGGGGGCGGAACCCGCCACGCCGGCCGTGTTGTTCTGGTTCGAGGCCCCGGCGCCGGTGGCCGCCTGCTGCGTCGTCGTCACGTTCCCGAAGTTGCCGCCCCCGACGTTGCCGCCGGAGTTGCTCACCACCGTCGCGTTCGAGTGGCCACCCGCGAAAGCGCCGTCGTCGGCCACGGCGGAGCCGGCGAACAGCACGCCCGCAAGGGGCAGTGCTGCGACGGCGGCCAGGACACGGACGGTACGGATGCTTGCCATGGTGTTCCCTCCCAGGGGACAGACTCTGTGAGTGCGGCGGGCGGTTGGCCGACCACCCGCCGGTTTGTCGTTCGGCGTCGCCACCAGCAGATGTGCCCACCCGACGCCCCGAAATGCCCCGCCATGATCGCATTCGCTCGCACGCGTGACGATCTGCCGATAAACCCACAGTCTGCCCTTTTTCGCAGCACTCGCCCGACTCCGCACGCCCCCGCGCACCCCGGGCGACCGCCGCTCACGTCCTCACGCCAGGTCGCACCAGGGCCGGCCGGCGGCCCAGTGCCGTACCCATCCGGCGAACCCCGGCGCGGCGCAGGCGTATCCGAACTCCGCGCCGAACGAACGCCACGGCTGGGGCAGCAGCACGTCGTGCGGCGCCCCGAACTCCCGCACCGCCGCCCACCCCAGCGCCGGCCGGACCCCGGCGTCCGGCCCGAACGCCGTCCGCAGCGCGGCGAGTTCGGCCGCCGGTTCCACCGCAGAAACCGTTCCGCGTCCATGTGCCATCCCAACCACCGCCCGCTCGGGGGAGACTCGCCGGTTCTCCCGGACGCGCCGCCCCGCCTTCGCTACGGTGACGGTATGGACGCCAACGACGCGAACCCTGCTGACGAGTGGCCACTGCCCCCTCCTTGGATGTGGAGCTGCGGTGACTGCGCCATGCTGTACAAGGCGATGAAGCGCGCCCCCGACGTGGTGGACGCCGCCCGCAAGGCGGGTGGCCCGGGCATCGACCACGACTTCATGGACACCATCGTGGGCACCCAGATCCAACTCGCCCGCCACATCGCCATCCAGCACGGCGCGGACGTCCCCGGAATCGACGAGAGCTGCGGCAGATGCGTCTCCGACGTCACCGACCGCCGCCTGCCCGAGGTCCTCATCCTCGAACACCGCGCCCGCCACCTCTTCGCCCCGCCCCGCATCGTGGGCCTGATGTAGCCCCGACCGGCGGCGCTGCGGCCGACCGGCACCGGTCGTCAACTCGTGGCCGTCGGCCCGCGGTGGCCGGCCCTGCGCGCGCCGTCACCCCGTGTATCGGTCGAGCAGGCGCCGGACCTCTGTCCACTGCTCGTGCCCCCGGCCCAGCGCCCGCGCGATGTCGGGCATCAGTTCGCGCAGCAGCCGGATCGCCGTGATGTGGTCGCCGGACTTCTCGGTGTTCCAGGCGAGCATGTACCGGGCTTCGAGGGTGTGTTCGTGTCCGGGGCCCAGGGCCTGCGCGAGGTCCGCGGTGAGTTTGCGCAGGAGCCGTGCGGCCTTGCGGTGGCGGGTGGAGAGAATCCCGGCCCGTCACACCTCGTACGACGTGGGCAGCGTCGCGGTGAAGATCGGTGCGACAGACCCTCTACCCAGCGACCTCGTGACGCCGGCGCACACGGTCGTCTGCCAGAGCCCCGACGCCGTGGACGAGGTGGAGCAGGCATGGCGCGCCGACCGGGAGCGCGAGCGCCGTCCACCGCCGTCCGACGAGGTCACCGAGGACGACGAATGACCGCCCGCCGGTCGTGCCCCATCCGTGCCGGTCCACGGGGAACGGCGGTCGCCACGACCAGCGTCCGGCGACACCGGCGTGAGGCCCTGAGCGGTTCACGCGGGTCGGCAAGGATGATCGGCGTGGCAAGGAACCTGCCCGGAGATCGTGATCAGCGGCCCCGAGGCGAACACGGCGTAGCTGTGCCGTTGGCCGGCGGCATGCCCTCGGGGCGGCCGAGGTGGCGTATCGCCACGTCCTACTCCTCCGGCTCCCAGGCTATGAGCTGGTCGAAGACACGTCGGTCGCCGTCGAGTTCGAGGGAGTCCACCGCGGTACGGCCGTAGAGGGCCAGGACCAGCTCACCGGCCGTGCCCCGGGCGGAGGCGTCGGCCGCGTCCGGGTCCTCGCCGGCAGCGGTGGCCGGCGTCGGGTCGAGCGCGGGGATGCGGGCGGTCCGTGCGCCGTCGGCGGAGAGCCACAGGCGCCAGGAGCGGCCCTCGGTGGCGTGATAGTCGACGGCAGCGGCCTCGTGCGGCCAGGCCCTCGTCGTCGCACAGCAGGTGAACAGGAACTCCTCGACACCGTCGAGTGCCACCTCGTCCGGCGGCGGCTGCGGGGCCCCCAGGACGAGTTGGGCGTCATAGGTGTGCACCGCGATCTCCTGGAGCTGGTGCCGGGCGACGGCGCCGCAGTTCTGCGGCGACTGCGACGTACCCCACCACGTCCAGCAACCGCGATCCGGTCCGGCCTCCCGCAGCGCGTCCAGTAGCTCCTGCGTCGCCGCGGCCGACCAGGCGAGCAGGGCCTCGCGCTCCCGGGGCGCAGTCGGAGCGCCCTCCGGCGCGGACTTGGCCGGAGAAACGGCGTCGGGCCCCGCACCGACGATGGCGGCCCACCGACGGCGCCCATCGCCCAGGTGCTGCACCAGATCCAACAGCGTCCACTCGGGGCAGGTCGGCACCTGCACGTCGAGGCTGGGCGCGGAGGCGACCGCGGCCCGGAACGCGACCGACCGTTCGTCGATCAACCGCAGCAGATCAGGAAACTCAAGTGTCTTCGCCACACGGGCTGTCTACCATCGCGCCCGGACAACCGCCTTTGATTTTCACGGCGGTCCACCGGCTCGCCAACGGGTACGCCGCCGCGACGTACCCCTCCGCGCTACGAGGCGACTCCGCCGTCCCCATCCGCCGGCGCGGGCCCGTGACCGGCGAGAGTGACCTGATCTTCCCCAGGATCGACGCCGAGACACTGCCCCAGCTGTATCGCCCCGGCCTTGCTGCGCACGGCCCGGCCCTGGCGATCCGGTCCACTGGGTCCGGATGCTGCTCGTCATCTCAAATGATCCGGCCCACCGGCGCAGCAAGCGCGAGCAGGGCGTCGTTTCTCCTCATCGGACTCGTGGCGACGGGCCATCACGCGGTCCCGTACGTAATACTGAGTCCGACTTGCCCGCTTCGGAGGGATTCTCCGGCCTCGACTCGCGGTACAGGAGTGCCTACCGATGAACCTGGGTCTCACCGACAAGGTCGCTGTCGTCACCGGTGCCAGCAAGGGCATCGGCCTGGCCGTCGCCGAGACCCTCGGCCGCGAAGGCGCCCGCGTCGTCGTCGGCAGCCGCACCCAGACCCCTGAACTCGCCGCACTGTGCGAGAAGTACGACGTCACCTTCGTGCCCGTCGACCTGGGTGACGCGGGCGGCCCCGACCTCCTGATCCACGCCGCCGCCGAGCGCCACGGCCGGCTCGACGTGCTGGTCAACAACCTCGGCGCCACCCGCCCCCGTTCCAGCTTCCTGGACATCGACGACGCCGAGTGGCGGCACGTGTTCGATCTGACCTTCTTCAGCGCGGTCCGCACCAGCCGCGCCGGGGACGGCGGAGCGATCGTCAACATCAGCTCCATCAACGCCCGCCTGCCCTTCCCCACGGTGGTCGACTACTCAGCGGCCAAGGCCGCGCTGAGCAACCTCACCAAGGCCCTGTCGGAGGAGTTCGCCCCACAGGGCGTCCGCGTCAACGCCATCGCCCCGGGACCGGTCCGCACCCCGTTCTGGACCGACCCCGGCGGCTTCGCCGACGCCGCGGCCGCCGGCACCGGCAAAAGCGCCGAGGAGACCCTCGACGAGGTCGTCCCCCAACAGATGGGCATCTCCACCGGACGCATCACCGAGCCCCGGGAAGTAGCCGAACTCTCCGCCTTCCTGGCCTCTCCGCGCGCCGCCAACATCACCGGCGCGGAATTCGTCATCGACGGCGGCCAGATCAAGACCACCTGATCCCCCACCCTCCAGCCGCGCCGAGCCCCGCGGAGGAGCAGGAACGGCGTTCAGGCTTCGCCCCGAAGCGGCTCGCACCCCTCGCCGACGATCCGGGCGACCGGGTCGTCCGCCTGCTTCGGTCCCGCAACCTGGTCTGGACAGTCGGCACTTGCCGCCCACCGACTGCACTCAGCAGAGGCCCGCAGGCGGGGGGTGTCAACCAGCCGGACAAGGGACCCTGTTGACGCACCGTCAGCCTTTAGGCTGAGTGGGTGCTAGCCCGGATACGCAGGCGGATCGTCGCGGACCTCTCGGAGCCCGTACCGTCGATGGCGCTGATCGGCTGGGCGGTCGCGCTCGGGCTGCTGCCGGTGCTGATCCTGCGGCTACGCGTCGTGCATGCCGGACCGGAGCCCTACGGCAGGATCGCCACGGCACTGCTCCTCGGCGCACTCGCGGGCGGGGCCGCGGCCCTTGCGACACTCGTCGTGCAGTATCTGGACGCGGCCCTGTACCGGGCCGCCGTACGGCGCCGGCGGGCAGCCTGGGCCGTGAGCTGCGTGGTGGGCGCCGGTGCGGTGCTGCTCGCCGTGGCCGGCGCGGTGGCCCTGGGGTGGTCGGGCGAACCGGCCGGCACCGTCGCCACAGTGGCGGTCAAGGCGGTGTGCGCGTGCGCGGTGGGCACCGGAACGGCGCTGCTGTGGCTGGGACGGGCACTCGTTCGCGTCCGGCATCCCACCCTGCGCCCCGCCGTCATCGCGCTGAGCCTCTACCTCTCGGCTGCCTGCTTCCTCGTCTTCGAGCACCGGTCGCCCGGCGGCATCCTGGTAGCCGTTCCGCTGGTCCCCATGTTCATCGGGGTCACGTTCATGCGCGACACCCCGATCACCCCCGCAACGGGCGTCTTCCTGTTGTTCACGGCAGTCGGCTTCGCGGAGACCGGTGCCGTCTCCGGCGGACAGGCAGCCCGGCTGCTGGCGCAGGCGGTCGTCGCGGCCGTCATGGGTACGGTCACCGTCCTGTGCGTACGGCGTTTCGCGCACTGGCACGGCCGCCTGCTGCGCTTCGCCACCGCGGCGGCGATTCTGCCGCTCGCGTATGTGATGTTCCTGTGGTTCGACGGCCAGTTGCTCGGCGGTCCACTGGAAGTCCCGCTGTTCGCACCGATGTTGTGGCTGATCGTCCGGCTGTGGCGGCGTATGCAGGCGGACGGCCGCACGCTGGTGTCAGCGGCGGCGGACATCGTCTTCGCAACTCTCCTCGGCGCCCTCCTCGTGCTGTTCCTGGTGTGGCTGGCCAACGTGCTGGGCCTGCCAGTTGTCGAGGTCCGGGCCCTGCGCGGCGGCGCGGCGGACCTGGGCGGCCTCATCGACCTGCCGTGGTGGACGTGGGCGGGCGCCGACATCCTGCTCGCGGCCGCTTTCCTGACGACCGCGCTGGGTCCCCAGCGATTCCGGCGGATCGCCGAGATGCCCGGCAGGATACGGATTCCCGGCGCACTCGGCGTGCTGCGTCGCACGCTGTCCGTCCTGAAGATCGTCCTGCTGTCCCTGGTGTTCCTCGGCCTGGCCGGGCCGCCCACGCTGTGGCCCGTGCTCAGCCGGCACATACAGGCCCGCTACACCGCGGAACTCCAGGAGGAGTTGGACGCCCGTGGCCAGATCGCCCTCTACCAGGAGATCACCCTGCGGTTCGCCCACTCCCCGCAGGCGCTCCCCGTCCTCACGGAGATGCTGATACGCGTCCACGACAGCACCGCGCCGCGATCCGACCAGTCCGACCAGTCCGGGCCGACCCCGGCCGAACGCGATCTGGCCTACCGGATGGGGGGATTGCAGGCTGTGACGCTGCTCCCGCTCTCCCCGCCGCCCGGCGCCGACGCCGATCAGCGGGCGCCCCGGCCGCCGACCGCGGAAGCTGAAGCAGCGGCACGCGACGCCGGAATGGACGGGACGGCCGCCGACGCCGCCGACCTCGCCGCCCGCCTCACCCGGGAACAGGAAGAGGGTGAGAACGTGAACGAGCGCGAGCAGGCGGCCGAACACGCCTCGGAACACGCCGCAGCGGTCGTCACCGGAGCGCTCGGCAACGTCACCTTCGGCCATGGCGTGGTGATCGGGCTGGTCCGGGAATACCTCGACGGCCTCGCCGAGTCGGGCCTGAGTGACGTCTTCCTGTCCTGGACCCGTCGAGCCCTGTCCAGCACCCCACCGGACCAGCCGCCTCCCGCGGCGCGGCTCGTGGAGCCCGACGAACACGCGCTCCAGCAAGCCGCGGACAACCAGTTGGCGACCGAACTCCACTCTGTCGGCGTCCAACCCGGCACCGATCCGGCGCAGGCCCGTTATGACCGCGAATCCCCCGTGGCTGCCGCCGTCGACCTCGCCGACCACACGCGCAGCCTCCAACGCGGCACCGTCCACTGCGCGGGCTGCGTCCACTTCGTCGAACCGGGCGAAGGCGGCGGGCACGGCGGCGAAGAGGAAGGTGGCATCCATGGGGTGTGACGACGCCAACGGGGTACGGCCGGGGCCGTCTTGAGGCGGAGCCGTCGGCCGCGGCGCCCACCCCTCCGATTCTCCTGGACCTGCCCGACGGACAGCGGATACGTGCGGCGCTGCTCGGTCGGTGGCAATCGCCGGACGGCGACCGATGGCTGGATGTGGAGATCCAGGCATGGGCGCACGTACGCGAACGGGAACGGGAACGCGATCGGTCGCACCTGGGTTCTGCGCGCGAACGGGAGTTCACCCAGGACGCGGAGCAGATCCCGGGCCGGATTCCCCGAGACCGGCTTCCCGCCGTCATCTGCCGCCACGGAGCCGCAAATCCCGGCACCTCACGCCGCCTCCGCGCGAAGATGCTCCCATGGCCACCCTCTCCTTCGTCCTCGGCGACATCACCGCACAGCATGTCGACGTCGTGGTGAACGCCGCGAACTCCTCCCTTCTGGGCGGGGGCGGAGTCGACGGCGCGATCCACCGGGCCGGCGGCCCCGAGATCCTCGACGCCTGCCGCGCGCTGCGTGCCTCGCACTACGGCAAGGGCTTGCCGACCGGGCAGGCGGTGGCCACGACCGCGGGCCGGCTCCCCGCCCGCTGGGTCGTTCACACCGTCGGGCCCGTCTGGTCCGCCACCGAGAACCGCTCCGGGCTGCTCACCTCCTGCTATCGCGAATCCCTGTGCGTCGCCGACGAGTTGGGGGCCGCCACGGTGGCGTTCCCGGCAGTCTCCACCGGGGTCTACCGCTGGCCGATGGACGACGCCGCCCGTATCGCGGTGGCCGCCGTCCGCGCCGCGGACACCGCGGTGGAACACGTCCGCTTCGTCCTCTTCGACACCCCCGCGTACGAGGCGTTCACCGCAGCGGCCGGCCCGGACACCCCCCAACGACCCGACATAGCCGGGAGTTGACGGACCGGACAGCCCCGGCCCCCGCGCGGGAATGCGCGCAGACCCGCTCGTCGTCGCGTCGACCCGGTGGAAGTCGCCCGTCGAGCGGGCCACAGTCCGGCCGTGCTCTGGAGGTTCTACGCGAAGATTCTTCGCGGCTCCTCGCAGCATGCCAACCATCTGATCGGCCAAGCCCTCGCCAAGCAGCGGGGATAGCGGAGCGTGACACCTCGGAGGCCGCCCCGGAACCTGACCACAGGTTGACCACACGCACTGGTCAACAGTGGGAATCCGGGGCACACAGGTGGGACACGCAAAAGGTGGGGGCGGCTCCCGGATGATCCGGGGGCCGCCCCCACCTGCGCGTTCGCCGCTACCGCGGAGGCTGTGGGATTGGAACCCACGGTGACATCGCTGCCACGACGGTTTTCAAGGTGCTTGCGCGCGCTGGGACAACTCACCACCTGGCCTGCGACGTTGCCACGGCTAAGGGCAGCGTCTACGGCTCACGGCCCGCCTATGGCCCGTGGCCGCCAGGGAGCACGTCCGGTGCTGCCCGAGCGCCCGCCCACCCTGGCAACAGCCGTGCGGGCGCGGGGAGAACGACACAGGGGTGTCGCGTACCGACCGGCGCATGGGAACAGCCCCGCGGGTGCGGGGAGCACCGTAAGTCATCCGCGCCTACCTGACCTGGGGGGAACAGCCCCGCGGGTGCGGGGAGCACTTGACCCGCCTCGCTGACCACGCCGCGAGCGGGGAACAGCCCCGCGGGTGCGGGGAGCATGCGCCCTTGTCGACCGACGGGGCGGGCGGAACAGCCCCGCGGGTGCGGGGAGCACTCCGGGTCGACGCTGATCGCTGTCTCCTTCTTGGGAACAGCCCCGCGGGTGCGGGGAGCACCGTCGGTGCCGGTCCCGCGCCGCTGGGCGGGAACAGCCCCGCGGGTGCGGGGAGCACCGGTCTCTGCCACGGGTACGGTCCTGGTAGGGAACAGCCCCGCGGGTGCGGGGAGCACCGGGTCCCGCCTGCTGACGGGCCGACCGGGAACAGCCCCGCGGGTGCGGGGAGCACGTTCGCGCCCGGCTCCCGTCGTGCCGGGAACAGCCCCGCGGGTGCGGGGAGCACGGCAGGGCCCGCCTGTCCCCGCCCGCCGAGTGGGAACAGCCCCGCGGGTGCGGGGAGCACGCGGTGACTCCAGCCGGTCGGCACCGCGAGCAGGGAACAGCCCCGCGGGTGCGGGGAGCACCGCCCGGAGCCCAGACCAGCGCGCCGCGGGCGGGAACAGCCCCGCGGGTGCGGGGAGCACCGCATGTCGACCGCCGCACGCCCGGTCGCGGGAACAGCCCCGCGGGTGCGGGGAGCACAGCATGCGGACGTGCCGACACGACCCGGCGCGGGAACAGCCCCGCGGGTGCGGGGAGCACCGTCCGGCGGCCGGACAGGCCACGGCCGGGAACAGCCCCGCGGGTGCGGGGAGCACGTCGGGTCCGGCGGTACGTCGCTGCGCGGGAACAGCCCCGCGGGCGCGGGGAGCACGCGCACGGCCGTCCGTGACGCACACGAGGCCGGGAACAGCCCCGCGGGTGCGGGGAGCACGGGCCGGTACCCGGCTCGCGCTCGGTGACGGGAACAGCCCCGCGGGTGCGGGGAGCACGGCTACTGACCAGCGCGGCGGCAGTCCGGGAACAGCCCCGCGGGTGCGGGGAGCACGCCGCAGTTCGCCGGCGGTGGCGGAGCAGGGGAACAGCCCCGCGGGTGCGGGGAGCACGCGCCCGCGGTCCAGAAGGCGCTGCGGGGGGAACAGCCCCGCGGGTGCGGGGAGCACGGCGGCGACGCGCTGCACGAGCCGCCGAGCCGGGAACAGCCCCGCGGGTGCGGGGAGCACCGCCTGGCTGCCCCCACGACAGCGGGGGGCGGGGAACAGCCCCGCGGGTGCGGGGAGCACCGCCGGCCGGCGCCGGGCGCGGTCAGCGGGAACAGCCCCGCGGGTGCGGGGAGCACCCCGGCAGCCCCCGGCCGCGGCGGGAACAGCCCCGCGGGTGCGGGGAGCACAACATGGCCGCCGTCGTGCGGCGGCTCGGGAACAGCCCCGCGGGTGCGGGGAGCACTCTGCGTTCGCGTTCCTGCGGCGTGGGCGAGGGAACAGCCCCGCGGGGGCGGGGAGCACCGGCGTCATGGCGCCGGGCGGGCCGCGCCTCTGGGAACAGCCCCGCGGGTGCGGGGAGCACTCGCGGTCGCCTGCCCCGGGTCAGGACTCGCGGGAACAGCCCCGCGGGTGCGGGGAGCACCCGTCACCAAGCTCGGGCGCGCTCCTCGCGCAGGGAACAGCCCCGCGGGTGCGGGGAGCACAGTTCGTGACCTGCGGGTTCAGGCGGACAGAAGGCCGTTTTTACTTACTTCCTGAGATTCCGACATTTCGGCCATCGACCTCGCAACTCTCCGTCTGCGAACCCTGTCACCGCGCACGGATCAGCCGCTCCCGAACTTGCGCCGCTTCGCGGCCTTGCTCCAGCCCTGCCGGGGCGAGGCCGGAGACTGGTAACTGCCCCGAGGGCGGTTGCGGTTGGGGCGGTGGATGAGGGTCAGGCCCTCGTGGTCGATCGGATGCCACGCGTGGTCGTGCGTCTCGAAGGTGTAGCCCTGCTCCGTATCCGTTTTGTAGGCGAGGAGTGCGCGGCCCTGGTTGGCGTATTGGCGGACCTCGGCCCAGAGGACGTCACGGAGGCGGGCGGAAGGCGTGCCGAGGAAGACGCCCGGGGAGATCTCCTGGAGCCAGCGGGTGAGGAAACCGCGCAGGCCGGCCGGGCAGTTGGTGAGGACGATAACGGTCATCGCGCGGCCCTCACCAGATGATCTCGGAGTCGTAGTTGCGACCGCTCTCGACCTCAACGCCGTGATCCGACTGGAGGGTGACGCGGTCGCCGGAACCGTCGGACGTGTCCCGCGTACCGTCGTACCCGAGCAGGTCCTTGATGTCCTGGACGCAACGGTCGAGCAGATGGCCCTTGTTGACGCGGTCACGCAGGGCACGGCGGGTGCGGGCGGCGACGTCCTCGACGCCTTCCGCCGCAGCGTCGAAAGCAGCGGGGATGGCGACATCGGTCTTGTAGAGGTCGGCGATGTCCATGACGAAGGAGCGTTCATGGCCGGAGTGGACGAAGCCGAGCCCGGGTGAGCAGCCGAGAGCGACCACGACGGAGTGCGCGATGCCGTACATGCACTGGGCCGCAGCCGTAATGGCCTGGTTGGGAGCGTCTCCGGAGGCGAAGTCGTCGCGGTTGAATTCGCGTCGCTGCCAGGGGACGCCGGTACGGGCGGACTCGTCGCGGTAGCAGTCCTTGAGCCGCTGGCCCTCCATGCCCAGCAGTTCCTGCCGGGTGCGTCCGGCCGGGTCCTCGTCGGGAAAGCGCAGACGGTACATCGCGCGGGCGACGTCCAGCCGGGTACGGCGATTGGCCCATGCGACGGCCTGGGCCTCGACGAGGCCGGAGGAGCGCGTCAACGCCCGTCCGCCGGCGTAGAACCGCACGCCGTGCTCGCCCACCCAGGCCACGCCCGCGCCGCATTCGCCGAGAACGCTCATCGCCTGGTGGGTGACGCGGGTTCCGGGGCCGAGGAGCAGGGTCCCGATCGTGGCGGACGGGATGTGGGTGACCCCGTCGGCGTCCTCCGCGGTGATCGCGTTGTCGTCGCGGTGGACGACGCACCGCTCCAGGTAGACGAAGGAGAGGCGGTCACCGACGCGGGTGAGTTCCCGGGGTGTGACGGCTCCGCGCCGGCTCACGGTACTCACGGCTCACCCCACCGGGGCGAGCGTCATGAGCCCGCAGCCGTACGCCTTGGCCTTGCCGAGGCCCTGGGTGAGGGTGCGGCGCAGCACGTCGGGATCGGTGACCGTGAGGCGTCCGTCGTAGGTGACCGTCATGAGCGAGACCGTACGGCGCTCGGTCGCCTTGGCGAACCGCAGATCCCGCTTGTCGCGGACGACGAGTTGGAGTTCGTCGCCGTACTCCAGCAGTCTCGCTGCGGGGTCCTTTGCGGCGATGGTGAATCCCGCGCCTTCCTGCCGGTCGAGCAGCCATCTCATCTGGTACCGCGCCGTGATGTGCGCGGTGCGCTTGATGGGCTCGTCGTCCTTGCGCCGGATGGAGTGCACCGGGTTGGCGGTGAGGCGGAAGGACCACGTACTGCCCTTGGACAGGCCGCTCAGGAAGGTGCCGTAGTCGTACGTCTGCCAGCCGGGAGCGTCCGCGGCCGGCCAACCGGCCTGTTCCACAAGGTCGGTGAGGTCGGGCCGATCCGGGCTGACGACGAACAGCAGCACCTCGGCTGCCGAGTTGCGGTCGACACGCCACAACACGCGCGGGCCGAAGCCCTCGCGCGACAACAGGTCGGGGAAGGACATGTTGACAGCGGCGTGCATCCGGTGCGGGGAACCGAGCAGTTCGCGGCCTTCGCGGCGGGCGGTGTTGATACGGAAGCGGGTCAGGTACATCAGGCGGTTTCCAGGGCGGAGGTCGGATCGTGGGCGGCGGCGGCGGTGCGGTGTGCGGGACAGGAACGAACCTGGAGACGATGCCGCGCAGGCCGTACCGACGGTGGCGGGGGTCGAAGCTGAGGGGTTCGTCCCGCTGGCTGGAATCCGGTGACTCGTCCGGGCTCGCTGTCGATGAGCACGGGGAGTTCGGTCCCGGCCGTCACCTTGGACCGGTACCAGTCCGACGCCTCCCAAGGCGTCTGCTGCAACGCCGTGAAGAGATCGACGTCGTCCCGCACACCGAGATCGACCGGTGCCGCGGGCGGGCACGAGCGGCGTCCGAGGTACGGCAGGAACACCGGCTCCAGGACAGCGGCGTGCAGCCGGTGGACGAAGTCCTGCTCCCCCTCGACTGCTGCCACGAATACGGCATCCGCGAGGTAGAAGCGTTCCGACAGCGGCATGGACTTGTTCGTGTCGAAGTGATGCGCGGTCTGGAAGTCCCGGACCCGGGTGCCGGGTTGGTCGATCCGCACGCCGAACCGCAGGCTCACGAGGTCGGACAGGTCGGCTTCGCGCGGGCGGCCCTCCGCCGCGGCCAGCAGTCCCAGCACACCGCTCTTGGTCGGTGCGATCTCCGTGGTGCGGCGCACGAACCGGGCGGCCGACCCCCACGCCTGGAGAGGACCGGCCAGGCGGAGCAGGAGCACACTCATGCCCCGGCACCCAACCGGTCCGCGACCGCCGCCCCCACCGAGGTGACCAGTTCCGCGAGGTCCGTCTCCTGGCCGAGGCCGGCCAGCGGTTCGGTGTCCTCGCCGACCCGTACGACCCAGGTGGCGTCCTCGTCTCCGTCCGTCGGCAACGCCGTACGCCTTCTCCAGGTCGGGGATGTAGCGGGCCAGTCGCGTACAGGCGTCCCGCACGAAGCCGCCCTCGGGCCCCTGCCTGACGGCCCGTTCGAAAGCGGCGACGAAGCTGATCGGCCGCTTCGTGCGCAGCTTGACGATCACGGCGGTCGGCAGCGTGTGGTTGCCGAAGGTGTTGACCTTGCCGGTCGGCAGCGAGGTGACGAATCCTTCGAGGAAGGCTTCGACGGCACGGCGGGTGGGGGTGGCGGGCTCTTCGTCCTCGCGCAGTCCGGCTCCCAGGTTGGAGCGCAACCGGTCCACGTCGAGCGCCGCGTACCGGTACAGCGTCGAGGAGTTGAAGTCGACGACGCCGATCATTCCGGCCCCGGTCTCCGCATCGGTGTTCCGGTCGTCGACGGCCGTGTAGTAGTCCGACTCGTTGTCGACCGCGTGCACGCTGATGGCGTGCGCGACCTGCGTGGCCGCGTCGACGTTCAGGTCCGTGGAGTCGGCGACCATGCGGCCGAAGAGCGCGATGTCCACCGAATGCCCGGCGTCGACCAGGTGACGGGCAGTGGCCTTGTTCTCCTTGACCTTGAAGAACTCCTTGAGGACCTTGACGTCGCCCTTGCCCTCGCTGCCCTTCGCGGTCAACTCGGCGAGTGAGTCGAGTTGGTGGGCGCTGAGAAACATCAGGTATGAGGACTCCGGCGCCGGGTCCGGCTCGCCGTCCTTCACCTTGCGCTTGGGCGGGTCGATCTTCGAGCCGGTGGCGGTGTGTAGCGTCTCGGCGGCGAGTTCGAGCGCCGTGGCCCGTTCCAACGACGGATCGAGCGCGAAGAGCCGCTCGGCGAGCGCCTCGGCGACCTTCTTGGTGCGGACGCCCAGTTCCGACGGGTCGAGCAGCTCGTCGAACTTCTTCCGAGTGGCGCGCTTCCACGCCTGGCTGGACACGCGGGAGCGACGGACACCACCGTAGAACGCGGTCTTGGGCGAACCGGTGTCGTCACGGTTGATGTTGCTCGGCGGCACCGTCTGGAGAATGTGGATGTCGAGGATGGTTCGGGACACAGGTGATCGGTTCCTATCGGTGGTGACGTCGTAATCGCCGGGCGCTCACTCGCCGTCCGGCCTTTTCGTTCCGCGTGCTGTGCCGGCCAGGTGGAAGTCACGGCCCCACTGACGGCGAACGTCGTCGGTGGCGGCGGGGTACTGCCACCAATAAAGCTGGTCGGCCAGCAGGCTGTAGTCGAGGGCGATGTCCTCGCGTCGGAGCAGGAGGACGATCTCGCGCAGTCGCTGCGCCAGGGCGTCGAGCGAACTGGCGTTGCCAACCCGGACGAAACGCCTGCGCAACGGCTCGTTCCGCTCGGCTTCGCTCTTGGTCGCACCTTCCTCGATCGCGGGCTGCGACTGCTGGGAGTCGGCCTTCCCGGAGCCGCCGGACATCAGCACCCGTACGGCACGGCCGAGTCCGCGTCCGGTCATGTGCATGTCCTCATCGCGGTGGGATTGCTGGTGCAAGGCCCACAGGGTGATGGCGAGGTGTAGCGCCTCCTCGGCCCGGTCGTGGTCGAACGGCTTGGGTTCGTCGTCCGCCAAGTCGGCCAGGGCCTGGGCGAGTTCATCGGTACCGGTCAATCCCCACAGATCCTGTACCGCGTGGGCCGGTCGGCCGGCACCGCGTCGCAGCCGGGCGAGCGTTGCCACCGCTGAGGGCACGTCGTCCCGGTAGCCGCGCTGAAGCCGCCGGATGCAGCGGTCAGCGGCGATGGCGACCGGTCCGCGAGCGGGCCGCCCCTGAGCAGAACGGTCGGGGGGAGAGGTGGTCATCGTCATCACGACGCCTCCGTGTCTTCGTTGCCTTCGCCATCAGGCGCGTTCATGGTGGCCTCGACCTCGGCCGCGCGCCTGATCGCCACTTCCGGCAGAACGGCGTTCAGGCGCTTCCGGAACCACAGGTCGGCCTGGGCGTCATCGATCAGACGGGTGCCGCCCGCACGCATCTCGACGTACCGCCCCTCGCCGGCGGCCGGCCCGGCGGAGTCGAGGAGTTGGCGCCCCAGGCCACGAACGGCCTCGGACACGGTCATCTGCCAGTCGCTACGCGCCCGAGCCGGATCAGGGCTTTCCCCGAGCCTGCTCAGCCATCGGCGGTACGGTCCGTCGAGCGTGGCGAAGCCGAGGTCTCGCGTGGTGCCGGTCGGCGGCCCGGGGTCCGCGCCGATGGCCAGAGCCAGGTTGCCGGCCAGATGCCCGAGCGCGGCGACCGCGTTGTCTGCATCGGCGACCGCGTCGACAGCGGCCCTGCCGTATTGAGGGCGTTCATCGTGCAGGACGACCACGGGAAGCGGGATCTCGTCGTCCACGATCTCGTCGATGACCGACTGCTGGGTGCCGTAGAAGACACCGACGATCCGGGTGCGGATGAGGCCCCGCCGGGGGAGGATGCCCTCGTTCGCCAGGCGGGCCCACCACTCGATGACCCTCGGCGGCAGACTGGGTTCGACGCCCTGACGCTGCTCCGCGCTCTCCCGTGCACGCCCCCGGTCGCCCAGGAGGGCAGCCAGTCCACGCCAGGCAGAACGGCTGGGGTCGTGCTGGCGCGGCATGTATACCGGCTTCAGACCGAGTTTCTTCTCCTGGGCCTCGCTGTGCCGCCAGCCGGTCATCGGCTCGCGGTTCTGCCTGTTGTGCGGGGCGAGCGGGTCACCGTAGGCAAGGACGACGCCTGTGACCGCGCCATCGCGGTGGTGGAGCCGCACCCGTCGGGTCTGCCAGGTGTACAGGTCCCGCGGGCCGGACGGTCGGGGCTCGTTGAGGTCGGGCTCGATCGGTGCGGGTCCCACCGGCGGTCGGCGCCAGACGGGCCGATCGGTCTTGTCCACTTGGAGGAAGTCGTTGTCCGCCGAGATGAGGTTCAGCAGCAAGGTCTCGCGCAAGGTGGAGCCTTGGGCGAAGACGCCGCCGAGATTGCCTGCCCACCCGACCCCCTGCGGGTAGCCCTTGCCGCCTTTGACCCGCCGATCACCGACCGCCCCGGACTTGATCCCGGAAACATCGAAGGCGTGAGCGTGCACCAACCAGCGAGCCGCCTCTGCGAAGCCGATGTGCCGCGGGCCGGGTTGGCGCATGCTGAAGAACGCCTCACCGTTCGGGACGTCGGCGACGATCCGGTTGAGCGGTGCAGCCTCGTCCTTCGCCGTATGCAGCCCGGCAACCTGGAAGAAGGGGTGCTGCGGATGAAGGAGGTCGAACCGGTCGCGATGCTTGTCCAGGTAGCCGGGCACGGCGGCGAAGGAATCGCCGGACTCCCACAAGTCACGCCAATCCTCAGTGTCCTCCGGACCGTCAACCGCGTCGTGGAGTACGGCCAAGAGCAGCCGGAGCAGGGCGAATTCCTGGGTGGGGACGTCCCCGACGAGCCGCCGCAGGTTTCCCGCCTCGGCGAAGACATCCCGAAGCGACAGTTCGACCGTCGTCCCGTCCCGGCGCTGAACAGGCAGCCAGGGCCGGGAGACAAGATCGAAGGAGGGCACGCGGTCCACCATCCTTGTGTGACGTGCACCGACAGGGGTCACGAGGAGCCCGTCGGACTGGCTGTACTTGATATCGAAGCCTGACAGACGGGTCTGACAATTCTCGTCGAGGACGAGGAACAGCTCCCCTGCCAGCCATGGGCATTCCTTGACTTGCCAGGCTCCGACCTGGAACGACTCCAGTTCGCGGATGGTCCGGTCGATGACCCAAGACTTGGAGAAGTGCCAGGGCAGGGTCAACGCGCTGGCAGCGGCCGCCTCCGCCGCCTTCCGGGTAGGCACCGCGTGCTCCGGCAGTTCCAGACCGCCACGCTCGCGGTCCAGCCACGGAACCGTGACGAGTGTCCCGTCACGGCGGCGCTGGATCACCAGCACTTCGACGCTCTCCTCGCTGTCCCGTACCTGCGCCCGGCCCACACGGGTGTCGTCGGCATCCCCGACCCCCGCGTCCACCCAGCCGATCACCGGGCGTCCGGCGCGACGTACAGGGCCGAGGCGGAACACCTCGGCGCGTTCGCGCTTGGCCACCAATCGGGTGCGATAGTCGAGGCGGCTCTCGCTCATCGCCGCGCTCCAACCCTCGGGACCGACAGAACCGTCGCCGTAAGCGGCCTGAACGAGCGGACTGATGTGGTCAGGGAGCCACAGCGCCTGACCGTCGAAGTGCGGCAGCAGGACAGCGAGCGCCCGGAGAAGAAGGTGACGGCCCTCGTACACGCCCGTCGAGCCCTTGACTGGCTCGGGCGGGTCAGACTTCCAGTCCGTGCCGGTCACCAGGCAGCGAGCAGTGCGCAGTCGCGGCGGCCGAGTTCTCGGGTGGCGCTGGAGTCGCCCCATCCGCTGCAACATCAGGTCGACCGGGGCAAGGTCGGTGACAAGAAGGTCGAAGTCGACGTCCAGGGACTGTTCGACGACCTGGCTCGCGACGACGATGTGCGTTCCCACTGGCCTCGTGCCTTCGGGGCCGAACGCATCCAGCAGTTCGGCGTCCTTCCGCGCCCGGTCAGCCGCCAGGAAGCGGGAGTGCAGCACTGTGACGCGGTCTGGGCCGAAGCGCTCCTGCAACCGCTCAGCGGCCTCCAGCACCCGGTCGACCGTGTTCCGTACGACCAACGCGCATCCGCCGTCGGCGAGTTCGACTGCAAGACGCTCCACAAGCACGGTCACGTCATCGTCGAGCCGTTCCAGTCGGATATCCGTACGCCGGCCCGACGCGGCGGGCGGCTGTGCGGTCAGGACGTTCCCGTCCCGCGCGACTGCGGTCAGCAACGGATACGCATCCGACGGCACGTCGGCGGCCACTTCGTTGCCTGCGTACGCCGAAGCGAGCGCGAGCCGACGGGATGCGGGCAGCGTCGCGGACAGCAGGATGACGGGTACCCCGTAAGCGGCCAGCCACTCCAGGACCCGTTCCAGATAGGTGTTCATGTACGCGTCGTAGGCGTGGACCTCGTCGATCACGACGACCTTGCCCGCCAGAGCGAGGTGCCGCAGCGCCAGGTGCCGGCTCTTCAGCGAGGCGAAAAGGACCTGGTCGATCGTGGCCACCGTGAAGGAGGCCAGAAGCCCCCTCTTCCGTCCGCGCAACCACTGATGTGCCTGGAGACCAGCCGGGTTCTTACGCAACTTCGCCCCAGGCGGCGACATGCGCGCCAAGCCATCCACGTCGACGGCGGCGATCGTACGGTTCCCCTGGCGCACCAAGCCGGCCCACTCGTCGTTGAGCGCCGCCTTGGCATGGGCGAGGAAGACCGAGCGGCCACCTCCTCCCGGAAGACGATCGAGCCAGGTCAACAGCCGCTTGAACATCGCGTTGCCCGTCGCCCTGGTCGGCAGCGCCACCAGGCAGCCGCCGGCGCCGGTCCGTGCGGCAAGGATCTCGGCCGCGGCGAGGGCCGCCTCCGTCTTGCCTTCGCCCATCGGCGCTTCGATGATCAACAGACCCGCCGGGTCCATCGCACGGGCGACCCGGACAGTCTCTTCCTGTACGGGACGGATCTGTGCGGCCGGCGGCAGTTTGAACCGTGCCGCGAACAACTCCGCCGCTGTGCAGTCCGGTTCGTTCGGAGCCCAGGCACCCGGCAGATCCAGCCCCGCCCAGGCAGCTCGCAGCCGCTCTTCGGCAGTACGACGCCCGGTTCCATCATCCGAAGAACCCGTCGAGAGGTACGGGAACAACTCGGCCGAGCTCGCGATCCAATCGGACAGGATCACGATCGCCGTGAGCGCCACCTGCACCGGCTGCGACAGCTTCGCGGCTTCCCATGCCTCGAACCGCTGCTTCACCCCTGCCGCTCGGGCACAGGCGTCCAACAGCTCGAACTGCACGGCCTTCCATACGGATTCGCTGGCGCCACGCGTCCTCATCAGCTCCGGGTGCAGCATGAGGTCGTGGATCTTCTGATGCCCCGGTGGCACACCGTGGTGGCCGCCGGCCACGATCGCGAACTGCCCGCTCGCTCGCGTCGACCAGCCGTGCCGTTCCTCCAACCATTCCTGGATCAGCAGCTGTCCGGCAAGCCCATGAGGCGCGAGTTTCCGATCGTCACCGAACTGCTTCTCTGACGGCATCTTGAGCCCTGTGCGCACCATCGCACCGGCGAGCGATTCGACCTGGCAGGAGAAGGCGGGAGTCGCCTTGCCGATATCGTGCGAGGCGGCAAGCCACACCGCCAACCGCCGCCCGTCCTCATCACCTTCGGGCAGAGGCTCAGCAATCAGCGCCTTGACGTTCGCAGGCAGCCACGCGTCCCACAACTTCCCGGCAACAGCGGCGCTGTCCGCCATGTGCTGCCGCAGGGGCAGCCAACCGTCGGTGTCGCGATCGTGCTTCCCCCACGCCCGCCGGGCGGCCACGGACAGTCCCTCGAAGGCATCGCTGGGGAGGGGGTCGTTCTGAGTCACGGGCATATCTGACACTGCTGGCTCACGGCGAGGATGACGATCTGAAGAATAGCCCGACAATGTTCGATCAGTCTCATAATAAGATCGTCCGATGGAAGCATGTGATCACTCAATTTATCCATTGCTGGGTCAACAAAGATCGCCTGCCGTAAAGATCGACCGGCGATCGACTGAGCGCTCGCCGGACAGGGCTGGAGGCGGTCCGCTAAATCGCGAACCGCCTCCGGTGCCGCTATGAAAGCTGGCGCATACTCCGGGCGGACGCCATGACGACGAGCACGACCACCAAGACCACGACCCGGACCCACGCGTCAAGGGGCGACGGCACCCCAGCTCCCGCCGTGACCAATGTCGCGAGTACGCCCATAGGCTCGAAGGCCCCTCGACCGCCGTGCTGTCCGTCCCGCCTACTTCTCGCTAACATTGACATCTCCTGTCTGCGACGCCTGCTTCGATGGGAGAGTGACCGGGCCTGGTGTCGCCGCTGCCACGGCGAGCACCAGAATGCCCGGTCATTTTTTGACGGGGTCATGAAAATCACCCGGCAGGCACAACTCGTCGAAACCGAGCCGGCCGTTGAATCAGCCTAACACTGGCGAAGGTGGACAATGTTGCCCCAGTTGGAAATCGACTAAAACCGAGCGGGAGGTTCACCAGAGTCAAGATGAACCTAGTTCATAAGTAAGAAGTCCTTCAGCATCTCTCGGCAACGCTACGAGAAGTTGAGATGCGTGGCATACAACCGCCAGCAGGAATCCGGGGCAGAAGATGGCACAGAGTCAGACCTGTGCAGATCGAGCACGATCTATGAGCCCCACATGCGTGGGGAGCACGAGCAGAGGTTCACCGTGGTCGACCTGAACCTAGGGGCCATCCCTGCGGGGCAGGGAGCACATCGGCCATCATAGGCGCCCGAAGCAGGCGCACGCCGTTGACGAGAGCGGCGATGTCACCAAGCAAGGCACACCAGTGGGCTCAGGCTGGCCGTGTGGGAGCCCCTCTGGAGTGGGAGCACCTCCTCCTCAACTACTCCGAGACCATCGAGCAGGGAACAGCCCCGCGGGAGCGGGGAGCACGGCCGGACCCGGCTGGGCCTGACCAATCTGATCGGGAACAGCCCCGCGGGAGCGGGGAGCACGGGGCGTTGGCGTCTGGTGCGGGATCGGCGGTGGGAACAGCCCCGCGGGAGCGGGGAGCACAGTGCTGACCAGGCACTCTATGTCGTCCAACAGCGATTTTTACTCACTACGAGAGATTCGGACATTTCGTCCACGCCTTCCCGCGCCGTGCACACAGGCGGGCGACCGATGCCCAAGCCGCGCGCCTCAGCGATCATCGTCTCGGCGGGCCGGCGGCAGCAGCAGGTCCCGATCCGGGTGGGCCTCCCCCGTGACGGAGCCCGAGACGCCGAGGTCCGCGCGGGCCGCCTCGTGGAAGGCGTTGATCGAGCGGAACACGGCGCGGTTGCGGTCGCGCCAGTGCTCCAGGGTGCCGGGGGTCTTGCCGGTGGCCTGCCAGTCGATTTCGAGGGTGACCGCGTTGAGGGCGTGAGCGGCCTCCACGACCTCGTCGCCGCCCAGGAGCATGATGCGCTCGAAGGCCCGGCCGCGCAGGTGGGCCGCCTGTGAGAGCTGGGCGCGGAGCTGCGGTTCGGTGTCGTCGCTGGGCCGGATGCCCTCGCGGTGCTCGTACAGCTCGACGGCGAGGTAGACGGCGGCACGGACGCGGTCGATGTAGTTGTCGTACGCGTCGAGCTTCTTGTCGTCCCAGCGGGTCAGCAGCTCGCGGCGGATGCGCTGGCGCTCGGTCCAGTAGTTGGTGGCGTAGGTGCTCAGCGCGCCCAGGAGGACGGCCGCGATCGTTAAGAGCTGCTCCGACGTACTCAAGCCCGATCCCCCACCCACGAGTCGTAAAGACGTCTTGAGGATTTTAGAGGGCCGGCAGACGTACGGGGCCCGGTCAGGGCATCCAGTGACGGGGGCGCCCGGGAGCGCAGTGCTACGGTGCCCGTGGCAGCCTGCGGAGAGGCGATCGGATGAGCAACCCCACTTCAGAGGCCCTGGTCACCCTCGGGCGGTGGTACGTACGCAACGCCCCGGGAGCGCTCGGCAAGGCGCCTCTGGCCGGCCGCTTCCTCAACCCGCGGCTGCGGGACGAACCGCGCAGGCGGGTCACCGAGACGGCGATCGGGTGCGTGGTTCGCCGTCGACACCCAGGACCTCATTCAGCGGTACCTGTACCTCTTCGGTACGTGGGAGCCGCGGATGACGCAGTGGCTCTCGCGGCGGCTGGGGCCCGGGGACACGTTCATCGATGTCGGCGCGAACATCGGCTACTTCAGCGTGCTCGCCTCACAACTCGTCGGCCCGAAGGGGCGGGTGGTCGCCATCGAGGCGTCCCGCACGTTCCTGGACCGGGTGGAGCAGAACGCCCGGCTCAACGGCTGCACCAACATCCGCCCCGTGCACACCGCGGTCTCCGACAAGCAGCAGACGCTCACGTTCATACTCGCCAGCTCAGCCAACATGGGCGCGAACAGCATCGTCCCCTACGACGGCCCGGCGGAGTCCACGTTCGACATCGACGCGTTCCCGCTCCCGGACGTCCTCGAAGAGGACGAGATCGCAAGTGCCCGCGTCCTCAAGGTCGATGTGGAAGGCGCCGAGGGCAGCGTCGTACGGGGCATGGCCCCGCTGCTCGAACGCCTCCGACCGGACGCCGAGGTGACGGTCGAGGTCACCCCGGAGCGTATGGAGCAACTGGGCGACTCCGTCGAGGAGTTGCTCGACACCATGCGCGGCGCCGGCTTCCACGTCTACCGGCTCGCCAATGAGTACGCCGCGGCGACGTACCCCTCCGCGCTACGGGGCGACTCCGCCGTCCCCGTCCGCTGGCGCGGGCCCGTGACCGGCGAGAGTGACCTGATCTTCTCCAGGATCGACGCCGAGACGCTGCCGTAGCCCGGGCCGACCCCGCAGGGGCGCGGCCTCGTCAGGACGTGGTCGGGGCCGGCGTCGCGGTCTTCCTCGGTGCCGGCGTCGCGGTCGGGGGCGGCGAAGCCACCGGGTCCGCCTGGACGTCCATGGCGTCGTAGTTCGGGTTCGCCATCCGCCAGATCTTGAGCACCTTGACGCGGACGCCGTACTCCGTGATCACGTCCCCCGCTTTGACCAGGTGCCAGTCGGAGTGCAAGTCATCCGGTTCCAGGGCGAGTTCGGCCTCGTGCGGGCCGGGCACCGGTTTGATGAAGTCGCTGGTGACGACGCTGAACGCGACGCTGCGACCGCCGGAGAGCTGGATGCCGCCGGTGTGGCCGAACGGATTGCCGTCCGGTACGACCACGATCCGCTGCACGTCGGCCGGGTGCGGGCCGAGCGGCGGCGGCTTCGCGCTGTTGCCGTCTGCCCGGTGCACCAGAACGACGACCACCGCGGCCAGGACGGCGACGAGCCCCGCGGCCCCCGCCATGAACCCTCGTGTGCGGCGCATCCTCATGCTCTCGTCCGGGTGAGCGCGACCTCGTGAAAGTACCGCTGGTACTGGCTCTCGGTCACCGTGACCTCGGCCGGCACCGGAGGTTTGGCATGCTCTGAGTTCCGGCCCCACGGGTTGAACAAGGTGATCGTCGGAGGGTGTGCCTTGGTATCGACGCTCTGAACCGAGTACTCATGGGTGCCGACCAGCCGCGGATCGACGGCGTGGAGGTGCGGAATGCTCCCCAGCGTGACCGCGTGCCCTTCCTTGATCTTCTGGTTGATGTCGGAGAGCGACATGGAGCCGGGCGACGTCATGGTGGTGGGCAGACCGGTGATGTCGTGCATGCCCCTGTCGCCGAATCCGCCCTCGGTCCTGCCGTATCCGCCGCGGAACTGCGCGTACGCCTTCTCGTAGATCGCCACCCACATCACATTGTCGAAGGCGGGGGCGTAGACGGCCTTGCCGGAATGGTCGACCGGCAGCTTGTTGTCGACCGTCACCTCGACGGGCTGGCCCGGGATGCTGTCGACGCCCGGCATCGGCGCGCGGTAGAAGGTCACTGTGTAGGTGCCGTTGGGGTTCACCTTGATGTGGTCGCGCACGAACTCCGGGTCGCGGGCGGACACCGCGGCGATCGACGCGAGGAACCAGCAGTCCCCGTCCTCGCCCTGGCTCATGTCCCGGGGGATGTCGATGTCGCCGCTCGGCCCGTACAACGACCCGTCGAACGCCTTGTACGCCGGGTCCTTGACGTACTCGGTGTCGGCGTCGGGCTGGAACGGCAGGTGGGTGAGGGTGCGTTGCATCCGGTCCAGGGTGCCGGGGCCGAGTTCGGACGTCAGCAGGTTGACCCACTGCGACTTGACCGCTCCGTCGGAGTCGCCCGCGCCCCACCATGTACTGCCCTCGCCGACCTGGCTGTTGAGCTTTTTCAGCTGCTCGACGCTCATCCGGGCCATGACCGCGTCGAGTTCGGCGGGTGTGAGGGAGGAGAAGTGCTTCAGCACCTCCTTCGAACCCTGCGCGGAGTTGTCCCACAGGAAGCCGCCGGAGTCGTCGATGTGGTCGTCGAAGTACTTCAGCGCGTCGTCGACGTGCTTCTTGTCCGGCGCCGGCTCGTCGTCGAAGTCCAGGCCCGGATCGATGCTGTAGCCCTGCTCGGCCAGCTTGTGCACGCTGTCGAGTTGGGCGCAGCGGCGCCGCATCGAATCGGCGGTGCGGTCGAGTTCGGCATGGAGCGAGGCGGGCAGGCCCGCGTAGAACATCGGGAGGACCTGGGGGATGAGCGCTTCGAGCGCGGGGCTCTTGGTGACGGGCTGGGCACCCTTGAGCAGGGCCTGCGCATCCCGAAGCACGCTCGCGAGTTCGCCGTGCAGAGTGCGCGCGCCGGGACCGGAGTTCTTCATGTCGGTGGCCAACGTACGGATCTTCGCGGTGTCGAACCCGTGGAAGTCGCCCATCAGCGGCCGCCCGCGGCCTGCTTGGCACCATGTCCGGCAGCGTCCTTGGTCGCCTCGTCCTCCAACCGGCCGGCCTCCGCCTCCCAGCGTGCGACGTCCAGGAGCAAGTCGTGCGCCATCGTGCCGAGGCTGCCCTGACGGCCGGTGAGCATAAGTGTGGTCTCAGTGGCGTACGGGCCGGTCCAGATCGACGGGCTCGACGTCGCCTGCCTGACGGTCTTGTCGAGATACGGCCCGAGTGCCCCGGCGATCCGGCGGGCCCGCGCGGCACAGGTACGCAACTGCGCCGCGCGCTCCTTCTTCTGCGCCGGCGTCTCGTCCTGCGCGGCCTGGTCTCCCATACGTCCCCCCCGGGACTGATCTGCGGCGCTGCCGACGAGAGTCTACGGCAGGACCGCCGCCGTCCGTATCCGGCCGTACACATTCCGTGGTGGCGCGGTCGGGCCATGAACAACAAGGCCACACGCAGACACCTGTGGCCCCGGACCGCGCTCCGTCTCCCTGGCAGGTACGACCTCGATGGTCGCCGACCAGATACGGGCGGACCCGGGAAGAAGCGGTCCTGACGGACCCACTGCATCGTCAGGCCGAAGGAGCAGAGCCCCGGCCACCGCGTGGGACGCGTGATGGCCGGGGCCGGGATGGGTCCGACCGTTCAGGCGGGATGGTGTGCCGCCCAGTCCTCCCGGGTGCCCACGAGGGCCGGGGCCATCACGCGGTCGAGGCGGTCGGCCTGCGAACGCAGCAGCGCGATGACCACGGCGAGGCCGGCCGGATCGAGATCAGTGATCCAGTAGTCGCCGACGATCCGTAGGTTGGCGACCGGAACGCGCGGCTCGGGGTCTTCCGCGTAGGGGTGGCATTCGATGCTCCCCTGCAAGATCTCGGCCTCGGTCGCGGGACCGCTGCCGTCGACGACTTCCACGCACCGACCCGCGAAGACCGTCCGATGACAGACGTCGTCAAGCTGAGCGGACAATTGGGCGACGGGCAGGCCGGATTCGCTCGGGTCGTCCTCGGCCCAAGCGGGCAAGTAGGCCGACACGACGGGCCCATTGGTCGTGGCGATCGTCCAAGTCCGCCCTCGTTCACGTGTGGTGGCCGAATCCCCGAGTGCAGGACCCGTGGCGATGGCGTTCACGATCGCGCGCCCGTTCATCCGACACCGCCCAGGTTCACGCCGGCGTCCTCCTCGACGACGACCGCCCAGACCCGCTTGCCGACGCCTGCGCGGTCGATGACCCCCCACCGATCCCCCGTGAGTGCGGCGATCAGGGCGAGTCCGCGCCCGGACTCGGCTTCATCGGTGGGTTCTTTCACCACGGGCCAGGTCTCGTTGGCGTCGTGCACCTCGATCCGCAGTCCCGCGTCCGTACGCGCGAACTGGGTCTCGATCTCCCGGCCGTGGGGGACGTTCGCGTGTCGGACGGCGTTCGTCAGCAGTTCGGAGAGGACGAGTTCCGCGCGCTCCGACAGCTCGGTCAGGTGCCACGCCTCCAGCGTCCGCCGCAGTTCGCTCCGCGCCTGCCCGACGCACAAGGCGCTGTGCGTCCACCTCTGTACCACCACCGGTGTCGTGCAAAGGCATTCGGAGAGGCGGGCCAGCATCGACGCGTCCGTCCGCCCGGGTTGGCCGAGGGCCAGGTCGGACGGCAGGCGGCGCAGTCGCAAACTCAGCGCCACGCGCAACGTGTCGACCAGCGACGCACGGAGCTGCTGTCCGGTGAACCGGAGTTCCGCGTGGCTCGCATGCGGGTTGGCGAGGATGTCGTCCACCAGCCCGACAAGGTGCTGGGCGGCGTCGAGTTGCAGCTCCTCGAACTCGTCGGCGTACGCGGAGAGGAATCCCCCCTCGCTGCTGAGGTAGGCGGGCTGGCCGTTCGCGTCCGTCCACGGGAGCAGGCGCAGCGGCGAAGGCGGATCGGGTTGGGTTTCGGGCGTACGAACCGTAGGGGTGTCGTTCATCCGTTTGCTTCTTCCTTGGTCCTGGTCAGGCTGGTGACGAGCGCGACCTCCGCGCGGTCGCCCGGGAGTACGAGGAGGGCGTAGGCGACCACGTGGCCGTCGTCGGTGGTGAAGGTGCGGTGGACCGCGAGGACGGGCGTGCGGGCGCTGACACGCAACGACTGTGCTTCCGCGGCGGTGGGGAACCGCGCGGTGACCTGGTCGGTGCTGGTCGTCGCGGTCGTGTCGGCCGCGATGACGATGTCGTCGCCCCAGGGGGACGAGCCGACGCCCGTGGTCCGGGCCGCGGCCCGCGGTACGTAGATGTGCGCGAGGCTCTGCGGGGAGTCGGCGCGGTGGGCCAGGCACACGTACTCGGTGATCGTGGTGTCGGGTGGCGTACGAAGCCGGGCGGCCAGGTCGCCGGCCACCTTCACCTGGGCCGAGCTGACGATGACGTGGAGGTCGTCGGTGCGCCCGGAGGGGTACGTGAGGCGGTCTGTCGGCCGGCGGACGAAGTTGCCGCGGCCCTGGAACTTCTCGATCAGCCCCTCGGCACGCAGCAGTTCGAGCGCTTCCCGCAGAGTTGGCGTACTGACGCGATAGCGATCGGAAAGCCGGGCCTCCGAGGGGAGACGCTCGCCCGTCGCGTACGTACCCGAGGCGATGAGACGGCGCAGATCGTCGGCCACTTGCTGGTGGCGGGCGGTCATGGGGCGGGGACCGCCGTTCTCGGTCGTACGTCGCTGCGCCGCCGCTCCCACTCCTCGGTGCCCAAGATGTAGGGGCGGAGGAACGGCTGATCGTCGGCGTAGCAGGGCCGAGGTTGTGCGGGTCGCGGCCGTAATGCCTGCCACGGCGCGGTGTTCGCCGGATGGTTGCTCAACAGGCCCACTCTGGGGCCGTGTTGACGGTGGCGCCCGGTCCGGCGGGGACGCTGCCGTACGAACCGCCGGGCAGCTCTGCGAAGTTGGTTGAACATCTGCGTCAGCTCCTATGGCTGAACGTGCGGCCCCTCGGCGGCTTCCTCCGCCTCGGGAGCGCTCTTGCGGATGACGGCCCACAGCTCGCGTCCGCGGGTGGCACTGTCGGTGAGGCCGAACGAGTCGGCCGTTTCGAGCACCGCCAGAACCTCGGCCCATGCGTCGGCCGGGAAGCCGGCCGTTACCCGCGCCTTGATGGACGTGCGGTCGCGGTGTTCCTTCAGCTCCGGTGCGAGTCCAAGAGCGGTGAGGCGCGCGGAGATGTCGGCAATGCGGGCTTCGGGTCGGGGCACAAGACAGTCCTCCGTCGCCAATCAGGCACTCTCAGTGAAGCTAGTTCACTAGATTAGAGCTAGTGCACTAGATTGTCCACATGCCTGATCAGCCGCCGTACCTCCGCATCGCCGACGTACTGCGCGAGCGCATCGCGAGCCACGAATGGGCCCCCGGCGACCGCCTCCCGTCGCGCGCCGAACTCGCCCAGGTGTACGGCGTCGGCGACAACGTCATCCGGCGCGCACAGGAGACGCTGATCTCCCTGGGCACCCTGGAGGGCCGGGCCGGCTCCGGGACCTACGTCGCCCAGCCGCGCGAACGGCTGCGCATGGTGCGCTCGATCCACCGCGAGCAGGCAGGCGGTTCGCCCTTCCAGGCCGACATGGCGGCACTCGGGCGGCGCGGGAGCTGGGAGAGCCGCACGGACGCGAAGGTGCCGGCGCCCGCGGACGTCGCCGTCCGACTCGGCATCGCCGAGGGCGAGTTGTGCGTACGCACGGCCTACGAGTTCCTGGCCGACGGCAAGCCGGTTCAGCTCTCTACGAGTTGGGAACCGTACGCCCTCACGGCCGGCACGCTGATCGTCCTGCCGGAGGGCGGCCCGCACGGGGGCCTCGGCGTCGTCCGACGCATGGCGGAGATCGGCGTGACGGTGAGCCGGGCGGTGGAACAGCCCTCACCGCGGGCCGTATCGGCTGAGGAGTCCACGCTGCTCGGCGTCCCCAAGGGCACGCTGGTCACGCACATCGCGCGCACGTACTACGCGGAGGACGGCCGCCCGGTCGAGACGGCGGACATCGTGGTGCCAGCGCCGCTGTGCGAGATCGTGTACGAGGTCCCGGTCGAGCCGTAGCTAGAGGTACGACGGGGGCGGTTGATCAACTCGGCGGGATCGCGGCTGCGATGGCGGATTCCTGAATCGACGACCTGTACGTTGCCCCCGCGCGGCACGATAGAAGTGTCCGGCGACCGGCAACGCGGATTGGCCGCGGGAAGTTCTCACTTGCGAACGAGGAGCCCCACCCTCATGGACACAGGCGAAGCCTCAGTTGGAATGACCGATATGCCCGAGTCTCAAGAAGTAAGTAAAAACACGGCCCGCGCCGTCTAACACCGCAGGTGGCGCACTGTGCTCCCCGCGCCTGCGGGGCTGTTCCCCACGCCACCATGTCCACCCGCCCCGGCTGGGAGTGCTCCCCGCGCCTGCGGGGCTGTTCCCTTGCTGTCGAGGCTCGGGGTCAGGCGCCGGGAGTGCTCCCCGCGCCTGCGGGGCTGTTCCCGGTCGTGGGGGGCACGGCGGTGCCCCGCGCGAGTGCTCCCCGCGCCTGCGGGGCTGTTCCCGACGGGCCGTTCGCGGCATGGAACCGCGAGCAGTGCTCCCCGCGCCTGCGGGGCTGTTCCCGCGCTGCCGCTCGGCTTCGTCGGCCTGTTCACGTGCTCCCCGCGCCTGCGGGGCTGTTCCCGGCAGGTTCTCGTAGTGCCGTGCGGTGTCGTCGTGCTCCCCGCGCCTGCGGGGCTGTTCCCTGGCCACCGCCACCAGCGACCACCGCCGGGCGGTGCTCCCCGCGCCTGCGGGGCTGTTCCCCGGGTCCGTAGTGCTGGTAACACTGCGGAACAGTGCTCCCCGCGCCTGCGGGGCTGTTCCCGAGAAGGCGGCAGCCGAGGCGGCAGGGGTGGCGTGCTCCCCGCGCCTGCGGGGCTGTTCCCCCGAGTACGTCGTGTTCCGCTACCGCCAGGCCGTGCTCCCCGCGCCTGCGGGGCTGTTCCCGGTTGAGCAGGGCCCGAGCAGGGTCACGAGCAAGGTGCTCCCCGCGCCTGCGGGGCTGTTCCCGATGCCGGCCGGCTGGCGGAGCCCCAACATTTGTGCTCCCCGCGCCTGCGGGGCTGTTCCCTTGCAGATCGCGGTCACCGCGGCCCGGCCCGGGTGCTCCCCGCGCCTGCGGGGCTGTTCCCGTCGACGGCGAAGTCCTGCCGCCGGTGCTGTGGTGCTCCCCGCGCCTGCGGGGCTGTTCCCGCGATGTCGCCGAACTTCTTGGGGTCGTCCATGTGCTCCCCGCGCCTGCGGGGCTGTTCCCTGTTCAGCGTCCGCTACCCGCTCCAGCGCAAGGTGCTCCCCGCGCCTGCGGGGCTGTTCCCGTCCTGACAGGAGTCTGATTTTCATGAACACCGTGCTCCCCGCGCCTGCGGGGCTGTTCCCACGGCGACCAGCGGCAGCGCTTGCGGAACCTCGTGCTCCCCGCGCCTGCGGGGCTGTTCCCCAGCCGCTGATGGCCTACCGCCGGGCCGTGTTGTGCTCCCCGCGCTTGCGGGGCTGTTCCCGTCTGGTGAAAGACCACGACCACGGCACTGCCGTGCTCCCCGCGCCTGCGGGGCTGTTCCCGACTTCATCGGCCTACAGAAGGACACCTCCCTGTGCTCCCCGCGCCTGCGGGGCTGTTCCCACCGCGCCGCCGAGCGTGCGGTCCTGCCGCATGTGCTCCCCGCGCCTGCGGGGCTGTTCCCGTGCACTTCATCGACGGTGACAGCGTCTCCCAGTGCTCCCCGCGCCTGCGGGGCTGTTCCCTCGCCGGGTTCGACGATGGTGGCGACGTGATCGTGCTCCCCGCGCCTGCGGGGCTGTTCCCAACCGCACCATCACCCCCGCGACGCTGCACACGTGCTCCCCGCGCCTGCGGGGCTGTTCCCGGTCGGGCAGCTCCCGCACCACCGCGGCGTGCTCCCCGCGCCTGCGGGGCTGTTCCCTCACCACCGTTCTCGACACCCCGGAAAGCACGGTGCTCCCCGCGCCTGCGGGGCTGTTCCCCACGCGACCGTCCCTGATGGAGCGCACGGTGAGTGCTCCCCGCGCCTGCGGGGCTGTTCCCTCCTCTACCCGCTTCATCGCCGCCCCCTCCTGGTGCTCCCCGCGCCTGCGGGGCTGTTCCCCGCCCCACGGGACCCTCGCGGGACCGAGACCGTGCTCCCCGCGCCTGCGGGGCTGTTCCTGTCGAGTGGTGCGGACGGAGAATCGTCCCTTAGTGCTCCCCGCGCCTGCGGGGCTGTTCCCAGTCACCATGATCCCGTCGTAGGGGGCGCCGTGTGCTCCCCGCGCCTGCGGGGCTGTTCCCCAGTGGGACCGCGAAATCGCCGCCGCCGGTGTGTGCTCCCCGCGCCTGCGGGGCTGCTCCCGTCATCAAGGGCCTCATCGGCGGCATTCGGTCGTGCTCCCCCGCGCCTGCGGGGCTGTTCCCACGTGGTTGAGGTACCACGCCGAGGCGGCCATCTGCTCCCCGCGCCTGCGGGGCTGCTCCCTTCGATCCGATCGAGGAAGCCCTCGCCGTGCAGGTGCTCCCCGCGCCTGCGGGGCTGTTCCCGGCTGCTGGTCGTGGTAGAGGTCGAAGCGGCTGTGCTCCCCGCGCCTGCGGGGCTTTTCCCACGACCTGGTCCGTGGTCGGACCGCCGAGGAAGTGCTCCCCACGCCTGCAGGGCTGTTCCCGACGAAGCCCTTCGGGACTTCAGGTTTCAGGCGTGCTCCCCGCGACTGCGGGGCTAATCACGAGATGACTGTTGAGCTGTAAGCCTTTAGCCGTACAACCAGGCCAATTTGGCAAGCGCCTCGGCGCGTGCCTCGATCACAGCCATGCGGACGTCGCGCTCCGCCGTGTCGGAGTGCGTGGACTGCGCCGTCATCTGGCCTTCCCACTTGCGGTAGAGGAGGCCGTACTCCCGCGTGAAGTAGCCACGGCTCACTACATTGAGGGCCAGGAGGAGGCCCGTGTCCTCCGAGGCGGGGAGGGCCATCCAGCCGCCCAGGGCGAGGAGCAGGTCGCGGCGGACGAACAGCGTGGCCGGGTGGACCTGGGCGCGGAAGCCGTTCGCCTTCCAGTGGTCGACCACAGCTCCGCGTTCGATGGGGCCGTCTGTCGGGTCCTGGTCGAAGCCGGCGGTGGAGCCGTCCGGGAGCAGGTCCAGGACGCGGGACGTCGCCCAGCCGAGATCCGGTTGAGCCTCCAACAGTGCCAGGTCGCGGGCGAGCGAGCCTTCGGTCAACTGGTCGTCGGCGTCCAGGACTTTGACGTATGGCCCGGCCGCGTGCGCGAGCGCCATCATGCGCGCGACGCCGGGCCCGCCGGGGCGGCCCTGGGCGAAGGTCACCCGCGGGTCGTCCGGGACGTGGGGGCGTACGGCGTCGCCCTGGCCGTCCTCCTGGATGATCCAGTGCCAGTCCCACCCGTCCGGAAGCTCCTGTGCCTGGAGGGACTTGTAGGCGTCCGCGAGAAACGGCGCCGCGGGGGCGTGCACGGCTGTGATGACGTCGATGGTTCGCCGCGTCACGGCGGTCACCACCTTTCGAGGTAGGTGGTGAAGGTCATTTCCGTGCGGTCGCCGGGCAGCGTGACGCAGGAGTGCTCGACCACCCGGCCGTCGATGTCGTACGACGTCTTGCCGAGGACGATGACGGCGGTCCCGGGCGGGAGCCCCAACTCCTCCGCCTCCTCGGCCGTCGGCGGCCGGGCGGAGACCCGCTCCTCGACGCGCCCCAACTCGATCCCGACGCTGAACAGTTGGTTCTGCGTGCCGCCCGGCCAGGGCTCGTTGGCGGCGTCCAGCAACGCGGGGTTCGCGGCGACCATGTCGCGTACGAGGTACGAAGTCACCAGCGTGAAGGGCGCGTTCTCCACCCGGTAGCGCGTGCGGTAGGTCCGCTCCACCATCTCCGTGCCGGTGCGGACGCCGAACACCTCGGCGATCTCCGGCTCCGCCTTCACCTCGCGGTACGCCGCGTGGAACACGAGGTCGCCCAGCTCAAGACCGGTGTCCCGTTCGGTGGAGCCGGTCTGGGCGCGCAGCGGTTCCGGTTCGCGGACCCGGTCCTTCTCCCACTGGTGGCGCGCGTTGGTGCGCTGCACGAGTGTGCGGGGCCGGCGGACGAAGTTGCCACGGCCGTGCACCTTCTCGACGAGCCCCTCCGTCTGCAACACCCCGAGCGCCTGCCGCAGCGTCGGAAGGCTCTTCCCGTACTTCTCGACGAGGGCCGTCTCCGCGGGCAGGCGGTCGCCGGGTGCCAGCTCACCTGCGCGGATGCGCTGACGCAGATCGTCTGCGATCCGTTCGTACGCCTTGGCCATGCGGGCTCACCGTCCTGATCATCGGGCGACTTCAGCATACAAGTCCTCAAGAGGTCTTGACGAGTCAGTGAGCCGTACGTCATAGTCATGGATCTACTCATCAAGAGGACTTGAGGACCTGATCTCTTGAAGAGGAGCGCGCATCGAGAAGCGCCCGGAGGACCCGCGAAACGGTTCCGATGGCAGCGCCCGCCGCTTGAGAACTCCATAGAGCGCCTGAACGAACGAGTGCTTTTGATCCCGGCACAGCCGCCGTCCCACGGTCGGCGGTGCCGGAGGTCATGACCACTCGTCGCGCGGCGAGCCGCCGGCGCCGACCGCGCCCGGGCGCCGCCGCATCACTTGCGCGTCAGTTGCGAGTCGCGGCGGTGGCCATCCGTACAAGCCCACCGCCGGCGGCTCTCCACCCCGATCACGGACAGGAGAGTCCATGTGTACGTCTGCCAGTCGCCGCGACCGCAGCGACGTCGAGTTAGCGGAACTCCCGGAACACTTCGGGGAGTTGTTCCACGGTCCGCCCGGCGACGCCGAGTCGGACGAGCAACGGGCCGCCCGTATGGCCGTAGCCCGTGACGTGCTCGCCGACCTGCTCGAAGAGGGCGAGGCCGACAGCATCGCCATGCAGGACGCGTTGTACGCCGTGCGCCTCGGCGGCGCCGCGTTGCTGCGAGCCGATCGGCGTACCGTCCGAACGGCTCGGGTTCGGGAGGCGGCGTGAACGTCCCCCTTCCCCCTCCGAGCGCCGACGCTACCTACGTCGGCGCAGCCGTTCTCCTCCTGCTCGGATGGCTCGCAATCCGTCAGCTCCGGAAGGGCACTCCCGCGATACGGGTGGCCGCCCTCGCGGCGGCCGGATGCACCGCGTACAGCGCCGATACCTCCTGGCGCTTCGCCGCCGACTACCTCGACATGAGCGGAACGGTTGAGCGCGCCGCGATGTTCGGAGCAGCCGAACTCGCGCTCTTCGCCACCGCGTTGATGGCCCGGCAGAACCTCAACGGACCCAACGCGGCGCCCGGCGTCCCCGGCGTGCTCGTCTGGGCCATCACCGGAGTGCAGATCATCCCGGCGTACGCCGAGTCGGGTCCGGTCGGAGGTACGGTCCGGGCGTTCGTCGGCCCGGTGATGGCCGCGATGCTCTGGCACCTGGCCATGGGCATCGAGTTGCGGCACCGCACGCCGGACGCGTCGTCCAACGGCTTCGGGGCCCTGGTCGCACGGGAGTTGCGCGAACGGCTCCTGTCGCGGCTGGGCATCGCCGAACGCCAACGGGACGCCGCCCAGATCACCCGCGACCGCGCGACCGTACGAGCCGTCGCCCTCGCCGCACGGCTCGCCGAGATCAGCCCGGATCGCCGGCACAAGCGCCGCGGACGCCGCATCGCCCGCCGCCTGTCCGTAGCCGTCGCGAGAGCATCCGTCGGCACCGACTCCGGACAGCGCCGTCAACTCCTCGCCCAGCTCGCGGCCCGGCGCCACGCGACCGCTCTCGCGACGATCGCCCTCACCTCGCCATGGGTCGAGGGCGCCCTCGACCCCGCCGCCTCCGCGCTGGCCGACCAGGTCCGCGAGGAGATGTCCCGGGCCACGGCGAACGTCCGCCGCTACCCCCGGCTGCTGTTCACCGACCTGCCATCGGTGAACGAACCGAACAGCACCGACGACAGCGGCAGTTCACCTGAACACCGGCCCGCCAAGCTCAGCACCTCCGATGCGTTGGCCGCCATCGAACGAGGCTGGGCCGCTGGGCTCAGCGTTCGCGAAACCGCCCGACGCGCCACGCGCACCGAGTTACGTCCACGGCGTGTTCGTCCGCCTCGACACCGAACGCGGACCGCGTCCGGTGAACGACTCGGTGAACGGCCACACGGCGAAGCCCTGACCGGCTCGCCGGACTCGTCTCGTACCGGGGTCCGGCGGCCGCTGTGGCGAGCAGTGCCGCACCCCGGTATCCCTCCAACAGGAAGGCACTGCCTGTGCAGCACGATGCCGATGGCGACCCGGAGCCCGCGCCCATAGCGGCGCCCCCAGAACGTGAGAAGCCAGCACTTGAGAAGGAAGCACCACCCGTCGACCCGCAGGCCCTGGTCACGGTCGACCAACACGGCGGCCCGACCGGGCCCGGCCTGATGGATCGGGTCCGCGGCTCCAAACGGCGCCCCGTGATCCCCAAGTGGGCCCAGTCGCAGCGCGAGTTCGCGATGGCGGCGAAGGGCGTCGGAGCGTACGCCGGCCACGTCAGCGCGTATCACGCGGTCCGCGTCCCCTGGTACGTCCTCCGCCTCACGCTCCAAGCTCCCCGCGGGGCATGCCGGTTCGTGGGCGAGTCCCTTCGGTGGGTGGCCGACGCCGAGGGGGAGCCGCTGCGCCAGGTGGCAGCTTCCCGGGAGGACATCGAGGAGTACCTGAAGCTGTCGCGGCAGCGGGACCGCCGGGTGCGGTGGCGTACGGTCGTCGGCGTCGTCGCCTCGGTCGTCGGCACGGCAACTGCCCTTGCCCTGTACGTACTTGCGCCCGCGTCGATGCTCGCCGTATGCGGGGCCGCGATCGCCCTGGCGCTCGGCCGCCTCGGGCAGCCGGCCGACGCCCCGATCATCCACAGGGCTGTGGAAATCCCGAGGGCGACCAAGCTCACCAGCGACGTTGTACTCCGCGCGCTGGGCGGGCTCGGCATCCCCGCGGTCAGCCAGGCTCAGGCCAAGGGCGGCCCGGGTTTCACGTTCACCGCGCCGATCACCCGCGACGGCCCCGGCTGGCTCGCAGAGGGCGACCTTCCGTACGGCGTCACCGTCACCGACGTGATCGACCGCCGGGAGCGACTGGCGTCGGGACTGCGGCGTCCGCTCGGCTGCGTCTGGCCGGAGGCCGTACCCGACGAACACACCGGGCGTCTCCGGCTGTGGGTCGGCGATCAGGACATGTCGCAGACCGCGCAGCCCAAGTGGCCGCTCCTGGAAGCCAAACCGCTCGATCTGTTCAAGGCCCAGCCGTTCGCCACCGACCAGCGCGGGCGGTGGGTGGCCCAGTCCTTGATGTACGTCTCCGGGATCGTGGGAGCCGTCCCCCGGATGGGCAAGACGTTCCTGCTCCGGCTCCTTCTGCTCATCGCGTGCCTGGACCTGCGCGCGGAGATCCACGCGTACGACCTCAAGGGCACGGGCGACCTGTCCGCCCTCGGCCACGTCGCCCACCGCTACCGGGCAGGCGAGGAAGAAGAGGACATCGCCTACGCCCTCGCCGATCTTCGCGCGCTGCGAGCCGAGTTGCGGCGCCGCGCGAAGGTACTGCGCGACCTGCCCAAGGATCTCTGCCCCGAGTCGAAGGTGACCTCCGCCCTCGCCAACCGGAAGAACCTCGGCCTCCACCCGATCGTGGTCGGCGTGGACGAGTGCCAGAAGTGGTTCGAACACCCCAAGCACGGAGCCGAGTTCGAAGAGCACTGCACGGACCTGGTCAAGCGTGGACCCGCGCTCGGCATCACGCTTCTGCTGGCCACGCAGCGCCCCGACTCGAAATCCCTGCCGACGGGGATCTCCGCCAACGCCACCCTGCGGTGGTGCCTGAAAGTTATGGGCCAGATCGAGAACGACATGGTCCTCGGCACCGGCTCGTACAAGCGCGGCATCCGCGCCAACACCCTCGCGTGGGGAGACAAGGGCATCTGCTGGTTCGTCGGCGAGGGTGCCGACGCGCGGATCGTCCGGTGCGTGGAGGTCAACGCCCCCAACGCCGACGCCCTCGCCCTGCGCGTGCATGAACTGCGCAAACGTGCAGGCAGGTTGACCGGCCACGCACTCGGCGAGACCCCGACCGCCGACGCCTCCGCGTCGTACGACCTCCTCGCCGACCTCGTCGCCGCTCTGCCGCCCGGCAAGGCGAAGACATGGAGCGAGGACATCGTCACCCGGCTCGGCGAACTCCGCCCGGAGGTCTACAGCGAGTGGACGCCTGAGCAACTGGCCGCCGCCGTCAGGCCGTACGGCATCCGCACCGTGCAGGTGTGGGGCACCACCGAGGACGGCAAGGGCGCCAACCGCCGCGGCCTGCGCCGTACCGACGTCCTCGACGCGGTCGCCAAGCGGGACGCAGGTGACATCGCCGCGTAGCCGTTTCCGGGGGTGCTGGGTCTAGCGGCCACCCCCGCTAGGTCTAGCACCTCCGCTAGCACCCCAAACCGCCTCTCACCTGGCCTCTAGCCACTAGCGGCCCCACTTCCGCACGCCCTGATTCCGCCCTGGAAGGGGTTCTCATGACCACGCTCACCGCCGCTATAGCCCTGTCCCTCGTCGCGCTCGCCTGCTACGCCGCGCTCTGCGCGGCGAGCCCGTTCGGTGCCTGCCGCAGGTGCGGCGGGTTCGGCTTCAAGGTCAGGCAGAACCGCCGCGGCCGGATCGTCCGCGGCCGCGCGTGCCGCCACTGCCGCGGCTACGGCCAGCGCATCCGGGTGGGCCGGCACCTCTACAACGCCGTCACCCGCCTCCACCGCGAAGGCACCCGCTGACCCTCAACAGCCCCAACTCCGTCTGTGAGAAAGGCAGAACGATGGCCTTCAGCATCTCCGCCCTCGTCCTCTTCGGCCTTCTGCTGGTGCTGCTCATGCGCTACCGCGCGCTGGGCGCCGGAGCCGCGGTCGTCGCCCTGCTCTTCGGCTTCTACCTCGCCCGTAGCAGCGCCGCCACCTCCGTCGACCAGATCATGACCGCCCTCAAAACCGCCATCCCCAGCAAGTGACCCGTAGGGAGCCGCACATGTGCACCACGCCCGCCACCGTCCCGCCCCGCATCTCCCTCATGGCGCTCGCCGAACTCCGCGACGTGCTCACCGCGTTGGAGCTGGGCCAGGCACCGACGGCGATCACCGCGCTGATGGCCATCGACCCCGAGTCCTGGCAAGCCATCGAGCACCGCCTCGCCGCCCTCGGCGGAGACCTGCGCCAACTCCTCGAACGCGCCGGCGCGGCCACCTTCGGCCCTCTGATCTGACGTCCCCCGGTGCGGCCCCAGCCCTGAGTTGGGGCCGTGCCGAGGACCGGACAGCCCACGCCCGGCCCGCCCAACGGAGGAAACCCATGCCCGACATCACCCCCGAATGGCACCTCACACTCCTCGAAAGCGTGCACGCTCTCGGCGCCGCCTCCCGCGAGCTGCGCGACGCCCACCAGCACGCCCGCCACACCGGCCGCACCGCCGACCCCGCCCGCGTCATCCCCGTGCCCGGCCTGATCGCCGTCCCCGGCGGACAGCCCGTACGCCCGCACGACGAAGCTCTCTGGCAGCTCAGCGACCTCTACCTCGTCCTCGAACACCACACCCGCGACCTCTACGAGAACGCCGCCCTCGGCTACGCCCACGGCACCGCCACCGCCATCGCCGCCGTCCTGCGCAGCGAACGTCCCCGCCACGTCCAACTCCCGCGCGACCGGGGCGGCAACTACCCCGTCACCGCCGATGATCTACCCGACCTCAGCGACTCCCTCACCACCGAGGCCGGCGCCCGCGACCTCGCCGACCTCCGCACCCGGCTCATCGCGTACGAGCGCGCGCAGGACTCCGAAGAGGCCGAGGCGGAAACGGAGTTCTCCACCGCGCTCGCCGACGCCGCGTACGCCTACGGCGAGCGCGCCGAACGCGCCCTCCACCACCTCATCCGCTTCGCCGACGCCCACGGCTTCCTGTACGCGAGCTAGAACACCCCGACGAAAGGAGCGCATGCCCCACACCCGCGCCCTGCGCGCCCACATGATCCAGTCCTACGACGGCACCGAATGGCAGATCTTCGTCGCCCTCCCCGACGAAGCGCGTTGGCCCCACGTCCCGTTCCCCGTCGGCCAGGGCATCCCGACCCTGAGCGCCCGCGCCGACGCCCTCGCCGATCTCGGTTACGCCCCGCTCGACGCCGGCACCGCCTGGGAGTGGATGGAGACCGTCTTCGAAGGGCTCTCCGACGGCGAGGTATCCCTCGTCGCCACCACCACCGTCGAACCCGGCACGGACCACCCCGCCCCGGACTCCTGAGTCAGCCCGGAGCAGGCGCCAACCGGCCAAGGAAACCCGCTGCTCCGGTCCTCCCCCTCCGTCAAAGGCACAGGAGGTCATCCCAGCGCATGCCCCACAGCACACCGGCGCTACCGCGCGGCAGCCGCAAGCCCCGTGGTGTCAAGGCCGCCGCCCGACACCCCAGCCTCAAACTCCCGGAAGTCCTGGACGAGATCGGCATGTCCCGGTCCGCCTTCTACCGCATGCGCGCCCGCGGCAAAGCGCCGAGGTGCATCAAGCTGCCCAACGGCCAGATACGCGTACGCCGTAGCGACCTCGAAGCGTGGCTGAGCGCGTGCGAGCAAAACGCCGACTGACCAACCCATTTGAAGCCGCCCCGGCCGTGAAGGCTGGGGCGGGCTTCGGTTTGGAGCACCCATGAGCCTCACATACGAGGTGGAGGTCTGGACGATCCGGCAGCGCAAGAACCGCCGCAAGCCCTACGAACTCCGCTGGCGCGTCGGGGATCGCCAACACTCGCAGAGCTACCGATTCAAGACCCAAGCAGAGGGCAGGAAGTCGCAGCTTCTCGAAGCACTGCGAACCCGCGAACAGTTCGACGTGGAAACCGGTCTGCCAGCCTCCGAACTGCATGAGTTAAGGTCACCGACCTGGTACGAGCACGCCTGCGCGTACGCCCTCATGAAGTGGCCCGATGTCGCTGCCAAGCACCGGGCGAGCATCGCCGAAGCGCTCGCCACCGTGACCCCGGTACTGGTCAACGCCAGCAAGGAGAAACCACCGGAGCCGGCGGTGCTGCGCCGGGCACTTCAGGCGTACGCGTTCCAGGCCGCGAAGGATGACCAGGGCAAGGTGATTCTCAATGCTGGCGGCCGCGCGATGGCTCGGAAGGACACGGACCCGCCGGAGGAGATCGCCGCAGTCCTGGGGTGGATCGCCAAGCACTCAATGAAGGTCGAAGATCTCAAGGACTCCGACGCGCTACGCCGTGCTTTGTTCGCCCTGTCACACCGGCTCGACGGGAACGTGGCCGCCGAGAACACTATCCGCCGCAAGCACACGGTGTTCAACAACGCACTGCGCTACGCGGTGGAACGCGATCTGCTGCCCGTCAACCCGCTTACGCGCATCGACTGGAGCCCACCGCAAACGGATGACGAGATCGACTTCCGGTACGTACCGGGCCCGCAGCTTGCGCAGACGCTCATATCCGCTGTGGCAGCGCAGGGGTATCGCGGCGAACACCTGGAAGCCTTCTTCGGCTGCATCTACTACGCGGCCATGCGGCCGTCAGAGGTAGCCGCGCTCGGGGAGGCTGCCTGCTTGCTGCCGGCGGAGGACAAACAAGAGGCTTGGGGTGAACTCGTTCTCTCCGAGAGCCGGCCGGAGGTAGGCGCGGGATGGACCGACGACGGACTGTCCTACGAAAAGCGCGGGTTGAAGCGGCGCGCCCGTAAGGCGACGCGTTCGGTGCCCATCCCGCCCGTGCTGGTGGCCATGCTCCGCGCGCACAAGGACCAGTACGGCACCGCGGCGGACGGCATGCTCTTCCGCGCTGTTGGTGGCGGCCGTCTCCGTTCCACGGAGTACGCCGAGGTCTGGCAGGCGGCCCGGCGCAAGGCGTTACCCGCCGCGGACCAGAGCACGGCGCTGGCAGAGGTTCCGTACTCGCTCCGCCACGCCTGCGTGTCCCTGTGGCTCAAGGCGGGGGTCGATCCTGTGGAGGTCGCTCGGCGGGCCGGGCACAGCGTCACCGTGCTCTACCGCTTCTACGCGAAGGTCATCAAAGGACGCCAGGACCAGGACAACGCCCGCATCACCCAAGCCCTGACCGGGGAAGATGCCCTGCCGAACGACGGAGCGTAGCGCCCGGTCCTGGCCCGGATTCTGGCCCGCGCATGGCCCGCACACACCGATCGGCAGTGGGATACCAGCGACCCAGAGTGAGACGAGCCACGACAGAGAGGGTGCCCCGGAGACCGGGGCACCCTCTCTGACCTGCTGTGTCACTGACTACCGCGGAGGCTGTGGGATTTGAACCCACGGTGACATCGCTGCCACGACGGTTTTCAAGACCGTTCCCTTAGGCCGCTCGGGCAAGCCTCCCCTGCGGGGCCGAGGGCGCCGCAGGGGACAGCGTAACGGGTTAGTTGCCGCTGTCGCCGACGCGGCTGCCGAGGGTGACGGTCGCGGTGTGGGTGGAGCCGTCGCGGGTGTAGGTGACCGGGACGCTGTCGCCGGGCTGGTGCTGCCAGATCTCGCCGATCAGGGTCTCGCCGCTGTCGATGAGGATGCCGTCGAACTTGGTGATGACGTCCCCGGGCTTGAGGCCGGCCTTCGCGCCGGGGCCGCCCGTCGTGATGGCGGAGCTGGTGTCGGTGGAGATCTTGGCACCGTCGCCGTTGTACTGCGTGTCGAGGCTGACGCCGATGACGGGGTAGACCGGCTGGCCGGACTTGATGAGCTGCGTGGCGACCCGCTTGGCCTGGTTGATCGGGATGGCGAAGCCGAGGCCGACGCTGCCGCCCTGGCTGCCGGGCTGCGAGTTGCCGGACGGCTGGATCGCGGAGTTGATGCCGATCACGGCGCCGTCGGCGTCGAGCAGCGGGCCGCCGGAGTTGCCCGGGTTGATCGAGGCGTCGGTCTGGATGGCGCTCATGTACGACGCGGTGGACCCCGCGCCGTCGCTGGAGGCGACCGGCCGGTGCACGGCCGAGACGATGCCGGTGGTGACCGTGCCGGACAGGCCGTAGGGCGCGCCGATCGCGATGGTGGCGTCGCCGACCGCCGCGTCGTCGGAGTTGGCCAGCGGCAGCGGGGCGAGCTTGACGCTGCTGGCGTTCTGCAGCTTGACCACGGCGACGTCGTAACCCTGGGCGCGGCCGACCACGGAGGCGTTGTACGTGCTGCCGTTGGAGAAGGTGACGGTGAGCTTGCCGCCGGAGGCCGCGCCGGGGGCGACCACGTGGTTGTTGGTGAGGATGTGGCCCTGCTTGTCGAAGACGAAGCCGGTGCCGGTGTCGCTCTCCTGGCTGTTCTGCGCCTTGATGGTGACGACGCTGGGCAGCACCTTGTTGGCGATGCCGGCCACGGAGGTGGGAGCGCGGTTGAGCGCCTTGCTGCTGCTGGGGGCCGAGACGGTGGTGGAGCCCGAGTTGTCGTTGTGCTTGGCGGCGAGGTAGCCGATGCCGCCGCCGACGCCGCCCGCGACGAGTGCGGCGACCAGGACCGCGGCGACCAGGCCGCCGACACCCCGGCGGCGCCCGCCGTCACCCGCGGGGGTGCCGGGGGCCATCGGAGTGCCCCACACCGGTCCGCCGGGCGCGCCGGGGCCGCCGGCGCCGGGCTGGGTGTGCGGGGTGGCGTACGCGGGGGTGGCCGGTACGGCGAAGGGGTCGGAGACGGGGGTCTGGCCGTGCTCCACGGGCTGGCTGGTGGGCTGCCCACCGGGCTGCTCCTGGCCGGGCCGGCCCTGACCGGGCTGCCCCTGGCCGGGCGGCGGCTCGGACGCGGACGCGAAGGCCGCGGTCTGCGGCTGCGGGGCGTACGCGGGCTGCGGCGAGTCGTGCGTGGGGGCGCCCTGCGGCGGTACGGGCGCGGCGGGGGGCCGCGCGGACTCGTACCCGTACCCGGAGCCGTAGGACGGAGCGGGTGGGGCCGGAGCGGGTGGGGCCGGAGCGGCCGGCGGCGCCTCGTAGGGCGAGGGCGCCGGCTTCCCCGCGAGCGCGCTGGGCGGCGGGCCGTACGGCGACGGCGGCCCGACCGGCGGCGGCGCCTGCGTCGGAAGCACCTCGGTGCGCGCCGCCTCGGACGCCTCCGCCGGGACACGGTCCTCGGGCGCCTCTCGCGGCGGGGCCGGCGCGGTGGGCGGCGCGGAGGGCGCGGGCCGGGCGGAAGGAGCCGGGGGAACAGGGGCCGCCTGGGCACCGTCAGGCGTGGCACCCTCGTGCGCGGCCGCCGACTCCGCAGCCGGTACGGACGACCCGGCTTCGTTCTCGGTGCTCACAGCGTTTCTCCTCAGGGTCATGACGAACGACAGAAGACAAGGGGACCGATCGCGTCGTGGGACACAGCATTTCCCACGGCGTGTCGGACCGCCGTAAGCGGTACCTGTGCGCCGCTGCGAGCGGTACGGTGCCCCACCGCACGCGGTGGCCGTATCACACAGCGGACCACATCCCGCCCCACCCGCGCACCCGGTCCGGGCCGGCGGGCCCCGTACCGCCCGCGTCCGCGTGCCGGGACGCGGGGGCGCGGGCCGCGCGGTGGCACCATGGCCCGGTGACGTTTGCGCGCGTGGCCCCGGACCCGTACCCGCCGGGACGGCCGGTCCAGGTCGTCGCCCACCGGGGCGCCTCCGAGGACGTACCAGAACATACGCTCGCCGCGTACCGGAAGGCCATCGAGGACGGCGCGGACGCACTGGAGTGCGATGTGCGGCTGACCGCGGACGGCGAGCTGGTCTGCGTGCACGACTGGCGGGTGAACCGGACCTCCAACGGCCGCGGCGCCGTCTCCTCGCTCGAACTCGCCGACCTGGCCGCGCTGGACTTCGGCTCCTGGAAGGGCCAGTTCGCCGACCCGGAGACGCCCGAGCGGTTCGCGCCGGAAGGGGCCGCGGCGCCGGGCGCGGGGGAGCGGTTCGACCCGGGCGAGCGCAGCCGGGTGCTCACCCTGCGCCGGCTGCTCGAACTCGTCGCGGACACCGACCGCAGGGTCGAGCTGGCGATCGAGACCAAACACCCCACCCGCTGGGCCGGACAGGTGGAGGAGCGGCTGCTCGACCTGCTCGGGCACTTCGGCCTGGACCGCCCGGCGCCCGGCGAGCCGTCCCCGGTCCGGGTGATGAGCTTCTCGGCCCGCTCGCTGCGCCGGGTGCACACGGCGGCGCCGGCGCTGCCGACCGTCTACCTCATGCAGTACGTGCTGCCGCGCTACCGGGACGGCCGGCTGCCGGCCGGGGGCGCGATCGCCGGGCCGAGCATGCGGATCGTGCGGGCCAACCCGGGGTACGTGGCCCGGCTGGCACCAGGCCGGGCACCGCGTCCACGTGTGGACGGTGGACCGGCCCGCGGACGTGGCGCTGTGCGTACGGCTCGGCGTCGACGCGATCATCACCAACCGGCCGGGCGAGGTCGTGGCGCAAATCGGCCGCTAGCACCGGAGTCCGGTACCTCGGATCGGCGCCCCGATCTCGTCGCGGACGAGGGCCCCGGCCCGCCGCCGATGGCGGAGCAGCACCCGGACCGCCACCCTGCCTCACCGGACGTGTCCTGGCGCGCACTCCCGTGCCGAATCGTTTCTCCGCCCGCCGGACCGTGCCACCGGCATGCACCCCTGACGTAGTGCCCGTCAGCGTGCCGTAAAAGATCGCGGTTGGCCTGTTTCCGGTCGAGTTCCAAGGGGCATCCACCCTGTGGCGTGGGGTGAAGGAGGTCTCGGGGGTGTCGTCGATGGTGGCGCAAGAAGTGCCGACGTCCACGACCATGGCCCTGCCCCATGGTCCGACGGGCGTCGCGGACGCGCGTAGAAGGATGCGCGCGGATCTGTACGCGCAAGGGGTTCCGGACCCGGTGGTGGACGACGCGGTCCTGATCCTGTCCGAACTGATCAGCAACTCCTGCCGTCACGCCCGGCCGCTGGGCGACGGTACGGCTTCCCTTGAGGGCGGCCGGCGGTCCGCGGGCGATTCCGGGCCGGACGGCGACGGCATACGGGCCGCCTGGTCGGTCGGCCAGGACGGACTGCTGACGCTGGAGGTCACCGACGGCGGCGGCCCGACCAGACCGCGCCCGTCGAGCCCGTCGCTGACCGCGCACGGCGGCCGCGGCCTGGGCATCGTGGGCAATCTCGCGCTGCGCTGGGGCGTCCGCGACGCGCCCGGCGAGGTCACCGTGTGGGCGGTGCTCCCGGTGCGGGGGCGGCACGCCCGGCGGGACGACGTGATGGGCACGGGCATCGGGCTGCCGATGGGCGTGCCGCTCGGCCTCCCGCTGGACCTGGCGGAGTCCCTGGACGAGCTGGGCTGAGCGGGCCGGGACCCGCGCGGTCCCGACGGTCCGGTCCCGCATACGGTCCGGGCCTGCCCGCCCGGTGCCGGCAGCCCGGTCCCGACGAGCCGTCCCGCCCGCCCGATGCCGACAGCCGGCTCGGCCCCGGCGATCCGGTCCCAATGATCGCGTCCCGACAGCCCGATGCCGATGATCCGGTGCCGGCAGCCCGGCCCTGGTGGTCCGGCGCGCGGCGCGGTGAGCGCTAGGCTCGCGGCCGGAAGAACGCCGCACCGGGAGAGACCGAGCCATGGCCAAGAAGCGCGCGACAGCCGTCAAGTCCCCCAGCCCGAAGGCCGCGGCAGGCGATGCCGTGCCTGTGGTCGGCGCGCGTGAGCCCTGCCCGTGCGGTTCCGGCCGCCGGTACAAGGCGTGCCACGGCCGCCAGGCGTCGCACGCCGTCACCGAACTGGTCCGCCGCCCGTTCGAGGGACTGCCCGGCGAGTGCGACTGGGTCGCGCTGCGCGAGCTGGTCCCGGCCGCGACCGTCCAGCTCACCCTGAAGGACCCGCTGCCCGAGGGCGTGCCGTCGGTGACCCTCGGCACCGTGCTCCCGATGGCCTGGCCGGGGCTGCGCCGCGACACCGGCGCCGTCCTGCTCGGCCTCCAGAACGACGCGGCGACCGGCGACATCAGCCGCGACCTCGCCGACACCCTCGGCCGCGCGCTGACCGCGCCGGCCGGCCGGCCGGTGGAGGGCCGCCGCCCGGCGCCGGACGGGCCGCGCCTCCAGGACCTGCTGGACCTGACCGCGCCCTTCGTGCCGGAGGTGCACAGCGGCTTCGAGTTCTGGCTGGAGGACGCCGACTCGGCGAGCGGCGAGGTGGCCGCGTCGCTGGAACGGGCGAACCAGGCGGCGATCCCGACCGCGCGGCTGACCGGGGTGGACGCCGCCTACTGGTGCGAGACGCCGGAGAAGAACCATCTGCGGTGGGTGATGGCGCACCCCGAGGAGCAGTTGCTCGACGCGCTCGCCCGGCTGCACGCGGCCGGGTCGTCCTCGCTGGGCGACGGTACGCGGCTGGTCGGCTCCTTCCGCGCGCACGGCCTGGTGGTACCGGTGTGGGACCTGCCGGTCGGGATGTCCGCCGAGGAGGTCGAGAAGCCCGCGGCGGCCTTCGGCGAACGGCTGGCCGAGACCCTGACCCGGACCGGCCCGCTGACGGCGGACGAGCGCAGGGCGCGCAGCGGCTTCACCAACCGGCAGATCACGCTGAGCTGATCGTCCGAGTGTCCGCGCGGGCCACCCCCGTCCAGGGGGCCTACCAAGCGGTCGCTCAGTGATCCCGATCACAACTCCCCTGCAAACGCCGAGGAATGGGCGCTGTCCCTCGAACGGGGAATTTGCGAACGGACGAAGTCTTGTTACCGTTTGAACAGCCCGGTCGCTGGTGCATCCCCCGTCGCCAGCGGCCGGGCCTTTCCATGTCCGGGAGCGGTGCGGAGCAACGTTTTCCGCGGCCCGGCGCCCTGGCGGGTATCGATCCCATGGGTCGGCCGGACCTGACCGCTCATTCGTCGCCGGGCAGGGCGTGGCGGTGATCCTGGCGGTGACCGGCGCTTCCACGATGGGCGCCGCTGTGTTCGGCGCCGGCGGTGGCCGCCGCCAGCGGCAGGACGACGGCCAGCGCGGCGACGCTCGCCACCGCCACCCGGCGCAGCCCGGCCGCGCGCACCCGGTCCTGATCGTCCGACGGTTGCTGCGACTTCACCACGGCTCACCTGCGCTCGACGTATTCGGTCCTTCGAACATAACGCGCGCGGACCGGGAGATGCGGCGACACCACGGTGAACCGCCCGCACGGGCAGCACATATGTGCCCAGGATGACCCGTACGAGTGGCGGCCCGCACGAGTGGTGCGGGCGACGCGCCCTCTCCCGTACCCGCGCGGCCTCCGCGACGGCCCGCGGCTTCCTCTGCGACGGCCCCGGCCCCGGCCCCGGGGCATGGCGCGCCCACGATGTCCGGCCGGGCGTAGGACAGTTGGCGCGGGTCCGGCGGTCGGCGCGCGTACGGCAGCGGCCCGCGGCCGGGCTCACCGGCGCGCGGGCCGAACGACGCGACACGAGCGGGCGGTACGGCGAGTGGCCGGCGCAGCAATCGGCGACCGCACGCACGGCAAGCGCACAGGGCCCCGCGTCCCTGAGGACAACGGGGCCTCGGCTCGCGCCCAGTAGCTCGCGGCGCCTCAGTAGCGGAGCCGGTCGCCGTCCGGGGCCGTCCGCCCCGCCCGTACCAGCGCGTCGACCAGCGTGTCGATCCGCGGCAGCCACGGCGTGCACGCGCCCGCGGCGACCACCGGGGGGCGCACCCAGCACAGCGAGCCGAGCCCCTCGGCGGCGGACGGCAGTGCCACATAGCCGCCGTCGCCGTGGTAGCGCAGCGAAGTCGGCACCCAGTCCTGGGAGTCGAGGAGTTCGCCGAGTTCGGCGAGCGAGTAAGGGGCCACCAGGAAGACATAGCGCGTGGGGGTGGCCACGACCGGGCCGAGCCGGAAACCGAGCTGCTCCATCACGTCCAGCGCGCGGGCGCCCGCGACGGCGGGCAGGCTCGCGGCAGAGACCTGGTCACCGGTCGCCAGCACCACCGGCGCGTCCGGGGTACGGGTCCACCACCAGCGCACCATCCGGGCGTCCCGGGTGGCGGCCAGCAGGCCCGGGTCGAGCGGATGGGCGCCGGGCACCGGGCAGTTGGGCCGCGCGCAGGCGCAGTCCTGGGCGCCCGCGCCCCGCCGTGCCCCGGCCGGGTCGAATCCGGCTCCGGGTACCACGCGCCACTGCCACTGTCCGGCGTAGACGAGCGCCGCGTCGAGCAACGCGGTGCGCTCCTTCCGCCGCCGTGAGATCTTGCGTCGCCTTCCGAGGATCTCGCGCATCAGCGCTCGTTCCTTTCCGTTAGCGCCCAGGGATCTGCCCATTACACAACGTAGCTGTCGAGCACACCGCTTACGAGGCAGCGCATGACGCTGCCGGCCGAGCGTGGAACGTGGCGTAGGGCGGCGCGCCGGTGGCGCTCTTGCCCGCGCTGTCCTGCGGTGCGGGACACCGCTCGTGCTCCGCGTCGGACGCGGCACCCCTCGCCACTCGGGGTTGGGTCGGCCGTCAACTGTTTACGTACTACGACGCTTGAGCCAGACTTCGGGTTCCTACCCATCACCCGCATGATGACGCGCTGTTGGCCGGGATCAGTCGACAGCGCGCATGCACCGGGGGTGATGGTTTTCAGCCAAGATACGGTCAGCGGCCCGCGACTGGCAAGACTCCGACACCATTCCTTGTACCGGGACAATCCTGGACATGCCCAGGATCGTGCGTGTAGAAGTGGGGTCCTTGATAGCGGCGCAGCACGACATGGGGGTTTGCGATGCTATTCATGCAGATGCTCCGCGCATTGCGGAGGAAAAGCGCCAATTGCCCCGCCCGCTGGCCACTGGCCGGAAGCTCCCGGCCATGAGCCCCTCCCACGTCAGAAAAGTGGCTGGAAGCGAGCCACCTACTTCCGCTCAGGCGCACACTGGCGCCGCCACTGCCCCTGCCGGCGCGACCACCGCTGCCGCCGCGCCTCCCGCCCGCCGTCCCGGTGCCGTCCGCGCCGGGTGACCGGTCCTCCTTCCTTCCTTCCCGCGGCACGCCCGCGCACAACCTCGCCGTCCAGGACCGCCTGGCCGCCTGGGTCTGCGACCTGTCGCTCCTGCACGAACTGACCGAGCGCCTGGCCCGTACCGCCGGCCTCGACGACGCCCTGCACGAGGTGCTGCGCGCCGGGGCGACCCTGGTCGGCGCCCGCCGCGGCCTGATCGCCCTGGAGCCGCAGGACGGCCTCGGGCCCGACACCAGCGTGGGCCTCGGCCTGGCCCGCAGCGACCTCGGCACCCTGGAGACCGTCCCGCGCGATCCCCCGCCCCGACGCCGCCCGCACGGCCCGGCGCCCGCCACCTCGCCGTACGACCCCGTCCCCCCGGACGACCCGCCGCCCGCGGCCGGGTACGAAGCAGCCGGGGGGGCCGCGTACGGCGGCCCGGCGGACCCCGCGTACGAAGCAGGTGAGCCGGCCTACGGAGCCGGCCCGGTCCGCCCACCGGGGCAGCGGGAGTCGGCCGGTCCCGGCGCCGGGGCGGAGCCGCTCGAACCCGCCGACCCCGCAGAGACCGTCCACCCCGACCTCCTGCACGAGCCCGGCCTCACCCCCCGGCACCGCGAGGTCGCCGCCCAACTCGGCCTGGCCGCCAGCTACGCCCTGCCGATCGCCGCCGCAGAGCGGCGGCCGGCTCGGCACGGCCGTCTGGTTCTACGACGAACCCGCCGAGCCCGCCGACCGGCAGCGCCGCCTGGCCGGCCTCTACCTGCGGTTCGCCGCCGAACACCTCGCCCGCTGCCTGGACCTGAGCCGGGCCCGCGCCACCACCGCGGCCCTGTCCGCCGAACTGCTGCCCGCCCGGCTGCCCCGGGTGCCCGGCGCGCGGATGGCCGTGCGCCACGCCACCGGCCCGCTCGGCGGCGGCGACTGGTACGACGCGCTGCCGCTGCCCGAGGGCGCGCTCGGGCTCGCGGTGGGCGGGGTGACCGGGGCCGGGCCCGGCACGGTCGCCGCGATGGGCCGGCTGCGGGCGTCGCTGCGCGCGTACGCGGTGATAGAGGGCGAGGACCCGGTCGCCGTGCTCTCCGACCTGGAGCTGCTGCTGCGGCTGACCGAGCCCGCCCGCTCGGCCACCGCCCTGTTCGTGTACGCCACCGCGGCGCCCGGCGGCGGCCAGAAGCTGTCGATGGCCGGCGCCGGGCACTGCCCGCCGCTGATCGTGGGCGAGCGGCGGTGCGAGTTCGTGGAGACCTCGCTGTCCGCCCCGCTGAACATGCTGAGCTGCTGGGAGGCGCCCGGCGTGGAGCTGACCGCGCGGCCCGGCGAGAGCCTGCTGCTCTACACCGACGGGCTGCTGCACCGCACGGGCGAGCCCGCCGACCGGGCCTTCGCCCGGCTGCACGCCGCCGCCCAGAGCGCGCCCAGGAGCGCGAGGGAGGACCCCGAGCAGCTCGCGGACCATGTGCTGAACACCGTGCTGCCGGACGGCCTGGACCGGGCCGGCGGCGTGGAGGACCTGGTGCTCCTGGCCGTCCGCTTCGGCTGATCCGGCCGGGACCGGCTCGGACCGATCGAACCGGTTGAACCGGCTGACCCTGCTGGTCAGGCCGGTCCGGCTGCCGCGCCCAGCGGTCAGCCGCCGGTCCGCCGCCGGTTACGCCCTGCGCGAGGGGCCCTGCCGGGCCGGCAGGGCGCGCCCATACGATGGACGAAAGGTTCATCAAGAGGAGGCGTGACGTGGCGGAGGCCCAGGACAGGCAGGACACGGCGGGGGACGCGGCAGGGGTTGCGGCGGCGGACGCGGCGACGGACGGCCAGGGCGGGCAGGACGCGACGGGCCGGCAGGACAAGCCGATCAAGAAGCGCAAGAACGGGCTGTACCCCGCGGTCTCCGACGAGCTGGCCGCCGTCATGAAGTCCGGCTGGGCCGACACCGAGCGCACCGGCCTGGAGCCGATCGCGCAGGCGCCGCACGCCGCGGCCCGCCGCGCCGCGCTGTCGGCGCGCTTCCCCGGCGAGCGGATCGTGGTGCCCGCGGGCAACCTGCGCACCCGGTCCAACGACACCGACTACCCCTTCCGCGCCTCGACGGAGTACGTCCACCTCACCGGCGACCAGACCGAGGACGCCGTGCTGGTCCTCGAACCGCTGGCCGGCGGGGGCCACGAGGCGACCGCGTACCTGCTGCCGCGCTCGGACCGGGAGAACGGCGAGTTCTGGCTCGGCGGCCAGGGCGAGCTGTGGGTGGGCCGCCGCAACAGCCTGACCGAGGGCGAGCAGCTCCTCGGGCTGCCGTGCAGGGACGTCCGCAAGATCGCGGACGCGCTGCGCGCGGCCCCCGGCCCGGTCCGGGTCGTGCGCGGCCACGACGCCGGGATCGAGGCGGCCCTCACCGACAAGGTGACCGCCGAGCGGGACGAGGAGCTGAAGACCTTCCTGTCCGAACTGCGCCTGGTCAAGGACGACTTCGAGATCGCCGAGCTCCAGCGGGCGTGCGACTCGACGGCCCGCGGCTTCGAGGACGTCGTGAAGGTGCTGGACAAGGCCGAGGCCACCTCCGAGCGCTACATCGAGGGCACGTTCTTCCTGCGCGCCCGGGTCGAGGGCAACGACGTCGGCTACGGCTCCATCTGCGCGTCCGGCCCGCACGCCACCACCCTGCACTGGGTGCGCAACGACGGCCCGGTCCGCTCCGGCGACCTGCTGCTGCTCGACGCCGGCGTGGAGACCACCGCCCTCTACACCGCCGACGTCACCCGCACCCTCCCGGTCAGCGGCCGCTTCTCGCCGCTCCAGAAGAAGGTGTACGACGCGGTGTACGACGCGCAGCAGGCCGGGATCGAGGCGGTCAAGCCCGGCGCCGCCTACCGCGACTTCCACGAGGCCGCGCAGCGGTGCTCACCGAGCGGCTGGTGGAGTGGGGGCTGCTGGACGGCCCGGTCGAGCGGGTGCTCGAACTCGGCCTCCAGCGCCGCTGGACGCTGCACGGCACCGGCCACATGCTCGGCCTGGACGTGCACGACTGCGCGCAGGCCCGCACCGAGTCCTACGTGGACTGCACGCTGGAGCCCGGCATGGTGCTCACCGTGGAGCCCGGTCTGTACTTCCAGACGGACGACCTCACCGTGCCCGAGGAGTACCGCGGCATCGGGGTGCGCATCGAGGACGACATCCTCGTCACCGAGGGCGGCAACCGCAATCTGTCCGCGGGGCTGCCGCGCGGCTCCGCCGAGGTGGAGGAGTGGATGGCCGCGCTCCGCGGCTGACCGCCGGAAGGCACCGGGGCGCCTCGGACGTCCGGGGCGCCCTTAGGTGCCTGGGCGCCTAAGGCGGCTCGGTGCCTTGGGCGCCTCGGTGCCTTTACGGGGCTAGGACGCCTTCAGCAGCGCGTCGTCCCGCCACTTGAGCACCTTGTCGAACGCCACCACCGTGCCGTGCCCGGGCCGGTCGTGGAAGTGGACGTGGTCCACCAGAGCCTCGATCAGGATCAGTCCGCGCCCGTGCTCGGCGTGCCGGCCCCGGAAGGGTCAGCGGCCGGGCCGGGTGGCGGAAGCGGTCGCGGAGGAGGCCGGGCCCGGAGTCGGCCACCTCGATCCGGCAGCGGTCGCCGTCGATCTGGGCGGTGACGCTGTAACCGGTCGCCGATCCGGCGTGTTCCACGGCGTTCGCACACGCCTCGGAGAGCGCCACCGACAGATCGAAGGAGATGTCGGGGTCGACCCCGGCCGTCTCCATCGTCCCCAGCAGCAGCTTCCGGGCCAGCGGAACGCTCGCAGCCTCGCGCCGCAAATGGAGGGACCACCAGATGCTCATGCTCCAGCCTCCTGGCTGCGGCTCGACATACGGTTACGTATTGCCGCGAATGGCAGTGCGTAAGCGTGATGTTGACGTGATGCCGCTCATTCGGCGGATGCGTAGGCGCGGCGTACGGGTGTAGGGAGTGCGGGAGGGCGCCGGGCGCACGGGAGAGCGGCCCGGCACCCGCCGTATCCCGGGGGGCCGGGCGGTGAGAAGATGGCCGCCGTCATGACTGCCCCCGATCGTCCCGCCCCCGCCGTGCGCGCGGGCGCCGGCATGCGACTGCTGCGGGCCGCGGTGTTCACCGCGGTCTGCGTGCTGTTGGCCGCGGCGGGCCACTCCCTGGCGTCCGGCGGACCGGTTCCGGTCTCGTCGCTGGCGCTGGGCTGGATCGGGGTGTTCGCGTTCGTCGTGCCGCTGGCGGGCCGGGAACGGCGGCTGCCGGGCATCGCGGCGCTGCTCGCGGCGGGACAGCTCGCCCTCCACCTGGTGTTCAGCACGGGGCAGATGTGCGCCTCGCTCACGGCCGCGCGCGGCTCCGGCTCGACGGGCACGATAGCGGCCCTGGCCGCCCGGCTGGTGTGCGGCGGGGGCGCGTCGGTGCCCCTGACACCGCAGGCCGCGCGGCAGGTCGTGGCGCGTGCCGGGCTCGATCCGTCGGCGCTCGCCGCGCCCGGCCGGATGGCGGGCATGCCGATGCACGCTCACCCGGGCTTCGGCGCCGCCCACCCGGTCACCGCCCTTTCCATGATGCTGTCGATGTGCTCGCTGCCCATGCTGCTCGGGCACCTGGCGGCCGCGGTCGTCGCGGGCCTCGTGCTGCGCCGCGGCGAGGCGGCCCTGTGGCGGCTGGTCCGGCTCTCCGTACGGGGCGCCGCGACCTTGTCCGCGCTCGCCCCCTCCGCCCTGCGCAGGGCCCGCGCCCTGCTGCGCGCGCTCGCCGGCCACGCGCCCTACGCCGCCGGGCACCGGGCGCGGGGCGCCGCACGGACACCCGCGGCCCGGCTCCGCACGGTCTGGCTGCGGCACTCCATGGCCCGGCGCGGCCCCCCGGTGGTCGCCCTGGCGGCCTGACGCGGCGTCGGCTCCTCCTGGAGCCCCGACGACGCGCGGCCGCCCGGCCGCTCCCCCGTCTGCGCCCTTCGCGCCATGGGCAATGCGCGCGATGACGTACTGCCTGTACGCCATCCGCATGTCTTGCGCGCACTTGGGCGCCTTTAGGAGCGGTCCGCGTCCCCGCGCCCTATAGGCACGGGTCCACCGTCAGCGCACCACTTCACCGTGGAGAAACCACTGCCATGAGCAGCTCTCGTATGCGCGGCCGTGCCGCGACCGTCGCCGCACTCGCCGGTTCCGCCGTCCTGCTGGCCGCCGTACCCGCCTTCGCGCATGTCACCGTGCAGCCCGACACGGCGCCCAAGGGCAGCTACAGCACGATCGCCTTCAAGGTGCCGGACGAGGAGGACACCGCGTCCACCACCAAGCTCCAGGTCTTCCTGCCCACCGACCACCCGATCGCCTCGGTCTCCCTCCAGCCGGTGCCCGGCTGGACCGCGAAGGTCGCCACGGCCAAGCTGACCACCCCGCTGAAGACGGACGACGGCACCGTCGACACGGCGGTCACCCAGATCACCTGGAGCGGCGGGAAGATCGAGCCGGGGCAGTTCCAGCAGTTCCCGGTCTCCTTCGGGCCGCTGCCGGACGACGCCGCCTCGCTGACGTTCAAGGCGCTCCAGACGTACAGCGACGGCACCGTGGAGCGCTGGATCGACCTGGCGCAGGCCGGGCAGCCGGAACCCGCCCACCCGGCGCCCACACTGACGCTGACCGCCGCCGAGGGCGCCGCGCCCGCGGCGACCGGCACAGCCGCCGCGGGCCCGGCCGCCGACACCAAAGGCGCCCAGGCCACGTCCGCGTCCTCCGACGGCACCGACGACACGGCCCGCGGCCTGGGCATCGCGGGGATCGTCGTCGGCGTGATCGGCGTCGGCTTCGGCGTGTTCGCCGGGCGGCGCCGTACCAGCAGCTCCGCGGACGGCGGCCCGGCCGCGCCGTCCGCCTGAACCGGCCGCGCCGGGCGGCCGCGGCATCCCCGCCGGGGCCGCGGCCGCCCGGCCCCAGCACACCGAACAGGACCAGCACACATGCGCACCACCGTCACACTCGGCGCCGCCGCCCTGACCGCGACCGCGGCCCTCCTGCTCTCCGCGTGCGGCAGCTCCTCGGGATCTGGCTCCGCCGTCGACAACGCGGCCTCGGTGTCGGCCGGGGCCCAGCAGCCCGGCACCGTACTGGACACGCCGTTCACCAAGCCGGCGCTCGACCTGACCGACAACCACGGCAAGCCGTTCGACCTGGTGAAGCAGACCGCGGGCCACCCCGTGCTGCTCTACTTCGGCTACACCCACTGCCCCGACGTCTGCCCGACCACCATGAGCGACATCGCCCTGGCCAAGTCCAGGCTGCCCAAGGCCGACCAGGACGAGCTGCGGGTGGTCTTCGTCAGCTCCGACCCGACCCGCGACACCCCGGCCCGGCTGAACGCCTGGCTCGGCGCCATCGACAAGAGCTTCATCGGGCTGACCGGCAAGTTCGCCACCATCCAGGCCGCCGCCCGCTCGGTCGGCGTCGGCATCTCCCCGCCGGTCAAGGAGAAGGACGGCAGCGTCACCGTCACCCATGGCGCCGAGGTGCTCGCCTTCTGGCCCAAGGACGACAAGGCGCACGTCCTTTACATGTCGGGCACCTCGGAGTCGGCGTACCAGCACGACCTGCCGAAGATCATCAGGAGTGAGAACCCGTGAGGCCCGGGTCGGCCGGTACCCGGCCCGCCGGCCGTTCCGGCGCCGCCGCACCCGGGCGGGAGCGGCCGCGCTGGTGGTGCTGGCCGCAGCGGCGACCGGCGGCTCCGTGGCGCTCACCGGCTGCTCGTCCGCCCAGCAGGCCGGCGGCGACGCCAAGCCCGCCGGGCCGGCCCGGCTGACCGTCAGCGGCGGCTACATCCCCAGGCCGCTGCTCACCGACATGGCGGCCGCGTACTTCACGGTCACCAACTCCGGCGGCGGCGCGGCCCGGCTGACCTCCGTGACCAGCACGCTGGCCGCGCACGCCACCTTGCACACCACGAGCCACGACACCATGCAGCAGGTGCCGTCGCTGCCCGTGCCCGCGGGCGGCAGGCTCACCCTCGGCACCGGCGGCGACCACGTGATGCTGGAGGACCTGTCCCGCAGGCCGTCCGTCGGCGACAAGGTGACGCTCACGCTGCACTTCGCCCACGCCTCGCCCGCCACGGTGACGGTCACCGTGCCGGTGCGCCCGACGACGTACACCCCTGGGGGCTGATCAGCCGATGAACGCACGGTTGTACGCAATGGCGTCGCGCCGCGGCGGGAGCCGGACGCCCGGTCCGCAAGGCCGCCGCCCTCCTGGTCGGGCTCGGCGCGCTGATCGGCCTGCTGCTGGGCACCGCCGCGCCCGCCTCCGCGCACGCGGCGCTGATCCGCACCGACCCCGCGGACGGCTCCGTGGTGGCGACGGCGCCGCAGCGGGTCGTCCTCACCTTCTCCGAGGGCGTGCTGCTGTCCGCCGACTCGCTGCGGGTGCTCGACCCGCGCGGCACCGACGTGGCCGCAGGCGGCCCGGGCCACGCCCAGGGCAGCGACTCCGGCGCGACCGCGACGGTGCCCCTGAAGTCCGGACTGGGCAACGGCACGTACACCGTGGCCTGGCGGGCCATCTCGCAGGACAGCCACCCCGTCGCCGGCGCCTTCACCTTCTCGATCGGCGCGCCCTCCAGGACGAGCGTCGACCTGTCGGGCGTGGCCTCGGCCGGCGGCGGCGCGGCGAGCACGCTCTACGGCGTCGGCCGGTACTTCGCCTACGGCGGGTTCGCGCTGCTGGTCGGCGCCTCCGTCTTCCTGTCGGTGTGCTGGCCGCGGGGCGCCCTGCTGCGGCCGATGCAGCGGATGGCCGCGGCCGGCTGGGCCACGCTCGTGGCCGCGACCATCGCCCTGCTCCTGCTGCGCGGCCCCTACGTCAACGGCAAGGGCCTCGGCCAGGTCTTCGACCTGGGCGTGATGCGCGACCAGTTGGAGACCCGGCCGGGCGCGGCCCTGCTCTCCCGGCTGCTGCTGCTCGCCGCCGCGGCGGTCTTCCTCGCCGTGCTCTTCGGCAGCTACGCCAAGCGCGAGGACCCGGAGGAGCGCGCCGACCTCGCCTGGGGCCTGGGCATCGGCGGCACCGTGGTCGCGGTCGGCATCGCCGCCACCTGGGCGATGGCCGAGCACGCCTCGGTCGGCATCCAGCACCAGTTGGCGATGCCGGTGGACATCGTGCACCTGCTGTCCATGGCGGTCTGGCTCGGCGGCCTGCTCACCCTGGTCACCGCGCTGTGGGCGCCTTCCATGGCGGGCGACCCCGTCGAGCCGTTCGCCGTACGCCGCTTCTCGCTGATGGCGCTCACCGCCGTCACCCTGCTGGTCGGCACCGGCACCTATCAGGCGTGGCGGCAGGTCGGGCAGCTGGCGGGCCTTCACCGACACCTCGTACGGGCGGCTGCTGCTCATCAAGATCGGCCTGGTGTGCGGGCTGGTGGGCATCGCCTGGTTCTCCCGGCGCTGGACCGCGCAGCTCGGGCGGCTCAAGCCGGTGGCGGCTGAAAGCGTGCCGGCCTCCGTGGCGGCAGGGGTCGCGCCCCAGGAGGCGAAGAGCGCCGCGACAGTAAAGGAGGCGGCCGCGCCCGAGGTGGCGGCAGTGGCCGCCAAGGAGGCGGCGGGACCGGCGGTACGCGAGCCGGCGCAGGGCGGGAGCGGGGGCCGGACCCCGCGCGGGACGCGCAACTGCGGCGCCAGCAGGCCGCCCGCACCGCCGCCAAGGCGAAGAAGTCGCGGGACGCCGACCCGGCGCGCGGCAGGCTGCGGCGCACCGTGCTGGCCGAGGCCGCGGTCGCGGTCGTGCTGCTCGCGGTCACCACGATCCTGTCGGGTTCGCAGCCGGGGCGCGCCGCCGAGGAGCAGAAGGGCCTCACCTCGGCGCCTTCGGCGCCCGCACCCGGCGCGAGCACCGGCGGCCCGCAGCAGATCGCGGTCACCGTGCCGTACGACACGGGCGGCCCGAACGGCAAGGGCGTCGCGGGCGTCACCCTCACACCCGGCCGGGCCGGCACCCCGAACACGGTGCGCCTGGTGGTCGCGGGCCCGAGCGGCGCGCCGGTCGACGTGCCCGAGGTGCAGCTCGCGTTCACGCTGCCCGCGCAGCACCTGGGGCCGATCCCGGTCACGCTCAAGCGCGCCGACAAGGGTCACTGGACGGCGAACGGCGTCCAGTTGCCGCTGGCCGGCGCCTGGCAGCTGTCCATCACCGTCCGCACCTCGGACATCGACGAGGTCACGGAGACAAGGAATGTGAAGGTCACGTCGTGAGCACCACGAAGAACGAAGCGGCCGCGCCGGACGCCGGCGCCCGGGACGCAGACGGCGCCCGGGCCGACCGTCAGCAGGCGGCGGCTGCTCGGTACGGCCGGGGCGGCGGGCGCCGCGGGGCTGGTCGCGGGCGGCGCGGCGGGCGCAGGCGCCGCCGTCGCGGCCCGGTACCGGCCGACCGCGCTGACCTCGGTCGGCTCGGCGCACATCCCGTTCGAGGGCGTCCGGCAGGCGGGGATCGTGCAGCCCGCGCAGGCCCGCGGGCACCTGGTCGCCTTCGACCTGGCGCCCGGCGCGGACCGCAGGGCCGCCGCCGCGCTGCTGCGGCGCTGGTCCGACGCCGTGCGGACGATGACGCGGGCCGGCGCACCCGGCCGCTCCCGCGGCGTACGACGACCAGGTCGCCGACGACGCCGGGCCGTCCTCGCTGACCGTCACCTTCGGCTTCGGGCGCAGCTTCTTCGGCCGGACCGGGCTGACCGCGCAGTTGCCCGAGGGCGCTCGCGCCGCTGCCCGACTTCCCCTCGGACGCGCTCGACGCCAAGCGCAGCAACGGCGACCTGTGGGTGCAGATCGGCGCGGACGACGCCCTGGTCGCCTTTCACGCGCTGCGGGTGCTCCAGAAGGCGGCGGACGGCGCCGCGTCCCTGCGCTGGCAGATGAACGGCTTCAACCGCACGCCGGGCGCCACCGGCCGGCCGCGGACCGGGCGCAACCTGATGGGCCAGATCGACGGCACCAACAACCCGAAGCCGACGGACGCCGACTTCGACCGGCGGATCTTCGTACCGGCGACGGCCGGACGGTCCGGCGCCTCGGTGCTCCGGGAGCGCCGGCGGACTCCCCCGCCTGGATGGCGAACGGCTCGTACGCGGTCTTCCGGCGGATCAGGATGCTGCTGGACGTCCTGGGACCACCTGTCGGTCCCCGCGCAGGAGAGGGTGATCGGGCGCCGCAAGTCCGACGGCGCCCCGCTGTCCGGCGGCACGGAGACGACCCCGGTGCAGCTCGACAAGTTCGACGCGGGCGGCTCGCCCGCCATCCCGGGCGACGCGCACATCCGGCTGGCGGCCCCCGCCTCCAACAGCGGCGCGGCCATGCTGCGGCGCGCCTTCTCCTACCACGACGGGATCCGCGCCGACGGCGCCCCGGACGCCGGGCTGCTCTTCGTCGCCTGGCAGGCCGACCCGATGACGGGCTTCGTGCCGGTGCAGCGCAAGCTCGACGGCGGCGACGGGCTCTCCCGCTTCCTCCGGCACGAGGCGAGCGGCCTGTTCGCGGTGCCGGGCGGCGCCGGACCCGGGCGAGTACGTGGGGCAGCGGCTGCTGGAGGGCTGAGCACCCGGCTGAGCGCCTATAGGTGTCGGACGGCTCCCTGAGGACGCCACCCACGGACCGCGCCCATGGGCGAGCGGATGGGTGCGGGTCCTCGCGTACGGCCGGTCCTCTGTCGGCCGTTAGGCTGAACGCATGTCGTCGGCAAGCCGTTACACGTATCTGGGGCCTGAGGGCACCTTCACCGAGGCCGCGCTGCGCACGCTGCCCGAGGCCGATACCCGCGAACTGGTGCCCATGGTGTCGGTGCCGGCCGCGCTGGACGCGGTGCGCAACGGCGAGGCGAGCGGCGCGCTGGTGCCGATCGAGAACTCGGTGGAGGGCGGCATCACCACCACCCTCGACGCGCTGGCCTTCGGCGAGCCGCTGATGATCTACCGCGAGGTGCTGCTGCCCATCGCCTTCGCGCTGCTGGTCAGGCCGGGCACGAAGCTGTCGGACGTGAAGACGGTGACCGGCCACCCGGCCGCCCAGGCGCAGGTGCGGCAGTGGCTGGCGGCGCACCTGCCGGAGGCGGTGTGGGAGTCGGCCGCCTCCAACGCGGACGGCGCGCGGCTGGTGCAGGAGGGCCGCTACGACGGCGCCTTCGCGGGCGAGTTCGCGGCGCCGACGTACGGGCTCGAAGCGCTGGCCACCGACATCCACGACGCGCAGAACGCCACGACCCGCTTCGTGCTGGTCGGCCGGCCGGCCCGGCTGGCGTCGCCGACCGGCGCGGACAAGACGTCGGCGGTGTTCTGGCTGCGCGACGACCACCCGGGCGCGCTGCTCGACCTGCTCCAGGAGTTCTCGATCCGCGGCGTGAACCTGATGCGGATCGAGTCCCGGCCGACCGGGCAGGGCCTGGGCAGCTACTGCTTCTCCGTGGACGCCGAGGGCCACCTGACCGACCGCCGGGTCGGCGAGACGCTGATGGGGCTGCACCGGCGCTGCCTGAAGGTGCGGTTCCTCGGCTCCTATCCGCGGGCCGACGAGGTGGCGCCGAGGGTGGCGCGCGGGGCGGGCGACGAGGAGTTCACGCGAGGCCGCCGACTGGCTGAACCGGGCGCTCGACGGGCGCGGCTGACCCGTCCGCGCGGGCGTCGTACCCTTCGTCGCGGGGGTCGCCGGGAGTTGGCCGGGGCTTTGCCCACCAGCCATCTTGTGCGTTGTCCACCGGGTTATCCACAGGCTCGGCGCCCGGCCTGTGGGTAACTGGGGACAAGTCGACAGAGAAAGCCGACCAAGTCGACAAATTGGTACACAGGACGCCAGATCAGCCCTGAGCGACCCACTCCGTACCTCGTCACCCCAATTCGCCCGCGCCATCCTCCCGAGGGAACACTTCTCACCCGAAAGGGAGTGTGGAACGGGTTTGGGCGGGGAATCCATAGCCGAACACCGGCCCGGCGAAATGATCTCGCTACTTCTCCACAGATCTTCCCCACACCCTGTGGACAACGGGCCGAAAATCCCCCGCCCCTGTGGATAACTCGGCCGGAACGCTCTTCCGGCGGCACTGGAGCGGTAGATCAACTGCGGTTCTCCACAGGCCGGGTGACCCGGGCGGGGGAGCGGCGGAATAGCGTTGACACCGGCCACCAGTGCCATCTTTCTCAGCTTTTTCTCCCTTTTCTCCGCTTCTCTCACTTTTCGCCCAAATAGGACATAGCGGCTATTGCCCGGATGCCGCGTCAGCGCCCCGTAACGGCTCACCGGTAGCCTGTAGCCGTGATTGACCTTCGCCTGCTTCGTGAGGACCCCGACCGAGTGCGCGCCTCCCAGCGCGCCCGTGGAGAGGACGTCGCCCTTGTCGACTCCCTGCTCGTCCGCCGACGAGCGGCGCAGGTCCTCCGGCACCCGCTTCGACGAGCTGCGCGCCGAGCAGAAGCAGCTCGGCAAGCTGATCCCCAAGGCGCAGGGCGACGAGAAGGCCGAGCTGCTCAAGCGCACCAAGGAGCTGGCCGACGCGGTCAAGGCCGCCGACGCCGAGCAGCACGAGGCCGCCGAGGAGGCCCAGCAGCTGCTGCTGCGGCTGGGCAACATCGTCCACCCCGACGCCCCGGTCGGCGGCGAGGAGGACTTCGTCGTCCTCGAGCAGGTCGGCACCCCGCGCGACTTCGCCGCCGAGGGCTTCGCCCCCAAGGACCACCTGGAGCTCGGCGAGCTGCTCGGCGCCATCGACACCGACCGCGGCGCCAAGGTGTCCGGCTCGCGCTTCTACTACCTGACCGGCGTCGGCGCGCTGCTGGAGCTCGCCCTGGTCAACGCGGCCATCGCGCAGGCCACCGCGGCCGGCTTCACCCCGGTCCTCACCCCCAACCTGGTCAAGGCCCGCCGCCATGGCGGGCACCGGTTACCTCGGCCAGGTCGAGGACGACGTCTACTACCTGGAGAAGGACGACCTCTACCTGGTCGGCACCTCCGAGGTCCCGCTCGCCGCCTACCACATGGACGAGATCATCGACGCGGGCCGGCTGCCGCTGCGCTACGCGGGCTTCTCCGCCGTGCTACCGGCGCGAGGCGGGCTCGTACGGCAAGGACACCCGCGGCATCTTCCGGGTCCACCAGTTCGACAAGGTGGAGATGTTCGTCTACACGACGCCCGGAGGAGTCGGAGGCCGAGCACCAGCGGCTGCTGGCGTGGGAGAAGCAGTGGCTGACCTCGCTGGAGCTGCCGTTCCAGGTGATCGAGCTGGCCTCCGGCGACCTGGGCTCCTCGGCGTCGCGGAAGTTCGACTGCGAGGCGTGGATTCCCACCCAGGGCAAGTACCGCGAGCTGACGTCCACCTCCAACACCCTGGAGTTCCAGGCCCGGCGGCTCGGCATCCGGATGCGCGACGCCAAGGGCACCAGGCCGCTGGCGACGCTCAACGGCACGCTGTGCGCGGTGACCCGCACCATCGTGGCGATCCTGGAGAACCACCAGCAGGCCGACGGTTCGGTACGCGTCCCCGAGGTGCTGCGGCCCTACCTCGGCGGCCGTGAGCTGCTGGAGCCCGCACCCGCCCCGGCCAGGTGACCGCCCCAGGAGCCGGATCGCGTCCGCTGCCGTACCGGCTGGTCGCCACCGACCTCGACGGCACGCTGCTGCGCAGCGACAACACCGTCTCCCGGCGGTCGCGCGACGCGCTCGCCGCGGTCACGGCGGCGGGCGCGGCGCACATCATCGTCACCGGCCGGTCCGTGCCCTGGACCCGGCACGTCCTGGACGACCTCGGCTACCAGGGGCTCGCCGTCTGCGGCCAGGGCGCGCAGGTCTACGACGCCGGCGCGCACCGGCTGCTCACCTCGGTGACCCTGGACCGCAGGCTCGCCGCGCTGGCGCTGGCCAGGATCGAGGCGGAGGTCGGCCCGGTCGCGCTGGCCGCCGGCCGGGACGGGCTCGAGGGCGAGGTGCTGATCGGCGAGGGGTACGTCTACAGCCCCGAGCTGCCGGTGATCCACATGCGGGACACCGCCGAGCTGTGGGCCCAGCCGATCAACAAGCTCTACATCCAGCACCGCGAGCTCGGCGACGACGCGCCTGGCCAAGGCCGCCGCGGCGGCGGCCGGGCGACCTCGTCGGCGTCATCGATGGCGGGCGAGGGCATCGTGGAGCTGCTGCCGCTGGGGCTCACCAAGGCGACCGGGCTGTCGCTGGCCGCCCGGCGGCTCGAAGGTGACGCGCGGCGCAGACCATCGCCTTCGGTGACATGCCCAACGACGTGCCGATGTTCGGCTGGGCCGGGCACGGCGTGGCGATGGCGAACGCGCACGCCGACCTGCAAGGCCGTCGCCGACGAGCTCACGGCGTCCAACGACGAGGACGGCATCGCGGTCGTGCTGGAACGCGTCTTCGGGCCGTTCCGGCGCCCGCGGACAGCGTGACGGCGGGCGGGCACGGGGAGCCCGCACGGGAGACCCTCGCGGGACGCGGGCCGGTGGTTCAGGGCGCCGTCGTCCCGGGCGCGGGCTGCTCGGGGGCCTGTTGTTCGGGTGCCGGCTGCTCAGGTGCCGGCCGCCGGGACCGGCACGGGCGGCGTCAGCGCGTAGCAGCACAGCCCGATCAGCACGGCGGACATGTGTCCCAGGTCGGTGAAGGTGCCGTCGCGGGCCAGCCGGTAACCGAAGTAGGCGAGCAGTCCGGCCGCGTACGGCCAGCGCCAGCGCATCGGCAGCCGGTAGGTGAGGACGCCGGCGACACCCGCGAGCCCGTAGCTGACGCCTATGTCGACGGTGTGGGCGAGCGAGTGCGGCAGCCGGTCGTCACGGATGTCGAAGAGCACGGCCTTCTGGCTGACCAGGGTGGCCCCGATGTGGGCGACGGCGGCGACCGTCAGCCAGCGGACGGTGCCGAGCCAGCGCTCGGCGGTCGCGTGCACCGCCTCGAACAGCACCCCGTAGAACAGCACGCCGGACGGCGCCTGGAGCCACAGCGCGCTGGCGATCAGCACCCGGACGGGGTGGTGGTGCAGCTCCACGACGTTGGTGCTGATGTGGTGCAGCACGTACGAGCGCTCGTGCTGCGGCAGGCCGACGGCGATGAGGCTGGTGACGACCAGGATCAGCAGCCACAGGTGGGTGCCCGGTGCGGACCGCAGCCAGGCCGCGGCGATGCGCCGCACCTCGGCGGGCGCGGCGCGGCGGCGCGGGGCGGCGGCCGGTACGGCCGTCCGCCCCTGCGCGGCGGGGGAGGTCTCCGGTATGTCCTGGGCCATCCCCACCAGTGTCGGGCGACGGCCTGTGAACCGCCCGCGCGGAGCCCGGTTCCGCGGCCGTGAACCTCGCCACAGGAGCCAGACCGCCTATGGAGGCGGCCTGCCCCCTCAGGCGGTCAGGCCGATCCGTCCTCCTTTGGCGCTCATACGGTCATCCGGGGGACGCCGGCGGTACGGGCGCGGCCCGCGGCGCCGTGCCTACTCGTCGCCGACCGGCTTCAGGGTGCGCAGCCTGCGGGCGGCGTACCAGGTGGCGACGACCGTCACCGCGGCCAGGAGCACGATCCCGGTGGGCAGGGACACCGCGGAGTCGACCAGGTTTCCGTGCGCGAGCTTCTGCCCGACGGCCAGCGCCCACTGCTGCACGCTGAGCGTCTGCGCGCCGGGCACGATGTTGCCGATCACCGTCTCCCACACCAGGGCGTAGACCAGGCCGACCACGACGGCGTGCCGGGTGAGCACGCCGAGCAGCAGGAAGATCGCGGCATAGGTGACGGACGCGACAGCGGTGGCGACGCAGTAGGCGATCGCCAGGTTCTGGCCGTTGCCGTTGAGGATGTATCCGGCGATCAGGGTGGGGATCGCCGAGAAGGCCATCGTGACGCCTATGGCGACGAGCAGCTTGGTGACGATGATCGTGGAGCGCCTGATCGGCTTGGCCAGCAGGTAGACGATGGCGCCGTCGTCGATCTCCGGGCCGATCGCGCCGGTGCCCGCGATGACGCCGACCAGCGGCACCATCGAGCTGAGCGCGAAGCCCTGGAGCAGGTGGTTGGCGGTGGTGTCGTCGGCGCCGCTGAGCGCCCGTACCGCCGCGGTGATGACCAGCAGCAGCAGCGGCAGCGCGAAGAGCAGCAGGGCCCGGCGGCGGCCGAGCAGCGCGCGGTAGGTGAGCCGGGCCACGGTGGGGTGGTACAGGGCCGGGCCGCCGGCCGCGGGCGCCGGGGGGAGCGCGGTGGTGGTGGACATGTCGGTCGCTCCTTACGCCGTGACCAGGTAGGAGAAGACGCTCTCCAGGGACTCGTCGGACGGCGAGACGGTGAAGAGCCGGATGCCGTGGTCGCGGGCGATCCGGGGCAGGAACTCGGTGAACCCGGCGAAGTCGACCGCCTGGACGCGCAGCGCGCGCTCGCCGCTGTCCAGTTCGATCGCCGCGGTCGAACCGTGCGCGATGAGCGCGGAGGCGAGCGCGCGGTCGTCGCTGGACCGGACGAGGTAGCGGTGCGGGCGGTCCGTCATCAGGCGGCGGATCTTGCGGAAGTCGCCCGAGGCGGCGTGCCGGCCGGCCACCACGACCTCGATGTGGTGGGCCAGCTGCTCGACCTCCTCCAGGATGTGCGAGGAGAACAGCACGGTCCTGCCCTGGGCGCCCATCTTGCGCAGCAGGTTCATCAGGTGCAGCCGCTGCCGCGGGTCCATGCCGTTGAACGGCTCGTCGAGCAGCAGCACCGACGGCTCGTGCACCAGGGCGGACGCCATCTTGGCGCGCTGCCGCATGCCCTTGCTGTAGGTGTCGATCCGCCGGTCCTGCGCGTACTCCATCTCCACGGTGGCCAGCGCCCGCTGGGCGGCGGCGCCGGGGTCGGGCAGGCCGTGCAGCTCGGCGTTGGCGACGACGAACTCGCGGGCGGTCAGGAAGTCGTACATCGCCTCGCGTTCGGGGACGATGCCGATCTGGCGGTACGCCTGCTCGTTGCGCCAGATGACGGCGTCGTCGAGGGTGACCGAGCCGCCCGAGGGGGCGAGGAAGCCGGCCATCATGTTGATCAGCGTGGACTTCCCCGCGCCGTTCGGGCCGAGCAGGCCGGTCACGCCGGGGCCGATGGTCATGGTGATGTCGTTGACCGCCACCACGTTGCCGAACCAGCGGGAGACCGCGTTGATGCCGAGGGTCGTCACGACAGGCCCACCTTCCGGTAGCGGCGCATCAGCAGGCCGAAGCTGCCCGCGACGATCGCGACGATGACGAGCAGGTACGCGATCCCGGCCGCCGCGTTCGGCGGCCCGGCGGCGCCGGGGAAGTTGGAGCTGGCGCCGAGGAACCAGGTCTGGAAGCCGTCGATCAGGGTGATCGGCGAGAAGAGCCCGAGCCAGCCGATGACGTGCGCCTTCTCCTGGCTGTCGGCGACGCCCTGGACCGCGGAGACCGCGCCGCATAGGTGATCACGAAGAGGGTGATGACGGCGGCGACCCCGAAGCCGCGGCGCGGGGTGATCGCGGCGATCACCAGGCCGATGCCGGCGAACAGCAGGGACAGCAGAGCTATGGACACCAGGCCCTTCGCAAACCCGGCGGTCTGCGTCGCGAAGCCGAGCTTCGCGAGCAGCGCGCCGACGTAGAGGATCAGCAGGGGGATCGCGGTCAGCACGAAGAGCGCGGAGGCGAGCGCCGCGTACTTGGCGGCCACGTAGTCGACGCGCTCGATGGGGCGCGAGAAGTACAGCGGCGTGGTCTTGAAGCGCAGGTCGCGGGAGACGGACTGCGGCGCCTGGGAGGCGACGAAGAGCGTGATGACCGCCTGGAGCACCACCGCGTAGCGGGTGTACGGGACCGGCAGCTTGTTCATGTGGGTGAAGACGGTGACGGCCACCATGATCAGGGCGGGCGCGCACATCACGCCCAGCAGGATCATCGGCAGCACCTTCGACTTGGCGCTGCGGCCCAGGCCGTACGCCCCGCGCAGGCTCTGGCTGTACAGCGACAGCCGCGCGTAGCCGCGGCCCAGGCGCGGGCCGTCGTAGGAGCGGTAGCCGATGTTGTGGATGACGTCGGGGCGCGAGCCGGCGGGGGCGGGCGGCTGCCCGGGGCCGTCGGCGGGCGCCGCCAGGTCAGGCTGCTGCGTCACGGCCTTCTCCTTCCTGGTCCGGGTGCTGGGCGGTGGGCTGGTGCGGCTGTGTCGTGCCGGCCGGACCAGTCGGATCGGGCGGACCACTTTGATCGGACGGATCGGGCGGGCCGGACGGCGGGTGCGGCGGGGTCGGCTCCGGGCCGTCGCCGTCCGCGTCGTCCTCGCGCTCGGCGAAGAGCTCGGCGATGCGGTGGCGGCGCTGCTCCATGCGCACCAGGCCGACGCCGAGCCCGGCCACCGCGTCGCGGACGGCGTCGTACGTCTCCTCGCCCGCGATGTCGACGACCAGCAGGTGGCCGGTGGCGCGGGCGGTGAGGCCGACGGCGGTCAGCGCGGCGAGCAGGTCCTGCTCGCGGTCGGTGACCTCGACCGCGAGCGAGGCGGTGGCCTGGGTGAAGTCGCTGGTGGAGGAGGCCCGCAGCAGCTTGCCGCCGTCGATGACGACGATGTGGTCGCTGGTGCGCTCCAGCTCGCCGAGCAGGTGCGAGGTGACCAGCACCGAGATGCCGAAGTCGGTGTGGACGCGGCGGATCAGGCCGAGCATCTCGTCGCGGCCGACCGGGTCGAGGCCGTTGGTCGGCTCGTCGAGCAGCACCAGGTCCGGGTCGTGCACGAGCGCCTGGGCGAGCTTGACGCGCTGCTTCATGCCCGTGGAGTAGCCGCCCATCGGGCGGTACCGCTCCTCGTACAGGCCGACGTGCCGCAGCGTGTCCGCCGTGCGCTCGCGGGCGGCGGTGGGCGGCAGCCCCGACATCCGGGCCATGTGCACGACGAACTCGGTGGCGGACACGTCCGGCGGCAGGCAGTCGTGCTCCGGCATGTAGCCGACCAGGCCGCGGATCTCGGCGCCGTCGGTGGCCACGTCGCGCCCGAGCACGGTGGCCCTGCCCTCCGTCGCCGGCGACAGTCCGAGCAGGATTTTGATCAGGGTCGACTTGCCGGCCCCGTTGGCACCCACCAGCCCGGTCACACCGGGCGTGATGTCCACGGTCAGCCGGTCGAGCGCGGTCACCCTCGGGTACCGCTTGCTCAGGCTCTGGGTAGCGATCACAGTCACGTTCCTGACCGTAGTGGCGAGGACCACACCTCGGCGTCGGCCGTGGGTCGACTGTTCATGTACGTCTCACGGCTGACCACCCGTAGGGGTCGCCGCTCGAACGGGTGAGTTGTTCCCAGGGTTGGACCGGAGGTCTTGACCCTCTCACGAGTCGATGTCACATTGATTGATGTCATCGTGGAGCGGGTCGGTGGCGGGCGTTGCCGTGAGCGGACTTCCCGGACTTCGGACGGGCCGCGGGCGGGCACCACCCGACAACGGCGAGGGACCGGACGGAAGCGGGGTGGCGGCATGGACGAGGGGCGCGGGCGGGTGCGGGAGCGGTTCGTGACCGGCGACGGCGGTGTGCGGCTGTGCGTCGCTGAGTACGGGGACGGGCCGGCGGAGGACGGCGCCGGACCAGGCGCCGTGGTGCTGCGGAGGGCGGCGCGCGGCCGACCGTGGTGCTGCTGCACGGCTACCCGGACAGCAAGGAGGTCTGGTCCGAGGTCGCCGAGCGGCTGGCCGACCGCTTCCACGTGGTGCTCTACGACGTGCGCGGGCACGGCCGCTCGGACGCGCCGAAGCCGCTGAAGGGCGGCTTCACCCTGGAGAAGCTGACCGCGGACTTCCTCGCGGTGGCCGACGCGGTCAGCCCGGACCGCCCGGTGCACCTGGTCGGCCACGACTGGGGCTCGGTGCAGGGCTGGGAGTTCGCCACGGTGGCCGCCACCGACGGCCGCCTCGCCTCGTTCACCTCGATCTCCGGGCCGTGCCTCGACCACTTCGGCCACTGGATCAGCCGCCGCGTGCGCCGCCCCACCCCGCGCCGGGCCGCCCAGGTCATCGGCCAGGGCGCCAAGTCCTGGTACGTGTACGCGCTGCACACCCCCGTCCTGCCCGAACTGGCCTGGCGCGGCCCGCTCGGCAAGCAGTGGCCCAAGCTGCTCGCCCGCGCCGAGAAGCTCCCCTCCGACGGCTATCCGACCGCCTCCCTGCCGCAGGACGCGGCCCACGGCGCCTGGCTCTACCGGGACAACGTGCGGCGGCGGCTGGGCAGTCCGCGCCCCGACGCCTACGCGCGGGTGCCGGTACAGCTCGTCACGCCCACCCGGGACGCCTTCCTGTCCGAGCGGCTCTACGACGACCTCGACCAATGGGTGCCGCGGCTGACCCGCCGCACCATCCCGGCCAAGCACTGGGTGCCGCGCTCCCGGCCCGACCAACTGGCCCGCTGGATCACGGACTTCGTGACCGGGGCGGAGGACTGCGGACCGGGACGGGGACGGGGCGGCGGACCAGGTGCCGGGCCAGGTGTCGGACGAGGTGCCGGACAAGGACCGGGTGCCCGGGGTGCTGGGGCGCGGGCTCTCCGGCGCGCGGGAGCGGTTCGCCGGGCAACTGGTGGTGGTCACCGGAGCCGCCAGCGGCATCGGCCGGGCGACGGCGCTCGCCTTCGCCGAGGCCGGCGCCCGGGTCGTCGCCGTGGACCGGGACGCCGAGGGCGCGGCCCGCACCGCCGACGCCGCCCGCGGAGCCGGTGCGGCCGCGGCCTGGCCGGAGACGGTGGACGTCTCGGACGCCGAGGCGATGGAGAAGTTCGCCGCCCGCACCGCCGACACCCACGGCGTGCCGGACGTGGTGGTCAACAACGCGGGGATCGGCCTCGCGGGCACCTTCCTCGACACCACACCCGAGGACTGGAAGCAGGTGCTGGACGTCAACCTGTGGGGGGTCATCCACGGCTGCCGGCTCTTCGGCCGCCAGATGGCCGAGCGCGGCCAGGGCGGCCACATCGTCAACACCGCGTCGGCCGCGGCCTTCCAGCCGTCCCGCGCGCTGCCCGCGTACAGCACCTCCAAGGCGGCGGTGCTGATGCTCAGCGAATGCCTGCGGGCCGAACTCGCCCCGCACGGCATCGGGGTGAGCGCGATCTGCCCCGGGCTGGTGAACACCGCGATCACCAGTACCGCCCGGCACGCCGGGGTCACCGAGGAGGAGCAGGAGCGCCGCCGGGTCAAGAGCGCCAAGCTCTACTCGCTGCGCAACTACCCGCCGGAGAAGGTCGCCCGGGCCATCGTGCGCGCGGTGCAGCGGAACACCGCGGTCGTCCCGGTCACGCCCGAGGCGCGCGGCGCGCGGCTGCTGTCCCGGCTGTCGCCCGGCGCGCTGCGGGCCCTCGCCCGCGTCGACCCGCCGCTGTAGGGACACACCGGAACACCGCCATCGCTCCAGCACCCCAGCACCCCAGCACCTCAACCGTCAGGACCACCCGAGCCATGTAAGGAGGCCGCACCCGTGAGTTACGCGATCAAGCCGCGCCGGGTCACGTTCGACTGGAAGCAGACGCCGCTGCACTGGATTCCGGACGAGCCGACGGCGACGCACGTCATCAACGTGCTGCATCTGCTGCTGCCGGCCGGCGAGCGGTGGTTCGTCAAGGTCTTCAAGGAGGCGCTGCCGCTGGTCACCGACGAGCAACTGCTCAAGGACGTCAAGGGGTTCATGGGCCAGGAGGCCACCCACAGCGTCCAGCACGCCTATGTGCTGGAGCACCTGGCCGAGCAGGACCTCGACACCGCCGGGTACACCCGGCACGTGGAGTGGATGTTCGACGTGCTGCTCGGCGAGAAGCCGCCGTGGGGCATGCCGGTGCCGCGCCGCGAGTGGCTGCGCTTCCGGCTGTCGCTGATCGCGGCCATCGAGCACTTCACCGCGGTGCTCGGCGACTGGATACTGTCCGCGGACGCGCTGGACGGCGCGGGCACCGACGAGGTCATGCTCGACCTGCTGCGCTGGCACGGCGCCGAGGAGGTCGAGCACCGGGCGGTCGCCTTCGACATGTACCAGCACACGGGCGGCAAGGGCCCGGTGCGCTATCTGCGCCGGGCCGAGGGCATGGCGCTGGCCTGGCCCACCCTGGTCTACCTGTGGGTCGTCGGCGCCCGCTACCTGCTGCGGCACGACCCGCAGCTGGCCCGGGGCCGCTACCGCTTCAAGGACCACCGGGCCGTCGCCCGCCGCGGCCTGCTCCCCTCCTGGGCCTCGCTCAACGCGACGATGCCCCGCTACCTGCGGCGGTCGTACCATCCGTCGCAGGAGGGGTCGATGCGCAGGGCCGTCGACTACCTGGCGATATCACCGGCCGCCCAGGCCGTCACCGCCAAGGCGACGGGACCTGCCGCGGCCTCGTGAACCCAGCCGCGACCAGCGAGGAGTACGGCGTGACCAGCGCAGAAGGGCAGCGCGCGTACCGGATCGAGGACCTGTCCCACGCTCAGTGGCACCACGGTCCGCACGATCCGCGCGTACACCGACCGCGGGCTGCTCCCCAAGCCGGAGCGCAGCGGCCGGGCCAACCTGTACGACGACACGCACCTGGCCCGGCTGCGGCAGATCGCGGACCTGCTGGAGCGCGGCTACACCCTGGCCAGCATCAAGGAGCTGCTGGCCGCGTGGGACGCGGGCACCGGGCTCGGCGGCGTCCTCAGCGGCGTGCTCGGCGAGGTGGACCGGCCCTGGTCCGACGAGACGCCCGACCGGCTCGGACTGGCCGAGCTGACCGAGGCGTTCGGCGGGGTGATGGACCTCGACGCCATCGAGGAGGCGCTGCGGCTGGGCGTCCTGGAGCCGGTGCCGGGCAGCGACGAGGAGTTCCTCGTGCCCAGCCCGCAGGAGCTGGCCGTCGCCGTCGAACTGCACCGGGCGGGCGTGCCGCTGACCGCGATCACCGACCACCTGCACGAACTGCGCGGCCACGTCGAGCACATCTCGGAGCGCTTCCTGGAGTTCACCACCGAGTACGTCTTCCAGCGCTTCCTCCAGCACCCGCCGACCGACGAGGAGGCGGCCGAGGCCGCCGACCTGATCCGCCGGCTGCGCCCGCTGGCCCAGCAGACGGTCGACGCCGAACTGGCCCGCGCGATGCGGTTGCGGGCCACCGAGCACATCCGGCGGCACCTGGGCGAGACGGCCCCGCCCCCTCCGGACGGCCCCTCGCACACCTCGCACATCCCGCACGCCCCGATCCCCACGGCGCCGCCGAAGCCTCCGTACTCGTCGAATCGGCCGCACCAGTCCGCCGCCCCGGCCCGGTCGGCCGCGTCGGCCCCCGCACCCGTCCCCGTTCCGCTGCCGGCGTCGACCGTCGAGGCGGTACGCGCCCTGGTCGGAGCCGACCGGGTCCCCGCGTTCGTCGCGGCGGCGGCCGACCGTGAGGTGGCCGCCCGCCGGATGGACGCCCTGGCCGATGTCCGAGCCGACGACCAGACCGATGACCGGGCCGGCGACGGGGCAGGTCACCCAGCCGACGACCGGGCAGGCGATGTTGCCGGCGACCCGGACGGCCGACACTGGCCGCCCCCCGCGACGTAGAGCCGTAGCGCGAGCGCGCGGCGTGCCGTGCCGGGCCGTGCCGTCAGGCGAGTTGGGCGCGGGCCTCGGTGGCGATGCGCTCGAAGACCGCAGGGTCGTAGCCGAAGTCGGAGTCCGCGATCGGCCAGTGCACGACGATCTCGTCGATCCCGGCCTCGACGTACCGCCCCGCGAAGTCGGTGAAGGCGTCGACGGAGGAGAAGGGCGCGGCGCGCTCCGGGGTGAAGCCGGTGAGCAGGATCTTCGGCAGGTCGGCGGGGGTGCGGCCGGCCTCCGACAAGGCAGCGCCGAGCCGTTCGATCTGGCCCGCGCACGGCGGCGAGCGACTCCTCGGGCGTCCCCGTCTCGTACAGCGCCGGGTCGCCGGTGGTCACCCACGACTGGCCGTACTGCGCGGCCAGCCGCATCCCGCGCGGCCCGGTCCCGGCGACCGCGAACGGCAGCCGCGGCCGCTGCACGCATCCGGGCAGGGTCCGCGCCTCGACCGCGGAGTAGAAGGTGCCGTCATACGTCACCGCGCCCTGGGTGAGCAGCCGGTCCAGCAGTTCCACGAACTCCGCGAACCGATCGGCCCGCTCCCGCGGCGACCACGGCTCCTGCCCGAGCACCGACGCGTCGAAGCCCGTCCCGCCGGACCCGATCCCCAGCGTGACCCGCCCCGCGCTGACGTCGTCGAGCGTCATCAGCTCCTTGGCGAGGGTCACCGGATGCCGGAAGTTCGGCGAGGTCACCATCGTGCCCAGCCGAATCCGCTCGGTGACCCCGGCCGCGGCCGTCAGCGTCGGGACCGCCCCGAACCACGGCCCGTCCCGGAAGGTCCGCCACGACAGGTGGTCGTACGTATAGGCGGCGTCGAACCCCAGCTCCTCAGCCCGCCGCCACACCTCCCGCCCCTGCTCGTGCCAGCGGTAGATCGGCAGAATCACAGTGCTCAGACGCATGCCGCCGAGCCTACGCGGCACCGTCGAACCCGCGCGTCGGCCGCAGCCGTCGTTCACACATCATGTACTACACTGGGCATCATGGAGACTCCTCGATCGGGCAAGACCCGGGTCACCAGCGTTTCGCTGCGTGCCGAGACCCTGGAGGCGATTCGCTCGCGCGCAGGCAAGCAGGGCGTCTCCTCGTACATCGAGGAAGCCGTGCAGCGCCAGCTCCAACGTGAGGCCGTAGACGACTACATCGCGGAGTACGAGGCCGAGCACGGTCCCGTCGACCAGGCCGAGGTGGCGGCGCGCGCCGAGAGGATCCGGGCGCACCACACGGCCCATCGTGGCGACGCCTCGCCGGCGGACGCTGCGTGAGCGGCACTCTTGTCCTGGACAGCGAAGCCCTTTCCAAGCTGTCCCGGCGACACCGTGACATGACCGTGTGGCTGGATGTCGCTCGCACCCTCGATCTGCTGATCGTGACCAGTGCGGCAACCCTGGTCGAGGCGCGCGATCCCAAGGTCGTCCAGGCGGCTTTCGACTTCGCGGTTTCTCTCACCAAGGTGCGGCCGATCACGGAAGAGACAGCCCGCACGGCAAGCAAGCTTCTGGTCGCCGAGGGACTTCATGGTCACAAGTACGCCATTGACGCCATGCTGGCGGCCACCGCACACGCGGAACACGGCGATGTGACCGTCGTAACCAGCGACGTGGACGACCTGCGTCGACTGTGCCATCCGCGTATCGCGATCGAGCCGGTCTGAGACTTCAGGGACGGCGCGTACTGCGATTCCCGCAGGTCACATCGTGATGCATGAACGCGCCTCGACCGAGGTCACCATCGCGCCCAGCAGACGCATGGGGACGACGATACGGCCCGGCCCTCGGACCTCCCCGCGCGCCCGGCGGCCGGGGAGCAGGGGATCACTGCGTGCATACTGCGGTATGCTCGCCTTATGGCTGACACGACCCGAATCACGGTCACCCTGCCGACCGAGCAGGTGGCAGAGCTGAAAAAGCTCACGGACAATGTCTCCGGCTACGTGGCCGAAGCGGTCGCCCGCCAGATTAGGCACCAACTGCTCGGGGCCGACCTGCGGAGCTACGAAGAAGAGCACGGAGCCTTCAGCGAAGAAGAAGTGGCGGAGGCCCGGGAACGGATCTTCGGCACTGCGGAGACCACGGGTGGCGCGAGCGCGGCGTGAACCAGCACATCGAGACTGTCGTCCTGGACAGCGAGGGGCTGTCCGCGTGGATCGCACAGGACCGGAAGGCCCTCACCCTGTTCAAGGTGTTCCACGAGATGGGCGCGGATCTGGTCATCAGCGCGAACACCATCGTGGAGGTCAGTCACTCGCGAGTGAACATGCCCCGCCTGCAGTGGGCCCTGTCCAGAGTCAAGGTGGAACCGGTCACCGAGCAGACGGCCAAGGAAGCGGCGCGGCTACTCAAGGCGGCTGGCCTTCACGGTCACAAGTACGCCATCGACGCGACCGTCGCGGAGGCGGCCCTACGGCAGGTCGGCCCGGTGGCCATCCTCACCTCCGACATCGACGACATGACCCGGCTATGCGGCCAGCACGTCAGGCTCATCAGCCTCTGACGGCCATATCCCCGGTTCAGGCCGTGATGCGTGAACGCGGCTTGACCGAGCTCACCATCGTGCCCAGCCGAATCCGCTCCGTCACCCCGGCCGCGGCCGTCAGCGTAGGAACCGCCCCGAACCACGGCCCGTCCCGGAAGGTCCGCCACGACAGGTGGTCGTACGTATAGGCGGCGTCGAACCCCAGCTCCTCAGCCCGCCGCCACACCTCCCGCCCCTGCTCGTGCCAGCGGTAGATCGGCAGAATCACAGTGCTCAGACGCATGCCGCCGAGCCTACGCGGCACCGTAGAACCCGCCATCGGCCGCAGCCGAGGCCATGCCATGCCATGCCATGCCATGAAGAAGGTGGCACCTTCGAAGCACGTTCCCCCGGCGCATCCTGCTCAGGACCGCCGGTCCTCGCGGGCCCAAATACGCGATCGACGCGACCGTCACGGAAACGGCCTTGCGGCAGGCAGCCGTCAACCCGCCATGGAGACCCGCCCCCGCGAAGCAGTCGTGGCCCAGGTCCGGGAAGGACCAGTGGCCCTCCGTTCGCGCCGGACGCCAGGCGTTGGGGCAGGGCGACGTAGTTGTCGACGGGCTGGCGGTCGTAGCCCCGCCGGACCTGATCGAAACCGCTGAAGCCGGGCTCCAGCCCGCGGCCGCTGCGAAGGCGTTCCAGTTGGAGGTCCACCTGCCGGGGGTCGTAGCCCCTTCGCTGCATGGTGAAGCTCGCGGTCCGCGGCGGCCGCGGGTCCGGCCATGAACCGTCGGGCGCCGATGATGCCGGCGAGGCTCTCGGTCTCCGCCGGCTCCTTGTCCGCCTCCGCCTGACGCGACGCCAGGTCCCGTTCGGACCGCTCATGCCTGGCCGGCACATCCCGGTCGGCGCCGGCACGCAGGCCGGCCGCATCGGATCGCGCAGACGGCCGCGAGCGCTTCCGCCTGCGCGATCACCGCCGCGGCAGCCGTCGGCGGGTTTCCCGATCCTTGGTCCGGACGCACGCGACGCGCCTGTGCGCTGCACCGGAGCAGGGTGCCGCGCAGCAGGCGCGTCGGGGGCGCGGACCGGGCCGCGGGTCAGGCGGGTTCGCCGAGGTCGGCCTTCTCGATGCGGGCCTCCTCGCGGGCCTCCTCGATGTGTTCGAGGACACGCGGCTGCGGGAGCGCGACGCGCAGCGCCAGCAGGTAGACGATCGCGGCGAGGGCGAGGTTGACCACGAAGCCCCAGCCGAGGCCGATGTAGCCGCGGCCACCGTCGTAGTCGCCGGCCCAGCTCACGATGACCAGGCCGATCAGCCAGGGCATGAGCCAGGTCGCGCCAGCCCGCCAGTCGAGCTTCGGGGCGCGGCCGCGGTCGGTGAGTTCGAAGACCGCGAGCAGCACGAAGCCGATGCCGATCGTCGCGAACAGCTTCCAGTTGGTGTTCCAGCCGGCCCAGTAGACGACGAGGTTCGCCGAGTACAGCGCGAGGAACGGGACCACGTCGCCGCCGGGCACCCGGAACGGCCGCTCCCAGTCGGGGATCTGCCGCCGCATGGACGCCAGCACGAGGGGACCGGAGCCGAACGACAGCACCGTCGCGGACGTGATGAACCCGACCAACTGCTGCCAGCTCGGGAAGGGCAGGAAGACGATCAGCCCCAGCACGAACGTGACGACCAGGCTGACCAGCGGGGCTCCCCGCGAGGTGGTCCTCGCCAGCGCCTCGGGCGCGTTCTTGTTACGGGCCATCGCGTACGAGATCCGTGCCGTCACGGTCGTGTAGATCAGCCCGGTGTCCGCGGGCGAGATGACCGCGTCGACGTACAGGATGTACGCGAGCCAGCCGAGGCCGATGGAACTGGAGATGGCGGCCAGCGGGCCGAAGTCGCCCGCGAAGGAGAGCGAGGTCCAGCCGCCCGAGTGCGCCAGGTCGTGGCCGGGGACGGCGCCGATGAAGGCGATCTCCAGCAGGATGTAGATCGCGCCGGTGAGCAGGACCGAGCCGATGACCGCGAACGGCACGTTGCGCTTGGGGTTGTCGGTCTCGCCGGCCAGCTCCACGCCCTGCCGGAAGCCGAGGAAGGAGAAGGTGATGCCGGCCGTCGAGATGGCCGTGAAGACGCCCTTCGCCCCGCCCGGCGCGAACCCGCCGTACTGCTTCGCGGCGAAGTTGTGGCCGTGGAAGGCCGTGACGAAGAAGGCCGCGACCACCAGCAGGATGATGGCGAGCTTCCACCACACCAGGACGTTGTTCACGCGGGCGAACCAGCGGATGCCGAAGTAGTTCAGCGCCACGAAGAACGCCATGGCGACGACGGCGACCGCGTATCCGAGGGCGGTCAGCGTGTACGCCCCGTTCGACGGGTGGAAGTCGGTGAAGTGCGCCCATTTGGTGCCGTACTGGAGCGCGCCCTCCACCTCGATCGGTGCCACGGTCGCGGCGGCGATCCAGTTGACCCAGCCCATGGTGTAGCTGGCGAACGAACCATACGAAAGATGCGGAAATCTGACCACACCACCCGATACCGGGAACATCGTGCCGAGTTCGGCGAAGCACAGCCCGATCAGCATGATCATCACGGAGGCGATCGCCCACGAGAAGATCGACGCGGGGCCCGCCTGCTTGGCCGCGTTCAGCGCGCCGAAGAGCCAGCCCGAGCCGATGATCGATCCGACGCTCGCGAACAGCAGACTCACGCGCCCCATGTCGCGGCGCAGTCGCGGTTGTTCGGAGGCCGTCTCCGATCGCGCGGATGTCGTGGCCACAGAACCCTCCCCTCAGCTTGATGCCCCGGCCGTCCAGGGCTTTCCTTGCGTCGTAGAAACCTCCGCCTGCCCGCTCATTGATCCGATAAGCCGATGGAAATCCCACAGTCGGCAGCAGGTCCGCGGACGGCCGCGGGCCGGCGGACGAGAAGAGCGGGGGCGGGGACGCCTATGGGCGGAAGGGCCAAGGACGCGAGAGCGGCAGGCGAAGGCGGGCGGAAGGCGGTGGCCGACGGCATGCCGCAGCCGCGGCCGGAGGCCGGGCCAGGGGAGAAGGGTCCGGCCGCCGGGCCGGAGGCCGGGTCGCGGGAGCCGCCGTCGGGGTCAGGTGCCCCGCAGCACCAGCCGGCGCCGTACGAACACGCCACCGGCCAGACCGAGGAAGAGGACGCCGCCGGCCAGCGACAGCACCATCGCCAGGCTCCAGCCCGGCGGGTGCGCCACCTGTGAGGCGAGCATCACATGGGACGGCTGCCGGGTGTCGTAGACGACGGCGACCGCCGAACCCTTCGCGATCCCCTTCGGCAGCGAGCCGCCGGACGGGACGCACAGCGTGCCGCGGTGCGTGCCCTTCGCGTCGGCGAAGGTCACATCGGCCTTGGTGTGCTCGCCGTACCTGTCGGTGCCCACGTCCGCGACGAAGGCGACCTTCTGCGTGCCGTGCGCGCGCAGCGCGCTCGCGGTGGAGCCGCAGTCGACACGGAAGGCGAAGAACATGCCGAAGCACAGCGCGCTGAAGACCAGGAGCACCGCGATCAGCCGCCGCTTGGGCGTGTTGGCCGGCACCGGGCGGCGGCCGGGCAGCACCGGGGGGGCGGGCGCGGCCACGGCGGGCGCGGTCCAGTCCTGCCGCTTGGTCTTGCGCGCCATCACAGTCCCAACCAGTGCCCGACCGACTTGGCCGCGTGGCCGACGTCCTTCGCGGCGCCCTCGACGGCGTGCTCCGTTCCCTTGATCATCGCCTTGCCCGTGTCGCTCTCCAGGAAACGGTAGGCCGCGTAGCCGACCCCCGCCGCCACCAAAATACCCGCACCCGCGGCCCAGCCCACCGGACCGCCCGCGATGGCGACCGTCGCGGCCTCCATCGCCCAGCCCGCGCCGGCGCCGACCGCCAGCGACCCGACGTTCGCGGTCACCGCGACATCCGGGTCGGTGCCGTTCTTGATGTCCCACCAGGTGCCGCCGATGGTGAGCACGGCGCCGACCACCGGCACCTTCTCACCGACCCGCAGGAACTTGCCGAGCACCTCGCTGTCCGCGGCGGCGCCGTGCAGCAGCGGCTTGGCGGCGTCGGTGACCGGAGGCGTTCATCAGCTTGGACAGACCGCCGAGGTTGAACTTGGCCAGGACCCCTTCCGCCTGCCGCAGGTCGGCCTCCGACGCGCGGCCCAGGTTCCCGGTGAGCTTCTTGATCGCGTTGCGCTGAGCCGTGGTCAGCGTCTTGCTGTTGACCCGGTAGTCGTGCAGCGCCTGGGCGGCCTTGGCGAACCGGTCGGCCCGTTCAGTGATCAGATGCGCGTACTGCGCCTGCCCGGCGAGCACGCCCTGGAGGATGCCGCCTTCGGTGGACCAGCTGTCCTTGGGGACGAAGATGTCGGTGAGGTCGGCCCACGCGATGCCCCACAGGTCCGGGTCGTCCTTCTGCATCAGCGCCCGGTTCCAGACCGCCGACGGGTCGTTCTTGGGAACGGGCCCCTGGAAGAGCGTCAGCACCTTGTCGAAACCGGGGGCCGGCTTGGCGGCGTTCATCGCGGTGTGGAAGGCGTCCGCGAAGGTCGCCATGTCGTCCTTGCCCGTGGGGCTGTGCGTCGCCGCGATCACCGACGGGAGCTGCGCGGCGAGCTTCGGGTCGAGCCCGGCGTAGAACGCGGAGGTCCAGTCCGGGTCGTCCTTGTGCGCGGCCAGTTCCTGCGCGATCTTGTGGAAGTCGGTGCCGGCCGGGCCGGCCGCCTCCTTCTCCGCGGCGTTCGCCCGGCCCGCGGCCTTGGTCCCGTCGGTCTGCGCCTGCTTCGCCGTGAGCACCGGCTCCGGCACCTGCACCATGGGCGTCGACTGCCCCGGCTTGCTCATCGCGACGGCCAGCGCCTGCCTGCGGCGCAGCATCGGCGCCTGGTCGTCGGCCCACCGGCTGATGCCGATCAGCTCGTCGAGCGGCCCGGTGTCCAGTCCGAACGAGGCGAACTTCGTCTTCAGGGACTGCGCGCTCGCCGCTGAGCGAGGCGGAGTCGCCGGTGAAGGACTTGATCATGTTCTGGAGCGCGGTGGGATCGATCCCGGAGAAGTCACCCATCGGCCGGCACCGGATCTATCAGTACGGGGTCGATCAGGACCGTTTCGGCTCCCGAGCCCTCCAGGGCCGGCCCCAGTGCGGCGGCCGGCACCGCGGCCCACGGCTGCGCCTCGCCCATCCCGTCCACCAGCGCGTCGACGGTGCTGAACGCGAGCAGCACCAGGTGCTGCTCCCCCGCGTCGTCCGTCACATTGCGGAGCATCAGCTGCACGTCTTCCCCGTCGCGTACGGGTACGCCGTCGCGCACCGGCAGCGATCCCATCAACGGCACGATGAGAACCTGCCCTTCGGACGGCGGAGTCTTCTCGGTCGGCTCATCCACACCCGGCACTCTATGGGCCTGCGCTCCGCTTGTCGGTCAAAGCCGTCCCAATGACTGCACGATCGGCGTTCATACGACCCCGCGTCGTCCGGGTCGACCTGGATTGCACCATACGAGTGGCGTTGATGTGAATATCGCCGATTTCGAGGTGCGGCTCCTCGGATTCTGTGCTCGTTTCCTCATCATCGGATTAGTCAGTTCACCGCATGACGAATGAGGAAGCGAGAGGTCGATGGCTGCCGAGGTCAAGACGTTCTGGGGCGCGCTGCTCAGCGTGCTGCTCAAGTGCATCGCCGCGCTGGGGTTCACCACCCCGGCCCGTACGAAGGCTCCCGTCGCGGACCGTACGGAGGTGACGGCGGTCACCACCGCGGCGGTCGCCGCCGCCGCGGTCGGCACCACCGCGAGGGCCGGCATCTCCGCGAGGGCCGGCGCCACAGGCGCGGCTCCGGCACCGGCCGGACCGCCCGCACTGCCGCGCACCCGGCGTGCGGACGTGTACATCCCGGCGCCCCGCGGATGCGAACCGCTGCCGTACCGCCGCGAACGCGACCGCACGCTGCCGCCGACGATGAAGCAGCGCATCCGGGCCGAGGCCCACGGCTCCTCGCCCAGCGCCCGCAGCCTTCCGGCCGGCGCGGAGTGGACGGCCGGGTCCGCGGACGAGCCCGTCCTGTGCGGCTGACCGCTCCCGCGCACCACCGGTCGTTCCCGAACCACCCGCCGCACCACGGCGGTTGACCCTCCGCGCCACCGAGCAACGGCTCTCCTGAGCGGATGTCCGCACCTCTGTGCGGGACAAGGTTGCCGTGAGGAAAGATGGGGCAGTGACCCCAGCCTCCGAGCCAGCCGAGTCCTCCGACACCCGCCCGACCGACCCTGCGCCCGAGCACGAGCACGAGCACGAGCACAAGTACGAGAACCCGTACGACAACGACAACGAGAACGAGAGCGCGTACGAGAACGCGCACGAGCCGCACAGGACGCAGCAGCACGAGAACCCGCAACTCCCTCAGACTTACGGAGAGACCTTCGCCGACCCCGCACCGCGGCTGATCGCCACCGATCTGGACGGCACGCTCCTGCGAGACGACAGGACCATCTCGCAGCGGACGATCGCCGCACTGGCCGCCGCTGAGGACGCAGGCGTCGAGGTCTTCTTCGTCACCGGCCGCCCCGCCCGCTGGATGGGCGTGGTCGCCGAACATCTCGCCGGGCACGGCATGGCCATCGTGGCCAACGGCGCGGCGGTGTACGACCTGCGGTCCGGCACGCTGATCGAGGCGTTCCCGCTGCCCGAGGACGACGCGCTCGCTGTGGCGCGCGCGCTGCGCGAAGCCGTCCCCGGGACGACCTTCGCGGTCGAGCGCACCCTCGGCTTCCGCCGTGAGCCCGCGTACCCGCCGGGCGAGCCCGACGGCCTGCGCGCCCCTCGCGAGCGTCGAGGCCCTGCTCGCCTCCGACCGCGAACAGCCGCTGCTCAAGCTCCTGGCCAAGCACCCCGTCCATCGATCCGGACGAATTCCTGGCCATCGCGCTGTCCGTGGCCGGCGAGCACGCCGAGATCACCCGCTCCAGCGAGTCCGCGCTGCTGGAGATCAGCGGAGCGGGCGTCAGCAAGGCCACCACACTCGCCAAGTGCTGCGCCGAACGCGGGGTCACCGCCTCGGAGGTGGTCGCCTTCGGCGACATGCCCAACGACCTGGCGATGCTCGGCTGGGCGGCCACGTCGTACGCCGTCGCCAACGCCCACCCGCACGTCCTGGCGGCCACCACGCACCGCACGGCGTCCAACGAGGACGACGGCGTGGCCCGCGTCATCGAGCGCATCATCGCCGCCCGCCGCGCACAGGACGCCGGCCGCGCCCGGAGCGGCGCCACAGGGACACGCTGAGGGACGCGGCTGCGGCCCGCACCGGGGGGAACCGGCCGCTGAGCCCGGTCCCCGTCAGGCGCGGACCAGGTCGGCTGCCGTACGGGCGGCGCCGTCCGCGAGCCGCTCGCGCTCCAGGGTGCGGCGGAAGGGGCCGTCGGCGGCGGCCAGTTCGGCGTACGGCGCCGCGCTGCACGACCCGGCCCGCGGCCAGCACGACGATCTCGTCGACGGCGCCGTCCGCGAGCCCGGCCAGCCGGTGCGTGATCAGCAGCGGTCGTCACGGCCGCGGGTCGCGGCCAGCAGGTCGGCGGTGAGCGCGTCGGCGGTGGGCAGGTCGAGGTGCTCGGCGGGCTCGTCCAGGACCAGCACGGGGAAGTCGGCGAGCAGCGCGCGGGCCAGCGCGAGCCGCTGCCGCATGCCGCCGGACAGCCGGGCGCCGTGCTCGCCGACCTCCAGTGTCCAGGTCGAGGTCGAGCCGGGCGGCGGCCAGCGCCTCGCGCAGTTCCGCGTCCGGGGCGCCGGGCCGGGCCAGCCGCAGGTTCTCCCGGACCGTGCTGTCGAAGACGTGCGCGTCCTGGGCGCACAGGCCGACCAGCCGCCGCACGTCGTCCCCGTCGAGCGCCGGCCGCGTCCTGCCCGGCCAGCGTGTACGTGCCCGCCTCGGCGTCGAGGAACCGCAGCAGGACGTGCGCCAGCGTCGTCTTCCCCGCGCCCGACGGGCCGACGACCGCGATCCGGCGGCCGGCCGTCAGCGTGAGGTCGACGTCCGCGAGCGCGGGCGCCGCCTGCCCCGGGTGGCGGGCCGTCAGCCCGCGCAGCACCAGCGGATACGGCGCCGCGGGCGGCTCGGCCGGCGACTCGCGGCTCGCGTCACGGGCACGGGCGCGTCCAGCACCTCCCGCACCCGCTCGGCGGCCTGCCGGCTGCGCCGGCGCTGCTGCGCGGCGGCGGGCATCCCGGCCACCGCCTCGAAGGCGGCCAGCGGGAGTCAGGACCAGCACGGCGAGCAGCACGCCGTGCAGCTGGTGCGCGGCCACGGCCCGGACCCCGACCCAGGCGCAGGCCGTCACCGTGAGGCCGGTGACCAGGGCGGTGAGCCCGGCGCCGAGCGCGGTGGCCGCGGCGGAGCGGGCGGCGATCCGCCGCAGCGCGCGGTCGGCGCGGGCGGCCTCGCGCCCGGCGTGCGGGCAGCGCGCCCGCCACCGTCAGCTCGGCGGTGCCGGTGAACAGCCCGAGCACCCGCGCCGACAGCTCGCCCCTGGCCGGGGCGAGCCGCCCCTCGGTCCGGCGCGCGACCGCCACCGACAGCGCGGGCACGGCGACGCCCGCGGCGAGCAGGCCCGCGCCGAGCACGGCGCCGGCCGCGGGCAGCAGCCAGCCGGTGAACGCGGCCGCGCCGCAGCCACGGTCGCGCCCGCGGTCACGGCGGGCAGCAGCCAGCGCAGGTAGTAGTCCTGGACGCCGTCGACGTCCGCGACCAGCCGGGAGAGCAGATCGCCGCGGCGGGTACGGCCGAGCCCGGCCGGGCGCGAGCCGCTCCAGCCGGCGGAAGACGGCCACCCGCACCCCGCCCAGCGCGCGGAACACCGCGTCGTGCGCCACGAGCCGCTCCCCGTAGCGGAACACCGCCCGGCCGATGCCGAAGGTGCGGGTCGCCGTCACGGCCACCATCAGGTAGAGCACCGGCGGCTGCTGCGCGGCCCGGCTGATCAGCCAGCCCGAGGTCCCCATCAGCCCGACCGCGCACCCCAGCGCCAGCACGCCCAGCGCGCAGGCGCCCGCGAACCGCCGCCGGAACCCGCGCATCCCCGAGCCGCGACGCCCGCCGGCCCGGCCACCGTGGCCGCCCGGCGCGGCGGCTGAGCGGTCGTCCGGCGCCGCGGCCGGTCTCCGTCGGCAGCGGTCCGCGCCGCGGCGGATCGTCCGGAGCCGCGGCCGGCTCGCCTGCCTCTGCCGGCGCCGGCCGGTGCGGCCGGCGCCCGGCATCCCGGGGAAGGCCAGCGTGTGGACCCGGTCCGCCAGCGGGAGGAGGGCCGGGCGGTGGGCGATGAGCAGGACCGTGCGGGTGGCGGCCAGTTCGCGCAGCGCGTCGATGACCTCCGCCTCGGTCTCGCCGTCGAGATTGGCGGTCGGCTCGTCGAGCAGCAGCAGCGGCCGGTCGGCCAGGAAGGCGCGGGCCAGCGCGAGCCGCTGCCGCTGGCCGGCCGACAGGCCCGCGCCGTCCTCCCCGATGACGTCCCCGGGGGCGGCGAACCCGCGTCACCCCGGCCGCCGCCAGCGCCGACCGCAGCTCCGCCTCGCCGGCGTCGGGCCGGGCCAGCCGGACGTTCTCCGCGACGGTCCCGGCGAAGAGGTGCGGGCGCTGCGGCACCCAGGCGATCTGCCGGTGCCAGGACGCCGGGTCGATCTCGGCGAGGTCGACCCCGCCGACGAGGATCTGGCCGCCGGACGGCGCGGCGAAGCCCAGCAGCGCCCGCAGCAGCGTGGACTTGCCGACCCCGCTGGGGCCGGTCACGGCCACCGTCTCGCCCGGCGCCGAGCCGCAGCGTGGTCGCCGCGAGCCGCCCGTCCCGGCGGACCTCCAGGCCCTCGACCCGGATCGCGGCCGTGCGCAGGTCGGGCGCGGCCAGGCCGCCCGCCCGGCCCCGGCGGCGCCGAGGGCGCCGTCTCCAGCACCTCGAAGACCTCCTCCGCGGCGGCCAGCCCCTCGGCGGCCGCGTGGTAGTGCGCGCCGACCTGCCGCAGCGGCAGATACGCCTCCGGGGCGAGCACCAGCACCATCAGCCCGGTGCGCAGGTCCAGTTCGCCGTGCACGAGCCGCATGCCGATGCCGACCGCGACCAGCGCGACCGAGATCGTGGCGAGCAGTTCCAGCACGAAGGACGACAGGAAGGCGATCCGCAGGGTGCGCAGGGTGGCCCGCCGGTAGTCGGCGGTGATCCGCCGGATGTTCTCCGCCTGGACCTTCGCCCGGCCGAACACCTTCAGCGTCGGCAGCCCGGCGACGACGTCGAGGAAGTGGCCGGACAGCCGGGCGAGCAGCCGCCACTGGCGGTCCATCCGGTCCCGGGTCGCCCAGCCGACCAGCACCATGAACAGCGGGATGAGCGGCAGCGTCAGCACGATGGTCAGCGCCGACACCCAGTCCGCGGTGCACGATCCGGGCCAGCACGACCGCGGGCACCACCACCGCGAGCCCGAGCTGCGGCAGGTAGCGGGCGAAGTAGTCGTCGAGCGCGTCGACCCCGCGGGTGGCCAGCGTGGTCAGCTCGCCGCTGCGGCGGCCGGTCAGCCAGCCGGGGCCGAGCGCGGTCGCGTGCTCCAGCAGCCGCTGCCGCAGTTGCGACTTGACCGCCGCCCCGGCCCGGTGCGCGCACAGCTCGGTCAGCCAGGCGACCAGCGCCCGGCCGACCGCGACCGCGGCGAGCGCCAGCAGGTCGCCGCGCAGCGCGCCGGTCCCGTGCCCGCGCTGGAAGCCGCCGACCACCACGTCGGCGATCAGCATCGCCTGCGCGACGACCAGCCCGGCCCCGGCCAGGCCGAGCAGCACCGATCCGGCGAGGAAGACACGGGTGGTGCGCGCGTACCGCAGCAGCCGCGGATCGACCGGTTTCACGTGGAACATCCCCTTTCATGTTTCACGTGGAACATCAGCAGCCGGCCCCGCGGTATCCCGCTGCACCGCCGGCGCACCGCCGTCGTCCGCTCCGGACCGCCGATGGCTCAGTGCGCCGCTTCCGCGATGTGCTGCGTGCCGATCCGCTTGCGGAACACCCAGTAGGTCCAGCCCTGGTAGAGCAGCACCAGCGGGGTGGCGATCGCCGCGCACCAGGTCATGATCCGCAGCGTGTACGGGGTCGCGGAGGCGTTGCTGACGGTCAGGCTCCAGGCGCTGTTCAGCGTCGACGGCATGACGTCGGGGAAGAGCGCCAGGAAGAACATCGCCACGGTGGCCGCGATGGTCACCCCGGAGAAGGCGAACGACCAGCCCTCCCGCCCGGCCAGGTTCGCCCCGAGCGCGGCCGAGCAGCGCCGCGACGGCCACGATCAGCGCGACCAGGCTGCGGCCGTTGCCGCTGTGCGACCTGCGTCCAGATCAGGAAGGACGGCGGCGAGCACGGCCGTGACCAGACCGAGCCGGGTGGCGAGCGCCCTGGCCCGCTCCCGGATCGGCCCGACCGTCTTGAGCGAGGCGAACACCGCGCCGTGGAAGGTGAACAGCGTCAGCGTGACCAGCCCGCCGAGCAGCGCGTAGCCGTTGAGCAGGTCCCAGAAGCCGCCCACGTACTCCTTGTTCGCGTCGATCTTCACGCCGTGCACGATGTTGGCGAAGGCCACGCCCCACAGCACGGCGGGCAGCAGCGAGGTCCAGAAGATCGCGTGCTCCCAGTTGCGCTGCCAGCGCTCGTCGGCCCGCTTGGCGCGGTACTCGAAGGCGACTCCGCGCACGATCAGGCAGACCAGGATCAGCAGCAGCGGCAGGTAGAAGCCGGAGAACAGGGTGGCGTACCAGTCCGGGAAGGCGGCGAAGGTCGCGCCGCCCGCGGTGAGCAGCCACACCTCGTTGCCGTCCCAGACCGGCCCGATGGTGTTGATCAGCACCCGCCGCTCGGCGCGGTCGCGGGCGAGCAGCTTGGTGAGGACGCCGATCCCGAAGTCGAAGCCTTCGAGGAAGAAGTAGCCGGTCCACAGGACGGCGATGAGTACGAACCAGACGTCGTGCAGGTGCATGATCTGGAGTCTCCTCCGGCTCAGTACGAGAAGGCCATCGGCCGGTCGGTGTCCGCGTCGTCGCGGTCGCCGCCGATCCGGGTGGGGGATCGCCGGTCGTCGTCGGTGAGCTCGGGCGGGCCGGCCTTGGCGTACTTCACCAGCAGCCGCACCTCGACGACGGCGAGCACCGCGTAGAGCAGGGTGAAGACGATGAGCGAGGTGAGCACGTCGCCGGTGGAGACGGTGGGGGAGACCGCGTCGCGGGTGCGCAGCACGCCGTAGACCACCCAGGGCTGGCGGCCGGTCTCGGTGAAGATCCAGCCCCAGGAGTTGGCGATCAGCGGGAAGACCATGGTCAGCAGGGCGATCCGCCAGTACCAGCGGGTCAGCTCGTCGCCCAGCCCGATGCCGCGGGTGAGCATCAGGTGCGGCACCTCGTCCTGGCCGGTGCGCCGGTCCGGGCGCCAGCCAGAACCGGCGGCGGGTCAGCCACAGCCCGGCCGCGCCGACGCCGATGGAGACCACGCCGAAGCCGATCATCCAGCGGAAGCCCCAGTACGCGACCGGGATGTTGGGCCGGTAGTCGCCGGGGCCGTACTTGCGCTGCTCGGCCTTGTTCACGTCGTTGATGCCGCCGACGTAGCTGGTGAAGTCGTCGGTGGCCAGGAAGGACAGCAGGTTGGGGATGTCGATGGCCACCTCGTTGTGGCCCTTGTTGACGTCGCCGACCGCGAAGACCGAGAAGGGCGCGCCCTTCTGGCCGTCCCACAGCGCCTCGGCGGCGGCCATCTTCATCGGCTGCTGCTTGAACATGACCTTGCCGAGGGTGTCGCCGCTGATCGCGGTGAGCGCCCCGGCCACCACCGCGACGACCAGCGCCAGCCGCAGCGAGGAGCGCATCACGGCGATGTGCCGCTTGCGGGCCAGGTGGTAGGCGGCGATGCCGATCATGAAGGCGGCGCCGGTCAGGAAGGCCGCGGACATGGTGTGGAAGAACTGCGCCAGCGCGGTGTTCTGGGTGAGCACGGCCCAGAAGTCGGTGAGTTCGGCGCGCTTGGTCTTCGGGTTGTAGTGGTAGCCGACCGGGTGCTGCATCCAGGAGTTGGCGGCCAGGATGAAGTACGCGGACAGGATCGTCCCGATCGAGACCATCCAGATGCAGGCCAGGTGGATCCGCTTCGGCAGCCGGTCCCAGCCGAAGATCCACAGGCCGATGAAGGTCGACTCGAAGAAGAACGCGATCAGCGCCTCGAAGGCCAGCGGGGCGCCGAAGACGTCGCCGACGAAGCGCGAGTAGTCCGACCAGTTCATGCCGAACTGGAACTCCTGGACGATGCCCGTCACCACGCCCATGGCGATGTTGATCAGGAAGAGCTTGCCCCAGAACTTGGTGGCCCTGAGGTACTTCTCGTCGGCCGTGCGCACCCAGGCGGTCTGGAGTCCGGCGGTCAGCGCGGACAGCGAGATCGTCAGGGGGACGAAGAGGAAGTGGTAGACGGTCGTCACGCCGAACTGCCACCGGGCGACGTTCAGTGGCTCCAGTGCGAGCTGCACGATACGTCTCCTTTACACCTGTACGAACCCTGCTTGTGAACGTGAACTCATTCACAAGCAGTATCGCGCACATGCGTTCGCCCCCTGCCACGGGGGTGGGTCAGGGGGCGAAGTCGCAGCTCAGGAGCGGGTGGGGTGGGGCGGTCACAGCTCCTTGCGGAAGCCCTCCGCCACGCGGAGCATCAGATCGTTCGCCTCGGTCTCTCCGATCGTGATCCTGGCCCCCTCGCCGGCGAACGGCCGCACCGACACGCCGGCCCGCTCGCAGGCCGCCGCGAAGTCCCCCGTGCGCTCCCCCAGCCGCAGCCAGACGAAGTTCGCCTGTGTCGGGGGCACCGTCCAGCCCTGGCCGGTCAGCGCCTCCACCACCCGGGTGCGCTCGGCGACCAGGCCCGCCACCCGCTCCAGCAGGGCGGGCTCGGCCCGCAGGCTGGCGACGGCCGCGTCCTGCGCGACCTGGCTGACCCCGAAGGGCACCGCGGTCTTGCGCAGCGCCGCGGCCACCGGCTCGTGCGCGATGGCGAAGCCGACCCGCAGACCCGCCAGGCCGTACGCCTTGGAGAAGGTGCGCAGCACGGCGACGTTCGGCCGGTCCCGGTACACCTCGACGCCGTCGGGCACCTCGGGGTCGCGGATGAACTCGCGGTACGCCTCGTCCAGGACGACCAGCACGTCGGACGGCACCCGGTCGAGGAAGCGCTCCAGCGCGTCGCGGCGCACCACCGTGCCGGTCGGGTTGTTCGGGTTGCAGACGAAGATCAGCCGGGTCCGGTCGGTGACCGCGTCGGCCATCGCGTCCAGGTCGTGCGCCTCGCCGGCGTCCAGCGGCACCTGCACCGCCCGGGCGCCGCTGATCCGGGTGATGATCGGGTACGCCTCGAAGGACCGCCAGGCGTACATCACCTCGTCGCCGGGTCCCGAGGTGGCCTGGAGCAGCTGCTGGGCGACGCCGACCGAGCCGGTGCCGGTCGCCACGTGCTCGGCGGGCACCCCGAAACGCTCCGCCAGCTCGGCGGTCAGCGCCGTGCAGGCCATGTCGGGGTAGCGGTTGAAGGTGGCCGCGGCGGCGGTGGCCGCCTCCAGCACACCGGGCAGCGGGGGATACGGGTTCTCGTTCGAGGACAGCTTGAAGGCGGGTGCGCCTTCGCCCGCGGCCGGGGGTCGCCCGGGCTTGTACGTGGGGATGCCGTCCAGTTCCGCGCGCAGCTTGGGGGTGGTCATGGCCACACCCTACGAGCCGCCCGGCCGGTGGGGGAGGTGCGGTGCGTCACCGCGCACGCCGGTGGTGCACGCCGTGGCGCGCATCCCCCATAGGAGTGAGTTGCCGACATTCATCTGGGCCGACCAATGGTCGGAAGATCGCCGTCACCGCGCTGGTATCACCCGAAACGGCGGCCCTGCCGCCTGCATATTCCACCTTGCATACGGGTTTCGATCTTGCAGAAACCGTTCTTCTGGGGGGCACCCCGGGCGGAGGCCGGACGGACCAGCGCCGCCCTACTATCGGCACGCCATGACAGCAGCAGGGAATCACCAGGCGAGCCGGCCCGTCGGACGTCGGCTCGAGCGGGCGGGGATCAGGGACGTCGCCGCCGCCGCCGGCGTCTCGATCACGACTGTCTCCGACGCGCTCAACGGCAAGGGCCGACTGCCCGACGCCACCCGTCGCCATGTCCGCGAGGTCGCCGACCGGCTGGGCTACCGCCCGTCCGCCGCCGCCCGCACACTGCGTACCGGAAGATCCGGCCTGATCGGACTGACGGTGACGACGTACGGCGAAGAACCGTTCACCTTCACCGAGTTCGCGTACTTCGCCGAGATGGCCAGAGCCGCCACCTCCGCCGCGCTCGCCCGCGGCTACGCCCTGGTGATCCTGCCCGCCTCCTCCCGCCACGACGTGTGGGGGAACGTGGCGCTCGACGGCACCGTGGTCATCGACCCCTCCGACCAGGACCCCGTGGTCACCGAACTCGTCCGGCAGGGCGTCCCGGTGGTCAGCGACGGGCGCCCCGCCGGCAGCCTGCCCGTGCACGCCTGGGTCGACAACGACCACGAGGAGGCCGTCCTCGGCATCCTCGACCACCTCGCCGACGCGGGCGCCCGCCGGATCGGGCTGCTCACCGGCACCAGCACCGACACGTACACCCGGCTGTCCACCACGGCCTACCTGGAGTGGTGCGAACGCGTCGGCCAGGAGCCGGTGTACGAGGCGTACCCGGCCCACGACCCGTGCGCGGGCGCGGTCGCCGCGGACCGGTTACTGGCCCGTCCGGACCGCCCGGACGCCGTCTACGGCCTCTTCGACCCCAACGGCACCGATCTGCTCGCCGCCGCCCGCCGCTACGGCCTGCGGGTGCCGGACGACCTGCTGCTGGTGTGCTGCAGCGAGAGCGGCGGCTACGCGGGCACCGACCCGCCGCTGACCACCCTCTCGCTCCAGCCGCGGCGGATCGGCACCGCGGTGGTGCAGTTGCTGATCGACGCCATCGAGGGGATCGGGCCGGCCCACCCCGTGCAGCAGGTGATGCCCACCGAGTTGATCGTCAGGGCGTCCTCGCAGCGCCGTCCGCACCGCACCACGGTCAGCTCGCCGCGCGGACCGTCACGGGGTGAAGGGTGAACACCAGAGCGCCCGGGCCCGTTTCACCAGGGTGCTAAGGCATGGTTTGTCGGAACCTGGTGAAAACCAGGTGCCTGGGTATGTCACAACGCGCCAGCCACATTCCTATGATGGGCGGATGGTGGCGCGATCGTGGAGGGGTCGATGACTCAGGGGGCAGGTCAGGGGTACGGACCCGAAACCGGGTACGAGCCCGCGTCCGGTTACGGGACGGCGCCTGCCTTCGAGCCGGTCGACGGGTACGAGGACAGGCACGAGCACGGCTATCCGGCCGCCGCCCGGGCGTACGACGGGATCTCCCGGCAGGCGGCCCCGCCCGCCCCGGCGGCTCCCCCGGCCCCCGCCGCGCCGCCCGGGTACGAGCCGACCCGGCCCGACACGCCGCTGGTGCCGGCGGATTACACCCCGACCGCCCACGACCTGCCGGTGATCACCGACGCCTCGGCGGTCGGCGAGCGCCCCGGCCCGCTCTACGTGGTCGGCGACGTGCACGGCTACCTCGGCGAACTGCGCGGCGCGCTGCACGGCGCGGGGCTGATCGACGAGGACGGGCACTGGTCCGCGGGAAGCGCGCGGCTGTGGTTCCTCGGCGACTTCACCGACCGCGGCCCGGACGGCATCGGCGTGATCGAGCTGGTCATGCAGCTGTCCGCGGAGGCCGCGGCGGCCGGCGGCTACTGCCGCGCCCTGATGGGCAATCACGAACTGCTGCTGCTCGGCGCCCACCGGTTCGGCGACACGCCCGTGAAGTCCACCGGCGGCACCGCCTCCTTCCTGGCCGCCTGGCGGCTCAACGGCGGCCAGCCCTCCGACATGGACCGGCTGGAGGACCGCCATCTGACCTGGATCTCCCGGCTGGACGCGGCCCATCTCACCGACGGCCACCTGCTGGTGCACTCCGACACCACCGCGTACCTCGACTACGGCAGCAGCATCGAGGAGATGAACGACGCGGTCACCGGTGTGCTCCAGCGCGGCGACGCCGACGAGTGCTGGGACCTGTTCCGCAAGCTGACCAAGCGGTTCGCCTTCCGCGGGGACAGCGGCGCGGAGGCGGCCCGTGAACTGCTCGGCACCTACGGCGGCGCCCGCGTCGTGCACGGCCACAGCCCGATTCCGTATCTGCTCGGCGAGGTCGGCGGCGAGGTTCCGGTGGACGGCGAGCCGGCCGCGCACACGGTGCAGGGGCCGATGGTCTACGCGGAGAACCTCGCGGTGGCGATGGACGGCGGGGTCACCATGGACGGACGGCTGCTCGTTGCCCAACTCCCGCTGGTTGGCTAGGGCCTACATTTCCTGGTTGCACCCTGTCACGGTCTGCCGTCCCGCCCTACCATCGGCTGTATCCGTAGGCACACCGCTCTCCGGGCATCCGGCCCGAGCCGGTTCCACGTGGAACATCGGCCGTGCACGGGGAGTCGGAGCATCGGGGGACGCAACATGACCAGCGCTCCACATCTGCTCAACGAGGACCGCCCGGACTTCGAGCACGTCCTCGACGAGGCGCTGCACACCGTCCTGGACGGGGCGGACGGCGTGCCCGGTGCTCTGCTGCACGCGGAGCACCTCAACGCCGAGCAGTTGCGCACCATGGCACTCGCCGCCACCGACTCGATCGGCGCGCAGGCCGCGGACGAGTACGACACGTACCGCCGGGTCCGGGCCGAGAGCCGGGAGTCGGCGCGCGAGTCCGCGCGGGACCGGGAGAGCCGTACGTTCGGCTACGCGGCGATGGGCGTCGCCGACGGTGCGGGGTCCGGCGCCGGACTCGTCGCCGTCATCGCCGTGCTCACCCCGATCCTCGCGGGGGCGGCGGCGGTGATCTTCCTGGTCATCGGCTACGCGCTCAACGCGGTGTCGCCCGAGCCCGGGATCGCCTCGCCGCTGCGCACCGCGGGCTGGTTCTTCGCGGCGGTGGCCGCGGCGGCGATCGTCCTCGGCGGGATCGGACTGGTGCTGACCGCGCTGCGGGACGGCTCCGGCGCGATCCACGACACGCCCGACGCGCTGCCGCCCGAGGTCATGGCGGCGCGCGACCAATGGCTCCGGGCGCTTGCTCGACCGCGGCATGCTGCCCTTCCTGGACGACGCGCTCGCGGCCGAGCCGGTCGCCCCGCCGACCGCCCCCGCGCCCTCCTCGCGCATGCCCCGGCTGGGCTACTCCCGGCCCGACTTCTCCTCGCCGACCGACCCGCAGGCGACGTCGCCGCACTTCTCCTCCCCCGACTTCTCCAGCCCCGACTACGGGGGGCCCGAGCACCTCCCGGAGTGAGCGGGCCGCCGACGGCCCCGGCGGGACGGCGGCTGTTCTTGCGGGACGGTGGCGCAGGGGCGCACCGCACGGATGGGTGCGCCGGGTCGCGCGGGCGGCGCGGTGTTGTTTGACTCTTCCGTACCTGGTCAGAACGGGAGAAGTCCATGCGCGTCCGCCGTACGCTCGCCGCCCTGTGCACGACCGTGCCGCTCGTCCTCGCCGCGACGTCGTGCTCGGACTCCTCGGGCGGCCTGATCACGGGCACCAGCACCGGCGGCCGGTTCATCCAGAACATCGCCGACCCGGCGCAGGGCAAGTGCCACGCCTTCGCCGCCCGCGGGGTCGACGCCGTCACCAACAACACCGGCATCGACATCCGCCTGCACAAGGGCCGCAACTGCACCGACCCGAAGGGGTTCCCGAGCTTCTACCTGGCCACCACCTTCTCGCCGAACACGGCCGGCACGGTGGGCCTGTGGCGCAGCTTCAGCACGGTCGGCTGGCCCCCGCCGGTCCCGCCCGACTGACGGGGGAACCGGCGGGACCCAGCCGGTGCGGTCAGTCCGCGAGCGGCAGGTAGACCCGGTTGCCCGCGGCGGCGAACTCCTGGGACTTCTCCTGCATACCGGCCTCGATCTCCGCCTCGATCTCCTGCTCGGTGGAGCCGTGGGCCCGGCGGATGTCCTGGGAGATCTTCATCGAGCAGAACTTCGGGCCGCACATGGAGCAGAAGTGCGCGGTCTTGGCGGGCTCGGCCGGCAGCGTCTCGTCGTGGAAGGCGCGCGCGGTGTCGGGGTCGAGGGCCAGGTTGAACTGGTCCTCCCAGCGGAACTCGAACCGCGCGTCGGACAGCGCGTCGTCCCACTCCTGCGCGCCGGGGTGGCCCTTGGCCAGGTCGGCGGCGTGCGCGGCGATCTTGTACGTGATCACGCCGGTCTTGACGTCGTCGCGGTCCGGCAGGCCGAGGTGCTCCTTGGGCGTGACGTAGCAGAGCATCGCGGTGCCCCACCAGGCGATCATCGCGGCGCCGATGCCGGAGGTGATGTGGTCGTAGCCGGGCGCGACATCCGTGGTCAGCGGGCCGAGGGTGTAGAACGGCGCCTCCTCGCAGAGCTCCTGCTGGAGGTCGATGTTCTCCTTGATCTTGTGCATGGGCACATGGCCCGGGCCCTCGATCATCGTCTGCACCTGGTGCCGCTTGGCGATGGTGTTCAGCTCGCCGAGGGTGCGCAGCTCGGCGAACTGCGCCTCGTCGTTGGCGTCCGCGATCGACCCGGGGCGCAGGCCGTCGCCGAGCGAGTACGTGACGTCGTAGGCGGCGAGGATGTCGCAGAGCTCCTCGAAGTTCTCGTAGAGGAAGCTCTCCGGTGGTGGGCCAGGCACCACGCGGCCATGATCGAGCCGCCGCGCGAGACGATGCCGGTCTTGCGGCGGGCGGTCAGCGGCACGTAGCGCAGCAGGACGCCGGCGTGCACGGTCATGTAGTCGACGCCCTGCTCGGCCTGCTCGATGACGGTGTCCTTGTAGATCTCCCAGGTCAGCTCCTCGGCGCGGCCGTCGACCTTCTCCAGCGCCTGGTAGAGCGGCACGGTGCCGATGGGCACGGGGGAGTTGCGCAGCACCCACTCGCGGGTGGTGTGGATGTTGCGCCCCGTGGACAGGTCCATGACCGTGTCGGCGCCCCAGCGGGTGGCCCACGTCATCTTGTCGACCTCCTCCTCGATGGAGGAGGTGACCGCGGAGTTGCCGATGTTCGCGTTGACCTTCACCAGGAACCGCTTGCCGATGATCATCGGCTCGATCTCCGGGTGGTTGACGTTGGCGGGCAGCACGGCCCGCCCGGCGGCGATCTCCTCGCGGACGATCTCGGGGGAGACGTTCTCGCGCAGCGCGACGAACTCCATCTCCGGGGTGATCTCGCCGCGCCGGGCGTAGGCGAGCTGGGTGACCGGCTGCCCCGGCGCGGCCGCGGCGGGGCAGCCGCGGGCGGCCGGGGAAGACCGCGTCGAGGTTGCGCAGCCCGCCGCGCGGCGAGGTGTGCTTGATGCCGTCGTCCTCGGGGCGGACCGCGCGGCCGGGGTACTCCTCGGTGTCGCCGCGGGCGATGATCCAGTTCTCCCGGACGGGGGCCAGGCCCCGCCGGACGTCGGTGGCCGCCGACGGGTCGGTGTACGGGCCCGACGTGTCGTACAGCGTCACGTCGCGGCCGTCGGTGAGGTGCACCTGACGGACCGGAACCCGCAGGTCCGGCCGCGATCCGGTGAGGTACGACTTGTGCCAGCCGATTTCAGGCGTGCGCGCGTCCTGCATGGTCATGTGAGACCTACTCCCTACGCCGGCATTACCCGGTAACAGGTTCAGCGGTCGGCGCAGCCGTCGCGCAAGCGATTCAGCGCCCTCTCAGCCCGGTGCTCCGAGCTCCCGCGTGTGCAAAGGTGGTGCCAACGGTAGCCGCTGGGTGCGGACATCCACCAGTCGCCTTGCGATGATCGGCCCGTGGACACCTCCCGCGCTCAGGCGCACGGCAGCGACGACGGCGCAGCGTCCGGCCATGCGCACGGCAGACTCCCGGGCCAGGCCGACGGCCACGGCCCCGCGGCCGGCCACTCCGCACGGCCACGGTCCCGCGGCCGGACCGGCCACGGCCATTCCCACGGCCACTCCCACGGCCCGGTCCCGCCGGTCTCCAAGCACCTGCGCCAGGTGATCGCCGCGATCCTGGTGCCGTTCGCGGCCGCCGTGGTCGCCGGCCTCGTCCTGCTGTGGCCGGGCGCCGCGCCGGGCCACGACCGTACGGGCGTCGGCTTCGACCAGCAGACGCGGCCGGGCCGGGTGGTGCGGCTCGTGGACGTGTCCTGCAAGGCGGTGGGCGCGTTGCAGGACTCGGACGGATCGGGCGCGTCGAGCGCGTCCGGCGGATCGGGCGGATCGGGCACGTCGGGCGGTGCGCCCAGCGCGCCCGGCACCGGCAGCGACGCCTGCCAGAAGGCGACGATCGAGGTGGTGTCGGGTCCGGACAAGGGCACGACGTTCACCGAGATCGTCCAGCCGGACCAGACCCGCCGCTACACCAAGGGCGAGGGCGTCGTGCTCGCGTACGCCCCCAACGCCCCGAAGAGCCTGCGCTATTCGGTCACCGACGTCGACCGCGGCATCCCGCTGGCGCTGCTGGCCGGCATCTTCGCGCTCGCGGTGATCCTCGTCGGGCGGCTGCGCGGGCTGATGGCGCTGGTCGCGCTGGTGATCTCGTTCGGCGTGCTGACGCTGTTCATCCTCCCGGCGATCCTGCACGGCGACAATCCGCTGCTGGTCGCGGTGGTGGGCGGCAGCGCGATCATGCTCATCGCGCTGTACATGTGCCACGGCGTCAACGCCCGTACCTCCGTGGCCGTGCTGGGCACGCTGTGCTCGCTGTTCCTGATCGGGGCGCTGGGCTCGTACTTCATCGCGTGGGCCCACCTGACGGGCAACACCTCCGACGAGACCGGGCTGATCCACAACCTCTACCCGCACATCCAGATCAAGGGCGTGCTGCTGGCGGGGGTGATCATCGGCTCGCTGGGTGTGCTCGACGACGTGACGGTGACGCAGGTCTCCGCCGTGTGGGAGCTGAAGGACGCCGATCCGACGGCGAACTGGCGCAAGCTCTACGGCGCCGGCATGCGGATCGGCCGCGACCACATCGCGTCGGTCGTCAACACGCTGGTCATGGCGTACGCGGGCGCCGCCCTCCCGCTGCTGCTGCTCTTCTCGATCGCGCGCAGCGGGGTCCTGCGGGTGGCCGGCAGCGAACTGGTCGCCGAGGAGATCGTCCGGACGCTGGTGGGCAGTATCGGCCTGGTGGCGTCGGTGCCGTTGACGACGGCGCTGGCGGCTCTCGTCGTCAGCGCCGACCGGCAGCCGGGCCGTACGGGGCCGGTTCGGGAGGGCTCGGCAGTGGGCGCGGCCGGCGGGCGGACCGCGCCGACGGGCGGCGGCAGCCACCGCCGCGCCAAGTGAGGACCGTCACCAGTCGCGCTTGGACCCCGAGCCGCCGCCCGTCACGCGCTTGACGACGAAGACCAGCGCGCCGACCAGGATCACGAAGACGATCACCTTGAACAGCAGGCCGACGACGATGCTGATGAGGCTCGCGACCAGGCCGCCGAAGACGATCAGCGCGATGACCGGGATGCCGATCCACTTGACCCACCAGGGCAGGTTCTTCAGCAACTTCTCCATGACGTCCATTCGCTCCTCGTTAGCTGCGCGGGTGCGCACTCCGACATGCTGTCGTACTTCGAGAGTAGGGCCACCGGGGGCCCGGGCGGAGAGCTGGGAGACCGGATACGACCCTGATCCCGCCCCTAGGGTTCCGGCGGCGAGAAGACCACCATGACCCTGAGGTCCTCGGTGATGTGGTGGAAGCGGTGCGCCGTGCCGGCCGCGACGTAGATCACACTGCCGCGCGCGACCGTGGTCGTCTCCTCCCCCACGGTGATCGCGGCCCGGCCGCTCACCACGAGGTAGATCTCGTCCTGCCCGTGCGGCGACTGGGTGTCGCGTCTCGCCCGCCTTGAGGGCGTACAGTCCCGCCGACATGGTGCGTTCCCGCAGAAAGCGGAGGTACGCCCCGTCGTTGGCGGCGCGTTCCGCGTCCAGGTCGTCCAGCCGGAACACCTTCATCGTTCGCTCCTCGCTGCGGTACAGCCACGGTTCTGTCCGGTCCCTTGCCCTGGTGACCAGACCTGCGACGATCACACCATGAAGAATTTCCTCGTCAAGACCCTGGCCAACGCCGGTGCCCTGGCGGTGGCCACGTGGCTCCTCAAGGACATCACGCTCTCCGGTCACTCCACGGGTCGCAAGGTCCTCTCGCTCATCCTGGTCGCCCTCGTCTTCGGCCTCGTGAACTGGCTCGTGAAGCCGGTCGTGAAGGTGCTCTCGTTCCCGCTGTTCATCCTCACCCTGGGCCTGATAACCCTGGTGGTGAACGCCCTGATGCTGCTGTTGACGTCGTGGCTGGCGGGCAAGCTGCACCTGGACTTCCATGTGCACGGCTTCTGGACCGCGGTGCTCGGCGGCCTGATCGTGAGCATCGTGTCGTGGGCGCTGCACGTGCTGCTCCCGGACGACGAGTGAGCGCGGGGGCCGGGGGCGCGCGGGGGGACACGGGGGAGGGGCCGGCGGGCGACAGCACCCGCAGCGTGCACGCGGGGCGGCCGCCGGCCACGGCGTACGAACCGTCGCTGCCGGGGCCGGTCTTCGTCTCCCACTACCACCTGCCGGGCGAGCCCACCGGCCCGTACGTCTACGGCCGGGACGACAACCCCACCTGGGACCGGCTGGAGCAGGCGATCGCGGAACTGGAGGCGCCCGGCGACCCGGCGGCCACCACGCTCGCCTTCGCCTCGGGGATGGCCGCCGTCTCGGCGGTGCTGCTCTCGCAGTTGCGCACCGGGCAGAGCGTCGTCCTCCCCGCGGACTGCTACCAGACGACGCGCGCGCTGCGGGAGCGGCTGGAGTCGTACGGCATCGAGGTGCGGCTCGCGCCGACCGCGGGCGACGGGCAGCTCGCGGCGCTGGACGGCGCCCGGCTGCTGTGGCTGGAGACCCCGTCCAACCCCGAGCTCGACGTGTGCGACATCCGGCGGCTGGCCGACGCCGCCCACGCGGCGGGCGCGCTGGTCGCCGTCGACAACACCCTGGCCACGCCGCTGGGGCAGCGCCCCCTGGAGCTGGGCGCGGACTTCTCCGTGTCCAGCGGGACCAAGGCGCTCAGCGGCCACGGCGACCTGCTGATGGGGTACGTCACCACGCGCGACGCCGAACTGGCCGCGGGCGTGCGCACCTGGCGCAAGACGGTCGGCGCGATCCCGGGGCCGATGGAGGCGTGGCTCGCGCACCGGTCGCTGGCCACGCTCGCGCTGCGGGTCGACCGGCAGGCGTCCAACGCCCTGGCGCTGGCCCGGGCGCTGCTGGAGCGACCCGACGTGACGGGCGTACGGCACCCCGGGCTGCCCACCGACCCCTCGCACCCGGTGGCGGCCGCGCAGATGCGGCGCTTCGGCAGCGTGGTGTCCTTCGTGCTGTCCGGCCAGGAGCACGCGGACCGCTTCCTGGGGGCGCTGCGCATGACCTCGGAGGCGACGAGCTTCGGCAGCGTGCAGTGCACGGCCGAGCGGCGGGCCCGCTGGGGCGGCGACGCGGTGGCACCGGGGTTCGTCCGGTTCTCGGTCGGCGTCGAGGACCCGGAGGACATCGTGGCGGACGTGCTCAGGGCCCTGGACCAGGCGGCGGCGGACGGACCGGCGGCGTAAGCGGAACCGGCGACGGCCCGCACAGCTGTTCCGGGGCGCGTGCCCGGGCCGATTCGGCCCGGGCACGTTTGCACCCCGCCGCGCCGCGGCAGATCACTGGCATGCCCCCGGACACACATTCCCGGCCCGCCACCCGGCCGGTGGTCAAACGCACCGCCCGCGCGATCATCCTCGACGGCGACCGGATGGTCCTGATCAAGCGCACCAAGCCCGGCATCGCGCCGTACTGGCTCACCCCCGGCGGCGGCGTCGAGGACGACGACCCGAGCATCCTCGCCGCGCTGCACCGGGAGATCGACGAGGAGATCGGCGGCAAGATCACCGACGTCGTGCCGGCCTTCGTCGACACCACCGAGCACCTCGCGGACGACGGCTCGCACGGCGTCAAGGTGCAGTTCTTCTTCGTGTGCCGGCTGGAGTCGATGGACCTCGACCGCCGGCACGGGCCGGAGATCGAGGCGCCCTGCGGGGACTACGACGTGGTCCGGGTGCCCTTCAGCCGGATGGGACTGGCCTCGGTGGACATCGTTCCGCTGACGCTCCGGCACTATCTGGACGCGAACATCGAGGGCGTGCTCGGGCTGCTCGGCCCCGATCTGGGCTGACCCGGGTCCGGGGGAGCGCCGACCGCCAGGTCGTGCCGTATCCGGTGGGACGGCATCCCGATCCGCACCAGCGTGTCCACGCTGCTGCGGACCATCCCGGGCGGCCCCGACAGGTAGGCGTCGTACGCCTCCCACGGTCCGTGCGCGCGGACGGCCTCGGGCAGCGGCCCGGTGAGCGCGTCGGAGGGGGTGTCGGCGACGACCGTGCGGACCGACAGCCAGGAGTGGGCGCGCTCCATGGCGCGCAGGGTGTCGAGTTCGTAGAGGTCGTTCCGGCGGCGGGCGCCGTAGAACACCTCGACGCGGCGGCCCGCGCCGTGTTCGGCGACGTCCTCCACGAGCGCCTTGATCGGCGCGATCCCGGTACCGCCGCCGAGGCAGAGCAGCCCGCTGTCCGCGGTGTGGTCCACGGTCATCGACCCGGCGGGCGGCCCGAGCCTGATCACGTCCCCGACCGCGGCCCTGTTGACCAGCGCGTTGCTCACCCAGCCCGCGGGGACGGCCCGGACGTGGAAGGTGAGCAGCCCGTCCCCGCGCGGGGCCGCGGCGAACGAGTAGTTCCGCCACACCCGCGGCCACCACCGGGTCTCCACGCTGGTGTACTGGCCGGCGACGAACGGGTACGCCTGGTCGGGCCGCAGGGTCAGCACGGCGACGTCCGAGGCGCGGCCGCTCGTGGGCGACGACCTCCGCGTACCACCAGGCGGGCGCGACCTGCTCGTCGGCGGTGGCCGCCTCGCTCATGATCCGGGCGATCACGGTGTAGGCCCGCAGCCACGCCGCCTCGGTCTGCGGGGTCCACACGGCCGCGGCGTACCGGGCCAGCGCCCCGATCAGCGCCTCCCCGACCAGCGGGTAGTGCTCGGGCCGGGTGCCGTACTTCCGGTGGCCCCGGCCGAGCGGGGCGAGCAGGCCGGTGAGCCGCCCGGGGTCGTCGATCCGTTCCGCCGCGGCCAGCAGCGCCTTGAGCAGCCGCTCGCGCTGGGCGTCCATGGCGGCCGGGAACATGTCCCGCAGTTCGGGGCTGCGCAGGAAGAGCAGCGCGTAGAAGTAGGAGGCGGTCTTGTCCGCGACCGGCCCGATCTCGTCCAGGGTGCGCCGGATCAGGAAGGCGTCCGGCGACATCGGTGTGGCGTCCGTGGTCAGCATGCCCCGCAACTCCTCGTCGTCGCGGCCGGTCCGCTCGCCGCGGTCCGGGGTCCTCGCGCGTGGTGCGGTGCGAGCCTGGCACGGAGGATGCCCTTTTCGGCCGGATTGCCGGAAGGCCGGGTACGGAGCGGGGCGTGCGCGTACGATCAGCCGCTCACCCCGCGCGCCGAACGCTGCCGGCTGCTGTCAGACGTCCGCGACCAGGGCGTACGCGTCCCGGAGGTCACCGCCCGCGTAGGCATGCGTGGCCAGCCCGCTGACATGCGCGTCGCCGTTGACCGCGACGGAGACCGGCACGACGCCGAAGAGCGCGGTGTCCGAGCGGGAGTCCCCGTACGCCACGCAGTCGGCGCGGTCGACGCCGTAGTGCGCGCACAGCTCGTCGGCGATGGTCACCTTGGACTCGGGCAGCAGCAGTCCGGTGACGTCGAGCGCGGCGCCCGGCACGAAGGGCAGCGCGGGGAAGACGGAGGCACGGGCGGTGTGCACCCCCCAGTTCCGCAGCCGCTTCACGAAGAAGTCGGGAGACAGCGAGATCACCGCGCAGTGGTCGCCGCGGGCGGTGATGTCGGCCCATACCTCGCGTATGCCGGTCAGCCAGGGCGAACGCTCGAAGGCGGCATCGACGTGACGTTCGGTGAGCGCGGCCCACATGGCATAGGCCCGCAGTCCATAGCCCCGCGGGTCGATCTCGCCGCGCATCAACTGGGTCTCCAGGGCCTGGAACTGCGGCACCAGGCCGATTTCGCGGGCGATCTCCATGCTCGCGGACGAGCCCCGCAACAGGGTGCCGTCCATGTCGAAGATGTGCAGTCGTGCCACCGGGGCCCTCCCTCGTCCGGGCCCCGCCGCGGGGCCGAGGCGAGTGTTTCACGTGGAACATCCGAGTGTTCCACGTGGAACACTCAGCGTGACCCTGGTCGACGAAATAGGTCCGCTACCGAACAATCCCGTAGCAGACCTATCTTGTTATCCTCGGTCCATGACCACGCAGATCCCGCCCGCAGCCGGTTCGACCACGGACGTCTCGTTCCTGCTCCAGCACACCGCGCACGTGCTGGCCACCCGGATGACCGCCGCGCTCACCGAGATCGGGATGTCGCCGCGCGCCCACTGCGTACTCGCCCACGCGCTCCAGTCCGAGCGCACCCAGGCCCAGATCGCCGAGCTCTCCGACCTGGACAAGACCACGATGGTGGTCACCGTCGACCAGTTGGAGCGGGACGGACTGGCCGAGCGGGTGCCTTCGGCGACCGACCGCCGGGCCCGGATCATCAAGGTCACCCCGAAGGGCCGACAGGTCGCGGCAGCCGGGCAGGCCATCGTCGACGGCGTCCACCAGGGCGTTCTCGACGCGCTGCCCGAGCGGGAGCGTGCCGCCTTCGTCTCCGCGCTGAGCCTGCTGGCCGCCGGCCATCTGGCGATCCCCGCCGACTCCCCGGACGGCGCCCAGGGCGTACGGCGCCCGCGACAGGCCCGAAAGTAGGCACCGCAGCACCACGAGCAGGCCCGTGCAGCAGCACCGCGAGCCGCCCCGCACGTCAGCACCGCACGCAGCACCGCACGCGACACCGAAAGTAAGCCCGTAAAAGATAGTCTTCAACAAAACCATCTGCTACGGTCGTTCCTGGTATCCCACTCCGCCAGGAGGCGACCTCATGCCAGCCCTTGATTCCCCCGGCGCCCCAGCCGTCAGATCCCGTGGCGCGGCGCTCGCCGTGCTCAGCGCGGGCACCCTGATGATCATCCTCGACGGCACGATCGTGAACGTCGCGCTGCCGTCCGTCCAGCGCGACCTGGGCTTCTCCCAGGCCGGTCTCGCCTGGGTGGTGAACTCCTACCTGATCGCCTTCGGCGGTCTGCTGCTGCTCTCCGGCCGGCTCGGAGATCTGCTCGGCCGGCGCCGCGTCCTGGTCGCGGGGCTCGCCGCCTTCACCGCCGCCTCGTTCCTGTGCGGCGTCGCCGACTCCGCCGGGCTGCTGATCACCGCCCGCTTCGTCCAGGGCGCGGCCGGCGCGATGGTCTCCGCGGTCGCCCTCGGCATGGTCGTCGGCCTCTACCCCGAGGGCCGCGACCGGGCCCGCGCGATGGGCGTCTACAGCTTCACCCAGTCCGCGGGCGGCGTCCTCGGCCTGCTGGCGGGCGGCGTCCTCACCCAGGCCATCAACTGGCACTGGATCTTCTTCGTCAACGTGCCGATCGGTGTCGCCGCCGCCCTGCTCAGCCTGCGCCTGCTGCCCGACGACCGCCCGCGCGGCCGCACCACGCTGCGCGGAATCGACACGCTCGGCGCCGTCCTGGTCACCGCCGCCCTGATGCTCGGCGTCTACACCATCGTCAAGACGTCGGACCGCGGCTGGACCTCGGCGGGCACCGCCTGGGCCGGCGCGCTGTCACTCGCGCTCCTCGGCGCCTTCCTGCTGCGCCAGGCCAGGGCCGCGCAGCCGCTGATGCCGCTGCGGCTCTTCCGCTCCCGGATCGTGGCGGGCGCCAACGCCGTGCAGATGCTGATGGTCGCGGGCGGCTTCGGCTTCCAGTTCATGACCTCGCTCTACCTCCAGCGCGTGGTGGGCTACGACCCGCTGGAGATCGGCCTCGCCCTGGCGCCGACCGGTGTGACGATCGGGGTGATGTCGCTCGGGCTCTCGGCCCGGCTCGGCGCACGCTTCGGACAGCGGGCGGTACTGCTGCCCAGCCTCGCTGCTGTTCGCGGGCACCTTCCTGCTGCTGGCCAGGGCGCCCGGCGGCCATGTGTCGTACGCCGCCGACATCCTGCCGCCGATCCTGCTCATGGGCGTGGCCTTCGGCCTGGCCATGCCGTCCCTGATGACGCTCGGCATGTCGGACGCCGGACCGGCCGACGCGGGGCTGGTCTCCGGCGTCTTCAACACCGCGCAGCAGATCGGCGGCGCGCTCGGCCTCGCGGTGCTGGCCTCCCTCGCCGGCGCGCGCACCGACCGTGAACTGGCCGCCGGGCACGCCCCGTCCGCCGCCCTGACCAGCGGCTACCACCTCGCCTTCCTGGTCGCCGCGGGACTGCTCGCCGCCGCCACCGTGCTGGCGGCGGCGCTGCTGCGCCGGCCGACCGACGGTCATTTCGCCGAGGATCGTCCCGCCGGCGCTCCTCCGGCCGGCCGTGCGACGTCCGAGGCGGTCAGCGCCAGCCGGGAAAGCCGCCCGGCACCGGAGCCCGCTGGTCGTAGGGCTCGCGCGTGAACACGAAGGACCCCAGGTCCAGATGGCTCACCGTGCCGTCGGTGCCGCGCACCGCGCGGAGCGTCTCCCCCGCGTAGTACCCCTCCTGACCGGTCCAGGTGCCGTCCTGTTCCACGTGGAACCGAGTCCCGCGGCCCGGACCGGTCAGCGGCGCGAGGTCCACCTCGCCCGAGGCCGCCACCCGCAGGGCGAAGGCGCGGGTGCCCCAGTACCAGGGCCCGGCGAGGTCGAGCAGCGCCGGGTCGAGAGCGGCGGCGGGCCGCCAGGGCGCGGGGAAAGCGGGCTCGGCCTCGGCGGTGATGGCCAGCAGGTCCGCGGCGACCGCGCCCACGGCCGGGCCCGACGTGCAGTTGGTGAGCGCGATCGCACCGAGGCCGTCCTCGACGCTGATCCACACCGTGGCCAGGAAGCCCGGCATGGAACCGGTATGGCCGACGAGGCTGCGGCCCTTGTGGCGCTGGAGCTGAAGGCCCAGGCCGTAGCCGCCGTCCGGGTCCGTCGGCCTCGGGCGGCGCCGCGGGCTGGCGCATCTGCTCCAGGGTCGTAGCGGCCAGCACCTCGTCGTGGCCGGACGCCAGGAAGGTCGCCCAGCGGGCCAGATCGGCCGCGGTCGACCACAACTGCCCGGCCGGCGCCATCCGACCGGTCTCCTGCACGGCCTCGGGCACCATCACATCGGCCCACGGATGCACGGCGAAGCCGCCGGCGGCCGGCGCCTGGGGCAGCATGCCGGTCCGCGCCATACCCAGCGGGTCCAGCACCTCGGCCTGGAGCGCCTCGCCCCACGGCTTGCCGCGAAGCTCCTCCACCAGGGCTCCGAGCAGGGCGAACCCGGGGTTCGAGTAGTGGTGGCGGGTACCGACCGGGTGCTTGAAGGGCTCGGACCCGAGCACGTCGGCGATGTCGGGCCGCAGGTCACCCGGCGTCCGCTCCCACCAGGGGCGCGGGCGTCTCGGAGGCGAGCCCCGAGGTGTGCGCGAGCAGTTGGCCCACCGTCACCCCGGCGGCCGCGGTGCCCGGCAGGTACCGGTCCAGCGGATCGGTGAGCGCCAGCAGCCCTTCGTCCCGCAGCCGCATCACCAGCACCGCGACGAACGTCTTGGTGATCGAGCCGATCCGGTACTGCGTGTCGGTGTCGGGCGCGTGCCCGTCGATCATGCTGCGCGAACCGCTCCACACCATCCGCCCGTCCCGGACCACCGCGCCCACCATCGACGGCGTCCGGCCCTGCGCCTGCCCCTCGGCCACCCGGTGCATCAGCGCCCGCCGGGTGGACGGCAGCAGCCCGTCCGCGTACGCCTGCGGGGAATCGGTCTCCACGGTCACGCGCTCCTGCCCTTCTGCCGTACCCGGTACGGCGATACGGCGCCGCACGGCACCCGCGTGCGCCGGTTTCCCGCGCTGACCGGCCGCACCGTGGCGGACCGGCAAGATCGACACCAGTCCGACCGTACTACCGGCGGCGGGTTCCAACGGCGGGCCTTGTCAGAAAGGTTGACACCCCCCGGCGCCGGGCGTGACCATCGCGTCGACCAGAGAGCGCTCTCAGCGCGTCGGGCGCCCTCTCCCTCCGCACCACTTGTCGGTCAACTCCCCCACATCCCGCAGGCGCGAGCCGCGTATCCGACACCTAGGAGCACACACATGAGGGTCACCCCACTAGGGCTCTCCGCAAGCCGTAAACGTTTCCGACGATCCCCACAGGGCGTCGTCCTGCTCGCCCTGGTGCTCATCGCCTCGGCGTACCTCTCCCTCGTACCGACGTCGTCGCACGCCGCGTCGCCGCAACTGCTCTCCCAGGGCAAGCCGGCCACCGCGTCCTCGGTGCAGGACGCCTTCACCGCGAGGCGCGGCCGTGGACGGCGACACCGGGACCCGCTGGTCGAGCGCGGCGAGCGACCCGCAGTGGCTCCAGGTCGACCTGGGCTCCAGCCAGCCGATCACCCAGGTCGTGCTCAACTGGGAGTCGGCGTACGGCAAAGCCTTCCAGATCCAGACATCTGCCGACGGTTCCACGTGGAACAACATCTACTCCACCACCACCGGCACCGGCGGCGCCCAGACCCTGAGCGTCACCGGCACCGGCCGCTACGTCCGGATGTACGGCACCCAGCGCGGCACCCAATGGGGCTACTCGCTCTGGGAGTTCCAGGTCTACGGCGGCTCGGGCGGATCGACCCCGCCCGCGACCTGCGGCACCACCACCGCGGCGCTCGGCAAGCCCGCCACCGCCTCCTCCACCGAGAACGCCGGCACCCCCGCCTCGGCCGCCTTCGACGGCAACGCGGGCACCCGCTGGTCCAGCGCGGCCGGCGACCCGCAGTGGGTCCAGGTCGACCTGGGCACCTCGCAGGACATCTGCGGCGCCCAGTTGACCTGGGAGACGGCGTACGCGACGGCGTACCAGATCCAGCTCTCCGACGACGGTTCCACGTGGAACACCGTCTACTCGACCACCACCGGCGCGGGCGGCACGGAGAACCTGTCCTTCACCGCCACCGGCCGCTACGTGCGGATGTACGGCACGGTGCGGGCCACGCAGTACGGCTACTCGCTGTGGGAGTTCACCCTCCTCACCCCGGGCGGCACCGGCACCCCGCCCGGCGGCGGCGACGGCAACTGCCCCTGGGTGGGCTCGACCGCGCCGATCGCCGACCGCGTCTCGCAGGTCATGGCCCAGATGACCAACGCCGAGAAGGTCTCGATCCTGCACGGCAACAACAACTCCTCGCCGTACATCGGCAACATCACCGGCGTCCCGGCCCTGTGCATCCCCGACATCGGCCTCCAGGACGGTCCGGCGGGCGTCGGTGACGGCCTCGGCGGCGTCACGCAGATGCCGTCCGGCAACGCGTCGGCCGCCACCTGGGACAACACGCTGGAGCAGCAGTACGGCGCCACGATCGGCGCGGAGTTCGCCGGGAAGGGCGTGCAGGTCGCGCTCGGCCCGACGGAGAACATCGTCCGCGACCCGCGCTGGGGCCGGTCCTTCGAGGCGTTCAGCGAGGACCCGTACCTCAGCGGGCAGATGGCCGCCGCCGACATCCGCGGCATCCAGAGCCAGGGCGTGATGGCCGAGGCCAAGCACGTGGCCGTCTACAACATCGAGAACCCCGCGGGCACCGTCATCATCGACAACCGCACCCTCCAGGAGCTCTACCTGCCGGCCTTCCAGACGGCGGTCCAGCAGGGCGCGCCCGCGGCCTTCATGTGCGCGTACAGCGTCGTCAACAACATCCCCGCGTGCCAGAACCCGGCGCTGATGAACGTCGGCCTCTACCAGCAGGCCAACTTCGGCGGCTTCATCACCAGCGACTGGGGCGGCACCCACTCCACGGTGGACTCGGCCAACGCCGGCCTCACCGTCGAGATGCCCAACGGGTACTTCTACGCCGACTTCCTCGCCCAGGCGGTCGCCGGCGGCACGGTCAGCCAGGTCACGCTGGACACGATGGTGAGCCGGCTGCTCACCCAGTTCTTCGCGTTCGGCCTCTTCGACAAGGCGCCCAGCGGTTCCCGGGACGCCGTCGTCACCACCCCCGCGCACCAGCAGGTCGCCCTCCAGGGCGCCGAGGAGAGCGCGGTCCTGCTGAAGAACAACGGCATCCTGCCGCTGTCCACGTCCACCACCAAGTCGATCGCGGTGATCGGCTGGGACGGCGGGGCCGGTGTGCAGACCATCGGCGGCGGCAGCGCCACCGTCACCAGCCCCGGCACGGTCTGGCCGATCACCGGCATCCAGAACCGCGTCGCGGGCACCGGCACCACCGTGCAGTACAACGACGCCACGGACCTGAACTCGGCGGTCACCCTGGCCCGCAGCTCCGACGTGGCGATCGTCTTCGCCAGCGACAACTACGGCAACGAGGAGCACGACACCACCACACTCGACCTGCCGGACAACGGCGGCAGCTCGGTCAGCCAGAACGACATGATCGCCCAGGTGGCCGCGGCGAACCCGCACACCATCGTGGTCCTCAACGACAACTCGGCGATCAACATGCCGTGGCTCAACCAGGTCGCGGGCGTCTTCGAGGGCTTCTACCCGGGCCAGCAGATCGGCACGGCCATGGCCGCGCTGATCTTCGGCGACGTCAACCCGTCCGGCAAGCTGCCGGTGACCTTCCCCAAGTCGCTCGCCGACGTGCCCGCCGGCACCCCGGCGCAGTGGCCGGGCACCAACGGGCAGGTGCAGTACAGCGAGGGCCTGAACGTCGGCTACAAGTGGTACGACGCCAAGAACATCGAGCCGCTCTTCCCGTTCGGCTTCGGCCTGTCGTACACCACCTTCGGCTTCAGCAACCTCCAGGTCGGTGCGCTGTCCGGCGGGAACGCGACCGTGCATGTGACGGTCACCAACACCGGGTCGAAGGCCGGCACCGACGTCGCCCAGCTCTACGTCGGCGATCCGGCGTCCACGGGCGAGCCGGTGCACCAGTTGCGCGGCTACCAGCGGGTGACCCTCGACCCGGGCCAGTCGCAGACGCTGACCTACACCGTCAGCACCCACGACCTGGCGTACTGGAACACCTCGACGAACAACTGGACCACCGCGGCGGGCAGCTACCAGATCCTGGTCGGCGACTCCTCACGGAACCTGCCGGTGAACGGCTCGCTCACCGTGCCGACCACGGTCAACGGCAACCTGGCCGGGGTCGCGAGCCCGAAGGCCGCGGCCGCCGGGCCCGCCGCGACCGCGGCGCCGCTCACCGTGCCGAACCCGTACGGCATGAGCGGTCCGGCGCACGCCCGGGTGAGCTGGACGTTCGACCCGAACGCCAAGGGGGTCGCCTACACCGCGACCGGTCTGCCGCCCGGCATCTCGCTGTCGGCCGCCGGGAAGTTCACCGGCGCCGCCACCAGGGCCGGCACCTGGACGGTGACGGTCACCGGGAGGAACGCGGCGGGCTCGCAGGGCTCGGCCACGTTCGTCTGGACGGCCACCTGACAGCGCCCGGCCACGGGATGACCGCCCCCGCAGCCATGAGGGCGGTCACCTGAACCTCCTGCCCTCCTCCCAGGACACCCCCGGGCCCGTCGCGGCCCGGGGGTGTCCGCATGCGGGCGGGTGCGGAGGCGGCGGCGCGTCGCGCGCCGTGTACGGGCACGGGTCGGCCGGGCGTCTTCCTCGCAACGCCGCCCGGTGCGATAGTGCGAACCATGCGTGAAGAGGTCGAACCGCTGCTGGACCGCTTCCTGACCGGCCTGCGCGAGGTCCTGCCGCCGACCGCGGTATGGGTCCACGGCTCGCTGGCGCTGGGCGACTTCCAGCCCGGCCGCAGCGACATCGACGCGATCGCGGTCGTGGAGTCCGCCCCCACCACCGACCAGCGTCGGCAGCTCAAGGTGCTGCACCAGGCGCTCGCCGCCGTATTCCCGCAGGCCAAGAAGCTGCACTGCTCGTACGTCGTGCGGGACACCCTGCCCGACCCCCGGGTACGGCACCTGACGTGGGCGCACGAGGAGCTGCTGACCCGGCCGGTCACCGAGGTCACCCGGCGCGAGCTGCACACCGGCGACCTGACGCTGTACGGGCCGCCGCCGAGCGAACTCCTCCCGCCGGTCGGCGACGAGGAGCTCGCGGCCTTCATCCGGGCCGACCTCAGGGACTTCTGGCTGCCCGCCACCGCCAAGCCCGTGCGCTGGCTCCAGGACGTCTGGGTCGACCTCGGCCTGCTCACCCTGGGCCGCGCGACACGTCACCCTCACCGACGGCCGCCTGCTCACCAAGGGCGAGGCGCTCGACGCGCTCCCGGCGCTCGGCGCCCCCGCCGCCGTCCTCGCCGACATCCGCGCCCGCCGCTACGGCTCCCCTGCGCCCCTGTCCTTCCCCCACCGCGCCCGCCGCGCCCACGTGACCCGCACCTTCGTCCGTGCGGGCATCAAGCGCACCCTGGCGGCCGCCTGACCGCGAGGCACGACGGCTCCGGGCGCGCCCCGGATCAGCCCGGACGGGCCTCGACCTGCCGGGTCACCCAGCCCTCGGCGTCGACCTCGAAGTAGAACCAGGTGTCCTCTTCGTCCCAGTGACAGCGGAACCATGTCAGCACGGGCCCATGATGACGGGTGCGGGCTCCCAAGTCCGGACGCTCCCGCTACGCCTGGCGGCGGGTCAGGTCGGGAAAGCGTCGGTCCGGTCGGATCAGAGTGGGCCGGATCAGGTCTGGGCCATGTCCACGAAGCGGGAGTAGTGGCCCTGGAAGGCCACGGTGATCGTGGCGGTCGGGCCGTTGCGGTGCTTGGCCACGATGAGGTCGGCCTCGCCGGCGCGCGGGGACTCCTTTTCGTAGGCGTCCTCGCGGTGCAGCAGGATGACCATGTCGGCGTCCTGCTCGATGGAGCCCGACTCACGGAGGTCGGAGACCATCGGCTTCTTGTCGGTGCGCTGTTCGGGGCCGCGGTTGAGCTGGGAGAGGGCGATGACCGGGACCTCCAGCTCCTTGGCGAGGAGCTTGAGGTTGCGGGACATGTCCGAGACCTCCTGCTGGCGGCTCTCGGGGCGGCGGGAGCCGCCGGACTGCATCAGCTGGAGGTAGTCGATGACGACCAGCCGCAGGTCGTTGCGCTGCTTGAGGCGGCGGCACTTGGCACGGATCTCCATCATCGACAGGTTCGGCGAGTCGTCGATGTAGAGCGGTGCCTCGGTGACGTCGGACATCCGGCGGGCGACCTTCGTCCAGTCGTCGTCGGTCATCGTGCCCGAACGCATGTGGTGCAGGGCGACCCGGGCCTCGGCGGACAGCAGGCGCATCGCGATCTCGTTGCGCCCCATCTCCAGGGAGAAGATGACGCTGGGCATCTTGTGCGCGATGGAGCAGGTGCGCGCGAAGTCCAGTGCTAGCGTCGATTTGCCCATCGCCGGGCGGGCGGCGATGACGATCATCTGGCCGGGGTGCAGGCCGTTGGTGAGGGAGTCGAGGTCGGTGAAACCGGTGGGGACGCCGGACATCTGGCCGCTGCGCGAGCCGATCGCCTCGATCTCGTCGAGCGCGCCCTCCATGATGTCGCCGAGCGGCAGGTAGTCCTCGGAGGTGCGCTGCTCGGTGACCGCGTAGATCTCGGCCTGCGCGCTGTTGACGATGTCGTCGACGTCGCCGTCGGCCGCGTACCCCATCTGCGTGATGCGGGTGCCGGCCTCCACCAGGCGCCGCAGCACGGCGCGTTCGTGCACGATCTCGGCGTAGAACTCGGCGTTCGCCGCCGTGGGCACCGCGTTGACGAGGGTGTGCAGGTAGGAGGCGCCGCCGACGCGGGCGATCTCACCGCGCTTGGTGAGTTCGGCCGCGGTGGTGATGGGGTCGGCGGGCTCGCCGCGGGCGTAGAGGTCGAGGATCGCGGTGTAGATCGTCTCGTGGGCCGGCCGGTAGAAGTCGGCGCCCTTGAGCACCTCCACGACATCGGCGATCGCGTCCTTGGACAGCAGCATGCCGCCGAGTACGGACTGCTCGGCGTCCAGGTCCTGCGGCGGGACCCGCTCGAACCCTCCGCCGCCCTCCTGGTAACGGCCCTCGTCCGGGCCGGAGTTGCGCTTGCGGAAGGGGCTGACGGCGGGGCGCTGGTCGTCCGGCGGCGGCTCCGCCCAGGTCTCGTCGGTGGGTTCGGGTTGGCTCATTCCCGCCACCTCCTCCCGTCCGGCCGGCCCGCCCGGAGCGTGCGTGCGTGCCACTCTTTCACGGCGGCACCTCCGCCACCGAGCCACCCGGCTTTCGCGCTCGGCGAGTCGGGGAGAGGCTCTACGGTAGGGCCACCGAGGGTCCGGACCAATCCGGTTATCCACAGGGCATGTGGACAGCGACGGCATACCTGTGGAGAACTGCCCCGAACCTGTGTACAGCCCTTGGGACAGTGCTGTGGACAAGCTGACTATCGGCCAGGTCCAACCAATCTGACCTGCATGTTCTTCATCCATAGCCTGTGCAGGAGAAAAACTTTTCCGCCTGGAGCAAGATCGTGACAAACAACGCGGAGGAGATCACCCTACGCAGTCGCTCGTAATGACTGGATAGCTACTTCACCTCTTACTTGTGGATGGTTATCCTGTCTCCTGTGAATCCGGTCGTCGAGCCTTCCACAGAGCGGAAACCTGTCCGCCTCCCCGCCTCCGCCCGCCGTCGCCACGACCGCGAGATCGTCGCCCTGGCGCTGCCCGCGTTCGGCGCTCTCGTGGCCGAACCGCTCTTCGTCATGGCGGACAGCGCGGTTGTCGGCCATCTCGGCACGGCCCAGCTCGCGGGCCTCGGCGTCGCCGCCACGCTGCTCGCCACGGCCGTCAACGTCTTCATCTTCCTCGCCTACGCCACCACCGCCGCGGTCGCCCGCAGGATCGGCGCCGAGGACCTCCCCGCCGCCCTGCGCCAGGGCATGGACGGCATCTGGCTCGCCCTGCTGCTCGGCGCACTCGTGATCGCCGCGGTGCTGCCCACCGCCCCCGGCCTGGTCGACCTCTTCGGCGCCTCGCCCACCGCCGCCCCGTACGCCACCACGTATCTGCGGATCAGCGCGCTCGGCATCCCCGCGATGCTCGTCGTGCTGGCCGCCACCGGTGTGCTGCGCGGACTCCAGGACACCCGTACCCCGCTCTACGTCGCGGTCGGCGGGTTCACCGCGAACGCCGGGCTCAACGTCACGCTCGTCTACGGCGCCGGGCTCGGCATCGCGGGCTCCGCCTGGGGCACCGTCATCGCCCAGAACGGCATGGCGGCCGTCTACCTCGCGGTGGTGGTCCGGGGCGCCCGGCGGCACGCGGGCGCCGGCTGGCGGGGCCTGCTGCGTCCGGACGCCGCGGGCATCCGCGCCTGCGCCCGCGCCGGGGTTCCGCTGCTGGTGCGCACCCTCAGCCTGCGGGCCGTGCTCATGATCGCCACCGCCGTCGCCGCGCGGCTCGGCGACGCCGAGATCGCCGCCCACCAGATCACCCTCACCGTGTGGTCGCTGCTGGCCTTCGCGCTGGACGCCATCGCGATCGCCGGGCAGGCGATCATCGGCCGCTACCTCGGCGCCGAGGACCCGGTGGGAGCCCGGGCCGCGTGTGTGCGGATGATGCAGTGGGGCCTGGCCTGCGGGGCCGCCCTGGGAGTGCTGGTGGCGCTGGCCCGGCCGCTGATCGGGCCGATGTTCTCCTCGGACCCGGCGGTGCGCCACGCGCTGGCCGCCGCCCTGCTGGTCGTCGCGCTGGCGCAGCCGGTCTGCGGGGTGGTCTTCGTGCTCGACGGGGTGCTGATGGGTGCGGGGGACGGGCCCTATCTGGCCTGGTCGATGCTGGTGACGCTCGCGGTGTTCGCGCCGGTCGCGCTCGCCGTGCCGGCGCTGGGCGGGGGGCTGACCGCGCTGTGGTGGGCGATGGGCCTGATGATGCTCACCCGGCTCGCGGCGCTGTGGCTGCGGGCCCGCTCGGGCCGCTGGGTGGTCACCGGCGCCAGCCGCTGACGGTACGGCGAAGGGCCGGGTCTCCCGTACGGGAAACCCGGCCCTTGATGTTCCACGTGGAACATGTGCCGCCTTACGCGGCCACGACCTCCAGGTCGAGAACAGCCTCGACCTCGGCGTGCAGCCGCACGGAGACCTTGTGGGCGCCCAGCGTCTTGATGGGCGAGGCGACCTCGACCCGGCGCTTGTCGACCACGGGACCACCCGCGGCCTTGATCGCCGAGGCGATGTCGGCCGGGGTGATGGAGCCGAACAGGCGGCCGGTGTCACCGGCGCGCGTGCTCAGCTTGACCTTGACGGACTGGAGCTGCGCCTTGACGGCGTTCGCGTCGTCCAGCGAGTGGATCTCGCGGATTCGGCGGGCCCGGCGGATCTGCTCGACGTCCTTCTCGCCACCCTTGGTCCACGCGATGGCGAAGCCACGCGGGATCAGGTAGTTACGGGCGTAGCCCGGCTTGACGTCGACGATGTCGCCGGCGGCACCGAGGCCGCTGACCTCGTTGGTGAGGATGATCTTGGACATACTCGGTCACCCTCTCCTTATCGAGCCGTCGAGGTGTACGGCAGCAGCGCCATCTCACGGCTGTTCTTCACGGCCGTGGCGACGTCACGCTGGTGCTGCGTGCAGTTGCCGGTGACGCGGCGGGCACGGATCTTGCCACGGTCGGAAATGAACTTCCGCAGCATGTTCGTGTCCTTGTAGTCCACGTACACGGTCTTGTCCTTGCAGAACGCGCAGACCTTCTTCTTCGGCTTGCGCGGGGGCGGCTTCGCCATGGTGTCTCTCCTATGCGATCAAGAAGTGTGTGGGGTCCGCCCTTAGAAGGGCGGCTCGTCCGAGTAGCCGCCACCGGATGAGCCGGAGGAACCGGAGCCGCCGCCCCAGCTTCCTCCGCCGCCGCCCTGACCGCCGCCGCCCTGACCGCCGCCGGCCGGAGCGCTGGTCGCCCAGGGGTCGTCGGCGGGAGCACCGCCGCCGCCCTGCTGGCCGCCCCAGCTGCCGCCGCCCTGGCCGCCGCCAGTGCCGCCGCCGCCGGAACCGCCGCCGTAGCCGCCCTGCTGGCCGCCGCGACCGCCACCGCCGCTGGTCTTGGTGACCTTGGCGGTGGCGCTGCGCAGGCTGGCGCCGACCTCGTCGACGTCCAGCTCGTAGACCGTCCGCTTGACGCCTTCACGGTCCTCGTACGACCGCTGCTTCAGCCGGCCCTGCACGATGACGCGCATGCCGCGCTGGAGCGACTCGGCGACGTTCTCCGCCGCCTGCCGCCAGACCGAGCAGGTGAGGAACAGGCTCTCGCCGTCCTTCCACTCATTGGTCTGCCGGTCGAAGGTGCGGGGAGTGGACGCGACGCGGAACTTCGCGACCGCCGCACCTGAGGGGGTGAAGCGCAGCTCGGGGTCGTCGACGAGATTGCCGACGACCGTGATGACGGTCTCGCCTGCCATGGGATGACCTCTCGACTGGCTGGGGGCAGTGCTGTGTGGCTGCTGCTCGGAGTCCGGGACTAGTGGAGTTCCGGACGGAGGACCTTGGTCCGCAGCACCGACTCGTTCAGGTTGAGCTGACGGTCCAGCTCCTTGACGACCTCGGGTGTGGCCTTGAGGTCGACGACCGAGTAGATGCCCTCGGGCTTCTTGTTGATCTCGTAGGCGAGACGACGACGTCCCCAGGTGTCGACCTTCTCCACATTGCCGCCGCCACTGCGGACGACGGCGAGGAAGGACTCGATCAGCGGGGAGACAGCGCGCTCCTCAAGATCGGGGTCGAGAATGAGCATGAGCTCGTAGTGACGCATAGGGGAACCCACCTCCTTTGGACTCAGGCGGCCACGGCGTTTCCGTGGCAGGAGGGTTTGTCTTGCGTCGCAACGGTAACGCGGAGCACTGACAGCGCCCTCGGCGCGGCCGTGACCCGGCAGAACACCGGTGCAGACCGTACAGAGTACCCGGCGACGTCCCCCGGGTTGAAATCCGCCCCCTTTTGCCCCCAATCTGTACACATCGGGTGTCGACGGCGCCACAGCGCGCCACTTCTCCGCCACGGAGGTGCCCATGGCACAGCAGCAAGCGGCACGGACCCACCACTTCACGTTCAACACCGACGGCCGACCCCACCCGCTGGAGAACTCACTCGTCGCGGTGACCGTCGTGCTGGGCATCGTGGCGGTCTCCACCGCCGGGTTCCACAGCCTGCACGCGGTCAGCTCGGCGACCGGCCTGGCCGGCATCCTGACCGGCGCGTGGGGGCAGTACATCTCGGTCACCACGGCGGAGCGCTTCGCGCTGATCATCGGCCTGGGGATGGCGGCGTTCGGCTGCTACCTCGGGATGGCCCACGGCGGCTTCTGGTAGGAGTGACAGCCCCGCGAGCCCCGCACGGGCAGTAGCGGCGGCGCTCCCCTCTCGCAGTAGGCTTCGGGCCAGATAAGCCCGCAGTCGTGAGCATGGGGAGCGCCCCGCATGAGCCTGTCCCTGAGGACCATCAGCCGCGAGCAGCACCTGGCGTACATCCGCAGTCTGCCGTCGGCGAGCCACTGCCAGGTCCCGGCATGGGCCGATGTGAAGAACGAGTGGCGGTCGGAGAACCTCGGCTGGTTCGACGACGCCTCCGGGCAGCTGGTCGGCGTCGGCCTGGTGCTGTACCGGCAGCTCCCCAAGGTGAAGCGGTACCTGGCGTACCTGCCCGAGGGCCCGGTGATCAACTGGTACGCGCCCAACCTGGACGAGTGGCTCCAGCCGATGCTCAAGCACCTCAAGCAGCAGGGCGCCTTCACCGTGAAGATGGGCCCCCCGGTGATCATCCGCCGCTGGGAGGCGACGTCGATCAAGGCGGGCATCGCCGCCCCGGACGTCAAGCGGCTGCGGGACGTCGAGGCCGACTTCATCGAGCCGCGCGCCTTCGAGGTCTCCGACCGGCTGCGCCGGATGGGCTGGCAGCAGGGCGAGGACGGCGGCGCGGGCTTCGGCGACGTCCAGCCGCGGTACGTCTACCAGGTCCCGCTGGAGAACCGCTCGCTCGACGACATCCTCAAGAACTTCAACCAGCTCTGGCGCCGCAACATCAAGAAGGCCGAGAAGGCCGGCGTCCAGGTGGTCCAGGGCGGCTACGACGACCTGCCCGTGTGGCAGCAGCTCTACGAGGTCACCGCCGAGCGCGACCACTTCCGGCCGCGCCCGCTGTCGTACTTCCAGCGCATGTGGAACTCGCTCAACGGCGAGGACTCCAACCGGATGCGGCTGTACCTGGCCGTGCACGAGGGCGAGGCGGTCGCGGCCGCCACGATGCTCACCGTCGGGCAGCACGTCTGGTACTCCTACGGCGCGTCCGCCAACCACAAGCGCGAGGTGCGGCCGTCGAACGCGATGCAGTGGCGCATGCTGCGCGACGCGTACGCGATGGGCGCCAGCGTCTACGACCTGCGCGGCATCAGCGACTCCCTGGACGAGACCGACCACCTGTTCGGTCTGATCCAGTTCAAGGTGGGTACGGGCGGCCAGGCTGCAGAATACTTGGGCGAGTGGGACTTCCCGCTCAACAAGCTGCTCCACAAGGCACTCGACATCTACATGTCGCGCCGCTGACCGGCCGACTCGCACAAGGAAGGGCTTGACCAGGCCATGGCGCTCACCCTGTACGTCGACACCGCACGCTGGCGTGCGCACCATCAGTCCGTGGTGGAACAGTTTCCCGGCATCGTGCCGGTCTGCAAGGGGAACGGCTACGGCTTCGGCCACGAGCGGCTCGCCGACGAGGCGACGCGGCTGCGCTCCGACATGCTCGCCGTCGGCACGACGTACGAGGCGGCCCGGATCAAGGACTTCTTCGGCGGCGACCTGCTGGTGCTCACCCCGTACCGGCTGGGCGAGGAGCCGGTGCCGCTGCCGGACCGGGCGATCCGCTCGGTCTCCTCGGTGGAGGGCGTACGCGGCCTGGTGGGCGCGCGGGTCGTCATCGAGGTGATGAGCAGCATGCGGCGGCACGGTGTCGCCGAGGACGACCTGGTCAAACTGCACACGGCGATCGACGACGTCCGGCTGGAGGGCTTCGCCATCCACCTGCCGCTGGACCGCACCGACGGCACGGACGCGGTGGAGGAGGTCTTCGCCTGGATGGAGCGGCTGCGCGCGGCCCGGCTGCCGCTGCACACGATGTTCGTCAGCCATCTGAAGGCCGACGAGCTCGCCACGCTGCGCCAGCAGTTCCCGCAGACCCGGTTCCGGGCCAGGATCGGCACCCTGATGTGGCTGGGCGACCACGACGCGACCGAGTACCGCGGGGCCGTCCTGGACGTCACCCGGATCGCCAAGGGCGAGCGGTACGGCTACCGGCAGGAGAAGGCGGCCGCCGACGGGCACCTGGTGGTCGTGGCGGGCGGCACCTCGCACGGGGTGGGGCTGGAGGCGCCCAAGGCGCTGCACGGGCTGATGCCGCGCGCCAAGGGCGTGGCCCGGGCGGGCCTGGCCACCGTCAACCGCAACCTGTCGCCGTTCGTGTGGGCCGGCAAGCAGCGGTGGTTCGCCGAGCCGCCGCACATGCAGGTGTCGATCCTCTTCCTGCCGAGCGACGTGGCTCCGCCCGCGGTCGGCGACGAGCTGGTGGCGCACCTGCGGCACACCACGACCCAGTTCGACCGGGTCGTGGACCGGCAGTCGGTGTAAGCCCCCGGGCATCCCCGGCTGGCCGCGTTCCAGCGGGCCGTGCGGCCCCCGGGCCTCAGCCCTGGCCGCCCGGGTAGTCCGCGAAGGCCGCCGCGTGCTTGCGCTCGCGCGGCGGCGGCCCGAGCACGAAGACGTCCTGCGCACCGTCCAGCACCCCGCCGGCCGGGTCGTCGGAGCCGTCCTGCCGCAGCACGTCGTACTCCGGCAGCAGGATGTCGCGCACCACGATCGCGCACAGGTACAGCACGCCCAGCAGGTGCACGCCGATCGCCAGGTGGTAGGCGTCCGCGGTCAGGCCGTGGTGCTTGGTGCCGGTGACGTAGGCGAGCCGGTACCAGATGCCGAGGAAGTACAGCACCTCGGCGCCCTGCCAGATCAGCAGGTCGCGCCAGCGCGGCCGGGCCAGCACCGCCAGCGGCAGCAGCCACAGCACGTACTGCGGTGAGTAGACCTTGTTGCTGACCAGCAGCGCGGCCACCACCAGGAAGGCGAGCTGGCCCAGCCGCGGCCGGCGCGGGGCGTACAGCGCGAGGGCCGCGACGCCGGCGCACAGCAGCAGCATCAGGGCGGTGCCGTAGGCGTTGACGCCGTGCAGCGGGTCGCCGGTGCGCTCCTTGATGATCAGCCACAGCGAGCCGTAGTCCGTGGTCCGGGACTGGCTGAAGGTGTAGAACTGCGCCCAGCCGTGCGGCGCGAGGACCAGCACCGGCAGGTTCACCGCCAGCCAGGCGGCCGCCGCCGCGCCCGCCGCCGCCCCGAACTGCCGCATCCGGCCCGCCCGCAGGCACAGCAGGAACAGCGCGCCGAGCAGCAGTACGGGGAAGAGCTTGGCCGCCGTGGCCAGCCCGATCAGGACTCCCGCCCACCCGGGGCGGCCGCGCGACCAGAGCATCAGCCCGGCGGCCGCCAGCGCCACGGCGAACAGGTCCCAGTTGATCGTGGCGGTCAGCGCCAGCGCGGGGGACAGGGCGATGAACAGGCCGTCCCAGGGCCGCCGCCGGTTGGTCCTGGACACGCACACCACGAGCGCGACCGCGCAGACCATCAGCATCGCGGAGTTGGCGATCCAGTACATCTGCGCGCTGTGCTGCGCCGAGCCGTGCGGGGTCACCCAGGAGGCGACCTCCATGAACAGGCCGGTCAGCACCGGGTACTCAAGGTAGTGGATGTCCGGCGCGCCGCTGACCGAGGCGGGGATGCGGTCGAAGTACGGCACCAGGTCGGCGGCGAAGCCGCGCTGCGCGTACAGATGCGGGATGTCGGAGTAGCAGGCGTGGATGTACTGCGGGTCACCGGTCCGGAACCAGCCGGTCGAGTAGCAGGACGCCTTCTGCGCCATGCCGAGCGCGAAGACGCCGATGACCACCAGCGCCATGATCCGCAGCGGCGTCCACCAGCGGCGCCCGGTCAGGGCCCGCCGGCCGGCCGGCCCACCGAGGAGCTCACTGCCGGCCGCGGCCAGCGGGTCCTCGTCGGTGGGGCGCACCGGGAGCTCTCGCCGGTCGTCGTCTGCACGGTCGCGCACGCTCGTCATGGCGCCATCCTGCCGTACCCGACTGTGTACGCGAGAGCCCCCGGGCCGGTCGTCCTCACCGGCCCGGGGGCTCCCACCGCATCCGGGCCTCGTCCCGGCCCGGTTCTCACGTCATCGCCCGACGGCATGCGCCGCCTCAGGGCTGCCTCAGGGTTCCAGCGCCTGGGGTGACGTACCGCCTCCTCTGCCGCCGCCCGGGCCGCCGTTGGTGCCGCCGCCGGGATTGCCGGGCGGCGACGTGGTACTGGTCGGGCAACCGAAGAACGAACACGTCGAGGTGGGCGTGCCGGTCGGGAAGGTCGGCGGCGTGCTCGACGGCGTGTTGGACGGTGTGGTCGGCGGCGCCGACGTGGTCGGCGGGGCGGTGGTCGGCGGCGCCGTCGTGGGCGGCGGGGTGGTCGGCGCGCCGGGCTCGTTCGGCGGCGTGCCGTCGCCGATCTTGCCGGCCGTCGGGAAGCCCGGGTCCGGCTGGTTGCCGAGCGCGACCTTCATGAAGTCGGTCCAGATGGTGGCGGGGATGTCGCCACCGTGCACCGAGGAGTTGCCGCCGGTGCCGGACATCGGCAGCAGGATCTTCTTCTTCGAGTCCTGCCGGAACATCACCACGGACGTCGACAGCTGCTGGGTGTACCCGTCGAACCACGCGGACCGGGTGCCGCCGGGACTGTCGGTGGTACCGGTCTTGCCGGCCGCCTTGCGGTGCAGTCCGAGGGCGACGGTACCGGTGCCCTTCTGGACCACGTTCTGCAGGACGTCGGTGATGTTGTTGGCGATGTCGGCGGTGAAGGCCTGCTTCGCCCTCGGCTTCTGGAAGCCCGACAGGTCGCTGCCGTTGCGCTGCACCCGGGTCACGGAGTACGGCTCCACCTGCACGCCGGACTTGGCGAACGTGCCGTACGCGTCGGCCATCCGGATCGCGCTCGGGGTCGAGGTACCGATCGAGAACGACGGGACCAGCTCGGCCATGCTGCCCGGCAGCAGGCCGGCCGTCTCGGCGGTGCTTCTCACCTTGTCCAGGCCGACGTCCTCGCCGAGCTGCACGAACGGGCTGTTGATCGAGTCCTGCATGGCTTCCTTGAGCGGGATGAAGCCGCGGTTGATCGAGTCCTCGTTCTTCTGCCGGAAGGGCTGGTTCTGTTTGTCCAGGACCGGGTTGCCGTCGTGGTCCTTGATCACCAGCTCGTCGTTCGAGTTGTACTTGCTCTGCGGGGTGATGGGACTGCCGTTGCTGGCATTGGTGCCGTACTCCATGGCGGCGGTGAGGACGAACGGCTTGAAGGTCGAGCCCACCGGCACACCCTGGGTGTCGGCGTTGTTGTTGAACTCGCCGTTCTCGTAGCCCGCGCCGCCGTAGATGGCCACGATCGCGCCGTCGCCCGGCACCACCGACGCGGCGCCGAACTGCACATTGGTGTCGGCGTCCGTGCCCTGGTAGGCGGAGTCGCTGCCGAGGTACTTGTGCGAACCGCCCGGTTTGATGTTCTTCTTGCGGACCCTCGCCACGGCGTTCGACAGGGCGTTGACGTCCTTCTTCTTGAAGGTCGTGTAGATCTGGTAGCCGCCGCGCGCCAGGTCCTGGTCGGTGATCTTCGAGCTGGAGTGCTGCTCGACGTACTGGTTCGCCGTGGAGACCAGATAGCTGATCTGGCCGGTCATCCCGGCCTGGACCTTCAGGCCCTGCGGCATCGGGTACTTGGTGTACTTCGCCCGTTCCTGCGCGGTCATGTGGCCGAACTTGACCTCGTTGTCGAGGATCGACTTCCAGCGGAACGTGGAGTTGCGCAGGTTGTTCGGGGGCGTCGCCAGGGGGTCGATCTCTCTGTGACCGATCGGGTCGTAGTACGTCGGACCCTTGAGCAGCGCGGCCAGGAAGGCGCACTGGCTCGGGTTGAGCTTCTCCGCGTCGACGCCGTAGTACGTCTGGGCGGCCGCCTGGATGCCGTAGGCGCCGCGGCCGAAGTAGGACGTGTTCAGGTAGCCGGTGATGATCTCGTTCTTGCTGCGCTTCGCCCCGACCTTGATCGAGATGAACATTTCCTTGAACTTGCGGCTCAGCGTCTGCTGCTGGTCGAGCATCGAGTTCTTGACGTACTGCTGGGTGATGGTCGAGCCGCCCTGCGTCTCGCCGCCCTTGGCCATGTTGAGCAGCGCGCGGGCGATACCCATCGGGTCGACGCCCTTGTCGGTCTCGAAGGTCTTGTTCTCCGCCGAGATGACGGCGTAGCGCATCGCCTTCGGGATCTGGTCGTACGTGATGTTCTGCCGGTTGATGTCGCCGCCGGTGGCGACCATCCGGCTGCCGTCGGCCCAGTAGTAGACGTTGTTCTGGGCGATGGCCGATCTTGTTCTCGTCCGGGATGCCGACCATGGCGTAGGCGACGCCCGCGACGCCGACGAGGGTGCCGACGAAGCCGATGAACAGGGCGGTGACCTGGCGCCAGGACGGCATCCAGCGGTGCCAGCCGTCCTTGCCGAAGCGCGGGTAGTCGATGAAGCGCTTCTTGCCGGGGCGCCGGCCGGGGCCGCTTCCGCCGCGGCCGGCCGGGCCGCCGGGACCGTCCGGGACCGCTTCCGCCCGGGCCGCCCGGAGCCTCCGGGGCCGCCAGGACCGCCGGCCCTGCGCCGCCCGCCGCGGCCCTGCGCCGCCCTGCGCGCGGCCGCGCGGCCGCCGTACGGCTGCTGCTCGCCGCGGGGGCCCGACGGGGAACCGCCCGGGGGACCCAGGGGGGAGCCGCCCGCGGGTGACCCGGTGGAACTCGAACCGCCGACCGGGGAACCGCCGCCGGCCGGAGGGCCTCCCGCGGCACGCCGGCCGCCGGAGGGAGGGGGCGTCGGCTGCTGGCCCCCGCGCCGGGCGGCAGCACGGCCGCCGGACGGCGGCTGCGCCGACTGCGGCGGCTTGCGACGGTGCTCGCTCATTGAACAGCTACTCCTCGACAGGCGGGTTCGCCTGAGGGCATCGATGACATTCCGGTCCGTTCCCCCTCGATGCGGCCGGGTCGGGCCGCACTGCACCAAGGATCATGACGCACCCCAACGCCACTGGGTTCCCTGTGCTCGACATGGCGAACAGAGTACGCATGGTCAAAAGACCCATGGCGCGAACGTTCATCCCATAACGGTCAGTTGACCTCTCACAGGTTTGCCGATGTGACACCGGTCACCGCGGCTCGCCTTGCATGATGTCTCGGGCCGTTCTATCGTCGCGATGTATCGACTCGATACATCAGAGCGAGATACACGTGAAACGAGGGGACGAGGGATTGAGCAAGCGCTCCGGAATCCTCGAGTTCGCGGTTCTCGGTCTGCTGCGTGAGTCCCCGATGCACGGTTACGAGCTGCGCAAGCGGCTCAACACCTCGCTCGGGGTGTTCCGCGCCTTCAGTTACGGGAGCCTCTATCCCTGTCTGAAGACGCTGGTCGCCCAAGGGTGGCTGATCGAGGAGACGGCGCTGGACGGCGACCCGCTGACCACGCCCCTCGCCGGCCGCCGCGCGAAGATCGTCTACCGGCTGACGGCCGCGGGCAAGGAGCACTTCGAGGAGCTCCTCGCCCACTCCGGCCCCGACGCCTGGGAGGACGAGCACTTCGCCGCGCGGTTCGCCTTCTTCGGCCAGACGTCGAAGGACGTCAGGATGCGCGTCCTGGAAGGGCGGCGCAGCCGCCTGGAGGAGCGGCTGGAGAGGATGCGCGGGTCACTGGCCCGCACCCGCGAACGGCTCGACGACTACACGCTCGAACTCCAGCGGCACGGCATGGAGTCGGTGGAGCGCGAGGTCCGCTGGCTCAACGAGCTGATCGAGACCGAGCGGGTCGGCCGCGTGGAGCAGCCGGCCACCGGGCGGGACAACCACGACAACACCAACCAAGAGAACGGCGGCCGACCCGGGGACCGGGGAACCGCGTGACGATTTCACAAGGAGCAACCGGTATGGGTTCGGTCCGCGTAGCCATCGTCGGCGTGGGCAACTGCGCCACGTCGCTGGTCCAGGGTGTCGAGTACTACAAGGACGCCGACCCGGACGGCAGGGTGCCTGGTCTCATGCACGTGCAGTTCGGCGAGTACCACGTGCGTGACGTCGAGTTCGTGGCCGCCTTCGACGTCGACGCGAAGAAGGTCGGGCTCGACCTCGCGGACGCCATCGGCGCCAGCGAGAACAACACCATCAAGATCGCCGACGTGCCGCAGACCGGCGTGACCGTCCAGCGCGGCCACACCCTGGACGGCCTCGGCAAGTACTACCGCGAGACCATCGAGGAGTCCGACGAGACCCCGGTCGACGTCGTCCAGATCCTCAAGGACCGCGAAGTCGACGTCCTGATCTGCTACCTGCCGGTCGGCTCCGAGGCCGCGGCGAAGTTCTACGCCCAGTGCGCCATCGACGCCAAGGTCGCCTTCGTCAACGCCCTCCCGGTCTTCATCGCCGGCACCAAGGAGTGGGCGGACAAGTTCACCGAGGCCGGTGTGCCGATCGTCGGCGACGACATCAAGTCCCAGGTGGGCGCCACCATCACGCACCGCGTGCTGGCCAAGCTCTTCGAGGACCGCGGTGTCGTGCTGGAGCGCACCATGCAGCTGAACGTCGGCGGCAACATGGACTTCAAGAACATGCTGGAGCGCGAGCGCCTGGAGTCCAAGAAGATCTCCAAGACGCAGGCCGTCACCTCGCAGATCCCCGACCGCGACCTGGGCGCCAAGAACGTCCACATCGGCCCGTCGGACTACGTGCAGTGGCTCGACGACCGCAAGTGGGCCTACGTCCGCCTTGAGGGCCGTGCGTTCGGCGACGTCCCGCTGAACCTGGAGTACAAGCTGGAGGTCTGGGACTCCCCGAACTCCGCCGGTGTCATCATCGACGCGCTGCGCGCAGCGAAGATCGCCAAGGACCGCGGCATCGGCGGCCCGATCCTGTCGGCGTCCTCGTACTTCATGAAGTCCCCGCCGGTGCAGTACTTCGACGACGAGGCCCGCGAGAGCGTGGAGATGTTCATCCGCGGCGAGGTCGAGCGCTGAACATCCCGCCGGCTCAGCGGCTGAGCCACCGGTCACCCTGCGGACCGCCGGCCGGCTGAGGCAGCGGAAGGAAGGCCCCGGGTCGCGTACCCGGGGCCTTTCCCGTCGTGTGAGGGTGTGCTCATGGGTGTACTGCGTGACCTCCGCGCGCTGCTGCGGCTGCCGGACTTCCGGCGGCTGCTCGTCGTGCGCCTGCTGTCCCAACTCTCCGACGGCGTCTTCCAGGTCGCGCTCGCCGCCTACGTGGTGTTCTCCCCGGAGAACCAGGCGTCCCCGGGCGCCGTCGCCTCGGCCCTGGCCATCCTGCTGCTGCCGTACTCCCTGCTCGGCCCGTTCACCGGAGTGCTGCTGGACCGCTGGCGGCGCCGCCAGGTGCTGCTGTACTGCAACGTGCTGCGGGCCGTGATGTGCTGCGCGACCGCGGTGCTGATCCTGCTGCACGTGCCGACCTGGCTCTTCTACCTCTCCGCGCTGTCGGTGACCGCCGTCAACCGCTTCGTGCTGGCCGGGCTCTCCGCGGCGCTGCCCCGGGTGGTCGACGAGAAGTGGCTGGTGACGGCGAACTCCCTGTCGCCGACCGCGGGCACGCTCGTCGCCACGCTGGGCGGCGGCGCGGCCTTCCTCGTCCACCTCTTCCTCCCGGCGGGCGCGGGCTCCAACGCCGCCACGGTGCTGCTGGGCGCGGCGCTCTACCTGTGCGCGGGGCTGTCGGCGCTCGCCCTCGGCCGCGAGCTGCTCGGCCCCGACGAGCTGCCCGAGCGCACCCGGCTGGGCGCCGAACTGGTGGGCACCGTCCGGGGGCTGGGCGACGGGCTGCGGCACCTGCGGGAGCGGCCCGTCGCAGCCAGGGCGCTGTCCGCGATGGCCGCGATGCGCTTCTGCTACGGCGCCCTGACCGTCACCCTGCTGATGCTCTGCCGCTACACCTGGTCCGATCCGTCGGACACCGACGCCGGTCTCGCCCTGCTGGGGCTGGCGCTGGGGGTGTCGGCCGCGGGCTTCTTCGTCGCCGCCGTGATCACGCCCTGGGCGACCACCCGCTTCGGCACCACCGGCTGGATCACCGGCTGCTCGGCCGCCTCCGCGCTGCTGCTGCCGGCGCTGGGGCTGCCGTTCGCCGCCACCCCGATGATGGTGGCGGCCTTCCTGCTCGGCGTCACCACGCAGGGCGCGAAGATCGCCACCGACACCGTCGTGCAGACCCAGGTCGACGACACCTTCCGCGGCCGGGTCTTCTCGCTGTACGACGTCGCCTTCAACGTCGCGTTCGTGAGCGCGGCCGCCGTCGCCGCACTGATCCTGCCGCCGGACGGCCGCTCGTCGTCCCTGATCGTCGCCCTGTCGCTGATCTACGCCGCCGTGGCCGTCGCCCTGCTGCGGATGGTCCGGCTCACGCCCGACACCGCCATGCACACGTAGCACCGAGGCTCGATGTTCCACGTGGAACATCGACGGTTCGACGCGAGCCCGGGACCCCCCGGGGGCGATGTTCCACGTGGAACATCGCGTGGAACGTCACTCCGGCGCCGCGTTCAGCCCTGCTGCGCGGACCACTCCTTGAGCGCGTCGACCGCCGCGTCGTGGCCGAGCGGGCCGTTCTCCAGGCGCAGTTCCAGCAGGTGCTGGTAGGCCTGGCCCACCAGCGGACCCGGCGCGACGCCGAGGATCTCCATGATCTGGTTGCCGTCCAGGTCGGGCCGGATCGAGTCCAGCTCCTCCTGCTCCTGGAGCTCGGCGATCCGCGCCTCCAGCCCGTCGTACGTCCGCCACAGCGCCGCCGCCTTGCGCTTGTTGCGCGTCGTGCAGTCGGACCGGGTCAGCTTGTGCAGCCGCTCCAGCAGCGGCCCGGCGTCCCGTACGTAGCGGCGTACGGCCGAGTCCGTCCACTCGCCGCTGCCGTAGCCGTGGAAGCGCAGGTGCAGCTCCACCAGCCGGGAGACGTCCTTCACCTGGTCGTTGGGGTACTTCAGCTGGGTCATCCGGGTCTTGGTCAGCTTGGCGCCCACCATCTCGTGGTGGTGGAAGGACACCCGGCCGTCCGACTCGAAGCGGCGGGTCTTCGGCTTGCCGATGTCGTGCAGCAGCGCGGCCAGCCGCAGGATCAGGTCGGGGCCCTCGGTCTCCAGGTCGATCGCCTGCTCCAGCACGGTCAGGGTGTGCTCGTAGACGTCCTTGTGCCGGAAGTGCTCGTCCCGCTCCAGCCGCAGCGCCGACAGCTCGGGCAGCACCCGGTCGGCCAGCCCGGTGTCGACCAGCAGCCGCAGGCCCTTGCGCGGGTGGTCGGACAGGATCAGCTTGTTCAGCTCGTCCCTGATCCGCTCGGCGGACACGATCCCGATCCGGTCGGCCATCTCCGTCATCGCGGTCACCACCTCGGGGGCGACCTCGAAGTCGAGCTGCGCGGCGAACCGGGCGGCCCGCAGCATCCGCAGCGGGTCGTCGGAGAAGGACGCCTCCGGGGTGCCCGGGGTACGCAGGACGCGGGCGGCCAGGTCGTCCCGGCCGCCGTGGGGGTCGATGAAGTCCGAGCCGGGCAGCGCGACCGCCATCGCGTTCACCGTGAAGTCCCGGCGGACCAGGTCCTCCTCGATGGTGTCGCCGTAGGACACCTCCGGCTTGCGCGAGGTGCGGTCGTACGCCTCGGAGCGGTAGGTGGTGACCTCGATCTGGAAGCTCCTGCCCGCCTCGGCCTCGCCGCTGCCGGGCGCGTCCCCGCCCGCACCGCTGCCCGAGCCCCCGGGGACGTCCTTGCGGGCGCCGACCGTGCCGAAGGCGATGCCGACCTCCCAGATCGCGTCCGCCCACGGCCGGAGGATCTTCAGCACCTGCTCGGGCCGGGCGTCCGTGGTGAAGTCCAGGTCATGGCCGAGCCTGCCGAGCAGGGCGTCCCGGACCGAGCCGCCGACGAGGGCGAGCTGGAATCCGGCAGCCTGGAAGCAGCCGGCCGAGTTCTTCGGCCACGGGCTCGATCCGGGGGCGGGCCTGCTGGGTCTGAGCGGCATTGTTGGCATTCGGCACAACGTCAAAGGGTACGGGGCGCGGGCAGGCGCCCGCGCCCTGGTTTGCCGCACTGCCGCATCGTGGACTCCGCAGCACTTCGGCACAGCGCGGATCGTTAACATGCCAGCACGCACATCCGACAACGACCGACGACCGACACAGACCGAGGGACGGGCGAACGCGTGGGCGAGGCGGTACAGGCACCCGGAACACCCCCGCCGGCACGACGTCGGCGGCTGCTGCGGGGCGCAGCGCTCCTTACCGGGGCCGCCCTCGTCACCGGGCTTCTCCAGACCGCGCAGGCCACCGGATCGGCCGCCGCCCCGGCAACCGCGGCAAAGGCCGTCAGCGGGTCCCGTACGGCCTCTTTGAGCCTGGACTCGCTGACCCCCCGCATCCCCGCCAAGGGCGACACGGTCACCGTGTCCGGTGCGGTGAAGAACAACGGCAAGACGACGATCACCGGCGCGCGCATCGCCATCCATGTCGGGCCGGGCGGGCCGCTGCGCACCCGCAGCGCCATGAAGAGCGCCGCGTCACGGGTCGAGTACAACAGCGCCCAGGACAGCGCCGAGCTGAACGGGCACAACGTGAAGGTGTCCGACCTGGCGGCCGGCCGGAGCGCCCCCTTCACCATAAAGATCCCGGTCAGCGCGCTCGACCTCGGCGTCAGCGGCGTCTACCAGCTCGGCGTGAGCCTGGACGGCCAGGACGCGGCCGAGCCCTGGGACCACGTCCTCGGCATCAAGCGGACCTTCGTGCCCTGGTACGCCGACGGCGAGACGGCCAAGTCGACCCGGCTCAGTTACCTGTGGCCGCTCACCGACCGGCCGCACATCGCCTCGCGCGGCGACACCGACTCCCAGCAGAGCCCGATCTTCCTCGACGACAGCCTGACCGCGGAGCTCAAGCCCGGCGGCCGGCTGGGGCAGATGGTCGACCTGGGCAAGAACCTCCCGGTGACCTGGGTGGTCGACCCGGACCTGCTGGCCACCGTCGAGGCGATGACCAAGCCCTACCGCGTCGCCGGGGCCGGCGGTGACCTCACCCGGACCACGCCCGGCACCGGCACCGCCGTCGCCGAGCAGTGGCTGAACGCCCTCAAGACCGCGATCGCGGGCGACGAGGTGGTGGCGCTGCCGTTCGGCGACCCGGACCTCGCCTCGCTGGCCCACCGCGGGAAGAACCTGACCAGCAACGTGGACCTGCTCACCACCGGCACCGCCCTCGGCAAGACCACGGTCGACACCATCCTCGGCGTCCAGTCCACGGCCGGCGTGGCCTGGCCGGTGAACGGCGCCGTCGACCCGTCGATCGTCTCCCTCGCCCGCCGCGGCGGCGCGAACCGGATCATCGCCCGCAGCGACTCGCTCCAGGAGAGCGGCACCCTCGGCTACACGCCGAACGCGGCCCGCCCGATCGGCGGCGGCACCACGGCGGTGGTCGCCGACGCGTCCCTGTCGACCGCCTTCGACGGCGACATGAGCAGCGACCAGAACGCCAACCTGGCCGTCCAGAACTTCATCGCGCAGACCCTGCTGATCACCATGCAGGCGCCGGACAAGCAGCGCACGGTCGTCGTGGCGCCGCCGCGGATGCCCGACATCCAGCAGGCGAAGGCGATGCACGACGCGATCATGACGACCGGCACCGGCCAGTGGTCGAACACGGTCGACTTCGAGACCGCCGCCAAGGCCCACGCCGACCCGCACGCCTCCCACAAGATCCCGCCGCTCAGCGCCTACCCGAGGTCGCTCCGCAAGCAGGAACTCTCCGCCGACACCTTCCAGCAGCTCCACCAGGACCAGATCGGCCTCAACGACTTCGTGGTGATCCTCACCATCAAGGACCGGGTGACGGTGCCGTTCCGCAACGCGATGCTGCGGGCGATGTCCACCGGCTGGCGCGGCGACCCGCGGCGGGAGGGCGACTACGCGAACGCGATCGGCAACTACCTGAGCGACCTGATCGGCGCGGTGCACATCCTGGACAAGAACCAGCTCACCCTGTCCGGCCGCAGCGGCACCGTCCCGGTCACGGTGAAGAACGACCTCAGCCAGCCGGTCACCGGCCTGGTGCTGAGGCTCAGTTCCACCACCAACATCAGGCTGAAGATCCACAATCCCGAGCAGCCGATCTCGATCGGCGCCGGCCATACCCGTACCCTGAAGTTCCAGACCACGGCGAGCGCCAACGGTCCGGCCGGCATCACCGCGGGCCTGTACACCCAGAACGGCTCGCCCTACGGCAGCAGCGCCATCTCGTTCAAGGTGAACATCACCAAGGTGACCGACCTCGTGATGCTGATCATCGCGGCGGGCCTGTTGCTGCTGGTGCTCGCGGGGGTACGGATCTACCGTCAGCGCAAGCGCCAGGCCGCCGGCGGCGGAGCGGACGGCGACACGGACGGCGACGGCGCGGAGAACGACGACACCGACCCCGGGCAGCCGGGTGACCCTGCCGCTGACACCGGTCAGGAAAGCCCCGAGCCGTCCCCGGCAGGTGAGAAAGTGGACGGATAGCCAGCGGACAATAAGGTGGGGCACTGATGAACGCGCCGTACGACGGTGATCGCGACTCTGCGGGCCAGATGCCTCCCTCGCCCGAGCAGCGTCCCACACCACCTGACCCGTATCTGCAGAACACCTACGCCTACGATCCTTACCAGCAGCACGATCCGTCGGCGCAGGACCCCGTGGGCGAGGCCCTCTACGACCGGGCGGCGCACCCGCCGCCCGCGCCGTCGCCGTACGGCGGGCAGCACTGGCAGCAGACGACCTACCCCCACATGCCGTACGGGGACAACCCGGCGAGCCTGTACGTGGGCATGGACGACCTGGGCCAGACGGGCGCGATCCCGGTCTTCGACTCCTACGAGCACCTCTTCCGCGAGCAGCGCTCCGGCAGCTACGAGGCGCCGCCGCTGGACCCGCAGCAGCAGGCGTACCAGCAGCAGCCGGTGCAGGACCCCCGCCAGGGCTACTTCCAGCAGCCCCAGCAGGCGTATCAGCCGGGCTACGACCAACAGTCCTACGGCTATCCCCAGGTGCCCCCGGACAACGCGGGAACCGGTTACTCCGAGCCCGTCTACGAGGAGCCGGCGTACGGCGAGCCCGTCTACGGCCAGCCCACCATCTACCAGGGCGACCAGCCGTACGGCCAGCAGGGGTACGCCGACCCCGGGCAGTACGGCGGCCAGGGCCAGGGGTACGCCGATCCGCGGCAGCCCGCTCCTTACGGGCAGCCGCCGAGCCATCCGCAGCAGCCGGGCCCCGCCGACGGCACCGGGCTGCCCCCGCAGGACGCCACCGGGCAGGTCCCGGCCGCCGCTCCGGCTGCCGAGGCCAAGGCCGGCGGAGGCATCCTCAAGTCCAGCGCGCTGATGGCGGCCGGCACCCTGGTCTCCCGGCTCACCGGCTTCGTCCGCACCCTGGTGATCGCCGCCGCGATCGGCGTCGCCACCCTCGGCGACTCCTACGCGGTCGCCAACACCCTGCCGACGATGATCTACATCCTGACCATCGGCGGCGGCCTGAACTCCGTCTTCGTCCCCCAGCTCGCCCGCGCGATGAAGAACGACGAGGACGGCGGCGCGGCCTACGCCAACCGGCTGCTGACCGTGGTCATGGTGGTGCTGGGCGGCATCGTGGCCGTCACGGTGTTCGGCGCGCCGCTGCTGATCAAGCTGATGTCGCCGAAGATCGCCCAGAACCCGGACAGCTACCGCGTGGCGATCGCCTTCGCCCGCTACTGCCTGCCGACGATCTTCTTCATGGGCGTCCACGTGGTGATGGGCCAGGTGCTCAACGCGCGCGGCCGCTTCGGCGCCATGATGTGGACGCCCGTGCTGAACAACGTCGTGGTGATCTTCAGCTTCGTGATGTTCATCTGGGTCTACGGGCCCTACAGCACCACTCGGATGGACGCCACCACGATCACCCCGCAGGGCGTCCGGCTGCTGGGCCTCGGCACACTGCTGGGGCTGATCGTCCAGTCGCTGTCGATGCTGCCGTACCTGCGCGACGCGGGCTTCAAGTTCCGACCACGCTTCGACTGGCGCGGCCACGGCCTGGGCCACACCGCCAAGCTGGCGAAGTGGACGTTCTTCTTCGTCCTGGCCAACCAGGCCGGTCTGATCGTCGTCACCCAGCTCGCCACCTGGGCGGGCGCCGACGCCGACAAGAGCGGCTACCAGGGCACCGGCATCACGGCCTACAACAACGCCCTGCTGATCTGGCAGATGCCGCAGGCCATCATCACCGTCTCGGTGATGGCGGCGGTGCTGCCGCGGATCTCCCGGGCCGCCGCCGACGGCGACATCGCCTCGGTCCGCGACGACATCTCCTACGGCCTGCGCACCTCGGCGGTGGCGATCGTGCCCGCCGCGTTCGCCTTCCTGGCCCTGGGTGTGCCGATGTGCGGCCTGCTCTACGCCAGCACCGGCACGGAGTCCGCACGCAACATCGGCTTCATCGTGATGGCCTTCGGCGTCGGGCTGATCCCCTTCTCCGCCCAGTACGTGATCCTGCGCGGCTTCTACGCCTTCGAGGACACCCGGACCCCCTTCTACAACACGGTCGTGGTGGCCGCGGTGAACGCCGTCGCTTCGGTCATCTCCTTCGTCATCCTGCCCGTCCCGCTGGGCCGTGGTCGGCATGGCCTTCTCCTACGGCCTGGCGTACTCGGTGGGTGTCGGGGTAGCCGCCAAGAGGCTGCGCGGCCGGCTGCGCGGCGACCTGGACGGCAAGCGGGTCATGCGCACCTACGCCCGGCTGACCGGTGCCTGCATCCCCGCCGCGGCCGTCGCCGGGATCGCCGTCTTCGCCATCACCAAGGAGCTGGGCAGCGGCGCGGCCGGCGCGCTGGCCGCCCTCGTGGTCGGCGGCGTCCTGCTGCTCGGCCTGTTCGTCGCCGCCGCCAAGCGGATGAGAATCGAGGAGATGACCGCGCTGATCGGCATGGTCCGGGGCCGGCTCGGCCGCTGACCGGGGAGAACCACCACTCGTGACCCACACTGCGCAACCATCACGGCCCGCCGTGTGTCGTGCATAGAGCCGGAGTGTGGGCACAATTGTCATCGGCTCGACGTGAGATCGCGCATTTGGATGGGGAGGCAGGAACGACGGTGGCGGATCGGAGCACGGCCGCCGTCGGAGTGGCCAACGAGGGCGGCGAGGCGACGTCCTCCGCCCGGCAGGGCGGCGCCACACCCGACGGGACGACGACGGACGACCAGACCAACGGCACCGCCGACGACACCACCATCCTTGGCACGTCGTCGCAGGAGCGGAACACCCCCGCCGAAACGGCCGGGACGGCCGAGGGGCATGCGGACGGCGATCCGGCCGACGCCGGCCCGAAGCCCGATCCGGCACCGGAGGCGGACCCGGAGCCCGACGAGACCGCCGTGCTGCCGGCGGACCGTACCCTGCAACTCGCACCGGAAAAGTCCCGTACCTCGGCGAAGAACGGGGCCAAGCCCGGCACCACGAAGGCCGCCACTGCGAAGAAGAGCGCTGCCGCCCGCGGCGCCGCTGCGAGCGGCACGGCGAAGACCGGCACCGCCAAGAGCACTCCCACCAAGACCACTCCCACCAAGGGCACCCCGGCCAAGGGCACCGCCAAGAGCGCCGCCGCCAAGACCACCACGGCCACGGGCAGCACCGGCACGAGCGCCCCCGCCAACAGCAGCACGGCCGCGAGCAGCACCGCCACGGGCATCCAGGACGCCACCGGCGCTGCCGACGCCGTTGACACCGTTGACGCCGCAGACACCGCCGCCAAGAACGACGGCTCAGAGGCCGTGCGCCAGCCCGCCAGGGCCGTCGCGCCGGAGCTGCACAGCGGGCACAAGCTGGCCCGCCGCTACCAGCTCGCGGAGTGCGTCACCCGGGTGGACGGCTTCAGCAGCTGGCGAGCGGTCGACGAGAAGCTGCGCCGGGCGGTCGGCATCCACGTCCTGCCCGCCGACCACGCCCGCGGCCGCCAGGTGCTCGCGGCGGCCCGCTCCGCCGCCCTGCTCGGCGACCCCCGCTTCGTCCAGGTCCTCGACGCCGTCGAGGAGAACGACCTCGCCTACGTCATCCACGAGTGGCTGCCCGACGCCACCTCGCTGGCCGATCTGCTGGCGGCCGGGCCGCTGGAGCCGCACGAGGCGTACCAGATGGTCAGCCAGGTGTCCCAGGGCATGGCCGCCGCGCACCGCGAGGGCCTGGCCCATCTGCGGCTCGACCCGGGGGCGGTGCTGCGCACGGTCTCCGGCCAGTACCGCATCCGCGGCCTCGCGGTCGCCGCGGCGCTGCGCGGCCTGTCCTCGGACCGGCCGCAGCGCCAGGACACCGAGGCGATCGGCGCGCTGCTGTACGCCTCCCTCACCCAGCGCTGGCCCTACGAGGAGGACGCGCACGGCCTCACCGGCCTGCCCAAGGGCGTCGGGCTGATCGCGCCCGACCAGGTGCGGGCCGGTGTCCACCGCGGCCTGTCCGAGATCGCCATGCGGGCCCTGGTCAACGACGGCGCCACCGCCTCCCGCGAGGAACCGCCCTGCACCACTCCGGAGGAGCTCGCCAAGACCGTCGCGGGCCTGCCGCGGATCAGGCCGCCGGAGCACGGCCAGCCGGTGTACCAGCCGTCCGCCTTCCAGCAGCCCCCGAAGTCTCCCGGCGGCGCCACCCGCCAGCCCGTCGCCGCGCCGCCCACGCCGCCGCCCGCCCTTCCCGGGCGGACCGGGCAGGCCCTGAAGTGGGCGGTGGCCGCGCTGGTGATCGTCGCGATCGGCCTGGGCAGCTGGCAGCTCGCCGACGCCATGAAGTCGCGCGAGGACGGGTCCGCGGGTCCCGCGCCCACGAGCCAGAAGGGCGGACAGGACCCCGCGACCCCCGTGGCGAACGGGCCGATCAAGATCGTCGGCAGCGCGGAGTACGCACCCGACGGCCACCCCCAGGACGCGGCGGACTCGGCGAAGACCTACGACGGCGACCTCTCCACGTACTGGGAGACGAAGACCTACCTGGACGGTCCGAAGCTGGCGCCCTACAAGCAGGGCGTCGGTATCGTCTACGATCTGGGCTCGGCCAGGAACGTCGGCTCGGCGTCCCTGACGTTCCGGTTCTCCGGCGACCACACGTCCGCGGCGATGTACGCCGTCTCCGCGCTGAATCCCTCGGGCGACGTGTCGCAGTTCACCAAGCTCGCCTCGGGTCAGACCGGCGACAGCAAGATGACCCTCCAGCCGGGCAAGGCGGCCAAGAGCCGGTACGTTCTCATCTGGATCACCGCGGTGCCGAACGCGCCGGCGGAGGGCAATGGGTACAACCAGTCCGGGTTCAAGCAGGCCGTGGAAGAAGTCTCCTTCTCCGGCTGACTCCGGACGAGCGGCGAAAGGGGAAGGCGTGGGAGGGGCTCAGCACGGCGGCGCCGACGATGCCGAGCTGCTCGCCCGCCATGTCGCGGGCGACCCCGACGCCTTCGGGGAGATAGTGCGGCGCCACCGCGACCGGCTCTGGGCGGTGGCGCTGCGCACGCTGGGGGACCATGAGGAAGCCGCTGACGCCGTCCAGGACGCCCTGGTGTCGGCCTTCCGGTCCGCCCACACCTTCCGCGGGCAGTCGGCCGTCACGACCTGGCTGCACCGCATCACCGTCAACGCCTGCCTGGACCGGGTCCGCAGGGCCAACTCGCGGCGTACGGCTCCGATCGCCGACGAGGAGAAGTTCGAGGCGCTCCTGGAGCCGCACGAGTCCGCCGAGGCACCCGCGGAACGCGGAGAGCTCCACCGCGAGTTGCTGGCCGCTCTGGCCACTCTTCCGGTGGAGCAGCGCGCCGCCCTCGTCCTGGTCGACATGCAGGGCTATCCCGTCGCCGAGGCCGCCGCGGTGCTCGACGTACCGACCGGCACGGTGAAGAGCAGGTGCGCCCGCGGCCGGGCCCGACTGCTCCCGCTCCTGGATCATCTGCGCGCGGGGAGCGGGGATAGCGCCGACCACGGCGGGGGAAGGAACCGGGCGGAGGGGACATCCGTCCCAGAGACGGGACCGGAAAGGGATGGAGGTGAGCACCGGTGACATCGACAGCGGGGAAGGACTCGCACCCGGAGGTCGGGGAGATCGCTGACCTCTCCGAATCCCTGCTTCCGCCCGACCGTGCCGCCGAGGTCCGACGGCACCTGGACGGCTGCGCGGTGTGCGCGGATGTCCTCGCGTCACTGGAGGAGATCCACGGGCTGCTGGGCACTCTGCCCGGCCCGCAGCGGATGCCCGACGACGTCGCCGGCCGGATCGACGCGGCGCTCGCCGCCGAGGCCCTGCTGGATTCCACCCGGCCCGATGTTCCACGTGAAACATCGCCGTCCGGATCGCGCGATGTTCCACGTGGAACATCGACGGCGCCTCCCGGCGGCCACGCGGGCGGCTCCACCGGCCCCGGCCGCGGCGACCGACCGGGCAGCCGTCCGGGCGGACGGCAGCGGCGGCGTCTGCTGCTCGCCGTGACCTCGGTCGCCTCCGCGCTCGTCCTGGGCGGTCTGGTGTACGCGATCGGCCCGAATGACGCGACGAGCGGCAGCGACTCCGGCGTGGCCGCGAAGAGGGACGGCTCCGCCACCTCGGCCGGCGGCGCGTCGGTGGCCGGCCAGGTCCGTCGGCTGCTCGCCGGACCGATGACCACGACGAGCGCCCCGACCATGGCACCCAACCACGTGGACACCCCGAAGCTCGATCACGGCAGCGCGCCCGCCACCGGGTCGGGTCCCACGGACGTGCCGTCCTGTGTGCTCAAGGCCACACACCGGACCCAGCCCGTGCTGGCGGCCGAACGGGAGCCGTTCAACGGCAACGAGGCGTATCTGCTCGTGCTGCCCCACCCGGGCGACGCGACGCTCGTGGACGCCTTCGTGGTCAATGCCTCGTGTACGGCCGCCAGTCCCGGTGCGGTGCTCTTCCAGGGCACCTATCCGCGTTAGGCGCCTCGGCCGCCCGCAGCACGCGAGCGGCGTACCGCCGGGGGAATGCCGGGCCCGTAGTATCCGTTAGGCAGGACGAGAGTCCAGCCAGGGCCCCGCAGCAGTTCGCAGAGACGAGGAAAACACCCGTGACCGACGTCCGTAACGTGATCATCATCGGCTCCGGGCCCGCGGGATACACCGCGGCGCTCTACACGGCGCGTGCCTCGCTCAACCCGCTGGTCTTCGAAGGCTCGGTGACCGCGGGCGGCGCGCTGATGAACACCACCGAGGTGGAGAACTTCCCCGGGTTCCGGGACGGCATCATGGGCCCGGATCTGATGGACAACATGCGCGCCCAGGCCGAGCGCTTCGGCGCCGAGCTGGTGCCGGACGACGTGGTCGCGGTCGACCTCAGCGGCGACATCAAGACCGTCACCGACTCGGCCGGCACCGTGCACCGGGCCAAGACCGTGATCGTCACCACCGGTTCCCAGCACCGCAAGCTCGACCTGCCCAACGAGGACAAGCCTCTCCGGTCGCGGCGTCTCCTGGTGTGCCACCTGTGACGGCTTCTTCTTCCGCGAGCACGACATCGCCGTGATCGGCGGCGGCGACACCGCGATGGAGGAGGCGACCTTCCTCTCCCGGTTCGCCAAGTCCGTGAAGATCGTGCACCGCCGGGACAGCCTGCGGGCGTCCAAGGCGATGCAGGAGCGCGCCTTCGCCGACCCGAAGATCTCCTTCGTCTGGGACAGCGAGGTCGCCGAGATCCACGGCGACGGCAAGCTCTCCGGTCTGACGCTGCGCAACACCAAGACCGGCGAGACCTCCGAGCTGCCCGTCACCGGACTGTTCATCGCGATCGGCCACGACCCGCGGACCGAACTGTTCAAGGGCGTGCTCGACCTGGACGCCGAGGGCTACCTCACCGTGCAGTCGCCGAGCACCCGTCACCAACGTCCCCGGCGTGTTCGCCGCCGGTGACGTCGTGGACCACACCTACCGTCAGGCGATCACCGCGGCCGGCACCGGCTGTTCCGCCGCGCTGGACGCCGAGCGCTACCTGGCGGCGCTCGCCGACGCCGAGAAGACCGTCTGACCGACTTCACCCTCCCCCGCTCGTACCGAAATCCTGAGGAGACCGCCGTGGCCGAGAACATCAAGGGCGACACCAAGCCCAAGCACGTGACCGATGACACCTTCGCCGAGGAAGTCCTCGCCAGCGACAAGCCCGTACTGGTCGACTTCTGGGCCGAGTGGTGCGGTCCGTGCCGGCAGATCGCCCCGTCGCTGGAGGCCATCGCCGCGGAGCACCCGGAAGAGATCACCATCGTCAAGCTCAACATCGACGAGAACCCGGTGACCGCCGCCAAGTACGGCGTGATGTCCATCCCGACGCTCAACGTCTACCAGGGCGGCGAGGTCGTGAAGACCATCGTCGGCGCCAAGCCGAAGGCCGCCCTCGTCCGTGACCTCTCGGACTTCATCGGCTGACGCACCACCCGCACGACGACGGCGGCTGTCGATGTTCCACGTGGAACATCGACAGCCGCCGTCGTTTGTCCGTCCCGGCCCCTCCGAGGGACCGGGCCGCCCTACAGCGGGCGCAGCGCGGGCTCCTTCTGTACGGCGCCCAGCAGCCGGTCGATCGCCATCTCGACGTCCTCCTTCCAGGAGATCGTCGAGCGCAGCTCCAGCCGCAGCCGGGGATAGCGGGGGTGCGGCCGGACCGTCTTGAAGCCCACCGCGGTGAGATGGTCGGCGGGCAGGACGCATGCGGGCGCCGTCCACTTCGCGTCCCCGAACGCCTCGATCGCCTTGAAGCCCCGCCGCACCAGATCCTTGGCGACGGTCTGCACCAGCACCCGCCCGATGCCCCTGCCCCTGATAGCCGGGCATCACCCGGGCGGTCATCAGCTGCACGGCGTCGGCGCGACACCGGACTGGTCGGGAAGGCCGTCGAGCGCGGGACGTAGGCGGCCGGTGCGTAGAGCACGAAGCCCGCGGGCACCTCGTCGACGTAGACGATCCGGCCGCACGAGCCCCACTCCAGGAGAACCGCGGAGATCCACGCCTCCTTCTCCAGCTCCGGCTTGCCGGCCTGGACGGCCGCCTCGCCGCTGACCGGGTCCAGCTCCCAGAAGACACAGCGGCGGCAGGGCCTGGGAAGGTCGGAGAGGTTGTCCAGGGTGAGCGGTACGAGCCGGCGTCCCATCTGGCCAGCACCCCGTTTCTGCCGCGAACCCGTCAGCCCTCGGGCACCCCGGCGCGGCTCACCGGGGTGCCGGCGCGTCACTCGGCCTCGTTCTCGCCGTCCTCGCCGTCTTCGGCGTCCGCGTCCAGCGGGCTCTCCAGGACCTTGCCTTCGCCGGGGGCCATCGACCCCAGGATGCGCTCCAGATCCTCTATCGAGGCGAACTCCACGACGATCTTTCCGCGCTTTTGACCGAGGTCGACCTTCACCCGGGTCTCGAAGCGGTCCGACAGCCGCGACGCCAGATGGGTCAGCGCCGGGCGACACCCGACGTCCGGCCCGAGGGGCGGCCGTCTTGCGTGCCGTCTTCGGCTCGCTGTTCATCAGCGTGACGATCTCCTCGACCGCGCGCACCGACAGCCCCTCGGCGACGATCCGGTGCGCCAGCCGGTCCTGCTCGTCCGCGTCGTCCAGCGAGAGCAGGGCGCGGGCGTGCCCGAAGGAGATGCACCCCGGCCGCGACCCGGCGCTGTACCGGAGCCGACAGCTTCAGCAGCCGCAGCGTGTTGGAGACCTGGGAGCGGGAGCGTCCGATCCGGTCGGCCAACTGCTCATGGGTGCAGGAGAAGTCCCGCAGCAACTGGTCGTACGCCGCGGCCTCCTCCAGCGGGTTGAGCTGGGCCCGGTGCAGGTTCTCCAGGAGTGCGTCCAGGAGCAGCTTCTCGTCGTCCGTGGCCCGGACGATCGCGGGGATGCGCTCCAGGCCCGCCTCACGGCAGGCCCGCCAGCGGCGCTCGCCCATGATCAGCTCGAAGCGGTCGGTGTCGATCTGCCGCACCACGACCGGCTGGAGCAGGCCCACCTCCTTGATGGAGATGACCAGCTCGTTGAGCGCGTCCTCGTCGAAGACCTCGCGCGGCTGCCGCGGGTTCGGCGTGATGACGTCCAGCTCCAGCTCCGCGAAGTACGCCCCGGAGACCGGGACCTTCGACGCCGAGCTGAGGTCGGGCTCTGTTCCACGTGAAACAGGGATGTCCACGCTCGGCGTCGCCTCGGCGGGCCGGCGATCCACCAGCCCGGCCACCTTCGCCGCGGCGACCCCGCGGTCCGGCACCAGGGCTGGTGCACTCCCCGGCGATGAGCCGGCCGGCTGCGGCGCGGCCGGGATCAGCGCGCCGAGACCACGGCCGAGCCCTCTGCGTCGATCACTCACTGGATACCCTCCGACATGCTGTGCGGGTTGTGCTCATGGTGCTGTTCGCCCGCTGCGGGTCGTACTCGACGGCGACGTTGCCCGGCAGGCCACGCAGCGCCATCTCCCGGGCTGCCTCCAGGTAGGAGAGCGCGCCGCTGGACCCGGGATCGTACGTCAGGACGGTCTGGCCGTAGCTGGGTGCCTCCGAGATACGGACCGACCGGGGGATGCTGGTGCGCAGCACCTCCTTGCCGAAGTGCGTGCGGACCTCCTCGGCGACCTGGGCGGCGAGCCGGGTCCGGCCGTCGTACATGGTCAGCAGGATCGTGGAGACGTGCAGCTTCGGGTTGAGGTGTGCGCGGACCAGGTCCACGTTCTTCAGCAACTGCCCGAGCCCTTCCAGCGCGTAGTACTCGCACTGGATCGGGATGACCACTTCGGCGCCGGCCACCAGGGCGTTGACGGTGAGCAGGCCGAGGGAGGGCGGGCAGTCGATCAGGACATAGTCCAGCGGCTGTTCGTAGCCCTCGATGGCCCGCTGCAGTCTGCTCTCGCGGGCGACGAGGGAGACGAGTTCGATCTCGGCGCCCGCCAGGTCGATGGTGGCCGGGGCGCAGAAGAGCCCCTCCACGTCGGCGACCGGCAGGACGACATCGGAGAGCGGCTTGCTCTCCACCAAGACGTCGTAGATGGACGGGACTTCGGCGTGGTGGTCGATCCCCAGCGCCGTGGAGGCGTTGCCCTGCGGGTCGAGGTCGATCACCAGAACCCGGCTGCCGTGCAGGGCCAGGGAGGCCGCCAGGTTCACGGTGGTGGTGGTCTTGCCCACCCCGCCCTTCTGGTTGGCGACCACCATCACCCGGGTCTGGGCCGGTCTGGGCAGCCCCTCACCGGCGCGTCCGAGGGCCTCGACGGCCAACTGGGCGGCGCGACCGATAGGGGTGTCATCCATGGGAGGCAATGTTTCACGTGAAACATCGCTCCCGAACCCCGGGGGCACGGAAAGAGGGCCCCCAGCGGTTTCAGCTGTGCGGGGACCGGGGACCGGATCGGCCATCGGCCCCGCGATGTTGGCGTCGGACCGCAAGGACTCACTCTCCTCGACTTCAGGCTCGCAATAAGAAGAGCCTGCCATGCCCGAGGGGTGCTGAACCAGCGAGCTCGGCCCGCCTGTGGATAAATCCCGAGAACTATCCACAGACGGGGTCGTCTTGGCGGGTTTATTGGCGTGCGCCTCGGCCGCGGCGCGCCCGCGACTGAGGACTCCAGGAAGAAGCGAGCGACGTTTCACGTGGAACACGATGCAGCGCGGTGTGTCGGTAACTCCGTAGACACTCCGGATTATGCCGGTTTGGCCGGTGGTATGGCGTAGGCGAGGCGGGGTGAAAGGCGGATCGGCAGGGTCGGGCCGGGGCGCCGTCAGCGGCGGCGGCGCCCGTTGCCGCCCGCGCCGCGGGGATTGCGATGGGCACGAGCGGCCTTCGCCCGGCGGGTCGCCGCCCGTACACCGCCCGGACTCTCGCCGACCTGGACCCGTACCACCGTCGCGAGCGGGTCGACGATGCCCTCGCCGACCTGGACGACCGTGGCACCGACCGCACCGAGCCGGCTGAGCGCCGCCCGGGCCGCCTTCAGCTCCTCCTCGGCGGTGTCCCCCTTGAGCACCGCCATCTCGCCGTGCGGCCGCAGCAGCGGCAGGCCCCAGCCCGGCCAGCCGGTCCAGCGGCGCCACCGCGCGGGCGGTCACCACGTCCACCGGCGGCAGCTTGCCCACCATCTCCTCGGCCCGGCCGCGCACCACCGTCACGTTCGACAGCCCCAGCAGCTTGACCACCTCGTCGAGGAACGTGGTCCTGCGCAGCAGCGGCTCCAGGAGCGTGATCTCCAGGTCGGGCCGGATCAGCGCCAGCGGAATGCCGGGCAGCCCGGCGCCGGAGCCGACGTCGCACACCGAGACGTCCTGGTCGACCACCTCGGACAGCACCGCGCAGTTCAGCAGGTGCCGCTCCCACAACCGGGGCACCTCACGCGGACCGATCAGCCCGCGCCGGACTCCCGCGTCCGCGAGCAGCCGGCGTAGCGCAGCGCGTCGGCGAACCGATCACCGAAGAGCGCTCCGGCCTGCTCGGGCGGCGCGGGAAGCTCCGCTGCTGCCTCCGTCACGGGGACTGTCCTTTCCTCGGTTCTCCATCACGCCGACACGGGTCCTGCGTACACCATCAGCCTTACAAGCTTCGGCCCCGCCTGCGGAACAGACGGGGCCGACAGAACAGTGGAGCGGGCCGGTCAGGCCGGAAGCACGACCACCCGGCGCTCGGGCTCCTCGCCCTCGGACTCGCTGCGCAGGCCCGCGGCGGCCACCGCGTCGTGCACGACCTTGCGCTCGAACGGGGTCATCGGGTCCAGCTTCACCGGCTGCACCGGTCTGCTTGACCTCGTCGGCCGCGCTCGCGCCCAGCTTCGCCAGCTCGGCACGCTTGCGGGCCCGGAACCCGGCGATGTCCAGCATCAGCCGGCTGCGCTCCCCGGTCTCCCGGTGCACCGCGAGCCGGGTCAGCTCCTGGAGCGCCTCCAGCACCTCGCCGTCCCGGCCGACCAGCTTGTTCAGCTCGCGGCTGCCGTCGTCGCCGATGATCGACACCGACGCCCGCTCGCCCTCGACGTCCATGTCGATGTCGCCGTCGAGGTCGGCGATGTCGAGCAGCCCCTCCAGGTAGTCCGCGGCGATCTCACCCTCCTGCTCCAGCCGGGTCAGGCCCTCGGCCGCATCGCTTTCGGGTGCCGTGGTGGTGTTGACGTCGCTCACGCCTGGACTCTCCTCTTACTTCTTCTTCGACAGGTTGGTCGGCTTGGACTTCGCGCCGCCGGACTGCTTACCCGCGGAGCCGCCCTGCTTCGAACCGCCCGCCCTCGGCGCACCGGCCCGGGGAGCGCCCGCCCGCGGAGCGCCGCTCCGGGTGGCGCCGCCGGACTTGCCCGAACCCGACTGCTGCTTGCCGGAGCCGGACTGCTTTCCGCCGGACTTCGCGCCGCCTGCCGCCGAGGCACCGCCGGCCGGCTCCGCGTCCTCGGCCGGGGACTGGTCCTGTGCCTCGGTGGCGGCCGCGGAGCCGCCCGCCCGCGTGCCGCCCGCGCCGGCTCCTGTCGTCCGCTGGGACTTGGACTGCCGCTTCGGCTGGGTGCGGTTGGCCCGCGCCACTTCGACCGCTTCCTTGGCCGCGATCTCCTCCGGCGGCTCCACCAGCTTGCCCTTGGCCCGCAGCCGCTCCTGGCGCTGCTGGAAGGCCAGGCTGCCCGGGGTGGGGTTGCGCCGGATGACGACCAGCTGCTGGCCCATCGTCCACACGTTGGTGGTCAGCCAGTAGAGGAGCACACCGACCGGGGCGATGATGCCGAAGACCGCGAAGATCAGCGGGAACACGTACATCAGCATCTTCTGCTGCTGCATGAACGGCGTGTTCACCGACATGTCCACGTTCTTGGTCATCAGCTGCCGCTGGGTGAAGAACTGCGACGCGGACATCAGCACGATCATGATGATCGTGACGGTGCGGACCTCGCCCTGGGTGGTGCCCAGGTGCGCCAGGGTGGCCGCGCTGTCGGTGAACTTCGCCGGCAGCGGAGCACCGAAGATGTGCGCCTTCTGCGCGCTCTCCACCAGGTTCTCGTGGATGACGCCGACCTTCTTGCCCTTCGCCACGTTGCTGAGCACGTGGTACAGCGCGAAGAAGAAGGGGGACTGCACGAGGATCGGCAGGCACGAGGAGAGCGGGTTGGTGCCCGTCTCCTTGTACAGCTTCATCATCTCTTCGGACTGCTTCTGGCGGTCGTTCTTGTAGCGCTCCTGGATCGCCTTCATCTTCGGCTGGAGCACCTGCATGTTCCGGGTGGACTTGATCTGCTTCACGAAGAGCGGGATCAGGGCCGATCCGGATCAGGACCACCAGCGAGACGATGGAAAGACCCCACGCCCAGCCGCTGTCCTTGTCGAAGACCAGGCTGTAGAGCGAGTGGAACTGGACGATGATCCACGAGACGGCGTCATAGAGGGGGTTCAGGATCCCCACGGTCAGGCTCCTTGTGCGTGAGAGGGTCCGGTGGGCTCGGGTGTGACGGGCCCGTCGGAGCCGCCCCGCAGGTAGCGGCGCAGCCGATCGTGCCATGGGGGTCGCTTACGGGGCGGGACATGATCCACACCGCCGGGCGACCAGGGGTTGCACCGCAGGATGCGCCACGCGGTCAGGACGGTGCCCTTGATCGCGCCGTGCCGGTCGATCGCCGTGTATCCGTAGTGCGAGCAGGAGGGGTAGTACCGGCAGACCGGGCCGAGCAGCGGACTGATCGTCCACTGGTACAGCTTGATCAGTGCCAGCAGCGGGTATTTCATCGAGCCACCCTCCCCTCGGCTTCGCCACGGGTGTCACGACCCAGCAGCCGCTTGAGGGCGGCATCCAGGTCGAGGGCCAGCTGTGCATGGTCCGCGCCACCTGCTCCGGGCAGCGCGCGTACTACCACCAGGCTACCGGGGGGCAGCAGTGGCAGACGCTCCCGGACCAGATGACGCAATCGACGCCTGACCAGGTTGCGCTGGACCGCGCCGCCGACCGCCTTGCTCACGACGAAACCCGCACGTGCCGGGGGAGTGCTCCCCCCTGGCACATGCGGGTCCGTGGCGTCGCGGCGGAGATGGACGACCAGGAGCGGGCGGCCCGCCCGGCGTCCGCGGCGAACCGCTTCTCCGAAATCCTGGCGCCGCCTCAGCCGATTCTCGGTGGGCAGCACGACATGAGGCCCGGGACGATCAGGCGGACAGCCGAGTGCGGCCCTTGCCGCGGCGGGTCGCGAGAATCGCGCGGCCGGCGCGGGTGCGCATACGCAGACGGAAGCCGTGGGTCTTCGCCCGGCGGCGGTTGTTCGGCTGGAAGGTGCGCTTGCTCACTCGGGGGCTCCAGGAGGAATCGTGGATCGGCGGTGCGTCGGCTGGCTGTCACCGTTCGCCCACGAAGCAGCTCGCGGACCAGCCGGGTGTACCGCTGTGACGACCATCCGGGAGCACAAGGCTTCCGGAAGGTCTTCGCCCATCGGCAGGCAGGCGGCAGCAGCCATCGACAACTCGACCTCGATACGGTACGTGCGGCTAGGCCATCCGGTCAAACCCGACCGCGGCGTCCCGCCATTTGTACACACCCTGTGGACAACGACTTGAACCGCGCCTGCCGCCGTGACTACCGTGGCGTAACTGCGGACCGAATCAGGTGCAGAACCTCCTACACTTCCCGCCCGTCCCGAGAATCACACTTTCGCGGGAGTTCTCAGCACCACCAAGCGACCCGAGAGAGCGTGCACTGTGGCCGACGTGACTGCCGATCTTGCCGCAGTGTGGCCCAGGGTGCTCCAGAAGCTACTGGCGGACAGCGAACTCAAGCCCAAGGACGCGGAGTGGCTCCAGCGCACCCAGCCGCTGGCCCTGGTGGCCGGCACCGCGGTGCTCTCGGCGCCGAACGAGTTCGCCAAGAGCGTCCTGGAGGGCCGGCTGCTGCCGCTGATCACCGAGGTGCTCAGCCGTGAGTTCGGTCACTCGGTGGGCATCGCGATCGCGGTGGCCTCCGGCGGCGACCAGGACGCGGTCCGCCCCGCCGCCGCCCGCCCCCGAGCCGTACGACAGGGCGGACCGGGGCGACCGCGACCGCGACCGGGACAGAGATCGCGACCGCGACCACGACCGGCACCGCGACGAGCGCCGACGGCCGGGAGCGAGGGGACCGCGACCGAGGGGACCGGGACCGCGGCGAGCGGCGAGTCCCTGCCGGACGACCCGCGGATGCGCCCCGCCTACCCCGACCACCAGGACTGGCAGCAGCCCAAGCTCGGGAGCTGGGGAGTGCCCGCGCCCGCCGACTTCCAGAACCGTGAGCCGTACGAGGTGCGGCGCGACTCCTACGACGATCGCCGGGACTCCTACGACGGCCGGCCCGAGCCGTACGACGACCGGCGCTACCGGCCGGAGCCGCGCGACAGCTACCCGACGGTGCCGCACCAGGGCCACCAGGGCGGCCTGCCCTCCTACGTGCCGCCGCCGGCCGCCTACCAGCAGCAGAACAGCGCGCCGCCGCCCGCCCGCGGCGAGCAGTCCCGCCACTCCGGGCCTCCCGGTCGCTCCGGGGCGCCGGGCGGCGGCTCCGGCGGCGGCCCGGCTCGGTCGAGCCCACCGCACGGCTGAACCCGAAGTACCTCTTCGACACCTTCGTGATCGGCGCGTCCAACCGCTTCGCGCACGCGGCCGCGGTCGCCGTCGCCGAAGCGCCTGCCAAGGCGTACAACCCGCTGTTCATCTACGGCGAGTCCGGGCTGGGCAAGACCCACCTGCTGCACGCCATCGGGCACTACGCGCGCAGCCTCTACCCGGGCACCCGGGTGCGGTACGTGAGCTCGGAGGAGTTCACCAACGAGTTCATCAACTCCATCCGGGACGGCAAGGCGGACGCCTTCCGCAAGCGGTACCGGGACATGGACATCCTGCTCGTCGACGACATCCAGTTCCTGGCGCAGAAGGAGTCGACGCAGGAGGAGTTCTTCCACACCTTCAACACCCTGCACAACGCCAACAAGCAGATCGTGCTCTCCTCCGACCGGCCGCCCAAGCAACTGGTCACCCTGGAGGACCGGCTCCGCAACCGCTTCGAGTGGGGCCTGATCACCGACGTCCAGCCGCCCGAGCTGGAGACCCGGATCGCGATCCTGCGCAAGAAGGCGGTGCAGGAGCAGCTCAACGCACCGCCGGAGGTACTGGAGTTCATCGCGTCCCGGATCTCGCGGAACATCCGCGAGCTGGAGGGCGCCCTGATCCGGGTGACGGCCTTCGCCAGCCTCAACCGGCAGCCGGTCGACCTCCAGTTGACCGAGGTCGTGCTGAAGGACCTGATCCCGGGCGGCGACGACTCGGTGCCGGAGATCAGCGGGACGGCCATCATGGCGGAGACGGCCGCGTACTTCGGGCTGGCGGTGGACGACCTGTCGGGGTCCTCCCGCAGCCGGGTGCTGGTCACCGCACGGCAGATCGCGATGTACCTGTGCCGTGAGCTGACCGACCTGTCGCTGCCGAAGATCGGCGCGCTCTTCGGCGGCCGCGACCACACGACGGTCATGCACGCCGACCGGAAGATCCGCTCGCTGATGGCCGAGCGGCGCTCCATCTACAACCAGGTCACCGAACTCACCAACCGCATCAAGAGCTGAGCCGCGGCGCTCAGCCGCACCAACAGCCGCACCGGCGGGCACAGTCGCCCGTCGCCGGGACACGGCCCGCACGCACCCGCAAGCCCGCACCAACAGCCGCCCGAAGCCACCGACAGCCAGCCGCAGCCGCCCCGCAGAACCCTCGTAGCGCCCCGGGAGCCCCCTCCCGGGGCGCTTCGCGTTACGGCGCCGACGCCCGCCGTTCGATTCGGCTCCAGCGCTGATCCGTTTCTCCACAGAACCGTGCCGGATCGGCCGTCCACACCCTGGGGACACCGGAGTTGTCCCGAATCGTCTCCACAGGCCAGTCGCCGCAAGGGCCGAGTGCCCAGCTCAACGCCGTGTGGAAATGTGGGCAACGCGAATCCACAGTCTGTGGACAGAAAGGGCGTCCGGGTGGGCAGGTTCGGAGTTGTCCACCGCTCGCCCACAGGATGACGCACGTTGTGCACAGCGAACGCCCGCTTCTCCACACCTCTGTCCACTGTTCGGCAACGAAACCTGTTCTGTCGCTGGGAAGAGTGAAAGGCGTCACACCAACGTGGTGGGTTGCCCTGGGGAGAACCGGGGTATTCCTGGGGACGGAGCTGGGGAGAACCCTGGGGTGCCTGTGCATCGGGTGTGCACAACTTCTGGGCGTCCACAGCGGCCCCTGGTTATCCACTCCCGCCGCCCACAGGCGCGGTGGACAAAAAACCGCCCCTGACCTGCACCGGAACCGGTTATCCACGGTATCCACACCCCCTACTACTACGACTACACGTAGAGAGGGTGGAATGAGCTTGGAAGTGGGTGCTGTGCACAACTCGGCCCGACCGTGCCCGGCGGCGCGTGTCACGGCTTGACGCCAACGCGCGCCGAGTGTCAGTCCTGTGCGTCAGACTGGTCCCCGACAGCCAGCGACAAGCAGGAGGCGGTTCCGGTGAAGATCCGGGTGGAGCGCGACGTACTCGCCGAGGCAGTGGCTTGGGCGGCCCGCAGCCTCCCGGCCCGTCCCCCGGTGCCCGTACTCGCCGGACTGCTGCTCAAGGCCGAGGAGGGCAGGCTGAGCCTGTCCGGCTTCGACTACGAGGTCTCGGCGCGGGTCTCGGTCGAGGCCGAGGTCGACGAGGAGGGCACCGTCCTGGTCTCCGGCCGGCTGCTCGCCGACATCTCCCGGGCCCTGCCCAACCGCCCGGTCGAGATCTCCACCGACGGCGTACGGGTCACCGTCGTCTGCGGCAGCTCGCGCTTCACGCTCCACACCCTGCCTGTCGAGGAGTACCCGGCGCTGCCCGCGATGCCGACCGCCTCCGGCACCGTGCCCGGTGAGGTCTTCGCCGCCGCGGCCGCCCAGGTCGCCATCGCGGCCGGCCGCGACGACACGCTGCCGGTGCTCACCGGTGTGCGGATCGAGATCGAGGGCGACACGGTCACGCTGGCCGCCACCGACCGCTACCGCTTCGCGGTCCGCGAGTTCCTGTGGAAGCCCGAGCAGGCCGACATCTCCGCGGTCGCCCTGGTGCCCGCCAAGACGCTGCTGGACACCGCCAAGTCGCTGACCTCGGGCGACACCGTCTCCATCGCGCTCGCCGGATCGGGCGCGGGCGAGGGCCTGATCGGCTTCGAGGGCGCCGGCCGCCGCACCACCACCCGGCTGCTCGAAGGCGACCTGCCCAAGTACCGCACGCTGTTCCCGACCGAGTTCAACTCGGTCGCGGTGATCGAGACGGCGCCCTTCGTCGAGGCCGTCAAGCGCGTCTCCCTGGTCGCCGAGCGCAACACCCCGGTGCGGCTGAGCTTCGAGCAGGGCGTGCTCACCCTGGAGGCCGGCTCCAGCGACGACGCACAGGCTGTGGAGAGGGTCGACGCCAAGCTCGAGGGCGACGACATCTCGATCGCCTTCAACCCGACCTTCCTGCTGGACGGCCTGAGCGCGATCGACTCGCCGGTGGCCCAGCTCGTCGTTCACCACCTCCACCAAGCCCGCGCTCCTCAGCGGCCGTCCGGCGCTCGACGCCGAGGCCGACGACGCGTACAAGTACCTGATCATGCCGGTCCGCCTGTCCGGCTGAGGCCCGGTGTCCCGGCCGTCGTAGGCTCATGGTCAGGTCAGGCAACGCACGCAGGTTTCGCTGCCACGCGCCGGACGCCGCGAACGCTTCGAACGAAGGGTCTGTGATGGAGCTCGGTCTCATCGGTCTCGGCAAGATGGGCGGCAACATGCGCGAGCGCATCCGCCGCGCCGGCCACACCGTCATCGGGTACGACCGCAACCCGGACGTCGCCGATGTCCACAGCCTCAAGGAGCTTGTGGACACCCTCAAGGGACCGCGCGTGGTCTGGGTGATGGTGCCGGCGGGCGCGGCCACCCAGTCCACCATCGACGAGCTGGCCGAGCTGCTCTCCCCCGGCGACCTGGTGGTCGACGGCGGCAACTCGCGCTGGACGGACGACGAGAAGCACGCCGAGGAGCTGGCCGCCAAGGGCATCGGCTTCGTCGACTGCGGCGTCTCCGGCGGCGTCTGGGGCCTGGCGAACGGCTACGCGCTGATGTACGGCGGCACGGACGAGGACGTCGCCAAGGCGCAGCCGATCTTCGACGCGCTCAAGCCCGAGGGCGACTCCGGCGCGGTGCACGCGGGCAAGGTCGGCGCCGGCCACTTCGCCAAGATGGTCCACAACGGCATCGAGTACGCGATGATGCAGGCCTACGCCGAGGGCTGGGAGCTGCTGGAGGCGATCGGCTCGGTCACCGACGTGCGCGAGGTCTTCCGCTCCTGGAAGTCCGGCACGGTCATCCGCTCCTGGCTGCTCGACCTGGCCGTGGACGCGCTCGACAAGAGCGAGCACCTGGAGAACCTGCGCGGTTACGCGGACGACTCCGGCGAGGGCCGCTGGACCGTCGAGGCCGCGATCGACAACGCGGTGCCGATGCCCGCCATCACCGCCTCGCTCTTCGCCCGCTTCTCGTCCCGCCAGGACGACTCGCCGCAGATGAAGATGATCGCCGCGCTGCGCAACGAGTTCGGCGGCCACGCCGTCACCGCGGCCGAGTAGGCGCAAGCGCGGAACCGCACGCCACAGCAGGGAGGCCGGCGCCGCCAGCGCCACAGCACGCGATGCACGTAGCGCACCTTTCGCTCGCCGACTTCCGCTCCTACGCCCGGGCCGAGGTCGCTCTCGACCCGGGCGTCACGGCTTTCGTGGGCCCCAACGGCCAGGGCAAGACCAATCTCGTCGAGGCGGTCGGCTATCTGGCCACCCTCGGCAGCCACCGGGTCGCCTCCGACGCCCCGCTGGTCCGGCTCGGCGCCGAGCGCGCGGTGGTCCGCGCCCAGGTGGTGCAGGACGACCGGCAGCAGCTGGTCGAGCTGGAGATCAACCCGGGCCGGGCCAACCGGGCCCGGATCAACCGCTCCTCGCAGGTCCGGCCGCGCGACGTGCTCGGCATCGTGCGCAGCGTGCTGTTCGCGCCGGAGGACCTGGCCCTGGTCAAGGGCGACCCCGGGGAGCGCCGCCGCTTCCTGGACGAGCTGATCACCGCCCGCACCCCGCGGCTGGCCGGGGTGCGCGGCGACTACGAGCGGGTGCTCAAGCAGCGCAACACCCTGCTGAAGTCCGCGGCGCTGGCCCGCAGGCACGGCAGCCGGGCGGCGGCCGGCCCCGGCGGGAAGTCCGGCGGCGCGGACCTGTCCACGCTCGACGTGTGGGACCAGCACCTGGCCAGGGCCGGCGCCGAACTGCTCGCCCAGCGGCTCGACCTGGTGGCGGCGCTGCACCCGCTGACCGACAAGGCGTACGAGCAGCTGGCGCCCGGCGGCGGCCCGGTGGGCCTGGAGTACCGCAGCTCGATCGGCGACGAGCGGCTCGCGGGCGCGACGGGCCGCGAGGACCTGTACGGACGGCTGCTGGAGGCGCTGGGCGAGGCCCGGCGGCAGGAGATCGAGCGCGGTGTGACGCTGGTGGGGCCGCACCGTGACGATCTGGTGCTGAAGCTGGGGCCGGCTCCGGCGAAGGGCTATGCCAGCCACGGCGAGTCCTGGTCGTACGCGCTGGCGCTGCGGCTGGCGTCGTACGAACTGCTGTGCGCGGACGGCCGGGAGCCGGTGCTCGTGCTGGACGACGTGTTCGCCGAGCTGGACGTCCGCCGCCGGGAGCGGCTGGCGGAGCTGGTGGCGCCCGGCGAACAGGTGCTGGTGACGGCCGCGGTGGAGGACGACGTGCCGGGCCTGCTGGCCGGGGCGCGGTTCGCGGTGGAGAACGGGACGGTGGAGCGGCTGTGAGCGAGCGGGAGCCGAGGACCCCGGGACCGAGCACCCGGCCGGCCGGGGCCGGCGAGCCGCGGGCGGCATCGGACGGGGCGGCCGTACCCCGGCAGGACGGGCCGGACGGCACCTCGGGCGTGGACCTGGCGCGGGTGGCGCTGCGCGCCGCCAAGGAGCAGGCCAGGGCGCGGGGCGCGGCCGCGGTGCAGAAGAAGCAGGCCAGGCGGGGCGGCCTGCGCAGCGGCGCCCGCGCGGACGGCCGCGATCCGCTGCCGCTGGGCGCCGCGATCAGCCGGCTGATCACCGAGCGCGGCTGGGAGGCGCCGGCCGCGGTGGGCGGGGTGATGGGCCGCTGGCCGCAGCTCGTCGGTCCCGAGGTGGCGCTGCACTGCGCGCCGGACCGCTACGACGAGGACGAGCGGGTGCTCACCGTCCAGTGCGACTCGACGGCCTGGGCGACGCAGCTGCGGCTGCTGGCGCCGACGCTGGTGGCCCGGCTCAACGCGGACCTCGGCCACGGCACGGTGAAGGTGATCAAGGTGCTGGCGCCGGCCGGGCCGCCCCGGTCGTACGGCCGGCTGCGGGCGCCGGGCAGCAGGGGCCCGGGCGACACCTACGGCTGACCGCGCCCGCGCGCCCGGCCGTACCGACCGGGGCGCGGCCGATTCCGTACTCCCGGCCTACCGCCGGGCCGCCGCCGGGCCGCTTCCGTACCTGCCGGAACCCACCGATTTCCGGCCGTTCCGGGTGGGACAGCCGTGCCCCTGCTCAGCGTAGCCGGGGGCTGACAGCCGGAAGCCCTGGACGCCCGTGTGAGCGGTTTCGGCCCCTGGGCCGCGTGTGGGGAGTCGGGCGAGCATGGGTTTGGGCGGCACATGGGAAGCCAGGTACCGCCAAAGCCCCATTCATGTCGCCGCTACCGGTAGACTGGTAGGGAGCCGCCCTCCCCTGGCATTCCGGCAGGGGTAACCCAGCGGAACATGTCGAACGACGCAGCCGCTCCCGCGCGCGGGAGACGGCTCGTGCTGTGCCAGAAAGGGCGCTTCGTGGCCGATTCCGGCAACCCCAACGAGAACTCCAACAAGTCCTACGACGCCAGTGCGATCACCGTGCTGGAAGGACTCGACGCGGTGCGCAAGCGCCCCGGCATGTACATCGGCTCGACCGGTGAGCGGGGCCTGCACCACCTCGTGCAAGAGGTGGTCGACAACTCCGTCGACGAGGCGATGGCCGGTCACGCGGACACCATCGACGTCACGATCCTCCCCGACGGCGGCGTCCGCGTGGTGGACAACGGGCGCGGCATCCCGGTGGGCATCGTCCCCTCGGAGGGCAAGCCGGCCGTCGAGGTCGTGCTGACCGTGCTGCACGCCGGCGGCAAGTTCGGCGGCGGCGGCTACGCGGTCTCCGGCGGTCTGCACGGCGTCGGCGTCTCCGTGGTCAACGCGCTGTCGACGCGCGTCGCCGTCGAGGTCCGCACCGACGGGCTACCGCTGGACGCAGGACTACAAGCTGGGTGTGCCGACCGCGCCGCTGGCGAAGAACGAGCCGACCGAGGAGACCGGCACCACGGTCACCTTCTGGGCCGACCCGGACATCTTCGAGACCACCGACTACTCCTTCGAGACGCTCTCGCGGCGGCTCCAGGAGATGGCGTTCCTCAACAAGGGCCTGCGGATCGCGCTGACCGACGAGCGCCCGGACCACGTCGACGAGGAGGGCAAGCCGCTCACCGCGATGTACCACTACGAGGGCGGCATCGTCGACTTCGTGAAGTACCTCAACGCGCGCAAGGGCGAGCTGATCCACCCCACCGTCATCGACATCGAGGCGGAGGACAAGGAGCGGCTGCTGTCGGTCGAGGTCGCGATGCAGTGGAACACCCAGTACAGCGAGGGTATCTACAGCTTCGCGAACACGATCCACACGCACGAGGGCGGCACCCACGAGGAGGGCTTCCGCGCCGCGCTGACCGGTCTGGTCAACCGCTACGCGCGGGACAAGAAGCTGCTGCGCGAGAAGGACGACAACCTCACCGGTGAGGACATCCGCGAGGGCCTGACCGCGATCATCTCGGTCAAGCTCGGCGAGCCGCAGTTCGAGGGCCAGACGAAGACGAAGCTGGGCAACACCGAGGCGAAGACGTACGTCCAGAAGGTCGTGCACGAGCACCTCACCGACTGGCTGGACCGCAATCCGAACGAGGCGTCGGACATCATCCGCAAGTCGATCCAGGCGGCCACCGCCCGGGTCGCGGCCCGCAAGGCGCGGGACCTCACCCGCCGCAAGGGCCTGCTGGAGTCCGCCTCGCTGCCGGGCAAGCTGAGCGACTGCCAGTCCAACGACCCGATCGAAGTGCGAGATCTTCATCGTCGAGGGCGACTCGGCCGGCGGCTCGGCGAAGTCCGGCCGCAACCCGCAGTACCAGGCGATCCTCCCGATCCGCGGCAAGATCCTCAACGTCGAGAAGGCCCGGATCGACAAGATCCTGCAGAACCAGGAGATCCAGGCGCTGATCTCCGCCTTCGGCACCGGGCGTGCACGAGGACTTCGACATCGACAAGCTCCGCTATCACAAGATCATCCTGATGGCGGACGCCGACGTCGACGGCCAGCACATCAACACCCTGCTGCTGACCTTCCTGTTCCGCTTCATGCGCCCGCTGGTCGAGGCCGGCCACGTGTACCTGTCCCGCCCGCCGCTGTACAAGATCAAGTGGGGCCGGGACGACTGGGAGTACGCCTACTCCGACCGCGAGCGCGACGCGCTGGTGAACCTCGGCAAGCAGGGCGGCAAGCGCATCCGCGAGGACTCGATCCAGCGCTTCAAGGGCCTCGGCGAGATGAACGCCGAGGAGCTGCGGGTCACCACCATGGACATCGACCACCGCGTGCTCGGCAAGGTCACCCTGGACGACGCGGCGCAGGCCGACGACCTGTTCTCGGTGCTGATGGGCGAGGACGTGGAGGCGCGGCGCACGTTCATCCAGCGCAACGCCAAGGACGTCCGGTTCCTGGACATCTGAGTCGGCCCCGACTTTGGCCGTGTGAAAGGACAATCTGACAGCGATGGCCGACGAGAACCCCAACCTCCCCCCCGTGCCCGACATCCCCGAGTCCGAGCAGGACCTGCGCAACGAGTCGGGGGCGCTGCGGATCGAGCCCGTCGGGCTCGAGACCGAGATGCAGCGCAGCTACCTCGACTACGCGATGTCCGTCATCGTCTCGCGCGCCCTGCCGGACGTGCGCGACGGCCTCAAGCCCGTGCACCGCCGGGTGCTGTACGCGATGTACGACGGCGGCTACCGGCCCGGAGAAGGGCTTCTACAAGTGCGCCCGCGTCGTCGGCGACGTGATGGGCACCTACCACCCGCACGGCGACTCCTCGATCTACGACGCGCTGGTCCGCCTCGCGCAGCCGTGGTCGATGCGGATGCCGCTGGTGGACTCCAACGGCAACTTCGGCTCGCCGGGCAACGACCCGGCCGCCGCCATGCGGTACACCGAGTGCAAGATGGCGCCGCTGGCCATGGAGATGGTCCGGGACATCGACGAGGAGACCGTCGACTTCACGGACAACTACGACGGCCGCAACCAGGAGCCGACGGTCCTGCCGGCCCGGTTCCCGAACCTGCTGATCAACGGCTCGGCCGGGATCGCGGTCGGCATGGCGACCAACATCCCGCCGCACAACCTGCGCGAGGTCGCCGACGGCGCGCAGTGGTTCCTGGCCAACCCCGACGCGTCCTCCGAGGACCTGCTCGACGCCCTGATCGAGCGGATCAAGGGCCCGGACTTCCCGACCGGCGCGCTCGTGGTCGGCCGCCGCGGCATCGAGGACGCGTACCGCACCGGCCGCGGCTCGATCACGATGCGCGCGATCGTCGCCGTCGAGGAGATCCAGAACCGGCAGTGCCTGGTCGTCACCGAACTGCCGTACCAGACCAACCCGGACAACCTCGCGCAGAAGATCGCCGACCTGGTGAAGGACGGCCGGATCGGCGGCATCGCCGACGTCCGCGACGAGACCTCCTCGCGGACCGGCCAGCGGCTGGTGATCGTGCTCAAGCGCGACGCCGTGGCCAAGGTCGTGCTCAACAACCTGTACAAGCACACCGACCTCCAGACCAACTTCGGCGCCAACATGCTGGCCCTGGTCGACGGCGTGCCGCGCACCCTGTCGCTGGACGCCTTCATCCGGCACTGGGTCAACCACCAGGTCGAGGTCGTCGTCCGGCGCACCCGCTACCGGCTGCGCAAGGCCGAGGAGCGCGCCCACATCCTGCGCGGCCTGCTCAAGGCGCTCGACGCGATCGACGAGGTCATCGCGCTGATCCGGCGCAGCGACACGGTCGAGATCGCCCGCGAGGGCCTGATGGGCCTGCTGACGATCGACGAGATCCAGGCGAACGCGATCCTGGAGATGCAGCTGCGCCGGCTGGCCGCCCTGGAGCGGCAGAAGATCATCGCCGAGCACGACGAGCTCCAGGCGAAGATCAACGAGTACAACGCGATCCTGGCCTCCCCCGAGCGGCAGCGGCAGATCATCAGCGAGGAGCTGCAGGCGATCGTCGACAAGTTCGGCGACGACCGGCGCAGCAAGCTGGTGCCCTTCGACGGCGACATGTCCATCGAGGACCTGATCGCCGAGGAGGACATCGTCGTCACGATCACCCGTGGCGGCTACGTCAAGCGCACCAAGACCGAGGACTACCGGTCGCAGAAGCGCGGCGGCAAGGGCGTGCGCGGCGCGAAGCTGAAGCAGGACGACATCGTCGACCACTTCTTCGTCACCACCACGCACCAGTGGCTGCTGTTCTTCACCAACAAGGGCCGGGTCTACCGCGCCAAGGCGTACGAACTGCCCGACGCCGGCCGGGACGCGCGCGGCCAGCACGTCGCCAACCTGCTGGCCTTCCAGCCCGACGAGCGGATCGCCCAGATCCTGGCCGTCAAGGACTACGCGGCGGCGCCGTACCTGGTGCTGGCCACCAAGTCCGGCCTGGTGAAGAAGACCGCGCTCAAGGACTACGACTCCCCGCGGGCGGGCGGTGTGATCGCGATCAACCTGCGCGAGGCGGAGGGCGTCGACGGCGCCGCCGCCGAGTCGGACGAGCTGATCGGCGCCGAGCTGGTCTCGGCGGCCGACGACCTGCTGCTGGTCAGCCGCAAGGCGCAGTGCATCCGCTTCACGGCCACCGACGACGCGCTGCGCCCGATGGGACGGGCCACCTCGGGCGTCAAGGGGATGAGTTTCCGCGAGGGTGACGAACTCCTCTCCATGAATGTCGTCCGGCCCGGTACGTTCGTCTTCACCGCCACCGACGGCGGGTACGCCAAGCGGACGCGGGTCGACGAGTACCGCGTCCAGGGCCGCGGCGGGCTCGGCATCAAGGCGGCGAAGATCGTGGAGGACCGCGGCTCGCTGGTCGGGGCGCTGGTGGTCGAGGAGACCGATGAGATCCTGGCCATCACCCTGAGCGGCGGCGTGATCCGTACGCGGGTCAACGAGGTGAGGGAGACCGGCCGTGACACCATGGGCGTCCAGTTGATCAACCTCGGCAAGCGGGACGCCGTCGTCGGTATCGCGCGCAACGCCGAAGCGGAGGATGATCCGGAGACGGACCCCGCTGCCGACGGCTCCGTGCAGGACGCCGGCGCGGAGCAGGACATCGCCGCCGAGCAGGGCAGTGAGGCAGAGCACGACACTGCGGCCGAGGGCACGGAGCCCGCGGCCGGTGAACCGGAGGAGTAAGCCGTGAGTGGAGCCATGGGCGCCGCGGGTGGGACCGGCAGGACCGGTGGCGCCCATGGCTCGACCGGTTCCGGTGACCGCGCCGGCCAGCAGCCCGGTCAGCCAGAGGGGGGATACACCGTGACCGACACCCGGCAGCCGCCGTCCGCGTACGCGCCGCCGCAGCCCCCGGGCAAGCCCGGCCAGGGCCCGCAGGGCGGTCCGCCCGGACCGGGCCCCGCGGCGGCCGCGGGGGTGCGCAGACCCCGGCCGGCGGCCCGGACGGTGCCGCGTACCCGCAAGGCGCGGCTGCGGGTGTCCAAGGCCGACCCGTGGTCGGTGATGAAGGTCAGCTTCCTGCTCTCCATCGCGCTGGGCATCTGCACGATCATCGCGGTCGCCGTGCTGTGGATGGTGCTGGACACCATCGGCGTCTTCAGCAGCGTGGGCTCGACGATCAACGACGCGACGTCGACCGAGGGCGGCAAGGGCGGCTTCGACCTGGTGTCGTTCCTGTCGCTGTCGCGGGTGCTGGTGTTCACCTCGGTGATCGCGGTGATCGACGTGGTGCTGGCCACCGCGCTGGCCACGCTCGGCGCCTTCATCTACAACCTCTCGGCGGGCTTCGTGGGCGGCGTGGAGCTGACCCTCGCGGAGGACGAGTAACCGATTTTGGGGCACGGCCCCACGTGCGCTAATCTTTCGGTGCAGCGCGGGGCTATAGCTCAGACGGTTAGAGCGCTTCCCTGATAAGGAAGAGGCCCCAGGTTCAAGTCCTGGTAGCCCCACTCGCGTCGCAAAGGCGGTGTGGTTCGCGGAATCGCGGATCGCGCCGCCTTTGTCATACTCCCGCCCGGTATCGGCCCAGGTCACCTTTCGGTATCGGTCGCTGTGTATAGTCGGGCGCGTCAGAAGCTCGTTCCACGCAAGAAGGAGGAGGTCACGCGATGAAGAAGGTTCTCCTGATCGCCCTGGCCGCCGTCGCCGGGCTGTTCGTGTACCGACAGATCCAGGCAGACCGTGCCGAGCAGGACCTGTGGACGGAAGCCACTGACACGGTCCCGGCGGGTTCCGGCACGAACGTGTGAGACGCCGCCCATGAGACGCCGCAAGGCGTGCGGGCGCGCTCAGGGCCCCGGTCGCAGCAAGCGGCCGGGGCCTTCGCCGTCCCCGGACCGGGACGGCACCCCCTGTTGTTTGCATAAGTGAATCGACTAGGTTGCCTGAGCACATCGCGTACGGGGCGGGTCCGAGGGGGATGCGACGCCATGACAGTGCACCGGCTCATCGGCCTCACCGGCGGCCTGGTCCTCGCCTGGACCGCGCTGGCCGCGGTCCCCGCCGCCGCGTCGGCGTCCGCGGGTGACGGCGCCTACCGGACGGCCGGCAGCCGGATCACCGGCGGTACGGGTCCGCGCACGGCGGCCGCGATCCGCCCCGGGCAGTACCTCGACACCCTCGCCCCCGGCCGGACCCGCTGGTACGCCGTCGCGCTCGACTCCTCCGCGACCGCCGACCTGTCGGTGACGGCGGCCCCCCGGATCGGTGCGGCGGTCGACTACGGCGACGGCATCGAGCTGACGCTGCTGGACGGTTCCGGCGGCGCTGACAGTTCTGGCGGCGCCCATACTTCCGGCGGCGCTGATTCTTCCGGCGGTTCCGTGGGCTCGACCTGCGACGCCAGGTCCGTGCACTTCGGCCAGGCCGAGGGCGCCATGACGCTGACCGGCGCGGTCAGCCGCATCCCCGGTCAGAACGGCGACGGCGCCTGCGACCGGGCCGGCCGCTACCTGCTGGCGGTGCACCGCACCAGCGCCGCCGGCTCCGACCGGCACGACTGGCCGGTCGAACTCCACTACGGCAGCCGGCCGCCGCTGCCCGCCGGCACCACCCCGGCCGCCGCCCGCACCGACTACGGGCCCGCGCCCGCCCCGCTCACCGGCGCCCCGAAGGACGTCGTCGGCGGCACGGGGTTCAACGACGCCGCCCGGCTGACCCCCGGCGTCTGGCGGGACCGGGTGCGGCCCGGCCGGACCCTCTTCTACCGGGTGCACGTCGGCTGGGGCCAGCAGCTCAGCTATACGGCCGACTTCGCCAACGAGACGGCGCCCGCGGCCGGTTCGGGCCCCGGCTTCGTCACGTCCGCCGCGTACGCCCCCGACCGATTGCCGGTCACCAGTGCCTCCGACGCCCGCGACAACCGCCCGTACGACGGCTCCCCGACCTCCGTGGGCCTGGGCACGGTCCCGGTGAGCTGGACCAACCGCTGGGTGGACGACGCGGCCGCGCAAGGGGTGCACCAGGCCGGCGACTACTGGATCGCGGTGGGGCTCGGCCCCGGCGCGGACCCGGCCGGGGGCCCGGCCGTCGGTGTGGTGCTGCGGGTGCGGGTCAGCGGGCAGGAACTGGCCGGGCCGCAGTACCGCGCCCCCGCGCTGGGCGGCCCGCACGGCGCCGCCCGTCCCGCGGTGGTGGCCCAGCCCCCCGCCGGCCGCGGCGGCGGGCCGTCCGGCGTCACCGGCACCGACCTCGTGGCGGCCGGCACCGGCGGCGCGGTCGCGCTCGCCGCGGTGGGAGCGGCGGCGCTGATCCACCGCGTACGGACCCGTACCGACAGGAGCAGGGCATGAAGCGCATCACGTGCACCGCGGCCGCCGCCTTGCTGGCGCTGGCCGCCCTCCAGGGCCGCGCGGCCGCCGACGGCACGCCGTCGCCCACCGCGGGCGCCCCGGCGCTCTGGCAGCCGCAGGGAGCCGCGATATCCGGCGCGGCCACCACAGCCGACGCGCCCGCGATGCGGCCCTCGGTCACCTACCGGGACACCATCAGGCCCGGCCAGACCCGGATGTACGCGATCGATCTCGACGACCGGTCCTCCGCCTACGCCTCGGCGTTCGCGCTGCCGCCGGCCGGCTCGCGGGTGGCGTACGACGACGGGATCGAGCTGAAGCTCCAGAGCTCCGACGGCACGGACTGCGACAGCCAGGAGGCGCACTTCGGCGACGACGGCGACGCGCGGCCGGTCGGTACGGCGGTGGCCCGTACCATCGGCTCCCCTGACGACACCTGCCAGGCCGTCGACCAGTACACCCTCCAGGTGCACCGGACCAGCGACGCCACCTCCGACCCGACCCCCTGGCCGCTGGAGCTGCGCTACGTCTCCGAGCCCGGGCTGAAGGCCGGCTCCGCACTGCCGTCGGCCCCCGTGACCGGCAGTGCCTCGCCCACTCCGCTCACCGCGGGCACCACCCGGCAGGCCGCCGGCGGCCCGAGCATCGAGGACGCGGCCGCCGTGAAGACCGGCATCTGGAAGGACCGGGTGCTGCCCGGCCGAGACCCGCTTCTACAAGGTCCCCGTCGACTGGGGCCAGCGCGCCACCGTCTTCGCCGACTTCTCCAGCGCCCAGGTCACCGATCCGTCCGCGTTCGTCGCCGCGGGGGTGCGGCTGACCGCGTACAGCCCGGTCCGGCAGTACATCGACGGCGCCGACGGCTCCTACCAGGGCACGCCCGCCTCGCTCGTGGAGCAGCTCGCGCCCGTGTCGTACGCGAACCGCTCGGCCGACGACGAGGACGTGCGGCCGGTGCGGTACGCCGGCTGGTACTACTTCGCCGTCACCGTCCACCCGGACGTGGCCAAGGAGGTCGCGGGCGCGGTGCCGGTGACGCTCCGGGTCCAGGTCACGGGCACCGCCCAGGCCGCGCCCGGCTACGCCGCGGACCCGGGCAAGGCCGGGATCGGGGTGGACGCGCACGACGTGGCCACCGCCGACGGCTCGGCGACGGGCGGCGGCTCGTCCTCCTCCGGCCTTCGTTTCCTGGCCTTCGCCGCGCTCGGCGCGGGCACGGTGCTGCTGCTCACGCTGGCCGCCTGGTTCGCGGTCGCCCGGCGCCGGGCGACCACCGGAACGGCGGACGCGGCGCCGCGGCAGGGGTGGTGAGCGGGTCGCCCGCGACGCCGGCCTGAGGGGCCGCGGCCGGCGTTCGAGGACGCCGGCGCGTCAGGAGGCGGCCAGCGCCACGAAGCCGACCGCGAAGCAGATCAGCGCGAGGACGAGGATCGGGACCACGACCCTGGCGGGCGGTCCCGCCGCCGGCCTGCGGGCGGGCAGCCGGGCCGAGGCGGTCTCGGCGGACGGAGCGGGCGCCGGGGTCGGCAGCGGCGCGGGAACCGGCTGCGGCAGGGGCATCGCGGGGGCCGGGGCGTTGATCCGGGTACGGGTGTGGGTGAGCGGCTGCTCCCCGGCCGCGGGCGGGGGAGCGGGCGGCTGCGCGGCGGGGTACGGGTCCGGCCGAGGTTCGGGCCGCGGCGCCGGGTCGACGGGGGCGCCCGCGTGCCGCGCCCGCGGGGGCTGCGCCAGGGGCTCGCGCCGCTCGGGCGCGGGGCCGGCCGGCGGGTCGGCCGCGCGGGGTGCGGCGCTCAGCGGGCCGTCGGGGCCGAAGCCCTCCGGGAGCGGGCCGATCTGGTCGAAGACCTCCACCGGCTCCTCGCCGGGGGCCGGTTCGGGCATCAGCTCGGTCGCGGCGGCCAGCGCCTTGCGCGCCCCGGTCGCGGTACGGAACCGGGCGTACGGGTCCGGCTGGAGCAGCGCGCCGACCACCTGCCACAGCGGGTCGGGCACGCCCAGCGGGCGCCGGCGGCATGCCCATCGCCAGGAAGCGCTCCTGGACGGCCTGCGCGTCCGGCTTCCGGCCGCTGAGCAGGTACAGGGAGACCAGGCCGACCGCGTACAGGTCGGCGGGGAAGTCGGGCTCGGCGCCGAGCAGTTGCTCGGGGGCGAAGTAGCCGGGCGTGCCGACCACGTAGTCGGTCTCCGTCAGCCGCGCGTCGCCCTTGCGCATCGCGATGCCGAAGTCCGACAGCCGCACGTGCGGGGTGCCGGTGCCGGTCGCCTCCAGCAGGATGTTCGCCGGCTTGATGTCCCGGTGGACGACGCCCTCGGCGTGCACGGCGGTCAGCCCGGCCAGCAACTGGTCGAGCAGCACGCACACGAAGCGCGGCGGCAGCGGCCCGTAGTCACCGATCAGGTGGGAGAGCGAGCCGCCGCGCACCAGGTCCATGGTGAACAGCACCTTGTCGTCGTCGGCCGCCCAGCTGGCGGGCGCCAGCACGTGCGGGTGGTCGATCCGCATCGCCTGCTCGCGCACGAAGCGCAGCAGCGCGTGGGCGTCGCTCTGCTGGAGCACCTTGGCGGCGACGTAGCGGCGCCTGCGACGGTCCCAGGAGCGCCACACGGCGCCGACCCCGCCCCGCCCGATCGGGTCCACCAGCTCGTACCGGCCCGCGAAGACCTCGCCCATGGTGTGCCGTCCGCCCCCTTCGCTCGGTGCCGGTGCCGCTTGCGGCGGGTTCCGGCGGGTCCTGGCCGGTGCCGGTCAGTCCTGGTGCGCCTCGTAGTGGGCGAGCGCGTCGCCCGTGCGCCCGGCGCCGTACACACGGAGGAACTCTGCCAGGTGCGGGTGGGCGGGCGCGAGGGTCTCCGAGGCCCGCTCGATCTCGGCGGCGGAGGCCACCGAGCGCAGCACGGCCTGCATGCCGTGCACCACCTCGCGGGCCGAGGCGGCGTCCGACGACGAACGGCTCGTGGTGCCCAGTACGGAGGAGCCCGCGAGGTCGCGGATCTCGTCCATCCGGGCGGCCGCCTCCATCGCCCCGATCCCGCCCTCGGCGGCCTGCGCGGCCAGCTCCTGCACGGCCTGGAGCCGCTGCACCACCGCCGGATTGCCGATCTTCGCCCGCTGCCCGCTCATGAGCTGCGACAGCATCGGCGCCGACAGCCCGAGCACTCCGGCCAGCCGCACCTGGTTCAGCCCGAGGTCCCCCATCAGCCGCCGGAACAGATCCCCCAGCGGCTCCCCGTACCACCCCCGCTGGAGCTCCCTGGCCTCCAGCGCCCGCGCCGCGGGGTCCGGTGCCGGCATGCTCATACGCGCTCCCGTTTGCGGCCGCGAATTTCCGCAACATCCTACGGACCCCGATACCCGGTCGGCTCCCCGCGCCGAACCAGGTACGCTGTCTGCCACGCACGGGGCCTTAGCTCAGTTGGTAGAGCGCTGCCTTTGCAAGGCAGATGTCAGGAGTTCGAATCTCCTAGGCTCCACAGGTGTTTTAGCAGGTCAGCGGCCCCCTCGCCCGGTTCGGGTGAGGGGGCCGCCGGCGTGCGGCATGGCATGGCACGCGTCGGGCCGAGGCGTGCTGGGTGTCCGGCTATCCCGCCGCCCCGGTGAACGTGGGGGCCAGCGCCTTCGGTCCGGAGTGGTAAGAACGAGCCCCACGTGTGCGCGTTCTACCTTGACGCGTTCTTCTTCGACGGTCAGCAGCAGGCGGCGTGGAAGATCGTCGATCAGCCGCCGACGGGGCACGAGGACGTTCTCGCTTCCAGTGGCGCCATCACGTTGGATGGCGCGGGCCACGGCCGCACTGGCGACCTGACGCTGCCGGACGGCCACTACAAACTGAGTGGAACTTCGACGGGGAACACGGCCAGGCCAAGCAGAAGGTCTTCTGGGTCGACTGCGCGGACGAGGGTGCGTCCTCCGCGGGGGGCACGACCGTTGGCTCGAGTTCTTCGGCGGCTCCACGTCCGGTGGGAGCGATGCGGGCTCGACCAGTGGCGGAACGGGCGGAAGCACCTCCGACGGTGGCGCGGGCGGGACCCCCTCCGGTACGCCGACCGTGGCAGACACCTCCTCTCCGGCGGCCACCGGCGGCGGGAACCTGGCTGAGACGGGTGCGTCCGTGATCGGCGTCGGCGGCGCAGCCGTGGTGCTCCTGGCGGTCGGCGGGGCCGTACTGCTTCGCCGCCGTGGCGGGCGCCAGCACTGAGGCTCTTCCGCACCTGCGATGCGCAGGCGGCGCCGGACCTCGCAGGACGGTCAGGCGCCGCCTTTGCGTGCTCGCAGGCTTGTCATGGGCGCGGTGATACCCCCCGGCTCCTTTGGCTGCGCATCCATTTTGATCGGTTTCACCGGCTTTGCGTTGGTGGTTGCGCTGTACCTGCCAACCCCCCACACTGCACGCGTCCATGTGGCGGAACGCGGTAACTCCGCTTCCGTGGGCATCTGTCGGCGTGCCGTGCCACGGCAGGAGCGCGGTGCTCGTTGTCTGCGATGCCGTCGGTGACGGCTTCCGTGAAGGAGCTGGTCGTGTCGTTGCGGAGTGCGGGAAGCGGTAAACGGCGGGTGAGCGGTGGCCTGGCCGCCGCTGCGGTCGGCGCCGTCGTGGCCATGGCCGCGGCGTCACCTGCGGTGGCGATCAACTCGTACAATGCGGTGCCCGCGCCCGATCGGACCGAGGTCGGCGCGCTGATCGCCCAGTGGGACGACGACGGTGATCCGGCCACGCCCGACCGGGTGGACTGGGTGTGTTCGGGCACGATGGTCGACCGCGACACGTTCCTGACCGCCGGTCACTGCACCAGCGACTGGCCTGCGGGCGTGCGCTTCTACGTCTCCCTCGACCAGGACGTGCAGTCGGCTTGAACGCGGCGCGCAGGCGCACCCCGGCGATCCGGCGGCGATCGGCACGTCCGCGGGGGTCGAGGGTGTCGCGCACACCGACCCCGCCTACCCGGGCCCGTCCGCCGAGCCGCACGACATCGCCGTGATCCAGCTGCCGCCCGCCGCGGTCGCCGCGCGCTGGTCCTTCACGCCGGCCACCCTGCCCACGGCGGGTGAACTGGACGCCATCGGGCCGCAGCAGCTGAGCGCCACGTCCTTCGAAGTCGCTGGTTACGGCACCGAAGAGGCCCAGCGCGGCCCCGGCGGGCAGACCCACCCGGGCGGCGGTGTCCGGATGAAGGCCCCCGTCACCTTCAACGCGCTCAACCCCTCGTGGGTTCGGCTGGCCATGACCGCTCCTCAGGGCAACGGCGGTGCCTGCTACGGCGATTCCGGCGGCCCGAACTTCGCCGTGATCGGCGGTTCGCTCGTCCTCACGGCGACCACGATCACCGGTGACTCCCCTTGCTACGCCACCAACGTCGCCTACCGGCTCGACGCTCCGGCGGCCCGGGCTTTCCTTGCGCCCTTCGTCGCCCTCCCCTGACGCGGCAGTGCCCCGCTCGACGCCTACCCGGGCAGTGCGAACTGGGCGGATTGCCGAGGCCGATACCCCGATCGGCCATGATCCCTGAGGAGAGTCATATGCAACTGCGCTCACGCGCAAAGCTGTTGGGTATGGGCATAGCGGCCCTGACGGCGATCCCGCTCGACGGTCATCGGCCCTGCCGGATCCTCGCAGGCAGCGGTCTCGCCGGCCGCGAAGACCGCGCACTCCTGCGCCACGGCCAAGCCGGGATTCGCCTCGTGCAAGGCGATCGTCCGCACCGACATCGTGCGCGGCGAGTCAAGGTCGCGCCGAACGCCGCGCCGTCCGGCTTCGGCCCCTCCAGCCTGCAGTCGGCGTACGACCTGCCGTCGTCGACGGCCGGCGCGGGCCGCACCGTCGCGATCGTCGACGCCTACGACGACCCGACCGCCGAGGCCGACCTCGGCGTCTACCGCAGCCAGTTCGGCCTGCCGGCCTGCACCACGGCCAACGGCTGCTTCAAGAAGGTCGACCAGAACGGCGGCACCACCTACCCGGCGAAGGACGGCGGCTGGGCCCAGGAGATCTCCCTCGACCTCGACATGGTCTCGGCGATCTGCCCCAACTGCCACATCCTGCTGGTCGAGGCGAAGACCGTCCAGCTTCGCCAACCTGGGCGCCGCGGTGAACCAGCGCCGCGGCCACCGCCGGCGTCGTGGCGATCAGCAACAGCTACGGCGGCTCCGACGCCTCCGACGCGACCTACGGCGCGTACTACAACCACCCGGGCATCGCGGTCACCGCCAGCTCCGGTGACGGCGGCTACGGCGCGAGCTACCCGGCGTCCTCGCACTACGTCACCGCGGTCGGCGGCACCTCGCTGAGCACCGCGTCCAACGCGCGCGGCTGGACCGAGACCGCGTGGAGCGGCGCCGGCAGCGGCTGCTCCGCGTACAACACCGCGCTGAGCGGCGCCGCCTCCTTCGGCACCGGCTGCGCCAAGCGCGCCGAGGCCGACGTCTCCGCGGTCGCCGACCCGTCCACCGGCGTCGCGGTCTACGACAGCACCGCCTACCAGGGCTACGTCGGCTGGATGGTCTTCGGCGGCACCAGCGTCTCCTCGCCGATCATCGCCGTCGGTGTACGGCGCTGGCCGGCAACACCGCCTCGATCGACAACAACTACCCGTACACGCACGCCTCGTCGCTCTTCGACGTCACGTCCGGCAGCAACGGCAGCTGCCCGACCACCCAGTGGTGCAACGCCCGCACCGGCTGGGACGGCCCGACCGGCCTCGGCACGCCGAACGGCATCGGCGCCTTCTGATCCGACCGCACATCTGATCGCCGGGCCGGAAGGGGTCTCCCTTCCGGCCCGGTTTCGCGGTCAGGCGTGGCCGTGGCCTGTCGTCGGACTGGCCACGACGACCGGTGCCGCCGGCCGGGGCGTATGAGGTGCGGGGGTTTGCGGCGTGGTCGCTGTGGGACCTTCCGAAGGCGTCGACGTTGCCGCCTTGCCGTGACCGGACGTCTGGCCGCCGGTCAGCCGTGCGCAGTACGAGGCAACTTCGGCCGGGCCGCCGGCCGCGGATTCCAAGCGGAGTTGCGCCGTTGAGTTCAGGAGCTCGCGCGATGGGAAGCCCGCTCTAGGAGGTGCACCTTCCCTGGAGCTCGGTGGGCGACGTGAAACCGCTCCGCGAGCGGCCGCTGGTGTGGTTGAGAAGCTGCCGGATCGTGATCTGGTCCCCGTTGGGCACGCCCGCCACCCACTTGGAGATGTGGTCGCCAAGAGCGACCTTCCCCTCCCCCACCAGCTGCAGGATGAGGTCGGCCGTGAATGTCTTGGTCTGGCTCGCGATCTTGAACTGCATGTCCGCTCGCAGCGGCGCCCCGGTCGTGAGGTCGGCGACGCCAGTGGCACTGACGAAGGTCCCCTTCGGGCTCCAGATGCCGACCAGGACTCCCGGGGTGCGGTTCGTGTCCTGGAACCGGCGGACGATTTGTCTGACCTTGGCTTGGGTCGGCGCGTCGAGGGCGGCACTGCCGCTGCTGCTCGACACCGCGATGTCGCGGGGCGACCCGCACGCCGACACTGCCAGAACGCCGACCAGGACCAGGGCGCCAAGCAAACGTCCTTTGCACCGGCCCATTGGTTCACAGCTCCCGTGTCTCGACGTCTCCAGCCTCGACGAGCGAGAACGCTGGCCTTCAGCCAGCGTCGCGTGTGGGGCGGAAGGGCGCATCCCGGGCACGCCCATCGGAGCGCGAACCGCCCGGCGCCGTGGATGATGGCGGGCGGCGACGCTCGGGTCGGTGGGTTGAAGGCGAGGCGGCGGGACTTGACGGTGAAGCCGAGCACGCGGCTGAGGACGACATAGGTTTTGCGGATCGAGCGGGCTGCCCGGGGCGTCCGTCGGTCGTCCTGCCTGCGGCCGGTTCGGTCAGCCACGCGTCGTCGTCGTACTGAATCCTGGCCGATCCCCGGGCCGCGTTCGCCCGGCACGGTGCGACAGAATCGGGGCGTGATGTTCGGCATCCTCGGCGCGACACAGGTCCTGGGCCCGGACGGCGCCGACGTGGCGCTGGGCGGGCCGCGGCGCCGTGCCGTGCTGGCGCTGCTCGCGCTGGACGCGGGGCGGGTGGTGGCGGCCGAACGACTGGTGGACGGGCTGTACGGGCAGGACCCGCCCGCGGGGGTCGGCAACGCCGTGCAGTCGCAGATCTCCCGGCTGCGGCAGGTGCTGCCGGTGGCGATCGAGGGGCACCCCGCCGGGTACCGGCTGGCCGTCGACCGGGACGCGGTGGACGCGCACCGTTTCCAGCGGCTGGCCGGGGAGGGCCGGGACGCGCTGGGCGCGGGCGAGCCGGAGCGGGCCGCGGGGCTGCTGCGGGACGCGCTGGAGCTGTGGCGGGGCCCCGCCCTCGCCGACGTCGGGGAGGCGCCGTTCGCCCCCGCACAGGCCGTGCGGCTGGAGGAGTTGCGGCTCGGCGCCGTGGAGGACCGGATCGAAGCGGACCTCACCCTCGGCCGGCACCGCGGACTGGTCGCCGAACTGGGCGAGTTGGTCGCCGTCCATCCGCTACGGGAGCGGCTGCGCGGGCAGTTGATGCGGGCGCTGTACGGAAGTGGACGGCAGAGCGAGGCACTTGAGGCGTACGAAGCGGCGCGGCGGGAGCTGGCCGACTCGCTCGGCGCGGACCCGGGGGCGGAACTGGCGGCCGTCCACCTCGCGGTGCTGCGGGCCGATCCGGCGCTGCTGCCCGGTGGGAATGTTTCACGTGGAACATCGCAGAACGGGATGGTTCCACGTGAAACAGCGGCAGGCGGCGGTGTTCCACGTGAAACACCGCCGCCAAGCGCCGCTCCCCGCCATGAGCTGCCCGCCCCGCTCACCAGTTTCGTCGGACGGGCGGCGGAACTCGACCGGATCGGCGAGCAGTTGGCGCAGGGCCGGCTGGTCACCCTGACCGGGCCCGGTGGCGCCGGAAAGACCCGGCTCGCGGTCGAGGCGGCCGGACGGCACCCGTACGACGCCACGTTCGTGGAGCTGGCCGGCCTCACCGCGGGGGCCGAACTTCCGCAGGCCGTACTCGGCGCGCTCGGGCTGCGGGAGGGCGGCCTGCTGCCCGGCGGCGCCCACGCGGCCCCGGGCGCGGGCGCCGCGCCGCCGCCCGACCCCGTCGCACGCATCACCGCCGCCCTGGACGGCCGCGACCTGCTGCTTGTACTGGACAACTGCGAACACGTCGTCGCCGAGGCCGCGTTGCTCGCCGAGCGGCTGCTGTCCGGCTCACCGGGCCTGCGTATCCTCGCCACCAGTCGCGAAGCGCTCGGCATCACCGGGGAGGCGCTCTGCCCGGTGCCCACGCTCGCGCTGCCCCGGCCCGGCGACGGCCGCGACCGGGTGCTCGCCTCCCCCGCCGTGCGGCTCTTCGCCGAGCGGGCCGCCGCCGTACGCCCCGACTTCGACCCGGTGGCCGATCCCGGCACCGCGGACGCCGTACTGAGGCTGTGCACCGCGCTCGACGGCCTGCCGCTGGCCATCGAGCTGGCCGCCGCCCGGCTGCGGTCCCTGTCGGTCACCGACATCGCCGCACGGCTCGGCGCGCTGCCCGACGACGGCGCCCCGTACAGCCTCGGTGTGCGGCCCGACGCGCTCTTCCGGCTGCTGTCCCGCGGCAGCCGCACCGCGCAGCCGCGCCAGCGCACCCTGCGCGGGGTCGTCGACTGGAGCTGGGAGCTGCTGCCCGACGACGAGCGGGCGGTGCTGCGCCGGGCCTCCGTCTTCGCCGGCGGCTGGACGCTGGCCGCGGCCGAGGCGGTCTGCGCCGACCGGGACGACGCCGAGGGCGGCGCCACCGCGGCCGGGATCGCGCCCGAGGACGTCCTCGACCTGGTGGCCGCGCTGGTCGAGAAGTCCCTCGTGGTGGCCCAGCAGCCGGACGGCTCGGGCCGGGTCCGCTACCGGATGCTGGAGTCGATCCGCGCGTACGGCGCCGAGCGGCTCGCCGAGGCGGGCGAGAGCGACCGCACCCTGCGCGCCCACCTCGGGTACTTCCTCGACTTCGCGCTCGCCGCCGACCCGCATCTGCGCAGCGCCGAGCAGTTGGAGTGGCTACGGCTGCTCTCCGACGACCGGGACAACCTCCAGGCGGCCCTGCACCGCGGTCTCGCCGCCGGGGACGTCCGGTCCGTGATGCGGCTGGTCGCGGCGCTGTCCTCCTACTGGCTGCTGCGCGGGGTGCGGCACGAGGGCGTCGAGCCCGCCCGGCAGGTGCTCGCCGCGATCGGGCCGAACCCGCCGGAGGGCATGGAGGAGGAGTACGCGCTGTGCGTGATGGCCGTGGTCAGCACGCTCTCCGACGCGGGGGACTACGCCGAGCACGTGGCGGTCGCGACCCGGGTGGTGGACGCGATGAACCGGGTCTCGCGGCGCTTTCCCGCGCTCACCTTGCTGTGGGCGCCGTTCGCCGGTGTGCCGGACGAGGGCGTGGACACCATGGCCGTCCTGGAGGACTTCCTCGCCGACCTCGACGACCCCTGGTACCGGGCGCTCGGCCACCTCGGCGCCGGCTTCCAGTCCTGGCTGGTCGCGGCCGACACGGAGGCGGCGCAGCGCGACTGCGAGATCGCCCTCGACGGCTTCCGCCGGCTCGGCGACCGCTGGGGCATGATCACGTGCCTCAACGTGCTCGCCGACCTCGCCGACTACCGGGGCGAACTCCAGGACGCCGTCGCCCTGCTCGGCCGGGCGCTGCTGCTCGCCGAGGAGCTGGACTCCGTCCTGGACATGGCCGACCTGCTCTGCAACCGCGCCGCCTACAGCCTGCGGGCGGGCGACCACCAGGCGGCGGCCGCGTACTGCGAGCGGGCCGTGGAGCTCTCCCGCCGGGCCGGCGCCCCCGAGACGCTGGCGATGGCGCATCTCGGGCTCGCCGAGGCCGCCCGGCTGCGCGGCGACCTGTCCACCGCCCGGGAGCTGTGCGAGCAGGCGCTCGCGGAGTGCCCGATCGGCTGGTTCTCCAGCAACAGCACGCGCTCCGCGGTGCTCGTCGCCCTCGGCCGGATCTCGGTCGCCGAGGGCGACGCCGACGAGGCCCGGGCCCGCTTCCTGGCCGCGGCCACCGGTGAGGGCGTCAGCCTGCACTTCCCGCTGGCCGGCTCGCTCGCCGCGGAGGCCGCGGCCGGGCTCGCCGTCCTGACGGGGGACCCGCGCCGCGCCGCCGTCCTGCTCGGCGCCGCCCAGGCCCTGCGCGGCGGTCCCCCGGCCGGCCCGGACGCCACCGCGACGGCCACCGCGGCCCGCGCCGCCCTGGGCGAGGCCGCCTACGAGCCCGCCCGTGCCCGTGCCGCACGGCTGACCCGGGACGAGGCGATCGCCGCGGTGACGGATTTCCTGGTGGGGGCGGGGGCGGACGACCCGAGCTGATCCCTCCGGGGGTGGGGTGGGGATTTTCTCGGTGGGTGGGTGGGTGGGTGGCTGTGGTCGTGGGCCCACCCGTGGCCGGTGGAGGGCTGGGCGCGCGGTTGCTCGCGCCCCTGAGAACCCCGGCCTGGGGGTGGGTGTGGCTGTTGGCGGGTCATCGGTCGGTGGAGGGTTGGGCGCGCGGTTGCTCGCGGCCCCAAGGGCTCCGGCCAGGGCGTGGTCGGTCGGCCGGGACTGCGGTCCGCGTCTGTCAGTGGGCGGTGCGGGGGTCGTCAGGGGGCGGTCAGGGGGGTCGCGCAGCCTCGGGGCATGACGAAGAAGACGCACTCCCAAGAGTCCTCGGGCGCCCCGGTCGGGCAGCGTGACGAGCAGAATCCGCGCCGCTGGGCGGTGCTGGCCATCTGCTGCGTGGCCGCCGCCCTGCTGGGCATCGACAACAGTGTCCTCAACTACGCCGTGCCCTCGCTGGCGAGACAGCTCGACCCGTCCTCCACCCAGTTGCTGTGGATCGTGGACGTCTACGGCTTCGCGCTGGGCGGCCTGCTGATCGTCGCGGGCAACCTGGGCGACCGGATCGGCCGCAAGCGGCTGCTGCTGATGGGCGTCGCGGCCTTCGGCGCCGCCTCCGCGCTCACCGCGTACGCGAGCAGCCCCGAGATGCTGATCGCCGCCCGGGCGCTGCTGGGCGTGGCGGGCGCCACCATCATGCCGTCGACGCTGTCCCTGGTCCGCAGCTCCTTCACCGACCCCAAGGAGCGCACCACCGCGATCGGCGTCAGCAGCGGGGTGGGCGCCGCCAGCTTCGCGCTCGGCCCGGTCGTCGGCGGCCTGCTGCTCGACCACTTCTGGTGGGGCTCGGTCTTCCTGATCAACGTGCCGCTGATGGCGCTGGTCCTGGTCGCGGGCGTGTTCGTACTGCCGGAGTCGCGCAACCCGCACCCGGGCCGGCTGGACTGGATCAGCGTGCCGCTGTCGATCGCCGGCATGCTCGGCGTCATCTACGCGATCAAGACCGGCGCCCGCAACGGCGTGCACGACCCGGCCGTGTGGATCAGCGCCGCGGTCGGCGCCGCCGCCCTCGTCGCGTTCGTGCGCCGGCAGACCAGGATCGCCGAACCCCTGCTGGACATGGAGCTCTTCCGCGACCCCGCGTTCTCCGGCGCGCTCGCCTCCAACGTGGTCACGATGTTCACCGCGTCCACGCTGTCGCTGGGCTGCTCGCTGTACTTCCAGGACGTACGGGGCTGGTCGCCGCTCACCGCGGGTCTCGCGCTGCTGCCGGGCCCGCTGTCCGCGGCCTTCGCGGCGCCGCTGTCCACCGTGCTGATCGCGCGGATCGGCCGGGCCCGCACCGTGGCGCTCGGCCTGGTGCTGCTGGCCGTGAGCACCGCCGCCCTCGGCCGGGTCGGGCTGCACACCGGCTACTGGGCGCTGCTGCCGATCCTGGTGGTCAACGGCGTCGGCGTCATCTTCACCTTCGCCGTCACCTCCGACACCATCCTGGCCAGCGTGCCCCGGACCCGGGTCGGCACGGCGGCCGCGATCTCCGAGACCGGGATGGAGCTGGGCAGCGCGCTCGGCATCGCGGTGCTCGGCTCGGTGCTCGGCGCGGTCTACCGCAGCGACCTGAAGCTGCCCGCCGGGCTGAGCGGCGGGCAGAGCGCGGCGGCCCGCGAGTCGGTGAGCGGCGGGATGCGGACCGGCGGCGGCATGGCGGGGGCGACCGGACGGCGGGTCGTGCACGCGGCCCGGCTGGCGTACACCGACAGCCTGCACACCACCACGCTGATCGCCGCCGCGATCATGCTGGTGGCCGCGTTCGGGACCCTGTACGCGCTCAGGAACGTCCCGGCCGTGCTCGACCAGCACGGCGGGGACGGAGGGGACGGCACGGACGCAGCGGAGGCTCCCGGGACGGCGCGGGCGGCGCAGGCGGGACCGGCTGCCGCACAGAACCAGCCGGTCCAGTCCCAATACCGGTAACTAGCCCGGCGGAACCCGCGGTGCCCGCCACGCCTGCCGCCGGCCTCCGGACGCGGGACGGACGGCCCTCAGCGGTCGCCGTCCTCGTCCGGGGGCATGTCCCGGCCGTCGGACCGCTCGCGGTCGGCGTCGGCCTGCTTGGCCTCCACCTCGGGGTCGAGAGCCCCGCGGCCCCGGCCGAGCCGTCCACCTGGTCGATCTTCGCCGACGACCCGTTGAGCGAGGGGTCGCCGTCCAGCGGCTCGACGACGGTCAGCGTGCCGCTGCCGTTCATCGACGCCCGGTCGCCGACCTCGGTCGGCTCGGACGGCTCCACCAGCCACTCCGGGTTGTTCTGCTTGTTCCACCACTTCCAGGCGGCCACCGCGGCGCCGCACGCCGCGGCCAGGAGCACCACGTCGCGGGCGGCGCGGCCGGCCCGCTCCCGGCGAATCCTGCGCCGTACCAGCCGGTCGATCTCGGCGGCGGACACCTGGCCGCGCAGCGCCTGAAGGGCCGCGCCGCCGCGCAGTACCACCTCGTCGCGGGCCGGGCCCGCGACGGCGCGCGTCACGGCCACGGCCGCGCCCACCCGCGGCACGGTGTAGCCGGGCGGCCGCCTTCGCGCCCTTGCGGGTGCTCTTGGCGGCGGTCTCCACCGCGTTCGCGGCCTTGGGCGGCACCGCGGCCCATGCCTGCTCGGCGGCCTGCTCGACCTTGGCCGCCAGCTTGTCGTCGTAGCTCTGCCTGGCGAGGGCGCCGGCCTGGCGTCCGTAGGCACCGGCCATCCTGCTGTACTGCACGGCGCTGTCCATGGCGGTGTTCGCGTACGGCGCCGCCGCCTCGGCGGCCTGCCGCACACCGTCCCTGGCCGTGCTCGCGTACGGTGCCGCCACCTCCGCGGCGTGCCGCACGCTGTCCTTCGTCACGTCGGTCGCGTGGCGCACGCTGTCGATGCGGGTCACAGGAACCTCCTCCTCGGTGGCTCGGTGGCGTACGGTTTTCGCCTTTCCGCCCGTTTCGAAATCATGCCTGGCCGCCCCGGGTACGGCATGTGCGGCAGGGCATCCGGGTCAGCGGTCCTGTTTCGTGCGGTGCGGTTCCGACCGCGTTGGGCACCGCACGATCACCGGTGACCGGTCCGTGCAAGGATTTGTCCCCTGTCAGCGAAGACTATGGAAGGTAGACCGTGGCCGAGCAGCTCTACGCCACCCTGAGGACCAACCACGGCGACATCGTGATCCGGCTGCTGCCGAACCACGCGCCGAAGACCGTCGCCAACTTCGTCGGACTCGCCGACGGGCACGCGGGAGTGGACCGACCCGCGGACCGGCAACGCCGTCGCACGGCAAGCTGTACGACGGCACGGTCTTCCACCGGGTGCTCTCCGGCTTCATGATCCAGGGCGGCGACCCGCTGGGGAACGGCACCGGCGGCCCCGGCTACGAGTTCGCCGACGAGTTCCACCCCGACCTGGCCTTCGACCGGCCGTACCTGCTGGCCATGGCCAACGCGGGCCAGCACACCAACGGCTCGCAGTTCTTCATCACGGTCGCGCCCACCACCTGGCTGACCCGCAAGCACACCATCTTCGGCGAGGTCGCGGACGACGCCAGGCAAGAAGGTGGTGGACTCCATCGTCGGCACCCCGACCAACCCGCGCACCGACCGCCCGCTGGACGACGTCGTGATCGAGACCGTGGTGGTGGAGCGGCTCACCTCCTGAAGCCCCATCCCGTACGCTTCGACATCGCCTCCCGTACGCTCGGGGGCCGTACCTCGGGAACGCCGCGCCCCGCCCGCACGTACAAGTGGGCGGGGCGCGCGACGCGAGTGCGGCGGGCGCCGCATCATCAGGGGAGTGGGCTACATGGACCAGGCGGTCTGCTGCTACCGGCATCCGGACCGGGAGACCGGCATTCGCTGCACGCGCTGCGAGCGGCCGATCTGCCCCGCCTGCATGGTCAGCGCCTCGGTCGGCTTCCAGTGCCCGGAGTGCGTCGCGCAGGCCGACCACCGGCACACCCAGGCGCCGCGCACGGTCGCGGGCGGCCGGGCCTCCGCGGGCGACCCCTTCCTGATCACCAAGCTGCTCATCGCGGTCAACATCGCGGTGTTCGTGCTGGAGCTGATCATGGGCGACCGGCTGGTGCGCGACCTGGGCCTGTACGCGGTGTGCGCGCCGCCGCGGTTCGGGCACATCTGCGGGGGCGCCGCCGACGGCCAGTGGTACCGGGTGCTGACCTCGGCCTTCCTGCACGACCGGACGAACTACGCGCACATCGGCTTCAACATGCTGTCGCTGTGGTGGATCGGCGCCCCGCTGGAGCAGCGGCTCGGCCGCGCCCGCTACAGCGCGCTCTACTTCGTCTCCGCCCTCGGTGCCAGCGCCGCGGTGCTGCTGATCACCCCGGACACGCTGACCCTCGGCGCCTCGGGCGCGATCTTCGGCCTCTTCGGCGCCACCGCGGTCTACGTGCGCCGGCTGCGGTACGACATGCGGCCGATCCTGATCCTGCTCGGGCTGAACATCCTGTTCAGTTTCACCTGGGCCAACGTGAGCTGGCAGGCGCACATCGGCGGTCTGATCGCCGGCACGGTGGTGGCCATAGGGATGCTCTACGCGCCGCGGGAGCGCCGTGACCTGGTGCAGTGGGGGACGGCGGCGGCGGTGCTCGCGGTGTCCCTGATCCTCATCGTGATCGCTGTGGCGCAGGTCACTCCATAACCCACTGCGCCACCCGTGTCCCTGGCGTTGATCACACGTTATCCACAGCAGGACGGTGCCCGGCCGCGCGGTGTGCACAACACGTGGGAACTGCTGTGCGGAGGGTCACCTGCCAGGGTTTTCCCTGCAAGATCAACGAAAGACCGGTGGCCGACGATCCGGCCACCGGTCGTACCAGCGTCAACCTCGTAGAGGTTATCCACAGATCTTCTGACCTTTTCCCCACTGTGGATAACCGTGTGGACAAGCTACTTCCACTGGGTGGAGACGACGAACCCGCCGGCGATGAAGCCGAAGCCGACCACGATGTTCCAGTTGCCGAGGGCGTCCACCGGCAGGCTGCCCTGGGTGACGTAGAACAGGACGATCCACGCCAGCCCGACGACGAAGAAGGCCAGCATCAGTGGCGCGACCCAGCCGCGCCCTCCGAGCTTTATGGCCGTGGCGGTCTTGGCCGGCGGCGGGGTGAAGTCGGCCTTCTTGCGGATCCGTGACTTCGGCACGAGGAACACTCCTGTCGATGCGCTGCGTAACCGCGCGGGTGCTGAGGGAGAGCCGGGCGGATATGGGGGCATGTGGCGGCACTGCCGCTCCCGGGCGTCCGTTAGCGTAGTGCCTTCTCGGGTTGTAAGGAGCAGGGTATTTGGTGACCGTTTCCGGTGGCACCCCGCCCACCCCTCCCTCCCGTTCTGTCCACCGCACCGTAGCGCTGCGAGTGCTCAGTGCGGGAGTCTTCGCGCTGGCCGGACTGATCTTCTGGACGAGTTTCGACACGGCCAAGGGCGTCGACATCCGCAGCGACGACCCCCTTCCGAAGCTTTCGGACACCGTCCGTAAGAAGAACGACGCCAACGCGAGGCTCGACCGGCAGCTGTCCGGCGAGCGCTCCGCCGTCGACCGGCTGACCCGGCAGGGCAGCGGACTGAGCCCCGCCGAGCGCCGGCGGACCGACGTCCTGGACCAGCGGGCCGGCACCACCGCGGTCAGCGGCCCGGCGATCGAGGTCACCCTCGACGACGCCCCGCCCAACGCCACCCCGCTCGTCCCCGGCGTCCCCGACCCGCAGCCGAACGACCTGGTCATCCATCAGCAGGACCTCCAGGCCGTGGTCAACGCGCTGTGGCAGGGCGGCGCCGTGGCGATCCGGGTCATGGACCAGCGGCTGATCTCCACCAGCGCGGTGCGCTGCGTCGGCAACACCCTGATCCTCCAGGGCCGCGTGTACTCACCGCCCTACCGCATCACGGCCGTCGGCGACCAGGCCGAGCTCCGCAAGGGCCTGCACGACAGCCCCGCGATCCAGAACTACCTGCAGTACGTACAGGCGTACGGCCTCGGCTGGAAGGTCGCCGCCGACCGGAGGACGACGCTGCCCGGCTACACCGGCGCGGTCGACCTCCACTACGCGAAACCTGTGGAAACACCGCGTTGAAGCATGCCCAAGCTTTGTCCCGGTGGCCCCCCTTCGCCGCCGATCTCCCTTTACTCTGTTCCGGGGACACACGAGGAAGGCACCGTATGTACGGCTGGATCTGGCGGCATCTGCCGGGCAACGCGTGGGCGAGGTCCGCGCTCTGCCTCGTCCTGGCGCTCGCGGTCGTCTACGTCCTGTTCCAGTACGTGTTCCCGTGGGCCGAGCCGCTGCTGCCCTTCAACGACGTGACCGTGGACAGCAATGACGGCCTGGGCGTGCTGAGCGGGGTGGCCGCCGTCCGATGAGCGCACGCATCCTCGTGGTCGACAACTACGACTCGCTTCGTCTTCAACCTCGTCCAGTACCTCTACCAGCTCGGCGCCGAGTGCGAGGTGCTCCGCAACGACGAGGTCGAACTCGCGCACGCGCGGCGACGGGTTCGACGGCGTCCTGCTCTCCCCCGGCCCCGGCACCCCCGAGGAGGCCGGGGTCTGCGTCGACATGGTGCGGCACTGCGCGGAAACCGCGGTGCCCGTCTTCGGCGTCTGCCTGGGTGTGCAGTCCATGGCGGTGGCGTACGGCGGGGTCGTCGGCCGCGCGCCGGAACTGCTGCACGGCAAGACGTCGTTGGTGGAGCACGACGGGTCCGGGGTGTTCGCGGGGCTGCCGACGCCCTTCACCGCGACCCGCTACCACTCGCTCGCGGTCGACCGGGACACCCTGCCCGACGAACTTCGGGTCACCGCCTGGACGGAGAACGGGATCATCATGGGGCTTCGGCACCGCGACGCCGCCGTCGAGGGAGTGCAGTTCCACCCCGAGTCGGTGCTCACCGAATGGGGGCACCGGATGCTCGCCAACTGGCTCGCCGAATGCGGCGATCCGGGCGCGGTCGACCGTTCGCACGGGCTGGCGCCGGTGGTCGGGGCGGGCAGTCCTACCGGGAGGGCCGGGGCGTGACCACGCTCCGGCCGGAGCGTCCCGCCGACGGCCCGATGTCCTACGAGACACCGGGCAGTTCGAGCAGGTCGTCGGGCAGTTGGACGACCCGCTCAACGACCCGCTGCCCGGCCGCCCCCCGGCGGTCCCGGACGCACCACCAGGCCGCAGGCCCCCGCCCCGCCGGACGGGTCCGCCGACCCGATGTCCCCGTGGTTCCGCGCCCCCGGGATGAACCAGCAGGCGCCGCCGCAGCCGCAGCCCGTAGCGGCCAGCGAAACCTACGGACAGCCCGGGCCCGCGGCGCCGGACGCCTACGTACGACCCGGGCCCGCCGTCCCGCAGGACTTCCTGCGGCCGGAGCCCGCCGCGCTCGACGAGACCGCGCGGCTGCCGCTGGTTCCCGAGCCGGTGGAGGACTCGCAGAGCGGGGCGGCGCACGAGCCGGCCGCGGACGCGGCACCGGCGGGGGACGGCGGGCGGGCGGCCAGGCGGAAGGCGGCCAGGAGTGGCGGAGGCGGCCACCGGGCGCGCAACCGTACCCCCGGACCGCGCCGGGGCCGGTCAGGAGGCGTCCGCGCCGCTGAGCCGGGTCGAGGCGCGCCGGGCCGCGCAGGCCGCCAAGGAGAGCCCCGCGGTGGTGGCGAGCCGGATCGTCGGCGAGCTGTTCATCACCATCGGCGTGCTGATGCTGCTGTTCGTCACCTACCAGCTGTGGTGGACCAACGTCCGGGCGCACGCGCAGGCCGCCAGGGCGTCCGAACAAGCTCGAACAGCAGTGGAACACCGACCAGAAGGACCCCAACCGCGTGCCCGGCACCTTCTCGCCCGGCCAGGGCTTCGCGATCATGTACATCCCCAAGCTGGACGTCAAGGCGCCCATCGCGCAGGGCGTCGACAAGCACACATGTGCTCGACAAGGGCATGATCGGGCACTACGACGGCGCCCTGAACACCGCGATGCCGTGGGACAAGACCGGCAACTTCGCGGTCGCCGCCCACCGCAACACCCACGGCGAGCCCTTCCGCTACATCAATCGCCTCGTGCCCGGTGACAAGGTGGTGGTCGAGACGTCCAACACGTACTACACCTACCAGATCACCAGTTCGCTGGCGTCCACCCCGCCGAGCAACACCAGCGTGCTCCAGCCGATCCCGGTCGGCTCCGGCTTCACCACAGCCCGGCCGCTACCTCACCCTCACCACCTGCACACCCGAGTTCACCAGCACCAACCGGCTGATCGTGTGGGGCAAGCTGATCGAGGAGCGGCCGCGCAGCAAGGGCAAGCCCGACGCGCTGGTCAATGGCTGACCCGGGCCCGGCGGCGGAGCCGCAGCGACACAGAACGGAACAGCGTGACGACCGACGGGACTTCCGGCAAGGGCCAGGGCGACGGGGACGCGTCGCGGCCGTCATCAGCGTGATCGGCGAGATGCTGATCACCGTGGGGCTCGTCCTCGCGCTGTTCGTCGTCTACTCGCTGTGGTGGACGAACGTCATCGCCGACCGGCACGAGCGGAAGGCGAGCGCCGAAGGTCCGCCAGGAGTGGGCGCAGAGCCCGACCGGCGGCACCGGCCACCAGGCCCGCCCGCGCGGCCTGGACACCAAGGACGGCATCGGCTTCCTGCACGTGCCCGGCGATGGGCAGGCACTACGAGGTGCTGGTCAAGAAGGGCACCTCCACCGACGTCCTCAACGAGGGCGTGGCCGGCTACTACACCGACCCGACACCGGCCGCGATGCCGTGGGACTCCATCGGCAACTTCACGCTCGCCGCGCACCGCGACGGCCACGGCGCCAAGTTCCACGACATCAACAAGATCCACACCGGCGACCCGGTCGTCTTCGAGTCCAAGGACACCTGGTACGTCTACAAGGTCTACAAGGTGCTCGACCAGACCTCGAAGTACAACGTCGCCGTGACCGACCAGGTCCCCAAGGAGTCCGGCAAGACCAAGCCGGGCCGCTACATCACCCTCACGACCTGCACGCCCGGTCTACACCTCGCTCTACCGCTACGTCGTCTGGGGCGAGCTGGTCCGCACCCAGAAGGTCGACGCGCAACGCACGCCGCCGGCCGAGCTGAGGTAGCCGCGACCGGCGGCGTCGTTCCGCAGCGCTGCGCAGGTGCCGGCCAGCAGATCGCTGGGTCCTGCCGGCGCGGTGCGGCTACTGGCCGCCCCCACCTGCCGCCGATCGCCATGAGCGTGACCGGCTGGCCCTCCTGGAGCTGGGTGCCCGCTCCCGGGTCGACCTGGAAGACCTTGGCGTTGTCACCGGGCTGGCCGCCCGCCGGACCCTGCACCGTGATCTGGAGGTTCAGGTTCAGCGCTTGCAGCTCGGCGCGGGCGGCGCCGACCGTCTGCCCGATGAGGTCACCCGGCATCGTCGGCCGGCGGCTGCGGGACTGCGGGGCCCCGGACGACAGCGTCAGCACGATCTGGGTGTCCAGCGACTGGTCGCCCGCGCCCGGGTCGGGCGTCTGGCTGACGACGCTGCCGGCCGGGGTCTCGGTGGACGCGACCTGGTTGCTGTCCTTGACGATGTTGGTGAAGCCCTGTGCCTTGAGCGCCTGCACCGCCTGGTCGTAGGTGAAGCCCTTGACGTTGGTCGGCGTGACCTGCTTCGGGGCCTGCGCCACGGTCAGCGTGATGCTCGTGCCCTTGGGCTGCTTGGAGCCGGGCGCCGGGTTCTGGGAGAGGACGGTGCCGGGCGTCTGCGTGGTGGACGCCTTGTCCTTCTCCGTGAACTGGAAGCCCTTCGCGGTCAGCTCCGCCTCCGCGTCGCTCACCTTGTCGTTGCGCACGTCCGGCACCTCGACCGGCGGCGCGCCCTTGGACAGGTTGACGGTGACCGTCTTGTCGGACGGGATCGGCGAGTCCGCGGCCGGGTTCTGCTTGCAGACCATGCCCTTGTCGACGTCGGGGCAGAAGGTCGCCGGCCCCTGGACGAGCTTCAGGTCGACGTTCGGCCGCCTTGGCCTGGGCGTCGCTCAGCGTGCTGTTCACGAAGTTCGGCAGATTGCTCCCGCCGGACGCGGGGGAGCCGCCGAACAGCGCCTTGCCGAGGAAGATCGCGCCGATCAGCACCAGGACGCCCGCGATGACCAGCAGCACCGTGGAGGTGTTGCCGCTCTTCTTCTGGCGCCGCCGGTCCGGGCGGTCGTCGTAGCCGTAGCCGCCGTCGTCCTCGCGCATCGGCGGCAGCATCGAGGTGGAGTCCTGCTGCGGCGGCATCGCCGTGGTGGCCGCGCCGTCGCCGTAGCCGTGCGGGTAGCCGTAGCCGGCCGCGCCCATCGCCGCGGTGGCGCCGACCGGCTGGCCGTCCAGCGCCGCCTCGACGTCGGCCCGCATCTCGTCGGCCGACTGGTAGCGGTAGTTCGGGTCCTTCGTCAGCGCCTTGAGCACGATGGCGTCCATCGCCGGCGTGACCTCGGGGTCGTACACCGACGGCGGCTGCGGCTCCTCGCGCACGTGCTGGTAGGCCACCGCGACCGGCGAGTCGCCGACGAACGGCGGGCGCACGGTCAGCAGCTCGTAGAGCAGGCAGCCGGTGGAGTACAGGTCGGAGCGCGCGTCGACCTGCTCGCCCTTGGCCTGCTCGGGCGAGAGGTACTGGGCGGTGCCGATCACGGCCGCGGTCTGCGTCATGGTCATGCCGGAGTCGCCCATGGCGCGGGCGATGCCGAAGTCCATGACCTTGACCTGGCCGGTCCGGGTCAGCATGACGTTCGCGGGCTTGATGTCGCGGTGCACGATGCCGGCCCGGTGGCTGTACTCCAGCGCCTGGAGGATGCCGACGGTCATCTCCAGCGACCGCTCGGGCAGCAGCTTGCGGCCGGAGTGCAGCAGCTCGCGCAGGGTGGAGCCGTCCACGTACTCCATGACGATGTACGGGATGGAGACCCCGTCGACGTAGTCCTCACCGGTGTCGTACACGGCGACGATCGACGGGTGGTTGAGCGAGGCGGCCGACTGGGCCTCACGGCGGAACCGGGCCTGGAAGGACGGATCGCGGGCGAGGTCCACCCGGAGCGTCTTCACGGCGACGGTGCGGCCGAGGCGGGTGTCGTGCGCGAGGTACACCTCGGCCATGCCACCGCGGCCGAGCACCGAGCCCAGCTCGTACCGGCCGCCGAGGCGACGCGGCTCTTCCATAGCTATGCCCTCTCCTCAAACCCGTTCTCAACCGAAACTCGACCCAATAGCGTGAAGCCATGCCCTGCGCCTGCTCGGGCATACGCTACCGGGCGTGTCCCGCGCAACCCGGGCCCGGTCCGTCCGCCGATACCTGACCGGTATCTGCGCCCCGCGCGGGACCGGGCGTGACGCTTGTCTCACTTGTTGAGGACCGCCTCCATGACCTTCTTGGCGATCGGCGCGGCGAAGCCGCCACCGGAGATGTCGTCCCGGTTGGCGGAGGCGTCCTCGACGACGACGGCCACCGCGACCGGCGAACCCTGGTCGGTCATCGCGTAGGAGACGAACCAGGCGTACGGGGTCCCCTTGTTGTCCACACCGTTCTGCGCGGTGCCGGTCTTGCCGCCGACCCTGACGCCGGGGATCTTGGCGTTGCTTCCGGTGCCGGAGTTCACGACGGTCTCCATCATCGACTGGAGCTTCTGCGCGTTCTCCGGCGTGAGCGGCTGGCTCAGCTCGCTGGGGCTGGTCTGCGCGATCGTGTTCAGGTTCGGCGCGACCAGCTTGTCCACCTCGTACGGCTGCATCAGCTTGCCGTTGTTGGCGATCGCCGAGGCGACCATGGCCATCTGGAGCGGGGTGGCCGCGGTGTCGTACTGGCCGATGGAGGAGAGCGCGACCTGGTCGGGCGACATCTTCGTGTCGAAGTTGCTCGCGTCGGCGCGGACCGGGATGGTGTGCTCCTTGTTGAAGCCGAACTGCTCGGCCTCGTCGGTCATGTCCTTCAGGCCGACCTCGCACGCCGAGCTTGCCGAAGACCGTGTTGCACGAGTACTGGAGGGCGACCCGCAGCGTGGCGTTCTTGCAGGGGATGTTGCCCTCGTTCTTCAGCGGCGTCCTGGTCCCGGGCAGCATGTACGGGTCGGGCGAGGTCGTCTGCTGGTCGACGTCGCTCGCCTTGCCGTGCTGGAGCGCCGCCGCCGCCGTGACCAGCTTGAACGTCGAACCGGGCGGATAGGTCTGGCGCAGCGCCCGGTTCAGCATCGGGTCGTCGGGGTCGTTCGCCTTCTGCAGACCGTTCCAGTGCTTCTCGTCGGTCAGCGAGTTGCCGGCGAAGCGACGAGGGGTCGTACGACGGGGTGCTCGCCAGGGCGAGGATCGCGCCGGTGCGCGGGTCTATCGCCGCCACCGCGCCCTTCTTGTCCCCCAGCCCCTTGAACGCGGCCGCCTGCGCCTTGGCGTTGAGCGTGGTGACGACGTTGCCGCCCTGCTTCTCCTTGCCGGTGAGCAGGTCGATGGTGCGGTTGAAGAACAGCCGGTCGTCGTCCCCGGTGAGGAACTTGTCGTCGACGCCCTCCAGCAGGGACGTGCCGTACGCCTGCGAGGCGTAGCCGGTCACCGGCGCCCACATCGGCCCGTCGGTGTAGGTGCGCTTGTACTTGAAGTCGCTGCCGTTGGTCGTGGCGTGGCCGGTGACCGCCTTGCCGCCGACGATGACGTCGCCGCGCGGCTGGGCGTACTGGTTGATGGCCACCCGGCGGTTGTGCGGGTCGTTGGAGAGCTGGTCGGCCTGCACGAACTGCACGTAGTTCACGCGCAGCAGCAGGGCCAGCACGAGCAGGCCGCAGAAGACGGAGACCCGTCGCAGGGGCTTGTTCACTGGGTACGCACCACCTGGGTCGCTTCGGCGTCGGGGGAGGGGGCGGGGCTGGGGGCCGGCCGCCGCGCGGTGTCGCTGATCCGCAGCAGGATCGCCACCAGCGCCCAGTTGGCGATCACCGACGAACCGCCCTGGGCGAGGAACGGCATGGTCATACCGGTCAGCGGGATCAGGCCGGTGACGCCGCCGGCGACGACGAAGACCTGGAGCGCGAAGCCGCCGGACAGGCCGATCGCCAGCAGCTTGCCGAACGGGTCGCGGGCGGCCAGCGCGGTACGGATGCCGCGCTCGATCATCAGCCCGTAGAGCAGCAGGACGGCCATCAGACCGGCCAGGCCCAGCTCCTCGCCGACCGTGGCCAGGATGTAGTCGCTCTTGGGGGCGATGCCGCCGATCAGCCGGGAGTAGCCCTGGCCGAGGCCGGAGCCGAACAGGCCGCCGGAGCCGAAGGCGTACATCGTCTGGGCGGTCTCGGTGACGCCGCCGTTGACGAGGGCCAGCGGGTGCAGCCAGTTGTGCACGCGCTCCCTGACGTGCGCCTCGAAGGTCGACACGAACACCGCGCCGCCGGCGCTGAGCAGCAGGCCGAAGACGATCCAGCTGGTCCGCTCGGTGGCGACGTAGAGCATGACCACGAACAGGCCGAAGAAGAGCAGCGAGGTGCCGAGGTCGGTCTCGAAGACCAGGATCAGCATGCTCACCGCCCAGATCACCAGGATCGGGCCGAGGTCGCGGCCGCGCGGCAGGTACAGCCCCATGAAGCGGCGGCTGGCCAGCGCCAGCGCGTCCCGCTTGACCATCAGGTAGCCGGCGAAGAAGACGGTGATGACGATCTTCGCGAACTCACCGGGCTGGAGCGAGCCGATCCCGGGCAGGGTGACCCAGATCTTCGCGCCGTTGACGCCGGGGAAGAAGATCGGCGCGATCAGCAGCGCGAGCGCCACGATCATCGAGATGTACGTGTACCGCTGGAGGATGCGGTGGTCCTTGAGGAAGACCAGCACGCCCGCGAAGAGCGCGACGCCCAGCGCCGACCACATCAGCTGGTTGGGCGCGAGCGCCCGGCCGAGCGTCGGCTCCTGGTCCAGGCGCCAGATCAGCACCAGGCCGAGGCCGTTGAGCAGGGTGGCGATCGGCAGCATCAGCGGGTCGGCGTACGGCGCGAACTTGCGCACCAGCAGGTGGGCGACCCCGGCGATGGCGCCGAGCCCGACGCCGTACTCCAGCAGGCCGGCGGGCACGGAGCCGTGCTTGGCCAGCCCCGCGTTGGCGTAGGCGAAGACGGGGATGGCCACCGCGAAGACCAGCATGGCCAGCTCGGTGTTACGGCGGTTGGGCGCGCCGATCGAGGTGATGGTGGTGGTATTGCTGGCGCTCATGACGAGCCGGGTCCTCCTGGTCCTCCTGCTGTTCCCGCGTCTACTGCTGGCCCGTACCGCAACTCTGGGCCAGCGTCTTCTCGTCGGGTGACAGGGACGGGGTGGGGGCGGTCGTCGGGGTGGCGCTCGGGGTGGGCTTCTTGGTGCCGGGCTGGGGGGTGCCGGGCTTGGCGCCGGGGCCGGTCGCGGCCGCGCCGCCGCCGACCTTGTTCTCGGCGTTCTTCGCGGCGCTCTTGGCCTTGTCCGCGACGGTCTTGGCGGTGGCGACCTTCTGGCAGACGCTCGCCTGCTTGGCCAGCTCGTCGGCCTTGTCGTCGGCCTGGCCGAGACTGCTCACGGCGATGGTGTCCTGGACCTGCTTCTGCTGGTACGAGGGCAGGTACTTGAGCTTGATGTCGTTGCGGTCGTTGTGCACCTTCGACAGGCTCAGGCCGACCAGCTTCTGGTCGATGCCGCGGTAGACGGCCACATGGTCGCCCCGCGCCCCGACGTAGTACTGCGTCTGGGTCCACGCGTAGCCCCCGTACAGGCCGCCGCCGACCACGGCGAGCACGGCGAGCGCGATCACGCTGCGCTTGAGCCACTTGCGCGGCTTGCCGTGCTTGTCGAGGTCGGCGTCGTCGTACGAGCCGAAGGAGCCCGGCGGGCCTCCCACCGGGTCGCCGCTGCCGGGCGGCCCGAAGGTGCCGGACGGGCCCGCCTGGTGCGGGGTGCGGCCCAGTTCGGAGGCGCGGCCCGCGGGGTCTCCAGGTGGCGGGGGTCGCTCAGCGGAAGCTGGGTCTCGGCGACCGCGCCGACCACCACCGGGGTGTCGTTGAGCTGCGCGGCCAGCGTGTCGCCGTCGTCGGTGTCCAGGACGTCCGCGACGATGCAGGTGATGTTGTCCGGGCCGCCGCCGCGCAGGGCGAGCTGGATCAGCTCCTGGACGGTCTCGTGCGGCGCCTGGTACCCGGCGAGGGTGTCCTCCAGCGTCTGCGCGCTGACGACGCCGGACAGGCCGTCGGAGCAGATCAGGTAGCGGTCGCCGACCCGGACCTCGCGGATCGACAGGTCGGGGTCGACGTGCTCGCCGCTGCCCAGCGCCCGCATCAGCAGCGAGCGCTGCGGGTGGGTGGTGGCCTCTTCCTCGGTGATCCGGCCCTCGTCGACCAGCCGCTGCACCCAGGTGTGGTCCTGGGTGATCTGGGTGAGGACGCCGTCGCGCAGCAGGTACGCGCGCGAGTCGCCGACGTGCACCAGGCCGAGGCGCTGGCCGGTCCACAGCAGGGCGGTGAGCGTGGTGCCCATGCCCTCCAGCTGCGGGTCCTCCTGGACCATGTGCAGCAACTGGTCGTTGGCGCGCTGGACCGCGGTACCGAGCGAGGTGAGGATGTCGGAACCGGGGATGTCGTCGTCGAGCGTGACGATGGTGGAGATCACCTCGGAGGAGGCGACCTCCCCGGCGGCCTGGCCGCCCATGCCGTCGGCGATCGCGAGCAGACGGGGGCCGGCGTAACCGGAGTCCTCGTTCCCCTCGCGGATCATGCCCTTGTGCGAACCGGCGGCGAAACGCAGGCTCAGAGACATGCGTACCTCCCCCGTCGGTTCCGGGTACATCCGCACGCTGCCCACCCTCTCGCTCGCGCGTCGTGGCTCCGCTGCCCCATTGTGCGACTACTTCCGCAGCTCGATGACGGTCTTGCCGATGCGGATCGGCGCACCCAGCGGGACCGGTGTGGGTGTCGTCAGCCGGTTCCGGTCCAGATAGGTGCCGTTCGTGGAGCCCAGGTCCTCGACGATCCACTGGCCGTCGGTGTCGGGGTAGATCCTGGCATGCCTACTGGACGCGTAGTCGTCGTCGAGCACAATCGTTGAGTCGTGCGCCCGGCCCAGGGTGATCGTCTGGCCCTGGAGGGCGACCGTGGTGCCGGCCAGCGAGCCCTCGGCGACCACCAGTTTGGTGGGGGCGCCGCGGCGCTGCCGATTGTTCTGCGGCTGCGCGCGCGGGGCCGCCGGCGCCTGCTGCTGGCGCTGCTGGGGCGGACGGGACGCGGTCTCCCCTCTGCGCGCACCGCGCTGGGTCACCCGGGTTCCGAACAGGTCGCTGCGGATGACCTGCACCGCGACGATGACGAACAGCCACAGTACGGCGAGAAAACCCAACCGCATGACCGTCAGGGTCAGCTCTGACATTGCCCCCGCTTCACCCTTCGGCTTGCCGGTACACGATGGTGGTGCTCCCGACGACAATGCGGGAGCCGTCGCGGAGCGTAGCGCGCTGGGTGTGCTGCCCGTCCACCACGATGCCGTTCGTACTTCCGAGGTCCTGGACCACGGAAGGGGTGCCGACCCGGATTTCGCAGTGCCGGCGGGAGACTCCGGGGTCGTCGACCCGCACGTCGGCCTCGGTGGAGCGGCCCAGGACCAGGGTCCCGCGGGAGATCTGGTGCCGGTTGCCGTTGATCTCGACCCAGTGGCGGGCGTGCGCCGCCGGGGAGCCGGCCGGGGCGCCGGTGCCGGGCAGCCGTGTGACGGGAGCCACTCCCGGCGGCGGCGCGGCGGGCATCGGCGGCGGGCCCGCCGGGCGCTGCGGGGCGCCGGGCCGGTCGCCCTGCGGGCGCGGGGCGCGGGGCCCGGGGTGGGCGGGCGCGCCCTGCTGCTGGTAGGCGCCCTGGGGCGGCCCCTGGGGGTGCTGGGACTCGCTGGAGGCGAGCGTGCGGCTGCGGACCCGGTACAGCCCGGTGTCGAGGTCGTCCGCGCGTTCCAGGTGGACCTTGATGGTGCCCATGAAGGTGTAGCGCTGCTGCTTGGCGTAGTCCTTGACCATGCCGGCCAGCTCGTCGCCGAGCTGCACCGCGTACGGGCTGAGCCGCTCGTAGTCGGGCGCGCTCAGTTCCACGATGAAGTCGTTGGGCACCACGGTGCGGTCGCGGTTCCAGATCGTCGCGTTGTTGTCGCACTCGCGCTGGAGCGCGCCCGCGATCTCGACGGGCTGCACCTCGCTCTTGAACACCTTGGCGAAGGTGCCGTTCACCATGCCCTCCAGCCGCTGCTCAAAGCGCTTCAGTACACCCACCGGGCACCTCCTTCCTCGGGTCTCTCGCGTTCCTCGGGCTCCTCGGGACAGTGCCTGGGGCTCCTGGGGACCGTTCCTTCGAGTCGTTTCCGATACTGCTTACTGATCGTATCCACGCGCGGGAAAAACACGCTGGTTCCCCGATCCTGCCCGGACGGGCAGTGTCAACCCTCACACGGCGCCGTGCCTGCCCGTCTCCTGCCCCTTGCGATGGTAGATGCGGCATCGTCGCCGCCGGTTCATCCGTACTCGATCCAGTGTCCCCAGTGTCCCGCACCGGAACGCCCCGTCGACCCCCTTGTCCACAGCCCGCCTTCCGCGGTCGGGCCGGGGTAAACGGATGTGATTCCACCACGGGCGCCGTGCTAATCTTCTGCATGTCGGGAGGCGCTCCCGCACCACCCGGACCGGCTGGTCCGGGGAGTGTGTGAGAACCACAACGGCGGCACCCATGCGCGGGTGGCGGAATAGGCAGACGCGCTGGATTCAGGTTCCAGTGCCCGAAAGGGCGTGGGGGTTCAACTCCCCCCTCGCGCACAGTGAAGAGCAAGGCCCTCGTCCCGGAGAGATCCGGGGCGGGGGCCTTCGCGTTGTCCCCCGGTGGCGGTGTGCACGGTGGCAGCCGGACGGGAACCGGGGCAGGGTGGTGTCCGTTGGAGCCATTGGGCAAAGGAATCGTCAAGCGGCGCGGCCCGCGCCGAACCGAGCAGGGAGATCCACCATGGGTGTCAGCCTCTCCAAGGGCGGCAATGTCTCGCTGACGAAGGAGGCCCCCGGACTGACGGCGGTCACCGTCGGCCTGGGCTGGGACGTCCGTACCACCACCGGCGCGGACTTCGACCTCGATGCCAGCGCGCTGCTCCTGGACGCGACCGGCAAGGTCGTGTCGGACAAGCACTTCATCTTCTTCAACAACCTCAAGAGCCCCGACGGCTCGGTCGAGCACACCGGGGACAACCTCACCGGTGAGGGCGAGGGCGACGACGAGGCGATCAAGGTCGGCCTCGCCACCGTGCCCGCCGAGGTGGACAAGATCGTCTTCCCGGTCTCGATCTACGAGGGCGAGACCCGGCAGCAGAGCTTCGGCCAGGTGCGCAACGCGTTCATCCGCGTCGTCAACCAGGCCGGCGGTGCCGAGATCGCCCGCTACGACCTCACCGAGGACGCCTCCACCGAGACCGCCATGGTCTTCGGCGAGCTGTACCGCAACGGGGCGGAGTGGAAGTTCCGGGCCGTCGGCCAGGGCTACGCGTCCGGCCTGCGGGGCATCGCCCAGGACTTCGGCGTCAACCTCTGACGTAAGGCGTCGTCAGTTCGTGTGTCCGCGTCCGCGCTCGCGCGGGCGGCGGGAGTACGGGGCGGCGGGGTGCCGGCGGTCACTTCGCCGGCGCCCCGCCGCCCCGCTGTCGTCTCCGGGTCGGTCCGGGTGGGTCCGTGCGGGTCCGTGTCGGTCCCGGACGTGGTCCCGGCCCCGGTCCCCGCGAGGGTCCCCGCCGCCTCAGGCGGCGAAGCGGGAGGCCAGGGCCTTCGCCTTGACCACCGCGTCCTCGTGCGCCCGGGCGCGGGAGGCGTCCGCCGCGTCGACCAGCGACGCCATCGCGGGGTTGGACCGGGCCAGGGTCAGCTCGGGGATGATGAAGTCCACGTCCAGCGAGAGCATTCCGGACAGCACCTTCTCCAGGTACGTGGTCAGGAACTCGTAGCTCTCGCGCGGCGTGCCCGGCCCGTAGCCGCCACCGCGGGCGGCGACCACGGTGACAGGCTTCCCGGCGGCCGTGCCCGTCTCGCCCCCCGTCCGGCCGACGATGATCACCTGGTCCAGCCACGCCTTGAGCGCGGACGGCACGGTGAAGTTGTACATGGGGGTGCCGATCAGGATCGCGTCGGCGCTCTCCAGTTCCTCGGCCAGCTCCGCCCGCAGCGCGCCGGCGGCCGCCTGCTCGGGCGACTGCGACTCGGCCGGGACGAAGGCGCTCATGATGCCGTCGGCGGTCAGGTGCGGCAGCGGGTTCTCGGCGAGGTCGCGGTAGATCACCGTGCCGTCCGGGTGCTGGCCCTCCCACTCCTTGCGGAAGGTCGCGGAGACCTCGCGGGACACGGAGGAGTCGTGGAGGGCGGACGAGTCGATGTGCAGCAGCGTGGCCATGGGAAGTCTCATTCACGTGGGTGCGGGGGTCAGCGGCGTCGATCATGCCGCAAGTTCGTACGTAGCTATTAATAACACAGGTGCTTACTTTTTTGCAGTACCAACCGGGTGGCGAGTACCCTTTGGGCATGGAACGGGGACAGCAAGTGCGCCCGCGTGTTCCCTGTGTGGGCGTGGATGTGGCCCTGACCAGGGTCTTCGAACTGTTCGGCAAGCGCTGGACCGGCCTGATCGTGGCCGTCCTCACACAGCGCCCCGCCTACTTCGCGGAGTTGCGCCGCGCCATCCCCAGGATCAGCGAACGCATGCTCTCCGACCGGCTGTCCGAACTCGTGGACGCCGGCCTGGTCGTCCGCGAGGTCGACCCCGGCCCGCCGCTCCGCGTCAGCTACGGGCTCACCGAGGCCGGCCAGGCCATCCGCCCCGCCCTGCACGAGCTGGGCAAGTGGGCGGAGCGGTATCTGCCGGAGGGCGGCCCCTGCGTCGAGGTCGACCCGGCCGCGTGCGATTAGGGCTGCGCCGACCCCCGGCGGTGTGCGACTCAGGGCTGCGCGACCCGGCCTTGTGCGCCTTAGGGATGCGCCGACCCGGCCTCGTGCGCCTAGGGATGCGCCGACGCGTCGGCGTTGTACCGCACCAGGTACTCGGCGAAGCGCGCCAGATCCTCCGGGTCCCAGGCGGCCAGCCGCTCCTTGAACGTCTCCTGCCGCCGTATTCGCGCCGCCGCGAGGCTCTCGATGCCGCGCGGGGCCAGATGCAGCACCTGCACGCGGTGGTCGGTGGGGTCCACCCGGCGTTCGAGGAAGCCCGACTGCTCCAGCGCCGCCACCTGGCGGCTGACCGTGGACTTGTCCAGCAGGTAGTGTGCCGCGAGGTCGGTCGCCCGGCAGCCCTGCTGCTCCTCCAGATGCGCCAGGATGGTGTACGACACCAGGGAGAGTTCCGGGTGCATGCGCGCGGCGGTGGCGCGCGCCCGGCGTGCGAAAGCGGTCAGTTCGCGCTGGATCGTGTCCAGGGACTCGCGCTGGACCGTGGGTGACGCGCTCCGGACGGTGTCCGGGGACTCGTTCGCTTCGGGCATGCGGACCCGCTCCCGCCTGTGAGAGTTGCAGATTGCAACAATATCAGTTCGGCAGCGGAAGTTCGAACCAGACGACCTTGCCGACCGCCTTGCGGCTGGTCCCCCAGCGCGTCGACAGGTGCGAGACGAGCGCGAGCCCGCGCCCCCGTACGTCGTCGGCGTCCGCGCGCTGCAACTGCGGCAGGTTGTGGTTGTCGTCGCTCACCTCGACCAGCAGCTTGCCGACCCGCATCAGCCGCAGCTCCACCTCGTAGGAGGCGGCCCTGATCGCATTGGTGACCAGCTCGCTGACCAGCAACTCCGCGGTGTCGCTGAGCCGTTCGAGCCCCCACTCGGCGAGCTGGCCGCGGGTCAGCGCGCGGGCCCTGCCGACCTCGCCGTGGTCCAGCGGCAGCGTCCAGCGCACCACGTCCTGCGGCGCTATCCCCTCGAACCTCGCGACGAGCAGCGCCACGTCGTCCCTGCGGTCCTCGGAGTGCAGCCGGCCGAGGATCTGCGCGCACACGTCCTCCGGGGACTGCTGCGGTTCGATCACCGTGGCGCACAGCGCGGCCAGGCCGGCGTCTATGCCCTGGCCGCGCACCTCGACCAGCCCGTCCGTGCACAGCACCAGCCAACTGCCGTCCGGCGCCGGGATCTCCACCGTCTCGAACGGCACCCCGCCCACCCCGATCGGCGCCCCGCCGGGGATCTCCAGCAGTTCGCTGCGCCCGTCGTAGCCGGCCAGCACGGGCGGGATGTGGCCCGCGTTGGCGAGCGTGAGGGTGCGCCGGATCGGGTCGTAGACGGCGTAGACGCAGGTGGCGAGGTGCTCGCTGCCCAGCCGGTGGGCGAGGTTGTCGAGGTGGCGCAGGAGCTGGGCCGGCGGCAGGTCGAGGCCGGCCATGGTGATCACGGCCGTACGGAACTGGCCCATCACCGCGGCCGCCTGGAGTCCGTGGCCCATCACGTCGCCGACGATCAGCGCGACCCGGCCGCCGGGCAGCTGGATCGCGTCGAACCAGTCGCCGCCGACCTGGGCCTGCCGGTCCCCCGGCATGTAGTGGTGCGCGATGCGGACGCCGGGGAGCCGGGGCGGGCGGGTCGGCATCATCGAGCGCTGCAGGGTCGCGGCGGCGCGCGACTCCTGGCGGTGCAGCCGGGCGTTGTCGATGTGCACGGCGCCGCGGGCCGCCACCTCGGCGGCGGTGGCCGCGTCCCGCTCGTCGAACGGCCGCCGGCCCGGGCCGCGCAGGAAGCAGGCCCGGCCGAGTACGGTGCCGCGGGCGGTCAGCGGCGCCACGATCAGCGAGTGGCCGCCCAGCAGCGGGCCGAGCGCCGGAACCCCCAGGTCGAGCGCGATGTCGGGCGCGATCGCCGGGTCGACGACCGGGACCAGCACCGGGTCGCCCAGCCGCATCATCAGCTCCTGCGCGGCCAGGGTCAGCAACTCGCCCTCGGGCAGCGCCGTTTCCCAGCGGCCGGGCGTCGCGTGGTGGGCGGTCGCGACCCGGCGGACCAGCACGGTGTCCGCCGGCCGGTCGTCCTTGGGCGGCTCGGTGTCGGAGAAGAGCTGGTCCACGACGAGTACGGAGGCGAAGTCGGCGAACCGCGGCACCGTCACGGTGCACAGCTCGCGGGCGGTGGTGTTCAGGTCGAGCGTGGAGCCGACCATGGCGCCGGTCGCGCGCAGCAGGGCGAGCTGCTCGTCCAGTGCGTTGCCCGTGGGGACGGGGCCGTTGGGGATGGCCGATCCGGTCGGGCCGGTCAGGCCGACAGGGGCGGTCGGGGTGGCCGGGCCGCTCTGGCCGTGGGGACGCGGTCCGCTCGCCGGCGGGTCGAGGCGGCCGGCGTGCTCGGGTCGGCCGCCGCCGCCGCCCGGCCCGGCGGGGTCGGAGCGGGGCCAGGGCTCGGTGGCGGCGCCTTCCCCGGGGCCGGCCGGGAACGCGGTGAGCGACGGCGGCGGCACGGCGGTCAGCGCGGACGCGCTGGACAGGTCCGTGACCTGCGCCGCGGTGCCCTCCGCGGTGGGTCCGCTGGGCCGCGGTCCCGGCAGCAGCTCGCGGCGCGCGGCGGCCTCGGCGCGGGCGGCCGCGGCCAGCCGGGCGTAGTCGTGCGGGACGACCGGCAGCCGGGTGCCGCCCTCGACCTCCAGCGCGGGGTGGCCGAGCGCGGCGATCTGCTGGACGATCCGCTCCAGGCGGCCGGGGCTGACCCCGGGCAGCACGCTGCCGAGCCGCGCGGCGAGCGCGCGGCCCTGCGCGGGGTCGCCGGGGGGCGTGAGCACCGCGGCGACCGCGATGTCCTGGCGCTGCGGCCCCTCCGCGGTGTACGGCAGCATCCGCCCGCCCAGGGCGATCCGCAGGCTGCCGGTACGCAGCGGCTTGGCGTGGGTGGCGACGGCGAGCAGGCTGCGGCCGCCGGGCTCGTTGAGCCGGTACGTCCACCACAGCACGTCCTTCAGGGTGCCGTCGCGGTCGGTGGCGGCCAGGGCCCCGGCCCAGGACGAGTGGGTGAGGTCGTCCAGGACGTCCAGGACGTCCTGCTGCGGCGAGGTCGTCCGCCGCGGCGCGGTGCCCGCGGCGGGGCGCACCTCGCTGAGCAGCCCGGACGCCGGCTGCCCGAAGACGTGCTCCCAGTGGTGCCCGAACAGCTCCTCGGCGCCGCGGTTCCAGTACGAGATCCGGCCGTCGGGGTCGACACAGAGGACGGCGAGCCGGAGCAGGGCGGCCAGTCCCGGGGGCTCCGCGGGCTCCGGGAACGGGCCGGCGGCGTCGTTCGCGGGCGGGTCGGCGGGAGCGGGGGAGCTGTTCGCGGGCGTGCTCGGGGTGGGCGCGGCCGGAGTGGGCGTGCCTGAGGAAGGCGTGCCGGCAGCGGCGGCGCCGGGCTGCGGCGGGTCGGTCGCGGGTGCGCCGGCCGCGGGCAGGCCGGGGGCGGCCGTGCCGCTCCGCAACGGGCCGGGGGCGCCGTACGGCTGCTGCCCGTCCCGCTGATCGTCGCGTTGTCCTTGGCGCTGCTCTTCGTGCCGTCCTTCGCGTTGCTCGCGGTCGGCCGGCCGGTCGGTGTGGGGATCTGCGTCGGTGGCATCGGGATGCCGGGTGATCTCGTCCAACCTCGTGCACCTGCGGTTCGGCGCGGAATGGGTCCGGACGTCAAGGCAAGCACGAAACCGCGGGCGGGGTCGGCCGAATAGCCGGATTGCCCTTCCCCCGTGGGACGGTGACGGTTCGTCCGCAGACGGGCGCAATGTGATCGGATGGGTGCCGGGTTGTGGCCGAGTAGTGGCTGAGCGGCGACGGAGTGGCGGGCGGGTGCCGGCCGACCGGCGCGGGCACGGGGGTGGCGCCGGGTGGGGCTGCGCGCCGCCGGTGGGCCGAATGGTCCGTCCTGCGCCCGCCGGGTGGTCCGTTGGTACGGTCATGGGCGCGCTCAGGATGCGGATCGGCACCGGGCCCGACGCCTGCGGGGGCGTGCGGAGTGCTCCCGCGAAGATCGGTGGCGTAGGGCCTAGGCTGTCCGAGTGACGAACACCTCCGGAACCGAGCACTCCGCCACCGCGTCCGCCGCCTCCGCGCCCGCGGACGGCGGCCAGGAGCGGCTGGCGAAGGCGGTGCGCGCCGCAGAGCAGGCACTCATCGAGTTCGAGATCGCGGTGGAGACCTTCCGGGTCGAGGTGGAGAACTTCTCCCGGCTGCACCACCAGCGGCTCGGCCCGATGTACGCGCGCCTCGACGAACTCGACGCCCTGATCGCCGAGGCGGTCGCGGCGCAGAGCGGCGACCGGGCCGACATCGAGCGGGCCTGGGAGGCCCGGGCGCTGGTGATGCCGATGCCGGGTGTCGAGGAGCTCTTCGGCGGCCTGCTCGGCGCCGACGGCGTACGGCCGGTCGAGGACACCGAATCCGCCGCGCCGGGTCCGCCCGGGCAAGGAGGCCCAGCGCCTCTACCGCGAGCTGGCCCGCAAGGCCCACCCCGACCTCGCCCAGGACGACGGCGAGAAGGAGCGCCGCAGCGCCTTCATCGCCCGCGTCAACGAGGCGTACGCCTACGCCGACGAGGAGGCCCTGCGCGCCCTGTCGGAGGAGTGGGAGGCCGGGCCCGTCCCGCTGGAGGAGCTGCCGAGCGAGGCCGAGGTGCTCTACGCCCGGCTGGAGTGGCTCGCCGAGCGCAAGGAGAAGCTGGCCGCGATGGCGGCCGAGCTGGACGCGAGCGCGATCGGGCAGATGATGAAGCTCTCGCCCGACGACCCCGACGCCCTGCTCAACGAGATCGCCGAGCAGCTCCTCACCCAGGTCGCCCAGCGCGAGGCCCGGCTCGGCGAACTCGTCCACAAGGCGGCGGAGGACTGAGTCCTCCCACCGCCTGGGCCCGCATCCCCTGAGCCCGGGCGGCTTGAGTCCCGGTTGGCTGGGCCCCTGCTACCTGAGCCCGCATTTCTCGGACCCGCACCGCCTGGGCCCTGCCCGCCCGCGCGCCCGGCTGCCGGGGGCGGACCGGGCCCGCGGGACGCTGAGGTAGCTTTGCCCCGTTCCCTGTGAGCGGTTCGCGCGGGTGCGCGGGCGGCTCGTTTTCCGTTGCCCCAGGAGGCCGCGCCCGATGTTCCGCTCCCAGCTTCCCGCGGTGGATGCCGCCGCCGTACCGGCCGACGCGATCCTGCTGGACGTCCGGGAGAACGACGAGTGGGCCGCCGGCCACGCCGAGGGCGCGGTGCACATCCCGATGGGCGAGGTCGTCGCCCGGATGTCCGAGGTGCCCGACGCCGGCCGGGTGCACGTCGTCTGCCGGGTGGGCGGCCGCTCCGCGCAGGTGGCGCAGTACCTGATCGCCCAGGGCCTGGACGCCGTCAACGTCAGCGGCGGCATGCTCGACTGGGAGGCCGCCGGACGCCCGCTCGTCGCCGACGGCGGCGCCGAGGCCCACGTCCTCTAGGGTCTGTCGGTCCGTGCCCGGGGCCCGCCGCCCCGGGCGCCGCACCCCGCGCTTTCCTTCCCGCGTCCGCCTCAGGCGTCGAAGTCGACCTCGACCAGCGGCGTCACCGGGTGCGACTGGCACGCCAGTACGTACCCCGCCTCGGTCTCCTCCGGCTCCAGCGCGAAGTTGCGGTCCATTCGCACCTCACCGGACACCAGCTTCGTCCGGCACGTCCCGCACACTCCGCCCTTGCACGCGTACGGCGCGTCCGAACGGTTCCGCAGCACCGTCTCCAGCACCGACTCCCCGCCCTGCGACGGCCAACTGCCGCCCCGCCCGTCCAGCGTCGCCCGTACGGTGCCGCCGGCAGCCGCCCCGGCCACCGGAACCGTCACCGGGACCTCGTCCACATGGAAGATCTCCTGGTGGACCCGTGAGCGGGGGACACCCAGCGTGCGCAGCGCCTGCTCGGCGGCGCTGACCAGGCCGAGCGGCCCGCACAGGTACCAGCCGTCGACCGCCGCCACCGGTATCAGCGCCGGGAGCAGCGCGGTCAGCCGGTCGGCGTCCAGCCGTCCCGTCGGCAGACCCGCCTGCTGCTCCTCCCGGGACAGCGCGGACACCAGGTGGAACCGGTCCCGGCCACCGGTCCTTGAGGTCCGCCACCTCCTCCAGGAACATCGTGGACGCCGCCGTCCGGTCGCTGCGCACCAGGCAGAAGGACGCCTGCGGCTCCCGGGCCAGCACCGTCGCGATCTGCGACAGCACCGGGGTGATGCCGCTGCCGCCGACCACCGCGGCGAACCGTCCCGGCCGCGGCTTCAGCACGAACCGCCCGGCCGGCGTCATCACGTCCAGCACGTCCCCCGCGGCCAGCTCCTTGAGCGCGTACGTGGAGAACTCCCCGTCCGTCCACCAGCCGCACGCCCACCCGCAGAATCCGCGGGCCGTCGCCGCCCGCATCGGGGGCCGGGTCGCACAGCGAGTACGTCCGCCGGCTCTCCGTGCCGTCGACCCGGCGGCGGATCGCGATGTGCTGCCCGGCCGCGTAGCGGTAGGCGGGGCGCAGTTCCTCGGGGACCTCGAAGGCGATGGTGACCGAGTCGTCGGTGAGCGGGCGGACTTCCGCCACCCGGAGCGGATGGAACACTCACACCTCCTTGAAGTGGTCGAACGGCTCACGGCAGGTCTCGCAGCGGCGCAGCGCCTTGCACGCCGTGGACGAGAAGCGGCTCAGCAGCCGCGTGTCGGTCGAGCCGCAGTGCGGGCAGCGGATCGCCAGGTCCAGCGCCACCGGACCCCGGTCCTCGCCGGGGCCGCCGGTGGCCCGCGGGCGCGGCGGGGCCACCCCGGCCTCGGCCAGCTTGCGGCGCCCTTCCGGGCTGATCGCGTCGGTCGACCAGGCCGGGGCGAGCACGGTGCGCACCGCGACATCGGTCACCCCGTGGGCGCGCAGCACCTCGGTGATGTCCTCGGCCATGGCGTCGAGCGCGGGGCACCCGGTCCAGGTCGGGGTCAGCTCGACCTCCACCCGGCCGCCGGTGTCCACCCGTATGCCTCGCAGGACGCCCAGCTCGGCGAGCGAGACCACCGGCAGTTCGGGGTCGGGCACCGCTCCGGCCAGCCGCAGCAGCTCCTCCTCCAGCGGTGTCATGGTCTGCGGACCCGCGGTCACCATGACGCACCCGGGTGCGCGCGGTGCAGGTACTGCATCTCGGCCAGCAGCCGTCCGAACGGCTCGGTGTGCACGCCCTGCCGCCCCGCCCCGGCCGCCCACGGCGTCCGGTCCGGGCCGGTGGGTATCTCCAGCGTCGCCCGCCGGACCACCGCCGTGACGCGCTCCAGCCAGGGCTCGCGCAGCGCCGGCAGGTCCACGCCGAGGCCCTCCAGCGGCTCGAACAGTTCCCCGGTGTACCGCCACAGGCCGTCCAGGCCCCGCTGCATCCGCCGATGGCTCTCCTGCGTGCCGTCGCCGAGCCGCAGCGTCCACTGCTCGGCGTGGTCGCGGTGGTAGGCGACCTCCTTGACAGCCTTCGCGGCCAGCGGCGCCAGGGCGTTGTCCTCGGCCGCCGACAGCGCCCCGTAGAGCAGCTCCTGGTAGACGGAGAAGTACAGCTGCCGGGCGATGGTGGCCGCGAAGTCGCCGTCCGGCTGCTCCACCAACTGCACGTTGCGGAACCGGTGCTCCTCGCGCAGATACGCCAACTCGTCCTCGTCGCCGACCAGCGAGAGCAGGGTGCGGGCCTGTCCGAGCAGGTCGAGCGCGATGTTGGTGAGGGCGACGTCCTCCTCCAGCACCGGGGCGTCCCCGGCCCACTCCCCCAGCCGCTGGGCCAGCACGAGGGCGTCGTCGCCCAGGGCCAGAGCGGCCAGGGCGGCCGGGTCGGCAGGGAAGAAGGCGGCCGGATCGGCGGGGGAGGTGTCGGCGGGACGCGGGGGCGTGCCCGGCACGGCGGCGGTCACAGGTGCTTCACCCCTTCCGGGATCTCGTAGAACGTCGGGTGGCGGTAGGGCTTGTCGGCGGCCGACTCGAAGAAGGGGTCCTTCTCGTCGGGGGAGGAGGCGGTGACCGCGGCGGACGGCACCACCCAGATCGAGACGCCCTCGGCCCGCCGGGTGTACAGGTCGCGGGCGTTGCGCAGCGCCATCTCCGCGTCGGGCGCGTGCAGGCTGCCGGCGTGGCTGTGGCTCAGCCCGCGCCTGCTGCGGACGAAGACCTCCCACAGCGGCCATGCGCCGCTGTCGGCTGCTGCGTCGGGGGACTGGCCGGTCATGCCCGTGCCTCCTTGTGCTTGGCCGCATAGGCGACGGCCGCTTCCCGTACCCAGGCGCCCTTGTCGTGGGCGGCGCGGCGCCGCTCCAGGCGCTGTTCGTTGCAGGGGCCGTTGCCGCGCAGCACTTCCTGGAACTCCGACCAGTCGATCGGGCCGTAGTCGTGGGCGCCCCGCTCCTCGTTCCACCGCAGGTCGGGGTCGGGCAGGGCGAGTCCGAGCACCTCGGCCTGCGGGACGCATATGTCCACGAAGCGCTGCCGCAGCTCGTCGTTGGAGTGGCGCTTGATCTTCCAGGTCATGGACTGGGCGGAGTGCGCCGACTCGTCGTCGGGCGGGCCGAACATCATCAGCGACGGCCACCACCAGCGGTTCACCGCGTCCTGGGCCATGGCGTGCTGCTCGGCGCGTGCCGCGGCTGAGGGCCAGCAGCAGTTCGTACCCCTGGCGCTGGTGGAAGGACTCCTCCTTGCAGATCCGCACCATCGCGCGGGCGTACGGACCGTAGGAGCAGCGGCACAGCGGGACCTGGTTGGTGATCGCGGCGCCGTCCACCAGCCAGCCGATCGCGCCGACGTCCGCCCAGGTGAGAGTGGGGTAGTTGAAGATCGAGGAGTACCGCTGGCGGCCGGCGTGCAGCTTGTCGAGCAGCTCGTCCCGGCTCACCCCGAGGGTCTCGGCGGCGCTGTAGAGATACAGGCCGTGGCCCGCCTCGTCCTGCACCTTGGCCATGAGGATCGCCTTGCGGCGCAGCGAGGGCGCGCGGGTGATCCAGTTGGCCTCCGGCTGCATGCCGATGATCTCCGAGTGGGCGTGCTGGGCCATCTGGCGGACGAGGGTGGCCCGGTAGGCGTCCGGCATCCAGTCGCGCGGTTCGATCCTGGAGTCCGCGGCCACGGCGGCGTCGAAAGCCGCCAGCAGGGCGTCCTGCTCACCGGCCACCGCTTCGCCGGTGGTCGCCGCGGGCTGCGCCGTGGTCGTCATCGGGTCCCTCCCTCACTCGGTCGTGCCGCACGTGCCTCAAGCCTGGGTCGGCGCGGCCGCTGGGCAACCGACCGACCGATCGTTCGGTTCATTCCATGGTCGATGGTACGACAGGGGGTGTCAAGCCATTCCTGAGCCTGTGGATAACTCGGTAAGGTCACCGCCGGGGCCCGTGGTGGGTAGCGTGCTCGGCGGCAGGCGGACCGGGCGCAAGGGGAGAGCGGAGAGACATGGAGTCACAGGAGGGGCCGCCGTCCCAGGTGGCGGGGCTGTCGCTGCCCGCGCGGATCGTCGTGGCGGTCACGGTGGGGGCGGTGGCGGTCGGCGCGCTCTTCCACCTCGGAATGGTGTTCCTGCACGTCGCGCCGTCGAACACGCTGAGCAAGGAGCACGCGGCGGCGGTCAACGACTACATCTATCCGGAGTTCGAGCAGAACTGGAAGCTGTTCGCCCCCGACCCCCTGCAGCAGAACATCCACGTCGAGGCGCACGCCGAGATCCGCGGGCCGGGCGGCACCGACCGCACCACCGGCTGGATCGACATGACCGGCCAGGACATCGCCGCCATGCGGCACGACCCGGTGCCCAGCCACACGCAGCAGAACGAGCTGCGCCGCGCCTGGGGCTTCTACAGCGACACCCACGACGCCCAGGACCAGCCGATCGGCGACCGCAGCGACCTGAGCCGCAGCTACCTCCTGCGGATTCTGGAGAAGCGCTTCGGCCCGCAGCTCGACGGCGGCACGCTGGTCCGGCTCCAGGCGCGCGTGGCCACCACCCCGGTCCCGCAGCCGTCGTGGATCGCGGGCCAGAACGCATCCAGCACCCAGTACCGCGTCCTGCCCTGGTGGGTCGCGGACACCGCCTCGTCCGGGCAGGAGAACGCCTCGTGAGCGCCCCCCGCACCCACGCCGAGATCCCCGCGGCCGTCCCCTCGCCGTTCGAGAACCTCGGCGCGGGCCTGGACCGCACCTTCGCCCGGGGACTGGCCAGGGTCACCGGCGCCGCCATCGGCCCGTACCAGAGCGCGATCGTACGGATCGGCTTCGGCCTGACCTGGACTGCTCTTCCTGCTGCGGGAGTTCCCGCACCGCTCCGCGCTCTACGGCCCGGACAGCGCCTGGGGCTTCGACCTGGCCAAACGGCTGCTGGCGAGCAACCACGCCTTCAGCGTGCTGATGTGGAGCGACGGCCGCGCCTGGTTCGAGTTCTGCTACGCCGTCTCGATCGTCGCCGGCGCCACGCTGCTGCTGGGCTGGCGCACCCGCACCTCGGCGCTGATGTTCATGGTCGGCGTGCTGTCGCTCCAGAACCGCAGCATCTACATGGGTGACGGCGGCGACAACGTCGTACACATCATGGCGATCTACCTCGCCTTCACCCGCTGCGGCCAGGTCTGGTCGCTCGACAGCCGCCGGGCCCGCCGCGCCGCGGAGGCCGCGGCCCGCGACGCAGGCCGTCGCGGCCGAACTCGCGGCCCGCGCCGACGCCGCGGGGGACACCGCCGAGGGCGCCGAGCCGGCCGGGGCCGAGGGCGGCCTGCGCATACCGGGGGGCGCCGACGTCACCGGTGTCGCCCTGTGGGCGGTGCTCGGCGCGGGGCTGCTGGCCGCCACCTTCGCGGACAAGCTCACCAGCGGGTGGAGCGCGATCTTCTGGGCCTGCTGGCTCGGCCAGGCCGTGTGGTGGGCGGTGCGCCGCTACTTCCCCGGCGAGCCGCGCACCGTGGGCGAGATCGTCTCCAACATCGTCCACAACGGCGCGATGCTGGTGATCGTCGTCGAGGTGTGCCTGATCTACTCCACCGCCGGCTGGTACAAGATCCAGGGCAGCCGCTGGCAGGACGGCACCGCGCTGTACTACCCGCTGCACCTGGACGACTTCACGCCCTGGCCCGCCCTGTCGCACGCCCTCGCGGGCAGCGACATCATGGTCATGCTGATCACCTACGGCACGGTCATCGTCCAGGTCGCCTTCCCCTTCACCCTCTTCAACCGCCGGGTGAAGAACGTGCTGCTCGTCGCCATGATGCTGGAGCACGCCTCGATCGCCATCGTGCTCGGCCTGCCCTTCTTCTCCCTGGCGATGATCGCCGCCGACGCGGTCTTCCTCCCGACCAACTTCCTGCGCTGGGCCGGCGACCGGCTGGCAGCGGCGGTACGGCCGCGCCGCGAACGGCCCACCGCGGTCATCCACCCGCAGCGCTCCGGGGACGCCGACGAGCCGTCCCTCGGGCCGCCGCCCACCGCAGTGACCTGATCGACCGCGCCGGGCGGCCCCGTAGGCTGAGCGCCATGAGCGAGGACGAGGCCGCCCGGACGGCGGGACGCTGGCGGGAGGCCGCCGCGGACTCGGTGCTGCTCGACGGTTTCCACGCCCTCAAGCACGCCCTGCGGTTCGGCGCCGACGTGCGGGTCGCCGTCACCGCGGACAAGGCGGCGACTGCTGCGGCTGGCCGCCGAGCTGGCGCCCGACCTCACCGAGGACCTCACGTCCCGGGTCGCCGAGGTGCCCGCCGCCCTGCTGCGGCAACTGGTCGCCCGGGTGCACCCGACCGGTGTGGCGGCGCTCGCCGCCCGCCGCGACCGGGCGGAGAACCTGGCCGCCCTGGCGCTGCTCCCCCGCCACGCGCCCGTCGTCGTCCTGGACACCCCGCGCAACCTCGGCAACGTCGGCGCCGTCATCCGGCTCGCCGCCGGCTTCGGTGTCACCGGGGTGGTGACCACCGGCGACCTCGACCCCTGGCACCCCAACGCCGTACGGTCCGGCGCCGGGCTGCACTACGCGACGTCCGTGGAGCGCGCCGACCCCGACGCGCTGCCGCCCGGGCCGCTCTACGTCCTCGACCCCGAGGGCGCGGACATCCGCTCCACCCGGCTGCCCGACGACGCGCTGGTCGTCTTCGGCTCCGAGCGGCACGGCGTCGGCGCCGACCTGCGCGACCGGGCCGCCGCGCTGGTGGCGCTGCCCATGCGCGCCCAGGTCTCCAGCTACAACCTCGCCACCAGCGTCGGCATGGCGCTCTACCACTGGTCGGCGACGTCCCACTCCCCGCGGGTCCCGGGGCCGGCCCGGCCCTGAGGATCGGCCCCGAGGAGCCCCGAGCCCGCTCCTGCCCACCGGCCGGGCGGGTTCCTGCCGGCCGGGGAGGTCCCTTCCCCGGCCGGCAGGACCTCGCCTGATCAGGCCGGTCGTCGCACCTCCACCATCCGGAAGCGGGTCGCGACGAACGCCCCGTCGCACAGCGCCGCGTTGGCCGCCGGATTGCCGCCCGAACCGTGGAAGTCGGAGAAGGCCGCGGTCTGGTTGACGTACACCCCGCCGGTGAGGTTCAGCGAGAGCTGGGCGCACTCGTCGAAGCAGACCTCCTCCAACTGCCGCTCCACCTCCGCCGACGTGGTGTACCCGGCGACCGTCATCGCGCCCTTGTCCCGGATCGTGCGCCGCAGCAGCTCCAGCGCGTCCCCGGTCGAGTCCACGGCGACCGCGAAGGAGACCGGCCCGAAGCACTCCGCCATGTACGCCGCCTCCGCGTCCGGCTTGGCCCCGTCCAGCTTCACGATCGCGGGCGTGCGGACGACCGCGTGCGGGAACTCCGGGTGGCTGACCGCCCGCGAGGCGAGGGCCACCTCGCCGATGCCGGGGGCGGCGTCGAGCCGTGCCTTGACGTCGGGGTTGACCAGCGCGCCGAGCAGCGCGTTGGCCCGCGCGTCGTCGCCGAGCAGCCCCTCGACGGCGGCGGCCAGGTCGGCGACCACCTCGTCGTAGGTCCGCGGTCCCGCGTCGGTGCTGATGCCGTCGCGGGGGATCAGCAGGTTCTGCGGGGTGGTGCACATCTGGCCGCTGTACAGGGACAGCGAGAAGGCGAGGTTGGAGAGCATGCCGCGGTAGTCGTCCGTGGAGTCCACGACCACGGTGTTGACGCCGGCCTTCTCGGTGAAGACCTGCGCCTGGCGGGCGTTGGCCTCCAGCCAGTCGCCGAAGGCGGTGGAGCCGGTGTAGTCGATGATGCGGATCTCCGGGCGTACCGCCAGGGTCTTGGCCAGGCCCTCGCCCGGGCGGTCGACCGCCAGGCACACCAGGTCGGGCGCGAAGCCCGCCTCGGCCAGCACCTCGCGGGCCACCGCCACGGTGAGCGCGAGCGGCAGCACGGCCTGCGGGTGCGGCTTGACCAGCACCGCGTTCCCCGTGGCCAGCGAGGCGAACAGGCCCGGGTAGCCGTTCCACGTCGGGAAGGTGTTGCAGCCGATGACCAGGCCGATGCCGCGCGGCACGGACGTGAAGGTCTTGCGCAGCCCGATCGGGTCGCGCTTGCCCTGCGGCTTGGTCCACTCCGCCGTCTCCGGGGTGCGCACCTGCTCCAGATAGGCGTACGCCACCGCTTCCAGGCCGCGGTCCTGCGCGTGCGGGCCGCCCGCCTGGAAGGCCATCGTGAACGCCTGGCCGGTCGTGTGCATCACGGCGTGCGCGAACTCGTGGGTGCGCGCGTTGATCCGCGCCAGGATCTCCAGGCACACCATGGCGCGCGCCTCGGGCCCGGCCGTCGCGCCACGCGGGCATCGCCGCGCGCATCGCGGGCAGCAGCACGTCGGGGTCGGGGTGCGGATACTGCACGCCCAGCTCCGATCCCGTACGGCGAGCGCTCGCCGCCCGTCCAGTCGTCGGTGCCGGGCTGGTCGAGCTCGAAGCGGTGGTCGAGCAGCGCCTCGAAGGCGGCGCGGCCGGCCTCGGGGTCGGCGTACGCCTTGGGGTGCTCGGGGTGCGGCGACCAGTACGCGCGGGTCCTGATGGACTCCAGGGCCTTGTCGAGTGTGCCGCGGTGGCGTTCGATCAAGAGCGCGGTGGACAGTTCGGCGGGCATGGGACCAACTCCTCGTCGAGCTGGGCTGAATGGCTAAGACACCGATAGATTAACCGAATGTTCGGTCGGGACAAGGGGGACCTTCCCGGCCTGTGGAAAACTTTGAGCGATCGGACAAATCGGGGCCAACCCGGCGAGGAGTCGAGCAACAGTGACCGCACTGGACCGCAACCGCATCGTGGCCGTCGTCGGCGCCGGCACCATGGGCCAGGGAATCGCGCAGGTGGCGCTGGTGGCCGGGCACCGCGTGCGTGATCCACGACGCCGTGCCGGGGCGGGCCCGCGCCGCCGTGGAGGCGGTCGAGGGCCGGCTGGACCGGCTCGTCGCCAAGGGCCGGCTGGGCACCGACGAGCGCAAGGAGGCGCTGGCCCGGCTGTCGGCGGCCGACGGCCTCGCCGACCTGGTCGGGGCCGGCCTGGTCGTCGAGGCGGTCGTGGAGGACCTGGCCGTCAAGCAGCGCGCTGTTCGCCGACCTCGAGACCGTCGGTCGCCGACGACTGCCTGCTGGCCACCAACACGTCCTCGCTGTCGGTCACCGCGGTCGCGAGCGGGCTGCGGCAGCCCGGCCGCCTGGTCGGCCTGCACTTCTTCAACCCCGCGCCGCTGCTCCCGCTGGTCGAGGTGGTCGCGGGCGCGGCGGGCGACCCGGCGGCCGTCACCACGGCGTTCGACACCGCCGCGGCCTGGGGCAAGACCCCGGTGCGCTGCACGGACACCCCCGGCTTCCTGGTCAACCGCATCGCCCGCCCCTTCTACGCCGAGGCGCTGCGCGTCTACGAGGAGCGGGCCGCCGACCCGGCCACCATCGACGCGCTGCTGCGGGAGTGCGGCGGCTTCGCCATGGGCCCCTTCGCGCTCACCGACCTGATCGGCCAGGACGTCAACGAGGCCGTCACGCGCTCGGTGTGGGAGGCGTTCGGCCGCGACCCGAAGTTCGGCCCGTCGCTGGCCCAGCGCCGCCTGGTGGAGTCGGGGCGCCTGGGCCGCAAGTCCGGCCGCGGCTGGTTCCCGTACGACGCCGCGGACGGTGCGGGTCGCGGTGCGGGCGGGCCGGACGCCGCCCACGAGCCGCACACCGCGAGCGCGGCCATGGCGCCCGACTACGTGACGGTCCGCGGGTCGCTGGGGCCCGCGCAGGAGCTGGCCGGGCTGCTGACGGAGTCCGGCGTCGAGGTGCGGCGGGAGCCGGCCGGGCACGGGACGCGCACGGGCGCGATCGTGCTGCCGGACGGCACGTCCCTGCACCTGGCCGACGGGCGGCTGCCGGGTGAGCCGGCCGTCCAGTTCGACCTGGCCCTGGACTACCGCACCGCGGCCAGGATCGCGATCGCGCCCTCCGCCGGTGTGCACGCGGGCGCCGTCGCCCAGGCGACCGGCCTGTTCCAGGCGCTGGGCAAGGAGGTCAGCGTCATCCGGGACGTGCCCGGCATGGTGGTGGCGCGCACGGTCGCGATGCTGGTGGACCTCGCGCTGGACGCCGTCGCCCGCGAGGTGGCCTCGGCCCACGACATCGACACCGCGATGCGGCTGGGCGTGAACTACCCGATCGGGCCGCTGGAGTGGGGCGAGCGGATCTCCGCGCCCTATGTGCGCGACCTGCTCGACGCCCTGCACGTCTGGTACCCCTCCGGCCGGTATGCGCCGTCCCCCGAACTGAGGCGGCGTGCGGCGGCGGCCGAAGGTGTGGTCTCCTCATGACCATGTCCAAGCGCGACACCTATACGCCCGAGTCCCTGCTCGCCGTGGCCGTCGGGGTCTTCAACGAGCGCGGCTACGACGGCACGTCGATGGAGCACCTGTCGCAGGCCGCGGGCATCTCCAAGTCCTCGATCTACCACCATGTGCGCGGCAAGGAGGAACTGCTCAACCGGGCGGTGGGCCGCGCCCTGGAGGGGCTGTTCGGCATCCTGGACGAGCCGGCGGCGCGCACGGGCCGCGCGGTGGAGCGGCTGGAGCACGTCACCCGCCGCACGACCGAGGTGCTGATGGCCGAACTCCCCTACGTCACCCTGCTGCTGCGGGTGCGCGGCAACACCACGACCGAGCGCTGGGCGATGGAGCGCCGCCGGGAGTTCGACCAGCGGGTCGCCGACCTGCTGCGGGCCGCGGTGGCGGAGGGCGACCTGCGGGCGGACGTCGAGCCGCGGCTCGCCACCCGGCTGCTCTTCGGCATGATCAACTCGCTGGTCGAGTGGTACCGCCCCGACGCCCGCGGGGCCGCGGACGAGCAGCAGGTCACGGACGCGGTGGTGCGGCTGGCCTTCGACGGCCTGCGCGCGTAGCCCGCCGCAGTACGGTCCAGCCGGACCGGCCTCGCGCCGGGTCGCCCGATGCGGGACCCCTCCGCCCCGGACTCAGTCCCCGACGACCAGGTCGGTCTCCTCGAACACCAGCAGCGTGCGGCTGCTGAGGACCTCCTCGATGGCCTGCAACCGGGTCAGCACGAGCTCGCGCAGGCTGCGGTTGTCGACGGTGTGCACGAGGAGCAGATACGTCGAAATCACCGCTTACCAGAGCGATATGGACAACACCCGGAAGGGTGACGAGTTTTTCCCGGACGGTCCGCCAGGAGTTCTGGACGATCCTGAGCGTGATGTACGCGGAGGCGCCGTGCCCCGCCCGCTCGTGGTCGACCCGGGCGGTGAATCCTCGGATCACCCCGTCCTCGATCAGCCGGTTGATACGGGCGTACGCGTTGGCTCGCGACACGTGTACCTGCTCGGCTACCGAGCGTATCGAGGTCCTTCCGTCCTCCTGGAGCAGCCGCAGAATCCTGCGGTCGATCGGGTCCAGAGGTCGGACCTCCGGTTCGTCTTCGGCCATCTGTTCTCTCGCCATCCCCCAGGAGCTCCCTACCATGGACGTACTGGCTCCATCTCAGGCTGTGCAGAACCGTTTGTCCACAGGCGGAACCACCCCGTAGCCAAAATGCCTCCGACGACCGAACAATCGGTTGGTAGAGCGAGACCCGCTCGCGATCCGACCGTGACCCGGTCATCGAACCCAAGGAGGTGCTCGCGATGACCGTGCTGGACACCCCTGCTTGGCGCCCCCGCACCGATGCCGCGCCGCTCATGCCCGACCCCGTGCCGTACCGGCTGCTCGGCACCCCCGAGGCCGCCCGGCTCGACGCCGCGCTGCTCAGGGAGCTGTACGGGCAGCTCGTGCGCGGCCGCAGGTACAACCAGCAGGCCACCGCGCTCACCAAGCAGGGCCGCCTCGCCGTCTACCCGTCGAGCACCGGCCAGGAGGCGTGCGAGGTCGCCGCGGCCCTGGCGCTGCGGCCCCGCGACTGGCTCTTCCCGAGCTACCGCGACACCCTCGCCGTGGTCGCCCGCGGCGTGGACCCGGTCGAGGCGCTCACCTTGCTGCGGGGCGACTGGCACAGCGGCTACGACTCGCGCGCCACCCGGGTGGCCCCGCTCAGCACCCCGCTCGCCACCCAGCTTCCGCACGCGGTCGGCCTGGCCCACGCCGCCCGGCTCAGCGGCGACGACGTGGCCGCCCTGGCCATGGTCGGCGACGGCGGGACCAGCGAGGGCGACTTCCACGAGGCGCTGAACTTCGCGGCCGTCTGGCAGGCACCGGTCGTCTTCCTGGTGCAGAACAACGGCTTCGCGATCTCCGTACCGCTCGCCAAGCAGAGCGCGGCCCCGACGTTCGCCCACAAGGCGGTCGGGTACGGCATGCCGGGCCGGCTGGTGGACGGCAACGACGTGGCGGCCGTGCACCAGGTGCTCGGCGAGGCCGTCGACCGGGCCCGCGCGGGAGGCGGACCCACCCTGGTCGAAGCGGTCACCTACCGGATCGACGCGCACACCAACGCCGACGACGCCACCCGCTACCGCGACGACGACGAGGTGGCCGCCTGGCGGGCCCACGACCCGGTCGCGCTGCTGGAGCGCGAGCTGACCGGCCGCGGCCTGCTCGACGACACCCTGCGCACCTCCGCCGCGGACGCACGCCGAGACCATGGCCGCCGACCTGCGCGAGCGGATGCACCAGGACCCGGCGCTGGACCCGATGGACCTGTTCGCGCACGTCTACGCCGAGCCGACGCAGCAACTGCGCCGAGCAGGAGGCCCAGCTGCGGGCCGAGCTGGAAGCGGAGCGGCAGTCATGACGACAGCCACGTCCGCCGCCGATCGCGCGGCCGCGCCCGCCCGCAAGCCCGCCACCATGGCGCGGGCCCTCAACCAGGCGCTGCGGGACGCCCTGGCCGCCGACCGGTCCGTCCACGTGCTCGGTGAGGACGTCGGCACCCTGGGCGGCGTCTTCCGGATCACCGACGGGCTCGCCAAGGAGTTCGGCGACGACCGCTGCACGGACACCCCGCTCGCCGAGGCGGGCATCCTCGGCGCGGCCGTCGGCATGGCGATGTACGGGCTGCGGCCGGTCGTCGAGATGCAGTTCGACGCCTTCGCCTACCCCGCCTTCGAGCAGCTCGTCAGCCACGTGGCCCGGATGCGCAACCGCACCCGGGGCGCCCTGCCGATGCCCATCACCGTCCGCATCCCCTACGGCGGCGGCATCGGCGGTGTCGAGCACCACAGCGACTCCTCCGAGGCGTACTACGCGCACACCCCCGGGCTGCACGTGGTCACACCCGCGACGGTCGAGGACGCCTACGGGCTGCTGCGGGCGTCCATCGCCTCCGACGACCCGGTGATCTTCCTGGAGCCGAAGCGGCTGTACTGGTCGAAGGCCGACTGGTCGCCGCAGACGCCGAAGGAGGTCGCGCCCATCGGACGGGCCGTGGTGCGCCGCCCCGGGCGCACGGCGACCCTGATCACCTACGGTCCCTCGCTGCCGGTCTGCCTGGAGGCCGCGGAGGCGGCCAAGGAAGAGGGCTGGGACCTGGGCGTGGTGGACCTGCGCAGCCTGGTGCCCTTCGACGAGGAGACGGTGGCCGCCGCCGTCCGCGGCACCGGACGCGCGATCGTCGTCCACGAGTCGGCCGGTTTCGGCGGCATGGGCGCCGAGATAGCCGCGCGGATCACCGAGCGGTGCTTCCACCACCTGGAGGCGCCCGTGCTGCGGGTCTGCGGGTTCGACATCCCGTACCCGCCGCCGATGCTGGAGCGGCACCATCTGCCCGGTGTCGACCGGATTCTCGACGCCGTGGGGCGCTTGCAGTGGGAGGAGGGGTGATGGCCGCGGTCAAGGAGTTCACCCTGCCCGACCTGGGCGAGGGGCTCACCGAGGCGGAGATCGTGCGCTGGCTGGTCGAGGTCGGCGACGTCGTCGCCGTGGACCAGCCGGTGGTCGAGGTGGAGACGGCCAAGGCCGTGGTGGAGGTGCCGTGCCCGTACGGCGGTGTGGTGACCGCCCGGTTCGGCGCGGAGGGCGACACCCTGGAGGTCGGGCGCCCGCTGGTCACGGTGGCGGTCGGATCGTCCTCCGGGACGGCCCCGGGCGCGCAAGGCGACGCGGGCGGCGGTTCCGGCGGCGGCCGGGAGGCGGACGACGAGGGCTCGGGCAACGTCCTGGTCGGCTACGGCACGGGCGCGGCGGTGGCCCGGCGGCGTACCAGGGTGCGGGCGGTGAACGCGGCGGCCGGCCACCAAGGCGCCGACGGCCGCCCGGTCGGACGTCCGGACAGCACCCCGGTCGCAGCGCGGGAAGGTGCCGCGGCCGCCGCCGGGGCGGGCGCGGTGGACGGCGGCCCGGTCGCCGTCATCTCGCCGCTGGTCCGCCGGATCGCCCGCGAACACGGCCTGGACCTGCGGGCGCTGGCCGGCACCGGCCCCGAGGGGCTGATCCTGCGGGCGGACGTCGAACGCGCGGTGGCCGGCGGCGCCGCAGCGGCCGCGACCGGGCAGGCGGCGCCCGCGCTCGTGAACGGGACGGCGGCCAAGGTCGCCCACGCGGCGCCGGCTCCCGCCGTGGACGGCGCGTACGCGTGCCGTTGCGCGGTATACGCGGCGCGGTCGCCGAGAAGCTGACCCGCAGCCGCCGGGAGATCCCGGACGCCACGTGCTGGGTCGACGCGGACGCCACCGAACTGCTGGCGGTGCGCGCGGCGATGAACGCCGCCGGGCCGCCGGCGCAGCGGATATCGGTGCTGGCCCTGTTCGCCCGGATCGTGACGGCGGCGCTGGCCCGGCACCCGGAGCTGAACGCGACGGTGGACACCGAGCGGGCCGAGATCGTACGGCTGCCGGCCGTGCATCTCGGGTTCGCCGCGCAGACCGAGCGGGGACTGGTCGTGCCCGTCGTCCGGGACGCGCAGGCCCGGACCACCGCGGCGCTGTCGGCGGAGATCGGCCGGCTGACCGAGGCGGCGCGGGCCGGGTCGCTCACCCCGGCCGAGCTGACCGGCGGCACCTTCACGCTGAACAACTACGGGGTGTTCGGGGTGGACGGCTCCACGCCGATCCTCAACCACCCGGAGGCCGGGATGCTCGGGGTCGGCCGGATCACGCCCAAGCCGTGGGTGCATCAGGGGGAGTTGGCGGTACGGCAGGTGGTGCAGCTGTCGTTCACCTTCGACCACCGGGTGTGCGACGGCGGGACGGCGGGCGGCTTCCTGCGGTTCGTGGCCGACTGCGTGGAGAACCCGGCGGTGCTGCTCGCCGCGGTGTGAGCGGGGATACTCGCGGGCATGACGACGAGCTGTGACGCGGTGGTCCTGGCCGGCGGCGCGGCCAGGCGGCTCGGCGGCACGGACAAGCCCGCGCTGTCGGTCGGCGGGCGACTGCTGCTCGACCGGGTGCTCGCGGCGTGCGCCGGTGCGGACCGGACCGTGGTCGTCGGCCCGCGCCGGCCGACCGCCCGGCCGGTGCGGTGGGCCCGGGAGGAGCCCCCGGGCGGCGGCCCGCTGCCCGCGCTCGCCGCCGGGCTCGCCGCGCTGGCCGCGGACACCCGGCCGCGGCGGCCCGGGGCGGTCGCTGGTGCTGGCCGCGGACCTGCCGTTCCTGACGGCGGACACGGCCGGCGCGCTGATCGGCGCGCTGACGGCGGCGGAGCGACGGCGGGTCGAGGAGGGGGACGAGGCGGCGGGCGGCACGCAGTGGGACGGGGTGGTGCTCACGGATTCCGGCGGCAGGGACCAGCCGCTGGCGGCCGCGTACCGGATCGAGCCGCTGCGGCGTGAACTCGCCCTGCTCGCCGCCGAACACGGACAGCCTGACCGGGCTGCCGCTGCGGCTGCTGACCGGCGAGCTGGCCCTGCGCAGGATCGCGGACCCCACGGGTGAGGCGTCGTTCGACTGCGACACCTGGGAGGACGTGGCGGTGGCCCGGGCCCGGCTGGGGACCGCGCCCGAGGGGTGAGCCTGCGTGTCGCCCGGGCCCGGATCGGGGACCATGGGCGTGTGTTGGACGAATGGATCGCAGCAGCCAAGACCGAACTGGACATCGACCTGGACGTCGACACCGGCGTCCTGCTCGACCTGGCCCGTGACGCGGCGCACGGCGTGGCCCGTCCCGCGGCGCCGCTGACCACGTTCCTGGTGGGCTACGCGGCGGCCCACGCCGGCGGCGGCCCCGACGCGGTGCGCGCGGCGGCGGAGAAGGCCGCGGCCCTGGCCCGGCGCTGGGCCGAGGAGGCGGAAGGCGCCGATCCCGCGGCCGACGCCCGGCCCGGCGGGAAACCCGCGGGCGGCCCGGGCCCGAGGGCGACACGGACGGCGCGGGATGACCGGCGCCGACGCCGACCCGGCGGACCGCGCCCTGGACGACGCGCTCGCCCTGGCCAACGACCGCCGCGCCGCCGCGTCGACGGGCCCGCGCCCCGACGAGCCGCCCGCCAACGATCCGCTGTCGGTGGCGCTGCGCCATGACGCCGCCGACGGTGGCGCCCTCCCGCCGGCCGGTCGACGGTACGTCCGCGGGCGGCGGGCCGGGCGGTCCGCGCCCCGACGATCCGCCGCCGGCCGCCGGCTCCGGCCGCCCCGCGTACGGGTCGCCCCAGGCCGGCGGTCCGCCCGCCGACGACCCGTTGTCGGTGGCGCTGCGCCATGACGCCCCGACGGTGGCTGCCTCCCGACGGCCCGCCGACGGCCAGTCCCCCGGTGGGCGGCCGGCCCGCGCCAACGACCCGCTCTCGTTCGCCCTCGACCATGAGGCCGACCGGGACCCGCAGGGCGCGGCCGGCGCCGGGGACCCGCCGGACTCCCCCGGAGCGGTCCCGCGGGGAGCGTCGCCCCGACCCCGCGGGGCCGCCCCGCAGGTGCCGCACCGGGCCCGCGCGCCGCCGCCACCTCGTGGCCGGACGCGCGGCGGGTCGCCCGGACGGCGGGGCGGCGGTTGGGCACGCGGGTGGTGCCGCTGGGGGAGGGGGCGCTCGGGTGCGCGCTGGCCAGGGCGCTGGCGGCGCTGACGGACCTGCCGTCGTTCGACGCCTCGGCGATGGACGGCTGGGCGGTGTCGGGCAGCGGCCCGTGGCTGCTGAAGGGCCAGGTGCTGGCGGGCGGCCGCCCGGCGGCCGCGCTGCTGGACGGCCACGCCGTACGGATCGCGACCGGCGCGCCGCTGCCCCCGGGCACGACCGCGGTGCTCAGGAGCGAGCACGGCGGCACCGAGCGCCGGACGGACGGCGAGTGGCTGCGCGTGCTGCCGCCGCACCCCGCCCCCGCGCCCGGGCAGGAGACGCGGCAGCGGGGCCAGGAGTGCCGCAACGGCGACGAGTTGCTGCCCGCGGGCACCGTGGTGACGCCCGCCGTGCTGGGCCTGGCGGCGGCGGCCGGCTACGACGAGCTGACCGTCATCGCCCGCCCGAGGGTCGAAGTGCTGGTGCTGGGGGACGAGTTGCTGGACCGCGGGGTGCCGCGGGCGGGCCGGGTGCGGGACGCCCTCGGCCCGATGCTGCCGTCCTGGCTGCGCGCCCTGGGCGCCGAGGTGACCGCCGTACGGCGGCTGGTGGACGACGCGGGCGCGCTGCGCGAGGCCATCGCGGAGGCCGTGACCGGCGGCCGCGCCGACCTGGTGATCACGACCGGCGGCACCGCGGGCGGCCCGCTGGACCATGTGCACGCCGTGCTGGCCGCGATGGGCGCGGAACCGCTGGTCGACGGCGTGGCCGTACGCCCCGGGCACCCGATGCTGCTGGCCGCCTGCCCGCCGGACTGCGGACCGGGCAGGCCGCCGCCGGGCCCGCCGTGCTGATCTCGGTGGTTCCGGCCGGGGGCGCCCGGCCGCGACCGGCCCCACCGCGGCGCCTCCCCCGCCCGGACGGCGCATCTCATCGGGCTGCCGGGCAACCCGCTCGCCGCCGTCTCCGGGGTGCTCACCCTGGTCGCCCCGCTGCTGCGGACGCTCGCCGGCCACCCCGTACCCGCGCCGTACGCCGCGCCGCTGACCGCCGACGTCGCGGGCCACCCCGTCGACACGCGGCTCGTCCCGGTCGTGTTCGACGACGAGTCCGCCGCGCGCCCGCTGCACTTCGCGGGTCCGGCGATGCTCCGCGGCCTGGCCGCGGCCGACGGCATGGCGGTGATCCCGCCCGGCGGCGCCCGCGCGGGCCAGGAGACGGCGGTCCTGGACACGGGGCTGCTCGGCCCCGCCTGGGGGAGCGGTCTGTGAGACTGCCCCGGCGCGACGCGGCCGCAGCCCGCGCCACGCCGGACCGGGCCCGGCGGTCGGGCTACCGGGTCGCCTTCCCGCGCCCCGCCGCGGGCCCGCTCCGCCAGGTCGCCCGGCGGCTGCTCCTGGCGATGCTGGTGCTCCTCGCCACGGTCGCTGATCGTCTACGCCGACCGCGGCGGCTACCACGACAACGCGGGCGGCCCGGTGTCCTTGGTGGACGCGCTCTACTACGCGACGGTGACGCTCTCCACGACCGGTTACGGCGACATCGTCCCGTACAGCACGGGCGCGCGGCTGACCAACGTCTTCCTGGTGACGCCGCTGCGCGTGATCTTCCTGATCATCCTGGTCGGCACGACCCTGGAGGTGCTGACCGAGCGCACCCGGGAGCAGTTCCGCCTCAAGCGCTGGAGGAGCGCCTTGCACGACCACGTGGTGATCGTCGGGTTCGGCACGAAGGGCCGCTCGGCGGCGCGGACGCTGCTGGGCCGCGGCGTGCCTGCAGAGCCGGATCGTGGTGGTCGACCCGAGCCCGAAGGTGGCGGAGGCGGCCGCCGACGAGGGGTTCGTGGCGGTCACCGGGGACGCGACCCGCAACGACGTGCTGCTGCGCGCCGAAGTGGGGCGCGCGCGGCAGATCGTGATCGCCGCCCAGCGCGACGACACCGCGGTCCTGGTCGCCCTCACCGCCCGGCAGCTCAACAAGGGCGCGCACATCGTCGCCTCGGTCCGCGAGGAGGAGAACGCCCCGCTGCTCAGGCAGTCGGGGGCCGACACGGTCGTCACCAGCTCCGGCGCGGCCGGGCGGCTGCTCGGCCTGTCGATGCTCAGCCCCAGTGTGGGGCAGGTGATGGACGACCTGATCACCTATGGCAGCGGACTCGACCTCATCGAGCGCCCGATCGAGACCTCGGAGGTGGGCCGGGCGCCCCGCGACCTGCGCGACCTGGTCGTCTCCGTCAAGCGCGGCCACCGACTGCTCGACCACGACGACCCCGAGGCCGCGACGCTCCAGGCCGCGGACCGGGTGATCGCGATCCACCGCGCCGGCCCGCGGAGCGCGCCGCTCGCTGAGCCGCGCCCGGCCACCTATGGCGCCCCGGCAGCCAAGGTGCCTGGCTGCCTATGACGCCCGTTACCTGCGGCGCCTGGCTGCCTAGGACGACTTGATCGCCACTTGCGCCTCGCCGCCCATGACGCCTCGACACCCATTGGCGACCACGGGCCCGGACGATCGGGCGGGCCGCGCAGGGGAGATGGGTCCGGCCGCGTTCCCCGGAGTAACCTCGCCCGCATGTACGCGATCACGATCCCCCAGCCCGGCGGCCCGGAAACGCTGACCTGGGCGGAAGTACCCGATCCGGTGGCGGGCGACGGCGAGGTCGTCGTGGACGTCGCGGCGAGCGCGGTGAACCGTGCCGACCTGCTCCAGCGCATGGGCTTCTACGACCCGCCGCCCGGCACCGCCCCCTACCCGGGCCTGGAGTGCTCCGGGCGGATCGCGGAGGTGGGCCCGGGCGTCGCCGGGTGGCACGTCGGCGACGAGGTGTGCGCGCTGCTGGCCGGCGGCGGTTACGCGCAGAAGGTGGCCGTTCCGGCGGGCCAACTGCTGCCCGTGCCCAAAGGCGTCGACCTGGTGACGGCCGCGGCGCTGCCCGAGGTCGCGGCCACGGTGTGGTCCAACGTGTTCATGGTGGCCCACCTGCGGCCCGGCGAGACGCTGCTCGTGCACGGCGGGTCCAGCGGGATCGGCACCATGGCGATCCAGCTCGGCAAGGCGGTCGGCGCGAAGGTCGCGGTGACCGCGGGGAGCGCGGCCAAGCTCGCCGCCTGCCGCGAATTGGGCGCCGACATCCTCGTCAACTACCGCGAGCAGGACTTCGCCCAGGAGGTCAGCGCGGACGTCATCCTCGACATCATGGGCGCGAAGTACCTCCGGCAGAACGTGGACGCCCTCGCCGTCAACGGCCGGCTCGTCATCATCGGCCTCCAGGGCGGCCTCACCGGCGAGATCGACCTCAGCCGGCTGATGGCCAAGCGCGCGACCATGGCCGTGACGTCGCTGCGTCCGCGCCCTTTGGAGGAGAAGGCCACCGATCATGGCGGCCGTGCGCGAGCACGTCTGGCCGCTGGTCGAGGCGGGGACGGTACGGCCGGTGGTCGACCGTACGCTGCCCATCGCCGAGGCGGCCGAGGCACACCGTGTCGTGGAGGCGAGCACCCACGTGGGGAAGGTGCTGCTCAAGATGTGAGGGCCGCGACCGGCCCCGTATCTGGTCCGGGTCCCTGCGCCCGGGCAGCCGACTCCCGTGTCCGGAAGGCACTTCGCGTCTATCGGCGTCGGTGGGCCGACCGCGGGGCCCGGCGGCCCGGGCGGTCGGCCCTCCTTGGCGTCGACCGGCCGCGGTGTGCCCGCGGACCGGCCCTCAGGACTTCGGCTGGGTGAAGCGGATGCTGTTGCCGAAGGGGTCGCGCAGGCCGCAGTCGATTCCGTACGGGCGGTCGGTGGGCTCCTCGGTGAACTCGACCCCCCGGTCCAGCAGCGTCTGGTACGTCTTGCGGCAGTCGTCCGTGCTGAAGGTCAGGTGGCCGCCGGTCGCGCCCTTGGTCAACAGCTCCCGGACCTGCTGGGCCGTCTCCTCGGACATCGACGGAGGGCCCGGCCTCTCCAGCAGGATCTGGCGGTCGGGGTGCCCGGGGACGCCGACGGTCAGCCAGCGCATGAAGCCCAGGTCGACGTCGGCGGTGACCTCCAGGCCCAGCTTGTTGACGTAGAAGTCCAGGGCCTGGTCCTGGTCGAGAACGTAGATCTGCGAGTGCGTGATGGCGGTGAACATGTGATTCACGCTACCGGGGACACCCTTCCCGAACTTATCCAAAACCGCTCAGTCGACGCAGGTCCCGGGTGCGCGGCGGTCAGCTGCTCGGCCGCATCCACGCCATGGTGAAGCACGTCGGTACGTCCGCGGCCACCGCTCCCTTGCGGTACGTCCTCGGTGACCGGCCGACGATGTCGTGGAACGTGCGGCTGAAGGTTCCCGGGCTGCCGAAGCCGACCTCGAAGCAGATGTCCGTGACGCTGCGGTCGGTCTCCCGCAGCAGGAACATCGCGCGCTCGACCCGGCGCCGCTGGAGGTAGCGGTGCGGCGACTCGCCGAAGGTGGCCCGGAAGGTGCGCGAGAAGTGCGCCTCCGAGACATGGGCGATCCGGGCCAGGGCCGGGACGTCCAGCGGCTGCGCGTAGGCGCGGTCCATCGCGTCCCGTGCCCGCAGCATGCGGCGGTTGGTCTCTTCTGCGGCGCGGCTCACCGCGCCATCACACCACGACTCCCCGCGTCGCGGCCCCCGTCGGCCGGCGCAGGTCCCGAGCCGGACGTCCGGCACGCCGGCGGCGAGTGCGCCCGTCACCGGCGGACGGCGGGAGCCGTTAGGATCGCGGTCGGGGAAGTGCGTCCGGGATGCCGTAAATGTCACCTCATGTGACGCTGAACGCACACAGGGTTCGGCGGAAGGCGGCGGACGTGCGGTGGGCGGCGGCGATGGGGCGGACGGGGTGCGGCGCTGTCGTCGGTCCGTGCGGCGGCGCCGGTGCTGGTCGCCGGAGCGCTGCTCGTCCCCGCCGGTCAGGCGTGGTCTGCGGCCTCCCTCCGGCCGGCTCCGGGTGCGACACAGCCGCCGCGCACGCAGGGACCCGCCACCGGACCGGCCCCGGGCGGCCCGGGGGCCTCCGCGGAAGCCGTGGCACCCGGACCCGCGACCGCTCCGCCCGCGCCCGCCGGGCCGGGCGGCGCGGCGCCGTCGCCGACCGCCGGGTCGGCCGCACCGCCCGCGACGCGCCCGTCCGCACCGGCGGTGCACGGCCACTCCACCGCGCCGTCACGGCCGGCCGGACCTCCGGCCGCGCACCCGCACGACCACGACCACGACCGCCGACGCCGAGTCCGGCCTCGGCCGCCCGCCCGGCGACAACGGCGGCCCGCTGCGGCCGGCGCAGCCCCCACGCCCCTACGTGCCCAGGCCCGTGGGCCGGCTGCCGCTGCCCGGCCCGGGCGGGCGCAGCGGACGGGCTCGCCACGGCAGCCGTACGGCGCGGGCCCGGCCGCGGGGAGCGGCGCGGCCCGGCTGCCCGCGCTGCTGCCCGCCGGTCACGGGGCCTCGTCCGGTCCCACGCCCTCGCACGCGGCGCACGCGCGGTCCGACGAGGGCGAGCAGGCGGCGTCCCCCTTCGACCCGGACGGACCGGTGATGCGGGTGGTGCCGCTGGGGGCGGGGCTGATGCTGGTCGGGCTGGGTCTGGGCTTTCTGGGGCTGCGGCTGCGGCGGAGGTGAGGGCCGCCGCGGCGCCGCCCGACCGGCCGGCCCGGAAAACGGCGGCCATCGAAGCATCGTTCGCCAGTTCGAGTGAAAGGGCTGGTCCGAGGGCCGATCGGTCTTGCCGGACCGGGCCATACTGGGTATACATACTGAGTATGTCGATCCGTCACGGCCTGCTGGCCCTCCTCGAACAGGGACCGCGCTACGGCTATCAGCTGCGCACCGAGTTCGAGTCGCGCACCGGTTCCACCTGGCCGCTCAACGTCGGGCAGGTGTACACCACGCTCGGCCGGCTGGAGCGCGACGGCCTGGTCGTGCCCGCGGGTGAGGACGGGGCCGGGCACGCCCTCTACGCGATCACGGAGGAGGGGCGGGCCGAGCTGCGGCAGTGGTTCGCCAGTCCCGTCGACCGGACCAGCCCGCCGCGCGACGAACTGGCGATAAAGCTGGCCATGGCGGTCGGCTCGCCCGATGTGGACATCCGCGCGGTCATCCAGTCGCAGCGGGTGCACACCATCAAGGCCATGCAGGACTACACACGGCTCAAGGCGCAGGCGATGGAGGCCGCGGCCCGTGGGGTCGCGCCCGAACGGGACGACGTGGCCTGGCAGTTGGTCCTCGACCAGCTCATCTTCCAGGCCGAGGCCGAGGCGCGCTGGCTCGACCACTGCGAGACCCGGCTGGTACGGCTCGCGGCGGCGAAGGCGGCCGCCGGCCCGGTGGCGCCGCCGGCCGCGAACCCGTCGGCGGAACCGCCCGACGTCGCCGACGGGTCCGAGGAGGAAGAGGACAGGGCGCCCGCGCAGGACGGAGGGCTGCGCGGAGCCCTGAGAAGGAGCAGGACCCGGCGGTGAGTTGAGCGCCGGGACGAGAGGAATAACGGCGCGCGGGTCGGCTGACCACCACCCGCGCACCGGCCGACCAGCAGGAAAGCGACCGCAGGATCAGAGCACGCGGCGCCGCGCGCGCCGCACCGTACAGGGGGAGTCCGTACCGATGTCCAGCAGGCCCACACCACCCGTCCCGCCCGGCCCGGATTCGCCATCCGGCGGTGACGGAGCGTCAGATACGGGAGGCGCCCCGAGTTCTCCCGATGCCCCGAGTTCTCCCGGCGCCCCGGGCGCTCCCGCCGCACCCGGCACCAAAGGCGGCGGACCGCCCGCCCCCGTGCTCCGGTTGGAGAACCTGACCCGGGTGCACGGCAGCGGCGCGACCGAGGTGCACGCGCTGCGCGGCATCGACCTGGAGGTCTTCCCGGGCGAACTGGTCGCCGTGATGGGCCCGTCGGGCTCGGGGAAGTCCACGCTGCTGACCATCGCGGGCGGCCTCGACCTGCCGTCGGCCGGCCGGGTCGTGGTGGAGGGCACGGACCTGACCACCGCCACCCGCAAGGAGCTGGCGGCCCTGCGCCGGCGCAGCATCGGCTACGTCTTCCAGGACTACAACCTCATCCCGGCCCTCACCGCCGCGGAGAACGTGGCACTCCCCCGCGAACTGGACGGCACCGGCGCCCGCAAGGCGCGCAGGGAGGCCGTGGCCGCGCTGGACGAGATGGGCCTCGGCCACCTCGCCGACCGGTTCCCCGACGAGATGTCCGGCGGCCAGCAGCAGCGCGTCGCCATCGCCCGCGCGCTGGTCGGCGACCGCCGGCTGGTGCTCGCCGACGAGCCGACCGGCGCGCTGGACTCGGAGACGGGCGAGGCGGTGCTCGCGCTGCTGCGGACGCGGTGCGACGCGGGCGCGGCCGGCATCCTGGTCACGCACGAGCCGCGGTTCGCCGCCTGGGCGGACCGGGTGGTCTTCCTGCGGGACGGCTCCGTCGTCGACATGACGCTGCGCTCCTCCGCGGAGTCCCTGCTGACCGGTGGTGCGGCCCAGTGAGCGCCCGGACCGCGCCCGCCGCCGAGTCCACCGGCCCGGCCGCGCCCGCCGCCGCGCCCGCGGGGCCGTCCGGACGCCCGCCCGGCGCCGGCCGCTTCCACTCCTGGCGGGTCGCCGTGCGCATCGCCCGCCGCGACGCCTGGCGGTCCAAGGGCCGCAGCCTGCTGGTGGTGGCGATGATCGCGCTGCCGATCACCGGGGTGAGCGCCGCCGACATCACCATCCGCAGCGCGCATCTGACGACCGACCAGAAGGTGACCCGGGACATCGGCGCCGCCGACGCCCGGTTGAGCAGCGCGGGGATGGGCGCCGAGCCGGTGTTCCAGTCCCCCTCCGGCGACCAGGCGTCGGCCGCGCACACGGCGAAGCCCGGGTCGCCGGCCCAGGCCGCGCAGGACGCGCACCCCGAGGTCGACCCGCGGATCGCGGTGCCCGCGGGCGCGCGCTGGATCACCGACCAGAGCACGTACGCGGGGATCAGGACGACCTCGGGCCTGCTGAGCACCGAGGTAAGGGAGTTGAGGGCGGACGACCCGATGGCCGCCGGAATCCTGGACCTGGACCGGGGCCGTTTCCCGGCGGCGCCGGACGAGATGGCCGCCACCAAGGGGTTCCTCAAGGACAGCGGGCTGCGGGTGGGGTCGCGGGTCAGGGCGTTCGGACTCGACCGGTCCTACCGGATCGTGGGCGCCTACGACCTGCCGGACGAGCTGTCGGACGATCAACTGCTGGCGGTGCCGGGCTCGTTCATCGACGCCTTCACCGCGGTGCAGCGGACCACCGGGTCCGACGCCTCGGGCACCGCGCCGCGCACCTACCTGGTGTCCGTGCCGGGCGCCTTCACCTGGGACATGGTCCAGCGGGCCAACACCAAGGGTGTCGTGGTCATGTCCCGCCAGGTGCGCCTGCACCCGCCGGCCCGCTCCGAGGTGCCGCTCTACCGCGCGGAGGGCGCGGACGACACCACCTTCAGCAGCCCGGACCGCAAGACGATGATGGCCGTCGCCGCCACCATAGTGGGCCTGGCGATGCTGGAGATCTGCCTGCTGGCGGGGCCGGCCTTCGCCGTCGGCGCCCGGCGCTCGCGCCGTCAGCTCGGCCTGGTCGGTGCCAACGGCGGCGACCGGCGGCACATCAGGGCCATAGTGCTCTCCGGCGGCCTGGTGATCGGCGCCGTCGCCGCGGTCGTCGGCACCGCTGCTCGGTCTCGCGCTCACCGTGGTGCTGCGCGGGGCGCTGGAGCGGTACGTCGGGCAGCGGTTCGGCGGACTGACGCTGCGCCCGCTGGAGTTGCTGGGCATCGCGGGCCTGGCCGTGCTCACCGGGGTCGCGGCGGCCGTGGTGCCCGCGGTGTCCGCCTCCCGGCAGAGCGTGCTGACCTCGCTCACCGGCCGCCGCGGGGTGCGGCACGCCAACCGGACGCTGCCGGTGCTCGGCGCGGGAGCGGTGTGCCTGGGCGGCGGCCTGGCCCTGTTCGGTTCGCTGCGGACGGACAGCGTGCTGGTGGTCGGCGGCGGGTCGGCCATAGCGGAGCTGGGCATCGTGGCCCTGACGCCCACCCTGGTCGGGCTGTTCGGCCGGCTGGGCCGGTGGCTGCCGCTGGCGCCGCGGCTCGCGCTGCGCGACGCGGTGCGCAACCGGGGCCGGACGGCGCCCGCGGTCGCCGCCGTGCTGGCCGCGGTGGCGGGCACCGTCGCGGTGGCCACCTATGCGGCCAGTTCCGACCGCAGCGCACAGGACGAGTACGAGGCGCGGGTGCCGCGCGGGGTGGTCGCGGTCACGTCCTCCTACGACCAGGGCCGGGACCTGGGGGCGGTGCAGGCGGCCGTGGCCAAGCGGTTCCCGGTCACGGGCCGGGCGGACGTGTCGCGGATGGTGGCCGGCCGGCGGATCTGCGACGTGTACGTGTCGGAGGACGGCTGCGGGCAGGTGCAGCCGGTCATGCCGCGGCAGAACATCTGCCCGCTGGACGGCCCGGACGGCACGAAGGTCTTCACCCTGCCGCAGCGTCGCGCGCTGGCCTTCGACTGGCGCTGCGAGCGCAGCAGCCCGACCGTCGCGATCCAGACCGACGGCGAGGTCCTGGTCGGCGGCCCGGCGGTGCTGCACGCGCTGGGCATCCGCGACGGCACGGCGGAGCAGGCGCTGGCGCGGGGCGACAGCGTGCTGTTCAGCAGGGCGTACGACGACCACGGCAGGCTCGACATCCAGGTCGTCTCCGACGTGGCGAAGGCCGACGCGATGAGCACGCAAGACGACAGCACGGGTGGCGGCGCCCCCGGGAACTGGCCGGTCCGGAAGCTGCCGGTGTACGTGGCGGCCGAGAAGCTGCCGTACGGGGTGACCGCCGTGGTGCCGCAGCGGGCCGCCGAGGCCGCGCACATCAGGACGGTGCCGGTGGGCTCGTACTTCACCACCGGCCGGATGCCGTCCGGCCGGCAGAAGCAGGCGCTCGACCGGGACCTCGCGGACCAGGACCTGCGGGCCGACGTCTATGTGGAGCGCGGTTACGCGGGGAAGAACAGCGTCGTGGAGCTGGCGCTGCTGATCTTCGCGGGGATGGTGACGCGTCGGCGCGGCCGGGATCGCCACCGGGCTGGCGCAGACCGACGCCGAGCCGGACCTCAGGACGCTGTCCGCGATCGGCGCGTCACCGCGGGTGCGGCGTACGCTCTCCGGTTTCCAGTGCGGGGTGATCGCCGCGATGGGCGTGCTGCTCGGGGTGGCGGCGGGTGTGGTCCCGGCGATAGGGCTGCGCCGCACCGAGCTGCGGTCGCAGTGGCGGACGTACCACCAGGCGCTCGACGGCGGCTACGCGTACAGCCCGCAGCAGCACCCGCACGTGCCGATCGTGCTGCCCTGGGGGATGCTCGGGCTGCTGATCGTGGTCGTGCCGGTGGGGGCGGCGGTGCTGGCCGCGCTGATCACCCGTTCCAGGGTGCAGGGCCGCCGGGCGGAGGTGTAACCCGGGCTGGCGGACGGGGCGGGCGGCGGTGCGAGACAATGGAACGCATGGAGATGCCGATGAACGAACCGTCACCGGAGAACGCGCAGAATCCGCAGAATCCGCAGGTCCTGGTCGTCGGGCCCGACGGCATGGCCTTGGGGGGCGGTGCCCTGGGCGGGGCCGAGGGGGATGAGCCCCGCGAGATCCCGGTCACGGAAATGGTCGAGCAGCCGGCGAAGGTCATGCGGATCGGCAGCATGATCAAGCAGCTTCTGGAAGAGGTGCGGGCCGCACCTCTGGACGAGGCGAGCCGGGTCCGGCTGAAGGAGATCCACGCCAGCTCGGTCAAGGAGCTGGAAGCGGGCCTGGCGCCCGAGCTGGTCGAGGAGCTGGACCGGCTCTCGCTGCCGTTCACCAACGAGAGTGTGCCCAGCGAGGCCGAACTGCGCATCGCGCAGGCCCAGTTGGTGGGCTGGCTGGAAGGGCTCTTCCACGGTATCCAGACCGCGCTGTTCGCCCAGCAGATGGCCGCGCGGGCCCAGTTGGAGCAGATGCGGCGCGCCCTGCCGCCCGGCGCGGGCGGGCACGAGGAGGACCCCCAGGGCCACCAGGGCCGTTCCGGCGGACCCTACCTCTGAGACCTTCTCGGACCTCTGTTACCAACAGTGACCGCTGATAACTCTGATACCTCCGAGCGATGTGAACGGGCCGGCCCGGCAGCTTCTTACGCTGCCGGGCCGGCCCGATTCCGTGCGGTGCGCCCCGCCGGGAGGCGCCGACCTCAGCCCGCGCTCTTGCCCGTGGAGACCCAGATCGTGATGGGCGGGTCGGTCTTCGGGTCGTAGTTGCCGTCGCCGGCCGGCGACTGCGCCGTGACCGAGCCCTTGCCCCACAACTGCTCGTCCGTGTGCTTGATCGTGTACTTCCAGTGCGCGGCCTTCATGCAGGCCACCACCGAGTCGACGTAGTCGGTCTGGAAGTCCGGCATCGTCTTGACGTCGGGCTTGCCGGGGTTGATCAGGTCGTTGTGGGCGTTGGTGCACTCGGTGGTCTCGATGGTGCGGGTCTGGTCGCCCTGGACGATGCCGCTGCTGGTCGTCACGTCGGCCGGCGTGTTCGTCGGCTTGGCCGGCGGGGTGGTGTCGTGGGCCACCGGCTTGCCGCCGCCCCCGCTCATGGCGACGACGACCACGATGATCACCGCGATGGCGGCGGCCGCCACCACACCGCCGATGATCAGCGCAGTGTTGGACTTGCCGCCCCCGCCGCGTCCGGGCCCGCCCCCGCCGGGCCGCTGCTGCTGCGGTACGGGGGTCGGCGCGAGGTTGTACGCGGGGGTCGGCGGCGGCGTCTGGTGGCCCTGCTGCGGGTAGCCGTAGGCGGACGGCGGCGGCGTGGACGGCCCGAAGCCGCCCTGCTGCGACGGCGTCGGCCCGTACGGCGTGTGGATCTGCCCCTGCGGGCTCTGCACCTGCCCCTGCTGGGAGGGGAAGACGGAGTTGGCGACGCCCTCGCCGCGGTTGGTGGTGGTCGCCGTGCCGGACATCATCGGCATGGTGTTGCTCTGCGTGGAGGCCAGCACGCGGTCGGTCTCGTCGTGCATCGTGTCCGCGGTCGGGAAGCGCTCGGCCGGGTTCTTCCGCAGCGCGCGGGCGACCAGCGCGTCCATGGCCGGCGTCAGCGACCGGTTGAAGGACGACGGCGCGGGCGGGATCTCCTGCACATGCTGGTACGCCATGGCCAGCGGCGAGTCGGCGTCGAACGGCAGCCGCCCGGTGAGGAGTTCGAAGAGCATGCAGCCGACCGAGTACAGGTCGGAGCGCTCGTCCACGCCGCGCCCCAGGGCCTGTTCCGGCGAGAGGTACTGCGGGGTGCCCACCACCATGCCGGTCTGCGTCATCGAGGTGACGCCGGACTGCATGGCCCGGGCGATGCCGAAGTCCATCACCTTGACCACGCCGCGCCGGGTGATCATCACGTTGCCGGGCTTGATGTCCCGGTGCACCAGGCCCATTTCGTGGCTGACGGCCAGCGCGGCCAGCACGTCCCCGGTGATCTTCAGCGCCTTGTCGGCGGGCATCGCGCCGTACTGCGCGACGTCGGCCGCGAGCACGTCGCCGAGCGGCTTGCCCTCGACGTATTCCATGACGATGTACGGCACCAACTGGCCGTCGATCATGTCCTCGCCGGAGTCGAAGACCGAGACGATGTTGGTGTGGTTGAGCTTGGCGACGGACTGGGCCTCGCGGCGGAAGCGCTCGCGGAAGGACTGTTCGTTGCCCAGGTTGGTGTGGAGGGTCTTGACGGCCACCGGCCGGTCCAGCACGGTGTCATGGGCCAGGTGCACGGACGCCATGCCACCTTGGCCGAGCAGGTCGCGCAGCACGTACCGCCCGCCGCCGACCGAGCGCCCCGTGTACCCGCCGCCCTGCGTGGCGTCCCCGCTCATCTGTACCGCTACCCCCTGGAACGTCATGGCGGGGCACACTCGTCCCCCGAGCTCGCCCGCCAAGTCTGGCTTATCGCACCGGCACGTCAAGTTCGTTGACCATCTCGTCACCTGATACGCATCGTCCAGGCACAAAGCGGTGACCTTCGCGGTGCACCATCCGAGATCCGCCCGAACGCCGCGGACAGGCACCCGCCGGTCGTCGCCGAAACACCGCGGACCGGCAGCCGCCAGGCGTCCGCGACCAGCGGTGACGGGCCCCCGCCAGGCGTCCACGTCCCGGTCGCGGCCGCTCCGGAAGGTGAAAAAGCGGTACGGTGGCGCACCAGAGGCGATGCACCAAGACATGAACGGACGACGGCGAGGACTGATGGTCGACCCGAATGAGACGGCCGCCGGAACCGGAGCGTCGGAGCTTTCCGGCCCATGGGGCGTGGGCACGATGGTCGGCGAGGGCCGCTACCGGCTGACCGGTCGGCTCGGCCGCGGCGGAATGGCCGAGGTGTTCGCCGCCGAGGACGTACGGCTCGGCCGGATCGTCGCCGTCAAGCTGCTCCGCACCGACCTCGCCGAGGACCCGGTCTCCAAGGCCCGCTTCACCCGCGAGGCGCAGGCCGTCGCGGGCCTGAACCACCACGCGGTCGTCGCCGTCTACGACTCCGGCGAGGACCGCACGCCCACCGGCACCGTCCCCTACATCGTCATGGAGCTGGTCGAGGGCTACACGATCAAGGACCTGCTCACCGGGCCCACCCCGCCGCCGGTCGACCAGGCGCTGCTGATCGTCTCCGGCGTGCTCGACGCGCTCGCCTACAGCCACGAGCACGGCATCGTGCACCGCGACATCAAGCCCGCCAACGTGATCATCACGTCCACGGGCGCGGTCAAGGTCATGGACTTCGGCATCGCCCGCGCGCTGCACGGCGCGGCCAGCACCATGACGCAGACCGGCATGGTCATGGGCACCCCGCAGTACCTCTCGCCCGAGCAGGCGCTCGGCAAGACCGTCGACCACCGCAGCGACCTGTACGCGACCGGCTGCCTGCTCTACGAACTGCTCACGCTGCGGCCGCCGTTCGTCGGCGAGACGCCGCTGTCGGTGGTGTACCAGCACGTGCAGGACGACCCGCGGCTGCCCTCGGAGATGAACGAGCGGGTGCCGCCGGAGCTGGACGGGCTGGTGCTGCACGCGCTGGCCAAGCAGCCCGAGGACCGCTTCCAGAACGCCGGGGAGATGCGCGGCGTCGTTGCCTACGCCCACCACACCCTGCTCCAGCAGGGCGGCTGGACCGGCGGCATGTGGAACACCGGCCCGGTCTCGGGCATGGCGCCCGGCGGCACCGCGCCCACCGTCGTGGCGCAGGGCAACGAGCGCACCGGCAACACCGCGCAGTTCGCGCCGCCGCTGCTCGGCGGCGTCTCCGGCACCGGCCGCGGCTCGGACGACGTGCACGGGTACGGGGAGCGGCCGCCGCCGGGCGGCAACCGGTGGCTGAAGCCGGTGCTGTTCGCGGTCGCGGCGATCATGGCCATCGCGCTGGGCGTCTACCTGGCCCACGGCGCCGGCGTGGGCGGCGGCGGCAACGGTACGACCTCGCACACCACGCCGCCCGCGTCCACCCAGGGCAGCAGCGACCAGCCGTCGGACAACACCTCGGACAACCCGTCGGACTCCAACGGCGACGCCGGCACGGAGCCGACCGACACGGCGACCGGCACGGGTACGGGCACGCCGCCCACGACGCCTGCCACCACGGCGACCACGACCAAGCCGCCCGCCACGCCGACGACCAAGCCGCCCACCACGAAGCCGCCGACGACCCCGCCGACCACGCCGCCGACGACCCCGCCGACGACGCCGACGACGGGCCCACGGACAGTGGCGCGGCCAACGGTGGCGACCGCCGCCGGGGCCGTCGGCGGAGGCGCGGGCACGGGCGTCAACGGCGGCTGACCCGTACGGCCCCCGGCAGCACAAACCCCCGGGGCGGGCCGCGCGACCCCGCGCGCCCGCCCCGTACGTACGCCCTGAGCCGCCCGCTCACTCCGTGAACGCCTCCCGCACCCGCCCGAACTCCTGCGTCCACCACACCGCGAGCGCGGAGGCGGCCGGGAAGAGCGGGTCGGAGCGCTGGTCGCGCCGCCGGTAGCGCCAGTGCAGCATCCAGAAGTCGTTGAGCCGCTCCCACCACACCCGGTGCACCGCGGCGGCGACCTCCGCGCCGCGCGATCCCGGCCGCGTGCCGGTACGCGCGGGCGTACGCCCGTACCTTGCGCAGGTCGAGGCGGCCGTCCACCGGGTGGACGAAGAAGATCGCGGCGGCCCGTACCGCCTCCTCCGCGCGCGGGCGGACCGCGAGCCGGTCCCAGTCGATGATGGCGGCCGGCCGGTTGCCGCGGTAGAGCAGGTTGAGCGGGTGGAAGTCGCCGTGCACCCAGCCGCTGACCTGGCCGCCGGCCGCGGGCGGCCGGGCGTGGGCGTGCCGGCGCAGCAGCGTCCTGCGTTCGAGCAGCCGGTGTTCGGCGAGCGCGTCGAAGGAGTCGTACGGGCGGTGCCGGCGGACCAGCGCGAGCAGGTGGTCGATCTCGGTGTGGGTACGGTCGGCGTCGGCGCTGGGGTGCGGGCCGGCGGCGCGGCGGGGGCTGGACCCGGGCGAGCCCGGTGTGCACGCGGCCGAGCAGGGTGCCGAGCCGCCGGGACTGGACCTCGGTGAGTTCGGTGCCCTCGCGGTGCCGGCCGTCGATCCAGGGGAACAGCGCGTAGCCGTGGCCGCCGAGCACGCGTGACGGTGGCGCCGTCCGCGGCCGTGCAGGGGGGCCGCGGCGGGCAGTCCGAGCCGGGCCAGCCGCTGGGTGGCCCGGTGCTGGCGGATGATCAGCGCGGGGTCCGCGGTGTCGGCGGAGATGTACTGCTTGACGAAGAAGCGACCCGAGGTGGTGGTGATCCGCCAGCCCCGGTTCAGCAGTCCCAGGGGGACGGGTTCGCAGGTCAGCGGGGTTCCCGCGTGATCGTAGCGGCGCAGCAGAGCGGTCAGCGCGGCCGGCCGCGGTGCCGTGCCCTTCACGTTTTTCAGCGTAGGTCACCTGCGGGACGGCCTGGTCGGAAGTGGCGCTGGACTGGCTGGTGTCTGCTATGTCCGCTCCGCTCAGGGTTCGCCACCGAACCGGTGCCCCGCGCCCACGCGGTGTCCCGTTCCCCCAGCGGCGCGGGCGATGGCGCCCTTGCGGCAGGGCCGCGCCACGTCTCAGGGGCGCGAGGAACGGCGCGACCAGCCGACGATGGCTGTCACCGGCCCGTGATCCCGGACATCCGGACAGCAACGGCCCCGACCCGGCCGGTGACCGCGTACAGGCCAGCGCCATGGCTGTGTCGCGCAGTTCCGCCCGCCACGACTCCGTCCGGGGGTACCGCCCAGCGCCCCCTCGATAGCGTCCGGCCGCCTTCCGCGAGGGCACCCCATGGATGGCGCCGCCCGCCGCGAGGGCGCCGTGCCCGGATGGCGCCGCCGGGCGCAGACAGGTTCCGACCCGGCGGGTGTCGATCACCTCTTACGGACTTTTCCGATCCGGGGTACCGTGCGCTTGTCCCGGCTATGGCCTGCAAGAACGCACACTACTAGGAAATCCAAGCAAAACCGCAGGTCAGAAAGTGTGCTCTCCGTGTACGCGGAGGCGTTCCGTTATGGGTAACGTCTGAGGCGCAGGCCATTCGCCGGGGCATAGTCACGCCTGGCCGGCCATGCCGCACACACCCCGTGCGTCACGCCGGAGCAGGTGAGCCGCACTGGTGACCCTGGCGGACCCCGGGGGCCGGACAGACGGAGGAGCGAACGTGAGCGTGAAGAGCACTGCCGCTGGGGGCCCCCCCGCCAAGGGCAGGGGGCGGACCACCCGCGCGGCAGGCGCGAAGCGCCGTGGGGACGAGCCCGGGCTCGTACAGCTGCTGACCCCTGAGGGCGAGCGCGTCGAGCACAGCGAGTTCTCCATCGACCTGACGCCGGAAGAGTTGCGTGGCCTGTACCGCGACATGGTGCTGACCCGCCGCTTCGACGCCGAGGCGATCACCCTGCAACGGCAGGGCGAGCTGGGGCTGTGGGCCTCACTGCTGGGCCAGGAGGCCGCCCAGATCGGTTCGGGCCGGGCCACCCGCCCGGACGACTACATCTTCCCGACCTACCGCGAACACGGTGTCGCCTGGACCCGTGACGTCGACCCGCTGAACCTGCTGGGCATGTTCCGCGGTGTCAACAACGGCGGATGGGACCCCAACGAGAACAACTTCCACCTGTACACGATCGTCATCGGCTCGCAGACGCTGCACGCGACGGGCTACGCGATGGGCGTGGCCAAGGACGGCGCGGACGCGGCCGTCATCGCCTACTTCGGCGACGGCGCCTCCAGCCAGGGCGACGTGGCCGAGGCGTTCACCTTCGCCGCGGTCTACAACGCGCCGGTGGTGTTCTTCTGCCAGAACAACCAGTGGGCGATCTCCGAGCCGACCGAGAAGCAGTCCCGGGTGCCGATCTACCAGCGCGCGGCCGGCTACGGCTTCCCGGGCGTCCGGGTGGACGGCAACGACGTGCTGGCGGTGCTCGCGGTGACCCGGGCGGCCCTGGAGCACGCCCGCAGCGGGCAGGGCCCGATGCTGGTCGAGGCGTTCACGTACCGGATGGGCGCGCACACCACGACCGACGACCCGACCCGCTACCGCGACGACGAGGAGCGGGTGGAGTGGGCGACGAAGGACCCGATCGCCCGGCTGCGCACGTATCTGGACAAGCAGGGACTGGCCGACGAGGCGTTCTACGCCGGGCTGGAGACGGAGAGCGACGCGCTGGCCAAGCGGGTCCGCGACGGGGTGCGGGGCATGCCGAACCCGGACACGATGGCGATCTTCGAGAACAGCTACGCCGACGGGCACGCGCTCGTCGACGAGGAGCGCGTGCAGTTCGCGCGGTACCTGGACTCCTTCGCGGACGCGGCCAGCACGGCGCCGCAGACCAGCACGGGGCCGAGGCCACCGCCTCCCGGAAGGGGCACTGACATGACCCGGATGCCTATCGCCAAGGCCCTCAACGAGTCGCTGCGCACGTCCCTGGAGAACGACCCGAAGGTCCTCATCATGGGTGAGGACGTCGGCAAGCTCGGCGGCGTCTTCCGGATCACCGACGGCCTGTACAAGGACTTCGGCGAGGGCCGGGTGATCGACACCCCGCTCGCCGAGTCCGGCATCGTCGGCACCGCGATCGGCCTGGCGCTGCGCGGCTACCGGCCGGTGGTGGAGATCCAGTTCGACGGGTTCGTCTTCCCGGCCTACGACCAGATCGTCACCCAGCTCGCGAAGATGCACGCCCGGGCGCTCGGCAAGATCAAGCTGCCGGTCGTCATCCGCATCCCCTACGGCGGCGGCATCGGCGCGGTCGAGCACCACAGCGAGTCGCCCGAGGCGCTGTTCGCGCACGTCGCGGGCCTGAAGGTGGTCACGCCGTCGAACGCCTCGGACGCCTACTGGATGCTCCAGCAGGCCATCGAGTGCGACGACCCGGTGATCTTCTTCGAGCCGAAGCGGCGCTACTGGGACAAGGGCGAGGTCGACACCTCCGCGGTCCCGGGCGCGCTGCACCAGGCGGTCGTCGCCCAGCCGGGCACGGACCTGACGCTGGCGGCGTACGGCCCGATGGTGAAGGTCTGCCTGGAGGCGGCCGCCGCTGCCGCCAACGAGGGCCACAGCCTGGAGGTCGTGGACCTGCGCTCGCTCTCGCCGATCGACTTCGACACGATCCAGGCGTCGGTGGAGAAGACCGGCCGGCTGGTCGTCGTCCACGAGGCGCCGGTGTTCTACGGTGCCGGTGCGGAGATCGCCGCCAGGATCACGGAGCGCAGCTTCTACCACCTGGAGGCACCGGTGCTGCGGGTGGGCGGGTTCCACGCCCCCTACCCGCCGGCCCGGCTGGAGGACGAGTACCTGCCCGGTCTGGACCGGGTACTCGACGCCGTCGACCGCGCGCTGGCGTTCTGAGGAGAGGGTTGTGACGATCATGACCGCACAGGCTCAGCGCTTCCGGGAGTTCCGGATGCCTGACGTCGGCGAGGGACTGACCGAGGCGGAGATCCTCAAGTGGTACGTGGCGGTGGGTGACACGGTCACCGACGGCCAGGTGATCTGCGAGGTGGAGACGGCGAAGGCGGCCGTCGAGCTGCCGATCCCGTACGACGGGGTGGTCAGCGAGATCCGCTTCGACGAGGGGACGACGGTCGACGTCGGTACGCCGATCATCGTGGTGGACGGCGGCGACGGCGGCGGGACGCGGCGGGGGCCGCGGCCCCGCAGCCGCCGGCCGCGGCGGCACCGGCCGCGCGAGGAGCCCGAGCCGCCGGCCAAGCGGGAAGCGGTGCTGGTGGGTTACGGCGTCGCGCCGTCCTCCACCACGCGGCGCCCCCGCAAGGCACCGGCGAGCGCGCGGGTGGAGGCCAAGGCCGACGTGGTGCCCGACGTGGCCCTGCCCGCCCCGGTGAACGGGCACGCGCAGCGCCGCCCCGGTGGCGTACGAGCGCCCGCTCGCCAAGCCCCCGGTGCGCAAGCTCGCCAAGGAGCTGGGCATCGACCTGGCGACCGTGGTGCCCACCGGCCCGAACGGCGTGGTGACCCGCGACGACATCCGGGCGGCGGCCGCGCCTCCGGCCGCGCTGCCCACCGCGCCTGCCGTCACCCCCGCCGCCGTGCCCGCGGGCGAGCGGGAGGTCCGCATCCCGATCAAGGGCGTCCGCAAGGCCACCGCCCAGGCGATGGTCGCGAGCGCCTTCACCGCGCCGCACGTCACGGAGTTCGTGACCTTCGACGTGACGCGGACGATGAAGCTGGTGCAGCAGCTCAAGACCGACCCGGCGTTCGCCGGGCTCAAGGTCAGCCCGCTGCTGCTGGTCGCCAAGGCCCTGCTGGTCGCCGTCCGACGGCACCCGGAGGTCAACTCCGCCTGGGACGAGGCCGGCCAGGAGATCGTCCGGAAGTCCTACGTGAACCTGGGGATCGCCGCGGCCACCCCGCGGGGCCTGATCGTCCCCAACGTCAAGGACGCGCAGGACAAGACGCTGCCCGAACTGGCCGCCGCGCTCGGCGAGTTGGTCACCACGGCGCGCGAGGGCAAGACCTCGCCCGCCGAGATGCAGGGCGGCACGATCACCATCACCAACGTCGGCGTCTTCGGCGTCGACACCGGCACGCCCATCCTGAACCCCGGCGAGTCCGCGATCCTCGCCTTCGGCGCGGTCAAGCTCCAGCCGTGGGTGCACAAGGGCAAGGTGAAGGCGCGGCACGTCACGACGCTGGCGCTGTCCTTCGACCACCGGGTGGTCGACGGCGAACTGGGCTCCAAGGTGCTCGCCGACGTGGCGGCCGTCCTGGAGGAGCCCAAGCGGCTGCTCACCTGGGGGTGACCCGGGCGGCGCGGGCAACACACCCCGCGCGGTAAGCCATTCGGGCGCGGGGCCCGGGCGTGCTGACGCCCGGGCCCCGCGCTGCGCGTGTTCTCCCGCACCTTCGGGACGATTTGTGCTGCCATCGACCGTATGGCCGTCTCTGTCTCTGTCGTCCTGCTGCTGATCGCCCTCGCCGCGATGCAGATGCGCAACCGTGCCCTCAAGCCGAGCCACGCGATCACCTGCGTCGTGCTCGGTTTCTGCCTGGCCTCCACGAGCCTGGCCCCCACCATCCAGTCGACGCTCACCTCGACCGCGTCCCTCGTCAGCACGATCCACCCCTGAGCGCCAAGTCGCTGCTACGTGTCGCTGAGGTCTTCGCCGTAGGTGACGTCCAGTTCGTCTGCGAGCGCTTCGGCCAGTTGCAGGGTCTGGGCTCGGTCGATGATCACCTGCTTGAGCGAGGCGACGCCGCGGAGCCGTGAGAGGTCGTTGCCGCGCAGGTCCAGGCCGCGGTACTTGCCGCCTCCGAACTCGGTCAGCCGCAGATCGCAGTCGTCGATCAGGGCGGCGCCCAGGTCGGCCGCGGTGAAGGCGGCCTCGCGAAGGGAACACATGGAGAAGATCAATGGTCCGGTGGTGCGGATGCGGGTGAGGGCGCTGTAGTCGAGCTTGCAGTTCTCGAAGAGGACGTTGTCGAAGGTGAGGTCCTCCAGCGTGGCGCCCATCAGCTTGCAGTCGCGGAAGACGACGCGGGAGGTCTTGCTGTGAGCCCAGTGCAGGGAGGACAGGTCGCAGCCGGTGAACTCCACGGAGTCGACCCGGAGCCCGTCGAACCGTGTGCGCTGGGCTCTGAGGCCGGTGACGCGTCCGTCCATCAGGTGCGTGTCGGCCAGGTCGAGTTCTCGCAGATCCGCGTCGGCGTAGTGGAACTCCGCGACCCGGCCGCGGCCGGCTTCGAGCGAGGTGACGTGGGACAGGTACAGGCCGGGCTCGTCGAGCGAGGGGAGTGTGACCTTCGTGCGACGGATCGTGCGGATTTCCATCGGGGTGCCTTCCGGCGACGTGGCGGGTGCCGGTGCCGTCGGCGCGCCCGGGGCAGGCGCGTCGACGGCGACAGGTCACTTCTTGTTCCAGTTGTCCCAGGTCGGTCGGTTGTCGAAGGGCGCCGGGCTCTTCGCCCAGTTGTCCCACGTGGGTTTGTTGTCCCAACTCGCTTCCACGATCACGGGTGCAGGGGCTCCGTGGGTGGAGATTATGTCCATCACGACGGGTGTGTCGGCTGTGGCGAGTCGTTCCAGGAGCGTCATGCGGCTTCCTCCTTCGTTGCGAGGGTGGACAAGGCCGTGACCAGGGCCTGCCGGGAGACGCGGCAGTAATTGGTCTCGGTGGTCGCCAGGCTTCCGTTCTCGAAGTAGCGGTTGCCGGCCTGGGCGCCACGGCAGAAGTCGAAGAACTCGCACTCAGCCTGACATCGCTCCAGGCCGGTGGAGTTGAGCGAGGGCATGAAGAGTGAGCGCGGTCTGGTGCAGTGACGTGTCGTCGAGACCGAGCACCTCCGGCCATCCGTGGTCGACTTGGTGGTCCTCAAGCCAGCCGACGCACCAGGACACGGCATCGGCGACGCCGTCATGGTGGAAGAAGCGCGGGTGGGACAGAAGGCCGGCCAGGCCGAAGGCGACGAAACGGGTGTGCTCGCCCCGGCCGCCCTGTCGGCGTGGGCGGCAGTGCTCCGGGATGGCGCTGGTCAAGAAGCCGAGCGCTTGGCGGACCGGTCGGCCGGCGATCCCGGCGGCACGGAGGACCGGCAGCACCTCACTGGTATTGACGATGGACGACACCGACGTGAGCGTGAGCCCCCAGCCCCCGTCGTAGCCCTGATTGCGCAGCAAGGTCCGGGCGGCTTGCCCGGCCCTCACTTCGAAGGACGCGAAGCCGTCACGTGCAGTCCTCATATCCGCCCCCCAACAGCATCGAACCAGTCGACGCTACCGCCAACGCGGAAGAGAAGCCCATCACCTGAGAGGCCGTCACCCGGCCGATCCTGCTCGGCGCCGACCGGTGACGGCGCCCGGCGAATGGGGTGGACACGGCGTGTGCCGCGACCAACTCCGGGTCAGAGGTCGAGTTCGGCCCAGATCCGCTTCCCGACATCCAGCCGTTCCACGTCCCACCGCGCCGCCAGCGCGCCGACGATCATCAGGCCCCGCCCGTGCTCGTCCCGGTCCCCGGGGGCGGGTACGGTGCCGGCGCCGGGCCGCCGCTCCCCCCGCGCGTCCACCACGGCGACCCGTAACACGCTCCCGGTGACCGCCACTTCCACCCGGAAGCGCCGCCCGGGCACGCGGCCGTGCCGTACGGCGTTGGTGGCCAGCTCGCTCACCAACAGCCCGACGTCCTCGGCGCTTTCGGGATACCCCCACTTCTGGGTGAGCTCGGTCGCGCGCTTACGGGCCTGGGTCACGCTTTTCGCCGTCGGCGCGTACAGGCACTCGTCGTAAGGGTCCTCGCCCATCGGCGCACCTCTCCTCAAGGGTTCGCCCCTCGGCGCTGTGCGAGCGGCTCGCTACTGACGGTAGGGTGCTCGCTGTCGCGGATGCAAGTGGCTCGGAGAAATATGTATCCGTTCGATTGCGACCACGGAAGATCGGTTGCAGACTGAGCGGCATCCGAAGGAGGTGGCGCGAAGTGGCAACGGTCCGGCCCGACTTGGGCAACCGCGTATCGACGGTCCTCGCCCGCAAGCTGGGCGGTGAACTTCTCCGTCTGCGCGAGGCGGCTGGCCTGACGCAGCCCCGCGCCGCGCAAGTCCTCAGCGCCTCCGTCGCGAAGGTCACCAAGATGGAACGGGGCTGGGTCCCCTTCCGGGACCCGGACGTCATAGCGCTGTGCGGGCTCTACGGCGTCACCGACGAGGAGACGATCGCCGGGCTGTTGCAGATCGCCCGCCTCGACCGCGAACGCCGCCGGGCGAAGGGGTGGTGGAATCACGCGTCGGACGCGCCGGGCCTCTCGGAGTACATCGCCATGGAAGATGTGGCTGAACGGCTCCGGATCTGGCAACTCGCTTTTGTGCCCGGTCTGTTCCAGACGGCGGACTATGTGCGGGCGCTCGCCGTCAGCAGCAACTCCTGGGAGGACCCGGACGCTATCGAGCGCATCGTCGCCGTCCGGATGAACCGCCAACTTCGGCTGACCGCCGAGCGGCCACTACAGGTGCACGCCGTGATCTGGGAAGCGGTGCTGCGCCAGTCGATCGGTGGAGCTGAGGTCATGCGCGACCAGCTCGTCCACCTTGCCGAGGTGGCACGGCTTCCGAACGTCCACGTTCAGGTGCTGCCGTTCCGCGCCGGATCGTTCATGGCAATGGGAGGGGCGTTCAACATCATCTCGTTCGCCGACAGCTCGGCGCTCGACGTGGTGCACACGGATACGATTGCGTCGACCCAGTGGGTGGAGAACGCGGGCCAAAGCTTGGAGCACGCCGGGTACTTCGAGCAGGTGGCCAAACTCAGCTTGGCACCCCACGCCTCGGTGAGGCTCATCGACGACATCGCCAAAGGTATCTAAACGTGCCCTCGTTCGAATTCAGGAAGTCCAGCTTCAGCGGCCCCCAGCCGGACCAGCAGGAATGCGTCGAGGTGGCCCTGAACCGAAAGGGCACCGTAGCGATACGTGATTCCAAGGACCCGGAGGGCCCCGTGCTGCTCTTCACGCCGGCCGCGTGGAGCGCCTTCCGTGCGGAGCTGGCCGCCGGAGGTCTCGGCGCCGTGTAGCCGGGACACCCAAGCGGCCACCGCCGTAGCGGTCGGGACCGGCGAGCCCTACGATGCGTCCACGGGCACTGGGGGGCAGGGCCCGAACCTGGGCCTGAGGTGGGGGAATCATGGGGCTGAGGCGGAACTTCGTGGTGGCCGTGACGGCTGTGGCGGTGGGGGTCGGCGGCCTGTTGCCGGTGGCCGCGGTCGCGGACGCGTCGCCGGTCGCGAATCTGTATGTAGGGATCGCGAATTGCAGTAATTCGGGTACGGGCACGCAGGCACGGCCGTACTGCTCGGTGCAGGCGGCGGCGGACGTCGTGCAGCCCGGCCAGAGCGTCATCGTCGGCCAGGGGACGTACAACGGCCCGGTCATCATCAGCCGTTCGGGGACACCGGACGCGCCGGTCGTCTTCCGCAGCCCGGTCGGCACGGCTCCGAGCGACGTCCAGAAGTACGTGATCCAGCAGACGGGTACGGGAAGCGCGGCCGCGGTCACGCTCTCCGGCGTCCACGACGTCAGCGTCATCGGGCTCACCGCGAAGCACGCGGCGGGAGCGGACGGCTTCGACGTCGTCGGTTCGACCGGCGTCACCTTCGACGGCGACATCACCTCGCAGCCTCTGCGGACCTCACCGGCGACCACCGCGGCCGGCTTCTCGGTCGACGGCGGGTCGTCCGGCGTGTCGATCACCAGGAGCCTGACGTCCGCGGGCTCGGGATACGGCGTGGCCCTCGCTGCCGGGGCGCGGCAGGTGACCCTCGCCAGCAGCGTGCTCGACCTCGACCGCGCGGGCGGCCTCGCCGCGACCGGCGTCACCGGGCTCGTGGTGACCGGCGACACCGTCCTCGCCGACGGCTGCGCCCCCGGCGTCTCGGTGGCCGGGACGTCGTCCGCCACGCTGGAGGACAACGCCATGACGGCCACCGCCCCCACCGGCAACCCGGTGTGCGCGGCGACCCCGCTGGTCACCGTCTCCGCCGACGCGGCGCCCACCGTGACGACCGCGTACAACGCCCTCAACTCCTCGGCGCCGCGCGTCGACTACGCATGGGCAGGTACCGACTACGCCACCGCCGCGGCCCTCGCGGCGGGCGTGCCGGGGCAGGCGGCGGCCGACATCGACGTACCGGCCGCGGACATCCGGACCGCCTACCCGGCCGAGGGCTCCCCGCTGATCGACTCGGCCGACCCGCACGCCCCCGGCGTGACGAACCAGGACTTCTTCGGCAATCCGCGGTCCGCGGACGACCCGCACGAGGCGAACACCGGGGGCGGTAGCGTGGACCGGGGCGCCTTCGAGTTGCAGAGCGTCCTGACCCTGACGCCCGGCTACGACCCGGCGTCGGCCGCGGGTGTCGTTCCGCTGCACCTCGCCGTCACCGCCGTTCCCACGGACAGTTGGGGCGAGACGGTCGCCACCACGGTGGACTTCGGCGACGGCAGCGGTGCGCAGCCGGTCGTCGGCGGCACGATCGCGCACTCCTACGGCACCCCGGGCCGGTATGTGGCGACCACGACGGCCACCAACGCCGACGGCCAGGTGAAGCGCTTCTCGCAGGACGTGGCGGTCGGTACGCCCGCCGCCCCCGGCCTGACGCTGACCGCCGCGCCTCTCGGTGGGGACAGCAACCCGCCGCTCTACTCCCCCGACTCGGCGGGGTTCACCCTCTCCACGGGAGGGGACGACTGGGAGATCGCGAGCGGACTGCTCACCTTCGGTGACGGTTCCACAGGCGGCACTCCGTTGGCCGACACGGTCGAGCACGAGTACCCGCACGCCGGCACGTACACCGCGACGGTCACCACGACCGATCTGCTCGGCCGCACCTCGACGGCCACGACGACGATCACGGTCGGCGACGAGATCCAGCCGCTGCCTCCGGTGCGGGACTACGACAGCCGGAGCACGGGAGGCACCGACAAGGTCGCCGCGCACGCGACCGTCAAGCTCTCGATCAGCCAACTGCACGCGTCGTACGCGGGCGTCGACGGGGTGTACCTCACCGCGACGGTGACGAACCCGAAGGCCGCCGGACACCTCATCGCCTACGCGGACGGGACGACCAGGCCGGGGGTCTCGCTGCTCAACTTCGCGGCGGGCCAGACCGTTCCGAACCTGGCGCTCGCCCCGGTGGGAGCGGACGACATCGTCGACTTCTACAACGACAGCTCCGGTCCGATCGACCTGCTCGTCGACACCCTCGGCATCGAGATCGGCGTCACCGGGACCAACAGCGGCAGTATCGGCGACACGTACTCGCCCGTCGGCCCCACCCGGCTGCTGGACACCCGCGACGGGACGGGTGCGGCGAAGGGTCCCGTCGCGAAGAACGGGACGGTGCGGCTGGACGTCGCCGGGCACGCCGGGGTGCCGTCGGACGCGGCCGCTGTCCTGCTCAACGTCACCACCACCGACGCCAAGACGGCCGGCCACTTGACCGCGTACGGCGACGGGACGGACAACCCCGGCACGTCCGCGTCCAATTGGGTCGCCGGCCAGACCGTGTCCAACCTCGTCCTCGTCCGACTCTCGGACGGCAAGGCCGATCTGCTCAACGCGAGCGGCGGCACAGTGGACCTCGTCGCCGACGTCGTCGGTTACTACCACTCGTACGGCACCGCCTCCGTGGTGGTGCCCACGCCTCCCACCCGCGTGCTGGACACCCGTGACGGCACCGGTACCGCCGGGACGATCGCCAAGATCGGGCCCAAGCAGCATGTGAAGCTCCAGATCAGCGGCCATACCGGGGTCCCCGCCACCGGCGCCACCGCCGCCGAGGTGAACGTCACCGCGGTCAGCCCCGCGGCCACCGGTTTCCTCTCCCTCTACCCGGACGGCTCCCCGCTCCCCACCGCGTCCACCCTCAACTACCGGGCCGGCCACACCGTCGCCAACGCCTCCGTTGCCGCCCTGGGCGCAGACGGCGCGGTCGACGTCTACAACGCGGGCGGTACGGCGGTCGACGTGGTCATCGACCTCTCGGGCTACTACTACGCGTACACCGGCTGACGCGGCAGCCTCCGGAGATCCGAGTAACATCGGAAACAGGGACCTGACCAGTAGGGATGACGAACTGCGCCAGTGAACGAGGCCACCGGATGGACACGAATCGAGCCGACCGTCTGACATCGCGGCTGCGAGCCCGCGACGTCATGGCACACGTGGACCGCACAGGCGTGTACGAGTGCGGAATCCGGGTGGTGCTGGACACGAACGTCGAGGCCCTCTGGGACCTGGACGGCGCCGCCGGGCTCGACGCGGAGGTGCTCAGCGACGGCGTGCTGATCGGGTTCGTGCCGCACATCGAGGGGTCGGAGGACTTCACCGACGAACAGATCGTGGACCACATCGCGACGACGCGTTACGACCTGGAGGGCCTGCACCCGCCGACGGACCGCCGCGCGGGAGCGGCCCGGTCGCGGGAGGCGGCCCGGCCGCCGGCGCCGCCCGTGTCCCCGGCGCCCCCGTCCTCGGCGGTCCGGCGCCGCCGCTGGACGGACTTCTTCCGCCGCGGCGGGCGGTGACCCGTACCGTCCGAGTCGCCCGGGCCGCCCGCGTCGGACCAGGGGTGGCCCTGACGGCGGGCACGACCTCCGCATACGGTGGCGGTGGTCAAGGCGTCTCCGTCTCCCAGAAGGGCCCTTCCCTTGCGTGTCCCCGATCGCGGCAGGACCCCGGACGAGAGCGCGGCGCGGCGTGCAACTACCCCTGCCGCCAGGCCCGTTGGATCTCCGGCGCACGGGCTGCTGACCCTCCAGCGGACGGCGGGCAACGCGGCGGCCGTCCGCGTGCTCCAGCAGGACGGGGCCGTACCCGTCCAGCGGATGCAGAAGTTCTTCGGCGCCCTCGCACCCGGCAGGGCGGCGAACGGTCCGACACCGGACGAACTGCGCGGCCGGCTGCGGGAGATCGGCGCGAACCACCGCCCGCAGGGGCAGCCCACGCAGGACGCGGCGTACGCGTGGGGGCGGGAACTCGACGCGGTGGAGCACGAGGTGTACGCGTGGTTCGGCCGGAACGTCGGGGCGAAGGACGCGGACAAGAAGCGGGCCGCGGCCGTCATGGACGAGGTCCAGGCCGAGCACCACCGGTACGCCCGGGTCCTCATCGACCACCGACTGAAGCCGTACATGGCGCGGTTGGCGCCCGGGGACGCGGACGGCGCCGGCGCCACCTGGGACGCGCTGAGCGCGAACCGCGGTGTGCGCGTGGCGGATTCCGGGGAGAACGGCTTCGCGACGGACGACGCGTTCCGTACCGGCGTGCACTCCATGAACGCCCGGCTCATGTCCCGCCCGCACGGCCGCACCCTGCTCGGCGCGCTCCTCGCGGGCGCGGGCGGGCCGGCCCAGGTCACCGTCAAGCCGATCGACGCCGACCGGATGAAGGCGGTGGGGGCGGCGATGGGCGTGGACGACTACCACGAGGTCGCGCAGACGGGCGCGGTCGACGAGCACGGCCACGCGCATGCCGCCGACGGCACCGCGGGCACCCCCTCGCGCAGCGAGATGCACTTCGAACCCGGCTTCCAGGACAGCGCCGCCGGACTCGCCCCCGTCTCCCCCGCGTTCATCGCCTACGGCCACGAACTGGTGCACGCCCTGCACGACAAGCACGGCGTCAACCTGAAGAACTTCACCGACCCGGACAAGATGGTCGAGGAGCGCGAGACAGTCGGGCTCGACAGCGGAAACCCGGCCGCCGCCGCACTCCTCATGAACACCCTGATGCGCGATCACATCACCGAGGCGGATCTCCGCAGGGAGCACGGCCTTCCGCCGCGGACCGCCTACTGACGTCCACGTCCACGGTTATGGGTACGAGTACGGGTCCGTGCGGACGTACACCCGCGCGGACGCGGACCCGTTCCGGCTACTCGCGGCTCGCCGAGGTGAAGGCCATGTCGGCGTAGCGGTCGCCGGCGACCTGGGCGCCGATCGGCTCCAGGCGCGCCAACTCCTCCGTGCTGAGGGTGAGTTCGAGTGCCCCCGCGTTCTCCTCGACCCGGGCGGCCTTGGTCGTGCCGGGGATGGGGACGACGGTGAGGCCGTGCACCTCGGCGCGCTGCTGGACCCAGGCGAGGGCGACCTGGGCGGGCGTCACGCCGTGGGCGGCGGCGAGGTCGCGCACGGGCGCCAGGAGCGCGGCGTTGGCGGCGGCGTTGTCGCCGGTGAACCGGGGCTGCGTGCGGCGGAAGTCGTCCGCGCCGAGTTCCTTCTCGGCGCTGGTGAACGACCCGGTGAGGAAGCCGCGGCCGAGCGGCGAGTACGGCACGAGGGCGACGCCGAGTTCCTTCGCGGCCGGCACCACGCCCGCCTCGATGTCGCGGCTGAACAGCGACCACTCCGACTGGAGCGCGGCGATCGGGTGGACGGCGTGGGCGGCGCGCAGTTCGGCGCCGGTGACCTCGCTCAGGCCGAGGTGCTTGACCTTGCCGGCCGCGACCAGTTCGGCCATGACGCCCACGGTCTCCTCGATGGGGACGGCCACGTCGCGGCGGTGCATGTAGTAGACGTCGATGGTGTCGGTGCCCAGCCGCTGGAGGCTGGCGTCGACCGCGGCGCGGATGTAGTCGGGGTCGTTGCTGATCGTGCGCTCGAAGGGGTTCCGCGGGTCGGCGCCGAGCGCGAACTTCGTGGCCAGCACGACCTCGTCGCGGTGCTCGGCCAGGAACGGCGCGAGGAACCTCTCGTTGTCGCCCGCGCCGTACGCGTCCGCCGTGTCGTAGAAGGTGATGCCGAGTTCGAGCGCGCGCTCCAGCGCGGCCCGCGCCTGGTCGGCGTCGGTCGGGCCGTACGCCCAGCTCATACCCATGCAGCCGAGGCCCTGGACGCTCACGTCGGGTCCGCCCGTGCCCAGTTGTGCCTTCGCGATGCCATTCATCGGAATCGGAGCCTTTCCGGCACCGGGGTGCGGTGCCAGCGTCGTGTCTGTCGGTCGACTCGGTCGATGCGGTCGCGTTCCACGCTAGGACCCTGGAGTGCGCTCCAGGCAAGCGCCGCCCGCGGGGCTCCGGCCGTCCGGCGGCGCCGGCGCCTACCGTGGCCGTATGAAGGACGAGCACGAGTTCCTGGACGCCGCCGCCCTGCCGTGGACCGAGGTGCCCGGCCGACCCGGCGTCAGCGAGCGGGTGTTGAGCGCGATGCCCGGCGAGGCGGGGGAGCTGACCCGGCTCGCCCGCTGGGCGCCCGGCCTCGACACCTCGGCCGCCGGCGTGATCCGGCACGACTACTACGAGGAGGTGTACCTCCTGGAGGGCGAGTTGCACGACCTCACCCTCGACCGCCGCTTCACCGCGGGCCACTACGCCTGCCGCCCCCCGGGCATGCCGCACGGCCCGTACCGCACGGAAGGCGGCTGCACCATGCTCGAAACCCGCTACCGGCCGCGCTGACAGGCGGGGTTCAGCCTGCTCAGCGCGGCGGGGACCACGCGGTCACGGCCGCCCGCAGCCGCTCGGGGCGGCGGGTCGGGACGACCCAGGTCAGGCTCTCCTCCGGGGTGAGGAAGGTCCGGAAGGGCCGGCCGATCTCGTTGGGGAAGAACATGGCGCGCCGGGTGGTGGGGAACCGGGCCCAGCCGGCGTCGAGTTCGACGATGAGGGCGGCCCGCATGAAGGGCGAGGTCAGCACGCCGAGCTTGCAGGTGCGCGCGTCGCGGGACTTGCTGTAGCGGTTGCTGAGGGTGAAGTAGTCCGGCGACTTCTTGATCCGGCGGATCGTGGCGGGGTCGGTCTCCACGGTCATGCTGCGCACGGCGGTGAGCGGCACGGTGAACAGCCCCCACGTCTGGTGGGTGACCATCGGCTTGCGCCGCGCCGCCCGCGCGGAGCGCACGGCGCCGACCCGCAGCTCGTCCCCGGTGATCCGTATCCCGGTCGGCCAGTTCCGGTACAGGAAGGCCGAGCAGAAGGTCAGCGAGAAGTAGAGCGCGACGGCCGCCGTGGACCACAGCGCACCCGTCCCGGACGCGACGCCGACGACGAACGCGGCCACGCAGGCCAGCGGCAGCAGCAACCCGAGCGCAACCAGCGGCCACCGCACGGCCGCCCGGTCCTCGGCGTAGTACGTCCCGCTCATCAGCGGCCGATCACCATCAGGTCGTGCATGATCTTCCGTACGCCGTCCCGGTCGTACGTTCCCGCCACCTCGCCGTCCGCGGCGCCGTTCACGAGGAGTTGGGCGCGTTCGCCGTCGTGCCGGAAGGCGGTGGTGAAGCCGCGGAAGTCATGGCCCTCGTCGTGGCGGAAGACCGAGACGAGTCGGGCGGGCGGGCGGCCGTCGCGGGTCTTGTTCCGCAGGGCGTCGGGGCCGGGCTTGTCCGCCCAGTCCGCCAGCCAGTCGGCGGCGGCGCCGGGGGACAGGAGCAGGTACCGGTAGAGCCGGCCGAGCGGCCCCATCTTCGCGAGGTGGGGGAAGTCGCCCTGCGGCACGGCTTCCGGGCAGTTCGACGACCACGGCCCGCAGGTGCTGCTCCTCGTCGCCGAGCGAGAACATCCACGGGGTGCGCGTCTCGACGGAGCCGAGCGAGGTGACGACCACGAAGCCCGGCCGGGACCGGGCGGCCAGGACCAGGCCGAGGGTCGGGTCCAGGGCGTAGGTGTCCGATGTCGGCGGTCGTCGTACCGTCCGTCCGCTGTCCTGTGCCCCCGCTTGACCAGTGACTCCGTCGCCACATCCGTGATCCTGCGCCGCCCGACTGCCCCAGCCAGGCCGCGGCGAGCTTTTCCTCGCACAGCACCTGCTGGGGCGCGCCCATCACGCACAGTTCCATTCCGGACAGGACCACGAGCTCCACCGGCCTGTGGGCGGAGCGCGCCACCAGGTCGAGAGCGGCCTGCGTACGCAGATCTGCCGTCGTTACTTGCATCGCCATGGTCAGAGCCAGCTTCCCACCGTCGAAGAGACCGAATGCCAGGTCGATTTCGCGGCGTGCCCGACGTCCTTGGCCGCTGTCGTGGTGGCGTGCGCGACGTCCTTGGCCGCCGTCGCGGTGGCATGGCCGACGTCGTTGCACACACCGTGGAACCAGTGCCAGTGATGGTAGAGGAAGTCGCCGGCCAGATAGACGCCGGTGGCCACCAGGACCACCTCGCCCACCACGGGGATCTCGTCGAGGGCCATGTTGGCGACGAGCAGGCCGCCGTTGACGCCCGCGGCCCCGCGGTCCACCCAGCCCATCGCGCCCTTGTCCTGCGGCGTGATGATCGTGCCCGCGTCCGCGACGATGCCGAGCACGCCCAGGGTCGTGCTGAGCCCCCGGATCTCGGACAGCGCCCCGGCGGCGGTCTTCAGCCAGGTCGGGCTGAACGCCTCCCAGGCGTCGAGCTTCGACCCGACCTGCTCCGCCTCGTAGGCCGCCTTGATGAGCGACTGGGCGATCGGCTGGCCGGCGTTCTTGGCGTTCTCGATGGTCTCGACGGTGTTGCCGAAGCTCTCCACCCACTCGCTGGGCTGCCCGGCGACCTTCTCCAGTGTCTCGAGCCAGTGGTCGGCCGCGACGATGTCGAAGGGGGCGAGGAAGCCTTCGAGATACTTGCGGTAGGGCTCGGTCTTCTCCCAGGCGTTCTCCTTCTCCTCCTCCTTGCCGTCCTCCGCCTTGCCGTTGCCGTCGACGAGGGTGATCTTGGCGACTTCGCCGGTGAAGGCGACCGGGAACTGGCCGAAGTGGAGCATGGCGACCCGGTTGGCGGCGTCCTCCTCCGCGTCCTTGCCGCCGTCCTTGGGGAGCGGGGCGAGGAACGCCTTCTCGACCTTGTCGAAGCCCGGCGCGGGGAACGCCCCGCTCACCGCCGTGCCGAAGGCTTCGCTGTAGGTCTTGAGGTCGGCCGCCATGTCGGGGTCGTGGGCGTCTTTGAGGAGACTGGGGATCTTCACGGCGACCCCGGCGGGCAGGCCCGCGTAGAACGCCGAGCAGAAGTCGGGATCGTCGCGGTGGGCGGCGAGTTGGGCGGCGAAGTCGTGGAGCGGGTCGCCGCTCTTGTCCTTGGCGTACTTGTCGGCCAGGGCCTTGCCGTCCGCCTGGGCTTTGGACGCGGAGATGACGGGCTCGGGGACCTGAACCATGTGGTGGTCGGTGGTGGCGTGGTCGTGGTCCATGGCCGCGGCGAGGTTGAGCCGGCGGTTGAGCCCGGGAAGCTGGTCGTCGAGCCAGCCGCAGTGGCCGATCAGCTCGGTGAGCGGTGAGGTGTCCAGGCCGTACTGCGCGAACTGGGACTTGATCGTGGACGCGCTCTGCCGCAGACCGTGCTTGTCCGCCGAGTAGGACTTGATCATCCCGAGCAGGGCTTCGGGATCTATCCCGGAGAACTCCCCCACAACACTTCCCCTCCCCGTGTGCGGCCCACTGCCGTACCCCACCCGACACCCTGGCCCCTCAACCAGCCGGGGGCCGAGCCGATGGGCTTGTTTTGCCACACCATGGGGAGGCCGTGGGTGGCCATTGGGCGCGCGTATACCTGCCCGCGGGGGAGGCGGGCCCTACCGGGAGAGCGCCCGGCGGGTGCGGCGCCAGGTGGTGAGGGCCATGCACGCGGCGACGAGCGCGACGATCCCGCCGCCGGTGCTGGCGGTGAAGTACGGGACCAGCGCGTGGTTGTCGGGCAGCACGCGGCCGAGGACGTCGGAGTCGGGGAGCGTGCCGGCGGCCGTGTCGAGGTGCATACGGGCGTCGATCGAGTCGGCCCGGTGGTCGCCGAGGAGGAACAGGCGGCCCGCGGGGACGGTGACGTCGACGGGCGTGATGCCGTTGGCGACGCCGCCGAGGACGTAGGGCTCGGGGACGGTGCGGCCGTTGACGGTGAGCGGGCCGGTCGTCGGCAGCACCACGTGGTCCCCGCCGACGCCGATGACGCGCTTGAGGTACGAGTCCGGCATGCCCCAGTCCGCGGCCCTGACCATGACCAGGTCGCCGCGGTGCGGACGGACGCCGGCCTGCTTGCGCAGGGTCACCGAGTCGCCGGGCCTGTACGTCGGCTCCATCGACCCGCTGGTGACCCGGAGCGGCTGGTAGAGGTGGCGCGACAGGGTCCAGCCGCCGATCGCGACCACGGCCCCGAGCACGGCGACCGCCACCAGGACGGTCAGCCGTCGGCCGCGCGGCTTCGGCGCGCCGACCCGGTCCTCGGACGCGACGGCCGGCCCGGACGGTACGGACGACTCGTTCATGACCCTGATCCCCTCCCCATGACCCGCGGTCCGCGACCTGCTGTTCACGGCCCGCGGCCCGCTCCCCGCGCGCATCCTAGACGGCTTCGGTGACATCTCTTCGCCCCGGCCCCGCTGTCCGCATCGCGGACCCCGCCGCGCCCAGATACATGTTGTATCTATGATGTGCGCATCATGGATGCCGCCTCTGCCACCGCCACCCCGGACACCGACCCCTCCGTCACCGCGCCGAAGTCCCCGCCCGCCGCCGAGCGCGTCTACCTGCACGTCAAACGCGGTGTGCTGGACCGCAGTTACGAAGGAGGCACCCTCCTCACCGAGGGCGACCTCGCCGAGGCGGTCGGCGTCTCGCGCACCCCCGTCCGCGAGGCGCTGCTGCGCCTGGAGGCGGAAGGGCTGCTGAAGCTCTACCCGAAGAAGGGCGCCCTGGTGCTCCCGGTGTCGGCGCAGGAGATCGCCGACGTGGTGGAGACCCGGCTGCTGGTCGAGCAGCACGCGGTCGCGAAAGTGGTCGGCGCGGCGCCGGCCCGGCTGATCGAGCGGCTGGAGGAGTCGCTGGCCGAGCAGCGCGAACACGCCCGCGCGGGCGACCTGACGGCGTTCGCGGCCGCCGACCGCTGCTTCCACGCCGAGATCGTCCGCGCGGGGGGCAACCGCATCCTCGCCCACCTCTACGACCAGCTCCGCGACCGGCAGCTGCGGATGGGCGTGGCCACGATGAACGCCGAGCCGAGCCGGGTCGCCAAGAACCTCACCGAGCACGCCGAACTGCTCCAGGCGCTGCGGGACGGCGCCGCGCAGACCGCCGCCGACATCGTCGGCCGCCACGTGTCCTGGGTGAACACCCTGGCCCGGGGCGAGTCGTGACCGCCGTATCGCTGCCGGGAGACCCACCGGGCGGGCGCCGCGCCGGCTTCGTGTGGGGCATCGGGACCCTCGTCTACTTCGTCGCCGTCGTCCACCGCACCAGCCTGGGCGTGGCCGGCATCGACGCCGCCCACCGCTTCCACATCGGCGCCTCCGCGCTGTCGACGTTCTCCATCCTCCAGGTGCTGGTCTACGCGGGCATGCAGATACCCGTCGGCCTGATGGTGGACCGGCTCGGCACGAAGCGGGTGCTGATGCTCGGCGCCGTGCTCTTCACCGTCGGACAGGGCGCGTTCGCGCTGTCCCACTCGTACGGGACGGCGCTCGGGGCGCGCGCGGTGCTGGGGTGCGGCGACGCGATGACCTTCGTGAGCGTGCTGCGGCTCGGCTCGCGCTGGTTCCCGGCCCGGCGCGGCCCGCTGATCGCGCAGGGCGCCGCGCTCTTCGGCGTCGCGGGCAACCTCGTCTCGACCGTCGCCCTGTCCCGGCTGCTGCACTCCGCGGGCTGGACGCCGACCTTCCTCGGTACGGCGCTGGGCGGCGCCCTCGTCCTCGTCCTGGTCGCCCTCTTCCTCAAGGACCACCCCGAGGGCTACCAGCCCGCGCCGGCCGAACACGCCGGAATCGGCTACGTGCGGCGGCAGATCGCCGACGCCTGGCGCGAACCGGGCACCCGGCTGGGCATGTGGACGCACTTCACCACGCAGTTCTCCGGGATGGTGTTCCTGCTGCTGTGGGGGCTGCCGTACCTGGTCGAGGACCAGGGGCTCTCGCGCGGCTCGGCGGGCGGCATGCTCACCTTGGTGGTGGTCGCCAACATGGCGTTCGGCATGGTCTTCGGGCAGCTCATCGCCCGCCACCACGAGGCCCGGATGCCGCTGACGCTCGGCGTGATCGCCGCGACCGCGGCCGCCTGGGCGGCGGTGCTCGGGTGGCCGGGCGGCCACGACCCGCTGTGGCTGCTGGTCGTGCTGTGCGTGGTGCTCGGCGCCTGCGGGCCGGCCTCGATGATCGGCTTCGACTTCGCCCGCCCGGCCAACCCGCCCGAGCGCTTCGGCACGGCCTCCGGCATCGTCAACATCGGCGGCTTCACCGCGTCCGTGATCACGCTCTTCGCGATCGGCGTGCTGCTCGACGCGACCGGCGACGACTACCGGATCGCCTGGAGCAGCGTCTTCGTCCTCCAGGCGTTCGGCACGGTCCAGATCCTGCGGCTGCGGCGCCGCGCCGAGCAGTTGGAGCACGAGCGGATCGCGGTCAGCCGGATCGAGAGCGTGCACCGTACGGAGGCCGCGCGGGTCAACGACTGACCGGCGCGGGCTGGTTCGGCCCGTTCGATCCGTTCGACCCCTTCGGCCCGTGCCCGGCCCCGCCCGCCAGGGACGCTCGCGCGCACCCCTTCACGTCCCGCCCGCCCGGGACGCTCGCGCGCACCCCTTCACGTCCCGCCCGCGGGGACCTCACAGCGGCGTGAAGACCACCGGCAGCGTCGCCGGCCCCCGCTGCCACAGCGACGGGCGCCACTTCAGTTCCTCGGCCGGGAGCGCGGGCGCCAGATCCGGCAGCCGGTCGAGCAGCACCTCGACCGCCGCCGTCGCGATCACCTCCGCCAACTCCGGTGCGGGCGCGGGACACCGGTGCTCGCCGTGGCTGAACGACAGGTGCGCCTGGTTGCCGACGACCCCCGAGGTGAACGCGGGGCACACCTGCGGGTCGGCGTTGGCGGCGCCGAGGCCGAGTACGAGGCAGTCGCCGCGCCGGATGTGCCGCCCGGCCAGGTGGGTGTCGCGGGTGGCCCACCGGCCGATGACGTTCTGCGTCGGGGTGTCCGTCCACAGCACCTCGGTCAGCGCCTGCCCGACGCTGCGCCGGCCGCCGGACAGGGTGAGCGCGAACCGCTCGTCGGTGAGCATCAACCGCAGCGTGTTCCCTATCCAGTTGGCGGTCGGCCCGCGCCCCGCGGCCATCAGCGCGATCAGGTCCTGGACGATCTCGTCGTCGGTCAGCCCGGCCGGGTGGACCAGCAGCCGCGACGGCAGGTCGGCGCCGGCGGACGACTGCTGCCGGGCGCGCTCCAGCACGACGTCCATCGCGCCGCGGGTCCTGGTGCTCGCGGCCACCGCGTCGCGGCTGCCGTCGAGCGGGGCCGCGGTGTCCCGGGCGAGTTCGGCCGTCTCGTCGTCGTGCAGCCCGAACAGCCCGGCCATCACCCGCAGCGGCACCATCCCGGCGTACTCGGCCATCAACTCCGCCCGGCCCGCGCCCGCGAAGGTGTCGATGGCCTCGTCCGCGGCCCGCTCGCTGACCAGCCGCAGCTCGAACTGGTCGACCCCGGCGAGGACTTCGGCGATCGCCCCGGCCCGCCGCTGGTGCTCGGCGCCCTCGGTGAAGACCACGGAGGAGTTGTGCCGGACCCGCGGCAGCAGCGGCCAGCCCTCGGGGACACGGTCCCAGGCGTGCCAGCGCCGCGGGTCCCGGCCGAACAACTCGGGGTTGCCCGCCACGTAGTGCACCTCGCGGTAGCCCAGGACGAGCCAGGCCGGCACCCCGCCGTCGAGGATCACCGGCGCCACCGGGCCGTACGCCTCGCGCAGCGCCCGGTAGTACGCGGCCGGGTCGCCGTGGTCGAAGGCGGGCACCTTCACCCGGACGACCGCGTCGCGCGCCTCCCCCGGGTCCGTCCCGCCCGCCCCGGACCCGCCGGGTACCCTGGCCTCGCCCAACCCGCCGGCCCGGCCCGGACCACCGGCAGAACCCGAACTGCCGGAAGAATCCGGCCCGCTGGGAGAGCCCGAACCGTCCGACGGGCCCGAATCCCCGCTCCCGCCCGCCCGTTCGCCGCCGGCGCGGGCCGGCCCCGCGGCCTCCGGCTCGACCCACCGCACCTGCCGCGGCCCCTCAGAACCGATCCCCTGCTGCGGAATCACCGCGCCCCCTCCGCCGTCCCGGACCCCTCGTCCGTCCCGTACCCCGCCGCCGACAGCCTCATCACGTGGTCCACCAGTGTGAGCAGCACGCGCTTCGCCGAGTGCCGGCTGCGCGCGTCGCAGTCGACCAGCGGCACCCACTCCGGCAGGCTCAGCGCCTCGCGCAGCTCGGCGAGGGTGTGCTCGGGCGGGCCGAAGTTGTTGCGGGCCACGATGAAGGGCAGCCCGAGCTGTTCGAGCCGGTCCAGGGCGTACCAGCAGTCGGCGATGCGGCGGGTGTCGACCAGCACGACGGCGCCGAGCGCGCCGGCGAAGAGTCGTTCCCACAGGAACCAGAAGCGCTCCTGCCCGGGCGCGCCGAACAGGTAGAGCACCAACTCGTCGTCCAGCGTGATCCGTCCGAAGTCGAAGGCCACGGTGGTACGGGACTTGCTGGTCACGCCCCGCGGGTCGTCCAGCCCGAGCGCGGCGCGCGTCATCGTCTCCTCGGTGCGCAGCGGCCGGATCTCGCTGACCGCCCCGACCAGCGTGGTCTTGCCGACCCCGAAGCCGCCGACGACCGCGACCTTCAGGCCGTCGCGCGCGGTGTCCCGCAGCGGGGCGAGCGCCGCGACGGGCGGGGGCGGGCCGAAGGCGCCGGCCACGTCAGAGGTTCTGGAGTGCACGCAGCACCTTCTTCAGCGTCTCCTGCGGCGGGAGCAGCGCCGCGTCCGGCTCGGCGCTGCTGGGGTGGCGGGCGGTGATCCGGCCCGCGTCCAGCAGGTCGCCCAGCAGCACCTTCACCACGCCGACCGGCAGCCCGAGCCGCGAGGCCAGCTCCACCACGGCGATCGGCCGCCGGCACAGCCGCAGTATCCGCACGTACTCGGACTGCATGCCGCGGGCCGGCGGCGGATCGCCCTCGCCCACCACGATCGTGACCAGGTCGAACGTCGACTCCTGCGGGCTGCTGCGCCCGCCGGTGACGGTGTAGAGCCGGTCAGGGTCGCCGCTGTCGACCGGCCCGCGTCTCATACCGGCAGCTTGCCGGGTATGTCCGTACGGTTCCCCGTCCGCGGGTCGGTGCGCAGCGGGTCGCGGATCACGCCGACCAGCTCGCTCATCGTGTGGCCGACCAGCCCCACGTCCGCCGACTCCTCGGCCACCAGGGCCAGATGGGCGCCGGCGCCCGCCTCGACGATGAACAGGATGCCGCCGTGGAACTCGGTCATCGACTGCCGGACCCCGCCCGAGCCGTCGCCGAACTCCACCGAGGCGCCGTGCGCGAGGCTCTGGATGCCGGACGCGATGGCGGCGAGCTGGTCCGCCCGGTCGGCCGAAAGCCCGGGCGACATGCTGAGCTTGAGCCCGTCCCGGGACAGCACGACCGCGTGCCGCGCGCCCGGTGTGGCCGCCACCAGCTCCTCCAGCAGCCTGTCCAGGCTGCGTTCACTCGTCGTCATCGGCCGGTATCCCCTCCTGCGCTCACAGTGTCGGTCCCCTCGGCGGGCGTCTGCGCGAGCGGCGTCAGGTCCCGCGGTCCGTCACCGGCCCCCGCCTGCTCCCCGCGTCCGCGTTCCCGCCCGCCCTCGGCGCCCGAACCGGCCCGCGCCGCAGGGCCGTCGCCCGCGAGGTCCCCGGCGGAACCGTCCGTCGTACGTCCTGCGCCGTACGGTCCCCGGTCGTACGGTCGTCCGGCCGCGTCGTCGGAGCGGGCCGCGGCGTGCTCGGCCGCGCCGCGGTCGGCGCGGCCCCGGCCGCCCGTGCGGACACCGCCGGTGGCCGCCTCGCGGAAGGCGCTGAACCGGGCTCCGGCGGCGGCCCGGGCGCGCGCCGCCCTGGCCTCCTCCTCCGGGGACGGGTCCAGCCACGACGCCGACGGGTCGGCGGTCAGGTCGTCGTGCCGGCCCGCGGCCAGCGTCTGGCCGCGGGACCGCTTCGGCAGCCGGGCCGGCGGGCGCGGGCGCAGCGGCGCCGGGGTGAACGGCCGCACCGGGTACGGCGGTCGGGCCCGCGCCCGCCGGGTTCCACGGCACCGCGCCGGAGGGCCCGGCCGGGTCCCACGGGGACGCGCCCGAGGGGACGGACGGCAGGACCGTGCCCGCCGGCATGCCCGTACCCGTGGCCGGTCGGCCGCCGGGCGGGCGTGCGCGGGGGAGTGCTCCCGCGGCCAGGGCGGTACCTCGGGCGCCGAGGCCGCCCCGGTCCGGCGCGCCGTGGGCACCGTTCCTCCGGCTCCGGCTCCGGCATGCCCCGCCCGGGGTACGGCCCGTCGTCGACCTCCGGGTACGTGTCGTACCCGTCCGGTCCCTCCGGTCCTTCGCGCCCCTCCGGCGCCCGCACCACGATCTTCGCGGGGATCAGCACCACCACGCCCGTACCGCCCCGCGAGGACGGCCGGAAGGACACGGTGAGGCCGTACTTGCGGGCCAGGCACCCCACCACCGCGAGCCCCAAGCCGGGTGCCGGACAGCGAGCGGACGTCCAGCGGATCGCCGGAGACCAGCTTCTCGGCGCGCACCAGGGTGGCGTCGGGCATCGACAGCCCGGCGTCCTCGATGATGACCACGAGCCCGGCGTTCGTCTCCTGGACGTAGACGTGGACGTACTCGGTGGGCGGGGAGAAGTTGCAGGCGTTGTCCATGAGTTCGGCCAGCGCGTGCATGACGCCCTCGGCCGCGTGCCCGGCCACCGCGAGGTCGGTCGCCGAGTGCAGCCGCACCCGCTGGTAGGCGTGGATGCGGCCCATCGCGCCGCGCAGCACGCTCTCGGTCACGATCGGCTTGGTCCAACGGCGGCCGGAGCGCGACCCGGTGAGCACCGCGACGCTGTCCGCGAGCCGTCCGGCCTGTGCGGTGCAGTGGTCGAGCCGCAGCAGGTCGCCGAGCACCTGCTCGTCGTGCCGCTGCTCCAACTCCCGCAGATCGGCGAGCATTCCGGTGGTGAGCGCCTGCACCCGCCCGGCGGCGCTCGCGCACGCGGCCATCCCGGCGGCCCGCATGCGCTCGCTCGCCCCGAGTTCGTGGATCAGCACGTCCAGCAGCCGCTGGTGGGCGGCGCCGCGGGCTGCGGCAGCCGGGACAGCACGGTGTCGGCGGAGCCGCCGGCCCGCAGCCGGTCCACGGCCAGCGGGATCGTCACCTCGGCCATCCGCGCGGTCTCGCCCTCCAGCGCGGCGGCCCTGGCGGTCTCGGCGCGCAGCGCGGTGCGCAGCGACTCCTCGGCCTCGGCGGCGGTACGGCGCCGCACCCGCGCCTCGCGGACCGCCCGCTGGGCGCCTTCGAGGTCGGCCGTGGCGCGCCGGGCGGCCTCGGCGTGCAGGGCGACGGTGCGGGCCGCCTCGTCGCGCAACACTTCGGTGTTCAGGCTCAGTTCACGGGCGAGCCGGTGCCGGGACAGGGCGAGTGCCACGGACAGGCCGAGCAGTACGGCGGCCAGCGCGCCGGCGGTGGTGACCAGCGGCCGGTCCGGCGCGGTGGCGCGGTGGTCCGCCCACACGCAGGCGGCGCCGGCCACCGCGACCGCGGCGAGCGTGAGCGCGACGGTCCGGGCGGCGGGGCGGGGGTGCGGGCCACGGGCGGAGGGCGGTAACGGGGAGCCTTGTGCTGACATCAATCGGTACCTCATGGCGGGGGGCCGTGAGCCGACCGCCGTGCCGGGGGACGTTGACGTGCAAGCCGTGCGCAGTGATTGCGCCACACCCTACTCGCACAACTCACCCTCAACGCCTGAAACGCAGGGGATTTGTCATCAGACCGTCACTGGATCATCACAGCCCGTACAATGCCCCCCAAGGCTCCACTTCGCCCTGTGACCAGCGCTGTTGACGGTCACGACCGCCCCCGGAGCCCCTCTTCGCGCCCCGTGGCGGCCGCCATGTCCGAATCGCCGTGCCTCGCCCGGCCCCCCTCCGGCTCCCTCCGGCCCCCGCCCGTCCCCTGTCAGTCCCCGTCCGGCCCCCCGCCGTCCGCTACCGGGTGACCGCGAGGTGCGCCAGGATCGAGTCGGCGAGGTCCTGGTCGCCCTCCACCTTCAACCGGTCGTCGCGGACCGCGGCCGGCTTGACCCGGCCGCACAGCAGCCGCAGGAAGGTCTCCCAGTCCACCACGAAGGTCACCGCCGGGCCGAGCGAGACCGCGGAGTCGATGGTGCCCCGGCCCTCGGCGTTGACCCGGACCGTGCGCATGAACTCCAGCGGGCCGTGCACGTCGAAGACGACCGCGGAGCCGGCGCCCGCGCCCGCGTCGTGCGCGACGATCTTCGGCAGCGCCCGCAGCACGTAGTCGCGGGCCAGCACCGCGCCGGCCGAGGCGAGGTTGCCCGGCTGGTCCAGCGCCCGGCGCAGGTCCTGCTCGTGCACCCACACCTCGAAGACCCGTTCCCACAACTGCTCTTCGAGGGTCGTCTCACCGCCGCCGATCGCCCGCACGTCGGCGTCCGGCTGCCGCGACTCGTTCCGCAGCTGCCGGGAGCGGCGGATGATGGTGTACTCCAGTTCGGAGGTCATCTCCGGCGCCGTGTGGTGGCGGCGGATGTCCACCGGCACCTCGGTGTAGCGGGCGCTCTCGCTGGTGATGTGGCGCAGGTCCCTGGGCAGGCTGTGGATCGGGCGCGGGTCGCCGAGGAGTTCGCACTCGAAGCCGATGATGTGGGAGACGACGTCCCGCACCGACCAGTAGGGGCAGTCGGTGGGACGGTTCCACTCCCCCTCGGTCAGCGGCGAGACCATCTCGTTGACGGACTCTATGGAGTGGGTCCAGGCGTCGATGTACGGCTGGAGCTGGCTGTGGACGGTCACGGGACCCCTCGACGGTCGGTGCGCGGTCGTGGTGGTTTGGCGCCTAAGTTAGTCTGCGCGCGGGCGCCCACGCATTGCTTTCGAGTGACGATGGTAGGCCCGGCTTGACGACCCAACGTATGGGCGGTGTCGAAGTGCGCGCAACGCTTCTCCAGATCGACGTGGACCCGGCCGAGAAGGCCGCCGACCGACGGGCGAGGGTGGCCTCCCTCGTCCGCGGACAGCGGGGGGCCGATCTTGTCGTCCTGCCCGAGCTGTGGCCGCTCGGGGCCTTCGCCTCCGAGGAGTTCGAGGCCGGCGCCGAGCGGGTGGACGGCGGCCCCACCGCCGAGGCGATGGCGGCCGCGGCCAAGGACGCCGGGGTGTGGCTGCACGCCGGTTCGATCGTCGAACGCGAGGGGCCGGGGGACGGCGGCCCGCTCTACAACACCTCGCTGCTCTTCTCGCCCGACGGCGAGCTGCGCGCCACCTACCGCAAGATCCACCGCTTCGGGTTCGACGAGGGCGAGGCCGCGCTGATGTCCGCGGGCGAGCGGATCGTCACCGTCCGCCACCCGCAGACCGTGCTGGGGCTGGCGACCTGCTACGACCTGCGCTTCCCTGAGCTGTTCCGGCTGCTGGTCGACGACGGCGCCCAGGTCCTGATCGTCCCGGCCGGCTGGCCCGCGCGGCGGCTCGCGCACTGGCGGCTGTTCGCCCAGGCCCGGGCGGTGGAGTCGCAGACGTACGTGCTCGCGTGCGGGACCGCGGGGACGCACGCGGGGGTGGAGCAGGCCGGGCACAGCATGGTGGTCGACCCCTGGGGAGAGGTTCTCTGCGAGGCCGGGGCGGGGGAGGAGGTGCTCAGCGTCGACCTCGACCTCGGGCGGGTCGAAGCGACCCGCACGGATTTCCCGGTGCTCCGGGATCGCGTCCTCGGGGTACCGACCCCTCCGGGGTCTGCCGGGACCGCCCGCCCGGCCCCTTCGGCCGTCGCCGGACCTTCCGCCGGTGGTGGGCTTGTCGCGCAGTTCTCCCCCAGCCTGGCGGCTGGGAGGTGCCCCCACGCGCCCCTTGGTTGTGGCTGGCTCGCCGCGGAAGAGGTGCACCACTCAGGGGCGCTGGGGGCACCTCCCAGCGGTAGCGCTGGGGGAGGAACTGCGCGGGCAGCCGGCCACCGGCCGGCGGCCGGGAGCGGGCCGTAACCACGACGGCGGGTTGCCGTCACCACCCGGCTCAAGCCGCGTGATGCTCCTTCTCGACGAGCCGGTCCACGCACACCGCGACAGCGATAAGCATGGCCGCGTCCGCGTCGTCGCGTTCGACGGAGATCGCGTAGGAGTCGCGGAGCGAGAACCAGCGGCGGGAGATGCGGGCGAGCCGCTCCCCCTCGTACTCGATGTCGTACTCCTTGTCGATGAGGTCGCCGCGGACCTCCAGCTCCTCCCCGGAGGCCAGCTCCGCGCGGTAGACGTCGCGCAGCAGGGCGAGCCGCTTCTTCTTGACGGTGACCAGCACGCGGCCGTCGCGCTCGACGGTCATCGCGTCCCGGAGGCTGACCAGCTTCTTGTGGATGACGGCGACCGTCTCCCCCTGCGGGTCCTGGATCTCCAGGGTGTCCCGGACCCGCATCACCTTGCCGTCGACGTAGAACGCCCGGTTGCCGTTCTCGTCCTCGACCCAGTAGTCGTCGCCGATGGCGAACATCTTCTCCCGCACCACGTATTTCATGGGGAATGCCTACCCCCGGGGATGCTGTTGGATGGGGATATGACTGCACGTGCGCGCGTCCGGGCCCCCGAACTGGTCGGCAAGGGCGGCTGGCTGAACACAGGCGACCGCCGACCCACCCTCGCTGACCTGCGCGGATCGATCGTGATCCTCGATTTCTGGACGTTCTGCTGTGTGAACTGCCTGCACGTCCTGGACGAGCTGCGGGAGCTGGAGGAGCGGCACCGCGACACCGTGGTGATCGTGGGCGTCCACTCGCCGAAGTTCGTGCACGAGGCCGAGCACCAGGCCGTGGTCGACGCCGTCGAGCGCTACGGCGTGCACCACCCGGTGCTGGACGACCCGGAGCTGTCCACCTGGCGCCAGTACGCGGTACGCGCCTGGCCGACGCTCGTCGTCATCGACCCCGAGGGGTACGTCGTGGCGCAGCACGCGGGCGAGGGGCACGCGCACGCGCTGGAGAAGCTCGTCACCCGGCTGGAACAGGAGCACGCCCTCAAGGGCACCCTCAGGCGCGGCGACGGGCCGTACGTCCCGCCGGAGCCGGTCCCGTCCGATCTGCGCTTCCCCGGCAAGGCGCTGGCGCTGCCGGGCTCGGGGCACTACCTGGTGTCCGACTCGACCCGGCACGCGCTGGTGGAGCTGGCCGCCGACGGCGAGAGCGTGGTGCGCCGGATCGGCAGCGGCGAGCGCGGCCTGGTCGACGGGGACGCGGCGACCGCGCGGTTCAGCGAGCCGCAGGGCCTGGCGCTGCTGCCCGACGGCGCCGTGCTGGTCGCCGACACCGTCAACCACGCGCTGCGCCGGCTGGACCTGGAGAGCGGCCGGGTCACCACGGTGGCCGGCACCGGCAGGCAGTGGTGGCAGGGCTCGCCCACCGTGGGCGCCGCCCTGGAGGTGAACCTGTCCTCGCCGTGGGACGTGGCCTGGTTCGAGGACCGGGTGTGGATCGCGATGGCGGGCGTGCACCAGCTCTGGACGTACGACCCGGCGACGGACCGGGTCGAGGTCGCGGCGGGCACCACCAACGAGGGCCTGGTCGACGGGCACGCGGCCGACGCCTGGTTCGCCCAGCCGTCCGGCCTGTCGGCGGCCGGCGGCCGGCTGTGGGTCGCCGACTCCGAGACGTCGGCGCTGCGCTGGGTGGAGCGGGCCGCGGACGGCGGCGGCTACGTGGTCCGCACCGCGGTCGGCACCGGCCTGTTCGACTTCGGCCACCGGGACGGCGCGGCCGGGCAGGCGCTGCTCCAGCACCCGCTGGGCGTCACCGCGCTGCCGGACGGCTCGGTCGCGGTCAGCGACACGTACAACAACGCGCTGCGCCGCTACGACCCGGTGAGCGGCGAGGTGTCCACGCTGGCCACCGACCTGCGGGAGCCGTCGGACGCGGTGGTGGTGGAGGGCGACATCGTGGTCGTGGAGTCGGCCGGGCACCGGCTGACCCGGATGCACCTGCCGGAGGAGGCGGTCCGGGTGGAGGCGGTCGCGCACCGCACCCGGCGGGCCGCCACCGAGGTCGCGGCGGGCGACTTCCGGCTGGACGTGGTCTTCACCGCCCCGGCCGGGCAGAAGCTCGACGAGCGGTACGGCCCCTCGACGCGGCTGCTGGTCAGCGCGACCCCGCCGGAGCTGCTCAAGGACGGCGCGGGCAAGGGCACCGACCTCTTCCGCGACCTGGTGCTCGACCCGGCGGTGCCCGAAGGGGTGCTGCACGTCTCGGCGATGGCCGCGTCCTGCGACGACGACGCCGACAACCCGTACCCGGCCTGCCATGTGCACCAGCAGGACTGGGGGGTGCCGGTACGGATCGCCGACGGCGGCGACGGCCGCCTCGCCCTGGTCCTCGCGGGGATGGACGAGGCGGCCGTCGCCGCCGAGTGACGCGGGCGGTGCTCAGTAGCGGCGGTCGGACGGGTAGTAGCGCTCCTCCACGACGGGCGGGACGTCACCGTCCGCCGTCGGGGGTACCCGGCGCCGCTTGAAGATGCTGACGTAGGCGGCCAGACCGATCATGCCGACGGCCATCATGATCAGGCCGAGCAGATCCATGTTGACGCCCTTCGCGTGCCAGTCGGTCGCGAAGGTGATGATCGCGCCTATCGCGATCAGGATGATGCATCCTCCGATGCCCACAGTGCTCGCCTCCGTTCCTCGAATCGGCAGCGTGTGTCCCGGTGTTGTCCTGGCCTTTCGCCTGCCCGGGTCCAACGACGTCCAATCAGCGCGGTCCGCGGGGCGGTCCGGCGCGGGTCCGGGGTCGAGGCCCCCGGTGGCGGCGGTCCGGGCGGCCCTAGGATCACCGGATGACGGACTTCCGCTATCCCGACAAGCCTCGCCCCGGCGACCGCGTGGCGGTCCTCTCGCCGTCGTCCGGACTGCCCGGCGCGCTGCCGCTGCCGTACGAACTGGGCCTGCGCAGGCTGCGCGAGGAGTTCGGGCTCGTGCCGGTGGAGTACCCGACCACCCGGACCATGGGCGCCAGCGCGCGGGCGCGCGCCGACGACCTGCACGCCGCCTTCGCCGACCCCACGGTCAAGGCCGTGATCAGCAGCATCGGCGGCGACGACCAGATCACCGTACTGCCGTACCTCGACGCGGAGTTGCTGCGGGCCAACCCCAAGCCGTTCTTCGGCTACAGCGACTGCACCAACCTGCTCGTCTACCTGTGGAACCTCGGCATCGTCGGCTACCACGGCGGTTCGGTGATGGTCGAGCACGGGCGGCCGGGCGCGCTGCACCCGGTGACCGAACGGTCGCTGCGGGCCGCCCTGTTCACCTCGGGCCCCTTCGAGCTGACCCCGTCCGCGGACTTCGGCGACATCAACCGGCCCTGGCAGGACCCGGCGACCTTCACCGCCGAACCGGCGATGGAGCCGTCCGCCGGCTGGACCTGGCACCGCGCCGACCGGGTGGTGGAGGGCCGCAGTTGGGGCGGCAACCTGGAGATCCTGTCCTGGCTGCTGATGGCCGACCGCGGCATCCGGCCGCCCGAGGAGTACGACGGATGCGTGCTCTTCCTGGAGACCTCCGAGGAACTCCCCGGCGACGAGGAGGTCTTCCGCATCCTGCGCAACATGGGCGAGCGCGGCCTGCTGAGCCGCTTCCCCGCGCTGCTGATGGGCCGGGCCAAGAGCTGGTCGCTGGACCGCCGCCTGGAGCCCGCCGGGCGGACCGCCTACCGGGAGCGCCAACGGGCCGCCGTACTGCGGGCGCTGACCGCCTACGCGCCCGACACGATGATCGTCTTCGACGTGGACCTCGGCCACACCGACCCGCAGCTGATCATCCCCTACGGCGGCCTGGTCCGCGTCGACGGACCGGCCCGCACGATCACCGTCACGTACTGAGCGCTCCCGTGACGGCGCCGGAGGGGCCGGTGGCGGCTCCCCGGCGGGCCTCGGACGGCCTCGCGGGCCTCGCCGGTCCACGCGGGCCCCCGCGCCGGCTAGCCCTCCAGGAACGCCCGCAGCGCGCTCGCCAGGAAGTGCGGGTCGTCCGCGCCGCACAGCTCGCGGGCGGAGTGCATCGACAGGATCGGCACGCCGACGTCGACCGTGGTGATGCCGTGCCGGGCCGCGGTGATCGGGCCGATGGTGGTGCCGCAGGGGATCGCGTTGTTGGACACGAAGTGCTGGAAGGGCACGCCCGCCCGCTCGCAGGCGGCGGCGAACAGGCCGCGCCCGGCGCCGTCGGTGGCGTACCGCTGGTTGACGTTGCTCTTCAGGATCGGCCCGCCGTTGGCCCGCGGGTGGTGCGTCGGGTCGTGCCGCTCGGCGTAGTTGGGGTGCACGGAGTGCCCGACGTCGGAGGAGACGCAGACCGTGCCCGCCAGGGCGCGCAGCCGCTCCTCGTAGCCGCCGCCGCGCGCGTGCACCGAGCGCTCCAGCACCCGGCCGAGCAGCGGGCCGTGGGCGCCGGTGTCGGACTCGCTGCCGTTCTCCTCGTGGTCGAAGGCGGCGAGCACCGGGATGTACGGCAGGCCGGGCCGGCCGGCGACCGCGGTGAGGGCGGCGGCGCAGGCGTGCACCGACAGCAGGTTGTCCAGCCGGGGGGAGGCGAGCAGTTCGCGGTCCCGGCCGAGGTAGGCGGGCGGCTGCACGTCGTGCGCCATCAGGTCCCAGCCGATGACGTCCTCGGCCGGCACCCCGGCCTCGGCGGCCACGAAGTCGATGAAGTCGCCCTCGTCGGTCTCCCCCAGGCCCCACAGCGGCTGGAGGTGGCGCTGCTTGTCGAGCTTCAGCCCGTCGTTGACCTGCCGGTCGAGGTGGATGGCGAGCTGCGCGACCCGCATCAGCGGCCGGTCCACGGTCAGACCAGCCGGGTCGAGCCGTCGCGCAGCGAGAGCCGCCCGGCGACGCCCAGGTCGCGGTCGAGCCAGCTGTTGAGCAGCGGGCCGCCGTAGATCTCCACGGCGACCTGGCGCCAGCCCTGGGAGCCCAGGTCGGGCTGCGGCTTGACCCGCAGGTTCGGCGAGTCGGTGTGCGCGCCGACCACCCGGAACGGCGTCTGCGGCGTCCGCGTCCTGCGGCACGTACCAGGCCACGATCGCCCCGCCGCGCGTCACGTACCGCCCGCCGGCCCGCCGTCCCACTCCTCGGCTCTCGTCCACCTGCCGGAACCCGGCCTCCTCCAGCCGGGCGGCCACGGCGGCGACCGCGTGGTACGGGGTGGGGGCGGCCCGGACGAACGCCGCCAGGTCGTCGGTGTGCGTGCGGTCGAAGGGGCGGGACGCGTGTGGACTCATACGCGGCAGTTTAGTTTCGGCCACCGACACACCGTGTGCCGCCACCCGGCGGGGTGACGGCACACGGTGTCGCGGGGACGTCGGGAGGGACAGGAAGGGACGTCGGCGCGGCGACGTCAGAAGGACTCCTCCGGCAGGTCCATCACGTCGAGCGTGACGGCCTCGGCGAGCGCGCGCTGCGTGCCCACGCCCGGCAGGATCTCCGTCGCGAAGAACTTCGCCGCGGCGATCTTGCCGGTGTAGAACGCGGCGTCCTTCGGGCCGGCCGTCGGCAGCTTGTCCGCGGCCACGCCCGCGCCCTTGAGCAGCAGGTAGGCGATGACCACGTCGCCGGAGGCGAGCAGCAGCCGGGTGCTGTTCAGGCCCACCTTGTAGATGGAGCGCACGTCCTGCTCGGTGGCGGCCAGGTCGGTCAGCATGGTGCCGACGATCGCCTCCAGGTCGGCCGCGGCCTTGGCGAGCTGGTCGCGGGCCGGGGCCAGCCCCTCGCCGCCCGCCGCCTCGGCGAGGAACTTCTTGATCTCCTCGCTGAGCGAGGTCAGCGCCTGCCCCTGGTCGCGGACGATCTTCCGGAAGAAGTAGTCCTGGCCCTGGATCGCGGTGGTGCCCTCGTACAGGGTGTCGATCTTGGCGTCCCGGATGTACTGCTCGATCGGGTACTCCTGGAGGTACCCGGAGCCGCCGAAGGTCTGGAGCGACTGGGCGAGCTGCTCGTAGGACTTCTCCGAGCCGTAGCCCTTGACGATCGGCAGCAGCAGGTCGTTGAGCCCGTGCAGGCGCGTGGTGTCCTCGCCGGAGGCCTCGGCGACCTGGATCGCGTCCTGGACCGAGGCGGTGTAGAGCACCAGGGCGCGCATGCCCTCCGCGTACGCCTTCTGCGTCATCAGCGAGCGGCGCACGTCCGGGTGGTGGGTGATGGTCACCTTGGGCGCGGACTTGTCCATGAACTGCGCCAGGTCCGGGCCCTGGACGCGGTCCTTGGCGTACTCCAGCGCGTTCAGGTAGCCGGTCGACAAGGTGGCGATCGCCTTGGTGCCGACCATCATGCGGGCGAACTCGATGATCCGGAACATCTGCCGGATGCCGTCGTGCTTGTCGCCGATCAGCCAGCCCCTGGCGGGGTGCTGGTCGCCGAAGGTCATCTCGCACGTGTTGGACGCCTTCAGGCCCATCTTGTGCTCGACGTTGGTGGCGTAGACGCCGTTGCGCTCGCCCAGCTCGCCGGTCTCGAAGTCGAACTCGTACTTCGGCACCATGAACAGCGACAGGCCCTTGGTGCCCGGTCCCGCGCCCTCGGGGCGGGCCAGCACGTAATGGATGATGTTCTCGGCCATGTCGTGCTCGCCCGAGGTGATGAAGCGCTTGACGCCCTCGATGTGCCAGGTGCCGTCGTCCTGCCGCACGGCCTTGGTGCGGCCCGCGCCGACGTCCGAGCCCGCGTCGGGCTCGGTGAGCACCATGGTGGAGCCCCACTGCTTGTCCACCGCCAGGGCGGCGATCTTCTTCTGCTCCTCGGTGCCCTCCTCGTAGAGGATGCCGGCGAAGGCAGGGCCGGAGGAGTACATCCACACGGCCGGGTTGGCGCCCAGCACCAGCTCGGCGTACGACCAGATCAGGGAGCGGGGCGCGGTGGTGCCGCCGATCTCCTCGGGCAGGCCGAGCCGCCAGTACTCGGCGTCCATGAACGCCTGGTAGCTCTTCTTGAAGGTGTCCGGGACGGGCGCGCTGTGCGTGTCGGGGTCGAAGACCGGCGGGTGGCGGTCGGCGTCGGCGAACGACTCGGCCAGCTCGTTCTCCGCCAGGCGGGCGAGCTCACCGAGGATGTCCTTCGCGGTCTCCACGTCCATCTCCGCGAACGGACCGGTTCCGTAGAGCTGGTCGCGGCCGAGCACCTCGAAGAGGTTGAACTCGATGTCGCGGAGGTTCGACTTGTAGTGGCCCATGACGACGGCTCCGTATCGCTGCTGCTGGTCACAAAAGTTCTCGTACCGAAATCATGCTACCCGCCGGTAATAAGGCGCAACCTCTTCCGCCAGGATGTGACCGTTCCCTCGCTCCCGGCTTCGTTAGGCTGTGGCTTGTGTACGGCTACGAGCAGAGCGCGAACCCAGGACCCGGCGGCCCGGTCCCGGGCGGCGCATCCATGGCCGGCGGCTATCCGGAACCCGCTCCCGCCTACCCCGAGCCGTCCCCGCCCTCGCTCGCCGACGCGGTGCGGGCCTTCACCACCGGCTCCATGGCGGCCGAGGACTTCCAGGCGGTCTTCGCCACCTCCAAGATCTACTGCCCGCGCGGCGACAATCCCGGCTTCCTGGCCCTGCACGACACCCAGCAGCCGGTCATCCCGATGTTCAGCTCCCTGAAGGAGCTGCGCAGGTACGCGGGCAAGGAGTCGAAGTACTTCGTCATCACCGGCGCCGAGGTGCTCGACCTGCTGCCCACCGGCTACGGCTTCGTGCTCGACATCGACGGCCAGCACCGGATGGTCTTCGACTCCAAGGCGGTCGAGCAGATGGTCGAGTTCACGATGCGCCGGATGTACGGCTGAGCGGTAGGAACGGCTGAGCGGCCGGGCACGGGCCCGGCCGCTCAGCTCGCCGCTGGTGTTGCCGCTCGTGGCTCAGGCGTCCGTGGTGGGGATGCTGCCGAGCTTGCCGGCCTGGAAGTCGTCGAACGCCTGGGCCAGTTCGGCGTGGGTGTTCATGACGAACGGGCCGTACTGCATCATCGGCTCGCGGATCGGCAGGCCGCCGAGGAGGACGACCTCGAAGTGCGGCGAGCGGGACTCCTGCGTCGCGTCGGCGCGCAGGGTGAGGGTGTCGCCCGCGCCGAAGACCACCGCCTGGCCCATCCGGAAGGCCCGCGCCTCGGGGCCCGCGGCGCCGCGGCCGGCCAGGCCGTAGGCGAGCGCGTTGAAGTCCGCGCGCCAGGGCAGGGTCACCTCGGCGCCCGCGTTGAGCGAGACGTGGATCATCGTGATCGGGGTGTGCGTGGCGCCGGGGCCGCGGTGGCCGCCGAGGTCGCCCGCGATCAGCCGGATCAGGGCGCCGCCGTCGGGGGAGGTGAGCAGCTTCAGGCCGCCGGCCCGGATGTCCTGGTACTTGGGCGGCATCATCTTGTCGGACTTCGGCAGGTTCACCCAGAGCTGGAGGCCGTGGAAGAGGCCGCCGCTGGTCACCAGGGACTCCGGCGGGGTCTCGATGTGCAGCAGCCCGGACCCGGCGGTCATCCACTGGGTGTCGCCGTTGGTGATGGTGCCGCCGCCGCCGTGCGAGTCCTGGTGCACGAAGGTGCCGTCCATGATGTACGTCACGGTCTCGAAGCCGCGGTGCGGGTGCCAGGGCGTCCCCTTGGGTTACGCCAGTTGGGGGACTAAAGTTCCTCTAGATGAGACCAGAGGTGGTGACCGGCATGGCCATTCATGCAGGGGTCTACGGACGTCAGTCAGTCGGACGGGCCAACAAGTCAGAGGTCAGCACGGTCACGCAGCGGGAAGCCGGCGTGACCGAGGCGAAGCGACGCGAGGCCGACAGCATCACCGCGTACGAAGACCTCGGCATCTCTGCATTCAAAGGCGACGAGCGGCCGGACTTCGACCGACTCCTCAAGGACTGCCACGAGGGTCGCATCAATCTCATCATCGTCTACTACATCAGCCGCCTGTCCCGGATGGACCCTCTTGACGCGATTCCCATCGTCACGGACCTGCTGAACAGGGGCGTCACGATCGTGAGCCTCACCGAGGGTGAGTTCCGCAAGGGCAACCTGATGGACCTCATCCACCTCATCCTTCGGCTTGACGCCGCTCACAGCGAGAGCAAGAACAAGAGCGACGCGGTACAGGGTGCGAAGAAGACTGCCCGCGCCCTCGGCGGATACCTCGGCGGAAAGCCTCCGTACGGGTTCCGCATGGTGCCTGAGACGCGTATGACGCCGGAAGGGAAACCTGTCGTCATTCAGGTGCTGGAACTCGACCCCGAAGAGGTCTCGGTCATCCGCGCCATCTGGCAAACCATCAAAAGGCACAAAGATGAGCCCTACAGGCCCGGTGGCAGCCGCAGGCACCCCGGTTCTCTCACCGGCATCTGTTCTCAGTTGAACGCGGACGGTGTGCCCACGAAGGGGCAGACGATAGGCAAGGAGACGAAAGACAGCGCATGGGACCCGAAGACTCTCATGCGTATTCTCCGAGATCCGCGTATCGCTGGATACTCCGCCACTCCTATCTACAAGCGCAGGGCAGACGGAAAGCTGACGAGCACTATTGAGAGCTATCGCATTGAACGCGACAGCGAGACAATGGAACCGGCAACCGCCAATCCATCGATCATCCCGCCGGACGAATGGTACGACCTACAGCAGTGGCTTGACGGACGAGGCCAAGGCAAGGGTCTTTCGCGAGGGCACGCCCTACTGTCTGCCATGGACCTCCTGTTCTGCGAATGCGCGGCGGTCATGACTTCGCATCGGGCCACTATTCCCAACAAGGGGTCGTACAGGTGTCGGCGTCGAAGGGTCCTTCTCGGACAGCACTCGGGCGACTGCACCATCAGCCAGCGATCTCTTGACGACTACGTCGCCCGACGTATCTTCGCTCTCATCCAGACAGCCGAGGACGACCCTGAAACGGGCGACATCTTGGCCGAGGCCACCCGACGTTTCGCAGCACAGAACGAGCAGCCCGAGTTGGTGGGCGAGCGTCGCAGCTTGCTCGCAGAACGGGCCGACGCCAAGCACGCCCTTGAAGACTTGTACGACCGGGAGGAGGCTGGTGACTACGAGGACTCTGTAGGTCGCCGCCGGTTCCGCGAGCGTAAGGGCCGTCTGCTTCACATCATGGAGCGGACTGAGTCGCGGATCTCCGAACTCGAAGCCGCTGCAACGCCGACCCTCCCCATCCATCTCTGGTCGGCTCCTGGGGCCCCTGACGTTGATCCCATCGGTCCGGGATCTTGGTGGGATTCCGCTACGATTGACGACCGACGTGCATTTGTCAAGCTTTTCGTAGCGCGCATCGTAATTTCCAAGTCAGCAGGAGCAGGAAAGACCAGTCCGGTTGCCACTCGGGCATCGATTGACTTCGTTGGCCGTAAGAAGCAAGACGCTGAGGCTATGGCAACTGGTTGGACGATTCCTGGATTCGAACCAGGCGATGTGGATATAGCTGAGTAAACAGATGCTCCAGGCCTAGCAGATTCACGGTGGCTTTGCATCTATCGCGAGCGACCTGAGCTGAGTAGGTGTTCAGGAGAGTTTCTGGAGTCCCGAGCTTGCAATCTTGCCTTGTGTCTCATTGTGCCGCGCTGGTATAAGTAAAGGAGTGTATGCGCATGTGACAGGGGAGGTCATTGTGCCGAACGGGATTGATGCAGAGATCGCCAGCGTCAACAACCTGACGCGAGCGATGCTTGTGGCCTATGAGGCGTGGGGAGTCAACATCGCCGTGGGGGAGGTCCAGTTCGGCACGCACAACGAGATGCTGGACTTCGTCAACACGCGCATGGAGACGGTGGATAGCTGTCTCCTGCTCGTTGAGAATCAGAAGATTGCCGACGCACTTGGGTTGGGTCGTTCGCTTCTTGAGCACTACCTGCTCTTCATACTGATGTGTCGCGGCAGGAAGCTGTTCAAGCTCCGGGACATGACGAGCCTCAAAGAGTCAAAGTTTAAAGCCCTCTTGCGGCAGGAACGCGAGAAGTACGCAGCGCTTCGAGCGGCCGGTGAGACGGACGTTATCGACGTCAAGAAGGCGCCGCGGATCGCGCGTCATCTTGCATATGTATTCGAGGGTCTAAAAAGCGAAGACGACCCTGACTTCATCATCCCGGCTCACTACTTCCATTTCCAGGAGTTTCATCCTGAGACTATGCGTCTCAAGGAAGAGGACTACTTCCATTACTACGAGCTAGAGCCTGAGCTCGTGAAATCTCTCAAAGGGCACCGTGTCGAGAGCGCGCTGAGCTACAAGTTCTACTTGTCCTACGATGCGTTGCTGGAATTTCTGGAACTAAACGAGCTGATCGACACTGGGGTGGTCGCGAGGATCGAAGCCCACTACATGTTCCTCGGGAAGTTCCTGCATCCCACGCACAACGCTGCTCGTGACCTGCACGACAACAGCAACGTGCGCTACGGTGATACCCGCGTCGGCATGCGACAGAACTACTCCAAGGTCGCTGTCCTGCTGGCCTCGCTCTACATGTGCTACCTGACGGCCGGCCTGATTGACGAGGCGGCGGGGCTGATCGAGGGCGCTCCTGAGAAGTACATCAGTCGGGCCGCCACCGAGGAGCTGCGCAACCTCACGCAAAGCGTGTCGGACAAGTTCCCGTACTTCTGGTTCCTGTTCAACGACCCACCGCTTTACGATCGGTTCAACTACTGCGTGCATCACGCGACCGATGATGAACTGCGAGAGTGGGGTGGTTATCCGGAGGTTCCAAAAGATCGAGTCATCTTCGACCAGCACATCTACTCGCATCTTCAGCACGCACTCGGAGGATGGTCAAACCTGCTTTGCGGCGTCTACGAACCCCCATTGGCCTAACTGTGCCCGACGACACTGAGAAGACGCCGGAAGAAGAGCTTGAGGTAGTCGGGTAGTCCTCGGGTTTTCCCTGGAGGAACGCAGAAGCCCCGTCGTGGTCACAGGACACGACAGGGCTCCCCGCTGTGAGATGGCGACCGGATAAGCTGTTCATTCCGTCACCACCCGAAGGACTGGCTTATAGTAGGAGACCCGCCTCCTACTAGTGGTCGTGAACTCAGCCAGCTCAAGCGTCATTTCACATGTCGTCGGGCCGTTCACGAGTGCCAACATGCTCCGTACTTCATGTACGGTCTCGAACAACTTCCATGAGGCGGACTGGAATTCAAACCTGCCAAGGTCGATCCCAGTCAATTCGAAGGTCACGACAATATTCGGTTGAGGCCCCAGTCCTGCCTTGGCATACGCTTTGCGATCCGATATGGACTCAGGGCATCCACATGGATCTCCCCTCTTCGCAGCAGGCTGCAAGAGAACGGCACCGTCACAGTGATGCACAAGGCCGCCCGGCCCCCAGAGCTTCATCTGAGTGACAATGGCACCGGGTCCGTCTACGACGACGGAAAGACTGGTTGACTTCGTCACTACTTCTGACTCACCTCCTTGCACGTCTGTCGATTCCTCCGAATTCCCGAGGACACGCAAGACCTCGGTCGCGATCCTTTGATCAGATGTAGTGAGGCACCAAAAAGGCAAGGATATTGGGCGATTTTCTGCAATGCGCCCATGCCCAAATCGACCAACTATCTTGCCATCCCCGGGCTTCTGCCTCTCAGCCGTTCGCGTGCGCGGCAGATCAAGGACGACGGTCATCGCCGCGTCTCCTGATCAGCTTCGATATCCCGCATCAGTTCGTTGCAGTGGCGTACGTCGTTGGCGAGGAGTTGTTCGCCAGGGGTGTAGCCGAGGCCGAGGTATTGCCAGGCGGATTCGGTGATGAGGGTGATGCGTTCGCGTTCGTGTGGGGGGAGTTCGGCGAGGATGCGTTCGTGGGCGGCGTTGGTGCGCCATTGGTGGCGGGTGTCGCGGAGGGTGCTGAGGGTGGTGGAGTAGCGGCGGGATTTGGTGGAGAAGTGGCCGCGGAAGCCGAGCATGTGGGCCCACTTGCGGAGGTTGAGGTGGGCCAGGCCGGGGGCGCCGCCGAGGTTCCATGCGGTGCGGATCATCTGCCGCACGTGTCGCTGGACGGCGAGGTGGCGTACGGGGATGCCTTCTCCGGTGGCCCCGCAGGTGCCGCAGTCGGAGCGGCCGGTGGGTGTGGTGTGGAATCCGCGGCCTTTGCATCGGGGGCATGCCACCGTGCGGTCGAGGGTGCCGGTGTCCTCGGCGCCCTTGGTGACGTATTTGGCGACGTAGGCGGCGACCTTGCGGCCGGTGAGCTTGTCCGTGACGGTGCTCATCGGTCGGACGTCGGTCTTCCGGCCGAAGCGGAAAATACGTGTGCCCACCGTTTCGTCGTCTTCCAGTGAGACGAACACGGCCTTGGCCGCAGCTTTGACGGCCTTGATGAGCAGGTAGGTGGTCGCTTCGTCCGGTGGGGGCTCGGTGCCGCCTTCGGGGCCGTCGAAGCGGATGATGGCGTGGTAGTGGATCAGGCCGCGTTTTTGGTACTCGGCGACCTTGGCGAAGGAGACGCGGAGCACCTTGGCCAAGGCGGTGACGGTGAGGCCGAGTACGGCGGCGACCCTGCGGCGCAGGTAGGTGGTGAAGCGGGCCCACAGGGCGGAGGCGTGGGCGTTCCACAGCACCGCGCCGGCGTAGTCGTATCGGCGGGGGTTGATCGGGGTGCCCAGCTCGGGGTCATCGGGGGCGTGGCGGTGCCCGCATGTGCAGGTCAGTCGGGTTCCGCGGGTGTTCTTGTCGTAGTTGTGGACGGCTCCGAAGGACGGGGCGGTGAGTGTGGCGAACACCCGGGCGTGCGCGGCGACAGTTTCGGGGATGCCTTTGCCGCCGGTGAGTCCGGCTTTGATGAGGTGGTAGGTATCGGCGGCGTAGAGGCGGGAGCAGGAGGGGCAGCGGGAGGCGCGGCGGTTGCCGCAGGGCAGCAGGAGGCGGCCGGTGGGGTGGTCGTCGCTGGTGAAGGCGTGCAGTGCCTCACCGGTTCGGGCGTTGACCACGGCTGTGTAGCCGGTGAGCTGGACGGGGCGGGTGCAGCCCCGCAGGTGTTCTATCTGCTGCCGTACGAGGGGGAATTCAGGGTCTTGGGCCAGGGCGATCAGGTCGCGAAGGCCCGGAGGCAGAGCGGCGTCCATGGCTACGGGTCCTTCCGGCGACAGGTGTGCTGCGGCAGGTGGGTGGTTGCGTGTGTGGCGAAGAAAGTCGTGCCGTGTCCGTGGTGGGGAGGAGGGGGCGGGACGCGTCCTATATCGATCAGGTGAACGAAATACGGACAGGCGAATGGATCAGTGAGGAGCTGCTAGACCTGAGGGCAGCCCACCGGGAGGCCCGAACCTTCCGGTGGGTGCGTGTGGATGGTCTGGCCGGGCCCCTCTGCTCAAGGGGTCCGCCGGCGGCTTGTGCCAGGCCACCCATCCGTTCTGGTCGGTGGGTTCAGGTGTTGAGGTGTGAGGCCAGTTGGGCGGCGAGCGGGGCGGTGATGCCGAGGCGTGCGGCGAGCTCCGGGGCGGTCATTGGGCGACCGTGGGTGCTCTGGTGGTCGGTGGTCAGGCGGCGGCCGGTGTCCAGCAGCGCGGCCGGGACCGGGCGGGGTCCTGCGGGTGCCGGGGGGACCAGGTCAGCTCTGGCCGGTGCCGTGGGGTTAGCCGGCCCGGGGGACGCGGTTGCCGTGGGTGCCGGTTCACCGGCCGGTTGGGGGTGGGCCTGCTCGGTGGTGGTGTGGAAGTGGCCGAGCAGGAGGGGGCCGACCTGGCCCCAGCCGAGCAGGAGTACGGGGGCGACGGTGTCGAGGGCGGCGCGGCCGTAGTGGTGGGCGATGAGGGGTTCGGCGATGTTCAGGGCGAAGGTGAGCAGTGCGCACAGGTGCATCAGCCGGGTGGCGGGGCGCAGTTGGGTCGGGGGGATGCCGTGCAGGGCCAGGTGGCGCAGGGCGACCAGGAGGCCGACCACGGACAGGTCGACCATCGGGGCGATCAGGGGTGCGATAGGGCGGGCGATGCCCAGGCGCAGCGCGAGAGCCCAGACGTTTCCGAAACTGAAGGTGAAGGCGAGGGCTGCGATGACCGCCGTCACGGCGGTGACGGTGCGTTGGGTGAACCGGTGGGGGTGGCCGGCGGTCATCGCAGGTGTCCTCCTCTCCGTTAGCGGTGGGCCCACATCACTGGGCAAGGCCGAACGGGTCGCGCTTGGTGAGCAGCAGGCCGGGGACGGGGTGGTGGGTGAGCAGGTCGGCGGGGTCGACCGTCAGGTGCGCGGTGTCAGCCGCGATCCGGGCAACATGGGCGGGGTCGACCAGGGGCATGCGGACCCGGGTGAAGCCAGGACGGCCTTGGGTGACCATGGACGCCACACCGACGTAGGCGGGGTCCTGCAAGGACACCGGGTTGGCGTCAGGCCAATTTCGGATGTCCTCCCCCAAGGCCGCCACCGCCGCATCAGCGGTCTTCTGCGCGAAGGACAGGCCGACCGGGCACACGTCGCGGATGAAGGTGGGGATGGCATCCCCGGTCGCCTTCTGTGTGGCGAGGACGACGACTAGCCCGACCGAGCGGCCCTTCTTGACCAGGTCCTCCACCAGCCGGGCGTTCTCGGCGGCCAGGGCGGCGAGTCGCTTGGTCTGCTGATCGGCGCCCTTGTAGTCACGGAAGTAGGTGTGCGCCTCATCAATGACGACCACCACCAGGGGCCAGGCCAAGGTGGGGCCGCCGTGCCACATGTTTGTACGGCCCAGCAGGCTGCGGATGCTGGACGAGCGTCGCCGCCGCAGGTCGACAAGCCGCTTGAACAGGTCGTTGGCTTCGGCCAGATCGTCACCGACGAACGCGAAACAACGGCGAACGATGTCGGCGTAGTCGCCCTCCTCTGCGTCGGTGACCTTGCCGTCCAGCACGGCGAACTGCACCGCTGGCGAGGGCGCGAGGGCACAGAAGATCCGGGTTATCAGCGAGGTCTTCCCATAGCCGGGCAGGCCCGCCACAGTGATACCGGGAACGTTGGCGACATGCAGGGCGACGGCTTGGGCGTACTCGTCAACGCCGATGTCCCACTGGTTCACATCCCCCGGCTCCCGGCCGTCCGGAGCGAAATCGGCGGGCACGGTCAGCGGGTCGATGCGCACCGCCCGCATAAGGACCTTGCCGGGCCCGTCGGGCAGGACCGAGATACGGACCGCCCCCCAGGAGTCGGCCAGGAACCGGGCCGCCTTGGTGTACTCGTCCAACCCGACCTTCGGCAGGCACGTGGCGTGGACGATCACTCCGAACTGGTCAGACCTGGTACGGATCTTGGGTATCAGCACCCTCGGCTTGGGTGTCTGGCCCTCCTTGGTCTGAAGGGACGCCAGGAACGTCGGCGTCCTGTCGGTGACGGACAGGCCCGCCATGGGTGCCAGGCGTCTCCAGCCGTGCCGGATGCGGAATGCCTGGCGGATACTGGCCCGGGTCAACCGGTCCGAGCGGCAGTAGCGAACGGTCACCACTACCGCCCAGACCAGCATGACCACTGAGCACAGCGCGGCCAGAAGTGGCGCAGCATGCTGTGCAGCAGCAGGGTTCATGGAGTCCCTGCCTACTTCGCGGTCTTCAGGGCGTCGGCCCGGTAGGACAGGCCGGAGTTGATCTGCTCACCGAATCGGTTGGCCCACGGCGAGCAGACGAGCCCGACCGGAACCACCAGCGTGCCGTTGGCCAGCCCCTCCGGGATGCCCGATGTAGGGATGGTGATCTTGATGACCTGAGCCCGGTCGGCGAACATCTCGACCAGGCTCACCACCGACATGGCCTCGCCGGTGACGGAGTTGAAGACCTGCACCGGGGCGCCCTTCCCGTCCTCCGACTGGCGCATCTTGGGTGCGGAGGCAACGGCCACCATCCACTGGGCGCCGTCGACCTGAACGCGTGCGATCACTGCCATGGCTTTTCCTCTTTCTCGTTGGCTCCGGATCTGACGAACCGGGGATACATACATGTTGACTTAGAGCGTTCTAGATATCCAGGTCATATAGGGTGACCTAGAGCACATTAGGGGTTGAAGGTGGGTTTCTGGGTGTTCTAGAGCGGGCTAAGCTGGCTCGATGACCCTGCCTGCCAACGGTCCGCGGCCCCCGTATCTCATGGCCGCCGACCAGCTCCGCCAGGAGATCCGCACCGGCCGGCTCAAGCCCGGCGACCGGCTCCCGTCATCACGCGAACTGGTCGAATCCCTCGGCATCGCCAACGCCACCGTGCACGCGGCGCTGCGGGTCCTGCGGGACGAAGGGCTCATCTACTCGGTGCAGGGACGCGGTACCTACGTGGCCGATCAGCCCAGCACCCCCGCCGCAACAGAAGCGACCGCGAGGGGCGAGGAAGCCATGCGGAACAGCGCGGGCGACGAGCCGACCGACGCTATCGCCCTCCTGCTCACGCTCCGAGAGCAGGTGCGCGAGATGAACGCGGCCCTGTCAAACCTCAAGAAGCGGGTCGATGACTTGGAGAAGAAGGTCGAGCGTCAGAGTTCGGAGTAGCAAACCGGCGATCAAGTTCGCTGAGCCGCGAATTCAATGCCTCGACCTCCGCCGTCATCCGGACGACCATCGCCGCCAGCTCGCGCAGCAACGCATCCTCCCGCATCACGCCCCCGTCTCCCGTGCAGTCGAAGGCGCCGGCACCGGCTGCCGAACCGTCTGTGTCATGCATGGCCGTCCCGCTCTCCACCGTTCGCTACCCGCACCGGGCCGCCCTGGTGTTGAACCCAAGGGTCCGGACGATTCCCGGTTTGGCTTACCTGGGATCGCTTGATAGGAGCCCCCGGACCGCCCGGTGGCAACCACCAACACATCACGGAAAACACGTTTTGCCTGACGGCATTTTCCGGGCTATAGAGCGCCGGCGCCCGCACAGACCTCACCCCTCGTCTCGTCTGTGACCAGGTCGGTGACCGGACTGTAGACCGGAAGTACGGTCGCCCCAAACGTTCAGACTTCAACGACCCTCCCATGTCCAACTCGCTGCGGTACGGAGTGATTGTCTCTGGTTGCCTCTGGGGCACCGTCAGCCCGCCTTTTCTGTGACGCACTTCATATTCTCCCGACTTCATGACAACTCCCCTTCCAAGGCTGCCATGACAACGATTATTCGTGCTGCCGCCGCCACGCCACCGCAGCGCCTCCCGAAATCCCGCCCCAACGGAAAGAACTTGGATCGCCGTCCCTCCAGGCGGGAAACCGAGCGGGAAGGTCGGGGTCGGCGGGACCTCATCGTCGCCGCCGACCCGGGGTCGTGGTAGAGGGGAAGGCACTTCCGGAGGTACACACACCCGCATCTTGACCTGCGCAAACTGGAAGATTGTCCGTTAAGTTATGTAATGTATGCAAATATTTAGCGGCTGAAATGCAACCTCCCTTGGTGGGTCCCTGACGGCATCCTTGATCGCCTTGATGAGGACGTGTGACTGGTTGGCCCCCGCAGGCGAATGCCAACCACGACGTCATCACCTTCACAAGCACCCGACAACGGCACGGCCGCTGAATGAGAACGCCAAAAGCGGCACGGCCGCTGAAATTGAGCGGCCGTGCCCCGCCGGCACCACTGATTCAGCGGCGATGTCCCTCTCCAACGACGGCCGTTGCCCGCGCCGAGTAGGACGCCAGGCACATCATCAGATCCACAGCCTGTGGACAGAGCACAGACGCCTCTTTTTCGGCCTAGTACTGCGATCGAGATAACACACGCCCTTCTCCTTTCCGACGACTCCTGAATCCGGTTGACGCCCCACGTCTATCCGCCCGAGCGGACATCCCGCACCGTTGCGGCCCGGAATCCCGCGGTCCCTCCCGCAGGGCGGGATACGACTTGCCAAACCGTCCCGCCAGGCGGGAACCGGCCCCGATGCCAGGGCTGATTCAAAGTCGGGGTGCTTGTGCGGCGTTGCAGGTCAGCCGATGCCCAGCAGTTCCAGCGGCTGGGTGAAGGGACGGTAGGAGACGTCGCGGAGTCCGTCGGGGATGTAGCGGTAGCCGGCCGCGCGGAGCGTGCCGATGGCCAGGTTCCGGAAGGTGGCCATGTTCTCCGGGCCGCGACCGGTCCGCACCCGCGACGTGTCCTCCCCGAATGTCACATCGCGCACGTAGTGCTCACGGTTCTCAATCGTCCAGTGGTCGCGCACGAGTTGTCCGATCCTTGCCGGTGACGCCTGCCGCGACGTGAGGTCCGTGATGACGTGGACGGTCTCGCGGGAAACCTTGCCGGTCGTCTCCACCCGCCGCCAGCGGTGGATGCGTGCAGCCTGCACCAGGTGTGGGAAGCCGGGGTCGAGGTCGGTGACGGTCAGCGCCCGCACGGTTCGCGTCTCGCTGCGGCCGTGGGCCTTCTCCCGGCTGACGTGCTCGGCGCGCACGGTGGTCCACGGCAGCGCGCGCAGCGCGTTGAACAGCGTCTTCTGGTTCCGCTTGACGACCAGGACGTAGTGGGCGCGTTTGTCCTCGACGAGGAAGCGGGCCTCGCCGGCGTTGGTGTGCAGCGCGTCGGCGGTGACCGTGACGCCGGCCAGATCGAAGGGGGCGAGCAGGTGCGGCAGGGCAGTGACCTCGGTGGTCTTGTCGGGTACCCGGGCTTGGCTGACGACGTGTCCGGAGCCGGTGAGGGCGGAGATCAGGTGGGCGGCCGGGGCGGTGCCGATGCGCGAGCCCTTGGCGGTCTTGCCGTCCACGGCCAGGTGGTCGGCTCCTGCGGGGTCGCATCCGAGCAGGTCGGCCAGGCCGCCGGGGCAGACGGTCGTCAACAGGCGCTGCACGGTGGTGGTCGAGGGTGCCCTGTGCACCCCGAGAGGACCGCGGGCGGTGGCGCCGAGCCGGGCGAGGGTCTCCTGCGGGGCGTTGCGGGCCCACTGGCCGATCGCCCGGATGGAGCGGGCTCCGGCCAGCACCGCGCAGCAGCAGGTCAGCAGCACCATCGTCAGGGAGTGACGGCGTCCGCGGCGGGCACGCGGGTCGGGCAGGGACGCCAGCCGCTCGGCGATGCCGCCGACGGCGCGCTGCACGTCGGTGGGCGACTTGATCAAACAGACGGTGGCAGACTGGCGGCACATCGAAGCTCCGGGTGTTCAGGCGACTTGCGAGGTCACCCCGACAACCGGAGCTTCGTTGTGTTCGTTGCGGTCTCTCTCGGCAGGCCGTCACACCTCCATGACCTGCAACGACTCGTGATCACCCAGAGAATGAATCAGCCCTGGCCCCGATGCACGCCGGTTTACGAACATCACCACCTCCGCAAGTACAGGCCAACGTCGCGTGTACTGCGCGCGAACCCCGAAAAGGGGCACGGATGCTCAAATTGAGGTCCCGCGCCCCTTCTGGCACCGCCGACTCAGCACAGGCGGACCTCCTCGACGACGGCCGGCACCACTGCCGCGCAGGCCGTCAGGCACGTCATCAGATCCCCAGCCTGGGGATGCAGATCCTCGAACTCCGGCCCGCAACCCGCTGGCTGGCAAGGACGTCACCGCCTAGAGATCGATCCCGCGACGTGCCCGGGTGCATCACTCCAGCTCAGGTCCGCACTCCCTGCCCTCGGCCCACTGATTCACCTGCCGCCGTGGGGTTGCCCAGGATTTCGAATGGCCCACGAACCACGAGCAGTGGTCGTAGGGTGACGGGCAGTCCGAAGGCAGAGGTGGGGGTTGTGGAGATGAAGCAGGTACTGGTCAAGGACCAAGGCCGGGAGTTCTTCGTGGAGGTCGCCGAGGGAGGCGGACCTCAGACCGTGTCGGCAGATCATGCATTGTCCTTCGATGGAGTCCGCGACACCATCGAAGCGGTAGCCGGCCAGCTATCGGCGGCATGGGATCAGGTGAAACCGTCGGAGGCCACCGTGGTCTTCGGACTGTCGTTCTCGGCGAAGACCGGCAAGCTGACCGGGATGATCGTGGACGGCGCGGCTGCATCGAGTCTGACGGTCACGCTGACCTGGAAGGACGACAGCGGCAGCGCGTGATCTCAAGTCCGATGATGCTGAGTCGCTGGGAAGACCGAGAGTTGCGCCGCTACGTGGTGCGCATCGACCGTGCCGAGGACGGCCGCGTACTCGGCACGGGTTTCTTCATCGCCCCTGGCTGGGTGGTGACGTGTGCGCATGTGGTCTTCGACCAGAGCCAGGGCGCCGAGGTCGGTCGCGTTCTGGTTGTTCCTGATGCTGGCCTCTCCTCGGGCCCTGTGCCGGGGGTGGTAGCGGCCCGGTCGGCGCCACCGGAGGGCACCGCGCTGTGGCCGTTCCCGGATCTGGCCCTGGTGCGCCTGGACAGCAGGCTGGATCATCCGTGCGTACGCGTTGCCGCAGGTGATCCACTCGGCGGTGAGTGCCACGCCTGGGGGTTTCCCCGCCGCGAGTACGGCGTGACCCCGCCTGGCTCGCCCGCGTCCTTCCGTTTCGAAGGCGTGGAGGGTGATGGCTACCTCAAGCTCAAAGCAGGCCAGGCAGCCCCTGGCCTGTCTGGGGCGCCGCTGCTGTGCCCACGGCGGCGCGCGGTGGTCGGCGTGGTCAGCGCTACCCGTGACGCCGACAGCGACCTGGGCGGCTGGGCCTCACCGCTGCAAGCCCTGCTCACCGGCGGACCGGGAGTCCCCGACAGCCTGGCTGCCTGCCGCGAGGCCATAGTCCGTGACAACCAAGCGGCGGCCCTCGCCGACCGCACTGGGTGGAACCGGGTGCTGCCCATCGACGGCGCCGAACACCTGCTGGACCAGCCCTGGTCCGAGTTCGCCCGAAAGCCGCGCTCCAGGCCCTCCGAACTGCTGCTCGCCGATGTCGCAGTGGTGCCTTACCTGTTCCGTGACACTGACCTGGACCGTGCCCAGGAGTGGTGCGAGCAGTCCGCTGCGGTCGAAGTGGCCCAGGTCGCCGCCCGTGGCGGAGCCGGCAAGACCCGCTTCGCCATCGAATTGTGCCGCCGCATGACGGAGCGGGGCTGGATGACCGGGCTGTGGAGCCGAGACCTGTCCATCGATGACATCGCCGCCACACCGCTGCCCCGCTTGGTGGTGATCGACTACACCGAGGCAGTTGCCGTTGACGTCCTGCGCAGCACGCTGAAGAGGCTCACCTACCACGCCGACGCCTTCGCCCCCGTGCGTCTGCTGCTACTCACACGCACCAACGCAGCGGGCACCGCCGATCTTCTGGAAGAGATCGCCAAGAACGCCTCGGCACAACTGCGCGGAATCCTCGCCGACGCCCAGGACAACCACGCTGCCAGAACCCTCACGCCGACCCAGCGCCAGACTCTCTATGACACCGCGGTCTCCCACTTCCTCCGCGCCTGGCACCCTGACCACGTCAGCAGCTCTCGGCCGACGACTCCGGACCTGGCCGCTGACCGCTACCAGCTTCCCCTGGAAGTCCTCTTTGAGGCCTTTGACCATGCCCTGTCCACCCACCAGCCCGACCTCGCCCGGCCCACCGTCGACCGAGTCCTCGACCACGAACAGCGCTACTGGGAAGCCACCGCCCCCGCCGACCTCCCCGCACCCCTACGCCGCGCTACTGTCGCCTTGGCCACCCTGGCCGGCGCAGCCGACCACGATCAGGCCAACCGACTCCTGGCCACCCTCCCCGATCTCGCCGACACCGCCGCCGAGCCCTTGCGCCGCCGCACGGGCGACTGGCTGGCCACTATCTACACCGGACCAGGCCGACTCAATCCCCTGCGCCCCGACCGGCTCGGGGAAGCCCTCATCGCCGACGTCCTGGCCCGCTATGACGATCACGGACTCGCGCTGCTCAACGCTGTCCTGGACCTTCCCGATGACGACCAGATCGCCAACTGCCTGGATCTCCTGGCCCGCCTCACCGCCGCCCAGGAACACACAGACACCCCTGTCCTCCAGATCCTCGCCACCCGTCACAGCGAACTCACCCTCCGCGCGGAAAACCAGGCCCGTGGCACACCCGACAAACCGGGCCAGCTCACCATCGTCGGCGGACTACTGCGCCTGTTCACCGACACCGCAACCGAGCGGCTGGTGCGGGATGAGCCGGGTAACACCACCTACGCCCGCGACCTCGCCGTCTCCTACAACAAGCTGGGGGACCTGGCCCGGGCTGGTGGGCAGGCCGGTGAAGCCGAACGCCTCTACCGCCAGTGCCTCACCATTGCGGAGCGGCTGGTGCGGGATGAGCCGGGTAACACCACCTACGCCCGCGACCTCTCCGTCTCCTACGAACGGTTGGGGGACCTGGCCGTCGAGAGTGGGCAGGGCGAGGAAGCTGACCGTCTCTACCGTCAGTCCCGCGCCATCCGCGAGCGGCTGGTGCGGGATGAGCCGGGTAACACCACCTACGCCCGCGACCTCGCCGTCTCCTACAACAAGCTGGGGGACCTGGCCCGGGCTGGTGGGCAGGCCGGTGAAGCCGAACGCCTCTACCGTCAGTCCCTGACCATTGCGGAGCGGCTGGCGCGGGATGAGCCGGGTAACACCACCTACGCCCGCGACCTCGCCGTCTCCTACGAACGGCTGGGGGACCTGGCCCGGGCTGGTGGGCAGGCCGGTGAAGCCGAACGCCTCTACCGCCAGTGCCTCACCATTGCGGAGCGGCTGGCGCGGGATGAGCCGGGTAACACCACCTACGCCCGCGACCTCGCCGTCTCCTACGACAAGCTGGGGGACCTGGCCCGGGCTGGTGGGCAGGCCGGTGAAGCCGAACGCCTCTACCGTCAGTCCCTGACCATTGCGGAGCGGCTGGCGCGGGATGAGCCGGGTAACACCACCTACGCCCGCGACCTCGCCGTCTCCTACGAACGGTTGGGGGACCTGGCCCGGGCTGGTGGGCAGGCCGGTGAAGCCGAACGCCTTTACCGCCAGTGCCTCACCATTGCGGAGCGGCTGGCGCGGGATGAGCCGGGTAACACCACCTACGCCCGCGACCTCGCCGTCTCCTACAACAAGCTGGGGGACCTGGCCCGGGCTGGTGGGCAGGCCGGTGAAGCCGAACGCCTCTACCGTCAGTCCCTGACCATCGTGGAGCGGCTGGCGCGGGATGAGCCGGGTAACACCACCTACGCCCGCGACCTCGCCGTCTCCTACAACAAGCTGGGGGACCTGGCCCGGGCTGGTGGGCAGGCCGGTGAAGCCGAACGCCTCTACCGCCAGTGCCTCACCATTGCGGAGCGGCTGGCGCGGGATGAGCCGGGTAACACCACCTACGCCCGCGACCTCGCCGTCTCCTACGAACGGCTGGGGGACCTGGCCGTCGAGAGTGGGCAGGGTGAGGAAGCCGAACGTCTCTACCGTCAGTCCCTGACCATTGCGGAGCGGCTGGCGCGGGATGAGCCGGGTAACACCACCTACGCCCGCGACCTCGCCGTCTCCTACAACAAGCTGGGGGACCTGGCCCGGGCTGGTGGGCAGGCCGGTGAAGCCGAACGCCTCTACCGTCAGTCCCTGACCATTGCGGAGCGGCTGGTGCGGGATGAGCCGGGTAACACCACCTACGCCCGCGACCTCGCCGTCTCCTACAACAAGCTGGGGGACCTGGCCCGGGCTGGTGGGCAGGCCGGTGAAGCCGAACGCCTTTACCGCCAGTGCCTCACCATTGCGGAGCGGCTGGTGCGGGATGAGCCGGGTAACACCACCTACGCCCGCGACCTCGCCGTCTCCTACAACAAGCTGGGGGACCTGGCCGTCGAGAGTGGGCAGGGCGAGGAAGCTGACCGTCTCTACCGTCAGTCCCTGACCATTGCGGAGCGGCTGGTGCGGGATGAGCCGGGTAACACCACCTACGCCCGCGACCTCGCCGTCTCCTACAACAAGCTGGGGGACCTGGCCCGGGCTGGTGGGCAGGCCGGTGAAGCTGACCGTCTCTACCGCCAGTGCCTCACCATTGCGGAGCGGCTGGTGCGGGATGAGCCGGGTAACACCACCTACGCCCGCGACCTCGCCGTCTCCTACGACAAGCTGGGGGACCTGGCCCGGGCTGGTGGGCAGGCCGGTGAAGCCGAACGCCTCTACCGCCAGTGCCTCACCATTGCGGAGCGGCTGGTGCGGGATGAGCCGGGTAACACCACCTACGCCCGCGACCTCTCCGTCTCCTACGAACGGTTGGGGGACCTGGCCCGGGCTGGTGGGCAGGCCGGTGAAGCCGAACGCCTCTACCGCCAGTGCCTCACCATTGCGGAGCGGCTGGCGCGGGATGAGCCGGGTAACACCACCTACGCCCGCGACCTCGCCGTCTCCTACGAACGGCTGGGGGACCTGGCCGTCGAGAGTGGGCAGGGTGAGGAAGCCGAACGTCTCTACCGTCAGTCCCTGACCATTGCGGAGCGGCTGGCGCGGGATGAGCCGGGTAACACCACCTACGCCCGCGACCTCGCCGTCTCCTACGAACGGCTGGGATCAACGCATCTGGACAAAGGACGGGTTTCTGAGGCAGCGGAGTGGTTCAAGCGGACTGTTGCGCTGCGGCGGCGTCTCTACGGGCAGGACTCGTTTCGTATCGATCTGGCCGAGGAACTCGGTGTCGCTATTGTGCTTGTCCCTTACGCTGAACGGGATGCGAGCGGTGCTGCTCGGGAGTTGTTAGCGCTTCTGGTTCCTTTTGAACAGTCCGGAAACCTCACGCCCAGGGGCGTTGCGCTGCTCCGCTGGGCGCGCGAAGTACCCATGTGAGCGCCCAGGACATCGCGGCTGCTGGGACAGCACAGCAGCAATGTGGGGTCCGGGCCATCCACGAGCGCCGGGCGGTCTGCCGCAACAGTCAACGGGCATCCAGCCGCATGTCGAGTTCCGTGGAAGACCCGGATGACGTCCTCGGTCAGGTGCGTGGTGACGACCTGGCTGGCATAGCCACGTCCGATCTGGATGCGCTGTCCGGCGATCAGACCGGACAGGCCATCCAGCCGCAGGGCTGTTCAAAGTTTCTTTACTGGATCAAGGCGGCCCGCTGGCGCGGGCCGCGCGCGCTGGCGGCCTTAGGCCGCCGCCCGCTCCTGTCTACCGCCCCGCTTGGCAACGGCCCGTCCGCTCAGCGCGCAGAACAGCAGCAAGGCAGCCTCACCCGTATAAGCCCCCGACCAGGCCCAGGCCAAAGCCCTCCGCAATGCGCACGGCCGCAGACGGCACGGACGAGGCAGAACCAGGACGCAGCCGCCATGGCAAGGCTGGCATGATGGCGCCCAGTGCAACGCTCACAAGCGAAATAGCGTGGCTGGGCGAGGTGGTGAGTGCAGCGAGACACACGCGCGCCTGATCGACCAGCCAACCCACCATCGTGGCTGACTTTCCGTGGCTGAGGTCCGCACGGGCCAGGCGGAAGCAGTGGCCTCGCCATGCGAACCGTCGAGCAGACCCTGATGGACGGGTTCAGAATCGGACGTTGGCCTTCTTCGCAAGCTTCATCAGCCGCGGGTTGCTCCTTTTGTGAGCCGAGGTGAGGACTCGCAGCACTTCCTGGGAAGTCGGGTGGACCTTCGCCATCTGCGGTGCCAACGACCAGGCCCGCTCCAGGTTTTCCAGCGCCCCGTCCCGATCGCCCAGAGCGAGCCTGCACCTGGCGACGTTCATGTTCAGAGGACTCGTGCGCGTGGCCGGGAGAGTGAGGCGGGTCCGCGCGAGATCGTCCATGGTGCTGATCGCGTCCGCGTACCGCCGGAGGTCAGCGTTGGTGGCGATCACGTGCACGGCGGTGTTCTGAGGGCCGAACTGGATGCCGCAACGCTCGACGTCGTGATCGAAGTCCTCGGACAGGTCCCAGGCACGGCGGATGTGCTGGTCCGCCGTCCGCTTGTCCCGGAGTCGGCCGGCTAGCGTGAGCCCCCGAAGGTGGAGAATCCCCAGGGCATACGACCGCCCCTGACCGGTGGCGTCTGACTCCACGCGTGTAACCGCCCTGTCCACCACGGCGAGTCCATCCTCGAACTCACCGTGATTGAGGTAGACACCGGCCTCGTCCCTGGCCGCGAGAGCAACCGTCACGGGGTCGGACTGCTGCGCGGCGAGCTTCTGCTTGGTGACGGCGAGATCGGCGAGGGTCATCCATCGGTGCCGGGCAGCCAACCAGTAGACCGTTGAATACACCTCGGCGACCACGGCCCATGCTTGCTCGGTCCCGGCCGCGTGCGCCCAGTTCTGTGCGCGGGTGACGAGTCCGGGCAGGTCGGCGAGCACTTGGTCCAGGTCCGCATCGCTGCGGATGGCCACAATCGCTTCCGCTTGGGTTCGCACCTCGTCCTCGCCCACCTCGGGGTCATGAGGCAGGTCGAATCGGCGAACCGCGGAGTGCAGCGCCTTCAAGGAGGCTTCCGCGTCCAGCGGAACGGGCGTGGTACCGAGAACCTCCTCAAGGGACAGGTTCAGGGCTCGTGCGATGGACGCGGCTACCCCCTGCGTCAGGGTCCGTTGCCCCCGCTCGACCTTTCCGAGCTGGGATTTCGAGACCCCCGCCGCTGCCGCCAAACGGTCTTGGCCCCACCCCCGCTCCTTGCGAAGCCTCGACACGTTCGCACCAGGTCCGGGGACTTCAATGATTGATCCCATATCGCCAGCGTCTCTCTGGGCTGTCCGGTCGGTTTCATCCTCTCAGCCACCGTGTACCCACGCTCGGCGCTGTGCACTTCTTGTGCACTTTCGAGCTACCCATCTGTCGTTGACTGGTTACAGACAGCAAGTCGTCATCGAGGGAGGGTCCGTGCCGGGATTACCGCAGAGCAGGTTGGACCTGGCCTGTGAGCCTTCGGCCACGCGGTACGCCGTTGCCCACGCGACGGAAGTACTCCGTACCTGGGGTGTGCCCCGCGAGGTCGCGGCTGACGCACGCCTCATCGTTGACGAGCTGGTCACCAACGCCGTGCGCCATGCGGGCGCCCAGGCCGCGCCGTTCCAACCGGAGCAGGGCCGACCAAGCGTTCGTAGCTGCGGCCTGGCGTTATGGGCCCACAGCGGTCACCTGGTGATCTCCGTCTACGACGAGGTCGACCAGTTGCCGATCCTCCGGGACCTGTCCCTGGATGCGGAGAGCGGCCGGGGCCTGCAACTGGTTGCCGGCTTGTCCGAAGGCAATTGGGGCTGCTCCGTGCTGCGTCCCCGGCCGGGGAAGCTCGTATGGGCCAGGCTTCAGACCGGCCCCACCGTTGCGGATGACTACGTTCTCCCCCTCGGCGCGCGGCAGTTGACCCGCCGGGCGCTGCCGTCGGCGGAGCGGCATGCGGGGGTGATCGCGTGAACACGGCGCCTGGCGCGGCCACATTCGATAGGCCGCGCGTCGATCCGCTGCCCGCCGGCCGGCATCGACGCCGCAGCCCCTAAGCCCCCGCTCCGGCCGCAGAGCCCGCCACCCGAGACGCTTCGCCTCCTCCTTCCTGCGGGGCGAAGCCAGGGCCACTCTGCGGCCGGAGTGGGCATCCCCATCCCCTCGTACCTCAGCCGGGCCACAGACCGGGCGGTCCCGTACGCCCGCAGGGCCTGGCCCGGGTCCGGGCCAGGGGACACCACCGCCGACCCGCCCCGCCGACCACCCAGGAAAGCCCCGCCCATGACCGAGTTCGTCCCCGCCTTACTCCCCCACTGCGCCGCGTCAACGAAGTTGCCCAATGCCCTGTACGACGTCATCACCACGATGGGCCGGGACAGGGCCAATCCGGACGCCGTGGAAACGGACATGCTGTGCATCTTGCAAGCCCACGTCGAAGGCGACCACCACGGCTTCGTCGTGGAACTGATGGGCGCGGACTGCGGCTCGGCATGGACCACCTGGGCCACCGGACAGGAGCCGGGCGACATCCTCGTTCGCAACGACTGCGCCGCCGCCAAGAACGACGAAGCGTGCTGCTCCTACGCCGGCCACCCCGGCGGCCACACCTACGAGATCAGCAACCCGTGGCACGGCCCGGCCCAACACGGCCACCAGCGATGAACCAGCGTCGGGAGTGCGGCCGGCACACCTTCATCAACGCCACGCTCGCACAACAGATCCTTCAACTGGCCACCGAAGCCGAAGCGAGCGACGTGAGCAGAACACCGCGCTGCACCCTCGAAGGCCACCTCAACGACACCCACCGCGCCCTGGTCATGCAACTCGACCGCGGCACCGACGGAGCAGCCTGGGTCCAGTGGGACAACGAACCCCCCAATGTCGTCGCCATCCTCCCCGACTGCGACAACTTCAACCCCCAAGGAAGCGCCTGCTGCTGCCTCTTCCACGGCCACCCCGGCGGCCACACATGGGAACTGGAAGAGCCGACCTGACGAAAGACACCGCAAACTACGTGCCACGGGCGCGTTCACAGACGACAGGAATCACCGCGGCATGTCACCCCGCACACGCACCCGTCCAAGCCGCCTGCACCAGGAACCGGAGGCGGTCACCTGGGCGCGGGAGAAAGCCGGACTGACCAAACGGGCACTGGCTAACATGATCGGCATCTCTGAGCAGTTGATGGGCGAGATCGAATCCGGCTGGCGCAACGCCACCCCGGTCAACCTCGCCAAGATCGCCGCCGCGCTGAACTGCCCCATCGTCGTGGTAGAGCGCAAACGCACCAGCACGCCAGCGGCCTAAGGCTGCGGCGTCACGACTCTTCTACGGGCCTCGGGGAAGCCTCGGGGACGGCCTTCTCCTGCACGTAGGTACCGCGCTGCGGGACGACGAACACCAGCCCATCGGCGACGAGCGAGGCAATCGCCCGCCGGACAGTAGGACGCGACAACCCGAACTCGTCACACAACCGGGTCTCGGACAAGATCGGCCGGCGCGGCTGCCAGTCACCCCGCGCGATACGAGCCCGCAGGATGCCCGCTAGCTGCTGAAACGGCGGCTCCGGAGCGTCCCGCTCGATCTCGTCGTCCGGCCCGTATTCCATGGACGTCACGGTATCGGGAGCGATACGACCAGACACATCCAGCCACGTCCACTGACGTACCTTTACAAGTCTTTACGTATGTTGACGTCAAGGCTTAGGCTCAACCACGAAAACGCCCCGCCGAACCGCGTAGGACCGGTTCAACGGGGCTCGCCGAGACAGCCAACAAGGAGCTGACCGACGTATGCGAGACCTTATCGTCCGCGCCCTGGCATGGGCGCTTGCACTGCTCACCCCGCAGAATCACCAGTCCGAACCGGGACGGCACTCCGCGGCGTATCTCTCCGAACGACCGCAGACAACCCTCACCCGCGTAAGTGCCGATCCGTGGCGGAGTCCATGGCGCGGCCCGAGTGCTGCCGAAGCCCGAGCCATTTTCAGGGCCGAAGAAACCGTCACGCTCGATCCCGTACGGCGGGAGCGCTTCTTCGCCACCGCATGGGCGGAGCGAGGCTACGACTACACATACGTCGCCCCCGGCGTGCACCAGGTCCCTGCGGTGAGCGCCGCATGACCTTCGAAGAAGCGTTCCCCAAGCTGCCGCCCGTGGAGTAGTTCCGCAGACGGCGACAGGCCCCGTTCGACCATGTGCCGAGCGGGGCCTGTCGCCGTCTGCGGCAGAGCGTGTCACGCCCTCGCAGTCGGGATCGTGCCGAGCTTGCCGGCCTGGAAGTCGTCGAACGCCTGGGCCAGTTCGGCGTGGGTGTTCATGACGAACGGGCCGTACTGCATCATCGGCTCGCGGATCGGCAGGCCGCCGAGGAGGACGACCTCGAAGTGCGCACTGCGGGAGTCCTGGGTTTCGTCCGCTCGGATGGTCAGTGAGTCACCGTGGCCGAACACAACTGCCTGCCCCATGCGGAAAGGCCGCACCTGAGCGCCCGCAGATCCTCGCCCCGCGAGGCCGTAGGCAAGCGCGTTGAAGTCGCTCCGCCACGGCAGAGTCACCTCCGCACCGGGGTTCACCGACAGGTGGGTCATCGTGATCGGGGTGTGCGTGGCGCCAGGACCTTCGTAGCCACCAATGTCGCCGGCGATGAGCCTGATCAGCGCGCCCCCGTCTTCAGACGCGAGTAGCTTCACGCTACTGCCCCGGATGTCCTGGTACTTGGGCGCGAGCATCTTGTCTGCCTTCGGCAGGTTCACCCACAGCTGGAGGCCATGGAACAGGCCGCCGCTCAGGACGAGTGATTCCGGCGGGGTCTCGATGTGGAGCAGACCGGAACCCGCAGTCATCCACTGGGTGTCGCCATCGGTGATGGTGCCGCCACCGCCGTGCGAGTCCTGGTGCACGAAGGTGCCGTCCATGATGTATGTGACGGTCTCGAAGCCGCGGTGAGGATGCCACGGCGTTCCTTTCGGCTCCCCAGCTTGATACTCCACCTCGCCCATCTGGTCCATGAGGATGAATGGGTCGAGTTGGCGATAGTCGACACCCGCGAAGGCTCGACGGACCGGGAACCCTTCTCCTTCAAGACCGCTCGGCGCGGTGGTCACCTGAAGCACCCGCCGCGCTTGCGAGGCTCCCGGGGCAGGGGCATGCACACGCGGAAGGTCGAGCGGGTTCTCTACGGTCACGGCAGGCATGGCGGCCTCCTTCAGATCGGGATGTTTTCGCAGGTCGGCGCATTACTCCCAAGGCGGGAGCGTGAGTACACCCCTAACTGATAGAATCCTTGGGCTCGCCCGGCGCGTACTCCACCTCGCCCATCTGGTCCATCAGGATGAACGGGTCGAGGTGCCGGTAGTCGATGCCCGCGAAGGCCCGGCGGACCGGGAACCCCTCGCCTTCGAGGCCGGTCGGCGCGGTGCTGACGGCCAGCGCGGGGCGCGGCCGCCCGTTCTCCGGCGCGGTCACACGCGGCAGGGTCAGCGGGTTCTCTACAGTCACGGCGGGCATGACGGCCTCCTCCTGGTACTTGCCTTCCAAGGTAGTTGAACTCTTAACATCTAGCAAGGCGTAGTCATTCCACCACGCGACGGCAACCATCCGATACGGAGAGATACCGGCAGGTGTCGGTGGATGCCGACAGGTATGGCGCGGGCGCGGGTCGGTGCCTCCCCGGCGCGCCCCGGGGGCTACAGCGGTGCCGGCTTCGTCTCGTACAGCTCGAACCAGATCGACTTGCCGTCGCCGCGGGGGTCGACGCCCCAGGAGTCGGCGAGCTCCTCGATCAGGAACAGGCCGCGGCCGGAGGACGCCAGTTCGCCGGGGGAGCGGCGGTGCGGCATGTCGTCGGAGCGGTCGCCGACCTCCACGTGCAGGCGGCGGGTGCCGGGCATGCCGGTGATCTCGGCGGTCAGGCACGCGTCGTCGTCGGTGTGCACCAGGACGTTGGTGACCAGCTCGGAGACCAGGAGCACCGCGGACTCCCGCTGGTCCGGCGGGGTCCAGTCGTGCAGCAGCGCCCGGATGTCCTCGCGGGCCGAGCGGATCTGGCCCGGGTCGGACTGCTGCACGTTCATCATCGTGCGCCGCATCGGGACCGCGCAGGTCGGGCCGTCCGGGTCGCGGCGCAGCAGGAGCAGCGCGATGTCGTCCTCGCGCCGGTCGGCGAGCGGACCGGTGGTGTGGTGCGAGGCCGGGCCGTGCACCGCCCGCACCATCGAGTCGGCGAGCGCCTCCAGGTCCTCGGACGGTCCGGCCTCGAAGACGTCCGACAGCCGCCGCCAGCCGGTCTCCAGGTCGTGCCCGCCGGTCTCGATCAGCCCGTCGGTGCACAGCAGCAGCACCTCGCCGGGCTCCAGCACCAGCCGGGTGGTCGGGTAGTCGCTGTCGGGCTCGACGCCCAGCGGCAGCCCGCCCGCCGTGCGCCGCACGATGGTGGTGCCGTCACCGAGCCGGATCGCCGGCTCGGGATGTCCCGCGCGGGCGAGGTCCAGGGTCCCGGTCGCCGGGTCGACCTCCAGATACAGGCAGGTCGCGAACCGGACGTCGTCCCCGTGCGCCCCCTCGCCCAGCCCGGCCAGGAACCGGGAGGTGCGCGAGAGCACCGCGTCCGGGCCGTGCCCCTCGGCCGCGTACGCCCGCAGCGCGATCCGCAGCTGGCCCATGATGCCCGCGGCCCGCACGTCGTGGCCCTGCACATCGCCGATCACCAGCGCGGTGCGGCCCGACGGCAGGTCGATCACGTCGTACCAGTCGCCGCCGACCTGGAGGCCGCCGCCGGTCGGCACGTAGCGCGCCGCCAGCGCCATGCCGTCGATCTCCGGCTCGCGGGCGGGCAGCATCGTGCGCTGGAGGCCGTCGGACAGGGCCCGCTCGGACTCGTGGAGGTGGGCGCGGGACAGCGCCTGCGCCAGCATCCGCGCCACGGTGGTGAGCACCGAGCGCTCGTCGGGCGTGAAGTCGACCTGCTCGCGGAAGGCGGCCATCCACGCGCCGATCGTCGCCCCGGCCACGATCAGCGGCAGATACGCCCACGAGGTGCGGCCGAAAGGTTTCACCAGCGGCCAGCTCAGCGGGTAGCGCTCCTCGTACGACTGCGGGCTCGGCAGGTAGACCGCCTGGCCGGTGCGGACCACGGTCGCGGCCGGGTACTCCGTGGACAGCGGCATCTCCAGCGGGAAGGTGCCGGCGATCTCCTGCCCGTGGTGGCCGATCATCGACAGCCGGTCGCCGTCGACGCCGAAGACGGCCAGGCCGTCCGGTGAGAAGCCGGGCATCGACAAGGTGGAGGCGACCCGCATCACCTCGGCGGTGGAGTCGGCCTCGGCCAGCGCGCGCCCCGCGTCCAGCAGGAACGCCTCCCGGGCCCGCCGCCAGTCGGCCGGCGGCGCCGTGCCCCGGTCCGACCCCGGGCCGCCCGGGGCTCGCGCACCTCGTGCAGGGTGCCGCTGAGCAGCGGCCCCTGCGGGCGCAGCCGGGTCCGTACGGTCCGCGCCACCGTGCCGTTCTCGCCGACCACCCGCAGCAGCGACTCGGCGACCGTGCCCTCGGCGGTGGCGAGCGAGACCGCGCCCGCGAGCGTCACGTAGTCGGCCGTGTGCAGACAGTCCCGTACGGCCGACGAGCGGTGGGTGGCCGCGCCACCGGACAGCCCCAGCAGCCGCGCCGCCCGTCCGTCGACCGTCACGGTGCCGGTGCGATTCGTCCCACTGCCACAGGCCGTAGCCTGCGGCAGCCAGGACGTCCTCGGTGCGCATTGGTCCAGTTTATGGCGATTGACCCGCCGGAGGCCAGTGAATCCGGAGGAGGAGGGGCACGCGACGCCGGTAGGCTGTGATGGGCCGTCGGCCAGGCCGCCCCAACCCGAATCACGACTAGGACGATGATGCACCGGTACCGGTCCCACACCTGCGGAGAGCTGCGCGCCACCGACGTCGACACCGACGTCCGCCTGTCCGGCTGGCTGCACAATCGCCGCGATCTGGGCGGCATCCTCTTCGTCGACCTGCGGGACCACTACGGCTTCACGCAGCTCGTGGTGCACCCCGGCTCGCCGGTCCACGACCAGCTCAGCGGGCAGTCCAAGGAGTCCGTGGTGCGCGTCGACGGCCGGGTGGTCGCCCGCTCCGCGGAGAACGTCAACCCGGAGCTGCCCACCGGCGAGGTCGAGGTCGAGGTCACCTCCCTCGAAGTGCTGGGCGCCGCCGACCCGCTGCCCTTCCCGGTCTTCCCCGAGGACAACGCCAACGAGGAGATGCGGCTCACCAACCGCTTCCTGGACCTGCGCCGCCAGCGCATGCACCGCAACATCATGCTGCGCACCCAGGTCATCTCCTTCCTGCGCCGCGAGATGACCGCGCTGGGCTTCAACGAGATGGCCACCCCGATCCTGTCGGCCACCTCCCCCGAGGGCGCCCGCGACTTCCTGGTGCCCTCGCGGGTGCACGCCGGCCGCTTCTACGCGCTGCCGCAGGCGCCGCAGCAGTTCAAGCAGCTCCTGATGATCTCCGGCTTCGACCGCTACTTCCAGATCGCGCCCTGCTTCCGCGACGAGGACTCCCGCGCCGACCGCTCGCCCGGCGAGTTCTACCAGCTCGACGTCGAGATGAGCTTCGTGGAGCAGGAGGACGTCTTCGGCGTCATCGAGAAGGTCATGACCGACCTGTTCACCGAGCTGGGCGGCGGCCGCACGGTCACCTCGCCCTTCCCGCGCATCCCGTTCCGCGAGTCGATGGTCAAGTACGGCAACGACAAGCCCGATCTGCGCACCTCGCTCGAACTGGTCGACGTCTCGGAGATCTTCGCCGGGTCCGGCTTCAAGGCGTTCGCCGGCAAGCACGTGCGCGCGCTCGCCGTGCCCGACACCGCCGGCCAGTCGCGCAAGTTCTTCGACTCCCTCGGCGACTACGCCGTCTCGCTGGGCGCCAAGGGCCTGGCCTGGGTGCGGGTCGGCGAGGACGAGGCGCTGAGCGGGCCGATCGCGAAGTTCCTCACCGAGGACGACGTCACGGCGCTGTTCGCCGCGGTCGGCGCCAAGCCCGGCACCGCGATCTTCTTCGGCGCGGGCGACTTCGACGAGGTCTCGAAGATCATGGGGCCGGTCCGGGTCGAAGCGGCCAAGCGGGCCGGTCAGTTCGAGGAGAACGTCTTCCGGTTCTGCTGGATCGTCGACTTCCCGATGTTCGAGCGGAACGAGGACACCGGGGCCGTCGAGTTCTCCCACAACCCGTTCTCCATGCCGCAGGGCGGCATCGAAGCGCTGGAGACCAAGGACCCGCTGGACATCCTCGCCTGGCAGTACGACATCGTCTGCAACGGGATCGAGCTGTCCTCCGGCGCCATCAGGAACCACGAACCCGCCGTCATGTACAAGGCGTTCGAGATCGCCGGGTACGCGCGGGAGACGGTGGAGGCCGAGTTCGGCGGGATGCTGCGGGCGTTCCACTTCGGGGCGCCCCCGCACGGCGGCATCGCCCCGGGCGTCGACCGGATGGTCATGCTTCTCGCGGACGAGCCGAACATCCGGGAGACCATCGCGTTCCCGCTGAACCAGAACGCGCAGGACCTGCTCATGGGGGCGCCGTCGGAGGTGGAGGAGGCGAGGTTGCGCGAGCTTCATATCGCGCTTCGTAAGCCCGCTTCCAAGGGCTGAGCCCACTCTTCTCTTTTTCGCGGGGTCCGGGTGCGCTCGGGCCCCGCGTCCACCTCTCCCTGCGCTCAATCGCCGCGCGGGCTCGTCTTGTTGCTCGGGTCCCGCTTCCTCCGCCCCTGCGCTCGATCGCCGCGCGGGCTTGTTTTGTTGCTCGGGTCCCGCTTCCTCCGGCCTCCTGCGCTCGATCGCCGCGCGGGCTTTGTTGTGGGACCCGGGGCAACCGGGAGGGTGGGGTGGGGCGTTGGAGAGGTATGGGAGAAGAGGTGGACGGTGGGCGGACCCGGGTTCGAGGAGTTTGTCGCGGCGCGAGGCCCACGGTTGCTGCGCGTCGCCTGGCTCCTCACGGGCGACGCCCACCTCGCGGAGGACCTGCTGCAGACCGTCCTGGCCAGGACGTGGCCGAAGTGGGGCCGGATCGCCGCGGAGAACCCGGAAGCGTATGTGCGCAAGGCGCTGGTGCACACGTATGCCTCGTGGTGGCGCAGGAAGTGGCGCGGCGAGGTGCCGCACGGCGAGCTGCCGGAGCGGGCGGCCCCGGAGAACCAGTACGCGGACGTGGACCTGGAGCAGGCCCTGGCGGCGGCGGTACGGGAGTTGCCGGTACGCCAGCGCGCGGTGATCGTGCTGCGGTACTTCGAGGACCTGTCGGTCACGGAGACCGCGGAGGTGCTGGCGTGTTCGGAAGGCACCGTGAAGAGCCAGGCGTACAAAGCGCTGCGGACCCTGCGGACGCGGCTGCCCGCGTCCGTGACCGTACCCGAGGGCGGTGAACCGCGGTGACCGATGAGGAGACGGAGCTGCGGGTGCTGCTGGAGCGGGTGGTGCCCCAACTGCCCGCGCCCGCACAGCGGTTGGAGCGGGTACGGGAGCGGGTACGGCGGCGCCGGCGGCGCCGGGCGGTGGGGCTGTCGACGACGGCGGTGCTGGCGGTCGCGGCGGCGGGGCTGCTGCTGCCGGGCGGCGAGGCCGACTCGGGCGCGCCCGGGCCGGCGCGGACCACGACGCTGGCGCCGGCGGTCTCGGGCCGGGTACGGCCGGTCACGCCGCCCAGTTCGCTGCCGCCGTCGAACCCGGCGGTCCCGTTCAAGGAACTCGCGGGCCTCCGACTGCGGCTGCCGCGGGGCTGGTCCACGCTGTCGCCGCCGGGGCAGCCGGCGGTGTACGTGTCGAGCCAGCGGCTGGGCCTGCCCAAGGACGACTGCCTGCACCCGCGGGACGACTTCTGCACGCCGCTGGTCACCAAGCTCGTGCGCGGCGGCGCGCTGGTGAAGCTGGACCTGCTGTTCAACAAGGCCAGGGCCGACAAGACGCGCTCCCTGGGGCCGTCGGTGGGCACCGAGAGCGTGCTCCAGGCGTGCCGCACGGTCGGCGGCACCGAGCAGTCGGGCGTACTGATCACCGACGCCTCGGGCTCGGACCTCCTGGTCGAGGCGACGCTCTGCCTGTCCCGCCCCACGGCTTCGCAGCGGGCCCGGACCCGTGACCTGCTGCTGAACGCGTCCTTCGGCTGACGCCCGGCGCCGTCACCGCCGTACCCCCTTCGTACCCACCCGAAAGGCATCCCCCCGCATGCGCAGAAACCGCCGTCGCGGCACCCTCGCCGCGGCCGTCGCCGTACTCGTCGCGTCCGCGGCACTGGCCGGGTGCGCAGGCTCGGGTACGGGCGCGCGGCCGTCGCGGATGACGGAGGAGGGACCGGTGAGCACGGTCGTGACCGGGGTCGGGCGGGCCGGGAAGTCCGCGCCGCAGCCGATGAGTACGCCCGCCCCCGCGCGCCTGCCGGGCCTGGGCCCGCACACGCTCGCGGAGATACCGGCCGACGCCCGGCAGGCCGTCCTGGTCACGGGCGCCGGCCGCGACTCGTCCGCCTCCAGCGTCACCCTCTACCGCCAGGACCCGGTCGCCGGCTGGACGCCGGCCGGCCCGGCCTGGCCCGCGCACAACGCGCTGCGCGGCTGGAGCACGCACCACCGCACCGGCGATCTGCGGTCCCCGGTCGGCGTGTTCACCCTCACCGACGCGGGCGGCCGGCTGCCCGATCCGGGCACGAGGCTCAGCTACGACCACGCGCCGATCGGCTTCGCCGCGAACGGCACGGGCTTCCACGGCGAGTCGCTGGCGGGGGCCTTCGACTACGTCATCGCCATCGACTACAACCGCAAGCCCGGTACGTCGCCGCGTGATTGGACCCGGCCGATGGGTGGGTCCCGGGGTGGCGGCATCTGGTTGCACGTCGACCACGGGGGGCCGACGCAGGGGTGCGTGTCGCTGCCCGCGAGGGGGATGAGGGTTTTGCTGCGGACCCTTGCTCCCGACCTTCACCCGGTCGTGGTCATGGGCGACCCCTCCGACCTCTCCCCCTGACGGCCCCCACGTCACGGGGGTGCCTGCCCTTGCCTGTGTCAGGCGACGGGAGCGTCGGGGTCGCCGCCGAAGCGGGTGACGTAAGCGTCGAGATCCTCATCCGTGATCTTCGCGAAAAGCACCGGCGGCACCGTGAAGGCCGTACCCGCCGGGACGGAGGCGAGCGCCCGCGCCTCGTCCGCGCCGACCCAGCGCGCCTCGTCGTTCGGGAGCGCGAACGCCGACCGCATCGAGGCGGCGGCCGCCGGGATGAAGGGCTCGGAGACCACGGCGTAGAGGTGGATGAGGTTCATCGCGGTGCGCAGGGTGAGCGCGGCGCCCTCGGGGTCGGTCTTGATCTCCATCCAGGGCGCCTTCTCCTCCAGGTAGGAGTTGCCCGCGCTCCACAGCGCGCGCAGCGCCTGCGCCGCCTTGCGGAACTGGAGGGTCTCCATGTGGCCCTCGTACTCGGCGAGGAGGCCGGCGATCTGCTCGCCGAGCCTGTCCTCGGCCTCGCCCGCCGCCGCGCCGGCCGGCACCTCGTCGCCGAACCGCTTGCGGGAGAAGGACAGCACGCGGTTGACGAAGTTGCCGAGGGTGTCGGCGAGGTCCTTGTTGACCGAGGAGGCGAACAGCTCCCAGGTGAAGGAGGTGTCGTCGGACTCCGGCGCGTTGGCCATCAGGAAGTAGCGCCAGTAGTCGGCCGGGAGCAGGTCGAGGGCGGCGTCGGTGAAGATGCCGCGCCGCTGGGAGGTGGAGAACTTCCCGCCGTAGTAGTTCAGCCAGTTGAACGCCTTGACGAAGTCGACCTTCTTCCACGGGTCCCTGGTGCCCAGTTGGGTCGCCGGGAACATCACCGTGTGGAAGGGGACGTTGTCCTTGGCCATGAACTCGGTGTAGCGCACGGTGGCGTCGGCGTCGTACCACCACGACCGCCAATCGCGCTGGTCATCGCCCTGCGCCGCGTCCGCCCACTCCTTGGTGGAACCGATGTACTCGATCGGTGCGTCGAACCAGACGTAGAAGACCTTGCCCTCGGCGGCCAGTTCAGGCCAGGTGTCCGCGGGCACGGGCACGCCCCATTCGAGGTCCCGCGTGATCGACCGGTCCTGGAGGCCCTCCGTGAGCCACTTGCGGGCGATCGAGGACGCGAGCGTCGGCCAGTCGCCGCTGTTGGCGTCGATCCAGGTCTCGACCTCGCCGGCCAGCTTGGACTGGAGGAGGAACAGGTGCTTGGTCTCGCGGACCTCCAGCGCGCTGCTGCCGCTGATCGCGGAGCGCGGCTCGATCAGGTCGGTCGGGTCGAGCACCCGGGTGCAGTTCTCGCACTGGTCGCCGCGCGCCTTGTCGTACCCGCAGTGCGGGCAGGTGCCGACGATGTAGCGGTCGGGCAGGAAGCGCTCGTCGGCGAGCGAGTAGACCTGCCGGACGGACCGCTCCTCGATGAAGCCGTTCTCGTGCAGGCGGCGGGCGAAGCGCTGGGTGATGTCCCGGTTCTGCGCGGAGGAACTGCGGCCGAAGTGGTCGAAGGAGAGCGCGAAGCCGTCGTAGATCGCTTTTTGGGCGTCGTGCGCCTGGGCGCAGAAGACGTCCACCGGCAGTCCGGCTTCCTTGGCGGCGAGTTCGGCGGGGGTGCCGTGTTCGTCGGTCGCGCAGATGTACAGCACTTCGTGGCCGCGCTGCCGCAGATACCGCGCGTACACGTCCGCCGGGAGCATGGACCCCACCATGTTGCCCAGGTGCTTGATCCCGTTGATATAGGGCAGGGCAGAGGTGATGAGGTGACGAGCCATTGCAGGCTGCTCCCAATTCGTTGCGCGGAGTGAGTTATTCGTCTACGGACCGTCAATATCGTATCCGACCGTACGGGTGGTAACCGACGCGGATTATGCGGCTCCGCTGCGTTCCACGGCCTGGCCAGAAGATCACGGCGCGTGACTGCACGTGCACATGCACGTGCACATGCACGTGCCTGCACTACGAGTTATCATCTCGGGTACCAGACAAGGCACTTAAGCGGGAGTGACTGATGCGCCGGACGCACAACGGAATGGACGCGGAGGACCTTACGGGCGTGATCTGGCAGAAGAGCCGGCACAGCAATGCCAATGGCACCTGCATGGAGTTCGCCGCGCTGCCGGACGGCGAGGTCGCGGTGCGCAATTCACGCTTTCCGGACGGCCCGGCGCTTATTTATACGCGGGCCGAGATCGAATCGATGATCATCGGTGTGAAGGCCGGGGAGTTCGATCACCTCGGGCAGTGACGCCGCCCGTCGGCCGATATGTCCGTCGGTACGTCCGTCGGTATGTCCGCCGGTGTGCGGGCGGATGTGCCCATAAGCGGCTAATGGCCGGCGGGCGCCAGGAAAAGCGCCCATACGACCTTTCCCGCGCCGCTGAGCGGCTGCCAGCCCCAGTGCTCGCTGAAGGATTCGACCAGGTGCAGGCCGCGGCCGGTCTCGGCCACGTAGTCCGCCTCCTTGGCGACGGGCGGCACGATGCTGGGGTCGCGCACGGCGCAGACCACCCGTGACGTCCAGCGGACCAGGCTGAGGCGGACGGGCACGCCGGGCGTGCCGATGGGCACCGCGTACCGCAGCGCGTTGGTCACCAGCTCGGAGGCGACGAGTTCCATGGAGTCGTGCAGGGGGAAGAGGTCCCAGCGCTGGAGGGTGGCCCGGGTGAACCGGCGTGCCTCGCCCACGGATTCGGGGGTCGCGGGGAGCTCGCAGGTGGCGCCGCTGCCGGCGGAGAGCCGCTCGGGCGCGAGCACTCCCTGCCATAACGGCTCCAGCACAGCTGTGGCCTCTGCCCTCATACGAGCCCCCGAGGTATCTGCACGGCTCCCATGGTCATGGATCAGTACCCCACCGATGCAAGAGCGTCTGCACGTGCATCTGCAAGGAATTGATGCACGTGACGATGGAGAGTGACTGAATGGGTACTGCCCGCAGCGCATTAGTGGCAGACTGCTGATGAGCTAAGGGCGGAGCGTGACCTATGAGCGCAGGGCAGCCGGGAGGCGGGTCCATCGTGCGACGAATGCTGCTCGGAGCGCAGCTGCGGCGGCTGCGGGAGTCCAAGGGCATCACCAGGGAGGACGCGGGCTACTCGATCCGCGCCTCCGAGTCGAAGATCAGCCGCATGGAGCTGGGACGGGTCAGCTTCAAGGACCGCGACGTCGCCGATCTGCTGACGCTGTACGGCGTGAACGAGGAGTCCGAGCGGCTCGCCATGCTCGGCCTGGTCCGCGAGGCGAACGCCGCGGGCTGGTGGCACGGGTACGGCGAGGTGATGCCGACCTGGTTCCAGACGTACGTGGGCCTGGAGGAGTCGGCCGCCCTCATCCGCACCTTCGAGGTGCAGTTCGTGCACGGTCTGCTCCAGACCGAGGACTACATAAGAGCGGTGATCCGGCTCGGTCACCCCGAAGGAGCCGAGCCCTGGGTGGAAAGACGAGTCGGTCTACGCCTGGAGCGGCAGAAGCTCCTCGTCTCCGAGCAGGCGCCCCACTTCGTCTCGGTGATGGACGAGGGCGCGCTGCGGCGGCCGTTCGGCGAGCCGCGGGTGATGCGCGAGCAGATCGGTCACATCCTGGAGGCGGCCGAGGCGCCGAACGTGGACGTGCGCATCCTGCCGTTCGCCACCGGCGGCCACGCCGCGGGCGGCGGCGCCTTCACGCTGCTGAGCTTCCCGGAGTCCGATCTGCCCGATCTGGTCTACCTGGAGCAGCTCACCGGCGCGCTCTACGTCGACAAGCACGACGAGGTCGTGGAGTACACCAAGGCGATGGACGCGCTGGACCGGATCGCGCTGAGCACGCAGGAGTCCCGGGACTGGCTGCACGCCCTCCAGCGCGAGTTGTAGCCGGCGGGCCGGGCCCGCCGAACCCGGCCAAGCCCGAGCGAAATGCCCGAAAGGGAACGGTAAGCGTCGCGCTTCTCACATTCGGTACCGCCCAAAACCTCAGCACGTACAGTGGCTTGCCGGGCATCTGCCCGATCCCCGGCGAGCGGTGTGACGCACGTCATACATTCGTCCGGGGCTTGCTGGTAAACGTTGGGGCTTCGTGTGTCGCGAAAGCCGCCGGACCGAAGGTGTGGGAATGGGCGCTCGTGGGGTCAAACCCAAGCGGAGCCGCAAGCGGTGGATCATCGCGATCGCGGTGTCCTTCGTACTGCTGATCGTCGGAGGCGCCGGGGCGATCTACCTCAAGCTGAACGCGAACATCTCCACCTTCGACGCCGCCGGTCTGAGCAAGGACCGCCCGGGCGCCTCGCAGGCCGACGCCAACGGCAACAAGCCGGAGAACGTCCTGCTGATCGGCTCCGACACCCGCTCGGGCGACAACGCCAAGCTGGGCGGCAAGGGCACCTCGGGCAACATCGGCCGCTCCGACACCACGATCCTGCTGCACGTCTACCCCGACCACAAGCACGCCGTGGGCATCTCGATCCCGCGTGACTCGCTGGTCGACATACCGCCCTGCCTGCTGCCGGACGGCAAGTGGTCGCCGGAGCAGTCGAGCGCGATGTTCAACTCGGCCTTCTCCATGGGCGACACGGCCAAGGGCAACCCGGCCTGCACGCAGAACGCGGTGGAGAAGCTCTCCGGCATGCGCGTCGACCACACCATCGTGGTGGACTTCGAGGGCTTCGCGTCGATGACCTCGGCGGTGCACGGCGTCAAGGTCTGCGTGCCGAACGACATCTACTCCGGGGACATGAACCCCAATCTCGGCTACAAGGGCAAGCTCGTCCTGCCCAAGGGCATGCAGAACCTGTCCGGCCAGGACGCGCTGGACTACGTCCGGATGCGGCACGGCATCGGCGACGGCTCCGACGTCGGCCGGATGCTGCGCCAACAGGCGTTCCTGTCCGCCCTGATCGCCAAGATCAAGGGCCAGGGCATGGACCCGACCACGCTGCTGCCGCTGGCGAACGCGGCCACCAAGTCGCTCACCGTGGACCCCGGGCTGGGCACCGCGGCGAAGCTGATGTCCTTCGGCCTGTCGATGAAGGGCATCGACCTGAAGAACATCCAGTTCATCACCGCGCCCTGGAAGTACGCCGGTTCGCGGATAGACCTCGTGCACCCGGACGTCGACGACCTGTTCGCGCAATTGCGCGCCAACCGCACGCTCAACGGCACCAACGCCTCGGGCCAGGTCACCAAGAAGCCGGCCCCGGTGCCGAGCGTGGACGGCTCGGGCATCGCGGTCGCCGTCTACAACGGCACCACCACCGACGGCCTGGCCGGCAAGGGCTCGACCCTGCTGACCAAGTCCCACTTCACCGTCACCGGCACCTCGACCGCCAACGCCCAGGACCACGCGACGACGGTCATCGAGTACGGCTCGGCGGACGCGAGCCAGGCCAAGTCGCTCGCCAAGCTCTTCCCGGGCTCGCAACTGGAGCCGCTGAGCATCAGCGGCATCAACCTGGTGCTCGGCGCGGACTTCGCGAAGTCCGCGGCGGCGACGCCGAAGGCGCTCTCGAAGTCCGTCACCTCCTCGGCCCGCAGCGCGGCCAGCAACCCGTGCTCGAAGCTCTCCTACGGCGTCGGCTGAGCCGGACCTGTGCCGGTCGGCCCGCGATGTCCCGCAGGGCGGGGCGTCGCGAACCGGTGAACCTTTCCGGTCACAGCACTGGGCCACGGGTACGACAGCGCCGGGCACGCCGGTGCGGGGCGCGGCGTCAGCTCGCGCGGGTGCCCGCCCCGCCGCGTATCTCCAGCCCGTCGAGCAGGTCGGCGGTGGCCGCGGCGACGGCCGCCACGGCCGCGTCGAAGACCTCGCGGTTGTGCGCCGCGGGGGCGCGGAACCCGGAGATCTTGCGCACGTACTGCAGGGCGGCGGCGCGGATGTCCTCGTCGTGCACCTCGGTGGCCATGGGCGGGCGGAGGGTCTTGATGCTTCTGCACATGCCTCCAGTGTGACGCGGGGGTCCGACAACGTCTTGTGTCCGGCCCCTTGGCGGCTGCTTCCGGTGGTGCTTCAATGCTCTCCATTGGTTAGGAAGCTTTCCTAACTAGGCAGTTGAGCCTCCCCCCGAACGGAGAAGCACATGCAGCCGTCCCCCCACGCCCGCCGCTCGCGCCGCGGGCCGGTCCGCCGCAGGACCGCCCTGATGGCCGCCGCGGCCGTGCTGGCCGCCGGCAGTGCCTCGCTGATGCTGGCCGGCACCGGCAACGCGGCCTCCTCGGCCGGCCTGGACGACCCGCACAAGAAGGAGATGGCGATGGAGCTGGTCTCCTCCGCCGAGAACTCCTCGCTGGACTGGAAGGCGCAGTACAAGTACATCGAGGACATCGGCGACGGCCGCGGCTACACCGCGGGCATCATCGGCTTCTGCTCCGGCACCGGCGACATGCTCCAACTCGTCCAGCACTACACCGACATGGAGTCCGACAACCCGCTGGCGAAGTACCTGCCCGCGCTGGAGCAGGACAACGGCTCGGACTCGCACTCCGGGCTCGGCTCCGCCTTCGTCAGCGCGTGGAAGACGGCGGCCGACGACACCGTCTTCCAGCAGGCGCAGAACGACGAGCGCGACAGCGTGTACTTCGACCCGTCCGTCGACCAGGCCAAGTCCGACGGGCTGGGCACGCTCGGCCAGTTCATCTACTACGACGCCATCGTCATGCACGGCCCCGGCGACGACCCGGTCAGCTTCGGCGGCATCCGCAGGACCGCCATGGAGAACGCCGAGACGCCCGCGCAGGGCGGCGACGAGACGACGTACCTCAACGCCTTCCTCGACGCCCGCAAGGCGGCGATGCTCACCGAGGCCGCGCACGACGACACCAGCCGCGTCGACACCGAGCAGCGGGTCTTCGTCCAGGACGGCAACCTCGACCTCGACCCGCCGCTGCACTGGAAGACCTACGGCGACTCGTACGAGATCCTGACCCTGCCGTAGCCCGACGGGCCCCGCCGGACCGGGCGCGCGGCCCGGCCCGGCAGCCGGGCCCCCGCCGCGCGGCCCTGTGCGGGGTCGGGGCGGCCCGGTACGCTCGCGGGCGTAGAGATCCGATCTCTACGCCCGCCCGTGCGTCCGAGGAGCCTCGCCATGCTGCGCTACCAGCTCACCCACCCGACGATTCTCGCCGCTCTCGCGTCGGCGGGCCACGGCTCCCGGGTGCTGATCAGCGACGGCCACTACCCGCACACCACCGGCGCCCACCCGGCCGCAGAGCGCGTCTACCTCAACCTCGCGCCCGGCCGGCTGCTCGTCACCGAGGTGCTCGACGCCCTCGTGGACGCCGTGCCGATCGAGGCCGCCACGGTCATGTCGCCGCCCGACGGCGACCCCGAGCCTGCGATCTTCGCCGAGTTCCGGGGCGCGCTGCCCGCCCTCACCCTCGGCGGCCTCGACCGCTTCGCCTTCTACGACGCGGCCCGCGGCCCGGACACCGCCCTCGTCGTCGCGACCGGCGACCGGCGGACGTACGCCAACCTGCTGCTCACGCTCGGCGTCCGCGAGGACTGACCGCGGCGCCCGCCGGGCCGTACGCTGAGCCGTACGCTATGGGTCGGCAACAGCCCGCCTGACAGGGGGAATCGGCGCGATGGACTGGATCTGGTGGGTGGTCGCCCTCTTCGGCCTCGGCGCGTTCAAGTCGGTCAACGACACGGCGCGCAGTGCCTTCCGCAACCACCACAAGCGCAAGATGGAGCGCCTCAAGGCAGCCCAGGACGAGCGCCGCGCCGTCGAGGCGGCCGGGCGCCCGCCCGAGCCGGTCTGCGGCTGCACCCACCACCTCGCCAAGCACGATCGGCATGGCAAGTGCCATGAGACGGTGGAGGTTCCCATCGGCTGGGACGCCGATCGCAAGCCGACGCAGTACGAGCCCGGCACGTGCAATTGTCAGCAGTACGTGGGGCCGAGGCCGCTTTCCCATGTCTACGCGGAGGACATCGCCGATCTCTAGCCCGGCTCTCCCGTCCAGGGGCGCGGGGTGCCCTTGCGCAGGGCGGCGCCACGTTTTTTAGGGGCGCAGGGAACTGCGCGACAAGCTACGACGTTGGCGCGGGTCGTCACCGGCCCGGTGGGGCTGTTGCGGTCGTGTCCGGACCACCGGCCGGTGGCCGGTTGCTCGCGCAGTTCCCCGCGCCCCTTGGTAAGTGGTCGCCTTACGCAGCGGCACCCACCCCGCGCCCCTGGGAAGGCGCCCCCTTGCGCAGCGGCACCCGCCGAGCGGGGGGAGGTGATTACGGGTGGGAGGACGGGAGCCGGAGGCGAAAAGTGGAGCCGCGGCCGGGAGCGGTGTCGAGCTCGACCGTGCCCCCGTGAGCGGAGACGAGAGCCGCGGCGATGGACAGGCCGAGCCCGGCCCCGCCCCCGGCCGCCCGGGAACGCGACGCGTCCACCCGATAGAACCGCTCGAAGACGCGCGCGGCCTGATCGGCGGCGAGTCCGGGCCCCTGATCGGCGACTTCGAGCACCCCGTGCCCCCCGTCCGTCCCGACGCCGATCCGCACCGGCGTCCCCGGCGGCGTGTGGGCGACGGCGTTCCCGACGAGATTGGTGACGACCTGCCGAAGCCGCGCCTCGTCGCCGAGGACGGGGGCCGGCCCGGGCGGAGCGGCGCCGCCGGGCCCGGTGAGCGAGACCGGCCGCGCCGGATCGAGCGCGGTGGTGTCGTGCAGGGCGTCCACGGCCAGCGTGCGCAGGTCCATGGGCGCGAGCTGGACGGGCCGCTGCTCGTCCATCCGCACCAGCGTGAGCAGGTCCTCGACCAGCCCGCCGAGCCGTACGGCCTCGCTCTCGATCCGGCTCATCGTGCGCTTGACGTCCGCCTCGTCGGGCAGCGCGCCCATCCGGTAGAGCTCGGCGAAGCCGCGGATGCCGGCCAGCGGGGTGCGCAGCTCGTGGCTGGCGTCGGCCACGAAGCGCCGCATCTGCTTCTCGGACTCGGCGCGGGCGGAGAACGCCGACTCGATCTGCGCGAGCATGCCGTTGAGCGCGGAGGACAGCCGGCCCACCTCGGTGCGCGGCGACGCCTCGGGCATCCGGTGCGACAGCGGCCGGCCCGCCGCGATCTCGGCCGCGGTGGCCTCGATCCGGCGCAGCGGCCGCAGCCCGGCGCGTACCGCGAACCAGCCCGCCACGCCCAGCGCCGCCACCACGACCGCGCCGATGAGCAGGAAGGACGTGCTCAGCCTGCTGGTGGTGGTGGCCACGTCGTCCAGGGGGGAGGCGACCACGACGCCCGCGGGTGGCGGGGACAGCAGGCGGCCGTCGCGGGTGCTGCGGGCGCCGTCGCCGGTGGCGGTGACCGGCACGATCAGCACCCGCCAACTGCCGCCGCCGTGGTCGCTGGCCACGTCGAACGGCTTGTTCAGCCGGGCCCGCAGCCGCGCGGCGTCCATCGCGGGCCACAGCGGCTGCGGGTCGTCGGCGGCCACCGGCTGCCGGAACTGCTCGGCCACGTGCCCGTCGCCCGCCGCGAAGGCCACCACGAACTGGCTCGGCAGCCACGCCCTCGCCCCGCCCGCACCGGGACCCGCACCGGGACCCGCACCCGTCTCCTGCCCCGGCGCGCCCGGCCCCGGGAGGACGTACCGCGGCGCCGGCACCCCGTCCGTGCCCAGCCGCCGGGCCAGTAGCTGCCCGTACCGGTCGAGCTGCTGGTCCACGCGCTGCACGAGCTGTCCGCGCACCGACCCGAGCACCACCGTGTCGCTCACCGCGAGGCCGAGCAGCACCAGGACCAGGGCGAGCAGCACCAGCCGGGAGCGCAGCGACACCGCCGAGAGGCGGAACGCGGCCGGCCCGAGCCTGGTTGTCGCGGGGCGCACGGCTCAGCCCTGGCCGGGCACGGGACTGCGCAGCACGTAGCCGACGCCCCGCACGGTGTGGATCAGCTTGGCCGCGCCGTCCGTGCCGGAGTCGACCTTGCGCCGCACGTAGGAGATGTACGACTCGACGATGCTCAGGTCGCCGCCGAAGTCGTACGCCCACACGTGGTCGAGGATCTGGAGCTTGGAGACGACCCGGTCGGTGTTGGCCATCAGGTACGCGAGCAGCTTGAACTCGGTGGGCGACAGGGAGACCGGCCGGCCGGCGCGCAGCACCTGGTGGCCGACGGTGTCGAGTTCGAGGTCGCCCGCGACGAGCCGGCCGTCGTCGGTGGGGCCGCCGGTGCGGCGCAGTATCGCCCGGATGCGGGCGATCAGCTCCTCCAGGCTGAACGGCTTGGTGACGTAGTCGTCGCCACCCGCGGTCAGGCCGCTGATCTTGTCCTCGACGCCGTCCTTGGCGGTGAGGAAGAGCACCGGCAGCCGGTCGGGCGCGCCCGCCGCGGCCCGCGGGCCGCTCTCCTCGCGCAGCCGCCGTACGACGGCGAAGCCGTTCATGTCGGGCAGCATCACGTCGAGGACGACCAGGTCGGGCCGCTCGCGGGCGACGGCGGCGAGCGCGTCGGCGCCGGACGCGGCGGAGACGACCTTGAAGCCCACGAACCGCAGGGACGCGGAGAGCAGTTCCCTGATGTTGGGCTCGTCGTCGACGACCAGCAGGCTGGCCTCAGGCGTGTCCATGAGCTCCTCCCGCCCGCACCGTACGTCCTAGCAGGGTAAGCGCGGAATCAGTTCCCGCCGCCCGAGCCGCTGCCCGCGGTCCCGCCCGTGCCCGCTCCCGTACCGCCGGAGGCCCCGCCGCCGAAGCCGCCGAAGCCCCCGAAACCGCCCGCGCCGCTGCCCTGGGTGACGGTGGTCGCGGCCACGTCGCCGTTGGACTTCTTGGCGCCCAGGACCGTGACGCTCTGCCCGGCCTTGAGGTCGGAGACCTTGCCGGTCTTGGACTCGGTGACCTTGGTGGAGCCGCCGGTGGTGACCTTGACGATGTCGCCCTGGGCGTCGGAGACGTAGATCGTGCTGCCGTCGACCAGCTTGACCGTGCCGATCGTCACACCCGTGCCGGAGCCGGAGCCCGTACCGCCCGCGGCCGCCGAACCCGCCGCCGAAGGTGCGGCCGCCGCCCGTGCCCGTCCCCGTACGGCCGCCGGCCCCGGTCGGGAAGGTGAAGCCGCGGCCGGCCGTCGTGCCGCCGCCCAGGTGGTGCTTCTCCACCAGGGCGCCGCCGGAGAACGCGCCCGCGGCCACCACGCACGCCGACAGCGCCAGCGTCAGCCAGGGCAGCTTGCGGCGCGGCGGGGCGGCCAGTTCCGCGGAGATGTCGCGGGCGTCCGGCGGCTGCGCGAGCACGTCCTCGGGCCGCTCGGGGTAGTGCGCCGCGGGCTCCGCGGCGTACTCGCCCTCGTCGGCGAACTCGATGCCGCCGACGGTCTCCCGGGCGGCGGGCACCCGCGGGGCACGCTCGCGCGGCAGCAGGTCCGGATCGGCGGCTGCCTTGACGAGCTCGGTGCGGCGTCGCGCCATCTCGGCTCTCCCTTGTCTGGTAGTTGAGGTCACTCGTGCCGCAGGGCCTCGATGGGCCGCAGGCCCGCCGCGCGGTTGGCCGGGTAGCTGCCGAAGAACAGCCCGATGGCGACGGCGATGGCGAACGCGCCCCACACCGACGCCGGGATGACCGCCGGCTTGATGCCCACGATGGTGAAGCGCGAGCCGATCAGCCCGGCGACCACCCCGAGCCCGCCGCCGACCAGCGACAGCAGCGTCGACTCGGCCAGGAACTGCCCGAGGATCACGCCCCGGGGCGCGCCGATCGCCTTGCGGATGCCGATCTCCCGGGTCCGCTCGGTGACGGTGACCAGCATGATGTTGGTGATGCCGATCCCGCCGACCAGCAGCGAGATCGCGGCGACCGCGCCGAGCAGCACGGTGAAGGTCTTGTCGGTGTCCGACTGCGTGCTCAGCAGCGACGCCTGGCTGCTGACCCGGAAGTCCAGCGCGTTGGGGTTGCTGATGCCGTGCGTGCCCATCAGGACGGTGGTGATCTCGTTCTGCGCGGGCGTGGTGGCCGCCGCGGACTTCGCCTCGACCAGGATCTGGCTGACCGGGCCGAAGCCGGTGAACGCGTTCTGCACGGTCGGCAGCGGTGCGATCACCGTGTCGTCCGGGTCCTGGAAGCCGGTGCCGCCCTTGGTGGCCAGCTCGCCGACCACCGTGAACGGGGTGCCGCCGATGACCAGTTTGCGGCCGACCGGGCTGGTGGTGCCGAACAGGTCGGTCGCCGTGGTCGAGCCGATCACCGCCACCTTGCGGGAGTTGAGCACGTCGTCGCCGCTGAAGTAGTCGCCCTTGACGACCTTGCTGTTGGACGCCTTGAAGTACGCCGGGTAGGTGCCGACGACCTGGCCGACCGTGTGCGAGGTGCCCTGGTAGACCGCGCTCTGCGAGGTGGTGACCTCGGGCGCGACGGAGTCGACGTCGGGGGCGGCGGCCGGGTCGGCGAGCGCGCGGGCGTCGTCCACGGTCAGCGGCTTGGTGCTGGTGGCCGTGGAGCCGGAGGAGCCGAAGCCGCCGCCGGAGGAGACGGTCAGCGCGTTGGTGCCGAGCTTCTCGATGGAGTTCTTCACCGACTGCGAGGAGCCGTTGCCGACCGCCAGCAGGATGATCACCGCGGCCACGCCGATGAGCACGCCGAGCATCGTCAGGCCGGACCGCACCTTGTTCGCGGCGAGGCCGCCGACGGCGAAGCGGAGGATCTCGAAGGGGTTCACAGCGACGGCCCCCCGGTCAGCGCGCGGGCGCCGTTCGGTCCCTGGGAACCGTGCGGTCCCTGCGGTCCGTGCGGGCGCAGGGCGGCGAAGGCGGCCGGGTCGCGCAGCGCGGGCGGCGGGCCGCCGGACGGCGCCTGCCGTACGTCGGCCACGACCTGGCCGTCGACCAGCCGGATGATCCGCTTGGCGTGCCGGGCCACCTCGTCCTCGTGGGTGATCAGGACGACGGTGCGGCCGGAGGCGTTGAGCCGGTCGATGATGGCGAGCACGTCCTCGGTGCTGTGGCTGTCCAGGTTGCCGGTCGGCTCGTCGGCCAGCAGCATCGCCGGGGCGGTGACCAGGGCGCGGGCCACGGCCACGCGCTGCTGCTGGCCGCCGGACAGCTCGTTGGGCCGGTGGTCGATCCGGTCGGACAGGCCCACCAGGGACAGCGCGGCCAGCGCCCGGCGCCGCCGCTCGGCGGACCGCACCCCGGCGTAGGCCAGCGGGAGTTCGACCTGTGCGAGCGCGGGGGTGCGCGGCACCAGGTTGAACGACTGGAAGACGAAGCCGATCTTGCGGTTGCGGACCAGGGAGAGCTGGTGCTCGTCCAGGCCGCCGACGTCGATGCCGTCCAGCAGGTAGCGGCCGGAGGTCGGCACGTCGAGGCAGCCGAGGATGTTCATCAGCGTGGACTTGCCGGAGCCGGAACTGCCCATCACCGCGACCATGTCGCCCTGGTCCACGACCAGGTCGATGCCGGCCGACTGCCCGGTCCGCGGGTCGGCGGCGCCGCCCAGCGCGCGGACGGCCGCGTCGCCGTGGCCGTACGTCTTGAACAGCGACCGCACCTCGATGACGGGCGGCGGGCCCCAGGGGCTGCCCTGACCGCTCTCCTCCCGCGCCTCCCCGCGGCGGGCGCCGAGCCGGTCCAGGCCCAGGCGCCCCAGCCGCGCGCTCAGGGCCTGCCTCATCCGCGGCCACCCCCGCCGCCGCCGAAGCCGCCGGAGCGGAATCCGCCGCCGCCGAACCGGTTCGCACCGCCGCCGCCGAGGCCGCCGGGGAAGGCGCCGCTCGGGAAGCCGCCGTTGCCGGCGGAGGCGACCTGCGGGATCTGCACCTGCTGGCCCTCGGTGAGGCCCTGGGTGATCTGGTCGGTGGAGTCGCCCTCGACGCCGACCGTGACGTTGGTACGGGTCGTGGAGCCGTCGGCGCCGACCACCAGGACCGTACGGTTGGCGCCGGTGCCGGAGACCGCGGCGGTCGGCACGGAGAGCGCGTTCGACGCGGTGCCGGTGGTGACCTGGATGCTGGCGCTCAGGCCGGTGCGCAGGGCCGAGGTGTCACTGGTGATGGTCAGGACGGCCGCGTACTGCACCGCGCTGCCGCTGCTGCCGGCGCCGCCGCCACCGCTGCTGGAGCCGCTGCTCACCGGGAGCGAACTGATCGACAGCACCTTGGCGTCGAGCACGGTGCCGGACTCGGCGTTGAGCGTCACGGTCGCGGCCTGGCCCGCCTTGACCTTCAGCGAGTCGGCCTCGGAGAAGTCCGCCTTCACCTGCATGCCCGAGGGGTTGGTGAGCACCACGAATCCGGTGGGCGTCGAACCCGACGTGCTGGAGGAGGCCGTGGAGGACTGCCGCTGCCGCTCGAACTGCCGGAGCCCGAGCCCGAGCCGCTGCCGCCGCTGCCGGACGTGCCGGAGACCGTGTCGCCCTTCGCGCCGCCCACCGAGGCGACCGTGCCGCTCACCGTGGCCTTCAGCACGCAGCCGTCCACGGCGCGCTGCGCCGCGTCCACCGCGTTCTGAGCCTGGGTCACCTGGGCCTGGGCGGAGGCGAGTTGGGCCGGGTCGACGGTCGGGGTGGGCGTGGGGGTCGGGGTGCTGCCGCCGCGGCCGCTGCCGCCGCTTCCCGAGCCGGACCCGCTTGCGGAGCCGGTCGAGACGGGGGTCTCGCCCTCCTCGACCTTCGTCAGGTTCGCCTGGGCGGCGGTCAGCGACGCGTTGTCCTGGGTGAGCGTCTCGTCGGCCGACGTCCGGTCGACCTTCGCCAGCACCTCGCCCTTCTTCACCTTGTCGCCCGGCTTGACGTCCACCTCGGTGAGGGTGCCGCCGGTGGTGAAGTCCAGCCCCGCGTCGCTCGGGGAGGCGAGCGTGCCGGAACCGGAGACGGTGGCCTGCACCGTACCCCTGGTGACGGTCGCGGTACGGGCCGCGCCGGCGGCCGACTTGCCGCTGCCGTCGTCGTGCACCGCCGCGTAGGCACCGCCGGCGCCCGCGAGGACCACCACGCCGAGCACCGAGTTGATCAGGACGGCCCTGCGCCGCCGTGGGAGCACCTTCATGACGCGCATCCTGGTCGCCGACGCCTTTGAACCCCTGGGAGAACCCTGGGAGTTCCCTGGGAACCTGTGCGTTCCCGATGCGGTAGCGGCCTACGGCAAAGGGTGCGAAACAGGTACGTCCCGTGTGTTAACGCCGCCGTACGGGCGCCGGCGGGGGCCGCCGTACCCCGGGAACTCACAGCTCGGTCCCCGACAGTCCCCACCTGTGTGCGGTTCAGTCGGGGTCGTCGCCTACGCGCCCCCGACGTCCCGCGCGGGTGCGCGTGGGTGGCCACGACGCCGCATTCCCGTTCCCGGAGGAGACCACGGACATGACCTGGACCACCAGCCGGCCGTCCGCAGCGCGTACCGGCCAGGCGCGGCGCAACGCGGCGCGGGCCGGGGCGTTCGTCGCCGTCCTCGCCTCCGGGGCGCTCGCGCTCACCGCGTGCTCGTCGTCGGGCTCCTCCTCGGCGGACGCGAAGCCGTCCGGGTCGGCGTCCGGCTCGTCCACCGCGTCCGCCGGCGCCGGGCGGGGCGGCAACTCGCAGGCCATGGAGGCGTACCGGCAGTGCCTGTCGCAGCACGGGGTGACGATGCCGACGTTCAAGCGGCCGTCCGGGGGCGCGCGGCCGAGCGGCCGGCCCAGCGGAGGGTACGGGGCGGCGGTGGCTTCGGGGGCGGCGGGTTCCCCGGGTTCGGCGGGGCGTCGCCCGACGCGGCGACCCAGAAGGCGCTTCAGGACTGCGCGTCCAAGCGGCCGCAGTTCGGGGGGCGGGGCGGGCAGGGCGGCTTCAACAGCAGCGCGTTCCAGGCGTTCACCAGTTGTCTCAAGGACCACGGGGTCACTCTTCCGACGGCGTCGCCGGGTTCGGGCGGCCGCGGGTACTCCGGGTTCCGCGGGGTCGACACGGAGTTGTCTCAAGGACCACGGGGTCACTCTCCCGACGGCGTCCCCGGGCTCCGGCGGGCGCGGGTCCTCCGGCTTCCGCGGGTTCAACACGGCTGATCCGAAGACGGCCAAGGCTTATGCGACGTGCAAGCCGCTTCTCCCCACTCGTCCTTCTTCCACCCCCTCGTAAACGGGGCACCCCGTAGCCCCCGCGGCGCCCTACCCAACGGCCTTGGGTGCCTCCGCGGTAGGCGGCCGCTTTCCCAGCGGCGCTGGGTGCCCGCGCGCAGGGCGGTGCCACCGGCCTTAGGGGCGCGGGGAACTGCGCGAGCAACCGGCCACCGGCCGGTGGTCCGGATGCGACAGCAACTGCCCCTTTGGGGCGGTGACGACGTGCAGCCACGTCGTGGCTTGTCGCGCAGTTCCCCGCGCCCCTAGATGGTTGCCGCCTTCCGCGAAGGCAACCCCCGCGCGCCCGTTGGTATGGCGCCGTCTTACCGGGGGGCAACCCCGGGCCGGTTGGGAAGGCGGGGCCTTGCGGGAGGGGGTGGTCCGGCGGGCCGTCGGGGACTACCAGGCGAAGGATTCGGGAGCCGCCCCGGGCCCGGGGAACACCGAGTCGAGCTCCGCCAGGAGGTCGACGGAAAGCTCCAACTCAGCCGCCCTGCACAGCAGAAGCCAAGTGCTCGGCGGTGCGCGGCCCGACGATGGGCCCGGTCACCCCCGGCCGCGTGAGAAGCCACGCGAGCGCCACCTCGCCGGGCTGCACGCCGTGCTCCCCGCACAGCTCCTCGTACGCCCGCACCTTCTCCCGTACGACCGGATCGGCCAGCCCCGCGGCCGAGCGGCCCACCGACGAGCGCACGCCGCCGCCCTCCCGCTCCTTGCGCAGCGCGCCGCCGAGCAGCCCCTGGTGCAGCGGCGACCAGGGGATGACGCCGAGGCCGTACGCCCGCGCCGCCGGGATCACGTCGGTCTCGGCGCTGCGCTCGAAGAGGTTGTACAGGCACTGCTCGCTCACCAGGCCGAGGCGGCCGGTCCTGGCCGCGGCCTCGTTCGCCTGCGCGAGGTGCCAGCCGGCGAAGTTGCTGGACCCGGCGTAGAGGATCTTGCCCTGCTGGATCAGGACGTCGATCGCCTGCCAGATCTCCTCCCACGGCGTGGCCCGGTCGACGTGGTGGAACTGGTACACGTCGATGTGGTCGGTCCCCAGCCGCTTCAGGCTCGCGTCCACCGCGCGGCGGATGTTGAGCGCGCGACAGCCGGTCGTGGTTGGGCCACGACTGCTCGTGCCACTGCTTGCCGTCGTTGGTGACGTTGCCGTAGACCTTGGTCGCCAGCACGACCTTGTCGCGCCGCCCGCCGCCTCGCGCGAACCAGCTTCCGAGGATCTCCTCGGTCCGCCCCTTGCGCTCGTCCGTGCCGTAGATGTTCGCCGTGTCGAAGAAGTTGATCCCCGCGTCGAGCGCGGTGTCCATGAGCGCGTGGCTGCCCGCCTCGTCGGTCCCGAAGTTCATGGTCCCCAGCACGATCCTGCCGACCTTGAGCCCGGTCCGTCCCAGCTGTGTGTACTCCATGGCGCTCAGCGAACACCTTGGAGCGCACTCCATCGCAAGCCCCTTTTCCCGGGACCCCGGGACCCCGGGACCCGAGGTTTCGGGGCCCGGGTCCACCCGTCCCCGGGCCCCGGCCGGACGGCCGCGTGGCAGGTACCGCCCCCTCCGCGGTGCCTGCCAGGGGCCGTCCGGCGCTCAGGACGCCGCCGACAGGACCGAGGCGACGATCGGGCCGGCCGAGTCGACGCCCTCGCCGCCCCGCAGGACGAGGGCCGCGGCCGCCACATGGCCGTGGTAGGCGGTGAACCAGCCGTTGGGCGCGCCCGTGCCCGCCTCCGCGGAGCCGGTCTTGGCGCCGACCGTCCCGCCGAAGGTGTGCAGGGCGGCGTAGGCCGTACCGCTCGTGACGGTCCTGTGCATCATCTGCATCAGGTCGCCGCCCAGGCCCGGCGGCAGCGCCGTGGTGGGGACGGGGGTGCGGTCCTCGATCAGGGAGGTGTCCTGGAGGATCGACGGCTGGTGGAAGCGGCCGTCGCGGACGGTGGCGGAGACCGAGGCCATGTCGAGCGTGGTCATGGTGATCGTGCCCTGGCCGATCATCTCCGAGGTCATCTCGTCGCCGGTGCCGCCGGGGATCGCCCCGTCGCTGGTGGAGGTGCCGGTGGTCCAGGTCGCGCCGAGGCCGTAGTACCGCCGCCCGGTGTCGGTCAGGGTGTGCGGGCCGATGCTCCCGGCGAGCCGGATGAAGCCGGTGTTGCAGGAGTTGGCGAAGTCCCAGCCGAAGGTCGCGCCCGGGTTGTCCCGGGAGACGTTCCGGTACGGCTTGCCCATCGGGCGGGCGTAGCCGCTGACGCAGGGCGACGGGGTGGACGGCGTGACGCCCGCGGCGAGCAGCGCCGTCGCCGTGACGACCTTGAACGTGGAGCCGGGCGCCTCCCTTCCCTGGAGGGCGAGGTCCGTCCCGGCGGACGGGTTGAAGGCGACCGCGAGGATGCCGCCGGTGCCGGTGTCCAGCGCGGTCACCCCGGAGTCCTGCTCCTTGAGCACCGCCTGCTCGGCCGCGGCCTGCACGGTGGCGTCCAGCGTGGTGCGCACGCGGGCGTGCGCGCCCGGCCGCAGTTCGAGCAGCGTGGTGACGGGGACGCCGCCGCCGTCCTCGATGTACGTGCCCAGTGCCGTGCGCCCGGCGCTCTTCGAGGCGGCGCCGTAGCGGTAGCGGAGCTGGGCGAGGATGCGGGCGAGCGAGGGGTAGTCGGCCGCGTCCAGCACCTTGCCGTGGCGGTCCAGGACGTCCACGACGGGGGACTTGGCCTCCCCGGTGACGACCGACTCGCCCTTCCTCAGCGCCGGGACCTCCACCGAGGGCGCCCACTGGACGACCGGCTTGTTGCCGTAGCCGCGGACCACGGTCAGCGAGGAGCCGTACGCCCACGTCTTGGTGATGCCCTGGAAGGACACCCGCGCGGTGACGGTGAACGGCACCATGGTGTCCGACGGTTTCCCCGGGTCCAGCCGCAGCGAGGTCACATGGGCCTGCCTGCGGTACGCCGTCAGCGCGTCGGCCGCGGTCAGCGGTGAGTCGGTCAGGCGCGCGGCCCCGGCGTCGTCGCCCGACGCCCACGCGGCCAGGAACGCCTTGGCCGCGCCCTCGGTCTCCTTGGCGCTCGGCGGCCGCGAGCTGATCGGTGATCTCGCCGCCGACGAGTCGGCGCCGGGCGGCTCGGCGCTGCCGAGCGCCGTCCAGATGTTGTACGCGCCGAGGCCGGCGACCGACACCATGCCCGTCACCACCGCGCCCACGACGCCGGTCTTGACCCTCCGCGATACGGGCACCTGACCCGCCCCCCTCCGTGAGACCTGTGTGTGTGCTCCGCCGCCTCCGCCGGGAAGGCCCCCGCTGGGAACACTGCCGCCGGACCTGCGGCACCCCCGACTCCACCAGAGCGGCAATTGTTCCGCCGCCCCCGGCCGCAGGGCGGATCAATGTGGTGACCAGGCAGAGTCGGCGTGAGGAGGGCCGGCGCCCCTGCGGACGGCGGCGGCCACGGCGGCGACTTGTCGCGGCGGCCGGGCGTGCGTAGCGTGCGCTCGTTCCCGTGCCGGGACACCGGGGGGAAGGGCGGGGATCACCACGGCGGGACGTCCGGAGAGTCCGCTGGACCCGGTGGCGGGTCCGGTGGCGCGGTTGGCGTACGACCTGCGCCTGCTGCGCGCGGGAGCGGGCACTCCCACCTACCGGGACATGGCGGCGCGCACCGGCTGCGGGGCGAGCACCCTGTCGCAGGCGGCGGCCGGGGAGCGGCTTCCGACCCTGGCGACGCTGCGGGCCTTCGTCACGGCGTGCGGCGGTGCGCTGCCGGAGTGGGAGGAGCGCTGGCACCGGGTGGCGGCGGGCGAGCCGCCCGTCCCGCCGGCCGGCGCCGACTCCGCCGCTCCGCCCTACCGCGCACTGGAGCGCTTCCAACCGGAGGACCGCGCCCTGTTCTTCGGCCGCGACGACCTCATCGCCCAATTCGTCGACAAGGTCCGCCACTTCCGGCTGGTCGCGGTCGTCGGCGCCTCCGGCAGCGGCAAGTCCTCGCTGCTGCGGGCGGGCCTGATACCGGCGTTGCGCGAGACCCCCGATCGCAGTCCCTCCGGGACGGGTTCGCAGGATCTGGGCCTGCTGGTCGCGCCGATGGACCCGGCCGCCGTACGGCAGGCGGTGGTCCGGACGTGCAGCTGCGTGGTGGCTTGTCGCGCAGTTCTCCCCCAGCCTGGCGGCTGGGAGGTGCCCCCACGCGCCCCTGGGTATGGCGCCCTTGTGCCTGGCGGCACCGTATTGGGCGTGCGGAGGGTGCCCTTTTGCTGCGGCGGTGCCCAGTGAGGGGCGCGGGGAACTGCGCGGGCAACCGGCCACTGGCCGGTGGTCCGGGTGCGACCCGAGCAGCCCCTCCGGGCCGGTGGCGACCCGGCGGCCACGTTGTGGCTGGCGGCGCACCTCGCGCCTCTGGTGGGGTGCCGTTTTGCCGCAGCGGCAAAACGACACCCCACCGGCCGGTGGCGGTCGCCTGCGCGCAGCTATCTGTTGAAGTGCGACGACAGATCGACGAGCGAGAGGAGGGCGACGCGCTGCCCGGGGCCGAGATCGCCGGCGAGATCGGACTCGCGGATGTGCGAGCGCCGCAGGAACTCGTGGGTGTCGAGGGCGCCGAGCGGATGGACCGCGCGGACCAGCGAGCCGACGGGTATCCCGGCGGCGTCCTGGTCCCCCTTGGCCGCGCGCCGCAGCACGCGGGAGAGCCCCGGGGCCCCGTCCGCGGCGACCTCGCTGAGCACGAGAGCCCTGCGGTGACTGGCCTCCGAGCCGGACAACGTCATGGCGTACCTCGCTCCTTATGGCACTGTATGTGCCGATTCAATGTTCTATGCCCGAGAATACGCCCGCCCGGGACCGGTCGGGGACGTCCGTACGGGACGGGTTTCCGATCGGCGGAACGGGTCACTCGCACCCCACGAGCCCCGGAGTCGGAGGTGAAGGCCGTGACGCATGTGAACGGGTCCGCCCGGTCGGTGGGCACGCTGGTGAAACAGGGAACCGAGCAGTTGTCCGACCTGGTCAGGCAGGAGCTGAAGCTCGCCCAGGCCGAGCTGGCGCTGAAGGGCAAGCGGGCCGGGATCGGCGGCGGGCTGTTCGGCGCGGCCGGGCTGATGGCCTTCTTCGCCCTGGCGGCGATGATCGCCGCGGCGATCGCGGCGGTCGCGATGCCGTTGCCGCTGTGGGCCGCCGCGCTCATCGTGGCCGGCGGGCTGCTGCTCATCGCGGCGGTGGCCGCGCTCCTCGGGCGGCGCGAGGTCAAACAGGCCGCGCCGGCCATGCCCGAGGAGGCGGTCGACAGCATGCGGTACGACCTGGAGACCCTCAAGGAAAGGGCGAAGCGATGAGCCGGACCGATCCGCACCTCGTCGACCTCGAACAGCAGATCGCCGAGACCCGCGAGGCCCTGGGCCAGACCGTGGAGGAACTCGCCGCCAAGGCCGACGTGCCCGCGCGCGCCAAGGCCAAGGCCCGGGAGGCCGCCGCGCGCCTGCGGGACGCCGAGAGCCGCACCCTGTCGCGGGCGGCGGACGCGAGGAACCGTACCCGGGAGGGCGCCGAGCGGGTACGGCACACCGCCGGCGCGGCCAGGGCCCACCTCCCCGGCGGCGGCTCGTCCTCCTCCGCCGGTTCCGGGCCGCCGCCGGACGGGTCGGGGGCGCACCTCGCCGTCGTCTCGCCGCCCGCACCGCCTTACGTGCCGGTGTTCGCCGCGTTCGCCGCCGGCGCGCTCATCGCCGTCGCCTGGGCCCGGCACCACGTGGAGACCTCCCGCTCCTGACCCGGTTGGCCTACGGTTCCGGGGTGACGACATTTGCTGACGGGCACCCCGGGATACCGGGAGCCACAGGACCGTATGCGACGACCGAGGCCGACCCGCGGGAGGTGGGCGCCGTACGGACCGAGTACGCGCCCGCGCACGACGGGGACCCGGACCCCGGGGAGATCGTGTGGACCTGGGTGCCGTACGAGGAACGGGACGGGCGCGGCAAGGACCGCCCGGTGCTGGTGGTCGCCCGCGAGGAGCGCGGCACGCTGCTGGCGGTGCAGCTCACCAGCAAGCGGCACGACGGCGGCGAGTGGGTCGCCCTCGGGTCGGGGCCGTGGGATCGCCAGGGGCGCGATTCGTGGGTCGTACTCGACCGGGTGATGCGGTTGCACGAGCGGGGGATGCGGAGGGAGGCGTGCGCGCTTGATCGCGGTCGCTTCAACCTCGTCGTGGGGCGCCTCACCAGCCTTTACGGGTGGAGCCGTGCCTGACGTTTCCCCCTGAGGGCACGCCGGACCCCGCCCGGGTGCCCTCGCGGAGGGCGGCGCCACGTCTTCCCGGGTGCGGGGTGCCCTCGCGCGAGGGCGGCGCCACGTCTCCCCCGGGCGGAGGGTGCCCTCGCGGAAGGCGGCCACATACCCAGGGGCGCGGGGAACTGCGCGACAAGCCACGACGTGGCTGCACGTCGTCACCGCCCCAAAGGGGCTGTTGCGGTCGCATCCGGACCACCGGCCGGTGGTGGGTTGCCCGCGCAGTTCCCCGCGCCCCTAAAGACACCTGCCCGGAGGGGCTGTTGCGGTCGCATCCGGACCACCGGCCGGTGGCGGGTTGCCCGCGCAGTTCTCCCCCAGCCTGGCGGCTGGGAGGTGCCCCCACGCGCCCCTAAGCAAGGCACCCTTGTGCCGGATGGGCGCCGCCGCCGGGCGGGGAGGCTACTTCTTCGCGTCCGCCGCCGCCGAGGCATCCGCGGACTTCGGCTCCGCCTTCTCCGACTCGGCTTCGTCCGCAGCGGGTTCGGCCGCATCGTCCGGAGCGGCCTCGTCCGTGGCCGGAGCGGCTTCGTCCGTGGCCGGAGGGGCCTCCTGGCCTCGTCGGGGACGCTTCGGGGTCCTCGAAGTGGGTGTCGAGGACCGCGTCGAGTTGGGTCGCCCACTCCTTGAGCTTGGCGCGCGAAGGAGCCTCGACCTGGCACTCGTACCAGCGGCGCTCGGTCGTGTAGACGGTCACGGTGAACCTGCGGCCGAACCGGGGCGTGTCGATCTCGACCGCGCCGATCTCGTCCCAGCGGAAGTCCGCCTCCTCCTCGTCGAGGGTGAAACGGACCCCGACGCGGTCGGTGACGATCGAGGCGCGGCGGTCGGAGACCTCGAAGTCGGGCTCGCCCGGCTCGTCCTCCTCGGGGTCGGCCGCCTCCGCCGCGTCCTCGGAGTCCGCCGACTCGGCGGTGTCCTCCAGGGCGGCGGCCTCGGCCGGTACGGCGTCCTCGGGCGCGGGCGCGTCGGCCGACGCCGCCTGCTCCTCGGGCGCCTCGGCCGGCTCCGCGGCGTCCTCCGACGCGTCCTCCGGACGTGGCGGAGTGAGGCCGGGGACGAACGCCGGGTCGATGCCGGCGGCGTGCACGGACGGGTTGATCGAACCTATGCGCTGCTGCTCCACGGCAAGCAGTATGGCCGATGAAGCTGTGTCGGCAACGCACAGGCGGATAACAACACGACACCCGCCGACTTTATGCCCGCGGGCTGCTCCGTCCCGAGCGATATGACCGAAATGGCATGATCCGCGCGGCGCTTCGCACGGCCGCCGCGCGACCACGATGTGCGGGCGCGGGCCGGGCCCCGGCGAGGGTTCGGGCCCTCAGCGGATGATCCCCGCCTGGCGGGCCGCCGCCAGCCACGAAGGGAACTCCTCCATCAGGCAGTCGTACAGCTCGCTGTCGGACCGCTTGCGCGGGTCGCGGCCCGCCGCGAAGAACCCTGCGTTGTCCAGCGTCCGGCCCTTGAGCGTGTCCAGGGTGCGCAGGAACTTCAGCCGGGTGCCGCCGAATCCGACGAACTGCCAGAAGATCGGCAGCGTGCTGGTCTGCTGGAGCAGCCGCTTGGTCTCGCCCCGGTCGAACGGCTCGCCGTCGCTCTGGAACACCACGAACGCCGGGTCGGTGGCCCCGCAGCCCTGGTAGTGCTTGATCACCGCGCGCATCGCGGGTGAGTAATAGGTGCCGCCCCAGGGCAGGTCGCGGTGGAGTTCCTCCACCCGGCCGCCGTGGTTGTCCAGCGAGATGTCCGAGAACAGGTCCACCTGGCTGGAGAAGACGACCACCGGCACGATGCCGTCGTCGTCGAGGTTCGCCGACAGCCCGAGCACCTGCTCGGCCAGGTGCTGCATCGTGCCGCTGCGGTAGTACGACCTCATGCTCGCCGAGTGGTCCAGGACGAGGTAGACCGCCGCGCGCTGGCCGCTGATGCCCCGCTTCTGGAGCGATATCCCGGCCTGCTTGTAGAGGTTGACCAGGCCCGGCGCCGCCCGCTCCACCTTCTCCAGGCTGATCGCGGGCGCGGCCCCCGCCGGTGTTCCCGCAGGTGCCCCCGTCCGGGTGGGCGGCATGGGCGGCGCCCCGGCCGGTACGGGCGGCGGCTGCGGTACGTACGGGGGCGGCAACGGCGCCGGCGGTGCCCCGGGCGGAGGCGGCGCCCACCCGGGCGGCGGGCCCTGCGGTGGCGCCGGCGGCGGTGCCTGGCCCCATGGCTGGTCCATCCGCGGCGGCGGCCCGAATCCCTGCGGGGGCGCTGGCGCTGGCGCGGGTGCGGGAGGTGGCGGTGGCGGAACTGCCGTCCCCGAAGCGACAGTCGGGGTCGGAGCGTTGGCCGCCGGCGCCACCGCAGGACCCGCCCCGTACGCGGGCTCCTGCACGGGACCCGCACCGTACGACGGGCCGGGGCCCTGAGCCGCAGGCACCGCGTCGTGCGCCGGATCGCCACCGTGCGACGGGCCCGCACCCTGAGCGACAGGCACCGCACCCTGCCTCGGACCCGCACCGTACGACGGGCCCGGGACCTGAGCCGCAGGTGCCGCGCCCTGCGCCGCATCGGTGCCCTGGTTGCCGCTTGCCTCGTCACCCGGATCGTCGACCGTGACGCCGAAGTCCTGGGCGAGGCCCGCGAGTCCGCTGGCGTAGCCCTGGCCGACGGCGCGCAGTTTCCAGGCGTCGCCGCGCCGGTACAGCTCGGCGAGGATGACGACGGTCTCGCCGTGGCGCGGCGCGGGCGGCTCGTACGTGATGGGCGCGCCGCCGCTGGTGACGTCGATCCGCAGCCCGCTGGCATCGTTGAAGACGGTGTCGGCCCGGTCCGCGTCGATGCTGGCGATCAGTGCGACGGTCTGCACCTCGGGCGGTATACGGCCCAAGTCCGCTGTGACCACCGGGCCGTTGACGGTGATGCCGTCCTGGGCCGGGTGGTTGTAGAAGACCAGGTCGGTGTCGCCGCGCACCTTGCGGGCCGCGGTCAGCAGGACCGCGGAGACGTCGATCGCCGTGCCCGCGGCCGTGATCTCGGCGCGGGCACCGGGCCCCGCGAGGACTGTGTTGCCGCCCGGTGTGAGCGCGGTGGCTCCCGTCATGGCCGATCTCCCCCTGCCGCGTCGGCCCGCCGATCCGCGCACGACGGGCCCGATCCCCCCATTCTGCGCAGATGTCCCCCGCCGCGGGACGGATATCCACAGCCCATGTGTGATGATCGCCTGATGTGCGCGGGGTGGGGTGCGAGATGCGGGCGGGGCGGGCCGGCGGTCGCCGCCGTAGCGCCGCTGCTGGCCCTCGTGCTGCTCGCGGCGGCCGGCTGCGGCACGCGCACGTCAGCCGGCGCGGCCGGCCCCGCCGCAAGGCCGTCGATCCCGAACCTCGGGCCGGAACGCCCGCCCGGCATCACCGGTGTCGCGCCCCGCTACGGCGCCACCCCGACCCTCGCGGCCACCCCGCCCGGCACGCCGTGCCCCGCCTCGGGCCTGCGGGTGGCCGGCAGCGAGCCGGACGCGGCCTCGGGGCTGCGCGCGATGACGCTGACCGTGACGGCGTGCGGCGCAGACTCCCTTACGGTGAGCGGCTATCCGCAGGTGCGGGTGCTCGACGCGCACGGCCGCGGGTTGCCCGTCACCGTGCATCGCGGTGCCTCGGTGACCAGCGCGATCGACGACCCGGCGCCCACCACGCTGGCGCTGCGGCCGGGCCGGAGCGCGCTCGCCGTGCTGGCCTGGCGCAACACCGTCACGGACTCGACTGTGGAAGCCGAGACGGGCGCGGCCCTGGCCGTCACGGTCGCCGGGCGCCCGCAGATCGTGCCGGTCACCCTCGACCTGGGCAACACCGGCACCCTCGACGTCACCGCCTGGCGCCAACCGCCCCCGTAGCGGCGCACTTTCCCGGGCGGGACCCCCAACCGCCCTCGTAGCGGCGGCCCACGTCCCCGGGCGGGACCCCCAACCGCCCCCGTAGCGGCGGCCCACGTCCCCGGGCCGGACCCCGAACCGCCTACGTGGCGGCGCACTTCCCAGGGACCCTCAACCGCCCTCGTTGCGGCGCACTTCCCCAGGCGGGGGCCCCAACTGCCCTCGTACCAGCGCACTTCCGCGCGCCCGCCCCCCAACCGCCTCCATTAGCGCAGCTTTTCCGCAGGGCCGGGGCCCAGAACCGCCCCCAGACGCGCGGGCGCCCGGTCGGGGCGGAGCCGGCCGGGCGCCGAAGCGGGGCGGGAGCCGGCGCCACGCGTGGCCGACTCCCGCCCCACCCAGAAGAGGTAGTGACGATGAATCAGGTGTTGTTCGCCAGGTTCTGCAGCCCGGTGATCGCACCGTTGAAGTAGTCCTGGTCACCGGGGAACGTGCCGGAGTCGGCGTGCTGCCAGAAGGTGTAGAACGGCCAGCCGGCCGGCAGGGTGCCGACGCTGGAGGCGTAACGGGCGATGAACAGCGGGTCGTTGGCCGAGTACGCCGACGTGTTGCCGGTGCACGTGGTCCACCAGTCGGTCGTGGTGTAGATCGTCGCCCAGCGGGTGGTCTTGGCGTGCACCTCGTTGATGAACGACGTGATCCAGGTCCGCATCGACGCCTGGCTCAGTCCCCAGCAGGTGGACGTGGAGCCGTACTCGATGTCGAGCATGGGCGGCAGCGTCTTGCCGTCCTTGGACCAGCCGCCGCCGTGGGCGACGAAGTAGTCCGCCTGGGCCGCGCCGGTCGAGGTGTTCGGCGTGGCGAAGTGGTAGGAGCCGCGGATGAAGCCGGCGTTGTACGAACCGGTGTAGTTGGCGGAGAAGTTGGGGTCGCGGAAGGTGGTGCCCTCCGTGGCCTTCATGTATACGAACCGGCCGCCGTTGGAGTACGCGCCCGCCCAGTTGACCGTGCCCTGGTAGTGGCTGACGTCGAAGCCCGGGGTCTGCGTGACATTCGGGACCACCGCGTTCCCGCTGCCGGCCGACCGGCCCTCGTGCGCCGCCACCGTGGACCCCATCCAGTCCAACTCGGGGTTGGTCGCCTGCCCGTGCGGCGCGGTGGCCCGCGCGGGTTCGGCGGCCGCCGCTCCCGGCACCGTCACCAGCATCGCCGTCAGCAGCGCCAGCAGCGCGACGAGCGCGCCACCCGCTCCCGCCGACGAGCGCCGCACCAGGGATCGGTGCCGTGATCCGTGTTCTGCCGTGCTGCCGTTCATGTGCGCCTCCAAGGGCGAGGGGGATGTGCCTTGTTCCTTGGTGTGACCATGACAGCGGCTCACATTACGCGCGTAGACCGCCGCATGGAAGAGGTTCTTTGTGAACACGAGATCACCACGGCCTGCCCCTGCGCCTGACGTCGAGGGGTCAACCCGCCCTGTTCACCGCCCTGTTGCCCGCCGGGCGCCGAATACGGACGTTCCGCCGGGACCGGCGCGTGCGTTCCGCGGGGGCCGGAGCGGGTGGACGAAGACAGGAAGGTCCTCTTGGCTACCGTCCGTAGCCGGCGACGGCCGTGGCGGGCCGTGGCGGGTGCGCTCGCGCTCGTGGCGCTCGTGGCGAGGCGTGTTGCGGGGCGCGCCCGCGCCGCTCACGGGCCGGCGTCCCGGCGGTGAACCGCCCGACCCGCCGGTCCGGCGGGCGACCCGCGGCCGACCCGCCGGCGAGCGCGGCCGCCGACTCCGGCCGGGCGCCACCACGCCGTTCGGGCACCACGAATACGCCCGCCCGGGGACCTAACGTGTCTGCGTAAGCGATCTCGGACCGGACGGGCGACCGGCGCGTCACCGGCACCGTACGCGTGTCCCGACACGGCCGGCGTGCCGGTGACGCGCCGCACGCACCCGGCCCGCCCGTCCGTGCCCGGCCGGCCGCCCGAAACGATGGAGGCAACGATGTGTTCCGCAGCCCGTCCCCGCGCGTGGCGCCTGACCGCCGTGCTGGCCGCCACCGCCCTGACGGCGGCGGCCGGCGCCGCGCTCGGGCCCTGCGGCGTCGCCGCGGCGGCCGAGCCGGACACCTCCACCCCGATCAAGCACGTGGTGGTGATCTTCGACGAGAACGTGTCGTTCGACCACTACTTCGGCACCTACCCGCGGGCCGCCAACACCGACGGCACCCGCTTCACGGCGGCCCCGGGCACCCCGCAGCCGGTCAACCTGCTCGAGCACGGCTCCCGGCTGCTCACGCACAACCCGAACCAGTACCAGCCGCGCCGGCTCGGCCCGTCGCAGGCGCTCACCTGCGACCAGAACCACAGCTACAACCCCGAGCAGCAGGCGTACGACGACGGCCGGATGGACCTGTTCGTCCAGCACACCAGCAGTGACACCTGCTCGGGGCTGTACGGCAGCCCGGGCCTGGCCATGGACTACTTCGACGGCAACACCGTCACCGCGCTGTGGAACTACGCACAGAACTACGCACTCGACGACAACAGCTTCGGCAGCGTCTTCGGCCCCTCCACCCCCGGCGCGCTCAGCCTGGTCTCCGGCAACACCCACGGCGGCATCTCCATCGACCCCACGACCGGCCAGCAGGTCGCGCCCGCCGCGTCGTCCACGGTCCGCAACCCCGACCCGACCACCGGCGTCGGCACGGTCTACGCCGACTCCGACCCCGCCTACGACGACTGCTCGGACAACGACCGCACCGCGACCAGCCTGCTCACGGCGGTCAAGGGCCGCAACATCGGCGACCTGCTCAACGCCAAGGGCGTGACCTGGGGCTGGTTCCAGGGCGGCTTCGCCCCCACCTCCTCGTCCGGCGGCAAGGCGGTCTGCGGCGCCACGCACAGCAACGTCGGCGGCGCCGCGTCCGTCGACTACTCGCCGCACCACGAGCCGTTCCAGTACTACGCGTCCACCGCCAACCCGCACCACCTGCCGCCGACCTCCACCGCGATGATCGGCCGCCAGGACCAGGCCGACCACCAGTACGACCTGACCGACTTCGACGCCGCGCTCGCCGCGGGCAACCTGCCCGCCGTGTCCTTCCTCAAGGCCGCCTCGTACCAGGACGGCCACGCCGGCTACTCCGACCCGCTGGACGAGCAGCACTTCCTCACCAGCAGGATCAACGCGATCGAGAAGTCGACGCAGTGGGCGAGCACGGCCGTGGTCATCGCCTACGACGACTCCGACGGCTGGTACGACCAGGTGGCCGCGCCGATCGCCAACGGCTCCACCGACACCGACCCGGACAACGCCGGCGACACCCCGATGTGCACCGGCGGCCCGGCCGCCGCGGGCGGCTACCTCGACCGCTGCGGCCCCGGTCCGCGGCTGCCGCTGCTGGTGGTCTCGCCCTACAGCAAGCGCAACCACGTCGACCACACCCCGACCACCCAGGCGTCCGTGCTGCGCTTCATCGAGGACAACTGGCGGACCGGGCGGGTCGGCGACAGCTCGTTCGACGCGTCGGCCGGGTCGCTCGACGGGATGCTCGACTTCCACCACCCGCAGCAGCGCGAGGTGCTGCTCACCGCCGGCGGGGCGGTGACGGCGACGGTGCCGGTGCCGGTGTCCCCGGACGCGGGGGACGCCGCCGCGACCGGCTCGCGCGGGCCGGGGGAGCCGACCGGGCCGGGCCGCCCGGCCGGCTCCCCCGGTGCGGGCGGACCCGGCCCCGGCGGCAGGCCGTCGACCGCCGCCACGAACCGGCAACTGGCCGAACAGGCCCCGCCCGGCGGGTCGGTCGCGCTCTCGGCCGCGCAGATCACCGGCGGCTCCGCGCTGCTGGTCCTGCTGGCCGGCGGCGGCGTGCTCTACGGCCTGCTGCGGCGCCGGGCGAAGCGGCTGGGCTGAACGCCCCGCCGGACGGCGGCTTGCCCCGACCGGGTGAGCCGGGTGCGGGCCGCGTGCGGGGACCGGTCGTACGGGGGACCGATGAGTTCCGGGCGCCGCGCCGGTCTGATCCGGTGACGCGACAAGAGGAAGGGCACCACCATGACCGAAGCGACCGGCGGCACCGCCCCGCATATGTACGACCTGGAGCCGGCCGCGCGCCGGGTCGCCCTGCTCGCCGAGGGCGTCGGCGACGACCAGCTCGCCGGGCCGACCCCGTGCCCCGGCACCGCGGTGCGCAACCTCATCGGGCACCTGATCGGCCTGAGCGTCGCCTTCCGCGACGCGGGCCGCAAGGACCTCGGCCCGACCACCGCGACCGCGCCCGGCTCGGTGATCCCCGACATCGACGACGCCGGCGGCTGGCGGGCCGAACTGCCCAAGGCACTGAGGGAGTTGACCGAGACCTGGCGGGACCCGGCGGCCTGGGAGGGCATGACCCAGGCCGGCAGCGTCACCTTCCCCGCCGTCGAGGCGGGCCGGGTCGCCCTCAACGAACTCGTCGTGCACGGCTGGGACCTGGCCCGCGCCACCGGCCAGCCGTACGACCCGGACGGCGCGAGTCTGGAGGCGTCGTACGCGATGCTCTCGCCGTCGGCGGCCGACCGGCCCGAGGGCGGGCCGTTCGGCCCGGCCGTCGCGGTGCCGGCGGATGCTTCGCTTCTTGATCGGGTGATCGGGCTCAGTGGTCGCAACCCGGCGTGGACGCCGTAGCCGCCCCCGCGCCCGGGGTGCCCTTGCTCCCGGCGGCGCCATGTCCACGGGTGTGGGTGCCCTTGCGCGGGGCGGCGCCCCGTTTTTCAGGGGCGCTGGGGGCACCTCCCAGCCGCCAGGCTGGGGGAGGAACTGCGCGACCAGCCATGACGATGGCTGTACGTCGTCACCGGCCCGGTGGGGCTGTTGCTGTCGCATCCGGACCACCGGCCGGTGGCCGGTTGCTCGCGCAGTTCCTCCCCCAGACTCCGTCCGGGGGTGCCCCCAGCGCCCCTGAAAAACGGGCACCCTCGTGCCGAAGGGGCACCCCCCGAACCACGCGGGAGGCGATGGGGGCAGACTTTCCCTGACATCGGGCGGGCCCACGGGGCCGACCCACGGGGCGGGCCCGCGCGGCGGGTATCCGGAGAACAAAGGCGGGGACATGATCATCTGGGGCGTGCGGCGGTATCTCTACCAACTGGCCATGATCACACTGGTCTGCGGGAACTGCGGGAACCCCGCGGCGCACGCGCTGCGCAAGCGGGTCTCTAAGTTCACCCTGTTCTTCGTGCCGCTCTTCCCGATCAGCACCAAGTTCTCGACGCAGTGCACCTTCTGCGGGGTCCAGCACCAACTGCCCAAGGAGCAGGCCGAGCAGCTCCAGGCGCAGGTCATGGCGCAGCCGCAGCAGTTCCCCGGCGGGCAGGGCGCTCCGCAGGCGTACGGGCAGAACCCGTACCAGAGTTGAGCGGTCCGGCGGCCGCGGAAGCTGTTACACAGGCAACTGTTACACAGCTGTGGGGAAGTTGCCGAATAGACATTCGATCGGCGACATAGGCTCGAACGGTCCTGGGGCGGGGGAGCGCCCCTCTTCCGAGGGTTCGAGCAGGGGTGGGGATGTTCGCGCGTGTCACAACGCGGCTCAAGGCGGGGGACTGGCGGGCGCGGCTGAGGGGGCCGGACGGCGCGGTCCGCCGGCGGTGGGCCGCCCGCCCGCGCCGCAGGCCGCTGTACGGTCCGCCCGAACGGCCCCGCCATCCGCGGCCGGCCGCCTTACGGCGACGGCTGCGCCCGCGCTACCCCCGGCCCGGCCGCCGCGGATGGCGCCGCTGGCTGCCGTCGCTGCGGCAGGCGCTGCTGTTGTGCGTGTGGGTGACCCTCGCGCTGACCGCGCTGATCGGCTTCGCGTACGAGCAGACCCGCATACCCACCGACCTCAACGCGTTCGCCACCCAGCAGGACAACGTCTACTACTGGGCCGACGGCACCGAGATGGCCCGGGTGGGCCCGGTCGACCGGCAGGCGATGCCGCTGGACCGCATCCCCACCTCCGTCCAGTGGGCGGTGCTGGCCGCGGAGAACGCCTCCTTCTACACCGACCACGGCGTCTCGCCGCGCGGACTGACCCGCGCGGTCAAGGACATGGCGACCGGTGGCAGCGTGCAGGGCGGCTCCACGATCACCCAGCAGTACGTGAAGAACGTCTACCTCAACCAGAACCAGACGCTCACCCGCAAGATCACCGAGATGTTCATCTCGGTCAAGCTCGACAACAAGATGAGCAAGCAGCAGATCCTCGACGGCTACCTGAACACCAGTTGGTTCGGCCGCGGCGCCTACGGGGTGCAGCGCGCCGCCAAGGCGTACTACGGCGAGGACGTGTCCCAACTCAACCCGTCGCAGGCCGCGTTCCTCGCCTCGCTGCTCAAGGGCGCGGGCCGCTACGACCCCTCGGTCAGCCCGGCCAACCACAAGCGGGCGGAGGCCCGCTGGAAGTGGGTGCTGGACCGGATGGTCAAGATCGGCCGGCTGTCGGCCGCCGAACGCGCCACGTACACGGTCTTCCCCGAGCCCAAGGCGCCGCCCGCGCCGGCCGGGCTCAGCGGCGAGACCGGCTATCTGGTCGACACCGCGCGGGCGTACGTCTCCGCGCACAGCGGCGTGTCCGACGCGCAGTTCGACCTCGGCGGCTACCAGATCTACACCACCTTCGAGAAGCCGAAGGTCGACGCCCTGGCCGCCGCGGTCAAGGAGCAGCTCCACGGCCTGCACCCGGCGAGCGACCCGGCCGACCGCGACGTGCGGGTCGGCGCCGCCTCCGTCGCCACCGACGGCCGCATCCTGGCGCTCTACGGCGGCCCGGACTACGTCAAGCAGGGCTTCGACGACGCGAACATCGCGATCGTGCCGGCCGGCACGGCGTACGGCCCCTTCGTCTACGCGGCCGCCCTGCGCGACGGCGTCGCCCTCACCCGCGACGCGCCCCGTACCCCGGTCACCCCCGACTCGCCCTACAACGGCGACGACCACGTGCCCGTGCAGACGCCCGAGGGGCCGTACTGGAGCCGGGACGGCAAGATCGTCAGGACCGCCAACGACGGCAAGCGCTCGTACGGGAAGATCCCGCTGCGGCAGGCGGTCGCCGACTCGGTCAACGGGCCGGTCATGCAACTGGGCATGGACGTGGGGCTCGACCAGGTGCGGCAGGCGTCCGTCGACGCCGGGCTGCTGCCGGACAGCGGATTCGGCGAGCAGGTACCGCAGTTCTCGCTCGGCACCGCCACCCCGAGCCCGATCCGGATGGCCGGCGCCTACGGCACGTTCGCCGCGGCCGGCACGCACACCGACCCGTTCTCCGTGCTCAGGCTGACCCGCAACGGCGAACCGCTGCCGCTCCGACAGCCCGTCGTCACGCACCCGTTCACCCCGCTGGTGGCCGGTGAGGTGGACGAGGCGCTGCACGACTCGGTGCGCGGCGGCGCCGGGCGGGCCGCGGCGAAGGCCGGCCCGATGCTCGCCGGGATGCCGGGGGCCGCGCCCGACGGCACCTCGTCGTCCTTCGTCGGCTACGACGACACGATGGCCACCGACGTGGCGGTGTTCCGGATCGACCCGAGGACGCAGGAACTCCAGCCTCTCAAGGGCACCTTGGCGCACCACGCGTCGGACACCGGCAGCAGTTCCTTCCCCACCGACATCTGGACCCACTACATGGCGGCGGTGCGCTGAGCCACTACTCGCTCTGAGCCACTACTTCTTCTTCGCCAGGAACGTCGACCAGTCGGGCGACTCCCCCGGGTCGAGGTTGCGCAGCTTGGCCAGCACCGCCGGGTCCTGCACGTCCAGCCAGTCGCACAGCTCCTTGAACGACACGCAGCGCACCCCCTGGCGCTTGCAGACGTCCTTGACCACGTCGGTGACGGCCTGCATGTAGATGCCGCCGTTCCACGTCTCGAAGTGGTTGCCGATGAACAGCGGGGCGCGGCTGCCGTTGTAGGCGCGCTCGAAGCCGTCCAGGTAGCCCTGCCGGGTCTGCTTCTCCCAGGCCGGGAACTTGCTCGGGTCGCCCTGCGTGACGTCGCCGCCGGACTGGTTGTAGAGGAAGTTGAAGTCCATCGTCAGTCCCTGGAAGTCCTTGCCCGGGTAAGGCACCAGCTCCAGCGGGAAGTTCCACACCCCGCCCTGCTTGGCCGGCCAGAGCTGGAAGTCACCCGGCGAGCTGGCGTCGTAGCGCCAGCCGAGCGACTTGGCGGCGGGCAGCAGGTTCTTCTGGCCCTCCAGGCACGGCGCGCGGCCGCCGACCAGCTCCTGGGCGTAGTCGAAGGGCAGCGGCGGGATGTCCTTGAAGCCGGTGTCGGTCTTCCAGTTCTGCACGAAGGAGTACGCCTGGGATATCTCGCTCCGCCACTGGTCGGTGGTCCACTTGCCGCCGGCGCCCGGGTCGGGCGCGCAGAAGTGGCCGTTGAAGTGGGTGCCGATCTCGTCGCCGTCCTCCCAGGCCAGCCGCAGTTGCTGGAGCGTCCACTTGATGTGCTGGTCGGTGGGGAAGTCGATCGCGGACGCGCCGGGGGAGTGCATCGGCGGGTGGTAGAGGGTGCGCTTCGCCTTCGGCAGCAGGTAGATGCCGCTGAGGAAGAACGTCATGTTCGCGTTGTTCTGCCGGGCGAGTTCGCGGAAGTGCGAGAACAGGTGGTCGTCGTTCTCCAGCGCGCCGTCCCAGGAGAAGACCACGAACTGCGGTGGCTTCTCGCCCGGTTTGAGCTTCTGCGGCTTGGGCTGGTGCGGCTGCGGGCCGGTGTACGACGTGGAGCCGTCCCCGATCACCTTGGTGGTGCCGTCCCACGACGGCGTCCGGCTGGCCGTCGGCGCGTGGCGGACCGGCTTCACCGTGCTCTTCGCGGCCGCCCGGTCCTTGCCTCCCCCCGCCGCCCCCCCCCCTGTGTCGCGACCAGCGTCGCCGTCAGCGCGACCGCCACCCCCGCGGCTGTCGCCCCCAGCACCGCACCGCGTCCGACCTTCACCATCGTCTCTCCGCCCCCACACCAGTCGCACCGGATGTCCGCGGCGCATTGTGCGGTGCGATGCTGTGACCGCGACCGACTGCCACCCCGGAGTAGGACGGCCGGTGGGCGGCGCCGGTTCGGTCCGGCGGCCGGATGTGGGGCGGGACACGGCCGTGGGGCCCGGCGGAGGTGAACTCCGCCGGGCCCCACGGGTGTTGAGGGTGACGCGTACTGCCGAGCCGTCGTGCCTACCGGCGCAGGTACGAGGAGGTCGGCGAGCCGACGCCGGTGGCGTTGTCGTAGCCGCGCACCGCGTTGAGCGAGGTGTCGGTGCCGAAGCTGACCAGCCGGACGATGAGCGAGCCGTTGACGACGCCGAAGTCGGCGACGTTGCTCAGCGGGGTGGTGCTGTGCTGGGCCTGCTGGTCCACGACGTCCTTGAACCGCGAGGAGCCGCCGTAGATCAGCGGGTTGGCGAAGCCCACCGAGTGGTGCAGGGCCTGCATCTTGTCGGCCTGGACCGCGGCGAACTCCGGGGAGGACACGCTGGTGCCGCCGTAGCCCGCCTCGCTGTACGCGGCGCCGTCGGACATGCCGACCAGGACCGAGGTGTACAGGTCGCCGTTCATGGAGACGTCGGGCGTGACGCGCTGCGCGCTCTTGCTGTTCGCGCCGGTCATCAGCGTGTGCGACAGCGAGTTGGGCACGGTGCCGCGCTGGTACCACGGCTGCGCGAAGTCCTCGCTGGTGCCGCCGCCGCCACCGAAGTAGAAGTTGCCGGGCAGCGGGGTCCAGCTCGTGCCGTCCGCGGACAGCGCGGAGCGCTGGGTGCCCATGTCGGTCTCGAAGCCGTACGAGCCGCTCTTGCTGTCCAGGCCCAGTGCCGTGCCGCCGACCGAGGTCACCCACGGGTCGGAGTCCGGCCAGTTGGCCTGTGCGCGCGAGGTGTCGGCCTGGCAGTTGGCGCCGGTCGCAGCCGCGAACGGGCTGCTGTCGCCGCAGTCGCCCGCGGAGAAGTTGACGCCGATGCCCTCGACCGCGGCCTGCTTGAAGACCTGCTCGTAGGCGGAGATCTCGGTCGCGGTGATGTCCGCGTTGTCCGTGGTGTGCATGATCTCACCCCACGAGTTGGAGATCACGTCCGCGAGGTGGTTGTCGACGATGTTGCTGATCGCGCTCAGCAGGTCGTCGTCGGTGCAGGAGTTGGCGCCCACGTAGACGACGTTGGCGTCGGGGGCGAGCCCGTGCGCCATCTCGACGTCCAGCGACTCCTCCGGCGCCCAGCCCTCGGGGCCGCCGCACAGGTCCTGGCTGTTCCACTGGGACGGGTCGACGACCTCGGTGTACTGGCCGGACCTGAACGCCTTGTCACCGTGGTTGGTCGCGTACTGGTCGGCGTCCGCCTGCATCGTGGAGCTGCCGTACGCGTCCACGATGGCGACGGTCGCGCCCTTGCCGGTCATCCCGGAGGCGCTGATGCCGTACGCCTTGCGGAGCTGCGAGGGGTAGAAGGAGCACTGGTCGAAGGGGACCGCCTTCTTGGTGTAGCCCTGCGGCGCGCCCGTGGCCAGCTTCTGGCCCCAGTAGTCGGAGCAGGTGGCCGTGGTCGGCAGGCCGTCGGCCGGCTTGGCGCCGGTCTTCGCGGCGGTGCCGGCGCTGACCTTGACCGAGTCGGGCTTGACGACGTTCGCGCCGGCCGAGCTGAGGCCGGTGACGCCGATGACCGCGGAGGAGACGGCGGCCGGGACCACCACGTTGCGGGCCGGGGCGTGCCGCAGCTTGCCGCCGACCTTGTACTGGTGGATGCCGGTGCCGAACGCCTTGGTGAGCGCGGAGTTGGTGCCCTTGACCGTGATGGCGTGGTCGGTGGTGCCCAGGACGGTGAGTCCGGAGTCCTTCACCCACTTCTGCACGGCCGTGATCTGCGCCTTGGTGGCGCCGAAGCGGGCCTGGAACGCGGCCGGGCTCAGGTACTTGCCGTAGCTCGCGCTGTTCGGGTCCGAGACGGCCGTGGCGTACCGGGTCAGTCCCGCCGCGTTCTGTCCGGCCAGGTAGACGGTGCCGGTGGTCTCGGTGGAGGACGGCACCGCGCCCGCGTCGGCGGACGGCGTGGCCCAGGCGGGGTGGCTGCCCGCGATCGTCTTGGCGGCCGGCTTGGGAGCGGCGGCCTGCGAGGGCATGGCGAGCAGCAGCGAGCCGGACACCATGGCGAGCGACGCGGCGGCGACCACGGCCGTACGAGCCCGCAGGACACGGGGTTTTTGTATGTCGGTAATGACGACTCCAACGTGAAGGTCGGTACGGATCGAGAGACAGTGGGGGACCGTACGGCGGTGCACGACCGTCGAGGGCGCTGCGCTGTAGTGTGCACGCCATGTGAGGATGGTGGGAATAGTGATCAGGAGTTCTTAAGCGGGCTTTTGACCGAACGGTGCTGTCCGCACCGTCCTTACATCACCCCAGACTCGGGCGATATACCCGACTCCCCCTCACGCCCCGCCCCACGGAGCCGACTTCCCCCTGCCCGGGGGCACGCGCTGCGCCGAATGGCCGCACGTCCCCCGCGCTCCCGTTCCGGACCTGTTCCCGACCCGTTCCGGACCTGGCCCGCAACAGACCCGCGGCTACTCCGGTCCGGCCACCGGGTGCGGCCGGTAGCCCGCTTCGAGCCGGGCGCACTGCTCCGCGTCCAGCTCCACGTCGAGCGCGGCCACCGCGTCCTGGAGGTGCCGCAGCTTGGTGGCGCCGACGACCGGCGCGGTCACGCCCGGCCGGGACAGCAGCCAGGCGAGCGCGATCCGGGCCGGCGGCAGGCCGAGCCCGGCGGCCACGGCGCCCAGGGTCTCCACGATGTCGAAGTCGGCCTCGGTGTAGAGCGCGTCGGCCAGCGGGTCGGCGCCGGCCCGGGTGGTGGTGCGGGCGCCGTCGCGGGTGCGGCCGCCGGCCAGCAGGCCGCGGGCGAGCGGGCTGTACGGGAGGATGCCGACGCCCTGGTCGAGGCAGGCCGGGATCATCTCGCGCTCCTCCTCGCGGTAGACCAGGTTGTAGTGGTTCTGCATGGACACGAACCGGGTGCCGCCCGCGAGCGCGGCGACGTGCTGCGCCTTGGCGAACTGCCAGGCGTACATGCTCGACGCGCCGATGTAGCGGACCTTGCCCGCCCTGACGACGTCGTCGAGCGCCCGCATCGTCTCCTCGATCGGCGTCCGGTAGTCCCAGCGGTGGATCTGGTAGAGGTCGATGTGGTCGGTGCCCAGGCGGCGCAGGGAGGCGTCGACGGAGGCGAGGACGTGCTTGGCGGACAGGCCGCGGTCGCCGGGCCTCTCGCTCATCGGGTAGTAGACCTTGGTGGCCAGGACGTAGTCGTCGCGGCGCGGGAAGAGCCGGCGCAGCAGTCGCCCGGTGACCTCCTCGCCGGCGCCCCGGTCGTACATGTCGGCGGTGTCGAAGAGGGTGACGCCCGCCTCGACCGCGTGCCGCACGATCGGCTCGGCCTGCTCCTCGGTGAGGTGCCAGGCGCGCCGGCTGGTGTCGCCGTAGCTCATCATGCCCAGGCCGAGCCGGGACACCACGAGCCCGGAGGTGCCCAGACGGGTGTAGCGCATCAGTTGCTCCTTCGGGCCTGGGCGCGGGGGCCGCGGGTCCGCGGGTCGCCGCGCGGCGGACGCGGGTGAGGGCCGGCCGCCTGGTGTGCGGTGGTCACGGTCACGGTCGCGTCGATGGTCCGGCGCCCTCGCCGTCGGGCGGCCCGGCGGCCAGGAGGAGCGGCGTGACCGAGGCCGGGACCCGCACCCTACCCCCTCGCGGGACGAGCGGCGGGCGGGCGCCGAAGGCGTCCACCGCGTGCGCGGACGGGTGCGGCCACGGCAGTTCCACAGCGGTTTCCGGCTCCTCCTCGCCGGTGAAGACGTCGCCGCCGGTCCACAGCACGTGCAGCGGCCCGCGCTCCCCGCGGTCCGCCTCGAAGGCGAACAGCTCCGGGCCGCCGCCGTCCGCCGTCGCCGCGTCCAGCCGCCGCACCGCCGAGGTCCCCTCCAGGCACGCGGCCAGCAGCGCGAAGGTGCCGGCGGACGGGTGACGCCGGGTCAGCCCGCCGTCGGCGTAGTCCATCAGCGCCAGCCTGCCGAAGAGGAACCCCATCATGTTGAGGCGGTCGCGGTAGCCGGGGATCTCCGGGGCGAGGTTCCAGCAGGCGGTACGGGTCACCCCGGCGGACAGCGCCAGCACGTTGCGGGTGACGATCTGGCGGCAGTTGATCCGATCCCGGCGCGCGGCGAGCTCCGGCGGGCAGTCCTCCATCAGCATCCGCAGCCGCGGCGGCAGTTCGTCCTGGCGGGCGTACAGGGCGCGCATCGTCGCCCGGTCCGGCGGCTCGGGCTCCGCGTCCGGCGTCCGTGGCCGCACCCGTATCCGCACCCGTATCCGTATCGGCGCCCGTACCGACGCCCTCGCCCGCGGCCGCCCGTGCGAACTCCGCCATCATCGTCCGCTCGAACACCGCCTGCGCTTCGGGCAGTTCGAAGAGCGTCGGGCCGTTGTACTCGCCGGCCAGCACCGGCCGCTCGTACCCGTGCCGGCGCATCATCGCGCGCGCCTGCGCGACCTGGTCGGGGATCGCGTGCGGGTCGCCGTACAGGTGGACGGAGAACAGGTCGAACAGGTCCCGGCCGTGCTCGGCGAGATGGTCGAAGAACTCCCGGGCCGGGCTGCCGTCCGGGCTGGACAGCACGTCGTACCCGCAGCCGCCGAGCACGACCCGCGCGGCCGGGTCGGCGCCGCGCACGGCGGCGTGGAAGGCGGTGAGCTGCGCGACGTACTCCTCGGCGGTGCCGGCCCACAGCAGGCCGGTGTTGCTCGGCTCGTTGTTGCACTGCCAGTGGTCGACGCGGCCCCGGCAGCGCTCCACCAGGGCGGTCACGAACGCGGCGTACGCCTCCTGGTCCAGCGCCGGCGAGGACGGCAGGAAGCCGGTGGGCTGCCGGGTGGCCCACGGGGAGCTGGAGCAGACGGTCACCCACGCCTCGTCGGCCGGGTCGAGCTGGCCGAGGATTGCGTCCACCACCGTCCAGTCGTAGCGGCCGGGCGCGGGCTCGACCTGCCCCCAGTAGACGTAGACCCGCACCAGGCGGGCGCCGAGTCCCCGCATCTCGGGGCCGAAGCTGTCCGGCGCCCCGAACATGCCGTAGCTGATGCCCCGGACGATGCCCAGCCGGACCGCGGGGGTTCCGGGCAGCCGCGGCGGCGGGCCTGCGGACCTGCTCATACGATCTCTCCTCGTCGCTTGCGTATATGCCATATACTCTAGCTGATGAGATAAACTGGCAAGGTGCCGCAGAATCCGAGCAGCTCACCGGCCCCCCTGATCTGGACCCACCCCGCGCCCCGGCGCCGGCACAGTCCGCTGGAGCGGGACGACATCGTGGCGGCCGCGGTGGCCGTCGCCGACGAGGGCGGCGAGCGGGCGCTGACGATGGCCGCGGTCGCCCGGCGGCTCGGCCCGTACACGCCGATGGCGCTCTACCGCCACGTGCTCAGCAAGGACGGCCTGGTCGACCTGATGCTCGACCACGTCGCCGCCGAGATCGCGTTGCCCGCGCGGCCGGGCGAGGACTGGCGCGCCGACCTGCGCGCGGTGGCGGCGGAGAGCTGGGCGATGGTCAAGCGCCACCTGTGGTTCGCGCAGCTCGTGCCGACCCGGCCGCCGCTGGGGCCGCACCTGATGGCGCGCACGGAGTGCGTGCTCGGCACGCTGGTGCGGCAGGGCGCCACGGTCGGCGAGGCGATGACGTACGCCGCGCTGCTGGACCGGCACATCTTCGGCAGCGCGCAGCAGGAGGCGGAGGAGCGGGCGATGCGTGCCCGATACGGGCTGACCACCCCCGAGCGGCTCGGCGAGGCGGTGACGGCGGCCCGCGCGCTGGCGGCGGAAGGCGGCCGCCACCCGCTGCTGGCGCAGTGGATGGCGGCGCCCGAAGGGGCGGACATGGACGAGCAGTTCGCGCTCAGCGTGGCGTTCCTGATCGACGGGATCGCCACGCGGCTGCCGGGCGCGGCATCGGCATCGGGCACGGCAGCGGGCCCGGGATGAACGCTCGCCCGCGCGGGTGAACGCCGCGCCGCGCCGCGGCTGCTGCGCCCGAGTTGCTGCGCCCGAACTGCTGCACCCGGACCACTGCGCTCGGGCTACTGGACCCTGGGCCGGGGCCCGCGCAGCCCGAACAGCCGCCGCCCGCGCCCGCTGAGCAGCAGGAAGGTCACCGCGACCAGGGCGACGAGCTGGCTGAGCGCGCTGATCCGCTTGTCGTGGAACCACACCGGCTCGTACATGTTCGGCAGCGGTCCCAGGGTTCCGACGTTCACGTAGCGGTAGACCAGGACCGCGGCCAGGCCGCCGGCGGCGACCAGCCAGGCGAACACCTCGCTCAGCGGGTGGTGCCAGACCAGCAGCAGGAGCGCGGCCAGCGAGGCCAGGCCCGCCTCCGCGCGGAACAGGTCGCCCTCGCTCACGGTCTTGTGCACCAGGTCGTAGTTGCCGGCGAGCTTGGCGTGGTAATACGCGTCCACCGCCAGCGCGGCCGCGGCGATGACGCGCGCGACCAGCCGGAGCGATCCGCGTACGGTCGTCTGCTCTGCGGTGTTCGGCATGTCGCGCGTCCTTCGGGGAGCCGGCGGCGGAACAGGGGCCGGGGCGGGAGCGGACCGGGCCGGTCGCCCCGGGGCCGCGCGGGTCAGCGGACGATGAGCGTGCCCATCATGAACGTGTGGATGCTGCAGATGTACGGGTACCTCCCGGCCTGCGACGGAGCGGTGAAGGTCGCGGAGCTGCCGGGGGAGACGTTGCCGGTGTTGAACTTGCCGCTGCCCGAGGCGGTCACCGTGTGGGTGGTGGTGTCCTGGTTGACGACCTCCACGCTCGCGCCGGGGTTGACGGTCAGTGAGGGCGGCATGAACTTGAAGTTGTTGATGACGATCTTGCTGCCGGTGGCGCCGCCGCCGGTTCCCGATGCCGAAGGGACGACCGACACGGCGGTCGTACTGCTGCTGGTGCCGCCGTTGCCGGAGCTGGAGCAGCCGGTCAGGGCGAGCAGCAGGCCGATCAGCGCGACCACGGCGGGCCGTCCGCGGCGCGCGGGGACTTCTGTGTCGATCATCGCGGAACCTCGTCGGGGTTGGAGCGGACAGGCGGAACAGGGCCCACCCGGGTGGACGGCGGGCCGCCTGCCCGGGCGGGCGGGACAGCGCCCACCCGGGCCCGGGCAGGCGGCCCGATCGCGTCCATCAGGTGGTCAGACGGTGAGCAGCGCCGGGCTGGCGGCCTTGGTCGTCGGCAGGAAGTCGTCCGGCACGGGGTACTGGCCGAGGACGAAGTTGAGGATCGCGGCGTGCTGCGCCTCCACGGGCGCGATGGTCGCGGCCGTCTGGATGCCCGCGGGGCTCTTCACGTTGTACGTCGCGAAGAGGTACGTCTGCGCGGCCTGGTTCTCCAACTGGAGGGCGAGCCGGGCGACGTCGGTGTAGGACGTGGCCCTGCCCAGGGCGGCCGCGGTGGCCTGCTGGTTGGTCAGCGGCACGTTCGTGATCGCCGGCTTGCCCGCTCCGGTCAGCACGGCGTTCCACGCCTTCGCGTGGTCGGCGTGCTGGGCCATCGCGGCCGCCACGAAGGTGGCGACGGCCGGCGGAACCGTGCCGAGCTTGCCGGCCTTGGCCGCGGTGAGGGTCGTCCGGTAGGCGCCCACGGCCTGGTTCTCCAGGGCCACCGCGAGCGCGACGACCTGGAAGTCACCGGTGTACTTGCCGCTGCCGGTGCCACTGGCGGACGCCGAGGTGGAGGCGGCGCCGACGCCCTTGGTGGACGACGCCGAGGTGTTCTTCTTGTCGCTGGAGCAGGCCGCGAGCGCGAGCGCGGCGGCGGCGCCGCCCGCGCCGAGCAGGAAGCGGCGGCGCGCGGGGCCGGCCGGCCCGTCGCCGTCGGGACGGCGGTCGCGCAACTCCTCGGCGAGGTCCACCGCGCCGGCCCGCATGGCGGGCAGCGTGTCGCGGTGGGCGGTCTCCATGTCCCGGGTCAGCCGGGTGAGCTGCTCCTCGCTGATGGGGAGGTCCCGGCCTTCGTGTGCGGTCGTCACTTCACGGCCCCCTCTGAGATCGGCGAAGCGGCCTGGGTCGGGTAGAAGGCGAGCGGGAAGCCGACGCTGCCGGTGGCGGCGGGCAGCTTGGCCACGTCCGTCGGGATGGCGACCAGGTTGCCGAGGTTCCGGGCGAGCAGGGACTCGATGGCGAGCAGCGTGGCCTGGTGCTGCGCCTCGACCGGCGCGACGGACGCGAACAGCTTGCGGAGCTGGGCGCTGCTGACCTGGCCCACGTTCTTGGTGTACGTCTGCGCGGCCACGTTCTCCAGCGTGATCGCCAGCGCCACCACGGCGGCCGGGGTCTTGATCGCCGGCAGCGCCTTGTTGACGATGGCGGCGTACTTCGGGTCGGGCGCGTTCTGCGCCTTGCCGCCGGCCTGGGTCGCCGCGGCGTTGAACGCCTTCGCGTGCGCCTGGTGCTGCGTGGTGGTCTTGGCGATGAACTCCGCGATCGTCTTGTTGCCGTTCTTGATGAACGACAGCCCGGCGGCCGTCTGGTAGACGCTGATCGCCAGGTTCTCGATCGACGCCGCGGTCTGGAGCGCCATGACGTCGTTGCTCGACGACGCCGCGGCCGCCCGGCCGGACGTCAGCAGCGCCGCCGCACCGGCGAGGCCGGCCACGGCTCCGCCGCGCCGCCACCACCGCCGCGACTGCTCGTCCCGGGTGACCTCCGTGAAGTCGCCCAGCGCCTGGGTGGTGATCCGTACGGCGTCGCTGTTCAGGTCCATTGACTGCTCGGTCAGTTCTTCGAGCAGCCGGGTGTCGATGCGCTCTACGCCCATCACGCCCCATCTCTCCACATGCGCACCCGCTCCGACAGCGGGCGCTTCGCCACATGATTCGGCACGGTCGACGGCCCGGATCGGTCCCTTCACCCGGAAGGCGGACGCCGATCACCCGTTGGGGGCCCCGTCCGACCGGCAGATGCACGCCGTCACCCCCAGGAACCTTCCCGCGGCCGCCGACCGGCTCTCCGCCCCTGCCGGACCCGGCCGGCCACCCGCCCGGGTGGCCCGTTCTGTGGCGTCCGGGTGAACAACGCGATCAGCGGCATTACGGGACAACACAGACGCCGAACGGCGAGTGACCATCGTCACGGCCGGTGCCGTAATCCGCGCGCCGTCCGTCGGTACATCCCCACCAAGGAGCAAAACGTGAAGTTGATCACCAAGGGTGCCGCTCTGGCCGCTCTGGCCGCCGGCATCGTCCTCTCGGCAGGCGGGGTCGCCTCCGCCGACTCCGGCCCGACCGGTGCCACCTTCGATTCGCCCGGCGTCCTGTCGGGCAACGTCGTCCAGACCCCGATCGACGCCCCGCTCAACGACTGCGGGGACTCGGTCGGCCTGCTCGGCCTGTTCAACCCGTCCTTCGGCAACACCTGCGCCGACCTCAGCGACCGCTTCGTCGTCCCGAGCAGCACCCAGGCCGTGAACAGCGCGGCCACGAGCGACGCGGCCGCGAACACCACGGCGGCGAACACCACCACCGCGAACGCCACGACCCCGAGCAACACGACCGCGAACAACACGGCGGCGAACACCACGGCGGCCAACAACACCACCGCGAACACCACGACCCCGAACGCCACGACCCCGAACAACACGGTCACGAGCGACATGGCCGCGAACGCGGCCGGACACGCGGCTGCGAACAACACCGCGATGAACAACGCGGCTGCGAATGCCACGGCGTCGAATGACGCGGCGGCGAACAACACGGCCATGAACGACGCGGCTGCGAACAACACCGCGATGAACAACGCGGCTGCGAATGCCACGGCGTCGAATGACGCGGCGGCGAACAACACGGCCGCGAACAACATGGCGGCGAACAACACCGCCATGAGCGACGCGGCTGCGAACAACACCGCCAACAACACGGCCATGAGCACCCTCATGGGCGACCACCACATGCACACGATGATGCACAAGCACTGCAAGTAAGCAGGACCGCACGCAGCGCCCCGGCGGGATCGGTCCGCCGGGGCACGCGGCTGTGAGGACACCGGCCGTGACGGCCGTACCCGCAGCGCCGGCCGCCGCCACGCCGCGGCCCAGGTGACCGTTCCCGTACGACGCTGCCGCCGGCACCCACGAAGGGCCGAGGGCGCTCACCCGTTCCCGCCCGAGCCGTCGCGGGACGCGCCCTGCCCCGTCCGAGGGCGTCTGAAACCCCTTTTCGACTACCCGGCGAATACCCGGGCAATCGTCATTTCCCATACCCGAGTGCGGCCTCCGGCCAGGGGCAATCGCCTGTCGTCAGGAAAAAACGACATCCGCTCCCGCTCCGTCCTTCGACGTTCGCGGTCGGCTATCGGGAACAGAGAAGGAGTCTTCGATGTACATAGGTTTCGGCACACTCGTGGTCATCCTCATCATCGTGGTCATCATCATGCTGCTGCGTCGCCGCTGAGCCGGTGAGACAGGTACGCGCGAGCCCCGGCAGAAGGACGCCGGGGCCGCGTCGCGTTCCCGGACCGCGCCGCCGGACCGGGATACCGTGCGCGAATGGCTGAACTCACCTATTCCACGGCCGGGATGACCGCCGTCGGCAGCGTGCCGCCGCCGGGATTCCACAGCCTGCGGGTCCGTACCCGGCTCGCGCCCGGCGGCTACGACGCGGCCGCCGCCGCGCTGTTCGGCTGGGGGATGCACCGCGCCACCCCGCTGATCCGGGTGGCGGCCGGCACCCCGCGCGCCGACCCCGGGGTCCGGGTGCTGCTGCGGGTGGGGCCGCTGCGCGCGCCGTGCGAGGTGGTGTGGACCCTCCACGAGGAGCACCGCACCGGCTTCGGGTACGGCACGCTGCCCGGGCACCCGGAGTGCGGTGAGGAGTCCTTCCTGATCGAGCGGCACCCGGACGGCTCCGTCGACTTCACCGTCCACGCGCTGAGCCGGCCCGCCGCCTGGTACCTCAAGGCGGCCGGTCCGGCCGGCCGGCTGACCCAGCGCTTCGCCGCCCGCCGCTACGGGGCCGCCCTGCGGGCGCTGTCCCGCCCGCGCTGATCCGGCGCGCTCCGCGTGCTCGTCCCCCGTACGACCGCGGCCGTACGGGGTCGCCCGTACGGCCGCGGTTCCGTTGCGCGAGGTCCGTCCCCGGTCAGTCCCGGGCGGGCGGCGCGCCCGTTTCGGGGCCGTCGCCGTTGGCGGGCGCCGGGGCGGGGGCGGCCGGGGCGAGCAGGTCCGGGAGGACCTTCGTCAGGGCCTCCGGGAGCGCGGCGGGCGCCGGGAGGGGGTTGTCGGTGACGGGCTCGCCGGTCCGGTCGGTGCCGCGAGCCGCGTCGCGGCCGCCGCTGTGGCTCTCGAAGAAGCGGAGCATCTCGACGGGGAACGGCATGACGAGCGTGCTGTTCTTCTCGGCGGAGACGTCCACGACGGTCTGGAGCAGCCGCAGTTGGAGGGCGCCTGGGGTGTCGGCCATGGTGGCGGCCGCGTCGGTGAGGCGCTGCGACGCCTGGAACTCGCCGTCGGCGGCGATCACCCGGGCCCGGCGTTCCCGCTCGGCCTCGGCCTGCTTGGACATCGACCGCATCATCGACTGCGGCAGGGCGATGTCCTTGATCTCCACCCGCTCGATCCGCAGGCCCCAGGGCCCCTCGGTCGGCTCGTCCATGACCTTCTTCAGCTCGATGTTGACCTGGTCGCGGTCGGACAGCAGCGTGTCGAGGTCGGCGCGGCCGATCACCGACCGCAGCGACGTCTGCGCGATCTGCGAGACGGCCGACGGGTAGTTGCTGACGTTGACCAGTGCTTTGACCGGGTCCATCACCCGGAAGTACACGACCGCGTCCACCGTCAGCGTCACGTTGTCGGCGGTGATCGCGCCCTGCGCGGGCACGCCCAGCACCTCGGTCTGGATGGACACCTTGTGCATCCGGTCGCCGATCGGCCGGATCAGCCGGAGCCCTGGTTCCCGCAGGTCAGGCAGGAGCCGGCCGAACCGGAACACGACGCCTTTCTGGTACTGCTGCACGTTGCGCACGCTCATCGCGAGCAGAATGAAGCCGAGCACGACGAGCACCACGAGCACGCTGATCAGGACGACCACGGCTCTCACATCCTTGGGTCGGTCAGGCGGTCAGGCGGTCGGCGGCCGGTGCCCGGCGGCCGGCTTCGTCCGTCAACTGGCTCGCCGTCGACGTGCGCAGCGGGTCGGTCGCGGCCGCCATCAGCCACGCGGCCGTCCCCGGGTCCGTCTCCGGTGGCACCACCAGCAGGTCCCAGCGGCCGGTCCGGTAGGACAGCAGCATCAGCTTGTGCGGGTCCTGCTCGTCCGCGAACCAGCCGGCCTTCACCACATGCCCGGGGACCGGCACCTTGTGCGGGATCTCCGGCCAGTGGGCGGGGTTGACGGTGACGTGCGTGATCCGGTCCCACCGCTTGTCCAACAGCGCGATCAGCGGCGGGAGTTCGACGGCCAGATCACGGGAGTACGGCCACCAGGCGCCGTCGAGCAGCGCCGGGGAGGAGCCCTTGGGGGCCAGTGCGAACCGGGGTGCCGGCGCGGATTCCGCCTGTTCGGGGGGAGTTTCTGGAGGAGCCTCGGGCGGGGTCTGGGTCGTCGGCGTGATCAGGGTGATCGCATGCATGACGCGAACCTTGGTCCGGGGAGGTGCGAACCTGTCCCGGCGTTGTCGATCGCCGAAAACGACACATGCGCGGTGGCAGGTGTGCGGAATACCCTCGGTTACTCCACCGTACTCCCCGGCCCCGCCCGGCGGCGGGGACCGGCCGGTGACGGCCCGGCGGCGGCCCGGCGGGGTAGGGCCGTACGCCGCCGGTTACGCGGCGCTCGCGGTCCGCGGACCCGGGGCCGGCGTGCCGTCCGGCGCCCCGTACAGCAGCACCTCCGTGCCGGTGAGCGCGAAGAGCCGGGCCACCATGGGGCTCGGGTGGCGCAGCCGCAGCATGCCGCCCGCGGCGCGGGTGAGCCGCGACGCTTCGAGGAAGGCGTTGAGGCCGCTGCAGTCGCAGAAGGTGACGGGGGCCAGGTCGACGTCTATGGCGCGCACTCCGTCGTAGCGGCACTGGGCCAGTGCGCCGCGGACCAGCGGCGCCGTGTCGAGGTCGATCTCACCGGCGAGGGTGAGCAGCGCCCGGCCCCCGGCGTCGGCGCGGTGGACGGCGAGCGGCCGCCGGCGGTCCGGGTGGTGCGGGGAGCGGGGGCCGGGGGGCTGGTGCGTGGTCATGGCGCCTCGGTTCACGGGACCGCGCCGGCGTCGCCGGTACGGTCGTCGGTTGGCGGGCAGGCTGAACTGCCTGTCCCACAGCCTGGAGATGACAGGTCGTCAGGCTGTCGGGACGGGGCCGGTTCCCCGTGAGGGGCGCGTGCGGCGATCGGTGAGCGGTCCGCGCCGGGGCGTCCGCCCGGCGGGGCCGCGCGTCGCCGGGGTGTCGGGCCCGGTGTCCGCAGCATAGCCCCCGTTCCGGCCCCGCAGGGGTGGCCTGCGGCATCCGTCCCGGCCGCCCGGCTCCCATCCCGGCCTCCCGCGCGTCCGCCGCGGCCGTACGGGCTCAGGCGGCGCGCGCATCGAGGTCGGCGGCCCCTGTAGGGCGAGCCCGTTTGCCTAAAGCTATTAGGTAAATACATGATGGGTATCGGTGGATCGGAGGAGCGTCATGGTTCGAGCGGGGCTGACCACGGAACGGCTGACCAGGGCGGGAGCGGAGCTCGCCGACGAGGTCGGGTTCGACCAGGTGACCGTCTCGGCGCTCGCCCGGCGGTTCGACGTCAAGACGGCGAGTCTCTACTCGCACCTGAGGAGTTCCCAGGACCTGAGGACGAGGATCGCCCTGTTCGCGCTGGAGGAACTCGCCGACCGGGTCGCCGCCGCCCTGGCCGGGCGGGCCGGCAGGGACGCCCTGGCCGCCTTCGCCGACGCCTACCGCGACTACGCCCGCGAGCACCCCGGCCGCTACGACGCCGCCCGGCTCCGGCTCGACCCCGAGACGGCCGCCGCCGGCGCCGGCGTCCGGCACGCGCTGATGACGCGGGCGATCCTGCGCGGCTACGACCTGGCGGAGCCGGACCAGACGCACGCGGTCCGGATGCTGGGCAGCGTCTTCCACGGCTACGTCAGCCTGGAGATGAGCGGGGGCTTCGCCCACACCGCCGTCGACCCCCAGGAGTCCTGGGCCTGGATCGTGGACTCCCTCGACGCCTTGCTGCGGAACCGGGCCGCGCCCTGACCGCCGGGGACCGCGCCCCCGGGCGGCGGCCGGCCGCGTACCGGCGTATCCGAGCAGTCGCGTCCCAGCAGTACGGACATCCCGAGCACCAGGTGAGGCAATGAGCACCGAGCACGACCGGATCACCACCCCCGTCACCGCGGACCTCCTGCGCGGCGCCCTCGACGTGGAACGCACGGCGTACGGCCTGCTGCCGCACCGGCTGCCCGCCCGGGCCCGCCGGCAGATCCCCGACGACCAACTGGCCATGGCCGAGGCCCAGCCGTCCGGCGTGCGGCTGGCCTTCCGCACCCGGGCCACCGGCGTCGAACTCGACACCCTGCCCACCAAGAGGGCCTACCGCGGTCTGCCGGCCCCGGCGGACGGCGTGTACGACCTGCTGGTGGACGGCCGTCTCACCGCCCAGGCCACGGTGACCGGCGGCAGGGTCCACACGCTCGACCTGTCCACCGGGTCCGTGGAACTGGACGAAGGGCCTCCCGGCACCGCCCGGTTCACCGGACTGCCCGCGGGTGACAAGGCCGTCGAGATCTGGCTGCCCCATACCGAGGTCACCGAGCTGATCGCCCTGCGCACCGACGCCCCGGTCGAGCCGGCGCCGGACAGCGGGCGCAGGGTGTGGCTGCACCACGGCAGTTCGATCAGCCACGGCTCGAACGCCGCGCACCCGACCGCCATCTGGCCGGCCCTGGCCGCCGCCCGGGGCGGGGTGGAACTGGTCAATCTGGGATTCGGCGGCAGCGCGCTGCTCGACCCGTTCACCGCCCGCGCGATGCGGGACACCGCCGCGGACCTGATCAGCGTCAAGATCGGCATCAATATCGTCAACGCCGACGCGATGCGCCTGCGTGTCTTCGGCCCGGCGGTCCACGGCTTCCTCGACACCGTCCGCGAGGGGCATCCGACCACGCCGCTGCTGGTCGTGTCCGCCGTGCTGTGCCCGGTCCACGAGGACACCCCGGGCCCCCTCGCACCCGACTTCAGCGGCGGGACCCCGCGGTTCAGGGCCACCGGCGACCCGGCCGAACGCGCCGCCGGGCGCCTGACGCTCAACGTCATCCGCGCCGAACTCGCCCGGATCGTCGAGCAGCGCTCGGCCGACGACCCGAACCTGCACTACCTCGACGGCCGCGACCTCTACGGGGAGGCGGACTACGCCGAACTGCCGCTGCCCGACGAGGTCCACCCCGACCCCGCGGGGCACCGCCGCATCGGCGAGAACTTCGCGCGGCTCGCGTTCGCCGCGGACGGCCCCTTCGCCGCCACGACCGGCTGACCGTGAGCGCGGCCCCGGCCGTGACCGACCGACGGCGCCGTCCGCCCGGATGGCGGAGGCCGCGGCGTCCGGTGCTCCCCGGTCCGGCGGCCGGGGTGCTCCCGGATCGCAAGGCGGTGCGGGCGCCTCCCCCGCCGCCGCGACCGGGGGCGTCGTCCTCGTAGCGGGCCGTCCCCGGACCGGGCCTTCGGACGGTCGACGCGGCGAGGTGCCGTGCGGGGCGTCGCGAACCGGTGGACCCTTCCGGCGACCCTAGCCGCGGGCGCGCCGGCCCGTCGCCGCCCAGGAGGCCGTGGCCACGCCGCCCGCGACGGCGAACACCGCGGGCCACGCGCCGATCCGCTTGGCCAGCGGGTGCGACCCGGCGAACGCGGCGACGTACGACCCGGTCAGGGCCGCGGCGACACCGGCGCCGGCCCGCTGGTTCCACTCGCGGGCCGCGAGCGCGCCCGCCGCGGCCAGCGCGACGCCGCCGAGCGCGCGCTTCCCCGTCCACCGGGCGACCCCGTAGCCGCCGACCAGTCCGCCAGCGGCGATGACACTTGCCGGTACCCCAGCCATCACGTCCTCCTTCTTCTCTCCCCCGAGTCCTCCGCCGAGGCTAACCCCGCGGGCTCGCGGGCCTTCGGACGGGGCGGGCGGCCGGCCCAGCGGCGGGCCTCAGTCCGCGGCGTTGGCCCGCAGCTTGTCGAGCACGCTCGTGAACACCTCCGCCTCCTCGGCCGACAGCCCGCGGCGCAGCCGCCGGTCGAAGGCGAGGGCGGCGTCGCGCATCGCGGCGAAGGCGGTCTCGCCCTTGGCGGTGAGTTCGACCTGCTGGACGCGGCGGTTGGCCGGGTCGCGCCGGCGGACCACCAGGCCGTCGTCCTCCATGGCGTTGAGGTGGTGGGTCAGCGTCGCCCCGCGGATGCCGACGGCGTCGGCGAGCTCGCGCTGGTTGCCGAGCTGCCGTGTCTTGAGCGAGATGAGGACCAGCCAGGCCGGCGTCGAACCGCCGACGGCGGCCAGCGCCTCGTCGAAGGCGCGGCCCACGAACCTGGCGGTGCTCGTGAGGTGCAGGCCGATGGGGGTCTGGGCAGGGCGCGGCATGGCCCGATGCTACCTCATCGATAGACATCGAATCGTTTGACATCTAATCGTGAGATGTCTAACGTTCATGGCGAGGAGCACACCGCCCGAAGGGAAGGCCCGACCATGTCCGAGGTACAGCCGACCGTGCCGATCGCGCCGTCCGTACGGGCCGCACCGGACGGGCCGGCCGGGGGGCCGTTCGCCGGGAAGGTCGCGCTCGTGGCCGGCGCCAGCAAGGGGATCGGCGCGCAGACGGCCAGGGACTTCGCCCGGGCGGGCGCGGCCGTGGTGCTCGGGGCCCGTGACACCGCGGCGGTCGAGTCGGTCGCCGAGGAGATCAGGGCGGCCGGCGGCCGGGCCGCCGCCGTGACCACCGACGTCGGCGACGCGGCCGGCTCCGAGCGGCTGGTCGCGACCGCGCTGGAGGCGTACGGACGGCTCGACGCCGCGTTCAACAACGCCACCGACGGGCCGATGCCCGCCCCGCTGGCCGAGATCGACCCCGAGGGGTTCGACCGCGCGATCCGCACCAATGTGCGCGGGACCTTCCTCGGCATGAAGTACCAGATCCCGGCGATGCTCGCGGGCGGTACGGGCGGCGCGATCGTCAACATGGCCTCGGTCGCCGGCCTGCACGGCGTCGCCAACCTCGGCGCGTACACCGCCGCCAAGGCCGGGATCATCGCGCTCACCCAGGTCGCCGCGCTCGACTACGCCGACCAGGGCGTGCGCGTCAACGTGGTGGCGCCCGGCCCGATCCTCACCCACCACCTGGCGGCCGCGGGCGAGCGGGCCCAGCAACTCGCCGCGGAGTCGACGCCGATGCGCCGGGTCGGGCGGGCGCAGGAGGTGGCGGCGACCGTGCTGTGGCTGTGCTCCGGTCAGGCGTCGTTCGTCACCGGGACCGTGCTGCCCGTCGACGGCGGGCAGTTCGCGGGCGTGAAGCCGCCGCAGATGTACCGGCAGGGCCGGCCGATGGACGCGCCCCGCCCCTGATCCGCCCGCTCCCGCGAACCCGGCCTGCCCCGAGTCCCGCCCCCCGAAGCCCTGTCCGGACCCGATACGGCCCGGAGTCCGGACCCACCGCGGCCCTCGCCGGCCGCGCCCACCCCGTACGGAGGAGCCATGACCAGCACCACGGACCAGATCCGCACCCTCGGCGCCCGCTGGGCCGAGGCCGAACTCGGCGGCGACGCCGACGCGCTGGCGGCCCTGGCGACCGACGACTTCGCGCTCGTCGGCCCGCTCGGCTTCGTCCTCGACCGCGACCAGTGGCTCGACCGCTACCGCGCCGGCGACTTCGCCACGTACGACCTGAGCTGGGAGGTGACCGGTCTCCGGGAGTACGGCGACGGCACGGCGGTCGTCCTCGGCGTCCTCGACCAGCGGGCCGCCTACCGGGGGACGCCGGCCGACGGCCGCTTCCGCGTCACCCAGATCGCGGTCCGCGCTCCCGACGCCTGGCGCCTGGCCGGCCTCCACCTCAGCCCGCTTCCCGGGTAAGGCTCCGGGGAGGGGCGGTTCGGTCCGCTCCCGGGTGCCACCCCGGGGCGAAGCCGTGGCCCCCACCCCTGTCCCGCATCAACCCCGTACCAAGAACAGGTAAATATCGCACACCTGATCGTCCGATTCGCCCCTACACCTGATAGAAAGCAACGCTGGCAGTTCACGGTGGGAGGACCGGTCGTCCTTTCCGGGGTGATACCGCCGGGGGGGCTACGACATTCCAGCGCGGACCGCTGTCCGCGCCTGGGGGGACCGACACTTCAGCCGCACCTGCGCCGCGCCGTCCGCCGTGACGGCCGGCGCCCTCCGGGGTACCGCCGCGCCCGCGCGGCCAGTTGACGCGTACCCCGAAGGAGACAGTGCATGGGCATAGCTGCCCGCGACATGGCATCCCGCTCGGCGCGGAGGGCCAGACCCTCCCGCACCCGCACCGCGCTGATCGGCGGCGCGGTGGCCGCCACGACCCTGGCGATGATCGCCGCGGCCGCCCCGGCGGCCCTGGCCGACACCTCGCCGACCCCCGCGCCGCAGCGCCTCGGCTCCGCGCCGCACCTGCCGCGCGGAGCCGTCCGCACGGCCGCCCCGGCCGGCGACACCCCGATCGACCTGGGCGTGGTGCTGTCGCCGCGCGACCCGGCCGGGCTGAAGAAGTTCATCGCCGACGTGTCGACGCCCGGCTCGCCGCTGTTCCACCACTACCTGAAGACCGGCCGGTTCGGCGCGGCCTTCGGTGCGAGCGGTGCCGCGGTGGACCGCGTCACGGCCGCGCTCAAGGCGCAGGGACTCAAGCCCGGGCCGCTGGCCGCCGACGGGCTGACCCTGCCGGTGCGCACCACGGTCGGCGCCGCGGCGAAGGCGTTCGACACCGGGTTCACCGGCTACCGGACCTCCGACGGCCGCTCCGGGGTGACCAACACCTCGGCGCCCGCGGTCGCGGCCGGCGTCGCGCCCGTGATCACCGGCATCACCGGCCTGACCACGGCGGCCCAACTGCACCCGCACTTCACGGTGGACCCGAAGGCGAAGGTTGCCGCGGCGCCGTCCGGGAACGCGGTCGCGCCCCGGGTGAACGGGAAGACACCGACGCTGTGCAGCAGCATCAAGTCGCTGCTGTCCCAGAACGGTTACTCCGACACCCAGGACTACTGGAGCGCGCGGTCCCTGGCGAGCGCGTACGGCATGGCCGACCAGCCGAACGTCGGCACCGGCGTGACCGTCGGCGTCTTCGAGCTGGAGAACTACAGCACCAAGGACGTCGCCGCCTACCAGTCCTGCTACGGCACCAAGGTGCCGGTCAGCGCGGTCAAGGTGGACGGCGGCCCGAAGGCCGCCGCGAACCCGGCCGCCGACGTCGGCATCGAGTCGGCGCTCGACATCGAGGACCTGATCGGCCTCGTCCCGCAGGCGTCCCTGCTCGTCTACCAGGGCCCGGACGCCGCCGGCGCCACGTACCAGAACGTCCTGGACGTCTACCAGAAGATGGTCGACGACAACCGCGCCCAGGTGCTCTCCAGCAGTTGGGGCGGCTGCGAACTGGACACCCCGCCCTCGTTCATGGACGCCGAGAGCCTGATCTTCGAGCAGGCGGCGGCCCAGGGCCAGACGGTCACGGCCGCGACCGGCGACAGCGGGTCCGCCGACTGCTGGTACGACGCCGACGGCGACGGCAGCAACGACGACGGCCCCAACGGCCTGCTGCTGTCCACCGACGACCCGGCGAGCCAGCCGTACGTCCTCGGCGTCGGCGGCACCAACATGACCGGCTCCGGCGGCACGAACCAGTCGACCTGGAACCAGCAGGGCGGCGCCACCGGCGGCGGGGTCTCCGAGCACTTCTCGCTCGACGCGGCCACCGGCTACCAGGCGGGCGTCACCGGCCCCGACTACACCGACGCCTGCGCGGCGGACGCGAGCCACGCCTGCCGCCAGGTCCCGGACGTCTCGGCGCTCGCCGACCCCGGGACGGGCTATCTGCTCGCCAACGGCCAGGAGACGAACGGCGCCCAGGACTGGGCCATCATCGGCGGCACCAGCGGCGCGTCCCCGACCTGGGCGGCGCTCGTCGCCCAGGCCGACCAGGACCTGTCGTGCGCGGCCGACGGCCCGGTCGGCTTCGTCGACCCGGCGCTGTACCAACTGCCCGCCACCGCCTTCCGCGACGTGGTGGACGGCACCAACTACCTGCCGCACGCCGACATGCCGGCCGGCAGCACGTACCCGGCCGGCAGCGGCTACGACATGACCACCGGGCTCGGCACCCCGCACGCCCGCAGCATCATCCCGGCGCTGTGCAAGTCGAGGCCGCAGCAGCCGGCCGGCACCTTCACCTCGGTGAACCCGGCGCGCATCCTGGACACCCGGGCGAAGATCGGGGTGTCCACGACCACGCCGGTCAAGGCGAACAGCCTGGTGTCGCTGAAGGTCGCGGGCAGTGCGGGCGGCGCGGTGCCGGCTTCGGGCCTGACCGCGATCGTGCTCAACACCACCGCGGTCGCGCCGACCACGGCCGGCCACCTGATCGCGTACCCGGACGGCACGACCCGGCCCAGCTCCTCCAACCTCAACTGGGTGACCGGGCGGACCGTGCCCAACCTGGTGATCGTGCCGGTGGGCGCGGACGGCAAGGTGGATCTGTACAACGCCAGTTCGGGCACGGTGCACTTCGTGGCCGACGTCTTCGGCTACTTCTCCACCGAGACCACCGGCGCCACGTACTTCCCGGTCGGCCCGGCCCGCATCCTGGACACCCGGGCGAAGATCGGGGTGTCCACCACGACGCCGGTCAAGGCGAACTCGGCGGTCGCGGTGACCGTCGCGGGCGCCGGCGGCGTCCCGGCCACAGGTGCGGAGTCCGTCGTGCTCAACGTCACGGCCACCAAGCCGACCACGGCCGGCCACCTGATCGCGTACCCGGACGGCACGGCCCGCCCGACCTCGTCCAACATCAACTGGATCGCCGGGCAGTCGGTGCCGAACCTGGTGGTCCTGCCGGTGGGCGCGGACGGCAAGGTGGATCTGTACAACGCCAGTTCGGGCACGGTGCACTTCGTGGCCGACGTCTTCGGCTACTACGCGGCGGGCGGCGCGGGCGCGGTCTTCCACGCGGCCGGCCCGAGCCGGCTGCTCGACACCCGCTCGGGCACGGGCGCGCCCGCGGCGGGCGCCCTGACCTCGACGGGTTCGCTGTCGCTCAGCCTGGCCGACGGCAACGTGCTGGCCGGCGCGAAGGCCGTCGTGCTCAACGTCACGGTCGTCAACGGCTCCGTCGGCGGCGGCGTCCTGACCGTGTGGCCCGACGGGCAGGCCCAGCCCACCTCGTCCAACCTCAACTGGTCGAAGGGCCAGACCATCGCCAATCTGGTCACCGTCCCGGTGGTCGACGGCAAGGTCGACTTCCACGTCAACTCCGGTTCCGTGGACGTGATCGCGGACCTGTTCGGCTACTACACGTAAGCCGCGCGCGTCGCGCAGTCCGCGCGAGTCCGGGTGAGTCCCGGCACGCACCCCGTCCCCCCTCGCCCGCGCGGCGAGGGGGGACGGCTGCGTTGTACGGCGCGGGGCGTACGGGGCGGGGTGCGATTCAGCGACCGGGCTCATGAGTACGTTCGCTCTCTTCTATTGGACGACTGAGCGGGTGCGGGGCGAAGGTGGAGGACGCGTACGGCGTTCCGTGCGCGTCCCGCGGACAGAAAGGCGTGAGCCCATGCAGAGCCGCCGCATCGGTACCGTCCAGGTCAGTGCGATCGGGCTGGGCGGTATGCCCATGTCGATCGAACGGCGGCCGGACGAGGCCCGGTCCGTCGCCACGATCCACGCCGCGCTCGACGCCGGGGTGACCTTCATCGACACCGCCGACGCGTACCACCTGCACGCCGGCGAGGTCGGGCACAACGAGTCGCTGATCGCCAAGGCGCTGGCCTCGCACGCCCTCGGCTCCGAGGTGCTGGTCGCCACCAAGGGCGGCCATCTGCGCCCGGGCGACGGCTCCTGGACGCAGGACGGCCGGCCCGAGTACCTCAAGCGGGCCTGCGAGGCGTCGCTGAAGCGGCTCGGGGTGGAGGCGATCGGCCTGTACCAGTTCCACCGGCCCGACCCGGCCGTCCCGTACGCGGAGTCGGTGGGCGCCGTCGCCGAACTGCTCGACGAGGGCAAGATCGCGATGGCCGGGGTCTCCAACGCCGACCCGGACCAGATCCGGCAGGCCGGCGAGATCCTCGGCGGCCGGCTGGTGTCGGTGCAGAACCAGTTCTCGCCCGCCTTCCGCTCCAGCGACGCCGAACTGGCGCTCTGCGACGAACTGGGCATCGCCTTCCTGCCCTGGAGCCCGCTGGGCGGCATCACCCGCGCCGCCGAACTCGGCTCCGCCTACGCCCCCTTCGCCAAGGTCGCCGCCGCCCACGGGGTCAGCCCGCAGCGGGTCTGCCTGGCCTGGATGCTCAGCCTGTCCCCGGTGGTGGTCCCCATCCCGGGCTCCAGCCGCCCGGAGACCATCACCGACTCCGTCGCGGCGGCCGACCTCACCCTCACACCGGGCGAACTCGCCGAACTCGGCGCGCTCTGAGCGGTACCGGCGCCCGCACCGGCACCGGCAGTTGGACGCCGATTCACAGCAACCGACCACGTACACCCACCGATTCACACCCATTCCCATCAACTCAGGCCGAGCAGAACCGAAGAGGAAAAGGACGACTGTGCGCTATCGCGAACTGGGACGCAGCGGACTGCGGGTGTCGGAGATCGGCTACGGCGCCTGGGGCATCGGCGCGTCGGGGTGGGTGGGGGCGAGCGAGGACGAGTCGGTACGGGCCCTGCACCGGGCCGTCGACCTCGGCGTGAACCTCATCGACACCGCCCGCGGCTACGGCGAGAGCGAGCGCATCGTCGGCCGCGTGGTGCGCGAGCGGGCCGGTGACGACATCCTCGTGGCCACCAAGGTCCCGCCGAAGAACCGGACATGGCCGGCCCCCGACGGCGTGGACCCCGCCGACGCGTTCCCCGGCGACCACATCCGGCGCAGCCTGGAGACCAGCCTGCGCACCAGCGGGCTCGACCACTTCGACGTGCTCCAGTTCCATGTGTGGAGCGACGAGTGGATGGGCCGCGGCGACTGGCTGGAGACCGTCGCCGACCTCAAGGCGGAGGGGAAGATCCGGCTGTTCGGCGTCTCGATCAACGACCACCAGCCGGACAACGCCCTCGCGCTGGTCCGCAGCGGGGTGGCGGACACCGTCCAGGTGATCCACAACATCTTCGACCAGGCGCCCGCGGAGTCCCTCTTCCCCGCCTGCCAGGAGCACGGCGTCGGCGTGATCGTCCGGGTCGCGCTGGACGAGGGCGGGCTGACCGGCGCGATCACCGCCGGCGCGACCTTCCCCGAGGGCGACTTCCGCAACCGCTACTTCCGCGGCGACCGCCCGGCCCAGGTCGAGCAGCGGGTGCGGGCGCTCACCGCGGACCTCGGCATCGAGGTTGCCGACCTCGCCGAGACCGCGCTGCGCTACGTCCTGACCGCCCCGGCCGTCTCCACGGTCATCCCGGGCATGCGCACCGTCCGCAACGTCGACCGCAACACCGCCGTCAGCGACGGCCGCCTCCTCAGCGCCGACCGCCTCGCCCTTCTCGCCGGGCACCGCTGGCAGCGCAACTTCTACTCCTGACCGGGTACGCCTCCGCCGCCGGACGGCGGCCGGGGCGGCATGGGGTGCTGACCGACAGCACTCCGTGCCGCCCCGGCTGTCCTACCGGGCCCGGGGGGGAGGTCAGGCGCGGGCCGGGGTGAGGCGCAGGGTCAGGATCTGGAAGGGGCGCAGCGTCAGGGCGACCGCGCCGTCGGGCCCCGCGGTGTGGGCGGCGGAGTCCTCGACGGGGCGTTCCAGCAGGTCGGTGACCGCCACCCGGGCCAGGGCGAAGCCCGGGCGCAGGATGGCGCGGGTGCGGGCGCCGTGCCCTTCGTAGAGGCGGACGACGACGTCGCCCGAGCGGTCGTCGGCGAGCTTGGCGGCGGACACCACCACCGCGTCGTCGTCGACGGTGACCAGCGGGGCGACCTCGGCGGCGCCGGGCACCGCGCGCTCGGGCAGGTTGAAGTGGTAGCCCTCGCGCACCGCTTCGGGGATGCCGGCGCCCAGCACGAGGGCGTACCGCAGGTGGTGGGTGCCCTGGTCGGTGTCCGGGTCGGGGAAGCGACGGCGCCCGCAGCAGCGACAGCCGCACCGTCGTGGTCGTCCCGGCGTCCGGCCGCACGTCGCGGGTGACGTCGTGGCCGTAACTGGAGTCGTTGACCAGGGCGGCGCCCCAGTCGCGCTCGCCGACGTGCAGGAAGCGGTGCGCGCACACCTCGAACTTGGCCGCGTCCCAACTGGTGTTGGTGTGGGTGGGCCGCTCGATGTGGCCGAACGGGATCTCCGCGCTGGTGTGCGCGGCCCGCAGGTCCAGCGGGAAGGCGGCCTTGAGCAGCTTCTCCCGCTCCTGCCAGTCCACGACGGTGTCGATGTCGAGCCGGTACGACCCCTCGTCCAGGCTGAGGGTCTGCTCGATCCGGGAGTCGCCGAAGGTGCGCACGACCCGGACGGCGTCGCCCGCGGCGGCGACCTCGTCGGCGTCGGTGAGGTCGCGCACGGTGTTGCGGTAGAAGGCGTCGATGTCCCAGGCGTCCCACTTGTTGGGGAAGTCCTGGTGCAGTTGGAGGAGGTTGGCGGCGGCGCCCGGCGCGACCGCCTCGCGCCCGGCGGCCAGGTCGTAGGCGGAGGTGACCAGGCCGCGGTCGTCGATGACGATCCGGACCAGGCCGTTGTCCAGGACGAAGCCGCCGTCCGCGGGGACCGGCCGGACCGCGGCGGGCCGGCCGCCGCGTACCGCGCCGCCGAGCGCGGGCACCCCGGCCCGGCCGTGCGGCGCGGAGTTGAAGACCACCGTGCCGCCGTCGGCGTCGGGCGGCCCGGCCAGCGCGCGCTGCGCGCCGTCGATGATGCCGTTCAGCTCGCCGGCGATGTCCGCGTAGGTCTGCTCGGCCTCCCGGTGCACCCAGGCGATCGACGGTGCCGGGCAGGATGTCGTGGAACTGGTGCAGCAGCACGGTCTTCCAGATCCGGTCCAACTGCTCGTACGGGTAGTCGGCGCCGGTGCGCAACGCGGCGGTGGCCGCCCACAGTTCGGCCTCGCGCAGCAGGTGCTCGCTGCGCCGGTTGCCCTGCTTGGTGGCGAGCTGGCTGGTCAGGGTGCCGCGGTGGAACTCCAGGTACAGCTCGCCGACCCACACCGGCGCGTCGGGGTACTCCGCCTCGGCCGCGGCGAAGAAGTCCGCGGGCCGTCTCGATGGCGACCTTCGCCGAGCCTTCGAGGTCGGCCAGCCGCGCGGCGCGGGCCAGCATCTCGCGGGTGGGGCCGCCGCCGCCGTCGCCGTAGCCGAACGGCGCCATCGACCGGCCGGCGCCCGCCTTGTCCTGGAAGTTCCGCACGCTGTGGGCGATCTCGGCGCCGGACAGGTCGCTGTTGTAGGTGTCGACGGGCGGGAAGTGGCTGAAGATCCGGGTGCCGTCGATGCCCTCCCACTGGAAGGTGTGGTGCGGGAACTTGTTGGTGGTGTTCCAGGAGATCTTCTGGGTGAGGAACCACCGCACCCCGGCCAGCTTCATCAGCTGCGGCAGCGCCGCGTTGTAGCCGAAGGTGTCCGGCAGCCACATCTCCTCGGTCTCGACCCCGAACTCGTCCAGGTAGAACCGCTTGCCGTGCACGAACTGCCGGGCCAGCGCCTCACCCCCGGTGATGTTCGTGTCGGGCTCCACCCACAGGCTGCCGACCGGGAGGAACTGCCCGGTCTTCGCCTTCTCCTGGGCCCGCGCGTACACCTCGGGCCGGTGCTCCTTGAGCCAGGCGAGCTGCTGGGCCTGCGACATGGCGAACTTGAACTCGGGGTGGTCGTCCATGCAGCTGCGTGACGTTGGAGACGGTACGGGCCACCTTGCGCACGGTCTCGCGCAGCGGCCACAGCCACGCCGAGTCGATGTGCGCGTGCCCGATCGCGGAGATCCGGTGCGCGCTGTCGCGCGGCCGGCGCGGCCAGCGCCGGGGCCAGCGCGGCGCGGGCGGCGGCCGCGGTGCCGGGGATGTCCTGGAGGTCGACGGCGTCCAGCGCGCGCTCGACAGCGGTCAGGATCTGCCAGCGGCGCGGCAGTTGCTCGGGCAGCTCGCGCATGAGCTGGCCGAGCACCTCCAGGTCCTGCACCAGCGCGAAGACCTCGGCGTCGAAGACCGCCAGGTCCATCCGCCGCAGCCGGTACAGCGGTTCGCCGTCGGCGACGCCGTCGTCCTGGAGCCACCGGGCGCGCCCGCCGACCGGCGTGGGCGCGAAGGTGAGTTCGGGGTTCTCGTGCATGACGACGGGGTTGGCCGCCGCCTCGATGTAGCGGACGAACTCCTCGCCGCCGGTCGCCGGAACCGGTCACCGGCAGCCAGGAGTTGCGCGGGTTGACGGCCTTCACCGCGGTGCCGTCGGGCCGGTAGACCAGCCCCTCGGTGGAGAAGCCGGGCGAGGTGGTGCCGAATCCGAGGTCGAGCACGGCCTCCACGGGCAGCCCGGCCCACTCCTGCGGGACGGTGCCGCTGACCCGGAACCAGCTCGTGGACCAGGCCGGGCCCCACCGGTCGCCCACCCGCGCCGGGCCGTACTCGGCGGCCAGCGCGTCCCGTACCGGCACCGGTTCGCCGGGCACGTGCCAGACCTCGACGGTGAGCGGCACCGACCGGGCGTGGACCGCGGGGAGCAGGCGCTGGTGCAGCACCCGGGCAAGCCGCTGCTCGGTGAGTTCGGGGTTGTTGTGCATCGAAGCTGTCTCCGTTGAGTCAGGGGAACGCGGCGGACTGGCCCGGGGCCCTGGGTGCGGGCGGCCGGGCCGGGATCGCGGGCCCTCAGCCCTTGAGGGCCCCGCCCAGGGCGAATCCGCCACCGAGCCTGCGGGCCAGGATGAGGTAGAGCAGGACCACGGGTACGGAGTAGAGGATCGAGAAGGCCGAGAGCTGGCCGTACTGCGTCTGGTCGTGCGCGCTGAGGAAGTTGAAGACGCTGATCGAGGCGGGCAGCTTCTCCGGGGTGAGCAGCAGGATGAAGGGGACGAAGAAGTTCCCCCACATCCCGATGAAGGTGAAGATCGTCACCACGATGACGCCCGGCCACATCAGCGGCAGCACGATCCGCCAGAGCACCTGCATGGAGCCGGCGCCGTCGATCCGGGCCGCCTCCTCCAGCACCATCGGCACGCCGTCCATGAAGTTCTTCATCAGCCAGATGCCGAACGGCAGCGCGGACGCGCCGAGGAACAGCGTCGTGCCGGGCATCGAGTCGATCAGGTTGACCTGCACGAACATGCTGTAGACCGGGATCATCACGGCGGTGATCGGCAGGCCGGTGGAGAACAGGATGGTGTAGAGGAACGGGCGGCGCAGCCGGGACCGGTACCGCGACAGCGGGTAGGCGGCCAGGATCGAGCAGACCACGCACAGCACGGTCGCCCCGCCGCACAGCAGCAGGCCGTTGAGCATCGGCCGGAAGGTGGTGTCGGTGTTGAGCACCTTGCTGAAGTTCTGCGTGGTCGGCGAGGGCACGGACAGCCGGAAGTCGGCGTGCGCGTTGACCGACGCGAGCAGCATCCACAGCAGCGGCACCACGTAGGCCACCGAGACGGCCAGCAGCACGGCGTTGATCACGAGCTTGGACGTACGGGCCCGCCTGCGCCGGTCGTGGCCGCGGGCGATCCCGGCGTTGCGCGGCCTAGCGGCCACGGTACGAGGGCTGTCGGTGACGGCCATCAGTCCTCCTCCAGCTTCAGCATGCGGATGTACACGGCCGAGAACAGGGCGCCCACCACGAGCAGGACGAGCGCGATGGCCGTGCCGTAGCCGATCAGGCTGTTGGAGAACGCCTGTTGGTACATGAAGATCGGCAGCGTCTCGCTCTTGTTGCCGGGTCCGCCGTGGGTCATGGTGAAGATCAGGCCGAAGACGGAGAGCGTCTGGAGCGTGATCAGCATCAGGTTGGTCATGATCGAGCGGCGGATGACCGGCAGCGTGACCCGCCACAGCCGCTGCCAGGGCCCGGCGCCGTCCACCTCGGCGGCCTCGACCAGCTCGCGCGGCACGTCGTTGAGCGCGGCCGAGAAGACCATCATCGAAAAGGCCGTGCCGCGCCACACGTTGGCGATGCAGGTGGCCAGAATCGGCAGTGTGTAGAGCCAGTTCTGCTGCGGCAGGTGCGCGAAGCGCAGGATCGCGTTGAGCGAGCCCTGCTGGAAGAAGAACGCGTACATCAGGTAGCCGGCGACCACTTCGGGCAGCACCCACGCCGAGATGACCACGCCGCTGGTGAGCGACCTGACCGGCTTGGACGCCTTCTCCATCAGCACGGCCAGCGCGAGCCCGAGGGTGTTCTGCCCGATCACGGCCGAGCCGATCACGAACACCAGGGTGAGCTTGACCGAGTTGATGAACTGCGGGTCCTTGAACGCCCGGGTGAAGTTGTCGAACCCGATGAACGAGGTGCCCGACGACCCGGTGAGCTGCATGTTCGTGAACGCGTAGTAGACGCAGTACCCGATCGGCCCGGCCAGGAACACCACCAGCAGGACGGTCGCCGGCAGCAGCGGCATGCCGCGCAGCAGGCTGCGGGCCCAGGCGGCCGGGCCGGAGGGCCGGCCGCCGATGGCGTCGCCGGCCTCCCCGGTCCGCGGGCCGGGGGCCGCGGTGGCGCTTGTCACTGGCTCTGCACGGTGTTGTCGCCACCGACCGCGGTCTTGACGTCACTGTCGTACGTGGCGGCCGCCTTGTCGACCGACGCCTGGCCGGTGGTGACGGACTCCATCGCCTTCTGGATCGCGGTGGACACCTGCGTGTACGCGGGCAGCCCGGGGCGGTAGTGGGTGGAGGCGAGCAGCGCGGTGAAGAACTTGTTGGTGGGCAGCGAGTTCAGGTACGTCGGGTCGGTCGCCGAGTCCTTGCGGGGCGTGATGTTGGCGTTGACCGCGTTCCACTTCGCCGAGCCGCTCTCGCTCTCCAGGAAGGCGGCGAACTTGAAGGCCAGGCTCGCGTTCTTCGCCTTCGACGGGATCGACCAGGCCCAGCCGCCGGACATGCTCACCTTGCCGGGCGCCTGGCCGTTCTGGGTGGGCATCGCGGCCATGCCCATCGTCGACTGCCACTGCGTCCACGGCTTGGGGCCGGTGCGCAGCCAGCTGTTGGGCGACCACGAGCCGTCCAGGTTGATGGCGAGCTTGCTGTCGGGGATGAGCTGGGTGCCCACCTGTGTGCCGAAGTTGGCGCCGAGCGCCTGCTGCGGGGTCGGGCCCAGGTGCGTGCCGTAGACGGTCTGCACGAACTGGAGGGCGTCCTTGAAGCCCTGGCTGCCGACCACCCACTTCTTCTGGGTCGCGTTGTAGAGCGAGTTGTCGCCGGCCGGGGTGCCGTAGAGCAGCATCTCGAAGCCCTGCATGGAGGACGCCTCGCCGCCCGCGGTGCCGGTGTAGACGTTGAGCGGGGTGACGCCCGGCTCCTTGGCCTTGAGGGTGCGGGCCGCGCTGAGCACGTCCGCCCAGGTCTTGGGCTGCCACGGGACGGGTATGCCCGCCTCGGTGAAGAGCTTCTTGTTGTACCAGAGGCCACGGGTGTCCGTACTGTCCGGAATGCCGTACACCTTGCCGTCCTTGGTGGACGCCACGGCCTTCTGCGAGGCGGCGGCGAACTCGCCCCAGTCCGACCAGGACTTCAGGTAGCTGTCGATGGGCTGGAGGTAGCCGCTGGCGATGTCGGAGTTGATCGTCGCGGTGTCCTCGTACACCAGGTCGGGGGCGGTGACGGGGGACCGCATCATGAGCTGGATCTTGGTGTAGTAGTCGTTCTCGGAGGCCGTGACGGGGATGAGCTTGACGGTGGTGCCCGGATTCGCCTTCTCGAAGGACTTCACCATCGGGCCCAGGAAGTTCGCCTGCACCTTGTTGGCGTTGTTGAGCTGCTGCTCGTAGACCACCTTGATCGTCTTGCTCGAACTCCCCGAGGAACCGCCGCAGCCCGCGACAGTCGTGGCGACGGCGGCTGTGGCGATCGCGGCCGCGAGAATTTTCGTACGCACAGTGAAGCCTCCGGACAGGAACCCGACGGGCATGCGGGGTGGTCGCGGGCTTCCCGTCCTCGGGCGGCCCCCGATCGCCAGGGCACTGTGGGCCCTTGCTGGTGCGACAGCTAAATCCAATGGATGGAGTAAGTCAACGTTCCGCGCATGTAAACTTTCGCCGCGAGCTCCAGGTGTAAGGGCCTGTGACCGGGGGAATCAGGAGGCGCGAGGTGACGCAGGGCGGGACAAATCTCCCCCGGGTAGGCGGCTACAACCAGGCGGTCGTGCTCGACGCCATCCGCACCCGTGGCCCCGTGAGCCGGGTCGAACTGGGCCCCCTCACCGGCCTGACCAACCAGACCGTCTCCAACGTGGTGCGGCGGCTGCTCGACGCCGGCCTGGTCTCCGAATCCGGCTACGCCCCCTCCAGCGGAGGCAAGCGGCGCACCCTGCTCTCGCAGCGCGCCGACGGGGCGTACGCGGTCGGCGTGCACCTCGATCCGGACGCGGCCGTGATCGTGGTGGTCAACCTGGCGGGCCAGGTGCTGGTCGGCCGCCGGTTGCGGCTGACCGCGCCCGGCGACCCGGCGGACGTGGTCGAGCGCGTGGCGGTCGCCATCCGGCGGCTGGTGGCCAGAGCCGGCATCGACCCCGCCCGGCTGCTCGGCACCGGCGTGGCGGCGCCCGGGCCGATCGACGGCCTCGCGGGCGCCGTCGTCTCTCCGCCGAACTTCCCCACGTGGGGGCGGGTGCCGCTGCTGGAGATGTTCGGCGAGGCCACCGGCATGCCGGTCGCGATGGACAACGACGCCACCTCCGCCGCCATCGGGGAGCGCTGGATCGGCGGCAAGGCGCGCGGCGGCAGCTTCCTGTTCATCTACCTGGGCACCGGCGTCGGCGCCGGGATCATCCTCAACAACACGGTGCTGCACGGCGATTCGGGCAACGCCGGGGAGTTCGGCCATATGACGGTCGAGGCCGGCGAGCGGCTCTGCCAGTGCGGCGGCACCAACTGCCTGGGCCCGTACGTCAGTCCGGCCGCCATCGTCGAGGACCTGTGCGCCGCCTACGGTCCGCGCGAGGCCGAACTGGCCGGCCTCGTCGGCACCGCCGCGTCCGCGCGCGCCGACTGGCGGATGGTGCGCCGGGCGGTCCGCCGCGGCGACCCGGTGGCCTGTGAGGTCGTGCGCCGCGCCGCCCGCCGGGTCGGCCAGGCCGCCCGCGGCGCGGTGAGCCTGCTCGACGTCAGCCGGGTGGTGCTCGGCGGCGAGGCGCTGCGCGGCATCGACGCCATCATGTGCGAGGAGGTCGACGCGGCCGTCAACAGCACCAACATCGCCCGGCACATCCGCAAGGTCGCCATCGAGCGCAGCGTCATCGGCGACACGGTGGTCGCGGTCGGCGCCGCGTCCCTCATCCTGCACGGCAACTACGCGCCGGGGTGGCGCATGCTTACGGAGGCGCCGAGCTGAGCTTGATCGCCTGCCGCGCGGCCCCGCACCCCCGATCCCCTCACGGATGAGGGCGCTCCCCTCCCCCGCCGCCAGGGTGCCCTTGCCGCCAAGGGTGGCGCTTCCCCCGGAGGCCCGGGTGCCGTTGCCGTCAAGGGTTGGCGTTTTCCCCGGAGGCCCGGGTGCCCTTGCGGATGAGGGCGCCATATCAGGGGCGCGGGGAACTGCGCGCTCAGCCGGCCACCGGCCGGTGGTCCGGCGACCTCGCCGCGGGGGCTGGGTCTGCGGGCCCGGCGCGCCCCGGTGGAGGGCTGGTCGCGCAGTTCCCCGCGCCCCTGAAAAACGTGGCACCGCCTTACGCAAGGGCACCCCGCGCGCGTGGAGGGCATGGTGTCCTCATCCGCAAGGGCGCCCTGCGCGGCTAAAGGACGTGGCGCCGGCCCGCGCATGGGTGCCCGGTGTCCGTGTGGGAGAGGGCGCCGCCAGGCGAAGGGCACCCCGCACCCGTGAAAAAGGTCGCGCGGAGGTGGGCGCCCTTGGGGGCGGGGACGACGACGAGAGTGGCGTGGTGAGCGGCAGCGATGTCGCGGGCGATGGGCAGCCCGAGCCCGGAGCCCCCGGTATCGCGGGTACGCGCGTGGTCGAGCCGGGTGAACCGGTCGAAGACGGTGGCGTGGTGCTCGGGCGGGATGCCGGGCCCGTCGTCGGTGACGTCGAGCAGGCCGCGGCCGGCGCCGTCCCGGGTCAGGGCGACGTGCACCGAGCGGGCGGCGTGCCGTACCGCGTTGTCGACGAGGTTGGCGACCAGCCGGCGCAGGTGGGCGGCGGAGCCGTCGACCAGCAGGTCGGGGCTGAGGTCCAGGGTCACCTCGACGTCGGTGCGGGGGCGCCGGCGGGTGGCCTCCTCGGCGACGAGCTGCGCCAGGTCGAGTTCGCGCGCCCGCACCGGCTCGTTCGCGTCGAGCCGGGCGAGCAGCAGCAGGTCGGCGGTGAGCGACTGGAGGCGGGCGACGTCGTCGAGCGCGTCGGCGGCGAGCCGCCGCTCGGCGGGGCGGGCCAGTTCGAGCCGGGTGCGCAGCACGGCCATCGGGCTGCGCAGCTCGTGCGCGGCGTCGGCCACGAACTGCCGGTGCGCGTCGACGGCCGTACGCAGCCGGTCCAGCGTGGCGTTGACGGTACGGGCCAGCGCCGCGATCTCGTCCCGGGTGCCGGGTTCGGGCACGCGTTCGTGCAGGTCGTTCGCGGTGATGTCGGCGACCTTCGCCCGGATCGCCGAGACCGGCCGCAGCGCGCGGCCGACGGCCAGCCAGGTGAACAGGGCGACGAGCCCGAGCAGGACGGGGACGCCGGGGACGAGCAGCCGGGTGAGCGTGGCCATCGCCGCGCGGGCGGGGGCGGTCGGGGCGGTGCCGGTCACGGTGACCTGGCCGTGCTTGGTCTCCACCACCTTGCTGACGACGAGGGTGCCGTTCGCGCCGTAGCGTGGTGACGTAGCCCTTCTCGATCGTCGGCTCCGGGGCTGTCGGGGCCCGGTCCGCCCGGCAGGGCTGCCGGACGCGGCGCCCCCGGCCGCCGTACCGCCGACCGCCGGACCGCCCGTCGCCGTACCGCCCGTGCCGTAGCCCGAGGCGGGACCCGAGGTGAGGACCGAGGTGGGGCCGGGCAGCGGGAAGGGCGGCGGGTCGGTCCACACCTTCCGGGTGCCGTCCGCGGGGGAGGTCGCCCCGCCCGCTCCCTGCGGGGCGCCGGCCGCCGCCTTCCCCGGGCTGCCGCCCTTGGCGATCAGGAAGGACTCCTTCGCCTTGGCGTCCCGGACCGCGCTGTCCTTGGTGGACTGGGCCAGGCTGTGGTCCAGCGCGGCGAACAGCGCGACCGCGGCCAGGCAGAGCGCGACGGCCAGCGCCGCGGTGGCGGCCAGCGTGGTGCGCAGGCGTACTCCCATGTCAGGGCTCCAGCCGGTAGCCCGCGCCGCGGACGGTGGTCAAGGTGGTGCGGCCGAACGGCCGGTCGATCTTGCGGCGCAGCGCGCTGATGTAGACCTCGACCACGTTGGAGTCGCCGTCGTAGGCGAAGTCCCAGGCGCGGGAGAGCAGTTCGGACTTGGTGACCACCTCGCCGGCCCGCCGGGCCAGGCAGTGCAGGATCGCGAACTCCTTGGGCGTCAGCGCGATCCGCACGTCGCCGCGGCTGCACCGCAGCCCGGCCGGATCGACCCTGAGGTCCCCGACCGACAGCACCGCGGGCCGCTCCGGCAGGCCGCGCCGGACCAGCGCGCGCAGCCGGGCGAGCAGCACCACGTAGGAGAACGGCTTGGTGAGGTAGTCGTCGGCCCCGGTGTCGAGCGCCTCGGCCTCGTCGTACTCCCCGTCCTTGGCGGTCAGCATGAGGATCGGGGTCCAGTTCCCGGCCTCGCGCAGCTTCGCGCAGACGCCGTAGCCGTTCAGGGACGGCAGCATCACGTCCAGCACGATCACGTCGTACGGCTGCTCGGTCGCCATCCACAGGCCGTCGCGGCCGTCGTGGGCGAGATCGACCGCGAAGCCCTCCCGGGTCAGGCCGTCCTTGAGCAGTTCGGCGAGCCGGTGTTCGTCTTCCACCACGAGTATGCGCACGCCGCACAGCGTGCGCCCGCGCGCCTAAGGCGAACATGAAGATCATCCGCGCGGTCTTCAGCCCCCCTTCAGGCGGCCCCGGCGAGGCTTCGGTCGACCGCCGGGCCCCGGCGGTCGGCAGCCCACGGAACAACGCAGCAACGGGAGTCGAGCATGAAGCTCAGCATGGACAGCCATCCGGGGAAGGGGCGGGTCCTGGCCGCCATGGTCCTGACGGCGGGCCTCGGCATGACCGGGGTGATGAGCGCGTCGGCCAGCGGCGCCGCCTCGCCCACCACCGCGCCGGCCGGCGGCCCGGCGGCCGGCCACGGCAAGCGCGTCGTCTGCGTCGTCAGGACCGGCCCCGGCGGCGCGGCGTCGCTCACGACCGCCGGGAAGGCGGGCACGCTCGCGGGCAGGGCCGGTGCGGTCATCCTGGCGGGCAGGCCGGGCACGGCCGGCGCCTTCGCGGTGTTCGGCAAGACGGCGTGCGGCAAGACGGTGGCCGGCAAGATCGCGGCCGGGAAGGCCGCGGCGGCCGGGAAGACGACGGTCAAGGTCGTGGGCGGCAAGGTGTACGTCAACGGCAAGCAGGTCGCCAAGGGCCAGGTGCACGCCAAGTGCGGCAAGCTGCCCCCGCTGCCGCCCGGCGGCAAGGGCGGGATCGTCGTCTGCATCGCCAAGGGCGCGCCGGGTGGCCCGGGTCCCCTCTCCGCGGCGCCCCGGGTCCGGTCGTGGGCACGGCGGGCTCGGTCGCCCTGACGGCCACGGCCGGGCAGGCGCGAGGCGGCGGGCGAAGACGACGGTCAAGGTCGTGGGCGGCAAGGTCTACGTCGACGGCAAGCGGGTCGCCAAGGGCAAGTCACCCGTCAAGTGCGGCAAGCTGCCCGCCGCTGCCGCCCCTCGGCAAGGGCGGCGGTGAGTCCGGCACCACCTCGCGCGGTGCCGCGGGCGCCACCTCCTCCGAGTGGGGCGTCACCTCCGACGGCGCCCCGGCGACCGCCGCGCGCGGCTGACCCGGCGCCCGTCCCAGGGCGCCGAGCGGCCTCCACCCCCCGGAACGGGGCCGGGGGGTGGAGCCTGGGCCACCCCGATTCCGGTGGCCTGCCGCAATGAACGCCGCGGCCGGTCCCGGAAGACTCGTGAGCGTCCGGTGCACCCCGCACCGCAGCCTCCCGGGGGAGACCATGCCGAAGACGGCCCGTACCCGTCACCGCACCAACACCCGCACCAACCCCGCACCAACACCCGCACCAACCCGCACCAACACCCGCACCAACACCCGTACGAACGCCGGTACCGGCGCCCGTGCCGCCGCGCCCGGGGACGCGCGGCCGGCCCGCTCGCGCCGGCGTCGCGGGCTCGTCGCCCTCGCGGCGGGCTCGCTCGCCCTGGCCGCCGCGCTCCCGGCGGCCACCGCGGTCGCCGCGCCCGCCCGCCCCGCCGCCGGGGTGCGCGCGGGAGCGTCCGCCGCCGCCCTGCCCCCGCTGGACCCGGCCGCGCTGCGCCGGTCCATCAGCGGGCTGCCGGACAGCCGGGTGACGGCCGCGCTGCTCGACGTCACGGGCAGCGCGGGCGGCTGGCGCGGCGCCTCCGGTACGGCCGACCTGGCCACCGGCCGGCCCGCCGGCACCGACGCGCGGTTCCGGATCGGCAGCGTCACCAAGCTGTTCACGGCGGCGGTGGTGCTCCAACTCGTCGCCGAGCACGAGGTCGACCTGGACAGCAGCGTCCAGCACTACCTTCCCGGGCTGCTCCCGGCCGGCCTCCCGCCGGTCACCGTCGCCGAGCTGCTCGACCACACCAGCGGCCTGCCCGGCGGCACCACGGACGACGGGGAGGACGATCCGGCCTCCTTCGTCGCCGGCCGGTTCGGCCACCCCACGCCCGCCCAGGTCGTCGCCGAGATGGACGGCCAGCCGATGAGCTTCGCGCCCGGCACCGAGCAGCAGTACAACGGCGAGAACTACTACCTGCTCGGCCTGCTCGTGGAGAAGGTGACCGGCCGCTCCTACGCCGACGAGGTCACCGAACGGGTGCTGCGCCCGCTGCGCCTGACCGCCACCCGGGTCCCGGCGGCGACCGACTACCGCGTCGAGGGCCCGCACCTGCACGGCTATCTGAACGTCACCCGGGGCGGCAGCACGGCGCCGGTCGACGTCACCGCGCAGAGCCCGTACCCCTGGGCCGAGGGCGGCATGATCTCCTCCGTCCGGGACCTGGACACCTTCCTCACCGCCCTGGTGGGCGGCCGGCTGCTGCCCGGCGCCGAGCAGAAGGACCTGTTCGCCGTGCCCGACGTGCCGTACCTCGGCACCAACCAGTGCCGGCTGGGCGACCCCGGCCGGGCCTGCTTCGGCATGGGGCTCATGCGCACCACCGTCGACGGGGTCACCCTGTGGGGCAAGACCGGCTCCCGGCCGGGCTACACCGACGGCGTCTTCGCCACCCCCGGCCTGGAACGGGTCATGGCCTACGCCTTCACCCCGACCGACGACAGCGACCCGTACACCGACTTCATCCGGGCATGGCCGGCGCGGCCCTGGCGCCGGGGAAGTAGCGCGGGCCGGCCGGCCGAGAGGCCGGTCAGGTGTTGTTCGCCAGGTTCCGCACGCCGGACAGCGGGCCGTTGAAGTAGTCCTGGTCGCCGGGGAAGGTGCCGGAGTCGGCGTGCTGCCAGAAGGTGTAGAACGGCCAGCCGGCCGGCAGCGCCCCGGCGCTGGAGGCGTAGCGGGCCACGAACAGCGGGTCCTTGGAGGAGAAGGACGACGTGTTGCCGGTGCACGTGGTCCACCAGTTGGTCGTGGTGTAGATCGTCGCCCAGCGGGTGGTCCTGGCGTGCACCTCGTTGATGAAGGCGGAGATCCAGGAGACCATCGCGCTCTTGCTCATGCCGTAGCAGGTGCCGTCCTTGGAGTACTCGATGTCGAGCAGCGGCGGCAGCGTCTTGCCGTCCTTGGACCAGCCGCCGCCGTGGGAGACGAAGTAGTCCGCCTGGGCCTTGCCGCCGGACGAGTCGGGCGTCGCGTAGTGGTAGGCGCCGCGGATGAAGCCGGCCTTGTAGGAGTTGGTGTAGTTCGCGTTGAACGTCGGGTCCCGGTACGTGGTGCCCTCGGTCGCCTTGATGTACGCGAACCGCCCGCCCTTGGTGTACGCGCTCGCCCAGTTGATGCTGCCCTGCCAGTTGCTGACGTCGAAACCGGGCGTCCGCGTCGACGAGGTCGTGGTGCCGGTGGCTGTCGCCCGGCCCTCGTGGGCGGCGACGGTCGACCCCATCCAGTCCAGCTCGGGGTGCGCCGTGCTCCTGGTCCGGGCAGGGGCGGGGGTGGCCGACGCGGGCACCGCGCCCACCTGGGTGGCCAGGGCGAGCAGGGTTCCGCCCACCACCGGCAGCGAGCGCCGCAGGACCGATCGCATCGTGCCGTGAACCATGTCCGGCGTACCGCATGAGGTGCCTCCAAGGCGTGCGAGTGTCCCTGTGCGTGGCCGTACCGGCCCGGTCGTCGGGTCCGAGGCCATCAAGGGATATAAGACCCAATACCGACTATTCGACCAGGTGGATGCCGTCCGTCGGTGGTGGACGCGCGGGCCATCCCGGTGCAGTCGCCCCGCGGCGGCCCGCGGTCGGATCATCGGACCGTGGCGGTCCGCGGCGGGATGCCGCGGACGGAGGGGCGGGGCGCCGGCCGGAAACAGCGGCGCCCCCGGTGTCGTACCGTCTACGGTCATACGCGCGCGGAACGGCAGCGGTACGCCGTCGGCGCCTGAGCCTAAGGACGTCCCATGAGCCGCCGCTTCGAGGAGATCGACTGGCGCCCGACGCCCATGGGCGAGATCAGCCTCCGCCGCCGGCGCGACGTCAGCACCGGCGAGGACGTCTACGAGGTGAAGCTCGGCGACGAGTTCCTGATGTCCAGTCTCTTCACCGCGGGTGAGATCGCGCTGACCCGGCTCGGCCTGGCGCGGCTGCCCGGCGGCGCGGGCCCGGTGGACGTCGTGGTGGGCGGCCTGGGCCTCGGCTACACCGCCCGGGCCGCGCTGGACGATCCGCGGGTCGGCTCGCTGACCGTGGTCGACGCGCTGGCCGAGGTGATCGAGTGGCACCGTAAGCACTTGGTGCCGCTGGGCGCCGCGCTGACCTCGGACGCCCGCTGCCGGCTGGTCCAGGGCGACTTCTTCGCGCTGGCCGCGGGCCCGGGACCCGACCCCGAGGAGCCCGGCCGCCGCTTCCACGCGGTCCTGCTGGACGTCGACCACTCACCCGGCTTCGTCCTGCACCCGAGCCACGCGGCCCTCTACCGGCCGGAGGGGCTGCGCCGCCTGGCCGGGCACCTCCACCCCGGCGGCGTCTTCGCTCTGTGGTCCAACGAGCCGCCGGACGACGGCTTCACCGCGCGGCTGCGGGACGCCTTCGGGGACGCGGACGCGCGAGGCCACGTCGTCTCCTTCGACAACCCGCTGCAAGGGGGCACGTCGACCAACACGGTGTACGTCGCGTGCGCGGAGGGGTGAGGCGCGGTTCGCCGCGGCTCGGTCGGTGAGCTGAGCTGAGCGCCGTGAGTGGGGCCGGTCGGTGCGCTGAGCTGAGCTGAGCGCTGTGGGCTGAGCCCGGGCGCGGTGCGGTGGGCGCCGGTCGGCGGCTCGGTGCTCGGTACGGCCCGGCGGTTACGGGAGGGCGGGCGCCGGGTCCGACGCGAGCCTGGCGTGCAGGTGCGCGTCCCGGAACGCGTCGCGCCGCCCCGCCGCGAACATCGACCCCCGCAGCGTCCCCTCGTACCGGAACCCGCCGCGCCGGGCGACCGCGCAGGACGCCTCGTGGCCGACCGCGTGCCCGAGTTCGATCCGGTGCAGGCCCAGGTCGGTGAAGGCCCAGCGGGCGGCGAGGTCCAGCGCGCGGGTGGCGATCCCGCGGCCGCGCGCGGCGGGCAGCACCCAGTAGCCGACGCGGCAGCGCCGCACCGCCCGGTCGATCTGCTGCAGCGCGACCTGGCCCAGTGGGGCGTCGCCGCCCTCCTCGCACACGCAGAACAACACCCCCCTGCCCTCCGCCCGCACGCCGGCCTGCTCCCGGACGAGCCGCTCGGCCCCCGCCCGGTCGTCGAACGGCCGGTTCGGGGTGTTCCAGCGCCGGAACTCGGGGTTGTTCCTCCCGTCGACGATGGCGTCCAGGTCCCGTACGTCGTCCGCGCGCCAGGGCCGCAGCCGCAGCCCGTGCAGCGGGCCGGGTCCGGGCGGGGCGGGCGTGGCGGCGGCCGGCGGTTCGCTCATCGGTCCATTCAACCCGCGCGGCGCCGCGCGCTCCACGGGTTTCGCTCCTGCTACGGGGGTCCGGCCGGCGTACGGGCACCCGCCGAGGGGCCGACGGGTGTGGCGGCGTGCTCCGGCGGCACCGGGCTCGTACCCGGGGCGGTTCGGCCCGGTGCGGGCCGACCGGCGGGGCGCGCGGCGCCGGCCGGGTGCGCGGGGCGGGTGACGGGGACGGGCGGGGCGCGGCACGGCAGGAGAGGGGGACGGCCGTACGACCGCGGGCGACGAGTGCGCGGAGCCGGGGGCCAATGGGGTCCTCGGGTCCTGGGGCCGCGGACCCCGGAGGCCGTACTCGTCGGAGCCCCGGTCCCCTTGGGGGAAGGGGACGGCGGCCGGTCCGGGCCGGCCCGCGGAACGGCGGCGTCCGAGGGCGCTATGGTGGCCGCCCGTCCCCACGGCCCCCTGATCCACGGTGCGAACATGACACGACCCGGCACCCGTACCCGGCGCGCCCCCGGCCCGCCGGCGGTGCGGCATGCGCGGCGCGGCGCCGCGGCCGGTGGACGGACGGCGCCGGCGGCCGTGTTCACCGGGCCGGGCGCGCGCGGGTTCCGAAGACCCGGCGCGGAGTCGACGCACCAGGCTCGTCCCTCGATGAAGCGGGGCCGGGGCGACGGTGTGCGGGACGCGGCGACGCCGGGGACGGACGCGGGGTAGGCCGTCGTCCGCACCGGCGCCCGCGCGGTCCGCGCCTTTCCGTCACGCCCCGGCCGCGGGAATGGGTACACATGACGACGGCCCCCTCAGAACTGATCTGCCGGGAGCGGGAGATCGCCGAGGTCGGGGCGATGCTGGCCGGCGCCGCCGACGGCGCCGGCCGGGTGGTGGTGGTCAGCGCCGGCGCGGGGGCCGGGAAGACCGCGCTGCTCGGCGCGGCGCTCGACCGGGCCCGCGGCGCCGGCTTCACCGTGCTCACCGCTCGCGGCATACCCTCCGAACGCGCCCTGCCCTTCGGCCTGGTGAGCCGGCTGTTCGAGCCGGTGGCGCCGGGACTGGTGGCCGCAGGACCGTATCCGGGGGCGCGTCCGGTCAGCGGGCCGGTGCTCGGGTCGGCGCTCGGGCCCGCGCAGCCGCCGCGGGCCGGCGCCTCGGCCGACGTGCTGGCCACCGAACTGCACACCCTGCACCGCGCGTTGGCGCAGCTCGCCGCCGAACGCCCGGTCCTGGTGGCCGTGGACGACCTCCAGTACCTCGACGTCCCCTCGCTGCGCTGGCTCAGTGCCCTGCCGCAGCGCGTCGACCACGCGCGGATCGCCGTGATGGTCACCGTGTGCCCGGGGGAGCCGTCCGCCGACCCGGCCGTCCTCGACGAACTGCTGGCGGCCAGCGCGGTGGAGTTGCACCCGGCCGCCCTCAGCGCCCCGGCCACCTGCGAGGTGCTGGCCCGCGCGCTGGGCGCGGCGCCCGAGCCGCCGTTCGTCGACGCGGTCATGCGGGAGGCCGGCGGCAACCCGCTGTCGGTGACCGAACTCGCCGCCGCGCTGCGGGACCAGCACATCGCGCCCACCTCCGACGCGGCGGCCCTGCTCGGCGGCATCGCCGTACCCCGGCTGGCCGCCCGGCTGCGTGCCCGGCTGCGCCGGACGTCGCCGTACGCCCTCGGCATCGCCCGCTCCGCGGCCGTACTGGGCGCCGAGGCCGACCCGGAGCGGGTCGCGCGGCTGAGCGAGGTCGAACCCGCCGTCGTCCGGGAGGTGTTGACGGCGCTCGACCGGGCCGGGCTGGTCGCGGTCGCGGACGGTTCCGTGGCGTTCGCGCAGCCGTTGACCCGCAACGCGGTGCTCCAGCACATGCCGTTCGCGGACCTGGCGGCCCTGCACGCGCAGGCCGCCGGCGTCCTGCGGGACAGCGGCGCCCCCGGCGACCGGGTGGCCGACCAGCTGCTGGCCGCGCCGGCGCCGGCCGCGCCCTGGGCGGTGGCCGTCCTGCGCGAGGCGGCCGCGGCGGCGCTCGGCCGCGGCGAGCCCGACCTGGCCACCGCCCAACTGGACCAGGGCGCTGCGGGAACCGGTGCCGCAGACCGAGCGCACCCGGCTGCTCGCGGAACTGGGCCACGCCGAGGGGTACGTCGACCTGTCCGCGGCCGTCGACCACCTGTCCGGGGCCTGCCGCGGACCGGCCGAGCCGGCCGAACCGGGGTCCGCGGGCGGCGCACCGGACGTGCGCGAGCGGACCGTACGGGAGCTGGCCGAGTACCTGACCGTCCTGGGCCGGGCCGGCGAGGCGGACGAAGTGCTGGAGGCGCACAAGGAGTTCGCGCCCGGCGAGCGCGCCCTGTGGTCGGCGGACCTGCGGTACGACGGCGAACCGCCCGAGCCCGAGGCCCGGTCGACCCGGCTGCGCAAACCGCGGCTGACCGGCGGTCTGGACGAGGGGCGCTATCTGAGCCAGCTCGCCACCCGCACCGCGCGGGCCGGCCGGTCCCGCTCGCGCGCCGCCGCGCTGGCCGAACAGGCCCTGGCCGTCCTCCCGCCGACCCCGGAGGCGGTACGGCCCCGGCTGCGCGCCGTCCTGGTGCTGGCCCAGGCGGGCAGGACCGAGGACGCGTTCGAGCGCTGCGACGCCCAGGTCAGGCAGGCCGAGCGGTGGGCGCACCTGCCGTGCGTGGCCGGCGCGCGGTCGCTGCGCGGGGTGCTCGCGCACCGGCTGGGCCGGCTGCCGGCCGCCGCCGAGGACACCGCGGCCGGACTGGACCTGCTCCTCGGGTGCGGCGCGCCCCGCCACCGCGGCCCGGCGGTGGAACTGCTGGCCCGGCTGGTGGAGGTGCTGGTCGACATGGGCGAGTACGGCGAGGCGGCGGCCCTGGTCGAGCGGTCGGAGCTGCACGGCGACGTGCCGCGGACCTGGGCCGGCACGCTGCTGCTGCTCGCCCGCGGCCGGCTGCGGGTCGCGTCCGGCCAACCGGCCGACGGGCTGCGGGACTTGCTGGTCGGCGCCGGCCGGCTGCCGTCCTGGCGGACGGACAACCCGGCCGTCGCGCCCTGGCGGGCGGACGCCGTACGGGCGCTGCTGCTGCTCGGGGAGGGCGCCGAGGCCCGCCGGCACGCCGCCGACGAGGTGGAGCAGGCCCGGCAGTGGGGCACGCCGGGGCCGCTGGGGGTGGGCCTGCGGGCGACCGGCGCCGCCGTGGGCGGGGCCGAGGGGCTGGCCGCGCTGGAGAAGTCGGTCTCCGTGCTGGAGCGTTCGGCGCCCGGACCGGAACTCGCCAGGTCGCTGGCCGCGTACGGCACGGCGCTGGGCCGGGCCAAGCGCCGGGTGCCGGCCCGGCGGGCGCTGCGCGCGGCGCTCGAAATCGCCGAGCGGTGCGGCTGCGTGGAGTTGGCCCGGCGTTCACGCATCGAGCTCTCGGCGTCGGGCGGCCGGCCGCCGCGGTCGTCCGGCACGGCCGGTGTCGCCGCCCTCACCGCGGCCGAACTGCGCACGGCGGTGCTCGCCGCGGAGGGCCGGACGAACAAGGAGCTGGCGCAGGCCCTGCAGGTGGGCCTGCGCACGGTCGAGGTGCACCTCACGCACGCCTACCGCAAGCTCGGCATCGAGGGCCGCGAGCAGCTCGGAGCGGCCCTCCACGGCCCCCACCCACCCGGCCCGACGTCCCGCTGACGGGCGGGTCCCACGGCCCGGGTGGCGTGGGGAAGTCCACCACCGTCGCCGCCCTCGCGCGGCTGCTCGCCGACCTGGGCGAGCAGGTCCACGCCACCACCGAGCCGTCCCGCTCCGAGTTGGGCCGGTTCGTGCGCGAGCACGCCGACCACTACCACGGGGCTGCGCTGGCGTGCCTGGTCGCGGCCGACCGGCACGACCACCTCGCCCGCGAGGTGATACCGCGGCTGGACGCCGGGGTCAGCGTGGTCTGTGACCGCTACCTGGCGTCCACACTCGTCGTACAGCGCCTCGACGGCGTACCGAAGCAGTACCTGCTCGACCTCAACTCCGGCGTCCGGATGCCCGACCTCGCGGTGGTCCTCACCGCTGACCCGCACCGCATCGCGGAGCGGATCGCACAGCGCGGCGCCACCCACCGGTTCAACCGGGACGCCGGTTTCCCGGCCCGGGAGACGGCGTTGTACGAGGAGGCCGTATCGATCCTGCGCGGCATGGGCGTGCCGGTCCTCGTGATCGACAACGGCCGCGCCGGGCCGGCCGTGGTCGCCGGGCAGATCGCCGACGCCGCGCTCGGCGGGATCGGTAGGGTCCCTCGGCAACCCGGATCAGCACCGACGCAAGGAGCAACCCCGCCGTGACCGAAGAGACGTGGACGACCATCGAGCGGCTCGTGCAGTGGCTGGACGAGAAGGACAACGCCACGCCGGAGACGGCGCGGCTGCTGCGGCTGCTCAAACTCTCGGAGGAGGTCGGCGAGGTCGCCCAGGCGGCGATGGGCGCCACCGCGGCGAACCCGCGCAAGGGCAACTCGCACACGTGGGAGGACGTCCAGCACGAGCTGTGCGACGTCATCCTCAGCAGCATGGTGGCCCTGGCCACCCTCACGCCGGACGCGGGCAAGGTGTTCCAGGAGCGGCTGGACGTCGTGGCCGAGCGGTCGCTGGCTTGAGCGCCACGGGGGTCGGCCACGCGCCGAGGCCGGCCCCCACCCACCCGGCCCGGCGTCCCGCTGACGGGCGGTCCCGCCGGCTGCCGGCCGGCGCGGAAAGCCCCACCCGCCCCATCAGCACCGCCCGGATGGCCCGGCCCAGGACCCGCCGGGCGACCCGCACATGGCATTCCTGCACACGGTGAGCGCAGAAGGTGCACAGCAGGGCGACGGAGCCCGCTGCCGCCGTACGGCCGGAAATCGTAACTCGCAGGTATGTCCGACTCGTGATCATCTGGGGATTCGAATAATGAGGAATAACCGTTCGAACATTGTGAAGGAGTTGTCGGCATCCAGTGTGCGGCGCCGCACGGATTCGGGGTGCGGTACCGAAACGTTGACCGAAACATCCAGGTGATCGGGGTGGCCGGGCGGCCTTCGTGGGTACTAGCGTCCAGCGTCGAACGGGAGTCACGACACATGTTCGGACTTTGACGCGAACAACTCGGCGCCCGTGACATATTTCGGAATTCCGCAGATGTCATGCAAGAAGTCACGAAGGGAAGCAGCATTCATGCGTAACACCACTCCCCAGGTCGAGACCCGCGAGCTCGCCGACGGCGACCTGGACAGCATCTCCGGCGGTGTGGGCGTCGGCGTCGGCGTCGAGGGCCTGGACGGCGTCCTGGGCGCGCTCAGCCCGGTCACCAACGCCCTGCCCATCGGCCAGGTCACTGGCGCGGTCAACACGGTCACCAGCACCGTCACCGGCCTCACGGGCATCACCGGTATCGCGGGTCTCTGATCCCGTCGTACGTCACCAGGGCCCCGGAACCGCCTGTTCCGGGGCCCGGTCGCGATTCCGGGCGGGGCCGTGTCGGCGGACCCGGCCACGTCCGGCCGTGGCGCGAGCTACGGGAGGGAGGGTGAGGTTCCCGTGCAGTTCCGGCAGAAGGCCCTGGCCAAGCTCCAGGCGCCGGAAGGGCTCGACATACCGGTGCGCTTCGCCCGGCCGCAGGGCCGGCTTGCGCTGGCCGTCACGGCGGTCGTCATGGCCGTCGCCTGCTTCTGGGCGGTGACCGGCACCGTCTCGTCGAAGCTGACCGCCGCCGGCATCCTGACCCGTGCGCAGGGCGACTACGTCCTGCAGAGCCCGGTGGCCGGCCAGGTCACCGCGGTGTTCGCCAACGAGGGCGACCAACTTCCCAGTGGGGCGAAGCTGTTCGGCGTCCGCACCGCCCGAGGCGTCGAGACCGTGCGCGCGGTCGCCGCCGGCCGGGTGACCTCGCTGGACGCGAAGATCGGCGCCGTGGTCGCCACCGGGGCCGACCTGGCGACGCTGGAACACGCCGACGGCCCCGGCGACCCGCTGGTCGCGGTGCTCTACGCGCAGGGCGGCGGCGCGTCGGCCATCCCGGTCGGCGCCGACGTGGACCTGACCGTGGCGACCGTCCCGACCCAGCGCTACGGCGTGCTGCGCGGCCGGGTGCTGGCGGTCGGCCGGGTGCCGCAGACGCAGGCGCAGATCACCGGCTTCCTCGGCGACGCCCAGTTGGGCGCGCAGTTCACGGCCAAGGGCCAACCCGTCACGGTGGTCGTGCAGTTGGACCGGTCGTCCGCCACGAAGTCCGGCTACCGGTGGTCGTCCACGGACGGCCCGCCGTACGCCGTCGACTCGCGGACCATGATCAGCGGCGCGGTCCACCTGTCCGCGCAGCACCCCGTCGACTGGGTGCTGCCGTGACCGCCCCGCCCGACCGGGCGCCGGGCCGTTCCCGCGCGGCAGACCCGAGCCGCACCCCCGCCCAGCGGCGCAAGCCCAAGGAGCGCCGGCCGCCGCGGCAGAAGACCGTCCGCACCCCCACCGTGCTCCAGATGGAGGCCGTGGAGTGCGGCGCCGCCGCGCTGGCCATGGTGCTCGGCCACTACGGCCGCCATGTGCCGCTGGAGGAACTCCGGATCGCCTGCGGGGTGTCCCGCGACGGCTCCCGGGCCGGCAACGTGGTCAAGGCCGCCCGCGGCTACCGGCTCGAAGCCAAGGGCATGCAGATGGAGCCCGCGGCGCTCGCGCAGGTGCGCACCCCGGCCATCCTCTTCTGGGAGTTCAACCACTTCGTCGTCTTCGAGGGGATGGGGCGCCGCTTCGGCCGCCGGGGCGTGCACCTCAACGACCCGGCGCGGGGACGCCGTTTCGTCCCCGAGGACGAGTTCGACGCGGGCTTCACCGGGGTCGTGCTGACCTTCGAGCCGGGCGGCAGGTTCCGGCCGGGCGGCCGCAAGCCCGGGATCGCGGGCGCGCTGCCGGCCCGGCTGCACGGCACCCGGGGCACGATGCTCGCCGCCCTGGCCGCCAGCTTCCTGCTGGTCGCGGTGGGGGTGGCGGTGCCGGCGCTGAGCCGCGCGTACATCGACACCTTCCTGTTCGGCGACCGGACCTCGCTGCTCCCGGTGGTCTTCTCCTCGATGGCCGCGCTGATCGTGCTGACCGCCGTGCTGACCGCCGTCCAGCAGTCCAACCTGCTGCGGGGGCGGGTGATCTCGTCCACCCTGGGCAGCGCCCGCTTCCTGCGGCACCTGCTGCGGCTGCCCGTCACCTTCTTCGCCCAGCGCAGCCCCGCCGACCTCGTCCAGCGCCTCCAGTCCAACGACTCGGTCGCCGAGACCCTGGCCCGCGACCTCGCCTCGGCCGGCGTGGACGCCGTCGTCGTCCTGCTCTACGCGGGCCTGTTGTGGACCTACGATCCCCAACTGACCCTGATCGGCGTGCTGCTGGCCCTGTTCAACGTGGCCGCGCTGCGCGTGGTGGCCCGGGTCAGGAACACCCGGGTGCACAAGTTGCGCGCGGACGCGGCCCGGATGACCGGCACCGCCTACAGCGGCCTCCAGCTGATCGAGACGATGAAGGCCACCGGCGGGGAGAACGGCTACTTCCGCCGCTGGGCCGGCCAGCACGCGACCACGCTCGACGGGCAGCAGCGGCTCGGCGTGCCGAGCGCGGTGCTGGCCGTCGTCGCGCCCACCCTCGCCGCGCTCAACAGCGCGCTGATCCTGCTGATCGGCGGCCTGCGGGCGGTGGAGGGGCACCTGTCCATCGGCCTGCTCGTCGCCTTCCAGACGCTGGTCACCAGCTTCACCGCGCCGGTCAGCCGGCTCAGCGGCGTGGCCGGCCGGGTGCAGGACTTCGCGGCCGACGTGGCCCGGCTCAAGGACGTGGAGAACTTCCCGGTCGACCCGCTGTTCTCGCGCGAGCCGCCGCCCGCCAGCACCCGCAGGCTCAGCGGGCACGTCACGCTCGACGCCGTCACCTTCGGCTACAGCCCGCTCGACGCGCCCCTGCTCTCCGGCTTCTCGCTGGCGGTCGGCCCCGGCCGGCAGGTCGCGCTGGTCGGCGGCTCCGGCAGCGGCAAGTCCACGGTGTCCCGGCTCATTTCGGGCCTGTACCAGCCGTGGGAGGGCGAGATCAGGATCGACGGGCAGCGGCTGGCGGACCTGCCGCGCGGCTCGCTGTCCGCCTCGGTCTCCTTCGTCGACCAGGACGTCTTCCTCTTCGAGGGCACAGTCCGCGACAACGTGGCGCTGTGGGACCCCTCGATCCCCGAGGAGGCCGTGGTCGACGCGCTCCGCGACGCCGCCGTCCTCGACGCGGTCGCCCGCCGCCCCGGCGGCATCCACAGCCGGGTCGAGCAGGACGGCCGCAACTTCTCCGGCGGCCAGCGGCAGCGGCTGGAGATCGCCCGCGCCCTGGTCCGCCAGCCGAGCGTGCTGGTGCTGGACGAGGTGACCAGCGCGCTCGACGCGGAGACCGAGCAGGTCATCATCGACAACCTGCGCAGGCGCGGCTGCGCCTGCGTCGTGATCGCGCACCGGCTGAGCACGGTCCGCGACAGCGACGAGATCGTGGTGCTGGACCGCGGCAAGGTCGTGGAACGCGGCCGGCACGAGGACCTGGTGGCGGCCGGCGGGCCGTACGCCGAACTGGTCAGGGAGCGGTGACGTGACGTCCGTGCACCCCCCCGTGGTCAGCGGCTCCGAGCCGGCCGACGCGGTGGTCGCCGCCCTCGGCGCCGTCGGCCGCCCGGTCGCCCTCACCGCCACGCGCAGCCTGTCCCTGGAGGGGCCGCACGTGCTGTGGCTCGTCGTGCACGGCGCGATGGACCTGTTCGCGGTCGACGCGGTGCGCCGCGGCCGCTGGCACTTCCTCGGCCGCCTCCCCGCGGGCACGCTGCTGCTCGGCCCGGTCACCGGCCCCCAGCACACCCTGGTCGGCCGCCCGATGGAGGGGTGCGTCCTGCACCGCATCGAGCTGCGCGAGCTGTTCGGGACGGGGTACGAGGAACAGCCGGTGTACGGCGACCCGTCGGTGTACGGCGGGCAGCAGGCGGACGGCGACCCGTGGGCGACCCAGGGGCAGGGCCGGGGGAACAGCCCGCTGGAGGACGCGTTCGCCCTCGGCATCGGGCGCGGGCTGGGCGTGCTGTACGACGCCCCGGTGGACGGCCGCCCGGTGCCCGGCGCGGAACCGGGTGAGGACCCGGGCGCGGAGTACGGCGCCATGGAGCCCGGGGACGGCGCGAGCGCGTCCTCGGACGAGGGCATCCTGTGGATGCCGGTGCCCCCGGGCAGCGTGCAGTACGGCGAACCGGGCGGCGCGTACGGCCCGCGGGCCCCGGTGCTCGACCTGCTCGTGGACGGCGACATGTGGCGCCGCATGGTCGACCAGCAGACCCGGCTGCTGCTCGCGCTCGACCGCTGGATCGGGCGGCTGGAGCGGGCGCACGAGGACCGGACGGCGGCCGGGATCAAGGCCGGCGAGGAGGTGTCCGCGCGCGCCGACGACGCCCTGCTGGCCTCCATCGCCGGACCGGCGTCCGGTCCGGGCGTCGGGCCGGCGGCCGGCTCCGGCGGTTCCGCCGGGGGCAGGCGACGACGGCACGCTCGCCGCGTGCCGCCTGGTCGCGGAGGCGGCCGGGATCACCCTCCCGGAGACCGTGGAGCCCGGCCCGGCGCACGACCGGACCACCGCGGTCGAGCGGTTCGCGGTCGCCGCGCGGCTGCGCAGCCGCGAGATCGCGCTCACCGGCCGCTGGTGGCGGGAGGACAGCGGCCCGCTGGTCGGCAACCGGGCCGCGAGCGGCGCCCCGGTCGCCCTGCTGTGGCGGCGCGGCGGCTACGAGGCGGTGACCCCCGCCACCGGCCGCCGGGCGCGGATCGGCCGGGCCGAGGCGGCCGAATTCGCCCCGCGCGCCGTGATGTTCTACCGCCCGCTGCCCGAAGAGCCGCTGTCCGCCTGGGGGCTGGCCCGCTTCAGCCTGCGCGGCAACGGCGCGGACCTGCGCGGCCTGGTGCTGTCCGGCCTCGTCGCGGTCGTCCTCGGCACCCTGGTGCCGGTCGCCACCGGCCGCGTCCTGGGCGTCTACGTGCCGAACGCCGAGAACAGCCTGATCGTCCAGACGTCGCTGGCGCTGGTGGCCACCACGGTCGTGTCCACCGCGTTCATGCTGATGCAGAACACCGCGATCCTGCGGGTCGAGGGGCGGATCGAGGCCACGTTGCAGCCCGCCGTCTGGGACCGGCTGCTGCGCCTGCCGACGAAGTTCTTCGCCCAGCGCTCCACCGGCGAACTGGCCAGCGCGGCCATGGGCATCAGCGCGATCCGCCGGGTGCTGTCCAGCATCAGCTCGGTCGCCGTGCAGGCGGGCGCGGTCGGCGCCGTGAACCTGTGCCTGCTGCTGTGGTACAGCGTGCCGCTGGCGCTGACCGCGCTGGCCCTGGTCGCCGTCGTGGGGACGGTGTTCGGCGTCCTCGGCCTGTCCCAACTGCGCTGGCAGCGGCAGCTGGTCGTGCTCACCAACAAGCTCAACAACCGGGCCTTCCAGACCCTGCGCGGCCTGCCCAAACTGCGGGTCGCCGCGGCCGAGAGCTTCGCCTACGCCGCCTGGGCCGGCGACTTCGCGCGCAGCCGGGAACTCCAGCAGCGGGTCGGCCGGATCAAGAACCTCATCACGGTGCTCAACGCGATCTGCCTGCCGATATGCACGCTCATCATGTTCATGCTGCTGGCCGGCCCGGCCCGCGGCACGCTGTCGGCCGGCGCGTTCCTCACCTTCAACACCTCGGTCACGATGATGCTCACCTCGGTGACGCAGCTCACCGGCGCGCTCGTCTCGGTCGCCGTCCGTGCTGCCGCTGTTCGAGCAGGTCAAGCCGATCCTGCACGCGGCGCCCGAGGTACGCGGCGGCAGCACGGCGCCGGGCGTCCTGTCCGGCGCGATCGAGGTCCGCAACCTCTCCTTCCGCTACTCACCCGACGCGCCGCTCGTGCTCGACGACGTGTCGTTCCAGGTGCGGCCGGGGGAGTTCACCGCGATCGTGGGCGCCAGCGGCTGCGGCAAGTCGACGCTGCTGCGGATGCTCATCGGCTTCGACCAGCCGGTGTCGGGGGCCGTCCGCTACGACGGCCAGGACCTGTCCGCCCTCGACCAGTCGGCGCTGCGCCGCCAGTGCGGGGTGGTGCTGCAGAACGCCCAGCCGTTCACCGGCTCGATCCTCGACTGCATCCGCGGCACCGGGTCGTTCAGCCTCGAAGAGGCGTGGGAGGCGGCCAAGCTCGCGGGCCTGGCCGAGGACATCGCGCACATGCCGATGGGCATGCACACCGTGCTCTCCGACGGCGGCGGCGCGATCTCCGGCGGCCAGCGGCAGCGGCTGATGATCGCCCAGGCGCTGATCCGCCGCCCCCGCATCCTGTTCTTCGACGAGGCCACCAGCGCGCTCGACAACGAGACCCAGCGCGTGGTGATGGAGAGCACCCGCCAACTGCGGGCCACCCGCGTGGTGATCGCCCACCGGCTGTCCACGATCATGGACGCCGACCGGGTGATCGTCATGGCGGACGGCCGGGTGGAGCAGCAGGGCCCGCCGGCCGAACTGCTCGCGGACACCGAGGGGTTGTTCCACGCGCTGGTCCGCCGCCAGCTCCTCTGACCGGCCGGGGACGACCCGACTCCCTTGACCGGCCGGCAATGTCGCCGACTCCCTTGAGGGCGCTGGGGAGATCGCCGACTCCCTTGTCCGTGAGGGGCGTTCAGTCGGACCAGGCGGTCTCCCGGGTCGCCGTCGCGCGCAGCCGCGCGGCGGCCCGCCGTATCCACGGCAGCGCGTCGTACAGCGCCTGGCCCGGGCACGTGGTCTGGTAGACGTCGCGGTGCCCGGAGATCACGTTCAGCTCCACCGCCGTGCCCTTGGGGTAGCGGCTGCGGTTGTTGCTGGAGACCAGGCGCACCCGGCCCGCGGGGTCGACCCCCGGGTCGAGCTTCCAGGCGGCTATCTCGGCGATGGCCTCCAGCATCGGGCGCGGCACCTTCCGGCCCGCGCCGAAGTTGCCGAGGGCGGCTATCCCGATGGTGTCGGTGTTGAACCCCTCGGTGTGCGCGCCCCGCACGTCCCGGTCGGCGCTGCCGGTCCGCCCCTCGTAGATCCCGCCGCACCGGTCGACCACGAAGTTGTACCCGAGGTCGTCCCAGCCCAGGGCGATGTGCCGCTGCTCCAGCGCCAGCAGCATGGCGGGCACGTCGCGGGCGCAGTCGTAGGTGTTGGGGTTGTCCGTGTGGTGCACGAACACGGCCCGCACGGAACGGTCGTACACCAGGCCCCGCCGTACGGCCCTGTCGTCCGCGTGCCAGCCGGCCCGCCCGATGACGGCGGGCCGCAGCGACACCGGCAGCGCCGCGCCGCGCTGCCGGGGTCCGCCCGCCTGGTGCTCGGGCGCCGCGCAGGTGACGAGGAGGACCAGGGAGGCCAGGGACGCCAGCAGCCTGGCCCGGTGCCCGCCGGCGTGGTCGCGTGCGTGCGCGCCCCCGGGCAGCTTCGTCCTGTGCGGCCGCATGGTCCTCAGCCTCGGCTCATTTCACCTCGCCGGACATCCAAGCGCGCCATTCGGGTGAATCGCGCCGGGGGTCCCCGCGCCGGACCCGGGTCGCGGCACCGCGGACGGGCCCGCGCGCCGACGCCGGCCGCGGCGGGCGGGCGGTGGTCGGCCGGCGGGAGGGCGCTACGGTCGGGGCATGCAGACACCGCCGGAGCGGGTACCCGCACCCCTCGACGGCCCGCCGTCCGACGTGGCCGACCCGCGCGAACTCCTCCTGGGCTACCTCGACTGGTACCGCGAGGCGCTGCTGCGCAAGACCGCAGGGCTCTCCGACGAGCAGCTCCGCACCCCGGTCGAACCGCTGGGCTGGTCCCCGCTGGGCCTGTTCCAGCACCTCGGCTGGGTCGAACGCCGCTGGATGCGCTGGGGCTTCGCCGCCGAGGACGTCCTGCCGTACCCGCCCGGCGGCGACGAGGCCGAGTGGCAGGTGCCGGCCGGCCGGTCCACCGCCGCCGTCATGGCCGCCTACCGCGACGAGGTCGCCCGCTCCCGCGCCCTGGCGGCCGGCGCCGGCCTGACCACCCCGTCCCGCACCGGCGGCCGCTTCCCCACCCCCGACCAGGCCCCGCCGCTGGCCCGCATCCTCTTCCACCTGCTCCAGGAGTACGCCCGCCACACCGGCCAGCTCGACATCGCCCGCCAGCTCCTCGACGGGCGGACCGGCGAGTAGGGCGAACTGCCGTTGCCGGTCAGCCGAGGCCGCCGGTCGCGCGGAGGTTCTGGCCGGTGAGCCAGCGGCCGTCCGGGCCGGCCAGGAAGGCGACGACGTCGGCGATGTCGGCGGGCAGCCCGAGGCGGCCGAGCGGGGTCTCGTCGACGACCGGCCCGAAGTCCGCGCCCGGGTTCGCCTCGTGCAGCAGGTCGGTGTCCGTGGCGCCGGGGGACACCGTGTTGACGGTGATCCCGCGCGACCCCAACTCCATTGCGGCCACGCTCGTGAGCTGCTCGACCGCGCCCTTGCTGGCGGCGTACGGCGCGCTGCCGGGCGCGGGGCGGAGGGTGTTGAGCGTGGAGATGTTGACCACGCGTCCGCCGTCGCGCATGTGCCGGGCCGCGTAACGCATGGTCAGGAAGGTCGACTTGGTGTTCACCGCCATCGTGCGGTCGAAGACCTCCTCGTCGGTCTCGGCCAGCGGCGCCGGCGTGATGCTGAGCGCGGCGTTGTTGACCAGGATGTCCAGGCCCCCGAGCCGGGCCACCGCGTCGTCCATCAGCCGCTCGGCCGCGCCCGGCCCGGCCAGATCGAGCCGTACGCCGTGCGCGTTCCCGCCCGCGGCCTCGACGGCCTTCACCACCTGCGTGGCGGCCCGCTCGTCGCGCGCGTAGTTGAACACCACCGCCGCGCCGTCCCGGGCCAGCCGCTCCACGATCGCCCGGCCGATACCGCGCGCACCGCCCGTGACGACCGCTGCCTTGCCGTCGAGCACACCCATGCCGTTCTCCTCCCCGTCGGCGGCCCGCACCCGCGCGCCGCCTCCGGCCCGAGCCTACCGAGCCGCCTTCCGGCCGCCGCGCCGGCGCCTTCCGGGACCGCCTCCCGGCCGGCTCCGGAATGCCGGGGGCCGCGGGCCGTGAGACGGTGGGGAAAAATGGCCGAAAAGCGGCGAAAAGCGAAGACGAGCGGAAAGAAGCCGAGAGCAGGAGGCCCCGGATGAGAGCGCTGGAGACGATCGGATTCAGTCTGGCCGTGATCGCCATCACGGTCGGCCTCGTCCTCTTCCTGATGGGCGGCCCGACCTACCGGCGCAAGTAACGCCCCGGGCGCACGCGCCGCCGCACGCCCTGCACCCCCCCGCCGCCTCATCCGCCCAACCACCCCGCCACCGTCTGCACGAGCAGCACCGTGGACATCGCCCCGACCCCCACCACCACGACGGTCGCGGCGGCCCGGTAGCGCGGGGTGTTGGCGGCGGCGCCGAGCACGCTGCGCCGGTTGGTGAGGATCAGCAGGTAGACCAGCACGATCGGGCTGATCAGCCCTTGCAGCACCTGCGTGCCGATCAGCAGCTTGATGACGTTGACGGGGGTCATGGCCACCACCGCGCCGAGCGCGATCTGCGCGGTGAACAGCCCGAGGAACAGCGGCGCGTCGCGGAAGCTGCGGGACACCGAGCGCTCGACGCCCGCGGCCTCGCCGATCGCGTAGCTGGCCGACAGCGGGACGACCGCCCCGGCCAGCGCGGACGCCCCCATCAGGCCGAAGGCGAAGAGGAGTTCGGCGTTCTGGCCGGCCACCGGCTTGAGCGCGGAGGCGGCCTGGGCGGCGGAACGGAGCGGGCCGGTGCCGCCGATGGCGGCGCCGGTGGCGACGATGATGGTCAGGCTGATCACGCAGGCGAACACCGCGCCGAGTACGGCGTCGGCCCGGATCAGCCGGTAGTCGCCGGGCTTCGCACCGCGGTCGACGACCCCGGCGGCGGCGTAGAACTGCATGTACGGGCTCACCGTGGTGCCGATCAGGGCGACGCCGAGCAGGATGAACGCGCTGCCGGGCGCCATGTGCGGGACCACCAGGTGCGTGCCGACCTGGCCCCAGTGCGGGCGGCCGAGGATCATCGCGGCGGGGTAGGCGAAGAACACCAGCGACATCAGCAGGAAGATGCGCTCGGCGTAGCGGTAGGAGCCGAACAGCACCAGCGACCACAGCAGCAGCGCGGCCGGCGGGATGACCGTCCACTTGGGGACGCCGAGCAGTTCGAAGGCGGCGCCGATCCCGGCGAACTCGGAGACCACCAGGCCGGTGTTGGCCAGCAGCAGGCAGCCGAGCGCCAGCGCGGTCAGCCGCAGGCTGAACTGCTCGCGGATCAGGGCGCCCAGGCCCTTGCCGGTGAACGCGCCCAGCCGTACGGCCATTTCCTGCACCATCACCAGCGCGACGGTGACCAGCACCATGAAGAACAGCGTGCCGTAGGTGAATTGGGAGCCGGCCGAGGCGTAGGTGGCGATGCCGGCGGCGTCGTTGCCGGCGTTGGCGGCGACCAGGCCGGGGCCCGCGACCGCCGCGACCAGCGCCAGGCGGCGCCACCGGCTCCGCAGCCCCCGGGGCGCGGGCGGTGCGGGCGGCGGGCCGGCCGCGGGGGCGGGCAGTGTGATGCCGGGGTCGCGGGTCACTGGAGGAACCTCCTGAAGTGCAGGCGCCCGCGCTCGGGCAGCAGGGCGTCCAGGACGTCGTCGGCCAGTATCCGGCCCAGCGGCCGCCCGCCGTCGTCGACCACGAGCAGCGACGAGACCCGGGCGGCCACCAGCATCTCGGCGGCCTCCGTGGTGCGGGTCCGCGGTCCGACCACGGCCGGCGGGCCGAACTGACCGAGCCAGTCGGCGAGTTCGCCGACGGTGGCGGTGTCCTCCGCCACCGCCAGGTCGAACAGGGCGATGTCGGCGACCAGCCGCCCTTCGGCGTCCAGGACCGCGACGGCGTCGATCTCGGTCCGGTGCTCGGCCTGCGCGGCCAGCTCGCCGCGCACCTGGGCGACGGTCTCGTCGCGGCCGGCGGTGACGACCACGGTGGTCATCGCGCCGCCGACGGTGCCCTCGCGGTGGGCGAGCAGGCCGCGCAGCTCGGCCGCGCCCTGCGCGGGCATCCGGACCAGCAGCCGTTCGCGCTCGCCGGGTTGCAGGTCGCGCAGCGCGTCGACCGCCTCGTCCGGCTCCATCTCCTCCACCAGCCGCGCGGCGTGCTCCGGCGGCGCCTCGCGCAGCAGGTTCTCCAGCTCGGCGGGCTCCATCTCCTCCAGCGCGTCGGCGGCCCGGCCCGGCTCCAACCAGCCCAGCAACTGCTGGCGTTCGGTCCGGCCGAGGTCCTCCAGGACGTCGGCGAGGTCGGCCGGCCGCAGCCGGTGCAGCGCCGACCGCGAGGCCCGCAGCCGGACCTCGGCCGGCCCGTCGGTCGCGTGCTCGGCGAACGGCGCGACGGCCTGCCAGTCGAGCACCCGCTCCGGGGTCGGCCGGGCCTGCCAGCGGCGCGGGCCCAGCCGCCGCAGCAGGGTGGGCAGGGAGACGTCGACGCCGACCAGTACCACCCGGTCGGCCAGCGGCGCGAGATAGAGGTCGGCGGCGCGGGTGACCTGCACGCCGTCGACGTCGACGAGCTGGTGGTCCAGCACGTCCCGGGCCAGCAGCACTTCACCCGGCCGGCGTTCGTACTCGCGCAGGTCCATCCGGGCCGTCCGCAGCCGGACCCGGTCGCTGCGGACCTGCTCGACGGCGTCGGCGGTCAGGTAGGCGTGCCGGCGGCCGACCCGGACCACCAGGCCGGTCACCGGCGGGTACGGGTCGGCGCCGTAGAGCCGGGCGACCACGTCCACGACGCGGCCGACCTCCTCGCCGGCCTGGTTGGTGACCGGGCAGCCGATCAGGCCGGCCAGCGAGACCAGCGACGCGCGGACCGCCCGGGAGGCCGTCGCGCGGCGCTCCAGGTGCACCCGGCGGTCGCGCAGGCGGGCGGACGTGGTCATGAGCAGGGTGTTGGCGGACAAGGTGAGCACCCCCTTGCCCCGCGCAGGCGGGGCCCGGGCGGCCGGACGCAGCCGGTGCTCCCCGGCCCGGGCTCCCCGCGCCGGGCGGCGCGCGGCGCGAGCCCGTGCCACCGGTCCTGCGGTTCGGGCCGGGCGGGTGTCGGGGCGGGCGGCCGGCGCGCGGCCGGACGGGGAAGGAGGTCAGGGAAGGAGTGGCTGCCCCGTGCCGCGGAAGGACGACGAGGACACGACGAGGGCGTGAACAGCGCGGACCCGGGGGACCGCGCGGCTCGCGCGGACTGCGCGGTCGACGCGCAGAGGGGCCGACTATGGCCTGGACTACTGTCCATCTCGCCTCCTTCCGGCCGGGGACGCCCGTACGGGCGTCGCAGCGACTCGGCAAGGAGCGGACCGGGCGGGACCCGGCTCACCCCAACTCGTCAGAGCTTTGGCACTCCACGGCGTAATCCCGCCTCGCGGGAAGCCACTTGGGATCACCCCTTAGGTCGGGGAGACCTGTCCTGATCCGGAGCGTCTCTCGACGGGTGGGATCAGTGGCCTGTGTCCGTGAAGACGCCTCACCGAACGAGGTGCCTGAACAACGGCCGAACTATACGCCCATACAGGGCCGGGCGGCCAACCGCCACGCCGCGGCCGGACCTTCGCCGGAACCGCGCCGGAACCGTGCCCGACCCGCGCCCGGAGGCTCACCGGGGGGCTCACCGGGCTTCATCCGCGGAATGGGCCGGGCGGGTGCCGTACGGGGCCGTCCGCGCGGGCGGCGGGTGAACGCGCCGCCGTTCGTACGGCGCCGCGGCCGGCCGATCCCGAGCGGCCGTTCAGCGGCCGGGGCCGCTCACGGGTGGCGTCGCGCCCGGGCGGCCGGGCTCGCCTCCCGGGCCGCGGGGAGCTGCTCGGCGGCCCAGTGCGCCCACTCCTCGTACATGGCGAACAGCCGCAGCCCGTATTCGAGGGCGAGCCGGCCGTTGGCGGTGACCATGCCCTCCTCCTCCCAGTCGACGGACTCCTTGAGCTCCTGGAGCCGGGCGTGGGTGGCGGCGGCCTGGCCGGCGAGTTTCTCCAGGTAGCCCAGCGCCTGCTCGGGGGTGAGCACGCTGAGGAAGAACACCCGCAGCAGCGCGTCGTTGTTCCGCGTCTGCCGGGGCTCGGTGCCGGTCAGCCAGTCGCGCAGCTCGGCCAGGCCGGCCTCGGTGATCGTGTACTCCTTGCGCCCGCGCGGGCCCTCGGCGGCCACGTCGACGAGGCCGCCGGCGGCCAGCCGGGCGAGTTCGCCGTAGACCTGGCTCTGGGTGGCGGGCCAGACGTTGGCCAGCGAGGTGTTGAACCGCTTCATCAGGTCGTAGCCGCTGGCGGGCTGTTCGACCAGGAGACCGAGGACTGCGTGGCGGAGGCTCATGCCGCCCACTCTACCTTCCACAGTTGACAGGTCATCCCTTGAGGTTCTAATTTCGACCTGTCGAACTTGGAATGTCGTCCAAGTCCACGCGAATCCCCGAGCACTTGGCGAGAGGAACCCTCCTGATGTACCTGCGTGGCTTCATCCCCTGGATCGTCTTCGCCGCGGTGTCCAGCGCCGGCTGGCAGTGGGGCGCGCTGTCCGCGGCGGCCTGCGGGCTGTGGCTGCTGGTCCAGGACCGGAAGGCCGGGGTGCCCGGCGCGGCGCTGGTCCTCCAGTTCAGCACCCTCGGCTACTTCGCCGCGCTGACCGCCTTCGCCCTCGCGGACCCCCACTCGCCCGTCCGGCACTACGTCGGGGCGCTCTCCCTCGGCTGGCTCGCGGCCACCGCGTGGGCCACCGTGGCCGTCGGCAACCCGTTCACCGTCGGCATCGCCCGCCAGTCGGTCCCCGAGGAGCTCTGGTACAACCCGCGGTTCCTGCGGATGAACACGATCATCACCTCGGTCTGGGCCGCCAGCTTCACGCTGACCTCCGCCGCGGTGGTCGTCTGCGTCCTCTCGGGCGCCGGCACCGTTCGCCTCCCTGGCCTGCCAGGTCCTCGGCTTCCTCGCCCCGGCCACCTTCACCAAGCAGTACCCGAAGGCCGTCCAGGCCCGGCTGGCCGCGGCCGCCGGTCCGGCCCGCTGACCCCCGCCGCCGCGCCGCCGATCCCCCGGGAGTCCGCCATGCCACCACCACCGCCCCCCATCTGCTGGGCAACTTCGCCCCCGTTCCCGACGAGCTGACCCGTACCGAACTGCCGGTCACCGGCGCGCTGCCACCCGAGCTGGCCGGCTGGTACCTGCGCAACGGCCCCAACCCCCACGAGGCCGCCTCCGCGCACTGGTTCCTGGGCGACGGCATGGTGCACGGCGTGCGCCTGGAGGGCGGCCGGGCCACCGCCTACCGCAACCGCTGGGTGCGGACCTCCACCTTCACCCGCGGCGCCCGTACGCACGACGAGCGGGGCGACCCCGACCTGACCGCGGGCGCCGCCAACACCCACGTCGTACGCCACGCCGGCCGCACCTTCGCGCTCGTGGAGTCCTCCTACCCGTACGAGCTGGACCTCCGCCCCGGCCACGAGCTGGGGACCATCGGCGCCTACGACTTCGGCGGCCGCCTGCGCACCCCGATGACCGCCCACCCCAAGACCTGTCCCACCACCGGCGAGCTGCACTTCTTCGGCTACGGCGGCCAGAGCGGGCCCCACCTGACCTACCACCGGGCCGACGCGAGCGGCGAACTCACCGTCAGCCGCCCCGTCGACGTGCCGGCGCTGACGATGATGCACGACTTCCACCTCACCGTCGGCCACGTGGTCTTCATGGACCTGCCCGCCGTCTTCGACCGGGAGCGTGCCGTCGCGGGCGCCGGCATGCCGTACGTCTGGACCCCCGACCACGGCGCGCGCCTGGGCGTCCTGCGCCGCGACGACCCCTACGGCGAGGTCCGCTGGTTCGACATCGACCCCTGCTACGTCTTCCACACCCTCGGCTCCCACGAGGAGGCGGCCGGACAGCGCCTGGTCCTGCACGTCATCCGCTACGACGTCCTGGCCGACGGGGTGCGCGTCACCGGCGAGGGCACGCTGTGGCGCTGGACCGTCGACCTCGCGGCCGGAACCGTCCGCGAGGATCAACTCGACGACCGGGACGCCGAGTTCCCCCGCGTCGACGACCGCCTCACCGGCCTGCCGCACCGCTACGGCTACGCCGTCTCCACGCACGGCGCCGGCGGCGCGATCCACCGCTACGACCTGCGCGACGCCACCGTCACCAGCCACGACCTCGGCCCGGGCCGCACCCCCGGCGAGGCCGTGTTCGTCCCCGCCGACGGCGCCGCGGGCGGCCCCGGCTGGCTGATGAGCTACGTCCACGACGCCGCGACCGACCGCAGCGACCTGGTCGTCCTGGACGCGGGGGAGCTGGCCGCACCGCCCGTGGCCACCGTCCACCTGCCCCGCAGGGTCCCGTTCGGCTTCCACGGCAACTGGCTCCCCGACGCCTGAGGCGCCGCTCCCGGACGGCCGCCGGTGCGCGCCGGACCGCCCCGGACCCCGGCGGGACCCGGTCGCGCTGACGCTCCCTCGGCGACGTCGCCGGCTGCCGGTCCCGCCTCCCGGCAACCGGGGTGTCCTCGGCGGATACTGAGCGGGTCCGCACGCCGACGCGTCCGAGGAGCTGCTCATGGCGTCGCGCCCCCCGTTCCCCTCCGCGCCGGAAGGGTCGTCCGGACCCTTCGGGCCGCCCCCGCCCAGGACGCCCAGGACACCCGGGCGCCGGTCGCTGCTGCTGGGCACCGCCGGGTGGGCGGTCGGCGCGGCCGGCTGCTCGAACGGCGGGACGTCGTCGTCCCTCACCCCCACCCCACCGCACCGGCATCGGGCGGCAAGGCGTCGGGCGGCGCGCCGTCCGCGAGCCCGGCGGCCGCCACCGCGACCCCGGGGGCGCTGCCCGCCGTGGTGCGGTGGCTGCCCGGCCCGGGCGAGATCCAGCCCGCGGCGAAGCTGAGCGCCGTCCGGCTGGTCGAGGCGCTCGGCACCTGGCGGCCCGGGCAGGGCGGCCGCGGCCCGGCCGCCGCCCGGGCCCGGGCGCTGGGCGTCGCCGCCCCGCTGGCCGCGCGACTCGCCGCCCAGACCGGCTCGTTGACCCCGCCGGCGGACGCGGCGGTCGTGCGGGTGATCGACGCCCAGTACGGCGGCATCCTCTCCGACTCGGCGAGCGTCCTGGTCGTGTGCCGCCAGTGGACGAGGACCGGCACGGCGGCCGTGCGCGCCGGCGGCACCACCGTGGACGTCCGGCTGAGCCGTCACGTCCGCCGGCTGGGCGGTCACCGCCCTGCACCCGGCGAGCCCCGGGCCCGCGATGCGGCTCACCGCCACGGAGAACGCGGTGCTCACCAGCCCGCGGATCGAGCTGCCGCCCGCCTCGGCGGCCGACGTGCGCAGCGGCGCGGTCCACGACAGCGTGCTCAACGCGATGCTCCAGCTGTCCCGCGGCTACGCGATCTCGGTCAGCGTGGTCCGGTCGGGGCACCCGCTCGACGTCTTCGGCACGAACCGCCCCAGCGACCACCCCCGCGGCCGGGCCTTCGACGTCTGGCGCATCGACGGCCACCGCGTGGTCGACCCGGCCACCTCGCGCGCCCTGATCACCGCCTTCATGCGCGCCGCCGCCGGCGCCGGCTCGTACAACGTCGGCGGCCCCGTCCTGCTCTCCGGCGGGACCACCCCGAACCAGTTCTTCTCCGACGCCACCCACCACGACCACGTCCACGCGGGCTTCCTCGTCCTCAGCCCTCACGCCCCTTGGTCCGGCGCGCGGGCGGCGGGGGTCGTGGAGACTGGCGGTCATGCGGGTGCTGGGCGCGAGCGGCGAGGCGGAGATGGTCGCCTGCTTCCTGCGCGGCGAGCTGTCCAGCGGAGGTTCGGCGGCGCTGTCCGGTCCGGCCTGGCGGCCTGCGGCCGGTCCGAGCGCCTGCTCACCCATCCGGACCTGCGCGACGCCGAGGCGAACGCCGCGCGCCGCGCCCTGCTCGCGGCGACCCGCGGGTACGGCGAGAACCGTGGCCTGTTCGAGGGCTTCCCCGCCGCCGTCACCTGGACCAGGGCGGTGCTCGACCCCGCGGAGATGGCGGCGGTGCGCTACGTCGACTACTCGTACTGGGTGGAGCTGTCGGGCGGGAGCCGCCTGCCCGCCGACGCGGCCGGGCGCGTCAGGGCGGGCCTGCGGGCGTTCGACGTACCCAATGAACCGTTCGTGGCGGCGACCCGCGCGGTCACGGCGGGCGAGCGGTTCCCGCCGATGATCCTCGTCGGCGGCAGCTCCGACGAGCTGGTGTGCCTGGAGGGCCACCTGCGCCTGACCGCTCACGCCCTGGCCGGCTTCCCGGCCGGCGCCGTGTGCCTGGTGGGCACCGCACCGGACATGGGGCGCTGGGCACGGTGAGACGCGCCGCACCCACCCGCCCGCCGACGGGCGCGGCGCCGTGCGGCGCCGGGACCGCGGCGGCATCCCGGCGATGAACCGCGGGCCGTCGGCGGACGTCCGGGCGCGCCGCCCCCTGGACAGGTGTACGGGTATGGGTCACTCTTCTCGTCCATGAACGTTCCCCCTCCCCGGACCGCCGCGCACCCCTCGCTCCCCGCGGCCATCGGCGCCGCGGCCGAGCGGATAGCGGAGCTGCTGCGCTCCTGCACCGACCCGGCGGCGCCGATCCCCGGCGCGACCTGGAACGTCGGGGAGGCCGCCGCGCACCTGGCCCAGGCCAACCGGCTGATGGCGGACCTGGCCCTCGGCCGGGAGCGGCCGTACGGCGACGGCACCCCGGGCGGTCTGGCGGCGGCCAACGCCGAGGCGCTGGCCGCGTTCGCCGAGCGCGACCCGGCGGTGCTGGCGGAGGCGATCACCCGGCCCGCGCAGGAGTTCTGCGCGGCGGTCGCGCCGCGCCCGGCGGACGAACCGGTGGTCACGCCGATGGGTCCGATGGACCTGGCGACCCTCGGCTCCTACCTGCTGACCCACATGCTCGGCCACGGCTACGACATCGCCGTGGCCCTGCGCCGGCCGCACATGGTCGACGCCGGAAGCGTCGGCCTGACCCTGCCGTTCCTGATGACGGCGATGCCCCGGGTGGTCAGCGCCCGCGCCGCCGCCGGCCACAGCGCCTGCTACCGGGTCAGGCTGCGGGGCGGGGGCGGCGGATTCGCCGTCACGTTCACCGGGGGCGAGGTGGCCGTGAGCGCCGAGCCCCCGCGCCGGCCCGACTGCACCATCGTGGTGGAGCCCGTGGCGTTCCTGCTGCTCGCGCTCGGCAGGTGCGGCAGCGTGGACGCCCTGTGGCGCGGCAAGGTCGCCGCGTGGGGGCGCAGGCCGTGGCTCGCGTTCGGCTTCCCCACCCTGTTCACCGCGCCGTAGGGCCTGTCGTCCGGATCTCCGCGGCACCGCGGCGCCTGGGCGCCGGGGCGTTGCGCCGCCGGAGTGCTCGGCGGGGCCCGGTGGGCGCGGGAGGCGGCGTTCGGCAGGCGTCCGTGAGGTGATGCCCACGGAAAGCAACGGAAAGCAGCGGGCGATGCCGGTCCGGCGGCGCCCGGCTGCGTGACGCTCGCGCCGCCCCGGTCGTCCCGCGGCCACGGGGCCGGCCGTCCTGGCTGAAAAGAGTTCGCCGATGCACCCCGTGTCGTCCGGTCCTCCCTGTTCCCCCGGCCCGTCCGGTCCCCGCCGTCCTCGCCGCCCCCGCCTCGGCAGGACCGCATGGGCGGTGTCCGGCCTGACGGCGCTGCTGGCCGGCTCCGTGCTGGCCGGCTCCGCCTCCGGCGCGGCCGCGCCCCGCTCACCGGGCGGCGCGCCCTCCGGCGGCGGCGCGGTCGTCACGGTCACCACGGCCGAGGTCGGCGCCCCCGGCAACCCCTCGGTGGGCGTCGTCCCGTTCACCGACGCCGTCTACCGGTCGTGCGCCGACGCCCCCGCGTCGTCCCGCGGCTGCCTGACGGTCGGCGCCGTCCGCAAGCCCTACGAGATCGGGAAGCTCGAAGTCACCGTCGGCCAGTGGGTGGCGTTCCTGAACACCGCCGACCCGGCGGGCCGCAACCGCCGCGGCCTGTACGACGAGACCGAGAGCGGCACGGCCTGGCCGAAGTACGGCCAGATCGACTTCGCCGCCGGCGCCCGCCGCGGCCACCACTACACGGTGGCGTTCCCCCAGTGGCAGGACAAGCCGTACGGCTTCGCGAACTTCCTGCGGGCGGCGCGCTTCGTCAACTCCCTCTACAACGGCCGGCTGATCGCCAAGAAGGACGGCAGCGCCGGCGGCTTCGACTACGTCACCTACACGGTGAGGCTGTCCGCCGACACCGAGCGCGGGATGTACGACCTCGCCCGGCCGGCCGCGACCCGGGCCCACCGCTCCGGCTTCGTGCTGCCGAGCCAGGACGAGTGGATCAAGGCCGCCTACTACGACCCGAGCGGCGGCGGCACGTACTCCTACTGGAAGTACCCCACCAACGCCGGGGTGTTCGGCGACGGAGACGCCACCGCCCCCGCCCCGACCGTCCTCGACCCCGCCACCGGTGACGTCACGAACGCCTCGACCCAGCCGCTCGCCTCGTACCACGCCTCCGGCCTGCCGGCGCCGATGTGGTGCCCGGGGCAGGTCCAGCCGGAGACGTGCGGCACCGTCAACCCGTTGGGCCTGGACCCGACGACGTACGGCCAGCTCTACCAGGGCAGCCTGAGCACCGTCGGCCAGGCGCGGACCACCTCGCCGTGGGGCACCCTCGACCAGGGCGGCAACGCGGTCGAGTGGACGGACACGATCGCGCCGCCGCCGGCCGGGCAGACCTCCGCGCGGATCTGGCGGCGCCTGCACGGCGGGGTCTCCAACGCGCCCGCCTTCCAGATGTGGCCCTCGGCGGTCGGCCTGCAACCGCAGGACAACGCCTTCCTCGACCGCATCTACCCCTGGCTGGGCCTGCGCGTCGGCGTCATCGGCGACCTGAAGCCGGCGAAGTAGCACCCGCCGAATCGACCGACGGGTTCCGCCGGCCCGCCCGGCCCGCCCGACCGGTGAGTTCCGCCGGGCCGCCCGGGCCGCCCGGTTCTCCTGGCCGCGGCCAAGGGGCCGCGCCGAGTGCCGCGGGAGAAAGCGGGCGCGGACCCGTCAGCGGCGCCGGCGGGCGTTGAGCCGGGCGGCCTGGCGCGTGAGGTGGTCGCGCTCGGCAAGATTGGGTGCCTTGCGGGCCGCCTCTGCGTACAGCCGCGCCGCCGTCGCCAGGTCGCCGTCGCGCTCGTGGAGGTACGCCGCCACCGCGTCATGGCGGGGCAGCGAGGAGTCCACGGCCGCGAGCGCCGCCAGGCCGGCGCGCGGCCCGTCCGCCTCGCCAACCGCCACCGCGCGGTTGAGCCGCACGACCGGGCTGTCGGTCAGGCGCGCGAGCTCGTCGTACCACTCGACGATCTGCACCCAGTCGGTCTCCCCGGCGGTGGGCGCGTCGGCGTGCAGCGCCGCGATGGCGGCCTGGGCCTGGAACTCGCCCAGCCGGTCGCGGGCGAGGGCCGCCTGGAGGACCCCGATGCCCTCGGCGATCGACGCGGTGTCCCACCGGCCGCGGTCCTGCTCGGCGAGCGTCACCAGGCTGCCGTCGGGCGCGGTCCGGGCGGCGCGCCGGGCGTGGTGGAGCAGCATGAGGGCGAGCAGCCCCGCCACCTCGGGGTGGTCGATCGCGGCCGCGAGCTGCCGGGTGAGCCGGATGGCCTCGGCGGCGAGGTCGACGTCGCCGGAGTAGCCCTCGTTGAAGACCAGGTAGAGGACGCGCAGCACGGTGGCGACGTCGCCGGGCCGGTCGAACCGCACGCCGGAGACGGTGCGCTTGGCCCGGCTGATGCGCTGCGCCATGGTCGCCTCGGGCACCAGGTAGGCATGGGCGATCTGGCGGGTGGTGAGCCCGCCGACGGCGCGCAGCGTGAGCGCGACCGCGGACGACGGCGTCAGCGACGGGTGGGCGCACAGGAAGTAGAGCTGGAGCGTGTCGTCCACCGCGGGCGCGGGCCCGGGCGCCGGCTCCTCGTCGACGAGGTCCTCACGCCGGCGGCGGGCGGCGTCCGCCCGGGTCGCGTCGAGGAACCGGTGCCAGGCCGCGGTGATCAGCCAGCCCTTCGGGTCCCGCGGCGGGTCGTCCGGCCAGACGCCGACCGCCTCGACCAGCGCGTCCTGCACGGCGTCCTCGGCCGCCGCGAAGTCTGCTCCGCGACGGACGAGGACGGCGAGGACGCTCGGTGTCAGGCTCCTGCAGCAGGACCTCGTCCACCTCGGAGGTCACTCCGTGACGGTGGGCTGCGCGCCCAGGAACGGGCGCACCTCCAGCCACTCGTGGATCGGCTTGCCGCCGGCCCCGGGAGCGGCCGACAGCTCCCCGGCCAGCTCCACGGCCCGCTCGTAGCTGTCGACGTCGATCACCATCCAGCCGGCGATGACGTCCTTGGTCTCGGCGAACGGTCCGTCGGTGACCGGCGGGCGCCCCTCGCCGTCGTAGCGGACCCACGTTCCCTCGGGGGAGAGCGCCTGGCCGTCGACGAACTCGCCGGTCTTCTCCAGCCGGGCCGCGAAGTCGTTCATGTACTGGATGTGGGCCGAGACCTCCTCCGGCGTCCACTGGTCCATCGGCACGTCGTTGACGGCGGCCGGGGCGCCGCGGTAGTGCTTCAGCAGCAGGTACTTGGCCATCGTGGTTCTCCTCGGTGCTGGTGCGACCCATTGTGGTCGCGTTCACACCGGGGACGGAGCCGGCACGGGCTTCTCGACATCGCCGTCCGAATCTTTTTGGCTCTCGTGGACGAGCCCGCGTGAGCTGTCCCGCGGTGCCCGGGGCCACGCGTCGGCCGGGATGTTGATGCCATGGACACGACAGGAATGGGCGGCTAGCCTGACTGCCACTTCGGTTCGGCGGCGCGGTCACGGAGAAACAGCCTGACAACGTTGTCGAAGAACGTCCTCACGTGGCCCCCACGTGAAGCCGAAGCGAACCCCCACCTGGACTCAAGTGCGCACCCCCCACGAACTCCCCCTTCCCCACAAGGACTTGGAGCTGCCGCCATGAAACGTACGGCTGCGTACCTCGGTGCACTGACACTCGCCGCCACGGCGTGGACGGCCGGCGCCGCCCACGCCGCGCCGGCCTCGCCCGCCCACGCCCACGGCACGACCTTCTCGGCCGCGCAGCAGCGCGCGGCGCTGAGGTTCTGGACCCCCGAGCGCCTGCGCGCGGCGAAGGACGTGACCGCGCTGCCCGCGCCGGCAGGGGCGCGGGGCGCGACAGCGGCGCCGGACACGGCGGGCCCGGAGGTGGCCGTCCCGCCGCTCCTCGCGGCCGGCACGCCCGCCGCGGGTGGGGTCGCGCCCGCGTCCTCGCCCACCGCCTGGACCGGCGGCGGCCTGATCAGCACGACCGAGGGCAAGGTGTTCTTCCAGAACGCGTCGGGCGGTACCTTCGCCTGCTCGGCCACCGTCGCCAACAGCGACAACAAGTCGGTGGTCCTCACCGCGGGACACTGCGTCGTCAACGCCTCGACCGGCGAGGTCTACCAGAACTGGGTGTTCATCCCCGGCTACGCCAACGGCAACCGCCCGTTCGGCACCTTCACCGCCCGCAGCCTCTTCCACGACGCGGACTACGTCTCCACGGGCGGGAACGCCAACTGGGACTTCGCGTTCGCGGTCGTGGGCACGGTGAACGGCGGCACCCTCGCCGACACCGTGGGGGCCGAGGGCATCGCCTTCAACTCGCCGACGGGCCAGCACGTGCACTCCTTCGGGTACGGCGGCTCCGACGCCGAGGGCAACGGAGAGCGGCTCAACACCTGCGAGGGCGACGAGTTCCCCGACTCCGGGCGGGCGGACTCCACGATGTGGGGCATCGACTGCGTGCAGACCGGGGGTTCGAGCGGCGGCGGGTTCCTGTCCACCTTCGACACGTCGGCGGGCACCGGCTACCTGGTCGGGAACATCAGCGTCAGTGCGGGCGCGAACGAGTACCACCCGGTGCTCGGCAACGAGGCTCTGAGCGTCTACCAGCAGGCGGGCGCGGCCTGATCCGACGCCGGCCGCCGGGCCCTCCCTGCCAGGGGGAGGCCCGGCGGCGCACCGCTTTCCCGTACCGCCGCACCCCGCCGCCGCGTCCTCGGGATACCCGGACGAGGGTCACCACGCGGAGGGAGCGGCATGACGGACACCCGACCGGGGCGCGCGGCGGGCGGGGCCACGCCCCGTGCCCTGCGCCGTTACCTGACGGGCGCGCTGGAGGAGGTCCGGCGCACCGCCGTGTTCAGCAGAACCAGCCGTTCTGGACCCACCCGTCCCGGTTGATGTGCCCGTAGGCGAAGCCGTGCACCCAGGAGCCGTCGACCTCGTCGACGAGGAAGGTCTCACCCTGGGTGAGGGTGCCCATCCAGGCGCCGAGAGGCTGGGTGCGGACGTCGAGGGTCTGGGCGCAGACGGTCTCCCGTACGCCGACGGTGCCGTTGGCGGCCGACGCCGGGCCGGCCACGGCCAGCAGGGCCGAGGCGGCCAGCACAGCGCTGGCCGCGCTGATCGAGGCGGTACGCAGCATGGGTCAACTCCCGTGTGAGGAAAGCCGGGTGGGGGGATCGCAGGAACGGCCGCCGGCGGGCGGGCCCGTCAGCGGCGGCCGGGCACCGCTGACGGCGCCGCCGGGGGCCGGGTCACCAGGAGTCGTATCCGCCGATGCACTCGATCCGGATGTAGCCCCAGTCGTTGGGGCCGTAGTCGAAGGTGGCGGCCCAGCCGTTGTAGACGGGGTGCGCGCCGGGGGTGTGGCCGATCTTGTCCCCGTAGCCGAGGGTGCGCACCAGGCCCACGGGCCCGCTGGCGCTGTCGTAGTTGGCGTAGAAGCTGGCGCTCTGGCAGACCACGATCGCGTGCTCGGGCGGCACGTCCGCTTGGGCGGAGGGCATCAGGGCGCTCAGCACGGGAACGGCGAGCGCGCAGGTGGCGAGAAGCGTACGACGGCGTCGCGTCATGTCACGTCCAGGTGTGAGGGGGGTGCCGGACGGGGCGGAGGTGCCGGAAGCTACGCGCGTAACACTACGGTTCTGACGCGCCCCTGACAATATGTTCCGACAAAACCCGGAGCCCGTGCGGCACCCCGGCCCGTGGCCCTCGGACCCGGTCGCCCTCACCGTGCCGGACCCCGCGGCCGCCGGTCCGGGGTGTCCGCGCCGTCGGTCAGTAGTGCCAGTGCGGCTTGCCCGACTCCATGACGCAGGTGATGCGCCGCCCGGTCGCGTCGGTGGTCGTCCTGCCGAGGTCGCTCTTCCGGCAGAACTCGCCGGCGCGGTAGCAGTTCCCGGCGCTGGACCTGATGCTGCACGCCTTGGCCGAGCCGGTCCCGGTCGTCGTCGGAGCCGGAGCGGTGGTGGTCCGCCGGACCGGGGCGGTGGTCGCGCGGTGGTGGGTCGCGCGGGTGGTGGCCGCGGTCGTGTGCGGACGGGCGGGCGGCGGCGAGGTCGACGGCGGCGTGGTCGACGGCGCCGAGGTGGGCGCTGTGGTGGGCGGCGGCGTGGTGGACGAAGTGGTCGCCGGAGTCGTCGTCGACTCCGTGGTGGCCGGGGCGGCGCTCGGCGACGTCGTCCCCACCGTCGGCGTGTGCGTGGGCGTCCCCGGAGTCCCCGACCCGCACCCTGCCAGAATGACCGCGGCGACCCCCGCGACGACTGTGCCTGCTATTCGACTGCGTCTCATGCAGGCACGTTATTCCGCGCTGAATGCCCCCGTACTGGAACGAATCAACCTACGCCTCCCGCATCGGGCCGCTATAGACAAAACGTCCCCGCCGTCTGCCCGTGCGCCAGCCGGATTCCGGTGTCTTTCGGAGAGCGCTCGGGCGGCGCTCCGGGGGTGTCACGGGAATCCGGACGACAGGGCCTAACGGGTGCCGGGCGCCTGCGATTCGATCACGCAGTCGGCCCCGGGGACGACCTCCGCCTCCCGGCCGTCCTCGAAGCGGATGCGGTAGGGCGGGTCGCCCGCGCGGCCCAGCACTTCCAGAACCTTCGCTCGATGCTCGGGCGTGCCCACCGTGCGCCCGGTGAACCGCAGAACATCACCTTCGTGTACCCGCATCGACCTCTCCCTTGATGACGTCATACCGGGGCATACCGGTAGTTCGACCGTACTCGCGCTGCCGCGCGGCGGCCAACGCCGGCGGACGGCGGGCCGCCCCGCGACGCGTCGCGCTTTTTTTCACATGCCTTGTGTAGGACGAAGGTTTCCTCCACTCTGGGCGTGGCACGCCTGCACCCCCACCCGAATCATGCTTCCCGCCCGGAGGAATTCATGTTCAGTTGGCATGCACCCGCTAAGAAGCGAGTCCTGGTCGCCGCCGCGGCGCTGGCCTGTGCCGCTCTGGGCGCGACCGCGGTCCCGGCGGTGGCCGCCCCCACGGCCGCCAAGAACCACGTCTCCCACCCCGAACTCGACTGGGCCGGCTCGCAGATCGCCCAGCACGAGCCCGCGTCCGCCGGTCAGCAGGCCGTCACCCCCGCGGTCGCGGGCACCCCCGGCCTCGACGTCAGCGGCTACCAGGGCAACGTCGACTGGGCGTCGGTCGCCGCGAACGGCGGCCGCTTCGCCTACGTCAAGGCCACCGAGTCCACGACGTACACCAACCCGTACTTCACCCAGCAGTACAACGGGTCGTACAACTCCGGACTCATCCGCGGCGCCTACCACTTCGCGACCCCGGACACCTCCTCGGGCGCCGCCCAGGCCGACTACTTCATCGCGCACGGCGGCGGCTGGTCGAAGGACGGCAAGACCCTGCCCGGCATGCTCGACATGGAGTGGAACCCGTACGGCGCGGCCTGCTACGGCCTGTCCGCCTCGTCGATGGTCAACTGGATACTCTCCTTCAGCAACGAGTACCACGCCAAGACCACCCGCTGGGTGACCATCTACACGGCGACGAGCTGGTGGAGCCAGTGCACCGGCAACACCGGCGACTTCTCGTCGACCAACCCGCTGATGCTCGCCAACTACAACGGCAGCCCGGGCGCCATGCCCTACAACTGGCCGTACCAGACCATCTGGCAGTACGCCGACAGCGGTGTCTTCCCGGGTGACCAGGACGCCTTCAACGGCGACTTCAGCCGCGTCCAGGCCCTGGCCAACGGCTGATACCCCCTCCGCTGCGACGAACCCCCAACAGCGCGCGGCGGCCTGACACGGCCGCCGCGCGGCTGGGTGCCAGGACGGCCCTCAGGCCGGTGGTGACGGAGGCTCGGGCGGGCCGGCCACGGCGATGCGTTGGGGGTTCTTGGCCCAGTAGCGGACCGGGACGGTCCAGCCGGCTTCCGGGAGGGTCGCGAGAGGGAACACCGCTGTGGTCCAGCCCTCGAACTCCTCCCCTTCGGCGGGCCGGACGGTGAGCGTCACGTCCGCCTTGACCCTCGTGCCGTTGGTGACGACCGTCCGCGAGGTGATCGCGGCGATCACCGCTTGCGCCGGTACTCCGCGCGCGAGCACCTGTTTCCTTCTGCTCGCGATCACGGCCTGCCCGATGACGTAGAGCACGATCGCGGTCCCGACGCAGGCGAAGACGGTGTACGGGATCGTGTTGTCGATCGGGACACCGGTGCAGTTCCCCGTATGGCATGAGGGCGCCGGCCGGTCCCACACCATCGTGCCCCTCCCGTCCGTCTGTTCATCATCAGCGATGTGCTCCGGGCCGATGTCCGGGGCGATCCGCGTCTGTCGACCGGACGCCTGCGCCGCGTACGGAAGCCATCCTCTGCCCGCGCCCCTGCCCGGACCACCGGATTTCCGGCCACGGAGGGCGGCGGCCCGTCCGTATGAGAGGCCAACTCGGCCCCGGCGCCCGGGAATCGAAGGTAAAGCGCGGGTATATGTTCCGTAATTAATCTTGTTGACGTGGGCCTGTCAGAATATCGTTCACTCTTGTACCTCTGCTCACACCACGTAGCAGAGTGATCACGCAACACGCGCGTCTCCACCACCCCACTTCAGGAGGCAGTAGCTTGCGTACCACTTTCACCAAGGCAGTCCGCCGCAGCGGACTGGCCCTCACCGCAGTGGCAGGGCTCACCCTGTCCGGTCTGGCCATGGCCCCTTCGGCCGGCGCCGAGTCCACAGCGCACGGTGTCACCACCGCGCACTCCTGTGCCCGTAGCACAAGCCCCGGCGTGATGTCCTGTTCGGCCCTGAAGGTCACCGGCGGTGTCAACACACTCGCCAAGGCCTCCGGTTCGGTGAATCCGGCGGCGACCCCGTCCGGCTACGGACCGACCGACCTGCGCAGCGCGTACAACCTTCCCAGCGGCGGCTCCGGCGCGACGGTCGCGATCGTCGACTCGAACGACGACCCCAACGCCGAGTCGGACCTGGCGACCTACCGCTCGCACGTTCGGCCTGTCCGCCTGCACCACGGCCAACGGCTGCTTCAAGAAGGTCGGCCAGAACGGCGGTTCGCCGCCCAGCGCCGACGCCGGCTGGGCCGAGGAGATATCCCTCGACCTCGACATGGTCAGCGCGATCTGCCCGAACTGCCACATCCTGCTGGTAGAGGCGACCTCGGCGACGATGGCCAACCTGGGCACGTCGGTCAACACCGCGGTCTCGCTCGGCGCGAAGTACGTCTCCAACAGCTACGGCGGCGGCGAGTCCTCCTCGGACACCTCGTACGACAGCTCGTACTTCAACCACCCGGGCGTGGCGATCACGGTCAGCTCCGGTGACAGCGGCTACGGCGTCGAGTACCCGGCGGCCTCGCGGTACGTCACCGCGGTCGGCGGCACCTCGCTGAGCCGCAACTCCGGCACCACGCGCGGCTGGAGCGAGACGGCGTGGTCCGGCGCGGGCTCCGGCTGCTCCAGCTTCGACGCCAAGCCCACCTGGCAGAAGGACACCGGGTGCAGCAGGCGCACGGTGGCCGACGTCTCCGCGGTGGCGGACCCGAACACGGGCGTGGCGGTGTACGACACGTACGGTGGTGACCCGGGCTGGGAGGTCTTCGGCGGCACGAGCGTGGCCTCGCCGATCATCGCCAGTGTCTACGCGCTGGCCGGTGTCCCGTCTGCGGGCTCCTACCCGGCGTCGTTCCCGTACGCCCACTACCCGAACGGGCTCAACGACGTCTCGGGCGGCTCCAACGGTTCCTGCGGCGGCTCGTACCTGTGCACCGGGGTCCCCGGCTACGACGGCCCGACCGGGCTGGGCTCCCCCAACGGCGTGACCGCCTTCCAGGGCTGACCTGGTAGCAACGCCAAGGCCCCCGGTCGGCGGTGACGCCGGCCGGGGGCCTCTTCGACGCGAACCGCCTGTCGGCGCGGTCCGCCTCCTCCTACGTCAGCCGTCAGCCGTCGGACTCCGACGACGGAAGGTAGGCGCCCGGCACGTCCTCCGGCGCGTAGATCCTGCTCTCGCCCGGGTACGGCTTCGTCCAGTCGTGCGTCTGGTACCACGTGAAGTGGTTCATCTGCGCGGGGTTGGCGAAGTCGGGCACGGCGTTGGGCCCGGTCAGCCGCTGGTGCGACTTCCAGGTGTTCCACTGCGCCGCGACCTGCTGCTCGGCCGCCGGCACCTTCACCGACGGCACGGCCGCCGCGTCGGGGTCCTGCGGCGCCGGGGTGTCCACGCCGCAGGAGGGCGGCGTCTTCAGACCGGCGGTCAGCGAGGTCCGGTTGGGCAGCGCGGTGAACGGCGTGTCGTCCGGCTTCCTGGTGAACGCCCCGCTCATCGGGGTGGCCGCGCTGTCCTTCTGGTTCATCGGGTGGATCCCGAGGATCTGCTCGATGGTGCGGATCATCGTGATCTGCGAGTAGTAGTGGTTGTCGACGACGCCGTGCTGGGCCCAGGGGCTGATGATCTGGATCGGGGCACGGTGGCCGTCGACGTGGTCGAGGCCGGCCTGGGAGTCGTCCTCGACGACGAAGATCGCCGAGTCCTTCCAGTACGGGCTGTGCGAGATCTCGTCGACGATCTTGCCGGTCGCGAGGTCGTTGTCCGCGACCTGGGCGGCCGGGCTCGCCGGACCGCCGGTGTGGTCGCTGGAGAGCCAGAACATGTTCAGGTTCGCCGGCCCGTTCTTCTCGAAGTCCTGCTTCCAGATCTCCTCCCGGTAGATGTCCGGGACGCTGGTGTCGAACTTCGGGAAGCCGGGCACCGACACGCTGTTGAGCGACGGGATCGGCGAGGACGAGTCCAGCGGGTAGGCGGTGCCCTGCCCGGTCGCGTCCATGTTCTTGGTGTCGCAGTACAGGTTCTGCCAGCTCGCGTCGGCCGGCTTGGTCAGGAACTGCTGGAACTCGCCGAAGTCCCGTACCGACTTGCCCGCCGCCTGCGCGCCGGTCCAGAGGAAGCCGGACTGCTGGTGGCCGAGGGCGTCGTCCTCGGTGTCGTAGCTGCGCAGGTACTCACCGGCCGAGGACTCGGTGTACTCCGGGTTGTCGGCCTGCATCAGCCAGTTGTGGCCCTCGGCGGAGTTCGTGCCGATGTCGTACGTGTTGTCGTACAGCCCGAACTGCTCGGCCAGCGCGTGCTGGTTCGGCGTCACGTTCTCGCCGAACTCGGTCAGCGCCGGGTCGCCGTTGCCCTGCGGGATGTCGCCGAGCACCTGGTCGTAGGTCCGGTTCTCCTTGACGATCAGGAAGACGTGCTTGATCGTCGAGGGGTCGCCGAGCCGCGCCGGGACCGGCACCGGCTTCGCCCGGCCCTTGTCCTTCGCCAGCGTGACCGAGCCGCCGGTCCAGCCGTTCTGCTGGAAGACCTTGGCGGTCTCGGACCTGATGACGCGGTCGCTCGGGCAGCGTGAAGTGCGTCAGGCTCGACGTCGTGTCGTGGGTGCCGTGCCCGGCGCTGTTGGTGGGGCGGCGGGCGTCGATACCGCGGGTGTTGGAGACCACCACCTGGTTGCCGACGGTCGCGATCTCCGCGGGGAAGTAGTCCGTCGGGAGCAGGCCGACGTAGCTGACCGGCTCCTGCGGGCCGGTGTACCGGTAGACGGCGACCGCGTTGGCGCGGCCGAGCGTCACCAGCAGGTGGCCGTCGTCGGTGAGCGTCACCGCGTCGGGCTCGTAGCCGACCGACGCCTCGGGCCACGGCTGGGTGGCGATGGTCTGCACGACCTGGTCGCGGTGGGTGTCGATGACCGACACGTCGTTGGTGGCGGTGTCGGTGACGAACACCGCGCCCTTCTTGGCGTACACGGCCGTCGGGTGCAGGCCGACGTTGATGCTCGCGACGGCGGCGGCCGGGTTCGCCAGGTCGATGACGCTGACCGTGCCGGTGGTGGTGGCGCCGGTCACCGGGTTGGCCGGCACCTGGGTGTTGTAGGAGTTGATCGTGGTGTCGCCGGGCTCGGCCGTACGCCCGCCCTCGTTGCTGACGTAGAGCTTGCCGCCGACCTGGACCATGCCGCGCGGGGCGTTGCCCACGGCCCAGCTCTGCTCGATGGCACCGGTCGCCGCGTCGATGGCGACCACCCGGTTCTGGCCGTTGACCGCGGAGTACACGGTGGAGCCGTCGGCCGAGAACACCGCCGCGGCCGACCAGCGCGTGCTTGGGCCCGTCGGCCGGGATCGTGATGTTCGTCGGGTCGGCGAGGCTGCCGTCGGCGTTCACGGTGAACCTGGTGTAGCCGTCGGTCCGGCCGAGCCACAGCTGCGAGCCGTCGGGCGAGTACGTCGGGCCTTCCTGGCCCACGTCGTTGCCGCTGATGCGCAGGTTCGCCGCGGCGTTGTTGCCGACGAGCTGCTGCACCTTCCAGGTCTTGAGGTCCACGATGGTCAGCGCGCCGTCGCCGTCGGTGACCGAGGCCGCGAGGTGGGTGCCGTCCGGGCTGACCGCGGACGACATGATCTTGCCGTCGTTGATGACGAGCGCGGTCGCCGTACGGGGCGATGTACTGGTCGCTGGAGATGACCTGGCCCTTGTCGGTGCTCTGGCCGACCTGCTCGGTGCCGAACTGGTGGGTCTCGGCGAAAGCGGTGCCGGTCGCGGCCAGGCCGACAGCGGTGATGCCCGCCGTGACCAGCGTGATCCGGCGGCCGATGCGTCTGCCGAGAAGGACGAAGTGCCCCTTCTCGTCACGCCGACGGCGGCGTGTTACCTGCATGGAGTCATCCCTTCGGGGTGGTGGAAGCAGGTCGACGTTGCCGTCGAACTGCCACAGCGGGTTCGGTGCGTCCCCGGTCGGGGTCCGCACCAGGAAGTAGCCGTTCACTTCCTTCGGTCCGTCGCCGTCGGCGACGTACCGCCCGTCCGAGGTGACGTCGAGCTGGTAGATGGCCGTCCCCGCGGCCTCGACGCCGGGGAGGTGCCAGGTGACGACGCAGCGCCAGTCGTTGCCCGGCCCGTGGGCGGCGACCTGGCCGTCGCCCTTGTCGCACGCCGCCGTGACCCGCAGCTGCGCCTCGGTGACGTCGGGGCGGTTGAGCTGCTTGGTCTGCATGCGGTAGAGGTGGGCGAACGCCGTGGCGACCGACCGCTGCACCTTGTCCTGCTCGATCCCGGAGCCCGTTGACGGCGTCGCCACGGCGACGACCGCGACCGTGACGGCGAGCAGCCCGGCCAGCGGCAGGAGCCCCGATGGTGATCGCGCGGCGCCCGGTGCCGTCGTCGGTCAGGTTGGTGAAGTCGCGCCGCAGGAAGAGCGAGATACGCCAGCGCCGTCGCGGTCACGGCCCACACCAGGCTGACCGCGACGCCGATCAGCAGCGGGTCGAGCTGCGCCGGGCTCGGTGAACAGGCCGTTCCAGGCGATGAAGGCGTAGCCGGGCAGGGCCAGGCGTACGGCCACCGGCAGCGGCAGCATCTGGGCGAGCTGCATCGCGAGCGCGACGAGCGCGGGCAGCAGCAGCCCCATCGGGGAGCGCCCCAGCGCGACCGACCCGAGCAGGCCGATCGCGGCGAGGGCCAGCGTCGGGGCGAGCACGCAGACCCAGGCGAGCAGGACCTGCGCCGGCGGCGTCCGACGGCGTCAGCAGGTGGCCGTCGAGGCCGACCAGCGGCTGGTTGCCGACCGCCACGAGCCCGCCGACCGCGCTGGAGCACGCCAGCCCCGCCACGAGCAGCAGGATGACGGTGAGGCTGGCCAGCGCCTTCGCCACGAAGATCCGCCGGGGCGAGCGGACCGCCACCAGCAGGTGGCGCCAGGTGCCGAGCCGGTCCTCGGAGGCGAACACGTCGCCGGCGACCAGCGAGGTCAGCAGCGGGAGCGCCCAGGTGCCCGCGAAGCCGAGCACCACCAGCGACCCGGCCCACCCCGTGGCGTGCATCCAGCGGCCGAAGAGGGTGTCGGAGGGGAGCGAGCTCTGCCGGCTCACCGCGGCGACGAAGAGCGCCGGCGCGATCCAGCAGGCCAGCACCAGCAGCCGGATCCGCCACTGCGAGACCAGCTTGACCAGTTCGAAGCGGTAGCCGCGGGCCACCGGGACGCGGCGGGCCACGGCAACGTTGTCGTCGGCGGCGGTCGTGGCGGCGGTCGCGGTCATCGGCCGGCCTCCTGCTGTTCGGTGAGGGCGAGGAACGCGGCCTCGAGCGGCGACACCACGGGCGCCAGCTCGCGCACCGCGATGCCCGCGTGCACGAGCCGCACCACCAGCTCGTCGAGGGCGGGCACCAGCGCGCGTACGACGAGCACCTCGGCGCCGTGCCGGGTCCCGGCGTCGTCGACGACGCGCGATCCCGGCCGTGTCGGCGGCCAGTTCGCGGGCGGCCCGCGGGTCGGAGGTGAGCAGCCGGTAGTCGAGTTCGCGGTTCTCGGCGGCCAGCTTGCCCAGCGGGCCGGAGAAGACGACCCGTCCGGTGGCGAGGATGGTGACCTCGGAGCACAGCGCCTCGACGTCGTCCATGCGGTGGCTGGAGAGCACGACGGCGGTTCCGTCCGCCGCGAGCCGGGTCAGCACGCCGTGCACGTGCTTCTTGCCCGGCCGGGTCGAGGCCGTTGGACGGCTCGTCGAGCACGAGCAGCCGGGGCCTGGTGAGCAGGGCGGCGGCCAGCCCGAGCCGCTGGCGCATGCCGAGGGAGAAGCCGCGGGCCCGGTCGTCGGCGACGTCGGTGAGCCCGACCTGGTCGAGCACGTCGTCGATCCCGGCCGTCGCGCGCGTCCCGGCCGCGCAGGGCGGCCAGCGCGGCGAGGTTCTGCCGGGCGGTGAGCGAGGGGTAGAGACCGGGCGCCGTCCACGAAGCCGGCGACGCCGTCGGGGGCGGCGAGCGCCCGCCCGACCGGCGTACCCAGGATCTCGAGGCGGCCGCTGTCGGCGACGGCCAGGCCCAGCAGCAGGCCGAGCAGTGTCGTCTTGCCGGCGCCGTTCGGTCCGACCAGGCCGTGGATCTGCCCCCGCGCCACGTCGAGATCGATGCCGTCGAGCGCGACGACGTCGCCGAAAGTACTTGGTGATCCCACGAGCCCGGACTGCGAGAGTTGCGTCCATAGTCCCTTCTTCCACGACCCCCAGGAAAGATAGGGACAGCACACAGCGCGGGCGGGGACCGCCGGTTGAACGCTCGTGGAACGGGAGACGACGGGAATCCGTTGCGGCGATGCCCAGTTGGCGGCCGCCGTACGGAACGGGCTGGGCCCGGGGCGCCGGGACCGGCGTGCCGCTTCACCCGACGGGACGGGGCGTGCCGCTTCACCCGCGACGCGGGCGCGCCGCTCGCGCGATGTGGGCGCGGGAACCGCAGAACCGGACTTTTCTCGGTTCCGAACGGACAACAACCGGCCTGAGGCTTCTCTTTTGGACCGCGATGCCTTGTCATGGACATGTTTTGCGCAGCACGGCAACTCCTTGGCCCTCCCGAGAGGATCGCATCAGCGTGAGAAGTCTGAAGTCCACGGCGGCCGTCTTCGCCGCCACCGCAGCCATGGTCCTGGGCTGCGGTCTGGGCACCGCCGCCGCCAGTCCCGCGCATGCCGCGCCCACCGCCGCGAGTCCCCGGGCGACGGCCGCAGCCGTCTGCAGTTCCGCCGCCGTCTCCGGCAACACCGTCCGCGGGGCCCTGCCCCAGGCGGAGGTCCACCGCCGGCTCTCCTCCCTCACCGCGCAGCACCGCGCGCAGTACGGGATCGCCGCCAAGGGCCCGCTCGGCACCGCGGGTACCGCGGGCGCCGACTCCGCGCGCCGGCCGCTGGTCGACATCCACCCGGCGCAGGGCACCTCGTTCAAGGCGATGTCCGGTGCGGACGGCTCCTGCGCCACGCAGTCGGTCTCCACCCAGCTCACGGTCCCGGACAGCGCCACCACCATCTACACCCCGACCATGTACCCGCCCGGCGGCTCCTGCGTCGAACTGGTCACGGTCTACACGCAGTCCGTCCGGTCGGTCTCGGCCTGGGACTGGTGCCAGAGCGTCGACTTCGCGGCCTCGGTGCCCATCAACAGCTCCTTCCTGAGCACCTACACCAACGGCTCCGGCGCCTACACCGGACGGGTCATCAGGACCTCCACGGGCTCCAACACCTGGTCCGCGGCGCTGTACGACTACGCGACCGGCCAGTGGGACACGCTGTTCACCCAGTCCGGGACCAACCAGTCCGGCCGCACCGACGGTTGGGACATCGAGGAGCTCTACTCCACGGTCGGCTCCTCCGGCCAGGCGAACTCCTGCGCCGACATGGCCGGCGTGACCTTCGAGTCCAGCAACATCTCGGTGCGGAACAACGGCACCTGGTCCAGCGCGACTTCGGCGAACGCCGACACCCACTACGACCAGCCGGACAGCGCCTTCTACTGCTCCAGCCGCAGCTACCAGATGATCAGCGCCTACGACCACTGGAAGGCCGTCGGCTGACCCGACGCACCTCCCGCACGCACACCGCCGGCCCCCTCCCAGGAGGGGGCCGCCGGTTTCCCCGCCGCCCTGCGCCACCCGCCGCGGCGACCTCTCCGGCGACGGACGCCCGGGCCTCGTCGCCCGCGACACCTCCGGTGTGCTGCGGCTCTACAACGCCGACGGCAAGGGCGGGTTCGCGGCGAAGAAGTTGCTGCGCTCCGCGAACTGGAGCCGGTACAGGTCCCTCACCTGAGCGGTGCGGTGGCGCCGCCGGGGTGCGGCGGGGCGGCCTGGGCGAGCAGCCCGTCGACGAACGTGCGGAGCCCGTGGGGATAGGTGTCCCGTGAGGCCAGTGCGTGCCATTGCCGGCCGATCGCGGCCAGGTGCGGCACCTGGGAGGCGTCGAAGCCCGTGCGGTAGACGGGCTGCTCCTCCTCGTCCCGCCGGCGGGCGGAGTGGGCGCGCACGAGGATCTCGCCGACCGTGTAGTACCAGACGCTCCGGAAGACGTCGACGGACTGCTCCGGCGTGCACCCGTGGTCGCCGGCCCCGCCCACGATGGCGTCGACCATCCACAGCGCCGACTCGTCGAGCAGGCCGACGAAACCGTCGGTGGTGAGGACCTCGGCGGCCCACGGCCAGGCCGCGAGGGCGTCGTGCATCGCGGTGGCCGCCGCGACGACGCGCTCCCGCGGGTCGTCGGGCAGCGGGGGGCGTTCGAGTTGGCCGATGTGGTGGTCGAGCAGTTGGACCAGCAGGTCCTGCTTGTCCCGGATGTGGTGGTAGAGCGTCGTCGCCCCGATGCCGATCTCGGCGGCCAGCCGGCGGATCGTCAGCTTCTCCCAGCCGTCCCGGTCGATGAGCCGCCGGGCCGCCGTCAGGATCTGCGCTCGGGAGGTCACGGGCGGCCGGCCGGTGCGGCCGTGCGGTGCGGGCGGTCGGGGCATCGGCCCATCATGCCGCCCGCCGCACCCCGCCGCGAAGCGGACGCGACTTCGGCCCCGCGTGTTCACAGCCGCCGGTCCCGGTGCTACTTTCGGAACATGTTCCTAAAATCTCCGAAGCACAGGAAAGAGGGACCGCGATGACGAGGGGTACGGGGGTGCGGCCAGGGCTCACGCTCGCCGTGGTGGGTGTGGTGCAGTTCATGGTGTCGCTGGACCTGTCGGTCGTGAACGTCGGACTCCCGCGGATCGGCGCCGGCCTCGGCTTCGGCGCGGTGGGCCTGACCTGGGTGATCCATGCCTACGCCCTGACCTTCGGCGGGCTGCTCCTCCTGGGCGGCAAGGCCGCCGACCGGTACGGCCGCAAGCGGGTCCTGCTGCTCGGCCTCGGCCTGTTCGGCCTCGCCTCCCTCGCCGGCGGCCTCGCCCAGGCGCCCGGCCAGTTCGTCGCCGCCCGGGCCGCCCAGGGCATCGGGGCCGCGGCGCTGGCCCCGGCCGCGCTGGCGCTGCTGACCGCGACGTTCCCCACCGGCCGGGCCCGGGTGCGGGCCTTCGGCGTATGGAGCGCGACGAACGCCGCCGGCGGCGCCCTCGGGGTCGTGATCGGCGGCCTGCTCACGCAGTACGCCAGTTGGCGCTGGGTGATGTTCGTCAACGTGCCGATGGCCGCGGGCGCGCTGGCCCTGGCCTGGCGCGGCGTCGCCGCCGGCGCGCCGGCCTCCCGCGGCGGTCGTCCGGACGTGCTCGGCGGCGTCCTGGCCACGGCGGGCATGGTCCTGCTGGTGTTCGGCGTCGTCCGCACCGATCAGTACGCGTGGACCTCGCCGGTCACCGTGACGACCCTGGCGCTCGCCGTCGCGCTGCTGGCCGCGTTCCTGCACGTCGAGCGGACCACCGCCCGCGAACCGCTGCTGCGGCTCGGCCTGTTCGCCAACCGCTCGGTCGCCGGCGCGAACGCCTACAACCTCATGGTCGGCGCCGCCATGACCCCCTCCTTCTACTTCGTGTCCCTCTACCTCCAGCAGGTCCTGGGGAACGGGCCGGCGCTCACCGGGACCATGTTCCTGCCGTTCACGTTCGCCCTGGTCGCCGGCTCCGTGGTCGCCGTCAAGCTCGGCTACCGGCTGGCTCCCCGCTCCCTTCTGGTCATCGGCGGTCTGCTCACCGCGGCCGGCCTCGCCTGGTTCGGCCTGATCAGGGCCGACGGCTCCTTCGCCACGGACGTCCTCGGGCCGTCGATCGCCACCGGCGTCGGCTTCGGGCTCTGCCTCGGACCGGTCGTCTCCACCGCGACCGCCGGCGTCGCGCCCCACGAGACCGGCACCGCCTCCGGCCTGCTCAACAGCTCCCGCCAGATCGGCGCCTCCCTCGGACTCGCCGCCCTCGGCACCGCGGCCCACCACCGCACCGGCGCGGCCGCCACGCCCGGAGCCCTCAACGACGGTTACGCGCTCGGCCTGACCCTCGGCGCCGCGCTCCTGCTCGCCGCCGTCCTCACCGCCCTCACCGTCCTGCGGCGGACCGGCCCGCCGGTACGGGCCGGGCAGGCCGCCGACCGCGAGCCGCTCCCCGTCGGTCCGAACGACAGGCCCTGATGCGCTGGCCGTTGGTGCTCTGGCCGTGGATGACACGTCCCGTGCAGGCGGGCCCCGGGCGGACGCGCGCCGACGGCCGTGAGCGGCCGCCGCCGCGACCGTACGCTGGTGCCGTGCATCTCTTCTTCGTCTGTACCGGGAACATCTGCCGTTCGCCGTCGGCCGCGCTGGTGGTGGCCGAGCACGTGCGCCGGGCGGGGCTGGACGGCCGGGTGCGCGTCACCAGCGCCGGCCTCGGCCCCTGGCACGTCGGCGAGCCGATCGACCGGCGGGCGCGGGACGTGCTCGCCCGGCGCGGCTACCCGGTCGAGCACGTCGCGGCCCAGGTGCGACGCCGGGGACCTGACGGCGGACCTGGTGCTGGCGATGGACCGCGGCCACGAGAAGGCGCTGCGCAAGCTGGTCGACGACCCCTCGCGGGTCCGGCTGCTGCGGTCCTTCGACCCCGGCGCGACCGGCGACCTGGAGGTGCCCGACCCCTATTACGGCGGTCCGGAGGGGTTCGAGGAGATGCTGGACATGATCGAGGCGGCGACGCCCGGCCTGCTCGCACGGGTGCGCGAGGACCTCGGCACATGACCGCCGCTCAGGCCGCCGGACCCGGCGAGCGGCCCGAGGACGCGGCGGCCCGGCTCACCGGGCTCCCGGTGACCGCCGGGCACCCGTGGTCCGGGGCGCTCACCGAAGTGCTGCTCGACGGCGGCGCCGCGGTGGTGGTCAAGCGCGGTGACGGTCCCGGCGCGGTGCGGGCGGAGGCGGCGGGGCTGCGGTGGCTGGCCGCCGCCGCAGCGGTCCCCCTGCCGGCCGTGCGCGGGGACGACCGGCTGGTGGCTGGTCACCGAGCGCATCCCGGCCGGCCGGCCGACCGCCGAAGGCGCGGCCCGGTTCGGCCGCGGCCTGGCCGCCCTGCACGCCGCCGGCGCCCCCGCGTTCGGCGCCGCGCCGCCCGGCGGCCCCGAGGACGCGTACATCGGGTCCGCCCCGATGCGGAACGCGGCCGGCCACCGGTGGCCGCACTGGTACGCCGAGCACCGCGTGCTGCCGTACCTGCGGCGGGCGGTCGACGAGGGCACCGTACGGCCCGCCGAGGCCGGCGTGGTGGAGCGGGTCTGCGAGCGCCTGCCCGATCTGGCCGGTCCCGCCGAGCCGCCGGCCCGGCTGCACGGCGACCTGTGGAGCGGCAACGTGGTGTGGGGCGCCGACGGGCGCGCCTGGCTGATCGACCCCGCCGCGCACGGCGGGCACCGCGAGACGGACCTGGCCATGCTCCGGCTGTTCGGCTGCCCGCACCTGGAGCAGGTGATGGACGCCTACGGCGAGGCGGCGCCCCTGGCCGACGGGTGGGCGGACCGCGTCCCCCTCCACCAGCTCTTCCCCCTGCTGGTGCACGCGGTGCTTTTCGGCCGCGGCTACGCCGAGCAGGCGCTCGCGGCCGCCCGGGCGGCCCTGTCCCGGTGAGGCGCCGGCGCCCGCCCCCGGCGCTGAAGCCGCCGCGTATGTCGAGTTATCGGCCCGCTTCTGGGCATCTGGACGGTCGCGGACCGCCCTGGTCAGCGGGCCTGCGACGGCGGTGTGATCCCGTGGACGGCGCACTCCTCGCTCATTACACTGGCGCGCAATCCGATGAAGGTCGGACCGCCAGGTCACCGAATGTGTGACGCCTTGGAACCGATGTTCTGCGCGCGAACCCTGATGGATGGATGCACGAAGCGGCCGGATTCCGGCCGCCGAACCTGCGAAGAACCGGACACGAGACCGCTCGCCCGACTCCGCCCGTGACGGGGCCTTCCGGACACCCGACCCCGTTCGACACGCACCCGCCCCCCGTATCCCACGCACCGGTCTCCCCGACGACCCCGTCGTGTCCGTGTCCTCGCCGTGCTCTCCCGATTGCGGTCCGGCGCAGTCCTGCCTTGAGGAGAACGGCAGATGACAACTCTCGCGCTCAAGTCGCTCGCCCCCCACGCCGATTTAACGGTCGCCACGATGCTGGCGGGCATCGCCTTCGTCCTGCTGGTGGGTCTGGCGCTGGGCAGCCTCGCTCCCCGGCTGCGCCAACCGGCGGTCATCGGTGAGGTGCTGGCCGGCATCGTCCTCGGGCCCAGCGTGCTGGGGCAGTTCCCCGGCGACCTGACGCACAAGCTCTTCCCGATCGAGTCGAGGCCGCTGCTGTCCGCGGTCTCCCAGGTCGGCCTGACGCTGTTCATGTTCATGGTGGGCTGGGAGTTCGAGAAGCGGATGCTGCGGCCGCACCGCGGGGTCGCGGCCGCCGTCTCGCTGTCGTCGGTCGCCTGCGCCTTCGGGCTGGGCGTCGCCCTCGCCGTCGTGCTCTACCCCCACCACAACACGGTGGCGGGCCACCACATCTCCTTCCTCACCTTCGCCATGTTCCTGGGCGCCGCGATGTCGGTGACCGCGTTCCCCGTGCTCGCCCGGATCATCACCGACAGCCGCCTCGGGCACAGCCGGGTCGGCACCCTCGCGCTGGCGAGCGCGGCCGTGGACGACATCATCGCCTGGTGCATGCTGGCGTACGTCTCCGCGCTGGTGACCTCCGGAAGCGCGCGCGACCTCGTCCAGGTGCTGTCGCTGAGCGCCCTCTACGTGGTGGTGATGTTCCTGGTGGTACGGCCGGCGCTGGCGCGTGTGGTCGGCTTCCTGTCCGCGCGGCAGGAGTGGCGGAGCCTGCTCGTCGTCCTGGCCGCGGGCGCCTTCCTGTCGTCCTACGCCACCACCTGGATCGGCATCCACAACATCTTCGGCGCGTTCCTGTTCGGCTTCATCATGCCGCGCGAGCCCGCGCGGGAGCTGGTCGAGCACCTGCGCAAGCCGCTCGACAACGTCAGCACGGTGCTGCTGCCGGTCTTCTTCATCGTCACCGGCCTGGGCGTCGACATCAACGGCCTCGGCGCGCGCCAGTACCTCGAACTCGTGGCCATCGTCGCCGTCGCCTGCGTGGGCAAACTGGTGGGCGCGATAGTGCCGGCCCGGATCTTCGGGCTGTCCTGGGTGGAGTCCCGAGCGCTCGGCCTGCTGATGAACACCCGCGGTCTGACCGAGCTGATCATCCTCAACACCGCCGTGCAACTCGGCGTCCTGGACAGCCAGATGTTCACCATGATGGTCATCATGGCCCTGGTCACCACCGCGCTGGCCGGACCGCTGCTGCCCAGGAGCAGCGTGCTGATGGCGAGCAGCACCGTGGACATCGCACCGCCGGAGAGGGACGGCGGCAAGCCGTCCGACGGTCAGTCGGCCGATTCGAGGGTCGGTGCCTGAGGGTCCCCCTCGGACCACCGCGCGCACGTGTGGGGGAGGCCGCCCAGCGGCCTCCCCCATGCACGGTGACGCGGCCCCCGCGCCCTCCCGCGTGGGCCGGCGCGGCGCCGGCCGTGGTCAGCCGCGGGGGCTGACGATCCGTTCGGGCCGGATCACGTAGATCACCCGGACCTGGTCGCGGCCGCCGTACCACGGGTACGGCCCGCCGAGGTACCTCTGCGCGAGCGCCTCGATGTGGTCGACCGCGCCCTCGGTGGTCACCCGCACCACCTGGCCGCGGATCTGGACGTAGGAGGACGGCTCCGAGGGGTCGGAGACCGCGACGGCCACCCGCGGGTCGCGCGCGATGTTCCGGGTCTTCTGGTGCGACTCGACGCTGTTGATCAGGACGTGCTCGCCGTCGGTGTCGACCCATGTCTGGGTGAGCTGGGGCGAGCCGTCGGGCATCGTTGTGGCGATGTAGCAGGTGCTGGGGCGGCGCAGCAGCGCCACCACGTCCGCTCCGAGGGCTACGGGCACGGGGGTTCTCCAGGGATCGGTCCGACGGGGTGCTGGGGCCACGGTAGCCACGGCGGCGGACCCGTCCCCGCCCGCGCCCCGGTCGAAGGCACCGGCCGCGCGGGCGGAGGCTGCCGGGAGGCCGTCGCATCCGGCCGCCGCGCGGCCACTGCGCGGGACAGCCTCCCGGCGGACGATCCGTCAGATCGTGCCGTCCTGCCACCACCAGGCGCGGCCCAGGTCCGCCCGGCTGTCGACGTGCTGGTGGTCCTCGGTGTAGGTCTCCAGGCCGGAGAAGCCGCAGGTCTCCGCCTTCTGGTACACGGTCTTGTTGGCCACGCCGGGGACGTCGAGGTCGGCGGCCGTGCCGTAGAGGTGCATGCTGTCGCTCGCCCCGCCGACCGCCGCGTTGTGCGAGATGCTGCGGAAACCGGAGTTGACGGTGATCGGGACGTTGCCCAGCTTCTTGCGGAGGGCTTCGAGCTTGTACATCGCGCGGCGGGCGTTCTCCTTGGCGGCGGCGGCGCTGACCTTGCCGCCGTCGAACGTGCCGCTCACCCGGTCGGTGAACTCGCTGAAGTTGAAGTGCGAGGTGGAGCCGTCCGACTGCTGCAGGGCGTTGAGCTGCGTCTGCGTGGCCGCCCCGACGACGGCGTCGGACGACAGGCCGTAGGCGGACTGGAAGAGGCGGACCGCGGTGGCGGTGCCCGGGCCGAAGTCCCCGTCGATGGACACCCGCGTCTGGCCGGGGCTGCTCGTGGCCCAGCCGGCGACCCTGATCTGCAGTTCGGTGACGTCGGCTCCGGTCATCCCCTGCGAGAGGGTCCGCGACCACGAGTACGCGTACGCCGAGCCGGAGAACAGCACCGGGCCCAGTGCCGCACCGGCACCTGCGGCCAGTGTTCCGCGCAGCAGGGTGCGACGGTCTAAGGGGAAAGAGGACGAAGTCATCGTTGTCCTTTCGGTAACCGGTCGGGTCCGTGTCGGCGGTGCTTGTGGCGACCCCAGCATGGCCGTCGGTGCCGGAGGTGCTCAAGGGTCTGGCGCCGCCGACATCGTCCGCGCGGCCGGCGCGGCCCCGAACCCGGTCAGACCGTGCGCAGCATCCGGCCGTCGACCTTCACCGCCCAGGTGCCGAAGGGGCCCGCGGCCAGCTCGGCGAGGTGGCCGGCGATGATCTGCCGGCCGTATGCCGTGAAGGCGTAGCCGAGCCGGTCGGCGAGGAAGCCACCGACCGCCGGCGTCGCACCGATCGCCCAGACGGTCCCGTCGTCGCCGACCACGACGTCCTGCCCGACACCGGGTACCGGAATCCACCCGGGCGGGCTCCAGCGCGGGGCGGCCATCCCGGGGCCGGCCCGGGCCCCGGCAGGCGGTTTCCGGGCGATCATGGTGCACTGGGGACAGAGGACCGCGGACCCCGGCGCGGTACGTGGGCGTACACGTACGCGCATCCGACGGATGTGGGGAGTGTTTGATGACCGGTCGTGCAGGCAAGACCCGCAACATCTTCCTGGTCTGGTTGGTCTGGCCGCTGATCACGCTGGGGATCTACCACCTGGTCTGGTACTACAAGGTGAATCGCGAGGCCAGGGACTTCGACCGGCGGATCGAGGTCGACCCGGTGATGTCCGTCGTGGCCGTCTCCGTCGGCGCCCTGGTGATCGTTCCGCCGTTCGTCTCGATCTACAACACCGGTCAGCGCATTGCCAGAATGCAGGAGGCGGCCGGGATGCAGCCCACCTGCAACCCCGTGATCGGGCTTGTCCTCGTCTTCGTTCTCAGCCTCCACTCGCTGTACTACCAGCAGGAGTTGAACCGCATCTGGGCGCACTACCAGGAGCCCGCGGAGGGCGAGCAGGTCCCGCTCGCCGCCTGACGTCCATCGGCGGCCCGCCGTAGCCGCGAGGTCCGGTGAGAGATTCGGCCAGAGGCACAGGCGGAGGTTCCAGGCAGAGGTGGAGCCCGGGGCCCGGCCGGAAGCGGCCCTGGTGCGCGTCGCAGGCTTTGGTCACGATGACTGCCATGCGTCCTTTCCGCTTCCTCGCCGACACCGGCGAACACCTCGACGGCCCCGGCCTGGCCGCTTTCGCGCGCCGCGCCGAGTCGATCGGCTACAGCGCCCTGATGATCTCCGACCATCTCACCGCCCAGTACGCGCCGATCCCCTTCCTCACCGCCGCCGCCGCGGCGACCGAAAGGCTCCGCGTCGGCACCTTCGTGTTCAACAACAACCTGCGGCACCCCGTGCTCCTGGCCAAGGACCTCGCGACGCTCGACCGGCTGTCCGGCGGGCGCGTGGAGGTCGGCCTCGGCGCCGGCTGGAACAGGCCCGAGCACGACGCGACCGGCATTCCGTTCGAGCCCGTCGGCATCCGGGTCGCCAAACTCGCCGAAGCGATCCGCGTCTTCAAGGGCTGCTTCGGCGACGGGGACGTTCTCCTTCGACGGCCGGCACTACACGATCACCGACTACGACGGGCTGCCGAAGCCGGTCCAGCGCCCGCACCCGCCGATCTTCGTCGGCGGCGGGGGGAAGCGGCTGCTGACGCTGGCCGCGAGGGAGGCCCAGATCATCGGCCTCGCGCCCCGGATCGCGAGGGACGGCAAGGGCCTGCCGACGCTCGACGCACCGAGCATCACCTTCGCGGCCACCGAGGAGAAGATCGGCTGGGTCCGCGAGGCGGCCGGCGACCGCTTCGACGGGCTGGAACTGAACAGCTACCCGACCGCCGGCCCGATGGTCCTCACCCGCGACGCCAAGGGCGAGGCCCGCAGGCGGGCCGACGACCTCCGCGCACGCACCGGCGTCGAGCTGACCGTCGAGGAGGTCATGGAGTCCCCGCACGTGTTCATCGGCTCCGTCAAGGAGTTGACGCAGAAGTTCGTCGACCTGCGTGAACGCCTCGGCATCAGCTCGTTCCTCCTCGACGACGTGGAGAAGTTCGCGCCGGTCGTCGAGCAACTGGCGGGGACCTGACCTGTATCCACGACCGGCCGGGGCCATCGGGAATGACGGCTGCTTGCGCAAGCCATCCACCGGGCAGCGCACAAAATCGAGGATTCGCCGTAATGCGATCGGGAGTCTATGCAAACAGGTATGTGTGCCTGCCATCATCTGCCGCATGACTCGCAGACTCGCCGAAGTGGCCAAACGGGTGGGCGTCAGCGAGGCGACCGTGAGCCGTGTCCTCAACGGCAAGCCGGGCGTCTCGGACACGACGCGTCAGGCGGTGCTCACCGCACTGGACGTGCTGGGCTATGAGCGGCCCACCCAACTGCGCGGCGTACGGGCGCGGTTGGTGGGCATGGTGATGCCCGAGCTGCAGAATCCGATCTTCCCGGCGCTGGCCGAGGTGGTGGGCGGCGCACTGGTGCAACTCGGCTTCACCCCGGTGCTGTGCACGCGGACCGCGGGCGGCCTGACCGAGGCGGAGTACGTGACGATGCTGCTGGACCAGCAGGTCTCGGGAGTGGTCTTCTGCGGCGGCCTGAGCGCCGAGGAGCACGCGGCCCTGCTGGAGCGCAGGGTGCCGGTGGTGCTGCTGAACGCCGCGGTGGACTTCGCCGCGGCCCGCACCGGCTCCGCGCTGGGCTTCCCGCAGGTCTCGACGGACGACGCGGCGGCGGTGCAGCAGGCGTACGGGCATCTGGCGTCGCTGGGCCACCGGCGGATCGGTCTGATGGTCGGGCCGGCGGACCACACCCCGTCGCGGCGCAAGGCGGCCACCTTCCGCGCGCTGACCGGGGGAGCGGCCGGTGCCGCGGGCGGCGCGCACCCCATCGGGCACGCGCTGTTCTCGTTCGAGGGCGGCCAGGCGGTGGCGGGCGAACTGATCAACGCCGGTGTGACCGCCCTGATCTGCGGGAGCGACGTGCTGGCGCTGGGCGCGGTGCGGGCGGCGCGGCGGGCCGGGCTCAAGGTCCCCGGGGAACTGTCGGTCGTCGGGTTCGACGACTCGGCGTTCATGAACTACACCGATCCGCCGCTGACCACCCTGCGCCAGCCCATCGAGGCCATGTCGCGGGCGGCCGTCACCCTGCTGGCCAACCAGATCTCGGGCAACAACCCGACGCCCAAAGAGCTTCTCCACGAACCCGAACTCGTCGTACGCGGCTCCACCGCACCTCCCGCCCGGCACGACGCCGCGCACCCGGCGACGGCGGCCAGGGTCCAGCGGATCTCGGCCTGACCGCAGGCGAACGGTCCGGGCCCGCGCTCCCCGACAGGAATACGGGCCCGGACCGTTCGCCGTGTCTGCGGGCGCCGCGCCGTTCGCCGCGCCCTTCGCCGAACCTTTCGCCGCTCAGCGCCCGCGCAGCCACACCGCGGTGTCGGGCGGCAGGTGCCCGGCGTCCCGGTCGAACTCCGGCACGCTGGCCAGCAGCAGGTCCGTGCCGGAGGGCAGCGCGACACGGCCGGTCGGAGAGATTGACCACGCAGTGGAAGCCGCTGCCCCGGGTGAAGGACAGCACCGCCGGGTCGTCGACCGGGAGCCAGTCGAAGTCCGAGCCGCGCAGGGCCGGTTCGGCGCGGCGCAGCCGCAGCGCCGTGCGGTAGAAGGCGAGCATCGAGTCGGGTCGCTCGCCTTGCGCCTGCGCGGTGTACCGCGCCCAGGCCGCGGGCTGCGGCAGCCACGGCTCGGCCGAGGCGCCGGCCGGGCTGAATCCGAACGGGGCCCGGTCACCGGACCACGGAAGCGGCACCCGGCAGCCGTCCCGGCCGATGTCCTTGCCGCCGGTGCGGTGGAAGATCGGGTCCTGGCGCAGCTCGGCCGGGATGTCCTCCGCCTCCCACAGGCCCAACTCCTCGCCCTGGTAGAGGTAGCAGCCGCCGGGCAGCGCGAGGTTGAGCAGCAGCGCCGCCCGCGCCCTGCGGGCGCCGAGCGCGAGGTCGACGGGGACCTTGTGCTGGCGCAGCGCGAAGCCGAAGGAGGTGTCGGACCGTCCGTAGCGGGTCACGTGCCGGGTGACGTCGTGGTTGGACAGGACCCAGGTCGCGGCGGCGTTCACCCGGGCATGCGCGTCGAAGGTCTCGTCGATGACGCGGCGCAGCGCGGGACCGTCCCAAGGGCAGTTCAGGTAATCGAAGTTGAAGGCGGTGTGCATCTCGTCGCGCCGCAGGTAGGCCGCGAAGCGCCCCGGGTCGGCGAGCCAGACCTCCCCGATCAGGGCCCGGGGCTGCTCGTAGCCGTCGGCCAGCGCGCGCCAGGACCGGTAGATGCCGTGGACGTCGTCGCGGTCGATGTACGGGTGCGGGACCGGCGGCGCCTGCGGGTCGAAGTCCGGCAGGTCGGGGTCCTTGGCGGGCATGGTGGCCGAGTCGATCCGCACGCCGTCCGCGCCGCGGTCGAACCAGAAGCGCAGGACGTCCTCATGTCCCTCGCGCACCTTGTCGTTGGTCCAGTTCAGGTCCGGCTGCTCGGGCGCGAAGAGGTGGAGGTACCACTCGCCAGGAGTGCCGTCGGGGTTCGCGGTCCGCGTCCAGGCCGGGCCGCCGAAGACCGACTGCCAGTCGTTGGGGGGCAGTTCGCCGTCGGCTCCGCGGCCGTCCCGGAACCAGAACATCTCGCGGACCGCCGCGCCGGGGCCGGCGGCCAGCGCCTCCTGGAACCAGGCGTGCTGGTCGGAGACGTGGTTGGGCACGATGTCCACGATGATCTTCAGGCCCAGTTCATGGGCCTCGGCGATCAGTGCCTCGGCCTGCTCCAGTGTTCCGAAGGCGGGGTCGATCCGCCGGTAGTCGGCCACGTCGTACCCGCCGTCGGCCATGGGGGACAGGTACCAGGGGTTGAACCACAGGGCGTCCACGCCGAGTTCGGCCAGGTGCGGCAACCGCGCGCGGACGCCGGCCAGATCGCCGACGCCGTCGCCGTCGGCGTCGGCGAAGGAGCGGACGTACACCTGGTAGATGACGGCGTCTCGCCACCAGTCGACCGCGGTACGCGGCTGCTGCTCGGCGGTGGTGTCGGTGGGGTTGGCCACGACGGCTGGCTCCTTCGATGAGGCGGGAAGAGGGCAGGGCGGATCGCGGGCGCACCGCCGAGGCGCTGCGTCCTTGCGAGGTCGGGGATGCGGGGTGGGGGTGCCGGAGGGGTGTCAGCCCTTGACCGCGCCGGCCGAGAGGCCGCCGAGGATATGGCGCTGGAAGAACAGGAACAGCACGATCATCGGCACGGCGGCGATCGCCAGACCGGCGATCATCTCCGTCGGCGGCACCTGCGTGGTCGACACCGAGAGCCGGTGCAGGGCGACGGAGAGCGTCTGCTTGTCCGGGTCCTGGAGCACCAGCAGCGGCCACAGGAAGTCCTTCCACATCCCGACGACCGCGAAGATGGAGATCACCGCGAGCACCGGCCGCGACAGCGGCAGCACCACCCGCAGCAGGGTCTGGAGCCGGGACGCGCCGTCGATGCCGGCGGCGTCGAGCAGTTCGCCGGGGATCTGGTCGAAGAAGCGGCGCAGCACGTAGATGTTGAACGCGTTGGCGGCGCCGGGCAGCCACAGGCCCCAGGGCGAGTTGAGCAGGCTGATGTGCAGCAGGGGCAGGTCGGACACGGTCAGGTAGGCGGGCACGAGCAGCGCCGCCGCGGGCAGCATCAGGCTGGCCAGCATGCCGGCGAAGACCACGTTGCCGAGGACCGGCCGCAGTTTGGACAGGGCGTAGGCGGCGGAGACGTCCACCGCGATCTGGACGAACCAGCCGCCCACCGCGTAGTAGACGGTGTTGAGGAAGAAGTGGGCGATGTCCATCTGGCTCCACGCGTCGCGGTAGGCGGCGGTGTGGACGGACTTGGGCAGCAGGGTCGGGGTCTGGGCGGCGAACTGCCGGGGCGTCTCCAGCGCCGAACTGGCCATCCAGTACAGCGGGAAGAGGAACGCGGCGGCGAACAGCACGACGGTCGCGGTCAGTACGGCGAAGTAGACCGCCCGGTAGCGCGGCCGGGCCAGGTCCTGGTCGGAGATCAGGCTGCGGGAGCCGGCGGAGGAGGGTGCGGATCTGGTCATGGTCGTGGCCCCTAGTCCGAGTCGCGGGTGAGCCGCAGGTACAGGGCGGCGAAGACACCGAGCACGGCGAACAGCAGCACGCTCATCGAGGCGGCCAGGCCGAAGTCGTTGTTGACGGCGAAGGCGTAGCGGTAGATCAGGGTCATCACGGTGATGGTCGACGGGTCGGTGAAGCCGGTGAGCTGGAACGGCTCGACGAAGACCTGCATCGTGGAGATGATCTGGAGCAGCAGCAGCACCAGCATGATGAACCGCATCTGCGGGATCGTGACGTACCGCAGCCGGGCCCAGATCCCGGCGCCGTCCAACTCGGCGGCCTCGAACAGCTCGCCGGGTATCGACTGCAGGGCGGCCAGGTACATCAGGGTGGAGCCGCCCATGTTGGCCCAGGTCGAGACGAGCACGAGGGAGATCATCGCGCTGTGCGGGGACTGTATCCACTGCGACGTCGGCAGGTGGGCCCCGCGCAGCACGGTGTTGAACAGGCCGTCGCCGGGGTCGTAGAAGAACTGCCACAGCATCACGCTGACGATCGGCGGGAGCATCACCGGCAGGTAGACCGCGACGCGGAAGTACGCCTTGAAGTGGCGTAGTTCGTTGAGGAGCACGGCGATCACGAAGGGCACCGCGTAGCCGAGCACCAGCGCCAGTGCGGTGAACTCGGCGGTGTTCTTCCACGCGGTGAGGAACAGCGGGTCGGCGAACAGGTGCCGGTAGTTGTCCATGCCGACCCAACTCGGCGACGTGATCAGGTTGTCCTGCTGGAAGCTGAGGATGATGCCGCGCACCAGGGGGTACCAGGAGAACAGCGCGAAGCAGACGATGCCCGCCGCCATGAAGCCGTACGCCATGGCGTTGTCGGCCAGGCGCCGGCGCAGCCGGGCGCGGCGCACGGCCCGCGCCGCGGATCGCGTCCGCCCGGAGGCCGAGGGGGAGTCGGGGCGGAGCGGCGCCAGGGAGGTCGCCATCTTGGGGGGTTCTCCTTTCCGGTGCCCGCGGGCCGCCTCCCGTGCTGCCGGGAGCGCGGTACGGCCCGCGGGCGGGTGCTGCGGCCGTCGCCGGGGTGGCTACTGTCCGGCCAGCAGGGAGTCGACCTGCTTGGCGGCGGAGCCGAGCAGGCCGTCGATGTCGGCGTCCTTGCGGGTGAGCACCTGGGCCATCACGGTGTCGAGCACGGCGTATATCTGCTGGGCCTGCGGGGGTTCGAGGTCCAGCGGGATGCCGGGGAGCTTCTGGGAGAAGGGCGCGTAGTTCTCCACGGGCACGTTGGCGAACTTCTTGTCGGCGGCGGTCTTGGTGGCCGCGGCCGTCCCGGTCCAGATGTTGGGCTCGGGCAGGCCGACCGGCTGCTTCGCGGCGGCGGCGCGCTGGTCGCCGAAGGTGATGCGGTCGGGGTTCTCGTACTTGTACGTCGTCCAGGCCAGGCCGGCCTTGATCTGGGCGGGGGTGTCGCGGGGGTTGAACATGAACCCGCCGCCGCCCGCCAGCGTGCCCTTCCCGCCGGGGATCGGGCCGAGGCCGTAGTCCTTCGGATCGCCCTTGTACTGCGAGGTGATGGTGGGGATGTTGTCGGCCGTGGCGAGGTACATGCCGAGCTTGCCCGCGCCCATCATCTGGAGCAGGTCCGCCCACTGGAGGAGCTGGCGCTGCCCCATGGAGTCGTCCGTCCAGCGCATGTCGTGGAGTTGCCGCAGGACGGTGCGGCCGGTGGCGTTGTCGAAGTCGGCCTTCCAGGAGCCGTCCGACTGCTGCTTGGCGACGTCGCCGCCGAGCGAGTACATCTCGGCGGTGAAGTGCCAACCGCCGTTGTTGGCCTTGCTGTAGTCGCCGTAGCCGGTGATGCCCTTGCCGAGGGCGGAGATCTTCTTGGCGTCGGCGCGCACCTCGTCCCATGTGGTGGGCGGGGAGTCGGGGTCGAGGCCGGCCTGCCGGAAGAGCTGCCGGTTGTAGACCAGGCCCATGGAGTAGTTGCCCTCGGGCAGGCCGTAGGTGTGCCCGGCGCCGTCCTGGAAGACCTTGCGCAGTTGCGGCTTGACCTGCTGGACCGCGGGGAACTTCGACAGGTAGGGCGTGATGTCGGCGGCCTGGTGCTTGGCGATCAGCCCGGCCGGATCGGTGTAGTAGACGTAGAAGACGTTCTCCAACTGGCCGCCGGCCAGCTTGGCGGCGAAGGTCTGCGGGTCCATCTGCCCCTCGTGCGGGACGACATGGACGTCCGGGTGCAGCTTCTCGAAGGACGCCACGTCCTGGAGGAAGATCTTCCGGTTCACCGGGTCGGTCTTGGCGGGCTCGTCGTTCACGGTGATCGTGGTCACGCCCCCGGAGGACGCTGACTTGCCGGAGCTGCCGCAACCGCACGCGGTGACGGCGAGCGCCGCCGCCGCGGCGACGGCGAGGGCGGTGCGGGCTCTGCTGCCCGCCGGAGTACCGGTCATGGATCGTCCCTGTCGGTGAGGTGGGGGTACGGGGCAACCGCTCCCCGAGGTGCCGCACAAGCTACGTCCCGGTTAATCGGGAATGCAATAGGCAAATCTATTTACGCAAAAAGCAATGCAACGCACCCGTCCGCTGCGTAAGAAGCGCAAATTCTCCGCACAAAGGCGACGGAGGAAGTGGCTATAGTGCGCCCATGACCCGCAGACTCGCGCAAGTGGCCCAGCAGGTCGGCGTCAGCGAGGCGACCGTGAGCCGTGTACTGAACGGCAAGCCCGGCGTCTCGGACGCCACCCGGCAGGCCGTGCTGACCGCCCTTGACGTGCTGGGATACGAGCGCCCCAGCCAACTGCGGGGCGTGCGGGCCCGGTTGGTCGGCCTGGTGCTGCCCGAGTTGCAGAACCCGATCTTCCCCGCGCTCGCCGAGGTCGTCGGCGGCGCGCTGGTCCAACTCGGCTTCACCCCCGTGCTGTGCACCCGCTCGGCCGGCGGCCTGACCGAGGCGGAGTACGTGACGATGCTGCTGGACCAGCAGGTCTCCGGCGTGGTCTTCTGCGGCGGCCTCAGCCCCGAGGAGTACGGCGCCCTGCTGGAGCGCCGCATGCCCGTGGTCATGCTGAACGCCGCCGTCGACTTCGAGGGGTTCCCCCAGGTGTCGACGGACGACGCGGCCGCCGTCGAGCAGGCGTACGCCCACCTCACCTCGCTGGGCCACGAGCGCATCGGCCTGCTCGTCGGGCCGCTCGACCACGTGCCCTCCCACCGCAAGGCCGTCGCGTTCACCGCCCTCGCCGCGGCGGCCGGCCGCACCCACCACCCCGTCGGCCACGCGCTGTTCTCCTTCGAGGGCGGCCAGGCCGTCGCCGCCGACCTGCTGGCCAGCGGGGTCACCGCCCTCATCTGCGGCAGCGACGTCCTCGCACTCGGCGCCATCCGCGCCGTCCGCCGCAAGGGACTGTCCGTCCCCCGCGACGTGTCCGTCATCGGCTACGACGACTCCGCCTTCATGAACTACACCGACCCGCCCCTGACCACGCTGCGCCAGCCCATCGAGTCCATGGCCCGCGCGGCCGTCACCCTGCTCGCCCACCAGATCGCCGGCGAGGCCCCCCTCCCCAAGGAACTCCTGCACGAGCCCGAACTCGTCGTCCGCAACTCCACCGCGCCCGCCGCAGGGTGGGCCGCACACGCCGTTCGAGGCGCAAGTTCCGAGTAAGAAGTCAACGGAAAACCATCGCCGCAATCTCCGCCGTACGGGAGGCTCCACGGCTTGGGGGCACGTCCGGGCTGGCCAGGGGCCGCGGTCCGGCCGGCAAGGAAATTTCACGTCGGGGTAGTGATTTTCCCGGCGGTCGCACAACGCATTGCGGACAGGTGAACGCGTCGCTACGGTGCCCGTCGCCCACCTCCCCCTTCTCCCACGGAGCACACCGATGTCCAGATTCCCCCGGGGCTCTGCGCCCCCGCGGATGCTGCCCACCGCGATCCTCACCCTGGTCGCCCTGCTGGCGGCGCTGCTCGCCTGGTCCACGTCCTCGGCCACGGCGGCCGTCGGCACCACGTACGAGGCGGAGTCCGCCGCGTTGTCCGGTGGCGCCGTGGTCGCCTCCGACCACACCGGTTTCACCGGTACGGGCTTCGTCGGCGGCTACACCGACACCGACAAGGGCTCGGCGGCCACCACCTTCACCGTCACCGCCTCCGCGGCCGGCTCGTTCTCCGCCACCCTGCGGTACGCCAACGGCACGACAGCCGCCCAGACGCTGTCGCTCTACGTCAACGGCAGCAGGACCACGCAGCTCTCGCTGCCGGCCACCGCCGACTGGAACACGTGGGGCACCGTGGCCGCCACCGTGGCGCTGAGGTCGGGCAGCAACACCGTCGCCTACAAGTTCGACAGCTCGGACTCCGGCAACGTCAACCTCGACGACATCACCCTGGGCGCCATCCCCGCCACGCCCGGCGGCCAGTACGAGGCGGAGTCCGCCGCGTTGTCCGGTGGCGCCGTGGTCGCCTCCGACCACACCGGTTTCACGGGTACGGGCTTCGTCGGCGGGTACACCGACACCGACAAGGGCTCGGCGGCCACCACCTTCACGGTGACCTCCTCCGCCGCCGGCACCGCGCCGGTCGCGCTGCGCTACGCCAACGGCAGCACCGTCACCCAGACCCTCGCGGTCTACGTGAACGGCACCAAGGCGCTGGACACCTCGCTGGCCGCGACCGCCGACTGGGACACCTGGACCACCAAGTCCGAGAACCTGACGCTGAATTCGGGCAGCAACACCATCGCCTACAAGTACGACAGCTCCGACACCGGCAACGTCAACCTCGACAACATCACCGTGGGCGACGCCACCGGAGGCACCGGCGGCACCGGCGGCGGCACGTCCGCCGCGCCCGGCCAGGTCTACCAGGCGTCCGACGCCTTCTTCACCGGCGGCCCCTCGGTCGCCACCTCGCTGTCCGGCTACACCGGCAACGCCTACCTCACCGGCTTCACCGCCCAGGGCGCCGAGACCGTCATCGACACCACCGTCCCCTCGGCGGGCGACTACCCCGTGGCCGTGGGCTACGCCAACTCCACCGGCTCCGCGCAGACCATCTCCCTCTACGCTCGACGGTGTGAAGAGCGGCCAGCTCAGCCTGCCCTCCGGGTCCGGCTGGCTCTTCGTCTCCAAGACGGTCGCCCTGCGCTCGGGCCTCAACGTGATCGGCGTCCAGACCGACTCCGGCGACACCGGAAACGTCTCGATCGACAACGTGGTGGTCGACGGCGGCACCGCGCCGGCCACCCAGGGCGCGACCCTGCCCTACACCGAGTACCGCGCGGCCGACGCGCAGACCAACGGCACCGTGCTCGCCACCAGCACCACCTACCCCGGGATCGCCGCGGAGTCCACCGGCCGCAGCGCCGTACAGCTCAAGTCGACCGGCCAGTACGTGCAGTTCACGCTCACCAAGCCGGCCGACTCGGTCGTGGTCCGCTACTCGATCCCCGACACCTCCGACGGATCGGTCACCACCGCGCCGCTGTCCCTGTACGCGGGCTCCACCAAGGTCCAGGACCTCACCCTCACCAACAAGTTCTCCTGGCTCTACGGCGGCGGCTACTACGACACCAACGCGCCGGGCGACGGCTCCGGCCACCACTTCTACGACGAGGTCCGCGCGTTGAGCGCCACCACCTGGCCCGCCGGCACGGTGCTCAAGCTCCAGAAGGACGCCGCCGACACCGCGGCCTCGTACACCATCGACACCCTGGACGCCGAGCAGGTCGACGCGGCGTACACCATGCCGTCGAACTACGTCTCCGTCACCGACTACGGCGTCACCCCCAACAGCGGCGCCGACGACACCTCGGCGATCAACAGCGCGCTCAGCGCGCTGTCCGGCAGCGGCAAGGGCCTGTGGCTCCCGGCCGGCACCTACGACATCTCCGGCCGGGTGAACCTCTCAGGCATCTCCGTCCGCGGCGCGGGCGAGTGGCGCACCACCCTCCAGGCCACGGCGGAGAACGGCTCCGGCGGCCTCTACGCCACCGGCGGCCGCAACCAGATCGCGGACCTGACCATCTCCGGCGACCAGACCTTCCGCAACAACGACCAGGGCGCCGCCGCCATCGAGGGCACCTTCACCTCCGGCTCGCTGATCTTCGACGTCTGGATGGAGCACACGAAGGTCGGCCTGTGGGCCGTCCCCGGCACCGGCCTCGACGCCGGCGGGCTGCGGGTCCGCGACATCTTCGCCGACGGCCTCCACGTCCACGGAGGGAGCAGCAACTCCCGGGTCGAGCAGTCCAGCGTGCGCAACACCGGTGACGACAGCATCGCGCTCGACACCGAAGGCGGCAACGTCGCCAACTGCGTCGTCGCCGACAACACCCTGCAGAGCCCCATCCAGGCCAACGGCGTCGGCGTCTACGGCGGTTCGGGCAACACCGTGCAGGCCAACACGATCAGCGACACCGTCGCCTTCGGCGCCGGCATCAAGGTCAGCACCCAGTTCGGCGGCGGCTTCAGCGGGCCCACCTCGCTGCTGGACAACCTGCTGCTGCGCACCGGCTCCCACGAGTACAACAACAACTACGACATCGGCGCGCTGTGGTTCCACGCCGTGCAGAGCGACATGACCCAGGGACTGACCGTCAACGGCAACACCATCCGGGACAGCCTCCACCAGGCCGTCCTGCTCGACGACGGCAAGCAGATCAGCAATCTGTCCTTCGACCACGACACCATCACCAACGCCGGCAGCTACGGCTTCGACATCAAGAACGTCACCGGCAGCATGAGCGTGTCCAACACCGCGGTCAGCGGCGCGGCGTCCGGCGCCCTCAACAACCCCGGCAACTACACCGTCAACAAGGGATCGGGCAACAGCGGCCTCTGACACCGGGCTCTGACACCGGCTTCTGACCCGGCTTCAGACCCGCACCGCACCCGCCCGAACCCGTGTGGGCCCCGACCGGAGAGGTCGGGGCCCACACGGAGGGCATGTCCGGGCGCGCGGGGAGGCGGCGCGGCGGATTTGCGGCGGCGCCGCGATCAACTGCCGTTCATCGGGACGGAGTTCGCCAGCGCGGTGACGTCCAGGTCGCCCTTGTCGACCCAGGCGTCGAGCGGCACCGTCCTGTGCACGGTGGAGGCGGGCGGCGTCACCTGGAGGTAGGCGGCGTGCCGCGCGCCGGACGTACCGGTCATCGCGTGCGTCCAGGCGATGACCGCCTGCACCGAATGCCCCGGCGCCAGCGCGATCGTGGACTTGCCGGGATTCGCCGCGTACCACGTGGAGCCCCACGTGGTCGTGGACGTGAGCGTCTGGTGCCGCGCGTTCTCCAGACCCAGGCCCGGGTAGCCGCGTACGGCACACGTGCGGTCGGAGCTGTTCCTCAACTCCAGCTTGATTCCCTGGTGGTTCATGCCGCCGCCCAGGCTGTCGTGCAGCGACGCGGCGAGCGCCGACGCCGTACACGTGGGCGTGGCCGACGCGGACGAGGTCGCCTGCGCCACCCCGATGCCGGCGCCCGCGAGGCCCAGCGCCCCTGCGGCGGTCACGACTGCGGCGAGCTTGCTCCGGGTCATCGCGTACTCCTTGCCTCGGTCGGGTGCCCGCGGGAAGCGGACCGGCTTCTTCCTCAAGTCGCCTGACCGAGGACGCGGCGAACATGTCCACGACACGCGAAAAACTCCTGCCGATAGGGCGAGATGACCGATTGTGCCCGATATGGCGGAGCTGGTCGTGCTGCCGTGCCGTCGCGGGCCAGGAGCCTCAAGGTTTCAGCAGCCCGCGGGGGAGTGCCTCACCGGTGCGACCGCCACGACGGCGAGGTCGACATCGCCGGGACCTCTTCTTCCGCACGTCAGAGCGTCTTGCAATTTTGGCATGCTACGGACATCCTGCTGGAATGCGGGGATATCTACCCGCATAGAACCGGCTCCGTCCTGAACGCCCCCACAACCGCCGCGCGCTGCCCGCAAGGTGGCCGCGGCACGCCTCCAGGAGGACCCTTCCGTGCACCTCACCCCCATCCGGCGCGGCGCCCTGGCCGCCTCGCTCTGCGCCGTGACCGCCCTCACCTTCCAGGGGCTCGCCTCGTCCACCGCGAGCGCCTCCGCACCCGCCGCTCACCCGTCGTCCACCGCCGCCGGCCACTCCGCGGTCGGTGGCATCGAGACCGGCGTCGCCCGTCGGCTCGCCGCCTCGCTCGCCGATCCCTCCTGGCGTGCCCAGGTCCGCAGCGCCGCGCTCGGCTCCCGGCAGGTCGACCTCGGCGCGCTGACCGAGCGCGCCGCCGCGCCCGGCGGCCTCGGTCCGGCCGTCGCCGCGGCCGACCGCGACATCACCGCCGCCAAGGGCCTTGCCGCGGACTCCGGTTCGCTGCTGCGCCTGCGGCTCGGCGCCGACTCGATGCGCCACGCGCTGACCCCCGGCGCCGTGCCGCTGGTCGCCGCTGCCGCCGGCGCGGACTCCGCGGCAACCGTGACCGCGTACGACAGTTCGGGACGCGCGCACACCCTCAGCGCCCGCAAGGCGCCGCAACAGCCTGTCTACGTCGTCGACATCGACGTCTCCAAGGCCATGTCCACGGGCCTGGCGCAGGTCGACAAGCAACTCGCCGACGCGGGTCTCACCACGGCGGCCTCCCCCGCGGCCGTCCAGCGGCCCGCCGCCAAGTCCCAGGCGTCGCCCGCCGATTCCGGCTTCTGGAGCACCCGCGTGGACTCCGTCTACCTCAACGACGACGAGGAGCCCTGGATTCTGGGCGACGCGGAGATCTTCTCGATCGTCAGCGGCTTCGGCTTCGACGGCAAGGTGCGCGTGGACACCGTCGACATGCCGTACCTCGACAACGACCACACCACCTACTACCCGAACCAGATCCTCGTCAACTGGTCCTACTACAAGTACGACCTGGCCGACGTCGTGATGATGGAGGACGACGGCGACACCAACTACGCCGACCTCGCCAAGGCGCTCGCCGACGCGTTGCTGACCATCACCGACCAGGGCGCGTACGTGCCGTTGGTCGACGCGATCCTGGCTGCCATACCGTCCGCGTGGTACACGAACGACGCCGACTACGTGGACTCCTGGTACACCCTGGCCGAGTCCTCCTCCGGCCAGCTCAACGGCGCCCGCGGCAACGGGTGGATGACCGTCGACCCGTACTGGGTGTCGGCGTTGTAGCCCGCGACCGGGGGGTGGTCCCCGATCCCGGCCGTCGTGCCGGGGCCGGGGACCGCCCCTTTCCTGTGTGCCCGTCGAGCCGTGCGTGCCTCCGATGCGGACACGCCGTACCCGCCGCCGGGCGCGACACGGGGGCGGGGCGGAGGGGTTGACCGGGGAATGGTCCAGTCCTATGGTCTCGATGCGGCCGAGTCATATCGACGGCCTGTGTTCGTATCCATGAACGCAAGGGCGTCGCGGTGTGGCGCAAGTGGCCGGTCACGAAGGCTCGTTCCCCCACCAACCATTCGTGAGAGGCATCGCCATGGACCGACGCACTCTTCTGGCCGGCGGCATCGCGCTGGCCGCGGCGGGCGTACCGGCGTTCACCGCTGGTACCGCGCACGCAGCACCGCAGGCGACCCTTCCGCCGCGGGCCGACATGGTCGAGGTGCTCCGCAGGGTGGCCGACCAGTGGATCGGGGCACACAGCAGCCAGGGCGACAACGAGTGGGCCGATTCCACGCTGATGAGCGGGCTGATGGCGCTGCACGGGCTGACCGGCGACTCCACATACCTGAACTACGTGACCGGTTGGGCGCAGAACCACGGCTACGGCCTCAACGGCGGTACGGGCACACGGGACGCGGACAGCCAGTGCGCCGGGCAGGCGTACTTCGACCTCTACGACCTCGCGCCGGCCGACAGCAAGATCGCCGCGATCGAGGCGTGCCTGCACAACATGACGTACGTCGACCAGGTCGGCAAGAACGACGACTGGTGGTGGGACGACGCGCTGCACATGGCGATGCCGCAGTTCGCCCGGCTGGGCGTACTGCGCGGCGACAGCGGCTACTTCGACAAGCTGCACAAGCTGTACACGCACACGAAGAGCGCGGAGGGCGGTCCCGGGCTCTTCGACCCGGCCACCGGACTGTGGTACCGGGACGCGGACTTCCTGCCCGGCGGGATCGTCTCGCCGTCGGGGAAGCCGGTGGTGTGGTCGCGCGGCAACGGCTGGGTGGCGGGCGCCCACACGAAGGTGCTGAAGGCGCTGCCCGCGAGCCAGGCCGACGTGCCGGAGTACCGCGACACGCTGACCCGGCTGGTCACCGCGGTCGCGCGGGTGCAGCGCCCGGACGGCTTCTGGAACGTCAACCTCGCCGACCCGAACCACTTCCCCGGCCCGGAGACCAGCGGCACCGTCTTCTTCGTCTACGGGACCGCGTACGCGATCGGCGCGGGCCTGGTGGACGCCGCGACGTACCTGCCGGTCGCGGCCCGCGCCTGGAACGGCCTGGTCGCCACGGCCGTGCACCCCGACGGCGTCCTCGGCTACGTCCAGAAGGTCGGCGACCGCCCCGACTCCAGCCAGCCCGTCACCTACGACAGCACGGCCGACTTCGGCGTCGGCGGCTTCCTGCTGGCGGGCGCCGAACTGGCCGCGTTCGCCACGCCCGCCCACCGCGCCGGGGCCTAGGGTCCGTCGCTCGACCCCAGCGGACAACCACGCGCGGATGTCTCCCGCACGAGGGACCATGCGGCATGCGCCCGTACAGCTGGCACCTCACCGAAGACGTCGACGACTTTCTCGCCCGGGCCGGGGACTTCCTGCGCTCGCGCCCCGCCCTGCACACCATGCCGCTGACGGTGACCGGGACACTGCGCACGCGCGGGGCGGGGGCGTACGGCGCCGAGGCTCCCGTCTTCGGCCGGCTGGAGCGGGCGGGCGAGGTCCACGCGATCTTCTACCGCATCCGCCGCCTGAACCTCACCCCCCTCACTCCCGAGCAGGCCGACACGCTCGCCGTCCGGCTGGCCGGCCTCGGCGACCCGCTCCCCGGCGTCAGCGCGGACCACGCGACCGCCGCCGCCTTCGCCGAGGCATGGCGGCGGCACACCGGCGCGGTGCCGGTGCTCCGCAGCCGGCTCCGGCTGTACCGCCTCGGCACGCTCACCCCGCCGGAGCCGCGCCCGGCGGGCCGGGGCCGAGCCGCGGGCGGGCACGATCGCGGGCAACTCATCCGCTGGTGCGGCGAGTTCGCGGCCGCCGTCGGAGAAACCCCTTCCGTGGACGCCGGCTCCTGGGCCGGCACACGCTTCGCCGACAAGCGCTTCACGTTCTGGGAGACACCGGACGGCACTCCCGTCTCCATGGCGGGCATGACCGCGATGGTCGCCGGCCAGATCCGGGTGGACCCGGTCTACACCCCGGCCCACCTGCGCGGCAGCGGCTACGCGGGCGCTGTGACGGCCGAGGCGAGCCGCGCGGCGCTGGCCGCGGGCGCGACGGAGGTCGTCCTTTTCGCGGACCCGGCCAACCCCACCAGCAACCGCCTCTACCGACGCGTCGGGTACCTCCCGGTCACCGAGTTCGCCGTGTACGACTTCTGAGGGCGGCATGGTGGCGGCGTCCGTCGCCGCGCCGGCGCCTGCGGCCGGCTGCCCCGCCGTTCCAGGGGCGAGCCGGTCGCGGGCTCGGGTCCGAGGAGGACGTGCCGGCAGCGGACCGGGCGCGCGAGGACACGCCCACTGACGGGATAAAAGGTATTAAACGAACATTGTGAGCGACACTACAGCTCTACCCCTCCCCCCGCGGCGAACTGGATGCCAGCTATGAACCCGCGTACGCACACCGCACGGACGGCCCGTAGGACACTCACGGCCGCAGCGCGGACCTCCTCCCCCCAGGGCCCCTCCGACCCCACGAAGCGCCCCGTGATCAGGCGCGGCCTCGCCTGGCGGGCGCTGCTGATCGCCTCGCTGCTCCCCCTGACGGCCGCCGCGCCCGCGCTCGGCCCGGCCATCGCCAACCCCGCACCGGACCCGAACAAGACCGGGCTGGTGGAGAAGAAGCTCGTCCCCGACCTGGTCGGGACGATGCAGAAGCTGCGCATCCCCGGCGCGGTCGTCTCCGTGACCATGCCGAAGTGGGGGACGACGACCACGGCGCTCGGCACCGACGACCTCGGGACCGGCCAGCGGATCGACGCCGCCGACCACGTGCGCGTCGGCGACATCACCAGGACCTTCACCGGGACCGTCGTCCTCCAGCTCGCCGACGCGCACCGCCTCGGGCTCGACGAACCGGTCGCGCGGATCGTCCCCGGCGTCCCCGACGGGGAGCACATCACGATCCGCCAGCTGCTCCAGATGACCAGCGGGCTGTACGACTACGCCGAGGACCCGGGCCTCAACCAGACTCTCGATACGCACCCGGCCACGCAGTTCACCCCGCAGGACCTGCTCGCCGTCGCCTTCAAGCACAAGCCGTACTTCGCGCCGGGCAAGGGGTTCCACTCCTCCGCCACGGACACCGTGCTGCTCGGGACGATCGCCGAGCGCCTCACGGGCAAGCCGCTGCAGACCCTCCTCGACCAGCGGATCTTCAGCCCGCTGGGCATGAAGGACACCCGTATCGACAGCGGCACCGCGATTCCCGCCCCGGTCGCCCGCGGCTACCAGTACGTCGGCAACGCCGCCTCGCTGACCGCGCCCGTGCTCACCGGCAAGGACGCGGCCTGGGCCGACTACTCGGCCGGGAAGCCGGTCGACGTCACGCAGGCCAACGCCTCCTGGACCTGGGCCGCGGGGGCCGCGACCTCGACCCTCGCCGACCTGAACCGCTGGGCCGTGGCGCTGGCCACCGGCAAGCTGCTCAGCCCGCAGATGCACAAGGCGCAGATGACGTTCACCCCCACCTCCGCCGCGCCCGGCGCCGCCACGTACGGCTTGGCGCTGTCCGACTACGCGGGCTTCCTCGGCCATGACGGCCGGATTCCCGGTTACTCCAGCTTCATCGGCTACGACCCGAACAAGCAGGCCGCCGTCGTGGTGCTGGCCAACTCCGACCGCTCACCCGACGGCACGGCGCCGGCCACCGAGTTGATGAAGCGGGTCCTCGCGGACGTCTTCGGCGGCTGACCACGCCCGAACGCCTCCCGCCCGGCACCCCCCGCCGGCCGGGAGGCATCACGTTAGCGGCCCGGCGGGCACGCGCTACCGGTCGTGCGGGACGGTGGGGCGGGTGACGGGCACGACCGTGAGGATGCCGTCGAGGCCCTTGTAGTCGTCGGGGTTGGTGGTGAAGAGGGGGAGTTCCTCGGCGATGGCGATGGCGGCGATCATGAGGGCGGCGACCCTGCGCCGCGGCTTGCGGCCTGCGCTGATCACGGCCGCGCAGACTCTGCCGTAGAGGCGGGCGGCGTCCGCGTCGAAGGGGATGGGGTCGAACTCGTTCTCGGTGCGCTGGAGGATGTCGAGGCGGCGGGCGCGTTCGGCGTGCTCGTCGTAGTCGCTCTGCTCCTCGTTCCTGCGCACCTCGTGCTGAGTGATCTCGGGCTGCGCTGTCATGCCTCCGAGGCATATCAAGCCGGAGCACCGTGTGCTACGGCGTGCTACGAGGTGGAGGACTGCGCCACGCCGCGCGGGGCCGGCGCGATGCGCATGCCGCGGCAACCGACTTCCCCGACCCGGCGCAGAAGTTTTGACACAACCTTGGAGAGCGCTCTCCCATCTCATGCGGCCTGCTCGGTGGACACTCTCCGTGGGCCGTCGTACGACGCGCCGGACTGCCGCTTCGGGCTTCGGCAGTCCGGCTCGACATGCCCTGCCCCTGCGCACCTGCGCACCATCCGCACCCGTACCCCCGCACCACCGCACCGCCCCGCGAACACCCGCGGATATTCGGGTCTGCGTCAGCGCGCCCGGCCGAGTCGAGCCGGACGCGCGGGTGCGAGCCGTTCGCGGACGTCCGCTCGCAGAATCCGGCCCCGGTCCGGGCCGGTCGGCCCGATCGACCCACCCGCCGACCGACCGAGCGGTACCGGCGTGCGCTGAGAACGCCGAGAAGACGATCCGACACGTTGAAGGGAATGCCATGAGACCGCTCCCTCTCCCGCGACCGCCGTCGCCCGCGCGCGGCAGATCGCGACCGTCCCGCCGCCGACCCACGTTCCGCGCGCTGTTCGTGGCCGCGGCCCTGTCCGCCCTGTCGCTGGCCGGCGTGCACACCTCGGCCCAGGCCGCCGGCAGCGCCGCCTTCGGCGGCACCCCGGCCGCCGTCCCCGGCACGGTCCAGGCGGCCAACTACGACACCGGCGGCCAGGGCGTCGCCTACAACGTCGCCTCCGCCAACGGCAGCGCCAACAGCTACCGTTCCGACGGCGTCGACCTGGAGACCACCGCGGACACGCAGGACACCGGTGCGGCCGGCGGCGCGTACGACATGGGCTGGATCACCCCGGGACAGTGGTTCAAGTACACCGTCCAAGTGGCCACCGCCGGCAACTACACGGTCAGTTTCCGGGTGTCCTCGCCGTACGGGATCACCGACGCGCTGCACATCGCCGACTCCTCCGGCGCCGACCTCACCGGCCCGGTCGCCGTCCCGAACACCGGCGGCTACGAGACCTGGACCACGGTCACCGCCGCCGTCACCCTGTCGGCCGGCCAGCAGACGCTCACCGTCGACCAGGACACCAACGGCTGGAACTTCCACTACATGGCCTTCGCCCAGGGATCGGACGGCGGCGGAGGCACCGGCCCGACCGAGTACTGCGGCATACAGGACCTCGCACTGGACCAGCCGACCACGGCCTCCTCGACCCAGGACGCCACCGACTACCCGGCGATCGACGCCACCGACGGCAACCCCGGCAGCCGCTGGTCCAGCGCGTCCGGCGACCCGCAGTGGCTGGACGTCGACCTCGGCGCCCAGCAGCAGATCTGCAGCGTGGGCATCCTCTGGGAGGCCGCGTACGCCTCGGCGTTCCAGGTCCAGGTGTCCGACGACAACTCGGCCTGGACCACGATCTACTCCACGACGACCGGCACCGGCGGGAACCAGACGTTCCCCGCCTCCGTGACAGCCCGCTACATCCGGATGAACGGCACCGCCCGCGCCACCCAGTTCGGCTACTCGATCTTCGAGTTCGACGTCTACGGCCTGACCACCGTCCCCCCGATCAGCGGCGGCAACGGCAACGGCGGCAACGGCGTCTGCCCCTGGGTCGGCTCCACCGCGCCGATCGCCCAGCGGGTCCAGCAGGTGCTCACCACCATGGACGAGTCCGAAGAGGTCACCTTGGCCTCCGGCGACGGCAGTTCGTCGTACATCGGCCAGGTCGGCGGCATCCCCGACCTGTGCATGCCGGCGCTGAACCTGGAGGACGGCCCGTCCGGGGTCGGCGACGGGAACGGCGGCGTGACGGCCTTCCCCGACGGCGAGTCCGCCGCCGCGACCTGGGACCCGGCGCTGATCGAGCAGGAAGGCGCGGCCAAGGGAGCCGAGTTCGCCGGCAAGGGCGTGAACATCTCGCTCGGCCCGACGACCAACCTGGTGCGCGACCCGCGCTGGGGCCGGACCTACGAGACGTACGGCGAAGACCCGTACGAGGCCGGCCAGATCACCTCGGCCGAGGTCCACGGCCTGCAGAGCCAGGGCGTGATGGCCGAGGTCAAGCACGCCGCCGCCTACGACCAGGAGCAGTACCCGAACGGCGGGGACAACGAGACGGTCAGTCAGCAGGCGCTGGAGGAGCTGTACTTGGCTCCTTTCCGGAGCGCCATCGAGCAGTCCGCGCCGGCCTCGGTCATGTGCTCGTACGCCGTGGTCAACAGCGCCCCCTCCTGCGCGAACGCCGACATGCTCCAGGACGGGCTCGACCAGCAGGCGAACTACGGCGGCTTCGTCGTCTCCGACTGGGGCGCCGCCGGCAACGCCGTCGCGGACGCCGAGGGCGGCATGGACATCGCGATGCCGTTCTCCGACGCGAGCGACGTGTCCGCCGCCCTCGCGGCCGGCACGCTGACCCAGGCGACCCTCAACGCGGTCGTGGCCCGGGTGCTCACCCAGATGTTCGCCTTCGGCGTGTTCGACAATCCGCGGACCGGCTCCCTCTCCGACACCGTCACCAGCGCGGCGCACCAGCAGACCGCGCTGCAACTCGGCGAGGAGGGCACGGTGCTGCTGAAGAACAACGGCCTGCTGCCGCTCAACCCGACCGCGAGCAAGACCATCGCGGTGATCGGCACCGACGGCGGCGCCGGGGTCGAACTCGGCGGCGGCGGCAGCGGCGGGGTCGACAGCGCGAACACCGTCTGGCCGCTGACCGGAATCCAGAACGCGGTCGGACCGAACGTCCACGTCACCTACACCCCGGGCGACGACAACGGGACGGCCGACATCCCGCAGGCGGTCGCCGCGGCGCAGGCCGCCACCGACGCGATCGTCTACGTCAGCGCCCCGGAGGGCGAGGAGAGCGACCTGACCACGCTCGACCTGTCCAGCGCGGACGAGACGATGATCGAGGACGTCGCCGCGGCCAACCCGAACACCGTCGTGGTGATCAACAGCGGCTCGCCGGTGGTCATGCCGTGGCTCAACTCGGTCGCCGGGGTGTTCGAGAACTGGTACGGCGGAGGGGAGACCGGCGCCGCCACGGCAGCGCTGATCTTCGGCACCGTCGACCCGTCGGGCAAGCTGCCGGTCACCTTCCCGGCCGGCCTGAGCCAGGTCCCGGCCCACACCACCGCGCAGTGGCCGGGCACCGCGACCGGCCCGGTCTACAGCGAGGGCGTGGACATCGGATACCGCTGGTACCAGTCGCAGAACATCACCCCCGCCTTCCCGTTCGGCTTCGGGCTGTCCTACACGAAGTTCTCCTTCTCCAACCTCGATGTCGGCGCCTTCAACGCCAACGGCAAGGCCACGGTGACCGCGACGATCACCAACACCGGGTCGGTCGCCGGCGCGGACGTCGCCCAGATGTACGTCGGCGACCCGGCCGCGAGCCAGGACCCGCCGGAGCAACTGAGCGGCTTCCAGCGCGTCACGCTCAACCCCGGGCAGAGTTCCACGGTCACCTTCCCGCTGACCGTCCACGACCTGGCTTCCTGGTCGGCGGCGGACAACCGGTGGGAGGCCAGGGCGGGTTCGTACTCGATCAAGGTCGGGGACGCGTCCGACAACCTGCCGCTGACCGGGTCGGCCGGCCTGGCCCAGACCCTGACCGGCCAGGTCGCCGCGGGTGCCTCGGGCGCGGGCGTCTCGCTCGCCAACACGGCGGTCAGCGCGAACGTCACGCCGAACTCGGGTGTGCCGGGCGCGGAGACGGTCGGCGTGGTCAACCCCTTCGGCTACAGCAGCCCCAAGGGCTCGGCGGTCTCGTTCGCCCTGCAGGCCGTGGACTCCGACGCGTCGCAGACCCTCACCTTCACCGCGGCCGGCCTGCCACCCGGCATCACGATCGCGTCGAACGGTACGTTCTCCGGTTCCAGCGGCACGCCGGGGACCTACACGGTGACGGTGACGGCCACGGACCCGAAGGGGGTCTCCGGTACGGCCACCTTCGTGTGGTCCGTGGTGCAGTGAGCACGGTGCAGTGAGCACAGCGCAGTGAGCACGGCGCAGTGAACACGGCGCAGCGAGCACGGCGCAGTAGGCACGGTGCTCACGGCCACGTCGGGGCGCCGTGATCGGACCCGACAGGGAGGACGCCGCCGCGGGGGCCGGGCGATGGAGCCCGGCACCCGCGGCGGGCCGTCCCGTCCCGGCCCCTGCGGTACTGCGGGAAACG
>CAWGAU010000019.1:0-154408 GCA_963820715.1 uncultured Actinomycetota bacterium | reverse complement strand
TGGGCGGCGAGGTCCCGGTCGCTGTCCGCGGTGTTCGCCGAGCGGCATGGGGGCGGGCGTAATCGCCGGTCAGACCGGTCGGCCGTCCAGTACGGCGCCCAGAACGGCGATCCCCGCCGCGATCGCCCGCTCGTTCACATCGCCGAATCCCAGGACGAGTTGGGCCGGGGACGGCGACCCGGCCGACCGGTTCGCGCTCATCCCGTACAGGCCGACGCCGCGGGCGCGGGCCGCGGCGATCACCGCGGCCTCGTCGGCCGGCGCCGGCAGGTGGGCGACGGCGTGGAAGCCGGCGGCCAGTCCGGTGAGCCGGACGGCGGGGGCGTGCGCGGCCAGGGCGTCGAGCAGGGCGGTGCAGCGGGCGGCGTAGACGGCGCGCATCCGCCGCAGGTGGCGGTCGTAGCGGCCGGACGCCACCAGCCGGGCCAGCGCGAGCTGGTCGAGGGTGGGCGAGCCGCGGTCGGCGAGCTGCTTGGCGGCCACGATCGGGCCGGTGAGCGCGGGCGGGCAGAGCAGCCAGCCGATGCGCAGCGCGGGCACCAGCGACTTGCTGACGGTGCCGATGGAGACGACCCGGTCGGCGGCGAGCCCCTGGAGCGAGCCCACCGGCTCGGCGTCGTAGCGGAATTCGGCGTCGTAGTCGTCCTCGATGACGACGGCGTCGTGGCGCTGCGCCCACTCGATGAGCGCGCGCCGCCGGTCGGCGGCCATCACGACGCCGGTCGGCCACTGGTGCGCCGGCGTGACGAGCACCGCGCGGGCGCCGGTGCGCTCCAGCGCGTCCACGTCGATGCCGTGCTCGTCCACGGGTACGGGCACGGTGGTCATCCCGGCGTCCGCTGCGGCGGCCGCGGTCGTCGCGGGCGCGCCCGGGTCCTCGTGGGCGAGGGTGCGCGTCCCCGCGCGGGACAGGGCGCGCAGCGCGAGGGACAGGCCCTGGGCGTAGCCGGAGCAGATCACGGTGCGCTCCGGGTCCGCGGCGGCGGCCCTGACCCGGCGCAGGTAGCCGGCCATCACCTCGCGCAACTCGGCGCTGCCGCGCGGGTCTCCGTAGTCGAGCGCCGCGGTGGGCATGGCGCGGCCGGCCTCGCGGACCGCCCACAGCCAGTCCGCGAGCGGGAAGGAGCCGAGGTCGGGGACGCCGGAGCGGAAGTCGGCGAGCAGCCGCGGCGCGGGCGGCGGCGGGGTGGCGCGCGCCGGGCGGGGCGCAGGCGCCGGCCGCGACGCTGGTGGCGGCGCCGACCCGGCTCACGAGGTAGCCCTCGGAGCGGAGTTGGGCGTAGCAGTCCTGGACCAGGCCGCGGGACACCCCGAGAGTGCGGGCGAGTTCGCGCGAGGAGGGCAGTCGCTCGCCGACCTGGAGCCGGCCGGTGCGGATCGCGTCGCGCAGCCCGCACTCCAGTTGGGTGCGCAGCGGTTCGGCGCAGGCCCGGTCGACGGTGAGCAGCAGGTCCGGTGACAGACCGGACCACTCCAGAGGCATGGAAATGGAGCTTACCGGCGGTCCGGCGCGGTCCTAGCGTCGTGGCATGACCACTTCGACGTGTGAACGGCTCCCGGCCGCCGCCCGGCCGCCGCTGGTGACGCGCCCGCTGCTGCTGCGGTTCGCCACCGTGCTCGGCGCCTCGACCAGCTTCTTCCTGCTGCTGTCGGTCGTCCCGCTGTACGCGGTGCGGTCCGGCGGCAACGCGGGCCTGGCCACCGGGTCGCTGATGGCCGCCACGGTCTGCGGCGAGCTGGCCACCCCGCGGCTGGTCGCCCGCTACGGCTACCGGCTCGCGCTCGCCGTCGGCCTGGTGCTGCTCGGCGCACCGGCGCTGGTGCTGACCGCATCGGGCGGCATGGGCTGGATCGCGCTGGTCTGCTGCGCCCGCGGGCTCGGCTTCGCGCTCACCGTCGTGGCCGGCGGCGCCCTGACGGCCTCGCTCATCCCGGCCGAACGGCGCGGCGAGGGGCTGGCCCTGGCCGGAATCGTCTCGGGCGTCCCGTCGCTGGTCGCGCTGCCGCTGGGGGTGTGGCTGGCGGCGCACGTCGGCTACTCGCCGGTGTGCGTGGCCGGCGGGGTGGCGGCGCTGGCCGCTGTCGCGGTGGTGCCGGGGCTTCCGGGGCGCGAGGCGCGCCCGGAGCGGGGGGAACGGGGAGAACGGGCGGGCGGTCCCGGACGCGGAGGCCGGGCGGACCGGCGGCGGGGCGGAGCCGGCCGGCGGGGCAGCGCAGAGCGTGGCGGCGGGGTGGTCGGGGGCTTCCGTACGGGGGCGCTGGCGCGGCCGACCGCCGTGTTCACGGCCACCGCGCTGGGGGCGGGCGTCATCGTCACGTTCCTGCCGCTGGCGGTGCCGGCGTCGATGTCCGGGCTGGTGGCCGCCGCGCTGTTCGTGCAGCCCGCGGCGGCCACCGCCGCACGCTGGTTCGCCGGGCGGATCAGCGACCGCCGGGGGCCGGCCGGGCTGGTCGTCCCCGGGCTCGCCCTGTCGGCGGCCGGGCTGCTGGTGACGGCGTTCACCGGCAGCGCGACCGCCGTCCTGGCCGGTGTCGCGCTGTTCGGCGTCGGCTTCGGCATCGCGCAGAACACCACGCTGACCCTGATGTACTCCCGGGTTCCCGCGTCCGGCTACGGCGTGGTGAGCGCGCTGTGGAACTTCGGGTACGACGCCGGTATGGGCGCGGGCGCGGTCGGTTTCGGCGCGGCGGCCGCCCGTACCGGATACCCGTCGGCGTTCGCCCTGACCGCGGGCCTCATGCTGTTCGCCCTGCTGCCCGCGTGGCGCGACCGTGCGGCGACCCGCACCCCGGCGCCCACCGCCCCGGCGACCGGCTGAACGGCCGTATCCATGGGCCGATTTGCATGGTCACGTGATCACGTGGGCTTGTGGCTCGCGGTCCCGTAGGCAGGCGCGGCAGGTGTCGGCCGCTCCGTGAGTCACCTAGACCGGGAGGATGGTGAGCACCGTGGCGTAGTCGAGGCTGGTGACCCCGGTCTCGGGTGGCGCAGTCGGTGAAGGCCAGGTTGGCCGCGGTGAACGTCTCCACCACCTTCTCGCCGAGGAACTCGCCGGAGGTGACCGTGCCGGTCTCGGTGAGGACGGTGTTGGAGCCGACGTGCGCGGCGGTGGCGGTGAACGAGAAGGACGTGGATCGGCCGTCGTTCCAGTCGATCGTCTCCGTGCCCGTCTCGGTCAGCACGGCGTCGCAGCTCAGGTCGAGCAGCGCGGTCACGTTCCGCCGGCCGGCTGTGGCGTTGGAGCCGAGTGCCAGGCAACTGCCGGTCGGGCTGTGCGCGTCGATGACGTTCAGCCGGCCGGCGACGGTCACCTCGGTGGGGCGGACGGTATCGGTCAGACCGGGGCTGTACGTCGTGTAGCTCCACCCGGTGCAGGAAATGGTGGCGGCCGCCGCGTGCGCGGGAGCGGAGACGAGGGCGATGTCGCCAAGAGCGAGCGCGACCAGGCCGACCAGGGTGGCGAGCCGCTTCTTTCCGATCATGGCGACCTTTCCGACCAAAACGGAGGCGTGCATGGAGGCGTACGACGACGGGCGCGGACACGCGGCAACTCCCCGCCCGGCAGGCGGACTTCGGCCGAGCTGCGCCCCACGGATCATCCGCGCCCAACCGTAGCTTTCGGATACAGCCGGATTGACGCGAAGACGCTCCATCGACCGAAAGGCGCTGTCCCGGCCGGAGACGTCGGCGATGCCATGGGGTGTGGTGAAACGCAGAGCGACCGGGCGCGCCCCATCCGACACTGGATTCCCATCCGTCACGCCCGGCGCAGCGGAAACCGGACAGCCGCCGGTCATCGGAACCTTGGTCCACGCCGGCGCGGGACGGCGCGTCCGGGCAGGACGACGTGCGCCCGGTGGCTCGCCCTTGCAGGTGGGGTCGGCGAGTACGACGGGTGCGGCCTCGCGGGTCGTGACGAACGCGCGGAAACCAGGGGCGCCGGCAACGCACTTGGTGGCGATATTCGCGAAGTGGTCCGGGAAGTTGGTCACATCGGCAGGGCTGTCGTCGCCGCGGCGGTTGGCCACGGGCGAATCCGCGGTCCCGCGCTTCTCGCTGGCGCAACCGGCCACAGCAGGTATGGAGATCAGCGCCAGCAGTACGGCTGCCAGGTATCTCGTGACTCGTCGCTTCATCTCGTCCTCACATCGGCTCGCCGGTCCATCCGTGGTGGATGCAATGAACGACACGCCGCCGCCGTGCGCGGTTCCCGCCATCGGCGGCCCGATGCGGGGGCGCCCCCGCGGCCTGGAGGACCCGGCCCAGCGGGTGAAGGACATCAAGGCCGCGGTCTCGTTCCGCACCACCCGCGACGAGGTCGACCCCGACCGCATCGGGGCACTGGGCATCTGCGCGTGGGCGCGGTGGTCGGTCCGGCCGAGGCCGCAGCAATTCTGCGGCCTCGGGCCGATAGCGAAGGTCAGCGCCGGTCAGGCCCGGTCAGTCGCCATCAGCACCGATCAGCCCCCGATCGGCGTCATCCGGCGGAGCCGCTCAGCAGAGGGCGGATTCCATCACCCAACCGTGCTTGTTGGCGTTGCCGTAGGCCATTCCGTAAGCCCATTCGCCGCTGGGCGAGAGCTTCTCCTGGTCGAAGGTGTCGCCGTTGTTGAGCAGGCCGATGCTGACGCCGGCGGGCTGGTCGCGCAGATAGACGTCCTGCGCGCAGACGTGCCTGCGCGTGACGTCCGGGCTCACCGTACGGGTGGCCGCATGAGGGACGCGTGGGTCGCCGCGTGGGCCGCGGCGGGGGTCATGATCACGCTGAACAGACCGGCGGCGAGGGCGCCGGCCGCGACGGTCCTGGAGACTTTGCTGAACATCCTGATGCCTTCCTGTCTCGTCGGTTGAGGTCAGGCGAACTGGACGCAACTGCGCAGCACGAAGCCCCACTTGGTGTTGGCCCCGGCGTAGTAGGCCATCACGGAGTTGTGGTCGGAGGTCTCGTAGCGCACACCGATCGCGTAACCGCGGTAGAGCGTGTTGATCGGGTCCGAGTGGCCGACGCCGGGCGTGTAGTTGCCGAACTGCGTGGCCGAGTCGCACACGATGGTCGCGTTCTTCATGGGCACCCACGGGTCGTCGACCGTGCCCGAGCCGGACATCGGGTGCACGACGGCCGGTGCCGCGGCCTGGACGACGCCTGCGCCGTGCCCGCGGTCGCCATGCCGAGCACCGCGGTGGTGGCCAGGAGGGCGAATGCGGCGGTGGTGGTCTTCGACCGGCGCGAGAGAACGGAGCTCAATGACATTGTTTCCCCGATCCTTTGATGGCGAACGGACTGCGCCATGCTAGCAACGCATTGCGCAATTACGGAAGACGGAGCGACGGCACCGGATATCAGGACAACTCCGCGGCCGCATTGCGGCAATGTGTGACGAGGTGGGTGAAAAGTCGGCGATTCTCGGATGATCAATTAATGCCCGTGAGCGATCCAAACCTTTTTCGCAGCAATGATGTCCCGCGGTCGGTTTATCCATCTTGCCCAATCACCATTTAAGGCAATTTCGAGCACCGGCACGGCGGCCTCGCGGAACCGTTCCGCGCTCCACGGCCGTCGGCGTATTCCGCTCCCGGACGCGAAGGGACCCGTCACGTGCGGATGCGTGGTCGAGATCGGCCGCCTAGCCTGGAAGCCCCGGGCAGGATCCGGCTGAGCGGGAGCCCGTTCAGCAGCGATCACCAGGTCACAAGGCCACCAGACCACCAGGCCGCCCGGCTGATTTCGCGGGCCGGGCCACGACGAGCGTAGGGGCACACCGTGGACCTGCTTCCCCCGATCCCGCTGTCGGAGTGGAAAGACTCCAAAGAGACGCTGCACCGGATGACCCAGGTGGTCGGCAAGATCCGGCTCGCGAGCAGCGTGCGACGCAACCACTGGTGGAACGTCCCGTTCCATCTCACCGGGCGGGGCATCACCACCCGCCCGATGGGCGGCACCGACGGGAATCCGATCTTCACCATCGACTTCGACTTCGTGGACCACCGGCTGATCGTCACCCGCCTGGACGGACTGACGGCGTCCTTCCCGCTCGCCGGCCAGTCGGTCGCCTCGTTCTACCGCGAGACCCTCGACGCCCTGGAGACGGTCGGCGCGGCGGTGACCATCCCGCACCCGCGTCCCTTCGGCCTGCCCGACACCCACCGGCCGTTCGCCGACGACACCGAGCACGCCTCGTACGACCCGTTCTGGGTCAACCGCTACTGGCAGGTGCTCAGCCAGGTCAACCTGCTGCTGGAGGAGTTCTCCGCCGGGTTCTCGGGGAAGATCAGCCCGGTGCACCACTTCTGGCACACCTTCGACATCGCGGTGAGCCGGTTCTCCGACCGCGTCATCGGCCAGAGCGCGGGTGTCGACCCGGTGACCCGGGAGGCGTACTCGCGCGAAGTCATCAGCTCGGGCTTCTGGTTCGGCGACGACGCCTTCCCGCGGCCGACCTTCTACTCCTACGCCGCGCCCGAGCCCGAAGGACTGGCCGGCCACCCGCTGCACCCCGGCGCCGCGCAATGGGTCGACCAGGGCGTCAGCCACCTGGCCACGCTCGACTACGACGCCGTCCGGACCACCGACGAGCCCCGGGAGAACATCCTCGGCTTCTACGAGTCCGTGTACCGATCGGCGGCCGGCCTCGACGGCTGGAACGTCTCCCGCCGGGCCTGCCCCGGAGGCATCACCGACCCGCTGGCCGCACAGGCGCGGTGAGCCGCCTGCCGGGCCGGGGCGTCCCGGGGCGACCCACCGCGACCGGTGGCCGACCGCCGCGCATGAGCCCGCTCCGGCCGCTGCCGCGCAGGCGGCCGCTCTCACCGGCGCGGGCACGGCTGCCCGGCACGGACCCGACGCATTACACCGCAGTCCCCTGCGGATATCAGCAGGGCGGGCGTGGGACCTTGGTCCTATTGATGGGGGACGAGCGGCCCTGACACTCTGTTCCACCATGGACGCAGCGAAACCGGAAATTCTCTACAACCCGCGCGATCCGAAGATGCGCAGCGATCCTTATCCCTTCTATGCGCGGCTGCGCGAGACGGAACCGGTCCATCTGACGCCATTCGGGTTCTGGGTCGTTTCCGGATATGCCGAGGCCGCGCAGCTCCTCCGTGACCCGCGGCTCACCAGCGAATACCACCGGGACGCGAAGTGGACCGAGCACCGGGGCGGCTGGAACAGCCCCGTGGTGAACGACACCCGAATGTGGATGCTCATGCTGGACGGCGGACCGCACCGGCGCATACGGGGACTGGTCAATCCTGTGTTCAGCGGGCGTTCCGTGCAGGAGATGCGCCCTCGCATTTCCGAGATCCTGGAAAAGGTCCTGGCCGACATGGGGTCGGGGGAGGGCATCGACCTCATCGACGACCTCGCGCTGCCCCTGCCGGTGACGGTGATCTGCGGGCTCGTCGGCCTCCCGGTCGAGGACCGGGACCAGTGCCGGCGGTGGACCGAGGCCATCGGGCACGTGGTCGACCCCGCCCTGGACGAGACGACCCAGCGGGTCATGAACAGCTCGGTGGTGGAGTTCCACGCCTACATCGCAGAACACCTGGCCAAACGGCGCAGCGAGCCGCAGGACGACATCCTGTCCCGGCTGATGCTCGCGGAGGTGGACGGCGAACGGCTCTCCGACGACGAGATCATCGCCAACGTGCTGCTGCTCTTCAACGCCGGCCACGAGACGACGGTCAACCTCATCGGCAACGGCATGCTGGCCCTGCTGCGCCACCCGGACCAGCTCCGTGCCCTGCGGGAGAATCCCGGGCTGATCGAGGAAGGCGTCGACGAATTCACCCGGTACGACGCCCCCGTACAACTCGTCGCGCGTATCACCACCGCGGATGTCGAGGTCGGCGGGAAGACCATTCCCGCCGGGTCCAAACTCATGATCCTGCTCGGCGCCGCCAATCGCGATCCGCGCCGGTACGCGCATCCGGACACCTTGGACATGACGCGCACCGCCATCAAGCCATTGGCCTTCGGCGGCGGTCCGCACTACTGCATCGGCGCGCTGCTCGGCAAGATCGAAGGGCGGCTCGTCTTCGACGAGTTGCTGCGGCGCTATCGGAACATCTCGCTCACCACGGAGGACGTCGTATGGCGCCCCCACGTGAATTTCCGCGGACTGAGCGAGCTGCGGGTCGACCTGGTTCCCTGACCCCGCGCCGAATGGCCCGCGCATCGTCCCCGCCGCGAAGCGGACGGGAATGAAGCCCTCGGCAATGCCATGAAAGGAACCGATCCCTTGCGCAGCTCCCTGCTGACCGGCGACACCCTCACGGAGAATTTCCTCCACCACACGCGGGCCTCACCCGACGCCGTGGCCGTCTTTCCCGGCAGCGAGGAGCGCATCTCGGGCGCCCAACTCGGCGAGTCCAGCTTGCGATGCGCGGTCGGGCTGATGGAGCACGGGGTCGGCCCCGGCGCTGTCGTCGGCCTCCTCGTCCCCACGGACGCCCGCTTCCTCACCCTGTTCTTCGGGGTGCAGCGCACCGGGGCCGCGTGCAGCGTCCTGCCCCTGCCCGCGGGCTTCGGCGACGAGCAGGGCACCGCCCGCCGGCTGGCCCGCATCCTGCGCATCGCCGGCATCCGCCACCTGGTTCTCGGGGCCGCCTTCGAGAACCTGGGTTCCCTCCTCGCCGAGCAGGTACCGGGCCTCGTCCTCATCGACCCCGCGGTCTGCGCCCCCGGCGGCGCGCACCGGCTGCCCGCCGTCGACCCGATCGCCCTGTCGGTCGTCCAGTTCACGTCCGGCAGTACCAGCGCCCCCAAGGGCGTGATGCTCACCCAGAGCGCCATGGCCGCGGGCCTGCGGGCCTGCGTGGTCTCCGGGGAGTTCAGTCCGGACGACGTCTTCATGCAGTGGGTGCCCACCTTCCACGACATGGGCCTGGTCGGGCTCTGCTCGCACCTGCTCAACGGCGCCGACGTGCACGTGTTCACGCCGACCGCGTTCCTCCGCCGCCCCGCCCAGCTCCTGACGTACTTCGCCGAGCACCGCGGCACGGTGATCACGGGACCCAACTTCTCGTACGACCAGTTCGTGGACGCCGCGCCGCCGGAGCTGGTCAAGGAACTCGACCTGTCCGCCTGGCGGCTCGCCTTCAACGGGGCGGAGCCGGTGAGCGCCGGGACGGCCGAGCGCTTCACCACCCACCTGGCGCCCGCCGGCCTGCGCGACAGCGTCATGTACCCCGTGTACGGCATGGCCGAGGCCACCCTCGGCATCACCTTCCCCCGGCCGGGCAGCCGGGTGCGGGTCCTCTCCCTCGACCGGGACGAACTGGCCGCCACCGGGCGGGTCGTGCCCGTGGAGCGCGGCGTCCGCGGCGCCAAGGACGCGGTGGCGCTGGGCAGTCCGGTGCACGGCATCGACATGCGCCTGGTCTCCGAGCGACGGCCGGGAGTGCGGGCCGGGCGAACTGGGCGAGGTGCAGATCGCCGGACCGGCCGTGACCTCCGGCTACTACAACGATCCCCGGGCCACCGCGGCCGCCTTCGACGGACGCTGGTTCCGCACCGGCGACGTCGGGTTCCGCCACGAGGACGACCTGTTCGTGACCGGGCGCACCAAGGACATGGTGATCGTCCGGGGCCAGAACTACTTCCCCGACGACGTCGAGGCCGTCGCCCGCGAGGTGCCCGGCATCTACCGCAAGCGCTGTGTCGCCTTCTCCGACCTGGCGGAGGACGGCCGTGAGGTGGTGCGGGTGGTGGTCGAGGCCGACCCGAAGAGGGCCGGGGCCGATCTGGAGGCCGAGATCACCGCCAGGGTCGTACAGGAGATGGACTTCACCGACGTCCGAGTGCACCTGGTCAAGCCACGTTGGATCACCCGTACCACCAGCGGCAAGTGGCAGCGCTCCCGCACCCGCGAACGGCTGGCGGAACTGGCCGGCACCACCGCCGCCGGCGCGCGGCCCGGCGACCGAACCGAACCGGAGGACACCCCGTGACCACCCCGCACAAGCTGGAGACCGCCCGCGACCCGGGCGCGGAGGCCCTGCACAGCTACGACGTCTTCCCCGTGTACCAGAACGCCTCGTGGGAGATGAGCGACATCCCGTGGGACGAGTTCCGCCCGGACCTGGTGCGCCCCGAGTACATCGCCTTCGCCATCGGCGCGGTCATGGGCGAGTCCAACTCGATCGCCGCGCAGCACGGCTTCTTCAACGAGTTCGTCGACGACTACGACTTCTCGGCCTTCGTCTGCCTGTGGGGCTACCAGGAGCTCCAGCACCACCTGGCGTTCAAGAAGTGGCTGCGGCTGGCCGGCACCGACGTCGGCTACGAGCAGATCAACGCGATGCGTGCGCCGTACCCGCCGGGCATCACCCCGTCGGCGACCCTCGCCACCAACATCATCTCCGAGATCGCCACCAACCACATGTACAAGTGCGTGAGCCGGGTCACCGAGGAACCCGTCCTCGCCAGGATCATGAAGCGGGCGAGCGGCGACGAGGCCCGCCACGCACGGGAGTTCATCCACTACACCGCCCGCCGGCTGGTCGGCCACCCCGAGGAGCTCGCCTCGGTCCTGGAGACCTTCTACATCTACATGGCCGACCCCGAGGGCCGCTACAGCCACCCGGTGAGCAAGTTCAAGGGCAGCCTCCCCGAACTCGACGGCCACGTCACCGTCGACGAGGTCTTCCGCTACTTCGGCGAGGTCGACGACGGCACCGAATGGGACCGTATCCACAGGCAGTTGTTCAACACGCTCACCGAACTCACCGGCCGCCCCGTGGACAAGCTCCGTGACATCCGGCGCATCCTCGCCGAACCGCCCGCGAGTCCAGTCCAGCCAGGACCGGACGCGGCGCGATGACCGAAGAGGCCACCCCCGTCGAGCTGCCCTGGCTCGACGAACCGCGCTTCCAGTGCTTCGGCTGCTCGCCCCGCAACAGGATCGGCCTGGCCCTGCGGATGTTCCGCCTCGCCGACGGCCGGCTCGCCACCGACATCACGTTCTCCGACGAGTACGCCTCGTACCCCGGAGTCGTCCACGGCGGCATCGTCAGTGTCCTCGTGGACGAGCTGATGGGCGATCTGATCGCCCTCGACCGCGGCCTGCTGGCCTTCTCCGTCACCCTGCGCACCAAGTTCCTGCGCCCGATGCGGACCGGCACCCACTACCGGGCCGTCGCCCGGATCATCAGGGAGGGCAACGGCGTGGTGCACGCGGAGGCCGACGTCCTCGGCCCCGACGGCAGCCCGCACGTCATGGCCAACTCCGCCTACCAGCCCATTAGTTCGGTGCAGGCCGAAGACCACATGGGCCTGGTCGGCGCCGACCGCGACCGTCTCGCACACTACTTCGACCACGCGATTGGATGACCATGTCCCAGCAGATCAACCCGCCGTCCGTCTCCCTCCAGGATTCCGCCGTCCTCGACGAGGTCCGCGCCCAGACCGCGAAGGAACTCGGCATCGACATCGGTGAGATCGCCGAGAACACCGTCCTCAAGCAGCTTCCCGGCGCGGACTCGGTGCGTCTGCTGCGCGTCGTCGCGCAGATCGAGCGCGTCTACGACGTCGAGTTCGAGGACGAGGACATCTTCGGCGTCGGCACCCCCCGGCAACTCGCCGACCTCGTCCTCGCCCAGGCCCGCGCGGAGGTCTGAGGATGACCACCCACGTACGGGCGGACGCCCGCCCCGAGGTGCACGCCGGGCGCGACGGCGACCTCGCTCTCGCCCCCGAGGACGCGAGACGGGCCACCAACGAGCACTACGAGCTGCCCCCCGAGGTCTTCCTGGCCTTCCTCGACGAGCGGGTCAAGTACAGCTCCGGCCTCTATCGCACCCCGGATGCCACCCTGGAGGAGGCGCAGACGGCCAAGCTCCACTTCGTCGCCGAGCGCCTCGGTCTGCGCGGTGGCGAGTGCCTGCTCGACATCGGCTGCGGCTGGGGCAGCCTCACCCTGTTCATGGCCGAGGAGTACGGCTGCGAGGTGACCGGCGTCACCCCCTCGGCTCCGCAGGCCGAGTACATCCGGGAGCGGGCCGTGCGGCTCAAGGTGGCCGACCGGGTCGACATCCGGGTCGGCTCCTACAGCGACCTGGAGATCGACGGACGCTACGACGCGGCCACCATGCTCGGTTCGATCATCCACATGCCGGACCGGGTGGCCGTGCTGCGCAAGGTGTACGGCTCGCTGCGCCGCCAGGGCCGGCTCTACCTCTCCGAGAGCTGCTTCCGCAGCACCGAGGTCTACCGGGAGTTCGCCGCCCGCCCCGGCACCCGGCACGTCACCGAGACCATCTTCGGCTTCGCCGACATGGTGCCCTTCTCCCACCTCATCGAGGCGACCGAGTCGGCCGGCTTCAGCCTGGAGGGGCTCGACGACCTCACCGCCCACTACCACCGCACCATCGAGGAGTGGGAGCGCCGCGCGGAGGCCAACCGCGACCGGATCGAGGCCGCCGCCCCCGGCATGGCCGAACCGCTCGTGCGGTACCTGCGCACCGCCAACGCCGGCTGGGGCTACACCACCAAGCACTACGGCCTCACCGCGGCCAAGTCCCGGCTCGGACCCAAGGCGGGGGCATGACCGAGACGGCCGTACTCGACGACCTGCTGCCCGCCCTGGAGATGCACGAACTCGTGGACCGTGCGGTGACCCGCGCCGGCGAGCGGTCCTGGACCCTCGCCGAACTGGACTGGGGCTCCCTGCGCCCCGAACGGCTCAGCGAGGACGACCGTTCCGCGGTGCGGTTCATCACCTTCGTCGAGGACCACATCCCCGGCTACCTCTCCCACTTCCTGGAGGCGTTCCCGGTCGCCGGCGCCGAACAGGAGCTGGAGCGCTTCGGGTTCAACCGGGAGTACTTCCGCTTCCTGGTCGCGTGGGCCGGCGACGAGGAGCGACACGCCTCGGCGCTCGGCCGCTACCAGGTCGAGACCGGCATGGCGACCCGCGAGGAACTGCTCACGAGCCTCGCGGTGGAGGGGCGCAAGAAGTTCGTGCTGCCCTACGAGCACCCCGTCCAGTCCTTCGCCTACACCCTGGTCCAGGAGAAGGCGACGCAGCTGTTCTACCAGCGCTTCCGCGAGACGGTCAGCGAGCCCTTCCTCAAGGACCTGCTCGGCCGGCTCGCCCGCGACGAGGCCCGCCACTTCGCCTTCTACAGCAATCTCGTCGGCGCCTACGTGGCCCGGGACGGCGCCGCGACCGTCCCCGGCCTCAAGGACGTCATCGCCACCTTCAGGATGCCGCTCGCCGACACGATGAAGGGCTACTGGCGCTGGTCCCTGAAGGTGGCCGACGCCACGTCCTACGACCACACCGAGGCGTACGACGCGGTGGTACGGCTGGTACGGGGCTTCGTCGACACCCCCGGCGAGCCGAGCGTCGAGGACCTGGGCGACTTCGTCCAGGCCATCCGGCGCGTGCGGTGAGCCCGGACGGCGCCCGGGTCCTGGTGGTCGGCTGCGACTGGGCCGGACGGCACGCGCCCGAGGAACTGCTCGGGGACCGCGAGCGCTCCCACGCCGAAGCCCTGACCGGGACCCGGCGCGCCGAGTGGGTCCGCACCCGGCTCACCGCCAAGGCCGCGGTCCACTGGGCCACCGGGGACCGCGGCGTCCAGATACTGCCCGACCCCGGCGGCGCCCCCCTCGTCCGGGACACGCCCTCCGGGGCGGTCGTCTCGCTCGCCCACACCGGGGAACTCGCCGCCTGCGCCGTCACCCGCGCGGGACCCGCCCACCCGCTCGGCGTGGACGTCGAACCCGTCGACGCCCGCAACGACATCCTGCTGCCGAGACTGCTCGGTCCGGACGAACCGCCCTGCCTGGGACCGGGAACCCTGCCGGAGCCGCTGCCGCCCGGCTTCCTCGCCACCGTCCTGGCGGCCTGCAAGGAGGCCGCGCTCAAGGCGTACCGGCGCCCCTCGCCGGCGCTGCGCGACTACCGGCTGCGCCGAGGACCCGACGGCCGGCTCCGGGTGCGGGCCGTCGGTACGCCGCAGGGCGAACTGTAGCGTGTGGTGGTCCTGCCGTGCGGGCCGGGTGACCGCCGTCTGCGGCACCGGGCGACTGCCGCCGGTACACCGCGCGGTCTCGGCCGGGAGTGTCCTCGCGGCCCTGCGCGGCGACTTCCGGCCGCATCGCGGCCCGGCAGCGCGGCGCCCTGCCTGATCCTTGTCCCACGCACGGCCTGATCCTCGTCCCGCGCACGGCGCGGAGGCACTCCGCCGCTCCCCGGCCGGGAACTCGCCGTTGGCGCACGGTGGTTGGGCGCCGCCGTACGAGCCGTACGAGCCGTTCTAGCGGCGGATCACGCCCGAGCTGTCGCCGCGCAGCACCGTCTCCCCGTCCTGATTGAAGATCTCGATGCCGAACTCCACCCTCGTGCCCGAACTGACCTCGTCCAGGGCCCGCACGGTCACCTCGGCGGTGATGGTGTCGCCCGTCCAGACCGGCCGGAGGAACTCCCACCCCATGCGACGGGCGATGAAGTTCAGCCGGCCGCCGATCTTCGTGGCGAGCGAGGCGGTGAGCAGTCCATGGGCCATGGCCCGGCCCTGGTCGGGCAGATGGTGCCGTCCGCGGTCCCCGGCGAGGTCGGCGAAGGCGGTGATGTCCTCGGCGGTGATGAGGCGTTGCTCGCGCAGCACTTGGCCGACCGCGAGGCCGGGCGGCGCGGCCTTGTCGTCGGACGGCGCGGCCTTGTCGGTCGGCCGGCCCGCTCATCAGCGCGCCTGCGCGGAGGCGGTGGAGGCCGGGGCGGGGGCCGCGGGGGACTTGGCGCGCACCAGGCAACTGCTCTTGCCCACGGCGCAGAGCCTGCCCTCCGAGTCCAGGACGCGGCACGTCGCCAGGCCGCGGTTGCGGCCGAGGTGCACGACCTCGGCGTCGACCGTGATCAGACCCGACGCCTCGCGCACGGGACGCAGGAAGTCCACGTTCAGGTCGAGGGTGACGATGTCCTTGTCCTCGGGGATCGCGGAGAGGATCGAGCACCCGAGGGCGGAGTCGATGAGCGTCGACAGAATCCCCCCGGCGAGCAGGCCGAGGTGGTTCGTGAAGAAGTTCTTCACCGGCATCGTGAACTGCACCGCGCCCGGGTCTGCTTTGACCACTTCGATACCGAGGACTTGCGCGACGGGCGGCGCGACGACTTCTCCGGAGACCAGCCCTCGCAGATATGACAGACCCGTTGCGTCGGCCTGGGTGGCGAAAAGTTGCCCCTGGTCCTGCCATTCGATTGTGGCGGTGTGCGTACTGCGGGCAGGCACCTCTGACATTTCGCTCCTCCAGGTGGGCACCGGTACGAGAGCATCAGTCTGACAGCGCCGACGATCAGCCGCAACATGCCCTCGGATCAACCGAGTTGACGATCGCCGGCTCGAATAGGTCAAAGGTCCCGGTGGTTCCCTCCTTGACAGTCCGGGATTGCCGGCCACCGGATGGAATTCCCTCCGGGTGCACTGGTCCGCGAAGGGATTGACGGCGTCGACGACCACCGAAATTCGACCCTTTCCCGGCCGGTTCACCCGCCTTCCGGGGGTCGGTTCATCGCCCGGGGCGCGCGACCGACAATCAAGAGATACGCGGGCAGGCCCTGAGCGCGGCCTGCCTCACCCCCGCGGACGTCTTCTGCGTGATCCTTGCGGGTACAGGTTTCATGTTGTCGCGCGTGGACCCGGTCCGTGAGGGCCGCCCTGCTCGGGAGCGAGCCCCTCCATCTCGCGGAGCTGGTCGAGAACGGCCTTCGCGAACTCCAGCCCCTTGGTGGAGAGGCCCACCGCGCGCATGGCCACGCCCGTGACCCCGGCGCGCTCCAGGGATCGCAGATCCTGCTGCGTCAGGCCGGCATCGCGCCAGGCCGCCAGTTCTTCCAGTCTCTTCTCCGTGCGTGCCGACGACTCGTCGTCGAAGAAGTACGAGACGGATACCCCGAAGAATCCGGCGAGGGCCTCCAGGTGATGGAGCCGTGGATTTTCCCGCTCGCCCTTGCGGAGATAGGCGATGTACTGCTTGGAAATGTCACCGCCCTGTTCCCGAACGGCGCGAGCGACTTCCTCGTTGCTGAACGGGCCCCGACCGCGCGGGTGGACGGTTTCGAACAGATGATTCAGCCGCCGAGTCAGCAATCCGGGCGGTTGTATCCCCATATCTCCCCACTCCTCTCATCTCGTTGCTGACAACTGGAAGCATGCTCGGGAGATGGTGCGGCCACGCCAGTTGACGGAGCCATTGCGGTGTCGTAGTGTCCGTCGATAAGCTAATCAAGGTAGCTCATCCAGATGTTACTGGATGCCGTCTCCTCCCTCAATGTCCGTGCCTGTACTTGTTGTTGAGAGCACCTGGTGACTGCGGCCGAAATGGCCGGTGGACAAATCTTCGAGGAATCGCGCGACTTCCGACCGGCGCTCATGCCGTTGCGTGCGGGTACTTTCCGCGCGCATTTGCTGGGCGTCTTTTTTCTCGTGCCCTTCATGAGAGGCAAAGACGTGGAAGAAGCGCCGACGGTGAATCTCACCTGCCGGGAGTTATGTGTACTGCGCCTGCTGGCACGGGGGTTGAGCAACCGGCTCATCGCCCGCCGGCTCGAAATATCCGAGAAGACCGTGAAGAACCATCTCAGCGGTATTTACCCCAAGGTCGGCGCCGCCGACCGCACCCAGGCCGCGCTCTACGCCCACCGCATGGGCCTGACCGAGTCCTGCGAGGGGACGCCGCTCTCAGCCCCGGCCGTTGCGACGTCGTCCGCCGACCCCACGCTGACCGCGCGCGAGCGGGGTGTACTGCGCCTGCTGGCACGGGGGTTGAGCAACCGGCTCATCGCCCGCAGTCTTGAGATATCCGAGAAGACCGTGAAGAACTATCTCAGCGGTATCTATCCCAAGATCGGCGCCGCCGACCGCACCCAGGCCGCGCTCTACGCCCACCGCATGGGCCTCGCCGCCTGAGCATCCGCGAGGCGGGGCCTTCTGCGAGGGCGTCCCTGCCGCATGTCGTGCGGCGGCCTCAGAGCTTCGACCTGACCGCCCTGTACTCCGGGGAGGGGTGGCGGCAGACGAGTCGGGCTGTAGGCCGGGTTCTGTCGCCGGTCGGCCTCGCGGCCGGCCGGGAGACGGCCATCCATCTAGGACCGGCGTTGCCGCCGGCCTCGTGCGGTCTACCCGCGGACTCGGGCGGGCAGCCCTCGAACGTCCGCGCGGGGCCGTATCGCTACGGTCCCTCTTGACCTTGCTCCGGGTGGGGTTTACCTAGCTGCCCAGGTCACCCTGGGCACTGGTGGTCTCTTACACCACCGTTTCACCCTTACCGGGGGCCGAAGTCCCCGGCGGTCTGTTTTCTGTGGCACTGTCCCGCGGGTCACCCCGGGTGGCCGTTGGCCACCACCCTGCCCTGTGGAGCCCGGACCTTCCTCGGCGGATCACGGATGATCCGACGCGGCCGTCCGCCCGGCTCGTCTGCCGTGCCGCCATCGTATCGGCTCCGGGCGTCCCGGCACGCACCGGGCGGACGGCGCGGCCCGGCCCGCCGCGCCTCACGCGGGCACGAACAGCACCTTCGCCCGGCCCGGGTCGGCCGCCGCCAGGCGGACCCGCAGCCGGTGGCCGAGCGGCAGCGGCCCGGCGCCCGGCGGCGCCTCGATCCGGCCCACGACGGCCGGGTCGTCGAGGTGGACGGTGCCCGAGGAGCCGCTCCCCACATCCACCACGTAGCCGTCGAAGACCTCGCCGACCCGGTCGCGCAGCAGCGCCGCCTCGACCAGGTCGACGCACCCGCGCTCCACCCGGTTGGCGCGCCGGCCCCGTCGGCCATCTCCCCCGGCAGCGTCTCCAGCGCCTCCAGCACCCAGTCCGGCGGCTCCCGCCCGGCGACCGCGGCCGCGCACAGCTCGCCCGCGTACCGGTCGGCGAGGCGGCGCAGCGGCGCCGTGCAGTGCGTGTACGGCGCCGCGACCGCCGCGTGCAGTGCGTGCTCCGGGGGCCGGCCGCCGCGGAAGACCGTGTAGCCGGCGCCCCGCAGCAGCGCCGTGCACTCCTGGAGGAAGGCCGCGTGCCGGGGCCGGCGCGGGTCGAGGGCGCGCACCACCGCGGAGTACGGCGTGCCGTCCGGCCAGTCCACGCCCAGCGCGTCCGCGACCCTGCGCAGCCTGGCCACCGAGCCGTCCGGCGCGCTCGGCAGCGTGCGCAGGATTCCCGTGCCCGAGCGCAGCATCAGGTCGGCCGCGGCCATCCCCGTCATCAGCGAGATCTGCGCGTTCCAGCCGTCGGCGGGCAGCGGGGCGCGGTAGGACAGGACGTAGCCGCCGTCGCGGTCGGGTGATCACCTGCTCGGGGACGTTGAGCGAGATGCCGCCGCGCGCCACCTCCAGCGCCTCGCGCAGCGGCCCGATCTCCGCCAGCAGCGCGACCGGCTCCTCGGCCGTACCCGCGTCCAGGTCCCGCTGCACGCCCGCGTAGTCCAGCCGGGCCCGGCTGCGTACCAGCGCACGGCGTACGTCGACGGCCGCCACCGCGCCGTCCGCGTCCAGGTCGAGCCGCCACAGCAGCGCGGGCCGCTCCTGCGCGGGCAGCAGGCTCGCGGCGCCCTCGCTCAGCGGGGCCGGGTGCAGCGGGACGCGGCCGTCGGGGAAGTAGAGCGTCATCACCCGGCGGTGCGCCTCCGCGTCGAGCGCGCCGCCCGGGGAGACGAACGCGGCCACGTCCGCGATCGCGTAGTGCACCCGGTAGCCGCCGCCGGCGGCGGGCCAGGTGCATCGCCTGGTCCAGGTCCCCCGACCCCGGCGGGTCGATCGTGAACAGCGGCAGGTCCGTCGCGTCGTACTCCGGCGCGCGCGGCACCTCGGCGGTCTCCGCCAGCGCCTCGGCCGGGAAGCCGTCCGGCACGCCCAGTTCCGTCCGCAGCGCGGCCAGCGCGGTACGCAGCGAGCCGGTGTCGGCGGCCGTCAGGTGCAGCGGGCGGCGGGGCATACGGCGAGCGTACGGCGGGGCCGTAGGCTGCTGCGGGTTCGTGTGCGCCGTCCGGGGGACGGCGTCCAGTTGGTCAAAGGGAGAAGCCGTGCTCGTTCTGCTGCCGCCGTCCGAGGGGAAGGCCACCGCCGGGCGCGGGCGCCCGCTCGCGCTCGACGGGCTGTCGCTGCCCGCGCTCAACCGGCGCGCGTGCGGCCGTACTGGACGAGCTGGTCCAGCTCTGCGAGGGCGACGCGGACAAGGCGTCCGACGTCCTCGGCCTCAGCCCCGGGCTGCGCGGCGAGATCGCCAAGAACGCCGGGCTGCGCACCGCCCCCGCGCTGCCCGCCGGCCGGCTCTACACCGGCGTCCTCTACGACGCCCTCGGCCTGGACACGCTCGAACCGGCCGCCGCGCGCCGGGCGCGGCAGTCCCTGCTGGTCTTCTCCGGGTTGTGGGGGGCGTTGCGGCTCACCGACCGGGTGCCGTCCTATCGCTGCTCCATGGGGGTACGGCTGCCCGGCGCCGGCGGCCTCGCCGCCTACTGGCGGCCCCATCTCGACGCGGCCCTCCCCGAGGCCGCGGGGGGCGGGCTCGTGCTCGACCTCCGCTCGTCCGCTTACGCGGCGGCCTGGAAGCCCGGCCGGCGAGGTGGGGCGGCGGACCGCCACGGTGCGGGTGCTTCAGGTTTCTGTCGTGGGCGGGGTGGAGAGGCGGACCGTGGTCAGCCACTTCAACAAGGCGACGAAGGGGAGGTTGCTGCGGGCTCTTCTCACGGCCGGGGCCCGGCCCAAGTCCCCTGCCGGGTTGGCCGAGGTGTTGCGGGATCTCGGTTTCACCGTGGAGGAAGCTGGAGGGTCCGGACGCCTCGACGTCCTGGTCCGGGATCTTTAGTCGGGCCCACCGGAAAAGGGTGCCCTCCCTCGGGGTGCCCCAGCTGTCTTCGGCCGGTGCGACTCCCATCCGTGGCCCTGCTTCCGCATGTACGGGCTTTTGCGTCGTGGGTCGCCAGCCCTCTCCCCGAACGGCACCGCTGGAAGGGGTTCTTCGAACTCGAGCGCCCCGTCTCACCGTGTCGCCGCCGATGGCGCGGAGGGGACGGGGAGGCGCCCCCGGTGCCGCCCGCAGAACGTTGCGGAACGAACAGCCGTGCGCAACCGCTGGATCGAACACCGGCAGGTTCGAAGTTCGAGGGAGGTGCCGGCGGACTGGCACCGACCCGCGAACCGACGAACAGGCCCGCACGGATCGACGGGCACGTCGAGGTTCAAGGAGGTCTGGCGGGCCCGCCCCCCACAAAGGCCCGCACATACGGTTGGGCAGCGAGGGGCGGCGCGGGTGGGATGGAAAAGCTGGGGTACCCCCGGAGGGACGTTGCGGAGGACGCAACCACCGTTGCACAACGTGCCGCGCAGGCGAAAAGATGGCCGGATGGACTCCGTGCTCGACCTCACCCCCGTCCTCCCCGTCGTCGTCCTGGACGACGTGACGGACGCGGCCCCCCTCGCCCGCGCCCTCCTCGCCGGCGGCCTCCGCGCGATCGAGGTGACGCTGCGCACCCCCGCAGCCCTGAGCGCGATCCAGCAGATCGCCCACGAAGTACCGGACGCCGTGGTCGGAGCCGGCACCGTACTGACCCCCGACCACGTCGCCGCGGCCGCGGCGGCCGGCGCGCGGTTCCTGGTGAGCCCGGGATGGACCGACCGCCTGCTGGACGCGATGCGCGGATCGGGGCTGCCGTTCCTGCCCGGGGTGTCGACGGCGTCGGAAGCGCTGGGGCTGCTGGAGCGCGACGTGGCGGACATGAAGTTCTTCCCGGCGGAGGCGGCGGGCGGGACGGCGTACCTGAAGTCGCTCGCCGCACCGCTGCCGCAGGCCAGGTTCTGCCCGACCGGCGGCATCGACGCCGACCGCGCCCCGGACTACCTCGCGCTGCCCAACGTGGCGTGTGTGGGCGGCACATGGATGGTGCCGAAGGACGCGCTGCGGGCGAAGGCGTGGGACGAGATCACCGAACTGGCGTGCAAAGCGGCCCAGTTGGGCGTCTGATCGCCGGGCGGCAGCCCATCACCCGAGGTGGGCGGTCGCGTTGACGTACCGTACGGACGCGTTCCCGTCCGCGTAGTAGGCGATCTCGCACAGGGCCGCCGGGGCGAGGTACATCCGGTACAGCGCCTCGGGCGGGGCGCCCAGGGCGAGCAGGACCAGGGTCTTGACCGGGGTCACATGGCTGACCAGCAGGACCGTACGGCCGCGGTGGGCGGCGAGCAGCCGGTCGCGGGCGCGGGCGACCCGGTCGCGGACCTGGACGAAGCTCTCGCCGCCGGGCGGGGCGGCGGACGGGGAGCCGAGCCAGGCGTCCATGTCCGCCGGGCCGCGCTCCCGCGCCTCGGCGAAGGTCAGCCCGTCCCAGGCGCCGAAGTCCGTTTCGCGCAGGTCGGGTTCGACGGCCACCGGCAGCCCGAGGCGCTCGGCGGCCGCGGCGGCCGTCTGCCGGCAGCGGAGCCAGCGGGGAGCGTGACGACGGCCTGCACGGAGCCGTCGCGCGGCCAGCGCCCGCGCGGCCCGGGCGGCCTGCGCACGGCCCGGCTCCGACAGCGCGGGATCGCTCCCCCCGCTGCCGGAGAACCGCTGCTGCCCGGTGAGTGCGGTCTCCCCGTGCCGCAGCAGCACGAAGGTGGTCGGGGCGCCCAGGTCGGGCGGCGCCCGCGCCGGCGGCGACCGGGGCCGTACCGGCGGCCGGAGCCGTACCGGCGTCGGACCGCGCGGCCACTACAGGCCGGAATCCGCCGTACGCACCAGGATCCGGCGGCAGTTCTCGCACCGGACCACCGAGTCGGCGGGCGCGGCCCGCACCTCGTTGAGCTCGGTGATGTTCAGCTCCAGCCGGCAGCCCTCGCAGCGCTTCTGGTAGAGCCGGGCCGCGCCGATGCCGCCCTGCTGGGAGCGCAGCTTGTCGTAGAGCTTGAGCAGGTCGGCGGGGACGGTGGCGGCCAGTTCCTCGCGCTCCTTGGCGGCGGTGAAGCCGTCGGCGTCGATGCCCTCCAGCGCGGCGGTCTTGCGCTGCTCGGCCTCGGCGGCCTTGGCCTCCAACGACTCGACCCGGCCGGCGAGTTCGGTGGCGCGCTCCTGGGCGGCCTCGCGCCGCTCCATCACCTCGAGGACGACGTCCTCCAGGTCGGACTGGCGCTTGGCGAGCGAGGTGATCTCGCGCTGGAGGTTCTCCAGGTCCTTGGCGGACGTGACGGCACCGGAGTCCAGCCGCTGCTGGTCGCGGACGGCGCGCTGGCGTACCTGGTCGACGTCCTGCTCGGCCTTGGTCTGCTCGCGGGCGGTGTCGCTGTCCTCGGTGCGGGCGGCGACCAGCAGGTCCCGGAGCTGGGCGAGGTCGGCGCCCAGGCGCTCCAGTTCGGCGTGCTCGGGCAGGTTCTTGCGCTTGTGGTCCAGCTGCGCGATGCGCGAGTCGAGGGCCTGGACTTCGAGGAGTCGGATCTGGTCGGCGGGCGCGGCGTTCAGCGGGGGGCTCCTGAGCTGCTGGAAGGGACGTTCAAGGAAGTGGAGGGGGCGTGCGCGGTCCACGGGTCGGTGACCGCGTGCGAGACATGGGTGCGCAGCGCCCAGCCGTGCCGGTCGGAGATCTCGTCGAGCTGGCCGGCTGCCTGCTCGCACCAGGGCCACTCGGTGGCCCAGTGCGCGGCGTCGACCAGGGCCGGCGGACCGGCCTGGCGCGCCTCGGCGGCCGGGTGGTGGCGCAGGTCGGCGGTGAGGAACACGTCGACCCCGGCGGCGCGCACCTCGTCGAAGAGGCTGTCGCCGGAGCCGCCGCACACCGCGACGGTACGGACCGGGGCGTCCGGGTCGCCCGAGACCCGCAGGCCGGTGGCCGTCCACGGCAGCCCGTGCGCGGCCCGCGCGGCGAACTCCGCCAGCGTCAGGGGCGCGTCCAGCTCGCACAGCCGGCCCAGCCCGCGGCGCCCCGCGGGGTCGGCCGGGTCGGGTACGAGCGGGCCGGTGACCCGCAGGTCCACGGCCGCGGCGAGCGCGTCGGAGACGCCGGGGTCGGCCCGGTCGGCGTTGGTGTGGGCGACGAGCAGCGCGGTGCCGTTGCGGATCAGGTCGTGCACGACGCGGCCCTTGAAGCCGGCCGGGCCGACGGGCGCGACCGTGGTCGTACCGCGCAGGTAGAGCGGGTGGTGGGTGACCAGCAGGTCGGCGCCGATCCGTACCGCCTCGTCGACGACCTCCTGCACCGGGTCGACGGCGAACAGCACGCGGGACACCTCGGCGGCCGGATCGCCGCAGACCAGGCCGACCGCGTCCCAGGACTCGGCCAGCTCCGGCGGCCAGAGGGCGTCGAGGGCGGCGGTGACGTCGGAGACTGTGGGCACGGTAGGAAGGTTACCCGCCCGCGACGGGCGCCCGGGAAGGGTGCGCACGGCGGAGCACAGCGCCCGCGGCGGCGGAGTCGATTCGCGAAGGCTGACACCCTTACGGGTGAACCGCCCGCACTCGCGTTGATCGTCCGGAAGTATGAAAACTACGGTCCTGTGCCGGAGGTGGACGACATCATATGACCGTCGACAGTGACGACACCGCTCGGGGCACCGCGGGGGACGCCGCAGGACGCCGCACGGCAGGCGGCTCGGCAGGCAGCGCGGAAGGCGGTGCGACGGCGGTGCGGACAGGCACCGCGCCGCGGGCCGCCGGGGGCGTCGCGCACGGCCCCGCCGCTCAGGGGGCGCGCCCGACCTCGCGGACTTGGCGCACGGCGCGGCGGCACGGCGCCGGGTACAGCGCCGCCCGCGACCCGGCAGAGGGCGCCGTCCCCGTCGCACGCGTGCTGCGCAGGACGGGCTTCACGATCGCCGCGGACGGCTCGTACGCCGCCTGCCTCGCCGAGGCGTCCGTGCTGAGCGAGGAGGGGGACGGCGGCGCGGCTGGTTCGCCGAGCGGTGGACGCTGGCCGGGCCCGAGCCGTACGCCGTGCCGCTGCCCGGCGCCCAGCCCGAGGAGCCCGGCACCGAGGTGCTGCCGCTGCCCGACGGCCGCGTGCTCATCCTGCGCCGCGTCGCCGAGCGCCACGACCTCGCGCTCCTCTACCCCTCGGGCGCCGGCACGGGCGCGGTGCCGCTGGGCTCGCTGACCGGCGCCGGGGTCCGGCTGCTGCCGCCCGCGCCGCTGGGCGCCTTCGCCCTGAGCCACGACGGGGGCACCACCGCCGTCTGGCAGGTCCACGGCGCCGGCGGCGCCGAACCGGTGCGCGTCACGACCGTGCCCGGGCGGTGTACGGGCGGGGTCTGGCTCGACCGCGGCGGACGGCTGCTGGCGCTGGACCGCGAGCTGGACGGGCGGACCAAGGCGGTCGCCGTCGACCTGCACACGGGCGGGGTGAGCCCGCTGCTCCAGCTCACGCGGGACAGCGACGACCGGCTGCTGCTCGCCGAGCCCGACAGCGGGCTGATGCTGCTGCGCAGCGACGCGACCGGGGAGGCCCGGCTCGGGTGGGGGGTGCTCGGGAGCAGGCATCCCGTACGGTTCCCCGACGTGCTGCGGATGGCGGGCGCCCTGCTCACGCCGGTCGCCGCGCAGCCCGGGCAGATCCTCTCGCCGGAGGCGTCGGTGGTCGCCTTCCGGGCGGAGGTGCCCGGCGGGGCGCGAGTCGCTCGCGCTGTGGCGGCCCGGCGAGCGGCACCTGCACTGGCGGGCCGCGCCTCCCAACTGGCTGGGCCCCAGCGCCTTTTGGCTCCCGGGCGCGCCGCTCCTGCTGCCCTGCGCGCCCGCCGGCCTCGCCGCCTACGACCCCCCTCCCCCGTCCTTCGCCGCTCCCGCGCCCCGCCGCACGCCCCGGGCGCGGGCCGCCGCCCTGAGCGTGCTGCCCCTCCAGCAGGCCCCTCTCGCGGCCGCCGGCTGAGCGGTCCGCCCGGCCCGCCGGGTCCGGGTCCCGGCGGCGCCCGGGCCAGGACCCGGTGATCGCCGCGACGGCCCCCTCGGTAAAATCGAAAAGCACCCAGCGTGACCACACCGCACTCCGGGCGCCCTTCACACGTACGCGAATCGGGGAGAGCAGAAGCATGTCCGACGCAACCACGACCGATCACGCGGCCGAGGACATCGCCGGCCGCCACCGGGGCGAAGCCTCGGCGGAGGAAGCCGAGACCGCGCCGCACGGCAAGCACCGCCGGGCGGAAGAGAACTGACGGCTCCGCCGCGGCAGGGTCCGGCGACGACGGCGAACAGCCCCCTCGGGCCCGCGACGACGCTCAGCCGCGCCATGGCCGGTCGCCCGGCAAGGACCGCAATCACCCCACCCGGCCGGGTCACCCGAATTCGGTACGGTGGCCGTGCTCGTCGGAGTGTCGGCCCGGGACGGGGACAGCAGTGGTGGACGTGAACGATGCCCGCACGGCGGGCCGGGCCGATGAACAGGACGGCGCGCCGGACGGCGGGGCGACCGGAAGGTCCAGCGGCGTGGCGACCTGGTGGCGGCGCCCGCCGAAGGACTTCGAGCACGAGGTCGAGTACCTCAAGGCGCCCGACGGCAACGCCCTGATCCCGTGGCTGCTGATGGTGATCGGGCCGGCCGCCGACATCCTCGGCGGGCGGGCGGCGCCTGCCGTGGCTGGCCGGGGCGGGGCTGCTGGCCTTCTGCGTGCTCTACGTCGCCACCATCCGTTCCGCGTTCAGCCCGCGGCTGGGCCAGGGGCCGGTGCCGTACCGGCTGCTGGGCGGCCTGGCGGCGGTCGCGATCACGCTGGCCATCGGCTACGGCCACAACTTCCTGCTGCTGTTCGTCCTGGTGTCGCTGTGCGTCGGCAGCGTGGCGCCGCAGCCGCCGCAACCTCGGGGTGATGCTGGTGCCGCTGAGCGCGCGCCGCCGCGATCGCCTCCGCGCTGCGGCACGCGAGCTTCTGGTCGACGATGTCGACGGCCTACGGCACGTTCCTGTCCGGGCTGGTGGTCTCGGTGATCATCACGCTGTTCCACGCGGTGGACCAGCTCAAGGCGACCCGGCAGGAGCTGGCCCGCTCGGCCGTCGCGCAGGAGCGGCTGCGCTTCTCCCGCGACCTGCACGACCTGCTCGGGCACACCCTGTCGGTGATCGTGGTCAAGTCCGAGGCGGCCCGCAGGCTCGCCCCGCGCGACCTGGACGCGGCCCTGGCACAGGTCGCCGACATCGAGGCGGTCGGCCGGCAGGCGCTCACCGAGATCCGCGAGGCGGTCACCGGCTACCGCGAGGGCTGCCTGTCCGCCGAACTGGACCGGGCCCGCTCGGCGCTGACCGCCTCCGACATCGAGCTGCGTCGTCCAGGAGTCGGGCCCGCCGCTGCCGCCGCAGACCGAGGCGCTGCTCGGCTGGGTGGTCCGCGAGGGCGTCACCAACGTCGTACGGCACAGCGGCGCGTCCCGGGCCACGATCGAGCTGCGGACCGGCCGACGGCCGGGCCCGCCTCACCATCACCGACGACGGCGCCGGGCCGGCGCCTGCCGACCCGGCGCTGCCCGCGCCGGGTGGGCACCGGGCTGCGCGGCCTCGGCGAGCGCCTCGCCGCGGCCGGCGGCTCGCTCGCCTCGGGTCCGGCCGAGGGCGGCGGCTTCCGGGTGGCCGCGGTGCTCCCGGTGGAGGAGAACTCCGAGGTGTGAGCGGTCGGGTCGTACGGAGGACGGCGCCCTCCGTACGACCCGACCGCTCAGCGGCTGGACAAGCCCGGTCGGTGCCGTGTGCCCCTGGGGTCAGGAGCGGTTGACGCGGCCCGCTATCGCATGGGCGACCAGCAGGTAGATCGCGGCCGGCAGACCGTAGTTGAGCACCGTGCGCCAGTCGTCGTTGTGCACGGTGAACATGTCCCTCGACCAGCCTGCGAGCCAATTGGCCGCGTGGTGGACCCAGTTGACGAGGTCGTTCGCGCGGTTCGCATCGAACACGAAGAAGAAGATCCACAGTATGAGGATCAGTGCAGCGATGTCTGCGGCGATGAGGATGATCACCGCGGCGGGGTTTCCGCCATACCGTCTGGCCATGCACACCGTCTTGCCCGGATGCGGTGCGGGAAACACGAAAGCGGGAGGGTACGCCCGTGGGTTCGTTCCCGCACGTGGGGGGCGGGTACGGCCGGCGCCGCCCGTCCGGCGCCCGCCGGATGGCGGGGCGGCCGCCGCCGGGTGATGCTGCGGGGGACATGCGACCGCATGCCGGCCCGATCACCACTCGCCGCCCATCCCCCGGAGGTCCACCGTGCCGACCGGCATCCCCCTGCGCCGGGCGCTGACCGCGCTGCTCCTGACCGCCGCGCTGCTCGTGCTGCCCGCGTGCGGCAGGCAGTCGCCGACCGGCGGCGCCGCCCACTCGGTTTCGAGCGTCAGCCCGGTGGCGGCGAGCCCGAGCACGACCGCGCAGAAGCAGAAGCTGGCCAAGACCCGGTTCGCGCTGAACGCCGGGCTCGCGGCGGGTGCGGCGTACCAGTGGATCGTGAAGCCCTATCGCGCGGGCAAGTTCAAGAAGGGCGCGCACGGGCGGACGTTCGCCCTGGTCAAGGCGGGACTGGCGGGCACCTTCACCTACAACCGGCTCAAGGCCGCCTCCGCCAACGCCAAGGGCGATCCGACCCTGAGCAGGCTGATGGCCCCGGTCAGCGCGGGCATCGCCTCGCTCAAGGCCCTGCCGTCCAAGCTGCGCAAGGGCAAGGACCCCCAGGCCGCGGTCGGCAGCGTCGACGACGTGATCAACCAGGTCAAGGAGGCCGGCAAGAACGCGGGCGCCGACGTCAAGAACCAGGTGCCCTCGCTCTCCCAGCTCAACGGCGGCTGAGCGCCCACCCGTTCGCCGTACCCGACAGGCCCGGGCCCCGACAACGGCCCGGCGGCCGGCCGCCCCCTCGTATCGAGGAGGGCGGCCGGCCGCCGGATGACGCTTGACCGGGAAGTACGGTCAGCCGCGCTGGATACCGCTGCTGTCCTGGAGCACACCGCGCCGCCCGTCCTGGGTCTGCGCGATGAGCGCCTGGCCCCGCTGGTCGACCGCGAGGTACCAGGTGCCCGGGGTCAGCTCGGCGATCTGACCGCTGCCGCCGTCCTCACCGAACAGCGGCCGCGGCACCGGCACGGCGAACCAGAAGGCGGTGAAGTCCGAGGACGGCGCCGGGGCGGCGGCCTGCGGGGTCGGGGCGGGCTGCGGGGCGCCGTACGGCTGGCCCTGCTGCGGGGCGCCGCCGTACGCCGGGTCGACCGACTGGGCGCCGCCCGGGTAGCCGTAACCGGCCTGCTGCGGGGCCATGCCGTAGGGCTGCGGGCCGCCGACGCCGTACGGCTGCGGCTGCTGCGGGGCGCCCAGGAGCGGGGCCTTCAGCGCGGGCAACCGGTCGGAGAGCACCGCGAGAACCGCGATCGCCAGGCCGAAGATGAGCGTCAGCCAAGCCCCCGCGCCCTTGCTGACACCGTTGTTGGCGCCGTGCTGCGATGTTCGGCACCGCGTCGGAGAAGACCGACCACAGCGCCGCCCAGCCGACGAACACCGCGAGGGCGGTGCCCCACTGCCCGAAGGTCAGGCCGGCGATCTGCTTGTCGGCCGGCTGCGAGCGGCCGAACGCGATCAGCGCCGCGGACGCCAGCGCACCCAGCGTCACGGTCGGCAGCAGCGGGAACAGGGCCGGGCTCCACGAGCTGACCGATTTGCTGATTTGGTCGATGGAGAAGAACGGCAGGAACGAAGCGATCAGGAGCAGCACCGCTGCTCCGATCACCGCGCCGTCTCCTCGGGTCAGGGAGCGGATGTTCACGTCAGGTCCTGTCCTTTGCGGTTTCGGTTCGTTCGGTCGTGCCAGGGCGTGAGGCGGTGCCCTATCGTACGGGTGTGATCTTCGGCCGATGGTCGGGTATGCGCATTGGTGCACGATCCATACCTGACTGCTACAGCCCTGTCACCTCTTCCCGCCTGCGGAGTCCGCGGACTGCGCGGCGTGGCCTTCGAGGAATGCGGTGAGCCCGTCGGCGATCCCCTGGGCGGCGCGCTGCCGCCAGGCCGCGGCGGTCAGCGACCTGGCGTCCCGCGCGTTGCGCATGTTGCCGCACTCGATGAACACCTTGGGAACGGTCGAGAGGTTGAGGCCGCCGAGGTCGTCACGGACCATCAACCCCTTGCCGCCGCCGAGGTAGTCGGCGAACGGCTCGCCGGTCGCCGACTTGAAGTGCGCCCGCAGCGTGGTGGCCAGACGCAGTGAAGGGGCCGCGATGGCCCGGGTGTCGGCGGCGCCGGCGTGCAGCGACTTGGGCGCGATCACGTGGAAGCCGCGGGCCGACGCGGGAGCGCCGTCCGCGTGGATGGACAGCGCCGCGTCGGCGTGCGCCTTGTTGCCGATCTCGGCGCGCCGGTCGACGCACGGGCCGTACGGAAGGTCGCCGTTCTGGGTCAGTACGACCTTCGCGCCGCGCGCCAGCAGGATCGCGCGCACCCGGCGGGAGACGTCCAGGGTGTACGACGCCTCGGGGTAACCGGCGTTGGTCTCCGTGCCCGTTGTGTCGCATTCCTTGCGGTTCGTCCCGATATTGACGAGGCGGTTGATCTCCTCGGTGTGCCGGTAGTTGGTCGGGTTGTGCCCGGGGTCGAGCACGACGACCTTTCCGGCCAGCGGAAGCGTTTCAGCAGAGTGGGCGGAAGCGGAAGGAGAGGCACTCGGTGACGCGCCGGAGCGCTCGACGCGCCGGGCCTGCCGTCGTCGGAAGCGGAATCCGGCGGCCGCGGACCGGCCGTGCGACCCGCAGCCTCCCAGGCACACCGCCGCCGTCACCACGGCCGCGACGACCCCCAGGCCGTACCGACCGCCCCCGTGCGACTCGTTGCTGAACACGCTCGCGACTCTAGCGGCCCGACCCGCCGCCGCGCACCCTGCGTTACGGGTACGGGGCGCCCCGGGCCGCCGGGTGTCACACCACCGGGCCGCCGGGGCCGCGCCGCAGCACCCGCAGCGAGCCGGTCGCCGACACCTCGCGCGAACGCCCCGCACTCCAGCGCGCGCCGGTAGACCAGGTACGGCGCCCGGCCGCCGTCGGCCGGGTCGGGGAACACGTCGTGGATCACCAGCAGGCCGCCCTCGGCGAGCAGCGGCGCCCAGCCCTCGTAGTCGCCGTTCGCGTGCTCCTCGGTGTGCCCGCCGTCGACGAAGACCAGGCCGAGCGGCTGCCGCCACACCTTCGCCACCTGCGGTGACCGGCCCACCACCGCGATCACGTGCTCTTCGAGACCGGCCGCGTACAGCGTCCTGCGGAACGTGGGGAGCGTGTCCATCCGGCCGGTGACCGGGTCGACCAGCGACGCGTCGTGGTACTCCCAGCCGGGCTGCTGCTCCTCGCTGCCGCGGTGGTGGTCGACGGTCACCACGACCGTGCCGGCGGACGCGGCGGCGTCGGCGAGCAGCAGCGTGGAGCGGCCGCAGTACGTACCGACCTCCAGCAGCGGCAGGCCCAGCGCGGCGGCCTCCTTGGCGGCGGCGTGCAGCGCGAGCCCCTCGTCGAGCGGCATGAATCCCTTGGCGGCCTCGAAGGCCGCGACCACGTCCGTCGTCATGGGGCCAGCGTACGAGCAGGTGGGGGCCGTCGCCGCGGGCCGGTCCCGAACCCGTTCGCGGGGGGCCGCGGGAAGGCGTAGGTCCTCCACACAGGCCCTAGGTCGAAATCCCGATGCCGCCGCGCGCGGCCCGCGGGCAGGATGGGGGCCATGAGCCAACTCCTGGGACTGGGACAGCACGACCGGCCGCACACGGCGGACCGCCCCACCGGCGTGGGCGGTGCTGGCGGCGGTGTGCGCGGGCCAGTTCCTCGTCGTGCTCGACGTGTCCGTCGTCAACGTGGCCCTGCCGTCGATCCGCACCTCGCTGGGCCTGGGCGAGACCGGCCAGCAGTGGGTGGTCAACGCCTACGCGCTCACCTTCGCCGGCTTCCTGCTGCTCGGCGGCCGGGCCGGCGACCTCTACGGCCGCAAGCGCGTCTTCCTCACCGGCCTCGGCCTGTTCACCGCGGCCAGCCTGGCGGGCGGCCTCGCCCAGGACCCCGCGATGCTGATCACGGCCCGCGCCGTGCAGGGCCTGGGCGCCGCCGTCCTCGCCCCGACCACGCTGTCCATCCTCACCACGTCCTTCCCCGAGGGCCCCGAGCGGACCCGGGCCATCGCCACCTGGACGGCGGTCGGCGCGGGCGGCGGCGCGGCGGGCGGCCTGGTCGGCGGCGTGCTCACCGACTACCTGAACTGGCGCTGGGTGCTGCTGGTCAACGTGCCGTTCGGCGCGCTGGTGCTGGTGCTGGCCGCGCTGTGCCTCACCGAGGGCCGCGCCACCGCCGCCCGGCGGCTCGACATCCCCGGCGCGGTCCTGGTCACCGCGGGCGTCGCGGCCCTGGCGTACGGCATCGCCGCAGAGCGAGTCGTACGGCTGGACGTCGGTCCACTCGCTGCTGCCGATCCTCGCCGGGCTGGGTCTGGTGGGGCTGTTCGTCCTCGTCGAGTCGCGTACGCGCGGCGCCGCTGATACCGCTGCGGCTGTTCCGGGTCCGCTCGGTGTCGGCCGCCAACACCGTGCTGTTCAGCTACCGGCGCCGCGACCTTCGCCGCCTGGTACTTCCTCTCCCTCTACATGCAGAACGTGCTGGACTACAGCCCCGTACGCGCCGGGCTGTCCTTCCTCCCGCACACCATCGCCATCATCTTCGGCTCCAAGCTGGCGCCGCGGCTGATGAGCCGGATCGACGCGCGGATCGTCGGCGCGGCCGGCGGGGTGCTGGCGGCCGGCGGCATGGTCTGGCAGAGCGCGCTGAGCGTGCACGGCACCTTCGTCGGCACGATCCTCGGGCCCGGGCGTCGTCACGATGTTCGGCGCGGGCCTGCTGATGACGCCGATCGCCGCGGCGGCGACCTCCGGGGTGGCGATGGGCGAGCAGGGCATCGTGTCCGGACTGCTCAACACCTCACGGCAGTTGGGCGGCGCGCTGGGCCTGACGATCCTCGCGACGGCCGCGGCCGACCGGATCTCCGCGCGGACGGCGGCAGGCGCCACCGCCGGCCGGGCCCTGTCCTCCGGCTACTCGCTGGCCTTCCTCATCGGCGCGGCGTTCCTGGCGATGGGGACCTGCCTGATCGTCGCTGCTGCCGACCCCGGCGGCGAAGCCGGCGTGATGCCCTTGCGGGCGCTTCATACGGGGGTACGCGGCTACGAGTTCGGGGAGTACGAGGGCCTCCCGGGCAGGGACCTCCCGGGTCGTGACCGCCGCTACAGCCAGCCGTTCTGGCGGGCCGCCCGGACCGCCTCCATGCGGTTGCGGGTGCCCGTCTTGCCGATGGCGGCCGACAGGTAGTTCCGTACGGTCGACTCGGACAGGAACACCCGGCCCGCGATGTCCGCGACGGTCGCCCCGTCGGCGGCGGCGTTGAGCACGTCCTGCTCGCGCGGGGTCAGCGGGCTCGGGCCCGCGCTCAACGCGGCCGCCGCCAGCGCCGGGTCGATCACCCGCTCCCCGCGCAGCACCCGCCGGATCGCGTCCGCCAGTTCCTCCACCGGGCCGTCCTTGACCAGGAAGCCGGCCGCGCCCGCCTCCATCGCCCGCCGCAGGTACCCCGGCCGCCCGAACGTCGTCAGGATCAGCACCTGGCACGACGGCAGCCGCTTGCGCAGTTCGGCGGCCGCGTCCAGCCCGCTGCGGCCGGGCAGTTCGATGTCCAGCAGCGCGATGTCCGGGACGACCGCCAGCGCCTCCGTCCACGATCCGGTCCCCCGCCGCCACCTGCGCGACGACCTCGATGTCGTCCTCCAGGTCCAGCAGCAGCGCCAGCGCCCCCCGCATCATCCCCTGGTCCTCGGCGAGGAGGACGCGTACGGATTTCTCCGGCCGGCCGGCGTTCGCATCGGTCATTCCCCCAGCCTAGAGGCTAGCCCCGCAGGCCGGTGGGTCCGTCGGCGCCACTCCGATCGTGCGGGTGCTCCCCGCCCAACGGTCCGTACCCGTCGACGTGTTCACCGGGCGCGCGATGCCGACAGTCCGTCTGAAAGAGCGTTCCCGCCACGGGCATAGCCTTGTGGTCTGATTTCCCGGCCACCCTCGGCAAAGGGGTTTTCGTGGTCCAGTATCTCGTCGGTTCGCGCGCCAGCAATCTCGCGAAAGCGCAGGTGCGCGAATATCTGCGCCCGCTGCGTATGCGCTTTCCCGAGGTCTCTTTCACCCACCGGGTGGTCCTGGAGGGCGGGGACCGGGACCGCCGGTCGCTGGTCGCGGAGGTGTCGGCGGTCAGCGGGGGCTCGGCGTTCAGCTCGGAGCAGGAGGCGGCGCTCGTACGGGGCGATGTCGACGTGGTGGTCCACTCGCTGAAGGACCTGCCGACCGCGAATCCGCCCGGGCTGATGCTGATGGCGCCGCCCGGCCGCGAGGACGTCAGGGACGCGCTGTGCGGCTCGACGCTCGCCGGTCTGCGCAAGGGTGCGCGGGTGGGGACCGGCGCGCCCCGCCGTATCGCCCAACTGCTCGCCGTACGGCCCGATCTGGAGATCGTGCCGATCCGCGGAAATGTTCCGCCCCGGCTCCAGAAGATCAAAACCGAGGGACTGGACGCGGTGGTCCTCGCGGTGGCGGGAATTCGCCGGCTCGGGCTGGACGACGCGATCGGCGAAGTGCTGCCGGTCGACCTTTTCCCGCCGAGCCCGGGACAGGGCGCGCTCGGAATTCAGGTCCGCCGGGACAACGCGGCGCTGCGGGAGATCCTTTCCACCGTGGGCAGTTCCGACGCGGACGCCCAGGTGCGGGCCGAACGGGCCCTGCTGGCCGAGCTGCACGGCGGGTGCAGCGTGCCCGTCGGCGCGTACGCCGAGACGCTGCCGGACGGCCGGCTCCGGCTGACCGGGCAGGTCACGTCGCTCGACGGCCGACGGCGCGTGTCCGGGACCCGCACCGGCGAGGCTGCCGCGCCCGAGCAGTCTGGGAGCGGCGCTGGCGCCGAACTGGTCGACCAGGGGGCGCGAGTGATTCTTGATCAGGTTCGGGGCGCGGCCCTGGTCGGCTGAGCGGTCGCCTGGCCGCGGGTGCCTTTACGCACGGACGGCGCCCCACCCCTGCACGCGGGAGCTCGCGCAGCCCCTTACCCGCCCCGCGGCGTGGCGCCCTCCGGACGACGGCGCGCACCCGGAGCGCGGGCGCCGCTTGCGCCCGACGGCGCCACGCTTTCCCCGCGGGAGCCGGGTGCCCTTGCGGATGAGGGCGCCATACCCCTGACGGCGCGGTTGGTGTCCGCCACGGACGTGGGCCGCCAACTCAGGGGGCGCGGGGAACTGCGCGACCAGCCACGACGGCGGCGTACCGGGCCCGCAGGCCCAGCCCCTTGCGGTCTGAAGCCGGACCACCGGCCGGTGGCCGGTTGCTCGCGCAGTTCCTCCCCCAGACTCCGTCCGGGGGTGCCCCCAGCGCCACCTAAAAACACATAGCGCCGCCCCGCGCAAGGGCACCCCACACCGTGGGAGGAGTCGCCACCCTCCGCGAAGGCACCCTGCGCCCCGAAACGGCGCCCCCTCCGCAAGGGCACCCCGCCGCCGGGAAGGCGCCCCTTACGCAGAGCACCCACCCCGCGAGCGGGGAAGGCGCCGCCTTGCGCAAAGGCACCCGCTGGGTGCGGGACAAGGGGCCGCCCGGTGGGCGGCGAGGGCGCCGCTTATTCCGGCCGCGCCCCCGGAGGGATCAGCAACAGTCGGGCCGCAGCCCGGACGGAAGCCGTTCCGCGGCGAAGACCGCCGTGGTGGGCTCGTCGCCGCCGAGAGCCGCGACGGCGAGCAGAAGGGCCGCCGCGGTCCACGTGGTGCGCTCGGTCGGGCCAGAAGGCGTCGTCGGCGAAGACGTACCCGGTCCAGTACAGGCCGTCGTCGGCGCGCAGGTGCTGCATGTCGGCGAGGATGTCGCACGGCCCGGTCGGACTCGCCCGATCGCCCAGAGCGCGAGGGCGAGTTCGGCGGTCTCGCCGCCGGTGACCCACGGGTTGGGGACGACGCAGCGCACGCCGAGTCCGGGCACGACGAACCGGGACCAGCCCTCCTCGATCCGTGGCCAGGGCGCGCGGGCCGCGCAGCGCGCCGGAGAGCACCGGGTAGTACCAGTCCATGGAGTAGCGGGACTTGTCGAGGAACCGCTCGGGGTGGCGGCGGATCGCGTGGCCGAGCGCCCCGGTGGCCAACTCCCAGTCGGGCTGCGGCTCCTCGCGGTGCTCGGCGATGGCCAGGGCGCAGCGCAGCGCCTGGTGGACGGACGAACTCCCGGTGAGCAGCGCGTCGTTGACGGCCGTGCCGTCGGGCTCGCGCTTCCAGCCGATCTGCCCGCCGGGCTGCTGGAGGGTCAGCACGTACTCGACGGCGCGCCGCACGGTGGGCCAGATGCGGTCGATGAACGCGTCGTCGCCGGTGGACAGGTAGTGGTGCCAGGCGCCGACGGCCACGTAGGCGCAGAAGTTGGACTCGCGGGCCAGGTCGGTGGGGCGGTCCGCGTCGCCGTCGTGGTAGGCGGCGTACCAGGAGCCGTCGGCGAGTTGGTGCCGGGCCAGCCAGGTGTACGCGGCTTCGGCGCGGTCGTGCTCGCCGGCCGCGTCCAGGGCCATCGCGGCCTCGGTGTGGTCCCACGGGTCGAGGTGGTGGCCGCGGAACCACGGGATGGCGCCGTCCGCGCGCTGCGCCGCGGCGATCGCGGCGACCGTACGCGGTGGCCTGCGAGGCGGTGAGCACCCCGGGCAGCACCAGGCGTTCGGTACGGCCCGGCCCGCGGCTGGGTGAGGTCACTTGGCGGTGCCCGGGACGGAAGCGGCACGCGCGAGGCGGTCCGGAGCGGCGGGCCGCGCGGCCGGCGGGCCTGCGCCACGTCCAGCCGCGGCAGCCGCGGCTTGGTCGCGTAGGCCACGAAGCTCTTGCCGATCAGCGGGTTGAGCGCCTGCTCGGCGACCCGGGTGGCCAGCGGTTTCTTCATGATGTCCCAGACCAGCAGCTTGTGGTAGAGCTTCACCGGCAGCGCCTGGTCGTTGTCGACGCCGACCGCGCACTTGATCCACCAGTACGGCGCGTGCAGCCCGTGCGCGTGGTGCGTGCCGTACGGCTTCAGGCCCGACTCCCGCATCCGGCCGAGGAGTTGGTCGGCCTTGTAGATCCGGATGTGGCCGCCCTCGACCTCGTGGTAGGCGTCGGACAGCGCCCAGCAGACCTTCTCCGGGCCGTAGCGCGGCACGGTGATCGCGATCCGGCCGCCGGGGCGCAGCACGCGGACCATCTCGGCGAGCACGCCCTTGTCGTCGGGGATGTGCTCCATCACCTCGGAGATGATGACGACGTCGAAACTCTCGTCGGGGAAGGGCAGTTGGAGCGCGTCGCCCTCCATCGCGACCGCCGACGCGCCCGCGGGCGCCTCCCCGGCCTCCTTCATCGCCGCGAACCACTTGGCGACCTCGCGGATCTCCTCGCCGTTGCGGTCCAGCGCGACGACGTGCGCGCCGCGCCGGTAGCACTCGAACGCGTGCCGCCCGGCCGCCGCAGCCGAGGTCCAGGACGCGGTCGCCCGCGGCCAGCGGGAAACGGGTGAAGTCGACGGTCAGCATCAGCGATTGCTCCCCACGGGGGTTCCCGGTTCGGTCGGTCTTGGCGCCTGCGCCGGCGTCCCGCGGTCGCGCGGCCGCGGCGGGCACCGCCGCTCGGCCGCGGGCCGGCGCCGCCCGGTCGCGGTCGTCGGCCCGGCCGGCGCCGCCGGGGCGCGGTACGGGCCTGCTGCGCGGCGATCGCCGCGCGGTACAGCTCGGCGGTGGCCTCGGCGGCCCGGGTCCAGGTGAAGTCGGGCCAGCACGCGGGCGCGGCCGGCGGCGCCGAGGCGGCGGCGCAGCGCGGGGTCGTCCAGCAGCCGGGTCGAGGGCGCCGGCCAGGGCGCCCGCGTCGCCCGGCGGCACGGCCAGGCAGGTCTCGCCGTCGGGCCCGGCCACCTCGGGGATCGCGCCGCCGGTGGTGGCGACCAGCGGCGTGCCGGTGGCCATGGCCTCGGCGGCGGGCAGCGAGAAGCCCTCGTACAGCGACGGGCACGCAGGCGACCTCGGCGCTGCGGATCAGGTCGACCAGTTCGGCGTCGCTGATGCCCTTGACGAAGTGACCGCGTCCTGCCAGGCCGAAGTCCTCCATCGCGTGGGCCACCGGCCCCTTCTCGGGCCGCTTGCCGACGACGACCAGGTGCGCGTCGGGCCGCTGGACGCGTACCTTCGCCAGCGCCTCGACCAGGAAGACCAGGCCCTTGAGCGGGACGTCCGCGCTGGAGGTGGTCACGATCCGGCCCGGCACCTCGGGCACCGACGGGTCGGGCGAGAACAGCCGGGTGTCCGCGCCGATCGGCACGGTGTGGATGCGGCCGGGCGCGCACCCCGAGGTCGGCGACGATCTCGTCGCGCGACGAACCGGAGACGGTGAGCACGGACGGCAGCCGCCGGGCCACCCGCTTCTGCATGCGCGTGAAGCCGTACCAGCGGCGTACCGACAGCCGGCGGCGCCAGTCCTGCGGCGGCGGCCAGTTCGAGCCGGCGGTCCACGGTGATCGGGTGGTGGATGGTGGTGACCAGCGGCAGGCCGAGGCCCAACAGGCCGTAGCCGAGCGTCTGGTTGTCGTGCACGACGTCGAAGTCGCCCGCGGCGGGCGGCCAGATGGCGGCGGGCGCGCAGGCTGAAGGTGAGCGGCTCGGGGAAGCCGCCGGTCCACATGGTGGCGACCTCGAGGGCGTCGACCCAGTCGCGGTACTCGCCGAGGGCCGGGGTGCGGAACGGGTCCGGCTGCCGGTAGAGGTCCAGGCTGGGCAGCTCGGTGAGGGTGACGCCCGCGTCGAGCGAGTCCAGTACGGGGTACGGCTGGGCGCCGATCACCTCGACGCTGTGGCCGAGCGCGGCCAGCTCGCGGGACAGGTGGCGGACGTAGACGCCCTGGCCGCCGCAGAACGGGTTGCCCTTGTAGCTGAGCAGGGCGATCCGTAGCGGCCTGGCCTGTGAGGTCACTCCGGCCCCCTTCTCGCTGCGATAGAGCCGGAGCGTAACCGGTCGCGCTAATCTAGAACAAGTTTCAGACTTGATGGTACAGACGGAGAATCTACCGGCCGCCGGACGGTCCACCCGGCGGCGGTCCGGGGTGATCCGCGCCACGGCACCCGGCTGCCATCATGCACACGACGGGCACCCGCGCGCGCGGCGTACCCGGACGGGCGGCGGGCCGGGCGAAGCCGCGCGGTGGCCGCCGGGACGGGTCCGGAACACCCGCCGCGGCGGGGCCGGGCGACACTTCCCCGGCAGGACGAAACGGAATTCAGCGAAAGCCCAGCCGAACGCAGCAGCACACAGGGAACGGGACAGATGAGCGCACAGGCCAAGCCGCCGACGGCCCCACGGCCGCCCGCGTCCCCCAAGCCGCCGGCCACCCCGCTCACCGAGCGGCAGGAGGCAGCGCCGCCGCCGCATCCTGGCCGCGAGCACCCGGCTGGCCGCCGGCGGCGGCTTCGAAGCGGTGCAGATGCGGGAGGTCGCCGAGCACTCCGGGGTCGCGCTCGGCACGCTCTACCGCTACTTCCCGTCCAAGATCCACCTGCTGGTGGCGGTGATGGAGGACCAGCTCGGGCAGCTGCACGAGACGCTGCGCACCCGGCCGCCGGCCGCCGCCGCGCCCGGCGAGCGGGTCGCCGACACCCTGCTGCGCGCCTTCCGCGCGCTCCAGCGCGAGCCGCTGCTCGCCGACGCCATGGTCAGGGCGCTGATCTTCGCCGACCGCTCGGTACGGGCCGAGGTCGACACCGTCTCCCGGCTCACCACCACGATCATCGTGGACGCGATGGCGCCTGCCCGGCGCGCCCTCCGCCCCTTCCGCCCCCCAGCTCGCCGCCGTCCGGGTGATCGAGCACACCTGGCACGCCGCCCTGGTCAGCTGGCTCTCCGACCGCGCCAGCGCCGCGCAGCTCACGGCCGACATCCGCACCGTGTGCACGCTGCTGACCGCGGCGGACGCGACGTCACAGCCGTAGCCGCAGCCGCTTCGGACGGTGGTCCGGCCGGGGCGCACATCCGGCGGCCGCGCGCCTGCCGGCGGGGCACGCAGTAGTCCCCGACCGGGCGGCGGCCCCGCCGGCGTTGTCCTGGCCGGTCGGGACGTGGATCTTCCGGCCCCGCGCGGGGTACGCTGCCGCGCCTGCCGACAGGTCGAGGTGCGGCCGGTCCCCGGTGCGCGTCCGGCGCCGGCCGGGCGGGGTGCCGCGCCGGGCCGTCTCGTACAGCGGCACGGCTTTGGCGGCCGGGCCGGCGGGCAGGCCGGTCGGGGCTCTCGTGGAAGCAGCGGTCCGCGGAGACAGCAGACCTCGTGCCGGTGGTCCGTCGAACCCCCTTTGCGCTGCTGCCTGTTGCGGCGACGGGGGAGAGTTCGGCACGGCAACCGGAATCGGAAGAAGTCACCATTGTCATCTGATCACTGTGGGAAACGCACATTTCCCGCGCGTGGAGCGCACGCGAGTGCGCCGCCACCATGTGTTTGCTTCTACGCGCCCTCCGTGCCCGCCCGGCGAGAATCTGCCACCACGGATACCCCTTCTGGAGCAATAGCCCGATTTCGCCACACCGCCCCCACCGACCCCCGACTTAGGGGCTACCCGGGCAACACACCAGTCTCAGCAAGGGAGTTGACTGTTCCGGAGCAACATCGCACAGGCATTATGGGGCAATAGTGCACCTCTGCAACATTGTCTCCGAATTTTCCAGAAACGATCTGGACCCCGCGAGAGCGGAACGGCACACTCTGAACCAGCATCAAGAAGGGACACCATGCCGCTGAGAAGCACCGCAACCGCCCGCCAGGAGCGCCTCGGTGCGGAGCTACGGAAAATGCGGGAAGCGGCGGGCATCACCGCCCGCGACACCGCGCGGCTGCTCGGCACCGACCCGGCCAAGGTGAGCCACATCGAGGCGGGCCGGCTCGGCGTCAGCGAGGAGCGGTTACGCCGCCTCGCCACGTTCTACGAGTGCGGCGACACCACGCTCATCGACGCCCTCGTCGCCATGGCCAACGGCCAGGGCCGCAAAGGCTGGTGGGAGACCTATCGCGGGGTCGTACCGGCCGGCCTGCTGGACATCGCCGAGCTCGAACACCACGCCGCTGCACCTGCGCACCATCCAGGTCACCCACATCCCCGGCGTCTTCCAGACCGAGGACTACACCCGCACCGTCTTCGGCTACGCCATCCCGCCGCTGCCGAAGAACGAGCTCGAAGCGCGCGTGGCCCACCGCCTGGAACGCTCGGGCGTGCTCTACCGCGAGACCGCGCCGCCCTACGAAGCGCTCATCCACGAGGCGGCGCTGCGCATGCGGTTCGGCGGCCCCAAGGTCGCCAAGGCCCAGCTGGAGCACATCCAGGAGCTGAGCCACCTGCCGCAGATCAGCGTCCGGGTCATCCCGTTCGCCACCGACGGCTACATCGGATCGGGCCACGCGATGCTCTACGCCAGCGGGCCGGTCCGCCAGCTCGACACCGTCGCAGATCGACTCGGCCCACGGGATCAGCCTGCTGCACGCGGCGCCGCACCTGGCCAACTACCGCATCCTGTTCGACAACCTCACGAAGGCGGCCCTGGACCGGTCCCGGTCACGTGACTTCATCCACAGCGTCTCCCGAGACCTCTGAAAGGCCCTCATCCCATGACCGCGCCCCTGACATGGCAGAAGTCCACGTACTCCCAGGAACACGGGGACTGCGTCGAGCTGACCGCACACGGGGGCGCGGTCCTGCTCCGGGAGAGCGACAACCCGACGGTGATCCTCACCACCACGCGCAAGGACCTCGCCCGCTTCATCCAGTTCCTCAAGGTCGCGCCAGGCGCGGCGAAACCGGGCCGGTCCAGTGGGTGAGGCCGCCCGGCGGCCGGGCCCGGCGGAGCGGCGGCGCGGGGGCGGGCGGGTACTTGCGGACACCCGCGGGGTGAGGCGGATACCCGCGGGTTAAGGTGATGCCCTCCCCGTCCCCGAAAGGCGTCCCCCCTCATGCCCCTGCGCCGCCGCGCCGCCCTCCTCCTGGCCGCCGCCACGACGCTGCTGCCCTTGTCGGCCGCCGAGTCCGCCGCTGCCGCGCCCCTGCCCGCCGGTCTGTACGGCGCGGCCGACCCCACCTACGACGGGGTGTGGCGGCAGTCGTACGCCTTCGTGGCCCTGCACTCCGCGGGCGTCACCCCGGCGCCGGCCGCCGTGGGCTGGCTGACCGGCCAGCAGTGCGCGGACGGCGGCTTCCCCTCCTACCGCGCGGACACCGCCAAGCCGTGCGCCGCCAAGAGCGAGGACACCAACGCCACCGGCATCGCCGTGCAGGCGCTCACCGTCCTCGGCGGCCACCAGGACGCCGTCGCCAAGGCGACCGGCTGGCTCAAGACCGTGCAGAACCCCGACGGCGGCTGGTCGTACAACCCCGGCGGCGCCTCCGACCCCGACTCCACCGCGATCGTCATCGGCTCCTTGCAGGCCGCGGGCATCCACCCGGACACCGTCGTGGCCAAGGGCGGCAAGACGGTGTTCGGCGCGCTGCGCGGCTTCCAGTTCGGCTGCGCGGCCAAGGCCGCCGACCGCGGCTCCTTCGGCTACCCGGCCGGCGGCAAGCTGTCGGTCAACGCCAAGGCCACCGCCGACGCCGTCCGCGGCTCCACCGGCGCCGGATTCCTGGTGCCCGCCGCCGCGTCCGCCACCATCACCCGGCCGCAGCGCTGCACCGGCGGCAAGGACCCGTACGCCGCGCTCGACCCCCAGGCGTCCGCCGAGGCCGGCGCGTCCTGGCTGACCGCGCAGCTCGCGCGGGAACGGCCACCACCTCACCGCGGTCACCCCCGGCGCGACCAAGCCCACCCCGGACTACGGCACCACCGCCGACGCCGTCGCCGCGCTCGCCGCCGCGGGCCGGCGGACGCCGCCGCGCAGGCGTACGACTGGCTCGCCGCGAACTCCGCGGCCTGGGCGCACGGCAACCCGGCCGCCCTGTCCCAACTGATCCTGGCCGCCCACGCCACCGGCGGCGACCCGCGGGCCGCCCACGGCGCCGACCTCGTCCAGCAGTTGACCAACCTCGGCCCCGCGCCCGCCAGGACCACGGCCGGTGCGAGCGCCACGCCCAGCGCCACCTCCACCCACAAGCCGTCGTCCGGCAAGGGCGGTTCGGCCCTGAGCACCTACCTCATCATCGGGGTCTGCCTGGTCGCGGGCATCGGCATCGGCCTGCTGCTCAGCGCGCGCAGGCGACGGCAGAGCTGATGGCCGCCCGGGTCCGCACCCCGCTCGCCGCGGCCCTGGCGGCGGCGGTCGTGCTGCTCGCCGCGGCGGCGCCCGCGCACGCCACCGGCTACCGCTACTGGTCGTACTGGCTGCGGACCGGCGCCGGCTCCGCGAGCACCTGGACGTACGCCCAGACCGGGCCCGCGCTGCACATACCCAAGGACGGCAGCGTCGAGGGCTGGCGGTTCGCGGTGAGCGCGGACGCGGCCGCCACGGCCGTCCAGCCGCGCGGCGCCGCCGACTTCGGCGCGATCTGCGGCGCCACCCCCGCCGTCCACGGCCGCAAGCGGGTCGCGCGTCCTGATCGACCCGGGCACCGCCGCCGACGCGCCCGACGGCGCCGCGCCGCCCGCCGCCCGCACCGGCTGCGCCCGCATCCCCGCCGACGCGTCCTCGGCCGACGCCCTGGCCGCCGTCGCCAAGCCGCTGCGCTACGACTCCTCGGGCATCCTCTGCGCGATCGGCGGCTATCCGCGCAGCGGGTGCGGCGAGCAGGTCGCGGCCGGGACCCACCGGACCGCGGGCGGCGCCGGGAGCACCGGGGGCTCCGGCGGCCCGTCGCTCGGCCTGTACGCGGGGATCGGCGCCGTCGTCCTGCTCGGCGCCGCCGCCACCTGGCAGACCCGCCGCCGCAGCCGCCCGTGACCGCGCAGGGCCTGCCCCGCCCCGGGCCGGGGGCCGGGCGCGCGGACGGCCCGCCGCGCCGCCGCGGGCTGCGGCGCGCCCCAGGCCCGGCGGGGCAACGCCCTGCACGCCGGGGCCTGGTGGGTCTGGGCCCTGGGCCTGGCCACCGCCGCGTCCCGGACCACCAACCCGCTGCTGCTCGCCCTCGTCGCGGCCGTCGCCGGATACGTGGTCGCCGCCCGGCGGACCGACGCGCCGTGGGCCCGGTCCTACGGCGCGTTCCTGCGGCTCGGGGTGTTCGTGCTGCTCGTCCGGCTGGTCTTCGCGGTGCTGCTCGGCTCCCCGGTGCCGGGCACGCACGTGCTGGTCACGCTGCCCGAAGTGCCGCTGCCGCACTGGGCGCAGGGGGTACGCCTGGGCGGGCGGGTCACCGCGGAAGGGGTGGTGTTCGCGCTGCGGGACGGCATGAAACTGGCCGCGCTGCTGGTGTGCGTCGGCGCCGCCAACGCGCTGGCCAACCCGGCCCGGCTGCTCAAGTCCCTGCCGGGGGCGCTGTACGAGGCGGGCGTCGCCGTCGTCGTCGCCATGACGTTCGCCCCGCACCTGGTCGCCGACGTCGCCCGGCTGCGCGCCGCGCGCCGGCTGCGCGGGCGCGGCGACCGGGGCGTACGCGCGCTGCTCCAGGTCGGACTGCCCGTGCTGGAAGGCGCGTTGGAGCGTTCGGTGGCGCTGGCCGCGGCGATGGACGCGCGCGGCTACGGCCGTACCGCGCACGTCCCGCCGTCGGTGCGCCGGGCCACGGCCGCGCTGACCCTCGGCGGCCTGCTCGGCATGTGCGCGGGCACGTACGCCCTGCTCTCCGCGAGCGGCGCGGGCTACGGCCTTCCGGTGCTGCTGATCGGCCTGGCCGCGGCCATGGCGGGCCTGCGGCTCGGCGGGCGCCGCTCGGTCCGCACCCGCTACCGCCCCGACCGCTGGGGCCCGCGCGCCTGGCTGGTGGCGGCGTCGGGCGTCGCCGCGGCCGCCCTGATGATCGCGGCGGCCTCCTACGCCCCCGAAGCCCTGGACCCCCCGGCCTACCCCCTCACCTCCCCGGACCTCCCCCTGTGGCCGGCCCTCTCCCTCCTCACCGCCCTCCTCCCGGCCTTCGTGGCCCCCTCGCCTCCGGCGCGCACGGCCCCCACCGAGCGCGTCCCGCACGGCGCGGAGGGCCGGGACACCGGCGAGGCCGCGCTGCCCGGCCCCCGCCGGGATTCGGGCGGGCGGACCGGGGCCGAGCGGGAGGAGGACGGACCGGCGCGGCCCACCGGGCAGCCGGCCGGCACACAGCCGTCCACGGAAGCGGCGCCCGCGGTGGAACCGCCCACCAGTGAACCGTCGACGGTGGAGCCCTCGACCGCGGAGCCGTTGACCGCCGAACCCTCGACCGCGGGACCCTCGACCGCCGAACCCTCGACCGCGGAGAGGTCCGGGCCGGAGGCGGGGAGCGGGCGGCGGGCGGACGGAGCCGGGCGGCAGCGCCGGGCAGATCCGCGTCCCGATCCGAACCGCCCCGCGAAGGGAGACCCGCGATGATCCGCTTCGACGACGTGACCGTGACGTACGACGGCGCCGGGGAGCCCGCCATCCGCGGGGTGGACCTGACGTGTGGCCGAGGGCGAACTGTGCCTGCTCGTGGGGCCGTCCGGGGTCGGCAAGTCGACGCTGCTGGGGGCCGTCAGCGGACTCGTACCGCACTTCACCGGCGGCGTGCTGACCGGCCGGGTCACCGTCGCGGGACGCGACACCCGCACCCACCGGCCGCGCGAACTGGCCGACGTGGTGGGCACGGTGGGCCAGGACCCGCTGTCGCACTTCGTCACCGACACCGTGGAGGACGAACTCGCCTACGGCATGGAGTCGTTGGGCGTCCCGCCGGAGACGATGCGGCGGCGCGTCGAGGAGACCCTCGACCTGCTCGGGCCTCGCCGACCTGCGCGACCGCCCGATCGCCACCCTGTCCGGCGGCCAGCAGCAGCGGGTCGCGATCGGCTCGGTGCTGACCGTGCACCCGCAGGTGCTGGTCCTGGACGAGCCGACCTCCGCGCTCGACCCGGGCGCCGCCGAGGAGGTGCTCGCCGTCCTGCAACGGCTGGTGCACGACCTCGGCACGACCGTCCTGATGGCCGAACACCGCCTGGAGCGCGTCGTGCAGTACGCGGACCAGGTGATCCTGCTGCCGTCCCCGGGCGCCCCGGCGGTCGTCGGCGCGCCGGCCGACGTGATGGCCGTCTCCCCCGTCCACCCGCCGGTCGTCACCCTCGGCCGGCTCGCCGGATGGTCGCCGCTGCCGCTGTCGGTACGGGACGCGCGCCGCAGGGCGGCCGGGCTGCGGGAGCGGCTGGCGGGGCGCGAGCCGGGCGGCCGCACCGCCGCGCCCGACAGCGAACTGCTCGTGCGCTGCGAGCGGTTGGTGGTGCGACGCGGCCGTACCGAGGCCCTGCGCGGCATCGACCTGACGGTACGGTCCGGCGAGACGGTCGCCCTGATGGGCCGCAACGGCGCGGGCAAGTCGACCCTGCTGTCCACCCTGGTCGGCCTGCACGCACCCGCGGCGGGCACCGTCACCGTCGGCGGTCTGGCCCCGCATCAGGTCAGGCCCGCCCAACTCCTGCGCCGCGTGGGGCTCGTACCGCAGGAGCCGCGCGACCTGCTCTACGCCGAGACCGTCGCCGCCGAGTGCGCCGCCGCCGACCGGGACGCCGGCGGCGCCGGCCGGCACCTGCGCCGCGCTGGTGGCCGAACTCCTCCCCGGCGTCAGCGACGTCCACCCATCCGCGCGACCTGTCCGAGGGGCAGCGGCTCACCCTCGCGCTCGCCGTCGTCCTCGCCGCGCGCCCGCCCGTACTGCTCCTCGACGAGCCCACCCGCGGCCTGGACTACGCGGCCAAGGCGCGGCTCGTCGCCCACCTGCGCTCGCTCGCCGCGGCCGGGCACGCGATCGTGCTCGCCACGCACGACGTCGAACTCGCCGCGGAACTCGCCCACCGGGTCGTCATCCTGGCCGACGGCGAGATCGTCGCCGACGGGCCGGCCGCCGAGGTCGTGGTGTCCTCCCCCGCGTTCGCCCCGCAGGTCGCGAAGGTCCTCGCGCCCGCGGCGTGGCTCACGGTCGGGCAGGTACGGGGAGCGCTGGGGGTGCGTCGGGGCCGTGAACGGGGGTTCCGTACGAGCGATCGGGCTCGGGCCGCGCTCGGTGGCCGCGCTCGCCCTGGTGTCCGTGATCGGGATCGCCGCCTTCGGCTGGCCGCTGCTCGCCGCGCACGGCTCGTCCGCGGCCGCGCACAGCGCCGACGCGCCCTGGCTGTTCGCCGCACTCCTGCCGCTGCTGGTCGCCGTGGTCATCGCCGCCATCGCCGACACCGGCATGGACGCCAAGGCCATCGCCATGCTCGGCATGCTCGCCGCGGCCGGCGCCGCGCTGCGCCCGCTCGGCGCGGGCACGGCCGGCATCGAGCCGATGTTCTTCCTGATGGTCCTGTCGGGCCGGGTCCTCGGCCCCGGGTTCGGCTTCACCCTCGGCTCCCTGACGATGTTCGCGTCCGCGCTGCTCACCGGCGGGGTGGGGCCGTGGATGCCGTTCCAGATGCTGGCGATGGGGTGGGTGGCGATGGGGGCGGGGCTGCTGCCCGGGGCGGGGAGTCTGCGGGGGCGGGGCGAACTGGTGCTTGTCGCCGTGTACGGGGCGGTGGCGGCGGTGGCCTACGGCACGGTCATGAACCTCCAGGGCTGGCCCTACATCGGCGGGCTCGCCTCGGGCATCTCCTACGACCCGCAGGGGTCGCTCTCCTCGAACCTGGCGCGCTTCGTGGCGTACTGCCTCACCACCTCCCTCGGGTGGGACCTGCCGCGGGCGGCTCTCACCGGGGTGCTCTCCTTCACTCTCGGGCCGTCCATCCTTCGCGGCCCTCCGCCGGGCCGCGCGGCGAGCCTCCTTCCTCTAGCCCAGCCCCTCCCTGGAGCACCCCAGCTTTTCCAACCCATCCGCGCCACCCGTGGGAGGTGCGATGGCCGAGCCTGTCCGGACCCTCGGTGGGCGGGCGGCCCTCCGCGAGGCACTGCTCCGCCCGACAGGTGACTTCGCCTGAGGCGGTCCGCTTCGGCCAGCAGCAGATCGCCAAAGGGCTGAAAGCCAATACCGCAGGCGTAGACGCCGCTGACGACTCGGTGGATGGTTCCCCATTCCCAGATGGCGGTGGCATCCACACCCGTACGAGAGGCCAGTTGCTCGGTCCGCGCGCGGTGGTCGTCGCCGAGGTCCGGGGTGCACCGCACGATCGTGCCGAGATCGCACGCCGGTTCGGCCCGCAGCCCGGCGGGATCGATGAGCTTGTAACTGCCGTCGCTCGCCTGAAGGGCGTTCATCTCGTGGATGTCACCGTGCCAGGACCGCGGACCGATCGTCGGGGCAAGGCGACGGCGGTTCATGCAATTCAGCGCGTCCGCCACGGTGGCCGGCGAACAGGTCGCCCGGGCTGCTGCCATAGTTCCGGCAGCCGATCGGCGTACTGCTCAGCCAACTTCGCGCCGGTTGGAAGGTCGACCCCCCTCTACTCGCAGACGCCGACCGGCTGGAGGGGACAGGGAGGCGGTGCCCCCGCAGAACTTCGAACGAACACCGGCGGCAGACCCGAAATCGAAACGGAAACGTTCGAAGTTCGAGGAGGTGCCGGCGGACTGGCCCCGCCCCACACGCAAAAGCCCGCACAGCGGAAGTAGGGCAACGGGTGGCGCGGGGTGGGATGGAAAACCTGCGGGCGCCCCCGGAGGGAGCCGGCACCCCCGGAGGGAGCCGCACCCCGCGGAAGGGGGGTCCTTTTCCGGCGAGCCCACCCGGGAAGGGAGAGGTTTGGGCCACCCCCAAGGGGAAGGCGAGCCCAGGAAGGATGGAGGTCCGACATGTCGACAGGAGTCGTCACCGCGATCGTGGTGGCAGCCCTCATCGTAATCGCGATCGCCGCCACACTGGCGATGACCCGCACCGGCCCCGCCGGAGGCATGAAGAACCGCTTCGGCCCCGAATACGACCGCACGCTCGCCCAGCACAGCGGAGACGTGAAAGCGACCCGCAAGGAACTGTCGGAGCGCGTCAAGCGGTTCGGCCGGCTGGAGCGTGGCGCGCTGTCCGAGCAGGCCCGTACGCAGTACTCGGACCGCTGGAACGCCGTCCAGGCGCAGTTCGTCGAGGACCCCGGCCAGTCCGTCCGCGAGGCGGACCGGCTGATCGCCGAACTGGCCCAGGACCGCGGCTTCCCCGCCGCCGGTACGCCGGACCACTTCGACGCGCTCTCGGTCCACCACGCGCACCAGGTCCAGGGGTACCGGCAGGCGCACGCCCTGGCCGAGCACGCCGGGGCCGGCGGCCGCCGCGCCACCGAGGACCTGCGGCAGGCACTCGTCGCGGCCCGCGAGCTGTTCAACGAACTCCTCACCGGCGAGCCGAAGTCCGCGTCCTCCCGTACCCGGACCCGGGCCGCCGAGCCCGCCCCCGAGCCCGCCGCAGCGGCGTCGGAGCAGCAGGACCCGCCCACGGCCGTGGACACGGCGGATGAAGCGGACGAACCCGAACACCCCACGCTCGGGCGCCGGTTCGCCGCCCTGACCGGCGGTGGCCGCAAGGCCCGCGACGACGACGCCGAGCAGCGTTGAGCAGCGCCGGTCCGGTGACACCCAACGCCAGGAGGCGAAGACCATGACGATGAACCACCCGCGCAGCCGCGCCAGGAACGACGACGACCACCACCCCCGACGGCCAGACCGAGAAGCCGTCCACGCCCCAGGAGCCGGCCCCGAACCGGCCGAGGAGACCGCCACGGGCCGCTCCGCGATCGCTCCCCCGCCCCCTCGTCCCCGCCCTCCCCGCCCCGGACGGCGCGGCGAGCCCCGCGGGGCCCACGAAGACCGCGGCCTCCACCGCCCCGCGGTCCGACGACCGTACGGCCCGGACCGTACGGTACGGACAAGGACGCTGTCGCCCCGAGCGTCACCGCCAAGCCGGCCGCCGCCCCCTCCGCCGACGACGGCGCGGCGGGCTCAACCGCCGGATGGAGCAGGCCGTCGGCGCCTTCGTGGACGACCCGCGCAGAGCCGTACGGGAAGCGGACGCCGTCCTTGACGAGGCCACGAAACGGCTGGCCCGGGTGCTGGAGGAACGCCGCAAGAAGCTGCGCGACAGCTGGCACGACGACAACGGCACCGACGTCGGCACCGAGGAGCTGCGCGTCGCCCTGACCCGCTACCGGGACATGACCCGCCGGCTCATGGACGTCTCCTAGTCCCCCCGCCCCCAGACCCGGTCCCTCAACACCCGGCCCCTCAAGGGTCCTTCGGGACCCGTGGCTCCCCGGAACCCGTACGCGCCCCCGCATGCCCCCTGCGGCGGGCGCGTACGCCTGCGCCGCCCCGCGTCCTACCGCGGCGCCGTGCCGCGGACTGGCTGCTCCGGGTGGGCCTTGTCGCCGCCGCACAACTCACCGCTCAACTTCGTGAGCAGCGCGGCCAGTTCGGCATGCCGGGCCGGGTCCCAGTCGCCCAGCAGCTCGGCGAGGACGGCCTTGCGGGTCTCCCCCAGCCGCTGCGCCATCGCCTTGCCGTCGGCGGTGAGGACGAGCGGGTTGCCCTCGCGCGCCGCCAGCCCGCGCGTCTCCGCCTCCACCGCGGCCCGTTCGATCATCTCCGACGGGCACCGTGGAGCACCGCGCCAGCTCCACCGGATCGGCCCGGCCGTCCTTCTCCACGCGCAACAGCAGCCAGCTGGTGGCCGGATGGATGTCGACCCCGGACAGCCTGGTGATCCGGATGTAGAGGTCGCGCCGGGCCTCGCGGCTGCCGAGCACGGACAGCCCGCGCGCGATCTCGTCGAGCGAGGAGCGCTCCACCGGGTTGGTGCCGAAGGTCTCGTTGGCGTCGGGCGCGGTGACCGAGCCGCGCAGCGGCTCCTCCTTGAGCAGCCAGGACATCACGAAGCCGACCAGCGCGACCGGCACGGCCCACAGGAAGACGGTCGTGATCGACTGCGAATAGGCGTGCAGCACCGGCGCCTTGACGGCCTGCGGCAGCCCGGCGATGGCCGTCGGGTCGGCCTGGAGCTGCGCGGGGTCGAAACCGGCCGGCAGCCGTACCCCGCGTCAGCGCCGAACGCCAGCTTGTCGGAGAGCTGGTTGGTGAAGACGGTGCCGAAGACGGAGACGCCGAAGGACGCGCCGATGGAGCGGAAGAAGGTCGCGCCGGAGGTGGCGGCGCCCAGGTCCTCGTAGCCGACCGCGTTCTGCACGGCGAGCACCAGCACCTGCATGACCAGGCCGAGGCCGAGGCCGAAGACGAAGAAGTACAGGCTCATCATCCAGGTGGCGGTGAACTCGTCGAGCTGGTGCAGCAGCAGCAGGCCGACGGCCGTGACGGCGGTGCCGACGATCGGGAAGACCTTGTAGCGGCCGGTGCGGCTGACGATCTGCCCGGAGGCGGTGGACGACAGCAGCAGGCCGATCACCATCGGGATCATGTGGACGCCGGACAGCGTCGGCGAGTAGCCGTGCACGACCTGGAGGAAGGTCGGCAGGTACGTCATCGCGCCGAACATCGCGAAGCCGATGATGAAGGAGATCACCGAGCAGACCACGAAGGTGCGGACCCGGAACAGCCGCGGCGGCAGCACCGGTTCCTGCGACCCGCCGCTCGATCAGGACGAAGACGGCGACGAGGACGACGCCGGCCACCGCGAGGCCGATGATGCCGCGGCGAGGCCCACGGCCAGGTCGTGCCGCCGAGCGAGGTGACCAGCACCAGGCAGGTCGCGGCGGCGGCCACCACGGCCATGCCCGAGGTAGTCGATCCGGTGCGAGGTGCGGCGGACCGGGATGTGCAGGACGGCCGCGATGACGGCGAGCGCGACGACGCCGATCGGCAGGTTGATGTAGAACACCCAGCGCCAGGAGAGCTGTTCGGTGAACACCCCGCCCAGCAGCGGCCCGAGCACGCTGGCCGCGCCGAACACCCCGCCGAACACGCCCTGGTAGCGGCCGCGTTCGCGCGGCGGCACGATGTCGCCGACGATCGCCATCGACAGCACGATCAACCCGCCGCCGCCCAGGCCCTGGAGGGCCCGGAAGGCGATCAGCTCGCCCATGCTCTGCGCCACCCCGCACAGCGCGGAGCCGATCAGGAAGATCACGATGACGGTCTGGAACAGCCGCTTGCGGCCGTACATGTCGCCGAGCTTGCCCCACAGCGGGGTGGCGGCCGTGGACGCCAGCAGGTAGGCGGTCACCACCCAGGACAGGTGGTCGATGCCGCCGAGGTCGCTGACGATGGTGGGCAGCGCGGTGGAGACGATCGTCTGGTCGAGCGCGGCCAGCAGCAGGCCGAGGGCGAGCGCGCCGATCGCGATCCGTACCGCGCGCTTGTCCTGGGGCTCACCCGGTGCGGCCGCCGCCGGGCCCGCGGCCGTGCTGGTGTCCTGGGCCATGGAACGGCTCCTCGCCTCGCGTCCCCCCGAGGGTCGGTACTTCATATTCCCACCGTTTGTACGGTTATGGCCTGCGGAACAGGTCACCATTGCGTGGATCATGTGTGCGAAGGCCCACCGGGTCGGCATAATCTCCTCTGACTTGACACACGGCCGCCGCACGCAGCGGCGAGGACGCCGTGACGGACACGGGGACGACGGCGGGAGGGGACCCAGTGGCACCGCAGCAGCCGGAACGGCCGGACGGGCCGCACACGGCCGCGGACGGCGCCGCGGGGAACGGCGAGGACGCCGGCGCGGGCGAGATACGGGCCGCCGAGCGCTCGGCGCAGCGCGCCGCCGCCGTGGCCGCGACCGAGGACTTCCACCCGCTGCGGATGCGCCCCTACGTGGGCGAGCCGTCCGGCGAGCCGGGCGGGACGACCGTACGGCCGCTGCTCACCGACGACCCGGACGGGCCCGCGACCGTCGACCTGGGGCTGTTCCCCGCGATCCGCCACGACGCGCAGGACGCCGCGGACGAGCCGGAGCCGGTGGGCGCCGCGGCCTCGGCCGCCGCCGCGGCGCGCGGGCGGCACCGCAGGCGCCGGCGCGGCATGGTCGTCGTGGCCGCCGCGGTCGCCGCGTCCGCGCTGGCGGCGGGGGCGGTGGCCGTCACCGGGCAGGTCATGGGCGACGAGCAGGGCGGCACCGACCGGGCGCTGCCCGACCTGACCACCTCCATGCCGGACGTGACGCTGCCCAGCGACGCCGGGCCCGCCACGGCGACCTCGGCCTCGCCGGTCGCCCACCGGCCCGGGACCCGCACCGTGGCGGCGACCGCCACACCGTCGGCGCCGAAGGCGCCCTCGCACTCCCCGTCCCCCGGCGCGACCGCCCCGACGGCCGCCCCCGCGCCCACCGCGAGCCCGGCGGCCCCGCCGCCCGCCACCGCCACCACGCGCCGCCACGACCCCGCCGCCGGCCGGCACCACCCCGCCCCCCTCGGACCAGCCGCTCGCCCCGGCCTCGGTGCAGACCCTGGAGATCGGCGACACCGGCCCGGCCGTCGCCGACCTCCAGCGGCGGCTCACCGAGGTGTGGGTCTACCACGGGCCCGTCGACGGCGTCTTCGACCGGCAGGTGCAGCAGGCGGTGGCGACCTTCCAGGTCTGGTACTGGGTGAGCGACGCGGCCGACGGCGCCCACAACGGGGTCTACGGCCCGCAGACCCGCGCCGTCCTCGAACGGCAGACCTCCTGGTAGGACCCGCGGCTACGGCTCCCGTACGACGTACTGGAGCAGGCCCCAGGTGAAGTGCGCGACCACCCGGCCGCCCGACCGCGGGTCGGTCAGCGCCATCCGGGCCCGGGTCGGGGCGTCGGGCGGCAGCGCGGCCGCCGGCGGGAACGCGCGGGCCGCGTCGTCCAGCGTGCAGCTCCACGGCGTCAGGTCCGCCACCTCCCGCAGCCGCGGCGGCGCGGCCTCCGGGGCGCGCACCAGCCACTCGTTCCATACGGTGCCGGCGGTCGACAGCACTTCGAATCGCAGCTCGGGCCACAGGGGTACGGGCCACAGCGCGGCCCGGAACGTCAGGTCGCCGTGCCGGCGCGTGCTCACGGACTCCGGTGGGCCGAGCGCCGTACGGTACCCGGTCTCCCCCTTCGGGAACGTACGGGAGTGCAGGCGGGCCTGCCATCTGCGGTTGGCCTCGCGCAGCTCGGTCCGCGTGGCGCGCAACGTGCGGAGCGAGTCTTCGACGAGGTCGGGGTTGTGGTCCGCCATGCGGCGCAGCAGCACGAGCTGGAAGTGTTGTGGCCCGAAGGGTTCGGGTGACATGTCTTCAGGGTACGGGTCCCTTCGCGGGAGGCGGTTGCCGGTCAACGTCCCGCGGCTCCCTCCGCGAGTGCGGCTCCCTCCGGGGGTGCCCCAGCTTTTCCAACCCACCCTCCCCCAACCTTCGGCCGGGGGGACCCCCCACCCCTTGCTGTTCTTCCGCATGTGCGGGCCTTTTGTGGGTGGGTCGGTGCCAGTCCGCCGGCACCTCCTCGAACTTCGAACCTGCCGGTCTCGATCCAGGGTTGCGCCCGGTGTTCGTTCGAAGTTCTGCGGGGGCACCGCCTCCCCGTCCCCTCCGGCCCGTCGGCGGCACACGGAAGACGGGGGTTATAGAAGCCTTCCCACGGTGCCGCTCGTACGAACAGTCGCCCGGGAAGAAGCTGTAGTTCACCACCCCCCTCTACTCGCAGACGCCGACCGGCTGGAGGGGACGGGGAGGAGGTGTCCCCGCAGAACTTCGAACGCAACACCGGCGTGGCAGCCGACAACGAAACGGGAACGTTCGAAGTTCGAGGAGTCACCTCCGGACTGGCCCCGACCCACAACGCAAAAGCCCGCACATGCGGAAGTAGGGCAACGGGTGGCGCGGGTGGGATGGAAAACCTGGGGCACCCCCGGAGGGAGCCGCACCCCCGGAGGGAGCCGCACCCCGCGGAGGGGGCTCCGGGGGAGTCCTTTTCCGGCGAACCCACCCGGGAAGGGACTGGCGCGGCCGGCAAATCTTTTGTACCGTAGAGGAACAAAGTGGCTCCGCCCGCTCCCCCTGACCGGCGGGCGGAGCCACTGAGTACCGCACGGAGCAAGGCCGCACAGAGCAAGAACAGAACGTACCGACCCGAGGGAGCCGTCCATGCCGTCCACCACGCTCCGCGCGAGCGGCCTGCTGCTGGACATGGACGGCACCCTCGTGAACTCGGACGCGGTGGTGGAGCGCTGCTGGCGCCGCTGGGCGGCCGAGCACGGCCTGGACGCCGCCCGCGTGCTGAGCGTGGTGCACGGCCGCCAGGGCCACGCCACGATGGCGGAACTGCTCCCCCACCGCACCGCAGGCGGAGAACCTCGCCGAGAACGCGCTGCTGCTCGCCGAGGAGACCGCGGACACCGACGGGGTGGTGCCGGTCGCGGGCGCCCCCGCCTTCCTGGCCGCCCTGCAAGGGCACCCGCACGCGATGGTGACGTCGGCGAGCGAGGACCTGGCGCTGGCCAGGATGGCCGCGGCGGCCCTGCCGCTGCCGCCGGTCCGGATCACCGCGGAGTGCGTGAGCGCGAGCAAGCCGGACCCGGAGGGCTTCCTCAAGGGCGCCGCGGAACTCGGCTTCGCCCCGGAGGACTGCCTGGTCTTCGAGGACGCCGAGGTCGGCATCGCGGCCGCGAAGGCCGCCGGGATGCGGGTGGTGGGCGTGGGCCCGCGCGCCGCCGCCCACGAACCCACCGTGCACGTACGGTCCTTGGAGCAGGTGACCGTCCGGGCGGCAGCGGACGGCGGCCTGTCTGCTGACGGTCACCGCGTAACCCCCGCCCGGCCGGGGCCCCTCAGCCGGCCGCAGCCTCGTACAGGCTGAACCCCGCCAGCACCACCATCACCGCGGCCGCCGCCTTCGTGATCAGCCGCAGCGGCACCCGCTTCATCAGCAGCCGGCCGCCGAAGATGCCCAGCGCCGCCACCGCCCACAGGCCGAGCACCGCGCCGATCGCCACGGAGACGGGGTCGTTGTAGCGGGCGGCCAGGTTGGCGGTCATGATCTGGGTCAGATCGCCGAACTCGGCGACCAGGATGAGCATGAAGCCCGCGCCCGAGACCTTCCAGAAGCTCTGGTCGGCGGGCGCCCGTACCTCCTCGTCGTCGTCGCCCTTCGACAGCAGCAGCACCGCCGCGCCGCCGAGGAACAGCACCCCGACCACGCCCTGCACCCAGCGGTGCGGCAGGAGGGTGAGCAGGCTGCCCGCGGCGATGGCGAGCGCGACATGGACCACGAAGGCCGCCGCGACGCCGACGAAGACGTAGGACGGCCGGTAGCGGGTGCCGAGCATCAGCCCGGCGAGGGCGGTCTTGTCGGGGAGTTCGGCCAGGAAGATCACGCCGAACACGACGGCGATGACGGTGAGGCTGAGCACGGAAGTCGATTCCTCGATCGGTCGGGGCCGCCGGCACCGAGAGGACCACGCAGTGGCTGGGGTCGCTTCGGCACGGCAGCGTCGGAACACTGCGGCCGAAGGTCTCGCTGGCCTGGACGCGTGACACGTCCGGCCTCCGGGCGCCGGCCCGCCTCGTTCGCCGTACGCGGTCGAGCGCCGCGCTGCGAACGGGGTCGAGCAGTATGTCGACGTTCCGGCGAAGAGCTACTCCCCTTCTGCTGCCACCAGTTTACCGCACGCGCCGGCAAGGGGCCCGATCACACCAGGTCACAGCACGTCACGGCGTCTTCACCGCGCGGGTTATCCGGCCGCGCGCGACCAGTTCGAGCACCACCGCCACCGCGACCGCCTGCACGGCCATCAGCGCGATGAGGACGAAGAACTGCACCGCTCCCGCCGACACCGGGCTCGCCCCGCCCAGCAGCATGCCGACGAACGCCCCCGGCAGCGTCACCAGCCCCACGGTCCTGGTCTGGTCGAGCCCCGGGATCAGCGCCCCGGACGCCGCGGGCCGGGCGATCTCCATCCGCGCGTCGCGGTCGGTGAAGCCCAGCGCCATCGCCGCCTCGACCTCGCCGGCCCGCGAGTGCAGTTCCTCCAGCGCCCGCCGGCCGCCGAGCACGGTCGCGGTCAGCCCGCCGCCGATGAGGATGCCGGCCACCGGGATCAGCGCGACGCCGTCGATCGGGACCAGGCCGGTCAGCACCAGCAGCGCGACCACCGGCAGCGACCCCGCGCCGACCGGCACCGCGGCCCACCGCCAGGTGGCGTTGCGGGTGACCCGGCGCCCCGCGGTCCTGGACGCCACCGCGAACATCAGTGCCACGAAGGCCAGTAGCGCCGCCTGGTGCTTGACCACCCACCCGATGAGGGCGGACACGGCGGCCAGTTGCACGGCCGCCCGGACACCGGCCAGGGCGATGCCCCGCGCGTAGTTCTCGTGCGGGTCCGCGAGCCGGGCGTACGCCGCGATCCCGGTCGCCGCGACGAGCAGCACCGCGAGCACGATGCCGAGCGTCCGGTCGACCGGCAGGAGCGAGGAGGAGGACGCCGAGGCCAGCGGGGTCGGGGCGGGCAGCGGCGGCGGGAAAGGCGCGGGAGAGGCGGCGACGGGGACCACGGGGTCACCTTAGGCGCGGCGCCCGACCGGGTGCGCCGCATAAGACGCAAACCGGCACCGAACCCTTTCCCCCAGAAGTATTCCCGTCGTAATAACGCCGTTATTGTCTCTTAGCTCACTCACCCGGGAAGGAACCGATCGGCGCGACTGGCGTACGCTGTACGGCTGACGGCGGATCTTCATCCGCCGCCGTTCCGCGCGACACCAGCAGCACGGTTTCGGGGCGCTCGCGCAACGGACCCGGCACCGCTCCGCACCACCAGAACACGACTCGGGCAGGACCGGCAAGGGCGAAGGAGGCGAAGTGCTGCAAGGGTTCGGCTCGCTGTTCGACTGGCCATGGATCTACCTGCTCGTGGCCCTGTCCGTCCTTCTCGACGTGTTCGTGCCCGTGCTCCCGAGCGGCGTGCTGGTGATCAGCGCCGCCACCGCGGGCTCCACCGGCACCGACGGCGGCCTCCTGGACATCCTCGCGCTGCTGCTGTGCGCCGCCGTCGCCTCCTGCCTCGGCGACCTCATGGCGTACCGGCTGGCATGGCGCGGCGGCGAGTGGTTCGAGCGCCGGATGGCGAACTCGCGTCGGCTGGCGGCCGCGCAGGAGCGGCTCGACCAGGTGCTGGCGCGCGGCGGCGGCGCCCTGGTGGTGCTGGCGCGCTTCGCGCCCGCCGGCCGCAGCGTGGTGAGCCTGGGCGCGGGCGCGGCCCGGCGCCGGCCGCGGGACTTCCTGCCCTGGTCCGCGCTGGCCGGGGTGTGCTGGGCGACGTACAGCGTCGGCCTGGGCTGGATCGGCGGGAAGTGGCTCGGCGCGAGCTGGTTCGGCACCCTGATGTCCCTCGTGGCGCTGATGGCCGCCGGGGTCTTCGCGGCCTACGTCTTCCGGCGCGAGCGCCGCTCCGCGGTCGCGGCGGCCGCGTCCGCCGCAGCTGCGGCCGCCTACGCGGCGATGGCGATCACCATCCCGCCGCAGGGCGCGCAGCCGGAGCGCGGGACGGTCGTCGAGGCGCTCTGAGGCGCCCGGCGGGTCCGCAGCGCCCCCCGGCCCCGTCCGCCCACGTCCGCGCTCACGCGCGCGTACGTCCCTTGCCCATAGGTCCCTTGCCCGTACGTCCACGCGGTCGCGTCCCCGCGCTCCGGCCGCGGCCGACCGGGCTACCGGCGGCCGCGTCTTCTGGCCGGGTACGACCAGCCGGAGCCGACTCCGGCCAGGTGCAGGGCCACGCAGAACGCCCCCGCGAGCAGCAGGCTGAACGGTGTGAAGCCCGCGTCCGTGCTCGTACTCGTGGCGTTGACGAGATATCCGATGGCGAAGATGACGGCGCCCACGGCAGCCAGCATGTGAACCCTCCTGGAGTTGCGGGAAACGGCCGCCGCACCGGTCGGGCGGCGGGTGCGAGGGACGCCCCGGGGCGCCCTCCGACCGTCGTCTGCCCCTCAACCCTCGGACGACGCACACCAGTTCGTGCGCCGGGGCGAATCCCGTGGTCCGCGATGGGTACTTTCCCGTATTTCCGAAAGTATTCTCACTCGATCCGGCAATAGGCAGCACTCCGCGCGATGGAAAGAATTGGGGCCGTATCACCTCCTTACCGGAAGGACAGCACATGTCGGTTGATGCGGGCCAGGACACCGCACAAGGCAATCCGCAGGATTCCCGGGCGCGGACCAGCCTCGACACGGCGGCGGCGCGGAATCTGGCGACCACCACCAAGTCCGACACCGCAGATGCAGGGCATCTCCTCGCGTTGGCTGCTGCGCGTCCTGCCCTGGGTACAGGTCAACGCCGGCACGTACCGGGTCAACCGCCGGCTGACCTACTCGGTCGGCGACGGCCGGGTGACCTTCGTCAAGACCGGGTCGGAGGTCCGGGTCATCCCGCAGGAGCTGGGCGAGATCGCCGCGCTCCGGTCGTTCGACGACGGCGGCCGCGCTCACCGCGCTGGCGGAGCGTTTCGTCCAGCGGGAGTACGGCGCCGGGGGACGTGCTCGCCGAGGCCGGGCAGCCCGCGGACACCGTCTTCCTGATCGCGCACGGCAAGGTCGAGAAGATCGGCGAGGGGTCGTACGGCGAGCAGACCCGGCTCGGGCACCCTCGCCGACGGCGACCACTTCGGCGAGCAGGCGCTGCTCGGCGGAGGACAGCTGGCAGTACACCGCGCGCGCCGCCACCGCGACCACCGTCCTCGCGCTGCCCCGGCAGGCCCTCCAGTCGCTGCTGGACAGCCGCGCCGTCGCTGCGCGGGCACCTGGACGGCGTACCGCTCGCTGCCCGCAGCAGCGGGTCAACAAGCGCGGTGAGGCCGAGATCGAGCTGGCCTCCGGCCACAAGGGCGAGGCCGCGCTGCCGGCCACCTACGCGGACTACGAAGTCAAGCCGCGCGAGTACGAGTTGAGCGTCGCGCAGACCGTGCTGCGGGTGCACAGCCGGGTGGCCGACCTCTACAACGAGCCGATGAACCAGACCGAGCAGCAACTCAAGCTCACCGTCGAGGCGTTGCGGGAGCGCCAGGAGCACGAGCTGATCAACAACCCGGAGTTCGGGCTGCTCAACAACGCGGACTACGACCAGCGCATCCAGCCGCACGCCGGGCCGCCGCTGCCGGACGACCTGGACGAGCTGATCAGCCGGCGCCGCAACACCCGCTATCTGCTGGCCCATCCGCGGACCATCGCCGCCTTCGGCCGGGAGTGCACCCGGGCCGGCATCTACCCGGGCTCCGGTCGACGTGCAGGGCTCGTCGGTGCTGGCCTGGCGCGGCGTGCCGATCCTCAGCTGCAACAAGATCCCGGTCACCGAGGCCCGCACCAGTTCGATCATCGCCATCCGTACCGGCGAGGACAACCAGGGCGTCATCGGCCTCAACCAGACCGGCCTGCCCGACGAGTACGAGCCGGGGCTCAACGTCCGGTTCATGGGCATCGACGAGAAGGCCATCATCAGCTACCTGGTGAGCACCTACTTCTCGGCGGCCGTCCTGGTGCCCGACGCGCTCGGCGTGCTGGAGAACGTCAACGTGTCCAACTGGCACTGACCGCAGGGCCGTTGCCCTGAAGGAGCGGCTCCCCCACCGGCCTGGGTGGGGGAGCCGCTCCTTCGTGTGCGGCCGCGCTTGCGCGGCCGCTAGTGCCCCAGCACGATCTGCCGGAAGACGTCCGCCGAGACGGCCAGGCCGTCGCCGAAGGGCGCGTCCAGGTCCCAGATCAGGAAGAGCAGGAAGGCGATGAGCGCGCTGAACAGCCCGGCGAGCAGCAACTCCCGTGCCGAGCGCCGGATCTGGAGGGTGAAGATCAGCCCGACGGTCACCAGGGCGCCGGCGATCAGGCCGAACCACACCATCCCCGGCATCGTCGCCCCGGCGCTCTGCCCGCGCGTCGTCCTGGCCTGGTCGGCGGCCGTGACCTGGTCGACCAGCGGCTGGTACGCCTGCTGGCCGAGCGGGGACATCGGGTTGTACTGCGTGACGTCGGTCCGCACCTGGTCGAGCAACGCGGTGCCGCGCGGCGACAGTTCGCCGTGGTCGCGCATGTACGGCCACTCCTTGTCGGCCACGATAGGCGGCGTACGCGTCCACGTCCGCGCGCACCTTGTCCCGTACGCCGGCCGGGTACACCTGCACCCGCGCCTTCACCTCGTGCAGGGCCTGCGCCTCGGCGAGTACGTCCGCCTGCGCGCTGCCCCGGCCCTCCCAGACACCCGCGATCGCCAGGCCCAGCACGATCGCGTAGACCACGCCGATCATCATGACCATGTACTCGATGACGTCCGGCGTCTGCGACGGGTCGTCGTCATCGGTGATCCTGCGCTGTCTGAGCACCACCACGCTGATGACCACGAGACACACCGCGGCCATCGCGATGACCAGCACCAACCACTGCGACATCTGTGAACTCCCCCTCTACTGCTAGCGGTTCCTGCGGTACGTACTGGAGCCGGGCCGCAGCACGGCCACGGCGAGCAGCGCGGGCACGGTGGTGAGCAGCAGCGTCTCGGTCAGCGTCTGCTCGTGCCGGCGCGGTTTCGCCGCGCCCTTGGGCGCCGGGGTCGGCCACGCCGCGGGCACCGGTGCCGCCTTGGTCACCGGCGCGGGCTTCGGGGTGGGCGCGGGCTTCGCGGTCGGGGCGGGCGGCGGCGGTTGCACGGGCGCCGGCACGACGACGGCCCGCGGTGCGGGCCGGGGTCTGGGGGCGGGAACGGGCTTGGGTGGCGCGGGAGTCGGGGTCGGCTTCGGGGTCGGGGTGGGAGGCGGCTGGCGGCGGCTTCCGCCCGCAGTGCCGGTGCGGGTGCCAGGGCCACGCCCGGTCCGCCGCGTCCCAGGGCGCCGGCCCGGTCCACGCCTCGACCCAGGGCCACGGCCACGGCCACCCGCACTTCAGCGGCCACGGCGGGTACGACCGGTCCGGCGGATTCGGTCGCGGCCCGGGTGCGGGCCGCGCGGGCGCGGACGCGGATGGGCGCGGCGCGGGTGGGCGCGGTGGTGGTGCCGGGGGTACGGGCGGCCGGCGTTCCGGCGGACGGCCGGCCCGGCGGCGACGGACGGGAGGTCGGAGCCTCTGCGCCGAGGCGCTTCGCGGGCCGCCGTGACCGGAGGCTTCGCGACGCGTCCGGGAGCGCCGTGACCGGGGGCTTCGCCGACCGGCCGCGGTGGCCGTCGGGGCCGGGGCCTCGGGCCGGCGCGGGCACCGGCGACGCCGTGGGTGTCGGCACGTGGAGGACCGGGAGGTGGGTGGACGGGTCGGGCCGAGGGGCGGGAGCCGCCGGGCGCGGGTGGACGGGGTCGGGTGGACGGGGGTTCGCGCAGGTGTGGGGCGTACGTATCACGTCGCGGCAATGGTGCGGCGGGGCCGCGGCGGCAGCGCCGCCCAGGCCCCAGGAACCCGCTGCCATCACCACGACGAGCGCCGCCCATATCCGGGCGAACCTCCCCCATGAAGTGCTCACCCCTCCATGCTTCGCAGCGCCGTCCCGCCCACCCGGGCGAACCTCGCGCGTTCACCCGAAGGTGTCAACCACCCCGGTAAACCCGAACAAGTCCTCGGGCTGGGAACCGGGTCACCCGCGGTTGACGTCCCTTGCGCATCGGGGACGTGCGCCGCCTGCCGGACGGGGGACGGAGAAGGCCCGGCGCCTGGGAAGGCGACGGGCCGGGAGGTGGGCGTGGACGGTTTCGAACCGCCGACATCCGCCTTGTAAGGGCGGCGCTCTACCACTGAGCTACACGCCCGGGAGGTTGCGACGTCACAGGTTACCCTGCCCCGGGGCCGGGTCGGCAACCGCGGGCGCGCGCGGGAGGGGGCCGTGTGTTCGGGGCGGCCGGGTGGGAGGATGGAGCCGATGGCGGTGAGCGGCGAACGCGGGGAGAGAGTGTCACTGTGACGACGGCACGTTCGTGGTGGCGGCGCGGCGACGACCATCGGGCGGAGGCCCAGGCGGCGAAGGACGCGGCCGCGCAGGCGTTCTACGAGCTGGACACCGCCCAGCGGGACCTGGAGATCTCCATCGAGACCATCTCCGCGGTCGACGACACCCCGGAGGCGCGCCGGGCGCTGGCCGGCTTCCGGTCGCTCGGCGAGAAGATCGACCAGGTCAGCGGCGCGTACATCGCCACCGTCGACGCCCACGACATCGACCGCGACGAGCTGGACCACTCGCGCGGCGTCCCGGGCCCGTGCCGAGCTGACCCGGGCCAAGGACGAGCTGGTCAACGCCCGGACGGAGCTGGAGCGCTTCCAGGCGAGCCTGGCCCCGCTGCTGGGGAAGGCCGAGACGCAGCTCGCCCAGCTCGCGCCGGCCCGGGAGCGGGCCAAGCAGTCGCTGCTCGCGGCGAGCAACGCGCTGGACGCGGTGCGCGCGGCCGGGCTGAAGGCGGACGACCTCGCGGCCCGGCTGGCGGCGCTGGCCCCCGAGCTGTCGAAGCTGAACGAGGGCGCGAGCAAGCACGGCGTGACGGGAGACGGTGCAGCGCGCCGACGACATGCGGCGGACCGCCGAGGCGGTCAGGGCCGAGGCCGAGCGGCTGCCCGAGCAGGCCCGGGAGATCGACAAGCGGCTGGTGTCGCTGCGCACCCGGGTGCAGGCGCTGGGGACCCGGGCGGAGGGGGTGGCCCCGGTGCTCAGCGAGCTGCGGCGGCGGTTCTCGGCGGCCTGCTGGCAGGACCTCCAGCACGTGCCGGACCAGGCCGCGCAGGCCGTACGGCAGGCGGAGGAGGCGCTCGCCGAGGGGCGGCGGGCCCGGTCCGAGCAGCGCTGGGCGGACGCCGAGGGCGCGGCTGTCGGCGGTGCGCGGGCTGATGGACGACGTGGACGGCGCGGTGGCCGCCGCGGGTGAGCGGCTGCGCAAGCTCAACGAGGTCAGCAAGGACCCCAAGGGCGAGGTGGAGAAGACCCGGTTCGTGATCCGGGACGCGCAGCGGCTGGCGATGCAGGGCCGCTCCACTCCCGGAGCAGCGGCACGCCGCGGCCGCTCGACGAGGCGGTGGCGCGGCTGGACCGCGCGCTCGCCGCCCTGGAGGGGCGGCACCCGGACTACTGGGCGTTCCTCACCGAGACGGCGGCGGTACGGGAGATCGCGAACCGGGTGGTGTCCAACATCCGGGAGGACCGGGCGGCGGGGCGGTAACGCTCCCCTCGCGCTCCTGGTAGGGCATCCCCGGCCGGGACGGTGCCGCGTCGTCCCGGCCGAGCACACGCGTGACGGCAGCCGGCGTCAGCTGCAGCAGCCGCCGCCGCAGCATCCACCGCCGGCGGAGGGGCCGGACGGGGCGGCGGACGGGGCGGAGGTGGCGACCGAGACCGTGGAGAGCAGTTTCACGGTGTCGTCGTGGCCGCGGGGGCAGGGCGCGGGCGCGTCGGACTGGGACATCGGGCGGCGCATCTCGAAGGTGAAGCCGCACGCCTTGCAGCGGTACTCGTAACGAGGCATGGCAGCAGCGTAGCCCGGCCGGGCGGGCGCAGGGGGGTTCCTGCGCCCGCGGAGGCGCCCGGGGTCAGCGGCGGCGGGCCAGCGTGGTGCCGTCGGCGACGGTGAGCAGCACGTCGTCCACCCGGTCGTCGGCCCGTACGTGGTCGTTGAACGCGCGGATCGCCGCGGCGCTGCCGGTCGCCGCCGGGTCGGTGACCCGGCCGTGGAAGAGGGTGTTGTCCACGACGAGCAGGCCGCCCGGCCGCATCCGCGGCACCAGTTCCTCCCAGTAGGCGGTGTACGACTCCTTGTCGGCGTCGAGGAAGACCAGGTCGACCCACTGGCCCTCGGGCAGCGCGCGCAGCGTGTCGATCGCGGGGGCGAGCCGCAGGTCGATCCGGTCGGCGACGCCGGCCCGCTGCCACGCCTCACGGCCCACGGCCGTCCACTCCTCCGACACGTCGCAGGCGATGATCCGGCCGTCCTCGGGCAGCGCCTGCGCCATCGACAGGGTGGAGAAGCCGGTGAACGTGCCGACCTCCACGATCTGCCGGGCGCCGGTCAGCCGGACCAGGAAGGCCAGCAGCGGGCCCTGCTCCTCGGCGGTCTGGAGGCCCGCCCGGTCGGGCAGTTGCCGGTGGGTGGTGTCGACCAGGTCGCGCTGCGCGGGGTCGAGCGGCGGGTTGTGGTCGAGGAGGTACGCGTACAGCTCTGGCGTGAGCTGCGGGTTCTTCGTTTCGTGCACGGGTCGTCTCCTGGTGCGAGGTTCTCGCCCGGCCCGGGTCGGGTGCGGTCTTGGCCCTAGGCTGACGAGATGCTTGTCGATGACGCGGTCGCCTTGGTCCCCAGCATTCCAGGCCGGCGGGCCCTTCTCGGTCTGGCGGGCCCGCCCGCCGCGGGGAAATCAACACTGGCCAGGCAGTTGGTGGCGGAGGTGGAGGAGCGGGTGGGCGCGGGCACGGCCGCCTATGTGCCGATGGACGGGTTCCATCTGGCCAACGCCCAGTTGGACCGGCTCGGGCTGCGCGGGCGCAAGGGGGCGCCGGAGACCTTCGACGTGGACGGCTACGTGCATCTGCTGCGGCGGCTGCGGGCCGATACGCGAACGGCCCGTCTACGCACCGGACTTCGACCGGCTGCTGGACGAGCCGGTGGCCGCGGGGATCGTGGTGCCCGCGTCCGTGCGGCTGGTGGTGACCGAGGGGAACTACCTCGCGGACGACGGTGCCGGGTGGGGCGAGGTCCGGGATCTGCTGGACGAGTTGTGGTACGTCGACGCGCCCGACGGGCTGCGGGAGCGGCAGGCTGCTGGACCGGCATGTGGAGGGCGGGCGCACCGGCGATGAGGCGCTGGCGTTCATCGCCGGCAGCGAGCGGGCCAACGCGGCCCGCGCCGCCCTCGGACGCGGGTTCTGCTCCCGCGTGATCCTCGCCGACGGGGATGCTTAGCCCGTCCCCCACAGTGCCGCTCCGTCGGGGCGCCCTTGACCGGGGCGGTGCCCTGCTCAGGGGCGCGAGGAACCGCGCGAGCAACCGCAGCGGGGCGGCACCCTGGAGGACGGGCTGAGCCACAACAAGGGGCGCGAGGAACCGCGCGACAAGCCACCCACCGGCGGAAGGTCCGGCAACCGGCCGAATGGGGCTACCGAGGCGGTCCCTGGACCCCCGAGACCATGCGCCGCAGTATCTCCTCCCCCGCCGCCACGCCCACCGTGCCGAGCGCGGTGACATGGGGCGCGGTCCACCCGGAGTCGGCCAGCTCGCCGTGCCCCGGCATCCACCCGGCGTCGGCGGCGAGCAGCAGGTCCGCGTCGAGCAGGGAGTCCCCCGCGGCGAGCACGTGTTCCGCGCCGGTGCGCCGTACCACCTCGGCGAGCGCGGCGCTCTTGCTGAGCGGCTTGGGCACGGCGTAGATCTTGCGGCCCTGGAGCGACACGGTCCACCCGCGGGCGTCGGCCCACTCGGCGAGTTCCTTGACCCAGCCGACCGGCAGCCGCTCGCGGTCGACGACGAGGTAGGCGAACAGGTCCTCGGCGATCCGCTCCTTGCGCAGCCACGCGGGGTCGGAGGTGGCCGCGAGGTGCGCGCGGACCTCCGCCAGCGGCGCGGACCCGTCGGCGAGCCGGCGGCGCATCTCGGCGTTCCAGTCGTGGTCGGTGCGGCCGTCCACGAGCAGGTGGCCGCCGTTGGCGCAGATCGCGTAGCGGGGGGCGCGGCCGGGCAGGCTGATCCGGCGGTACTGCTTGCGGGTGCGGGTGGTGGCGGGCACGAACCGTACGCCGTCGGCGAGTTCGGCCAGCAGCCGGGCGGCGGTCTCGGTCATGTACGACAGCGGTTTGGCCTCGTGGACCTCGACGCACAGCAGCCGGGGGGCGTGCTCGTCGGGCATGGCGAGGGCGAGCGCGGCGGCGGAGTAGATCAGGGTGCGGTCCAGGTCGCTGGCGACCAGGACACGGGCGGCGGACGGCGGGGCAGTGCTCACCGGAGTGGTCACCGGGTCACCGCCTTGCCGTCGACGCCGGTCGCGCCGCGGGTGTAGCGGGGGTGGATCAGGCCGACGCAGGAGTACGGCAGCCCGTCGATCTCCTCCACCGGCACGCCGCGCTGCGCGGCGAGCAGCCGTACGTGGTCGAGGTCGGCGCCCGCGCCGCGCTGGGCGAGGATCTTCCACGGGACGCGGCGCAGCAGCACCCGGGTGGTCTCGCCGACGCCGGGCTTGACCAGGTTGACGTCGCCGATGCCGTACTCCTCGGCTGATCCGCTCGACGGCCGCCCAGCCCTCCCAGGTCGGCGAACGGTCCTGCGAGCGTCAGCGACTTGACGTCGTCGGCGACCTGGCCGGCGACGGTGTCGAAGGCGGCGCCGACGGTGTCGAGGAAGAGCCCGGAGACGTCGGCGCCGAGCAGTTCGCGGTAGAACTTCGCGCCGTGGAAGTCGTCGGGGCCGATCAGCTCCTCGCGCAGCACGGTGCGCGAGATCAGCCCGGAGACGGTGGAGTTGAGGCACGCGGACGGGATGAGGAAGTCGTCGCGGGTGCCGTAGGTGGACACGCAGCCGCCGGGGTCGGCGAGGACCGCGATGTCGGGGTTGAAGCCGCCGAACCCCTCGACGGCGGCGGCCAGTTCGCGGGTGATGGCGCCCTTGCCGGTCCAGCCGTCGACGAACACGGCGTCGGCCGGGTCGTGGTGGGCGGCCAGCCAGCGCAGCGCGTTGGCGTCGATGCCGCGGCCGCGCACGATGGAGACGGCGTAGTGCGGCAGGTCCAGGCCGTGCGCGTGCCGCGCCCAGCGGCGCATGAGCACGCCGACCGGGGTGCCGGCCCGGGCGAGCGAGACCAGGACGGCGCCGGGGCCGCGTTCGGCGAGTACGAGTTCGGTGACGGCGCCGACCGCGCGGGCGATCCGTTCGGCGGAGCCGGCCAGCGCGGAGCGGAACAGCTCCTGGTACTCGGCGGTGGGCTGGTACTCCACCGGCAGCGACTCGGCGTAGTGGGCGCCGCCGCTCTGGATGGCCTCCTCGCGCTCCTCGGTGGGCGCCTCGAGCTCCACGCCGGACAGGTCCTTGAGCAGCCAGCCCACCTCGTCGGGCGCGTAGGAGGAGAAGTGCGGTCCGCGCAGCGGCTCACTCATGCGGGGGCGGTTCCCGTCCGGTCGGTACGAGGGCACGACGGCGAGCGCCACCGTGCCCGTGTGCGCGGCCAGTTGGGCCAGCAGGCCGCCGGGGGCGTGCAGTTCGGGGGTGTCGCCGACGGAGTCCACGACGGCGACCACGGCGTCGAATCCGGCGCCGGCCACGTTGTAGGCGTACCGCTCCCCCGGCCCGTCGCCGGGCCGGTCGTGGGCGGGCCGGTCGTGGGCGGGGAAGACGAGCCGGCTGCGGATCGCGTACCCGGGGTCGTCGACGGCGAGCACGGGCGAGCGGGTGGTGGTGGAGTAGAGCACCTCGGGGCGGGGCGCGGACCGGCCGGCGGGTCCTGTGGCGCGGCGGCCGTCAGCGCGTCCTGGAGGGCCTGGGCGAGCCGCAGCGGGGCGTACATCAGCTCCTCGTTGCCGAGGACGAGCACCCGGCGGGCGGTGGGCGGCAGTGCGGCGGCCAGCCGCTCGCCCATCGCGGGCAGCGCCGCGGCCAGCGACTCCCGGTGCCGGGGCAGGAAGCCGTGCCGTCCGCCGTCGGGCAGCCCGTCGGGCCAGCCCAGTTCCACCCGCCGCACGGACGCGGCGGCCGGCGGCCGCGCCGAGTCCCGGCCGCCGGCGCCGCCGGCGCGTTCGTGCGCGGCGACCAGCGCCTGGCCCGCGGCGAGCACGCCCTCCGGGAGGGTGACGGTGCCGCCGGCGAGGGCCACCAGGTCGATGCGGGCGCCGAGTTCGGCGGCGAAGGCGTCGAGGCGGGCCCGGTCGGCGGGCGCCCGCATGTCGGTGAGGGCGACCACGACGTAGCGGTCGCGCGGCGCGCCGTCGTGCAGCGCGCGGATGGTGTTGAGGACGGTCTGGCCGGTGGAGAACTCGTCGTCGACCAGGACCAGCGGGCCGGGGCCGGTGAGCAGCGCCGGGTCCTCGGGCAGCAGCAGGTGGCCGGTGGCGTGGCTGTGCTCCTCCTCGAAGCCGCCGTACGCGGTGGTCCCGGGCACCCGCCGGCGGGTGGAGTGCAGGTAGGGCACGGCGCCGAGGCCGTCGGCCACCGCGTGCCCGAGGCCGGTCGCGGTCTCGGCGTAGCCGAGCACGACCGCCCGGGCCGCCTCGTCCGGGCCGAGCAGGTCGCGGACCCGTTCGCCGAGTTCGTAACCGTGCCCGTAGACCACGTCCGGCCGCTGCGGGATGTGCTTGCCGAGCACGTGCGAGACGAGCAGGTGCGCCCGCTTGGGGTTGCGCCGCAGGGCCAGGCCGAGCAGGTCGTGGAGGCCGTCGCCGTGGAGGGCGACGCCGAGTCGGTCGGCGACCCACTGGCCGGACCAGGGCGCGTTCGTTGCCATGCGGGGGTGTGTTCCGTTCTCTGTACGGTTGCGGCCGCGGTGCGGCCGGCGGTCTCAGGGGGTCTGCGGCAGGCCCGGCGGCGAGCAGTTCCACGAAGCCGACGTCCTCGCGGGCGACGCCGAAGACCTCGGCGCGGCGCATGGTGCGTTCGGCCCAGGCGCGGTGCGGTTTCACCTCGTTCATCTTGTTGGTGTACGACGAGCGCAGCACGCCGCCGCCGCTGCGGTCCTGGTGCAGGATGTCGGCGGCGTCGCTGAACTCCTCGTGGGTGACCACGCTCAGCGCGTTGACGACGGGCACGTGGCTGGGGTGGATGCAGGTCTTGCCCTGGAGGCCGTTGGCGCGGTCGAGTTCGATCTCGCGCAGCAGGCCGTCCAGGTCGTGCGCGATGAGGCTGTCGCGCAGGTCCTCGGCCTCGGGGGTGAACGGGCTGCGCCGCAGCTGCGGTTTGAACATCCGCTCATGGTGGCGGAAGTACTCCCAGACCGGGCCGGTGACGGTGAAGCCGCTGCCGTCGGCGCGGCCGAGGACGTTGACGACGTCGGCGATGACGGAGGCGACGATCTGGACGTCGTAGGCGGTCATCGCGGGGGCGCGGCGCAGGCCGTAGGAGGAGCAGAAGTCGGTGACGCCGAGCCGCAGGGCCAGCACCCGGTCGCGGTACTTGTCGACGGTGCGGGATATGCCGTAGAGCGTCTCCACCCGGCTCTCCAGGTGGAGCAGTTCGGGGGACTCCAGCACCGGCATGGCGAACAGCCGCTGCCCGGAGGTGCTTTCGGCCCGGGTGAGCGCTTCGAGGAAGGGGACGCCGGACTCCTCGGTGAACTTCGGCAGTACGAATCCGGACAGCAGCGCCGCGGTGCGGCCGAGCCGGTCCACGAGGTCGGTGATCTGGGCGGGGGTGCGGACCCGGACGAAGAGCAGCGGCAGCCCGTCGCCGGGACCGGCGGCGAGTTCGGCGAACTGCCGGACGAGGTTGGCCTCACCGGCGGCGACGTCCCGGTCGTCGATCGAGTCCTCCAGGCACAGCACCATGGACACCACCCCGAGGCCGGCCTGCTTGCGGACGTCGTCGGCGAGGTGCGGGCGGGTGGCCGGGCTGTAGAGGGTGGCTCCGAGGGCGACGGCGAGGATGCGGGCGGGCGCGTCCGCGGTGAACTCCTGGGGTTCCCGGTGGAAGAGTTCACCTCTGAGATCCGACGCGAAGTGTTCGAAATGTCGCATGACGCCCCCTTCCAGCATAAGAGCCCGGTGGATATCTGGCCGATTATCGTACGTACGGCCGTGGCGTAAAGGTTCCCTCAACGGATGACAAACAGGTAACCGGCGCCGGTCGTCCGCGTGACCATCGCAGCCGCCCGTACCGGTCCCGTATCGGTGCCCCGCCGGGCTGTGCGCGCCCTCCCGGCGGGCCCGGGCACCTCCTGGCGCACCCGCGCCGCGCCCCTACGGCAACGGTACGACGGCGGCGCCCGCACCGCCCGCGGGTGGCGGCGTTGTGGCCCGGCCCCGCGGGCGGGCAGGATGGCCGGTATGACGCACGCGATGGTGAAGGGTTCGAACATCCCGCTGGACGCCCCGGGCATCCGGGCGGTGCTGCGCTGGAGCCCCGGCCCCGCGGCCCCGGACGTGGACGCCTCCGTGCTGCTGCTCGGCGCGGACGGCCGGGTCCGCTCCGACGCCGACTTCGTCTTCTACAACGAGCCGCGCCACCCCTCGGGTCTGGCCCGCCACCTGCCCAAGAAGCGCGTCCCTGAGGGCCTGACCGACACCGTCGAGGTCGACCTGGCCGCGCTGGACGCCGGGGTGGACCGGGTGGTCATCGCCGCGTCCTGCGACGGCGGGCCGTTCCGGCACGTCACGGACCTGCGGCTGGCGCTCTACGACACGGCGACGGCGCCCAGCACGCCGCGCCCGTGATCACCTTCGACGTGCGTGCCGGACACCGGCCACGAGACCGCGCTGATCTGCGGCGAGGTGTACCGCAAGGGCGCGGGCTGGAAGTTCCGCGCCCTCGGGCAGGGCTACGCCTCCGGGCTCGTCGGGCTGGCCACCGAGTACGGCATCGCGGTCGACGACGGGGAGGCCGACCCGGGCCCGGCCGCGGCGACGCGCCGCACCCACCGCGCCCTACCCCGCGCAGGCCGCCCAGGAGCCCACCAGCGCCTACGGCTACCCGCTCCCGGCCCCCTCGCCCGCCCATGTGCCCGCGCAGCCCGCCTACGGCTATCCGCAGCCGGTGGCGGCCGCCACGGCGCCCGCGCGGCCGACCGCGCCTCCCGCCGCCCCGCCGGTCCTCCAGCAGCCGCAGCAGGGCTACCCGGCCTACGGCTACCCGCAGCCGGTCGCGGCCTCCGCGGCGGCCGGGCAGCACGCCGCGCCGGGGGCGGGCCAGCACGCCGGGCGCAACGGGGACGGCGCCTTCACGCTGCCGCCGCAGGGCCCGCAGTTCCAGACGCAGGGCTGAGGCGGCGGGGCCGGCCCCGCGCGGAAGGCGCAGGCGGCGCGGGAGGACGTGAAGGCGGCCCCGGGGACGCGGGCGGTGGCCAGGGCTCGGCGGGCTACACCTTCGACTTGTAGCCCCGCCCCCACTGGAGCCCCCAGCCGTACAGCCGGTCGATCTCGGCCTGGAAGCCGTAGACGTACTTCACCTCGCGGCGCACGAACAGCTCGCCCTTGCGGTTCTCGATCAGCACCACCGCGCACGAACGGGCCTGCGGCTCGCGCTCGTTGAGCGGGATCTCGATCCGCGGTCCGGAGCCGGGGAAGATCTCCACCTTGGCGTGGGTGCGGTCGAAGGCCGGCGTGCCGTCGTAGATGTAGACGAAGACGAGCAGCCGCTTGAACTCCTCGCGCTTGTCGAAGTTGATGTAGAGCGTCTCGCCCGAGGTGCCGCCGAACCGGTCGTCGCCGCTCATCTGGACGTACGGCGGGGCGTCCAGGTCGCCGAGGAAGTTGCCGAGCGGCTGCACGACTCCCTTGGTGCCGTCGGCCAGTTCGTACATGCAGGCCAGGTCGAGGTCGACGTTGACCATGGCGGGGCCGGCCGCCTGCACCACACGTGGCTTGAACACGTCGATCTGGCGGCGCAGGAAGCTGCCGCGCTCCATGGTCCAGCCGCCGGTGTCCGAAGTGCGCATCTGCCAGGAGAGGTTGACCCGCATGTTGCCCGACGGCGCCGCCCTGTCTGGTCAGGCTCAGCTCGGGGCGGCGCTTGGTCAGCTCCACGGTGTGCGCGTTGCTGACGTCGAACTGGTCGGCGCCGCTGGGCCGCAGGAACCGCCACCAGGCCATCGCTGTCCATCCTCCCGTGCCCCGCGCACCGCGCGCGGCACCGCCTCGATACGGCGCTGCCCCCGCCGGACGGGCGGGGGCAGCGCCAAGGGTGCACGACCGGGGCTAGACCCCGGACGTGACTTCCGCCTTGTCGTCGTCCGACTGCGGGGATTCTTCCCCGAGTCGGCGGTTGCGTACCACCGAGGACCAGTACGAGGCCGCGATCAGGACAACCCCGACCAGGCCGGTGACGACCTCGCTCACCTCGTACTTGATGGTGATCAGCAGGATGACGGCCAGCGCGCCGATCGCGTAGTGCGCGCCGTGCTCCAGGTAGACGTAGTCGTCCAGGGTGCCCTTGCGGACCAGGAAGACGGTCAGCGACCGGATGTACATGCGCGCCGATGCCGAGGCCGAGCGCGATCTGGAAGATGTCGTTGCTGATCGCGAAGGCGCCGATGACGCCGTCGAAGGAGAAGGACGCGTCGATCACTTCCAGGTAGAGGAACATGAAGAACGCGGCCTTGCCGGCCAGTCCGGCGATCTGGGCCGTGCTGACGCCGCCGCCCGCCGGGACCGGGGCGCCCAGCGCGGGCTCCTCGGCCGCGCCGGCGCCCTCCTCGCCGTCCTCGTCCTCCTCGTCCTCTTCGAGGCGCTCCTCGAAGAAGCCGGAGATGCCGCCGACCACCAGGTACGTGATCAGGCCGCCGACGCCGGACAGCAGGACGGTCGCGGCCTTGTCGATGGTGCCGTGGCCGTCGTGCACGGGGACGGCCGTGGCGACCGTGGTGCCCGCGATGACCAGGGCGACCATCGCGACCGCCACCGAGAGCATGTCCAGCTTGCCGAGCTTGGCCAGCGGCTTCTCCAGCCAGGACAGCCAGGTGATGTCCCGGTCCTCGAAGATGAAGTCGAGGAAGATCATCAGCAGGAACATGCCGCCGAAGGCGGCGATCGCCGGGTGGGCGTTGGTGACCAGCGTCTCGTAGCGGTGGTGGTCGTTGATGGCGACCCGGACCGCTTCGCACGGGCTGAGCTTCGCGGTGATGGCCACGATGATGATCGGGAAGATCAGCCGCATGCCGAAGACGGCGATGAGCACGCCGACGGTCAGGAAGATCTTCTGCCAGAACGCGTTCAGCTTGCGCAGGATGCCCGCGTTGATGACGGCGTTGTCGAACGAGAGCGAGATCTCGAGGACGGACAGGATCGCGACGATCGCGAGTCCCTTGCCCCCCCAGAGGATGCCGGCCAGGGCCAGGCCGGCGGCAGTGACGCCGAACGACCAGCCGAATGTTCTGAGGAGCACGTGCTACCCACCCAATCCCTTGTGATCCCTTGAGGCAAGGGGTCCCCCGCGCGGTACGCGGCTTTACGAAACGTTGACCCCGAAGTCTAGGGCGATGCCCGCGCAGCCCGGAGGCGTACCCCTGACCGACCGCTCGGAACTTCCACTCGCGCGTTGTAGCGGTACAGCTCGCCGAAGATCATCGCGGTCTCGGTCGAGGCGTCCTCGGTCAGGTCGTAGCGGGCCAGCTCGGAGCCGTCGGACTGGTTGAGCACGCGGATGTACGCGTTGCTGACCTGGCCGAAGGTCTGCAGACGGGCATCGGCGTCGTAGATCGAGACCGGGAAGACGATCTTGTCGACCGCGGCCGGGACCTGGCTCAGGTCGACCAGGATCGTCTCGTCGTCGCCGCCGCTGCCGCCGGTCAGATTGTCGCCGGTGTGCTCGACCGAGCCGTCCGGGCTCGTGAGGTTGTTGTAGAAGACGAAGTACTCGTCCCCCAGCACCCGGCCGTTGCCGCACAGCAGCGCGCTGGCGTCGAGGTCGAAGTCGGCGCCGGTGGTGGAGCGGGCCCTCCAGCCGAGGCCGATCTGCACCTGGGTGAGATTCGGCGCGGCCTTGGACAGGGAGACATTGCCGCCCTTGGCGAGCGTGACGCCCATCGTGGTTCTTCCCCCTTGCTAGTGGTCGTGCTCAGACGTTGACGCCGAAGTCCTGGGCGATGCCGCGCAGGCCGGAGGCGTATCCCTGGCCGATGGCGCGGAACTTCCACTCGGCGCCGTGCCGGTACAGCTCGCCGAAGACCATCGCGGTCTCGGTCGAGGCGTCCTCGGTCAGGTCGTAGCGGGCCAGCTCCGCGCCGTCCGCCGCGTTGACCACGCGGATGTAGGCGTTGCGGACCTGGCCGAAGCTCTGCTGGCGGGACTCGGCCTCGTAGATCGAGACCGGGAAGACGATCTTGGCGACGTCGGCCGGCACGCGCGGCCAGGTTGACGTTGATCACCTCGTCGTCGCCCTCGCCCTCACCGGTGAGGTTGTCGCCGGTGTGCTCGACCGAACCGTCCGGGCTCTTGAGGTTGTTGAAGAACACGAAGTGCTGGTCGGACAGGACCTTGCCCTGTTCGTCGGTGAGCAGCGCGCTCGCGTCGAGGTCGAAGTCGCTGCCGGTGGTGGTGCGGGCGTCCCAGCCCAGACCGACGACGACCGCCGTGAGGTTCGGCGCCTCCTTGGTCAGCGAGACGTTGCCACCCTTGCTGAGGCTGACTCCCACGAGTCCTCCCGTCCGTTTCCTGCTCGTTGGTGCGGTGTGTACGGGTTGTGTGCCGATGCCGCCGTGCTGGATCAACGTGCAGAGCTTAGTGACCGGTTCCCGCCGGCTACAGGGTTCGAGGGCCTTTCGCGTAGTCGTTGAGGTCACGGGCGTCCGGCAGGCCGTTGACGATGGTCCAGCGGACGGTGCCCTGCTTGTCGATGACGAAGGTGCCGCGCAGCGCGCAGCCCTTGTCCTCGGCGAAGACTCCGTAGGAGCGGGAGACGGTTCCGTGCGGCCAGAAGTCGGAGAGCAGCGGGAAGCCGAGCTTCTCCTGGTCGGAGAAGACCCGCAGGGCCGGCAGCGGGTCGCAGGAGACGGCGAGCAGTTCCACGCCGTCGTTCTGGAAGGCCGGCAACTCGCTCTGCACGGCGCACAGTTCGCCGGTGCACACGCCGGTGAAGGCGAACGGGTAGAAGAGCAGCACGACGTTCTTGGCGCCGCGGAAGTCGGACAGGCGCACGGGCTGGCCGTGCTGGTTGGGCAGGGTGAAGTCAGGCGCGACGGCGCCGATCTCCAAGGGCACGAGAACTCCTCGTAAGTGGGCACGGCTGCGCCGTAGGGCTCCTGTGAGCCACCGGACCGCGGCCCGGTGGCCTGCTGAGCGCGCAGTTCTCCCCCGCCTGGCGGCGGGAGGTGCCCCACGCGCCCCTGAGTGGTGCCGTCTTCCGCGGCGCGTACCACTCAGGGGCACTGGTGGAGGAACTGCGCGACAAGCCGGAGACGGGCGGGACTCGGCAGCGAAGGGCAACCCCTACGGCGCGGAGCCGTCGCGGGACCCACGTGCCGCACCGTGAGCCCGCCGACCGCCGGAGGCTACCGCTTGCCGGCCTTGGCCGCCTTCGGTGTGACGAGGCGGCTGCCGGTCCAGTCCTTGGCAGCGTTGACGCTGCTGGTCTGGGCCAGGCCCGCCGTCTGAGCGGCCTCTCCGATCTCGCTCGGCTCGACGTGGCCGTCACGCCCGGTCTTCGGGGTCATGAGCCAGATCGGGGCGCCGGGATCGACCGTCGACGTGGCGTCGACGAGTGCGTCGGTGAGGTCGCCGTCGTCCTCGCGGAACCACAGCAGGACGGCGTCGGGCACGTCGTCGTACTCCTCATCGGCGAGCTCTTCGCCCGTGAGCTCCTCGATCCCCTCGCGAAGCTCCTGGTCGCAATCCTCGTCGTACCCGAGCTCCTGGACCACCTGTCCGGGCTCGAAACCAAGCCGGCTCGCCGGGTTGGTCCGCTCCTCCGCGTGGTCCGCGGTCGCGCTCACGCTTTGCCTCCTGTCATGGGGACTGTTCGTGCAGTCTTCTTGAGTCCGTATGTGCCCGCGTCAGTGCGGGCTTATTGGCGGTAGTCCACACGGGCGCGGCGGATCGCGCAAGTACCCGGCGTACGAGACGGCCGAAACAGTGACTTTTCGACCGTCTTCGCCGCAAGTTCCCCGCGCCTTCCCCGCGGCCCGCAGCTTCCATGGTGACGCAGATCACGGGAATTTGCCGGGCTTGCCGGTGTTGCGGGCGATTGGCGGCGCGCGTCGGTCGTACGTCCGAGTGGGCGTAGGGTTCTGGTTTGGCCGCCCACCTGCGGTTACCGCTCAGTAGAGATGACGTATCGAACGGCGCGGTACACGATGGATGCGGTGTGCGCCCGCATGCGCGCGCCGTCACGCGGCACCTCTTCAGTCCCGTGACAGTCAAGTGACAGTCCTATGAGCGAAGGAACAGCGTGGCTTCCGCATCCGATCGCAACCCGATCATCATTGGCGGCCTTCCCAGCCAGGTCCCGGATTTCGATCCCGAGGAGACGGCGGAGTGGCTCGACTCGCTCGACGCGGCCATCGACGAGCGCGGCCGGGAGCGGGCCCGCTACCTGATGCTCCGCCTCATCGAGCGGGCACGCGAGAAGCGCGTCGCAGTCCCCGAGATGCGCAGCAGTGACTACGTCAACACCATCGCCACCAAGGACGAGCCCTTCTTCCCGGGCAACGAGGAGATCGAGCGCAAGATCCTCAACGCCACCCGGTGGAACGCCGCGGTGATGGTCTCGCGGGCGCAGCGCCCCGGCATCGGCGTCGGCGGCCACATCGCGACCTTCGCCTCCTCCGCGTCGCTCTACGACGTGGGCTTCAACCACTTCTTCCGCGGCAAGGACGACGGCCTCGGCGGGGACCAGGTCTTCTTCCAGGGCCACGCCTCGCCGGGCATCTACGCCCGCGCCTTCCTGCTCGACCGGCTCTCCGAGGCGCAGCTCGACGGCTTCCGGCAGGAGAAGTCCAAGGCGCCCGACGGCCTGTCCAGCTACCCGCACCCGCGGCTGATGCCGGACTTCTGGGAGTTCCCGACCGTGTCCATGGGCCTGGGCCCGCTGGGCGCGATCTACCAGGCCCGGATGAACCGCTACATGGAGGCGCGCGGCATCGCCGACACCTCCGCGTCCCATGTGTGGGCGTTCCTCGGCGACGGCGAGATGGACGAGCCGGAGTCGCTCGGCCAGCTCTCCATCGCCGCCCGCGAGAGCCTGGACAACCTGACCTTCGTGGTCAACTGCAACCTCCAGCGGCTCGACGGCCCGGTGCGCGGCAACGGCAAGATCATCCAGGAGCTGGAGTCGCAGTTCCGCGGCGCCGGCTGGAACGTGATCAAGCTGGTCTGGGACCGCTCCTGGGACCCGCTGCTCGCCCAGGACCGCGACGGCCTGCTGGTCAACAAGATGAACACCACGCCGGACGGGCAGTTCCAGACGTACGCCACCGAGACCGGCGCGTACATCCGCGAGCACTTCTTCGGCGACGACCAGCGGCTGCGCAAGATGGTCGAGGACCTCAGCGACGAGCAGATCCTGCACCTGGGGCGCGGCGGCCACGACCACCGCAAGATCTTCGCGGCGTACACGGCGGCCAAGGCGCACAAGGGCCAGCCGACCGTCATCCTCGCCCAGACCATCAAGGGCTGGACGCTCGGCCCGAACTTCGAGGGCCGCAACGCGACCCACCAGATGAAGAAGCTGACGGTCGACGACCTCAAGCGCTTCCGGGACCGGCTGCACCTGCCGATCACCGACCAGCGGCTGGACGAGGGCTACCCGCCGTACTACCACCCCGGCCGGGACTCCGAAGAGATCCAGTACATGCACGACCACCGGCTGGCCTGCGGCGGCTACGTGCCGACCCGGGTGGTGCGCGCCAAGCCGCTGCCGCTGCCCGCGGACAAGACCTACGCGGCCGCGCGGAAGGGCTCGGGCGCAGCAGTCGATCGCCACCACCATGGCGTTCGTCCGCGTGCTCAAGGACCTGATGCGGGACAAGGAGATCGGCAAGCGCTTCGTGCTGATCGCCCCCGACGAGTACCGCACCTTCGGCATGGACGCGTTCTTCCCGAGCGCGAAGATCTACAACCCGCTCGGCCAGCAGTACGAGTCGGTCGACCGCGAGCTGCTGCTCGCCTACAAGGAGTCGCCGACCGGCCAGATGCTGCACGACGGCATCTCCGAGGCGGGCTGTACGGCGTCGCTGATCGCGGCGGGTTCGGCGTACGCCACGCACGGCGAGCCGCTGATCCCGGTCTACGTCTTCTACTCGATGTTCGGCTTCCAGCGCACCGGCGACCAGTTCTGGCAGATGGCCGACCAGCTCGCCCGCGGCTTCGTGCTGGGTGCCACCGCGGGGCGCACCACGCTGACCGGTGAGGGCCTCCAGCACGCCGACGGGCACTCCCAGCTCCTGGCGTCCACCAACCCGGCGTGCGTGGCGTACGACCCCGCCTACGGCTTCGAGATCGCGCACATCGTCAAGGACGGCCTGCGCCGGATGTACGGCGAGACCGCGGACGGCCGGCCCGGCGAGGACGTCTTCTACTACCTCACCGTCTACAACGAGCCGATCCAGCACCCGGCCGAGCCCGAGGACGTGGACGTCGAGGGCATCCTCAAGGGCGTGCACCGCTTCCGGCCGGGCACGGCGGGCGAGATCCCGGCGCAGATCATGGCCTCGGGTGTCGCCGTGCCGTGGGCGGTCGAGGCGCAGCGCATCCTGGCCGAGGAGTGGAACGTACGGGCCGACGTGTGGTCGGCGACCTCCTGGAACGAGCTGCGGCGCGAGGCCGTCGCCGTCGAGGAGCACAACCTGCTGCACCCCGAGGAGGAGCAGGGCGTGCCGTACGTCACGCGCAAGCTGGCCGGGGCCGAGGGGCCGTTCGTGGCGGTCTCCGACTGGATGCGGTCGGTGCCCGACCAGATCGCGCGCTGGGTGCCGGGGCGCTACACCTCGCTGGGCGCGGACGGCTTCGGCTTCGCCGACACGCGCGGGGCGGCGCGCCGCTTCTTCCACATCGACGCGCAGTCGATCGTGCTGGCGGTGCTCACCGAGCTGGCCAGGGACGGCAAGGTCGACCGGTCCGTGCTGAAGCAGGCCGTGGACCGCTACCAGCTGCTGGACGCGTCGGCGGCCGACCCGGGCGCGGCGGGCGGCGACGCCTGAGGAGGGTGATCCCGCGCACACCGCGCGGGGGTACGGGCACGGCGCCGGGTTGACGCCGACAGGCCCCGGCCGGGACGTATCCGGCCGGGGCCGTGTCTTTGCACAGCCGTGACCGTTCTCAAACGTGAGGTCGATCACGCATCCGACGGGTCACCCGACACGTCTCTTACGCTGGGAAGGAAAAGCAGAGGTACGTCCGTACCGATATCGCCCCTCCTCGCGCCGCCCCCGACCCCGGGACGAATACGCGAGGCATCTCCAGAGTGACCCTTCCTGAAGCGCGTCTGAGCAGCACTTCCGTCCGCGCCCTGCTGGCCTTGGCCGTCGCCTTCGTCATGCTGGCCACCACGGGGTGGACGGGGCTGCGCCCGCACGCCGCCGAGGACGCGCGGGCCGCGGCGCTCGCCGCCTGGATGACGGGCACCATCGGCGCCCGCGCAGCTGCCCGACCCGAACGCCGCCTCGGGCACCATCGCGCGTTTCTTCGCCTCCCTCACCGGCGCCCAGCGGCTGCGGCTGGCCGCCCGCTACCCGCTGGTGGTCGGCGGCCTCAACGGGGCGCCGACGGCCCTGCGCTACCGGGCCAACCGGCTCTCCATCGCCCACGAGCGGACGCTGGCCGCCGCCCGCTCGCACAGCGGCCTGCTCACCCCGGACGGCCAGGGCGAGGAGCGGAAGCTGGAGCAGCGGTACGACTCCCTGCTCGCCGGGCACCGCCAGATCCTCTCCTTCGACCCGACCGGCGACGGGCGGATCGCCGAGGTCTTCGGCGATCTGGACACCGCGCGGCGGGTCTCCCTGGTCGTACCGGGCGTCGACACCGACGTCCTGTCCTTCGAACGCGCCACCAAGCCGTACGCCGCGCCAGTCGGCATGGCCCGCGACCTGTACGGCGCCGAGCAGCACGACGCGCCCGGCTCCCGCACCGCGGTCATCGCCTGGGACGACTACACCACCCCGGCCGGCCTCGGCCTGGACGCCTCCACCGGCGCCCTCGCCGAACGCGGCGCCACCCGCCTGGAGGGGCTGCTGTCGGCGCTGCCCCGGAGCACCGGGGTGTCGCTGTTCTGCCACTCCTACGGCTCGGTGCTGTGCGGGGTGGCCGCGCCCGACCTGCCGCGCGGCCGGGTCCAGGACATCACCGTCCTGGGCAGTCCCGGGATGCGCGCCGACAACGTCGCCGACCTGCGCACCGGCGCGCACGTGTGGGCCGCCCGCGACTCCAGCGACTGGATCAGCGACGTGCCGCACCTGGAGTTCGCCGGCCTCGGCCACGGCGCCGACCCGATGTCGCGCGCCTTCGGGGCCCGCGTCATCAGCGCCGCGGGGGCGTACGGCCATCCCGGTTACTTCGCGCCCGGCACCACCAGCCTCGCCAACTTCGCCCGGATCGCCCTGGGCGAGTACGCCGCGGTCTCCTGCCACTCGGGCGACACGTGCACGGACGGCCTCGCGTAACCGCCGACGGCCCCGCCGGGGTCACCGCCGCCCCCTGCGGCTCCTGCGCGGCCCTCGCGCACGGGCCGTTGTCAGTGGCCGGCCCTAGGCTTTTCGCATGGCCACGTTCGAGGAGTTCGCGAAGCTGGCGCTTGCGCTGCCGCAGGCGCACGAGGAGATCACGTGGGGCAGCGAGCACACGCTCCGCGTCGGCAAGAAGATCTTCGCCATGGGCGCGCCCGAGAGCGCGCACGTGTCGCTGAAGGCGTCCCCGGAGGACCAGAGCGAGCTGATAGCCGCCGACCCCGACACCTTCTCCTTCGCCCCCTACGTCGGCCGGTTCGGCTGGGTGCGGATCTCGCTCGCCCGTGTCGACAGCGGGGAACTGGGCGAGCTGCTCACCGAGGCGTGGCGCCGCACCGCCCCCAAGCGCCTCGTGCGTAACTTCGACGACAGCCGCGGCTGACCTGGGCCGTCACACCGGGGGAAAGCACGGCGGGGAAAGGGGCGCAGTCCGCGGCGTCACCCATAAGCTGGCCCTTATGGGTGATGTGCTGGCCGGAAGCAACGCCGTGTGGGACCTCGAATCCGACGCCGTGGTCATCCGGTACAGCAGGGGCGTACGGGGCACCCGGCTGCTCCAGGCGCTCGGTGAGCGGCGAGTGCCGCATGGTGCGCTGGAGGACGTGGAGCTGGCCGAGGGGCGGCGCGGCACCGTCGTCCTGCGGGCCGTGGTCAGGCCCGGCGCGGACCCGGTGATGGAGGCCGCGGACGGGCAGCTCAAGGCGAGCGCGGACCCGTACCGGCTGGTGCTGCCCGAGCAGAGCCAGGAGCTGGCCGAGTCCTGGCGGCGGACGCTGCTGGCCGCCATCGGCGCCGCGGGCGGCGGGCCGGGGCTTGAGCCGCCGGGCCGCTTCCTGGTGGGGACTCCGGGGGTGCCGCGCTCGTTCAAGGCGTACGACGCGAAGGCGTCCTTCGACGGCCGGGAGGTGGCCTTCCGCTGGTTCTGGACCGGGGCCACCACCGCGAAGTGGAAGGCCGGCGACCAGACCTTCCCGGTGGAGGAGCTGGGCGGGGTCGAGTGGCGCTCGCCGGAGCAGGGGCACGGCCACCTGCGGCTGCTGCGCCGCGACCCCGGCGGCGCCGGCCCGGCCCCGGCGGCCGGAGCGGCCGACCAGGACCCGGCCGCTGTCGTCTTCGGCCTCGGGTACGGCGCGGTGCACGAGTCGCTGCCGTTCGCCGCCGCCGTGCTGGCCGCGATCCGGTCGGCCCGGGTCCGGCCGTAGGTCGTGCGGGGTCCTACTCGCGAGCGGCCGCGGTGGACGTCATGTCCTGGTAGCGGTCGCCGGCCACCTGCCCGGCGATCGGGTCCAGCCATTCCAGCTCGACCTCGTTGAGGACCAGGGTCGCGGCCGCGGTGTTCTCGCGGACCCGGTCGGCCCTGCGGGTGCCCGGGATCGGCACGACCGGCAGGTCGTGCACCGCGGCCCGCTGGTGGACCCAGGCCAGCGCGATCTGGCCGAGGCGTCGCGCCGTGCGCCTTCGCGGCCTTGCGGACCGGGTCGAGCAGGTCGGCGTTGCGCCGGGCGTTCTCGCCGGTGAACCGCGGCTGGCTGCGCCGGAAGTCGCCCTCGGCCAGCTCGCTCGCCGCGTCCTGGAAGGCGCCGGTGAGGAAGCCCCGGCCGAGCGGGGAGTACGGCACGACGGCGACGCCCAGTTCGGCCGCCGCCCCCACCGCGGACAGCTCCACGTCCCGGCTGAACAGCGACCACTCCGACTGGAGCGCGGCGATCGGGTGCACGGCGTGCGCCTCGCGCAGTTCGGCGCCGGTCACCTCGGACAGGCCCAGGTGGCGCACCTTGCCGGCGGCGACCAGTTCGGCCATGGCGCCGACGGACTCGCTCAGCGGCACGCCCGGGTCGCGGCGGTGCATGTAGTACAGGTCGATGACGTCAATGCCCAGCCGCCGCAGGCTGGCGTCGACCGCCTGCCGGATGTAGGCGGGGTCGTTGCGGATCGCCCGGTACGACGGGTCGTCCTCCCGGCGCTCGATGGCGAACTTCGTCGCGAGGGTGATCTCGTCGCGGTGCGCCTTGACGAAGGGGGCGAGGAACTCCTCGTTGCGGCCGAAGCCGTACATGTCCGCGGTGTCGAACAGGGTCACGCCCAGATCGAGCGCGACCTCCAGGGTCTCGCGGGCGGCGGCCTCGTCGGTGTCGCCGTAGAACTCGCTCATGCCCATGCAGCCCAGGCCCTGGACGCCGACCAGGGGTCCGCCGGTGCCGAGGTGCTCGGTGGGCAGGGTGCCGCCGCTCATCACGCCGTCCTCTCCGGCGCCCGGGCGCCGGCGTAGGTACTGATCTTGTGGTCGAGCACGGTCAGGGTGTCCTGGAGCTCGGCGATCCGCTGGACCACGTCCACCCGGGTGGCCTCCAGCAGGGCCTGCCGCTCGCAGAAGGTGTGGCTCCCGGCGCGGACCAGTTCGGCGTAGCGGACCATGTCCGCGACCGGCATCCCGGTCAGCCGCAGCTTGCCGACGAAGGCCAGCCAGTCCAGGTCCCGGTTGGTGAACCGGCGCTGCCCGGTGTGCGAGCGGTCGACGTGCGGCATCAGCCCGATCCGCTCGTACCAGCGCAGGGTGTACGCGCTCAGCCCGGTGAAGTCCGCGACCTCGCTGATCGTGTACTGGTCCTGTCCGTCGGGCCGCAGATGCTCCTCGGTATCGGCGCAGTTCACTGGGTTGCTCGGCTTGCTCTTCGCCACGTGCACGACCGTCATGCCCTCCACGCTAAGACCTTGGAGTGCACTCCAAGCAAGTGCCTCCGGCGGTGCGCGGGGATACGGCCTTCCCGCCGTCCGGGCTTACGGCGTCCCGCCGTCCGGGCTTGCGGCGTCCCGCCGTGGGGGGTACGGCGTCCCGCCGTAGGGGTCGCGCTTGTTTTGCCGGCTGACCCGGCGTGGGGGTTGCTCGCGCAGTTCCTCCCCCAGACTCCGTCCGGGGGTGCCCCCAGCGCCCCTTTTGTAGGGCGCCGTTGCGCAGAACGGCGCCCTGTTTGGGGGCGCGGGTGGGGGATGGCGGGGCCCCGTGGTGGGGAGGCGGGGTGGGGGCGCCTAGGCTCGGGGGATGGAGAGTCTGGGGTTGGTCGGCGAGTGGCCGGTGCCGAAGGTGGCGGCGGCTGTGGTGCGCCGGGACGGCACCGTGGCGGGCACGTACGGCCCGGTCGGGGAGCGGTTCGCGCTGGCGTCGGTGACCAAGCCGCTGACGGCGTACGCGGTGCTGGTGGCGCTACGAGGAGGGCGTCTTCGAGCTGGACGACCCGGCCGGCCCGGACGGCTCGACCGTACGGCACCTGCTGGCGCACGCCTCCGGCCTGGCCTTCGACGAGCACAAGGTGATGGCCGCGCCCGGCACCCGGCGGCTGTACTCCAACGCCGGTTTCGAGGTGCTGGGCGACACGCTGGCGAAGGCGGCCGGCATGCCGTTCGCGGAATACCTGCGGCAGGCGGTGCTGGAGCCGCTGGGCATGGCCGGCACCTCGCTGGACGGCTCCCCCGCCGCCGGCGGCGTCTCCACCGTCGAGGACCTGCTGCGCTTCGCCGCCGAACTCCAGGCGCCGCGGCTGCTGCACCCCTCCACCGTCACGGCCGCGACCACCGTGGCCTTCCCCGGCCTCAAGGGCGTGCTGCCCGGCTACGGCCACCAGAACCCCAACGACTGGGGCCTGGGCTTCGAGATCCGCGCCGCGAAGTCCCCGCACTGGACGGGCGCGCTGTCCTCCCCGGCGACCTTCGGGCACTTCGGCCAGTCCGGCACCTTCCTGTGGGTGGACCCGGTGGCCGGCGCGGCCTGCGTGGCGCTGACCGACCGGGCGTTCGGCGAGTGGGCGCTGCCGCGCTGGCCCGCGTTCACCGACGCGGTCCTCACCGAACTGCGCGGCTAGGGTCGCTTCCGCCGGTTCAGCCGTACACCGGCTCGGCGTGCATCTCCCACACCAGGTACTCCGCCGGGCCGGAGCTGTGCGCCCGCAGTCCGCGGGCCTCGCTGATCCGCGCCGCGTCCCCGGGGCCGAGCGTTTCGCCGCCCACCCGCAGGGCGCCGCGCACCACGTGCACGTAGACGAACGGCGCGTCCGGCAGCGCCACCTCGTCCGCCGCGGCCGGCCGGCCCACGGACAGCGCCGCGCCCTCCTGCCGCAGCCCCAGCGGCGCGTCCGCCCCCGCCCGGCCCGACGCCAGCAGCCGCAGCCCGGGCCCCGGCGGTACGGGTCCGGTGACGGCGGCGTACTCCGGCTCGCCGCCGAAGACGTCCGGGTGCAGCCACATCTGGAGGAAGACCAGCGGACCCGCGCCCGCGTTGCGCTCCACGTGCCGTACGCCCCGCCCCGCGCTCAGCCGCTGCGCGTCCCCGGCCCGCAGCAGCGTCCTGCCGCCGTCGGCGTCGCGGTGCTCCAGCTCCCCCTCGACCACCCAGGTGACGATCTCCGTGTCCCGGTGCGGGTGTTCGGCGAAGCCCGCGCCCACGGCGAGCCGTTCCTCGTTGCACGCCACCAGCACGCCGAACCGTACGTTCTCCGGCTCGTAGAACGCCCCGAACGAGAACGCGTGCAGCGTCTCCACCCCGCCCCCGGGCTCCCCGCCCGCATACCGCCCCGCCCCACGCCTCACCTCGATCACCCCCTTACGGTATGCCTCGCCACCGGGCCACGCCCTCCCCCACCCGCCCCCGGTGGCGGGCTTGTCCGCGCAGTTCCTCCCCCAGACCCTGTCCGGGGGTGCCCCCAGCGCCAGCACGGCGCCCTACCAAGGGGCGCGAGGAACTGCGCGAGGAACCCCCGCGGCCGGTCAGCCGGCAAAACAAGCGCCACCCCCACGGCGAGGAGCCGTACCCCGACGCCGGTCAACCGGCAACGAAGCGTCACCCCCACGGCGAAAGCCGCACTCCAACGGCGAAAGCCGTACCCCCACGGCGGGAAGCCGTAAGCCCCACGGCGGCCCGCCGTACCCCCAGCCCCGCCAGGCGCAGCCGATAAGGCAGGCTTGTCCCGTGCCCGATGCCTCGCAAAGCCCGCATGAACCCGCCCGCGCGGATCACTCCGCGACCCTGCGCCGGCTGGAGAAGTCCGCCGGGCGGCTGGCCGCGAACGCCATCGCGCGGATGGACGAGAACCTGCCGTGGTACCGCGCGATGCCGCCGGAGAACCGCAGTTGGATCGGCCTGGTCGCCCAGGCGGGCATCGCCGCGTTCACCGAGTGGTTCCGCCACCCCGAAGCGCCGCAGGCGATCAGCACGGACGTGTTCGGCACCGCGCCGCGCGAGCTGACCCGGGCGATCTCGCTGCGGCAGACCGTGGAGATGGTGCGGACCACCATCGAGGTGATGGAGGCGGCCATCGACGACGTGGCCGCGCCCGGCGACGAGTCGGTGCTGCGCGAGGCGCTGCTCGTCTACGCGCGCGAGATCGCGTTCGCCACCGCGCAGGTGTACGCCCAGGCCGCGGAGGCGCGCGGCGCGTGGGACGCGCGGCTGGAGTCGCTGGTGGTCAACGCGGTGCTCTCCGGCGAGGCCGACGAGGGCGTGCTGTCGCGGGCGGCGGCGCTGGGCTGGAACTCGCCGGACAAGATCGTGGTGGTGCTGGGCACCGCGCCCAACGGCGACAGCGAGCTGACCGTCGAGGCGATCCGCCGGGCCTCCCGGCACGCCAAGCTCCAGGTGCTCACCGGGGTGCTCGGCGAACGGCTGGTGGTGATCGCGGGCGGCGACGACGACCCGATCCGGGTGGCGAAGGCGCTGATCGGGCCGTTCGCGGCCGGCGCGGTGGTGGCGGGCCCGGTGGTCGGCGACCTGCTGTCGGCGACCCGGTCGGCGCAGGCGGCCGCCGCCGGTCTGAGGGCGTGCCGTGCCTGGCCGGACGCCCCGCGCCCGGTACTCTCCGACGATCTGCTGCCGGAGCGGGCGATGGCGGGCGACCGCCACGCGCGCGACCAGTTGGTGGAGGAGATCTACAGGCCGCTGGAGGAAGCGGGCTCCGCGCTGCTGGAGACGCTGAGTGTCTACCTGGAGCAGGCGTCGTCTTTGGAGGGCGCGGCGAGGATGCTGTTCGTACACCCCAATACCGTTCGCTACCGGCTACGACGTGTGACCGACGTCACCGGATGGTCACCGTCCGACGTACGTTCGGCGTTCACCCTGCGCATCGCGCTCATCCTGGGCCGACTGTCGGACCCGGACCGTTCCGCTGACCCGTTTGTTGGACACCCACAAATCACCTGACAGTTCTTGGTCCCTGTCCCCACGGGCGGTTGGGCCCGCTCGCGAGAGAGAGTGTGAACGTGCTCGTACTCGTCGCTCCCGGTCAAGGCGCTCAGACGCCCGGCTTCCTGACGCCCTGGCTCGAACTCCCCGGTGTGGCCGATCGGCTCGCCGGGTGGTCGGACGCGGCCGGCCTCGACCTGGTCCACTACGGCACGAAGGCGGACGCGGACGAGATCCGCGACACCAAGGTCGCACAGCCGCTGCTGGTCGCCGCCGGTCTGCTGTCCGCCGAGGCGCTGGGGCTGGACGCCGCGGGCACCGGCCCCGGCGTGGTCGCCGGGCACAGCGTCGGTGAGATCACCGCCGCGGTGCTGGCCGGGGTGCTCTCCGAGCACGACGCGCTGGCCTTCGTGGCGGCGCGCGGCCGGGCGATGGCCGACGCGGCCGCCGTGACCGAGACCGGCATGTCGGCGGTGCTCGGCGGCGACCCGGACGTGGTCGTGGCCCATCTGGCCGGGCTCGGGCCTGACCCCGGCGAACATCAACGGCGCCGGCCAGATCGTCGCCGCGGGCACCCTGGAGCAGCTCGCGGCGCTGGCCGCGGACAGGCCGGAGAAGGCCCGGGTGCTGCCGCTGAAGGTCGCGGGCGCCTTCCACACCGAGCACATGGCCCCCGCGGTCGCGACGCTGGAGGCGCTGGCCGCCACGCTCACGGTCAATGACCCGACGCTGCCGTATGTCTCGAACGCGGACGGGCAGATGGTGGACAAGGGGCGCGGAAATCGTGCGCAGACTGGTCGCGCAGGTCTCCAACCCGGTTCGCTGGGACCTGTGCATGGAGACGTTCACCGCACGCGGGGCCACCGGCGATGATCGAGGTGGCACCGGCCGGCACGCTGGTCGGCCTGGCCAAGCGTGCGCTGCCGGGCGTCCGCACCCTCGCGCTGAAGACGCCGGACGACCTCGACGCGGCCCGTGAGCTGGTCGCCGAGGCGGCCGGCGCGGCGCAAGCCCCAGCAGAAGAGGAGCCCTCGCAGCGATGACAGCGAAGATCAGCCCCAGCAAGGGCGCACCGTACGCGCGCATCCTCGGGGTGGGCGGCTACCGCCCGGTCCGGATCGTGCCCAACGAGGTGATCCTCGAACACATCGACTCCAGCGACGAGTGGATCAGGTCGCGGTCCGGGATCGCCACCCGGCACTGGGCCGGTCCCGAGGAGACCGTCGCGGAGATGTCGCTGGAGGCGGCGGGCAAGGCCATCGCGGACGCCGGGATCGACGCCGCCGAGATCGACGGCGTGATCGTGGCGACCGTCTCGCACTTCAAGCAGACCCCGGCGATCGCGACCGAGATCGCGCACCGGCTGGGCGCGGGCAAGCCGGCCGCGTTCGACATCTCCGCGGGCTGCGCGGGCTTCACCTACGGGCTGACGCTGGCCAAGGGCATGATCACCGACGGTACGGCGCGGCATGTGCTGGTCATCGGCGTGGAGCGGCTGAGCGACCTGACGGACAAGGAGGACCGCGCGACGGCCTTCCTGTTCGGCGACGGCGCGGGCGCGGTGATCGTCGGCCCGTCCCAGGAGGCCGCCATAGGCCCGACGGTGTGGGGCTCGGAGGGCGACAAGGCCGGGACGATCACCCAGACCGTGGCGTGGGACCGATTCCGGATCGGCGACGTCTCGCAGCTGCCGCGCGACTCGCGCGGCGAGGTGAAGTTCCCCGCGATCACCCAGGAGGGCCAGGCGGTCTTCCGCTGGGCGGTCTTCGAGATGGCGAAGGTGGCCCAGGAGGCGCTGGACGCCGCCGGGATCACCGCGGCCGACCTCGACGCGTTCATCCCCCACCAGGCCAACATGCGGATCATCGACGCGATGATCAAGGCGCTGAAGCTGCCCGACCACGTCGCGGTCGCCCGCGACATCGAGACGACCGGCAACACCTCCGCCGCCTCGATTCCGCTCGCGATGGAGCGGCTTCTCGCCACCGGAAAGGCCAGGAGCGGGGACACCGCGCTGGTCATCGGCTTCGGGGCGGGTCTGGTGTACGCCGCGACGGTCGTTACTCTCCCCTAGTCACACAACCTCGTGGCCGTATCCGGCCACACCCTCCCGTGGCGCGCACAACGCCCGCCGCACCGACAGCGACACATCAAGGAGCGCCGTAAAGATGGCCACCAAGGAAGAGATCGTCTCCGGTCTCGCCGACATCGTGAACGAGATCGCCGGCATCCCCACCGAGGACGTCAAGCTGGACAAGTCCTTCACCGACGACCTGGACGTCGACTCGCTGTCCATGGTCGAGGTCGTGGTGGCTGCCGAGGAGCAGTTCAGCGTGAAGATCCCGGACGACGACGTCAAGAACCTGAAGACCGTCGGCGACGCCGTGGACTACATCCTCAAGGCCCAGGCCGCCTGACCTGCCGGACCACGGGCCGCCCGGCCGGTCCCCCCGTGGACCGGGTCGTGCGGGCCGTCGGCCGACGGCCTCCCGGGGCCGGCAACTCGGGACGACGCGCCTGTCGCCCGCCCTTCTAGACGTGGAGAGACAATTCCTGTGAGCCCGACCAATCGCACCGTGGTCGTCACCGGTATCGGAGCAACCACACCGCTGGGTGGCGACAGCGCGTCGACCTGGGAGGCGTTGCTGGCCGGCCGTTCCGGCGTGCGGACGCTTCCGCAGGAGTGGGCGGCCGAGCTGCCCGTACGGATCGCCGCGTCCATCGCCGTCGAGCCGGGCGAGATCCTGCCCCGCCCGCTGGCCCGCAAGCTGGACCGCAGCGCGCAGTTCGCGCTGATCGCCGCCCGCGAGGCGTGGGCGGACGCGGGCTACACCGGCAAGGCCGGCGAGGACCCGTCGGTCGACCCCGAGCGGCTGGGCGCGGTCATCGCCTCCGGCATCGGCGGGGTGACCACCCTCCTCGACCAGTACGACGTCCTGAAGAACCAGGGCGTACGCAAGGTCTCCCCGCACACCGTGCCGATGCTGATGCCCAACAGCCCGGCGGCGAACGTCGGCATCGACGTCAACGCCCGGGCCGGCGTGCACACCCCGGTCAGCGCGTGCGCGTCCGGCGCCGAGGCGATCGGCTACGGCGTCGAGATGATCCGCACCGGCCGCGCCGACGTGGTGGTCGCGGGCGGCACCGAGGCGGCGATCCACCCGCTGCCGATCGTCGCCTTCGGCAACATGATGGCGATGTCCAAGAACAACGACGACCCGCAGGGCGCCTCGCGGCCGTACGACACGGCCCGGGACGGCTTCGTCCTCGGCGAGGGCGCCGGCGTGATCGTCCTGGAGTCCGCCGAGCACGCCGCCGCGCGCGGCGCGCGGGTGTACTGCGAGGCTGGTCGGCCAGGGCATCTCGGCGGACGCGCACCACATCACGCAGCCGGAGCCGTCCGGGCGCGGGATCGCGGCCGCGCTCCAGCACCTGCTGGACACCTCCGACCTCAAGCCCGCGGAGATCGTGCACGTCAACGCGCACGCGACGTCGACCCCGCAGGGTGACGTGGCGGAGATCAAGGCGCTGCGGCAGGTGTTCGGCGACGACGTCGACCACATGGCGATCTCGGCGACCAAGTCGATGACCGGGCACCTGCTGGGGGGTGCGGGCGGCATCGAGACGGTCGCGACCGTCCTGGCGCTGCACCACCGGATCGCGCCGCCGACGATCAACCTGGTCAACCCGGACCCGGAGGTCGACGCGGACATCGTCCGGGGCGAGCCGCGGGTGCTGCCCGAGGGCACGGTCGCGGCGCTCAACGACTCCTTCGGCTTCGGCGGCCACAACGTGGTGCTGGCGCTGCGCTCGGTTCCCCGCTAGGTCGCTGAGCGCTCGGCTCTTACGGAGTACGGCGCCCTCCAAACGCGCGAGGGTGCCTTTGCGCCCGGCGCTCGCCCGGTCCTCCCGGACGGGGGGCACACACGTGTGAGCGGCTCCCCTCCAGGCGCCCAAGGGTGCCTTTGCGCCCGGCGGCGCCATGCCAGGGGCACGAGAGGGTGCCCTCGCGGATCGAGGGCACCCCGTTCTTTCGTGCCCGGGGTGCCCTTGCGCGGGCGCGGCGCCCCGTTTTTTAGGGGCGCGGGGAACTGCGCGAGCAACCGGCCACCGGCCGGTGGTCCGGATTCCGACCGCAAGGGGCTGGGCCTGCGGGCCCGGCGCGCCACCATCGTGGCTTGTCGCGCAGTTCCCCGCGCCCCTGGTAAGGCGCCCCCTTACGTAGCGGCATCCACCCGGCGCCCCGGGGAAGGCGCCGCCGGGCACAAGGGCACCCACCCCGGGGAGCGGGGAAGGCGCCGCCGGGCGCAAGGGGGCCCCCCGCGGCCGGGGGGGTGGAAGCGCCTTCCGCGGAGGGACCGGGCGGAGGTCAGTGATCGGGTGCGGGCCGCAGGCCGGTCAAAGCTGGCGAGGTAGCCCGCGGCCATGTCGTCCCCGCCGTGGCCCTGGTCGACGACGCGCTGGAAGCGCTCCGCCCCGGCGGCGGCGAGGTCGAGCCGGACGCCGGCCTCCTCGCCCGCGGCCACGATCAGCCGGAGGTCCTTGAGCGCGCCCTCGACGGTGAAGCTGGGCGAGAAGTCGCCGGCCCGGATCGCGGCGGCCTTCAGCCGGAGGTAGGGCAGGTCCATCGGGCCGCCGTCGATGGCCTCGAAGAACAGGTCGGGGTCGGCCCCGAGCCCCTTGGCGAGTGCCATCGCCTCCCCGGTGGCGTTGGTGACGGCCAGCACCCAGCTGTTGAGCACGAGTTTCAGCGCGCTGGCGGCCCCCTCGCCGCCGTCGTCGCCGACCCAGACGACCTTGCGCCCGATGGCGTCGAAGACCCGGTCCGCGACGCCCCTGGCGGCCGCCGGCCCCGCGGCCAGCACCGTCAACTCCCCCTTCTCCGCGGGCTGCCGGGTGCCCAGCACGGGCGCGTCCACGAAGAGCAGCCCGTGTTCCCCGGCGAGCGCGGCCAGTTCGCCCTGGGCCCGCGGTCCGACGGTGCTGCTCTGCACCCACACCGCGCCCCGTTCCAGCGCGGGTCCCGCGGCCCGGAGGACCTCCCGTACGGACGGCCCGTCGAGCAGCATGGTGAGCACCGCGTCGGCGCCCCGTACCGCCTGCGCGGGGTCGGTCTCGACGCGCACGCCCGCGTCGGCGAGCGGTTCGGCGCGGGCGGCCGTACGGTTCCAGGCGCGGACCTCGTGGCCGGCGGCGGCGAGGCTGCGGGCCATTCCGGCGCCCATGATCCCGGTGCCGAGGACGGCGACGGTCAGTTGTTCGGAGGACATGACCGCAGGCTACGCCCCGTCAGACCACCTGGTGCAGCCAGCGGACCGGCGCGCCCTCGCCCGCGTAGCGGAACGGCTCCAGCTCGTCGTCCCACGGCTTGCCGAGCAGCCGGGACAGCTCGTCCTCCAGGTCGGCCTCGCCCATCCGGGCGCGCAGCATCGCGGCGCGCAGCCGGTCCTCGGGGATGAGGATGTCGCCGTGCATGCCGATGACGGCGTGGAAGATGCCGAGTTCGGGGGTGGCGCTGTAGCGCTCGCCCTCGGCGCTGGCGCACGGCTCGGCCGTGACCTCGAAGCGCAGCAGCTGCCAACCGCGCAGCGCGGACGCCAGTTTCGAGGCGGTGCCGGGTTCGCCCTGCCAGGAGAACTCGGCGCGCCAGGTGCCGGGCGCGGCGGGTTGCCGGATCCAGTCCAGGTTGACGCGCACGCCGAGGACACCCGCGACGGCCCACTCGACATGCGGGCACAGCGCGCGTGGCGCGGCGTGCACGTACAGAACACCACGTGTCGTCACCGGTACCTCCAGTGTGGGACGAGGTTCGCCTTCCCCAGCGGCCTCAAAACCCGAACCGTTTGATCCCGGGGCAACATGAGACATTCTGCACTATTCACAGCAAACGGGACAACATTCATCTATGACACCCGGGGCTCCGACCTCCCGTCAGATCATGCGGGTGTCAGGGAAAACGCTACCGTGCGGCGTCTTCCCGGGAGTGACGTACCGTCGGGCTCGTAGCAGATATCACCCACTCGTCGGAGGGAATCACCGGATGCGACCGCTGGCGCGCCGCGCCCTGGCACTCGCCGCGACCGCCCTTCTGCTGGGCGGATGCGCGGTCGGCGGCTCCACACCGGACGGCGGGCCGGGGGACGGCCCCCGCACACATCTCGCATTCCGGCGGCCCCGCCACGGGCACGCAGCGCAGGGCGGCGCCGGTCCGGCCGTGGAACGCCCGGCCGCCGACCGTCGCCGCGCTCGGCGACTCCATCACCCGCGGCTTCGACGCCTGCGACCCGCTGTCGGACTGCCCGCAGGTGTCCTGGGCGACCGGGTCGCGGCAGGGGATCTCCAGCGTCAGCGAGCGGCTGGGCGCCTCCGGGAGCTGGAACCTCGCCCGGTCCGGGGCGCGGGTGGCCGACCTGCCCGGCCAGGCGCGGGCCGCGGCGGCGCACCGGCCCGCGATGGTCACGGTGCTGATCGGGGCCAACGACGCCTGCGCGTCGGACGTGGGCGCGATGACCGCCGTGGCCGACTTCCGGACCTCCTTCGACAGCGCCCTGTCCTATCTGCACCGGACGCTGCCGGGCACCCAGGTGCTGGTCGCCAGCATCCCCGACCTCCAGCGGCTGTGGTCGGTGGGCGCGGTCCAACCTGCTGGGCCGCGAGGTGTGGAAGCTGGGCCTGTGCCCGTCGATGCTGGACGACCCGACCTCCGACAGCGCGGGCGCCCGGGCCCGGCGCACCGCGGTACGGGACCGGGTCGAGGCGTACAACGCGGTGCTCGGACAGGACTGCGGGCGGTACGCCGGTGCCGCTACGACGGCGGGGCGGTGTTCCGCTATCCGTTCGGCACCGGGGACCTGAGCCGGTGGGACTGGTTTCACCCGAACGAGCGAGGGCAAGGCGCGCTGGCCCGGATCCTGGCGGGGGTCGCGCAGGGGGCCGGGACGGCGTAGGACGGGTCCGCGACCGCGCCCGCGACGGGCGCGGGCGGTCGCGGACCGCGCCGGACGGTCGCGCACGAGGCCCCGAAAACGCAGGTCGCAGCGGTGCGGACCGGCTCCGTGAAGCCGTCGGAACCCGCGCCTCCTTGCGGACAGAAGCTGACCGCAAGGCTGCTCTAACGTGGCTCCCATGAACACCACGAAGGACCTCGCAGACGTCGCCCCCGACGTCGACTCCCCGTCGCGCGCGCCGCTGTCCACGGCCGCCCCGCTGCCCGGCCGCTGGCTCGGCTACATCGCCGTGCTGGCCGCCAGCGTGATGGACCTGCTCGACTCCACCGTCGCCAACGTGGCGGCGCCCTCGATCCGGGCCGGCCTCGGCGGGTCGTACGCGGACCTCCAGTGGATCGCCGCCGGGTACACGCTGGCGATGGCCGTGGCGCTGCTGACCGGCGGCCGGCTCGGCGACATGTACGGCCGCAAGCGGGTGCTGCTCGCCGGGATCGGCGGCTTCACCCTCACCTCGATGGTGTGCGCGGCCGCGCAGTCGCCCTCGACGCTGATCACCGCGCGGATCGTGCAGGGCGCGTGCGGCGCGGTGATGCTGCCGCAGGGCTTCGGGCTGACCCGGGACCTGTTCGGGCCGGCGGAGACCAAGAAGGCGTGGGGCGTCTTCGGGCCGCTGATGGGCCTGTCCGCGGTGCTCGGCCCGGTGGTGGCCGGACTGCTCATCCACGCCGACCTGTTCGGGTCCGGCTGGCGGATGATCTTCGGCATCAACCTGCCGATCGGCGTGCTGGCGCTGGTGATGGGCGTGGAAGTACCTGCCGGACGTGACCCCCGGCGCGCGCGGTACGCGGCTGGACGCGGTCGGGGTGCTGCTCGCCGGCGACCGGCGCCTTCCTGCTGGTCTTCCCGCTGGTCCAGGGCCGTGAACTGGGCTGGCCCGCCTGGACGCTGGCGATGCTCGCGCTCGCCGTGCCGGTGCTCGTCTGCTTCGCCGCGCACCAGGTCCGCACCTCGCGCGCGGGCCGCACCCCGCTGGTGGAGCCGAGCGTGTTCACCAAGCGGTCGTACGTCTCCGGGGTCGCCTTCGCGGTCGCCTTCACCGCGTCCATGGGCGGGATGATCCTCACCCTCGGCGTGTTCCTCCAGCTCGGCATGGGCTACAGCGCGCTGCGCTCCGCGCTGACGATGACGCCGTGGGCGCTGGGCGCGCTGTTCGGCTCGGCGGGCGGCGCGATCTTCATGCAGCGGCTGGGCCGGCGCATCCTGCACCTCGGGCTGGTCCTGATGGGCGCCGGCATCCTCGGGGTGTACGCGGTGCTCCAGGGCGTCGGCGCCTCCTTCACCGCCTGGGACCTGGTGGCGCCGCTGCTGGTCGGCGGCGCGGGCATGGGCATGATCTTCGTGCCGCTGTTCGACATCATCCTGGGCGGCGTCGAGGGCCACGAGATCGGCTCGGCCTCCGGCACCCTCCAGGCCGTGCAGCAGCTCGGCATGACGCTGGGCATCGCGGTGCTCGGCACGGTCTTCTTCAACATCCTCGGCCCGTCCGCCCCCGGCACGCCCGCGCACGTCTCGGCGGCGCTGGACGCGGCCTCCACCACCGCGCTGTGCACGCTGGGGCTGATCGTGCTGGCCTTCGTCCTCGGCTTCGCGCTGCCGCGGGCCGCGCGGCCGCAGGAGGACGACGCCGAGGCGCAGGAGGCCGGCCAGGAGGGCGCGCCCGAGCGGGAGTTGGCGGCCGTCTGATCCCGGCGGAGCGAACGGGGCCGGCCGAACGGGGCTTTCCGGACCGGGCCTTCCGAACCCGTCGTCGAACGGGGCTGTCCCGACCGGCTGTCCGGATTGGGGCGTCCCGGCCGGGGCGGTCCGCCGGCCGCCGGCCGAGGAGCGCCGGGCGGGCTCGTACGTCGAGCCCGCCCGGCGCTCCTCGCGTGCGTCCCGCCCCGGGTCAGGGCCGGGTCAGCGAGCCGGGGCCGGGCCGGCCGGGTGGTCAGGCGGGGGTCGGCGCTGGAGCGGGCGGCCTCCAGGGTGAAGGGCCCCGGGTAGGGGCGCCAGCCGGCCGCGGCCTCGTCCCAGAACTCGGCAGCGCGCAGCGGCACATGGAGCACGGCCTCGACCGTACGGCCCGGTCCCGCCGTGACCGGGGTGAAGGCGGCCAGCCGGCGCGGGCTCTCCCGCGGTCCGCCTTCCGGGGACAGGTAGAGCTGGACGACCTCCCGGCCCTTCCTGGCACCGCAGTTGCGCAGCGTGACCCGGACGGTGAACAGGGCGCCGTCCTCCGCGCGGCCCGGCTCGACCTCCATCGACTCGTAGACCCACTCGGTGTAGCCGAGCCCGTGGCCGAAGGGGTAGGCGGGCACGGCGGCGGACCGCTGCCAGGCGCGGTATCCGATGAAGAGCCCTTCGTCGTAGGCGAGTTCGCCGTCGGTCGGGGGTGACCCGGGTGACGGGGGCGTCGGCGAGGCGGGCCGGCCAGGTGGTGGGCAGCCGGCCGGCCGGCTCCTCGGCGCCGAGCAGCACGTCGGCGAGCGCGGCGCCCGCCTCCTGGCCGGGGAACCAGGCGAGCAGCACCGCGGCCACCTCCTCGCGCCACGGCATCTCCACCGGCGAGCCGGCGTTGACGACCACGACGGTGCGCGGGTTGGCCGCCGCGACGCGGGCGACCAGGTCGTCCTGGCGGCCGGGCAGCCGCAGGTCGGCGCGGTCGAAGCCCTCGGACTCGACGCGTTCGGTGGTGGCGACGACCACGACCGCGGTGTGCGCGCGGGCCGCGCGCGGCCACCGCCTCCTCGATCAGCTCCTCGGCGTCGCGCTCGGGTTCGCCGTGCAGCAGGCTGAACCCGACCGCCTGGATGGGCAGTTCCGCGGCCCATGCGGGCAGGGTGTGGACGAGGCTGACCTCGACCGGTTCGCCCGCGGTGAGTTCGACGGTGCCGCGCTCGGCCGGGCGGCCGAAGAACGCCTCGAACGGGTCGCTCGTGCGCGTCCGCCTGCGTCCCCGTCGAAGAGCACCCGGCCGGCCACGGTGAGCCGGAAGCCGCCGGTGCCCCGGGTGCCGAAGCGGTGCGCACCGCTGTCCCGGGGCACGAAGCTGCCGCACGACCTCCACGGTGTGCAGCGCGTCGTACGTCGACGCCTTCGGGCAGGTCGCCGAGCCACTGGAGCTGGCCGCCGGGCAGCGGTTCGCCGCCCAGTTCGCCGCCGCTCCGCGTCGCGGGCGACCGCCCGCAGCGTGAACCCGGGCCCGGCGGGGGCCAGTTCCTCGCTCGGGTCGGCGCCGAGCGCGTACACCACGGGCACGCCCGCGGGCAGCGCGGACCGCAGCCCGTCCAGCGGGGAGACCACGTGGTCGGGGAAGACCTGCGCGGAACCGCCGCCGAGGATGCGGGCGTCGCGCGCGGCGGCCCCGATCACGGCGATCCCGCCGCCCGCGCGGCCGTCGGCGGCGGGCCGGGCACCGTCCTCGTCGGAGCCGCCGCCGAACAGGGGGAGGACGGGGCGGCGCCGCGGATCTCGTTGCGGAGCGAGCACGCACGCGCGGGCGGCGATCTCGCGGGCCAGCACGTAGCCGTCGATCCCGGCGGGGCGGTCGGCGACGGCGACCGCGGCCGGGGCGCCGCAGAGCAGGCCGACCCGCGCGGCCAGCCGCAGCACCCGGCGGGCCGCGTCGTCCACGAGCCGTTCCTCGACCTCGCCCGACCGGACGGCCGCGGCCAGCGCCTCGCCGTAGACGGTCACCGGCCCGGGCATCGCGATGTCGAGGCCGCCGCGCAGGGCGCCGGCGGTGTCGCGGGCGGCGAGCCAGTCGGAGACGACGACGCCGTCGAACCCCCACTCGCCGCGCAGCACGTCGCCCACGAGGTGCGCTGTGCTCGGTCATCGTCACGCCGTTGACCGCGTTGTACGCGGCCATGACGCCCCAGGGCGCGGCGTTCTTCACGATCGCCTCGAAGGGCGCCAAGTACAGCTCGCGCAGCGGGCGTTCGGCGATGGTGTTGCTGACGGTGAAGCGCTCGGTCTCGGCGTCGTTGCCGACGAAGTGCTTGACGGTGACGCCGACGCCGCCGTCCTGCACGCCGAGCACGTACCCGGTGCCGATCTGCCCGGTCAGGTAGGGGTCCTCGCTGTACGCCTCGAAGTGCCGGCCGCCCAGCGGGCTGCGGTGCAGGTTGACGGTGGGCGCGAGCAGCACGTGGACGCCCTTGCGGTGGGCCTCCTGGGCGAGCAACTGCCCGGCCCTGCGGGCGAGCCGGACGTCCCAGGTGGCGGCGAGCGCGGTCGGGCTGGGCAGCGCGATCGACGGGTCGACCGACGTCCAGCGCCTGCCGCGCACCCCGATCGGGCCGTCGGACATCACCAGCGAGCCCAGGCCGATCGCCCCGATCGCGGGCAGCGTCCACATGTCCTGCCCGGCCAGCAGCCGCGCCTTGTCGTCCAGGCCGAGCCTGCCGAGCGCCGTCTCGACGGCCCGCTCCCGCTCGGCGTCCGCGCCCCGTGCGTACGGCGTCATGTTCCGCCCTTCCCGTCGTCGCGGCCCGGTGCCCCGATGCCGTCATCCTGCGTCGGTACGGGGACCGGACCTGATACTCAGTAGGTAAAGTTATTACTCCGTTATCTTGTAGGTCTCGCAAGCAGCAGGGGAAAGGGGCTGCCCGGATGACCGGAGTCAGGAGCGAGCGCGGCGCGCGGCGCGCGGAGATCATCCAGGCCGCCACGGAGGTGATCGCCGAGCGCGGCTACCGGGGTGCCACCCTCGCGGCGGTGGCGGACCGGGTGGGCCTGACCCAGCAGGGGCTGATGCACTACTTCCCCACCAAGGAGGCCCTGTTGGTAGCCGTCCTGGAGGCGCGCGACCAGTGGGACATGGCGTCGGCCGCGCTGCACGGGCGGGCCTGGCCGCTGGAGGTGGTGGCCAACCTGGTGGAGTACAACGCGACCCGCCCGGGCATCGTGCAGGCGTTCACCGTGCTGGTGGGCGACAGCGTCACCGAAGGGCACCCGGCGCAGGCGTACTTCAAGGAGCGCTACGCCCGGGTGCGGGACGGCGGCGCGGCCGCGCTGCGGGCGGAGTACGGCGACCGGCTGCCGGGCGGGCTCACCCCCGAGCGGGCGGCCACGCTGCTCGCGGCCGTGGTGGACGGGCTCCAGGTGCAGTGGCTGCTCGACCCCGAACAGGTCGACATGCCCGCCGCCTTCCGCGACTTCCTGGCCCTGCTGGCCCCGCCCCCGGGATCGCCCGAGGCGGCGGGGACGGAGGCGGAGGAGGCCGGCCCGTAGCGCACGGCGCGGGCCGGGGAGCCGTGGGCACCGGCCGGACCCGTCGTCCTCGCGGGCCGCACAGCGGAAAGCGCCGCACCGCTGGAGCGGTACGGCGCCCTCCCGAGGCGGACGGACGGTCAGACGACCGTGAGCTGCACCTCGACGTTGCCTCGCGTGGCGTTGGAGTACGGGCACACCTGGTGCGCCTTCTCCGTGAGCTCCCGGGCGGTGGCGGCGTCCACGTTCGGGATCGACACGGCCAGCTCGACGGTGATGCCGAAGCCGCCGGCCGCGGTCTTGCCGAGGCCGACCTTCGCGGTCACCCGCGAGCCCGATATATCGGCCTTCGCCTGGCGGGCGACGACACCGAGCGCGCCCTGGAAGCACGCGCTGTAGCCGGCCGCGAAGAGCTGCTCGGGGTTGGTGCCCGCGCCGCTGCCGCCCATCTCCTTGGGCGGGTTGACGACCACGTCGAGCTTGCCGTCGTCGCTGGCGACCCGCCCGTCGCGGCCGTTCTCTGCGGTGGCGACGGCGGTGTACAGGACGTCTACGGACTGGATGGTCATGTGCGGTTCCTCCTGGGAACGGTCGCGTCGCGCCAGCAACAATTCGTTGACTCAATTAACCATGAACCTTGATGTTTCATGTTGTCAAGTAAAGGGGTACGCTGAGGCGCATGAGCCGCCGGATGGACCCGCTGAGCGCCGAGGTCGTGGACCTGATCGGCGACGTGGTCGCACGTTACTACCAGGAGTACGACGCGGCCGCCGCCCTCCACCGTCTCACCGGCGCCCAGGCCCGCGTGCTGGCCCTGCTGTCGACCGGGCCGATGCCGATGCGGCAGATCGCGCAGCGGCTCAAGTGCGAGCCGTCCAACGTCACCGGGATCGTCGACCGGCTGGAGGCGCGGGGCCTGGCCGAGCGCCGCGCCGACCCGGCCGACCGCCGGGTCAAGCTCGCCGCGGCCACGGACTCCGGTCGGGAGACGGCCGAACGGCTGCGGGACTCCCTGGACTTCGCCCGCGAGCCGCTCGCCGCGCTGTCGGAGCGGGAACGCGGCTCCCTGCGGGACATGCTCCAGCGGATGCTCGGGGACGACGCGGGCGACGGGGACAGCGGCCGCACGGCGTAGTTCGGGCCGGGGCGCTCGGGTGGTCCGGGGTGCTCGGGCGATTCGGGCCCCGGGGGCCTCAACCGGCCCGCCACGGCGCCCAGTTCACTTGTCGGGTGCCTCGCGCCTGGTCATGACGGCGCCCCACAGGGCGATCCCCTGGACGGTGATCCGCGGCGCGTCCGGGGCGCCCGGCCCGTTCGCGCGGCGGCCGAACAGGCCCATGAAACCGAACCCGTTGACGTACACCTCGGCGTCCTGGGGCAGCACGATCTTCATGCCGCCCCACAGCACGAAGGCGCGGATACGGGTGTCGCCGGCGGACAGCCGCGCCTCGCGCAGATCGAGGATGCCGCCGCCCCACAGGCACAGGGCGGTGAACGCGCGCGGCACGTCCCACACCCCCCGGCGGGCGAAGGCGCCGAACACCGCGACGGCCGTACGGGCGACGCGCCGGCCCGCCTTGGCCGCCGGCTCGGGGACCTGGAGCCGGGCCCGGCCCGGCACCGGCAGGTCGCGGGTGACGACGTCCAGCGCGGCGTAGCTGCGCGCGTCGTAGGCGGCGGTCAGCCGCTCGTCGAGTTCGGTGAAGTCGAGCCGCCCCTCGGCGGTGGCATCGCGCAGCAGTTCCGCGACGCGCTCGCGGTCGCGGTCCGAAGGGCGCAGCCCCTCGCGTCCGGGACGCCGGGGAAGGTCGGTCATGCGCGCCATGCTCTCACGCGGACGGCGCCGCCCGGCCACCGCGGAGCGGACCGGCGCAGCGGCTCAGTCGCACCACCACAGCACCGGCTTGCACGTCGGGGACGGCGAGGGGTGACCGGTCGGCGTCGCGGTCGGCGACGGGGTGGGGCTCGTGGAATGCGTCGGCTTCGCGGTGTGCGTGACGGGCGGTGCGGGAGCCTTTGTGGTGGGCGGCGCGGTCGTGTGCTTCACCGTGGGCGAGGCGGAGGCCGTACGGGACGCGGTCGGCGAGGCGGAGGGCGGGCTGCTTGAGGAGTCGCCCGAGTCCTGCGGGGACGGGTCGCTGGAGGACGACGACGGACGGCCGTCGTCCTGCTTGTGGCCGGGTCCGCCGGCGTAACCGCCGGACAGGGCCGCCACGGAGACCATCGTCAGCGCGCCCACGGCCGCGACCGCGCCGACCCCGTAGAGCGCCGCGCGGTGCCGCCCGCGCCGGCTCCGGCGGGTGGAGGTACGGGCGCCGGCCCGCCGAGCAGCCCGGCCGGGGCCCGGGAAGTCGGCGGCGGGGGCGGAGTCGGGGTCGGGGTCCGCGTCGGGATCGGGGCCGGGGTCCACGTCGGGATCGGGGCCGGGGTCCACGTCGGGCTGGGGACCCGGGAAGTCCTCGCCGGAGTAGACAGGGCCCGGACCCATGAAATCGGGAGGCGGGCTGGGGATGAAGGGTTCCGGAGCCGTGAAGTCACGGCCCGGGACGCCGGGTTGTTCCGGGCCGTGGAAGTCCGGACTCTGGATGTCGGGGCCCTGGAAGTCCGGGCCCTGGAAGTCGGGGCCGGGGTGGTCGGGGCCGGGGGCCAGGAATTCGTGGCCGAGGCCAGGGAAGTCGTGGCCCGGGAAGTCGACGCCGGGTGCCGGTCGGGCCCGGGAGCCGCGCCGGCCGGGGCCGGCGGCCGCCACCGGCATCGGGGCCGTCCCGTACGCCGGAGGCGGCGCCTGGAGATCCACAGGAGTCCCGCACCCCGGACACGAGTAGGCGCCGTTGAGATGGCGTCGGCACGAGTAGCAGTAGTCCATGGCGGAAGGGACCCTATGGGACCCGTGTGGCACAGGGGAACCCTCCGAATCCGCTTGCCGTCGCTTTGCCCGGAAACTCCGGCGCGGACGTCGCGAACGTCACTTCCGGACGCCGCCGCCCGGGGCTCGGCGGGGCCCGTCGGGGCGGCCGGGCCGGTGCCCGCACGGTCACGGGGCGGGCGGGGCGAGGGCGCTGGCCATCAGACGGCTGCGCAGCGCCACTTCGAGTTCGAACCGGGCGTCGGCGTCGCCCAGCGCGGCCCCGAACAGCTCCTGCACCTGGTGCAGGCGCTGGCGCGCGGTCTGCGGGTGGATGCCGAGCCGGGCGGCCACGTCGGGGGCGCTGCCGCGGTTGGTCTGGAGCCAGGCCAGCAGGGTCGCGGCCAGCCGCTCGCCGCGTTTGGGGGTGAGGGCGGACAGCGGGCCCAGCCGGCGGTCGGCGATCAGCCGGACCAGCGCCGGGTCGCCGAGCAGCAGCAGTTCGGGCAGGCAGCGGTCGCCGTCCACCGGGCCGCCCCGGTAGTCCTCGGGCAGGCAGGCGAGCAGTTCCCGGGCCCAGCGCAGCGAGTCCGCGGCGTGCGCCGGCGGCACGGTCGGGCCGATCACCGCGCCCCGCCCGTGCATCACCTGCTGCACCTGCCCGTCCCGCAGGAACAGCCCGGGCTCGGGCACCAGCAGGTACGGCTCCTCGCCGTCGAGATCGGCGAGGACGAGGTCGGGCATCCGCAGCCGGGCGCCCCGTGGGACGGGGCCGCCGCCCACGGCCCGGGTCCCGCCGGAACCCGCGCGGTTCCCACGGCTTCCCCCGTTCTCCCCGCTCTCCCCGGTGCCGCGGCTCGGCTCGGCGTCGGGTGAGGGGCCCGACCCCCGGTCGCGGTGCCGGTCCGCTCCGGCCCCGGCGGTACGACCCGGGTCGGATACGGGACCGCGGTCCGGGCCGGGCGCGATGTCGCCGTGCTCCCCCCGGCCGGTCGGAGACTCCGGGTCCTGATCGGCGCGACCGCCTTCCGCCTGGAAGGAGTTGCGCGCCGGATCGACGTAAGCGCTCGGGCTCTGCGCGGAGTTGTGGCCCGGGGCGCCCTCCCCCTGGACGGAGGTGCGACCTGGATCGGCGTCATCTCTCCCGCCCTGGACGGAATGACGGCCCGGGTCGGCGTGACCGCCCTCCGTCTGGACGGAGTTACGGCCAGGCTCGGCGTGACCGCCCGCGCCCTGAGCGGAGTTGTGGCCCACACCCGGTGTCGCGTGACCGCCCTCCCTCCGGGCGGAGTTGCGGCCGGGCGTCCGGCGGGCGGGGCCGGCAGAGCGCGGGTCGGCGGGGCGGCCGAGGGCGACGCAGGCCACCGCGGCCGGCAGCGGCCAGTCCGCGGCGGCCGCGGCCCGGCGGACGGCGGCGGACGGGGCGCCCGACAGCAGGAGTTCGAGCAACTGGTGCCGTCGGCGCCCGAGCGTGCCCGCCTCGTCGGCCTTCGCCTCGGCGTAACCGAGCACCGCGGCGGAGACCAGTTCGTCGATGTGCGCGAAGATCGCCTCGGCGAGGACCACCATCCGGTCCGCGCCGAGCCCGGCCCGGCGGGCGACCCGCGCGTAGCGGCGCCAGGCGACCCGGGCGCCGAGCCGGTAGGCGGCCTGGAGCGCGTCGAGGCTGCGGCCCTCGGACAACTCGCCGCGGCCCAGCGCCCGGTGGACCCGCAGCCGCTCCCCGCTCAGGACGCCCTCGCCGCCGGGCCTGCCGCGCTCGACCAGGTCGGCGAATTCCTCCAGCGCGCTCTCCACGCCCTGCTGGATTCCGGCGCCGAAACTCCCGGCGAGCGGCCGCGCGAATTCCGGCACCTGCCGCCGTATCTCGCTGATGATCTCGGCCGCGAGCGAGGCGCGTTCCTTTCTCAGCTCCAGGACGAATCGCGGCGGTAATTGCGTCCACGGTCCGTCCACCGGTGTTCCTCCGTCGGGCCGGGAGTGCGGGCGCGTACGGGTGGCCCGAGGGGGATTATGCGGCGATGTTACTGGCGAGTCAATACTTCTGACATGGCGTTGCGCTGGGCCTGCGCAGCCGTACGCGGCCCGGACCCGACCGGCGGGCGGTCCGCCCGCGGCGGATTTCTCTGCGCCCCGTGACAGTTCCCGTAATGCCGGTGAGGTCTTTCCTGGCATCTTCCGACGCGCTTTTCCGGTCCGCCGACAAGAGCGTTGACCGGACTGCCGGTCGTTCCTAGCATCGCCGTCCGCGAACTGCCCGGAATTCACCCCGCATTCCCGACCAAGGGACGGTACCGGAACATGAAACGAACCTTTCTCCGCATCGGCGCGGCCGTCACGGCCGTAGTCGGCCTGACGCTGGCGGGCGCCCTGAACGCCTCGGCGTCCCCCGCGCCGGCCACGTCGCCGGCCCTGGCGCTGCCGGTGAACTACCACTTCAACACCGGCTTCCTGGGCGGGTTCCTGCTGCCCACGGTGCCGCCGCCCGGCGCGAACGACTGGTCGTGCCGGCCGAGCGCCGCCCACCCGTACCCCGTGGTCCTGGTGCACGGCACCTTCGAGAACATGAACGACGACTGGGGCGGCGCCTCACCGCTGCTGGCGGACAACGGCTACTGCGTCTTCGCCTTCGACTACGGCGGCGCGTCCGGGTCCGCGCCGGTGCAGGGCGTCGGGACGGTCGAGTCCGGCGCCGCGCAGCTCTCGTCCTTCGTGGACCGGGTGCTGGCCGCGACCGGCGCGGGCAAGGTCGACCTGGTCGGCCACTCGCAGGGCGGCATGCTGCCGCGCTACTACCTGAAGAACCTCGGCGGCGCCGGCAAGACCGACAAGCTGGTCGCGCTGTCCCCCAGCAACAACGGCACCACCCTCGACGGCATCACCGAACTCGCCGCGCCAGTTCGGCCTGTTGGAGCCGGCCAACGACTTCGTGGTCGGCCCGGCCTGTCCGGCCTGCGTCGAGCAGGAGGTCGGCTCCGACTTCCTCACCGGGCTCAACAGCGGCGGGGAGACCGTGCCCGGCGTGACGTACACCGTCATCACCACGACCGGCGACGAGGTCGTCACCCCGTACAGCAGCGCCTTCCTGCCGCCGGCCGCCGACGTCACGGACATCACCGTGCAGGACCAGTGCGGCCTGGACGCCAGCGACCACCTGGAGATCGCCTACGACCCGATCGCGCTGACCGACGTGCTCAACGCGCTCGACCCCGCGCACCCGCGGCCGGTGCCCTGCGAGGTCGTCCTGCCGGTGACCGGCCCGCTGACCTGAGCGGCGGGCGGCCCGCTCCCCCACCGCCGTGGTCAGCCCTTGCCGCACACCTGCTTGAGCCACACGTTGTCCGTGTTCAGCCGCGCCCGGTCCAGGGCCTTCAACTGACCGTCCAGCGTGGACGGTTCGGCCAGGAACCGCAGCGCGGCCAGCTCGAAGGCGTCGCGCAGCGTGGACGGCATCGCGTCGGACGCGTCGTAGCAGCGGGTCGCGGCGGGGTTCCGCAGCGTACCGGCCAGGCTCCGTGTGACGGGGTCGCGGCCGTACGCCGAGGGTGGCACCTTGCGGTCGGCGGAGAATCCGTACTGCGACAGGCTCCACCTCTGCTGCACGTCGCTGCGGGCCAGATAGGAGATCAGCTTCCCGGCCTGCGGGCTGGTGGTGAGCATCGCCGCGAGGTCGCCGGAGACCTCCCAGGTGTCCGAGGCGGGCCGGGAGCCCGGGATGAGCGGGGCGGAGGAGGTGTACGCCGGTGCGGCCTGCCTCCACCCCGTCTCCTGGCGGACGAAGGACGCCTGGTGCTCCAGGGAGCAGGTGCCCTGGCCCACCCCGTCGGCGGCCCGGTCGTAGTCGCGCAGCAGGGCGGGGCGGGAGTGCTCGTCCTGTCCCGCGCCGACCATCTGCTGCCAGGTCTGCCAGGCCCGGCGCACCTGCCGGCTGGTCCACGGCAGGCTGCCGGTCGCCCACTTCTGGTACACCTGCGGGCCCGCCTGCTGGAGCAGGATGTCCTCCAGCCAGTCCGTGCCGGGCCAGCCCGAGGTGGCGCCGTCGCCCATGCCCACGCACCAGGAGGCGGGGTCGGCGGCGGCCGCCTTGAGCCCGTCGGGGTCCGTCCGCAGGGTGGAGTACCAGACGATGCTCTTCAGGTCGGTCTTGATCGGCACCCAGTACGTCGCGAGCCGCTTGTCCTTGCCCACGACCCGTGACGCCCAGGGCGCGTCGAAGTCGGAGCGGCGCACCAGGGAGTCGAGCGGCTGGAGCCGGCCCTGCCGCGCGTACGTGGCGAGTTCGCCCGGGCCGGGCAGCACCGCGACGTCCGGCGGCGTGCCGGACTCGACGTCCGCCTTGAGCACCTGGCTCTCGGCCGTACTGCCCTGGTAGAGCACGTGGATGTGCTCCTTGGCCTCGAAGGGGGCGATGACCTGCTCCCGGAAGGTGGTCTCGCCGGCCCCGGTCCAGTTGGCCAGCAGGGTGACCGAGCCGTTCCAGCGGGTGGCGCGCACCGCGAGCACGCTGCCCGCGGCGACCAGCGCCAGGCACACGGCGGCGATGACGAGCGTACGGTTGCCCGGCCGCCTCATCGCGGGGCCCTGACGCGGTACTCGTTGATGCGCGGCACCAGTGCGGCGGCGATCAGGCCCATCAGTACGAGTCCTCCCACGAGAATCCAGTCGGTCGCGGCGGCCCGCAGGCCGGTGCCCGCCATCTGCCCGGCGACTCCCGATTCGGCGCTGCTGATGGCGGTGCCGGTCAGCGACCGGTGCAGCAGGGCGCGGGAGTGGAACAGGCCGCGATGGGTGCGCCGGGTGGAGTCCGCCAGCAGCGCCGTGCCGACCACCAGCAGCGCGAGGGCCCCGCCCAGCCAGCGGTTCCAGCGGCGCCGGAAGCGGGCCCGCAGGAAGCCGTGCGCCTCGTACAGCGCGGCGGCCAGCGCCAGCACCGAGGCGGCCGCCAGGCTCCAGCGGAGCCACAGCGCCCACCCGAACGCGGCCTGCCGGTCGACCACCGCGAGCTGCTCCTGCTGGAGTTGGTTGATCCGCCCCATCACCGACGCCCGGTCGGTCGGGTCGGTCCGCGAGCCGAGCATGACCTCGGCGTTCTTCATGTACGTGTCGTGCAGCAGGGTCCCGGCGCGCTCCTGCGCGGCCAGTTCGACCCAGCCGCCGTAGCCGGAGACCAGGCTCGTGACGGTCTGCACCGCCAGCCGGCCGCTGGGCCCGGTGACGTCGTCGGCGGCGGCCAGCGTCACGCCCTGGTCGGCCACCGACATCTGGGTGTGGAAGTCGCCGGTGCCGGCCCGGTCGCTCGCCGCGTCCTGGAGCGCGACCTTCTGGGCCTGGAGCAGCGCGTCCTTGGCGGTGTCCAGCTCCAGCACCCCCGACGACGTCGACGACGCCAGCGGCACCGCGTCGGTGTGCACGGCGCGGTACGCGCAGAACAGCGCCACGGTGGCCGCCAGGGCCAGCGCCAGCAGCAGCAACAGCCGGTTCATGAGGTCGCGCCCGGTGCTGCTCATGACGCCTCGAACCGGTGTCCGCAGCGGGTGCAGAAGTGCGCGTCGGCCGGGACGCGGTTGCCGCAGGCGGGGCAGCCGGCCAGCTCGGCCGGCCCGCGGTACGCCTGGCCGGGTCCCAGGTCGCGGCCCTGCGGTTCGGGGTCGTAGCCGCTGTGGGTGCTGACGGTGATCAGGTACTCGAAGTCGACGCCCTGCACCCCCGGGCGGAGCGCGACCCGGCCGGCGGCCGGGTCGTGGACCTCCACCAGCCGCTCCAGCTCGGCCAACTGCCGGGTGGCGCGCAGCCGGTGGGCGAGCGTCACGGCGGTGCCCAGCAGCCGGGTCACCTCGTCCGCCCGGCCCTCCCGGAAGGCGTGCGAGGCCCGTACGACGGCCTGCGCGAGCTGCCCGTACAGCGAGAAGTGCTCGACCATGCCGTCGGTGACGTCCGACAGCGTCGGGTCGTCGGTCCAGTGCACCAGGTACGGCCGGGAGGCGGGCAGTTCGACACCGGCGGCGGGTGCGTCGGCCTCGGGCAGCACGACCTCGACCGTGGCAGCCTGGAGGTCCTCGCCGTGCGGCCAGTCGGCCGCGTCCGCGGCCAGGCAGAGCTGGTAGCGGCGCAGTTCGCTGCCCCAGGCCCGGGTGGTGAAGGACGCCGGGCCGTCCGCATGGGCCGACTGCCCCTGGGACAGCAGCAGTTGGGTGGGCTGCACCTGCTTGAGGTAGCGCACCCGGATGCCCGGCCACGGCGCCACGCGCACCACCAGCTCCGGAACGGTCTTGGCGAGCAGGCCGCCGACCAGCTTGCGGTACTCCTCCGGCAGCCGCTCCTCGTCGTGCACCGCGTCGGCCGCGCCGTGCAGCCGCCCGGCCACCGACAGCAGCACCTGTGCGTCCCAGCCGTCGCCCATCCCCCACGCGTCGCAGACGAACTCCCCCTCGCACGCGTCGAGTACGGCCGCCAGCGGCATCCGGTCGTCGTGCTCGTTGCGGCCGTCGGTGAGCATCAGCACATGCGGGATGGGCGCGTTCCGTTCGGCCAGCAGCCGGCGCGACAGGTCGAGCCAGCTACCCACGCACGTGCCGCCCGCGGGGACCATCGCGTGCACCGCCCGCTCCGCCTCGTCCCGCGCCTCCGGCGTGGCGGGCCGCATCGGCCCGCTCTCCGGGTAGGCGACGTGGGCGTCATGGGTGCCCTTGACCACGGCGAACGGCGTACCGTCCGGCAGCATGCGCAGCGCCGCGACGGCCGCGTTCTTCGCCGCCCTGAACTTCTCCGGCGGCCGGTCCATCGAACTGGAGCTGTCGACGACCAGCACCTCGGCCAGCGCCGGGCCGTCCGCCCCGCCGTCCGCGCCGTCGACCCGCACCGACACGATCGCGTGCAGTTCCTGCTCCCCGCCGGGCCGGGCCTGCTGGTACTTCTGGTGGTCGATCGCCAGGCTGACGACCGGCCGCCGCGTCCCCTGCCCGTCCCGCCCGGCCTGTCCGTCCCGTCCGTGCTGCCTGTCCACGTCTTCCTGCTCCTCCACCGCTGGTCCGTGACCACCGGTCCTTGCCGCTGGTCCCCCCGCACGCCCCCCGGCGCGCCGTCAGAATCTGCTCTCCGGCCGTACCGCGTACGCCCGGTCCAGCAGATCGCCGCGCTCCGCCCCGGTCGCCGCGTGCCCGGCCAGGCCGTGCAGCGCGTCGAAGAGCAGCCCCGCCAACTGCCGCCTGCTGTCCGCGCCGTGGAACAACTCGCCGTCGGGCAGCGCCCAGAAGTCCGCGTCGGCCGGCCGGCCGGGGCCCGCCCGCCGGCCGAACCTCCGCGACCACCGCCACCGCCCGCCGGGCAGGCCGTCGTCGGCCGCCGGGTCCGGGAACCCGGCCAGCACGTTCTCCCGGATCTCGGCGACCAGCCGGTCCCTGGCCTCGCCCGGCCGCAGTTCGGTGACCCGGCCCTCGGCCGCCCGCAGCCCCTTCAGTGGCGGGGCTTCGCCGGACAGCCGCCCGGTCAGCACCCGGATCGCCGCGACCCGCGCGTCGTCGTAGTGCCGCGAGGTCGACGGCACCTGGTCCAGCACCTGTACGGCCTGCTCCCGGCGTCCGGCGCGCAGGTGCGCCCGGGCCAGGCCGAAGGCCGCGCTGCCCTGGGTGCGGTCCCGCTCCCACACCGCCTCGTAGAACTCGGCCGTCTCCCGCTCGGCCCCGCCGAGGTGCTCCGCGCAGTAGCCGAGCGCCAGTTTCGGCGCCCACTCGCCGGGCACCGACGCGTACACGGCCGCGAACTCGCCCTGCGCCTCCTTGATCCGGCCGCGCATCAGGTACTGCAGCCCGCGGTGCCAGGCCAGCCGCCAGTCGTAGCCGGCCGCGTCCGGGCCCATCAGGCGCGCGGCCTCGCCGAGCCAACGGGCCGCCTCCGAGGCCGACTCGGTGTCGCCGCGCCACAGGTAGCCGCGGCACAGCCACAACGCGACCTCCACGGTGCGCAGTTCGGGCTCGCGCCGCACGCGTTCGGCGACCCGCCCGGGCACACCGGCGACGAGCCGGCCGAGGAAGACCACGGCCTCGTCGCCCGGGTCGGGGATCGGCACGGGCAGCGCCCTGGCCACCCCGCGCGGGTCCGGCGGCCCGGTCTCCAGGTCCGGCGGGCCGCCGGCCCGCTCGGTCCAGTGGCGCGCGGACGGAATGGTGCCCAGCGCCGTGCCGAACAGCACCGCGGTCGGCTCGAACCGGGTGGAGCGCTCCGGGTACCGCTCGTGCCGGCTCAGCGCGCGGTGCTCCCTGAGCACCTCCCAGAGCTGGCGGGACATCTGCGGCGCGGAGGTGAAGCGGGCCGCGGGCTCGGTGTGCGTGGCCCGGCCGATCAGCCGGTCGAAGGACCGGGCGGCCAGCCCGGCCGGCGGCGCCGCGCGGGCGGCCAGCGCCTCCAGCGTCCTGGCCACGGTGTACAGGTCGCTGTCGACGTGGAAGCCGCGCCGCTCGCGCTCGCGGTGCGGCGGCGCGAACCGCGGGGTGAACACCAGCCGGTGGACCGGTCGTCGATCCTGCGGACCGCGCCGAGGTCGATGACCTTGATCTGCCGCCCGTAGTGGATGACGTTCTCGGGCTTCATGTCGCAGTACAGCAGCCCCTGGTCGTGCAAGTACTCCAGGGCGCCGAGGATCTTGCAGCCGTAGCTGAGCACGTGGTCGATCGCGAAGGGCTCGCCGAACAGCGCGGTCAGTTCCTCGTCGGTGGCCCGCAGCAGCCGGTCCAGCGGCAGCCCGCCGACGTACTCCATCACGATGTACTCGGTCGGCTCGCTCTCCCCGTCCACCTGGTGCCGGCGCGAGGAGATGATGCCGACGATGTCCGGGTGGTGCAGCTTGAGCATCGACAGCCGCTCCTCCACGGCCTGCATCCGCGCGGCCGAGTCCCCGCGGTTGATCTGCGCCTTGAGCACGACCCGGTGGTCCTTGCAGCGCGGTGTCCTCGGCGAGGTACACCCAGCCGGTGCCGCCGGGCGAGAGGTAACCGAGCACGCGGTACTGCTCGTTGGCCTCACCGATCTCGTCGCCGGGCCGCAGTTGCGGGCGGAAGGAGTACCGGGTCCCGCAGCACGGGCAGAACCCCTCGTCGGGAGGCGGGCCGCCGTCGTAGGCCACGCCGATGACGCCGGGGCAGTCGTCCACCCCGCAGCGGCGGCCGCCGGCCGGGCTGCGGGCGGTGGTGCGGACCACCTCGGCCGGCGGCGGCTCCGGGACGTCCGGCAGCAGGACCAGCCCGTCGCTGTCGAGGCCGCCGGGCGCGGTGGTCGCGTGGCCGACCTGGCGGGCGGCGGGGCGGGTGCGGGGGGTGCGGGCGGAACCGGGGGCGGGTTCGGGGCCGCGGAAGGGGGGTCCGGCATCGAGCCCGGCCGCCGCGTCGGGCGGGCCCGCGCGGGACGCGGGCACAGTCTCGGGACCGGGACCGGGACCGGGGCCGGGGCCGGGGCCGGGGCCGGCGTCCGGTGGGGTGCCGGGCCCCGCGGGTATCGCGGGCGGTTTGCGGGCGCAGACGTCGCAGAACCCGCTGGGCAGGATGGTGCCGGGGCAGCCGTGCCGCGGACAGGCCGGCTGCACCGGTCCCGACGGCGGCTCGGGTGTCGTGTTCACCGGGGGTCGCCTCCCTCCCGCGGTTCCCCGCGTCCCCTGCGTTCGACGATCTCGACGTAGCGGCGCACCGCGGCCTCGGCGGCGTCCAGGTCGCACGGCTTGGCGCGCAGCGCCTCGTACGCGGTCAGGTACAGGTCCGACGACGCCACCTGCTCGCTGTCGGTCCCGCCGTGGTCGAGCGCGTGGTAGCCGCTGAGCAGGCCGAACAACTCCGCCCGGCGGGAAAGGAGTTCGTCCAGCCGGGCCAGGTCGCTCCGCAGCCGGGCCGCGGCCCAGCCGGCCACCCGCTCGTACCGGACCAGGTCCGGGTCCTGGCCGAGTCCCGGCACGATGCCGCCGGCGCCGGCCAACTCCTCCTGCACCGCGTACGCGCGGGTCAGCGCGTCCATCGACCGGCTGGTGTCGGCCAGCACCAGCACCATCTTCTGGTGCAGCGACCGTGCCAGCGTGCCGGTGATCTCGGCCAGTTGCTCGGCCAGCCGGGCCTGCCGCTGCTGGCCCGGCTCGATCACCAACTGGCTCTGCGCGCGGGCGAAGTGGTCGCCGGGGATGCGGAAGACCAGCAGCATCCGGTCGCCGTGCGTCCTGAACAGGGCGAGCAGGGCCAGCAGTTCGTCCGGGTCGGTGGCCTCGTCGACCCCGACGACGACCAGGGTGAGGGTCAGCCGGGCCGTCCGGACCCGTTCGGCCGCGGGCACGCCCCGGGACGGGCCCAGGCCCATCCGGTCGGCGACCCGCTCGGCGACCCACCGCGCGGAGCGGCCGGTGGCGTCCAGCGCCAGGTCGAGGCTGCCGGGCGGCGGGACGGTCTCGGGCGCGTCGGCGGCGTACGCGGCGTAGGTCCCGCGCGGGTGGGCCACGTGCGGCGCGGCCGCCTCGGGCCGTAACTCCCGGTCGGCCAGGACGACGGCCCTGCGCAGGGTGGCGCCGCGCACCGGGTCACCGCTACGGACCAGGCTGATCTTCACCTGCCGCCCGTCGCCGCCCCGGCTCCCCGTGCCGCCGTGGAACCACGCGGCCAGCCGCGTCGCGAAATCCGGGTCGAGCAGCTCGGGGGCGATGGCGCCCGCGCCCCGCGCGCCGATCCGCTCGTCGACCGCGGTCCGCCCGGCGATCCAGGCCGTGGCCTGCGGCAGCTGCCGCACAATGCTCTCGGCCGGGGTCATGTACGCCCGCGGGTCGGCGTGCGGGTCGTGGTCCGGGTCGGGGGCGGCGTGCGCCATCCCGAGCAGTTCGCCGGTGTCGGCGTCGGCGACTCCCGCGCCGCCGTACCCCCGGGGCACCGGGTCGCCCGCGCTCAGCCGCACCCGCCCGTCGGGGCGGCCGCCGCCCGACGCCGTGGTGGCGCGCAGCCACGCGCCGGCTCCGTCCGCCGCCGGGAAGCCGTAGATCCGCACCGCGCGGCGCGGCACCGACCTGCGGTGCAGCGGGCTCGCCGCGCCCGCGGGCCCCGGCCCGGCCAGGCGCAGCAGCGCGATGCCGCCGGTCCGTGCCGGTCCGCGCGTGTCATCGGCCAGCCGGGCCCGCGGCGCTCCCGGCACTCCGACGAACTCCGCGGTGACCCCTTCACTCCCGGTGACCACGAATGAGCAGGTGAGCACCCATTCCGGGCCGACCAGCACTCCCGCGCCCGCGACCGTCCCGTCGCCGCGCCGGATTCTCACCGCCCATATCGGTGTGTCCCAGGAGGACCCGGCACCGATTCCCCCTTCGGTGTCCATAACGTTACTCTACGCTTGACGCCCCGTCATGTCCGTACAATTGCCGGAGGATTGACATGTCAAGGCGGGTGCGGACGGGCCGCGTCCGGGCCCGCCGGACGGGTCGGCGACCGGTCCGCAGGAGCCCCGGAGGGCGCCCGGCGCAGGGGCGTACGGCGAGGTCGCGGGCCCTGCGCGGGCCATGGACGGCCCGATACGGGGCAGGCGCATTTCATGGACGACCGCAGGGACGATCGCAGGGAAAGCCGGCCGGACGACGGCGGGGACGACCGTACGGGCACTCCCGGCGGCCCCGGGCGCCCCGCCGGGCCGGACCAGAACGGGCCGGGGCAGAACGGGCCGGGCCAGAACGGGCCGGGGCAGGGCGGGCCGGGGCAGGGCGGCGCGGCCGAGGGCGGGCCGGCTGGGGAGGGGCCGGAGCACTCCGCGTCCGCCGACGCGTACATCGGCCCCGCCACCGTGGTGGCGAGCAGCGGGCTCATCCCGGTCGAGGCCGAGCTGCTCATCGAGAACGACCGGACCGGCACCACCGCGCTGCGCACCTGGTCGGGCCGGCTGGAGGCGGCGGACACCGGGGTGAACGTCTTCGCGGTCGCCACCAGCCCGTGCACGCTGCGGCTGCCGGACGGGCGGGAGGGGACGTTCACCCCGGGGCGGGTGACCGTGGGCACAGGCGTCATCCCGGTCACCGGGTGCGGTCTGGCGCCGTTCGACGGCTGATCGGCGTACCCGGGACGCGCACAGCCGACGGCTGATCGGCGTCTCCCGGCGCGGGGGTCCGCGGCTGACCGGAGTGCCCCGGCCTAGGGCTCACGACTGACCGGCGCCCTCAACCGCTACCGCGCCATGGACCGCGACTGGTCCGACCTCGCCCCCTTCGACGGCGCCCCCGTCCGCCGGCCCTCGCTGTTCATCGGCGGCGCCCGCGACGCCTCCACCACCTGGCTCTCCGACGCCGTCGCCGCCTGCCCCACGGCCCTCCCCGGCCTCGTCTCCTCCCACCTGCTCGAAGGCTGCGGCCACTGGGTCCAGCAGGAGCGGGCCGGCGAGGTCAACTCCCTGCTCACCGCCCGGCTCGCCGCCCTCACCTGAGATCAGGCCCCCGGGGACGGGTCACTCGCCCGTCCGGTCCCCGTTGACCCTGACCCAGGCGGTGGGCCCGTAGACCACCTCGGTGGCATCCCGGCCCTTCTTGTCGGCCAGCCGGACGATCGCGAGAGCGCCCCCTGCCATCACCTCGTAGACGTACTTCTTCTCCTCGTCGTCCACGAACCGCCGGCTCGACTCGAACGAGCCGGCCGGGATGGCGGCCTCTTCCACAGGAACCTGGGCAAACCTCACAACAACGCTCATACATCGACGGTAAGCCCGCAGCCGCGATGTCGCCCGCCCGTGCGCACGCGCGAGACAGCCGGGGCCCGGTCCCCGACCGTCCCGCCCGCCGGGCGCGCCCGAAGGGGGCGCGGGATGAGTGCTCCCGCGCCCCCTTCGTCATGCTGCCGCCGTACTACGCGTAGCGGGCCAGCTCCTCCTCGGACTGGTCGGTGTAGCCCTGGCTGACCTCGACGACCAGGCCGTCGGGGTCGGTCACCCAGACGGTCTTCCAGCCGGGGATGAAGGCGTCGAAGGTCAGCGGACCGAGCGACACCGGCAGGGCGCCGTCGGCCGCCGCCAGGAAGGCGTCGACGTCCTCCACCTGGAAGGCGAGGTGGCGGGCGGTGCCGGGGTTGGCCGGACCGTCGTTCTCCGTTGCGGTCAGCGGGGCCGCGTCGGTCTGGAACAGCTCCAGATAGACGTTGCCGCTGCGCAGGAAGATCACCCGTACGCCGTCCGCCTCGACCATGCGGGCCCGGCGGAAGCCGAACCAGCGGGTGTAGAACTCCTCGGTCGCCTTCTGGTCGGTGCAGTTGAGGCCGACGTGCGACCAGCGTGCCTCGATTGCCGTGGTCATCTGCGCCGCCTCACTTACCGAGGATGGGAGCGAACGGAACGCTGTCGTGCACGTTCTGCATGTACGTGATCAGGCCGCCGGTGATCTTGAAGTAGTTGCAGACGTCCGCCTCGACGGACTCGCCGCCGGCCGTGCGCCCCGAGATGTGCGACAGGACGGCGGCCTGGTCGCCGTCGATCACGACGTGCGTGGGCACGTTGGCGAAGAACGCCCAGGTCTGCGGGAAGCCCTTCATCATCTCCCGGAGCGTCTCGCGGCCCTCGATGTGGCCGGCGAGCTGCTCGTCCATGGTCTGGTCCGCGGCGAACAGGTCGCACCAGGCGTCCCATTCCCCGGCGTTCGCCAACGCGTAGTACCGGTCGATCACTTCTGCGGTGTTCATGGTGTCCCACTTCCTGGTTGGGTTCGGGTCACTCGGGCAGTGCGACGCCGAGCTGGGCCATCAGGCCGGTGGTGTCCGCCTGCACCCACCGCTCCACGATCTTGTGGCCGGCCACCCGGTAGACCTCGATGCTGGTCCACGTCACGGGCTTGCCGGTCGGCTCGATGCCGAACATCGCGCCCACGTGCCGGCCGGTGAAGGTGATCTGCATGATGACCTTGTCGTCGCCGGCCGCGTAGAGGCCGTCGAGGTGGGCGGTGAAGTCGAGGGTGCCGTGGACGGCCTTGATGATCCCCTTCAGCTCCTCCAGGCTGTCCACGCTCCAGGCCGGGTTGTGGTCCACGAAGTCGTCGGAGAACAGCTCGTCCATGCCGTCGTAGCGGCGCTCGTTGACCACGTCGCTGACCCGCTGGACCAGGGCGACGTTGTCCTCCTGGACCGAGATCTGCTCGCGCAGGCCCAACAGGTCGTCCACCGCCCAGCGTTCGGCCAGCCGGCCGTCCTCGACCCGCCAGATCTCGGTGGTCTCCCACATCACGTCGCGACCGGTGGCCGGCACGCCCAGCACCGGGCCGACGTGGGTGCCGGTCAGGTGGACCCGGGTGACGACCCGGTCGCCGGCCTCCAGGATCTCCTCCAGCTCGCCGCGGATCTCCAGGGTCGCGTGCGCGTTGCGTAAGGCGTCGAGGTAGGAGTCGATGCCGTTGATGTCGAAGCCGGGGTGGTGGTCCACGAACTCCGGGCTGATCACCTCCGCGACCTCCTTGAAGTCGCTGGCGTTGAAGGCCGCCAGGAAGCGGCGGTAGAGCGCGGCGCCGGTCGTGGCCGTGGCGGCGGTCTGTTGCTCAGTGGTCATGACGTCCGTCCTGTCGTTCGGTGTGATGAGGTGTGCGCGATCAGGTCGGCCGCCTTCTCGCCGATCATCACGCAGGCCGCGTTGGTGTTTCCCGACACGATGTGCGGCATGACCGACGCGTCGGCGACTCGGAGTCCTTCGAGTCCGTGCACCTGCAACTCCGCGTCCACGACGGCCATCGGGTCGTCGCCCATCCGGCAGGTGCCCACCGGATGCCAGAGGGTGGAGGTGTTGGCGCGGATGAAGTCCCGCAGCTCCTCGCGGCCGGTCACGGCGTCGCCCGGCGCGAGTTCCGCGCCGCGCACCTTGTCGAAGGCCGTGGTGGCGGCCAGTTCGCGGGCAAGGGTGAGGCCCTCGGCCAACACGTCGACGTCGGCCTGCTGCTGAAGGAAGTTGGCGTGCACGACCGCGGTGTCCGCCGGGTCGGTGCTGCGCAGCAGGACCCGGCCGCGGCTGGCCGGGTGCAGCAGGATCGGGGCGAAGGTGAAGCCCGGCCCCTCCCACAGCTCGGCCGGGGCGGTGGGCGGCAGGAACTTGATCGGCCCGAAGGTGAACTGGAGGTCCGGAGCCGGCAGTTGGCCCGAACCGGATGTCCCGGCCGTCCCGGAGGGCCCGCCCGCCGCGGCCGCTCCTGCCGCGGTACGGGTGAACATGCCCGCCTCGGAGAGCAGCGCGCCGGCCGGGTGCTCCTGGAGAGCCTGGAAGCACAACGGGACGAAGGGGTGGTCCTGGAGGTTCTCGCCGACGCCCGGCAGATCCTGCACCACCGGCAGGCCGAGCTTGCGCAGTTCGGCGGCCGGGCCGACGCCGGAGAGCATCAGCAGCTTGGGGCTCTCGAACGCGCCCGCGCTGACGACCACTTCCCGGTCCACGCCGACAGTGCGGACGACGCCGTCCTGCACGTACTCCACACCGGTCACCCGCCGTCCGGTGAACAGCAGCCGGGTGGCCTGCGCCCGTACCTCGATCCGCAGGTTCGGGCGGTCGAGCACCGGCGTCAGATAGGCCGTCGCGGTGCTGCTGCGCTCGTTGTCCGGCGTCCGGGTGGTCTGGTAGAAGAAGCCGCCGCCTTCCTGGGCGGCCCCGTTGTAGTCGAAGCCGTCCGGGCCGCGGTCACCGTCACCGGAGCCGAATCCGAGTTCGCGGGTGGCGGCGACGAAGCTGCGGGCCACCGGGCTCGGATCGTCCAGATCGCGTACGCGCACCGGGCCCCCGGCGCCGCGCAGGGCCGAACCGGCCGGGGCCTGCGCGTAGTTCTCGGCACGGCGGAAGTACGGCAGGACGTCCTCGAAGGACCAGCCGGCGTTGCCCTCCCGGCTCCAGCGGTCGTAGTCGTCCCGGTGGCCGCGCACCCACATCAGGGCGTTGACCGAGCTGCTGCCGCCGAGCACCTTGCCGCGGGCGACCGGCACGGTGCGGCCGTCGAGGCCGGGCTCGGGCTCGGTGGCGTACCCCCAGTCGATCTGCGGGCTCCAGTCGGAGGTCAGCAGGCCGATCACGGAGCCGGCGTCGGTACGGTGCAGCTCCGGCCGTACGTCCCGGTCCCCGGCCTCCAGCAGCAGGACCGTGCGGGAGGGGTCGGCGCTGAGCCGGTTGGCGATCACCGCTCCGGAGGAGCCGGCGCCCACCACCACGTAGTCGGCGGTCTGCTCGCCGGTGCTCACCGCGACCCCCGGGCCTGTTCGGCGGGGGTGGTGGACAGCGGGCTGAGGTCGTCGACCCGGTAGGTGACGATCCGCAGGTCGCCGACGTCGTCCCGGCGCAGCCGCCAGGTCTGGTGGGCGCGGAAGCTGCTGCGGGTGCGGTCGGCGGTGTCCGTCGCGGTCCACACCACGGTGATCGCCAGCTCGATCAGGTCGCCGCGCTGCTCGGCGCGCACCTCCTCGACGGTGTGGGTCTGGTCGGCGAAGGCCTTGCCGACCTCCTCGTACCAGTCGATGAAGTCGTCGTAGCAGCGCAGGGTGCGCTCCGGGAAAACCATCTCCAGGCCCTCGTCGTACACCCGCGGCAGCAGCCGGTCCGCGGGCTCATGGGCGCTCAGGTCATCGAACCACTCGTAGACGAACCTCGTGATGGACTGGTCCACTTCCATGGATTTCCCCTGTCTCTGGGCAGGACTGATCAACGGCCTTTTGAGGAATGCCGTGTGCCGGAATATGTTCGGCGGATTCCGCTGTACTTCGCGGGACGTCCGGCCGTGCAAGAAACGTAGAATCGACGGAGAGCGGCTGTCAACGCTTCCTTTTCAGCGGCTACCACTTATGGGAAAGGCGGAAAGTCGCGTCCGGACGACTTTCGGGCGACCGGAAATGTTTATCCGGCGCACACCTCGCGTGACGTGCCGCTTTCCGCCGCCCGGCGCGTGGCGAGCAGCGCGGCCAAGCGCTGGTAGACCCCGGCCGCCGACACCAGGGTCATGTGGTGGTGCCAACCGGGGAAGGAGCGGCCCTCGAAGTCGCACATGCCGAACTCCTCGGCCAGCGACCGTACGCAGCTCTTGGCGCGCTGGAGGTGGCCGACCAGCTCCATGACGTCGTGCGGGCCCAGGCGCAGGCTGTTGGTGACCCAGTAGCGGAAGGGCCCGTCGCCGGCCGCCCCTGCGTCCACCGGCCGGTAGACCATCCCCACCGATCCGCCCCCGGCGCCGGGCAGCCTGACCTGATGGCCCGTCAACTGCGTGCGTCCGCAGGTCCGGGAGCCGTAGTCCGCTTCCTCCCGGGCCAGAATCCGGGCCGGGACCATGGCGCGGCGCTCCGGGCCCTCGTACGGGTCGGGCAGCCGGTAGGGCAGGCCGGCCGCGCCCGGGCGGGCGGCCCGGCGCGGGGCCACGGCCCCGATCACGAACTGGTGCCCGCGCTCGCACAGGGCGCTGACCAGCCGGTCCACCCCGAGTTCGCCGCGCAGGTCGGTGACGACCGGGACGGTGTTCGAGGCCCCGGCCCGGCTCGGCGCCTCGCACGCCTCCAGGACGTGGCGCCACAGCGGGCGGGCCGTGGCGCCGGGCGGGATGCGGGCGCGGGCCTTGCGCTGGTGGTCGCTCGTCCAGTCGTGCTCCAGGAGCAGCCACCACTCGACGGGGAGCGCGTCGAATCCGGTGGCGATGAAGCCGCCCACCGCGAACTGGCCGTTGACCGCGCGTCCTTGACCGGCGACGTATCTTCGGGAGACACCCACCGAGTGGACCCCGCGCTTGGGGATGACGGCGGTCTCCACCACCCAGGCCCGCGGGATGCTGACGGAGGTCACCCAGTCCGCCAGGGCTCTGCTGATCTGCGACCATTCCCATGGGCTCTGGTTGACGAATTGCTGCAACGACTGGGCGGCGCGGGCGGTGTTCCACCCCGGATGCTGCTCCGCCATCCGGCGGATGCTCTTGCGGCCGCGCAGCGTCAGCAGTCCTCCGAGATACACCTCGGCCCACTTGCGCTGATCGGCGCGGGGCAGCGGGGAGAAAAGACTCCTGCTGAATTCCTGGAAGGCGTACCGCTCGCGGTGCGGCAGCAGATCGGACACGTCGGTGAATCGTGCGGTCATCGGCGCTCCTTGGGGAGGGTCACTGTGCGGTCAGCGGTGCGGAGTGCCGGTCGAGCGGAGTCCCGGTCGTACGGGCTAGGCCCGCGCCACCGTCATCGCGCCGCCGACAACGTTGTAGGCGAACGCGGCTGACACCATGGTCAGATGGTGGTGGAGGCCACGGTAGGAGCGTCCCTCGAAGTCCAACAGGCCGAATCTTCCCTGGAGTTCCTTCATCGTCTTCTGTCCCTGCACGGCCCGGTGGGTCAGTGCCATCACCTCGTCGAGACTCCGGCGGGCAGCGTTGGTCACCCAGAACCTGCTGAACTCATCCTGGCCATTCAACTCGGCGACGATCCTTACCGGTTGGGACGAGGCGTCCGGCGCGGCGCGGGAGTGGAAAAGACTAGCGATTGACGATAGCAGTCGGCCTCGCAGGGCCTCGGTGCAGGCCGACGGGCCGGCCGGGACGCGGGCCTGCGGAACGGCCGGGTGCGCGGTGATGGCCTCGAAGCGGCTGCGCACGGTGATGACCTCGGGGCTGCCGCAGGCCGGGCGGAGCGGCCGCTGTGCGGTGGGCAGCGCCATCGGCGTATTGGCGACGATCGGGAAGGTGGCGTCGACCTGGAAGGCGTACTCCAGGCCCCGCGCGGCGAGTTCGGACATCAACCGCCCGGCGTCGGGAATGTGCCGGAGGTCCCCGACGACGGGCACCGGCGGCAACTCCCAGCGGGCGACCATCTCCTCCAGCATCTCGGCGTTCTCCGCCCACTCCGGTTTCGCGGTCACCGTGTCCGGGATGTACGCCGCCCGGCGCAGGGCGGGGTCGGTGGACCATCCGCCGACCAGCGCGATACGCCAGTCCACCGGCACGTTCGCGTGCTCCGAGGCGAGCGAGACGCCCAGGACGAGCTGGCTGTTGACGGTGCGGCCGAACTCGGGGACGAAGCGTCGTTGCACGCCGACGGAGCGGTCGCCCCGCTTGGGGATGACCACGCGGTTGATCACCCAGGCGTCGGGGCGGATCACGTCCTCGACCCGCCCCGCGATCCGGGCCCGTACCGGTTCCCAGTCCCACGGGCTCTGGTTGATGAACTGCTGGAGCGACTGGTTCGCCCGGTCGACCGGCATGCTGTCGGCTATCCGGCGAACCGACTTTCTCCCGTCGGCGAGAAGCAGCCCACGGAGGTATATCTCCGCCCAGCGCCGCTGATCGGAACGTAACATCGTACTGAACGCGTCTGCCGCAAAGGGTAATAATCCCTCATGACTGTGCATCGGTTCCGGCATATCAGGCTGCATCGGAAATCCTTTCTGAGTCTGTGATCTTCGCGGCGAAGGCACTCGCAGCTTCCTACGGCCACGCGATACCTGCAATGCGGAGTTAACGTAGTTGCGACCCGTTGCAGAGAGAAAAAACCGGTCGTGCTATGCCGCCCGTAAGGGCGGCCGGGGGTGGCTTCCGCACCGGTGCGCCGATTCGCCGCCACGTACCTCGTCCGATCCCGTTCTGCGGTAATCCCGCAGGTGTAGGAACGGTCGTGGCGGGTAAATTGAATCGTCTATCGGTCGTGCCAAGTGATCAGGCGGCCCGAGAGTGGGTGCGGTCCGCGGTCAATCGGGCGACGGCCGCCAGCGGAATAGTCGCCCACTCCGGACGACGCCGGGTTTCGTAAACCGTCTCGTACACCGCCTTGTCGAGCAGGTGGGCGGTGAGAAGGACGCCGAATTCCCGCGGGTCGCGGCCCGCGACGGCCGCGTACCCCGCGCAGAAGGCGTCCTGGTGGCGGACGGCCCAGGCGTTGCGGGCCGCCTCCCGCGGGCCGTCCGGGGCCGGCCGGCCGCCGACTGCCGGGCCGCCGGGGGGAGTTGCTCCGGCGGCCGGCCCTGCGTGGACACCGTCGTGATGGGCGGCGTAGTCGAAGGACCGCAGCATGCCCGCGATGTCCTTCAGCGGCGACTGCCGGGCGCGCCGCTCGCTCAGCGGCGCGTTCGGCTCACCTTCGAAGTCCACGACCCGCCAGCGGCGCCCGGTGCGCAGGACCTGCCCGAGGTGCAGGTCGCCGTGGACGCGCTGGTCGGGCCACAGGTCCTCCACGGGCAGCCCGGCCACCGCGGCGAAGGCGGCCCGTACCTGCCCGGTGTAGGGCGCCAGGCGCGGCACTTCGGTCAGGGCCGCCTCCAACCGGGCCGTCATCGCGGCCGCCAGCAGCGCCGTACCCGACTCGGTCACCGCGGTGGTCCCGCCGGCGCGGGCCAACTCCCGGTGGACCTGTGCGATCGCGCCGCCCAGCCCGAGGACCGCGGTGGCGAAGCCGGCGGCCGGGTGCCCGTCGCCCGGTACGGGCGTGTCCTCCCCGGCCCCGCCGCCGGGCCCCCGCAGGTCCGCCAGCGCGCTCTGCCAGCCCTCCTCCGCGTCGGCGACGTACTCCTGGAGGACGGCGAAGGTGGCGCGGGTGCCGCCCAACCGGCCGGCCAGCGCGCCCAGCAGTTTCGGGGCGCTCTGCGAGCCGGCGTCCCGCAGCAGCCGCTGGACCTCCAGGTCCGGGTTGGTACCCGGCTCCAGCCGCCGGAAGACCTTGAGCAGGTACTGGTCCTCGATCAGCACCGAGGTGTTGCTCTGCTCGACGCCCAGCGGCCGCGAGCGCAGCCGCCGGGCGGGCAACCGGGGTCCTGGCAGGCCCTGTTCGGGGTAGAGGCCCGGCGGCCTCGGTCCGGCGGTGATCCGCCGTACCAGCGCGTCCACCAGCTCCGGGTCGCCGAGCGCGTCGTACAGCACGACGCCGGGGCGCTCGGCGACCACCGGCAGGCGCGGTCCGGCGGGCAGGGACGGGCGTATGCCCAGCGGCACCTGGAAGGTGCCGGGGGCGCCGCCGCCGGCGAAGTGCACGCGCACCACGGCGACGACCCCGCGGACGTCCTCGGCCGGGGCGTCGCCCGCGGGGGTGAAGGGGTGGATGTGCAGCACCTCGGTACGGACCGGCGAGCGCCCCTTGGCGGGGAACCACGGCTGGCTCGGCAGCCAGGCGGTGAGGGCGGCGGCCAGGTCGGGCATGGACATCATGGTCGGGGAATCCGTTCGTGACGACTGCGGTACCGGACGGGGGCGGCGCGCAGCGGCTCAGCCGGCGCCGTGGGCGCCGGTCGCGTCACCGGCCGCGTGTCCGGGCGCGCCTTCGGCGGCCGCGTTTTCGGCGGCCGCGTTTTCGGCGGCCGCGTTTTCGGCGGCCGCGTTTTCGGCGGCCGCGTTTTCGGCGGCCGCGGCGCCCGTGTCGCCGGGCGCCTGCACACTCAGCCAGAGGAACCCGTGGCCGCCGAGGGACAGTTGGTAGGGCGCCTCGGTGATGGCGTGGAACGCGACGGCGCCGGTGACCTCGCTGGGCACGGCGCCCGCCGCCTCGCTGAGGTCGAGCGCCACCGGCTGCGGGTGCCGGGAGAGGTTGTTGACGCACACCATGAGGTCGTCGGGCCCGTCCTCCCGCTTCAGCCGCCGGGCGTACGCCAGCACGCTGTTGTTGCCCGTCTCCAGCGGCTCGAAGGTGCCCAGGCCGAAGGCGGGGTGCCTGCGGCGCACCGTGAGCATGGCCTGCGTCCAGTGCAGCAGCGAGGCGGGCGCGGCGAGTTGGGCCTCCACGTTGACCGACGCGAAGCCGTAGGTGAGGCCGGAGACGACGGGGAGGATCAGCCGTCCCGGGTCCGCGGTGGAGAATCCGGCGTTGCGGTCGGGCGTCCACTGCATGGGCGTACGGACGCCGTCGCGGTCGTTGAGCCAGATGTTGTCGCCCATGCCGATCTCGTCCCCGTAGTAGAGGACGGGCGAGCCGGGCAGCGACAGCAGCAGCGCGGTCAGCAGCTCGATCTGGTTGCGGTCGTTGTCCAGCAGCGGCGCCAGCCGGCGGCGGATGCCGATGTTGGCCCGCATCCGCGGCTCGCGCGCGTACTGCGAGTAGATGTAGGCGCGTTCGACCTCGGTGACCATCTCCAGCGTCAACTCGTCGTGGTTGCGCAGGAAGATGCCCCACTGGCTGCCGGAGGGAATGGCCGGGGTCTGGGCGAGTATCTCGGTGATCGGCCGGCTGTCGGCCATCCGCAGTGCCATGAAGATGCGGGGCATCAGCGGGAAGTGGAAGGCCATATGGGCCTCGTCGCCGCCGCCGGCCGGGTCGCCGAAGTACTCCACCGCGTCCTTGGGCCACTGGTTGGCCTCCGCCAGCAGCACCCGGCCGGGGTACTCGTCGTCCACGATCTTGCGGACCATCTTCAGGAAGGCGTGGGTGCGCGGCAGGTTCTCGCCGTTGGTGCCCTCCTCCACGAAGAGATAGGGCACCGCGTCCAGCCGGAAGCCGTCGATCCCCAGGTCCAGCCAGAAGCGCAGCACGTCCAGCATCGCGTCCTGGACCTTGGGGTTTTCGTAGTTGAGGTCGGGCTGGTGGCTGAAGAAGCGGTGGAAGAAGTACTGCTTGCGCACCGGGTCGAAGGTCCAGTTGGAGTTCTCGGTGTCGACGAAGATGACCCGCGCGTCGGGGTAGCCGCGGTCGTCGTCCGCCCAGACGTAGAAGTCGCCGTACGGCCCGTCCGGGTGCTGCCGGGACTCCTGGAACCACAGGTGCTGGTCGGAGGTGTGGTTCATCACCAGGTCGGTGATGACCCGCAGGCCGCGGGCGTGCGCGGCGTCCAGCAGCTCGATGAAATCCTCCATCGTGCCGTGCTCCGGACGAATCCTGCGGTAGTCGCTGATGTCGTAGCCGCCGTCGCGCAGGGGTGACGCGTAGAACGGCGGCAGCCATAAGCAGTCCACGCTCAGCCACTTGAGGTAGTCCAGCTTCTCGGTCAGGCCGCGCATGTCGCCGGTGCCGTCGCCGTCGCTGTCGTAGAAGGAACGGACCAGCACCTCGTAGAAGACCGCCCGCTTGAACCAGTCCGGTTCGACCGGCATGGCGCGCGCGCTGCCGTACTCGTCCGCGGTGTGCGGGACGACGATTCCGTCGGTGACTTCGTCAGCCATGACTGCTCCAGGTGAAGATCCGGGCGACCGGGCCGCCCGCGGGGATGGTGACCGTGCCGTCGCCGAGCCGGACCTTCTCGCCGGTCAGCGCGTCCAGCGCGGTGACCGTGCCGTCGAGGTCCGCGCCGGGCATCGGCCCGCGCAGCTCCAGCCGGCCGGCCGCAGGGCCGTCGGGGGCGAGCGAGACCACGCAGAGCACGGCGTCGCCGGTGGCCGGGTCGGTCTTGGAGAACGCGATCAACGCGTCGTGCGCGATGTCGTGGAAGCGCAGGGTGCGCAGCTCGCCCAGCGCCGGGTGCTCGCGGCGCAGCCGGTTGAGCGTGGTGATCCACGGCTCCAGGCTGCGGCCCTCGGCGACGGCCGCCGCCCAGTCGCGGGGGCACAGTTCGTACTTCTCCGCGTGCGCGTACTCCTCGCCGCCGTCCTCCAGCGCCTCGTTCTCGTACACCTCGAAGCCCGAGTACACGCCCCAGGTCGGCGAGAGGAGGGCGGCCAGGGCCGCCCGGGAGGCGAAGACGGCCGGTGAGCCCTGCTGGAGGTGGACCGGCAGGATGTCGGGGGTGTTGACGAAGAAGTTGGGGTGCAGGAAGTCCACCGAGCCGACCAGTTCGGTCAGGTACCCGGTCAGCTCCGACTTCGTCGTGCGCCAGGTGAAGTACGTGTAGGACTGGGTGAATCCGGCCCTCGCCAGCCCCTTGAGGACGGCGGGCCGGGTGAACGCCTCGGCCAGGAACAGCACATCGGGGTGGCTGCCCTTGACGGTGCGGATCAGCCAGTGCCAGAAGTCCCGGGGCTTGGTGTGCGGGTTGTCCACCCGGAAGATCCGCACCCCGTGCTCGACCCAGAACAGCACGACCCGCAGCAACTCCTCGTACAGGCCCACCGGGTCGCGGTCGAAGTCGAGCGGGTAGATGTCCTGGTACTGCTTGGGCGGATTCTCGGCGAAGGCGATGGTGCCGTCCGGCCGCGGGGTGAACCACTGCGGGTGGGAGGTCACCCACGGGTGGTCCGGAGAGCACTGCAGGGCCAGGTCCAGGGCGATCTCCAGGCCGAGCCGCCCGGCCTCGGCGACGAGGAGGTCGAAGTCCTCCAGCGTGCCCAGTTCCGGGTGGACCGCGTCGTGGCCGCCGTCGGCCGAGCCGATCGCCCAGGGGGAGCCGACGTCGCCGGGGGCGGCGGTCAGCGCGTTGTCCGGTCCCTTGCGATGGGTCGCGCCGATCGGGTGGACCGGCGGCAGATAGACGACGTCGAAGCCCATCTGCGCCACCCGCGGCAGGTGCGCCGCGGCGGTGGCGAAGGTGCCGTGCACGGGCGCTCCGTGCGCGTCGTGACCGCCGGTGGAGCGCGGGAACAGCTCGTACCAGGCGCCGGTCAGCGCACGCCTGCGGTCCACCTGGATCTGGAACTCGCGGCTGCGGGTGAGCAGTTCGCGCAGCGGGTGGTCGGCGGCGATCCGCGTGGTGCGGTCGGCCAGGGCCGCCAGGACACGGTCGGCGAGCGGCGCCCGCCCGTCGCGCAGCGCGTCGGCGGCGCGGCGCAGCCACGCCCGGTCCGCGCCCGCGCCGTCGGCCCCGGCCCGGCCCGCGCCGGCCCGGCCGGCCGCGGCCTGCTCGGCATGCCGCTCCAACAGCCGTGCGCCGCTTTCCAGTTCGTTGGCGAGCTCGTCCGCGGTCCGGCCCGCGTCCAGCTTGGCGAGCATTCCGTGCCGCCAGGTCGCCCACGGGTCGCTCCACGCCTCGATGCGGTAGCTGCACACGCCGGGCCGGTCCGGCACGGCGACGGCCGTCCAGCGGTCGTTCCCGGCGTCGGCCAGCGTCATCGGCAGCACCTCGCGGGCGCCGCCGGGTCCTGGTCCCCGCCAGACCACCGCGGCGGCCAAGGCGTCATGCCCTTCGCGCCAAATGGTGGCAGCTACCGGTATGTGCTCGCCGACAACTGCCTTCGACGGATAGCGGCCGTCGTCGACTGTGGGCGTGACTTCGTCAATTCCCAATCGCCCAATCATGGTCCGTCACCTCTTCTCCTACGATGCCGACATGATGTGAGTGATCAGGTTCAGAACAAAGAGATGCGAACAACTGGCGGCACACTTCGCGGACTTAACACAGTCGCGGAATGGCCCTGCCGGCTTCCGCGCTATTCCGGCAACTTCTACAAGTAGTCACCGCGCGGCATCCGGCTCTTGCCGCTGCCGGGGACCCGGGAGTTGACTCGGACTCGTTCGGCGGCCTTTACGGGCCCTTCCCGCAGCGAAAGCGCGGGATTCGTTCCCCATTCAACGAACCATGAACCCGGGAGATCTTTGTGTCGAAACGTATCCTGGTGGTGCTCTCCGAATACGGCTATTGGGGAGAAGAACTCGTCGGTCCCGTCGAGGCGTTCGACGCCCGCGGCTACCGCACCACCTTCGCCACTCCCACCGGCAAGCGCGCCCCCGCGCTGCCGCCGAGCTACGACCCCGATTACATCGACCCCCCGCTGGGCCGTTCCGTCACCACCCGGGACATGGCCCGCAAGGTCCGGGAGATCGACGGCTCGACCCGCCTGGACAATCCGCTCAGCCTTGAGCAGCTCATCCCCGAGCGCCCCTACTTCAGCTCGCTGAACCACCTGCGGGAGCTGGAGGAGTACCACCGCCTGCGCGACGCGGCCGTCGGCGACCTGGTCGCCGGCTTCGACGCGCTGGTCATCGTCGGCGGCAGCGGCCCGATCGTGGACCTCGCCAACAACGAGCGGCTGCACGAGGTGGTCCTGGCCTTCGCCGCCGTGGACAAGCCGATCCTGGCCGAGTGCTACGGCGTCGCCGTGCTGGCCTTCGCCCGCGACCTGGAGACCCGCGCCAGCCTGATCCAGGGCAAGCACGTCACCGGCCACCCCAAGGAGTACGACTACAAGGACGGCACCGGCTTCGTCGGCGTCGACTTCAACATGGGCCCGCCGCCGTACCCCCTGGAGTACATCCTGCGCGACGCGACCGGCCCCGACGGCGGCTTCCACGGCAACGTCGGCAAGGAGACCTCGGTCATCGTCGACCACCCGTTCGTCACCGCCCGCTCCACGCCGGACTCCGCCCCCAGCGGTGAACTCCTGGTGCAGGTACTGGAGAACGGCCTGCGCCGCCACGGCTGGTAACCGCTCACCCCACCACGACCAGGAGCAGTGATCATGCGAGCGAGACCAGGGAAGACCGCGATCTACGAGCAGTTCGCGGCCGACGGCATCACCTACATGTTCGGCAACCCGGGCACCGTGGAGCAGGGCTTCCTCGACGAGGCGGGCCGCTCCGGGATGTCCTACCTGCTGGCCCTCCACGAGAGCGTGGCGGTAGGCATGGCCGACGGATACGCACGCGCCACCCAGCGGCCCGCCCTGGTCCAGCTCCACACCGGAGTGGGCCTGGGCAACGGCATCGGCATGCTCTACCAGGCCAAACGCGGTGGCTCACCGCTGGTGGTGCTGGCCGGCGACGCCGGTATCCGCTACGACGCCATGGACTCCCAGATGGCCGCCGACCTGGTGGCGATGGCGGAGCCCGTGACCAAGTACGCCACCCGCGTCCTCGACCCGGCCTCCACGCTGCGGGTGCTGCGGCGGGCCGTCAAGATCGCCATGACCCCGCCGCGCGGCCCGGTGCTGGTCGTCGTACCGGCGGACGTGCTGGACCAGGTCACCACCGAGCCGGTGATGCCCACCTCGCTGCCCGACACCCGGTCGGCGCCGCCGCCCGAGCTGGTGGAGCGCGCCGCGCGCACTCTGCTGGCCGGGCAGCGGCCGCTGATCCTGATGGGCGACGGGGTGGCCGTCAGCGGGGCGCAGGCCGAACTCACCGCGGTCGCCGAGCGGTTGGGCGCCCCGGTGTGGGGCGTCAACTCATCGGAGGTCAACTTCGACACCACGCACCCGCTGTACGGCGGCCAACTGGGCCACATGTTCGGCGCCGACAGCGCCAAGGTGGTCGCCGAGGCCGACTCCGTCCTGGTCGTGGGCACCTATCTCTTCCCGGAGGTGTTCCCGTCCCTGGACAGCCCCTTCCGCGAGGACGCGGCGAATCGTCCACATCGACCTGGACGCGTACGAGATCGCGAAGAACTTCCCCGTCGACCTCGGCCTGGTGGCCGACCCCAAGCTCGCCCTGGGGGCGCTGGCCGGCGCACTGGACCGGCAGTCCCCGGGCGGCGCGCCCTACCGGCAGCGGCCGACCCCCCTTGCGCGCGGCGCCGGTGACGGCTCCGTCCTGGACCTGTTCGTCCGCACGCTGGCCGAACGCGCCCCGGCGGAACTCGCCGTCTTCGACGAGGCGCTGACCGCGTCCGGCCCGCTGGCGCGGTACCTGCCGCCCAGGGAGCCCGGCCGGTTCTTCCAGACCCGCGGCGGCTCGCTGGGCGTCGGCATCCCGGGCGCGCTCGGCATCAAGCTGGCCCGTCCCGAGCTGCCGGTGGTCGGCTTCACCGGCGACGGCGGCAGCATGTACACCATCCAGGCCCTGTGGACGGCGGCGCGCTACAACATCGGCGCGAAGTTCGTCATCTGCAACAACCACCGCTACCGGCTGCTCGACCTCAACATCGAGCAGTACTGGAACAGCCTGGGCATCGCCCCGCACACCGCCCCCTCGGCCTTCGACCTGTCGAACCCGGCGATCCGCTTCACCGACCTGGCCGCCTCCCTGGGCGTGCCCGGCCGCCGGGTCGAGCGGCCCGACCAGGTGGCCGACGCCGTCGAGGCGATGCTCGCCTTCGACGGCCCGTACCTCATCGACCTGGACACCGACTGAGTCCGGACAAGACGACGAAGGAGGACGACACCACCATGGAATCATCCGAGCCGGCCCGCAGGACCGCGCTGTCGGTACCGGGGGTCCGCAGGCTCGTCGACCAGTGGCGCGCCGCGCTGGCCCGCCGCCCTTCCGCGGCCGACCTGCTGCCGCACCTGGCCAACGGCCTGCTGCTCGAACTGCCCGGCCGCACGGTGCGCGGCACCGACGAATTCCAGGGCCACTTCGAGGAGTTCAGGACCTGGTACCGCCGGCGGGCGGGTGGCGCCGGCTTCCTCGGCGACCGCCCCGCCGAGGAGGTCCGCATCCAGCTCGTCTCCCCGATCCACGCCCAGGTGACCATCACCCGGGCCGGCGCCGCCCTTGACGCGGCCGCCGCTCCGGTTGCGGAACTCCGTACCGGGAGCGCGGGGAGCGACGCCGCCCCGCGGCACGACACCAACTGCCAGATCTGGTGGGTGGTGCTCCAGGACGGCGTGCCCCGCATCCGCAGCATCGCCTTCGAGCAGCAGCCGCCGGTCGGCGCGCTCGCCCGCCTGTGACCCTGCGCCGCGGGGCCGGCGCCCGGTGGGCGCGGGCCCGGCCTCCCCGCCGTCCCCGCCTCCGCCGGCACCGGCCCCGCGGCGCCCCCGATCGACCCGATTGAAGGACACAACCATGGCCGAGGCCCTAGCGAACCGGTCCGGGCGTCTTGTCGGAAGACGCATCGGACTTCTTCTGGAGAGCGACTTCGTCGAGGACGAGATCTCCTACTACCGCCGCCGTTTCGCCGAGGAGGGAGCCGAGGTCGTCCTGCTGACCCGGCTGTGGGGCCAGCAGTCCCTCACCTTCACCGGCCACGAGACCCGCGCGCCGATCACGGTGGCGGGCGACCTCGAAGCGCTCGACTACGGCGAGCTGTCCCGCCTGTCGGCGCTCGTGATCCCGGCCGGCATGGTCTCCGACCGGCTGCGCTACACCGACGACCTGGGCGTACCCGCACCCGCCGTGGACCTGTTGCGGCGCGCCTTCCGGATGCCGAACCTGGTCAAGGCGTTCTCCTGCCACGGACTGCTGCTGCTGTCCTCCGCGCCCGACCTGGTCCGCGACCGCCCCGTCACCTGCCACAACAACCTGGTGGGCGACGTGCGCAACATGGGCGCCCACTACATCGAGCAGGACCTGGTGATCGACGGCGACCTGGTGACCAGCCGTACGGTCGAGGACTGCCACCTGCTGGCCCGCGGTGTCATCGACCTGCTCGACGTCCAGGCGGTGCCGGTGTGAACCGCCCCGCACCGCGCCGCCGCGCCCCGGACGCCGGCCCGACCTTACGCGAGGCCGGCCATGGGCGTTGACCTGGACTTCACCTTCTCCGACACCGTGGCGGGCCTGGTCCTGGCCCGCCGGGGACGCCAAGTGGAGCTGCGCACGCCCGGCGGCGGCGTCGTCACCGTCCATCTGACCGACGTCACCTACGGGCAGCGGCTGCGCAATCTCGGCGACCCGTACCAGGACGTCACCGGACGGCTGGACGACCTGCTGGCCCCCGGCGCCTTCGTCTTCAGCCACGGCCCGGTCTACCCGCGCGAAAGCGGGCTGCACCACCAGGCCACCGCGATCGTCGTGGTCAGCGGGCCGGGCGAGCCGCCACCGTACGAATCGCCCGGCTGGTGGACCGAGCAGCTCCGCCAGTTCGCCCGTTTCTACCGCCGGTCCCAATTCGGGGACGGGCCGATCGACTTCGCCGACTACCGCACCGAGATCCGCGGCGGCGGCGACAAGACCGCCGTCCACGTCCAGGAGACCGACACCATCTCGCGGATGGTCTACGGGATGGCGTCGGCCTTCACCCTCACCGGCGAGGAGGACTTCCTCGACGTGGCCGAGGCCGGGGCGCACTATCTCCACGACCACCTGCGCTCGGTCGACCCGGTCGAGGACGTCGTCTCCTGGTACCACGGCCTGGACGTCGGCGGCCCGCGCCCGCGTGCCTTCTACGCCTCGGAGTTCGGCGACGACTACCGCGCGATCCCGGCGTACGAGCAGATCTACGCGCTGGTGGGCCTCGTGCAGACCTACCGGCTGACCGGCGCGCCGACCCTGCTGGCCGACATCGAGGGCACCGTCCGGCTCTTCGAGAGGTTCTTCGCCGACCGGCGGCTGGGCGGCTACTACTCGCACATCGACCCGGTCACGCTCGACCCGCACCACGCGTCGCTGGGCCCCAACCGCTCCCGGAAGAACTGGAATTCGGTGGGCGACCACGCCCCCGCCTACCTTTTCAACCTCTACAGCGCGACGGGCGACGAGCGGTACCGGCGCATGCTGGAGCACACCTTCGACATGATCGTCACGCACATGCCGGACCGGTCGGCGGGCGGCAGCCCGTTCGTCGACGAGCGCTTCCACGCCGACTGGACACCGGACCGGTCCTGGGGGTGGCAGCAGGACCGGGCCGTGGTGGGCCACAACCTGAAGATCGCCTGGAACCTCATGCGGATGAACGCCGCGACGCCCAAGCCCGCCTACCGCGAACTGGCCGAACGCATCGGCCGCACCATGCCGGACGTCGGCCGGGACCCGCGGCGCGGCGGCTGGTACGACATGGTGGAGCGGCAGCCGGAGCAGGGCCGGCATGCCTTCGTCTGGCACGACCACAAGACCTGGTGGCAGCAGGAACAGGCCATCCTGGCCTACCTGGTGCTGGCCGGGCACACCGGCGACGACGGCTTCCTGCGGCACGCCGAGGAGGCGTCCGGCTTCTACAACGCCTTCTTCCTCGACCACGACGAGGGGGCCGTCCACTTCACCGTGCTCGCCGACGGCATCCCGTACCACGTCGGCAACGAGCGGCTCAAGGGCAGCCACGCGATGAGCATGTACCACAAGGCCGAACTGGCCTATCTGGCCGAGGTGTACGGGCGGCTGCTGGTGCACCGCGAGCCGCTGGACCTGTGGTTCAGGCCGCGCGTGGACGCCGACTACCCGCAGGGGCTGCTGCGCGTCGCCCCCGACGTGCTGCCGGCCGGCCGGGTGGAACTGGAGTCGGTCCGCGTGGACGGGGCGCCGTACGACGACTTCGACCCCGCGTCGATGACCGTGCGGCTCCCCCGGGACCGCGCCCGGCACCTGGTCCGGGCGCGGCTGCGCCCGGCCGGGGAGTAGGCCGCGATGACCACCACCGTCACCTCCGGGCAGGCGCCGCCGCTCCTGGACGGGCTGCGCGTCGGCCCGGGCCAGGCCCAGCCGTTCGGCGCCACCCCGATACCCGGCGCGGTCAACTTCGCGGTGCACGCGCGGGGCGCGCGGCGCCTGTGGCTGGTGCTGATGGACCCCGGCAGCGGCACCGTCCTGGCCGAGTACCCCTTCCCCGACGAGGGCCGGATCGGCACCGTCCACACCGCCCGGCTGTACGGCGCCGGCCCGGACCGCTTCGACTACGGCTACCGCGTCGAGTGCCCGCCGGGCACCCGCTCGCCGGTGCTGCTCGACCCGTACGCGCGGGGGCTGGCCGGGGCGGGGGCGTGGGGCGAACGGCCGCGCTACCGCTCCCGGGTGCTCGCCGCGCCGGGACCGCCGGTCGTGCCCAGGCCGCTGATCGACCCGGCCGACCTGGTCGTCTACGAAGCGCACGTGCGCGGGTTCACCCGCGACCCCAGTTCGGGCGTACGCCACCCGGGCACCTTCGCCGGGCTCCGCGAGAAGATCCCGTACTTACGCGAACTGGGCGTCAACTGCGTGGAATTGCTGCCGATCGCGGAATTCGACGAGACCGACAACACGTACGCCTCGCCGGAGACCGGCGCCCCGCTGCCCAACTTCTGGGGCTACAACCCGGTCGGCTTCTTCGCGCCGAAGTCGGCCTACGCCACCGATCCCACCCCGGGCGGCGCCGACAGCGAATTCCGGGAACTGGTGGCGGAGTTGCACCGGGCGGGCATCCAGGTGGTGCTCGACGTGGTGTTCAACCACACCGCGGAGGGCGGCCGCGGCGGACCGGTGCTCTCCTTGCGCGGCCTGGACGAGTCGGCGTACTACCTGTTGTCACCGGACGGCGAGCCGCTCAACCTCACCGCCACCGGCAACACCGTCAACGCCAACCACCCGGTCACCGGGGAACTCGTCCTGGACTGCCTGCGCGACTGGGTCACCCGCTACGACGTGGACGGCTTCCGCTTCGACATGGCGTCCATCCTCGCCCGGGGAACCGACGGCCGGGTCCTGGACGATCCGCCGCTGCTCGCGGCCGTCGCGCACGACCCGGTGCTGGCCGGACGGCTGCTGATCGCCGAGGCGACCGACGCCACCGGCGTCGACCAGGTGGGCTCCTTCCCCGGCCACGGCCGGTGGAGCGAGTGGAACGGCCGCTACCGCGACACCGTACGGCGCTTCCTGCTCGGCAGGCGCGGCAGCACCGGCGACTTCGCGACCCGCTTCGTCGGCTCCCCCGACCTGTACACGGGCCGTCCCACCACCGCCTCGGTCAACTACATCACCTGCCACGACGGCCTCACCCTCGCCGACTGGACGTCCTACGACCGGCGGCACAACGAGGCCAACGGCGAGGGCGGCCGCGACGGCATCCCCGACGAGGAGAGCTGGAACTGCGGCTACGAGGGGCCGACCGAGGACCACGTCGTGCTGCGGCTGCGCGAACGGCAGCGCCGCAACGCGCTGTTGCTCCTGCTGACCAGCGCCGGCATCCCGATGCTGCTGGCCGGCGACGAGTTCGGACGGACACAGCGGGGCAACAACAACGCCTACAGCCAGGACTCGGGCCTGAGTTGGCTGGACTGGTCGCACACCGGGAGCCACGCGGCGCTGCTGCGCTTCGTCACCCACTGCATCGCCTTCCGCCGGGCGCACCCGGTGCTGCGGCGCACCGCCCACCCGGACGGCGACCTGCCCGACGGGTGGAGCTACCCGCCGGTGAGCTGGCACGGCGAGACGCCGGGGCAGCCCGACTGGCGCCCGTCGTCGACCCTGTTGGCGGTCCTGCTGCACCAGCAGCAGCCCGCGGGACCGGCGGACACGGTGTACCTGGCGGCCAACACCGGCGGCGCCCGGCGTACCGTCCGGCTGCCGCTGCCGCCGCCCGGCACGCGCTGGCACCTGTCCATGGACACCGGCGCGCCCGCCCCGCTGGACAGCTATCCGCCCGGGCAGGAGCCGGCGCTCAGCCGCAGCTCGCTCCAGCTCACCGGGCACAGCGTGGCCGTCCTGACGGCCCGCTGAGAACCGGTCGGCGGCGCCACCGCGCCGCCGGCCGTACCGCGCCACCCATTCGACCCACATGAGGGGAACGGACATGGCTTTCGAGGCATACCTCGCCTTCTCCGGCACGACCGCGGCGCTGCATCTGCGCGGCGACCTGCGGGACGAGGACACCGCCCAACTGCGCGAGCTGCTGGACCGGATCGCGGCCGGCACGGTGCGCCGGGTGGTGCTGCACCTGGCGGAACTCACGTCGGTGACGGGCGCCGCCGTCCGCTGCCTGGCCCTGGGCCAGCAGCAACTCGCCCCGGGCACCGAGGTGATCGTGGACGGCGCCGCCTTCCCGGTGCGCCGGGCGCTGCGACTGGGCGGCCTTGAGCCGTTCATGAGCCTGGTGGACGCCGGGATGCCGCTGGCGGGCTGAACCCGGCTCCCGGCGCCCCGGCCAGGCGCCCCGCCGTACCGGCCCCGTCCCGGGCCGGTGCGACGGGGCGCTTCGGCATGCCCTGACGCGGGGCCGGGCTCCCGGCCCCGGGAGGCCGCGAGCCTACGGCGCGGACGACCCGGCGGTGCCGGTGAGCGTCAGTTCCTGCATGGCCTGCGCGTCGGTGGGCGAGGCGGGCAGGAAGACCACCAGGTGCTGGTTGTGGTCCTCCGCGACCGTCAGCTTCGTGGTGTTGAAGGTGACCCGGCCGGCCATCGGGTGCTGGAACCGCTTCATCGCCGGGGCGTACGCCTGCACCGGATGCTCGGACCACATCGCCACGAAGTCCGGGCTGGCCGCGGCGAGCGCCTCCAGCAGCTCCCGCACCCGCGGGTCGTTCGGACAGCGCCCCACCGAGGCGCGGAACTGCCCGAGGATGTCCTTGGCCTCCCGCTGCCAGTCGACCAGCAGCGTCCGCATCGAGGGCCGGGTGAACAGCAGCCAGATGCTGTTGCGCTGCTCGTCCGGCAGCCCGTCCAGACCGCCGACCAACTGCTCGTAGGCCCGGTTGTACGCCAGCAGGTCCCAGCAGATGTTCGTGACGTGCGCCGGGTTGGGGTCGAGGGTCTCCACCAGGGCCCGCAGCGTCGGGTTGACGACCGCCGGCTGCGGGGTGTCCTGCGAGAGCGCCACTCCGGCCAGCGTGTACAAGTGGCGGCGCTCGGCCGCCGACAGCCGCAGGGCGCGCGCCAGCCCCTCCAGCACCTGGCCGCTGACGGTGATCTTCCGGCCCTGCTCCAGCCAGGTGTACCAGGTCACGCTCACCCCGGACATCTGCGCGACCTCCTCGCGCCGCAACCCCGGAGTCCTGCGCCGCGGCCCCGGCTCGATCCCGGCCTCCTCCGGCCGCAGCATCTCCCGGCGCGAGCGCAGGAACCCGGCCAGTAACTCACGCTGGGTCATATTGTCCATGGAGGTACCTCGCTGCGAGCGGCCCGCCGTCAGGCACCGGTCCCGGCCTTGTCGTGGTGCTTGTGGCACCAGCATAAGTGGCCCTCTGTACCAGCGCCCTGACTCTCAGCACTCTGGCAGCATGACCACTGGACAGACTGCCGGGAACCCCACCCGGCCCGTGACCTCAGAGCCCCAGGCCCCGCCCACGAGTTGGGCCCGACCCGTGGCGGTCCTCGCCCTCGGCTCCTTCGCCATGGGCACCGACTCGTTCGTGCTCGGCGGCATCCTTCCGCAGATCGCGCACGGCCTCCACGAATCGACCGGCGCCGCCGGCCAGGTGATCACCGCGTTCTCCCTGACGTACGCGGTCACCGCCCCCTTCCTCGCCTCCTTCACCAGCAAGCTCCCGCGCAAGCCGCTGATGGCCTTCGCGCTGACCCTGTTCGTCCTGGCGAACGTGGCCTCGGCCGCCGCCCCCAACCTGACGCTGCTGCTGGTGGCGCGTGTGGCGGCCGGACTCGGCGCCGCGCTCTACACCCCCAACGCCTCCGCCGCCGCGGCCGCGTTGGCCGGACCGGCCCGCCGCGGCCAGGCCCTCGCGGTGATCCTGGGCGGCCTCACGGTCGGCACGGTCTTCGGCGTGCCCATCGGCACGGCCATCGGCCAGCACGTCTCCTGGCAGGCCAGCCTGCTCTTCGTCGCCGCCGTCGGCCTGATCGCGCTGCTCGGCCTGATGGCCACCCTGCCGACGCTGCCGCTGCCGCCGGCCGTCGCGCTGGGCGAGCGGCTGCGGGTGCTCACCCACGGCCGGGTCGTCGCCATCGTGAGCTTCATGCTGCTCGCCAGCGCGGCCAGCATCATGGTCTACACCTACATCGCCGACGTGCTCGAAGGGACCGCGGGCATCAAGGGCACCACACTGGCCGTCACCCTGCTGCTGTGGGGCGTCGGCGGCAGCGTGGGCGCGTTCGGCAGCGGCTGGCTCACCGACCGCTGGGGCGCCCAGCGGACGCTGGCCCTGGGCGTCAGCACCCTGGTCGTCACCACGGTGCTGCTGTCCTTCGTGTCCGCCACGGCACTGGTGATGGCCGTCATGGTCGTCAACGGCGCGGCGGCCTGGGCCTCTGCCACTCCCAACAACCACCGCCTGACCGCGCTGATGCCCCATCTGCCCAGCGTGGTCATTTCGTTCAACTCCTCCGGCATCTACTTCGGGCAGGCTCTGGGCGCCGGTCTCGGCGGCATCCTCGTCGGCGCCGGATTGTCGGGCGGCAATCTCTGCCTGTCCGGCGCGGGACTGGGCGTACTGGCCTTGGTGGTGCATGTGCTCATCGGCAAGTCGGGCCGATCCACGGCGAGTTGACCGGGCCGACTACGGGCGGACCCGACTTAACGCAGCCTCACCGTGCTTGCCGCGAGATGTGGATACGGAAAGCGTCCCTCCTTTAGCGTTGAGGGCACAGGAATTCTCCTGACCGGGCATCACCAGTACCCCAGAATTCGCCTCGGCGGGCGGGCGGCCCGCCATAGGCGCATGGGATTCTCTCGAACGCTCTAAGGAGTGCAGTCATGACCATTCAGGCAACAGAATCCGTCACCGACGGACAGCTCTTCATTGACGGAAAATCCCTTCCCTCGGCGACCGGGGAGACCCGCGACGTGGTGAATCCGGCGACCGAGGAGGTGATCTGCCGGGTCGCGTGGGGCACCGTCGCCGACCTCGACCAGGCGGTCGCCGCCGCACAGGGCGCCTTCGAGAGCGGCGAGTGGCCCGCGCTGACCCTCAAGCAGCGCGGCCGGGTGCTGCTGCGGATCGCCGACGCCATCGAGGAGCACGCCGAGGAACTGGCCCTGCTGGAGTCCCTGGACGTCGGCAAGCCCATCACCTTCACGCGCGGCTTCGACGTACCCAGCGCCGCGGACCTGTTCCGCTACTACGGCGGCATGGTCGAGCAGTTGGAGGGCGCCGCCCGCCCGGCCGGCAGCCGGTCGCTCGCCTACACCCGGCGCGAGCCGCTGGGTGTGGTCGGCGCCATCACGCCGTTCAACTTCCCGCTCAACCTGGCCGTCAACAAGATCGCCCCGGCCCTCGCCGCGGGCAACACCTTCGTGCTCAAGCCGGCCGAGCAGACGCCGCTGTCCACCCTGCGGCTGGCCGGGATCATGCACGAGGCGGGGCTGCCGGCCGGCGTCTTCAACGTCGTCACCGGCGACGGCGCCACCGTCGGTGCCCGGCTCGCCGCCCACCCCGACATCCGCAAGCTGGCCTTCACCGGCTCCACCGCCACCGGCAAGCGGCTGGCCGCCACCGCCGCCGACACCCTCAAGCGGGTCACGCTGGAGCTGGGCGGCAAGGGCGCCAACATCGTCTTCGCCGACGCGGACCTGGACGCCGCCACCCAATGGGCCTTCCAGGCGGCCTTCTTCAACACCGGCCAGTTCTGCATGAGCGGCTCGCGCCTGCTGGTGCAGCGGCCGGTGTACGACGAGATGGTCACGCGGATGGCGGCCCAGGCCGGTGTCGTGCCCGTGGGCGACCCGCTCGACCCGCAGACCGTGCTCGGCCCGCTCGCCCACCGCGCCCAACTGGACCGGGTGGTGGAGTACGTCGCCATCGCCAAGGCCGAGGGCGCCGTCCTGCGGGCCGGCGGCTCGGCCGGTCTCGCGGGTGACGCCGACGCCCGCGGCTACTACTTCCAGCCGACGGTCTTCTCCGACGTCACCCCGCAGATGCGGATAGCGCGCGAGGAGGTCTTCGGCCCGGTGCTGACCATCACCCCGTTCGACACCGAGGACGAGGCGGTGGCCATCGCCAACGGCTCGCCGTTCGGACTGGCGGCCGGCCTGCACACCACCGACCTGCGGCGCGCGCACCAGATCGCGGCACGCCTGGAGGCGGGCATCGTCTGGGTCAACTCCTGGGCGATGTTCGAGAACACGACGTCCTTCGGCGGCTACAAGGAGTCCGGCTACGGCCGTGAGCTGGGCCCGGAGGGCATCAACGAGTACCTCCAGGCCAAGACGGTCGTGGTCAACACCGAGTGAGCCGTGCCGCTCGACGGTGAGGTCCTCCCGGCCGGGGCGGCAGGCCCCGGCCGGGAGGACCTCACCCCCGCTGTCCGGACCCGGCGCGGGACAACACAGCCAACCCCCTTCAACCCCCCTTCTCCGAAAGGCAGGACATGACGTCCTTGGAAGACCAGACCATCCTCATCACCGGCGCGACCGACGGCGTCGGCCGGTCGCTCGCACACCGGTTGGCCGAGAAGGGGGCGACACTCGTCCTGCACGGCCGCAGCGCCGAGAAGGGCGAGCAACTGCTGGAGGAGCTGCACACCGCCACCGGCAACGACCGGCTCAGCTACGAACTGGCCGACTTCGCCTCGCTGGACGAGATCCATGCCCTCGCCGACCGGCTCGCCGGCCTGGACCGGCTCGACGTGCTGGTCAACAACGCCGGTATGGGCGTCGAGCTGGCCCGGCGGGAGAGCAACGAGGGCCTGGAGCTGACCTTCCAGGTCGACTACCTGTCCACGTACATCCTCAGCTGCCGACTCGTCCCGCTGCTGACCCGGTCGGCGCCGTCCCGGATCGTCAACGTCTCCTCGGCCGGCCAGGCGCCGTTCGACTTCGGCAACGTGCAGTTGCGGCACGGCTGGTCCGGCGGACAGGCTTACTGCCAGGCGAAGTTGGGCCAGATCATGCTGACGACGGACCTGGCCGAGGCGCTGGCCGGCACCGGCGTCACCGTCAACGCGCTGCACCCGGCCTCGTACATGCCCACCAAGATCGTGACGCACCTGTTCACCCCGCAGAGCACGCTGGCCGAGGGCGTGGCGAACGTCCTGCGCATGGTCGTCGACCCGCAGTTCGCCGAGGAGACCGGCCTCTACGTCAACCGCGCGACGGTCGCGACAGCCGATGCCCAGGCGTACGACCCGGCGGCCCGCGCCGAACTGCGCACGCTGAGCGAGAAGCTCACGGGCGTCCCCTTCCCCACCGTCGCCTGAGCGCCGACCGGGCAAGCCGCAAGGCGTGAAGTGCCCGGCGCGCTCGGCGTGTTGGGGCGCCCGAGGGTGCGACCGCCCGGTCCGGCGAAGTGGAGGCGCATGTTGACGGAGCACCTGGTGGACGCGGCCGGCGACATCACTGCCGGTGGTGGGCCAGCCGCGGGTGTGACGGGTCCGGTGGCCCCATCGGTGACAGCCCGAACGGGCCGTTCCGCGAGATCCTTCAGCGGTATGCGGCCACCGCCGCGAAGTACAGGCCGAGCACGGTGCCGATGACCCCGGCCCCGGCCAGGGCGGCCCGTGCCGCGCCGAGGCCGGTGCGGTGAGCCGTGATCCCGACGACGAAGGCGACGTTCAGGGCGAGGGAAACGGCCAGCAGCAGGGCCAGGATCTGGGCCGCGGACATGGTGAACCCCTTTGTACGATGTCCCGCCGGCGGTCCGGCGAGGTGTGGCAGCATCATGCGGTGGGGACCGGACGCTGTCCGTGAAAGCGGCCGCAGCGGGCACCGGGGCCCCTGCTCCGCAGGTGGGAGAGGTGCCCGCGGGCGATGAAACGGGCAGCGGGCAAGAAGGGGCCACCGGACGATGGACGCCAGGCTCCGGTGGTGGGCCGCGATGCGGGAGCTGGAGACGCGGGCAAAGGGCTCCAGACGCGCCATCGCCGATGAGGTCAATCGGAGGCTGCCGGCGGAGACCCTCGACCACCGACGCATCAGCGCATGGTTCCCTTCCGACCCGCAGAAGGGGTTCCAACTGCCGGGGGAGGGCAACGAACCCCTGGTCGAGGCGCTGATCGACGCGTGGTGTGCGAGGGCCGGACGGCCGGCCGGCCTCGAACGAAGCCACCTGATCACGCTGTTGCGTTCAGCGCGATCGGCGGCCGGCGACCCGGGCCCCCTCTCCCCCGACCTCTCGCACGGTCTCCCCCATCACCTCTCCCCCGATGTGAACACCGGCCGGACGTGTGCGACGGCTGCCGCGGCCGACCCCCTCGACCTGGGCGTGCACGCCGTCACCTCGACCGACCCCGCCGGGAGGACGCTCGCGCAGCCGCTCTCGGCCTACTACCTGCGCTCCCACGACCGTGAACTGCGGGACCACTGCACGCGGATCGCCGCCGGCGACCGGCCGGACGCCTCGATGCTGCTCGTGCTGCTGGGGGACTCCGCGGTCGGGAAGAGCCGGGCCGCGTACGAGGCACTCCGAGCCACCGTGCCCGACCGGCCCCTGCTCGTGCCCGCGGACGCCGAGGACCTGGTGCGGCTCCTGACCGCCGGAGCGGCGGAACCCGGAGCGGTCCTCTGGCTGAATGAGACCCAGCGCTTCCTGCAGGGCCAACAGGGGCCGGTCGCAGCGAAACTGTTGCTCCGTCACCTGACCGCGTACCCGGGCGTGATCGCGATCGGCAACATGTGGGAGAAGCCGTACTGGGAGGAACTGACCGAGCCGGGCGGCTATCCCGATATCCACCACGCGGCACGCGACCTGCTGACGGGCCCCCGCACCAGGACCTTCCGGGTGCCGGACCAGCTCGGCACGAAGGAGTTGAAGGAGCTGGGTGCCCTGACGCTCCGGGACGGCGAACGGGCACTCGGCCGGGCCCTGGAGGCGGGAGGGCAGGACGGCATGGTGTTCCAGCGGCTCACCGGCGGGCCGGAACTGGTGGAGACCTATGCCGGCGGGGGGCGGTTCACACCGACGGAACGCTCCCTGATCACCGCCTCTTTGGACGCACGCCGCCTCGGCCACCGCTCCCCGTTCACTCCCGCCTTCCTGGCGGACTGCGCGGACGGATACCTGCGTCCCGCGCAACGGCCGGACGACAAGGGCGCGTTCGACGCCGCGCTGACCGCCCTCGCCGCGGGTCGGCGGCCCGACGGGAGTCGCACCGACATCAGGAGGTCCGTCACGGCACTGACGGCGGGCCGCTCCCGCACCGGAGCGCCTCCCGTCTACGAGCCCGACACGTATCTGATGCAGCACGCGACGCACCGGCCGGTGCCGGTACCGGCGACCTGCTGGGACGCCCTGGTCCGTCACACCACCGATGTCTACGACCGCGTCCGGCTCGGTCACGCGGCCATGGACCGGGGACTGCGGCGTATCGCCGTCCAGTTGCTGGAACCGACGGCGGAGGCCGGGAACTCCGACGCGGCCCGGGCGATCGCGGATCTCCTGAAGGCCGCGCACCATGACCGGGAGGCGGAGTACTGGCGCCGGCGATGGCGCGAACTCACCCAGGACGACGAGGGAGTTCCGTACTGCTCCATCCAATACGCCCGCCTCCGGGACGACTTCGGGCGGGCCCTGGTCCGGATCGATCTGCTGGAGTGCCCCACCCCCGAGCGCTGGCGGCGCGTCAGGCAGTTGTGGTGCGAATGGCGTCCGGGGCTCGACACCCCGCCGTACGGCGACCGCATGTTCCCGCCGCCATGGGCGCCGCCGCAGTGGCCGGGGTGGGAGTGGAGCGAGGCGCTGACGCTGGCGCATCTCGGCAACGCCTTGGCCTGGTCGTTCGATCCGCCGACCCGGGCGTCCCAAGCGGATCTGCGCGAACTGTTCCTGCTCACCTACGAGTCCGACAACAAGACCGCGCTCGACGCGGAAGTGCACTTCGGCGGCATCGATCTCCGGAGCGACGAACGGTACTGGCAAGAACTCGCGGACGGCGGCGATCCGTCGGCCGCGCGCATCCTCGCCCGGCTCCACGTGCTCCGGGGCCGGACCTCCGCGGCCATGACGCTGCTGCGCCGGTTCGCCACGTGGCGGGACGGCCCCGGCACGGCGGACGTCTGGTGGGACCTCGGGCGCCTCATGGAACGCGCCGGCCGCCCGGAGGCGCGCCGTCTGTGCCTGGAACAGGCGGCCGGCACCGGCCACTTGCGCGCGAGGCTGGGGCTCCTCACGGACGACGGCCGCGGCGCGGAGGGCGAACCGCTGCTGCGTGAGGCCCTGGAGATGGGTGATCCTCTCGCCGAAGGGCTGCTGATCGATCACCTGCGGGCCGGGGGAGGTCGGCGGGAGGCCGAGCGGCTGGAGAGGTACGGCATCGATCCGGGGGGCGTCACCGCCGCGCCATGGTGAATGCCCCGTGCCGGCGGCGGACGCGAGACCGCGTACGTCACCGCCGGGCGGCTCGCCGCGCCCCGGACGGAACCCCGGTCCACGGCATCGGCGAGCCGAGCTTTCGGGACCTGGAGAAAGCGCGCCGTGTCCCCCCGCGCGCCGCCTCTGGTCACACTCAGAGTTCTCTGACTAAAGTCAGGGAATGGATGGGATGCAGATCGACCAGGTGCGGCGGTTCAACCGCACCGTCACCGAACGCGTGGGCGTGCTCCACGACCACTACCTGGGCCGTGACCGGCCCATCGGCGAGGCCCGGTTGCTGTGGGAGATCGGCGAGCGGGGCCAGGACGTACGGCGGCTGCGCGAGCGCCTCGGGCTCGACTCGGGGTACGTCAGCCGGCTGCTGCGCTCCCTGGAGGCCGACGGCCTGGTGACGGTGGAGCCGCAGCCCCGGGACCGGCGGGTGCGCACCGTGCGGCTCACCGAGGCGGGCCGCGCGGAGCGCGCCCTGCTCGACAGCCGCAGCGACGAGCTGGCCGTTTCCCTCCTGGAGCCGCTCAACGACGCCCAGCGCTCCCGGCTGGTCGCCGCCATGGCCGAGGCCGACCGGCTGCTGACCGCCGCGACGGTCACGCTGGACGCCGTCGACCCGGACCACCCCGACGCCCGGCACTGCCTGCGGTCCTACTTCACCGAGTTGCGGGAGTGCTTCGAGACCGGCTTCGACCCCGCGCGGAGTCTGCTGCCCGACGCGGGTGAACTCCGGCCGCCGCGCGGGCTGTTCCTGGTCGCCCGGCTGCACGGCGAACCCGTCGGCTGCGCCGGTCTGAAGCTGCCGCCCGGGGCCCCGGCCGAGATCAAGCGCATGTGGGTGGCGCCCGACGCCCGACGGCTCGGCCTCGGCCGCCGCTTCCTGGCCGAGTTGGAGGTACGGGCCGCCCCGCACGGTGGTGGCGTACTGCGGCTGGACACCAACAAGGCCCTCGGCGCCGCGATCGCCCTGTACCACTCCTGCGGCTTCCAGGAGGTCACCGCCTTCAACGACGAGCCGTACGCACACCATTGGTTCGAGAAGCGGATCACCACTGCGCCGTCACAGGGCCGGCCCTGAAGATATTCGCCCGTGCCCGCCTCGTCCCGTACGGTCGCGGGATTGTTCTCACCGCCGGGAGCCCATGAGGTTCGCGTGCGCCCTCCCCGGCGGCCGACCGGCCCCCGGCGCAGCGCGACGGGGGCCTCACCGCAGGCGGGATCAGCGGTCCACAGCCGCGGTGCGTGGGCGCCCTACGGGGCGGGGAGTTCCTCGGTGAGCCGTCCGGTCCAGGGGCACCAGTACAGGCCGGGCAGGAAGGCGCCGCCGGCCTCGTCCAGGTGGTCCTGGACGTAGGGGGTGGTGGCGTCGCAGACCTCGATGGCGTGGTCGGCGAAGCTGACGGTGTCGGGGTTGTAGTGGAAGTCCCACTCGGGGTTGTAGCTGGCCTGGGTCTTGATGATCCGGCCGATGACGATCTTGCGTTCGCCGGAGGCGACGATCTCTCGGGCCTCGCGGATCGTGCCCGGGTTGTTGATCTCGATGGTGAAGTTGTGGCCGGTGATGTCGCGCATGTTGAAGTACGCGGCGTCGCCGGCGGCTCCGGCCTGTCCGGTCTGGCCGAGGGCCAGGGCGAGCAGCGCGGTGGTCGCGAGGGTGCCGATCTTGGCGGTGATGCGTCGCATGCAGGCAGCTCCGTGCCTCGGGGTCGTGATCATCACGACCGTTCGCAACGTAGCGTAACCGTATCGTGACCGAAAGTGGATCATTCAGGAGTGGGGTCGCACGATTCGCCATCGGCCAGATCCAGTTGGGGCGGGTGGGACTCGAACCCACGGCCGACGGATTGTGAGTCGCCCGGAATCCTTCTGTCAGCGTCCGGTCGTACGGCAGGTGGTACCGCGGTACCACCCGGGGGCCCGGGTTCGAGCCCGCGGTACCACGGTCCTCGTCCCGGCGGACCCTAGCGTTGCCCCGTGGGCGGGCCGGGAGGGTCCGGTCCGCGACGACGTAGGGATGAGCGATGATCGAGGCACACGAGCTGACCAAGCGGTACGGGGAGAAGACCGCGGTCGACGGGCTGGACTTCATTGTCCGGCCCGGCACCGTCACCGGCTTCCTCGGGCCGAACGGCGCGGGCAAGTCCACCACGATGCGCATGATCGTAGGACTGGACGCTCCGACGAGCGGCACCGTGTCGGTCAACGGCAAGCGCTACGCCGAGCACAGCGCCCCGCTCCAGGAGGTCGGCGCGCTGCTTGAGGCCAAGTCGATCCACCCGGGGCGGTCCGCGTTCAACCACCTCAACGCCCTCGCGCTGTCCCACGGCATCCCGCGCCGCCGGGTGGAGGAGGTGATCGAGCTCACCGGACTTCAGTCGGTGGCCAGGAAGCGTGCCGGGGCGTTCTCCCTCGGCATGGGCCAGCGGCTGGGCATCGCGGCGGCGCTGCTGGGCGATCCGGCCACCGTGATGCTCGACGAGCCGGTGAACGGGCTCGACCCCGAGGGTGTGCTGTGGATCCGCAACCTGCTGACCGGCCTGGCGGCCGACGGGCGCACGGTGTTCGTCTCCTCGCACCTGATGAGTGAGATGGCGCTGGTCGCCGACCGCCTCATCGTCGTCGGCCGTGGCCGGCTGCTGGCCGACACCACCGTCAAGGACCTGGTCCGCGAGGCCGGCGGCGACACCGTACGGGTGGCCAGCGACGACCCGGCCCGGCTGCGGGAGGTCCTGGCCGGCCCCGGTATCGAGATCACCGGCCAGGCGGGCTCCGAGGAACTGCAGGTCGTCGGGATGACGGCCCGCGCCATCGGCTACAAGGCCGCCGAGCACGGCATCCCGCTGTTCGAACTCAGCGACCGCACCGTCTCCCTGGAGCAGGCGTTCATGGAGCTGACCCGGGACGCCGTCGAGTACCACGGCAGCACCGGCATCGACACCACCGGGAGGGTCGCCTGATGACCACCGCCACCGCCACCCAGACCACCGCCTCCGCGCCCGCGCCGGCCCCGCGCCCCGTCTACAAGGTGACGGGCCGCCGGGTGCTGCGCTCGGAGTGGGCCAAACTCTGGACCCTGCGCTCGACGTGGATCACCCTCGGCCTGGGTCTGCTGTTCCTGGTCGCCTTCGGGGTCATCGCCTCGGCCCACTACAAGTCCGCGCTCCACTCCGGCCGGCACATGGACCCGGACTTCGCCACAGCCACGTCGGTCAGCCTTTCCCTGTTCGGCACCAACTTCGCCCAGTTGGCCCTCGGGGTCCTGGGGGTGCTGGTCACCGCGGGCGAGTACTCCACCGGGATGATCCGCTCCACCCTTGCCGCGGTTCCGCGACGCCTTCCGGTGCTCTGGTCCAAAGCGGCCGTCTTCGGCCTGGTCGCGCTGGTCATCAGCACGGTCGGGGCCTTCGTCGCCTTCATGATCGGCAGCGGCATCGTCTCCAACACGCCGGCGGCACTCGGCTTCTCCGGCTCCGGGGTGGTGCGCGCCTTGCTGGGCGCAGGTCTCTACCTCGGTCTGGTCGCGGTGATCGGCACCGCTCTGGGCGCCCTGCTGCGGTCGGTGGCGGGCGGTATCTCGGTACTGGTCGCCTCGCTCATGCTGGTTCCCGGGCTGATCTCGCTCCTGCCCAGTTCCTGGAAGGACAACGTCAACCCCTACCTGCCCAGCAACGCGGGCGAGGCGATGTTCACCCTGCACCACGACGCCACCACGCTCTCCCCCGGCGGCGGCCTGGCGGTCTTCGTGGGCTGGACCGCCCTCGCGCTGGCCGGCGCCGCGTGGCGACTGGTGCGCAGCGACGCCTGACCCGCAACCCTCAGCGGGTTCCGCCGTCGCGGGTCCGGCCCCTGCCGGTCCGCGACGGCGCTCTCCCCCACCGTGAAAGAGTGACCTCGGTGAACAGCGACGAAAACGCCCGCGAAGAGGGGCTCAGCCCGTCGCCGCTCACGCGGCCCGACTACCTGTCGGGGCATCCGCTGGTCGCCCGGGCCGTCCGGATCGGGCAGCGTATGCGTCAGGCGGACCGCGGGCACCCGTGGGCGCTGGACACAGGTCGTGGTGGTCGTGGCCTTCCTGATGTTCTGCGTGCCGGACCTGGTGCGTCCCGGCGGACCCCGCGACATCCACATCACGTTCACCCGGCTGTCGCTCGCCGGGACACTGGCGATGCAGGCCGGCCTGATCGTTCCGCTGCTGTGGCGACGCAGGGCCCCGACGGTGGCGTTCGGTGCGATCCTCGCCGTGTTCGTGCTCCAGTGGGCGCTGGGGGTGTGGCTGCGTGCCGATGCCGCTCTGCTGATCGCCCTCTACAGCCTGGCGCTGCACGGACGCCTGCGCCGCCTGCCGTGGGCCTGCGCGGCGACGGCGGGAGCGCTCGGCCTGATCGTGGTGCGCCTGTCGGACACGGTCAACGCTCCGGACGTCCTGTTCTTCCTCTTCAGCACCGTGACCGCGGCCGTCGCCCTGGGCCTCGCCGTCCGCATCCGGCGCGCCCAGTTGGCAGGTCTGCGCGACCGGGCGGCCCGTCTGGAGATCGAACGCGATCAGCGCAGCAGACTGGCCGCCGTCACCGAACGCACGCGTGTGGCACGGGAGATGCACGACATCATCGGCCACAACCTGTCGGTCATCATCACCCTGGCCGACGGAGGCGGCTACGCGGTCGAGGCCAGTCCCGAACGGGGCAAGGAGGCCCTGCTGCTCATCGGGGACACCGGCCGCCGGGCGCTCGGCGAACTGCGGCGCATGCTCGGCGTCCTGCGCGAGCAGACCGATACCCCCCAGCTCAACCCGCAACCCGGATTCGCCGACCTCGACGCGCTGTACGCACGTATCCGCAGTGCCGGGCCCCGCATCGTCTACCACTCCGTCGGCGACCTGGACACGCTGGACCGCGGTCTGCAGCTGATGGCCTACCGCATCGTCCAGGAAGCCCTCACCAACACCCTCAAGCACGCCGGTCCGGCCGCCCGGGCGCGCGTCACCATCAGGCTCGACGACACCCGCCTGTTCCTGCGCATCCAGGACACCGGCCCGCCCGATGGCGCCGAACGTCCTGGCCCGCGCCAGGGTGAGGGCCACGGGCTGGACGGGATGAAGGAACGCGCCGCCCTGTACGGAGGCACCATCGTCGCAGGCCCCGGGCCGGGCACAGGATGGACCGTCGAGGCCAGGCTCGACCTCACCTCGTTTCCCGGCCCCTCGGGCGGCCCGGCATGACCACCGTCCTCATCGTCGACGACCAGCCGCTCCAGCGATTCGGCTTCCGGATGCTGCTGGAGAACTCACCCGACACCGACGTGGTCGGGGAAGCCGCACACGGAGCGGAAGCCGTGCGCATCACCGCCCAACTGCGCCCCGACGTCGTCCTGATGGACATCCGTATGCCAGGAATGGACGGCATCGAAGCCACCCGCCGCATCGTCGCCGGCGGAGGACGCTCCCGCATCCTGGTCCTGACCACCTTCGACGTCGACGAATACGCCTACGCGGCGCTGCGTGCCGGTGCCAGCGGATTCCTCCTGAAGGACGCCCGACCGGAAGAGCTGCTGGCGGGAATCCGCGCCGTGGCGAAGGGCGACGCCGTCATCGCCCCTGCCCTCACCCGCCGCCTGCTCGACACCTACGCCGGCCATCTGCCGAACGACCCTCGAACCGCCGGCGCCGCCGCCGATCCCCGGTGGGTGGCTCTCACCGACCGCGAGCGCGAGATCCTCATCGCCATCGGCGCCGGCTGGACCAACGGCGAGATCGCCGACCGCCTGGTGCTGTCGGAGTCCACCGTCAAGACACACGTCGGGCGGGTACTGGCGAAGGTCGGCGCCCGGGACCGCGTCCAGGCCGTCATACTCGCCTACGACCTCGGCCTGACCCGCCCCAACCCACCCGGATGAGCGGACAGTACGACGCCGGCCCGGTGCGCGGGACCTCCCCGACCTCACGGGCAGGACCTCGACACTGCCGCCGGCGCGGCTGGGCGGCTCCAGCGGGCCCCTCCTTCTGGCCTGCCTGCCGCGCGGCGGGTCGCATGGTGCGTTTATGTGATGAGTGACAACTCTCTGTTAACGCGTCGCCGGGGCCTCGGAGCGGCCGGACGACGCAAAGGAGGTATGACATTCATGAGACTTCACATGGGATCGCGTCTCGCGGCGGTGGCGGTCACCGCGGCGACGGCGCTCCTGGCGGTGGGTCAGGCCGCGTCCGCGGCGCAGGCCGGCGGCGGGGGGAGACCGTTCCTCGGGCCGCTGCACACCGTGTCCACCGTCGCGTCGACAGTCCCGGCCAACGGCGACCTGAACCCGTACGGAACGGCCCTGGTCGACAAGAGCGTCGGTGATCTGCGGCGCGGCAGCGTACTCGTCAGCAACTTCAACAACGCGGCCAACCAGCAGGGCACGGGGACCACGCTGGTCCAGGTCAGCCCGAGGGGCCGGGCGACCCTTTTCGCGCGGATCGACCCGCAGAACCTGCCGGGACCGTGCCCGGGCGGTGTGGGGCTGACCACGGCGCTGTCCATCCTGCCGGGCGGCTGGGTGGTGGTGGGCAGCCTGCCCACCGCGGACGGCACATCCGCTACGGCGCAGGCCGGCTGCCTGCTCGTCCTGGACAGCCGCGGCACGGTCCGTGAGACCTTCAGCGGCGGCGGAATCAACGGCCCCTGGGACATGACCGCGGAAAGCCACGGAGACCGCACCGACCTGTTCGTCACCAACGTGCTCAACGGCACGGTCGCCGCCGACGGAAACATCGTGCGCAGAGGCACCGTGCTGCGGATCGCTGTGCGCACCGGCGGGAAGCGGCCGCCGATCCGCCTCGCCACGACCGTCATCGGTTCGGGCTTCGCCGAGAGGACCGACCCGGCAGCCCTGGTGATGGGGCCGACAGGTGTCGGCCTGCGGGGCGGGACGCTGTATGTGGCGGACACCGTCGACAACCGGATCACCGCGATCCCCGGCGCGCTGACCCGGCGGACCAGCGCCGGCACCGGCCGGGTGGTCACCACCGACCGGAACCTCAATGGCCCGCTCGGGCTGGCGATCGCGCCGAACTCCGACATCCTCACCGCCAACGGCGGCGACGGCAACATCGTGGAGACCACGCCGGGCGGCGCCCAGGTGGCCGTGCGCACGCTCGACACCAGCGGCAACCCGCCGGGAGCCGGCGCGCTGTTCGGGCTCGTGGCGACCGACCGCCCGGACCGTGTCTTCTTCGTCGACGACGCCACCAACACGCTCAACCTGCTCAGCCGCCCCTGAGTAGTCATCTGTCACACGGAACACGGCGGCACAGGGGTCTCCTGCTGCCACTCGCTGATTCGACACCAGCGAGCGGTTCAGGAGGCCCCACCTCTTCTTGCCCGACCTGCCGCGACCACCCGATCGGGACGTCCGTTCGACGCGAACTCCTCAAGATCGTCGGGGCAACGGCTGCTTACGTGTTGGTCGCGAGGTTCTGCGGGCCGCTGAGCGGGCCGTTGAAGCAGTCCTGGTCACCGGGGAAGGTGCCGGAGTCGGCGTACTGCCAGAAGGTGACTGTCGGCGCCGTGCCCCAGGCCCGGGTGGTCTTGGAGGTTGAGGCGCCGCCCAGGAGTTGACCGGTGGAGGCGTTGGTGATCCGGTACGAGCCGTCGGCGTTGGCGGCGAAGGACCACGCCTCCCGGTCGGAGCCGGCGGCGGCGGCCAGCTTGAGCAACGAGGTGATCCTGGCGGAGAACGCGGCACGAGGCGAGCAGTTGGCGTGCTCCGAGCCGGGCAAGCCCGGAGCACCGGACAGCCCTGCGCGCACACCGCTCACGGCAGAACAAGGAACGCCTCACCTGGGGCGAGGGCTGGCAGGAGACAGGAAAGGTCTTCACCGCCGAAGACGGGAGTTGGCCGCATCCCGAGGCGGTGTCCGACGCCTTCCGATCTGCTGCCGGAGCTCGACCGCCAAGTGGCTGAGAACGCGGCTCGATTGGTGCCGGACGCCGGCCGAGGGGCAGGGTGGGGCGGGTGGGACTCGAACCCACGACCGACGGATTATGAGTCCGCTGCTCTAACCGGCTGAGCTACCGCCCCGTACGGCGAGCCGTGCGCGCCGTCTGCCGCAGCATAGCTGCTCATAAGATCTGTCGCCCTCTCGGGTGTACAGACGAGTCATCAGGTGGACATGCACCGCGTGGTGCGCGCTTCCACGGGCGCGGGCGGGCACCGAGCGGCCCGGGGAACGGGCAGGGAGCGGGCGGGGAGCGGGACGGGGGCCGGGCGTGAAAAAAGGACCCCGAAGGGTCCTGGCCTTGCGCTCCCCCGACTGGACTCGAACCAGTAACCTGCCGGTTAACAGCCGGCTGCTCTGCCAATTGAGCTACAGGGGACCGAGCTCCCCCGACTGGACTCGAACCAGTAACCTGCCGGTTAACAGCCGGCTGCTCTGCCAATTGAGCTACAGGGGATCGCTCTGTGTGCGCCGAATGCACCCGCCGAGATGGTCCCGGAGGGCGCGCGCCCGGTGCGACACATACATTAGCGCAAGTGGGGGGGTGCTTCGCCAACCGCTTGCTCCGGGGTTGCCACCGGGCACAGAGGGTAGGCGCCAGGCGAGCCCACAAGCCCGGCACGACCGGCGACAGTCAGGGAAGGGTGGAGCCATGCGGTACCGGCTGACATTCATCACGGGAGCCTTCGTCGGCTTCGTGCTCGGCGCACGGGCCGGCCGCGAGCGGTACGAGCAGCTTCGTGCGGCGGCCCAGAAGCTCGCCAAGAACCCGGCCGTGCGCAATACGGCGGAGACCGCGGTCCAGCAGGGCCGCAGCGCCGCCGTGAAGGCCGCGGACACGGTGTCGACGAAGTACGGCGACCGGCTGCCGAACACCATCCAGCACAAGGTGCAGGACAAGGTGCGGTCGCTGCGCAACGGCAGCGGCCCCCAGGACGACTGGGGCACCTCCAACACCTGATCCCGTCCCCGCGCCCGCGAGCGGTCCGAGATCGTTCTGTGAGGCGCGGTGGGCCCGCCGTACGGCATCATCAGCGGCATGGGGAAAGTCGCCGGCATAGACAGCTCGACCACAGGCACCACCATCGTCGTGTGCGACAGCGAGACCGGGGCGGTGGTGCGGCAGGGGCATGCCCCGCACCCGCTCGACGAGGGGGAGAAGCCCACCGAGCTCGATCCGCAGGCGTGGCTGCTGTCGCTGGGCGAGGCGGCCACCGGCGGGGTGCTGGAGGGGGTGCAGGCGATCGGCATCTCCGGGCAGCAGCACGGCCTGCTCGCGCTGGACGCCGGCGGGGTGACCGTACGCCCGGCGCTGCTGCGCGGTGACAAGCGGGCGCAGGTGCAGGCCGCCGACCTGGTCGAGGAACTGGGCGGGCCGGCCGGCTGGACGGACGCGGTCGGCGCGGTGCCGCAGGCGGTGCACCCGGTGGCGAAGCTGCGCTGGCTCGCGCAGCACGAGCCGGCCCAGGCCAAGCGGGTCGCCTCGGTGATGCTGCCGCACGACTGGCTGGTGTGGCAGCTCCTGGGCCGCCCGGCCCGCCGCACCACCGACCGCGGGGATGCCTCCGGCACCGGCTACTGGTCCGCGGTGACCGGCGAGTACCGCTCCGACCTGGTGGAACGCGCGCTCGGGCACACCGTCGAACTGCCGGACGTGCTGGCTCCCGCCGAGCCCGCCGGGCAGACCCCCGAGGGCCTGCTGATCTCCGCCGGCACCGGGGACACGATGGCGGCCGCGCTGGGCCTGGGCCTGCGCCCCGGCGACGCGGTCATCTCGCTGGGCGCGGCCGGCACCGTCTTCGCGGTGCACCACGAGCCGCTGAAGGACCCGACCGGCACGGTCACGGCGTACGCCGACGCGACCGGCCACCACCTGCCACTGCTCCAGGTGCGCAATGCCGTACGGACCCTGCGCGGCGCCGCCGATCTGCTGGGTACGGACCTGGCCGGGCTCTCCGAGCTGGCGCTGCGGTCGACGCCGGGGGCGTACGGGATGGTGCTGCTGCCGTATCTGGAGGGCGAGCGGACGCCGGACCTGCCGCACACCGCGGGCACGCTGAGCGGGATGCGGCGGGACTCGATGAAGCCGGAGCATCTGGCGCGGGCGGCGTTCGAGGGGATGCTGTGCGCGCTGACCGACGCGCTCGACGTGCTGCGGCGCAAGGGGGCGGAGGTGCACCGGGTCTTCCTGCTCGGCGCGGCGGCCGAGCTGCCCGCCGTGCAGGCGATCGCGCCCGCGCTGTTCGGCACGCTCGTGGTCGTGCCCCAGGCGGCGGAGTATGCGGCGATCGGGGCGGCGCGGCAGGCGGCGTGGTCGCTCGGGGTCGTCCTCGGGACGCATTCGCAGAGTGAGGCTCCGCAGTGGGGGGCGTCGGGGGCGACGCTTCTTGATCCGGGGGACGAGGCGGCGGTCGGGTCCGCCGTGCGGCAGCAGTACGTGGCCGTACGTGAGCACACGCACCCAGGTGCTTTCTCCTCTCTCTGACCCGTGAGCACGGCGCCCTCACCCGAGGCCGCACCCCCTCCCCGGGGAGCCGGGTGCCCTTACGGATGAGGGCGCCTTATCAGGGGCGCGGGGAACTGCGCGACAAGCCACGACGGTGGCGCGCCGGGCCCGCAGGCCCAGCCCCGTACGGCGGGAATCCGGACCACCGGCCGGTGGCCGGTTGCTCGCGCAGTTCCCCGCGCCCCTGATAGGGCGCCCTCGTCCGCAAAGGGCACCCACCCCGCGGGCACGGGAGGCGCCCTTGTCCGCAGGGGCGACCACCCCGCGCCCCTGGGTGACGGCCGCCTTACGCAAAGGCACCCGCCCCGCGGGCACGGGAAGGCGCCCTCGTCCGCAAAGGACCCCGACCCCGGGAAGAGGGCGCCGCCCTGCGTAGCGGCACCCACCCCGGGGAGCGGGAAGGCGCTCGATCCGCATGGGTGACCGCGCCGCGGGAGGGGCACGCGGGGCACCCCGTACAGGCGGCGAACCCCCGGAGGGGCACGTGGGCGCTCTGGGAGAGCCGCGCGAGACGGGCGGGTGCGAACCGCAGGCCACTCCGGTGCGAGGGGCGCATGCGGACAGATAAAGTGCAGGCCGCCGAGAACCGTCCCGCGGATGGACCGCTGCCGCACCCCACCGTGTCTTCCCGGTAGGCGTCCCCGCCACTCCCCTGCTGCCGATCATCCGACCACCGAGGCATCCCGAAGGTACGTGAGCGCGATGATCCCACTCCTCCGAGTCCCACCTGGGACCGTAGAAGAGCGCCTACTCGGCCTGCGGCCTCCTCCAGCCACGTCGATGGTCGGCGCGCTCTGCCTGCCCACCCTCAACGCCGACTCATCGACGACGGTGATCAAGGGCGACACCGGCTACATCCGCGGGCTGGCGGCGTCATGCTCGGCGTACCGTCGCTCCGATGGCGTGCGCCATCGGCGTGGCGTTCTTCGGCGTCGCACCGCTATGTCGGTGGGCAGGACATCCGCAAATCGGTCTTCGACCAGGTGCAGAGCTTCTCCGCGGGGGAGGCGGGCCAGTTCGGCGCGCCCTCGCTGATCACCCGCACCACCAACTATGTCCAGCAGGTCCAGATGCTGGTGCTGATGA
>CAWGAU010000018.1:0-38532 GCA_963820715.1 uncultured Actinomycetota bacterium | reverse complement strand
GGAGCCGCACATGCCGGGGCTGGTCGAGCACGTGGTGCTGTGCGCCGGCCGCGCCCTGGTCGGCATCACCGACGACCCGGTCGAGCTGCACCCCGGCGACTACGTCAGCTATCCCGCCGACATCGCCCACGTCTTCCGCGCGCTCGAACCCGGCACGACCGCCGTCCTGCTCTCCGAACACCACTGAGCCCCGCCGGACCGCCCCGACCGTCCGAACCCCACCTCCCAGGGAGCCGCCGCATGCCCGCGACCGAACCTGTACCGCCCGTACCGCCCGCGTCCGGCGCGCCCGTACCGTCCGTACGGACCGAGCGCGCGGGTCCCGTCACCACCGTCGTGCTGTCCCGGCCCGAGGCGCGCAACGCGGTGGACGGACCCACCGCGCGGGCCCTCGCGGACGCCTTCCGCGCCTTCGACGCCGACGACGACGCGGCCGTCGCGGTGCTGTGGGGGGAGGGCGGTACGTTCTGCGCCGGCGCGGACCTGAAGGCGGTCGGCACCGCGCGCGGCAACCGGGTCGAGGACGACGGCGACGGTCCGATGGGCCCCACCCGGATGCGGCTGGGCAAACCCGTGATCGCGGCGGTCAGCGGCCACGCGGTCGCCGGCGGGCTGGAGTTGGCGCTCTGGTGCGACCTGCGGGTGGTCGAGCGGGACGCGGTGTTCGGCGTGTTCTGCCGCCGCTGGGGAGTGCCGTTGATCGACGGGGGCACGGTACGGCTGCCCCGGCTGGTCGGCGCCGGCCGGGCGATGGACCTGATCCTGACCGGCCGTCCGGTCGACGCCGACGAGGCGCTGGCCATCGGCCTCGCCGACCGGGTCGTCGCGCCCGGCACCTCCCGCGCCGCGGCCGAGCAACTCGCCGCGCAGATCGCCGCCTTCCCGCAGACCTGCATGCGCCACGACCGCCTGTCCCTGCTGGAGCAGGAGGGCCGCGACGAACGCGACGCCATGGCCGGGGAGTGGGCCCACGGCCGGGTGTCGATGACCGAAATGGCCGCGGGCGCCGCCCGGTTCGCGTCCGGCGAGGGCCGGCACGGCGACTTCCCCGCCTGATCCGGCGCACAGGACCCAGCAGCGAAGAACGTCAGTGCAGGAAGGGCCGCAGCCCCGTCCGCACCAGGCCGACGCCGTGCTCCTCGTACCCGCGCGCCACCTCGCCCGACCGGATCGACCGCGGGTCGGTCAGGCGCAGCCGGAGGTCCGGGCGGCGGTCCGTATCGCCCACGCCGGCAGCCCAGCGCCGCGGTGCAGGCGAGGGTGCGGGCGACGTTCCAGTGCGCCCACGCCGTCTCGAACCGGCCCGGACGGCGGCGAGACGCGTATCCGGGCCGGATCGCCGGCTGCCGCGAGCCGGATCGTCTGCGGCGGACGTTGAGGCCCATCGTGATCACGGAGCGACGGCCGTAGAGCCCCACTCCGGCGATGATCCACGGCAGCCGGGCCGGCTGTCCGCGCGTGCCGGTGCAGCACGGTGCGCGGCCACAGCCGAGCACCAGCGCGCCGCCGAACGCCAGGCTGAACACCCGGTCGAAATGGCCGTGTTGATCCGCCGCACCGTCTCCAGGAACGTGGCGTCGCCCGCCCTGCGTAGCCCCGGCATCACGTCGCGCTGGCGAACGCGAAGTACGAGCCCCACCATCAGCCCGTTCTTTTCGTCGCTGTGGCAGCGTGCCGGACGAGACCGCGCACGATCCCGCGGACACGGCAACCCCGCCGGGCGGGGCCGGATACGGGCTCGGGCCGGGACCGCGAGCGAGTCGCCTTCGGAGGACCGCGCTCGTCCGGGCCCGGTCGGCGGGGCCCGGTCGTAGGGCGTTCGGCCCGTACGGGGCCGGCCGCGTTCGGGACTTGGTCGTGCGGGGAGCCACTCGTGTCCGGCGCCCGCCAAGTGGGATACGGCGCGCCTTCGCGGTGGCGTGGCCTTCGGCGGGTGCGCGGGGTCAGCCCGCAGCGGTGCCGGCAGGCGGGGCGCGGCGAGGCCGCGTCCTGAGGGTGCTGAGCGACCAAAGGCGCCGAGGGCGGACGGGCGAGCGGCGTCCCTCCGGGTGTCCCGGCCACGTGCCGCTAGCTCGTCGGAGCGCCTCTCGTCGACCTCGTCTCGTCCGTGCACTAGTTCCGGACAATCACCGTTTGAATGTTTAGTCTGACTGCATGAAGGAATGGGACCTCCGCAAGCTCCAGATTCTCCGCGCCCTGCACGAGAAGGGCACGGTGACCGCCGCCGCGGCCGCTCTGCGGATGACGCCGTCGGGCGTGTCGCAGCAGCTCGCGATGCTGTCGAAGCAGATAGGAGCCCCCGTCGTCGAGGCGCGCGGGCGCGGGGTGCGGCTGACCGGCGCGGCCCATGTGCTGCTCCGGCACGCCGAAGTCGTCTTCGCCCAGCTGGAGCGGGCGGGCGCCGAACTGGACGGCTACGCGCGGGGCGACACCGGCCTGGTCAGGGTCGGCACGATCGCGACCGCGATCACCCGGCTGGTCGTCCCGGCCGCCGGGCTGCTGCGCAGGTCGGCGCCCGGCATCACGCTGTCGGTGCGCGAGGCGGAGGCCGCCGAGGTGTTCGAGGAGCTGGCCTCCGGCGAGGTGGACCTCGCCGTGTCGCTCGCCGTCGACGCGCCCACCGCCCGCGACCCGCGGTTCGTGCTCTTCCCGCTGCTCCACGACCCGCTGGACATCGCCCTGCCGGCCCGGCACCCGCTGGCCGACGTCCCCGGGCTGCGGCTGTCCCGGCTCGCCGAGGAGCCGTGGATCTTCGGCGGCGGCGGCCCCTGGCGCGACATCACGCTCGCGGTCTGCGCGGAGGCCGGGTTCGTCCCCGAGCAGGCGCACGCCGCCGCCGACTGGCCGGCCATCTTCTCGCTGGTCGCGGCCGGGATGGGGATCGCGCTGGTGCCGCGCATGGCCATGGGCGGGCTGCGCGGCGAGGTGGCGGTCCGCCCGCTGGACGTGGACCGCCCGCGCCGCCGGATCGTGGGCGCGGTGCGCGGCGGCTCGGAGGAGGCCCCGCTGCTGCGCCGGGTGATGGGCGCGCTGCGGCAGGCGGCGGAGCTCGACCCGATTCGTGAAGCTGAGCTGAAAGGTCTGTTCAGAAAGTTTCGATGGACGTGAAGGGTTCGGGGAGGTGACAGTGGAGCCATGAGACGAGATGACGCAACGACGACGAATCAGACAGCGGACCGACCGACCGGGGCGGCGGCCGCGGGCCGGGCGGCTGCCGGCCAGCGGGGCGGGCTTCACCCCCCTCACCGACTTCACCGGCGACGCGCTGCCGTACGGCGGGGGGAACCCGTTCGCGGACTACCGCAGGGGCGAACTGCCCTTCGCCGGGCTGGCGGACCTCACCGACCGGCGGCTGGGCGCGGGGGTGATCGCGGCCAACGACGAGTTCTTCGCCGAGCGGGAGAACCTGCTGGTGCCCGGGCCCGCCGTCTTCGACCCCGAGCGCTTCGGGCACAAGGGCAAGGTGATGGACGGCTGGGAGACCCGGCGCCGGCGCGGCCGCTCCGCGCAGGAGCCGCACCCGGACCCGGAGGACCACGACTGGGCGCTGGTACGGCTGGGCGCGCCCGGGGTGATCCGCGGCATCGTGGTCGACACCGCGCACTTCCGCGGGAACTACCCGCAGGCCGTCTCCGTGGAGGCGGCCACCGCGCTCCCTGCTCGGCGTCGCCCGAGGACCTCCTCGACCCGGCGGTGGAGTGGACCGCCCTCATACCGCGCACCGCCGATCGGCGGCCACGCGGAGAACGCCTTCGCGGTCCACGTCGAGCGCCGCTTCACCCACCTGCGGCTGCGCCAGCACCCCGACGGCGGGGTGGCCCGGCTGCGGGTGCTACGGCGAGGTGGTGCCCGACCCGGCCTGGCTGGCCGCGCTCGACACCTTCGACCTGGTCGCGCTGGAGAACGGCGGCACGGTCGAGGACGCCTCCGACCGCTTCTACTCACCGCCCGAGCACACCATCCTGCCCGGCCGCTCCCGCAAGATGGACGACGGCTGGGAGACCCGCCGGCGCCGCGACACCGGGCACGACTGGATCCAGTACCGGCTGGCGGAACAGGGCGAGATCCGGGCGTCGAGATCGACACCGCCTACCTGAAGGGCAACGCGGCGGGCTGGGCGGCCCTGTCCATACGCGACGGCGCCGACGGCGAGTGGGTCACCCTGATGCCCCGGGTCCGCCTCCAGCCGGACACCAACCACCGCTTCCTGGTCGACCGCACCCCGGCCACCCACGTCCGCATCGACATCTTCCCGGACGGCGGCATCTCCCGCCTGCGGCTGTACGGCTCGCTGACGGAGCAGGGCGCGGCGCGGCTGGCCGAGCGGGCCGAGCGGACGGCCTGAGGCGGCTGCCCGCCGCCCGCCGGCTGCCGCCGGTCGGTCAGTCGGTCAGCCAGTCGGTCAGTCGGTCAGTCGGTCAGTCGGTCAGTCGAGGACCTGCTCGGACCACGCCACGAGGTGCTCGAACAGCCCGGTGCGGCGGCGCAGAACGGCCATGTCGTCACCGCCGACGTCGTAGGAGACGGAGCCGACGGGCGCGCCGCTCGCGAGCCGGGTCAGCATCAGCGGTGCCAGCCAGCAGTATTTCGCCGCTCCGGCCGCGGCGACCGTGCGGCGCAGATCGTCGGGGTCCGCCCGGCCGCCGGCGTCCCGCAGCCCGGCCAGGTAGCCGCGGATCACGGTGTCCGAGATCTCCGGGAGGAGTTCGGTGGGCATCAGGCCGTCGGCGACGCAGTCGGGGACGAGGTTGGCGATGTCCTCGCCGACGGCGCCCTCGCCGACGAACGCCCAGTCGAGCAGGACGGTGCGGCGGCCCGTACCGGGGGCGGAATCGGCACCGCCGGCGGTCGCCGTGAACAGGTTCAGCGGCCAGACGTCCAGGTGGCACAGGGTGCGCGGGCCGCTCTCCGCGGCGCCGACCAGGGCGTCCCGGCGCTCCCACATGCGCCGCAGTCCCGCGCGCAGCGCCTCGGGCCACACGGCGACGGCCGTCGGATGGTCCCAGGCGAGGCGCTCGGGGAGGGGCTTGCTCGCCACGTACTGCCGCAGCCAGCGGCGGGACAGCCAGGGGAGGTCGGGCAGCCGGCCGGTCCAGGGGGCCTGGGCGGCGCCCAGGGCAGTGGCTGAAGGCGGCGAGTTCTGCCACCCGCCAACCGGAGCCGGGCTCGCCCGCGACGTCTTCGAGCCAGAGGGCGAAGGAGCCGTCGGGACGTTCGTCGGCGGCGAGCAGACGGGGGCCGTCGATCCCGGCGGCGCCGAAGGCGGTCGCGGTCAGGCCGTCGCGGTAGGCGAGCGGTTCGCGGCGCCAGTGGTTCCAGTGCCGGGGATCGGGGCTGGTCGGCCAGGCGCCCGGCTGGGACGGGCTGTCGGGGGCGCCGGGACGACCGGGGACGCACAGTTTGAGTACGGCGCTGCCGCGCGGGCCGGTGACCCGCCAGACCCCGCCGGTCGCCGCGTTGAACCCGTTGTGCGTCAACAGCTCGAAGGCGACGGTGTCCTCGGCCGGAGCGGTGGCGCCGAGGGCTGCCGCGACGGGCGGCGGCACCGCGGCGGGGGCGCCGGTACCGCCTGTCCCGGTGCCGGCGGAGGTGCCGGTGCCGGGAGTGCGGCCGGTCTTCGCGGGCGGCGCGGTCACCGAGCGCCGAAGAGCGCGATCAGTTCGTCCTTGCCGAACATGCGGGCGGCGTCGATCGCGGACGGCGCCCCGGCGGCGGGGTCGGCGCCGCCGTCGAGGAGGGCCTTGATCACGTCCTGCTCGCCCTTGAACACCGCACCGGCCAGCGGGGTCTGGCCCTGGTCGTTGGCCCGGTCCGGCTCGGCGCCGCGCTGGAGCAGGACCCGCACGGCGTCGGCGTGGCCGTGGTAGGCGGCGAGCATGACGAGGGTGTCGCCGCGGTCGTTGGCGAGGTTGGCGGGCACCCCGGCGTCGACGTAGGCGGCGATGCGGTCGGTGTCGCCGTGCCGGGCCAGTTCGAAGATCTGGGCGGCGAGCTGGAGGATCTCCGGGTCGTGCGCGGGCTCGGGACCGGCGGCGGGATCGGGCGTGGGCTCGGTCATGCCGTCCACCCTACGCAGGGCAGCGGCCGTTGAAGAAGGAGATCACGACGTGCCGTGTCGGCCCGTCGCCGACCCGTACGTCCAGCGGAACGCAGGCCCGGCCGTCCCCGGCGACGAAGAACGATCCGAGGAAGGAGGTGGGCTCGACCGGGCACCCGTGGAAGGTGACGGCGGGCGCCGGCGCGACACCGTACTCGCCGCCGAACTCCAGCCCGGCGCGGGCCCGTTGCTGGGCGCCGACGACGACGGTGACGACGGCGTCCGGGGCGACCAGCGTGCCGACCCGGTAGTGCCAGCCGCCGGAGTTCTCGCTGCCGCGTGCGTGCTGGTCGCCGGCGGCCAGGGTCCGCAGGCCCTGCCAGGTCAGCGGGCCGACGGTCACGTCGTCCTTGGCCGTCGGGCCGGCGGAGGGAGAACGGGTCGGGTGCTTGGCGGCGCGGTGGGAGGCGGAAGGCGAGGCAGGGGTGTGCGAGGCGGGTGAGGTGGAGGGGGGTGGAGGCGGCGTCGGGGACGAGTGCCCGGACGAACCGGTGGTCTGCTGCCCGGGGCCGCCGCCCGGGCCCTGGTGGTAGGTCATGCCGTCGGCGCACTCCACGGGGCGGGGATGATCGATGCTGCCGACGGGTGGGGGAGCGGAAGGGGCTAGCGCGGGGGTCGTGGCGGCTCCGCCCGCGTGCCCGCCGCCCAGGGTGCACCCGGAGAGCAGGACCAGCGCCCCGCCCGCCACCCCGGCCGCTCGTAATGCTCGACCTGACATGGGCATCACTCCTCAGTCAGGACGGTACGTCCTCAGCCGAGCGGCGGCCAGACCACCAATTGCCGGACCAGCGCGGCGTCCCCGGTCACCCGCAGGGTGCCGTCGTCCCAGGAGGTCCGCCGGTACAGGGACAGCAGCAGGTCGCCGGCCGGCCCGGAGAGCGTCGCGCCCGCCCTGGCCCCCTCGTCCGGGCCGCCCCGGACCGCCGACGCGCCGGTCTCGTCCAGGATCAGCGTCCACGCCGGGCCCTCGTCCGCGACCAGGGCGACCCGCGCGGGGGAGTGCGGCCAGCCGTCCATCGAGCCGAACCCGACGTGCAGGAACTCGTCGACCGCGTCCACGGCCAGGCCGGCCGGCAGCGGTTCGGGGACGCCCGCCGCCTCCTGGGCGTCCCGGGCGTGGACGGCGGCCTCCTGCACCTGGTGCCGGGCGACGGCGCCCGCCGTGGCCGGGTTGCCCGACTGCGCCCACCACGTCCAGCACTGCGCGTCCGGCCCGGCCGCGCTGAGCGCCTCCAGCAGCAGCGCGGTGGACCGCGCCGACCAGGCCGCCAGGTCGCCGGACGGGGACGAATCGCCCACGGCCTCGTCCGTGGGGGGCAGCGAGGCCGGGCCCGCGGCCACCGAGGCCGCCCAGAAACGCTGCACCCGGCCCACGTGCGCCACCAGATCCGCCACCGACCAGTCGGGGCAGCCGGGCACCCGGGCCGGGGCGCCGCGCCGTCTGCGCGGCCTTCCGCAGCGCCGCCGACCGTCTCGTCGACCAACTCCAGCCAGTCCGGGAACCGCAGGAGGGGAAAGGAGTCGGCCGGCTGCGGCGAGTGCGAAGACGTCATGGAGACGTTCTAGCAGCGATCACCGACACCCACGCCCTTCCGTCGGCGCACCACCCGGGGCGTACGGCCCGACACTCCGCGGACCCGTACGGCTCGTGCGACCCCGCCCCGCGCCCGGCCCGGGGCGGTCCCGACCCGCCCCGCCGCGGCGACCTCCGGCGGACTCTGGCGAGGCGGACGGGAAAGCTGTTCCATGGTCATCGGACGGCCGCCGTTGCAGAGGCGGCCTCGTGTGCAGGATGAGGTGGCCTTGGCTACGACCGCTACGACCGTGCGACGTACGACTGTGCGCATCCCGGCCGCCCCGCTCGGTCCCGAGAACCCGCTGCCCGCCCTCACCCCGCGCGCCGAGCCGCACCGGCTCGACCCGCGCGACCGCGAGGGGCTGCCGCCCGACATGGCGCGGCAGATCGGGTACGGCCAGTTGCGCTCGGTGCTGCCGGTGCGGCTGCGGGACGGCTACGGCCGCGACCGCGCCCCCGCCGTGCTGGACGCCCTGGTGATCGAGAACACGCGGCTGCGGGCCACGGTCCTGCCCGGTCTCGGCGGCCGGCTGCACTCGCTGGTGCACAAGCCGGACGGCCGTGAACTGCTCTACCGCAACCCGGTGTTCCAGCCCGCGGACTTCGCGCTGGCCGGTGCCTGGTTCTCCGGCGGCGTCGAATGGAACCTCGGCGCCACCGGCCACTGCGCCCACACCTGCGCGCCCCTGCACGCCGCCCGCGTGCCCGCCCCGGACGGCGGCGAGATGCTGCGGCTGTGGGAGTGGGAGCGGCTGCGCGACCTGCCGTTCCAGATCGACTTCTGGCTGCCGGCCGACTCCGACTTCCTCTACGTCGGGGTGCGGGTGCGCAACCCGCACGACCGCACCGTCCCGGCGTACTGGTGGTCCAACATCGCCGTCCCCGAGACCGAGCGCACCCGGGTGCTCGCCCCGGCCGACGCGGCCTGGCACTTCGACTACCGGCGCCGGCTCAGCCACGTCCCCGTCCCGGCCGGCCCCCCGGCCGAACCGGCCGCCGGACCCCGGGCGGACCCCGCGGACATGGCGGCCGCCCGCACCGACATCACCTACACCACCCGCTCCGAGCACGCCGCCGACTACTTCTTCGACATCCCCGCCGACGGGCGCCGCTGGATCACCGCCCTCGACGGCGAGGGCCGCGGCCTGGTCCAGACGTCGACCGACCGGCTGCGCGGCCGCAAGCTCTTCCTGTGGGGCGCCGGCCGCGGCGGCCGGCGCTGGCAGGAGTGGCTCACCGAGCCCGGCACCGGCGGCTACCTGGAGATCCAGGCCGGCCTCGCCCGTACCCAGCTCGAACACCTGCCGCTGCCCGCCGAGTCCGCGTTCTCCTGGCTGGAGGCGTACGGCCCGCTCGCCGCCGACCCGGCGCTCGTGCACGGCGAGGACTGGACCGCCGCGCGCGACGAGGCCGCCGGCCGGCTCGAAGCCGCCCTGCCGCGCGCCACGGTGGACGCCGCCTACGCCGCCTGGATCGCGCACGCCGACGCCGACCCCAAGGAGATCCTGGCCACCGGCTCCGGCTGGGGCGCGCTGGAGACCGAGCGCGGCCGATTCGACCTACCCGGCACGCCGTTCGCCCCCTCCACTCTCGGCGAGGCCCAGAAGCCGTGGCTCGAACTCCTCCTCGCGGGCGTCTTCCCGCGCCCCACCGCCGGCGCGGCGCCCGGTCCGTGCCTGGTCTCGCCCGAGTGGCGCGACCTGCTGGAGGCCGCGGACACCTACCCGGGCAACGAGTGGTTCCGCGACTACCACCTCGGCATCGCCCAGTGGGCCGCGGGCGACCGCGCCCAGGCCGTCCGAAGCTGGGAGTGCTCGCTCGCCGCCCACCCGTCGCCGTGGACGCTGCGCGCCCTGGCCGTCGCCGAGACCGAGGACGGCGAGCCGGAACGGGCCGCGCGGCGGTACACGGCGGCGTACGACTGCCTGGCCGAGACGGTGCTCAGCCGGACCGAATGGCCCGACGGCGTACGGGAGTCGGCAGTGGCCGTTCAGCGCGCGCTGGTCCTGGAGGCGGTGCCCGCTCTGCTGGCCGCCGGTCGCGCCGCGGACGCCGGCCGCATCCTCGACCGCCCGGCCGCGGGCGGCACCGCACCCCTGGACGGCGGCCGGGTCCGCCTGCTGCGGGCCCGGATCGCCCTCGCCCAGGGCGAACCGGCGCGCGCCCGGGCCCTGTTCGACGCGGGCTTCACCGTCGACGACCTGCACGAAGGCGACGAGGCGCTCAGCGACACCTGGTACGCCGTCGCGGAGGCCCTGCTCGCCGCCGAGGGCGCCGCGGCCGACGACGACCTCCCCGTCCGGGCCCGCCGTGAGCACCCGCTGCCCGCCGCCTACGACTTCCGCATGCGCCCGCGGACACCGCCGGCCGGATGACGACGGCGGGATGAGGGACCGGCCCCGGCGGCCGGCCTGCGCCGGTCAGCCGGCGCCGGCGCTCAGCAGCGACGCGCGCTCCCCGGCGGACAGTTCGCCGGGGCGGCGGCGCTCGCGGGCGAAGAGGTTGGCGGTCCGGCGCAGCGCCTCGTTGACCGGCGTCGGCACGCCGAACCGGCGGCCGAGCAGGACGATTTCGCCGTTGAGGTAGTCCGTCTCGATCGAGCCGGTGCCGCGCACCAGGCTCTGCCAGGACGAACCGCCGCCGACCGGCTCGCCCTTGACGGGTCGCGGCTCGGCCCGGTCGCCGCGGACCCGGGCCTGCTCCTGCGGGGCGATGTGCGCGATGCCGGCCGCGTCGAGCACGGCCGCGCCCTCGGCCCGGGCCCGGTCGGCCAGTTCGCGCGTGGCCGCGTCGTCGTCCGGGCCGCAGGCGGCCTGCACGGCGTTGGCGAGGTTGGCCACGAGCTTGGCGTACTTCCAGGCCATCACCTCGGCGGTGACGGGCGCGTCGAAGCCCGAGGTGTTCAGGTCGGCGGCGATCCGCCGCGCCGTGCCGTCGTCGCCCGACGGGTAGCGGCCGATGTGCAGGATGCCGGTCAGCGGCGCGCACGGCGCCCGGACGACGCCCGGCTCCAGGTAGGAGGAGGGCAGCCACACGCACATCCCGTAGACGTCGCGGAAGCGGCGCAGCGCGAGGCGCTCGTTCTCCACGCCGTTCTGCGCGCACACCACGGCCGGGTCGTCGCCGTAGGAGTCCCAGGCGGCCAGCGCGGCGGCGGTGTCCTGCGTCTTGACGGCGAGGACGAGCACGTCGTCGGGGCGGGGCGTCAGCGCGGCCGGGCCGTCGACCACGGGGATCGCCAACTCCCGGTCGCCGTCGGGCAGTTCGAGCCGCAGCCCGCGCGAGCGCAGCGCCTCCAGATGCGCCCCGCGCGCCACCAGGACGACCTCGTGGCCGCTGTCGAACAGCCGCCCCCCGATCGTGCCGCCGATGGCTCCGGCCCCGATGATGATGTATCGCATGCCAGCACCCTCGCACACCGGCCGCCGCCCGCCGCGGGCCCCATCTCCTGGTGGGCCCCATCTCCGCGCGGGCGGTGCGGACGCCGCCGCCGTGGACGCCACCGATGGGGACGCCCGGATGGCCCCGCTCGCCCGTGTCCTGGCCCAAGCCGCGCCGCGCGACGTCCAGATGGGAAAACCGGTGGCCCGGCGGAGCGCGGGCCCAGCACAGTAGGCGGCGGCGCGGTTCACGGCCACGTGAACTGACGGATCGTCAACTACCCCGTCGCGCCACGGGCCACGGCATCGAGCCGTCCCGGGCCGGACGGGGTCACAGGAAGCCACGGGGAGGGGACAGCCATGTCCACATTGCGCGTGACCGCGGAGCGGCTCACCGTCCTGGAGCACCCGAACGCCGACGCCCTGGAGCTGGCGCAGGTCGGCCTCTACCGCGCGGTGGTCGCCAAGGGTGCTTACAAGACAGGGGAGTTCGCGGTCTACATACCCGAGCAGTCCGTGCTGCCCGAGCCGCTGATCGGCGAACTCGGCCTGACCGGGCGGCTGGCCGGGCCGGCGAAGAACCGGGTGCGCGCGGTGAGGCTGCGCGGCGAGCTGTCCCAGGGCATCGTGTGCCGGCCCGCCACGCTCCAGCACACCGACCTGGAACGCGCCGCGGCCGACGGGGAGGACTTCGCCGGGCTGCTGGGGATCGTCAAGTGGGTGCCGCCGGTGCCCGTCTCGATGAGCGGCGACGTGGAGTCCGCGCCCGACCTGCTGCCCTGGACGGACGTGGAGAACCTCAAGCGCCACCCGGGGATCTTCGCGCCCGGCGACCCGGTCGCCGTCACCGAGAAGATCCACGGCTCGGCCTGCTGCCTGACCTACTACGCGGCGACCGGCGCCGTGCACGTCACCTCCAAGGGCCTGGGCGCCCAGCGCCTGGCCCTGAAGGAGTCCGAGGCCAACCTCTACTGGCGGGCGGTGCGCGGCCACGGCCTGGCCGAGGCGGCCGCCACCCTCGCCGCGCGGCTCGGCGCGGACCGGATCGGGATCTACGGCGAGGTGTACGGCAAGGGCGTGCAGGACCTCGACTACGGCGCCGAGGCCGGCACCCGCGCGCCGGGCTTCGCGGCGTTCGACGTGTGCGCCGACCTCGGCGGGCAGGTGCGCTGGCTCGATCCGGCCGGTCTGCCGGACGTCGGACTGACTCCTCGTACCAAAGCTCTTCGAGGGCCCCTTCGACCTGGCGCGCGTGCTGGAGCTGGCCCAGGGCCCGGAGACCGTCTCCGGGCGCGGGCTGCACCTGCGCGAGGGCGTGGTCGTGCGCACCACCGTGGACAAGTACAGCCCGCTGCTCGGCGGCCGGGCCCTCGCGAAGGTCGTCAGCGACGCCTATCTGACCCGCAAGGGAGGCACCGAGTACGAGTGAGCGGCCCGCCCCACCCGACCCCCGCGCCCCACGCGTGCACTCGATTTCCGCTTCCGGGCGCATGCTCCGGCGCAGCCTGGGTACGCGCCGGGTTCAGCCACCTTGCACCCAAGCGCAGACGCGGCGAGAGGAACCGACAGCGATGACCGACATCAACCCCGATGGCGCCCTGCCCCCGGCGCAGCGCGCCCTCCACGAGATCTCCCAGGGCAGCGAGAACGTCGTGGCGCTCAGCACGCTCGCGGTCAGTGAGGTTCTGCTGCCGGTCCCGGGCGCCGAGGAGTACCCCGACGGCGGGGGCGGCGCCGAGCTGCCCCGCGAGATCCAGCTCCCGGTCTACGAGCAGGACGACGGCCGGCAGCTCGTGCCCGTCTTCACCTCCGAGACCCGGATGGCCGAGGCCCTGCCGGCCACCCGCCGCTACCGGCTGGTCCAGCTCGCCGCCCTCAGCGGCGCCTGGCCGTCGGACGAGCTGATCCTGTCCATCGACACCGGCAGCGAGGACGCGCTGAGCATCTCCGGCGAGGGCGTCCGCGCGCTGGCCGGGCTGGTCGGCGGCAGCAACTGAGCGACGCCCCGGCGCCCGGCCCCTGATACCGGGCGCCGGGGTGCTCGCGGAGACGGCCGTACGGGAGCTTCGACGCCGTACGGCCGTTTCGCCGTGCCCGGCCGCGGGCGGCGGGGCGTGCTGCCCTGGGTCAGGCCGCGGGCGTGGTCAGCGGCCGCCGTGGACCCGAAGCGGTGTCCGCCGCCCCGTCACGGCCGCCGCACTGCCGCGTCGGGCGGCGGCAGCACCGCCCGCACCAGCAGGGCCGCCCCCACGCCCAGCGCGGCGCCCACCACCACGTCGCTCGGGTAGTGCACGCCCGTGTACACGCGGGAGAACGCCACGCTCGCGCCGATCGGCGCCAGCGCCGCGCCCCACGCCCCCGACTGCCCGGCCGCGCCCGCCACGAAGGCGGCCGCCGAGGCGGAGTGGCCGGACGGGAAGGACGTGGTCACCGGCTGCCGGTGCAGCTGCCGGATCACCGGCACCGCGTCCAGCAGCGGGCGGGCCCGGCCCACGACGCCCTTGCCGACCGTGTTCACCGTCAGCGACGCGACCGCGAGCGAGCCCAGTCCGCGCAGTGCGGCGCCGCGGCCCGTACGACCGCCCGCCGCCGCCATCCCCGCGGCCAGCGCGAACCACAGCCGGCCGTGGTTCGCGGCCCGGCTCAGCCGCGGCAGCACCGGCTCGGCGCCCGGCCAGTGCCGCCCCGCCACCTGTGCGAACAGCGCCCGGTCCAGGTCCTTCCACGGATATGTCATGCCCGCTCGACTACCCCGCTCGGCGGTACGCTCACCCGCGTGAACGCTGAGCAGTCCGAACGGGCGTGGCCGCGGCCCGAACTGGTGATCTTCGACTGCGACGGGGTGCTCGTCGACAGCGAGAAGATCGCGGTCAAGATCGACGCGGTGGTCCTGGCGGACCTGGGGTGGCCCATGGAGCAGGACGAGATCGTCGAGCGCTTCGTGGGCCGCTCCTACGCCGACATGGCGGCCGCCATCGAGGAGCACCTCGGGCGGCCGCTGCCCGCGGACTGGGACGAGCCGTACCGGGCGCTCTACCGGGAGGCGTTCGACCGCGAACTGCGGCCCGTCGACGGCATCGTCGAAGCGCTCGACGCCATCACGCTGCCGACCTGCGTCGCGTCCAGCACCGGGCACGAGGGGCTGCGCCACACCCTCGGGCTGACCGGGCTCCACGAGCGGTTCGAGGGCCGGATCTTCAGCGCGTCCGACGTCGCCCGGGGCAAGCCGGCGCCCGATCTCTTCCTGCACGCCGCCCGCACGCTCGGGGTCGCACCCGAGGCGTGCGTCGTCGTCGAGGACAGCCCCTACGGTGTCGCCGCCGCCCGGGCCGCCCACATGCGAGCTTTTGCCTATGCCGGCGGCCTCACCCGACCATCCGCCCTCCAGGGCCCGGACACCACCGTCTTCACCTACATGCACACCCTCCCCGCCCTCCTGGCGGAGGGGGCGTCGTTGGGGTACGCACCCTGATCCGCCGCCGCCGCGGCGCGTGGCTGTGATGGTGGTGTTCGGCGGTGCCGGGCGGGGCGCGCCCGGGTGTGGTGCCGCCGGCTGGGGCCGTCTCGCTTCCCGCTGAAGCAGCGGAAGGGGCTGCCCGGCAGGTGTCGGGTGGGACCTCGAGGGAGCGGATTCGGGTGAGGCTCCCTCCCGGCGGGACCCGGGAGAGCGGGGGTTCGGGAGCCGCGCGTCCCTGTGGGACCCGAGGGGGCGGATGGGGGCGCCCACCGTTTCAGGGGAACCCGAGGGGGACCGCCAAGGCACCGCCGCCCGAGGCGCACAGCGGGCGCGCCCCCCGAAATCGGGAGAAGGTGGCGGTGGGGGCTGGCCCAACACCGGAGGTGCGTGCGCTATGCCGTGGTCGTACGACGTGAGACCGGACCCTGGCCTGCCCGTACCCGCGTACTGGGACGCCCACCTCACGGCTGCCGGGGCCGGCACGGAACCCCCGGGCGGCGGCCGCCGGCTGCTGGCCGCGGCGGACGGCTACTGGACGCGCCGCGGCCTGCCCGGCGACGCCCTGCACGGCCTGGCCGCCCCCGGCGCGGAACCGCTGCTGCTCGCGCGTACTCGCCGCCTCCGAGGGCGACCCGGTCCTGGCCCGCCCGGCGGCGGCCTGGCAGGCCCCGATCGCCCGCCTGCTCGGCCGCCGCGTGCACAGCGTGCCCACCCCGCCGGAGGGCGGCGGCGTCCCCGACCCGTTCGCGCTGCTGGAGACGGTGCGCCGGGCCCGCGCGAACGGCGGCGACCCGCGCCTGCTGGTGCTGTCGGCCGCCGACGACCCGAGCGGCACCGTCAGCGCCCCGGAACTCCTGCACGAGACGTGCGAGGCGGCCGCCGAGGCGGGCCTGCTGATCGTCTCCGACGAGACGTACTCCGACACGCTGCACCACCGCGAGACGGTGCTGCTCAGCCCGGCCGAGATGCTGCCGGACCACACCGTCGTCCTCGCCGACCTCGGCGCGACCCTCGTGCCCGCCGCCGTGCCCGCCGCGCTCGCCCGCTTCCCGGCCACCGTGCACGGCACGTCCTGGCGGGCCCGGGCCGCGGACGTGCTGGCCGCGGTCCGCGCGGTGCTGCCCGTACCCGTCGCCGCCGCCACCGCGTACGTCCTCACCGAACCCGCCGAGGTCACCGACCACAGCGCCGCGGCGAACCGGCTGCACGCCCGTACCGCCGCGGCCGCGTACCGCGCGATCACCGACGCCGGCGCGGTGTGCCGGCCGCCGAAGGCCGGGTTCCAGCTCTACCCGACGGTCGGCGCGCCGGGCCTGCGCGCCGCCGCGCGCGCGGAGGAGCGGCTCACCGCGGCGCTCGGCCGGCCGGTCCCCGGCGGCCACCGGTTCGGCGACGACCCGCAGGAGGCGCGGGTCCGGCTCGGCACCGGATTCCTGCACGGCGCGACGCAGACCGAACGGCGTACCGTGCTCGCCGCCGCCGACCCGCTCGCCGTACCGCACGTGATGGCCGCCCTGGACGCGCTCACGGCCGCGTTCGCCGCCCTGACCGGCGCGGACGGCGTCAGCGGTTCGGCGGACACGGGATCGCGCGGCCGCTGGGCCTGACTTACGTTCGGCGAAAGGCGCGCGGCGGCGGCCGGCCTCCGCGCACCGGCGGACGGACGCGGGCCGGCGGCGAGCGCGGACCGTACGAACACGGGCGGCGACGGCGAGGGAGTGCCCTGATGACCGACCAGCGCGACCGGACCCTGGCCGAACCCCGCCCCGCCCTCGCGCCGCTGACCGTCCCGCCGCCGTCCCGCGCCCCGCCCCGCCCGGCGCCCGTGCCCGCCGGACCCCGCCGCTGGCCGGCGCACCTTCGCCGACCGCCTCACCGGCCGGCACCCGCGGCCGGGCGTGCGCGCCGTCGTCCGGCTGGTGCGCGAGTGCGCGATGCGGCCGCCCGCGCACACCCTCGCGGACGTGCCGCTGCTGCCGGTCGCGCCGGGACCCGTACCGGAGGCCGGGCCCGGCACGGTGAGCGTGACGTGGGCGGGCCACGCGAGCTGGGTGATCAGGATCGGCGGGCTGACCGTCCTCACCGACCCCGTCTGGTCCGCGCGCATCCCCGGCACGCCCCGCCGGATCACCCCGGTCGGCGTGCCCTGGCGGAACCTGCCGCCGGTCGACGCGGTCGTCATCAGCCACAACCACTACGACCACCTCGACGCGCCGACCCTCAAGCGCCTCCCGCGCGAGACCCCCGCCTACGTCCCGGCCGGGCTCGGCGCGTGGTTCCGGCGCCGCGGCTTCATCCGGGTGACCGAACTCGACTGGTGGGAGGCGGCCGAACTGCGCGGGGTCCGGCTCGACTTCGTGCCCGCCCACCACTGGAGCCGCCGTACCCTCACCGACGCCTGCCGCACCCTGTGGGGCGGCTGGGTGCTCACCGACGGCGCCGGGCACCGGGTCTACTTCGCCGGCGACACCGGCTACGGCCGGTTCTTCGCCGAGATCGGCCGGGCCCACCCCGGTATCGACCTCGCCCTGCTGCCGATCGGCGCCTACGCGCCCCGCCGGATGCTCGGCCCGGTGCACACCGACCCGGAGGAGGCGGTCCAGGCGTACGCCGACCTGGGCGCCGCCGCGATGGCGCCCATGCACTGGGCGACCTTCCTGCTCTCCAGCGAGCCCCCGCTGGAGCCGCTGACCCGGCTGCGCGCCGCGTGGGCGGCCGCCGGGCTGCCGCGTGCGGCGCTGTGGGACCTGCCGGTCGGCGCGTCACGCGTCCTGGTCCCGTAGACCGGGTCCGGCACCCCGCGCCGCCCCTCGCGCGCCGCCCCGCGCCGCCGTCCGGCATCACGCGTCCGGCGCGTCCCCCGCCTCCCGTACCGCCGGGGCCGCGGCGGTCCTCGGGGCGTCCGCCCGTCCGCCGCGTCCGCGGCTGCGGCCCGATGCCTTCGGGGTCCTGTGCAGTCGCCGCCGCACCGTCGGGCCGGCCGCGATCACCAAGGTCAGGCCCACCGCGAGCGCCACGCCCTGCCACGGCTCGGCGAAGAGCGAGCCGCCCAGCACACCGATCAACTGGTAGGCCGCCGCCCAGGCCAGGCAGGCGGGGACGTCGCCGCGCACGAAGCGCCGCATGCGGCATCTTCGCCAGCAGGCACGCCACCATCACCGGCAGCCGGCCCGCCGGTATCAGCCGGGACACCACCAGCACCACCACACCGTGCCGGTCCAGCTGCCGCCGCGCGTTGGTCGAGCGTGCCCTCCTCCACCCGGTCCTGGAGCCGTTGCAGCCAGCGCGAGCCGCCCCGGGAGCGGACGCCGCGCAGCCCCAGCCAGTACAGCGCGATGTCGCCGAGGAAGGCGGCGACGGCCGACACCACGAACACGTAGACCAGCGGCATCGGTTCGGACTCGTGGAAGGCGACCACCGCCGCGCCGGAGACCAGCGCGCCGGTCGGCACCACGGGTATCAGCGAGCCGAGCGAGATCAGCAGGAACAGGGACGGGTAGCCGACGGCCTGCTGCGCGTCCGCCGAGGCGGGCTGTCCGGTGACCGCCGTGGCCAGCAGGCCGATCACCCGGTGCTCCCCTGCCCGGCCCGGCCCGCGCCCGCGACCAGCACGCTCTGCCCGTGCTCCAGCCGGTGCACGGTCGTGGCGGGCGCGAGTTCGCCGGCGATCCGGGCGAACTCCTCGCCCGGCGCGTGGAATTCGTGCGGCCGCACCGCGTCCATGCCGATCGGCCAGTACGTGCCGTAGTGCACGGGTACGGCCGCGCGCGGGGCCAGTTCGGCCAGCGCCCGCGCGGCGCGTTCGGCGTTCAGGTGGCCCTGCCCGAGGAACGGCCCCCAGCCGCCGACCGGCAGCAGCGCGACGTCGCACGGCCCGACCGCCCCGGCCATCGCGTCGAACAGCCCGGTGTCGCCGGCGAAGTACGTCCGCGCCTCGCCCGCCAGCACGTAACCGAGCGCCCTGGTCCGCTGCGGCCCGTACGGCAGCCGCCGCCCGTCGTGCGCCGCGGGCACCGCCCGTACCGTCAACTCCCCGAACTCCAGGGTGTCCCCGGCCGCCACCTCGACCAGCCGCAGCCGGTCGCGCAGCCGCCGCAGCCCCGGCACCGCGGCCTGCGCGCCGCGCGGCAGCACCACGGTCGTGCCCGGTGCGAGCCGCGCCAGCGAACCGACGTGCAGATGGTCGGCGTGCAGGTGCGACACCAGGACGACATCGGCGCGCGCCGCCTGCGGGGGCGGCAGTGCGCCGCGGCGTCTGCGCAGATGGGCCAGGCGCCGTGCGAACAGCGGGTCGGTCAGCACCCGCACCCCCGAGTCCCGCACGGTCACCGTGGCATGCCCCCACCACGTGATCTCCACCGCCACCGTGCCCGTCCCTTCCCCCGTCACCCGCCGCCGGCGCATCGCCGCCCTCTGACGAGCGTATGCCCTGTCGGCGTCCGTACACCGGGCGGGACCGGAGCAGACCTGGGCATATGGCAAGGTAGTGGGGTGCCTCAGCCGGGACGCAGTCGGAGACGGGCCGCCGGGCGCAGCGCCCTGCGGGCCGTCGGACGCGTGCTCGCGGTGTGGGCGGTCGCCTCCGCGACGCTCGCCTCCCTCGCCGGCATCCTGCCGGACTTCACGCTCGAATCGCCGGGCGGCGACAGCCCCACGCAGATCGCCGTCACCGCCGCGATCGGGGCGGGCGCGTTCGGCGTGCTCAGCGCCCTGGTGTGGCCGCTGCTGGTCCGCGCCCTGCTGCTGGTGCCCGCGCTGGTGCTGGGCGCGCTGGTCTTCTTCCTCAACGGTTCGCTGCTGCTGGTCGCCCTGCGCTTCACGCCCGGCGGCCGCGGCGAGGTGACGCCCGCCACGGCCGTGCTGATCGCCGCGGTGATGTCCGCCGCGTCGTCCGCGACGAGCACCGCGCTCGCGGTCCGGGACGACGCCGCCTACGGGCGCCGGCTGGCCCGGCTGGCGGGCCGCAGGCGGCGGCGCGCGGGCGACCCGCCGCTGCCGACCACCCCCGGCACGGTCTTCCTCCAGCTCGACGGCGTCGGGCACGACGTGCTGCGCGACGCGCTGACCTCCTCGCCGCCCGTGATGCCCACGCGTCGCCGGGTGGCTGGGCGGCACCCACCGGCTCACCCCGTGGCGCACCGACTGGAGCAGCCAGACCGGCGCCAGCCAGCTCGGCATCCTGCACGGCAGCAACCACGACGTGCCCGCCTTCCGCTGGTACGAGAAGGAGACCGGCCAGGTCATGGTCTGCAACCGGCCCTCCAGCGCGGCCGAACTGGAGCGCCGCGCGGTGGCCAGGACCGGTTCGCGCGGCCTGCTCGGCCGAGGGCGGGGCCAGCCGCGGCAACCTCTTCACCGGCGGCGCCGAGCAGTCCGCGCTGGTGATGTCGGTGGCCGCCCGCAGCGGGCAGGCTCACCCGGTCGAGGTCCGGCTACTTCGCGTACTTCTCCGACCCGGCCAACGCGGTGCGCACCGCCTGGTCGTTCGCCGCCGAGGTGGGCCGGGAGATCCTGGAGTCATGGGCGTCCCGGCTGCGGCGGGACCGGCCGCGGGTCAAGCGCGGCGGGCTCTACCCGCTGCTGCGCGCCTTCGCCACCGTCGTCGAGCGCGACGTGGCGGTGGCCGCCGTCGTCGGCGACATGCTCGCCGGGCGCGCGGCGGTCTACGCCGACCTGGTCGCGTACGACGAGGTCGCGCACCACTCCGGGCCGCGCAGCCGCGACGCCCGCAAGGTCCTGGCCCGGCTCGACCGCTCGATCCGGCTGATCGCCGACGCCGCCCGCTACACCCCGCGGCCCTACCGGATCGTGCTGCTGTCCGACCACGGGCAGAGCGGCGGCGAGACGTTCGAGCGGGCGTACGGCCTGGACCTGCGCGAACTCGTCCGGGCCGGCTGCGGCCTCGGCCACAGCGGGCGGCGGGTGCGGCGGCGCGGCGGGGCCGAGGCGCGGACGGCGGCGCGGGCGGCGCTGCGGCGGCCCGAGCGGGGCCGGCGGTCGGAGGAGGCGGAGTGCGAGGGGCCGCCCTCCGAGCCGGTGGTGCTCGCGTCGGGGAACCTCGGGCTGGTCGTCCTTCCCCGACATCGAGGGGCGGGCGACGCTGGAGGAGTTGGAGCGGCGCTGCCCCGAACTGCTGGAGACGCTCACCGGGCACCCGGGGATCGGGTTCGTCCTCGTGCGCAGCGCCGAGCGCGGCGCGGTGGTGCTCGGGCCGCGCGGGTCACGGGAGCTGGGCAGCGGGCGGGTGGTCGGCGCGGACCCGCTGGCGCCCTTCGGCGCGGGCGCCGCCGCCGCGGTGGCGCGCACCGACGGGTTCCCGCACACCGCCGACCTGATGATCAACTCGACGGTCGACCCGCGCACCGGGGCGGTGCACGCCTTCGAGGAGCAGGCGGGTTCCCACGGCGGCCTCGGCGGCCCGCAGACCCGTCCGTTCCTGCTCCACCCCGCCGACCTCCCGCTGCCCCGGGAGCCCCTCACCGGTGCGGAATCCCTGCACCGGCTCTTCCGCGCCTGGCTCGCCCCCGCCTCGGCGCTGTCCCCGGCCGGCCCGCTCCGGGCGGGGAGCGGCCCGGCCGGCGCCCCGGCCCGCCTCAACGCCACCTGATCCCGCCGGGGGAGCCGGCGGTGGACGCGTGCCGGGGGTGGCGGCGGTGGTGGCCGGGAGCCGCCTCGGCCGGGCCGCGCCTACGCCTTGGTGCCCTGAATCCGCACCATGTTGCCCGAAGGGTCGCGGAAGGCGCAGTCGCGCGGCCCCCAGGGCTGGTCCATGGGCTCCTGGAGCACCTCGGCGCCGGAGGCCCGTACCCGCTCGAAGGTCGCGTCGGGGTCGTCGGTGCTGAAGATGGTCATCGGCAGGACGCCCTTGGTGAGCAGTTCCTGGAGGGCGTCGCCGTCGGCCTGGGAGCGGCCGGCGTGCGGTTCGGAGAGCACGATGTCGACCTCGGGCTGGGTCGCGCTGCCGAGCGTGACCCAGCGGAACCCGCCGGAGGAGACGTCCTTGCGGACTTCGAGGCCGAGCGCGTCGCGGTAGAAGCCGAGCGACTCGTCCAGGTCGTTGACGGTGATGTGGCAGTACTGGAGTGCGATGGTCATGCCGACCACGTTAGGCGGCGGTGCCGGGGCCCGCTTCTCGAATCCTGCTCGGCGGATTCCGCGTCGGGCGGGTGCGCACCTTGGCCACGCATCCGGGCATCGCCGCCACGGCGCTGTGCTCCCGGCCGCGGTACGCGCTCGGCGTCTCGCCCACGATCTCGGTGAACCGCGAGCTGAACGAGCCCAGCGAGGTACAGCCGACCGCCATGCACGCGTCGGTCACGCTCATCCCCCCGCGCAGCAGCGCCATCGCCCGCTCGATCCGGCGGGTCATGAGATAGCTGTACGGCGTCTCGCCGTAGGCAGCCCGGAACCGCCGGGCGAAGTGCGCCGGCGACATGAGCGCGTGGCGCGCCATCGTCGGGACGTCGAGCGGCCGTGCGTACTCCCGGTCGATCAGATCCCGCGCGCGGCGCAGGTGCGCGAGGTTGGCGAGGTCTTCCGGGGTCATGACACGACGCTACCACCGCTCACCGACACACTCGTTCACTTGTGCGAACGCGGGCGGGGTCGCGTCCGAGGCAAGTGCCGAGGACGACAGCCTCCCGTCGGAGGTGCGAGCGGCCGACCGCCGTGATGCTGCGCGCTCGGCGGTCGGCCGGGAGTGCGCCGGATGCATGCGCGGCTCCTCGCGTAAACGGGTAGCCTCGCGTGCCGGTAGGCGGAGTACAGAGTGTGCGGGGGGCCAATGAGGGGCAGCCGGTGGCCGACATTGACGGGCGCGGCGTTGGCGGCCGCGGGTGCGCTCAGCGAGATGGTGGCCTCGCTGTCCGGCAGTGTCGCGTCGGGACAGGACCACTGGCCGGGCCCTTTGGACTGGCTGCGGCAGTATTCGTGGCCGGCCGTCGGCGGAGCGGCGCTGGTCGCTGTGCTGTTGGGGGCGCGGGCGTTACGCGAACCAGATGCCGCAGGACGTGGGTCGGCGGCCCTGCCGCCTTCTGTTCCGCCGATACCGCAGTGGGTCGTGGACCGGGAACAGGCCGGTGAGGTCGCCGCGGTCCTGTGCGGGCGCGGAGGGCGCCGAGCGGTGGGAATCACCGCAACGGCGCAGTTGCACGGCGCAGGGGGGTTCGGGAAGACGACGCTGGCGGAGATGGTGTGGGCCCACAAGCGGGTCCAGCGCCGATTCGGGGGCCGTGTCTACCGGATCGTACTGGGCCGGGACGTGCGCAGCCGGGCCCAGATCGCGGCGAAGGTCGCCGAAGCGACCCGGTTCATCACCGGTGACGGAACGGACTTCGACGACCCGGACCTGGCAGGCGCCCACCTGGGCCGCCTGCTGGACGCCGGCCCGGATGCGCTGCTGATCCTGGACGATGTGTGGCACGCCGATCAGCTGGCTCCGTTCATGATCGGCAGCAATCGCTGCCGGCGCCTGATAACAACCCGGCTGCCCGAACTCCTGTCCGTGGACGCGCACCGGGTGCTGGTGGACGAGATGTCCCCGGCCCAGGCAGAGCAGGTGCTGGCCTTCGGCCTGCCCAGCCCACTGCCGCGGCAGACCCTGGAGGGCCTGTTACGGGCCACCGGACGGTGGCCGCTGCTGCTGCGCCTGGCCAACGGGCAGATCCTCCAGCGACTACGCACCGGGGACGGTCTGCCTCGTGCCGGGTCCGCGGTCCTGGAACGACTACGGCGCCGCGGCCCGGCCGGCCTGGACCCTGAACAGGCCGTCGACCTGAACGACCAGCGCGAGCGGCAGGCCACGGTGCGGGCGGCGGTCGAGGCCAGCACCGAACTGCTGCCGCCCGGCGGACCCGACCGATTCGCCGAACTGGCCGTGTTCGCCGAGGACGAGACCGTTCCCGTACCCCTGGTCATCGCCCTGTGGGAGACGACCGCCTGCCTGAGCGAGGAGGCGTCACGGCGGCTGTGCACGTCGCTGGCCGATCAGTCCCTGCTCTTCCTGACCCCGGACGACGGCGGCCGGGTCCGGCTCCACGACGTCATCCGCGACTACCTGCGAACCCAGCTCCCGGACGAACGCCTACGGCACCTGCACCATGTGCTGATCGATGCCGCGGCCCAGGACGTTCCAGCCGCCGAACCGCAGCCGGGCGGCGGCGCGGGACCCGGCCTCGCGTGGTGGCAGATCCCCGACGGATACCTCGCCGACCACCTCATCGCCCACCTCGTGGCCGCCGGCCGCGCCGCCGAAGCCGAGACGCTCGCCTCGGACCTGCGGTGGGTGGAACGGCGCCTGGCCCAGCGCGGAGCGACCGCGCCCGTCGCCGACCTCTCACTGATCCCGACCCCCGCGTGCAGACGGGCGGCCGCCGAACTCGTCCGTCACGCGCACCTGCTCATCCCCACCGCCCCTGTGCACGCGCAGGCCGCGGTCCTGCGCAGCCGCCTGGCCGAGTCCGGCGCCTGGCACACCCAGGCCACCGCCTGGCGCGCCCCCCACCCTGCCCTCTACAACCGCTGGTCACTGCCCGACCTCCCCCACCCCGCCTACCGACGCGCACTGACCGACGAGAACTACCAGGTGAACGCGGTGGCGGTCGCCCCGGACGGCACCTGGCTCGCCACCGGCGGCGAGGACCGGACCGTGCGCATCTGGGACATGGCCACGGGCACCCTCACCCGCGCCCTCACCGGCAACCCGGGCCTGGTGGGCGCCGTGGCGATCTCCCCGGACGGCGCCTGGCTCGCCACCGCTCCCCGGGTGCTGTCCGGCCGCGTGCAGATCTGGGACGCGGCCACCGGCACCCCGACAAGCAGACTCCCGGGCAGGCTCAGCATGGTGCGTTCGGTGGCGGTCTCCCCGGACGGCACCTGGCTGGCCACCATCGCCAGTCTGAGCCGGAAAGTGCGCATCCGGAGCGTGGCCACCGGCGCCGTCACCCGCACGCTCGTCAGCCACCTCGGAAGGATGAGAGCGGTGGCGATCTCGCCGGACGGCACCTGGCTCGCCACCGGCGGCGCCGGCGGCGCGGTGCACATCTGGGAGACGTCCGGCCCCGCCCGTGTCCTCACCGGGCACACCGGCGCGGTGAACGCGGTGGCGATCTCGCCCGACGGCACCTGGCTCGCCACCGGCGGCGACGACCGGACCGTGCGGATCTGGGACGCGGCCACCGGCGCGCTCACCCGCGCCCTCACCGGCCACGTGGGCGCGGTGAGAACGGTGGCGGTCTCCCCGGACGGCACCTGGCTCGCCACCGGCGGCGAGGAACGGGCGGTGCACATCTGGGACACGGGCGAAGATCCCACCCCGCAGTCCGGTGCCTCCAGGGGAAGCGGTCTGATCTCAGTGGCGGCCTCCCCGGACGGCACCTGGCTCGCCACCGCCAGCAGGGACGCACCGGTGCAAGTGTGGGACGCGGTCACCGGCACCCTCAGCAGGACTCTCGCCGACCACAGCAGATCGTCGAAGGCGGTGGCGATCTCGCCGGACGGCACCTGGCTCGCCACCGCCGACAAACACGGGACGGTGCGGATCTGGGACGCGGCCACCGGCACCCCCACCCGCACCTTCACCGCCGATGTCGAAAAGGTGAACGGCGTCACGATCTCGCCGGACGGTACCAGGGTCGCCACCTCCGGCCACGGCCACTCGGTCCGGATCTGGGACGTGGCCACCGGCCGTACGGTCCGCATCCCCCTGCGCCCCGGCCGCCTGCATGCTCTTTACGCGCCCTTCGCTCACGCGGTGGTGTTCTCGCCGGACGGCACCTGGCTCGCCACCTGCGGCTACGGCGCAGTGCGGATCTGGGACGCGGCCACCGGCCGCGCTGTCCACCGCCTCACCGGGCACGTGGGCGCGGTGAGAGCGGTGGCGGTCTCGCCGGACGGCACCATGCTCGCCATCGCCCGCTCCGAGGCCGCCTTTGTACTGCGCGAAGCCGAAGAGGACGATGCCGCCGGTGAAGCGCCCGTCGGCGAGTATCCCGTGCGGATCTGGGACGTGGCCACCGGTGCCGACCGCATCCTCACCGGCCACACCGCCGAGGTGAACGCCGTGGTGTTCTCGCCGGACGGCACCTGGCTCGCCACTGCCGGCGAGGACCGGACCGTACGCGTGTGGTCGACCGTGACCGGGACACCGGTGGCGATGATGCCCGCGACGGCGCCGCTGACATCGTGCGGCTTCCTGCCGGACGGGAGGGGCCTGATCGTGGCCGGCGCCCACGGCCTGTACGCGTACGACTTCGATCCCGGATAACCGCCGGGCCGGCCGGACACGGGTGCCCAGGGCCGGCGGACGGAGCGTATCGAACGGGCCGGCCACCGCTCCCAGGGGTTGTTCACGCGGCATTGACACCATGCGCGGGCCGTCATCATCATGTGCGCGTCATCCCTGATCGGGTATGTCGCAAAAACCTCCTCAGTGCGCACGATCGCGCAGGCACATCCACTGCCTGGGCCGCCCCCACCGGACCGTCAGGAGAACCCAACCGTGCCCAACATCAACCGCCGAAGGTTCCTCCAGCTCGCCGGGGGCACCGCCGCCGCGTCCGTGCTCACCGGCGGCATCGCCAAGGCCGCCGCGATCCCGGCCGCCGCCGGAACCGGGAGCCTCCAGGACGTCGAGCACGTCGTCGTCCTGATGCAGGAGAACCGTTCCTTCGACCACTACTTCGGCACCCTGCGCGGCGTCCGCGGCTTCGGCGACCCCCGCCCGGCCGCCCTGCCCAGCGGAAAGACGGCCTTCCACCAGGCGGACTCCTCCGGGCACGAGACGCTGCCCTTCCGGCCGGACGCCGACAACCTGGGCCTGCAGTTCATCCAGGACCTCGACCACAGCTGGTCCGGCACCCACCAGGCATGGAACGGCGGCAACTACGACCGCTGGATCCCCGCCAAGGGCACCACCACGATGGCGTACCTCACCCGCGAGGACATCCCCTTCCACTACGCCCTCGCCGACGCGTTCACCATCTGCGACGCCTACCACTGCTCGATGCTCAGCTCCACCGACCCCAACCGCTACTACATGTACACCGGCTTCACGGGCAACGACGGCAAGGGCGGCGGCCCGGTGCTGGGCAACGAGGAGGCCGGCTACGGCTGGACCACCTTCCCGGAGATCCTGGAGCAGGCGGGCGTCTCCTGGAAGGTCTACCAGGACGCCGGCACCGGCCTGGACGCCGCCGGCGGCTGGGGCTGGACCAGCGACGCCTTCATCGGCAACTACGGCGACAACTCGCTGCTCTACTTCGACCAGTACCGCAACGCCCAGGCCGGCGACCCGCTGTACGACAAGGCCCGCACCGGCACCGACGCCAACGGCGGCGACGGCTACTTCGACCAGCTCAAGGCCGACGTGCTGGCCGGGAAGCTGCCCCAGGTCTCCTGGATCGCCGCCCCCGAGGCCTTCTGCGAGCACCCCAACTGGCCCGCCAACTACGGCGCCTGGTACGTCTCCCAGGTGCTGGACGCGCTCACCGCCGACCCCGACGTGTGGAGCCGTACCGCCGTCTTCCTCACCTACGACGAGAACGACGGCTTCTTCGACCACGTGGTGCCGCCGTTCCCGCCCGCCTCCGCCGCCCGCGGCCTGTCCACCGCCGACGTCACCCAGGACCTCTACACCGGCGGCCTGTCCGGGTACGCCGCCGGGCCGTACGGGCTCGGGCCGCGCGTGCCGATGCTGGTCCTCTCGCCCTGGAGCACCGGCGGCTGGGTCTGCTCCCAGACCTTCGACCACACCTCGATCGTGCAGTTCATCGAGAAGCGGTTCGGCGTGCACAACCCCAACGTCTCGCCCTGGCGCCGCGCGGTCTGCGGCGACCTCACCGCCGCCTTCGACTTCACCCGCAGCGACACCGCCGCGCCCTCGCTCCCCGGCACCGGCGGCTACGTCCCGCCGAACCACGACAACCCCGGCGACTACGTCCCGACCCCGCCGGCCACCGGCGCGGTGCCCAAGCAGGAGTCCGGCCTGCGCAACGCCCGCGCCCTGCCGTACAGACCTGGCCGCCGACACCGCGCCGGTCAGCGGGCGGATGCAGTTCACCTTCAGCAACCTCGGCGCGGCGGGCGCGGCCTTCCTCGTCACCTCCGCGGTGCGCTCGGACGGCCCCTGGCCCTACACGGTCGAGGCGGGCAAGACCCTCACCGACACCTGGGCGCTGCCCGCCTCCTCCGCCCCGTACGACTTCTCGGTCCACGGGCCGAACGGCTTCCTGCGCCGGATGGCCGGCACGGCGGGCTCGGTCGGCCCCGAGGTGACCGCCAGGGACGACGCCTCCACCGGCCAGGTCACCCTGGTGTTCAGCAACCCCGGCACCGGCCCGGTCACCTTCACCGCCACCGACGCGTACGCGCCCACCGAGCAGTACACGTACACCGTCGGGGCGGGCGGCTCGCAGAGCGTCCCGGGCTGGGGAGTGGCGGCCGGCAACGGCTGGTACGACGTCACGGTCACCTCCAGCGCCGACTCCGCGTACGTGCGGCGCTTCGCCGGGCACGTGGAGACCGGCGCCGCGAGCACCAGCGACCCGGCCACCGCGACCGCCTGACGGGCCGCCCGCCCCCGCGTCGACATCCCGGCGGCGCCCCGCACCCTAGGCCGTGGCGCCGCCGTCGACGACGAGGTCGGTGCCCAGGGTGAAGGCCGCCGCGGGGGAGGCGAGGTGGAGGATGGCCGCCGCGATCTCCGCCGGGGCGGCCGCCCGGCCGAGCGGGAGCGCGGCGCGGAGCCGGGCCGCCTTGTCCTCGGCGCTCTCGCCGGGCCGCGAGGACATGGGGGTGTCGACCGGCCCGGGCGACACCGCGTTGATCCGGATGCCGTCCGCGGCGTGGTCGAGCGCGGCCCCGCGGGAGAGCGCGCTGACCGCCGCCTTCGTGGCGGCGTAGGCCGTGGCGCCCGGGGCCCTGCGGTGGGCGCCGATGTTGGAGGCGACGTTCACGATCACCCCGCCGCCCTGCTGCCGCATCCGCGCGATCTCGTACTTCATCGACAGCCACACCCCGGTCAGGTTGGTGTCGACCACCCACCGCCAGTCCTCCTCGCTCAGGTCGGCGACGGGCACGCGCACGGGGTTCACCCCGACGTTGTTGACGGCGACGTCGAGTCCGCCGAAGCGCGCGGCCGTCGCGGCGACGAGGGCCTCGACGTCGCCGCCGCGGGTGACGTCCGCGGTGAACGCGGCGCCCTGTCCGCCCTCGGCCTCGACCAGGGCGACCGTCTCCTCGAGCGTGCTCGCGGTCCGGCCCGCGACGGCGACCCGAGCCCCCTCGCGGGCGAACGCCAGCGCCGTCGCCCGGCCGATCCCGCTCCCCCCGCCGGTGACGAGCACGGTCCGGTCCTCGAAGATCCCGGGCATACGGGTCCCCTTCCGTCGTCGGTGAAAGCCGTCGTCCATAAGAGAACGATCGGTCGTGAAAAGGCCCACGGAAGGGCCCGTGAAGCGGCACGGGAAAGGCCCGCGAAGGGCGCCATGGAGCGCGGCTCGCGGACGGCCGCCCCGAGCGGCGGGCCGATGCGGCGGACCGGAGTCGGCGTGTCAGTCGAACAGGGCCAGCGCCTGGGCCGCCGCGTCCCGGCCCCGCTCCGGATCGCCGCCGGCCTTCCCGACCACCCGCATCCCCTGGAAGAGCACCAGCAGCATCCGCGCCAGCAGCCGCGGGTCCCGGTGCGCGGGCAACTCGCCCTGCGCGCGGGCCCGTAGCAGCGCGCTGGTGAGCCCGGCCTCCATGGAGTCCCAGCTCGCCTCGACCCGCCGGGCCGCGGCCGCGTCGTGCGGGGCCAGTTCCACCGCCGTGTTGGTGATGAAGCAGCCGCGCCGCAGCTCGTCGGCGGCGCTCTCCTCGGCGAGCAGCGCGACCACCGCCCGTACGCCGGGCAGCGCGGGCCCCGGCTGCGACAGCAGCTCCAGCAGCCGCCGGTCGCGCGCCTCGCCGTAGCGGCGCAGCGCCGCGAGATACAGCTCGTGCTTGCTGCCGAAGGTGCCGTAGATGCTGGCCCGCGCGATGCCGAGCCCTTCGACGAGGTCGGCCATGGTCGTCGCCTCGTAGCCGCGCCGCCAGAACAGCTCCAGCGCGCGGTCGAGTACGGCCCCGGGGTCGAATTCCTTGGTCCTCGCCATGGCACCGGACCCTAGTTGTATCGAGAACGTACGGTCAAGAAAGACTGGAATCGTCAACTGATGGTTGACGATCCGCCATCGTCAACTTACGGTTGACGCATGAGCGAACCTCTCGTACGACTCGACGACCTCATCGACTACGTCAAGCAGCAGCACGCCGGGAGCGACCCGCTCCAGGACCTCGAACACGCCATGACCCTCGCCTCCCACCTCGGTGACGCCGCGGACAGCCTGATCGGCCACTTCGTGGACCAGGCGCGCCGGGCCGGGGCCTCCTGGACCGACATCGGCCAGCACATGGGCGTCAGCAAGCAGGCCGCCCAGAAGCGCTTCGTCCCCAAGATCCCGGACAGCCTCGAACTCAACGTGGAGGCCGCCTTCACCCGCTTCACCCCGCGCGCCCGCAAGGCGGTCGCGGCCGCGCAGGAGGCGGCCAGGGACGGCAGGCACAGCGCCCTGGAGCCCGAGCACCTCGTGCTCGGCCTGCTCGACCAGCCCGACACCGTCGCCGCCCAGGTCCTGGCCGACCTCGGCGCCACCGCCGAGGAGATCCGGCCGGCCGTCACCACCCCCGGCACCGAGCGCAAGCCGCTCAAGCAGCACATCCCGATCAGCCCCGAGGCCAGGAAGACCCTGCAGACCGTCTACCGCGAGGCGCTGCGGCTCGGCCACAACTACATCGGCACCGAGCACATCCTGCTCGGCGTCCTCAGCGACGAGGAGGAGCCGGCGGCCCGGGCCCTGATCGCGCTCGGCGTCACCCATCAGGCGACCGAGCAGCGGGTCACCGCACTGCTCGCCCAGTACACGCAATGACGGCGGACCCGGCGTATCCGGTGGCGGGCACGCGGCGGACCACCGCGTCCGCCACCGGCCCTGCGGCCCGCGCCCCTCAACCCCCTGCCGCGACAGCCCCTTGGGCCACGACCCTTCCGGCTACAGCTCCTTGCGCAGCGCCAGCAGCCGGTACACCGGGTCGGCCCGCGGCACGTCCGGATCGGGCAGCAGCGACAACTCCCGGGCCAGCGCCCCCGACTGCTCCTCGTCCAGGGCCAGCGCGGACGCGAAGTAGCCGCGCCGCACGTCCCCCGCGGCGGCCGCGGGCGAACGCCCCTGGCCGTGGCCGGTGAAGCGGGCCTCGCCCGCCCGGCGCAGCCCGTGCTCGGCCGCCACGGCCATCACCCGGGTCGCCGCGTCGTGCGCCCTCCCGACCCTGAAAGGCGCCAGCAGCGCGGACACGTCGCTGTCCACGTCGTGGCCCGCGTCCTTGTCCACCGTCGTCACGAACGTCCCGCCGGGCCGCAGCACCCGGGCGCACTCCGCGACCACCACGGGCGCGTCCGGGATCAGGTGCAGCAGCCACACCGCGCTCACCGCGTCCAGCGAACCGTCGGCGAAGGGCAGCCGCCGGCAGTCCCCGAGCACCAGCCCGGGGCCCAGCCGCCTGGCCGCCACCCGGGTCATCCCCGGCGAGGTGTCCACACCGAACACCCGCAGCCCGGGCCGTACCAGCCGCTCGGTCACCAGGCCGGTGCCGCATCCCACGTCCAGCAGGGTGCGGGCCCGGTCCGGGACGAGCGCGAGCACCGCCCGCGCCGCGGAGCCCGCCCGCGGAACACCCCCGCGCGTCGCGTCGTAACGCGCCGCCTCCACGTCGTAGTCCAGCATGCGGACCATGCTACGGGGCACGGGTGAACGGGGGTTCACCCGCCGGCTTGCGCTCCGGTTACACGGCGGGCGGCGCGTGCGGGGGTCTTCGGCTCAGCCGAAGGTGTCCGGGTCCGGGCCCAGCCGGGTGCCGCTGTCCAGGCCGGCCAGTTCCGCCAGGTCGCTCTCGGCCAGTTCGAAGCCGAAGACGTCGAAGTTCTCCCGGATGCGGGAGGGCGTCACCGACTTGGGGATGACCACGTTGCCGAGCTGGAGGTGCCAGCGCAGGACGACCTGCGCCGGAGTGCGCCCGTGGCGCTCGGCGATCCGCGGCGATCACGGGGCTGTCCAGCAGACCCTTGCCCTGGCCGAGCGGCGACCACGCCTCCGTGGCGATGCCGTGCTCGGCGTGCAGGGCGCGCAGCGCGGCCTGCGGCAGCTGCGGGTGCAGCTCGATCTGGTTCACCGCGGGCACCACGGTCCCCTCGGCCAGGACGCGGCGCAGATGCGCCGGCTGGAAGTTGGACACGCCGATCGCCCGGGCCCGGCCGTCGGCCGCGATCTTCTCCAGCGCGCGCCAGGTCTCCGTATACGCGTCGCGGCGCGGCATGCGGCCAGTGGATCAGGTACAGGTCGACGTAGTCCAGGCCGAGCTTGCCGAGCGAGGTGTCGAAGGCGCGCAGCGCCGTGTCGTACCCCTGCTCGGAGTTCCACAGCTTGGTGGTGACGAACAGCTCCTCGCGCGGCAGGCCCGAGGCGGCCAGCGCCCTGCCGGTGCCCTCCTCGTTGGCGTAGATCGCGGCGGTGTCGATGCTGCGGTATCCGGCCTCCAGCGCGGTGGAGACGGCCGAGGCCGCCTCGGCGTCCGGCACCTGCCAGACGCCGAAGCCGAGCTGCGGCATCCGCACGCCGTTGTAGAGGGTGATGGTGGGGACCTGGCTCACGAGCGGTCGATCCTTACGTCGGGGGGTGTGACCTCGGCGTACAACCCGTGCGGCCGATCCGCGCATTCCCGCACCGGCCGGGTCCGCCGGCCGGTACCCTCGCGTGCCGGGCGCGGCGGCGCGGCGCCCGTCGCAGGGGGAGCCGCACGGCTCGGCACGGCGGACGGATCGGCACGAGGCGAGCGGGGTTGGCCGATGGCGGGAGCGGGACCCTTCAGGGGCGCGGGCGGCGCCGCGGCGGGCGGCGGGGACCCGGCGGCAGGCCCCGGGAGGTCCGGCCGCCCCGCGGTCCCGCGCCGGGACCTGGAGCTGCGCCCCTTCCCCGCCGTCAGCGCCCACGACCCGCAGGCCCAGCGGCAGGCCCTGGCCGACCTGCGCGCCTGGGCGGAGCAGGGCGCCGAGGACGCCATGGCCTGGTACCTGCGGGACAAGAGCCGCAAGCGCACCGCCTCCCGCCTGCTCCAGGGCCTCGCGATCGGCTTCGCGGTCGCCGGGACCGCCGTCCCGCTCGGCACGGCCGCCACCGGCGCGCTCCGGCCAGGGCTGGGGGTACGTCCTGCTCGCCGTCGCCGCGGGCTGCAAGGGCGTTCGACCACTTCTTCGGGCTGTCCTCCGCCTGGATGCGGGACATCTCCGCCGCCCACGCGCTGCGCGGCGAGCTGAACGCGGTCCGGCTGGAGTGGGCCGCCGACGTCCTGCGGGCGGGCCCCGGCGGCGCGGACCGGGTCGGCGCGCCGCTCGAACCGGCCGAGGTGGAGCGTCAGTTGGCCCTCATCGCTCGCCTGGTCGACGCCGTTCGCGACCAGATCGAGTCCGAGACGGCCGACTGGCAGGCCGAGTTCAGCGCCGCCACCCGCCAACTCCACGAGCAGGGGCCGCTGCCGGGCGGCGCCGACCGCGCGGTGTGACGGCGGCCGAGGCGGTGGCCGGCGGGGGTGGCCGTCCGGCCGAGGTCGTAGGGGGCGCTCAGGCGTGGTAGAGCGCCTCTATCTCCCGCTCGTACCTGGTCTCGATCGCCCGCCGCTTCAGCTTCAGCGACGGCGTGAGCGTGCCGCGCTCCTCGGTGAACTGCGAGGACAGGATGCGGAAGGTGCGGATCGACTCGGCCTGCGACACCGATGTGTTCGCGGCGACCACCGCCCGGCGGATCTCGGTCTCCAGGTCGGTGTCGTGGACGAGTTCGGACGCCTGGAGCAGCGGCTTGCCCTGCATCTTCAGCCAGTGCGAGACCGCCTCGGTGTCGAGGGTGACCAGCGCGGCGACGAAGGGGCGGTTGTTGCCGACGGCGACGCACTGCGCGACCAGCGGGTGGGCCCGTACCCGGTCCTCCAGGCGCGGCCGGCGCGACGCTCTTGCCGCCGCTGGTCACCAGGATCTCCTTCTTCCGCCCGGTGATGGTCAGGTAGCCGTCCTCGTCGAGCGAACCGAGGTCGCCCGTGGCCAGCCAGCCGTCCCGCAGCACCTGGTCGGTGGCCTGCGTGGTTGTTGAGGTAGCCGCTGAAGATCTGGCCGCCGCTGAGCCAGATCTCGCCGTCGTCCGCGATCAGCACGGTGGTGCCCGGCACCGGCTGCCCCACGGTGCCGAACCTGGTCTGCTCCGGCGGGTTCGCGGTCGCGGCCGCGCTGGTCTCGGTCAGGCCGTAGCCCTCGTAGATCGTCACCCCGGCGCCGTAGAAGAACAGCCCGAGCTGCCGCTCCATCGCCGAGCCGCCCGAGATGCCGTGCCGCACCCGGCCGCCGAGGGCGGCGCGCACCTTGCTGTAGACCAGCTTGTCGTAGAGCTGGTGCTGCATCCGCAGTGCCGCGCTCGGGCCCGGCCCGGTGCCGAACGCCTTCGCCTCCATCGCCTCCGCGTGCCGCACGGCCACGTCCACCGCCTTCTCGAACGGCCCGAGTCTGCCGCTCGCCTCGGCCTTGCGGCGCGCGGCCTGGAAGACCTTCTCGAAGACGTACGGCACCGCCAGCACGAAGGTCGGCTGGAAGGAGACCAGATCCGGCATGAGGTCGGCGGCCGCCATGCTCGGCTGGTGCCCGAGTCTGATCCGGCTGCGGATGCAGGCCACCTCGACCATCCGCCCGAAGACGTGCGCCAGCGGCAGGAACAGCAGCGTGGACGGCTCCTCGCCGGGCTTGTTGGCGAACACCGGCTCCCAGCGCGCCACCACGTTGTCGGTCTCGGCCATGAAGTTGGCGTGCGTGAGCACGCAGCCCTTGGGCCGGCCGGTGGTGCCCGAGGTGTAGATGACGGTGGCCACGTTGTCCGGGGTGACGGCCAGCCGGTGCCGCTCCACGACGTCGTCGCCCAGGTGCCGCCCGGCGTACGCCAGCTCCGACACGCAGTCCGCGTCGAGCTGCCACAGCCGGGTCAGCCGGGGCAGTTCGTCGACGGCCGCCCCGATCGTCATCGCGTGGTCCTCGTGCTCCACGATCGCCGCGACCGCGCCCGAGTCGTGCAGCATCCACTGCACCTGCTCCGACGACGACGTCGGGTACACCGGCACCGACTGCGCGCCGATCGCCCACAGCGCGAAGTCGAAGAGCGTCCACTCGTAGCGGGTACGGGACATGATCGCGATCCGGTCGCCGAACCGGATGCCCTCGGCGAGCAGGCCCTTGGCGACGGCGACCACCTCGTCGCGGAACTCGGCCGCCGTCACGTCCAGCCAGCCGCCCTGCCCGTCGGCGCGGCCGAGCACGACCTGTGTCCGGGCTGTCCTGGGCGTTGCCGAACACGGCATCCGCCAGGCCACCCGCCTGGGGCGTCGTGACCAGTGGGGGGACAGTGAACTGACGCAACGGGTGTTCTCCTAGAGGGCTCTGCGGGGCCCGTAAGCTGTCCGATCCGTGGGCGGTGCCGGAAAGACGGGGACGGCACGGTGCCGTCCGGATGTCCGTGCGGGCGGAGCTGCCGTTTGCGGGCGCGCCCATGGTCGCTGTGAAAGCTCACCTGCACCCCTGGTGACCCGGTGGTCCCAGCGGATCTCCACCAAATCTGCCCCGGGCGGTCACCGCCACTCCACCGTGGCCCGTCTTCCTGCGCTTTTACGCCACCGCGGGTCGCGCGTCCAGGGGTTGTGCAGGGGTCGTGCGGGGGGACGGGGACCGGGTCGGTCTGCTACTCCCGGTGGCCGCGACACTACGACGGCGGCCGGGTGCGGGCTGTTCCGGCCGGGCGGACCGGATCACGGTCGTCCTCGGCGGCTCGAAGAAGGGCCTCGCGGCCGGACCCCCATGGCCGCCGTGCTGTTCGGCGCGGAGGGGAACTCACCGCTCCCGCGCTTCCACCGACTCCGGCTCATGGTGGGTCCGGTGATCGCCGGGCGCCGGGCGCGGCGGCCCGCGGCCGCAGTAGCGTGGCCTGATGAGCGAGACGAGCAGGCGGAGAACCGGGGAAGTGGCGGGGACGGCAGGGACAGTGGGAGTGGCCGGGTCGGCCCAGGCGGGTCGGGCGCCTCGGGCGGCGACCGGTCCGGGAGGGGCCCGGGCCGGCGCCGACGGCCGGGGCCCGCGCCGACCTGCGCCCGCCGGAATCCCACGCCGATGAGAAGGCCACGCTGCTCACCTTCCTCGGCTACCTCCGCGAGTCGCTGATCCGCAAGGTCGAGGACGTGCCCGAGGACGCCGCCCGCACCCCGCTCGTCCCCTCGGGCACCAGCCTGCTCGGACTGCTCCGGCACCTGGCCGCGGTCGAACTCAACTGGTTCGTCTGGGCCTACGAGGGCCCCGACCGGCCGCCGTGGGACGACGGCCTCACGCCCGCCGACGGCGAGACCGTCGCGGGCACCGTGGCCGCCTACCGGGACGCGATCCGGCGCGCCGACGCCGTCATCGCCGCCTGCGACGACCTGGAGCGCCCCGGCGCCCGCTCGCTGCGCGAGACCGCGCCGCCGTCCATGCGCTGGACCCTGGTGCACATGATCGAGGAGACCGGTCGGCACGCCGGGCATGCGGACATCCTGCGCGAGCTGCTCGACGGTTCGGTCGGCCGCTGAGCTGGCCACCGCGCGCCGGCCGTACGGGGGCGCGGGCCGGGCGCCGTATCAGCGGGCATGCGGCCGTACGGCCCACCGCCGTACGGCCGGCCGTACCTGTCACAGCCGGACCGCCGCCACCAGCAGGAGCCCCGGCACGGTTCAGTCGGTCCGTTCCGACTCTCCTGCGAACCGGCTCTCGCCCGCGTAGACGTTCATGGAGGTGCCGCGCAGGAAGCCGACCAGGGTCAGGCCGGACTCGGCGGCCAGGTCCACGGCCAGCGAGGAGGGCGCCGACACCGCGGCCAGCACCGGGATGCCGGCCATCACGGCCTTCTGCGCCAGCTCGAAGGACGCGCGCCCCGAGACCATCAGAATCCGGTCGTCCAGCGGAAGCTGCCCCTCCCGCAGCGCCCGCCCGACCAGCTTGTCGACCGCGTTGTGCCGCCCGACGTCCTCGCGCACGTCGATCAGCTCGCCCTCGCCGGTGAAGAGCGCGGCCGCGTGCAGCCCGCCGGTCCGCTCGAAGACCGTCTGGGCGGCCCGCAGCCGGTCCGGCAGCGCCGACAGCAGGGCCGGGGTCAGCCGGGGCCGGTCCGGGTCGGCGCGCGGCATCCGGCTCGCGGTCCGTACGGCGTCCAGGCTGGCCTTGCCGCACAGCCCGCAGGACGACGTGGTGTAGACGTTCCGCTCCAGCGAGATGTCGGGCAGGGGCACGCCGGGGGAGAGGGTCACGTCCACGACGTTGTACGTGTTGGCGCCGTCCGCGGTGGCGCCCGCGCAGTACACGACCGAGGCGACGTCCTCGGCTGCGGCGAGCACGCCCTCGCTCACCAGGAAGCCGGTCGCGAGCGCGAAGTCGTCACCCGGAGTGCGCATCGTGATCGCCAGCGGCCGGCCGCCCAGCCTGATCTCCAGCGGTTCCTCGGCGACGAGGGTGTCCGCCCGGTGTCCGGGCACGCCGTCCCTGATCCGCAGGACTCGGCGCCGCTCGGTGACCCGTCCCATACGTCATCAGTCCCGATCAGTCGTGCTTCCGCCCGGTCGTGCTCGTGTCCCGTGCCCGCGCCGCTGCGTGGCCGAGGTGCCCTGCCGGCCCGCCCCGGTTGCCCTTGGCGTCTCTTCGCCGAGATGCCGCGAGTGGCTTGCCCGCACCTGCGCAGGGTGTCATAGGCTGGGCCAGACACAGCGAGCCACCACGGAACTACCAGGATGGCAGACCGAGATGACACACCAGCCGATGTCGGCCGACGAGCGCGTCCCGGACAGTCACGAGCAGGCGATGCAGAAGCTGCTGACGCTGCGGGGCAGCATCGACAATCTCGACGCGGCCCTGGTCCACCTGCTCGCCGAGCGCTTCAAGTGCACGCAGCAGGTCGGTGAGCTGAAGGCCGCCCACAACCTGCCGCCGGCCGATCCGGCCCGTGAGGCCGACCAGATCGCGCGGCTGCGGAAGCTGGCCTCCGAGGCGCGGCTCGACCCGGCGTTCGCGGAGAAGTTCCTCAACTTCATCATCGCCGAGGTGGTCCACCACCACCGGGCGATCGCCGCTCGCCAGGACGGCTCCGAACAGCTCTGACGCTTTCTTCCGCTTCTTCCGCACGTCCGGCCGCCGGGCGGGGCCGGGCCCACCGCAGCCACCTGGAGCGACCGTGCACCTCACCATCGTCGCCGCGACCGGCGGAGTCGGCGCGCACCTGCTCGACCAGGCCCTCGCCGCCGGCCATACGGTGACGGCCGTCGTCCGCACCCCGGCCAAGCTCGCCGCGCACCCGGGGCACGACGTCCGCGTCGTCACCGCCGACCTGGCGGCCCCCGACCCCGAGGTGCTGCGCGGCGCCGTCGAGGGGGCCGACGCGGTGCTGTCCGCCTTCGGCCCGCACGGGCAGTCCGACGCCGGTCACACCGCGTCCGGTGTCCGCGCGATCACGGAGGCGATGGCGGCGGCCGGGGTACGGCGGATCGTCGCGGTCAGCGCGGCCCCCGTCGCCACCACGCCGTCACCCGGCCGCCCGCACCCGCCGCGGCACGACCCCGGCGACAACCTCGTGATGCGCTACGTCGGGGGCCCGCTGGTCCGCCGCTTCCTCGGCCGGGTCTTCGCCGACCTCGCCGCCATGGAGGACGTACTGCGCGAAAGCGGCCTCGACTGGACGGCGGTCCGCCCGCCGCGCCTCACCGACAAGCCCCTCACCAGCACGTATCGCACGGCGGTCGGCCGCAACGTCAAGAACGGCGCGAGCGTGCCCCGCGCGGACGTGGCCCATTTCATGCTCGCCTGCCTCGCCGACCCGGCCACGGTCCACCAGGCGATCGGCATCGCGAGCTA
>CAWGAU010000017.1:0-127873 GCA_963820715.1 uncultured Actinomycetota bacterium | reverse complement strand
GGTGCGCAGGTTCGCGGGCCCGGTGCCGCTGCCCACTGAGAAGAACGTGTACTGCGTCATCAAGTCGCCGCACAAGTACAAGGACTCGCGCGAGCACTTCGAGATGCGCACGCACAAGCGCCTGATCGACATCCTCGACCCGACGCCCAAGACCGTTGACTCGTCGATGCGCCTGGACCTGCCGGCCGGCGTCGACATCGAGATCAAGCTCTGAGAGGCGCGGACAAGATGACCAAGCAGATCAAGGGCATCCTGGGCGAGAAGCTCGGCATGACCCAGGTCTGGACGAGAACAACCGTGTCGTCCCCGTGACCGTGGTCAAGGCCGGCCCGAACGTCGTCACCCAGGTGCGTACCAACGACAGCGACGGCTACGAGTCGGTCCAGATCGCCTTCGGCGAGATCGACCCGCGCAAGGTGAACAAGCCCCTCAAGGGCCACTTCGCGAAGGCCGACGTCACCCCCCGCCGCCACCTGGTGGAGCTGCGCACGGCCGACGCGGCCGAGTACACGCTCGGCCAGGAGATCACCGCCACGGTGTTCGAGGCCGGTGTCAAGGTCGACGTGACCGGCAAGAGCAAGGGCAAGGGCTTCGCCGGTGTCATGAAGCGTCACAACTTCAAGGGCCTCGGCGCCGGACACGGTGTCGCAGCGCAAGCACCGTTCGCCCGGCTCCATCGGTGGCTGCGCCACCCCGGGCCGCGTGTTCAAGGGCATGCGCATGGCGGGCCGCATGGGCAACGAGCGGGTCACCACCCAGAACCTGACCGTCCACGCCGTTGACGCGGAGAAGGGCCTGCTGCTCATCAAGGGCGCGGTTCCCGGTCCGAACGGCGGCCTCGTCCTGGTCCGCACCGCGGCCAGAGGGGGCCTGAGGATATCAGCACTGCGACGTCCTGTCGCCCGCGGGCGACACCACCGGGACCGTAGAGCTCCCGGCCGAGATCTTCGACGCCAAGGTCAGCATCCCGCTGATCCACCAGGTCGTCGTCGCGCAGCTGGCCGCCGCCCGTCAGGGCACGCACAAGGTCAAGACGCGTGGCGAGGTCCGCGGTGGTGGCAAGAAGCCGTACCGCCAGAAGGGCACCGGCCGCGCCCGTCAGGGCTCGACCCGCGCTCCGCAGTTCGCCGGCGGTGGCGTCGTGCACGGCCCCGTGCCGCGCGACTACTCGCAGCGGACCCCCAAGAAGATGGTCAAGGCCGCCCTGCGCGGTGCACTGACCGACCGGGCGCGTCACCAGCGCATCCACGTCGTGACCGGCGTCATCGAGGGCGAGAGCCCGTCGACGAAGGCCGCCAGGACCCTGTTCGGCAAGATCAGCGAGCGCAAGAACCTGCTGCTGGTCGTCGAGCGCGCCGACGAGGCCGCGTGGCTGTCGGCCCGCAACCTGCCCCAGGTGCACATCCTGGAGGCCGGCCAGCTGAACACCTACGACGTGCTGGTCTCCGACGACGTGGTCTTCACCAAGGCCGCCTTCGACCGCTTCACCACCGGTAACGGCGCCGCCGAGACCGAAGGGAGCGACGCCTGATGTCTGAGACGACTGGGCAGACCGCGATCACCAGCAAGACGTACACGGACCCCCGTGACCTTCTGATCAAGCCGGTGGTCTCCGAGAAGAGCTACGCGCTCCTCGACGACAACAAGTACACCTTCGTCGTGGACCCGCGCGCGAACAAGACCCAGATCAAGCAGGCCGTCGAGGCGGTCTTCCAGGTCAAGGTCACCGGGGTCAACACGATCAACCGGCAGGGCAAGCGCAAGCGCACCCGCACCGGTTTCGGCAAGCGCGCCAACACCAAGCGCGCCATCGTGACCCTTGCCGAGGGCGACCGCATCGACATCTTCGGCGGCCCGGTCTCCTGACGGAGGCCGGATCGACTCGAAGTCCGGAATATTCCGAGGACTGAGAAATGGGTATCCGCAAGTACAAGCCGACGACTCCGGGCCGTCGTGGCTCCAGCGTCGCCGACTTTGTCGAGATCACGCGGTCCACGCCGGAGAAGTCGCTGGTCCGCCCGCTGCACAGCAAGGGCGGCCGTAACAACGCCGGTCGTGTGACCGTTCGCCACCAAGGTGGTGGCCACAAGCGCGCCTACCGCGTCATCGACTTCCGTCGGCATGACAAGGACGGCGTGCCCGCCAAGGTCGCGCACATCGAGTACGACCCCAACCGCACCGCGCGGATCGCGCTGCTGCACTACGCGGACGGCGAGAAGCGCTACATCCTCGCGCCCGCCCGCATGCAGCAGGGCGACCGGGTCGAGAACGGCCCCGGGGCCGACATCAAGCCCGGCAACAACCTGCCGCTGCGCAACATCCCGGTCGGTACCACGATCCACGCGATCGAGCTCCGGCCCGGCGGTGGCGCGAAGATCTCCCGTTCCGCGGGCGCTTCCGTGCAGCTGCTGGCGAAGGAGGGCAACATGGCCACCCTTCGCATGCCGTCCGGCGAGGTCCGGATGGTCGACGTCCGCTGCCGCGCCACGATCGGCGAGGTCGGCAACGCCGAGCAGTCGAACATCAACTGGGGCAAGGCCGGCCGTATGCGGTGGAAGGGCGTCCGCCCGACCGTCCGCGGTGTCGCCATGAACCCGGTGGACCACCCGCACGGTGGTGGTGAGGGCAAGACCTCCGGTGGTCGCCACCCGGTCTCCCCCTGGGGTCAGAAGGAGGGTCGTACTCGTTCTCCCAAGAAGGCGAGCAACAAGTACATCGTCCGCCGCCGCAAGACGAACAAGAAGCGCTAGGAGCGGGTTCAGATGCCGCGCAGTCTCAAGAAGGGGCCCTTCGTCGACGACCACCTGAGCAAGAAGGTGGATGTCCAGAACGAAGCGGGCACCAAGAACGTCATCAAGACCTGGTCCCGCCGCTCGATGATCGTCCCGGCCATGCTCGGCCACACGATCGCGGTGCACGACGGCCGTAAGCACGTCCCGGTGTTTGTCACTGAGTCGATGGTCGGCCACAAGCTCGGCGAGTTCGCGCCGACCCGCACCTTCCGCGGCCACGAGAAGGACGACCGCAAGGCGCGGCGTCGCTGACCAGCGGCACGAAGCGACTGACCATGACAGACACTGAAGGGACAACCATGGAAGCCAGGGCCCAGGCGCGGTACATCCGCGTCACGCCCATGAAGGCCCGCCGCGTGGTGGACCTCATCCGTGGCATGAACGCCACGGAGGCTCAGGCCGTCCTGCGTTTCACGCCGCAGGCCGCGAGCGTGCCCGTGGGCAAGGTGCTCGACAGCGCCATCGCCAACGCCGCGCACAACTACGAGCACACGGACGCCGAGTCGCTGTTCATCAGCGAGGCGTTCGTGGACGAGGGTCCGACCCTGAAGCGGTTCCGGCCGCGCGCCCAGGGCCGTGCCTACCGGATCCGCAAGCGGACCAGCCACATCACCGTGGTCGTCGCCAGCAAGGAAGGGACCCGGTAATGGGCCAGAAGGTTAACCCTTACGGGTTCCGGCTCGGCATCACCACGGACTTCAAGTCCCGGTGGTACGCCGACAAGCTGTACAAGGACTACGTCAAGGAAGACGTCGCCATCCGCCGGATGATGACGCAGGGCATGGAGCGGGCCGGCATCTCCAAGGTGGAGATCGAGCGCACCCGCGACCGCGTCCGCGTCGACATCCACACCGCCCGGCCGGGCATCGTCATCGGCCGCCGCGGCGCGGAGGCCGACCGTATCCGCGGTGACCTGGAGAAGCTGACCGGCAAGCAGGTCCAGCTGAACATCCTCGAGGTCAAGAACCCGGAGATGGACGCGCAGCTCGTGGCCCAGGCGGTCGCCGAGCAGCTCTCCTCCCGTGTCTCCTTCCGCCGTGCCATGCGCAAGAGCATGCAGGGCACGCTGAAGGCCGGCGCCAAGGGCATCAAGATCCAGTGCGGCGGCCGCCTCGGCGGCGCCGAGATGTCCCGCTCCGAGTTCTACCGCGAGGGCCGGGTGCCCCTGCACACCCTGCGCGCCAACGTGGACTACGGCTTCTTCGAGGCCAAGACCACCTTCGGCCGCATCGGTGTGAAGGTGTGGATCTACAAGGGCGACGTCAAGAACATCGCCGAGGTCCGCGCCGACAACGCGGCCGCCCGCGCCGGCAACCGTCCGGCCCGTGGTGGCGGCAACGAGCGTCCGCAGCGTCGCGGTGGCGAGCGCGGCGGCCGTGGCCGCCGTCCCGCGGCGGACGGTGCGGCAGCCCAGGCTCCGAAGGCCGACGCAGTTCCCGCTGCCGCCGCCGTCGAGGCTCCGGCTGCGGAGACCCCCGGAACGGAAGGCTGAGTACCATGCTGATCCCCCGCAGGGTCAAGCACCGCAAGCAGCACCACCCCACGCGGCGTGGCATGGCCAAGGGCGGCACGGAGCTGGCGTTCGGTGAGTTCGGCCTCCAGGCCGTCACCCCCGCCTACGTGACCAACCGGCAGATCGAGTCCGCTCGTATCTCCATCACCCGCCACATCAAGCGTGGCGGCAAGGTCTGGATCAACATCTACCCGGACCGTCCGCTCACCAAGAAGCCGGCCGAGACCCGCATGGGTTCCGGTAAGGGTTCGCCGGAGTGGTGGATCGCGAACGTCAAGCCCGGACGGGTGATGTTCGAGCTGTCCTTCCCGAACGAGAAGGTTGCCCGCGAAGCGCTCACTCGCGCCGCGCACAAGCTTCCGATGAAGTGCCGCATCGTGCGGCGCGAGGCAGGTGAGTCGTGATGGCGGCCGGTACCAAGGCGACCGAGCTGCGCCAGCTCGGCGACGAGGAACTCCTCGGCAAGCTGCGTGAGGCCAAGGAGGAGCTGTTCAACCTCCGCTTCCAGGCGGCCACCGGACAGCTGGAGAACAACTCCCGGCTCAAGACCGTCCGCAAGGACATCGCCCGGATCTACACCCTCATGAGTGAGCGTGAGCTCGGCATCGAGACGGTGGAGAGCGCCTGATGAGCGAGAATGATGTGACTGAGACAGTTGAGCAGCGCGGCTTCCGCAAGACCCGCGAGGGTCTGGTCGTCAGCGACAAGATGGACAAGACCGTGGTGGTCGCTGTCGAGGACCGTGTCAAGCACGCCCTCTACGGCAAGGTCATCCGGCGCACCAACAAGCTCAAGGCGCACGACGAGCAGAACGCCGCCGGCGTCGGCGACCGCGTCCTCCTGATGGAGACCCGGCCGCTGTCCGCGACGAAGCGCTGGCGCGTCGTCGAGATCCTTGAGAAGGCCAAGTAACCCAGGCCATGTAATCCCTGAGCGGGTATCTGCTCAGGACCGTTCCGTCAGGCTCGGCGGCGGGGCCTGCCACCGTGCAGGCCCCCCGCCGGGAACCGACGCGACACACAGGAGATAGACGTGATCCAGCAGGAGTCGCGACTTCGCGTCGCCGACAACACTGGTGCCAAGGAGATCCTTTGCATCCGTGTTCTCGGTGGCTCGGGTCGCCGCTACGCGGGAATCGGTGACGTCATCGTCGCCACCGTCAAGGACGCGATCCCCGGTGGCAACGTGAAGAAGGGCGAGGTCGTCAAGGCGGTCATCGTCCGGACCGTCAAGGAGCGCCGTCGCGCCGACGGCTCGTACATCCGCTTCGACGAGAACGCCGCCGTCATCCTCAAGAACGACGGCGACCCCCGCGGCACCCGTATCTTCGGCCCGGTGGGTCGTGAGCTGCGCGAGAAGAAGTTCATGAAGATCGTCTCGCTCGCGCCGGAGGTGCTGTAACCGATGAAGATCAAGAAGGGCGACCTGGTCCAGGTCATCACCGGCAAGGACAAGGGCAAGCAGGGCAAGGTCATCGTGGCCTACCCCCGCGAGGACCGTGTCCTGGTCGAAGGTGTCAACCGGGTCAAGAAGCACACCAAGGCCGGGCAGACCGACCGCGGTTCGAAGACCGGCGGCATCATCACCACCGAGGCGCCCGTCCACATCAGCAACGTGCAGCTGGTGGTCGAGAAGGACGGCAAGAAGGTCGTGACCCGCGTCGGCTACCGGTTCGACGACGAGGGCAACAAGATCCGCGTCGCCAAGCGGACCGGTGAGGACATCTGATGACTGCCACCACCACTGCACCGCGTCTCAAGACGCGCTACCGCGAGGAGATCGCGGGCAAGCTGCGTGACGAGTTCAAGTTCGAGAACGTCATGCAGATCCCCGGCCTCACCAAGATCGTGGTCAACATGGGTGTGGGCGACGCCGCCCGCGACTCCAAGCTGATCGAGGGCGCCATCCGCGACCTCGCCACGATCACCGGCCAGAAGCCGCAGGTCACCAAGGCCCGTAAGTCCATCGCGCAGTTCAAGCTGCGTGAGGGCCAGCCGATCGGTGCCCACGTCACCCTGCGCGGTGACCGGATGTGGGAGTTCCTGGACCGCCTGCTGTCGCTCGCGCTCCCGCGTATCCGCGACTTCCGCGGCCTGTCGCCCAAGCAGTTCGACGGCCGGGGCAACTACACCTTCGGTCTCACGGAGCAGGTCATGTTCCACGAGATCGACCAGGACAAGATCGACCGGGTCCGGGGCATGGACATCACCGTGGTCACCACGGCGACCAGCGATGACGAGGGTCGTGCCCTGCTTCGTCACCTCGGCTTCCCGTTCAAGGAGAACTGACCGTGGCGAAGAAGGCTTTGATCGCTAAGGCTGCGCGCAAGCCCAAGTTCGCTGTGCGTGCCTACAACCGCTGCCAGCGCTGTGGCCGGCCGCACTCCGTCTACCGCAAGTTCGGCCTGTGCCGTGTGTGCCTTCGTGAGATGGCCCACCGCGGCGAGCTGCCGGGCGTGACCAAGAGCTCCTGGTAGTCCCTCGCGGGAACTCCAGGAACTCTCGGTAAGCAGTCGGTCGGCGGGAGCCCACCCTTTCTTCCCGTAAGGTAGAAGGGTTGGGCGCCTGCCGCCCGCATCGACTTACTACGCCGTAGGTCCCCCGCACCGCACCCGCCTCCACTTGCTGGGGGAGAGGGATGGCGCACTCAGGAAACCCCGGCGAGAGAGGCCCAGGGCCAACTCATGACCATGACCGATCCCATCGCAGACATGCTGACCCGTCTGCGCAACGCGAACTCGGCGTACCACGACGACGTCTCGATGCCGTTCAGCAAGATCAAGTCGCACATCGCGGAGATCCTCCAGCAGGAGGGCTACATCACCGGCTGGAAGGTCGAGGAGGCGGAGGTCGGCAAGAACCTCGTCCTCGAGCTGAAGTTCGGCCCGAACCGCGAGCGCTCGATCGCCGGCATCAAGCGGATCAGCAAGCCGGGTCTGCGCGTCTACGCAAAGTCCACCAACCTGCCGAAGGTGCTCGGCGGCCTGGGCGTGGCGATCATCTCCACGTCGCACGGGCTGCTCACCGGCCAGCAGGCGCAGAAGAAGGGCGTGGGTGGGGAAGTCCTCGCCTACGTCTGGTAACCGGGAAAGCGAGGTATAGCAATGTCGCGCATCGGCAAGCTGCCCATCTCGGTTCCCGCCGGAGTGGACGTCACCATCGACGGCCGCACGGTTGCGGTGAAGGGCCCCAAGGGCTCCCTCTCGCACACCGTGGCCGCGCCGATCGAGATCGCTAAGGGCGAGGACGGCGTGCTGCTGGTCACCCGCCCCAACGACGAGCGTGTCTCGAAGGCCCTGCACGGCCTGTCCCGCACGCTGGTGGCGAACATGATCACCGGCGTGACCGCGGGCTACAGCAAGTCCCTGGAGATCAGCGGTGTCGGTTACCGCGTCCAGGCCAAGGGCTCCAACCTGGAGTTCGCTCTGGGCTACAGCCACCCGATTCTCGTCGAGGCACCTGACGGGATCGCCTTCAAGGTCGAGTCCCCGACGAAGTTCTCCGTCGAGGGCATCGACAAGCAGAAGGTCGGCGAGGTGGCCGCCAACATCCGCAAGCTGCGGAAGCCCGACCCGTACAAGGCCAAGGGCGTCAAGTACGCCGGCGAGGTCATCCGCCGCAAGGTCGGAAAGGCTGGTAAGTAGCCATGGCATACGGTGTGAAGATCGCCAAGGGCAAGGCCTACAAGGGCGCCGCACTCAAGCGCCGCCACATCCGCGTCCGCAAGCGGATCTCGGGCACGCAGGAGCGTCCGCGCCTCGTCGTGACCCGGTCCAACCGCGGCATCGTGGCGCAGGTCATCGACGACCTCGCGGGCCACACGCTCGCGTCGGCGTCGACCCTCGACGCGTCCATCCGCGGCGGCGAAGGCGACAAGAGCGCCAAGGCCAAGCAGGTCGGCCAGCTCGTGGCCGAACGTGCGAAGGCCAAGGGCGTCGAGACCGTCGTGTTCGACCGCGGCGGCAACCAGTACGCGGGGCGCATCGCCGCCCTGGCGGACGCCGCCCGCGAAGCCGGACTGAAGTTCTAGCCGCCCGTCGCCGCAGCGACGGATGTCGCTGCGTAGCTAGCGGAGAGACGCTAAGAGGATCGAGAGGTAATTCCAATGGCTGGACCCCAGCGCCGCGGAAGCGGTGCCGGTGGCGGCGAGCGACGGGACCGTAAGGACCGGCGGGACGGCGGCCAGCAGGCCGAGAAGACCGCCTACGTCGAGCGGGTCGTCGCGATCAACCGCGTCGCCAAGGTAGTGAAGGGTGGTCGTCGCTTCAGCTTCACCGCGCTCGTCGTGGTGGGCGATGGCGACGGCACCGTCGGTGTCGGCTACGGCAAGGCCAAGGAGGTGCCGGCCGCCATCGCCAAGGGTGTGGAGGAGGCCAAGAAGCACTTCTTCAAGGTCCCCCGTATCCAGGGCACCATCCCGCACCCGATCCAGGGCGAGAAGGCCGCGGGCGTCGTCCTGCTCAAGCCGGCTTCCCCCGGTACCGGTGTGATCGCCGGTGGCCCGGTGCGCGCCGTGCTGGAGTGCGCGGGTATCCACGACGTGCTGTCCAAGAGCCTCGGCTCGGACAACGCGATCAACATCGTGCACGCCACGGTGGCCGCGCTCCAGGGCCTTCAGCGGCCCGAGGAGATCGCCGCCCGCCGCGGTCTGCCGATCGAGGACGTCGCCCCCGCGGCTCTGCTGCGTGCGCGTGCCGGAGTGGGTGCGTGATGGCGCGTCTGAAGGTCACACAGACCAAGTCCTACATCGGCAGCAAGCAGAACCACCGTGACACGCTGCGTTCGCTCGGTCTGAAGCGGATGCACGACGTGGTGGTCAAGGAGGACCGGCCGGAGATCCGCGGCATGGTCCAGACCGTCCGCCACCTCGTCACGGTCGAGGAGGTCGACTGATCATGGGTGACAACCCGATCAAGATCCACAACCTCCGTCCGGCCCCGGGCGCCAAGACCGCCAAGACCCGCGTGGGTCGTGGCGAGGGGTCCAAGGGCAAGACGGCCGGTCGTGGCACCAAGGGCACCAAGGCCCGCTACCAGGTTCCGGAGCGCTTCGAGGGCGGGCAGATGCCCCTCCACATGCGGCTCCCGAAGCTCAAGGGCTTCAAGAACCCGTTCCGCACCGAGTACCAGGTCGTCAACCTGGACAAGCTCGCGGCCCTCTACCCCGAGGGTGGCGAGGTCACCGTTGCCGACCTGGTCGCCAAGGGTGCCGTGCGCAAGAACCAGCTCGTCAAGGTGCTCGGCACCGGCGAGGTCTCCGTGGCGCTGCAGGTGACCGTTGACGCGGCCTCCGGCTCCGCCAAGGAGAAGATCGCCGCCGCCGGCGGCACCGTCACCGAGCTCGTCTGAGCCCGATGCGACACCCGACCGGGGACGCCCAGTACCTCAGGGCGTCCCCGGTCGTTCTTTTCTGTGAATTTTCCCTGGCCGATGGGTCATTCCTACCGGGGGCACGACGCCGGTAAGGTGGCTGGGCCCGTATCCGTCAGTTTCACACCCAGACCGTCCTTCCGCCGTGGCGCGGGGGGTGCAGGAGGCACCGTGCTCACCGCGTTCGCCCGGGCGTTCAAAACGCCCGACCTGCGGAAGAAGCTGCTGTTTTCGCTGGCCATCATCGTGGTCTACCGGCTGGGTGCGCACGTCCCGGTACCGGGCATCGACTACACGATCGTCAACGAGTGCGTGAAGCAGACGAAGGGCAACAACAGCCTCTTCGGTCTGGTCAACATGTTCAGCGGCGGAGCACTCCTCCAGCTGACGATCTTCGCGCTGGGGATCATGCCGTACATCACGGCGAGCATCATCCTCCAGCTTCTGACCGTGGTGATTCCACGCCTTGAGGCCCTCAAGAAGGAGGGCCAGGCCGGTACCACGAAGATCACCCAGTACACCCGGTACCTGACCGTCGCGCTGGCGGTGCTCCAGGGCACCGGCCTGGTGGCGACCGCCCGCTCGGGCAACCTCTTCTCCACCTGTACGCAGGGGAACAACATCGTCCCCAACCACTCGATCTTCACCACCGTCACCATGGTCACGACCATGACGGCGGGCACCGTGATGATCATGTGGCTCGGTGAGCTGATCACCGACAAGGGCATCGGCAACGGCATGTCGATCCTGATGTTCGTCTCCATCGCGGCCGGCTTCCCCGGCTCCCTGTGGGGCATCAAGGTCTCCGGCAAGATCGCCGGCGGCTGGGTCGAGTTCCTCTCGGTGATCGCCATCGGCCTGGTGATGGTCGGCCTGGTGGTCTTCGTCGAACAGGCACAGCGCCGCATCCCGGTGCAGTACGCGAAGCGCATGATCGGCCGCCGGTCGTACGGCGGCACCTCCACGTACATCCCGCTCAAGGTCAACCAGGCGGGTGTGATCCCGGTCATCTTCGCCTCGTCGCTGCTCTACATCCCGGCGCTGATCGTCCAGTTCTCCGGATCGACGGCCGGCTGGGCGCAGTGGATCAGCCGCAACATGACCAAGGGCGACCACCCGGTCTACATGGCCGCGTACTTCCTGCTGATCGTCTTCTTCGCCTTCTTCTACGTCGCGATCTCCTTCAACCCCGAAGAAGTCGCCGACAATATGAAGAAGTATGGTGGGTTCATCCCGGGTATCCGGGCCGGTCGACCCACCGCCGAGTACCTGAGTTACGTGCTCAACCGCATCACGTGGCCGGGGTCGCTGTACCTGGGCCTCATCGCGCTCGTTCCGACGGTCGCCATCGCGATCTTCAACGGGAGCAACGGCAACTTCCCTCTGGGTGGCACCAGCATCCTCATCATCGTCGGTGTGGGTCTGGAGACCGTGAAGCAGATCGAAAGCCAGCTCCAGCAGCGTAACTACGAAGGGTTCCTCCGCTGATGCGAATCGTCCTGGTCGGGCCGCCCGGTGCCGGCAAGGGTACGCAGGCCGCGTTCCTCGCCAAGAACCTGTCGATCCCGCACATCTCGACGGGCGACCTGTTCCGCGCCAACATCAGTCAGGGCACGGACCTGGGCAAGCAGGCGAAGGCGTTCATGGACGCCGGCGAGCTGGTGCCCGACGAGGTCACCATCGGCATGGCGGAGGACCGGCTGGACCAGCCGGACACGGCGGGCGGCTTCCTGCTGGACGGGTTCCCGCGCAACGAGAACCAGGCCCGCGCGCTGGACGCCTACCTGGCCGGGCACGGCATCGGGCTGGACGGCGTGCTCGACCTGGAGGTCCCCGAGGACGAGGTGGTCAAGCGGATCGCCGGCCGCCGGGTGTGCCGCAACAACAGCGCGCACGTCTTCCACGTCGCGTACTCCAAGCCCCAGGTCGAGGGCGTCTGCGACGAGTGCGGCGGCGAGCTGTACCAGCGCAGCGACGACCAGGAGGACAAGGTCCGCACGCGCCTGGAGGTCTACCACCGCGACACCGAGCCGATCATCGACTACTACAAGCAGCAGGACCTGGTCGTGACCATCTCGGCGCTCGGTCCGGTGGCCGAGATCACCAGCCGGGCCATGGCCGCCCTGCGCGCGGGCAGCGAGCAGCAGTCGGCGTAGGGCAGGATCAGCACGGCGTACGGCCGTGGTGCCCTCACGGGTGCCACGGCCGTACGGTTGAAGGGGGCACGTAGCCCGGCGGGCCACGGCCCCGGTACGGAACGCCCAGACGGCAGCACGGCAGCGAGGAAGGCTTCAGCCGCGATGGTGGAGATGAAGAGCCCGGAGCAGATCGCCAAGATGCGCGAGGCCGGGCTGGTCGTCGCGGCGATCCACGAGGCGACCGGGGCGGCGGCGGTGCCCGGCGCGACCACGAAGGACCTCGACGAGATCGCCGCGAAGGTGATCGCCGACCACGGCGCCAAGCCGAACTTCCTGGGCTACGGCGGCTTCCCCGGCAACATCTGCACGTCGGTCAACGACGTGGTGGTGCACGGCATCCCGGACCGGGAGACCGTGCTCAAGGACGGCGACGTCATCTCCATCGACGCCGGCGCGATCGTGGACGGCTGGCACGGCGACGCGGCCTTCACCGCCTTCGTCGGCAGCGGCCACGCGCCCGAGCTGATCGAGCTGAGCCGGGTCACCGAGGAGTCCATGTGGGCCGGCATCGCCGCCTTCCGCAAGGGCAGCCGACTGGAGGACATCTCGCACGCCATCGAGTCGTACATCCGCCGCCAGCCGCGTCCGGCGTCCGGCAAGTACGGCATCGTCGAGGACTACGGCGGCCACGGCATCGGCAGCGCGATGCACATGGACCCGCACCTGCTGAACTACGTCACCAAGAAGCGCGGCCGCGGCATCAAGCTCACCCCCGGGCTCTGCCTGGCGATCGAGCCGATGGTCACCCTCGGCACGCCGCGCACCCACGTGCTGGAGGACGAGTGGACCGTCAAGTCCGACGACGGCTCGTGGTCCTCGCACTGGGAGCACACCATCGCGCTCACCGAGCAGGGCCCGCTGGTCCTCACCGCCCCCGACGGCGGCCGGGCCAAGCTCGCCGAGTACGGCATCACGGCCGCTCCCGACCCGCTTGCCTGACGCCCGACCTGCGCGGCCTGCCCGAGCCCTCCGGCTCGTCCGGCTGACACGCCGGACACCGTGCTTAGGGATCTTGGTTCCCGGGCATACATGCCGGATTCGTCTTTCCGGATGGGCGTGGCGTAGACTCATACGTCGGCTCTCGCGTGTCTTCCGGCATGTCCGGAGCCGACCCCGGTAGCCGATCCCGAAAGCAGGACATGGCCAAAAAGCAAGGCGCCATCGAAATCGAGGGCACCGTGATCGAGTCTCTGCCGAACGCGATGTTCAAGGTGGAGCTGCAGAACGGTCACAAGGTCCTCGCGCACATCAGCGGCAAGATGCGGATGCACTACATCCGCATCCTCCCGGATGACCGGGTCGTCGTGGAGCTGTCTCCCTACGACCTGACGCGCGGACGGATCGTCTACCGATACAAGTAGATCTCAAGACCCGGAGAACCTCAGTCCCATGAAGGTCAAGCCGAGCGTCAAGAAGATCTGCGACAAGTGCAAGGTGATCCGCCGCCACGGCCGGGTCATGGTCATCTGCGACAACCTGCGCCACAAGCAGCGCCAGGGCTGACGTACGCCGACCACCTCTGCACCTCGCAGAACTTCGCGCGACGCACACACGTACATACGCAGCGCCCATCCCCGCGACCGCGGGGATGACACCCCCGGCGGAGGCCGGGGACCCGGTCCGTACCTGGTACGGCGGACGGGAACCGGTGCTGCGGAAGACCTCCGAACTCACCAGGAGCCAAGAAAATGGCACGCCTTTCAGGCGTTGACCTCCCGCGCGAGAAGCGCGTGGAGATCGCCCTCACCTACGTCTTCGGTATCGGGCGCTCCCGTTCCCAGGACATCCTGAAGAACACCGGTGTGAACCCCGACACCCGCGTGCGCGACCTCGCCGAGGAAGACCTCGTCAAGATCGGCAAGTGGGTCGACGAGAACTACACGACCGAGGGCGACCTCCGCCGTGAGGTCCAGGCCGACATCCGCCGCAAGGTCGAGATCGGCTGCTACCAGGGCCTGCGCCACCGCCGGGGCCTGCCGGTCCACGGCCAGCGCACTCACACCAACGCCCGCACCCGCAAGGGCCCGCGTCGCGCCATCGCCGGCAAGAAGAAGCCGGGCAAGAAGTAGTCCTCAGCGGACACCGATTCAGCGGTCTTCGCTGTAGGACCGATCACCTCCACCGGGAGAGAGCCCACACATGCCTCCTAAGGGCCGTCAGGGCGCAGCCAAGAAGGTGCGCCGCAAGGAAAAGAAGAACGTCGCTCACGGGCACGCCCACATCAAGAGCACGTTCAACAACACCATCGTCTCGATCACCGACCCGTCCGGGAACGTGATCTCCTGGGCCTCCGCCGGCCACGTCGGCTTCAAGGGCTCGCGCAAGTCCACCCCCTTCGCCGCGCAGATGGCCGCCGAGTCGGCCGCCCGCCGCGCGCAGGAGCACGGCATGCGCAAGGTGGACGTCTTCGTCAAGGGTCCCGGCTCCGGCCGTGAGACCGCGATCCGCTCCCTCCAGGCCACCGGCCTTGAGGTCGGCTCGATCCAGGACGTCACCCCGACCCCGCACAACGGCTGCCGCCCGCCGAAGCGCCGCCGCGTCTGACCAGCTGATACAGGAGAACTGAGACAATGGCGCGTTACACCGGGGCCGACTGCAAGCGATGCCGTCGGGAAAAGCAGAAGCTCTTTCTCAAGGGAGCCAAGTGCGAGAGCGCGAAGTGCCCGATCGAGATCCGTCCTTACCCCCCGGGTGAGCACGGACGCGGGCGCACCAAGGACAGCGAGTACCTGCTTCAGCTGCGTGAGAAGCAGAAGTGCGCGCGGATCTACGGTGTCCTCGAGAAGCAGTTCGTGAACTACTACAAGGAAGCGAACCAGAAGACCGGCAAGACCGGTGAGAACCTTCTGCGCATCCTTGAGACCCGCCTCGACAACGTGGTGTACCGGGCCGGCTTCGCCAAGTCCCGCGACCACGCCCGTCAGCTGGTCCGTCACGGACACATCACCGTGAACGGCCGCAAGACCGACATCCCGTCGGCCCGCGTCGCCGTGAACGACATCGTCGAGGTCCGCGAGCGGTCCCGCAACCTGACCCCGTTCGCGGTGGCGCAGGGCGAGGCCGGCGACAAGACCGTGCCCGCGTGGCTGGAGTCGAACGCCGGCAAGCTGCGGATTCTCGTGCACAGCATGCCCGAGCGCCAGGTGATCGACACCCAGGTGCAGGAGCAGCTGATCGTCGAGCTCTACTCGAAGTAATTCGGGGCTCACGAGCTCGCGGTCACGGGCGGTACGGCCGCCGTCCCCGGACGGTTTCGCCGTACCGCCCGTACCCTCGTAGTACAGGGGGCGTCAAATAGCGGGCGCCCACGACTGAAGGATTTCCACCATGCTGATCGCTCAGCGTCCCTCGTTGACCGAAGAGGTCGTCGACGAGTTCCGCTCCCGGTTCGTCATCGAGCCGCTGGAGCCGGGCTTCGGCTACACCCTCGGCAACTCCCTGCGTCGTACGCTCCTGTCCTCGATCCCGGGTGCGGCTGTCACCTCGATCCGGATCGACGGAGTCCTGCACGAGTTCACCACCGTGCCGGGCGTCAAGGAGGACGTCACCGACCTCATCCTCAACATCAAGCAGCTCGTCGTCTCCTCGGAGCACGACGAGCCGGTCGTGATGTACCTGCGCAAGCAGGGCCCGGGTGTGGTCACCGCCGCCGACATCGCGCCGCCGGCCGGTGTCGAGGTGCACAACCCCGACCTGGTGCTGGCCACGCTCAACGCCAAGGGCAAGCTGGAGATGGAGCTGACCGTCGAGCGCGGTCGCGGCTACGTCTCCGCGGTGCAGAACAAGCAGCAGGGCCAGGAGATCGGCCGTATCCCGGTCGACTCCATCTACAGCCCGGTGCTCAAGGTCACCTACAAGGTCGAGGCGACCCGTGTCGAGCAGCGCACCGACTTCGACAAGCTGATCGTCGACGTCGAGACCAAGCAGGCCATGCGGCCGCGTGACGCCATGGCGTCGGCCGGCAAGACCCTGGTCGAGCTGTTCGGCCTGGCCCGCGAGCTGAACGTCGACGCCGAGGGCATCGACATGGGCCCGTCCCCCACGGACGCCGCCCTGGCCGCGGATCTGGCGCTGCCGATCGAGGAGCTGGAGCTCACGGTCCGCTCCTACAACTGCCTCAAGCGCGAGGGCATCCACTCCGTGGGTGAGCTCGTGGCACGCTCCGAGGCCGACCTGCTCGACATCCGCAACTTCGGTGCGAAGTCGATCGACGAGGTCAAGGCGAAGCTGGCCGGCATGGGCCTGGCCCTCAAGGACAGCCCGCCCGGATTCGACCCCACGGCGGCGGCCGACGCCTTCGGCGCCGACGACGACGTGGACGCCGGGTTCGTGGAGACCGAGCAGTACTGATCGCCTCCGGCGGTGCGCGGGGGAACGCCCGCTGCGCCGGCGGACGAGCTGTGCCCCGTCAGGGGCGCGGGGAACTGCGCGACCAGCCACGACGGTGGTGCACGTCGCCACCGGCCCGAAGGGGCTGTTGCTGTCGCGCCCGGACCACCGGCCGGTGGCTGGTTGCTCGCGCAGTTCCTCGCGCCCCTGACGGGGCAGCCCTGGGGCGTAGCCTCGGGGACGTCCGGGCTCGGCCCGGACACCTACGAGCCGGCAGCCGCCGGTTCGCACTGACATCGGTACCTGACACGGCCGGTGCAGCGAAGAAGGAGAAAGACCCATGCCTCAGCCCGCCAAGGGTGCCCGTCTGGGCGGCAGCGCCGCGCACGAGAAGCTGCTCCTCGCGAACCTCGCGAGGTCGCTCTTCGAGCACGGCCGCATCACCACCACCGAGGCCAAGGCGCGCCGGCTCCGTCCGGTCGCGGAGCGCCTGATCACCAAGGCGAAGAAGGGCGACATCCACAACCGTCGCCAGGTCCTCGCCACGATCACGGACAAGAGCGTCGTCCACACGCTCTTCACCGAGATCGCGCCGCGCTACGAGAACCGCCCGGGTGGCTACACCCGGATCACCAAGATCGGCGGTCGCCGCGGCGACAACGCGCCGATGGCGGTCATCGAGCTGGTCGAGGCGCTCACCGTGCAGCAGAACGCGGTCGGCGAGGCCGAGGCCGCCACCAAGCGCTCCGCCAAGGACCGCGCCGGTGACGAGGCCCTGGCCGACGTCAAGAAGACGGACGACGCGCCGGTCGAGGACGCCGCGCCCGCCGAGGACGCCGTCGAGGACGCCGCCCCCGCGGACGAGGAGTCCAAGGACGCCTGAGCGTTCTGAGATCCACGGGCGGGCCCGTACCCCTTGGGGTGCGGGCCCGTTCCGCATGCGCAGGCGAGACGAGGAGCTACGGGTGAGCGACGAACCGGCGGCCGGCTTCGTACGGGTCCGGCTGGACCTGGCGTACGACGGGGCGGACTTCTCCGGGTGGGCCAAGCAGCGCAGCCGGCGGACGGTGCAGGGGGAGCTGGAGTCGGCGATCGCGACCGTGCTGCGGCTGCCGGACCCGGTGGACCTGACGGTGGCCGGCCGCACCGACGCCGGGGTGCACGCGCGCGGGCAGGTCGCGCACGTGGACCTGCCCGCGGACGTGTGGGAGCAGGAGAGCGGGCGGCTGCGGCGCCGGCTGGCCGGCCGGCTGCCGTGGGACGTACGGGTCTGGTCGGCGGCCCAGGCGCCGCCGGCTTCAACGCGCGGTTCTCGGCGGTCTGGCGCCGCTACGCCTTCCGGATCGGTGACCACCCGGGCGGTGTCGACCCGCTGCTGCGCGGCCACGTGCTCTGGCACGACCGGCCGCTCGACGTGGACGCGATGAACGGGGCGGCGAAGCTGCTGCTCGGCGAGCACGACTTCGCCGCGTACTGCAAGAAGCGCGAGGGCGCGACGACCATCCGCACCCTGCTGGACCTGCACTGGGAGCGCACGCCCGACGGGCTGGCGGTGGCCACGGTGCGGGCCGACGCCTTCTGCCACAACATGGTGCGGGCGCTGGTCGGCGCGATGGTGCTGGTCGGCGACGGGCACCGGCCGGCCGGGTTCCCCGGCGAGGTGCTGGCGGGCAGGGTGCGGCACTCGGCGGTGAACGTGCTGCGGCCGCACGGGCTGACGCTGGAGGAGGTCGGCTATCCGCCGGACGACCAGTTGGCGGCGCGCAGCCTGGCGGCCCGCAATATGAGGACGCTGCCCGGCTGCCCGTAGGGCGCGGGGGCCGGCCGATGTGCCGGGCCGCACTCGGTAAGGGCCGGGCGCCAAAGGTGCCGGTCCTTACCCCGGCACCCTGGCATGCCCCGCCCCCTGAGGCGCCCCGCTTCCTGAGGCGGCGGGCTTCCTCGGGTGCTACTTGCTGTTGGCGTCCGCCTGCGCCGCGTCCCTGCCGCGCTGGATGATCCGGGTGAAGGCGAAGTTCGACGCCTCGTTGGCGGCCTGCCGGGCGACGGTGTCGGTCGGCGCCAGCGTCTTGCCGTTCTTGTAGCCGGCGATCGCGAAGTAGGCGTAGCGGCCGACCGCGTTGGACGTCATCTGGCAGGCCACCGCGTGGCAGAAGTCGCCGACCCCGCCGCCGTTGAGGGGCGCGATGTACTGCGCGACCTTCTGCAGCTTGGCCGCGTGGTCCTTGTCGGGGAAGACCGCGACGCCGACGGTGACGGCCGTCTTGCCGTTGACGTAGGTGGCGCGGATCAGCTTGGTGCAGCCGTTGGCGGCCAGCGCGCCCGCCAGGCCGGCCCGGGCGGCGCTCGCGCAGCTACTGGTGGTCGCGGTGTTCGTCTTGACGTAGGTGCGGCCGTTCATCGTGAACTGCTTGCCGGGCAGGATCGTGGCCACGGTGATCGGGGCCGTGTCCTTGGCGGCGGTCGAGATGAAGTCGAGCGGGTCCTCCGGGGGCGGCGGGGCCACCGAGGAGAAGGACGGCTGCGGCTGCGACGTCCGCGCGGACGTGCCGCCCGACGCCGACGGGCCGGCGATCGGCTTGTCCGAGCCGTGCTTGCCGGAGACCACCACGGCGGTCGCCACGCCGCCGGCGATGACCGCGACGGCCACGATCCCGCCGACCAGCATCATGATCCGCCGCTTGCGCGCCCCGGACTCCTGCTCGGCCGCGAGCGCGTTCCAGTCCGGCGTCCCGGCCGCGGGGGCCGCCGGGCCCGGCCGCGGCCCGGCGCCGGACGGCGGCGGGTTCTGCGGCCCTTGGGGGCCTTGCGGGTTCTGCGGGGGAGTCTGCGCGGGCCGGGCCGCGGCCTGCTGCTGCCCGGGGAGGCCCTGCGGGCCCCCTGGAGCCCCTGGCCGGGCCGGGTAGCCCTGCTGGCCGCCCTGCCCGGGCTGCGCCTGCCCAGCGGGCTGCTGGTGGTTCTGCGACCACGGCTGGGCCTGCGGACCGCCTGCGTCGGGGCCGGGCTGCCGCGGCGGGTTCTGCGCCTGCGGCGACGCCTGGAAGGAGTGCCGCGGATCGGACGGGCGGGAGGGGATGACACGGCCCTCCAGGACCTCGCGACGGCCGTCGGAGGCTTGGGTACGGGGTTCCTGCGGGGGCTGCTGCTGCCCGGGCCCTTCAGTCATGTGGCGCATCATATTGCCGGTCCGCCCTCCGTATGCCGCCGTCCCCCCGCCGGAGTCGGGCGGACGGCGGCGCAGGGGGGACGCACCGGGTGGCACCGGTCCCGGCACCTGCAAAAAGGACTTGGGGCCGGTCCACCGCCGCGAGGAGAATCAGGCCATGGGTCACGTGGAAGCAGCGCACATCGATTACTACCTGCCGGACGGGCGGGCGCTGCTCGGCGACGTCTCGTTCCGGGTCGGGGACGGCGCCGTGGTGGCCCTGGTCGGGGCCGAACGGCGCGGGGAAGACGACTTTGCTGCGGCTGATCGCGGGGGAGGACAAGCCGCACGCCGGCACCGTCTCGGTCGGCGGCGGCCTCGGCGTGATGCGTCAGTTCGTCGGCAGCGTGCGGGACGACCGCACGGTCCGCGACCTGCTGGTGTCGGTGGCCCACCCGCGTATCCAGGCCGCCGCCAAGGCGGTGGACGCCGCCGAGCTGGCGATCATGGCGCAGGACGACGAGCCGGCGCAGATGGCGTACGCGACGGCGCTCAGCGAGTGGGCCGAGGCGCGCGGCTACGAGGCGGAGACGCTCTGGGACATGTGCACGGTGGCGGCCCTCGGGGTGCCGTACGACCGGGCGCAGTGGCGCGAGGTGAAGACGCTGTCCGGCGGCGAGCAGAAGCGGCTGGTGCTGGAGGCGCTGCTGCGCGGCCCCGACGAGGTGCTGCTGCTGGACGAGCCGGACAACTACCTGGACGTGCCCGGCAAGCGCTGGCTGGAGGAGCAGCTCGCGCAGACCAGGAAGACCGTGCTGTTCGTCAGCCACGACCGGGAGCTGCTGGCCCGCAGCGCGCAGAAGATCGTCAGCGTGGAGCCCAGCCCGGCGGGCAGCGACGTATGGGTGCACGGCGGCGGTTTCGCCACCTATCACGCGGCCCGCGAGGAGCGCTTCGAGCGGTTCGAGGAGCTGCGCCGCCGCTGGGACGAGAAGCACGCGCAGCTCAAGCGGCTGGTGCTGGACATGCAGCAGTACGCCATGCGCAGCGACGAGATGGCCTCGCGCTACCAGGCGGCGAAGACCCGGCTGCGGAAGTTCGAGGAGGCCGGGCCGCCGCCGGAGCCGCCGCGCAAGCAGGACATCCGGATGCGGCTGAAGGGCGGCCGGACCGGCGTGCGGGCGGTGACCTGCCGGCAGTTGGAGCTCACCGGCCTGATGAAGCCGTTCGACCTGGAGGTCTTCTACGGCGAGCGGGTGGCGGTGCTGGGGTCGAACGGCTCGGGGAAGTCGCACTTCCTGCGGCTGCTGGCCGGCGACCCCTCGGTGGCCCACACCGGCGAGTGGAAGCTGGGCGCCCGGGTGGTGCCCGGGCACTTCGCGCAGACGCACACCCGCCCGGAGCTGGCCGGCCGGCCGCTGGTGGACATCCTGTGGACCGAGCACGCCCGCGACCGCGGCCGGGCGATGTCGGTGCTGCGGCGCTACGAACTGGAGCGGCAGGGCGACCAGCCGTTCCAGAAGCTGTCGGGCGGGCAGCAGGCCCGCTTCCAGATCCTGCTGATGGAGCTGGAGGGCACCACCGCGCTGCTGCTGGACGAGCCGACGGACAACCTGGACCTGGAGAGCGCCGAGGCGCTCCAGGAGGGCCTGGAGGCGTACGAGGGGACGGTGCTGGCGGTCACCCACGACCGCTGGTTCGCCCGGTCCTTCGACCGCTTCCTGGTCTTCGGCTCCGACGGGAAGGTGCGGGAGACCACCGAGCCCGTGTGGGACGAGCGACGGGTCGACCGCAAGCGGTGAGCACCCGTGCGGGCCTCGTTTTGACCCGTACGGCCCCGCCCGGGTACTCTGCGATGCTGTTATGCGTATTGGCTTGCTCTATCTCACGTGAGAGGCCCTTACGCCGGTCCACCGGGCCGATGACCAGCGGCAGGTTCACGGGTTGCGTCCCCGTGCGCCGCCATGGCTGTCGTGATCGTCCAGGTGACCTTGTCAGGACCAAACTCACTGAAGATAGCGAAGGCTACGACCGTGCGTACGTTCAGCCCCAAGCCCGGCGATGTCCAGCGCCAGTGGCACGTCATCGACGCGCAGGACGTTGTCCTGGGCCGTCTGGCCACTCAGGCCGCGTCCCTTCTGCGGGGCAAGCACAAGCCCATCTACGCGCCCCACGTAGACACCGGTGACTTCGTCATCATCATCAATGCCGACAAGGTGCACCTTTCCGGGAACAAGAAGACCCAGAAGATGGCGTACCGCCACTCCGGGTACCCGGGCGGCCTGCGCTCCGTTCGCTATGACGAGCTGCTGGCGAAGAGCCCCGAGAAGGCCGTCGAGAAGGCCGTCAAGGGCATGCTCCCCAAGAACACCCTGGGCCGTCAGATGCTCACCAAGCTGAAGGTCTACTCGGGTGACCAGCACCCGCACTCGGCCCAGCAGCCGGTGCCGTTCGAGATCACCCAGGTCGCGCAGTAGTTCCGGCCACCAGCTACCAGTAAGGAATCTGAGGAGAATCGTGGCTGAGACCACCGCCGAGACCGTCGTCGAGGGCGAAGAGTCCTACGAGGAGATCACGACCTTCGAGTCCGAGGCCGTCGAGGGGGAGTACACCTCCGAGTCGCTCGCCTCGCGCTTCGGCGACCCGCAGCCGGCTGCCGGCACCGGGCGTCGCAAGCAGTCCATCGCCCGCGTCCGGATCGTTCCCGGCAGCGGTAAGTGGAAGATCAACGGCCGCACCCTTGAGGGCTACTTCCCCAACAAGGTGCACCAGCAGGAAGTCAACGAGCCCTTCAAGGTGCTGGAGCTCGACGGGCGTTACGACGTCGTCGCCCGCATCTCGGGCGGCGGCATCTCCGGCCAGGCCGGTGCGCTGCGCCTGGGCGTCGCCCGCGCGCTCAACGAGGCGGACGTGGACAACAACCGCGCCCCGCTGAAGAAGGCCGGCTTCCTGACCCGTGACGACCGCGCGGTCGAGCGGAAGAAGGCCGGTCTGAAGAAGGCCCGCAAGGCACCGCAGTTCAGCAAGCGCTAAGCGGAACCAGAGCAGCACAGCCGTACCGCGCAGAGGCGAGCGCCTCTGCGCGGCACGCGCGGAAACGCCCCGGAGGCACATCGGTGCCTCCGGGGCGTTCTCATGATGAGCTAGGGGCGTATATGTGTGGTTGTACGACCTGCTAGGACCTGGCAGCGGCGGCCCCGGCAGTACGCAGGGCCGCCGCGACGCATCGGAGGAAACACTGTGGGACGACTCTTCGGCACCGACGGGGTGCGGGGCATCGCCAACGCCGACCTCACCGCCGAGCTGGCGCTCGGCCTGTCGGTCGCCGCGGCGCATGTGCTGGCCGAGGCCGGCACCTTCGCCGGGCACCGGCCGGTGGCCGTGGTGGGGCGCGATCCGCGCGCCTCGGGCGAGTTCCTCGAAGCCGCCGTCGTGGCGGGTCTGGCCAGCGCGGGCGTGGACGTCCTGCGGGTCGGTGTGCTGCCCACCCCGGCGGTGGCGTATCTCACCGGCGCGCTGGGTGCCGACCTCGGGGTCATGCTGTCCGCCAGCCACAACGCGATGCCGGACAACGGGGTCAAGTTCCTGGCCCGCGGCGGCCACAAGCTCGACGACGAGCTGGAGGACCGGATCGAGACGGTCTACGCCGAGCACCGCACCGGCGCGCCCTGGAACCGGCCGACCGGCGGCGGCGTGGGCCGGGTCCGCGACTACGACGAGGGCTTCGACGCCTATGTCGCGCACCTCATCGGTGTGCTGCCCAACCGCCTGGACGGGCTGAAGGTCGTCCTGGACGAGGCGCACGGCGCGGCCTCCTGGGTCTCGCCCGAGGCGTTCTCCCGGGCCGGCGCCGAGGTGATCACGATCGGCGCCCAGCCCGACGGCCTGAACATCAACGACGGCTGCGGCTCCACCCACCTGGAGATGCTCAAGGTCGCCGTGGTCGAGCACGGCGCTGACCTGGGCATCGCCCACGACGGCGACGCCGACCGCTGCCTGGCCGTGGACGCCGGCGGCGAGGAGATCGACGGCGACCAGATCCTGGCGGTCCTGGCGGTGGCGCTGCGCGAGCGCGGCGGGCTGCGGCAGGACACCGTGGTCGGCACGGTGATGTCCAACCTCGGCTTCAAGCTGGCGATGGAGGAGGCCGGGATCACCTTCGTGCAGACGGCGGTCGGCGACCGGTACATCCTGGAGGCGATGAAGGAGCACGGCTACGCGCTCGGCGGCGAGCAGTCGGGACACGTCATCGTGCTCGACCACGCCACCACGGGCGACGGCACGCTGACCGGGCTGCTGCTCGCCGCCCGGATGGTCGCCACCGGCCGCTCGCTGGCCGAACTGGCCTCCGTGATGCAGCGGTTGCCGCAGGTGCTGGTCAACGTGCCGGACGTCGACAAGAGCCGGGTGGAGACCACCCCGGCGCTGGCCACCGCCGTCACCGAGGCCGAGGCCGAACTCGGTACCACCGGCCGCGTCCTGCTGCGCCCGTCCGGCACCGAGCCGCTGGTCCGGGTGATGGTGGAGGCCGCCGACATCGACCACGCGCGGTCGGTCGCGGGGCGGCTGGCGGACGTGGTGAAGTCGACCCTGGGCTGAGCGCCTTTACCGCCGCTCGCCCAAGGAGCCCAGGCACCCTGCCTCTCAGGGTGCCTGGGCTCCTTGGGTGCATGGTCCCCTCAGGCGGCTGATCTCCTCAGGTGCCCGGGGCAGTGCTCTGCGCGGCCCGGTTCCAGAGCGCTGAAACCGTCGTGAAACCGCGCTGAATGCGCCCTGCCGCAATCTCCGTGGCATGACGACAACGACATCGCACTCACCCGCCATCGCGGCCAAGGGGCTGCGCAAGGCATACGGGGACCAGACGGTCCTCGACGGCATCGACCTGGCGGTGCCGGCCGGTTCCGTCTTCGCGCTGCTCGGTCCGAACGGTGCCGGCAAGACCACCGCGGTCAAGATGCTCTCCACGCTCGTCACCGCCGACGCCGGTGATATTCGGGTCGGTGGCCATGACCTGGCCGTCGATCCGCAGGCGGTGCGGGCGGTGATCGGTGTGACCGGGCAGTTCTCGGCTGTCGACGGCCTGATCACCGGTGAGGAGAACATGCTCCTCATGGCGGACCTGCACCACCTCCCGCGCGGGGAGGGGCGGCGGGTCGCCGCCGGGCTCCTGGAGCGCTTCGACCTGGTGGAGGCCGCGAGGAAGCCTGTCTCCACCTACTCCGGCGGCATGAAGCGGCGTCTCGACATCGCCATGACGCTGGTCGGGGACCCGCGGATCATCTTCCTCGACGAGCCGACCACCGGCCTGGACCCGCGCAGCCGCCACACCATGTGGGGCATCATCCGCGAGCTGGTCTCCGGCGGCGTCACCGTCTTCCTCACCACCCAGTACCTGGACGAGGCCGACGAACTCGCCGACCGCATCGCGGTACTGAGCGACGGGAAAATCGCCGCCGAGGGCAGCGCCGAGGAGCTGAAGCGCCTCGTCCCGGGCGGACACGTACGGCTGCGGTTCACCGACCCCTCCGCGTACCGGTCCGCCGCCGACGCCCTGCGCGAGGTCACCCGCGACGACGAGGCCCTGGCGCTCCAGATCCCCAGCGGCGGCAGCCAGCGCGAACTGCGCGCCATCCTCGACCGGCTGGACACGGCCGGCGTCGAGGCCGACGAGCTGACCGTGCACACCCCCGACCTCGACGACGTGTTCTTCGCCCTCACCGGCACCACCACCATCCCCGACCAGCCCAGCCACCCCGACCAGCCCGGCCAGCCCGAGGAGACCCTCCGATGAGCACCCTGTCCCTCGCCGTCCGCGACTCCCACACCATGCTGCGCCGCAACCTGCTGCACGCGCGCCGCTACCCGTCCCTCACCCTGAACCTGCTGCTCACACCGATCATGCTGCTGCTGCTCTTCGTCTACATCTTCGGCGACGTGATGAGCGCGGGCATCGCCGGCGGCGGCGCCGACCGCTCCGCAGTACATCGCCTACATCGTCCCGGGCATCTTGATGATGACCATCGGCAGCACCGTGATCGGGGCCGCGGTGTCCGTCTCCACCGACATGGCCGAGGGCCTCATCGCCCGCTTCCGCACGATGGCGATCCACCGCGGCTCCGTGATCATCGGGCACGTCGTCGGCAGCGTGCTCCAGGTGCTCGCCAGCCTGGTCCTCGTCGGCGCCGTCGCCGTGGCCATCGGCTTCCGGTCCACGGACGCCACGGCCCTGGAGTGGCTGGCGGCGTTCGGACTGCTCGCGCTGTTCTCCCTGGCGCTCACCTGGATCGCCGTCGGGCTGGGCATGGCCAGCCCGAACGCCGAGGCGGCCGGCAACAGCGCGCATGCCGCTGATCCTTCTCCCGCTCATCTCCAGCGCCTTCATCCCGGCCGACACGATGCCGGGCTGGTTCCAGCCGATCGCCGAGTACCAGCCGTTCACCCCGGCCATCGAGACCCTGCGCGGCCTGCTGCTCGGCACCGAGATCGGCGACAACTGGTGGATCGCGATCCTCTGGTGCGTCGGCCTGACCGCGCTCGGCTACCGCTGGTCGACGGCGTTGTTCAACCGCGACCCGAAGTGAGCGAGCCGCGGGCTGCCTCCCGCAGCTCGTCCCGCCCCAGGGCGGCGTACTCCGACACCGCGTCGGCGTACGCCGCCCGGTCGGCGTCCTCGGCCGCCTTCCGGGCGCGGGCCGCCGACATCGTCGGCTGGAAGTCGCGCAGCACCCGCAGCCGTTCGGCCAGCGCGATCATCCGTACGGCGCCCGTGTCGCCGGACGCGAGCCCCGCCATGCCGAGCGCGTGCAGCACCGTCCCGAACACGGGAAGCTCCATGGGCGAGCCGGCCGGACCGGAGAGCCGGGTCCGCAGCCGACGCCGCAGCAGGTCGAGCGGCTCCGCGACGAGTTCGAGGCGGCCGGCGTGCGCGTGCGCCGTCACCAGCGCCGACTGGATCTCCAGCGCCCACGGGTCGGGCCAGGGGTCGCCGCCGTGCACCGAGCCGGCCGCGAGCATGCGCTCCACGGCGCCGCGCCACAGGCCGAGCCCGACCTCCGTCAGCCCGCGGCTGAGCGCGATCTCGGCGCGGCCGCCGAGGTCGGGCCGGTAGAAGGCGTCCTTCTGCGGGGTGGTGTCGCCCTCCGTCTGCCGCAGCCAGTGCTCGGCCTCGTCGGGGTCGCCGCGCTGGAGGCAGGCGAGGATCAGCAGCGAGCGGATGCCGATGTGGTCGTGCCCGTCGCCGAGCCACGGCAGCACCGTGAGCGCCGCCTTGAGATGCCCGTACGCCTCCTCGCCCTGCCCCGTCCGCAAGCACAGCTCGCTCAGCCGGGAATGGACCATGAGCTGCACGGACGGGTTGTCGACCGGCGCCAGCGCGGTGACCGTCCGGCGGGCCGAGGCGAGCGCGCCGTCGATGTCGTGCTCGTACTCCCACACGTAGGAGGCGATGCACTCGGCGAGGCCGGCGACCAGCGGCTGCCCGCTGTCGCAGAGCCTTCGCAGCACGTCGTAGCCGGGAGGCAGCATCTCGGGGACCGCGCTCAGCACGACCGCGGTGGCGCGCAGCAGCGTGTCCGGCGGGGCCGGCGGCAGCCGCCGGAGGGTGACGAGCTGGCGTACGGCGCCCGGGCCGTGGCCCATGAACAGGCTCGCCGTGCTCAACACCGCGGCGGCGCGGGCGACTTCGACGTACTCGGGCGCGGGGTGGTAGTGCGACAGCGGCGGCCCGGTGTCCGCGGCGAGGGCGGCGAGGCGGGGGAAGCTGGATTCGGTGGACCACAGGGCGGCGAGGACGGCGGTGAGGGCGGCGATGGCGGGGCCGTCCGTACGGGCCAGGGCGTGCCGCAGGGCCAGCACGAGGTTGTCCTGCTCGGCCCTGATCCGCTCCCAGGCGGCCAGCCGTTCCGAGCCGAAGAGCACGTCGTGGTACGCGACCCCGAAGTCCCGCGCCCAGGCGAGGAACCGGCCGACGGCCGCCTCGTCCTCGCCCGCCTCCGCGCGCCGGGCCGCGCTGAACTCCCGTACGGTCTCCAGCATCCGGAACCGCACGCCGACCGGGGTGTCGGCGACGGTGAGCAGCGACTGACCGGCCAACTGCTCCAGCAGGAACAGCGCGTCGTCGCCGAGCACCTGCTCCGCGGCTTCGCCGGAGAAGCCGCCGGGGAAGACCGACAGCGTGCGCAGCGCGGCCCTGACGTCCTTCGCGAGCAGGTTCCAGCTCCACTCCACGACCGCGTGCAGCGTGCGGTGGCGCTCCGGCGCGTCCCGTGCCCCGCCGCGCAGCAGCGCGAACCGGTCGCCGAGGCGGCGGGCGATCTCCGGCACGGACAGCACCCGCACCCGCGCCGCGGCCAGCTCCACGGCGAGCGGCAGCCCGTCGAGGTGGCGGCACAGCTCGGCCACCGCGTCCGGCGGCAGCTGCACGCCGGGCCGGGCGGCCCGGGCCCGCTGCGTGAACAGCTCGACGGAGGTGTCGAGACCGAGCTCGGGCAGCGCGTACACCGCCTCCGAGGTGAGGCCCAGCGGGGCCCGGCTGGTGGCGAGCACCCGCAGGTCCTTCGAGGACGAGACCAGGGCCTGCACGAGGGCGGCGGCGCCCCGGACGACCTGCTCGCAGTTGTCCAGCACCAGCAGCGCGGGCCCGGTGCCGAGCACGCCGAGGATCCCGGACACCGGGTCGGCCGGCGCGTGGCCGCTCAGGGCGCCGGGCCGCCCCTCGCCCGCGCCGAGCGCGGAGGCCACCTCCGCGGCCACGTCCTCGTCCGCGGTGACGCCGGCGAGCGGCACGAAGTACACCACGCGCTGCTCGGCCCGGCGGCTGACGGCGTGCGCGAGCCGGGTCTTGCCGAGGCCGCCGGGGCCGACGACGGTGACCGCGCGGGAGGCGCGCAGCAGCCGCTCCACCGCCGCGACGTCCTCGTCCCGGCCGAGCAGCGGGTTCGGCTCGTGCGGCACGCCGTGCCTGACCACAGGCGACTCGCCGCGCAGCAGCTCCCGCTGTACGGCCTTGAGCCCGGCGCCCGGCTCCGTGCCGAGTTCGTCGCGCAGCTCACGGCGGTACGCCTCGTACCGCGTCAGCGCGGCGGACGGGCCCGCCGTCGCCGCCTCGCCGCGCAGCAGTTCGGCGAGCACCTCCTCGTCGCGCGGATGCTCCGAGGCGGCCGCGGCCAGCGGCGCGGCCGCCTCCGCGTGCCGTCCGAGGCGGGCGAGCGCGAGCGCCCGCGCGCGGGCGAGCGTGCCGCGGACGGGGGCGCGCTCGGTGCGCAGCGCGGCCACGGGGTCGTCGGTGCTCGCCGGCCCCGTCAGGGGTGCCCTCCCACAGCGCGAGCCCGGCCTCGGCCGCGGCCAGCGATCCCGCGTGGTCCCCGGCCCTGGCCCGGTCCGCGCTCGTGGCCGCGTGCAGCAGCAGGGCGGAGCTGTCGACCTGGTCCTCGGCGAGCGCGAGCCGGTATCCGGTCGGCGTGCTCGCCAGGACATCGGCGCCCAACTGCGCCCGCGCCCGGGACACGAGGACCTGCACCGCTTTTCCCGGCCGCTCCGGCAACTCGTCCGGCCACAGCCCCGCCACCAGCCGCTCGGTGCTGCATCCGGCGCGCAGGTCGCCCGCGAGCAGCGCGAGCAGGCCGCGCAGCCGGGGCGCGGTGACCTCGTGCCCGCGATAGGCGACACGCGGCAGCAGGGTCAGGTCGGTGGTCACCCGTGCAGACTAGTGAAGGCGCCGGCCGGCGGAACTCCCGCTGCTCGGGCCGCCCGCGCTCCCGCAGCCCGCACTTGCGCCGCGCGGGCGGCCCGGGCGGGCCGGCTGCCGTATGTCCGGGGCGCTACAGCTTGCGCAGCGACAGCCGCTTGACCTTGTGGCCGGCGCCCTTGCGCAGCACGAGGGTGGCGCGGCTGCGGGTGGGCAGCACGTTCTGCTCCAGGTTGGGGCCGTTGACGGTCCGCCAGATCCCGCGGGCGTAGTCGAGCGCCTCCTGCTCGCCGACCCGGGTGAAGCCGCGGAAGTACGAGCGCGGGTCCTGGAAGGCGGAGTCGCGCAGCTTGCGGAACCGGCCGAGGTACCACTGCTCGATGTCCTCGGTGCGCGCGTCGACGTAGACGCTGAAGTCGAAGTAGTCGGCCAGGCCGATCCGGGTGCGGCCGTCCTTGCCGGGCAGCGCGGGCTGGAGGACGTTGAGGCCCTCGACGATCAGGATGTCGGGCCGGCGCACCGTCAGCCGCTCACCGGGCACGATGTCGTAGCTGAGGTGCGAGTAGACCGGCGCGGTCACCTCGTCCTTGCCGGCCTTGACGTCGGCGACGAAGCGGGTGAGGGCGCGGCGGTCGTAGGACTCGGGGAAGCCCTTGCGGGACATCAGGCCGCGGCTTTCGAGCTCCGCGTTGGGCAGCAGGAAGCCGTCGGTGGTGACGAGTTCGACCCGGGGGTGCTCCGGCCAGCGGGCGAGCAGCGCCTGGAGCAGCCGGGCGGTGGTCGACTTGCCGACGGCCACGCTGCCCGCCACGCCGATCACGAACGGCGTGCCGGGCTGCTCGGCCCCCGCCCCCTCGCCGAGGAAGGTGTTCAGCGCGCCGCGCAGCCCGCTGTGGGCGGCGACGTAGAGGTTGAGCAGCCGGGACAGCGGCAGGTAGACGTCCACCACCTCGTCGAGGTCGATGACGTCGCCGAGGCCGCGCAGCCGCTCCACCTCCCGCGCGGTGAGCGGCAGCGGCGTGCGGTCGCGCAGCGCGCTCCACTGCTCGCGGGTGAGATCGACGTACGGGCTGAGGGGCGGGGTCGTCGTCGGCACGTTGCCATTGTCCAGCCGCGCTCCGCGCGCTCCCGGCCGGGGCCCGCCCCTACGCCCCCACCGGCCCGCGCGGGCACCGGGCCGGGACCTTAAGCTGACGGGCATGGACGGGAGCGTGCGGGTCGGCGGCGGGCGGGGCGCGGCGGGGCCGGTGACGGCCGGGTGATCGTCGGCGTGGGTATCGACGTGGCCGAGATCGCCCGCTTCGAGGCGGCCGTGGCCCGCACCCCGGGGATGACCGAGCGGCTGTTCACCCCGGCGGAACTGCTGCTGCCGTCGGGCGCGCCGCGCGGCACGGCGTCGCTGGCGGCCCGGTTCGCCGCGAAGGAGGCCCTCGCCAAGGCGCTCGGCGCCCCGGGCGGCCTCCAGTGGCTCGACGCGGAGATCACCGTCTCGGACACGGGGCAGCCGCACCTGGCGGTCCAGGGCACGGTGGCCGCCCGCGCCGCCGAACTCGGCGTCCGCGGCTGGCACGTGTCCCTCTCCCACGACGCGGGCATCGCGTCGGCCGTCGTCATCGCGGAGGGATAGCCCCGCGATCGGGAGGGCCGAGATCGGCGGCGGGCCGGCCCTGGCGCGGCGCCCGGGGGTCCCGCGCGGGGCCGTACGCCCGCCGGCCGGGGCCCGTCCGGACGGTGGGTCCTGGCCCGGCACGGCGCCCCGTACCCCTTCGACACGCGCCCGCACCACTGGTCGGTGGCCCACCGTCCGCACGGCCTGGTGACGGCCGCCCGCGCGGTCACGCACACCGGCACCGGGCCAGGACCCACCGTCCGGACGGTGGCGCGGCTCCGCAGGCGGGAGGATGGGGGGAACGCGGGGGTGCCGGGAGCGGGAAGGCCGGAGGTACGGGATGCGGTACGGGCACAGCGTGGCGGACGTGCGGGCGGCGGAGGGCGCGCTGATGGCGCGGGTGCCCGAAGGGGCGCTGATGCAGCGGGCGGCGGCCGGGCTGGCCGCGGTCTGCGCGGACCTGCTGGGCCGGGTGTACGGCGCCCGGGTGGCCGTCCTGGTGGGCAGCGGCGCCAACGGCGGTGACGCCCTCTTCGCGGCGGCCCGGCTGGCCCGCAGGGGCGCCTCGGCCACCGCCGTGCTGCTGGCGCCCGACCACGCGCACGCCGAGGGCCTCGCCGCCTTCCGGGCGGCCGGTGGCCGGACGGTCACCGCGGCGGACGGCCCGCGGGTGATCGCCCGGGCCGGCCTCGTGCTCGACGGGATCACCGGGATCGGCGGCAAGGGCGGCCTGCGCGCGGCGGCCGTACCGCTGGCGGAGGCGGCGCGGGCCGCGGACGCCGTGGTGGTCGCCGTGGACCTGCCCAGCGGGGTGGACGCCGACACCGGCGAGGTGCACGGCCCCGCGGTGCGGGCGGACGCGACGGTCACCTTCGGCACGTACAAGCCGGGGCTGCTGGTCGACCCGGCGGCGGAGCGGGCCGGGGCGCTGCGGCTGATCGACATCGGCCTCGAAGGCGACCTCGGCGAGGTCGGCGCCCCCGCACTCGAAGCGCTCCAGCACGCCGACGTGGCCGCGCTGCTGCCGCGCCCGACCGGCGAGAGCGACAAGTACCGCCGGGGCGTGGTCGGGATCGCGGCGGGCTCCGAGCGCTACCCGGGCGCGGCGGTGCTCGCGGTGTCCGGCGCGCTGCGCGGCGGCGCGGGGGCCGTGCGCTACGCCGGGCCCGGCGGCCGGGCGGTGCTCGCGCGGCACCCGGAGACGCTGGTGTCGAACGGTTCGCCGCACGGCGCGGGCCGGGTGCAGGCGTGGGTGGTCGGGCCGGGGCTCGGCGACTCGGCGCAGGCCCGCACCGCCGTGGACGAGGTGCTCGCCTCCGACGTGCCGGCGCTGGTGGACGCCGACGGACTGCGGCTGCTGTCGCCCGCGGCGGTACGCGGCCGGGACGCGCCGACCGTGCTGACCCCGCACGCGGGGGAGGCGGCGGCGCTGCTCGGCTGGGCCCGCGAGGACGTGGAGGCGCGACGGCTGCACGCGGTACGGGAGTTGGCGGCCGTCTTCGGGGCCACGGTGCTGCTCAAGGGCTCCACGACCCTGGTGGCGTCGCCGGACGCGGACGCGCCGGTACGGGTCAACGCGACGGGCACGCCGTGGCTGGCCACGGCCGGCAGCGGGGACGTGCTGTCCGGGCTGGCCGGCGCCCTGCTGGCCGCGGGGCTGGCGGCCGGCGACGCCGCGTCCGTCGGCGCGTACCTGCACGGGCTGGCGGGCCGGATCGCCCCCGCCCCGCCGACCGCCCTGGACTTCGCCGACGCGCTCCCCGCAGCCTGGGACAACGTCTTCGCCTGAGCCCTCGGCGGGCTGCCCATAGGGGAGGGGGCGCCGCCGCTACGGTCCCGCCCGCTCCCGGGTGCGCCCCGGTGGCCGGTTGCTCGCGCCGTTCCTGGCGCACCTAGGGGGTGCCCCCACGTGCCCCTTCGGGGGGTCGCCGTCGTGGCCCGCGCCTGCTGCCGGGTGCGTCCCGGTGGTGGGTTGCTCGCGCGGTTCTCCCTCGGCCTAGCGGCTGGGAGGTGCCCCCACGCGCCCCTATGGGGTGCTGCCCCTTTGCGGTGAAGGGTGCCCTACTCAGGGGCGCGTGGGGGCGCCCCCCAGCCGCCAGGTGTGGGGGGAGAACGGCGCGACAAGCCACCCACCCGGCGGACGCCGGAGACGTACCCCGCCCCGGCGAACCCTCGGCCCGGGAGCTTGCCCGCGGCAGGCGACCTGCGCCTGAGACACTTGCGGCGATGAACGAGTCCGCGACGAACCCCATGGACACCCGCGCCCACGCCCGGATCGACCTCGACGCGCTCCGGGCCAACGTGGCGACCCTGCGCGCCAAGGCGCCCACCGCCGCCTTCATGGCCGTGGTGAAGGCGGACGGCTACGGCCACGGCATGGTGCCGTGCGCGCGGGCGGCCCTTGAGGCCGGCGCCACCTGGCTGGGGACGGCCACGCCCGAGGAGGCGCTCGCGCTGCGCGCCGCCGGGCTCGGCGGACGTGTCCTGTGCTGGCTGTGGACGCCGGGCGGGCCGTGGCGCGCGTGCGTCGAGGCGGACATCGACGTGACGGTGAGCGCCGACTGGGCGCTGAAGGAGGCGGTCGCGGCCGCGCGGGCGGCGGGCCGTACGGCCAGGGTCCAGCTCAAGATCGACGCGGGCCTCGGGCGCAACGGCGCGCAGCCCGCCGAGTGGCCCGCCCTGGTGCGCGCCGCCCGCGCGGCCGAACGCGACGGGCTGATCCGCGTCACCGGCGTGTGGGCCCACTTCTCCTGCGCGGACGAGCCCGGCCACCCCTCCATCGCGCGCGAACTCGCGGTCTTCCGCACCGCCCTGGACCGGGCGCGGGAGGCGGGGCTGACCCCGGAGGTGCGGCACATCGCCAACTCCCCGGGCACCCTCACGCTCCCCGAGTCCCACTTCGACCTGGTCAGGCCGGGGGTGGCGATGTACGGCATCTCGCCGGTGCCGGGCGTCGGCGGCTCCGAGGACTTCGGGCTGCGGCCGGTGATGTCGCTGACCGCCCGGCTCGCCTCGGTCAAGCGCGTGCCCGCCGGCCACGGCGTCAGCTACGGCCATCTGTACGTCACCCCGGGCGAGACCACGCTTGCGCTGGTGCCGCTGGGGTACGCAGACGGTGTGCCGCGGCACGCGTCCTGCGCGGGCCCGGTGCTGGTGGCCGGAAAATGGCGGACGGTGGCGGGACGGGTGGCGATGGACCAGTTCGTGGTGGACCTCGGCGGCGATGCCGCGTCCCCGGGCGACGAGGCGGTCCTGTTCGGCCCGGGCGACCACGGCGAGCCCACCGCCGAGGACTGGGCCCGCGCCTGCGGCACGATCGCCTACGAGATCGTCACCCGGATCGGCCCGCGCGTCCCGCGCGTCTACGCAGGGGAGCGCGCATGACCTCGACCGTGCGGGCCGGCGCCCCGCCCCGACCGGAGGGCGCCGACCGTGGCTGACGGCGTGCGGTGGGAGCGGGCCGGGCTGGTCGGGGCGGCGATCGGCGTGGTGGCCGCGGGCGCCGCGGCCGGCGTGGCGATCGAACGGGCCACGGTCGGGCGCGGGGTGCGCCGCAAGGCGCAGCTCGCGCTGGACGCGACGGGCCCGTACGGCAGCCTGCGCGGGACGCCGGGCACGGTGCTCGCCGAGGACGGCACCGAGCTGTACTACGAGACCGACGAGGCCGCGCCGGCCGAACCCGAGGCGCCCGCGCGGCCGCCCAAGCGCGGCTGGCTGCGCGGCCGCAGGGCCGACGCCGAGCCCGCCGCGCGGCCGCCGGTCACCGTGGTGTTCTCGCACGGCTACTGCCTGAACCAGGACTCCTGGCACTTCCAGCGTGCCGCCCTGCGCGGCTCGGTGCGGGCCGTCTACTGGGACCAGCGCAGCCACGGCCGCAGCGAGCGCGGCCGGGACCAGAAGGCCGGCGGCCCGGCCACCATCGACCAGTTGGGCCGCGACCTGAAGGCCGTCCTGGACGCGGTGGTGCCCGAGGGCCCGGTCGTCCTGGTCGGGCACTCCATGGGCGGCATGACGGTGATGGCGTTCGCCGACCAGTTCCCGGAGTACGTGCGCGAGCGCGTCGCCGGGGTCGCGCTGGTCTCCACCTCCGCCGGGCAAGCTCGGCGCGGTCACCCTGGGCCTGCCGGCGATCGGCGCGCTGGCCTTCCGGGTGGTCGCGCCCGGCCTGCTGCGGGTGATGGGCCGCCAGGCGGAGCTGGTGGAGAAGGGCCGCCGGGCCACCGCCGACCTGTTCACCGGCATCGTCAAGCGCTACAGCTTCGGCTCCGACGACGTGGACCCGGCCGTCGCCCGCTTCTCCGAGCGGCTGATCGAGGCCACGCCGATCGACGTGGTCGCCGAGTTCTACCCGGCGTTCACCGCGCACGACAAGGGCGCCGCGCTCGCCGTGCTCGACGGGCTGCCCGCGCTCGTGCTCGCCGGGGACAAGGACCTGCTCACCCCCAGCGCGCACAGCGAGGAGATCGCCGAGCGGCTGCCGGGCGCGGACCTGGTGGTCGTGCCGGACGCCGGCCACATGGTGCTCATGGAGCGCCCGCAGACGGTGAACGCGGCGCTGGCCGCGCTCGTCGCGAAGGCCGCGGACGGCGTGCGGGCGCCCGTACCGCAGCGGCTGCGCGACCTGACGGCCGTGGTCGACGCGTAGCATTCGCCATCATGGGCAATCCGCACGACCCGTACCGGCGGCCGCGGGCACCGCCGAGGACGTCCCCGCCGTCCGGATCACCGTCCGCACCGCCGCACACATGCGTGAGCTGGGGCTGCGGCTCGCCGCGCTGCTGCTCCCCGGCGACCTGGTGCTGCTCAGCGGCGAACTGGGCGCCGGCAAGACGACGCTGACCCGGGGCCTGGGCGAGGGCCTGGGCGTGCGGGGCGCCGTGACCTCGCCGACCTTCGTGATCGCCCGGGTCCACCCCTCGCTGACCGGCGGCCCGGCCCTGGTCCACGTCGACGCCTACCGGCTGGGCGGCGGCCTGGACGAGATGGAGGACCTCGACCTCGACGTGTCGCTGCCGGAGTCCGTGGTCGTCGTGGAGTGGGGCGAGGGCAAGGTCGAGGAGCTGTCGGAGGCGCGGCTCCAGGTGGTCATCGCCCGCACGGTCGGCCTCGACGGCGCGGGCGGCGCGCGCGGTGAGGACGGCGAGGACGGCGAGTGCAGCGAGGACGGTGAGGACGCGGACGACGTGCGCGAGGTCACGGTCACCGGGATCGGCCCGCGCTGGGCGGCCCAGGACCTCGGCCCGCTCACCGCCTGAACCCGCCTGAACCGCCTGACCTGTCCGACCGCCCGACGCGCCGGCGCCCTTCCCCTCGTTCACCGCCCGGACCGGCACCGACCGGCCGGGCTCCGCGCGGGGATTGAACCGACATGCTGTCGGGAAGATGTTGCGCAGGTACGGGCGCCCGTGGTCTGCTGGTAGCAGGCATCCGCTTAGGGTTGCCTAACTTCTCGTCACGGGGAGGCGCGCATGACGGCCCACGACCCGCAGGACCAGCACCTCGACGCACCCGCCGGACCCGCGTCCGCCGAACCAGGACCCGCGTCCGCGCCCTGCGGCGACCCGTCCGTACGGGCTCTGCTCGCGTCCTGCGCCGCCGCGCGCACCGTCTCCACGCCGCCGGCCCCGCCGCGCCCCGGCGGCGCGACCCCCGCCGCCGGCGCGCTGCCGCCGAGCCCCCCGCGACCCGCCCGGCCGACGCGGCCTGACCGCGCGGCACCGCGGCGCGCAGCCGTAGCGGCGCGGCCGCGTGAGCCGGATCGCGGGCCACGGCCCTCATCCGTACGGGTGAATCAGCCCACGACTTCCACGATCGCCCCGATCGTCGCCCGCTTCCACAGCGCTTCCGCGTCCGCGCGCCGCTCGCGGATCGCTCCCGCCAGGCGGTGCGGGTCCGGCGTCCTGGCGGTGGGCCGGGCGGCGGCGCTGAAGCCGACGTTGTCGCTGCCGTGGGAGGCGAAGAGCACGACGTCCACGACGGCCGCGCCGTCGCCGCCCAGGCCGTGCGAGTGGCGGTCGAACACCCGGTGGGTGCCGAGCGAGGGGGGTACGTCGCCCGCCGTCACCTGGTAGGAGCGCAGCACCCGGTCGTGGGCGCCGACCAGCCACACGCGCTGGCCGCTGACGCTGTAGACGACGCGTTCGCCGCTGCCGGAGCCGAGCGGCAGCGCGCCTTTCGCCTGCTTGACCGAGGGGTCGGTGAGGCCCCTGCCGGTGACGCCCGCGAGGTAGGGGCGCAGCGGCGCGTCGGACGCCTGCGCGGTGAGCACGCCGACGGTGGCCAGCGCCGCGGCGACGATCCCGGTGACCGCGATACCCGAGCTGATCCTCACCGCGGGGCCCGCCCCTCTGTCCGACGTGTCCGAAGTTCCCGGAGCGCCTGCATCGTATGGGTGTTTTGTCCCGATAAGTCGGAACAGAAGATAGCAGCCGCCCTGCCCGCCGACCCGGTGCGCCGGGCGCGCGCCGTACCCTGGGGGCGTGCTGCTGCTTGCCTTCGACACCGCCACACCCGCCGTCACCGCCGCCCTGCACGACGGGGAGCGGGTGCTGGCCGAGACGACCGTCGTCGACGCGCGCAGGCACGGCGAACTACTGGTCCCCACCGTCGACCGCGTGCTGGCCACCGCGGGCCGCGTGCTCGCCGACGTCACCGGCGTCGTGGTCGGCACCGGACCCGGCCCGTACACCGGGCTGCGGGTCGGCCTGGTCACCGCCGCGTCCTTCGGCGACGCGCTCGGCGTGCCCGTGCACGGCGTGTGCACCCTGGACGGGCTGGCCTTCGCGGCGGGCGAGGCCGGGCTCGACGGGCCGTTCGCCGTGGCCACCGACGCCCGCCGCAAAGAGGTCTACTGGGCCCGCTACGACGGCCCCCTGCACCGCACCGGCGACCCCGCCGTGGACCGCCCGGCCGACATCGCCGACGCGGTGGCCGCCCTGCCCGCGGTCGGCGCGGGCGCCGCGCTCTACCCGGAGGTCTTCACCGACCACCGCCCCGACCCCGCGCACCAGTCGGCCGGCGCCCTCGCCTCGGTCGCCGCGCACCGGCTCGCGGCGGGCGAGCCGTTCGCCCCCGCCCGCCCGCTCTACCTGCGCCGCCCCGACGCCCAGGTGCCCGCCGGCTACAAGGCGGTACTGCCGCGGTGAGCGGATCGACCCGGGCGCCCGACGTGACCGACCGGCGTCGCGCTGCGGGCCATGCGCTGGTGGGACCTGGACGGCGTCGTCGCCCTGGAGCGCGAGCTCTTCCCCGACGACGCGTGGTCGCGCGGCATGTTCTGGTCCGAACTCGCCGACGCCCGGCACCCGGCCGCCAGCCGCACCTACCTCGTCGCCCAGGCGCCCGACGGCGGCCGGATCGTCGGCTACGCCGGCCTCGCCGCGATCGCCGGGACCGGCGACGTGCAGACCATCGCCACCGCCCGCGACCACTGGGGCACCGGCCTCGGCGCCCGGCTGCTCACCGAACTGCTGCGGGCCGCGACCGCCGCCGAGTGCCACGAGGTGCTGCTGGAGGTGCGGGTCGACAACGCCCGCGCCCAGCGCCTCTACCGGCGCTTCGGCTTCGAGCCGATCGGCGTCCGCAAGGGCTACTACCAGCCGGGCTCCGTCGACGCGCTGGTCATGCGCCTCGCGGACCCGGCGCAGAACCTCGCCGAGGGATGCTGACGCATGCCGGGGCACGCACGGATACGCGCACAGCGCGGCGATACGCGGAATGCTGAGGATTTGAGGACCTGATGGCTGACGAACCCCTTGTCCTGGGCATCGAGACCTCCTGCGACGAGACCGGGGTCGGCATCGTGCGCGGGCACACCCTGCTCGCCGACGCGGTCGCCTCCAGCGTCGACGAGCACGCCCGCTACGGCGGCGTGGTGCCCGAAGTCGCCAGCCGCGCCCACCTGGAGGCGATGGTCCCCACCATCCGGCGCGCCCTGAAGGACGCCGGGGTGGCCGCCCGCGACCTCGACGGCATCGCGGTCACCGCGGGCCCCGGCCTGGCCGGCGCGCTGCTGGTCGGCGTCTCGGCCGCCAAGGCGTACGCCTACGCGCTCGGCAAGCCGCTCTACGGCGTCAACCACCTCGCCTCCCACATCTGCGTCGACCAGCTCGAACACGGCCCGCTGCCCGAGCCGACGATGGCCCTGCTGGTCTCCGGCGGCCACTCCTCGCTGCTGCTCGCCCCCGACATCACCAGCGACGTCCGGCCGCTCGGCGCGACCATCGACGACGCGGCGGGCGAGGCGTTCGACAAGGTGGCCCGGGTGCTCGGCCTCGGCTTCCCCGGCGGCCCGGTCATCGACCGCTACGCGCGGGAGGGCGACCCGGCGGCCATCGCCTTCCCGCGCGGCCTGACCGGCGGCCGCGACCCGCTCTACGACTTCTCCTTCTCCGGCCTGAAGACCGCCGTCGCCCGCTGGGTCGAGGCCCGCCGCCGGGACGGCCAGGAGGTGCCGGTCGCCGACGTGGCCGCCTCCTTCCAGGAGGCGGTGGTCGACGTGCTCACCCGCAAGGCGGTGCGCGCCTGCAAGGACAACGGGGTGGACCACCTGATGATCGGCGGGGGAGTGGCCGCCAACTCCCGGCTGCGCGCGCTGGCCGGGCAGCGCTGCGAGGACGCCGGCATCCGGCTGCGGGTGCCGCGGCCGGGGCTGTGCACGGACAACGGGGCGATGGTCGCCGCGCTCGGCGCCGAGATGGTGGCGCGGGGCCGCGCCGCCTCCGCGCTCGACCTGCCCGCCGACTCCTCGCTGCCGGTCACCGAGATCTCGGTGCCGGCGCCCGCCCCGGAACACGCCCCCGGGCACACCCACGCACCTGGCCACGACCACGACCACGTGCACGAGTTGAGCAAGGAAAACCTCTACGGATGACCGTCACCCTGATGTGGGAGGCCGCCGCCGCGGACGGCTGCGGGCCCCGACTCCTGGACTGGGCACGGGAGAAGGCCGAGGACCTGCCCGGCACGCCCACCCGCCGGGAGTTCCTCACCGCGCCCGGCGACCGGGTCCTCGTCCTCACCTGGTGGGACGCCCCCTACGCCGCCGAACTTCCCGAACTCCCCGATCCCGCACCGGAGTTGATACGGCGGGATGTGCACCGCTGGCGCTTCGTGTCGGTCTCCGTGGACCGGCCCGCCGCGAACTGACCTGCCCCCGGCCCCTTCTGACGTCCGGTCATCAGCGCACCTGACCCGGCGTCAGGAGGGCTGCCCGATCAGCATCGACGGCGCGCCCGCCACCCGGGTCAGGAAGACCGTCGCCGCGTTCGGCCCCTGCGGCTTCACCCGCCGCCGCACCTCCTCCGGCTCCACCGCCGAGCCGCGCTTCTTCACCGTCAGCGTCCCCACCCCGCGCTCGCGCAGCACCGCCTTGAGCCGCTTGAGGTTGAACGGCAGCACGTCGCTGATCGTGTACGAGGAGGCGTACGGTGTCGGCCGCGGCTCGTCGCCCGTCACGTAGGCGATCGTCGGGTCGATCAGCCCGCCGCCGACCTCCCGGGCCACCTCGGCCACCAGGTGGGCGCGGATGACCGCGCCGTCCGGCTCGTACAGGTACCGTCCCACCGCCCGCACCTGCGGGTCGTCCGGCAGCCGCCCCGCGCGCAGCGCCGCGCCGGACGGCAGCAGGGTGGCGCGGACCGCGCCCGGGTCGGTGCCGAACCACAGCGCCGCCTCCTTCACGTCCCCGCGGTCCGAGACCCACTCGGCCTCCGCGTCGGCCGGCACCGCCTCGTGCGGGATGCCCGGCGCGACCTTCACCGCCGCGAACCGCGTCGTACGGGCCGCCGCCACCGCCCACGACAGCGGCGGGGAGTACGCCTGCGGGTCGAACGTCCGGCCGCGGCCGGTGCGCCGCGCCGGGTCGACGAACACCGCGTCGAACCCGCGCCGTGCCGATGTCGGCGACGTCCGCGCAGCGCACCTCGATCCGGTCGGCGAGGCCGAGCGCGTCGGCGTTGGCGCGGGCCACCGCGCAGGTCAGCGGGTCGCGGTCGACGGCCAGGACGTCGATGCCGGCGCGGGCCAGGGCGAGGGCGTCGCCGCCGATGCCGCCGCACAGGTCGGCGAGGCGGCGTACGCCCAGCGCCTGGAAGCGGGCGGCCCGGTGGGCGGCCACCGAGGCGCGGGTGGACTGCTCGACGCCGTTCGGCGTGAAGTACATCCGGGCCGCGTCCTCGCCGAACTTCCGCGCCGCGCGCTGGCGCAGGCGGGCCTGGGTCAGCGCCGCCGAGACCAGGGGGGCGGGGTGGGTGCGGCGCAGCCTGGTGGCTGCCGCCAGCTCGTCGGTCGGGGTCGTGGTCGCGCAGCCGCGCGAGCAGCTCCTGACCTTCGGCCGTCAACAGCTCGGCGAATTCCTCGGCGTTCCACCTTCCCATTCTCCCCGCTCCCCGCGGCCGCGGGCGGCGCCCTCGCGCGTCCGCGCGGCGCCCTACCAGGGGCGCGGGGTGCCCTTTCGGCACGAGGGTGCCCTACTCAGGGGCGCGGGGAACTGCGCGATCAGCCATGACGTGGCTGCGGGTCGTCACCGGCCCGGTGGGGCTGTTGCTGTCGCATCCGGACCACCGGCCGGTGGCCGGTTGCTCGCGCAGTTCCCCGCGCCCCTGGGTAACGGGGCGCCGCCCTCGCGCAAGGGCACCCTGCGCCCGTGGGACGGGGCGCCGCCCTCCGGGAGGGCACCCCACGCCGCTGGGGAGGGCGGCGCGGAGGCGATCGGGAGGGGGTCCGGGGCCCGCCCGGGTGATGGTGGTGCGCTCCTTACGAGCGCGCGCCTGGCACTCCGCTTGACCGAGTGCTAAGCGCGTCCTAGTCTCGGTTCTGGCACTCGGCACCGCTGAGTGCCAGACACTCAGCGACGGGCAGGTCCGGCACCCGCGACGACGGGCCTACCAGGTCGCCGACCCAGACAGACACTCCCGTGAGCCCTTTGAAGGGGGAGGTCGGATCGTGACGACCGCCAGCACCAAGGTTGCCATCAAGCCGCTTGAGGACCGCATCGTGGTCCAGCCGCTCGACGCCGAGCAGACCACGGCCTCCGGCCTGGTCATTCCGGACACCGCCAAGGAGAAGCCCCAGGAGGGCGTCGTCCTGGCCGTGGGCCCGGGCCGCTTCGAGGACGGCAACCGGCTGCCGCTCGACGTCGCCGTCGGCGACGTCGTGCTCTACAGCAAGTACGGCGGCACCGAGGTGAAGTACAACGGCGAGGAGTACCTCGTCCTCTCGGCCCGCGACGTTCTCGCGATCGTCGAGAAGTAGTCGACGAGCAAGTTCTCCGGCTTCACCCACAGCCGTGATCCCGCCCCCGGGTTTCCGTGTCCTAGAGGCCGGGACCCGGGGCGGTTTCGTTGACCGTCCTCACCGATGACCGACGACGACAACTGACGAGTAGACGAGGTAGTTCGCAGGCATGGCCAAGATTCTTAAGTTCGACGAGGACGCCCGTCGCGCCCTGGAGCGCGGCGTCAACAAGCTCGCCGACACCGTGAAGGTGACGATCGGCCCCAAGGGCCGCAACGTCGTCATCGACAAGAAGTTCGGCGCCCCGACCATCACCAACGACGGCGTGACCATCGCCCGTGAGGTGGAGCTCGAGGACCCGTACGAGAACCTGGGCGCCCAGCTCGTGAAGGAGGTGGCGACCAAGACCAACGACATCGCGGGTGACGGCACCACCACCGCGACCGTGCTCGCCCAGGCGCTGGTCCGCGAGGGCCTGCGCAACGTCGCCGCCGGCGCCTCCCCCGCCTCCCTGAAGAAGGGCATCGACGCCGCGGTCAAGGCCGTCTCCGACGAGCTGCTCGCCTCCGCCCGCGCGATCGAGGGCAAGGAGGACATCGCCGCCGTCGCCGCGCTGTCCGCGCAGGACAAGCAGGTCGGCGAGCTGATCGCCGAGGCGATGGACAAGGTCGGCAAGGACGGCGTCATCACCGTCGAGGAGTCCAACACCTTCGGTCTGGAGCTGGACTTCACCGAGGGCATGGCGTTCGACAAGGGCTACCTGTCGCCGTACTTCGTCACCGACCAGGAGCGGATGGAGGCCGTCCTCGACGACCCGTACATCCTCATCCACCAGGGCAAGATCTCCTCGATCCAGGACATGCTGCCGCTGCTGGAGAAGATCATCCAGGCCGGTGGCTCCAAGCCGCTGCTGATCATCGCCGAGGACGTCGAGGGCGAGGCCCTGTCCACCCTGGTGGTCAACAAGATCCGCGGCACGTTCAACGCCGTCGCGGTCAAGGCGCCCGGCTTCGGTGACCGCCGCAAGGCCATGCTCGGCGACATCGCCACGCTGACCGGTGCGACCGTCATCGCCGAGGAGGTCGGCCTCAAGCTCGACCAGGCCGGTCTGGACCTGCTGGGCTCCGCCCGCCGGGTCACCATCACCAAGGACGACACCACCATCGTCGACGGCGCCGGCGACAAGGCCGAGATCGAGGGCCGGGTCGGCCAGATCAAGGCCGAGATCGGCACCACCGACTCCGACTGGGACCGCGAGAAGCTCCAGGAGCGGCTGGCCAAGCTGGCCGGCGGCGTGTGCGTCATCAAGGTCGGCGCGGCCACCGAGGTCGAGCTGAAGGAGAAGAAGCACCGCCTGGAGGACGCGATCTCCGCGACCCGCGCGGCCGTCGAGGAGGGCATCGTCTCCGGCGGTGGCTCCGCGCTCGTGCACGCGGTCAAGGTCCTCGCCGACAACCTCGGCAAGGAGGGCGACGAGGCCACCGGTGTCGCCGTCGTCCGCCGCGCCGCCGTCGAGCCGCTGCGCTGGATCGCCGAGAACGCCGGCCTGGAGGGCTACGTCATCACCTCCAAGGTCGCCGAGCTGGACAAGGGCCACGGCTTCAACGCGGCCACCGGCGAGTACGGCGACCTGGTCAAGGCCGGCGTCATCGACCCGGTCAAGGTGACCCGGTCCGCCCTGGAGAACGCGGCGTCCATCGCGTCCCTCCTGCTCACCACCGAGACGCTGGTCGTCGAGAAGAAGGAAGAGGAGCCGGAGGCCGCCGCGGGCGGCCACGGCCACTCGCACTCCCACTGACGCCTCACCGCCTCAGGCTCAGGCCCGGCAGCCCTCTCCAGGGCGGCCGGGCCTGAGCCGTATGTCCAGCGGGCCGTACGGTATCAGCGCGCCGTGCACCAGCGCCGTACGTCAGCGCGCCGTATGTCAGCGCTTGGGGTCGAAGCGGCGGCCGGTCCGCGTGGACAGGGCGCCGAACAGCGACGACGGGACGTGCCGGACGACCCCGACCACCGCCTTGTAGCGCAGCGACGGCACGCTCACGGTCCGCCCGCGGGCCAGGTCCCGCAGCGCCGCCCGCACCACCGCGTCCGCGTCCAGCCACGCCACCTCCGGCAGCCGCGAGGCGTCCATCCCGGCCCGCGCGTGGAACTCGGTCCGCACGAACCCCGGGCACAGCGCGAGGAACCGCACCCCGGAGCCGTCCATCTCCTGCGCCAGGCCCTCGGTGAAGCGCACCACCCACGCCTTGCTCGCGCCGTACGTGCCGCGCGGCAGGAAGGCGGCGACCGACGCGACGTTCACCACGAAGCCGCGCCCGCGCTCGCGCATCCCCTCCACCGCGGCGGCGGTCAGCCGGAGCACCGCCTCGCAGTGCACGGTCAGCATCCGCACCTCGTCCTCGACGGGCACGTCGAGGAACCTCCCGCGGTTGCCGAACCCGGCGTTGTTGACCAGCACGTCCACCGGCCGCCCGGCGTCCCGCAGCCGCGCCTCGACGGCCGCGATGCCCTCGTCCGCCGCCAGGTCGGCGGCCAGCACCTCCACCTCGACGCCGTACTGCCCGCGCAGCCGCGCCGCCACCGCGGCCAGCCGCTCCGTGTCCCGCGCGACCAGCACCAGCGCGTGCCCGTCCGCCGCCAGCCGCCGTGCGAACGCCGCGCCGATCCCGACCGTCGCCCCGGTCACCAGTGAAGTCGTCATGGGGCCACCCTAAGAGGACGTGGCTGCCGGTGTTCATCCGCGCGAGCCGCTGCGTGATCGACTCCACGTACGCGACGTTGAGCACGTCCTCGGTGGCCGCGAGCACCCGCCCGAGCAGTTCGGGCTCGGTCGTCATCGCCCGGAACAGCAGGGCGACGGTCACCTCGTGGTCCGGCCGGCCGAGCACCGTGATCGGGTCGCCCGCGCTGATCTCGCCGCCGGTCACCACCCGGAAGAACGGCCCCGGCAGCGCGGCCTGCGTGAACCGCTTCACCCAGCCCGCCGTGTCCAGCCACCCGGCGAACGTCCGGCACGGAATCCGGCCCGAGGTCACTTCGAGCACCACCTGCCGGCCGATCCGCCAACGCTCCCCGATCAGGGCGGCGTTGACGTCGATGCCGGCGGTCGTCAGGTTCTCGCCGAAGGAGCCGGGCGCCAGCTCGCGCCCCAACTCGGCCCCCCACAGGTCCAGGTCCTCGCGGGCGTACGCGTACACCGCCTGGTCGTTCCCGCCGTGGAACCGCCGGTCGCACACCGCGTCGCCCGCGACGCCGCTGCCCACCTGCCCGCGCGGCCCCGGCGCGGCCACCGCCACCGGGCCCTGGACCGGGCGCTTGTCGATGCCGGTCAGCCCGGACTTCGCGTCGGTGTACGGCACGGCCCTGGCCGATGCCCGGTTCACGGAGAGCACACAAGGGGACATGAGCGCACCCTAAGCGCTGCCCCGGGCCAGCCGCCTTCGAACAGCCGCCCGCTCGGCCGCCGGGAAGCCCTCCGTGTCCGCCACCAGCGGCAGCAGCTCCGGCTCGGTGGTGAGCGCCCGGAACGCCAGCGCGACCGTCACCTCGTGCGCCGGCCGCGTCCACCACCTCGATCGTGTCACCCGCCGTGATCTCCCCGGCCTCGACCACCCGCAGATACGGACCCGGCACCGCGGCCGCCGTGAACCGCCGCATCCACCCGCCCTCCTCCAGCCACCCGGCGAACGTCACGCACGGGATGCGCGGGCACGACACCTCCAGCACCGCCGACCCGATCCGCCAGCGCTCGCCGATCAGCGCGGCGTTGACGTCGATCCCGGCGGTGGTGAGGTTCTCGCCGAAGGAGCCGTTGGCGAGCGTACGGTCCAGGTCGCGCTCCCAGCGGTCCAGGTCCTCGCGGGCGTAGGCGTACACGGCCTGGTCGTCGCCGCCGTGGTGCTTCACGTCGTACGCGCGGTCGCCGGCCAGGCCCACCGCGCCCGTGCCCTTGGGACCCGGCGCGGTCACCGCCACCGGCCCCTGGACCGGCCGCTTGTCGATCCCGGTGGACGGCAGCCGCTTCCACGGATTGGGTCGCGGGCGGCCGATGTTGACGCTGAGCACCTTCATGCCTGCGGCTCCTTCTGGTGGGGGCGGCCCGCCGGGTCAGCCCTGCTTGAGGTACGGCGTGGTGACGCCGAGCGCGGTGAAGCCGAGCCGTTCCAGGATCGGGCGGCTCTCGTCCGAGGCGTCCACCTGGAGGTAGCGCAGGCCGCGGGCCGCGGCGATCCGGGTCCGGTGGGCGACCAGCGAGCGGTAGACGCCCCTGCCGCGCCACTCGCGCGACGGTGCCGCCGCCCCACAGGCTCGCGAAGTCCGTGCCCGGGTGGAACTCCATGCGCGCCCCGCACACCGGCCGGTCGCCGGCCATCGCCAGCGTCATCTCGACGGAGCCGAGCTGGTCCAGCAGGCGCGCGCGCAGCCGGGCCGCGCTGGTGCCGAACGCCTGCTCGTGCACCTCGGCCATCAGGTCGACGCCCGCGGCGTCCGTCACCGGCTCGAACCGGACGCCGGCCGGGGGGAGCGTGTCCGTCGGCAGCTCGGCCACCTCCGCGATCATCAGGGTCTCCGGGGGCTCGGGGGCGAACCCCGCGGCTTTCAGCCGTTCGGCGAGGTCGGCGGGCGCGTCGTGGGAGTACAGCTTCCACTCGAACTCCCGGCCGCGGCCCTCCGGGGACTCCAGCCAGCGGGTCTGGGCCGCGATGGCCCGGTCCGCGCTGTCCGCGTCCAGGTCCGACCACACCACCCCGGCCCACCCGTCCGCCCCCTCGTCCACCACCCGCACGACGCCCTCCGCGGTGACCTTCCCGGCCCCGCGCCGCATCTGCGCGTCGAACACGCTCAGCACTTCCACCTGGTCCATCCGCGCATTCCAACACGCCCGACGGCGCCCTTTCCACCGACTTATCCCTTACCTCGCCCGATCCCGGGGCCCACCCCCTCCGGCCGCACGTGCGCCCACCACCGCGGGTCCGCCCCGTGCGCCGTCCCGCCGTCGCGGCGGTTCGGGGAGGTCCCGGCGCCGGCCGTCGCCGCGGCTCCGGGCAGCCGGCGCGGAGGGGCTACCCCAGGGCGTTCAGAGTGCGGGCGACATCCGCCGCCGTGTTGTACAGGTGAAGCGAAAAGCGGAGGTTGCCCGCCCGGGCGGAGAAGGCGATGCCCGCCTTCGTGAGGCGCTCCGGGTAGGAGGAGGGAGCGTCGGGGACGGCGACGATCGGGCGAGTCACCGGGAATCGCGGGATGCCCGAGGGCGGCGAGCCCCTCGCGCAGTGCGGCGGCAAGCGCGAGATCGTGCGCGCGGATCACCGAAGCGCCGATCTCCGCGAGCAGGCCGAGCGACGCGGCGGCCCCCACGTAGGAGAGATACGCGGGGCGTGCGTCGAACCCCCGCGCCCCGGGGGCGAGCCGTTCGATCGGCCCGTAGCACGACTGCCACGGGTCGTCGCCGGAGTACCACCCGGAGAAGGCGGGCGAGAGCGTGCCCTCGGCCCCTTCCCGCACCGTCAGGAAGCCCGCCCCGTGCGGGCTGACCAGCCACTTGTACCCGTGGCACACGACGTAGTCGTAGTCGTCGGCGCACAGCCCCGACCACCCCGCGGACTGCGTGGCGTCCACCAGCACCCGCGCCCCCGCCGCCGCGGCCGCCGCGCGCACCGCGCCGAGATCGGCCACCCGCCCGTCCGCGGACTGCGCCTCGCTGACGGCCACCAGCGCGGTCCCCGGCCGTACCGCCTCGGCCACCGCGTCCAGCGGTACGAGCCGCAGCCGCAGGTCGCCGCGCGCCGCGAACGGGTGCACCAGCGAACTGAAGTCCCCTTCGAAGGCGACGACTTCGGCCCCCGGCGGCAGCGCCGCCGCGATCAGCCCGACCGCCCCGGCGACCGTGCCGGCCAGCGCCACCCGCTCGCCGGCCACCCCGGTGATCCGGGCGAACGCGGCCCGGGCGGCCCGTACCGCCTCCTCGTACACGGCGATCTCCGGCCGCCCGGCCGCCCACGCGTCGAGCGCCCGCCGCATCGCGGCCACCGTACGGGCGGGCGGAAGGCCGAGCGTGGCGGTGTTGAGGTAGCCGGGCGCGATGCCCGCGTACTCGTCGGCGACCAGGTCACGCAGCCGGGCTGCGCCGGCATCGATGTCGGTGTCCATGCCTCCTCAGCCTGAGGGGCGGCCAGCTCAAAGTCCATTGCCGATTTCTGTCGAGTGACCCTAAGAACCGCTTATGGTTGAAGCATGATCGAGGCACGACACCTGCGGGTGCTGCGCGCGGTGGCCCGTACCGGCTCGTTCTCCGCGGCGGCCCGCGAACTCGGCTGCACCCAGCCCGCCGTCAGCCAGCAGATGAAGGCGCTGGAGGCGTCCGCGGGCACCCCGCTGCTGGTCCGCGGCCCGCGCGAGACGCGGCTGACGGAGGCGGGCGAGGTGCTGGTGCGGCACGCGGCGGGCATCCTCGCCGGGCTGACCGCCGCCGAGGAGGAGATCGCCGCGATCGCCGGGCTGCGGGCCGGCCGGGTCCGGCTCGCGTCCTTCCCCTCGGGCAGTTCCACGCTGGTCCCGCGGGCCGTCGCCGACATGCGCGCCCGCCATCCGGACACCCGCGTCTCACTGGTCGAGGCGGAGCCGCCGCGCTCGGTCGACCTGCTGCGCGCGGGCGACTGCGACATCACCCTCGCCTTCCGCTACGTGGACCTGCCGACGCCGGCCGAGGAGTCCTGGGCCGACCTGGTGGTGCGCCCGCTGCTCACCGACCGGCTGGTGGGCGTCGTGCCGGCGGGCCACCGCCTGGCCGGACCGGGGTCCGGGGCAGCGGTCCGGACCGGCGGCCGCGGTCCCGTTCTCCGAGCTCGCCGACGAGCAGTGGATCGCGGGCTGCCCGCGCTGCCGCCGGCATCTGGTGGAGGTGTGCGAGCGGGCCGGGTTCACCCCGCGGATCGACTTCGCGACCGACGACTACCCGGCGGTGGTGGGCCTGGTCGCCGCCGGTCTCGGTGTCGCGGTGCTGCCCGAACTCGCCCTGGAGTCGGTACGTCCCAAGGGGGTTGCCGTCATCCCCATGCGCCCGGCCGTCGACCGGGAGGTCGTCGCCCTCACCCTGCCCGACCTGGCCCACGTCCCCGCGGTCGACATGATGCTGGCCCGGCTCGCCCGGGCGGCGCTGGGGGACGTGCGCGGCGCGGCCGGATAGCCGGCGCGGCGCTTGCGTACACCGGAAAGCGTACGAAGAATCGATTCTTCAGGAGGTGCGGGCGTGGTCCCGCCCGTACTCGCGGTCGTGCGCCTGGTCGTGGTCCCCGTCGTACCCGTGGTCGCGCGCCTCGGTCGTATCCGTGGTCGTGCCCCCGGTCGCCGCCGCGCTCGTGCCCCCGGTCGTGCTCGTGCTCGGGATCAGAGCCCCCGGCCCGGTTCCGCGAGCGGCCCATCATGGCCTCGCGCTCGTCCTCGGTCAGCCCGCCCCAGACGCCGTACGGCTCCCGTACGGCCAGGGCGTGGGTGGCGCACTCCGCCCGTACCGGGCAGCGCATGCACACCTCCTTGGCGGCCGTCTCGCGCGCGCTGCGCGCCGCGCCGCGTTCGCCCTCGGGGTGGAAGAACAGCGAGCTGTCGACGCCGCGGCAGGCTGCCACGAGCTGCCAGTCCCATAGGTCCGCGTTCGGACCGGGAAGGCGGGAGAAGTCTGCCATTGCGCATCCCCTCGAAGCGTGGGTGACGGCCGTGGACCTTCGGTCTCGTTCGACCGCATGTCCGACCGTACATCTACTGTCGTAGTAGATGTAAATATGACTCATCGCCAATCTAGCGACGATTACCCCACGCACCAGAAAAGAGCCGCCAAACAGTGCAAACTCCTCCATAACACCCGTTCGGCACTATTCGTGTCGTGTCGGGTTGCGGAGTGCCATCCCGTCCAACCTCGGAAAACGTGCCCACCCGGCCCTTCTGACCTGCGACATGGTCGATCCGTACACGTACGATCACGTAGAGTGCTCACCACTGCGATCCGACCTCGTAACTCTTTCGGGTGAGGGTCGTTGAGTGTGGCGGAAGCGGTTGGCGGGATCACGTGATTCGGGCATATGCCCGAGCCGTCAGCCCCAACGGTGAAGATTCGTACTTCGTACAGCCTGGAGGCACAAGTGACGCGGTTCAGCTGCGGAGGGCGGTCATGACTTCCGTCCTCGTCTGCGACGACTCCCCGCTCGCCCGAGAGGCCCTGCGCCGCGCGGTGGCCACCGTGCCCGGCGTCGAGCGCGTAACCACCGCGGCCAACGGCGAGGAAGTCCTCCGCCGCTGGGGTGCCGACCGCTCGGACCTCATCCTGATGGACGTCCGCATGCCCGGCCTGGGCGGCGTGGAGACGGTTCGGCGGCTGCTGTCCGCCGACCCCGGCGCCCGCATCATCATGCTCACCGTGGCCGAGGACCTCGACGGGGTGGCGCTCGCCGTCGCCGCCGGCGCCCGCGGCTACCTGCACAAGGACGCCTCGCGCGCCGAACTGCGGGCCACCGTCACCCAGGCGCTGGCCGACCCGACCTGGCGGCTCGCCCCGCGCCGGCTGCGCTCGGCCGAGATGGGCGCCGCGCCCACCCTCACCGCCCGCGAGATCCAGGTGCTGGAAGGCATGAGCCACGGCCGGTCCAACGCCGAGATCGGCCGCGAGCTCTTCCTCTCCGAGGACACCGTCAAGACGCACGCCCGGCGGCTGTTCAAGAAGCTCGGCGCCTCGGACCGGGCCCACGCGGTGGCCCTCGGTTTCCGCTGGGGCCTGGTCCGTTAAGGCGTGTCCGGCCCTCCCGCGGTGGGCGGCGGCACGGGCCGGGATACGGCCCGCCCGCCCACGAGTCCTCGGTTTCCCGGGGGAGGACGCATGCTTGACGTATGGACTTCCTCGGGGATCGGTGGGGGCCGGACATGGCGGAGATGACGCCTTCGGCCGCGGACGCGTCCGACTGCGGGTACAGCGGGCCATCGGGCGGTGCGGTCGGTGGCGCGGCCGGTGCGGCCGGCGGTGCCGCGGGCACGGCCCATGGTGCCGAGCCGGGCGGATCGCACAACGCCGCGCATAACGCTTCGGTGCAGAAGTACGGACGCGATGCCGCGGATCGTCCGGCGGCGAGGCACCATAGGTGGATGCGCGACGACGACACCCCTGCCATCGGTGCCCTCGTCCGCCGCGCCGTCGACGGGGACCAGCGGGCCACGCACGACCTGCTCGCCGCCGTCCACCCGCTCGCCGAGCGCTACTGCCGCACCCGGCTGTCCCGGCTGCCGGGCGACGCCCGGCACTTCGTGGACGACCTCGCGCAGGAGGTCTGCCTGGCGGTGCTGTGCGCGCTGCCGCGCTACCGCGACCTGGGGCGCCCCTTCGAGGCGTTCGTGGTCTCGATCGCCTCGCACAAGATCGCCGACCTCCAGCGGGCCGCGATGCGCGGCCCCGGCAGCACCGCGGTGCCCTCCGACGAGATGCCGGAGAAGCCGGACGACTCGCTCGGCCCCGAGGAGCGCGCGCTGCTCAACAGCGACGCGGCCTGGGCCCGTACGCTCCTGGCCCGGCTCCCCGACCACCTGCGGGAACTGGTGCTGCTGCGGGTCGCCGTCGGACTCAGCGCGGAGGAGACCGGGCAGCTGCTGGGGATGTCGCCCGGGGCGGTACGGGTCGCGCAGCACCGTGCGCTGAGCCGGCTGCGGGCCATCGCCGAGGAGAGCGGCCAGGCCGCGGCGGCCGGGGACGTGTCGGGGCTCAGCGCGTAGTCCGCGGTTCCCGGCCCGGTTCCGGGTACGGGCTGGTCACGCCGCTGGCCGGCGCCTTCGTTCGGGCACCGTGCGTAAGGCGCTCCGGGGCGGTCCGGGGAATACCGGCGGAGCCTCTACCATTGGACAACTCGCCGGGCAAGACCATTCGGGAAGGTGTCATGTCGCTGAACGCCGACGGAGTAGCCGAGAAGTTCGCCACCCTCGGACTGACCTACGACGATGTGCTGCTGCTGCCGGGGGCCTCCGTCGGTGCTGCCCAACCAGGTGGACACCTCCTCCCTCATCTCGCGGAACGTACGGGTGAACATCCCGCTGCTCTCCGCGGCCATGGACAAGGTCACCGAGGCCCGGATGGCCATCGCGATGGCCCGGCAGGGCGGCGTCGGCGTCCTGCACCGCAACCTGTCCGTCGAGGACCAGGTCAGCCAGGTCGACCTGGTCAAGCGCTCCGAGTCCGGCATGGTCACCGACCCGATCACGGTCCGCCCCGACGCGACCCTCGGCGACGCGGACGCGCTCTGCGCCCGCTTCCGGATCAGCGGCGTGCCGGTCACCGACGAGTCCGGGCGGCTGCTCGGCATCGTCACCAACCGCGACATGGCCTTCGAGTCCGACCGCGCCCGCCAGGTCCGCGAGGTCATGACGCCGATGCCGCTGGTCACCGGCAAGGTCGGCATCTCGGGCACGGACGCGATGGCGCTGCTGCGCCGGCACAAGATCGAGAAGCTGCCGCTGGTCGACGACGAGGGCCGGCTCAAGGGCCTGATCACCGTCAAGGACTTCGTCAAGGCCGAGCAGTACCCGCACGCCGCCAAGGACGCCGAGGGCCGGCTGATCGTCGGCGCGGCCGTCGGCGCCGGTGCCGAAGCGCTCGACCGGGCCCAGGCGCTGGTCGCCGCGGGCGTCGACTTCCTGGTCGTGGACACCTCGCACGGCCACAACAGCAACGCGCTGGACTGGACCGCCAAGATCAAGTCCAGCGTCTCCGTCGACGTCGTCGGCGGCAACGTCGCGACCCGCGACGGCGCCCAGGCGCAGCTCGACGCGGGCGTGGACGGCGTCAAGGTCGGCGTCGGCCCCGGCTCCATCTGTACGACCCGGGTGGTCGCCGGCATCGGCGTCCCCCAGGTCACCGCGATCTACGAGGCCGCGCAGGCGTGCATCGACGCGGGCGTCCCGGTGATCGGCGACGGCGGCCTCCAGTACAGCGGCGACATCGGCAAGGCGCTGGCCGCGGGCGCGAGCAGCGTCATGCTCGGCAGCCTGCTGGCCGGGTGCGAGGAGTCGCCGGGCGAGCTGCTGTTCATCAACGGCAAGCAGTTCAAGTCCTACCGCGGCATGGGTTCGCTGGGCGCCATGCAGTCGCGCGGGCAGGGCCGGTCCTACTCCAAGGACCGCTACTTCCAGGCCGAGGTCTCCTCCGACGACAAGCTCGTGCCCGAGGGCGTCGAGGGCCAGGTCGCCTACCGCGGGCCGCTGTCCGCGGTGCTGCACCAGCTCGTCGGCGGGCTGCGGCAGACCATGGGGTACGTCGGGGCGGCGACCATCTCCGAGATGGAGTCCAAGGGGCGGTTCGTCCGCATCACCGCCGCCGGGCTCAAGGAGTCCCACCCCCACGACATCCAGATGACGGTAGAGGCCCCCAACTACCACGGATGAGCTCCGCAGGGCTCGCCGGACTCACGGTCCCGCCCCGTGCCGGCGTCCCCCCGCCCCCGTAAGCGGGGCTGCCCCGCTTCCCCCGGATGAAGGGTGCCGCTCTCGTCGTGGCCGGTCGCGCAGTTCCCAGCGCCCCTGGGTGATTGCCCCTTGCGGCAGTGGCCGCACCACCGGCCGGTGGCCGGCTGAGCGCGCAGTTCCTCGCGCCCCTGGGTGGTGCACTTCTTCCGCGGCGGCCAGCCAAAACAAGGGGCGCTGGGGGAGGAACTGCGCGCTCAGCCACAGCGGGCCGGAGGCCGAACGCCGGACCGCAAGGGGTAATCACGTAGGGGCGCGAGGAACTGCGCGACAAGCCCACCACCGGCGGGTGGTCCGGATGGCGGCGGGACCGGGCGGCCGGGCCGGTCCGGCCTGGAATACTGAAGGCGCAGGTCGGACAGAGAGGCGTGGAACGTGACTGAGATCGAGATCGGGCGGGGCAAGCGAGGCCGCAGGGCATACGCGTTCGACGACATCGCCGTGGTGCCGAGCCGGCGGACCCGGGACCCCAAGGAGGTCTCGATCGCCTGGCAGATCGACGCCTACCGGTTCGAACTGCCTTTCCTGGCCGCCCCGATGGACTCCGTGGTGTCCCCGGAGACGGCGATCAGGATCGGCAACCTGGGCGGCCTGGGCGTGCTGAACCTCGAAGGGCTGTGGACGCGCTACGACGACCCGGAGCCGCTGCTCGCGGAGATCGCCGAGGTCGACGACTCGCGGGCGACCGCCAGGCTCCAGGAGATCTACGCCGCCCCGATCCGCGAGGAGCTGATCGGGCAGCGGATCAAGGAGGTGCGCGACGCCGGGGTCGTGACGGCGGCCGCGCTGTCGCCGCAGCGCACCGCGCAGTTCTCCAAGGCCGTGGTGGACGCGGGCGTGGACCTGTTCGTGATCCGCGGCACCACCGTGTCGGCCGAGCACGTCAGCGGGTCGCACGAGCCGCTGAACCTCAAGCAGTTCATCTACGAGCTGGACGTGCCGGTGATCGTCGGCGGCTGCGCCACGTACACCGCGGCGCTGCACCTGATGCGGACCGGCGCCGCGGGCGTCCTGGTCGGCTTCGGCGGCGGCGCGGCGCACACCACCCGCAACGTGCTGGGCATCCAGGTGCCGATGGCGACCGCCGTGGCCGACGTGTCGGCGGCCCGCCGCGACTACATGGACGAGTCCGGCGGCCGCTACGTGCACGTGATCGCGGACGGCGGCTTCGGCGCGAGCGGCGACCTGCCGAAGGCCATCGCGTGCGGCGCGGACGCGGTGATGATGGGCTCCCCGCTGGCCCGCGCCACCGACGCGCCCGGCCGCGGCTTCCACTGGGGCATGGAGGCGGTCAACACCGAACTGCCGCGCGGCAAGCGGATGAACCTGGGCACGGCCGGCACCACGCAGGACATCCTGCTCGGCCCCTCGCACGCGCCCGACGGCTCGATGAACTTCTTCGGCGCCCTGCGCCGCTCGATGGCCACCACCGGCTACTCCGACCTGAAGGAGTTCCAGCGCGTCGAGGTCACCGTCTCGCCCACGCACCACCGCTGAGCCGGTCCGTTCCCGTTCGGCGCGAGAGGGGCCCGTACCGCTTCACCGGCGGTACGGGCCCCTCTCGCGCTGTGTGCTGTGCCGTCAGCTCGCGACGCGCTTGGCGATGACGAAGCCCTCAAGGCCCGCGATGCCGAAGAAGAGGAAGTCCTTGGCGTCCAGGGAGTCCTTCCAGGCGTGCTGGAGCAGGCTGAAGTGCTGGGTGAAGATGTCGACGACGCTCAGGTCGCCCGCGCTCGACGCGATCAGCGCGATGCCGAAGAGCTGGCCCGCGTAGACGCCGAACAGCGCCAGCGGGATGCCGAGGATCGGCAGGATCGGGTTGCGGCCGCCGACCTTGCCGAGCGCCAGGCCGACGAGCGCGCCGACGCCGAGCGCCGCGTACCCGATCTCGTGCTTGGTGCCCTTGATGAGCAGGCCGTACAGCAGCGCGGCGACCAGTGTGGCGGCGATGCCCACGACGATGCCGAGGCCGACGTTGTCGCGCTGGGGCGCCATGGCGACCGGGGCCGGGTAGCCGGCGCCGTTGAAGGGCTGCGGGGCGCCGTACGGCTGCTGCGGCGGCTGGCCGTACGGGTTCGCCGTCTGCTGGGCGAACGGGTTCTGGCCGCCGGGCTGCTGCGGCGGCGGGTAGTTGGCGCTCATGAAGAACTTCCCCCGGGAACGGAATGCGGGCCTCGCACGCGCCTCGGGCGCCGTGCGAAACGGTGACGCCGAAATGTAGCAGGGGGGGATGACAATCGGACAAGATGTTTCTTCCGGTCGTTACAGGACCACAACACCCCCTACACTTGCGGCCCTTCGCCCGCCGGCTCAGAGCCGGGCGGCCGCGCCCGCGGGCGTCGCCCCCCGGGTGTCCAGGAGCAGTTGGGCCTTGACGGCCAGTCCCTGGAGGTCGTACGTGCGGTGGTGCTGGAGCAGCAGCGTCAGATCGGCCTCGGCCGCGGCCTCCCACAGCGAGTCCGCCCGCGGCACCGGACGGTCGAGAACGCGCCACTGCGGCACGTACGGGTCGTGGTAGCCGAACTGCGCGCCCAATTCCATCAGCCGGGTGCCGATCTCGCGGGCCGGGGCGCCCTCCTGATCGGCCAGGTCGGCCTTGTACGTGACGCCGAGCAGCAGCACCCGGGCGCCGCGCAGCGACTTGCCGTGCTCGTTGAGCAGGGCGGCGGCGCGCTGCACGACGTAGCGCGGCATGCGGCCGTTGACCTCCTGGGCGAGTTCGACCATCCGCAGCGGGTGGCCGGGGGTGCGCGGGCGGCCGCCGGCGAAGTGCGGGGCGGCGTTGGGGTCGAGGGCCGAGGCGTGCCCGCCGACGCCGGGCCCGGGGCGGAACGCCTGGAAGCCGAACGGCTTGGTCTCCGCGCACCGGATCACGTCCCACAGGTCCACCCCGATGTCGTGGCAGAAGACCGCCATCTCGTTGGCGAAGGCGATGTTGACGTGCCGGTAGTTGGTCTCCAGCAGCTTCACCGCCTCGGCCTCGCGCGGGCCGCGGGCGCGCACGATCCGCTCGGTGAGCCGGCCGTAGAACGCGGCGGCGGCCTCGGTGCAGGCGGGGGTGAACCCGCCCACCACCTTGGGGGTGTTGGCCAGTTGGTGGGCGCGGTTGCCGGGGTCGAGGCGGCTGGGGGAGTAGGCGAGGTGGAAGTCGCGGCCCGCGCGCAGCCCGGACGCCTCCAGCAGCGGGCGCAGGTATTCCTCGGTGGTGCCCGGGTAGACGGCCGACTCCAGGACGACGGTGGTGTGCGGGCGCAGGTGGGCGGCGAGGGTGCGGGCGGCGGCGGTGACCTGCGACAGGTCCGGCGCGTGGTCCTCGCCGAGCGGGGTGGGCGCGCAGATCACGGCGGTCCGCACCCGCCCGAGGACGGCCGGGTCGGCGGTGGCGCGGAAGCCGCACGCGAGCATCCGGCGCAGATCGGCCGCGGCGAGGGTGCCGGGCGGGACCCGGCCGGCGTTGATGTCGGCGGCCGCGCTGTGGGTTCCCCCACCGGACGTCGGGGGAATGTCGGGTTCGTAGCCGATGACGCTGATGCCCGCGGCGGTGGCCGCCTGGGCGAGGGGGAGTCCGGTATGGCCGAGTCCGAGTACGGCGAGGTCTGCGGGCATGGGTTCGTCCTCTCCCTGGCATCGACCACCTGGCGGACCCACGAATGGGCTCACGGACGGCTTCAAAACAGGCTAACCAGACAAATCACTGATATGACCACACGGCGCGCCGAACCCTGGTGGCCGCTTGCCGCGCCGGAGGTCACTATCGAAGGGACGCGAGGAAGCTCACCGAAGCAGCTCTCCCCCCGCACCCCGGTCAGGGGAGGGCCTCCCCAGCGACGCGAAGCGGTCGCGACGCGATGCAGCCACGGAGGCACGGATGCGTACGACATCACTCGGACCCGCCCAGCGGACCGAGGCACTGGCCCGGATGGCCGACCAGGAACTCGACATCCTGGTCGTCGGCGGCGGCGTGGTCGGCACCGGCACCGCGCTGGACGCCATAACCCGCGGCCTGTCCGTCGGCCTGGTCGAGGCCCGCGACTGGGCCTCGGGCACCTCCAGCCGGTCGAGCAAGCTCATCCACGGCGGCCTGCGCTATCTGGAGATGCTGGACTTCGCCCTGGTCCGGGAGGCGCTCAAGGAGCGCGGCCTGCTGCTGGAGCGGCTGGCCCCGCACCTGGTGCGGCCGGTGCCCTTCCTCTACCCGCTCCAGCACAAGGGCTGGGAGCGGCTCTACGCGGGCTCCGGCGTCGCGCTCTACGACGCGATGTCCGTCTCCTCCGCGCACGGCCGCGGCCTGCCGCTCAACCGCCACCTGAGCCGTAAGCACGCGCTGCGGATCGCCCCCGCGCTGCGCAAGGACGCCCTGGTCGGCGCGCTCCAGTACTACGACGCCCAGGTGGACGACGCGCGCTTCGTGTTGACCTTGGTCCGCACCGCCGCCTCCTACGGCGCCCTGGTGGCCAACCACGCCCGGGTCACCGACTTCCTGCGGGAGGGCGAGCGGGTGGTCGGCGCCCGGGTGCAGGACGGCGAGGCGGGCGGCGAGTACGAGGTCAGGGCCCGCCAGGTGGTCAACGCCACCGGGGTGTGGACCGACGACACGCAGGCGCTGATCGGCGAGCGCGGCCAGTTCCACGTCCGGGCGTCCAAGGGCGTCCACCTGGTGGTCCCCAAGGACCGCATCCACTCCAGCACCGGCCTGATCCTGCGCACCGAGAAGAGCGTGCTGTTCGTCATCCCGTGGGGCCGGCACTGGATCGTCGGCACCACCGACACCGACTGGGACCTGGACAAGGCGCACCCGGCCGCCTCCAGCGCCGACATCGACTACGTCCTCGAACACGTCAACTCGGTGCTCGCCACCCCGCTGACCAGGGACGACGTCCAGGGCGTGTACGCGGGGCTGCGCCCGCTGCTGGCCGGCGAGTCCGACGCCACCAGCAAGCTGTCGCGCGAGCACACCGTGGCGCACCCGGTACCCGGCCTGGTGGTCGTGGCCGGCGGCAAGTACACGACGTACCGGGTGATGGCCAAGGACGCCGTGGACGAGGCGGTGCACGGCCTGGACCACCGGGTGGCCGAGTGCTGCACCGAGGAGGTGCCGCTGGTCGGCGCCGAGGGCTACCAGGCGATGTGGAACGCCCGGGCCCGCATCGCCGCCCGCACCGGCCTGCACGTCGTGCGGGTGGAGCACCTGCTGAACCGCTACGGCGTGCTCGCCGAGGAGGTGCTCGCCCTGATCGAGGAGGACCCGGACCTCGGCGCCCCGCTGCCCGCCGCCGACGACTACCTGCGCGCCGAGGTCGTCTACGCGGCCGCCGCGCGAGGGCGCCCGCCACCTGGAGGACGTGCTCACCCGCAGGACGCGCATCTCCATCGAGACCTTCGACCGCGGCACCCGCAGCGCCCGCGAGGCGGCCGAGTTGATGGCGCCCGTGCTGGGTTGGGACCAGGAGCAGATCGACAAGGAGGTCGCGTACTACGAGAAGCGGGTCGAGGCCGAGCGCGAATCGCAGCTCCAGCCCGATGATCAGACCGCGGATGCCGCGCGGCTCGGCGCTCCGGATATCGTGCCCGTATAGACGCGGGACGTCTGGGCGCGGTAGGCGATGCGCGGGCGGGGGAATCGGAAGGGCGCGAAACGATGGTCGGACACGTCGACGAGGGACGACTGGTCGCTGGCCGCTACCGGCTGATGGAGCGGATCGGCCGGGGCGGCATGGGCACGGTGTGGCTGGCCGAGGACGAACTGCTGGGCCGGCGGGTCGCGGTGAAGAAGCTGCACCCGCCGCAGCCGCACATGCTCGACGAGGAGTTGGCCACGCTCTTCGAGCGCACCCGCCGCGAGGCCCGGGCCGCCGCCCGGATCAGCCACCCCAACGTCATCGTCGTGCACGACGTGGTCGACGACGCCGGACTGCCGTCCATCGTCATGGAGTACGTGCCCTCGGTGACGCTCGGCGAGCGGCTCAAGGAGCACGGCGCGCTGCCGCCGGCCGAGGCCGCCCGGATCGGCCGGGGCATGGTCGCCGCCCTGCGCGCCGCCCACCGGGCCGGCGTCCTGCACCGGGACGTCAAGCCCGGCAACGTGCTGCTCGGCGAGGACGCCCGGATCGTCCTCACCGACTTCGGCATCGCCCAGGCGTCCGGCACCTCCACCCTGACCCGCACCGGCGAACTCATCGGCTCCATCGACTTCCTGTCGCCCGAGCGGATACGCGGCGTGCTGCCGGGCCCCGAGTCCGACCTGTGGGCGCTGGGCGCGACGCTGTACCAGGCGGTGGAGGGCGCCTCGCCGTTCCGCCGCCCGACCGCGATCGAGACGGCGTACGCCATCGCCGAGGAGCCGGTACGGCCGCCCGAGCACGCGGGGGCGCTGGCCGAGGTGATCGCCGGGCTGCTCGCCAAGGAGCCGTCCGAGCGGCTGTCGGCGGAGGACGCCGAGCGGATGCTGCGGATACCGGCCGCCGAGGCCGACACCGCGCTGGTGGACCGGGCCCGTTTCGAGGCGCGCGGACAGACCACCACGACCCGGGTGCCGCACGCCCCGGCCGCGCCGTACGGCCCCTCGTACGGCGGGAGTCGGGGCGACGGCGGCCGGGACACCGGGCAGGGGCTCCAGGGGGCCGCCGACGGCCGGCAGGCGGGTCCGCCGACCGGACCCACCGGCGTCTCCGGCTCCACGAGCGGCGCGCACCAGCCGCCCGGGCAGTACGACCCCGCGCAGCACGACCCCGAGCAGCACACCCCCGCGTCCGCCCCGCGCCGCCGCCGGGTCGCGCCCTGGCTCGCGGCGGCGGCCGCCATCGCCGTGCTGGCCGGGGGCGCCGCCTTGGCCGTGCACCACTTCCGCTCGGACACCACCGCCGGCGGCGCCGGCGGAACCACGGGAGGCCCGACGGCTCCCGCCACGACCGGGCCGGCCCCCACCACCGACGTGCCCACCACCCCGCCCTCCTCGCCGCCGGCCGTGCCCGACGGCTACCACCTGGCGAAGGAGAACAGCCACCACTACGCGGTGCCGGTCCCCGACGGCTGGACGCGCAAGGTCAAGAACGGCGGCGACGAGGTCGACTGGATCGACCCCACCGGGCTGGTCGGCCTCAAGGTCAACGCCCTGGACTTCGCCAGCGACGACCCGTACCAGCACTTCATCGGCCTGGAGCCGCAGACCGAGGCGAACGTCGACGGCTACCACCGCGAACGGATGGACCGCACCACGGCGTTCGGCGGGCCGGCCGCGCTGTGGGAGTTCACCTTCACGGGATCGGTGCGCGACTGGCACGCCATCGACCTGGACTTCGGCAAGCCCGGCGGCACCGAGTACGCGATCTACCTGTCGGCCCCTCAGGCCCAATGGCAGCAGTACCGGCCGGTGTTCGACAGCGCCGTCGCGGGATTCCGGCAGACCGGCTGATCGGCCGGGTTCGCGACCATCGCCCCCGTTCGGGGATGATGGGTACATACACGCCTGACAACCGCCTGACAGCACCGGCATTTTGCAGAGGAAGCCCATGAGCGAGGTCGAAGGTACCGACGGACGCCTGCTCGCCGACCGGTACCGCCTCGGTGGCGTGCTCGGCAAGGGCGGCATGGGCACCGTCTGGCGAGCCGTCGACGAGACGCTCGGCCGCAGCGTCGCGGTGAAGGAACTGCGCTTCCCCGGCAACGTCGACGAGGACGAGAAGCGCCGCCTGGTCACCCGCACCCTGCGCGAGGCCAAGGCGACCGCGCGCATCCGCAACACCGGCGCCATCACCGTCTACGACGTCGTCAAGGAGGACGACCGGCCGTGGATCGTCATGGAGCTGGTCGAGGGCAGGTCGCTGTCCGACGCGATCCGCGAGGACGGCCCGCTCACCCCCAAGCGCGCCGCCGAGGTCGGCCTGGTGCTCCTCGACGTCCTCAAGGCCGCGCACGCCGAGGGCATCCTGCACCGCGACGTGAAGCCGTCGAACGTCCTGATCGCCGAGAGCCCCGCCCAGGACGGGGCCGCCGGGGGAGGCCGGGTGGTGCTCGGCGACTTCGGCATCGCGCAGATCGACGGCGACCCCTCCGTCACCTCCACCGGCATGCTCGTCGGCGCCCCCTCGTACATCTCGCCGGAGCGCGCCCGCGGCCAGAAGCCGGGCCCGCCCGCCGACCTGTGGTCGCTCGGCGCGCTGCTCTTCGCCTCGGTGGAGGGCCACCCGCCGTACGACAAGGGCTCGGCGATCGCCACGCTGACCGCGGTGATGACCGAGCCGGTCGGGCCGATGCGGCACGCCGGGCCGCTGGCCGAGGTGATCACCGGGCTGCTCGCCAAGGACCCGGACCAGCGGCTGGACAACGACGCCGCCCGGCGGCTGCTGACCGAGGTCGCGCACGCCCCCGAGCGGCCGCTCGCGCCCCCGACCAGCCGGACGCGTACCCTCGCGCTCCCCGTCGACCCCCAGCCCACGCCGACCGACGCGCCGCCCGCCGCCCGGCAGGCCGCCGACGACCAGGCCAGGATGCGGGCCGCGCTGCGGTCGGTGCGCCGGGCCTCGGTCAGGAAGGCGCCGGAACCCGGCACCCCCGCCACGGACCTGGCGTCCCCGCCGCGCGCGCCGCTGTCCGACGTGATGCCGCGCCGCACCCTGGTGATCGTGATCGCGGCCGTCGTGATCGCCGCTGCTGGGCACGGTGATAGGTGTCGCGCTCGCCGACTCCGGCGGCGGCAAGGGCAAGAGCGGTGACAAGGGCGGCGGCAAGGGCCACGCCGACCGCGGCGCCGCGAAGACGGCGACCACCGCGCCGAGGACCTCCGGCTCCGCCGCCTCCGGCAGTCCGCTCCGGGTCCGGCGCGACGCCGTCCGGCGGCTCGGCCGCCACGCCCGCGGCCGCCGCCCGGCGCCGGGGGCGGCGCTGCCCGCCGGCTGGACCACCTTCCGCGACCACGAGGGCTTCTCGATCGCGCTGCCGCCGGGCTGGAAGCGGGTCGGCGACAACGGCTTCGGCGGCGGCTCGCGCTTCAGCGGCTCCGGCGGCGCCAACCTGCTGGTCGACTGGACCCACAGCCCGGGCAGGAGCGCGCTGGGCACCTGGCGCAAGGACGCCGCGTCCCAGGGCCCCACGATGGACGCCTACCACCAGATCGAGGTGGCGGCCGTCCACTACCGCGACTACGACGCGGCCGACTGGGAGTACACCCGGCGCGAGCAGGGTAAGCCGGTACATGTCCTGAACCGCGGCATGGTGACGGACCCGGGCCACGGTTACGCGCTGATGTACACCGCCCCGGCCGGGCAGTGGAGCAGCGCCGCCGACCGGCTGGCCCGGACGACCTTCTTCACAACCTTCAAACCGGCCAAGTAGTCGCCGCGAAGCACGTATGGTGAGTACGTGTGGACTGTCCGCAGCCGGATCGCGTCCGATTCGGCGTCGGATGTGTCCGGAAGCGACCGTCTCCGCACGAGCGGCGACACGTGGCCGACGGGGCGGGCCGGGAAGGGGGGCTCCGTGGACGAATACTCAGGGCGGGTGCTCGCCGACCGCTACCGCCTGCCCAGACCGCCCGCCGACGAGTTCGAACTCGTCGAGACCCGGGCCTTCGACACCTACAGCGGCCAGGAAGTGCTGGTCCGTCAGGTGCTGCTGCCCGACGTCGTCACGGCCGAACTGCCCGGCGAGGACGGCGGGTCGGACGACCCCGACGGGCTGGACGAGAGCGCCCGCCGCGCCCTGGACGCCGCCCGCGCCGCCGCCGCCATCCCCGACCACCCGCGACTGGTGCAGGTCTTCGACATATTCGTCGAGGACGGCAGCCTGTGGATCGCCAGCGAACTGGTGTCCGCCCGCCCGCTCGCGGCGTTACTCGCCGAACGCCCGCTGGACGCCTACCGCGCCGCCGAGGTCGCCTCCGACGTGCTCACCGCGCTGCGCGCCCTGCACTCCCACGGCTGGACGCACCGCAATGTCACCGCCGGCACCGTGCTGGTCTGCGACGACGGCCGCGCGATGCTCGGCGGCCTGGCCGCCGGCGCCGCCCAGGAAGCGCTGTGCGGCTACGACCCGCTGCCCGAGCAGGTGCTCGCCGGCGGCGCCGAGACCGCCTGGCGCGGCCCGCAGTCGGCGCTGGAGCAGGAGCGGGCCCGGCAGAACCGGATCACCGTCGTCGGCGCCGTCACCGAGCGCTGGGCGCCGGAACAGGCCCACGAGGTGCACGAGAACTGGCGGCTGTCCCCGCCGGTCGGCCCGGCCGCCGACCTGTGGGCGCTCGGCTCGCTGCTCTTCCGCACCGTCCAGGGGCACCCGCCCTTCCCCGAGGAGAGCGCCGTCGAGCTGGTGCAGATGGTCTGCGCCGAGCCGCCCGCCTTCGCCGAGGAGTGCGGCGCGCTGCGCCCGGTCGTCGAGTCGCTGCTCCGGCCGGACCCCGAAGAGCGGCCCGAGGCCGAGGAGTTGGGCGGCTGGCTGCGCTCGCTGATCCGCTCCGCGCCCGAACCCGACCTCGGCGCGAGCACCGTGCAGGTGCCCGCGGACCCGGCCAAGCTGCCGATCAAGCGGCGCAGGGGCGAACTGGTACGGCGCCGGCGCAAGGCCGCCGCCGCGGACGACCTGGCGGCCCAGCACCGCAGGCACGCCCGCGGCAAGCAGGCGCGCGGCAAGCAGGCCCGGCCGGCCCGCCTCGCCGAACCGCCGCGCCCGGCCAAGGAGTCCCGGCCCGCCGAGCCGCCCCGCCCGGTGCCCGCCGCCCGGTCCGCGCTCGGCGAGGGCGTCCCGCGCGCCGCGTCCCGGCCGCACACGCACGAAGAGGACGTCGTCTACCGCAGGCCGTCCGCCGCCGAGGCGTCCCCGCGCCGGCTGGGCCTGCGGCTGCTGGTCGCGGTGCTGGTCATTCTGGCGGCCGTGGTGGCGTACGCCCTGCTGGTCATGCCGCACCGCAGCGCCTCCAACGGCAGTGCGAGCCCGGACCGTACGGTTCCGGCGCAGATGTCGGGCGGCGGGGGCGGCGACGACGGGAAGGGCTCGGGGAAGCCGTCCGCGACCCCGTCGAGGACGAGCGCCGCGCCCGCGAGGACCGCCACGGCCAAGGCCCCGCCGAAGGGCACGGCCCCGCCCCCGCCCGGCCCGGGCTTCACACTGCGGCACGACCCTGCGGGCTTCACCGTCGCCGTCCCCACCGGCTGGGTGCGCTCGGGGCAGAACTCCGGCGGCGAGGTGCGCTATTCGGGCAGCGACCTTCAGCTGACCGTCGTGCCCGGCCGCGACAGGTCCGCCGACAAGGGTACCGACCCGGTCGCGTACCAGCTCAACGAGCCGGAGCTGGCGGACTTCCGCGCCTCCTCCTGGTCCTCGGCCTCCGGCCTGCAGACCCTGACGCTGAACGGGAACCCCGCCGCCGAGGGGGAGTACACCTACCGCAACTCCAGCGGCCAGGGCCTGTACACCCGCAACCTCGCGATCCTCATCAACGGCAGGTACCACGTCGTGATGGTCACCGGCCTGGACAGCCAACGGGCCGCCGTGCAGCAGGCGTTCGACAAGGCCGTGCAGACGTACACGGCGGGCTGACCGGCCCGGCCCGCCCGCGCCCCTGGGCGCCCCGTGGGTGTGCGGATCGTGTGCGGACGTCCTGACGGCGTGCGCGCTACGGCATGATGACCGTATGGCAAGTGACGGGGGTCGGGCCACGGCTGAGCAGCAGCCGCGGGACGTGGTCGCCGGGCGGTACCGGATCGACGGGCGGCTCGGGCGCGGTGGCATGGGCACGGTGTGGCGGGCCACGGACGAACTGCTGCGGCGTCAGGTCGCGGTCAAGGAACTCCACCTGCCGGCCGCCGGGTTGACCGACGTCGAGACGACCGGGCAGCGCGAGCGGGCACTGCGCGAGGCCCGCAGCGTGGCCGGGATCAGGCACCCGCACGTGGTGATCGTGCACGACGTGGTCGAGCAGGACGGCCGCCCGTGGATCGTGATGGAACTGGTCGACGGCCGCTCGCTCGCCGACGTGCTGCGCGACGACGGGCCGCTGGCGCCCCGCGAGGCGGCCCGGATCTGCGCGTCCGTGGCGGGAGCGCTGCGCGCCGCCCACGACCGGGACATCCAGCACCGGGACGTGAAGCCGGCCAACGTGCTGATCGAGCGGGACTCCGGCCGGGTCGTGCTCACCGACTTCGGCATCGCCCGGGTGCCGGGCAGTGCCACCATCAGCGAGACCGGCTCGTTCGTCGGCTCGCCCGAGTACACCGCGCCGGAGCGGATGTCCGGCCGCCCGGCCGGCCCCGAGTCCGACCTGTGGTCGCTGGGCGCGCTGCTGGTGGCCGCGGTGGACGGCCGCTCGCCCTTCCACGGCGAGTCGATCGGCGAGATCGTGCACGCGGTCGCCATCGGCGACATCACCCCGCCCGCGACGGTCGGCCCGCTGCTGCCCGTGGTCAGGGGCCTGCTCGACCGCGACCCGGCCCGCCGGATGGCCGCCGCCGAGGTGCAGACCGTGCTGATGGCGTACGCGCAGCACCGGAGTGGAGCCGCCGGAGCTGCCCACTCCTGAACTGCCGCTGGCCGCGTGCCGTTGTCCGCGGCGCCGCTACCCGGGTCGTCGTTGTCCGGGACGTCGGCGGCCGTACCCGGGCCGTCGTCCGGTGCGCCGTCCGCCGCCGGGCGGCCCGCGGTGCGGCGGCGCACCGGCCGGGTGGCGGCCGCCGTGGCCGTCGGCCGTGCTGATCGCGGTGGTGGCGGGCGCGACCGCCGCCTTCCTGGTCGGCCGGCGGGACGGCGCCGGCCGGACCGCGCTGCCCCCGTCGAGCCCGGCGACCCCCTCGTCCACGGCTCCCGCGCCGACGACCGGGCCGCCCCCCGCCGCCCTGCCGGCCGGCTTCCAGCAGATCACCGACCCCCGGGGCTTCTCGGTCGCCCTGCCGGCCGGCTATGTGCGCGACTACGAGAAGCCGCGGGTCTACTACTGGTCGCCCGACCACACCTACCGGTTCGGCGAGCGCGAGCAGTCGCCCGACCCGCGCGGGGCCTACGCGGTGATGCACGATCAGGACGTGGCGGGCCCGGGCGTCTACAAGGGGTACCGGGACGGGGTGATCACCCGCACGGTCGAGCACGGGCAGACCGCCGCGCTCTGGCAGTTCACGTACGACGGCTTCGGTGACGGGCGGGGTGCCCGGCGCACTTTCGATCTGTGCTGGGCCGAGGGCGGGCTGATGTACGACATCTGGCTTTCTGCTCCGCTGGAACAGGTGGAGCAGGCTCGGGCGACGTTCGACACGGCCCGCACCCACTTCCACGCGCGCTGAGCGGAAGGGGGACCCCTCTCCCCGTCAGCACGGTTGCCATGCCCTCCCCGGGCGGGGGATGCCTTGACGTGGGGCGCTCGCTCTCCCCGTGTCGGGTGCCCTTCCGTGGGGGCCGGACCTTCCCCGGTCGGGGTGCCTTTGCGTGGGGGCGCCACCCTGCCCTCCCCGCGACCGGGGACGCCGTTACGTGGTGGCTCGCCACGCTTTCCCCGGGCGGGGGTGCCCTTGCGTGGGTCGGTCCCACGCTCTTCCCCGGACTGGGGTGCCCTTGCGCAGGGCGGTGCCACGTTTTCCCCGGGCGGGGGTGCCCTTGCGCAGGGCGCGCCCGGTTTCCTAGGGGCGCGGGGGCACCCGCGGACGGCGTCTGGGGCGAGGAACTGCGCGACAAGCCACGACGGTGGCGCGCGGGGCCCGCAGGCCCAGCCCCGTACGGCGGGGAATCCGGACCACCGGCCGGTGGCCGGCTGAGCGCGCAGTTCCCCGCGCCCCTGCATGGCGCCCTCGTACGCAGCCGTACCCACCTGCGGAGCGGGTAGGCGCCCTCTTACGCAGCGGCACCCACCCCGCGGAGCGAGTAAGGCGCCCTTGTCCGTAAGGGCACCCTGCGCCGCGGGTGGCGGCCGCCCTCCGCGAGGGTGCCCACCGCGCGTCCGGTATGACCCCCGGAGGGAGAAGGCAACCGTACCGCCGGTTACGCTGCCTCCACCTGCGTAGATTCGAACAACGCCACCGAACACTGGCGTAGTTGCGACGATCACCGAAAAAGTGGCTACTGATGGGTATCCACGGGTCCCCCCACCGCCGTACCCTCACCGGCATGACGGATTCGCCGGAGCCCAGCACCGCCCTGACCGAGGGACACACCGACGGCAGCACCGACAACCCCGTCGCGCCGGGGCCGACGCCCGCGCGCGGCCCGGGCGACGTCGTGACCCCGGACCTGGTGGCCCGGCTGACCCGGGGCGTCATCGGGTCCGGCCGCACCGCGAACCACACCCCGCTGACCGGCGGCAAGCTCGCCGACCTGCCCGAGGCCACCCCCGCCGAGGTCGCGGAGGCGTACGAGCGGGCCCGCGCGGCGCAGGCCGGCTGGGCCGCCACCCCCGCCCGCCGGCGCGCCCGCGTCCTGCTGCGCTTCCACGACCTGGTGCTCGCCCGGCAGGCCGAGGTGCTGGACCTGATCCAGCTGGAGACCGGCAAGACCCGGCTGCACGCGCAGGAAGAGGTCCAGGTCGTCGCCATGGCGTCGCGGCACTACGGCCTCAAGGGCCCGTCGTACCTGAAGCCCAAGCGGCACACCGGCGCCATCCCGGCCCTCACCAAGACCGTGGAACTGCGCCAGCCGCGCGGGGTGGTGGGGCAGATCGCGCCCTGGAACTACCCGCTGGAGCTGTCCGTCGGCGACGCGCTGCCCGCCTTCATGGCCGGCAACGCGGTGGTGATGAAGCCGGACACCGAGACCGCGCTGACCGCGCTGTGGGCCCGCGAGCAGCTCATCGAGGCGGGCCTGCCCGCCGACGTGTGGCAGATCGTGATCGGCGAGGGCCCGGTGGTCGGCCCGGCGGTGGTCGAGCACGCCGACTACGTGTCCTTCACCGGCTCCACCCGCACCGGCCGCGAGATCGCCCAGCGCGCCGCGGCCCGGCTGGTCGGCGCCTCCCTCGAACTCGGCGGCAAGAACGCCCTGCTGGTGCTCCGCGACGCCGACCTGGACAAGGCCGCCGACGGCGCGGTGCGCGCCTGCTTCGCCTCCGCCGGCCAGCTGTGCATCTCGGTCGAACGGCTGCTGGTCGACGCGTCGGTCGCGGACGCCTTCGTGGCGAAGTTCGTCGAGCGGACGAAGGCCATCCGGCTCGGCACCGCGCTGGCGTACGGCGCGGGCATGGGATCGCTGGTCGGCGAGCGGCAGTTGGAGACCGTCACCCGCCATGTGGACGAGGCCCGGGAGAAGGGCGCCACGGTGCTTGCCGGCGGCCGCCCGCGCCCGGACGTCGGCCCGTACGTCTACGAGCCGACCATCCTGGACGGCGTGCAGCCCCCGATGGCCGTCTGCGCCGAGGAGACCTTCGGCCCGGTCGTGTCGGTCTACCGCTTCCGCGACGAGGAGGAGGCGGTCGAGCGGGCCAACGCGACGTCGTACGGCCTCAATTCGAGCGTGTGGACCCGCGACGCCCGGCGCGGCGCCGCGATCGCGGCCCGGCTGCGTACCGGCACGGTCAACGTCAACGAGGCGTACGCCTCGGCGTACGGCAGCGTGCGCGCGCCCATGGGCGGCATGAAGGACTCCGGGCTCGGCCGGCGGCACGGCTCCGAGGGCATCCTGAAGTTCACCGAGGCGCAGACCATCGCCACCCAGCGGCTGCTGCCGATGGCGCCCGCGCTGGGCATGGACGACGAGAAGTACGCGGCGTTCCTGACCCGTTCGCTGCGGCTGATGAAGGCCCTGCGGATGCGCTGACGCCCGCCGCGGCGCCGGGCCCCCGTGCGGGGCGGCCCGCCGCCGCCCTCCCTCGCACCCCGAACCCCGACCCTCCGGAGGACCAAGTGGCACAGGAAGACGGCTACGACTACGACGTCATCGTCGTCGGATCGGGCTTCGGCGGGTCCGTCTCCGCGCTGCGGCTGACCGAGAAGGGCTACCGGGTCGGCGTGCTGGAGGCGGGCCGCCGCTTCACCCGCGACGAACTGCCCAAGAACTCCTGGGACGTGCGCAACTACCTGTGGGCCCCGGCGCTCGGCCTCTTCGGCATCCAGCGCATCCACGTCATGGGCAATGTGCTGGTGCTGGCCGGCGCGGGCGTCGGCGGCGGCTCGCTGAACTACGCCAACACCCTCTACGTGCCGCCCGCCGCCTTCTTCCAGGACCGGCAGTGGGGCCGTATCACCGACTGGCAGGAGGAGTTGGCGCCGTACTACGACCAGGCCAAGCGGATGCTCGGGGTGCGGATCAACCCGACGGTGACGCCGTCCGACGTCCATCTGCGGGCCGCCGCCGAGAAGATGGGGGTCGGCGACAGCTTCCACCTGGCGCCGGTCGGCGTGTTCTTCGGCGACGGCGAGGACGCCGAGGGGCAGTCGAAGGCGGCGCCCGGCGAGGAGGTGGCGGACCCGTACTTCGGCGGCGTCGGACCCCGCCGGCGGGCCTGCACCGAGTGCGGCGAGTGCATGACCGGCTGCCGGCACGGCGCGAAGAACACCCTCAACGAGAACTACCTGCACCTGGCCGAGAAGGCCGGCGCCACCATCCACCCGATGACGACCGTCACCGAACTCGCCGAGGACGCCGGCGGCGGCTACCGCGTCACCACCGTGCCCACCGACCGGCGCAGGAAGGGCGTCCGCAAGGTGCTGCGGGCCCGCCAGGTGGTGATCGCCGCGGGCACGTACGGCACGCAGACGCTGCTGCACGCGATGCGCGACTCCGGGCGGCTGCCGGGGATGTCGGAGCGGCTCGGCGAGCTGACCCGTACCAACTCCGAGGCGCTGGTGGGCGCGCAGACCTCCCGGTCCCGTTTCCGCAAGCGCCACCCGGACCGCCCGCTGGACTTCACCCGGGGCGTGGCCATCACCTCGTCGGTGCACCCCAACGACCACACCCACATCGAACCGGTCCGCTACGGCCGCGGCTCCAACGCCATGGGCAACCTGTCGATCATGGCGGCGCCGCACCGCGGAAAGCTGCCGCGCTGGGCGGAGTTCGCGGTCAACTACCTCAGGCACCCGGTGGTCGGCCTCCGCTCGCTGTCCAACTTCCACTGGTCGGAGCGGACGATCATCGGGCTGGTCATGCAGACGAGCGACAACTCGCTGACCACGTACCGGAAGAAAAAGGGCCTGGGCAAGGGCCTGCTGACGGCCCGTCAGGGCCACGGCGCGCCCAACCCGGTGCACATCCCCGAGGGCGCGCGGGCCGCCGAGCTGATCGCCGAGGAGATCAACGGCTTCGCGGGCAGCAACGTCGGCGAGGCGACCCAGCGGCCGATGACCGCGCACTTCCTGGGCGGCTGCCCGATCGGCGCGGACGCCGAGCACGGCGTCATCGACGCCTACCACCGGCTCTACGGCCACCCGGGCATCCACGTGGTGGACGGCTCGGCGGTCTCGGCGAACCTGGGCGTCAACCCGTCGCTGACCATCACCGCGCAGGCCGAGCGCGCGATGTCGCTGTGGCCCAACAAGGGCGGGACGGACCCGCGGCCCGAGCAGGGCGCGGCCTACCGCAGGATCGCCGCGGTCCGGCCGGTCGCCCCGGTCGTGCCGGAGGAGGCCTTCGGCGCACTGCGGCTCCCGCTGCTTCCGGTGCCCGAGGTGCCCAAAACGCCCTGAACAAGCTGTAATGTGTCTTCCGCAGAGCGGCCGGCCCCAGGCGTCCCTGGAAACCGACCGCCTCTTTGAGTCGTGACCGGGCTGCTGTCCCCTGCCGTCCGGCCACTCACACCGATGCGAGGTCCCACGGCGGCCCATTTCGGGGCCGCCTCATCGCACCGGTCACACCCCGCCCAGCTGCGTCTGGGCGGTGTCCATTTCCACGCGTGGTGTTGGGTTTCCGCCCCTGGCTGGCACGGACACTCCCTCCAACGAAGGGGCCGCTGGCCGGTCACGTGCCGTTCGGGTGATCCCCCCGAAGGGGTCTGCGGCGCCCCGCCGGTCATACCGTCACACCCGGCCGCGGCACAGCTCCAGCAGCGTCATCGCCAGCGCGGTGCCCGGCTTGCCGAGCGCGTCGCCGTAGCCGCGCAGGATCTCCATCTCGCGGGTCAGGTGCACCCGGCGCCCGCCCGCGCCCATCCGGGCCCGCTGCACCTGCGCGGACACCTCCATCCGCTCCCGGACCAGGGCGATGATCCGCGCGTCGAGGCCGTCGATGCGCTGACGTGCCTCGGCGATGACGGCCTCCGGCCCGGCGGGCGGCGCGGCCGGGGCATCGGGCCGCGCGGCGGGCGCCCCGGCGGCGGGCGCCCCGGCCCGTACGGGGCGGGCCCCGGCCGGCGCGGAAAGGCTGCCGGCCGCAGCGTCGGCCACGGTGTCGCTCACGGCGTCGGCCGGCGCATCGGTCAGAGTCGCGGTCAGAGTCGCGGTCAGGCTGTCGGTCAGGGTGTCGGTCACGGTCTGCTCCTCGGGTGGGCCGCTCGGTCACGGCCCCGGACCCCGTCCCGGGAAGCGGCAGGCGCCCCGGGCCGAGTGGCCCGGGGCGCCTGTCAGGTCGCTTGTCAGTAACTCACGCGACGCGGCCATGGCAGCCGGACCAGCCGGTGCCATAGGTAAACGCGAAGGTGTGCTGCTGCATGGCGCCCAGTATGGACCACCTCCCCGGCCCGTGCGCAAGCCGCCTCCCGCGCCGACGGTAGAATCGGGGTCTGACCTCTTCCCCCTCGCACCACTCGCCGGAAGGCCGCCCGTGTCATCAGCGACCCCAGCCGATCCCACCCCGACCGAAGCCGCCGGAGCGGCCGCCGCCCGGGACGCCGTCACCCGCGCCGTCCTGGTCGTCGACTTCGGGGCGCAGTACGCCCAGCTCATCGCCCGCCGGGTGCGCGAGGCACGGGTGTACAGCGAGATCGTGCCCTCGACCATGCCGGTCGCCGAGATGCTCGCCAAGCAGCCCGCGGCGATCATCCTGTCCGGCGGCCCCTCGTCGGTCTACGCCGAGGGCGCCCCGACGCTGGACCGCGCGCTGTTCGAGGCGGGCGTCCCGGTCTTCGGCATGTGCTACGGCTTCCAGCTGATGGCGACCACGCTCGGCGGCACCGTCGACAACACCGGCGCCCGCGAGTACGGCCGTACCGCGCTGGCCGTCTCCCGGCCCGGCTCGACGCTCTTCGAGGGCACCCCCGCCGAGCAGTCGGTGTGGATGTCGCACGGCGACGCCTGCTCGGCCGCGCCCGGCCGGCTTCTCGGTCACCGCGTCCACCGACGTCGTCCCCGTGGCCGCCTTCGAGAACGACGAGCGGCGGCTCTACGGCGTGCAGTACCACCCCGAGGTGCTGCACTCCACGCACGGCCAGCAGATCCTGGAGCACTTCCTCTACCGCGGCGCCGGCATCACGCCGGAGTGGACGACCGGCAACGTCGTGGACGACCAGATCGCCGCGATCCGGGCCCAGGTCGGCGACCGCCGGGCGATCTGCGGGCTGTCCGGCGGCGTGGACTCCGCGGTCGCCGCCGCCCTCGTGCAGAAGGCCATCGGCGACCAGCTCACCTGCGTCTACGTCGACCACGGCCTGATGCGCAAGGGCGAGACCGAGCAGGTCGAGAAGGACTTCGTGGCCGCCACCGGCGTCCGGCTGAAGGTCGTGGACGCCTCCGCCCGGTTCCTCGACGCGCTCGCCGGGGTGTCCGACCCCGAGCAGAAGCGGAAGATCATCGGCCGCGAGTTCATCCGGGTCTTCGAGCAGGCGCAGGCCGAGATCGTGGCCGAGGCGCCGGGCGACCAGCCGGTGGAGTTCCTGGTGCAGGGCACCCTCTACCCCGACGTGGTCGAGTCGGGCGGCGGCACCGGCACCGCCAACATCAAGTCGCACCACAACGTGGGCGGGCTGCCCGAGGACCTGCAGTTCCAGCTCGTCGAGCCGCTGCGCAAGCTGTTCAAGGACGAGGTCCGGATGGTCGGCCAGGAACTCGGCCTGCCCGACGAGATCGTCCAGCGCCAGCCGTTCCCCGGCCCGGGCCTGGGCATCCGGATCGTCGGCGAGGTCACCCGCGAGCGGCTCGACCTGCTGCGCGAGGCCGACGCCATCGCCCGCGAGGAGCTGACCGCGGCCGGCCTGGACCGGCGAGATCTGGCAGTGCCCCGTGGTGCTGCTCGCCGACGTCCGCTCGGTCGGCGTCCAGGGCGACGGCCGCACCTACGGTCACCCGATCGTGCTGCGCCCGGTGTCCTCCGAGGACGCGATGACCGCCGACTGGTCCCGGCTGCCGTACGACGTGCTGGCGAAGATCTCCACCCGGATCACCAACGAGGTCGCGCGACGTCAACCGGGTCGTGCTCGACATCACGAGCAAGCCGCCGGGCACCATCGAGTGGGAGTGACGCGAGCCGTCAGAAGGGCCGTGGCCCGGCGCTGTCCGTGAGCGCCGGGCCACGGCCTTTCCGTGTCAGTTGCGCGTGCCGGAGCTCCGCCAGGACTCGAGTGCCCGGGACTCGTCGTGCGGGACGCGTCCGCCGGGGCCCGTGTCGGGGTTCGCATCGGGTTCGCGTTGAGTCACAGCGGCCGGGTGTACGTATGTCCTTGTGACGCCGCCGTACCGGAAGACGCCCTTCCATCGACGACACCGGCGGCGGGAGAGGCAGGAGACGATGCTTGAGGTGTGGAGGGATACCGCGCGCCGATACGCGCTGCTGCCGTTGCGGATCTTCCTCGGTGTGACCTTCGTCTACGCGGGCCTGGACAAGCTGACCAGCAACTCCTTCTTCACGGACACCGCGAACGGCTCGCTGCTCCAGACCCTGCACGGCGTGCGCGACTCCGCCGCCATACCGGCCATGGTCGACCTCGCCCTGAAGGCCCCGCACGGCTTCGGCTACGCCATCGCGCTCGGCGAACTGGCCGCCGGGCTCGGCGTGCTCTTCGGGCTGCTCGGCCGGGTCGCGGCCCTGGGCGGCGCGCTGATCTCGCTGAGCCTGTGGCTGACCGTCAGCTGGGCCACGACCCCGTACTACTACGGCAACGACCTCGCGTACCTGATGGCCTGGCTGCCGCTGGTGCTGGCCGGCACGCCGTACTTCTCGCTCGACGTGCTGGTGGCGAAGTGGCGGGCGGACCGGGCCGGCGGCGCTCCGGCTACGCCGGCCCCTGGGGCCGGTTCGGTCCCCGGCCCTGGTCCGCGCGGGGCCGTGGCCGGTGACCGCGTACGGTCCGGACCACCTGCGTGACGATCGCGGTCGCGGCGGCCAGCGCCAGGCCGCTGCCCGCGATCGGCACCGTGCGCCGCGGCCGGGACAGGTCCCACACGCCGCACACGTCCAGGATGAAGAACGTCATCAGGGTCAGCAGGACCAGGCCCATCACCAGGGCCGCGGGTTCGAAGCGGTGCCGTCTCACCGGACCACCCGCATGTCCCCGACGTCGACCTTCACCGTGAGGTCGAGCGTGCCGGTGGAGACGGTGCCCGGCGCGGGGCCGTAGACCTCCTTGTCGTGTACGCCGCCCTTGATGTTCACGCCGCTGTGGCTCCTTCCCGGCAGCAGCACGTCGCCGACGCCGATGTGGTAGTTGAGGATCACCGTGGCGTCCGGCGGCAGTTCGACCAGCGCCTCGCCCACCCGCACCTCCAGCCGGGTGCTGACGGTGTGCCCGTCCAGGGCGATGTGCCGCAGGTCGAGCGTGCCGTTGCCCGCGCCGCGCTCGTACGAGGGCCGGACGGCGGCCGCGGTGGCCGGCCGCCACCGCGTGGTCCACCCCGCCTGGTCCTTGGGCAGCGCGGCCGCGCCGATCAGCCCGGCGACCGTCAGCAGCGTCCAGAACAGGGTGCCGCCGCGCGGCCGCCCCGCGAACGACGCGACCAGGTAGGCCAGTGCGAAGACCCCGAGCGCCGACACCAGCCCGATCTCCACGCTGGCGCCCACCGGCTGGTACGGCCACGCCACCGACGTGCCGACCCCGGCGGCCGTCGCCGCCAGCAGGAAGACCACCAGGCCGAACGGCCACAGCCGTTCCTTGCGCTGCTCCTTCTTCCGCTCGCGCCACGCCTGCCGGTCCGCCTCGTCGTACGGCCCGTCGTCCGGTCCCCACAGGTAGGCCGGCTCCTTCGTCAGCGGCTCGCGCCACCACGAAGGGGTCGCGCCGGGCTCCGGCGGCGCCTGGGCGGCGGGCGGCGCGTCCGCCACCGCGCTCGCCGCCGCGAACGGCGCCTCGCCGGCCGCCTGCATCCGCCCGCGCTGCTGCGACCAGTACACGGCGCCCGCGGTGGCGGTCAGCAGGATGAGCGAGAACGCCTGGTTGGCGCCGTTCCCGAGCATCGACGCGTACAGGCCGCAGCCGACCAGCGCCATCAGCACGGCGGTCAGCGGCGCGCCCTCGATCCGCCCCGACAGCAGGCGGTGCGCCTCGCTCTCGTCCTCGCCCTCCTGCGGCACGATCAGCCAGCCCATGCCGTAGACGATCAGGCCGATGCCGCCGGTCAGCGCCAGCACGGCGAGCACGATGCGGAAGATGACCGGGTCGACGTCGAAGTAGCGGCCGGCGCCGTGGCAGACGCCGGCCAGCACGCGGTCCTTCTCGGTGCCGCGGCGCATCTTCGCCTTCTCGTCGCCGGGTTCGCCGTCGTCGTCGCTCTCGTCGGGGGCGGTGTGCGGGTCGGCGGCTCGGGTGCTTCCGGTGTTTCGGGTGTTTCCTGTTGTTTCCGGTATCCCGGGTGGTGTCCGGCGAGGTGCTGTGGCCGGTGCTTCCGGTGCGGCCGGTCGGACCGGTGGCGGACGCGCGGGTCGCGCCGGAGGGCCCGGTGCTGCCGGAGGGTGTCGAGCGGTCGGCGGGCTCTGACCGGTCGGAGGATATTGGGCGGTCGGCGGGCGTTGAGCGGTCGGGGGCGCCGGACGGGTCCGGGCCCTTGCCCACGGGCGGGCGGGGGCGCGGCGGCGGAGCCGTCCGCGTCCTGCTCCCGGTCCCGGTGGGGGTCGCGGGAGGCGCTCGTGTCCGTGGGCTCGTCGGTCATGGACACCATGGTGGCCGCTCCGGCGGCCTTCGGGCACCCGGTCCGACCCTGGTACGACCCTGATCCCTGCCCCGGGAGACCCTGGGGGGTCCCCGGGCGTCCCTTGGGGTCCAACCCTGATGCCCGGCGGGCCGCCCTTGTGTGACGATCGGGGGTATGTCAGCCAGCAGCCCGCCCCCCGGACCGTCCGGCGGCGTCTCCGGGGCGTCCTTCCTCGTCCCGCCCGACCCCGCCGACTCCGGTGTGCGCAAGCTCTACCGCAGCTCCGAGGGCCGGATGATCGGCGGCGTGGCCCGCGGACTGGCCGGCCACCTCGGGCTGCCCGTGCTGTGGGTGCGCGCCCTGCTGGTGCTGCTCGCCGTGTTCAACGGCATCGGCATCCTGCTGTACGCCGTCTTCTGGTTCTTCGTGCCGCTGGGCGTCGGCGGCGTCTCCGAGGCCAAGGAGCCGCGCGACGCCCGCTCCTGGCTGGCCGGCAAGCGCCCCGACAAGGGCCAGATCCTCGCCCTGATCGCGCTCGCGGCCGGCACCGGCATCCTCGTCGACAACCTCAACCTCGGCGCCGCCAACCGCGCGGTGTGGCCGCTGCTGGTCATCGGCCTCGGTGCCACCCTGGTGTGGCGGCAGGCCGACAACGCGCGCAAGGCCCGCTGGGTCGAGATGAGCCAGGGCAAGCGGTTCTGGCCGCTGGTCCGGGCGGTCGGCGGCGCCGCCCTGGTCGTCGCGGGCGTCACCGGCTTCATCGTGGTGCGCGGCTCGGCCAGCCACCTCGGCGGCGTGCTCCAGGCGGCGCTGGCCGTACTCGTCGGCGTCGCGCTCATCGCCGGGCCGTACCTGGTGCGGATGACCCAGGACCTGTCGGCCGAGCGCCTGATGCGCATCCGCGCCCAGGAGCGCGCCGAGGTCGCCGCGCACGTCCACGACTCGGTGCTGCACACCCTCACCCTCATCCAGCGGCACGCCGAGGAGCCGCGCGAGGTGGCCCGCCTCGCCCGCGCCCAGGAGCGCGAACTGCGCGCCTGGCTCTACCGACCCGAGGGCACCGGCCGGGACGACGCGCCCTCCACCCTCGCCGAGGCCGTACGTGCCGCGGCCGCCGAGGTCGAGGACGCGCACGGCGTGCCCGTCGAGGTGGTGTGCGTCGGCGACTGCCCGCTCGACGACCGGCTGGGCGCACAGATGCAGGCCGCGCGTGAGGCCATGGTCAACGCGGCCAAGTACGGTGGCGACGACGGCCCCGTCCAGGTCTACGCCGAGGTCGAGGAGGCCAAGGTCTTCGTCTCGGTCCGCGACCACGGCGACGGCTTCGACCTCGACCAGGTACCGGACGACCGCATGGGCGTACGAGAATCGATCATCGGCCGAATGCGGCGCAACGGCGGCGAGGCCCGGCTGCGGGCCGCCCCCGGCGGCGGCACGGAAGTCGAACTGGAGATGGAGAGGGTGGCTGCGACATGACGACGCCTACGCCTGGACCCGCGCCTGCCGCGGGAGACGAGCGACGGGTCCGGGTGGTCCTCGTCGACGACCACCGCATGTTCCGTACCGGAGTGCAGGCGGAGATCGGCGCCACCGACGAGACCGGGGTCGAGGTCGTCGGCGAGGCCGCCGACGTCGACCAGGCGGTCACCGTCGTCACCGCGACCCGCCCCGAGGTGGTCCTGCTCGACGTCCACCTGCCCGGGGGCGGCGGGGTCGAGGTCCTGCGCCGCTGCGCGCCGCTGATGGCCGACCCGGACCAGCCGGTGCGCTTCCTCGCGCTGTCGGTCTCCGACGCCGCCGAGGACGTCATCGGCGTCATCCGCGGCGGGGCCCGCGGCTACGTCACCAAGACCATCACCGGTCCCGACCTGGTCAACTCGATCTTCCGGGTACGCGACGGCGACGCGGTCTTCTCGCCGCGGCTGGCCGGCTTCGTGCTGGACGCCTTCGCCTCCACCGACGCCCCGCCGGTCGACGAGGACCTGGACCGGCTCACCCAGCGCGAGCGCGAGGTGCTGCGGCTGATCGCCCGCGGCTACGCGTACAAGGAGATCGCCAAGCAGCTGTTCATCTCGGTGAAGACGGTCGAGTCGCATGTCTCGGCGGTGCTGCGCAAGCTCCAGCTCTCCAACCGGCACGAGTTGACGCGGTGGGCGACCGCGCGCCGGCTGGTCTGAGCCCGCGCCCCGGCCGGGCGGGTGGGGCGGGCCGTCGCGCCGCCCGTCCGCCGGGTGGCGCCCGCGCCCGTGCCCTCCGTGGTCGGCGCCTCGCGCCCAAGGCCGTACGGGATCAGTCCCAGGCGTCCTGGTTGAGGAAACGTGCCACACCGCGGTACGAGTTGGGGCCCATCACCCCGTCGATCGGACCCGTGTAGCCCCACTGCGCGGCCAGCCGCTGCCACGCCGCGTACGTGTTGACGCCCGGTACCCCGTCGATCGGGCCGGTGTACCCGTAGTGGTCCCGCATGTTGCGCTGCAACGCCGCGTACGTGTTCACCCCCGGGTCGCCGTCGATCGGGCCGGTGTAACCCGACTGGATCGACAGCCACTTCTGGGTCCGGCTCCAGAACACCGGGCCCGGCACGCCGTCCTGCTCGGTCGTCGTCTTCGGCAGCCCGCCGGTGCTGCCGCCGCCCCCGCCGCCGCTGCCCGGCGCGACCAGGTCGAACGCCGTACCACGGGCGACGTTGTGGTCCACGGCCGCGCTCCCGCCGACCGAGCCGACCGAGGTGTACTGGTGGACCGCCCAGTCCGGGTACGCGCCGCCCAGCTCCGGATCGCCTTGCAGCGTGCCGTCGTTGGTGCCGTAGGAGGCCGCCCACAGTCTGGCGCCGGTGGCGATCGTCCCGGCCCAGGTGCCGGCCCGTAGGTTGGCGGTGCCGATGTAGAACCAGGGCACGCAGGTGCCGAGCCGGCTCTGCACCTGCTGGAACCAGGCGGCGACCTGCGAGTCGTTCCACAACCGCGTGGAGTCGTCCAGGACTTCGTCGTCCAGCGCCACGACGTCGCCCTGGCGGTAGTCGTGCAGGTGGTCGACGAAGTAGTTCGCCGCGTCGGCCGGCGCCGCGAAGTCGCCGGACAGCCAGTAGTGGCCGACCCGCAGCCCGGCCGCGCGGGCCCGGTCCACCTGCGCCGCGTAGTACGGGCTCACGTACGGCCCCTCGGTGAGCTGGCAGCCGCCGGCCTTCACGATGGCGAACTGCTGGCCCTGCGAGGCCGCGAGCCCGAGGTCGATGCCGGACTGCGAGGTGGAGATGTCGATGCCGTACAGCGTGGAGGCCGCGGATGCGGTCCGGGCGGTGACGAGCCCGGCGGCGGGCGCGAGCGCGGCCACGGCCAGACCGCGTATCAACGTTCTTCTCTGCATGTGTCCACCTTGAGTGGGGGGAGGTGCGGACCGGACGTCCGCAACCTACTCAAGGTGGGCCGCCCCCCGCTGCCGATCGGCAGGGCGGGCGCTAGTAGCTCTCGTCCGGCCAGACCAGGCTGTAGTTGGGGACGCGGACCGCTCGCTGTTCCACGGGGGTGCCGATGGACTCCATCGGTACCCCGTCCGGCACCGGGCACCTGCTCAGGTGCACACCGGTCAGGCACGCGTCGCACCAGAAAGAGGCGTACCCGACACGGTCCTCCTCCGGACCGCAGAAGGTCAGCCGCAGTCCGGCCGCGGCGCAGTCCGGGCACTGCACGTGGGGCGCCGTGGCCGGCAACTCCTTGTAACAGCGCTCGAAAGCCCCCATCCAGGCTCCCCAACTCGCCGTCAGGGCTTGCATGTTCGCTCTCCTGTCCGTTCGGCTCCCCGGGCGAACGTCGACACTACGCCAGTCCGGCCCGGCGTTGGCCGGATTGCCCAGAACCGTGACCTGTCGAGGGGCTTCGGCGTGCCCGTCCCCCGCCTTTACCTCGCGCGCTGTCCCGCTCGCGATCCGGCGACGCGACTACGCCGCCGGGACCACGTCCGCCACCACGCAGCTCACGTTGTCCGGGCCGCCCGCGCCGTTCGCCAGGGATATCAACGTGCTTGCGGCTGCCTCGGGTTCAGGGGCGGTCGCCAGGACGGCGTGGAGGTCGTCGGCGCCGGCCACCCGCGACAGGCCGTCCGAGCACAGGAGGTACCGATCGCCTGCACGGGGGGACTGGAGCCGGAGGTCGGGCGCGGGGAGCGAACCGTCCGGGAGGATCGCCCGCAGCAGGAGGGCGCGGTCAGGGTGAGAGGCGGCCTCCTCCTCGGTGAGGCGGCCCTCGTCGACCATGGACTGCACGAGCGTGTGGTCGTGGGTGATCCGGAACAACTCGCCGTCGCGCAGCAGGTACGCGCGGGAGTCCCCGATGTGGACCAGGGCCAGATGGGTGCCCGTCCACACCATCGCGGTCAGCGTGGTTCCGGCGGCGGAGGACGGGGCGTCGCCGGGTGCGGCGTCCGCGGGTGCGGCGGCGCCGGAGACCGCACGGCCCGCTTCTTCCACCGCGTCCTGGAGGACGTTGAGTATGTTGCCCGCGGGCAGGGCCTCGGCGTCGAGGTGCCGCAGTGCCCCGATCGCCGCCGCGCTGGCCGGGGCGCCGGACGGCCCGAACCCGTCCGCTACGGCCAGCAGCCGCGAACCCGCGTACACCGCGTCCTGATTGCCCTCCCGCACCAGACCGGTGTCCGAACGTGCCGCGTACCGCAGCATGAGAGGTTCCTCCATGATGGTGTGCTCCTTCCGTGTGCCGTGTGTCAGATGGTCGACAAGGAACGCGGCCAACTCGCGCCGCGCGGCCGTCTCCGCCTCGACCCGGGCCCAGTACGCCCGGATCTGCCGCCCGGCCTCCGCCTCGTCCGGGCACGCGCACACCCGCTCGATACGGGCCAGCGGCATCCCCAGCCGGCGCAGCCACGCCACCAGCCGGGCCCGTTCCAACTGGTCCGGGGCATAGAACCGGTAGCCCGTGGCCGGGTCGACGCGAGCGGGCGGCAGCAGGCCGAGCTCGTCGTACAGGCGCAACGCCTTCGGCGACAACCGGGCCGCCTTCGCGAACGCGCCGATGGTGAGCAACTCCATGCCTCCTCCTCTCTCCGTGATGCGGCTCATGTCGTACGCGGTGCTGTCGGGATGGTCCCCGGGTGCGGGTGCGGGGCAGCGTCATCCCAGCGTCCGCATGTAGGTGATCAACTCCTCGTTCGCCGAGCCGAGGTACTCCGTCCACAGGTCCGTGAGCAGCGCCTCGGTCCGGTCCGCGTCCAGCCCGAGGTCCGCGGAGATCCGGGCCCGCACCTCCGCCTCGGTGACGGTTGCCGGGGCCGTCCCCTTCACGGTGGGGCTTGTCCCAGGGAGAAGGTCAAGCCCCACTCGCGGTCGGCTCCTCGCCCGCCGCCCGCCCACGCCGGCCCCGGCCGGTACGTCACCCCGTCACCCCGTGTCCGGCCGCTCGCGGTCCGGTCGGCGTACCCGCTTCATGCCCCCACGGCCCGGGGCAGGTCGAGCAGCGTCACCTCCAGCCGGCTGAGTCGGCCGGGTTCCGCGATCACGTCGTACTCGGCGATCCGCTCGCCCTCGATCCTTATCTTGAGCGCCAGCGTTACCCGCCCGCGTGGCGCGACGATCACCCCCATCGCACCGTCCAGCAGCACCGGTTCGGCATGGCGCGACCTGCGCCCGAAGACCATCGTCTCCTCAGCCACGAGCTTGGCGCCGCGCACCTCGGCGGCCACCCCGGCCGGCAGCGCGTCCAGGTCGGCCCGGCGGACGACGTCGGGAGCCAGCACCGCGAGCAGCCCGGCCATGTCGCCCGTGCGCGAGGCGGTGAGGAACGCCTCGACCACATGCCGCTGCCGTGCCACGTCCGTGCCTGTTGCCGGTGGGACGCCCCGGACCCTATGTCGGGCCCGGCTGGCCAGCTTCTTCGTGGTCACCGGGGAGCGCCCCACGATCGGTGCGATCTGGTCGAAGGGCACCCCGAACAGGTCGTGCAGGACGAACGCGATCCGCTCGGCCGGCGCGAGCGTGTCCAGCACCACGAGCAGCGCCCGCCCCACCGATTCCGCCAGCAGGGCCTCGTGTTCGGGATCGCCGCCGTCCCCGGCCGCCCAGCCCAGCTCGGGAAACTCCTGCCCGACCGGGTCCTCCGGGCGGGTCGCGCGGGTGCGCAGTATGTCGAGGCACACCCGGGACACGACCGTCCGCAACCACGCCGTGAGGTTCTCCACCCCGCTGACATCGCTGCGGCTCAGCCGAAGCCATCCCTCCTGTACCGCGTCCTCCGCGTCGCTCAGCGAGCCGAGCATGCGGTAGGCGATCGCGCGCAGATGGCCCCGCTGTGCCTCGAACTGGTCCGCCAACTGCTCGTGCTCGTTCATCGGTCACCTTTCATCGTCGCTCTCCGTCACTTGTAATGACGAACTCGAAGCGGCCGAGGTGACCGCGAGACGCCGCTCGGCGGACTTCTCTTTTCGGCCCGCGCCGAACCCGGCTCGGGCCCCGGCAGAACACAGGAGACCTTCATCATGACCACGACCCCTTCCTCAGCGCCCGCACCCGCGCGACCCGGCCGCGGCGGGACACCCGACCGGCCCGCGCCCCGGACCCAGCCCCTGCTGCAACCGCTTGAGCTGGGCGCTCTGCGACTGCCCAACCGCGTGGTGATGGCCCCGACCACGCGGGCCCGCGCGGACAACGAGGCGCTGGCGCCGACCGATACGCACACCGCTTACTACGCCCAGCGGGCGGGCGCGGGGCTGATCGTCACCGAGGGGACGTGGGTGGGCGAACGCGCGATCGGCTTCGTCGACGTCCCGGGTATATACAGCCCCGAGCAGGTAGGTGCGTGGCACCGTGTCACCGATGTGGTGCACACGCTCGGCGGACGGATCGTCCTTCAGCTCTGGCACACCGGCGCCGCCTCCCATCCGGACCACCTCGGCGGAGCCCTGCCCGCGGGCCCCTCCGCGGTCAACCCGCACGAGATGAGCTTCACCGCCGGCGGCCCCCAACCGACCGTCACTCCAAGGGAGATGAGCACCGAGGAGATACGGACCACCGTCGCGGAGTACGGCGCGGCCGCGGTGAACGCGCACAGCGCCGGGTTCGACGGTGTCGAGGTCCACGCACTGGGGTCCTTCCTGATCCCGCAGTTCCTCAACCCGCGGCTCAACCTGCGTACGGACGCGTACGGCGGTGACCGCGCAAGCCGCAGGAGGCTGCTGCTGGAGATCATCGACGCGGTCGCCGAGCCCTGGGCCGGGCGGCGGGTCGGCGTCCGGCTGTCCCCGTACTGGACGGCGGGCGACCATTTCACCGCCGACGAGGAGGCTCTCGCCGACTACGACGACCTGGTCACCGGGCTCAACGACCACCCGCTGGCCTACCTCCACCTGCGCGGCCCGGGGCCGGCCGACCGGGACGGCGCTCCCGGCTCGGTGCCCGTCCGGCCGGGTGCCACCCCCGACCCTGACGTCTTCGCCCGCTACCGGCGGCTCTTCGACGGACCCGTGATCGCCAATCACGGCTTCGACCGCGACAGCGGGAATGCGCTGATAGCCGCCGGCGCCGCCGACGCCGTCTCCTTCTCCCGTCACTTCATCGCCAACCCGGACCTCGTCACCCGCTTCGCCCTCGGTCGCGAGCCCGCGCCCAGCGACCCGGCCACGTACTACACCGGCGGGGCGAAGGGGTACGTCGACTATCCGATCGGCTCCTGGTGATCGGCATCGAGTGCTCTTCCCGCTCTGGACATTTCGCGGGGAATTTTGGCACCGTTGGGAGAGCCAGAACACAATTCAAATATGCGTACGATTAACCGATGTTGGGGGTACCACCATGACCGAGGCCCGTCTTGCCCCGGAGGCCGCGGACTACTACGCCACGCAGAGCGTCTTCTCCGATCCGGGCGAACTGGTCGGCTGGTACGCCGACATGCCGCGGGACGTGGGTGAACTCGCCCGAATGGTCCGGGACGTGGTGATTCACCGGCTGGAGGGCGGGATCTTCGGCATCCCGATCGCCGAGGACCGGATGCGGGACGACGCCGAGACGCGGTACACCGACGACATCCTCCGGCTGATGGTGAGCCGTGACGGAGCGCCGCTGACCCAGCGGCGGGAGTTCGCGGACCGGTTCGTCGGGATCTGCCGGGACTTCACGCTGCTGCACGTCTCGCTGCTGCGGCACCTGGGAATACCCGCCCGGCTGCGGTCCGGGTTCGCGGACTACTTCGGGTCGGACGGGTTCCATTTCGACCACGTCGTGACGGAATACTGGGACGACAAGCGGGGCTGGCTGCTCGCCGACGCCCAAGTCGCCGACCCCGAGCTCTATTCGGTGCCCTTCGACGTCACCGATGTGCCGCGTGACCGCTTCCTGGTCGCCGGCAAGGCGTGGCAGACGATCCGGGCCGGGCAGGCGGACCCGAAGTCGTTCGGGCTGCATCTGCCGGACGGGCCGATGGTCGGGGAGTGGTTCGTGGCGGGGAACATCCGGCTGGACCTCGCCGCGCTGAACAAGGTCGAGACGCTGCTGTGGGACATATGGGGCACGGGAGCGGACGGCGACAGTGAGATGTCCGACGAGATCCGCGACCTCTACGACCGGGCCGCGGCCGTCACCGCGGAGGAGGTCCCGTTCGCCGAGGCCCGCGAGCTGTTCACCACCGACGACCGACTGCGCACCCCGTCCACCGTCCTGTCCCTCGCTCCGTTCAACGGCCCCCGTCAGGTCACCCTGCGTTGAATGGTGAAGGGGAGGGGCGCCGCTCGTGGTCGGGGTGGACCCGTCGGCCCCGATGCTGGCTGAGGCATGCGGGCCAACCCCGGACCCGGCGGCGTCCACTACGCCGAGGGAGCGCCGATGCGCGGCCGGTGCGGTCGGGGAGGTTCGACCTCGCTTGAGGTCACGTCGTTCGCGCGCCGGTGGCCGTGAGTCTGCGGGAGTACGGGGAGCGGATGGGGAGCCGCCCGCAGTCGAAGTTCGCGCACCTCGCACGGGAGGAGTTCGCCGAGGGACTGGACCGGTTGGCGGCTGACGCGGCAGCCGAATCGGCGCGGCGCCGAGGCCGGTGGAGGAGGGTTACGACGTGGCCGTGCTGCGGAGGAGGTGAGGAGAAGGGGAGAGGGAAGGGGGAAGGGGAGCGGAGATTCGAACGACGGACCCTAGGCGGGGCGGGTGGCGCCGGCGAAGGGCATTTCGGAGATGGGGGCGATGCGGACGGCGGCGCCCGGGTGGGGAGCGTGGATCATCTGGCCGTCGCCGATGTAGAGGCCCACATGGGAGATGCCGGAGTAGAAGAAGACGAGGTCGCCCGGGCGGAGTTCGGACTCGGGGATGCGGGGACCGGAGTTGATCTGGGTGTAGGTGGTGCGGGGCAGCGAGACCCCGGCGGCGCGCCAGGCAGCCTGGGTGAGACCGGAGCAGTCGTAGGCGCCGGGGCCGGTGGCGCCCCAGACGTAGGGCAGGCCGAGAGCCCGGAAGGCGAAGGCGACCGCTTCGGCGGCACGCGCGGAGGGCGCGGGCGCGGAGCCGAGTGGCGGCCGGACCAGGTCCCGGGTGGCGGCGGTGGAGGGGGCACCGTCGGAGGCGTCGACGGCGGCGCGTTGCGGCGGGGTGAGGGTGGAGAGCAGTGACTGTGCCTGGCGGAGCTTGGCCTGCACGGTCTTCTTCCGCGCGGCGAGCTGGGTCTGTGCGGTCTCCAGGGCGGCGAGTTTGCCGCCGGCCTCGGCCCGGGTCTGCTCGATGTCGCGTCGCTGCTGGGCGAGTCGGGTGAGGACCGCGACCTGGCGGCTGCCCAACTGGTCGAGGGCGGCGGCCTGTTCGAGGTAGGTGTCGGGGGAGGAGCTGAGGGCGAGCTGGAGGGTGGGGTCGAGCGAGCCGGAGCGGTACTGCGCGGCGGCGATGGTGCCGAGGGAGTCCCGGGTGGCGTTGACCCGGGCGGTCTTGCGGGCCAGTTCGTCCTGGAGGCCGGAGATCGCGGCTCGGGCGGCGTCGGCCTTCTGCCTGGCGCCGTCGTACCTCTCGGTGGCCTGTTCCGCCTGCCGGTACAGGTCGTCCACCTTCGCCTTCACCGCCTCCGGGGTCGGCCGGGGCTGGGCCTGCGCGTTCTCGCCGAGCAGGCTCACCGACGCGGCCGAGGCGAGGGCCAGGGAGAGCGCCGCGCGGGCGGTCGTACGGGAGCCCGTGGGGGAGGCGGGGCGGCGACTGTGTGAGGCCATGCGGCCGTCACTCCTTCGGAAGAGAGGCCCGGCGGCGCCCGCACGGGGGAACGGGTCGCCGCCGGACTTCGACGGAGGCGGCCGCGACCGTCGGGGTTGAAGTCCCGACGGCGATGGGGTCCGGCCACCTGCGAGCGACGCTAAACCTGCCGGGGGCGGGGGAACGGCCCGGAGTCCGGGACTGCTCCCTATCCACCGGGTGCGACCGCAATCGACCGGAGTTCGGCGGGTGACTCGCCCGGATGCGGTCGTCCGCCGACCGATGCGCCGGATGCGGCACCCCGGCGGGGAGCAGGTGCTAAGGGCGCCGCGGGGGTCGGGGGCAAAGGGAACCATTGCCCCAAAGTGGTGCCGCACCCTCGTTTCGGACCGGCGGGCGGTTCCCCGGCGCCGTCCGACCCGACCCACGCGACGTGCGCCGCGGGGCATGGCTCGGCTGCGCGCCGCCGACCCGGCCGCGCCGGCCACCAGTTGGATGGACCTGCTGACGTCCTGGCCTGAAGCGCGGACAGGCGGCGCCTGGACCGGCGCCGCCTGGAAGTGACGGAGGGTGCCCCTCGACGGGGCCCGGGTGACAGTTCCGCGAGCCGCTGCCGCTACGCGATCCGCCGCGCGGCGGCGAACGGCATCCAGCTCATCGGCGCGATCTCCACGACGCCGCCGGGGTGCGGCGCGTGCACGACGTTGCCGTTGCCGAGGTAGATCCCGACGTGGGAGATGCCGGAGTAGAAGAAGACCAGGTCACCGGGGCGCAGCTCGGACTTGGAGACGGCCGTGCCGTCCTTGACCTGGTCCCACGTGGTGCGCCCGATGGTGATGCCCGCGGCGCGGTAGGCGGCCTGGGTCAGGCCCGAGCAGTCGTACGAGCTGGGGCCGGTGGCGCCGGAGTAGTACGGCTTGCCGCGCTGCGACAGGGCGAACTGGAGAGCGGCCGCGGCCCGCCCGGACGCGGGGCCGTTGTAGGTGTAGCCCCCGGAGGACGACTTCGGCTGCATCCCGTCGAGCCTGGCGCGCTGGTCGGCGGTGAGTCCGTTGAGCAGCTTCTGCGCGGCCGCGAGCTTGCCCTGGAGGGTCTTCTTCGTGGCGGCGAGCTTGTGCTGCTCGGTGGTGAGCGTCTGGAGGCTGGCCGTGGCCTGCCCGCGCTGGATCGACGCCTGCTCCTGCTGGACCTTGAAGCCTTCGAGCACCTTCTCCTGGGTGACGGAGAGGCGGTCGAGCATGTGGGTCTGGGAGAGGAAGCCCGCCGGGTCGTCCGAGAACAGGAGCTGCTCGGTCTGGCCCATGCCGCCGTCGCGGTACTGCTGGGCGGCGAACTGGCCGAGGATGCGCCGGGACGCGTTCATCTTGTCGGTCTTCTCGGCGACCTGGGCGAGCAGCTCGTTGGTCTTGGCGCGCTGCGTGGCCGTCTTCTCCGTGGCCTGGTCGTAGCTCTGGGTCGCCGCCTCGGCCTGCTGGTTGAGGCTGTCGATCTGCTTCTTCACTTCGCTGATGGAAGGCTTCGCGGGCGCCGCGTTCGCGGTCTCGCTCATCAGGGTGACCGATGCCAGGGCCGCGGCGGTGACGCCGACGGCGGCGCGAGGACCGGCCGTGGCGAGTATGCGGGTGCGCGGCTTGCGGTGCGACGCCAAGGAGGCGACTCCTTCCGTGAACCGCCGACCGGGTTAGCTGACGGGTTCGGGCTGGGAAGGTAGCCCTACGGTCCGGATGCGGTGGGCATCCGTCCCGATTCACCCCAAAATGCTTGTGGTTCCCCGGTTCCGGCCGTCGGCCGGATTAGGCGGAGGCGGCACACTGTCGGACCTTCGCCGACGGGAGGCGTGCCATCTAGCGGGCTACCGTAGTCAACTTCGCCGAGTCTTGGGAAGTTTGGACTGCAATGTGACTGAAATCGCTTCGTGACCTTACGTTTTGTGCAGAAGCTTTATGGGTAATACGGACAGGGCGGCCAGTCCGTGATCAATAGGGGCGGACCGCACCGTAGAAGGGCATCTCGGTGATCGGGGCGATCTTGACCACGGTGCCGGTGTGCGGCGCGTGGACCATCTCGCCGTTGCCGATGTAGAGGCCGACGTGGCTGACGTCGCTGTAGAAGAAGATCAGGTCGCCCGGCTGGAGGTTCGCCTCGGAGACCCGGGTGCCGACGTCCACCTGGTCGTAGGTCGTCCGCGGCAGGTTGATCCCGGCCGCCTTGTACGCCGCCTGGGTCAGCCCCGAGCAGTCGTACGAGGCCGGTCCGGTCGCGCCCCACACGTACGGCTTGCCGAGCTGCTGCTTGGCGAAGGCGATGGCCTGCTCGGCGACCGAGGAGTTGACCGGGGCGGAGGTGCTCCCGCTCTTGGCCGCCGCGGCCGCTGCCGCCGCCTGCCGGGCCTTCTCCTGCGCGGCCAGCTCGGCCGCCTTCGCCTTGGCCGCCGCCTCCTGCTTGGCCGCCAGCTCCGCGAGCCGCTTCTTCTCCTGCGCGTTGAGGCTGTTGAGCAGCTTCTGCGCGGCGCCCAGCTTGCTCTGCACGCTCTGCTTGGCCGTCTTCAGCGCCGCCTGCTGCGAGGTGAGCGTGGCCAGGCTCTTGGCGGCCTCGATCCGCTGCTGGGTGGCCGCGGCCTGCTGGACCCGGTACGACTCGACGGCGCTCTGCTGCCGCCGGCCGAGCACGTCCGTCAAGTGCGCCTGGTCGACCAGGTCCTGCGGCGTCTTGGAGAGCAGGTACCGGCTGGTGCTCAGGTCGCCGCCGCCCCGGTACTGCGCCGCCGCGTACTGGCCGAGCAGCGTCCGCGAGTCGTTCAGCGACTGCGTCTTCCTGGCGACCTGCTTGAGCAGCTTGTCGACCTTGGCGTTCTGCCGGTCGGTCTGCTCCTTGGCCCCGTCGTAGTGCTCGGTGGCGGCCTCGGCCTGGTGCATCAGCGCGTCCACCTTCGCCTTCACCTCGGCGATGGACGGCTGCGCGGGCTTGGCGGGCGTGGCTGCGCCGGCGCTCTCGCCCAGGAGGGTCACGGTGGCGAGCGCCGCCGTCGTCAGGCCGACCGCCGTACGCGGTCCCGGCGAGTTGAGTAGTGCGGTACGAGCCTTACGGTGCGTCGCCATGGGGACGATCTCCTCTCGGACGGCGCCGGGTGCGGCTGGTGCGGAACCGTAGTCAAAGCCCGGTACGGCTGGGAAGAGCGATGTCCGATAGGCCCGATACCTTTTCGTAATCTTTTGCCGAAGCGGCCCGGCCGTCACGGAGAGTGCCAATGGAGCTACGGCCACGACCTCGCGCCGGACGCCCGCGCCGGACACGCGGGCGGTACGGGACCGGCGGTCCGCGCCGTACCGCCCCGACTTCGCCGGAGAGGACTGGAGTGTCAGTGCGGGCGCCTAGACTCGGGAGGCGATGAGCAGCCTCTTTGACGACAACTTCCTGGCCGGTCTCGACGCGGCCCACGGGCCCTCCGACGCCGGCCCGCCCCCGCCGCCCGAGCCGCAGGACGGGCCGGACGGCGAGGACGTGCCGCACACCCTTTTCGGCGACCGGTTCGACGGCCCGCCGCCGGAGCGGGACGCGCACTACCGCAACGGCGCCGCCCGCCCCGTCGCCGACCCCGCGCAGCTCCTCGAGGGGCTCAACGAGCAGCAGCGCGCGGCCGTCGTCCACCACGGCGGCCCGCTGCTCATCGTCGCCGGCGCCGGCTCCGGCAAGACCCGCGTGCTCACCCACCGCATCGCCCACCTGCTCGGCGCCCGCCACGTCCACCCGGGCGCGATCCTCGCGATCACCTTCACCAACAAGGCCGCGGGCGAGATGAAGGAGCGCGTCGAGGACCTGGTCGGCCCGCGCGCCAACGCCATGTGGGTGTCCACCTTCCACAGCGCGTGCGTGCGCATCCTGCGCCGCGAGTCGAAGGTGCTCGGCTTCACCTCGTCGTTCTCGATCTACGACGCGGCCGACTCCAAGCGGCTGATGGCGCTGGTCTGCCGGGACCTGGACCTGGACCCGAAGCAGTACCCGCCGAAGTCCTTCAGCGCGAAGATCTCCAACCTCAAGAACGAGCTGGTCGACGAGGAGACCTTCGCCGGCCAGGCGGAGAACGCCTTCGAGAAGAAGCTCGCCGAGGCGTACGCGATGTACCAGGCGCGGCTGCGCGAGGCCAACGCGCTGGACTTCGACGACATCATCATGACCACCGTCAACCTGCTCCAGGCGTTCCCGGACGTCGCCGAGCACTACCGGCGCCGCTTCCGGCACGTCCTCGTCGACGAGTACCAGGACACCAACCACGCCCAGTACACGCTGATCCGCGAACTGGTCGGCACCGGCGACTCCGCCGCAGCCCCCGGCCCGCAGGATGCCCCCCTCGCCGAGCTGTGCGTCGTCGGTGACGCGGACCAGTCGATCTACGCCTTCCGCGGCGCGACGATCCGCAACATCCTCCAGTTCGAGGAGGACTACCCGCAGGCCCGCACCATCCTGCTGGAGCAGAACTACCGCTCCACCCAGAACATCCTCAACGCCGCCAACGCCGTCATCGAGCGCAACGCCGGCCGCCGCGCGAAGAACCTGTGGACCGAGTCCGGCCAGGGCCCGGTCATCACCGGATACGTCGCCGACCAGGAGCACGACGAGGCGCAGTACGTCGCCGACGAGATCGACCGGCTCACCGACGCCGGCGACGCCCGCCCCGGCGACGTCGCGGTCTTCTACCGCACCAACGCCCAGTCCCGTGTCTTCGAGGAGGTCTTCATCCGGGTCGGCCTGCCCTACAAGGTCGTCGGCGGCGTCCGCTTCTACGAGCGCCGTGAGGTCCGCGACGTCCTCGCCTACCTGCGGGTGCTGGCCAACCCCGAGGACGCCGTGCCGCTGCGCCGCATCCTCAACGTGCCCAAGCGCGGCATCGGCGAGCGCGCCGAGGCGATGATCGACGCCCTCGGCCTGCGCGAGAAGATCTCCTTCCCGCAGGCCCTGCGCCGCGTCGACGAGGCGTACGGCATGGCGGCCCGCTCGGCCAACGCGGTCAAGCGGTTCAACACGCTCATGGACGAGCTGCGCACGATCGTGGAGTCCGGCGCCGGACCCGCCGTCGTCCTGGAAGCGGTACTGGAACGCACCGGCTACCTGGCCGAGTTGCAGGCGTCCACCGACCCCCAGGACGAGACCCGCGTCGAGAACCTCCAGGAACTCGCGGCTGTGGCCCTGGAGTTCGAACAGGAGCGGGGCGAGGAGGAACCCGGTTCGCTCGCCGAGTTCCTGGAGCGGGTCGCGCTGGTCGCCGACTCCGACCAGATCCCCGACGACGACACCGAGTCCACCGGCGTCATCACGCTCATGACCCTGCACACCGCCAAGGGCCTGGAATTCCCCGTGGTGTTCCTCACCGGTATGGAGGACGGCGTGTTCCCGCACATGCGCGCCCTCGGCCAGGTCAAGGAGCTGGAGGAGGAGCGCCGCCTGGCCTACGTCGGCATCACCCGCGCCCGCGAGCGGCTCTACCTCACCCGCTCCATGATGCGCAGCGCGTGGGGCCAGCCGTCGTACAACCCGCCGTCCCGGTTCCTGGAGGAGATCCCCGAGCCGCTCATAGAGTGGAAGCGCACCGGGCAGACCGCCTCCGCGCCGGTCTCGAAGGCCGCGGCGTCGCTCTCCACCACGATCGGGGCCCGCGGCCGCTCGGGCACCGGCGGTTTCGCGACCCGCCGTTCGGCCGGCGATCGCCCGGTGATCTCACTCGCCGTCGGCGACCGGGTCACCCACGACCAGTTCGGCCTGGGCACGGTCATCGCGGTGACCGGCAGGCCCGGCGACGAGAAGGCGACGATCGACTTCGGCGACGACCGCCCGAAGCAGCTTTTGTTGCGGTACGCGCCGGTCCAAAAGCTCTGACCTTCGCCGCCGCTGTTGAGGGCCCGCCCGCCCTGCCCCTTCAGCCCGCCTCCCGGACCACCTGCCGGCGGGAGGCTTGTCGCGCAGTTCCCCGCGCCCCTAAGGGGGCGCCCCTACCAGGGACGCGGGGAACCGCGCGCACCCTACGACGGCGAGTAGCTGTAAAGGGGCGCGATGAACCGCGCGACAAGCCCCCACTGGCAGGGGGTCCGGGAGCGACGGGGTGTGGCACCCCGGACGGACCACCCCGCAACCGCCCCGCAGGGATCAGCGGGGATCGAGCCCGTGCGCCAGCAACCACGGCAGGGGGTCGATCGGCGAACCGCCGTGCGGCCGTACCTCCAGGTGGAGGTGGGGCCCGGTGGTGTTGCCGGTGTTGCCGGAGTACGCGATGACATCGCCGGCCTGCACCTTGCCCGAGCGGATCTTCGTACTGCTCAGGTGGCAGTACCACGTCTCCGTGCCGTCGGGCGCGGTGACGATGGCCATGTTGCCGTAGGAGCTGTTCCACTGGGTGCGGACCGTGCCGTCGGTGACCGCGTGCACGGGGGTGCCGACCTGCACGGGGAAGTCGATGCCCGTGTGCAGCGCCATCCAGTGCTCGCCGGACTGACCGAAGTAGGCGCTGAGCCCCCGCTGGGTCACCGGCAGCACGAATTTCGGCCGCAGCGCCTCCTTGCGGGCCGCCGCTTCTTCCTTCGCCTTCTTCGCCGCCGCCTGGCGGTCCTTCAGGTCCACCCGCTCCTGGGCGCGGCTGGCGCGCGTCGCGAAGTCGTCCGCGTCGCGGCTCACCCCGGTCAGCTGCCGGTCGAGCTGGGTGGTCGGCGCGTTGCCCGCGCTGTCGGCCGCGGTGTGCGACGCGTCCTGCGCCATCCCGACCCCGCCGATGGCCGCTGCCCCGACCGCCGCCACACCCATCACGGCGACCGACGGCACGCCGACGGTCAGCAGCGCGGAGCGCTTGGCGGGCTTGCGGCGGCGGCTGCGGGCGGCGGCCACGGGCTCGCCGTCGGCGGCGTAGTCGTGCCGGGCCGGTTCGTCGTCGCGCCCGGCCGGCCGGAAGTCCTCGGCCAACTCGTCGAGCGCGTCCGGCATGTCCAGCAGCGCGGTGCCGTCGTACGGCTCCGGCTCCGGCTGGGGTTCCGGCGCCGCGGGCGCGGGCACCTCGTAGCCGGGCTGCTCGTAGCCGGGGGCCTGGTAGGCGGGCATCTGCTCGTAGACGCCGGTGTCGCCGACCGCGTCGTACCCGTACCCGTATCCGTAGCCGTACGTCGGGTACGCGCCCGAGTCCCAGTCCTGCGCCTGCGGGTAGAGGGGCTGCTGCCCGGTCTGCGCGGTCTGGCCGTCCTGCCACAGCGCGCCGGCTTCGTACGTCCCGGTGTCGTAGTACGTCGGCCCCGCCGCCTGGACGGGGGGCTGGACATAGGCGTACGGGTCGTAGCTGTCGTGCGTGCTCGCCTCGTACGTCTCCGGCGGGTAGCCGACGGCGTACGCACCCGTGTCGTAGGTCCCGGTGTCGTACGCGCCGGGCGGGTACGGAGCCGCGGCGTACATGCCGGTGTCGTACATACCGGTGTCGTACGTGCCCGTGTCGTACTGCTGGGCCTGCTGCGGGGCGGCGGTCTGGCCGTAGCCCTCGGAGCCGTACGCGTAGCTCTGGTCGTAGGGCGTCGGCTGCTGCGGGATGAACGCGTAGGTACCGGTCGCGTCGTCCGCGTAGGTTGTGCCGACGGTCGGGTAGGCGCCCGTGGAATAGGCGTCGTACACGTGGGCGTCGTAGTCGGGGGTGTACCCCGACGGGTGACGTTCGTTCACCGCCAGCTTCTCTTTCGCCTCGGCAGCAGGAGAATTAGCGGCGACTGTAGCCCTCCGTACCGCGCGGCGACAATCTCCGGCCCGGGCCCGGCGCCCGCCTTGCCCGGTGTTCGGTCGATATTCGACCGTTACGTGTCCGTTATGCGGCGTCGATTTCGTGCGGCAGCGAGCCCGGTTCGGACAGCGCCTGCCGGATTTCCGCGGCCACCGAGCCGGTCACCGGCAGGGCCAGGTGGCCGATTCCGCGCACCCGGATGTTCCGCGTGGAAAGGTCCGGGTGTTCGAGGCGGGCCGACTCCACCGGGATCATCAACTGGTCCAGGTCGCTCCAGAATGCCACGAAATGTGTCTTGCAGCCCTTCGCCGGCCTCGCCAGCTCCTCCAGCACCGACGAACCCGGGCGCATCTGCCGGGCCAGCGGGTGCGGGGCGAGCGCCGGGACGGCCCGGGTGCCGGAGTGCGGGGTGCCCAGCGTGACCAGGGTCCGAATCCGCGCGTCGCCGCCGAGGCGCTGCACGTAGTAGCGGGCGACCAGGCCGCCCAGGCTGTGGCCCACGATGTCCACCTGGGAGTACCCCGACTCGGCGCAGACCTGCTCGATGTGCGGGCCGAGCTGGGCGGCGGCGCTGCGTATGTCGCCGGTCAGCGGAGAGTAGTTGAGCGCCTGGACCCGGGTCCAGCCGTGGCGCAGCAGCGAACGGCGCAGCAGGGCGAACGCGGAGCGGTTGTCCACGAAGCCGTGCAGCAGCACGACCGGGGGGTGGTCGCGGCCCTCGATGGGCAGGATCGACGGCACCTGCCCACCGGGCTCCTCCGACCCCCGCTGCGGGCCGGGCGCGTGCGGGGAGTCCGCGATGCGCTCCGGGAGGAAGCCGGTCGGGTACAAGAGCATGTGGCCCGCGAGAACGGCCAGGTCGATGACGGTCACCCGGGCCAGTGCGGCGCAGTGTATCCAGAAGTTACCTCTGGTAACGCCCTCCGGTTCGGATGTGGGTCCTGGTGTCGGTCCCGGTCCCGATTCGGACGTCGGTCCGGAACCGCGTGGTGATCCGGACCCCGGCCCGGACCCTGATCCGGACCCCGGTTCGGCCTCCGCGGACTGGGCGGACATGGCCCACCTCCCGTCGCGGCGCGGGCGGGTCGGCATTGACCCGCGGGCGCCCTCAGCGGGAGCCGGAGCGGAGGCCGCGGCACCGCGTACTGCGGCTGCGAAACGCGGTGCCACGGCCTCCTGGCAGCGGCTCCAGAAGGAACGCGCCGGGTCCTCCGTACCGCTCCGGCGTGTCCCTCACCGGGGTAGGACCGAGAACCCAGCCTTGGTGAATGTGTCCCACTGTGTGATTTCCCCCTCCCCGCGTCCCGTAAAACTGTCCCGGCCCGGCGTGGGGGCGATAACGTTCGTTTACGCGGTGCTATGCCGCCCGGTGCGGCCGGGCGCCGCCGTGATCAGTTCCCGGCCCGCGAGCCGAACGCATGGAGGCAGTGATGGGCGTGTCCGGACCGATCCGCGTGGTCGTCGCCAAGCCCGGTCTCGACGGCCACGACCGGGGCGCGAAGGTGATCGCGCGCGCCCTGCGGGACGCCGGCATGGAGGTCATCTACACCGGCCTGCACCAGACGCCCGAGCAGGTCGTGGACACCGCCATCCAGGAGGACGCCGACGCGATCGGCCTGTCCATCCTGTCCGGCGCGCACATGACACTCTTCGCCAAGGTGCTGGAGCTGCTCCGCGAGCGCGACGCCGAGGACATCAAGGTCTTCGGCGGCGGCATCATCCCGGAGGCGGACATCGCCCCGCTCAAGGATCTCGGTGTCGCGGCGATCTTCACGCCCGGCACGACGACCGCCGACGTGGTGACCTGGGTCAACGCGAATGTGCACCAGGGGGCGGAGGCGTAAGGGCCTCCACCTGGTCGGGCCTGCCGGACTGGTCCGGCCGGCTTGGTCCATTCGGCTGACCGGTGCCGTCCGGTCGGCGGGTCCGGTCCCGGTGAGCGGGTCCCGTCCGATCGTGAGCCCTCCGGTGCCGGTCTCTTCCGGTCGGCGGGTTATGCGGGCCGCTATTCGGTGCCGTCGCCGTCTCCTCCGCGCAGTTCGGCGAGCATCAGGGCGCGCAGGCGCAACGTGCCGGTCAGCCGCTGGAACGCCTCCGACCAGTACGCGCCCGCGCCCGGTGAGCCGTTCGGCGGTTCTTCGGCGCCAGCGGCCAGTACGGCGACCTGGTCCGCCGCCGCCGGGTCCAGGCAGCGCTCGGCCAGGCCCATCACCCCGCTGAAGCTCCACGGGTAACTGCCCGCGTCCCGGGCGATGTCCAGCGCGTCCACCACCGCCCGGCCCAGCGGCCGCGCCCACGGCACCGTGCACACGCCCAGCATCTGGAACGCCTCCGACAGCCCGTGCGCGGCCACGAAGTCCGCCACCCAGCAGGCGCGTTCGCCGGCCGGCAGGATCGACAGCAGCTTGGCGGGATCGCCGACCGCCGCCACCGGGGCGGCCGGGGCCGGCGGCGGGCCGAGCAGCGCCCGCGCCCACGCCGCGTCCTTCTGCCGTACGGCCGCCCGGCACCACGCCGCGTGCAGATCCGGCTGCCAGTCGTCCAGCACCGGCAGCGCGACGATCTCCTGCGGGGTGCGGCCGCCGAACCGGGCCGGCCACATCCCCAGCGGCGCCGCGTCCGCCAACTGGCCGAACCACCAGGCGCGTTCACCCCTGCCGTGCGGCGGCTTCGTGGCGACCCCGTCCCGTTCCATGGCCGGGTCGCACTCGTACGGCGCCTCCACGGTGATCCCCTCCGGGCCCAGCGACACGCAACTGCGCACCCGCGCCGCCATCCGCCCGGCCAGCGCCGAACCCGGCAGGGCCGACAGCAACTCGGCCGCCGTCGCCCGTACGTTACGGCTCCGGTCCGCCAACGCCTCCTCCAGGAACGGCTCGTCCGCCGCCGACAGCCCGGTGCGCAGCGCGTCCAGGAACATCAGCCGGTCCTCGGCGCGCTCGCTCTTCCACGTGGAGGCCAGCAGGGCCCGGGCGTCGGCCGGGTCCGCGCGGCGCATCCGGGTGAGCAGCGCGACCCGCTCCGCGAACAGGCCCTCCTCCCACAGCCGTTGCGGCTCGTGCCCCTGCTCCGGGACCACGGCCGCTCCGCCCGCGCCCGCGCGCAGGGCGAACTTCCAGTCCGGGTTCAGCTCCGCCAGCCACAGCGCCCGCGGGCCCGCGAACGCCAACGCGTCCGGCCGCAGATCCGTACGGGCCCGGGCCGCGTCCAGCAGCGCGGGCAGGACGGCCGGCGGCGCCGCGTAGCCCTCCCGGCGGGCCGCCGCCAGCCACTGCGGCAGCAACTCCGTCAGGTTCGGCGCCGCGCCCTGCCGGCTCCTGCCACTTCCCGTCAGCATCATCTCCAGCCGCCGACGCGCCGCCTCCGGCAGCGCGGGCCGCTCATCGGCAGCCGCCACCTTCGGCCGCGCCCCGGCCACCCCGGGCCGCACCCCCGCCCGCCTCCTCACCACCCCCTCCGCGGCGGCGTCCAACAACCCGGCGGCCGCCTCCTCCGCATCCCCCACCACCCCGTCCGGCCTGCGCCTCTCCGTCCCCAACAGCGCGTTGCCCACGAGGTCGTCCCAACTGGCCTTCATCCCTCACTCCTTCCCTTCGGGGAACACGGTTCCCACTCCCGTGGCGGGCGCGCGGTGCTTTTCGCCTGCGGCGTCGCTTCTGTGTCGTGGCCTGCCCCGGCTGGGCACCGCCGGGTTCCGCCGTTCCAACGGGTCGCCGCTGCGGCGGTTTTGGTGGGTAGCCGGACCCACCACCTTGCGGTCCCCGGGCTTGGGTCGGGGGCGGTGACCCGTCCCCGGGCCGGGGTGCGGGTGGGCCGTTGGGCGCCCCTTTTCCGCCGCTGCGGTGAGCAGCTCCGTGTGGGTGGTTCGGAGGTGCCGTTCCGGGTTGGGGCTGGTTGGGTGCCGCCGGGTTGGGCTGTTCCAATGGGTCGCCGTTGCGGCGGTTTTGGTGGGTGGCGGACCCACCTTCCCAAGCCCGGGTGCCGAGCTGGATCGGGTGGGCGGTCCTGGCCGACCGCAGCGCCGGGCCCAGGTCCTGCCGCGGCGGCGAGCCGTTCGTGGGCGGCCGGGCCGTTAGACATGAACGGGAGTAGGGGAGGTCCAAGCGGTCAGCGGCAGCGCCCCCGTGGGGGTGAGTTCGGCGAAGAGGGTGAGGGGGCGGCCGGCGGAGAGGGCCGCGAGGCGCCAGGGGATGGGGCCGGTGAGGGGGATCGCGTCGGGGGAGGCCGCGTCGGCGAGTTGCCAGCGGTCGGGCCCCGGGATGGGGACGACGTCGGTGAGCAGGACCGGGAAGGCGTCGAGCCAGGGATCGTCGGCGAGCGCGGCACCGTAGGCGGACAGCGCGGGTCCGATGGCGGTGCCGCGGGGTATGCCGGGCGGGACGCCGACCGTGCGGTGGGTGCCGAGCGCGGCGCGCAGCGGCACCGCCGACGGGTGGTAGGCGATCTCCGCGTCCATGACGACGCCCACCGGCAGGACGAGTTCGGGCGCCCTCCCCGCCGCCCCGAACGACAGCAGCAGCGCGAACCGCCCCGCCTCCTCGTCGTAGAGCCACACCCGCCGGGTGGTGAGCCGGTCGTCGGCCGTGTCGTACTGCGCGAGGACCAGCCACCGCCCGGGTATGCGCGTGCCGGCCAGCACCTCCGCGGTGTCCACGGTGAACCCGATCCGCGCCCGCACCGTCTCCGCGAGCGGCGCGGGCAGCCCCTCGCGGCCCAGGAACCCGCGGGCCAGCAGGTGGAGCAGCGCCGTGTCCTCCAGCATGCGCGACGGCCAGTCGCCCCCCGTCCCCGCGACCGCTCCCAACTCCCGCACCCGCGCGGCCAGTCCGGGCGCCTGCGCGTCCACCATCCGCGCCGCCGTCTCGTCCCACGGCCGGTACCCGTCCCGGTCCGCCCCCGCCAGCCCGCCGCGCAGCAGATCGGTGAGCCGCTGCTCAAGCTCGGCCGCGCCGCCCTCCACCCGGATCGCCCGGCGGTCGGCCCGCCGCCGGGCCGCCTCCGGATCGGCCGGCCCGGCGGCGCGCGGCGCGGCGGACGCCCCCTCCGCGTCCGCCGCCTCCTTCTTCCGCCGGGCCGCGATCCACTGCTCCACCCAGTCCGGTTCCGCGGCCGCCGCCACCGGCCCGTCCGCGCCCTCGGACCAGAGCAGCAGCAGCGCCACGGCGTGCTTGCACGGGAACTTCCGGCTCGGACAGGTGCAGCGGAACGCGGGCCCGCGCGTGTCCACCGCCGTCTGGTACGGCTTGCTGCCACTGCCCTTGCACAGCCCGAAGACCGCCGTCCCCGCCACCCCCGTGCCGGACCACGGCGCGGGCGCCGCGAGCTTCGCGCCGGCCTTGCGTGATGCGGCGTCAGGCGCCAGCGCGAGCACCTGATCCGCGGTCCACCGCGTTTCCGTCTCCATGCCCCGAAGGTAGAGCGCCCCTCTGACAATCGCTCTGACCTGCCCGGATAGCGCTCGGTGACGAATTGTCAGTGGTCGGGTGCAAGGTGGAAAGCACACGGAACGAACGCGGGCCGAGGGGTCCGCGCATGCGAGTGGGGGAGCACTGTGTCTGTCACGTCCGCTACGACCAACACGGCCAGCACGACCACCGACGCCGCGCCGGCGGCCGGCCCCGGCACGGCGGCCGGCATCGCGCCGAGCACCGCGCCCGGTCCCGGCGCGGCCGCCGAGCAGGCGCTGCGCCCGCACGCGGAAAACGCCTTCGCGGAGGAACTGGCCGCGCTCGCGGCGGCCGACGAGCGGACCCGCCCGGCCCGCTGGAAACTGTCCCCGTGGGCGGTCGCCACCTATCTCCTCGGCGGCACGCTGCCCGACGGCACCGTCATCACCCCGAAGTACGTCGGCCCGCGCCGGATCGTCGAAGTGGCCGTCACCACGCTGGCCACCGACCGCGCGCTGCTGCTGCTCGGCGTCCCGGGCACCGCCAAGACCTGGGTCTCCGAGCACCTCGCCGCCGCGATCAGCGGCGACTCGACCCTGCTCGTCCAGGGCACGGCCGGCACCCCGGAGGAGGCGATCCGCTACGGGTGGAACTACGCGCAGCTCCTCACCAACGGCCCGACACCCGCCGCCCTCGTGCACAGCCCGATCCTGCGCGCGATGTCCGAGGGCCGGATCGCCCGGGTCGAGGAGCTGACCCGCATCCCGGCCGACGTGCAGGACAGCCTCATCACCATCCTGTCCGAGAAGACGCTGCCGATACCGGAGTTGGGGACCGAGGCGCAGGCCGTCCGCGGGTTCAACGTGATCGCGACTGCCAACGACCGCGACCGCGGGGTCAACGACCTGTCGAGCGCGCTGCGCCGCCGCTTCAACACGGTGGTGCTGCCGCTGCCCGCCACCGCCGAGGAGGAGGTCGACATCGTCTCCCGCCGTGTCGACCAGATCGGGCACGGCCTCGACCTCCCCGCGGCGCCGCGCGGCGCCGACGAGATCAGGCGCGTCGTCACGGTCTTCCGCGAGCTGCGCGGCGGTGTCACCGAGGACGGCCGCACCAAGGTCAAGTCGCCCTCCGGCACGCTGTCGACCGCCGAGGCGATCTCCGTTGTGACCAACGGGCTGGCGCTCGCCGCGCACTTCGGCGACGGGGTGCTGCGGGCGGGGGACGTCGCCGCGGGCATCCTCGGCGCGGTCGTCCGCGACCCGGCCGCGGACCGGCTGATCTGGCAGGAGTACCTGGAGACGGTCGTCCGCGAGCGGGACGGCTGGAAGGACTTCTACCGCGCCTGCCGCGAGGTGTCCGCATGACCCGGCCCATGGCCGGGGCCACCCGGCCGTCCCCGGACGCGGCCCGGCCCCGGACGCCGGCTCCGCGCACGCTTGCGGACACGGCCCCGCCCGCGCCGGGTCCGCGTACGGAGCCGGTCGCCGACGCCGCCACCGCACCGGATGCGGACAGGCCCGAGCAGCCTTACGGGCCGGAGCAGCCCGTCCGCGTCCCCGACGGCTCCGCGCCCGGCGCACCGCGGCGGCCGCGCACCTCGCAGGACCTGCTCCTGCTGGGGGTGCGGCACCACGGCCCGGGTTCGGCCCGCGCGGTCCGCGCCGCCTTGGACGCCTACCGTCCGGAAGCCGTCCTGATCGAAGGGCCGCCCGAGGCGGACGCGCTGACCGGGTTCGCGGCGGACCCGGCGATGCGTCCCCCGGTCGCGCTGCTCGCGCACGCCACGGAGGACCCGGCCCGGGCGGCGTTCTGGCCGTTCGCCGAGTTCTCGCCGGAGTGGGTGGCCCTGCGGTGGGCCGCCGACGCGGGCGCCGAAGTCCGCTTCATCGACCTCCCGGCGGCCCACAGCCTCGCCCTGCGCGCGGCCGGACCCGAGTCCGCCGACCCCGAACCGCCCGGACCGGAATCGGCCGGACCCGGACCCGGACCGGCGGACCCCGCCGCGGAATCCGCGGCCACCGCCCTGCGGGTCGACCCGCTGGCCGTGCTGGCGGAGACCGCGGGTTACGAGGACGCGGAGCGGTGGTGGGAGGACGCCGTCGAGCACCGTGGAACAGGAACAGGAACAGGAACAGGAACCAGATCCGGCAGCGGAGACGGTGGGGAGGACGGGACGGACGGGGACGCGTACGGCCCGTTCGAAGCGGTCGCGGAGGCGATGGCGGCGATCCGCGAGACGTACGGAGAGGCGGACGCGCGCGACCTGGTGAGGGAAGCCCATATGCGGCTGCGGGTGCGCGAGGCCCGCCGGGCGTACGCGCGGACCGCGGTGGTGTGCGGCGCCTGGCACGTCCCCGCGCTGACCGGGCGCACGACGGCCGCCGCCGATCGGCTCCTGCTCAAGGGGCTGCCGAAGGTGAAGGTCGAGACGACGTGGGTGCCGTGGACGCACCGCAGGCTCGCCCGCGCGGGCGGTTACGGCGCGGGGATCGACTCACCGGGCTGGTACCAGCACCTGTTCACGGCTCCCGACCGCCCGGTCACCCGGTGGATGACCAAGGTCGCCGGGCTGCTGCGCGACGAGGACCTGCCGGTGTCGTCCGCGCACGTCATCGAGGCGGTACGGCTCGCCGACACGCTCGCCGCGATGCGCGGCCGGCCGCTCGCGGGGCTCGGTGAGACGACCGACGCCGTCAGGGCCGTGATGTGCGACGGCTCCGACGTGCCGCTCGCGCTGATCCAGGACCGGCTCGTGGTCGGGGACGTGCTCGGCGAGGTGCCGCCGGACGCGCCCGCCGTGCCGCTCGCCCGCGACCTGGCCCGCGAGCAGCGCAGGCTGCGGCTCAAGCCGGAGGCACTGGAGAAGGAGGTGGAGCTCGACCTGCGCAAGGAGTTGGACGCGGGCCGCAGTCGGCTACTGCACCGGCTGCGCCTGCTCGGTATCGAGTGGGGCGAACCGGCGGTGAGCCGCGGTGGGAAGGGCACGTTCCGTGAGACCTGGCGGCTGCGCTGGGAACCCGAGGCGGCGATCCGCGTCGCCGAGGCGGGCATCTGGGGCACCACCGTGCAGGCCGCGGCCGCCGTCCGCGCGCAGGACGCGGCGGTGAACGGCGCGACCCTCGCCGACGTCACCGCGGTCGCCGAACAGTGCCTGCTCGCCGGGCTCTCGGACGCCCTGCCGACGGTGATGCGGGTGCTCGCCGACCGCGCCGCGCTGGACGCGGATGTCGCCCACCTCGCCGCCGCCCTGCCCGCACTGGTCCGCGCGGTCCGCTACGGCGACGTGCGCGGCACCGACTCCAGCGCGCTCACCCGCGTCGCGCGGGGCCTGGCCCAGCGCATCTGCCTGGGCTTCCCGCCGGCCTGCGTCAACCTCGACGCCGACGGAGCGGCAGCCCTGCGTACGCACATGGACGAGGTCCACCGCGCCATCGCCCTCCTCCCGGCCGCCGGCCCGGCTACCCCCGAGCCGGACGGCCCCGCGTGCACCGCCGACGCCGTCCCGGCCGCCCCGGACCCGGAGCCGGGACCACCCGCCACCGCCGCGAGGCCCGAACCGTCGGCTCCCGCCGCCCTTGCCGCCCTCGACCTGCGTGACCAGTGGGCGGGCATGCTGCGCGCGCTGGCCGGGCGGGACGGGGCGATCCCCGGGCTGCTGCGGGGAGCGGCGGCCCGACTGCTGCTGGACGAAGGGCGGTTGGAAGCACAGGAGGCCGCGCGGCTGATGGGCCTGGCGCTGTCACCGGGCACCGGCCCGGCGCAGGCCGCGGCGTGGATCGAGGGGTTCCTGGCCGGCGGCGGCATGCTGCTGGTGCACGACGAGCGGCTGCTCGGGCTGGTGGACGGATGGCTGGCCGGGGTGCCGGCGGAGGCGTTCACGGACGTACTGCCGCTGCTGCGGCGGACGTTCGCCGACTTCGAACCGGGAGTGCGCCGCACCCTGGGCGAGTTGGCCCGCCGCGGCCCGTCGTCGACCCACCGCACGGCCGCCCCGGCGCAGGCCGAGGCCGCGCTGCCCGGGTTCGGCCCCGGCCTGGACCGGGCCCGCGCGGACGCCGCGGCCAGGACCGTACGCCTCCTGCTCGGCCGTACCACCCCCACCGACCTGCTCGAAGCGACCACCCCCGACCCCCTTGGCCCCGCCGGCCGCTCCGGCCGTTCCGACTCCTCCGCCCCGGCCACCGCTGTCGCGCCTACCGTGCCCGCCGACCCCCAAGGAGACCCGCGCCCATGACTGACACCGACGAGCGGCTGCGCCGCTGGCGCCTCGTGCTCGGGGGCGGGCCCGGGGAGGGCACCGGGCGTGAACTCGCGGGCCGGGACGCGGCGATGGACCGTACCCTCACCGCGCTCTACGGCAGTGGCGCGGGCAGCGGGACGGCCGGGCGGCCGGGCCGGGGCGCGGCGGAGCGGGGCGCGGGCCTGGGCGGGTCCGCACCCCAGGTCGCCCGCTGGCTGGGCGACATCCGCACGTACTTCCCGAGTTCCGTGGTCCAGGTGATGCAGCGCGACGCGATCGACCGGCTCGGCCTGTCCGCGCTGCTGCTGGAGCCGGAGATGCTGGAGGCCGTCGAGCCGGACGTGCACCTGGTCGGCACCCTGCTGAGCCTGAACAAGGCGATGCCGGAGACGACGAAGGAGACCGCGCGGGCCGTCGTCCGCAAGGTGGTCGACGACCTGGAGAAGCGGCTCGCCACCCGGACCCGGGCGACGCTGACCGGCGCCCTGGACCGCTCGGCGAGGACACACCGCCCGCGCCACCGCGACATCGACTGGGACCGGACGATCCGGGCGAACCTCAAGCACTACCTGCCCGAGCACGGCACGGTCGTCCCCGAGCGGCTGGTCGGGTACGGCCGGGCGGCGCAGGGGGTGAAGAAGGAGGTGGTGCTCTGCATCGACCAGTCGGGCTCGATGGCCGCGTCCGTCGTCTTCGCCTCGGTCTTCGGCGCGGTGCTCGCCTCGATGCGGTCGCTGGACACGCGGCTGGTCGTGTTCGACACGGCGGTGGTCGACCTGACCGACGAGCTGGACGACCCGGTGGACGTGCTGTTCGGCACACAGCTCGGCGGCGGCACCGACATCAACCGCGCGCTGGCGTACTGCCAGTCCCTGATCACCCGTCCGGCGGACACCGTCGTCGTCCTGATCAGCGACCTGTACGAGGGCGGCATCCGGGACGAGATGCTCAAGCGGGTGGCGGCGATGAAGGCGTCGGGGACGCAGTTCGTGGCGCTGCTCGCGCTGTCGGACGAGGGCGCGCCCGCCTACGACCGCGAGCACGCGGCGGCGCTGGCCGCGCTGGGCGTCCCGGCGTTCGCGTGCACACCCGACCTCTTTCCCGAGGTGATGGCCGCGGCGGTCGAAAAGCGCCCGCTGCCGATACCAGAGGGGTGATGAGGTGATCTGTGACCGTTCTCACCGCTCACATGTGATCTGGGATTTAGGCCGCCACCGCACACGGCGATAACCTGCAAGACGGACATGCCGCGTACTCGGTCACCGTGTGCGCTTCTTTGTGACAGTGCAGTCGCCCTGCCCGTAGCGGCACGCCCAGCCGATCAGGCGGCGCTGTACATCAGGCGGCAGCTGCCTGCGAGACGCTGAATTCCGGGAAAACCCGAGGAATCCAGGACACAAGGGAGACGGACGCGCGTGGACCTGTTCGAGTACCAGGCGAGGGACCTCTTCGCCAAGCACGGTGTACCGGTGCTGGCCGGTGAAGTCATCGACACGCCTGAGGCGGCGCGCGAGGTGACGGAGCGACTCGGCGGCCGTGCGGTCGTCAAGGCGCAGGTCAAGGTGGGCGGCCGCGGCAAGGCCGGCGGCGTGAAGCTCGCCGCCGACCCGGCCGACGCCGTGGTCAAGGCCGAGGCGATCCTCGGGATGGACATCAAGGGCCACACGGTCCACAAGGTGATGCTCGCCCAGACCGCGGACATCAAGGAGGAGTTCTACGTCTCCTTCCTGCTGGACCGCACCAACCGGACCTTCCTCGCCATGGCCTCCGTCGAGGGCGGCGTGGAGATCGAGGTCGTCGCCGAGGAGAACCCCGAGGCGCTGGCCAAGGTCGCGGTGGACGCGCTGGAGGGCGTGACCCCGGCCAAGGCCGCCGAGATCGTCGCCGCGGCGAAGTTCCCGGCCGACATCGCCGACCAGGTCGCGGACGTGCTCCAGAAGCTGTGGACCGTCTTCATCAACGAGGACGCCCTGCTGGTCGAGGTCAACCCGCTGGTGAAGACCGGTGACGGCAAGATCGTCGCGCTCGACGGCAAGGTCTCGCTGGACGAGAACGCCGCCTTCCGGCAGCCGGAGCACGAGGCGCTGGAGGACAAGGCCGCGGCCAACCCGCTGGAGGCCAAGGCCAAGGCGAAGGGCCTGAACTACGTCAAGCTCGACGGCCAGGTCGGCATCATCGGCAACGGCGCGGGCCTGGTCATGAGCACCCTGGACGTCGTCGCGTACGCCGGCGAGGCGCACGGCGGCGTGAAGCCCGCCAACTTCCTGGACATCGGCGGCGGCGCGTCCGCCGAGGTGATGGCCAACGGCCTGGAGATCATCCTCGGCGACCCGGACGTGAAGTCCGTGTTCGTCAACGTCTTCGGCGGCATCACCGCCTGCGACGAGGTCGCCAACGGCATCGTGCAGGCCCTGGAGCTGCTGGAGTCCAAGGGCGAGAGCGTCACCAAGCCGCTGGTGGTGCGGCTGGACGGCAACAACGCGGAGCTGGGTCGCAAGATCCTCTCCGACGCCGACCACCCGCTGGTGCAGCGTGTGGACACCATGGACGGTGCGGCCGACAAGGCCGCCGAGCTGGCCGCGAAGTAAGGGAAGAGGACACAAGACAACCATGGCTATCTTCCTGACCAAGGACAGCAAGGTCATCGTCCAGGGCATGACCGGTGGCACCGGCATGAAGCACACCGCCCTGATGCTGGGCGACGGCACCAACATCGTCGGCGGCGTGAACCCGCGCAAGGCCGGCACCACCGTGACGTTCGAGCAGGGCGAGGTCCCGGTCTTCGGCTCCGTCAAGGAGGCCATGGAGGCCACCGGCGCGGACGTCACCGTGATCTTCGTCCCGGAGAAGTTCACCAAGAGCGCGGTCGTCGAGGCCATCGAGGCCGAGATCCCGCTCGCCGTGATCATCACCGAGGGCGTCGCCGTCCACGACTCCGCCGCGTTCTGGGCGCTCGCCCAGTCCAAGGGCAACAAGACCCGGATCATCGGCCCGAACTGCCCCGGCCTGATCACCCCCGGCCAGTCCAACGCGGGCATCATCCCCGGCGACATCACCAAGCCGGGCCGGATCGGCCTCGTGTCCAAGTCGGGCACGCTGACCTACCAGATGATGTACGAGCTGCGCGACATCGGCTTCTCGTCGGCGGTCGGCATCGGCGGCGACCCGATCATCGGCACCACGCACATCGACGCGCTCGCCGCGTTCGAGGCCGACCCCGACACCGACCTGATCGTCATGATCGGCGAGATCGGCGGCGACGCCGAGGAGCGGGCCGCGGACTTCATCAAGGCCAACGTGACCAAGCCGGTCGTCGGCTACGTCGCCGGGTTCACCGCGCCCGAGGGCAAGACCATGGGCCACGCCGGCGCCATCGTCTCCGGCTCCTCCGGCACGGCCCAGGCCAAGAAGGAGGCCCTGGAGGCCGCGGGCGTCAAGGTCGGCAAGACGCCGTCCGAGACGGCCCGGCTCGCCCGGTCGCTCCTCGTGGGCTGACCGCACCCGTATCACCGCGCGGCGGCGCGGGTCCCTTCCCCGGCGGGGGAGGACCCGCGCCGCCGTGCTGTCCGGGTACGGACCGCGTGGTGGGTGAGCCCGCCGCGGGCCCGGGCGGGCCCACTCGGAGCCGCGTGCGGGGAGCCGGCCCCGTCGGGGGAGGCCGCACCGGTCGTCGGGGTCGGGGTGGTGGGTGTCGACGTCGCCGTCGGGGTCGGCTCGAGGTCGGGCGGTGGAGGCCGACCGGGCGTACGGAGCGGGTGCGCGGAGGGCGTGCGTACGGAGCGGGAGGCGGGGGCAGAGGCGGCCGGGCCCGGGACCGAGCGGCGCGGATGCGCCAGCCCCGGGTGGATCGGCCCGAATATCACCGAGAGGGTGGTGACCGCCGCGATGACCCCGGTCAGGGCGTACGCGCCGGCGGTACGGCGCCGCGCCCCGCGCTCGCTCGCGTCCCGCAGGTGCTGCGGCTCCTCCGCCACTTCCGGGTCCGCCTCCTGGCTCTCGTCCCTATCGGGGCCCGGGTCCTGGTGGGGGCCCGGGTCGAGCAGGGCGGCGAGCTGCTCGGGCAGCGCGTCCTCGTCGAGGCCGGGTACGGCCGCGGTGAGCACCTCGCGGGCGTGGGTGATCCGGGCCGCGGTCGTCGGGATCGTCGCCTCCACCTCCGCCGCGGCGGAGGGCAGGCCGAGCCCGAGGCCGTCGTAGAGCAGGACGGCTCTGCGGTGCGCGGGGTCCAGGCCGAGCAGCGCGGCCTCCAGCGGCGAGCCGGGCGTCGCCGGCTCGGGTGCGCGGTGTCCGGGCACCCAGCGGTGCCAGGGGGCGAGCGCGTAGCTGTGCGCGGCCGCCCGCACCCAGCCCACCGGATCGCTGTCCCGCGCGACCTCCGGCCACCGCTGCCACGCCAGGTCGTAGGCGTACGCGACGGCCCGGCCGGCGAACTCCCGGTCTCCGGTGAGCAGTTCCACCTGGCGCAACAGCGGGGCGGTGCCGTGCGCGTACAGCCGGTCGAACGCCTCCTCGGGCGTACGGCCCACCCGGGGCCGGGGCCGTGTGCGCGGCTTGGCGGACGGGGCGACGGGCCGGGGTTGGGTGGCGGGGGCGACAGCGGAAGCCGCGGCGGCCGCGGCGGGGCCGGTCGGGGCGGGGGCGTCGACGGCGGTGGCTACGCCCGCACCCGGGGAAGCGCCCCGGCCCGCGCTCGGCGGCGCTTCCCCGGGGGCGGTGCCGACCGGCATCCGGACCGCTTCGGTGGGGACGCCGACCGCCGTGGCCCGCAGGATTCTGGTGAGGCGGAGGGGGTCGTCTATCGCACTTGTCCGGGTGACAGCCTGCCGGCCCTCCTCGGGTGGGCCGATCGCGGTCCCGTCCGCCGGGCCTTCCGCGGTCCCGTCCGTCCGATCGGTGCCGGGGGAACGCCGCCGCGTCCCCTTCGCCCCCTCGGCCCGCGCCGACCCGGCCCGCCTGCCCCCGGAAGCCGCCCCGCCCCCCGACCGCTTGACGGGCCGCTGCTTCCTGCGGGCGCTCACCGGGCCGTCCCCGCGGCCGCCCCCGCGACCGTTGTCCAGAGGGACGCCGGAGCGCCGCCCCCGCCGTACGGAGCCTCTATTCGCCGATGTGATGGTCCGAAAAAACGACACATAAGGGTCATCGTGGGCGACACGACGACTTTATGCCTTATGTGAGGGTTAAAGGGGTGTTCCTGACACCATGGGGCGCCGTGACGCATGCGAGTGAACCCGCGAGTCCTTCCGCCCCCGCCGCCGAGCCCTTGGTGCCGCCCGCGCAGTGGGCCGCCGTACGGGTGTCCGCGCTCGCCGGGGGAGCGGTCGCGGCCGGGCTCGGGCTCGGCGCGATCGCCGCGATGGTGCTGCTGCTGTGGATCGGTTCGCCCTTCCCGGACAACGGTCTCGGCGGGGCCCTGCACATCGGCGCCGGGTTGTGGCTGCTCGCCCAGGGCGCCGAACTCGTCCGCACCGAGACCCTTTCCGGCGATCCCGCCCCGATCGCCCTGACCCCGTTGCTGCTCAGCGTCCTCCCGGCGTGGCTGATCTTCCGGGGCACCGCGTCCGCCGTGTCCGCGGTGCTGGACACCGAGGACGAGGACGGCGACGGCCGGACGCAGGAAGCGGAAGGCTCGGGAAGGGCGGCAGGGGCGGAAGGCCAGGACCGGGGTGCGGACCTGACCGCGGACGACCTCCGTACGGCCGCCCGCGTCACCGGATGGGTGCTGGCCGGCTACCTCACGCCCGCCGCCATCGCCGTCGTCTACGCCTCGGGCGGCCCTGTGCGCGTAGACCCGCTGAGCGTGGTCTACGTCCTGCTGTTCTCCGCCGTAGCCGCGGCTTGCGGTGCGTGGGGCGGATGCGGCAGCCCCGGCCCGGCCCGGTGGCTGCCCGGGCACCTGCGGGCGTACCGGGGGTACGGCGAGGAGGCCGGCGCGGCGCTGCGGGTCGCCGGGATCGCGGCAGGAGTGCTGCTGTGCGGCGGCGCGCTGATCGGCGGCGCCTCGCTGCTGTGGCACGCGGGAGCCGTCGGCCGGACGTACGCCCAGCTCAGCGGCCCGGTCTCGGGACAGATCGCGGTGCTGCTGCTCGCCCTCGGCCTGGTGCCCAACTTCGCGGTCTGGGCGGCTTCCTACGCCCTCGGCGTCGGCTTCGGCGTGGGCGCGGGCAGCGCGGTGGCGCCCGCGGGGGCCTCCGGCTACGCGCTGCTGCCCGGCTTCCCGCTGCTGGCCGCGCTGCCCGGCGCCGGGACCTCGTGGATCGGCTGGACCACGCTCGCGGTGCCGGTGGCCTCGTCCCTCAGCGTCGCCTGGCTGGTCGGCAACAGCGGCCGCCCGCCGTGGAGCACGGTCCGGGTCGCCGCCGAGGCGGCGCTCGCGCTGGGTGTCGGGTGCGCGGTGCTCGCGGCCTGGTCCGGCGGCGCGCTCGGCACCCGCAGGCTCGCGGACTTCGGCCCGACCTGGTGGCTTACGGGGCCGGCCGCGTTCGGCTGGACGCTGGTCGTCTCGGTCCCGGTGGCGCTCGTGCTGCGGTACCACCTGGCCCACCCGCCGACGCCGTGGCGGACCCTGCTGCGGAGTCTGCGCTTTCCCAGGGTGCCGCAGGTGTCGCACCTGCTGCCGCGGCCCCGGCTGCCGAGGATTCCGAAGATGCCGAGGGTGCCGAACTTGCCGAAATTGCCGAGGGTGCCGCGGATGTCGTGGCGCCGGGATGCGGTGGACGCGGAGCAGCTCGCGGTGGGCGCGAGCGGCGGGACCGGGGGGACGGCCGTGGCGGGTCCCGGTGGGGTGGCCGTCGAAGCGGCCACTCCGTTCCCCGGCCTGCTCCCGCCGCCGGCCGACCCGCTTCCGTGGCCGAGCGCGCCGCCGCTGCCGTACGTCCCGCCGCTGCCCGACCTGCCCCCGTCGGCGCCCCCGCCCCCGCCGCAGGACCCGCTCCCGGCCGAACCGCCCGCACCGGCCCCGCCCGCGCCGATCCCGCCAGTGGAGAAGCCGCCCGCGGAGAAGCCGCCGATGAAGCCGCCGCCCGTCGAGGCCCCGCCCGCGCCGGAGCCGCCGGCGGAAGCGGCGCCCAGCGAGGGTCCCGCAATTCCGGAGAGCCGTACGGAACACGAGAGCGCCGCCGGCCCGGAGCGCCCCGCCAATGCGGAGAGGCCCGCAATTCCGGAGAAGCCAGCGAATCGCGAGAGTCCCGCGGAACCCGAGAACACCGAGCAGCCCGCCGCGCGGGACGAGCCGGAGCACGGAGCGGGCGGTGAGGACGCCTGACCCCGCCCCGTACGCGTCCCGTTCGCCCGAACGGGTCAGGTACGGCGGGCGGAGCCGCTTAGTCCTTGAGGGCCGGGAGGTTGCGCAGCGGCGAGGGAAGCAGCTTCTGGCAGGTGTGCGCGGCCGGGGCGGTGAGCGCGTCGGCCTTGCAGTCGTAGTAGTCGCGGTAGGCGAGCTGGAAGCCGTAAGTGGAGCCGACGATCGCGAGGGCCACCGCGCTGGTGATGATGCCGGTCCAGGCCGCGGTGAGGAAGGAGCGCTGCGCCTCGGGGCCGGGCGCGGGGGGCGCCGGGCGGGCCGTCTGCGTGGCGTCGGCCAGCGCGGAGGCGGCCTGGGCGCGGGCTGTGGCACGGTCCTCCGGCGACATCCGCAGCGCGCTGACGCCCCAGTACAGGGCGAGCGCGCCGAGCAGCAGGGCCACCGCGGTCCAGCCCAGCAGCGAGAAGATCAGGCCCCATCCGCCGCAGATCAGCGCGTAGCGGGAGCGGCGCTGCGCCGGGTCGGTAGGGTCGAAGCGCGGGCCGGTGCCCTGCGGCCCGGTCGGTCCCTGCCGCGGGCTGCCCTCGGGCCGGTGGGCGTACGGCGAGGGGTGCCGGGACTGCGGCTGGCGGCTGCTCCACTGGCTGCCCCACGCGGGAGGCGCCCCGGAGCCGTCCGCGCCGGAGTCCTGGTCCGAGCCCGAGCCGGAGCCCTGCCCCGAGCCGGAACCGGAATCCCCTGAGCCGTCGCCGCCGTCGGAACCCGAGGGGGCGCCGCCGCCGTCGCCGGACGGCCGCCGCGGCTGCCACGGGCGGTCCGGGGCCCCTTCGGGCGGGGGCGCGAACGGGTCGCCCCGCCGGTCGCCCTCGGGCGCGCGCAGCGCGAGGTCAATGCGGCGGCTGCTCATGATGTGATGCGCCATCCCCTTGGGCTCGACTCCTGTCGCGTACGTGTTCTCTCGGCAGACGCTACCGTCCGCGCGCTCCCCCGTCCCGTGGGGGCTGTCGTGAGTGCCGGTATCGTTGCTGACGGTCGGCGGTCTCGTAGGGTTCCCCGGAATCCGAGCGGCCCCTTCCTCGTAGGAACATCCAATCGACCCCCAGGATTCAGCACGCGGGCAGCCATGCCCGCACCGCACCACCCCGAGAGAGGCTCTTCGCCGTGGCCGCCCGCACCCCCGCCCGCCTCGTCGTCCTCGTCTCCGGTTCCGGCACGAATCTCCAGGCGCTGCTCGACGCCGTCGACGCCGACCCCTCCTACGGCGCCCGGATCGTCGCCGTGGGCGCGGACCGGACCGGCATCGCCGGCCTGGAGCGGGCCGAGCGGGCGGGGCTGCCGGTCTTCACGGTCCGGGTCAAGGACTACCCGGACCGGGCCGCCTGGGATGTCGCGCTCGCGGAGGCCACCGCGGCGCACGACCCGGACCTGGTGGTCTCCGCGGGCTTCATGAAGATCGTCGGCAAGGAGTTCCTGGCCAGGTTCGGCGGCCGGTTCGTCAACACGCACCCCGCGCTGCTGCCCAGCTTCCCCGGCGCGCACGGCGTGCGCGACGCGCTCGCGTACGGCGCGAAGGTGACCGGGTGCACCGTCCACTTCGTCGACGACGGCGTCGACACCGGCCCGGTCATCGCCCAGGGCGTGGTCGAGGTCCGGCAGGACGACACGGAGGACGCGCTCCACGCGCGCATCAAGGAAGTCGAGCGACGACTGCTCGTCGACGTAGTAGGTCGGCTGTCTCGCGACGGCTACCGCATTGAGGGACGAAAGGTAATGATTCCGGCATGAGCGGCACCCCCCAGGAGAGCCCCCAGGACAGCCCGCGCGAGAGCGGCACTCCTCGGTCCCAGGACCACGCCACCAAGCGGCCCGTCCGCCGCGCGCTGATCAGCGTCTACGACAAGACCGGTCTGGAGGAGCTGGCCAAGGGCCTGCACGGGGCGGGGATCGAGCTGGTGTCGACCGGTTCGACCGCCGGGCGGATCGCCGCGGCCGGCCTGCCCGTCACCAAGGTCGAGGAGCTGACCGGTTTCCCCGAGTGCCTGGACGGCCGGGTCAAGACCCTGCACCCCCGGGTGCACGCCGGCATCCTCGCCGACCTCCGGCTGGCCGACCACCGGGAGCAGCTGGAGCGGCTGGAGATCGAGCCGTTCGAGCTGGTCGTGGTGAACCTCTACCCGTTCCGCGAGACCGTCGCCTCCGGCGCGAGCGACGACGAGTGCGTCGAGCAGATCGACATCGGCGGTCCGTCGATGGTCCGCGCCGCGGCCAAGAACCACCCCTCCGTCGCGGTCGTCACCAGCCCGCGGCGCTACGGCGACGTGCTCGCCGCGGTCGCGGACGGCGGCTTCGACCTGGCCGCCCGCAAGCGGCTGGCCGCCGAGGCGTTCCAGCACACGGCCGCGTACGACGTGGCCGTGGCGTCGTGGTTCGTCGACGCCCGCGGCGGAGCCGCTGATGGGCACGGCGCCGAGGACGACGCCTTCCCGTCCTTCGCCGGCCAGACGTACACCCGGCTCAACACGCTGCGCTACGGCGAGAACCCGCACCAGGGCGCCGCGCTCTACACCGACGGCAGCGGTACGGGCCTGGCCGGCGCCGAGCAGCTCCACGGCAAGGAGATGTCGTACAACAACTTCGTGGACACCGAGGCCGCCCGCCGGGCCGCCTACGACCACGACGTGACCTGCGTGGCGATCATCAAGCACGCCAACCCGTGCGGGATCGCGGTCGGCGCGGACGTGGCGGAGGCGCACCGCAAGGCGCACGCCTGCGACCCGCTGTCCGCGTTCGGCGGCGTCATCGCGGTCAACCGGCCGGTGTCGGTGGCGATGGCCGAGCAGGTCGCCGAGATCTTCACCGAGGTGATCGTCGCCCCGGCCTACGAGGACGGCGCCGTCGAGGTGCTCGCGCGCAAGAAGAACATCCGGGTGCTGCGCGCGGACGCCGCGCCCGCGTCCGTCACCGAGTACCGGCCGATCGAGGGCGGCGTCCTCGTCCAGGCCAAGGACCGGCTCCAGGCGGACGGCGACGACCCCGCCCACTGGACGCTCGCCACCGGCGAGGCGCTGCCGGCCGCCGAACTGGCCGACCTGGCGTTCGCCTGGCGGGCCTGCCGTGCGGTGAAGTCCAACGCGATCCTGCTCGCCAAGGACGGCGCGACCGTCGGTGTCGGCATGGGCCAGGTCAACCGGGTGGACTCGGCGAAGCTCGCCGTCGAGCGGGCGGGAGCGGAGCGCGCGGCGGGGTCGTACGCGGCCTCCGACGCGTTCTTCCCCTTCCCTGACGGGCTTGAGGTGCTTACGGCTGCCGGCGTGCGGGCGGTGGTTCAGCCCGGGGGGTCGATCCGCGACGAGGCGGTGGTCGCTGCCGCTCAGGAAGCGGGGGTGACCATGTATTTCACGGGCACCCGCCACTTCTTCCACTGACCTCCCCCGGGCGCGGGGTGCCCTTGCGCTGGCGCTCGCCACGTCGTAGGGCGCGGGGTGCCCTCCCGGCACGAGGGTGCCTTTGCGCTGGCGCTCGCCACGTCGTAGGGCACGGGGTGCCCTTCCGGCACGAGGGTGCCTCGTTTTTAGGGGCGCTGGGGGCACCTCCCGGCCGCCAGGCTGGGGGAGGAACTGCGCGACCAGCCACGACGTGGCGCGGGTCGTCACCGGCCCGGTGGGGCTGTTGCTGTCGCATCCGGGCCACCGGCCGGTGGCCGGTTGCTCGCGCAGTTCCTCCCCCAGACTCCGTCCGGGGGTGCCCCCAGCGCCCCTGGGTAGGTGGCCGCCGGCCGCAGCGGCACCCCACCCCGCGCCCCTGGTAAGGCGCCCCCTTACGCAGCCGCACCTACCCCGCGCTCTGGGTAAGGCGCCGCCTTGCGTGACGGCGCCCGCCCCGCAAGGGCGCCCTGGGAGGCCGGGCCCGGGAGGCCCGGGGAGGGAGTGGGGCGGGCCGCCCCGCGTGAGGTGACCCGCCGCGCGGGGCTACTGAGCGTCCTTGATCACCACTGTGTGAACGATCTTGTCCGCGAAGGTCTGATTCTTCTCATCCCACAGCGGCCACAGGTACCCCAAGTAGCACACCGCACTGTCCAGGACGTGCAGCAAGCGCCGCCCGAAGGCGAGGCCGAAGCCGAGCGTGGCACCGTCCGCCTCGCGCAGCAGGCGGATGCCGACGATCTTCTTGCCGGGCGTCTGACCCGAACTGCCCTCGCGGTAGCAGAGGTAGATGAAGCCGATCAGCGACAGCACGCCGCCGATCGCGATCAGCGACAGCGCGCTGCCGGGGATGTGCGGCGCCGGGCAGCTCGACAGGCCGTCGTCGTCGCACTTGTTCTGCCGGTCGACGACCTTGCTGATGAACTGCGCGTAGCCCGCGATGATCAGGCCGGTCGGCACGAGCATGACGATCAGGCCGTCCAGGAGCGTGGCGCCCAGCCGGGCGCCCCAGCTCGCCAGCGGCGGCATGCCGTAGGGCATCCCGCCCTGCGGGTAGCCGTAGCCCTGCTGCGGGATGGCGCCGGGCGGCGGGTAGCCGCCCGGCTGCTGCGGGTAGCCCGGGTACGCGCCCTGCTGCGGGTAGCCGTACGGCTGCTGCGCCTGCGGAGGCTGCTGCGGATAGCCGTACGGCGGCTGCTGGCCGTACGGGTTGTCGGGACCGGGGGGTTGGCTCACGAGGCGGAATCCTTCGAGCGGGGACGGACGTACGGGAACAGGCATGGGTCCATAAGGGACGCGGGCCATCGTCTTGCCCCGGAAGGGGCGGGCGCAAGGGACAAAGTTGTCCGGTTCGCGGTCGGATTGGTCGGCTGCGCCGCCGATCCGCGAGTATGGGGGGCATGACCGCCCAGATTCTCGATGGCAAGGCCACCTCGGCCGCGATCAAGGCCGAGCTGACCGCACGCGTCCAGGCCCTCAAGGCCCGCGGGAGCAACCCCGGCCTCGGCACCCTGCTGGTCGGCGACGACCCGGGCAGCAAGTGGTACGTCGCGGGCAAGCACCGCGACTGCGCGCAGGTGGGCATCGGCTCCATCCAGCGCGAACTTCCCGACACCGCGACCCAGGACGAGATCGAGGCGGTCGTCCGCGAGCTGAACGACGATCCGCAGTGCACCGGCTACATCGTGCAGCTCCCGCTCCCCAAGGGCATCGACACCAACCGGGTGCTGGAGCTGATGGACCCGGCCAAGGACGCGGACGGGCTGCACCCGATGAACCTGGGGCGCCTGGTGCTCAACGAGACCGGGCCGCTGCCGTGCACCCCCAACGGCATCGTGGAGCTGCTGCGCCGGCACGGTGTGGAGATCAACGGCGCCCATGTGGTCGTGGTCGGCCGCGGCATCACCGTCGGGCGGTCCATCGGGCTGCTGCTGACCCGCAAGTCCGAGAACGCCACGGTGACCCTGTGCCACACCGGCACCCGCGACCTGTCCGCGCAGCTCCGGCAGGCCGACGTCATCGTCGCCGCGGCCGGGGTGCCGCACATCATCAAGCCGGAGGACGTCAAGCCGGGGGCGGCCGTCCTCGACGTCGGCGTCAGCCGCGACGAGGACGGGAAGATCGTCGGCGACGTGCACCCGGGTGTCGCCGAGGTCGCCGCGTGGATCTCGCCCAACCCGGGCGGCGTCGGGCCGATGACCCGGGCGCTGCTGCTCCAGAACGTCGTGGAGGCGGCCGAGCGCGGCGCTGCGGGCCATGTCGGCTGACGCGGCGGGCGCCACCGGGCCGGGCCCGGACGACGGCAGGGCCCACCAGGGCATACGGGAGCCCGGCGGGCGGCCGGCCGAGACCCGGGGCACCGTGCGGCCCGAGGGCGGCGGCCGCGCGGCCGGGCCGGACGCTCCGGCGCCCGCGAGGCAGTGGCCGATCATCCTGGTCGCGGTGGGGACGCTGGTCGGTCTCGTGGTCACCGCGACCGGGGCTTTTCGGCCGGGGACGATCACGGTCGGGGTCTCGCTCCTGGTCGGAGCCGGGCTGAGGTGGGCGCTCACGGCGGTGGGCATGCTCGCGGTGCGCAGCAGGTTCACTGATGTGATCACCTATGGGGTGCTGGGTGCGGTGATTCTTCTGCTCGCGCTCATGGCTCAGCCCGATCCGCTGATACGGATTCCGTTCCTGGAGGACATCATTCACTTTTCGGTCCGCTGAGCAGCGGGCACGCCGTTCCCGGCGGGACCCCGTCCCGGGGGCGGGCCGCTCCCTCGGACCCCTGTGGGGTCCGCCCGTCCAGCGCGGTTGCGGTCCCGCCCGGACCCCCCGCGGGTGGTGGGTTGCCCGCGCAGTTCCCCGCGCCCCTACAGGGTCCGCCTGTTCGGGGGTGGTTGCGGTCCCGCCCGGACCTCCCCCGGGTGGTGGGCTCCCGCGCAGTTCCCCGCGCCCCTGTAGGGCGCCCTACAGGGGCGCGGGGAACCACGGCGTACGGGTGCTCGCCCACCGGGCGATGGGGGTCCGGCTGAGGCGCCGGGCGGGCGTATAGCACGGGGGAGCGGGCCGCAGGCCGTATGTGGGGGAAAAAGACCGCGTGGGGGACGCTCGTTCTAGCGTGGCGCTCGACAGTGGGGCGGCGGGGAGGGGTGCGGCGTGGGGCAGTGGGAGCCGTTGGCGGACCGTATCCCCGTGGACGTGCGGCGGCTGGCCACGCAGTTGCGCCGGATGAAGGACCGCAGCGGCCTGACCGTACCCTCCCTGGCCGCGCGCACCGCGCAGAGCGCCGAGGTGTGGGAAAAGGCCCTGGCCGGACGCCGGTTGCCGCCGTTGGACGCGGTCGAGGTGCTGGCCCAGGCCTGCGGCGCGGACTACGAGCGGATCGGCGCCCTGTGGCACCTCGCGGAGAAGGCGAGCGCGGGCACGGGTGACCGCGGCCGCGGGAAGGCGGTGCCGCAGCCGGACCCGTTGGACCCGCTCGGCGCGGAGGAGGGACTGCCGGGCCGGCGCCGGTACTTCGTGCTGCTCGGCGCGGTGGCACTGCTCGCGGCGGCCGCGCTGGTGGCGGTGATCCTCACGGCGGGACCGAGTACGGGCCGCGCGCCCGCCGGGACGGCGGCGCCGACGGCGGCCGGACCGGGCGTCCCGGCGGCACCGGACGCGCCGGGCGGCGAACGGCAGGGCGACACCCGCCCGCCCTCGGGGACGGCCGCCGCGCAACCGCCGTACGGCGCGGGCGGCGGCGCCGCCACGGAGGCCCAGGCCGGCCCGGACACCGCGCCGCGAGCGGGGACGGGTCCCGGAGCCGCAACTGCGGGCGGCGGCCCGACGGGCACCGCGACCGGCGCGGGAGGCGGCACCGCGGACCCCCCGTCCGGCCCGCCCCCCAGCGCGCCCCCGCCCACCGGCCCGACGCCGGCCCCGCCCTCGTCCCCCGGGCCCACCGGCCTGTGCCTGGGCCTGATCGTGCTGGGCGTCTGCGTCGGCTGAACCGCCCCGCGCGCGGCACCCGGTGACCGGAGCCACAGGACCGCGCGTCACCGGGTGCCCCGGCGCGCGATAGCCTGGCAGGCGGCTCTCTTGACGACGAGAGATCCACGCCCGGGCCGCCCGGGCCGCCGCCGGGGCGACCGGCTTCCGCAGCGCGAGTTGCGGCGGACGGCACCAGCGGCACGCACGAACCGCAAGCAGTACGCAGCACCCAGCGGCAACCCGCAGCAGACCCGCAGTACAACCCGCGGCAAAGAGGCCAGGAGAAGGCAATGACTCGCACTCCCGTCAACGTCACCGTCACAGGAGCGGCCGGCCAGATCGGCTACGCGCTCCTCTTCCGTATCGCCTCGGGCCACCTGCTCGGCGCGGACGTGCCGGTGAGGCTCCGGCTGCTGGAGATCCCCCAGGGCCTCAAGGCCGCCGAGGGCACGGCCATGGAGCTCGACGACGCCGCCTTCCCGCTGCTGCACGGCATCGACATCACCGACGACCCGAACGCCGCCTTCTCGGGCGCCAACGTGGCGCTGCTGGTCGGCGCCCGCCCCCGCACCAAGGGCATGGAGCGCGGCGACCTGCTGGAGGCCAACGGCGGCATCTTCAAGCCGCAGGGCAAGGCGATCAACGACCACGCGGCCGACGACATCAAGGTGCTGGTCGTCGGCAACCCGGCGAACACCAACGCGCTCATCGCGCGGTCCGCGGCGCCCGACGTGCCTGCCGAGCGGTTCACCGCGATGACCCGCCTGGACCACAACCGCGCGATCGGCCAGCTCGCGAAGCGGACCGGCACCCCGGTGTCGGAGATCAAGCGCCTCACCATCTGGGGCAACCACTCCGCCACGCAGTACCCGGACATCTTCCACGCCGAGGTCGCGGGCAAGAACGCAGCCGAGGTCGTCAACGACGAGCAGTGGCTCGCCGACACCTTCATCCCCACCGTCGCCAAGCGCGGCGCGGCCATCATCGAGGCCCGCGGCGCGTCCTCGGCCGCGTCGGCCGCGTCGGCCGCCCTCGACCACGTCCACACCTGGGTCAACGGCACCGCCGACGGCGACTGGACCTCCATGGGCATCGTCTCCGACGGCTCCTACGGCGTGCCGGCCGGCCTGATCTCGTCCTTCCCGGTCACCACCAAGGACGGCGCGTACGAGATCGTGCAGGGCCTGGAGATCAACGCCTTCTCGCGTCCGCGCATCGACGCCTCCGTCAAGGAGCTGACGGAGGAGCGCGACGCGGTCCGCGCCCTCGGCCTCATCTGAGCCCGGACGAGCGCCTCCTGACCGCCTAGGAGCGCAACCCGCCCTCGCCGTAGGACGTAAGGGGCCCCGCCTATGAGGTGGGGCCCCTTACGCGCCGGTCGTCCCGTCGAGCTGCTCGCGCAGGATGTCCAGGTGGCCGTTGTGCCGGGCGATCTCCTCGATCAGGTGCAGCACCACCCAGCGCAGGGCGGGGTGCTGCCCGTCGCTCAGCGGGCGCCGCGTCCGCTCGTCCAGATCGTGGGCGGCGACGAGGTCCCGGTAGCGGGCGCTCTGCGCGTCGTACTCCGCCAGCAGGTCGGCGAGCGGCACGTCGACCGCGATCCGCATCTCCCGGTCGGGGTCCTCGTCGGTCCACGGCCCGTGGTCCTCCCCGCCGAGGAACACCACTTCGAACCAGTAGTACTCGTTCCAGCGCATGTGGTTGACCAGCCCGCACAGGGTCATCAGCGGGGAGCCCGGCAGCAGGGCCCGGCGGGCGTCGTCCGCCGAGACGCCGTCGCACTTCGCGCGGGCGGTGGCGCGGACGTAGTCGAGCAGGGTGGTGAGCGAGGCGCGCTCGTCCCACGCGGAGGGCACATCGGTTCGTGTCATCGGCCGATGATCCCCGATCGCCCCGGCACCGTCGAACGGGATTGCGCGCCCCGCGCGGACCGCCCCGCGGCGCCCGCCCGCCCCCGGCTTTGTATTCTCGGCAGGCGTGACCCGACGCCCGTGCGGGCCCTGTGGGAGGACCACCATGACCACCGAGTTGAGCGCCGACGTCGGCGAGCTCCTCGACCGCGCCCGCCAGGACTACGAGGCGCTGGCCGCCCGCGGACTGCGGCTGGACCTCACCCGCGGCAAGCCGGCGTCCGCGCAGCTCGACCTGTCCGAGGACCTGCTCGGGCTGCCGGGCAGCGGCCGGCACACCTCCGCCGACGGGACCGACGTCCGCAACTACGGGGGCCTGCAAGGGCTGCCCGAGCTGCGGGAGATCTTCGCCGGGCCGCTCCAGGTGCCGGCCGGGCAGCTTCTCGCGGCCGGGAACTCCAGCCTGGAGCTGATGCACGACTGCCTGGTGCACGCGCTGCTCAGCGCGGTGCCCGGCGCCGCGTCGCGCTGGGTGGACCAGGAGCCGGTGGCGTTCTTGTGCCCGGTGCCCGGCTACGACCGGCACTTCGCGCTGTGCGAGCGGTTCGGGATCGACATGATCCCGGTGCCGATGACGGACGCGGGGCCGGACATGGCGGTCGTGGAGCGGCTGGTCGCGGAGAACCCGGCGGTCAAGGGCATCTGGTGCGTGCCGAAGTACAGCAACCCGGACGGCGTCTGCTACAGCGACGAGACCGTGGCGCGACTGGCCGCGATGCCCGCCGCCCCCGACTTCCGGATCTTCTGGGACAACGCCTACGCCGTGCACCACCTCACCGACCGGCCGGTCGAGATCGCCGATCTGCTCGCCGCCTGCGAGGCCGCGGGGAACGCGGACCGGGCGTTCGTCTTCGGCTCCACGTCCAAGATCACCGCGGCGGGCGCGGGCGTCGCGTTCTTCGGCTCCTCGCCCGCGAACGTGCAGTGGCTGCTCGGCAACAACGCCAAGCGGTCCATCGGGCCCGACAAGGTCAACCAGCTCCGGCACGTGATGTTCCTGCGCGACGCGGACGGTGTGCGGGCGCACATGGAGCGTCAGCGGGCCCTGCTCCAGCCGAAGTTCGCGACGGTGGCGCGCATCCTGGAGGCCGAGCTGGGCGGCACCGGGCTCGCCACGTGGACGTCCCCCAAGGGCGGCTACTTCGTCTCCCTGGAGGTCGCCGAGGGGTGCGCGAAGGAGGTCGTACGCCGTGCCGGCGCGGCCGGCATCGTCCTGACCCCGGCCGGGGCCACGCACCCCTACGGCGATGATCCGCGGGACGCCACCATTCGGATCGCGCCCAGCTTTCCCGGGCTGGAGGAGCTTGAGCAGGCGATCACCGGGCTCACGGCCTGCGTCCGGCTCGTCGGGTACGAGCGGCTCCTCGCCTAGCACCCCCCTCCGGGGTGGGGTGCCTTTGTGCCCGGCGGCGCCCTACCGAGGGTGCCTCTGCGGATGAGGGTGCGCACCCTAGCGCGCGGGGCGGGTGCCGTTGCGTAAGTTGGGCCTCCCCTTGGGCGCTGGGGGTACCCCTGGACGGAGTCGGGGGGGGGGCACCTCCCAGGGGCGCGGGGAACTGCGCGACAAGCCACGACAGTGGCGCGCCGGGCCCGCAGGCCCAGCCCCTTGCGGCGGGAATCCGGACCACCGGCCGGTGGCCGGTTGCTCGCCGCAGTTCCCCGCGCCCCTGTAGGTGCTGCCCTTCCGCAGGGGCACCCCGCTCCGGTAAGGGCGTCGCGCCGCCTTGCGCATGGGCACCCAACGCCCCTGATAGGGCGCCCTCATCCGCAAGGGCGCCCCCCCCCCGGTACGGGGGCCCTCATCCGTGTGGGGGATGGTCAAGCGGGAGCGGATTCCGTGAGGAGTTCGCAGAGCAGGCTCACCGCGGTGGCGAAGGCATGGTCCGGCGGGGTGCCATAGCCGATCACCAGGCTGGGGCGGGCGTCGGGCGGGGCGCCCAGGAGGTCGAGGCCGCTGAGGGCGAGACCGCGCCGATGGCCGCGGGCGATGAGAGCGTCCAGCGGGCCGCCGTGCGCGGGAAGTTCGACCACGGCGTGCAGCCCCGCGGCGATGCCGGAGACGCGGACGGCGGGGACCTTCTCCGCGAGCGCGGCCAGCAGCGTGTCGCGGCGGTCGCGGTAGCGCAGCCGCATCCGCCGCACGTGCCGGTCGTGCGCGCCGCAGCCGATGAACTCCGCGAACGTGAGCTGGTCCAGCACCGGCGAGTGGTGGTCGGCCATCCGCTTCTCGCGCAGCACGGCGTCCATCAGGTGGGGCGGCACGGTGATCCAGGCGAGCCGCAGGCCGGGGGCGAGGCTCTTGCTGGCGGTGCCGGCGTAGACGACGTGGTCGGGGTCGAGTCCCTGGAGGGCGCCGACCGGCTGGCGGTCGTAGCGGAACTCGCCGTCGTAGTCGTCCTCGATCACCAGGCCGCCGGTGGCCCGCGCCCAGGCGGTGACGGCGGTGCGCCGCGCGGGCGAGAGGCGCACGCCGGTCGGGAACTGGTGGGCGGGGGTGAGCAGGACGGCGTGGGTGCCGGCGTCCAGCGCGTCGATCCGGGCGCCGTCCTGGTCGAGCGGCAGTGCCACGACGTCGAGCCCTGCGGCGCGCAGCAGGGCACGGGTGTCGGGGAAGCCGAGCTCCTCGACGGCGATACGGCGGGCGCCGTGGCCGTGCAGGGCGCGGGCCAGCAGGCCGACCGCCTGGACGAACCCGGTGCAGACGACGAGGAGTTCGGGGTCGGCGCGCACGCCGCGGACCCGGGCGAGGTAGTCGCTCAGCGCGGCCCGCAGTTCGGGGCGGCCGCGCGGGTCGCCGTAGCCGAACGCCTCGCTGGGCGCCTCGGCCAGCGCGCGGCGGGCGGCGGCTGCCCAGGCGGCGCGGGGGAAGGACGAGACGTCGGGGGAGCCGGGCCACAGGGAGTAGGGCAGGCCGACGGCGTCGGGCACGAGGCCGGCGCGGTGCGTGGCGCGGGGGCCGGGGGCGCGGCGCGGGGACGAGGGTCCGACGGAGGCGGGGCGGGCGGCGACGGTGGTGCCCGAACCCTGCCGGGCGGTGAGCCAGCCCTCGGCGACGAGCTGGCCGTAGGCGTCGGCGACGGTGTTGCGGGCCAGGCCCAGATCGCGGGCGAGGGTGCGGCTGGAGGGCAGCCGGGCGCCGGGGGCGAGCCGGCCGTCGCGGATCGCCTCGCGCAGCGCCGCCTCCAGCCCGCTACGAACGCCCGCGCCGCGCTCGCGCTGGGCGGCGAGGTCGAGCAGCAGGTCGTAGCCGGCGCCGCGGGCCGTCGTCCCCGGCGCCGGGGCGGCCGGTGCCGGCGAGTCCGGAGCGGGCCGGGCCGGCGGGCCCGAAGCCGCCCGCGCCGTGCCCGCCCGCGGCGGATTGGCCCGTTGATCCATTTGTCAAGTGGACCACAGGGCAGGGCCACTTCGCATATACGGTGGGATCATGACCACGATCTCCACCGCGGCCGGAGCCGCACACGACACCGTCCCCGCCCCCGCCCGCCGGATCGACTTAGAGGCCAAGGCGCCCGACTTCCACCGGGCGCTGATCGCGCTGGACCAGGCCGCCTCGGCCGGGCTCGACCCCGTCGTCCGTGAACTCGTCCGGCTCCGGGTCTCCCAGCTCAACGGGTGCGCGTTCTGCGTCGACCTGCACAGCGCCGACGCCCGCGGGCTCGGGGTGTCCGAGCAGAAGGTGATCGGGCTGGCCCTGTGGCGCGAGACGCCGTTCTTCACCGCCCGCGAGCGGGCCGCGCTCGCGCTGGCCGAAGCAACCACACAGCTCGTCGGGTCGCACGGCGTGCCGGACGCCGTCTACGACGAGGCCGCCGCGCTCTTCGACGAGGACGAACTGCCGCGGCTCATCGCGATGTGCGCGACGATGAACGCGTGGAACCGGATCGGGGTGACGTGCCGGAAGACTCCGCAGATCCGGGCGTGACGGGATCGGGGCCGGCCGCTTCGTAGGGCTCGGCCGCCTCGGCGGATTCGCCGCCCTCGCCGAACCGGGCCAGCGCCAGGGCGCCGAGGACCGCGAGGGCGAAGCCCGCCACCGCCGCCGGGGCCCACCCCGCCCGGGTCCGGTCGTCCAGCGCCAGGACGCCGACCAGCGCGGGGCCGATGGTCTCGCCGAGCACCATCCCGGCGGTGGCCGCGGTGACCGAGCCGCGGTGCAGCGCCGAGGTGAGCAGCAGGAAGGCGGCCGCGCCGCCGACGAGCAAGGCGTAGAGCGCGGGGCTGGTGAGCACGCCGCGGACGGTGAGCGGGTCCAGCAGGCGCACGGCGACCTCCACGACGCCGAAGCCGAGGCCGGCGGCCAGGCCGAGGACCGCGGAGCGGGCGGTGGGCGTCAGCCGGGTCAGCCGGCCGGTGCCCGCGCCCAGGGCCAGTACGAGCAGGGCGGCGGCCAGCAGCCACCAGCGCAGGGCGGGGCTGCCGTGGCTGCCGCCCTCCTTGCCCGAGGCCAGCGCCAGGACGGCCAGACCGGCGCAGACCGCGACCACCGCCGCCCACTCCTTGCCGCGCGGGCGGGCGCCGAGCAGGGGCCCGGCGACGACCGCGGTGACCGCGAGGCTCGCCGCCAGCGCGGCGCCGACGGCGTACACGGGCAGCGAGCGCAGGGCGATGATCTCCAGGACGAAGCCGGCGGCGTCCACGGCGAGGCCGAGGATGTAAGGGAGTTGGCGGGCGGCCGACACCAGCAGGTTGGCGGCGCCCGACCCCGGCTCCGCGGTCCGGGCCCCCCTGGCTTGCAGGGCGGTGGCCAGACCGAAGCAGGCGGATGCCCCGAGGGCGCAGATCATTGCCGTCAACACGGGAGCGACTCTACGGGGGCGCGGGCGGCGGGCCGTCATCGGCGGCGCGCACCGCCCGCGCCGGGGGCTACCGGGTGAGCGCCTTGCGGAGCTGCCCGAGCGACCAGTCGAGGTCGTCCTTGGAGATGGTCAGGGGCGGGGCCAGCCGGATGGTGGAGCCGTGGGTGTCCTTGGCGAGGACGCCGTCGGGTCGAGCAGCGACTCGGTCAGCGTCGCGGCCGGTGCCGAGGGCGGGGTCGACGTCCACGCCGGCCCACAGGCCGCGGCCGCGGACCGCGGTGACCGACGCCGGTGGCCGACGATGTCGGCCAGTTCGCGGTGCAGGTGCGCGCCGAGTTCGGGTGGCGCGCTGCTGGTACTCGCCGGTGCGCAGCATGGCGACGACCTCCAGGCCGACCGCGCAGGCCAGCGGGTTGCCGCCGAACGTGGAGCCGTGCTCGCCGGGGCGGAAGACGCCGAGCACCGCCCGGCTGGAGACCACGGCGGACACCGGCACGATGCCGCCGCCCAGCGCCTTGCCGAGGACGTAGACGTCCGGCACGACGTCCTCGTGCTCGCAGGCGAAGGTGCGGCCGGTGCGGCCGAGCCCGGACTGGATCTCGTCGGCGATGAACAGCACGTTCCGCTCGGCGCGTGATCCGGCGGACGCCGGCGCAGGTAGCCGGGCGGCGGCACCAGGACGCCGGCCTCGCCCTGGATCGGCTCGATGCAGGACGGCGACGGTCGTCGTCGTCGATCGCGGCCTCGCAGCGCGGCCAGGTCGCCGTAGGGGACCACCTCGAAGCCGGGGGTGTACGGGCCGAAGTCGGCGCGGGCCTCGGGGTCGGTGGAGAAGCTGATGATCGTGGTGGTGCGGCCGTGGAAGTTGCCGTCGGCGACGACGATCTTGGCCCGGCCGGCGGGGACGCCCTTGACCTGGTAGCCCCACTTGCGCGCGGTCTTGATCGCGGTCTCCACCGCCTCCGCGCCGGTGTTCATCGGCAGCACCATCTCCATGCCGCACAGCTCGGCCAGCGCCTCGCAGAACTCGGCGAACCGGTCGTGGTGGAAGGCTCGTGAGGTCAGGGTGACCCGGTCGAGCTGCGCCTTGGCCGCCGCGATCAGCCGGGGGTTGCCGTGGCCGAAGTTGAGCGCCGAGTAGCCGGCGAGCATGTCGATGTACCGCCGCCCCTCGACGTCCGTGACCCAGGCGCCTTCGGCGGAGGCGATGACGACCGGCAGCGGGTGGTAGTTGTGCGCGCTGTGCGCCTCGACGGCCGCGATCTCGCGGTCGGTGGGCGAGGCGGGAGCGGTCCCGGCGGTCGGGCCGGGGACCGCGCCGGGGACCGTGTCGGCGGTGACGGCCGGGGTGGGGATGGTGGTCACGTGCGTACTCCGTTCGTCGTGCGTCAGGAGCCAGGCCCTGGCCTGGAGCGGGGCGGGGTGGTGCCCCTTTCTATCGTCGCTCACCGAAAAGCGCGCGAAACCTCTGGAGAAACGCGAAACCCTGCGGCGCCGGCGGCCGTGCGGCGCAGATCCGGCGGCGGTGACGGGGTCGGCCGGGGGGTATGGGAGGACGGGTGCGACCTGAGAGAATGGGGGCATGGCCACTCCGCGTCCCCGCGCCCTCTCCGGCATCCAGCCCACCGCCGGCTCCTTCCACCTCGGCAACTACCTGGGTGCGATCCGGCAGTACGTGGCGCTGCAGGAGTCGCACGACGCCTTCTACATGGTGGTCGACCTGCACGCGATCACCGTGCCGCAGGACCCGGCGACGCTGCGGGCGAACACCCGGCTCGCCGCCGCCCAGCTGCTGGCCGCCGGCCTGGACCCGGACCGCTGCACGCTGTTCGTCCAGAGCCACGTGCCCGAGCACGCGCAGCTCGCCTGGGTGATGAACTGCCTGACCGGCTTCGGCGAGGCCGTCCCGGATGACGCAGTTCAAGGACAAGTCCGCCAAGCAGGGCGCGGACCGGGCCACCGTCGGCCTGTTCACGTACCCGATCCTGCAGGTCGCCGACATCCTGCTGTACCAGGCGGACGCAGGTGCCGGTCGGCGAGGACCAGCGCCAGCACCTCGAGCTGACCCGCGACCTGGCGCAGCGGTTCAACGCGCGCTACGGCGACACCTTCACCGTGCCGGAGCCGTACATCGTCAAGGAGACCGCCAAGATCTTCGACCTGCAGGACCCGACCGCGAAGATGAGCAAGTCGGCGGCGTCGCCGAAGGGCCTGGTGAACCTGCTCGACGAGCCGAGGGTCTCGGCGAAGAAGATCCGGTCGGCGCGGTCACCGACACCGAGCGCGAGATCCGCTTCGACGAGCGGCACAAGCCGGGCGTCTCCAACCTGCTCGCGATCTCACGCCGCCCTCACCGGCCGCGCCGTCGCCGACCTCGAGCACGCGTACGACGGCAAGGGCTACGGCGACCTCAAGAAGGACCTCGCCGAGCTCGTCACCGAGACGTCACGCCGTTCAAGCGAGCGCACCGAGCAGATCCTGGCCGAGGACCCGGGCACGCTCGACGCGATCCTCGCCGAGGGCGCCGAGAAGGCGCGGTCCGTGGCGGCGGTGACGCTGGCCGACGGTCTACGAGCGGATCGGGTTCCTGTCGGCCAAGCACTAGAGCCGGCCACGGGGGAGACGCGGGCTGTGACGGATGTCGCTGTCCGGTGCGGACGTGTGCGCGCGACACTGAGGCTGGGCACGGCGCCGAGCGGGGCGGCGGCCGGGCACGAGGCAGGACCGTAGGACCGAAGCGAGCGGCCCGGGGAAAGGGGTGAACG
>CAWGAU010000016.1:0-39085 GCA_963820715.1 uncultured Actinomycetota bacterium | reverse complement strand
CCTCCACCGGCTGGACGACCTGCAGACCCAGGACGTCGAGCCGCGCGCTGCTCGCCGTCCCCCTGTGCCTGGTGGTCGTGATCACGGTCGCGGCCGTCGCGTCCCCGTCCAACGTCCACCTGGGCCCGCTGCTGGTCATCGCGCCCACGCTGACCGCGTCCTTCGCCGACCCGGCCCACCGCGCTGGTCGGACTCGTCGCGGACGGCGCCCTGGTGCTCATCGCGTCTTCCACGGGGGAGTGGGCACCGCCAACCACGTGTGGCAGTTCGTCGCGCTGGTGCTGCTGTCCGTGCTGGTCGTCTTCTTCTGCTACGTCCGCGAGCGGCGCAGCCGCAGCTCGGCCGGGTCAGGATGGTGGCCGAGACCGCGCAGCGCGTCCTGCTGCGACCGCCGTCCGAGCGCGTCGGCCCGCTGCGGGTCTCGTGGCTGTACCTCACCGCAGACGACGACACGCAGATCGGCGGCGACCTGTTCGCCGTCCTGCGCAGCGGCTCCGACGGCAGCCGCGTCATCATCGGAGACGTCCGGGGCAAGGGGCTGGCCGCGATCGGCGAGGCGTCGGTGGTGCTGGGCGCCTTCCGCGAGGGCGTCCACCGCTACGACACGCTGGCGAATCTCGTGGAGGCGCTGGAGGAGAGCGTCGGCCGGGACCTGGACGAGGTCACCGACGCTACGGACGACCCGGGCGAGCACTTCGTCACCGCCCTCGTCCTCGACATCCCCGACGACGACGACGCCGCCCGGATGATCAACTGCGGGCATCCGCCGCCGCTCCTGCTGGGGACCGGGAGGTCACCGTCCTGCACCGCCGTACCCGCGCCGCCGCTGGGCCTGCGCGAGCTGCCCTCCGCGGGGCAGCGCAGCCACCCGTTCGCCTTCGACCCCGGCGACCTGCTGCTGCTCTACACCGACGGCGTGATCGAGGCCCGCTCCCCGCAGGGGGCTTCTACCCGCTGGCCGAGCGGGTCTCGCCTTCCCCCCGGCCCCGCCGGACGTCCTGCTGCGCCGCATCCACGACGACCTGATCGCCCACACCGGCGACCGGCTCGCCGACGACGTCGCCCTGCTCGCCATCACCCGCACGGCCCCCACCGCCCATCGCGACCGGAACGGCGCAAAGGTCTGAGCCCCGGGCCGTAGCCATTCCCGGCGCCGAGGAGGAGCCTTGCAAAGGGGCGAAACGGCGACTTCCTCCACCGGAGGCCGCCGTGGCAGGGAGAATCGCACACCGGGACATGTCTTGCGCACTCGCCGGGGGAGTGGGATGCGGATCAGGTTCGAGCTGAGCGGCAGCGGGAGCGAGCAGGAGCTCAGCTCTCTGTACCAGTGGTTATCGGACGACCGGGAGCTGCGCGAGCTTGCCCGGATCATCCCCGACGACGAGGCGCCTCCCGGTGAGATGGGCGGCGCCTTCGACGCGGTGGTGGCGGTGCTGTCCGCCGGCGCCGGCGTCGGTCAACTGGCGGTGGCCTACGCGGCGTGGCGGGAATCCCGGCGCCCGCGCTCCAGCATCACGATCGTGGTCCGCGGCGGTGACGAGGAGGCCGTACGGCGCGCGCTGGGCGGCGGCCCCGAAGGGGGCGAGTGACCGTGCCGGAGGCCGACCACCGCGAGCTGCGGCGCATCGACCCGGCCCGCTCGGCCTGCGTCCTGATCGGCGTGGACGCCTACACCGAGCTCGACCGCCTGCCCGGGGTGACCAAGAACCTCGCCGAACTCAAGGCGGTGCTGACCGACAAGCGGATCTGGGGGGTGCCGGAGGACCGCGTGCGGGTGGTGCCCAATCCGCGGACGGCGGCCGAACTGGTCGACCCGGTACGGGAGATGGCCAAGCGCGCCGAGGACGGGCTGCTCGTCTACTACTCCGGGCACGGGCTCATCGACCCGGACGAGGACCAGTTGTACCTGACCCTCACCGGCACGGTGCGCCGCGAGCCGGACACCGCCGTCCCCTTCCGGTGGGTGCGCCGGGCGATCAAGGACCACGGCTCGGCCAGGTGCCGGGCGGTGATCCTCGACTGCTGCTACAGCGGCAAGGCGCTGGAGCAGATGGCGGACGGCACGCTGGACGTCCCCGTGGGCATGCAGGACGTGCAGGGGTCGTACTTCATGACGTCCACCGCCCAGAACCGCAGGGCACTGGCGGCCGGCCGGGAGGGGCGCACCGTCTTCACCGGCACGCTCGTGGACGTGCTGCGCGCGGGCGTGCCCGACGGCCCGCAGGCGCTGTCCCTGGGGGACTGCTTCATGGAGGTCAGGGCCCGGCTGAGGGCGGCCGACAAGCCCGTGCCCGAGCAGCAGGACCGCAACGGCGTGGGACTGCGGCCGTTCGTGCGCAATCTGGCGCTGCTCCCGCCGCCGGCGCCCGTTCCCCCGCCGGAGAGCCGGGGGAGCCGCACCGCCCGCCGGGCACTGGGGGCCGGGGCCGCCGCGCTGGTCTTCGTCGCGGGCATGGCCGTCCTGCCCGGGGAGCACTGGCTGCGCGACCACGCCTTCCCCCGCCGGCCGGGCGGCGCGTGCTCGCCGAACGCCACCCTGCTCAGCTACTCCGACGCCCTCGACGGCGTGGCGATAGAGGACGAGGACGTCTCCGGGCTGTCCTCGCTCGCGCTGACCGGCCCTTCCACGGCCTACGTGCTCCCCGACAACAACCCGGGGCGGATCTTCCCCGTCACGCTTCGGGAACCCGGCGATTCGCCGGACCGGCTGGCCCCGCGGGCCCGCACCGCGACCACGCTCCGGAACGCCGGCGGCTCGACGTTCGCCAGCGGCTTCGACGGCGAGGGCCTGGTGCTCGAAAAGGGCGGCAAGACCGTGCTGGTCGCCTCCGAGGTGGGGCCGGCCATCCGGCGCTTCAGTGTGGCGGCCGGCCGGGAGGTCGGCGATCCGCTGCCCATCCCGAAGCCGTTCAGGACCGTGGAGAACGGCGGGCAGGCGCAGGACGGCCGCACGCTGGAGTCGTTGGCCGCGACGCCGGACGGCCGCTACCTCTACGCCGGCCTGGAGGCGCCGCTCGGCATCGACGGCGATTCCCAGGGCAGCTACCGGCTCCGTATACAGCGCTACCGGGGCACCCCGGGCGGCCGGTACACCATGGACCGGCAGTACGCCTTCGAGACCGACGCGGGCCTGTACCTCTCGGAACTGGCCGTGGTGGGGAACGACCAACTGCTCGCGCTGGAGCGGAACTACATCGGCGGGGTCGGCAACGCGGTGCGGGTGTACACGCTCTCGCTCGGCACGGCGAAGACCAAGGACGTCACCGACATCACCTCCCTCTACCAGCAGCCCGCCGACACCTTCGCCGACACCGCCCTGCTGTTCGACCTCGCCAAGTGCCCGGCCGGCAGCCCGGGCCAGGTGAAGGTCCGGCAGACGCAGTCCAACCCGCTGCTCGACAACGTCGAGGGCATGGCCGTGAGCGCGCCGGCGACGACGGGGACGATACCGGGGCTGGCGCACGCTCTACCTGGTCTCGGACAACAACGACAGCCCGTCACAGGTCACCCGGCTCTACGAGTTGCGGATCAGGGTGCCGCGCTGACCCTGACCCTGCCGCCCGCTCGGCCGGGAACGGTGCGGCCCCGGGCGCCGATCAGCCCTCGGCGAGGGTGAAGACGCCGTAGCCGTGGGGTTCGACGGCGACCGTGTCGCCGGTGAGCGTGACGCCGCGGTTGAGGAGGGCGGTGGCGGTGCCCAGGGCGCGGCCGTTCACGGTGACCGCGGCGGTGGCGGCGCTGGGGTTGACGGCGACGAGGTGGCTGCCCGCCGCGCAGGTAGACCAGGGGGTAGCCGGCGTGGAGCAGGTCCAGGCCGCCGGCGGGGCCGAGTTGGGGTGTGTCGCGGCGCAGGTGGATGAGGGTGCGGACGGTGTTGAGGAGCGAGGCGGGGTCGTCGCGCTGCGCCGCGACCGTGGGGCGGCCGGGGTCGGGGTCGACCGGGAGGTAGAGGCGGTCGGCGGGGGCGGTGGAGAAGCCGGCGTTGGGGCTGGCGTCCCACTGCATGGGGGTACGGGACCCGGCGCGGTTGTAGCGGGGGCCGAGGACGCTGCCCTCGGTGTCGGGCAGGTCGGGGAGGTAGCGCATGCCGATCTCGTCGCCGTAGTAGACGGCGGGGAGGGTGGGCCAGGTCATCTGGAAGGCGAAGGCGGCCGCGGCGTGGGCGGCGGTGCGGGGGGCGCAGACCAGGCGGGAGAAGTCGTGGTTGGCGGTGGGCAGGGCGATGCGGCCGGGTTCCCCGATGGCGGCGAGGGCGTCGTCGTAGGCCGTGGCGAAGGTGGTCAGGGAGCCGGCTGCCGGCGGCGTCGAAGTAGCAGGGGACGGGGTCCCACTGGTCGTGGTCGGTGCCGGTGCGGGTGTTCCACAGCGAGCGCAGGGGGCGGCCGTCGGTGGGGCCGCCGAACTGGAGGAAGAAGTCGGCGTGGAAGCCGGCCGGGACGGAGACGGCGGGGTCGCCCCATTCGGACATCAGGACGGCGTCGGGGTGGGCGCGGTCGAGCCAGTGGCGCAGGTCGGTCCAGATCCGCGCGGTCTCCGTCGTGCCGGGGTCGTCCTTGACCAGCGAGGCGGCCATGTCGACGCGGAAACCGGCGACGCCGACGCCCAGCCAGTGGTCCATGATGTCGCGCAGGGCCTGCGCGGTTGGCGCGGGGGCCGGGGGCGTCGGTGGACCCGCGCCAGGGTTCGGCCGGGTCGCTGGCGTGCGTAGCCGAAGTTGAGGGCGGGCTGGGAGTCGAAGAAGTTGGGGAGGTAGCCGCCGGGGCGGGTGCCGGGGGAGGGCACGAAGCCCTGCGGCAGGGGCTGTTCGGCTGTCCAGATGTAGCGGTCGTCGGCGGGGTCGCCGGCCGCGCGCAGGAACCAGGGGTGCTGGTCGGAGGTGTGGCCCGGCGACGAGGTCCAGCAGGACGCGGATGCCCCGGCGGCGGGCCTGGCCGACGAGTTCGGCGAGGTCCTCGCGCGTGCCGTAGCGGGGCGCGACGTCCAGGTAGTCGCTGACGTCGTATCCGGCGTCGCGGAAGGGCGAGACGAAGCACGGGTTGAGCCAGAGCGCGGTGACGCCGAGCCAGTGCAGGTGGTCCAGGCGGGCGGTGATGCCGGCGAAGTCGCCGATGCCGTCGCCGTCGGAGTCGGCGAAGCTCTGCGGGTAGATCTGGTACAGGACGGCGTCGGTCAGCCAGGCGGGGGCGGGTCGGAAGGAGGACGTCGAGGACATCGGAGGCGGTTCGCCTTTCGCGGTTGCGCGGATGCGGTCGTCGGATGCCGGGCACTGGGCGGCGGTTGCGGTCACCGCGTGACGGCTCCGGACGGGGACGTGCGGGGTCGTGCGGGGGCGCCGCTGAGGCCCGGGGTCAGGACAGGGGCGCCCGGACGGTGTCGCGCAGCACGAGGCTGGCGGCGCCGCGGGCCCACAGGTCGTCGGTCACCGGGTCGAGGTGGATCTCGCAGTCGGCGGCCGCGGTGGAGAAGGCGTGGTAGGCCAGCGCGTCGTCCATGGCGGGGCGGAACAGGTCGTGGGTGGTGACTCCCTCACCCGCGAGGATGATCTTGCTGGGATTGAGCAGGTTGCACAGGGTCGCCAGGCCCCGGCCCAGCGCGTCGCCCGCGGCGGCGAAGGCCGCGCGTGCGGCGTGCGCGTCGCGGCCGGTTCCGGTGCGGGCCAGTTCGGCGGCCTGGTCGAAGTCGGCGCAGTGGACGCCTGCCTGGAGCAGCCGGGTCAGGACGGCGCCGCTGGAGGCCAGGGCCTCCAGGCAGCCGCGCCGCCCGCAGGTGCAGGTGGGTCCGGCCGGGTCCAGCGGGATGTGGCCGAACTCGGCGGCCAGCCCGCTGGCCCCGGTGAACAGGGCGCCGTCCAGCAGCAGGCCGCAGCCGATGCCGGGGCCGACGGTCACCACGGCGAAGGTGTCCACGTCCCGGCCGCTGCCGAACCAGCGCTCGGCCACGACAAGGGCGTTGACGTCGTTGCCGACGGTGGTCGGCAGCCCGGTGGCCCGGGCCAGGGGAGCCGCGACCGGGACGTCGGTCCAGCCCAGCAGGCTGGAGTAGCGGCAGGTGCCGGTGGTGGCGTCCACATGGCCGGACAGGCCCACGCCCATGCCCAGGGTGCGCTGCCGGTCGTCGGGCATGCCGTCCAGCAGCCGCCGGGCGGCCCGCGCCGCGGTGTCCAGGGCGGTGGCCGGACGGCAGTCGGCCAGCGGCAGTTCGGTACGGGCCAGCACCTGGGCTCCCATGTCGGTGACCACGGCGGTCACATGGTTGGGGGCGATCTTGACGCCGACCACCAGGTGGCGTTCGAGGTTGACGCTCAGCAGCCGTTGCGGCCGGCCGCGGCCGATGGCCTCGGTGGCCGCCTCGCGCAGGTAGCCCGCCTCCAGCAGCGGCGGAAGCAGCCGGGTGATGGTGGAGGGCGCCATGCCGAGCCGCTCGGCCAGCCGGGTCCGCGAGATGGGACCGGCCGTCAGCACCAGGCCGAAGATCTCGGCGCGGGTGTCCTCGCCGATCAACTCGGCGACGGAGGCGGCCTGGGGGGCGGATTCGCGGCTGGGCATGGGCGGGTCTCCCTCAGGATCGTGCGGGGCGGGCGGCCGGCGCCGGCTCAGGCGTCGAACTCCAGGTGGTTCAGGCTGATCGAGCCAGTGTCCTGGTCGGTGCGCGCCACAGTCAGCAGGTTGACGCCGCGGCGCAGCGTCACCTCGGTGGTGACCGTGCCCCAGGTGTCCCAGTCGGCCAGGGCGGGGAAGGACACCCGGCCGGGCGGGTGGACGCCGTCCCCGGCCTCGGTGCGCACCGAAAGCGTCGCGGTGGACGCCGCGCCGGTGGCGTTGGCGTAGCGCAGGCGGACCTGCTGCGGTCCGCTGCGGAGGGCCTCGACCGCGAAGGTCACGGTGGCGCCGACGGTGCCCAGGCCGTCGGCGAAGCCCATGGCGCTGTGGCCGGTGTGGTCGTTGGCGAACATCGCCCCGCCGCCCCAGGCGGCGAACGCCGCCTGGTAGCGGCGCACCCGCTCGTGCGGCTCGATCCGGACCAGTTGGCAGGCGTGCGGGGCCAGGCTCGTGGACAGGCCGGTGAGCGCGCCCAGGTCGCGGTGCGCCCACAGGTCGCGGACGTCCGCCGGGCCGGTGATGCCCAGATCGGCGGCGAAGTCGAGGGCCCTGGTGGCCGGGCCGGGGCCGTCGCCGCGGTTGAACAGGCCCACCGCCCAGCTTCCGTCGGGCAGTTGGCCGGCCCAGCGCTCGCTGTCGCGGGCGGCGGCGTCCACGGAGTACGGGGTGCTGCTGTGGAAGTACGGCTTGCCGGCCAGGCCCTGGTCGTGCAGGGCCAGTACCTCGGGGTTGGTGTAGAACTCCGCGCCCGCGCCGATGGTGTCGACCCGGTCGGCGATCGCCAGCGGCGAGCCGGCCATGGTGAACAGGCTGACGGCGGTACGGCGCTCCTCGTCGTCGGCGAAGCCGTTCAGCACCAGGAAGTCGCCGTCCAGGACGAGTTGTCCGCGCCCGGAGCGGTCGGCGAAGCCGGTGAAGCCCAGGAACGGGTTGTTCCACTGCGACCACAGGTCCTGCCAGCCCTGGCGGCCGCCGGACAGGTTGCCCCAACCGCCGTTCTGCGCGTCGTTGTTGATGCGCACCATGTCGCCGTACAGGATCTCCGTGGCGGCGTGGCCGAACAGGTTCGGCATGACCAGGCTCAGTTCGATGTCGTCGCCGGCGGCCTCGCTCATCCACTCAAGGGCGGTGGCGTAGGCGGCGCTGCCGTGGGCGACGCCGACCGGGGTGCTGAGGTTCTGGTCGGTGCCGGTCTCGTACCAGCCGAGGAAGTCGATCCGCAGGAACGGCACGGCCAGGTCGCGGAAGTACCGGACGTAGCCCTGGATGTACTCCTTGGCGCCGTCCCTGGTGACGTCCACCCAGTACAGGGTGTCCCCGCCGATGCCGCCGCCGAAGAAGTCGCCCTCGGCCACGATGTCGGCGATCGCGATGTCGGGGCGGCCCGCCACGGTCTTGCGCCGGTCGGCGACGGCCGCCTTGTGGACCCACAACGGGTTGTAGTAGACGCCCAGTTGCATCCGGCGGGCCCGCAGGTAGCGTGCCCAGTACGTCCAGTCGTGGCTCCAGGAGTCGTTGTAGCTGGTGATGTAGCCGTGCCGGTTGGTGCGCGACGAGCCCTCGATCCACCCGTCGGTGCACACCATGTCGTAGCCGTAGGGGCGGAACACCTCGGCGACCCAGTCGATGTTCTGCTGCCACACCGACTCCGGCAGCGCGGCGTTGTTGGGGTAGTCCCAGCCGTAGACCGTCCAGTACTTGGGGCCCACCCCGCCGCGGGTGAAGACGCTGTCGCGGCTGTTGCCGGGCAGCGCGCCCGCCATCGCGTCGCCGGCGCCGGCAACCGCCGCCCGGTCCGCGGCACTTGTGGTCCCCGCGGCACCGCCCGGTTCGGCGAACGCCTGCGCGCGGCCCAGCGCCGTGACGCCCAGGCCGCCCAGTGCGGCCGTACCTGCCCTTGTGACCAGGGACCTTCTCGAAATCGTCAACGTAGCCTCCACGAACTGAAGCGGTGGGCTCCGCCCGTTGGTGCGGCAGGCGGGCGGACGGATGTGCGGGGCGCGGTCGCGAGCCCCGGCATGCCGGGGCGGGCCCCGGCGACCGGGGCCCTCTCGTTGCGATCGGATGACGGGGAGTCTGGCCAGTCGATTTTCATGCGTCAAGGAAGAAAATACGCCGTTACCAAAGCGACATCCCTCAGGGCGGCTGGGCCGCCGGAGGACCCGCGTGGGTCATGGGTCGCTATGGGCGCAATTATCGGGCAATTGGAGGAGCCGTGAGTCCGCCATGGGTGGTCGGCCCGTGGGGCTGCGGCAGATTAATTCGATGGCACAAGAAAATAGTGTCCGGGCACGGCCGGGGCCCCGGACGGCGTGACTTCCGTCCGGGGCCCCCGTACACGGTCCTGGTGGCGCACCTCGGCGGGCGGCGCCGCCCGGGTGGTCAGCCCTTGTCGGGGGTGAGCTTCCTGGCGCCGGTCATGATGGCGACGGCGTCCTCCATCGAGTGCGTCCTCGGGGTGATGACCCCGGCGCAGCGCACCGAGGCGCTGGATGTGCACCCGGTCGGCCACCTCGAAGACGTTGGGCATGTTGTGGCTGATCAGGATGACGCCCAGGCCCTGGTCGCGCAGGTCCCTGACCAGCTTGAGCACCTGCCCGCTCTCGCGGACCCCGAGGGCGGCGGTCGGCTCGTCCAGGATGACGACCTTGCCGCCGAAGGCGCCGGCCCGGGCGACCGCCACGGCCTGGCGCTGGCCGCCGGAGAGGGTCTCCACCGCCTGGTCGATGTTCTGAAGTGTGCTGATGCCGAGCCGTTTGATGTGGTCGGCGGCCTGGCGGCGCATCTCACCGGTGTCGAGCATCCGCAGCACCGAGCCGAGCAGGCCCTTGCGGCGGATCTCCCGGGCGAGGAAGAGATTGCTCGCGATGTCCAGGGCCGGGGCGACGGCGAGGGTCTGGTAGACCGTCTCGATCCCGGCGTCGCGGGCGTCCTGCGGCACCTTGAACTGCACCGGGGACCCGTCGACGCGGATCTCGCCCCGGTCCGGGGACAGCGCGCCGGACAGGCACTTGATCAGCGTGGACTTGCCGGCGCCGTTGTCGCCGATCACGGCGAGCACCTCGCCGCTGTGCAGCGTCAGGTCGACGTCGTCCAGGCCCACGACCCGGCCGAACAGCTTGACCAGGCCCCTGGCCTCCAGGACGGGCGTGCGTACGGTCTCGCCCTTGGTCATGTCCGCGGTCATGCCTTCACACTCCGGATCCACTGGTCGACGGACACAGCCGCGATCACGAGGACGCCGACTGACAGGACTTGGTAGTTCGGGTCGATGCCGGCCAGCGCCAGGCCGTTGACGAAGACCTGGACGATGCACGCGCCGATCAGCGAGCCGAACACCACACCGCGTCCGCCGAACAGGCTGGTGCCGCCGATGACCACGGCGGTGATGGACTCCAGGTTCGCGTTCAGGCCGCTGTTCGGGTCACCGCCGCCGACCCGCCCCACCAATATCCAGGCACCCACCGCGATGGCGAAGCCGGCCGCCATGTAGGCGCTCAGCAGCACCCGGTTCACCTTGATCCCGGCCAGCCGGGCGGCCTCGACGTCGTCGCCCACCGCGTACAGGTGCCGCCCCCAGCCGGTGTACCGCAGGGCGAACCCGACCACCGCGTACAGCGCGATCATCAGCAGGACGCCGGTGGTCAGGTGGAGCGAGCCGATCGAGACGGACTTCGCGCTCCACAGCAGGAAGGCGCCCGGGTCCAGCGACACCGTCTGGCCCTTGGCGTAGATCAGGGTCAGCGCGGTGAAGATGCTCAGCGTGCCGAGCGTGACGATGAACGGGGGCAGCTTGATCCGGGTCACCAGCAGGCCGTTGACCGCCTGCGCCGCGACGGCGACGGCCGCGCCGAGCAGGAGCGCGAAGACCCCGGGCACCCCGTGGTCGGCGACCAGCTTCGACATCACCAGCGACGCGAGCACCATCACCGCGCCCACCGACAGGTCGATGCCGGCCGTGAGGATGATCAGCGTCTGCCCGACGGCGAGCGAGCCGATGACGGCGACCTGCTGTGCGACGAGGGAGAGGTTCTCCAACTGGTAGAAGCGGCTGCTGCTCAGCGAGAACACCACTCCGGCGAGCACCAGGACGATGGCCGGGCTCAGGGCCGGCTGGCGGTGCAGTACCGCGTGGATGCGCTGGCCCAAGGTGGCCGGTCGGTTGAGGAAGTCCTCCGCCGTTGCCGTGGTGGCGTCGCCGTCGGCTTGGATACTCACAGGTGTCCCTTCAGATACTGGCCTGTCGGCCCGAGCCGCTCGGGTGGCGTGGCTGGGGCCCGCGGTCGGGCCCGGTCCCGGGGCGGTCCGGCCCCGGGACCGGGGCGGGTTCAGCTCCCCCAGCAGGCCGACGCGGCGGCGCTCGGCGACTGGACGGTCACACCCGTCTCGGGCTTGGCCGCGGCCAGCGCCGTCCCGGTGTCGTAGAACGTCTTGCCCTTGGTCACGCTCGGCTTGGAGCCGCCCTTGGCCAGCTTGGCGATCGAGTCGACGCCGAGGCGGCCATCTTGCCCGGGTACTGGACGGCGTCGGCGGCGAACTGGCCGCTGGTGACGGACTTCAGGCCGGCGCAGCTGCCGTCGATCGCGTACACGGCGGCCTGGCCGGTCTTGCCCGCGGCCTTGAGCGCGTTGTAGGCGCCCTGGCCGGCCGGTTCGTTGATGGCGTAGACCACGTTGATCCGGGGGTTGGCCGACAGGCAGTTCTCCATCGCCGTGCGGCCGCCGTCGATCGCGCCGGTGGTGGGCTGGTGGCACGCGATGGTGTAGGTGCCGCCGGAGTACTTGCCGGACTTGGCCTCCTTGCCGTTCTCGGTGGTGCTGCCCGGGTCTATGCCCATGCCTTCGAGGAAGCCGTGGTCGCGGTCGATGTCCACCGAGACGACCTGGTTGTTGAACAGGTCCAGCATGGCGATGACCGCCGGCTTGCCGCCCAGCGCCGCCGCCGCGTACTGGCCGTCGAGCCGGCCCGCCTGCGTGTTGTCGGTGGCGTACGTGATGTCCGCGACACTGGCCGGGTTCGTCGCCGTGTCCAGCGCGATCACGTACAGGCCGGCCTGCTTGGCCTGCTTGAGCGCCGAGTTGACCGCGTCGCCGTTGGTCGTGATCAGGATGCCCTTGTCGCCGCGGGATATCGCGTTGTCGATGGCGGTGATCTGGGACTGGGTGTCACCGTCCTGCGCGCCCGCCGCCACGGTCAGCTTCACGTCGTCCTTCGCCGCCGCGGCCTTGGCGTCCTTCTCCATGCTCACGAAGTAGGGGTTGGTCAGCGTCTTGAGGATCAGGGAGACGCCGATCTTTCCGCCCGAGCCGCCGGCGTTGTCCGACGACGAGTTGCACGCCGCGAGCGCGCCGGTCAGACAGACGACGAGTCCGGCGGCAGCGGCTGCCCGGCTGCGCCGACGGCGGTTTTTCGCGGCGGACACGTCGTGTGTCGTCAAGTCCATGATGGAAACCCTTCCGGAGCGGTCTTGGCACGATTTTGGGACAACGATGTCTGGGCCGTGATCCTGCGCTGTATGCGAGACTGCGTCAAGGCACCCGTGCAAGTGCACAACACAACAGAGTCGGTAACGCAGCATGACAGGAGACAACGATGCCTCAGGGCGTACCAGCCCCGTCCGGACCCGGCAGCCGTCCCACCATGCGCGACGTGGCCGCGCTTGCCGGAGTCGCCATCAAGACCGTCTCCCGCGTGATCAACGGGGTCAGCACCGTCGACCCCGCGATGGCGGCGAGGGTGCGCGACGCCGCCGAGAAGCTGGGCTACCGGCCGAACCTGACGGCCAGCAACCTGCGCCGCAGCGACGGACGCACGGCCACCATCGGGATGCTCGTCGAGGACGCCGCGAACCCGTACTCCGGGACGCTGATGCGCGCGGTGGAGAACGCGGCACGCGAGCGCGGCGTGCTGGTCCTGGTCGCCAGCCTGGACGAGGACCCCGCCCGCGAGCGGGAACTGGCCGGCGCCCTCGTCGACCGCCGGGTGGACGGGCTGGTGATCGTGCCGTCCGGTCACGACCACAGCTATCTGATCAGGGAGCGCAACGCCGGTACGGGCCTGGTCTTCGTCGACCGCGAGCCCAAGCAACTGGACGCCGACGCCGTGGTCGCGGACAACCGGCAGGGCGCGGTCAACGCGGTCCGCCACCTGCTCGCCGCCGGGCACCGGCGCATCGCCTACCTCGGCGACCGGATGTCCATCTCCACCGCCGTCCAGCGCTTCGACGGATACCTGCACGCCCTGGAGGTCGCGCACCTGCCCGCCGACCCGGACCTGGTCTGGCACGAGGCGAGCACCGAGGCGGCGGCGATCGAGGCCACCACGAAGCTGCTGGCCCGGCCGGACCCGCCGACCGCCCTGTTCACCAGCCAGAACCTGATCACCATCGGCGCCAGCCGGGCGCTGCGCACCCTGGGCCGGGAGGAATCGGTGGCCATGGTGGGGTTCGACGACTTCCCGCTCGCCGACATGCTCCGGCCGGGCATCACGGTCATCGCGCAGGACATCGAGCCGATGGGCAAGCTCGCCGCCGAGATCCTCTTCCGAAGACTCGACGGCGACTGCGGGCCCACCAGGACGCACACGGTCCCGACCCGCCTCATCGCGCGGGGCTCGGGCGAGATCCGCGGGGAGGAGACCCCTCGTGGCTGACCGCATCCACGCGGCCGACGACGTCCGCCGTAGCGCCGAGGCCGGCACGCCGGAGCCGACGGCGCCGGGCCGACAAGGCCGGAGCCGCCGAGGCAGGAGCAGACCACATGACCGCGCGGCACGGGACCGTGACCGTGATCGGCGAGGCGCTCGTCGACCTGGTCCGGCACGGCGCGGGTGCCGAATTCAGCGCCCGGCCCGGCGGCAGCCCCTTCAACGTCGCCATCGGCCTCGCCCGCCTCGGCCACCGCACCTCGCTGATGGCCAGGCTGGCGGACAACGCCTTCGGCCGGATGCTGCGGGACCACGCCGCGGCCGAGGGGATCGACCTGTCCCACGCCCCGTGCCCGGCGGAGCCGACGACGCTCGCGGTCGTCTCCATCGACGCCGACGCGCAGGCGGACTACGACTTCTACTGCGAAGGCACCGCCGACTGGCAGTGGACCGCCGCCGAGGCCGCGCGCCTGCCCGCGGCCACCGGCGTGCTGCACTTCGGCTCGGCCGCCTCCTGGACGGCCCCGGGCGACGCCCACATCGACAGCGCGGTGCGCGCACTGCGCGACCGCGGCGGCGTACTGATCAGCTACGACCCCAACGTCCGGCCCGCGCTGCTGGGCCGCCCCTCCCGCGCGCGGCCGCTGATCGAGCGCGGTGTCGGCGCCGCACACGTCGTCAAGGCCAGCCGTGAGGACATCGCCTGGCTCTACCCCGACTCGGACGTCGAGCAGGTCGCCGCCCGCTGGCTCGGCCTGGGGGCGCTGCTCGTCGTCATATCCGACGGCGCCGCCGGAGCGCACCTGTTCCGGCCCGGGACGGCGCCGCTGCGCCGCGGTGGCCGTACGGTCGAGGTGCGGGACACGGTGGGCGCCGGGGACGCCTTCATGTCCGGGCTGCTGGACGCGCTGCTGCGACGCGGACTGGGCGCGCCCGAGCGGGTCCGCGAGTCGTCGGCCGAGGCGCTGGCCGCCGCCGTCGACGACGCGATCCTCGTCTCCGCCCTCACCTGCGAACGCGTCGGCGCCGACCCGCCCACCGCCCTCCCGCGGCCCCATCTCGCCCCGGACGCGCCGCTGTCCAGGTCGGAACTGCGGTTCGGCGCGATCCGCGCGCACACCCCGGCCGCGCCGCGGCCCGCGGCCCCGGGCATCCCGGTCCGATGAGGACCGGGGGCGGGGCCGCGGACTTCGGCGGCGCCGCGGCTCAGCTCACCGTGGCGTTCTGCGCGGTCGCGGTGCCGCTGTAGACGTTGAGGCCGAGCAGCCCGCTCGCGGAGGCGGTGTCGGTGACGTCGACGACCGGGTCGGGGTTCTCGTCGAGGTAGACCCTGATACGGGACCCGGCCGTCACCACCTTGAGGTGGTAGAAGCGTCCCGCGGCGATGGGGGTGCTGAAGGTGGCGAGGTCCGATCCGGGCCGCCAGAGTTTGATCTGGCCGCCGCCGGAGGTGTTGATGTTGGCCGTGTAGTGGTGGCTCAGGTCGGCGGTGGCCCGGAACGTGATGCCCGCCGCGACGGCCCTGCCGAGCGCCAGGTCGGCCTCGTAGGTGAAGTCGGCGCCGCTCCGGCCGCTGAGGTAGAACCCGTCGCCCAGGGCCCAACTCCGCTTTCCCTGCGCGGTGTCGGTCCACACCGAGGACGTCGCGTGCCACGGCCCGGCGAGGTTGGTGGTGAACACCGCGTTGGCGTTGCGCAGCGTGGCCGAGCCGTTGAAGACGTTGAGCCCGAACAGCCCGTCGGCGTACGAGGTGTCGGTGACGTCGACGACCGGTGCGGCGCCGCCGTCGAGGTACACCCTGATCCGCGGACCGGCCGCGACGACGCGCAGGTGGTACGACCGGCCGCCGGCGATCGGCGTGCTGTAGGTGGCGAGGTCCGATCCGGGCCGCCACAGCTTGACCTGACCCCCGCCGCTGGTGTTGATGTTGGCCGTGTAGTGCCCGCTGAGGTCGGCGGAGGCCCGGAAGGTGATCCCGGCCGCCACCGCGGTGCCCAGCGCCAGGTCGGCCTCGTAGGTGAAGTCGGCGCCGCTCTGGCCGCTGAGGAAGAACCCGTCGCCGCCGGCGTCGGCCGTGTTCCCGTCGTCGGTCCTGGTCCAGGTGCCGCCGGTGGCCTGCCAGGGGCCCGGCAGGTCGCTGCCGGGGTTGTCGATCGCGACGAAGTCCCCCCAGGCGCGCCGGATCTCGTTGTACTTCAGGGAGACCAGTTGCACCCGGCCGCCGTCGGCGTAGACCGACATCCCCCGGGCGCCGAGGGCGGGATCGAAGTCGACGTTGTCGCTGAAGGACACCTCGCCGTCGTTGCCGTAGACCTCCAACTGCCCCCGGTCGACCAGGACGTGCATCGAGATCGTGCCGTCCGCGGCGGGGGCCAGGGCGGCCCCCCGGAGGGTCTGCCCGCCGCGGTCGTAGCGTGACGGCGCTGTTGCAGTCGCCGTTCGCGGAGGTGTGCAGCTTCAGGCCGAACGCGCTCGCGGTGGCGCCGGCGGCGTCGAACACGGCGATGATCTCGTACGTGTCGCCGTTGACGCCGAGCAGCGGATTGCTGCCCGGGTCGGTGGTGATGGTCCGGTCGGTCCACGACGAGCGGGTTCGCCCGGAGCAGGTCGATCTCGGCGACCGGGGTGCGGGTCACCCGCAGCCCCTCGGGGAAGGTCACGAGCCCCAACTCGGCAGGGAAGGTCATGTTCCCGGTCCACACCGAGCCGAAGTTGCCCTGCTGCCAGGCCATCTGCGACGATCCGGCCGCCCGGCACGTCGTTGTACACCTGCCCGGCATAGGCGTTGGTGCCCTGGTCCATCTGCACCGGTGCGGTCCAGTCGGTGGTGAACCGGGTGCCGTCGAAGTCGCCGACCACGTACTTGGTGCTGGCGGCGTTGAGCACCCACTTGACGGTGGAGCCGCCGTCCACCGCCATCGGGTACAGGTCGGGGCACTCGAAGGCCCAGTCCGCCTCGAACCTGCTGGCGTAGGCCCAGTCGAGAAGGTTCTCCGAGGTGAAGAAGTCGTAGCCGTTCTTCCCGTTCTCGTGGGAGTACATCACCATGGCCCACCTGCCGCGGGCCTCGTCCCACAGCACCTTCGGGTCGCGGCTCTCCGTGCTCGACGCCGGCAGGGCCGCGACAATGCGGCCGTTGCCGTAGGAGGTGAAGGTCCGCGCGCCGTCGGTGCTGTAGTCCATCAGGGCGCCGCCGGTGCCGGTGAAGACCACGATCGGCGCGTCGGTGCCGGACGCCAGCCCGGTGACGTTGCCGGTGTCGACGACGCCCGCGCCCGACCAGAGGTTGCCGGGCTGCACCCCCGGCTCCAGCGCGACCGCCTGCTGCGTCCAGTGCACCAGGTCGGGGCTGGTCGCGTGGCCCCAGTGCATGGTGTCCCAGGCCAGGCCGTGCGGATTGTGCTGGTAGAACATGTGGTAGACGCCCTTGTAGTACAGCGGGGCGTTGATGTCGTTCAGCCAGCCGATCCGCGAGCTGAAGTGGAACTGCCCCCGGTACAGCTCGTCGTAGGCACCCAGTTCCGTGGTCGGGTACGGGTACTCGGGGTAGTCGCCCGGGCCGTCGGCCGAGGCCGGGACCGGTCGCAGGAATCCGGGCAGCAGCGCCAGGACGGTGGCCGAGGCCGCGCCCGCCAGGAAGGTGCGGCGCTTGGGTGCGAGGGGGCGGGCCGCGGCTGCGGGCACAGGTACGGAACTGTCGACCATGTGGTCGGTCCTCCGGGCGGTGTGGGGGGCGATGTGTGTGGGGGCGGGAGCGGACGCCGGGACCGCGGCGGCCCAGGGCGGAGCGGCGGCCGGCGCCGGTGCACAGGGTGGGTGGGGGTGTCCCATGTGTCGCTTGGAAACGTTTCCAACACGCTAGGACCGGCTCCCCGCGGTGTCCAGAGGTGGGGCACAATCACGGGAAGTCCGATTCTCAGGCCGTGTGGGGAGTAGGAAATGTCGCCGCACAACCAGGGCGGGCACGGGGCGCGCGCCGTCACCATGCGCGACGTCGCCTCGCGGGCGGGCGTCGGCATCGCCACCGTCTCGCGGGTGGTGAACGGCAAGCCCGGCGTCACTCCCGACCTGGTCGAACGCGTGACGCGGGCGGCCCAACTGCTCGGCTACCAGCACGACATCACCGCCAGCAGCCTGCGCCGGGCCGACCGCAGGACCGGCACGCTCGGGCTGATCCTGGAGGACGTCGCCAACCCCTTCTCCTCGGCCCTGCACCGGGCGATCGAGGACGCCGCGGCCGCTCGCGGGCTCCTCGTCCTCGCGGGCAGCAGCGACGAGGACGGCGCCCGCGAGCGCGGACTGATCAGGACCTTCGCCGCACGCCGGGTCGACGGGCTGATCATCGTGCCCAGCGGTCAGGCCGACGACGAACTGGAGCGGCTGCTCGACCGGGACATCCCCGTCGTCTGCGTCGACCGCAAGGTCGGCGTGGAGGGCGCCGACTCCGTGACGGTGGACAACCGGCGGGACGTACGCGCCTGCGTGCGCGCCCTGCACGCCCTCGGGCACCGGCGGATCGCCTTCCTCAGCGACCTGGCCACCATCTGGACCGCGCGGGAGCGCTACGCAGGCTTCGCCCAGGGCGCGGCCGACGCGGGTCTGCGCCCGGCGCCCGAACTGGTCTGCCGCGACCGGCACACGGAGGGGTCCGCCGAACAGGCCGTCCGGGGCCTGCTGGCCCTGGCCGACCCGCCGACGGCGGTCTTCTCGGCCCAGAACCTCATCACCATCGGCGCCCGCCGGGCCTTGCAGGGGCTGGGCCTCGAAGAGCGGGTGGCACTCGTCGGATTCGACGACTTCCCGCTGGCCGACCTGCTCACGCCGGGCGTCTCGGTGATCGCCCAGGACCCGGTCCTGGTGGGCCGCGAGGCCGCCGGACTGCTCTTCGCCCGTCTGGAGGGCGCCAGGGGAGCAGCCCGGCACTCGGTGCTCGCGACCCGCTATGTGGCCCGGGGATCGGGCGAGCTGCCCGCACCGGCGCCGTAGCGGGCACCGGCCGCCTGCGGCCCGGGGCCCTTGCCCGCCGGGAGCGCCGGCCGGCGGCTCACTCGCCCAGGACGAGCTTCTCCAGGGCCGCCCGGGCCCGGGCGTCGGACCGTGCCCGCAGCGAGAGCGCCGTCGCCAGTTCCGCCACCCACTCGTCCATGGCGACCGGCTTGCGCGACAGCACCACGCCGCGAACCACGGTGGCCACCTCGCCCTTCGGATGTCCGTGGGCCAGGGTCAGGATCAACCGGCGGTCGTCCAGGGACACTTCGAGCTTCTCCACGGTGCCCGGGCGCCCGGCGAGCCGGTCGCTCATGGTGCGCTTGTGCTCGAAGGCCACCGATCCGGGCGGCAGGGCGTCCGCCAGCGACTCGGTCAGCACCCTGGCGTAGACCTCCAGATCGGCGGAGTCCCGGCGCAGTGCGGCGGCCACCATGTCGATCGACGTGCCCGGGGCCCGCTCCCGCCGCCGGGCGCGCCGTCGTCGTTCTCCGGTCGCCCCGGCAGCGGATCGTGCTCGCTCATCGTCTTCCCCATGCTTGAGTACCCGGTCTGGACAGCGGACGCCGGGCCTGTCACCCGTCGAGGCTGAGCACCATGGTGGGCCGTTCGATCTCGTGGTCGGGCCGCAGGGGCCGGACGGCCGTCCCGATGGAGAAGAACTCGGTGGTGTGCCCGCCCCACCGGTGGTTGTGCGCGTTGAGCTGCACCCCGACCACACCTTCCGCGTGCAGGGACTCCGCCTCGGCCTGCATCCGGGCCATCGCCAGCTCGCGGGCGTCGTACAGCGCCTGGGTGAACTGCTCGATCTCGACGTTCCGGCCCATGTTCGACATCACGGCGCCCATCTTCTGGTGCGCGATGTGGTAGACGCAGGTGCCCATCACCATGCCGAGCGGTGCGTAGCCGGCCCGGATCAGCGTCCAGAAGTCCTGTCCCGACAGATCCGAGGTGAAGGGCTGCCCCTTGTTGTTGCGCCAGCTCCCGCCGCCGGGAGGCGGGTCGTCGGCCTTGACGGCGGTGCCGATCGCGATGAACTCCGCGACGTCCTTGCCGAACTCCCGCGCCTCCACCGTCAGCCGGACCCCGACGATGCCGTCGGCGCCCAGCGCCGACGCCTCCGCCTCCATCCGGGTCATCGCCAGCTCCCGCGCGTGGTACATCGCCTGGCTGAGCGTCTCCAGCTCCTGGTTCTTGCCCCAGCGGCCGATCTGGATGCCGACGTGGTAGATCGAGCTGCCCAGCACCAGGCCGATCGGTTTGAAGCCCGCCTCGCGCACGAGGAGGAACTCGTTCACCGACAGGTCACTGGTGAAGATCGACCCGGCCTTGCCGGGCTCCAGTTCCGACAGCCGCCGCATCGCGTCCGCGGGGACGCCTTCGGCACCGGGCTCTGCGTTCGTCATTCAGTACCCCTCATCACACCGTGCGGTTTCGAACAGCCGTCAGGACGGTCACCTGCGACGGGCCCGGCCCAGACCCTATTCATTCAACTCGCTGATCTCCTGCACCAGCCGCCCGTACTGCTCGCGGTCGCCGTAGGGACTGGACGCCACCGACGCCAGCCGCCTGCGCAGCCGGTCCCCCCGGTCGCCCAGCGGCATCACCGACAGCGTCGGCGGCGGCTGCTCCCGGACCCGGAACCGGGCGACGGTGGTGCCCACCATCGTCGACTCCGCCACGTGGTCCTCCTGCTCGGAGTCGCTGCGGTTGCGGGCCCGCAGGCAGCCCTCCGACCACACCCGGAGCTGGCTGTCGGCCATGATGACCCCGTCGCCGCCCCGCTCGGCGCCCTGCGCCCTGAGCTGGTCCCGCGCGTCGGAGCGGACCGCGTGGACCAGGTCGCTCCAGCCGCTCACCTCGACGTTGGACCAGGAGTACGTCTGCGACCGGGTCCGGTAGTCGTCGTGCCGCACCCCGACCGACATGCCCACCAGCAGCTCGACCGGCACCCACCCGGTCCCGAGCAGCTTCGCGAAGCCCTGCCCGTCCAGGTGGCAGGTGAACGGCCGCGCGGTGTGGTGCGGCCCGCGGGCCCGTACCGCCGTCCCGATGACCTTGAACTCCAGGCAGTTGGACTGGCCGATGAACGGAGCCATGGTCAGCGCGGCGGCCACCACTCCGTCGCCGCCGAGCGCCTGGCACTCGGCCGACATCCGGCCGAGCGCGGTGCGCCGGGCCTGGTCGAAGACCGCCACCAGCGCGCGGGAAGGGGCCCCGGCTCCCGAGACGGCGACCGGGGCGCCGCCCGCGCCGCGGAAGCCGTAGCCGTAGCCCGCCCCGGGGAACTGGCAGTCGTGGTAGCCCCAGTACCTGCTGTTGCGGCCGATGTGGAAGACCGCGGAACCCATCACCTGGCCCACCGGCTCGAAGCCGACCGAGCGGATCGCCGCGAACTCCCCGGTGGAGAGCGCGGAGGTCCAGGTCCCGCTTCCTTCGAGCGCGGCCATCCGCTCCGCGGCGGCTGGGGGCAGGCCCTGGCCTCCCCATGACACCGACATGCGTCTCCTTGCGTTTCCCGATCCGCTGCCGCCCGGTGGGACAGCGAAGATCCGCCCACCGCACTTTAGGACGCGCGGCGGCCTCTTGGGAGCAACTGCGGGCGGGCGTGACCGGAGGAACACACGGCCGCTCCGCTCTGCGCCCCGCCCGTGTGCGGGCCCGCCCGGCCACCCGGGTGGCGCGCACACCGTCCGGGGAGTGGACAGAGGGGTTTCACGCCGCTGAAAGTTCCCGGTAGCGGGGAGTCGTCATCGCAGTTCCACGGCCTTTTCAGTGGTCTGGACCACAGAGTCGGAGCGTCCAACCCCTTTACGCAGGGCGGCAGTTCATGCATCACTCGTGACGCGTCCACATCAAGCATCACGCCCGCACCGCAGCATCGCGACGCAACCGAACCACCCGGCACGCCCATGCACCCATGCCCCGCCGACGTGCTCAGGAGGAAGCGTTGCGCTCTCAAGGACCCCGATGTCGAGAGTCGACGCGGGCAGTACGCCGACGCTCGGCGGCACCACCACCCGTTCGCTCGTGAGGCCCCGGGACCACTCCCGGACCCGCGAGCGGCCTGCCACCCCAGAACTGCCGGCGCTCACCGACGGTTCGCAGGCTACGCGGGTAGACCCGCCAGGTGGACAGCACCGCTCGACCCCGCACCTGTCACCCCCACAACGCGCCAGGAGGAAAGCCTTGTTCTCCCGTATCCGCAACACCAGGGCCGTGCAACGGAAACTGATGGCGGCCGGAGTCATCGGCGCGAGCATGGCCCTCGCCGCGACGGTGTCGGTCAGCACGGCCTCCCCGCCCAGTCCGCGCCGACCGGCAGCACCATCCCCCTCGGCCACGGCTACATGGGCGTCGGCTACCTCCAGGACAGCAAGGACTTCCGGGCGGACACGCGGCAGCTCCAGCTCGACGCCAAGGGCGTCGTGAGCCCGAACGCCTCGTGGGGCCCCGCGGGCATCGACGTCTCGCACTACCAGGGGACCATCAACTGGTCGTCGGTGAAGGCGGCGGGCATCCAGTTCGCCTACATCAAGGCGACCGAGGGCACCACGTACAAGGACCCCACCTTCAACGCCAACTACCTGAACGCCTACAACGCCAAGGTGATCCGGGGCGCGTACCACTTCGCGCAGCCCGGCAGCTCCAGCGGCGCGTCGCAGGCGACCTACTTCGCCGCCAACGGCGGCGCCTGGTCGGCGGACAACCTGACGCTGCCCGGCATGCTCGACCTCGAGGGCGGCTGCTACGGCCTGTCGGCCGCGTCGATGCAGTCGTGGATCCTCGACTTCTACAACACGTACAAGGCCAAGACCGGCCGCGACGTCCTCATCTACACCAGCCCGAGCTGGTGGAACTCCTGCACCGGCGGCTGGAGCGGCATGTCCGCCAGGAGCCCGCTGTTCGTGGCCGACTGGACCACCGCGGCCGACCCCACCATTCCGGGCGGCTTCCCGTACGCGACGCTCTGGCAGTACACCGACTCCGGATCGGTGAGCGGCATCTCCGGCGCCGTGGACCGCGACAAGTTCAACGGCACCAGCGCCCGCCTGCTGGCCCTGGCCAACAACACGGCCTGACAGCCGCCTGACGGACGGTCGGACACCTGCCTCGCCACTCGTGTTCGAGGCCGCCGGTGAGGCGCCGGCCGCTCGGTCCCCGACGGGACCGTGCGGCCCGGCGCCTCACCGGTCGGTTTTTTGACCAGCCGTGTGCGAACAGCGATATGCCCATGTGCGGGTGAACGGTCACGGAGTGGTCGGGGCGGGGCGCGCGGCGCGCAGTTCGACGCAGCACGCGCCCGCCCGGGGGGCCAGTACGGCGCTGGTGCTGTCGCTGCCCAGGCCCCGGAGGTAGCCGCTCAGGAACGCGTGGTTGATGCCGCAGACCAGCTCCGGAGCCTTGGCTGCCAGGGCGTGGAACGGGCAGTTGCGCAGGCGCACCAACGCGGGCGACGCCCGCTCCGGTTCGAATCCGTACTCCTCAAGCGCGGCGGCGGCCAGCGTGAGGCCGCGCTCGGCGCCGAGCCGACCGGGCCGCACCCGGTCGTGCTCGGCCGCGCCCGCGGCCTCCCCCCGGCGGGCCGCGACGCGCAGCGCCGCCCGGGGCGCCGGCTCGCCGGCCGCCTCGGTGGTGACGGCTTCGGTGAGGATGCCGGCGAGCATCTCGTAGCGCCGGCCCGGGATGCTGACCTCGATCCCCTGGCGGCCGGCTCGTAGACCTTCGGGGTACGGCCGGCCTTGCGGATACCCGCGGGCGACTCGTACCGGGCCTGGAGCAACCCCGCGGCCACGAGTTTGTCCAGGTGGAACGCCGCCAGCTTGCGCGAGATGCCGACGCTGGCCGCCGCCTCCTCGCGCGTGACGGGACGTCGCGCGCGTCGAATGAAGTCGAACATGGCGCGGCGCAACTCGTCGCTGAGCACTCCCAGCGAGATCAGGGAAGCATCATCCACGTCTCCACAGTAGCCCACAGAAGACTGGGTGATACCCCGATGACACCTGTCCCAACTGGGGTTCTTGACCAATCGGCGGAATAAGACAAGGATTCATTGGTGAAATAGAAGGAGGTCGCCATGACCGCTCCCCTCCGGCCGCCCCCGCAGCCGCCGGGTCCCGCGCTGCGTGTGGCGCACGAACCCGCGGGCATGGATCTCGCGGCGGCCGAAGGCGCCGCCGCGCAGTTCCTGCACGCGCTCGGTATCCGCACCGACTCGGAGAGCCTGAGCGGCACACCGCGCCGGATGGCCCGCGCCTACGCCGAACTGTTCAGCCCCCGCCCGTTCGACCTGACCACCTTCCCCAATGACGAGGACTACGACGAACTCGTCCTGGCCCGGAGCATCCCCCTGCGGTCGGTGTGCGAGCACCACCTGCTGCCCTTCGTCGGCACCGCCCACGTCGGGTACCTCCCCGGCCGCCGCATCCTCGGCCTGTCCAAACTCGCCCGCGTCGTCGAGCACTTCGCCTGCCGTCCGCAGGTCCAGGAGCGCCTCACCAAGCAGATCGCCGACTGGCTCCAGAGCAACCTCGACCCCAAGGGCGTCGGAGTCGTCATCGAGGCCGAGCACACCTGTATGACCCTGCGCGGCGTCCAGGCCACCGGCTCCAGCACCATGACCTCCGCCCTTCTCGGCCTGCTGCGCAACGACGCCCGCTCCCGCAGCGAGTTCCTGGCCCTCACCGGCCTGACCACCTGACAGCCTGACCACCTGACCTTCCGACAGCCGTGACGGCCGCGTCCGGCGAACCGGCGGAGAGAATCCGAGCCCGATGGAAATCTGGATCAACCCCACCTGCTCCAAGTGCGCGAGCGCCCTGTCGCTGCTGGACGAAGCCGGCGCCCGGTACACCGTGCGGCACTATCTGGAGGACCCGCCCACCGCCGGCGAACTCGCCCGGGTCCTGCGGCGGCTGGACCTGGAGCCCTGGGACATCGCCCGCACCGGCGAACCGGTCGCGGAGCGGCTGGGACTCGCGACGTGGGACCGCGGCCCCGGCAGCCGCGACCGCTGGATCGAGGCCCTGTGCACCCACCCGGCCCTCATCCAGCGCCCGATCATCACCGCGGACGACGGCGCCGCGGTCATCGGCAGGTCCCCCGAGGCGGTCCGCTCGGTCCTCACCTGAACCGCCGCGCCGCCGGGAACGGAGAGCGGGCGCGGCCGACGGCCAGGGCGGTCATCCGGCCAGCGGCAGCGGGCCGATCACGTCGCTGACCGGGGTGTCCGGGGCGGCGGAGCGCGGGTCCGCGAAGAAGACCTGGCGGGGCGGGGCGGACGGGGTCAGCCCCCGTTCGGCCGCCCAGCGCATCAGCGCGCCGAAGGCCCGCTCGCCGTGCACCGGGTCCAGTTCGGACCGGGTCAGCCTGACGTACGCCTCGCGGTGGGCCGGGTCGTCCCGCAGCGTGAACTCCTCGAAGCGGGCGGCGATCTCCTGTGCCCGGTCGGCCGGGACCGCGCGGCAGTACTCGATCGGGCCGTCGCCGTCCTGGCTGACCTCGCCGTGGTAGACGAGGAACGGCGCCCCCTCGATGCCCGGCAGCCCGGGCACCGAGCCGTCGCCCAGCAAAGTCGCCTGCCGGGCCACCCAGGTGTTCAGCTCATCCGCTGTCAGGTGGCGGACGGCGGACAGCAGGACCCGGTCCGGCATCGTGCGGACCGAAACGTCCATCATGGCGGTCTCCCTTCCGGAGAGGTCGTCGAGCAGGAGGGCGGTCAGGCCGCGCCGCGTCTCGACGTCGGCCTCCACCTCGCGCCAGTACGCGGACACCATGGCCGCCGCGGCGGCCGGATCGGCGTCGACCACCGCGCGGACCCGGGCCAGCGGCATGGCGATCCGGCGCAGCGACGCGATCAGCCGGGCGCGCCGAAGCTGCCCGTCCTCGTAGTAGCGGTAGGCGGTGAACGGATCGGTGCGCGCCGGGACCAGCAGCCCCGACTCGGCGTACAGCCGCAGTGCCTTCGCCGAAAGCCGCGAGGCCGCCGCGAACTCACCCGACGTCAACTCACCCATCGCCCCGCCCTCCCGGGCCGGCGTCCGCCGGCCAGACCCCGATGGTGAACCCGGTCCCAGGGGCGAGGTCAACCGGATGATCCCCGCCGACCCCGCCGCGTTGTGCCGCGTTGACCGTGACCGAACGCCGACCGTGGCCCGCGCCGACGCCCCGGCCGGGCGCCGCCGGCAGGCCGGAGCGTCGATCTGTTGTTCGGCCACCGTCGTCTTTCCGGTCGAACCGGCCCTGTTGTAGGGGATTTCGGGCCCGATGTCGGCAGAGTTGTTGATCGGGCTGCCGTACACCCGCCATCGTCTGCCGTCGCCGGGACGGCCGGACCGGGCCTGATCCGGACATCCCATACAGTGGCAAAAATGAGCGAACCGCATCTCAACGCCCGCAGTGCCGACACATCCGGCCAGGTCGGCAGGAGGTATGCCTGCACACGGAACGCGCCGGGCCCGTCAGCCCTCTATCCATGCGGAAGTTTTTGAGCAAGGGGACGGGACATGGACCTCACCAGTTGGACAACCGCATACGTACTGGCCGGCCTGGCCGCTGTGTGCGTGGCACTCACGGTGTGGACGTGGCCGCGCCTGGCCCGGTCCGGGTGGATGTGGGTCACGGCGCGGCTCGCCGCCATCGGCGTGACCCAACTGGTGACGGTCGCCGCGCTCTTGGTGGCGGTCAACGCCGACTACCAGTTCTACGGCTCCTGGGGCGACCTGTTCGGCACGGGCAAGACCGCGCCGGTCGCCCTGACCAGTACGAACGGCGCGAGCGACGTCAGCGCCCACACCCCGCTGATCGAGCCCGGCGACAGCTCGATGCTGGACCGCGTCAGCGGCATCCCGGCCGCTCCGGCGACGGTGAACGGCCAGGTCGAGTCGGTGCGGGTGATAGGGCGGCGCACCGGCGTGATCGACCCGGCGTTCGTCTACCTGCCGCCGCAGTACTTCCAGAAGGGGTACGCCCGCATGCGCTTCCCCGTCATCGTGGCCATGAGCGGATACCCGGGCAGCATCTACAACCTCGCCCAGGGGCTGCGGGTCTGGCAGACCTCGCAGGCGCTGATGAGGCAGGGGAGGATGCAGCCGACGGTCATCGTCGAGATCCGGCCGACCATCGCCCCGCCGCGCGACACCGAGTGCGTGGACGTGCCCGGCGGGCCGCAGACCGAGACGTTCCTGGCCAAGGACCTCCCGGACGCCCTCAAGTCCGCCTACCGGGTGGGCCACAGCGCCACCGCCTGGGGCGCGCTCGGCTACTCCTCCGGCGGCACCTGCGCACTTCAGCTCACCATGCGCGACCCGAAGGTCTACACGTCGGCGGCGGCGCTGTCCCCGGACTTCTCCATCAAGCAGGACATCACCACCGGCAACCTGTTCGGCGGCGGCGCCGCCCGGCAGAAGCGGATCGACTCCCACAACCTGTTCTGGCGGCTGAAGCACCTGCCGATCCCGCAGGTGTCGATCCTGGTCGCGGCGAGCAAGCACGGGGACGAGGGCATCTACCCGAAGGCCCAGGACTTCCTGCGGCAGGCGAAGTCCCCGGTGCGCACCGCGTCGATCTTCCCCGACCACGGCGACCACAACTTCAACACCTGGACGAGCGAGATGCCCGCCGCCCTCACCTGGCAGAGCCAGCAGCTCACCTTCCCGCAGGACGTCGCGCCCCGGCACGCCGCCAGGAAGCCGCACAAGCCGGCGCACGCGAAGACGGAGCGGAACAAGGACAGGAGGACGGATCTGCGGGTGGCCGGCGAGCCGTCGCCGTCCATAGCCGAGCGCCGGTCGAAGCACTAGGGACGGGCCGGGGGCCGACCGGGGACCGCCGGGCCCGTACGCACCTGGGTCGCCGCCCGGAGGCTTTCGCGGCAGCATGGACTCCAGGAGGACCAGGAGGACCGTACCCCCGGCGGCCCGCCCGCGGGTGGCCCGTCCGCCGACCGCCACCGGTCCGTCCGCGGCCACAGGCGGCCCTGCCCCTGTGGGCCGGCGAACACATGTGTGATATAGATCTTTATGTGTCTTATGCCCGTTTTTTCGGCTGATGCCTTACCCACGGCACCGGCGGAACGACGTCGACTCGGGTACTGGACGGGAGCACCGCATGAATCCCTTCATGCCGCCGAGGACCCCCCGCGGTCTCGATCTGCGGGTGGTCAGCCAGGCGCTCGCGGGCCTGACCCCGCGGTCCGGCACGAAGTCCTCCGCCGGCCGGGGCAGCCGCGGGGGCGCGGGCGGCAGGACCGGTGGCGGCGGCAGGAGCGGGAGCAACGGCGGCGGCCGGGGAGACGGGCAGCGGGGAGAGGGGTCCGGCGCCCGCGACGGCAAGGAGCAGATCCTGGGGGCGATCACCCTCGACCACGATCTGCGGATCGTCAGCGCCAATCTGGGCGCGGCGTGCTTCGACGGGGTGACGGCCGTGACCGGGACACCGTTCGTGGACATGCTGCCGCCGGTCGACGTCCCGGCGGTCACGCAGCGTCTGCGCCGCGTCACGGAAACGCGCGAACCGCACGTGGCCCGGGTCCAGCGGATACCGAAGGCCGACGGCTCGCAGCTGATCGTCTCGCTGAGCATCCTTCCGTCGGCGCCGCCGGACGACGGACTGACGATCTCCTTCATCGACATGGCACGGCGCTTCCACCTGTACGCGGCCGCCACGTCGATCGGCACCACCCTGGACATCGGCGAGACCACGCGCGCGCTCGCCACCTCGCTGCTGCCGTGGGGCGACGTCGTGGCGGTCTCGCTCGACTACAACGTCTGGACGGGCGAGCAGGTCGAGGACCGGATACGGCTGCGGCGCGCCGCCATCGCCCCCGACCGGAGCTGGCCCGAGGGATTCCTGACCCCCGGGAAGAACCTTCCGGAGGAGGCCGGCGTGTTCCTGGGCCGGGCCGCGGAGTCGCGGCGCCCAGGCGACCTGCGTACTGCCCGACCGGGCCGCGATCGAGCGGGCGCTCGGCGGGGACGCCCGGCTGCTGCGCGCCCTGGTGCCCGCCGACGGGCCGATGAGCGTCGCCTGCGTACCGCTGACCGTGGACGGCGGTGGACGGGGAGGGCCGGATCGTCCTGGGCGTGGCGGAGGTCTGGCGGCGGCCGGACGGCCCGCTGGGCCCCTTCGGCGAGGACCTGATCGACATGCAGGAACTCGTCTCCAAGACCGCCAAGCACGTCGACAACGCCCGCCGGCACCAGCGGGAGCACGCGCAGGTGCTGGCCCTCCAGCAGCGGCTGCTGCCGTCCTCGCCGACCGACACGATCGAGATCGCCACCAACTACCAGCCGACCGCCCCCGACAGCGCCGGGGTGGGCGGCGACTGGCTGTCGAGCTTCCCGCTGCCCGGCGGGCGTACCGCGCTGGTCGTCGGCGACGTCGTCGGGCACGGGCTGGGCGCGGCGGCGGCCATGGGCCAGCTCAGCACGGAGGCGCGGGCCCACCTGTCGGCCGGGCTGTCACCCGATCAGGTGCTCGCCTGCCTGGACGAGACGGTGGCGCTGCTCGACGAGTCGGAGGCGGGCCTCGCCGCCGGGTACAGCGCGCTGAACAGCACCTGCTGCATCGTGACGTACGACCCGGTGGAGGACCGGTGCACCATGTGCAGCGCCGGGCACCTGCCGCCGATCCTGGTCCATCCCGGCGGCCGGGTGGAGCTGATCGCGCCGACCCCGCACTCCGGGCTCGGCACCTCGTTCGTCACCCGGGAGCCGTTCACCGTCCACGAGTTCACCGCGGAGCCCGGCACGCTGCTCGCCCTGTACACCGACGGCCTGGTCGAGGACCCGTCGGAGTCGATCGACGAGGGGATCGCGGCGCTGGAGCGGGCGCTGTCGCGGGTGCACCCGCAGGACGACCTGCGCGACGCCGTCGCCCGCACGGTCTCCGAGACGGTCGTCGGCCTCGACACGGGACGGCGGCGGCTGCGCGACGACGTGACCTTGATGCTCGCGCGCATGATCGGCAGGCCGGGCCAGGACGTCGTCACCTGGACCCTGCCGCCGGGCGACGCGGAAGCCGTGGCGCACGCCCGGTCCCTGGTGTCCCGCCGCCTGCGGACCTGGGGCCTTCAGGCCCATGCGCACGAGACGACGCTCGTGGTCAGCGAACTGGTCACCAACGCCGTGCGCTACAGCGGCGGACAGGTCACGCTGCGGCTGATCCGCACCGACAGCCACCGCCTGGTGTGCGAGGTCAGCGACCCCGGCAACGCCCGGCCGTGGCTGCACCGCGCCGGCTCCCTGGACGAGCACGGGCGCGGTCTGCTGATCGTCCACAAGGTCGCCGACCGCTGGGGCGTGCGCTGGAACAACGACGGCGGCAAGACCACCTGGGCGGAACTGGACGCCTGACACCTGACGCCTGGCGCCGCGCCGCGCGGCGGGGGAGCCGGGGCCGGGAGCGGACGGCCGGGGGCGGGCTACATCCAGGTGCCTTCCAGGGCCGTGGCCGTCAGCCCCGGCGCGGCCGCGTACAGCACGGTGCGGGAACCGGGCTTCGGACGGGTCCGGCGGGCCCGGTCGAGGATGTCGAAGACGGCGGCCCCGCCGCGGTTGCCGGTGGCGTAGCTCTCCCAGCTGTGCGCCAGCAGGCCGGACGGCCAGCCGGTCGGCATGGTCTCCTGCATGTACTCCAGCACGCGGGTGCCGCCGGGGTGCGCGAGCAGGAGGTCGGGGTGCCATTCGGCGTCGGGGTGGCGGCGGCGCAGCCAGTCCCACATCGCCAGGACGGTGCTCTGCACGGCGCGCGGTCCCGAGCGGTCCATGACGAAGTGCACTCCGTCGTGGCGCGTGTGCAGCCGGTGCAGGTCCATCGTGCCGGGCAGGGTCTGGTGCCAGACGCCGTCGAGGCGCAGGCACGACTGCGGGCGCGGCCGGCCGGTCACCACCGCGGCGACCGCGGTGTCCGCGAACAGCAGCCGGGTGATCAGCGATTCGAGGGTGTCGTCGCCCGGCTGGTAGGTGGTGCTGAGCGCCTCCGATATGACGACCAGCACCGTACGGTCCGGGATCGGCGGCGACCAGGTCGGCGGCCAGCGCGAGCGAGCGGGTGCCCGCGATGCAGGCCCACTGGCTGGCCGGCAGCAGGAGTGCGTCCTCCCGCAGCGGCAGGCGGTTCGCCAGCGGCGACGTCCAGGCCGGGCAGGGCCGGGGTGGTGGAGTGGCTCGTGATCAGGCAGTCCACGTCGGACGGCCCGCAGGCCGGCCGCCTCCACCGCCTGGCGGGCCGCCCGCTCCCCGTGCTCCTGCACGGCCTCCCAGGCGGGGGCGGTCCGCTCCTCGATGGTGCGCGGCGCCGGTACGGCGCTCAGCGCGGCGACGATCCGGTCGACGTCGTTCCCGGCGAAGCCCCGGCCGGCCAGCGCGTCGCGCGCGGCGGAGCCGTGCGGCGGTGCGCCCCGTGGGCGCCGACCGCGGCGGCCTCCGTCAGCGGGCGCATCCATCGGCGGGTGCGGATGCCGGTACTGGCGGCGATCCCCTCGATCCGCGACAGCCACGGCACGTCCGGATGACGGTCGCGCACCTCGGCGAGGATGTCCGCGGTGTCCACGGAGAACTCCCCCGCCACGACGGCGGGGGGACAGACATAGGCAGGCACGGGCCCCTCCCAACGTGCACGGCCACGCGCGGGCCGGACTACGGCAGCAGGCGCTGCCGCAGCCCATAATCTCCTGATCCGCCCAAATTGACCCCAAAATGATGGAAATAGGGATGCGGCTCACATGGCGGGAACCGGAGGCGAGTACGCGCGAGGGGCGGAGGGCCGGGGCGTCGCCCCGCCCCGGGCGGTCAACTGGTGGGCAGGCCCGCCGCCGCGGCGGCCAGCGCGTCCAGCACCGGGCGGATCAGCGGGTGGCCGTCCGCCCCGCTGCGCACCGCCGCGAAGACCCGGCGGGTGGCGGCCGGGCCGGCGACCGGGCGGACGACCGCGTCCTGCTCCATGCCGCGCAGCGCCGACCGCGGCACCAGCGCCACCCCGGCGCCCGCGCCGGCGAGGGCGACCACCGCGCGGAAGTCGTCCGAGGAGTGCGTCAGCCTGCGGCTGGAATCCGGCGCAGCTCGCAGGCCAGCAGCACCACGTCGTGGCAGGGGTTGCCGGGGTAGGGGCCGATCCAGTCGTCGTCCGCCAGGTCGGACAGCGGCGACCTCGGCCGCGGCCGGCCAGCGGGTGGCCGACGGGCAGCACCGCGTCGAAGGGCTCGGCGTACAGCGGGACCCGGGTCAGCCGGCGGTCGTCCGCGCGCGGTGCGCCCCGGTACTCGACGGCGACGCGCCAGGTCCGCCTCGCCGTCGAGCACCATCGGCAGCGACTCGCGTCGCCCTCGGCGTCGCGGACGCGGACCCGGATCGCCGGGTGCGGTCCTGCGCAGGCGGGCCATCGCCGGGGCGAGCACCTCCGCGATGCCGGTGGCGAAGGAGGCCACGGTCACCTCGCCCGCCACGCCCGCCCGCGTACGCGGCCAGCTCCGCCTCGGCCCGCTCCAGCTGGGCGAGCACCGCGTTGGCGTGCGCCGAGCAGGATCTCGCCGGCCGGCCGTGAGCCGTACGCCCTTGCCGCTGCGGGTCAGCAGGGTGTGGCCGGTCTCCTGCTCCAGGGCGGCGAGCTGCTGGGAGACCGCGGAGGGGCGTCAGATAGAGCGCGGCGGCCGCGGCGGTCACCGTACGGTGGTCCGCCACGGCACGCAGGATGCGGAGTCGCGGGGGTCGATCACGTCCGCCATTTCGCGGCCCGGGTGCGACCCGAGCGCGCTCGCTGTCAGCGTCGGCCCGCGCGTCGACGAACGCGGCCACCGCCTGTCTCGACGTCCTCGGTGCGAGTGCGCCGCCGAGAGCTGGACGCGGATGCGGGCCTTGCCCTGCGGGACGACCGGGTAGGAGAAGCCGATCACGTACACGCCGCGCTCCAGCAGCAGCTCGGCCATGCGCGCCGGCCTCGGCCGCGTCGCCGATCATGACCGGGGCGATCGGGTGCTCGCCGGGCAGGACGTCGAAGCCGGCCTCGGTCATCCGCGGTGCGGAACAGCGCGGTGTTGGCGGCGCAGCTGCTCGCGCAGCTCGTCCGCGGACTCCAGCAGGTCGAGCACCGTCAGCGAGGCGGCGACGATCGACGGGGCGAGCGAGTTGGAGAACAGGTACGGGCGCGAGCGCTGGCGCAGCAGGTCGACGATCTCGCGCGCGGGCCGCGACGTAGCCGCCGGAGGCGCCGCCGAGCGCCTTGCCGAGGGTGCCGGTGATGATGTCGACGCGGTCGCAGACGCCGTGCAGCTCGGGGGTGCCGCGGCCGGTCGGGGCCGACGAAGCCGACGGCGTGCGAGTCGTCGACCATGACCATCGCGTCGTAGCGGTCGGCCAGGTCGCAGATCTCGTCGCAGCGGCGCGATGTAGCCGTCCATCGAGAACACGCCGTCGGTGACGATCAGCCGGTGGCGCGCGTCGCGCGGCCTCCTTGAGCTGCGCCTCGAGGTCGGCCATGTCGCGGTTGGCGTAGCGGTAGCCGGCGCGGCCTTGCACAGCCGGATGCCGTCGATGATGCGAGGCGTGGTTGAGCGCGTCGGAGATCACCGCGTCCTCGGTCGTCGAGCAGCGTCTCGAAGACGCCGCCGTTGGCGTCGAAGCAGGAGCGAGTACAGGATCGTGTCCTCCGTGCCGAGGAACGCCGACAGCCGCGGCCTCCAGCTCCTTGTGCGACGTCCTGGGTGCCGCAGATGAAGCGGACCGACGCCATGCCGTAGCCCCAGCGGTCCAGCGCGCTCCTTGGCGGCGGCGACGACCGTCGGGGTGGTCGGCGAGGCCGAGGTAGTTGTTGGCGCAGAAGTTGAGCACCTCGCCGGCGGCCGCCGGCGGTGACGCTGACGGCGCTCTGCGGGGTGCCGATGACCCGCTCGGGCTTGTAGAGGCCGGCGTCGCGGATCTCGTCGAGGGCGGCGGCAGGTCGTCGCGGACGTCGCGTACAGCATCGGGGCTCCGAAGCGACGTCAGGCGGTCCGGCGGTGCTCAGACGGTCCAGTCGAGGATGACCTTGCCGCAGCGGCCGCTGGCCGCCGTCGTCGAAGGCCGCGTCGAAGTCCGGGTAGCGCGTACCGGTCGGTGATCACCGGGCGTGAGGTCGAGGCCGCCTTCGAGCAGCACCGACATCGCGTACCAGGTCTCGAACATCTCGCGGCCGTAGATGCCCTTGATCGTGAGCATCGAGGTGACGATCTTCGCCCAGTCGACGGCGAACTCGCTCGGCGGGCAGGCCGAGCATGCGCGATCCGGCCGCCGTGCGTCATGTTGGCGACCATGTCGCGCAGCGCCTCGGGGCGGCCGGACATCTCCAGGCCGACGTCGAAGCCCTCGCGCATGCCGAGCTGCCGCTGCGCCGTCGGCGATGGTCGTGCCGGCGACGTTGAGCGCGAGGGTGACGCCGGCCTTGCGGGCCAGCTCCAGGCGGTACTCGCTGACGTCGGTGATCGACGACGTTGCGGGCGCCGGCGTGCCGGGCGACGGCCGCGGCCATGATGCCGATCGGGCCCGGCGCCGGTGATCAGCACGTCCTCGCCGACCAGCGGGAAGGACAGCGCGGTGTGCACGGCGTTGCCGAACGGGTCGAAGATCGCGGCGACGTCGAGGTCGACCGGGTGCGGTGCACCCAGACGTTGGCGGCGGGCAGCGCGACGTACTCGGCGAAGGCGCCGTCGCGGCCGACGCCGAGGCCGACGGTGTTGCGGCACAGGTGGCGGCGGCCGGCCAGGCAGTTGCGGCACTTGCCGCAGACCAGGTGGCCCTCGCCGCTGACCAGGTCGCCGACCGCGACGTCGCGTCGACGTCCGCGCCGATCGCCGACGACCTCGCCGACGAACTCGTGGCCGAGGATCAGCGGCGTGCGTGACGGCCTGCTGCGCCCAGCCGTCCCAGGACGCGGATGTGCAGGTCGGTGCCGCAGATCCCGGTGCGCAGCACCTTGATCAGCACGTCGCCGGGTCCGGTCTCCGGCTCGGGCACGTCCATCGAGCCACAGTCCGGGCTCGGCCTGCTGCTTGACGAGTGCCTTCACGGGTGCGGCTCCCTGGCATGAGAAAAGAACGAAAGGACGGAAAGAATGTAAAGGATGAAAAGGACGGAAACGGCGGAAGTGACGGAGAAGCGGTTCCCTGCCGGGGAACGGGCTGTCACGGCATCCGCAGTCGATCACCCAATCTGCCCAGTCCGGGCCGCCGCGTCCATCGCGCTTTTCTTAAGCGGGCCAACAGTCCAGCTTCACGCCCATGATCAGCGGGCCGGAACGTGGGTGGGGCCGGTCGCACCGCACGATTCGTGCGGTGCGACCGGCCCCGGTCCGAGGGCGCCCGGCCGCTCAGCCGACGCGGAGGGACCCGCAGGCGCGGGTGCGGGAGGTCACCGCCGGCCGACCGCGGTCAGCGTCAGGGTCTGCTCGGCCGCGGTCCGGGTGCCGCCGACGGCGCTGCCGGTGCGGTCGGTCCAGTGGCGGGCCGGCGTGGTCTCGGTGAGTCGGCCGGAGTGGGCGGACATGCCCAGCACCAGGCCGCTGTAGCGGTTGACCAGCCGGTAGCCGCCGGACCTGGCGCCGCGGGCGGAGGTGTCGGGGACGAGGAACCACTGCTGCCCGACGGTGGGACCGCCGGCGCCGAGCGCGGTGACGGTCGGCTTGGTCCCCCAGGCCCGGGTGGCCGTCGAGGTGGAGCCGACGCCGAGGGCCTGGCCGGTGGCGGCGTTGGTGATCCGGTACGAGCCGTCGCCGTTCGCGGTGAACGCCCATGCCTGCAACGCCGATCCGGTGGCGGCGTGCAGCGAGGTGGTCGCCGAGCCGCCGGCGCTCTGGGCGAGCACCCGGGCGCTGCCGCTCGCGATCCGGTAGGTCCTGGAGGGGTCGACCGGTGACGCGGCGGGGGAGGACGAGCCGATCGTGACGTCGGCGTACTGGCCGTCGGCGTTGTCCGCGCAGGCGATCGAGCAGTACGCGCGGAAGGTCTTGCCGACGATGGTGGAACTGGTCCGGTTCGCGCTGTCGAGCAGCCAGCGGTACCACGACGCGGTGGTGTAGCCGCCGGTGTCGCCGATCAGGGTCCACTTCTGCGTGGCGAGGTCGGCGGTGGCGTAGAACTGCTGCGGCGCCGATCCGCTCTGGTCGACCGCCTGGGGTTCACCGATGTACAGCCCCAGGTAGGCGTCGTAGCTGATGTCCATCGCGAACAGCGGCGACGTGGTGGGGGCGGTGCCGGCCGCGACCTGCTGGCTGACGCTTCCGGTGCTCGCCGGGTTGTACTCGGCCGACGCGGGGGTGTAGCCCGTTCCGGCGGCGGAGGTCACCGGCACCATGTTGCTCTCCTTGCCGCCCGTGCCGGGCTGGGACCAGGAGCCGTCGTACCACTTCTGCCAGGAACCGGGCGCCATCTTGGCCGAGATGGGCGCGCGGGCCACGTGCTCGTAGAACGCCTTCCAACTGCCGTTCTTGTCCACGACCCGCGAGCCGTAGTAGACGTAGAAGTACCCCGAGGCGGTGTCGACGAACAGCCGCTGGTCGCCGTCGCCGTAGTAGTACGTCTGCTGGGGGAACGCCGCGGTGTCCCCCCGCGTGGTGCTGTACGGCGAGGTGAGGGCGTGGCCCTTGATGGCCCATGTGCGGCCCTGGTCGGTCGACTCGGCGTAGTCGATCGCGTCGTAGTGGATGCCGTCGCCGAAGGGCTGCGGGGTGAACTCGTTGTGCACCAGCCCGTACCAGTTCCCGGTGTCCGGGTCGACCCAAGTCCCGACCAGGTCGCAGAAGTTCTTCTGGGTGTACCCGGAGCCGGCCGGTGCGTAGGTGGCGCCGAGGCCGGTCGGGCTGTTGTTGCACCGCCACGTCGTGTCGTTGTTCTTGTCGCTGGGGTTGGCCGGGTTCACCGCGTCGCTGATCGCGGCGGAGCGGGTCGCGGTCTCCAGGTTCGTCCCGCTGAAGAAGTCCCAGTACCGCGGCCCGGTCGCGCCGTACTCACCGTCGGACTGCTGGAAGTAGTACGTGCCGTCCTTGTCGATGTACGAACTGGCCGGTGTGTCGGTGGGGTACGCGAAGGAACCCGTCGCGCCCACCGACACCGTGTACGTGGCGGCCGCCGTGGGCACCGGCGGGGCCGCGGACGCCGTCACCGCGCCCCCGCCCACCACGACCGCGGCCAGGAGCGCCGCGACCAGTCTTTTTCGAGGAGTTGACATGGCCAGTCCTTCGTATCGGGGGAGGCGGGCCGCCTGGCGGACGTGAGGCTCGGACGTCGACCACCGGGAGCTGCCGCGGGCTCGTGGGGATGCCGGAACCCTAGCTTCTTGGCATCGATAACACTAGAGGTGTCCCGTACGAGACCTCGGGCGGTCCGAGCGTCACTCCACGGCACCTGCCGGACGTAGCAGTCCGAGGCTTGCGTCCGAGATGGGTGCTGGCATCGATAACACAGCTATAGGCAAGACGGTGTGCGCCGACCCGGGAGGGCCGGCGCCGGGGCCTGTCGGCCGGCGCGGGTGAGGGTGGGCATCGCCCGGTCCCAGGCAAGAAGGCAGGGATGTCCGAGTACCCGGGGCGTACTTTCGGTTGGGGCGGCTGTGGGAGGGCCGGCCGCGCCGGAGCAAATTCCGTTGCGGCCCGGGGCTCGCCTCTCCAGACTGTGCCGATGCTGATCAGACGCGAAGCACCTGACGACGTGCCTGCCATTCATGCCGTCACCGCATCGGCCTTCGCCAAGCCGGATGTTGCGGTCAGTGTGGAGGCCGTGCTCGTCGATCAACTGCGCACCAGCGGCTCTTGGCTCCCGGAGCTGTCATTCGTAGCGATCGGCGACAGGGAACAGGTCGTCGGACACGTGGTCTGCACCCGCGGACACGTCGATGGCAACCCCGTTCTGGCGCTCGGACCGCTGAGCGTGCATCCCGACCACCAGCGCTGCGGCGTCGGCCTGGCGCTCGTCCACTCCGTGCTCGGCGCGGGGGACGCCGCCGGCGAGCCGCTCGTCTGTCTTCTCGGCAGCCCTGATTACTACGGCCGGTTCGGCTTCCGGGCCGGCAGGGAGTTCGGCATCGTCCCGTCGGACCCCTCTTGGGGCACGTACTTCCAGGTCCGAACCCTGACCGCGTACGACCCCGCCCTGCGCGGCGCCTTCGCGTACGCCGAGCCGTTCGACCACCTCTGACCGCTCCGGCCGGCGGTACGCCTTCACCACCGTGACCGGGTGGATCGCCAGGGCCGGGACGACCGCCTCGACGGTGGGCAGTCGGGCCCGGCGCCACGGCGGACCGGACCCGCCCGGCGGGGACGGGGTTACGTCCGGGGGCCGCGGGCTTCTACGATCACGGACGAGCCACCTCTCGCTTCTCGTCCGTCCACCCAGGCACTCCCGGCGCAGCGCGTGGCGGGAGCGCCACCGCCGTCGTCCAGGGAGTCTCAATGGCCGAGTCAAGCCGCCCGCGTGACCGGTTGGGCGCCCGCGGCGACGACGAACTCGGCGCCGAGGATCGGGCCCATGCCGGGCAGGGACTCGATGATCTCCGCCTGCGGATGGCTGCGGAACGTCTCACGGGCCCGCCCGCGGCGCCGGCGACCGCACAAGGCGCGCACATCTCGATCAGCAGCCAGGGCGCCCCGGAGAGCCGGACGGCCACTCCTTGGGAGCCACTGAAGGCAAGACCCCATAAGCCACATCCGGCCCTCCCGGGCCGCCTGACAACTTACGGAGCCACCTTATGACCACGTCCGCCTTGGACCAGAACCTCTGGGTCCGGCGCTACCACCCGACCGCGGACGGCAGTCCGCGCCTCGTCTGCTTCCCGCACGCCGGGGGCTCCGCGAGTTTCTTCTTCAAGCTCTCCGCACTGCTCTCACCCGGCATCGAGGTGCTGGCCGTGCAGTACCCGGGCCGTCAGGACCGGCGCAACGAGCCCTTCCTGGAGAGCATCGACAGCATGGCGGCGTCGATCGCGGGCGCCTCGGCCGGCTGGCGCACCCGCCCGTACGCCTTCCTCGGCCACAGCATGGGCGCCGTGGTGGCCTACGAGGTCGCGCGCCGGCTGGACCGGGAGTCCGCGCCCGGTCCGGTCCGGCTGATCGCGTCCGGCCGCCGCGCGCCGTCCAGGTTCCGCCACGGGGACGTGCACCTGCGCGACGACGAGGGCCTGCTGGACGAACTGCGCGAACTGGGCGGCACCGACGAGCGGCTGCTCGCCGACCCGGACATCCGGGAGATGACCATCGGCCCGACGCGCAGCGACTACCGGGCCATCGAGACCTACCGGCACCCGGCCGGCGCGCCGCTGTCCTGCCCGGTGACGGTGCTGACGGGCACCGCCGACCCGCACACCACCGTGGACGAGGCGTCCGCCTGGTCCGAACACACCACCGGGACGTGCGAGTTGCTGACCTTCCCCGGCGGCCACTTCTTCCTGGACGAGCGGCGCGACGAGGTGGCCCAGGCGATACGCACCGCGCTGGGCGGAGCGGCCGCCGCCTGACCGCCGCCGACGCGCGTACGACGCCCGGCCGGGGAACCCCGGCCGGGCGTTCGCGTACCCGCCCCGGGGGCCGCGGGCGGCCGGGGTTGGCAAGCCCTGCTCAAGGAGCGGTTGCCACACTTGCGCCGACCCTTATCTTGACCTTGATGTCCCGCAGGGCCTGTCCGGCCTCGCGCAGGGTCCTCTCCCGTCCGCCATGGCGGCGGATCTCCCGGCTGACGATCGAAGGGCAGCGGCCGATCCGCTCGGCGATCTGCTTCTGCTCCAAGCCCTCGGCCAGGCCCCGGGAGATCTCCTCCCGCTCGAGCAGGGACAGCGGACGGCGGCAGGCATGGTAGCCACGGGCGGTGCTCTCCGGTGGGGATCGGGGCCACCGGGCAG
>CAWGAU010000015.1:0-428100 GCA_963820715.1 uncultured Actinomycetota bacterium | reverse complement strand
TCGTCTTAGGTGCGCGCACCCACTCGATACGTTCTTCGACCGGCTCCGCGAAACCGCCGCGCCGGGTGGCGCGATGCACGCGTACCTCACCGAGAAGGTGCGGGGACAGCACGAGGCGGGCGACTTCCCGGCGAGCACTGACCGGCGCGTCTGCCCACCACTGGGCTACCTCCGTACCGGGAGCGAGAATTTCTGCGAGAACGGGAGGCATGGTCAATTCACGTTCTGTTGCCTCAAGTTGCGCGATCTTCTTCGCTAGGGTCATGCGGCCCGACCGAGAACACGCGCTTCGGCGAGGCTTTCCGGTGTCGCGTCTTCCATTTCGGCCATGCTGGCGCGTGCCTGAGACAGCGCGTCGCGCGTCCGCTGGACGTCAGCACTGTCACCACCAGGCGTGGCCAGAAGCTCATAAAGTCCTGGGCGTGCGAGATAGCCGAGCATCGCGCCGATTACAAATTTGTCGGTCTCGTCTTTGGAGATCTGAACGCAGGAATCTTTCTGACACTTGTAGACGAGTTTATTCGAATCCTTCTTCCCGTAATCCTTGCTGACCTCCAACCGGCCCCCACACACACCGGATTTGATGATCATGGAGATTTCGTGCACGGCACGGCCGCCACGCGTCGTCTTGCGCGATGGATCGGAGAGGATGCGTTGAACGTCCCAGAATATTTCCTTTTCCACCAGCCCATCCCATGTCCCCTCATAGATGGTGCCTTTGTGGTTCCGCAGCCCTGCATAGGCGTGTTTGACGGCCATGCTGCGCAAGTGCTGCTCCGTGAACGGATTGCCCGAGCGGTTCACGTGCCCCGCGTCGGCAAGAACGCGAGTGATGTGGCGTATTGATTCACCAGCCCGCAGGCGCCGGAAAAAGCTGTTTCGGCACCTCGGACTCTGCCGGGTTTTCCACCCAATTGATTAGCCGACCCGTGCGCGGGTCGTATACGGGCATGAACCCGTGCGGCGCCACGCCGGATGGCCGCCCATTGCCAGCAGGGCTCCGTCAAGTTCCGTGAGTGTGCGTTGCGTTGGTGATCGCGCCTGGTAGGGGCGGGTAGCAGTACAGGCACGGAGTTCGTGATCATTGTGGTGACTAAGCCAGATGATCATGAGGGTGTCCCGTGCCTGCCGTTGCATCTTCCCCCATCCCTGCCGTGTTGGCGAAGCTGGGTCCGCTGGACGCGGACCGGATCGCTGACCTGCGCCCCTACCTCGAATCGGTGCCCGATCCGCGCGCACGCCGGGGCCGCTGGTACTCACTGACGGCGATCTTGCTGGTGTGCGCCTGGGCGGTCATCGGTGGCGCGAAGAGCATCGACGAGATCGCCGAGGCCGGCGAGCGGGCGTCGATCGCACTGCTCTACGGCCCTCGGGATCCGCCGTCACCTGCTCGGCTGGCGGCGCAGCCCGAAGCCGGTCACCATCGGACGCGTCCTTCAGGCGCTGGACGGCGACGCCCTGGACCAGGCGTTGGGCGCCTATCTCACCGACCGGCACCGCGAGGCCGCGTCAGCCGGCCCACCCGCGGCCCCGCTCCGGCGGGTCATCGCCGTGGACGGCAAAGCGCTGAAGGGCTCGGCCCGTCTGGATGCGCCGCGCCGTCACCTGCTCTCGGCGGTCACGCACGCACCCGACTCCTCGCCACCCTCGCCCAGGTCGAGGTCGGGGTGAAGACGAACGAGACGCGGCACTTCAAGCCGCTGCTGGCGCCACTCGACCTCGCGGACACCGTGGTCACCTTCGATGCCCTGCACTCGGTGAAGGCGAACATCACCGGCCTGGTCGAGACGAAGAAGGCCCACTACATCGCGGTCATCAAGACCAACCAGCCCACCGCGTATGCCCAGCTCAACGCCCTGCCCTGGACATCGATCAAGGTTCAGCACACCGCCTCCCACACCGCCCACGGACGGCGCGAGTCCCGGTCGATCAAAACCTGTTCCATCGCCGGCAACCTCGGCGGGATCGCCTTCCCCCACGCGGCCCTGGCCATCCGGGTGCACCGCCGCCGCAAGCCCACTGGCAAGCCCGAGAGCCGCGAAAGCGTCTACGCCGTCACCAGCCTCGACAGCCACCAGGCCGGCCCCGCCGACCTCGCCGCCGCCATTCGCGGACACTGGGGAATCGAAAATTCCTCCCACCACATCCGAGATGTCACCTTCGCCGAAGACGCCTCAACCGTTCACGCAGGGAACGCGCCCCGAGCCATGGCCAGCTTCCGCAACCTCGCCATCGGCACCCTGAAGCTCCTCGGAGCCGACAACGTAGCCAAGACCACCCGCGCCATCCACCACGAACCCGAACACGCACTCACGATCCTGGGCATCACCAACAACCCCCGCACCTGAGGAACTTGAAGGAGCCCTGCATTGCCAGCCTGCGACGCCGCCGTACGCGCCACGCGCTTGTGCACCTTGTAGCTCTCGTACTCGCTGTCCGTGGCGTCCTCAATCAAGGTCCGCCTGTCACGCCCGTTGGCAGGGTCGTACGTCCGCTCATGAGTGGTCACGAATATTTTTACCCCGCGCATCTCGCACCAGTCGATGAGAGTTACCCACTCTCCGACTTTGCGGGAACCGCGTGACGACTCCCACAACACGAGCACATCAGCGCCGAAGGTGTCGCTCTCAAGATCGGCCATGAGGCGCGCGAAGTCGTCGCGCGTCTTGCGTGCGTAGCGGCTGGCGGACCTGTCGTTGTCTATGTAGGGCCAGGGCTTCGTCGTTCTCGCGATTGGCCGGGAGTGATCACGTGAGTCCGAGGGTCGCCAGCGGCCGGGCCATGTCTCGCCCGTGATGGCGCAGGCCCTCGGCGATGTTGTCCCGCCCCGCCAGGCGGAGTGCGCCGATGGCCAGGTTTCTCAGCGAGGCCATCGCCCGTGGTGCGCTGCCGGTTCGTACTCGTGAGGCATCCTCCCCGAATGTCACGTCCCTGACGTAATGCTCACGATTCTCGATTGCCCAGTGCCCGCGCACGCGTTCCGCCAGGTCAGCAGCGTTTGCCTGGTGAACAGCGAGGCTGGTGAGTGCGTAGACGCGTTCGAGGGAGACCTTCCCGGTGCGCACCGTGCGCCGTCGGCGGACGATCTGTAGCGCCTGGCCGGCGTGCGGGAACGGCAGCCCCGGCACGGTGACGGCCTTCAGACGGCGGATCTCGTCGCGACCGTGGGCGGCCGACCGGGTGCGGTCCATTAGCGGCACCTCCTTCCAGGGCAGGTCCTTCACCAGTGCGTGCAGGTTCGGATGGTTGCCCTTGAGCACGGCGATGTAGTGCGCGTCTTTCTCCTCGACCAGGAACCTCGCGTGGTCGGTCTGGGTCAGCAGCGCGTCGAAGGTCACCACCGCACCGGTCAGGTCCAGCGGGGCCAGCAGTGGCCGGAACGCGGTGATCTCGTTGCTTTTGGCGTCGACCTCGCGCTGGGCCAGCACGATGCCGTCGCCACGCAGCACGGACAGCAGATGGACGCAGCGGCCGTCGGAGCGGGTCGCCCCGCGCAGAGATTTGCCGTCCACCGCGACCGCCACCCGCACCGGGCGGGGCGGCGGGTGTTCATCCCGTTCAGCGCCGCCAGAGACGTCCGCACGAGCGGTGAGCCAACCGCCGATCGCCGCATCGAGCGCGTCGCCGTCGATACGCTGCAGGACCCGGCGCACGGTCGCCTCGCTGGGCGCCCGGTAAGGCCGGTCCGGATCGCGCAGCGTGGCCCCACAGTGAAGAAGGAGCTGGTCAGAGGCGTCGGCAGCCCACTCGGCGATCGCGGTCAGAGACTTCGCTCCAGCCAGGACCGAGCAGGCGGCCAGGGCCAGGACGTACGACAACCGGTGACGTCGGCCCCGCAGGCGGCGGGAGTCGGGCAAGTGACGCAGCCGGTCCAGCAGATCTGGCAGTTCACCGGCGCCAGCCGGGTCGCAACCGGCGAGTTGGGCCAACCCGGCGGGGATGAGCGATGATGACGCAGCAGGCACGGTCTTCCGTTGTGGTGATCAGGGAACTCGACACTCCATGATCACCGGGAGCCGTGCCTGCGCGTGCGCCTACCTGCCGATCCATCACCATCACGACCAAGCTGCGGCATCAGGCTCATACCGGCTCTGTCCGGCCAACCACGAGAACGACGGAGCCCTGTATGTAGGGCACGCCCAGCGTGATCCCGTGGCGCTCAGCAGCACGCGCGTTGTCGCCCCCCTGCTCATCGACAGAGCGGTGTTGCCCGGACCGGTCGAGTGAGACGCGCCGGTACTCACGTCCAGTGAGCAGGGCGGATGCAGTGAGCAGCATGTTTGAGGTCATGCACGCACACTGCATCCTCGGACAGGGTTTAGCAAGGTGTCTGTAACCGGCCACCGGCCGGTGGTCCGGATGCGACAGCAACAGCCCCACCGGGCCGGTGACGACGTACAGCCATCGTCCTGGCTGGTCGCGCAGTTCCCCGCGCCCCTAATAGGGCACCCCCTTGCCGGGAGGGCACCCCGCGCCCGGGGTCAGGGCGCCGCCCCGCACAAGGGCACCCCGCGCCCGGGGGTGAGGGGCCGCCCTCCGCGAGGGCACCCTCTTCTCGGGGGCGGGGGGGCTGTCCTGCGCGAGGGTGCCCGGTCTCCGGGGCCGGGGAACCCGGGGGTCAGGACGGGGGGACGTCCCACGCAGGGGAACCTTGGGGGGTGGTGCCGAGCACCGCGCAGCGGACCCAGTGCTCGCCGGGTCCCAGCCGCACCGTGAGCACGGGAAGCGCGGTGCGCCGTGCGAGCACATTCGTACCCGGGAGCACCTGGATCACCCGGCCCTCCCGCGGCGGTTGCCCCGATTCGGGGGACGCCAGGTCCCGCAGCCCGCTGAGATCCCCGGCCGCGGAGACGGCGACCGCGAGCCCCGCGCCGGCCTCGGACGAGGCAAGCGCGGGCTCGCGGTCGACGGCGAACCCCGCCTCGACGGTGTGCAGCGCCCGCCCGGTCCTGATGCGGTGGGTCCGCAGATGCCAGGGCGCGGCAGGCGCCAGCCACGTGGTGATCTCCACGTCCGGCCACGGACGCCAGGTGCTGCGGACGGTGCCGTCGTCGCCGACGTGCGGGTCCTCGCTGCGCTCGCGGACCCGGAAGTGCGACGGGCTCGTCCTCGGCCGGGTCGTCGCTGAGCGCGAGCGCCGAGTCGTACGCACCGTGCGCCAGGCCGAGTTCACCGGCGGGGACGCTGAAGCCGAAGCGGGTGGAGTAGGCGAACTTGCCGTACTTGGCCGCGCCGCCGCGGGCCCAGGTGTTGTGCTGCCGGCCGCTGAGCATCGTCACGTCGCCGCCGGAGCGCATCAGGACGGCGCCCGCGTGCGGCTGGGCGAGGACGGCGGGCAGTTCGGCCGCGGGCTGCTCCTCGCGCGGTCCAGAACGGGTGGGCCGACGGCAGGGCCAGCGGCAGGAACGCCTTCATCGCCCAGTACGGCGACCCCAGCCCGTTGTACTGCTCGGCGACCTGCGGCTGCGGATAGGCGTAGCCGATGGTGAGCAGCCCCTCGGGCGCGGTCTGCCGCCGCGCGCGCGTGCCACCAGCGCAGGTGGCGCAGGAGCAGCCCCTTGACCTCGCCGTACGGCAGCGCGTCCACGCCCGCGTACGGCAGCGCGCCCCAGAAGGAGCCCTGCGCGAAGCGGTAGGTGAGGCTGCGGCCGAAGGGCACGGCGGAGCCGTCGTCGGCGAACCAGTGCCGGAAGCCGAGCGCGAACTCGCCCGCCCGCTGCCGGAATCGGGCGGCCCTGGCCGGGTCCTGGTCGCCGGCGAGGGCGGCGTAGACCAGACCGTAGAAGTGCATGGCCCAGGGGATGTAGTAGTCGCGCTGCTCGGTGTCGCCGTCGGCGTACCAGCCCTCGCCGAGCGCGTACGTCTCCAGCCGGTCCAGGCGGGCGTGCCGGGCCTCGCGGTCGTGGGCGTAGCCGACCCGGTCCAGGCCCAGGCCGACCATGACGGGGAAGAAGTTCCAGTTGTTGCCCGGGGTGGGGCGGTCCAGCGAACTCGCCAGCCACGCGCCGACCCGGTCGCGCTCCTTGCCGGTGAGCGGGTCCCAGAAGTGTTCGGGCGCCAGGGCCAGGGCGAAGCCGATCGCGGCGGTCTCCACCTGGCGCTGGTCGAGGCCGCCGATGTCGCCCCAGTACTCGGGGTGCGCCGGGTCGGTGCCGGCGGCCAGGCCGCGCGCCCACAGGTCCCAGTGCGCGAAGTCGCCGCCGCCCGCGGCGAGCGGGGCCAGGCCCCACAGCGGGCGGGCGTAGCCCTCCAGGTCGGCGGCGGCGTCGCCGTGGTGCGCGATGTTCACCCCGAGCGTGATCCGCGCGCCGCCCGGGCTGGCGTACGGCACCAGCGGCTCCGCCAGCTCCACGGCCTGGGCCTGCATCTCCTCGCGCGCGCCGCGGGCCGCCGGCGTCCATCGCGCCGCCGCCCCGGCCGTTTCCGCTGCCGCCGCTGGTCATGGGGGTGCCGCCTCACAGTCGAAGTTGCGATAATTTTCGCAACCGCATCCGCGCGGCGTCAACGGCCGGGGCCGCCGTACGCAGAACGCCGGACGGCCGCCGTACGGGTGGGTACGGCGGCCGTCCGGCGTGCGGAAGCCTGCGCGGGCGCGGAGTCCGCGCGGTCAGGGGCAGGCTGCGCTCAGACGTTGAAGCCCAGCGCGCGCAGCTGCTCGCGGCCGTCGTCGGTGATCTTGTCCGGGCCCCACGGCGGCATCCAGACCCAGTTGATCTTCAGGTCGCTGACGATGCCCTCGGTGGCGGACTGCGCCTGCTCCTCGATGACGTCGGTGAGCGGGCAGGCCGCCGAGGTGAGCGTCATGTCGAGGGTGGCGACGTTGGCGTCGTCCACGTGGATGCCGTAGATCAGGCCGAGGTTGACCACGTCGATGCCCAGCTCGGGGTCGACGACGTCGTACAGCGCCTCTCTGATCTCTTCCTCGGAGGCCGGCGTGAGAGTGGCCCCGGCGGCGGCGTTCTGGTCGCTCATGCGGTCTCCTTAGCGGCGGGGGCCGGACCCGGACAGCGCCTGGGCCGTCGCGTCCTTCCACGCCATCCAGCTCAGCAGCGCGCACTTCACGCGCGCCGGGTACTTGGAGACGCCGGCGAACGCCACGGCGTCCTCCAGCACCTCCTCCATCGCGTCGTCCGGCTCGATCCGGCCCTTGGACTGCATCAGCTCCAGGAAGGTCTCCTGGATCTTCTGCGCCTCGGCCAGGTCCTTGCCGACCAGCAGGTCGTTGAGGACCGACGCGCTGGCCTGGCTGATCGAACAGCCCTGGCCCTCGTAGGACACGTCGCCGATCACGGTGCCGTCGAGCCGCACCCGCAGGGTGATCTCGTCACCGCAGGTGGGATTGACGTGGTGCACCTCGGCCTGGCCGTCCCGCAGGCCGCGGCCGTGCGGGTGCTTGTAGTGGTCCAGGATCACTTCCTGGTACATCGAGTCGAGCTTCACAGCAGCACCACCATTACCCGAAGAAGTTCCGGACCTGCTCCAGCCCCTCGACCAGGGCGTCGACCTCGGCCGGGGTGGAGTACAGATAGAACGACGCTCGCGTGGTCGCGGGAATTCCGTACCGCAGGCAGACCGGCCGCGCGCAGTGGTGGCCGACGCGTACGGCGATGCCCTGCTCGTCGAGCACCTGGCCCACGTCGTGCGGGTGGATGTCGCCGAGCGTGAAGGAGATCGTGGCGCCCCGGTCCTGCGCGGTGGCCGGGCCGATGATCCGCAGGTCCGGCACGTCCAGCAGCCGGCTCGAGCGCGTAGTCGGTGATCGCGTGCTCGTGCGCGGCGATCTTGTCCATGCCGATGCGCGGTCAGGTAGTCCACCGCCGCGCCGAGCCCGACGGCCTGGGCGATCGGCGGGGTGCCCGCCTCGAACTTGTGCGGCGCGGGCGCGTAGGTGGAGGAGTGCATCGAGACGGTCTCGATCATCTCGCCGCCGCCGAGGAAGGGCGGCAGGTCCTCCAGCAGCTCCTGGCGGCCCCACAGCACGCCGATGCCGGTCGGGCCGAGCATCTTGTGGCCGGTGAAGGCGACGAAGTCCGCGCCGAGCGCCTGCACGTCCAGCACCATGTGCGGGGCGGCCTGCGAGGCGTCGATCAGCACCAGCGCGCCGACCTCCTGGGCGCGGCGGACGATCGCCTCGACCGGGTTGACGGTGCCGAGGATGTTGGAGACCAGCACGAACGAGACGATCTTCGTCTGCTCGGTGATGACCTGCTCGATGTCGGACAGGTCGAGCCGGCCGTCGTCGGTGAGGCCGAACCACTTCAGCTTCGCGCCGGTGCGCTGCGAGAGCAGCTGCCACGGCACGATGTTGGAGTGGTGCTCCATCTCGGTGATGACGATCTCGGTCTCGCGGTCCACCCGGTAGGGCTCGTCGGCCCAGCCGAGCATGTTCGCCACCAGGTTGAGCGACTCCGAGGCGTTCTTGGTGAAGATCACCTCGTCGCGGCTGGGCGCGTTGATGAAGGCGGCGACCTTGTCGCGGGCGCCCTCGTACAGCGCCGTGGCCTCCTCGGCGAGGACGTGCACGCCGCGGTGCACGTTGGCGTTGTGCTGCTCGTAGTACTCGTTGAGCGCGTCGAGCACCTGGCGCGGCTTCTGCGAGGTCGCCGCGTTGTCCAGGTAGACCAGCTTGCGGCCGTCGTGGACCAGGCGGTCCAGGACGGGGAAGTCCTTGCGGATCGCCTCGGTGTCGAGGAGCCCGGGCAGCACCCGGCCGGTTGACGTGGGAGACGAGGGAACTGTCACGCGGAAGCGCCGCCCTTCACGTAGGACTCGTAGCCCTCTTCCTCCAGCTTGTCGGCGAGTTCGGCGCCACCGGACTCGACGATCCGGCCGGCCGAGAAGACATGCACGAAGTCGGGCTTGATGTAGCGCAGGATGCGCGTGTAGTGGGTGATCAGCAGGGTGCCGACCTCGCCGCGGCTCGCGGACCCGGTTGACGCCCTCGGAGACCACCCGCAGCGCGTCGACGTCGAGGCCGGAGTCGGTCTCGTCGAGGATCGCGATCCTGCGGCTTGAGCAGTTCGAGCTGGAGGATCTCGTGGCGCTTCTTCTCGCCGCCGGAGAAGCCCTCGTTGACGTTGCGCTCGGCGAAGGCCGGGTCCATGTGGAGCTGCTCCATCGTCTCCCTGACCTCCTTCACCCAGGTGCGCAGCTTGGGCGCCTCGCCGCGGACGGCGGTGGCGGAGGTGCGCAGGAAGTTGGAGACGGAGACGCCGGGGATCTCGACCGGGTACTGCATGGCGAGGAAGACGCCGGCCCGGGCCCGCTCGTCGACGGTCATCGCGAGGACGTCCTCGCCGTCGAGCGTGACGGTGCCGCCGGTGACGGTGTACTTCGGGTGACCGGCGAGCGAGTAGGCGAGGGTGGACTTGCCGGAGCCGTTGGGGCCCATGATGGCGTGCGTCTCGCCCTGCTTCACGGTCAGGTCGACGCCTTTGAGGATCTCCTTCGTGGCGTTGTCGGCCTCGACGGTGACGTGCAGGTCGTGGATTTCAAGCGTGGCCATGGGTGACTCAGGACTCCTGGGTGACGGAGACGAGCACGTCGTCCCCAACGATCTTGACGGGGTATACGGGGACCGGCCGGGTGGCGGGCAGACCGGACGGCTTGCCGGTGCGCAGGTCGAAGCTGCGAGCCGTGCAGCCAGCACTCGATCTGGCAGTCCTCGACCTCGCCCTCGGAGAGCGAGACGTTGGCGTGCGAGCAGACGTCGTTGATGGCGAACACCTCGCCCTCGGTGCGGACGACCGAGACGGCGACGCCGTCCAGCTCGACCCGGTGCGGGGTGTCGTCCTCCAGCTCGCCGAGCGCGCAGACGCGCACGAAGCCGGACACGGGCAGCCTGGTCATCCGACGGACGCCTCCAGTTCCGCGTCGATCTTCGCCATCAGCCGCTCCTCGACGTCGGCGAGGCCGATCTGCTGGACCAGCTCGCCGAAGAAGCCGCGCACCACCAGGCGGCGGGCGTCCTCGGCGTGGATGCCGCGGGACATCAGGTAGAAGAGCTGCTCGTCGTCGAAGCGGCCGGTCGCGGAGGCGTGGCCGGCGCCGACGATCTCGCCGGTCTCGATCTCCAGGTTGGGCACGGAGTCGACCCGGGCGCCGTCGGTGAGGACGAGGTTGCGGTTCAGCTCGTAGGTGTCGGTGCCCTCGGCGGCGGCCCGGATGAGCACGTCGCCGATCCACACCGCGTGCGCGTCCTGCGCCCTGGAGCGCGCCCTTGTACGCCACGTTGGACCGGCAGTGCGGGGTGTCGTGGTCGATGAAGAGCCGGTGCTCCTGGTGCTGGCCCCGGTCGGTGAAGTACAGGCCGAACAGGTCGGCCTCACCGCCGGGCGCGCCGTAGATCACCCGCGGGTGCAGCCGGACCAGGTCGCCGCCGAAGGTGACCACGACGGACTTGAAGCTGGCGTCGCGGCCGATCAGCGCGGTGTGCTGGGCGACGTGCACCGCGTTGTCGTCCCAGTCCTGGACGGAGACGACGGTGAGCTTGGCGCCGTCGCCGATCAGGAACTCGACGTTGGCGGCGAGCGTGGCGTCGCCGGTGTGGTCGAGCACGACGACCGCCTCGGCGAAGGCGCCGACCTCGATCACCTGGTGGCCGTAGGAGACGCCGCCCTCGCCGTGCACGGCGATCCGGATCGGCTCGGTGAGCACCGCCTCCTTGGGGACGGTGACCACCGACGCCTTCTCGAAGGCGCTGAACGCCTGCGCGGCGACCCGGTCGACGGGCTTGCCCGCCTTGCCGACCCGCGGGTCGGTGCGGTCCACGGTCGTCACGGTGACGCCCTCGGGGGCGGTCACCTCGACCCGCAGGCCGCCGGTGGCCTCGGCGGTGCCGTCGTGCAGGCCGCGCAGCCGCTCCAGCGGGGTGAACCGCCACTCCTCCTCGCGGCCGTTCGGCACGGGGAAGTCGGCCACGTCGTAGGACGGCGCGGCGCTGACCCGGGCGTCGGCGGGATGCTCCACCGGCTGCCCCACCGTGATGGCACCGTCCGTGGTGCTGCCCGCAGGGGTGTTCTCAGCCATGGCTGTCCTGCTGCTCCTTCGGGACCAGGAAATACCAGGGAATCCAGGCTCGCTGCCCGGCGGGCGGATGCGTCGTGCGGGTGGCCGCCGGAGGGGCGGTCAGCCGACCGCGCCTTCCATCTGCAGCTCGATCAGCCGGTTCAGCTCCAGGGCGTACTCCATCGGCAGCTCCTTGGCGATCGGCTCGACGAAGCCGCGCACGATCATCGCCATGGCCTCGAACTCGGTCATGCCGCGGCTCATCAGGTAGAAGAGCTGGTCGTCGGAGACCTTGGAGACGGTCGCCTCGTGGCCCATGGACACGTCGTCCTCGCGCACGTCCACGTACGGGTACGTGTCGGAGCGGGAGATGGTGTCGACCAGCAGCGCGTCGCACAGCACGTTGGACTTCGCGCCGGACGCGCCCTCGCCGATCTCGATCAGACCGCGGTAGGAGGTGCGGCCGCCGCCGCGGGCCACCGACTTGGAGACGATGTTCGACGACGTGTTCGGCGCCATGTGCACCATCTTGGCGCCCGCGTCCTGGTGCTGGCCCTCGCCCGCGAAGGCGATGGACAGCGTCTCGCCCTTGGCGTGCTCGCCCATCAGGTAGACGGCCGGGTACTTCATGGTGACCTTGGAGCCGATGTTGCCGTCGACCCACTCCATGGTCGCGCCCTCGTACGCCACGGCGCGCTTGGTGACCAGGTTGTAGACGTTGTTCGACCAGTTCTGGATGGTCGTGTAGCGGCAGCGGCCGCCCTTCTTCACGATGATCTCGACGACCGCGGAGTGCAGCGAGTCCGACTTGTAGATCGGCGCGGTGCAGCCCTCGACGTAGTGGACGTACGCGTCCTCGTCGACGATGATCAGCGTCCGCTCGAACTGGCCCATGTTCTCGGTGTTGATCCGGAAGTACGCCTGGAGCGGGATCTCCACGTGCACGCCCTTCGGCACGTAGATGAACGAGCCGCCGGACCACACCGCGGTGTTCAGCGAGGCGAACTTGTTGTCGCCGGCCGGGATGACGGTGCCGAAGTACTCCTGGAACAGCTCCGGGTGCTGCTTGAGCGCGGTGTCGGTGTCCAGGAAGATGACGCCCTGCTCCTCCAGGTCCTCGCGGATCTGGTGGTAGACGACCTCGGACTCGTACTGCGCGGCGACGCCCGCGACCAGCCGCTGCTTCTCCGCCTCGGGGATGCCCAGCTTGTCGTACGTGTTCTTGATGTCCTCCGGCAGGTCCTCCCAGGACTCGGCCTGCTTCTCGGTGGACCGCACGAAGTACTTGATGTTGTCGAAGTCGATGCCGCGAGAGGTCGGAGCCCCACGTCGGCATCGGCTTCTTGCCGAACAGCCGCAGGCCCTTCAGGCGCATCTTCAGCATCCACTCCGGCTCGGACTTCTTCGCGGAGATGTCGCGGACGACGTCCTCGGAGAGGCCGCGCTTGGCGGCGGCGCCGGCGAGGTCGGAGTCGGCCCAGCCGTACTCGTACGTGCCGATGCCTTCGAGCTCGGGGTGCGTGGTCTCCGTGGGAGCAGTCATGCGGGGTTCCTCCCGGACGTGCTGGTTGATGCGTGGTCGAGTGCTCGGTCTGCTGCGGGTGCTGCCTGTGCGGCGACGGATGGAGCTGCGGCGGCGGCGCCGGATCGGGGCGGCCGCGCTGCGGCTGGCGTGCGGGATGAACGTGGTGCACACCCCGTCGCCGTGGGCGATGGTGGCCAGCCGCTGGACGTGTGTCCCGAGCAGGCGGGAGAAGACCTCGGCCTCCGCCTCGCACAGCTGCGGGGAACTGCTCGGCCGTGTGTGCCACCGGGCAGTGGTGCTGGCAGAGCTGCTCGCCGGCCGGGGGTCCCCCGCGCGAGCTGCGGGGAGGCGCTGCGCGCCGTAGCAGCGTACCCGTCCGCGGTCAGCGCCCGGGCCAGGGCCTTGGCGCGGTCCTCGGGGGCCGCCGCGTCCACGATCGCGCGGTACCGCTCGGCCTGGGCCGCGACCCGGGCGCGGGCGAACGCGGAGACCGCGGCCTGCCCGTCGCGCCGCCGCCGGCCGACTCGGCGATCCAGCGCAGGGCGTCGGCGGCGAGCTGGTCGTACGCCTGGTCGAAGGCGTCGCGGCCGCAGTCGGTCAGCGCGAAGACCTTGGCGGGGCGGCCGCGGCCGCGGCTGCCGTAGACCCGCTGCTCGCGGGGCTCCACGACGTTCTCGGCGGCGAGGGCGTCCAGGTGGCGGCGGACGGCGGCCTGGGTGAGGCCGAGCCGCTCGGCCAGATCGGCGGCGGTGGACGGTCCGTGGTCCAGGATGGAGCGGGCGACCCGGTTGCGGGTGCGCCGCTCCCAGGTCGTCTGCTCCTCCGCCGCCCCCTGGGCGGCGCCACCGACGTTTTTCACAATGCCATTGTTGCGTAATTCCTCAGGCCGGGGCAAGCGGCCCAGGTCGCCGGCGCGGTGTGCTGCATCACTTAGGGTCACCTAAGCCGCGCCGGCTCCCCGCCGTGCCCCGCGCCGGCGCGCGACGCGCGCCCGTGCCGCGCCGCCTCCGCCTAGACTCCCGACTCGTCGGCATGCGAAACGAGCCCGCGGTCGAGGTGGCCGGTCTGGTCAAGCGGTACGGCGCCAGGACCGCGGTGGACGGCCTGGACCTGCACGTCGCCCGCGGCACGGTCACCGCCGTGCTCGGCCCCAACGGCGCGGGCAAGACCACCACCGTCGAGATCTGCGAGGGATACCGGCGGCCCGACGGCGGCGCCGTCCGCGTCCTCGGCCTCGACCCGGTCACCCAGGGCGCGCGAGCTGCGGCCCCGGATCGGCGTGATGCTCCAGTCCGGCGGCGTCTACCCGGGCGCGCACGCCGAGGAGATGCTGCGGCACACCGCCGCCTGTACGCCGACCCGCGTGGACCCGGCGCTGCTGATCGAGCGGCTCGGCCTCGAGTCGTGCGGCCGCACCACCTACCGCCGGCTGTCCGGCGGCCAGCAGCAGCGGCTCGCGCTGGCCATGGCCGTGGTCGGCCGCCCCGAGCTGGTCTTCCTCGACGAGCCCACCGCCGGCCTGGACCCGCAGGCCCGGCACGCCACCTGGGACCTGGTACGGGAGCTGCGCGCCGACGGCGTCACCGTGGTGCTCACCACGCACTTCATGGACGAGGCCGAGCAGCTCGCCGACCAGGTCGTGATCATCGACGGCGGCCGGTCGATCGCCGAGGGCACCCCCGAGGAGCTGTGCCGCGGCGGCGCCGAGAACACCCTGCGCTTCTCCGGCCGCCCCGGCCTCGACCTGGCCTCGCTGCTCAACGCCCTGCCCGCCGACACGGTCGCCGCCGAGCTGTCCCCCGGCTCGTACCGCATCGAGGGCAAGGTCGACCCGCAACTGCTGGCCACCGTCGCCTCCTGGTGCGCCCAGCACGGCGTCATGCCCGACCACCTCGCGGTGGAGCGGCGCACCCTGGAGGACGTCTTCCTGGAGCTGACCGGCAGGGAGCTGCGCGCATGAGCGCCACCACGGACACGCGGGCCCCGTACGCCACCGGCTCGTTCACCCCGGCGCCCGGCGCGGCGCCGCTGCCGCGGATGATCCGCGCCCAGGCGCTGCTGGAGACGCGGATGCTGCTGCGCAACGGCGAGCAGCTGCTGCTCACCGTGGTCATCCCGGCGCTGCTGCTGGTGCTGTTCAGCGCGGTCGACATCGTGGACACCGGCGCGGGCAAGTCGGTCGACTTCCTCGCCCCCGGCATCCTGGCGCTCGCGGTGCTGTCCACCGCCTTCACCGGCCAGGCCATCGCGACCGGCTTCGAGCGGCGCTACGGCGTGCTGAAGCGGCTCGGCGCCTCGCCGCTGCCGCGCTGGGCGCTGATGACCGCGCAAGACCTGCTCGGTGCTGGTCACCGAGGTGCTCCAGGTCGCGCTGCTGGTCGTGATCGCCTTCGCGCTCGGCTGGTCGCCGCACGGCGACCCGCTGTCGGTGCGTGCTGCTGCTGGCTGCTGGGCACGGCCGCCTTCTCCGGGCTCGGGCTGCTGATGGCGGGCACCCTGCAAGGCGGAGGCGACGCTGGCCGCCGCCAACCTGGTCTTCCTGCTGCTGCTCGTCGGCGGCGGGGTGATCGTGCCGCTGGACAAGTTCTCCGGCGGCGTGCGGTCGGTGCTGCGAGCTGCTGCCGATCTCCGCGCTGTCCGACGGGCTGCGGGACGTGCTCCAGCACGGCGCCGGGATGCCGTGGGGCGACCTGGGCATCCTCGCCGTGTGGGCGGTGGTCGGGCTGGCCGCGGCCGGCCGCTTCTTCCGCTGGGAGTAGCGGCGCGTCCTCCGGGCCGGCCGCGGCGCGTCAGCCGGCGGGCACGCAGTCCACGAACGGCGCGAAGTCCCGGCCCTGGCCCGCGTCCAGCGCCAGGAAGTCGCCCTGGCCGTGCGAGGCGAGCCGGCACATGTCGTACCGCACGCACACCGGCGGCCGGGCGCCGGCGGGCGGTGCGGAACCGGTGGGCGCCGACGAGCTGGCAGGAGTCGTAGCGCACCAGCGGGCCGCCGGCCGGCAGGGTGTAGCGGTGGGCGCGCAGGCCGTCGGAGAAGCTCTTGAAGGCGTGCGCGGTGTCGTCGCAGTCGTTGAAGTGGACGGTGCCGCGGTTCCAGGCGCAGTCGATGACCACCACCGCGTCGTCCCGCAGTTCGAAGCGGATGTCCTCGGCGTGGAAGCGCTGCACGCCGTCGAAGTGCGCGGGGCGCGGGAAGCGGAAGAAGGCGCTCTCGAAGCCGTAGTCCGGGTGCGGGGTGGGGCGGCGGCCGGTGACGATGTAGCTGCCGGCCCGGCAGGTGACCGAGCCGCCGTAGGGGAACTCCAGGAAGTTGCCCCACTCGTAGGTGACGTTCATGTCGGTGAACCAGTAGTTGAGGAACTGGTCCTGCTGCGCGGGGTCGGTCGACCTCTGCGACAGCCCGGAGTAGAGGAACGCCTTGCGGTAGGCGCCGCCCACCCGGCACGCCTCCCAGCGCATCTCGGAGTTGGTGTTGCTGCCGTCGAGCGCGAGGCCGTACTCCCACTCCCCCATCCACTCGCAGTCGGAGAAGCGGTAGTCGGCGGCGCCGCCGGTGGAGTACGAGTAGAAGAAGGACGCGCCCGCGGTGCCCGAGGTGAAGCGCAGGCCCTCGAAGGAGATGTTCTGCCAGGTGTCGGTGTTGCGGCACAGGTAGGCGTCGTCCGGGTCCTCCGGCGCGAAGACGATCTCGCTGATCCGCAGGCCGGCGCCGCGGAAGCGCAGTCCGTTCATCCGGTGGCCGGGGGTGTCGGCGTCGATCAGGGCGCCGGGCCTGGTGATCCGGAAGACGCCGGGCGGTATGTCGACGACCGTGCGGCCGGTGCCGTCCGACGCGCGGGAGACCGCGTACGCGTAGGCGGCGGCGAAGGCGGCGCTGTCGTCGGTCCTCCCGTCGCCCTTGGCGCCGAAGTCGGCGACCACGTCGACGTATCCGGGGTGGCCGCGGGGCGCGGCGCCGGACGCCTCGGTGTCCCACACGCCCGCGGCGTAGCTGCCCGCGCCCGCTCCGGCGAGCGCCGCGGCGGCGCCCCCGTACAGCAGGCGGCGGCGGTTGACGGCGTCATCGTGTCCGGCCGCTCATCGCGGGCCCTCCCGTCGGTGGTACGACCCATGAGAGTAGGGCTCACGGCATTGCTGCGCGGCGTTTGGCGTGTGCTCCGCCGACGGGTGCCCGGCGGCGCGGGCCGCCCCCTCGTGAAACGCGTGCACAAGGGGTGCGCCTACGATGTCCCCGTGCCGAAGCTGCCCGAAATCGCGCGAAACCCGCTCGCCTTCATCGCCGCCCGGTGGACGCCGAGCGCCGCGACGGTGCGCCGGGCGACGCTCGCCGCGCTGGTCATGTCCGTGGTCATCGTGGTCACCGGCGGCGCGGTCCGGCGTGACCGCCTCGGGCCTCGGCTGCCCGACCTGGCCGACCTGCAACGGCGACAGCCTGCTCGGCACCCGCGAGATGGGCATCCACCACACCATCGAGATCAGCAACCGGATGCTGACGTACGTGCTGTGCGCCACCGTCGGCTGGGCGATCATCGCGGTGCGCGCCCGGCAGGAGCCGCCGCGGCGCGGCCTGTACCGGCTGGCCTGGGCGCAGTTCTGGGTCGTGGTGTTCAACGCGGTGTGGGGCGGCCTGACCGTGCTCACCAAGCTCAACCCGTACGTCGTCTCGTTCCACTTCCTGCTGTCGGCGGCGCTGATCACGGTCGCGGTGCTGACCTGGCAGCGCGCCGGCGAGGGCGACGCGTCACCGCGGCCGCTGGTCGGCAAACCGGTACGGCAGCTCGGGCAGTTGCTGACCGCGGCGACCGCGGTGCTGATCGTCGTGGGCACCCTGGTCAGCGGGGCCGGGCCGCACCCGGGCGAGTCCAGCGGGTCGTACAGGGTGCGGCGCATCCCGGTGGACTGGCGGACCATCGCCCAACTGCACGCGGACCTCGCCTGGGTGGTGGTCGGGCTGACTGTCGCGCTGTGGTTCGTGCTGCGCGCGGTCGACGCGCCGGTCGGCCCGCAGCGCCGGGCCCGGGACCTGTTCCTGGTGCTGATGGGACAGGGCGTCATCGGCTACGTCCAGTACTTCACGCATCTGCCCGCGGCGCTGGTGGACCTGCACATGTTCGGCGCGTGCCTGGTGTGGATCGGGGTGCTGCGGGTGCTGCTGTCGTTCCGCGAACGGCCGTTCTCCGAACGCGGGGACATCCCGTCGGGCGCGGTGGCCGAAGCGGTCACCTCGGCGGTGGGGGCTTCCTGATCCGCCCGTCCGGCCCCCTTCCGGGCCGTGCCGGGCGTCAGGTGTTGGCGCGGCCGCCGATCTGGATACCGGCCATCCGGGACCACTCGTACGGGCCGGTGCGGACCTTGGCGGCCATCTCGCCGTCGAAGTTCTCGTGCACGGTCACGCCCGAGTGCTCCACCGCGTTTCGGCCGATGGCGTACGTCGGCGCCACCAGGTCGCCCCAGGCACCGTCCTCGGCGACCAGCACGATGCGGGCGCCGCGCTGGCCGATGTACGCGAACTGCGCCTGCACGGCGCCGTGTTTGCGCCCGAACGCGTCGATCTGCCGGGCGAGCCGCGCCGCCCGCCGGGTGGCTCGCGCCGCGGCCCTGGAATCCGTCTCCACCGTACTTTCAGCCATGGCGGCAGCCTACTCGCTGGTAACCTCCGCCGCTACGGTCGCGGTCCGCGCCACCCTCAGCCCGGTCGGCCGCTGACCGCAGGTCCTGCGCGCCCCTGAATGGTCGCCGACTGCGCGGCAACCCCCCACCAAGGGGCGCGAGGGAACTGCGGCGGGCAACCGCCCACCGGGCGGAAGGTCCGGCCAGCCGGCAGGACCGGGCAGCCGGCGGCCGGCCGAGCAGGCTCAGGTCCACGCGCGGAACAGGGTCACCGCAGGAAGGGGTCCACCGCGACAGCCACAAAAAGCAGCGTCGCGTACGTGATCGACCAGTGGAAGAGCCGCATCTCCTTGAGCTTCGCCCCGGTGAGCCCGGCCTTCGCCCGCGCGTGCAACCCGTGGGCCTCCTTCAGCCAGAACCCGCCGATCGCCACCGCCACCAGCGGGTAGAACCACGACGTGTCCCCCAGCGGCCACCACAGCGTGAGCGACGTGAGCACCATGACCCAGCTGTAGAGGACGATCTGCTTGGCCACGACCTGGTTGCCGGCCACGACCGGCAGCATCGGCACGCCGACCCGCGCGTAGTCGTCCTTGACCTTCATCGACAGCGGCCAGTAGTGCGGCGGCGTCCAGAAGAAGAGGACGAGGAAGAGGACGAAGGGCGCCCACGCCAGCTCGTCGCGGACCGCCGACCAGCCGATGAACACCTGGAGGCAGCCGGCCACTCCGCCCCACACGATGTTCTGCGCGGTGCGCCGCTTGAGCCACAGCGTGTAGACGAACACGTAGTAGAGGATCGCGGTGAGCGACAGCGCCGCCGACAGCGGGTTGACCAGCAGCGCGAACCACACCGTCGACACCACGGACAGCGTGATGCCGAAGACCAGCCCCTCGCGCGGCGACACCATGCCGGTGACCAGCGGGCGCTGCTCGGTGCGGTGCATGAGCGCGTCGATGTCGCGGTCGATGTACATGTTCAGCGCGTTGGCGCCGCCCGCGGAGAGGTAGCCGCCGACGACCGTGGCGAGCACCAGCCACAGGTGCGGCACACCGCCGGCCGCCAGGAACATCACCGGGACGGTCGTGATGAGCAGCAGCTCGATGATGCGCGGCTTGGTCAGCGCCACGAACGCCATGACCCGGGCCCTCAGCGGCCGGTGACCAGGGCCCGGATGATCCGTGCCCGTCCCGATGACCCCTGCGGGTCGGGATTCGACGGCCGTCACGAACACCCCAATGGAGATGAGTCCAGCAAGCACCGGCCGCCTGCCGTTCGGCGGGGCCTGGTAGGGCTTGCGCGTACCACGCCACTGTAGACGTAGGGAATACCCGGCTCTCGATCGGGGGTCGCTACGTGTCATCCGCACGACCGAGTGGTCAGCGAGCGAAGGCGCGCGGGCCTGCGGCGGTAGGCTCGACAGCGTCGGGTAGGCACCAGTCACCGGCGCTCTTTTCAGCATACGCAGCATATGTGGAGAGGAGCCCTGACCCAGGGTGAGCAAGCAGCCGACCACCACAGACCTTGAGTGGACCGATCTGGACACAGCGGGCCGTGGACACCGCCCGCGTCCTGGCCATGGATTCCGTGCAGAAGGTCGGCAACGGCCATCCCGGCACGGCGATGAGCCTGGCCCCGGCCGCCTACCTGCTGTTCCAGAAGGTCATGCGGCACGACCCCGCCGACCCGGACTGGACCGGCCGCGACCGCTTCGTGCTGTCCGCCGGGCACTCCAGCCTGACCCTCTACACGCAGCTGTACCTCGCCGGGTTACGGCCTGGAGCTGTCGCGACCTGGAGTCCTTCCGCACCTGGGGCTCCAAGACCCCCGGTCACCCCGAGTACGGCCACACGACCGGCGTCGAGACCACCACCGGCCCGCTCGGCCAGGGTGTCGCGAACGCGGTGGGCATGGCGATGGCCGCCCGTTACGAGCGCGGCCTGTTCGACCCGGACGCGGCCGCCGGGCACCTCGCCGTTCGACCACACCATCTGGGCCATCGCCGGTGACGGCTGCCTCCAGGAGGGCATCTCCGCCGAGGCGTCCTCGCTGGCCGGCCACCAGAAGCTCGGCAACCTGGTGCTGCTGTGGGACGACAACCACATCTCGATCGAGGGCGACACCGAGACCGCGGTCTCCGAGGACACCGTCCAGCGGTACGAGGCGTACGGCTGGCACGTCCAGCGCGTCGCGCCCGCGGGAGAACGGCGACCTGGACCCCGCACGCGCTGTACGCGGCGATGAAGGCCGCGCAGGCGGTCACCGACCGCCCGTCCTTCATCGCCGTCCGCTCGATCATCGCCTGGCCCGCCCCGCACGCGCAGAACACCGAGCGCGGCGCACGGCTCGGCGCTCGGCGAGGACGAGGTCGCGGGCCACCAAGGAGGTGCTCGGCTTCGACCCCGACCAGCACTTCGAGGTCGCCGACGAGGTCATCGCGCACACCCGCGCGGTCGGCGACCGCGGCCGCGAGGCACGCGCCGAGTGGGAGAAGTCCTTCGCCGCGTGGCGCACCGCCAACCCCGAGCGCGCCGCGCTCTTCGACCGGGTCGACGCCGGCGAGCTGCCCGCGGGCTGGGAGGACGCACCTGCCGGTCTTCGAGGCGGGCAAGTCGATGGCCACCCGTGCCGCCTCCGGCAAGGTCCTGGAGGCGCTGGGCGCGGTCGTGCCCGAGCTGTGGGGCGGCTCCGCCGACCTGGCCGGGCTCGAACAACACCACGATCGACAAGAACTCGTCGTTCCTGCCCGACGGCAACCCGCTGCCCGGCGCGCAGCCCGTACGGCCGCACCGTGCACTTCGGCATCCGCGAGCACTCGATGGCCGCCGAGCTGAACGGCATCACGCTGCACGGCAACACCCGTGTCTACGGCGGCACGTTCCTGGTCTTCTCCGACTACATGCGCAACGCGGTCCGGCTGTCCGCGCTGATGCACCTGCCGGTGACGTACGTCTGGACGCACGACTCGATCGGCCTCGGCGAGGACGGCCCGACCCACCAGCCGGTCGAGCACCTGGCCTCGCTGCGCGCGATCCCGGGGCTCAACGTGGTGCGCCCGGCGGACGCCAACGAGACGGTCATCGCCTGGCGCGAGATCCAGCGGCGCTGGACCAAGGAGTTCGGCAAGGGCGCCCCGCACGGCCTGGCGCTGACCCGGCAGGGCGTGCCGACCTACGAGGTCAACGAGGACGCGGCGCGCGGCGGTTACGTGCTGTTCGAGGCCGAGGGCGGCCCGGCGCAGGTGATCCTCATCGGCACCGGCTCCGAGGTGCAGCTCGCCGTGGGCGCGCGCGAGCAGCTCCAGGCGGCCGGCGTGCCGACCCGGGTGGTGTCGATGCCGTGCGTGGAGTGGTTCGACGAGCAGGACCAGGCGTACCGCGACAGCGTGCTGACGCCCTCGGTGAAGGCGCGGGTCGCGGTCGAGGCCGGTATCGGCCTGACCTGGTACCGCTACGTGGGCGACGCCGGACGGATCGTCAGCCTGGAGCACTTCGGTGCCTCGGCCGACGCCAAGGTGCTCTTCCGCGAGTTCGGGTTCACCGCCGAGGCGGTGGCCGACGCGGCCCGGGAATCTCTCGCCGCCGTTGATCGCTGACGCAGGTACACGACAATCAGGAGATGCAATTCCCATGACAGACGCACTCAAGCGCCTCTCCGACGAAGGCGTCGCGATCTGGCTGGACGACCTGTCGCGCAAGCGCATCACGTCCGGCAACCTGGCCGAACTCATCGACCAGCAGCACGTGGTGGGTGTGACCACCAACCCGTCGATCTTCCAGAAGGCGATCTCGCAGGGCGACGGCTACGACGGCCAGCTCACGGACCTCGCGGCCCGCAGGCTCACCGTCGACGAGGCGCTCCGCATGATCACCACCGCGGACGTCCGCGACGCGGCCGACATCCTGCGCCCGGTGTACGACGCCACCGACCACCAGGACGGCCGGGTCTCCATCGAGGTCGACCCGCGGCTGGCGCACGACACCACGGCGACGGTGGCCGAGGCCAAGCAGCTCGCCTGGCTGGTGGACCGCCCCAACACGCTGATCAAGATCCCGGCGACCAAGGCGGGCCTGCCCGCGATCACCGAGGTGATCGGCCGGGGCATCAGCGTCAACGTCACGCTGATCTTCTCGCTGGAGCGCTACCGCGAGGTGATGGACGCCTACCTCTCCGGTCTGGAGAAGGCCAAGGCGGCCGGCCTCGACCTGTCCGAGATCCACTCGGTGGCGTCCTTCTTCGTCTCCCGCGTCGACACCGAGATCGACAAGCGGCTGGAGAAGATCGGCACCGACGAGGCCAAGGCGCTCAAGGGCAAGGCCGCCGTCGCCAACGCGCGGCTGGCCTACCAGGCGTACGAAGAGGTCTTCGGCACCGAGCGCTGGGCGGCCCTGGAGAAGGCCGGCGCCAACAAGCAGCGCCCGCTGTGGGCGTCGACCGGCGTCAAGGACCCGGCCTACCCGGACACCCTGTACGTCACCGAGCTGGTCGCGCCGAACACGGTGAACACCATGCCGGAGGCCACCCTGGACGCGACCGCCGACCACGGGCAGGTCACCGGCGACACCATCCGCGGCACGCTACGAGCAGGCGCAGGCGGACCTCGACGCGCTGGGCGCGCTCGGCGTGTCGTACGACGACGTGGTCCAGGTCCTGGAGGACGAGGGCGTCGAGAAGTTCGAGGCGGCCTGGAACGAGCTGCTGGACTCCACCAAGGCGGAACTCGAGCGGCTCGCCCCCTCGGAGGCCTGAGGTGACCTCCGAGACGCAGGACGAGACAGCCGAGCGCCCGCGCAACCCGCTGCGCGACCCGCTGGACCGGCGGCTGCCGCGGATCGCCGGGCCCTCCGGCCTGGTGATCTTCGGCGTGACCGGCGACCTGTCCCGCAAGAAGCTGATGCCGGCGGTCTACGACCTGGCCAACCGCGGCCTGCTGCCGCCGGGCTTCGCGCTGGTCGGCTTCGCCCGCCGCGCAGTGGGAGAACGAGGACTTCGCGCAGGAGGTGCACGACGCGGTCAAGGAGCACGCGCGTACGCCCTTCCGCGAGGAGGTCTGGCAGCAGCTCGCCGAGGGCTGCCGCTTCGTGCAGGGCAACTTCGACGACGACGCGGCGTTCGACCAGCTGAAGTCGACGATCGAGGACCTGGACAAGGTCCGCGGCACGGGCGGCAACTTCGCCTTCTACCTGTCGGTGCCGCCGAAGTTCTTCCCCAACGTGGTGCAGCAGCTCAAGAAGCACGGCCTGTCGCAGGGCCGCGGCGACTCGTGGCGGCGCGCGGTCATCGAGAAGCCGTTCGGCCACGACCTGGCCAGCGCCCAGGAGCTCAACGCGATCGTGCACGAGGTCTTCCCGCCCAACGAGGTCTTCCGGATCGACCACTACCTGGGCAAGGAGACCGTCCAGAACATCCTGGCGCTGCGGTTCGCCAACACGATGTACGAGCCGATCTGGAACCGGTCCTACGTCGACCACGTGCAGATCACCATGGCCGAGGACATCGGCATCGGCGGCCGCGCCGGGTACTACGACGGCATCGGCGCCGCCCGTGACGTCATCCAGAACCACCTGCTCCAGCTGCTGGCGCTGACCGCGATGGAGGAGCCCGGCTCCTTCCACCCCAAGGCGCTGACCGCGGAGAAGCTGAAGGTGCTCAGCGCGGTCGTGCTGCCCGACGACCTGGCGAGGAACACCGTGCGCGGCCAGTACGCGCACGCCTGGCAGGGCGGCGAGGAGGTGCTCGGCTACCTGGAGGAGGACGGCATCGACCCCAAGTCCAAGACCGACACCTACGCGGCCGTCAAGCTGGAGATCAACAACCGGCGCTGGGCCGGGCGTGCCGTTCTACCTGCGCACCGGCAAGCGGCTGGGCCGCCGGGTCACCGAGATCGCGGTGGTCTTCAAGCGGGCCCCGTACCTGCCCTTCGAGTCCGGCGCCACCGAGGAGCTGGGCGAGAACGCCCTGGTCATCCGGGTGCAGCCGGACGAGGGCGTGACGGTCAGGTTCGGCTCGAAGGTGCCGGGCACCTCCACCGAGGTCCGGGACGTCACGATGGACTTCGCCTACGGCGAGTCCTTCACCGAGTCCAGCCCCGAGGCGTACGAACGGCTCATCCTGGACGTGCTGCTCGGCGACGCCAACCTCTTCCCGCGCCACCAGGAGGTCGAGCTGTCCTGGAACATCCTCGACCCGATCGAGGCGTTCTGGGACAAGCACGGCAAGCCCGCGCAGTACGCGTCCGGTACCTGGGGTCCGGCCGAGGCGGACGAGATGCTCGCACGAGACGGCAGGAGCTGGCGCCGGCCATGAAGATCGATCTGACGGACACCACGTCCTCACGCATCAACGCCGGGCTGATCGAGGCCCGGCGGGCGATCGGCACCCCGGCGGTCGGCATGGTGCTGACCCTGGTCATCGTCACCGACGAGGGCAGCGCGTACGACGCGCTGAAGGCCGCGCACGAGGCGTCGAAGGAACACCCCTCGCGGATACTGGTCGTCATCAAGCGGCCCGGCCGCTCGCCGCGGGACCGGGCGCTGGCCCGGCTCGACGCCGAGGTGCGTGGTGGGCGACGAGGCGGGCACCGGCGAGACCGTGGTGCTGCGCATGCACGGCGAACTGGCCAACCACGCCGAGTCGGTGGTCCTGCCGCTGCTGCTGCCGGACGCCCCGGTGGTGTGCTGGTGGCCGGACAAGGCCCCGGAGAACGCGGCGGAGGACCCGCTGGGCCGGCTGGCCCAGCGCCGGATCACCGACGCCGCGGCGTCCGAGGACCCGGTGGCCTCCATCGGGCTGCGGGCGAAGACGTACTCCCCCGGTGACACCGACCTGGCCTGGACCCGGATCACCCCGTGGCGCTCGATGCTGGCGGCCGCGCTGGACCAGAAGCACGGCACGATCGTCGGCGCGGCGGTCGAGGGCGAGGCGTACAACCCGAGCGCGGAGCTGCTGGCCCTGTGGCTGGCGGACCGGCTCGGCGTGCCGGTGGAGCGCAAGGTCACCGGCGGCCCCGGGCTGACCGCCGTACGGCTGTTCACCGCCGACGGCGACATCTGCCTGGACCGGCCCGACGGGCGGGCTGGCCGAGCTGGCGGTGCCGGGCCAGCCCGACCGCGCATGTGGCGCTCAAGCGGCGGGAGACCTCGGAGCTGATCGCCGAGGAGCTGCGGCGGCTCGACCCGGACGACATATACCGCACCACGGTGAAGTTCGGGGTCAAGCACCTGCTCGGCACGCCGGCGAGGACGACGGCGGGGCCAGCCGGCCGCGGCCAAGGCGTCAGCACCGGCCAAGAAGGCCGCCGCGTCCGCGGGGAAGGCGGCGGCGGACAAGGCAGCGACGAAGTGAGTACGCCGCAGGTGGTCGTCCACCGCGACAAGGAGCTGATGGCGTGCGCCGCGGCGGCCCGGCTGATCACGAAGATCGTGGACGCCCAGGCCGCCCGGGGCACCGCCGTCGGTGGTGCTCACCGGCGGGCGCAACGGCAACGGGCTGCTGGCCGCGCTCGCCGCAGTCCCCGGCGCGGGACGCCGTGGACTGGGCGCGGCTGGACCTGTGGTGGGGCGACGAGCGGTTCCTCCCCGAGGGGGACCCGGAGCGCAACGTCACCCAGGCCCGGGAGGCGCTGCTGGACGCGGTGCCGGTCGACCCGGCCCGGGTGCACGCGATGGCCGCCTCCGACGGCGCCTACGGCTCGGACGTGGAGGCCGCGGCGGCGGCCTACGCGGCGGAGCTGGCGGCCGCCGCCGGGCCCGAGGACCACGGCCAGGTGCCGTCCTTCGACGTCCTCATGCTCGGCGTCGGGCCCGACACCCATGTCGCCTCGCTCTTCCCCGAGCACCCGGCGGTGCGGGAGACCGACGCGGACGGTGGTCGGGCGTGCACGGCGCCCCCAAGCCGCCGCCGACCCGGATCTCGCTCACCTTCCCGGCGATCCGGGCGGCCCGCGAGGTGTGGCTGCTCGCCGGCGGGCGAGGACAAGGCGGGCGCGGTCGCCCTGGCCCTGTCCGCGCCCGGGCGAGGTGCAGGCCCCGGCCGCCGGGCGCCTACGGCCGCGCCCGCACGCTGTGGCTGCTGGACCGGGCGGCGGCGGCGAAGCTGCCGCCGCAGCTGTACCCGCCGGCGTCGTCCTAGGCCGTGCCTGGAGCCGGCGAGGGGCCGGGGACGTCACGTCCCGGCCCCTCGACCGTCGCGCCGCGAGCGTTCGGGCGGCCCCGTCAGACGGCTCAGCGCCCGCGCAGGGACGCGGTACTTGGCGACCAGCGCCGTCGTGGAGGGGTCGAGGCCGGGCACGTCGGCGCCCTCGGTGAGGGCGGGCTCGACGCGCTTGGCGAGCACCTTGCCGAGCTCGACGCCCCACTGGTCGAAGGAGTCGATGTTCCAGATCGCGCCCTGGACGAAGACCTTGTGCTCGTACAGCGCGATGAGCTGGCCGAGCACCGACGGGGTCAGCTCGGTCGCCAGGATCGTCGTGGTCGGGTGGTTGCCCCGGAACGTCTTGTGCGGGACGAGCTCCTCGGCGCACGCCCTCGGCGCGGACCTCGTCGGGCGTCTTGCCGAAGGCCAGCGCCTGGGTCTGGGCGAAGAAGTTGGCCATCAGCAGGTCGTGCTGGCCGGCCAGCGGGCCGAGTTCGGCGATCGGCCGGGCGAAGCCGATGAAGTCGGCCGGGATGAGCTTCGTGCCCTGGTGCAGCAACTGGTAGTACGCGTGCTGCCCGTTGGTGCCCGGCGTGCCCCACACCACCGGCCCGGTCTGCCAGTCGACCGGCTTGCCGTCGCGGTCGACGGACTTGCCGTTGGACTCCATGTCCAGCTGCTGGAGGTAGGCGGTGAACCTGGCTCAGGTAGTGGCTGTACGGCAGCACCGCGTGCGACTGCGCGTCGTGGAAGTCGCCGTACCAGACGCCGAGCAGGCCCGAGCAGCAGCGGCACGTTCTGCTCGGGCGGGGCGGTCCTGAAGTGCTCGTCGACCAGGTGGAAGCCGGCCAGCATCTCGCGGAAGCCGTCCGGGCCGATCGCGATCATCAGCGACAGGCCGATGGCCGAGTCGTAGGAGTAGCGGCCGCCGACCCAGTCCCAGAACTCGAACATGTTCTGGCGTGTCGATGCCGAACTCGGCGACCTTCTCGGCGTTGGTGGACAGCGCCACGAAGTGCTTGGCCACCGCGTCGTCGCCGGCGCCGCAGCTCGCCGAGCAGCCAGTTGCGGGCCGAGGTGGCGTTGGTGATGGTCTCGATGGTGGTGAAGGTCTTGGACGCGATGATGAACAGCGTCTCGGCCGCGTCCAGGTCGCGGACCGCCTCGTGCAGGTCGGCGCCGTCCACGTTGGACACGAAGCGGACGGTCAGGTCGCGGTCGGTGTAGGAGCGCAGCACCTCGTAGGCCATGGCCGGGCCGAGGTCGGAGCCGCCGATGCCGATGTTGACGATGTTCCTGATCCGCTTGCCGGTGTGGCCGGTCCACTCGCCGGAGCGGATCCGGTCGGCGAAGACGCGTCATCTTGTTGAGCACCGCGTGCACGGCCGGCACGACGTTCTGCGCCGTCGACCTCGATCGATCGCGGACTGCGGGGCGCGCAGCGCGGTGTGCAGCACCGCGCGGTCCTCGGTGACGTTGATCCGCTCGCCGCGGAACATCGCGTCCCGCAGCTCGAACACGCCGGTCGCCGCGGCCAGTTCGCGCAGCAGCCGCAGCGTCTCGTCGGTGACCAGGTGCTTGGAGTAGTCCAGGTGGAGGTCGCCGACCTGGAGGGTGTAGCGGCTGCCCCGGTCGGGGTCGGCGGTCGAACAGCTCCCGCAGATGCGGCGTCCGCCAGCTCCTCGCGGTGCTTGCCGAGCGCGTGCCACTCGGGGCGCTGGTCGAGCCTCGGTGGGGCCCTGCGCGTTCGTTTCGGACATCAGTCCACTTCTCCTCGTCCTCGCTGCGACCCCCAAACTAATTGATGACGCGGCGGAACGAGATCCGGCTCTCCAGGAATCCGCGCCCGATGGAAGCTGGCGTGGCGATCAGAAGCCGCCGCGGTGCAGGCGCCCGGCGTAGCGCTCCTCCAGGACGACGTTGCGCTCGTGGCCGCCCGGGCAGGTTCGCCGAGACGTAGACCGGCGCGCTCGTGCCCTCGGCGACCAGCAGGCCGACGGCCTCGGCGACGACCATCTGCACCAGCAGCGCGGAGGTGATGGTGGACACGCCGCACAGCGCGCCGCCGTCGGGCAGCGGCAGCAGCGCGTCCCCGGCCGGGGCGCAGTTGTCGAGTACGGCGTCGGCGATGTCGGCGAGCCGCTTGCCGCTGGGGTGCAGGGCGGGCACGGCGCGGGTGTGGGTCAGCGAGGTGAGCGCGACCAGCCGGTGGCCCGCCTCCTTGACCTGCAGCGCCATGTCGACGACCGAGTTGTTGACGCCGGAGTTGGAGACGATCACGAACAGGTCCTGCGGGCGCGGCGCCGGCCAGGTCGTAGAGCCGCCGGGCCAGGCCGGGGAGCGCTCCAGCAGCGGGTCGGCGAGCACCGACGCGGTCCTCGCCGCCGCGCAGCACGAGGTCGGACAGGCCGATCCGGTTGGTGGGGATCAGGCCGCCGGCCCGGCCGACGATCTCCAGCACGGTGGCCTGCGAGTGGCCGGTGCCGAAGCCGTGGATCACCCCGTCGGCGGCCACGCAGTCGGCGAAGAGCCGTCCGGCGGCGGCGACGGAGTCCTTGTTGGCCTCGATGGCCCGCTCGACGGCGGCGCGCCCCTCGTCGGCGAAGCGTCGCGGCGCTGAGCTGTGCGTCGGCCATGGCCGGGCCCCCTTGCTGGTTCATCCAACCCGTGCTGAGGTTTCGATGAAACATTGAACCAGCCAGCGGTGACGGCGCGCCGGTTCCGCCTCCGCGACAGTGCTGCCGCTCCAGTGATGGCGCGAAGCTTCGTCGACACCGTCGACCGCCGGTGATCCGACGAACCCACCCTCGGGGCTGGGCCTACGGGCACGCTGCACCCGGGCGGCCGGCACGGCCGCGCAGTTCGCCCGCGCCCCTTGGGTCGCAGGCGCCCGCCCCGGCAGGCATGCGCGGCCCCGCGCCCCGGTAGCGGCACCCCCTTCCCGGAGGGAACCCGTGTCGCCCTGGGGGACGGTGCGGGCAGGGGGCTCAGAGCAGGGCGCGGGCGAGCGCCGCCGCGCCCGGGACCGTCCGGGACCGGGTAGACCTGGAGTCCGACCCGCGCCAGCCGGGCGGTGACGCGGGCCAGCAGCGGGCCGCCGCGGGCCGAGCAGCCCGCCGGTCGGCCACCAGCGGTTCGCCGGTCCGCGGGCTCCAGCGCCCGCACCGTCAGCCGCCAGCAGGTCCGCCGCCCGTGTCGAGCAGCCCGCAGCGCCACCGCGTCACCCGCGGCGGCCGCGCGTACGGCCGCCTCGGCTGAGCTCGGCCAACCGGGCCGGTGGCTGCGCGTACGCACCGGCTACGATCGCCTCGCCGAGTCGGTGCCGTCTCGGCCGCGGCGAGACCGGCCGGACGGGCCCACCGCCTCGACGACCCCTCCGCCAGGTAGTGCGCGGCGACCTCGCCGACCAGCGAGGTCCACGGCCCACGGCCGTCGAGTGCCTCAAGCGCCGCCCGCACCGCGTGGCTGCCGAGCCAGAAGCCGCTGCCCTCGTCCCCAGCAGCCAGCCGTGGCCGTCCACGACCGCGGCCCACCGGCGGCCGGTCAGCCGGGTGGCGATGGCGCCGGTGCCGGCGATCAGGACCAGGCCGTCGGCGGGCGCGCCAGGCGCGGACGCGAGCGCGACCTCGGTGTCGCCGCCGACGTCGACGGCCGCCCCGGTGATCCCGTTGGCGGCGAGCGCGTCCCGCAGGCAGGACAGCGCGAGGCCCCTGCCGCGGTCGGGGCCCGAGTCCGGCGGCGGCGCCCGCGAAGCCGCCGAAGACCGCCGCCACCCGGTGCCGGTCTCCGCGGCGGGCACGCGCCCCGGCGATCGCGTCGGCCAGGTGCCGGGTCAGGTCTGCGCGGCCGACGCTCAGCGCGTTGCCGGGGCCGCCGGCGCCGCGCCCGAGCACCGCGTCGCCGGTCCGCGCCCGGCCCCGGCGGCCCGGCTGCACGTGCGGCCCGCGCGATAGCCCGGGTACGCGGCCCGCGTCGATGTCCGATCACCAGCGGTCGGCTGTAGATTTCACTCATCGACCCCGCATGGTGGTTGATAGATTCACCCCGCACAAGCCCGCACGGCCGCCCGACGAGACGAGTCGTCATGATCACCGCGCTGATCCGCTCCGAACTCCCCCGGATGTCCGGGTCGCTGCGCAAGGTGGGCGAACTGGTGCTCGCCGACCCGGTCGCGGCCACCCACGGCTCCGCGGCCGAGCTGGGACGGCGCACGGGCACCTCGCAGGCGACCGTGACCCGCTTCTGCCGGGCGCTGGGCCTGGACTCCTACCAGCAGCTGCTGATCGAGCTGGCGCAGGAGCAGGGCCGGGCGGAGGCCGAGACGCGCCGTACGGCCACGCTGGGCCCGCAGATCGGTCCCGACGACGACCTGGAGAAGGTCATCGCGGTGGTCGCCGAGGCCGATCTGCGGGCGCTGCGGCACACCGCGGACCAACTGGACCGCGAGGCGCTGGAGCGGGCCGCACAGGCGCTGGCCGGGGCCCGCCGGATCGACGTCTACGGCGTCGGCGGCTCGGGGATCGTCGCCCACGAGACCCAGGCCCGGCTGTTCGGCATCGGCTGCGCCGCGCACGCCTGGACCGAGGTGCACGCGGCGGAGACCTCCGCGGCCCTGCTGACGCCTTCCGACGCGGTGGTGGCCGTCTCCCACTCGGGCGCCACCCGCGAGGTCCTGGAGCCGCTGCGGCTGGCCGCGGAGCGCGGCGCGACCACCGTGGCCGTCACCGGTGACCCGCGCTCGCCTATCGCCCAGGCCGCGGACGTCCGGCTGACGTCCTTCTCCGGCGAGACCAGCTTCCGGCGCGGCAACTTCGGCACCCGGCACTCCGTGCTGCTGATCGTCGACTGCCTCTACGCCCGCGTCGCGCAGCTCACCTACGAACGGGCGACCGCGTCCATCGCGTTGACGGCCCACATCGCCGACGCCCACACCCGGGCCCTCACCGCCGTTCCGGCTCGGCCACCTGAGCCCGTCCGGGCCGGTGGGCCGAGCCCGCACGCGGAGTCGAGGGCACGCGCCACGGGGACGCGGGGCCGTGCCCGTCAGGGCCCGGGAAAACCCGCGGAACCGCTCAGATCTCGCCGCGGAGCTTGGCGAGCGCCTCCGCGAGGATCGCCTCGCCGTCGGCGGCGGTGCGCCGCTCCCGTACGTACGCGAGGTGCGTCTTGTACGGCTCGGTCCGCGGCGGCGCCGGCGGGTTCTCCTCGTCCTGCCCGGCCGGGAAGCCGCAGCGCGGGCAGTCCCAGGTCTCCGGGATCTGCGCGTCGCTGGCGAAACTCGGCTGGGTCTCGTGCCCGTTGGAGCACCAGAAGGAGATGCGCAGGCGCGGCGCGGACTCGCCGCGCTCGGCCTCTCCCATCGGCCCCGCTCCGACCCGACTGCCACGGATCGCGTTGCCACTTGCCACGGTCGTAACTCCCTGCGTGATGGTGCTGCGAGGTCGCCCTTGACGGAGACCGGTTCGCCCCCGCGCCTGGCGGGAAAGGGCACGGTATCCCAAGACGCGGTTCCATGATAAGTCGCGGACAAGTCGCGTCTGCGACGAGGCGTCAATTCTGCCTGAACGAGGCGGTAAGTCGGACGTCACGCCAGGTCGACTCACTTCTGGAACTTCATCACCAGGCCGAGGGTGACGATGCAGGCGAACCACAGCAGGCCGACCACGACGGTGATGCGGTCGAGGTTGCGCTCGGCCACCGAGGAGCCGCCGACCGACGACTGCATGCCGCCGCCGAACATGTCCGACAGGCCGCCGCCCTTCCCCTTGTGCATCAGCACGAGCAGCAGGAGCAGCAGGCTGAAGATGATGAGGGCGATGGAGAACCCGAGTGACCACGGCTGGACCAACTCTCTCGACTACGGGACGGCACTAGATGACTACGGCGCGGGGCCGGAGCCGTACGGCTGCGACGGTTCGGCCCCGCCAGGGTACTTCACAGCTCGTCCGGAGCATCACTGGTCGCGGAAGCGGACGATCTTGACGAACTCGTCCGGCGTCCAGCGCGGCGCCGCCGACCAGGGCGCCGTCGACGTCCGGCTGGGCCATGATCGCGGCCACGTTCCCGGCCTTGACCGAGCCGCCGTACTGGATGCGCACCTCGTCGGCCAGCTCGCTGCGTCGTACAGCTCGGCCAGCCGGCCGCGGATCGCCCCGCAGACCTCCTGGGCGTCCTCGCGGGGTGGCGACCTCGCCGGTGCCGATCGCCCAGACCGGCTCGTAGGCGACGACGATCGGTCGCGGCCTGCTCGGCCGGGACGTCCTTGAGCGCGCCGTCGAGCTGCGCGAGGGTGTGCGCGACCTGCTCGCCGGCCTTGCGGACCTCCAGGCCCTCGCCGACGCACAGGATCGGGGTCAGGCCGTGCCGGAAGGCGGCCTTCACCTTGGCGTTGACGATCGCTCGTCCTCGCCGTGGTACTGGCGGCGCTCGGAGTGGCCGATCGCGACGTAGGTGCACTTCGAGCTTGGCCAGCATCGGGCCGGAGATCTCGCCGGTGTAGGCGCCGGAGTCGTGCGCCGAGACGTCCTGGGCGCCGTACTTGATCTTCAGCCTGTCGCCGTCGACCAGGGTCTGCACGGAGCGCAGGTCGGTGAAGGGCGGCAGGACGGCGACCTCGACCGCCGCGTAGTCCTTGTCGGTCAGCGCGAAGGCGAGCTTCTGGACGTGCGCGATGGCCTCGAGGTGGTTGAGGTTCATCTTCCAGTTGCCCGCCATCAGCGGGGTACGGGTGGTCTGCTCATGCGGGCGTCAGTCCTCCAGTGCGGCGAGGCCGGGCAGGGTCTTGCCCTCGAGGTATTCGAGGCTCGCGCCGCCGCCGGTGGAGATGTGGCCGAAAGCGTCCTCGTCGAAGCCCAGGATGCGGACGGCCGCGGCCGAGTCGCCGCCGCCGACCACGGTGAAGCGCCGTGCTGTCGCACCAGCGCCTGGGCGACCGCGCGGGTGCCGTCGGCGAAGTCGGGGTGCTCGAAGACGCCCATCGGGCCGTTCCAGAAGACGGTGGCGGCGTCGGCGAGCTTGGCGGCGAAGAGCTTGCGGGACTCGCGGGCCGATGTCCAGGCCCAGCACGTCGGCGGGGATGGCGTCCACGGCCGCGACGACCGGCGAGGCCGGCGCCTTGGTCTTCAGGTCGGGGAACTCGGTGGCGCCGACCACGTCGACCGGCAGCACGAACTCCACGCCCTTGGCCTCGGCCGCGCTCCAGGTACTCGGTGACGACCGGGATCTGGTCCTCCTGCAGCAGGCTCTTGCCGACCTCGTGGCCCTGGGCCTTGAGGAAGGTGAAGACCATGCCGCCGCCGACCAGGATGCGGTCGGCCTTGCTCCAGCAGGTGGTCGATGACGCCGAGCTTGTCGGAGACCTTGGAGCCGCCGAGCACCACCGCGTAGGGGCGCGCGACGTCCTCGGTGAGCTTCTTGAGCACGCCGACCTCGGTGGCGATCAGGCCGCCGGCGGCGTGCGGCAGCCGGGCCGGCAGGTCGTACACGGAGGCGTGCTTGCGGTGCACCGCGCCGAAGCCGTCGCCGACGTAGATGTCGGCCAGGGCGGCGAGCCGGTCGGCGAACGCGCCGCGCTCGGCGTCGTCCTTGGCGGTCTCGCCCGGCGTTGAAGCGGAGGTTCTCCAGCAGCGCGACCTGCGCCGTCGGCCAGCGCCGTCGACGGTGGCGCGGGCGCTGTCGCCGACGGTGTCGGCGGCGAACGCCACGTCCACCCCGTCGGCGCCGAGCAGCTCGCCGAGCCGCGCGGCGACCGGCGCGAGCGAGAACTGCGGGTCGGGCGCGCCCTTGGGGCGGCCCAGGTGGGAGGCGACGATCACCTTGGCGCCCGCCGCCGGCGAGCTTGGTGATGGTCGGCACGGCGGCGCGGATCCGGCCGTCGTCGGTGATGGTCGTCCCCCGCGAGCGGCACGTTGAGGTCGGCGCGGACGAACACCCGCTTGCCCGCGACCTGCCCCTCGGCGATCAGGTCGTCGATCGTCTTCATCTGTCGGGTTCTCCTGTGAGTACGCGGCGTACGTGCCGCGTCGGTGCGAGCGCGCACGCGAACAGGGCCCGGAGGGCGCGTCGTCGCGCCCTTCCGGACCCTGTCGCTCACATCGCTGTGCGCCGGTGGCTGATGCGGGTGGCGCTATGCGGTCAGAGCTGGCCGCCGACGAAGACCGTGAGGTCGACGAGGCGGTTGGAGTAGCCCCACTCGTTGTCGTACCAGCCGATGACCTTGACGGTCTTGCCCTGGACCATGGTCAGGGACGAGTCGAAGGTGCAGGAGGCCGGCCAGTTGACGATGTCCGAGGAGACGATCGGGTCCTCGGTGTAGCTCCAGGAGGCCCTTGAGCTGGCCCTCGGAGGCCTTCTGGAAGGCCGCGTTGACCTCGTCCTTGGTGACCTCGCGCTCCAGGTCGACCACCAGGTCGGTGACCGAGCCGGTCGGGCACCGGGACGCGCATCGCGATGCCGTCCAGCTTGCCCTTGAGCTCCGGGATGACCAGCGCGGTGGCCTTGGCGGCGCCCGTGGTGGTCGGGATGATGTTCTCCGCGGCGGCGCGGGCGCGGCGCAGGTCCTTGTGCGGGAAGTCCAGGATGCGCTGGTCGTTGGTGTACGCGTGGACCGTCGTCATCAGGCCCTTGACGATGCCGAAGTTCTCCAGCAGCACCTTCGCCATCGGCGCCACGCAGTTCGTGGTGCAGGAGGCGTTGGAGATGATGTTGTGGTTCGCCGGCGTCGTACTTGTCCTGGTTGACGCCCATCACGATGGTGATGTCCTCGTCGGTGGCGGGCGCCGAGATGATGACCTTCTTGGCGCCGCCCGCGATGTGCTTGCCCGCGTCGGCGGCCTTGGTGAAGATGCCGGTCGACTCGATGACGACGTCGACGCCCAGCTCGCCCCACTTGATGGCGGCCGGGTCGCGCTCGGCGAGCACCTTGATGGTCTTGCCGTCGACCGTGATGGTGTCGGCGGTGTGGGTCACCTCGGCCTTGAGGCGGCCCAGGATGGTGTCGTACTTCAGCAGGTGCGCCGTGGTCGCGGTGTCACCCAGGTCGTTGACAGCCACGATCTCGATGTCCGCACCCTGCTCCAGGGCGGCGCGGAAGAAGTTACGACCGATGCGGCCAAAGCCGTTGATGCCTACCCGGATCGTCACGAACCGATCTCCTCGCTCAGTCGCCGGAGTCCCTCTCCGGCTGCGAAATATGGGATGTCCCCGACCACCGACGACCCTACCTCTGCCGGGGTGACCCGGTGACCACCGGCGGTCGTCGCGCCGCCGCCACTGCACGCGGGAACGGTCCGCGGGCCGCGCTGCCGCGAAGCGGCCGGTCATCGCCGCCCGGGGCGGCCCGTCTACGCGCGGTCGGCGCGCGGCCCGGGCGACCGAGGCGTCAGCCGACCATCTCCTCGGTGAGGTTGGCCTCGGTGCCGGGCATGCCGAGGTCGGAGGCGCGCTTGTCGGCCATCGCGAGCAGCCGGCGGATCCGGCCGGCCACCGCGTCCTTGGTCAGCGGCGGCTCGGCGAGCGAGCCCAGCTCCTCCAGCGACGCCTGCTTGTGGTCCATCCGCAGCCGCCCGGCCGCGGCGAGGTGCTCGGGCACCTCCTCGCCGAGGATCTCCAGCGCGCGCTGCACCCGGGCGCCGGCCGCCACCGCGGCGCGGGCCGAGCGGCGCAGGTTCGCGTCGTCGAAGTTGGCCAGCCGGTTGGCGGTCGCCCGCACCTCGCGGCGCATCCGGCGCTCCTCCCAGGCCAGCACCGAGTCGTGCGCGCCGAGCCGGGTCAGCAGCGCGCCGATCGCGTCGCCGTCCCGGACCACCACCCGGTCCACGTCGCGCACCTCGCGGGCCTTGGCCGGGATCTGGAGCCGGCGGGCCGCGCCGACCAGGGCGAGGGCCGCCTCGGGGCCCGGGCAGGTCACCTCCAGCGAGGAGGAGCGGCCGGGCTCGGTGAGCGAGCCGTGCGCCAGGAACGCGCCGCGCCAGGCGGCCTCGGCGTCGCAGGTCGCGCCGGAGACGACCTGCGGGGGCAGCCCGCGGATCGGCCGGCCGCGGCCGTCGACCAGGCCGGTCTGCCGGGCCAGCTGGTCGCCGCCCGCGACCACCCGGACCACGTACCGGCTGCCGCGGCGCAGCCCGCCGGGGGCCATCACCACCAGGTCGGAGGCGTGCCCGAAGATCTCCAGGATGTCCTTGCGCAGCCGCCGCGCCGCGATCCCGGTGTCCAGCTCCGCCTCGATCACGATCCGTCCGCTCACCAGGTGGAGGCCGCCCGCGAACCGCAGGATCGACGAGACCTCCGCCTTGCGGCAGCAGGTCCGGGTGACGGGGAGCCGGCAGATCTCGTCCTTCACCGCTGCCGTCATCGCCATGGGCCGATCCTTCCACGCATACGAAAAATCCGGTCGTACGCGGCGGCCAACAGCTCCGGGTCGTGCCGCGGCCCGTCGGGGGCGGCGACCGGGGCCAGCTCGACCGCGGCGCCGAACCGCTGCGCGGCCTCGTCGAGGCTGTCGCGGTCGGGCACGGCGGCCTCGTCGGCGAGCACCACGTCGATGGTGAGTTTAGGGGCGTGTCGGCCCAAAACCTCCAAGTGACGCTGCGGAGAGAAGCCGTCGGTCTCGCCGGGCTGCGGCGCGAGGTTGAGGGTGAGCACCCGGCGGGCCCTGGTCGTCGATCAGCGCGTCGGCCAGTTCCGGCACCAGCAGGTGCGGGATCACGGAGGAGAACCAGGAGCCGGGGCCGAGCACCACCCAGTCCGCGTCCAGGACCGCCGCGACGGCCTCGGGGACGGCCGGCGGGTCGGCGGGCACCAGCTGGACCTACTGCACCTCGCCGGGGGTGAGCGCGACGGTGGCCTGGCCGCGCACGGTCGAGATCGTCGTCGGGCGCGTCCGGGTCGTGGCCCGCGGACGATGGCCTCCAGGTCCAGCGGGACCGCGGACATCGGCAGCACCCGGCCGTGCGCGCCGAGCAGCCGGCCGACCCACTCCAGCGCCGGCGACCTGGTCGTCGAGCTGCTCCCACAGCGCGACGATCAGCAGGTTGCCGACCGCGTGGCCGTGCAGGTCGCCGCTGCTGACGAAGCGGTGCTGGACGCACCTGGGACCAGGTCTGGCCCCACTCGTCGTCGCCGCACAGCGCGGCCAGCGCCTTGCGCAGGTCGCCGGGCGGCAGCACGCCCAGCTCGGCGCGCAGCCGGCCGCTGGAGCCGCCGTCGTCGGCGACGGTGACCACCGCGGTCAGGTCGCCGGTGATCCGGCGCAGCGCGGCCAGCGAGGCGGACAGCCCGTGGCCGCCGCCGAGGGCGACGACCTTCGGCGGCACCCCGGCGCGGCGGCCCGCGAGCGTCGTCAGACCGCTCCGGCGCCGCCGCCGTCCCGTCATGATCACTCGCGCCCCATGTCCCGGTGCACCGTCACCGTCTCCACTCCGTCCGCGGCCAGCCGGGCCGCGAGCCGCTCCGACATCGCCACGCTGCGGTGCTTGCCGCCGGTGCAGCCGACCGCGATGGTCACGTACCGCTTGCCCTCGCGCCGGTAGCCGGCCGCGATGATGTGCAGCAGCTCGGCGTACCGGTCGAGGAACTCCTTGGCGCCGGGCTGGTTGAACACGTAGTGGCCACCTCGTCGTTGAGCCCGGTGAAGGGCCGCAGCTCCGGCACCCAGTGCGGGTTGGGCAGGAAGCGGCAGTCGACCACCAGGTCGGCGTCGACCGGCAGCCCGTACTTGAAGCCGAACGACATGACGGTGGCCCGCAGTTCCGGCTCCTCGTCGCCGGCGAACTGCGCGTCCAGCTTGGCGCGCAGCTCGTGCACGTTGAGGCTGGAGGTGTCGATCACCAGGTCGGCGTCGCCGCGCAGCTCGCGCAGCAGGTCGCGCTCGGCGGCGATGCCGTCCACGATCCGGCCCGTGCCCTGGAGCGGGTGCGGGCGGCGTACCGACTCGAAGCGGCGCACCAGCGCGTCGTCGGACGCCTCGAGGAAGACCACCCGGCGCTTGACCGCCCGGGTGGCGAGGTCGGCCAGCGACTCGCGGAGGTTGTCGAAGAACCGCCGGCCGCGGACGTCCACGACGACGGCGATCCGCGCCACGTTGCCCTGCGAGCGGGCGCCGAGGTCGACCATGGTCGGGATCAGGGCCGGCGGCAGGTTGTCGACGACGAACCAGCCGAGGTCCTCCAGGCACTTGGCCGCGGTGCTGCGGCCGGCGCCGGACATGCCGGAGATGATCACGAGCTCGGGGATGGCCTCGCCGGCCTCGCCCGTGCCGCCGCCGGTCATATGGGTACTGTCCTGTTCGTCCTGCTGCTCGCTCATGTTCCGTTCCCCCGATGGTCGGGCGGGGCTGCCGTGGAGCCGGCGGACGCCCCGTCACTGTCTTCGATGATCTCTCCGGTCGCGGTGTTCACCGCGGGTGCGGCCGGCCCGGCCGCGGCCAGGGCCACGGCGACCGTCTCCGCCGTGCGGCGGCCGATCCCCGGGACCTGGCAGATCTCCTCGACGGTCGCCGAGCGGAGCCGCTTCAGCGAGCCGAAGTGCTTGAGCAGCGCCTGCCTGCGGGTGTCGCCCAGGCCGGGCACCGTGTCGAGTGCCCCGGCCTTCATCGACTTGGAGCGCTTGCTGCGCTGGTAGGTGATGGCGAACCGGTGCGCCTCGTCGCGCACCCGCTGGAGCAGGTACAGGCCCTCGCTGGTGCGCGGCAGGATCACCGGGTCGTCCTCGCCGGGCAGCCAGACCTCCTCCAGCCGCTTGGCCAGGCCGCACACGGCGACGTCGTCGATGCCCAGCTCGTCCAGCGCCCGGCGGGCGGCGGCGACCTGCGGCTGGCCGCCGTCGACCACGACGAGCTGCGGCGGGTAGGCGAACTTGCGCGGGCGGCCGGTGTCCGGGTCGATCGGCCCGCCCACGGCGGACCCGTCCTCGGGCCCGTCCGCAGGCCCGTCCGCGGTCGCGCCGCCGCTCGCGTCGGTGGCCGCGGCGCCGTGCGGGGCCGCGCCGGTGTCCGGGTCCGCCGCCTGCGGCCCGTCGCGGACTCCTCCACGCCGTCCGCGGCCTCCTCCCACTCGCTGGTGCGCTGCTTCTCCTGGAGGTAGCGGCGGAAGCGGCGGGAGATCACCTCGTGCATGGACCGGACGTCGTCCTGCCCGGCGAAGGACTTGATCTGGAAGCGGCGGTACTCGCTCTTGCGGGACAGGCCGTCCTCGAAGACGACCATCGACGCGACCACGTCGTCGCCCTGCAGGTGGCTGATGTCGTAGCACTCGATGCGCAGCGGGGCCGTGTCCAGGTCGAGGGCGACGGCGATCTCCTCCAGCGCGCGCGAACGGGTGGTCAGGTCGGAGGCGCGCTTGGTCTTGTGCAGCGCCAGCGCCTGCTGCGCGTTGCGCTGCACGGTGGCCATCAGGTCCTTCTTGTCGCCCGCGCTGCGGCACCCGCAGGCTGACGTGCGAACCGCGGCGCTCGGCGAGCCACTGGGCGACCGGCTCCACCGGCTCGGGCAGCGCGGGGACCAGCACCTCCTTGGGCACACCGCCGCTGCCGCCGGACTGCTCGGCGTCACCGCGCTCGTCGCCGTAGAGCTGCTGGACGGCGTGCTCGACCAGGTCCGCGGTGTCGACGGCCTCGACCTTGTCGGTGACCCAGCCGCGCTGGCCGCGCACCCGGCCGCCGCGGACGTGGAAGATCTGCACGGCCGCTTCGAGTTCGTCCTCGGCGACGGCGATCAGGTCGGCGTCGGTGGCGTCGGCGAGCACCACCGCGTTCTTCTCCATGGCGCGGCGCAGCGCCTCGATGTCGTCGCGCAGCCGGGCGGCCTGCTCGTACTCCATGGCGGCGGCCGCGTCCTTCATGCCCCGCTCCAGCCGGCGCAGGTAGGTGCCGGTGTGGCCGGCCATGAAGTCGCAGAACTCCTCGGCGAGTTCGCGGTGGTCCTCGGGGCTGATCCGGCCGACGCAGGGCGCCGAGCACTTGCCGATGTAACCGAGCAGGCAGGGGCGGCCGATCTGCGCCGAGCGCTTGAACACCCCGGCGGAGCAGGTGCGCACCGGGAAGACCCGCAGCAGCAGGTCGACGGTCTCGCGGATCGCCCACGCGTGGGCGTACGGCCCGAAGTAGCGCACGCCCTTGCGCTTGGGGCCGCGCATGACCTGGACCCGGGGGAACTCCTCGTTCATCGTCACCGCGAGGGACGGATAGCTCTTGTCGTCGCGGTACTTGACGTTGAAACGCGGGTCGAACTCCTTGATCCAGGAGTACTCGAGCTGGAGCGCCTCGACCTCGGTGGACACCACCGTCCACTCCACGGAGGCGGCCGTGGTGACCATGGTGGCGGTGCGCTGGTGGAGGTTGGTGATGTCCTGGAAGTACGAGGACAGCCGCTGCCGGAGGCTCTTCGCCTTGCCGACGTAGATCACCCGGCGGTGCTCGTCCCGGAATTTGTAGACCCCGGGAGAGTCGGGGATCTGGCCCGGCTTCGGTCGGTAGCTGCTGGGGTCCGCCATGCCTTCCACCCTACTGGCGGGAGGTGACAGATCCGGTCCCCGCGCGGTCAGCTCGCCGGGCCGGCGGTCAGCCTGCCGCCCTCCGCCTTGATGTCCACGGCCGGCAGCGCCTTGGGGGCCGGGCCCTGGACCACGGCGCCGGTGTCGGCGTTGAACTGGCTGCCGTGGCAGGGGCAGGACACGGTGGTGCCGTCCACGGTGTCGAGCACGCAGCCCTCGTGGGTGCAGACCGCGCTGAACGCCTTGAAGGTGCCCTTCACGGGCTGCGCCACCACGACCTTGTCGTCCCGGTAGAGCTTGGCGCCGCCGACCGGCACGGCCGAGGCGGCACCGAGGTCCACCGGGGTGGTGGGGCCCGCGGCCGAGCCGTTCTTCTTGGCACCGCAGGCGGTCAGGCCGACTCCGGTGGCTCCGACGGTTCCGGCCAGCGCGGCGCCGCGCAGGACGGTACGGCGGGAGGCGGGGAGTTCGGTGGACATGGGCGCTCCTGGTGCGGGACGTGGGGAGGGGGCGGGGCGGGGTGCTCCCCGCGGCCGGTCCCCGCGGGGATCGCGGACCCCGGGGATCGTGCGACCCGTACCTTACGTCCCGAACCCCGCCGGTCACCCGGCGGCCCGCGCCGGTGCCCGCCGGCCCGTGACGGCGGCCCCGGTACGGAGGTCGCCCCGGCCGATCCGCGCCGGGCCCCTACGAACGGGCGGCGCGGGTCGGCCGGGTCTGCCGGAGGGGCCGAGTGAGCCGGAGGGGCCGGAACCGGGGCTACGCCTTCGCCGCGCGTTTGCGCGGCGCCGCCGTGCTCGTCGGCGTCCTCTTCACGGGTGCGCGCTTGCGCGGCGCGGGCACCGCCGCGTCGCTGACCGCGTCCGGGCCGAGGATGTCCCGCAGGAACTTGCCGGTGTGGCTGGCCGGGACCCCCGCGACCTGCTCGGGCGTGCCCTCGGCGACCACCAGACCGCCGCCGTTGCCCGCCCTCGGGGCCCATGTCGATGACCCAGTCGGCGGTCTTGATCACGTCGAGGTTGTGCTCGATCACGATCACCGTGTTGCCCTTGTCGACCAGCCGGACAGCACCTTGATCAGCTTGCTGATGTCCTCGAAGTGCAGACCGGTGGTCGGCTCGTCCAGCACGTAGACCGTGCGGCCGGTGGAGCGCTTCTGGAGTTCGGAGGCGAGCTTGACGCGCTGGGCCTCGCCGCCGGACAGGGTCGGCGCGGACTGGCCGAGCCGGACGTACCCGAGGCCGACCTCGTTCAGGGTGCGCAGGTGCCGGGCGATGGTGGGCACCGCCTCGAAGAAGTCCAGTGCCTCCTCGATCGGCATGTCCAGCACCTCGGCGATGGACTTGCCCTTGAAGTGGACCTCCAGGGTCTCCCGGTTGTACCGCGCGCCGTGGCAGACCTCGCACGGCACGTAGACGTCCGGGCAGGAAGTTCATCTCGATCTTGATCGTGCCGTCGCCCGCGCAGTTCTCGCAGCGGCCGCCCTTGACGTTGAAGGAGAAGCGGCCGGGCAGGTAGCCGCGGACCTTCGCCTCCATGGTCTCCGCGAACAGCCGGCGGACGTGGTCGAACACCCCGGTGTACGTGGCCGGGTTGGAGCGCGGGGTGCGGCCGATCGGCGACTGGTCGACGTGCACGACCTTGTCGACCAGGTCGTCGCCGTCCACCCGGGTGTGCGCGGCCCGGGACGCTGCGCGCGCCGTTCAGCTCGCGGGCCAGGTGGGTGTACAGGATGTCGTTGACCAGCGTGGACTTGCCGGAGCCGGACACGCCGGTCACGGCGGTGAGCACGCCGAGCGGGAAGGACACGTCGATGTCCTGGAGGTTGTGCTCGCGGGCGCCGTGCACCGTCAGCCGGCGCTTGCGGTCGAGCGGGCGGCGCACCTCGGGGGTGGGGATGGCCCGCTTGCCCGCCAGGTACTGGCCGGTCAGCGACTCCTCGTTGGTCAGCAGGTCCGCCAGCGAGCCGGAGTGCACGACGTTGCCGCCGTGCTCGCCGGCGCCGGGGCCGATGTCGACCATCCAGTCGGCGGTCTTGATGGTGTCCTCGTCGTGCTCGACCACGATCAGCGTGTTGCCCAGGTCGCGCAGCCGGACCAGGGTCTCGATCAGCCGGTGGTTGTCGCGCTGGTGCAGGCCGATGGACGGCTCGTCCAGCACGTAGAGCACGCCGACCAGGCCGGAGCCGATCTGGGTGGCCAGGCGGATGCGCTGGGCCTCGCCGCCGGACAGGGTGCCCGCGGCGCGGTTGAGCGAGAGGTAGTCCAGGCCGACGTCGACCAGGAAGCGCAGCCGCTCGTTGACCTCCTTGAGCACGCGCTCGGCGATCTTCTTGTCGCGGGCGGCCAGCTTCATCGCGCCCAGGAACTCGGCGCAGTCACTGATCGACATCGCGGAGATGTCGGCGATGGACTTGTCCTCCACCGTGACCGCGAGCACCACCGGCTTGAGCCTGCTGCCGCGGCAGGTGGGGCAGGGCACCTCGCGCATGTACCCCTCGAAGCGCTCACGGCTGGAGTCGCTCTCGGAGTCCTGGTGGCGGCGCTTGACGAACGGGATGGCGCCCTCGAACTGGGCGTTGTAGACGCGCTCACGGCCGTACCGGTTCTTGTACTCGACGCGGACCTCGGACTTGTGGCCGTGCAGCAGGGCCTTCTGGGCGCGCGGCCGGCAGTCCCGCGAACGGGATGTCGGTGCGGAAGCCGAGTTCCTTGGCCAGACCGTCGACCAGGCGGTCGAAGTAGCCCTTGGACATGCCGCCGGTCCAGGGCGCGATGGCGCCCTGCTCCAGCGACTTCTGGTCGTCCGGGACCACCAGCTCGGGGTCGACCTCCATCCGCGAGCCGATGCCGGTGCAGTCCGGGCAGGCGCCGAACGGCGAGTTGAAGGAGAAGGAGCGCGGCTCCAGCTCCTCGAACGACAGGTCGTCGTACGGGCAGTAGAGGTGCTCGGAGAACATCCGCTCGCGCTGCGGGTCGTCCTGCGGCAGGTCGACGAAGTCCAGGATGACCATGCCGCCGGACAGGCCGAGCGCCGTCTCGACGGAGTCGGTGAGCCGGCGCTTGGCGGAGTCCTTGACCGTGAGGCGGTCGACGACCACCTCGATGGTGTGCTTCTCCTGCTTCTTCAGCTTCGGCGGCTCGGTGAGCTGGACCGTCGTGCCGTCGACCCGGGCCCGGCTGTATCCCTTGGTCTGGAGGTCGCCGAAGAGGTCGACGAACTCGCCCTTGCGCTCGCGCACCAGCGGGGAGAGCACCTGGAAGCGGCTGCCCTCCTCCAGCTCCAGCACCCGGTCCACGATGGCCTGCGGCGACTGCCGGGAGATCGGGCGGCCGCACTCCGGGCAGTGCGGCTTGCCGATCCGGGCGAAGAGCAGCCGCAGGTAGTCGTAGACCTCCGTGATGGTGCCCACGGTGGAGCGCGGGTTGCGCGAGGTGGACTTCTGGTCGATCGAGACGGCCGGGGACAGTCCCTCGATGAAGTCGACGTCGGGCTTGTCCATCTGCCCGAGGAACTGCCGGGCGTAGGAGGAGAGCGACTCGACGTACCGGCGCTGGCCCTCGGCGAAGATCGTGTCGAACGCCAGGGAGGACTTTCCCGAGCCGGACAGTCCGGTGAACACGATGAGTGAGTCCCGGGGCAGGTCCAGCGACACATTCCGGAGATTGTGCTCGCGAGCGCCACGAACGGTGAGTCGGTCGGCCACGCCAGTGCGCCTTTCCGTAGGGGGGCGGAGTGCAGTCAGGGGCTTCCAGGAGTCCCGTCCCTCAGTCAGCGTAAACGGGGCGCCCTTGACAATTCTTCCTGTCGCTGTCTGTACTGCGCGACATCCACGACCATATAGCACGCGCTTTCGATTTACGGACTCACGCCGCCATCTTCACCCGAACGTGTGGTGCGCGGCGGCCGGGGCGCCCCGACTAGGCTGGCGCCATGGCGTATTCGGGAGAGGTCTCGGTCGGTGGCGTGCCCGACGTGCACGAGCTGACGGACCTGATCATCACCAAGATCGCGGTCGGCCCCATGCAGAACAACGCGTACGTGCTGCGCTGCCGGGCCACCGACGAGCAGCTGCTCATCGACGCGGCCAACGACGCGGAGCGCCTGCTGGACGTCGTCGGACGGCCGGTCTGGCCACGGTGGTCACCACCCACCAGCACGGCGACCACTGGCAGGCGCTGCGGGCCGTGGTCGACGCCACCGGCGCCCGTACCTACGCCGGCCGCGTGGACGCGACCGGCATTCCCGTCCCCACCGACACGCCGCTCGACGACGGCGACACCGTCACCGTCGGCCGGGTGCGGCTGACCGCCCGGCACCTCGTCGGGCCACACCCCCGGCAGCGTCGCGCTGGTCTACGACGACCCGCACGGCCACCCGCACGTCTTCACCGGCGACTGCCTCTTCCCCGGCGGCGTCGGCAACACGCACGACGACCCGGCGGACTTCACGCTCCCTGCTGGACGGCGTCGAACCGAAGCTCTTCGACGCCCTCCCGGACGAGACGTGGGTCTACCCCGGCCACGGCAACGACACCACGCTCGGCGCCGAGCGCCCGCACCTCGCGAGAGTGGCGCGACGCGGCTGGTGGCCACCGCCGCAGGCGGCGCCATCGGGGAGGGCCGGCTACGTCTGGCGGAAGGGGCGCGCCTGGAGATGGCGATGCGCGCACGCGTGCCGACCTCGCCCTGATCGGTCTCCCACCAGGGGCGGGTGCACTCCGGAGCGGCGGGCGGCGGCGCGAGCCGCGGCGATCCGCAGCGAGCCGCGGGAACCGGCGGCCGCCGCGCACCGTCCGGGGCGGATCGCGCGCCGGCCGGACCGGGGCGACCGGCGGCCGGCAGCGGGTTCAGCGGCGCCTCGCGGTCGAGGCGGGCGTCCAGCTCGACGGTCCGCTCCCGCTCCGTGCGCCACCACTCCACGAAGACCAGCAGCGACGAACGGCAGGCCGACCAGTTCCGCCGAGGGTGAGCATGAGCGCCGCCGCCGAGCATCTGGTCGGCTGCACGGAGGGCCCCCAGGCTGCCGGCGGTGCGCGGCGTAGTACCAGTGGCCGGCCACCAGGGTGCCGTGAACATGACGACGATGCCGGGCACGGAGTCGAACAGCCCGTCGACGAAGACCAGCACCGCCCGCACCGGGTGGGTGCACCAGCGCGGCAGCAGTCTCCTGCCCGCTGAGCATGGGCAGCACGAACAGCAGCCGGTGAGCAGCAGTTGCAGGTGCATCAGCTGACGGACCGGGCCGTTGCCGAGCGCGGTGGGAAGTACGGCGTGAAGTAGATGGTCAGTCTCGGAGGCCAGCACCAGCACCGAGCTACCAACGGATACGTCAGCACGCGCACCGGGACGGGAGCGCAACGCCCGGCCAGCCGGCCCCCGCGGGGCGGCCAGTCCGAACGGGTCGCCGAGGGCGAGTCCGAGCGGGGCGAAGAGGTCGAGCAGGATGTTCTGGACGGCGGCCGGCCAGAAGAGCACCCGGTCGTAGACCGCGAGCGCGGACATCGTGGCGAACGACGAGCGTGCCGAGCGCCGCAGGACGAGGAAGGCGGCCGGCGCGCCACAGCGGCCAGGGCTCCCCCGCGCGCCGCTTGCGCCGCACCCCGAGGACGTAGGCGGCGGCGAGCAGGAGGACGGCGGCCAGGGCGACGCCGTCCAGCTGCCAGGTGCCGAGGAACCGCGCCCCGGTCAGTTCGGGCAGAGCCTGGGTGGCGGAGGAGGTGGTCGCCACACCGTGCCTTCGCGTGGACCGTCCGCTGACGGGCCCACGCTAGCCCCCGGGCCGGGGCCGTCCCGTACGAGGGGTGGGCCCGGGAGCGGTCAGACGTCTATGCGGCGCCGGTCTCGCGGTCCCCGGCGCCGTTCCCCGGTCCCGCCACGGCGTTGCGCGGCCCGCCGGCGGGCGGTACGGCGGGAGGCCACCAGACTGGTCACGGTCGTCACCGCGAGGACGGTCACGATCACTCCCAGGGAGACCGGGATGGAGATCTCCGGGACGTGCACACCCGTCTCGTGCAGGGCGTGCAGCACCAGCTTCACGCCGATGAAGCCGAGGATCACCGACAGCCCGTAGGACAGGTGCACCAGCTTCTTCAGCAGGCCGCCGATGAGGAAGTACAGCTGCCGCAGGCCCATCAGCGCGAAGGCGTTCGCGGTGAAGACGATGTACGGGTCCTGGGTGAGGCCGAAGATCGCCGGGATCGAGTCGAGCGCGAAGAGCACGTCGGTGGTGCCGATGGCCACCATCACCACGAGCATCGGCGTCATCAGCCGCTTGCCGTTCTCGGTGACCAGCAGTCGGGTGCCGTGATAGCGGTCGGTGGACGGAACCCGCCGCTCGACCGCCGTGAGCAGGCGGTTCCCCTCGAACTCCTCGCTCGCCCCGCGACCGGCCATCGCCTCCTTGACCAGCTTCCAGGCGGTCCAGATCAGGAAGGCGCCGAAGACGTAGAAGACCCACGAGAAGCTGGCGATGATCGGCGCGCCCGCGGCGATGAAGACCGTACGGAGCACGAGCGCGATCAGTACGCCGACGAGCAGCACCCGCTGCTGGTAGCGGGTGGGCACCGAGAACTTCGCCATGATCAGGACGAAGACGAAGAGGTTGTCGACACTGAGCGACTTCTCGGTGATGTACCCGGCGAAGAACTCGCCCGCGGGCCGGCTGCCCGAGAAGACGAACAGCCCGGCGCCGAAGAGTCCGGCGAGGGCGACCCAGACCGCGGTCCAGATTCCTGCCTCGCGCAGCGACACGTCGTGCGGGTTGCGGCCGATCACGAAGTCGGCGCCGATGAGCACGCACAGTCCGGTGATCGTGAGTGCCCAGAGGGTGAGGGAAACGTCCACGGGCGCCTCCGGCGGGGTTTGTGCGGTCAACGGACCGTACCCTGATTACCAAGTAATAGTAAAGGCTCCGCCTGGGCTCGGCCTCCCCGGCACGGCTGCGTCCGCACGTCGCCCCTCCCGGGGCGGGGGGTGGCGTATCCGCCCGGGTACGCCCCCAGGGGCGCGGGGCCGCGCATGCCTGCGGGGGTACGCCCCAGGTGCTCTGGGGCCGAGCTTGCCTTCCCGGGCAGCCACCTGCCACCCAGGGGCGCGAGGCCGCGCGTGCCTGCCGGGGCAACCCATAGGGGCGCGGGGAACTGCGCGCAGCAACCGGCCCGCCACCGGCCGGTGGTCCGGACACGACAGCAACAGCCCCACCGGGCCGGTGACGACGTACAGCCCGTCGACGGCTGGCCGCGCAGTTCCTCCCCCAGCTAACGCTGGGAGGCGCCCCCAGCGCCCCTGGGTAACAGGTGCGCACCCCGGCAGGCACGCGCGGCCACGCGCCCGGAAAAGGCAGGCCTGGCCGGGCAGGCATGCGCGGCCCCGCGCCCCACCCGGGCGGACATCGTGCGGGACCCACCCCGGAGGGGCAGGCGCGGCCGCGCGCGCCCCGGCCCGGTGGGCAAGTGCGGGTTCGGCGGGGCAGAAGGGTGCCCCGGACCGTGGAAAAAAACCTACGTGCCGTAGGCCGGGCGCGCCGCGGCGATCTGGCGGAGGACCTGGGCGATGACCTGGCTACCCTGGGGCACCAGCGCAGGTTCGTACGTCCAGGCGTGGCCGACCCACGGGTCCGCGAGGTGGTCGCTCGGCAGCGGGGTGAGCCGCAGCATGGACCGCCACAGCGGATCGAGCACCGGGCCGTACGCCGAGGCGTCCTCGCGGTCGGCGACCAGCATCACGTGCACCCCGGCCGCGGGCCCCTCGTCGGCGAGGTAGCGCAGCTGGGTGACCGCCCGGTCGTCGAAGCCGTACGGGAACTCGTTGACGATGAGCAGCTGTTCGGCCTCGTCGAAGTCAGGCGGCAGCGCGTCGGCCGCCCCGCCGCGCAGCGCCATCTGGCGCAGGTCCACACGGTCGGTGAGCCGGCTCAGTACCTCGCTGACCCCGGCGGCGCCCGCGGCGGGCGGCGGCAGGACCAGGGCTCCCCCGGCGTACAGCGGGGCGAGCGCGGTGGAGCCGGAACCGGCCGGGTCCAGCGCGTGCACCGCGAACCCGCCCACCGGGCAGGAGGCCAGCAGCCGGACCGCGATGGCGACCGCCGTGTCCATGGCGGCCCCGCGGTTCTCCGCGCTGTCGACCCACAGGCCGCGCTCCAACGGCAGCCGGGCCAGCAGGGGGATGTACAGCTCCGGCGCCTCGGGCAGGGTGAGGCTGCCCAGGCGGACGGCCATCGGCGGCTCGTCGGGCACCCGGTAGCCGTGCCAGACCGGGTTCTCCCACCCGGCGAAGGCGGGCGGCAGCGCGGGCTCGACCACCTCGGCCTCGGCGGTGAGCTGGGCCAGATCGCGGTCGAGCACCGCCCTGGCCTGGTCGACGAGCGCGACCTGCTTGGTCATCGCCTCCTCGCGGGCGGCCTCGGCGTCCGCGCCGCCACGGGTGCGGGGGTCGGCGAGCAGCCGGTCCAGCTCCTGGTCGTAGCGCGCCTGGGCGAAGTCCTCGGCGCTGCGGTAGGCGGCGACGCTGCGGGTCAGGTCCTCGAACATGCCCCAGATCTGGTTGTGCAGCCGCTCCTCCATGGTCCAGCCCGACGCGTCCCCGGCGACCGGGGTGGGCGGGCCCTCGGGCGGGGCGGCGGAGGCGGCGGGGTCAGGAACGGGCGGCGCGGGCTCGTCGTCCGGCACGGGCGGCGGGACCTGACCGGGGAAGGCGGGTATCGGCGGGGCCTGCTCGGGCCCGGCCGCGGGTACGCCCGGATCGGTGCGGCGCCGCGGGTGGCGGTAGTCCACCGAACCGGAGGGGCCGGTCCTGGCGTTGGACAGGGCGGCCGGGTCGGAAGGGTCGGAAGGGTCGGAAGGGGCCGCCTCGGCGGAGGGAGCGGCCACGGCGGACGGCGCACCCTCGTCGGGCGGGGCGGGCGGGCGGGGCGGGGCGAGGTCCGCGGGCACGTCCACCGAACGCGACTGCTCGCGCTCCACCGCCGCGTGGATCTCCCCTGCGACGCCGTGCGCCTCGGGCACACCCTGGTCGAGCAGCAGCGCGGGCAGTCCGCCCTCGTATCCCTGGCCGACCGCGCGGACCTTCCAGGCGCCCTGCCGCCGGTACAACTCGACGGCGAGCAGGGCGGTCTCCGCGCCGAGGCCGGTGAGCGTGTACCGGACGATGCCGGCGCCGTCGGGCGTGGTCACGGACAGGCGGGGAGCGGGGGCGGAGCCGAAGTCCGCAGGCGCGCCGGGACGCCCCTCGGGCAGGGCGAGCAGCACGTGCACCCGGTGCACGTGTTCCGGCATGGCACCCAGGTCCACCGCGAGCCGGTGCTCGGCCGCGGCCTGCCGGGGCACCTCGACACCCGGCAGCTGCGGGGTGCCGGGGTGGGCGAGCCAGCCGGGCGGGGCCTGCGTCCCGTCCGGTGCCCCGTCCTGCGCCGGGGAGACCCGCGTCGGCGGAGTGCCCAGGTCGCCGACGACCCGGCCGCGCTCGTCCCCGAGGGTGACCGCGGCCACCACCGGGGTGCCCGCGGTCACCCGTATCTCCAGCCGGTTGCCCGGCAGCGGATGGTTCTGTCCCCGGACCAGTTCGGCCGTCATGCCAGCCGCCCCCTGTTTCCCGTCTTCTCTGCTTCGCTGTCCGTGTGTGACCCGTACGGCCGGCCGCGACCCGTTGGTTGGGCGGGCGCGTCGGCCGCTGCCCGCTACAGGGCGGGCAGTATGGCCGGAATCAGGTCCTGGAAGGTGCGTCCGTTGGCCGGCGTGCCGATCGCGGTCATCGACCAGCCGCCCGCGCCGCGCTGCACCTTCGCCATGATCTGCGCGGTGTACGGCCCGCCGCCGGTGAGCGTGTAGCGGGCCAGCTCCTGGCCGTTGGTCTCGTCGACGAGGCGGCAGAACGCGTTCTGCACCTCGGCGAAGGTCTGGCCGGTGAAGGAGTTCACCGTGAAGACGATCTGGTCCACGTGCACCGGGACCCGCTGGAGGTCGACGATGATCGACTCGTCGTCGCCGCCCTGACCGGCGCCGCCGACCAGGTTGTCGCCGGTGTGCCGGACCGAGCCGTCGTCACTGGTCAGGTGACGGAAGAACACCACGTCGACCGGCTGCTTGTCGGCGAAGAGCACGGCGGAGGCGTCGAGGTCGATCTCGCGGGTACGGCTGCCGAACAGACCACGGCGCGGCGCCGCCTGCCAGCCCAGCCCCATCCTGACCGCGGTCAGCGACCCCCCGTCCGTCTTGCTCAGGCTGATCTTCTGGCCCTTGGTCATATTGACCGTCACGCGCTGTCCCCTCTCACCCGTTCACTTCGTACGTATGCGGTTGTGTACGCGGTTGTGTCCCGCACACTAACAAGACGCCGCCGCGCCGTATCCCGGTTCGTCGCCGGGAGATTTCTTACGCCTGTCCCGCCTCGCGCATCTGTCGCAACTCTTTCTTCAGCTCGCCCAGTTCGTCCCTCAGCCGGGCCGCGACCTCGAACTGGAGCTCGGCGGCGGCCGCGTGCATCCGGTCGGTGAGCTGGGCGATGAGGTCGGCCAGTTCCTCGGCGGGCAGCGCCTCCCCGGAGCTCTTGCCGGGCGCCTTTCCGGACAGCCCCGGCACCGGTGCCTTGCCGCGGGAGCGCTGCCTTCCGGAGCCGAGCAGCTCCTCGGTGTCGGCGTCCTCCCGGGCGAAGGAGTCCAGGATGTCCGTTGATCTTCTTGCGCAGCGGCTGCGGGTCGAGCCCCGCCTCGAGGTTGTAGGCGACCTGCTTCTCCCGGCGACGGTTGGTCTCGTCGATGGCCCTGGCCATCGACGGGGTGATCTTGTCCGCGTACATGTGCACCTGGCCCGACACGTTGCGGGCGGCGCGGCCGATGGTCTGGATCAGCGAGGTGCCCGAACGCAGGAAGCCTTCCTTGTCCGCGTCCAGGATCGCCACCAGGGACACCTCCGGCAGGTCGAGGCCCTCCCGCAGCAGGTTGATGCCGACCAGGACGTCGAACTCGCCGACCCGCAGCTCCCGGAGCAATCTCCACCCGGCGCAGCGTGTCGATGTCGGAGTGCAGATAGCGGACCCGGATGCCCAGTTCGAGCAGGTAGTCGGTGAGGTCCTCGGACATCTTCTTGGTCAGGGTGGTGACCAGCACCCGCTCGTCCTTCTCGGCCCGCATGCCGGATCTCGCCGATCAGGTCGTCGATCTGGCCGCTCGGTGGGCTTGACGCACGACCTCCGGGTCCACCAGGCCGGTCGGGCGGATGACCTGCTCCACGACCCGCCCCGCGCGCGACCGAGTTCGTACGGCGCCGGGGGTCGCCGAGAGGTAGACGGTCTGGCCGATCCGGCCGGCGAACTCCTCCCAGGTCAGCGGGCGGTTGTCCAGCGCGGACGGCAGCCGGAAGCCGTGGTCGACCAGGGTGCGCTTGCGGGAGGCGTCGCCCTCGTACATCGCGCCGATCTGCGGCACCGTGACGTGCGACTCGTCGATGACCAGCAGGAAGTCCTCCGGGAAGTAGTCGATCAGGGTGGCGGGCGCGGTGCCGGGCGCCGCGGCCGTCGATGTGCCGCGAGTAGTTCTCGATGCCGGAGCAGAAGCCGATCTGGCGCATCATCTCGATGTCGTACGTGGTCCGCATCCGCAGCCGCTGCGCCTCCAGCAGCTCGCCCTGCTTCTCCATCCTGGCGAGTCGGTCCGCCAGTTCGTGCTCGATCCCGCGACGGCCTGCCCATCCGCTCCGGTCCCGCCACGTAGTGGGTCGCCGGGAAGATGCGTAGATCTGCCGGTCCTCGCTGACGACGTCGCCGGTCAGCGGGTGCAGGTAGTAGAGCGTCTCGATCTCGTCGCCGAAGAACTCGATCCGGACGGCCAGTTCCTCGTAGCCGGGAAGATCTCGACGGTGTCGCCGCGGACCCGGAAGGTGCCGCGGGTGAAGGCCAGGTCGTTGCGGGAGTACTGGATGTCGACCAACTTGCGGAGCAGTCGGTCGCGGTCGATGTTCATCCCCGACGTTGAGCCGGACCATCCGGTCGATGTACTCCTGCGGGGTGCCGAGGCCGTAGATGCAGGACACCGAGGCGACCACGATGACGTCCCGCGGGTGAGCAGCGAGCTGGTCGCCGAGTGCCGCAGCCGCTCCACATCCTCGTTGACCGACGAATCCTTCTCGATGTAGGTGTCCGTCTGCGGGACGTACGCCTCCGGCTGGTAGTAGTCGTAGTAGGAGACGAAGTACTCGACCGCGTTGTTCGGGAACAGCTCGCGGAACTCGTTGGCCAGCTGGGCGGCCAGTGTCTTGTTCGGCGCCATCACCAGGGTGGGGCGCTGGAGCCGCTCGATCATCCACGCGGTGGTCGCCGACTTGCCCGTACCGGTCGCGCCCAGCAGGACGACATCGCGCTCACCTGCGGTGATACGTCGTTCCAGGTCGTCGATCGCCGTCGGCTGGTCACCGCTGGGCTGATAGGGACTGACGACCTCGAAGGGCGCCACACTGCGTTGGATGTCTGATACGGGCCGCATGCCACAACCGTACGGCCCCCCTGTGACAATCACGGCCTCCACCGGCGGAGCGGGGTCCGCGCCCGCCCGCCGGGGAGCTGGACCCCTGCTGTCGGGAGCCCGCTGTCGGACCCCGCACCTACCCTGGACCGTGTGACGAGCGTGGTGTGGACGGTACGGGATACGGCGGTCGGACCCCTGCTGGTGGTCGGCTCCGGCACGGGGCTGGTGTACGTGGGGTTCCGGGCCGATCCGGGGACGGCCGGGCGGGCGGTGGACTCGGTGGCGCGCAGGCTGGGCGGCGCCCCGGTCGAGGACGCGGACCGGCTCGCCCCGGTGACGGCGCAGTTCGACGCGTACTTCGCGGGCGACCTGCGGGAATTCACGCTGGACCTGGACTGGTCGCTGATCACGGGCTTCAACCGCAGGGTGCTGCGGGAGCTGGCGACCGGGGTGCCGTACGGCACGGTGGTGGGCTACCAGGACCTGGCCGACCGGGTCGGCGAGCCGGGCGGCGCGCGGGCGGTCGGCACCGCGATGGGCAGCAACCCGCTGCCCGTGGTCGTGCCGTGCCACCGGGTGATCGAGAGCGGCGGGGGCATAGGCGGCTTCGGCGGCGGCCTGGAGATCAAGCGGTCGCTGCTGGCCCTGGAGGGGGTGCTGCCCGCGCCCCTGTTCTGAGGGGCGCGGGCGGGGTTCCGGCTGCTCCGCCGGGGCTCGTCCGACAGGCCCTAGTCCTCGGGCGTCCTCGGGTCCGGGATCTGCGGCTGGGGCGCCTTGGGCAGTTCGGCCCGCTCGCCCGCCCGACCCCGACCGGTCCGTCCGCGGCCGCCACCCCGGCCGGTCGGCGGGCGCCGCGGCGCCGTCCGCGGCCGCCGGGCCGGCCGGACCCGGCTGCGCCGCCCGGTCGAAGAAGCGCAGCATCTCCACCGGGAAGGGCATGACGAGCGTCGAGTTCTTCTCCGCGGCGACCTCCACCACGGTCTGGAGCAGGCGCAGTTGGAGGGCCGAGGGGTTGGCGTCCATGGTCCGGGCGGCCTCGGACAGCTTGTGCGACGCCTGGAGTTCACCGTCGGCGGTGATGATCCTGGCCCGCCGCTCCCGGTCGGCCTCGGCCTGCCGGGCCATCGACCGCTTCATGGACTCCGGCAGCGTCACGTCCTTGATCTCGACCCGGTCGATGTGCACGCCCCAGCCGGTGGCGGGCGTGGACAGCATCAGCTCCAGCCCCTCGTGCAGACGTTCGCGCCCCGACAGCAGGTCGTCCAGATCGCTCTTGCCGATGATCGACCGGAGCGAGGTCTGGGCGACCTGGAGCATGGCGAACTGGTAGTTCTGCACGTCCACGGTGGCGCGGATCGGGTCGATGACCCGGAAGTACAGGACGGCGTCGACCCGGACCGACACGTTGTCGCGGGTGATGCCGTCCTGGGCCGGCACCGGCATGGTGATGACCTGCATGTTGACCTTGGTCATCCGGTCCACGAACGGCACGAGCAGGCGCGGCCCGGGTTCCTTCGGCAGTCGGTTGACCCGGCCGAATCGGTAGATCACCCCGCGCTCGTACTGCTTGACGACGCGGACGCTGCTCAGCAGGCCGATGAGGCCGATCACGGCGAGGACGACCACCAGTACGACGACGGCTTCCATGTCCCCGACCCCCCAAAAGGTCAGTTGGATCAGTTTGCGTCGAAGCGGGCGGCGGCCAGGTAGTCGGGGCGCGGATCGAGCGCGGCGGCTAGCCGGAAGTGGCGCTGGGCCTCGGCGGGGCGGTTGGCCCGCTCCAGCGTACGGGCCAGCGCGAAGTGCGCGAAGGCGTTGTCCGGTTCGCGTTCCAGCACGATCTGGAACTCCAGCTCGGCGGGGCGCAGTTGGGCGGCGGCGAAGAAGGCGCGGGCCCGCAGCAGCCGGGCCGCGGTGTTCTCCGGGTGGGCGGATATCACCGGGTCGAGGAGCTTGACGGCCCCGCGCGGGTCACGGGCGGCGAGCAGCTGCTCGGCCGCGCGGTAGTCGATGACGTCGGTCTCCGGGCTGCGCTCCGGCACGGCCGCCTCCCTGACATCGGGCACGGGTGACGAATGATCGTCTGGTCAGACATACCCAACGGGCGGGCGGCAACCGCATTCCCGCGAGTGCCGTGCTCGTACTCAGCCGGCGTCGGACGGGCCGCCCCGCTGGTCGGCGCGCTCCCGCAGCCGGTCCCAGGCGGCCCGCACCTGCGGCTCCAGGGCGTCGAGCGGGCCGTCGTTGTCGATGACGATGTCGGCGACGGCGAGGCGCTGTTCGCGTGCCGGCCTGCGCGGCCATCCGGGAACGCGGCGTCGTCCTCGGACATGCCGCGCAGCCCGACCAGCCGGTCGAGCTGGGTGGCGGGACCGGCGTCGACGACGATCACCAGGTCGTAGAGCGGGGCGAGGCCGTTCTCGGTGAGCAGCGGGACGTCGTGCACGACGACCGCGTCGGGGCCCGCGGCTTCCTGGAGTTCGGCGGAGCGGCGGCCGACCAGCGGGTGGACGATCGCGTTCAGCGCCTTGCGGCGCTCCTCGTCGGCGAAGACGATCGAGCCGAGCTTCGGGCGGTCCAGCCTGCCGTCCGCGGCCAGTACGCCGGGGCCGAACTCCGCGACGACCGCGGCGAGGCCCTGCGGTTCCGGGCTCGCACGACCTCGCGCGCGATCCGGTCGGCGTCGATCAGCACCGCGCCGTACGAGGCGAGCAGCCGTGCCACTTCGCTCTTGCCGGCGCCGATGCCGCCGGTCAGGCCCACCGTCAGCATGGCCGCCAGCTTAGGGCCTGCCACTGACCGCCCCACCGCCCGGCGGTCCGGGATGTCCGGGCGCAGAGCGGGCAGCGCGTCGTCCTCGCGGTCGGCGAGGAAGCGTTCGAACTCCGCCGCGAGGTCGTCGGCCGAGGGCAGGTCGACGGGCTCGGCGATGAGGCTCTCGCGGGTCTGCGACCCGGCCACCGCGTCGTACTGGCTCTCCAGCCCGCGGACGACGGAGACCAGTTCGCCGTCGCCCTCGGCGACCTGGCGGTCGATCTCGACGCGGACGGTGTGCGCCTCGTTGCGCAGCGCGTGGGCGATCTCGGGGAGGACCAGGCCGGTGGCGGCGGTGATCGTCTCCAGGACGGCCAGCGCCGCGTCCGGGTACGGGGAGCGGGCCAGGTAGTGCGGCACGTGGGCGGCGACGCCCAGGACGTCGCGGCCGGCCTCGGCGAGCCGCAGCTCGACCAGCGAGGCGGCGCTGCCGGGCACCTGGGCCTCCTCGAACCAGGCGCGGTGGCCGGGCATCAGGTCCACCCGGTTGCCGTGCGGGGTCAGGCCGACCGGGCGGGTGTGCGGGACGCCCATCGGGATGCCGTGGAAGTTGATCGCGAGCCGCACGCCGAGGCGCTCGACGACCTGGAGGACCGCGCCGGCTGAAGCGCTCCCACTCCACGTCCGGCTCGGAGCCGGTGAGCAGCAGGAAGGGCGTGCCGGTGGTGTCCCGCACCAGATAGAGGTCGATCTCCGGCGCCTCGTACGACGTCCAGTGGTCGCGCTCGAAGGTCATCAGCGGGCGGCGGGCCCGGTAGTCGACCAGCCGGTCGGCGTCGAAGCGCGCGACGAGCTGGTTGTCGAGGCGGTCGAGCAGCTGCTGGGAGATCTGCTCGCCGGTCTCACCGGCGTCCATGTATCCCTCGAAGTGGTACAGCAGCACGGGACCGGTGTCACCGACCGCCTCGTCGACGGCCTCGGCCCCGCCCGGCACGTACTCGTACAGCCCTTGCGGATCGAGCACGGTGATCGTCCTCCTCGCTCTCTGTGACTCACAACGAACGGAAGTCGCCCGCCATTCCCGCCGCCGGACGACCGGAGAACGCCGGCGACGGCCGCGGCGCCGCGGCCGACAGGCAGGTGCGGCCCGCCCCCCGAAGGGGGCGGGCACCGCGGCTGCCTCCGGGGCGAGCTGGATCAGCTCTGGCCGCCGGCGAGCTTCTCGCGGAGAGCGGCCAGGGCCTCGTCGGAGGCCAGGGCGCCGGATGTTGTCGTCCGACTCCGAGGAGTAGGAGCCGCCGCCACCGGTGCCGGCGCCGCCGCCGCGGCGGGAGCGGCGGAGCCGGCCTCGGCCGCGGCCTGCTCGTCGGCCTCGCGGGACTTGATGACCTGCGCCTGGTGCTGCTCGAAGCGGGTCTGGGCCGTGGCGTACTGGCCCTCCCACTCCTCGCGCTGCTTGTCGTAGCCCTCGAGCCAGTCGTTGGTCTCGGGGTCGAAGCCCTCGGGGTAGATGTAGTTGCCCTGGTCGTCGTACGACGCCGCCATGCCGTAGAGCGTCGGGTCGAACTCGACCGAGGCCGGGTCGGCGCCGAAGGACTCGTTGGCCTGCTTGAGCGACAGCGAGATGCGGCGGCGCTCCAGGTCGATGTCGATGACCTTGACGAAGATCTCGTCGTTGACCTGGACGACCTGCTCCGGGATCTCCACGTGGCGCTCGGCCAGCTCGGAGATGTGCACCAGGCCCTCGATGCCCTCGTCCACGCGGACGAACGCACCGAACGGAACGAGCTTGGTGACCTTGCCCGGGACGACCTGCCCGATCTGGTGGGTGCGGGCGAACTGCTGCCACGGGTCTTCCTGGGTCGCCTTCAGCGACAGGGAGACGCGCTCGCGGTCCATGTCGACGTCCAGGACCTCGACCGTGACCTCCTGGCCGACCTCGACGACCTCGGAGGGGTGGTCGATGTGCTTCCAGGACAGCTCGGAGACGTGCACCAGACCGTCGACGCCGCCGAGGTCCACGAACGCACCGAAGTTGACGATGGAGGAGACGACGCCGGAGCGCACCTGACCCTTCTGCAGGGTGGTGAGGAAGGTCTGGCGGACCTCGCTCTGGGTCTGCTCCAGCCAGGCACGGCGGGACAGGACCACGTTGTTGCGGTTCTTGTCCAGCTCGATGATCTTCGCCTCGAGCTCCTTGCCCACGTAGGGCTGGAGGTCGCGCACCCGGCGCATCTCGACGAGCGAGGCGGGCAGGAAGCCGCGCAGGCCGATGTCGAGGATGAGACCACCCTTGACGACCTCGATGACGGTACCGGTGACGATGCCGTCCTCTTCCTTGATCTTCTCGATGGTGCCCCACGCGCGCTCGTACTGCGCACGCTTCTTCGAGAGGATCAGGCGGCCTTCCTTGTCCTCCTTCTGGAGAACGAGGGCCTCGATCTCGTCACCCACGGCGACGACCTCGTTGGGGTCGACGTCGTGCTTGATCGAGAGCTCGCGGGAGGGGATGACACCTTCGGTCTTGTAACCGATGTCGAGCAGGACCTCGTCCCGGTCGACCTTCACGATGACGCCGTCGACGATGTCGCCGTCGTTGAAGTACTTGATCGTCTCGTCGATCGCGGCGAGGAAGGCTTCCTCGTTGCCGATGTCGTTGACCGCCACCTGCGGGGTGGTACGAGGGGCCTCGGTGCTGCTCGTCATTAGGGAAAGGACTCCGGTACGGACAGTAAGTCGTAGGTACTGCTACGCCGGGAGCCGTTTTCGTCCCTGCCCTGATCCGGATAGCCGCCGAGGGCCGAGAGGATCCGCAACAGATTCGAGCGCGGCCTGCTCCGTCTGAGGCGCGCAGGCTCGCAGCGCAACTTGTAGCATACGGGGGCAGCCGGGCACGGTCAATGCACGAAGAGCGCACCGGGCGCGTAACAGACCGAACCGGCGCAACACTCCACCGCAGGTCTCCTCAGAGAGTACGACGACTGCCACGATGATCCAAGGACCCGAACCCGAAGCGACCCGGCGCAACGCCGGGGCCACGGAGAGCAGCCGGGCGAACCGCCGCTGGTGGGACCGGAACGCCGACGACTACCAGCGCGAGCACGGCGACTTCCTCGGCGACGCCCGCTTCGTGTGGGGCCCGGAGGGGCTGGACGAGGCGGAGGCCCGGCTGCTCGGCCCCGCGGACCTGCTCAAGGGCCGCGACGTCCTGGAGATCGGCGCGGGCGCCGCGCAGTGCTCGCGCTGGCTGGCCGCGCAGGGCGCGCGGCCGGTCGCCCTGGACCTGTCGCACCGGCAGCTCCAGCACGCCCGGCGGATCGGCGAGGACACGAGGCGGCGCCGCGGCGGCCGCGGTCGCCGCTGGTGCAGGCCGACGCGGGCGCCTGCCCTTCGCCGACGGCTCGCTTCGACCTGGCCTGCTCGGCGTACGGCGCGCTGCCGTTCGTCGCCGACACGCGCGCGCGTGCACCGCGAGGTGGCCCGGGTGCTGCGGCCCGGCGGGCGCTGGGTCTTCTCCGTCACCCACCCGGTGCGCTGGGCCTTCCCCGACGAGCCGGGCGCGGAGGGCCTGACCGTCGACCTCCTCCTACTTCGACCGCACCCCTTACGTCGAGCAGGACGACCGGGGGCTGGCCGTCTACGTCGAGCACCACCGCACGCTCGGCGACCGGGTCCGGGAGATCGCCGCGGCCGGGCTGCGGCTGGTCGACCTGGTCGAGCCGGAGTGGCCGCGAGTGGAACACCCAGGAGTGGGGCGGCTGGTCCCCGCTGCGCGGCCGGCTGCTGCCCGGTACCGCGATCTTCGTGTGCGTGAAGGAGTGAGCGCGGCCGGCTCCCCCGGGCTCGCCGGTGCCTGCCGGTCCCGGCGATCCGGGTCTGCCGGCTCCGCGGGCATCGGCGCCGCGCTGCGGGCCGAGGGGCGCGCGCTGCCGGTCGCCTCCGCCGTGCCCGCGCTGCTGGCGGCGCTGCGCGACCCCGGCTGCGCGGTGCTGGCGGCGCCGCCCGGCACCGGCAAGACGACGCTGGTGCCGCTGCTGCTCGCCGAGGCGTTCGGCGCGGACGGGCGGGTGCTGGTCGCCGAGCCGCGGCGGATGGCGGCGCGGGCCGCCGCGCGGCGGATGGCGTGGCTGCTCGGGCGAGCGCGTCGGCGAGCGGGTCGGCTTCACCGTGCGGGGCGAGCGGCGGGTGTCCGCGCGCACCGTCGTGGAGGTCGTCACCACCGGCGTGCTGCTGCAACGCCTGCAACGGGACCCGGAGTTGGCCGGGGTGGGCACGGTGCTGCTCGACGAGTGCCACGAACGGCACCTGGACGCCGACACCGCGATGGCCTTCCTGCTGGACGTACGGTCCGTGCTGCGGCCGCGGTTGCGGCTCGTGGCGGCCTCGGCGACCACCGACACCGCCGCCTGGGCGGCGCTGCTCGGCGGCCGCGTGGTCGAGGCGCGGGGCACGATGCACCCGGTCGGCCGTGGAGTGGGCGCCGCCGCTCCGGCCGGTCCGGCCGCCGCACGGCATGCGGGTCGACCCCGCGCTCCTGGACCACGTGGCGGCGACGGTACGGCGGGCGCCTGCGCGAGCACGACGGGGACGTGCTGTGCTTCCTGCCCGGGGCCGGGGAGATCGCGCGGGTGGCGGGACTGCTCGGCGCCGTACCCGGCGTGGACCTGCTCCAGTTGCACGGCCGGGCGCCCGCCGCCGTGCAGGACGCGGCGCTCGCCCCCGGGGAGCGGCGGCGGGTGCTGCTCGCCACGTCGGTCGCCGAGTCCAGCCTCACCGTGCCCGGGGTACGGGTCGTGGTCGACGCCGGGCTCGCCCGCGAGCCGCGCATGGACCACGCCCGCGGGCTCGGCGCGCTGACGACCGTACGGGTCTCGCGGGCCGCCGCGGAGCAGCGCGCCGGGCGGGCCGGGCGCGAGGCGCCGGGCACGGTCTACCGCTGCTGGGCCGAGGCGGAGCACGCGCGGCTGGCCCGGCTGCCCGCGCCCGAGATCGCGCTCGCCGACCTCACCGCCTTCGCGCTGCAGGCGGCCTGCTGGGGCGACCCGGAGGCGGCCGGCCTCGGCCTGCTCGACCCGCCGCCGCCCGGCGCGCTCGCGGCGGCCCGCGCCACCCTGCGCGGCCTGGACGCCGTGGACGCGGACGGGCGCGCCACCGCGCGCGGCCGCCGCCTCGCCCTGCTCGGCCTGCACCCGCGGCTGGCCCGCGCCCTCCTCGACGCCGCCCCGGTCCTCGGCCCGGCCCGCGCCGCCGAACTCACCGCCCTGCTCAGCGAGGAACTCCCCGCCTCCTACGGCCCCGACCTCACCGCCGCCTGGCACACGGCCCGCCGCGGCGGCGACGCGTACGCGTCCCGCTGGCGTACGGAGGCCCGCCGCCTGGAGGCCGCGGTGACGGCGGCGCACGAACCGGGGGCGGGCGGAGCGGCGGCCGGGGCGGGCGGCTTCGGTGACGACGCCGCCGCCGGGCTCGTGGTCGCGCTCGCGTTCCCCGAGCGGGTGGCGCGGCGGCGCGGGCCCGGGGCGTACCTGATGGTGGGCGGGACCGCCGCCGAGGTGGGCGGGGGGATCGGCGAGGCGCCGTGGGTGGCCGTGGCCGTGGCGGACCGCGGCGCCGGGCGGGCCAGCGCGCGGGTGCGGGTGGCCGCCGTGGTGGACGAGTCGATCGCGCGGCTCGCGGCGGCCGGCGCGCTGGAGTCGTACGAAGAGGTGCGGTGGCAGGGCGGGGACGTGGTGGCCCGCCGGGTGGAGCGGCTGGGGGCCGTGGAGTTGAGCGCCGCGCCGCTGCGCCGGCCCGGACCCGGAGGCGGTGCGGGAGGCGCTGCTCGCCGGGCTGCGCCAGGAGGGCACGGGGCTGCTGCGGTGGTCGCGGGAGGCCCGTGGGACGCGGCAGCGGATGGCGTTCCTGCACCGGGTGCTGGGCGGCGCCGTGGCCGGACGTCTCCGAGGAGGCGCTGCTGGAGCACGCCCCGCGGTGGCTGGGCCCGGAGCTGGCGGCGGGCCGGCGCCGCGCCGATCTGGAACGGGTCGACGCGGGCGCCGCCCTGACCCGGCTGCTGCCGTGGTCGACGGGCGAGGCGGCCCGGTTCGCGGCCCTCGCCCCCGAGCGCATCGAGGTGCCGACGCGGCTCCCGTGTCCGGGTGGACTACGGCAGCGGCGAGCAGCCCGTACTGGCCGTGAAACTCCAGGAGTTGTTCGGGCTGACGCAGACCCCGACGGTGGCGGGCGTGCCCGTGCTGGTCCATCTGCTCTCGCCCGCGGGGCGGCCCGTGGCGGTGACCGCGGACCTCGCGTCCTTCTGGCGCGACGGCTACCGCGCCGTCCGGGCCGAACTGCGCGGCCGCTACCCCAAGCACCCGTGGCCGGAGGACCCTTCGACGGCCCGGCCGACCCGCCGCACCAACGCCCGGCGCCCATAGGCGCCCGGGCACCATAGGTGCTCAGGCGCCTAAGGGTATGCAGGCGCAAAGGTGCTGCCCAGGCACCCATGTGCCCGGGCACCTGAGGCGTTCAGCCCTTGACCGCGGCGCCGGTCGCCGAACCCGCCGGCGACGGCGTCGTGCTCGGGGTCGGCGTGTCCGTGTCGCACGGAGTGGGCGTCGACGTCGCCGTATCGGTGGCCGTCGGGGACGGAGAAACGGTTCCGCTGCCGGTCGGCGTGGGCGTCGGGGAGTCCGTGGGGCAACCCGGCGTCGTCGGCGGGTCGGTGGGACCCGTGGTCGGACCGGTCGTGGGCGGCGCGGTGGTCGGACCACCGGTCGGGCCGGTCGTGGGACCGGTGGTCGGGCCGCCGGTGGGGCTGGTCGTCGGCGTCGGCGTGACCGGCGTGACCGTCCCGCCCGCGCTCTTCGTCGGCTTCGGCGTCGGCGACGTGGACGGCTGCGGGCTCGCCGACGGGTCCGGCTGCGGCGTGATGCCGGGCCCGGGCGCACCGGGCCGGTCGGGCGTGCTGACGGCGCCGCCCTGGCGGAAGTGCTCGTACCACGCCTTGACCAGGTTCAGGTACGCCTGCGAGTGGTTGTAGCCGAGGATCGCCCGGTCCATGTCGGCCGGGCGGGACAGGTCCCGGCCGTCGGCGCACAGGTAGCGGCCGGCGGCGAGCGCGGCGTCGTACACGTTGTTGGGGTCGCGGACCCCGTCGCCGTTGCCGTCCGCGCCCCACGTCGCCCACGTGGAGGGTATGAACTGCATCGGCCCGACGGCCCGGTCGTGCACCGGGTCCCCGTCGTACTTCCCGCCGTCGGTGTCGCCGATGTTCGCGAAACCGTTTCCGTTGAGCACCGGGCCCAGGATCGGCTTGTACGTCGTGCCGTTGGCGTCCACCGCGCCGCCGCGGGCCTGGCCCGACTCGACCTGGCCGATGGCCGCGAGCAGCTCCCACGGCAGGTTGCAGCCCGGCTCGGACACGGCCAGCGAGGACTGCGCGCGCCGGTAGGCGTCCAGCACGGTGGTGGGCAGGTTCGCGCCGCCGGGCAGCGTGATGCTCGTGCCGCCGGGACCGCCGCCCGGCGTCGCGGCGACCGGGGGCACCGGCGTGTTCAGCGGCGGCAGTTGCGTGTAGTACGGCGAACCGCCGTCGATCGGCGGGCCGGGCGGCGGCGTGTCTGCCGCCGACCTGCCCTGCGTCCTGGGTGGCCGCATGCGCCGTGGGCAGGAAGCCCGGTGCCTGCGACGCGCCCAGCGCGGCCATGGCCGCCGCGGCCACCGCCGTCCCCGCCGCGCCCCTGCGAAGCCTCCGGCCGTATCGCCGCGCTGCCATATCGGCGTCCTCCCCAGCTAGATGCGCGCCCGTCCAGGCGCCACAACGCGGATGACCCTACGGCAACTTCAGCCCCGGGACCACAGCCCCTCAGCAATACACAGGGTGCGAACCGGCCCGATTCACCCGCGGTTCGCCACCCCGGAATGCCGTTCACCGACCGGGCCCCAACCCTGCCCGGACACTTCACACCGATCCGTACAACCCTCCGCGGCTCTCGTACGTCCGTACGCCGCGGAGGGCTGTGAAGGGCTGTCCCCGACCAACGCCGTCAGTGCGCCGCCGACTCCCAGTCCCGGCCGGACCCCACCGACACATCCAGCGGAGCCAGCAGCGGATACGCCCCGGCCATCTCCCGCCGCACCAGCTCCTCGACCTTCTCCCGCTCCCCCGGGGCGACTTCGAGCACGATTTCGTCGTGCACCTGGAGCAGCATCCGCGACGCCAGCCCCTCCTGGCCCAGCGCCCGGTCCACCCGGAGCATCGCGATCTTCACGATGTCCGCGGCCGACCCCTGGATCGGCGCGTTCAGCGCCATCCGCTCCGCCATCTCCCGGCGCTGCCGGTTGTCGCTGTTGAGATCCGGCAGATAGCGGCGGCGGCCCAGCAGCGTCGAGGTGTAACCCGTGCCGCGCGCCTCCTCCACCACCCGGTGCAGATAGTCCCGCACCCCGCCGAACCGCTCGAAGTACGTCTCCATCAGCGCCCGCGCCTCAGCGGCCTCGATCCCCAACTGCTGCGACAGCCCGAACGCCGACAGGCCGTACGCCAACCCGTACGACATCGCCTTGATCTTGCGGCGCATCTCCGCGTCCACACCGTCACGCGACACCGAGAACACCTGCGAACCGACCGTGGTGTGCAGATCCTCGCCCGACGTGAACGCCGCGATCAGGCCCTCGTCCTGCGACAGGTGCGCCATCACCCGCAGCTCGATCTGGCTGTAGTCCGCCGTCAGCAGCGACTCGTACCCCTCACCGACGACGAAGCCGCGGCGGATCGCCCGCCCCTCGTCCGTCCGCACCGGCACATTCTGCAGATTGGGATCGGTGGACGACAGCCGGCCGGTGGCCGCCACGATCTGGCTGAACGTGGTGTGGATACGCCCGTCCGGCGCGATCGTCTTCACCAGGCCCTCCACCGTCACCCGCAGCTTGGCCTGCTCCCGATGGCGCAGCATGATCACCGGCAGCTCGTGCTCGGTCTGCGCCGCCAGCCACGCCAGCGCGTCCGCGTCCGTGGTGTAACCCGTCTTCGTCTTCTTCGTCTTCGGCAGACCCAGCTCGCCGAAGAGCACCTCCTGAAGCTGCTTGGGCGACCCCAGATTGAACTCATGGCCCACCGAGGCATGCGCCTCCGCCACCGCATGCTGCACCGCCGCCGCGAACTGCTGCTCCAGACCCTCCAGATGAGCCCGGTCCGCCGCGATCCCCGCCCGCTCCATCGACGCCAGCAGCGCCGACGTCGGCAACTCCACCTCGTGCAGCAACTCCGCCGCGCCCACCTCCGGCAGCCGCGCCCCGAACACCTCACCCAGATCCAGCACCGTACGCGCCTGCACCATCAGCGCCTCGGCCGCCGCCGCGTCCCCGTCCTCCTCCTCACCGAACGCCAGCTGACCGCTGCCCGAATCCGCCGGAGCCAGCTCGCGGCCCAGATACTCCACCGACAGCACGTCCAGCGCGAAAGAACGCCGCCCCGGCTTGATCAGATACGCCGCCAGCGCCGTGTCCATCGTGACGCCCTCGATACGCCAGCCGTGCTCCGCGAAGACCCGGCCGGTGTTCTTCACGTTGTGCACCACCTTGGGGCGCGCCGGGTCCGCCAGCCACGACGCGAACGCCCTCTCGTCCGCCTCCTCCAGCAGCGCCGGGTCGAACCACGCCGCGTCCGCCGCCCCCGCCAGCGCCACCTGCGTCACACTGCCCGACCCCAGCGCCCACGTGTCCACACTCGCCAGGCCCACCGGGTCCGCCGACCGCTCCTCCAGCCACCCCGGCAGCTCACCCGCCGCCAGCACCCGGCCCTCCACCGCGATCCCCTCGGCGACCGCCGCCTCCTGCTCCTGCGCCCCCGGATCAGCCGCGAACAGCCGCTCCCGGAAATTCGCGTTCCGGAACTCCAGCGCGTCCAGCACCCCGCCCAGCGCCTCCCGGTCGTACGGCGCCCGCTCCAACTGCTCCGGCGCGGACGGCAACCCCACGTCCTTGACCATCTCGGTCAGCCGCCGGTTCAGCTTCACCGCGTCCAGATGGGCCCGCAGATTCTCCCCCGCCTTGCCCTTCACCTCGTCCGCCCGCTCGCACAGCTCCGCGAACGACCCGAACTGGATGATCCACTTGGCGGCCGTCTTCTCCCCCACCCCCGGAATACCCGGCAGGTTGTCCGACGGGTCGCCGCGCAGCGCCGCGAAGTCCGGGTACTGCCGCGGGGTGAGGCCGTACTTCTCCTCCACCTTCGCCGGCGTGAACCGGGTCAGCTCCGAGACGCCCTTCGTCGGATACAACACCGTCACCTGGTCCGACACCAACTGGAACGCGTCCCGGTCGCCGGTCACGATCAGCACCTCGAACCCCAGCGCCTCCGCCTGCGTGGCCAGCGTCGCGATCACGTCGTCCGCCTCGAAGCCGTCCACCGCGAACCGGCTCACCGCCATCGCGTCCAACAGCTCACCGATCAGCGCCACCTGCGAACGGAACTCGTCCGGCGTCTTCGACCGCGTCGCCTTGTACTCCGGGTACTCGTCGAACCGCCACGTCTTGCGGGACACGTCGAACGCCACCGCCAGATGCGTCGGCCGCTCATCACGCAGGGTGTTCGCCAACATGGACGTGAACCCGTACACCGCGTTCGTCGGCTGGCCCGTCACCGTGTTGAAGTTCTCCACGGGCAGCGCGTAGAACGCCCGGTACGCCAGCGAGTGCCCGTCCAGCAGCATCAGCCGCGGTCGGTCGGTCGTCGTCTTCGATGCTTTCTCAGCCACGGAAGCGATCCTCCCACGCCCCACCGACAACGACCGCGCACCGCCGCCCGCCCCCCGCCCGCCGGTGGTTGCGCCCGTCACCCCGGCCCCACGGGTCCACCGCCCCGAATCAGTGGCAGGATCGATACATGGCGAAGAAGCCCCCCGTAGGAGACCCCGTACAGGACGCGCCGCACGTCGGCCCACCCAAGCACGCCGCCGCCGGACTGCCCGCCATAGGGCACACCGTGAGGATCGCCGGTGCCCAGATGGGCGCCCGACGGGCCACCCTGACCCTGCTCAAGGTCAACCAGAAGGACGGCTTCGACTGCCCCGGCTGCGCCTGGCCGGAAGAAGGCAAAAGGAGCCACTTCGAATTCTGCGAGAACGGCGCCAAAGCCGTCGCCGAAGAAGCCACCCTGCGCCGCGTCACCCCCGACTTCTTCGCCGAGCACCCCGTCGCCGACCTCGCCCGCCGCAGCGGCTACTGGCTCGGCCAGCAGGGCCGCATCACCCAGCCGATGTACCTCGCCGAAGGCGCCGAGAACTACGAAGCCGTGCCCTGGGAACGCGCCTTCGAGATCATCGCCGACGAACTGCGCGCCCTCGACTCCCCCGACGAGGCCGTCTTCTACACCTCGGGCCGCACCAGCAACGAAGCCGCCTTCCTCTTCCAGCTCTTCGCCCGCACCTACGGCACCAACAACCTGCCCGACTGCTCCAACATGTGCCACGAGTCATCCGGCTCCGCCCTCACCGAAACCCTCGGCGTCGGCAAAGGCAGCGTGCTGCTCGACGACCTCCACCACGCCGACCTCATCATCGTCGCCGGCCAGAACCCCGGCACCAACCACCCCCGGATGCTCACCGCCCTGGAAAAGGCCAAGCGCAACGGCGCACGCATCGTCAGCGTCAACCCGCTGCACCGAAGCCGGCACCGAACGGTTCAAGAACCCCCAGACCGCCATCGGCCTCGCCACCAGCGGCACCGCGCTGTCCGACCTCCACGTGCCCATCAGGCTCGGCGGCGACCAGGCACTCTTCCGCGCGCTCGGCCGCCTCCTGCTCGAAGCCGACGCCCTCGACCACGACTTCATCGCCACCCACACCCACGGCTTCGCCGACTACGAGAACGCCGCCCGCGCCCTCGACTGGCACGACGCCGAAACCGCCACCGGCCTCACCCGCGCCGAGATCGAGCAACTCCACACCCTCGTCCTCGGCGCCAAGAGCATCGTCGTCTGCTGGGCCATGGGCCTCACCCAGCACAAACACGCCGTGCCCACCATCAAGGAAGTCGTCAACTTCCTCCTCCTCGGCGGCAACATCGGCCGCCCCGGCGCCGGCGTCTGCCCCGTCCGCGGCCACTCCAACGTCCAGGGCGACCGCACCATGGGCATCTTCGAACGCCCCGCCCCCGCCTTCCTCGACGCCCTCCGCGACGAATTCGGCATCGAACCGCCCCGCCACCACGGCCACGACGTCGTCCACGCCATCCGCGCCCTGCGCGACGGCACCGCCAAGGTCTTCCTCGCCATGGGCGGCAACTTCGTCTCCGCCTCACCCGACACCGACGTCACCGAAGCCGCGATGCGCAACGCCCGGCTCACCGTCCACGTCTCCACCAAACTCAACCGCTCGCACACCGTCACCGGCGCCCGCGCGCTCATCCTGCCCACCCTCGGCCGCACCGAGAAGGACCAGCAGCAGACCGGCGACCAGTTCGTCACCGTCGAGGACTCCATGGGCATGGTGCACGCCTCCCACGGCGCGCTCGCCCCCGCCTCACCCCACCTGCTCTCCGAACCCGCCATCGTCACCCGCCTCGCCCGCGCCGTCCTCGGCGACCAGCACGCCATCCCCTGGGCCGACTTCGAGACGCGACTACGACCTCGTACGCGACCGCATCTCCCGCGTCGTCCCCGGCTTCACCGACTTCAACACCCGCATACGCGAACCCGGCGGCTTCACCCTCCCCCACGCCCCCCGCGACAGCCGCACCTTCCCCACCGCCACCGGCAAGGCCAACTTCACCGCCGCGCCACTGGAGTACCCCAAAGTCCCCGAAGGACGGCTGCTGCTCCAGACACTGCGCTCCCACGACCAGTACAACACCACCATCTACGGCCTCGACGACCGCTACCGCGGCATCAAAGGCGGCCGCCGCGTCGTCCTCGTCCACGCCGACGACGCCACCGCGGCCGGCCTCGCCGACGGCGACTACGCCGACCTCGTCAGCGAATGGACCGACGGCACCGAACGCCGCGCCGACGGCTTCCGCGTCGTCCACTACGCCACCCCCCGCGGCTGCGCCGCCGCCTACTTCCCCGAGACCAACGTCCTCGTCCCCCTCGACCACACCGCCGACACCAGCAACACCCCGGCATCCAAGTCCATCGTGATCCGCCTCGAACCCCACCGCTGACCCACCGCCGCCCCACCTCCCACCGCACCGCGGAACAGCACACACCATCGCAGAACGGAGCCTCCCCGCATGGGCGAGCAGACCACCACCCACTTCCCCCCGGAGATCCTGGAGCAGTACGCCGGCCTCGGCATCGACCTGCCCTCACTCTTCTCCGCCGGGCACCTCGGCGACCGCATGGGAGTACAGATCCTCGAAGCGGCCCCCGAGAAAGTGGTGGGCACCATGCCCGTCGAAGGCAACACCCAGCCCTACGGCCTCCTGCACGGCGGCGCCTCCGCCGTACTCGCCGAAACCCTCGGCTCGATCGGCGCCATGCTCCACGGCGGACCCAGCAAGGTCGCCGTCGGCGTCGACCTCAACGCCACCCACCACCGCGGCCTGCGCTCGGGCACCGTCACCGGCACCGCCACACCCGTGCACCGCGGACGCTCCTCCGCCACCTACGAGGTCGTCATCACCGACGACGCCACCGGCAAGCGCGTCTGCACCGCCCGCCTCACCTGCATGCTCCGCCCCGCCACCCCGCCCGCCCCACCGACCCCGCCCGCCTCCTAGAACTTCCGCCCCACATACACATCCATCAACGCGACCGACCCGCGGCGGGCCACCGAGACGTTGTACGCCCGCCCGCCGCGCCGCGTCACCCGCCACTCGACGCCGAGCTTGTCGAGGGTGTCGCAGTACAACCGCCTGATGTCGGCGGAGACGTTGGTGAAGAAGTACCGCGGGTACTCGTAGCGCTTGCGGACGCCGCCGATCAGCTTCTCGGTCCAGTTGGTGATGCGGCACCCGTCGGAGTGCACCAGCCCGCGCACGAACTCCCACGGATGCGCGTCGACGATCTCCTGCTGCCAGCCTTCGAGGACGATCGCCCGCTCATGCTTCTTGCCCGGCCCGTGCTGGGGGAAGACGGCGGGCCATTGCTTGCTGAACGAGGTGACCTGGACGCAGCCTTGTCGGCTGACCCGGCAGACCTTGCCGCCGGGGCGGACCGCGTGGATCGCTTCTTCGCAGGCGTGGATGAGACCCGGCCACGCGTCGGCGCAGGCGATCCGGAGCGCGTAGACGTTTCGTGGGCAGGCACTGATACAGCCGTCGCCGAGATAGAGGCCCAGGAGATAGGGATAAGCGGCGACATCGGTACGGAGCGGGACCGCGCCGTGGCTGACCGGGTCGGGGCCGTGCGTTTGCCAGTCGCGGAGGGCGGCGCGGGATATCCCGGTGGTGCGGCTCACCGAATTGAGACTGCGGCCCTGAGCGACAAGGGCCAGGGCATTGCGCCGCACGTCGAGTTCGTACATGGGGCAACTCTGGCCGATTCGGGCGGCAGATGAACCGGGATCACGGCAGGTTCACCGTATTCAGCGTCCTTGAGAAAGAATCGCTGCACCTTCGATATCGAAGGCAAGTACCCCGGGTCGGACTCGAACCGACACTGTATGGTGTTTTGAATCCATTGCCTCTGCCAATTGGGCTACCGGGGCCTACTCAGAATCGAAGGATAGCCGTACGACCCTCCGTACTCAACACTCTACCGGAGCTAGGTAGGCTCAGGGGGCAGTACCCCGCCCCCAGACGAGGAGCACCGTGAGCGCCCCCGATGAGTCCGACACCCCGCCGCAGGACGACGCGACGTCGCACGTGCCGCCGCTGACGACCCGAGTCGTCATCGCGGAGGACGAGGCGCTGATCCGGCTCGATCTGAAGGAGATGCTGGAGGAGGAGGGGTACTCCGTCGTCGGTGAGGCGGGGGACGGGGAGACGGCGGTGCGGCTGGCCCAGGAGTCGCGGCCGGACCTGGTGATCCTGGACGTGAAGATGCCGGTGCTGGACGGGATCAGCGCGGCGGAGCGGATCGCCGGGGAGAAGCTGGCGCCGGTGCTGATGCTGACCGCGTTCTCGCAGCGGGAGCTGGTGGAGCGGGCCAGGGACGCGGGCGCGATGGCGTATCTGGTGAAGCCGTTCACCAAGAGCGATCTGGTGCCGGCGATCGAGATGGCGGTGAGCCGGTTCCAGGAGCTGCGGGCGCTGGAGGCGGAGATCGCGGACCTGTCGCTGCGGCTGGAGACGCGCAAGCTGGTGGACCGGGCGAAGAGCGTGCTGCAGACGAAGTACGGGTTGTCGGAGCCGGCGGCGTTCCGGTGGATCCAGAAGACGTCGATGGACCGGCGGATGTCGATGCAGGCGGTCGCGCAGGCCGTGATCGAGGAGGTCACGCGAGAAGTAGCGCCGGCGACGTCGCACGAGGTAAGGCCCGCATCCCATGCGGGGTGCGGGCCTTACCTGTGTGCGTGACCGTGCGGCGGGGTGTTCAGTCCTCGCCGAGGTAGGTCTTGCGGACGCTCTCGTCGTGCAGGAGGTCCTGGCCGGTGCCGGAGAGCTTGATGGTGCCGATCTCCATGACGTGGGCCTGGTCGGCGAGCGAGAGCGCGGCCTGGGCGTTCTGCTCGACGAGCAGGATGGTGGTGCCCTGGCTCTTGAGTTCCACGATGGTGGACATGATCTTCTGCATCATGATCGGCGACAGGCCCATGGAGGGTTCGTCGAGCATGAGCAGTTTGGGCTGGGACATCAGGGCGCGGCCCATGGCGAGCATCTGCTGCTCGCCGCCGGACAGGGTGCCGGCGGCCTGCTTGCGGCGTTCTCCGAGGATGGGGAAGAGGTCGTAGGCGCGCTGGATGTCCTTGGTGATGCCGGCGGTGTCCTTGCGCAGGTAGGCGCCGAGTTGGAGGTTCTGCTCGATGGTGAGCCGGGGGAAGATGTGCCGTCCCTCGGGTGAGTGCGCGAGTCCGAGGGCGACGATCTTGTGCGGCGGGACGCGGGTGAGCACCTTGCCGTCGAAGGTGACCCGGCCGCCGACGGGCTTGAGCAGGCCGCTGAGGGTGCGCAGGGTGGTGGTCTTGCCGGCGCCGTTGGTGCCGATGAGGGTGACGACCTGGCCGGCTTCGACGGAGAAGGAGATGCCCTTGACGGCTTCGATCTTGCCGTAGGCGACCCGGAGGTCCTCGACTTCGAGCAGTGCGGTCATCGGTCGTTCTCCTGCTCGCCGTCGCTGTTCTCGTGCCGTCGGCCTCGGATGGGTTCGCCGAGGTAGGCGGCGATGACGCGTTCGTCGCTCTGGACGACCTCGGAGGTGCCTTCGACGAGTTTTTCGCCCTGGACGAGGACGGCGACCCGGTCGCAGAGGTTGAAGATGAAGCGCATGTCGTGCTCGATGACGAGGACGGCGATGCCCTGGTCCCGGATGGCGAAGACGAGTTCCTCGGTGGCGCGGGTCTCCTGCGGGTTCATGCCGGCGGTGGGCTCGTCGAGCAGGAGCAGGCCGGGTTCGCTGGCCAGGGCGCGGGCGATCTCCAGCTTGCGCTGTTCGCCGTAGGGGAGGTTGCGCGCGAGGTGGTCGGCTTTGTCGGCGAGGCCGGTGAACTCGAGCAGTTCCATGGCGCGTTCGCGGGAGGCGGCTTCGGCCTTGTGGTAGCCGCGGGCCGCGGATGAGGGCGGACAGCAGGCCCTCGCGGGTGCGGGTGTGCCGTCCGACGAGGACGTTCTCCAGCACGGTCATGTTGGCGAAGAGCCGGATGTTCTGGAAGGTGCGGGCGATGCCGGCCTTGGTGACGAGGTGCGGTTTGGGGGGCAGGACGGTGCCGCGGTAGCTGACGGTGCCCTCGGTGGGGACGTACAGGCCGGTGAGGCAGTTGAAGAAGGTGGTCTTGCCGGCGCCGTTGGGTCCGATGAGGCCGACGATCTCGCCGCTGTTGACGGTGAGGTCGACGTTGCGGACGGCGGTGAGGCCGCCGAAGCGCATGATGACGCCGCTGGCCTGGAGCAGCGGGGTGCCGTCGGGGGCGTCGGCGGGGGTGGGCTGTTGGGGGATGGTGGTGGTCATGGTGTGCCTCACGCCCCTGCCGTGGTGGCGGGGACGGTGTCGTCGCCCAGGGGGCGGTGGCCGGTGGCGCGCTGCGTCGTCCTCGTGGAATTCGAGCTTGCGGCGCCGGTTGGCGATGATGCCTTCGGGGCGGAAGCGCATGATCAGGATGAGTGCGAGGCCGAAGGCGAAGAGTTCGTACTCGTGCGAGGAAGTCGAGTTTCTCCGGGATGAGGTAGAGCAGTGCCGCGCCGAGGATCGGGCCGCTGACGGTGCCCATGCCGCCGAGGACGACGGCGGCGAGCAGGAAGGCGGAGTTGGGCGGTACGGAGCCGGAGAACGACGTACGGGTTGGGTACGACGCTGTTGGTGACGTGGGCGCTGACGGTGCCGGCGAGGCCGGCGAGTGAGGCGCCGAGTGCGAAGGCGACGAGCTTGACCCGGAAGCCGTTGATGCCCATGGCGGTGGCGGCGGTCTCGTCCTCGCGGATGGCGATCCAGGAGCGGCCGATCCGGGAGTCGGCGGCGCGGGTGAAGACGAGGACGACGATGACGGTGATGACGAGCATCAGCAGGTAGTAGTTGGCGAACCGGCCGAGGGTGAAGGAGCCGACGGTGTGCGGGTTGCCGAGGTTGTAGCCGAAGATCGTCAGGTCGGGGATCTGGGCGATGCCGTTGGGGCCGTTGGTGACCTTGGGGCCGGAGACGCCGTCGAGGTTGTTGACGACGATGCGGAAGATCTCTCCGAAGCCGAGGGTGACGATGGCGAGGTAGTCGCCGCGCAGTCGCAGGGTGGGGGCGCCGATGAGGACGCCGAAGACGAGGGATGCGGCGGCGCCGGTGAGGGCGGCGGCCCAGAAGGGGAACTGGACGCCGGACCAGATGGAGTAGGGCGATCCGGAGACGAGGGCGGCGGTGTAGGCGCCGACGCCGAGGAAGGCGACGTAGCCGAGGTCGAGCAGGCCGGTGAGGCCGACGACGATGTTCAGGCCGAGGGCGACGGTGCCGACGATGAGGATGTTGACGCCGAGGTTGGCCCAGTGCTCGTTGTTCTGGGCGAAGGGGTAGGCGACGGCGGCGAGGACGCCGACGCCGGAGGCGAAGCGGCGGTTGTGCTGGGTGATCTGCTGGAACTGGCGGAGCAGGCCGGTGGCGCTCAGGCCGAGGAAGCCGAAGGAGACGATGATCAGGAAGCCGATGAAGATGTCGCTGTAGTCGGTGGCGAGGCCGAAGGTGAAGATCTTCAGGCCGAGGGCGAAGACGACGACGATCGACAGGCGCTGGAGCCAGATGTTGAGGTTGCGCGGGTCGCCGACGCGCATCTCGTCGTTGTTGAGGCGCATTTCGCGCAGCCGGCGGTAGGCGGACACGACGGTGCCGGCGGTGCCGAACGCGCCGAGTTCGTAGTATTCGGCGTCGGCTGCTTCGCGGGGCTGCCGGTCGATGGGCAGGGCGAGTGCGCCGATGAACAGGACGAGGCTGCCGATGGCGGCGACGAAGCCGCCGGGGTCGAGGTTGGCGAGGCCGCCGAGTTTGGCGGCGATGTCGATCGACCGTGTACCAGGTGGTGCCGAGGGTGCCGAGGGCCAGCAGCAGCACGGAGTTGTGGGAGTGGCCGGGGTTGAGCCAGCGCAGTCCCTTGACGCCGAAGGCGCCGAGCGCGAAGAGCCCGGTGAGGATGCCGCCGATGAGGGTGAGGACCTGGAGTCCGCCGGGGTAGCCGGTGACGGTGAGGTCGCCGGGGAAGTCGGTGGTGTAGGTCCAGGACATGAACGTGGAGGCGATGGTGGCGACCACGCCGACGAGGGTGGTGATCCGGGCGGCGCCGATCGGCAGCGGTATGTAGGGCGCTGTCCGGCGGGTGCCGGCCGGGGCGGTGATGGGCTCTGCGGTGGCGGTGGGGAGGTCGGTCATCGTGATCACGCCCTGTCCGCGACGCGCTCGCCGAGCAGGCCCTGGGGCCGGACGAGCAGGACGACGATGAGGAGGACGAAGGCCCAGACGTTGGCCCAGCTGCCGCCGCCGAGTTGTTGCATGCCGGGGATGTTGGAGATGTAGGCGGAGGCGCAGGATTCGGCGATGCCGAGGACGAGGCCGCCGAGCATGGCGCCGTAGATGTTGCCGATGCCGCCGAGGACGGCGGCGGTGAACGCCTTGAGTCCGGCCTGGAAGCCGATGTCGTATTTGATCTGGCCGTATTTGAGGCCGGAGGCGAGGCCGGCGACGGCGGCGAACAGGCCGCCGATGGCGAAGGCGATGACGATGATGCGGTTGGTGTCGATGCCCATGAGCTGTGCGGTGTCGGGGTCCTGCGCGGTGGCCTGCATGGCGCGGCCGGTGCGGCTGGTGCGGACGAAGGCGGCGAGGCCGACCATGCAGACGATGGCGGCGGCGAGCAGGAAGATGTCACCGCTCTGGATGTCGATGGACCCGATGTGGTAGGGGCCGCCGGGCAGTTGCGGGAACCGCTTGCCGCTGGTGGCGTTCGGGTACCAGAGGAAGACCGCCTGCTGGAGCGCGAGGGAGAGGCCGATCGCGGTGATGAGCGGCGCGAGCCGGGGGGCGCCGCGCAGCGGCCGGTAGGCGAAGCGTTCCGCGCCGACGGCGATGAGCACGGACACGACGGCGCCGCCGATCAGCATCAGGGGCAGTGCGAGCCAGATGGACATGCCGCTGGGGAGATTGGTGTAGACCGTGAGGGCGCCGAAGGCGCCGGTCATGAAGATCTCGCCGTGGGCGAAGTTGATGAGCTGGACGATGCCGTACACCATCGTGTAGCCGATGGCGATGAGCCCGTACATCGAGCCGATGAACAGCCCGTTGGCCAGCTGTTGCGGCAGGGTGTGCACCGCATGGCCTCCATGTCGCTGGGGAGCAGGGTGATTGCGGGGGACGGGGGTGCCGGTTAACGGCGGGGCCGCGCGGTCGGGACGACCGGCCGCGCGGCCCTGGGGTACTGCTCCGGGCGGTCAGCCGTTGTAGGTGCCGCTCTTCACGGCGACCCACTTGCCGCTCTTGACCTGGTAGACGGTGAGCTGCTTGTTGGTGGTGTCGCCGTACTGGTCGAAGGAGACGTGGCCGGCGATGCCGTCGAAGTCGCTCTTCTGCACGGCGTCGACGAGCTTGGAGCGGGCGTCGTTCATGGCGGGCAGCTTGCCGCCGTTGGCGTCCACCACGCTCTTGACGGCGTTGATGACGGCGGTGGCGGCGTCGTAGGAGTAGCCGCCGTAGGTGCCGTAGTCGCCCGGGTAGCCCTTGGCCTTGTAGGTGCTGATGAAGCTCTTGGCGGCGGGCAGGGTGTCGACGGGGACGCCGACGGAGGTGACGAGGTCGCCCTCGGCGGCCTTGCCGGCGGTCTTGATGTAGGTGTCGGAGAACATTCCGTCACCGCCCATGAGCGGGATGTTGACGCCGGCTGCCTTGAGCTGCTTGGTGATCAGCTCGGACTCGTCGTACTGGCCGCCGTAGTAGAGCATGTCGGCGTGCGAGTTCTTGATCTTGGTGACGAGGGTGGAGTAGTCGGTGTCGCCGGTGTTGACGTGGTCGGTGCCGGCGATCTTGCCGCCGAGCTGGGTGAACTTGCCCTTGAAGATGCCCGCGAGGCCGGCGCCGTAGGTCTGCTTGTCGTCGACGACGAACGCGTCCTTCTTGCTGAGGGTCTTGTACGCGTAGTCGGCCGCGAAGCCGCCCTGGAGGGCGTCGGTGGTGGCGGTGCGGAAGTAGCGTCTTGAAGGCGCGGACCTTGGTGCCGCTGGCCCAGTTGTTGCCCTGGGTGAGGGCGGGGTTGGTGTTGGAGGGCGAGATCTCCACCATGTTCGCCGAGTTGAAGACCTGCTGCATCGACTGGGCGACGCCGGAGTTCAGCGGGCCGATGGCGGCGATCACGCTGTTGTCGGCGACCAGCGCGGTGGCGTTCTGCTGGCCGGTGGCCGGCTGCGCCTTGTCGTCGAGGGCCTTGGTCTTGAAGGTCACGCCGGGGACGAGCTTCTTGGCGTTGGCGTCGTCCACCGCGATCTTCACGCCGTACTGGATGCCCAGGCCGGTGGCCGAGTTCTGGCCGGTGAGCGGGGCGTCCACGCCGATGGTGACGGTCGTGCCGGAGCCGCCGCCGTTGTCCCCGCCCTTGCTGTTGTCGTTACTGCGCGAACCGCAAGCGGTGAGGGTGAGAGCTCCTGTGGCGAGTACGGAGGTGAGTATCAGCAAGGAACGGTGTTGCACGGTCAGTCCTTTCCCCTGGCGCGGCCGTCTCTGATGAGAGGCCGAGTCGCGCGCTGGAACCCGAACTGACAAATTCGGTGGCGCGGTGACTGGCCGTGACTCTAGGCGCGTGAAGGTGAGTCAGGCAGAGGTGTGGGGAAGAGTGTGACTGTCTTGTTATGCCAATCCGAAACTCTTGAGCTTCTGCTGAGGTTTGCTGTGGGATATGGGCGTTTTGCGCGGAGTCCGTATGCTGAGAACGCGCACTTCCGTGCGCGTGACCGGCGGCTGCCCGATCGGGCATGCCGAACGGGCGCCCTGATCGGTACGAACGGGCGGAAGCGGGATACCCGCGGCCGCCCGGGATCGGGCCGCCGGGACGGGGGCGCCGAATGCGTATTGCGCCCGCGTTACACAGCGTTAATTGCGGATGTTAGATGTACCGGGCAGTGAATATCCGCGGCCCCGTCGGGGTGTTCGCCGGACGGGGGCCGCGGATTACGTCGGGTGCGTCAGGACCAATAATGGCGAATACGCATTACCTGCGCGGGGCGTCCGCCTTCGGCGAGTCGTCCTCGCCGATGTGGTGGACCCGCACCAGGTTGGTGGTGCCGGGCACGCCGGGCGGCGAGCCGGCGGTGATGACGACGACGTCGCCCTTCTTGCAGCGGCCGATCCGCAGCAGTTCCTCGTCGACCTGCTGCACCATCTCGTCGGTGGTCTGCACGGTCGGGCCGAGGAAGGTCTCCACCCCCCAGGTCAGGTTGAGCTGGGAGCGGGTGGCGGGCTCGGGGGTGAAGGCGAGCACCGGGATCGGCGAGCGGTAGCGGGACAGCCGGCGCACGGTGTCGCCGGACTGGGTGAAGGCCACCAGGTACGCGGCGTCCAGGAAGTCGCCCATCTCGGCGGCGGCGCGGGCGACGGCGCCGCCCTGGGTACGGGGCTTGTTCCGCTCGGTGAGCGGCGGCAGGCCCGCGGCGAGCACGTCCTCCTCGGCGGCGGCCACGATCCGCGACATCGTCTTGACCGTCTCGACCGGGTACTTGCCGACGCTGGTCTCGCCGGAGAGCATCACCGCGTCGGTGCCGTCGATCACCGCGTTGGCCACGTCGCTGGCCTCGGCGCGGGTGGGGCGGGAGTTGTCGATCATCGACTCCAGCATCTGGGTGGCGACGATGACCGGCTTGGCGTTGCGCCGGGCCAGCTTGACCGCGCGCTTCTGCACCATCGGCACGGCCTCCAGCGGCATCTCCACGCCCAGGTCGCCGCGGGCGACCATGATGCCGTCGAAGGCGTCGACGATGCCCTCCAGGTTCTCCACCGCCTGCGGCTTCTCGATCTTGGCGATGACCGGCACCCGGCGGCCCTCCTCCGCCATGATCCGCAGCACGTCCTCGACGTCGCGCCCGGAGCGGACGAAGGACAGCGCGATCACGTCGGCCCCGACCCGCAGCGCCCAGCGCAGGTCGCGGACGTCCTTGTCGGACAGGGCGGGCACCGAGACGGCGACACCGGGCAGGTTGAGGCCCTTGTGGTCGGAGACCAAGCCGCCCTCGATGACCATGGTGTGCACGCGGGGGCCCTCGACGTCGGTGACTTCGAGGGTGACCCGGCCGTCGTCCACCAGGATGCGCTCGCCGCGCGCCACATCGGCGGCCAGTCCCTTGTACGTGGTGCCGCAGATCTGCTGGTCACCGTCGATGTCATCGACGGTGACGGTGAACTCGTCGCCGCGTTCAAGGAGTACGGGCCCTTCGGCGAATCTGCCGAGCCGGATCTTCGGGCCCTGAAGGTCGGCGAGGATGCCGACGCTGCGGCCGGTCTCGTCGGCGGCCTTGCGGACCCGCCGGTAGCGGTCCTCGTGCTCGGCGTAGCTGCCGTGGCTGAGGTTCAGGCGGGCCACGTCCATTCCGGCCTCGACCAATGCCTTGATCTGGTCGTAAGAGTCGGTGGCGGGGCCCAGGGTGCAGACAATTTTGGCTCGGCGCATGTGTCGAGCGTATGACCTACTCGTTGGTAGGGAGCACGGGCTCGGCAACAGCCCAACGACGGCTGGATTAACGCTTGTTGACAAGTATCGAAGTGTGCAGTGCCCCGCTCTGATGAGCGGGGGTGCCACCCTGGTGGCCGGTGGCGCGGCTTACCCCGGCCCGGGGGGTGCGGGAGGCGGCGAAACCCGGTCCGGCGAGCGGTGTTTACCTGCCAGGGGTGTTCTCAGGGCCCCCGCGTGGGCCAGAATCTACGCGCGTCGTCTGACCGTTCGACGCAGGCCACAGCGCCTCCTCCAGCACGGGAGAACCAGACATGCCGCTCAACCGCAGGGACTTCATCAACCGGTCGGCCGCCACCGGCGCGGCCGTGGCGATCGCCGGCGCGGCCGGCACGGTGGCGGCGGCCCCCGCCGAGGCGGCCGACCGGCACCACGGCGGCGACCACGGCCGGCCGAACACGTTCAGCCTGCGCGTGCTGGGCACCACCGACCTGCACGGGCACGCCCTGAACTGGGACTACTTCACCAACGCCGAGTACGACGACGCGACCCACAACGACGTCGGCCTGGCCAAGATCGCCACCCTCGTCGAGGCCGCGCGCACCGAGAAGGGCCACGACCGCACCCTGCTGATCGACGCGGGCGACATCATCCAGGGCACCCAGCTCTCGTACTACTACGCCCGGGTCGAGCCGATCACCGGCCGGCACAAGGGCCCCCGGCACCCGATGGCGCTGGCCATGAACCACATGCGCTACGACGCGGCCGCGCTCGGCAACCACGAGTTCAACTACGGCATCCCGCTGCTGCGCGCCTTCCAGGACCAGTGCGACTTCCCGCTGCTGGCGGCGAACGCCGTGGACGCGACCACGCTGCGGCCCGCCTTCCCGCCGTACCTGGTCAAGGAGCTGCGCGCGCCCGGCGGCCGGCTCGTCAAGGTCGGCATCCTCGGCCTGACCAACCCGGGCATCGCGGTCTGGGACAAGGCCAACGTGCCGGGCCAGATGGCCTTCCCCGGCCTGGTCGAGCAGGCGAAGATCTACGTGCCGAAGCTGCGCGCGCTCGGCTGCGACGTGGTCATCTGCACCGACCACTCCGGCCTGGACGGCAGCACCTCCTACGGCGACACGATCCCGTACCCGGAGAACGCCTCGTCGCTGGTCGCCGCGCAGGTGCCGGGCATCGACGCGATCCTGGTCGGCCACACCCACGTCGAGCGCCCGCAGACCCTGGTCACCAACGAGGAGACCGGCAAGACCGTGGTGCTCTCCGAGCCGCTGATGTGGGGCATGCGGCTGAGCGTCTTCGACATCGACCTGGAGTTCGCGCACGGCCGCTGGCAGGTCACCTCGGTCACCGCCGAGGTGCGCAACGCCAACACCGTCGGACGAGGACCCGGTCGTCGCCAAGCTGGTCCGCGACGAGCACCAGACGGTCGTGGCCTACGTCAACCAGGTCGTCGGCACCTGCACCGCGGCGATGTCGTCGGCCGAGTCGACGTACAAGGACACCCCGATCATCGACTTCATCAACCTGGTGCAGTCCGACACCGTGACCAGAGGCGCTGGCCGGCACGCAGTACGCGACGCTGCCGGTGCTCTCCGAGGCGTCGCCGTTCTCCCGCACGGCCGCCATCCCGGCCGGCCAGGTGTCGCTGCGGGACGTGGCGGGGCTGTACGTCTACGAGAACACCCTCGACGCCAAGCTCCTCACCGGCGCCCAGGTCAAGGACTACCTGGAGTGGTCGGCGACCTACTTCGTGCAGACCGCGCCGGACGCCCCGGTCGACGTCACCAAGATCACCAACGCGAACAACACCCCCGACTACAGCTACGACGTGCTCAGCGGGGTCAGCTACGACATCGACATCGCGCAGCCGGCCGGCTCCCGGATCAGCAACCTCACGCACGGCGGGCAGCCGGTCGACCCGGCCGCGCAGTTCGTGCTCGCGGTGAACAACTACCGCTCCAGCGGCGGCAGCAACTACCCGCACGTGGCGGCCGCGCAGTCGGTGTGGTCCAACTCCGACGAGATCCGCAACACGATCATCGCCTGGGTGCAGGCGAAGGGGGACGATCGACCCGTCGACCTTCGGCGGCGACCAGTGGCGGCTCACCCGCGCCGGAGTGCCGCTGTTCTCGTAGGCACGTCGCTCGCGGCGGCGCCGTCGAGCCCGAAGGTGGTGAACGCGGTCCTGGCCGGCAGCGGGTAGTGCTCCGCGCCGGTCAGCAGCCCGGTCAGGTCGTTGAGCACGACCGCCGAGCGCCAGGCCGCGAGCCCGAGGTCCGGGGCGCCGACGCCGTGCGAGTGGCGTTCGGCGTTCTGGACGTAGACCCGCCCGGTCACCGAGCCGTCCAGCTCGATGCGGTGCCGGGCGTCGACCCTCGGCCGCCCTGCCGCGTCCCGCTTGACGTACGGGGCGAGCGGACCCAGCAGGCGGTCGAGGGGCCGCTCCCGGTAGCCGGTGGCCAGCACCACCGCGCTGGTGATCAGCCGGGTGCGGGTGTCCTGGTCGGCGTGCTCCAGGTGCAGTTCGATGCTGTGGGTGCCCAGCCGGCCGGCGGTGCGCACGGTGACGCCCGGGGTGAGCACGGCGTCCGGCCAGCCGCCGTCCAGCGTGCGGCGGTACAGCTCGTCGTGGATCGCGGTGATCGTCTCGGTGTCGATGCCCTTGTGGAGCTGCCACTGCCGCGGCACCAGCCGGTCGCGGACCTGTTCGGGCAGCCCGTGGAAGTAGCGGGTGTAGTCGGGGGTGAAGTGCTCCAGGCCCAGCTTGCTGTACTCCATGGGCGCGAACCCGGGCGTACGCGCCAGCCAGGTGATCCGCTCGCGGCCGGCCGGGCGGTTGCGCAGCAGGTCGAGGAAGACCTCGGCGCCGGACTGGCCCGAGCCGACCACCGTGATGTGGTCGGCGGCCAGCAGCAGCGCCGCGCTGCTCCATGTAGTGGGCGGAGTGCACCACGGGCACGGTGGGCGCCTCGGCGAGCGGGCGCAGCGGCTCGGGCACGTAGGGCTCGGTGCCGATCCCGATCACCAGGTGGCGGGCGTAGGTGCGGGCCAGGGCCTCGGCCTCGCCGTGCGCGTCGAGGTGGGTGTGGTCGACCTCGAAGTGGCCGTGCGCGGCGTTCCACCGCACGGTGTCGACCTGCTGGCCGAAGTGGGTGCTGGGCAGGCAGTCGGCGACCCAGCGGCAGTAGGCGTCGTACTCGGCGCGGTGCACGTGGAAGCGCTCGGCGAAGTAGAAGGGGAACAGCCGCTCGCGGCTCTTGAGCCAGTTCAGGAACGTCCACGGGCTGGACGGGTCGGCGAGGGTCACCAGGTCGGCGAGGAAGGGGACCTGGAGGGTGGCGCCGTCGAGGAGCAGCCCCGGGTGCCAGGAGAAGCCGGGGCGCTGGTCGTAGAAGGCGGTGGTCAGGTCCGGGACGCGGTCGGCGAGCGCGGCCAGCGAGAGGTTGAACGGGCCGATGCCGATGCCGAGGAGGTCGAAGGCGGATTCGGCGGCGGGCGCCGGGGCCGGGTCGGGGGCCCGGGAGGGGACGGGCGGTTGGTCGGGAGGCTGGACAGGGGGTTGGGCAGGGGGTTGGGGCGGGCTGGACGGGAGCGGAGGTCTGGGCGGGGATGGCGGCCCGGGCCGGGTCGGGGGTGTGCGGGGCGCCGTTCGCGATGGGGTTCATGGTGCGGTGGTGCCTTCCGTGGTGAGCTTCAGCAGCGCGTCGAGGTCGTCCGTTCGCAGGTGCGGGTTGAGCAGCGTGGCCTTGAGCCACAGCCGTCCGTCGGCGCGGGCCCGGCCGAGCACGGCGCGGCCCTCGTGCATCAGGCGGCGGCGCAGCGCGGCGACCTCGTCGTCGCTCGCGTCGGCCGGGCGGAAGAGCACGGTGCTGATGACGGGCGGGCTGTGCAGGGTGAGGTCGGGGTGCCGGTCGACGCGGGCGGCGAGGTCGGCGGCCAGGTCGCAGACCGCGTCGACGAGGGCGGCGACGCCCTCGCGGCCCAGCGCCCGCAGGGTGACGGCGACCTTGAGGATGTCGGGGCGCCGGGTGGTGCGCAGCGAGCGGCCGAGCAGGTCGGGCAGTCCGGCCTCGGTGTCGTCCTCGGCGTTGAGGTAGTCGGCGCGGTGGGCGAGCGGGCGCAGCGCGGTGCCGTCGGGCACGGCGAGCAGTCCGGCGGCGACCGGCTGCCAGCCGAGTTTGTGCAGGTCCAAGGTGACGGACACGGCGGACTGGAGGCCGTCGAGCTTGGCGGCCTCGCGGCCGCTGAAGAGCAGCGGGCCGCCGTATGCCGCGTCCACGTGCAGTTCCGCGCCGTGCCGGGCGGTGGTGTGGGCGACGGCCGGCAGCGGGTCGACGGCGCCGCGGTCGGTGGTGCCGGCGGTGGCCACGACGAAGGGCCGGCCGGGCAGTTCGTCGAGCGCGGTGTCCAGGACCGCCGGGTCGAGCACGCCCGCGGGCGTGTCCAGCACGATGGGGCGGGGCAGGCCGAGCAGCCAGGCGGCGCGCTGCACGCTGTGGTGCGCGTTGGCGCCGCACACCACCTGGACGCGGGGGCCGCCGGCGGCCCGCTCGCGGGCCAGCAGCAGGGCGAGCTGGTTGGATTCTGTGCCGCCGGTGGTGACCAGCGCGTCGGGCATCGGCAGGTCGGGGTAGACCAGGTCCGCCAGCGCCGCGGTCAGGCGCGCTTCGAGGGCGCTGGCGGCGGGTGCCTGGTCCCAGGAGTCCATCGACGGGTTCAGCGCGGACACCGCCAGGTCGGCGGCGACGGCGACGGCCAGCGGCGGGCAGTGCAGATGGGCGGCGCACAGCGGCTCGGCGGGGTCGGCGGAGCCCTCGGCCAGCGCGTGCACGAGCGTCGCCAGCGCTTCGTGCGCCGCCGGTGCCGTCCCGCGGCAGGACGTCGGTCACGGCGGCGGTGATCCGCTCCTCGACCGCGACGGGGCCGCCGGCGGGCATCGGGCCGCCCCGGCCGCGGGCGCCGCCGGCCAGCGCCTCCAGCACCGTGGCCACCAACGGCCGCAGCTCCTCGGCTCCTTGGCGTCCCCCAGCCAGTCCGGCCCCGGTCATCTCCAGCCCTCCCCACTGCGGCGCGGCCCGTCCCGCCGCGGCGGGCCGCGGCGCGCCGTGCCCGCCATGGCGGCCGTCCCGGTGCTCCCGGCCCGGCCCTGGTCCACTCGGCCCTGCTCGACTCTCCCTGCTCAACGACCATTCGGCCGATTGGCTACGATCCGCGGCCGGTGTGTGGCGGAGTGCTCGCGGCACGGCGGCGGTGTGCGCGGACCGTGGGGATCGTGTGGAGCATCGGGGCAGTCGTGCCCCGCGTGACGTGTGCTCTGCCGGTTCCTCTACGCTGATCACCGATCACGGTCCGCATCCGATCAGGTGCGGCTCATCTATGGGGGGGAACCCATGTCCGTACAGAAGTCGATGCTGCGCGCCGCCGCGCTCGCGGGTTGCGCCGTCGTCCTCGCCGCGTGCGGCCCGACGGACTCGTCGGCCGGCGGCGACGCGTCGAAGCAGCCCACCTCGGCGCCCACCACCGCGCCGACCACCACGCCGCCGGCCCCGAGCGCGCCCGACGGGCTCAAGCTGAAGACGCTGCTGCCGACCGCCGCCCAACTGCCCAGTGGCTGGAAGCGCGACCCCGCCGACGAGTCCGACACCGGCACCGACCTGCGGCCGGCCGCCGCCCCGCTGCTCGACCCCAAGGACTGCAACGACTCGCTGACCAACAGCGGCGCCACCGGCCTCACCTCCGACTTCGCGGCGGCGTACGCGACGACCGCGCTGACCAGTCCCAACCTGGGGTCGTCCGACCTGGTGTTCAACAGCTACGCGCCCGGGGACGCCGCCCGGCAGATGTCCGAGGTCACCGATCTCGTCAAGAAGTGCGCGACCTTCACCGGCAAGGCCGGCGACGGGAAGAGCGTCACGACCACCGCCACCTTGACGTCCGTGCCCGGTCTCGGTGACGAGGCGATCGACATCAAGGTGACGCCCAAGGGCCCCTACATCGCCAGCGACGTCGTCCTGGTGCACTCGCACGACGTCATCATGGCCATCGACGCGAACAACGCGGCCGGCTCGATGGAGCCGCTGATCCCGATGGCCAAGCGGTTCGCCGCGCCGCTGCCGCTGACGTCCTGACGCACCGTCCGTGACAGGGCGCGCCGGGCGGAATCCCGCCGGCGCGCCCTTCGCGTATCCGTGAACGTGCGTACGGCGGCCGGGCACGCCGGCTGCCGCGGCCCGCCGGCAGGCGCCGTCAGGCGCCGAAGGCGGTCCGGATGCGCAGCGCGCGGGTGAGGTCGTCCAGGCGGTCGGTGAGGGCGCGCAGGATCGCGGGGGTGGGGGTGGCCGTGGCCAGCGTCCTGCGGCCGAGGTCGAGGGACTCGGCGGTGACCACGCAGTTGGGGAAGAGGTGGCGGCCGATGGCGTCGGCGATGGCCGGCCCGCGGCGGGCGGAGACGTCGAGGGCGTCGGGGTAGAAGCGCGGCACGTACTCGTCGGCGAGTTCGGGCTGCTCCGGCTGCCAGAAGCCCTGCGCGGTCGCGGTGAACAGGTAGTTGGACAGGGTGTCGTCGTGGAACAGCGACTCCCAGGCGGCGGCCTTGGCGGCGGCGTCGGGGAGGGCGGCGCGGCAGCGGGCGGCGCCCTCGCGGCCGGTGGCGCTGGGGTCGCGGTCCAGTTCGGCGTCGATGTCGGCGGCGCCGGCCGCGTCGAGGACGCACAGCCGCAGCAGCAGCCGCCAGCGCAGTTCGGGGTCGAGCGCCGACCCGCCGGGGATCTCGCCCCGGTCGTACCAGCCGCGCAGCAGGGCCGCGCCGTCCGCGCCGGTCGCGGTGGACACCAGCGTGCGGGTGGCGGCGAGCCGGATCGCGTCGTGGCCCGCGGCGAGCAGTGTGCGGGCGGTCTCGGCGAGCGCGGCGAGCGCGTCGGCGCGCAGTTCGGGGGCGAGGTAGCGGTCGGCGATCTCGTTGCGGGCGAAGCCGAGGACGCCCTCGACGATCGCCGGGTCGGTCTCGGCGCGCAGGTGGCGGCGGACCAGCGCGAGGTGGTCGGCGGGCGCGATCCGGGCGTCGCGCACCAGGTCGCGGGCGGCGTTCCAGGCCACGGCCCGGCTCAGCGGGTCGGGCAGGCTGCCGAGCGCGTCGGTGAGCGACTCCCACGAGTGCTCGTCGTAGCGGACCTTGACGTAGCTGAGGTCGCCGTCGTTGAGCAGGATCAGGTCGGGGCGGGGGCCGGGCAGTTCGCGGCGTTCGACGGCCGCGGTGGCGGTGACGTCGAGGGTGATCCGGTCGCGGAGCACGAGCTGTCCGGGCTCGGTGACGGCCCGGTCGTACAGGCCGACGGCGACCCGGTGCGGCCGGCTGCCGGTGTGGGTGACCTCCAGCCGCCAGCCGCCGGGCGCGGGCGACGCGGTGGGGGTGAGGGTGTCGATGCCCTCGGTGCGCAGCCACGCGTCGGCCCAGGCGGGCACGTCCCGGTCGGTGGCCGACGACAGCGAGTCGATGAAGTCGGCGAGGCGTGGCGTTGCCGAAGCGGTGCCGGGCGAAGTGCTCGTTGATGCCGGCCAGGAAGTCCTTGCGCGCCGATCCAGGCGACGAGTTGGCGCAGCGCGGAGGCGCCCTTGGCGTAGGAGATGCCGTCGAAGTTGTTGAGCGCGGAGGCGGTGTCGGGCACGGCCTCCGGGTCGGGCGCGACCGGGTGGGTGGAGGGCCGCTGGTCGGCGTCGGAGCCCCAGGACTTGCGGGAGATCGCCGAAGTCGGTCCAGGTGCCCGGTGAATCCGGGGTTCTCGGAGATGACCTGGTAGCCCATGTACTCGGCGAAGGACTCGTTGAGCCAGATGTCGTCCCACCAGCGCAGGGTGACCAGGTCGCCGAACCACATGTGCGCCATCTCGTGGGCGATGACCACCGCCCGCCACTGCACCTCGACGGGGGTGACGGCCGACCGGAAGACGTACTCGTCGCGGAAGGTGACCAGCCCGGGGTTCTCCATCGCGCCGGCGTTGAACTCCGGTACGAACGCCTGGTCGTAGGAGTCGAAGGGGTACGGCTCGTCGAACAGCTCGTGGTAGCGGTCGAAGCAGCGCCGGGTGATGTCGAGGATCTCGGCCGCGTCCCGGTCCAGGTGCGGGGCGAGCGAGCGGCGGCAGTGCAGGCCGAACGGCAGCCCGGCGTGCTCGGTGCGCACCGAGTGGTACGGCCCGGCGGCCACCGCGAGGAAGTACGTGGACAGCGGCGGGGTCGTGGCCATCCGCCAGCGGCCGGGCGCGGTGCGGGTGGCGATGCCGTTGCCGAGCACCGTCCACTCCTGCGGCGCGGTCACCTCGACGTCGAAGACGGCCTTCAGGTCGGGCTGGTCGAAGGCGGCGGCGACCCGCTGCACGTCCTCCATGAACAGCTGGGTGTAGACGTACGCCTCGCCGTCCGCGGGGTCGGTGAAGCGGTGCATGCCCTCGCCGGTCCGCGAGTACCGCATGTCGGCCTCGACCCGCAGTTCGTGCTCGCCCGCCGCCAGGCCGGTCAGCGGCAGCCGGTTGTCGTCGAGCAGCGCCGGGGTCGAGCGCGGTCGCCGTCGAGCCGACGCGCGCTGCAGCGCGGCGGGCTTCAGCTCGGCGAAGGTGTCGCAGTCCCGCAGCGCGGTGAACCGGATGACGGTCGTCGATCCGAAGACGTCCTCTCCCCTGGTGAGGTCGAGGTCGATCGCGTAGTGCTGGACGGTCAGGTCACGAGCGCGGGTCTCGGCCTCGGCGCGGTTGAGAGCAGGCATGCGGGCCATGCTGCCTCACCAGTGGGTCGGGTGGTACGCATTTGCCGATCAGGAGTACGACGGTTCGGTCACGCGTCCGCGACCCGAGCGCGGCGGCCCTCCCGCACCGCGACGGTGTCCCCGGTGAACAGCGCGCCCGCGTCCGGTGTTCCGCGGGTTTGCGCCCCGGGCGAACGCCGTACGGCGCGCCGGATGGGTAGGCTCGGGACACGGGGAGGTGGCCATGACCGAGCCAGCCGGGCCCGGCGGGTCGGCCGCCGGGGAGCCGATCGTGCACGGGTACCCGCACCTGGAGACCGTACGGTCGGCGCTCACCGCGCTCCACCGGCGGCTGTCGGGTGACGGGGTGGCGCGCTTCGCCACGAGCGTACGTCCCGAGCTGGTGGACTTCCCCGACGACGAGGAGCTCTACCTCGGCGCGCAGCGGGTGGCCCGGGTGATGGTGCAGCACTTCCGGCTGCCGGACGCCCGGATGGTGATCAGCTTCCGGGACATGGTGCACGCGGGCAACGTCGAACTGGCCGCCGGGCCCGAGTACTTCGTGGAGCTGCACTCCCGCTTCAAGGCCGACCGGCGCGATGTGGGGGCCGCGCTCGCGCACGAGGTGATGCACGTCTATCTGCACCGGCTGGACCTTGAGTTCGCCGGCACCCGGGACAACGAGATCCTCACCGACACCGCGACCGCGTATCTCGGGGCGGGCTGGCTGCTGCTGGACGCGTACCGCGAGGAGGCGGCGATCCGCGGCGAGCGGCTGATGATGTCGGCGTACAAGCTCGGCTATCTCACGCCGGAGGAGTTCGGGTACGTGCTGGCCAAGCGGGCGCTGGCGTTCGGGGACGACATCGAGCCGTGGTTCAGCAGCGCGCAGGCGCGTGAGGCGTACCGGGCGGGGCTGACCCGGGCCAAGCTCGATCTGCGGCGGGCGCCGCTGGCCGGGGCGTCCTGGGCGGCGCGGCGGCTGTACGCCAGGAACCGGCGGTCCGGCGCCGCGCCGCCCTCCGCGGACTACTCCTTCGACGGTACGGGCGCTGATCTGCGGGTGTCGTTCCCCTGTCCCACGTGCTTTCAGCGCATTCGCGTGCCGTGCCGGGGGCGGGTACGGGTGCGGTGCACCCTGTGCAATTCGCTTCTCGACTGCGACACCTAGTCACCTCCCGTGGGGACCCGAGCCCACCCCGCGGGGCTCCCCGCTCCCCCCGTGCCGACCCGCACTTTTGCCTCGCGGGGGCGCGGAGTGGTCGCCCATACGGACGAGGGCGCCATCCCCGAGGGCGCGGGGTGGTCGCCCATGCGCCCCGCCGCGCCTCCCCCGAGGGCGCGGAGTGGGTGCCCATGCGCCCGGCGGCGCCTCCCCCGAGGGCGCGGAGTGGTCGCCCATGCGCCCGGCGGCGCCTCCCCCGAGGGCGCGGAGTGGTCGCCCTTGCGGACGAGGGCGCCTTATCAGGGGCGCGGGGAACTGCGCGAGCAACCGGCCACCGGCCGGTGGTCCGGATTCAGACCGCAAGGAGCTGGGCCTGCGGGCCCGGCGCGCCACCGTCGGGGCTTGTCGCGCAGTTCCTCCCCCAGACTCCGTCCGGGGGTACCCCCAGCGCCCCTAAAAACATGGCGCCGCCCCGCGCAAGGGCACCCAGGGCCCGGGGAAAAACGTGGCGCCGCCCCGCGCAAGGGCACCCCGGGCCCGGGAAGACGGGGCGCCGACACACGCGCAAGGGCAACCCGCCCCCGTAAAAACGTGGCGCCGCCCTCCGCGAGGGCACCCCACACCCGGAGAGGACAGGCGAGGCCCCCGCGTAAAGGCGCCCTGGGCGCGGGGTAGGGGACCGGACTACGTGGGGGGACCGTAGCGGGAGGCGAAAGTGCAGCGCCCGCCTCCTTGGTCGGGGAGTGGCGGGCGCTGCGGTGTTGCCGCGTTCCGCACACCGTTGTGCGGGACGTCAGGGGGGACCGTTCAGACGGTCAGCGGCCGGTCCGTGGGCCGGATCGGCGCGTGCAGCGCGGACGCCACACCGGTGAGGTACGCGTCGACGGCCTTCGCGGCCGACCGCCCCTCGGCGATGGCCCAGACGATGAGCGACTGCCCGCGCCCCGCGTCGCCGGCCACGAACACGCCGTCGACGTTGGTGGCGTAGGACCCGTCCCGCGCGATGTTGCCGCGGGCGTCGAGCTCCAGGCCGAGCTGGTCGATCAGGCCGTTCTTCCGGTCGGTGCCGGTGAAGCCCATCGCGAGGGTGACCAGGTCGGCGGGGATGACCCGCTCGGTGCCCTCCTGCGGGACGAACTTCCCGTCCTGGAAGACCACTTCGACCAGGTGCAGCTCGCGGACGTTGCCGTCCTCGTCACCGGTGAACTGCACGGTGTTGACGGCGTAGACCCGCTCGCCGCCCTCCTCGTGCGCGGAGGTCACCTTGTACACCATCGGCATCGTCGGCCACGGCTGGTGCGTCGGGCCGCTCGTCGGAGGGCCGCGGCATGATCTCCAGCTGGGTCACGGACCGCGCGCCCTGCCGGTGGGCGGTGCCGACGCAGTCCGCGCCGGTGTCGCCGCCGCCGATGACGACGACGTGCTTGCCCTCGGCGGTGATCGGCGGGGTGACGTAGTCGCCCTCCTGCACCTTGTTGGACAGCGGCAGGTACTCCATCGCCTGGTGGACGCCGGTCAGTTCGCGGCCCTCGACCGGCAGGTCGCGCCACTGCGTGGCGCCGGCCGCGATGACCACCGCGTCGTAGCGCCGGGCGAGCTTCGCGCCGTCCAGGTCGGTGCCGATCTGCACGCCGGTACGGAACTTGGTGCCCTCCGCGCGCATCTGCTCGATGCGCCGGTTGATGTGCCGCTTCTCCATCTTGAACTCGGGGATGCCGTACCGCAGCAGCCCGCCGATCCGGTCGGCCCGCTCGTAGACGGCGACGGTGTGGCCGGCCCGGGTGAGCTGCTGGGCGGCGGCCAGGCCCGCCGGGCCCGAGCCGATGACGGCGACGGTCTTGCCGGACAGCCGCTCCGGGCGGCTGCGGGGTGACGTCCCCGTTCGTCCCACGCCTTGTCGATGATGGTGACTTCGACGTTCTTGATGGTGACCGCGGGCTGGTTGATGCCGAGCACGCAGGCGGACTCGCAGGGCGCCGGGCACAGCCGCCCGGTGAACTCCGGGAAGTTGTTGGTGGCGTGCAGCCGCTCGGAGGCGGCCGTCCAGTCCTCGCGGTAGGCGTAGTCGTTCCACTCGGGGATCAGGTTCCCCAGCGGGCAGCCGTTGTGGCAGAACGGGATGCCGCAGTCCATGCAGCGGCCGGCCTGCTTGCTGATGATCGGCAGCAGGCCGCCGGGAACGTAGACCTCGTTCCAGTCCTGCCGGCGCTCCTCGACCGGGCGGGTCGGGGCTGTTCTCACGCGGGGTGGTGAGGAAGCCCTTGGGGTCAGCCATTTGCCGCCTCCATCATCTTCGCGGTGGTCTCGGACTCGGAGAGTCCGGCCTGCTCGGCGGCGTTCTTGGCGGCGAGCACTGCCTTGTAGTCCCGCGGCATGACCTTGCCGAAGCGGGTGAGGGCGCCGCCCCAGTCGGCGAGCAGCCGCGCGGCGACGGTGGAGCCGGTCTCCTCGCAGTGGCGGCGCACCACGTCGTGCAGCCAGCGTGATGTCGTCGGCGTCGAGCTGCTCGATGTCGACCATGCCGGTGTTGACGTTGGCCGGGTCGAGGTCGAGGACGTAGGCGATGCCGCCGGACATGCCGGCCGCGAAGTTGCGGCCGGTCGGCGCCGAGGACGACGGCCCGGCCGCCGGTCATGTACTCGCAGCCGTGGTCGCCGACGCCCTCGGAGACGACCGTGGCGCCGGAGTTGCGCACGCAGAACCGCTCGCCGACGCGGCCGCGCAGGAACAGCTCGCCGCCGGTGGCGCCGTAGGCGATGATGTTGCCGGCGATGGTGGAGTACTCCGCGAGGTGGTCGGCCGCGCGGTCGGGGCGGACGATGACCCGGCCGCCGGACAGGCCCTTGCCGACGTAGTCGTTGGCGTCGCCCTCGAGCCGCAGGGTGATGCCCCTGGGCAGGAAGGCGCCGAAGGACTGGCCGGCCGAGCCGGTGAAGGTGATGTCGATGGTGCCGTCGGGCAGGCCCGCGCCGCCGTACTTCTTGGTCACCTCGTGGCCGAGCATGGTGCCGACGGTGCGGTTGACGTTGCGGATCGGCACCTGCGCGCGGACCGGGGCGCCGTCGTCCAGCGCGCTCGGCGGCGAGCTGGATCAGCTCGTTGTCCAGCGCCTTGTCCAGGCCGTGGTCCTGGCCGGTGGTGCGGTGCAGCGCGGCGCCCTCGGGCAGCTCGGGCACGTACAGCAGCGGCGCCAGGTCCAGGCCCTGCGCCTTCCAGTGGTCGATCGCGCGGCCGGCGTCGAGCAGCTCGGCGTGGCCGATGGCCTCCTCGAGCGTGCGGAAGCCCAGCTCGGCCAGCAGCTCGCGGACCTCCTCGGCGATGAACTCGAAGAAGTTCACCACGAACTCGGGCTTGCCGGTGAACCGCTCGCGCAGCACCGGGTTCTGGGTGGCGACGCCGACCGGGCAGGTGTCCAGGTGGCAGACGCGCATCATGACGCAGCCGGAGACGACCAGCGGCGCGGTCGCGAAGCCGAACTCCTCGGCGCCGAGCAGCGCGGCGATGACGACGTCGCGGCCGGTCTTGAGCTGGCCGTCGGTCTGCACGACGATGCGGTCGCGCAGGCCGTTGAGCAGCAGCGTCTGCTGGGTCTCGGCCAGGCCGAGCTCCCAGGGGCCGCCCGCGTGCTTGAGCGAGGTCAGCGGCGAGGCGCCGGTGCCGCCGTCGTGGCCGGAGATCAGCACGACGTCGGCGTGCGCCTTGGACACGCCGGCGGCGACCGTGCCGACGCCGACCTCGGAGACCAGCTTGACGTGCACCCGCGCCTGCGGGTTGGCGTTCTTCAGGTCGTGGATGAGCTGGGCGAGGTCCTCGATGGAGTAGATGTCGTGGTGCGGCGGCGGCGAGATCAGGCCGACGCCCGGCGTGGAGTGCCGGGTGCTTGGCGATCCACGGGTAGACCTTGTGGCCGGGCAGCTGGCCGCCCTCGCCGGGCTTGGCGCCCTGCGCCATCTTGATCTGGATGTCGTCGGCGTTGACCAGGTACTCGCTGGTGACGCCGAAGCGGCCGGAGGCGACCTGCTTGATGGCGCTGCGCCGGGCCGGGTCGTAGCAGCCGGTCCGGGTCCTCGCCGCCCTCGCCGGTGTTGGACTTGCCGCCGAGCTGGTTCATCGCGATGGCGAGCGTCTCGTGCGCCTCGCGCGGAGATCGAGCCGTACGACATCGCGCCGGTGGAGAAGCGCTTGACGATCGCGGCGACCGGCTCGACCTCGTCGATCGGGACCGGCGGGCGCGCTCGTCGGCTTGAAGCCGAACAGGCCGCGCAGCGTCATCAGCCGCTCGGACTGCTCGTCGACCCGGGCGGTGTACTGCTTGAAGACGTCGTAGCGCCGGGTGCGGGTGGCGTGCTGGAGCCGGAAGACGGTCTCCGGGTCGAACAGGTGCGGCTCGCCCTCGCGGCGCCACTGGTACTCGCCGCCGATCTCGAGCCGCGCGGTGCGCCGGCGGCGATGCCGGACGGCCGGGTACGCCTTGGCGTGCCGGGCGGCGACCTCCTCGGCGATGACGTCGAGGCCGACGCCGCCGAGCTTGGTGGTCGGTGCCGGTGAAGTAGCTGTCGACGAAGTCCTGCGTCCAGGCCGACGGCCTCGAAGACCTGCGCGCCGCGGTAGGAGGCGACCGTCGAGATGCCCATCTTGGACATCACCTTCAGGACGCCCTTGCCGAGCGCCTTGATCAGGTTGCGGATCGCCTGTCTCGGGCGCGACGCCGGTCAGATGGTGCCGGCGCGCGACCAGGTCCTCGACGGACTCCATGGCCAGGTACGGGTTGACGGCCGCGGCGCCGTAGCCGATCAGCAGCGCGACGTGGTGCACCTCGCGCACGTCGCCGGTCTCGACGATCAGGCCGACCTGGGTGCGCTGCTTGGTGCGGATCAGGTGGTGGTGCACGGCGGAGGTGAGCAGCAGCGACGGGATCGGCGCGTGCTCGGCGTCGGAGTCGCGGTCGGACAGCACGATGAGCCGGGCGCCGTCCTCGATGGCGGCGTCGGCCTCGGCGCAGATCTCGTCGAGCCGGGCGGCCAGCGCGTCGCCGCCGCCGGCGACCCGGTACAGGCCGGAGAGCGTGGCGGCCTTCAAGCCCGGCAGGTCGCCGTCGGCGTTGATGTGGATGAGCTTGGCCAGCTCGTCGTTGTCGATCACCGGGAACGGCAGGACGATGCTGCGGCAGGACGCCGGGCTGGGCTCCAGCAGGTTCGCTCGCGGGCCGATGGTGGAGCGCAGCGAGGTGACCAGCTCCTCGCGGATGGCGTCCAGCGGCGGGTTGGTGACCTGCGCGAACAGCTGGGTGAAGTAGTCGAAGAGCAGCCGCGGCCGCTCGGACAGCGCGGCGATCGGCGTGTCGGTGCCCATCGAGCCGATCGGCTCGGCGCCGGTCCGGGCCATCGGCGCGAGCAGGACGCGCAGCTCCTCCTCGGTGTAGCCGAAGGTCTGCTGGCGGCGGGTGACCGAGGCGTGGGTGTGCACGATGTGCTCGCGCTCGGGCAGGTCGGCGAGGTGGATCAGGCCGGCGTGCAGCCACTCGGCGTACGGGTGCTCGGCGGCGAGCGCGGCCTTGATCTCGTCGTCCTCGACGATCCGGCTGCGCGGCGGTGTCGACCAGGAACATCCGGCCGGGCTGCAGGCGGCCCTTGCGGACGACCTTGGCCGGGGCGATGTCGAGCACGCCGACCTCGCTGGCCAGCACGACCAGGCCGTCGTCGGTGACCCAGTAGCGGCCGGGGCGCAGGCCGTTGCGGTCGAGGACCGCGCCGATGACGGTGCCGTCGGTGAAGGTGACGCAGGCCGGGCCGTCCCAGGGCTCCATCAGCGTGGAGTGGAACTGGTAGAACGCGCGGCGGGCCGGGTCCATCGCGGCGTGGTTCTCCCACGCCTCCGGGATCATCATCAGCACCGCGTGCGGCAGCGAGCGGCCGCCGAGGTGCAGCAGCTCGAGCACCTCGTCGAAGGACGCGGAGTCGCGAGGCGTCCGGGCGTGCAGACCGGGAAGAGCCGGTCCAGGTCGCCGGGGATCAGGTCGCTGGCGAGCTGCGACTCGCGGGCCCGCATCCAGTTGCGGTTGCCCTTGACCGTGTTGATCTCGCCGTTGTGCGCGATGAAGCGGTACGGGTGGGCGAGCGGCCAGCGACGGGAAGGTGTTGGTGGAGAACCGGGAGTGGACCAGCGCGATGGCGGTGGCGAACCGCGCGGTCGGACAGGTCGGGGAAGAACGGCTCCAGCTGGCCGGTGGTGAGCATGCCCTTGTAGACGATGGTGCGCGCGGACAGCGACGGGAAGTAGACGTCGGCCTCGCGCTCGGCGCGCTTGCGCAGCACGAAGGCGAGCCGGTCGAGCGTCGATGCCGGACGCCGGCCGGCGCGCGTCGGCGACGAAGAGCTGGCGGAAGTGCGGCATGACCGCAGCGGGCGGTCGGCGCCGAGCAGGTCGGGGTCGACCGGGACGTCGCGCCAGCCGAGGACGGTCAGGCCCTCCTCGGCGGCGATCCGCTCGATGGCGTCGACGGCCTTGGCGCGGTCCTCGTGCTCGACGGGCAGGAAGGCGAGGCCGACGGCGTAGCGCGCCGGCGGCGGGCAGGTCGAAGCCGGCGACCGCGCGCAGGAAGGCGTCCGGGATCTGGAGCAGGATGCCGGCGCCGTCGCCGGAGTCCGGCTCGGCGCCGGTGGCGCCGCGGTGTTCCAGGTTGCGCAGGGCGGTCAGCGCCTGCTCGACGATGCTCGTGGCTCGGCCTCGCCGGTGAGGGTGGCGACGAAGCCGACACCGCAGGCGTCGTGCTCGTTGCGGGGGTCGTACAGCCCCTGCGGGGCGGGGTGCCCGTCCATGAACGCGGAACGCGAACGCATGGCTCTCCCGTCGTCGTCATTGGCTTGTATGCATCGCCTGTTGATAGGCATGCGCAACAGGGACGACGTTGGCCCTCTGCGATTTCGTGCAGGTTACATGATGGCTGAGTGTTCGAGAAGCGGATACTCGATTCCAGCATGTGGACGTTGCTCAGGGGTGGAGCGAGCTGTTTCAGGCCAGCTTCGTTGCCGTGGGGTATCACGGACGATTCCGGCGCGGGGCCAGGCAGCGCTGCCGGTTGCGGTCACCGAGTGATGCCCCGTGCGGCGGACGCTGAAACGAGGGCGAGAAACACCGAGGCTTGCCGGACAAGCTGCGCGCACGGCTGCCCGCCGCGGCGCGCCGGGTCAGCCGACGGCGGTGCCGATCAGCGCGCCCAGCAGGAAGGTGACCCCGCCGGCCGCCGCGCCCAGCACGAGCTGCCGCAGCCCGCTGTACCACCAGGAGCGGGCGGTCACCCGGGCCACGGCCGCGCCGCAGCCGAACAGCCCGGCCAGCGCCAGCAGCCACGCGCGGGCCACAGCGCGGTGGCGCCCAGCAGGTACGGCAGCACCGGCAGCAGCGCGCCCAGCGCGAAGCGAGACGAACGAGGAGCGCGGCGGCGACCAGCGGCGACGGCAGGTCGGTCGGGTCGATGCCCAGTTCCTCGCGGGCGTGGATCTCCAGCGCCTGCTCGGGGTCGGCGGACAGCTGCCGGGCCACCTCGTGGGCGAGCTCGGGCTCCACGCCGCGCGTGACGTAGAGCGCGGCCAGCTCGCGCAGCTCGTCCTCGGGGTGCCGGTGCAGCTCGATCCGCTCGACGGCCAGCTCGGCCTCGACCAGCTCGCGCTGGGAGGCGACGGAGGTGTACTCGCCGGCCGCCATGGAGAAGGCGCCCGCCGCGAGCCCGCGAGGCCGGTGACGACGATGGTGTGCGAGCTCACCTCGCCGCCGGCCACCCCGGTCATCAGCGCGAGGTTGGACACGAGGCCGTCCATCGCGCCGAAGACGGCCGGGCGCAGCCAGCCGCCGCTGACGTCCCGGTGCTCGTGGTGCGGGACGTGGTACGGCTTGCCGGTGTGGCGGTTTCCTCGACGGCCGTGGTCACGGTGCATCCCCTCCCCGCGGGCTCCGCACGGCCCGCGTACGCGTTCGCGACGCTTCGACCGTACGTGGGCATCCCGGCTCGCCGCCAGCAAGGAAAGGCTGCCCTGACCTGCGGGAACACGTGCGAATCGCGGGGCCGGTCGGGCAGGCTGGGCGCGGTGCGACCGCGGCGGTCGGGCAGGCTGGTCTGTGGACTGCGGTTCCTCCGACGCCTCGGCGCCGGCCGTCTTCCGGCGGCTCGGCCGCCTCGGGGGCCGCGGCGGACCTGCGTCGGCGCCGGGTCCTGTCCGGCCGGGCTCTGCTCGGCGGCTCGGGCCGGCGCGGCTCCTGTCGGCCGGCTCGGACGCCGTCGGCGCCCGTCGGCGGCCTCGTCGCTGCCCGGCGTCCGCCGGGCGCCGTCCCCGCCGGCGGGCCGCGCCCGGCTCGACGATCTCCTCACGGCCGGGGCGCAGCCGGGCCGACAGCACGAAGTAGAGCGACGGCGGCGACGAAGACGATGATCGCCGTCCAGTCGTTGAGCCGCAGGCCCAGGATGTGGTGGGCGTAGTCGGACCGCATGTGCTCGATCCAGCCGCGGCCGACGCAGTACGCGGCGACGTACAGCGCGAAGGCCCGGCCGTGGCCGAGCCGGAAGCGGCGGTCGGCCCAGAGCACCAGCAGCGCGACGCCGATGCACCACAGGGACTCGTACAGGAACGTCGGCTGGTAGATGCCGGGGATCCGGTCGCCCGCGTCGCTGGTGATCTTCAGGCCCCAGGGCAGGTGCGTCGGGCTGCCGTACAGCTCCTGGTTGAACCAGTTGCCCCAGCGGCCGATGGCCTGGGCGAAGGCGATGCCGGGCGCGATGGCGTCGGCGTACGCGGGCAGCGCGATGCCGCGGCGGCGGCAGCCGATCCAGGCGCCGACGCGCGCCGAGGGCGATGGCGCCCCAGATGCCGAGGCCGCCCTGCCAGATCTTGAAGGCGTCGACCCAGTCCTTGCCGTCGGTGAAGTACAGCTCGTAATCGGTGATCACGTGGTAGAGCCGGCCGCCGACCAGGCCGAAGGGCACCGCCCACACGGCGATGTCGGCGATCGTGCCGGCCTTGCCGCCGCGGGCGACCCAGCGCTTGTTTCCGAGCCAGACGGCCACGAAGACACCGATGATGATGCAGAACGCGTAGCCGCGCAGCGGGATCGGTCCGAGGTGGACGACACCGTGCGAGGGGCTGGGAATGTATGCGAGGTCCATGGCAATGTCCGACGCTACCGTGCCGGGCGGGTGATGAGGCAACCCGCCCGGCTACGTATGGATAACGTCCCGCGCCCGCAGGCCGCGCGGGGCGCCGGGGCGGCCGCGGCGCCGCCCGGGCGGGCTCAGGGCAGGACGGGGTGGCGGTGACCTTGCCCGGCTGGCTTGCCCTTGTTCGCCGTCGTCGACCATCTGCTTGAGCGAGGCCGGGGTGAGCGGGGCTGCTGCCGCCGTAGATGCTCTTGCCGTTGAGCAGGACGGTCGGGGTGGAGTTGAAGCCGGAGGCGCCGAAGGCGTCGTTGGACTTCTTCACCCAGTTGTCGTGGGTGCCGTTGTTCACACAGGCGGTGAAGGCCGGCGTTCTTCAGCCCGGGCACCTTGCCCGGCCAGCTCGAGCAGGGTGTTCTTGTCGGCGAACTTGTCGTCCTGCTCGTCGGGCTGGTTGTCGTAGAGCACGTCGTGGTAGGCGCGGAACTTCCCCTGGTCCTGGGCGCAGGCCGCGGCGTTCGCCGCGTTCAGCGAGCCGGTGCCGCCGAGGTTGCCGTCGATCAGCGTCACCAGGTGGTACTCGGTGCGCATCTGCCCGCTGTCCTCCAGCTGTGGATGGTCGGCGTGAACGTCTTCTCGAAGGCGTCGCACGCCGGGCAGCGGAAGTCCTCCCAGACGGTCAGCGTCGAGGGCGCGTCGGCGGCGCCGACCGGGATGACCAGGTTGTCCTTGCCGGTCGCGCCGCTTGGGCGCGGCACCGGGGCCGGCCGAGTCGGCGTGCTGCCGCCGCTGTTGTGGTTGGCGACGACCACGCCGATCACCGCGGCGACGGCCAGCACGGCGACCACGCCGCCCGCGACCACGAGCGGTCCGCTTGCGTCTGGTGGCGGGCCTCTGTCCTTCGCACGCTGTTCCTGGAGCGCCTCGCGGGCGCTGCGCTTTCCGTCACGGTTCTTCTCGCTCACGCCCGCGGCAACGGTGCGGGGAGGCGCTCAGCGCCTCCCCGCACCGTTTTTCGCCCTCGGGAGTGACAAGAATCCGCTCCCCCGGGTGACCTGTCAGCCGCGCTTGCGGACGCCCTCCGCGAGCTCGGCGGCCAGCGCCCGGACCGCGGCGAGGCCCGCCGCCGCGTCGCCGGCGTGGTCCAGCATCCGCTTGACGAAGGCCGAGCCGACGATCACACCGTCGGCGAAGGCGGCCACCTCGGCGGCCTGGGCCGCGTTGGAGACGCCGAGGCCGACGCAGACCGGCAGCTCGGTGGTGGCCCGGGTGCGGCGCACCAGGTCCGGCGGCCTGCTCGCCGACGCTGACCCGGGTGCCGGTGACGCCCATCAGCGAGGCCGCGTAGACGAAGCCGGTGCCGGCCGCGGTGATCCTGGCGAGCCGCTCGTCCCGGCTGGAGGGCGCGACGACGAAGACGGTGGCCAGGCCGTGCTGCTCGGCGGCCTTGCGCCACCCCTCGGACTCCTCGACCGGCAGGTCGGGCAGGATGCAGCCCGCGCCGCCCGCCTCGGCCAGCTCGGCGGCGAAGCGCTCGACGCCGTAGCGGTCGACCGGGTTCCAGTACGTCATGACCAGCACCGGCTTGCCGGTGGCGGCGTGCGCCTCGCGGACCGTGCGCAGCACGTCGGCGATCCGCACGCCGTTCTTGAGCGCGATGTCGTCGGCGGTCTGGATGACCGGGCCGTCCAGCACCGGGTCGCTGTGCGGCAGGCCGACCTCGACGATGTCGGCGCCGCCCGTCGAAGCACCGCCTTGACCGCCTCGATGCCGCCGTCGACGGTCGGGAAGCCGGCCGGCAGGTAGGCGATGAGCGCGGCCCGGTTCTCGGCCTTGGCGGCCGCGAGGGTCTGCTCCAGCAGTGCGATCTGCCCGCTCACTTCGCGTCCCCCGCTCGCTGCGTCGCGTCGCGTCGACCTCGTCGTCGGCGTCGTACAGCCCGAAGTAGCGGGCCGCGGTGTCCATGTCCTTGTCGCCGCGGCCGGACAGGTTGACCAGCATCAGGCCGTCCGGGCCCAGCTCGCGGCCGAGCTCCAGGGCGCCGGCCAGCGCGTGGGCGCTCTCGATGGCCGGGATGATGCCCTCGGTGCGGGACAGCAGGCGCAGCGCCTGCATCGCCGCGTCGTCGGTGACGGCGCGGTACTCGGCGCGGCCGCTGTCCTTGAGGTAGGAGTGCTCGGGGCCGACGCCCGGGTAGTCCAGGCCGGCCGAGATCGAGTACGGCTCGGTGATCTGGCCCTCGTCGTCCTGCAGCACGTACGAGCGCGAGCCGTGCAGGATGCCGGGCTCGCCCGCGGTCAGGGTCGCCGCGTGCTCGCCGGTCTCCACGCCGTGCCCGGCCGGCTCGCAGCCGATCAGCCGGACGCCCGCGTCCGGCAGGAAGGCGTGGAAGAGGCCCATCGCGTTGGAGCCGCCGCCGACGCAGGCCACGGCCGCGTCGGGCAGCCGTCCGGTCCGCTCCAGGATCTGCCGCCGGGCCTCGACGCCGATCACCCGGTGGAAGTCGCGCACCAGCGCGGGGAAGGGGTGCGGGCCGGCGACGGTGCCGAAGAGGTAGTGCGTGCGGTCGACGTTGGCGACCCAGTCGCGGAACGCCTCGTTGATGGCGTCCTTGAGGGTGCGGCTGCCGGACTTCACCGGCGACGACCTCGGCGCCGAGCATCCGCATCCGGGCCACGTTGAGCGCCTGGCGCTGGGTGTCGACCTCGCCCATGTAGATGGTGCACTCCAGGCCGAACAGCGCGCAGGCGGTGGCGGTGGCCACGCCGTGCTGGCCGGCGCCGGTCTCGGCGATGACCCGGGTCTTGCCCATCCGCCTGGTGAGCAGCGCCTGGCCCAGCACGTTGTTGATCTTGTGCGAGCCGGTGTGGTTGAGGTCCTCGCGCTTGAGGAAGACCCGGGCGCCGCCCGCGTGCTCGGCGAACCGCGGCACCTCGGTGAGCGGCGCTGGGCCGGCCGGTGTAGTTGACCATCAGGTCGTTCAGCTCGGCGGCGAAGGCGGGGTCGGCCTTGGCCTTCTCGTACTCGACGGCGACCTCGTCCACGGCGGCGACCAGCGCCTCCGGGATGAACTTGCCGCCGAACGCGCCGAAGTAGCCCTCGGCGCTGGGGACTGAGGCCTTCCGGGTCGGGAAGGAAGAAGTCGGTTTTTCGTTCCTTTCGGCATGGGTGTCCCCTGGTCAGGTGTGCTGGCTGGGCTGACTACGGTCTGCGGCTCAGCCGCGGCGCCATCGCCTGCCGTTCACCTGGCCGGGCTCGCACCCGATCACGTACCGCACCCGCCGCCCCAGCACCCGGCGCGCGGGCGCGCGGCAGCCGCGCGGGCGGCAGCCGGGACCTGAGCGCGGCGAAATCGCGCTCCCCGGCGGCGTGACCTGGGGATGGGCGGCGTCGGACACGGGGCGCAGCTCGACCGGGCGAGGGGGATCGGTCAGCCCCGGCCGTTGCGCAGCGCCGGGTGGGCGCCCGCGGCGACCAGATCGGCGACGGCCGCGCGCGGGTCCTTGCCGGTGACCAGGGACTCGCCGACCAGCACGGCGTCGGCGCCCGCGTTGGCGTAGGCGATCAGGTCGTGCGGCCCGCGCACCCCGGACTCGGCGACCTTGACGATGTGGTCCGGGATCTCCGGCGCGACCCGGGCGAAGGTGCGTGCGGTCGACCTCCAGCGTCCTCAGGTTGCGCGCGTTGACGCCGATGATCCGGGCGCCGGCGTCGACCGCCCGCGCGACCTCCTCCTCGTCGTGCACCTCGACCAGCGGGGTGAGCCCGATGCGACTCGGCCCGCTCGATCAGCGAGACCAGCGCCGGCTGGTCCAGCGCGGCGACGATCAGCAGCGCGAGGTCGGCGCCGTACGCGCGGGCCTCCCACAGCTGGTAGGCGGTGACGATGAAGTCCTTGCGCAGCACCGGGATGTCGACCTTGGCGCGGACCGCGTCGAGGTCGGCGAGCGAGCCGCCGAAGCGGCGCTGCTCGGTCAGCACGCTGATCGACGGCGGCGCCGCCCGCCTCGTAGTCGGCGGCGAGCGCCGGCCGGGTCGGCGATCGCGGCGAGCGCGCCCTTGGACGGGCTGGACCGCTTGACCTCGCAGATCACCTTGACGCCCTCGCCGCGCAGCGCCGCGACGCCGTCCCGGGCGTCGCGCGCCTTGGCGGCGCGCTCCTTGAGCTCGTCGAGGGAGACCCGCGCCTGCCGCTCTGCGAGGTCGGCGCGGACGCCGTCGATGATCTCGTCGAGCACACTCACGCGAGAACTCCCCTTCCGGCCGGGATCCGAGCAGCGAAATGATCAGCCGAGCGGTGACAACTCACCGACACTGTCGATGGTATCGGGCACCGGGCCCCGGGACCGCATCCGGTGATTCGCGCGTCCCACTACCTGGACGACACGCTGCGGGTCGACCGGGCCGGTCACGGCGCGAGCGCCGAGCCGAACGGCAGATTCCGGACAACCGTGAAGAGCCGCGACGAGCACACCAGCGCCCACAGCGCGCCCGGCCGCAGCGCGGGCTCGAAGGACCGCCCGCGCAGCGACCGCACGGTCCACACCACCCAGCACGACGGCGAAGAGCAGCGTAGCCGGCGACGGCGAGCGCGTTGCAGTCGAGGGCCGCGCGCGAAGTGGCCGTGAGCGACGGCGTAGGCGCTGCGCAGCCCGCCGCAGCCGGGGCAGTAGACGCCGGTGTAGCGGAGCAGCGGGCACACCGGGTAGTGGCCGGGCTGGTTCGGGTCGACCGGCCGACGTACGCGAAGGCCGCGGCCACGCGCCGAGCGACGCCGAGCGGCACCGCGGTGCGGCGCAGGGCGGCGCGCACCGGCCGGGCCGCGGGGCGCCGGGCGGGGGCGCGGCGGCGGCGCGGGCTCCGGGTGAGATGGGTCCACCGGCGATTGTGCCCCGGACCGGGGAAAGGCGCAGCTCGCGGGCCCCGGCCGCCCGGACCGCCCCACCGTGGGGCGCGACCGCCGGGCTGCGCGCAGCCCCTGGGCACCATGGGCGCGAGCCCCGCGGAACGGCCCTGGGCGCTATGGGCGCGCGTCCTCGGGGCCGCCCGGACGGACGCGTCAGGCGTCGGCGTGACGCGCGCGTCCTGCTCGTCTTGCCGGCGGGGCGGGGGTCGTCGCGATCGGCGTGTCCTTGGTGCCGAGGCCCATCATCTTCATGACGCCGCCGACGACGGCGGACCGAGCCAGGATCAGGCCGATGCCGGCCCAGAAGCCCACCGGCTGGGCGGCGACCATGAAGACGCCGGCCACGCAGAAGCCGACGAAGGCGATGATCACGCCGGTCCAGGCGGCCGGGGTGTGTCCGTGGTCGCTGTTGGCCGCCATGAGTGCTCCCTGGTGTTTCCGTGGGCTTGTCTCGGGTCGCGGACGTCCTTCGCTCCCCGCGTCGTTCCCCATTGTTGCGCGTGCGCGGAACGGTCCCGCACCGGGGGTGGATGTCAGGCGTGGTCAGCCGGGCCCTCGGTCGGGTCCTCGCCGCGGTCCAGCGCCTTCCACAGGTCCTCGGCCCGGTCCGGGTCGAGCGGGTGCGGGCCGTGCGCGGGCGGGGGCGTGCCGTCGCGCTCGTAGCGGCCGGACATCGCGGGCCAGGGCGCGCCGTGGCGCAGCGCGAGCAGTCCCGCGACGAGCAGCAGCACGCCGCCCGCGACGGCGACCAGCGGCCAGGCGGTGTCGGAGGCGTGGCTCGCGGTGGCGGCGTGAGGCCGGTGGCGGTGGCGGCTGTCGCGTCCAGCGCGCCGTGGTCGCCGACGGCGAGCCAGGCGGTGACGGCGGCGCCGGCGCCGCTGAGCGTGAGCAGCGCGGCCACCGTGACGCGGCCGGCGCCGCGTACCGCGAAGACGGCCACCAGGGCGGCGAGGCCGACCAGGGCGAGCGCGCCGGGCAGCGCCGTGGTCTGGCTGCCGGCGGCGTGGACGGAGAGCGTCTGCCCGGCGCCGCCGGCGGTTCCGCGCGTCCAGGTCTTGCCCGCGGCCAGCAGCACCAGGCTCGCCCCGACGACGCCCGCGGCCAGCGCGGCGGCCAGGGCGCGGTGGGCGGTGCGCCGCGCGGCGGCGTCGTCGGGCAGCGGCGACCCGGGCGTCCGCGGCTCGGAGCTCTGCGACCCGGGCGTCCGCGGCTCGGTGGTCTGCGGCTCGGGCGTCCGCGGCTCGGGACTCCGCGGCTCGGGACTCCGGGGCGCGGGAGCCTGCGATGCCGGAGTCCGCGGGGAGGAGGGCTGCGAGGACATGGTCTGCCGGGACGTTGTCACCCCTCCACTATCCCCCGTCGGCCTCCCGGCCCCGCGCCCGGGGCGGACAGCCCTCCTCCACATCACCACCACATCCGAACGCGCGTACGGACCTCCCAGTTTTTCGCCCTACCGCGCGCCGATCGGGCGCGAACAGCCTCCGAGCAGCGCGATTACGGCCCGATTCGGCGCTCGACCGGCGTCCGGCCGACGCCGTACCGAACACCACGCCATGGGAAGCCCTCGCGCCCTCCGCGTGAAGGTCGAGCGGAGATTGCGTACGCCATCTTGTTGACGTGTTCCCGCCAGTAATAGCGTGATCTACCGTCCCTCCATCAACAAAAAGCCGCAGAAGTCACAGAAATCCCACACGCTCCTCGGTCCCCACCACAGGAGGCAGTAGCTTGCGTCTCACCCTCGGTACCCTCAACCACTCCATATCCCTGCGCACCGGCCTCGCCCTCACCGCAGCGGCGGGCCTCGCAGCGTCCGGGCTGGCCATGGCCTCCTCGGCCGACGCGGCCACCACTCACGGCTTGAGGACGGCACACTCCTGTGCCGCCAGCACAAAAGCCGGTTTCATGTCCTGTCAGGCGGTAAAGGTGACCAGCGGCGTCAGCTCGCTGGCGAAGTCCTCGGGTGCGGTCGACCCGAAGGCCGCACCGTCCGGTTACGGACCGTCCGACCTGCAGAGCGCCTACTCCCTGCCCTCCAGCGGGGGTTCGGGCGAGACCGTCGCGATCGTCGACGCGTACGACAACCCGAACGCCGAGTCGGACCTGGCGACGTACCGCTCCAGTACGGGCTGCCGCGCCTGCACCACGGCGAACGGCTGCTTCAGCAAGGTCGGTCAGGACGGCAGCGGCTCGCTGCCGACCGCCGACTCGGGCTGGGCCGAGGAGGAGTCGCTCGACGTCGACATGGTCAGCGCCGTCTGCCCGCAGCTGCCACATCCTGCTGGTCGAGGCGAACAGCACGTCCATGGACGACCTGGGCGCCGTCGGTCAACACCGCCGTGTCGCTGGGCGCGAGGTACGTCTCCAACAGCTACGGCGGCGGCGAGTCCTCCGACGGACACGCAGCTACGACGCCAGTACTTCGACCACCCGGGCGTGGTCATCACGGTCGCGCCGGCGACGCGGGCTTCGGCGTGGAGTACCCGGCCGCGTCGCAGTTCGTGACGTCGGTCGGCGGCACCTCGCTGACCGCCGACTCCAGCGCCCGCGGCTGGAGCGAGAGCGCGTCTGGAACGGCGCCGGGTCCGGCTGCTCGTCCTACGAGCCAAGCCGCGCTGGCAGACGCGACAGCGGCTGCGGCAACCGTACCGACCGACGTCGCCGCGGTCGCCGACCCCGACCGGTGTGGCTGTCACGACTCCTACGGCGACCCGGGCTGGGCAGGTCGGCGGCACCAGCGTCGTCGTCCCCGATCATCGCCTCGGTCTACGCGCTGGCGGGCACCCCGTCCGCCGGCTCGACCCGGCGTCCTTCCCCTACGCCCACACAGGTTCGCTCAATGACGTGACCGAGCGGCTCGAACGGCAGCTGTGGCTCGTACCTGTGCACCGGCGGTTCGGGCTACGACGGCCCGACCGGTCTGGGCACCCCCAACGGCACGGCGGCCTTCGCGGGCTGACGCGACGTCGGATCACGACGGAGGCGGGACGGCGCTCGAGCGCCGTCCCGCCTTCGCGTTGTCGCCCCGTCGGTGCGAAGCCCCGCGCGTACGGCCGCCCCGTGGGCTGGCCGGTCGCGGCCGCGTGGTCCCGGTGGGCGCGGGTGGCGCGCCGATCAGCCGGACAGCCGGTTGGCCGTCGCGACCGCGCGCAGCACCGCGGCCGCCTTGTTGCGGCACTCGGCGTCCTCCGCGACCGGGTCGGAGTCGGCGACGATGCCCGCGCCCGCCTGCACGTAGGCGGTGCCGTCGCGCAGCAGCGCGGTGCGGATCGCGATCGCGGTGTCGAGGTCGCCGGCGAAGTCGAGGTAGCCGACGCAGCCGCCGTAGAGGCCGCGGCGGGTCGGCTCGAGCTCCTCGATGATCTCCATCGCCCGCGGCTTCGGCGCGCCGGACAGCGTGCCGGCCGGGAAGCTCGGCGGCGCAGCACGTCGAAGGCGGTCGCGGCCCTCGGCGACCTCGCCGACCACGGTCGAGACGATGTGCATCACGTGGCTGTAGCGCTCGACGGCCATGAAGTCGACGACCTCGACGGTGCCGGGCTCGCAGACCCGGCCGAGGTCGTTGCGGCCGAGGTCGACCAGCATCACGTGCTCGGCGCGCTCCTTGGGGTCGGCGAGCAGCTCGCTCGGCGAGCGCGGCGTCCTCCTCCGGCGTCGCGCCGCGCGGCCGGGTGCCGGCGATCGGGTGCAGCATCGCCTGGCCGTCCGTCGACCTTGACCAGCGCCTCGGGCTGGAGCCGACCACGTCGAAGCCGCCTCGGACGCCGTCGGCCGGGGAAGCGCAGCAGGTACATGTACGGGCTGGGGTTGGTGGTGCGCAGCACCCGGTAGACGTCGAGCGGCGTGGCCGGGCAGGGCGTCTCGAACCGCTGCGAGAGCACGATCTGGAACGCCTCGCCGGCCCGGATCCCTCCTTGGCGTCCTCGACCGCGGCCTTGAAGTCCTGGCGCCCCGGCGGGTGCGGTACTCGGGCGTTCGGACGGCGGCAGCGCCGGAGGGCCGTGCAGTGGAGCCGGCTTGCCGGCAGGTCGGCCTCCATCGCGTCGAGCCGGGCGACCGCGTCGGCGTAGGCCTCGTCGACGCCGCTCGTCGGGTCGTCGTGGTTGACCGCGTTGGCGATCAGCAGGACCGTGCCGTCGTGGTGGTCGAGCGACGGCCAGGTCGGTGGCGAGCAGCATGGTCAGCTCGGGCAGCTGCAGGTCGTCCGTCGCCGTGCTGCGGCAGCGCTCCAGCCGGCGGACGATGTCGTAGCCGAGGTAGCCGACCAGGCCGCCGGTGAGCGGCGGCAGGCCGCCGTCGCGGCGCGGGGTGTGCAGCGCGTCGACGGTCGCGCGCAGCACGTCCAGCGGGTCGCCGTCGGTCGGCGGCGCCGACCGGCGGCGTGCCCGACCAGAGCGCCTCGCCGTCGCGCTCGGTCAGCGTGGCGCGCGGAGCGCACGCCGACGAACGAGTAGCGCGACCAGACGTCCCGTGCTCGGCCGACTCGAGCAGGAACGTGCCCGGGCCGCTCGGCGGCGAGCTTGCGGTAGAGGCCGACCGGCGTCTCGCCGTCGGCGAGCAGCCGGCGGGCTGACCGGGATGACCCGGCGGTCGACGGCCAGCGTCGCGGAACGTCGCGCAGGTCCAGGGCGATCCGCCGGTCGTCACGGCCTCGGCGACGGTCGGTCGCTGCGGCCTCGAGCGCCGCAGCCGGACCGACACCGCGGGCGGCAGCACGACGTCGGCGTCGAAGCAGGTGCGGTCGCCGGTGTGGCAGGCGGCACCGACCTGGTCGACCTTCACCAGCAGGGTGTCGCCGTCGCAGTCCAGCGCGACCGACTTCACGTGCTGGACGTGGCCGGAGGTGTCGCCCTTGACCCAGTACTCCTGCGCGGCTGCGGCTCCAGTAGGTGGCGCGGCCGGTGGTCAGGGTCCGGTGCAGCGCCTCGTCGTCCATCCAGCCGAGCATCAGCACCTCGCCGGTGTCGTACTGCTGGACGACGGCGGGGACCAGCCCGTCCGCGGTCGCGCTTCAGGCGCGCGGCGACGGCGGGGTCGAGCGAGGTCGGGGGCATGCGACCCATTCTGCCGCCGTCCCGCCCGAACAAGAAAAGCCTCAATAAACAGCAAAGAGGGCAAGGGGGTTGTCCTGCTTCGGTACGTGGTCGCCGATGTCACCCGTATGGGGCATCCTGCCTGCATGGGTTTTCCTCCGCCGCCGCAAGATGGTCCGCCGCCGCCTCCTGAGAACAGTGGCGGTTTCGGGCCGCCGCAGGGCTTCGGCCCCCCGCCGCCGCCTCCGCCCGGTGACGGCGGCTACAGCGCGCCTCCGCCGCCGGAGAACGGGCCCTACGGATATCCGCAGCAGCCCGGCCAACAGCCCTACGGGTACCCCCAGCAGCCCGGCGGGGGCGAGACGCAGCCCTACGGCTATCCCCAGCAGTCCGGCGGCTACGGGCCCCCCGGAGCGCCGGGACCGGCCGTCCCGCCCGGCGGCTTCGGCTACCCCGGCTACCCCGGCGGGCCCGGCGGCTATCCGCCTCCCCCGCCGCCGAACAACAACAAGCGCAATGTCTGGATAGCCGTCGGCGCGGTGGTCGTGATAGGGGCCGTCATCGGCGGTGTGGCGCTGGCCGGCGGAGGGGGCAGCGACAAGAAGAAGTCGGCCGACGGCACGCCGTCGCACTCGATCAGCGGGCTGCCCTCCGGCCTGCCCACCGATCTGCCGACGCCGACCTTCTCGATACCGTCCGACGACCCGTCGCTCGACCTGCCGACGGACATGCCGACCGACCTGCTGCCCACCGACGACCCGTCGCCGAGCCAGAAGGTCGTGTCGTACGTCGTGCTGTCGCCGGGCACCTGCTTCGACGCCCCGACCCTGTCGCCCTCGGTGGACGAGGTCACCAAGCGCTCGTGCGGTTCCGCGCACGACGCCCAGGTCGTCGCCAACGAGACGCTGACGGGCAGCTACACCAGCGACAGCGACATCCAGAGCGCCGCGCTGAAGCTGTGCACGGCCGACGCGAAGAAGCACCTGCCGGCGGACGGCAAGCTGTACTACCCGTACGCGCTCTTCCCGAAGCTGATCACCTACGAGGTGCAGGACAAGAAGACCGTCACCTGCTCGCTGACCCGCAACAACGGCACCAGCGGCACGAAGCTGTACAGCAGGCTCTGAGCCGGTACGGACCGGTCGGGGGCGGTTGACGACCGGTTGACGGCCGGCCGGGACCGGTTCCCGGCGTGGCCACGGCCTTCGCCGATCGGCGAGGAGCGGACGCAACGACCCCCGGGTGGTTAGCCTGGCGGGTATGACGACCCATGCGCAGCGTGAACGGCTGCTCCTCGCCGACCTGCTGGAGCGCTCGGGACCCGACGCCCCGACCCTGTGCGAGGGCTGGACCACCCGGGATCTGGCCGCCCACGTCGTGGTGCGCGAGCGCCGCGGCGACGCGGCGGCCGGTCTGGTGATCCCGCGCCTCGCCGACCGCCTCGAACGGGTCAGCAAGGAGTACGCCGCCAAGCCCTACGAGGAACTGGTCCAGCTGATCAGGACCGGCCCGCCGCGGCTGTCCCCCTTCGCCCTCAAGCAGCTTGACGAGGCGTCGAACACCGTCGAGTTCTACGTCCACTCCGAGGACGTGCGCCGGGCCGTTCCCGACTGGACCCCGCGCACCGTCGACCCCGTCTTCGCCGACGCCCTGTGGTCCCGACTGGAGCGCGCCGCCCGCCTGTTCGGCCGCCGCTCCCCCGTCGGGCTGGTCCTGCGCTGCCCCGACGGCCGCACGACGGTCGCCCGCAGGGGCGCCCCGGTCGTCACGGTCACCGGCGAGCCCGCCGAACTCACCATGTTCGCCTTCGGCCGCCAGTCCGCCGCCAAGGTCGAGGCAGAGGGCGACGAGGAGGCGGTGGCGAAGGTGTACGAGGCGAAGCTGGGCGTCTAGCCGCATAGGTGCCCAGGCGCCCGGGTGTCCGGGGCGCGCTGGGCACCTGGGCACCTGGGCACCTGGGCACCTGACAGGCCCTAGCGGACCGGGTGGCCGGCCTCGCGCAGTGCCGCCTTGACCTCGGAGATCGCGCAGGTCGCCGAAGTGGAAGACGGACGCGGCCAGCACCGCGTCGGCGCCCGCCGCGACCGCGGGGGCGAAGTCGCCGAGCCGGCCCGCCCCGCCGGAGGCGATCACCGGGACGGTGACGTGCTTGCGCACCGCGGCGATCATCTCCGTGTCGTAGCCGTCCTTGGTGCCGTCCGCGTCCATCGAGTTGAGCAGGATCTCGCCCGCGCCCAGCTCCGCGGCCCGCGTGCGCCCACTCGACGGCGTCGATGCCGGTGCCGCGGCGGCCGCCGTGCGTGGTGACCTCGAAGGAGCCGCCGGGCGGTGCGCGCGGGCGTCCACCGACAGCACCAGCACCTGGCGGCCGAAGCGCTCGGCGATCTCCCGGATCAGCTCGGGGCGGGCGATGGCCGCGGTGTTCACGCCGACCTTGTCCGCGCCGGCCCGCAGCAGCCTGTCGACGTCGTCGGCGCTGCGCACGCCGCCGCCGACCGTCAGCGGGATGAAGACCTGCTCGGCGGTGCGGCGCACCACGTCGTAGGTGGTCTCCCGGTCGCCGGAGGACGCGGTGATGTCCAGGAAGGTCAGCTCGTCGGCGCCCTCGGCGTCGTAGAGCTTGGCCATCTCGACCGGGTCGCCCGCGTCGCGCAGGTTCTGGAAGTTGACGCCCTTGACGACCCGGCCGGCGTCGACGTCCAGGCAGGGGATGACACGGACCGCGAGGGTCATGCGGGGGTTCCTCCGGCAGGTGCTCGGTACGCCTCCACCTCGACCTCGACCAGGACCCGCGAGTCCACGAACCCGGCCACGACGACCATCGTGGCGGCCGGGCCGCACGTCGCCGAACAGCTCCTTGTGGGCGCGGCCGACGTCGTCGGCGTCCCGGGCGTGGCGTGAGGTACATCCGGGTACGGACGACGCTCCCGACGCCGAGGCCGAACGGCTCCAGGGCGCCGAGCGCGCTGCGGAAGGCGGTCAGGGTCTGCTCGTACGGGCCGCCCTCGCCGGGCACCGCGCCGTCGACCGAGGGCATCGTGCCCGGCGACGAGCACCCGGTCGCCCGCCGCCACCGCCCGGGAGTAGCCGAACGTCTCCTCCCACGGGCTGTCGGAGCGGTCACGCGCACTTGCGGGTACTCGGTCATCGCGACACTGCCTCCAGGGCCTCTTCGAGGGTGAACGCCTTCGCGTAGAGCGCCTTTCCGACGATCGCGCCCTCGACACCCTCGCGGCACGAGTGAGGCGATGGCCCGCAGGTCGTCGAGCGAGGACACCCCGCCGGAGGCGACGACCGGCTTGTCGGTGGCCGCGCAGACGTCGCGCAGCAGCTCCAGGTTGGGGCCTGTCGAGCGTGCCGTCCTTGGCGACGTCGGTGACGACGTAGCGCGCGCAGCCCTCGGAGTCGAGGCGGGCCAGCGTCTCGTACAGGTCGCCGCCGTCCCGGGTCCAGCCGCGGCCGCGCAGCGTGGTGCCGCGCACGTCCAGGCCGACCGCGATCCGGTCGCCGTGCTCGGCGATGACCTTGGCGACCCAGCCCGGGGTCCTCCAGCGCGGCGGTGCCGAGGTTGACCCGGGTGCAGCCGGTGGCGAGCGCGGCGGCGAGCGACGTCGTCGTCGCGGATGCCGCCGGACAGCTCGACCTTGACGTCCAGCGCGCCGACGACCTCGGCGAGCAGCTCGCGGTTGTCGCCGGTGCCGAACGCGGCGTCGAGGTCGACGAGGTGGAGCCACTCGGCGCCGGCCTCCTGCCAGGCGAGCGCGGCGGCGAGCGGGTCGCCGTAGGAGGTCTCGGTGCCGGACTCGCCCTGGACGAGGCGCACGGCCTGGCCGTCGCGGACGTCGACGGCGGGGAGCAGTTCGAGCTGGTCATGGGCGGTCCACTGGCGGGCGACACTACGCGGGGCAGCCACCGCGCGGACGGACGTCGTCGGCGGACGCACAGGGTTCGAGCCAGTTGGCAGCAGCGCGCGCCGGCGTCGCCGGACTTCTCGGGGTGGAACTGGGTGGCCGCACAGCGCACCGTTCTCGACCGCGGCGACGAACGGCTCGCCGTGCGTCGGCCCAGGTGACCAGCGGCGCGCGGATCGGCGCCGTTGTCGCTTCCAGGTCCCAGTCGCGCACCGCGTAGGAGTGCACGAAGTAGAAGCGGGCGTCCGGCGTCCAGCCCGGCGAACAGCCGCGAGTCCGCCGGGCGACCGACGGTGTTCCAGCCCATGTGCGGCACGACCGGCGCGTCGCAGCGGCTCGACCGTGCCGGGCCACTCGTCGCAGGCCCTCGGTCTCCACGCCGTGCTCGACGCCGCGCTCGAAGAGGACCTGCATGCCGACGCAGATGCCGAGCACCGGCCGGCCGCCGGCGAGCCGGCGGCCGATGATCCAGTCGCCGCGCACCGCCGCAGCCCGGCCATGCAGGCGGCGAACGCGCCGACGCCGGGCACGACCAGCCCGTCGGCGTTCAGCGCCGGCGTCGAAGTCGGCGGTCACCGTCGACGTCGGCGCCGGCGCGCTCGAGCGCGCGCTCGGCCGAGCGGAGGTTGCCGGAGCCGTAGTCGAGGACGACGACGTTCTTGCGTCATCGGCAGTCGCCTTCCCTACAGCCGGAGCAGCGCCGGCGACGAGCGCCATCACGCGAGCCGACCGCCAGCAGCGGCGATGAGCGCTCTTGGGCATGCTTCTGCTTCCAGAAGGAGTAGACCCCGCCGGCCAGGAACAGCCCGAGCAGGATGATCAGATGGCGGAAGCCCTGGTCACAGCGCGCCCTTGGTGGACGGCAGGATCCCGGCAGCGCGCGGGTCGAGCTCGCCGGCGTCGCGCAGCGCCCGGGCGAGCGCCTTGAACTGGCCTCGACGATGTGGTGCGCGTTGCGCCCGTAGGGCACGTGGACGTGCAGCGCGATCTGCGCCTGGGCGACGAAGGACTCCAAGATGTGCCGGGTCAGCGTCGGTGTCGTAGCGTGCCGATCATCGGCGCCATGCTCTCCGGCTCGGTGTGCACCAGGTAGGGCCGGCCCGGACAGGTCGACGGTGACCTGGGCGAGCGACTCGTCCAGCGGGACGGTGCAGTCGCCGAAGCGGTAGATGCCGACCTTGTCGCCGAGCGCCTGCTTGAAGGCGGCGCCGAGCGCGAGCGCGGTGTCCTCGACGGTGTGGTGGCGTGTCGATGTGCAGGTCGCCCTCGGTCTTCACGGTGAGGTCGAACAGGCCGTGCCTGCCGAGCTGGTCGAGCATGTGGTCGTAGAAGCCCACGCCGGTGGAGATCGTCGACCTGCGCCGGTGCCGTCGAGGTCGATCTCGACGAGGACCGACGTCTCCTTGGTGGTGCGCTCGACGCGGCCCGTGCGGGTCATGCGGACTCCTCCGACGGTGTTCTCCTGCTGCCAGGCTGCTGCTGGCCTTGCACGACGGGCCGCGTCCAGGAACGCGTCGTTCTCCTCCGGGGTGCCGGCGGTGACCCGCAGCCAGCCGGGGACGCCGTTGTCGCGGATCAGGACGCCGTGGTCGAGGATCGCCTGCCAGACGGCGTGCCGGTCGGCGAAGCGGCCGAACAGGACGAAGTTGGCGTCGGAGTCGGTGACCGTCGAAGCCGATGCGCGCGCAGCTCGGTCGACCACGCGGTCGCGCTCGCGCCTTGAGCTGCGTCGACGTAGCCGAGCAGCGTCGTCGGTGTGCTCCAGCGCGGCCAGCGCGGTCGCCTGGGTGACGCGCGGACAGGTGGTAGGGCAGCCGCACCAGCTGCACGCGCGTCGACCACCGCCGGGTCGGCGGCGAGGTAGCCGAGCCGCACGCCCGGCCAGCGCGAACGCCTTGGACATGGTGCGGGTGACGCACCAGCCGCGGGCGGCCGGCGAGCAGCGGCAGCAGCGACGGCGTGCCGGTCGCGAGAACTCGGCGTACGCCTCGTCGACGACGACCATCGCCGGCGTGCCGGCCTGCGCGGCCTCGTACAGCGCGAGCACGGTCTCGGCGGCGAGGGCGGTGCCGGTCGGGTTGTTCGGCGAGGCAGACGAAGACGACGTCGGGCCGGTGCTCGCGCCGATCGCGGCGACCGCCGCGTCCGGCGTCGATGGTGAAGTCGCGCGGCGCGCGGCCGGCGACCCAGCCGGTGCCGGTGCCGCGGCGATGATCGCGGTGCATCGAGTACGACGGCTCGAAGCCGAGCGCGGTGCGGCCGGGGCCGCCGAAGGCCTGCAGCAGCTGCTGCATGACCTCGTTCGAGCCGTTGGCCGCCCACACCTGTCGCGGCGTCGAGCCGGTGCACCGGTGGTCGGCGTGAGGTAGGCGGCGAGGTCCGCGCGCAGCGTCGACGCGCGTCGCGGTCGGGGTAGCGGTTGCAGCGTCGCGCGCGACCTCGGCGACCGCGCTCGGCGATCCGGCCACCAGCGGCTCGGCGGCGGCGGGTACGGGTTCTCGTTGGTGTTCAGCGCGCACCGGCACGTCGAGCTGCGGCGCGCCGTACGGCGTCTGCGCCGCGCAGGTCGTCGCGCAGCGGCAGGTCGTCGGGCGATCGCGCGTCACCGGTCGCTGCGGACCGTCGCTCGGGTCGAACCGCGCGGTCACGGCGGCGCCGTGCGCGGGCAGGTCCTCGGCGTCGGCGAGCGCGACGACGTGCGGCGGCGACCTCGGCGCAGCGCCGCCTCGGTCGTAGTCGACGACGTGGATGCCGCGCAGGAAGGACTGCACCGACAGGCCCGAGGAGTGGCGGGCGCAGCCGCCGGTGGGCAGCACGTGGTTGGAGCCCGGCGCAGTAGTCGCCGAGCGAGACCGGGGCGTACGGGCCGACGAAGATCGCGCCGGCGTTGCGCACCCGGGCGGCGACCGCGCGCGGCGTCGCGCGGTCTGGATCTCCAGGTGCTCGGCGGCGTAGGCGTCGACGACGGCGCAGGCCCTGCGTCGAGGTCGTCGACCAGCACGATCGCCGGACTGCGCGGCCGGCGAGCGCGGTGCGTGACCCGCTCGACGTGCTTGGTCGCGGCGACCTGGCGCGCCAGCTCGGCCTCGACCGCGTCGGCCAGCGCCGCGCGAGTCGGTGACCAGCACCGAGGCGGCCAGCGGGTCGTGCTCGGCCTGGCTGATCAGGTCGGCGGCGACGTGCACCGGGTCGGCGGTGTCGTCGGCGAGGACCGCGATCTCGGTCGGCCCGGCCTCGGCGTCGATGCCGATCACGGCCCGTGAGCAGGCGCTTGGCGGCGGCGACGTAGATGTTGCCCGGGCCGGTGACCAGGTCGACCGGCTCGGCGGCCCGTCGGTCGGCGTCGCCGTAGGCGAACATCGCGATCGGCCTGGGCGCCGCCGACGGCGTACACCTCGTCGACGCCGAGCAGCGCGCAGGCGGCCAGGATCGTCGGGTGCGGGCAGGCCGCCGAACTCCTTCTGCGGCGGCGAGGCGACGGCGAGCGACTCGACGCCGGCCTCCTGGGCCGGCACGACGTTCATGACCACGCTGCGACGGGTAGACGGCCAGGCCGCCCGGCACGTAGAGGCCGACCCGGCGCGACCGGCACCCACCGCTCGGTGACGGTGCCGCCGGGCACGACCTGCGTGGTGACGTCGGTGCGGCGCTGGTCGCGCGTGCACCATGCGGGCCCGGCGGATCGACTCCTCCAGCGCCGCGCGCACCGCCGGGTCGAGCCGCGTCCAGGGCCTCGCGCGAGCGCCTGCGCCGGGCACCCGCAGCCGCTCGGGCCGCGACGCCGTCGAACCGCTCGCCGTACTCGATCAGCGCCGCCGTCGCGCCGCGATGGCGTACGTCCTCGCAGATCGGCCGCACGGTCTCCAGCGCGGCCTCGACGTCGAACTCGGCACGGGGCAGGAGGTCGCGGTCGACCCGCCCTCGGGGAAGGCGGCGCCGCGCAGATCGATTCGGGAGATCACGTGTCCAAGTGTAGAGACCTGGGCAGGCCGACCGTTTCGCGGTTCCACTCCGTGATACGCCCCTCCGGGGAGGTGGCCGGAATGTCCGCCCGGGTACGGCGTCCCTCCGGGGAAGAGGCCGGAATGTCCGCCCGGCCAGGCACCTGCCACCCAGGGGCGCACCCCGGCAGGCATGCGCGGCCACGAGCCCTGGTGGCTTACCCCGGCAGGCACGCGCGCCCCGCGCCCTTGGGTGGCAGGTGCGCACCCGGGCGGGCATGCGCGGGCCCCGCGCCCTTGGTGCATACCCGGGCGGACATCGTGCGGGACCCACCTCGGAGGGGCGCCGGCGCCGGGCGCTAGCGTGGCGCGTCGGGGAACGGGGCGGGGACAGGAAGCGGGAAGGGGGCGGCCAGGATGGCCGAGGACGGTGAGCGGCCACCGGCCGACTGGACGCCGCTCGAAGCGAGAATGTGGCGGACGTTCCGCCGTGGCAACCTGTGCGACCTGTCCACAGGCCACGCCGCCGAGGACGACCCCCTCGGTGACGCCGAGTGGCGAGGGGATCGTACGGTACGCGCCCAGGCAGTCGCCGAGCTGCTGCTGAACCCGCCGCCCCCGCAGGCCGGCCGGGTGACCGCGCTGAAGCTCCGCGGCGTGCGGATCAGCGGGCGGCTGATGCTGGCGGGGGCGACGATCACGCCGTACGTCCAGTTCGACGACTGCCGGCTCGACGAGGACCTGATGCTGCCGGAGTGCACGGCGGGAAGCATGCGGCTGGTGCGCTGCCTGATCCCGCGGCTGGAGGCGGCCCGGCTCCAGATATCCGGCGACCTGCACCTGCCGCAGTGCCGCGTCCCCGGCGGCATCCGGCTCACCGACGCACAGATCGGCACCGACCTGCTGATCAACCAGCTCGTCGTCGCCGACGGACGCGGCCGACGGGCCTTCTCCGGCGACGGGCTGACCGTCGGCCAGGACATGGACGCCGAACTCATGGACGTCACCGGCGAGTTCAGCCTGCGCAGCGCGCGGATCGGCGGCCGGCTGAGCCTGCGAGGCAGCGCCCTGCGCAATCCCGGCGGCGACTTCGCGTTCAACGCGGCCCGGATATCGGTGGAGCACACCCTCTACCTCTCGTCCGGCTTCCTGCGCTCCGGCCCGACCGGGGCACTGGCCCCGGGGCCGCGGGCGCAGGACTTCGGCTGCGTCGGCGGGCTGCGGCTGGACGACGGGCGGTTCGGCAACGCGGTCGTCATCAACCGGGCCCGTTTCACCCTCCAGGACGGGCAGCAGGTCTCGCTGCGCCGGATACAGACCCCCGACCTGCGGTTCACCCCGCGGCAGCCGCCGAACGGCCGGGTGTCGCTGGCCGGAGCCCGGGTCGGCGGCCTCACCGACTCGCCCGAGAGCTGGCCCGTGGGCGGCACGGACCTGCGCGGCTTCACGTACGACTCGATCGGCTCGCGCACGGACTTCCCGCTCGCCCGGCGCATCGCCTGGCTGCACGGCGCCACGCCCGAGTACAGCCCCGAGGCGTACGAACGGCTGGCCTCGGCGCTGCGGGCCGGCGGGGAGGACGCCGACGCCCGGGAGGTGCTGCTGGCCAAGCAGCGGCGGCGGCGCGAGTCGCAGCCGGTGGCGGGCCGGATCTGGGGCTGGCTCCAGGACGTCACCGTCGGGTACGGCTACCGGCCGGGGCGGGCCGCGGTGTGGATGGCGGTGCTGTGGGCGCTGGGCGCGGTGTACTTCTCGATGCACCACAGCCCGCCGCCCGCGGACGACGGCTACCGGCCGCACTGGAGCCCCGCGCTCTACGCCCTGGACCTGCTGCTCCCGGTGATCGACCTCGGCCAGGACAACGCGTGGCGGGAGGCGGGCACCGCCCAGTGGGTCGCCTCGGCGCTGACGGTGCTGGGCTGGATTCTCGCGACGACGGCGGCCGCCGGGGCCTCCCGGCTGCTGCGCCGGGGCGCCTGACGAGGGTCGCAAGAGGGCCCGGGTACCCACAACGGGTGATGAACGGGGCCACCATGCCCTTACCCTGGCTAGCTGTGACCGATCGCCTTCCGCTCTTCCCGCTCAGCGCCGCGCTGTTCCCGGGTCTCGTGCTGCCGCTGAACATCTTCGAGGAGCGGTACCGCGCCATCGTCCGCGGTCTGCTCGCACTGGCCGAGGACGGGCCCCGCCGGTTCGGGGTGATCGCCATCAAGAACGGTCAGGAGGTCGCCCCCACCGGCCAGGACGGCCACGACCCGGGCCCGGCGGCGGGCCTCGGCGAGGACCCGATCGACGCGCTCCACCGCGTCGGCTGCGTCGCGGACGCGGCCGCCATCCCCGAGCGGGCGGACGGCGGCTTCGAACTCCTCGCGACCGGCACGATCCGGTTCCGCATCCTGTCGGTGGACGCGAGCGGCGCGTATCTGACCGCGGAGATCGAGGAGATCCCCGAGGCGGCGGGCGAGGGGGCGGGCGCGCTGGCCCCCGAGGTCGTCCCGGATGTTCCGCACGTACCAGAAGCGGCTGGCCGGCGCGCGCGAACGGTCCCTGGCCGCCGCGGACCTGCCCGACGACCCGACCGTCGTGTCGTATCTGGTCGCGGCGGCCACGATCCTGGACGGCCGCCAAGCAGCGGCTGCTCGAAGCGCCCGACGCGGCGACCCGGCTGCGCGAGGAACTGAAGCTGCTCCGCCGCGAGACCGCGATCATCGACAAGCTGCCGTCGCTCCCGGCGGTGGAACTCACCCAGCAGGCGATCAGCCCGAACTGAATACCGGCGGAACCCGATGGCGAAGAAGTCCCGCAGCGGCGGCGGCACCCCGGCGACCGTCGCCCTGGCGAGGGCCGGCGTTCCGTTCACGCTGCACGCCTACGAGCACGACCCGTCCTGCGGGCTCCTACGGCGAGGAGGCGGCGCCGCGCTCGGCACGTCGGCGGACCGGGTGTTCAAGACCCTCGTCGCCGAGGTCGACGGCGCGCTGACGGTCGCCGTGGTGCCGGTCTCGGCCGCGCTGGACCTCAAGGCGCTGGCCGCCTCGGTGGGCGGCAAGCACGCGGTCATGGCCGACCCCGCGGCCGCCGAGCGCACCACCGGATACGTGCGCGGCGGCATCTCCCCGCTCGGCCAGCGCAAGGCGCTGCCGACCGTGCTGGACGAATCGGCGCTGGCCTTCGGGACGGTCTTCGTCTCGGCGGGCAGACGGGGCCTGGAGCTGGAGGTCGCACCCGGCGACCTGGCCGCGCTCACCTCGGCGTCGACGGCGGCGTTGACCCGCAAGTAGCCGTCCGCGGACCCGCCGGGGCCCGCGGGGCTCAGTCGCGGGGGTCGTCGCCCTCGGTGGGCCGGTCGCCGGCGGACGGATGGTCGCCGCCGGACGGGTCCTCGGCGGGCCGGGCGACCGGGGGGTTCTCCGGGCGGGAGCGGCCGAAATCCGGGCGGGCCTGCGCGGCCTGGTCCTGGCCCGGCCGGGCCTGTAGGCGCCGGCCTGACCCTGTCCGCGCGCCCGTCCTCGACGAGACCGGCCCACGAGGCCGGCCCCCGGTACGGTCCTGGCCCGGGTACCCCTCGGCTCCCGTCCCTGGCCCCGAAGGCGCCGTGAGCCCGAGGTGCACCACCATGGCCGCCATCGGCCAGACGAGCAGCGCGCCCTTCGCGCGAGCTTCAGCGGGGCGTTGAAGACGTCCTTGGCCGGCCGCCTTCGCCGGGGCCACCACGTCCTGGTCGGGCCGAGCCAGATGCCGAGCCGCCAGCCAAACGACCGAGCGCGCCGCCCGCCGCCAGGCCGACGACCACGGCGAGCCGCCCTTGCGGAACAGGAAGACCGCGGCCGCGCTGAGCGCGCCGAGTCCGAGCGCGAGCAAGATGAACGTTCCGTCACCGCCGATCGCCTCCTCCCCCTCGGTGTCCTTGAGGAAGACGGCCTTGTCGTCGGCGATCAGCGGCACCTTCGGCGCCAGCCACAGCCACAGCAGCCCGAGCGCCACCCCGGCCAGCGTCACGGCGAGGGCGACGAGCACCGCGTCCCGCAGGTCCTTCTTCATCGCGGGCGCCTCCTCGACGGCGCCCGGGGTGCGATCCCCCGGTGTTCGTCTGCCACGGGTCGTTGCCCGGGGGCTGCGGGCGGTGTCAGAGGTGCGGTCACCCTGACATCGTGCCAGGCGTGTCTGTGCGTTGCCTCACCGGACCGGGTCGCGCGCGGCGGCACCGCCCGGCGGTAGGCCCACGTGGCCACGGCCAGCGAGACGACGCCGACGGCCGCGCACACCGCCAGGTCGCCGACGAGGGACCAGTCGGGGTGCGCGTCGAAGCTGCGCGCGAACGCCTCGACGCCGTACGTGGAGGGCAGCAGATCACGGGCGTACGCGATGGGTGCGGGCATCCGGGGCCGGCAGCACGCCGAGCAGCAGCGCCGCCGACATCCCCAACTGGCCGAACAGCGTGGCGAGTTCCTGCCGCGGCGCGAGCAGCCCGAGGGCCGCGCCGAGTCCGGAGAGCGCGGCTCCGGCGAGCGGGATCACCGCGGCAGCACCCACAGGTGCGCCATCGGCAGCCGGAACAGCACACAGCCGAACACCGCGGTGACAGCGAGCCCGGCACGGTGAAGGAGGCGTAGCCGCGGCGGCCCCGAGCACGACGGACGCGGGCGGCACCGGCAGCGTCGCGTAGTGGTCGAGGCCGCCGCCGGCCCGCAGCTGGCCGAAGTACTGGGCGAGCAGGTTGAGCGCGACGAAGGCGACGACGAGCACGCTGGAGCCGGCGACCACCGCGCGGCGCCTCGCGTCGCCCGCGTCCACCACCCCGCGCATCAGGACCATGATGCCGACCGACTGGAAGGTCGCGACGAAGAGCAGCGGGATCCGCGCGACCCGGGCCCGCGAGAGCTGGGCCCGGTAGACGGCGGCGAGCGCGGGCAGCAGCCGGGCGCGGGGAGCGAGCGGGGCGGCCGGCGGCTGGGCGGGCCGCCGGCCGCGGGCGGGCCCGGCCTGTGCCTCGACGGTCACGCCTTCACCAGTCCCTTCCCCGCGGCCGCCGAGCGCCAGGTAGACGTCCTCCAGGCTCGGCGTGGCCAGCGTGAAGTCGTCGAGGGCGGCGAAGGCGGGGCCGCCGGTGACGGTGGCGACCGCGGCGCGGGCCCGCTCCGCGGCAGCCGCAGCGTCCAGCGGCGGCCGGCGTCCTGGGCCTCGGCCGCAGCGCGGCGACCTCGGGGAGCGCGTCCGGGGCGTCGTCGCGCCACACCAGGTCGAGCCGCACCTCGTCGGCGACCAGGGCCTTCAGCCCGGCCGGGGTGTCGCAGGCGATGACCCTGCCGCGGTCGATCACGGCGACCCGGTCGAGCACGGTCTCGGCCTCGATGACGTTGTGGGTGACCAGCAGCACGGTGGCGCCGTGCTCGGCCCGGCGCCGGTCGACGCGGCCCACACGGCGCGGCGGGCGACCGGGTCCATGCCGGTGGTGGGCTCGTCCAGGACGAGCACGGGGCGCTCGCCGACGAGGGCGGCGGCGAGGCAGGCGAGCCGCCGCTGGCCGCCGGAGAGCTTCTTGAGCGGCCGGCCGGCGATCGCGGCCAGGCCCAGCTCGGCCAGCACCTCGTCGCGTTCGGCGCGGGCGGCCCAGGCGTCAAGCCGCGCAGCCGGCCGGTGGTCTCGGCGGCGAGCGCGACGGTCAGCTCGTCCAGCGCGGTGGACTCCTGGCCGAGGTAGCCGATCAGCCGGGCGGCCCGGTCGGGGTGGCGCACCAGGTCGTGGCCGAGCACCTCGATGCTGCCGGCGTCGGGCCGCAGCAGCCCGGTCAGCTGGCGTACCAGGGTGGACTTGCCGGCGCCGTTGGGGCCGAGCAGTCCGAAGATCTCGCCGCGGTGCACGTCGAGGTCGATTCCGTCGGTGGCCCGGACCGTCGCGGCGTACCGTGCGCCGCCTCGGCGGCCCCGGGTCGCCGGGGTACGTCTTGACCAGGCCGCGCACGGCGCACCCGCGCCGCACGGTGGCGGCCCGCGCCGCCGCTGTCTCCTCCGGCCGGTACTCACGAGGAACGAGCCTACGCGCGACCCGCCGGTCGAACGGACCCACCCGCCCCGGGGGCGGCCATAAGCCCGCCCCGCTTGTGCCGCCGGCGCGAGCTACTCGCCGGCCGGCGGGCTTCGGCGGCGGCCCGGAGCGTCGATCTCCCGCCAGAAGCCGGCCCGGATCGCGTACCGGTCGTGCTCGTCGATCTGGTCGTCCTTGTGCGCGAGCAGGCCGAACCGGGCGGCGTAGCGCAGCAGTTCACCGTCGATGCGGTGCGGGATGCGCGGGTACTGCGTGGAGAGCTGCTGGACGTGCGAGGGTCGGGGAGCCGGTCGATCCAGCGGCGGGCGAAGACCTGGCCGACCTCGTAGGGGTCGCCGCCGACGGTGGTGATGTCCTCCTCGCGGTCGGCCCAGCGCTGCTCGGCGCTGGTCAGCTGGGCCAGGGTCGGCAGGGAGGCGGTATCGGGGGCTCGCCGGCGCCGGCCGGGGCGCTCGACCCACCCTTTGTCGGAGGACCAGCGCAGGGTGGCGGCCGAGGCGGGCGCGGGGGCGGCCGGGGCGGTGCCCGGCCCGCGCAGCGAGGCCAGGTCCTTCGGCGTCGGTACGCCCTTGACGCCGCTCGGGGCGGGCACCGCCGCGCCGTTCTCGCCGGGGGCCTCGGGGGCGCGGTGCCGTTGCGCACGGAGGCGGCCTGGGCTTCGGCGGCCCGCTCGGCGGAGGCGGCGAGCGCGGATTCGGGCAGCGGCGCGGAGAGGATCGCGGCGATTTCGGGGCGGGCCCGGGCGCCGGGGCGGGCAGGTGCCGGTGAGGTCCCTGGCGCGGACGGCCTGGGTGATCCAGGCGCGGTCGAGCACCCGGCGCTCGTCGGCCTCGGCGACCAGGTCCTCGGACTGGTTGTAGTCGCCGTCTGCGGCCTGCACGGCCCACAGGTGGACGGCGACGCCGTGCTCCTTGGCGGACATCATGCCCGGCAGCAGGTCGCCGTCCCCGGTGACCAGGACCACGTCCGAGCAGGCGCGGTTGCGGGCGAGTTCGGACAGCTCGGCGTGCATCGCGGCGTCCACGCCCTTCTGCGCCCAGCGGCCGTCGCTGCGGGTCAGCGCGCCGAGCCGGACCGTCACCTCGGGCATCACGCGCAGCCGGCGGTGCTCGGGCTGCGGAACCCGGTCGGGGGCGCCGTCGAACCAGTAGATGCGGAGCAAGGGCTGCCCGGTCTCGACCTCCGCGCGTTCCCGCAGCCCATCGACCACGGCGGCATGATCGACCATGATCCGGGAACGCGAGGGTTCCCCCGCCAGCAGACTCGCCGCGGCGCCGAGCAGGTAACCCTGAAGATGTTCCACCAGGACGACGCAGCGGTCCATGTTGCACCTCTTTCGGTCGCCCCCCGGCACGGATGTCCCCTGAGTTTCCCCCGAGTCTGCCCGAATGCTCGGGGGTTATGACCAAGACCGCGATCTTCGGCGTGGCGATCGCCACATTTTCCGGCGCCTCAGCCATCACTCCAGCATCAACTGCCCGAAATGCGCGCTTTGTCGTCCCGTGCAAATCTGAAGACGGCCCATCGGCCACCCATCCCCCCATCAGGAAGGCGCGATCGTGGCTAAGAACAAGAACCAGAACCGCCGGCAGAGCGAGCACCAGCACGACCAGCGCAAGCAGTCGGGCAACGACGAGCACATGACGCCGGGCAGCCCCGAGGTCGAGGAGCGGATCATGCCCGCCACCTCGCACTCCTCGCGCAAGGGCCAGCGGAAGTTCGGCCACAACTGAGCGTCGTCCACCGGCACTTCGGTGCGGCGGGGGTGTCCCTTCGGGGGCACCCCCGCGTTCGTACGGCGGGCGCCGCCGGGCACGCGTGACAGGCCGGCCGCGCCCCCGGCCACCCACCGTGACCGGCCGCACACACCGCCCGGCCGCCCCACCCGGCCGCGTCCGCCCGGCCGTCCGCGCCGCGCGGGCCCAACCGGCCGCGGCGCCCGGCGCGTTGGCCCCCGGGCGCGCCGAACGTGCTCCGGTCCCGGCCGGATCTGTTATAGGACCTTTAGGCCGCACATACGCGTGCGCGTGGCACACTCTGTGGCCATGGAGACCATCGCGGGGATACCCGCTCCGCGCGGGCCGTCTTCCGCCCGCTGCTCGTGGCGCTCGCCCTGCTGCACCGCACCGTCCGCGAACGGCCCGCACCGCCGGCCGCTGTGCCCGCACCGGCCGCCCGCGCGCTGCCACTGCCTGCTGCACTCCCTGGTCCGCAGGGGCCCGCCCGTCCTCGCCGCCTGAGACGGCACCACGCGCGCCACGGCACCGCCGCGCGGCGGTCCCGGACGAGCACACCCCCACACGCACGCGTACACACCCGGAGAAACAGGTCATGAGCAGCAGGAACAGCAGGACGCCAAGGCAGCCGCGCGCGAGCGACTGCGCGAGCAGCGCGAGAAGGAGGCCAAGCGCGCCAAGGTGCGCCGCCAGGCCACCGTCGCGGTCGCGGTCGTCGTCGCCATCGGCGCGGCGGCGGGCATAGCCGTGGCCGTGAACCAGGCGAACAAGCCCTACCGGTCGGCGGCGGCGAAGAACACCGCTGGTCAAGCCGGCCAACACCGAGGGCGCCGACGGCACCACGGTCGTCGTGGCGACAAGAACAACAAGAACACCGTCCAGGAGTACGAGGACCTGCGCTGCCCGATCTGCGCGGCCTACGAGCAGGCCGCGGGCGACGCGGTGCTGCAGGGCGCCAAGGACGGCAAGTACAAGATCGACTACACCTTCGCGACCTTCCTGGACGACAAGGAGGGCGGCGCCGGCTCGAAGAAGGCGCTGAGCGCGCTGGGCGCCGCGCTGAACGTCTCCACGGACGCCTTCGAGCAGTACCACACGCTGCTGTACTCCAAGGCCGTGCACCCGGACGAGACGAAGGACGAGTTCAACGACGCGGCCAAGCTGATCTCGCTGGCCCAGAAGGTGCCCGGCGCTCAAGGGCAACGCGAAGTTCTCCGACGCGGTGAAGAACGGCACCTTCGACAAGTGGGCGCTGACGATGTCCGCGAAGTACGACAAGTCCCCGTCGAACATCGTCCAGAACGGCACCCCGACCGTGGTGGTCAACGGCAAGCCGAGTCGCAGTGTCGCGGGCCGCCCTCCGGCGAACGTGGTCTCCGCGATCGGCGCCCAACTCAAGAAGTAGCGGCTCAAGAAGGCGCGGCTCAAGAAGGGGCCGCTGCCGCGCGGTGAGCCGGGCTGCCGAGCGCCGCTCGGGCCCCCGCGGAGCGTCACAGCTCCCGCGAGGAAGTCCAGCGCGACGCCCCAGGTGCGCTCGGCGGCCTGCTCGTCGTAGTCCGGCAGCTCCGGATCGGTGTAGCAGGTGGCCGGCGCCGCGGTACCGGTGCACCTCGACGTCGGCGCCGGCCCTGCGCATCCGCAGGTACCAGGCGTTCAGCCAGTCCTCGGACTCGTACGGGTCGGGCTCGGCGACGTGCAGCTGCACCGGGCATCGTCGGTGGCCGCGTCGTCCGCGATGTCCGAGGTGCCGTGCAGGAGCAGCAGCCCGCGGGCCTGCTCGTCGCCCAGCGCGAGGTTCTGCGCGACCGAGCCGCCGAGCGAGAACCCGGCGTAGACCAGGCCCTGCGCGGACTAGCGGCGCCGCCGCCGCGACGGCCCGCCGCAGCAGCTCGTCGCTGGCCGATCTCGTCCCTGATCCGCATGCCCTCCTCGACGGTCCCGCGCGGTCCGGCCGTCGTAGAGGTCGGGCACGTGCACCTCGTGGCCGGCGGCGCGCAGCCGGTCGGCGGCGGCGTGCACCGCGGGCCGCAGCCCGTAGGCGGAGTGGAACAGGACGATCGTCACAGGGCTGCCTTCGTTCGCGGTCTGCTGGTCTGCTGGTCTGCTGGTCTGCTGGTCTTCATCGTGTTCGGGTCGTTCTGGGTTCCGCCCGGGTACGCGACCATGGTGCCAGGCGGCGTCAGGGAGCCGCATATCGCGAAAGAGCCGAGGTGGAGCGGATATGGGCAGCGCGCTGCGACCCGTGGTCGTCGTCGGAGTGGCCGTCGTGCTGTCGCTGATCGTCGGCTGGGCCGTCGACCGGTCGCTGCGTCGGTCGACGGCAGGCACCCGGAGACCCCGTTGTGGGGCCTGCTGCGGCGCTGCGGCTCCCGCTCCAGGTGGTGCTCTGCACCGCGATGCTGCGCGGCGGCTACCACGCGACCACCTGGTCGGCGCACGCCGAGCGACTCGGCCAGACCCTGCGCTGGTGCTGATCGCCGCGTCGGGCCTGGCTGGTGGTGCGGGTCGCCGCCGCGGTCGTCGACTCCTCGTACGCCCGCTACGCCGCCACCTCGCGCGACGTCGCCGAAGATCCGCCGGCTGCGTACCCAGCTGACGCTGATCCAGCGGGTGTTCACCGCGATCGTCGGCGTGATCGCGGTCGCCGTCGATGCTCTTCACCTTCCCCGCCATGCGTACCGTCGGGGCCTCGATGCTGGCCTCAGCGGGCATCATCGGCATCGTCGCCGGCGTGGCCGCCCAGTCCACGCTGGGCAATCTCTTCGCCGGGTTGCAGATCGCCTTCGGCGACATGGTGCGGATCGGCGACACCGTGGTGGTGGACGGCGAGTGGGGTGTGGTCGAGGAGATCACCCTGACCTTCCTGAGCGTGCGCACCTGGGACGAGCGGCGGATCACGATGCCGGTGTCGTACTTCACCAGCAAGCCGTTCGAGAACTGGTCGCGCGGCGACGCCGCGGATGACCGGCACCGTACTGCCTGCACCTCGACCACGCGGCGCCGCTCGGCCCGATGCGCAAGCGACTGCTGGAGATCCTGGAGCAGACCGCCGAGTGGGACCGCAGGGCGTGGGGCATGGTGGTCATCGACTCGACGCCGACCACCATCCAGGTCAGGGCGCTGGTCACCGCCAAGGACGCCGACGACATCTTCAACCTGCGCTGCATCGTGCGTGAGCAGCTCATCGACTGGCTGCGCTGCGAGCACCCGTACGCGCTGCCGCGGCTCAGCACCGCACCCGCGCCGGGCCAGGACGAGGCCGGACCGGCACACCGCGCCGCCGCCGGACGCCAAGGACCTGGGGCCGGGCCCGGGGACGCGATAGGGCCACTGTCCGGCGGATCAGCCGCGGACCCCCGGCGCATCGAGCGCAGGTCGAGCTGGCGCAGCACCCGGTCGACGACCTCCGGGTCGTAGCCCGGCTCGCTGCGCGCGGCGAGTACCTCGTGCCGGGCGGCCGACATCATCTCGTCCTGGATCCGGCGCACCGCCTTGATCCGCCTCGACCCGCTTGGCGTGGCTCTCGCGCCGCTCGTCGTCCACGATGTCGGGCTAGATCCGGGCGCCGAGGTCGAACGCCCGGCGGTGCAGCATCTCGGACAGCTCCTCGTGCAGATCCTCGACCGCCTCGATCTCCTTGCAGCCGGCCCCTGGCCGCCGTCATCGCCCGCAGCGCCAGGTCGCGCTCCAGGTCGTGCTCGGCCTCGATGTCGCTGCTCACGCCGAGCCGCTTGACCAGCCAGGGCAGGGTGAGGCCCTGCACGACGAGGGTGGCGAGCACCACCGCGAAGGCGATGAAGAGGAGTTCGGCGCGGGCCGGGAACGGCGTGCCCGTCGTCCGTGGTGAGCGGGATGGCGAGCGCCAGCGCGACCGACGCCACCCCGCGCATCCCCGACCACCACATGATGACGGTCTCCCGCCAGGTCATCGGGATGTCCTCGTCCATGTCCCGCAGCCGGTGCAGCTTCTTGGCGATCCACGCGGCGGGCAGCAGGTACAGCAGCCGTACGCCGACCACGACCGCGACCACCAGCCGGCGTGCCGCAGCATCGGCCCCCAGTCGCCCGGCGCCGACGCTGAAGACGTGGTGCAGCTCCAGGCCGATCAGCCCGAACGCGATCCCGGTGACGAGGGTGTCGACGATCTCCCAGAAGGTGTTGCCCGCCAGCCGGGCCGTCACGTCGTCGGCCTCGAAGGCGTACTCGGCCAGGAACAGCGCCGTGGTGAGCACCGCGAGGACGCCGGAGCCGTGGAACTCCTCGGCGAGCGCGTAGGAGGCGAAGGGCACCAGCAGCGACAGGCCGATCTGCAGGGTCGGGTCGCCGACCACGCCCATCAGCCGGTTCGCGCCCCAGCCGAGCACCAGGCCGACCACGACCGCGACCACCGCGGACAGCACCAGTTCGAGCACGCGTGCGGCAGCGAGAAGTCGCCGGACACCGCCGCGGCGACCGCCACGTGGTAGAGCACGATGGCCGTCACGTCGTTGAACAGCCCCTCGCCCTCCAGGATGGAGATCATCCGGCGCGGCAGGCCCGAGGCTGCCCGCGACCGCGGTCGCCGCCACCGGGTCGGGCGGCGCGACCAGCGCGCCGAGCGCGAAGGCGGCCGGCCAGCGTGATGCCGGGCACCACCGCGTCGGCCACCGCCGCCACCGCCGCCGGTGGTGACGAACACCAGCGCCACCGCCAGCAGGAAGATCGCCCGCCGGTTGGCCGCGAACTGCCGCCAGGACGTGCGCTGCACCGACGCGTACAGCAGCGGCGGCAGCATCAGCGGCAGGATCAGCTCCGGGTCGATCTGCACGTTCGGCACCTGCGGGATCAGCGCCAGCACCCCGCCGACCAGCGTCATCAGCACCGGCGACGGCAGCCCCACCCAGTCCCCGAGCGGCACCACGACGATGGCCGCGAGCATGAGCGAGAAGAACAACGCGAGCTGATCCACGTGCGTCAGAGTGCCTCAGGACCGCGCCGACCGCCCGCGACAGCCACGGCGGGCCCGCGCGTCGTCACCGACGCCGGCCGCCCGGGCCCGCCGCGGCCGGCCGCGGGGACCCGGCGGCTACTGGCTGTCCGCCCGCACGGTCTCCAGCGCGTCGCTCAGGTCGTCCGGGTACGCGCTCTCGAACTCGACCCACTCCCCGTCGCCGGGGTGCTCGAAGCCCAGCCGCACCGCGTGCAGCCACTGCCGGGTCAGCCCGAGCCGCTTGGCCAGCGTCGGGTCGGCGCCGTAGGTGAGGTCGCCGACGCACGGGTGGCGGTGGGCCGACATGTGCACCCGGATCTGGTGGGTGCGCCCGGTCTCCAGCTTGATGTCGAGCAGGCTCGCGGAGCGGAACGCCTCGATGAGGTCGTAGTGCGTGACCGACGGCTTGCCGTCGGCGGTGACCGCCCACTTGTAGTCGTGGGTGGGGTGCCGGCCGATCGGCGCGTCGATGGTGCCGCTCATCGGGTCGGGGTGGCCCTGCACCAGCGCGTGGTAGCGCTTGTCGACCGTGCGCTCCCGGAACTGCTGCTTGAGCAGGGTGTACGCCCGCTCGGACTTGGCGACGACCATCAGCCCCGAGGTGCCGACGTCGAGCCGGTGCACGATGCCCTGGCGCTCGGCGGCGCCGGAGGTGGAGATGCGGTAGCCCGGCCGCGGCCAGGCCGCCGATCACGGTGGTGCCGGTCCAGCCGGGGCTGGGGTGGGCCGCGACGCCGACCGGCTTGACGATCACGACCACGTCGTCGTCGTCGTGCACGATCTCCATGCCCTCGACGGGCTCGGCGACGATCTGCACGGGCGCGGCGGGCGCGGGCATCTCCACTTCGAGCCACGCCCCGCCGTGCACCCGCTCGGACTTGCCCGCGGCGGAGCCGTCGATCGAGACCTTGCCCGACGCGGCCAGCTCGGCGGCCTTGGTCCGGGAGAAGCCGAACATACGGGCGATGGCGGCGTCGACGCGCTCGCCCTCGAGGCCGTCGGGCACGGGCAGGGAACGGATTTCGGGAAGCGTACTCACCCGATCGAGTATGCCGGACCGCGGCGGCCCCGGACTCCGCGCGGCCGCCGCCCGGCCCGGGCGGCCGCGGCCCGGCGGGCGCCGGTGGCGGGCGTCAGTCGCGGTGGCGGGTGCCGTCCGGGTCGATGCCGCGGAAGGAGAGCAGCACGATCAGCACGCCGCCGCAGCAGATCGCCGAGTCGGCGAGGTTGAAGACCGCGAAGTGCTCGGGGGCGATGAAGTCGACCACCCGGCCCTGGAAGCCGCCGGGGGCGCGGAAGATCCGGTCGGTGAGGTTGCCGAAGGCGCCGCCGAGCAGCAGGCCGAGCGCGATGGCCCACGGCGTGCTGTAGAGCTTGCGGGACAGCCGGGCGATCACCACGATCACGCCGACCGCGATCACCGTGAAGACGATCGTCATGCCCTGGCCGATGCCGAAGGCGGCGCCCGCGTTCCGGATCGCGTCGAGCCGCAGGTAGTGGCCGAAGACGTCGATCGGCGTCGTGGTGCTCCAGGCTGTGCACGACCCACAGCTTGGAGAGCAGGTCGAGCAGCGTACGCGAGGGCGGCGACCCCGATCAGCACGGGGACGCGGCGCCTGCCGTGCGCCGGGCAACGGCGTCCGGCGTCGCTTTCGGAGGAAGCGCCCGTGGTGGCGGTGGGCTCCGTGCCCGCGGGGGACTGCGCGTCGAGCGCCGTGCCGTCCGTCGTCCGGCGTGTCCGGTGTGGTGATGGTGCGCTCCGCTTCCGTCACGTGAGTCCCTCAGCCCTTGTGCCGTGGCCGCCAGGCCGAATCCTGACTGATGACGAGGGTACGGCACCGGGCGTACGAGGGGTCGCCCCGCCCGGGCGCGGCCGGGCTCCCCGGCGGCGCCCTCACCCGCTGAGGCCCGCTCGCCCGCGGCATCCCCCGCACGTCCCGCGGACGCGACCCGGGCGGCCCCGCCACCGGGGCCGCCGGGTTCAGCGCCGCTCCTGCCGCTGCTTGTCGTCCAAGCACAGCGTGGCCCGGGGGAACGCCTGCATCCGGCCTTCCCGATCGGCTTGCCGCACACCTCGCACAGCCCGTACGTGCCCTCGTCGAGCCGGTGCAGCGCGTGGGTCGGCCTGGGTGAGCATCTCGCGGGTGTTGGCGGCGAGCGCCAGTTCGTACTCGCGGGTGATGTTCTTCGAGCCGGTGTCGGCCTCGTCGCCCGCCGCTGTCCCCGCCGTCGCGCAGCAGGCCCGCGACCGCGGCCTCGGACGCGGCGATCTCGGCCTTGAGCCGCTCGACCTCGCCGAGCAGTTCCGAGCGGGCCTCCTCGACCTCCTCCGGCGTCCACGGGTCCTCGCCGGGCAGGACCGCCAGCGTGCCGGGCTGCGCGGCGCCGCGGGCGGCGGGCACCGGGGAACCCGGGGCGGCCGTCCCGGCCACGGTCTTCTTAGCTGCCACCTTGCGGGCTCCTGTCTTCTTCGCCGTGGCCTTGCCGGCCGGGCTCTTCCTGGTCGCCGTCGCCTTCACGGCCGGGGCCTTCCTGCCTGCCGCCCGGCCGGCAGCCGCGCTCCTCCCGGTCGCATCCTTCTTCGCGGGCTCGGTCGCCTCGGTCGGGGCCTTCGCCGCCTTCTTCGCCGCCTTCTTCGCCGCCTTCTTCGCCGTCTTCTTGGCCGGTGCCTTCGCCGTCTTCGCAGTCCTCGCCGCCGTGGTCCCGGCGGCAGCCGACTTCTTCGCCGCCGCCTTCTTGGCGGCGGTCTTTTTCACGACCATGGCCGCGACCCCTTCACATGGGTGATCTTGTGCGCGAATCGTGCCGGAAACGGTAAATCGGGCATCGACCCGCGGCAACGGGGCGCGCTGCCGGGCCGACCCGTCCCTCTGCCGCGGGAGACAGGTCTGCATCCGTTGTGCCCAGCTCACCGCCAGGTATTCCGCTGTGTACCCCCGACCGCCCCCGGAGATGGCCTGAAGGAGGCCATTCGGGTCAGCGGGCCGGCCGCCGGGCCCGCGCCGCCGCCGCGGGCGGTCCCCCGCGGCCGGTAAACCGGTCGGCCGGCACCGGCCCGGGACCGTACACTGGGCGCAGCGAAAGGCGTGGATGGGACGAGTAGCGCCGCACGCAGCCATGAGCGACCCGGGGACGGTGGAAGCCCGGGGGCGTGCGCGGTGTGAAGATCAGCCCGGAGCCGCCGGAAGAAAGCCCGCGGACCCGTGGTCCGCGAGCGACTAGAACCGGCCGCGCGACCCCAATGAGGGGGCGGTGGGTCCCACCCGGACCGGCAGCACCGCCAAGGAGGGTGGTACCGCGGGAGCACGCGCTCTCGTCCCTCCGACGGAAGTACGCGACAAGCGACAAGCGTCCGCCGGAGGAAGTCCCGCCATGAGCCAGCCGCGCCAGCCGCAGTACCGCCAGGTGCCCGCCCAGGTCGACCTGCCCGCCCTCGAACACGAGGTGCTGGACCTGTGGAGCGAGCGGAAGACCTTCGCCCGTTCCGTGCAGCAGTCCGAGGGCCGGCCCGAGTGGATCTTCTACGAGGGCCCGCCGACCGCCAACGGCATGCCCGGCGCCCACCACATCGAGGCCCGCGTCTTCAAGGACGTCTTCCCGCGCTTCAAGACCATGCAGGGCCACCACGTGACCCGCAAGGCCGGCTGGGACTGCCACGGCCTGCCGGTGGAGCTGGCGGTGGAGAAGGAGCTGGGCTTCACCGGCAAGCAGGACATCGAGGCGTACGGCATCGCGGAGTTCAACGCGAGGTGCCGCGCGTCGGTGACCCGGCACACCGACGCGTTCAGCGAGCTGACCAGGCGCATGGGCTACTGGGTGGACCTCGACGACGCCTACCGCACCATGGACCCGCAGTACGTGGACTCCGTGTGGTGGTCGCTGAAGCAGATCTTCGACAAGGACCTGCTGGTGCAGGACTACCGGGTGGCCCCCTGGTGCCCGCGCGACCAGACCGGCCTGTCCGACCACGAACTGGCGCAGGGCTACGAGACGATCGTCGACCCGTCGGTCTACGTGCGCTTCCCGCTGACCTCCGGCCCGCTGGCGGGCGAGGCCGCGCTGCTGGTGTGGACGACCACCCCGTGGACCCTGGTGTCCAACACCGCGGTCGCCGTGCACCCCGACGTCACCTACGCCGTCGCCACCGACGGCGCCGAGCGCCTGGTCGTCGCCGAGCCGCTGCTCGGCAAGGCGCTCGGCGAAGGGTGGACCGCGACCGGGCAGACCTTCACCGGCCGGGAGATGGAGCGCTGGACGTACCAGCGGCCGTTCTCCTACGTCGACATCCCGGACGCGCACTACGTGCTCAACGCGGAGTACGTCACCACCGAGGACGGCACGGGCCTGGTCCACCAGTCCCCCGCGTTCGGCGAGGACGACCTCAAGACCTGCCGGGCGTACGGCCTGCCGGTGGTCAACCCGGTCCGCCCCGACGGCACCTTCGAGCCGGACGTGCCGCTGGTCGGCGGGGTGTTCTTCAAGAAGGCCGACGAGGCGCTGGTGGCCGAACTCGCCTCCACCGGCAAGCTGTTCCGCCACCTGCCGTACGAGCACAGCTACCCGCACTGCTGGCGCTGCCACACCGCGCTGCTCTACTACGCCCAGCCGTCCTGGTACATCCGCACCACCGCGGTCAAGGACGCGCTGGTGCGGGAGAACGAGCGCACCAACTGGTACCCGGAGAACGTCAAGCACGGCCGCTACGGCGACTGGCTCACCAACAACGTCGACTGGGCGCTGTCCCGCAAGCGCTACTGGGGCACCCCGCTGCCGATCTGGACCTGCGAGGACGGCCACCTGACCTGCGTGGGCTCGCGCGCCGAGCTCTCCGAGCTGACCGGCACCGACCAGTCGGGCCTCGACCCGCACCGCCCGTACATCGACGCGATCACCTTCCCCTGCCCGTCCTGCGGCGCCACCGCGACCCGGGTGCCCGAGGTCATCGACGCCTGGTACGACGCCGGTTCGATGCCGTTCGCGCAGTGGGGGTACCCGTACCTCAACAAGGACCTCTTCGAGCGGACCTACCCCGCGCAGTTCATCTCCGAGGCGATCGACCAGACCCGCGGCTGGTTCTACACGCTGATGGCCATCGGCACCCTGGTCTTCGACCGGTCCGCGTACGAGAACGTGGTCTGCCTGGGCCACATCCTCGCCGAGGACGGCCGCAAGATGTCCAAGCACCTCGGCAACATCCTGGAGCCGATCCCGCTGATGGACCAGCACGGCGCCGACGCGGTGCGGTGGTTCATGGCGGCGGGCGGTTCACCGTGGTCGGCCCGCCGGGTCGGGCACGGCACCATCCAGGAGGTCGTCCGCAAGACGCTCCTCACCTACTGGAACACCGTCGCCTTCCAGGCGCTGTACGCCCGCACCAGCGGCTGGGCGCCGTCCGCGGCCGACCCCGCGGTCGAGGACCGGCCGCTGCTCGACCGCTGGCTGGTCGGCGAACTCCACACGCTGGTACGGGACGTCACCGACGCGCTGGAGGGCTTCGACACCCAGCGGGCCGGCAAACTGCTCTCCTCCTTCGTCGACGACCTGTCCAACTGGTACGTACGGCGCTCGCGCCGGCGGTTCTGGCAGGGCGACCCGGCGGCGCTGCGCACCCTGCACGACGTCGTGGAGACCTTCACCCGGCTGATGGCGCCGCTGGTGCCCTTCATCACCGAACGGGTCTGGCAGGACCTGGTCGTGCCCGTCGTCCCCGACGCGCCCGACTCCGTCCACCTCGCGAGCTGGCCGGCCGCCGACCCGGCCCGGATCGACCCGGCGCTGTCCGAGCAGATGCGGCTGGTACGGCGGCTGGTGGAGCTCGGCCGGGCCACCCGCGCGCAGTCCAGCGTCAAGACCCGGCAGCCGCTGTCGCGGGCGCTGGTCGCCGCGGCGGGCTTCGCGGACCTCTCGGACGAACTGCGGGCGCAGATCGCCGAGGAGCTGAACGTCTCCTCGCTCGCCTCGCTCTCCGAGGTCGGCGGGTCACTCGTCGACACCACGCCAAGGCGAACTTCCGGGCGCTGGGGAAGCGGTTCGGCAAGGGGGTGCAGGCCGTGGCCGCGGCGGTCGCGGCCGCCGACGCGGCGCGCCCTGTCGGCGGACCTGCGGGCGAAGGGGTCGGCGACCGTCGACGTCGACGGGGAGGCGGTGGCGCTCTCGCCCGAGGAGGTCATCGTGACCGAGACGCCGCGCGAAGGGTGGTCGGTCGCCTCGGAGTCCGGCGCGACCGTCGCGCTCGACCTGGAGATCACGCCGGAGCTGCGACTCGCCGGGCTGGCGCGGGACGTGATCCGGGTGGTGCAGGAGGCCCGGAAGAACTCCGGGTTCGATGTGGCCGACCGGATCGCTGTGCGGTATGTCACGGAGAACGAGGAGTTGGCGCGGGCGCTGGCGGCTCACTCCGGGCTGATCTCGGAGGAGGTGCTCGCGACGGACTTCGCCCCCGGCGCCTTCGAGGCGGGCTTCGGGCCCGCCTTCACGGATGAGGCGCCTCTCCCTCACCTTCCACCTCCGCCGCCTAGCACCCACCGGAACGCCGGACGGGCCGAGTCGCTTGGGTGAGCGACTCGGCCCGTCCGGCGTTCGAGGACCCGCCTCGGGTCGGCCCCGCGGGGGAAAAGGTTAGGGCCCCTTAGGGAAACGGTTCCCCGGGGGCCCGGACCTTGGTGGGACTGAGATCGGATCGGCTGGCGACTAGCGCCTAGTTGTCGTCCTCGTCGATCAGGAACCCGCGCATCGGCGTAGGAGCCTGCTGCATGGGCTGAGGCCCCTGCGGCCGCACCGGCGCCATCGGCTGGGTCATCGCGGGAGACATCTGCTGCTGCCCACCGTAGGTCGGCCCGGACGTGTGCCCGCCCATGGAACCGTTCTGCCCGTTGCCCCCGTAGGAAGGCGCGGACGCTCCGTGTCCCATGGCCCCGGCACCTGCCGGCGCCATGCCGCTCATGCCGTTGCCACCCATGGTGCCGCCGCCCATGCCGTTGCCGCCCATCGTCCCGCCGCCCATGGAAGGCGCGGAGGGAAGGGAAGGCGCCGAAGGCGTCGTCCGCGGCGGCGCGAGCGAGTCGTCCGCCTGGTTCTCCAGCTGACGAAGCTGCGACTCCAGGTAGGACTTCAGCCGCGTGCGGTACTCGCGCTCGAAGCCGCGCAGGTCCTCGACCTTGCGCTCCAGCGTGGCGCGGGCGGACTCCAGGGAGCCCATCGCGACGCGGTGCTTCTCCTGCGCGTCCCGCTCCAGGGCGTCGGCCTTGGCACGGGCGTCCCGCTCCAGACCCTCGGCACGGCTGCGCGCCTCACCGACGATCTTGTTGGCCTCGGACCGCGCCTCGGCGATCGCCTGGTCGGCGGTCTGCTGGGCGAGCGAGAGGACACGGGCGGCGCTGTCGCCACCGGGGCCCTGCTGCTGCATGGGGTGATGCGGCTGCTGCGTGCTGTGCTGCTGCTGCATCGGGTGCTGGCCCATCGGACCGGGACCCTGCTGCATCGGGTGCTGGCCCATCGGACCCGGACCCTGCTGCATCGGGTGCTGACCCATCGGACCGCCGGGCCCGGGGCCGTGCTGCTGTTGCTGCTGCGGGTGCTGCTGCTGCCCGCTCGGACCAGCCGGAAGCTGCGGCATTCCACCGGGCAGCTGGGGCGGACCCATCTGCTGCTGCGGCATCTGCTGCTGAACCGGCTGCGGTCCGGATATGGCAGCGGGCACCGGCCGGTCCTGGGGTTCCGGCTTGCGCATGCTGCTGCTGGTTCTGGTTCTGGGCGGCGGCACGAGTGGCCGCGGCCAGTTTGGCCCGCAGATCCTCGTTCTCGCGGAGCAGTCGGGTCAGCTCCGCCTCCACCTCGTCGAGGAAGGCGTCGACCTCATCCTCGTCATAGCCCTCTCGGAGGCGGACGGTCGTGAACTGCTTGTTCCGAACGTCCTCGGGGGTCAGCGGCATCTCTTCACCTCAACGTGATCGTCGACATATCGGGAGCCCGCACCGTTCACATCAAGCCCCCTACGACGGAGATCAGGATGTACACGATGATCATCAATACGAAGAAGGACAGGTCGAGCGCCACGCCCCCGAGACGTAGCGGCGGGATGAACCGCCGCAGAAGCTTGAGTGGCGGATCGGTGACAGTGTAGGTGCCTTCCAGGACGACCACCATCGTCTTCCCAGGGTGCCACGAACGGGCGAACTGGAAGACGTAATCCATCACCAACCGGAAGATCAGCACGAACAGGAAGCAGTACAACGCGATGTACAGCACCTGGAGTGCGACACTCATCGCGCTTCCCTCTCCCCTGCTCGTCGTCGGCCTGTCGGCCGGGTCCTGCGTGTCCTACGGTTGCGTTTCGCTCAGCTCTGGTTGAAGAACCCGCCCTCGGCGATCCGGGCTTTGTCCTCCGCCGTGACATCGACGTTAGCAGGCGAGAGCAGAAAGACCTTCTGCGTCACCCGCTCGATGCTCCCGTGCAGACCGAAGACGAGACCGGCGGCAAAGTCGACAAGTCGCTTCGCGTCCGTGTCGTCCATCTCCGTCAAGTTCATGATCACCGGCGTACCCTCACGGAAGTGTTCCCCGATGGTACGGGCTTCGTTGTAGGTCCGGGGGTGCAGTGTGGTGATCCGGTACGGCTCCCGCTCTGACACGACCTTGGGCATGATCACCGGTGCGTTCTTCTCCAGGCTCTGGCGTTCGGGTGTGATGGATGCCACTGGGGCGATCCGGGGTTCGCGCGGCGCCGGAGCGTGCACGAGGCGCGGTGGTTCGTCCTGCGGCGGCTGGTGCGGGCTCGGCGCCGGAACGTGCTGGCGCCGCGGGACGTGCTCGGGCTCGGCGGCCCGGGCGGCGGGCGGCGCGGCCATCTCGGGCTCGAACTCGTCATCGGGGTCGAAACCCGGCCCGTCGTATCCGTCGTCCTCCACGAGGCCGAGGTAGACCGCCATCTTGCGCATCGCGCCGGCCATGCTCTGCGTCCTCTCAGCGGGGTTGCGGTCCTCGGCCGCCGGGGCGGCCGCCACACCATATTTATGCTGTGGTCCGACTTGTTTGGTGACGTTACCGGAGCCCGGGACGGACTCCGAGTACCGCCGTACCGACGCGTACATGTGTCGCTCCGGCCGCCACCGCCTCGTCGAGGTCCTGGCTCATCCCTGCCGAGACCATGTTCGCAGTCGCGTGCGTCTCGCGCAGGCGGGATGAGATTTCCGTCAACCGGTCGAAGGCGGCGCGGGGTTGGCCAGCGTACCGCCCGGCCAGCGGCGCGACGGTCATGAGGCCGTCGAGCCGGAGCCCGTCGGCCGCCGCGATGGCGTCGGCGAGCGGGCCGACCGCGTCGGGGGCGACCCCGCCGCGCTCGCCCCGGTCCCCCGACTCCGCGTCCAGGGCGACCTGGACGAGGCAGCCGAGCTCCCGGTCCGCGGCGGTGGCCGCGTGCGAGAGCGCGGTGACCAGCCGGAGCCGGTCGACGGAATGCACATGATCAGCGTAACGGACCACGGAGCGCGCCTTGTTGGTCTGCAACTGGCCCACGAAGTGCCAGCTCAGCGGCAGATCGGCGCAGGCTTCGGCCTTGGGGGCGGCGTCCTGGTCGCGGTTCTCGGCGACCTCCCGCACGCCGAGGCCGGCCAGGGCCGGACGTCGGCGGCCGGATAGGTCTTGGTGACCACGATCAGCGTGACGTCCTTGCGGTCCCGGCCGGCCGACGCGCACGCGGCGGCGATCCGGTCCTCCACCGCGGCCAGGTTCGCCGCGAGTTGGGCGGCCCTGCCGCGCGGGCGCCGGGCCGGAAGCTCGGAACCGGAGGAAGCGGAAAGGTGTGCGGGGTCGGTCACTCGTCGCCGTCCAGCCAGACGTAGCCCGCGAGCCGTCCGGTGACGTGCTCGCGGCGGTAGGAGAAGTGGTCGGTGGACTCCAGGGTGCAGACGTCCGGGCCGCCGATCACTCGTACGCCGCAGCGCGCGAGTTGGGCGCGTACGCCTGCGCTCACATCGACCGCGGGCGTGCCCCAGCTCGTCTCGGCGTACGCCTCGGGAACGGTGGCGGACACCTCGCGCCGGAGCGCATCGGGCACTTCATAGCATTTACCGCAGACCGACGGTCCGAGCCGGGCGGTGATCCGCGCGGGGTCCGCGCCCAGTGTGATCATCGCCTCAACGGCGGCCGGGACCACGCCCGCGACCAGTCCGGGCCGTCCGGCGTGCGCCGCGGCCACGACCCGGGCGCCCGGGTCGGCGAGCAGCACCGGTACGCAGTCCGCGGTGAGGACCGCGAGCGTCAGGTCGGCGCGGGTGGTGACGACGCGCGTCGACCTCGGGCACCGGCCGCTCGCCCCACGGCCGGTCGACGACCGCGACCTCGCGGCCGTGCACCTGGTTCATCCACACCACCCGGCCGGGCTCGCGGCCCAGCGCCCGCGCGGCGCGCTCCCGGTTGGCGCGGACCGCGGCCGGGTCGTCGCCCACCGCGCCACCGAGGTTGAGGCTGTCATACGGAACGGCGCTCACCCCGCCCCACCGGTCGGTGAAGGCGAAGTGCGCGCCGTCCGCTGCCGTGCTGTGCCCTATCACGTCCGGGCGGTCACTTCAGGAAGTCGGGGACGTCGAGCTCTTCGGCGGCCGAGTCCTGGTACGGCCGGGCCGGCGGTACGACCGGTCCCGCCGGGGTGCTCGGCGCCTCGGCGACCGGCTCGCCCTCGGACTCCCGCTCGGCCGGGCTCGCCGACGGCACGCTGCCGAGGCCGCCGAAGGACGGCGCGGGCCGCCCGCCGTCGGACTGGCCGCCGAGCCGGGGGGCGGTGGCGCCGGAACCGGTCGGGGAGGACTCGTCGCGCGCGGTGTAGGAGGACCCGAGCACCTTGTCGCGGCTGCCCTTGGTGGGCGGCTGCCCGCCGTCGAAGCCGGCCGCGATGACGGTGACCCGCACCTCGTCGCCGAGCGCGTCGTCGATGACCGCGCCGAAGATGATGTTGGCCTCGGGGTGGGCGGCCTCGCTGACCAGCTGGGCGGCCTCGTTGATCTCGAACAGGCCGAGGTCGGAGCCGCCGGAGATGGACAGCAGCACGCCGCGGGCGCCGTCGATGGACGCTTCGAGCAGCGGCGAGGAGATCGCCATCTCGGCGGCGGCGACCGCGCGGTCGTCGCCGCGGGCCGAGCCGATGCCCATCAGGGCCGATCCCGCCTCGGACATCACGGACTTGACGTCGGCGAAGTCGAGGTTGATCAGGCCGGGGGTGGTGATGAGGTCGGTGATGCCCTGCACGCCGGACAGCAGCACCTGGTCGGCGGAGCGGAAGGCGTCCAGCACGCTGACCTGGCGGTCGGAGATGGACAGCAGCCGGTCGTTGGGGATGACGATGAGGGTGTCGACGTTCTCCGCGCAGGCCGGCGATGCCGTCCTCGGCCTGGTTGGCGCGGCGGCGGCCCTCGAAGGTGAAGGGGCGGGTGACCACCCCGATGGTCAGGGCGCCCAGCGAGCGGGCGATGTTGGCGACGACGGGGGCGCCGCCGGTGCCGGTGCCGCCGCCCTCACCCGCGGTCACGAAGACCATGTCGGCGCCCTTGAGCACCTCTTCGATCTCCTCGCGGTGGTCCTCGGCGGCCTTGCGGCCGACGTCGGGGTTGGCGCCGGCGCCGAGGCCGCGGGTCAGTTCACGGCCGACGTCGAGCTTGACGTCGGCGTCGCTCATCAGCAGGGCCTGCGCATCGGTGTTGATCGCGATGAACTCGACGCCCTTGAGACCGACCTCGATCATCCGGTTGATGGCGTTGACGCCACCGCCGCCGATGCCGACGACCTTGATGACTGCGAGGTAGTTCTGCGGTGCTGCCACGTCGAAGGCCTCTCGCCTCGAGTTACGAATCGTGTGGGACGGTCGGTACGCTTGCCGGTGCCGTTCCGAACCCTGACCCTGAGGTTTAGGGTTACCAGTATGCCTGTCCCATGTGTTTCCTTGGGACGAGACACTAAGTCGACAAGCGGTGGCGGTTCAACGAACACGCCGAACCTCCCGTTTTTCTTTTCACCCTATGTGATCACGCGGTGGTTCGCGGCATCGGGGGCGAACCGCTGGGAACGGCCCTCGGACATGCGTCAACTCCCCGACGCGGCAGGGGCGGTGGGGGCGCTGACGTCGAAGTGCGTGGCGTGCGGCTCGCGCCTTCATCAGCGCGGTGAGCACGGAAGCCTTCGCGCGCGCCCTCCTCGGCGCTGCCCCACACCACCTCGCGGCCGCCGGAGAGTTCGACGGTGATGCCGTCGTACGAACGCACCCGGATCGCGGTCGCCTGGCCGCGCAGCGGTTCGCGGAAGATCGCCGGCTACGGCAATGGCGGCCTGCAGCAGCCTCTTTGTTCCGAATTGGCGAAGGCTCGCCGACCGGGCGGTCGGTCAATTGCACCAGCGGTACCCCGCGCGGGCGCGCGATCGACCGTCGCGAAACGCACGCCGCCGCGGTCCACTTCGGTGAACTCGGCGCCGCTTTTCAGTACCGCGGAAGGGGTTCGCTCGGTCACATTCAGGCGGATCGTGTGCGGCCAGGAGCGTTCCACCTCGGCACGGCGTCGATCCGCGGCAGCGCGGCCAGCAGCCGTTTCGCGTACGGCGCCGGTGTCGACCGAGAGCAGCGGGCCGCCGAGCGGTACGGCGGCCGCCTCGATCGATCTGATCAGTCGGTCAATACCTGTGTGCCGCTTACGGTTACGCGGTCGGCCCGCAGCCAGCGAGGAGCCGTAGACCAGCCCAGGTGCCGCCGCCCACCAGCACGGTGAGGACGAGCAGGACGGCGAGCAGGGTGCGGCGCGGGACGGTGCGGCGCGGGGTGCTTTCCGGCGGGTGCGGCCGGGGTTCGGCGGTCCGCGCGGGGCCGCGCGTGCGGCCGACGGCGGGTGGTCCGGGGCGGGGCATCTCGGCCTCCCGAGTCGTGACGGCGGGGTGGGTTCCCGCAGGGCCTATCGTGCCTTCCCTCGCCGCCGGCGCGCCGCACTCCCCGCGGTGTGTCCCCCGGCTGCCTCCGGGGTTCCCCGGGCCCTGAGGGTGCCCCTTGCGGCCGGCTCCCGGCCACCTCCGGTGGGCTGCTGGGCGCGCAGTTCCCCGCGCCCCTGGTGGTGCCCGTGCCCGGCCTCGGCGACCTGCCGGGGCGCGAGCGCGCGCCCCGCGTCCCGGCAGGTGGCCACTGCGGCAAGGGGCCCTCCAGGGCGCGGGAACGCGCGAGAGGCCCCACCGGCGGGTGGTCCGGGAGCCGGAGGGCGGGGCCGGGCCGTGGCCCGGCTAGCGCCGCCGCGCGGCGACCGCCTCGTACACCATGCCGACGAGCAGGTCGTCCGCGTCGCGGCGGCCGAACTCCGCGGCGGCGCGCGACATGTCGTACAGCCGGTGCGGATCGGTGAGCACCGGGCAGCACGTTGCCCGAGCACCCAGTCCGGGGTCAGCTCCGGCGTCGTCGACGAGGAGTCCGCCGCCGGCCTTGACCACCGGCTGCGCGTTGAGCCGCTGCTCGCCGTTGCCGATCGGCAGCGGGACGTAGGCGGCGGGCAGTCCGACGGCGGACAGTTCGGCGACGGTCATCGCGCCGGCCCGGCAGAGCATCATGTCGGCGGCGGCGTACGCGAGATCCATCCGGTCCACGTACGGCACCGGGCGGTACGGCGGCATGCCGGGCATGTTGTCGGACCGCGGGCAGTTCGTTCTTCGGGCCGACCGCGTGCAGGATCTGGACGCCGGACTGCTGGAGCCGCGGGGCGACCGCGGTGATCACCTCGTTGAGCCGCCGGGCGCCCTGCGAGCCGCCGGAGACCAGCAGCGTCGGCAGGTTCTGGTCGAGGCCGAAGGCGTGCCGGGCCTCGGGGCGGACCGCGGCCCGGTCCAGGGTGGCGATGGTGCGGCGCAGCGGGATGCCGATGTAGCGCGCGTCGCGCAGCTTGCTGTCGGGGGTGGAGACGGCGACCGCGTGGGCGTACCGGGAGCCGATCTTGTTGGCCAGGCCCGGGCGGGCGTTGGCCTCGTGGACGACGATCGGCACGCCGAGCCGCTTGGCGGCGAGGTAGCCGGGCAGCGCGACGTAGCCGCCGAAGCCGACGACGCAGTCGGCCTTGGTGCGCTCCAGGATCTGCTCGGCGGCCTTGATGGTGCCGCGCAGCCGCCCGGGGACGGTGATCAGTTCGGGGGTGGGCCTGCGGGGCAGCGGTACGGCCGGGATCAGCGCCAGTTCGTAGCCGCGCTCGGGCACGAGCCTGGTCTCCAGGCCCTTCTCGGTGCCGAGTGCGGTGATCCCCACGGTCGGGTCCTGCCTGCGCAGGGCATCGGCGAGCGCGAGCGCCGGCTCGATGTGGCCGGCGGTCCCCCCACCGGCGAGTACGACATGCACCGAAATTCACCGCTCTCCGGACGGCCGCCTTCTGGCGTACCGTCGCATCGTCCGTCTCAATCGCCCCGGTCAGGGAGTTGCGCCCCCGCACGGCCAGGGCCGCCCGCGCCGCCGGGCTCGCTCCTGGCGAAGGAGATCAGCAGCCCGACCGCGAACATGGTCGGCAGGAGGGCCGAACCTCCGTAGGAGAACAGCGGGAGCGGGACACCGGCGATCGGCAGCAGGCCGAGCACCGCACCGATGTTGATCACGGCCTGCACCGTGATCCAGGTGGTCACGCCACCCGCTGCGAACCTGACGAAGGGGTCCTCCGTCCGACCGGCCACGCGGATACCCGCGTAGCCTAGTGCCGCGAAGAGGGCGAGTACCGACAGCGTCCCCGCCAGACCCAGTTCCTCCCCGGTCACGGCGAAGATGAAGTCGGTGTGCGGCTCGGGGAGTTCGCCCCATTTCTCCACGCTCGCCCCGAGTCCGGAGCCGAACCAGCCGCCGGACGCGAGGGCGTAGATGCCGTGCACGGCCTGCCAGCACTGGTCGTTGCTGCCGGGCGTCGGTGGCGGCGATGCAGTGCAGCCGGCCCATCCGGTTGGGGCTGGTGGCGACGAACGAGGGCGGCCAGCGAGCCGGCCGCCGGCCAGCACGCCGCGCGAACAGCCGGGTGGGGGCGCCGGCCAGCCACAGCATGCCGAAGAGGATCGCGGTGAGGATCATCGTGGTGCCCATGTCGCCGCCGAGCATGATCAGTCCGAGCAGCAGCACGGCGACCGGGACGAGCGGCACCAGCAGGTGCTTCCACTGCGTCAGCAGCTTCTTGTCGTTCTTGCGGGCCAGCAGGTCGGCGCCCCACAGCACCAGGGCGAGCTTGCCGAACTCGCTGGGCTGGAGCTGGAAGGGGCCGCCGATCGAGATCCAGTTGGTGTTGCCGTTGACCGTCTGCCCTATCCCCGGCACCTGGACCAGGCACATCAGGAACACCGCGCCGAGCAGCAGCGGGTAGGCCAGCGCCCGGTGCAGCCTGACCGGCATCCGGGCGGCCGCGTAGAGCAGCACCGAGCCGATGGCGACGGCCAGCAGCTGCTTGCGGAAGTAGTACGTGGACGGCAGGCCGTAGCGCAGCGCCTGGATCATCGAGGCGGAGTACACCATCACCAGGCCGAGCACGGTGATCAGCAGGGCGGCGCCGAGGATCACGTAGTACGCGGTCAGCGGGCGGTCCCAGGCGTCGCGCAGCTGCCGCGGCAGCCGGGCGGCCGCGCGCCGGGCGCTGCCGCGCCGCGGGGCGCCGCCGGCGGCGGGCGAGCGGCACGCGGACCCTGGGGCGGGCGGCGGCGGCGCGGGTCCGGGCGGCCGCCCGGCGCCCGCGGGTCGGACGGCGGCGCGGTGCGGGATGCCGGGCGCGGTGCGGCCTCGCCGCCGGAGTGGCGGAGCGGTCTGCCGTCATGCGTCCCCTCCATCGTGCGCGGCGCCCGCCGGGTCGCGGGGAAGCGGCTAGCGGCCGTGCTGCCCGCCGCGGCCGGCAGGGCCCGCGGACCGCCTCGGCGAAGACGTCGCCGCGCTGGTTGTAGTTGGTGAACATGTCCATCGACGCGCAGGCCGGGGCCAGCAGGACGGTGTCGCCCGGCCGGGCGAGGTCGCGGGCCGCGGCGACGACGGCGGACATCGCCCCAGTGTCGGTCCGTTCCAGCTCGACCACCGGGACCTGCGGGGCGTGTCGCGCGAGTGCTTCGCGGATCAGCGCGCGGTCGGCGCCGAACAGCACCGCCGCGCGCAGCCGGGGCGCGGCCGCGGCGGCCAGGTCGTCGAAGTCGGCGCCCTTGGCGAGGCCGCCGGCGATCCACACGATCGGGTCGTACGCGGCCAGCGACGCCTCGGCGGCGTGGGTGTTGGTGGCCTTGGAGTCGTCGACGTAGGTGACGCCGTCGACGACGGCGACCTCGCGCGATGCGGTGCGCGTCGGGCCGGAAGGCGCGCAGTCCCTCGCGTACGGCGCCGGGTTCGACGCCGTAGGCGCGGGCGAGGGCGGCGGCGGCCAGGGCGTTGGCGATGTTGTGCGGGGCCGGCGGGCGTGACGTCGGCGGTCTCGGCGAGTTCCTGGGCCCGGTTGCTGCCGGTCGTCCACGAAGGCCCGGTCGACCAGCAGGCCGTCGACCACGCCGAACTCGCGAGGGCCGGGGGGCGTCGAGGGTGAAGCCGATCGCCCGGCAGCCCTCCTCGACGTCGGCCTCGCGCACCAGGCGCTCGGTCTCGCGGGTCGGCGGCGTTGTAGACGCAGGCGACCTGGTTGCCGTGGTAGATCCGGCCCTTGTCCGCGGCGTAGGCGGCCATGGAGCCGTGCCAGTCGAGGTGGTCGGGCGCGAGGTTGAGCACGGCCGCGGAGTGCGGGCGGATGCTGGGCGCCCAGTGCAGCTGGTAGCTGGACAGCTCGACGGCGAGGACGTCGTAGCCGCCTCCTGCGCCGAGGACGACGTCGAGCAGCGAGACGCCGATGTTGCCGACGGCGGCGGTGCGCAGGCCGGCCGCGGCGAGGATCGCGGCGAGCATCCGGGTGGTGGTGGTCTTGCCGTTGGTGCCGGTGACGGCGAGCCAGGGCGCGGCGCCGGGGCCGCGCAGCCGCCAGGCGAGTTCGACGTCGCCCCAGACCTCGACGCCCGCCTGCCGCGGCGGCCGCGAACAGCGGGCTGTCGGGCCGCCAGCCGGGGGTGGTGACGACGAGGTCGGTGCCGCGCGGGCAGCGTGGACGCGGCGTCGTCGCCGAGGCGTACGGCGACGCCCAGCGCCTCGAGTTCGGCCGCCTCGGCGCGCTGCCTGTCCCCCGCCCGCCGTTGACCACGGTGACGTGGGCGCCCAGGGCGTGCAGCGCCTTGGCGGCGGGCACCCCGGAGACGCCGAGGCCGGCGACGGTGACCCGGGCGCCCTTGAGCGCGACGGCGGTCTCCCCCGCGTCCCCGGCCGCGAGGCCGCCGGTCACGACGCCGCCACCCACGCCGCGTAGAAGACGCCGAGGCCGACGGCCATGCACATGCCCTGGATGATCCAGAACCGGACCACGACCAGGACCTCGCTCCAGCCCTTGAGCTCGAAGTGGTGCTGGAGCGGTGCCATCCGGAAGACCCGTTTGCCGGTCAGCCGGAAGGAGCCGACCTGGATGACCACCGACATCGTGATGAGCACGAACAGGCCGCCGAGGATGGCGAGCAGCATCTCGGTGCGCGAGCAGATCGCCAGGCCGGCCAGCGCGCCGCCGAGGGCGAGCGAGCCGGTGTCGCCCATGAAGATCTTGGCGGGCGAGGTGTTCCACCACAGGAAGCCGAAGCAGGCGCCCATCAGGGCCGCGGCGACCACCGCCAGGTCGAGCGGGTCGCGCACCTCGTAACAGGCGCCGTTGGCGCTGACCGGGGCGCCGCACCACTGGCCGTACTGCCACACGCCGATGACGGTGTAGGCGGCGAAGACCATCACCGAGGCGCCGGTGGCCAGGCCGTCGAGGCCGTCGGTGAGGTTCACGCCGTTGGACATCGCCAGGATCATGAACAGCGCCCAGACCACGAAGATCACCGGGCCGATGGACCAGCCGAAGTCCGTGGTGAAGGAGAGCTTGGTGGAGGCCGGGGTCTGGTTGCGCGAGTCGTGGAAGTTCAGCGCGAGCACCGCGAAGGCGATGCCGACGATGAGCTGCCCGGCCATCTTGGCCTTGGCCCGCAGGCCGAGGCTGCGCTGCTTGACGATCTTGATGTAGTCGTCGAGGAAGCCGACCAGGCCCAGCCCGGCGGTCAGGAACAGCACCAGCACGCCGGACATGGTGGGCGGCTGTCGCCGGTGATCAGCTTGGTCGCCGCGTAGGCGATCAGCGTGGCCAGGATGAAGGCGATGCCGCCCATGGTGGGCGTGCCGCGCTTGCTGTGGTGGGCCTTCGGGCCGTCGTCCCGGATCATCTGCCCGTAGCCCTTGCGCGCCAGCAGGCGGATCAGCAGCGGGGTGCCGATCAGGGAGAGGAAGAGTCCGAGGACGCCGGAGACGAGGATCTGCTTCATCGGGCGGCACCCTCGTGGGCCGGGCCGCCGTTGTCGGCTTCCAGCAGCGCCAGGGCGACGGACTCCAGGCCGACCGACCTCGATGCCTTCACCAGCACGACGTCTCCCGGCCGCACTTCTGTGCGCAACAGGTCGACCGCCGCCTCCGCGTCGGACACGTGCACCGACTCCTCACCCCACGAACCCTCGTTATAGGCGCCCATTTGCAGCCAGGCGGCTTCCGTGCCGCCGACGGCCACGAGCTTGCTGACGTTGAGCCGGACGGCCAGCCGCCCCACCGCGTCGTGCTCGGTGAGCGACTGCTCGCCGAGCTCGGCCATCTTCCCCAGCACCGCCCACGTCCGGCCCCCCCGGTCCTGTGCGGACCTGCCCATCGCGGCAAGTGTGCGCAGGGCTGCCCTCATGGACTCGGGGTTCGCGTTGTAGGCGTCGTTGACGACCGTCACGCCGTCGGGCCGCTCGGTGACCTCCATCCGCCAGTGCGAGAGCGTCCCCGCCTCGGAGAGCGCGAGTGGCGATCTCCGCGGCGGGCATGCCGAGTTCACAGGCGACGGCGGCCGCGGCGAGCGCGTTCGACACGTGGTGCTCACCGTACAGGCGCATGGTCACGTCGGCGCACCCGGAGGGTGTGTGCAGGGTGAAAACCGCCTGACCGCGGTCGTTGAGCGTCACGTTCTCGGCCCGTACGTCCGCTTCCGGCGGCCTCGCCGAAGATACACCACCCGGGCCTTGGTACGGCTGCCATGGCGCGCACCAGCGGGTCGTCGGCGTTCAGGACCGCGACGCCGCCCTCCGCCTCGGCGGGCAGCGCCTCGACCAGCTCGCCCTTGGCCACGGCGATCTGCTCGCGGCCGCCGAACTCGCCGATGTGGGCGGTGCCGACGTTGAGCACCACGCCGATCCTGGGCGGGGTCAGCCCGGTCAGGTAGCGGATGTGGCCGATGCCGCGGGCGCCCATCTCCAGCACCAGGTGCCGGGTGCCCGGCGTCGGCGCTCAGCGCGGTCAGCGGCAGCCCGATCTCGTTGTTGAACGAGCCCGGGGTGAACACGGTGGGCGCGAGGCGTTCCAGCAGCTGGGCGATCAGGTCCTTGGTGCTGGTCTTGCCCGCCGAGCCGGTCAGCGCCACCACGGTCGCGCCGAGCCGCTCGATGACGTGCTGGGCGAGCCGGCCGAGCGCGGCCTGGACGTCGTCCACGACGATCGCGGGCACGCCGACCGGCCGGGCGGCCAGCACCGCGACCGCTCCGTCGGCGACGGCGCCCGCGGCGAAGTCGTGGCCGTCCACCCGGTCGCCGGCGAAGGCGACGAACAGCGCGCCGGCCGTCACCTCGCGGGAGTCCTTGACCACGGGCCCGGTGACCCGCACCGCGCTGTCCGGTATGTCGTGCGTGCTCCCGCCGACCGCGTGTGCGACCTCGGCGAGGGTGAGGGGGATCACAGTTGTTTCTGGTCCTTCTCGATCGCGGCGCGCAGCACCTCTCGGTCGTCGAAGGGGCGTACCTCTCCGGCGATGTCCTGGCCCTGCTCATGGCCCTTGCCGGCCACCAGCACGATGTCGCCGGGCCGCGCCCGCGCGACGGCGGCGGCCACGGCGGCGGCCCGGTCGGGTTCGACGACGACGTGCCCGCGCTGCCCGGCGGGCACCTGCACGGCGCCGTCCAGCATCGCGGCGAGGATCGCCAGCGGGTCCTCGGAGCGGGGGTTGTCCGACGTGAGCACGGCGGTGTCGGCGAGCCGGGCGAGCGCCGCGCCCATGGGCGCGCGCTTGGTGTGGTCCCGGTCGCCGCCGCAGCCGAGCACGGCGTGGATACGGCCGTCGGTGGTGGCCCGCAGCGCGCGCAGCACCGATTCGACGGCGTCGGTCTTGTGGGCGTAGTCGACGACCGCGAGGTAGTCCTGCCCGGCGTCGACCCGCTCCAGCCGGCCCGGCACGCCGGGCACGGCGGCGATGCCGTCGGCGGCGGTCTGCGGGTCGAGCCCGGCGGCCGCCAGCGCGGCGAGCGCGGCCAGGGTGTTGGCGACGTTGAACGGGCCGGGCAGCGGCGCCACGGCCTGCACCCGCTCGCCCTTGGGGCCGATCGCGGTGAAGCGGCTGTCCAGCAGCCCCGCCGTGACGTCCTCGGCCCGCCAGTCGGCGTCCAGCCGCCCGGCGGCGGAGAACGTCACCAGCGGCACGCTCGCCTCGGCGACGAGCCGGCGGCCGTACTCGTCGTCGATGTTGACCACGCCGAGCCGGCTGCGGCGCGGGGTGAACAGCTGCGCCTTGGCCTGGAAGTAGTCCTCCATGCCGGAGTGGAACTCCATGTGCTCCGGGCTGAGGTTGGTGAAGACGGCCACGTCGAAGAGCGCGCCGTCGACCCGGCCGAGCACCAGGGCGTGGCTGGAGACCTCCATGACCACGGCGTCCACGCCGCGTTCGCGCATCACCGCGAAGAGCGCCTGGAGGTCGGTGGCCTCCGGGGTGGTGCGCTCGCTCTTGATCCGCTCGTCGCCGATCCGGGTCTCCACGGTGCCGATCAGCCCGGTGTGGCCGGACGCGTGGGCGGCCCGCAGGCCGCCCTCGGCGAGGTAGGAGGTGGTGGTCTTGCCCGACGTGCCGGTGATGCCGATCCGCAGCAGGGCCTGGCCGGGCTCGTCGTAGACCGCCGCGGCCAGTTCGCCCATCTCGGCCCGCGGGTCCTGCACGGTCAGCACCGGCAGGCCGGTGGCCGCGGCGCGCTCGGCGCCGGCCGGGTCGGTCAGGACGGCGGCCGCGCCGGCCTCGGCGGCCTGGGCGGCGAAGTCGGCGCCGTGGAAGCGGGCACCGGGCAGCGCCGCGTACAGGTCGCCGGGGCGGACCGCGCGCGAGTCGTGGGTGATGCCGGTGATCGAGGCGGCCTGCGCGGGTCCTTCCGGTACGGGGGGCACCGCCGGGCTGCCGAGCCGCCGGGCGAGGTCGGCCAGCGGTTTGGGACGCACGTGCGCCGGGCGCGGCGCGCCCGGCTGTCTGAGAGTGGGCTGATCAGCGTTGGGCACGGCGGTGAGGTTACCCGGCGGGCCGGGCTCCGGGCCAAAACGGGCCGGGGCGGGCGGGTGCGGGTCGCGGCCGGCCGGGCTGGCGGCGGGGGCGGGCCGGGCGGGCGGGTCCAGGGGGCGGCCGATCGGGATCACCCGGCCTTCTGGCCGGTCACGGCGGCCGGCTGGTCGGGGTCGAAGGTGATCGGCAGGTGCGGGGCGGGCCGGCCGGAGGGCGGCACGCCCAGGGACTTGAGTGAGAACTGCATCACCTGCTTGAAGACCGGGCCGCAGATGTCGCCGCCGAAGTAGCTGCCCCTGGTCGGGTTCTGGATCACGCAGGAGACCGTCACGCGCGGGGTCGTCGGCGGGTGCGAAGCCCAGGAAGGACGAGGTGTAGCCCTTGTACCGGCCGGTGGCCGGGTCCACCCGGTTGGCCGTACCGGTCTTGCCGGCCACCCGGTAGCCGGCGATGCGGGCGTTGATGCCGGTGCCCTGCTCGCTGCCGACCACCGACTCCAGCATCTGCGAGACGGTACGGGCGGTCCTCGCGCTGACCACCCGGGTCCGCTTCGGCGGCGCGGCGGGCACGAAGCGGCCGTCGGGTCCGGTGGTGCCGCGGATCAGGCTGGGCTCGACCCGGACCCCGCCGTCGGCGATGGTGGAGTAGACCGAGGTGGCCTGGAGGGCGTTGAGCGACAGGCCCTGGCCGAAGGGGATCGTGTACTGCTGGGAGGCGTTCCAGTCCTGCGGCTTGGCCAGGATGCCGGGGGTCTCGCCGGGGAAGCCGACGCCGGTCGGGCTGCCGATGCCGAACTTGCGCAGGTAGGAGTAGAGCACCTGGTCGGCCTGCTGCTGGGTCCTGCCGAGCTGGCCGCTGGCCTCGATGGTGCCGATGTTGCTGGACTTGGCGAGCACGCCGTTGAGCGTGAGGTACCAGGTGCCGTGGTCGACGTCGTCGTGGAAGATCCGGTCGGCGCGCGGCAGGGTGCCGGGCACGGTGACGTGGGTGGTGGGGGTGGCGGTGCCGGTGTCGATGATCGCCGACATCGACATCAGCTTGCTGACGCTGCCGGGCTCGTAGGCGTCCTGCATCGCCGCGTTGCCGAGCGCGGCGGGGTCGGCGTGCGAGAGGTCGTTGGGGTTGTAGCCGGGGGCGTCGGCCATGGCGAGCACCTGGCCGGTGCGGGAGTCCTGCACGATCACGTAGCCGCGGTCGGCCCGGGACTTGGCGACCTGCGTGGCTGATGGCGCTCTGCGCGGCCCACTGGATGTCCCGGTCCAAGGTCAGCTCCACGTCCGTGCCGGGCACGGCGGGCTGCTCCTGGGAGCCTTCGGTGGGCACCTGGCGGCCGTCGGACTGGGCGTAGCGGATCTTGCCGTTCCGGCCGGCGAGCTGCTTGTCGAGCATGGACTCCAGGCCGCCGCCGCCCTGGCCCTGGCTGTTGACGAAGCCGATGACGCCCGCGGCGAGGTCGCCGGCCGGGTAGACCCGCTTGGAGTGCGGCACGTCGAAGATCCCGGCGAGCACGTCGGCGCCCTTGCCGGTGGCGGCCTTGCCGGCGAACGCGGCCTTGAGGTCCTTGATCTGGTTCCACGCCTGCGGCGACTGCTGCCGGGCGACGATCTGGTAGCGCGAGCCGGGCGTGGCGAGCTGCTGGGCGATCTTCGTGGCGTCGCCGCCGACGATCGGCGCGAGCAGTTCGGCCGCCTGCTGCGGCGCGTCCCTGACCTTGGTCTGGGCCGGTGTGAACAGGTACGGGTCCGCGGTGATGTCGTACGCGTCCACGGTGGTCGCCAGGTCCACGCCGTTGCGGTCGGTGATGGTGCCGCGGTCGGCGGTCACCTCGTGGGTCACCCAGCGGTTCACGGCCGCCTTCGCCGCGTACGAGGACGCGTCCACGGCCTGGACCTGGAGCAGCCGCACCACGAACACCGCCATCACCAGGGTCAGCACGGCGCCGACCAGCCGCAGCCGGGGCCGGGCGGCGCCCAGCCGCACCTGGCGCGGCTCGCCGGGGCCGGGGCGGTGCGCGCGCGGCGGGCGCGGGCCGCCCGCGCGCGGCAGGGCCGGCCGGGGCACGGGTCTGCCGCCGCGCGCGGCGCCCTGCTCGCCCGGCCGGGGCCGGACCGGCGCGGCGGGCGCCGCCGGAGCCGGCGGGCGTGTCGGGGCGCGGCACCCGGCGCGCGCCGGGCCTGGCGGGGCGGCCTTGCGCACCGCCGGGGGCACCGGATTCGTCGCGAGGGCTCACGGGCTCACCTGCCGGGTGTCGTGGTCGGGGACGGAGGGGGCGGGCCGGCCGCCGGGGACGGGCTCTGCGGGGTGTCGGCCGGCGCGGTGGTGGGCGCGGCCGGGGTCCCGCCGGGGTCGGCGGCCGTCGTGGGGCCGGTGGTCACGGTCACCGTCGGGAAGGCGGGCGTGGCCTCGGTGGGCGGCGGCTGCGGGGGCGCGGTGGCGGGCGAGGCGGTGCCGCGCACCGTGCCGTTCGGGGTCGAGGAACGCCGGGTCGCCGCCCGGCACCATGCCGAGCTGCCGGGCCCGCTGCTGGAGCGAGCCGGGCGCGGAGTAGCCGTCGACGTCCTGTTGCAGCGCCTGCTGCTCGTCGGTGTAGCCGGTGGTCTCCTTCTGGAGCTTGTTCAGCTCGAAGGAGTCCTGGTTCACCGCCGCGTTCAGCAGCAGCAGCGAGATCAGGCCGCCCGCGAGCAGCGTCACGACAAGTACGACGAACGGGGTGCGGGCCGCGGTTGCGGACCGTCCGCCGCGGCGGATCACCCGGCCGACGCCTCTGCCCGCCGTACGCCCCGCGCCGCGCCTCACCGTGCGTCCTCCCGGATCCGCTCGGCGCCGCGCAGCCGGGCGGGCGCCGCCCGCCGGTTCTCGGCGACCTCGTCCTCGCGTGGGCAGCTCGGCGCCGCGGGTGAGCAGCTTCAGCCGCGGCTGGTACTGCTCGGGCACCACCGGCAGCCCGGGCGGCGCGGTGTGCGCGGCGCCGGCCGCGAACACCTGCTTGACCAGCCGGTCCTCCAGCGAGTGGTACGACAGCACGGCGATCCGGCCGCCGACCGCGAGCGTGCCGACGGCCGCCGGCATCGCCCGCTCCAGCACCGCCAGTTCGCCGTTGACCTCGATGCGCAGCGCCTGGAAGGTGCGCTTGGCCGGGTTGCCGCCGGTGCGCTTGGCGGCCTGCGGCAGCGCCTGGCGGATCAGGTCGACCAGCCGCGCGCTGGTGGTGAACGGGCTCGCGCTCGCGCTCGCGGACCACCGCGTCCACGATCTTGCGGGCGAACTTCTCCTCGCCGTACGCCCGCAGGATCCGCACCAGTTCGCCCGGCGGGTAGGTGTTGAGCACCTCGGCGGCGCTGATGCCGCGGCGACTGGTCCATCCGCATGTCCAGCGGGGCGTCCTGGGCGTAGGCGAAGCCGCGGTCGGCCTCGTCGAGCTGCATGGACGACACGCCGAGGTCGAAGAGCACGCCCTGCGACGCGCGGCACGCCCAGCCGCGCCAGGACCTCCGGCAGCTCGTCGTAGACCGCGTGCACGAGGGTGGCCCGGTCGCCGAAGGGCGCCAGCCGCTCCCCGGCGAGCTCGAGCGCCGCCGGGTCGCGGTCCAGGGCGATCAGCCGGCAGGACGGGAAGGTGTCGAGCAGCGCCTCGCTGTGCCCGCCGAGCCCGAGCGTGGCGTCGACCACGACGGCCCCGGGCAGGGCGAGCGCGGGGGCCAGCAGGTCGAGGCAGCGCCGCAGCATCACGGGGACGTGCCGCGGGAGGGGACGGGTTGGTCATGGAGCCCTTTTCTCGGATGGTGCCGGCCTGGCGGGTGCCGGCCGGCGACCGCCGGCCGGCCGGGGGACGTAGAACCGGGTCCCCGCCCGCTCGGGAGAAACGTTCCCCTGGCACCGGGGAAGTGGTGCCAGCGGAACGGGGAGCGGGAGGAGGCCGGGCGTTACGTCCCCGCGTCAGCGTGACAGGACGCGTACGCGGGCGTACGCGGGGCGCGCGGACCTACGGGCCGCGCTCACAGTAATCCGGGCGGAACCTCCTGTGACAGGGCCGAAAAGGTGTCTTCCTGGGCGGCCAGATACCGCTCCCAGGCGTCCGCGGACCAGATCTCCAGCCGGGTGTTGGCACCGATCACCGCGCAGTCGCGGACCAGTCCGGCGTACTCCCGCAGCGGCTGCGGGACCATCACCCGGCCCTGCTTGTCGGGCACCTCGTCGTGCGCCCCGGCGAAGAGCACCCGCAGGTAGTCCCGGGCGGCCTTGGAGGTCAGCGGGGCCGCGGACAGCTGCTCGGTGGCGGCCCTGAAGCCCTCGGCGGACCATACGCACAGGCAGCGCTCCTGCCCGCGGGTCATCACCAGGCCGTCGGCGAACGGTTCGCGGAACCGGGCGGGCAGCACCAGCCGGTTCTTGTCGTCCAGCCGCGGGGTGTACGTCCCGAGGAAACCCAGGAACACGGCACACCTCCCGGCAGACGGCACCACTTCGCGCCACTTTACTCCACGATGCCCCACCGTCAACGGCCGACCGGACCCGGGCGCGCCCCCTTCCGGCAGGTGGGCGCGATACCGTCATAGACATGTCGATACCTGCCAGCGGTCCCGCCGGATCATCCGATCCCACCGGTGCGGCCGGCTCCCCCGCCGCCAGCCCGCCGTTTCCGTCACCGACCGGCTCGTCGAGGCCAACCGGCGCTACGCCGCCGCCTTCCACGACCCGGGCATGGGCGCGGCCCCCGTGCTGAAGGTGGCCGTCGTCGCCTGCATGGACGCGCGCATCGACCTCCACAAGGCGCTCGGCCTGGAACTGGGCGACTGCCACACCATCCGCAACGCGGGCGGCGTGGTCACCGACGACACCATCCGCTCGCTGGCCATCAGCCAGCGGGCGCTGGGCACCAGGTCCGTCGTCCTCATCCACCACACCAACTGCGGCATGCAGACGCATCACCGAGGACTTCCGCACCGAACTGGAGCAGCGAGGTCGGCCAGCGGCCCACCTGGGCGGTGGAGGCGTTCACCGACGCCGACCAGGACGTCCGGCAGTCGATGGCCCGGGTGCGCACCTCCCCCTTCCTGTCCAGCACCGACGACGTGCGCGGCTTCGTGTTCGACGTACACTCCGGACTCCTGCGGGAAATCACGAACAAGTAACGGCAGGCAAGTGACGCGGGCCTCCCCGTAAGGAGACAATGCACCTGCGGCACGACTCGCCTCCGGTGAGCGTTGCGCAGTCGGGGAGGGCCGGTCCAGGGACGACTGACCCTGCGGTCCCCAGGAACAGGCCGAGGAGTACCGGGTGACGACCTTTGACGCACGCGCCAACCTGAGCGATCTGACCACGACCGCTGAACGGGTGCGCCGGAGCGTGGAGAACGTGATCGAGGGCAAGCCCGAGGTGGTGCGGATCGCACTGACCGTCCTGCTGGCGGAGGGGCACCTGCTGATCGAGGACGTGCCGGGCGTGGGCAAGACCATGCTGTCCAAAGCGCTGGCGCGGTCGATCGACTGCTCGGTGCGGCGTATCCAGTTCACGCCCGACCTGCTGCCCTCCGACATCACCGGGGTGAGCGTCTTCGACCAGCAGCAGCGGGACTTCGAGTTCAAGCCGGGCGCGATCTTCGCCCAGATCGTGGTCGGCGACGAGATCAACCGCGCCTCGCCCAAGACGCAGTCCGCGCTGCTGGAGTCGATGGAGGAGCGCCAGGTCACCGTCGACGGCACCAGCTACGAACTGCCCAGCCCCTTCATGGTGATCGCCACCCAGAACCCGGTGGAGATGGAGGGCACCTACCCGCTGCCCGAGGCGCAGCGGGACCGGTTCACCGCCCGGGTGTCCATCGGCTACCCCAGCCCCGACGCCGAGTTGAAGATGCTCGACGTGCACGGCGGCGTCTCGCCGCTGGACGACCTCCAGCCGGTCGCGCACGCCCACGAGATCATCAAACTCATCGAGACCGTACGGCTGGTGCACGTCGCCGACCCGGTGCGGCGGTACGCGGTGACGCTGGTCGGCGCCACCCGCAACCACCCCGACCTGCGGCTGGGCGCCTCGCCGCGGGCCACCCTGCACCTGGTGCGCGCGGCCCGCGCGTCCGCGGCGCTGGACGGCCGGGACTACGTACTCCCCGACGACGTGCAGTCGCTGGCGTCCTCGGTGCTCGCGCACCGCCTGCTGCCCACCGCGCAGGCGCAGTTGAACCGGCGCACCCCCGAGCAGGTGGTCGCCGAGATCGTGCAGCGGGTGCCGGTGCCCGATCCCATGGCGGGCAACTGGCCGCAGCGCCCGGCCGGGCGCCCGCAGGGCATGCCCGACGCACGGGGTCTGTGATGGCCACGCCCGTGCCGCCGCCCCCGGCCGCACCCCCGCCGGGCGGCGAGCGGCAGGGCGGGTTCCGCAGGGCACTGGGCGGCCTGACCACGCGCGGCCGGTCCTTCGTGGCCGCCGGACTGGCGGCCGCCGCGTGCTCCTACGTGCTGGGCCAGTCCGACCTGCTGCGGGTCGGACTGCTGCTGGCGCTGCTGCCGCTGGTGTGCGTCGCGGTGCTCTACCGCACCCGCTACCGGGTGGCGGGCAGCCGCCGGCTCGCGCCGTCCCGGGTGCCGGCGATGTCCGAGGCCCGGGTGCACCTGCGGGTCGACAACGTCTCGCGGGTGCCCACCGGCCTGCTGATGCTCCAGGACCGGGTGCCGTACGTGCTCGGTCCGCGGCCGCGCTTCGTGCTGGACCGGGTGGAGCCGGGCGGCCACCGCGAGGTGTCCTACCGGGTCCGCTCCGACCTGCGCGGCCGCTACCCGCTGGGACCGCTGCAGCTCCGGCTGACCGACCCCTTCGGCATGGTCGAACTCACCCGCTCCTTCAGCGCGTTCGACACCCTGACCGTGGTGCCGCGGGTCGAGCCGCTGCCGGCCGTGCGGCTGGCCGGCGAGTCCTCGGGATACGGCGAGAGCCGCACCCGGGCGCTGGCCTTCTCCGGCGAGGACGACGTGATCCCGCGCGGCTACCGGCACGGCGACGACCTGCGCCGGGTGCACTGGCGGTCCACCGCGAAGTACGGCGAGCTGATGGTGCGGCGCGAGGAGCAGCCGCAACCGGGCGCGCTGCACCGTACTGCTGGACACCCGGCGCGACGCGTACTTCGGCGCCGGGCCCGACTCCGCCTTCGAGTGGGCGGTCTCCGGCGCCGCCTCGGTCTCCACCCACATGCTGGAGCGCGGCTACGGGGTGCGGCTGCTGACCGACACCGGCACCTGCGTGCCGGGGCCGGACGGCACGGCCGCCTTCGGCGCCGACTCCAGCGACATGGCCGGGGTGCTGCTCGACACCCTCGCGGTGGTCGACCACTCCGACGGCGAGTCGCTGTCGGCGGCCTACGAGGTGCTGCGCTCCGGCCGACGAGGGCCTGCTCGTCGGCTTCTTCGGCGACCTCTACGAGGAGCAGGCGGCCACGATCGTCCGGATGCGGCAGCGGACCGGCGGCGCGGTGGCCTTCGTACTGGACAGCGACGACTGGCTGGCCCGGGAGATCGCCCGGCTCGGCACGGAAGGCGGCTCGGGCGCGGGCGAGGCGCGCCGGCCCCGAGAGCGACAGCACCGAGCGGGCGGTGCGGATGCTGCGGGAGGCGGGCTGGACCGTGGTCGAGGTGCGGCCCGGCGACACGCTGCCGGAACTGTGGCAGCAGGCCGACCGTTACCGGGAGTTGAAGGACGCCTCGCCGACGGCGGGGGCGGCACAGTCCCAGCAGGCGCAGTGGGGAGCGGGATCGGCGCGATGAGCGGACGGGCACGGCTGACGGTGTGCGCGGCGGCGGCCTCGGTGATGGCCGGCTTCGCGCTGCTGCCGCTGACCGCCACCGGCGGGTGGTTCCTCAAGGCGGTGCTGCTGGTCTGCCTCCAGTCGGGGGTGGGCGCGGCGGCCCGGCGGGCCCCGCTGGCCAGACCGCTGACGATCCTGGTGCAGGCCCTGGTCTCGCTGGTCGTGCTCACCATGATGTTCGCCCAGGCCCAGGCGCTCGGCGGCATCCTGCCGGGGCCGGCCGCGGTCCGGCAGCTCGGCCAGGTCGTGCAGGACGGCATGAACGACGTGTCGAACTTCGCGATCCCGGCGCCGGTCACCTCGGGCATCGGCATCCTGCTGATCGGCGGGACGGTGATCATCGCGCTCGCGGTGGACGCCATCGCCGTGACGTACAACAGCGCGGCCCCGGCCGGGCTGCCGCTGCTGGCGCTGTACTCGGTCGCGGCCGGGCTCGCCACGGGCGGCGCCCGGTGGCTGTACTTCCTGGTGGCCGCGTCCGGCTATCTGCTCCTGCTGCTGGCCGAGGGCCGGGACCGGCTCTCGCGCTGGGGCCGGGTGTTCAGCAGCGCGCCGCCGCCCGGCAGTTGGGCGGGCGGACCGGCCTCGGCGTCCGCGGGCGGCGGCGCGTCCGCGCCGGTGCGCACCGGCCGCCGGATCGGCGCGATGGCGCTCGGCCTGGCGCTGGTGGTCCCGGTCCTGCTGCCCTCGCTCGGCGGCGGCCTGCTCGACCGGACGGGCAACGGCAGCGGGAACGGCATCGGCGGCCACGGCGGCGGCGCGATCAACCTGGTCGCCGCCCTCCAGGACAACCTGAACCAGCCCGACAACCGCGAGGTCCTGTCGTACCGCACGGACTCCAAGGACGTGCCGGGGATGTACCTGCGGATCGCCGCCCTCGACAAGTTCGACGGCAAGGAGTGGTCGCCCTCGAAGCAGCCGACCGAGCCGGTGCCCGCGCTGCTGCCGCAGCCGCAGGGCATGGCGCCCGACGTGAAGTACAAGGCGGTCAACACCAGCGTCCGGGTCGACGACACCTACGTCCAGGGCCTGCTGCCGATGCCGTTCCCCGCGCTGAGCGTGCAGACGCCCGGCGAACTGGGTGTTCCAGCCCGAGGGCCGGATGCTGATCGGGGACCACGACCAGACCGCCTCCGGCCTGCACTACGCGGTGACCAGCATGGACGTCGAGCCGACGGCCGCGCAGCTCGCCGCGGCGCCGCCGGCCACCGGGCAGGTCGCCAAGCGGTACACGCAGGTGCCCGACTCGCTGCCGCCGGTGGTCAAGCAGACCGCGCTCGCGCAGACCCGGTCGGCGACGAACGACTACGAGAAGGCGCTCGACCTCCAGCGGTACTTCACCTCCGGCCAGTTCGTCTACAACACCCAGGCCAAGGCCGGCACCGGGGTCGACGCGATCGCCCGCTTCCTCCAGACCAAGCAGGGCTTCTGCGTCCACTTCGCCTTCACCATGGCGGCGATGGCCCGCACCCTGGACATCCCGGCGCGCGTCGCGATCGGCTTCACCCCCGGGACGCCGGGCGCCGAACGGCACGATGAAGGTGGGGCTGAAGGACGCGCACGCCTGGCCCGAGCTGTACTTCCCGGGGATCGGGTGGACCCGGTTCGAGCCGACGCCGTACCGCGGCACCGCCCCCTCCTACACCCAGACCGCCCCGGCCGGCGGCGGCGACAACCAGCAGGACCAGGCGCCCAAGGGCACCCGGGCGACCCCGTCGACCGGTCCGTCCGCCACGCCGAGCTGCGCCCCGGAGAACCGGGCGCCCGCGCAGGGCGACTGCGGCCAGGGCGCGGCGGCCGCGGCCGGCGGCTCCGGCGGCGGCGGGATCGGCGGCGGCACGGTCGGCGCTCATCGCGCTGGTCGCGCTGCTGGTGCTGCTGGTCCCGGCGGCGCCGGCGCTGTGGCGGTCCCGGGTGCGCGGCCGGCGGCTCGGCGGCGGCCGGGACAAGCCGGAGGGGCTCGCGCTGTCCGCGTGGCGCGAGGTGGTCGACACCGGGTGGGACTACGGCGTCTTCCCCGACGACTCGGAGACCCCGCGGCGGGCGATGGCCCGGCTGGTGCGGGAGGGGCGAGCTGACCGGTGAGGCGGCCGCCGCGGCCGGCGCGCTGGCCACGGCGGTGGAGCAGACCCTGTACGCGCCGCAGTCCGCGGCCGGTGCCGGGGCTGGCCGACGAGGTGCGGCGGGTGCGCGCGGGGCTACGGGACGTCCGCCGGGCGTACGGCGCGGCTGCGGGCCCTTGTGCTGCCGCGGTCGATGGCCCGGGTCGGGTGGGCGCTGCTCCGCGTGTCTGCCGCGGCCGTCACGGAGCGCGGCGCCGTCACCACGGACCGCTCCGCTCACCGCCGCCTCGCCGCCCGGCCGTCCGACGGGCGGCTGCCCTCCGGGCCGCGCGCCTCGCCGGACGCGGGCCCGGGGTGCCCTCGCGCGGGGCGGCGCCCCGTCCTTACGGGCCCGGAGTGCCCTTACGCAGGGCGGCGCCATGTTTTTTAGGGGCGCTGGGGGCACCCCGGACGGAGTCTGGGGAGGAACTGCGCGACAAGCCACGACGGTGGCGGGCCGGGCCCGCAGGCCCAGCCCCGTACGGCGGGAATCCGGACCACCGGCCGGTGGCCGGCTGCTCGCGCAGTTCCCCGCGCCCCTGGTATGGCGCCCTGTACGCAAGGGCGACCGCCCCGCGGCCCTGTAGGTGCTGCCCTTCCGCAAGGGCGACCACCCCGCGGAGCGGGTAAGGCGCCGCCCTCCGCGAGGGCACCCCGGCCCCGGGGAAGGGGCCGCCTTACGCAACGGCACCCACCGCGGAGCGGAAAGGGTGCTGTCGGGCTTCGAGGAGCAGGGGAAGGTCGGAGTGAGGGCGCCGTGGAGGCGTGGCAGGTCCAGCGGAAGGCAAAAAGCTACTGGCCCTGCTGCTGGTCGCGGCGCCGCTGCCACCGCTCCTCGATACGGTCCATGACCTTGCCGCGCCGCGGCTGATGCCGCTGCCGCCGCAAGCCGAAACGCCGCCCGGGCACGCGCCCGGGCCCAGCGGCAGGCGCCGGCTCACCGGGCCTGGTGGCCCGGCGCCAGCCGGTGACCGCGAGCACGGCGCAGGCCAGCATCACCAGGAAGCCCACCACGCCGATCCAGGGCTGCTGAGCGATCATGCCGCCCATGAGCAGACCGACACCGCAGAGGAAACCGAGCACTGCCAGGTACACACGCCGACGGGTGAACGTGCGCAACCCGTTTCCCTCAAGCGCAGACGCGAACTTGGGATCTTCGGCGTACAGCGCTCGCTCCATCTGCTCGAGCATGCGCTGCTCGTGCTCCGAGAGCGGCACGGAGACCTCCTACTCGTCGGTCGCGTGGGGCGCGACCGGTCCGACCCTTTCAGGATAGGCGGGAATCGCCCCCGTGAAACCCACCCCACTGCGCCAACCCGACGGGGCTCTCCTTCCCCGTCGGCCGGTGCGTCATGCCAGCATACGGTCAGGAATGGCGCCGTGGGCGGCCTGTGACGGACTCCCGGTCCGGGTTCCGGACGGCGGCCCGGCAGGGACCGTAGGGGCAGCCCGGGGCGATCCGGGCAGGGCGGGTCAGCCGCGCTCGGCCAGCACGTGCAGCTGGGTCGCGACCGAGTGGAACCCGGGCTCCTCGGCGGCCGCCAGCTCCAGCCGGAGCAGTGCGTCCAGGGCGCCCGGCTCGGTGTCCACCAGCACCCCGGGCACCAGGTCGGCGAAGACCCGCACCCCGTGCACGGAGGCGGTCCGCAGCCCCGCCTCGGTGACCAGCCGGGTCAGCTCGTCCGCGGTGAAGCGGCGCGGCAGCGAGTCGCCCGCTGCCCCATCGGCCGTCCGGGTCACCCAGGGCGTGCTGGGCCTCGGCGAAGTGCCCGGCCAGGGCGCGGGCCAGCACGGCGCCGCCGCGGCCCGCCGCGAGCAGGCTGAGCGCGCCGGCCGGGCCGCAGCGCGCCCACCACGTTCCGGACGCCTTCGGCCGGGTCGTCCACGTACTCCAGGACGCCGTGGCACAGCACCATGTCGTGGCCGCCGGGCTCGATGACGCCGAGCAGCCCGTGCGCGTCGCCCTGCACGCCGCGTGACCCGGTCGGTGACCCCGGCCTCGGCGGCGCGCCGCTCCAGCGCGAAGAGCGCGTCGGGGCTCGGGTCGACGACGGTGACGCGGTGGCCGAGGCGGGCGACGGGCACCGCGAAGTTGCCGGTGCCGCCGCCGGTGTCCAGCACGTCGAGCACCGGCCCGGTCCGCGGTCTTGGTCCGGCGTTCCAGGGCGTCCCGCAGGACCTCCCACACCACGGCGGTACGGAGGCTGGCTCGGGGGCGGATCGGGTCCACCCCTCCTTCACGGGACATGGCGGGCGGCTCTCCTCGCGGTCGGTGCTCTGCTTCAGGGGCGGCTCCAACTCTAGGCCTCAGCGGTGGTCGTCGCCGGGCGGGCCTGGAGCAGCAGCATGCGTTCGACCAGGCGCAGGAACAGGCCGGTGTCGCGGAGCAGGTCGTCCGCCTCCCGCGCGGTGGCGGCGCCGGCTATGCCGGCCTCGGCGCGCGCCCTGCGCCCGGCGCCGGCCGCGAACAGGGCGCTCCACTCGGCCAGTTCGGGCGCGACCTCGGGCAGCACCTCCCAGGCGCTGCGGATGCGGCGGCGGCGCCGGGCGGTCGGCTCGGGGCGGCCGCGGACCGCCAGGACGGCCGCCGCGGTGCGCAGCGCGGCGAGGTGGGCGGTGGCGTATCGCTCGTGCGGGGCATCCAGGGACGCGGCCTCCTGGAGGCCGAGGTGTGCCTGGGTGAGCAGGTCGAGGGCGGCGGGCGACGCGGTGGCGCGGCGCAGCACAGGATGGATGTCTCCGGCGGGAACGGCCATGACGAGCCTCCTTTCTCCAACGGCCCCCATCATCGGGCCGACCACTGACAATCGGCCCTGAGCTGCGCTTTCGCCGATCACCGCTGGTCATCGCCCGTATGCCCGGTGTGCCGATCACGCGCACGCGGCGGCCTTCCGGGAGGCAGAATCAAGGCCATGACCACCGCACGACGTCAGGCCACCCGGCAGAAGCTGTACGAGGCCGCCGTCACCCTCATCGCCGAGCAGGGCTTCTCCGCCACCACGGTCGACGAGATCGCCGAGCGCGCCGGCGTCGCCAAGGGCACCGTCTACTACAACTTCGCCAGCAAGAACGACCTGTTCGAGGGGCTGCTGCGGCACGGCGTGGGGCTGCTCACCGCGTCGCTGCAGCGGGCCGCGGACGAGGAGGAGGCCCGCGGCGGCAGCCGGGTGGACGCGCTGGACGCGATGATCCGGCTCGGGGCTGGACTTCATCGTCCGCTACCCGTCCTTCACGCAGCTCTACGTCGCCGAGCTGTGGCGGACCAACCGCACCTGGCAGGACACCTTGATGGTGGTACGCCAGGAGGCGGTGGCCGTCGTGGAGAAGGTGCTCGGCGAGGCGGTCGCGGCGGGCGAGGTGAGCGACGAGATCGACGTGCCGCTGACCGCGTCCGCGCTGTTCGGCATGGTGCTGGTCGCCGCGCTCGACTGGCAGGCGTTCCAGCCCGAGCGCCGCGTCGACGAGGTGCACGCGGCGCTGTCCCGGCTGCTCCAGGGCCGCGTCGGCGGGGCCGCCGCCCGCCGGTGAGCACGCGGCCCCGGAGCAGCCGGGACAGGGCGCGCCCGACGATCGCCGCCGGTTCGTACGGCGCCGGAGCGTGCCACGGCGCCGTACGGTGCGGGAAGCGCTGTTCCGCCGCGGCCCGCGGCGGTCTCCCGCCCTGGCCGTGCCGGAACAGCGCTTCCCCTCTGCGAACCCCCGTTCACGTCCGGCCGGAGCCGAGTCCGCCGCCCCGTGTCGGCGGTTCCCGGCTCCCGTCCCGTCCGCACCGCACACTCTTCCGTTTCCGCAGGTGCCGGACCATCCGTGCAGATACTCAACCGGCCGCCTGAGTAGCGGTACTCACCACCGAGTTGTTTCGCCCACCTGCACTCGGGGCGCGACCGCCGTTCGCTACGAGTTACGCGGCATGTCCGTACTCCCGCTCGTGTTCACCAGCGGCTGGGCCAGCGGGATCAACGCCTACGCCGTCGTCCTGCTGCTCGGCCTGATGGGCGCCACCGGCGCGACCGGCGAGGTGCCGGCGTCGCTCCAGCGCACCGACGTGCTGGTGGCCGCCGGCGCTGCTCTTCCTGTGCGAGGCCGTCGCCGACAAGATCCCGTACGTGGACACCGCGTGGGACGTCGTGCACACCGTGATCCGGCCGGTCGCGGGAGCCGTGGTGGCGGCGCTGCTCGCCGGGCACGACGGTTCGCTCCCGCACCTGGCGGCGGGGCCGTGGGCGGCTCCACCGCGCTGGCCAGCCACCTGGTGAAGGCGGGCACGCGGATGGCGGTCAACACCTCGCCCGAGCCGCTGAGCAACATCGTGGTCAGCCTCGGCGAGGACCTGGCGGTGGCCGCGATCGTGGTGTTCGCGCTCTTCCACCCGCTGCCGGCCGCGATCGTCGCGGCGACGCTGCTGGCCGCCGGCCTGACCGTGGTGGTCCTCCTCTTCTCGCGCATCCGGCGCTTCGTGCGGCGCAGGCGCGAGCGGCGGCGCGGTGGCAGCGGCGACCCGGGCGGCGACGGCGGAGACGGCCGCGGCCGGAGCGGCCGGGGCACCCCGGCGGCGGTCTGAGCACCAGGTCACGGCTACCCTCCCTGGCATGGCACGGATTGCGGTGATCGGCGCGGGGCTGCGCGTCGCTGGCGGCGGCGGCCCGGCTCGCCACGGGCGGGCACGAGGTGGTCGTGCACGAGCGGACGGCGACGTACGGCGGGGCGGTCGGGCGGTTCGCCCGGGACGGCTTCGCCTTCGACACCGGGCCGGGGCTGCTGCTCCTGCCCGCCGTCTACCGCGACCTGTTCGTCAAGACCGGCCGGGAGAGCCTGGAGAGCCTGGTCGAGCTGGTCCAGACCGACCCGGCCGGCCGCCACCTCTTCGCCGACGGCACTGACTTCTCGCTGCCCAACGCCTCCCGCTCCGGGGTGATCGAGGCGCTGGACGCGGCCTGCGGGCCGGGCAGCGGGGAGCGGTGGAGCGAGGTCATGGTCCGCGCCCGGGAGGCGTGGGAGGCCATGCGCAGGCCGCTGCTGGAGGACGCGCTGGCCGCGGACACCGCGCCGCTGCACCGGGACCCGTACCCGGCCGCGGGCGGCGGGCGGCGCGGGCTCCTGCGCCGCGGCGCGCGCGGGCCGGGGCCGCTGGCGCGGGTGGGGGCACGGGAGTTGGGCGATCCGCGGCTGGCCGCGCTGCTCGGCGAGCTACGCCCTCGGGTACGGTCTCGACCCGCGCGCCGCGCCCGCCTCGGCGGCCGTACTGCCGTACGTGGAGCAGACGTTCGGCGTCTGGTACGTGCGCGGGGGCATGCGGGCGCTGGCCGACGCGGTGTACGAGCGGTGCCTCGCGCGCAAGGTGGCCTTCCGGTTCGGGGCCGGGGTGGCCCGCGTGCTGGAGGAGGGCGGCCGGGCGGCCGGGGTCGAACTCGACGACGGCAGCGTCCTCGCGGCGGACGTCGTGGTCGCGGGGGCGCCGCTGCCCGCGCTGCCCGGCTTCGGCGGGCGGACCGGGGAGCCCGGGCGGCTCACCGTGCACCTGGCGCTGCGCGGGGCGCGGACAGCGGGGGCGGTGCACCGTACGGTCGTCCACGCGGCGGACGGCGACGGCGAGTTGGACTGGGTGTTCGCGGGGCGCGGCGGCGGCTCGTGGGACGGCGCGCCCACCGTGACCGTACTGCGGCCCGACGACGCCGCCTGCCGGCCGGACGACGGGCACGAGGCGGTCACCGTGACGGCGACCGTGCCGCGGCATGCGGCGGGCGCAGGCGACGCGGCCGGCGGCGGGGTCGACTGGGACGCGGGCAAGGCGGCCGAGGAGGTCGCCGAGCGGATGGTCGCCGCGGCGGAGGCGGCCGTACCGGGGCTGCGCGGGCGGGAGTTGTGGCGGGAGATCCGCACTCCGGCCGACACCGAGCGGGATACGGGGGTGCCGGGCGGGTCCGTGCCGGCGCCCGCGCTGGCGGGTGCGGGCGGGGCGCTGCTGCGGCCGGCCAACTCCGGTGCGCTGCCCGGGCTCTACCGTGTCGGCTCCCACGCGCATCCCGGGGGCGGGCTGCCCCACGCCGGGATGTCGGCGGCCATCACCGCCGATCTGATCGCCGGGGGGCCCGGCGGGAGTCGCTGAGGCTTTCGCTTCTCGCTCTTGTGCCCGAGGTCGGCTTGTGCCCGAGGGTCGGCCGGCCCCGCCCGGCACCGCCGGGCTCCGACGTCCCGCGTCCCGCCGCCACGGCGGAAAAGAGGTACGGACACCACCCTCCGCCGGGGCCCGGGAACCGTGAACCCGGGGGGAAGATCCTTAAGCGCCGCGCGGGGCGAATTCAGCTCATCGGGGGGAAAAGGCGCGGAAGCGGGACACGGATGGGCGGGCAGGTCCGATCGTGGGGGCTGATCGTGGATGCCGACGTGGGAGGCCACACGGAGATGCCGCAGCCCTTCGAACTGCCGGAGTTCTACGTACCGTACCCGGCACGGCTCAACCCCCATCTGGAACGGGCCCGGGAGCACTCCAAGGCGTGGGCCCGGGAGCTGGCGATGATCGAGGGTTCGGGCATCTGGGAGGAGTCGGACTTCGACTCGCACGACTACGCGCTGCTGTGCGCGTACACGCACCCGGACGCGTCGGGGCCGGAGTTGGACCTGGTCACCGACTGGTACGTGTGGGTGTTCTTCTTCGACGACCACTTCCTGGACATCTTCAAGCGCAGCCAGGACATGGCCGGGGCCAAGGAGTACCTGGACCGGCTGCCGGCCTTCATGCCGGTGGACCTCGGACAGGCGGTGCCGGAGCCGACGAACCAGGTGGAGGCGGGCCTGGCCGACCTGTGGGCGCGCACCGTGCCGACCATGTCGCGGGACTTCCGCCGCCGCTTCCACGAGAGCACCCGCCACCTGCTGGAGGAGTCGCTCTGGGAGCTGTCCAACATCAACGCGGGCCGGGTGTCGAACCCGATCGAGTACATCGAGATGCGCCGGAAGGTCGGCGGCGCCCCCTGGTCGGCGAACCTGATCGAGCACGCGGCGAACGCCGAGGTCCCCGCGCGGGTCGCGGCGAGCCGCCCGATGCGGGTGCTGCGCGACTGCTTCGCGGACGGCGTGCACCTGCGCAACGACCTGTTCTCGTACCAGCGCGAGATCGAGGACGAGGGGGAGCTGTCCAACGCGGTCCTGGTGCTGGAGCGCTTCCTCGGCCTGGCGCCGCAGGAGGCCGCCGACCGGGTCAACGAGCTGCTGACCTCGCGGCTCCAGCAGTTCGAGCACACCGCGTTCACCGAGGTGGAGCCGCTCTTCGACCGGTTCGCGCTGACCCCGCAGGAGCGGCTCGCGGTGTTCGCGTACGTCAAGGGCCTCCAGGACTGGCAGTCCGGCGGCCACGAGTGGCACCTGCGCTCCAGCCGGTACATGAACGGGGCGGGCGAGGGCGCCCGGGCGGTGGGGGTGCTCGGCGGCCCGACCGGGCTGGGCACGTCGGCCGCGCAGATCCTCACCTCGCTGGCGGCGACGATGCCGCAGCGGCTGCGCTCCTTCGGCCATGTGCCGCACCAGCAGGTCGGCCGGGTGGAGCGGGCGCCGGTCCCGATGCCGTTCGAGACGACGCTCAGCCCGCACCTGGACGGCTCGCGGCGGCACAGCGCTGCGAGTGGGCCAGGGCGATGGGCATGCTCGACCCGGAGCCGGGCTTCCCGGTCCCGGGCGGGCTGTGGAACGCGGACAAGCTCGCCGCGTACGACTTCGCGCTGTGCTCGGCGGGCATCCACCCGGCCGCGTCCCAGCAGGAGTTGGACCTGACGACGGACTGGCTGACCTGGGGCACCTACGGCGACGACTACTACCCGATCGTCTTCGGCCGCGCCTCGGACATGGCGGCGGCCCGGATCACCACCGAGCGGTTCAAGCTGTTCATGCCGCTGGACGCGGGCGCCGTCCCGCCGCCGCTGACCGTGCTGGAGCGGTCGCTGGCCGACCTGTGGCAGCGCACCGCGGGGCCGATGGACCCCGGGGCGCGGCAGCGGTTCCGTACCTCGATCGAGGAGATGTGCGAGAGCTGGCTGTGGGAGGTGGCCAACCAGAAGCAGAACCGGGTGCCCGACCCGGTCGACTACATCGAGATGCGCCGCAAGACCTTCGGCTCCGACCTGACGATGAGCCTGTCGCGGATCGGCCACGGCAGCGCGCTGCCGCAGGAGGTCTACGGCTCCCGGCCGGTCCAGGCCATGGAGGTGGCCGCCGCGGACTTCGCCTGCCTGCTCAACGACGTCTTCTCGTACCGGAAGGAGATCGAGTTCGAGGGGGAGATCCACAACGCGGTGCTGGTGGTGCAGAACTTCCTGGACTGCGGGCCGCAGGAGGCGATGGACGTCGTCGGGGACCTGATGGCGGCGCGGATGGACGAGTTCCAGCACATCACCGGGACGCAACTGCCGCTGCTCTTCGAGGAGTTCTCGCTCGACGAGGCGGCCCGCACGGTGCTGCTCGGCTATGCGCAGGAGCTGCGGGACTGGATGGCGGGCATCCTGACCTGGCACGAGGGCTGCGGCCGGTACAAGGAGGAGACGCTGCTGCGGGACTTCCCGCACGTGGCCGCGGCCGGGCCCGCCGCGCGGTGGACCGGGCCGAGCGGGCTGGGGCCGAGCGACCTGGGCCCGGGCGGCCTCGGCATGGCCGCCGCCCGCCTGCCGTCCCTGCTCGGCGGCCGCTGACCGCAGCGCGCCTGCGGCGTCAGTAGCGGTACGGGTCGTACGGGTCGGCGTACTCCGCGGCGGGCTCGCCCTGCTGCGGCTGCTGCTGCTCGTACGGCGCCTGCTGCTGGTGCGGGATGTACGGCTGCTGCTCGTAGCCGTAGGAGCCGTACGGGTCGGCGGCGGGCTGGGGCGGTGCCTGCGGGTAGGGCTGCTGGGGCTGGGACTGCCAGTCGCCGGCGCCCTGCCCGTAGCCGTATCCGTCGTAGCCCGGCGCGGCGGCCGCGGGCTGCTCCTGGTAGGGGGCCTGCTGGTAGCCGTAGTCGGGGGCGGGGGTGTCCCAGCCGGGCTGCTGCTGGGGCTGGTACTGCTCGTAGCCGCCGGTGTACGCGGCGCCGTCGTAGCCGCCCGGGTAGCCGCCTTCCGAGGGGGCCGAGGCGGCGGCGGTCTGCGGCTGGGCGGTCCAGTCGCCGTAGACCTGCGCGCCGTAGCCCTCGTAGCCGCCGCTGGTGTACGGGTCAGGGGTGTACGTCGACTGGCCGTCGTAGAGCGGGTATTCGCCGCTGTCCTCGTGCATCGGCACGGGCTGGTAGATCGGCTCGGCCGGGCCGGGCCCGGGCCTGTCCGCCGTCGGGCCGGCCGTAGCCGGGGGCGGCCGCCGCGACGGGCTCCTCCTCGACCGGGGTGACTTCGAGGACGGGCTCGGTGACGCGCGGGGCGGCGCCCCTGCGGCGGCGGCTGGAGCCGGGCCGGCCGCCGAGCGCCCAGCCGGTGGAGAAGCCGCGCTTGTAGGACAGCGTGACGAAGGTCTGGCCGGTGCCGAAGGCCAGCGCGCCGAGCACGATGACGACCACCTCGCGCAGCGCCACCCCGCCCACCACGCCGAGGAAGCCGGCGAAGGCCAGCACCCGCCAGCGCAGCCTGGCCTTGTACTGGAGCAGCACTTCGCCGAGCAGCCACAGCGCGACGATGCGCGAACGCGATGTAGAGCACCGAGTAGCCCATGCGCCCACTTCCTCACCTAGGGGGTGTCACGCCGCCCGCTGGTGCAGCCCGAGGTTCTCGTAGATCTCCAGCGAAGCGGTGGAGTGGTTAAGAGTAATGAAGTGGAGCCCGGGAATGTCCTCGGCCATCAGCCGCCGGCACATCTCGGTGGTGAACTCGATGCCGATCGCCCGGACCGCGGCCGGGTCGTCCTGCACGGCCAGGATGCGTTCCGCCAGGTCGGGGGGGAAGGGGGCGTTGCCGAGCTGGGAGAAGCGCTCGATCTGCCGGACGTTGGTGACGGGCATCACCTCGGGGATGATCGGCACCGTGCAGCCCGCCGCGTCCACCCGGTCGCGCAGCCGGAGGTAGTCCTCGGCGTCGAAGAACATCTGGGTGATGGCGAAGTCGGCGCCGGCCCGGCACTTGTCGAGGAAGTGCCGGGTGTCGCCGGCCAGGTCGGTGGAGCGCGGGTGCATCTCGGTGAAGGCCGCCACGCCCACGCAGAAGTCGCCGGACTCCTTGATCAGCCGGACCAGTTCGGCCGCGTAGGTCAGGCCCTGCGGGTGCGGGACCCACTCGGCCAGCGGGTCGCCGGGCGGGTCGCCGCGCACCGCGAGGATGTTGCGGATGCCGGCGTCGGCGTACTGGCCGATGATGTTGCGCAGCTCGGCCACCGAGTGGTTGACGGCCGTCAGGTGCGCGCACGGCGGTGAGCGTGGTGTCGGAGACGATCCGGTCGGTGGCCCGCACCGTGCCCTCGCGGGACGACCCGCCCGCGCCGTAGGTGACCGAGACGAAGGTCGGCGCGACCGCCTCGATCCGGCGGATCGCGTTCCACAGCGTCCGCTCGCCCTTCTCGGTCCGCGGCGCGGCGAACTCGAAGGAGTACGACTGCCTGCCGGACGCGAGCAGCTCACGAATGGTGACCGATCGGTCGGTGCGCGTGGATGAGGTGCCGGTGGCCATGCATGCAGGCTAGCGGTGGTCGGCCGCGACCGGGTCGTCTCAGCTTGCCATATGGCTGGCAATGTCCGTTTATCGGTCGTTTCCCGTCCACCCTGTGGACATTCGGCTCCGGGACGGGCCCGGCGGGTCAGCCGGCGTAGGACCGTACGATCTTCGCCAGCTCCGCCGCGGCGGCGGCCGGGTCGGCGGCCTCGGTGATCGCCCGGACCACGACGATCCGGCGGGCGCCCGCGTCCAGGACCTCGTGGACGTTGCCCGCGTCGATGCCGCCGATCGCGAACCAGGGGCGGTCGGTGCCGAGCGCGGCGGCGTGCCGGACCAGGCCGAGGCCGGGCGCGGGGCGGCCGGGCTTGGTGGGGGTGGGCCAGACCGGGCCGGTGCAGAAGTAGTCCGCGCCGCTCTCCGCGGCGGCCGCGTCGGCCTCCGCCTCGGTGTGGCAGGACCGGCCGATCAGCACGCGCTCGCCCAGCAGGGCGCGGGCGGCCGGCACCGGCAGGTCGCCCTGGCCCAGGTGCAGGACGTCGGCGCCCGCCGCGTGCGCGACGTCGGCCCGGTCGTTGACCGCGAGGAGCTTGCCGTGCCGGCGGCACGCGTCCGCGAGCACGGCGAGCGCGGCCAGCTCCTCGCGGGCCTCGATGCCCTTGTCGCGGAGCTGGATGACGTCGACCCCGCCGCCGAGCGCCGCGTCCGCGAACGCGGCGAGGTCACCGGGCCCGCTGCGGGCGTCGGTGCACAGGTACAGCCGGGCGGCGGCGAGCCGCGCCCGGGCGGACCCGGGGGCGGCCGTCGCGGCCCGGAGGTCGGCGGCGGCTGCTCGCGGGCCGGCGCCGCCATCGGCGGCGGGTACGGCTGCGGTTCCGGCGGCGTGTGCGTCGGCTCGTGCGGCGGCGGGCATCCGGGCTCCCCCAGGTCGGTGCCCCGGCGCGGACGGGCCTGGTCGGGCCGCCGGCCGGGCGCGGGCTACACGGCGAGCGCCTGCGCGCGGCGCTTCACCTCGGTCCCGCGATTCTCGCGCAGCGCCTGCGCCGGGGTGCCGGGCAGGGTCGGGTCCGGGGTGAAGAGCCACTCCAGGGCCTCGTCGTCCGTGAACCCGTCGTCCTTGAGCAGGGTCAGCGTGCCCGGCAGGCCCTTGAGGATCTTTCCGTCCCCGATGAAGTCGCTGGGCACCATCAGAACCTTGTTCTCACCGCGGCGCACCGCGATGAGCTGGCCCTCCTTGATCAGCGGCCGGATTCGGGTCACTTCGAGGCCGAGGCGCTCGGCCACCTCCGGCAGGGTGAGCCACGAGGGGACGAGTGCGTCAATGTGTGCGTCAACCGACGAGAAAACAGTCACGGGACAAGCCTGCCATCTGGCACGGACATGTGCTGCGGCACGCGGCCGTCCCGGGGCCGTTCCGGGGGCCGCGAGGCCCCGCCCCGGTCCGGTCCTCGGCCGGCGGCCGCGGCCCGCGCGGCTCAGCGCGTCGGCGGTCTTCAGCGGTACGGCCGGGTCGGCGGCCAGCGCCGGGTCGAGGGCGGCGGACCGGGCGACGAGCTTGCGGCCCTGCGCCAGGTCCCGCGGCCGGTCCACCGCGAGCAGGGCCACCAGGGTGCCGCGGCGCAGCCACAGCACCGACCAGGAGGGCCCCGCCGGGTCGCCGCGCGGCACCATCGTGTCGGTGTCCGTGTGGAACCCCGCGTACTGCACGAACCGCCCGAACTGCTCGGACCAGAAGTACGGCACCGGGTCGTACGCCTCGTCGCCGCCGAGCATGTTGGCCGCCGCCGTGCGGGGGCCCTGCACCGCGTTGTCCCAGTGGTGCACCAGCAGCCGGCGGCCGTAGCGGGCCGAGGGGAAGGAGGCGCAGTCGCCGACCGCGAACACGTCGGGCGCGGTCGTCCGCAGCCGGTCGTCGGCGCGGACGGCGCCCTGCGGGTCGAGGGTGACCGCGGAACCCGCCAGCCACCCGGTGGACGGCCGGGCGCCGACACCGACCACGACCGCGGACGTGGCGATCCGCTCGCCGTCCGCGAGCACCACGGCGCCGGGCTCCACGGCCGCCACCGGGCTGCCCGTCCGCAGCTCCACGCCGGCCTCCTCGTACCAGCCGCGCATGTACGCCGTCACCGACGCGGGCAGCACCTCGGCCAGCGGCCGGTCCGCGGCCTCCACCACGGTGACCTCGCAGCCGCCCTGCCGCGCCGCGGTCGCGAACTCCGCGCCGATCCAGCCGGCGCCGACCACGACCACGCGGCCGCCGCGCGCGATCACCGGGCGCAGCGCGGTCGCGTCGTCCAGGGTGCGCAGCGGGTACACGCCGGTCAGCCCCGCCGTGCCGGGGAGCGCGACGGCGTACGCGCCCGTCGCCAGCACCAGGCGGTCGTACCGTACGTAGCCCTGGTCGGTGACCACCTCGTGCTTGTCGGCGCGCAGCGCCTCGGCGCGCACGCCGAGGCGCAGGTCGACGCCCAGGGCGGCGAAGTCCACGTCGAACCGGACGTCCAGCGGCCGGCCGGCGCCCGCTTCGAGCAGCACCGACTTCGACAGCGGGGGGCGGTCGTACGGAGGGTGCGGCTCGTCGCCCATCAGCGTGACGGGTCCGTGCCAGCCCTGGCGGCGCAGTTCCACCGCCGTCTGGACGCCGGCCATGCCGGCGCCGATGATCACCGCGCTGCGCTCGCTCACCTGATCACGGTAGCCCGTCGCCGCGCTTCGTTCCCGCGTACTGCGGCCAAGAGCGGGCCGGCGGCGCCCCGATCCCGGGGCGGCCGCCGCTGTACGCTGGCCGCCAGCCAACACGCGGGAGCCCGGACGCACTGGGCTGAGAGGGCGGCTGACCGGCCGCCGACCGTACGAACCTGATCCGGGTCATGCCGGCGAAGGGAGAAGCCGTCACCCCATGCGCAAAGACGTCCTGATCATCGGCGGCGGACTGATCGGTCTGGTCACCGCCTGGCGCGCCGCCCAGCAGGGCCTGGCGACGGCGGTCGCCGACCCGTCCCCCGGCGGCGGCGCCGCCCACGTGGCCGCGGGCATGCTGGCCGCGGTCACCGAACTCCAGTACGGCGAGCAGACGTTGCTCGACCTCAACCTCGCCTCGGCGTCCCGCTACCCGGACTTCGTCGCGGAGCTGACGGACGCGACGGGCCTGGACACGGGTTACCGCCCCTGCGGCACCCTGGCCGTCGCGCTCGACGCGGACGACCGCGCGGACCTGCGCGACCTGCACGCCTTCCAGACCTCGCTGGGCCTGGAGTCGCAGTGGCTCAGCGGCCGGGACTGCCGCCGGCTCGAACCGCTGCTCGCCCCGGCGGTGCGCGGCGGCCTGCGGGTGGACGGCGACCACCAGGTCGACCCGCGCCGGCTGGCCACGGCGCTGCTGCGGGCCGCGCAGTCGGCGGGGGTGGCCTTCCTGCGGTCGGCCGTGGCCCGGGTGGTGTGCGCGGGCGACCGCGTGACCGGCGCGGAACTCGCCGACGGCACGGCGGTCGGCGCCGGGCGTACGGTGCTGGCCGCGGGCAGCGAGAGCGGCCGGCTCGCGGGCCTGCCGCCGGACGTCCTGCCGCCGGTGCGCCCGGTGAAGGGCCAGATCCTGCGGCTGCGGATTCCGCCGTCGCTACGGCCCTTCCTGTCCCGCACGGTACGGGCCGTGGTCCGCGGCAGCCACGTCTACCTGGTGCCGCGGGAGAACGGCGAACTCGTGCTGGGCGCGACCAGCGAGGAGTTCGGCTGGGACACCACGGTCACGGCCGGCGGGGTGTACGAACTCCTGCGGGACGCGCACGAGTTGGTGCCCGGGATCACCGAACTCCCGCTCACCGAGACCCTCGCGGGCCTGCGGCCGGGCTCCCCGGACAACGCCCCGCTGCTCGGCCGCGACCGCGCTGGACGGCCTGCTGCTGGCCACCGGGCACCACCGCAACGGCGTGCTGCTCACCCCGGTCACCGGCGACGTACTCGGCGAGGTGCTGTCGACCGGCGAACTCCCGCCCTACGCACGGCCGTTCGCGGCCGACCGGTTCGCCCGCGCCCGTGAGGAGCAGACGGTATGACGACCTCGATCACCGTGCTGGTCAACGGCAGCCCCGCGCGCGCTGCCGGCCCCGCTGCCGCTGGCCGCGCTGGTCGCCGACCTGACCCCGGCCCCCTCCGGGGTGGCCGCCGCCCTCAACGAGACCGTCGTCCCGCGCTCGCGCTGGGCGGCCACGGTGCTCCGCGAGGGCGACCGGGTGGAGATCCTCACCGCGGTGCAGGGGGGCTGAGCCATGAGCGTGATCACCGACAACGGCTCTCCTTCCGCCGGCCACGACGCCGGCGGCGGGCAGGGCGATCCGCTGCGGATCGGGGACGCCGTCTTCACGTCCCGGCTGATCATGGGGACGGGCGGAGCGCCCAGCCTCGACGTGCTGGAGCAGGCGCTGCTCGCCTCGGGCACGCGAGCTGACGACCGTCGCGATGCGGCGGCTCGACCCGACCGCGAAGGGGTCCGTGCTGTCGGTCCTGGAGCGCACGGCATCCGGGTGCTGCCCAACACGGCCGGGTGCTTCACCGCGGGCGAGGCCGTGCTCACCGCGCGGCTCGCCCGGGAGGCGCTGGGCACGGACTGGGTGAAGCTGGAAGTCATCGCGGACGAGCACACGTTGCTGCCCGACCCGGTCGAACTGCTGGACGCCGCGGAGACGTTGGTGGACGACGGGTTCACGGTGCTGCCGTACACCAGCGACGATCCGGTGCTGGCGCGGAAGTTGGAGGACGTGGGCTGCGCCGCGGTCATGCCGCTGGGCTCGCCGATCGGGTCCGGGCTCGGCATCCGCAACCCGCACAACTTCCAGCTGATCGTGGAGCGGGCGAGCGTGCCGGTGATCCTTGACGCGGGGGCGGGGACGGCGTCCGACGCGGCGCTCGCGATGGAGCTCGGGTGTGCGGCGGTCATGCTGGCCTCGGCGGTGACCCGGGCGCAGCGGCCCGTTCTCATGGCCGCGGCGATGCGGGACGCTGTCGCCGCTGGGCGGCTCGCACGTCGGGCCGGGCGCATCCCCCGCCGCCACCACGCCCTCCCCTCCACCCCCCACGCGGGCGCCCTCTCGTACTTGAGCGGCGCTAACGGGGGGCCGCCCCCGCGGAAGGCAGCCACCACCCAGGGGCGCGGGGAACTGCGCGAGCAACCCAGCCACCGGCCGGTGATCCGGCGACATCGCCGGGGGAGCTGGGCCTGCGGGCCCAGCGCGCCACCATCGTGGCTGGCCGCGCAGTTCCTCCCCCAGACTCCGTCCGGGGGTACCCCCAGCGCCCCTGAAAGCGCGGCTCCTCCGCAACGGCACCCCGCCAAGGGGCGCAGGGGTGCCCCCCGCGCCCCTGGTAGGGCACCCTCGTGCCGGAAGCGCAGCCCCGCAGGGGAGCAGCCCGGGGTGGGCACCCTGGCGGAGAACGGGCGCCCTTGGGGTGGGAGCGGCCGCGCTGGAAGCGAAGGGTGCCCACCGAGTGGGGGCCGCGCTGGAAGCGGTGGGTTACGGGAGGGTTCCGGAATCGCACGGCTGGGCCACAGTGCGGGCGCGTTCCGCCGGATGGCTGACCCGGCCTCGTAGAATCGGGCTTCGTGGACACCAGCGTGCAGGACCCCCTTGTCGGGCAGCTGCTCGACGGTCGCTACCGGGTCGAGGGACGCGTGGCGGTCGGCGGGATGGCCACGGTCTACCGAGCGGTCGACACCCGCCTGGACCGGGTGCTCGCGCTGAAGGTGATGCACCCGGCCCTCGCCACCGACACCGGCTTCGTGGAGCGCTTCATCCGTGAGGCGAAGGCCGTCGCGAAACTGGCGCACCCCAATGTGGTCGGGGTGTTCGACCAGGGCGCGGACGGCACCTACGTCTACCTCGCCATGGAGTACGTGGCGGGCTGCACCCTGCGCGACGTGCTGCGCGAGCGCGGCGCGCTCCAGCCCCGCGCGGCCCTGGACATCCTGGAACCGGTGCTCGCCGCGCTGGGCGCCGCCCACCGCGCGGGCCTGGTGCACCGCGACATGAAGCCGGAGAACGTGCTGATCGGCGACGACGGCCGGGTCAAGGTCGCCGACTTCGGCCTGGTCCGGGCGGTCGACACGCAGACCAGCGCGAGCACCGGCGCCCTGCTGGGCACGGTCTCCTACCTCGCGCCGGAGCAGATCGGCCACGGCCCGGTCGACCAGCGCGCCGACGTGTACGCGTGCGGCGTGGTGCTCTACGAGATGCTGACCGGCCGCAAGCCGTACACCGGCGACACCCCGATGCAGGTGATCTTCCAGCACCTGAACGAGGACGTGCCGCCGCCCTCGGCCGTCGTGCCCGCCGTCGCCCCGCAACTGGACGCCCTGGTCACCCGGGCCGCCTCCCGCTACCCGCAGAACCGGCCGGCGGACGCGGTGGAGATGCTCGCCGAGGTGCGCGAGGTCCGCGCGACGCTCACCCCCGACGAGCTGGACGAGCAGCCCGCCGACGCCGCGCCGGCCGCCCCGCCCGTACCGCAGGCCGACGCCGCGCCGGCGCCCGCGCCCGGTTCCGAGGAGCCGACGAGCGTGGTGCGGCCTGCCCGCCGGCGACGGCGTGGACCGTACGACCCGTCTGCTGCTGCCCCCGGCGCCGCCGCCCGAGACGCCGCCGGCCCCGGTGTCCCGGCGCCGGCCGGGCGGCCGGCGCGGCCCGATCGCCGTCGTGCTGGCGCTGCTGGTGGTGCTCGGGGTCGGCGCGGGCGTGTGGTACATCAGCGACGGCCAGTTCACGAGGGTGCCGGGCGTGCTGGCGCTGCCGCAGGCCGAGGCGCAGAAGAAGCTGTCGAAGGACGGCCTGGACACCAGGATCAAGCACGACTACTCGCTGACGGTGCCGCGCGGCAGCGTGATCTCCACCGACCCGGCGCCGGGCCAGCGGGTCCGGGGCAACGGCGCGGTGACGCTGGTGGTCTCCAAGGGCCCGCAGCACGTCCGGGTGCCGGACGTACGCGGCCGGGACCTGGCCACCGCGCGCAAGGAGATCAAGGCGGCGAGCCTGACGCCGGGCACGGTCACCCGGACGTTCAGCGACACCGTGCCCGACGGCCGGGTGGTCGTCCACCGATCCGGCGGGCGCCGCGGACCGCTCGCCGGGCACGCCGGTCGCGATCGCCGTGTCGCGCGGCGCGCCGGTCGACGTGCCGGACGTGATCGGCGACTCGGTGACCGACGCGCAGCAGGCGCTGGAGCAGGCCGGGTTGAAGGTCGTGCTCGCCCCGGGCAAGGTCTTCTCCGACCAGGCCGACAAGGACCAGGTGGCGCTGGAGTCCCCGGACAGCGGCACGCAGGCGGGCACGGGCGACTCGGTGACGATCACCGTCTCCAAGGGCCAGCAGATGTTCGACGTGCCGGACGTGACGGGCAAGAAGCAGGACGAGGCCAAGCAGATCCTCCAGGACGCCGGCTTCGACGTCCGGGTGATCAACATCTTCTTCGGCAGCACGGTCTTCAGCCAGTCCCCGGACGGCGGCGGCCAGGCGCCCAAGGGCGCGACCGTCACCTTGTGGGTGCGCTGACCACGATGGCCGAGCACGATCCCCCGCCCGGCGCGGTCCGCAACCCCGTCGGCGCCCATGTGCCGGCCGCCGGCGGGCTGGCGGCCAAGGGGCTGGCGTACGCGGAGCGGATCGGCGCGGAGGCCGTACAGGTCTTCGTGGCCAACCCGCGCGGCTGGGCCACCGGGCCCGGCGACCCGGCGCAGGACGAGGAGTTCCGGACCCGCTGCGCCGACGCGGGCCTGCCGGCGTACGTCCACGCGCCCTATCTGATCAACTTCGGCTCGCACACGGAGGCGACCGCGCAGCGGTCGGTGGCGTCGCTGCGGCACTCGCTGCGCCGGGCGCGGGCGATCGGCGCGCTGGGCGTGGTGGTGCACACCGGCTCGGCGACCGGCGGGCGCACCCGCGAGGTGGCGCTCGCGCAGGTGGGCGAGCTGATGCGGCCGCTGCTGGACGAGTTGACGCACGACGACGACCCGTGGCTGCTGCTGGAGCCGACCGCCGGGCAGGGCTTCTCGCTGTGCTCGCGGGCGGCGGACCTGGGGCCGTACCTGGACGTCCTGGACCGCCATCCGCGGGTGGGGCTGTGCCTGGACACCTGCCACGCCTTCGCGGCCGGGCACGACCTGGCCGCGCCGGGCGGGGTGGACGCGATGCTGGCGGAGCTCGGTTCGGCGGCGGGGGCGGGGCGGCTGCGGCTGGTCCACGCCAACGATTCGAAGGCGGGGTGCGGTTCGTACCTGGACCGGCACGAGAACATCGGGGCCGGGCGCGATCGGCGCGGAGCCCTTCCGCGGGCTCCTGCGGCACCCGGCCACGGCGGGGGTCCCGTTCATCACCGAGACACCCGGCGGTCCGGACGGCCACGCCTCCGACGTCGCCCTCCTCCAATCCCTGCGCGGGACCTAGGGTCCTCGCCGCCGGCGGCCACCCCGCGGAGCAGGAGCCGTACATGCCGTCGCGCGGCGCCCACCGGCTCCACAGCGACGCGCTGTGACGCCGGCGCACACGTTTCCGGCCACTGACCGCCCACGGGCCGGTCACCCGCGGGGGGTTCAGTACCGCAGCACGGCCGCCACACCGGCGGAAAGCGTTCCGTCGGGCACGAACATCACCCGGGACCCCGCCTCCATCGCGTTCTCCACCAGTTGCTCGACGATGTCGGTGGCCACACCGGCGTCGTGGGCGGGCGGCTCGACGTCCGGTACCGGGTCCGGCAGCGTCACCGGCTCGGGGAAGGGCACGACCTCCAGGTCCCGGCCGTCCCCGCCGACCCGGCCCGCGACCGCGAGGCCCTCCTCGACCACCAGCCGGTACACCCGCTTGTCGGCGACCGCGGTCCACACCTGCGGCTGCGCCGCCCGCGTACTTGTCCTGGGCGCGGGCCGCGTCCAGTTCGGCGACGGCCTCCGTGACCTGCCCGGCGTGGAAGTCCGTCCAGGAGCGGCTCCAGCCGCTTCGCCAGTTCCTGCGCCGGATACGTCTCCATGCCGGTCAGCGGCAGCGTCCCGGTGATCAGGTCCCCGTGGCTGTTGAGGCCCTTGAACGCCGACAGCATCTTCTCGCTGCCGATGACGAACAGCGGCAGCCCGTCGTGCTCCTTCAGCACCGGCCTCAGGCGGGCGTCGACGGTCCGCAGGTACTGCCTGACCCGCTCCTCGTGCCCCTCGTAGGGCGCCGAGTGCGGGATGGGCCCGGGCAGCGAGTCCTCGGGCGACGGGATCTGCGGCGCGTCCGGGAACCCGTGCCGCTTCACCTCCGTCAACTGCCGGGCCGAGCCGCTGTACAGCCGGCACATCCCCTGGTCGAGGACGAGCACCAGGTACGGCCGGGCGCGCTGCTCGGCGGCCACGAGGTACCGGGTCAGGAAGACCGTGCCGAACTCCACGCGCGGCGCGACGTCCGGCGACGTCAGCTCCCACACCTGGACTTCCTCGCCCACGGCCAGATAGGCCACCAGCGCGTCGCCGGGGTGGGAGCGGATCGCCCGCGCGCTCGATCACTTCGGGGACCAGCATCCGGTCCCGCAACTCCAGCCGCGCGCCGCGCGGCACGTCCGGGTCGTCCGCCAACTGCCGCTTGGCCTCGGTGAGTACGTCGCGCAGAAGGATGCGGTTCTTCTCGCCGAAGGGGAAGTCCGGATCGGTCGGCATCGCCAGCGTGACCGCCGGATACGGCCTGGGGGTGCGCAGGGCGGCCAGGATCTCGGGTGTCAGGTCGGATGTGTGAGCCATGGCCGTCACGGCGCCCAGTGGCCGTCGGGCCGGCAGTGGTCCTGCGACCGGCGGCGCTTGCGGAGAATCTGGTCCTTGGACTGCTCGACCGCGTGGGAGGTCCGGGTGTGGAAATAGAGCAGCTTGCCCTGGCCCCGTGCACCCAAACCGTGGTGGCCATTGGTCTGGGACGTCTTACCCATACTGTTCAGCTCCTCACGTCCGGGAATCCTCACCGCGGATTTCCGCTCGTGCGCCCCACGCTACGCCGCCCCCGCCGACGTGGCGATCGGGCCGCGAAGGCCCCCGCTCCAGGCCGCGCCACCCGCACGCCAGCCGGGAATTTCCGGCCGGCTCCGGGAATTCGGCCCCGCTTGCGACCGGGCGGGGATCGCGTTTGCATGGGAGGAATCCCTTCTTTACCGGGAGCAGCCATGTCGACGTCGTTCGGTCCGCCCTGCCGCCCACCCAGGTCGAACCCGCGCGCCACCTCCCAGAGCCAAGAGGCAACGCCAAGCTGAGGAGAGGTCATGGCTCATCACAAGTCGAACAAGGCCGTCGAGGGAAACCCCGAGTCCGGGCACAGCCGCGGGATGCCCGGACGTCCCGACGAGGACGAACTCCAGGAGCGCACCGCACTGGACCGCGAGGAGGTCGGGCTGCCCGCGGACCCGGGTGCCTCACCCGCGCGGACGGACCGCGAAGCGGGCCCCGAGGACAACTAGCGCGGACGATCGGCGCGGACGCGAATAGCCCGGACGCGAGTCGCCCGGACGCGACTTGCCCGGACGACTGGGAGCGCCGCCGCGGCGGCGGAGCCTCACAGCTCGGGGCCGTCGCCGGGTTCCTCCTGGTAGGAGTAGCGCTGCTCGCCCCAGGGATCACCGAGGTTGTGGTAGCCGCGCTCCTCCCAGAACCCGCGGCGGTCGGCCGTCATGTACTCGACGCCGCGGACCCACTTGGGGCCCTTCCAGGCGTAGAGGCGGGGGACGACCAGGCGGACCGGGAAGCCGTGCTCCGCGGTGAGCGGCTCGCCGCCCTTGTGCGTGGCGAAGATCGTCTGGTCGTCGAGGAAGTCCTCGATGCGGACGTTGGAGCTGAACCCGTATTCGGCCCACACCATCACGTGGGTGACGTCGTCGGCGGGCGGCGCGAGTTTGACCACGGTGGAGGCGGCGATCCCGCCCCATTCCATGCCGAGCATGGAGAACTTGGTGACGCAGTGGAAGTCGGCGACCACGGTGGCGTACGGGAGCGCGGAGAACTCCTCGTGGTTCCAGCAGGTCTTGTCGCCGTCCTCGGTCGCGCCGAAGACCCGGAACTCCCACCGGTCGGGCTTGAAGCGCGGCACCGGGCCGTAGTGCGTGACCGGCCAGCCGCGCTGGAGCCGCTGCCCCGGGGGGAGCTCCCCCGCGCGACGTTCGTACCGGCCCATGTATCCATGGTGACAGACCGGGCGCGGTGCTTCCCACCACGGCGGCCCGATTGTCGAATTACCGCCCATTTACGGATAAGCACGACCACGCAATGTAAGCCTGCACTTACTGGATCGAATGGATCGTACGGTGCGAGGATTCGGCGACCGGACGAGTGCGATCAGGAAGGACGGCGTTGCCATGCAGGGCGACCCCGAGGTCATCGAGTTCCTCAACGAGCAGCTGACCGCCGAGCTGACGGCGATCAACCAGTACTTCCTGCACGCGAAGATGCAGGAGAACTTCGGCTGGGTGAAGCTCGCGAAGCACACCCGGGCGGAGTCCTTCGACGAGATGCGGCACGCGGAGATCCTCACCGACCGGATTCTGTTCCTGGACGGCCTGCCGAACTACCAGCGGCTGTTCCACGTCCGGGTCGGGCAGACGGTCACCGAGATGTTCCAGGCCGACCGGCTGGTCGAGGTCGAGGCGATCGACCGGCTGCGGCGGGGCATCGAGGTCATGCGGGCCAAGGGCGACATCACCTCGGCGAAGCTCTTCGAGGACGATCCTGAAGGACGAGGAGCACCACATCGACTACCTCGACACCCAGCTCGCACTGGTCGAGCAGCTCGGCGAGCCGCTGTACATCGCCCAGCTCATCGAGCAGCCGGACGCAGCTAGCGGCGGGCCGCGACGGCCGGAGCCGGCAGCGGTCCGCGGCCGTCTCAGTGCGGCCTGCGCGAGCGTCCGGCGGGCCGGCGCGGTCGGCCCGCAGCGCCGGCCGCTCGGCGGTCCGCGGCCGCCGGCGGTCCGGCGGCCGCGGCGTCGGCGCGCCGGGCGCCGACGGCGCCGCGGCCCAGCAGGGCCTGGATGCGCTTGACGCAGGAGCCGCAGTCGGTGCCCGCCTTGCAGGCGGAGGCGATCTGGCGGGGGGTGCAGCGACCGGCGTCGGCGTGCTGCTCGACCTGCTGCTCGGTGATGCCGAAGCAGGAGCAGACGTACACGCGGTCACCGCCGATCCACGGCCAGGGAAGCTGCCTCGGCAGCTCGAGGTAACCCTTACCTTACCTGGCGCCCGGGCGGAGAAAAGCCGACGAGGGGCGCGGATCGGTGTGATCCGCGCCCCTCCGGACTGTGCCCCGGGCCGGCGCCCGGGCCGGCCGCTACTGCCCCCGGTACATCTCCGCCACCAGGAACGCCAGGTCGAGCGACTGGCTGCGGTTGAGCCGCGGGTCGCAGGCCGTCTCGTAGCGCTGGTGCAGGTCGTCCACGAAGATCTCGTCGCCGCCGCCGACGCACTCGGTGACGTCGTCGCCGGTCAGCTCCACGTGGATGCCGCCCGGGTGGGTGCCCAGGCGCGTGGTGGACCTCGAAGAAGCCCTTGACCTCGTCGAGCACGTCGTCGAAGCGCCGGGTCTTGTGGCCGGAGGCCGCCTCGAAGGTGTTGCCGTGCATCGGGTCGCAGACCCAGGCGACCTGCGCGCCGGACGCGGTGACCTTCTCCACCAGCGTCGGCAGCTTGTCGCGCACCTTGTCCGCGCCCATCCGCACGACGAAGGTCAGCCGGCCCGGCTCGCGCTCCGGGTCGAGCCGCTCGATGTAGCGTCAGCGCCTCCTCCGGGGTGGTGCCCGGGCCCAGCTTGACGCCGATCGGGTTGCTGATCCGGGAGGCGAACTCGATGTGCGCGCCGTCCAGTTGCCGGGTGCGCTCGCCGATCCACACCATGTGGCCGGACACGTCGTAGAGCTGGCCGGTGCGCGAGTCGGTACGGGTCAGCGCCGTCTCGTAGTCCAGCAGCAGCGCCTCGTGGGAGGCGTAGAACTCGACCGTGCGGAACTCGGCGGGGTCGGTGCCGCAGGCGGCCATGAAGTTCAGCGCGTTGTCGATCTCGCGGGCCAGCGCCTCGTAGCGCTGCCCGGACGGCGAGGACTTCACGAAGTCCTGGTTCCAGGCGTGCACCTGGCGCAGGTCGGCGTAGCCGCCGGTGGTGAAGGCGCGCACCAGGTTCAGCGTGGAGGCCGACGCGTGGTACATCCGCTTGAGCCGCTCGGGGTCGGGGACGCGGGCCTCGGCGGTGAACTCGAAGCCGTTGACGGAGTCGCCGCGGTAGGTCGGCAGCGTCACGCCGTCGCGGGTCTCGGTCGCCTTGGAGCGCGGCTTGCTGTACTGCCCGGCGATCCGGCCGACCTTCACCACCGGCACGGAGGCCGCGTAGGTGAGCACCGCGCCCATCTGGAGCAGCGTCTTGAGCTTGCTGCGGATCTGGTCGGCGCCGACCGCGTCGAACGCCTCGGCGCAGTCGCCGCCCTGGAGCAGGAACGCCTCACCCCTGGCCACGGCGGCCAGCCGGGCGCGCAGCTGGTCGCACTCCCCCGCGAAGACGAGCGGCGGATACGAGGCGAGGTCGGCGATCACATCGCGCAGAGCCTCGGAGTCGGGCCACTCAGGCTGCTGCGCCGCGGGAAGAGAGTGCCAGGTGTTCTCACCGGCAAGGGTGTCTGCGTTCACGGTCACGGCTCCACATTACGGGGTCGGGTCCGCCTGGTTTCCGCTCGCTCAGTGGGTGAGACATGCCGTCCACGGACACGGGCGTGCGGTAGGGTCGGCCGCATGTCCGCGACGATCATTCAGACGCACAGCCAGAGCTGCTGGTGGACCGCTCCTCCGGCGGCCCGCTGAATCGCGCGTACAGCACACCTCGCGAAGGCCGCCCCCAGGGGCGGCCTTCGGCGTTTCCCGGCCCGGCCGCCCCTCCCTGACCCGCCCAGGAAGGAAGCACCCCGTGCCCCTCACCGCAGGCCAGCTCGTCGAGCGCCTGCTCGCCCCCGGCTGCCCGCCGTTCGCCCTGCTGCACCGCGCCGCACCCGGCCGCCCCGAGGGGGTCGTGGAAGTGCTGGTCGGCCCGGTCGAGCACGTCGACCGGCTGGCCGACATCCCGCTGCCCCCGGGCGCGACCGGCGCTCCGGTGACCGACGCGCTCGCCCTGGTGCCGTACCGGCAGATCCGCGAGCGCGGCTTCGACGTCCGCGACGACGGCACCCCGCTGGCCGTGCTGCTGCCGCGGGAGAGCCACGAACTCCCGCTCGGCGACCGTGCTCGCGGCGCTGCCCCGGACCGAGGTGCGGGTGGAGGGCGGCGCCTTCGACGTGGACGACGAGGCGTACGCGGGGATCGTGGAGCGCGTCATCGCCGACGAGATCGGCCGCGGCGAGGGCGCCAACTTCGTGATCCGGCGCACCTTCCGCGGCCAGGTGCCCGGCTACGGCCCGGCCGCGGCGCTGACCCTGTTCGGCCGGCTGCTGCGCGGCGAGCGCGGCGCGTACTGGACGTACGTGGTGCACACCGGCGAGCGGACGCTGGTCGGCGCCAGCCCCGAGGTGCATGTGCGGGTGTCCGGCGGGACGGTCGTGATGAACCCGATCAGCGGCACCTACCGCTACCCCGAGCAGGGCCCGTCCGCGCAGGGCCTGCTGGACTTCCTGCACGACCCGAAGGAGGTGGAGGAGCTGACGATGGTCGTGGACGAGGAGCTGAAGATGATGTGCCGCCGTCTGCGACCTCGGCGGGCGTGGTGGTCGGGCCGCGGCTCAAGGAGATGGCGCACCTCGCGCACACCGAGTACGAGCTGCGCGGCCGCACCGACGCTGGACGTGCGGGAGGTGCTGCGCGAGACGATGTTCGCCGCGACCGTCACCGGCTCGCCCGTGCAGAACGCCTGCCGGGTCATCGAGCGCCACGAGGTCGGCGGGCGCGGCTACTACGCGGGCGCGCTGGCGCTGATCGGCCGGGACGCGGCCGGCGCGCAGACCCTCGACTCGCCGATCCTCATCCGCACCGCCGACATCGCGCCCGGCGGCGAGCTGAAGGTGCCGGTCGGCGCCACGCTGGTCCGGCACTCCGACCCGCGGGCCGAGGTCGCCGAGACCCACGCCAAGGCCGCCGGAGTGCTCACCGCGCTGGGGGTGCGCCCGGCGCCGGTACGGCCCGCGGGCGTCTCCCCGCCGTCGACGGGCAGACCCCGGGCCGCGGCTGGCCGACGACATCCGGGTACGGGCCGCCCTCGACGCCCGGCGGGCGCACCTGGCGCCGTTCTGGCTGCGGATGCAGACCGCGGCGCCCGCCGACGCGGGGCCCGCGATGTCCGGGCACGCCCTGGTGGTGGACGGCGAGGACACCTTCACCGCGATGCTCGCGCACGTGCTGCGCTCGTGCGGGCTGCACGTGACCGTGCACCGCTACGACGAGCCGGGCCTGCGGGAGCGGGCGCTGCGGCACGACGGCCCGGTCGTGCTCGGCCCCGGCCCCGGTGACCCGGGCGACCGCGCCGACCCCAAGATGCGGCTGCTGCGGTCGCTGACCGCCGATCTCGTACGGGCGTACAGCGAGGAGGGGCAGCGCGAGGGGCTCGGCTGGAAGGACGGCGGCGGGCGACGGGCGGGCGGGCTGCTCGGGGTGTGCCTCGGGCACGAGCTGCTCGCCGCGGAGCTGGGTCTTGACCTCGTCCGCAAGGACGAGCCGTTCCAGGGGGCGCAGCGGCCGATCGACTTCTTCGGGCGGCCGGAGACGGTCGGGTTCTACAGCTCCTTCACCGCCCGCTGCGACGCCGCTGCCGCGGAGGAGCTGGCGATGCACCGGATCGAGGTGAGCAGGGATTCCCGGACCGGGGATGTCCACGCGTTGCGGGGGCCGCGGTTCGCCGGGGTCCAGTTCCACCCGGAGTCCGTCCTCACTCTCAACGGGCCGGCTCTCGTCACGTCCCTCCTCTCCACCTTGGCTACTGCGTAGAGCCCGCCCCGAAAACCCCGCAAGGGTGCCCTCACCCCCCGGGTTCCCCCTTCCCCCGGGCGCCGGGGCCCCCTTCCGCAGAGCGGCGCCCCGTTTTTCAGGGGCGCGGGGAACTGCGCGACCAGCCATGACGATGGCTGTACGTCGTCACCGGCCCGGTGGGGCTGTTGCTGTCGCATCCGGACCACCGGCCGGTGGCCGGCTGAGCGCGCAGTTCCCCGCGCCCCTGGGTGGTGGCCGCCCTGTGAGGGCACCCCGCGCCCCTCGGGTGCGTCACCTCGTACGCAACGGCACCCGCCCCGCGGGGCTGGAAACGTGCCCTCGTACGCAACGGCACCCGCCCCGCGGAGCGGGGAAGGCGCCGCCGGGCGCAAAGGCACCCGACGCCCGGGAAGAGCGGGGCGCCCCGAGGGGCAAGGGCGCCCCGGCCCCTCGTATGGCGCCGCCTAGGCCAGGGCAAGAAACGGGCCGAGGAGGACGGCGACCGCCGCGATCATCGCGAACTCGTCCGCCGTCCCGTCGACGACAAGATCCGCCACCGCCCGCGAGGGCGCGACATGCGCGGCGTGCCGCTCCCGCCCACTGGCCAGATAGTTGAGCAGGGACACCCTCGGGTCCTGCCGCTGCACCTCGATCTTGCGCAGGATCTTGCGCGCCAGCCGGATGTCATCGGGCGTGTCGACGTACACCCGCCAGGTGGCCCGCTTGGTCACGGCGGCCAGCGTGAGGGCGAACAGGCCCTCGACCACGACCAGCCGGTGCCGCCCGCCGGTGGCCGCCGCGTCGATCGCGGCGGCCACGGCGGTCTCGTCGATGGAGCCGGGATGGTTCCAGTCCAGGATCTCGGCCCCGGTCGCGCTCAGCGTGCGTACGCCCAGCAGCGGATCGTGCGCCGGGACGTAGAAGTCGTCGAGATGGATGAGGCCGACCGTCTGCGGATAGTGCAGCGCGAGCGCCTCCGCAAGGGTGGACTTCCCGGAGGCCGTGCCGCCGGCGACGGCCAGTACGGGCGCGCCGGGCCGGCCCGTCCGCCGGCCGCCCCCACCCACATTCTGAAGCGCTGCGCGCACTTTTCCCTCACCCGTCATACCGGGCGCTCCTTCACGTGCTCAAGGGGAAAACGAAGCGGCCGGACAAGCCGGGTGCACGGATGGTAGGGCGAGGTGATCAGCTACGGCAAGCGCTGTAGGTCAAGTCGCGGACAAGGCATGTTTCGGGGAACGGAAGGGGAACAGAAAGGGGCGGTGGAAGCAGGCGGAGGTCAGCCGAAGAAGACGCTCGCCTCTGTGTACAGCGACGGGTCGACGGTCTTGATCCGGGCGATGGCGTCGGCGATCGGCACCCGGACGATGTCCGTGGCGCGCAGCGCGACCATCTTCCCGAAGTCGCCGTCGCGCACCGCGTCGATGGCGTGCAGGCCGAAGCGGGTGGCGAGCCAGCGGTCGAAGGCACTGGGCGTGCCGCCGCGCTGGACGTGGCCGAGGACGGTGGTACGCGCCTCCTTGCCGGTGCGCTTCTCGATCTGCTTGGCCAGCCACTCGCCGATCCCGGACAGCCGTACGTGTCCGAACGAGTCGAGCGTGCCGTCCTTGAGCACCAGGTCCCCGTCGCGCGGCATCGCGCCCTCGGCGACGACGACGATCGGCGCGTACCGGATCTTGAAGCGGCTCTCCACCCAGGCGCACACCTGGTCGAGGTCGAAGCGCTGCTCGGGGATGAGGATGACGTTGGCGCCGCCGGCCAGGCCCGAGTGCAGCGCTATCCAGCCGGCGTGCCGGCCCATGACCTCGACCACGAGGACGCGCATGTGGGACTCGGCAGTGGTGTGCAGGCGGTCGATGGCCTCGGTGGCGATGTTGACGGCCGTGTCGAAGCCGAAGGTGTAGTCGGTGGCGGACAGGTCGTTGTCGATGGTCTTGGGGACGCCGACGCAGGGCACGCCGTGCCGCGCGTGGAGTTCGGCGGCGACCCCGAGGGTGTCCTCGCCGCCGATCACGATGAGCGCGTCCACCTCCTGCTCGGCGAGGTTCCGCTTGACCCGGTCGGCACCGCCCTCGAACTTGAACGGGTTGGTGCGCGAGGAGCCGAGGATGGTGCCGCCGCGGGGCAGGATGCCGCGGACGGCCGGGATGTCGAGGGGGATCGTGTCCCCCTCCAGCGGTCCGCGCCATCCGTCGCGGAAACCGGTGAACTCGTAGCCGTACTCCTGGGTGCCTTTACGGACGATGCCGCGGATGACCGCGTTGAGGCCGGGGCAGTCTCCGCCGCCGGTCAGGACTCCGACCCGCATGGACTCTTCCCTTCGTCGCAAGCCAGCTTTGCCGGATGTGCAACCTCCGCCAAGCTAGCGTGACTCGGGTCACATGTCGCCGCCCGTGCGGTCGTCTGCGGCGCGGTCCAGGCCCCGCTCGATCGCGTACCGGACAAGCTCGACGCGGTTGTGGAGCTGGAGCTTGCCGAGGGTGTTCTGCACGTGGTTCTGCACCGTGCGGTGCGAGATGACCAGGCGCTGGGCGATCTGCTTGTAGCTCAGGCCCTTGGCGACCAGCCGCAGCACCTCGGTCTCGCGCTCGGTCAGCCGGGGGGCGGCGGGCTCGTCGGAGGCGGCGGGCGGCGGCTCGGTGGCGAGCCTGCGGTACTCGCCGAGCACCAGCCCGGCCAGGCCCGGGCGTGAACACCGGGTCGCCCGCGGAGGTCCTGCGCACCGCGTCCACCAGCTCCTCGCGGCCCGCGGACTTCAACAGGTAGCCGGTCGCCCCGGATTTGACCGCTTCCAGTACGTCGGCGTGCTCGCCGCTCGCGGACAGCACCAGCACCCGCAGCGCCGGGTCGTGCGCCACGACCTCCTTGCAGACCTGCACCCCGGACGCGCCGGGCAGGTTGAGGTCGAGCACCAGCACCTGGGGGCGGGCCGCGCGGGCCCGGCGGATCGCCTCGGGGCCGTCGCCCGCGGTGGCGACCACCCCGAACCCGGCCTCGGCCAGGTCGCGGGCGACCGCGTCCCGCCACATCGGGTGGTCGTCGACGACCATCACGGTCACGGGCTTCTCCGGTCCGGGCTCGCCGGCGGTGCCGACCGTCATGGGGTGCCTCCCGCGTTCGTCTCGGTGAGTACGGGCGAGGCTACCTGGCCGCCGGCGCCGTCCGGCCGACCGGCGGAGCGGGGCAGCCGCAGTTCCACCTCGGTGCCCTGGCCGGGGACGGACAGCAGCTCGGCGGTGCCGCCCAGGTCGCGCAGCCGGCCGCGGATGGACTGGGCGACGCCGAGCCGCCCCTCGTCCTCGGCGGCCGCGAGCCGCCCCTCGTCGATGCCGGGGCCGTCGTCCCGCACGGTCACCAGGACCGCGTCGGGCTCGTCCTCCACCAGGATCCAGGCGTGCGCCTGCTCGCCCGCGTGCTTGGCCACGTTGTCCAGCGCGGCGCCGACCGCGGCGGCCAGTTCGGCGGCGGCCACCGGGTCGAGCAGCACCGGGGTGCCGGGCGCGGACACGGTGACCCGGGCCGAGGCGAACGGTGCGAGCAGCAGGCTCAGGTCGCGCGGTGCCTGCGGCTCCTGGCCGCCGTCCCCGGTACGGCGCGGGGGCGGGGTGGCCGAGATCAGCGAACGCAGCGCCACCTCCTGCTCACCGGCGAGCCGGCCCAGCTCCGCGGCCTCTCCCCCGGCCTGGTCGCCGCGGCGCTGGACCATGGCGAGCACCTGGAGGACGCCGTCGTGGATGTCGCGGGCCAGCCGCTCGCGTTCCCGGGTGGCGGCCTCGATCTGGAGCGCCCGGGCGAGCGTGCGCTCGCTGGCCCTGGCCACCTCGACGACGTAGCCGATGGCGATGGAGGCGACCCACAGCAGCAGGACGTTGTGCAGGGTGTCGCGGCTGGGGGTGCCGCGCTCGACCAGGTCGGCCGCGGCGACCAGCGAGGAGCCGACCGCGGCCCACCGCCAGCCGCCCTTCACCGCGAAGGCGAGCACGGGGCCCGCGGTCCAGATCGACGGCAGCGTGAAGGCGCCCTCGGTGATGCGGTGCGGGGTGTCCACGGCCGCGGTCAGCAGGATGCCGGTCACCGCGACGGTGAGGTCGAGCGCGAGGAAGAGCGGCGTGCAGCGCTCGGCGTTGCGCACGCGGCCGGCCGTGGCCAGCGTCCACACGGCGAGCACGGCCATGTACGCGCCCGCGGCCACGGGGTGGCGCAGGGCGCCGTACGCGTTGATGTACAGCGCGATCGCGTATCCGCAGGTCAGTACGCGGTACGCGAGCAGCGCGCGCCACAGCGGCTGCTCGACGGACATCCGCATCCCCACGTCGTCCCCTCCCGGGCGGGTGGGCGGCCACCCGCCCCGCCGCGACCGTTGCTGTCCGTATCCGACCACCCGCCGGTGGTCTGCTGAGCGCGCAGTTCCTCGCGCGCCCTTGATGTGGCTCACCTTGGTGTGGCTCACCGCCGCGGAAGGGGTGCGCCACTCGGCAGGCGCGGGAATCTGCGCGACAGGCCACGACGGCGGCGCACCCTGCGTGCGGCCGGAACCCCCGCGGCGGGGAGCCGTCGTCAGGTGCGGGGCGCGGCCCGCTGCGCTGCCTCGGCGATCTGCCGCTTCGCGGCCGTCGCGTAGATATCGACGTACTCCTGCCCGGACAGCTTCATGATCTCGTACATCACCTCGTCGGTGACCGAGCGGAGGATGAAGCGGTCGCCCTCCATCCCGTGATACCGGCTGAAGTCGAGCGGCTTGCCGATCCGGATGCCGGGCCGGACCGAGAACTTCGGCCGCACCTGCCCCACCGGCTGCACCTTCTCCGTGTCGATCATCGCCACCGGGATCACCGGTGCGTCGGCTGGCGAGCGCGACCCGGGCCAGCCCGCCCGGCTTGCCGCGGTAGAGCCGGCCGTCGGGCGAGCGGGTGCCCTCGGGGTAGATGCCGAACAGCTCGCCGCGCTCCAGCACCGCCAGCCCGCTCCTGATCGCGGCCTCGCCGGCCCCGCGGGCGCCCGAGCGGTCGACCGGGAGCTGCCCGACGCCCTTGAAGAACGCGGCCGTCAGCTTTCCCTTGACTCCGGGGGAGGTGAAGTACTCGGCCTTCGCGATGAAGGTGACCTGCCGGTCGAGGACCGCGGGCAGGAAGAAGGAGTCGGAGAACGACAGGTGGTTGCTGGCGAGGATCGCGGGCCCCTCGCGCGGGATGTTCTCCAGCCCTTCCACCCACGGGCGGAAGGCAGCCTTGATGGGCTTGCCAATCACGATCTTCATCGCGCCGTAGAACAACCCAGCCTCCATAGGTTTCCGACGCAATGACCTTAACGCCCCCGGGGTCCGGGAGGGCTTACCCCCGGGGATCGGGTCCGCGTACGCTGAACGTCCGACCTTCGTGTACCCGCGTACGCGTCCTTGAACAGGAGATCCACGGTGCCGCTCATGCCCGGAGCCGAACCGTACCGCCATGACGGCGGGGAGACCGGTGTCCTGCTCTGCCACGGATTCACCGGCTCGCCGCAGTCCATGCGCCCCTGGGGCGAGTACCTGGCCGAGCGCGGCCTGACCGTGTCCGTGCCGCTGCTGCCCGGCCACGGCACCCGCTGGCAGGACATGCAGGTCACCGGCTGGCAGGACTGGTACGCCGAGGTCGACCGCGAGCTGCGGGTGCTGTCCGACTCCTGCGCGCGGGTGTTCGTCTGCGGCCTGTCGATGGGCGGGGCGCTGGCGCTGCGGCTGGCCGCAGAAGCACGGCGCCGCCGTCAGCGGCCTGGTCCTGGTCAACCCCTCGGTGAAGGCCGACAGCGTCCAGCTCAAGGCGGTGCCCGTGCTGCGGCACGTCGTCCCGTCGGTGCCCGGCATCACCAGCGACATCGCCCGCGAGGACAGCAGCGAAGTCGGTTACGGGCGGACCCCGCTGCACGCCGTGCACTCGCTGAGCGCGTTCTGGCGGATCGTACGGGCGGGCCTGCCCCAGGTGACCCAGCCGCTGCTGCTCCTGCACAGCAGGGTGGACCACGTGGTGCACCCCTCCAACTCCGCCGTGGTGCTCGGCAAGGTCTCCTCCACCGACGTCACCGAGCGCGTGCTGGAACGCAGTTACCACGTGGCCACGCTCGACCACGACGCCGAGCGGATCTTCAGCGAGTCCCACGACTTCATCGAGCGGTTGTCCGCCCCCGCGGCGGCGCAGGAAGGGACGGCCGGTGGCTGACGCGGACCGCGAGGACGACGGCGCGGCGCCCCTCGACGAGGACGCGGCATGGGCGGCGCTCGTCGCGGGCTTCGACGCGGAGCCCGAGCCGGGCACGGTCCCGGCCTGGCCCGAGGCCGAGAACGTGCCGGCGGACAAGGACGCCGGAGCCGGAGCCGCCGGCGGACACCCAGCCGGACGAACCGCCGGCAAGCCCTCCCCCGCCGCGCCCGCCGGCCCGCCGACCCGGAGCATCGTCATCCACCCGGTCATCCGCGGGCCGCGCGACTACGAGGTGGAGGAGGACGAGGACGACGGGCACTTCGTGCCGCCGGAGCCGCCGCCGCTGCCCGAGGCCGACCTGACCACCAAGTTCGGCTGGATCGCGGTGCTCGGCGGGCCGCTGCTGCTGTTCTCGTTCGTGCTGCTCCAGCTCGACCTGGCCTGGTGGGTCATCCTCGTCGGCGTCGGCGGCTTCATCGGCGGCTTCGCCACCCTGGTCTCCCGGATGCGCACGGAGGAGGACGAGGACGACGACCCGCACGGCGGCGCCGTCGTCTGACCCGTCCGACGCCATCCGCCCGGCAGGACCCTGTCCGGCGGATTCCCGTCCGGCCGGACCCGTCAGTCGGGCAGCCCGGCCCGGCGGGACCGTCAGTGCGGAGCCCGGCCCGGCAACTCGCCCGGCCGGGACCGTTCAGCCGGGTCCGGCCGGGCCTTGGCCGGCGGGACCCCGTCGGGAGGAGACCGGTCCGGGCGACGCCGGCACCCGCAGGGCGGCCAGCACCGGCAGGTGGTCCGTGGCGGCCCGCAGATCGGCCGCCGTGACGCCGGCCAGCCCGTGCGGCACCCCGCACCCGAGCACGGCGACCTCCTTCGAGCAGAACACCGCGTCGATGCGCTTGTGCCCCGCCCCCGCCGGCCAGGTGTGCTCCCCGCCCCAGGGGGCGACGGCGAAGCCGTCCTGGAGCCGGGCGGCGATCCGGCCGAACGCCGCTCCGTCCGGGCGGTCGTTGAGGTCGCCGCCCACGACGGCGTGGGTCTCGCCGAGGCCGTCGAGGCGGCGCAGCAGCAGATCGGCCTGGCGGGCCCGCTCGGCGGGCTGGAGGCTGAGATGGGCGCTGAGCACGGACAGCCGCGCGCCGCCGAACCGCAGGACGGCCGTGGCGAAGCCGCGCCGGTGCAGCCCGGGGGTGCGCGGCAGCAGGACGTCCTCGGTGCGCTCGACGCCGGCCCGCAGCGAGCTGAGGATCATGGGTCCGGTGGCCGGCGCGCCACCGGTCACGTAGACGAGCCCGGTCGCGTCGGCGAGGCGGGCCGCGGCCTTCCGCCACCGGAAGAACCGCGGGGCCTCCTGGACGAGCACCACATCGGGGGCGCAGGCTCGGATGACCCGGGCCAGCGCCGCCGTGTCGTCCCGCATCGAGCGGACGTTGTAGCTGAGTACGCGGATGACCGCCGAGCCCCCCGGCTCGGTCGCGGAACCCGGCAGATCCTCCACGGTGGCGCCTTCCCTCGGCATGTCCCGTCCTTCGCCCTCCCGGCGGTCGGTCCGGCCGTCAGCCCTGGCGGGCCAGGTCGGCCGCCCCGACCAGTCCGGCCTTGCCGCCGAGCTGCGCGGCGAGCACCTGGGCGTGCGGCCGCCACTCGCCGCCGATCAGCCAGCGCCGGAACGACTTGCGGATCGGGTCGAGGACGAGTTCGCCCTCGTCCGAGACGCCGCCGCCGACGATGAACGCGGACGGGTCGAAGAGCGAGGCGAGGTCGGCCAGTCCCGCGCCGGCCCAGCGGGCCAGCTCGCGGAACGAGTCGACGGCGACCGGGTCGCCCTGCCGGGCGGCGGCGCTGATGTGCCGGCCCTCGATGCCCTCGACGGTGCCGTCGCCGAGGGCGAGCAGCACCTGCGCGTTCTCCGGGGTGGCGGCGGCCCGCTGCTTGGCGTAGCGCACCAGGGCGCGGCCGGAGGCGTACTGCTCCCAGCAGCCCTGGCTGCCGCAGCCGCACAGCAGGCCGTCCGGCACCACCCGGACGTGGCCGAACTCGGCCGCGACGCCGAACCGGCCGCGGCGCAGCTTGTTGCCGATGATGATGCCGCCGCCGAGACCCGTGCCGAGTGTGATGCAGATCACATCGGAATGACCCTGCCCGGCGCCGAACCGGTACTCGCCCCAGGCCGCCGCGTTGGCGTCGTTCTCCACCACGACGGGCAGGCCGACCCGCTGTTCGACCTTGTCCTTGAGCGCCTCGTGCCGCCAGTTGATGTTGGGCGCGAAGAGGACGGTGGCGCGCTTGTCGTCGACGTATCCGGCGGCCCCGATGCCGACCGCCTCGATCTGGTGACCCGTGCTGACCTGGCGAACCGCCTCCACGATCGCGTCCACGACGCCTTCGGGAGTCGACGGAGTCGGCACCTTGACGGTCTCGAGAATCGAGCCTTCCTCGTCGACCACTCCGGCCGCGATCTTGGTGCCGCCGATGTCGACGCCGATGGTGAGTCCCATGTGTCCCTCAGTTTTCGGTCGATCCCCGCTAAGAGAACCGTACCGGAGAGGGGGTCAGTCGAGGTCGATGTGTTCAGCGCTTGAACGCGCGGAGCCGTCGCCGGAGGTCCAGCGGGACTCGGCCTGGGCCACCGCGGACCGGTAGGCCGCCAGGAGTTCGGCCCCCGCGGCGGTCAGGTGGTCGAAGACGTCGGGGTTGCGTTCCTTGATGGGTTCGACAACGGAACGCACTTGGGACAGGACGCCCTGGGCGGCGAGCTGCACCGCGGGGCTGTTGAGCGTGGCCAGCCGGTCGCTGACGGCCTCGCCGACCGCCTCCGCGAGCCGGCGCAGCTCCTCGGCCGCGCTGCCCGCGCCCGGCCCGGACTGTTCGCGCCGGCGGGCGTGCTCGGCCGCGATGTCCTCGGCACTGGCCTTGGCCCACGCGTCGGGGTCGGGACGGTCCGTGGCTTCGCTCATGATCGGCTCCAAACGGGGCGCTCCGGGGTTTTACCGCCGTTTTCCTCGACGTCCCCTTCGACGTTACCCGAACGCCGCGGATGACGGACCGGCTCAGCGCGGCCACAGCTCCGGGTCGGGCGCGAAGCGCACCCGCAGCGCCCCGTCGCGCAGCGCGGCGCCCGCGACGGTGCAGCGGCGCAGCGCGGACGGCAGCGGCACGATCCGCCGGAACCCGCCCGCGTCCACGACGAGTTCGTCGCCGCGGCGCACCAGGTCCAGGCCGTCCCGGGTGGCGCCGGGCAGCGGCAGCGTCCACAGGAAGTAGCCCGTCCGCGCCGAGCCGGTCCTCCACCGTCCACGGCTGCGGCGGCCCGCCCGGCGGCGGGGGCCTGCGGCGAGCCCTGCCCGATCCCGGTCGCCAGGTCGTCCGCGGAGTGCGGTTCGCCGCCCAGGTGCGGGAGTTCGAGCAGCGGTACGGCGTCGGCCCGGCACTGCTCGGCGAGCGCCTTCAGATGGGCCTGCTGGTTTCCCGACAGCCCGGCCAGGAACGGATCGGCCGACTGCGTGGGCAGCAGGCGGTTCGCGACGACCGCGGCCAGCCGGTGCCCGTACAGCGCGAAGCCGGTCCGCGCGGTCCGCAGCGCCTCCGCCGGCCGGCGGGCCCGGCTCCAGGACGACGGCCACCGACGTCCCCGGGTCCTCGATCACGGCCTGTACGGCGGCCAGTTCGGTGTCCGCGCGGGCGGCCGCCTCGTACGCCCACTCGGTGGGCATCGGCACCCCCGCCAGTTGGGCGAGCACCGGCCGCAGCGCCCGCGCCGCCTGCCGGTCGGCGGGCAGCAACCGGCGCAGGTAGCGGCGCAGTTGCTCGGGCAGCGCGAGCAGCGCGACGGCGTCGCGCACGGGCGGCAGGTCGACCACGACCAGGTCCCAGGCGGGCGCGGCCGCGTCCGGCGCGGACGGGTCCGGCAGCACCTGGGCCTCGCGCAGGGCGCGCAGCAGGGCGAAGGCGCCGGCGCCGGGCAGTTCGGTCAGCTCCTCGGGGTCCAGCGGGGCCGCGCCGAGCAGGGCGAGCAGGGCGCCGACCCGGCCCTGGAGGTCGAGGGCGCCGGCCCGGAAGGAGGCGGCCGGGTCGATCCGGGCGACCGCGAGGCCGGGCACGCCGTCCACGGGGCGGAGCGGCCGGCGCCGGGGCCGGCGTCGTCGCGTGGCCAGCGGCAGCAGCGCCGCCACGGCCGGGTGGTCGCCGGTCAGGAGCAGGGTGCGGGTGCCCGCGCTCGCGGCGGACGCGGCCGCCGCGGCGGCGACCGTGGTGCGGCCGGCGCCGCGGCGTGCCGGTGACCAGCAGGGTGCGGACCGGCGCCACCGTCAGGCCGGCTTGCCGGGCTCGGCCGGGCCGTCGCCGCGCGGCCGGGTCCCCGGCGGCGCCGGGACCGGACTCGACCCGCTTCTTCAGCCCGGCCAGCGCGCGGTCGATGATCACCTTCTCGGCCTTGCGCTTGATCATGCCGAGCATGGGGATCTTGACGTCGACGGTGAGCTGGTAGGTGACCTCGGTGCGGGCGCCGCCGTCGAGCGGGGCCAGCGCGTAGGAGCCGTCGAGGGTGCGCAGCATCTGGGACTTCACCAGCGACCACTGCACCTCGTTGTCGCTGATCCAGGTGTAGGCGAGGGTGTGGTCGTCCTTGATCGCGCCCGCGTCGAGCAGCAGCCGCACCTGTTCGGCGCGGCCGGCGCCGTCGGTGGCGAGGACCTCGGCCTCCTTGACCTCGCCGGTCCACTCCGGGTAGCGGCCGAAGTCGGCGATGACGCCCATGACCTCGGCCGGGGCCGCCTCGATCGTGATGCTCGACCTCGTGTGTTCCGCCATCGCCGTGGCCCTCCGGACTACTGGTGCGTGCTGGTGAAAGTGCCTGCTCGATCAGGGCTGAAGGCTATCGCGCCCGGGTGGGGCGCCGATCACCACTGGAGCGCCCAGGGGGTGCGGGTGTGGTTGAAGTGGCCGACGTTCACGCATTCGGTCCGGCCGATCCGGGTCCGGGCCACCAGCGGCTGGTGGACGTGGCCGAACAGCGCGTACTTCGGCTGCGACCGAGCGCACCGCGTCGAGCAGGGCGTGGCTGCCGCGCTCGAACCGCCGGGCGCCGGTGTCGTAGCACAGCTCGGGGACGCGCGGGCGGGATGTGCGAGCAGAGCACGTCGACCGGGCCGAGGGCGGCGACCTTGGCGGCGTACTCCTCCTCGTCGACCTCGTACGGGGTGCGCATCGCGGTGCGCAGGCCGCCGCCGACGAAGCCGAAGACCCGGCCGCCGATCTCCGCGGTGGCGCCGTCGAGCACGGTGGTGCCGGGCCCGGCGTACTCCGGCCACAGGCGCCGGGATGTCGACGTTGCCGTAGGTGGCGTAGGTGGGGGTGGGGAAGGCGGCGAAGAGTTCGGCGTACTGCTTGCGGACCGCGCGCTCGATCACGGTGCGGCGGTCCAGGCCCGCCCACAGCTCGCGGTCGAGCGCGCGGGCCTCCTCGAAGCGGCGGGCGGTGCGCAGCTCGACCATCCGGTCGGCGTTCTCGACGCCGAACAGGTCGGGGAAGATGCCGCGGGAGTGGTCGGCGTAGTCGAGGAAGAGCACCAGGTCGCCGAGGCAGACCAGCGCGTCCGCGCCGTCCCCGGCCCGGGCCAGCGCCTCGGCCGCGCCATGGACGTCACTCACCACGTGAACCCGCATGCGGTCACCCTATGCTCGGTGTGTGATGCTGAAAACATCTGTACTGCCCCTCTACCGCCGGAGCTTTACCGATGGGTAACGTCCAGGCTGTCCGTCACCATCCCTCCGGGTGCGCCGTGGCACCGATGAGGAGCAGCAGCCTTGCGTGAGTTCAGCCTTCCGGCCCTGTACGAGGTCCCCGCGGACGGCAATCTGACGGATCTGATCCGCCGCAACGCCGCGCAGCATCCGGACACGGCCGTGATCGGCCGCAAGGACGCGGCGGGCCACTGGGAGGACGTCACGGCGGCCGCGCTTCCTCGCCGAGGTACGGGCCGTGGCCAAGGGCCTGATCGCCTCGGGCGTGCAGCCCGGCGACCGGGTCGCGCTGATGTCCAGGACCCGCTACGAGTGGACGCTGCTGGACTTCGCGATCTGGAGCGCGGGCGCGCGTCACCGTGCCGGTGTACGAGACGTCGTCGGCCTCGCAGGTCGAGTGGATCCTCGGCGACTCCGGCGCGGTCGCGGTGGTCGTGGAGTCGCGAGCCGCACGAGGAGACGGTGGAGTCCGTACGGGTGCGGCTGCCGCACCTCAAGCACGTGTGGCGGATCGACGCGGGCGCGGTGGACGCGCTGGCCGCGGTCGGGCACGGACATCTCCGACGCCGTGGTGGACGAGCGGGCGGCGGCCGCGCGCGCGGACTCGCCCGCCACGATCGTCTACACCTCGGGCACCACCGGCCGCCCCAAGGGCTGCGTGCTCAGCCACCGCAGCTTCTTCGCCGAGTGCGGCAACGTGGTGGAGCGGCTCGGCCCGCTCTTCCGCACCGGCGCACTCCTCGGTGCTGCTCTTCCTGCCGCTGGCCCACGTCTTCGGGCGGCTGGTCGAGGTGGCGAGCGTGATGGCGCCGATCCGGCTCGGCCACGTGCCCGACATCAAGAACCTCACCGACGACCTCCAGGGCTTCCGCCCGACCCTGATCCTCGGGCGTGCCGCGGGTCTTCGAGAAGGTCTACAACACCGCGCGCGCCACCGCCCAGGCCGGCGGCAAGGGCCGGATCTTCGACCGGGCCGCGGCCACCGCGATCGCGTACAGCCGGGCGCTGGACACCCCGGCCGGCCCGTCGGTGCGGCTGAAGGTTCACCCACAAGGTCTTCGACCGGCTCGTCTACGCCAAGCTGCGCGCGGTGCTCGGCGGCCGGGCCACCCACGCCATCTCCGGCGGCGCCCCGCTCGGCGAGCGGCTCGGCCACTTCTACCGCGGCATCGGCTTCACCGTCCTGGAGGGCTACGGCCTCACCGAGTCCTGCGCGGCCACCGCCTTCAACCCGTGGGACCGCACGAAGATCGGTACGGTCGGCCAGCCGCTGCCCGGCTCCACGGTGCGGATCGCCGACGACGGCGAGGTGCTGCTCTACGGCGAGCACCTGTTCACCGGCTACTGGAACAACGAGACGGCCACCGCCGAGGCCGTCTCCGACGGCTGGTTCCACACCGGGGACCTCGGCACGCTGGACGACGACGGCTATCTGACGATCACCGGCCGCAAGAAGGAGATCATCGTGACCGCGGGCGGCAAGAACGTCGCCCCCGCGGTGATCGAGGACCGCATCCGGGCGGACGCGCTGGTCGCCGAGTGCATGGTCGTCGGCGACGGGCGGCCGTTCGTGGCCGCGCTGATCACGCTCGACGAGGAGTTCCTGCCGCACTGGGCCGACCAGCACGGCAAGCCGGGCCGTACGGTCGCCGCGCTCGTCGACGACCCCGATCTGCTGGCCGCGGTCCAGCACGCGGTGGACGAGGGCAACGCGGCGGTGTCCAAGGCCGAGTCGGTGCGCAAGTTCCGTGTCCTGCCGGGGCAGTTCACGGAGGAGTCCGGGCATGTGACGCCGTCGCTGAAGCTCAAGCGGAATGTCGTGGCGAAGGACTTCGCGGCGCAGATCGAGGAGTTGTACGCGCGTTAGGCGGTTCCGGGACACCGCCCGGGGTGCCCCTGTCCGCTCCGGGCCTCGGTGGCGGTGCTCGTGCCCCTGAACGCCGGTGGCGCCGTCCGTCGCGGCGAAGTCGCAGCCGCTACAGAAGCGACTCGCAAGCCGCTCCGCCAGGAGGTCCCAGCGCCAGGACTCCTCGACCCAGCGCCGCCCCCGCTCCCCCATCGCCCGGCGCAGTTCGGGATCGCGCAGCAGCGTGAGCACGCGCTCGGCGGCCTGCTCGGGTGAGCCGCCGCGCACCACCCACCCGGTCTCGCCGTCGCGTACGGCGTCCGGCGCGCCGCCGGAGTCGCCCGCCACGACCGGCAGGCCGGTCGCGGACGCCTCCAGGTAGACGATGCCGAGCCCTTCGACGTCCAGGCCGCCGCGGCGGGTCCTGCACGGCATGGCGAAGACGTCGCCCGCCCCGTAGTGCGCGGGCAGTTCGCTCCCCGGCACCGCGCCGGTGAAGCGTACGGCCGCGGACACGCCCGTCGTCGCCGGCGAGCTTGCTCCAGGTCGTGGCGGTACGGGCCGTCGCCGACGATCAGCAGCACCGCGTCCGGCATCTCCCGCAGGATGCGCGGGCATGGCGAGGATCAGCGTGTCCTGGCCCTTGCGCGGCACCAGCCGGGACACGCACACCACGACCGGGCGGTCGGCGAGCCCGAGGCCGGCCCGCAGCACCGCGCCGCCGGACAGCGGGTGGAACGTCTTCTCGTCGACGCCGGGCGGCAGCCGGACCATCCGCGCGGCGGCCCGCTCGGTGAGCGCCGAGGCGATCCGGGAGCGGGTGTACTCGCCCAGATAGGTGAGCGTGTCCGTGCCCTCGCCGATCCTGCGCAGCAGTTGGCGGCTCGCCGGGAGTTGCGCCCAGCCCGCCTCGTGGCCGTGCGTGGTCGCCACCAGCCGGCGGGCGCCGGCCCGGCGCAGCGCGGGCGCCATCAGGCCCAGCGGCGCGGCCGCCCCGAACCACACCGACGAGCAGCCGTGCTCCCGCAGCAGCGCGGCCGCCCTGCGGGTCACCCGCGGGGTCGGCACCATCATCTTCGTACGGTCCCTGACCACGGGAAACGGCTGCTCCGCGTCGAACCGCGCGACCTCCGTGCCGTCGCGCCAGGTCGAGGCGTAGACCACGACCTTCCCGGGTTCCATCCGCAGCGCCATGCTGTGCACGAACGACTGGATTCCGCCGGGCCGCGGCGGAAAGTCGTTCGTCACGATCAGAGTCTTCTCCATCGCCCCGAACCCTACCCGGTCCCCTCCCGGGAGGGTGCCATTGCGCCCGGGGCGCCCTCACCGGCGCGGAGCGGCGCGCCCACCCCGACGGGGCGCGTCCTGCCCCGGCGGGGCAGTTCCCGTCCACCGGCCCGGGAGTGCGCCTGCCGCGCAGGTACTGCCCCAGCCCCAGCGACCCGGGGCTCGTGCCGACCCCGACGGCAGGCTTCCCGCCATCGGCCCGGTGGTGGGTTGCCCGCGCAGTTGCCCGCCGCCCTCAGGAGGCGCGCCCTTCCGCGGAGTGCGGTCACATGCACACGCGCGCCGGGGGTACCCCCCAGCGAAGCGGGCAGGAACTGCGCGACGAGCCACGCCGCCGGGCGCGCAGGTCCGCCAGCCGGCACCCGGGGGGCTGTGCGGGCGCGACGGAACGGCGGAAGCCGCTTCCGACGCGGGTCGAGCGTCCAGGGGCTGGGGTGCCGCGCCGGAGGCGTCCGGTGCGGGCCGCGGCGATGCGCTCCGCAGGAGTCGGGTGGGTGCCGAGGAGGACGTGGAGCCAGCGCGGCGGCGCCGGATCGCCGACGTTGACGACGGTCAGCCGGCGCTGCATCGCGATGAACTCCTCCGGGGAACCGGTGAGATCGAGGGCGTGCCGGTCGGCGCGGCGCTCCACGCGCCGGCTGAGGGCGCCCCCGAGCGGCCCGGCGAGCGCCCCGCCGACCGCCCCGGCGCGCGGCGAGCAGCCACGCCGAGCGCGGGTCGGCGAAGTGCGTCACCCCGGCCGCGTCGAGCAGCGGCCGCAAGCTGACCACGGCGGCCAGCACGCACACCCCGGCGGCCGCCCCGACCGCCCCGAGCGCCGTGCCCCGGGCGACGTCCCGGTGCACGACGTGCCCGAGTTCGTGGGCGACCACGAGTTCGACCTCGCCGGCCGACGCGGTGCTGATCAGCGTGTCGTAGACGACGATCCGGCGGGTGCTCCCGATACCGGAGACGTAGGCGTTGAGCGCGGTGGTGCGGCGGGAGGCGTCGGCGACCAGCACGTCGCGTACGGTCACGCCGTCGCGGGCGGCGAGGGCGAGCAGGGCCTCGCGCAGCGGCCCGGGCTCCATGGGGGTGAAGCGGTTGAAGAGCGGTTCGAACACCAGCGGCGCCAGGAAGGAGAGCAGGACGGTCAGCGCGGCGGCGCCGAGCGCGGCCCACACCCACCACCAGCGGGTGACCCCGGCGAGCCCGTAGACGGCGAACAGCACCCCGAGGGTGAGCGGCAGCGAGATGAGCAGGCCGCGGGCCCGGTCCACCGCCCAGCCGGCCCAGCCCTGGGTGACCAGGCCGAACCGGACGCGTACGACCCGGCCGCGGGCGGCGAAGGGCAGTCCGGCCAGCTCGCCGAGGAGCACCAGGGTCACGGCCGCGCCCACCACCCGCACCGCCCAGCCGTGAGCCGAACGCCCCGACCAGCGCGGCCCCGCCGGACGTCAGCCCGAGGCAGAGCAGCAGCGCGAGCGACACCGCGGTGGAGCCCAGCGACAGCGGCACCGTCACGGCGCCGCAGCGCCCGTCCGCGGGCGACCTGCTCGGGGGTGAAGTCCGCCTCGGCGGTGTCCGTCCCTTGCGTACTCACGCCAACTCCTGCTTCACATAGGCCCGCCAGCGCGCGGTGAAGTCGGTCAGCCCGATGCCGAGCGCCGCGCGCAGCCGGGAGTCGAGGGTGCCGCCCCGGGCCACCGAGCGGTAGAGGCGCGGTCAGGGTGGCCGGCGACCACTGGTCGGCGATCATCCGGCAGGCGAGCCAGCCGCCTTCGTACGCCTGGGCGAGTCCGCCGGCGGTGGAGCCGAAGTCGGCGTCGGAGGGCAGCGCGGCGGGCGTGCGGCCCGCCCGGACGTCGGCGGCGAGTTCGGGGGCGATCTCGGCCGCCGTACGGCCCGAGTCGCGGTAGGCCACCCAGTCCGCGATCCCCTCGGAGAACCACAGCGGGGTGTGCGCGGTGGTCGACAGCCGGGTGGCGACGTGCGTGGTCTCGTGGGTGAGGACGATCTGCCGGCCGAAGGCGGAGAGTTGGCCGAAGGCGGCCGGGTTGACGATGACCCGGTCCGCGGGGGCGGCCGCGTTGCCGCCGCCCTCGCCGGTGGTGACGGCGGCGATGTCGCGGTAGTCGGCGGGCGGTGCGTCGAGCAGCGCGGCCATCCGGTCCAGGGAGGAGGGCGCCTCGACGACGACCTTGCCGGGCCAGCCGCTCCCCCAGGCGTGCCGCACCTCGGGCACGGCCGCGTCGGCGTCGGCGGCGTAGCCGCGCAGCGTCTTCTCGGCGCCGAGCCCGAGCACGAGGCTGTGCGTGCCGCGCACCACGCGGACCGGGCCCTGGTCCCACAGCTGTACGGCCGTGCGGTGGCCGGACGCGGCGCCGTCGTCGTCCCCGGCGACGTACCAGCGGCTGCCGCGGCGATCGAGCGTCAGGTACGCGGTGGAGACGACCGGCTCGGTGTCGAATCCGCTCAGCTCGTAACGGAGTTGGACCTCCGCGGCGGTCCGGCGCACCCCGTCCGCGGCGGGCGGCAGCGTGAACGCGCCGGTACGGACCAGGTGGTACGACCAGGCGGCGAGCGGTACGGCCGCGATGTCGGCGAACATCCGCTGCTGGGCGGCGAGGAAACGGGGGGCGTGCGGGTCGATCCCGGCGAGGAAGGCGGTGCGGTCGTGGTGCAGGATCGCGGTGGCGCGGGCGTCGAGGGTCTGCCGCACGGCCGCGTCGGCCGTGCTTTGCGCCGTCGCCGGCGGCGTCGCGGACGAGCATCCGCTGAGCACGGCGGCCGCCAGCAGGGTGCCTGCGGCGAGCGCCACTTTGTGCTCTGCGACCATGCGCCGATCGTACGGCGTCCCGCCCTCCCCGCCCGCACCCGCGGGCCCGGGCCATCCCCGGAGGGTGCCCTACAGGGGCGCTGGGGGCACCCCCGGACGAGTCTGGGGGAGGAACTGCGCGGGCAACCCACCACCGGCCGGTGGTCCGGCAACGGCCGCAACAGCCCCACCCGGCCGGTGACGACCCGCGCCACGTCGTGGCTGGTCGCGCAGTTCCCCGCGCCCCTGGTAGGGCACCCTCGTGCCCAGCGGCGCCCCTGGTGGGCACCCTCGGCACGGCGCCCCTGGTGGGCACGGCAGCGGCGCGGGCACCCACGGCACCGGCCGGTGGGCCCGGCCACGGCCGCGCAGGGCACCCGGCCGGTGACGGCACCCAGCGGCATCGCAAGATCAGGGGCGGGTGATCGCGTTGATCGGCAGCATGCCGACGGAGTCGTAGCGGACCCGGGCGCCCGGATAGGGAGCGTGGATGACCTCGCCGCCGCCGACGTACATCGCGACATGACTCGCGTCGGAGCGGTAGATGACCAGATCCCCGGGCCGCGCCTGCGACAACGGCACGTGCTGCCCGGCGTTCAACTGCTCCTGGGAGGTGCGCGGCAGCGAGACGCCGGCCCGCCCGTAGGCGTACTGCATCAGGCCCGGAGCAGTCGAAGGCGTTGGGGCCGGTCGCCCCCCAGACGTAGGGCGCGCCGAGCATCTGGCGGGCCGCGGCGACGGCGAGGGCGGCGCGCCCGGTGGGGGCGGGCAGGTCGGTGAGCGCGGGGATGCCGGGCAGCACGCTGTCGCGGGAGGCGCGCTGCCCGCCGTCGGGGCGGAAGGCGGCGCGCTGGGCCGGCGCCATGCCGCGCAGGACCGCCATGGCCGCGGCCAGCGACCTCTGCACGGCCGCCTTGCGCTCGCCGGAGCTGCGCCCCGGTCCGCCGCAACTCCGCGAGCTTGGCGCCGGCCTCGGCGCGCTGCTGCTGCAACGCCCGCTCGGCGTCCTGGAGTTGGCCCAGCCGGCCGGCCTCCCGGCTGCCCAGCCGGTCGAGCGCGGTCGCCTGGTCGAGGTACTGGTCGGGGCGGGCCGACATCAGCAGCGCGAGGGTGGGGTCGACACCGCCGCCGCGGTACTGCGAGGCGGCGAGAGTGCCGATCTCGTCGCGCAGCACGTTGACCCGCTGCTGGCCGCGGGCGGCCTGGTTCTGGAGGTCGGCGAGTTCCGCGCGCAGCCGCGTCTGGCGCTTCCTGGGCGGCGTCGTACGTCTGGGTGGCCTCCTCGGCCTGCTGGTAGAGCCGGTCCAGCCGGGAGGCCGCGTCCGGGGCCGTACCGCCCGACGGGTCGGCGGCGGCGAACTGGGCGGCGCCGCCGGACAGCGCGGCGGTGGCCGCGGCGGCCGCGGACAGCACGGTGACCCGTGTGGTGCGGGCGGCCAGGCCCGGGTGCGAGGAGCGTCGATGGGATGCCACGCCAGCAGACAGTAGTCAGACGGTGGCGGACAGTTCAAAGGTCCGGCGGGCGCCGGATCGGGGTGCCGGGCCTGCGCCGCAGGTCACACGCCTGGCGGCGGCCACTCGGCTGGGTGTTCATCACCCGTACGCCGTACGGGAGTCGGGCGCGCCGCCCGCGCCGGGGGCCGATCCGGCGGCCGCGGTCCGGCGGTCCGGCTTGCGGCTATATCCGGACGCCGAACTCGAAGGTCATGTCGCTCATCGCCTCGTACCGCACGACGGCGCCGGGCTTCGGCGCGTGCAGCACCATGCCGTTGCCGGCGTAGAGCCCGACGTGGTGGTAGTCGCCGAAGAAGATCACCAGGTCGCCGACGCCGAGCTGCGACGCGGAGTAGATCCGGGTGCCGGCGTTGGCCTGCTCCTGCGAGGTGCGCGGTATGGACACCCCGGCCTGGTTGTAGGCCCAGGAGGTGAGCCCGGAGCAGTCGAACGTGCTGGGGCCGGTGGCGCCGTAGATGTACGGGTCGCCGAGCCTGGACTTCGCGGCGTCGAACGCGGCCTGGGCGCGCGCCGTGGCGGCCTTGGCGTTGCCGAGGTCCACCCGGGAGTTGGCCCGGCTGGCGGCCTCGGCGTCCTGCCCGGCCAGCGCGGCCCGCTGGGCGGAGGTGAGGGTGCTGAGGATGGCCTGCGCGGCGGCGAGCTTGTCCTTCGCCTCGCTCTTGCGCTTGGCGAGGTCGCTGCGGGTGCTCTGCACCTCCAGCAGCTTCGCGGTGGCCTCGGCCCGCTCCTGGTCCAGGGTCCGCTTGGCGTCCTGGAGTTCGCTGAGCGATCCGGCCTGGAGCGAGGATATCTGGTCCAGCGAACTGGCCTGGTCCAGGTAGTTGTCCGGGTTGGAGGACAGGAAGAGCTGGAGCGACGGGTCGATACCGCCGCTGCGGTACTGCGAGGCGGCGATGGCGCCGATGCTGTCCCGCAGCGAGTTGAGGTGCTCCTGCTGCCGCGCCACCTGGTCCTGAAGGCTTGAGGCGTCCTTCTGGAGGGTATGCAGCTTCTCGTTGGCACCGTCGTACTTCTCGGTGGCCTGCTCCGCCTGCGTGTACAGCGCGTCGACCTTGGCCTTGGCGTCCTTGACGGACGGCTTGGCGGGGGCGGCCATCGCGGCCTGGGAGGAGAGTGCGACCGCGGCTGCGGCCGTGGCGGTCAGCACCGTGACACGCGTGCGGCTTGCCGGCTTGGGACGACGGTGGGACGCCACGAAGGCGGTCTCCTTCTTCCTTCAGCCGCCTGCCGGTCGAGCTGGCGGGCGGCCCCCGAGCGTCATCCGGGTTGGATGATCGACTGCGCGGAGGTACAGGCCCAGACCTTAGTGACCTTTCCGTGATCGGTTCAAATCCTTCCAGGCAAAATCTCGACCGCTTCGCACATTCTTTACGCACCTCGCACACCCGGTGAGGGTCGTGGCACGCTGAGTTGGCGCTGGTGCGTTCGTGAACGACCGATGTAGGCGAACGGCCGGAAATCGTCCGGGAGTTCAGAACCGGCGGAATCGGCCCAACCGGCCGAAGCGGGAAACCGCCTGTAGCGGACGGCCCGGGTCAGACCCGGGCGAGCCGCTTGAGCAGCAGCGTCGAGGCGACCGGCCGGGCGCCGGCCTTGGCGACGCCGTCGGCGACCTCGCGGTCCGCCGAGACCACCACGATCTGCCGGCCGGCCGGCTCGGCCCGCACCAGCCGCCGGATCAACTCGTCAGCGGTCTCACCGGCCTTGGAGAACAGCACCCGCACCCCGCGCGGCGGCGCGAGCAGCACCGGCATGTCCAGGTCGGCCCCGTCGAAGACGCAGGTGACCTCCGCGCCGCTCTGCGCGGCCAGCGCGGCCAGGCCGCCCAGCAGCCGCAGCCGCTGCTTCTCCAGCGGCAGCGAGGGGTAGCCGGTCTTGGTGACGTTGTAGCCGTCGACCACCAAGTGCGCCTGCGGCAGGGCCAGTAGCTGGTCGAGCAGCGCCGGATCGGTCTCCGACAGCGCGCGGGTGGCGATGTCGCGGGCGCTGAACTGGCCCGGCGCCACCGCGTCCACGGTGTCGGCCGGGCGCACCCCGATGGTGTCCCGTGGCGGCAGGGCGAGTTCACGTCTCAGCCCGGCGGCCGCGTCGAGCACCGTGTCCAGCAGCAGCCGCAGCCGGACGTCCTCCACGCTGCGGCCCTCGCGCACCGCCCGGCGGCCCGCCTCGACGACCGCCTCGGCCTCGGTGAGCCGGGTCCGCAGCCGGCGCGCCTCGCTCTCGGCGGCGGCCCGCTCGTGGCCGGCGGCGGCCCGCATCTCGTCCAACTCCGCCTGGAGCTTGCGCTGCGCGGCCTCGGCGCGCTTGACGTCGCTGTGCGCGGCGCGGAGTTTGCGGTGCAGCGCGTCGCCCTCCTTGCGCACCGTGTCGAGTTCGGCGCGTGCCTTGGCCGCGTCCGTACGGGACTGCGCGTGCAGCGCCTCGACCTCCGCGCGCAGCCGGGCGACCTCGCGCAGCGTCTCCTCGTCGGCCCGCTCGGCGTCGGCCCGCTCGGCCTCCTCGCCGGCGGTCGCCACGAGCTTGGCCCAGCCGGCCGGCCGCAGCAGGTACGCCGCCGCGGCCACGTCCAGCGGTTCGGCGGCGGGCGGCGGCGTCCCCGCGTCCAGCGCGCCGGTCAACTCCGGCTGCGCGTCCCGCAGTCGCGAGGCGACCTTCTGCCGGAAGGCGGCGTCCGACTCCAGGGCGGCGGCCAGCGCGGTCGCCGCGTACTTCACCCGGCGGGAGGGGGTGAAGCGGGCGTACGGGCGCAGCGAGACGGGGAGTTCGGGGAAGGTGAAGCCGCCGAAGGCGTCGGCGGCGATGGCGACGACGCGGTGCCGGACGCCTTCGGGCAGCGGCCGGTCGAGCGCGGGCTCGACGGGCTCGGTGCCTTCGGCTTCCGCGCCGCCGTCGATGTCGGCGCCGTCGGGCGGGGGCGTTCCCGCGCCGGACTCGGGCGCGCCGCCGGGCGCGGCGTCCGGGACCGCGTCCGCGGGAGCGCCTTCCGGGGCGCCCTCCACGGCGTCGTCCCGAGCCGTCGAGCCGCTTCGCGGCACGCCGACGCCCGGCCCGCTCGTCTCGGGGCGCGGATTGCCGCCGCTACCGTCCACCAGTCACTCCCGTCCGGTCCTCGGCGCCCCTCCCGGCCCCCTTCGATCCCTCCGGCCGCCGCCTGCTGCTTCCATTGTCCCCGCAAACGGGGTCAACCCTGCGCGGGACCGTCCCCGGCGCCCGCACCCGGCCGGTCGACGAGCTCGATCTGGTCCAGCGCGTTGCACCAGCGGCACCGTACGGACTCGACGGTCTCGCTGAGCACGTCGGTCTCCTCGACGCGGGGCTCGCCGGACGAGATCGAGGTGGACGTACTCCACGACCCGGGTCGAGCGGGTCACGTCGAACCTGGTCAGATTTCCGCACAGCGTGCAGCGCCAGCGGGTGGTGGCTGTCGGCAGGGGAACCGGCATCGGCTCAGCACCTCTTCTCGTCGGACTCGCGGTCGCGGTGCGCGCGGTCACGGCCGTGCGGGCGTGCGGGGACGGGCTTTTGTGCCCCGGTCACCCTACGGCCTCGGAGGCGCGGCGCGCTGCGGCGAGGCGACCTTTGCCGGTTACGCCCGTTCCGTCATGATCGGTCCATGGTCATCCCGGTGTACGACAAGAACCCGGTCCGCCGTCCGCCCGTCGTGACCTACGCGCTGATCGGGCTGTGCACCGTGGTCTTCCTGCTCGGCCCGCTCTCCGGCTTCGCGGCCCACTACGGCACCGGGCACCCGCTGCAATGCGCGCAGGCGGTCTACTTCGACCGCTGGGGGGTGATCCCCTCCGAGCTGTTCCACGGGCGGCTGCCCGTCTCCCAACTGGACCTGCCGGCCGGCTGCCCCACCCCGCACGGGTTCACGAAGGTGCCGGCCCTGTCCGTGCTCACCTCGATCTTCCTGCACGGCGGCTGGCTGCACCTGATCGGCAACATGCTCTTCCTCTACGTCTTCGGCGACAACGTCGAGAACCGCATGGGCCGGGTCCGCTTCGCCCTCTTCTTCGTCGTCGCGGGCTACCTCGCCACCTACGGGTTCGCCCTCGCGCACCCCGACGACACGCAGAGCCTGGTCGGCGCCTCCGGGGCGATCTCCGGCGCCCTGGGCGCGTACCTCTACCTGTATCCCAAGGCCCGGGTGACCAGCCTCTTCCCCTTCCTCTTCTTCATCCCGCTGCGGTTCCCCGCGTGGGTCGTGCTCGGATTCTGGTTCGTCCTCCAGTGGCTGGCGGCGCAGACCGCCCAGGGCGGTCCCGGCGTGGCCTACCTCGCCCATGTGGTCGGCTTCGCCTTCGGGTTCCTGTGCGCGTGGGTCTGCTACCGGCCACGGCGTAAGGTGAGCGTCGTCATCAGGCCCACCCAAGGAGACATCCAGCCGTGATCACCGCGATCGTGCTCATCAAGACGTCTGTGGACCGGATTCCCGAGATCGCGGAGTCGATCGCGGCGCTTGACCACGTGAGCGAGGTCTACTCGGTGACCGGTACGTACGATCTGGTGGCGCTGGTCCGTGTCGCGCGCCACGACGATCTGGCGGACGTCATCCCCGGGCACATCAGCAAGATTCCCGGGGTCGAGGTGACGGATACGCATGTTGCGTTCCGTACGTATTCGCAGCATGACCTTGAGGCTGCCTTCGCGATCGGGCTCGACAGCTGACCGCCTCGCGCGGCGTCCCCGCACCCCGGGGTGTCCTTTCGGCCCAGGGTGCCCTACCTAGGGGCGCGAGGAACTGCGCGAGCAACCGGCCACCGGCCGGTGGTCCGGATGCGACAGCAACAGCCCCACCGGGCCGGTGACGACCCGCAGCCACGTCGTGGCTGGTCGCGCAGTTCCCCGTCGCCCCTGATGGGCACCCTCGTCCGGGAGGGGACCCGCGCCCGCGCGCCCTGGGTAGGGCACCCTCGTGCCGGGAGGGCACCCGGGGGACGCCGCGCGAGGCGATCAGTCGCGGGCCGGGACGCAGCGGCCGTCCTCGGTGCGGTAGCGCCACGCGGCGCCGTCGCGAACAAGGGTCCCCACGGCCGCGACGAATCGCGTGACGTGCTCCTCCGGCGTCCCCGCCCCGAAGCTGACCCGGATCGGCGTTGAGCGCCCGCTCCCCGGGCCCCGCGTCGGGCGCCCCGCACGCACCGGGCTCGTCCGGCTCGGACCCGAGCAGCGTCCGTACCAGCGGGTGCGCGCAGAACAGCCCGTCCCGCACCCCGATCCCGTACTCGGCCGAGAGCGCCGCCGCGAAGTGCGAGGAGTTCCAGCCCTGGACGACGAAGGAGAGCACGCCGACGCGTTCGGACTCCTCGCCGAAGAGCGACAGGACCCGGACCTCGGGGATGTCGGCGAGCCCGGCCCGCAGCAGGTCGAGCAGCGCGCGCTCGCGCGCGACGAGGGCGTCGAAACCGGCCTCGTCGAGCGCCTTGCACGCGGCGGCGATCGCGTAGACCCCGATGACGTTGGGCGACCCGGCCTCGTGCCGCGCGGCCGTGGTGTGCCACTCGACGTCGACCCCGGCGCCGGAGCGCGCGACCTTGCGGGTGGCGCCGCCGCCGGCGAGGTAGGGCTCGGCGTCGCGCAGCCAGTCGGCGCGGCCGGCCAGCACGCCGGAGCCGAAGGGGGCGTAGAGCTTGTGCCCGGAGAAGGCGACCCAGTCGACGTCGAGCGCGGCGATGTCGACGCGGGTGGTGGGGCGCGAGCTGGGCCGCGTCGAGGACGATCCGGGCGCCGTGCCGGTGCGCGGCGGCGGCCAGCTCACGGACCGGCCAGATCTCGCCGGTGACGTTGGACGCGCCGGTGACGCAGACCAGCTTGGGGCCCTTGGGCGCGCCGTGCAGGGCGACGTCGAGGGCGGCGACGGCCTGCTCCGGGGTGCGGGGCGCGGCCAGGTAGCTGACCTCGGCGCCGTCCGCGCGCTCCCAGGGCAGCAGGGAGGCGTGGTGCTCGGTCTCGAAGACGAAGACCCGGGTGCCGGCCGGGAGGGCGGCGGCCAGCAGGTTGAGCGAGTCGGTGGTGGACCGGGTGAAGATCACCTGGTCGTCGTCGCGGCAGCCCAGGAAGCGGGCGACGGTCTCCCGGCTCTGCTCGAACAGGTCGGTGGAGAGCTGCGAGAGGTACCCGGCGCCGCGGTGCACGCTGCCGTAGTACGGGGCGTAGGCGGCGATGTCGTCCCAGACCCGCTGGAGGGCGGGGGCGCTGGCCGCGTAGTCGAGCGCGGCGTACGCCACCTCGCCGCCGGTCACGAGCGGCACACGGACGTCCCGCCCCAGAACGGGCAGCGGGGTACAAATCTCTCGGTCGGAGGCAACGGTGGTCACAGTCATGGCGAACTCCCGGCGGAAGGCAGGCGAAATCCGCTCACCCACAGCCGGCGAAGGGCTGCGCGGGTGGCGCGGCAGAAGACATCGGGCGGAATTGCGGAGGCAGAACCGGGGCCGATCGGCCCTAACGCATTCGCTTGCTCATGAAAGAACTCCCACGTCCGGCTTGCTGTGGGCCTCGCTGCGCCACAGCCTGGTCATCACCCGGGGCACCCCGCCTCGGACGGAGGGTTGCCGGACAGCGAGCCGGGGCCTTGACGCTGTCACTCGTGACCTGAGAACAGATTGTGCCATACACCGGGGAACGCGCAAGACGCCGTCCGAACGGTGGACGGCGCCTGTCTCTCCGCGCTCCCGGCGGTCCGCCCGTGCGAACCGCCGGTACCCGCTTACGCGTTGCTCGCCGCGACCCACCGCTCCAGTACGGCCTGGGCGGCGCCGGAGTCGACCGACTCGGCGGCCCGGACCAGGCCCTCGGCGATCCGCTCCTCCAGCGTGCGGCCGTCGCCGGGGGCCAGGGCGGTGAGGGCGGCGGCGGAGTTGAGCAGCACCGCCTCCCGTACCGGTCCGGTCTCCCCCGCCAGCAGCCGGCGGGCCACGTCGGCGTTGTAGGCCGCGTCCGCGCCGCGCAGCGCCTCGACGGGGACCAGGTCGAGCCCGACGTCGCGCGGGTCGAAGGCGGTGTGCTCCACCTTGCCGTCCCGCACCACCCACACCTGCGAGGTGGCGGTGGTGGTCAGCTCGTCCAGGCCGTCGTCGCCGCGGAAGACCAGCGCGGACGAGCCGCGTTCGGCCAGCACGCCGGCCAGGATCGGGGCCATCCGCAGATCGGCGACGCCGGTCGCCTGCGCCCTGACCCGGGCCGGGTTGGTCAGCGGGCCGAGGAAGTTGAACGCGGTGGCCACCCCCAACTCGGCGCGGGCGGTGGCGACATGGCGCAGCGCCGGGTGGAACTTGATGGCGAAGCAGAAGGTGATGCCCGCCTCCTCGGCGACCTCGGCCACCCGGCGCGGGGTGAGTTCGAGATTGACGCCCAGCTTGCCCAGCACGTCGGAGGCGCCGCTGGCGGAGGAGGAGGCGCGGCTGCCGTGCTTGACGACCTTCGCGCCCGTGCCGGCCACCACGATCGCGGACATCGTGGAGATGTTGACCGTCTTGGCCCGGTCGCCGCCGGTGCCGACGATGTCCACGGTGGCGCCGGGCACCTCGATGGTGTTGGCGTGCTGGTACATCGCCCGGACCAGGCCGGCGATCTCGTCCACCGTCTCGCCCTTGGCCCGCAGCGCCACCGCGAAGCCGGCGATCTGCGCGTCGGTCGCCTCGCCGCTCATGATCGAGTCCATCGCCCACGTGGTGTCGTCCACGGTGAGGTCCCGCCCGGCGATCAGCGTGCTCAGGACGTCCGGCCAGGCGCGTGGAGCCGTGCGGTCGCCTCCGGCGGGGTTCACAACGCTCATGGGGTCACGCTCCTGGGATACGGCTCGGACGTCAGCCCGCAGCTTATCCGCGTGCCGCGCCGCACCATGAACCACGGCATCCCGCCACGGGGGTACGCGATTCCTCCCGGGTGCGCCGCCGTCGTGGCTTGTCGCGCAGTTCCCCGCGCCCCTGGGTAGGGCACCCTCTGCGGAAGGACGTGCCCTTTCCAGGGGCGCGGGGATACCTGCGCGAGCAACCGGCCACCGGCCGGCAACCCGGGAACGAACTGCGCGACCCCCGACGGCGGGAAGCCGTAGCCCCCTACGGCGGGGAGCCGTGAAAGGCCCCGGGCCGGGCCCGGCACCGTGGAAGGCGCCGGGCCCGGCCCGGGGTTGTGGCAACGCTGAGCGCGAGGCGAATCAGTGGTGACCGTGCCCGCTCGTGATCTCCTCGTACTCCTCCACCGTCGGCTTCGGAATCTGGCTGTGCTCGCCGAAGATGTCCCGCGACAGGCGCGACTGGATCCTGGCGACGGGGCTGACCTTGCGCTCCACACCGTTCTCGTCGGTCGAGGGACCGATTTCGATCGGCGGCGGCTGGATGTGCGCGGTGAGCATGTGCAGCTGCTGCTGGGAGAGCGGCTCGTGCACCTCGATGAACTCACCGTGCGGCAGCCGCTTGATGATGCCGGTCTCCCTGCCGTGCAACACCTTCTCGCGGTCGCGCCGTTGGAGCCCCAGGCAGATCCGTTTGGTGATCCAGAACGTGATGACCGGGGCGACGAAGAAGGCGATCCGTACGAACCAGGTGATCGCGTTGATCGACAAGTGGAAGTGCGTGGCGAACAGGTCGTTGCCGCCGCCGATCAGGCAGACGAAGTACAGCGTCAGCCAGGCGACGCCGAGGCCGGTGCGCACCGGGCGGTTGCGCGGCCGGTCCAGCAGGTGGTGTTCCCGCTTGTCACCGGTCACCCACGCCTCGATGAACGGGTAGGCCGCGATCGCCACCAGAATCAGCGGGAAGATCATCAGTGGGATGAACACACCCAGCACAAGCGTGTGGCCCCAGGCCCTGATCTCCCATCCGGGCATCACACGGATCAGGCCCTCGGAGAAGCCCATGTACCAGTCGGGCTGCGCTCCGGTCGACACCTGGTCGGGTCGGTACGGGCCCATCGTCCAGATCGGGTTGATGGTCGCGATGGCGGCGATGGCGGCGATGACACCGAAGATCAGGAAGAAGAAGCCGCCGGCCTTCGCGGCGTACACCGGCATCATCGGGCTGCCGACGACGTTCTCCTCGGTCTTGCCCGCACCCGGGAACTGGGTGTGCTTGTGGAAGAACACCAGGCTCACGTGGGTGACCACCAGACCGGCCATGATCCCCGGCAGCAGCAGGATGTGCGCCGAGTAGAAGATCGACACGAAGTTGTGGCCGGGGAACTCGCCGCCGAACAGGAACATCGACAGGTAGGTGCCGACGACCGGTGTCGACAGGGTCGCGCCCTCCATGAACCGCACGCCGGTACCGGACAGCAGGTCGTCGGGGAGCGAGTAGCCGACGAAGCCCTCGAACAGGCCCAGGAAGAGCAGGGTCCAGCCGAACAGCCAGTTCAGCTCACGCGGCCTGCGGAACGAGCCGGTGAAGAAGTGGCGCATCATGTGGACCATCATGGCCGCGATGAAGATCAGCGCCGCCCAGTGGTGGATCTGCCGGACCAGCAGACCGCCGCGGACCTCGAAGCTGATGTGCATCGTGGAGGCGTACGCCTCGGACATCCGCACGCCCTGGAGCGGCGCGTACGGGCCGTGGTAGACGACCTCGTTCATGCTCGGGTGGAAGAACAGCGTCAGGTACACACCCGTGAGGATGAGCACGACGAAGCTGTAGAGGCAGACCTCGCCGAGCATGAAGGACCAGTGGTCCGGGAAGACCTTGCGCAGGTTTCCCTTGGCCCATCGGTAGATCCCGAGCCGGTCGTCGACCCACTGCGCGGCACGTTCGCCGGGGTTGGTGGGTCCGGAACGGACGGGGGTTTCGGTTGAGGTGCTCATGAGCGCTCCCAGAAAGCCGGGCCGACAGGCTCGTCGAAGTCGCCGAGGGCGATGAGGTTGCCATCACCGTTGACGCTGATCCGGAGCTGCGGCAGCGGGTGCCCAGCGGGGCCGAAGAGCACCCGGGCACCGTCGGAGAGATCGAACGTCGACTGGTGGCACGGGCACAGTACGTGGTGCGTCTGCTGCTCGTACAGGCTGATCGGACAGCCGACGTGGGTGCAGATCTTGGAGAAGGCGACGATGCCCTGATGGCCCCAGTCGCGCTCGCGCTTGTCCTTGATGTCGTCCGGCTTGAGCCGGATGATCATGAGGGCCGCCTTGGCGATCTGCTCCTGGAAGTCCTCCTGGGACTCGTCCAGGCCCTCCGGCTGAGCGAAGGTCAGCGACCCGACCACCACGTCCTCGGGACGCAGCGGCTGGCTGGTGTTGGTGTTGATCAGCATCTTGCCCTTGGCCCAGGCAGTGTGATCGAGCTTCTTCCCCGGCATGGGGCCGAGGTCGCGCAGCAGGACGATGCCGGCCAGCGGCACCATCGTGAGCGCGCCGAACAGGGTGGTTCGGATCAGATGGCGGCGGCCGAAGCCGCTCTCCTTGGCGCCGGTGATGAACTGCTGCCGGACGTTCTCCCTGACCTGGGGGTCCGCGGAGACCGGGTGCCGGTGGGCGACGATCTCCTCGTCGGACATCAGCGTGCGGGCCCAGTGCACGGCGCCGAGGCCGATGCCGAGCAGCGCGGTCGACAGGGTCAGGCCGAGCGAGAAGTTCAGCGCGCTGACGTGCCCGATCGGGAAGACGTAGACGATCTTGTTGACCGGGAAGATCACGAAGCAGGCGATGAACCCGATGGTGCCGAGCATCGACAGGGTGAACAGCGACGCCACCACCCGCTCGGAGTGCTTGGCGGACTTCTCATCGATGTCCTGGCGTCGGTACTCGTGCGGGGGAAGGCCCGGGTCGCCGAACGGGTCCGGCTTGACGAGCGTGCCCTGGTCGGCGCCGTGTTCGGTCGGCAGGTTCTCTGACACGTTGTGTGATCCGGTTTCGCTCATGACTTCTTGGCCTTCGTCGTCCGGGCTGCCAGCCACACCGCGATGGCGAGCATCGTGCCGAGACCGAAGACCCAGGCGAACAGCCCCTCGGACACCGGACCGATGCTTCCGAGCGTGAAGCCGCCGGGGTTGGGGGTCTGGGCGGAGTCAACGGCCTTGAGGTAGGCAATGATATCGGCCTTGTCGTTGGACGGCATGGTGCTGTCCGGAAACGACGGCATGTTCTGCGGGCCGGTCTGCATCGCCTCGTACATGTGCTTGGGCGCAACGCCCTTGAGACTCGGGGCGAACTTGCCGTGCGACAGCGCACCGCCCTTGCCTACGAAGTTGTGGCACTGGGAGCAGTTTGTCCGAAACAGCTCGCCGCCCTTGGCCTCGTCGGCGTTGGCCGGGCTGTACTGGTCCTTGGTCGGCGTGGCCGGACCCGGGCCCAGCGACGCGACGTACGCGGCCAGTTGGTCGATCTCGGCCTGCGTGTAGATGTTCTTCTTCTTCTCGATCTGCGGGCCGGGCTGCTGCGCGGGCATCCGGCCGGTGCCGACCTGGAAGTCCACCGCGGCCGAGCCGATGCCGACCAGGCTCGGGCCGTTGCTGCTGCCCTGCCCGGACATGCCGTGGCAACTGGCGCAGCCGACCGAGTACAGCTTCTTGCCCTGTTCGATCGCCAGGGAGGACTGCGAGGAGTCGGCCTGCGCCTTGGACGCCGGCGCGAGCACGGCGTACAGCCCCCCGGTGGCCGCGAGCGCGAAGAGTAGGACGACAAGCGCCGCCAGCGGGTGGCGCCGTCGTGCGGAGAGCTTTTTCACGGATTACCCCGGTGTCAGGATCTCTTGTCGATGGCTGGCTGTGTCCGGCCGTCCGGACTACTTGATCAGATAGATCGTGGCGAAGAGGCCGATCCAGACGACGTCGACGAAGTGCCAGTAGTAGGACACGACGATGGCCGCGGTCGCCTGCTGATGCGTGAACCGCTTGGCCGCGTAGGTGCGCCCCAGAACCATCAGGAACGCGATCAGACCACCCGTCACGTGCAGTCCGTGGAACCCGGTCGTCAGGTAGAACACCGAACCGTACGGGTCGGAGCTGAGCGAGATCCCGTCCTTCTTCACCAGGTTCGTGTACTCGAAGATCTGTCCGCCGACGAAGATCGCGCCCATCACGAACGTCACGATGAACCACGAGCGCAGCTTCTTCACGTCGCCGCGCTCGGCGGCGAACACGCCCATCTGGCACGTGAAGGAGGAGAGCACGAGGATCGTCGTGTTCGTCGCGGAGAACGGCACGTTCAGCGCGTCGGCATGTGCCTTCCAGAAGTCGGCACCCGTGACCGACCGGAGGGTGAAGTACATCGCGAAGAGGGCCGCGAAGAACATCAGCTCGGAACTCAGCCAGATGATGGTTCCGACGCTGGTGAGGTTCGGCCGGTTGACCGACGGGTGCGCGTGCCCGGTTTCTACTGCTGTTGCTGTCGCCACGTCCGACATTATGTCGGTCGCTTATCTGGCGCTGACTCCGGGGGGTCCCCTTCGGTGTGTCAAGGCCCCGCGGCGACCCTCACGGCCTAGTCGGTGGCCCCTCGTAGGAGGGACCCCTCCTCGGAAAGGCGCCTGGCGGGAGTAGCATCCGAGCACTTGAGAAATCCTTCACGAGGAGGACCACGATGCAGGCGACCGCCACGGTGCTGGTCTACAGCGACGACGCGAACACCCGGGAGCAGGTCCGGCTCGCCGTCGGCCGCAGGCCCGCGGCAGATCTGCCCCCCGTGAGTTACGTGGAGTGCGCGACGTTGCCCGCGGTCATCACCGAACTGGAACGGGGCGGGATCGACGCCCTGGTGCTGGACGGCGAGGCCAATCCGGCGGGCGGCATGGGTGTGTGCCGGCAGATGAAGGACGAGATCTTCCAGTGCCCGCCGACTCTGGTGCTCATCGGCCGCCCGCAGGACGCGTGGCTGGCCACCTGGAGCCGCGCCGACGCCGCGATCACCCACCCGGTGGACCCGGTGGCTCTCAGCGAGGCCCTCGCGGTCCTGCTGCGCCGCCGGGTGTCCCCCGAGACCACCGCGGTGGCGACGCGCTGAGGTAGGGCGGTCAGGCGGTCTGCGGGCTCAGCCGGGCCGGGTCGCCGGCCGGGACGTCGACCGGCGTGCTCTGGTCCTGGTCCGCTCCGCCGCTGGGCGCGGTCGGGGTCGGGACGGGGGTGGAGCCGCCGGTCCCGCCGTTGAGGGCGCTGCCCTTCTGCCACTGGGACCAGGTGAGGTTCCAGTCGCCGAAGCCGTTGTCGAACGGCGTCATCATCGAGCCCTGGCTGTTGACGACCTGGACGATGTCGCCGACCTCGACGTGGTCGAAGAACCAGTGGGCGTCCTCGGTGCTCATGCCGGTGCAGCCGTGGCTGACGTTGGCGGAGCCCTGGGAGCCGACCGACCACGGCGCGGCGTGCACGTACTCACCGCTCCACGTCACCCGGGTGGCCCAGTAGACCGGCAGGTCGTACGAGTCGGAGCTGCCGGCGGCTATGCCGACCGTGGAGCTCTTCATCTGGACGAACGACTCCTTGTCCAGCACGACCTTGATGCCGTTGCGGGTGTCGAAGCCCGGCTTGCCGGTGGTGACCGGCAGCGTGCGGACGACCTTGCCGTCGTCCTTGAAGGTCATCTGGTCGGTGGCGACGTTCGTGACCGCCTCGATACGGTCGCCGGTGCGGATGGCCAGCGGCTTGTCCGCACCGCCGTAGACGCCCTTGGCGATCCGGACGCCGCTCAGGTTGGAGCGCGCGTCGATCTGGGCGTGGGTGGGCCAGTACGTGCTGGGGCGGTAGTGCAGGGTGCGGTTGTCGACCCAGTACCAGGACCCTGGAGCGGCCTTGGGCACCGAGCTGACCTGAAGGTGGGACTCCACGACCGCCCGGGCCGCCGCGGTCTTCACAGGGGCGCTCAGGGACGCGGTGATGGGCTGCCCGACACCGTAGGTCCCGGCGGTGCCCGGGCCGAAGGTGACGTGGAAGCGGGCGTCGGCGCCGGTGGTGTCGAAGGTGAGGGTCTTGCGGCCCGGGTGGCCGTCGGAGTCCTCGGTGCTCACCCGGACGGTGTAGTGGGCGCCTGCGGCGAGCGGGGTGGTGGAATGCCAGCTCCGGGAGTCGGCGCTCAGTTCGCCGCTCACGTAGCGCCCGGTGGCGTCGGTGGTGGTGACGTCGGTTATCTGGGACCCCCCGCCGACGGAGACCTCCAGCGGCTTGGCGGGGTTGGCCTTCCCGCCGCGCGCGGCCCCGAAGGAGACCTTGGCGGCGGCGTCGTGGGGTGATGCGGCCAGCGGATTGCCGTCACCACCGCATGCGGTGAGCCCCACCGCGAGGGGCGCCGCGATCAACGCGACGCGCAGGGGTATACGACGGCGGGGGCGCTCGGGAAGGTGGCTCATACCCGTCACGCTATGAACGGCCGCCGGTTTCCGCGCGGTGGAGGCGTGCAAATCGGTGAAGGTCCGGACGCGACGGGGCGGGCCCGGACACCACGTGGGTGTCCGGGCCCGCCCGGGTCGTGCCGAAGGGTGCTACTGGGTGCGGTTCTCACCGCGGTAGTACTCGAACACCCATCCCCAGATGCCGAAGAGGATCACCGGCAGGGAGAAGATCAGCAGCCACCAGCCGAAGATGATGCCGAGGAACGCGAGGCTGCCGCCGACGCCCAGGGCGAGCGGCTGCCAGCTGTGCGGGCTGAAGAAGCCCAGTTCGCCCGCGTCGTCCGCGACGTCGGCGTCGTCCCGGTCCTGCGCCCCGGTGTCGGCCCGCCGGGCGGTGAACGCCAGGTAGAAGCCGATCATGGTGCACAGGGCGAAGGCCAGGAACAGCGCGGTGGTGCCCGTCGGCTCCTTGGACCAGAAGCCGTAGACGATCGCCGAGGCCAGGATGAACGCACCGAAGCCCAGGAACATCTTGCCTTGGATCTTCACTGCCGGCCCTCCACATCGTCGGCGCCGGTCAGCGAGGCGGTGGTGGCACCGTGGGCCGCGAGCGCGTCCATGGCGGCGATCTCCGGGTGGTGGAGGTCGAACGCCGGGGATTCGGAGCGGATACGCGGCAGCGTGAGGAAGTTGTGCCGCGGCGGCGGGCAGGAGGTCGCCCACTCCAGCGAACGGCCGTAACCCCAGGGGTCGTCGACCTCGACCTTCTTGCCGTACTTCGCCGTCTTCCACACGTTGTAGAGGAACGGCAGGATCGACAGGCCCAGCAGGAAGGAGCTGATCGTCGACACCGTGTTCAGCGTGGTGAAGCCGTCGGCCGCCAGGTAGTCCGCGTAACGGCGGGGCATGCCCTCCGCACCCAGCCAGTGCTGGACGAGGAAGGTGCCGTGGAAGCCGAAGAACAGCGTCCAGAAGGTGATCTTGCCGAGCCGCTCGTCGAGCATCTTGCCGGTCATCTTGGGCCACCAGAAGTGGAAGCCCGCGAACATCGCGAACACCACGGTGCCGAAGACGACGTAGTGGAAGTGCGCGACCACGAAGTACGAGTCCGAGACGTGGAAGTCCAGCGGCGGCGCCGCCAGGATGACACCGGTCAGACCACCGAACGCGAAGGTGATCAGGAAGCCGATGGACCACAGCATCGGGGTCTCGAAGCTCAGTGAGCCCTTCCACATGGTGCCGATCCAGTTGAAGAACTTCACACCGGTCGGTACCGCGATCAGGAAGGTCATGAACGAGAAGAACGGCAGCAGCACACCGCCGGTGACGTACATGTGGTGGGCCCACACCGTCACCGACAGGCCGGCGATCGAGATGGTCGCCGCCACCAGGCCGATGTAGCCGAACATCGGCTTGCGGGAGAAGACCGGGATGACCTCGGAGATGATGCCGAAGAACGGCAGCGCGATGATGTACACCTCTGGATGGCCGAAGAACCAGAAGAGGTGCTGCCACAGCAGTGCGCCGCCGTTGGCCGCGTCGAAGACGTGGGCCCCGAACTTCCGGTCGGCCTCCAGGCAGAGCAGCGCGGCCGCCAGCACCGGGAAGGCGAGCAGGACCAGTACCGCGGTGAGCAGTACGTTCCAGCAGAAGATCGGCATCCGGAACATCGTCATGCCGGGAGCGCGCATGCAGATGATCGTGGTGATGAAGTTGACCGCGCCCAGGATCGTGCCGAAGCCGGACAGCGCCAGACCCATGATCCACATGTCCGCGCCGATACCCGGTGAGTTCACCGCGCTCGACAGCGGGGAGTACGCGAACCAGCCGAAGTCGGCCGCGCCCTGCGGGGTCACGAAGCCGCCGACCGCGATCAGCGAGCCGAACAGGTACAGCCAGTAGGCGAACATGTTCAGCCGCGGGAACGCCACGTCCGGCGCGCCGATCTGGAGCGGCATGATCCAGTTGGTGAAGCCGGCGAACAGCGGGGTCGCGAACATCAGCAGCATCACGGTGCCGTGCATCGTGAACGCCTGGTTGAACTGTTCGTTCGACAGGAACTGGTTGCCCGGCCGGGCCAGTTCGGCACGCATCATCAGCGCGAGGACGCCGCCGATGAGGAAGAAGGCGAACGACGTCACCAGGTACATCGTGCCGATGGTCTTGTGGTCCGTCGTGCTCAGCCACGACACCGCGATCGAGCCCGGCTTCCTGCTGTGCGCGGGGACCTCGTCCGCATAGGAGTCATCGGCCGGCGCCGAGCCCTGGGGTTCGTTGAGAATACTCATGTGATCTTGGGCTCCGAGTTCTTCGCGTTGCCCGTGGTGGCGATGCCCGACGGCAGGTAGCCCGTCTGACCCTCCGCCGCCAGGTCCTTGAGGTGCTGTTCGTACTGCGCCGGTGTGACCACCTTGACGTTGAACAGCATCCGCGAGTGGTCGACGCCGCACAGCTCGGCGCACTTGCCCTTGAAGTTGCCGATCTTGCTCGGAGTGACCTGGAAGATGTTGGTGTGGCCCGGGATGACGTCCATCTTCATCAGGAACGGAATGATCCAGAAGGAGTGGATGACGTCACGAGAGGTGAGCACGAAGCGCACCGACTCGCCCTTGGGCAGCCAGAGCGTCGGCCCGGGCAGGCCGGTGTCCGGGTCCTTGCTCGCGGCGGTGCCGACGTCGTAGACGCCTTCCTCGCCGGGCACGTAGCCGAGCTTGTTCTCCGGGATGCCGGACAGCTCGCTCGGGAGCTTGGCGGGGGTCGCGGCGTTGCCGTCGACGTTCTCCAAGTAGTTGAAGCCCCAGCTCCACTGGAAGCCGACCACGTTGACCACGTGCTGCGGCTTCTGGGAGGTGTCCAGCAACTTGTTCTCGTCCCGGGCGGTGAAGTAGAAGAGCACCGCGATCACCACGATCGGGACGATCGTGTAAAGCGCCTCGATAGGCATGTTGTAGCGGGTCTGCGGAGGGACTTCGACCTTGGTCCGGCTGCGCCGGTGGAAGATCACGCTCCACAGGATCAGTCCCCAGACCAGCACACCGGTCGCCAGCGCGGCAGCCCACGAGCCCTGCCAGAGCGCGAGGATACGCGGTGCCTGTTCCGTAGCGGGGCTGGGCATGCCGAGACGGGGATAGTCCTTGTACGAGCAACCGGTAGCGGTCACCAGGACCAAGCCCGCGGCCAGCGCCCGCGGCAGCCATCGCCGTACCGGGCGCCGCGACGTGGGTGTACCGCCCACGCCCTTGCGGCCGTGGGGGAGGTCGGAGCCGTTGGGACTCACGTAGCGCCTTCCCGAGAGTCTCGCCCGCGCGTCCGAGTGGTACCGGCCGTCTGCTGGTCGGTCGGCCCGTGGCGCGGGCGTTATGAGGTGTGGATGTTTATGCGGACCAAACCCTACTGGACGCTATTTGGAGTCTCGCGGGGAGGGGGTCCAACGCGCCGGGGCTCACCCGGAAGGGATGGAATCCCGCCCTCCGGCAGGCTTCTGACACCGTGCTGACCAGGGGCACATGCCGGGTTGTAGCGTGCTGAGATGCCCTATTTCGACGCGGCCTCGGCCGCTCCGCTGCACCCCGTTGCCAGACAGGCGCTGACCGCCGCGCTCGACGAGGGCTGGGCCGACCCGGCCCGGCTGTACCGCGAGGGGCGGCGGGCCGCGCTGCTGCTCGACGCGGCCCGCGAGGCCGCCGCGGAGGCGGTCGGCTGCCGGGCGGACGAGCTGGTCTTCACTCCTTCGGGGACACGTGCGCTTCACTCGGCCGTGGCGGGGGCCGCCGCCGGACGGCGCAGGGCGGGCCGCCGGACGGTGGTCTCCGCGGTCGAGCACTCGGCGGTGCTGCACGCGGCCGAGGCCGTGTCCGGCGCCGGCCTGGCGACCGTGGGCGTGGACCGGACCGGTCTGGTGCCGGTGGACGGCTTCGCCGCCGCGCTCACCCCGGACACCGCGCTGGCCGCCCTCCAGTCCGCCAACCACGAGGTGGGTACGGTCCAGCCGGTGGCCGCCGTCGCGGACGCGTGCCGGGCGGCGGGGGTGCCGCTGCTGGTGGACGCGGCGCAGTCGCTGGCGTGGGGTCCGGTGGAGGGGGCGTGGTCGCTGCTCGCGGGCAGCGCGCACAAGTGGGGCGGGCCGCCCGGGGTGGGGCTGCTGGTGGTCCGCAAGGGCACCCGGTTCGCGCCCCAGGAGCCCGCGGACGAGCGGGAGTCGGGGCGGGCGCCCGGGTTCCAGAACCTGCCGGCGATCGTGGCGGCGGCCGCGTCGCTGCGGGCGGTGCGCGCGCAGGCCGGGCACGAGGCGGCCCGGCTGTCGGCGCTGGTGGACCGGATCAGGGCGCGGGTACCGGAGTTGGTGCCCGATGTGGAGGTGGTGGGGCACCCGTGGCTGCGGCTGCCGCACCTGGTCACCTTCTCGTGCCTGTACGTGGACGGCGAGGCGCTGCTGACCGGCCTGGACCGGGCGGGCTTCTCGGTGTCCTCCGGGTCGTCGTGCACGTCGAGCACGCTGACGCCGAGCCATGTGCTCAAGGCGATGGGGGTGCTGTCGGAGGGCAACGTGCGGGTCTCGCTGCCCGCCGGCACGGCGGAGGCGGACGTGGACCGCTTCCTGGAGGCGCTGCCGGGGGTGGTGGCCGAGGTCCGGGCGCAGTTGGGGGCGCCGGCGGTACGGGCGGCCGCCGACGAGCGCGCGGCCGCGGCCGGCACGGCGGGCGGGCCCGGCGACGCGGACCCGGGCCTGGTGGTGGACTCGCTCGGCAAGCGCTGCCCGATCCCCGTGATCGAACTCGCCAGGGTGATCGGCCGGGTGCCGGTCGGCGGGCTGGTCACCGTGCTGTCCGACGACGAGGCGGCGCGGCTGGACATCCCGGCGTGGTGCACGATGCGCGCGCAGGAGTACGTGGGTGAGCGGCCGGCGGAACGCGGCGCCGCCTATGTGGTGCGGCGCCGCTCGTAAGGCGTGCGGGTGCGGCGCCCTTAGGGGCGTAGGCACAGGTGGCGCCCTAAGGTGCCCAGGCACCCTGAGGGGCCCGGACGGCGGAGATGGCGCCCTGAGGCGGTCCAGACGGGTCGGACACCTCAGGGCGCCGGATTCCTGACCGGGCTCCCGGCCGGCCTCCTGGCCGGGCCCCTGGCGGTCAGCCCTTGAGGTGCACGCGGACCTCGGCGGCGGCCTCGTCGCCGTACGCCTTGGTGAAGCGCTCCATGAAGTGGCCGCGGCGCAGTTCGTACTCCTGGGTGCCCACCGTCTCGATGACGAGGGTGGCGAGCATGCAGCCGACCTGGGCGGCGCGCTCCAGGCCGACGCCCCAGGCCAGGCCGGACAGGAAGCCGGCCCGGAAGCCGTCGCCGACGCCGGTCGGGTCGGCCTTGACCTGCTCCTCCGCGCAGCCGACCACGATCTCCTGCTCACCCTTGCGGTCGATGCGCACGCCCTTGGCGCCGAGGGTGGTGACGCGGGTGCCGACGCGGTCGAGGATCTCCTCGGCGGTCCAGCCGGTCTTGCTCTCGATGAGGCCCTTCTCGTACTCGTTGTTGAACAGGTACGCGGCGCCGTCGACCAGGACGCGGATGTCGTCGCCGTCCATACGGGCGATCTGCTGGGAGAAGTCGGCGGCGAACGGGATGTTCCGGGACCGGCACTCCTCGGTGTGGCGGATCATCGCCTCGGGGTCGTCGGCGCCGATGGAGACCAGGTCGAGGCCGCCCACCCGCTCGGAGACGGCCTGGAGCTCGATCAGCCGGGCCTCGCTCATCGCACCGGTGTAGAACGACCCGATCTGGTTGTGGTCCTTGTCGGTGGTGCAGATGAAGCGGGCGGTGTGCAGCACCTCGGAGATGCGGACCGAGGAGGTGTCCACACCGTGCCGCTCCAGCCAGGACCGGTACTCGGCGAAGTCGTTGCCCGCGGCGCCGACCAGTATCGGCTTGGTGCCGAGCTGGCCCATGCCGAAGCAGATGTTGGCGCCGACCCCGCCGCGCCGCACGTCGAGGGCGTCGACGAGGAAGGACAGCGAGACCGTGTGCAGTTGATCGGCGACGAGCTGGTCGGCGAACCGGCCGGGAAACGTCATCAGGTGGTCGGTGGCGATGCTTCCGGTGACGGCGATGCGCACGGCGGCGGCTCCTGTAGGGCACGGGATCGGGCTTCTGACCGGACGTACACCCGCCGCGTCTGCGACGGCGGGCGCGGGCCTACGCTACCGGGTGGCCGCAGGGCGATCAGCGGGAGTCGATCAAAGTAAGGGGGCGGTGAAACTACCCGATAGTAGGTCTTTCTCCGTGCGGGAGACGTGCCTAGGGTCGAAGTATGACCTCTCCGCAGAGCGCCGGGCCGGGTACGGCCGAGACACCGGACACCTTCGAGCAGCTCATCGGCGACTGCCGGCGGATGGCGGCGCACTGGAAGACCGCGCCGCCGGCCAAGGCGCAGCCCGCTCCGGCGGGGCTGCACGGCATCACCGTCCCCTCCGCGTCGGCGCACGCGGTGAGCGGCATGGCGGAATACGGGGCCTGACCCTCCCGCCAGGACCCCGGGTCGGCGGCCTGGTCCACCAGGCCCCGGCGCCGCCGGCCCGTACCGGGCGGTACGCCGTCCCCGTACCACCCCTCGCGCCGCCCTCGCGCGCCCCCGGCGAAGGGCCGATCGGCCTCGTCCGCGACGAGCCGTACCCGTCTTCCCGGCCTCCGTTTGCGTACTCCTGTTGCCCGCTGCCACCCGTACGGTGGAACCGCACGGCGGGCCGCCGCGTCACATCGGCACCTGACGGTCTATGGAGCCGAAGGAGTACGCGGTGAGTAAGGAACGTGACGACAACGGTGGCGGACTGCCCGAGCCGGAGCACACGGCCGGGCACGCGGGTACGGCCGGTTCCCTCGGCGCACCCGGTCGATCCGAAGCCCCCGAACACGCCGACGAGCCGGAGCGGGCCGCCCGCCGGCCGCGGCTGGTGGTCGCGGCGGTCGCGGCGGCGGTACTGGTGGCCGGCGGCGGTGGTGCGTGGTGGGCGACGGCCGCGAGCGGCGGCGGTGGCAACGCCGCGGCCCCCGCGCCCCTGCGGATGGACGGTCCGGGCCTGTCCGGGCCTGTCACCGGCGGCGGCCCCGGCCCGAACGACGGCGGGGCGTACCGGCTGACCGGGAAGCTGCCCGACGGACCGGACAAGGCCGCGCTCTACCGCGCGTCCGGATCGATCACCCAGGCGGACGTCCAGCACCTCGCGTCGCTGCTCGGTGTGAGCGGCCCGGTGGTCTCCGACCACGACTCCTGGCGGGTCGGCGGCGCCCCGGACGGCGGTGGCCCCTCGCTGCTGGTGAGCAAGTCGGCGCCGGGCACCTGGTCCTTCACGAAGTACGGCCCGCCCTCGACGGGCGTGCGGCCGGACGCCTCGGGATCGTCCTCCTCGAAGTCCGGCACCTCGACGACGGACGTCGTGCCGCCCTCCCCCGGCACGACGTCGTCCGCTTCCGGTACGGGCTCGGGCCCGGGTTCCGTTTCGGGTTCCGGCCCGGGCGCGGACTCCGGTACGCCGCCGGTGTCCGCGGCCAAGGCGGAGGCGGTGGCCAAGCCGGTGCTGGACGGGCTGGGCCTGTCCGACGCGGCGGTGGACGCCTCGCAGGCGGTGGGCTCGGTGCGGACGGTGACCGCCGACCCGCGGGTGGGCGGCCTGCCCACGCACGGCTGGGGCACGTCGCTGCAGATCGGCGCGGACGGCGCGGTGAGCCTGGGCTACGGGCGGCTGTCGGAGCTGACGAAGGGCGCCACGTATCCCGTGGTCAGCGCGGCCACCGCGCTCAAGGAGCTGAACTCCGTGCCCCGGATGCACCCGGACCTCAGCCCTTCGTCGTGCCGGGTCCCGCTGTCCGGCACGAACGGCGGCGCGGTCACCAGGTCGGCCCCCTCGGCCCCCTCCACGACGCCGACCGCGCCCGCGAAGGGCAAGCTGCCGCCCTCGGTGCCGTGCATTCCCAACACCGGCGGCACGGTCCAGGTGCGCGGCGCCGCGTTCGGCCTGGCGCTCGAATACGTCTCCGGCGTCCAGACGCTGGTGCCGTCGTGGCTGTTCGACACCGCGTCCGCCGGAGTGGCCCGTACGGCCGTGGTGGCGCAGGCGGCGGTCAGCCCGTCGTACATCCAGGGCGGTACCCCCTCGGTGCCGCCGGTCACCCCCGCGCCCGGCCGGATGAACCCTGGCGGACCCGAGCGGCCGCCCAATACAGTGGCCCCGCCCGGCGCACGCGGCCCGCACCGGGTGCAGGTCGACGGCTACACGGCCGGCGGCAGCACGCTGACGCTCACCTACTCCGGCGGCCTGTGCGACACGTACGCGGCGTCGGCGAGCGAGAGCGGCAGCACAGTGAAGGTGTCGGTGGTCGCGACGCCGAAGAAGCCGGGAACGGTGTGCCCGATGATCATCCGGTCGTTCACCGCGAAGGTGACGCTGGACCACCCGTTGGGGAGCCGCAAGGTCCTCGACGCCTCGGACGGGCAGCCGCTCAAGGGACAGTGAGCGCGCGGCCCTGTACAAGGAAGCGGCGGCACCTGGTGGGGGTGCCGCCGCTTCCTGCCGCTGTCGCGTTCCTTCGTCCCGGCCGGCCGGCGGCCGGTTCCCGCGGCGGGCTTAGTTGAAGGAGTCGCCGCAGGCGCAGGAGCCGGTGGCGTTCGGGTTGTCGATCGTGAAGCCCTGCTTCTCGATGGTGTCCACGAAGTCGACGGACGCGCCGCCCAGGTACGGGGCGCTCATCCGGTCGGTGACGACCTTGACGCCGTTGAAGTCCTTGACCACGTCGCCGTCGAGCGAGCGCTCGTCGAAGAAGAGCTGGTAGCGCAGGCCCGAGCAGCCGCCGGGCTGGACGGCGACCCGCAGGGCGAGGTCCTCGCGGCCCTCCTGCTCCAGCAGGCTCTTCACCTTGGCGGCGGCGGCGTCGGACAGGAGGATGCCGTCCGTCGTGGTGGTCTCGTCCTGAACCGTCATGTGCTTCACTCCCGGGTTGGTACGGACTGCTGGCTACCGATGGACAACCGGCGCCCTCTCGGATTCATTCCGCCGTTGTCGGCCGGCCGTTCCTGCTCGCTCCCTCGGCGGCCGGCCTGATCCTTCGGGCCGCCGCTGCGGGGGCTCGGGCGTCAGCCCGCTGGGTCCGCTGTGATGTGTTCCCCACCATGCTCGCATACGGCGCGGCGCGCGCGGGAGCGTGCGCCGCGAGCTCACCGGAGCCGGGGGTCGCGGAGGCCGGTGCCGTGTGCGGCCGACCTCACGCAGGCCCGGGCCCGCCCGGGTCCGGGTCACCCCGTAGCGGGATGCGTCACAGTGACGAAACCCCCATCGTCAATCTGACACGAAGGAGCTATGATAGATAGCGTCAAGTAGACGAAAAGGTCTGCGCTGCTGCAACGAAAGGGCTACGGGCCCGTGACCACCACAGAAACTCTGACAGACAAGCTGGCGGAGCCGTTGGACGTACAGCCCACGCCGCTTGCCCTGCTCCTCCTCGGCCGCGAGGCCGACCCCCGCAGCGAGCGCGGCGTGGACTGCCCGGGCGACCTGCCCGCGCCGTCCGACCCGGACCTGGTGGAGCGCGCCCGGGCCGCCAAGGCCAGGCTCGGCGACCGGGTCTTCCTCCTCGGCCACCACTACCAGCGCGACGAGGTCATCGAGTTCGCGGACGTCACGGGCGACTCCTTCAAGCTGGCCAGGGAGGCGGCGGCCCGGCCCGAGGCGGAGTACATCGTCTTCTGCGGCGTGCACTTCATGGCCGAGTCCGCGGACATCCTCACCTCCGACCGGCAGCAGGTGATCCTCCCCGACCTGGCGGCCGGCTGCTCGATGGCCGACATGGCCGGCGCCGAGCAGGTCGCCGAGTGCTGGGACGTGCTGGCGGACGCCGGGCGTCGCGGACGTGACCGTGCCGGTGTCGTACATGAACTCCTCCGCCGACATCAAGGCGTTCACCGGGCGGCACGGCGGCACGATCTGCACGTCGTCCAACGCGCAGCGGGCGCTGGAGTGGGCGTTCGAGCAGGGCGAGAAGGTGCTCTTCCTGCCCGACCAGCACCTCGGCCGCAACACCGCGGTCCGCGACATCGGGCTGTCGCTGGACGACTGCGTGGTCTACAACCCGCACAAGCCCGGCGGCGGGCTGACCGTCGAGCAGTTGCGGGCCGCGAAGATGATCCTGTGGCGCGGGCACTGCTCGGTGCACGGCCGCTTCTCGCTCGACTCGGTCGAGGAGGTGCGCGCCCGCGTCCCCGGGGTCAACGTGCTGGTGCACCCCGAGTGCAAGCACGAGGTCGTCTCGGCGGCCGACCACGTCGGCTCCACCGAGCACATCATCGCGATGCTGGACCGGGCCCCGGCCGGCTCCGCCTGGGCGCTGGGCACCGAGCTGAACCTGGTCCGCCGGCTGGCCAAGGCCCACCCGGACAAGCAGATCGTCTTCCTCGACCGCACGGTCTGCTTCTGCTCCACCATGAACCGCATCGACCTCCCGCACCTGGTCTGGGCCCTGGAGTCGCTGGCCGACGGCAAGGTGGTCAACCGCATCCGGGTCGACCCGGAGACCGAGCACTTCGCCAAGCTCGCCCTGGAGCAGATGCTCGCGCTGCCGTAACGGCCCCGACGGCCACCCGGCGGGCACGCTCGCGGCGCGGGCGTCGCATCATGGAACGGTGATTCTGCGCCCCGTACGCGACGACGAGGACGACGCCGAGGTCGTACGGGAGATCGCGGCGGCGGCGTTCGGCGCCCCGCGGTCCCTGTACGGGCCGGGCGAGTCCACGGTGGCCTGGACGGCCGAGCGGGCCGCCCGGCACCGGGACCGGACCCGGCACCTGGCCCGTACCGACCCCGGCGGGTGCTGGCTGATGGAGGACGAGACGGCCGGGCCGGTCGGGGTGGTGCTCTCCTCACGGCGCGAGGGGACGTGGGCGCTGTCGCTGCTCGCGGTGGTGCCCGGCGCGCAGGGCAAGGAGGTCGGCAAGGCGCTGCTGGCCCGGGCGCTGGTGCACGGGAGGGCGTGCCTGCGCGGGGTCGCGAGCGTGCCGGGCAACCCGGTGGCCGCCCGCACCCTGCGCCGCGCGGGCTTCACGCTGCACCCGGCGATACGGCTGGCCGGACCGGTGGACGCCGCCCGGCTCGGGCCGCTGGACGGCGCCGTGCACGAGGGCACCGCGCACCACCGCGACCTGATGGACTCCGTGGACCGCCGCACCCGCGGCGGGGCGCACGGCCCCGACCACGAGGAACTGCTGCGCCACCACACGCTCCTGGTGGTGGACGACCTGGCCGGCAGCGGCTACTGCTACACCCGCGGCGGCCACGTCGAGTCGCTGGCGGCCACCTCCCGCCGGCTGGCCACCCGGCTGCTGACCGCCGCGCTGCTCGCCACCCCCGCCACGACCTCCGGCCCGGCCCGCGTCACGGGGGTGCTCGCCGAGTCGCAGTGGGCGCTGGACGTGGCCGTCACGGCGGGCCTGGACATCACGACGGACGGCTTCCTGGCGTTGCGCGGCCTGCGCCCGCCCGAACTGGCCCTGTTCTCACGGACGTTGCCGTAGCGCCGCCGGCTGCGGCAACAGGTCGCGGCGTTACGGCGACGGCAGCGGCTACGGATTCCGGCCCGGATCACGGCTTGCGGTCGGCGCCCCGCGGCTACGGCTGCTCGGTCGGCGCCCGGTCCGCCGAGGACGCGGACGACGGCGCCGCGGTCGCGCCGACGGACTCACCCGCGGGCCCGGCCCCCGACTCAGCCGCGGGTTCGGCCGCGGGTTCGCCCCCCGCCCCACCCGCGGGCCCACCCGTGGACACCGCCGTGTTCGCCGCCGCCCCGCCCTTCTTCCCGCCGTCCTTGCGCTCCTGCCGCAGCAGCATCCACCAGCCGACCGGCACCATCAGGCAGAACAGCCACCACTGGATCGCGTACGGCAGGTGGACGCCCTGGCCGACGATCGCCATGTCGGTGTTGTTCGCGTTGTCGGAGCCGGGCGCGCCGACGAGTTGTGCGGCGTCGGCGTGGGTGATCGGCGGGTTGCTCCTGGCCAGTTCCATGTAGCCGCCGAGCACCGGCTGCGTCAGCGCCTTCTCCTGGTCGTGGCTGTTGATCAGCATGAACTGGCGCGCCGGCAGGCCGGTTTCGTTGCGGATGCCGCTGATGGAGGAGGTCTCGTCGGGCTGGAGCCGCCCGGTGAGGGTCACGGTGCCCGACGGTGTCGCCGGGACCTTGGGGTAGGCGGCGCCGTCCAGGCCGTTGGGCGCGACCCAGCCGCGGTTGACCAGCAGGGCGTCGCCGTCGTCCGTGATCAGCGGGGTGATGAGGAAGAAGCCGATGGCGCCGTCGGCGTTGGTACGGCGCCGCACCACGAACTCGTGCGCGGCGTCGTAGTGCCCGGTCGCCGTCACCGGCCGGTACCGCTCGCCGCCGGGCACCGTGAAGCCGGGGCGGGTGAGCGTGCCCACCGGGACCGGCGGGGCGTGCACGGCCAGCGAGATGACGTGGTTGCTGCGTTTGGTCTGCTGGTAGCGGTGGAACTGCCACAGACCGAGCCGGTACATGATCAGTATCAGCGCGATGAACCCGAGCGTGAGCAGTATCCAGCGGCGGGTGAGCAGGACGCGAAGCACGACGCGACGCTACCTCTGTCCGTTTCGCTCCCCTACGTCGGGGTCCCGGAAGCGGCCGCGTCCAGGTCCAGGAGACGATCGTGCGCGGGTCCAGGAGCCGGCCGTGCCCAGGTCCCGGACCTGCTACCGCGAGATCCCGGAGCGGCCCGCCGCCCCGGCGCCCCGCAGCGCCCCGCGCGGCGGGAACCCCTCCGTCAGCGCCGCCGCGGCGACCACCCGCGGCAGTTCGGCCCGCCGCTCGTACAGCAGCAGCCGCGCCTGCCGGCGCGGCCCGTACTCGGCGTACGTCTCGCGCCCGTCGGCCGTCGGGAGGTTCATCGAGACCCGGACGACCCCGGCGACCGGCCCGGCCCCCGCGTACGCCCGCAGCAGCAGTTCGGTGAGGACCAGGCGCACCGGGCCGGGGCCGGACTCGCGGTCGTGCCGCAGCAGCCCCAGCGTGAGCCCGTCCTGCCCCCACGGCACGAACACCAGCAGCGCGCAGGTCCGCCCGCGGCCGTCGCGGCACTCGGCGACGACGCACCGCGGGTCCGCCGGGTCGCCGAGCCGCCCGAGCGTGATGCCGCCCCCGCTCAGCCGCCCGGACCGCTTCCACGCGTCGGCGAGCTGCCGCAGCCGGTCCCAGTCCCCCTCCGGCACGTCCTGCTGCCGGCGCAGCACCACCTCGTAGCCGGCGTCGGCCATCACCCGGCGGGTCTGGTCCGGGCCGTCCGGGAGCGGGCCGACCGCGATCACCGGTTCCTCGCCGGAGGTGGCGCCGTGCAGGCCGGCCGACTCGTAGGCGGCCGCGGCCTGTTCGCCGGCGTGGGCGGCGGCCGGCACCCAGGCGTGCAGGCGGGCCTCGGCGAGCCAGTGCGCGATGACCCGGGGCCAGGCGGCCGGCGGGCCGAGGGGGTCGCCGGAGGCGAGGGCGACGCCGTTGGCGACGCGGTAGACGATCGCCGCGTCCCGGTCGGGCGTCCAGCACACGGCCCGGTCGCGGCGCAGCGCGAAGTAGCCGAAGGAGTCGGCGCGGCCGTGGACGCGCAGCAGCGCCCGCAGCCGGCGTTCGTCGGCGGGGGCCAGCAGGGCCCGGCCGCGCGGGGAGCGGAAGAAGGTGAGCAGGACCACGAGCAGCAGGGCGACGCTGAGCAGGTTGACGGCCAGGTCGGTCCAGCCGGGCACCGAGATGCCCGGCAGGTGGAACAGCCCGGACACGGTCAGCACCCGGACCGCCGCGTACCGGGCGCTGGGGCCCCACCGGGCTGGCGGGTCGCGGTCGGTGGCGTACACCAGCCAGCGTGCCCAGGCCGACGGCCACGGCCCCGCCGACGACCAGGCCGGCCAGGCCGAGCAGGAGGTTGCCGCGCTCGACGCGCACGTTGAACAGCGGCCGGGACACCAGCAGCGCGGCCAGCAGCAGGAGGGTGACCGCGACCCAGACCCAGTTGAGGGCGTGCCCGTGGGCGCGGGTGACGACGCCGGCGGTGATCGCGATCGTGACGGCCCAGCCGGCGGTGAGCACGGTCGTCATGATCCACGCGGCCCGCTTGCGCCGCCGCAGGCTGACCGACAGCACGAGGGCGAGCGCGGCGCCGGTGAAGCCCGGGCTGAGCAGGAAGGCGGTGACGTACTCGCCCGACGTGGCGGCCCGCACCCGGTTGCGGAAGGGCGCGACGACACCGGTGACCAGGTCGGCCGCCGCCACCAGCCGCAGGTACCAGACGGCGAAGGCCGCGCCCGGCGCCCGCAGCGGGCGCAGCACGCGCGGCAGCAGCCGCTCCAGCCGGGACGGCGGCAGGTCCACGATCGTCGGGCGGGCCGGCGGCTTCTTCTGCAGCGACACCGGGGTGGGCGCGCCGGCCACCGCGTCCATCACGGCGGTCTTGGCCGCGACCATCCGCCGGTGGAAGCGGTTCTCGCGCCGCTCGGCGCGCGCCATCCGCCGCGGCCGGGCCGTGTAGCGCCAGCGCGCCCACGGGCTGTCGGGCCGGGCCAGCCGCAGCGCGCCCACCACCGCGAGGAAGGGCAGCATCACGCCGAGCAGCCCGGTCCACACCTTGCCCTTGAACAGGCAGAGCAGCACGAAGCCGAGCAGCAGCGCGGCGAGCACGAACGAGCCGTAGGAGCGGCCGTTGACGACCGCCGAGCGGCGCCTCGCCGATGAGCAGCAGCCCGATCACGGAGACGGCGAGGATCACCGCGTCGACCGAGCGGCGGCCCTCCTCGCTCCAGTACACGTCCTCCAGGTGCAGCACGAGCGCGAACTCGTCGAGGGTCAGCCCGCAGCCGATCCCGAAGACGACGGCCAGCACGTTGTACGTCACCGGGCCGCCGCGGTCGGCGAACGCCCCGATCCCGCCGACGAGCATCATCACCTGGCCGAAGACCACGTGGTGGATGTGGACGCCGCCGGGCGTGACGTTGCCCGGCCACCAGCTTCACCTGGCGCCGGATCATCCGCACGCTGAACCGGATGAACAGGAAGGCGCCGATCAGCCCGACCAGCGCCAGGAACAGCGGCTGCCTGCCGCTGTCCACGATCCGGCTCTGATACGTGTGGCCGATCCAGTGCCCCATGGGGCAAGCGTGCCGGGAAGGACGCCCGGCGCAGGGGAGACGCGCGTGGGCCGGACGGGCGAACCGGCCATCGTGGCCGAAGCGGTCCGGCAGGGTTTCGGCCGTTTACGGCGGCGGTCCGGCGGCCTGACCGCGGCGGCCGGGGGCCGTCGGGGCCCGGTCCGCCGGTCCCGGGCCGGGTGCGGGGGGCGTCGGGGACCCGTGTCGGCTGTATACGACACAGCTCCCGGCGCCGGGTCCACCACCGGACGGGCTCGGCCTCCCCAACAGCGGGCAAAGCTCTGGTCAGACCCTCGACGGAAGGTGAGGGTCGGCGGGCCGACCCGGCGTTCGTGCAGGCCACTCGGACCCTGGCCGAACTCTGACCGAAAGATGCCTGCTACAACCACCGATCACCGCCTCCCCGTTGACGGTCACCGCCGCGCGATCGACCATCACATTTAGGTGCCCAATACACATGAATGCGCGGGGATTCCTGTCACGGGCATGTTGCGGCAGACGCGGAGGAAGACGCATGTGCGGAATCACCGGATGGATCTCCTTCGAGCGCGACCTGGCGCACGCAGCGGGACGTCGTGGACGCGATGACCGCGACGATGGCCTGCCGCGGGCCCGACGACGAGGGCACCTGGATCAGCGGTCCGCGCGGCGCTCGGCCACCGCAGGCTGGCCGTCATCGACCTGCCCGGCGGCGCGCCAGCCGATGAGCGTCGGGCGCCCGGCGGCGGCGACGGTCGCGATCGTCTACAGCGGTGAGGCCTACAACTTCACCGAGCTGCGGGCCGAACTGGCCGCGCCGCGGCCACCGGTTCCGCACCGACTGCGACACCGAGGTCGTGCTGCACGGCTACCTGGAGTGGGGCGAGGCGCGTCGCCGAGCGGCTCAACGGCATGTACGCCTTCGCGATCTGGGACGACCGCGACCGAGCAAGCTGGTGATGGTCCGCGACCGGATGGGCATCAAGCCGCTTCTACTACTACCCGACCGCGCGACGGCGTGCTGTTCGGCTCCGAGCCCAAGGCGATCCTGGCCAACCCGCTCGCCGCGCCGGCCGTCGACGCCTGGACGGGCTGCGCGAGCTGCTCGTGATGGTCAAGACGCCCGGGCACGCGGTTCTGGGACGGGCATGCACGAGGTGCGAGCCGGGCACGCGTGGTGACCGTGGGCCGCGACGGCCTGCGCACCCGTCGGTACTGGTCGCTGGAGACCCGGGCGCACACCGACGACACGGAGACCATCGATCGCGCACGTGCGCGACGCTGCTGGACGACATCGTGCGCCGCCAGCTGGTCGCCGACGTGCCGCGCTGCACGCTGCTCTCCGGCGGACTGGACTCCTCGCGCGATGACCGCGCTGGCCGCCCGGCAGCTCGGCGACAGTGGGCGAGCCGGTGCGCACCTTCGCGGTCGACTTCGCCGGCCAGACCGAGAACTTCGTCGCCGACGAGCTGCGCGGCACCCCGGACACGCCCTTCGTGCACGACGTCGCCGAGCACGTCGGCACCGACCACCAGGACATCGTGCTCGACTCCGACCAGCTCGCCGACCCCGAGGTGCGCGCCAAGGTGATCCGGGCGCGCGACCTGCCGGCCGGGCTTCGGCGACATGGACACCTCGCTCTACCTGCTGTTCAAGGCGATCCGCGAGCACTCGACGGTCGCGCTGTCCGGCGAGTCGGCCGACGAGGTCTTCGGCGGCTACCTGCAGTTCCTCGACCCGAGGCCGCGGCAAGGCCGACACCTTCCCCTGGATGGCCGCAGCTTCGCCCGGCACTTCGGGCGACGACGCCGAGCATCCTGCGACCCGACCTGCTGAGCCGCGCTCGACCTCGCCGGCTACGTCGGGACAGCTACGCCACGGCGGTCGCCGAGGCATCCAGCGCCTGGACGGCGAGAGCGACTTCGAGCGCCGGATGCGGGAGATCTGCTACCTGCACCTGACCCGCTTCGTGCGGATGCTGCTGGACCGCAAGGACCGGGCGAGCATGGCGGTCGGCCTGGAGGTGCGGGTGCCGTTCTGCGACCACCGGCTGGTGGAGTACGTCTTCAACACGCCGTGGTCGCTGAAGACCTTCGACGGCCGGGAGAAGAGCCTGCTGCGCGAGGCGACGGCGCGACGTGCTGCCGCGCTCGGTCGTACGACCGGGTGAAGAGCCCGTACCCCTCCACGCAGGACCCGGCGTACGCGGTCGCGCTCCAGACCCACGTCAAGGAGCTGCTGTCGCGGCCCTCGCACCCGGTCTTCGACCTCGTCAGCCGCCGCAGGCTGGAGTCGATCGTGGCGATCGACACGCCGCAGATCACGCAGGCGTCGCGGCGCGGGCTGGAGCGGACGCTCGATCTCGCGCTGTGGATCGACATGTACCGGCCCACGCTCAAGCTCGCGTGAGACGTGGGGAGTCGGCGGGCGCGGTCTTTCCGGCGCCCGCGCGGGAGTCCTACGGTGGGGCCGGTTCTCCCCCCACGAGAGGTTCGGTGATGAGGATGTCGACGCGGTTACGTGACAGGCGCGTACGGCGGGCGCGGCCGGTGCGGGCGACGCGCCGACGGCGCGTACGGGTACGGTCCGGCGGGTCGCCGGCGGTCTGGGGACGGTGGGGGTGCTGTGCGGGCTGGCGTTCGCCCCGGCCGGGCCCGCGGCCGCGGCGCCGTCGTCCTCGGTGCCCGGGATGGCCTCGCCGTGCTGGGCCACGCACTACGGCGAGGGAATCCCGCCGGGTTCCTTCACCGCGAGCGGCGAGATCTTCGACCCGAACGCGCTCGCGGCGGCCACGTCGCTCACCCTCAGCCCCCAACTCCCCTTCGGCACGCGGGTGACGGTGACCAACACGGCCAACGGTGAGTCGGTGACCGTCCGCATCAACGACCGCGGCTCCTTCGCGGCCACCCCGGACCAGCCGTTCTGCGTCGACCTGACCGACGGGGCCTTCGAGCAGATCGGCGCGATCTCCCCCGACCCGGGCCACTTCACGGTCGACGTCGACCCGGCCTCCTGACCCCGGCGGGGGTGGGCCTCCCCAGCCCCCGGGAGCCCCACCCCCGCCGCCCCGCTCTTCAGCCGAAGATCTCCTGAGCCCGCTCGACGGTGAGCGCCCGCCCGAGCCAGCCCTGGAGCACGTCAGGGTCCGTACAGCCGACGACGCGCTCGCGGACAGCGTCGGTGACCTCGATGCCCCGGGCGCGAAGCACGAACAGAACGTCCTCGGCCCGACCCTCCGCCCGGCCCTCCGCGGCCCTCCGCGCGCAGCTTCTGCGAGGTCTCGGAGCGGAAGAAAGAGAGGTCGACGGCCATGATGTCCTTCCAGAGTGCGGGCCGAGGGCGAGAGGTCGGACAGTGACAGTTCGCCAGTACGGCAAGCCGATGTGGAACGGTGTCTCGGCCCACCGGGCCGTGGACTCGTCCTGGCAGACGACGAGCAGCACGGGCGGTTTGTTGTACTTGGAGTAGAGGTACGACGCGTAGTACGCCCAACTGCCGAGTTTCCTGGGGTCCTTCTTCCCCTGCGACTCGATCGCGAGCAGGTAGCTGCTCCCGTCAGCCGCCTCGATCTGGAGCAGCGTGTCGAGGCGCCGCTCCAGCGGGCGCATTTCGGTGAGGTCGGGCGAGAGCAGCGACGTCTGGACCGGGTGCGGGAAGGGGATGCCGAGGCGGTCGAAGGCGCGGGCGAACACGGCGGGGTCTTCTTGGAAGAGCCGGTGCATCGCCTCGTGTGATGAGGTGACCATACGCACGGAATGTAGTCACACGTACACGTGCGGAAACGATATTTCTGACATTGCCATAGGCATATTCACTCGATCGAGCGGCCGGGGAGGCAGCGGGGTCAGGCGGTCCAGTGGGGGTGGCGGCGGGGCGTGGACGGGGGGAAACCGTCGGAGACAGCCGTGGCGAGGCGGTGGACGGACTCGCGCAGGGTGGCGGGGGGCGTGGTGAAGGGGATGCGCAGGCGCTGCTCGAAGACGCCCGGGTCGGTGGCGAAGGTGGCGCCGCCCTCGATCCGCACGCCGTAGCCGAGCGCCGCCTCGGCCAGGGGCAAGGCGATGGGCTCGCCCAGGTCGACCCACAGGGACAGCCCGCCGGACGGCATCCGCCAGCTCCAGTGCGGAAGGTGCTCGCCGAGCGCGGCGACCAGCGCGGCCCGCCGCTCGCGCAGCGCGTCCAGCCGGGAGGTCAGCAACTCCCCCGCCCGCCCCAGCAGATGCACCGCCAGGAGCTGGTCGAGCACCGAGCCCCCCATGTCGGTGGCGACCCGCTGCCCGGCCAGTTCCGTCACGAGCTGCGCGGGCGCCCGCAGCCAGCCGATCCGCAGGCCGGCCCAGTGCGTCTTGCTCATCGAGCCGATGGTGATCACCTGCCCGCCCCCGCCGCCCCCGGCGTGGGACGCGAAGGGCGCGGGCGCGGGGACGTCGAGCGCGAGTTCGGCCAGCGTCTCGTCCACGACCAGCCACGTCCCCGAGCGCCGCGCCGCGTCCAGCACGCGGACCCGCTCCTCCTCCCCCATCAGGCACCCGGTGGGGTTGTGGAAGTCCGGGATCAGATAGGCCAGTTGGGGCACGGCCTGGCGCAGGGTGGACTCCATGATCCCGACGTCCCAGCCGGTGTCGGCCACCGGGACCGACGCCGTGCGCAGCCGGGCCCGGCGCAGGGCCTCCAGGGCGTTGGGGTAGGACGGGCTCTCGACCATGACCCGGTCGCCGGGCCCGGACAGCAACCCGAGTACGAGGTTCAGCGCGTGCTGCGCGCCGCCGGTCACCAGGATCTGCCCGGGCACGGTGGCCAGCCCCCGCTCGGTGAACCGTTCCGCGACGGCGGCCCGCAACTCCGGTAGCCCGTAGGGGTGGTAGCCGGGCGTGTGCGCGTGCTCGGCGAGCTGCGGTGCGATCTGGGCGAGCGCGTCCAGGAGCATCTGCGCGGGCAGTCCGGGGGCCGCCCTGGCCAGGTCGATCGCCGCGTCCGTCGGCCCGAGCGCCCGCGCGACACCGCTGGTCGTACGCCCGTGCGGCAGCGCCGTCCACGTGCCGGAGCCCCGCCTGCTGTGCGCGTGGCCGCTCTCGCGCAGCAGGTCGTACACGGCGGTGACGGTGGCCCTGCTGACGCCGAGCGCGTCCGCCAACTCCCGTTCTGCGGGCAGCCGGACGTGCAGCGCGATCCGCCCGTCGAGGATCAGCGCGCCGACCGCCTGCGCCAGATGCCGGTACGCGGGCCGCGCCCCCGCCGGGTCCGGCAGCATCGCGGCGAGCTGCCTGCTCCCCAGCGTCCGCCCGCCCCGGTCCCGGCCGCCGACCCGGTCCACCGGCCGGTACACGAACCCCTCCGCCATACCACTTCCCCCTCATTGGCCCTGCCATCCGGACCAATCACTGTACAGACTCACCGCCAGTGGCCTGGAGCCACCCGAGCCGCCCGCTCGGCGCCACCGTCTCGCCGACCCCGAAGGAGTCCGCATGGAGCAGGAGTTCACCGACGCCGGCCCGCGCGACGCCCCCGCACGCCGGGTGACGCCGCCGCTGGGCTACGTGCGGCTCGGCGAGCGGCCGTTGCGCCGGATGCCCCAACTGCTCATCGGGCTCGGCCTGTACGGGTTCAGCCTGGCGGCCATGGTCCGCGGCGACCTGGGCGTCAACCCCTGGAGCGTGCTCTACGAGGGCGTGGAGCGGCACACACCGCTGAGTTTCGGCACGACCAGCGCCGTGGTCGGGGCGCTGGTGCTGCTGCTGTGGATTCCGCTGCGGCAGCGGCCGACGTTCGGCACGGTCACCAACATCGCGGTGCTCGCGTTCTCCTCGGACCTCGGCCTGCGGCTCGTCCCCGCGCACCTCGGCCTTCCGGCCCGCGCCGGGCTGCTGGTCGGGAGCGTGCTCCTCAACGGGGTGTCCATCGCCGTCTACGTCGGCGCGCGCTACGGCCCCGGGCCCCGCGACGGCCTGATGACCGGCGCGGCCGCCCTCACCGGCCGCTCGATGCGGTTCATCCGCACGCTGATCGAGATCGCCGTGCTCGCCGTGGGCGCGCTCCTCGGCGGCGGCGTGGGCGCGGGCACGGTGCTCTACGCCGTCGCCGTCGGCCCGATCACGCAGTTCGCCCTGCCCTGGTTCGCCTACGCGTCTCCTGTCGCACCGGAATCCGAGCAGTCCCGCCGAAGTCCGATGTCCGCCAGGTCCGTCTCACCTCGGTGACGGGTCGATCCCGAGCACGGGCAGGCAGTCGGCGACAGCGGCGAGTTCGATGTCGTCACGCCGCTGCTCGGCCCACCGCTCGCGGGTCAGCCGCCAGCACTTGATCTGCGCCGGCTCGCCCCGCCGGGTGTCCCAGGAGAGGCCGTTCGGCACATATCCCAGGGCTTCGGAGACACGGTTCGAGGCATGGTTGTCGACGAACGCGTCGCTGCCCGCCTCACCGGCCCTCAGCCCCTCGAAGGCCAGATGCAGCACTGCCTGCCGCATCTCCTTGCCGATGCCGCGGCCGCGCGCGTCGGGACTGAGCCAGGAAAACGTGGTGACCGTTCCGAAGCGGGCGAAGTCCCTGCCGACCAGGTCCTGCATGCCCACCGGCTCGCCGTCGACGACCACGACGAAGTAGAGGCGCCAGAAGCCGGCACTGACCCGGCCGCGGCCGGACCATACTCCCCGCAGCCAGCGCCACTCGCGTTCCGGGCTGTCCTCGTAGAAGGAGATCGGATCGTCGAAGGGCGGAGGCTCCGTGGCCACGCCCTTGCGCACCGTCGGGACCAGGCGTTCCAGGAGTTCGTCCGTCGCCCCCAGCAGGGACAGCCGGGGTGTGTGCACCTGCACGTTCAACGGGGGATACGCGGACAGCGGCCCGGCAGTCGTCGGCATGCGCGCAACCATAGAACCGAGCCGTCGGAGCGTGCATCTCATATTCGACCTGCGCCCGAGCGAGCCGCTCCGGCCCGAGGGCACCCGACCGGGGGCCCCGGCGCCCGGGTGGGGGCGGCGGGGCCGGTGGGGGTCGGTGCGGCGGTCAGGCGGACGGGAGTTCGCCCGCGCGTACGGCAGCGGTGAAGGCGGTCCAGGCCTCGGCCGGGAAGACCAGGGCGGGGCCGTCGGGGTCCTTCGAGTCCCGCACCGCCATACCCCCAACGGCAAGGCGGGCACCCTCGACGCACGCGGCGCCCTGGTCGTTGCTGTAGCTCGACTTGAACCAGTCGGCGCCAAGACGGGCACCCTCGACGCAGTCGCCGCCCTGGTCATCGCTGTAGCTCGACTTGAACCACTCGGCGTCGCTCAGGGTGTCAGCCTTGATGGTCATCGCTATCAATGCTCCTTGATCGCTTCCTTGATCATGCTCAGGGACTCCTTCGGTCCCGGAGCAAGGGCTTGCAGATCGGAGAACGCGTCCGTGTAGCGCTCGACGTCACCGTCGCTCCGCTTGACCCCGCGTCCGCCAGGTTCTCCAGGTAGACCATCGGCTTCAGCGACAACCGGTCCGGGAAGTGGAAGACGACGAACGAGCCGTTCATCCCGGGGTGGTACACCGGCGCGGAAGGGCACGACCTGCACGCGCACGTTGGGCCGCGACTCCGCCACCGTCTACGATGTGGGCGAGCTGGTCGCGCATCACGGGTGGCTCCCCCACCTGCCGATGCAGCACCGCCTCATTGATGATCGCTGTGAACTTTAGCGGCGACTCGGCGCGGCTGAGAACTGCCTGCCGCGTCGTCCGGACGGCCACCGACGGTCGATGTCCTCGGGCGAGAAGTCCCTGGTGCGCGCGCTGGTGGATCGCGCGGATGTACGCCTCGGTCTGCAACAGGCCAGGGACGAACTCCGCCTCGTAGTTCTGGAGCGCCGTCGCCGTGGCCTCAAGGTCGAGGAACGCCTTGAATCCGGGCCGGATGACCGGGCGGTACTCGGGCGTCAGCCACCAGTCGCGCTTCGTCTTGGTGACCGCCGCGTACGCCTCAAGCGGGCGGCGGTCTCCGGGTCCGCCCCGTAGATCTCGCACAGCGCCATCACGTCGGCGGGCTCGACCGTCGAGTTCTCCCCGGTTTCCAGCCGGGTGAGCTTCGACGGGCTCCAGATCAGCTTCTTGACCACCTGGGCGCCCTTGAGGCCGGCGGCCAGGCGGAGTTGGCGCAGTTCGCTGCCGAGCTGAAGACGGCAGAGAGCGGGCGTCGCCGCCTCCACGTCAGTGATCATCTGCTTTCTCCTCTGCGCAAGGTCCAGTCTGTGGGCGGAGCTTCCGCTCCCGCAAGGAACGTTCTGCGCCACAGCGGGACGTACCGCCGTGGCGCTGTGAACCGGCCGTCCAAGCGCGCAAATTCCCGAAGAAGGTTGGTTATCAGAATTCGCTTCCTCGGCTGTCACCGTAGCCCGCCCGGTGCCACGCTTACAGGCAGTTGCTCACATTGCGCTGCCGACCCCGCACCGAAAGTGGTGAATCCCTTGGCGCGCGAGCCCGGAAAGTGCGCCCCGCGCGCCCCTCGATCGCGAGAGAGCTGAACGATGACGACCCCCCTCCCACCTCCCCGAATCCGCCCGCGCGAGCCGTCTGCGGGAGCAGGGTCGGGCTGCCCACGCACCTCGTCGTGGACACGCTCCGGCTCGCCCCGCTGCAATCGGGCGAACTCGACCCGGTGCAGCGGGAGTTGCGCTGCGTACTCGAAGAACACCACGACGGGCCGCACCACGGACTCGTCCGGGAACTGGACGGCGCGGACACCGGGTCGGTGTGGGCGCCCTGGCACACGGGCGCGGAGCCGGCCGGCGTGGTGCGGCTGGCGGACTGCGACGCGGACAGCGCGGGCGGCGCGGTGGTGTGCGAGGAGTTCGCGGGCCATCCGGGCGGCCACACCTGGCAGATGGCCGATCCGTGGCGCAACGCCGAAGTGTGAGAGGGGAGTTCGGACCATGCGGCAGCATCCGGCGGTACTCGGCCCGGGGATCGAACTGGGCAGCGGGCCCCAAGCGCCAGGCCGTGCCCGGCGCTACGTCACCGAAGTGCTCGGCGCGCTGCGGGCGCCCGGCGACGTGGCCGAGGCGGCCGAGCTGATCACGAGCGAACTGGTCACCAACAGCGTGAAGTACGGCCGGGCGCGGCTGGTGCGGGTGGCGGTGGATGTGGCGGACGGCAAGGTGACGATCACCGTGTCCGACACCTCGCCGTACGTACCGCTGCCCGCCGTGGCCCTGCCGGACGCGGAGGACGAGAACGGGCGCGGGCTCGTCCTCGTGGACGCGCTGGCCGCGCGCTGGGGACACCGCAGGGCCGGGCCGGGGCCGGACGCGGGGACCGCCGTGTGGGCCGAACTCCCGCTGCCGGAGCCGACGTTGCTCCGTAAGGGCGGCCCAGCGGCACCGGCCCGGCCCGACGAGCGGTGAACGGGCGCGGCCGCCCGGCCGGTCAGGGGCGCTGGGGGCGGACGAGACCGGACTCGTAGGCGGCCACGACGAGTTGGGCGCGGTCGTGCACGGCGAGCTTGGCCATCGTGTGGTTGATGTGGGTCTTGACGGTGAGCGGGCTGACGCCGAGGCGGACGGCGATCGCGTCGTTGGGCAGGCCGCCCGCGACCTCGACCAGCACCTCGCGCTCGCGGACGGTCAGCAGGTCCAGGCCCGGCACCGGTCGGGCTTCGCCGTCGCCGGCGGCCTGCTGCTGGGCGACGAAGCGGGCGATCAGGCTCTTGGTGGCCGACGGGGACAGCAGTGCCTCGCCGGCCGCCACCGTACGGATGGCGGCCAGGAGTTCATCGGGTTCGGCGCCCTTGCCGAGGAAGCCGGCGGCGCCCGCGAGGATGGCCCGTACCACGTACTCGTCGGCCTCGAAGGTGGTCAGGACGAGGACGGCGGTGTCCGCGAGCGCCGGGTCGGCGGTGATCTCGCGGGTGGCCGCGATGCCGTCCGTGCCCGGCATGCGGATGTCCATCAGGACCACGTCCGGCCGCTCGGCCCGGGCCACGGCCACGGTCTGCGCCCCGTCCGCCGCCTCACCGACCACGTCCATGTCCGCCTCGGACTCAACGAGCACGCGCAGCGCCCCGCGCATCAACGCCTGGTCATCGGCGAGCAGCACCCGGACAGACCTGGCCGGCCGGTCCTCCTGCGGTGTATCGGTCACCGTGCCAGCGTACGGGGCACCGACCGCCTGAACAGCGCAGAGCCCTCCGACTCCCGGTGCACCGGATATCGGCGTGGAATCGTCTCCGTCCAAGGCGCATTCTTGTGCTTGTCCGGTTGGGTCTCACCTGCTTTGAACGCGGCAAAGGTCTCCCGCTCGTCCGGGATGGTATAGACACTCAGCGTCTCCAGCCGGAACGCCTCACGTCCGAACTCGGCGAACAGCTTGCCGAAGTCATCAGGAGAGATATTCACGCGCCACCTGCTTGAGCAGTTCGAGAGGAACCCGGACGGCCGTTTCCGTACCCGGAAGCTCCATGGTCGCCAGCGCTTCGGGGTCGTCCACCTTGAACCCCTGCACGATCACATCCGTTCCGTCGGTGCCCCATACGGTCGGGCACGGACCGGACTCACAATTGCTCGCCCACTTGGTCAGCCTCACGGACTCCCCCTTCCCGTTCCCTCGTCTCGCGTTCGATGCTGTCGGTCCGTCAAGCGGTGCGCAAGGGGCCTCGGTTGCGACAACGTGAAACCGGGAAATCACGCATCGCGGGTGCGCCGCCGCGCTCATCCCGCCGCCTCGTCCACCGGCCGGGGCGCGACGCGGGCGCGCCGAGCGGCAGCCGTACCCACACCCGGAAGCCGCCGCCGGGCCGGGCCCCCGTGCGGCAGACCCCGCCCAGCGCCGACGCGCGTTCGTGCATGCCCAGCAGCCCGTGGCCGCCCATCCCGCGGCCGGGCGCCGCGGCCGGCCCCGGGCGCGGCCCGGGCACCGGCGGCGGCAGCAGCGCGGCGGCCGTGCCGGGCGCCCCGTCGTCGTCCACGACGACTTCGAGTTCGGCCGCATCGCGGGTGATCCGCACCACCGCGCCCGCGTCGGGACCCGCGTGCTTCTGCACGTTGGTCAGCGACTCCTGGATCACCCGGTACGCGGTGAGGTCGACGCTCGCGGGCAGCGGCGAGCCCGGCAGGGCGCCCGCGCACTCGACGGTGACCCGCAGCCCGGCCCGCCGGAAGCCGTCGAGGAGCTGGTCGAGCACGGCCAGTCCGGGCGCGGGCTCCATCGGCGCCTCGGGCTCGCCGGACTGCCGCAACAGCCCTACGGTGGCGCGCAGTTCGTCGAGCGCGGACCGGCTGGCCTCGCGGACGTGGGCGAGCGCCTGCTTGGCCTGGTCGGGGCGGCTGTCCATGACGTGCGCGGCCACCCCGGCCTGGACGTTGACCAGCGCGATGTGGTGGGCGACGACGTCGTGCAGCTCGCGGGCGATCCGCATCCGCTCCTCGGCCACCCGCCGCCTGGCCTCCTCCTCGCGGCTGCGCTCGGCGCGTTCGGCCCGCTCCTCGATCGCGGCGACGTACGCGCGGCGGCTGCGTACCGCGTCACCGGCCGCCGCGGCCATGCCGGTCCAGGTGAAGACGGCGAAGTTGGCCTGGCCGTACCACGGGTCGGGGCCGAAGCCCATGGCGAGCGCGGTGAGGCCGACGCAGGTGAGCAGGCCGGTGGCCCAGGTGGTGGGGCGGTCGGTGCGGGCCGCGACGGTGGCCAGCGCGACGGCCGCGGCGAGGATCACCGGGATCTGGCCGTCGGCGGGGCGCAGGCCGATGAAGACGGCCGACACCGCGCAGGTGAAGACGAGCACGGCCCAGGGCGCACGGCGGCGCAGCACCAGCGAGGCGCAGGCCAGCGCGGACAGGGCGATGCCCAGCGGGCGCCAGCCGGTACCGGTCGGCGCCGGCCACCGAGCCCAGCAGGATCACGGCGAACAGCGCGACCGCGATGGCGGCGTCGGCCGTCCCCTGGTGGGCCCGCAGCCACTGCCACGGACCTACGAGGGTCTTCCTGCCGGGGTACCGCACAGTAGGCCACGGTAAACGACGCAAGGGTGTATCCCCCAACCACTGCCGATCCGAGCAGGCCGGGAGCCCCCAAGGGCCCCGGGCCGCCCGGCCCGGCGTCAGGATCGCCGTCCCGGACGCGTCCCGGGTCAGCCCGGGATCAGCCCGTCGTCGTCGAGCATCTTGCGCACCTCGTCCAGCGACGCCTCGGCCGCCGGGAGGATGAGCTGGGAGGGCTCCAGCGCGTCGTCGGCCAGCGGCTCGCCGAGGCCGCGCACCTGGTCCAGCAGCGCCGACAGCCGGCTGGCGAACTGCTCCTCGTCGCCCGCCTGCACGGCCGCCAGCAGCTCGTTGTCCAGCTTGTTGAGCAGGTCGAGGTGGGAGTCGTCCACCTTTAGCTGCCCCTCCCCCATGATCCGTACGATCATGACGGCCTCCTCCGTACCCGACGTAGCCGCGCACCGGCCACGAGTGCCTGCGGACCGGTCACTGCTTGTCGAACCTCGGGGTGTCCTGCGGCTGCGACTGCGCGGACTGGCCGGACTGGCCGCCCTCGATCGCCGGGGTGCTGCTGCCGCCGGCCAGTTCGGCCTTCATCCGCTGGAGCTCCAGCTCGACGTCGCTGCCGCCGGAAAGCCGGTCCAGCTCCGCCTGGAGGTCGTCCTTGGCCAGGCCGCTCGGGTCGTCCAGCGCGCCGGAGGCCATCAGCTCGTCCAGGGCGCCGGCGCGGGCCCGGAGCTGCTCGGTCTTGTCCTCCGCCCGCTGGATCGCCATGCCGACGTCGCCCATCTCCTCGGAGATGCCGGAGAACGCCTCGCCGATCTGCGTCTGCGCCTGGGCCGCCGTGTACGTGGCCTTGATGGTCTCCTTCTTCGTACGGAAGGCGTCCACCTTGGCCTGGAGGCGCTGGGAGGCGAGCGTGAGCTTCTCCTCCTCGCCCTGGAGCTGGGTGTGCTGCGTCTCCAGGTCAGTGACCTGCTGCTGCAGCGCGGCACGGCGGGACAGGGCCTCGCGGGCCAGGTCCTCCCGGCCGAGGGCGAGCGCCTTGCGGCCCTGGTCCTCATACGTCGTGGACTTCTTCTGCAGCTCGTTGAGCTGCAGCTCAAGCCGCTTGCGGGACGTGGCCACGTCCGCGACACCCCGGCGCACCTTCTGCAGCAGCTCAAGCTGCTTCTGGTACGAGTAATCGAGGGTCTCGCGCGGGTCCTCGGCCCGGTCCAGGGCCTTGTTGGCCTTCGCGCGGAAGATCATTCCCATCCGCTTCATGACACCGCTCATGGGCCTCGCGCGCCCCCTTCTCGGCAACTGCTCCAGCACCTCTACTGACCCCAGCCTACGGGCCTTGGTTCCATTACCGCACTGTTCGGTGACGGATGCGCTCATCCGTAGGGACGATCACGGTTCGGTGACCTCGGGCCCAGGGAGTAGGTGAAGGGCTGGGGCCGAGCGGCGCGAGCACGTAACCTTGGGGTTGTGTTCCGACGTCGTTCCCAAGATGAGCAGGCCCAGAGCGCCAGTACGGCGCTCCTGGACGACCAGCCCCGCGACCCGCAGGCTCCCAAGGGTCGCCCCACGCCCAAGCGCAGCGATGCGCAGACCCAGCGGCGCAAGGCGGTGAACACCCCCACCGACCGCAAGGCCGCGACCAAGCGGGCCCGCGAGGCGCGCCGGATCGACATGGCCAAGCAGCGCGAGGCGCTGGCCAGCGGGGACGAGCGCTACCTGCCCGCCCGCGACAAGGGCCCGGTGCGCAAGTTCGTCCGCGACTACGTGGACTCGCGCTACCGCGTCGCGGAGTTCTTCCTGCCGCTCGCGGTGGTGATCCTGGTCATGAGCGTGGCGGGCCGCATGCAGAGCCTGTCGCTGCTGCTGTGGCTGGTCGTGATCGTCGCCATCGTCATCGACTCCGTGGTGACCGGCATCCGCCTGCGCGGGCAGCTCCGCAAGCGCTTCCCCGACAAGAGCACGAAGGGCGCGCTGGCCTACGGCCTCATGCGCACCCTTCAGATGCGGCGGCTGCGGCTGCCGAAGCCGCAGGTCAGCCGCGGCGCCAAGCTCTGAGCGGCGGGCACGGGGGTCCGGCGCGGGGATTCAGTGGCGGAGATCCGGCCTACGGCGGGCCGGGGCCCGAGAGTGCGGGTTCCGAGGTCTCCCTCTACGGAGGGCCGGGGGCCGGTGGGCACGGGGTCCCTGGTCCGGGGGCTTTGATTCCGAGGGGCCGCAGGTCCAGGAGCCTCAAGTCCGGGGGCCGCGGGTTTCGCCGGCGGCGCGGACGGCTGGCTGTCCGGGCTGGGCGGGCTGCGGAACACCGTCCGGCAGGAGCTGGTCGCCCGCCAGCTCGACGAACAGCTCGCCCTGCACTTCCCGCAGCCGGCCGGCGCGCACGCCCGGCGGCGGCTGCGGGTGCTCGACATCGGCCCCGGCCAGGGCACGCAGGCGCTGCGGCTGGCCCGGATCGGCCACCTCGTCACCGGCCTCGAACCGGACCCGGCGATGCTCACCGCCCTGCGGGAGGCGGTGGCGGCCGAACCCGCGGACGTCCGCGAGCGGTTCGCCGTCCTGCGCGGCGACGGCCGCGAGACCGGGCGGCACTTCGGGCCCGCCTGCTTCGACGTGGTGCTCTGCCACGGCGTGCTGATGTACGTGCCCGACCCCGAACCGCTGCTGGCCGCGCTGGCGCGGGTGCTCACGCCCGGCGGCATGCTCTCGCTGCTGGTGCGCAACGGCGACGCGCTCGCCATGCGCCCCGGACTGCTCGGCGACTGGGCGACGTCGGTGGGCGCCTTCGGCTCCGACGCCTACACCAACCGGCTCGGCCTGCGCACGCGCGCCGACCGGCGGGCACCGCTGACCGCGACCCTCGACGGGATCGGGGTGCCGCTGCGGGCCTGGTACGGGGTGCGGGTCTTCACCGACGCGGCGCCCGACCGGGCCCCGGCCCCGCAGGACCCGCGGGAGATGGAGCTGCTGCTCGACGCCGAGGAACGCGCCGGGCGGACGGACCCGTACCGGGGGGTCGCGGCGCTGCTGCACCTGTGCGGGGTGAAGGCGTGAGGGGCGCTCGGCGCTGAGCCGCAGGACGGGGCGCCTGCCGTGGCGGTCGGCAGCCGTAGCCGTAGCCGTGGTCGGGAATCCCCGGCCGGGGCGGAGGTGCGCGGGCCGGTGGCGGCGGGACCCGATTGGCGGTCCGGGCCGGGCCGCGGGACGTACGCGAACGCGACAATTCGGGCATGAGTCGATCGCAGCCCACCCGTACCCGCTTCCTGCTGCCCGGTGCCGTCGCGGCCGCGTGCGCCGCTGCCCTGCTGACCGCCGGGTGCACCCCCGCCGCCCGGTCGGACGCGGGTTCGGCCGGGCAGGCCCGCGCCCAGGAGCCCCGGGCCGTGGCCAGCGCGTCGAACGGCGGGGACGCGTTGCAGAGCGCCTACCAGGACACCGTCAAGAGCGTGCTGCCGTCCGTCGTCCAGATCACCACCACCCAGGACCTCGGCTCCGGCGTGGTCTACGACTCCAAGGGCGACATCGTCACCAACGCGCACGTCATCGGCAGCGCCAAGACGTTCCAGGTGTCCCTGGCGACCGGCGGGAAGCCGCTCGGCGCCAAGCTGGTGTCCTCCTTCGCGGCGAACGACCTCGCGGTCATCAAACTGGACTCGGTGCCCAAGGGGCTCAAGCCCGCGCAGTTCGCGGACTCCTCGAAGGTGGGCGTCGGCCAGATCGTGCTGGCCATGGGCAACCCGCTCGGGCTGTCCAGCAGCGTCACCCAGGGCATCGTGTCCGCGACCGGCCGCACCGTGAGCGAGGGCACCTCCGGCGGCGGGACCGGGGCCACCATCCCCGACATGGTGCAGACGTCCGCCGCGATCAACCCCGGCAACAGCGGCGGCGCGCTGGTCGACCTCGACGACCAGGTCATCGGCATCCCCACCCTCGCCGCCACCGACCCGCAGCTCGGCAGCGGGGCCGCGCCCGGGATCGGGTTCGCGATCCCCTCCTCGACGGTGAAGCGGATCGCCGACCAGATCATCAAGAACGGCAAGGTGACCGACTCCGGGCGGGCGGCGCTCGGCGTCACCGTACGGGGGGTCGTCGGCGAGAACTTCCAGCCCGCGGGCGCGGCGATCGTCGCCGTCACGCCGAGCGGCGCCGCCGCCAAGGGCGGGCTCAAGGCCGGCGACGTCATCACCCGCATCGGCGGCCTGCCGGTCACCACGGTCCAGTCCCTCACGGAGGCGCTGGCCACCTTCAAGCCGGGCCAGAAGGTGAAGGTCACCTACGCGCGGGACGGCGCGACCAAGTCCGCGCAGGTGGTGCTGGGCTCCCTGTGAGGGGCGGGGCCGGCCGGGGCCGCTCGTACGGACCCCGGCCGCGTGCTTCCGCGCCCGCCCGGGCGTGCGGTCCGCCGGGACGGGCTACGCCTCTTCGGGAGCCGGTTCCGGTTCCGGTTCCGGTCGGGCTCCGGGTCGGGGTCCGAGGTGGCTTCGTGGAGGCTCATGGGGCCGTAGATCTGGGTGTCGCCGTCGAAGAGGCTGACCTGGTCGGCGCCGCCCTCGGCCAGCTCCTTCCAGACCTCGCCGACCCACGACTCGGCGTCGCCCTGCGTCGGGAACTCCTCCGGCTCCACCGCGGGCGGCACCTCCGTGCCGTCGGCCTTCTCGAACCGCCACGTCCACGCCATGTGTTGCTCCTCGGTTCCGGGGATAGTGAGGACATCGACTGCCCCGGAAGCGTATCGGGAGGGGGCGCGCCGGGCACGGGTGATCTCCCCCGCGCGCGCCCCGCGCAACCGCACGGCGGGCCCCGCGCGCCACCGGCCGCCGGACGCGAGACGATCGTGGCGTGGAACTGACTCTGCTCGGCACCGGCGGGCCCGAGGGCCTGCCCCTGCCCGACTGCCCCTGCGCGGCCTGCGCGCTCGCCGTGGGAGAGGGCGCGCGCGGCGCGACCGCCGTCCTCGTCGACGGGGTGGTGCTGCTCGACCTGACGCCGGGCGTCACGCTCGCCGCCGCCCGGGCCGGCCACACCCTCGGCGGGCTGCGGCTCGTGCTGCTCTCGCACCCGCACGACGGGCCGCCGGTGGAGATCCCGCCGGGGATGCCCGCGCCCGCCCGCGTGCCGGACGGGGAGCGGCTGCCGCTCACCACCGGCCACCGGGTGCGGGCCGTCGCGACGGACGCGCCGGGCACGGGGTACGCGGTCGAGTCGCCCGACGGCCTGCGCGCGCTCTACCTGCCGCCGGGCTGCGCGCCCGCGGGCCTGTCCGCGGCCGAACCGGCCGAGGCGCCGTACGACCTGGTGCTGCTGGACGTCGTACGGCGCCCCGACGCGCTGGCCCGGCTGCGGGCGGCGGGCGCGGTGGCCGGGACGACGGACGTGGTGGCCGTCCACATCGACCACGAGGCGCCGCCGGAAAGGGAGTTGATCCGGCGGCTGGCCGCGCTGGGGCGCGCGGGCGGTGCCGGACGGTACGACGCTGGTGGTCGGCGACTTCCAGGACGTGCCCGACGTGCCGCGCCGCACCCTGGTGCTCGGGGGTGCGCGCTCGGGCAAGTCCGCGGAGGCCGAACGGCGGCTGGCCGCCTTCCCCGACGTGCTCTACGTCGCCACGGGCGGCACCCGCGAGGGCGACGCCGAGTGGGCGGACCGGGTCGCCGCCCACCGCGAACGGCGGCCCGCGCGGCTGGCGCACCGAGGAGACCTGCGACCTGCTGCCGCTGCTCGCCGCCGACGGGCCGCCGCTGCTCGTCGACTGCCTCGCGCTGTGGCTCACCCACGTGATGGACGGCGCCGACGCCTGGGACGACGACCGCGTGGCGGCACGGCGCCGCCACCAAGGTCCGCGCCGAGGTCGACGCGCTCACCGCGGCCTGGCGCGCCACCCGCCGCACGGTCGTCGCCGTCTCCAACGAGGTCGGCTCCGGCGTCGTCCCCGCCACCGCCTCGGGGCGCCGCTTCCGCGACGAACTCGGCCGCCTCAACGCCGCGCTGGCTGCCGAGTCCGAACACGTCCTCCTCACGACGGCGGCCCTCCCGCACGCCTCTCCGCTGACCCGCGCGGGGGACGAAGCCGCCGACCCCCCGGCCCGCCGTGGCCGGGCCACTGCCCGCAGCCCCCTGCCCGCGAAGGCCAGCCCGGCACCGCCGGACGCCCGCCGCGGGGCGCGGAAGAAACCGGGCGCGCAGCCCCACCGACCCCGGCCCGCGGCACAAGCCGCCGCAACGGCTGGACGCCCCACGGAGGAAGTCCGGCGGTGCCCGGCCGGGCCAGACCCCACGGGCCGTGGGGCCCGGGGCCCCGGAGCTTGAGGGCGGGGTCGGGCGCATGGCGGCGCGGCGGCGGCCGAGGGTGCCGGGCACCGCGGGGAGGGCCCGGGTCGGCCCGGGTGCACCCGGGCCGGGGGCGGCGGGTGCGGGGGCCGGGGCACCCCGTATCCCCGGAGCCCTGGCGGCCTGCCACCGGGTACTGTTCGCCGGGTGAGCGGCATCGAGCTGGATGACTTCGGGTCCCTCGTCGAGCGACCCGACGCAGGTGTACGGCGGGAATCGCAGGAGCGCTGGCAGGGGCTGGTACGGCCCGCCGGCGGGCTGGGGAAGGTGGCCGAGCTGGCGGACTGGCTGGCCGCGGTGCAGGGGCGGGCCGCCGTGCGGCCGATCGCCCGGCCGCGGCTGCTGGTGTTCGCCGCCGACCACGGCGTGGCCGTACTCGACGTGTCGGCCCGCCCCGCCGGCAGCGCGAGCGCCCTGGTGCGGGCCACGATCGAGGGCACCTCGCCCGCCGCGATCCTGGCCCGCCAGTACGGCGCGGGCGTCCGCGTCATCGACATGGCGCTCGACTGCGACCCGGACGAACTGCCCAAGGACGTCACCGCGCACCGGGTGCGCCGGGGCTCGGGCCGGCTCGACATCGAGGACGCGCTGACCGCGGAGGAGGCCGAGCAGGCGTTCCGTACCGGCATGGCGCTGGCCGACGAGGAGGCCGACTCCGGCACCGACCTGGTGCTGCTGGGCGACCTGAGCGTGGGCGGCACCACGGTCGCGGGCGTGCTGATCGCGGCGCTGTGCGGCACGGACGCGTCGGTCGTGACCGGGCGCGGCTCGGGCGTGGACGACCTCGGGTGGATGCGCAAGTGCACCGCGATCCGGGACGGGTTGCGGCGGGCCAGGCCCGTACTCGGTGACCAGCTGGCGCTGCTCGGGGCGGTCGGCGGCGCGGACTTCGCGGCCATGACCGGGTTCCTGCTCCAGTCGGCGGTGCGCAAGCTGCCGGTCGTGCTGGACGGCGTGGTCAGCGCGGCGTGCGCGCTGGTCGCGCAGCGGGTGGCGTTCCGGGCGCCGGACTGGTGGGTCGCCGGTGCGGCGACCGGCGAGGCCGGCCAGGCGAAGGCACTGGACCGTATCTCGCTGGAGGGCCTGGTGGACCGCGGGGTCGCGGTCGGCGGCGGCACGGGCGCGCTGCTGGCCCTTCCGCTGCTCCAGGGCGCGGCGGCGCTGTCCGCCGAGCTGGAGCCGCTGGAGGCTCCCGCCGAGCAGGAGGCCGAGGACGGCCTCGACGCGGCCGACGCCACGGACACCGCCGGCACGGACACCGCCGACGCCACGGCCGACGCGGACGCCCCCGCCGTCCCGGAGTAGGCCGACCGCGCGCTGCCCGCCCTCGCAATAACGGACATTTAGCCCATATCTGCGTAAGATCGCCGCCCATGGGGTCGGCTCGGCGGGCAGCTTTGTTCTGCGTGGGGTACCTGCGGGTGGTCGCCGCGGTGAACCTGCTCGGGGCCGTGTGGGTGAGTTTCGGCGCGGACATCCGGCGGCACAACGCCGAGGACTACTTCACGCCGTACCTGCTGACGGCGGGCTTCACGCCGGGGGCGTTCGCGCTGTTCCTGGCCGTGACGATGCGGCGGCACAAGCGGGCCGCCTGGATTCTGAACCTGGTGCTGAGCGGGCTGTTCTTCGCCGCGCTCGCGGTGAGCATGGGCTTCCCGGAGATCCACCGGCACCCGCAGAACTGGGTGTCGCTGGCGCTGACCACGGCGTTCCTGGCGGCGCTGCTGGTGGGACGGCGGGAGTTCCGGGCCAAGGGCGACCGGGCGAACCCGTGGATGGCGGCCCTGGTCGCCGTGGTGGGGCTGGCCGTGCTCGCGCTGGTGGGCGCCGGCCTGGTCGCGCTGACGCACCACGGGCGCGCCGCGGGCTTCGGCGAGAACTACGTGTACGCACTGGTGCGGCTGGTCTCGCTGGTGCCCAGCGACGCGGGGTTCGTGACCGTCTCCGCCCCCGGCTGGGTGGACATCACCATCAACGTGATGGGCACGCTGCTGTTCCTGCTGGTGCTGTTCGTCGCGTTCCGCTCCCCCCGCGGCGGTGAACTGCTGGGCGTACGGGACGAGGAGCGGCTGCGCGCGCTGCTCGGGAAGTACGGCGAACGGGACTCGCTCGGCTACTTCGCGCTGCGCCGCGACAAGGCGGTGATCTGGTCGCCGTCCGGCAAGTCGGCGATCGCGTACCGGGTGCTGGGCGGGGTGACGCTGGCCTCCGGCGACCCGATCGGCGACCCGGAGGCGTGGCCGGGCGCGATCGACGCGTGGCTGGCGGAGGCCAAGCGGCACGCGTGGGTGCCCGCGGTGATGGGGGCGAGCGAGGAGGCCGGCACCGTGTACGCGCGGCACGGCCTGGACGCGCTCGAACTCGGCGACGAGGCCATCGTGGAGACCGCCGACTTCACCCTCGACGGGCGCGCGATGCGCTCGGTCCGGCAGGCGCACAACCGGGTACGGCGCTCCGGCTGCTCGGTACGGATCAGGCGGCACGCCGACATCCCCAGGGCCGAGATGGACGTCCTGGTGGAACGCGCGGACCACTGGCGGGACGGCGGGACCGAGCGCGGCTTCTCGATGGCGCTGGGCCGGCTCGGCGACCCGGCCGACGGCGACTGCGTCATGGTCGAGTGCGCGGACGGCGACGGGCAGCCGAAGGCGCTGCTGAGCTTCGTGCCGTGGGGGCCGCGCGGGTTGTCGCTGGACCTGATGCGGCGTGACCGCAGCGCCGACAACGGGCTGATCGAGTTCATGGTGATCGAGCTGATCCAGCGCGCCGACGAGGTGGGCGTGGAGCAGGTGTCGCTGAACTTCGCGATGTTCCGGTCGGTCTTCGAGCGCGGCTCGCGGCTGGGCGCCGGGCCCGTACTGCGGCTGTGGCACGCGCTGCTGACGTTCTTCTCCCGGTGGTGGCAGATCGAGTCGCTGTACCGCTCCAACGCGAAATTCCGGCCGATCTGGGAGCCGCGCTATGTGCTGTTCGGCAAATCGAGCGAACTCCCCAGAATCGGCCTCGCCGGAGCCCGTGCCGAGGGGTTCCTCGGTGTTCCCGACCTGCCCGCGCGCCTGCGGCGGCGGCGCAACCCGGGCTGAGCACGGCGAGGTTCGCCAGGGCGACGACGGGCGCGGGGGCGAGCGCGCGGGCGACGTCGAGGGCGAACGCGAAGGCGAACGCCTGCGCCGGGTACGGCGGTTCGCCCGCTCGCAGTGGGGCGCGATCTTCCGCGACGTGCGGCTGCGGCTGCGCACCGCCGGGCCGCGGGCGCTGCCGCTGACCCTCGGCTCGTGCGTGGGCATCCTGCTGCTGCTCGTCCTGGAGCACGCGCACGCGCGCCGGCGACTGGGTGGACCGGCTCGGCGGGGTGTACGCCACGCTGCCGTGGTGGCAGGCGATGCTGCGCACCCCGCTGTCGCTGTTCGTGCCCGACCCCTCGCTGCCGATCTGGGGGCTGCTGTTCCAGGTGGCGATCGTCTTCGGCATCGCGGAGACCACCATCGGCGCCCCGCGCACCCTGGAGGTGTCGTTCCTGGCCACGCTGGCCGGCACGTGGTTCGCCCGCTGGGCGCTGTGGGCCGGGCCGCTGTGGTGGCTGCCGACGAGCGCGCTGCTGGTACGGGACTCCGGGCCGTCCGTCGCGGTGGTCGCGCTCGGCGCCTGCGTCGCGTACCGCTACCGGGCCTGGTGGACGGTGGCGGCGATCGTCTGCGCGATGATCGCCGAGGTGGTGTGGGTGACCAACCTGGCCGGATTCGAGCACGTGGTGGGGGTGACGACGGTGCTGGGGCTCGCGGTGGCCCGCGACCGGCTGCGCGGTAGCCTCACGCGGTGAACGACGAGGCCCCGCCGCACTGTGACCGACGCCCTGCGTTTCGCCTTCGGCACGCTCACCGTCGTCCCGGTGCGGGTCACCCGGTGGGACCGGGCCGCCGCACGCGGCGGGATGGCGCTCGCGCCGCTGGTGGGAGCCGTGGTCGGGGTACTGGCCGGCGGGGCGGGCGCGCTGCTCGTCGCGCTGGGCGCCAGCGCCCTGTCGGCCGCCGTCGCGGCGGTGGCCGTGCCCGCCGCGCTCACCCGCGGGCTGCACCTGGACGGCCTCGCCGACACCGCCGACGCGCTCGGCAGCGGGCAGCCGCCGCAGCGGGCGCTGGAGATCATGAAGCAGTCCGACATCGGGCCGTTCGGCGTGATCACGCTGGTGCTGGTACTGCTGGCGCAGGTGGCCGCGCTGGCGGCGTGCTACGGGCACGGCTGGGTCTACGGCGGGGCGGCCGCCGTGGTGGCCGCGGTGCTGGGGCGGTCCGCCATGACGCTCGCGTGCCGGCGCGGGGTGCGGGCGGCGCGGCCCGGGCGGGCTGGGGGCGGCGGTGTCCGAGGTGCTTCCCGGCGGCGCCGCCTGGGGGGTGGCGGCCGGCTGCGCGGTGGCCGCCCTCGCGGTCGGGGCGCCCTTCCACGGGTGGACGGGCGTGCGCTTCCTGGCCGCCGCGGCCGCCGCGCTGCTGTGCGCCGAGCTGCTGCTGCGGCGGTGCCGTCACCCGGCTGTCCGGTGTGACCGGCGACGTGTTCGGCGCCCTGTGCGAAACGGCGGTCACCGCCGCCCTGCTCGTCCTGTCCCTGCGCTGACCGCCCCTCCCGACGTCCCGGAGATCCGGGTGCGGCCCCCCGCCGCGGGCGCTCTCCGTCACGATGTGGGGGTACGGGGGGCGGAGCGCATCGGGAAGGCAGGCAACTGTGCGGGCATATCGGGAAAGCGTAGGCTCAGGACCCGCCCGCCCCACTGCTGTGGCGACCCGCACCACCCGACGGACCCGACGACCGAAGAGGACCCCACCCACCGTGACTGCTCTGACACTAAGCCCCTCCTCCGCCGCAGCGTTGCGCGCGGACGCCGTCGTCGTAGGCGTGTCCAAAGGTCCCAAGGGGCCGCGCCTGACGCCGGGAGCGGAAACCGTGGACGCGGCCTTCGGCGGCAAGCTGGCCGCCGTGCTGGAGACCCTGGGCGCGTCCGGCGCCGAGGGCGAGGCGACCAAGGTGCCCGCGCCGGACGGCGTGAAGGCCGCGGTCGTGCTCGCGGTCGGCCTCGGCGAGGCCCCCGAGGACGGCGCCCACGACGCGGAGGCGCTGCGCAAGGCCGCGGGCGTCGCGGCCCGCACCCTCGCCGGCGTCAAGAAGGCGGCGTTCGCGCTGCCCGCGGCGACCGCCGAGGACGTGGAGGCCGTGGCGACGGGCGCGCTGCTGGGCGCGTACGCCTTCACCGCCTACCAGGCCGACGACAAGCAAGGACGCGCGCAAGCCGCTCGGCGAGGTCGCGATCGTGGGCGCGAAGCCGCGCGACAAGGCGCACAAGGCGGCCGCCGAGCGCGCCGTCGCCGTGGCCGCGGAGGTCAACCGCGCCCGCGACCTGATCAACACCCCGCCGAACGACCTGAACCCGAAGGCGTTCGCCGCCCGGTGCAGGCCGCGGCCAAGGAGTTCGGCCTCAAGGTCGAGGTGCTCGACGAGAAGGCGCTGCTCAAGGGCGGCTACGGCGGCATCATGGGCGTCGGCCAGGGCTCGGCGACGCCGCCCGCGGCTGGTGCGGGTGGCGTACACGCACGCCAAGGCGACCCGGACGCTGGCCTTCGTCGGCAAGGGCATCACCTACGACTCGGGCGGCATCTCGCTGAAGCCGCCGGGGCACAACGAGACGATGAAGTGCGACATGAGCGGCGCGGCCGCGGTGTTCGCCGCGGTCGTGGCGGCCGCGAAGCTGGGCCTGTCGGTCAACATCACCGGCTGGCTGGCGCTGGCCGAGAACATGCCCGGCGGCGCGCGCCACCCGCCCCGGCGACGTGCTGCGGATGTACAGCGGCAAGACGGTCGAGGTGCTCAACACCGACGCCGAGGGCCGGCTGGTGCTGGCCGACGCGCTGACCCGCGCCTCGGAGGAGAGCGCCGGACGCGATCGTGGACGTGGCGACGCTGACCGGTGCGATGGTGCTGGCGCTGGGCGAGGGCCGGTTCGGGATCATGTCGAACGACGACGGCTTCCGTACCGCCGTGCACACCACCGCGCTCGGCCAGGGCGAGGACTCCTGGCCGATGCCGCTGCCGCAGGCGCTGCGCAAGACCTTCGACTCACCCACCGCGGACATCGCGAACATGGGCGTGCGGCAGGGCGGCGGGCTGGTCGCGGGCCTGTTCCTGCGGGAGTTCGTCGGCGAGGGCATCACCTGGGCGCACCTGGACATCGCGGGCCCGGCCTTCCACGAGGGCGCGCCCTTCGGCTACACCCCCAAGGGCGGCACCGGCGCCGCGGTCCGCACCCTGATCTCCCTGGCCCGCCGAACCGCCGACGGCGACCTGCTCTAGCCTCCCCCCGCAGCCCGTCCGAAGGCGCGCCGGCGCCGAGAGGGAGAACCCGCTCGGCCCTCGGGACAGCTCCGCCCGGTCCGCACGCCGGCGGCAACGTGGCAAAGAGCGTGAGATGGTCACGTACGGCCCCGGGCGAATCGCTCGGGGCCGTACGTGCTACGTCACACCGCCCGGGCCGATGCCTCGTCGGCCGCCAACAAGTGCGAGGATGTGGTTCGGCACGACAGGGCCCCCTTTGAGACAAAGCGGCCGAACCACAGCCGCCGCCCGGTCACGATGGACCGGCTCCGGCGTACCCATGCATGGAGGACGTGACGTGGCGAACGACGCCAGCACTGTTTTCGACCTGGTGATCCTTGGCGGTGGCAGCGGAGGCTACGCAGCCGCCCTGCGTGCCGCGCAGCTCGGACTGGACGTCGCCCTGGTCGAGAAGAACAAGCTCGGGGGCACCTGTCTGCACCAGGGCTGCATCCCCACCAAGGCGCTGCTGCACGCCGGTGAGATCGCCGACCAGGCCCGCGAGAGCCCAGCAGTTCGGCGTGAAGGCCACCTTCGAGGGCATCGACATCGCGGCCGTCCACAAGTACAAGGACGACGTGATCTCGGGCCTGTACAAGGGCCTGCAGGGCCTGGTGGCCTCGCGCAAGGTGACGTACATCGAGGGCGAGGGGCGGCTGTCCTCCCCCACCTCCGTCGACGTGAACGGCCAGCGGATCGAGGGCCGGCACGTCCTGCTCGCGACCGGCTCCGTACCGCGCTCGCTGCCGGGCCTGACCATCGACGGCAACCGGGTCATCTCCTCCGACCACGCGCTGGTCCTGGACCGCGTGCCGCAGTCGGCGATCATCCTGGGCGGCGGCGTGATCGGCGTCGAGTTCGCCTCGGCGTGGAAGTCCTTCGGCACCGACGTGACCATCGTCGAGGGCCTGCCGCACCTGGTGCCGGTCGAGGACGAGAACAGCTCGAAGCTGCTGGAGCGGGCCTTCCGCAAGCGCGGCATCAAGTTCAACCTGGGCACCTTCTTCCAGAGCGCCGAGTACACCGACAGCGGCGTCAAGGTCACCCTGGCGGACGGCAAGACCTTCGAGGCGGAGGTGCTGCTGGTCGCGATCGGCCGCGGCCCGGTCTCGCAGAACCTCGGCTACGAGGAGCAGGGCGTCGCGATGGACCGCGGCTACGTCCTGGTCGACGAGTTCATGCGCACCAACGTGCCGACGATCTCCGCGGTCGGCGACCTGGTGCCCACCCTCCAGCTCGCGCACGTCGGCTTCGCCGAGGGCATCCTCGTCGCGGAGCGGCTGGCGGGCCTGAAGGCCGTGCCGATCGACTACGACGGTGTGCCGCGGGTGACGTACTGCCACCCCGAGGTCGCGTCCGTGGGCGTCAGCGAGGCGAAGGCCAAGGAGGTGTACGGCGCGGACAAGGTCGTCACCCTCAAGTACAGCCTCGCGGGCAACGGCAAGAGCAAGATCCTCAAGACCACCGGCGAGGTCAAGCTCGTCCAGGTCCGCGACGGCGCCGTCGTCGGCGTCCACATGGTCGGCGACCGGATGGGCGAGCAGGTCGGCGAGGCCCAGCTCATCTACAACTGGGAGGCGCTGCCCGCCGAGGTCGCGCAGCTCATCCACGCGCACCCGACGCAGAGCGAGGCGCTCGGCGAGGCCCACCTGGCCCTCGCGGGCAAGCCGCTGCACGCGCACGACTGACCCTCAGCACGCCACCCATCCGCACAGATCGTTAGGAGCAACCGCAACCATGGCGGTTTCCGTAACCCTGCCGGCGCTCGGCGAGAGCGTGACCGAGGGCACCGTCACCCGCTGGCTGAAGGCCGAAGGTGAGCGCGTCGAGGCCGATGAGCCGCTGCTTGAGGTCTCGACCGACAAGGTCGACACCGAGATCCCCTCGCCCGCGTCCGGCGTGCTCGCGTCCATCAAGGTCGCCGAGGACGAGACGGTCGAGGTCGGCTCCGAGCTGGCCGTGATCGACGACGGCTCCGGCGCCCCGGCGCCCGCCGCGCCCGCGCCCGCCGCCGAGCCCACCCCGGCGCCCGCGGCCCCGGCCGCCCCCTCCACCGAGGCCGCCGCTCCGGCGCCGGCCCCGACCGCCGAGGCGGCCGCCGGCTCCTCCGGCGCGTCCGGCACCGACGTGGTGCTGCCCGCGCTCGGCGAGAGCGTCACCGAGGGCACCGTCACCCGCTGGCTCAAGGCGGTCGGCGAGAGCGTCGAGGCCGACGAGCCGCTGCTCGAGGTCTCGACCGACAAGGTCGACACCGAGATCCCGTCGCCGGTCTCCGGCACGGTGCTGGAGATCCTGGTCCAGGAGGACGAGACGGCCGAGGTCGGCGCGAGGCTGGCGGTCGTCGGTGCGGCAGGCGCCGCCCCGGCCGCGGCACCCGCGCCCGCCGCTCCCGCCCCGGCCCCCGCTGCCGCGGCTCCGGCCCCCGCTGCCCGGCACCGGCACCGGCCCCGGCCGCACCGGCTCCCGCTCCGGCTCCGGCGGCGCCCGCCGCCCCCGTGGCCGCACCCGCCGCGCCCGCACCGGTCGCCGCAGCTCCGGCCCCGGTGGCACCCGCCGCTCCGGCCCCGGCTCCGGCCGCCCCCGTGGCCGCGGCTCCCGCCCCCGCGGGCGGTGCCGGTGACGGTGCCTACGTCACCCCGCTGGTCCGCAAGCTCGCCGCCGAGAGCGGCGTGGACCTCGGCGCGGTGCAGGGCACCGGCGTCGGCGGCCGTATCCGCAAGCAGGACGTCATCTCGGCAGCCGAGGCCGCGAAGGCCGCGGCCGCCGCCCCGGCGGCCCCCCGGGCCGCCGCGAAGGCCGCCGAGGTGTCCCCGCTGCGCGGCCAGACGCGTCAAGATGACCCGCATGCGCAAGGTCATCGGCGACAACATGATGAAGGCCCTGCACTCGCAGGCGCAGCTCACCAGCGTGGTCGAGGTGGACGTCACCCGGATCATGCGGCTGCGCGGGCTGGCCAAGGAGTCCTTCGCGGCGCGCGAGGGCGTCAAGCTCTCGCCGATGCCGTTCTTCGTGAAGGCCGCCGCCCAGGCGCTCAAGGCCCACCCGGTGGTCAACGCCCGCATCAACGAGGACGAGGGCACGATCACCTACTTCGACACCGAGAACATCGGTATCGCGGTGGACTCCGAGAAGGGCCTGATGACCCCGGTCATCAAGAGCGCGGGCGACCTGAACATCGCCGGCATCGCCAAGAAGACCGCGGAGCTGGCGGGCAACGTCCGGGCCAGCAGGATCACCCCGGACGACCTGGCGGGCGCGACCTTCACCATCAGCAACACCGGTTCGCGCGGCGCGCTGTTCGACACGGTCATCGTGCCGCCGAACCAGGCCGCGATCCTCGGCATCGGCGCGACCGTCAAGCGCCCGGTGGTCGTGGAGACGGCCGAGGGCACGGTCATCGGCGTCCGGGACATGACGTACCTGGCGCTGTCCTACGACCACCGGCTGGTGGACGGTGCCGACGCGGCCCGCTACCTGACGGCGGTCAAGGACATCCTGGAGGCGGGCGAGTTCGAGGTCGAGCTCGGCCTGTAGGCGTCCCGCGCCCCGACGGCGCCCCCGCTCCCGAGTACCTCGGGGACGGGGGCGCCGTCGTACCGGCGGGCGGCCGAACCGCTCCCCCGTCGTATCGTCTATGTCACGCGAACCGTGAAGGAGTGCCCCATGGCCCCTGCCGCCGCCCCCCACCTGGTCGTGCACAGCCTCCGCGAGCAGATCCGCGAGCACATCCTCGAAGGGATCATCAGCGGGCGCTGGCAGCCGGGCGAGCGGATCGTGGAGCGGCGGATCGCGGTCGAGCTGGAGGTCAGCCAGACGCCCGTACGGGAGGCGCTGCGCGAGCTGGAGACGCTGCGGCTGATCGAGTCCGTGCCGAACAAGGGCGTACGGGTACGGGGGCTGACGGCCGCCGACCTCAAGGAGAGCTATCCGGTACGGGCCGGGCTGGAGCAGGTCGCCGCCGAGCTGGCCGCCCGGCGGCTGGCGGAGGACCCGGCCGCCCTGGAGCGCGAGGTCGCCGCGCTGCGGGAGGCCGACGCGGCGGTGGACGGCGAGGCGCAGGTGCGGCACACCGTGGCGTTCCACCACGAGCTGGTGCGGGCCGCGGACAACGCGGTGCTGCTGCACGCGTGGGAGTCGCTGGGGATCGAGGTCTGGACGACGCTGTCCATTCGCTGGCTCAGTCCGGCGCCGCGGGCTTATGCGGCCGAGCATCAGGAGCTTGTCGACGCGTTCGTGCGGCGGGACGTGCGCATCTGCGATCTCATCAAGTCCCACGTCCTGAGCTGCGCTCCCCAAGTCTGACCGGACGGTGCCCTCGCAAAATACGGCGCCCCCTTCCCCCGGGTAGCCGGGTGCCCTCACCGGAGGACGGCGCCCTCTTCCCCCCGTGGCTCGGGTGCCCTCACGGAGGAGAGTGCCCCCTTCCCCCGTGGCTCGGGTGCCCTGGCGGACAAGGGCGCCTCATCAGGGGCGCGGGGAACTGCGCGACCAGCCACGACGGTGGCGCGCCTGGCCCGCAGGCCCAGCCCCTTGCGGTGGGAATCCGGACCACCGGCCGGTGGCCGGTTGCTCGCGCAGTTCCCCGCGCCCCTTAATGTGGCGCCCTCATCCGCAAGGGCACCCACCCCGCGGAGCGGGTAAGGCACCGCCCTGCGCAAAGGCACCCGGCCCCGGGGAAGGGGGCGCCGCCCTTCGGGGAGGCAGGCGGCGCCCGGGGCAGGAATGAAGGTGGGGAGGGGGCGGCACGCCGTGCCCTGAAGGCTGGCACCCCGTGCCGACTTCGTTACAAGCGGGCTGGAAGCCATTGATCGATCATCGATCGTCGGCGTACCCTCACCTCATGGGGAGCCCCTGTCGTGCCCGACTCGCGCCCCGACCCCCTCCCCTCCGTTCGGAAGGCGGCACCCATGCCCGACGACGTACGCCGACCACGGCTCAGTCAGCTCGACCAGATCCCGGACCTCGACCCGGAAGAGACCGCGGAATGGCGCGCGTCACTCGACGCGGTCACCAAGGCCGCCGGCCCGCACCGGGCCTCGTACCTGATGCGCCGCACCCTGGAAAGCGCCGAGCGACCTCGCGCTGCCGCCGCTGCTGGAGACGGAGTACCTCAACACCATCCCGACCGCCGCCGAGCCCGCGTACCCGGGCGACGAGGCGATCGAGGCCCGGATCACCGCCTGGAACCGCTGGAACGCGGCCGCCATGGTGACCCGCGGCGCCCGCCAGGGCCTCGGCGGCCACATCGCCACCTTCGCCTCGGCGGCCTGGCTCTACGAGACCGGCTTCCAGCACTTCTTCCGCGGCAAGGAGGGCGCGGGCAGCGGCGACCAGCTCTACATCCAGGGCCACGCCTCCCCCGGCATCTACGCCCGCGCCTTCCTGGACGGACGGCTGACCGAGGCGCACCTCGACCGCTTCCGGCAGGAGGCGGGCGGCGACGGCCTGCCGTCGTACCCGCATCCGCGGCGGCTGCCGTGGCTGTGGGAGTTCCCGACCGTGTCCATGGGCCTCGGCCCGCTGTCGGCGGTCTACCAGGCGCGGTTCAACCGCTACCTGGAGCACCGCGGCATCAAGGACACCTCCGACTCCCACGTGTGGGCCTTCCTCGGCGACGGCGAGATGGACGAGCCGGAGTCGACGGCCGCCCTGGCGCTGGCCGCCCGCGAGGGCCTGGACAACCTGACGTACGTCATCAACTGCAACCTCCAGCGGCTCGACGGCCCGGTCCGCCCCAACTTCAAGATCGTGCAGGAGCTGGAGGCGCAGTTCCGCGCCGCGGGGTGGAACGTCGTCAAGTCGCTGTGGGGCGTCGCCTGGGACGAGGTGTTCGCCCAGGACCGGGACGGCGCGCTGCTCAAGCGGCTGCGCGAGACCCCGGACGCGCAGTTCCAGACGTACGCCACCCGCGACGCGGCCTACATCCGCGACCACTTCTTCGGCGCCGACCCCTCGCTGCGCGCGCTCGGCGGGCGGCTGACCGACGCCAAGCTGCTGGAGCTCTTCCAGACCTCGCGGGCCGGCCACGAGCCGCGCAAGGTGTACGCGGCCTACCGCGCCGCCGTCGAGCACAAGGGCGCCCCGACGGTGGTCCTCGCGCAGACCGTGAAGGGCTACACCCTCGGCTCGGGCTTCGAGTCCCGCAACGCCAACCACCAGATGAAGAAGCTCACCAACGCGCAGTTCCGCACGATGCGCGACCTGCTGGAGCTGCCCATCCCGGACAGCGCGCTCGACGCGGACCTGGTGCCGTACTGGCACCCGGGCGAGAACTCCCCCGAGATGGCGTACCTGCGCGAGCGGCGCGCGGCGCTCGACGGCCCGGCGCCCGCCCGCAAGGTGGTCGCCGCGCCGCTGCCGATGCCGGCCGACAAGCCGTTCGCCTCCCTGGAGAAGGGCTCCGGCGGGCAGGAGATCGCCACCACCATGGCGTTCGTCCGGCTGGTGAAGGACCTGATGCGGGAGAAGGAGACCGGGCGCCGCTGGGTGCCGGTCGTGCCCGACGAGGCCCGCACCTTCGGCATGGAGTCGCTCTTCCCGTCGGCCGGGCTGTACTCGCCCCGGGGCCAGACGTACGACCCGGTCGACCGCGACCAACTCCTGTACTACAAGGAGGCGAAGGACGGCCAGATCCTCAACGAGGGGATCACCGAGGCCGGTTCGCTCGCCGACTTCACCGCCGCGGCGACCTCGTACGCCACGCACGGCGAGCCGATGATCCCGTTCTACATCTTCTACTCGATGTTCGGGTTCCAGCGCACCGCCGACCAGTTCTGGGCGCTCGCCGACCAGTTGGGCCGCGGCTTCGTGATCGGCGCCACCGCGGGCCGCACCACGATGACCGGCGAGGGCCTCCAGCACGCCGACGGCCACTCGCACCTGATCGCCTCCACCAACCCGGCGGCGGTCAGCTACGACCCCGCGTTCGCGTTCGAGGTGTCGGTCATCGTCCGCGAGGGCCTGCGGCGGATGTACGGGCCCGACGCCGAGGACGTCTTCTACTACCTGACGGTCTACAACGAGCCCAAGGTGCAGCCCGCCATGCCCGAGGGCGTGGCCGAGGGCATCCTCAAGGGCCTGTACCGCTACCAGGAGGCGGCGCCCGCCGCCGCCGACGCGCCCCGGGCGCAACTGCTCGCCTCCGGCACCGCCATCCACTGGGCGCTCGACGCGCAGCGGCTGCTCGCCGAGGACTGGGGGGTGGCCGCCGACGTGTGGTCCGCGCCCTCCTGGACCGAGCTGCGGCGCGAGGCGCTGGAGTGCGACGCGGCGCGGCTGCGCGGCGAGGACCGGGTGCCCTACGTGACGCGGGCGCTGGCCGACGCGCAGGGGCCGGTGGTCGCCGTCAGCGACTGGATGCGGGCGGTGCCCGATCAGATCGCGCCGTGGGTGCGGCAGGAGTGGACGTCCGTGGGGACGGACGGGTTCGGGCTGTCCGACACCCGCGAGGCCGCGCGGCGGCACTTCGGCGTGGACCCGCAGTCGCTCACGGTCCAGACCCTCGCGGCTCTCGCCCGCCGCGGCGACGTCAGCCCTTCCACCCCCAAGGAGGCCGCCTCCCGCTACGGTCTCTAGTCCCTAGGTGTTCTGGGCGGTACGGCGACGGGGTGGGCGCCCCACTCCCGGCGCCCCCGCGGCTACCGCCTGGGCGGTGCCCCCAGCGCCCCTCTAAGTGGTGCACCTCTTCCGCGGCGCTCAGCCACAACAAGGGGCGCTGGGGGCACCCCCGGACGGAGTCTGGGGGAGGAACTGCGCGACAAGCCACGACGGCGCGGCAGCCGACCCAGATCCGCACCCACCACCCCCCGTAGGGGAGGCCCCACCGGCAGGTGGTCCGGCGTCGGGCGGGGCGCCCCGGGAGCGACCGCACGGGACGGCCGCTCCGGGGCGCGCCCCGGAATTCCGGGTTCCGCAGAGCGCGAGCGATGACGTGGGGAAACTACCCACCGGAAAGGGATTGCGGCCGCTCGAAGCGAAGAGCTACGGTCCGTCGGATGCCTGCCAATCCGAGCCCGTTGACGGCTCCCCGCGCCGAGGACTTCCGGGCCTGGCACCGGGTGCAGAGCGCCGCGCTGTCACACGACCGCCCGGGCGAGCCGCTGCCGACCCTGACCGCGGTCGAGGCCGACCTGACCGCGTGCGGCACCGGCAGCCGCCTGGTCCTGTGGCTGGTGCGCGGCTCGGGCGAGGAACCGGTCGCCACAGCCGCCCTGCGGCTGTTCACCGACCCCGGCCGCAGCCACGTCGCCGAGGTCGACATGACCGTCCACCCGGCGCACCGCCGGATGGGCGCCGGGTCGCGGTTACTGGCCACCGTCACCGAGGCCGCCGGCACCGAGGGCTGCCGCAGCATGGTCACGCAGGTGCCGGCGGGCACCCCGGGCGAGGGCTTCCTCGCCACCCGCGACTTCCACCCCGTCCTGCGGCTGACCTGGCTGCGGCTGGCGCTGGACGAGATCCCGGACCGGATCGGCAAGCTGCCCGACGTACCCCACCCCGGCTACCGGCTGACCGCCTGGGAGGGCGCGGTGCCGGACGCGCTCGCCGCCACCTACACCGCCGCCCGGCAGGGCATCGCCGACCTGCCCGCGACCGGCCCGGACCTCGGCGGGGTGCGGTGGAACGCCGACCGGTCCGGCGCCGCGGCCGAGGCCGTCGCCCGGCGCGGCGAGCGGCTGCTGACCTTCGTGGCGCTCACCGACCCGGGCGGCGAGGTCGCCGGCTACACCGAGGTCGTGCTCCCCGCCGGGGACACCGAACAGGCCGGAGGCTCCGGCCGGGCCCGGCAGTGCGACACGGCCGTCCTGCCCGCCCACCGCGGCCACGGCCTGGGGCTGTGGCTGAAGGCGGCGATGCTGCGCCGGCTCCAGGCCGCGCACCCGCGGATCACCGAGGTCACCACCGACAACGCCGAGGACGGCAGGCACCTGCTCGCCGTCAACACCGCACTCGGATTCCGCCCGCTGCGGCGTACGGTGGCGTACCGGCACACGCTGCGGAGGTGACGGCGCCGCCGCCGCGGCGCCGGCGGACGGGGAACCGTCGCACGTGACACGTAACAACACGGACGCATCCGGGGCACTGGGCGTGCGGCGGGCGGTGGCAGACGGGAAGCTTGGGTCGTGATGGACGAGACGGAGTTCTGGGAGATCGTCGACAGTACGCGCGAGGCCGCGGACGGCGATCCGGACGAGCAGGCCGACCTGCTCGTCGAGCGGCTGGCCGGGCTCGACGGGCCCGAGGCCGTCGTGGACTTCGCCCGGCACTTCGAGACCCGCTTCCACCGGGCGTTCCGCTGGGACGTGTGGGCGGCCGCCGACATCATGCTCGGCGGCGCGGACGACGAGTCGTTCGACTACTTCCGCTGCTGGCTGATCGGCCAGGGCCGGCACGTCTTCGAGGGCGCCCTGCACTCCCCGGACGACCTGGGCGTGCTGGTCGAGGAGTTCGACCCGGAGACGGACGGCGAGGCGGAGGACCTCGGGTACGCCGCGGACGAGGCGTACGAGCAGCTCACCGGCGTACGCCTGCCGGACCTGCACCTGCCGCCGCTCAAGCGCCCCGAGGGCGAGCCGGTGGACTTCGACGACGAGCACGCGATGGCCGAGCGCTTCCCGCAGCTGTGGGCGCGCTTCGGGTAGCGCTCGGCCGGCCGGGCGTGGTCGCGTCGGGCGGCGGCGCGGTCGGCGGGCGGGCACAATGGCCCCCATGCGTATCGCAGTCACCGGCGCCTCCGGGCTGATCGGCTCCGCGCTCACCGCGTCGCTCGCCGCCGACGGCCACGAGGTCGTCGCCCTCGTCCGGCACGCCCCGCGCGGGCCCGGCGAGGTGCGGTGGGACCCCGGGGCGGGCACGGTCGACCTCGAGGGGCTGGCCGGCTGCGAGGCCGTGGTGCACCTCGCGGGCGCGCCCGTCGCCGCCAGGCGGTGGACCGAGGCGCGCAAGAAGGTGCTGGTGGACAGCCGGGTCAAGGGCACCGACGCCATCGCCCGGGCGGTGGCCGCGCTCGACCCGAAGCCGCGGGTGCTGGTGTGCGGCAGCGCGATCGGCTTCTACGGCGAGACCGGCGACACGTTCGTCGACGAGGACAGCCCGGCGGGCGACGGCTTCCTCGCCGGACTCGTCCAGGCGTGGGAGGCGGCGGCCGACCCGGCCCGCGCGGCCGGCGTCCGCACGGTCCACGCCAGGACCGGGCTGGTGGTGGCGTACGGCGGCGGCGCGTGGGGCCCGCTCTTCCCGCTGTTCCGGGCCGGGCTCGGCGGACGGCTCGGCAGCGGACGGCAGTTCTGGAGCTTCATCTCGCTGGAGGACGAGATCGCGGCGCTGCGGTTCGCCCTCGACACCCCGTCACTGTCCGGCCCGGTCAACCTCACCGCGCCGGAACCGGTCACCAACACCGAGGTCACCGCGGCCATGGGACACGTCCTGCGCCGCCCGACCGCTGGTGCCCGTACCGGGCTTCGCGCTGCGCGCCGTGCTCGGCGAGTTCGCGGGCGACGTGCTCGGCAGCCAGCGGGTCCGGCCGCAGCGGCTGCTGGCGGCCGGGTTCCCGTTCGCGCACCCGCTGATCGAGCAGGCGATCCGGGCCGCGCTGCCCCCGCGCAACCGGGTCTGAGCGCCAGTCCGTAAAGGGCCGAATCGCGCCGGTCCGCCCCGCATCCTTTGCCTTTGATGAGGGCATGACCTCTACCAGCGTTCAGTGCGACGGGACGACCACGCCGGGCGCCAGCGGGGAACGGAACCCGATCCCGGGGAGGGGCAATCGTGCTCTCACCAGCGCGCCCGAAAAGCGTGACCGCTGTCACGGACGTGATCGTCATCGGCGCCGGACCGGCCGGACTGGCCGCCGCGCACCACCTGATCGAAGGGGGCCTGAACGTCACCGTTCTCGAAGCCGCCGAGAAGGCCGGCGGCCGGATGGCCACCGACGTGGTGGACGGCTTCCGGCTCGACCGCGGGCCGCACCTGCTCAACACCTCCGACCCGGAGCTGTACCGACTGCCCGGGCTGCGCGCCCTGCCGCTGGCGCCGCTCGCGCCCGGCATCCGCATCCGCGCCGCCGGGCCGCGGCTACCGGGTCGGCGACACGCGCGGCGCCCGCGCCGCCTTCAGCTCCGCGCCGCGCGCCCATCGGCTCCGCCTTCGACCGGGCCCGGCTCGGCACCAACCTCAACCGCCTTGCCGCGACGCCCGCTTCACGGCTCGCCGCCCGCGCCGAGAGCACCGCGGCGCTGGCGCTGACCACCCGCGGCTACGCGCCGCGCACCGTCGAGGGCTTCCTGCGGCCGCTGCTCGCCGCGCTGCTGTGCGACCCCGAACTCGGCACGTCCAGCCGGGTCGCCGACCTGGCGCTGCGCAGCTTCACCCTCGGCCGGCCGTGCCTGCCCTCCGGCGGCGCCGCCCGCATACCCGAGCGGCTCGCGGCCGAACTCCCGCCCGGCACCATCCGGTTCGGGGTCCGCGCCGACCGGGTCTCCGCCAACAGCGTCGGCACCGAGGACGGCCGCGAACTCCCCTGCCGGGGCGTGGTGGTGGCCACCGACGCGCGCTCGGCCGGCGCAACTCCTGCCGGGGCTGCGGGTGCCCGCCTTCCACCAGGTCACCGTCGTCCACCACAGCGCGCCGCTGCCGCCGCTGCGCGAGCCCGTCCTCGTACTGGACGCCGACCGGCTCGGGCCGGTCTCGCACTCGCTGCCGGTCTCCGCGATCGACCCCAGCAGGGCGCCCGCCGGACGCGCCCTCATCACGTCCTACGTGCTCGGGCCGCCGCCCGACGGCGACGACGACAAGGCGGTACGGGCGCACCTCGCGGAGCTGTACGACACCTCCACCGACCACTGGGAGCTGCTCGGGATGCGGACCGATCCCGACGCCATCCCCGCGATGCCCGCGCCGCACGATCTGCGGCGGCCGGTACGGGTGTTGTCGGGGCTCTACGTGTGCGGGGATCACCGCGACACGTCCACGGTGCAGGGGGCGCTCGCGTCTGGGCGGCGCGCCGCCCTGTCCGCGCTTCGTGATCTCGCGCCGCGGAGGGGCTGAACTCCTCTCCCAAGGCTGTCCTCAAACGCCGGACGGGCTGGGAAACAGGCTCGGGCCTCCCCCGGGCTGTGCCCTCGAATCGCCGGGCGGGCTCAATTTTCGCTCGGGCCCTGACGTGGGCGGGCGCGGCTCAATTGGCTCCCCTGACGTGGGCGAGCGGGGCTCAATTTTGGCTCGGGCCTGACGTGGGCGGGCAAGGTCAATTGGCGCGGGCCTCCTGTGGGTCGGTGGGGAGTGGGTCAGACCCCGCCGGGAGACGCTCATGAACATCCTCACTGTCAGTGGGGGAAGGAGGCCACGCGGTCGTGGAAGGTGCGGACCGCGGCCGTGTCGCGGAAGGGTTCGAGACGGCGGCCGAAGTCCCGGACGTACTCCGCGGCGCGGGCCGACCGCATCTCGCCGGCCGCCCGCACCACCTCCACGCCCTGCGCGCACGCCGCCTCCACCTCGCCGAGGCCCAGCCGCGCGGACGCCAGCACCGTGCGGCAGAAGAGCCGGCTGCGCACGTAGGAGGCGGACCGCAGCTGGAGGGAGCGCTCGGCGTGCTGCGCGGCGGCCCGGTACTGCTGGAGGTCCCGGTGGCAGTGCGCGAACTCGTCCGCGAGCTGCGCCTCGTCGAAGAACCGCGCCCAGCCGGGGACGTCGTCCCCGCCGCGGGCGGCGGACAGGGCGCGTTCGGCGCGGGCGAGGGCGCAGACGCAGGCGCGGGTCTCGTCGAGCAGCCCGTGCCCGCGCGCCTCGGCGGCGTGCAGCAGGGCCTGCACGACGGCGGGCGCATGGCTGCCGACCCCCTGCTGGGCGACCCGGGCGAGCTGGACGGCCTCGCGCCCGTGCCCGAGGTAGACGGCCTGGCGGCTCATGGTGACCAGGACGTAGCCGCCGTAGACGCGGTCGCCGGCGGCCTGGGCGAGCCGCAGGGCCTGCACGAAGTAGCGCTGCGCCAGCCCGTGCGCGCCGATGTCGTACGACGTCCAGCCGGCGAGCCGGGTCAGGTCGGCGACCGAGCCGAACAGCCGGCGGCCGAGCGCGTCGCCGTAACTGCCGCGCAGCATCGGCTCGGCCTCGTGTTCCAGGTAGCGGACCAGGGCCTGGCGGGCGTGGCCGCCGCCGTAGGCGTGGTCGAGGGCGCGGAAGAGGTCGCCGACGGCCCGTACGGCGGCGATGTCCCCGGGGCCGATCCGGCCGCCGGCCCTGGCCGGGGCGGGCGGCGCGTGCGCGGGCGCGGGCACCCCGACGAGGGCGCCGCGGCTCTGCGCGGGCACCCGGGCGGCCGGCGCCTCGTCGGGGCCCGGGGCGGGCAGCCCTTGGGCGACGGTCTCGTCGGCGCGGCCGATCAGCCAGTCCCGGCTGGGCACGACCAGGCCGGCCGGGGTGAAGGCGATCTTGCGCAGCTCGACCTGGCTGCCGGTGTCCTTGCGCCACAGCCCGCTGACGATGTCGACGGCCTCGGCGGGGGTCGCGGCGTATTCGAGGCCGGCGTAGACCGGCGCGCACGCGTCGAGGCCGAGGTCCGAGCGGCCGACAGCCGCCGGCCGAGCCGCTGGGTGAAGACCTCGGCGATCAGCGCGGGGGTGGTGCCGCGCGGCTGCTGGCCGCGCAGCCAGCGGGTCACGGAGGTCTTGTCGTAGCGCAGGTCGAGCCCGTGCTCCACGCCGAGCTGGTTGACCCGCCGGGCGAGGCCGGCGTGCGAGAAGCCGGCCTCGGCGATGAGCGCGGCGAGCTTGGCGTTGGGGCGGGACCCGCGGCCGGCACGGTCCTGGCGGTCCGGTCGGGGAGGGCGGGCCGGATGGGCCGCCGCACTGGTCGGTCGGTTCGGCGTTCGCTGCGTGGGGCGGTCCGTCATCGGCGGTACGGTCCACTTCCTCTGGGCGGGCCCATGGCTCCGGGTCGGCTCGGGCTCTGGGCATTCTTGGGTTCTGGCGGTCTCGGGTTCTGGGCGGTCTCGGGTTCTGGGCGGTTCATGGCTGTGGGCGGTCTCATGGCCCTGGGCAGTCCCAGGATCGGCGCGAATGTAACGGTCAGTGCCGGGAAGCTCACCGTAAGAGCCGGATATTCGCCCGAATGGGCTGACAAGTGACCGCATTACGGACCCCGGGCCCCGGACCGGGAGCCGGGCGCGCCGCCGTACAGTGGCTGGGGTGGTCCGGCCGCGCCACGCGCCGCGGCCGGCGCCGCCTGCGTTGGGCACAGCACGAGGGAGCAGAGGGAGCCGCCGTGAGTGACCTGCACTTCGTCCACCTGGGGTTCGGCGCCGGGGCCGTGGAGTACGAGGAGGCGTGGCAGGAGCAGCGCCGGGTGCACGCTGCGCGCTTCCTGGACGAGGTCCCGGACACCTGCCTGCTGCTGGAGCACCCGCCCGTCTACACGGCGGGCCGCCGTACCGCCGACAACGAACGGCCGCTGGACGGCACCCCGGTGGTGGACGTGGACCGCGGCGGCAAGATCACCTGGCACGGCCCCGGCCAGCTCGTCGGCTACCCGATCCTGAAGCTGCCCCGCCCGGTCGACGTGGTCGCCCACGTGCGGCGGCTGGAGGACGCGCTGATCGAGGTGGCCGCGGAGTTCGGCGTGGAGACGTCCCGGGTGGAGGGGCGCAGCGGCGTGTGGGTGCTCGGCGACCCGGTCGAGTCGCGCGCCGGCGGGCTGACGCTGGACTTCGACCCGCGGCTGGCGGACGAGGAGTTCGACCCGCGGCTGAACGGCCCGCAGTACGCGCCCTCCAACGCCGGCCAGCGCGGCGAGGACCGCAAGCTGGCGGCCATCGGCATCCGCGTGGCCAAGGGCGTGACGATGCACGGCTTCGCGCTGAACTGCGACCCGGACACCACCTGGTTCGACCGGATCGTGCCGTGCGGCATCCGCGACGCGGGCGTCACCTCGCTGTCGGCGGAGCTGGGCCGCCGGGTGACGGTGGCCGAGGTGCTGCCGGTGGTCGAGAAGCACCTGTCCGCCGTCCTGACGGCCGCGGTGCCGCTGCCCCGCGCGGTGTGAGCCGTCCGGGTGACGGGCGGCGCCGGCCCACGGGCCGCCGTCGTACCGCCGGACGGGAATGACCCATCGAGGCTGCTGGTTGCTTCGATGCGGAGCCGTATGAACCACGGGCGTACCCTGGTGTTCGCCGAAGAATCGAAGCTTAGGGAGCCGGTCGTGTCCGCAGTCGCACCCGACGGACGCAAAATGCTGCGCCTTGAGGTCCGCAACAGCCAGACCCCCATCGAGCGCAAGCCCGAGTGGATCAAGACCCGGGCGAAGATGGGCCCGGAGTACACGCAGATGCAGAAGCTCGTGAAGAGCGAGGGCCTGCACACCGTGTGCCAGGAGGCCGGCTGCCCCAACATCTACGAGTGCTGGGAGGACCGCGAGGCGACCTTCCTCATCGGCGGCGACCAGTGCACGCGGCGCTGCGACTTCTGCCAGATCGACACCGGCAAGCCGCAGGCGCTGGACCGCGACGAGCCGCGCCGGGTCGGCGAGTCCGTGCTCACCATGGACCTCAACTACGCCACCATCACCGGCGTCGCCCGCGACGACCTGGAGGACGGCGGGGCCTGGCTCTACGCCGAGACCGTCCGGCAGATCCACGCGATGACCGCGGACCGCCCGAGCGGCCGTACCAAGGTCGAGCTGCTCATCCCCGACTTCAACGCCGAGCCCGCGCAGCTCGCCGAGGTCTTCGGCGCGCGCCCGCAGGTGCTGGCGCACAACGTCGAGACGGTGCCGCGGATCTTCAAGCGCATCCGCCCCGGCTTCCGCTACGAGCGCTCGCTGGAGGTCATCACGCGCGCCCGCGAGGCGGGCCTGGTCACCAAGTCCAACCTGATCCTGGGCATGGGCGAGGAGCGCGAGGAGATCAGCCAGGCGCTGCACGACCTGCACGACGCCGGGCTGCGAGCTGATCACCATCACGCAGTACCTGCGGCCCTCGGTGCGGCACCACCCGGTGGAGCGCTGGGTGAAGCCCGCGGAGTTCGTGGAGCTGAAGGAGGAGGCCGAGGAGATCGGCTATGCGGGTGTGATGTCCGGCCCATTGGTGCGCTCTTCCTACCGCGCCGGCCGGCTCTTCCAGCAGGCGATCGACCGCCGCCGGCAGGGCGGCGAGCTGGGCGGGAACCGCGACGGGGCGACCGCGGCGGCGGGCTGACCCCTCCCGGCGCCCGTTCGGTCCCCGGCGGTGCGGCTTTCATACGAGATTGACCCGATGGTCACCGGCTGGTAACACGGTGTGGCGAGGCTGGTCTCGCCGCACACCACCGTGCTCTCCGCACTTCACCGCCATTCCCTTGAGGGGGACGCCATGTCGTCCGAGCAGGTGCCCACGCCTGTCGCCCCGTGCGCGGGGTCAGCCGCTTCCGCACCGCCGCGCTGCGCCGGCCCCCGGAGGGGACGCCGTACGCCCCGGTAACCGGCGCGCTGCGGGCTGTCGAAACCTTTCTGCTGAGCAGCGGGCAGCAGACGGCCCGCAGGAACGCCTGGGCGGCCGTCGTGGCGGACCGGCAGCGGGCCAGGGACCGCAGGGAGGCCGAGCACGAGATCGCGGCCCTGGCGGGCGCCGAGCGCGGGAGTGCCACCCGGCCGCGGTGACGGCGTACGGACAGGCCACGTATCCTGTGCCGCATGGCGAGGGAAACATCCGAGAACAAGTCTGGGCGACTCAAGCAGATCGCCGACACGTACAAGATGACCCGGCGGGTCGACAAGAAGATCGGTCTCGTCCTTGCGGCTGTGGGACTGGGCATCTTCGGGGTCATCCTCGCCCTCGGCTTCGTGATCGGGCATCCCGTCTACGCGGGCATCCTGGGCCTGCTGGTGGCGCTGCTCGGCACCGCGGTGCTCTTCGGCCGCCGCGCCGAGCGGGCCGCGTTCGGCCAGCTCGAAGGGCAGCCGGGCGCGGCCGCCTCGGTGCTCCAGAACGTCGGGCGCGGCTGGACCGTGACCCCGGCGGTGACGATCAACAAGAGCCAGGACATGGTGCACCGGGCCGTCGGCAAGGCCGGTGTCGTGCTGATCGGCGAGGGCAACCCGAACCGGGTCAAGGGCCTGCTGGCCGCCGAGAAGAAGAAGGTCGCGCGGGTGGTGTACGACGTGCCGGTGCACGACTACATCGCCGGTGACGGCGAGGGCCAGCTTCCGCTGAAGAAGATCCGGACGACGCTGTTGAGGCTGCCGCGGACGTTGAGCGGGCCGAAGACGACCGAGGTGAACGATCGGCTGCGGGCGCTCGGGGATCTGATGAGCAATATGCCGATTCCGAAGGGGCCCATGCCCAAGGGCATGCGCATGCCCAAGGGTCGCTGAGCCCGCCTGGGGCGCCCCTGCGTCCAACCGACGGTGCCCCGTTTTTCAGGGGCGCGGGGAACTGCGCGACCAGCCACGACGTGGCTGCACGTCGTCACCGCCCCAACGGGCAGTTGCGGCCGCATCCAGCCCGGTGGCCGGTTGCTCGCGCAGTTCTCCCCCAGCCTGGCGGCTGGGAGGTACCCCCACCCCCGGACTCCGTCCGGGGGTGCCCCCAGCTCCCCTGAAAATGAGGCACCGTCGCGCCGGGGCGGCGTGGGGTTCCCCGGGGACACCCCGGGGCGGCGTGACGGGGCCGTCAGATCCTGATCTGGACGGCCTTCGCCGCCTTGTCATGCAGCCCCCGCCGATCCCGGTCCCAGACCACCGCGGGCACGACGAGAAGCAGAAGCACCGTACGGACCAGCGCCCCGAGCGGGCTGAGCCGCCGCCCGTCGTACCCGATGACCCGCAGCCGCATGATCATCTTGCCGGGCGTGCTGCCGACCAGGGCCAGCCCGACGAAGCTGAGCACGCCGAAGACGCCGAGCGCCCAGTTGTTCGCCGCGTGCACATCACGGTGCGCGATCAGACCGTATGCGATCACCACGCACAGCGCCCAGTCGATGAAGATCGCGGCGAATCGGCGGCCGAGGGGGGCGAGGGAGCCCGGCCCCTCCTCGGGCAGGCCGAGGCCGCTCACCGCGGTAGCCGGACTCCCCGCCCGTCTGCTCCGTCGGCCGCGCCGGGCCCGGAGAGCCACGATCCCACTGCTTCCCTGTTGTCCACGGCTCCACGGTAACCCGCGCGGGTACGGTCACCGCCCGGCGGGGAGCGGGGAACGCGGGCGCCGCACCGTACGGGACCCCCCGCGGGCGCCGGTCGCGCAACTGCGGGGGCGACGCGGCGGCGTCGCGGTTAACCTCGGCGAAACAAATGGGTCATGCTGGAGAAATCCCTGATCCCTAAGGTCGGGGCAGTGTGCGCCACCCGCACTGGCCGCACCTCGATCGTCAACCCGACCCCGCGGGCCGGGCCTAGGAGGAGTTGGATGTTCCAGAACGCCGACGACGTCAACAGGTACATCTCGGACGAGGGCGTCAAGTTCGTCGACGTCCGGTTCTGCGACCTGCCCGGCGTCATGCAGCACTTCACGGTCCCGGTCTCGACGTTCGACCCGACCGAGGAGCTTGCTTTCGACGGCTCCTCCATCCGCGGCTTCCAGGCCATCCACGAGTCGGACATGGCGCTGCGGGCCGACCTCTCCACCGCCCGCGTCGACCCGTTCCGCCGGGACAAGACGCTGAACATCAACTTCTTCATCCACGACCCGATCACCGGCGAGCAGTACAGCCGCGACCCGCGGAACGTGGCGAAGAAGGCCGAGGCGTACCTCGCCTCCACCGGCATCGCCGACACCGCGTACTTCGGCCCCGAGGCCGAGTTCTACATCTTCGACAGCGCGCGCTTCGCGACCCGCTCGAACGAGTCGTTCTACCACATCGACTCCGAGGCGGCCGCGTGGAACACCGGCGCCACCGAGGACAACCGCGGCTACAAGGTCCGCTACAAGGGCGGCTACTTCCCCGCCCCGCCGGTCGACCACTTCGCCGACCTGCGCGCCGAGATCTCGCTCGAACTCGAAGCGGCCGGCCTCCAGGTCGAGCGCCAGCACCACGAGGTCGGCACCGCGGGCCAGGCCGAGATCAACTACAGGTTCAACACGCTGCTCGCCGCGGCCGACGACCTGATGCTCTTCAAGTACATCGTGAAGAACGTCGCGTGGCGCAACAACAAGACCGCGACCTTCATGCCCAAGCCGATCTTCGGTGACAACGGCTCCGGCATGCACGTCCACCAGTCGCTGTGGCAGGGCAGCACCCCGCTCTTCTACGACGAGCAGGGCTACGCGGGCCTGTCGGACACCGCCCGCTACTACATCGGCGGCATCCTCAAGCACGCCCCGTCGCTGCTGGCCTTCACCAACCCGACGGTGAACTCCTACCACCGCCTGGTCCCCGGCTTCGAGGCCCCGGTCAACCTGGTCTACTCGCAGCGCAACCGCTCCGCCGCGATGCGCATCCCGATCACGGGCTCCAACCCGAAGGCCAAGCGCGTCGAGTTCCGCGCCCCGGACCCGTCCTCCAACCCGTACCTGGCGTTCTCCGCGCTGCTGCTCGCGGGCCTCGACGGCGTCAAGAACAAGATCGAGCCGGCCGAGCCGATCGACAAGGACCTCTACGAGCTGGCCCCCGAGGAGCACGCGAGCGTCCCCCAGGTCCCCACGTCGCTCCCGGCCGTCCTGGACGCCCTGGAGAACGACAACGAGTACCTCCAGGCCGGCGGCGTCTTCACCGCCGACCTGATCGACACGTGGATCGACTACAAGCGCACCAACGAGATCGCCCCGATCCAACTCCGCCCGCACCCGCACGAGTTCGAGCTGTACTTCGACATCTAGAAGATCAACTGGTCATTGACCGTCGAGTTCGCCCTGCGGACCGCTGTGCCATTCCGCACCGGGCCGCAGCGGTTCCGGTCACCCCAGGGCCCACCGGTGCGCGCCGGGTGCACCGGCGGGCGCCGAGCGTGGCGGCCCCCTTGCGGATGAAGATAAACCGGCGGCGGTCCACTGACCTGCACCGACGTGCTCGTGTCGGCGCCAGGCATGTACTCAAATCCTCCCCACCCATGGCTTCATGTGGGTAGGATTTCATACGTGCCCGGCCCACCGACCGCCTCTTGCAACGCCTCGCGAGCCTGCCGTCCCACGTTCACCTCGCGCCAGGCCCGCGCCAACGGCCTCCCAGCGCGTGATCTGGCCGCCCTGTCCTCTTCCGACGAGATCGAACGAGACTCTCCCGCGGGTGTCTACCGCCGGGCCGATGCCGGCACCGACAGCCCACACCGACCTCCTCGCGGTCTGCGCCCGGGCTCCGCACGCGGTCGTATGCGGGGAGTCCGCACTCGGCGCTGCACGAACTGATCGACGACATCCCGTACGAGGTGCACATCGCGGTACCGCGCGGCACACACCGCCCGGCGATCACCTATCCCCCGACCCGGACGTCCCAGTACGCGGCGGACACCTTCGGTTATGCGGATCGACCGGTTCGAGGCCGCTCCGGGCGAGGACATCCCCGTTTACGGCCCCGCGCGCGATCGTCGTGACGCCATGCGCCTCGGCGGCGCCGCCGGCCGGCCGCCTGGGCTCGTCGGCGCCCTCAACCGCTATCTGCGCCGATACGGCCAGAAGCGGCCTCGCCGACCTCCAGGGCGCGGCTCGGGACGCTCAGCGCCCTGTCCGCCATCCGTCCGGCCATCGAAGCGGTGCTTGCCTGATGTCCGGCCCCAGCCGCGACACCGCCGCCGGGCGTATCTACAACGACCTGCGCAGTCTCGCCCGCCGCACCGGACGCCCGGGCGACCAGCTCATGCTCGAGTACGTCCTGGAGCGCTTTCTGTTCCGCGCTGAGCGGCCACCCCGAGCGGCGGCCGGCACTTCGTGCTCAAGGGCGGCCTGCTGCTCTCCCAGTTCGGCGCCCGGCGTATGACCCGCGACGTCGACATCCTCGGCCGTTCCTTCCCCGGCGACGAAGCGGAGATCACCCGCCGGATCCGGCGATCACCGCCACCGAAGCCGACGACGGGGTCGCCTTCGAGCCCGCGAGCCGTGACCACCGTGCCCATCCGCCAGGACGACGATTACCACGGCGTCCGCCTGGCCATGCCCGTAAGCCTCAGCCGCGCGCAGGCTCAAGCTCCAGCTCGACGTCAGCTTCGGCGACCCGGTGACCCCCGCGCCGACGTTGATCGACTACCCGCAGACCCTGGCGAGGAACGCCCGGCGGAGTCGCTGCCGTGGGTGGGGAGGCCGGCGACGAGCCCGGTGTAGAGGTCGGGACGGCGGTCGGTGAAGAGGTGGTTGTGGGGGGTGATCGCCTTGTCGCGGGAGCGGGTGAGGTCGAGGTCCGCGATGGCCTGATGGCCGGGGCCCGGGCCGGCGGAGGACACCAGCCAGCCGTTCTCGTCGATGATGGAGGTGCCCTCGGTCCACCGCTGGCCGCGCTCCGTGCCGGTGCGGTCGCAGCAGGCGATGCCGACCCGGTTGACGCGGGCGGCGGCCTGGGCGATGAGGACCTCGGGGGGCCGTTCGCCCTCGGGGCGTTCCACGGCGGGCCAGTTGGTGGGTACGGCGATGAGGTCGGCCCCGGCGAGGGCGACTTCGCGGGTGTACTCGGGGAACTCCAGGTCGTAGCAGATGATCACGCCGATCCGGCCGAACACGGTGTCCACCACGGGCGGCCGGTGGGAGCCGGGGGTGAAGAAGAGCTTCTCGCGGTCCCACAGGTGGGCCTTGCGGTAGACGGCGAGCAGGCCGGTGGCGTCGAGGACCGCCGCGCTGTTGAAGTGGACGCCGTCCGGGCCGCGTTCGGCGAAGCCGCAGACGACGACGGACCGGCCGGACACCGCCGCGGACCACTCGGCGACGAGCGGGTCGGCCGGGGTGATCGCGCAGGAGTCCACCTCGGCGGAGGTCTCGAACACGTAGCCGCTGGTGGCCAGTTCGGGCAGGACCAGCACGTCGGCGCCCGCGGCGGTGGCGTCGGCGATCGTCGTGACGATCTGCCGGTGGTTTCCGGCCAGGTCGCCCAGACGAGGGGCGAGTTGGCGGCACACCACGCGCGTCGGGCGCGAACCCGGGCTCTGGCCGGCGGATGCGTCGGCGGGCTGGTCGGCGGGCTGGGGACGGTTCGCGGGTGCGGTCATGTGCGAGGCCCTTTGCTCGGATACGGCGTGCCCGGCGTACGGCGACGGTACGGGCCCGCAAGTGTTCCAGAGTGCGCCGGGTTTCGGTGGCGGACGGTACGGCCGGGGCGGGCCCGGGCTTCGGCGGCGGCCGGTCGGCGCGCCAATGGTGGCCGGTCGGCGCGCACCCCGATCCCCTTACCTGTCGAGGAATTTGCGCAACCGCTCGGTCAGCTCGGGCGGGGGCCAACTGGGCTCGGTGGCCGCCAGCTCCCTGTTGATCTTGAACACCGCTTCCGGGCGGTACACCTCGGCGACCTGCCGGATGAGCAGCAGCGCGGCGCAGACCGCGGGCTCCAGCGGCCGCTTGAGGCGGTCGGTGCCGATGGGCAGGAGGCCGAGCGAGCGGGCCGCGCGGAGCCGGGAGGCGGCGCGGTCCTCCAGCCCGGCCCGGGCGAAACCGATGGCGCCCGCGAACTCGTTGATGGCGTCGCCCACTCCGTGGCACAGCGAGCTGAGGCCGTTGCTCTGCTGGGACAGCGGGTCGGGGTCCGGCGTCTTCTCGTGCGCGATCCTGGCCTCGTCCAGCAGCGCGGCCGCGTGGTCGAGCAGCCGCACGGCGCGGACCAGCTCCTCGGTGTCCGCGAGCGGGGCATCGACGGGTTCGGTCACGGGGGGCTCCTTGCATCGGCGCGCACACCCAGCGTAGGCGCACCCGGCATACGGTGCCCTCCGGACCCTTCGCCCCCGTCACCGCAGGTGCCGGACGGGTCCGCCAACGCCCGAACGCCTGCCCGCCGCTGATCGCCGTCAGCGACGCGGACCTTGCCGCCCGCCCGCGACCCGTCGGCTCGGGCGGGTGGTGAGCGGGTGGTGGGGTCGTGGGGTAGAGGCGGAGAATGGCCGTATGCCTGAATTGCCGGAGGTCGAGGCCCTGCGGGGGTTCCTCGCGGAGCACGTGGTGGGGCGGGCGGTCGAGCGGGTGTACCCGGTGGCCGTGCACGCGCTGAAGACGTACGACCCGGGGGTCTCGGCGCTGGAGGGCCGCACCTTCGACGGGGTGGAGCGGCACGGCAAGTTCCTCGACCTGCGGGCCGGCGAACTGCATCTGGTGATGCACCTGGCCCGGGCGGGCTGGGTGCGGTGGAGCGAGAAGCTGGCGGAGGGGCCGCCGAAGCCGGGCAAGGGACCGCTGGCGCTGCGGGTACGGCTGGTGGAGCCGGCGGGTGCCGGGTTCGACGTGACCGAGGCCGGCACCCAGAAACGGCTGGCGGTGTACGTCGTGCGGGACCCGCAGCAGGTGCCGGGGGTCGCGCGGCTGGGGCCCGACCCGCTCGCGGACGGCTTCACCCGGGAGGTGTTCGGCGACCTGCTGGCCGGCGAGCGCAGGCAGGTCAAGGGCGTGCTGCGCGACCAGAGCGTGATCGCCGGGGTCGGCAACGCGTACTCCGACGAGATCCTCCACGCGGCCCGCATGTCCCCGTTCAAGCTGGCCGCCAAGCTCTCCCCGGAGGAGGTCGACCTGCTCCACGCCGCGCTCGGGACGACCCTGCGCGAGGCGGTCGAGCGCTCGCGCGGGCTCCCGCTGCGCGACCTGAAGGCCGAGAAGAAGAGCGGGCTGCGGGTGCACGGGCGCACGGGCGAGCCGTGTCCGGTGTGCGGCGACACCATCCGTGAGGTGTCCTTCAGCGACTCGGCGCTCCAGTACTGCCCCACCTGCCAGACCGGCGGCAAGCCCCTCGCCGACCGCCGGATGTCGCGGCTGCTGAAGTAGCCGGGCCGCGGGCGGGAAGCGCCCGGCGGTCAGCCGCCGGCGGAGGGGTGGAAGCGGACGCTCGTGGATATGTCGCCGCCCGGTGCGGGCGTGCACTCCTCGTGGGAGCCCGCGCACGGGCCGGTCCAGCCGCCCGGCGCGGACCCCCGGCCGCGGCCGGGGCCGTGGGTCCGCAGGATGACCGGCCGCCGCGGGTCGTCGTAGCGGACCGTGCAGCCGTCGGGGCCGCCGCAGGTGGTGGTGGCGCCGTCGGCGGTGACGGTCACGTGGTCGTGCGGCGGGTCGGCGCGACCGGGGGCGAGGGTGACCTTGATGGTGGCGAAGCCGTGGCCGGTGAGGCGCGCGGTGGCCGCCGGGCCGTCGGCGCCGCAGGAGACGGTGAGGGTGGCGGTGTGCGGGCCGAGCGCGGTCGGCGCGAACCGTACCGACACCGTGCAGGACGCGCCCGGGGCCAGGACCGCGCCGTCACCCGCCGGGCAGGTCCTCCGCGGTGATCGTGAAGTCGGCCGGGCGTCCCGCCGAGGAGGAACCCGTCCCGGACGGGTCCGGGCCCGGGAGGGTGATCGCGTCCGGGGTGATCGGCCGGCTGTTCGGATTGGTGATCGTGAACGCGATGACCCGGGAGTCGCCGGGTCCCGCCGCCCCGACGTGCACATCGCCGTAGTCCGGTCTGCCCACGATGCGCGGGGGCTTCATCTCGGCCTTGGCACCGCCCTGTTGGGCCACCCGTCCGCCGCCGGCCGGACGGGGGTCGGGGACCCGCCGGCCCGGGTCGGCGGTGGCGGCCGAGGCACCCGGTCCGGCGCGGTCGAACAGGCCGGTACCCACGCTCAGGCCCAGCGCGAGCAGCACGACCGTCAGCACGGCCGCGAGCAGGGCCTGTCTGCCCAGCCGACCGGCCGCGGGCACGGGAGGCACGGCGGGCACGGCGGTCATGGGCGGCGCCGGGACCAGGTCCAGGTTCGCCCGGGTGACGGCCGCGCCCGCGCTGTCCCCCAGCCCCGTCCGCAGGTCGAGCGCCCGGGTCAGTGACTGCCGGGCGGCCTCCTCCCGTCCCTCCAGCAGGTGCAAGGTGCCCTGCTGGTGGGCGAAGTACGCCTGCGCGGCCGTGTCCCGCGCGCTCAGGGCCGCGAACTGCCCGCGGTCGAGCACCTCACGCCACGCCTCCCAGTGCCCCTGGACGAAGAGCACCCGCTCGGCGGCGGCCGCGAGCCCCACCGGCTGGCGCGGCTCGTCGCACACCTCGCTGTGTCGCAGCAGCGTGTGGGCCGCCCGCGCCGCGTCCCGCGCGTATCCGCCGCTCGGGTCGTAGGCCCCGATGCCCAGGGCGAGCGCCCGCATCGCCGTGCCCAGATGGAAGTGGCGGTGCAGGAGCCGCAGGTACGACTCGGCCTTGGCCGCGGGCAGGGCGAAGCGGTCGCCCTGACGCTCGGCGAGTGCGTGGGCGACGAGTGACTCGAACCCCTCGGCCGCGGACGGGACATCGGCCATCGCCGCGACCAGCCGGGCCGGGATCGGTGTGCCCTCCACCAGTGCGAGGGCGGCCAGCAGGCGCTTGGCCGCCGGGTCGACCGCGGAGATCGCGAATTCGTCCAGGACGCTCGGATCGGCGCCGGCCGACGCGGCCAGACCGGCGAAGGTGTGGCCGTCGTGCCGGACGAGCGCGGCGGCCTGGCGCAGGGCGAGCGGCCGGCCGCCGAGGGCGGTCACCAGCCGCCGCACCCAGAGCGACTCGGCTTCGGTGATGATGCGGCCCAGGTGCCGGACGACCAGGGCCAGGGCCTCCGGCTCGGCGAGACCGGGCAGCGGGTGGGAGCCGCCGGCCGGCCCGAGCACCGGCCGCTCGGCGCCCACCAGGACCGCGCACCCGGCCAGCGCGCGCCGCACCTCGGCGATCTCCCGCGGCCCGTAGACCACGTCGTCCAGGGCGACGACCGCGCCGAGTCGCCGGAGCGCCTCGTGGCACTCCCGGCTCGACAGCCGCCGTCCGCCCGCCGGGTGGACAAAGAATTCCCGGACCGCTTCCTGGAGGAAATCCGCACAGCCCATGCGGCCGACGCGGATATATGCATCGGGTGCGACCGCGTGGAGCAGTGCCGTCTTTCCCCCGCCGCATTCCGCGGTGAACTCCGCCATCCCGCGGGACCGGACGACCGCGCTCACCAGCCGTAATTGCTCGCCGCGCCCCAGCACCGCCCCCGACGCGCCCGGCCGCGGTCCGCGCGCCCTCCGCTCCAGGCCGGGTCCCGCTTCGACGTCCGCCCCAACTCCCGTACGAAAGAGGCACTTGCACCGGCCGGTGCGGGCGCGCCGCCGACCCCGGCACCGACGTCGCCGGGCGACACGCTCTCCAGCCGCACCCCCGCCCCGCCGGCGAACGCCGCACGAAAACCCGCGAAGACGACGTCGCTCATGACAACCCCCCGGAAATCCCCGACCGCATTCCATCCGGCGCCCCTCGCGCCCTGCGAGAACCAACGTAGGGGGTGCGGCGACTCCCGTGCGCGACGTTATCCACAGCACGCGCCGCAAGTGCGATAATCGCCCGCTCGGCGCGCCCGCCACCTCGGGAGACCCCGCCCCGCGGCCCCTGAAGCCCCCGATTCCGCCCGCGGTTCTACGGGGTCGGCGCGCTCGGATCGGCCGGGGCGTCGGATCAACTGGTGCCGTCGGACCAACCGGTGCCGTCGGATCGGCCGGGGCGCTCGCATCGGCCGGCGTACTCGGATCGGCCGGCGGTCGGGCGTAGACGTAGACGGCCGCCGGGCCGATGTCGGACGGGTCGTCGGTGTCGAGTCCGGTGACACGGGAGAAGGCGAAGCCGGCCTTCTCCAGGGCGCGGCAGGACGCGCGGTTGGCGAGTTGGGGGACGGCGACGACGACGGCCAGGTCCGGGTGGAGCGCGAGGAGTTCACGGGCGAACGCGGCGATGGCGGCGGGAGCAACCGACCGGCCGCGGTGGTCGGGCGGGCCTATGAGGTAGTCGACGCCGAGCGCGTCGGGGACGCCGACCGCCAGGTCCCAGTCGGGGTAGTCGTCGTGCCGGTAGCCCTGGATGAGGCCGGCGGGTTCGCCGTCGGCGAGGATCACGCGGCAGAGGGTGGGCTCGGTGCCGTCGACCGATGGCCCGTACTCCCGCTCGACGTCGGCGAGTTCGGGCGCGGGGCCGCGCCACCAGGCGCGGACGTGGGGTTCGTTCAGCCACTCCCGCAGCAGCGGGAAGTCCGCCCGGGTCAGCGCGCGCAAGGAGATGTCCGGCACGGTGTCCCAGTCTGCCGCCTCGCGCCGCGCAGTGTGGCGGATTATTTGCAGAGACTTCTATGCAGACAACTCTATGCAGAGAATCCTCTGCAACATACGATGCCGGGTATGACCGAGCAGCCGCCCCGCCCCACCCGCCGGATCGACGCCCGCAGCCTGCGCGGGCTCGCCCACCCGTTGCGCATGCGCATCTTCGAGGTGCTCAGCCTCGACGGACCGGCCACCTCCACGCTCCTGGCCGAACGCCTCGGCGAGAACACCGGCACCGTGAGCTGGCACCTGCGCCACCTCGCCGAGCACGGCTTCATCGAGGAGGAGACCGGCCGCGGCACGAAGCGCGAGCGCTGGTGGAAGGCGTCGGACGTCACGAACACGCTGAACACCGCCGAGTTCCGCGACGACCCCGACACCCGGGGCGCCCTGTCGGTCTACCTGCACGAACTGGTGCAGCAGTACTTCAGCCGGACCATGACGTTCGTCAGCGAGGAGTGGGACGGGGCGTGGCGCGGCGCCGGGACCATCGCGGACTGGAGCAACCTGCGGCTGACGCCGGATCAGCTCAAGGCGCTGAACGCGGAGTTGGCGGCAGTGATCGCCCGGCACACCCCGGCCGAGGGCGCCGCACCGGAGGCGGGCGCGCTGCCGGTGACGGTTCAGGTCCAGGCGTTCCCGCGGCGCGAGGTCCACGGGCACGGCGAAGTACGGGGGCGCGACGAGCGCCGCGAGGGGGGCACCGCATGAGCCAGGACCAGAACCGGGACCGAGAACGGGACTTGAGCCGGGACCGGGACCAGAACCGGGACCACGACGGAACTTGAGCCGGGACCGGGTCCCGGCCGCGGACGTACGGGCCCCGCGCGGCGGCCTGCTGCGCCGCCACCGTGACTTCCGGCTGCTGTGGTGCGGCGAGACCACGGGCAAGTTCGGCGCGTCCGTCACCGGGGTGGCGATGCCGCTGGTGGCGGTGTCCGTGCTGCACGCGAGCACCTTCGAGGTGGGGCTGCTGAGCGCGGCGGCCTGGTTCCCGTGGCTGGCCATCGGGCTGCCGGTCGGGGTCTGGGTGGACCGGCTGCGCCGCCGGCCGATCATGATGGCCGCGGCGGCGGCCTCGCTCGCGCTGTTCGCCGTGATCCCGGTGGCCGCGCGGCTGGGCCGGCTGAGCATCGGGCTGCTGGTGGCGGTCGCGCTGCTGACGGGTACGGCCGCGGTGTTCTTCCAGACCGCCTACAGCGCCTACCTGCCGAGCATCCTGGAGCCCGCGGACCAGCCCGAGGGGAACGCCAAGCTGCACGGCAGCGCGTCCGCCGCGCAGATCGCCGGGCTCGGCACCGGCGGTCTGATCGCGCAGCTCGCGGGGGCGGTGAACGGCATGATCGCCAACGCCGCCACCTTCGCCGTGTCGCTGGTCTGCCTGGCCGGCATCCGGCACCGCGAGCCGCGCCGCGGCCCGGCGCGGCGCCGGACCACCGGGCTGGCGGCGGAGGTCGGCGAGGGGCTGCGGCTGGTCGCGGGCGACCCGTGGCTGCGGACGCTGACGCTCTTCGGCGCCGCGTCCAACCTGGCGCTGATGGGCTACCAGGCGATCCAGGTGGTCTTCCTCGTACGGTGCGTCGGGCTGCCGTCCGGGGCGGTCGGCGGGCTGGTCGCGGCGACCAGCGTCGGCGGCGTCGTGGGGGCGTTCCTGGCCCGGCGGACGGCGGGGCGGCTCGGCACGGCCCGCGCGATGCTGCTGTTCGAGCTGGGCTTCGCCGTCTTCGCCCTGCTCATCCCGCTCACCGTCGGCGGCGCGGGGGTGGCGCTCTACGTCGCGGGCGGCTTCTGCGTCTCGGCGGGCGTCGTGGCGGGCAACGTCCTCAAGGTCAGTTTCCAACAGCGTTACTGCCCGCCCGAGTTGCTCGGGCGCCTCACCGCCAGCTCCGCCTTCCTCAACTACGGCACCATCCCGCTCGGCGCCCTGCTCGGCGGCTTCCTCGGCACGGCGCTCGACGTCCGCACGGCCATGTGGATCACCACGGCCGGGGTCCCGCTGGCCGCGCTCGTCCTGCTCTTCTCCCCGATCGCCCGCACCCGCGACCTGCCCACCACCCGCCCGGCCGCTCCTCCCGCCCCGCACCCCGCTCCGGCCACCGCCGCCGCCCCGTGACCCGGCGCGCATCCGGCGGACCCCGCGGGCGGGCGGGGGGGTTTCCCCACCCAGGGGTCGGGTGGCAGCTCCATCGTCCGGTGATCGCGGAGCGGGTTGACTGAGGGTGTTCGCGAAGGACGCGGACGGGCGAGGCGACGGGGACGTGCGATGCGGGTGGCGATGACGGGCGGGCGGACGGTTGTGACGGCCGTGGCGGTGGCGCTGGCGGCTTCCGCGCTGGCGGCGGGGACGGCCGGGGCGCACAGCGGCCGGGCGCCGGCGGCGAGCGGCGGGTACAGCAGCGCCGACCTGGACAGGGACCTGGCCGCGGTGCGCACGGCGGGCGGCGGGGACGTGAACGTGGTGGCCCGGGTGGACCGCGCGGGGCAGGGCGCGCTGCGGGCCCGCCACGGCACGGCGGGGATCGGCTCGAAGGCGCCGGTGCCGTGGAACCCGGAGTTCAGGACGGCCAGCACGACCAAGACGTTCACGGCCGTGGTGGTGCTCCAACTCGTCGCCGAACACGAGCTGTCGCTCGACGACACCGTGGAGCACTGGCTGCCGGGCGTCGTCTCCGGGCACGGCAACGACGGCTCGCGGATCACCGTCCGCGACCTGCTCCAGCAGACCAGCGGCCTGTTCGACTACATCACCGACCCGGACGTCCAGGACAAGCTGCTCAACCACTTCGACGAGAACCGCTACGACGTCACGCCGCCCGAGCAGTTGGTCGCCATCGCGATGGCCCACCCGCCGCTGTTCACGCCGGGCGCCGGCAAGTGGGCGTACTCCAACACCAATTACCTGCTGGCGGCGATGATCGCGCAGAAGGCGAGCGGGCAGGACTGGCAGCAGCTCGTCGAGCACAAGGTGATCGCGCCGCTCGGGCTGCGCGACACCTACATCCCGGGCGCGAACCCCTTCCTGGTCGGCCCGCACGAGCAGGTGACCATCACCGGACCGGACGGAAAGCCGCTGGACCTCACCGAGCATGAGCTTCCAGCACACCGCCGACTCCGGCGTGGTCAGCACCCCGGCCGACCTGAACACCTTCTACCGCGCCCTGGCGCAGGGGAAGTTGCTGCCCGCCGCGCAGTGGGCCGCAGATGCGGGCGACGGTGCCCTACGACGACCTGCCGGTGCCCCCCGCGGGCAGGCAGGGCGGCTACGGGCTCGGGCTGCGGGTCGTGCCGCTGACCTGCGGCGGCGTCTACTACATGCACGAGGGCGACGGGCTCGGGGTGTACGGCCGCCCGGCCGTCGGCGCGGACGGCACGCCGCGCGGTCACGGTGTCGATCTCGACCACGACCGCGCTCATCGACGAGGACAAGGTCAACCAGGCGGTCGAGACGCTGACCGACCACGCGCTGTGCGACGACGGCGCGTAGAACGCCGCACGGCGCGTGGCCGGAGTCGGTGACCGGGGTTCGGCGACCGGAGTCCCGTGATCGGGGCGCCGACGTGGCCGTCGGGTGGCGGCAGTTCGCGCTGCCACGGTCGCGGGGGGCTGAACGGGCCCGGCTTCAGGGGGAGTCGGGCCCGTTCGGGGCGAGCGGGGTCCGGGTGAGCGGGGTCTGACCGGGGTCAGGAGCTGTAGACCTCGAACTCGGACACCTGCGCCGCCGGCCAGCCGGTGTTGGCGGTGAAGTTCAGCCGTACGTAACGGGCGGTGACGGCGGCGGGCAGCGTGATCGTGACGGTGTTCCCGGTCGCCGGGTCGAACGTGTAGTTCGTGGGCGGCCAGTTGCTGGGCGAGCGGCGTCGGTGCTGCCCGCCAGCACCGCGATGGTCTGGGTGCGGGCGCCCCAGGCGCTGGGCGGCGGCAGCTTCAGCACGATCCGCTGGACCGTGCTCGGGGCCGGCCGAGGTCGACCTGGAGCCACTGCGGGAAGGCGTTGTTGGCCGACTCCCAGTAGGTGGAGGGGTCGCCGTCGGTGGTGTTGGCCGAGGCGTAGCTCTGGGTGTGGCTGCTCTCCGACGTGGGCCGGCCCGCCGCGAGGTTGCCGGGTGAGCCGGGGCCGGTGCCGGAGACCACGGGCTGGGTGGGGCGGGTGGCGGTCAGCGCGATCTGGCCCTTGAGCATCCGGCCGCCGTCGCCGGTCAGCCGCAGGTAGTAGTCGGAGGAGCAGGCGGTGCCGTCCTCGTCGAGCGCGAGGAAGCCGGAGTCGGCGGGCACCGAGGCCTGCGTCTCGGCGGTCTTGGCGATCTGGTTGCCCTCGTTGAACTCGTCGAACATCGAGATGTAGATGCCCTGCACCCCGGCCCGGACCATGTTGTAGAACTGCCGCCACATGAAGTCGCCGTGCGCGCGCTGGCGGCCCGAGACGTCGCCGGGCAGCACGCACGGCTGGTAGTCGATGCCGTTGGCGTTGCAGTCGGCCTGGTCGGGCGACGGTGTACGTGTTGTAGACGTTGTCGGAGTCGCCGGCGTTGCCGATCGCGCCGACCATCCACGGCGAGATCATGTTGAAGGCGTGGTAGACGTCGGTGTAGCCGGCGCGCGAGCCGCCGGTCGCCGGTACGCCACTCGCGCGGCACGCCGCCGATGACGTAACAGCCCTGGCCCTTGAACCAGTTGATGACGTCCAGGCAGGCGTCGGTGCTGAACGGGTGGTTGTCGTCGTTGAAGCCGAAGCCCCAGATGCACACCACCGGCTTGCCGTTCTGCAGGGCGTACGCCGGACGACGCGGTGTGCGCCTTCATCTTGTTCGTCCAGTCGGTCTTGATCTCCGACTGCATGTTCGTCCAGCCGGTGACGTCGTACATGATGTAGAACTTCCGCCCGTGCGACTCGGCGGAGCTGCGCACCTTCTGCGCCATCGCGTCGCGGGTCGGGCCCTCGCCGCCGGTGGGGTTGAAGCGCTGGAGGGCCGGCGGTGTCGATGTCGTTCTGCTGCATCCACCGGAAGTGGGTGTCGACCGTCTGCTGGTCGTAGGACGAGAACAGCGTGGCGGGCTGGCCGTTGCCGAGGTTGCGCGTACGCGGTCTGGTAGGTGTGCGTGTACTCGCGCATGTCGGGCCAGCACTTGATGCCGGTGTTGGACGGGGACGGCGGCTGGCCCCAGTTCTGGGCTCCAGTGCCACCAGCCGTTGATCGGGGCGCCGTCGCCGATGCAGGCGAACCAGCCCTGGTAGCCGACGCTGATCTTGCCGACCACGTCCCCGGCGCCCGCTGGCCGCGCTCGCCTGGCCGGCGGCGGCGGTCTCGCCGACCCCGACCGCCGCTACGGCGCCCGCGGTGATCGCGGCTTGCAGGAACGTCCTACGTGTGACACCCATCTGGACTCTCCTCCGGTCGGCCGACGGCTGGCGTCAACTCGGGCTGTGGGATCGGAAGTTCTGGTAGCGGGCGGGACTGGTGCGGGGATCGTAACGACGGGGTTACCCGAGCGCAATAGTCCGCGCGTACGGTGAAATAATTTACGGTCAACCTGCAAGAAGCGTGTCATGCGACGGGAAAGTCAGTTGGCGGGCGGTGCGGCATGCTCTCAGCCGATTGCCACCCGGATCTCAGCGGAACCCCAGAATCTCCTTCTACGGTCAGGGGCATGGACCACGACGGACCGCCGGCCGACGGCGAAGGCAGGCGGGCGGACGCCCCGGGTCCCGCCGTGGACGAGCTCGGGGGCATCGAGGCCGGGGACGCCGGACTCGGCAGCGGGCAGGCCGTGTTCGGCTGGTTCGCCGGCGTGGGCGCGCGGTGGTGGGCGGCGGCCGCTGCTCGTGTCCGTGACGGCGCTGGCCGCCATGGCCGTACTGACGCTGGCCACGATCGTGCAGTCGCCCTCCGCCAAGGCCGGCGGCGAGCGCGACGACCCCGGCGGGCGCCCCCGCTCCCCCGACAACCCCGACGGCCACACGGCTCCAGCCGTGTCCGCCGCGCCGAAGAAGGCAACGGCCTCCCCCGTCGCCGGCAGCCCGGCGGCCGCTTCCCGGTCCGCCCGGGCCGCCGTGGCCGAGGTCGGTGGGCGACCTCGGGGTGGGCGGCACGCTGTCCGTGGCGGTCGCCGGCGCCGACAGCGGCGACCTGGCCACGTACGACAGCGACGACGACACCTCGTACGACACGGCGAGCATCGTGAAGGTCGACATCCTGGCCTCGCTGCTGCTGCGCGACCAGCGCGCGGGCACCGAACTCACCGCGTACCAGCGGGGTTCGGCCACGGCGATGATCGAACACAGTGACAACGACGCGGCGACCGCGCTCTACGACGACCTCGGCGGCGCGTCCGGGCTGGACGCGGCAGAACGCGCGGCTCGGGCTGAAGCACACGACCGGCGGCGCGGGTGAGCTGTGGGGGCTCACCCAGACCACCGCCGGCGACCAGATCGCCCTGCTGCGGGCGGTGTTCGGCGACGCGCCGCCGCTGTCGGCCGGCTCGCGCGCGTACCTGTCCGGGCTGATGGGGTCGGTCGAGGGCGACCAGCGGTGGGGCGTGTCGGCGGCCGACTCCGACGACGAGGGGTTCGCCGTCAAGGACGGCTGGCTCCAGCGGACCGCCACCGGGCTGTGGGACATCAACAGCATCGGCGAGGTCACGTACGACGGCCGCCGGCTGCTGGTGTCCGTGCTGTCGTCGGGGCAGCGGTCCGAGCAGGCGGGCATCGACCAGGTGGAACGGGTCGCCCGCAAGGCCGCGCAGGCGTACGCGGCGGCCGGCGGATAGGCCCCGGGTGTACGGGTCCGCGCCGTCCTACGGTGTCCAGGTGATCGCCGGCGGGACGACCCGGGCGCACAGGGGGTGCCCCTTGGCATCGGTCAGGCCGAGCGCGCCGGTCAGCCGGCCGGAGGCGGCCGCGGCCGTGAGGACGTCGGCGGGGACCGCCAGAGCAGGAGTTTCGCGCGGCGGAACATCTCGAAGGAGCCGCCGGGGGCGCGTTCGCCCCACGAGAGGTAGACGAACCGGCCGCCGGGCGGCCCCTGGACGTACGGACCGGTGACGTCGGGCGGGCCGCCGTCCCGGCCGGGGCGCACCTCGCACGGCAGGGTCCACTCGGCGGTGGGCGCGTCGCCCGGGGTGAGGCCGAGCAACTCGGCGGGTTTCGCCCGGCGTTGGACGGCGACATGGATGTGGTCGTGGCCCAGGCAGCTCGCGCCGGGGAGCCGGTCCGCGGTGACGGTGAGGGTCAGTGGGGGCACCCGGGCATTGTGCACCGCCCGGGCCGCGCGCCACGGCGGGACACGGCGTACTGTCAGTCTACATTGACACCCCAGACGATGTCAGTCTAGGCTGACATTCATGGACCTTACCGCGGTCATGGATTCGGACGACCCCGCCGTCGGCCTGCGGGCCGTCGGCGCGCTGCACCGGCTCGCCGAGCAGGTCGAAGCGACGAATGTGGCGCTGGCGCGCCAGCAGGGGTGGTCGTGGGAGCAGATCGGGGACGCCCTCGGGGTGTCCCGCCAGTCGGTACACGCCAAGTACGGAAAGTGAGGCGGCCCGCCATGCCGGACGACGCAGCGCCCGTGAAGCTCAAGCCCGTACTCGAATTCGCCCGCGAGGAGGCGGAGCGGCGGGGGGACCGCCGGATCGGCACCGACCACCTCCTGCTCGGCCTCCTCCACGACCGGGCGTCCGCGCCCGCCCGGGCGCTCGGGGTCACCCTGGAGGAGGGGCGCTCCGCCCTGGAGGCCCTGGACCGGGCGGCGCTCGCCTCCCTGGGCATCCACCTCGACGGCGGCCCGCCGCGGGGCGCCGTCCACGGGCGGCGGTGGATCACGCTCAACTCGGCCGCGCGGGGGGCCGTCGTGGCGGCGAAGCGGGTGGCCGAGGAGGAGCGGAAGGGGAGGCGGATCGAGGGGCGGCATCTGCTTTTGGCTTTGCTCGGGGGGAGGCATCCTGATCCGGCGGCGGATCTTCTGGGTGAGCTTTCGGTTGAGGCTCGGGTGGTGCGGGAGCGGCTGGCCGCTCCCTGATTCGGCTCGCCTTCCGCGTTTCCGGCTCACCCGGCTGCGTAAGTTCGGCTCCTCCGTCTCCGGCCCACCCAGCTGCGTAAGTTCGGCTCCCCCCGGGTGTTTCCCCCACCCGCGCCACCCTCCCCCAACCTTCGGCCGGGGGGACCCCCAACCCCTTGCCCTACTTCCGCATGTGCGGGCCTCTTGCGTTGTGGGTCGGTGCCGGTCCGCCGGCACCTCCTCGAACTTCGAACCTGCCGGTCTCGATCCAGGGTTGCGCCCGGTGTTCGTTCGAAGTTCTGCGGGGGCACCGCCTCCCCGTCCCCTCCGCCCCATCGGCGGCACACGGAAGACGGGGGTTGATAAAGCCCCTTCCCACGGTGCCGTCTCGTACGAACAGTCGCCCGGGAGAAGCTGTAGTTCCCCACCCCCCTCTACTCGCAGACGCCGGCGGACTGGAGGGGACGGGGAGGAGGTGTCCCCGCAGAACTTCGAACGCAACACCGGCGGAAAGCCGGGATCGATGCGTGCACGTTCGAAGTTCGAGGAGTCACCTCCGGACTGGCCCCGACCCACAACGCAAAAGCCCGCACATGCGGAAGTAGGGCCACGGGTGGCGCGGGTGGGTGGAAAAGCTGGGGTACCCCCGGAGGAAGGGAGCTACGTCGAGGAGGGGACGTCGATGAGGACCCTGCCGACGGCGCCCCCTTCCACCGCCGCGTGAGCGGCCCCCGTACGGTCCAGCGAAAAGCGGTGAAGGGGCAGCCCTTCTTCCGGCCCCGACCCGAAAACCCCCCTCGGCCACGGCCGAGGAGACCGCCGCCACGGCATGATCCTTCGCAGAAGTCGGCACGGTGTACACAAGCACCCCCTGCCACCGCACATTCCGCACCATCGACGCCCGTACGGGCACCGCCACGTTCGGTTGGTCGTCCGCGTAGAAAGCGATCACCGCGCCGGGAGCGGCGACGGCCATGTTCAGCGCGGCGTTCGCGGCGGGCGCGACCTCGACCACGATGTCCACCCCGGAGGGCGCCAGCTTCTGGATCTCCGCGGCGGCGTCCTGCTCGCGGTAGTTGACGACGTGGTCGGCCCCGGCCGCCGCGGCGAGCGCGGCCTTCTCGGGCCCGCTGACCGTGGTGATGACGGTCGCCCCGGCCCAGCGGGCCAGTTGGACCGCCGCGTTGCCGACCGCGCCCGCGCCGCCGGCGACCAGCACCGTACGCCCGTAGAGCGCGCCGTCGCCGAGGCGTTCGGGACCGCCGTCGGCGACGGTGAGGGCGCGGTGGGCGGTGAGCGCGGGGATGCCGAGGCAGGCGCCGAGGTCGAAGGAGGCGTGGTCGGGGAGTGCGACGGCCTGCCGGGAGGGCAGGGTGACGTATTCCTGGGCGGTGCCGTCCGCCCGCTGGTAGGTGGCCTCCCAGAGCCAGACGCGTTCGCCGATCCGGCTCTCGGGCACGCCCCGGCCGACCGCGTCGATCTCGCCGGCGCCGTCCTGGTTGGGCACCTGCTCCCGGTCGGGGGGCGTGCGCTGCCGGTTCTTCCAGTCGGTCGGGTTGACCCCGGAAACCCGTACCCTGACCCGGACTTCGCCCGGTCCCGGTTCCGGCACCGGCCGGTCGGTGAGGCTGAGGACGTCCGGTCCGCCACTGGTGGTGTAAACGATGGCCTTCATGAGCCCTACAAGGTACTCGCCCGAGGGCATTCTTCCCGGAATCCACTGCTCCTTTTGATGTGCTCCCCGCGAACCTCCCCCCACCTCCGGCGCGGTGCGGGGATGCTGGACCGGTCCGGCCGGGCCGCCGTCCACGCATCCGCCGGCCGGACGTACCGCGACCACCGAACCGTTCAGAGGAACCCGCCATGACCGAGCCCTCCCGCCCGACCTTCTACGACGCGCTCGGCGGCGCCGACGGCCTGGACCGCCTCATCGGGCGGTTCTACGACCAGGCGCTCCAGGACCCGCTGCTCGCCCCGGTGTTCGCGCACTTCACGTCCACCCATGTCGAGCACGTGGTGGTCTGGCTGACGGAGGTGTTCGGCGGACCGGCGCAGTACAGCGCCCGGTTGGGCGGTCACCACGCGCTGCTGACCCACCACGTCGGCCTGGCCATCACGGAGGAGCAGCGGGCGCGCTGGGCGGAGCTGATGCTCGCCACCGCCGAGAAGGAACTGCCCGCCGACCCGTTGCTCCAGCAGCGGTTCGCCGAGTACATCGAATGGGGCACCCGGATCGCCCTGTCCGTCTCGCAGCCCGGCGCCGTCGTCGGCGACCCCGGCCCGATGCCCCGGTGGGGCTGGGACGGGCTCGGCTCCTGACCCGCGCGCACGCCTCGGCGGCCGGGCGCCGACGCCGTACCGCCGGAGCGGTGCCCCGAGTGCCGGGCCGTACGGGCGGTCAGGCCGGCTCCGGCAGCGCCACCCGGTCGGCGAGCGGGGCGACCGGCGGGACGCGCGGCACGTACGTGCCCGACGCGCCGCCGTGGCCCCGGTGCACCAGCAGGCCGCTGAGCGGGTCGGGGACCGCGTCGAGCGCGGCCTGCGTGCCGGGCAGCGAGCGCCACAGCAGCCAGACCCCCTCGTCGGCGAAGGCCACTTCGAGCACCACCCCCCAGCTGTGCGCGTGCCACGTCCACTGCTCGGCGCCGTTGGTCACCAGCGACTCGGTCAGCGTCTGTTCGTAGGCGTCACGCCACGACGCGGCCGAGATCTCCGCGTGTTCGGCGTCCAGGATCTCGATCGACCACCAGTCCGCAGCGTCCATGCTCCGACGATAGACACCGGCCACGACGTCCGGAAGGGGGTGGACCCGTCCCGTTACGCCGGAGTTCGACCGGATCACGGTCAGGGCGCTAGCGCAGCGCGTCCTGCGCGGCGGCCAGGATCTCGGTGACCCGCAGTCCGAACCGCGCGTCGCACGCGTGCGGTTCGCCCGCGACCAGCGCGTCGATGGCGTGCGCCATCGCGTCGGTCGCCGGGCCGCTCGTGCCGTCCGGGTACGCGGCCACGCCGTGCGCCCCGCGGAACTCGATCGCGACGCCCGACGCCCGCGGGCGGCGCGGTGAGTGTCAGCACCGCCGTGCTCGACGCGCCGCTGTCATGACGCAGCGTCAGATGGACCAGGTCGCCCGGGCCGCGGGCCGCGTGCACCTCGGTCGCGTCGCCGAGCACCGGCAGCAGGACGGACAGCGCGTGCGGGCCGACGTCCCACAGCCCGCCCTTCTCCCGCCGCCACGGCGAGTCCGCGTACGGGCTGGCGTCCCCGCTGAACACCGCCCCGTACCAGTCCGCGCGGCCGGTGAACCACTCCCCCGCCGCGGCCTGCCGGGCGATCCACTCGGCGGTGCCGGCGTCGAACCGCAGGGTGAAGAAGACCACCGACGCCACGCCGGCCTCCTCGACCGCCTCGGCCACCGCGCGCGCGTCCGCCACGGTCGCCGCCAGCGGCTTGTCGAGCAGCAGGCGCCGGCCGGCCCGCGCGGCCTTCACCGCCAACTGCGCCTGCGACTGCGGCGGCAGGGCGATCGCCACCGCGTCCACGTCCGCGATCAGCGCGTCCGCGTCGCCGTACGCCCGCGCCGCCGAACCGCGCCGCCACCTGCTCGGCCATCTCCGGCCTGCGGCCCCACACCCCGGCCAGCTCCACCCCGGGGTGGGCCGCCAGGGCCGGTCCGTGCGCCTTCCACGCCCAGGGGCCCGTGCCCAGCAGCCCCACCCGCAGCGTCACCGCTCCACCCGCGGCTGCTCGGCGCGGACGTAGGTCTCCCGGTCCAGGTCGCGCAGCTCCACCGAGAGCTGGAGCTCCACCTGCGGCACGGCCGCGGTGTGCTCGCGCAGCAGGGCGAGTACGGCCTCGGTGAGCTCCCGCTTCACCTCGGGGGTGCGCCCGGACAGGATGCCGATCGCCACGTGGATCATCGCGTAGCCCGTCGGCGCCGTCGGCGATGAACGTCTCGCCCAGCGGCACGAACCGGGTCTTGCACCCTCCGGCGCGTCCACCCGCGATCCGCACCAGCGCCTCGTGGGTGCCCGCGGCGAAGGCGCGCCGGTCGAACGCCTCTGCGACGTTCTCTGTGTACTCAACGGTGACATGCGGCATGCCCCCGACCCTACCCATCCGGGCGCGGACGGCCCCCGACGGGGCGCGGGGTGCCGTGCGGGCGGTGCGCCCGGGGCCGGTGTGGCGTCGTCGCTGGTCACAAGGCGCAGTTCACACGTGGTTAACGTCCGGGCAACAGCCGGGAAAAACCTTTTTGCGACGCTGCACGCGGCCCGATCAGCGCGGCTCGGCGCCCGCACCCGCGTTCACGTTCGTTAAGGATGGCGTCACCGTGACCTACAAGGCCGAGTACATCTGGATAGACGGCACCGCGCCGACCGCCAAGCTCCGTTCGAAGACCCGCATCCTCGCGGACGGCGCCGAGCTGCCGATCTGGGGCTTCGACGGCTCCAGCACCAACCAGGCCGAGGGCCACGCCTCGGACCGCGTACTCGAAGCCGGTCGCCTCCTTCCCGGACCCGATCCGCGGCGGCGACGACGTCCTCGTCATGTGCGAGGTCCTCAACATCGACGGCACCCCGCACGAGTCCAACACCCGCGCCGCGCTGCGCGAGGTCGCGGAGCGGTTCGCCGACCAGGAGTCGCTGTTCGGCATCGAGCAGGAGTACACCTTCTTCAAGGGCTCGCGCCCGCTCGGCTTCCCCGAGGGCGGCTTCCCGGCCCCGCAGGGCGGCTACTACTGCGGTGTCGGCGCCGACGAGATCTTCGGCCGCGACGATCGTCGAGAAGCACCTCGACAACTGCCTCGCCGCGGGCCTGGGCATCTCCGGCATCAACGCCGAGGTCATGCCCGGCCAGTGGGAGTTCCAGGTCGGCCCGCTCAGCCCGCTGGACGTCTCCGACCACCTGTGGATCGCCCGCTGGCTGCTCTACCGCACCGCCGAGGACTTCGGCGTCTCCGCGACGCTGGACGCCAAGCCCGCCAAGGGCGACTGGAACGGCGCGGGCGCGCACACCAACTTCTCCACCAAGGCAGATGCGCGAGAGCTACGACGCGATCATCGAGGCCGCCGAGTCGCTGGGCCGCGACGGCAAGCCGCTGGAGCACATCAAGCACTACGGCGCCGGCGTCGAGTCCCGCCTGACCGGCGCGCACGAGACCGCGCCGTGGAACGAGTACAGCTACGGCGTCTCCGACCGCGGCGCCTCGGTGCGCATCCCGTGGCAGGTCGAGGTGGACCAGAAGGGCTACATCGAGGACCGCCGGCCCGAACGCGAACGTCGACCCGTACGTCGTCACCCGGCTGATCGTCGACACCTGCGGCAGCGCGCTGGAGAAGGCCGGCCTGGTCTGAGACCTGCCGGCCGCACCGCCGGTCCAGGGCCCGCCCCCGCTCCGAGGGCCCGCTCCCGACCGCCGATCGTCCGCCCCCCGCGAGGGCGCCCCCGTCAACACGGCGAGGGCGCCCTTCGCCGCGACCAGGGGTTTTCCCCCTCCAGGGGTGACCATCGCGGCGGCGGCTCGTTTGACGGGTCGTGAACACGCAGCAGGCAACGGCCACTTCCGCAACGGCCGGCGGCCCGGCACCCGTCACGGTGGAGCAGGCGGAGGCGGCGCTCGTCGAGCACTATCCGCGGCTGGTCCGGCTGGCGTACGTCACGCTGCCCGCCACGCTCGGCAAGCACCGCAGGGCGCTGGCCGCCCACCAGCTCGTCCAGCGCGCCCTGCCCGCCTCCCCCTCACCCGCGCGGCAGGGCGGCGCGTACGGCACCCTGCGGCACCATGTGCTGCGCGCCGCGCTGGAGTTCGGCGGCCGCGGCCGGCTCAGGACCGCCCTGGAGGACGTGAAACCGCCCCGGGTGACGGGCCTTCGGGTCCATCCGCGGACCGGCGGCGACGACGAGGTGGCGCTCGACCGCGCGGTGGCCGGGCTGGACACCGAGGCACGCGCGGCCTACGCGCTGCTGGGCGCCGAGGGGTTGCCGGAGGCGGCGGCGCGGTCCGTGCTCGAAGCGGCCGGCGCCCGCGACCCGCGCGCCGCGGTACGGGCGGCCGCCGCGGTGGCGGTCCCCGACGGCGCGGGTCCCGGCGCGGGGCAACGGCTGCTGGGCGGGAATGAGTTCGACGCCTGCACCCTCCAACTGCGGCCCACCGACCTGCTGCGCCGGCGCCGCCGCAACAGGATCGGCGCGGTGGCGGCCACGGTGGTCGCCGCGGCCGCGCTGCTGGTCACCGTGACGACCATGGGCTCCGCCGCCCCGCGGCCGTACGCCGCCGGCGGTCCGCCGGCCGGCGACGCGCAGGTGCTCGCCCCGGCCTCGCTGATCACGGCGCCGTCGAGCCTGTGGAAGTCCACCGCCCGGATGGACTTCTCGGCGTGGCCCGCGCGCGGCAGCCGTATCCACGACCGGGCGCTGCTCACCCGGGCGCTGGACGTGTGGGGCGGCCCCGGCCGGTCCGTGGACGTCAGCTCCACCCCGGGCACCTCGCGTTCGGCCCCCTCCCAGCCGCCGCAACTGCTCTTCGCCGGCGACGAGGACGACGCGACGGTGGTGCTCTTCTACGACGGCCTGCGGGTGGTGCGCTACGCCGAGCCGCGCACGGGCTCCGGCCGCGCCGCGCTGGACTTCGCGCAGGCCGCGGACGCCGACCTGACCACGTCGGCGGCCGTGCTGGTGGACCGGGTGGACGGCAACGCCCGCTTCCTGACCGCCCCTTGGGTCGCGCGGACCCGGACCCGCGACCTGCTCCACCCCGACCGGGCCGCCGCCGACCTGCACCGCTCGTCCGACGGCGTCACCGACCCGGTGCCGATGCCGGCCGGCGGTGCCACACCGGGCAGTTGCGCGACGAGCTGGCCGGTGATGGAGCTGCGTCCCTCCCCGGCGATCGGCGAGGAGGACTCCTTCCTGCTCACCGACCTCGGCGACCTGGTCCCGGCGCACCTGACGTACGACCCGCCGCGGCGCAGGCCACCGGACCGCAGTCGCAGCCCGCCGCCGCAGGCGCAGGCCACCGGGCCGCAGGCGCAGGCCACCGGGCCGCAGGCGCTGGCGAGTTGGGCGCACAGCGCGTGCCGGCTCGGCGAACTGCGCGGCCAGGGCGTGAAAACCGTCGACGACTGGGAGTACGCCCGCACCCCGCTTCCCGAGGGCGCCGGCGAGGCGTCCTGGACGTGCGACCGCGCCGACACCTGGCGCGGGCCGGGCATCGCCCTGGTGCAGTTCGTCCCGCCGGCCGCGAAGGCCGGCGCCCCCGGCACACTGGCCGGGCAGCAGGCGGGCGGCAACGCGTGCAGCCGCTTCGACCGGCACGTCATGGCGGGCGTGATGTGGAAGTCCCCGGCCGCGCACTGGTACCTGCTCGCCGCCGCCAGCCGCGACACCGCGTCCATCACGGCCACCAACGGCGTGCACGCCACCGCCTCCGGCCCCTTCCTCGCCGCCCCGGCCCCGCGCGGCACCCGCGCCACCCTCACCGGCCGCCTCACCAGCGGCGCGGCCCTCACCCCGCTGACCGGCGACTAGGTCTCAGGCCGGGACCAGGTCTCGGGCGCAACCACGTCTCAGGCCGGGACGTCCTCGGGCGGGAGCGGGACCCGCAGCCGCATGGTGACCTGGTCGGCGTCGCGGCCGTGCTCCTCCCAGCCCAGGCGGGTGTAGAAGGCGCGGGCCCGGGCGTTGGGGGCGAAGACCTCCAACTGGGCCGTGCTGAGCTTGGCGGACTGCCAGACGGCGACGCACGCGTGGTGCAGGGCGGTGCCCGTGCCGGTGCGCCAGACCTCGGGGTCGATGTGGAAGTGGACGAGCCGGTCGCCGTCGAACCGGGCCCCGACGACGGCGAATCCCACGATGTGGTCCTGCCGGGTCGCGCACAGGACGGTGTACTCCCGGGAGCCGATGGCCTGGGCGGTGTCGGCGCGCTGGCGCTCCAGCTCGCCCGGGCCGTTGTAGACGGCGTTCGGGAAGAGGCCCCCGTAGTACGTGGCCCGTGCCCTGGCATGGACACCACAAATCGCGTCCAGGTCCTCGATCACGGCGGGCCGGATCATGACGTGCGGGGTGCTCATGGGTACATGGACGCACAACCCGGACCATAGGTTCCCCACTTCGGCCCCGCGTGACGCGGCTCACCTCCCGTTCGTGCGCAAAACACGCGAACGGGAGGTGTGGGATGTGTGAGGGTGTTGTGCGGACGAACCCTCAGTTTGTCGCTGCCGCGCCCCCTGCCGGCGCCCCCGCCGCCGTGAAGACCGCCACCGTACGGGCCGGCACGCTGAACGTCCCGGTCGAGGCGGCGTACGACGCCGACTTCACCACCGGGTCCGCGCCGCGCGCCTGCACCGGGTGCAGCCGGTAGCCCGTGCCCGCCAGCGCCGCGACCCGCTGGTCCTGCCGCTGCGGGGTCGCGTTGAACACGACGACCAGGTCACCGGCCCTCATCGTGATCACCCCCGGCGTCTCCCCCGTCCCGGACAGCGGGAAGGACACCTGCCGCTGCACCTGCGCCCGCGTGGTGAGGTGGAAGGCGGGCTCGGCGGTGCGGATGCGCATCAGGTCCTGGTACGCCGCCGAGGCGCCCTCGATCCCCGCGCAGCCGGGGCGAGCCCGGGATCGGCCAGCAGCGGCGCGGCGTACGGCCAGTCCGCCTTGTTGTCGGCGGCCTGCGGCAGCCCGCGCCCGAAGCCGTTGCCCTGCGCGCAGTCCCAGTGGATCGCGTTGAACCAGTCGCCCGAGTCGAAGGAGTTGCGGTCCAGCGACTTGGAGCGCAGCAGGTCCGAGCCCGCCTGGTAGAGCGCGGGGCCCTGGGAGAGTTCCGCGGTGGCCTCGGCGAGCACCTGCATACGGGCCCGGTCGGCGGGCGAGGTGCCGGCGGGGAGCTTGTAGGCCAGCGCGTCGTACAGCGAGTCGTTGTCGTGCGCGTCGACGTACGCGAGGGCGTCGCCGGGCGCGTCGGCGTACCCGGCCGGGGAGCCGTTGTAGTCGATCTCGGCGCCGGTGACCTGCTTCCCGTCGGAGTCGGTGAAGCCGAACTCCTTGAGGTTGCCGGTCAGTCCGACCTGGATCAGGTCCTGGTAGTGCAGCAGCCGGGCCTTCTGCTCGGCCGGAGTGCCGTTCGCGGTGGAGGAGTTGGGGTCGGTGAACAGGCCGGAGGCGAAGCCCTGCACGCCGGGGTCGGCGTCGAAGGGGCTGCCGCCGCGCACCGCGTCGCGGGCCCGGTCGGAGAAGGTGGCGATGCCGGTGCCGGCCATGTTGGCCTGGGTGGCCTGGACGAAGCGGGCGTTGTCGGCGACCTCGCCGAAGTTCCAGCCCTCGCCGTAGAGGATGATCTTCTTCCCGTCGACGCCGTCCTTGCGCCGGCGGTGAGGGCGTCCAGCGCCTTGCGGACGGCGAGGATGTTCGCCTTGGGGTGGTGGCCCATCAGGTCGAAGCGGAAGCCGTCGACCTTGTACTCCTTGGCCCAGGTGACCACCGAGTCGACGACGAGCTTGCCCATCATCGCGTTCTCGGGCGCGGTGTCGGCGCAGCAGGTGGAGGTGGCGACCGAGCCGTCCGGCATCAGCCGCTGGTAGTAGCCGGGCACGATCCGGTCGAGGACGGAGTCGGCCGGCCTCGCCGGCCGCGGCGGTGTGGTTGTAGACGACGTCCATCACCACCCGCAGCCCGGCGTCGTTGAGCCCCTGCACCATCTGCCGGAACTGGACGGTCCTGGCCGTCCCGTCGGGGATCGGTGGCGTACGAGCCCTCGGGCACGGTGTAGTGCAGCGGGTCGTAGCCCCAGTTGTACGCGTCGGTGGCCTGCTGCTCGGCCACGCACGCCTGCTGCTGGTCACTGGCCGGGCCGTACGCGGACAGGTCGCAGTCCGGCGCGGTCTGCTCGGCCGCCTTCTCCGGGACGGTGGCGAAGTCGAAGGCGGGCAGCAGGTGGACGTAGGTGACGCCCGCCTTCGCCAGCGCCCTCAGATGGGTCATGCCGGCCGACGACCGGTCGGTGAAGGCCGCGTACGTGCCGCGGTCGCGCCGCCGGGACGGTGGTGTCGGCGACCGAGAAGTCCCGGATGTGCAGCTCCTGGATCTGCGCCCGGCTGCATCGGCGCGGCCGGCGGCTTGTGCTGGCGCGCCCACCCGGCGGGGGCGAGCCGCGGGTCGTCCAGGTCCGCCAGCAGGCTCTGCTTCGAGTCGGCGGTCAGCGCGACGGAGTACGGGTCGGTGACCTTGTTGTCGACCAGCTTCTGCACGCTCGGCGCCCAGACGGTCACCTCGAACAGGTACGGCTGCCCGGTCCAGTCGCGCGCGCCGCGCACCGACCACACGCCGCTGCCGGTGTCCTCCCGCATCGCGACCGTGCGGCCGCCGATGTCCAGGACGACGCTGTGCGCGGTGGGCGCCCACACCGACAGCGTCGGGGTGCCGTGCGCGTCGAACACCGGCCCGAGCGCGGCCTTTCGGGCCGCGCCCGCGTACACGTCGTCGAGCACGCCCTGGGTCTGGACGCCGGTCGCCGCCAACAGGGCGCCGTTCGCGGCCCGTTGGGTGGCGATGAGCTGGCCGCGCAGCGCCTCCTTGGTCCAGGCCCCGGTCGCGCGGGTCGACGGTGAACGCCGTATAGCCCTTGAGCTGCGGGAACTTCGCGAGCTGCGCGGCGGTGAGACCGCCGGCCGCCTTCGCCAGCCGCAGCCGGCGGCCCTCGCTCGACAGCGCGCCGTCCCGGACCGTGATGCCGCCGTCGGCGGCGTACACCAACTGCGCGGAGGCGGACGGCACATCGGTCTTCCACGCCACCGTGGACCGGTCGATCCACTGCGCGTCCGATGTCGACAGGTCCAGGTCGGCGCCCGTGTCCTTCGGCAGCAGGTGGCCGGCGGTGGCGGCGACTGCCGTGTCCGACGGGGGTTTCGGGGGCGCGGGGACGGCGTGCGCGGACGCCGTCGACACGGCGAGCGCCGCGAGTGCGGCGAACGCGGTGGCGGCGGCGACTCGTCTCACGCGCGAGCGCGCTCCGGACGCGGACAGCCTGGACGTCAGGGCCACGGGCGGTTCTCCTTGCGGGTCTCCGTGCGGACGTGCGCCGCCGGAAAGGGGACAGCCTCGCGCCCGGACCCACGCGCATGAAACCGGGAGCACTCCCGGCGTCGATGCCGGGGCTGTCCGGGACCGTATCCCCCGGGGAGCGCTTTCAGCAAGAGCCGGTAAGAGGTTCCAACTCCCGTACGGGCCCGCCGATCCACGGCCGGACGCCGCCGGCCCGGAACCCGCGGGCGTCTCCTGCGTACCGTCAGCGGGAGCACGGCCTCCCCCGTCTTCGACGTGACGGTGGACCGCCGGCATCCGGCTTCGGCAGTGCCTCGGCGCCTGGCGGCCGCCGGGCCACTGTCCTGTCAACGGCCCGTCAACTCCCGTACACCGCACGGACGTTGTCCCGCGGGGCCGGATGGGACTTGGTGGCAGGGCCCGTGGCGAAAGCGCGCAGGAGGTTCTCCGTGGTGCGGGTGACGAACGCGCGGGTGCGGGCGTTCATGCCGTGGTCGCCGCCGTCGTCGCGGGTGCCCGCCATGAGGGCCTCGACCCAGCGCATCGTGCCGGAGGCGAAGACGCCCGCGCCGCTGGGCGCGGTGTAGTACGCGGTGTCGCTGTGGCTGTGGCGGCCGGCGCACACCAGCGGGGAGTGCGCCAGGATCTCGGTCGGCGACGGCACGGGGTACGCGGGGTCGACCCGGTCGTACTCCACGCCCACCAGGTGGTCGAAGGCGTCGCCGCGCCGGACCCCCGTGCCCGCGAAGAGCCAGTGGCCGGGGGCGCCCACGACGTAGGGGGCGTCGACCGGGAAGCCCTCGTAGATCACACCGGTCAGCGAGGACTCCGGGTCGGCCCCCGGCCGGTGCCGGAAGTCGGTGGTGGCCATGGCCGGGTGCCGCGCCAGGTACGGGTCGACCGGGTAGTCCGTCTTGTAGCAGACCACCGTGCGGTCGGGGCCGCCCGGGCCGGACTCCAGCCGCACCCGCCGGAAGCAGGTGTTGGCGCCGAGGAAGGCGAGGTTGGTGCCGGCGTCGCGCGCCGCGGTGACGTGCCGGCGCTGCTCGGGCGTCCAGTACTCGTCGTGCCCGAGGGCGACCGCCGCGTGCGCGCCGCGCAGCACGGCCGGGTCGCGGTGGACGTCCGGCCCGGTGGTGTACGCCAGCGGGATGCCGAGCCGCTCCGCCAGCACCACCGCGGCCCGCTCGTAGACCATGAACTTCTCCGCGCCGGCGCGGTCGTACGGCCGGTCGAAGGCGACGGCCAGTGCGCGGTGCGCGTAGGTGCCGTCGCGGCCGCTGTAGAGGCTGTAGCCGCCCCACTGGTTGTACGCCTGCCAGGTGGCCGGCGCGTGCATCAGCAGGGTGCGGCCGGCCGCGCTCGCCGAGCGGACGATCAGCGGGACGTACCGCTGGTGGCCGTGCTCCGCCTCCAGCCGCAGCAGGTACGCGCCCTCCTGCCAGCCGGTGGTGCGGACCTCCAGGGTGCGCTCCCAGCCGGCCCGTACGGTGCGGGTGGCGACCGCCAGGGTGGGGCGGCCCTGCACCCGGCCCGTCACCCGGTCCGAGCGCCACACCAGCTCCGCCTGCGCGCCGCCGTACCAGCCCACCCGGAAGGCGGCGACCCGGAAGCCGGGCGCGGTCGTCGACACGTGGAGGCCGAAGGTCTCGCCGGGCAGCACGCTGACCCGGTCGCTGTAGCCCTCGACGGCGTCGTCCGGGCCGGCGGACCGGATGCGCCAGTCGTCGGCGCCATCCGCGTGCCCGGGTGCGGCCACGAAGACCGTGGCGGCGGCAGAGGCGGCGGGATGCGGGCCGGAGCCGCCGGAGCCGCAGCCGGCCACCGTCCCCGCGGCGACCCCGGCCGCCCCTGCCGCGACGGCGCCCAGGAAGTGCCGGCGGTCCAGCCGCCCGCCCCCGGTCGCTCCGGCCCCGCCGGTCCCACCGCTCTCAACGGTCCCGTCGGGCCCGCGGCCTTGCGTGTCCTCACCCATCGCCGAAGCTTCCGTCCGCCGCGCCCGCCGGTGTCCCCCTCGCCCCGATCCTGCACCGGCCCGTACGCCCGTACGACCTGGGAGCGTCCATACCGGGGAGGCCCGGACAAGCCCGGGGAGGCCCGGGGCGGACGCTCCGGCAGCGCCCGCCGCACCCGCACCGGGCGCCCGGCACCCGCCCCCGCACCCTGCCCGAGCAGCGCGAAGTCACGGCCCCATCACGACTGAAGGATCTTGCAGAAACTTTCTTGCAGGCTCTTTCGCAAGACGTTGCATCGCTGTTACGGTCCGTCCCAGCCCGAGCGGAGAGGGGCCGGCGCAGGACAGGCCGGGCCGTCGACGGGATCAGGGTGATCGGGTACTTCCCTCAGCAAGGAGTCAGGTATGCGACGCGGCATATCCACCGTGGCCATGGCCGCGGCCATCGTTCTCGGGGCCACCGCCTGCGGCGGCGGCAGTGGCAGTGGCGGCAAGCAGGACAGCGGCAGCGGCCAAGGACCCCGCCCAGCTGTCGGGGACGGTGACCTACTGGGACACCTCCGACGCGAAGGTGGAGGCGCCGGCGTACAAGGCGCTCATCTCCGCCTTCGAGGCGAAGTACCCGAAGATCAAGGTGAGTTACCAGAACGTCGACTTCACCACCGTGGAGCAGAAGTTCAAGGCGTCGGCGCAGAGCGGCAAGGGCGCCCCGGACGTGATCAGAACCGACGTCGGCCTGATCCCGGAGTACGCGTCGCTGCACTACATCGCGCCGCTGGACGGCACCACCGCGCTCACCGACACCTCCGACTTCGTGCCCGGGCCGCTCAACACCACGAAGTACGACGGCAAGACGTACGCCGTCCCGTCGGTGACCGACACCCTGGGCCTGCTGTACAACAAGGCCGTCTTCGCCAAGGCGGGCATCACCTCGCCGCCGACCACCTGGGACCAGCTGATCGCGGACTCGGCGAAGGTCAAGGCGAAGGTGCCCGGCGTCGCCGGCACGTACATGAACCCGGACGCGTACTTCCTGCTGCCGTTCCTCTTCGGCGAGGGCGCCGACCTGGCGGACCCGGCGGGCAAGAAGGTCACCATCAACTCGCCGGAGGCCGTCAAGGCGGTCACCGAGGCGAAGAAGATCTACGACTCCTCCTCGCTGAAGATCGACTTCGCGAGCGCCTACGACAACATGCAGACGTCGTTCAAGACCGGCAAGGTCGCGATGCTGATCCAGGGACCCTGGTCGGTCGGCGACGACCTGACCGGCTCGGCGTTCAAGGGCAAGGAGTCCGACCTCGGCTACGCGCCGGTGCCGGCCGGTTCCACCGGCAAGGCGCTGGCCCCGACCGGCGGCCAGGACCTGGCGGTCTACCAGGGTTCGAAGAACCTCACCGCGGCGTACCTGTTCACCCAGTTCATGACGTCGACCGCCAGCCAGGAGCAGATCGCGCTGAAGAACGGCACGCTGCCCACCCGTACCTCCGCCTACAGCCCGGCGGTGCTGAAGAACCAGCAGATCGCGGGCTTCAAGTCGATCCTCGACACCGCCCGGCCGCGGGTCGCGCTGCCGCAGGTGGGCAGCCTGTTCACGCCGCTCCAGCAGCAGTACATCAAGATCCTTCAGGGCCAGACCTCGGTCCAGGGCGGCCTGGACTCGGCGGCCAAGCAGTTCGGCAAGCTGCTGCCCGGCTACGCGGTGCAGTAGCCCCACCCACCCCGGACCGGCCGGCCGGGGCCCCGCGCACCTCACCGTGAGCGGGGCCCACGCGCCCGGCCGGCCGGCCCGGACCCCTCCCCCGCGGTGACGCACCCGGGAGAGACGAACCTGTGGCACCGACAGAGCCGAGGAGCGATGACCACCGCCACCGTCGACCGAGCCCGTCCCGACCGACCCGACCGCCCCACCCGGGCCGGCGGCCCCCGGACGGGCCTGCGGGCGTCGTTCAAACGCTCCTGGGACAAGCACTGGTACGCCTACGTGATGGTCGCCCCGGTGGTGATCGTCATCGGCGTGCTGGTGATGTACCCGCTGGTGCTACGGCCTGTACCTGTCCTTCACCAACGCCAACGAACAGAACGTCGCCAAGAGCATCGGCTCGTTCCACCAGGGCGCCACGTACCACTTCGTCGGGCTGCACAACTACTGGCAGATCATCTCCGGCCAGGACGGCGACTTCTACCCGCGGCTGGAGTGGACGGTGGTCTGGACCGTCTCCTGCGTCGCCGTCACCTACGCCATCGGCCTGGGCATGGCGATGCTGCTCAACCGCCCGATGCGGTTCCGGCTCTTCTACCGGCTGGCGCTGATCCTGCCCTGGGCGGTGCCCGCGCTTCATCGGCGTCTTCGCCTGGCGGCTGATGTTCAACTCGCAGTACGGCGTCTTCAACGACATCATCAAGGCGGCCGGACTGCCCGCGCAGGACTGGCTGGGCACGCCGTTCGCGCAGAAGATCGCCGTCATCATCGTCAACGTCTGGTGCGGCGTGCCGTTCATGATGGTCGCCATCCTCGGCGGCCTCCAGTCGATACCCGGCGAGCTCTACGAGGCCGCCGAGATGGACGGCGCCTCGCCGTTCCAGCGGTTCGCCAACGTGACGATCCCGGGGCTGCGGCCGGTGACCAGCACGGTGATCCTGCTGAGCACCGTATGGACGTTCAACATGTTCCCGATCATCTACCTGCTGCTCGGCAGCAACACCACCGGGGACACCGACATCCTGGTGACCTACGCGTACGAGAAGGCGTTCACCGGCATTTCCGACTACTCGGGCGCCGCCACCTACGGCATCGTCATCCTCCTCATCCTGGTGGCCTTCTCCACGTTCTACCGCCGCCAGGTCAAGACCGAGCAGAGCTAGGAGCCGTCAGCCATGAGCGCAGTCAGCCAACGCGGCTCCGTGCCCGCGACCCCCGCCATCGCCCCGCGCGGCCGGACCGTCCCCAAAGGACGGGGGCAGCGCGGCCGGGGCGCGTCCGCCGCCCTGCACGCCACCCTGATCGCCGCCAGCGCCGTCGCGGTCTTCCCGGTGCTGTGGATCGTGTTCATCTCCTTCGGCCCGGACAGCGCCTGGCAGCAGCCGGGCCAGGTCGTGCACCACCTGGGCCTGGACAACTACCGCTTCGTGCTGCTGCACAGCCACTTCCCGCGCTACCTGCTGCAACTCGGTGATCGTGGCCGGCGCCACCACCGTGCTCGGCGTGCTCATCGCCTCCAGCGCCGGATACGCCATCTCCCGGATGAAGTTCCCCGGCCACAAGCCGCTGATGTGGACCTTCCTGCTCACGCAGATGTTCCCGGTCGCCGTGCTGATCGTGCCGCTGTACAACCTGCTGGGCCGGCTCGGCCTGATCGACAGCTACGCCGGCCTGATCCTGGTGTACTGCACGATCGCGGTGCCGTTCTGCGCGTGGATGCTCAAGGGCTACTTCGACACCATCCCGCACGAGATCGACGAGGCGGGACGGGTCGACGGCCTCACCCCGTTCGGCACGTTCTGGCGGCTGATCGTGCCGCTGGCCCGGCCGGGGCTGGCCGTCACCGCGTTCTACAGCTTCCTCACCGCCTGGGGCGAGGTCGCCTACTCCAGCCAGTTCATGAGCGAGCGGCACTACACGCTGGCGGCCGGCATCCGCACCTTCGCCGGTGACGAACGGGCCAACTGGGGCGCCATGACGGCCGCTTCGGTGCTCGATCGCGATCCCCGCCGCCTTCGTCTTCCTGCTCGTCCAGCGCCACCTGGTCACCGGCCTGACGGCCGGCGGCACCAAGGGCTGATCGCGGCGCGCCCGCAACGCCGCTGCCCCGCACCGCAGTTCCGCATGCCAGTTGTCGTTCGCCCGCGAACAAAAGGGAATCCATGAGCCAGCACCTCACCGACGCTCCCAGCTCCGCCGCCGCCTCCACCGCCGACGCCGGGCGCGGGGACTGGTGGCGCGACGCGGTGATCTACCAGGTCTACCCGCGCAGCTTCGCCGACGGCAACGGCGACGGCATGGGCGACCTGCCGGGCATCACCGCCCGGCTGCCCTACCTGCGGGACCTCGGCGTGGACGCGGTGTGGCTGTCGCCGTTCTACGCCTCCCCGCAGGCCGACGCGGGCTACGACGTGGCCGACTACCGCGCGGTCGACCCGATGTTCGGCACCCTCACCGACGCCGACGACCTGGTCGCGGGCCGCGCACGCGCTGGACCTGCGGATCATCGTCGACGTGGTGCCCAACCACTGCTCCGACCAGCACGAGTGGTTCAAGCGGGCGCTGCGCGAGGGGCCCGGCTCCGCGCTGCGGGACCGCTTCCACTTCCGCGCCGGCAAGGGCGCGCACGGCGAACTGCCGCCCAACGACTGGGAGTCCATCTTCGGCGGCCCGGCCTGGACCCGGACCACCGACCCGGACGGCACGCCCGGCGAGTGGTACCTGCACCTGTTCGCGCCCGAGCAGCCCGACTTCAACTGGGACCACCCGGCCGTGCACGACGAGTTCCGCTCGGTGCTGCGCTTCTGGCTCGACCTGGGCGTCGACGGCTTCCGGATCGACGTCGCGCACGGCCTGGTCAAGGCCGCCGGGCTGCCCGACATCGGCCGCGCCGAACAGCTCACGCTGCTGGGCAGCGCCGCCGATGCCGTACTTCGACCAGGACGGCGTGCACGAGATCTACCGCGGCTGGCGGCGCATCCTCGACGAGTACCCGGGCGAGCGGATCGCGGTCGCCGAGGCGTGGACGCCGACGATCGAGCGGGCCGCGCTGCTACCTGCGGCCCGACGAGCTGCACCAGGCGTTCAACTTCGAGTACCTGAGCACCTCTTGGGACGCCGGCGCGCTGCGCGCGGTGATCGACACGTCGCTGGCGCGCGATGGGCTCGGTCGGCGCGCCCGACCACCTGGGTGCTGTCCAACCACGACGTGACCCGGCACGCCACCCGGTTCGGCAACCCGGCCGGGCGCGGGCACCCAGTTGCGCGACGCGGGCGACCGGGAGCTGGGCCTGCGCCGGGCGCGCGCGGCCACCCTGCTGATGCTGGCGCTGCCCGGCTCGGCGTACCTCTACCAGGGCGAGGAGCTGGGCCTGCCGGACGTCACCGACCTGCCGGACGAGGTGCGGCAGGACCCGTCGTTCTTCCGCGCGGCCGGCCAGGACGGCTTCCGCGACGGCTGCCGGGTGCCGATCCCGTGGTCGGGCCGCGAGGCGCCGTACGGCTTCGGCCCGGTCGAGGGCGGGCCGAGCTGGCTGCCGCAGCCCGAGGGCTGGGCGGGGCTGAGCGTCGAGGCGCAGACCGGCGACCCGGACTCCACCCTGGAGCTGTACCGGACGGCGCTCGCGGTGCGCCGCGAGCACCCGGCGCTGGGCGCGGGCACGGCGGTCGGCTGGCTGGACGCGCCGGACGGCGTGCTGGCCTTCCGCCGGGAGGGGCCGGGCGGCCGGGACTTCGTCTGCACGGTCAACCTGACCGGTGCGCCGGTCACGCTCCCGCGGCCGGGCCGGATGCTGCTGTCCAGCGGCGAGCGGCCCGGAGCCGGAGCCGGGCGGGACGGCGCCGGACCGGACGACGCCGGACCGGACGACGCCGGGGGAACAGCACCGGACCGGACGGCGGGACGGCCTCCGCGGGCGCGCCGGGCACGGCGGTCGGCGATGATTGCGTCCCTGTTGTGACGATCGCCGCGGACACGGCAATTTGGTGGGCGATCTGACATGGTGGCGTTCCGCCCCGTAGCATCCGGTGCTGTGACCGCGCGGCTCGCAGACATAGCAGCCCAGGCGGGGGTCAGTGAGGCGACGGTCAGCCGGGTGCTCAACGGCAAGCCGGGTGTCTCCGCGACCACCCGCGAATCCGTGCTGGCCGCGCTCGACCTGCTCGGCTACGAGCGGCCGGTCCGGCTGCGGCAGCGCAGCGCGGGCCTGGTCGGCCTGATCACCCCGGAGCTGGAGAACCCGATCTTCCCCGCCTTCGCCCAGATCATCGGGCAGGCGCTGACCCGGCAGGGCTACACCCCGGTGCTGGCCACCCAGACGCCCGGCGGCTCCACCGAGGACGAGCTGGTCGAGATGCTGGTGGAGCGCGGGGTGGCCGGGATCATCTTCGTCTCCGGCCTGCACGCCGACTCCACCGCCGACATGGAGCGCTACGCCCGCCTGCCAGGGCCAGGGCGTGCCGTTCGTGCTGATCAACGGCTTCTCCGAGAAGGTCGACGCGCCGTTCGTCTCGCCCGACGACCGCGGCGCGGTGCGGCTGGCCGTCACCCACCTGGCGGCGCTCGGGCACCGCAGGATCGGTCTGGCGGTCGGCCAGCAGCGGTTCGTGCCGGTCCAGCGCAAGATCGAGGGCTTCGTGGCGTCGATGCGGCGACGTGCTGGGCCTGACGGAGGACGAGGCGCAGGAGCTGATCCAGCACTCGCTGTTCACGCTGGAGGGCGGGCAGGCCGCGGCGGGCGCGCTGATCGCGTCGCGGCTGCACGGCGATCGTCTGCGCCTCGCGACATGATGGCGCTCGGCGCGATCCGGGCGGCCCGCCAGCAGGGCCTGACGGTGCCGGGCGACGTGTCGGTGGTCGGCTTCGACGACTCGCCGCTGATCGCGTTCACCGACCCGCCGCTGACCACCATCCGGCAGCCGGTGGCGGCGATGAGCCAGGCCGCCGTCAACGCGCTGCTGGAGGAGATCGGCGGCACGCCGACCCGCACAGCGAGTTCGTCTTCATGCCGGAGCTGGTGGTGCGCGGCTCGACGGCGGCCGCCCCCGCCGACCGCGACCCCGCGCCGACCGCCCCGTAGGCCGGCCGCGACGGTCCGGGAGCGGCGCGACACGCGGAGTGTCCGGTTCAGACCGGCGCTCATCCCGGTCGAGGGGCGCGGTCTGGCAGACTGGTTGACCATGGGGGAACCGACCGCGAAGACGATCGAACGGCGGCACGAGCCGGCCCGCGGAGCTCCACCGGTTCAGCCGCCGGCGGCGGAGTTCCGGGCCCGGCCGGCCCGTCGGAGTCCCGCTCGCCCCGCGCGCCCTGCTGGCCCGGCTGCGCACGCCGCGCCGGCCGCGGCTGTGGTTCGAGATCGCTGCTGATCGGCGTCAGCTACTGGCTGTACTCCCTGATCAGGAACGCGGTGCCGCGAGCAGCGCGGCGATCGCGCTGCGGCACGCCCGACTCGGTCTGGTCGCTGGAGCACCACCTCGGCCTGGCCGTCGAGCACGGCGTCAACCACGCGGTGAACTCGGTGACGTGGCTGATCGTCGGGATGAACTACTACTACGCCACGCTGCACTTCGTCATCACCATCGGTGTGCTGGTGTGGCTCTACGTCTGCCACCCCGACCGCTACGCGCGCGCCCCGGCTGGTGCTGTTCGTGACCACCTGGCTGGCGCTGATCGGCTTCTGGGCCTACCCGCTGGCCCCGCCGCGGCTGCTGGGCGGCGCGGGCTTCATCGACACCGTGCAGGTCCACCAGCACCTGGGGCTCGCTGTCCTCGGGCAGCCTGTCGGAGGTCTCCAACCAGTACGCGGCCATGCCGTCGATGCACATCGGCTGGTCGCTGTGGTGCGGCCATCACCGTCGATCGCGCTCGCCAAGCCGCTGTGGGCGCGGGTGCTCGGCCGCGCTCTACCCGCTGTTCACCCTCGTGGTGATCATCTCCACCGGCAACCACTTCTGGCTGGACGCGGTGGGCGGCGCGCTGTGCCTGGCCGTCGGCTACGGGGTGGTGTACCTGCTGTACGGGCGGTGGGCGTACCGGCTGCCGCAGCCGCCCCCGCCGGAGCGGTCGGAGCCGGCGAAGGCCGCGGCGTGACGGCGATTTCCGGCCGGATCGCAGCCGCACGGCGTACCGCGCCGGCGCCGGCACGGCGCCGGCCAGGCCGTCGGCGGCCGGTCACCCCTCGTAGAAGAGCCGTTCCACGACCGCGCGGGCCCGGCGGGTGCGGCGGCGGTAGTCCTCCAGCATGTCGCCGACGTGGCCGGCCGGGTAGCCCAGGTAGCGGGCGACGGCGGCCAGCTCGCGTCCGTCGCCGGGGAAGGTGTCGCCGGGCCGGCCGCGGACCAGCATCACCGCGTTGCGCACCCGGGTGGCCAGCACCCACGCCTCGTCCAGGGTGCCGGCGTCGGCGGCGTCGATCAGGCCCTCCGCGTGCGCGGCGGCCAGCGCCTTGCGGGTGCCGGTGGTGCGCAGCGACGGCAGCCGGGCCCCGTGCTGGAGCTGGAGGAGCTGGACGGTCCACTCGACGTCGGACAGCCCGCCGCGGCCGAGCTTGGCGTGCGTCGTACGGTCGGCGCCGCGCGGCATCCGCTCGGACTCCATGCGCGCCTTGAGCCGGCGGATCTCGCGCACCGCCTCCTCGTCCAGCCCCGTCCGCCGGGTAGCGCAGCGGGTCGATCAGCTCGACGAAGCGCTCCCCGAGGCCCGCGTCGCCCGCGACCGGCGCGGCCCGCAGCAGCGCCTGGCTCTCCCAGACCAGCGACCAGCGGCGGTAGTACGCGGCGTACGACGCCGAGGGTGCGCACCAGCGGGCCGCTCTTGCCCTCGGGCCGCAGGTCGGCGTCGATGAGCAGCGGCGGGTCGGCGGTGGGGAGCTGGAGCAGCCGGCGCAGCTCGTCGGCGACGGCCAGCGGCGGCGCGGCTGGCCTCGCCGCTGTCGGCGCCCTCGCGCGGCTCGTGCACGAACAGCACGTCGGCGTCGGAGCCGTAGCCCAGCTCGCGGCCGCCGAAGCGGCCCATGGCGATGACGGCGAAGCGGGTGGGCAGCGGGTGGGCGTCGTTGGCGGTCACGGCGTTGACGGCGGCCCGCAGCGCGCCGGCGAGCGTCGCCGAGGTGAGGCCGTAGACGGCGGTGCCGACCCGGTCGACGAGGGTGGCCGGGTCGACCGGGCCGTCGGACCGCTCGTCGTCGCCGTAGGTGTCGATGAGGTCGCCCGCGGCGGTGCGGAACAGCTCGCGGCGGCGCACCCCGCGGACCGCGGCGATGGCCTGCTCGGCGGTCGTCGGCGCGGCCGACCGCGGCGAGCACCTCCTGCTCCAGCGCGCGCGTGGTCGCGCGGGCGTCAGGCCGTCCGGCGAGCCGAGCAGGGCGACCGCCTCGGGGGCGCGCATCAGCAGGTCGGGGGCGAGCCGGCCGGAGGAGAGCACGCGGGCCAGCCGCTGGGCGGCGGCGCCCTCGTCGCGCAGCAGCCGCAGGTACCAGGGGGTCTTGCCGAGCGCGTCGGAGACCTTGCGGAAGCCGAGCAGGCCCGCGTCGGGGTCGGCGGAGTCCGCGAACCAGCCGAGCAGCACCGGCAGCAGGGTGCGCTGGATGGCGGCCTTGCGGCTGACCCCGCTGGCCAGCGCCTCCAGGTGGCGCAGGGCGGCGGCCGGGTCGGCGTAGCCGAGCGCCTGGAGGCGCTGCGCGGGCCGCGTCGGGGCTGAGCCGGGTCTCGTCGGGTGCCGAGCTGGGCGACGGCGTCGAGCAGCGGCCGGTAGAAGAGCTTCTCGTGCAGCCGCCGCACCTCCATGGCGTGCCGCTTCCACTCCCGGTTGAGGCTGGCGACCGGGCTCGGTGCGGAAGCCCAGGCCGCGGCCGAGGCGGCGCAGGTCGGCCTCGTCGTCGGGCACGAGGTGGGTGCGGCGCAGCTTGTGGAGCTGGATGCGGTGCTCCATCGCGCGCAGGAAGCGGTAGGCGTCGTCCAGCGGCGGCGGCGTCGGCGCGGCCCACGTAGCCGCCGGCGGCCAGCTCGGCGAGCGCGGTCAGGGTGGTGCCGCTGCGCAGCGAGGAGTCGGTGCGGCCGTGCACCAGCTGCAGGAGCTGCACCGCGAACTCCACGTCGCGCAGGCCGCCGGGGCCGAGCTTGAGCTCGCGGTCGACCTGGGCGGCGGGGATGTTGTCGACGACGCGGCGGCGCATCTCCTGCACGTCGGTGACGAAGTTCTCGCGCTCGGCGGCCTGCCAGACCATCGGGCGGATCGCGTCGACGTACTCCGCGCCGAGCGCCGGCGTCGCCCGCGACCGGGCGGGCCTTGAGCAGCGCCTGGAACTCCCAGGTCTTGGCCCAGCGCTGGTAGTAGGCGAGGTGGCTGGAGAGGGTGCGGACCAGCGGGCCGTTCTTGCCCTCGGGGCGCAGGTTGGCGTCGACCGGCCAGATGGTGCCCTCGGCGGTGGTGTCCGAGCAGATCCGCATCATGCGGGCGGCCAGCCGGGTGGCGGCGCGCAGCGCGGCGGTCTCGTCGGCGGCCGCGTCCTGCGGCGGCTCGGCGGGCTCGGCCACGAAGATCACGTCGACGTCGGAGACGTAGTTCAGCTCGTGGCCGCCGCCTTGCCCATCGCGATCACCGCGAGCCGGCACGCGGCGGCGTCCCGCGGCAGCTCGGCGGCGGCGATGGCCAGCGCGGCGCGCAGCGTGGCGGTCGCGAGGTCGGCGAGTTCGGCGGCGGTACGGACCAGGTCGCTGGTGCCGCACACGTCGCGGGCCGCTATCCCCAGCAGGCACCGGCGGTAGGCGACGCGCAGCGCGTCCGGGGTCGCGGGCCGCGGCCAGGCCCCGCTCGAACTCCGCGACGCCCGGGGTGCAGGTCGGCCGCCTCGTACGTGACCAGCGCGTGCCAGTCCGCGCGGGTGCCGGGCCAGGTGGTCGCCAGCGCCTCGGAGGCGCCGAGCACGCCCAGCAGCCGGTCCCGCAGCGGCTTGGCGCTGGTCAGCGTGTCCAGCAGGGTGCGGCGCTCGCCCGGCTCCAGCGACTCCGCGAGGCGGACCAGGCCCGAGCAGCGCCTGGTCGGGGTCGGCGGTGGCGCCCAGCGCCTCCAGCAGGACCGGGTCGCCCCGGACGCCGGTGAGGGCGTCGGTGTCCAGCAGGCGCTCGGCGGCCGCCGGGTCGGTGAAGCCGTGCCGCAGCAGACGGGAGAAGGTACTGCTGCGGCGCCCCTGCATCGGCCCTCCCGGCGGGTTGTCGGCACCTGATCAAGGTGCCCCTTGAGCGTAACCGCCTCCCGCCTCCGCGGCGGCGCAAAAACGGGCCCGCCCCCGGTCCCTGCGGGGAGCCCGAGGGATCGGGTCGTACGGCACCCCGTCCCCTGCGGGGGCCCCGAACGCTTGCGGTCGCACGGCACCCCGTCCCCTGCGGGGGGCCCGAACGCTTGCGGTCGCCCGGCACCGCCGAAAACCCACGCCCCGCGTCCCACCGCCGCGGCGGATTGGAGAGGCGGCGCCCCTCCAGAACCCCCACCCGCGCCCCCGGCAGCGGAAGGGGCCGGGCCCTCCGGGAACCCGAGCCGCGTGCCGGTGGCAGGAGGGGCGGGGCCCTCCGCAACCTGCGGCCATGCCACGCGGCGGCGGGAGGGCGGGGCCTCCGCGGTCTCGGCGCGACAGTGTGGGGGGTCCGGCGGGCGCCACGCGAGTGCGAAGCTTGGGTTTGCTGAGCGTTCATGTGGCGTGGGGTGGGCCGCGGGACAGAGGGGACGTAAGATTGACATGAACACCTCGAAACAGAGCTCAAAGGCACAGGCAAGGGCACCCGATTCCGTACCGGAGGTAGAAAGCCGTGTCGCGTCGACGTAATGCGCTGCTGTCAGCAATAGGGCTCGCGGGCGCGTCCGCGGGGATCTGGGCGGGTCTCGGCGGCAACGCCCAGGCGGCCGGCCCGGTGCCGTCGCCGGACCACACGATCGTGGTCGTGATGGAGAACCACGCCTACAGCCAGGTGATCGGCAGCTCCAGCGCCCCGTACATCAACTCCCTGGCGTCGGGCGGCGCCAACCTCACCCAGAGCTTCGCGATCACCCACCCCAGCCAGCCCAACTACTACGCCCTCTTCTCCGGCGACACCCAGGGCGTCACGGACGACAGCTGCGTCACCCCCGGCTTCAGCTCGGCCGCCAACCTCGGCTCCGAGGTGATCGCCGCCGGCCAGACCTGGGGCAGCTACAACGAGACGCTGCCGAGCCAGGGCTCCACCACCTGCTCCAGCGGCGACTACGCCCAGAAGCACAACCCGTGGTTCGGCTTCTCCAACGTGCCGACGTCCACCGCGAAGACCTTCGCGCAGTTCCCGACCGACTACTCGACGCTGCCGAAGATGTCCTTCGTGACGCCGAACCTGTGCAGCGACATGCACGACTGCTCGGTGGCCACCGGCGACACCTGGCTGAAGAACAACCTGGGCGCGTACGCCACCTGGGCCAAGACCCACAACAGCCTGCTCGTCGTCACCTTCGACGAGGACAACTCGCTCAGCGGCAACCGCATCCCGACCGTCCTGTACGGCCAGCCGGTCACCGCGGGCAGCTCCAGCGCGACCACGTACAACCACTACAACCTGCTGCGCACCCTGGAGGACCTCGCCGGTACCTCCTCGCACGCCGGCCAGGCCGCCTCGGCGAGCGACATCACCGGCATCTGGACCAGCTGACCGATGTACGTCAGCGAGAGCCGCGGCAGCACACCCAGCCCGCGGCGACCGCACCTGCCGCCCGGGGCACGCGCCCCGGGCGGCCGGTGCGGGGGCGGATCGGCCGCGCGGTCAGCGGCACCGTGTTCGCCCTCGGCGCGGTCAGCCTGATCACCGACGTCTCCTCGGAGATGGTCACCGCGGTGCTGCCGCTCTACCTGGTCACGGGCCTGGGCCTGTCCCCGCTCGGCTTCGGCCTGCTCGACGGCGTCTACAACGGCTTCAGCGCGCTGGTCCGGCTGGTCGGCGGCCACCTCGCCGACCGCGGGCGGCGGCCGGCACAAGCCGGTCGCCGCCGCTCGGCTACGGCCTGTCCGCGCTGTGCAAACCGCTGCTGCTGGTGGTGCACACGCCTGCCGCTGATCGGCGCGGTGCTCGCCGCTGGACCGTACCGGCAAGGGCCTGCGCACCGCGCCGCGCGACGCGCTGATCTCGCTGTCGTCCTCCCCCGAGACCCGCGGCCGCGCCTTCGGCGTGCACCGGGCGATGGACACCACCGGCGCGCTGCTCGGCCCGCTGGTCGCCTTCCTGATCCTGCGTCAGGCGGCCGAGGGCTACGACGCGGTGTTCACCGTCAGCTTCTGCGTGGCGGCGCTGGGCGTGCTGGTGCTGCTGCTGTTCGTGCCGTCGCGCGCGGCCGCCCCCGCGGTCGCCGGTGGAGGAGGGCGAACGCCCTTCGCTGCGGGCCGCGTTCGCGCTGCTCGGCCGGCGCGAGCTGCGCGCGCTGGCGCTGTGCGCGGTCGCGCTGGGCCTGGCCACCGTCAGCGACTCCTTCGTCTACCTGCTGCTCCAGCGCCGGCTCGGCGTGCCCGACCGCTGGTTCGCGCTGCTGCCGCTGGGCACGGCCGCCGCCTTCCTGCTGCTCGCCGTGCCGCTGGGCCGGCTGGGCGGACCGGGTCGGCCGCTGGCGGGTGTTCGTCGGCGGCCACGTCGCGCTGCTCGCTCGCGTACGGCCTGCTGCTGTCGTCGCTGCGGGCCGGCGTCCTGCCGTACGCGATCGCTCGCCCTGCACGGCGCGTTCTACGCCGCCACCGACGGGGTGCTGATGGCCGCCGCGGCCGGCTCCGTACCGGCGGCGCTGCGCTCCAGCGGCCTGGCGCTGGTGCAGACCGGGCAGGCCGGGGCGCGGTTCGTCTGCTCGCTCGCGTTCGGCGCGGCCTGGACCGCGTGGGGCGACCGCTCGGCGCTGACCGGCGCGGCGGTGGCGCTCGCGCTGAGCGTCGCGGTGTCGGTACGGCTGCGGCCGGCGGAGCGGGAGGCCGTATGACCACGGACGAATCGGCGGCCGGGACGGCCGGCCGACGGAGGACGCGCCGACCGGCGGCCGGGCTCGGTACCCGCGGGCGGGTGCTCGTCCTGCTCGCCTGCGTGCTCGTCCTGGCCTGCGTGGCGGGCGTCGCCGTATGGCACGCCGTCGGACCGCGCCGAGCGCAGGAACCAGGTGCAGGCGGGCGGGCCGGCGGTCCGCGCCGGCGCCGTGTCGCTGGCCGCGTCCGGGCCGCGGCGGGTCGTCTTCCGCTCGATGGCGTGGGGCCCGCACCGCGACGAACTGGCCAGCGTGCCCGCCGCCGACCCCGGCGGCCCGCGCACCGCGTCCGGCGTGAAGTGCCTGCGCTTCTACGCCGCCGGCGGCACCGGCATCTGCCTCCAGGCCGTCCGCGGCGCGCTGACCGACAGCTACCGCGCCGTCGTCCTCGACTCCCGGCTGCGCACGACGCGCTCGCGTCGCGCCTGGCCGGCATCCCCACCCGGGCCCGGGTCTCGCCCAGCGGCCGGATGGTCGCCTGGACCGTCTTCGTCGGCGGCGACTCCTACGCGGGCACGAACTTCTCCACCCGCACCTCGATCCTCGACACCCGGACCGGCACGCTCCAGCCGAGCCTGGAGGACGTACGCCGTCACCCGCGACGGCTCCCGGGTACGGGCCGCCGACGTCAACTTCTGGGGCGTCACCTTCGCCGACGACCGGCACTTCTACGCCACCCTCGCCACCGGCGGCCACACCTACCTCGATCCACGGCGACGTGGCGACGCGGACCGCGACCACGCTGACCGCCAACGTCGAGTGCCCGTCGCTGTCCCCGGACGGCACCCGGATCGCCTTCAAGAAGCGCGTCCCCGGCCGGTCCGCGGACGCCCCCTGGCAGCTCTACGTCCTCGACCTCGCCACCCTGCGCGAGCACCCGGTGGCCGAGACCCGCAACGTGGACGACCAGGTGGTGTGGTCCGACGACGACACGCTCGTCTACTCGCTGCCCGGCGACTACGGCTCCGACCTCTACACCGTGCCCGCCGACGGCACCGGGACGCCCCGGCTGCTCACGGCCTCGGCGCTGGCCCCGGCGTGGCTGGGGTGAGCACCCCGCGCTCCGCCGTCCAGTGGCCGGCCGCGCCCGGGCGGGCGGCCAGGTAGCGGGCGACGGTCGCCGCGTCCCAGCGGCCCGCCTCGTTCAGGCCCGCCGCGAGGTGCCCCAGGTAGCCGGCCGACGGGACCGTCCAGGGCACGTCGGCCACCGCCCAGGGCGCGGTGAAGGTGAGCATCGGCAGCCCGTCCAGGGTGCCGGCCAGCACCAGCGTCTCGTAGCGGCCGGGGCCGAGCGTGGCGCGGCCGGTGCTCAGCACGCCGGTCAGGTCCAGGTCGGTGCCGGGGCGGGCGTACATCTCCTGCGCGGCGATGTCGGAGAACTGCTGGGCGGTGACCAGATGCGCCCGGGCCAGCACCCGGCCGGGCGCGTCCGGGTCGTAGAAGGCCCGGCCGCCGCCCCACACCGGGGAGTGCGTCGCGAAGTACACGGTGCCGTCGAGTTCGACCGGAACCGACCGCCGCGGAGGGCTGCCGTCCCGGCACCCCGGATACGCCCGCGCGCCGCCCGGCCGGCCGGCCGCCCCTGAGGTAGCAGGCCAGCCGCGCGGCATGCGTGTTGGAGCCGTACGAGGTGTACCAGACCGCATCCGCCACACCTCCAGTCTCCCCCGCGGGCGGCCGGGGCCGTACTCCGTTGGAGTGGCGTGCCCGCGGGGCCGGGGTCACAGTGAAAGGGAGCCCGCACGTCCATCTGCGAGGAAGGGGCTTGCCCTATGACCACCGCGGAGAAAGTCACCACATCCGTTCCGGGCCGCCGGAAGGACACGGCCGGGAAGACCACCGTCGCCGATACCGTGGTCGCGACCATCGCCGGTATCGCCGCGCGCGACGTCGAGGGCGTCCACGCGATGGGCGGCGGCGGCGCACGGGCCGTGGGAGCGGTCCGCGACCGGGTGTCCCGGTCCCAGGACCACACCCGCGGCGTGAAGGTCGAGGTCGGCGAGGAGCAGGCGGCCCTCGACCTGGACATCGTGGTCGTCTACGGCGTCCACATCGCCGACGTCGCCGCCGATATCCGCTCCGCGCGTGACCAGCGCGGTCGAGCGGATGACCGGCCTGGAGGTCGTCGAGATCAACATCAACGTCCGCGATGTGAATGTGCCGGGTGAGGACGAGGACGAGGAGGACGACGGCGAGGGTTCGTTAGAGGGCGGGCCGCCCGACCTGCCCCTTGCGGCGGGCTACCGGACCTTCCGCCCGGTGCCGGGTTGCCGGCGACGACCACCGGGCGGAAGGTCCGGCGACCGGACAGCGAGGGGCTGGGCCTGCGGGCCCCGGACCTGCACGTTCAGCCCGGCTTACAGATTCGGCAGGTTCTTCCGGAGTTCGAAGGCCGTGACCTCGGAGCGGTACTCCTCCCACTCCTGCTTCTTGTTGCGCAGGAAGAAGTCGAAGACGTGCTCCCCGAGCGTCTCGGCGACCAGCTCGCTGCGCTCCATGACCTCGATGGCCTCGCCGAGATTCTGCGGGAGGGGTTCGATGCCCAGGGCGCGGCGCTCGGAGTCGGTGAGGGCCCACACGTCGTCGTCGGCGCCGGCCGGGAGTTCGTAGCCGTCCTGGATGCCCTTCATGCCGGCGGCGAGCAGCACGGCGTAGGCCAGGTACGGGTTCGCGCCGGAGTCGAGGGAGCGGACCTCGACCCGGGTGGAGCCGGTCTTGCCGGGCTTGTACATCGGCACCCGGATGAGCGCCGAGCGGTTGTTGTGGCCCCAGCAGATGTACGAGGGGGCCTCGCCGCCGGCGCCCGCGGTGCGCTGCGAGCCGCCCCAGATCCGCTTGTAGGAGTTGACCCACTGGTTGGTGACCGCGGAGATCTCGCTCGCGTGCTTGAGCAGGCCGGCGATGAAGGAGCGGCCCACCTTGGAGAGCTGGAACTCCGCGCCCGACTCGTAGAAGGCGTTGCGGTCGCCCTCGAAGAGCGACAGGTGGGTGTGCATGCCGGAGCCGGGCACGTCGGAGAACGGCTTGGGCATGAAGGTGGCGTGCACGCCCTGCTCCAGGGCGACCTGCTTCATCACCAGCCGGAAGGTCATGATGTTGTCGGCGGTGGACAGCGCGTCGGCGTACCGCAGGTCGATCTCCTGCTGGCCGGGCGCGCCCTCGTGGTGCGAGAACTCCACGGAGATGCCCATGGACTCCAGCATGGTGATCGCCTGGCGGCGGAAGTCCATGCCGACGTTCTGCGGGGTGTGGTCGAAGTAGCCGGAGTTGTCGGCGGGGGTGGGCCGGCCGCCGTCCAGCGGCTTGTCCTTGAGCAGGAAGAACTCGATCTCGGGGTGGGTGTAGAAGGTGAAGCCGAGGTCGGAGGTCTTGGCCAGGGCGCGCTTGAGGACGTAGCGCGGGTCGGCGTAGGACGGGGAGCCGTCGGGCATCAGGATGTCGCAGAACATCCGGGCGGTGCCGGGGGCCTCGGCGCGCCAGGGCAGCACCTGGAAGGTGCTGGGGTCGGGCTTGGCGATCATGTCGGACTCGTACACCCGGGCGAAGCCCTCGATGGCGGAGCCGTCGAAGCCGATGCCCTCGTCGAAGGCCTGCTCAAGCTCGGCGGGGGCGACGGCGACCGACTTCAGGTAGCCCAGAACGTCGGTGAACCACAGGCGCACGAAGCGGATGTCCCGCTCCTCCAGGGTGCGGAGAACGAACTCCTGCTGCTTATCCATATCCATCCATCCTCGCCGGTCAGGCACCGCTCCCCCGCCGTGGTCCAGACCGGGGGATCATGAGCATTGCACCACACCGTTTCCGACGCGTTGCGGTCGCCGCTCACCCCCATAGTGCATGCCGCGAGGCGTCAGCCGAAGGTGTCGATGGAGGCGATCTTCCAGGTGCCGTCCTGGTGCACGGCGTCCACCGCGAACATGGCCGCCGCGTAGGTGCTGCCGGCGTCCGCACCCTTGGCGGTGCTGGTGTTCCCCTGGTCGGCCCTGCCCGGGTGGTACCTGATCCGGTTGGTCACGGTGAACCGCGGCGCCGGCTTACCGCCACCGCGGAACACCGCCCGGACCCGCACCCGGCCCGGCCCCCTCCGGATCGCCCCACGGCAGCTCCGCTCGTTGGCGGCCCGGCCGGATCGCTTCCCCTCACGGAGTGGGGAATCCGGTCGGGACCGGGTGCGGCGTCGCCGCTGTCGGCTCGTACACGTCGGACACCGTTCCATCCAGGTACTTGTCCAAGACGGACTGCTGATCCTTGCCGAGATCGGCGCACCCACTCCACAGGTCGAGAAATCCGCCCGCCTGGACAGTGTCGGTGCGCTCCTGCAGCAGGAGTTGCAGCTGCATGCCGTCCTTGTTCGCGACGTATCCGATCGTTTTGGACAGGCTGTCACCGCGCTGAGCCGGGCTCGGCTGCGCACTGTCCAGTGTGATGTGCCAGCCTTGCGGCTCCAGCGCGATCTTGAGCTGCGAGAGCAGCTGATCCATCGTCATCTTGTCGTCCTTGGCGTCGATCAGGTTCTCCACCCGGTAGGCCGCCAGATCCGGCTTGCCGGAGGAGCACTTCTTGAACTTGCCCTTGCCGACCGAGACGTCGACCGAGTCGGGCAGTGCGCTGTCGACCTTCCAGTACGCCTTTGCGAGGGAGCTGCGGATGTCCTGCGCTTTACCCGTACTGCCGGACGAACCCGATCCGCCGTCGCTGCCGCAGGCGGCGACAGCCAGGAAGGGCAGGAGGGCGAGGGTGAGCAGGGGCAGACGCCGGGTCATGATCAGTGAACTCCTGATGCCGAAGTGGAGCGGCCGTGGTCCCGCTCCATGAACCAGTCGTTGAGCGCGTTCGCGACCGCCGGGTCCTTCAGCCACTCGTTGTACGCCTGTTTCTGCCCAGCCGTGGCGTTGTCGATCAGATGGCCGTCTTCACCGAGGAACGGCTTCCCGTCGGAGTACGTGTCCGCATACTGCTGCGGCCGCCGTTGGGCCTTGCGTACTCGCCGGGCTCGAAGGCGATCTCCACGCCGGTCTCGATCGCGGTGCTCAACTGCTCGCTGACCAGTCGTGCCGCGAGGCGTCAGCCGAAGGTGTCGATGGAGGCGATCTTCCAGGTGCCGTCCTGGTGCACGGCGTCCACCGCGAACATGGCCGCCGCGTAGGTGCTGCCGGCGTCCGCACCCTTGGCGGTGCTGGTGTTCCCCTGGTCGGCGTAGACCAGCACGCGGGCCCGGTCGCCGTTGATCATCTCGACGCCGGTGTCGGTGACGGTCGTGGTCAGCACCAGCTTCTGCGCCGGGGCCTGCGCCTTCACCTGGGCGATCATCCCGGCGTACTGCTGCACGGCCCGGCCGGTCAGCACCCGCTTGGCGGCCTGGTCGGTCCGGGCGGTGTCGGCGTAGTCGTAGGAGAAGACGGCGTTGACGTCCTGCGCGACGGTGCCCTTGACCTCGCTGGTGCGGGCGTTGTCGGTGAGCGCGGTGTTGGCGGTGGCCGCGCCGTCGTGCAGCGCCGACGCCTTGCCCGCCGCCCATGCGGCGAAGCCGCCGAGCAGCACGGTCAGCAGCGCCAGCAGGGCGAGGGTGAGCGGGAGGGCGGGCGGCCGCAGCCGCGTGCGCTCCGGCCGGGCCGCTTGCGGGGTCTCCGCTTCCACGGCGGCCCGGGCCTCGGCGGTGCGGCGGGTACGGGTGCGCGGCGGCGCGGCGCCGTCCCGCACCTGGTCGGCGGCGCGGTCGGTCGTACGGTCGGCGCGGTCGCGGGCCGGGCGGACCGTGCGCTCGCCGGCGGCGGCCGACGCCGCGGCCAGCCTGCGCTGCCGGTTGATCAGATGACGGGTGGTCGACATGGTGGCGGCGGTCCTCTCGCGTACGGCGTCAGTGGCCGGCGGCCGGGGCGGATGAACCGGACGGGCCCGGGGTGGCCGTGCCGGTGCCGGACGACGCGCTGTCGCCCATCGGGGCCTGGCCGAGGCTGCTGAGCTTCCAGCCGGCCGCGGTCCTGGTCAGCTCGCCCAGCAGCCGGCTCTCCTTGACCGACGGCTTGCTCTTCGGCGCCTCGACGGTGATCCGGAGTGCGACCATCACGCTCGCCTTGCCGGTGCGGGTGTCCAGTTCGGTGACCGCGCCGGAGAGCACCTTCGCGGTGCTCACGGTCTGCGCCTGCTGCACCTGCTTCTCGAAGTCGGCCCGGCCCTGCACGAGTTGGCTGTGCAGGTCGCCGGTGGTGCTGGCCTCCCACACGTTGAGGCCCTGGTCGAGGTGGGCGTGGTCGAGGGTGTTCATGTTCTGCACGGCCTGCTCGCCGGAGGCCAGTACGGTGTCGCGGGCGCGGGCGAAGGCCGTGTCGCCGTCGTGCGCGGCGTCGTACCAGGACCAGCCGGTCCAGCCGGCGGCGACGGCCGCGGCGAGCACGAGGGCGAGGGCCGCGCCGAGCAGCGGCCGGCGGGCGGACCGCTCCCCCAACGCTACGTCCGCGGGCGCCGCGTTCTCGCGCCGCGTCTCCGCCGACCCGCGTCTCGGGCGCCGGTCTCGCGCCGTCTCCGCCGTCCCTGGCGTCCCGTCGTCCGACCGCCGAGCCGGCGACCTGAACCGCATACGAGCCATCTGCCACTCCCCTAGCGGGCCTTGAGTTCGGTGATCCGCCAGTGGCCGCCCCGGTACTCGGCGGTGACCGAGAGCTGGGCGGAGGCGCTGGTGGCGGTGGAGCCCGCGCGCTGCGCGGTCTGGTCGAGGAAGACCAGCAGCCGGGCGCGGTCGCCGGTGAGCGAGACCACGCCGGCCCGTACGACCCGGGTGGTGAGGGTGAGTTGCTGCTCGGCGACCTGGGTGCGGATCTGCGCGAACAGCGCCTGGTACTGGGTCGCCGCGGTCCCGGCGAGCACCTGGCGGGCGGCCGTGTCGGTGGCCTGCGTGTCGCTCGGGGTGTACGCGAAGATCTGGCTGAGCGCGCTGCTCACGTCGCCGATCACCTGGTCGGTGGCCGGGGAGTCGGTCAGCGCCTGGTTGCGCGAGGCCGCCGGGTCCGTCAACTCCCGCTGGGCGTAGAGCAGTCCGCCCGAGCACAGCAGCAGGACGGCCACCACGGCGGCGGCCGCGATCCGGCGCCGGCCGCGCAGCCAGGAGGGCCGCCGCAACCACCGCGCGGCCCCCGCGCCGGCTCCATCGTCGGCTACGGCACCGGCTACGTCCTCCGCCGGGCCGGCGTCCTCGGCCGCAGCCTCGGCGTCCGGCCGCGCCTCGGCCGGTCGCCGAGCCATCACCGGCTCCGGCGCCGGTTCGTCCGCCGGGCGTCCGCCAGTCCCGCGCCGGCCGTCCGCCAGGTCCGGCGCCAGCCGCACCGGCCGTCCGCCAGATCCGGCGCCGCCGGGCCGGCGCCCTCGTCCGCCCGCTTCCGGGTTGTGGTCATCTCCGCTGTCCCCTCAGCTCGTGCCGACCGGGACCGCGGTGAGCGCGGCGAGTTTCCAGCCGCCGCCCGTACGGGACAGGTCCGCTTCGAAGCGCTTGCGGTCGGTGGTGGCCGCGCCGGTCCGGGGGGTGAGGCGGACCTGGACGGTCGCGATGAGCCGGGCGGTGCCGGCCCGGGTGTCGAGTTCGGTGACGGCGGCGTCGGTGACGGTGCCCACGGTGGCGGTGCCCGACGCCTTCAGCGAGGCGGCGTCGGCGCTGTGCGTACGCGACAGCTGGTCGTGCAGCGCGCCGGTGGTCGTGGTGAGCCAGCCGTCGAGGTCGTCCGACAGGTGGGCCGGGTCGACGGTGTTGAGCCGGGCGATGCCGCGCTGCCCGGCGGTGAGCACGCTGTCGCGCGCCTTGCCGTAGCTGAGCGCCTGGTCGCCGCGGGTACTGGCGTAGGACCAGCCGGACAGCGCGCACAGGACGGCGGCGACGGCCAGCGCCGTCCCCCAGGCGAGGGTGGTGCGGCGGGGCATCAGGGGCCCTCCAGACCGAGCAGGCCCGCCATGGTGGTCGGGCCGGTGGACGGCAGCGCGGGCAGGCCGAGCGCGCCGGGCAGTACGGGTCCGGCAGCCGGGGTTCCGATCGACGGGGCGCCGGTGGACGGCGACACGGCCGGAACGCCCGTGCCGGTGGGCAGCACCGAGCCGGGCTGGGCGGGCGTCGGGCACGCCCGCCGCCGGACGGGGCGTGCGCCGAGCCGCGGACGTCGATGCCGGAGGAGGCGGGGGCGGTGCAGGCGGCCGCGGTGTTGAAGGCGGTGCCGGGCGGGCTGGTGTCGAGGCCGTTGCGGTACGTCGTGCCGCCGTACCCGGAGGTGCAGGGCAGCGGGGAGAAGAAGGTGACGGCCATCCCGAAGTGCAGCTTGCCGTCGCGCACCGCGGACGCGCCGGCCGAGACGACGGCGGGGGTGCGGACCAGGAACTCCTGGATGCCCGACTGCCGGGTGACGGCCACGTCGGAGGTGGTGAGCAGGTTGGCCAGCACGACGCTCAACTGCGGTCCCACGTCCCGCAGCAGCGCGCTGACCTGGGTGGCCGCGTCGGGCGCCGCGGTGATCAGGCGGCGCAGGTCGGTGTCGGAGCTGTCGAGCTGCGCGGCGAGCTGACGGGCGCTGGAGGCGAAGTTCTTGATGGCGTCGCCCTCGTCGGCCTGGGTGCGCAGCACGGTCCGCGCGTCGGTCATCAGCTGGGTGTCGACGGGCAGGTTGGCGTCGGCGGCGGTGAGGAACTCGCTGCTGGTGTCCAGCAGCGACTGGAGGTTGGTGCCCTGGCCGTTGAACACCTGGCCCAGTTCGTCCACATCGGTGCGCAGGGAGTTCAACGGCACGGACCGGGCGAGGTCGTTGACGCTGGTGAGCAGGTTGGTGACGGGCGCGGGCACCGTCGCGTCGGCCTCGGTGATCAGCGAACCGCCGTGCAGGTAGGGGCCGTTGTCGGTGCTGGGCTGCAGGTCGATGTACTGCTCGCCGACCGCGGACAGGCTGGCCACCACCGCCTTGAGGTGCGCGGGGATGTGCGGCGCCGAGTCGTTGATCCGCAGGTCCGCCTCGACACCGTCGCCGTCCAGCCGGACCGCGCCGACCCGGCCGACCGACACGCCCCGGTAGGTGACGTCGGCGTGCGGGAACAGGCCGCCCGCCTCGGGGAGTTGGACCTTGACGTTGTAGTAGCCGCCGCAGCCCGACGTACCGGCCGAGGTCGGCGTAGCGCACCCCGATGTAGCAGAGCACGAGGACGGCGACGAGCAGGAAGGCGATGTTCTTGACGACGGTGCTCCGGGTCAGCATCAGCGGCCCCCTGTGGTCGTGGTGGTGACCGAGGGCAGCGGGAGCGGCGGGGTGACGGGGGCTCTCGCGTGGCCCTTCGCCTTCGTGGCGGCGCCGGCGGGCGGGCTGGTCGGTCCGACGCCCGGGTAGATGCTGTCCTCCGGTTGCAGGACCGGGACGAGCCGGGTGCCGGGGGCGGCGGTGAGGTCCAGGTAGACGTTGAGGTAGTCGCCCTTGACCCCGTTGAGCACCTGGTCGGTGAACGGGTAGGTGAGCAGCACCTGCAGCGAGTCCGGCAGGTCGTCGCCGGCGTCGGCGAGGCGCTGCAGGGTGGGCGCGAGGGCCTTGAGGTCGGCGACCATGTCGTCCTTGCTGCGGTTGACGGTGTCGACGGCGACCCCGGAGAGGGTGTCGAGCGACTTGAGCATGGTGACCAGCGAGCCGCGCTGCTGCTCCAGCACCTTCAGGCCGGGGCTGAGGCCGGTCAGGACGGTGCCGATCTGCGTGTCGCGGGTGGCGAGCGTGGCGGAGAGCTGGTTGACGCCGTCGAGGGCGTCGGTGATGTCCTTCTTGTGGCCGTTGAGGTCGGTGACCAGGGTGTCGACCTGGGTGAGCATGTCGCGGACCTGGGGCTCGTTGCCGCTGAGCGCCTTGTTCAGCTGGGTGCTGATGGTGTGCAGCTGCTGGATGCCGCCGCCGTTGAGCAGCAGCGACAGGGCGCCGAAGACCTCTTCGACCTCGGGGTTGCGGTTGGTGTGCGACACGGGGATGGTGTCGCCGCTGCCGAGCCGCCCGGTGGCGGCCTCGGTGGTCGGCGGGGCGGCGAGCTCGATGTACTTCTCGCCGAGCAGGCTGGACTGCTCCAGGTGGGCGTAGGCGTTGGCGGGCAGCTTCACCTGCCGTTGACCTTCATCGTGACCACCGCGGACCAGCCGTCGCTGCCCAGCGCGATCCGGGTGACCCGGCCGACGGCCACGTCGTTGACCCGTACCGACGCCTGCGGCACCAGGTCGAGGACGTCGGCGAACCGGGCCTTGACGGTGTACGGGTGGCCGCCGAGGTCGGCGCCGCCGGGCAGCGGGATGTTCTGCACCCCGACCGAGCAGCCGGTCAGGGCGACGGCGCAGGCGGCGAGCAGGGCCGCGGCCGCGGTGTGGCGCGCGTTCATCGGGCGGCCCCCGTTCCCGTGTGGACCGTGCCGACCGCGGGCAGCGGCAGCGGCAGCGCCGTACCGCCGGACGCGGTGGCGGACGACGCGGCGGTGGACGACGCGGTGGTGGACGCGGTGGACGACCTGGCGGCGGCCGAACCCGCCGGCGGGGCGGCCGCTTTGGACGTGGACGGGGTGACGCTGCCGCCCATGCTCAGCTCGTTGATGTCGGCGCGGCCGTCGAGTGTGCCGGTCTTCGGGTCGTAGGTGTTGAGCAGGTTGTCGGCGGCCAGCGGCGCGTCGTCGAGGAGTTCGGCGAGCGAGGCGCGCTGGTCGACGAGGGTCTGGGTGATGGGGGCGAGCTTGGCGATGCTGGTCTTCAGGCGGGTCCGGTTGTCCTGGATGAAGGTCTTCACCTGGCCGAGCGAGGTGGACAACTGCTGGAGCGCGCCGCCGAGGTCCTGCTTGTCGGCGGCGAGGAAGCCGGTGACGGTGGACAGTTCGTCGGTGGCGGCCTTCACCTTGCCGTCGTTGGTCTTGAGCATCGCGGTGAAGGACTGGAGGTACGACAGGGTGGAGAACAGGTCGCCGCTGTGGCCGTTGAGCGTCTTGGTGGCCTGGCCGAGCTGGTCGATGCTGTCGCCGATCGACTTGCCGTTGCCCTTGAGGTTCCGCGAGCCGGTGTCGAGCAGGTTCGACAGCGCGCCGGTGGCGTTGGCGCCGTTCGGGCCGAGCGCCGTGCTGAGCTTGGTGATGGAGTCGTAGAGCTGGTCGATCTCGACCGGGGTGGCGGTGCGGGTGGCCGGGATGACGGCGTGGTCCCCCAGCCGCGGGCCGCCGGTGTAGGCGGGGGTGAGCTGGATGTAGCGGTCGGCGACGACGCTGGGCGCGACCACGACGGCGCCCGCGTCGGCCGGCACCTTGACGCCGTGGTCGAGGGTGAGGTCGACCTTGACCTGGGTGCCCTGCGGGGTCACCGAGTCGACCGTGCCGACCTTGACGCCGAGCACGCGCAGGTCGGAGCCGGCGTAGACGCCGACCGTACGGTCGAAGTACGCGGTGACGCGGCTGCCGGACGGGCCGCCGAAGGCGAGGAATCCCCCGGTGACGGTGGCGGCCACGACGACCGCGAGCACCAGGCCGGTCGCCAGCGCCCGGCGCGGCAGCCGGCCGGGCAGGGCGCCGCGGCCCGGGAGGCGGACGGGGCCGAACCGGCCGATCCGCGGCAGCCGGCGGGTGGCGGCGAGGCCGGACTGCCGGGGCAGCCGCTCGGTGCGGTCCGGGTCGTCCGCGCCGTGGGTGCCGTCCGTGCTCTCCGTGCCGTCCGTGGCATCCGGATCGTCCGTGGCATCCGGATCGTCCGGTCCGGCGCTCCGCGCGGCCCCGGTCGGCTCGTCCGGCTCGCCGGGTCCGAGCGGCTCGGTGCGCGGCAGGCGGGCGCGGCGGCGCGGGCGCGGGAACAGGCTCATGACGCGGCTCCGGTCGCCTTGGGCGGCTCGCACCCGGTGGCGGGCGGGGTGCCCTTGGGCAGGTAGTTCTTGGGCACGAGGCCGCACAGGTAGCTGTCGAACCAGCGGCCGTTGCCCAGGGTGTTGCCGACGACCCGGTAGTAGGGGCCGGCCAGCGCGAGCACCTTGTCCAGGCTGGACTGGTTGGTGAGCAGCACGTCGGTGACCCGGTCCAGGGCGTCCAGGGTGGGCGCGAGTTGGCGGCTGTTGTCGGCGACCAGGCCGTTGAGCTGGACGCCCAGGTTCTCGGTGCCGGTGAGCAGGGTGTGGATGGCGTCCCGCCGTTTCTGGATCTCGCCGAGCAGCAGGTCGCCGTCGGAGATCAGGCTCTGGAAGCGGCCGTTGTTGTCGGAGAGCGTCTTGGTGAGCTGCTTGCTGCCGCTGAGCAGGTCGGCGAGCTGGGCGTCCCGGCTGGAGATCGTCCTGGACAGCGACGACAGTCCGGTGGCGGCGGTGCGCACCGAGGCCGGGGTGTCCTTGAAGGTGTCGGAGATCGCCTGGAAGCTCGCGGCGAGCTGCCCGGTGTCGATCGCGCCGAGGGTCTGCCCGAGGCCGTTGAACGCCTGCGTGACGTCGTACGGCGAGGTGGTGCGGGTCTTCGGGATGGTGTCGTCCGGGTTCTGCCTGCGCGCTGCCGAGCGGGTCGACGGCGAGGTACTTCTCGCCGAGCAGCGTCTTGATGCCGATGTCGGCGGTGCTGGCGTCGCCGATCCAGGTGTGCCGGACCTCGAAGGTGACCTTGACCTGGTCGCCGTCGAGCGAGACGCCGGTGACCTTGCCGACCTTGACGCCGGCCACCCGCACCTCGTTGCCGCTCCTGCAGCCCGGCCGCCTCGGTGAAGTAGGCGGAGTACGTGGTGCCGCCGCCGATCAGCGGCAGCGCGTCGGCGTTGTACGCGACCAGGCTGAGCAGGGCGATCACCAGCAGGCCGACGGTGCCGACGAGCGACGGGGTTGCGGTCCCGCATCGGCCGGAACAGCGGCCTGCCGCGGCGGACCCGGTCCCGCAGCCGCAGGCGGCGCAGCGCCCCGGCCGGGGTGAGCTTGATCCGGGGGCGTCTCACGACCGGCACCTCGCTTCGGTGATCGCTATTCCGGTCGGCGGCTTGCTGCCGTCGGAGGTGGTCACGCCGCCGACGGTGGCCTGGCACAGGTAGAGGTTCAGCCAGGAGCCGTAGGAGGCGAGCCGGCCGATGGTCTGCAACTTGTCCGGGGTCCTGGTCAGGAAGGACTGCAACTGCGCCCTTGTTGTCGGCGAGGTTGGTGGAGAGCCGGCCGAGCTGCGCGATCGAGTTCTTCAGCGGCTGCCGGCCGTCCTGGAGCAGTCCCGCGGTGCTGGTGGTGAGTTGGGAGATCGCGGTGATGGACTGGCCGATCGGCTGCCGGTCGGCGGAGAAGCCGGTGACCAGCTGCTGGAGGGTGGCGACCAGGTCGTTGAAGCCCGTCTCGCGGGTGTTGACCGTCTTCAGCACCGAGTTGAGGTTGTCGATGACCTGGCCGATCACCTGGTCCTTGGCGGCCAGCGTGGTGGTGAGCGAGCCGATGTTGCCGATCAGGCCGTCGACGGTGCCGCCCTCGCCCTGGAGCACCTGCACGATCTCGCCGGAGAGCTGGTTGACGTCCTTCGGGGACAGGCCCTCGAAGAGCGGCTGGAAGCCGTTGAAGAGCTGGGTGAGGTCCAGGGCCGGGGTGGTGCGGCTCGAGCGGGATGGTCGCGCCCGGCCGCAGGGCCGCGCCGACCGGTCCGGCGCCCTGGGCCAGGTCGATGTAGCGCTGGCCGACCATGTTGAGGTACTTGATGGTCGCGGTGACCGACGCGGGCAGGGTGCGGCCCTTCTGCACGGAGAAGTGCACCTGGGCGATCCGGCGGTCCACGACCTTGATCGAGTCGACCTGGCCGACCTTGACGCCGGCGATCCGGACGCTGTCGCCCGAGGTCAGGCCGGTGGTGTCGGTGAACCGGGCGTTGTAGCCGGCGGTGTCGCCGACCCCGGTGCCCGCGATGCTCACCGCGAGCACGGTGGTGGCCAGCGCGGTGACCAGGATGAAGATCAGCGACTTGACGACGGGTCCGGCCAGGCTGCGGCGCTTCACTTGACGGTCACCTCCGCCCCGCGGAAGACCGGTCCGGTCAGCAGGCTGCTCCAGTCGGGCAGCGTGCTGGGCGCGGACTTCATGGCGGGCGCCAGCAGTTCGTCGACCAGTTCGTTCTCCTGCGGGGAGTTGGCCAGCGGGGTCGGTGCCGCGGCCGGTGTACGGGACCGGGTAGCACTGCGGGCCGCCGCTCGCGCGGTAGACCGGGGTGTCCTTGCCCGGCGACGTACCTGCCGCGCGACGGCGCGGTGGTGACGTCGACGTGCAGGCCGGGCTGGTCGGTGCCCTTGCCGAGCGCCTTGTCCATGGCCGGCACGAAGTCGGCGAGGGTGCGCAGCGTGCAGGGGAAGGAGGGGGCGTACTCGGCCAGCAGTCTGGAGGGTGCCGCGGCTGTCGGCGGACAGCCGGATGATGTTGTCCTTGTTCTGCCGCAGGTAGCTGGTCAGGTCCTGCGAGGTGGTGGTCACCGAGCCGTACAGCGTGCTGAGGTTCGCCTGCTGCTCGGCGATGGTGCCGCTGGTCCTGGTGAAGTCGGTGAGGGCCTGCACGATGTCGGGCGCGGCGGCGTCGTAGACGTGGCTGACGGTCACGAGCTGCTTGATGTCGTCGTTGAGCGCGGGCAGTTGCGGGGTTGAGCTGCGTGAGGTAGCGCGTCGAGCTGGACCAGGGTGGTGCCCAGTTCGGTGCCGCGGCCGTCCAGGGCGGTGGCGACCGCGTTGAGCGTCGCGGCGAGCTTCTGCGGCTGGACGGCGGTCAGCAGCGGCATCACGTTGTCCAGCACCTGCTCCAGCTCGATGGCGTCGGCGGACCGGTCCTGCGCGATGGTGCTGTGCGCGGCGAGCGCGGGCCCGCCGGCCGGGGCGCCGGGCGGCGGCACCAGGGCGACGAAGCGCGCGCCGAACAGCGTGGTGGGCAGCATCTGGGCGGTGACGTCGGCCGGGATCTGGCCGGAGCTTGTCCGGGCTGGATGGCCAGCGTGCAGCCGGGCGCCGGCGCCGTCGGCGTGGATGGCCGCCACCCGGCCGACGACGACGCCGCGGACCTTGACGTCGGCGTTGCGGGTGCATCTCGTTGCCGACGCTGGTGGTCGCCACGGTGACGGTGGCCTCGTCGCTGAACGTGCTTGTCGTAGACGGCCACCGCGAGCCAGGCCAGCAGCGCGGGCACCAGCAGGAAGACGATGCCCGCGGTCCTGCGGCGGGCGGTGGCGGCCGGCCGCGCGCGGGGCGCGGGCGGGGCGGCGGGGCGGGTGTCGGTGGCGGTCATCCGGCCACCCGCACCGTGGTGGTGGCGCCCCAGATCGCCAGCGACAGGAAGAAGTCGGTGATCGAGATGATCACGATGGCGTTGCGCACCGACCGGCCGACCGCGATGCCGACGCCGGCCGGGCCGCCCTTGGCGGTGTAGCCGTAGTAGCAGTGCGCGAGGATCACGATGACGCTGAAGACCAGCACCTTCAGGATCGACAGCAGGACGTCCTCGGGCGACAGGAACAGGTTGAAGTAGTGGTCGTAGGTGCCCGGCGACTGGCCGTTGAACCAGACCGTGACCAGCCGGGAGGCGACGTAGCGGCTGAGCAGGCCGATGCCGTACAGCGGGACGATCGCGACGACGCCGGCGATGATCCGGGTGGTCACCAGGTACGGCATGGAGCGGATGCCCATGCCCTCCAGCGCGTCGACCTCCTCGTTGATCCGCATCGCGCCGAGCTGGGCGGTGAAGCCGGCGCCGACGGTCGCCGACAGCGCCAGCCCGGCGACCAGCGGGGCGATCTCGCGGGTGTTGAAGTAGGCGGAGATGAAGCCGGTGAAGGCCGTGGTGCCGAGTCTCGTTCAGCGCCGCGTAGCCCTGCAGGCCGACGACGGTGCCGGTGGACAGCGTCATGCCGATCATCACGCCGACGGTGCCGCCGATCACGCCGAGCCCGCCGCTGCCGAAGGCGACCTCGGCCAGCAGCCGCTGCACCTCCTTGAGGTAGCGGCGCAGGGTGCGCGGCATCCACAGCACGCGCGGTGACGTGGAAGATGAGGTGGTCGCCGAGCTCGTCCAGCCAGCGACAGCGCGCCGGTCGGCCGAGCGCGGCGGCTCGGGCGGCGGCTCGGCCCGCGCCGTCCTGGTCAGGAGGGCCATCGCGCTCAGGCTCCCTTCTGCGGGACGAGCTGCAGGTAGATCGCGGTGAGCACCACGTTCACGAAGAACAGCAGCAGGAAGGTGATGACCACCGACTGGTTCACCGCGTCGCCGACGCCCTTCGGGCCGCCCTTGGGGTGCAGCCCGCGGTAGGCGGCGACGATCCCGGCGATGAAGCCGAAGATCACCGCCTTGATCTCGCTGATGTACAGGTCGGGCAGCTGGGCCAGCGCGGAGAAGCTGGACAGGTACGCGCCCGGCGTGCCGTGCTGCACGATGACGTTGAAGAAGTAGCCGCCGGCCGTGCCGACCACCGACACCAGGCCGTTGAGCAGCAGCGCGACGAGCATGGTGGCCAGCACCCGCGGCACGACCAGCCGCTGCACCGGCGAGACGCCCATCACCTCCATCGCGTCCAGCTCCTCGCGGATCGTGCGCGAGCCGAGGTCGGCGCAGATCGCGCGTGCCGCCCGCGCCGGCGATGAGCAGCGCCACGATCAGCGGGCTGGCCTGCTGGATGACGGCGAGCACGCTCGCCGCCGCCGGTGAACGACTGGGCGCCGAACTGCTGGGTGAGCGAGCCGACCTGCAGGGCGATCACCGCGCCGAACGGGATGGACACCAGCGCGGCGGGCAGGATCGTCACGCTCGCGACGAACCAGAACTGCTCGATCAGCTCCCGCGCCTGGAACGGCCGCCGGAAGGTGTCGCGCACGGTCGTGGCGGCCAGCGACATCAGCTGGCCGGTCTGGCGCAGCGCCCCGGTGCCGGGGATCTGGCGGCGGGCGGCGGGCGCCCGTACCGGCGGTGCCGTCATGCCGGCTCCCCGGTCGCCGGGGCGAAGCCCGCCCGGACCGCGTCGCGGGCCGGCGCCGGCAGGTGGTCCCACATGGCCAGCACCCGGGCCTTGCGGCGCTGCACCGCCTTGCCGGGGCGGCAGGCCCGCGCTCGGCTCCAGCTGCGGCGCCACCCGCCGCGGCGGCAGCGGCAGTTCGCCCTCGGCGGCCAACTGCTCCTTGGCCAGGGTGGCCTCGTCCTTCTCCTCGGACATGCCGATCGGCCCGGACCTGCGCCCGCTGAGGAACTGCCGCACCACCGGCTCGTCGCTGGTCAGCAGCAGCTCGCGCGGCCCGAACGTGACCAGGTTGCGGCGGAAGAGCATGCCCATGTTGTCCGGCACGGTGCGAGGCGATGTCGAGGTTGTGCGTGACGATCAGCATCGTGGCGTCGATCTGCGCGTTGAGGTCGATGAGCAGCTGCGAGATGTACGAGGTGCGGACCGGGTCGAGGCCGGAGTCCGGCTCGTCGCACAGGATGATCTGCGGGTCGAGCACCAGCGCGCGGGCCAGCCCGGCGCGCTTGCGCATGCCGCCGGAGATCTCGCCGGGCAGCTTGCCCTCGGAGCCGAGCAGGCCGACCATCTCCATCCGCTCGGTGACGATCCGGCGGATCTCGTGCTCCTTCTTGCGGGTGTGCTCGCGCAGCGGGAAGGCGATGTTGTCGAACAGGTTCATGCGAGCCGAACAGCGCGCCGTCCTGGAACATCAGGCCGAACAGCTTGCGGGTCTCGTAGATGTCCCGCTCGGGGCTGTTGACCATGTCCACGCCGTTGACCAGCACCCGGCCGCGCTCGGGCTTGAGCAGCCCGATGACGGACTTCAGGAACACGGTCTTGCCGGTGCCCGAGGGGCCGAGCATCACGCTGACCTCGCCGGGCGGGCAGAGTGAGCGTCACGTCCTGCCAGACGTTCTGTTTGCCGAAGGACTTCGTCAGACCTTCGACGATCACTTCGATTCCCATTGCACCTCCCGGAGGGCGACGTTGGTTGGCGGTACGCGTGGGGGGCGGATACGGCGCCGCGGGTCAGCGCCGCCGCTGGGGCAGCGGGGGGATCTGGATCTCGGGCCGACAGGTCTGCTCGGGAACGTTGATCGGGTCGCAGAGCCTGCCCTGCGAGAGGTTGAGGGTGTTGCCGGGGCCGGAGAGCGCCGCGGTGAACAGGGCGTTGAGGTTGTCGCCGTGCGTGCCGCAGCCGGTGAACGGCGGGACGGTGAGGTTCTCGTCCACCAGCGGGCCGCCGTCCGCGATGTCGTAGTCGGGCAGGCCGGGCCCGGTGCCGCCGGCCGACTTCGCCCGCTTGCGGCCCTGGAGCACCACGTCGACCGGGGTGGCGGTGTGGCAGTCCGGGCCGACGTCCAGCGGTGTGCCGTTGATCCGCACGTCGTGGATGCGGATGTCCTGGTAGCCGCCGATGGTGGTGAGGATCGGCTGGTCGTAGAAGTCGTCCCCGGTCTGGACGACGGTCATCAGGCCCTTGGGGATGAAGTCCACCTCGGCGGTGGTGGGCATGAAGCCGTAGGTGAGGAAGGTCGAGTGCGAGGGCGGCAGGGTGAGTGACAGCAGCGAGTCGAGTTCGACGTAGTCGTGCCCGAAGTCGAGGACCTTGCGCCGGCCGGAGTTGACGTCGGCCATGCTGGGGTGGTCGTGCGGATCGTTGATGATCATCGCGCCGTTGAGCTTGCCGACGTTCGAGAAGCCCACCGCGTAACCGCACATGGGCGCGTCGGGGAAGGGCGGCATGCCGGGCATCGGCAGGATGATGGCCCCTGGGTTGGTCGGCGGCAGCCGCTTCGGGTCCAGGTCGCCGTGCGGCGGGGGGTCGCAGGTGGTCCGGCCCGAGTGCACGGGCGCGTCCAGCCGGGTGATGGTGCCGCCGGAACCGCCCTTCGTGCCCGCGGCGCCGCCGGACGAGGAGGGCGACGAGCCGGACGGGCTGCCGGTCCCGGCTCCCGCGGCCGTCTGTCCGGGGGGCCGCACACCGCCCGGTCCGCCGGGCACCGTCACGGTCGCCAGCCGGGTGTCCTGGCCGGGCTTGACGGTGCAGGTCCCGGCCACGTCGCCGGGCACGGTCGCGGTGTCGCCGGGCGCGGGGGTGCCGGCGGCGGGGGTGCCGGCCGGGACCGCACCGGAACGGACGGCCGTGGCGGAGGCGCCGTCGGACCCGGAAGAGGTCGGCGTCGCGGGCGCGGACGGCGTCACGGGCGGCGTCGGGGACGCGCCGTGCGGTTGCAGGGTCAGCGCCAGGTCCCCTACGGAGAAGGCGACTTGGCCCGGCGCGGTCACCGAGACGCCGGGCACCTTCCCGGCGAACGCGAGGTCCAGGTCGCCGGCGCCGGCCACCGGGGTGCTGTCGGCCGTCAGACCGGCCCAGTCCATGTCCGCCGTCGAAGTGCCCTGCGTGACATGGGCGGCGAGGTCGGCGCTCCCGCCGAGCGTGTCCGACTGCGCGGGCAGCAGCGCGCCGACGCCGTCGCGCGGGATCGCCACCGTCATGGTCAGGTCGCCGGGCTGGATGGGCCTGCCGACCTGCGCGGTCTGCGGGTAGGTCTGGGTGAACGCCACGGTCACGTCCTGCTGGACCGTGCCGAACCGGCAGGAGTACGCCAGCGACAGCCCGTCCTTGGCCCCGCTCGCCGCGGAGTTCGTACCCGGCAGCACACCCGCGAGGAGCGCGGCCGCCACGACGGCCGCGAACCGCACCGACTGACGCGGTGTCACGGCACCCCTCATCTCTGGACTCCTCAAGCAGGCTCGGCGGCAGGACATTACGTGCGGGTAATAAGGCGGGACAAGTGATCGAACACCAATGCGTCCAGCGGCTTTTCCCGACGGGATTTTCTTGTCACCCGATGACAAGCCAGAAGCGGAATTTTGTCGTCCGATGAGTGGTCGGGCAGCCGGCCGCGCGCGCCGTTTGTCGCGGGGCTGAGCAACCGGCCGCCGAACGGGTCAGCGGGCGTCCGCGGCGGACGGCGTGCCGGCCGGGCGGATCAACTGGGGCGGCTCCACGTCGAAGACGCCATCGAAGTTCGCGGGGTCACCGTTGTCGAACAGGCCGAGGCAGGTGCCCGACACGTCGGCGATGCGTCCGTCGCCGCCGGTGATGGTCAACTGGTGGGTGGGATTGGCGTATGCGTAGTCGAGCGTGGCCGTCGAGCCGGAAGCGCCCACGAAGTCCGCGGTGCAGCCCACGCCGGACAGGTGGAGTCCTACGCCGCTGATCGTCCCGGTGACCGTGTCGCTGCCGGAGGTGTAGCCGGTGGCGCTGATGGACCACGGGAACCCCGGGAAGGCCAGCGCGAAGGTGATGCCCAGCGGTCCGGTGCACGACGTGACGGTCGCCGAGTCGAAGTCGCCGATGACCGGGCCCGGTACGTTCGTGCCGGACATCAACTGCCCGTGCAGGGCGAGCGAGGCGCAGTTGAACGAGGACCCGGTGCCGGTGTCGGTGACGCCCCACGGCCGGGCGGTCGCGGTGAACGGCCCACCGGGTGAGATCGACCAGCCGCCGCTCGCGGCGGATGCCGATGCCGGGGCGCCGCCCGTGAGCGCCGCCGCGCCCGCGATGGCCACTGCGGCGGCGACGGCCGCAGGGCGCCGTACGGCTCTCATCTCGCGCCTCCTGGTGTGCAGTACCTCATGGTGAAGTCCCCTCCCTGGGACGGGGACCCCGGCACGGTCCACGGGCCGGGGTCCCCTTGGTGCGGTGCGATGCGGTGCGGTGTGATGCGGTGCTGCGAGGTGGTGCGGTGCGGTCAGCCCCGGGTCACGGCGAGGTGATCTGGAGCGTGGCCGGGCTCAGGACGTAGGCCGCCGAGTAGGTGGCCGCGTCACCGGAGTTGATCAGGCCGAGGCAGGTGCCCGACACGTTGTACGCGTGCAGGTTGCCGCCGCTGACCGTCAGGGTGTGCGTGGAGTTGTTGTACGAGGCGTTGAGCGTGGCGGTGCTGCCGGAGGTGGCGCCGCCGAAGTCGGCGGTGCAGCCGAGGCCGCTGATGTGGGCCGTGACCCCGGTCAGCGTGCCGGTGGTGACGCCGCCGCTGGAGGAGGCCGCGTTGAGCGCCCACGGCAGGCCGCCGGCGGTGACGTCGAAGGTGATGCCCAGCGGGCCGGAGCAACTGCTCCACGACACGGCGGAGATGGAGGCGATGCCGGTGCCGGACAGGCCGGTGCCGTTGGCCGCGGTGCCGGAGGCGCGTGGACGAGGTGCAGACGAGCTGGGTGCCGGTGGAGCCGTCGGTCAGCGTCGGGTTGGTCGCCGTCGCGGTGAACGAACCACCGCCGGTCACCGTCCATGTGCCGGCCGCGGAGGCCGGGCCGGCGGCGACGAAGCCGAGGGCGGCCGCCGCTGCGACGCCGGCGACGAGGGTGCTCTTGGTGCGGGTGGAAAGCTTGCGCACGGGCTGATCCTTCCTGGGGGAGTTGACGTGCCTGATAAACCGTTGTCCGCGTCGTTCAGGGCTCAGGGAGCCGGTCGGAGCGGAATTCGGTTGCGACTCACTACCTGGAACGTGGGGTACCGATTCCGGTCGGTTGCCCTTGCGGGGCAGGACGTTACGCACGGGTAACAGGAGGGCGCAACAATCCCGGCCAAGATTCTCTTCCGGACCTTACCGGCGGGTATTTTTCTGTCACCGGGGCAACATCGCAGCGGGCCGCTTTATAAACGAGTGAGCATCGGCGGGCGCCCTGCGCGACCCCCGCCGGACGCCGCGCGCCGCCGCCGCGCCCTCCGCGGACACCCTTGCCCCGCACGGGCCGGACACGTTTCCGTGTTCGAAGGGCTGCGCTCAGTGCACGATTGGTCTATGTTGCAGCAGGGTTACCAGTGCAACACCGTGAACGGGGGAGGGGGGACGGACATGACCGTCATGCGACAGGCTCCGGAACAAGCGGAGCCACTGGGTCCGATTCCACGGGAGTTCGCCGCGGTGATGCGCCCAGAACTCCCCAGCCTATTAAAAGAGATGGCCGCCGAAATCGTCACGGCGATCCCCGAATACGGGCATCTGCTGGAGGGCCCGAACAGCCGGGTGATCAAAATCGGCATCGAGCAGAGCATCGCCACATTCATCGACCGGGTGGCCGCCCCCGCCGCCACCACCGCCCTGCGCGACGACCTGTGCCGCCGGTTCGGCCGGTTCGAGGCGTACGAGGGCCGCAGCCTGGACAACCTCCAGGCCGCCTACCGGATCGGCTGCCAGGTCGCGCTGCGCCGGGTGCGTACGGTGGGGCGCCGCTTCAACCTGTCGGCGTCCTTCATGCTCAACTTCGCCGACGCCCTGTTCGCGTACATGGGCGATCTGGCCGAACTCTCCCGCGAGGGCTACGTCCAGGCGCTCGCCGAACTCGGCGAGGAGCCGGACAACCGGCGCCGGCGGCTGCTGCGCCGGATTCTCGGCGGCACCGCGGTCGCCCGCAGCGCGCTGGCCGAACTCGCCGAGCACTCCGCGTGGCCGCTGCCGGAAGAGGTGACGATGGTCGCCCTCGTGCCCGGCACCCGGCCGGCCCGCGCCGCGCTGGACCGCGACATCCTCCAGGACTTCGCCGACCCCGAGCCGCACCTGCTGGTGCCGGGGCCGTTCACCGCCGAGCGGCGCGCCTCGCTCGCCGCGGCGCTCGGCGGCTGCCGGGCCGCGGTCGGGCTGACCACCGGCCTCGGCGAGGCGGCGGACTCGCTGCGCTGGGCCCGGCACACGCTCGCGCTCGGCGACTCCGGCGTGGTCGACGACGATCCGCTGACGCTGAGCGAGGACCATCTGCTGCCGCTGTGGCTGCTGGGCGATCCGGCGCTGGCCGACCAGATGGCCAAGAAGTACCTCGGGCCGCTGGTCGGGCTGACCGCCACTCAGCGCTCCCGGCTCATCGACACTCTGCGGATCTGGCTGACCACCAGGGGCACGGCGGGCCAGGTCGCCGAGCAGTTGGGGGTGCACCCGCAGACGGTCCGCTATCGGTTGCGGATTCTGGACCGGGCGTTCGGGGATCAGCTCACCCGGCCGGATGACCGGTTCGCCACGGAGATTGCGCTGCGCGCGCTCCACCTCCGCGACACGGCCTCCGCGCCCGGCCTAGGCTCCCCCCGCACGCGAACGTGCGCCCCCCTTTTCCGGGCCCAGGGTCCCCTTGCGCGGGTCGCCGCCCCGCCCCTTCCGGGGGGGGGGCCCTTTGCGGAAGGGCAGCACCTACAGGGGCGCGGGGAACTGCGCGACAAGCCACGACGGTGGCGCACCGGGCCCGCAGGCCCAGCCCCTTGCGGCGGGAATCCGGACCACCGGCCGGTGGCCGGTTGCCCGCGCAGTTCCTCCCCCGAACTCCGTCCGGGGGTACCCCCAGCGCCCCTGGGTGCTGACCCACTTCCGCGGAGGCACCCGCCCCGCGCCCCTGGTAAGGCACCGCCGGGCACAACGGCACCCCCGCGCGCCGCAGAAGGTGCGGCCCCTCCGCAAGGGCACCCCCGCCCTGGGGAGGGCGCTCTCATCCGCAAGAGCACCCACCCCGCGGAGCGGGTGAGGCACCCACCCCGGGAGCGGGAAAGGCACCGCTGGGAGGTCAGGAGGCGTACGCCTCCAATTCCGAGAGCTGGGCCGCAGGCCACCCCGTGTTGGCGGTGAACGTCAGCCGCAGGTACCGCGTACTCACCGGCGTGAGGTTGACGGTCACGGCGTTCCCCGAAGAGGGATCGAACGTGTAACCGGCCGACCCCTTGAGCGTGCTGTACGCGCTGTTGTCCGTCGAACCGAGCACGGAGAGCGTCTCCGTGCGGGTGGCCCACGCCGAGGCCGGCGGCAGCTTCAGCACGAGCCGCCCGACGGTCTGCGCCGAGCCGAGATCGACGGTCAGCGACTGCGGGAACGCGTTGTCCGTGCTCTCCCAGTACGTGTTGGCGTCGCCGTCCACCGCGTTGGAGGCCACGTAGACGTCCGTGTGCCCGGTGTCGGTGGCCGGGTGGCCCTTGGCGAGGTTGCCGTCCGGCGGGCGGGGTGGTCGAGCCGCCCGTGGTGCCGCTGCTGCTGCCGCCGCTGCTGTCGCCGCCGCCCGGCTGCGGCCAGGTGGTGCAGTCCGGCCAGGTGCCGGTCCAACCGCTGTTGCCCGAGCCCAGGTTGAGGGTGAAGGGCGGCATGTTCGTCGGGTACGAGCAGTTGTAGACGCCGGTCGCGCCGGTGCCGGTGGCCGTCACGTTGGAGAAGGTCGCCGAGCCCGGGGTCTCGGCCTGGACCACCACGGTGCCGGTGCCCGTGGCGGTCGCGCCGCTGACCGTCACCCCGCTGACGTCGTAGCCGTGGCCGCCGCCCGAGACGAACTCGAAGTCGCTGTACGGGCTGTCGATGAAGCTGGTGTTGGTGATCTGCACGTCGACCGTGGTGATCGCGGAGTCGTACGAGTCGACCCGCAGCGCGCCCATCGGGTGGCTCCAGTTGGGGTTCATCGCGCCGGTGCGGATCAGGGTGTTGCCGGAGACGGTGACCTTGCCCGACAGCGGGTTGAACGGCTGGAGGAACGCCTGGTTGGAGACGGCCAGGCCGCTGCCGAGGGCGTTGGTGTCGGCGATCACGTTGTCGGAGGCGGTGTTGTTCGAACCGCCGTAGATCGCGATGCCGTTGGCCAGGTTGGGCTGCACGATGGTGTTGCCGGTGAAGGTGTTGCCGGTGTCCGGCGAGCCCAGCGACCACATGGCGAGCGAGTCGTCGCCCTGGTTGCGCAGGAAGTTGTTCTTGACGGTGACGCCCTGCGCGCTGCCGTCGAGGTTGAGGCCGTCGGCGGTGGTGCCGATGATCCGGTTGTTCTCCACCGTGAGGTTGTTGTTGTTGCCCGTCAGCCAGAAGCCGCACTTCTCGCGCTGCACCCACATCCCGGAGACCACGGAGTTCGGGCCGAGGCTGCCGGTGATGAAGTTGTCGGGCGAGCCGTCGTTGCGGACGCTGACGTCGCCGATGACGGCGAAGTCGTAGAGCTTGGTGTTGCCGCTGGCGCTGGTCTGGTCGATGAAGTGCGAACTGTGCACCACCGAGTACCAGTTGCCGGCGCCGCGCAGCGTGACGGCGTCCACCGGGAGCTGCGAGGTGATCTTGAAGTCGCCCTGCGGGATCCAGACTTCGGCGCCCTGCGCCTTGGCGTCGGTGATCGCCTGGCGGAACGCCTGGGTCGAGTCGCCGCTGCCGCTGGGGTCGGCGCCGTCGGTGACCACGGAGACCGAGCCGGCCGGCTGGGAGGCGGCGCCGCGACCTGCTCGAAGTCGGCGACGTCGATGGTGGCGGTGCCGGTGTCGCCGGAGTCGAGCTGGAGCTTGACCTTGTCGCCCGAGTTCGAGGTTCTGGCCCAGTTGTATACGGGAGTCGTCGAAGAAGTGGTGCGTCTTGGACCCGGCGATCTGGCCGGTGTCCACGTAGCTGTACTGCGAGGTGACCGCGAGCTTCTGGCTGAGCTTGGTCCCGTTGACGTAGACCGAGACCGTGCCGGAGGAGCCCTGCGGCAGGTTGTACGCCACGTCGACGGCGTCGGCCGCCTTGGTGAGCGTGAACTCGACGTACTTGCCCGTGCCGTTGAGGGTGACCGCGCTGCGGCCCGACGCCTCGGAGGCGACGGTGCCCTGCGTGTAGTCGGGGCCGATCACCGAGCCGTTGGTGCTCGCGGCCTCGGCCTCGTACTCGGTGAACGGCACGGAGGCGCCACCGCTGACGTCGAAGGGCGAGACGCTTGATGTCCTGGGGGCCGCCGTGGCCGAGGTGGTGGTCATCGCGAAGGCGGCGAGACCGCCGGCGGCGACCGCTGCCGCGGTGGCCGAGGCGAGCCAGAGCGACGAGCGACGTCTGATGTCCATGGGGTGGGGGGTTCCCTTCTGGCGGGTGTCGCTGATGTGACGCACACCCTAGGGATGACGAACGCAGGACAGCAATATGTCGATCAGATTTCGCAAAAATTGGATGACTTGCAGAGATCCCGCAAATAGACCGCAAGAAACTTGCGATACCTGTACTAGAATCGACGCCATGACACGACGACTTGCCGAGGTGGCAAAGAAGGTCGGGGTGAGTGAGGCCACCGTCAGCCGCGTGCTGAACGGGAAGCCGGGCGTCTCCGACGCGACCCGGGCTGCGGTCCTCACCGCCCTTGACGTGCTCGGATACGAACGGCCCACCCAGCTGCGCGGGGAACGTGCCCGGCTGGTCGGCATGGTCATGCCCGAGCTGCAGAACCCGATTTTCCCCGCTTTCGCGGAAGTGGTCGGCGGTGCGCTGGCGCAGCAGGGGTTCACCCCCGTGCTGTGCACGCAGACCGCCGGCGGCGTCTCCGAGGCGGACTACGTGGAGTTGCTGCTCCAGCAGCACGTCTCCGGCGTGGTCTTCTTCGGCGGCCTCTACGCGCAGGCCGAGTCACCGCACGACCACTACGCCCGACTCGCCGAACGCAACCTGCCGACCGTGCTGATGAACGCGGCCATCGACCATCTCGACTTCCCACGCGTGAGCTGCGACGACGCGGTCGCCGTCGAGCAGGCGATGAACCACCTCATCTCGCTCGGCCACCAGCGGATCGCCCTGGTGCTCGGCCCGCCCGACCACGTGCCGTCGCGCCGCAAACTCGCCGCCGCCCGCCGGGTGGACCCCTCGGTCACCGTCGAGCACGCGCTGTTCACCCTGGAGGGCGGCCAGGCCGCGGCCAGCCGGCTGCTGGCCCGCGGCATCACCGCTTTCATCTGCGCCTCCGACCTGCTGGCGCTCGGCACCATCAGGGCCGCCCGCAGGCGCCGGCTGTCGGTGCCCGAGGACGTGTCGGTCATCGGTTACGACGACTCCTCGCTGATGAACTGCACGGAGCCGCCGCTGACCACCGTGCGGCAGCCGATCGAGGCGATGGGGCGGGCCGCGGTGGACCTGCTGGCCGGCGAGATCAGCGGGGCGTCGGTCGACCACGACGAGCTGTTCTTCGAGCCGGAGTTGGTGGTGCGGGGGTCCACCGGGCCGGTACGGGACGCGGCTCGCATCCCGCACCCGGAGGCCCGCGCCACGGCGTAGCCTCCTCCGGAGAGGGCGCCGCCCCGTAAGGGCCGCGCCCCCTCCCCCAGCGCCCAGGGCGCCCTTGCACCCCAAGGGCGCCCTCTCCCATGCCTTCACGGTCCCTCGCGGCAGCCAGCGCCCCCTCCCCCGGGCCCGGGTTGCCCTTGCGCAGGGCGGCGCCCTGTTTTTTAGGGGCGCTGGGGGTACCCCCGGACGGAGTCTGGGGGAGGAACTGCGCGACAAGCCACGACGGCTGGCGCGCCGGGCCCGCAGGCCCAGCCCCCGCGGCGGGGAATCCGGACCACCGGCCGGTGGCCGGTTGCTCGCGCAGTTCCCCGCGCCCCTGGTAAGGCGCCGCCTTCCGCAGCCGCGTCCTCGCGCCCCGGGGTGCGTGCCCTCGTCCGCGAGGGCGACCACCGAGGGCCCCGTAAGGCGCCGCCAGGCGCAAAGGCACCCACGCCGGTACGTCGTGACCGAGTCGTGTCTTTGCGAAATTCGCGCGACATCTTGCGGACATCTATCGGGTTAAGTACGTTGAGCCAACCCGGGACGGCGGCGCACTCCTGCGCCGGACAACATGTGCACCATGTGCCGCGGGGGTCCCAGATCGCAGTCCAACGACGCGCAGTGGTTCAGGGGAAGGGTTGAAGATGAGCAGAATCGGCTACCGCAGACTGGTGGCAGTCGCGCTGGTCGCCGGCATCGGATTGACCGGTGCCGCGTGCTCCAGTAGCAAGAAGGACAACTCCGGGAGCAAGGCCGGCAGCTCCACCGCGGGAACCCCCTTGGCCAAGAGCACCAAGGTGACCATCAGCGTCGACTGCGAGCCGCCGACCACGAAGAAGGCCGAGCGCCAGCGAGTGGATCAACGACGTCGCCGCGTTCAACCAGATCTACCCGAACGTCACGGTGAAGAGCAAGGACGCCTTCCCGTGCGAGGACCCGGCCAAGTTCACCGCGCAGCTCCAGGGCAGCAGTGAGACGGACACGTTCTACACGTACTACACCGACCTGCAGCAGGTCCTCGACGCCGGCCAGGCCGCCGACATCTCCGGCTACGTCAACGCCAAGACGATCCCGGCGCTCGCCGACATCGACCCGAGCGTGCTCGACGTCCTCAAGGACGGCGGCAAGCTCTACGGTCTGCCCACGTCGAACTACCAGATGGGCCTCATCTACAACCGCAAGATCTTCCAGGAGGCCGGCCTCGACCCGAACACCCCGCCGACCACCTGGGACCAGGTCCGCCAGGACGCGAAGACCATCCAGGACAAGCTGGGCAGCAAGGGCATCAACGGCTACATGGACAACTCGGCCGGCAACCAGGGCGGTTGGCACCTGGCGTCCGAGATGAACGGCATGGGCGTGCGCGCGGTCACCGCCGACGGCACCAAGGCCAGCTTCAACGCGCCGGGTACCAAGGCGGTCCTGCCAGTCCCTGCACGACATGCGCTGGACCGACAAGTCCATGCCCGCCACCCCCGGCCTGGTCTGGGGCGACGTGCAGAAGGCCATGGGCACCGGCAAGATCGGCATGTACGTGGGCGCGCCGGACGACGTGACGCTGGAAGTCCAGCAGTACAAGGCCGACTACAAGGACCTCGGCATGGGGCCGATCCCCGGCGGCAAGATCGCCCTCATGGGCGGCAACGACTACATGTTCAAGAAGTCGGACAGCCCCGACCAGATCAAGGCCGGCATCGCCTGGATCAACTTCAAGTACCTGACCCTGGGCAAGGGCCAGTTCGACTACGCGCGCACCAAGGCGGACGGCCTGCCGGTCGGCCTGCCCGAGCCGTTCTTCTTCAAGGGCGCGTCCAAGGACCAGGACACCCAGCTCAAGACGGCCAGCGCCACCATCCCGGTGGACAACTTCAAGGCGTACACCGACGCTCAGGTGCCGGTGCTCCCCGAGCCGCCGAACGCGCAGAAGATCTACACCGTGCTCGACACCGTGATGTCCGGCGTACTGACCAACAAGAACGCCGACATCGACAAGCTGCTCAGCACCGCGACCGACCAGGTGAACCAGCTGCTGGCGGCCAGCCAGTAACCACGCGGCCCCGCGGGGGCCGGTCGGCGACCGGCCCCCGCTCCGCGGCACCCGACCTCACCGCACCACATCCTGCCGAGGAGCGTCCATGGCGGCGACGACCGTCCCCGAGAAAACGACCAAGCGCCACGCCGGGCGCCCGGCCGGTCCGCGCGCGAGCACGCCCGAGGTCCGGGCTGAGCCGCAAGGTGTCGCACAACCTCCAGGCGTACGGCTTCCTGATCGGCGCCGTGGTCTGCTTCCTGGCGTTCTCGTGGTACCCGATGGTCCGCGAGTTCATCATGAGCTTCCAGCAGAACCAAGCGCGGTGTGACGTCCTGGGTCGGGATGAAGAACCTCGACCGCGTCTACCACGACCCGTACTTCTGGACCGCCTGGAAGAACACCGCCGAGTACACCGGCTACGCGCTGGTCATCGGGTTCGCGGTGCCGTTCTTCGTCGCGATCATCCTGAACGAACTGCGGCACGCGCAGGCGTACCTGCGCATCCTCGTCTACCTGCCGGTGATGCTCCCGCCGGTGGCCGGCGGCCTGCTCTTCAAGTACTTCTACGACCCGGACTACGGGCTGTTCAACCACATCCTGAAGTTCCTGCACCTGCCGACGTCGCAGTGGCTGGACTCCTCGCACACCGCGATGATCTCGGTGGTGATCGCGGCCACCTGGATGAGCATGGGCAGCGCCACCCTGATCTACCTGGCCGCGCTCCAGAACATCCCCGGCGAGCTGTACGAGGCGGCCGACCTCGACGGCGCCGGGCTGTGGAGCAAGATCTGGCACGTCACGATCCCGCAGACCCGCATGGTGCTGTCGCTGATGCTGCTGCTCCAGATCGTGGCGACCATGCAGGAGTTCACCAACGTCTTCGTGCTGGCCGGCGGCAACGGCCCGGAGAACTCCACGATGACGGTCGTGTACATGATCTACCAGTACGGATTCCGCTACAACAACCTCGGCAGCGCCGCGGCGCTGGGCCTCTTCCTGCTGCTGGTACTGGTCGCCTTCTCCGGCCTGTACACGCGACTCAGCCGCAGCGACCAGGACGGATGACGGACCATGGCCACACTCGCCTCCGCGCAGAACCGCACCCTGATCTCGTCCGCCGCGCTCAGCCGCCGCAAGGGCCGGATCACCTACCGGATCGTGCTGACCGTGGTGCTCGTCGTGTTCACCCTGGTCTTCCTCGGCCCGCTGTACTGGATGGTCACCGGCGGCTTCAAGTCCGCCAGCGAGGTCGTCGCCAACCCGCCCACGTACTTCCCCAAGCACCCCAAGGCGGGCAACTACCACACCGCGTGGACCCAGTTGAAGCTCGCCCGGCTGCTCTTCAACACCCTGTACTACGCGTTCGGCGCGCTGCTCTTCCAACTCGTCTTCGACGTCGCCGCCGCGTACGCCGTCTCCAAGCTGCGGCCGGTGTTCGGCAACGTCATCCTGGCCGGCATGCTCGCCACGCTGATGATCCCGTCGGCCGTGCTGATCGTGCCGCAGTACGTGACGGTGCTCGACCTGCCGCTGCTGCACTTCAACCTGATCGGCACCCCGTGGGCGATCTGGCTGCCGACCGTCGCCAACGGCTTCAACATCTTCCTGCTGAAGCGGTTCTTCGACTCGATACCGAACGACCTGATGCACGCAGCCGCGATCGACGGCGCCGGTCCGCTGCGCACGCTGTGGTCGATCATCCTGCCGATGTCCCGGCCGATCCTGGGCGTGGTGTCGATCTTCGCGGTGGTCAACGTCTGGAAGGACTTCCTCTGGCCGATGCTGGTGGAGCCCGACCCGAACAAGCAGCCGATCAACCTCGGCATCAACTCGCTCTCGCAGGGCGTGCCGGAGAACATCATCATCGCGGCGCTCGCCATCTCCGCGGTGCCGACCCTGCTGATCTTCCTGCTCTTCCAGCGCAACATCATGTCCGGCCTGACCGCGGGCAGCCTCAAGGGCTGACCGGGCAGCGGGCCACCGCACCGTCTCTCCCGACGCACCACCCATCAGCACTCCGCCGCCGGTCCTCATGTCAACATCCCCGCCATCAGGGGCCGGCGGCGGGGTCCCACCTGCCCGAAAGGACGTTGACGTGGCAGACACCCCTCAGCCCGAGGCCGACGAGAACTGGTGGCGCGGCGCGGTCATCTACCAGGTCTATCCGCGGAGCTTCGCCGACAGCAACGGCGACGGGACCGGTGATCTCGCCGGCGTGCGGTCCCGCCTTCCGTACCTGGCCGAGCTGGGCGTCGACGCCCTGTGGTTCAACCCCTGGTACCCCTCGCCGATGGCCGACGGCGGCTACGACGTCGCCGACTACCGCGACATCGACCCGGTGTTCGGCACCCTGGCCGAGGCCGAGAAGCTGATCTCCGAGGCCCTCGCGCTGGGCATCAGGACGATCATCGACATCGTGCCCAACCACATATCGGCCGCCCACCCGTGGTTCCGCGAGGCGCTGGCGGCCGGTCCTGGCTCCCCGGCCCGGGAGCGGTTCTGGTTCCGGCCCGGCCGCGGCGAGCACGGCGAACTGCCGCCCAACAACTGGCCCTCGCAGTTCGGCGGCCCCGCCTGGACCCGGACCACCGACCCGGACGGCACCCCCGGCGACTGGTTCCTCAACCTCTTCGACTCCGAGCAGCCCGACCTCAACTGGAACCACGCCGACGTGCGGACCGAGCACGAGGACGTGCTGCGCTTCTGGTTCGACCGCGGCGCGGGCGGGGTGCGGATCGACTCCGCCGCCCTGGTCACCAAGGACCCGGAGCTGCCCGACCTGCCCGACCCGGCCGCCGGCGCCGACGCGGTGGTGCCCGCGCACCCGTACGTCGACCGGGACGACCTGCACGACATCTACCGCGGCTGGCGGCGGATCGCGGACTCCTACCCCGACACCCGCATCCTGGTCGGCGAGGTGTGGATGCCCGACGCCGAGCGGTTCGCCCGCTACCTGCGGCCCGACGAGATGCACACCGCCTTCAACTTCGACTTCCTGGCCTGCCCGTGGGAGCCGGCCCGGCTGCGGGTCGTCCATCGACACCACGCTGGCCGCGCACCGGCCGGTGGGCGCGCCCGCCACCTGGGTGCTGTGCAACCACGACGTGACGCGTACGGTCACCCGCTACGGCCGCGCCGACACCGGGTTCGACTTCGCCACGAAGGCGTTCGGCACGCCGACCGATCTGGAGCAGGGCACCCGCCGGGCCCGGGCCGCCGCGCTGCTGACGCTGGCGCTGCCCGGCTCCGTCTACGTCTACCAGGGCGAGGAGTTGGGGCTGCCCGAGGTCGAGGACATCCCGGCCGACCGGCTCCAGGACCCGATGTACCTGCGCTCGGGCGGCACCGACCCGGGCCGCGACGGCTGCCGGGTGCCGCTGCCGTGGTCAGGCGACAGCACGCCGTTCGGCTTCAGCCCGGAGTCGTCGGCGCGGCCGTGGCTTCCGCAGCCGGCGGAGTGGGCGGGGCGCACCGCCGAGGTCCAGTCCGCCGACCCGTCCTCGATGCTCTCGCTGTACCGGGCGGCGCTCAGGCTGCGCCGGGCGGAGGCCGGTCTGGGCGACGGGCCGATGAGCTGGATCGACACGGCGGGCGGGGTGCTGGCCTTCCGCCGTACCGGGGAGTTCATCTGCCTGGTCAACCTCGGTGACGCTCCTGCGGAGTTGCCCGCGCACGAGGAGTTGCTTCTTACGTCGGGGCCGCTCGGGGAGGATGGGCGCGTGCCCAAGGACACTGCGGTCTGGCTTCGCGGCTGACCGCTCCACGCGGGGTGCCCCGCCCCTGCCGGGGTGCCCCCGCGTAAGCACGGCACCCTTCCACCGGGCGGGGGCGCCCCTGCGTGGGGCTCGCCACGTCTCCCCCTGGGCGGGGGTGCCCTCGCGGAGGGCGGCACTTTCCCAGCTCCGCGGGGTGGGTGCCGTTGCGTACGAGGGCGCCCTATCAGGGGCGCGGGGAACTGCGCGAGCAGCCGGCCACCGGCCGGTGGTCCGGATTCAGACCGCAAGGGGCTGGGCCTGCGGGCCCGGCGCGCCACCGTCGTGGCTTGTCACGCAGTTCCCCGCGCCCCTAAAAAAACCGGGCGCCGCCCCGCGCAAAGGCACCCCGACCCCGGGGAAGACGTGCGAGCCCTCACGCAAGGGCGCCCTACATGCGTAAGAAACTTGGCGCCGTCAACGCACAAAGGCACCCCGACCCCGGGGAAGACGCGGCACGGCTCCACGCAAAGACACCCCCGTACCCGGGGAATGCCTGCACAGCTCCACGCAGGGGCGCCCCACCCCCGTAAAAGACGGATCCGCCGCCCCGCGCAAGAGCACCCCGAGCCCGGGGAAGATGTGCGCGGCTCCGCGCAAAGGCACCCCGACGCGGGGGAAGGCGGGCGGGGCTCCGGGCAAGGGCGCCCCACCCCCGGTAAAAGACATGGCGCCGCCCCGCGCAAGGGCACCCCGACCCCGGGGAAGGCCTGGGGACGCCGCCCTGCGCAAGGGCAGCCCAGGCCCGGGGAGGCGGGGAGAGCTCGGATCGAAATGTGCGGGTTGTGTCACCGCGCGCCGCGCCGCGGAACCCGCCCACCCCCGCCACCCGTCGCTTCATATACCGATCCCCTATGGTCGGAGCACGGGCAAGCGGCAGGCAAGGATCTTTCATGACCCAGGCGCAGAGCAGCACGGACCCGACCACGGGCGGCGGTCGCACCCCGCGCCGGGGCGGCCGCTCCGGCGCCGGCGCCCGCCTCTCGGACCGCTTCCTGCGATGGTGGCGGCCGGCCGGAATGTGGCGCCGCGGCATCCTCACGGCGCTCTCCGCCCTCGTCCTGGCCGGCCTGCTGGTCTTCCACGCCGGCCTGCCCAACCGGATAGGCAATCTCGGCAGCCTGCTGGAGACGTTCCTGCCCTGGCTGGGCCTGGCCGTGCCGGTGCTGCTCGCGGTGGCGCTGGCGCGCCGCTCGGCCACCGCGCTGCTCGCGGTCGTGCTGCCGGCCGCCGTGTGGCTGAACCTCTTCGGCGGGCTGATCACCGACAAGGCGTCCTCCGGCGGCGACCTCACCGTGCTCACCCACAACGTCAACGCCGCGAACCCCGACCCCGACGGCACCGCGCGGGACGTCGTCAGGGCCGGCGCCGACGTCGTCGCCCTGGAGGAGCTGGCGACCACCGAAGCACCGCGCTACGCCCGCGATCTGGCGGCCGCGTACCCGTACCACTCGGTGCAGGGCACGGTCGGGCTGTGGAGCAGGTACCCGATGTCCGGGGTGCAGCCGGTGGACATCAAGATGGGCTGGACCCGCGCCATGCGCGCGACGTTGAGCACCCCGCACGGCACGGTCGCGGTCTACGTGGCGCATCTGCCGTCCGTACGGGTGAAGTTCGACGCCGGGTTCACCGCGGGTCAGCGGGACAGCGCCGCCGACGCGCTCGGCCAGGCCATCGCCGCGGAGCCGGTGCACAGCGTGGTGCTGCTCGGCGACCTCAACGGCACGATGAACGACCGGGCGCTCGCGTCGGTCACCTCGCAGATGCGGTCCACGCAGGGCGCCGCGGGCAACGGCATGGGCTTCAGCTGGCCGGCCGCCTTCCCGATGGCCCGGATCGACCAGATCATGGTCAAGGGGATCGCGCCCCGGTCGTCCTGGACCCTGCCGCAGACGGGCAGCGATCATCTCCCGATCGAGGCGCGGCTCCAACTGCCCTGACCGCCAGGTCCGGAACCCCGCGTGCGTCACTGCGAACGCGTACGGGAGTAGTGGCGGCGGACCCGGTCGCGGTTGCCGCAATCGCCGGAGCTGCACCAGCGCCGGGTACCGCTGCGGCTGCGGTCGAGGAAGAACCACCCGCAGCCCGGGCCCTCGCAGCGCCGCACCCGGGACAGGGACGGTCCGCCGAGCAGTTCCTCGGCGTGCAGCGCGAGCGCGTGGCCGACGTCGTTGAGCTCAGCCGCGCCGGGCTGCCAGCGCAGCGGGAAGGCGGGCGGCAGTTCGGAGTTCTCGCGGGCCAGCAGGACGGACCGGCGCAGCGTCTCCCACGCGTCGGGCGGCGGCGGCTCGGCCGTCGGTGAGAGCGTCCAGGACGGCCCACAGCGCGGCCCGCAGGCCCTCCAGCGAGGCCAGTCGGCGCCGGACCCGCTCCGGATCGGCCGCTGCCGTCGCGTCGAGCAGTTCCGCGGACTGCCGCGGGGTGAGCAGTCCGGCGGCGGCCGCCCATCGCACCCATGCGGCGGCGCCGGTCACCCGCTCGACGGACCGGGCCGGGTCCGTACGCCAGGCGACGGTGTTGGCGAAGTCCAGCACCGGGTGCCCGCCCACGAGCGACACGCCCGCGTCAGGCGTGTGCGCGCTCCTCGCCGCCGTGGAGCCACCGCTTCCGCTCTGCTCTTCGGTCACTCCGCCATCCTACCTACCTAATGTGCAAATGCGTTTATGCCTGTTAGCCTCCGCGTATGGCAAGCTCCCCGCCGGCGCAGGCCGGCGCCACACCGCGCGAGCGCTTCCGCTCCGGTCTCAGGATCGGGTCAGGGCTGGCGGCGTCCTCGTTCCTGCTCGCTGTCAGCTTCGGCGCGATCACCCAGGCACAGGGCTGGGGCCTGCTCGGGCCCGTCCTGTGCTCGCTGGTCGTCTTCTCCGCCTCGGCGCAGTTCGCCCTGGTGGCGGCCCTGGGAACCGGCGGTGGCACGGCGGCGGCCGTCACGGCCGCCGCCCTGATCAACAGCCGGTTCCTGCCCATGGGCATCGCCGTCGCCGGCGACCTGCGCGGCGGGCGGCTGCGCCGGGCGCTGGAGGGCCAGGCGGTGGTCGACGGCTCGTGGGCCGCCGCGCACCTCGGCGGCGGCCGGTTCGACCGGCACCTGCTCTTCGGCGCGAGCGTGATCCAGTGGCCGGCCTGGGTCGCGGGCACGGCGCTGGGCGTCGCCCTCGCCCCGGACCCGCAGCTCCGGCACAGCCTCGGGCTGGACGTACTCACGCCGGCGCTGTTCGTGGCGCTCCTGCTCGACGAGGTCCGCAGGGAGCGTGCCAACCGGCTGCCAGCCGTGGTCGGCGCGGTCGTCGTGGCAGGGCTGATCTGCGTCCTGCCCACCGGACCGGCCCTGATCGGCGCGCCCCTCGCCGCCCTGATCGCTCTCGTCAGACCCGTCGCGGAGCCGTCCGCCCGGCCCGTGCCGTCCGCCGAGCCCGCCGGGCCCACCGCGAAGGCCGCGCGATGACGCCCTGGCTCGCCATCGGGGCCACCGCCCTGCTCAGTTTCGCCTTCAAGGCCATCGGCCCTGCCGTCCTGGGCAGCCGTGAACTGCCCGCGCGCGCCCGGTCCGTGATCGCGCTCATCGCCCCGGCGCTGCTCGCCGGATTCGTCGTGGCGGACGTCGCGGGACCCCGCTGGAGCGCTCTGGACCCCACCGTGCTCGCCGGGCTCGCCGCCGTGCCCGTACTGCGGCGGTACGGGGCGGGCGTACCTGTTGCCATCCTGGCGGCGGTGGCCGTGACGGCGGTCCTCCGTCTGTGGACGGGATGAGGTCGTGTCGGGTGGCCCCTGACCGCCCGGGTGCCCCGTCCCCTGGGGCCGGCCCTGACCGCCCGGGGTGCCCCGTCCCGCCGTTCCCGGACCACCGGCCGGTGGGTGGTTGCTCGCGCAGTTCCTCGCGCCCCTTAGTAGGGCGCCCCACTCCTCAGAGGCGCGGGGCCCCCGTCAAGAACCCTCGCGCCAGCGGTTGGTGATGGGGAGGCGGCGGTCCTTGCCGAAGCCCTTCGCGGAGATCTTCGTACCCGGCGGGTACTGCCGCCGCTTGTACTCGGCCGTGTCCGTGAGCTTCAGGATGCGCGTCACCAACTCGGCGTCGTACCCGGCCGCGACGATCTCCTCGCGGCCCTGGTCCCGGTCGACGTAGAGCTCCAGGACGCGGTCCAGGACGTCGTAGTCGGGCAGCGAGTCGGTGTCGACCTGGCCGGGCCGCAGCTCGGCGCTGGGCGGCTTGGCGATGGAGTTCTCCGGGATCGGCGGGGTCTCGCCCTTCGCCTCGGCCTCGGCGTTGCGCCAGCGGGCGAGCCGGAAGACGGTCGTCTTGTAGACGTCCTTGATCGGGCCGTACGCGCCCACCGAGTCGCCGTAGAGCGTGGAGTAGCCGACCGCCAGCTCGCTCTTGTTGCCCGGGGCCAGCACGATCTGGCCCTCCTGGTTGGAGATGCGCCATCAGGGTCACCCCGCGCAGCCGGGACTGGAGGTTCTCCTCGGCGAGCCCGGTCAGGCCCAGCGAGCCCATGTACGCGTCGAACATCGGCGCGATCGGGACCGTACGCAGGTGCAGGCCGGTACGGCGGGCCAGCTCGGCCGCGTCGCCCTCGGAGTGCTCCGAGGAGTACGCCGACGGCATCGCGACCGCCGTAGACGTTCTCCGCGCCGATCGCGTCGCAGGCGATGGCGGCGACCAGCGCCGAGTCGATGCCGCCGGACAGGCCGATCAGCACGCGAGCGGAAGCCGTTCTTCCCGACGTACGCGCGCAGGCCGGTCACCAGGGCCCCGTAGACCTCCGCCTCGTCGCCGAGCCGCTCGGCCTCCCTGCCGGGGTACTGCGGGGTGTACGGCGCCACCGGCACCGTCGGAGAGCGTGACGTGCTGGATCTCCAGGCCGTCGTCGCACCCGGCCGGACGGGGTCCGCTCGGCGCGCGGCGGGCAGCTCCAGGTCGAGCAGCACGCACTCCTCGGCGAACTGCGGGGCCCGCGCGATCACCTCGCCGCGCTCGGAGACCACGATCGAGTCGCCGTCGAAGACCAGCTCGTCCTGGCCGCCGACCATCGCCAGGTACGCGATCGTGCAGCCCGCCTCCTGGGCGCGCTTGCGGACCAGCTCCAGGCGGGTGTCGTCCTTGTCCCGCTCGTACGGCGAGGCGTTCACCGACAGCAGCAGGCCGGCGCCGGCGGCGCGGGCGGCCGGCACCCGGCCGCCGTCCTGCCACAGGTCCTCGCAGATCGCCAGCGCCACGTCGACGCCGCGGACCCGGATCACCGGCATGGTGTCGCCGGGCACGAAGTAGCGGAACTCGTCGAACACGCCGTAGTTGGGCAGGTGGTGCTTGGCGAAGCGCAGCGCGACCTTGCCGCGGTGCAGGACCGCGGCGCAGTTCTGCGGGGCGCCCGCGGGCTGGCCGAACTTCGGCTGGGCGTTCTCGCTGCGGCCCAGGTAGCCGACGACCACGGGCAGCTCGCCCAGGCCCTCGTCGGCGAGCCGGCGGGCGAGGTCCACCAGGGCCGCGCGGCTGGCCTCCACGAAGGAGGAGCGCAGGGCCAGGTCCTCCACGGGGTAGCCGGTGAGCATCATCTCGGGGAAGGCCACGAGGTGGGCTCCGCGCCCGGCGGAGTGCCGGGTCCAGTGCAGGACCGCTTCGCAGTTGCCGGCGATGTCGCCGACGCGGGAGTCGATCTGATTCAGGGCGAGGCGTAGTTGAGGCACGGGGTCAGTGTAATCGTCACTCCGACGCGATGTCGCTGCGCTGGCTGGGTGGGGAGCGTCACGTCCCCCTCCCGGGCCCACCCCCATCCCCGACCGACCCGCCCCTTCCTCCCAGGGCACGGCCCCCATCCCCGAGCGACCCGCCCCTGCTTCACGCGCCGAGGTCCGCGCTTCCCGGAAGCCGGGTCCCCTCGCGCGGGACGGCGCCGCGTTTTTCAGGGGCGCTGGGGGTACCCCCGGACGGAGTCTGGGGGAGGGGGAGAACTGCGCGACCAGCCACGACGGTGGCGCGCCGGGCCCGCAGGCCCAGCCCCTTGCGGTCTGAATCCGGACCACCGGCCGGTGGCCGGCTGAGCGCGCAGTTCCCCGCGCCCCTGGTAGGGCACCCCCTTACGCAGCAGCCCCCACCCCGTGGAGCGGGGAAGGCAAGGCCCTGCGCAAGGGCACCCAGCCCGGGTGGGACCGGGGCAGCCCGGGGGGTGAGACGGGGTTCTCAGTGGCTCCCCTTTCCGGACGCGGCCGCCCGTGCCAGCATGGAACCGATCCGGGGACGCCGTCAGGGCGCCTCGAGATGACATGAAGGAGCCGTCACCATGACGCAACTTCCCGCTGCCCAGACATCGGCCGACAACCCGAAAGCGCTCTACGGAGGCACCTCCCCCCGTACCCGCCGCGTCACCGTGCACGACATCGCCGCCGCCAAGGAGCGCGGCGAGAAGTGGCCGATGCTCACCGCGTACGACGCGATGACCGCCTCGGTCTTCGACGACGCCGGCATCCCCGTCCTGCTCGTCGGCGACTCGATGGGCAACTGTCACCTGGGCTACGACACCACCGTCCCGGTCACCATGGACCACATGACGATGCTGTCGGCGGCCGTGGTCCGCGGCACCAGCCGCGCGCTGATCGTCGCGGACCTGACCTTCGGCTCGTACCAGGAGGGCCCGGTCCAGGCGCTGCGCAACGCGACCCGGCTGGTCAAGGAGGCCGGGGTCGGCGCGGTCAAGCTGGAGGGCGGGGAGCGCTCGCTCGCCCAGACCGAGACCATCGTGCGGGCCGGCATCCCGGTCATGGCGCACCTGGGCCTGACCCCGCAGTCCGTGAACACCCTCGGCTACCGCGTGCAGGGCCGCGGCGACGAGGCCGCCCACCAGCTCATCAGGGACGCGAAGGCGGCCCAGGACGCGGGCGCCTTCGCCCTGGTCCTCGAACTGGTGCCGGCCGAGGTGGCCACCGAGGTCACCCGTTCGCTGCACATCCCCACCATCGGCATCGGCGCCGGCCCGGACACCGACGCGCAGGTGCTGGTGTGGACCGACATGGCCGGCCTGACCGGCGGCAAGGTGCCGCGCTTCACCAAGCAGTACGCCGACCTGCGGGCGACGCTGGGCGACGCGGCGAAGGCGTTCGCCGGCGACGTGGTCGGCGGGGCCTTCCCGGCCGAGGAGCACACCTTCCACTGACCCCGGCCCGACCCGCACCGCCGCTGCCCGCGCCCCGAGCGCGGGCAGCGGCTTTCGGGGGCCCGGTGTGCCGGGTCCCCGCCGGTTGGGGGAGTTCTGCGGTGGGACGGGCGGGGGATTCCGAATTGCCGGTGATTTTCCTCGTGCTCCTTTGAGACGGCGCGGCCCCGTATGCGTATACGAGGACGAGCGCCGCTCCGGCGGCGACCTTCGTCATCACGGGAGGTCAATCATGACCGTCTCCAACCGGCGCCGTACGGCCGTCGCGGGCGCCGGCGCGGCCTGCCTGGCCCTGGCACTCGCCGCCTGCGGCTCCTCCTCCGGCTCCGGTTCCCCCTCCCCCTCGTCCGCGTCCACCACCTCCCCGCCGTCCGCCGCGTCGGGCGGCTCGGCCGGCGTGCACACCGCGCAGTCGGCCGGGCTCGGCACGATCGTGGTCGACGGCAAGGGCTTCACGCTCTACCGCTTCGACAAGGACAGCGCCGAGCCGTCCGCCTCGCACTGCACGGGCGCGTGCGCCACGCTGTGGCCGCCCGCCCCGGCCGCGTCGGCGGGCACCGCCAAGGGCATCGACCACAAGCTGCTGGGCACGGTGACCCGCACCGACGGCACCAAGCAGCTCACCTTGAACGGCTGGCCGCTCTACACCTACTCCCCCGACGGCACGCCGGGCGCCACCAACGGCCAGGGCGTCGACGGCACCTGGTGGGCGGCCACGCCGACCGGCGGCAAGGCCGCGGCCACCTCCTCCGGCCCGTCCTCCCCGTCCGCCTCGAACTCGACGTCCGGCGGGTCGTACGGCTACTGATGTCTCGACCAGCGATACGCGAACTCGACCGGGGGCCCCGGGTACGGCAGGATGCGGCCGTGGACGGACCACCCCTGCAACCTCCAGAGCCGGCCGAGCCGGTTCCGGAGGAGGACCTGATGCGGGCGCTGTACCGCGAGCACGCGGGCGCCCTGTTCTCCTATGTGCTCAGGCTCGTCGCCGGCGACCGCTACCTGGCCGAGGACGTCGTCCAGGAGACGCTGCTGAGGGCGTGGAAGAGCGCGTCCAAGCTCGACCCGAACGCCAGGTCGCTGCGGCCCTGGCTGGTGACGGTGGCCCGGCGGATCGTCATCGACGGGCACCGCAGCCGGCAGTCCCGGCCGCCGGAGACCTCGCCGGCCGCGCTCGAACAGCTTCCGGCGCGGGACGAGTTGGAGCGTTCGCTGCGCCTGATGACGATCTCGGACGCCTTGCAGGCGCTGTCGGCCGCACACCGGGAGGCGCTCGTGGAGACGTACTTCCGTGGCCGTACCGTCAGCGAGGCGGCCGAGGAGCTCGGGCTGCCCCCCGGCACCGTGCGGTCCCGGGTGTTCTACGCACTGCGCGCTCTGCGGAACGCGCTGGAGGAGAGAGGGGTGACCACATCATGACGCCACATGTCGACGTGGGCGCCTATCTGCTCGGCGCGCTGGACGACGCGGAGATGACCAGGTTCGAGGAGCACCTCGCGGATTGCGACGACTGCGGCCGGGAGCTGGACGAGCTCAGCGGTGTGCTGCCGGTCCTCGGCGAGATGCGCGACGACGGCATCGGCTACGTCGAGCCGCCGGCCGACGACGCGATGCTGCACCGGCTGCTCGGGCAGGTCGCAGGCGAGCGCCGGGGCCGCCGCAGGCGGCGGCTGGTGGCGGTGGCCGCCGCCGCGGTGCTCGTCGTCGGCGGCCCGGTCATCGCGGTGGTGGCCACCCACGACGGCGAGCGGGTCGCACCCGGCGGTGGCGGCCTTCCCCGTCGAGCGGCACTCCGCCACCAACCCGGCCACCGGGGTCTCGGCGGTGGTGGGCGTCACCGACAAGGGCTGGGGCAGCGCGGTCGACCTGCGGCTGGCCGGGGTGTACGGGCCGCTGACCTGCCATCTGGACGCGGTCGGCCGCGACGGCAGCCGGCAGACGGTCGCCACCTGGTCGGTGCCCGAGGCCGGCTACGGCACGCACACCCAGCCCGCCCCGCTCACCGTGCACGGCGCGACCGGCCTGCGCGAGAAGTCGATCAGCCGTTTCGAGGTACTGGCCCAGGACGGCTCCCTGCTGGTCTCCGTCCCCCAGCCGGGCGCCCAGCCCGCGGACCGGCCGCGCGGCGCCGCGGACTGACCGATACCCCACCGATATCCCGCCGACATATCGCTGTCGGTGGGATATCGGTGCCGTGTCAGTGGCACCCGGCATGGTGGTGCCATGAAGACGCGACTGACAGACAACGGTGGGACCACCGCCGTCGAGGTGCGCGGCCTGGTCAAGCACTACGGCGCGACCAAGGCCCTCGACGGGGTGGATCTGGAAGTGCGCCAGGGCACGGTCCTCGGCGTTCTCGGCCCGAACGGGGCCGGCAAGACCACGCTGGTGCGGGTGCTGTCCACCCTGGTCCAGCCCGACGCGGGCACCGCCCGCGTGGCCGGGTACGACGTGCTCAGCCAGCCCCGGCAACTGCGCCGGGTGATCGGCCTGACCGGGCAGTACGCCTCGGTGGACGAGAAGCTGTCCGGCCGGGAGAACCTCTACATGATCGGGCGGCTGCTCGACCTGTCCCGCAAGGACGCCAGGGCCCGGGCCGACGAGCTGCTGGAGCGGTTCTCGCTCACCGACGCGGCCATGCGGCCCGCGATGCAGTACTCGGGCGGCATGCGCCGCCGCCTCGACCTGGCGGCGAGCATGATCGGCCACCCGTCGGTGCTCTACCTGGACGAGCCGACCACCGGCCTGGACCCGCGCACCCGCAACGAGGTGTGGGAGGAGGTGCGCAGGATGGTCGCGGAGGGGGCGACCGTGCTGCTCACCACCCAGTACATGGAGGAGGCCGAGCAGCTCGCCGACGAGCTGACGGTGATCGACCACGGCAAGGTCATCGCCGGCGGCCGGGTCGCCGAGCTGAAGGCGAAGGTCGGCGGCCGCACCCTGCGCATCCGGCCCGAGCCGGCCGGAGACGGCGGGCACGATGGCCGACGTGATCACCGAGGCCGGCCTCGACGGAGTGGCCGGCGCCCTCGCCGACCCGGAGAAGGGCATGGTGAGCGTGCCGATCCTCACCGACGAGCAACTGACCGCCGTGGTGGGCCTGCTGGCCGCGCGCGGCTTCGGCATCGCGCACATCGACACGCATCTGCCCAGCCTGGACGAGGTGTTCCTGTCCATCACCGGAGGGCAGTCCGCGCCGAGCGCCGACCCGGAGCAGGAGCGCGGGCGGCCGGAACCGGCGCGAGGCGAAGGACGACGAAGAAGTGGAGGTCGCGGCATGAGCGCGGCTACGGCGACCGTGACCGTCCCGGCGAGGGCCGCGACGGGCGAGGGCCGGATCGGCCCGCGGGCCAACCTGCGGCACATCGGCGCCCTCGCGCGCCGCAACATGCTCCAGATCAAGCAGGACCCGGAGTCGATGTTCGACGCCCTGCTGATGCCGGTGATCTTCACCCTGCTGTTCGTGTACGTCTTCGGCGGCGCGGTCTCCGGCAAGGGGCACCAGCACGAGTACGTGAACTACGTGATCCCCGGGCTGATGGCGATGATGGGCATGAACATCTCCATGGCCGTGGGGACCGGCATCAACGACGACTTCCAGAAGGGGGTCATGGACCGGTTCCGCACGATGCCGATCGCCCGGTCCTCGGTCCTCATCGCGAAGATCGTCGTCGAGGTCGGACGGATGCTGATCGCCACGTCGATCCTGCTGGGCATGGGGTTCGCGCTCGGCCTGAGCATCCACACCGACGTGCTGCACCTGGCGGCGGCGGTCGCGCTGTCCACCGTCTTCGGCGCGTCCCTGATGTGGATCTTCATCCTGCTGGGCCTGACCATGAAGACGGCCCAGGCGGTCCAGGGAGTCGCCATGCTCGTACTGATGCCGTTGCAGTTCGGCAGCTCGATCTTCGCCAAGCCGACCACGATGCCCGGCTGGCTGGAGGGCGTTCACCAAGGTCAACCCGCTGTCCAACCTCGCCGACGCGTCCCGGGCGCTGATCAACGGCGGGCCGGTGGCGCACTCGGTGTGGATGACGCTGGCCTGGGCGGTGGGCATCACCGTGGTGACGGCGCCGCTGGCGGTGGCGCGGTTCCGCAGGAAGACCTGACGGGTCCGCGGGGCCCGGGGCGTACCGGCCCGGGCGTACCGCTCCGGGTCCGCGAGCCTTTCAGCGCGCGTCGCACATCACGGCGACGGCCTCGTCCATGGACAGGTCGTCGCCCTCGGCGTACGCGGCGCCGTAGCGCTCCTCGCCGAGCAGTTGCCGCAGCCGGGTGCGGACCCGCTCGATGTCGCGGGCCTCGTCGGGCGGGACGGCGGTGGGGCGCAGCCGGTCGTGCGCGTTGAGCAGCGCGGCGGCGGCAGAGGCGCGGTCCGGGAACCGGCCGACGGGCCCGGACCCGGACACGGCGCCGGCCTGCGGCCCGGACTCCGGCTGCGACTGCGGCTGCGGCTGCGGCTGCGGCTGCGACTCGGCCAGCAGGGCGAGGAGTTCGATGGCGCCGGGGGCGATCAGGATCGCCAGCCGCGGGGTGATCACGTTGGCCAGCGGGTGCCCGCTCAGTTCCGTCACCCCCTCGCGGAGCAGGGCCAGGCCGGCCACCGGGTCGCCCGCGCGGCCGATGAGATAGCCCTTCATGCCCTTGAGCATCCCGGTGACGAAGCCGGGCACGCCGGTGGCGTTGACGAGGCCCTCGGTCATGGTCGGCTCGATGATGGCGAGCGCCCCGGCGATGTCCTGCCGGCGGCCGAGCACCGAGGCGAGCAGCACCCGGCCGTAGAAGGCGGCGCCGCCGCCGGCCGAGCCGAACCGCTCGCCGTCCTTGATGCCCTCGCGCAGCACCCGCTCGCCCTCCTCGGGCCGGCCCGCGTTCACCAGGGCGTCGCCGAGCCGGACCATCAGCACCGGCACGTGCTGGTGCGAGCCGATCCTGCGGGCCAGCTCGATGCCCTCGCGGCAGCAGCGGACCGCGTGCACCCAGTCGCCGCCGTTGCCCGCGGCCTCGGCCTCCGCCGACAGCGTCTCGGCGGCGCCCCACTCGTCGCCCAGCCGCTCGAACAGCGCGCGGGCCTCGGCGATGTCCCGGACCGAGTCGGCGAGGCGCTCGGCCACGTCGTTGTTGGCCTTCGCCCGCAGTTGCAGGGAGTACGCCAGCTCCCAGGTCCTGCCGTGGCTGCGGCACGCCTGGACCGTCTCGTCGAGCAGCGGGTGCAGGCGGTCGAACTGGCCGGTGAAGAACGCGCCGAACGGCGCGCATGACGCCCGGCTGGCGGGCGGCCTGCGGCAGGTGCGGCGGGTAGGTCTCCATGAGCGCGGTGCCGATGCCGACCAGGGTCTCGTCGGTCCACCACTCCAGGTCGTCGTCGCGGGCGGCCACGTCGATGAACCGCACGTGCCGCCGGGCCTCCAGCAGGCGTTCGCCCTCCAGCGGCGGCGGGTCGTCCAGCGGGGCGCGCGGCAGCGGCACGAGGGCGGGCGGCTCGGCGAACGGGTCCGGGCCCAACGCGGCCACCGTCGCGGGCCAGTGCCGGCGCTCCGAGGTGTAGTCGCGCATCTCCCAGAACCAGGCGCAGCCCAGCACCAGCATCAGCGCCTCCTGCTCGTCGCCGGCGGCGACCGCGCGCCGCAGCGCCGCCCGCAGGTTCTCGTGCTCGCGCTCCAGCCTTTCCAGCCAGGCCAGTTGCTCGGCGCCGCGCAGCCTCGGGTCGGCGGTGCGGACGTACTCCCGGAAGTAGCCGATGTGCCGTCCCTCGACGGCCTCCCGCTCCCCGGACTCGTCCAGCCGCTCGGCCGCGTACTCCCCGATCGTCTCCAGCATGCGGTACCGCGGCCCGTCGCCGCTCAGCTCGGCCAGCACCAGCGACTTGTCCACGAGCGACGCCAGCAGCGCGGCCGCGTCCGCCCCGTCCATCGCCTCCCGGGCCCGGGCGGGAGGCGGGCGGCCGGCGGCCGGGGCGGGTCGGCGCAGATGGCCTCCACGGCCTCCAGGGTCCAGCCGCCGCGGAAGACCGCCAGCCGGCGCAGCAGGACGCGCTCGGCCGGGTCGAGCAGGTCCCACGACCAGTCGACCACGGCGCGCAGGGTCTGCTGGCGGGGCAGCAGGGTGCGGCTGCCGCCGGTGAGCAGGCGGAAGCGGTCGTCGAGCCGGTCCGCGAGCTGGCGCGGGGACAGGCTGCGCAGCCGGGCCGCGGCCAGCTCGATCGCCAGCGGCAGGCCGTCGAGGCGGCGGCACAGCTCGGCGCAGGCGACCGGGTCCTCCTCCAGGCTGAAGCCGGCCCGGGCGGCGGTGCCCCGGTCGGCGAGCAGCCGCAGCGCCGTCGGGTCCGGCAGCGGGTCCAGCGGCCGTACCAACTCCCCCGGCACGCCCAGCGGTTCACGGCTGGTGGCCAGCACGGACAGGCCCGGGCAGCTCGCCAGGAGATGCTCGGTCAGCGACGCGGCCGCGTCGATCACGTGCTCGCAGTTGTCCAGGACGAGCAGGAGTTCGCGGCTCGCGCAGTAGTCGGCGAGCTGCTGTACGGGGTCGCGCGGCTTGGTCTCGGCGGCGATCGCGGCCTCGGCGGCGCTGCCGGAGTGCAGCAGCGTCTCGCGCAGCCCGAGCGAGCTGATCACGGCCTCGGGCAGGGTGCGCGGGTCGCTGACCGGCGCCAGCTCCGCGTACCAGACGCCGTCCGCCCAGCGGTCCGCCACCAGGTCGCCGGCCTCCTGGGACAGCCGGGTCTTGCCGGTCCCGCCGGGCCCGGTGACCGTGACCAGCCGGCCGCGTTCCAGGTCCTCGCCCACCGCCGCCAGCTCGGCCTCCCGGCCGACGAAGCTGGTCAGCCGGGCCCGCCGGTTCCCCTGCGCGGCGGCGCGGGGCGCGGCGGGCCGGCGTTCGCCGCGGGGTCCGCGGCCGGAGCCGGGGAGGGGGCGGGCACCGGCTCAGGGGTGAGCAGTTCCGCGTACAGCCCGCGCAGCTCCGCGCTGGGGTCGGTGCCGAGCCGGTCGGCGAGGTCGCGGCGGATCGCGTCGTAGGCGGTGAGCGCGTCGGCGGTACGGCCCGCGGCCCGCAGCGCCCGGATGTGCAGGGCGCGCAGCGGCTCGTCCAGCGGGTGGGCGGCGGCGAGTTCGGCGAGTTCGGGCAGGATGTGGCCGGCCCGGCCGAGGGCGAGTTCCGCGGCGAACCGGCTGCGCTGGGCGTCCAGCCGCAGGGCCTCGCTGCGGACGGCGGCAGCGGCGCGGTCGGGCAGGTCGGCGAGGGCCGGCCCGCGCCACAGGGCCAGCGCGTCGCCGAGGAGCTGGGCCGCCTTGACCGGGTCGCTGTCGGCCAGCGCCCGCGCGCCCTCCTCGGCGAGCCGCTCGAAGCGGAACAGGTCCACGTCCTCCCGCTCCGCGACCAGCCGGTAGCCGCCCTCGACCGAGCCGACCGCGTCGTGCCCGATGGCCCGCCGCAGCCGCCCGACCAGCGCCTGGAGCGCGCCGGACGCGCCGGACGGCGGCTCGCCGTCCCACACCTCGTCGATGAGGACGTCCGCGGCGACGCCCCGGCCGGGCCGCAGCGCGAGCGCGGTGAGCAGCGCCCGCAGCCGGCCGCCCGCGAGCGCGACGGGCGCCCCACCGTCGCTCAGGGCCTGGGTCGAGCCGAGGATCGTGTATCGCACTGCCCCATTGTTACGGAGTCGGCGCCGTCGGCGCGCCCAGGTTGTGGCGAGCCGGAACACCGCCCGTGGGCCGCGCGTTCCACAAGTACGGCCTGTGTCGTCGCGTGTCACGGCCGGCGTTCCTAGGACGTACGGGACGTACGGCTCGTGGCACCGCGACACAGGCCCCGCGTGCGGGACATAGGGCTCGCCGTCCGTTCTGTGCCGCCGCGCCCGGCGGATGGCATGATCGGGCGGCACCGCCCCGAACCGCCGGCACCTCCGACACCCCGACGACCGCTTGGCCCGCGACACTCACCCGCCCCGTACAGCGCCCCCCGTACCCCGCCCCGCCAGGAGCCCGTAGATGAGCGTCACCCCCATCCGCCTGACCAAGCGCCGCGGCAACCGCGGGATCAGCCCGGTCTTCCTCGGCATCGCCGCGGTGATGGCCGTGTCCGGCTGGGCGGTGTGGACGCGGTTCGCCACCGACAGCGGCTTCGCCGTGTTCCTGTTCGTCGTCTCCGGCTGGCTGGTCTCGCTGTGCCTGCACGAGTACGCCCACGCGCGCACCGCCCTGCACAGCGGCGACATCTCCATCGGCGACAAGGGCTATCTGACGCTCAACCCGCTGAAGTACACCAACGCGCTGCTGTCCGTGGTGCTGCCGGTGGTCTTCGTGATCATGGGCGGGATCGGGCTGCCGGGCGGGGCGGTCTTCATCGAGCGGCACCGTATCCGCGGCCGGGTCCGGCACAGCCTGATCTCGGCGGCCGGCCCGCTGACGAACGTCGTCTTCGCCCTGCTGCTGATGCTGCCCTTCATGCTGGGCGCGACCGGGAGCTGGCCGACGGAGTTCCTGTCCGCGTTCGCCTTCCTCGCCCTGCTCCAGGTCACCGCGGCACTCCTGAACTTCCTGCCCATCCCGGGCCTGGACGGCTACGGCGTGATCGAGCCCTGGCTGTCGAACGACGTCAAGCGGCAACTGGAGCCGTTCGCGCCCTTCGGCCTGATCGCCGTCTTCGGCGTGCTGTACATCCAGTCGGTCAACGAGAAGTTCTTCCACGCGATCTACACGGTGATGGGCTGGTTCGACGTCCCCAGCCAGTACGCGGACTTCGGCTACTCCCTCTTCCAGTTCTGGCGCCACTGAGTTCCACGGGGGTAGCCGGGGACCGCCGGCCCAGCCCCTTGCGGCCGGTCCCCGGACCACCCGCCGGTGGCCTGTTGCCCGCGCCGTTCCCCGCGCCCCTATGGGGCGCCCCATAGGGGCGCTGGGGGAGGAACTGCGCGACAAGCCACGACGGGCCCGCGGAGGTCGACCGGCCGCAACCGTTACCGACCCTGCTTGGCCCTACGCCGGTAGTACCAGCACATGTTGCTCGCGACGCCGGCGAGCAGGACCCAGACGACGCCGATCCAGTTGCCGTTGACGAAGGAGACGACCGCGGCGGCCACCGCCAGCAGGCAGAAGATGAGGGCGTAGAGGGCGAGGCGGGGCATGGGCGGGCGGGCTCCTGTCCGGGTGGCGGGGCTGTCGTAGGACCCCATTGTCCCCCATGCCCCGCGAGGGTCCGGGCGGCCGTCAGACGTCGGTGATCCGCAGGCCCGCGTGGGCCTTGTAGCGGCGGTTCACCGAGATCAGGTTGGCCACCAGGGACTCGACCTGATGGGCGTTGCGCAGCCGGCCCGCGAACACGCCGCGCATGCCGGGGATGCGGGCGGCCAGCGCCTGCACGGCGTCGGTGTCGGCGCGGACCTCGCCGAGCACCATCACATCGGTGTCGATCCGCTCGATCGCCGGGTCGAGCAGCAGGACGGCCGACAGGTGGTGGAAGGCGGCCGTGACCCGTGAGTCCGGCAGCAGCGCCGCGGCCTGCTGGGCGGCGCTGCCCTCCGGCGGGACCAGCGCGTACGCACCCTGCTTGTCGAAGCCGAGCGGGTTGACGCAGTCGACCACGAGCTTGCCCGCGAGCGGCTCGCGCAGCGACTCCAGGGTCTTGGCGTGCCCGTCCCACGGCACGGCGATGATCACGATGTCGCTGCGCCGCGCGCACTCCGCGTTGTCCGCGCCCTCCACCGACAGGCCCAGCTCGTCCGCCGCGGCCTGCGCCCGCTCGGCGCTGCGGGAGCCGATGACCACCTTCTGGCCGGCCAGGGCCAGCCGGTAGGCCAGCCCCCGGCCCTGGTCGCCGGTGCCGCCGAGGACGCCGACGGTCAGGGCGGAGATGTCGGGCAGCGACCAGGGGTCCTTCGGGGCGGGCTTCTTCGTGTCGTCGATGCTACTCATGCGTAGATCCTCGCATCACCGGTCCAGGGCCGCGTTTCCGGCTCCCGATCGCGGGCCCCGGCCGCCCCGCGGCGGGCCCCTCCCGCCGGAAAACGCGTTGCCGCCGCGCCGCGCAGCGGGCACATTCGCGCGGGTGACCCTCAGCCGACTGCTGCCCGACCTCGCCCCCTGGCGCACCTCCCGCGACTTCCGGCTGATGTGGCTGGCCGGGGTCGTGACGACGTTCGGCAGCTTCCTGACGCTGGTCGCACTGCCCGTGCAGATCAAGGACCTCACCGGGTCGGCGGTCGCGGTGGGCGCCGTCGGCGCGGTGGAACTCGTCCCGCTGATCGTCTTCGGCCTCTACGGCGGCGCGCTCGCGGACGCCGTGGACCGCAAGGTGCTGATCGTCGGGTCCGAGGCGGCGCAGGGGGTGCTGGTCGCGGGGCTACTGGTCAACACCCTGGTGCCGCACCCCGCGGTGTGGCCGCTGTACGCCGCCGCGGCGCTGTCCAGCGCGCTCACCGGGCTCCAGCGGCCGGCCCTGGACGCGATCGTGCCGCGGATCGTGCCGCGCGACCAGCTCGCCGCCGCGGCCGCGCTCAACGCGCTGCGCTGGCAGATCGGTGCCATCGCCGGGCCGTCGGCCGCGGGCCTGCTGATCGCGTACTCCGGGGTCGGCTGGTCCTACGGCATCGACGCGGTGACCTTCGCCGTCTCCACCGGCTTCGCCCTGTGCCTGCGCCGCTCCCCCGCCGGCCACGACGCCCGGCCGCCCTCCCTGAGCGGCATCGTGGAGGGCGCGCGCTACGCCTGGAGCCGCAAGGAGCTGCTGGGCACGTACGTGATCGACATGGCCGCGATGTTCTTCGCGTACCCGGCGGCGATCTTCCCCTTCCTCGCGGACGACCTGCACGCCCGGTGGTCGCTGGGCCTGATGTACGCGGCCGGGTCGGTGGGTTCGCTGCTGGTCAGCCTCACCAGCGGGTGGACCTCGCGGGTGCGCCGGCACGGGCGGATGGTGGTCGCCGCGGCGGCGGGCTGGGGGCTGGCGATGGCCTGCGCGGGCTGGACCGGGCGGGTCTGGCTGGTGCTCGGGTGCCTCGCGGCGGCGGGGGGATGCGACATGGTGAGCGGCATCGGGCGCTCCACGATGTGGAACCAGACCATCCCGGACGGGCTGCGGGGGCGGCTGGCCGGGATCGAGCTGCTCTCGTACTCCACCGGACCCCAGCTCGGCCAGGTCCGCTCCGGCGCGGTCGCCGCACTCACCTCGGCCCGCACCTCCGTCTGGTCCGGCGGCCTCGCCTGCGTCGCCTCCGTCGGCCTCCTGACCCTCTCCCTCCCCGCTCTGTGCGACTACGCCGCCCCAGCCGGTGCCGCACGTGACCCCTCGGGGGCCGACCCGCTCACGGAAGAGCCCCCAAGGGGCGCTGGGGGCACCTCCCAGCCGCCAGGCTGGGGGAGGAACTGCGCGAGCAACCCACCACCGGCCGGTGGTCCGGCAACGACAGAGACCGCCCCCCGGGCCGGTGACGACGTGCAGCCACGTCGTGGCTTGTCGCGCAGTTCCCCGCGCCCCTGGTGAGGGACCGTCGCCCGGAGGGAACCGGATCACTCCTGGGCGTCCCACTCCTCATTCCGAGCGGCCACCCGCTCCATCGCATGCTCCGCCTCCCCCCGCGTCGGGTACGGCCCGAACCGGTCCTTGGCCGGGCACTCCGGCCCCTCCTCGACCTTCTTGTGCTTGATGCAGTAGAACCACTCGCCCGGCTTGCCGGCCGGCTTGTTCGCCTTGAACAGCGCCATCGTCGCCTCCTCAATGTGCCGCTCGCCGCGGGTGCCGCGGGCGGGACCCGTACTCGCCATCGTGCCCGATCGTGCGCGGATACACTCGTCGGCATGTCTGGTCAGCCGACTGCTCGTCCCCGGCACGCTCTCGCCCACCCGGCCGGTGCCCGCCTCGATCCCGCGCCCGGAGTACGTGGGCAAACCGGGGCCGACGCCGTACACCGGCTCCGAGGTGCAGGACGAGGAGACCGTCGAGCGGATGCGGGTGGCCTCGCGGATCGCGGCCCGGGCGATGGAGGAGGCCGCGAAGGCCGTCGCGCCCGGCGTGACCACCGACGAGCTGGACCGGATCGCGCACGAGTACATGGTCGACCACCGCGCCTACCCCTCGGACCTGGGCTACCGCGGCTTCCCCAAGTCGCTGTGCACGTCGGTCAACGAGGTGATCTGCCACGGCATCCCGGACTCCACCCGTGCTGCGCGACGGCGACATCGTGAACCTGGACGTGACCGCGTACATCGGCGGCGTGCACGGCGACTGCAACGCCACCTACCTCGTGGGCGACGTCGACGAGGAGTCGCGGCTGCTGGTCGAGCGCACCCGCGAGTCGCTGGACCGGGCGATCAAGGCGGTCCGGCCCGGCCGGCAGATCAACGTGATCGGCCGGGTCATCGAGTCGTACGCCAAGCGCTTCGGGTACGGCGTGGTCCGGGACTTCACCGGCCACGGCATCAACACCTCCTTCCACTCGGGCCTGGTGATCCCGCACTACGACGACCCGCGGGCGACCACGGTGATGCGGCCGGGCATGACGTTCACCATCGAGCCGATGCTGACGCTGGGCACGCACACCTACGATGTGTGGGACGACGGCTGGACGGTCGTCACCAAGGACCGCAAGCGGACTGCCCAGTTCGAGCACACGCTGGTCGTCACGGCGGACGGGGCCGAGGTCCTCACGCTCCCGTGAGGTGCGGCGCCCGGTAGGGTGGCGCCGATTCCACCGCGTACCGGTTCTCGCCGGGGGGACGACGAAGGAGCCGACGCGCCATGATCCGCCGCAGGTTGGGCCTCGGGGCCGCCGCCACCGCGCTGACCGTGCCGCTGGCCGGGTGCGTGACCGTACACGGCGAGCGCGCGCTGATCCCGTCGATACGGCCCGCCGAGGCGTCGAAGGTGCTGGCCGACTTCGCGGCGCAGAACAACAAGGCGACCAAGGCGTACGACGTGCGGGCCATCACCGCGATGGAGGCCGGGCCGCTGGGCGCGATAGACAGCGCGGGGGTGCGGGCCAAGCACGCCAACTCCCCGCGGGGGAACCCCTCGTACAGCCCGCTGGTCTTCACCGACCAGAAGTTCTTCGTGCCCGAGCAGCGCGGCTGGCCGAAGTTCTTCGTGGCGCAGGCGAAGACGAACCGCAGCGGTGACGCCCGCTGGCTGCTGGCCTTCCGCAGGGACGCGGCGGGCCAGACCTGGAAGGCGGACTTCCTCGGCGTCGCGGCCCCCGCCCAACTCCCGCGGTTCGCCCTGGACAAGAACGGCTACGCCGAGCCGGTGGCGCTCGGCGGTACCGATCTCCAGCTCCAGCCGGGCGAGTTGAGCGCGCGGTACGCCGGCTACCTGGACGCGCCGAAGGCCACGCGCGGACTTCGCGGACGGCCCCTCGACGTCCGGGGTGCGGACCGGCCGCGACGCCGGCCGGCGGACCGCCGACACCGTGACGCAGTACGTCGACCAGGCCGACGCGCAGGGCGACTTCGCCCCGATCGCGCTGCGCACGCAGGACGGCGGCGCGATCGTCTTCTTCGGCTCCCGGCACCAGTCCAAGTCGACGTTCAGGGCCGGCTACCGGCTCACCCTCGACCGTGACACCCAGGCGCTGACCACCGGCACCCCGAAGACCTCGATCACGCTGGCCCAGGTGGCCCAGGAAATGGTCGCGGTCCCCCCGAAGTCCAAGGGCGCGCCCACCCTCTTCATCAGCCGCCTCATCGGCCTCATCTCAGCCCAGGGCGCCTGACGCTCCGTCAAGATCGCCCCGTCAGGGGCGCTGGGGGCACTCCCAGCGGTTGGCGCTGCGCGAGACACCACGACGGACCCGCGCGGAGTCCACCGGGCTGGACCCTCACGGCGCCAAAAACAAAGCTCAGCGCCCCCAAGCCACCGGCTCGACCTCGGGTTCGTACCCGAACTGCGCACAGGCGTCGGTCAAAATATCAAGCACCGGCAACGGATCGGGCAACGGCAGATCCGGCCCGAGATCCGGCGAGCCACTCCACGCTGTGCCCGGAGGGCAGCCGGGCCGGCGGCAGCAGCACGTAGCTGCCGCGGCAGTGCCACCGGATACCGGGGTGCTCGTCGGCGGTCTCGGGGTGGCAGTCCAGCTCGCACGGCCACCACTCGTCCTCGTCGACGGGCGTGCCGCGCGTCGCGGTGAAGAACAGCAGCCGGTCCTCGCCCCTCGCGGCGACCGGGCCCGACGCGTGGCGGTGTCCACGGTGAGCCGCTCCAGCGCGAGACGGCCCGCCTCGGCGGGCACGTCGAGCACGTCGTGGTCCCGGCCGGTGGCGGTCACGAAGTTCGCCAGCGGCTGGGTGCGCAGCCACTGGTCGACGCGCTGCGGGTCGGTGCTCGCCTGGGTCTGCCAGGCCAGCGAGACGGGGTGCAGGCCGGGGATCGGACAGCCGATCCGGTCGCAGGAGCAGCCGAAGCCCTCCGGATGGGCGGCCGGCGCGACCGGGAAGCCGGCCAGGGCGGCGGCGCGGGTCAGGTCGTCGCGGCGGGGGTCGGGCTCGGTGGCGGGGCCGGTCGGACGGGAGCTGCGGGGGGCGCGGGCGCCTCTGGCGGGGCGGGCAGAACCTGACGTACCGTCCGTGCCGCGTCGCAGCCAGCCGGACAACCTGCTCTTCCCTGCCATCGAGCTCCTTCCCTCGCCCCACGGCCCGTCGTGCGCTCCACGGTACGCGGGCGGTGGGGGACATCCTGCCTCCTGGGGGGAATGAACACCCACTCGGGGTGGAACTCATCCGGTGCGGGCGTTTCCGACATGGTGTCGGCAAGCTCGTGCGCGTCCGGGCCGGGCCCGGGCCGCCAGCCGTCCCCGTCCCCCGATCCAGGAGGCCCCCATGACGCCGACACCGGTCGTCACCCCGTTCTCCTCGGTGATCCGCGCCGCCAGCCAGGACCGGCACACCGAGGCCGAGACATCCGCGTTCATGGGGGATCTGCTCGGGGGGCGGCTCGGCGTGCGGGCGTACGCCCGCTACACGGAGCAGCTCTGGTTCGTCTACCGCGCGCTGGAGGAGGGCGCCGCCGCGCTCGCCGAGGACCCGGTCGCCGGTCCCTTCCTCGACCCCGGGCTGCTGCGCGTGCCCGCGATCGAACGGGACCTCGACCACCTCCTCGGGCCGGGCTGGCGGCGCTCCGCCGTCCCGCTCGCCGCCACGGAGCGCTACGCCGCGCGGATCACCCGGATGGCCGCCACCTCGCCCGCCGGCTACGTCGCCCACCACTACACCCGCTACCTCGGCGACCTCTCGGGCGGCCAGGTGATCCGCGGTATCGCGGAGAAGACCTGGGGGTTCGCCCACAAGGGGGACGGCGTCCGCTTCTACGTCTTCGACGCGATCGCGAATCCCGCCGCCTTCAAGCGGCGGTACCGGGCGCTGCTGGACGCCCTCCCCCTCGACGAGGCGGGACGGCGGTTCGTGGTCGCCGAATGCCGGGACGCCTTCGCGCTGAACACCGGCGGTCTTCGCGGACCTCGCCGCCGTCCTCACCCCGGCCGCTGACCCCCTGCGGTTCCACCCCGCCCGGCGCCGCCGGACCCGGCCGTCGCGCGTCCCGCCGCGGCGGCGGATTCAGGGCACTCAGCGGCTCCCGCGCGGCCGGAATGACGCCGCCGGGCGGGGGCGGGGACCGTTCGTCCTGGGAAAAAGCGGAATTGCGGAAGAAGCGCCGCCCGCGGCGGCGGGGAAGCGCACAATTCACTCGGAAGCTCAATGTCCTCGCGGTGGGCCGACCGTCCGCCGAGAGGACGACCCGTGCAAGTCCGGCACTCAACCATCCTCCGAGGAGCCCCCTTTGCGCATCGCGACACCCCGCCGGTATCTGATGTGCCCACCGGCCCACTACCGCGTCACCTACAGCATCAACCCGTGGATGGACCCGACCAAACCGGTGGACCCGGTCCTGGCGCAGTTCCAGTGGGAAGACCTGCGCGACCGCTACCGCGCGCTCGGCCACACCGTCGAGGTCCTGGACCCCGTCCCCGGCCTGCCCGACATGGTGTTCGCGGCGAACGGCGCCACCGTGGTGGACGGCCGCGTGCTCGGCGCGCGGTTCGCCAACCCGCAGCGGACCGACGAGGCCCCCGCGCACCTGGCGTGGTTCAGGGGCCACGGCTATCCGGAGGTCCGCGAGCCGGACCACGTCAACGAGGCGGAGGGCGACTTCGCGGTGACGTCGTCCTGGATCCTGGCCGGCCAGGGCTTCCGCAGCAGCCCGCTGGCGCACGACGAGGCGCAGGAGTTCTTCCAGCGCCCGGTGATCAGCCTGGAGCTGACCGACCCGCGCTACTACCACCTGGACACGGCGCTGGCGGTCCTGGACGACGCGGCGGACGAGATCATGTACTACCCGGGCGCCTTCTCCCCGGGCAGCCGCGCCGTACTGGAACGGCTCTTCCCCGACGCGCTGCTCGCCGACGCGGAGGACGCCGCCGTCCTGGGGCTCAACGCGGTCAGTGACGGCCGCAACGTCATGCTCCCCCGGGCCGCCAAGGGCCTGCACGCGCCGCTGCTGGCGCGCGGCTTCTCGCCCGTACCGGTCGACCTGTCGGAGCTGCACAAGGCGGGCGGCAGCGTGAAGTGCTGCACGATGGAACTGCGGCCGGCGGTCGGCTGACGGCTGCCGTACGGGTTCCGTCGCCGTGGTGGTGTCCACGGCGTGCGCCCCGACCGGGTCCCCCGCTTTCGTTCCTGCGCCACGGATCAGGCGGGATCGGGACCCGGTTCGCGGGCGGGGAGCGGGAGCAGGGCCGGGCGGCGCAGGTGCCCGGCCGGTTCCGGACGCCGGGCGGCGACCGGCTCGTCCGGTCACGCCCGGGGCGCCCCCTGAAAACCCGCACCACCCGCCCCCTCGGTGCCGAGGAGGCGTGGGGGGTCGTAGGGTGCGGGGATGGCTGATCGGGTGGACGTCGTGGTCGTGGGTGGGGGGCACAACGGGCTGGTGGCGGCGGCGTACTGCCGCGCGGGCCGGGCGGAAGGTGGTGGTGGTCGAGCGGCTGCCGGCGACCGGTGGGGCCGCGGTGTCGACGCGGGCGTTCACCGGGGTGGACGCGCGGCTGTCGCGGTACTCGTACCTGGTCAGCCTGCTGCCGCGGAAGATCGTCGACGACCTGGGCCTGCGGTTCGCGGTGCGCCGGCGCCGGATCTCGTCGTACACGCCGTACGGCTCGGGGGGCCTGCTGGTGGACGCCGAGGACGCGGGCCGCACCCGGGAGCAGTTCGTCGCGGCTGACCGGTTCCGACCGGGACTTCGAGGCGTGGCAGCGGTTCTACACGATGACGCGGCAGGTCGCGGAGAAGGTGTTCCCGACGCTGACCGGGCCGCTGCCGAGCCGGGCGGAGCTGGAGCGCACGGTCGGCGACCCGGCGGCCTGGGAGGCGCTGTTCGAGCGGCCGATCGGCGAGACCGTCGAGGCCGCGTTCGCCGACGACGTGGTCCGCGGCGTGGTCCTCACCGACGCCCTGATCGGCACGTTCACGCACGCCCACGACCCGTCGCTGCGGCAGAACCGCTGCCTCCTCTACCACGTGATCGGCGGCGGCACCGGCGACTGGGACGTGCCGATCGGCGGCATGGGCGCCTTCACCGACGCGCTCGCGGACGCCGCCCGCGCGGCCGGCGCGGAGATCGTCACCGGCGCCGAGGTGACCGGCATCGCCACCGACGGCAAGGTCGCCGAGGTGACGTACGAGGACGGCACCGCGACCCGTACCCTCGCGGCCCGCGACGTGCTGGTCAACGCCTCGCCGCACGCCCTCGCCGGGCTGCTGGGCGCCGAGCCGCCGGCCAAGCCCGAGGGCGCGCAGCTCAAGGTCAACATGCTGCTGAGCCGGCTGCCGCGGCTGCGGGACACCTCGGTCGACCCGCGCGAGGCGTTCGCCGGCACCTTCCACATCGCGGAGTCGTACGACGGGCTCCAGCGCGCGTACGAGCAGGCCGCCGACGGGCGGCGTGCCGGACGCGCCGCCCTCGGAGATCTACTGCCACTCGCTGACCGACCCCTCGATCCTGTCGCCCGAACTGGCCGGGCAGGGCGTGCACACCCTCACGCTCTTCGGGCTGCACGCGCCCGCGCGGCTGTTCGCGGCCGACCCGCAGGGCACGAAGGAGGAGCTGCTGCGGGCGACGCTCGCCCAGCTCGACGCGGTGCTGGCCGAGCCGATCGAGGACTGCCTGGCCACGGACGCGGACGGCCGGCCCTGCCTGGAGGCGAAGTCGCCGCTGGACCTGGAGCGCGAGGTGGGGCTGCCCGGCGGCCACATCTTCCACCGCGACCTGTCGTGGCCGTACGCGGACGGAGGCGGACGCCGAGTCGTCGGGCGAGGCCGGACGTGACGCGCGCCACTGGGCGTTGGGGTGTCGGCACCGGGTATGCGAACGTCTACCTCTGCGGCGCGGGCGCGGTCCGCGGCGGCGGGGTCAGTGGTGTCCCCGGGCACAACGCGGCAATGGCGGTACTGGAGAAGTCACGATGACGTACAGGCCCACGGTGATCCACCGCAAGGAGGGCGCCCGGCGCAGCGTCGGGCGCCAGTGGCGGCGCGGCGGCAAGTGGCACACGCCTCGACGGGCGACGGCATGCCCGAGCAGCGGCGCTGCACCGCCGACGTGGTGGTCGACTGCGCGGTCTACGAGGACGGCTGCCGGGCGGCGTCGCTGCCGCCGCAGCGAGGTGCTGGAGGAGGCCCGCAAGCGCGGCGGCTTCGCCTGGATCGGCCTGCACGAGCCGGACGCCGAGCACCTGGAGGAGATCGCCCGAGGTCTTCGGCCTGCACCCGCTGGCCGTCGAGGACGCGGTGCACGCCCACCAGCGGCCGAAGCTGGAGCGGTACGGCGACACGCTCTTCCTGGTGCTGAAGACGATCGTCTTCGTGGAGCACGAGAAGCTCACCGCGACCAGCGAGGTCGTCGACACCGGCGAGCTGATGATCTTCCTGGGGCCCGGACTTCGTGGTGGTCGTACGGCACGGCAGCGCGCCCGGCCTCGCCTCGGTGCGGCGCACCCTGGAGGGCCGCCCCGAGATGCTGGCGCACGGCCCGGCCGCCGTGCTGCACGCCATCCTCGACCAGGTGGTGGACGACTACCTCGACGTGGCCGACGCGGTCGAACTCGACGTGGACACCATGGAGTCGGACGTCTTCTCCCCCGGGCACGGCGACGACGCCGAGCGGATCTACCAGCTCAAGCGCGAGCTGATCGAGTTCAAGCACGCGGTGTTCCCGATGGCCCGTCCGCTGGAGCGGCTCACCGAGGGCGCCGACGGGCTGGTCAGCGCGCGAGATGGGCCGCTACTTCCGTGACGTCTCCGACCACCTCTCGCAGGTCAGGGAGCGGCTGGTGGCGTACAGCGAGCTGGTGGACGGCCTGCTGTCGGCCAATCTCAGCCAACTCGCCGTGCAGCAGAACGTCGACATGCGCCGGATCAGCGCGGGCGCGGCGATCCTGGCCGATCCCGACGATGATCGCCGGGTTCTACGGGATGAACTTCCACCACATGCCCGAACTGGGCTGGAGCTACGGCTACCCGATCATGCTGGGCGTGACGGTGACGCTGTCCGCCCTCTGCTACCGGGCGTTCCGGCGGTACGGCTGGCTGTAGCGGGGCCTTCGCGCCCGTCCGCCGCTACTCCCGCGGGGGCCACGCGTCCCCCCAGTCCGCGTCCCGGGCCTGGCGGTAGAGGGGGCCCTGGCGCTTGGTGACCGCGGGGCGGTCCAGGGTGCCGTCGCCGTTGCACAGGTCGAGCAGGACCAGGCCCTTGCGGATCTGCGGGTGGCGGACGACGCGGTGCGGCGCGGGGGCGGCGGGGACCGCGTCGGGGCGGGCGGCGGCCACGTAGCTGAACTTCTCGTCCTCGTAGGGCAGCGTGCCGCCCTTGACCTGGCGGTGGAACGAGGTGCGCTGGACGCGGGCGGCGAAGTGGCACCAGTCGGCGCCGGTGACCGGGCAGGCCGCGTCGTGCGGGCAGGGCGCGAGGACGGTCAGGCCGGCGGCGATCAGCCGGTCGCGGGCCGCGATGATCCGCGCGTAGCCCTCGGGGGTGCCGGGCTCGGCGACGACGACGGCGCCGCGCGCGGCGGCGGCCGCCGCGTCGACCAGGGCGGTGCGGTGGCCGGGGGTGAGTTCGCCGAGCACGTAGGAGACGGTGACCAGGTCGGCCGCGGGCAGCCGGGGCGCGCCGCCGAGCGGGGCCCGGGTCCAGACGGCGTCGCGTACGGCGGGGCCGGCGGAGCCCGCGGCCAGGGCGCGGCCGAGGGCGAGGGCGGCCTGCGACCAGTCCAGGACGGTGCTGGTGTGGCCCGCGTCCGGCCAGGCGTCGGCGACCGCCCAGGTGGCCGCGCCGGTGCCGCCGCCGAGGTCGAGGTGGCTGCCCGGCGCCCAGGCGCCGGCCCGGGCGCGGAAGGCGGCGAGCGCGGAGCGGGCGGCGGCGTAGGTGGCGGGCATCCGGTACGCGGCGTAGGCGGTGACGTCGGCCGCGTCGCGCAGGATGGGCGCGGACGTCGGGGTCGCGCCGCGGTAGTTCTCGATCAGCCGCTCGACCTGGGCGGATGCCTGGGTCGGGGCGGTGGCCTGGAGCTGCCGGGTGAGGGCCGCGGTCAGATCGTCCGGCAGGTGCACGGTGGGAACAAGGGACACGGGGACCGATTTTAAGGGGTGTCCACAAGGGCCACGCCCCTTACCATGAACCACCTGTGCCTCACGCTGCGTACACGTCCGCACGCGCCACGCTTGTTAACTCTGTCATGACATCGGCTCGAATATGCGCAATCCGCAGCGCAAAGGCACCCACGTGGCCTAGCGTTCGCTGGTATCACGGCGGACCAGCACTTGGGGAAGTGCTGGAACGCCAAGTCGGTCGCGATGTGCCAGGGGGGTCCATGCGGCGTATCGGAACACACCCGGCAATACCTGTCATGCCCATTGAGAGTGAGCCAAGACCCGTGCGGGGCACGGCTCCGCACACCGCACGGCACCAGGGCATCGGGGACCACCGATGCCCTTGGCATGCCCGGCGGTTACCGCGCCCGGGCCGTGCACGCGCTGCACGGCAGGCACAGCGTGCACAGGGCGCACAGCACTTACGGCGACAAGGCGGCCTGGTACCTGCCGCTCACCCTGACCACGGACGCCCTGGGCGCCGGCGTCCCGGTCGCCCTGCTCCTCCAACGCACCGGCCAGCCGCACCCGTTGGCGTGCGCGCTGGCGGCGGCCGCGGCCTGGACGGCGGTGCGCGCGGGCCGCCGCCGCTACGCCGCCGACGTCCTCGGCGAGAGCAACGGCCCGCTGGCCGTGCTCACCGACTGGCTGGTGCTGCTCGGCGTACTGGCCGTGCTGCGCACCGCGTTCGGCGAGATCGTCCGCCCCTCGCTGGCGCTGGCCGGGGTGTCCGCGGCGCCGCTGCTGACCCTGGCCGCGCGCGGGACCACCCACCGCCACCTGATCGGCGGGCCGGCGCAGCGCGCAGGCCGTCCGCCGGGTGCTGGTGATCGGCGAACCGAGCACCGCCGACCACGTGGTGGAGCAGTCTGGCGGCCAGGACCGAGCACCCGTACGTCGTGGTCGGCGTCGTGCCGGTGGGCGGCGCGAAGCTGGAGTGCGGGGCGCCGGTGACCGCGCGGCTCGGCGCGGTCGCCCCGGCCGGGCCGGCCGAGGACGCCGGGATCGTGCTGGGCGCGGTGCGCGAGCACCGGGCCGAACTGGTGCTGGTGGCGCCGGGGCCGCGGCTGTCCGCCGAGCGGCTGCGGCGCCTGTCCTGGGCGCTGCACGACTCCCGAATACCGCTGGCCGTGCTGCCGGGCCTGGTGGACGTGGCGGTGCGCCGCATCCAGCTGGACGCCCCGGCGGGGCTGGCCATGATGCACATCGCGCCGCCGACCCGGCACGGCGTCCCGGTGGCGCTGAAGACCGCCGTGGACCGGACGGGCGCGGCGCTCGGCCTGCTGCTGCTCCTGCCGCTGCTGGCGGTGACGGCGGCGGCGATACGGCTCACCTCGCCGGGCCCGGCCTTCCACCGGCAGACCCGGCACGGGCGGGCCGGCACCCCGTTCACCATGTGGAAGTTCCGCACGATGGTCGAGGACGCCGAGACCCGCAAGGCCGAACTGGAGCTGACCGGCGCCAACGAGCACGACGGCCTGATGTTCAAGATGCGCCGCGACCCGCGGGTGACCCGGATCGGGCCGGCTGCTGCGCCGCTGCTCGATCGACGAACTCCCGCAGCTGCTCAATGTGCTGCGCGGCGAGATGTCGCTGGTCGGCCCGCGCCCGCCGCTGCCGGAGGAGGTGGCGCGCTACGACGAGGTGGAGCGCCGCCGGCTCGCGGTCAAGCCGGGCATCACCGGGCTGTGGCAGGTCAGCGGCCGCAGCGAGCTGTCCTGGGACGAGACGCTGGCGATCGACCTGCGGTACGTGGACAACTGGTCGTTCGCCGGCGACGTGAACGTGATGGCCCGCACCCTGCGGGCCGTGGTCGACGGACGCGGGGCCTACTGATGGGCAGCGTCGGCGGCAGACCCGGCGGTCCGGGCAGGCGCGCCTGCGCCTGCTCCCGCCAGTGCGCGTAGACCGCGGCGATGCCGTCGCGCAGTGCGATCCGCGGCCGCCAGCCGAGCGCGCGCAGCCGGGAGACGTCGAGCAGCTTGCGCGGCGTGCCGTCGGGCTTGGAGGTGTCCCAGCCGATGGCGCCGCGGTAGCCGACCACGTCCCGTACGGTCTCGGCGAGTTCGCGGATCGTCAGGTCCTCGCCGCAGCCGACGTTCACCGGCTCGTCGCCGTCGTAGTCGCGCAGCAGCAGCGCGCAGGCGGCCGCGAGGTCGTCGACGTGCAGGAACTCGCGGCGCGGGGTGCCGCTGCCCCACAGCGTCAGCTCCGGCAGGCCGTTCGCGCTCCGCCTCGTGGAAGCGGCGGATCAGCGCGGGCAGCACGTGCGAGGTCGCCAGGTCGAAGTTGTCGCCGGGGCCGTAGAGGTTGGTCGGCATCGCCGAGATGTAGCGGGCGCCGTACTGCCGCCGGTAGGACTGGACCTGGACGATGCCGGCGATCTTGGCGAGCGCGTACGCCTCGTTGGTCGGCTCCAGCGGGCCGGTGAGCAGGGCCTCCTCGCGGATCGGCTGCGGCGCCAGCCGCGGGTAGATGCAGCTGCGAGCCGAGGAAGAGCAGCCGGGCGACGCCCGCCGCGTGCGCGCCGGCCACGACGCTGAGCTGGATCTTGAGGTTGTCCTCCAGGAACTGCACCGGGTAGGTCGAGTTGGCCATGATCCCCCCGACCCGGGCGGCGGCCAGCACCACCGCGTCCGGCCGGCGTGCCGCGCAGGTACGCGGCGGTGGCCGCCGCGTCGCGCAGGTCGAGTTCGGCACGGGTCCGGGTCAGCACCTCGTGGCCGTCCGCGGTGAGCCTGCGGGCCACCGCGGAGCCGACCAGGCCGCGGTGCCCGGCGACGAAGATCCTGGCCCGCGGGGGCAGCAGTTCGGTCATGGCTGGGATTGTGCCAGCACCTGTCCCCGTGTCGGGCCATAATCCGCGCTTCCCCAACATGTGCCGCATTCGCGCGAATCATGAGTGAACCGTCAGACATGTCCAGCGGAACACGAGCAGTTGGGGGAACACGTGGGCAAGACCGCCCTCATCACCGGCGTCACCGGGCAGGACGGCTCCTACCTGGCCGAGCTGCTGCTGGCGAAGGGCTACGAGGTGCACGGCCTCGTGCGCCGCTCGTCGACCTTCAACACCGAGCGGATCGACCACATCTACCAGGACCCGCAGCGAGCCGCGACCGGTCCCTGGTCCTGCACCACGCGCGACCTGTCCGACGGCGTCGCCCTGGTCAGCCTGCTGCGCGACATCCAGCCGGACGAGGTCTACAACCTCGGCGCCCAGTCGCACGTGCGGGTGTCCTTCGACGCGCCGCTGTACACCGGCGACATCACCGGCCTGGTCCGCGCTGCGGCTGCTGGAGGCGATCCGGGCCAGCGGCATCGACACCCGGCGTCTACCAGGCGTCCTCCTCGGAGATGTTCGGCTCCGCGCCGCCGCCGCAGAACGAGGACACGCCGTTCCACCCGCGCAGCCCGTACGGCTGCGCCAAGGTCTTCGGCTACTGGTCGACGGTCAACTACCGCGAGGCGTACGGGATGTACGCGGTCAACGGCATCCTGTTCAACCACGAGTCGCCGCGCCGCGGCGAGACCTTCGTGACCCGCAAGATCACCCGGGCGGTGGCCCGGATCAAGGCCGGCCTCCAGGACCGGCTCTACCTCGGCAACCTCGACGCGGTCCGCGACTGGGGCTACGCGCCGGAGTACGTCGAGGCGATGTGGCGGATGCTCCAGCGCGACGAGCCGGAGCGACTACGTGGTGGCCACCGGACAGGCCGCCACCGTACGGCAGTTCGTCGAGGTGGCGTTCGCGCACGCCGATCTGGACTGGGCCGAGCACGTCCGCTACGACCCCAAGTACGAGCGCCCCAGCGAGGTGGACGCGCTGATCGGCGACGCCGTCCAAGGCCCGTGAACTGCTGGGCTGGAAGGCCCAGGTGACGGTGGCGGAGCTCGCCCGCATCATGGTGGACGCCGACATCCGGCAGGTGACCGACCAGCTCGCCGGCGCGACCGTCCGTATCGACCGGTGACACCGCAGGTGTCTCCTTCGTCCCAGCACAGCACCCGAGCACACTCCTCAGGGGGAGAACCGCACATGCGTAACTGGCCGGTGTTGACGGCTGCCTTGGCCTTGGCAGCCGCGACTTTGGGGGTGGTGGGGTCGCCGTCGGCGACCGCTCTCCAGCCACCCGTCGGCATCACAGCCGACAATCTGAGCACCTATCAGACCAACGGTGTGGTCTGGGCGATGGCCCAGGCCGACGGTCTGGTCTTCGTCGGCGGCACCTTCTCGTCGATCCGCCCGCCGGGCGCGGCGGCCGGCACCGACGAGACGCAGGTCGCCAACTTCGCGGCCTTCGACGCGGCGACCGGCCAGCCGGCCGGCTGCCGGCTCAGCTTCACCGTCGGCTCCGACGACGCCACCGTGCGGGCGCTCGCCGTCTCGCCGGACGGCAAGACCCTGTACGCCGGCGGCTTCTTCGGGTCGGTCAACGGCACCGGGGTGAGCAGCCTGGCCGCGATCGACATCGCGAGCTGCCAGGTGAGCACCGCCTTCCGGCCGTCCGTCACCGCGACGGTGCGCACCATCGCACCCACCGCCGACGCCGTGTACTTCGGCGGCGACGTCACCGCGGTGGCCGGCCAGACCCGGCACCGGTACGCGGCGGTCGCCGGCAGCGACGGCTCGCTGCTGCCGTGGGCGCCCGACGTCGACAACCCGGGCCGGGCGCTGGCCCTCACCCCGAACGGCCAGGACGCCATCCTGGGCGGCGACTTCAACACCGTCGACGGGGTCGGCTCGCACTCGCTGGCCGTCGTGGACACCGCGACCGGCGCGCTGGTGAAGTCCTATCCGCCGGGCTTCATCGACGCCACGTCGGTGACCAAGGACATCGTCGTCGACCCGGCGAGCAACAGCTTCTACACCGCCAACGAGGGCACCGGCGGCGGCGTGTTCGACGGCCGCATCCGCGTTCAGCCTCACCGACTTCAACCAGGTCTGGCGGGACAACTGCCTGGGCGCCACCCAGGCGCTCCAGGTCTACGAGACCGTGCTGTACAGCGGTTCGCACGCCCACGACTGCTCCAGCATGGGCGAGTACCCCAACGGCGTGCGCAAGCACCTGCTGGCCGAGGGCGTGGACGACCCGCACCTGCTGGCGTGGTTCCCCGACACCAACGACGGCATCGGCGAGCAGATCGGCCCGCGGGTGATGTCGCTGGCCTCCTCCGGCGGCACCGACTACCTGTGGGTCGGCGGCGAGTTCACCACCGTCAACGGCGCCGCCCAGCAGGGCCTGACCCGCTTCGCCAGCGGCCCCGACACCGGCGCGCCCAGCCTGCCGCAGACCTCGGTGACCAGCATCGGCCCCGGCTCGGTGAAGGTGAGCTGGCAGTCCAGCCTCGACACCGACGACTCGGTGCTGACCTACAAGGTCTACCGCAACGGCTCCACCACCCCGATCTACACCACCACGGGCACCTCGCTGCCGTGGATCAGGCCGCAGATCACCTTCACCGACACCGGCGTGACCCCGGGCGTGAAGTACACCTACCGGGTCTCGGCGAGCGACGGCACCAACACCAGCGCGCTGTCGCCCAACGCGTCGGTGACCGTACCGTCCGCCACCGAGGCGTACCCCGCCAAGGTCCTCAGCGACGGCGCGACCCTGTACTGGCGCTACGACGCGGCCGGCGGCTCGTACAACGCCGACTCCTCGACGTCCGACGACAGCGGGGTCAGCGTCGGCGGGCCCACGCACGGCGTGACGCCGGGCGCGGTGCCGGGCGCCTCCAAGGCGTACGGCTACAACGGCACGTCGCAGTTCACCTACAGCGACCGGCAGCACCCGCGGCCGGCCACCTACAGCATCGAGACGTGGTTCAGGACCACCACGACCTCGGGCGGCAAGATCATGGGCTTCGGCAACGACCCGACCCAGACCAGCACGCTGTACGACAAGCACATCTACATGGCCAACAACGGTCAGCTGATCTTCGGCGTCTACAACGGCAGCACCCAGACCATCACCTCCGCCACGCACTGGAACGACGGCAAGTGGCACCACGTCGTCGCCACCCAGGGCTCGAACGGCATCAGGCTCTACGTCGACGGCACGCTGCGCGCCTCCAACGCCTTCGTCACCGGCAACCAGGACTACCCGGGTTACTGGCGGACCGGAGGGGACAACCTCAACGGCTGGCCGTCCGTCCCGAGCAGCCAGTTCTTCAACGGGCAGATCGACGAGACGGCCGTCTACCCGACGGTGCTGACCGCCGCCCAGGTCGCGAACCACTACGCGCTCGGGACCGCCGGGTGACCCGCCCCCGGAGCTCGCCCGGGGGTACCCCCGGGGCCGCTCGTTCGCCACCGCCGCCGTCCTCGTGACGGCGGCGGTGGCGCTGCTCGGCGGCTGCGGCAGCGGCAGCGGCGGGCACAAGGCGGCGCCGGGGCCGTCCGGCGGCACGACGGCCTCGCGCCGCCGGCACGGGCGGCACGCCGGCCGAGGCGCCCGGCTCCGCGGCCGACGCGCCCGAAACTGCCCGACGCCCAGCTCACCCCGCCCGGCGGCGGCACCTTCAGCAAGCCGCAGAAGAAGTACCTGTCCGGCCGGGTGCCCAAGGGCACCGACCCGGTGGCCGTGCTCGAAGGCGGCCAGGAGATGTGCGACCGGCTCACCGGCGCCGCGAAGGTCGACCCGGACGCGGCGGCCGGGGCGATCGTCACCGGCGACATCAGCCGGGCGGGCGCCACCGCGGCCGTCGCACAGCCTGTGCCCCGCCGAGCAGCCGGTCCTGGACGCGGCCGCCCGCGGCTTCGCCGACGGCAGCTTCACCGTCGCCGCCAGGGCCGTACCCGGCACGTCCGTCGCGCCGGGCACCTACCACGCGCCCAACCCGTCGCCCGGGTGCAGTTGGCGGGTCAGCGGCGCGGGCGGCGGCACCCTGTCCTCGGGCAGCGCCGGCCGGGCCGCGAACGCCCGGCTGACCGTCCCCGCCTCGGCGCGCTCCGTCACGTCCACCGGCTGCTACGACTGGCTGCCGGGCGCGCCCCACGCCCCGTCCTCGTCCGGAGGGACCTCATGAGCAAGCTGCCGATCGTGGTGGCCATACCGACCAAGAACGAGGCCGAGAACATCGCCCGTACGGTCTCCTCGGTCATCGACCACGTCGAGGCGGTGGTCGTCGTCGACTCGCACAGCACCGACGACACCTGCAAGATCGCCGCCGGGCTCGGCGCGGAGATCGTCGAGTACACCTGGGACGGCGGCGTACCCGAAGAAGAAGCAGTGGTGCCTGGACCGGGTCCGGACCGACCTGCCGTGGCTGCTCTTCCTCGACGGCGACGAGACGCCGAGCCCGGCGCTGCTGGCGGAGTTGCGGGCGCTGTTCGCCGCCGGGCCGCCGTCGGTCGCCGCGTTCGACATCCCGCTCGGGCTACTGGTTCGCCGGGCGGCGGCTGCGGCACGGCCACACCATCGTCAAACGCGCCCTGATGGACCGCACCCGCTGCCGGTTCCCCGAGGTCGGCGATCTGGACGCGCCCGGCATGGGCGAGCAGGAGGGCCACTACCAGCCGGTCGCGCAGTCCGCGGCCCGGCTGCGGTCCCCCATCGAGCACGAGGACCTGGACCCGGTCCGCACCTGGTTCGAGCGGCACAACCGCTACTCCGACTGGGAGGCGTGGCTGGAGCTCAACCCGCAGGTCAAGGAGGAGATCCGCCGGGTCAAGTCGCGGCAGGGCCAGCTCTTCCACAAGGCGCCGTTCAAGCCGCTGCTCTCCTTCGCGTACGCGTACGTGTACCGGCGGGGCTTCCTCGACGGGCGCGCGGGGCTCGACTACGCCCTCGCGATGAGTTTCTACCGCTGGCAGATCGCCCTCAAGTCCCGCGAGGGCCACCGGGGGTGACCTCCACGGGGTGACGCTTACGGGGTGGCTCGAGCCCGTCCCCAGAGTGCCGCCGCCCGTGGCTTGTCGCGCAGTTCCTCACGCCCACTTGTTTGGGCTGCTCGCCGCGGAAGAGGTGCACCACCCAGGGGCGCTGGGGGCACCTCCCAGCCGCCAGGCTGGGGGAGAACTGCGCGACGAACGCCGCCACCGGCGGGTGGTCCGGGAGCCGGCCCGGACGGGGCAGACGGGGCGGCCCCTTACGCGGCGCGAACCCCCTCGTACACGCCAAGAAGATCCTCGACCACCGCCTCGATGGAGAACCTCTCCCGAATCAGCCCCCACGCCGCCGCGGAGGCAACCGCGTTCGCCTCGGGTTCGAGCAGTTCGAGGATCGCCTCGGCGACCAACCCCCCGTTGTCCGCGGCCGGATCACTCGCGGTGATCCGCCCCGCCCCCGCCGCGGCCACGTCCGGCGACAAGCCCCCCGTCGCGGTCACCACCACCGGCAGCCCCACCGACATCGCCTCCAGGATCGACACGGCGAACGGCTCGACGACGGACGGCAGCACGTACACGTCCGCCTCCCGCAGCCGCCGCAGCACGTCCTCGTGCCCGAGCGGCCCCGGGCACTCCAGCGCGTGGCCGACCCCCAGCCTCGCCGCCAGCTTCCGCATGGGCCCGGTGAGTCGGCCGGTGTCGGGACCGGCGAGCACGAACCGCGCGTCGGGGTGCGCGGCGAGCACCGCCGGCATCGCGGAGACGAAGTCCTCGGGGCGCTTGCGGGCCTGCACCCGGGCCAGGTAGAGCACCGTCGGCGGGCGCCCGTCGCGGGCCGGGCGGCGGTCCTGGAGCGCGACCCCGTTGACCAGCCGGTGGAAGGTGGACAGCGGGGTGCCGGGCACCACCGCCTGCACCCCGTCCCGCTCCATGCCCGTCAGGTGCAGGATCGCCGCGGCGTTCCGCAGCACCCGCTTCATGCCGAGCACGTCCACGGCCTTCGCGAAGAACTTCTCCGTCGGGTCGATCATGCCGTGCGTCTGCACCACGAGCGGCACCCCGGCGTCCAGGGCGATCAGCGCGAACGGCAGCGTGATCAGGTCCCGCATCAGGTGCACGTGCACCACGTCCGCGCCGCGCACCATCCGCCGCGCCTTGGCCAGCAGCCCCGGCGAGGTGATCCCGCTGACCTCGAACGCGGGCAGCACGTGCCGGGCCTGGTGGACGAAGGAGGGCACGCCCTCCAGTTCGGTGGGCAGCGGCCCGGTGAAGCCGTCGCCGAGAGTGGCGATCCGCGCGTCCACGCCCTTGGCACGCAGGCCGCGGGAGAGGTTCAGGGCGACCCGGGTGGGTCCGCCGAAGTCGTTCGTCGGTGTGTGCAGTGTGACGACGTGCAGGACCCTCACGATGCAACCCCTCCCCTGGGCTCACGCGGTCCGGCCAGCCTATCGGCGCGGGCAGCGCCGGGTACGGCATCCGGGCGACTGCCCGCTCCCGGGCGATGAGTTTTCCGCCGCCGGACCGTCTGCCATGACAACAGCCGCACCACCGGTCCTGCCGGCCCCAGGAGGACCGCACGACCCCGCACCACCCGGAGGAGAACACCATGACGACCAGCGGATTCACCACCTGCCTGTGGTTCGACGGCCAGGCCGAGGAGGCCGTGGACTACTACCTGTCCGTGTTCAAGGACTCCTCGCGCGGCCGGGTCGGCCGCTACACCGACGCGGGACCGGGCGAGCCGGGCTCGGTGCTGGCGGTGGAGTTCACCGCCAACGGCCAGAAGTTCGTCGCGATCAACGGCGGTCCGGCCTTCACCTTCAGCGAGGCGGTCTCGTTCCAGATCCACTGCGCCGACCAGGCCGAGGTCGACTACTACTGGTCGAGCTGACCGAGAACGGCGGCCAGGAGTCCCAGTGCGGCTGGCTCAAGGACCGCTACGGCCTGTCCTGGCAGGTCGTCCCGGCCGGGCTGATCGACATGATCGGCGACAGCGACCCGGCCAGGGCCACCCGTACCACGAAGGCGATGCTCACGATGCGCAAGCTCGACATCGCGGCCCTGAAGAAGGCGTACGACGGCGGCTGACCCGGCCCCCGAATCGGTGCCTTCCGCCTAGACTTCCGGCAGGGGAAGAGGGGGGTTCATGGCGCTCGACGTACCGCGGGACGTGCGCGGCGGGGACCCGGGGCGCGGCCGCGGGCCGGGCCGTCGCGCCCGCCGTGCCGCGGGCCGCGCTGTCGCGCGCGCTCGCCGTACCGCTCGTCGTCGGCGTGGTCGCGCTGCTGCCCGGCTACGTGCTCGCGCAGCCCGGATCGCAGCCGCGCGACGCCGCGTACTGGCTGCAACTGGCGCTGACCGTCTACGCGGGCGGCCGGCTGTGCGCGATGGTGCTGTCGCGCCGGCGGCGGCTGGTGCAGGGCGCGTTCTGGCTGTTCTGCTACGTGGCGATGGGTGTGGCGCCGCTCGCGCAGGAGGTGATCGGGCAGGTGCCGACCCCGGTGGTCGGCCCGCGCTCGGACACCGCGGCGGCCATCGCGCTGGTGCTGGTCGGCTGCGTGGTCTTCGACGCGGGCGCGCTGGCGGCCCGCTACCAGCCGCAGGACCGCGGGCCCCGCCCGCAGGCCCAGGTGGCCCGGCGCCGGCTGTGGCTGCTGATCGCGGTGGCGTACGCGGGCAGCGCGCTGTGCATCGTCAAACTCGGCGGCCCCGCCGTGTTCTTCACCAGCCGCCAGTCCATCAGCGCGTCGGTGCAGGCCAGCGGGCTGACCGGCAGCGCGGGCGACAGCCATGTCGGCTCGGCGTTCGTCCGCGGCTTCGGCACGGTGCCCGCCCTGCTGGCGATGCTGATCCTGATCCGCTGGACGGCCACCTCGCGCGCCGCCCGCCGCGACCTGCCCGCGATCATCGCGCTGGCCGGCCTGGTGGTGGTCAACGTGATCGTCAACAACCCGATCTCCAACCCGCGTTACTGGTTCCTGACGGTGGTGTTCTCGATCCTGTTCACCGCCTTCCCGCGCAGCCCGGTGGTCTACCGCACCGCGCTGGTCACCGGTGTCGTCGCGGCCCTGGTGCTCTTCCCGTTCCTGGACCGCTTCCGCTACAACTCCGGCGGCTACCACCCGGTCCAGTCCACCTCCGTGCTGGAACCGCTCACGCTCAAGGACTACGACCAGATCGGGATGTTCGCCAACACCCTGACCTACGTCGAGTCCGGCGTCGGGCACGCGGACGGACGGCAACTCGCCTCCGACGCCTTCTTCTTCGTGCCGCGCTCGGTGTGGCACGGCAAGTCGCTGGACTCCGGCGTGCTCGTCGGCCGCTGGATGGGCATGACGAACACCAACCTGTCGTCCCCGCTGTGGGCCGAACTCTGGCTGGACTTCGGCCCGTTGGGCATGACCGGCGGCTTCCTGGCACTCGGCTGGGCGTGCGCGCGCACCGATCTGCGGTACGTGCGCCGCACCGCTGGACGGCGGCCGGCCCGGCACGGTGGCGGCCGTGGTGGTGCCGCTGGTCGCCGGCTACTCCTTCATCCTGCTGCGCGGCCCGCTGCTCCAGGCCGCGGGCCGGATCGGCATCGCGCTGATGTGCCTGGCGCTGGTCACCACCTTCAGCGAGGACCCGCGGAAGACCCTGCCGTGAGCCCTTCGGGCGCCCCGGGTCCGCCTCCGGCCGCGGGCCTCCTGCCGCCGGCCGGGCCGTACGGTGCCGATCCGCAGCCACAGCGCGACCGCCTTCAGCGCCGAGCCGAGCCCCAGGCCCCAGGCCGCGCCGAGCACGCCGTCCATCCTGATACCCGACCAGCATGAAGACCACCGAGGCGAGCGAGAACACCACCTGGATCGGCAGCGTGGCGCGCGGCCGCAGCACCCGCAGGGTCAGCAGCGCGCTGGTGCCCAGCGCGATGCACGCGTACTGGCTGCCGGACGCGGGCAGCAGCGCGACGACGCGGCCCAGGTGTCGCCCAGCAGTTGACGGCCCACGTGCTCGGGCAGCAGCATCAGCACGACCGTCCACGCGACCGCCACCGCGGCGAGCGCGACCGCCGAGCACCGCGGTGGCGCGGATCTTGCGCTCGGTGCCGTGCACCCGGTTGAGCAGCGGCGGGCCGAACGCGGTGGCCGAGTTGAACAGCACGTTCATCGGCCCGAACAGGGTCGTCGCGCCGCGCAGCGCGCCGACCGCCAGCGGCGCCGCGAACAGGCCGAGGCCCACCACCGCGAGCTGGCTGGTGGCGTTGCCGACGCCGAACTCCACGACGAAGCGCTGCCCGAGGTGCCCGCGCCGGACGTACGGCCGGATGTCGACGGGCGCGCCCTTGAGCCGCGGCCGCAGCAGCGCCGCGCCGACCAGCAGCGCGGGCATCCCGGACACCCCCCACACCGCCACCAGCCGTACGGCGCCCGCTCCGTGCGGCTGCACCGCCAGCGCGGGCACGGCGACCAGCAGCCGTACGGTGTCCGCGGCCAGCGCCAGGTGCGGCAGGCGCAGCGCGGAGAAGCAGTAGCGCATGCCGTCCTGGGTGAGCACGATCGGCAGCACCAGCCCGAGCACCGCCAGCCCGCGCGCGGTCGCGCCGTCGCACGAAGACCAGCCCGGCGGCCAGGGCGAAGCCGAGCACGGTGGAGGCGACCGCGGTGAAGACCACCGCGGACCGGCACGCGGCCCGTACCCGCTCCGAGCCGCGCACCAGCACCAGCGCCTGGCCGACGTAGGACACGTTCACGCCGAGCAGCACCGTGAAGACCATGTACACCATCGAGAACACCGAGAACCCGGCGGCCGTGGACAGCCGCGCGGCGACCACCAGCACGATGATGTTGGTGAACGCGGCGACGCCCTGGTCGGCGACGGAGCTGGCGATCGCGGTCCTGGCGCGCAGGCCGTCCCCGGCCGCCGGGCTCGTCCGGCGCCGGGCCGGTCGATGCGGAGCCGGCGGCCGAGGGGTGCGCGGGGTCGGCGGATGCCGGGTCGCTGGTCGTCTCGTCGGGAAGGGCCCCGGATGCCGCGGACGGCGGGCGCCGCGCGGCGGGGCCCGTCAAGGGACCGGGTGCCGCTCGGGGGACACCGCGGGTACGGGTTCGGCCGGCGGCCGCACCGGGGCGCGGGCTCGGCGGGGCGGCGGCGCAGCGACCGGAGGCGGCCGACGGGCCGGCGGGTCGCAGCGGTGCAGGACCGTACCGAGTACGGCGCCGCCCGCTCCCTCCACCAACTCCCGTACCCGGACCAGGTCGTCGCGGTGCACCTCGTGCGGGTCGCACACCACGACCACGCCGTCCACCCGGTCGGCGAGCGCGAGCGCGTCGGCGTAGGCGAGGACGGCCGGGGCGAGGACGACCACGGCGGTGCCGGGCTCGTCGGCCTCGGCGAACAGGCGGGTGGCCGGGCCGGAGGTCAGCGCGCGGGCCACATTGCGCACCCGGCGGCCGGGCACCAGGTCGAACGAGCCCGACTCGCCCGCGTCCACGGGCAGTTGGAGCCCCGCGGGCCAGCCGCTCTCGCCCAGTCCGGGCGAGCGCGCCCAGCCGGGGCGGGCCGCCATGTCCGCCGGGTGCAGCCGCGCCGACAGCGACGGGGTGCGCAGGTCGGCCTCGACCAGCAGCACCTCCTTGCCCATCTCGGCGAACGACGCGGACAGGTTGACCGCGACCGCCGCCGCGGTGTCGCCGGTGGGGCGGGGGGCGACGACCAGCAGCCGGCGGCGTTCGGCGAACCGCGGGTCGTGGCTGAGCCGGAACGCGATGCCCCGGTACTCCTCGGCGAGCCGGCCGGCCAGCCGGCCGCCGGCGAGCAGCGGTCCGGCCGTCCTCCTCCGGTCGCGGCCGCGCGGGCGGGGCAGCGTGCCCAGCACCGGAGCGGCCAGGGCGCGGCTCACCTCGCCGTCGGAGCGCGGCCGCGGGTCGAACACCAGCCGCAGCCAGGCCGCCAGCAGGCCCAGCGCGAGGCCGAGGCCGCCGCCCAGCCCGAGCGTCAGCGGCAGGCCGGGGCCGGACGGCGCGTCCGGCGCCTGGCCCGGCTTGATGACGACGCCCGGCGTGGTGTCCAGGGCGCGCAACCCGCTGATGCTGCCGTTGAGTTCGTTGATCCGGCTGAGCAGGTTGGTCTGCACGGACACCAGGGTGCCCACGACCTGGCTGCTGCTGCTCGCCTGGATCTGGCTGAGCAGGTCGCTGCGCTGCTTGACCAGCGGGTTGAGCTGGTCCTGGTAGCCGGCGATCATCTTCTTGATCGTCTTCTTGGTCTGCGCCTCGCGGCCGTCGAGGTACGCCGAGGTCAGCGCGTTCACCCACGTGGCGGCGTTCTTCGCGCTGCGGGCGCTGCAACTGAAGCGCAGGACCAGGGTGTTGGGCGGGTTGGTGACCTGGAGGCACTTCTGGAGCGTGCGCGCCGGGACCCCCGCGGTCTTCGCCGCGGCGTCCGTGACGGTCGTGCTCATCGCCGACTGGCGCTCGGTCCCGATGTCGATGCCCTTGTCAGGGGTCGCGCCCGCCGCGAACGGGTCCGTCGTCGCCGCCCTGACCATCACCTCGCTGCTCGCGCTGTACGTGTTCGCGCCCCCCAGCGCGAGGTACGCCCCCGCCGCAAGCCCGACCACCAGCCCGGCCGCGATCAGCCCCCGGTACCGGGTGATCTGCCGGACCTGCTCCCGTACCGGGTCCGGCTCGTCCACCGCGCTCTCGCTCACTGCCCCACCCCCTCCTCGACACCTCGCTCGGCCCCCGCGGCGCCCCGTCCGGCTTGCACCGCGGCGGCGCCGGTGTCTCCATCGTCCCCATTCGCGCCCGCCGCGTCGCGGGAACCAGCGGATTCGCCGTCCGGCGCGGCCCCATCCACCCCACCGGCCCCGCCCGGCGAACCGGCCCCATTCCCCGGCCCGTCGACGACCTCCGCTTCCTCCTCCCCGCCCCCGCCGGCGCCCCGGCCGGCGCCCTCGTCGCCCTCGCCCGCGACGGGTGGCTCCGCCGGCACGGGTGGCTCCGCCGGCACGGGGCACGGGCGCCGCGCCCGGCCGCGGAGACAGCTCCGACTCGCCTGCGGACGCGGCCGATTCAGCAGCCGGCTGCTCCACAGTCGCCTCCGCGGCCGATGCCGCGGGCCCGGCGGCCGGTTCTTCGACCACCTCCGCGGGCGGCGCGGCCGGACGCGGAGGCACCACCGACTCGCCCCGCGGCGCGGACAATTCCGCAGCCGATTCCACCGGCGATCCGCTCGGCGCCGCCACGGGCCGCGGCGCAGGACCCGACTCCTCCTCCGGCACGGGCGATACCGCAGGCGCCGACGCCGGGCGCGGAGGCAGAACCGGCTTCCCCTCCGACGCGGGCGACCCTGCGGGTGCCGCCGACGGACGCGGAGGCGACTCCAACGCCCCTTCCGACGCCGACGATTCAGCAGCCGGCTGCTCCACGGCCGGCTCCGTGGGCGCCACCGCCGGCCTTGGCGGCAGCACCGGCTCCCCCTTCAGCGCGGGCGATTCCGCGGGCGGCGCGGTCGGCTGCGGAGGCAGAACCGGCTTCCCCTCCGGTACTGGCGATTCCCCAGGCACTGCCGTCGGACGCGGAGGCAAGACCGGCTTCCCCTCCGACGCGGGCGACTCCGTAGCCGACCCTTCGTCCGATGCGACAGCCGATTCCGCAGGCGCCGCCGCCGGGCGTGGAGGCAGCACCGGCTCAACCGATTCCGCAACCGGCTCCGTTGCCGCTCCCGTCGGGGCCACCGTCGGCCGTGGCGGCAGCCCGCCCAGATCAGCCGTCGCAGCAGCAGGCGCAGGCGCAGCCGCAGCCACCCCGTCCGTTGCCCCAGCCGCAGGCGCAACCGCACCTACCCCGTCCGTTGCCCCAGCCGCAGGCGCACCCTCTTCCGTGCGCGCCGCAGGCGAAACCGCAGGCGCACCCCCTTCCGTGCGCGCCGCAGGCGGAGTCGTGAGGGCCTCTTCCAGCAGGGCGTCGATGCGGGCGAGTCCGGCCTCGCGGGTGAGGTGGGTGGACGCGTAGACGGGGCCCGCGGCCGCGAGGGCGGCGAGGCGGGCCGGGTCGGCGGTGAGGGCGCGGACCGCGGTGAGCAGGTCGGCCGCGGACTCCGGCGGGACGACGACGCCCGCGCCGGAGCGGGCGACCTCCTGGGCGGTGCCGCTGTCCGTGGCGACCGAGGCGATCACCGGCCGCCCCGCGGCGAAGTAGGACGTGAGCTTGGACGGCAGGCTCATGTCGCGCACGGAGCCGCGCTGCGTGACCAGCAGCACGTCGGCGGCGCCGAGCACATCGGGGAACTCCGCCGACTCCGCCGGCGGCATGAAGTCCAGGTTGGGCAACCCGCCCGCCAGGGACCGCAGTTGGTCGCGCTGGTTGCCGTCGCCCATGAGCACGACCCGCACCTCGGGCGCCATCCGCGCCGTCTCCACGAGGACTTCGAGGCCCTGCTTGATCCCCATGTTCCCGGCGTGCAGCAGCACCGTCTGCCCGGGGCGCCAGCCGAGCCGCGCCCGCATCTCCTCGCGCGGCCGCTCGGGCCCGCGCACGTGCGACCAGTTGCGCACCAGCCGTATCCGGTCCTCGGGCACGCCCATCGCGGCGACCTTGTCCACGAAGCTCTCGTGGATGACGCCGACCAGCGCGGCCCGCCGCAGCGCGTACCGCTCCACCCCGCCGGCCCCCGCGGCCGCGAGCCCGCCGCCGCGGATGCCGCTCTGCGCGGCGGCCGCGCCCATCAGGTCCTGCACGATGGGGACGAACGGCGCCGCGTGGCGCTGGGCGAGGCGGGCCGCGAGCACTCCGCCGGCCAGGCTGGGCATCTGGGCGAAGACCGCGTCGGGCCGCGCCATCCCGGCGGGCTCGTCGCGCCCGCCGCGCAGCACCGAGACCTCGAACAGGGCGCGCCGCACGGCGGTCTGCCGGGCGGGCACGGCGTGGCCGCGGCGGTGGACCCGGACCCCGGCCCGGTCCTCCTCGACCCGTTTGACGCCGACGTACGCGGGGTCGAGCCGCCATGCCGGGTAGTGCGGCATACCGGTGAGCACGTGGACCTCGGCGCCCCCGGCGGCCCAGTGCTCGGCGATCTGGGTCGCGTACGGCCCTATCCCGGCGTGCTCGGGCGCGTAGTTGGTGGAGACCAGGAGCAGACGGCGGCGCGCCCCGGACGCGGACCCGGACGAAGACACGGAGTGTTCCTTCCCCCCAGACGTGAACAAGTGCTCACCTTAGCCGTTCATCGCCACGGCACACGGTCGCTTGCCGAGCGTTGAACTTTCGCAATTCACGCGTTGCCCTCGATACACCCGGCTATCGTCTAAGACCGGGCAGGGCAGGGCAGCGTTGTACGGCTGGGGGGTCGCAAATCGTGTTGCACCGTGTCGGTTACGCGCCGGGGGTCTACGACCTCTTCCACGTGGGCCATCTCAACATCCTTCGGCATGCCCGCAGCCAGTGCGACTACCTGGTGGCGGGTGTGGTCTCGGACGAGATGGCCGAGCGCGCCAAGGGCCGCGTCCCGGTGGTTCCGCTGGTGGAGCGGCTGGAGATCGTGCGCAGCGTGCGCTTCGTGGACGCGGCGTTCGTGGAGACCGTGCCGGACAAGCTGGAGACGTGGCGGCAGGTCCGGTTCGACGTGCTGTTCAAGGGCGACGACTGGCGCGGTACGGACAAGGGCCTGCGGCTGGAGCGGGACTTCGCCACGGTCGGCGTGGAGATCGTCTACTTCCCCTACACCGTGCACACGTCGAGCACCCAGCTGCGCAAGGCGCTCGACGTGCTGGCCGCGCCGCACCAGCCGGCCGCGGCGATCGGCCGGCTCAGCGCGCCGGAAGCGCTCTGAGCTGACGGAACCACTTGGTGAGGAAGGCCGCCAGGAACAGGGCGTGCACGGCGAAGAGCGCCAAGTAGCCGTAGCGGAAGGCGCGTTCGCTGCCGAGCAGCAGGAAGACGGCGCAGAAGACGCCGTAGTCGACGGGGAGCAGGGCGACCGCGCGCAGCCGTGAGGGGGCGGGCGCCGGGCCGGCCGGGCGGGCCTTCGGCGTGAGCTTGTCGGTCAGCAGCCCGCCGAAGAAGATCAGTACGGCGGCGAGTTGGAAGCCGAGCGGGAGCAGCAGCCAGCCGTCGCCGGGCAGCGCGAAGTGCCGGTAGAAGGTGATCAGGACGGCCGCGTGCACCGCGGTGATCTTCGCGCAGTCCACGACGTGGTCGAGCCACTCCCCGGCCGGGCCGCCCGCGCCGAGCAGCCGGGCGAGCTGCCCGTCCGCGGAGTCCAGCGCGAACCCGGCCACCAGCGCGGCGTACACGGCGCCGGCCAGCGCCCACGAGGGCCGGCAGACGGCGACGGCCGCGACGCCTCCGTAGCTGAACGCGGCACTGATCAGGGTGACCTGATTGGGTGTCAGCCCGATCCGGTACGCGGCCGCGGCGAGCACCCGGCCGAGCGGCCGGTTGACCCATCGGGAGTAGAGCGAGACGCCCTTCGCGGTCTTCTGGGCGTCGCGCAGCCGCCGCAGCGCCTGCCCGAACCGCAGCGTCCGCGGTCCGCCCGCGCCCGCCGCCGGTCCCGCCGTCACCGTCTCCGCCACGCGGCCCCCCACGCACGAGGGCGGCGCCGTACGCCGCCCGGATCGCCCCATGATGGCAGGCCGTGCGTGCCCTGTCCCGGTGATCGACCGGCTCCGCCGGAGTGCGGGCCGGGGCGGGCCGGCACCCGGGCCCCGGGACGGGTACGAGGACGGGCGCCGCGGTGGGCGCCGGGGCCGGCTCCGGGGCCGGGCCCGGGGCGGCGGGGGCCATCCGTGCGAACCCCCGCCCCGCGTAAGGACAAAGCCGCGAAATAACCCATAAAATGCCCGCGATGTCCCTTTCACGCCGCACCCTCCTGCACGTCACCGCGTCCGGCGCGCTGCTCACCGGCTGCGGCGGCGCCCCCGGCCACGGCCCGGCCGGCGCCACTCCCGGCGCCACTCCGGACGCCGCGCCGCCCGCTCCGCGCCCGCCACCGCGGGCGGCGGCGCGGCTCCCCCGCTGCCCCCCGGCCTGCCCGCGCAGATCGAGCACGGCCCCGCCGACCGGCCGCGGTTGCCCTCACAAAATCAAGACTTCATTTCTTCGCAGGGAATCAGCGGACGAGTCGATTGAGTTGGGAATCACCTATTCAAAAAATCATGGTTGGAATCAGCGTCTGGGCCATGATGAGTGTGAACGTGGTCGCCGGACCGGGCGTCGCTGAATCCGCGCACTATTACGTCCTGCTCTTCGGCGGCCAGGCGGATGTGTGCCAACCGGCCACGGGTCACACTTGGGCCACGTTTGCCCGCGTCCACGGCCAGCGAGTCGAATCCTTCACCATTAGTTGGCTGCCAGTGCGGCTGCCGGTCCGGCCGTTCAGCCTGATTCCCGAGGCCGGCCGCAATGCCGGACTGCACGAAACGCTTGACATGTTCTGCACCCGCCGCGGGGACATCAACCTCTGGGGCCCGTTCGAGATTCGCGGCGATTGGTACGATTCCGCGGCCGCGAACAAGGCTTTACTCGACAGCGGCACCGTCCGCTACGCGGTGCTGGATCATAGGCCGTGGCTGCGGCGAGGCCCGGTGCGGCGACCGGACATCAGCCACTGCGTCCACGCGATCACGCGAACCAACGAAGCTCTGCGCATCGCCAGCACTCCCGTGCTCGCTTACGGCGAGTTCATCACGCGCAAGCTCGCCAATACCATCAACGAAGTTGGTCTTCTCGTCGATCCGGGCACCACGCACGATTGGCTGCTGGGCGGTTTCGAAGTGGACGGCTATCCTGGCGCCGTTCCCTCGGCGAGCCGCTGCTGAAAGTGCGGCGATGATGTCCTTCAAAGTGATCGGAAGAAATGTGGGGCACGTTTCTTCCGGTCGCTCTTACTGTTTCTTCAACTCCTTGAGCACGTCCCGGAGTTTGCGGTTGAACTCGTCCGGCTTCTCCAGCATCGGGTAGTGGCCGACGCCGTCGATGGTGACCGCGGCGAAGTCGGCGTACTTCTTGTTGGTCTCGACGGCCGTGGGGGTGAAGAACTTGTACCCGCCGGCGGAGTTGATGCACCGCACCGGCACCTTGGCCTCCTTCAACAGCTTCGCTCGTGTCGAGGCCGAAGAGATCGCGCATGAGGGCGACCGCCATCTTCGGGTCCTGACCTTCGGCCTTGGTCTGGAGCCACTTCTTCAACTCGGGGTCCGCCTTCTCCGGGAGCAGCCCGTCGAACGTGGTCCGGACCGTCCCCTTGAAATCCTTCTCGACGCCGTCGAGGATCGGCTTCCGCACCTCCTCGGGCAGTTTGAACTCGGCGTTCTGCAGGGTGTCGACGCCGATCACGGCGACGACCGTCCCCGGCATCCGCTTGGCGGCCAGCAGCGCGACCGACCCGCCCATCGAGTGGCCGACGAGGATCACGCGCTTGAGACCCAGCGCCTTGACCACCGTCTCGACGTCGCCGGCCAGGCCGTCGACGGTCCACGCCTTGCGGTCCTTGCCGGACTTCGCCGTGTCCGGCCTGGTCGATGGCGACGACGCGGTAATCGGCGGCGAACACCCCGACCTGGTTCTTCCAGTACTCGCGGTCGCCGCACCAGCCGTGCAGGAAGACGAGGGCCGTGTCGCCCTGGCCGCGGACCTCGCCGACGATGTTGACCCCGTCGGCGGCTTTGATTGTTTTCTTCTCCACGCCCTCCGCGGCGAAGGCAGCGAGCGAACAGCAGATGATCCCCATACATGCCGCAGAGTGAACATGAGCAAACTCCAAAGGTGACGAAGTAATTTAGAGGTTGGGGTTCACGGGATTCAAGTCAGAATGACTTGAAAGAAACACGGTCGCAAAAACACTTGTAGCCGAGGGCAGTACTTCCAGCGCGAGAGTAGGTTATTGCCGGCATTTTTCCAACGAAAGCCACGCACCGAAAGACGCGGGGCTTTTGCGTTTGCCTTCGTGGCCACGCAAGGGCGACGAGAATAGCCATGCTGACCGCCGGCCTTTTTATCTCACCAGACTCTACTTTCGCCTTGTAGCTGTCATTTTAGTATCGGAGTAGACTATTCCCTCCTTATCCTTGAGCAGCTTGGACCAAACATGCTTGTCGTTGTCGATGAACCGTAAAGTACTTTGAATAATTGTACCGTCCTCTGCTGTCCCATCAAAAGTGATAGCTGTCTTTGCGATGTCCCATTCGCCTATCCATAGAGTCGGTTCGCTATTAGAAGTGAATCGCCAAGCGCCATATTTCTTCCAATATGGATCGTAGGTTATCAGTATCAGGCCTTCGCTACCATCCGAGGCTTCATATGTCTCTTGAGAGAAACCGTTGGTGGGGTCTCCAATTCCGTGTAAGCTTGCTAGTCTTTCTCTCCTTCTTTGGCGACCATTTCGTCGGGTTGATGAAGGTAACTGTATTCCATTCGCCAGCGAGACGGTCTACAACTTTCAACTCGTCCGGCAGGGGTTCGTCCGGCTTCTCGAGTTTCGTCCACGTGGCCAGGATCTTCTGGGTCAGCACCATCCGGCTGGCGGGTCATTTTCACATCACAATCATATATCAAATTGCCTTTGTCGTCCTTCATCCAGGAGGATAGTAGGCAAGTGGTTTTGTCCGGAAACTGAATCCTCGATTCGTTAGACCAATCTTTTTGCGTATTCTCCATCTTTCCCGTAAAGGCTTTTGCCTCTTCGTTCCAAGTCATGACAAATTTAGTATTGTCATAGTCTCGGTTGCTGCAATTTCCAATGGGAATAGGATTTTGCTTTTGCGTCAAAGGCGGTGATGCGCAGTGTCTTAAAACCATCGTCCGATATCTCACGGTCTAGGATAACGCTATCCTTAGAGAATCTTTGTCTTACTACTTTGAATTGTTCCCTTGGCCCCGACCGGAAAGTACTTTGACGGCTTTTGCGTGACATCGCCCTGCCAGGTGCCAACTAAGCGATCGAGTGCGTTGCCGTCCGTCCCGTGGGACGGAGGACAAAATGGTGAGGATTGAAGCAAGGTAAACGGTACCCATCATGACTCCTTCGCGAAGGGGTAAAACTGCTCAACTAATGTTCTTCATAATAAAAAATCGGGCCTTTTGCGAGCATTCACGTGCAGCGAAAAGAGACACGATGAAACGTTGTACCTCATGTTAGTGAGCTGCTTCTTTACATCCTCCGTCCACGGATAGATCACCGGCCGCTCGGGGTTCTGCGGCTCATAGCCGGGCGATCTTGGCAGACCGGCGATTTTGTAGAGGCCGTCCACCACTTTCACCAGTGGCAGCAGATAGACGCCCGCCGGTGGGGTGCGGCTCTCGCCGGCCACCGGCAGCGGCGTCGCGGCGCTCGGCAGGTTCCGCACTTCAATCTCACCGGTGATCGGCTCGCCTTTCAGGACTTCCTTGACCACCACTTTCGCTTTCGGCACGCCGTCGGTGCCGACCGCCACCTCCGCGATCACCCAGTGCGTGGCGCCGGTCAGTTGCACCGCGAGACGATCTGCACCGTCCCCTTCTGGCTCACGGCGTAGGCCAGCCAGCCGAGCCAGCCGAGAAACAGAACCGTCGCCACGATCAAGCGAGTTTCGCGAAGCTCATGCGTCCGCCTTTCGGGCCGGATACGCCGCGGCGTCGAATTCGTAGCCTTCGCGAAGTGCCTGCATCAAGTCGAAGACCTCGCGGTAATCGCTCGGATCATCTTCGTCGGAGCGGCTGAGCTTATTCGCATGGATCAGGCGGAAGACGATGTCGCCGAAATCGTCGGTGGCGTGGATGCCCAGGCGCTGGAAGACGAGCGGGGCCGTCAGGCCGAACCTCCTGCCCGGCCAGGCACAACCGCCGCGGAGAAGCTGCTCGCCGCTGACGTGCTGCTCGGGGGCGAGTTCCTCGGGCAGATCGTCGTCCTCGTCGATGAGGCCGAGCCGCTGCTGCGTGAACGTGACCGCCTCGCAGACGAACTGATACGCCTCGTAAGCGTAACGTTGGTCGGAGCGGGCGAGATCGAAAAGCGTCGAGTCCACAGTTCAATGCCTCCGTGCGATTTCTTGCTCCCCTCTCCCCCGAAGTGGAGAGGGTCCGATCAAAGTTGAGTCAAAACGTCGCCCAGCACCACCCGGCGGCCGGCGGCCGTCTTCGAACTCCACGAGCAGTCGTCGGGCCAAAATCTCGTCGCCAGCACGCGGCCCTGGCCGGTATTCGTGACGACTCGCGAACCAATCGCGGGAAGCTCGGCGACGAACTCTTCATATACGTCCTGCTCGTAGCGGGGCCGGCAGCATTTCAGTCGGCCGCAGCGGCCGGAGATCTTGCTCGGGATCGAGCGTCGCCTTCTGCAGCTTGGCCATCTTCATTGAAACCGGCGGCATCTCCCGCAAGATGCGTGTTGCAGCAGACGGGTTTGCCGCAGTCGCCGTAGTCGGCGAGCAGCTTGGCTTCGTCGCGGACGCCGATCTGCCGCATTTCGATGCGGGAATTCGCGAGCCAGCTCTTGACGAGATCGCGAAAATCGACGCGGTCCTCGGCAAGGTAATAGAAGACGACCCGCTCGCCGCCGAAGAGATGCTCGACGTCGACCAGTTGCATGGCGAGATTGTGAGCGCCTCGACTCGACCGCACGATCGAAGACTTGGTTTTTGGTGACGGTCTCGAATTCTTGAGGTCGCTATGTCGTCGTCGTTCATGCCGCGGACGATCTCGCCGCGGGTCGGGTCGGGCAGCACCGCGGCGGCTTTCGGCGTGGCCGGGCAGAGCACCTCGCCGATCTCGTGGCCTCGCTCCGTGACCACCACGACCTGATCGCCGCGCTCGACGCTGACGAGCCGGCCCAGCGTGAAGACGCCGAGCAGCCGCATCGCCTTGCCGTGGCGGACCGACGAACGAAGCAGGGGGTGGCAGGGCGAGCGTCGATGTGGGCGTCTACTGCACCGATTCGGTCAACGTGCAACTCGACAATGTCACGATCGGCGAGAATGTGGTCGCGGCCGACAGTCTGGCCGTCGAAGGCGACGCTGCCCCAGACGCGGGCACTTTTGAGCTTGTCTTCGAGCTCGTCATGGACGCGGCCCGCGAACTCGGCCACAGTGGCCCCGAGTGGCACCGTGAAAGGAGCCACCATATCGGCTGGTTTTCCGGGCTGTTTAGCGTAAATCCGGATGACGCCGAGGAGCTTGAAGAGGGCGGCGCGAAGCTCGGCGAGACCGTCGCCGCGCTCGGCGCTGACGACCTGCCAGGGGAAGCGGTCTTGCGGCCTGCTCGCGGGCCATTTCCAGGCGGATGTCCGCGGCTTCGTCGTCGCATTCTGTTGGCGACGAGGATCGTCTTCAGCGAATAAGAGGTCGGATCATCGTCGTTCGCGGCATTGCCTACGAGCAGGCGTCGGCCCTGTTTCAGCGCTCGATGGTGGCGAGCGTCGCGGCGGGGCCGTCATCATCGCCGAGATCGAGAAAGAGAACCGCGGCATCGGCACTGCGGGTGATGTCCGTGATGAATGGTTCATAAGCGTCGGCCGTGATTGGCGGGAGGTCAACCAATTGCACTGCGCACGTCTTCGACATCCATCATGCCGGGAATCGGCTCGCGGGTTGTGAAGGGATAGGGCGCGACGGCCGGCGTAGCTTTTGTCAACTTTGAGAGCAGCAGCGATTTCCCCGCGTTCGGCGGGCCGACGAAGACGATTTGCCCGGCACCCTGCTTGGGAATCTTGTAGCTGCCGGGTGCCGCTTTCTTCGGGCCGCTCTTGGCTTGCTCGATTTCGTCAGTCAGTTCGCAGATTTTCGTCTTGAGCTCGGCCTGCACCTTCTCGCTGGCCTTGTGTTTCGGCAGGATAACCCACATCTCGCGGAGGCCCGCGAGCCTTTCCTCCGGCGTTCGGCCCTTCTTATAGCGGGCTTCCGCGTCGTGGTACTGCGGCGGCAGATTGACAGCCATGAAGTCTTTGTAGGGCGGGTGGAGGCTTTGCGACACCCGCAGGGCCGCGGGGAGAAAACGCAGTTTGAAAATGCGGCGGGTCTCGAAGACTCGACCCGCCCTACACAACCGTTTTGACAATTCGTTGCAGTGATAGAAGGGATAGCTCTTCAAAATGATGGCCGCGGAGGTTCAACAATTTCAATTGGCTGAGATGCGGGCAGGCGATCAACTCTTGAAAAGTACGGTGCGATGCCACAAGCCGCACTTCACGCAGCGGCGTCATGCGGAAGAGCGGCTCGCCAAGTGTGATGAAGCATCGGCCCGCCAGCGACATCGCTTCGACGAAGCCGCGGCGATATTCCATGTCCTTCGCACACCAGGGCTCGAAGACGCTTGCCCAGGCGGGATCGGGAGTAGCTGGTTTGGCGGCGAGTTGGTCGCGGATGAAAGCGGCTCGTTTTGCATCGCCATTGTCGCGGGTATCAGTTGGCGATTCGCCGGTGCGGCGCATCGTTGTCGGGGTCGGCGATAACCGCTTCTAGCAGTGCCTGCTCCTGCGGCGATAGTCGCGGGGCCTGCGCCGGCGTGAACGGCGGCGGTTTCAATCCCGCGCCCGCGCGCGCGAGACGATGGTGCCCAGGCCATCTTTCGGAACGGGTGTGCGATTCCGGGGCGGAGCATAGATCAACAACCTTACACCGATGGCCAATGATGCGTCAACAGCCATGAGCGAACTCTTCGATCAGATCCAGGAATCGGCGGACGCCATCCTGACCCTGCCCGGTGGCCGAAGAGCCCCGCCATCGGCATTGTGCTCGGCACCGGCCTCGGCAAACTGGCGGACGACATCGCCGCCGATGTGACGCTCCCCTACGAATCGTTGCCGCACTTTCCGCACTCGACGGCCCCGAGCCACCGCGGGCAACTCGTCTGCGGCACGCTGGCCGGGAAACGCGTCGTCGCAATGCAGGGCCGTTTCCACATCTACGAAGGCTATTCGGCCAAGACCATCACCTTCCCCGTCGGCGTGATGAAGGCGCTTGGCTGCGACACGCTTATCGTCTCCAACGCCGGCGGCGGCCTGAATCCGCAGTATGCCAAAGGCGATCTGATGCTGATCGAAGATCACATCAACCTCCTCGGCGACAACCCGCTGATTGGTCCGACGATGACCGCCTCGGCGACCGATTTCCGGACATGCGCGACGCTCATGATCGCCAGCTGCTGACGTTAGCGAAGAAAATCGCTCAGGAGGAGAAACTTGCGGTGCAGCAGGGAGTGTACGCAGCGATCTCCGGCCGAATTTGGAAAAACGCGGGCGGAATATCGCTTTTTGCGGACGATTGGCACGGATGTCATCGGCATGTCCACGGTGCCGGAGGTGATTGTCGCGGTTCACGGCAAGATGCGGGTTCTGGGCATCTCGGTCGTCACCGATATGTGCCTCGCGGATGCACTGCAACCGGTCAGCCTGCCGGAGATCATTCATACCGCCAATCTGGCGGAAGCGAAGCTGGGGATTCTCGTGAAAAAGGTCATTGCTGAAATTTAAACTGAAAAGCGACAAAATCGCTCCGCTGAGACAGAACATATCTCGCATTGAAATTAGCAATGAACATGTTCTGATTTTCGGAACTAGATTTCAGGCAAGCCCGCCGTAATTGATCGAATGAATCTTTCTGCGCCATTTCCTCCGACGGTCAAGCTTCCCCGATGGGGATAGTCCTTGTCGCGCTTGCGCTGTTTGTCGGTCATTATTCGGCGGCGGAACTGGGCCTGCGGTTGACGAGCGTCGATCGCACGATCGGGTTGCTCTGGCCGGCTGCCGGCATCGCCGTGGGCATGCTCTATCGCTTCGGCGTCCGCTTCGCGCCGGTGGTGTTTCTGTCGGCGTTCCTCGTCGATGCCGACGCTCAGCAGTGGCCGATCGCGCTGGGGATTGCCGCGGGCAGCACCGTGGCCGCGGTTCTGCTGCGCCATCTGGCTGAGGCAGTGGCAGTTCTCGCCCCGCTTCGATCGCTGGCGCGATTCGCAGACGCTGCTCGGGGTCGCGGCCCTGGCCATGTTCATCAACGCACTCAATGGCACCATCTGGCTGTACGGCACCGGCCGCATCGACGGCTCGCGGTTCCTGGAGAGCTTCCTGCTCTGGCTGTTCGGCGACATCTCCGGCGTGATCGTGGTGGCGCCGGCGATCCTGGCCTGGCCCGTCTCCACTTCGGAATTCTTCAAAAGTTCCGTCCGAAACTTCCGGTTGTTGATCGCGACCATCGTATTGCTGGTGATCTGCGGCTTGCTCTATCTCGGTATCGTTTCACTCGGCGTCTGGACTTTGGCGTTCGTCTTCGTTCCCTTCATTGCCGTCGTGCGGATCGCGGCGGCGGAAGGAGCCTGGCCGGCGGCGATTCATCTGGCGATCCTCTTTGGTTTCGTGATGTACAACCAGACCCACGGCGCGGACCCGTGCAGTTCCTGCCCGTCGAACTCCGGGTCTACTGTGCCTGGGGCTATCTCACGGCACTTGCCATCGCGTCGCTGATGACGGCGGGGATCATCGGCGAACGCGAAAACGCTTTGCTGCAACTGCAAACGGGCGAAGCCAACTTCAAGGCCCTGATCGAAGACAATCCCTCGCTCATCTGCCGCTTCCACGTGGACGGCCGTCTCGGCTTCGCGAATGAGACCTTCCGCCGGGCCTTCGCCATTGAGTACGGCATGTCCGCCGGGGCGAGGGGCAATTTCGATCAACTCAGTGGCCTGGCCAACGACGGCAAGTTCCTGATGAGTTTGCACGAGGCGCGGGCTGGCGACGCCGCAGTGACCGCCGAAGGCTGCCGGGCCACCACCGAATTCGGCGAACGCATTTTTCGCTGGACGGCCCGCGTTGTCAGGGAATCGAGCGGCCATGGCGTCGAGTTCCATGCCGTTGGCGTGGACGTGACCGAACAACTGCAGGCGGAAGAGGAGCGTCGGCGCATCGAAGCTCAGGCCCTTCAGACCCAACGGCTCGAATCAGTCGGCACCATCGCCGGCGGCATCGCCCACGAGTTCAACAATCTGCTGACCGCAGTGCTGGGCAATGCGGAATTGGCCCAGCAGATGCTCCCCGCGAGTTCGGAAGTCATGCCGCTGCTCGGCGACGTTCGGAAAGGCGACCGCCGCGCCGCCGAACTCACCCAGCAACTTCTGAACTATACCGTTCGCAGCACGCAAGACCCGGAACCGCTCGATCTTTCGGAAACCATTCGCGGCCTGCGCGATCTGCTCGGCATCGCCGTGCCGAACCGCTTCGCGATTACGTTCGATCTGGCCAAGGGTGTCCCGCTGATCGCGGCGGACGAATCGCGCTTGCGGCAATTGCTGATGAGCATCGTCTCCAATGCCGGCGAAGCCGTCAGCGATACTGACGGCCCGGTGACGGTCCGCACGCGGACCGTGTACTACGATCCAGCCCACGATCCGCGCTGGACCGTTCAGGGCAACGATACGCCGGGTTGGCGTTTGCTGCTGCAAGTCGAAGATCGCGGCAGCGGCATGAGCGCCAGCGTCAAAGCCCGCGTCTTCGAACCGTTCTTCACCACGAAGTTTCCCGGCCGCGGTCTTGGCCTCGCCGCAGTCCGGGGAATCGTCCGCGATCATGACGCCGCCATCAGCGTCTGCAGCCGCCACGGTTTCGGCACCTGCGTCAGCGTGCTGTTCCGACCTCTCGACCCCGCCAGCGCCGCTATCGGCAACCCGAGGAGAATCCCCGCCCACGATCAAAATTGTCCCTCTGCGGTGCTACGCTGAGTGAATCCGACGATACGCCGTTGGACGCCCTCGTGGTGATGCCGCCCTTCAGCTACGGCGGACGACGGACCCCGGCTGGTCTTCGCACGTTCGTTCGCGGAGCCAGCGGGTGAAAGTAGGCGATTTTTAAGCGCGGTGACTATTCATTGGAATGGATCGCTCCAATTCGCACTGCTGGGCGTTCGGAAATCGTCGGCGGTGGTAGGGCCTCCGTGGGCGGCTGCAGGACGCCGATCATCGGCCGCACGGTCACATCGCGATCCGTTTCAAAGACGCGGCCATCGAGCGTCGTCAGACGAACAGCGATCCGCAGTTTCTCCGTCGTCGGCCGTCCTTATTTCTGCATCAATAAGTAGTAACCCGTCGCCAGCAAGCCGCTTCGCCAGTAGCGGCGCAGATTTTCCGGCGCGACATCCCAACGGCCGATGGGGACTTTCGTGCCGTTCGGCGCGATCTCGAAGCCGAGAATCACTACGCGGCCCGGCACTTTCACCGCGGAGCCGTCGTCGTCCTTCGGCACCAGCACCACTTGCAGGGCTTCGTCGCCGTGCTGATGGTTGTTGTTCGCGAGCTGCCCGTGCCGTTGCCGTATCCGCGATTTCTTTCAACGCGAGGGTCGGCACCGGACCCGGCGTGCTCTTCGGGTCCGCCGTTCGGGCGAGGTGGCTCTGGTAAGCCTGGCTGAGCATCCGATAGTGATCGAGTTCGGCGCGGGCATCGGCGAGTTCCTGCAGTTGCGCGGAGTTCCGCTTCGATGAGATCGTATTTGGGATTGGACCGGCAGCCGGCGAGAAGCACCAATAGAGTGCGCCGAACGGAGGTGGCTCCGTCGGGCGCAATCAGTGGTGGCGGGTCTCGCATCCATGCGATTTCAGTTTTGTCTACGAGCCGCTGGCATCCGGTCCAGCACCGCGTCGATCAGGCCGTAATCGCGGGCCTCCTCGGCCGTCATGAAGTTGTCGCGGTCGCGTCCTTCTCGATCTGGTCGAGCGACTTTCCGGTGTGCCGCTTCAGGATGTCGTTCAGCCGGCTCTTGATCTTCTTGATGTTCTTCACGTGGATGTCGATGTCCGTCGCCGAGCCTTCGTAGCCGCCGAGCGGTTGGTGGATCATCACTTCGGCGTTGGGCAGCGGCATAGCGCTTGTTCTGCGCCAGCCGTGAGCAGCACCGCCCCCATGCTAGCCGCCATGCCGACGCAGTTGGACGTTGTCACCTTCTCGCTTTCGTGTAGCATTCGTCCTCCTTTTCCTGGAGGCACGGATGTCGTCGATCGAGCTGGGGCGGCGAAGTGGGCAGAGTCACCGAGCGAATTGGCGCTCGTTTCTTTCGACGAGAGCAGTGCACATGCCGGTCGTTATTTGCGGGGGCTGATCAGCCGTGTCGAGCGAAAGAACGGCTGGCAGTTGGCGGAACAACTGGGCGATGCCACCCCTGTTAATCTGCAGCACGTCATTGCCCGGGTACGGGAAGATGAGGAGTGTCATTAAAACGGCAGTTTGTTGGGATTCCTACAGAGGGAGTGGGGTTCCGCGTGGCCGCCGGTAGCGCACGGCATCTGGGGTGCCAACACGGTCCGCGGCATGCCATTGTTACGCCGCTACTTATGATTTGCTGTTGCTAATGCTACACCCCGTTCTTCGCCTAACTTACATCGCGAGAATTAAGGATAATTCCGGCAGTGACGTGGGACTCTCCTGGCAACCCATCCGCGCCCAACCGTGTCGAAATTATGCGTCTCTCTAGGTCGGAATGTCGTGGATGATTTGGACGAGCATGACGGCCGACGACAGCGTCAAACCATATCCGTTCGCCGGCATGCCAAAACGTTTGTATCGCTACGCTGTCGACTACCCGTTTGGACAATACCGTTGCGCAATATAGAGAGAAATTTTCGCATTTAGCACCAGGACCATGGCAAAATGCGAGCCGGGCGATTACCGTGACATAACGAGTCGAATACGTCCGATAGCGTTGGCCTCGACTGAGGTGGAATACGTAGAAGCCGTGGAGGTCTGCTGTGTGAGGCGTGTCGTAGTTGGTTGCGTTTGGGCAAATTGAAGGCGAATGACTTTGTAAATAGGGACCCAATGTGATGAGACACTGTAAAAACCGTACGCTTCCGATTGTTTATTTAACTCTCTTGATCTTCAGTATGGCGGCCTCGGTCCGCGCGACGCCCTATGCCGCAAACGTGTTTAATACCTCGGGCAGCACGTGGCAGTTCACGTTGAATCAGTCGGCCGATGACGTGAAGGTCGTTCGGAATGGGAGTAACACGGTCGACCTGGGACCGCTAACCGCCGGTTCGCACACTTTTGACATGACCGGCTTTACCTCGTATAGCATTCAGGTCAAGAAAGCTGAGGCCACCGCTTGGACGTCGATTTCCGATCCGTCGAATGCGTTTGATAAGTTCAATTCGCCCGCTGGCGTCGCGGTCAACACAAGTCCTTCCGATCCCAAGTACTTTGGAACTGTGTACGTGAACAACTCAGCCGTTGGCACGGCGCCGAGCGGACGCACGCTCGGCGAAGGTTTGTATTCGCTGACATCCGACATGAAAGGTGTGAACTTGGCCGGCGGTTTTACGCCGGTCGCGAGTGCAAATGACACGACGCAGGCGAAGATCACTGGCTTTGGTGTCGATACGGCAGATTCATCGTCGCCCTATCGAATTAGTTTGGATGCGGGCGGCAACGTACTAATCTCCGACTGGTCGGATTCGAACGGCGGCGTGAAGTACATGTCGCGCGATCTCAGTACGGGCGGCCGGGTATTGGGCGGAACCGATGCCAGTGGCAATAACATACCCGACGGTTCTGGCACGGGCCCGTCGGGCGGCGTATTCGCAGACCAGATGGATCAATTCGGTCGCCTGCCGATGCATGGCTCCGTGGTGGGCACTCCTTATAGTACAGGAACCGTCGGCAACAACCTGACATTGTACACGATGGATGAAGATCTCGACGTCGATCTCTCGGTGCCGAACAACGACACGAACAGCATCTGGCGATACAACGTCGGCTGCTGCGACGGATTACCACGCGTTCGCGCCATACCGTGGTCGTTAAATCGACGAGCATTCCCAACACATCCGACGGAGGCTCCAACTTCATTGGTGCTTTCGGTGGCGGCGTCATCGCCAACATGACCTACGATCCAACATTCCAGAAGTGGTACATCACCGAACGCCCGTTCCAGTGGAACTGGCCGCGAACGGCGCATCCCTGATCGTGGTCTCGGCAAATCCGGATGGTTCACAAGCCAGTACTCCGACCGTCGTCTGGTCGTCGCGGCAATTCAGCCTCGATAACAATCTCGATGCCGATACGACGACGCCGGAAATCAACGATATCTTGCGGCATGCCGCGGATGTCGCGATCTCGCCCGACCATAAATCCTTGATCGTGCATCGCAATGCCAATGACACCGCTCATGCGGGCATTGGTGCTGGCGATATCCTGGTATTACCGTTGGATGCCAATGGTATTCCGCAACTGACTGTTTCGGGCGGCGCCGTGACGAATGTCATCGACTTCAGCGAAACCGGCGGCCAGGCTCGCCACACGTTCGGTAACGAAGTCCAGTTTGACGCGGCTGGAAACCTGTACGTTGCGAATAATGCGACGACCGGGGGCGAAGTCCAGGTCTTCAGCCCGGGCGGCAATTGGATTACGACCACGAACTCGGATGGCTCGTTTACCAAGACAGCCATCACGGCGGCGTTCCCGGCGATTACAACGGCAACGGCGTTGTCGACATGGCCGATTACGTTTTATGGCGTAATGGCGGGCCGCTGCAGAATGAAGTCGCATCGCCGGGAGTGGTCGATGCAGCGGACTATACCGCCTGGCGTTGCGCGATTTGGCAATACATCTGGCAGCGGCAGTTCGCTGAACGGCAAAGGCGCGGCGGTGCCCGAACCGGGCACGCTCGCGATGGCATTGCTCGGCGGACTCTTCGCGATTGGTTGTGGTAGGAACCGTCGAACGCAAGAGACTGACGTAACCGGCCGGCCACGCCTTTAGGATTGAACCCAGATTGGCGTCGTGGCGGCCTGGCCACGACGCCAATTTTCGTAGGAATTAGCTGAGGAGGATGGGGCCATGCGATCGAAGGGAAATCGTTTCGCGTTCGATACCTGTCGGGGCGACGCACCGTCGGCTAAATGTGAGCAGAACCACAGACGTACGGTTTTACGCTCGTCGAGTTGCTGGTCGTGATCGCAATCATCGGCATCCTTGTCGCGCTGCTCCTCCCTGCGATTCAAGCGGCCCGCGAGGCCGCTCGCCGCGCCAATGCCAAAACAATCTCAAAAACGTCTCGCTCGCAGTGTTGAACTACGAATCGTCAAGTAAAACACTGCCGATGGGAACGGTTTTTCCGCAGTTGGACGGCAATGGACTCGTTACCAACCCAACGACAATGCTAACGTCGATTTCGGCCGTAGCTGGATTGTTATTGTTCTGCCTTATCTTGAAAACCAGGCCCTCTACGACTCGTTCATATTCAAAGATCCTACGTCAGGCGCAGCTGTCCCGATGCGGGATGCGCAATATCAACTCAGCGAGCGACAGTGTTGCCGACCATGTTGTGCCCTTCCGATCCACGAAATCAAGTAATGTACCAAGGCAATGGCGGGAATTGGGCACGCGCGGCAATTACGCTGGCAATCTTGGCCTCGGTTGTACGCACACGTTGTCGACTCCCCCAGGTTCAATTCAGGGCCCAGGCAGTCCCGCCTGGAAAAGTCCCACGGCACGGCGTGATGGGGCCGAATTGTGCAGTAACCCTTAAGCAAATCACCGATGGAACGAGCAAAACGGGATTGCTCGGCGAAGTTCGAGCTGGGCTCGATGAAACCGATCCGCGCGGGACATGGGCGTTCGGCCATGTCGGCGGCAACATGTTGGGCTTTCATGGCTGGGGCGGCGACGATAGTGGCCCGAACTGGTGTGGTCCATCCGCTGATGACATTGGGAATATCAATAGCATCTTGTGCACTCAACCTGGAACCAGTGAGTGCATGACGTGCAACCCAGGTTCGTTTGATCAGCAAACGCACACGCAGCACACACACGGGAGGCGTGTACGTCGCCATGTGCGACGGTAGCGTCCAATTCATCAGCGATGACATTGAAACGACGGCGGTCAATACACCAACTTGCTGCAAGCCTTGGGACCAACTTTGGCTCAGTGCGGATGATGGACAGACACCTCCTCCCGGCCGGCCTTAAGTGGTGCCGGTGGCACAAATTCCCTCGCCCCATCCGGAGTTCTTTCAGTGGCTAATTCTGTCGGTAAGACGATGCATTTTTTTGGTTCTCAGCGCGAGTCTCGTAAGCCAGATCGGATGCAGCGGACGTAGCACCTATCAAGTCTCGGGACAAGTGCAATACAAGGACGGCTCACCGGTAACCGGCGGAGTTCGCGTCATTCACCTCGAACCGACGCAGAGCTCGACGGCAACAATCCGCAAGGCGGCCACTGGCGAAATCGGCGCCGGACGGGTCGTTCGAAATGTTCACGCGCAAACCCGGCGACGGAGTGATTGCCGGCAAGTACGCCGTCACGTTCGTGGTCATGGACAAGCCGATGGGCGGAAAGTCATTAATACCCCCAAGTACGGTAGCGAGGCTGAAACTCCCGTTCGAAATCACGGTCGACGGTAACAAGACGGGACTGCTGTACGAGTTGGAACAACAATAGAATCGGTGGGAAGACGCAGGCGCGTTCTGTGACGGGCGGATACGAAAGTGCTGAATATGCAACGCAGTATCAAATCTTCCAAACGATCGCCTTCCCACGCGGCCTTCACGCTCGTCGAACTGTTGGTGGTCATCGCGATCATCGGGATTCTTGTCGCCCTCCTGTTACCAGCCGTCCAAGCGGCCCGCGAAGCGGCCCGCAGAAACCAATGCAAGAATAACATCAAGCAACTTGCGCTCGGTTGCTTGCTCCACGAAAGACACGCACAAGTTCTTGCCCTCCGGCGGATGGAATGATCTTTACTACGCAGACCCGAACCGGGGTTACGGCGGTAGCCAGCCTGGGAGCTGGTACTTTAACATCCTCGCCTACATCGAAGAGCAGACGCTACGAGACTTAGGCAAAGGCCAAACCTACGCCGCCCCGGCGTTTCAAACCGCCAACGAGCAGTTGCTCCAAACGCCCGTCAAGGTATTCTATTGCCCCAGTCGACGCGCGGTTGGGCTTTATCCGCAACCGCCCGGATCTACACCCTCCGGGCCTGCCTGGACTGGTGTCACGGTACTGCCCGCAGTTGCAAAAGCCGACTACGCCGCGAACGCGGGCGATGGGCGCCGTGAGTGCCGGCGATACCTATAACGAAACCCTCTGGCCAAAACACAAAGGCATGTCCTACACCGACATCGATGCGATGGCCAAATGGGACAACACGGCATGCACTCCGACCGTGGCCCGGGGAAATGTTACTTATCCCAGATTCTGCCAATCCGGCGTCATGAGTTATCACAGCGAAATCAAGCTGTCCCAAATTACCGACGCACGAGTAACACGATATCCTCATCGGCGAGAAATTTCTTTCGCCGCAGTTCTATCAACACCGCCGAAGCCAGCCCCCGCGGCTTCGGCGATGATCAGGGCGACGTCGGATACGAGTGGGACAATCACCGCGTGGCATACAATCCAGCGACCATTTACCCGCAAGACAGCTATCAACCCGCACAAGACTTTCTTGATGACACGGTGCGAAATAACTTTGACTTTGGCGTGCGCACTCTGGTTCAATGAACATGGCCATGTGCGATGGTTCGGTGCAAACACTGTCGTACGATATTGATCCCACCACGCACCGCAACCTGGCTGTCCGCAACGACGGCGAAATTACGACGCTGCAATAACACCCGCACTTACTTCCCGCTTTTGAGGGCGAAGTTCACGCTCATGTGCTGGACGGCAGGGTCATCGTACGCGACTTCCTGCCCCAGAATCGTGTCCGCTGTTATAGCGCGATGGAATCGTTTCCTTGCCGTTGACGATTTTAGAAATGCGCACTTTGTAGAAGCCCAGATGTGCGCCGCCACCTTCACCCGGGTCCGAGCGTAGTTCCTTGGGCATCGCCGGCGAGGCGTCACCGAACGCGCTGCTAACCCCCACGGCCGGTTTGATCTCAGTCCCCAAGAACGATTCTGGCTCGAAGGTCACGGTCGCCCCCGCTAGCGGCTCACCGTCCAGCGATACGTGACATCGGATCGTCGCGATCCCAATTTGCGTTGCCTGCCAGGCCTTTACGCGAGCCGCGATTTCGTCGCCGCTCACGCCCTTATCCCCATTCGAGTCGAGCCGCGAAAGTGCTCTTTTTCAGTGATGGTGCTTTATCGAATTCATTCCCGGAAATAACGCCATCATGGTTCTTGTCATACATTTCCAGCGCCTGTTGGCCGGCATGCGACGCATCGATGCCCGGCGCGCGGCCTGGCCGCGCCGAGAACTGCAGCCCCCCAGCACAATCAATGTACAGACTTACAAGCGACCTGCAAGTAGGGGCCAGTACGCTGTGCACTCTCATCGATTCGGTCCCTCCATCCGTCGAGTCTCCAGACACTTTTGGCCTCGCAATTATGAAGACGGCCCGTCAACGGCCTACGCAATGCCGACGAGTAGTCAGCGAGGTCGACCGCGAATATCGGGTCGTTTTCATGCGACGGAACTTGGACGAAGTCTTGGCGTCGCAGCGAAAAATTGCTCGACCGGGCTGGTGTGCTGGAGCAACGCTGAACGAGTTACAACTCAAACAGATTTACGCGAATCAAATCCAGCAGTCGTTACGGTGGCTTGGCGAACATCGAGATTACATTCGCGTGTTGGAAGTTGAGTATGGGGATTTAGTATCCGACCCAAGTCTCGCTGCAAGTGTCGTCAACAACCACCTCGACCGGATACTCGATGAGGAAGCGATGGCAGCGGTTGTAAATCCATCGCTACGGCGAAATAGATCCTGAAGTTTGCTGCGGATAACCTTTCAGCGGCAAAGGTCACTGCGAGCAGTGACAGTAACGCCGGCTCGATCGAAAAACCTTAGTCGCCGAATCGCCCACCCTTCCAAATCAATCGTGATCAGGAAGAAAGTGATCACTTCGCGGCAAGTCGGTACGGAAGTCATCTTATAAATTCGCGGACCTCTTTTACGGGGCTGCCGGTGTATTGACTACGGCTGAACTGATGCATGGCATGTTCGCGCGGGTGACCCGAAGTCTATGTTTGGCGCGTTTTTCATGTTCGTGTTTCTGTTTGTTTGCAGCGGATGGAGCCTGATAAATCGGATCTCCGCTTCGGAGCTATCGTTACGAGAGGAACTGCTGCGGATTGAGTGCCGATTGGCCGATCTCGCGGAACGTCTGCCCGCCGGGGAACGAAAATAGAATGGCTCGTCTGAGGTAAATTCTGAGGTAGCGGTTCGTAACACTAGGCGCACACTCGCGTATTAGAGGAAAAGGCTGTCGCTGTTGCGGCCTTTTCATCACACCTGATAAGCGAGTGTTTTATGATCATGAGATTGATCGAGCTTCGGCGTGCGCTGATGTTGCTCATTGCACTAAGTGCGACTGCGCCTCGTTGTTGGCTGCGAATCCAAGGTGAAGTACTCGCGGCACCAATAGTTGGTTGACCGGCGTTACCGTGCCGAGTACGTCGCGGAGTTTGACTCGTCCGGGCGACGCTGGTGAGTTTGAATCCGCAGCCGTTGCCGCCGAAGACTGCTTTCTCGACGAGCAATTTTGGAAGTGCGGTGAGCTTGAACCCTCAGCCGTTGCCGCCGCGGATTGCGAGCCCGAAGGTGTTCGGGCATTGAGCGATCGCCGCGAAAGAATCTGTGGGGTGTCTCCGACTCGCGGGCATCGGGGTCGGAGACGCCTCCCAGATGACGATGGCGTTGCGACGCTAGCAGAAAGACCTTTTGGGAAGCTGTGCGACTCGTACGGGTTGTGCATTTGCGGCCGGTTGGACTGTACGGGCTGTAACGTTGGAAGCATCGCGACTGTTGGCGGTGGGGCCGATTTTGCTGGTTATCGGCCCGGCGGAACGTCGAATTCTGATTTTAAGGATCGTTCGCGACGCAACGGGAATGACGATTTGCCGGTGCTGCGAGCGGCGTGACGTTGGCCGGCTACGAATTGGACCCACCATGAATCGCCACTGGTTTATTGCGCGGCGTTTGCTCACGGGCTGCCTACTGACGGCGGTTTGCGAGACGGGCGTTGTGTTTGCAGAGAGTGGTGGAGGCGTGACGCCGGTTCAGGGCGAAGCGGTTGATACCGACGCGCCGGCGACGTACCGGCTGCCGCTCATTGGTCTGTGTGATCCGGCGGATGAAGCGGCGGTGACGGGGGTAGTCGCTGGGGCGGCGAAAGAGGGTGTTAGCTAAACCGCAAGCGGCTGAGGAGACTGTCGCTAGCGGGGCGCTGTTGGTGCCGGCGACTTCGAGTGCGTTGGCGAAGCAGCTTTTGCCGGCCACGCAGCGTGGGTACAACCTGCGCAGGCGCGGGGCGTTTTTTGCCGCGCGGACGGAATTCATTCAAGTTTTGCGGCGAGTTGCCCAAGCCAAAGACACTACGGCCGGTACGGATGAGCATTCACGTGAGCTCGCGGCGGGGCTGCGGGCGATGGACGAAGCCGACGATTTTGTGCCGCAGGGCGCGCAGCTCGAGGCGGAGCTTGATGTGCGGAAGGTGGCTTCGGCACATCGTACGCCGGTGTTACGCGATCACAAGGAAGCGGTGACACCGCAGGACGCTGTGGCGTTGTATCACAGCTATGCGCAAGACCAACTTGCGAAGGCGACTGTTGATGAGCAGGCCGGTTCGATGGCCCTGTACGGCCTCGGTAAGGTTTACGCACGATTGGCTGAGACGCGCGATGATGATGTGCAGTTCGTGCGGAGTGCGATGACGATGTACTGCGCGTCGCTCGATGCGTGCCCTAACAATGGCCTGGCTGCGAATGAATTCGGCGTGCTGCTGTGCCGCACGGGGCACCCGGCCGAAGCGGTGACGAACTTTGTGCGTGCGATCGACACGGCGCCGAGCGCGACCGCGTATCACAATTTGGCGGTGGCGCAGCAGAAGCTTGGCTTGGGTGCACAGTCGGTCGCGAATGAACAGGAATCGCAACGGTTGGCGGCGGTCGACCGCTCGACGGGCGCAATTTCAAAGCGGGCGGGCGTGCAGTGGGTGTCGCCCGAGGAGTTGTCGCACTTCTCGCAGCCTGCCGCCTTTGAGCCCTGCGTCGGCGGCCGAGCCGATGACTGCCAGTCGCCCTGCTTCCACGGCATCTCTCATACGTTAGTTGCGTCGCGGACGGAATCTTTCAACAGAAATCAACTGCCGAAATTCCATGACGAAACTAGGCATATATTGGAATCGCCGCGACTGGGTTGTGGCTGCTGGTTTCGTTTTGGGCATTTTGTTTGGAGTGCGCAGCGGGTTGGGGCAGCAGCCTCAACAAGCGTGTCAGACCTGTCAGCCGGTGAATTTTGCGGCGCCGTTTCCCATCTGGGGCGTGGATAGCGCGGCAGGCTGCGGATGCGCCGAAGTGGGATGGGACGCGCGGGGCATGATTCCGTGGCAAGAATTTGCGCAGGGTGAATATGTGGGGCACGCGCGTACGCCGCATGTTCCGGAGTATCGCATTCGCGAAGGAGACGTGGTTGCGGTTTACTATCGTCGGACGCGAGAGGAACTTTCACGACCGTATGAACTGCAAGTCGGCGACCGGATCCGTGTGGAATCGCTGACGGCGGGGCACGGGAGCACGAACTCGCCCGCCAGCGCCGGCGAGTCGGCGCAGCCTTCGGATGACAACATTTCGCGCGAGCTGGTGATTCAACCCGATGGCACGATTACGCTGCCGTTGTTAGGCCAGGTGCGGGCGACGCGGAGAACGATTCAGGCGCTGCGGGACGAACTCGAAGAACAGTATAAGAAGTACTTCCGCGTACCGGCGATTACCGTGACGCCCATCACTGTGAATACGAAGTTGGAAGATTTGCTCAACACGGTTGATAGCCGGGCGGGCACATTGGGTGGTCTCCAGATTCAGATTACCGTGACACCGGCGGGCGAAATTCAGTTGCCGGGCGTGGGAAGCGTGTTTGTGCAGTGCCTCACGCTCAATGAAGCGCGGCAAGAGATCGACGCGGAGTACGATGCGAATATCCCCGGCGTACATGTGACGCTCGTGCTTGTGCAGCGGGCGAAGCGATTCATCTACGTCATGGGCGAAGTTGCCCAACCCGGGCGGTACGAGTTGGAGGCGCCGACGGACGTGATTCAAGCGCTCGCGCTTGCTGGCCGGCTGGACGCCGGGCTCGAATTTGCGGCAAGTCGTGGTGTTTCGTCGCGGGCCCGATTGGCGGCTGATGGCGACGATGCTCGACCTGCGCAGTGCGCTGTACGCGCGGCGACCGGTGCCGGCAGACGACATTTGGCTCAACGACTCGGATATCATCCTGCGTGCCGAAGACGCCGATTCAGCAGACGGACGAAGTCATCGAGCAGTACGTCACGCGTGGTTTGTATAGTCTGGTACCGCGTGAGGTGATTTGGAATCTGCAGACGACTGGCTCGTCGCTGTAAGCAGTCGGCCAACTCTGTTTGCATCTCGCGAAGCTAGCGGGCTACAATTCGTCTGTGAACGACGAAGCGACTTACACCTGCGGCGCGTGCGGCGAAGAAATTGTCGTGCCGATCGATTTTTCGCAGGGCGAAGAGCAGGAGTACGTCGAAGATTGCCCGGTGTGCTGTCAGGCGAACGTGATTCATGTCGAGATCGACGAAGAGGGCGAAGCACGGGTTTGGGCTGAGCTAGAATAGCCGGCTGGCCGCGTTAAATCGTCGCCCGGCTGGCCAAAGGGGCGAGGTTTCGGCTAAGCTCGGAGCTCGTTTGGCTGAACCCGCTCCCTAGAATTGGGTCTGGCTAGTGCCAGGCCCGCCTTCCACTCCGCCCGCCGCTCACCGCGCATCCGTTAATGCCCCGACGCGATTCCGTAGATCCGATTGCATCGCTTCGGCATAGTGGCTTCTTGCTGTATCTCATCGGCGGGTTGATTTCCAACTCTGGCAGCCAGATGCGGATCGTGGCCGTGCAGTGGGAAATCATGCTGCGCGAGGCCGCCGCGCGAACGCAGGCCCTGTACTCTGGGTTACATGGGGCTGACGCTGGTGCTGCCGGTGCTGTTATTCGCATTGCCGGCGGGGGCGGCGGCCGATCGCTACTCGCGCAAGTGGCTGATCGTCATCGCCCAACCCGGTCTCGCGTTCTGCGGATTCGGCCTCGCGTGGGCCTCATGGGCGAAGGCCTCGATGCCGTTGGTTTATTTGCTGCTCTTCGGAACCGGGACGTTTCGGGCGCTTGGGTGGCCGGCGTCGTCCGCGATCGTGACTGGTCTGGTGCCCTCGGAAAAATTTACGAACGCCGCAACCTGGCGCAGCAATGCCTACCAACTCGCCTCGACCGTCGGGCCTTTGGCGGGCGGATTCTTGTTGGCGTAGTGGAGCCCGGTGATCGTGTTCTTGATCGATGCGGTCTCGAGCCTGGTACTGGCGGGGTGCATGCTATTTGTTTATCCACAGCCGCATCAGCGAGTCGTTGAACCCGAAGTCGTGGCGAGCGCTGCTGCAAGGCATTCACTTTTTGCGGACGCAACCGATCATCCTCTCGACGATGACGCTCGATATGGTGGCCGTGCTGTTCGGCGGTGTCGTCGCAGTACTGCCAATCTTCGCGACGCGATATTTTACCGACCATGATCAGGCGGCCGTTGCGCTGGGTTGGATGCGGGCAATGCCCGCGATCGGTTCGATCTTCATGGGCTTCGTTATCGCGATGCGGCGGCCCATTCAACGTGGTGGGCGAACGATTCTGCTGACGGTCGCAACGTTTGGCATAGCGACGATCGTTTTCGCCCTGTCGGATTGGATCACGCCGATGCATTCGTTTGCGTTATCGCTGGCAGCGCTATTTGTGTTGGGGGCTGCGGATAACATCAGCGTGGTGATTCGACAGACCGTGCTGCAGTTGTTGACGCCCGATTCGATGCGCGGGCGCGTAACGGCCGTGAGCGTGATTTTCATCGGCTCGAGCAACGAGCTCGGCGAGTTCGAATCAGGCATGATGGCGAGCATGCTGGGCTTGGTGCCATCGGTCGTGTTCGGCGGCTTCATGACGCTGGTCACCGTCGGCGTAGTTGGCGTGATTTGGCCAGAGCTTTCGCGGTTGGGTGCGCTTGACCACTTGCAGCCGCCGGAACCGAACGAGGTGGACGTAGACGCTTAAATCGGGGTCCCGCCATGTACTTCTATCTCTGACTAGTTGCACTTTCCGCACTTGGCCGGCGGATACCCCATCGACCGCGGGTGCCTTATAATCAGCGGCATGGGTCGGCTGGGGTTGCCTGTTTCCCAATCGGAGTATCGCCATGAAGATGTTTGTATTTGCGTCCCTCGTTATGTCGGGAGTGCTCGTTATGAATTCGTCTGCAACGGCGAAGAATTCGCCGAAATCGAAAGACGAAGGCCTCCACAGAGTCGCCACTGAACGTGGAGATGGAAACGCTCGACGGCAAGAAAGTGAACCTGGCCGAAAAATACAAGGGCAAGGTGGTGCTGCTCGTGAACGTGGCGAGCAAGTGTGGCAACACGCCGCAGTACAAGCCACTCGAAGCGCTGCACGAGAAGTATGCTGACCAGGGTCTGGCGATTGTTGGCGTTCCGTGCAATCAGTTCGACCAGCAAGAGCCAGGCACTGCTGCCGAGATTTCCGAATTCTGCACGAAGAACTACGGCGTGAAGTTCGACATGCTGAGCAAGGTCGACGTGAACGGCAATGACGCTGCTCCGCTGTACAAGACGCTCACCTCGAAAGAGACCGACCCGGACCACGCCGGCAAGATCACCTGGAACTTCGAGAAGTTCCTGTTCAACCGCGATGGCAAGGTCGTAGCCCGCTTCACACCGAAGACCCAGCCGGATTCGCCGGAAGTCGTGAAAGCGATTGAAACCGAATTGGCGAAGACGAAGTAAGCCGCTAGTTGCCCAAATTCTTAATAGCCACAAAAAGGCTCAAAAGTCACAAAGAGAATTCTTGTGACTTTTCGTGCCTTTTTGTGGCTGTTTTCTTAGCATGGCTTGATGATGACGAATAAGACTCTCGACTGCGTGGTGGTTGGTTCGTGCGTCGTCGATGTGCTTGCGCGGCCCGTGCCGCTCACGACGCCGATCGGCGGCGGCCGATTGATCGAGAGCGATCCGCTGGTGCTGACGACCGGCGGGATCGTTTCGAACTCCGGGATCGCGATGGCGCGGCTGGGGATGCGCGTGGCGGCGTTCACCTACGTGGGCAACGACGAGTGGGCCAATGTCATCCGACATCGCTACGCCGCCGAGGGAATCGATACTTCGGCACTCGTTACGCACCCGACCGGTGCAACGAGCACGACGGCCGTGCTCATCGACCCGAGCGGCGAGCGAACGTTCGTGCATTGCGTCGGTGCGCCGCGAATGCTCGACAAGGAGGCGATGCTCGGCCAGCTCGAATTGTTCGCCAAAAGCCGGGCCATGTTGATCGGCTACTATCCGCTCATGACGCGGCTGCAAAACGATCTGCCGGAAGTGTTGGCCGCGATTCGCGAAACGGGCTGCCTCACCGCGCTCGATGCGGCCGGCGACGGCGGCACGATGGACCCGCTCGCGAAGATCCTGCCGCACGTCGATTTTTATCTACCCAGCGAATCCGAAGCGGCACATCAAACGGGGCTCGCACGAGCCACGCGCGATGATCGCGCGTTTCGCGAGGCGGGCGCGAAGGGATGGGTGGGAATCAAACTCGGATCGAAGGGCGCGCTGCTTAGCCCGAGGCCCGGGCGAGTTTGTCGAGGTCGCGCCCGTCAAGGCGCCGGGCCCGGTCGTCGACACCACGGGGGCCGGCGACTGTTTCTTGGGCGGCGTTCTAACCGGGGCTGCTGCGTGGCTTGTCGCCCGCCGATGCCGGCCGTCTGGGCGCGGCGACCGGCGCCTGCTGCGTCACGGGCCTGGGGGCGACGACCGCTATCTGCGGGTATGATGAAACGTCGCGGCTGGCGGGGATTGGCTAGCCGCCAAAACGTAGCTGGATTCGCAGCAATCCGTGTGCCTTCCCGGATTCTTGCGAATTCACGCTTTTTGCGACCCTCTTTCGAGAAAAACCCGTTCGCTGGCGGTGTCTTATTGGCGAACACCTGGCCCTGTGAGCCACGCATGAATGGTCCGATCGACGCCGAGCTGTTAGGGCGGCTCCTGGATGAGCACGGGGCCGCGCTCGCGCTCTACGCGTCGCAGTGGACCGATTCGGCGGACGATTGCGTGCAGGAAGCGCTCGTCGAGCTTGCGCGGCAACGGCAGGCGCCGGACGCACATCGTCGCGTGGCTGTATCGCGTGGTGAAGAATCGGGCACTGAATGCGGCCCGCGGGGCCCGGCGACGTCGGGAGCGTGAAACGCGAGTGATGGCCGAGCGGTTCGCCGCGAGCGAGCAGTCGGCGCCGTTCGACCGCGACGATTCGCGGGCTGCAATCGGAGCGCTCGAACAACTGGACGTCAGCGAACGTGAGCTCGTAGTGATGCGAATTTGGGGCGGATTGAAATACGACGAAATTGCGGTGGCACTGGCCATCTCGATATCGAGTGCTCCATCGGCAATACGAGCGGGCGCTCGCGAAACTGCGAAAGATATTGGAGACGCCATGTTCGACGAACACGAACCGGCAGAACCTGAGCTAACGCCCGATCTGAAGGCAATTGAAGGACAACTCGCGCGGCTGGTGCCGGCGAGTGCGCGGGTGGATCGGGATCGATTGATGTTTGAGGCGGGGAGGGCGGCGGCCCGGCCGGTCGCCCGGGCGACTCGCCGTCGAGACGGCCGGGCTATAGTGCCGAGCCATCTTGGCTCGGCGGACGTATGTGGCCGGCGGCCGCAACGTTGATGACCGCGGCTTCTTTGCTGCTCGCCGTGTCACTCGTGTGGCAGCATCACTCATTTGAAGTTGCTTTGCAGGAACACTCACAAGCAGCGTCTGTAGTGCAGGTCGCCGAACAACGGCCTGCGGAAGTCTTATCAACAAAGGCTCAGCCAAGACTGGCTACGGCAGAGTGGATGACTTTGCGACAGCCGGCCGCTGGTTACTTGGGCATCGATATGCGGCGCTCACGCGCGGCGTGAATGCGATCGATACGGGGCCTTTGAATTCCGGCATTGTCGACCCAATCGGGGAGCTCGACCAAACGCAACGCAAAATGCTCGACGAGTTGTTGCCTACGGTGAAGAGCGCGAAACATTCAAGGTCATAACGAATTAAGGTCAACCGATATGCGACACGTTGTTTTGAATTGTTGTTTGATCGCGGCAAGCGCCGTTTCTGCAGCGCGGGCGGGTGTAACGTACGAGCGAACGAAAGACGGCGACCACGACATCGACGTGATTCGCATGACGGTCACGCCCGCTGCCGAGCCCGTGCCGGCGCTACGGTATCGCTTGCTGACGCGTGAGGTCGAGCTGAAAGCCGGCAACGCGGTTCCGTATTACTATCGGGCCATGTTGGAGCTGCCATCGATGATGGAACAGCTTCGCGAGAAGGTTCGATGAGGAGAAGGAACTTGGACTTTGGTACGACACTGGCGTCGAGGCAACGCCGATTGCAGACTTGCCACTCGCGAAAGTGCGCGAGGCGAGCCAGATGTTCGACTCGATTTACAATCACCAAATGCGGTACGCATTCGAGCGCAGCGATTGCGATTGGGAGCTCGGCATCCGAGAATTGCGTGGGCCCGAAACCGTCGAATTCCTGCTGCCCGAATTTCAATCGAGTCGAGAGCTCGCGCGGATGATGGCGCTGCGGACACGGCTGGCACTAGCGGAGGACCGTTATGACGACGCTATCGAGCTAATGCAACAGCAATATCGGCTCGGTCACGATGTGGCGAAAGAACAGTTATTGGTGTGCGACTCGTCGGGACGGCTATTGACGGAATCGCCAATGGGACGATTACAGAACTAATTGCCTGTCACGACTAGCCCAACCTGTACTGGGCCCTGACCGAGTTACCACAACCGGCCGTCGATTTGCAATCCGCCGTACGGTATGAAATGGATTTTGGCCCGCGGATGTTCCCGCTCATCGATCATCCCGAGACGGCCGAGCATGCGCCGCAAGAGTGGGACCGGCTCTACACGCAAACCGTGAGTGATTTCAGCAAAATCGGCGGCAATTTATTCGGCGGGGGTAACGGCAAGACGCTGCAAGGAACAATCGAGGCCGGTGTCGCAGCGACGGGTCTCGCACTGCTCGGCTAT
>CAWGAU010000014.1:0-75440 GCA_963820715.1 uncultured Actinomycetota bacterium | reverse complement strand
ACGGGGCGGTCCTGATCTTCGACGAGACCATCACCGGCTTCCGGTGGTCCGAACGCGGCGCGCAGCACGTCTACGGCGTCACACCTGATCTGTCCTGCTGGGGCAAGGCGATGGGCAACGGATTCCCGATCTCGGCGCTGGCCGGGAAGCGGGAGCTGATGGAGCTCGGCGGCCTGCGCGCCGCGCAGGACCGGGTCTTCCTCCTTTCCAGCACCCATGGCGCCGAGACCGGCGGTTTGGCGGCGTTCCGCGCGGTCGTCAAGGCCTACCGGAAGACCGACCCGATCGGGACCATGGAGCGCCAGGGCGCGCTGCTGGCCGAGGGGGTCAACACGGCGGCCCGCGAGGCCGGGGTCGACGAGCACGTGCGCGCCATCGGGCGTCCGTCCTGCCTCGTGTTCGAGACCCGCGACGCGGACGGGCAGCCGTCACAGGCGTACCGCACGCTGTTCCTGCAGGAGATGATCTCGGGCGGGGTGCTCGGCCAGTCGTTCGTGATCTCCGCGGCGCACACCGATGCGGACGTCGAGCTCACCGTGGAAGCTGTGCGCACGGCGCTGCCCGTCTACCGCAAGGCGTTGGGGGCGGGCACCACCGACGGTCTGCTGCGCGGCAGACCCGTCGCCCCTGGACACCGACGCCTCGCGGCTCCTCGGCAACTAGCTGTCTGACCTCTGCAGAGAGCGCCCCCCGCCGTCAGCATTGGGGGCGCCGGAGGCCTTGCCGGATCTGTCTCGCCGCATAGGTGAAGCGGGCCCGGGCCGAACGGTGCCGATCCCCCGTGTACTCGGCATCGGGGGCGAGGAGCGCCCGGAGGTAGTCCACACGGTCACCCCAGCCCAGGACGGGGAGCGTCGCGAGCGCCTGGGCCGCGAACGTCTTGTCCGAACGGGTGTGGAGCGCGAGCCACGCCTCGTCACGGCGGCCCGGTCGGAACGTGTCGGCCCAGGTGGACAGGCCATCGGCAGCTCCGGTGCCGAGGAGTCGCCTCGTATCGGCGACGGCCGCAGCGACGACGGCCTGCACGCCCCATCTCCCCATGATCTCCTGGATCTCCCGCTCGTCCTGCCCCGAGCGCAGTTGCTCGGCGACGTCCCGCAACGACGCCAGTCGCAGCGGCCAGTTGCCGAGCGCCGCGTGATAACAGGCGTGCAGGAAGCGGTAAGGCCTGCTCAACGCGCGCAGGGTGCGGCCACCGACCACGAGCGGCTCACCGTCGTCCCAGAGCTCGTCCGGATCCAGCACCGCACCCCACGGGCCGAGCACGAACGTGCGGTGGAGGTCCAGCTCGAAGCCCACGGGCGCCACCAGCGTCATCCCCTTGTCGAAACGACGGTCGAAGCCGGGCCGGGGCTCAGCGAGGGTGCGCCGGAACCCCGCGTCGGTCAACAGCGCCACCGACCGCTCGATGTCGACCCCGCGAACCAGCACGTCCAGGTCGACGAAGGACCGAACCCCGGGCTCGGCGTAGTCCAGCCGCGCCACCGCACTTCCCTTGAGGATCCTGGTGTCGACGCCGCCGTCGGCCAACACGTCGGCGACGCGCGCGAGCTGCTGCTCGAGAGCCAGTACGACCAGCCGTGTGCGACGGTGCGCCGCCAGTACCTGCTGACGCTGAGCATCAGTCGTGGGGAATGCCCCCTCGGTGATCGCCGCGTGCAGCAACCCGTTGACGCGGTGATCCGCAGCCGCTTCGAGCAGTGCGAGCCACTCGCCGTCGCTCAGCGGCCGCGAAGGAAAGGACCGCCGTGTGCCGGGTAGCTTGTGGCCCGCAACAGTCAGCAACGGCGTGGGATATTCAGACTCCTGGCACAGAAGTCGGCCCACGGCGGCTCCCCTCGACGGCGTGATGCGCGAAGGCTAGTGCAAGTCAGAAGCTCTACCCGGCGCCACCTGGGGCCGCAAAAGCACGACGGAACATTGGCGATTTCCGCTCGGAACCCCTCCCAGGAAGGCGTGCTGCGCTTTGCAGAGCCATATCCTGGAGATCCGCTCTACCGAGCCCACGCCGGAGCACCCAGATGGCTCACTCTTGCCCCACCGAACCAGTCAGATCACCACGATCAGTAACATCCGCCGCAGCTCGGCCGAGCACATCGAGACGAGGCGGAGGCCTGTAGCGGGGAGTGACAGCGACCATGATCGAAACGTTGGGACAGACCGCCCGCCGGGCGGCACGGACTACGCTCGACGTCACGAACAGGGTGCTCGCAGCAGCCGGGTTGCCCGATAGCGCCGAGAAACTTGGGCGCGACGCCGAGTCCTACTGGCGCGCCGCGGGGAGCGAGCGGTGGAAGCGTGAGTCCCACTGGCGCGATGCCGACGTGTTCGCGGGCAACGAACTGTGGGAGCAGGTCGGCAAACAACACCTTGCGCTGTTCGAGCGGCTCTCCCGGGTGGTGGATCAACCGGCCCGGCTCGGCACGGTGCTGGAGTGGGGCTGTGGCGGAGGCGCCAACGCGGTGAGCTTCGCCCCTGGGGCTGACCGCTTCGTCGGCGTCGAGATCTCCCAGCCGAGCCTCGATGAGTGCGTGAAGCAAGTAGCCGCCGTCTGCGCACGCCGTTCGTCCCGATCCTCGTCGACGCTGACCGCCCGGAAGACGCTATCGCAGGCGTCGACGGGTCCTGCGACCTCTTTCTCTCCTTCTACGTTTTCGAACTGATCCACTCGCAGGAGTACGGAGCACGGCTACTGCGCATCGCACACCGGATGCTCGCTGATGACGGACTGGCGCTCATACAGATCAAGTTCGACACCGGTTCTTTCTGGACTGGAGCTCGACGACGCGGTTATCGCCTCGGGAGAGCAGACATGACGACGTACCGGATCGATGCATTCTGGACATTGGCTGAATCGTGCGGCCTGACGCCCGAGGTCGTGCACATCGTTCCGGAAAACGAGATGGACCGGCGGTACGCGTACTTCCTTCTGTCGAACCGACCCCGGACTGCGAAACGCTGACCGACCCCAGAGCCAGTCGCCCTGCCGAGCGGCTCGCGCGGCGCACGTGGGTTGTCGCCGTCCACTCGATGTCCCGGTTCAACGGCTACGATCCGGTCATAGGTGCAGGTCAGCGACGACGTTCGGTCGCTCTGAAGAGCCGGGCGGACACTTCGACACGATGATCGGTACGTGTCGATCTCCAACTGAGAACCCGGTTGCGCTACTCAGCGTAGCACATTCGGCGAACGGGTGAATTGCCCGTCAAACGTCGCGGTGAACTGACCTGCTGGCGCGCCGAAGCAACCGGCACTCTCAGATTCGAAAGGCCGGAAACGGCCGGAGATAGCCTCCGCGCCATGCATAACCCGGGACGGGGCCAGGCCCCTGAACAGTCCCGACGCCATCAGCGACGGCGGTTGTCGGGGCCGCCACCGCACGGCGCCGGTTCCGTCCGATGGGTCTCCTCGCAGCGATCGCCGCTGGCGCACTCGTCGCAGCGGGCATCGTCGTGTTGGAGGGTCCCGACCCGCTCGCCGCGCCCGATTCATGGGCCGACGGCACCACGCTCAACTGGGCCCCCGTGGCCGATGCCACCTCCTACGTCGTCGTCTCCGACATCGGTGGCGCCTCACCCAGCGCGTCGTCACTTGCTGTTCGTGGCAGATGCGGGGCATCGAGCTGACCGCCAGCCATTTCGTGCGGGCGAACCGGCCGGGTGGCACTGGACGCGCGCGGGGAGGCGCCACACCCCCGGCACCGTCCCGACGGGGACGGTGACCAGCGGCCCGTCGCCACCCTGCCGCCCACGACCGCCAAGCTCACGCCGACCACGACCGCGCGCGGCGACGACGACGAGGCCCCCGAGCGCCACCACGCACGCGGCCGCGACCGCCGCCACGACGAGCACCACGCGACGACCACAGTGCCGGGCACGCGACGTCGACCACCCACACGCCGACGAAGACCGCGGCCCCCACCACGAAGCCCGCTTCGGTCCGGTGGGCGGCGCGCCGACCACCACGGTGGCCACGACGACGACCACGACGACACCGCCGCCGCGACGACCGTGCCGAACCCCACGGTCAGCGCGACCGCCACCGTCGCGGCGACCACCACGACCACGACCGCCTCCACGGCCACGGCCCCCAGCACAACCAAGGCCCCGGCGACGACGACCCCGCGTACCTCCGCGTCAGCGCCCGTCGTGCCGCTCCCCCCGTCGACGACGCGCGACCACCACGACGACCTGGCAACGACAACCACGGCTCCGACGACCACCACGCGCGGCGACGACCCTCCCGCCGACGACGATTCGTCGCCTCCGTGTCCCCCACCACCGTGGCTCCCCACCTCGGCAGCGCCGGTCCCGGTCGTCCCGGTCTCTTCGTCCACCGGCGGGCAAGGTGTGCGACGCCATCCCGGCCACCTACCCGACGGCGCCGCGGGCGCGGTCGCCGTCGACCCCGCGGTGGACGGTGACCTGGCCAAGAAGACCGAAGGCGACGCCCGCCCGGTACGACGTTCTGGCTCCGCCCGGGCACGCACACGCTCGGTACCGGCCAGTACGACCAGGTCGATGCCGAAGGACGGCGACACCTTCGTCGGTGCGCCCGGCGCGATCCTCGACGGGCAGGGCAAGAACAACTTCGCGTTCACCGCAGCACGCGACCAACGTGACCATCGAGCAACCTGACCATCCAGCAACTTCGCGTCGCCCCAGGACCAGGGCGTCGTCAACCACGACTCGGCGCGACGGCTGGACGATCCGCGAACAGCACGATCGAGAACAACAGGGTGCCGGGCTCATGGCCGGCGCCCGACCAGCAGTCGTCCGGACAACTGCCTGCGCGACAACGGCCAGTACGGGATCAACGCGTACCAGACCGGCAACGGCATCGCCGGTCTGGTCGTCCACAACGAGATCGTCGGCAACAACACCGACGACTGGGAGACAGGGCAACCCCGGCTGCGGCTGCACCGGCGGCATCAAGTTCTGGGCCGTCAACGGCGCCGACGTCACGCGGCAACTACGTGCACGACAACCACGGCGTCGGCTGTGGGCCGACACCAACAACAACGACGTCGCATCGAGGGCAACTTCATCGAGAACAACGACGGCGAAGGCGTCTTCTACGAGATCAGCTACAACGCTCGTCCTGCGCAACAACGTCTATCCGGGGCAACGCGCTGGTGTCGGGCAGGAGTCGCCGACCGCGGCGACGACTTCCCGGACCGGCGCGATCTACCTCAGCGAGTCCGGCGGCGACTCGCGGTGTCAGGCCCGCACGACAGATCGAGATCTCCGGCAACGTGTTCGACAACAACTGGTCGGGCATCATCGCCGTGGGAGAACGCCGACCGGTTCTGCAACAGCTCCCGCGAACACCGTCGAGCGGCGACTGCACCCGACTGGTGCCCGAAGGTCGACACCTGTCGACGTGCATCTCGGCATCAGCGACAGACGCCGCTCGTACTACAGCGACTGCCGGTGGAAGACCCAGAACGTCGACGTGCACGACAACACGTTCACCTTCGACCCGAAGGTGATCGGCTGCACCAACGGCATGTGCGGGCGGATGGCGCTGCTCGCCAACTACGGCACGTTCCCGAGCTGGTCGCCCTACCAGGGCGACGTCGTCCAGAACGCCATCACGTTCAACCAGACCAACTCCTGGCACGGGAACACCTACACCGGGCCGTGGAAGTTCATGCCCTTCGACACGAGCCACGCGTTGACGTCGACCCAGTGGGCGGCCGCGCCCTACGGCCAGGACGCCGGCAGCAGCTTCTCCTGAGGATCTTCTACCTGCCGGACAGGCGACGATGGGCGGCCGCTGCGCCGCGGTCGACCGCGAAGGCCGTCATGGCCACAACGGCGAACGCGGTGCAGAGGCCGCCCACCGCGTCGAGGGGGTAGTGCGCCGATGGCGATCTGGTCAACCGCCATCACGGACGCGATGGCCGTCGTGCCGCCGACGAAGACCACCACTTGCACCAGCCGCCGAGACCGACACCGAGGACCAGGACCAGCAGCATGACGACGCCCGCGAGCGTCGCGATCGCACCGACGTGGCCGCTGGGATAGGCGAGGTTGTCCTCGCCGTGGATCGTGCGCTGCACCAGACCGGCCCGCCACGGTCGTGATCACGCCCGTCACCGCGGGCGCGAGCACGGCGACAACCGCGAGCCGCCTGCGACCCAGCACCGCGCACACGACGGCAAGCGCCACAGCAGCCGAGAAGACCACCGGGGATCCCCGAGGAAGTCGATGAAATACGCGTCCTCCCCCGGGTCCGACCACCAGTCGGCGACCACGTCCTGGACCACCGGTCACGGCCCGTCGGGGCCGACCCGCCCGCGAGCACGATGCCGAGCACCACAACAACCACGAGCCGCCGCGACGCCGACGACAGCGAGCGCTGCCGCGAACGCTGTCGCGACCGCGGGACGTCCTGGTCGAGAACTTGCCGAAGGTGCGGTTCTGCGGTCACGGCCGTGTCACGGTGGGACTCATCCACACGGGGGGCGTCGACTCGGCCCGGTCACGCGTTACCCCCGCCCTGTAACAAAAATCGGGAGATACCGAGCTATCAGGCGCACGAACCGAGTAGACTCCTCAGCCGTTTGACGGCGCGTCGAGAACAGCAGGTGACAGTGGCCGTCGAAGGCGAACACGGATGTCGGGCTCGATGAGCACCGACACCGGCGCCAATCGAGAACACTGCACCTGCGCACACCGCGCCGCGCCGCCGCATGTCCTCGCCACCCGCCTGTCGTGGGGACTGGCCGACCAGGCCGTCTCCAGCGTGACGCAACTTCGCGGTCGGGCTTCTCGTGGCCCGCTCGCTCGGCGCCGCGACTTCGGCGTCTTCAGCCTCGCCTGGGTCACCTACGGCGTCGTGCTCAACATCTCCCGCGGGCTGGCCACCGACCCGCTCGTGGTCCGCTTCAGCGGCGTGGCCGGACCACCTGGCGCGGAGCGGTGGGCCGGGCGACGGGCACCGCGCTGCTGGTCGGGGTCGGCGACGGGCCTGTGGGCGTGGTCGCCGGGCTCGCCATCGGCGGCGCGGTCGGCGCGGCGTTCGCCGCCCTGGGCGCGATGCTGCCCGTGCCTGCTGCTGCAGGACGCCTGGCGGTTCGCGTTCTTCGCCGCCGGGCGCGGGCGGCCAGCCTGCCTGAACGACGTGGTCTGGGGTGTCGCGCTCGTGCCCGCGCTGGTGCTGGCCGCCCAGCAGGGCAGCGTGGTCGCCTTCGTGCTGGCCTGGGGCGCGTCCGCGGCGGTCGCGGCGGCGTACGGCTGCGTCCAGTCCGGCACCGGCCCCGGACCCGAGGGCGCGGGTCGTGGCTGCGCGAGCAACGCGATCTCGGCCCCCGCTACCTCGTCGAGAACGTGAGCAACTCAGCGGTCGCGGCCAGATCCGGACGTACGGCCTCGGTGCGATCGCCGGGCTGAGCCGCGGTGGGCGCGGTGCGCGGCGCCGAACTCCTGCTCGGCCCGTTCCTGGCGGTGCTCATGGGCTCTGAGCCTGGTCACGGTGCCCGGAGGCCGCGCGCGTGCGCGGTCGCGCCCCGCACCGACTGGCGCGGTTCTGCCTCCTCCTGGGCGGCGGCCAGGCCGTCGGCGCGCTGCTCTGGGGCGCGGGTCTGCTGTTCCTGCTGCCCGACCGGGTCGGCGAGCCGCTGCTCGGCGACGTCTGGCCCGCCGCGTCCGCGCTGATCGTGCCGCGCAACCCTCACGCGTGACGGGCGCGGGCCTCTGCACCGGCGCGGCGGCCGGGCTGCGCGCGCTCGGCGCGGCCCGGCGCAGCCTGCGTGCCCAGCTGATCGCCTCGTCTGCTACATCGGCGGCGGCCTGACCGGAGCGGTCCTCGGCGGCGCCGTCGGCTCGAGCTGGGGTGTCGCGCTGGGCTGCCTGATCGGCGCGTGCGGCTGGTGGTTGCAACTGCGCACGGCTCCGCGTCCCCTCCACGACGCCGCCACCCGCCCCGAATCCCACGAAGGGATGACCACGAACCGCACGCCAGGCTGAGCATCGGCCTGCCCGTCTACAACGGCGAGCCGAGTCCTCGGCCGAGGCGCTCGACGCGCTGCTCGGCCAGACCTACGAGGACTTCGAGCTGATCATCTCCGACAACGCGTCGACGGACGCGACCGAGGAGATCTGCCGCGAGTACGCCGCGCCGCGACGCGCGCATCCGCTACATCCGGCAGCCCCGCAACATCGGCGCCGTGCCCAACCACAACATCGTGTTCGCCGAGTCCCGCAGCGAGCTGTTCAAATGGGCGTCCGACGACGACCTCTACGCCGGGACCTGCTTCGAGCGCTGCGTCGACGCGCTCGACGAGCACCCCGACGTGGTGCTCGCGCACAGCTGGACAGGCGATCATCGACGGGACGACAAGGTGGTGCGGGCCGACGAGTACCCGCTGGCCACCGCACTCGCCGCGAACCGCCGACGCGCTTCCGCAGCATGCTGTTCGACGACGGCGGTGACGACGACTACGGGGTGATCAGGGCCGACGTGCTGCGCCGGGTCCCGCCGTACGACAGCTACCACCGCTCCGACCGCACGTTCATGGCCGAGCTCGCCCTGCACGGCCGGTTCTACCAGGTGCCGGAGTGGCTGTACTTCCGCCGCCACCACGCACGGGAGCCACGGAGACAACGGCTCGGACGATCCGCCAGAAGAGCGCGTCGCTGGGACCCCCGCCGGGCAGGACCGTCTGCGGCACCCGACGGCCCGCCTGGTCGCCGAGTACCTGTGGGCCTACGTCGCCGCGTCGCGCGGGTGCCGATGTCCTGGGCCGATCGGGGCGCGTGCTACCGCCACCTGGTCTCCTGGACCGCCAAACGGGTCAATCGGCCGGCACAGCCAAGCGTCGTCCAGGACAGCCTTGGCCGTCGATCGTGCCCGCGAACCTGCCGCCCTCCGGTCGCCGGAGAACGTCACGCGCGTCGGCGCCATCGCCGACATCGTGGCGGGCCGGGAGCGCAGCGCATCATGACCGCGCGCACGGCGGCCCGCCACGGGTCGGCCTTCTCGGACTGCTCGGACAGGGCAACCTCGGCAACGACGGATCGCTGGAAGCGGTGTTGGCATTCCTTCGCCACATCACCCGGACGTCGAGATCGACTTCCTGTGCTCGGGCCCGGAGACGGTCACAGCAGCGCTACGGGTTGCCCGCGAGCACGGCTGCACTGGAACCGGCGCGAGTACGAAACCGTCGACGGTGCGGCGCCCTCGCGGCGAAGGCGCTCGGCAAGGTGGTCGACGCGTTCCGCATCCGCCCTGGGCTCCGCAAGGCACGACGTCGTGATCGTCCCGGGGCATGGGCGTCCTGGAGTCCGTCCCCCGATTCGACCCGTGGGGTTGTGCCGTACTCGCTGTTCCTGCTCTGCGCGGCGGGGCGGCTGCAGCGTCGCACCGTGGCGCTGATCAGCGTCGGTGCCGACCGCAGCGGGTCCGCCTGCCACCCGATGGCTCGTCAGCCGGGCCGCACGGATGGCCGCCTACCGGTCGCTACCGTGACGCGCCATCGCGCGAGGCGTCCGTGGCGCCATATGGGTGTCGACACCTCCGGCGACGGCGTCTACCCGGACCTCGCGTTCGCCCGCCCGAATCCCGAGGCGCCCCGAGGCCCCACCGGCGTGGTCGGCCTCGGCGTCATGGACTACCACGGCGGCTACGCGGATCGAGGCAGGGCGACGAGGTCCACACCGACTACCTCGCCGCCATCACCCGCTTCGCCCGGCTGGTTGATCGACGAAGGCGTCCGGGTGCGCGTGCTCATCGGCGACCACGGCGACGAGGCGGCCGCCCGCGCTGTCGTGGCGGGGGTGCGGGCCGCAGGCCCGACCTCGACGACACGGCCGATCACCGCGGCGTCGCCGACCACCCTCACCGAGCTGCAGGAGGAGATCGCCCGGGTCGACACCGTGGTGGCCACCCGATTCCACAACATCATCTGTGCCGTCGAGCAAGCCAAGCCGACGATCTCGCTGGCGTACGCCGCCAAGAACGACGATCCTCATGGAGTCGTTCGGGCTCACTCAGGCTCGCGACCGCGGTCGCGGTGACGATCGTCTTCCATCCGAGCGACTTCATGTCGTATTCCTCCAGGCTGGTTCTCGGGACCAGAAGATCCGTCGAAACGGTTGCGCGCCGCGTGCGGCACTTTCAAATCAATCGCTTGCTTGACTTTATGAGCGGCCGCGCAGCTCTGTCAAGCGACTGTTTGATTTGTGTGTCGTGGAGTGGAGCGTCGCGGGAGGTGGTGACCCACCCTCCATACGGCCGACCGCTTGACAAGAAAATCAATCATCTGTTTGAATATTGCCCATGGCGACAGAACGGACGGATCAGCGCCGCGAGGCCGGCCAGCGGACACGGGACGGCCTGCTGGCCGCCGCGGTGGAGTTGCTCGCGCAGCGCGGCCAGGAGGGTGTGACCCTCCGTGAGATCACCGACCGCGCCGGGGCCAACGTCTCCGCGGTGAGCTACCACTTCGGGTCGCTGAAGACGCTGTGCGATTCGGCGGTCGAGCAGGCGCTGGAACGGTATCTGGACGCGCAGATAGAAGCGGTCGCCTCGCTCGACGCCACGTCGGGCATCGAGGACCTGGCCGCGGCGTTCACCAGGCCGATGCTGCACGCGCTGGCGGCCGGCGGACGGGATCTGGCGGTCATCCGGACGGTGGCGCGGGTCGGGATCGACCCCCCCGAGGGCTGGGATCGGCTGGCCGCGAAGTTCCAGCGGTCCCGGCGGGACGTCGTCCAAAGGCTCTCGGCGAACCTTCCCGGAGTCGGCGAGCAGGAGCTGGACTTCCGCATCCGGTGCGCGGCCGGCCTGCTGAACTGGCTCGCGTTGGCGCCCATCGGCGCCGAACTGACCGCCGAGCCCCCCGAGCAGATCGAGCGGTGGCTGGTCGCCGTGCTGGCCGGGGCGTTCCGCGGCTCCACCGACACCGGCTCCACGGGCACCCGCTCCCCCAACACCGGCTCCCCCAACACCGGCTGACCTCAAGGCCGGAGCGCGGGCATCGGGGTCATCGCGTCCACGCCGAACACCCTGGGGCTGCCGATTTTTCCTATACCCGCAGGGCAGCGGGGCGCCATAGTGCTCGACATGATCCTTGTTACGGGTGCGACAGGCACCATCGGCACTGAAGTGGTACGGCTCCTGGCCGAGCGCGGCGAGCGGGTCCGGGCGATGACGCGGAGCCCGGAAGGCGCGAATCTGCCGGCGGAGGTCGTACGGGGGGACTTCGACGACCGTGACTCCCTCGACGGCGCGGTGGCCGGGGCCGACGCGGTCTTCCTGCTGGACGCGCCGGGTCCCTCGATCGAGCGGCACGACCTGGCGGTGCTCGACGCCGTGCGGTCCCACGGCGTCGGGAACGTGGTGAAGCTGTCGTCCATCGGCACCGGCGAGAACAACGGGCTCAAGGTCGGCGGCTGGCACCTCCCCGGCGAGCAGGCGCTGCACGCGGGCGAGACTGCCTGGACGATCCTGCGGCCCAGCAGCTATGCCACCAACACCCTGCACTGGGCCGCCCCTGATCCGCGCGGGGCAGCCGGTCGCCAACATGACCGGGAACGGCGCCCAGGGCGTGATCGATCCACGCGACGTCGCCGAGGTCGCGGTCGCGGCGCTGACCACCCGGGGCCACGAGGGCAGGACCTACACGCTGACCGGTCCGGAGTTGGTGAGCACGCCCGACCAGGTGGAGATCCTGCGGAAGGTGCTCGGCCGCCCCATCGGGATCGTCGACGTGCCGCTGGACGTGGCGAAGGAGCAGATGATCGCCGCCGGCCGGGACCCGCAGTTCGCCGAGGTCGCGACGCGCGGCCAGCGGCTCGTCGCCGAAGGGGGGAACGCCCGGCTGACCGCCGACGTGGCGACCGTGCTCGGCCGTTCGGCACGCACCTACGCGACCTGGGCCGACGACCACCGGACCGCGTTCGAATAGCCGAGCGGTCAGCGCCGCAAGGTCCCGCCGACCGTGACCCGCCGCCCGTGACCCTCGGCCGTGACCGCCCGGTGGGAGCGGGAGCCGCCGCCGCGGTAAGGATCTCCGAAGGGAACACACGAGCGGGCGAGGCGGAGGGCCGGATGAGCGGTGCGGACGCGGTACGGGACGGCAGCGCTCCGGACGCGATGACCTGCCTGGTGACCGGGGCGACCGGCTACATCGGCGGACGGCTGGTGCCCGAGCTGCTCGACGCCGGCCACCGGGTCCGCTGCCTGGCCCGCTCCCCCGAGCAAGCTGCGCGACCACCCCTGGGCGCGGGACGTGGAGGTGGTGCGCGGCGACGTCACGGACCCGGCGTCCGTGGGCGCCGCGATGCGCGGGGTCGACGTCGCGTACTACCTGGTGCACGCGCTCGGCAGCGGGAAGGGCTTCGAGACGGCCGACCGCCGGGCGGCGCGGGTCTTCGGCGAGCGGCGCGGGCCGCGGGCGTGCGGCGGATCGTCTACCTGGGCGCGCTCGTCCCGGCCGGTGTGCCCGAGGCCGAGCTGTCGCCGCATCTGAGGTCGCGCGCCGAGGTGGCCCGCATCCTGCTGGACTGCGGCGTGCCGACGACCGCGCTGCGGGCGGCGGTGATCATCGGTTCCGGCTCGGCGTCCTTCGAGATGCTGCGCTACCTCACCGAGCGGCTGCCGGTGATGGTCGCCCCGCGGTGGGTCCGCACCCGGATCCAGCCGATCGGCGTGCGCGACGTGCTGCGGTTGCTGGTCGGCAGCGCCGGCATGCCGCCGGACGTCAGCCGCGGCTTCGACGTCGGCGGCCCCGAGGTGCTGACCTACCTGGAGATGATGACGCGCTACGCGGCCGTGGCCGGGCTCGCGCGGCGGGTGATCGTGACGGTGCCGGTGCTGACGCCGGGCCTGTCCAGCCACTGGGTCGGCCTGGTGACGCCGGTGCCGCGGTCGATCGCCCGGCCGCTGACCGAGTCGCTGCGCCACGAGGTGGTCTGCCACGAGCACGACATCGCCCGGTACGTGCCCGATCCGCCGGGGCACCCGATCGGGTTCGACGAGGCGGTGTCGCTGGCGCTGCGCCGGGTGCGGGACGCCGAGGTGGCCACCCGGTGGTCGTCGGCGTCGGTGCCGGGCGCGCCGAGCGACCCGCTGCCCACCGACCCGGACTGGGCGGGCGGCAGCCTCTGCACCGACCGCAGGGAGCAGCCGGTGGACGCCTCGCCCGGCCGCCCTGTGGCGGGTGATCGAGGCGATCGGCGGCGACAACGGCTGGTACTCCTTCCCGCTGGCGTGGGCGGTGCGCGGCCGGCTGGACCGGCTGGTGGGCGGGGTGGGGCTGCGCCGCGGCCGCCGCGACGCGGCCCGGCTGCGGGTCGGCGACTCGCTCGACTTCTGGCGGGTGGAGGAGATCGTGCCGGGGAGGCTGCTGCGGCTGCGGGCCGAGATGCGGCTGCCGGGCCTGGCCTGGCTGGAGATGGAGGCCGGGGCCGACGACGCGGGCCGCACCCGCTACCGGCAGCGGGCGGTGTTCCACCCGCACGGGCTGCTCGGGCACGCGTACTGGTGGGGCGTCTCGCCGTTCCACGCGGTCGTGTTCGGCGGGATGGCCCGCAACATCGCGCGGGCGGCGGCCGAGGAGGACCGGCGCGGCGCCCGGTGACTCAGCCCGCCGGGTCGTCGGGCTCCGCCGCGCGGGCGCGCTTCCCGACGGCCGCCCGGTGCTCGACGTTGAAGTGCACGCCGATCATCAGCGCCAGGTTGGAGAACCACAGCCACACCAGGAAGACGACCGTGCCGGCCAGCGGCCCGTAGAGCCGGTTGTACGTGCCCATCCGGGAGGTGTACGCCGCGAAACCCACGGAGGCCAGCAGCCACAGGCAGACCGCGACGGCGCCGCCGGGGGCGATCGAGCGCAGCGAGCGGGTGCCGCGCGGGCCGGAGCGGAAGAGCACCAGGACCAGGGTCGCGGCGACCACGAGCAGCAGCGGCCAGCGCAGCCCGCGCCACGCCGTGACCGTCGGTCCGGTCAGGTGGAGCAGGTCGCCCAGGCGCCGGGCCAGTTCCCCGGTGACGACCACGCACAGCGCGCTGCACACCAGCAGCGCGAGCAGCAGCAGGGAGGTGACGACGATCCGCGGCGCGGCCCGCCAGGCGGGCCGGTGGTCCACGACGCCGTACACGAGGTGCAGGGCGCGCCGGAAGACGCTGGCGTAGCTGCACGCGGACCACAGGGCGCCGGCGCCGCTGGCCACGGCCAGGCTGACCGTCGAGGAGGCGTTGCGGGCCATCTGCTGGAGGGCGTCGGCCATCAGCGGCCGGGACTGGGCGGGCAGCAGCGCGGTCACCCCCGACGCCAGGCTGCTCTCGGACGCGCCGCCGACCAGCCCGATCAGCGAGACCGTCATGAGCAGCGCGGGGAAGAGCGCGAGCACCGTGTAGTACGTGAGGGCCGCCGCGCGCTCGGTGGCGTCCTTGTCCCAGGCGGCGGCGAGCGCCCGGCCCAGCGTCCGGGTGAAGCGCAGCACGCGCCCGCCCGTGCCGGCCTCGGGCGGGCCCGGCCTGCCCCGCACGGCGGGCCCGCCGCCCTGCCCGCCGCCGGTGGCCGCCCGCGCGCGCCCCAGCGTGCCGTCACCAGTGATCGCTGCCACCCCTCGCCGTCGCGGCCGTACTGCCGTTCCGAAGGGAGCTTGTTCCCCGCCTCGGCGTCTTCATGACCCGCCGGGGCGGCGATTCCTCACGCTTCGGTACGCAGATGGGTGAATCGGAACTCGGTGCGGCTGCGGAACTCCCCGTCCGGGCGCAGGACGGTGCTGGGGTACTCCGGGCGGTTCGGGGAGTCCGGGAAGTGCTGGGTCTCCAGGCAGACCGCCGCGTGCCGCTCGTGCGGTTTGGCGTCGGCGCCGGCGAAGGAGCCGTCCAGCGCGTTGCCGGTGTAGACCTGGATGCCGGGTTCGGTGGTCCACACCTCCATCCGGCGGCCGCTGCCGGGGTCGGCGAGCCGGGCGGCGCGGCGCAGGCGCGTCCGGCCGTCGGCGGCCGGGGCGAGCACCCAGCAGTGGTCGTAGCCGCCGGCGCCGGTGAGCTGTGCGTCCTCGGCGGCGATGCGGTCGCCGAGCGGGTGGGCCGGGTGAAGTCGAAGGGGGTGCCGGCGGTGGGCGCGGGCGGGCCGAGCGGGATGGCCTCGGCGGTGACCGGCAGGTAGGAGGCGGCGTCGACGGCCAGGGTGTGGCGCAGCACGTCGCCGCGGCCGGCGCCGGCGAGGTTGAAGTAGGAGTGGTTGGTCAGGTTGACGACGGTGGGCCGGTCGGTGCGGGCGCGGTAGTCGACGGACAGGGTGCCGGCCCGGTCCAGCCGGTAGGTGACGGTGACGTCGAGGGCGCCGGGGAAGCCCATGTCCCCGTCGGGGCTGTGCAGGTGGAGGTCGAGCGACACGCCGTCGTCGTCGGCGGCGCCGGGCCGGCCCTCCCACACCCGGCGGTGGAACCCCTCGGGGCCGCCGTGCAGGGCGTGGCCGCGGTCGTTGACCGGGATGCGGTGCTCGCGCCCGTCGAGGGTGAAGCGGCCGCCGTCGATGCGGTTGGCGTAGCGGCCGACGAGCGCGCCGAAGTACGGGCTGTCGGCGGCGTAGTCCTCGACGGCGGGCAGGCCGAGCACGATGTCGTCGACCCGGCCGGCCGGGTCGGGCACCCGCAGGCCGTGCAGGATGCCGCCGTACGTCAGCACCTCGCGCGCGCACCCCGCTGCCCGAGTCCAGCGTCCAGCGGTGGACCGGGCCGCCGCCGGGTGCGGTGCCGAACGGCGAGCAGGACAGGAAGGCACGGGGCATGGGTCATCCTCGGTGCGGGGGCCGTTGCGGCGCGGGGCGGGGGTCCTGGCGGAGGTGCGGGGCGGTCAGGCTCTGCGGATCGCGGTGGATTCGCGCACGATGAGCCGGTAGCCGGGCAGGATGCGGCGCGGTTCCAGCACCTCGTTGGCGCCGCCCGCGGCGATCCGCTCCACCAGGCAGTCCACCGCGAGCCGGGCGAGCCCGGACTTGTCGGGGGCGACCGTGCTCAGCGACACGGTGCTGTAGCGCCCTTCCTCGATGTCGTCGAAGCCGACCACGGCGATGTCCTCGGGCACCCGCAGGCCGCGTTCGGTCAGGGTGCGCATCGCGCCGAGGGCGATCAGGTCGTTGTACGCGAAGACCGCGTCGGGGCGCTTGTCCAGGTCCAGCAGCGAGGCCATCGCGGCGGCGCCGTCGGCCCGGTCGTAGCCCTCGGTGGCCACCACCATGGACTCGTCGGGGATCAGGCCGGCCGCGGTGATCGCCTCCCGCCAGCCGCGCAGCCGCAGGTGGGCGGGCTGCCGCGCGCTCTCCCTGCGGGCGCCGAGGAAGGCCACCCGGGTGCCGGCCGAGGTCCAGCAGGTGGCGCACCGCGATCCGGGCGGCGCCCACGTTGTCGATCATGATGTGGTCGTAGGGGGCGTCGTACTCCCGCTCGCCGAGCAGCACCATCGGCGGGCCCTCGGTACGGGCCAGCAGGTCCTCGCGCTCCAGCCGGATCGGGCTGAGGATGAGGCCGTCGATGACGTGCGAGCGGAAGCCCTGCGAGACCAGCACCTCCTTCTCCCGCAGGCCCGCGGTGTGGTCGAGCAGCACGGTCAGCTCGTGCCGGGCGGCGGCGTCGATGACCGCGCCGGCCACCTCGGCGAAGTACGGGTTGCCCAGCTCCGGCACGGCCAGCGTGATGATCCCGGTCCGGCCCTTGCGCAGGTGGCGCGCCGTCAGGTTGGGCCGGTAGCCGAGCTCGTCGATGGCCCGCTGGACCCGCTCCCGGGTCTTGGGGGTGACGTGGGGGTAGTCGTTCACCACGTTCGAGACGGTCTTCACGGACACGCCGGCGCGCAGCGCGACATCCTTCAGGCTGACGCCCACGGCATTCCTTTCTCGGGGGCCGGAAGGGGTGTTCCGGCCGGTTGCGGGGCGGCCGTCGGGCGCACCACGTACGGTGACTGCGGTCATTCCAGCTGCTGAGTGCGGCTCAGCAGCGTTTGCAGGAGGACTACCACAGCCAGGAACGCGCCATTGACGGTGTCGGTGAACGCGGAGCCGTACTGCGAGAAGTAGTGGTCGATGAGGTTGTGGATCACCGCGAGCAGCAGCACGCCGCTGACGGTGCCGGCGACCGAGCCGCTGCCGCCGGTGAGCAGGGTGCCGCCGATGACGACCGCGGCGATGGCGGTCAGTTCGTAGCCGACGCCGATGGTGGTCACGCCCGAGCCGAGGCGGGCGCCGCCGAGCGCGCCGGCGGCCGCGGCCAGCGTGCCGGACAGCAGGTAGACCAGCACCTTCGCCCGGACGACCGGCAGGCCGAGCAGCAGCGCGGCGTTCTCGTTGCCGCCGAGCGCGGTGAGCGTGCCGCCGAACCGGGTGCGGGTGAGCAGCAGCGCGCCGAGCGCGAAGAGCGCGGCGACGATCAGCACCGGCGTCCACACGCCCGCGCCGAGGTGCCGGAACGCGGAGTGCTGCGGCACCAGATACGTGGTGGCGCCCTCGTTGGTGATGGCCTGCAGCAGCCCGCGCAGGCCCAGCAGTCCGACCAGGGTGACGATGAACGGCGCCATCCGGGCCTTGGCGACCAGCAGCCCCTGGACGGTGCCCCAGGCGGCGCCGACCGCGAGCGGCAGCGCGATCGCCAGCCAGGTGCCGTGCGTGGACCCGTAGGCGCCGAGCACGCCGCCGAGCGCGTACATCGAGCCGACCGACAGGTCGATGCCGCCGGTGATGATCACGAAGGTCATGCCCAGCGCGAGCACCCACACGAAGGCGTTGCCGCCGAGGATGCTGCTGATGTTGGACCAGGTGGGGAAGGTCGAGGAGGTGGCGGAGGCGATGGCCACCACCAGCACCAGCACGGCCAGCGCGCCGCGCCGCTGGACCTGGGAGGCCAGCCGCTCGCCGAGGGTGGTCCGGGGCGCGCGCGCCCGCGCCGTGGGTTCGGGCGGGGTGGCGGCGGGCGGCAGCACGGTGGAGGTCATCGGGTACCACGCTCCTGGGACGCGTACACGGCGAAGCAGATGATGGCCGCCTCGACGATCTGGGTGTACGAGGTGTGCACGTTGTGCTGGGTGAGGACGGCGGTGATGAGCTGCATGAACAGCGCGCCCGCCACGGTGCCGAGCACCCGGACCCGGCCGCCGCTGAGCGGGGTGCCGCCGACGACGACCGCGGTGATCGCGTACAGCTCCATGTTCAGGCCCTGGTTGGCGGGGTCGGCCTCGGCGCCGTGGCCGACGATCAGCAGGCCGGCGAGCGCCGCGAGCACACCGGAGATGACGTAGACGGTGATCAGCACCCGCCGCACCGGCAGTCCGGCCAGCCGGCTGGCCTGCCGGTTGTCGCCGATGGCGACGAGTTGGCGGCCGAAGGTCGTGCGGCGCACGAGCAGGCCGACCAGGACGGCGCAGGCGGCGGCGATCCAGGCCATCTCGGGCAGGCCGACGATGCTGCGGGAGCCGAGGTCGAGGATGCCGGTCTGGGTGACGGGCTTGGCCGAGTTGCCGTTGATGATCTCGGCCAGGCCGCGCACCCCGATCATCAAGGAGAGCGTCGCGACGATCGGCTGGATGCGGGCGAAGGCGACCATGGCGCCGCCGACCGCGCCGGAGGCGGCGCCCAGCAGCAGCGCGGCCACGAGCGCGGCGGGCAGCCCGTAGCCGAGGTAGAGCGGGACCACGGAGGCGGCGAGCGCGATGACGGCGCCCACCGACAGGTCGATGCCCTCGGTGCCGATCACCAGCGCCATGCCGAGCGCGACCAGCAGCGTCGGCGCGACCTGGAAGAGCTGCACCCGGATGTTGCTCATCTGCACGAAGGAGCCGTCCAGGCCGACGGCCACCAGGAAGAGGACGACCAGGGCGGCGTAGACGCCGTACTCCTGGAGCAGGCGCAGCAGCCGGGCCCGGTCCAGGGCGGGGCCGCTCCAGGTGAGGGAACTCATCGCTGCTTCTCCTTGATCGAGGCAGGCCCGGGGTCCGCGGCCGGGGGCGTGGTGTCCGCGCCGCCGTCCGGCGGGCCGTCCGCGGCGGCGGGATCGGGGCCGCGTGCCTCGGCGGGGGCGGCGTCGGGCACCGCGCCGGGCGGGTCCGCCGGCCCGGGTACGTCCGGGTCGTCGGGGGACGCGGGCGGGGCCGTGGCCAGGGCGTCGAGCAGCGCCTCCTCGGTGACCTCGTCCTCGGCCAGGTTCCCCACGACGTGGCCGTCCTTGAGGACGACCACCCGGTCCGAGCCCTCGATCAGCTCCTCCAGGTCGGAGGAGATGAGCAGCACGCCCAGGCCGTCGCGGGCCAGTTCGTCGATGAGGCCCTGCACCTCGGCCTTGGCGCCGACGTCGATGCCGCGGGTCGGCTCGTCGAGCAGCAGCACCTTGGGGTTCAGGCAGAGCCAGCGGGCGAGCAGCACCTTCTGCTGGTTGCCGCCGGACAGGTCGGAGACCTTCTGGTCGGGGCCGGACGCCTTGATCCGCAGCCGCTTCATGAAGAACCGGACGATCTCGTCCTGCTTGGCCTGCGAGACCAGGCCGCCGCGCGAGAGCCGGGGCAGCGCGGCCAGCGAGATGTTCTCGCGGACCGACAGGTTGGGGATGATGCCCTCGACCTTGCGGTCCTCGGGCAGCATCACGACACCGGCCCGGATCGCGGCGGCCGGGCTGCGGTGGCGCAGCGGCCTGCCCTCGACCTCGACCTCGCCGGTGTCGGTGGCCAGCGCGCCGACGATCGCCTTGGCGGTCTCGCTGCGCCCGGCGCCGAGCAGCCCGCCGAGCCCGACGACCTCACCGGGGTGGATGTCGAGCGAGACGCTGTGCACGCGGTGACGGACCGTCAGATCAGTGGCGCGCAGGGCGGGTTGACCGGCGCGTGCCGCTCTGCCGGTCGGCGTCGAAGGCGGTGGTGCCCTTGTCCCGGACGGTGGACATCTCCCGGCCGAGCATCAGCGAGATCAGCCGGAGCCGTTCCAGCTCGGCGAGCTCGCCGGTGTGCACGACCGCGCCGTCGCGCAGGACGGTGACCCGGTCGCAGATCGCGTACAGCTCGTCGAGCCGGTGGCTGACGTAGACGACCGCGATGCCCTGCTCCTTCAGACGGCGGATGACGGAGAAGAGCGTCTCGACCTCGCGCGGCTCCAGCGACGAGGTGGGCTCGTCCATGATGACCACGCGGGCGTCGACCTGGACCGCGCGGGCCAGCGCGACCATCTGCTGCGCGCCGAGGCCCAGCGTGCGCAGCGGGCGGGTGACGTCGACGTCCACGCCGAAGCCGGCCGAGCACCTCGGCGGCCTCGCGGTTCATCCGGGCCACGTCGACCAGGCCGAAGCGGCGCGGCTCGCGGCCCAGGAAGAGGTTGCGGGCCACCGACATCAGCGGGACGAGGTTGACCTCCTGGTAGATGGTGGAGATCCCGGCCGCCTGGGCCTCCAGCGGGTTGCGGAAGTCGCGCTCGCGGCCGGACAGCCGGACCGTGCCCGCGTCCGGGCGGTAGACCCCGGTGACCACCTTGATCAGGGTCGACTTGCCCGCGCCGTTCTCGCCGATCAGCGCGTGCACCTCGGCCGGGCCGCAGGGCGAAGTGCACGTCGCGCAGCGCGTGGACGCCGGCGAAGCTCTTGTTCACCCCCGCGACCTCCAGGACGGAGTCGCTGCGGGGGTCCAGGTCCTGCTGGACCACGTCTACCTCCTCGTACGGGACTGCCGGCGGCAGCCGGTGTGCGGAGCCGGGCCGCGGGAGGGTTCCCGCGGCCGGCTCCGTGGGGGTCCGGCGGGACCGTCAGTACACGAGGCCCTGGGAGAGGGCGTCCTTGGCGTTGGCCGAGGTGAAGTGGCCGTCCTTGATGATCACGTCGGGCTGCACGCCCGTCGTGCCGTAGAAGCTCTGGAGCGCCTGGAAGGCCAGCGGGCCGAACCGCGGGTTGGTCTCGATGTCGGCGACGGCCAGGCCGGAGGCGACGTTCTGCACCATCTGCTGGATGCCGTCGATCGTGACGATCTTGACGTCCTTGCCGGGCGTCTTGCCGGCCGACCTGATGGCCTGGATCGCGCCGAGCGCCATCTCGTCGTTCTCCGCGTAGACGGCGTTGATGTCGGAGTGCGCCTGGAGGAGCTGCTCCATGACCTTCTGGCCGTCGGTCTGGGCGAAGTTGCCGGTCTGCGACGCGACGATCTTCATGTTCGGGTACTTCTTCTTGACCTCGTCCTGGAAGCCCTTGGTCCGGTCGGTGGTGACGTTGTTGCCGGGGGTGCCGATCAGGATCGCGACGTGGGCGGTGCCGCCGGTCGCGGCCCCGAGGTCGTCGGCGGCGATCTGCGCCTGGCCGTAGAAGTTCGAGCCGATGAAGGCCACGAAGTCGGTGCAGGCGGTGCCGGTGACGGTGCGGTCGATGGTGAGCACCGGGATCTTCTTGGCCTTGGCCTGGGCGAGCGCCGGGCCGAGGCCGTCGGAGTTCTCCGGCGCCACGATGAGCGCCTTCGCGCCCTGCGCGATCATGTCCTCGATCTGCGAGTTCTGCGTGTTGACATCGGCGTTGGCGTTGCGCTCGATGAGCTTGACGCCGAGCGACTTGGCCTGCGCCTCGATGCTCTTGGTCTCCGTGGCACGGAACGGGTTGCTCGTCGACTCGGACTGCGAGAAGCCGACGACCGTCTTGCCGTCGGTGATGTTCAGCTGGGGGACGCCGCCGCCGTATCTCTGGGACGTGCAGCCGGGCGCCGTGGCCGAGGCGGTAGGGCGTGACCACCTGCTGGGCGGCGCCGGTGTTGCTGCTGGAGGGGGAGGCGTCCGAGGACGATCCGGAGTTGGTGCATGCGGTCGCGGACAGGCAGAGGCCGGCAGACAGCACCGCGGCCGATACGGCCTTGGCCCGGAGAGAGGCGTTCATGCGCCGATCACATCCTCGTGGGAACGGTAGGGCGGGAGTTCTGGTGGAAGAGCGGGGAGGGCAGCAGCCGGGCGGGCCAGTGGAGCGACCTGGCCGGACGGGTTGTACAACGATGTAGAGGGACAGTGGAGCATGGCGCCGAATGCTGTCAAGACATCGGTCGGACTTCATCGCGGGTCGGGTCCGGGACGGCCGCCGTACCCGGTGCGCAACTCGGGGCGAAACACCCCGCGACACCGGCCGGAAACACCGCAATGAACACCCAACTCCCCTGGTAGGACGGCATTTACGCAGGTGGGCGCCGCTTTCACGGCATGGCTCGGCGAATTGACGGATCGTCAGGAAATGCGTCGGAAACCAATGCGCCCGCAGGTCTGGACACGCCACAGGGGCTGTGCTGTCATCTTCCTGCTCGCTTTACATCGTTGTACGCCACACCTTCGACGAGTGCCGCGCCGTCGCCGCCGGGCCGCACGCCCCCGAATCGACATCCCCGGTGCGGTCGGCCGCACCGCTCCCCGACCGCGTCCCCCGGCCGCCGCCGGACCCGCCGGCCCGCACCCGCGACCGGCCCCGGCCGGCGGTCCGCCGCACCCGGCGGTCCGGGCGCGCACCCCTTCACTCCCACCGCATCTGCCCCACCGCTTCCCCGAGCGGCTCCTGGAGGAACCGATGACACACAGGATTGACGACGCCGACCTGCCCGCCGGGTCGAAGCCGGCGGCGGACGGCGGTGCCCCCGCGGACGGGCTGAGCAGGCGCGGCCTGATGCGGTGGACCGGCGTGGCCGGCCTCGGCGCCGCGGGCATGGGTCTGCTGCCCGGGATCGCGGGCAGCGCGCAGGCCGCGCCCGCGAACACGGCGGCCGCCGGCTCCCGTTCGACGCAGGGATTCCCGACCCTGGTGCTGCCGGCCTTCGACCCGGTGCGCCCGCCGGCCGTGCCGCTCGCGGTCCGCTCGCCCGTACCTGAGCACCTGGCTCGCGGACAGCACCAGCGCGGGCACCTGGCCCGGCTTCTGGACCGGCCGCACCACCGCGATGACCGGCATCGCGCGGATCGACGGCGTGCCGTACCTCTTCCTCGGCAACCCCAGCGTCGACGGCCACCCGCTGCGCGGCCTGGTCCAGCACTCGCTGAAGGTCACCGCGACCCGCTCGCAGTTCGTCTACGAGGCGGCCGGCGTGCGAGTTGACGCTGACCTTCCTGTCCCCGGTGGAGCCGGGCGACCTGCGGCGCCAGTCGATGCCGCTGTCGTACATCACCGCGGAGGTGCGCAGCACCGACGGCGCCGCGCACGCCGTGCAGCTCTACTTCGACATCTCCGGCGAGTGGGCGAGCGGCGACTCGGGCACGAAGATCGGCTGGTCGCAGGAGCAGGTCTCCGTCGGGCGGCAAGGCCGCTCTGACATCGCTGTCATTCACCCCGGACGCGCCCCAGCCCGCTGGCCGAGAACGGCGACATGGCGGCCTGGGGCACCGTGGTGTTCAACGCCGGCGACCGGTCCGGGCTGACCTGGCAGATCGGCGCCGACACCGACGTCCGCCCGGCGGCCCTGGCCGAACGGCAAGCTGGGCGACACCGCCGACAGCGGCCAGCCGCGGGCGATCAACGACCACTGGCCGGTCTTCGCCTTCAACTTCGACCTCGGCAGCGTGCGCGGGTCCACCGACCGCGCAGTGCTGTCCGTCGGGCCATGTGCGCGAGCCCGCCGTCAGCTACCTCGGCACGCCGCTGCCGCCGCTGTGGAAGTCCTACTGGACGTCCTGGCAGCAGATGGCGGCGTTCTTCCACGCCGACGCGGCCGCCGCCTGGGACCGTACGGCCGCGCTCGACCGCAAGGTGCGAGCGGGACGCGACGGCGGCCGGCGGCGCGAAGTACGCGGCGCTGTGCGCGCTGGCGCTGCGCCAGGCGTACGCCGGCACCGAACTGGTCAGCCGGGACGGCAAGCCGTGGGCGTTCCTGAAGGAGATCTCCAGCGACGGCAACGTCTCGACCGTCGACGTCACCTACCCGGCGATGCCGGTCTTCGCCTACCTCGACCCGGCCTACCTCGGCCTGCTGCTGGAGCCGATGCTCGACTACGCCGAGACCGGCGGCTGGCCGAAGACGTTCGCCGAGCACGACCTCGGCTCGCACTACCCGAACGCCGACGGCCACAACGACGGCAACGAGGAGGACATGCAGGTCGAGGAGTCGGCCAACATGCTGCTGATGTCCGCCGCCTACCTCGGCAGGACCGACTCCGCCACCGCCGAGGGCTTCTGCGCCGCCCACTACGCGATCCTCAAGCAGTGGGCCGACTACCTGGTCGACAACGCCCTCGACCCCGGCTTCCAGAACCAGACCGACGACTTCACCGGCTTCATCGCGCACAGCGCGAACCTCGCCCTCAAGGGCATCCTCGCGATCGGCGCGATGAGCCAGGTGGCGACCGCGGGCGGCAACGCGGCGGACTCGGCGCACTACCTGGGCATCGCCAAGGACTACATCGCCCAGTGGGTCGGCAAGGCCCAGGACACCACCGGCGACCACCTCAAGCTCGCCTACGACCAGCCCGGCACCTGGAGCCTGAAGTACAACGGCTACCCGGACGCCCTGCTCGGCCTGAACCTGATCCCCCGCCCGGTCGCCGCCAAGGAGGCCGCCTGGTACCTCGAGCAGGCCAACCAGTACGGCGTGCCGCTGGACCTGCGGCACTCCTACACCAAGGGCGACTGGGAGATGTGGACGGCCGCGTGGCTGCGCGACTACCCGGTCAGCGAGCTGCTGATCGACTCCCTCTACAACTTCGTCAACACCTCCCCCTCGCGGGTGGCGTTCACCGACTTCTACGACACGGTGAGCGACCACCAGAGCGGCTTCCAGGCCCGGCCGGTCGTCGGCGGCATCTTCGCGCTGCTCAGCCTCGGCAGGTAGCGGCGGCCGGGCCGCGCCCCCTGACGGGTGCCGGCGGTGGTGCCTCCGCCGCCGGCGCCCTGCGTCCCCGACCGGTGCGGGCCTGACCCCGGCCGCCTCCCCGCACCGGGGCAGGCCCGCACCGGTCCTCGAACGCCGGGCGGCTCAGCCGGGCCGCACCACCCACCTGGCTCCGGACGCTCACCCCGCCCGGGCAGCTCACGCAGGCACGAAGTCCACGCAGGTAACCAAGGTCCACGCAGGTCACGAAGGTTCACGCAGCCCACGAACACCCGGCAGTCCAGGAAGGACGCCCGCATGGAACGTCGTGCGTTTCTCGCCCGCTCGCTGGCCGTCACCGGGGGCGCCGCCCTCGCGGGTGCCACCGCGCTGCCCGCGCAGGCCGCGGCGCCCCGGCCGCCGGTGCAACTGGTCGGCACCAAGGGCACCGGTCACTACACCGCCAACCGGGCGCCGCTGGCGCAGGAGGCGTTCCTGCGCCTGCCGCCGGGCAGCATCACCCCCCGCGGGTGGCTGCGCACGCAGCTCGACCTCCAGCTCGACGGGCTGAACGGCCGGATGCCCGAGGTCTCCGACTACCTCACCGCGACCAGCGGCTGGGCGGTGCCGGACCAGGCCGGGCTGGGAGGAACTCCCGTACTGGCTGCGCGGGTTCGGCGACCTGGGCTACGTCACCGGCGACGCGAGGACGCTGGAGCTGACCGAGTCCTGGATCGACCGCATCCTGGCCACCCAGCAGCCGGACGGCTTCTTCGGCCCCGCCTCGCTGCGCACCTCCCTGGGCGGCGGCCCCGACTACTGGCCGCACATGCCGGTACTGGACGCGCTGCGCACCTGGCAGGAGTACAGCGGCGACGACCGGGTCGTCCCGGCGCTGACCGGCTGGCTGGCCTTCCTGCACGCGCAGCCGGGCTCGCGGTTCGCGCAGGGCTGGGGGTCCGCCCGGGTGGGCGACACGCTCGACACGCGCCTACTGGCTCTACAACCGCACCGGCGACACCTTCCTGCTCGACCTGGTGCACACCATGCACGCCAACAGCGCCGACTACACCCACACGATCCCGACCTGGCACAACGTCAACCTGGCCCAGGGCTTCCGGGAGCCCGCGCAGTACGGCGTGCTGGCCGGCGACCCGTCCTTCCTGGCCGCGACCCACCGGGTCTACGACACCGTGATGGGCGGCTACGGCCAGTTCCCCGGCGGCGGCTTCGCGGGCGACGAGAACGTCCGCACCGGCTACCACGACCCGCGCCAGGGCTTCGAGACCTGCGGCATCGTCGAGTACATGCACAGCCACGAGATGCTCACCCGGATCACCGGCGACCCGGTGTGGGCCGACCGCTGCGAGGAGCTGGCCCTCAACATGCTGCCGGCCGCCTTCGACCCGCAGCAGAAGGGCACCCACTACGTCACGGCCGCCAACAGCGTGCAGCTCGACAACGTGCCCAAGTCGCACGGCCAGTTCGACAACGGCTTCGCCATGCAGGCGTACATGCCCGGCGTCCACCAGTACCGCTGCTGCCCGCACAACTACGGCATGGGCTGGCCGTACTACGCCGAGGAACTGTGGCTGGCCGCCGACCGACGGCGGGCTGTGCGCCTCGCTGTACGCCGAGTCCTCGGTCCGGGCGAAGGTCGGCGACGGCGCCACGGTCACCGTCACCGAGCAGACCGCGTACCCCTTCGACGACACCGTGACGTTCACCCTGGCCACGCCCCGGCCGGTGCGCCTTCCCGCTGTACCTGCGGGTGCCGGGCTGGTGCCGGGAGCCGTCGGTGCGGATCGGCGGCCGCCCGGCGGCGGCCCGTACCAGCGGCGGGTACCTGGTGCTCGACCGCACCTGGCACGACCGGGACACCGTGGAGCTGCGCCTGCCCATGCGGACAGCGGTGCGCACGTGGGGCGGGAACGGCGGCTCGGTCTCCGTCGACCACGGGCCGCTGACGTACGCGCTGCGGATCGAGGAGGACTGGACGCGGTTCGCGGGCACCGACGACTGGCCCGAGTACGAGGTGCGGGCCGGCTCGCCGTGGAACTACGCGCTGGAGGTCGACGCGCACGACCCGGCCCGCTCCTTCACCCTGGAGCGCACCCGGGCGCACGAGGCCAATCCCTTCACGCAGAGCGGCACCCCGTTGCGGATGCGGGCGAAGGGCCGGCGGGTGGAGGCGTGGCAGGCCGACGACCAGGACGTGGCGGCGCCGCTCCAGCCGGGTCCGGCCCGCACCGCGGAACCCGTCGAGCCGCTGACCCTCGTCCCGGCCGCCGCCGCCCGGCTGCGCATCACCTCCTTCCCGACGGCCGGCGCGGGCGCCGGCGCCGTCGAGTGGGCGGCCTGCACCGCCTCCTTCAGCGGCGTGGACAGCCCGCAGGCGCTGCTGATGAACGCCGCCGCGCAGCCGGCCTCCTCCTACGACCAGGACCTGCCGCGCTTCACCTGGTGGGACCGCACCGGCACCGAGGAGTGGGTGGCCTACACCTACGCCGAGCCGGTCCGGGTCGGCGGGGTGTCGGCGTACTGGTACGACGACACCGGCCACGGCGCCTGCCGGGTGCCGCAGTCCTGGCTGCTGGAGTACCTGGCCGCCGACGGGACCTGGCAGCAGGTCGGCGGCGGTCCGGCCTACGGGACGGCCGCGGACACCTTCAACGAGGTCTCCTTCCCGGTGGTCACCACCACCGCCCTGCGGGTGCGCGTCCAGCTCCGGCCGACCGTCTCCGGCGGCCTGCTGGCCTGGCGGGTCGCGCTCGGGTAGGCGGCGGCCAGGGCCCGGCCGGCCGCACTACGCCTCGACCCCGGCGCGGACGGCCGGGGTCGAGCGTGAAAGCCTCGCGGCGCACGGCCACCAGGGCCGCGTCGTCGCCCAAGCGTGCCCGAACTGTGCGCGAGCAGCCCGGCGCGGACGTGCTCGACGAGGTCCTCCGGCGCGGCGCCGTCCGGCAGGTCGGCGACGCGGTCGGTGAGCGGGTAGAACCGCCCGGCCGCGTCGCGGGCCTCGGTCGCGCCGTCGGTGTAGAGCAGCAGCAGGTCGCCGGGCTCGAAGTCGAAGGTGTCCACGACCGCGCCGGTGGCGGACGTCAGGCTCAGCCCGATGGGCGGCGCGTACCGGCCGGGGTTCAGCGTGGTGACGTGCCCGGCGCGCAGCCGCAGCGGCGCCGGGTGCCCGCTGTTGAGGACCCGCAGTTCGGGCGTGTCGTCGGGTACGTCGATCAGCGCGGCGGTGATGAAGGACTCGTCCGCGTCCGTGCCCTGCCGGCCCGGCTGCGCCAGGTCCCAGCGGACGGTCTCCTCCATCTCGGCCAGCAGCGCGGGCAGCGGCAGTTCGCGGTGCGCGGCGCTGCGGAAGGCGCCCAGCAGCACGGCGGCGTCCCCCACGGCCGTCAGGCCCTTGCCGCGGACGTCGCCGATCAGCAGCCGGGTCGTGTGCCGGGTGCGTACGGCCGCGTACAGGTCGCCGCCGATCCGCGCGTGGTCGGCGGCCGCCTGGTAGGCGAAGGCGATCCGTACCGAGCCGATCCGCTCCGGCAGCGGCCGCAGCACCACCTGCTGGGCCGCCTCCGCCACGGAGCGCACCTGTCTCAGCTCGGCGGAGTGCAGCTCCCGGTACCGGCTGAAGAGGACCGTGAAGGCCGAGATGAGCAGCAGCGAGACGAGCTGCGACTCGTGGTTGGCGGTGGTGACGCTGTTGCGGATCGCCGATATCGCCAGCAGCGCCCCCACCGCCAGGGCGCCCACGAACGCGGTGAGCCGGGACCCGCCGAAGGACGCGGTGAGCGCGGGCGCCACGATGAGCAGCGGCCCGAGGTGGACGTTCTCGGGCGCCAGTACGTCGGCGAGCGTGATGAGCAGGATGAACACGAGCGGGACCACGACAAGGCCCCGGCTCTCCCGCCAGGCTCCGCCGGCGCCCTCGCGTGGCCGCAACCGCATTCTTCCTGGATACACCTCCGGGCGGGCCCGCGCCTGTCCTGCCGCGGGCCCGCTGCGGCGGCCGGGCTCAGCGCAGTGCGGTCACGAGGCTGCGGCCGTAGGCGTGGCGGGTGTCGGCGTCGATCCGGGTGCCGCCGGGGACGCGGGTGACGCGCACGCCCTCGTCCGCCGACACGCACGCGCAGCGGGCGGCCGAGCACGGTGACCGACACCGTGTCCCGCCCGGTCGTCGGGTCGCACACCGCGACGGTGGTGGTCCGGTCGGGGCCCTCGCTCACGATCACCGACGCGGGCCCGTCGAGCAGCAGCGGGCCGGCGTGGTGGGTGCCCGGCGGTGAAGGCGTTGGCGGCGAGCAGGCCGAGCCCGGTGTGGCGCACCGCCTGCAGGCGCGTGGTGTTGGCCAGGACGGTCAGCGGACCGCGGGCGTAGGAGCGCAGCCGCGCCTCGGTGGCGCCGGGCACGAGGGCGTACGCGAAGGCGGTGTGCGGGGCGCCGGCCGGCTGGTCGACGCGGACGGAGAAGACCTGCTTGGTCACCGTGGTGTCCGGGTTGGAGGTGCGGATCACGCGGCGGCTGGCGCTGACCGTGTCGAGCGCGACGGTCGGCCGCCGGCCGCCCAGGTCGAGGAAGGCGTAGCCGACCGCGGTGCCCTGGGCGGCGTCGGCGTACCGCAGCCAGGCCAGCGGGGCGGTCCCGGTCCCCGACCAGGGCGCGCCGCCGCGCTGCTCCCCGGTGAGGGTGACGGCGTCGCCCGGCGCGGCGATCCGCGCGTCGAGCGTCGTGGTCACCGCGCGGCCGGCGCCGTCGCCGACGCCCGCGGCGAGCACCGCTATCTCGTCGTCGAACATGAACCACGACTTGGTGGCGTCGGCGCTGCGGTAGGCCACGAAGTCGTCGGGCAGCAGGCCGGCCTGCTTGGCGGCGTACGCGGCGTCGCTCGCCAGCACGAGGCCGGTCGCGCCGTACGCGCCGAGCCGGGCGCCGCCGGAGTGCGGGTCGGTGCCGACCGGGAAGTAGACGTAGGTGTTCTGCGACACCGACGAGGAGGTGAAGCCGGCGGCCGGGTTGTCGTACCAGGCGGTGCCGTACAGCTCGGGGACGGTCTCGCGGGTCTCGACCGGGGCGGTGACGCCCGGCAGGCGGTACGGGGAGACGGTGGTGAAGAAGTCCACGCCGAACGCCTGCGTCTGGTCCTGCCCGGACAGGTAGAGGTAGTGGGCCCCGGCGCCCTGGAACCACGGCATGAGGTTCTCGCCGCTCATGTACTCGTAGCCGCTGATCCGGGTGGAGCTGCGGGCCAGCGCGAAGGCGTAGCCGGGGCGGCGGTGGACGGTGCGGTCCATCGCGTTGAAGGCGGTGTGCTGCCGGGCGGGGTTGAGGTCCTGCGCCGGCGTGGCGGGGTCGGCGAGGATGTCGGCGTAGCGGGCGACGCTGACCGGCGACACGAAGGTCGCCGGGTCGAGGGCCGCCCTGGACGTCTGCCGGACGAACTTCACGTACCCGCCGAGCGCGGCCGCGTCGCCGCCGGTCGCGTACGCCGACAGGTCGACCACCGCCTCCACGACGGCGGCCACGTCGGCGTACCCGGTGCCGGTCCTGGACACCGCCCGGCCCTTGACGATCTCCATCATCCAGCCCTCGAAGATCAGCGGCGCGAAGCCGTCGGCCACCCAGCCCTGGACGACGCCGACCAGGTCGCCGCCGGGGACGTAGGCCGTGCCGTCGAGGATCTTGACCGTCTGCACGACCCGGGTGAGCATGCCCGAGCCGTACGAGCCCGTGTACGCCACCGACGCGTGCTGGATGAACGAGCCGTCCGCGTAGAACCCGTCGGTGACGCCGTGCCGGAGGGCGTACGGGTCGATGGCCGCCAGCACGGTGAGCTGGTCCGCGAGGGCCTTGGCGATCCGGGCGCCGTCGCCCAGCACCGCGCCCTGGAGGACGCGGTCGGTGGTGATGTCGGCGAGGTTGGCCCCGGTGTGGAAGCGGGAGTCGAGGTCGACGTCGCCGTCCTTGCCGTTGCGCAGGTAGCCGTCCATCGCCGCGACGTAGGTCGCGGGCAGGTCCGGGTCGGTAGGCCGCGATCGCGTCCTGGAGCAGTACCAGGGTCTTGGAGACGTACTGGGACATGCCGATCTCCCAGTTGAACCAGTTGCCGTAGTACCCCTTCGCCTGGTCGCCGTAGTAGCCGTCGTACAGCAGCGACAGCCCGTCGATGACGCGCTCGCGGACGGCGGCGCTCGTCCAGCAGGTCGGCCGCGCTGCCGGGGGCGCAGGTCGCGAGCGCGATCTCGTACAGGTACTGGAACGACGACGTCAGGTTCGTGTCGCTGGTGCCCAGCGCCACCCCCTTGAACAGCTCGCCGGGACCCGCCGCGTCCATCGCGGCCAGCCGGGTCCGCGCCGTCGCCACGATCGCCGCGAGCTTGCCGGCGACCTCGGGCCGCGCGTTGGACTGCGCGGTGCCGGCGAGGATCGCCACGGTGTTCGCGACCAGCGTGGCCGCGTCGTCGGCCGGACCGGCCGCGGTCCCGCCGGTCCTGGCCACCGCGGAAGCGGAGTCGGCCCACGCCCTCAGGGGCTGCGCCATGGTGAGCAGAGCGGTGGCCGGGACCACGGACAACAGGGCACGACGCGACAGCTGCACGGCGAACGCTCCAAGGGGCCGACGGACGGTAAGCGCTTGCCGCATTCAAGCAACCGGGGTCACGCGTGTCACTACTTGGGACTCGCGCGGAACTTGGGACTCGCACGGATCGGCCCACAGGTCCGGGGGTCCCGGGTCGCGGGTGGGGCTCCGACCCGTGAGCTGCAGCGCAGCAGCAGCGACACCATCAGCAGCCGCAGGCCCAGGATCGGCAGGCCGACCGCCGCGAGGGCGAAGGCAGCCTCGGGGCGCCGCCGGCGCTCCGGCCCGGCCGTGAAGCGGCTCACCGCCGGCCAGGCGACGGCCGCGACCGTGAACGCCGCGCCCAGGCCCCACTCGGAGTCGACCGGGACGGGCCACAGCACGATGGAGGCGGCCATCAGGACGCAGGTGGCGAGCAGCGCCTGGCCCACGGGAGCCGGGGACATGCGGGGCGCCGGGGAGTCGGCGTGGTGCCCGCAGCACACCGCCGCGACCGTCAGCCAGGCGAACACCGCCTCGGCGAGCCGCAGTTCGTCCGACGGCAGGCCGGTGAACGGGAACAGGGCCAGCAGGCTGGGCACGGCGGCCAGCGCGACGAGGACCCGGGCCGTGCGGCGCCGGCCGAGCAGCAGGGCCGCCGGCGCGGGCGCCCACAGCAGGGCGGGACTGCGATCCGCGACGGTGCGCACCCGGGTCTGTCGCCCGGCGCACCGTGCGCAACAGGGTGAAGTCGGCGAAGTCGAAGCCCGGGGTGACCAGGCAGCTCACCAGGACTTCGCGGTCGGCGGCGGGCTCGGCCCGCTGCCAGTGCCCCGCGGGAATCACCGCGTGGAACCGGTCGCCGCCGGCGGCCTCCGGGTCGAGCACGTGGTCGGTCAGGCCGCTGGGAGCGGGGCCCGGCGGGCTGGTCTGGAGCAGCAGCGGGCCGCCCTGCTGCCACAGCCAGACCTCGTCCGAGGCGACCTTGTGCCACGCCGACTGCTCCCCGGGCTCCAGCAGGTAGTGGATGAGCGTGGCCGACGCCCGGACCCCGCCGGCCGTCGGGTGGTCCAGCGCCACCGGCGAGGTGTAGATCCTTCGGTACCAGCCGCCCTCGGGGTGGGGGCTCAGGCCGAGCGTGCGGGCGAGTGCGGGAGGGTGCGTCATCGGTCGTCCTCGGTTGCCGGGCGGGTACCCCATTCTGAGCGGTCCCGCGGCGCGGACCCGGCATGCCCGATCCGGTCCCGCGTGGCGCGGCCGGAACACCCCCTTCAGCCGCGGGAGTTGCCGCGGTACGCCGGCGGGTGCGCGGCGCGGCGGCGTACGAGGTCGGCGGTGCGGGCGGCGGCCGCATCACAGCGGCGGCGGCGGCGTCCACAACCGGACCGGTTCCGGAGAGTCCGGTGCGGCACGCACCGGTGCGGACGGCGCCCCCGTCTACAACCGGATCGGCTCCGTCGAGTCCAGGGCGGCGCGCACCGGTTCGGGGAGCGGGCCGCGGCCGAGCAGGGCCGCGACCGTGTCGGTGGTCATCCGCTGCCACAGGCCGGCGCGCCGCAGCAGCGCGTGCTCGCCCTTGGAGACGATCAGCGCGCCGACGCGGGCGCCCTCGGCGCCGGGCCCGTTCGGCCATGGCGAGCGAATCCGGGGCCGAGGTGACGCGGTCGTGGTCGCCGTGCAGCACGACCACGGTCCTCCCCCGCAACTGCGCCACGGGGTCGACCGGCAGGCACCAGGGGGCCAGCCCGACGACCGCGCTCACCAGCGGGTGGCCGGCTGCCCGCAGCGCCGCCCGGCCGCCCATCGAGTGGCCGACCAGCACGACGGACAGGCCGTCGCCGTGGCGCTCGGCGAGGGCGTCCAGCGCGCGTTCCGTGTCGTGGGCGGGGTCGGCCGACGCGCCGTTCCACCCCCGGTAGCGGTAGCGCACCGCGTCCACGAGCACGGCGGACTCCGGCAGCGCCCGGGTCAGGGCGCGGGCGAAGGGGCGCATCCGCAGCGCGGCGAGCTGCCAGGGGCGGGCCGCGCGCCGGCTGTCGGCCTGTCCCCCGTGCAGGACCAGCACGGCCTGCCGGGCGCCGGCGGTCCCGGCCGGGCCGCCCCCGGCCTCGTCCGCCGCCGTGCCGTCCGTGCCCTCGGCCTGCTGCCGCATCCCGTACCCCGCTCCTGTGACGTGTGTGCCCGTGCCCATGCCCGTCGTTCCCACCGGTCATTCGGCGCCGGCGGCCCCGCGGACGGCCATGGTCCCCGGCGGGGCCGGCCCGGCCCCGCACCGCGCCGCCGGGCCGGGCGGCGGAGTGTCGCCACCGTACCGACCCGCCCGGCCGCCGATGATGGCATCCCCCGGACGGGGACCGGAGAGGAGCCTCGGTGCACCTGCTGCTCACCACCGACACCCACGTACCGAAACGCGCGCGACGGCTGCCCGACGCGCTGCTGGCCGCGATCGAGCGCGCCGACGTCGTCTTCCACGCGGGCGACTGGGTGGACACCGCGACGCTGGACCTGTTCGAGGAGCGCGCCCGGCGGCTCGTCGCCGTGTACGGCAACAACGACGGCCCCGGGCTGCGGGCCCGGCTGCCCGAGGTGGCGCGGGCCGAGGCGGGCGGGGTGCGGTTCGCCGTCGTGCACGAGACGGGACCGGCCGCCGGCCGCGAGGCGCGCTGCGCGCAGCGGTTCCCCGACGTCGACGTGCTGGTCTTCGGCCACAGCCACATCCCGTGGGACACCACCGCGCCGGGCGGCCCGCGGCTGCTCAACCCGGGGTCGCCCACCGACCGCAGGCGGCAGCCGCACTGCACGTACCTCACCGCGGAGGCGGCCGGCGGCCGGCTGTCCGACGTGACGCTCCACCGGCTGCCGCCACGGGCCCAGCCGGCGCTGTGACCGGAAAGGTTCACCGGTTCACGACACCCCGCACGGCACCTCGCCGCTTGTCGGACCCGTCCGAGTACGCCCGGTACGAGGACGGACCTCCGCCCTGAGATGCACCGCACGGGACGCCGTGAACGAGGCAAGCCCTTCCGGTCACAGCGCGGGGCCTGTCCTCCGGACCTCCGCGAAACCGGGCCCGACCCCGAACCGGCCCTGCCCGCAGGCGCGTTCAGGCCGCCGGGCCGGCCGCCACCCGTTGCGATCCGGCGTCGGCCACCGGGACGCCCAGCGGGCGGGCCAGCGCCGCCACCCCCTCGTCCAGCCGCTGGAGGTGGCGCAGCACGCGGTAGGTGACCGTCCCCGAGCGCAACTGCCCGGAGCCCGAGCCCTCCAGCATGGACGCGATGCTCGGCCCGGTGCGCAGTTCTCCGCCCACGCCCTGATCGGCCACATGGCCGATCAGGGCGTCGAGGTTGTGGGTCAGGCGCGGCCCCATCGCCGCCAGCCGCGGATCGGCGCCGACGGTCCTGCTGTACGGCACCAGTTCGGCCGTGGCCGCCATCGAACGGGCGTGGTAGGCGCACGTCTCCAGCAGGGCGACCAGGTAGCGGGCGGTGCGCCGGCGGCCGCGCAGCGGGGTGATCGGGTACAGCAGCGGACTGGCGGAGCGGCGCAGGTCGTCCAGCGCGGTGTCCAGGTCGCGCGCCATGTCGACCAGGTCGACCGCAGGGCCGCCGCTGAGCTGGGCCACCGCCGCGGCCGAGACGTCCCGCAACCGGGCGAGCACGGTGACCAGTTGCTCGTCGGTGTGCTGGTCGGTGCGCACCGGCAGGACGAGCACGGCGGCGATCACCCCGCACGCGGCGCCGAGCGCGGTCTCCTCGATACGCAGGACGAGGACGGACAGGCTGTAGGTGTGCAGCAGGGTGTAGAGCAGGCCGAGCATCGCGGTGACGAAGAACGACATCAGCGCGTACGAGACGGGCGCGGTGAAGAACATCCCGAAGATGAGCACCAGCACGAGCGCGAACGCGGTCCAGGTGTGCTGCCCCACGGCCCCGGCGAGCAGCACGCCGGCGACGACGCCGCAGACGGTGCCGATCAGCCGCCGGTAGCCCTTGACCAGGATCTCCGCGGTGGAGGAGGTGTTGAGGAAGACCACCCAGCAGGTCAGTACGGCCCAGTACCAGCGCTGCGAGGACAGGAACTCGCCGCCGACCACCGCCAGCGCGGAGCCGGTCGCGACCTGGAAGGCGGCGCGGGTGGTGCGGCGGTCCAGGCCGGTGCGGTCGGCGGCGGCGTCGCCGCCGAGCGCCAGGTCCTCCGCCTCGAACTCCTCGCGGGAGCGGGTGGTCTCCGGGGTGTCGTCGGACTCGTCGCCCGGCCCGTCGAGCGCCAGGCGCAGGCCCAGCACCGCGCGGGCCGTCTCGCCGATGCCGCGGAACGCGTCCTGCACGGCGGGCGTGGCCCGCGGCACGTTCTCCTCGTCGCGGTAGGCGAGCAGCCGGTTGCGCAGGTGGGACAGGCCGATGCCGCCCTCGGCGGCCGCCAGCCGGGTGACCAGCAGGTGCAGCGCGCCCATCTCCCGGCGCAGCGCGCGCACCGCGTCGTCCTCGTCGCTGATCCGCCGGTCGGGCGGGGGCAGCGGCGCGTCCGGCAGGTGCAGGGTGAGGGTGTCGGCGCGGCCCGCGCTGCGGGTGTTGAGCACGAGGATGCCCAGCCGCTCGGCGGCGATCTCGGCGTCCACGACCCGGCGCTGGAGCAGGTCGGCGGTGGCCTGGTCGCCGGTGCCGTCGGCCAGCCGGGACTGGATCATCAGCGCGGTCTCGTGCAGCCGGGCGGTGTCCTTGCGCAAGGACGCGACGACGCCCTCCACCGCGTCGGGTTCGGCCTCCAGCAGTTCCCGCTGGGTGGCGATGAGCTGGGCGGTACGGGCCCGGAACGCCTGGCGCAGCCGGCCGAGGGTGCTCTCCGGGCTCTCGGGGACGAGTCCGAAGCGCATGATCGCGCTGGCGGCGAAGGCGACGGCCAGGGTGCGGCACAGGCCCGGCAGCATGGCGGCGGTGGCGTGCACGAAGAGCGAGAGGAAGTAGATCTGGAAGCTGATCATCCCGAGCGCGGTGTAGCGGTCGCCGAACCGGCGGACGTAGGCGGCGCCGAAGATCAGCAGGATGAAGAAGACGTCGCCGGCGACGATGTGCGGGTTGAGCAGCGCGCCCAGCGACACCGACGCGAGGGCGGCGGGCAGGCCCAGCGCGAGGGTGACGGCCTGGTCGCGGACCTGCTTGTCGCGGATGGCGAAGGTGGAGACCATCGCGGCCATGGCGCCGGCCACGAGTTGGGGCACGGGGGTGTGCATGGCCGCGAGGACCGCCAGCGCCAGGCCGATCGAGCCCACCGTCCGCAGCCCGGCCATCAGCCGCAGCAGGCCGGGGTCGGACGCCAGATAGCGGTCCCAGAGGTCGGTCAGTACCCTTCGCGTCGCCGTCATCGCACCCGCTGCGTTCCCTCGGTTCCCTCGCCTGCCGCCATGATCGATGACGCCCAGCATGGCACGGTCGGCCGCCCGGCCGGCGGACGGTGTGCGGGGGAACGTTCCCCGGCTGAGCCGCCCGGACGCGCGAAGGGCCCAAGTCCGCCCGGTCCGGGGCGTGTTGCGCGTCCGCGGTGTGCCGAGGCCCCGGGCGTCCCGGTGTGACCGTCTCCCGGCCGCGGGCGGCGCGGAGTCGGGCTGCTGGGCCATGGCCCCACCCTGGCGGCGGGCCGGTCCGGGGTCAGTTGGCGAGCTCGCGGCTCAGCGTGGAGCGGGAGAGCTGGACCGTGCCGTAGACGACCAGGGCGACGGCGGCGAGTTCGGGCAGCAGCCACCAGCCGGTGCGGATGTGCTCGGCGTAGACGGTGACGCCCAGCACGAGGCTGATCGTGGCGTCGCCGAGGGTCAGCGCGGGCTGCGAGGCGGCGATGGAGCCGGCCTGGAGGGCGTTCTCCAGCAGGAAGACGGCGCCGACGCCGCACACCGCGAAGCCGTAGGTCTGCCACGAGGTGAGGAAGGCGCCGAAGCCGTCGGAGGAGAAGGTGTTGGCGGCGGACTTCATCAGCGCGGCGGTCAGCGCGTTGGCCACCGCGGCGGCGATGCCGAGCAGGGCCGCGCGGCCCGGTCCGAACGGGCGGTGCCTGGCCATGCCGACCGCGACGGCGACCGCGCCCACGCACAGGACGCAGGCCGGAATCCAGCGGGCCAGCGCCGCCTGGTCGGTGCCGCCGCCGGGCGCCGCCGAGCCGAGCGCCAGCGCCAGGCCGACCACCATGCAGCGCGATGGAGACCCAGCCCGAACGCGGCAGGCTGCGGTGGAGCAGCGGCAGCGCGATGAGCATGGCGAGCGGCAGTTCCAGTACGAAGACCGGCTGCGCCAGCGCGAGCGGTCCGGCGACCAGGGCGAGCGCCTGGAACAGCGCGGCGCCGACCACGCCGAGGATGCCCAGCACCCAGGCGGGCTGGTGGACCATGTCCACCAGCAGCCGGGGGCGCAGCGCGTCCTGGGCGGGGACCTCCAGCGCGGCCTTGCGTTGCAGGACGGTTCCGGTCGCGTTGCTGGCCGCTCCGAGCAGCGCGAAGAACACACACAGCACCAGCAGGGCCGGCCTCCCGGGGTGTGGCCGTGGGACATGTCGGCCCCAGCATCCCGGCCGCGGTGCGGCTCGTCGGCCGACCGGCCGCCGACCGGCCCGCCCGTCACCCGTTCGACGGGCACCGGCACCGGTACGGCGCCGCGGCGCGGCGCCCGCCCTAGCGTCTGGCCGGTGACTCGTGCTGGTCGGAGCGGGCGTCGCCCTTGGGTTCGGCGGGGGTCGCGCGGGGGGTGCGGCGCCACAGCGGATGGCTGCCCAGCGGTGCGCCCAGCGGGTCGCCGGACAGGTCGTCGTCCGGGAGGCGGTAGGCGGGGCGGCCGGTCAGCAGGCGCTGGACGAGGAACCCGATGGCCAGGACCGCGGCGCCGGCGACCGCGTCGGCCAGGAAGTGGTTGGCGGTGGAGATGATGACGACGAAGGTCGCCAGCGGGTAGCAGACGCCGAGCACCCGTACCCAGGTGTGGCGGGCCAGGCAGGCGACCGTCAGGCCGGCCCACGCCGACCACACGATGTGCACCGAGGGCATGGCCGCGTACTGGTTGGACACGTTGGAGACGTGCCCGGAGTCCCACGAGCCCCAGGTGCGGTGGGTGACGATCGTGTCGATGAAGCCGTCGCTGGTGAGGAAGCGCGGCGGCGCGAGGGCGAAGAAGGTGAAGCCGATCAGGGCCAGCAGCGTCCCGACGTAGAGCGCGGTGCGCACGCTGCGGTAGTACGCCGGCCGGCAGACGTACAGCCAGATGAGGACCGCGGGCGTCACGACGAAGTGCAGCGTCGCGTAGTAGTAGTTCATCGCGTCGACGAGCCAGTCGATCCGGCTGACCGCGTGGTTGACGGTGAGCTCGAAGTTGACGTGCAGCAGCCGCTCGGTGTGCAGCACCTCGTGGCCCGGTGCATGGCCGCGGCCTTGTGGCGGGGGACGTAGCGGCGGGTACGGCTGTAGGCGAGGTACAGCCCGACGGTGAAGGCCAGCTCCAGCCAGAGCAGCGGCCGGTTGCGCGGGCGCATCCGCGGGGGCAGCAGCGGACGCAGCCGGGGCGGCGGCCGACGGCTCGGCGGCGGAGTCGGCGGTGGTCGCCGTCATCGTCCGCCTCCCGGGCACGGCTCGGTCCGGGCGCGGCAGTCTCGCGCCCGGGGTCGGCCGAGTGCTGCCGTCGCCTCGACGGGGTCCCACGTGCCACACGCCCGGGGAGGGGCTCGGGAGGTACGCCAGCAACATGCAGATGTTCTCTCTCGCCGTACGGTCCGGCCGGCGGGCCGGAAGACTCGCCCGACATTACATCGGTCACCGAATCTTCCGCCTCCGGATACCCGGTAGACGTCTGCCCAGCGGCCCCCGTACATACGCCGTCCGCGCCCGACCTCACCGCGCGTTCACCGGCCGCCGCGGCCGCGAGCGCCGCCCGCGCGGTCGGCCTGACCAGCGGGCACTGCCCGGGCGGGGCGGCCCGCGGCGGCGGCTGTGGCGTGTGTCACCCCGGTTGCCCTCGGCCAAGCCCGCGCAGCCCCTGCCGGGGCTCGCCCGCGGCGCTGCGGCGGGCGGTCGCCGGCGTCCGGCTCCCCGCCGTCGCCGCCACCCGGCTGCGCCGCGTCCCGCGCGGCGATCCGCAGCGGCTGCGCCGGGGACGCTGCCCACGGCCCGGGTGGAACTGCTCCGGGTGCTCGGCGCGCTCTCACCCGCCGGGGAGCGACCTGGCGGTGCGACCGCCCGGCGTGGGCCGCGCGGCCGCCTCCCCAGGTGTTCCCCGGCCGTACACCGGGGCAGCCCGGCACGTTGCGGGGCCGTTCCGCGCATGTTGGGACAAGTCTTCTGCGCCACCGGTCCGATGCGATATGACCTTCGGTTGGCGCGACTGATCCCAACCACCCCAGGAGACCAGCCTCATGACACCTGTCACACGCCGTACGTTCCTCGGCTCGGCCGTCGCCGCCGGAGCCGTGCTCGGGCTGGACGCGCTGCCGGGGTCCGCCGCGCGCGCCCACGCGGCGGCCACGGGGACGATCACCGACGTGCAGCACGTGGTGATCCTCATGCAGGAGAACCGCAGCTTCGACCACTACTTCGGGATGCTGCAGGGGCGTGCGCGGGTTCGCCGACCGCAGCGCGATCCAGATCGCCGGCGGCTACAGCGTGTTCAACCAGCCCAACGGCTCGGGCCGGCAGTACCCGTGGCAGTTCAGCGCCACCAAGCCGGCCGGCGGCGCGGACCCCGAGCGGCTGGCCCAGTGCAACGGCGACCTCGCGCACAGCTGGGCGGACCAGCACCTGGCGTGGAACGGCGGCAAGCTGGACTCGTGGGTGGCCGCCAAGGGCAACGTCCGCACGCTGGGCCACCTGCACCCGCGACGACATCCCGTTCCACTACGCGCTGGCCGACAACTGGACGGTCTGCGACGCCTACTTCTCCTCGATCCTCAGCGCCACCGGCCCCAACCGCACCTACCACTGGAGCGGGATGATCGACCCCGACGGCACGGCGGGCGGCCCGGCGTACAACGGCGGGGACGAGTCGGGGCTGCGCTGGCAGACCTACGCCGAGGCGCTGGAGGCGGCCGGGCGTCAGCTGGAAGCTCTACCAGAACGCGGCGGACAACTTCGGCGACAACGCGCTGGCGTACTTCAACCAGTTCGCGAACGCCCCGGCCGGCAGCGCGCTGGCGGTCAAGGGCATGGGCACGGTGCCGCAGGTCACCGGCCGCACCCCGGACGACATCGCGGCCGCGATCCGCGCCGACGTCGACCGCGGGCACGCTGCCGCAGGTGTCGTGGGTCGTCGCCGACGAGGGCTCCTCCGAGCACCCGTACGCCACGCCCGCGGACGGCGCGCACTTCGTCCACATGGTCATCGACGCGCTGAACGCCGACCCGGACGTCTTCGACTCCACCGTGCTGTTCCTCAACTACGACGAGAACGACGGCTTCTTCGACCACGTGCCCCCGCCGGCCGCCCCCGCGGGCACCGCCGGGCGAGTTCTACGACGGCACCAACATCGGCCTGGGCGTCCGCGTCCCGATGATCGCCGTCTCGCCCTGGACGCGCGGCGGCTGGGTCGACTCGCACGTCTCGCGACCACACCTCGGTGCTGCGCTTCCTGGAGACGCTGGACCGCGCGCCCTCGGCAAGCCCGCCACCTGCCCCAACATCTCCGCCTGGCGCCGCACGGTGTGCGGCGACCTGACCGGCATGTTCGACTTCGCCCACCCGGTCTACGGGCTGCCCGTCGCTGCCCGACACCACCGCCGTGATCGGCGAGTCGAGCTGCACCCTGCTGCCCAACCCCGCGCCCGTGGACAACCAGTTGCCGCAGCAGGAGCCCGGCACCCGCCCGGCCCGCGCGCTGCCGTACCAGCCGAACGCCTACCTGACGCCCTTCACCACCGGCTCCGGCGGCCAGATCCTCGCCTGGATCTCGATGGCCAACCAGGGCGCGGCCGCCACCGCCTCGACGCACCTGGCCGCGTACGCCAACGCCTACCGCACGCGGCGGCCCGTGGCAGTACACGCTCGACGCGGGCGGCACCACCAGCGACTTCTTCAACTGCGGCGCCGGGCTACGGCAACGGGCCCTACGACCTGTCCGTGGTCGGCCCCAACCGCTTCGTGCGCCGCTTCCAGGGCGACGCCACCAAGCCCGGCAAGGACCTGACCGTCACGTCCGTCCTACGCCGCCGCCCCCGACACCGGCAAGCAGGCCGTCTTCTTCGAGTTCGCCAACTCCGGCTCCGTCGGCGGTCACGTTCACCGTCACGGCCGCCAACTACCGCTCCGACGGCCCCTGGACGTACACCGTGCAGCCGGGCGCGAGCACCACGGACTACTTCAACGCCGTGACGATCGCGCAGGGTTGGTACGACTTCACGATCACGGTGAGTACCGACCCGACGTGGAAGCAGCGATTCTCCGGACACCTGGAGACAGGTCAGGCCAGTATCAGCGGCTGAACGCAAGTGCATCGGTCGTGATCTTTCCAAGACGATCACATTTGTCACTCGCGGTCTCCCGAACCGGCTGTTAGCGTGACGCGCTGCCCGGTCGCGGGCGCAGGGGAGCACGCTGCCGCTTCCACGGGGTGAGGCAGCCGGCACAGGAAGACCGCGAATGGACCACTGCTCGACATGCCGACGGACGCTGAACGGGGCCCTGGTGTGCCCTGGCTGCGGCGCGTACGCCCCGGACATCGATCCGTGGCGTGCGGTCGCCGAGGCCAGGGCGGCCGAGAGGGAAGCGACGCAGGGCGACAGCGCCGAGAACACCGGGGACGCCGGGGCTGCGGACAGCGCGGAGCACAAGGAGCCCGAGAAGGCTGAGAAGCCGAGAAGTCCGAGGAGCCTGCGAGACCGGAACCGGGGAACCGGATACGTCGGACCAGAGAGGACGGCGGCGACCGGCCGGACGCTGCGGGGGACGCCGAACCGGCGGGCGCGGAGGCCGACTCGGACCATGGCGCGGGCCGCGGGGAGGCGGCGGACGCCGGGCCGGAGGAGGACGTGGCCGACCCGGGCGGTCGGCCCGGCGGCCCGGGCGCAGGCGGGCCGCCGCCGCGACCGCCCTCGCCGTCCTCGGCGGCGCCCTGACGCTGGCGCGCGGTGTCCGCCGGCTCCCACGGGGACGCGCCGGCCAGCTCCGCCCCGGACCCCGGCGAGACCTCGCCGCGCCCCCTCCCCTCGTCGACCGGGCCGGCGACGGACACCGCGCCCACCACGTCGGCCAGGAGCGGACGGACGGTGCCCGTACGCCCCCGAGGCGGACGGCAGGGACGGCTACGGCAGCACGCTGCCGGGCGACCGCAACTGGCTGCCGCGGCACAGCGCTTCGGGCGCGATCGTCGACGACCAGCACCGCGCGCCCCGGCACCGGCTCGCCCTCGGCCGCGTCCGCGCCGACGTCCACCGCGCCGTCGGCCTCGCCGACATCGACACCGAAGCACCGGGTGTGCATCCTGGCACTCTGCTTCGACTGACCCCGCGGGCGGGACGGCCGGGGAGTACGGATCGGCCGCAACCGCCGGCCCCCGCAAGGCGAGCCGTCGCGTGCTGATGGCGCGGCAGACGCGGGCATAATGTTGCCCAGGGCAATCGTGGTGGTCGCCAGGGCGGACCACCGGACAGCGGGAGGGTCAAGCTCGATGAGCGCTCAAACGGATGCGATGCCCCCAGGCACCGCGCAGGCCCCGACGGGGTACACGCACCGGCAGATCATGGTGATCCTCTCGGGACTGCTGCTGACCATGTTCCTGGCCGCGCTGGACCAGACGATCGTCGCGACGGCGATCTACAAGATCGGCGAGAGCCTCGACGGCCTGACCGCGCAGGCATGGGTGACCACCGCGTTCCTGATCACGTCGACGATCTCCACACCGCTGTACGGCAAGCTCTCCGACCAGTACGGGCGCAAGCCGTTCTTCCTCTTCGCCATCGCCGTGTTCGTCGTCGGCTCGCTGCTGTGCATGATGTCCACCTCGATGTACATGCTGGCCGCGTTCCGCGCGTTCCAGGGCATCGGCGCCGGCGGCCTGATGTCCCTGGCCCTCGCGATCGTCGGCGACATCATCGCGCCGCGCGAACGAGCCAAGTACCAGGGCTACTTCATGGGGACCTTCGGCATATCCAGCGTGCTGGGACCGGTGATCGGCGGCGCGCTGGCCGGGCAGGACAAGCTGCTGGGCATCGACGGCTGGCGCTGGATCTTCCTGCTCAACGTGCCGATCGGCGTTGCTCGCCATGGTGGTCGTGGCCAAGGTGCTGCACCTGAAGCACGAGCGCCGGGCGCACCGGGTCGACTACGCGGGCGCCGCGGCCCTGATCATCGCCCTGGTGCCGCTGCTCATCGTGGCCGAACAGGGCCGGGAGTGGGGCTGGGGCAGCGGGCGGGCGCTGATCAGCTACGGCATCGGCGCGATAGGCATCGTCGCCTTCCTGCTGGCCGAGTTCCGGGCGGAGGAGGACGCGCTGCTGCCGATGCGGCTGTTCCGCAACGGCGTGTTCGTCATCGGCTCCGGGCTGTCCGCGATCGTCGGCCTCGGCATGTTCGGCGGCATCACGCTGCTGCCGCTCTACCTCCAGCTGGTCAAGGGCGACTCGCCGACCAAGGCCGGTCTGCTGACGCTCCCGATCATGCTCGGCCTGATGGTCACTGTCGATGGGTCTCGGGCGTGATCACCTCGCGCACCGGCCGCTACAAGATCTTCCCGGTCGTCGGCAGCGGCCTGCTGGTGGTCGGCATGCTCATGCTGTGGCGGCTGCGCGTGGACAGCGGCCTGGTCTACACCGACGTCGCGATGTTCGTCATCGGCTCCGGGATCGGCCTGAACATCCAGAACCTCGTGCTGGCGATGCAGAACGCGGTGCCGGCCCGCGACATGGGGGTCGCGACCTCCTCGACCACGTTCTTCCGGCAGATGGGCGGCACGCTCGGCGTCGCCGTCTTCCTGTCGATCGTCTACTCCGCGGTCGGCGACAAGATCAGCTCCGCCTTCACCGACGCCCGCGGCACGGCCGCCTTCCGGGCCGCGGCCAAGGCGCACCCGGACCAGCTCACCGCGCTCACCTCCACGTCGTCGGGCAGTTCGGGGTCGCTCAACAACACCTCGTTCCTCGCCCACATCGACCCGGCGCTCGCCCACCCGATCAAGGTCGGCTTCACCGAGGCGATCAACCTGGCGTTCCTGATCGGCGCCGGCGTGCTGGTCGTCGCGATAGTGCTCTCCGCGCTCATGAAGGAGGTCCCGCTGCGCGCGACGGCCGGCGCCTTCACGGAGGAGTCGCCCGAAACGGAGAAGTCGCGGCGAGAGCGCCGCGTCCTAGGCCACGGCCGGTGGCCCTCGATCACAGAGCCGACGGCGGCAGGACGGTCGTCGTCGGGGTGGACGGCTCCGACTCCTCCTGGCACGCCGCCGCCTACGCGGTGGGCCTGGCCCGCCGTCAGGAAGCGCTGCTCGTCGTCGTCCACGTGCTGCCCCAGCACACCTCGGCGATGCTCGGGGGCGTCGCCTGGATGCTCAACGGCACGGACACCTCCGAGGCGGACCGGTTACGCCGGCGGGTCTGCCGCGGGACTGGTCTGCTCGACCGAAGCGCGGTCGCTGCGCTGGGAGTTCCGCACCGTGCCGCGGTGGGGACGTGGTCGCCGGGCTGACCCGCGTCGCGGACGCCCTGCGCGCCGACACGGTCGTCCTGGGCGCCTCCCGCGGACTGCGGCACCGGATCTTCGGCTCGGCGGGCGGTGCGGATGGTACGGGTGGGGCGGTGGCCGGTGGTCGTCGTCCCGTGAGGCCCGTCGTAGCGCCCAGGTTCAGCGGCCCGGGTTCGTAGCGGCCCGGCGGGTAAGGACCGGGCCCGCAGGACAGGCGCATGGACAACTGCCGTACGGATGGGCGCCGTTCGGCGGCTCAGCGGGGCAGCAGGTGGCCCTTGCGGCTGAGCAGGAAGCTCTTGAACGCGGCCACCGGCGGGGTGTCCCGCTGCCCTTCCAGCCAGGCGAGACCGATCGCGCGGACCGCGCGCTGCCCCATGACGTCGAGTTCGGCGACGCCGGGCCGCGGGAAGGCCGGCGGCGGCAGCAGGGCGACGCCCAGCCCCGCCGCGACCAGGCCGCGCAGCGTCTCCGCCTCCTCGCCCTCGAAGGCGACCCGCGGGGTGAACCCGGCCTCGGCGCACAGCGCGTCGGTGATGCGGCGCAGGCCGTAGCCCGGTTCCAGGGTGACGAACGGCTCGGCGGCCGCCTCGGCGAGCCGGACGCGTCTGCGGCCGGCCAGGCGGTGGCCCAGCGGCACGACCAGGCGCAGCCGCTGCTCGTCCAGCCGGCGTACGACCAGGCCGGGTTCGTCGGGCGGCGGCGAGGTCAGGCACAGGTCCAGGCCGCCGGCCCGCAGCCGCTCCAGCATGGCCTCGCCGTAGGTCTGCACGAGCTGGAAGCGCACCCGCGGGTGGTCGGCGCGGAAGGCGCGCAGCAGAGCCGGCACGGTCTCGGGTCCGAGGGTGTGCAGGAAGCCGAACGCGACCCGGCCGCCGGCGGGGTCGGCGTCGAGCCGCACCGACTCCGCGGAGCGCTCGACCTCGGCGAGGGCGCGTTCGGCGGCCCGGCGGAAGGTGCTGCCCGCGCGGGTCAGCCGCAGGGCGCGGCCCTGCCGGGCGAAGAGGGTCACCCCGAGGTCGGCCTCCAGCCGGGCGACGGCGCGGCTGAGCGTCGACTGCGGCATGCCGAGCTGCTGGGCGGCGCGGGTCATGTGCTCGTGCCGGGCGACCGCGGCGAACTGGGCGAGCCGGGGCGCGAGCAGGGGAGCCCAGGCGTCGGCGGACAGGTCGGCGCTCGCCGCGGCCGACCGGTCGCCGCGCCCGGGCCGGACGGCGGGAGCGGAACATCCTGGTCGTCGTCCGTCGTCACGGAAGTCCCCTCTGCGGTGTACTGATGCGCTGATGGATCGATCATGCCTCTTCCACGCATTGGACGCATGGAATCCGGCGGTCGTAGCGTCGCCCGTATGAACCCTGCCGATACCGGGGCGGCCGTGCGCGCGGGCATGGTCGCCGCGGCCGTCCGCACCCGCCCCGACGACCGGCTGCGCGCCGGCACCCGCGCCTACCGGCGCGCCAACCTCGCGCTGTTCGCCGCCGGGCTGGCCACCTTCGCCCTGCTGTACTCCACCCAGGCGCTGCTGCCCGCGCTCTCCTCCGGGCTGCGGCTGTCCCCCGCGCAGGCCAGTCTCACCGTCTCCGCGGCGACCGGCGCGCTCGCCCTCGCGCTGCTGCCGGTCAGCGCCCTCAGCGAGAAGTACGGGCGGACGACGGTGATGACCGCGTCCGTCTTCGGCGCGTCGCTGCTCGCCCTCGCCGTGCCCTTCGCGCCGGACCTCGGCGTGCTGGTCGCCCTGCGCGCCGCCCAGGGCGTGGCACTGGCCGGACTGCCCGCGACCGCCATGGCGTACCTCGCCGAAGAGGTCCACCCCTCGGCCGTCCCCTCCGCGATCGGGCTCTACGTGGCGGGCAACTCCATCGGCGGCATGAGCAGCCGCGTCGCGGGCGGCGCCCTCGCCCAGGCGTACGGCTGGCGCGCCGCGCTGCTCGTGGTGGGCCTGACCGCCCTCGGCTGCGCGGCCGCCTTCCGCCTGCTCGTCCCGCCCGCACGGCACTTCACCCCCGGTCCGGTGCACCCGGCCGCCCTGTGGCGCACGGTCGGCGGGCACCTGCGCGACGTCCGGCTGCGCCGCCTCTACACGGTCGGCATGCTCTTCATGGCCGTCTTCGGCGCGGTCTACACCGTCCTCGGCTACCGGCTCACCGCCGCTCCCTACGGCCTGTCGCAGACCGCGGTCGGCGCCGTGTTCCTCGTCTACCTCGTCGGCACCGGCACGTCCGCCGCCTCCGGGAGGCTCACCGCCCGCGCGGGCCGCCGCGGCGCCTTCACCGCCGCCCTCGTGCTGTGCGCGGCCGGCCTGCTGCTCACCCTCGCCCGCCCGCTCCCGGTCGTCCTGACCGGGCTCGTCCTGGTGACCGGCGGCTTCTTCATCGGGCACGCCGTCGCCTCCGGGACGGTCAGCCGCACCGCGACGACCGGCCGGGCGCAGGCGTCCGCGCTCTACCTCACCGCGTACTACGTCGGCAACAGCGTCGGCGGCACGCTCGGCGCCGCCGCCTACCACCTGGCCGGCTGGGGCGCCGCGGCCGCGCTGGCCCTGGGGGCGCTGGTGCTGGCGGCGCCCGCGGCCCTGGCCCGCCCGGGTACGCCGGGGAGTTGAGCCGCGCGGGCGCCCTCCCGGGAGGCGCTGGGCGGGCGTCGGGTGGGCGCCGCGAAAATCGGTGTCCCCAGGGCGCGGGGACCGGTTACGCTCGTGGGATGTTCCTCTTGTGTGCGTAGACGGGGCCGGTGTCGTCCCGGGTGAGCCGTACGCAGTGCCTGCGTCGCGGCGGTGACGGGGCGTGCCGTGAGTCGTGTCCTCGTCACTGCGTACACAGGGGATTCCCATGTCTTCGTCCAACCCGGCGGCTTCGTATGCCGCCGTCTTCCGACTCCCGCACGCCCGGCTCACGTTCGGGGCCGCCCTGGTGGGCCGGCTGGGGTACGGGGTGGTCTCGCTCTCACTGGTCCTGTCGCTGAAGTCGGCGACGGGTTCACTGGCGACGGCCGGACTGCTCAGCACGCTGTTCGCCGCCGTGTCGGTGGTGGTGTCTCCGGCGAAGGCCGGACTCATCGACCGGTGGGGTGCGCGCCACGTGCTGCCGTTGCTGGGGGTGCCGTTCGCCGCGGCGCTGTTCGCGCTCGCCGCGTGCGCGGCGTGGCTCGACCGGCCGGCGGTGGTCCTGCTGGCCGCGCCGGCCGTCGTCGCGGGAGCCGGCTGCCCGCCGCTCGGCCCGACGATGCGGGCGGTGTGGGGCGCGCTGGCCCCCGATGAGGCGCTGCTGCAACGGGCGTTCAGCCTCGACACCGTCGCCGAGGAACTGATCTTCCTGGCCGGCCCGTTGATCGCGGTGGCCGTGCACCCGGTGCGCGGCCTGGTGCTGTCGGGGGTGCTGATCGCGACGGGTTCGCTGGCGCTAGCCGCCTCACCGGCCGCCGCGGCTGATCCGTCCGAAGCAGCGGAGCACGGCCCGACCGGCCGCGCGCCTGCGGCTGTTCACCGCGCAGGGCGCGGGCGTACGGCGGGCGGCCTGCGCGGCGCTCGGCGTGGGCGCGTGCCTGAGCGGGCTCGAACTGTACGTGATCGCGTTCGCCGACCACGCGCACCGTCCGGGGGCGGTGGGCCCGATCATGGCCCTCCAGTCGGCGGGCAGCGCGCTGGGCGGCCTGCTCTACGGGCGCGTGTCGTGGCGCCGCCCGGCAGCGGCCCGACTGCCGTATCTCCTCGCGGGACTGGCCGTCCTGCTCGCCGCGAACGCCTTCGCGTACGCCCTGCCCCTGCTCGCCGTCTGCGTCGCCGCGGCGGGCACACTCTCCTCCCCCACCTTGTCCACCGCCTATCTGGCCGCCGCCCAGCTCGCCCCCGACGGCGCCGCCACCCGTGCCACCACCTGGGTCAACTCCGCCGTGAACGCCGGCTCTTCGGCGGGCGGCGCGGTCGCCGCGCTCCTGCTGGTCCGCGCCCCGCTCCCGCTCTGCTTCGTGCTGACGGCCGCCGTGCCCGCCTGCGCGGCGCTCGCGGCGCGGGGCCGCCGGGCACGGCGAACCGCGGCTCCCGGGGGCCCGGCCGACGCCGGCGGACCGGCGCTCGTCCCGGACGGCGGCGCGCTCGCCGCCTTCGGCGAGGAGGCCGGGGGCGGCGCCGCGCGGGCGCTGATCCGCCGATGTCCGCGGGTGCGGGGCCGCGACGGCTCCGCACTCGCGGGCGGCTGTCGTACCCCCGCTCTAGTGTTGCGGGCATGAACGACGCACATACCGGTCACGTGGAGCTGGCGCCGTGGGGCGAAGGCGACTTCTGGCTGCTGAGACGGACCAACGCACCCGAGATGACCGAGCACCTGGGCGGCCCCGAGACCGAGGAGCAACTCGCGGCGCGGCACCGGCGGTACGTCGAAGCTGAGCGGGCCGGGGCAGGTGTACCGGGTCGTGCTGCCCGGCGCGGACGGGACCGTCGACGCGGGCCGGACGGCGGACGGTCGGCTCGATCGGGTTCTGGGAGCGGGAGTGGCAGGGCGCCAAGGTGTGGGAGACCGGGTGGAGCATCCTCCCGGAGTTCCAGGGCCGCGGGCTGGCCGCGCAGGCCGCCGTGGCCGTCGCCGCGCAGGCGCGGGCCACCGGACTCCACCGCTATCTGCACGCCTTCCCCGGCGATGACCATCCGGCCTCCAACGCGGTCTGCCGCAAGGCCGGGTTCACCCTCCTCGGCCCGGTCCGGTTCGAGTACCCCAAGGGCAGTTGGATGACGTCCAACGACTGGCGGCTCGACCTCGGCGCGGACCTGCCGGAGACACGGGCCTGAGCGTGCGGGCAGGCGCGGTTCCGCGCCGGGCGGGGGTCCGGGCCGGGCAGGGGTCCGGGCCGGGCAGGGGTCCGGGCCGGGCGGGGGTCCGGGCCGGGCGGGAGTACCTACCGGGTGCGGGTCCTTGGCGGGTGCGGGCGGGGCCCGTCTGCGGTCAGGCCGCGTCGGTGCGGGGGAAGACGTACTCGTCAAGCACGATCCCGACGGCGACCGCCGTCGGGATGGCGACCAGACCGCCGATGACGCCGAGCAGCGAGCCGCCCGCCAGCACGGCCACCACGGTGACCACCGGGTGGACGTCGACCGCGAACTTCATGGCGCGCGGCATGATCAGGTAGTCCTCGGCGAGCCGGAAGCCGATGTAGAAGGCGGCGGTGGCGAGCGCGACGGGGAATGACACCGACAGTGCGACCACGCTGACCGCCACTCCCCCGACGGTCGAGCCGAGCACCGGGATCATGTCCATCAGGGCGACGAAGAAGCCGAGCGCGGCCGGGAAGGGCACTCCCCAGGCGGAGCACCACACGAAGGTGGCGGCGCCGGCGATCGCCGAGGTCGCGACGTTGCCCAGCATGAAGCGGCCGACCCGGCTGAGGATCTCCTCGGAGACGGCCTGCGCGTGCTCCCTGCGGGTGCCGGGCACGAAGCGGTGCCCGAACCGCTTGATCGCGGGCAGCGCCACCATCATGTACAGGGTGACCGTGATGACGATGACGGTCGAGGTGAGCGCGCTGACCACGAGCTGCCCCGCGCCCAGCACGCCGCCGGCGATCGCGGACCCGCCGCCGGAGCCCAACTGCTGCCGGGCCTTCTCGATGACATGGTAATGATCTTCAAGGCGGCCGAGCGTGGAGTGGTGGTCGCGCAGTTGGCGGCGCCAGCGCGGCACGTCGTCGGTGAGCGCGGACACCGCCGCGGTGACCGGCGGGATGACCAGGGCGACGAAACCCGAGAGCAGCGCGGCGAACCCGGTCACCACGGCCAGCACCGACCACGCCCTGCGCAGCCCGCGCCGGCAGAGCCCGGCCACGAGCGGTTCCAGGCTGACGGCGATGAAGACGGCGAGCATCAGCAGCGTCAGCAGGGCGGTGATCCGCAGCACGGTCTGCACCAGCAGCCAGGCCAGGACGGCGCCGAGCCCGGTGCCGAAGCCGATGCCGAACCACGAGCGCCGGGCGGGCGGCCCGGCCGGGAGCGCGAGGACGCGGTGTCCCGTCCGGCCGCCGGACCGGTCCGGCCCGTCGGCTGCCCCGGCCCGGCCCCGCGCCCACCGCCCGGCCGGTCACCCGGTTCCCCGGACGGCCCGAAGTCCCGCTCACCGCCCGGCGGTTCGTCCCTGTCGCGGCCGGACCGCCCGTCCGCCTCTCCGCCGGACCGCCCGTCCCGTTCGCCGCCCTGGACAGCGGTGGGTGCCACATCGGCCGGCAGGTCGGTCATGGCGGTGTTCTCCCTCGCGACGGTGGACCGTACGGACCCGTGCGTGTCCGCCGCTGCCGGGGGCGGCCGCCCCGCGGCGCGGCGTCGTCGCACGTCTACCCGTACCAATATCCGCAGCAGCGGCCGCCTGGGCCGCCCGTCACAGAAAGACCCCTGGTCGGCGTAGGGATGAACGGCCGGCCCGGCCTCAGATGACGGACTGTCAGAAGTCGGGGTCCGCGGCCGGCCCGGCGCGGCGCGGGCCCTTCGCGCGCTCCTCCTCCGCCTCCGCCCGCTCCTTGAGCAGCCGCAGCCGTTCGTCCCAGGTCTCGGCGAGGTGCGTCATCCAGGACGCGGTGGCCAGCAGCGGTTCCGGCCGGACGGTGAAGAGCACCTCCCGCCCGGACCGGGCGCCCGACACCAGGCGGGAGCGCTCCAGCACGGCGAGGTGCTGGACGACGGCCTGGCGCGAGACGGTCACCTCGGCGGCCAGCGTCGTGGCGCTGCTCGGCCGGCGGTCGGCGAGGAGTTGCAGCAGCAGCCGGCGGGTGGGGTCGGCGAGGGCGCCGAAGACGCCGTCGACGTCGGAGGGCGCGGTGGTCATGCCTTCTCGGCCGCCGTCCTCAGCTCGGCCAGCTCCATCCGCCAGCCCTCGGTGTTGCTCCGCACACCCTGCTCCTTGGTCTCGTCGGACGCTTCGAGCGCCGCGAACCCGCTCTCGGTGACGGTGACCTTCACGCCGTCGGCCACCTCGGCCACCTGGAACTCGACGAGGGTGCTCCGGCCGGGCGCCAGGTCCTCGCCGGGGAACGCGCTGGCCCAGCGGAAGGCTGCGTACGTCCGCGGGTCGAGGCGGACCACCTCGACGGGGAAGCGGCCCCACTTGGCGCTCTCCCGCACCGTCTGGTGGCCCGGGGTGCGGTCGGCGTCCTCCTGGACGTCGATGTCGGAGGGCACCCACCACCCGGGGCGGGTGACCAGGTCCCACACCCGGTCGAGTCCTGCGCTGATGGTGATGTCCTGGACGATGCGGTCTTCCATGACGGTTCCTTCCGTACTGTGCTCCGCACGCGATGTGCAAGTCCATGCTTGCACGTAGTCCAGGCACGTGCAAGCACGCGCTTGCACGTGGAGGTCGCCCTCCCCGGGCGTGCGGCGCTGTACGGCCGGACCGGCGGCGGGCGTCCACGGGAGCGGCCTGCGTCAGCAACCGTCAAGGACCGTCAGCGGCCATCCGGGTGGCCGATGCCGTAGAGATCGCGGTAGGAGGGGAAGTCGCCGCCGGGGCCGTGGACGCTGTGGGCGGCGAGCATCGCGTGCAGGACGGCGCGGGTCAGGACGTCGGCGCCGGCGGCGAGGATCTCGTTGACGGCGCCGGCCTCCACGTGGACGCCGAACGCCGGATCGGTGTCACGGCCCGCGCCGGCGGGGACGAGCGGCCGCCGCCCGGTGGCCATCGCGAAGACCGTGTCGCCGTCGGAGAGCAGGTGCACCGGCCGGATCGCGCGGGCCAGCCCGTCGTGGGCGGTGCCCGCGAGCTTCTGCGCCTGGGCGCGGCCGAGTGCCGCGTCGGTCGCGACGACGGCGAGAGTCGTGTTGAACGGCGCCTGCGGGGCGGCCGCGAGCCGCTGCCGGGCGCGTTCCAGCGCGGCGGCGGGCAGCGGCGACCCGTCGAGCCCGAACTCGGCCGCCCACCCGGGCCGTGCGCCCCACAGCGCCCCGGTGTCGGGGTCGACCGCCGAACCGGCGGCGTTCACGGCGACCAGCGCGGCCACCGTCGTACCGGAGTCCAGGACCAGGCTGGCGGTGCCGACACCGCCCTTGAGGCCGCCGGCGACCGCGCCCGTACCGGCGCCCACGCAGCCCTGCTCGACCGGCGCGCCCTCGTCGGTCGCGGCGGCCGCCTCGACCGCCTCCCGGCCCAGTTCCCGGTCCGGGCGCGCCGACCAGTCGCCGCCGCGCCCGAGGTCGAACAGCGCGGCGGCGGGCACCACCGGCACGACCCGGCCGGGTCCGCCGACCCGGAAGCCGCGGCCCCGCTCCTCCAGCCAGGCCGCCACCCCGCCCGCCGCGTCCAGGCCGAAGGCGCTGCCGCCGGTGAGGACGACGGCCTCGATGTACTGGACGAGGTTGCGCGGGTCCAGTGCGTCGGTCTCCCGGGTGCCGGGGCCGCCGCCGCGGACGTCCACGGCCGTGACGGCGCCGCCCTCGGGCGCCAGCACGACGGTGGTGCCGGTGAGCCGCCCGTCGCCCGTGCGCTGGGCGTGGCCGACCCGCAGGCCCGCCACGTCGGTGAGCGCGTTCGCCGCGCCCGGCCGTCCGGCTCCGCTCACCCGCAGTGCCTCCGTGCCCGGTCGTACGTCCCCGGTCACACCTTGCCATCCGCGGCCGGGCCCGGCCCCGCGTGCTCGCGGATGGCGGTCTCGACGGCGTCCAGGTCGTCGGGCGTGATGAACGGCCTGACCCGGCGTCCGACGTCCAGGATCAGCGCCTCGGCCTTGCCGCCGCGCGCGGGGTCCAGGCTCGCCCACAGGGTCGGGTTGGCGGTGCCCCAGATCCGGCCCTGCCCGGACAGCGGGCCCATCTCCACCCGGCGCACGGAGCGGATCTCGGAGTACGGGATGGTCTTGCCGCCCCACGGGAAGTAGTAGCCGCGAATGTGGACCGCGTCCTGCGTGCACGCGATCCAGCGGTCCCGGTAGATGTCGTCCATGCCACGAGTCTGCCCCCGGTCCTGACGGAGCATGGCAGCGGGACCGCTCCGGCCGGCCGGCAGCCACGCGCCACCCGCGCCCACCTGGCACGACCCCTGGCACGACCGCCGCCGCGCGGCCGCGGGAGCGTCAGTGGAACTGCGGAATGATCAGGTACAGGCCGTACAGCACCGCGCAGGCGCACACCGCGAAGCAGGCGCCCGCGCCGACCGCCTGGACGGTGCCGTCACCGCCGGCCTCCCGGGCCTCCTCCCGCCCGGCCAGCGCGCGCACCCCGAGGGTGAACACGACGACGACGGCGACGGTGGCGCCGAAGCTCACCGCGCGACCTCGCCCAGGGAACCCCACTTGACGTCCATCCGGTTCTCCTCCCGATCTGTTGCGATGCGATGCGATGCGATCGCGGCCGACCCGACGCGGCCGACGCGATGTGGTCCTCGTTCAGGGTCCGGCGCTCCGGTCCGGCTCCGGTCCGGCGGGCCCGTGCCCGGCGGGCCGCGGGCCGCCCCGAACCGGCCTCACGCCTCGGCGCCGACCTGCGCCGTGGGTCGTACGGGGACGGCCTGCTCGTCGTTGACGTTCGCGGCGTCCACCGGGTTGCGGCGGGAGAGCGCCACGATGACGGTGGCCACGGCCACGGCCGCCAGGGCGATCAGCACGGTGCCGAGCGTGCCGCCGTTCACCACCGCGCTGGCCGCCACCGCGCCGACGGCCGCCGCGGCGGGCAGGGTGACCAGCCAGGCCAGCGCCATCTGGCCGGCCGTGCCCCAGCGGACCTCGGCGAGCCTGCGGCCCACCCCGGCGCCCAGGATGCCGCCCGAGCAGACCTGGGTGGTCGACAGCGCGAAGCCCAGGTTGGCGGAGGTGAGGATCACGGCGGCCGACGCGGACTCCGCCGCGAAGCCCTGCGGCGACTGGATGTCGACGATGCCCTTGCCCATGGTGCGGATGATCCGCCAGCCGCCGATGTACGTGCCCGCCGCGATCGCCACGCCCGCGGTGAGGATGACCCACACCGGTGGCCCCGCGTCGTGGCCGAGGGCGCCGCAGGAGATCAGCGCCAGGGTGATGACGCCCATCGTCTTCTGCGCGTCGTTCGTGCCGTGCGCGAGCGAGACCAGCGAGGCGGACGCGATCTGGCCGGCCCGGAAGCCCTTGGAGACGTCTGCCTGGGCGCACTCGCCGGGTGAGCCGGTAGGCGAGGTAGGTGGCGGCCAGGGCGGCGAGCCCGGCGACGACCGGGGACGCCACCGCCGGGATGAGGACCTTCTCGACCACCTTGTCGAAGTGCACGCCGCTGCCGCCCGGCGCCCACCCACACGGCGCCGATCAGACCGCCGAACAGGGCGTGCGAGGAGCTGGACGGCAGCCCGAGCAGCCAGGTCGCGAGGTTCCACATGATCGCGCCGACCAGTCCGGCGAAGATCATCGCCGGGCGTGACCAGCTTCGTCGTCGACGATGCCGCCGGAGATCGTCTTCGCCACCTCGGTGGACAGGAACGCCCCCGCCAGGTTGAGCGCCGCCGCTGATGAGCACCGCGACCTTCGGCCGCAGCGCGCCCGGTGGCGATCGACGTGGCCATCGCGTTCGCGGTGTCGTGGAAGCCGTTGGTGAAGTCGAAGGCGAGGGCCGTGACGATGACCAGTGTCACGAGAAAGGTGATGTGGTCCATCTCCCAAGGACAGCACCGCCGGGCGTACACGGCGAGACGTACAAGTGAAGGACGGGTACAGGCGGGCGACTGGTGCGATTCCGCTTCCGCGACGGATTCGGTGCCGCGCGTCCCGGCCGACACCCACGTACAAGGGGGACACGCCCACGTCCAAGAAGGCCGCCCGCGTGCAAGCGGACGCCCCCCGGCCCGTCACCTCCCGGACCCTTCGCGCACCGAGCCGTCACGCCCCGGCGGCCCGCCTCCTGGCCGCTCGCGTACGGCCGGTCCCGTACGGTCCACCCGTCTCCCGGCCTGACGCCCGGCGTCCTGCCGGGCCGCGCTCACGCCGCGCCGGGCGGTTCCGGACGGTCCGCGGCACTGTCGGAGCGGCGCCACTCGGCCTCGGACGCGGCCAGGAGCGCGGCGATCCGGGCCGGGGGCGGCAGCGGCCCGTGGTCGCTGGACACGCGCAGGGCGGCGCCGGCGGTGAGGTGGCCCAGGCGCAGGGCGCGGGTGAGGGGCTCGCCGCGGTGCAGGCCGGCGAGGAAGCCCGCCGCGAAGGCGTCGCCCGCGCCGACGGGCTCGACGACGTGCGTCGCCAGGGCGGGCACGGTGTACGCGCTCGCGCCGTCGAAGGCGGTCGCGGCGCGGGCGCCGTCCTTGACGACCAGCAGTCGCGGGCCGGGCAGCAGCGCCCGGACGTCGGCCGCCGTCGGCGATCGCGCCGCCCCACAGCGCCTGCGCCTCGTCCAGCCCGACCAGGACGAGGTCCGCGCGGTCGGCCAGCGCCCGCAGCACCTCGGGCGGCCTCGCCCGGACCCCACAGCGCCGGGCCGGTGGTTGACGTCGAAGCTCACCGGCACCGGGCCGCGCAGCGCCTGCTCGACCAGGTCGCGGCAGGACGCGGACAGCGCGGGCGTGATGCCGGTCAGGTGCAGCAGCCCGGCGTCCTGGACGGCGGGGCCGGCCAGCAGGTCGGGGCCGAGCGCGGAGGCGGCCGAACCGGCCCGGTAGTAGTGGACCCGGGTGGACGCGCGGCCCGGGTCCTTCAGGAGCAGGCCGGTCGGCCTGCTCCGGGTCGGTGCGCACCGCGCCGACGTCCACGCCGCGGGCACCCACCTCGGCCCGTATCCGCTCCCCCAGCGGGTCGGCGCCGACCGCGGACACCCAGCGCACCGGGACGCCGTGGTCGGCGAGGTACATCGCCATGTTCGACTCGGCCCCGGCGACCGCCACCCGCAGGGTGTCCGCCGTGGCGAGGGCGCCCTGCGGGTCGGGCACCAGCGCGGCCATCGTCTCGCCGACGCACACCACCGGGCCGGGCCCGAGCAGGCTCACCGGCCCTCCTCGACCGCGCCCAGGAACTCCCGCGCGCGCAGCCGCAGCGCCGCGATGTCCCCGCCGGACGGCGCGTCGCCGAGCAGCGGCGTGCCGACGCCCACGGCGGTGGCGCCCGCGGCGAGGTAGGCCCGGGCGGCGTCGGCGTCCACGCCGCCGACCGGCACGAACGGCAGCGTCGGGAACGGGCCGCGCAGCGCGCGCAGATAGCCGGGGCCGCCGGCCTGGGCGGCGGGGAAGATCTTGAACGCGTCCGCGCCCATCGCCCGCGCCGCCAGGACGTCGGTGGGCGTCATCACCCCGGCGAGCACCGGGCATCCCGAGGTCGCGCGCCGCGAGGACGCCTTCGCCGAGCGCCGGGGTCACGGCGAAGTCGGCCCCCGCCCGGTGCGCGGCGCGGGCGTCCTCGCCGGTCAGTACGGTGCCCGCGCCGAGCGGCGCGTCCGGGCCGAGGGCGGCGCGGGCGGCGGCGATGACGTCGGGCGCGCCCTTGCCGCTGAGCGACACCTCCACCAGGGCCACGCCCTCCTCCACGAGGGCGAGCACGGCCCGCAGGCAGGCGTCCGGGTCGTCGCCGCGCACGATCGCGACGAGGCGATGGCGGCGCAGCGAGGTCAGCAGGTCCACGTGCGGGGGTCCTTTCCGGTCGTGCGGCAGGCGGGGGCGGTGGTGCGGGACGGCGGGACGGCCGCGGGGCGGGGCGGACCGGGCCCGTACGGCGGGCGGTTCACGGTGCGGTGACGGTGAGCCGCCACCGCACCTCGCCGGACGCCGGGACGACGGCCGCGTCCCCCTCCCCCGCCGCGGCGAGGTCGAAGACGCGGCCGAGCATCGGTTCGACGCCGATGGAGCGGTACGGCGCGTGTGCCGGGAAGCCGCGCAGGTTGCGCCAGAGCGCGACCGACAGCGGCTGGCCGCCGTCCGCTTCGAGGGCGAACCGCAGCGTGTCGCGAGCCGTCGTGGACGGTGGCGGCCGGGGTGTGCACGACGGCGCCGAGCGCGGTGCCGTCGTCCGGGCCCGAGCCGGTCGAGCCCGACCGGGCGGGGGCCCGGGCGCGGGCACCGCCCCCGCCGCCCGCGGGCCCGGCGGCCGTACCCGGGGCGTGCGGCCACGCGAACGGCGTGAACGCGGCGCCGCCGTCGGCGTAGAGCCGGGCCGGGGCGCCCTCGGGCAGGGCGAGGCGGGCGTCCGGGGAGACGTCGAGCAGGGCGTGGGCGGCCCACACGAAGCGGTAGCCGGGCGCGGCGGTGAGCCGGTAGTCGGCGACCGCGCTGCCGGGCAGCCGGCGGATGCGGCGGGTGAGCCGGAAGTCGGGGCACGCGACGGCGTGGGCGCCCTCGCCGGCCGCGGTCCACGGCCGGGTCCAGGCGTCGCCGTGGTCGGGCGCGCCGCGCACCGTCGGCACGCACTCCTCCAGGCCGCCCGCGTCGGCGAAGGCGTGGCCGGGCGCGGCGACGGCCCGCAGCGGCTCGTCCCGGTGCCACAGCCACTCCCGGTCCCCGGTGCGCAGCGAGGTCCAACGGCCGCCGTGCGCGGGGTCGGTGGTGATCAGCGGTGCGGTGCACGGCCGTCACCACTCCGCGAAGGAGCCGTCGGGGTGGCGCCACACGGGGTTGCGCCAGGCGTGCCCGGCGCGGTCGGCGGCGCGGACCGCGTTCTCGTCGACGGTGACGCCGAGCCCGGGCAGCGCGGTGCGGTGGGCGTGGCCCTTGACGAAGCGGAACGGCTCGGTGTCCAGGAGGTAGGACAGCAGGTCGGCCTCCTTGTTGTAGTGGATGCCGAGGCTCTGCTCCTGGATGAGGAAGTTCGGTGTGCAGAAGGCGACCTGGAGGCTGGCGGCGAGCGAGATCGGGCCGAGCGGGCAGTGCGGGGCCAGTTGCGCGCCGAAGGTCTCGGCGAGCGCGGCGATCCGGGTCACCTCGGTGATGCCGCCCGCGTGCGACAGGTCCGGCTGGGCGACGGCTATGCCCGCGGTGAGGGCGGGCAGGAACTCGGCCCGCCCGTAGAGGCGTTCGCCGGTCGCCAGCGGTACGGGGGTGGCCGCGGCCAGCGACGGCAGCAGGTGGCCCTGTTCGGGCAGCAGCGGCTCCTCGACGAACAGCGGGTGCAGCGGGGCTATCGCGTGCAGCACCCGGCGGGCGCCGGCCGGGGTGAAGCGGCCGTGGAAGTCGACGGCGACGTCCCGGTCCGGGCCGAGCGCCTCGCGGGCGGCGGCCACCCGGTCGACGACGGCGGCGGTGCCTGCGGGCGTGGTCGAGCGGGTCGGTGCGCCCGGCGGCGTTCATCTTCACCGCGGTGAAGCCGGCCTCGACCTGTGCGGCGACCTCCTCGGTGAGCCGGGCGGGTTCGTCGCCGCCGACCCAGGCGTAGACGCGGACGGTGTCGCGGACCGCGCCGCCGAGCAGGGCGTGCACGGGCGCGCCGTACGCCTTGCCCGCGATGTCCCACAGGGCGTGGTCGAGGCCGGCGACGGCGCTGGAGAGCACCGGGCCGCCGCGGTAGAAGCCGCCCTTGGTGAGCACCTGCCAGTGGTCCTGGATGCGCAGCGGGTCCTGGCCGACGAGGTATTCGGCGAGCACGCTCGACCGCGGCCCGGACGACCTCGGCGCGGCCCTCCACGACGGGCTCGCCCCAGCCGACCAGGCCCTCGTCGGTCTCGATCCGGCAGAACAGCCAGCGCGGCGGCACGAGGAAGGTCTCGACGCGGACGATCTTCACTTGGCGCCCTCCGGAGCCGTTCCGGCCGCACCGGCCGGCGTTGCCCGCGGCGCCCTCGCCCGTGCCGTGCACCAGGTCCAGGTCGCGGACGGCCTGCTCGAGCAGGGCGCGCATGGCGCGCTCGGCGGCGTCCGGGTCCTGGTCGCGGACGGCGTCCAGGACGGCGCGGTGGCTGGGTACGGGGTCCTCGCCGTGCGGGGAGGAGTGCACGATCTCGTCGCGGTGGGCGAGCCCGGACTCGATGACCATCTCCATGCGTTCCAGCAGTTCGTTGTGGGTGGCGGCGAGCAGGGCGCGGTGGAAGGCGAGGTCGGCCTCGACGGCGTGGGCGGGCCCGCCGTCGGTGCGGCCCATCGCGGTGAGCGCGTCGTCGAGCGCGGCGAGGTCGTCGGGGCCGCGGCGCAGCGCGGCGAGCCGGACGGCGGCGGGCTCGATGATGGCGCGGACCTCGCCGAGGTTGCGCAGCAGGCCGGCGTCGGTGCCGGCCGCGGTGCCCTCGGCGAACTGCCAGCGCAGCACGTCGGCGTCGAGCAGGTTCCAGTCGGCGCGGGCTCTGACGAAGGTGCCGCGCTTCTGCCGGGCGTCGACCATGCCCTTGGCGGCGAGCACCTTCAGCGACTCGCGCAGCGCGGTCAGACTGACGTCCAGTTCGCTCTGCAGCGCCACGAGGTCGAGTGTCGCTCCCTCGGGGATCTCGCCGCTGAGCACCCGGCGCGCGAGGGTCTCCACGGTCTGGCCGTGCACTCCGCGGCGCGCGTATGGCGTCATGTCGTTCTGCCTCTCTTCAGGTCGGTGGGGGTACGGCGGCGGTCAGGCGGAAGCCTTGACGACACTCCAGCCGCCGTCCACGAGCAAGCTGGAACCGGTGATGTACGACGCTTCCCCGGCGGCGAGGAAGGCGATGGCGGCGGCGACCTCCTCGGGTCTGCCGAACCGGCCGGCCGCGGTCTCGGCGACGCTGCGCTCGCGGTCCTCCTCGGGCACCCGGTCCCACGCGGCGGTGAGGATCGGCCCGGGCAGCACCGCGTTGACCCGCACCTCGGGGCCGTACTCCACGGCGAGTTGCCCGCACAGCGAGAGCAGCGCGCCCTTGGACGCGGCGTAGGCGGGGTGGCCGGGGATGCCCTTGTGGGCGTGCACGGAGGAGGTGAGGACGACCGCGCCGCGCTGCTCGCGCAGGTCGGGCAGCACCGCCTTGACGCCGAGGAAGCCGCCGGTGAGGTTGACCGCGAGCTGCCGCTCCCAGGAGGCGAGGGTCAGTCTCGTGGGCGGCGGCGACCTCGACGGTGTAGGCGTTGCTGACGAGCACGCCGACGGGGCCGAAGGCACGGGCCGCCGCGACGACCCGCTCCCACGCCTCGGGCGAGGAGACGTCGGCGGTGACGAACGCGGCCGTGCCGCCCCGCTCGCGGATGCCGGCGGCGACGCTCCTCGCCGGGGCCGTCCGCGATGTCGGCGAGGACGACCGCGGCGCCCTCGGCCGCCAGCCGCCGCGCGGTGGCGGCGCCGATGCCGGAGGCGGCCCCGGTGACGACGGCCACCTGTCCGGCGAAGCGGGGGGTTGGTGCGTTCATGGGGCGGGTCGACTCCTCGCGGTGCGGGTGGTGCGGCGGCTGCGCCGACATGGGCGGCTTCGGTGACTTTAGTGACGTCACAGGGGCGGGGTCGCTCATTGCCGGGCCAGGACGACCAGTTCGGCGTCGTGGTCGGCGCTCCAGGACAGCGGCAGGCCGCTGTGCAGCAGGTGGGCGCCGCTGTAGACGGTGCCGGTCTCCTGGTCGGTGTAGCGGGCGGCCGGGTCGAGGCCGCGCAGCCGCAGCCGGGCGGCGCGGCCGGGCACGAGCGGGGCGCCGTCGAGCCGCCCGGTGCTCCAGGCGGCCACGACCGTGCGGGGGCCGCCGTCCTCGTCGTACTGCACCGCGCAGGTGGCGTCGCCGGGGCCGCCGATCAGCCGGGCCTCGCCGTGGTGGACGACGTCCCGCACCTCCTTGTACCGGGCGACCCAGCGGGCGGCCTCCGCGCGCCGGTCCGCGTCCCAGGCGCGCAGGTCGGCGCCGATGCCGAGGACGCCGGCGGCGGCCAGCACGAAGCGGAAGGCGAGCGAGCGGGGCCGGGGGTCGAACACGCCGGGCGCGTCGGTGACCCAGGAGCTCATGGTGTGCGGGGCGTGGGCGTGCAGGTAGCCGTACTGGATGGCGAGCCGGTCCAGCGGCGCGGTGTTGTCGCTGGGCCAGACCACGTCGGTACGGGCCAGCGTGGCGTGTTCGATCCGGCCGCCGCCGCCCGCGCAGCCCTCGACGGTGACGTGCGGGTGGCGGGCCCGCAGGTGGTCCAGGACCCGCAGGTAGCCCGCGACATGGGCCGCGTCCAGGTCCAGGTCGCCGGCGGGCGCCGCGCCGGGGCGGCCGCGTTCGGTGGGCGGGCGGTTCATGTCCCACTTGAGGTAGCCGACGGCGTGGTCGGTGAGCAGCCGGTCGAGCGTGGCCGAGGACGAAGTCCTGGACGTCGGCGCGGCCGAGGTCGAGCAGGAGCTGTTCGCGCACGAGCGTGGCCGGGCGGCCGTCGACGCGGTAGACCCACTCGGGGTGTTCGGCGTAGAGCCGGGACTTGGGGCTGACCGCCTCGGGTTCGACCCACAGGCCGAAGTCCATGCCGAGCGCGCGGACGTCGGCGACGAAGGCGTCGAAGCCGGCCGGGAATGCCGCCGGGTCGGGCTGCCAGTCGCCGAGGCCGCCCTTCTCGTCGTGCCGGCCGGAGAACCAGCCGTCGTCGACGACGAACAGCTCCACGCCCATGTCGGCGGCGATGGCGGCCAGTTCGAGCTGGTCGGAGGCTTCCACGTCGAAGCCGGTGGCCTCCCACGAGTTGTAGAGCACCTTGCGGGTGCGGGTGCAGCCGCTCGCCCGCCAGCCGCCGTTCGTAGCGGTGCCAGACCCGGGACAGGCCGTCGAGCCCCTCGGCGCTGAAGGCGCAGGCGAGCCTGCGGGGTGGTGAGTGTCGCGCCGGGCCGCAAGCGCACCGCGCCCTCGTGCGGCACCCGGCCGGCCCGGACCCGCAGCAGCCCGCCGGGTTCGGCGTCGGCGGTCAGGTGCCAGTTGCCGGGCCACTCCAGGGCGACGCCGTAGGTCGGGGTGCCGGCGCCGTCGGGCAGCGCGGCGTCCTGGACGGCGAGCCAGGGGGCGTACGCGTGGCCGGGCACGCCCTGGGTGGACCCCATCTCGAACCGGCCGCGCACCAGGTCCAGTTGGGTGCGGCCGAACTCCTGGGACCACTGCCCGGCGAGGTAGGTGAGGCGGGCGCCGCCCTGCACGGGGACGTTGACGGCGGCCGAGTCCAGCCGCTCCAGGTGCAGCGGCTCGGTGCCGGTGTGGGCGAGTTCGGTCCAGCGCAGCAGCACGTCGGTGCCGGGCACCGCCTCGTAGCGCAGGGTGGCGCGCAGCCCGGTGGCGTCGTCGGTGAACTCCAGTGCGAGCCGGGTGTCCCCGTCCTGCCGCGCGCCGGAGAAGGCCCACCAGGTGCCGCGTTCGCCGTCGGGGCGGCGCACGGTGAGGTCGGCGCCGGTGAACGGGCGCAGCCCGGTGGGGATGTACTCGGCGGGGGCGGCGTCGGCCGGGGTGAGGAAGTGGGTGCGGCGTGACCAGTCGAAGGGGGACGGGCCGGTCTCGGCGCCGTGCGGCCCCCACGCGACCGATCTCCGCCCAGCGTCCGCCCGGTTCGAGGCGTACGGCGTAGCTGGTGGTCTCGGTGCGCAGCAGCCACGCCTGCGGGGCGGTGGCGTCGCGGTGCGGGCTCACTTGACGGCTCCGAGGTTGAGTCCGGCCACGAAGTGGCGCTGGAAGCGGAGGAAGACGATGACGGTGGGGGCGGCGGCGATGACCGAGCCGGCGGCGATGACGTTCCACTGGGACACGTACTGGCCCTGAAGTCCCAGCAGCGACGCGGTGATGGGCATCTTGCTCTCGCTGCGCAGCACCGTGATCGCCCACAGCAGGTCGTTGAAGATCCAGGTGAAGGAGAGCGCGGTGAGCGCGGCCAGCGCGGGGCGGGCCAGCGGGATGATGATGCGGGTGTAGATCTGCCAGGGCCCGGCGCCGTCGATGACGGCGGCCTGCTGGATCTCGGCGGGGATGGCGCGCATGAAGCCGTGCAGCACGAAGACGTAGAACCCGACGCCGAAGCCGACCTGGACGCCGATCAGGGCGTACAGCGAGTCGAACAGGCCCAGTTTCTCGCTGAGTTTGGAGACCGGGATGAGCAGGATCTGCGGGGGCAGCAGGTTGCCGCTGAGCATGAGGAGCAGCAGCGCGCGGCGGAAGGGGACGTCGTAGCGGCTGAGCGCGAAGGCGGCCATGGAGGCGAGCAGCAGCGACAGCAGCACGGTGGGATACGGACACCAGCAGGCTGTTGACGAGGGCCTGCTGCTGGCCGCCGTCGGTCCACGCCTGGCGGAAGCCGCCGAGGGTGAAGGAGTGCGGCATGCTGCCCAGGCCGTGGGAGGCGATGTCGTCGAAGGAGCGGGTCGCGGTGATCAGCACCACCGCGATCGGCACCAGCCACAGCAGGGACAGCAGTCCGGCGCTGCCGTGGAAGGCGGCGGTCCCCCACATCCGGCGGCGCCTGGCGCGGCCGGCGGCGGCGCTCGCCGGAGGAGGCGTGCGTGGACGCGCGTCGTGGCGGGGGCGTGTGTGGCGGTCATCAGTCGGCCTCCCTGAACGCGCGGACCAGGTAGGAGGCGATGACGCCGAAGGCGAGCACGAAGATGACGACGGCGAGCGCGGAGCCGTAGCCGAGCCGCAGGGACTGGAAGGCGGTGGAGTACATGTAGGTGCTGAGCAGTTCCGAGGAGTGGTACGGGCCGCCGCGGGTCAGTGCCCACACGACGTCGAAGGAGCGCAGGCTGTCGATGATGATGACCGACAGCACGACCGCGTTGACGCTGCGCAGCTGCGGCAGGGTGATGTGCCGGAACTGCTGCCGGCGGCTCGCGCCGTCGACCTTCGCGGCCTCGTACAGCGCCGGGTCGATGCCCTTGAGCCCGGCCAGGTAGAGCACCATCACGTAGCCGATCTGCCGCCACAGGGCGGGCACGATCACGGCGTACAGCGCGGTGTCCTGGTCGGCGAGCCAGGGGTGGGTGAGGCTGCCGAGGCCGAGCCCCGACATCGTCTTGTCGACCAGTCCGTCCGGCTGGTACATCGCCTGCCAGACCAGCGCGGTGGCGGTGAGCGAGAAGACCACCGGCAGGAACAGCGCGGCGCGGTAGAAGCCGACGCCGCGGCGCTCCTGCTGGAGCAGCAGCGCCGCGCCGAGGCCGAGGACCGCCGACAGCCCGCCGAACAGCGCCAGCCACAGCACGGTGTCGAGCAGCGCGGTGTGGAAGACGGTGTCGTGGATCATCTCCCGGTAGTTGCCCAGGCCGATGAACTGCGGCGCGGACACCCCGTCCCACTTGGTCAGCGAGAGGTAGAAGCCCTGGAGGGCGGGCCAGAACACCCAGAAGCCCTCCGCGAGCAGGGGGACGAGGACGAAGGCGAGCACCACCGGGGGGACCCGGGTGGACTTCCTGCGCCTGCCGCGCGGCCCCCTTCCCGGGTCCCGGGTGCCCGCGCCCCGGCTCCTGCCGCCGGTCGCGGTCAGCACCGCCATGTCACTGGCTCCAGATCTTCTGCGCGTCGCGCTGCCAGGTGGTCAGGATCGAGTTGATCTGCTGGGGCTTGGCGAGGAACTTCGTCAGCGCGGTGTCGGCGGTGGGCTGGAGGGCGTCGCTGGAGTCGCGGTTGAAGAACTGCGTGACGTCCGCGGCGCTCTCGATCATCGCCCGGCCCTTCTTGACCAGCGCGGTGCCGGAGTCCTTGGCCGTGGGGTTGGTCGGGATGGAGGTGCCGGACGAGCCCTTGAGGTAGATCTCCTGCGCCTCGGCGGTGGCCAGGTAGCGCATCAGCTCCTTGACGCCGGCCTGGTGGCGGGTGTGGGCGCTGGCGAAGTAGCCGTCGGTGGGGCCCTCCTCGACCAGCGGCATCTTCGGGTCGATGACCGGGAAGCGGAAGAAGTCGAGGTCGTCGAGCTGGTCCTTGGGGGCCGCGTCGGCGAAGAAGGTGCCGATCAGCATCATGCCGGTGCGGTTGTTGAGCATCGCGGTGGTGGCGTCCTGGAAGGACAGCGCGGTGCCGTTGGGGTCGAAGTACGGCAGCACCTCGGCCCACCGGTCGAAGACCTTGTGCACCTGGGGGTCGTCGAAGCTGTGCTTCCCGGCGAGCAGGTCGCGGTGGTACGCGGCGCCGTTGATCCGGATGTCGAGGTAGTCGAACCAGGCGGAGGCGACCCACGCGGTGTCCGCGCCGGCGCCGAGCCCGATCGGGGCGACGCCCTTGGACTTGAGCGTCCTGCACAGCGCCAGGAACTCGTCCCAGGTCTTGGGCTCCTGCACGCCCCACTTGCGCGAAGTTGGACTTCTTGTAGAACACGCCCCACCAGTAGTAGCTGGCGGGGACGAAGACCTTGGCGCCCGCGGAGTCGGTGCACAGCTTCTTCAGCGCGTCGGAGTAGCCGGACAGCTCGCGGCCCGGACCAGATGTCGCTGACGTCGAGCAGCAGGCCCTTCTTGGCGTACGCGTCCGCGACCGAGCCGGGGTACCAGGTGAGCAGGTCCGGCGGGTTGGCGGAGGTGAGGTACGTCGGCAGCTGGGTGCGGAAGGTCTCGGAGGCGACGGTGTTCAGGCTCGCCTTGGTGCCGCCGCGCTTGTTGAACGCGGCGACCAGGTCCTGCATCGCGGACTTGGCCTGCGGGGAGGACAGGTTGGACTGGAAGCTGACCGTGCCGCCCTTGGACTGGCCGGTGCTGCCGCCGGACGAACCGGTGGCGACGCAGCCGCTGAGCAGCGAGGCGGCGCCGGCGGCTCCGATGGCGCCTGCTCCGGCGAGGAAACTGCGGCGGCTGGTTGACGAGGTGTTCATGGGACTCCCTTTGCGCCCACGGGAACGCGGCCCTGCTCCCTGACGGCGGGCTCTCGTTCGGCTCGTACAGACTGGCGTGACGCCTCGGCGTCGTCAAGATTAATTCGTAATTTATTTAGTAACGGTTCCGGGGCGCCCGGTCAGGACGCCCCGGGGACACGCGTCACGAAGGAGCTCTGGCGGACCGTGCCGCCCACGCCCCGGGAGACCGCGAGCACCGTGCCGCCGTCCCCCGCGGTGGCGCCCATGGCGCCGTCGAAGGTGTTGCTCACGTAGTCCGGCTGGGCGAACCAGCCGCCCCAGCTGTCGGCCGCCGCGTCGTACGTCCGGCGCCACAGCGTGTAGTCCGAGGCGCGGACCAGCAGTTGGACCGAGCCGCCGGTGGCCACCAGGGTCGGGCTGCCGCTGACCGTGCCGCCCAGCGACGACCAGTCCGACCAGGTGCCGGCGGCGTCCTCGACCCGGGTCCACACCGCGTCGTCGGCGGTCCGCACGGCGACATGGGTGCGGCCGGCGGAGTCCACGACGGCCGAGGGGCGGCCGGTCGAGGGCGAGTCCGGCCGGGGCGCCGATCGAGCTCCAGCCGGTGTCCGCGCCGCGGCCGGCCACCGTGCCGTCGGACCCGGTGGCGTAGAGCGTCCACTGGTCCGGGACCGGTGTAGGCGACGGTCGGCGCGTCGGCGAGGCTGCCGCCGAGGTCCTGCCAGCCGCCCCAGTGGCCGCCGGAGAGGGTGCGCAGGTAGGCGTGCGCCGTCGGCGCCGCGGACGAAGACGTCGATCCGGCCGCCGGCCGAGCCGTACGCCGCGGGCTGGCCGAGGAACCGGCCGCCGGTGGGGCCGCCGAGGTCGGTGGCGTGCCCGGACCACTGCCCGTCCCGGCCGGTCTGCAGCTCGAGGCCGCCGCCGCGGCTCTGGGTGAACGCGGTGAGCCGGTCGCCGTCGCGGACGATCGCCGGGTCGGCGGCCGAGGCGGAGTCCGCGGACCCGGGAGCGCCGAGCACGGTGCCCGGCGCGTCGTCGGTCCCGGTCAGGCCGAGCATCGCGGTGCCGTGCGCCGGGACGGTGACCGTGTACGAGCCGGTGTACGACCCCGCGGTCCGCCCGGGCCCGCAGGTCGCGGACGGCGACCGGCCGGCCAGGCCCGCCTGGGCGAAGGTGACCGTGCGCTGGGCGGGCTGCGTCGGAGCGGTTGAGCAGCACCACCGCGCGCCGCCCGGAGCCCTGGAGCACCTTGCTGTACGTGTCGCCGGTCGCGTCGGTGGCGATCCGGACGCCCTGGATGCCCAGCGGGTCCTGGTCGACGGCCAGGATCTCCGGGTTGCGCAGCGTGTCGAGCATCGCCTGGGGCAGCGTGCGCGGGTCGGAGCCGATGACCAGCGGGGAGGCCATCTCGGCCCACATCACCAGCTGGGTGGTGGACTCCTCCTGGTTCAACTCGTAGGAGCCGTCGGGGAGTTTGCGCATCGGGATGAGGTAGTCGGGGTCGTTCCAGTGGCCGGGGCCCTGGGCCTCGGGGTGCCAGGCGTTGGCGTCCATGTTGCGCAGCACGTTGGGGAACTCGCCGGGGGTCGGCGAGCCCGTAGGCGATGTCCGTGCCGGTGCGCCAGGAGTCGGCGGTGGTCGGGCCGTAGACGTAGGTGTTGTGCGCGTCCTGGTCCGGGGTCGTGCGGCACGCCCCAGTCGTCGGTGAGCGGGTTGCACCAGTTGAGCAGCATCGGGCGGCCGGACTTGGCGACGGCGTCGCTGAACTGCTGGTAGGCCGGGCCCGGGTGGAGCTTCTCGCCGATGCCGCACAGGAAGTCGACCTTGATCGCGTCGATCTTCCAGCCCGCGAACTCGTCGGCGTCCTGCTGGTAGTGGCCGCGGCTGCCGAGGCCGCAGCTCGCCGGGGCGTAGTCGCCGGCGTCGGTGTAGATGCCGGCCTTCAGACCGCGGGCGTGCAGATACGACACGAGGGCCGGGATGCCGTCGGGGAACCGGGTGCGGGTTGGCGGTCAGGTTGCCCTGGGCGTCGCGCGGGGTGTCGGCCTGCCAGCCGCCGTCGAGCCACACGATGTCGTAACCGCTGTCGCGCAGACCGCTGCTGACCAGGTAGTCGGCGACGCTCTTGACCTGCGCCTCGGTCGGCGCGCCGAGGCCGTAGTAGGTGTTCCAGCCCATGTACGGCGTCGGCGCCAGGCCGCTGTCGTAGAACGCGGGAACGCCGGCGTCGCCCCGCGCCGGGCCGCCGCGCTGACCGCCGGCGGCGCTCGCCGCGCCCGGTACCGCGGCGGCGATCAGTGCCGCGGCGGCCGCCACCGTCGCCGCCCGCCGGGCGCGCACCATCCCTGAAGGATGCGAAGTCACTTGTGTCTCCCGAGAGTTGGGGAATATCCGGGCCGCGCGCCGCCCGGACCGGGGGCGCTGCGCCACGCCGAAGACTGTGAACGGGGACCCCGAGAGCTGTCAACGTTTATTACTAATAAACTAAAATTCGGGATCACAGCGGCGCCGTCCCTCCCCGGGACGGCCGGGAGGGGACGGCCGGGAAGGGACGTCGGGGCGCAGGGTGCGGGCGGCGCCGGGTGCGCCGGGGGCGGCCGGATCAGTGGCCCGAGGTGGCCTTCAGGCCGACGACGGAGGCCACCAGCAGGCAGACGAAGAAGATCCGCGCGGCCGAGAGGGGCTCGCCGAGCAGCGCCATGCCGACGACGGCGGCGCCGGCCGCGCCGATGCCGACCCACACCCCGTAAGCGGTGCCGATCGGGAGGGACTTGGCGGCCTGCGAGAGCAGCAGCATGCTCGCGACGATGCCCGCGCCCGTGAGCAGGCTCGGAACGGGACGGGTGAAACCGTCGGTGTACTTCATGCCGATCGACCAGGCGACTTCGAGCAGCCCGGCGACAATGATCAGGACCCATGCCATGACGGCGCCTCCGTGGGGTGGATACGTACGGGGGTGCGCCGTCTTTGCAGGGTCCCGGTACGGCACGCTCGTCGGGTCGATCAACCCCGACCGTAGCAAACTCCGCCATTGCGGCCATTTCCCGGCGGCGCATGGTGACGGGAGTCACCCGCGGGCGACAGCCGCCGAGAGATCCGATGTCAGAGCGGTTGCCGGCTGAAATGCGCCGTGCGTGATCTCGAAGGCGGCCCATTGATCCGAACTGTCGCTCCCCGCAGGGGGATTGGCGTGGCCGTGCGCGCGCAATACAGTCCAGGCGTCCGCCGCCGCTTCCATGGACACGCTTCACGTCCGCCCCTCCCCTCTCAGGAGTTGCCATGCAACGACGTGCACCGTCCCGGCGGCGCCGGACGGCCCTGGCGGCCGCCGCGCTCGCCACCGGACTGTCCGTCTCCGCACTCTCCTCCGGCGCGTCGGCCGCCGCACCGGACACACCCGCCGCCCCTGCCGCCGCCCACCCGGCGCCCGCCGCCTCCGACGGCTGGACGGGCACCTGGGCGGTCGCCCCGCAGAGCGGCGGGCCGTCGTACAACCAGCAGACGCTCCGGCAGATCGTGCACACGAGCATCGGCGGCAGCGCGGCGCGGGTGCGCCTGTCCAACGCGTTCGGCTCCGCGCCGCTGACGGTCTCCGACGTGCACGTGGCGCAGCGCACCTCCGGCTCGTCGGTGGACACCGGCTCGGACCGTACGGTCACCTTCGGCGGGCAGTCGTCGGTGACGATCGCGCCGGGCGCGGATCGCGGAGAGCGATTCCATCTCCTTCCCGGTGTCCGCGCTGTCGGACGTGGCCGTCAGCTTCTACCTGCCGGACGCCACCGGCCCGGCGACGTACCACCAGCAGGGCAATCAGACCAACTACGTCGGCCGGCGGCGACGTCAGCGCGAACGGGACGCTGGACGGGGCGTCCACGAACGGCAGTTACGCCTTCCTCAGCAACCTCGACGTGCAGAACCCGGACGCCCAGGGCTCGGTCGTCACGCTCGGCGCCTCGATCACCGACGGCGTGGCCTCGGCGCAGGACGACAACCGCCGCTGGCCCAACGACCTCGCGGTCCGGCTCGACTCCGCCGGGCGCCCCGTCGGCGTGCTCAACGAGGGCATCAGCGGCAACGACCTGCTCACCGACGGCGCCGGGCAGAGCGCGCTGAACCGCTTCGACCGGGACGTGGTGGGCCAGCCCGGCGTGCGCTGGGTGATCTTCTCCGACGACCCGATCAACGACCTCGGCGGCGCCAATCCGCCCACCGGCGACCAACTCATCGCGGGACTCCAGCAGTTGATCTCCCGGGCGCACCAGGCGGGCATCTCCTTCCTGTGCTCCACGCTCACCCCCTTCGAGGGCGCGGGCTACTGGACGCCGGCCGGCGAGACCGGCCGCGAGCAGATCAACGCGTTCATCCGCGGCGCGGACAGCGGGTGCGACGGCGTGGTCGACCAGGACACCGCGACCCACGACCCGGCGAACCCGACCCGCTACCTCCCGGCGTACGACGCGGGCGACCATCTGCACCCGAACGAGGCCGGGCTCCAGGCCATCGCCGACGCGGTCGACCTCGACGTGCTGGCGGCGGCACGCGGCGCACACACCGGCTCCTTGGATGCTTCGGCCGCCAAATGAGACGTTGACAGCGTCAACACATCATCCATAGCATCATCGTGTCATCAGGGGGCGCCGCTCGCCGGTCGCCCCCTGATGCTTCGCCGCTGGCGGAGGAGGGCTCGCCGGCCGGGCGGCGGAGGGGGTCGTCCGGCGGGCGGGCGCGAGGTGCGGACCCGGGCAGACCGGGGCAGCACGAAACCCCGCCGCATCGGGGACGCGGCGGACCCCGACCGCCCCGTCCCGAACCGGCCGGCACCGGCGGCGGCCCCGTGTCAGCCGGCCCCCGTGTCAGCCGGCGAGACGCGGCCGGTGGGCCGCGGTGCCGGGGACGCCGAGGCGCTCCAGCAGCAGCCCCTCCCGGGTGGACCAGGGACAGATCTCGACGACTCCCCGCCCCGCAGGCTTCCATGAGCGCCTCGGCGACCAGGGCTCCTGCCAAGTGACTGCTCGGCGCGGTGCCGGGAGATTCCGGGCAGCCGCGCCCGGCGGGCCGGTTCCGTATCGGCCAGGAGGGAGATCGCCGCGCGTACCTGGGGCAGGGCCAACTGCCGTGCGGCTTTCGGTGTCCTGCTGTGCGCGGAGGCGAGCCGGGCGAGTTGCTCGAAGGTCTTGGAGCAGGCCAGCACCCGTCCGCCCGGCTCTGCCTGCGGCAGGTCGGGACCGGCTCTCAGGGCCCGGTCCAGGTGGTGGCGGACCTCGTCCAGACGGCCTCGGGTCGCCGTGCCGCCGGGCAGCCGGTCCCGGGTGATCCGCCGCGCGCCCAGCGGCAGCGAGTACACGCTCGCCCGGCTGGTCCGCGGTGCCGGACGCGATCTCCACGGTGCCGCCGCCGATGTCGAGCATCAGCAGCGGCCGCCGGTCGAGCGGGCCGGCCCACTGCCGGGCGGCCAGGTAGGCCAGCCGCGCCTCCTCCTCGCCGGGCACCACCCGCAGCCGGGTGCCGGTGGCCCGGGCCACCCGGCTGATGACCTCGTCGCGGTTGGGCGCGTCCCGGATCACGGACGTGGCGAACGCGAACACCTCCGACCCCCGCAGCCGGGGGTCCGCGGCGACCGCCTGGGCCACCGCCCGCTCGACGCTGCGCATCCCGGCCTCGTCCAGCCGGCCCTTGCGGTCCAAGGTCTCGTGCAACCTCAACCGCACCTTGTGGGAGAACACCGGTTCCAGGCCCGTACCGGGCCGCCGCCGTGCCACCATGAGCAGTGCACTGTGGCACCCGACATCGAGCACACCTGCCTGCCGCATCCCACGCCCCCTGACCCTTCGTCCTTCTCGGTCGCTCGCCGGCCGGATATGGCCTCGCCGTCCCGATCTTCGACTTGCAGGCGAGGAGCAACAGGCACTCCAGCGCACCATGTAAGCGTATCGTCACTTCTTGTTCACCCTCCGGCAGGGTTTGGTTCACCTGATGGGCGTGGTCCGGGGTGTCGCGCGTCCCGTGCCGCGCCCGGCTGGCCCAATAGGGGGACCATGGAGATACCGGGGTGCGGAGACAGAGGGCCGCGCAGCTTGAAGGTGGCGCGGACCGCGCGGCCGCGTCGGCAGGCGGAGGGAGTGCCTGGATGGATATGCCGGACCCTTTCGAATCCGGGAGCGCCCGGCAGGTCCCCGCGCCGGCGCCGCAGAGCGGATTGATGGATCTGCTCGGTGTCGCGGCGGTGCTGCTGGACAGCGACGGGCGGATCGTGCTGTGGAGCCAGCAGGCCGAGGAGCTGTTCGGGTACTCGGTACAGGACGCGCTGGGCCGGCTCGCGGGTCCCCTCCTGGTCCACGAGCGGGACCGGAAAGCGGTGGCCGAGCTGTTCATCGAGGTCATGACGACCGGCCGGAGCTGGGCCGGTGTCTTCCCCATACGGCACAAGGACGGCACCACCCGGCTGGTGGAGTTCCGCAACACCCGGCTGCATGCCAGCGGCGGTTTCTACGCCCTGGGCATCGCGACCGACGCGACGACCCTGCGGCAGGTCGAACGGGACGCGGCCGCTGTCCACCCGGCTGGTCGCGCAGACCCCGCTCGGGCTGGCCGTCCTCGGCACCGACCTGCGGTACCTGATCGTGAACCCGGCGCTGGAGCGGATCACCGGCATCCCCGCCAAGGAGCATCTGGGACGGCCGCTGCGCGAGACCCTGCCGTTCCTGGACGCCGACGCGGTCGAGGCCACCCTGCGCGAGGTCCTCGCGTCCGGACGGCCCGTGACCGACCAGTACACCGTGGGGCGTACTCCCGCCGACCCCGGCATCACCCACGCCTGGTCGGTCTCGTACTACCGGGTCGAGGACCCGATGGGCCGGGTTCTCGGGGTCGGCCATGTCGTCCCTGGACATCACCGACCGGAACCGCGCCGTCACCGAGGCCGTCCGCGCCCGGCAGCGCCTGACGCTGATCGCCGAGGGCTCCGCCCGTGTGGGCACCACCTTGGAGGTCGACCAGACCGCCCGCGAACTCGTCGACGTCGCCGTGCCCGACTTCGCCGACGTGGCGGCCGTGGACATCCTGGACTCCGTCCTGGACGACCGGCGGCCGACGACATCGGACCCGGAGCAGGAGCTCTTCCGGGCCCTCGCCGTGAAGGCCGCCTACCCGACACCGGTGGTCCGCGCCGCCGACCCTCCGAACCAGCTCGCCAGCTACGGCCCCGACCGGCTCGTCACCCAGTGCGTACGGACCCGTCTGCCCATCCTGATACCGCGCGTCGACGAGCAGGCCCTGTTCCGCATCGCGAGGGACCCCGCGGCGGCCGCCCTGCTGGCCGAGGCCGGCATCCACACCTACATGGTGACGCCGCTGATCGCACGCGGCGAGGTCCTCGGCACCCTGAGCCTGACCCGCGCCCGCAACCCGGTGCCCTTCGACAAGGACGACGTCACCCTCGCCGGTGAGCTGGCCGACCGGGCGGCGGTGTGCATCGACAACGCCAGGCTCTACCAGAGCCTGCGCAACACCGCGGTCACCCTCCAGCGCAGCCTGCTCCCCCAGCACCCGCCGCAACCGGACGGCCTGGAGATCGCCACCCGGTACCAGCCCGCCGCGGCCACCAGCGAGGTCGGCGGCGACTGGTTCGACGTCATCCCGCTGACCGCGGGCAAGACGGCACTCGTCGTGGGCGACGTCATGGGGAGCGGCATCGAGGCCGCCACCACCATGGGCCGCCTGCGCACCGCCACCTCCACCCTGGCCGACCTCGACCTCCCCCCGGCGCTGCTGCTCCAGCACCTCGACAAGATCACCACCGGGCTGGAGCAGTACGCCACCTGCGCGTACGCCGTCTACGACCCCCGCAACCACCGTGTGCCACATCGCCGTCGCCGGCCACCCGCCCCCCGCGCTGATCCGCACCGGGCAGCCCGCCTCGAACTGCTCGACCTTCCCACCGGCGCGCCCCTCGGGGTCGGCGGCGTCCCCTTCGAAGCCACCACGTTCGACCTGGCCCCCGGCGACCAGCTCATCCTCTACACCGACGGCCTGGTCGAGACCCGCCACGACCCCATCGACGAGCGCCTGGACTTCTTCATCCAGCTCCTGGACAGCCCCGACCGCCCCCTGGAAGACACCTGCGACCAGCTCCTCGACGCGCTCCGCGACCCCGACGACCCCGACGACGTCGCCCTGCTCATCGCCCGAGCCCGGCCCCTGGGTCCTTGAGAGCGCGTTTCGAGCCGGGTGCGACCCGGTCGACGCGCCGGGGGCCGTAAAGGAGACCTTGACACCAAGGCGGGCGTAAAGCCATCCTTTACGTATGCCCGATGCCTCCCGGAGCCTCACCGCCCTCAGCGCCCTGCTGGCCGAGCAGACCTCGGTCCTCGCCGCGGGCGGTGGGCAGCCCGTTGGCGTCGCCCGCCTACCTCGACCTGGTCCGGCGCGCCCAGGGCATCGACGACCTGGCCGAACAGGTGCTCAAGCTGTGCGTGCAGCAGTGCCGGGACGCCGGCCACACCTGGCAGGAGATCGGGGACCTGCTCGGGGTCACCCGCCAGGCCGCCTTCCAGCGATTCGGCAAGCCCATCGACCCCCGGACGGGAGAACCCATGGACAAGACAGTGCGCATGACCGACGCCGCGGAACGCGCCGTCGAGATCGTCACGGACGTCCTCGAAAACCGTATGGACGAAGCGAGGCCGTCCTTCAACGCGCAGGTCCTGGAGGCGTTCACCGACGAGGTGCGGGGCGACGGCCTCGCCACGGTCGACCGGCCTGGTCGGCGCGTTCGAGGGCTTCGGCGAGGGCGAGCCGTTCGTCCGGCGCATCGGCGACCACACCGTCGTCGACATCCCGCTGCGCTACGAGGCCGGCGACATGAAGGCCCGGGTCGCGTTCGACACCGACGAGAAGGTCGCCGGAATCGTCATCGTCCCGCCCGAGACCCCGTAGGACCCCG
>CAWGAU010000013.1:0-250457 GCA_963820715.1 uncultured Actinomycetota bacterium | reverse complement strand
GACGTCCCGTTCGAGCTGATCGTCGCCGACCTCAACACCCCCCGCGACCTCAGCCGGCCCCCGGTCTACCAGGTCAGCTTCAGCTACGGCCGCGAACCCGTGCCGCACTCCGCCATGGCGGGCGCCTGGCTGACCCGGCTCCCGGTCAGGAGCGAAGCCGCCCGCTTCGACCTGGAACTCCAGCGTTCGACAGCGACGGTGGTCTCACCGGCTGGTCGAGTACGACCGCGACCTGTTCGACGAGACCACCGTCGTACGGCTGGCCGGCCACTTCTAGGCGGCTGGCCGACAGGTCGTCGCCTACCCGACGCGCCCGTGGCCGGCCTGGACCTGCTGGACGCCGCCGAGCGCTGCTCGGTCCTCACCGACTGGAACGCCACCGACACGCAGTGGCCGGACAGCGGCTGGGTGCACCAGCACGTCGAGGAGAGGCCCGGCGCGGCCCGTGGCGGAAGCCGTCCGCCACGACGGCCTGAGCCTGACCTACGACGAGCTCAACCGCCGCGCCAACCGGCTCGCGCGGTAGCTGCGCTCGCGCGGCGTCGACCGGGAGCGCCTCGTCGGCGTCCCCCTGGAGCGCTCGGTCGAGCTGGTCGTCGCGCTGCTGGCGACGCTGAAGGCCGGCGGCGCGTACCTCCCGCTGGACCCCGACCGCCCCGCGCGACTGGCCGCGATGGTCGACGACGCCCGGCCGGACGTGGTGCTCACCGCGGCGCGATGCCCGACCGGCTGCCCGTCGTGGACTGCCCCGTCCTGGCCCTCGTCGACCAGGAGGCGCGCCGCCGCCGACTGGGACGGCGCTCCCGTGCGGCGGTGGACGCCGAGGACCTGGCGTACGTGATCTACACCTCCGGCTCGACCGGCCGCGCCCAAGGGCGTGGTGAACACGCACGCGGCGTCGCAACCGCCTGCTGTGGATGCAGGACGCGTACCGGCTGACGACCGCCGACCGGTGCTGCAGAAGACGCCGTTCAGCTTCGACGTGTCGGTGTGGGAGTTCTTCTGGCCGCTGATGGCCGGCGCGCGGCTCGTCGTCGCCCGGCCCGGCGGCCACCGCGACCCCGCGTACCTCGCCGCGACCGATCGCGCGGCGAGGGCGTCACCACCGCTGCACTTCGTGCCGTCGATGCTGCGCGGCGTTCCTCGACCAGGACGACCGCCGGGCATGCGGCGCCGGCCTGCGCCGCGTGTTCGTGCAGCGGCGAGGCGCTGCCGCGCCGACCTGGCAGCGGCGCTTCCTCGAGCGGCTGCCCGGCGTCGAGCTGCACAACCTCTACGGGCCGACCGAGGCCGCCGTCGACGTGACCGCGCTGGCGCTGCCGCCCGCGCGCGGACTGGCGGCTCGTGCCGATCGGCCGGCCCGATCGCCAACACCCGGCTGCACGTCCTCGACCGCCGACTGCGGCCGGTGCCGGCCGGCGTGCCCGGCGAGCTCTACCTCGGCGGCGTGCGGCTGGCGCGCGGCTACCTCGCCGGCCCGACGCTGACCGCCGAGCGGTTCGTCGCCGACCCGTTCGGCCGCCCGGCGACGCGGCTGTACCGCACCGGCGACCTGCGCGCGCGTGCGGCCCGACGGCGCCATCGAGTACCTCGGCCGCATCGACCACCAGGTCAAGCTGCGCGGCTTCCGCATCGAGCTCGGCGAGATCGAGACCGACCTCGCCACCCACCCCGAGGTCGGCGCCGCGGCCGTCGTCGTGCGCACCGACGCCGCGGCGACAAGCGGCTGGTCGCCTACGTCGTCCCGGCCGGCGGCCGTACCGGCCCGGCGGCGGCGAGCTGCGCGCCCACCTGCTGCGGGGACCTCCCCGAGTACATGGTCCCCGCGGCCTGGGTCACCCTCGACCGGCTGCCGCTCACCCCCAACGGCAAGATCGACCGAGGCGCTCCCGGCGCCGGACAGCCACCGCCCGGACCTGGGCGCCGCCTTCGCCGCGCCCGGCACCCCGGTCGAGGAGGCGATCGCCGCGATCTGGAGCGAGGTCCTGGGCCTCGACACGGTCGGCGTCCACGACAACTTCTTCGACCTCGGCGGCCGCTCCCTCCTGCTCGTGCCGCGTCCACGCCCGGCCTCGGCCGCCGACTCCCGCCACCCCCCCACCATGCTCGACCTCTTCCGCCACCCCACCATCGGACCCTCGCCGCCCACCTCGGCGGCGAGCGGACCGGGCCGCAGGCCGAGGCGCACGGCGCGCCCGGCAGCGCGCCGAGAGCCGTCGTCAGTCCCACAACCGGCGGCACCAGGCAGCCGAACGCGGGCTTCCTCCCGCGGAGACAGGTGATCGAAGCGGCAGACCAGGACCCGGACCGTATCGCCATCGTCGGGATGGCGGCCGCTTCCCCGGCGCCGCCGACGTGGAGAGGTTCTGGAGCAACCTCGCGCGGGCCGTGGAGGGCATCACCGCCTTCACCGACGAGGAGCTGCTCGCGGCGGCGTCGACCCCGCGCTGCTCGGCCGATCCGGCTACGTCAAGGCCGCGGCGTCCTCGACGACGCCGACCGTTCGACGCCGCGTTCTTCGGCTTCACCCCCCGCGAGGCCGAGATCATCGACCCGCAGCACCGGGTCTTCCTCGAGTGCGCCTGGGAGGCGCTCGAGCACGCCGGGCTACGACCCGCAGCGCTTCGCCGGCCGGATCGGCGTTCTACGCCGGCGCCGGCCTCGAACACCTACCTGCCGTTCAGCCTCGTGCTCAACCAGCAGGCTCGACTCGGCCGGCCTCTACCAGGTGATCGCTCGCCTCAACGACAAGGACTTCCTGGCCACGCTGCGTCTCCTACAAGCTCGACCTGCGCGGGCCCCGCGTCACCGTCCAGACCGCCTGCTCGACCTCGCTGGTCGCCGTCCACCTGGCCTGCCAGAGCCTGCTCACACGGCGAGTGCGACATCGCGCTGGCCGGCGGCGTCTCGGTCTCGCACCCCGCAGCACAGCGGGCTACCTGCTACGAGGACGGCGGCATCCTGTCGCCCGACGGCCACTGCCGCGCCGTTCGACGCCGAGGCGCACCGGCACGGTCGCGGGCAACGGCGTCGGCGTCGTCGTGCTGAAGCGCCTCGAGGACGCGCTCGCCGACGGCGACGCGATCCACGCCGTGATCCGCGGCTCGGCGGTCAACAACGACGGCGCCGTCAAGGTCGGCTACACGGCGCCCAGCGTCGACGGGCAGGCCGACGGTGATCGCCGACGGCCCTGGCGCTGGCCGGCGTCGACCCCGCCACCATCGCCTACGTCGAGGCGCACGGCACCGGCACGCCGCTGGGCGATCCGATCGAGGTCGCCGCGCTCACCCAGGCGCTTCCGCGCCGGCACCCGGACGCCGGCTTCTGCGCCCTCGGCTCGGTCAAGACGAACATCGGCCACCTCGACGCCGCGGCCGGCGTCGCCGGCCTGCATCAAGACCGTGCTCGCGCTGCAGCACGCGGCAGCATCCCGCCGACCCTGCACTTCGAACGGCCCAACCCCGAAGCTCGACCTTGACACGCAGCCCGTTCTTCGTCAACACCGAGCTGCGCGTCCCGTGGGCCGCGCGAGGGCGAGCCGCGGCGCGCCGGCGTCAGCTCGCTTCGGCATCGGCGGCACCAACGCGCACGTCGTCCTCGAGGAGGCGCCCGCGGGCCCCCGCGCCCGCCGCCCGCCCGCCCGCGTCCAGCTGCTGGCGCTGTCCGCCGAAGTCCGCGCCGGCGCTCGCCGCCGCCGCGCAGCGCCTCGCGCGACCACCTCGAACGCCGCCCCGGCACCGACCTCGCCGACGTCGCCTACACCCTGGCCTGCCGCAGAAGGCCTTCGAGCACCGCGGCGCCGTGGTCTGCCGCAGCGCCGAGGAGGCGGTCGCCGCGCTGCGGCGGCTCGCCGGGGACGGCCGCGGGAGCGGCCGCCGGCGCCCGAGCACCGCGCCGGTCGCCTTCCTCTTCCCCGGGCAGGGCGCGCAGTACCCCGGCATGGCCCGCGAGCTGTACGCCCGCGAGCCGGTCTTCCGCGCCGAGGTCGACCGGTGCGCGCGGCGTTCTCCCCGCACCTCGGGCAGGACCTGCGCACCCTCGTCCTGGCCCCGACGACCCCGACCACGCCGAGGCCCCCGAGAGCGCCGCGGAGGTGCTGCGCCGCACCCGGATCGCCCAGCCGGCGCTGTTCGCCGTCGAGTACGCGCTCGCCCGGCTGTGGCAGTCCTGGGGCGTGCAGCCGCAGGCCATGATCGGCCACAGCATCGGCGAGTACGTCGCCGCCTGCCTGGCCGGGGTGTTCTCGCTGGAGGACGCCCTGCGCCTGGTGGCCGCCCGCGGCCGGCTCATCCAGGAGCTGCCGGCGGGCGCCATGCTCAGCGTCTTCCTCCCGGAGGAGGACACCGCCGCCCTGCTCGGCGACGGCCTCAGCGTCGCCGCGGTCAACTCCACCGCGCTCAGCGTGGTCTCCGGCAGCACGGACGCCGTGGAGGCCCTCGAAGCGCGGCTGACGGCCGAAGGAGTCGGCTGCCGCCGGCTGCACACCTCGCACGCCTTCCACTCCCCCGACATGGACGGCGCCGTCGACCCCTTCGTCCAGGAGGTGCGCGCGGTCGCCCTGCACGCCCCGGCCCTCCCGTTCCTGTCCAACGTCACCGGCACCTGGATCACCGACGAGCAGGCGACCAGCCCCGAGTACTGGGGCGACCACCTGCGCCGGCCGGTGCGGTTCAGCGACGCGCTCGACACGCTGCTCGCCGACCCGGCGCTGGTGCCGCTGGAGATCGGCCCCGGCCAGAACCTCACCAGCTTCGTCCGCGCCCACCGGGCATGGAGCGACGCGCGCACCGCCGTCGGATCGCTGCGGCACCCCGGCGACCGCACCGACGACACGGCGTACCTGCTGGCCGGCTTGGGCGCCCTGTGGAGCGCCGGCGCGTCCGTCGACTGGGCGGCCGTCCACGGCGGCACCCGTCGTCTGCCGGTACGGCTGCCCGGCTACGCCTTCCAGCGGCGCCGCTACTGGGTCGAGCCGTCGGGCCCCCGCGGCGCCGGGGCAGGGGCCGCGTCGGCGGCCCCCGCGGCGCCCGCCGACTGGTTCTACACCCCGGGCTGGAAGCGCCTCCCGCTCCCGGCCGCGCCCCCGGCCGGCCCCACCGGCGACACCTGGGTGGTGCTCGGCGCCGGCATCGCCCTCGGTGACGCCCTGGCCGATCGCCTGGCCACGGCCGGCGACCGGGTCGTGCGCGTCACCGCGGGCGGCGAACTGGCCGGCTCCGGCGACTCCTGGACCGTGGACCCGGCCGAACGCGACCACTTGGCCGCGCTCGTCTCGTCCCTCGCCGCGGACCCCGCCCCGACCCCCGCCCCGGAAGAGGACGACGAGCGGCGCCTGCGCTTCGTCCACCTGTGGAGCACGGCCGCCGGCGCGGGTACGAGCGCCGCCGAACCGCTCACCGGTGAGCGGCTGGACGCCGCCCGCCGCACCGGGTTCGACAGCCTGCTCGCCCTCGCCCAGGCCCTCGGCGGCGAACGCCCTCCGGTCCCCGTGACCGTCGACGTGCTGTGCCACGGCGTGTACGACGTCACCGGCGACGAACCCCTCATGCCCGAGCAGTCCCTCCTGCTCGGCGCGTGCACGGTGATCCCGCAGGAGACCGCCGACACCACCTGCCGCACCCTCGACATCACCGGAGCCGACGACCCCGCGCGCCCGCTCGACGGCGTCGTCGGCGCCGTGCTCACCGCGCTCGCCCGCCCCGCCGACGAGCCCGAACTCGCCCTGCGCGGGCGCCACTGGTGGAGCCGCGACTTCGACCGGATCGCCCTGGACGCCGACGGCACCGGGCTGCGCGACGGCGGCGTCTACCTCATCACCGGTGGCCTCGGCGGCATCGGCCTGGCCATGGCCGAACACCTCGCGGGCGCCGCCGCCCGCCCCGTGCTCGGCCTCCTCGGCCGCTCCGCGTTCCCCGCCCCCGCCGCATGGGACGAGTGGCTCGCCGCCCACGACGCCGACGACCCCACCAGCACCCGTATCCTCCGGCTGCGGCGCGTCGAGGACCTCGGCGCCCGCGTCGTGGTGTTGCGCGCCGACGTCACCGACGAGGAGCAGACCCGGCGGGCGGTGGCCGAACTGCGCGCCGCCGCCGGCCCGCTGAACGGCGTCGTGCACGCCGCGGGCAGCCCCTCCCAGGGCATGATGGTCACCAAGACCCCGGCGGAGGCCGGCCAGGTGCTCGCCGCCAAGACCCACGGCCTGCTCGTCCTGGACCGGGTCTGCGACGACGACCTGGACTTCATGCTGCTGTGCTCCTCGGTGACCGCCGTGCTCGGCGGCCCGGGACAGAGCGACTACGCCGCCGCCAACGCCTTCCTCGACGCCTTCGCCCAGTGGAAGCGGCGGGAGACCGGCCTGCCGGTCACGGCCGTGGGCTGGGACACCTGGCAGGAGACCGGCATGGCCGCCGGGCTCAGCTCCCGGTTCGGCGGCCAGGGCGAGACGGTGCTCGACGACCACCCGCTCATCCAGCGCCTGGTCCGCACCACGCCGACCTCCCGCACGTACGCCACCGTCCTCAGCACCGCCGAGAGCTGGATCGTCGGTGACCACCGCATCCAGGGACACGGCCTCGTCCCGGGCACCGCCTACCTGGAACTGGTGCGTGCCGCCGTGGCCGGGCAGGCCGCCGGGCGGGACATCGAGATCGGCGACGTGCAGTACCTGGTGCCGGTCATCGTTCCCGACGGGCAGACCCGCGAGGTCTTCACCACCGTCGAGGAGCGCGACGGCCGCCGGCACTTCGCCGTGCAGAGCCGCACCGGCGCGGCCGGTGCCGCGGCCTGGACCGACCACGCACGCGGCACCGTCGACTTCCCGGAGCGCCGGCCCGACACCGTGCGCGACCTCGGCGAACTGCTCGCCGGCTGCGAGGTGCAGGACGTCCTCGACACCACCGAGTCGATCAAACTCGGGCTCAGACTGGACAAGTTCGAGAAGGGCGGCCCGAATCGAGTTCTCCTTCGGTCCGCGCTGGACGTGCATGCGCGAGATCCAGGTCGGCGCCCGGCGGCTGCTGGCCACCCTGCGGCTCGACGAGGAGTACCACGGCGACCTCGACGACTACCTGCTGCACCCGGCGCTGCTCGACGCGGCCGGCGGCACCGCCCGGGTGCACGCCCCCGACACCTACTACCTGCCGTTCAGTTACCGCAGGCTGCGCTTCACCCACGGCCTGACCAGCACCATCCACGCCTACGTGGAGATGAAGGAGCCCGAGGACTCCGCGGGCGAGACCAGCACCTGCGACATCGAGATCCTCGACCCCGACGGCCGGGTGCTGGTGAGCATCAGCGACTTCACCATCAAGCGGATCAACGACCTGGGGGGCCTGCGCGACCAGATCGTGCGCTCCTCGGTGCCGGCCGAGCAGCATCCGGAGCAGGACGGCGCGGACGGGCAGGCCGGCCCCGAGGTGCTGCGCACCCTCGGCGAGGGCATCACCGAGGCGCAGGGCACGGACGCGTTCGCCCGTATCCTCGCCGCCCCCGCCCGCCCCGGCCACCTGGTCGTCTCCCACCGGGACTTCGGCGGCGTGCGCGACCTCGCCCGTTCCCTGACACCCGCGCTGCTGGCCCAGGAGATGGACCAGCTCGCCCCGCCCGGCGCCACCCATCCGCGGCCCGACCTCGCCACGCCGTACGTCGCCCCCCGCACGCCCCGCGAGCAGGCCGTCGCCGACGTGTGGCGGGAGATCCTGGGTCTGGAGCGGGTCGGCGTCGACGACGACTTCTTCGCCCTCGGCGGCCACTCGCTGGCCGCCGTGCAGATCGGCACCCGGATCAAGGCCCGGCTCGGCGCCGACCTCGACCTGAGGGCGTTCTTCGACCACCCGACCGTCGCCCACACCGCGGACCTGCTCGACGCCGCGCCCGGCGGCGGCGCCGCCGACCCGCAGGACTCCATCGAGGTGCTGGCCCGCGACGCCGTCGACGACCCCGCCCTGGGCGCCGACCCGCTGGCCGGGCTCAGCGACGAGGAAGTGGAGGCACAACTGCTCGAACTGCTGGCCGCTGAGGCCGCGGAGCGGGAGGACCGGGCATGAGCGACACCGCCAACCCCGTCGCCCTCGTGGCGGGCGGCTCCCGCGGCATCGGCCGGGCCGTCGCCGTACGCCTGGCCCAGGACGGCTACGACGTCGCCGTCTGCTACGCCTCCGACGACTCCGCCGCCCAGGAGGTGGAGAAGGAGGTCACCGCGCTGGGCCGGCGCGCCTTCGTCCGCCGCGCCGACGTCGCCGACCCCGACGCCGTGGACGACCTCGTCGACGCCGTCGAGGACGCCCTCGGGCCGGTGGACGCCGTCGTCACCTCGGCGGCGGTGCTGCGCGACCAGCCCCTGACGCTGATGGAGGACGAGGACTGGACCGAGGTGCTGCGCACCAACCTCGACGGCGTCTTCCACGTCTGCCGCGCCGTCGTCGGCGACATGGTCAGACGCCGCCGCGGCGCGATCGTCACCCTGTCCTCCATCGCCGGCGTGCACGGCAACGCCGGGCAGACCAACTACGCCGCGTCCAAGGCCGGGATCATCGGCTTCACCAAGTCCCTGGCCCTGGAGGTCGGCCGGTACGGCATCCGCGCCAACACCGTCGCACCCGGCTTCATCGCCACCGACCCCGTGCTCGCCCTGCCGCAGGACGTACGCGACCGGTTCGAGCAGCGCATCGCGCTGGGCCGCTACGGCCGGCCGGAGGAAGTCGCCGACCTGGTGTCCTTCCTGCTGTCCGACCGGGCCCGCTACATCACCGGAACCACCGTCCAGATCGACGGCGGCATGGCCACCTGACCCGGCGGCGTTCCCGCGCAGCAGCCCGCACACCTCACAGAAAGGCATGCGATGAACGACACGGCCCCGATCACCGACGGCCTGCCCGCCGCCCGGGAACGCCCCCTCGAATCGGGCGGTCCGCGGGCGCGGACCCGCCCGGCCGCACCCGCCTGCGCGCAATTCCCACCGACGAGTTGACCCCGCGCCGCGTGAAGGCCCCGGTGCCGTCTGCCGAGCCGGACACGGCACCACCACCGACATGCCGCCACCTGACACCTGCACGCTGCCGCCCGGACCGGACCCTGGCGAACCGGAGGATGCCCAAGATGCGAGTCGAGGCCGACACCGACATGTGCGTCAGCTCGGGCATGTGCGCCCTGACCGCACCCGAGTTGTTCGACCAGTCGGACGAGGACGGAACGGTGGTGCTGTTGCGGGCCGTTCCGACGGACGCGCAGATCAGGGACGCCAAGGACGCCGTACGGCACTGCCCGTCGGGTGCCTTGAAACTGACGGACTGACCGGCGGCGCGAGCCGGACCCGGCGGCCGCGAGGCGAAGGAGGACCGAAGTGCGCAACCCGTGGTTCGGCCGCGGCGAGCCCGAACAGGGGGCCGCGGTCCGGCTGTTCTGCCTGCCCTACGCCGGCGGCAGCGCCGCCGCGTATCGCGACTGGCACGCCCTCGCGCCCGGCGGCGTCCAGGTCTGCCCGCTGGAACTGCCCGGCCGCGGCGGCCGCATCGACGAGCCGCCCGTCATCCGGCTGCGGTCACTCGCCGACGCGCTGGCCGGCGCGCTCGCACCCCATCTGGACCGGCCCTTCGCGGTGTTCGGGCACAGCATGGGCGGCCTGCTCGCCTTCGAACTGACCAGAACCCTGCGCCGCCGCGAACTCCCGTTGCCCGCCCACCTGTTCGTCTCCGCGACCGCCGCCCCCGGCACCCCGCGCACCCGCCCCCCGATCCACCGGGCGAGCGACGCCGACGTCGTGGACGAGCTGCGCCTGCTCGGCGGCACGCCCCGCGAGATGCTGGACGACGAGGAACTGATGGCGCTGATGCTGCCCACGCTCAGGGCCGACTTCTCGGTCCTGGAGACCTACGAGTACCGCCCGGAGCCGCCCCTGCCGGTGCCGTTGACCGTCTTCGGCGGTACCGACGACCCGCTCGTGCCGGTGCGGGTCCTGGACGGCTGGCGCGACCAGTCCGCTGCCGGCGCCCGGCTGCGTGTCCTGCCCGGCGGCCACTTCTACGTCCACCCCGCCGCCGCCGAGCTCATGGCCGTCATCGCCGAAACGCTCGCCGCCCCGGCCCGCGACGGCGAACCGCGGACGCCCGCCGTGTCCGGGAGCCCGCGGCCGTGACCGCCCACCTGGCCACCGCGCGCACCGGGCGCCGCCCGCCCCGCGGCGTGCCCACCGGCCGCGCCGCGGGTGCGACGCTGTGCGCGGCCGTCCTGCTCAGCCTCCTGCCGCACCGCGACCGTTGTCGGCCGCAGGAGTCCCCTGCCCGGTACGTGCCCCCCATGGAGGACTCGTGAGTGCCGCCACCCCCGGATCGTCCCGGCTTCTGTCGCTCGCCCACCACCAGCCGTCCCGCGTGCTCACCAACGACGACCTCGCCGCCATGGTCGACACCTCCGACGAGTGGATCAGGTCCCGGGTCGGCATCGCCACCCGCCGGATCGCCGCCGAGGACGAGAGCGTCGCCGACATGGCCACCAGCGCGGCGGCCAAAGCGGTGGCACGGGCCGGCGTCGACGCCTCCGACATCGATCTGGTGATCGTCGCGACCTGCACCGCCGTGGACCGCATGCCCAGCATCGCCGCGCGGGTCGCCCGCCGCCTGGACATCCCCGCCGCGGGCGTCTTCGACGTCAACGCCGCCTGCGCCGGCTTCTGCTATGCCCTCGCCACCGCCGACCTCGCCGTCCGCGGCGGCACCAGCCGTACCGCACTGGTCATCGGCGCGGACAAGATGAGCGACTTCCTCGACTGGCAGGACCGCTCCACCTGCGTCATCTTCGGCGACGGGGCCGGCGCCGCGATCGTGGCCGCCACCTCCGCCACCGATCCGGACGGCATCGGGCCGGTGGTGTGGGGCTCCCAGCCCCAGAGCGGGCACGCCATCACCCTGGAGACCACCGGGCCGGCCGGCCCGCCCGCCCTGTTCCGGCAGGAAGGCGGCACCGTCTACCGCTGGGCGATAACCGCCCTGGCCCCCATGGCCCGCCAGGCGTGCGAGCGCGCCGGCACCGCCCTGTCCGACGTGGCCGCCGTCGTCACCCACCAGGCGAACGTGCGGATCGTCAACGCCATCGCCCGGCAGATCGGCGCGGTGAACGCCGTGGTCGCCACGGACGTCGTCGAATCCGGCAACACCTCAGCCGCCAGCGTCCCGATGGCGCTGTCGAAGCTCGTCGAACGCGGCGAGGTGTCCAGCGGCGCCCCCGTCCTGCTGCTCGGCTTCGGCGCGGGGCTGTCCTACGCGGCCCAGGTGGTCCGCTGCCCGTGACGCACACCCCCTGACGGCTTCCCGCGTTCCGCCGGGCCCCGACGGTCAGTTCCGGCGGGGCCACCAGGTGCTGGGCGGCCGCGGCGGCCGGACCTGACGTCGGCGCGGGGACCTGGTGCGCCCTTCCGGTGGCCTGGTCGGTCACGGCCACCGGTGCGCCCACCCGTCACGGTCTGAGCGTGCCGAGCCGAGGCTGCTCACGGTCTGAGCGTGCCGAGCAGAGGCTGCTCAGAAGGCGGGCCCGGGAGCACCGTCCGGCGGGGACGGGGAGCGATGTGGACTAGGTGCCGCCCACCATGTGGCTCGATCCGGGATGTCCGCCGAAGTGTCCGCGCCGGGTGGCGGCAGGTTGCGGAAGAACGTCCTTGCGTCGCCCACCAGCAGGTCCGGCTGCTCCATCGCCGCGAAACGGCCGCCCCGGTCGTAACTCGTCCACCGCACGGTGTTGTTCGTCCGCTCCGCGATGTGCCGCAGCGCGATGACGTTGCCCCGCGGGAAGTCGGCCGGTGCGGTCGGCGCCGCCGGGGTGGCGGCTTCGACACGTCATCCGGACACCGGTCACTTCGTGTCACGCTCCCACTGATCGTTCCCCGGAGCGTGCGCCGGCCGCCGGCACAGTCCCCCCTGCGGCATCGGCCCCGGGCCCTGCGGCCCGCGCCCACTTGCGTCGGTGAGTTGCTGCACGACCGTTGACCGTGCACCTTCATGAGCCCTAGCGTTCGATTTTGAGCACACCAGGGCACTTTCTGCAACAAGGTCGAACATCATGAACCGTCCCCCGACGTCGGGGTGATGGCCGCTGACCCGGCGCAGTCATGGAGGGCACCAAGGATGAGACGTCCTGTCACCAAGATCTTCTCGCTCGCCCCGACAAGAACGAGGGCCGCCCTGCTGACCGCCTTCCTCCTGTGTGCGGCTCTGGTCACCGGCCTGAGCCCGGCCTCCCCCGCACACGCCGCGGCCCGGGTGAGCACCGGTGTCACGGTCGACGGCACCAGCCCGGGACGGACGTTCGACGGCATCGGCGCGATCAGCGGCGGGGGCGGCAACTCCCGGCTGCTGTACGACTATCCCGAGCCGCAGCGCAGCCAGATCCTGGACTACCTGTTCAAGCCCGGCTACGGCGCCGCGCTGCAGATCCTCAAGGCCGAGGTCGGCGGTGACACCAACTCCACCGACGGCGCGGAGTCGAGCATCGAGCACACGCGCGGGGCGGTCGACTGCGACAACGGCTACGAGTGGTGGCTGATGGAGCAGGCGAAGGCCCGCAATCCGCAGATCAAGCTGTACGCGCTCGCGTGGGGCGCGCCCGGCTGGATCGGCGGCGGCGACTTCTGGTCCCAGGACATGATCGACTATCTGATGTCCTGGCTGGGCTGCGCCAAGCAGCACGGGCTGACCATCGACTACATCGGCGGCTGGAACGAGCGCGGCTACAACGCCGCTTGGTACGAGAACCTGCACTCCACCCTGGCCGCCAAGGGCTACGGCTCGGTCAAGGTGGTCGGCGCCGACAGCGGCTGGGACATCGCCACCGCGATGCGCGGTGACGCCGCGCTGAACTCGGCGGTCGACGTCATCGGCGTGCACTACCCGTGCGGCTACCTGTCGGCGATGACCTCCTGCCCCAGCACGAGCGACGCGCTGGCGACGGGCAAGCCGCTGTGGGCGAGCGAGAACGGATCGCAGGACGCCGAGACGGGCGCGGTGCCGATGGCCCGCGCCATCAACCGGGGCTACCTCGACGGAAAGATGACCTCCTTCATCAACTGGCCGGTGGTCGCCTCGCTCTACCAGAACCTCAGCTTCAACTCCGACGGGCCTGGTCACCGCCGACCAGCCGTGGTCGGGCGCCTACACGGTCGGCCGCAGCGCCTGGGTCACGGCGCAGACCTCCCAGTTCACCGCCCCGGGCTGGAAGTACCTGGACACCGCCGGCGGCTACCTGGGCGGCGACCGCGCCAACGGCAGCTACGTCAGCTACGCGGCGCCGGGCGGTTCCGCCTGGAGTTCGGTCTTCGAGACCACGGACGCCACCGCCCCGCAGACCGTCACCCTCAACGTCACCGGCGGCCTGCCGGCCGGCACCCTGCACGTGTGGTCCACCGACCTCACCGCCACATCCCCCCGGATGACGGCGCAGCCGGACCTGGCCCCGTCCGGCGGGACGTACCAGCTCACCCTGCAGCCCGGGCGCGTCTACACCGTCACCACCACGACCGGCCAGGGCGCCGGCACCGCGGCCGGCCCGCAGCGCGGCGTGCTCGCCCTGCCGTACACCGACAGCTTCGGCGGCTACGCGGCCGGCCGGGAGGCGAAGTACTTCGCCTCGATGAACGGCGCCTTCGAGACGGCGGCGTGCGGCGGCGGCCGCAGCGGGACCTGCCTGCGGCAGATGGCCACGACCACCCCCATCCGGTGGACGGACGAGTCGGGCGACCAGCCGTACACCCTGATGGGCGACCTGAGCTGGTCGGACTACACCGTCTCCTCGGACGTCCTGCTGGAGCAGCCCGGCTCCGTCGAGGTGCTGGGGCGGGTCGGTACGCAGGGGCGCAACAACAACGGCCTCGACGCCTACCACCTGCGGCTCGACGACAAGGGCGACTGGTCGCTGCTGAAGACCGACGGCAGTTGGACGTTCACCACCCTGGCCCACGGCACGGTCACCGCGCCCGGCACCGGGACCTGGCACAAGCTCGCCCTGACCTTCCAGGGCACGACGATCACCGCGAAGATCGACGGCGCCTCCGTCGGTACGGTCACCGACAGCAGCTACGCGGGCGGCCAGATCGGACTCGGCACCGTGGGCTACACCGCCGCCCAGTACGCCGACCTGTCCGTCACCCCGGGGACGACCGCCTCGCTCGCGGGGACGTACCAACTGGTGAACGCCAACAGCGGCAAGGTGCTCGACGCGTCCGGCGCCGGCACCGCCGACGGCACCCCGATCATCCAATGGGGCGCCAACGGGGGCACCAACCAGCAGTGGACCCTCACCCCGACCGGCGACGGCTACTACACCATCACCGGTGTGGCCAGCGGCAAGGCGCTCGACGTGCCCAAGGCCGACACGCTGCCCGGCACCCAGCTCGACCTGTGGACCGGCAACGGCGGCGCCAACCAGCAATGGCTGCTGGCCCCTTCCGACGGCGGCCGGTACACCGTCGAGTCGCGCGCGACCGGCGACTTCCTGGACGTCAGCGGCGCCTCGACGGCCGACGGGACCCAGGTCATCCAGTGGAACCGCACCGGCGGCGCCAACCAGCAGTGGCAGTTGGTGAAGACCGGCTGATCCGCCCCGGAAAGCGCTCCTGCTGACCCGGCCGAGCCGCGAGCCGTCCGGTGCACCGCACCCGACGGCTCCCTCGGCCCGGCCCGGCCGATCTCGGCGACCACCGGTAATCGGATGTATCTGCTCATTCCCGCTGGCAGCAGAGCACCGTCAATCGAGTATTTCGTCCACAACTCTTGTGCAGACATCGGATGTAAACCATCCTCCAGCACTGTGCGGCCACCCGTCCGCGTGCCGTCTCCTCGAAGGGACTCCCCCGTGAGCCACTCCCCCTCGCCCCGCGCCGGACTGCCCTCACGACGCGGTGTCCTGCGCACCGCCGTGTCGCTCGGCGCCGCGCTGGCCGTCGCCTCGCTGCCGGAGTTCACCGCCCGCGCGGACGCCGCCCGGCCGCCTTCGGCCTCGCTGGTCCCGCACGCCGCGGCGGTCGCCCTGCGGTACACGGCGCCCGGCACCGAGGCGGTGATCCTGGAACAGGGCCTGCCCGTCGGCAACGGCAGGCTCGGCGCCCTGGTCACCGGGGACCCGTCCCACGACGCCTTCTACCTCACGGACGCCACGCTGTGGACCGGCGGTCCCAACACCTCGCTCGGCTCCGACGGTCAATTCCCTTACGGCGCTGACGACTTCGGTACCTTCGGTCTGCTCGCCCAGGTGTACCTGGACCTCCCGGCCCACACCGCCTCGGCGATCACCGGGTACGAGCGCCGGCTCGACCTGTCCAACGGACTGGTCACCGCCGACTACCAGTTCGCCGGAGCGGCCTACAACCGCCAGGTCTACGCGAGCCACCCGGACAACCTCGTCGTGATCCGGCTCGACGAGAGCGGCGGCGGCTCCTACACCGGCAGCCTGACGCTGGCCGGCACCCGCGGCGAGACCGTCACCGCCGACGCCGCCACGGCCTCCGTCTCCTTCACCGCGGTCCTGGCCAACGGACTGAAGTACGCCGTCACGGTGCGCGCCGTCGCCGCCACGGGAACGGTGTCGGCCACCGGGGCGAAGGTCACCTTCACCGACTGCCAGGACGTCGTCCTGCTGATCAGCGGCGGCACCAACTACTCGGCCACCGCCGCCGGGTTCAAGGACCCGGCCCGCGACCCGCTGGCCACGGCCCGCTCCGTCGCCGGCTCCGCGGCAGCCGTTCCCGCGAGTTCGCTGCTCGCCGCCCACGTCGCCGACTACCAGCGCCTCCAGCAGGCGATGACCGTCGACCTGGGCGCGTCCTCCGCGGCGCAGCGGGCCATGGACACCCCCTCCCGGCTGACCGCACGGGCCGCCGCGGGAGCCGCCCCGGACCCCGAGTTGGAGGCGTCCTACCTCCAACTCGGCCGCTACCTGGCGATCACGGGTTCGCGCGACGGCCTGCCGATCAATCTCCAGGGGCTGTGGCTCGACCGCGACAACCCGGACTGGATGAGCGACTACCACACCGACATCAACCTCCAGATGAACTACTGGCTGCCCGACCGCGCCGGACTGTCCGAGTGCTTCGGCGCCTTCGCCGACTACTGCGTCGCCCAGTACCCGTCCTGGCAGGCGACCACCACCGCCCTGTTCAACGACCCGCGCAACGGCTTCCGCAACACCTCGGGCAAGGTCGCCGGCTGGACGCTGGGCATCTCCACCAACGTCTGGGGCGGATCAGGCTGGTGGTGGCACCCCGCAGGCAGCGCCTGGATCTCCAACTCCCTCTACCAGCACTACGAGTTCACGACCGACCGGGCGTACCTGACGAAGATCTACCCGCTGCTCAAGGGTGCCTGCGAGTTCTGGCAGGCCCGCCTGATCACCACCACGGTCACCGACCCGGCCACCGGCGGCTCCCGCCAGGTGCTGGTCGACGACCACGACTGGTCCCCGGAACAGGGCCCCACCGACGCCGTCGGCATCACCTACGCCCAGGAACAGGTCTGGCAGCTCTTCCAGAACTACCGTGCGGCCACCGCGGCCCTGAACGTCGACGCGTCCTTCGCCGCCACCGTCGCCGACCTGCAGAGTCGTCTCTACCTGCCGCAAGTCAGCGCCACCACCGGCTGGTTGGAGGAGTGGATGACGGACGCCAACCTCGGCGAGACCACGCACCGCCACCTCTCCCCCCTCTTCGGCCTGTTCCCCGGCGACCGCATCTCCCCCGACACCAGCCCGGCCGACCTGGTCACCGGTGCCACCAATCTGCTGACCGCACGCGGCATGCAGAGCTTCGGCTGGGCCTGTGCCTGGCGCGCGCTGTGCTGGGCCCGCCTCGGGAACAGCGACAACGCGTACCAACTGGTGCTGACGGTCATGACGCCCTCGGTCGACTTCAGCAACGGCACCGGCATCAACATGTTCGACATGTACAGCTTCGGCGACAGGTCGACCTTCCAGATCGACGCCAACTTCGGCACTCCCACCGCCATGATCGAGATGCTGGTCCACTCCCGGCCGGGCGCGGTCGACTTGCTGCCCGCACTCCCCTCGGCCTGGTCCGCCTCGGGCTCGGTCAAGGGCGCCGGGATACGAGGCGGCTTCACGGCCGACTTCGCGTGGACCGCGGGCCAGGTGACGAGCGTGACGCTGCACAGCGTGGGCGGCACGGCCACGACGCTGCGGGCCGGCCTCTGGAGCAAGGACGTCACGGTCCCCGCGGGCGGCTCGGTCACCCTTGTGCCCGGCCCGACACCGTCGGTCTGCCGGCTCGTCAACCGGCGCAGCGGCAAGGTCGTCGACGTCCCCGGCGCGGCGACCGGCACCGGCACGGCGCTGATCCAGTACACCGACAACGACAGCGACAACCAGCGCTGGCACCTCACCCCGGCCGCCCCGGGCGTCTGGGAGTTCGTCAACGTCCACTCCGGCCTGGCCATGGACGTCCAGGGCGGTGGTTCCGCCGACGGCACGCCGATCATCCAGTGGACCCCCACGCACGCCACCAACCAGCAGTGGGAGCTGACCGACGCGGGCGGGGGCTACAGCAAACTCGTCAACCGGCGCAGCGGAAAGGTGCTGGGGGTCTCGGGCGACTCGACCGCGGACCTCGCGGCGGTCCAGCAGCAGACCGACACCGGCAGCACCGGTCAGCACTGGAAGCTCCAGGCCGGGTGACCTGACCGCCGGTGCGGCTGTGTGGCGGTCCGGCACATCCGGCGGTGCCCGGCCCCTCGGTCACCGCCCTGGGACGACGCGCCCGTCGGTCAGCGGCGCGCCGTGTAGGGCGGGGCCGAGGTGCTCGGGCGCTCGGCGTCGCGCACCTCGTACCGCGCCCTCCTGGCGTCGCGCGGACACGGTGCATCCGGTCCCCCGGACGCCACTCGGGGTACCGAGCGTGCCGGGCCGCTGCCGACGGGCCGACGCCCACCACCGGAATGCACGAACCACGGCATGCTGAATGCGGAAGTTTCTGGCACTCCGTCAGCCACGTCACTATTCTCCGGATGTCGTCGGCGGCCGGAAGAGGCCGTCACGTCCCGCCGGAGGATCTATGGGCATCCACGAGCACGAGGTCGACCGCCGCACGCTGTTCAAGGTCGGCCTGGGCGGGGCAGTCGCCGCGGTCGTCGGCACCGAACTGGCCTTCCCTGCCGCAGCCACGGCGTCTCCCTCGGTGGACTTCCCCTGGATCATCGACTGCGACACGTGGGGCGCCCGGCCGCCGTCCGCGCCGATCCAGATCACCGGCAACACCACGAACAAGATCATCCTGCACCACATGGCGTTCCCGAACGTCACCGACTACTCGCGCGACCACGCCGTTCAGCTCGCCAAGGACTGCCAGAACCTCCACATGGACGTCAACGGCTGGGCGGACACCGGTCAGCACTTCACCGTCAGCCGGGGCGGCTACGTCCTGGAGGGCAGGCACCAGAGCCTTCAGACCCTGGACGCGGGGCAGCACCAGGTGATCGCCGCGCACTGCCCCGGTGAGAACGGCAACGCCATCGGCATCGAGAACGAGGGCACGTACATCACCGAGACGCCGCCGCAGGCACTCCTGGACTCGCTGGTCCCGTTGTGCGTCGCGGTGTGCCGGCAGTTCAGCCTCAATGCCTGGGACATCTTCGGCCACTGGGACTTCTACACCACCGACTGCCCCGGAATCGCCTTCTACGCGCAGTTCCCGATGGTGCGCTCGCGCGTCCTGGCCGCGATGGGCACCCCGCGCTCCGCGGTCCCGGCACGCCGCTGGCCGGACATCTGGCGGTTCGTGGACGGCCCGGTCGTCGAGGTGGCCCAGTACCTCCTCAACAACGCCGGCTACGGCCTGACCGCCGACGGCGACTTCGGCGTCGACATGAACGCCGCGGTCGCCGACTTCCAGACCAGGAGCGGCATCCCGGTCACCCCGGACGCCACCTTCGACCTCGCCACCTGGGAGGCGCTGGCCCCCGTCCTCGGCAAGGACGCCACCGGACTGCCCGTCGAGGCGATCCAGTACATGCTGGGCCGCAAGGGCTACACCGACGTGACGGCGACCGGGGAGTTCGACCACCCCACCATGAAAGCCGTGCAGGACCTCCAGCGGCTGCACGGCCTCGTCCCCAACGGCAAGGTGGACCTGAGCACTTGGTGCGCCGTCGTCGGAGGCTCCGTACGAGAGGCGTTCCACGCCTGACCCACCGTCACCGCGGCCCCGCCCCCCGGCCCCCGGGCGGGCGGGGCTCCGCACCGCGGGTGGTCCGGGGGCCCTGCGACCCGTGCCCGACGGTCAGTTCGGCGAGAGGCGGTACAGCTCCGCCGCGCCGGCCTTCAGGCTGATGTCGAGCGTCGCGGGACGGCCCGTCCCGTGATACGTGCCGGTGGCCGGCACGAAGTGCGAGACGCTCTTGACGTTGGCCTGGTTCAGGCCGATCCCCACCGAGGCCGCGGCGTCCGGATCGCGGTTGGTGACGAGCAGGTAGCGGGTCCCGTCGTCCTGTGCGGCGCGGAACAGCCCGAGCACGGCCGCGTCCCCGGAGGCCGTCGAGAGGTGGTCGCCCGGGGCGAAGGCCGCGGCGCTGGGCGGCAGCGGGTCGTCGTTGGCGTGCTGCACGGATTCCGACACCAGGGGCTTGAGTTCGCGCCCGACCGGTTGCAGCCAGGAGCGGTTCAACGCCTTGGCCGCACCGTAGAGCGGGGTCCGCTGCCCGTCGACGGTCATCAGTGCCTGGGTGAAGCCCTCGCCGCGGGCCGGGTCGGGCGTCCAGTACGTGAAGTACTGGATGCCCTTGCAGCCGTAGGCAAGGCTGACGTTGACCTGCCAGGCCAACTGCGAGGCGGTGGGCACCCGGTGGCCGTTGAAGCCGACGGACTGGACGTAGGTCCACGACGGCAGCCCGGACGTGAGCGACGCGTCGCGGTAGATCACCCAGTTGTCGAAGTAGTTGAGGTCGATCCCGTCGGTGAGGATCGGGTAGCGGTCGAACGAGATCAGCGGCGGCCGGACGGTGTCGATGTAGCTCTGCAGGAAGCCGGCGTAGTCCGGGCCGTTGCCCGGCCAGAGGTTGGAGTACGGCAGCAGGCCCGGCGCGACCCGGCGCACGATGTCGGTCAGGGCCCCCACGGTGGGGAACCGCGACTGGGCGGGCTCGTCGAAGATGTCGAAGCCCGCGAACGACGGGTGGGCCGAGTAGGTTCCGACGGAGCCTTGAACCCATGACGTCGCGTCGGCGGTGGAGACCGAGGACGGCACCGTGCGGTCGTCGGTGACCGTCAGGAATTTCGCGAGCGCCTGCATACGCGGGTCGTCGGCGATCAGCACCTTCAGGCCGACCTGGTCGGCCATCCCCAGCGCGTAGTTGCCGCTCTGTTCGTCGAACTGGTAGTCGCCGGTGATCAGGAAGGTGAAGCCGGCGTCGGTGATCTCCTGGTACCGGGCCAGGGTGGTCTGGAACGGGTGCGGCGGCCAGAACAACCCGATCGGGAAGTCCGGGCCGCCCACCAGCGGCAGGTCGGCGTCGGCAGCGGCGGCCGGTCTCCCGGACGTCGCCGCCGCTGCCCCGCCGGCCCCCGCGGTGGTCGCCGCGAGCACTCCGGCGCCCAGACCCGCCGCCTGGAGCAGGGTGCGGCGGCCCACCCCACGTGACCCGCCCGTGAATGGACGATTCTGCTCAGCCATGGTCTGACCCCTTCGTCGATGACAGGCGATCGAACGGGCCGTCAGGCCCGAAAGAGTGCTGGGGTGTTGCGGCACGCCGGACGGGCGGAAGTCAGTGAGGTCCGCTTCCGCGGGGGACCAAGGTGTCGCGGCGCGCGGTGTCGCCGATCGCCGGAGCACTCGGGCGGGCGGTTGCGAAGCAGCGGGCGACAGACAGGAGTTGACGGCTTCCGGCAGCGGCCCGCCGGTGGCGGCGGACGCAGACATGGTGGCAGATGGCGATGATTCAAACAACCATAGTTCGAGCATTTGGTGAATAGATCATGCAGGCGTCACCGGCCGCGCCGACCCCTGACGACATGCTGGCCTGCGATGTGACCGGTCAGGGCGACCGAGGCGCTGGCCCGCGGGTACGACAACTGGGCCACGCGCACGTACAGGCAGTCGATGAGCACCAGGACCGAGTGGCGTGCACCGATACTGCCGGAGCGGAAACTGGTCTCCGCCGTCGTGGAGATGAGCCGCACCTGTGCCGCGCGGGCGAGCGGCGAGCGCGGGTCGGCCGTGATCGCCACCGCCGTGGCGCCCCGCTCCCGGGCGAGTTCGAAGGGCTCGATCGTCTCCCTGGTCGATCCGGAGTGGGAGATGCCGATGGCGACGTCGGCGGGGGTGAGCAGAGCCGCCGACGTCTTGGCGGCGTGCACCTCGTTCCACCCGCGCACCGCGCAGCCGATCCCGAAGAGCCGCAGTTCCGTCTCCACGGCCACCACGCCGCTTCCGCCGACGCCGTACACATCGACCCGGCGGGCCCGGGCGATCGCCTGGGCCGCACGCTCGAGGGACGCGAGGTCGACGGTGTCGATGGTCCGCTGCACCGCGCCGAGGTCCGCCTGGCCGACCACGGTGACGACCCGTTCGAGGTCGTCGTCCGGGGAGATGTCCGGGCCGATCTCGGCCGTCCCCCAGGTGGAGCCCTCACCGCGAGCGCCTTCGCGGGCCAGCTCGATCAGCAGATGCTGATACGAGTCGAGGCCGACCGCCCGGCAGAACCGGGTCACCGTCGGCTGGGACGTGCCGGTGCGCCGGCCCAGTTCGGCCGCCGAGCAACCGATCACGGCGGCGGGGTCCGCGAGGATCAGCTCACCCACTTTCCGCAACGAGCCGGTCAGGCGGGGCAGTTCGGCCCGGATCAGCGCCGTGACGTCCGCACGCGCGGCACCCTGACCGACGCCCCTGGCATCCATGCGACTACCGCTCCCTCACACCTGGCCGAACAGGGAAAGTCCAGAATGTACCAGTCGTCGATTCACGCCCGGCCCGGAATCCACCACCACGGTGCCTCGGGGACGGCAGGCCACTCCTGGCCGGTCAACCCCGGACACGCTTGGTTGCGTCATCCAAGGTAGGCCAATCCATCCAGTTCGCTGATCCGTATCGCCAACCCTCCCGAACGCCCGGCCCGGGGTCCCGTCCCGCTGCGGAGCGGCTCCCGCCTTGCGGCGCCCGGGACCACGCCCAACACTGATCGGAAGAACGAACGCTCTGCAAGCCAGAGCGTTCGGTTTAGCGAACGAAGATCGCACGATGGCGAGGACACAGACGTGAGCGCTCCCGATGGCGGCTCGGTTCGGGACATGGTGGCGGCCAACCTCCGGCGGACGAGGACCCAGCGAGGGCTGTCGATCTCCGAGCTGTCCCGGCGCTCCAAGATCGGCAAGGCGACGCTGTCGCAACTGGAGTCCGGCACCGGGAACCCCACGATCGAGACGGTCTTCAGCCTGTCCCGCGCGCTTGAGGTGCCCGTCTCCGATCTGCTGGACACCCGGCCCCCCGGCGGCCTGACCGTCGTCCGGGCGGCCGACGTGGAAGTGCTCAGCGGCGAGGGGGTGGACCTGCGCCCGCTCCGGCGGATCGAGTCGGGCGACACCATCTTCGAGGTCTACGACCAGCAGGTACGGGCCGACTGCCGGCAGGACTCGCTGGGACACGTCGGGACCGAGCACACCGTCGTGCAGGCCGGCCGGCTGGGCGTGGCCGTGGAGGGGCACCACGTGGAACTGGGTCCGGGCGACTACGTCGGCTTCGACGCGCGGCTGCCGCACAGCTACGCGGCGATCGACGGCCCCGTGCGCTCGGCGCTCCTGCTCCAGTACCGGGCGGACCAACGGCTGCACCTGGAGAGCCAGCACCCGGCGGTCACTCCGAGGCCCTGAGTCCCTGAGGCGGGCGCCGCTCCCCCGCGCCGGATGCGCGGTGGAGTGTTGACACCCCCTTGCGCCCGTCCTACGTTCGTTTTATCGAACACAGGAGGTGACGATGTACGGAACGCGGGTGGCGGTGCTGGGTGCCGGAATCGTCGGCGCCGCCTGCGCCCGCGAACTGGCACTGGCCGGCCTTGAGGTCGTCGTCGTCGACCGGGGCGAGGCCGCAAGCGCGACGACCTCGCACGGCGAGGGCAACGTACTGGTCTCCGACAAGGCGCCGGGACCGGAGCTGCGGCTGGCCCAACTGTCCCGGCGGCTCTGGCCCGAGGTGCTCGCCCGCATCGCCGAGCGGTCCGGCCGCGCGGCGCACGCGGTGGAGTGGGAGCCGAAGGGCGGCATCGTCGTCGCGCTGACCGACGCCGGCGCCGAGCAGCTCCTCCGCTTCTCGGCCGCCCAACGCGAGGCCGGGGTGCGCGCCGAGGTCCTCGACGCCGAGGCGCTCGCCGGAGCGGAGCCGTACGTCACCCGCGATCACACCGCCGCCCTCTCCTACCCCGAGGACGCCCAGGTGCAGCCGGCCGGTGCGGCCGCCGCCCTGCTGGCGGACGCCCTCGCGGCCGGCGCCGAACTGAGGACCGGATGCGAGGTGACCGGCGCGGTCACCCGCGGCGGGCGGCTCACCGCCGTGCGCACCTGCGGCGGTCTGCTGGAGGCGGACATGTTCGTCAACGCCGCCGGCCCGTGGGCAGGCGAGCTGGCCGCCCGGCTCGGCACGCCGGTCGACGTCCGGCCCCGCCGCGGCGACGTCCTGGTGACCGCGCCGCTGCCGCCGACGGTCTTCCACAAGGTGTACGACGCCGACTACGTGGGCGCGGTCGGCAGCAGCGCCGAGGAGTTGCAGACCTCGGCCGTGGTGGAGTCGACCCGCGCCGGCAGCGTGCTGCTGGGCTCCTCGCGCCGCCGGGTCGGCTTCGACGACCGGCTGCGCCCCGAGGTGCTGTCGGCCATCGCCGCGAAGGCGCTGCGGCTGTTCCCGGGCCTGGCCGGCGTCCCGGTGATGCGCGCCTACGGCGGGTTCCGGCCGTACGTCCCCGACCACCTGCCGGTCATCGGCTCCGACCCGCGGCTGGCGGGTCTGTGGCACGCGGGCGGCCACGAAGGCGCCGGGATCGGGCTGTCCCTGGGCACCGCACGGCTGCTGCGGAACCTGATGCTCGACCAGCCGGCGGAGATCGACGCGACCGCGTTCCGGGTGGACCGCCCGGCCGTACTGGGCACCGAGGCGGACCCTGCCACCGAGGAGACGGAATGAGTCCCAGGCGTGTCGCCGCCGGCGCCGACCGCGTCGGGCGGCGTGAGGAGCCGCTGCGGATCACCGTCGACGGCGAGCCCGTCGACGGCGTCGCCGGGCAGACCCTCGCGGGCGTGATGCTCGCGGCGGGCCGCGTGGCCTGGCGTCGAGGTCCTTCCGGCGCTCCCCGCGGGGTGTTCTGCGGCATCGGTGTCTGTTTCGACTGCCTGGTGACCGTGGGCGCCGAGCGCGACGTACGCGCCTGCCGCCGACGGGCCCGCGACGGCGACGCGGTGACCTCGCAGTCCCGGATGCCGGTTGGGGAGCGGACGCCGGGGACCTCGCAGTCGCCGGGGGCGGAGGGTTCATGACGACCCGTCATGTCGCCGTCATCGGTGCGGGCCCCGCGGGTCTGGCGGCGGCCGAGGCCGCGCTGGGCGCGGGCGCCGAGGTGACGCTCGTCGACTCGGCGGAGCAGCCCGGCGGCCAGTACCACCGGATGCTCCCGCGGGCCTACGCCGCCGCGCACCCCGAACGGCTCCAGCACGGCTGGGCCGCCTTCGACCGACGCCGCCGGCGCGTGCTGGCGCACCCGCGCTGCCACTGGTGGCCCGAGACCACCGTGTGGGCGCTGGAGCGGCCGCCGCTGGAGGAGCCCGGACCGCCGCGGGTCCACGTCCTGCGCGGCCCGGCCGACGGCGCCGGCCGGCGCCGCTTCACGCTCGACGCGGACGCGTTGGTCCTTGCCGTCGGTGCCCACGACCGGGTGCTGCCGTTCCCCGGTTGGGAGTTGCCCGGCGTGTTCACCGCCGGCGCGGCCCAGGCGCTGGCCAAGGGCGAACGGGTGGTGGTCGGCGATCGCGTGGTGGTCGCCGGTACCGGACCGTTCCTGCTCCCGGTGGCCGCGTCCCTGCTGGAAGCCGGCTCGCGGGTACTGGCGGTGCTTGAGGCGAACGTGGCGGCCACGGTCGCGCGGGGCTGGTCGCGGCGCCCGTGGGAGCTGGCCGCGCAGGCCGGGAAGGCGGGCGAACTCGCCGCGTACACGGCAGCGCTGCTCCGCCACCGGGTGCCGTACCGGACGGGCCGCGCCGTCGTCGCGGCGCGCGGCGAGGGCCGGGTGGAGGAGGTCGTCACCGCGGGGCTGCGTGCCGACTGGTCGGTGGTGCCGGGCAGCGAGCGCACCGCGTCGGTCGACGCCCTGTGCGTCACCCACGGCTTCAGCCCTCAACTGGAACTGCCGCTGGCCGCCGGCTGCGCGCTGCGCGGCCCGGCGACGGCCGAGTTCGTGGACGTCGACGACGACCAGGGCACCAGCTTGCCCCGGGGTGTACGCCGCCGGTGAGATCACCGGTGTCGCGGGCGCCCCGGCCGCGGAAGCCGAGGGCGCCCTCGCCGGGTGGATCGCCGCCGGCGGCGATCCCGGGGCCCCGCCCTGCGCCGGCTGCGGCGCGCCCGGGACCGGGGCAGGGCCTTCGCCGCGCGGCTGGCCCGTGCGCACGCCATCGGCGCGGCCTGGCCCGGCATGGCTGCGGCCGGAGACCGTCGTCTGCCGCTGCGAGGAGACCGACTACGCCGCGCTCTGCCGGGCCGCCACCGACCCGGCGAGCGCGGCCCCGCGGGTCGCCAAGCTGGGGACCCGGGCCGGCCTCGGCCCGTGCCAGGCCCGTATCTGCGGCCCCACGGTCGCCGAACTCGGCGCACGGCTGCGCGGCGAACCCCTGGACCGCCCGGTCGAGGGCCTCCCGGCGGCCAGTGCGCACCGCCGGCCGATCGCCCAGCCCATCCGACTCGGCGAGCTGGCCGCTCCCCCGGACCGGCCCCCGAGCGGTCCGCCCGGCACCACCGCAACCGGCCCCACGCACACGAAGGAGAGCAGTTCATGAACGCCAACACGCAGCAGCGCGGGGATCTCGGCGGAGTCATCGTGGCCACCGCGCTGCCGTACTACGAGAGCGCGTCCGCGCCGGCCGGCCTGGCGGTGGACTACGACCGCTACGCCGAGCACTGCCGGTGGCTGGTGGACAACGGCTGCCACGGCGTCGGCCCGAACGGCTCGCTGGGCGAGTACTCGTCGCTGACCGACGAGGAGCGCCGCACCGTGGCGCGCACCGCGATCGAGGCGGTCGGCGGCTCGGGCACGGTGGTCGTGGGCGTGCACGGCGCGGGCTCGCACCAGGCCCGGCACTGGGCGCGAGCTCGCGGCCGAGGACGGCGCCGACGGACTGCTGTGCCTGCCGCCGACGATGTACCGGGCCAACCGGGGCGAGGTCCTGGCCCACTTCGAGGCCGTGGCCTCGGTGGGCCTGCCGGTCATGGTCTACAACAACCCGATCGACACCAAGGTCGACCTGACCCCGGACCTGCTCGCCGAGATCGCGGCGATCGACAACGTCGTCGCGGTGAAGGAGTTCTCCGGTGACGTGCGGCGGGTGCTGGAGATCAGGGAGCGGGCACCGGGCCTCAGGGTCGTCAGCGGCGCCGACGACGTCGTGCTGGAGAGCCTGCTGATGGGGGCCACCGGCTGGTTCGCCGGCTTCCCGAACGTCTTCCCCGCGGAGTCCGCCCGGCTGTTCGAGCTGGCCGCCGCCGGCGAACTGGAGCATGCCCGCGCCCTGTACGAGCCACTGGTCGCCGCCTTCCGCTGGGACTCCCGCACCGAGTTCGTGCAGGCCATCAAGCTCGGCATGGAGCAGGTCGGCCGGTACGGCGGCCCGTGCCGCCCGCCGCGCGGCCCGCTGACAGCCGGCATGCGCGGCGCAGGTCGAGGCCGACATGGCCCGGGCCGTCGCCGCCCTTGAGAAGCGGCCGGCCTGATGCGCTCGGTCCGCACGATCAGCGCCGTCGACTCGCACACCGAGGGCATGCCCACCCGGGTCGTCACCGGCGGGGTGGGGCCGATCCCCGGCGCCACCATGGCCGAGCGGCGCCGGTACGTCATGGAGCAACCTCGACGAGTTGCGCCGGTTCCTGATGGACGAGCCGCGCGGCCACTCGGCGATGAGCGGCGCGATCCTCCAGCCGCCGACGCGTCCGGACGCCGACTGGGGCGTGCTCTACATCGAGGTCACCGGCTTCCTGCCGATGTGCGGCCACGGCACCATCGGCGTGGCGACCATGCTGGTGGAGACCGGCATGGTCGCGGTGACCGAACCGGAGACCACCGTGCGCCTCGACACGCCCGCCGGACTGGTCGAGACGCGGGTGGCCGTACGCGACGGCGTGGCCGAACGGGTCACGCTGCGCAATGTGGACGCCTTCACGGCCAGGCTGGACGCGACGGTGGACGTGCCGGGCCTCGGGGAGGTCCGCTACGACATGGCGTACGGCGGCAACTTCTACGCCATCGTCGAACTGGACGGGATCGGGCTGCCGTTCGACCGGGCGCGCAAGGACGAGATCCTGGCCGCCGGACTGTCGATCATGCGGTCGGTGAACGAGCAGGACCGGCCGGTGCATCCGGTCGACCCGCTGATCGGCGGCTGCAAGCACGTGCAGTTCCTGGCCCCCGGCTCGAACGCGCGGACTCTCCCGCAACGCCATGGCGATCCACCCCGGCTGGTTCGACCGCTCCCCGTGCGGCACCGGCACGTCCGCGCGCATGGCGCAGTTGCACACGCGCGGCGAACTGCCGCTGCACACCGAGTTCGTCAACGAGTCGTTCATCGGCACCCGGTTCACCGGGCGCCTGGTCGGCACGACCGAGGTGGGCGGTCTGCCCGCCGTCGTGCCCGAGATCTCCGGCCGGGCCTGGATCACCGGCACGTCCAACTACCTGCTCGACCCCGGCGATCCGTTCCCGCACGGATTCGTGCTCTAGTCACCCCCGGTCGCTTCGAGACCGGTCACCCACCAGGCGCTTGCCACCGCCCGTCCGTGACGACCGCGGGCCTGCCGCGCTCCGCGGGGGAGATCGAGGCGTGGATGGCCGCGATGGGCGCCGCGTAACCCGCTTCAGATGCCTCGGAGTTGGCGACGGGCCGGCGAACGCCCTCAGCCCAGCCGTTCGGCGAGGTGGTCGCCGACGCGCAGCGCGTTGGCGATGGCGGTCAGCGACGGGTTCACCGCGCCGATGCTCGGGAAGAAGCTCGTGTCGACGACGTAGAGGTTGTCGAGGTCGTGGGCCTTGCAGTTCGACGTCGAGCGCCGAGCTGGCGCGGGTCCGTGCCGAAGCGCACCGTGCCGGCCTGGTGGGCGGTGGCACCGATCGGCATGCCCTTGTGCAGGTAGATGCTGTGGTCGAGCAGGTGGTGCTCGCTGCATCCCGAGGTCGCCGAGCATGCCCTCGCAGCTTGTGCTGAAGCCGCTTGAGGCCCTCGATGTTGTTCTTCTCGTCGAGCGTCAGGTGGATCTGCGCCGTCCTTGTCGAGCGTGACCCGGTTGTCCGGCAGCGGCAGGTCCTCGCCGCACAGCCAGAAGTCGACGGCGTGATGGGCGAGCACCTCGAACGGCATGTCGGGCGAGACCTTGCCCGGCCCAGCGCGGGGCGTTCGCCGCGGATCTGCTCGGCGTCGGACTTGCCGAGCATCTGGATGCCGCCGAGCGGGTAGTCCCAGTCGTCGGCGCCGAGGTACCAGTCGTTGCAGCGCCAGGGTCTTCTGGAACCGGGTCGGGTTGGGCTCCTTCGACACGGCCATCAGGGCCAGGTTGTTGTGCCGCATGTAGTGCCGGCCCGACCACGTCCGAGCTGTTGGCCAGCCCGTTCGGGTGCTGGTCGTTGGCCGAGCGCAGCAGCAGCGCCGCGGAGTTCACCGCGCCGCAGGCGACGACCACGATGTCGGCGGTGAACTGCGACGGTCGAGCCGTCCGCCGAGCTCGGCGACGACCGCGGTGACGGTGCGGCCGGTCGCGTCGGTCTCGAGCCGCTCGCACGTAGGCGTTGGTGACCAGCTCGACGTTGTCGTGCGCGCAGCGCGGGGTCGACGCAGATGACCTGCGCGTCGGACTTCGCGCCGACCAGGCAGGGGAAGCCGTCGACCCGGTCGCAGCGGATGCAGACGCTGTCGTGGGTCGCCCCGCCCTGGTCGTCCTGGGTCAGGTTGACCCCGATCGGCAGGTGGAAGGGGTGCAGGCCCTGCTTCTCCAGGTCGTCGCTGAGCTGCTGGATGCGCGGCTCGTGCTCGACCGGCGGGATAGGCGTACTGGCGCGCTGGCCGGCCCCTCGGTGGGGTCCTCGCCGTGCTCGCCGTGCACCAGGTAGAGGTGCTCGGCCTGGGTGTAGTACGGCTCCAGGTCCTCGTAGCCGATCGGCCAGGCCGGCGAGATGCCGTCGTGGTGGCGGATCTCGCCGAAGTCCTCGGGGCGCAGCCGGAACAGCGCGGCGCCGTAGAACTTGGTGTTGCCGCCGACGTAGTAGTTGACCTCGGGCGGGAACTCGTCGCCGTGCTTGTCGACCAGAACTCCGGGGCGCGGTACTTGCCCTGGACGAAGACCGCGGTGGAGTCCCAGTTGTCCCGCTCCCGGGGCAGGTAGTCGCCGCGTTCGAGCAGCAGGACCCGCTTGCCGGTGGGCGCCAGCCGGTGGGCGAGGGTGCCGCCGCCGGCGCCGGTGCCGATGATGATGACGTCGTAGTGCTGGTCGTCGGTCATACTGGCCACCGTCCTTTTCCCATGCGCTGCGGTTCATCCGGTGAATCCGACATTTCCCGGCTCTTCAAGCTATCCCCGAAAGGCGTCCCGGGCGATTCGGGTGGCTTTCGGCGCCGAGGCGCGCGGCCCGCGGGGCGGGCCGGGGCGGGAGTCAGAGAATCGCGAGCGGATTGACCGGGGAACCGGTGGCCGCCGGGAGCCGCAGGGGCGCGACCACGCACAGGAACGACCAGCGCCCCTCGGCCTCGCACAGCGGCACCAGCCGCTCGAAACTCAGGTAGTCCAGCAGGTGCAGCCCCATGGCGTGGACGGCGAGCACGTGCACGGGGAAGGCGACGCCCTCGGTGGAGCTGGGGGCCGTGTCGCTGTTGCCGTCGCTGCCGAGCGCCGCGACCTGCCGCTCGGCCAGGAACTCCATGGCGGTCGGATGCAGCCCGGCGCGCGCGGCCGCGGCGTCCCACGGGCCCAGCTCGTCGCGGCGGCGCCGGTGGCCCACCCGGACGAGGAGGATGTCGCCGCGGCCCACGGTGACCCCCTGCCGCGCCTCCGCGGCGGCGAGGTCGGCGGCGGTCACGTGCGATCCGGGCTCCAGCCAGCGGCACGCCGTGCAGCCGCGGGATGTCCAGCAGGACCCCGCGGCCGACGATGCCGTCGGCCGCGAGTGCGACGCTCAGGGCGCTCGCCCCGGTGGGTGACAGGCGCCGGCCGCCGACACGCCGCCGTACAGGGTTCCGTCGTACGCCACGTGGCAGAGCGCGTCGAGATGGCTGTCGGCGTCGCCGTGGACGTTCATGGCGAAGCGGTCCCTGGCGAAGTCCAGTCCGCTGCGGCTCGGGGCTGCCGCCGGGCGGCGCGGTGAGCCGGTGCTCCGCCGGTTCGGGGTCGTCCGGCCCGCTGCGGGTGCTCACCGGGGCGGCCAGCGACACCGTACGGCCCGACCGCACCTCGCGCACGGCCGCCAGCACCTCGTCCGCGCCGATGGTGTCCAGGGCGCCGCGCGGCGACCCGGCGTCGGGGGCCATGTCGCGCAGGCGCCCGTGGAGCGACCGGAAGGCGCTCTCGCTCAACTCGCCGGGCACGGTCATGCCTCCACCTTCCGGCAGACCGCCGGCTCCCGCGCGACGGACGACGGGCGTCAGCCGCGCGGCCGGGGCCGGGTTGCCGTGCCCCGCGGGCGCGGCGTTAATGGACGAGCGCCCTGTGCAGGCCGTCATCCCGCGCACCGCACCACTTCGCGGAGGTTCGGAATGGACATGCTCCATCTCCGGGTGGTGAGCCCGCCGGACCTCACGGACGACACCATGGCCCTGCTCAGCACGGAGCCGTGCGTGCTGAACCTGCTCCTCCAGTCCGGCAGCGTACGCAACCCCGACGGTGACGCGATCGCCTGCGACGTGCTGACCGGCGCCGCCAACGACGTACTGCGCGGGCTGCGGGACCTCGGGGTCCAGCACCGCGGGTCCATCATCATCGACCCCGTCGACACGGCGTTCTCCGACCGCGCGGCCGACGCCGGCGCCCAAGAACTGGGCGCGGGGCCGCGCGCGCCGGTCTGGGACCAGGTCGAGGCCAGAATCCGGGCCGAGGGGAGATATCCCCCGAGCTTCTACCTCTTCCTCGCCATCGCCGGACTCATCGGAGCGGTGGGCATCATCACCAACTCCCAGATCCTCATCGTGGCGGCCATGGTGGTCGGACCGGAGTACAGCGCCATCACCAGCGTCGCGCTCGGCATCGACCGCCACTCCCGGGCCAGGGTCCGCCAGGGCCTGGCTGCCCTGCTCGCCGGTTTCGCGCTGGCCGTCGTCTCGACGCTGCTGTTCGCCCTGGTCGTACGGGGCGCCGGCCTCCAGCCGGAGGCGTTCGACCTGGGGATCAGACCCGTCTCCGACCTGATCAACACCCCCAACTTCTTCTCCGCCGTGGTCGCGGTGCTGGCCGGGGTCATCGGCATCGTCTCGCTGACCGAGGCCAGGACGAGCGCGCTGCTCGGCGTGTTCATCTCGGTCACCACCATTCCGGCAGCGGCCGACATCGGCGTCTCCTGCGCCTTCGCGAGCTGGCCCGAGGCCCGGGGCTCGCTGTTCCAGCTCCTGCTCAACGTCGTCGTGCTGATCGTGGTGGGAACCGGGACGCTCAAGTGCCAGCGCGCGATCTGGCGGCGCGTCAACGCACGCCGCCTCGGACGCCGGATGCGGCCGGCCGGGTAGGAGGCGGGCAGCCCTCGGCAGGCGCCGGCGACGCTCTACGACCCGGCGACGCGCGGCCGGTCGCCGCCGGGTGGATTCCCCGGCCGGCCGTGCCGCACCCGAGCGGCGGAAGGCACCTGCTGACAACCGTCGCGGCCGGCCTCGGCCCCCTCCTACCGCTGATCGGCGTCGGGCGGGCTCCCCAGGGACCTGACGGCCGCCTGGGCCTGGGCCAGGAGGGTGGCAGGGTCCGTGGTGGCGTCCAGTGTGCGGCCCGGCTCGTCCGGTTGCAGCGGTTCCAGCGCCGCGAACTGCGAGTCGACCAGCCGGGCGGGCATGAAGTGCCCGGCGCGCCCGGCCACGCGGGCCCGGGCGGTGTCGCGGTCCAGTGCGAGATAGAGACAGCGCAGCGTGGGATCGGCGGCACGCAGCTCGTCACGGTAGGTCCGCCTCAGGGCCGAGCAGGAGACGACCAGGCCCTCACCGGCCTCGGCCGCGCGGCGGATGCGGTCGGCGACGGCACTCAGCCAGGCGGCTCGGTCCGCGTCGTCCAGTGCGCGGCCGGCCGTCATCTTGGCGACGTTCGCGGCCGAGTGGACTTCGTCGCCCTCCAGGAAGGGCACCCCGAGCCACCCGGCGAGCGCCGAGCCGACGGTGCTCTTCCCCGAGCCCGCCACTCCCGCCACCAGTACGACCGGCGGCCGCGTACCCGATCCGTCCACCCGCTGTCTCCTCCCTCGGCGCCGTCCGGACCCGTCCGTTCCGTGGCCCGCGCTCCCACCCGGCCCGGCGCCGGCCGGCCGGGCAGGCGAGCGGCGGCACTGTGCGGCGAGCAGCACCGCGTCAGTCCGGCCGGGGCCCCTCCGGGCCCTGCGCCCGCGAGTTCTGGCGCAGGTCGGTCTCGGTGAGCGGCTGCAGGACGCCGCGGGTGTCCAGTCGGTAGAGCAGCACCAGCGGCGGTCCGACCAGCACCACCGCGATGGCCGAGACCAGCAGCAGCCAGCGCATCGTGGGCGTCGCGCCGGCCGCCTGCGCCACGGTCAGCGAGGTGGGCAGCAGATACGGCCGCATGGCCACCCCCCACGCGATGACGACCAGGGCCACGGCGGCGACCGCCGTGATCCGCGCCCAGCCGGTCCAGGTGCGGTACAGCAGCGCCACGGTGGCCAGCGCGCTGACGGCCGCCACCAGTACGAGCACCAGCCCGGCGCCGCTGGTGAGGCGGTCGTGGACATAGCGTGCGTCGTCGCGGGTGACGGCGAGGCCGATCACCGCGAGCACCGCCAGGACGGCGACGCTGAGCGAGGCCCGCAGCCGGAAGTAGCGGACCAGGTCGGGGGCGTCGAAGCGGCGGGCGTCGGCGGACAGGAACACCGCGCCGAGGAAGGCCGTCGCGGCGACCGTGAGAAGGCCGGCGATCACGGAGGTCTTGTTGGACCAGGCGTCGGCGGAGGCGCCCGTCCCCGGCTTCACGTGCCCGGTGGCCAGTCCGCCGACGGCCGCGCCGAGGAAGAAGGGCGTCAGCAGGGACGACAGGGCGAAGACGGCGCCGTAGATCCTGCGCTGGGCCAGGCTCCGGGTGGGCTTGCGCAGGGCGAAGCCGGCGCCGCGCAGGACCAGACCGATCGCGGCGAGCGCCAGCGGCAGCCACATGGCCGAGAAGACCGTCTCGAAGAGCACCGGGAAGCCGGTCCACATGATGACCAGGATGAAGATCAGCCAGACGTTGTTGGTCTCCCAGACCGGTTCCATGGCGTGGTCGACGAGCCAGCGGGGGCGCTTGCCGCGTTCGGCGCCGCCGGCGAACAGGTCCCAGAAGCCGGCGCCGTAGTCCGTGCCGCCCGCGCAGGCGTACGCGCCCACCGCGACGAGCAGCACCCAGGCGACGATGTCCGCGGTCATCGGGCGGCGCCCGTGTCCGGGCCGGCGGTGTCGCGGCCGGTCGCCGCGCCCACGGCTTGCGGCGCGGCCTCGGGGCGGGGCCCGTAAGGGGTGCCGCCCTCCGTGTCCTCGGCGCCGGCCCCCGTGAGCAGCCCCTCGTCGGCCAGCCGCCAGCGCCGGCTCATCCGCACCAGGATGGTCACGAAGGCGCCGAAGACCAGGACGTACACCCCCATGACGACGCCGAACATCGCCCACAGGGACGAGGCGCGGGTGCCGGTCACGGCCTCGGAGACGCGCATGTGCTGGTAGACGATCCAGGGCTGGCGCCCCACCTCGGTGGTGATCCAGCCGCACTCGACCGTGACCAGGCAGGCGGCGCCCGCGACGGCGGCGGAGCGGAAGAACCAGCGGGACCGGGGCAGGTCGCGGCGGCGCAGCCAGCACCAGCCGTACCAGAGCGCGAGCAGGATCAGCAGGCTGCCGATCGTCACCATGATGTCGAACGTCCAGTGCACGATGGTGGCCTGGGTGGTGGTCGGCCGGTCGCTCGCGGCGACCGCGGTGAGCCCCTGCACCTTGGTGTCCGGCCTGAATCCGGCCAGGATCGAGTCGAGTTGGGGGATCTTCAGCCCGCCGGAGATCGTGCCGTCGGAGTGCAGCCGGCCGAACAGGTACTCCGGTACGTGGGTGTCGGTCTTCCAGACGATCTCGCTGGCCGCGAACTTCGTGGGCTGCTTGTGGAAGACCGGATCGGGCGATGGAGTCGCCGAGCACGAACTGCACCGGGGTCAGGATCGCGGCGACCGTGAACGGCACGGTGAAGCCGAGCCGGTGGTAGCGGTCCCGGCGCCCGCGCAGCCAGCCGACCGCGTACACCCCGGCCACGACGTACGCCGCGGTCAGGATCACGCCGACCACGAAGTGCCAGTACTCGGGGCCGAACATCGGGGTGAAGACGGCCTGTTGGACGTTGACGTGCGCCGGGTTTGCCGTCGGCGCCGACCGTGAAGCCGCGCGGGGTGTTCATCCAGGAGTTCGCGGCCACGATGCCGAAGGCGCCCATCAGAGCGGTCAGCGGCAGGGGCACCGCGAGCCAGAAGTGCGTCCACGGCTTGAGCCGGCGCCAGCCGTAGAGGTAGATGGCGATGAGGATCGCCTCAAGGAAGAACGCCCATGCCTCGATGCCGAATCCGAGTCCGAAGACGTCGCCCCAGCGGCCCATCATGTGCGGCCACAGCAGCCCGAACTCGAAGGAGAGCACGGTGCCGGTGACGATGCCGATCGCGAACTGGACGGCCATCACCGCCGACCAGCGCCGCGCGAGCTGCAACGCGACGGGGTCGCCCTTGCGCAGCCCCCGGTAGTGCATCAGCAGGGTGATGGCTGGCAGGGCCACACCGAAGGGAACCAGCAGGATGTGGGAGCCCAGGGTGAAGGCCATCAGCTCCCGGGCGGGCAGGAGTTGTGCGGGTGGCGGGGACTGCGCCAGACGTTGGAGCGCGCTGTTCAAAAGGGCCTCGGGGCTCGGCGGATCGTCATGGGCGGCTTGGGCGGTGGAGCGGCTCGGGCAGGGCCCGGGTCAGCCGCCGGTGGCGAATCCGGGGAAGAGCGTCATGCCGCCGTCCACGTAGATCGTCGTTCCCACGACGTAGTCCATCAGGTCGGAGGCGAGCACGGTCACCGCGTTCGCGATGTCCTCGGGGTCGCCCACGCGGCGGTACGGGACCAGCTTCAGCAGTTCGGCCTCGGCCTGCGGGGTGTCCCACGCGCTGCGGTTGATGGGGGTGCGGATCGCGCCGGGCGCCACGGCGTTGACCCGGATTCCGCTGGGCGCGAGTTCCTGCGCGAGAGTCTGCATCAGCATCAGGACACCGCCCTTGGACGATGCGTAGTTCACGTGGCCCGACCAGGGGATGATCTGGTGGACCGAGCTCATGCAGACGATCTTCCCGGCGGAACGGGAGACCTCGGGGACGACACCGCGCCGCAGGAACTCCTTGGCGGCCTCGCGGGCGCACAGGAACTGGCCGGTCAGATTGACGTCCAGGACCTTGCGCCACTGCTCGATGGTCATCTCGGTGCTGGGGGCGTCGCGTTGCAGGCCGGCGTTGGCCACCATGATGTCGATGGTGCCGAGTTCCGCGACCATGCGGGAGACCATCCCGACGACCTGGTCCTCCTGCGACACGTCCGCCTCGTGCGCGTAGGCGCGGACGCCGAGGCCCTCGATCTCGCGCACGACCTTCTCGGCCTCGTCCGCCCCGGCGACGTAGTTCACCACCACGTCCGCGCCCGCGCGCGCCAGGCCGATCGCCGTGGCCTTGCCGATCCCGGAGTTGGCGCCCGTCACGAGCGCCTTCTGGCCTTTGAGGATCTGCGGGACGGGCCTGCTGCCGCTGGTGTCCACTCGGATCTCCCTTGAGGGGCGGATGCGCGGAGATCCGGCGGAGTCCGCCCTGCAAAGGAACCACTGCCGATCGGCGGGCGGCTGACGGCGCATCATCCGTTCGCCCGTTGGAACTACGGCGCAAGGCCGAACGGCCCAACTTCCGCCCGCCAGAGCCTCGGCGCCGGGCAGCCGGGAGGACGAGGGCGGCTAGTGACGGGCCTCGCGGCCGGGGGCGACGGCCAGGGCCCAGATGATGAAGATGTCGATGGCGATCAGCACCACGGCCCAGAAGGGGTAGTGCGGCAGCCAGATGAAGTTGGCGAACATCGACAGGCCGGCCAGTACGACGCCGACCACCCGCGCCCACAGCGCACCGCGGATCAGTGCGAATCCCGCGAGCAGGACCAGGACGCCGAGGGCGAGGTGAATCCAGCCCCAACCGGTGAGATTGAACGCGAAGCTGTAGTTCCGGGTGGAGACGAAGACGCTGTCCTTGGCGATGGCGGAGATGCCCTCGAATATCGCCATCAGCCCGCCGAAGATCATCAGGGCGGCCGCGAAAGCGGTCCAGCCGGAGGCCCACTGGATTTTCCCGCGACTGTCCACATTGTCCCGGCGAATTTCTGCACTAGTCATTTCGCACCTCTCGTGAAGTCGTCGCCCAGCTGACTGACGGCCATGCTGAGGCCATCGATCACAGCGTCGCACGAATTCCACCGACCGGCAGATCTCGCCTTTCGGCGCAGCTCGGCACCATGATCGACGTGCGGGGACATCCACGCCGTGCTGTGCTGGAAACGCTCTTTCTGCCCAATCCTCGAACGCGGACCGGTCAGGGCCCGCTTTCCATCAATAGGCCGTCGAGGCCACGCTGAGGGATGGGGATGCCCATGGAACGCTATCCGCCCATCGCCGAGCACGGCCTCGTCGGCGATCTGCAGACCTCCGCGCTGGTCTCCTCGGAGGGCGTCGTGGACTGGTTCGCCGCTCCCCGGTTCGACTCGCCGAGCATCTTCGCCGCGCTGCTCGACCACGACGGCGGCGGCTACTTCCGGCTGGCGCCCGAGCAGCCGGGCGGCACCTTCAAGCAGCTCTACTACCCGGACACCGCCGTGCTGGTGACCCGGTTCATGTCACCGGACGGCGTCGGCGAGGTGATCGACTGGATGCCGCCGAACCGCCGGCCGCACCCCGACCGACCGCCACACGCTGATCCGCACGGTGCGCTGCGTGCGCGGCACCGTGCGGTTCACCATGGAGTGCCGGCCCGCGCTTCGACTACGGGCGGGCCGTGCCACGAACTCGACCTGCGCCCCGAGCGGCGCGGTGTTCCGGGCCCCCGGGATCGCCGCGCACCTGCAGTGCACCTTCCCGCTGGAGCGGGACGGCGCACGACGTCCGCGGCACGGTCACGCTGGGCGACGGTGAGGCGGCAGCGGCGATCTTCACCGTCTGCGACGCCGGACGGAGCGCCGCCCCCCGCCGCCCACGGTCGACGGGATCACCGAGCAGCTCTGGGACGCGGTCGAGTTCTGGCAGCGGTGGCTGCGCGACCGCCAACTACCGGGGCCGCTGGCCGGAGCATGGTGCACCGCTCCGCGATCACCCTCAAGCTCCTCACCTACGCGCCCACCGGCGCCCCGGTCGCGGCGGCCACCATGGGACTGCCCGAGCAGGTCGGCGGCGAGCGCAACTGGGACTACCGCTACACCTGGGTCCGCGACGGGTCGCTGTCGGTGCGGGCACTGCTCGACCTCGGGTTCGTCGAGGAGGCGACGGCCTTCACCCACTGGCTCGGCGACCGGCTGCACGACGGGCAGGGCAACGGCGGCGAAGCCGCTCCAGATCATGTACCGGGTCGACGGCGAGCCCCTGCTGACCGAGGAGATCCTGGAGCACTTCGAGGGCTACCGCGGCTCGTACCCCGTCCGGGTCGGCAACGCCGCCGCCGACCAGCTCCAGCTCGACATCTACGGCGAGGCCCTCTACGCCCTGTCCGAGGGGCACGAGATCGGCGTCCAGGCCGGCTACCGGGGCTGGAAGGCGCTGGCCAGGACCCTGGACTGGCTCGCCGACTCACTGGGACCGGCCCGACGAGGGCATCTGGGAGACCCGCGGCGGGCGCAAGGACTTCACCTACAGCCGGGTGATGTGCTGGGTCGGCCTTCGACCGCGGCGCTGAGACTGGCGGCCGAGTTCAGCCGGCCCGCCGACACCGCGCGGTGGACGGCCACCCGCGACGCCATCCTCGAGCAGGTGATGGAGCGCGGCTGGAGCGAGAAGGAGCAGGCGCTACGTCCAGCACTACGGCGGCGACGTCCTGGACGCCTCGCTGCTGCTGATCCCCCGGGTCGGCTTCCTCGCCCCGAAGGACCCGAGCTGGCTGTCCACCCTGGACGCCATGGACCGCACGCTGGTCTCCGACAGCCTCGTCTACCGCTACGACCCGGCCGCCTCCCCGGACGGACTGCGCGGCTCGGAAGGCACCTTCAGCCTGTGCACCTTCCTCTACGTCGACGCGCTCGCCCGCGCCGGGCGGCTGCGCCAGGCCCGCTACACCTTCGAGAAGATGCACACCTACGCCAACCACGTCGGCCTCTTCGCCGAGGAGATCGGCCCGAGCGGCGAGCAACTGGGCAACTTCCCCCAGGCGTTCACCCACCTGGCCCTGATCATGGCCGCCACCACCCTCGACAAGGCGCTCGACGCCGAACCGCACTGAACCCGCTACCGCGACGGTCGCCCGGCGGCCGGACCGAGCAGGACGGCGACGTCCCCGGGCCGGGCCGCCGGGCGCCCCTCCTCCGTGACGGGGACGAGCCGCCCGTCCGCCGTCACGAGAAAGAGCACGTCGTGCCCGGCGGGGACACCGGCGTCGGCCTCGGCGGTCACGATCCGCGCCCCGTGCTCGTACCGGCGGGCCAGCTCGGGCCGGCTGAGGCCGCCGCCGAAGAGCGTCGCGTCCCCGGCGTACGGGGCGACCACCCCGTGGCTGCCGCTCAGCGGCCCGAGCCGGTGGACCGGGCCCTCGACGTTCCCGCGCAGGGTCATCGCCGCGAGGGCGTTGAAGTCGTCCTCCTCGGTCAGCAGCAACACCCCGGTGATCCCTTCGAGCCGCGCGCCGGCCCCGCTGGCGTCCGCGAGCAGTTCGCCCGGGGCCAGCGCGAGGCCGGCCGCCGCGATCCGTTCGCGCTCGACGGCCAGGCCCGCCCACATCAGCACGTCCAGACCGGCCGTACGCAACGCCCGGCCCAGGTCCACCACCCACGCGGCGCCGCCGACCAGCAGCGGGCGGGAACGGGCCGGACGCAGCACCCGCAGGCGACGGGCGACCGGATGCGCGGTGAGTCCGTACAGCGTGACCGTGACGACGATCACCACGAACGTGGCGGGCAGGATCTTGGCGGCGCCGCCGATTCCCTTGCCGACCAGCGTCGCCGAGAACGTCGACGCGGTGGACGCGGCGACGATGCCCCTCGGCGCCATCCAGCCCACGAACGCCCGTTCCCCCGGCGGCAGATCCGTACCGAGGGTGGCCAGTGCCGCGACCAGCGGCCGGACCACCAGGACGAGCACGGCGACGAGGGCGAGCGTCGGCAGCATCACGTGCCGCAGCGAGTGCGGTGTCACCGTCGCGGAGATGGAGACGAAGAGCAGCCCGATGACCAGCGAGACCAGCGTCTCGAAGAACGGCCGGCGCGCCGGCAGGTCCAGGCCCGGCAGGTTGGCCAGCGCCATCCCCATGACGACGGCCGCGATCAGGCCGGTGTCGTCGCGGAGCACGTCGCAGGCGGCCGCCAGGCCGACCACCGCGCCGAGCTGCACCGTCGTCCCGAGCACCTCGTCCAGCCGCAGGCGGTGGAGGACCAGCCACAGCAGGGCGGCGCCCACCACGCCGCCCGCCAGGCCGATCCCCGTGCTGGCCGCGAACGCCCCCACCTGGTGAGCGGCCCCCTCGCGGTCGGCCGCGACGACCCCGTGGAAGACGAGCGCGCCCAGGATGCCGCCGACCGGGTCGATCAGCGAGCCCTCCCAGACCAGGACGCGCTGGAGGCGCTCGCTGGGGCGGACGAAGTTCAGCAGCGGGCCGACCACGGTCGGCCCGGAGACCACGAGGATCGCGCCGAGCATCACCGCCGCCCCCTTCGACATGCCGAGCAGGGGCACCGCCAGCAGGGCCGCCGCCGCCCACGTGACCAGCACACCGATCCAGATCAGCCGGATCACGACACGCCGGGTGTGCCCCCGCAACCGCCGCGCGTCCAGGCCGAGGCCCGCGTCGTAGAGGATCACCGCCACGGCCAGCGACACCATCGGGGAGAAGGCCGCGCCGAAAAGCCGATTCGGGTTGACGTCGTCGGTCAGCGCGCCGGCGGCGAACCCGGCGGGCAGCAGGACCAGGAGCGCCGGGATGCGCAGCCGGCTCGCCACCAGTTGCGAGCCGACGGCCAGTACGGCGATCAGCCCCAGCCCGGCGAACACCTGATCCTGCGTCACGGCCCTGCCTCCGGCTTCGCCCTCTAGCGGATCGTGGTGAAGACGCGTTCGCGGCGGGAGCCGGACATGAACACCACCGCCCAGCTCATCAGCGCCCCGATCCGGCTGCGGAAGCCGGTGAGGAAGACGATGTGGATGAAGAGCCAGATCAGCCAGCCCGGCACACCCGACGCGTGCAGCCGCCCCATCTTGACGACCGCCCGCCCGCGGCAGATGTACGCGGCGCTGCCCAGGTCCAGGTAGCGGAAGGGCCGGGGCTCGCGGGTCCTGCCCTCGACCCGGTGCCGGACGCGGCGGCCCGCGTACGCGCCGGTCTGCATGGCGACCTCCGCCATGCCGGGCAGCCTGTCCAGGCTCATCAGGTCGCCGACGACCCGGATCTCCGGGTGGCCCGGGATCGTCAGGTCCGGCTCGACCTTGATCCGCCCCGCCCGGTCCTGCTCCGCGCCGGTCGCCCGGGCCAGGGCGGTTGCCAGCGGTGGCGCCTCGACCCCGGCGGTCCACAGCACCGTCCGCGCGTCGTACCGCTCCGTACCGCCGTCCTGTCGGCGTACCGTCAGACCGCCCTCGTCCACCTGCGTGGCGATCGCGCCCAGATGGACTTCGACGCCGAGGCCGTCCAGGGTGCGGACGGCGCGGCGGGACAGCACCGGGCCGAAGGACCCCAGCACGGCGTCCGACCCGTCGAACAGCAGCACCCTGGCCCGGCTCGGATCGATGGCGGAGAACTCACGGTCGAGGGTGTGGGTGGCGATCTCACGGATCTGCCCGGCGAGTTCCACTCCGGTCGGACCGGCTCCCACCAGCGCGAAGGTGAGCCATTGCGAGCGCTCCCGCGGGTCGGCGCTCGCCTCGGCCGCCTCGAAGGCCCGGTAGATCTTGCGACGCACCGTCAGCGCGTCCTCGAGCGTCTTCATGCCCGGGCGCGTGCTCGGCGAACTCGTCGTGCCCGAAGTACGACTGCCGTACGCCGGCGCCCACGATCAGGTCGTCGTAGGGAACGGCCTGTGCGCTGCCGTCGGCGGCCTGCGCGTGTACGACCCGCGCCGCGGCGTCGACGTCGGTGGCCGTGGCGAGCAGGCAGCGCACATTGTCGTGGCGGCGCAGGACGGCGCGCAGCGGCTGGGCGATCTGGCCGCTGGAAAGGATTCCCGAGGCGCACTGGTACAGCAGCGGCTGGAAGAGGTGGTGGGCGTTGCGGTCGATCAGGGTCACCTGGACCGGGGCCCTGCGAAGCGCCCGCACGGCGAACAGCCCGGCGAAGCCACCGCCGATGATCACGACCCGGCGCGGGGTGATGTGGTCGTCCACTGGGTTTCGTCCTCTGATCACGAAGCCGGGAAGGCTGAGGTCCCGCGGTCCGGGGCTTCGCGCCGCCGTTCGACGGCCCTGCCCGTTGCGCCGGTGTCGTCGGTGTGACTGATCGTCGGAGACCTCCCCGATCCCGCGACTCAATCACGCCCGGCAAGGGCCGCCACCGGACGACTCGCGGAGGTCGGCCGTTGGTGGGGCCGCGTCCGTCCAACGGCGCAACGCGCTCCGCGCCGGCCCGGCCCTCCACAAGCTGGCGCCCGGCGATCACGGGTGGATGCCGTCGCAGGATGTGGCCGCAGGCCTGCGATCACCTGCCGCTGCTCCCCGGACGTCCTGTCCGTCTCGCCGGGCACCGACGACGCCCGCGCGGGCACGGCGGGACCCGCGGGGTTCGACGACTCGACGCGCGCGATCAGCGCCCAGGCCCCCGGACGCGCGGATCGTGCCGCACACCCGGTCCGCACGCCTCGGGTCACCTGGAGACGGCCACCCTGCGGAGCCGGGGACCGGGCGCACCGAGGGATCGGTGAAGCGCCTGAAGCCGAGGAGCGGCCCGGCCCGCCCGGCGCCGGGCGGCGGCCCCTCGTGTCACGCGGTACGCGGAAGCCGGGGCAGCGGCAACGGCAGCCCCGGCAGGCCGTCGATGCTCGTCGCGACGTGCTCCTTCTTCTGGAAGTACGACGTCGAGCGACTCGTCGGTCTCGCGCGCGAACCGCGACGCGTGCAGCGGGCGGTCCTCGTCGTAGGTCATGAACGGGACGGCGTACCCGCACGTGTCGCGGATCTTCTCCGCGGTCACCACGATGATCGCGCGCAGGCCGTGCCGGGTCGGGTCGATGTCCGGGAAGTGCGCCATCAGGTCGCCCCACCGCGCGTCGTCGCGGAAGACCGGCTCGCCGCGGCCGTGCACGCGCACGATGTTGGGCGGGCCCTCGAAAGCGCACCACATGAGGGTGATACGGCCGTTCTCGCGCAGATGGGCGATCGTCTCGGCGTTGCTGCCGGCGAAGTCGAGGTACGCCACGGTGAGTTCGTCGAGCACCGCGAACGAGCCGTTCAGGCCCTTGGGCGAAAGGTTGACGGTGCCGTCGCCGCCCAGCGGCGCCGTCGCGGTGAAGAAGATGTGCTGCGCCTCGATGAAGGCCCGCAGCCTGCCGTCTATCCGCTCATAGCTCTTTCCCATGGGTCGATTATGGCGGGCCGGGCCTTTCCTCCATGGGCCGGAACCAGGCATGACGCGCCAAGGAGACGGCCGGCCACCGGCCCGGTCCGCGGCCGCGCCGTGGTCCACGAGGCCGCCCGGCCCGGGCGCTGTCACCGGGCTCGCGGGCCCGGACCGCGAGCGGCGGCGCGCGGAGGGCGTCAGGAAGCCGGGCGGCCCCCGCAGCCTTGGACGATCGGGCGCCACGTCGGGCCGAACCGCGGGGGTTCCGGGGAGCGGGTGCGGGTCGGCGGTGACGCCGAGCAGCAGACGCCCTGTCCGGCCGGGTACGTCAGCGCGCCCCGCCCTGCTGGGAGCGGGCGGGGCGCATCTCGGGGGTGGGGACAGCGTTGCACCTGTCGCGAGGCGCGGGAATACGCCGAAAGACGCAGACCGGGGTCAGCGGGGTCCCGTCGGCTGCGGCCTGTCGACGACGCGTCCCGAACTCCGGCCGCGGGCCCGGGCGTTCCCGAAGCCGAGGCCGCCGGGCTGCGGGCCGCCCGTCCTGTCAGGGTTCCTTGACGGCCGTGCCGCCCTTCGGAGACTCTTGACGGGCACTCCGGCCGCGAAGGGGCTGAGGTATGAGCAGTTGGACCGACGAGACGGGCCGCCACGAGGGTTACGTGACGGCGGTGCTGGCGGACGGCGGCGAGCCGCGCCCGGGGCCCGGGGGCCGGAACGCCTGGTGGTTCTACAACGGCGCCGACGGCCCACGCGCGGTCGCGGTCAAGGGCGCCTGCGAGTGCGGGTGGCGCGGGAGTGACACGCATCCGATCGACTGGGGCGACGACGAGGCGACCGAGGGCTACGAGGCGCCCACCGGGCCGTACGCCGACTGGGAATACCACGTCACCGAGGCCGAGGGCGCCATTCCGCACGACGTGGAGCAGATGCTCGCCGCACTTCAGCGGCGCGTCGAGGAACTCTCCGAGAGTCAGCAGATCACCGCACTGCGGGTCGCCGCACGCATCGAGCAGGCGGCCCCGCGCTACAGCCTCGGCGCGGTCCGCGCCGCCCGCAGCGGCCTGGTGTCCTGGGAGGCCGTCGGCCGCGCCTTCGGCACCAGCCGCCAGGCCGCCCACGAGCGGTTCGCCCGCCACGTCAAGGACTGAACCGGGCGCCGAACACCAGTCGGCATCAGCGCGGTTCGCCCGGCGGCGGCATCGGGCGGTCGCAGGCCGGTAGGGCTCGCTCGCCCGGCCCGGAGATGCGGTCGGACCACCCCGGGGTCCCACGGCAGAGGAGCCCCGGAGGTCCGCCGACCGCGGGTTCGGCGTATCGCGGGTCAGGCCGCGATCAGTAGGGCGCGGCTCAAAGCACCCTGTAACCCGTTGCCGCTTCCAGGCAACTGCCGTCGGGATTCGCTGCGTTCAGCCGGAGTCCGTCGCGGTCGGCCCAGACGGTGAGCCGGCTGCGGGGTCCGGTGGCCGCGCCGCACAGCACTCGCAGTCCGGGCGGCGCACCACTGCCGGCCGCCACGCACTGATCCGTTACGACCACCGGTCCGGCCACGGCACCGACGCCGGCCGGACCGGCCCGATCAGTGCCGGTGACCGCCACGCGGCCCGCGCGAGGGGCGTCCGGCCCGCGTCCCGGCTGAGGACTGAGCGGTCGTCAGCGGGCGCGGGCGGCCTGCCTGTCGCGCAGGACCGCCGCGGTGCGCAGGCACCAGTCCCGGTTGCCCCGCTCGAAGTCCAGTCCGCGCCTGCCGGTCAGGTAGGGCCCGATCCTCTCACCGTGGCGCAGGAACTCCTCCTCGCCGCGGTCGCCCCGCATTGTGGCCAGCAGCCCGCCGAGCAGTTCGATCTTGGCCTCGGCGAAGGCGGCCCGTTCGGTGAGGTGCGCGACCAGCACCTCGGTGTCGAGGTGGTCGGCCGCCTGGACCTTCACGAGCAGGTCGTCGCGGATGAACGAGGGCTTCCCGGCTGTCGCGGCAAACCGTTCCAGCTCTGCCAGCCCGGCGTCGGTGACCTTGAACAGGCGCTTGTTGGGCCGGGTGTCCTGGACCACCTCGCGGCCCGCGACCAGACCCTCCGCCTCCAGCCTGGCCAGTTCGGCGTACAACTGCTGCGGCAGCGCGTGCCAGAAGTTCGCCACGCCCATGTCGAACGCCTTGGCCAACTGGTACCCGCTCAGCTCCTCGTCGAGGAGCGCCGCGAGCACGGCGTGGCGCAACGCCATCGGGCCACCTCCTTGCCTCTGTCCACGGACCCCTCACTCATGATAGTCAAGAAAGTGACTAATCCTATCCATGAGTATTCGCTCGACCATCAGGAGGAGCCATGGCCACCGCCGACCGCTTCCGTGCCGCCGTCGACAGTCGTGACCTCGCGGCCCTGGAGGACCTGTTCACCGAGGACATCCGGCTGTACAGCCCGGTGAAGTTCAAGCCGTTCGAGGGCCGGCCGCTGGTGATGGGCCTGTTCGGAGTCCTTGTGCGTACGTTCGAGGACTTCCGCTACGTCGGCCGCTTCGACGGCGCCGCCGAATCCGGCACGGACGGTACGGAGGGCCCCGCGGCGGTCCTGCTCTTCAGGGCCACGGTGAACGGCAAGGAGATCCACGGCGTCGACATCCTGCACCTCGGCCCCGAGGACCGGATCAAGGAGATCACCGTGATGGTCCGCCCGCAGTCCGCGGTGCAGACCCTGGGCGAGGCGATCCTGGCCGGCCTGGTCACCGACGGCCTCGTCCCGGCCCCGGCCGAGCACTAGCGGTGGTTTGTTGACGGCGGGTCAGGGGCGTAGTAAGCCGGTAGCAGAGGAACGTCGCCTTGCTGCCTGGGAGCTGTGATGACCCGCCGTGTGCCGTGTCCGCCCGCTCCGGGCCCGCTGGAAGCCTACGCCGCACGCTTTGATGACCTCTTCTCCACACTGGCACAGCGTCGGGGATTCCGTGAGTACCTCGCGGGGCTGCTGCTGCCTCGTGACCGCAACAAGACGCTGACCTGTCTGGCCGGCACCGAACCAGTCGTCGGTGCCCAACACCCCTCGGTGCAGCGGCTGCAGTTCTTCTTGTCCGAGTCGACCTGGGACCACGAGCAGGTCAACGCCCGCAGAGTGGCCCTACTGCTGGCCGACCCCGCGACCAGGCCGCACCCCGGCGGGGTGCTGGTGATCGACGACTCAGGGGACCGCAAGGACGGCAAGGCGACCGCACACATCGGCCGGCAGTGGCTGGGCCGGCTGGGCAAGACCGACAACGGCATCGTCACCGTGACCACCTGCTGGGCCGACGAGAACCTCTACTACCCGCTGCACGCGGTGCCCTACAGCCCCGCTCACCACTTCCCCAAGGGCAAGAGCGACCCCGGCTTCCGCACGAAGCTTCAGATCGCCGCCGAACTCGCCCGCACCGCGAAGGCCGCCGGGCTGGCTTTCCGGGCCGTGGCCGCCGACTGCGCCTACGGTGACCAGGACGGCTTCCGCAGAGACCTCCACGCGGCGGGACTGCCGTTCGTCATGGCCCTCAAACCGAGCCATGGCACCTGGGCCTACGGCAAGGACGCCTACACCCCCGTCCACGCAGCCCGTGCCCTGACCTGGACGGACCTTGAGAATCCCGGGGACTGGACTGCGATCGGGCGGACCTTCCGCGACGGGCACACCGAGACCTGGTGGGCCGCCGAGGTGACCCTCGGTTGGTGGGGACCCGACGGCAACGTCCGCCTGGTCGTGGCCACCACCGACCCAGCCACATTACCTGCACAGTCCACCTGGTACCTGGCCACCGACCTGCCCCGCCCCGGCAGCCCCCGCGAGGCCGACAGCCCCGAACCAGCCGCCGACCTGGCAGAAGTCGTCCGGATCTACGGCATCCGGCACTGGATCGAGCAGAGCTACAAACAGATCAAGGACGAACTCGGCTGGGCCGACTTCCAGGTCCGCTCCGACACCGCGATCCGCCGCCACCAGACCCTGGTCACCTGCGCATTCTCGTTCTGCTGGGACACCTGGCTCGCCCAACCCTCGAAGCGGAAGCCCGCCGACGTTTCCGCGGTTCCGCCGACGGCAACGCCGGCAGGGCCCGCTGAGAGGGGGACCAAGCAGACCCCACCAGCCTCACCCGACCAGCTGGCCGCAGGCGATCCGCGCTGTCCGGGCCTGGCTCGCACCCTGGACCACCCTCCAACGCTGCTGGCGAGCCTGGACCAACGCACCCCCGCCACCCGAACTCCAAGCCCTGATCGACGCCGTCGGCGCAGGCCACCCACTTGACCTCTACTCCCCGGATTAACAAACCACCGCTAGCTGTATTGCCCCGTGAGGTTGGGGACGCGGGTGGCGGGTGGTTGGCCGCCGAGTGCGGTGTGTCCGCGGTGGTGGTTGTAGGTGTGGAGCCATTGCGGGAATGCTTGCGCGTCGTTCGTGTTCTGAGCGGTAGGGCTTGGCGTAGGCCCATTCGTCGAGCAGGGTGCGGTTGAAGCGTTCGACCTTGCCGTTGGTCTGCGGGCCGGTAGGGGCGGGTGCGTTTGTGGGTGATCCCGGCCGCGGTCAGGGTGTCGCGCCAGAGGCGGGAGCGGTAGCAGGAGCCGTTGTCGGTCAGGACGCGTTCCACGGTGATCCCGGCCTGTGGTGAAGAAGGTGCTGTGCGCGGGTCCAGAAGCCGGTGGCGGTCTGCTGCTTGCTCGTCGGGGTGGATCTCGCTGTAGGCCAGGCGGGAGTGGTCGTCGACGGCGGTGTGGAGGTAGCGAGTAGCCGGCGGCGGAGCGGTTCTTGCGGCCGGCCGGGCGGCCGAGGATCTTGTGGCCGCCGCCGTCGGGGATGTTGCCGAGTTTCTTGATGTCGACGTGGACGAGTTCGCCGGGCCGGTCGCGTTCGTAGCGGCGGATGACGCGGCCGGTGGCGCGGTCCAGGTGGGTAGCGGCCAGGCCGTAGCGGGTCAGGACCCGGTGGACGGTGGAGGGGTTCAGGTGGAGCAGGTGTGCGATGCGGGCCGGCCCCCAGCGGCGCAGGACGCGGACCTTGATGATGCGGCGTTCGGTGCGCGACGGGGTCCGGCGCGGGCTGTGGTGCGGGCGCGAGGAGTGGTCGCTCATCCCCGCCTCGCCGTCCCGGCGGTAACGGCTCGCCCAACGCTGGGCCGTTGTGGGTGAGACCTGGAAGCGCTCGGCCGCCCGGCGCAGCGGCCAGCCGTCGTCCACGACGCAGCGGGCCAGACGTAGACGGCCGGTCTCGGTCAGGGGTGCATTACGGTGTGGCATGAGGGCCTTCCGGCTGGTGTAGATGTCGCAATCCACACCGAACCCGGAAGGCCCTCACCCGTTCAAGACACCTCGGCGGTGATCATCACCACTGTCCACAACCTCCCAGGACAGAACAGCTGCCACTCCCGCAGCACGTCCACGGCCTCGCCCAACCCGTCGACTCCCGGCTTGCCCAACACGATCGCCATGCCCCGATCACACACCACCGCGCCGACGGTCCGCACCCGATTTCCGGTCGGCCGGGCACATGGCGCTCTGCGTGGGGCGCCGAGCCGTGATCACTTCACCGTCCGCAACCTCCACGGACAGAACAGCTAGTGCTCACAGCCAGCGCCCGGCCGCCTCGACGCTGTCGCCGCCGCTCGTGTTGAACGCGATCGCGGCCTGCGGTGCGTGCCGGCGGACCAGGTTCACGACCTGCTCGAAGAGCGCCACCAGCGCATCGGGCTTGCGGATGCCGCCGCCGACCACGACAACGTCCCACGGGTGTTCGGTCAGGGCCGCGACGATCGCGGACTCGGTGGACCCCGTCGACTCGTCGAAGGTGAGCAGCGTCATGGACGCGTCGACACCGCGCTCGCCGAAACGGGCCAGCTCACCTTCGAGTCCGGCGCGAACGGCGTCCGCGTCGATGCCGGGCATCACCTGCGGATCTATCCCGAGAACAAGGGCGGAAGGCATCCGGCCAGCCTAGTCGGCCCGCCGGCCGGCTCACGCTCGGCGCGGACGCCGCAGGCCGCGGAGCCGTGCCACCGGGTCGAAGCTGCCGGGGCGGCCGAGGGTGAGCGGGTAGCAGGCGAGGCCGAGCAGGACCGCCGTGAAGTGGCCGACGCTGGTGAAGTCGCGGCTCCGGATCAGGGCGAGACCGTAGAAGAGCAGGACGCAGGCGAGGTAGACGTAGCGCCAGGGGGCGGTGATCAGATAAGTGAGCACCGCCTCGACGCCGGCCAGTGCGTAGCTGACGCCGTAGTCGAGGGTGTATCTGGCGCTCTCGGGGGCGTAGCCGTGGCGAATCCCCCAGTCGAGCGCGCCCTCGCTGACGAAGGTCGCCCCGACGTGGGCGATGAGCAGCACGCACAGCCAGCGCAGGGTGCCGAGCCAGCGCTCGGCCGGGACGTGGAAGAGGTTGTAGAGCACGAAGTAGCCGAACCAGCCGCCGCCGGCGATCCACAGGGCGCTGCTGATCAGTACGCGGACCGGACTCGTCGTCAGGTAGTGCAGGTTGGTCGAGCGCTTCTCCAGGATGTGGTGGGCCGTCGTCGGCGAGACGCTCCGGATCACGACGGTGGTCACGAAGAGCACGGCGAGCCAGATGTACGTGCCGGGGGCGCGGCGGACGTAGGCCCGGCATGCGCGGGCGGCGCGGGTCGCACGATCGTGCACGGGTGTCCTCTCCTGGGCGATCGGGCCGCCGCCGGCCCCGCGCGTCGGCCCGGTCCGTGCCGTACGGGGGCGTGCGCCGCGGGGCGCGCACATGTGACCCATCATCCGTACGCCACCGGGGCACCGCACGCCGTGTGTGCCGGGCGGGTCCGACCGGCCTCGGAAGGGGTGGTCGGCTCCGGGGCTACGGCACCCGGCGCGGGCCGCGGGCGGCCGTGGGACGGTCAGCCGGCCGGGCGGTCGGACGGCGCCGCTGACGCCTCCGGCGCGGACGGCGTGCCCGCGTCCGCCGGCGCCGCCGCACAGGCCACGACGCTGCGGTCCGCGGCCCGGAACGGCTCGGTGGAGCGCCGCCCGCGGCCGAGGATGAACGCCCCCTCGATCGCGGTCAGCAGGGCGAAGGTCACGGCCCGCGCGTCCTCGTCCGGCCGTCCGCGCGGCCGCCGCCAGGCCGAACTGCTGCCCGCGGGGCGGTACTCCGAGGTGCCCGGCGCGTACGTGCTGTCGATGCTGGACGAACCCGGGGCCGTGGCGCGGGAGATGGGCCGTTTACTCGCGCCGCCCGACTCCCCTCCGGCCCGGTAGGACGGGGCGGCGCACCACTGGGTTTCCGCGCCCGGACGGAGCGGCGCGCCCGGCTCGGCGCCTATCCGCGGTCGTCCGCGCGGTCGAGAAAGTCCGTGACCATCGGCAGGATGAGGTCCCTGCGGCGCATCACGTCCATGTGCGTACAGCGGGGCAGGACCGCCAATTGCGCGTCGGGGAACAGGCCGTGCATCTCGACTGCGTGGTCGAGGCGGACGAAGTCGGTGTCGCCGAGGACCAGCAGCGTGGACGCGGCGATCCCCCGCACCTCGTCCTGCGACCAGCCCTCGTACTGCGCCGCGACCGACGTCTTGGCCAGGAAGTCGTGGAAGTGCTCCGGGTGCGGGGCGATCGCGGTGTAGGCGTCCATCATCTCCTGGAAGTCGTCCTGGGTGGGCAGCCGGGTCGACGTCGCGAACAGCGCAGGGTCGCGGATCTCGTCCAGGTAGCCGTCGGCCCGGTAGCTGACGGAGGCCAGGACGAGGCGGTCCACCCGGTCCGGGTGGCGGATCGCGGTCTCCAGGGCGGTCATGCCGCCCAGGCTGAAGCCGAAGAAGTCGGCCCGCTCGATCCCGAGCACGTCGAGCAGCGCCACGACATCCTCGGCCAGGGCCGGCACGGTCATCTCCCGGTCGGTGTCCGCGGTGCGGCCGTGCCCCTGCAACTCCACCGCGATCACCCGGTGCGACGCGGCCAGCGCGGGGATCAGCGCCCCGAACGACAGGTCGATGGTGAGCACACCGCCGTGCAGCAGCACCAGCGGGCGGCCGGAGCCGTGGCTCTCGTAGTACATCTTCAGGCCGTTGACCTGGGCGTAGCCGCCGTGCGGCGATGTGGCGGATTCTGCGGTACGGGCGGGCTGGGCCGTCATCACGAGCCTCTCGTCGCTGTGCTGTCGTCGGTGCGGTGGACCGCGCGGCGGCTCGGAACTCATCCCTCGGCAGCCACATTGTGACCCAAGTCACATCCGCCCCGGGCCCCCTCTGCCGCGGGCACTCCCCCGGCAGGAGGCGGGGCATGCGGACGGGCCCGGGCATCGCCCGGGCCCGTCCGCTCAAGGGCCGCGCGGGACAGGCTTGGGCGTCCGCCGCACGAACGCGACTCCCGCACCTTCGCCCTCCTCGCCGAGGAGGCCACCGCTTCCGCCCCCGCCGGAGCCCACTGACACAGAGCGCACCCACCCACACACAGAGAGCCGGCACGCGACGCGCGCCGGCACGACGGCGTCCGGCTCGGGCCGGCCGAACCGGCGCTTCAGGGTGAGGTCGTCAAGGAGGACGCCGCCGGGTCGTACGGGCCTAAGCGGCCGGGTCCTCCTCGGCCGGGGGCGCTTCGGCTGCCGGGCGGGGCGTGCGGACGGTGACCGTACCGGAGGCGAGGTCTATCGGACCGCGGGCGGGATCGCTGCTGCCCTCGTCCTCCCGGGTCAGCTCCAGGCGGTTGCGCTCGTCCTCGGTGTGCTTGCGGCCCGGCGCGAACAACTCGTCCATGAAGTTGAACATCGCGGCCTCCCTGGCGGCTCGGCGCTACGCCGTCCAGGCTACGCCTCCGGTTCACGACCTGCGGGAGTCGGCGCCCCCGCCCGCCGGCTGTGCGACGCCGGGGCCCGGGCCCGCGAGCGCTCCGCGGCCCCGCCGCCGGGTCTACCCGGAGTCGTCCGCCGGGCGGCTGTCAGGACGCTCCGGCGGGTGGAAGCACGCGGTGACGGTCTTCCCGTGCGTGCAGGGGCGGGCCTGCCAGGTGTCGGCCAGCACGTCGACCAGGAACATCCCGCGACCGCTCGTACGGTCCTCGCTCGGCGCGCGGACCGAGGGCAGTTCGCGGGAGTCGTCGTGCACGCTGACATGAAGGCACTCGCTGTCCCAGGTCATCATCAACTGGGCGGCGCTGTGCGCGTGGACCTGGGAGTTGGTCACCAGTTCCGAGACGGTCAGCAGCACCGCGTCCACCGTCTCGGGCGCGGCGGTGGTCCAGCCGAGGCCCTCCAGGTGCCGGAGCGCCCACTGGCGCGCCACCCTGGCCTCGCTGTTCAGCGGCAGCGACCGCGCCCACCCCACGGCCCGCATCGACGACTCTCCCACCGCAGTCCTCCTCGATCGACCGGCTTCCTAGGCCGCATACCCCCGGACCTGCCGATCATCTGGCGCGGAACCGGGCGTTTCCGGCGCCGGGACCCCCGGGGCGGGAGGCCGCCATCCGGGCGGCCGGACCGGCGCCGTAGGCTGGCGGCGTGGCGATCCCCCTTCCCGATGTGCCAGGACTCGACGCGCTGCGCCGCCGGGTCGGAGCCGAGCTGTTCGCCCGGGTGGCCGGTCCTGAGGGCCCCGCCCGCCGGACCCGGTTCCGCCAGGCGACGGGCGCGCGGTGGTTCGGCCCGGACCGGCCGATCCGCACCGTGCACGGCGACGCGTCCATGTTCATCGGCGGCCTGCGCGCCCTGCTGCTCCAGTCGCTGCACCCGCTGGCCATGGCCGCGGTGGCCGCGCACTCGGGGTACAAGGGCGACCCGTGGGGCCGCCTCCAGCGCACGAGCACCTTTCTCGCGGTGACGACCTTCGGCACCGCCGAGGACGCGCGCGAAGCGGTGGAGCTGGTGCGCGGCGTGCACGAGCGGGTCCGCGGCACGACCGCCGCCGGCGAGCCCTATCAGGCGTCCGACCCGCACCTGCTCGGCTGGGTGCACGCCGCCGAGGTCGACAGCTTCCTGCGCGCCCACCAGCGCTACGGCGGCCATCGGCTCGACGCCGCCGGCTACGACGGGTACGTCGCCGACGCCGCCCGGGTCGCCACCGCGCTGGGCGTCGAGGACCCGCCGCGGGACCGCGCCGAACTGGCGGCCTGCCTGGCCTCCTACCGCGGTGAGCTGCGGTCCACCCCGCAGGCGCGCGAGGCCGCGCGCTTCCTCCTGCTCGACCCGCCGCTGCCGTGGAGCGCCCGCGCGCCGTACGGCGTGCTCGCCGCGAACGCGGTCGCCCTGCTCCCCCTGTGGGCCCGCGCGCCGTTGCGCCTGCCGTACCTGCCGATCGTCGAGGAGACCGGCATACGCCTGGCCGGCCGCGGCCTGACCGGGGTGATCCGCTGGGCGATGGCGCAGCCGCCGGAGGCCGGCGCCGACGCCTCCGCGGGAAGCTGACAGCGCCCGCGATCGGGACGGCCGCGAGGTCCCGGGACGGCCAACCTCAAGTTCTGCTCACATCGGGCATGGAACCCACCGGTCCGGCCCATACTGCGGGAAAGAGCCTCGACCAGCACGAGCCTCGACCAGCACGGGGGAACCATGAAGAGCCTGCTCACCCGCACCGTCACCCTGATCCGGGACACCCTCTCCGGCCGCCGCCGGCTCGCGCGCTACGGCGACCCCGAGGCCCACCGCCGCGGTGCGTACAACCCCGACTCGGCGATCGTGAACCACTACATCCCGAGCAACCGGGTACCGCCGATGGGCGGCCCCGGCCTGTGAGCTCCGCCCGTCCCCGCACCGGCCGCCGCGTGACCCCCCGGAAGCGCTAACCCAGTTCGAGGGTCGTGGTGGCGAAGAGGCCGGGGAGGTCGATGGCGGGGTCGGGGCCGGTGTACATCCGGGCGGCCTCGAAGGTGGGGCGCAGGCCGAGGCGCTCCACGAGGGCGACCGACGCCGGGTTGGCGTCGGGGACGTCGATGGCGAGGGGCGTCCCGGGCGCCGTGGCGGCGAGCCCGTCGATCAGGGCGAGCGCGATGTCCGGCGTACCGGCGTAGAGCGGTCCGACGCGCGCGGCCGAGCGGGCGGGGCGCAGGACGGCGAACCCGCACAGCCGCCCGTCGCGCACGGCCGCGAGCGCGGTGTGCCCGGGCAGCGCGATCCACAGCGAGAGGAAGGCGTCGCGCGGCGCGGGGAAGAACCGGCGGTCGTAGTCGGCGAGTTCGGCGAACGGCACGGTCCGGGCGTCGATCAGCCGGATGTCGCCGGGGGCCGGTTCGGCGGCGGGCACACCCTCGTAGCGGACGTGGTTCCAGGCGCGGCGGAACCCCGACTTGCGGTAGTTGCCCTGCTGGTCGACGACGCCGTCGAGACCGACGGTGCGGCCGTCCAGGCGGTCCATCGCGGCGCGCCAGAGCTGGATGCCGTAGCCCTGGCCGCGCACGGCGGCGCGGGCGATGTAGAAGCCGAGGAAGCCGTAGCCGGTTCCGTAGCGCACCGCGGAGACCGAGGCCACCGCCTCGCCGTTCAGCCGGCCGAGCAGGAAGCCCCTCGGGTCGGTGGCGAAGAACGCCTGGAGGTCGCGCAGTCCCGGGTTCCACTGCTCGTCGTGCGCCCACTCGCCGAACTTCGGCAGCTCGCTCGCACTGGCCGTCGAGATCTCGAACGCGGACATCGCTTCCTCACGTCGAAGGGGCGCCTTCCGGACACCGCACCAGGCTACGGATTCCCGGCGCCGCCACGGACGTCCGGCACGCGCCCGCGGCGGCGCCGCGCGTGTCTCAGGCCCGCCTGATCCGCCTCTTCCGCCCGCCCCGCTCACTCGGGCCGGGGGTCCCACCGGAAGCGGCGCACGGCGACCAGCGCGCCCACCAGGCCCCAGACGAGCAGGACGCCGAGGCTGCGCCAGTCGAACCCGGTGTGCTGGGCGAAGGTGCCGAGCAGCGCCTGGTTGAACGGCCGTACCGGCAGGGCGCCGGCGACGGCGCCCAGCGCCCCGGAGTGGATGGGGAGGTAGGTCCCGGAGACGAACACCAGCGGGAACAGGACGAGTTGGACGACCGAGGGAGCCGCCTCGGCGTTGCGGATCAGGGAGGCCACGGCGACACCGAGCGCGCAGAAGCTCGCCGCGCCGAGCACGAGGGTCACCGCGACGGCCGGCCACTGGGAGAGGAGCGGGGCACGGCACGCCGTAGAGCCGGCCGACGGCGACGATGAGGACCACGTCCACGGCGCTGACCATGACGCAGTGCGCCAGCAGCCCGACGAAGTACATCCAGGCCGGCAGGGGCGTGGCCCGCACCCGCTTGAGGATGCCGTTCTGGCGCCGCGACGACAGCACGATCGCCAACTGGCTGTAGCACGAGCCCAGTACGGAGACGGCGGCGATCGTGGACACGTAGTACTGCATCGCCGACAGCCCGTAGAAGTACGGACTCCTCGCGCCGCCGCCGAACATGGCGCCGAAGACCGTGATGACCACGACCGGGAAGACGAACGTGAAGAAGGCGCTCTGCGGGTTGCGCCAGAAGGACAGTTGCTCGTAGCGGATCTGGTGCCACAGCAGGGCGAGGTCGCGCCGCGGCGCCGGGACGGTGGTGCTCACCGGGTGCTCCTTTCGGTGGGTGCCGCGTGCGGCGGCGCGGGCTGCCCGGTCAGGCGCAGGTAGACGTCCTCCAGGCTCGGCCGGTCGACGGTGAGCCGGTCCAGGGCCGCGCCGCCGCGCAGGGCCCAGCCGGTCAGCAGGTGCAGCGCCCGGGTGGGGTCGGCGGTCTCCACGGTGGCCAGGCCGTCGGCGTCCATCCGTACGGCGAGCGGCAGTTCGGCGGGATCGGACCCCGCGGGCAGGGCGAAGCGGATGCGGACCCGCTCGGTGTCGCGCCCGCCGAGCGTCGACGGGGTGCCTTCGGCCACGATCCGGCCGTCGGCGACGACCGCGACCCGGTCGGCGAGTTCCTGGGCCTCCTCCATGTCGTGCGTGGTGAGGAGGATGGTGGTGCCGGCGTCGCGCAGGTCGCGGACGAGCTGCCAGGCGTTGCGGCGCGCGTTGGGGTCGAACCCGGTGGTCGGCTCGTCCAGGAACAGCAGGGCCGGGTTCCCGATCATGCCGAGGGCCAGGTCCAGCCGGCGCTTCTGGCCGCCGGACAGCGCCCTGACCTTGCGCCGCTCCAGTCCGCCGAGGCCGACCAGCTCGATCACCTCGCCGACGTCGCGCGGCGCCGGATAGCACCCGGCGTTGCGGGCGACCGTCTCGCGGACCGTGAGGTACGGCTCGACCGCGACGTCCTGGAGGACCAGTCCGATGCGCTCGCGCAGCGCCCGCTCCTGCCGCCGGTCGCCCGGGTCGACGCCGAGGACGGTCACCTCGCCGGCGTCGCGGGCGCGGAACCCCTCCAGGATCTCCAGGGTGGTGGTCTTGCCGGCGCCGTTCCGCCCCAGCAGTGCGAAGATCTCGCCGCGCTCGACGCGGAAGCCGAGCCCGCGGACGGCCTCCACCGACCCGTAGCTCTTGCGCAGCCCGCTGACCGCGACGACGGCGGTGGGCGCGGGCGGCCCGGCACCGGCGTCGGCGCGCGCCGTCAGACGCGTACGCATGTGATGTCCGCGGTGATGTCGATCCGGGTCCCGGCGAGCCCGCGGGCCGCGGTCACGCCGAAGTCCCTGCGGTCCACGCTCGTCGTGGCCCGGACGGTGAACGACCGCGCCGACAGCGCGGACAGCTCGACCGCCAGGACGACCGTGCGGGTCACCGCGCCCACGGTGAGCGCGCCGTCCACCGCCTCCCGGTCCAGGGTCGCGGAGACGTACGTCATGACGGGGTGGCGGTGGGCGTCGAGGAAGCGCGCGGAGCGTACGGCGGCGTCGCGCCGCCGGTTCCCCGTGCTGAGGCTCGCCGTGTCGACCTCCGCGCGCAGGCTCGAATCGGTGAGGGGTTCGGCGATGTCGACCGTGCCGGCGCGCAGCGCGAACGCTGCCGCGGACCGGCAGGAGTCCGAACAGGTGCCGGGTCCTGAAGGTGACCGTCGAGCGGTCCGGGTCGATCGCGTAGCGCCCGAGTCCGGGGGTCGCGGCGGCGGGGTGGGGCTGTCTGTCCATGCCGTCCATTGCACGGCGCCGGCCGTGCCCGCGGGCAGGGCCGCCGGTGGGTTCCGGGGGCGACGAAAGTCGGTCCCGGCCGGCGGCGGATGCGACTTTCGTAGGGTCTCGGGCGCCGGTCGTCCGCCGCGGGAGTCCGCCCGCGCGGCGATGGCCTACGGTGTGGGACATGACAGCGCAACCGTGCGGCGACCGGCCGCGGGCCGCCGTGGACGCGGCGGTCGCGCTCTTCTTCGTGCTGCTCGACACCGGGCTCACGCTGGTGGGGGCGAGCTGGTGGCCGGAGCGTCCCGGCACCCTCGCCTGGGCGATGCTCGGCGTGCAGGCGGCGGCCTGCGCCTCGCTCGCCGCCCGCCGCCGCGCGCCGCTGACCGTCCTCGGCGTCCTGGGCGCGTTCACGCTCGCCCTGACCCTGCTGATCTCACCGGCGCACGCGCTGACCCCGGCGCACAGCGGGAACGTATGGGCGCCGTTCGCCACGGTCCTGGCGGCGTACGGTCCGCTCTTCCACCGGCGCGACCCGCGCGGCCGGCGGATCGCGGTCCTCGCCCTGGCCGCCTTCACCGTCGTCGTGGCCCGGGCGTGGCAGCCGTCGGCGGTGATCATCACGGTGGGCGTGCTGCGCACCATGGTCGGACCGCTCCTGGCGCTGTACTTCGACGCCCGCCGCCGCCTGATGCGGGCGCTCACCGACCGCGCGGAGCGGGCCGAACGCGAGCAGGGCCTGCTCGCCGAGCGGGCCCGCGCCGAGGAGCGCGCACGGCTCGCCGGGGAGATGCACGACGTGGTCACCCACCGGGTGACCTTGATGGTGCTCCAGGCCGGGGCCCTGCGGATGACGGCGTCCGACGAGGCCACCCGGCAGGCCGCGGAGGAGATGCGGGCGGCCGGCTGCCAGGCGCTGACCGAACTGCGGGACCTGGTCGGCATCCTGCGCACCGACCCGGAGGAGGAGCCCACCGCGGTGGCCGAGGGCCTGAGCACGCTCGTCGCGCAGTCCACGGCGGTGGGGACGCCGGCCGAGCTGGTCGAGGAGGGCGATCCGTCCCTGGCGTCGCCCGTCGTGGGGCGCACGGCGTACCGCGTCGTCAGAGAGGCGCTCACCAACGTGCGCAAGCACGCGCCCGGCGCCCGGGTCACGGTCCTGGTGCAGTACGACGAGGCGCAACTGCGGGTCACCGTCCGGAACTCGGCGCCCACCCAGGTGCCGAGCGACGATCTGGCCGCGACCGGCTCGGGCCTGGGCATCGCCAACCTGCGGCGGCGTATCGAGCTCGTGCACGGCACCCTGCGGGCCGGCGGCGCGCCCGACGGCGGGTTCCGCGTGGAGGCCACGCTGCCCGCCTACGTGCCGACCTCGGAATCGGTGGGGTGAGCGCGATGACCGGGGTCAGGGTGGTGGTCGTGGACGACGAGCCGATGGTGTGCGGGCATCTGCGCACGATCCTCGGCTCGGCGGGCGTGGAGGTCGTGGACGAGGCGCACGACGGCGCGGCCGGGGTCGAAGCGGTCGTGCGCAGCAGCCCCGACGTGGTGCTCATGGACCTGCGGATGCCCGTCATGGACGGGATCACCGCCATCGAGCGGATCAGCGAACTCGGCCGCCCGCCGCGCCGTGGTGGTGCTGACGACCTTCGACGCCGACCAGTACGTGCTGCGGGCGCTGCGGGCCGGCGCGTCCGGCTTCCTGGTCAAGTCCACGCCGCCCGAGGACATCATCGCGGTGGTGCGCCTGGCCGCCGGCGGGCATTCGGTGCTGTCCCCGGACGCGGCCCGCCGGCTGATCGCGGCCTCGACCGGCAACCAGCCGGCCCGCGAGCGGGCCCGCAAACTCGTCGAGCTGCTCACCGAGCGGGAGGTCGAGGTGCTCGCCTGCCTCGGCCAGGGCCGGTCCAACGCGCAGATCGCCGCGAAGCTCTACCTGTCGGAAGCCACCATCAAGGGCTACGTGTCGCGGATGCTCGACAAGCTCGGCTGCGCGAACCGCACCCAGGCCGGGCTGCTCGCCCACGACGCCGGCCTCGTCACGCCGTAGGCCCGCCGGTCAGGCCGTCGCGGCGGTCTGCGCCGCCAGAGCGGCACGCAGCCAGTTGTCGCAGGCACCGGCCGTCGGTCGGCCCGGGCGGCGGGCGGGCTGCTGTCGGCGGACTGGCTCGCGGCGCCCCCGGCCTGGCTGCGGTGCGTGGCGGCCTGCTATCCCGTCCTCGCGCCGCTGCCCAACTGGGGCCTGGGGCAGTCCCGGTTCCGGCCAGCCGCCGCGGTGGGCGGCGCCGGGCGGCTGCCGATCGTGGTGGTCCGGGTGGAGCTGGAGCGCCCGGAGATCGCGGTGACGGTCGAGGAGTTCCTGACCGTGGCGAAGGAGTGCGCGGCCGCGGTCGAGGTGGTCGACGTGCCGCTCGGGCACCACGGGTTCGAGACGGCGGACCACACCGGGCAGGCTCGCCGGGCCCTGGAGCGCGCGATGGGAACCGTCCTGGGCCACCTGCGGGGTTGAGTCCGCCGCGGACCGTGGCGGCCTCAACTCGGGTGCGTACCAGGGGCGTACGTCGCACCGGGCCTGGGCGCTCTCCTCAGTGGGCCGGCCCGGGCGGGTGGGGCGTGCGGCGGAACCCGGCCCGGAGCAGGGCGCTGCGGGCCTGGCCAGTGGTGATCGCCGTCGCGAAGGTGGTGGCCGCGATGCCCATGACGGCTTCGAGGAGGTCGTCGGGCAACGGCTCCCGACGCAGCGCCGGGCGACAGCAGCCGGCGGCTCGCGGGTCCGGCGGCTCGGCGGCCGGGCCGCTGGGCGGCTGACAGTTCGCCGGTCCGGCGGCTCGGGGGCTCGGGGGCTCGCCAGCCCGCCAGCCCGCCAGCCCGCCAGCCCGCCAGCTCAGCGGTTCGGCGTCCCGGCGATCGGGGCGGCGCGGGCGGGCGCCGGGCGCCGGATCACGCCTCCGGGCCTCCGGCGCGCACCAGCAGCACGGCGACGTCGTCGGTACGGTCGCTCGCGTCCTCCGCCTGGTGGATCAGCCGGTCGGCGACGGCTTCGAGCCGCTGGTCCCCCACCTCGCCGAGGATGCCGGCGAGCCGCCCGACCGCGTCGTCGAGGTCGGTGCCCGGCGCTTCGACGAGTCCGTCGGTGTAGAGAGCGAGGATGCTGCCCGGCGGCAGCGCGACGACGCTGGTGGCGTACTCGGCGTCGGCGCGGATGCCCAGCAGCGGCCCGGGGGGCACGTCGAGCTTCTCGGTCCGGCCGTCGGTGTGCCGGAGCAGGGCCGGCAGGTGGCCGGCGTTGGCCAGGTGCGCCTGGTGCGCCACCGGGTCCAGACGGGCGTACAGGCAGCTCGCGAACAGGCCGGCGTCCAGGTCGTCGAGCAGCCGGTTGGTACGGGCCAGGACGGTGTGCGGCGCGGCGCCGGCGTGGGCGTGGATGGCCGTGCGGACCTGGCCCATCAGGGCGGCCGCCGCCACGCTGTGGCCCTCGACGTCGCCGATGACGGCCGCCGCTGTCGTCCCGCCGAGGCGGATGAGGTCGTAGAAGTCGCCGCCGACGTCCATGCCGTGGGTGGAGGGGAGGTAGCGGGCGGCCGCCTCCAGGCCGCGCAGCCGGGGCATGGCGGGCGGCAGCAGTCCGGCCTGCAGGCCCCGGGCGAGGCTGCGGGCGGCGTCGTAGACCCTGGCCCGGTCCAGCGCCTGGGCGAGCAGGCCGGACAGCGAGATGAGCAGGTCGTGCTCGGCCTGGTCGAAGCGGTGCGGCCGCTCGTAGGCGAGCACGCAGCAGCCGACGGTCCGGCCCGAGGCGATCAGCGGCAGGAAGACCCACGCGCCCATGCTGTCGGACCGGTCGGCCCGCCCGGGGTAGGCACGGGTCAGCTCGGCGGGGCTGGCGAAGAACAGCGCCTGCCCGGTGCGCACCGCGGCCGCGCCCGGACTGTCGGAGGCCGGCGGGGTGCCGTCGAAGCGGTCCAGCAGGTCGGGCGGGAAGCCGTGGTGGCCGACGATCCGCAGCCGGCCCGAGTCGGGGACCAGCAGGGCCAGCGCCTTGGCGCCGAGGGCGGGCAGCAACTGCTCCACCATCCGCTCGGTGACGTCGTTGACCGTGGCGGCCACGGTGAGGGCGCCCGACAGGTGCAGCAGTTGCTGGACCGCGTCCATCCTGGTCGTCCCCGGCGGCGCCGCGGCGCCCTCCGGCGGGCCGGCGGACTCGCGCGGGTCGCGGACCGGGGTGATCCGTACGCTGATGCCGTCGTCGGCCGGGTAGAGCTGGAAGGACAGCCGGCGGTCGGGCGGGCGCACGGCCGTGAAGGACACCGGCTGGCGGCTGATGACGGCGGCCCGGTAGCGGCTTTCGGCCGTCGGCTCGTCCAGCCAGGGCAGCGCCTTCCAGGGCAGCGCGCCCAGCAGTCGGGAGGCGTCGCGGCCCAGGTACTCCGCGGCGGCGGGGCTCACGTAGGTGATGCGGCCTTGGAGGTCGAGGCTGCATCCGCCTTCGGGCAGCCGGTCGACGTAGGCGTTGGCCCGGGCTGCCTGGCGCGGTTCCGGCCCGGGGGCCGGCGGGCGCAGGGCGCGCGGGTACGGCGCGGGGGCGAGCGGGTGGCCGCGCGCGGCGGCGCCTTCCAGCAGGTCGCGGAGCCGGTCGCAGGCGGTCAGGAGGCCGTCGCTCTCGTCGTGGCTCAGCTCGGGCGGGTGGGACCCGGGCCAGATGAGCGAGATGACCCCCCGGGTGGTGCCGTCCGACACGGCGGGAGCGGAGGCGACCGCGTACGGGTACGGCGACGCGGCGGCGACGACCGGGAAACGGCGGGCCATCTCCGCCTGGGAGCCGACCCACACCGGCTTCCGCGTCCGCGCCGCCTCGCTGGTGATGGTGTCCGCGGACAGGCCCACCCGGGACCAGGGCGCGGCGAACTGCGGCGGGAACCCTGCCGCCACTTCCAGGCCCAGCACCGGTACGCCGGGCACCGGCAGATAGACCGTGCCCGCGTGCGCGGACGCCCGCGCCATCGCCTCGGACAGGATGCCGTCCAGCCGACGCCGTACCGAGCGCGGACCCCAGCCGGCCGGGCCGCCCGCCACCGCTAGCGCTCCCCGCCCCGGGCCGGGCCGCCCCGGCGGGCAGCCGGTGCGCCCCACCGGCCGTGGGGCGCCGCCGCGGGGGCGGGCGGCCACGCCGGTGGCCATGGCGTCGAAGGGAACATAAGGAAATAGTAGGACTTTTCGTCCGACGGCCGCCGCCCCATCGCTCCCGGCGACCGGGACCCCCGTCCGGCGGACCCGGCGGGGCCGATTGTCCGACCGCGCCGTTACTTCCCCGTTCACCGGCCCGCCGCCCTTCTCGATCAGGCGTTCGGGGTGGTCCGTGGTGGCGGAATCGGCTGGTCACAGGGGGAATGCGACCCGCACCCGGGGGCGCGGGACACGACGCGCCCGGGCGGCGTTTCCATGATCCACGCAAGCAAGCATGACCGACATGTACGGATTTCGTAACGCAGGCTGATTCGTGCTCCCCGGGCCGTCCCGGCGCCCCCAGAGTGATGCCCCTCGGCACACCGCCGGGATTCCGCACCACTCGGCACGGCCCGACGGCCGTGCCCGCAAGAAGGGGGACACATGTCCCGTTTCGCCACCCGACTGACCGCGACCGCCGTCACCGCGGGCGCCCTGCTGGCCACCGCCGCGCTGCCGGCGAGCGCGGCCGACCACTACCGCGGACAGCACCACCCGCAGCGGCCGGCGGTCGTCCTCGGGGCGATCCAGTACGACAGCCCCGGCCCGGACACCGGCTCGGTCCGCTCGCTGGACGACGAGTGGGTCACCGTCACCAACACCGACCGCCACGCGGTGAACCTGAGCGGCTGGACGCTGACGGGGGCCGACCACCACCGCACCTACCGCTTCCACCACCTGAGCCTGGCCGGCCGCGCGTCCGTGCGCGTGCACACCGGCTTCGGCCGCGACACCGGCCGCGACGTCTTCCAGGACAGCCGTACGTACCTGTGGAGCAATGTCGCCGACACCGCCACCCTCCGCGACGAGCGCGGGCACACGGTCGACAGCAAGTCGTGGGGCCACCACGGCCGCCGCGGCCGGCACTGACCGGAACCCGTCCGCCGGCCCCCTCGCCGGCAGCGGCGCCCCGTCGTCCTCGGGACGGCGGGGCGCCGCCGTGCGCGGGGCGGGCGGTCCCGGGCGCGCCCCCGACGCGACGACGGCGCCTCGCGCCCGGACCGGCCGCCGGGCCACCGCGCAGGCCGCCGCGAAGTCGTCACCCGGTCGTCACCGGCCCGGGAAAGGCGCACGTCAGGCGGTGTTGGGCGAGTGTTCGGCGGGCCGTACCCGGCACGCCGGCCCGCCGTACCCCTCCGCTCCCTAGCGTGGCGCGCATCGATTCCCCATCCCTGGAGCGGACATGCACGACTCCCCCGCGGGCCGCGACGGCAGTGTCTCCGGTTCGGACGCGCCCGGGACCCCGGCGCCGCGAGCGGTGACCCCGCCGGCCGCACACGCCGCCGGCTGCGACTGCCCGCGCACCGCGGACCTCGACGGCGACGGCGTGGCGGCGTCGAGCCGCCGCACCTTCCTGCGCGGCGCCGGGGCGCTCGGCGCGGGCGCGGGCGCCGCCGCGGCCGGACTGCTCGGCGCGCAGCCGGCGTCCGCCTCCGGTGACCGCGGCCGGCCCGATCCGTACGACCTGACCGCGATGGTCCCCGCGCCGGGCGGCCGGTGGAGCCCGGACCCGCAGAGCCCGCGCTTCACCGTGGTGGTCATGCCGGACACGCAGTACCTGTTCGACCAGGACCGCATCCACCCGGTGCCGGTCGAGGCGTCCTTCCGCTACGTCCTGGACCCGGCGGGGCGCGCGGGCGGCCCCGACGAGAACGTCGTCTTCCTGGCCCACCTCGGCGACGTCACCAACAACGGCCTGGCCGAGGAGTACGCCGCCGCCACCAAGGTGTTCGACCTGCTCGACAACGCCGGGGCCGCGTACGGCGTGCTCGCCGGCAACCACGACGTCAGCGCGGACGACCAGCGCGGCGACACCCCGTACCTGGACACCTTCGGCCCGGCGCGGGCCAGGAAGTCGCCCGGCTACCACTCCTCCAGCCCCGACGGCTACAACACCAGCCACGTCTTCCGGGCCGGCGGCCGCGCGTGGATGCTGCTCTCGCTCGACTGGCGGCTGTCGGACCAGGGCTTCGCGTGGGCCAACGCGGTCATCGCCGCGAACCCGACCCTGCCGGTGATCGTGACCACCCACGAGATCGTCGGCGCCGACGAGGACGGCGCGGCCTCCCTGTCCGACTACGGGCAGCAGTTGTGGGACGGCCTGATCAAGGACAACGACCAGATCTTCCTCACCCTCAACGGCCACTACTGGCCGCCCGGCAGCACCGTGCTGAAGAACAACGCCGGCCACGACGTGCACCTGCACATCACCAACTACCAGGACCGCTACTACGGCGGCGCGGGCATGATCCGCTCCTACCGCTTCGACCTCAACCGCGGTGTGATCGACATCGCGACGTTCTCGCCGTGGATACGCGAGCTGGCGGCCGCGAACGAGCTGAACGCGCTGGCGGCGCAGGAGATCGAACTCACCTCGCCCGCCGACTACTTCTCGGTCCCGATCGACTTCGAGCAGCGCTTCGCCGGCTTCGCGCCCGTCGCGCCGCGCAAGTCGCGTCCCGCGCGGCGGATGCTGCGTGCCCGGCACGCTGGCCTACTGGCGGTTCGACGAGGGCGGCGCCGACGGCGGCGACGTGGCGGCCGGCACGGTCATCAGGGACCAGGCCGGGCACGGCAACGACCTGCTGCTCCAGACCGTGCCGGGCAGCCCGGCGCACCCGCTCACCTGGACGCGCCGACCACCACCCCGACCAGCCGGGCCACGGCAGCCTCTCCTTCGTCGGGCAGGGCGGTCCGGTCAGCGGCGCGTACTTCCGCACCGCCGACCACGCCCCGGTCAACACCGAGACGTTCGCCCGCGGTTACACCTTCGAGGTCTTCTTCAAGGTGCCCGCCGACTGGGACCCGGGGCGCAACGGGTGGTCGGCGATGCTCAGCCGCCGGGGCACCGCGGCGCAGGCCGGGAAGAACGGCCCGTCGGCCACCGCCGACGAGCCCGTCCTGACCCTCGAGCCTGTCCAGCTCGATCGAACTCCAGTGGAACGCCTACCCGCTCAACCAGGACGGGGCGACCACCAACTGGAGCCACCTGCTCCAGCAGGACGAGTGGTGGCACGTCGCCGTCGTCAACGACGGCCGGGTCAGCAGGCTTTACGTCAACGGCTGCGAGGAGGGCCGCAACCCCTCGACCCCGGCGATCGGCCTGTCCACGCTCGACCTGCCCTTCCTGCTGGGCGGTTACGAGTGGGCCGGCGAGATCAGCCAGGTCTTCCACGGGACCATCGGCGATGTACGGATCACCGACCGGCCGCTGCAGCCGGCCCAGTTCATGATCGCCTAACCGCCGGAGGGCCGCGCCGCCGCGGACGGCGGCGGCGCGGCCAGCGCGGCTCGCGCGGCGGCGACGAAGCCGTCCTTGGCGCGTTCCAGGTCGTCGGGCGCCTCGTGGCGGCGCAGCGCGTCGGTCAGGGCGCGGGCCGCGCCGGCCACCTCCGCGGGCCCCTCCAGGGTGACGCCGGCCAGGGCGCGGTGCAGGGCGGCCGGGTCGCCCGCCGCGCCCGCGCCGGTCCGGCCCGACGACAGCGCGGTCCCGGCGGCGTCGAGAAAGCGCACATAGGTCTGCCGGCGCAGGTCCAGCACGCGTACGGCCGCCTGTTCGTGCAGCGTCATCCGGACCGTGTCGAGCAGCGCGTCGGCCTGCCGGTCGCCGGCGTGCCGGGCGGCCTCGGCCTGCTCGACCCCCGCGCCGCGCGCGTACCAGCCGGTGACGGCGCCGCCCGCGACCGCCGAGCCCGCCGCGAGCAGCGCGGCCCCCCAAGCACTCATACCGGCATTGTCCCGGCCCTCCCGCGCGGCCCGCGCCGTTTTCCGCGAACAGGGCGCACGGCGTGCGCTCGCGGGGCGTCGCCGAGGTGCGGGTACGATCGGCGCATGCCGTCAGAAGCCCCCATCGAAACGTCCCTGATCTGCGGAAACGGCGCAGCCGGCCGACCTTCCGCCGGGTACGTGGACAACGGTCGGGCGACGGGATGAGGACGGTTCTGCTCGCCGCGCGATCGGCGGTGGCCCTGTACCGGCTGCTCGACGTCCTGCCGGTCTTCGCGGGGGACGCCCGCATCACCCGGCGGTTCACGCTGGTCCCCGGCTCGGACTTCGGGCTCGACGCGCTGTCGGCGATCGAGGCCGCCGGGGCCAGGACGGTGCCGTGGGACGAAGCGTGCCGCCACGCGTACGACCTGGTGCTCGTCGCCAGCCCCAAGGGCGAACTGCGGCTGCTGCGCGGCGCCCGGGTGCTGCTCCCGCACGGCGCGGGGTTCGGCAAGACGATCCGCGCGGAGGGCTCGGCCGATTCCGCCTCCGGCCTGGACCCGGAGTACCTGCTGCCGGGTGACGACGCGTGGGTGGCGCTGCACGCGCTCGCCCATCCCGGCCAGGTCGCGCGGCTGGCGGCCGTCAGCCCGCGGGCGGCGGGGCGCGCCGAGGTGGTCGGCGACCCCACGCTGGAACGGGTCCTCGCGTCGATGCCGCTGCGCGACCGGTACCGGGCGGCGCTGGGCACGGGCGCGCGGAAGCTGGTCGTCCTCGCCTCGACCTGGGGGCGGGAGTCGCTGCTGAGCAGGCGGCCCGGCCTGCCCGCCCGGCTGGCGGCCCGACTGCCGTACGACACGCACCAGTTGGCGCTGATCGTGCACCCGAACGAGCAGAGCGTGCTCGGCTCGTTCGAGCTGGCCCAGCGGCTGGCGCCCGCGCTGGACGCCGGTCTGGTCCTGGCTCGGCCGCACGAGGAGTGGGCCGCGGTGCTCACGGCCGCCGACGCGCTGGTCACCGACCATGGATCGGCGGCCCTGTACTACGCGGCGGCGCGCGACCGCCCGGTGGTGAACGCGTACGACGGCCGCGACGAGCTGATCCCCGGCAGTCCGATGGCCGAACTGCTGTCCCGGGTACCGCGGTTGGACCACCCGGACGGTCTGCACGAGGCGCTGGAGGCGTACCGGCCGGGTACGGCCGAGGCCGCGGCGCGGTCCGCCTTCGCCGAGCGGGGGCACGCGCTGGAGCGGCTGCGCCAGGAGCTGTACGCGCTGCTGGACCTCGCCCCCGGACCGGAGCCCGCCACCGCGCGGCTGCTCCCGGACCCGGCGCCGCCGGCCCGGACGCCCGCCGCCTTCGACGTGCACGCCCGGGTCACCGGGCAGGAGGTGCGGATCGAGCGGCTGCCCGCCAACACCGGGGCGCCCGGGCACCACTTGGCGGTGGAGTACGGTGCGGCCGGTGAATCCCTCACCCGTACCGCCGGGTTGCTCTACCACCGGGAGGCCGCGGACCGGGCCGGGCCGCACCGCGCCCCGTGGACGGCGGCCGGCTGGACCGGGTACGCCCTCTCCGAGTACCCCGGCTGCCGGACCGCGGCGGCCGTGCTGGCCTCGGGGCTGTGCGTGCTGCGCCGCCGCGGCGACGACCGGCTGTGGTCGCTGCGGGTGGCCGCGCACATCGCGGACGGCCGGGCGGTGCACGCCGATCCGGCGGCCGCCCTGTCGGCGGTCCACGCCTGGCTCGCGGCGCACGGCCGGGCACCGGCCGAACTGACCTGCCGACTGGGCGAGCGGGCCTTCCGGTTGACCCTGTCGACCGCCACGGACGACGAGGGGGAGCGCACGCTCTAGCCAGGGCTGTGGCCGGAAAGGTCTGTCTGGTTCACGGCGTCCCGTGCGGTGCATCGCAAGGCGGAGGTCCGTCCTCGTACTGGGCTCGGACGGGTCCGACAACGCGGCCAGGCGCCGTGCGGGGCGCCGCGAACCGGTGAACCTTTCCGGTCACAGCACTACTCGTGCTCGGGCTGCTCCTGCTCCTGCTCCTGCTCCTGCTCCAGGCCGTTGCGGCGGCGTACTGCGGCGGCGGCCGCGCGGTGGTCCTGGGCCTCCTCGGGGCGGCCCTCCTCCCGCGCGAGGGCGGCGAGGGCGTCCAGGACGCGGGCCTCGTCGAAGTCCGACCCGCGGCCGCGGGCCGCGTCCAGCGACTCCTGGTAGAGGCGGCGGGCCCGCTCCCCCTGGCCGAGCCGGCGCAGGACGTGGGCGAGCGCGAATCCGGTCCTGGCCGTCATCCGCCCGCGCCGGGACGCCTCGGCGGCGTCGCGGGCCTCGGCCAGCAGCCGCGCCGCGCCCTCCAGGTCGCCGAGTTCGGCGCGGGCCTGGCCGAGCCGGTAGGTCTGGAGCATGACGCCGTAGGCGTTGGAGATCGCGGCGTGCACCTCGCGGGAGCGCGCGAAGTCGGCTGCGGCCGCCTCCCATTCGCCGAGCACCGAGTGCAGCATGCCGCGGAACTCGATCGCCGAGGCACGCAGCTTGCGGTCCCGCTCGCCGTCGCCGAGCAGGTCCGACGCGGCCAGGGCGGCGTCGAGTTCGCGCCCGGCCTCCTCGGTCCGCCCCGACTCCCACAGCGGCCGGGCGAGTTGGCAGCGCATCCGGACCACAGCGGCGGTGTCCGCCGTACGCAGGGCGCTCGCCGCACCGAGCCGGAACACCTCCACGACGTCCGACTGGTGCGGGTGGTCCAGGGCGTACGTCCACAGCGGCTCGCACAGGGCGACCGCGTCGGCGTCCCACTCCCGGTCATGGGCCAGCCGTACGCACGCGAACAGCGCGTGCCGCTCCTCGTACAGCCAGCGCGCCGCCCGCCTCGCCGCCTCGGCGCGCGGCCCGTCGCCGGCGGCGGTCCGCGGGTCCGACAGCGGCACGTCCGGGGCGCCGGGGACGGGCTCGGCCGGCTCGGCGACGATCAGCCGCCGGCCTGCCGCGAACAGGTCGGCGCGCTGCGCCTGCCGGACGTACCAGCGCACCAACCGGGCCTGCGCCCGGGTGAGTTCGCCGTCGCCGGCGTCCTGGCGGCCGCGGCGCCGCGCGTGCGCGCGCAGCAGTTCCGGCAGCCGCAGCCGGCCGTCGCCGTCCCCCTCGTCCGGCCCCCGCGAACACCGCCCGGGCGTCCAGCAGGCCCGCCGTGTGCAGTTCCTCCAGGGCCGTGTCCCCGGCGTCCTGGCCGAGGCCGAGCAACGCGACGGCCGACCAGCGGGTGAACGTCGTCCCCGGGTGGTCGGCGAGCAGCCGGTAGAGCAGCGCCGCGGCGGAACTCAGGTCGCGGTAGGCCGCGTCCCACACCCGCTCCACCACCGGCAGGCCCTGGTCGCTCAACTCGGCGCGCAGCTCCGCCAGCAGGCGCGGCAGCGGCCGCAGTTGGTGCCTGCGCACCCAGCGGGCCGCCACGTGCAGCGCGGCCGGCAGTCCGTCGCACAGCCGGACCATCGCCTGCGCGGCCTCCGGGTCGGCGGCCAACCGCCGGTCGGCGACGACCCGTTCGAGCAGTTCGCGGGCGGCGCCGTCGTCCAGCGGGGCGAGCACCAGTTCGGCGGCGGTGTCGGTCAGGTCGTACAGCGGACCGTGGCTCGCGACGATCACCACGCTGTCGCCGGAGGGCGGCAGCAGCGGCACCACCTCGGAGGCGTACCGCGCGTTGTCGACCACCACGACCAGCCGCCGGCCCGCGGTCAGCGCCCAGAACTGCCGGCAGCGCGCCTTGAACGAGGGCGCGAGCAACTCCGGCGCCGTGCCCAGCGACCCCATGAGCTGTCCGAGCACGTCGCCGGCGTCCAGTTCGCCGCCCACCCGGAAGTCGTCCAGGTCGACCGACAGCACATCGGGGAACCGGTCGGCCAGCCCGCGGGCGATCCGGAGCGCGAGTTCCGTCTTCCCCGAACCGCCCGGGCCGCGCAGCGCCAGGACCGCCGGCCGGGACCGCTCCCGCCACTGCTCCACCGCGCGGAAGGCCCGGGCCCGTTCCACGTCCCGGTCGACGAAATGCACTGGCTCGGGAGGAAGTTCAACCGGCATACAGGCCCGACTCCGATACGTCCACGGGGCACCGTCCCCATCAGGCGCACCCGCCCGAGCCCGGCGCTGGCTCGCGGCTGCCCGTCCGTGCCCACTCTAGAGGTCCGGCCGGACACAGGGCGTACAACCGCCTCCCGCGGCCGCGTGCCACGAAGGCGGTGGCGGTCCGCCGGCCGGGGTCGCAGCGGGGGCGTACGTGGGCACGGCGCGGCCGCACGACCGGCGCACATCCGCTTATGCGGAGCAATGACCGGGTTTTTTCCCAGGGGTTTTTTTTCCGGGAAAAACCAGAAGTCGATAACGCGGGTGCGGTCGGTCAGACTCGTCCTTCCGACAGCCTCAGGCGTCTTACCTGGGCGTTTGCCGACGCGATCCCCGCTCCGGCGCTCGGGCGCACGGGGAGCGGCAGGACAGTCGGTGTCCGGGGCCGAGGCCGAGCCGGGCACCGGGACGGAGAGCCCGACCGCGGAGGGGGCGGCCGGGCTCCCGTGCCGGGCCGCCGCGCGGGCCCGTGGCACCGCGCGACCGCAGCCCCGTGCCGACCGTATGGTCCCCGTATCTCCCCCTGGTTCCACGGCAGTTGACGCACCGTCCCGGGAAGCGGCCGGACCCGGGCGTACGATCGCGGTCTGCGTGCTGCGGCCCACTGCGCCGCGGGGTCCGCGGCCCGGAGCGCGCCTTCCTCCCGGCCTTCCCGAGCGGTGCCCGCGAGCGGGGAGGTGCCGGAGGTCCGGGACGGTCAGGGGAGGACGGGGACGTGAGCGGTGACCGGGACGCGCTGCGACGCCTGCTGACGACGGCCAGGGCCAGGATGAGCCCCTCCTCCTTCCCGCAGCTGCGCTTCAAGGTCGAGCAGCGCGACGCCCGCGGCCGGCACGCCGAGAACGAGGGCCTGACCCAGGACATGATGGACCTCCTGCTGGGCCGCAGCATCGGCTCGTACGGCCTGTTCGAGCGCGGGCGCAAGAACCCCGAGCACCTCTTCGCCGACATCGCGCGCCTGCTCGGCCTCAGCCACCAGGAGTGGTCGTCGCTGTGGCGGTACGCGGCGGGCAAGGAGCCGCCGTACGCCCTCGACACCGCGCTCGGCCTCGGCGTCCCCGGGGCGTGGCAGCTTCTCGTGGAGGCGTCACCGACCATCGCTTACGTCCACGACCGCGACTGGAACGTCCTGGCGTGCAGCCGGGAGGCGGAGCGCCTGTTCCCCGGCCGCCGGATGCCGGACAACACGATGCAGTGGACGCTGACCGCCCCCGAGGCGCGGGTCCTGCTCGCCGAGTGGGACGTCCACTGGGCGCCGGCGCTGGTGGCCGAGCTACGCGCCGCCCACGCCCTGCACCCGGAGAGCGAGACGATCCGCCACCTCGTCGAGGACACCCGCAACGACCCGGAGGCGGGCCCCATCTACGACCGCCAGCACCTGCCCTACGTCATGCCGCAGGCCGACGCCCCGCGCCCGATGGACCACCCGGACCTCGGTCGCGGGTGGGTGTACGTGTGCGGCGCCGCGGTGTTCGGTTCGCCGGGCGCGCGGCTGGTGCACCTGCCGTTCGTACCGGGCCCCGACCGGCCCGCGCCGCTGGCGCCGCTGCGCTCCCGGCACCCGTACACCCGCTGATCGGGGGAGCCGGACGGCCCCGGGCCGCGTGCGGCGCGGCACGCGCGCACCAGGGCGACCCGCCGCTCGTGGCGCCGCGGGGGCCGGCGCCGGCCGCTTTACGTTGGGTGATCCAGGCAGGCCGTCCGAGCACCGGAGGTTCCCGTGATCATCACCACTGCCGACGAGCTGGTGCGGGCGGTGCGGGACGGCGACCGGACGGTGTCCGTCGGCGGGCGGATCACGGGGGTGCCCGCGCTGCGGCTGGAGCCCGGGGTGGAACTGGCGGGCGCCGGACCGGACGCGGCGATCGAGTTCGACGCGGAGGGCCTGATCCTGACCCGGGACAACACGGTCCGCTCGCTGCGCCTGGTCACCGCGCCCGAGCGGGCCGCCGTCGGCAACGACACCGGCACGGACGGCCTGGGCACGCTGCGGCTGACCGGGCTGGCCACGGTGGGCGGGGTGCTGATCCTGGCCCGCGACCGGGTCCGCTCCGGGCACGTGGTGGTGGACGGCCTGGACATCGAGGCGGCCGACGCGCGCGACCGGCTGCCCCGTCCGCGCGGGTACAACGTGGAGGTGCTGCAAGGCGCGTTCACCCTCTACAACCAGCAGACGGACCCCACCTCGTTGCTCACCGCGGACCTGGTCGGGATCGGCGCGGGCCGCGCGGGCGCGCCGGCCCGCGGCAGCGGCGTCTTCGTCTCCGGCACCGACGGCGGCGGCCGGGTCGAGGCCACGCGCCTGCACACGGGCGCGGTGCACTCCGACGGCGGCATCCCCGAAGGCACCCCCGGGCAGATCACCGGCGGCGTCTTCGTCGGCTACGCCAGCGTCGAGGAGGTGCACAACCAGGGGACGGTCACCACCTACGGCGTCAACGACATGGTGCTCGACGTGTGGGGCGCGGTGGCGGACTGGACCGCGTCGGCCCCCGTCACCTCGCACGGGCCCAGCGGCATCGGCTTCGTCAGCTTCGGCACGGTCGGGCGGCTCACCGTCACCGCGCCGATCGAGACGTTCGGCGCTGGCGCGCACGGGTTCAACATCTACGACGGGACGGTCGGGGCGGCCGAGTTCGACCGCATCGTCACGCACGCCGACGCGGCGGTGGGCATCCAGATCAGCCGGTCGTTCGGCACCCTGGCGGTCCACCGCGGCATCGAGACGCACGGCGGCGTCGGGGACAGCCGGGTCAAGGGCGTCATCACCACCCTCGCCGCGACCGGGCTGAGCCTCAGACCGGGGGCGTCGGCGCGCGCCGTCCGCGTCGACGGCGGCATCACCGTGCACGGCGCGGCGGTGCCGGCCGTGGAACTGCTCGGCAGCGTCGGCGAACTGGCCCTCAACGGTCCGATCACCGCCGCGCCGGCCGGCTGAACCGCCACCCGGGACAGGCGACACCCGGACCGCGGCGCCGACCGCGACACAGCGGGCGCCCGGAACACCGCGCCGGCCCGTGGCGGACGGGAGCCGCGCCCCTCGGCCCCGCCCCGTGTCCCGTCCCGCGTCCCGTCCGCGCCCGCCGCACCCCCTGCCCGCGAACTCCCCCGCCGTATTCCGTTCGGCACCGCCCCCGGCCTGCCGATACGGTCGTGCCCTCATCGGCCGGCCCGCGGGTACCGCCGGACGGCCACGGACAAGGAGCGCGACACGTGAGCACGGACAACCGGGTGGGGCCGCCGAACGCCGGAAGCGAGCGCGAGATGCTGCGGGCCTTCCTCGAATACCACCGGGCGACCCTCGCCATGAAGTGCGAGGGCCTGACGGACGACGAGCTGCGGCAGCGGTCGATGCCCCCGTCGACGCTCACCCTGCTCGGCCTGGTCCGGCACATGGCCGAGGTCGAACGCGCCTGGTTCCGCCGGGTGTTCGACGACAACGACGCGCCCTTGGTCTGGTCCGACAAGGTCGACTTCCAGGCGGCGTACGACGCGAGCGGGTCGAGCCGGGCCGAGGCGTTCGCGGCCTGGGAGGCGGAGGTGGACAACTCCCGCCGGATCGAGCGGGAGGCCGCGTCCCTGGACCTGTCCGGGTACCAGCCGCGGTGGGAGGAGGAGGTGTCCCTGCGGATGGTGATGGTGCACATCCTGCTGGAGTACGGCCGGCACAACGGGCACGCGGACTTCCTGCGCGAAGGGATAGACGGGACGGTGGGCGCCTGACGGTCCACCGGGGCGGACCGGGCCCGGCGAGCGGACCGGGCGGAGCAGGCGGAGCGGGCGGAGCGGGCGGACCCCGAACCGCCGCGCCGGGCCGAGGTCTTCCCGCCGCGCCTGTCGCCGCGCGACGGCCGGTGATGGCAGGGTGGGGGCCGCTGACCGTCATAGGAGGCCCACCACCATGACGACCGTCATCGCCTGGATCGTCGAGGCGACCTGGCCCGCCTGTGTGGACGCGGTGCGCGCCCACGCGGCCGACGACGCCGAGATCGTGCTGCTGCACGTACCCGACCCCGAGATCTCCGGCGCCGCGCACGGCGCGTTCGCCGGGCTGCTCGGCCGGGCCCGCCCCGACCGCGATCCGGGCACCGCCCTCGAACACCTCATGACCGCCACCGGCGAACAGCTCCTCGCGGACGCGGCCGCCCGCCTGGACCGGCCCTGCACCCGCGTGCAGCGCCAGGGCCGGATCGAACGCGAGGTGGTCGCGGCGGCGGAGGGGGCCGATCTCCTCGTGGTCGCCCGCGACGGTGACCTCGCCCACCTCGGCCCGCACAGCATCGGCCACAGCACCCGGTTCGTGGTCGACCACGCGCCCTGCCCGCTGCTCCTGATCTGGCCGAACCCGGCCCCCAGCCCGGCCACCATCCCCCCACCTCCACCGCACCCTCCGCACGAACGCCCGCACCACGGGCCGCCCGAGCCCCCGCCACCGCACCAACCGCCGCCACACGAGCCGCCGCGCGGCTAGGACGCGTGGCCCGTACGGCGCCGCCTCAGGCCGGCTCGCGGGCGCCCGCCCCTTCCGGCACGACCGACCGGTCCCTCGGCGGGCGGCGGGGCCGGCCCGGCCCCGGCGGAGTCCGCCCGCTCCCCCGCCTCGGCCAGCACCGTCTCCACCCGCCGGTTGTCGGTGAGCGCGGCGGTGAGCAGGGTCATCACCAGGAGCAGACCGGAGCCCGCGACGAACGGCGCGCGCAACCCGTACCGCGTGGCGAGCCGGCCGCGGCCCGGCCGAGCCGCTGCCGGGGCGGCGGCCGACGCGCGCTTCGGGTGCGCGAACGCGACAATGGGAGGGCCGCGGCGCGGCTCGGTCCGGGCGCGGGGCGCGGCACGCCGAGGGCGAGAGGCGGGACGGTGCCATGGTCGGACGGGCGGCGGACGGCACTGCGGGCGCCGGCGCGGCGGCCGGCGGCGCGGACCTCGACGACGAGGACTACCTCCCGATCGCCGAGCACGGCCTGATCGGCGATCTGCGGACCGCCGCCCTGGTCGGCACCGACGGCCGGATCGACTGGTTCTGCGCGCCCCGGTTCGACTCCCCCAGCATCTTCGGCGCGCTGCTGGACGCCCGGCACGGAGGGCACTGGCGGATCGGCCCGGACTGCCGGTACGCCACACGGCAGCAGTTCTACTTCCCCGACACCAACATCCTGATCACCCGCATGCTCACCGAGGACGGCATCGTGGAGATCCAGGACTTCATGCCGCTGGTCAAGGAGCACGACGAGGAGCACTGGCAGTGCCTGGTCCGCCGGGTGGTGGGCATCCGCGGCCGGATGCGGATGGCCGTCGAGATCGCGCCGCGCCTGGACTACGGCCGCGACCCGCACCGCGCCACCGCGTGTCCCGGCGGGGTGCGGTTCACCGGCGACACGCTGACGGTCACCGTGGACAGCACCGCCGACCTGCGGGTCGACGGGGACGACGCGCGCGGCGCGTTCACGATCGACGAGGGGCAGACCGTCCTGTTCGTGCTGCACACCGCGGACCCGGACGCCCGCGGCGGCGCGCGGCCGGTGGACACCGGCACCGTCGAGTCGCTCTTCCGGTCCACCATCGCCTTCTGGCGCACCTGGCTGCGGCAGTCCACGTACGTCGGCCGGTGGCGCGAGATGGTGCACCGCTCGGCGCTGACGCTCAAACTGCTCACCCACGAGCCGACCGGCGCCGTGGTCGCCGCGCCCACGATGGGCCTGCCCGAGCAGGTGGGCGGCGAACGCAACTGGGACTACCGCTACGTGTGGATACGCGACGCGGCGTTCTCGCTGTACGCCCTGCTGCGGCTGGGGTTCACCGGCGAGGCGAAGGCGTTCATCGCCTGGCTGACCACCTGCATCCGCAACGCCGGCGACGGCGAGGGCGGCCCACTGAGCGTGCTGTACTCGATCGACGGGAACGCGAAGCTGCCCGAGCACACCCTCGACCACTGGGAGGGCTACCGCGGCTCGCGCCCGGTGCGGGTCGGGAACGACGCGGCGGGCCAGCTCCAGCTGGACATCTACGGCGAACTCATCGACTCCATCTACCTGTTCAACAAGTACAGCGTCGGCATCTCGCACGACAGCTGGATGGACCTGTGCACCATCGTGGACTGGCTGCTCGACCACTGGGAGACCGCGGACGAGAGCATCTGGGAGACCAGGGTCGGCCAGCAGCACCACACGTACTCACGGCTGATGTGCTGGGTCGCGGTCGAGCGGATGGTCAGGATGGCCCGGCAGCGCGGGCTGCCGGGCGACCTGGGCCGGTGGAGCGCGGTGCGCAACACGATCTACCACCAGATCATCGACCGCGGCTGGAACGACGGGGCCGGCACCTTCGTGCAGCGGCTCGGCGACGGCGGCGGCGACCCGCCGGCCGTCCTGGACGCGTCCTTGCTGCTGATGCCGATGGTCAAGTTCCTCTCCCCGGACGACCCGCGGTTCCGCTCCACCATGGACGCCGTCGAGGATCAGCTCGTCATGGACAGCCTGGTCTACCGCTACGACCCGGGGATGGCGCCGGACGGACTGTCCGGGGTGGAGGGCACGTTCTCCATCTGCTCGTTCTGGTGGGTCGAGGCGCTCACCCGCACCGGCCAGGTCGAACGCGCCCGGCTCACGCTGGAGAAGACCTTCACCTACGCCAACCACCTCGGCCTGTACGCCGAGCAGATCGGCATGACCGGCGAGCACCTCGGCAACTTCCCGCAGGCGTTCACCCACCTCGCCCTGATCAGCGCGGCGACCAACCTCGACCGCGCCATGGGCTGAGACCGCCGGTCGGCGCGCGGCGGCGGCTGCCCCACGAGCGCTCCGGGGGGAGGTCGCGGCATCTTCGTAGGTACTACTTGCGCCGTACCTATGAGCAGTGCTTAGCTTCCGAGGTACGGGAAACGTCGTACCAGTAGGCGTCGTACCGGCATCGGGCGGCGCGGAACCCGTACGGCGGCCGCACGCCCTCACACACCCCGACTCTGGAAACGGACCCACGCACCCCATGAACACCGAACAGAAGACCGCCCTCGTCGTCGGGGCGAACGGAGTGGTCGGGCGCGACATCGTCGAGCACCTGCGCGGCCTGGGCGACTGGGACGTCGTCGGACTGTCCCGGCGCGGCGGCGAGGACACCGGGCGCCTGCGCCACGTCGCCGTCGACCTGCTCGACGCCGACGACGCCCGGGCGAAGCTGGGCGGGCTGGCCGAGGTCACCCACGTCTTCTACGCCGCCTACCAGGACCGGCCGACCTGGGCCGAACTCGTACCGCCCAACCTCGCCATGCTGGTCAACACCGTCGACGCGGTCGAGCCGGTGGCGACCGGACTGCGCCACATCAGCCTCATGCAGGGGTACAAGGTCTACGGCGCGCACCTGGGCCCGTTCAGGACCCCGGCCCGCGAGAGTGATCCCGGCCACATGCCGCCGGAGTTCAACGCGGACCAGCAGGCGTTCCTCGAACGCCGGCAGCGGGGCGCTTCCTGGACCTGGTCGGCGATCCGCCCCTCGATGGTGGGCGGCGTCGCGCTCGGCAACCCGATGAACCTCGCGCTGGTGATCGCGGTCTACGCGTCGGTCTCGAAGGAACTCGGCCTCCCGCTGCGCTTCCCCGGCAGCCCCGGCGCCTACCACTCCCTGCTGGAGATGACCGACGCCGATCTGCTCGCCCGGGCCACCGTATGGGCGGCCACCGACGAGCGCGGCGCGCGGCAGGCGTTCAACATCGCCAACGGCGACCTGTTCCGGTGGAGCGGGATGTGGCCGAGGATCGCCGACTTCTTCGAGATGGAGACCGCCGACCCGCTGCCCATGTCGCTGACCACGGTCATGGCCGACAAGGAGCCGCTGTGGAGGGGGATGACCGCCAAGTACGGCCTCGCGCACTCCTACGACGAGGTGTCGTGCTGGCCGTTCGGCGACTTCGTCTTCGGCCTGGACTACGACATGTTCGCCGACAGCTCCAAGTCCCGGCGGGCGGGCTTCCACGCGTACGTCGAGACCGAGCGGATGTTCTTCGACATCTTCACCGAGTTCCGCAAGGCCAGGATCATCCCGTGAGGTCAGCCGACCGCCGTGGCCGCCGCCTCGTGGGCGATGACGGCCAGCAGACCGGGGAAGCGCTCGTCCAACTCGGCCCTGCGCAGGGTCACCCCGCGGCGGTTGCCGTAGTCGGGGTGGAGGATGAGGCCGGACTCCCGCAGCACCCGGAAGTGGTAGGTGCAGCTCGACTTCGACACCGGTAGCTGGAACGAGGCGCAGGTGCGCTCGGTGCCGTCCGGCTCGCGCAGGAGGGCGGCCACCACCCCGCGGCGCAGGGGGTCGGACAGCGCCGTGAGGACCTTGCCGATGTCCATCTCGTCGGGTGCGGGATGCCCGAATTCGTCTGCCACGGTCGCCCCTTCCTCAGGTACGTCTTGCATGGTACCTCCCGGTTCGGCGGGCCGCGGGACCGCGGGCGACCGGTCGCGCGTCGCCCCGGTCCCGGTACGGCCGTCGGCCGGGACCAGCGGCGGGCGCGGCGGGACCGTGCTAGCTACTAGGTGAAGTGGACCAGCACCCGTCCGGTGTTGGACTGATCGGTCTCCACCCGGACGTACAGCTTCTTGATGTGCTTCTGCGCCAGGAAGGCCAGCACCCGGCGCTTCAACTGGCCCGTGCCCTTGCCGGGAATGATCTCCACGGTGTCGACCCCGGTCCTGGCCGCACGGAAGATGACCTCGCGCAGGGCGAGGTCGATGTCGCGGTTGTTCCGGAAGATCGGGTGCAGATCCAGGGTGAGCAGCTCAATCGCCTCCGGTCCCGGCAATCTCGTCGGGTTCGGCGGCCGGCCGGCAGCCGACCCGAAACCCCTTCGTTCCCAGGGATCGTACGGCCTGTGGGGCCGCGCGCACACCGCCCGGGAGGCCCGGTCCCGGCACCTTCCGACAGGTCGCCGGACGTTTCGCTGGCCGTCACGCCCCAGCGCTCGTCATACTGGTCTCACTATGACAAAGCCCTCCGCGTCCAAACGCCACCTGCCCACCAGCCCTTTCGCCGTGCCGGTCGCCTCACCGCCCAAGCAGTTCGAGCTCGGAGACCGGGTCTCCCACGACCGCTACGGCCTGGGCAGGATCGTCGGTGCCGAGGACGGAATCGCCATGCTCGTCGACTTCGGCGGCTCCGGCCAGACCCGCATCGTCAGCCCGTACACGGGGATGAACAAGCTCTGACCCCGTGACCGGGTCCGCGGCCCGGGCGGGTGACGGCGGCGCTGGCGCGCCGTACCCCGGCCTCGGCTCCGGTCCCGCCTGCCCCGCCCGCTCTCCCCCAGGACGGCGCGGGGCGAAAGTGTGCCCCGGCTGTTCCCCGGTACGGTCCCGATGACCGCCGCCGCCCCGGTTACAGCCGGCTGAAGTCGGGCAGCGTGAGCGCGCCGTCCGCGCCGAGTGTGAAGCCCGGATTGTGGGCGATCTCCCAGGCATGGCCGTCGGGGTCGAGGAAGACGCCCGCGTAGCCGCCGTAGAACGTGGTCGCCGCGGGCCGGGTGACGGTCGCGCCTGCCTGCTCGGCCGCCGCCATGAGGGCGTCGACCTCGCGCGGCGGACCGGACGTTCTGGGCGAGGGCGAGGCCGCCGAAACCGTCCGGCCGCCCGGCGTCCTCAAGTCCGCAGTCGCGGGCGAGGGCGCCCCGCCCCCACAGCACCACGGCGAGCCCGCCGGCCTGGAAGAAGACGGTCTCCTGGACCTCCTGGCCCCGCCAGCCGAGGCTTTCGTAGAAGGCCCGGGACCGGGCCAGGTCGGCGACACCGAGAGTGATCAGACTGACACGCTGTTCCATCACGGCACCTTATCCGCCGTGCCGGACCGGCACGTCGATCCGCGTCCGCCGCGACCGCCGAGTCCTCCGTCCGCCTCACGGCGACCGGCCGGCCCGGCCCGGGGCTGACCCCGCGCGACCGGCCGCGTGCGGATGGGCCGCGCGCCCGGCGGCACACTCCCCGGCACCCAAGGAGCCGCACCGTGCCCGCACACCACCCGGTCGTCATCGTCGGCGGCGGACTCGGCGGGCTCGTCCTCGCCCGCGTCCTGCGCGACCTCGGCGGCCGGCACCCGGCGCGGTTCAGCTCGCCGGGGCGGTGCGCCTGCGGCGGAAGCGGGGGGCGGCGGAGGTGAAAGGGGGGATCGCCGGGCCCGGCGGGAGGAGTTCGGTGGTGACGAAGGAGACGACGGCGGCGAGGATGACCACGGGGATGGAGCCGGCGTGGCCGAGGAGGAGGGCCACGAGCACCACGCTGCTGACGGGGAGGCGTAGGGCGGCGGCGGCCGACGCGGCCATGCACGCCGCCATGGCGGGGACGACGCCGAGGCCGGGGAGGGGCGCGGCCAGGACGCCGGCCGCCCCGCCGAGGAACAGGGCCGGGAAGATGGGCCCGCCGCGCAGGCTGCCCAGGCACAGGGCGTAGGCCACGGCATTTGAAGGCGAGTACGGCGACGAGGCTGCCGCTGGACCAGGCGTGCGGGTGGGCGGCGAGCTGGGTCAGCGTGGCCTGCCCGGAGAGCGCGACCTCGCCGGGCGAGCGGCCGGTGATCCCGGCGTACAGCGCCGCGCAGCCCGCCGCCGCGAGGGCGCCGAGCACCGTGTTCCGCAGCGGGTGCGCGGCGACGGCGGCGGCCACGTGCCGGCCGCCGGTCATCACCATGTGCATGGCCGTTCCGATGACGACGGCCAGCAGGACGGACCACACCACGTCACCGGTGTCGAGTACGGGCGGCGCGGGCAGGCCGAGGTTCAGGCTGTCGGTCTTGAGCCCGGTCCAGCGGCCGAACCCGGTGAAGACGATCGCGCCGACGCCGCTGGACAGCAGCGCGGGCAGCATGACCGCGAAGAGCTGCGGGCCGCCGACGCCCGCCACCTCCATCAGCAGCACCGCCGCCACCAGCGGGTTGCCGAAGATCGCGGCGATGGCGGCGGCGGCCCCGGCCGCCCCGAGCAGCGCTGCCGCTCTGCGGCGTCGCGGGGGCGCGCACGAGGTCGCGGAAGAGCAGGGCCAGGCCGCCGCCGAGGGCGATCAGCGGGGCCTCGGGGCCGAGTACGGCGCCCAGCGGCAGGCTCGCCAGCGCGGCGATGATCACGCCCGGCAGGGCGGACGGGGCGGGTCCGCCCGCGCTCAGCCCGGCGGCGGGTACGTGTCCGCCCCGGCCGGGCAGGCGCAGCACGACGAAGGCGACCACGAGTCCCGACACCAGCGCCAGCGGGAACGGCCACCACCACGGCGGATCGTGCCGGCCGAGGCTGTGCGGCCAGGCCACCCAGATCAGGTGTTCCAGCTCGTGCAGCGCGGCGAGGAACCAGAACGCGGCCAGCGACACCGGGATGCCGATCAGGCCGCTGAACACCAACGCCCGCCGGTACCCGGGGCGCCGCAGCATCGCCCGCAACTCGTCGCCCTCGTGCGGCGGTTCGTGCGCGGACGCGCCGGACGCGCCGTCGGGCGGCTTCCCCGCCGTGCCCCCGGAGTCGGCCGCGTTCGCGTCGGGCGTCGGCTTGGGATGCGGCTGCGGCTCGGCGATGGCTGCTCTCCTGCGTCGGCGCGGATGTGGGTCCGTGGCAGCGCGAGAGTACCCAGCGCGGGCCGCCCGGCCGCCGCGCCGCACGCGCCGCCCCGCCCGCAAGCGCCCGACTGGCGCAGTGGCCGCCGGGCGCGCCACGGTTCGCGGACGTCCGTCGCGTCGTACCGCCCCCGATGAGGACGAAGCCCCGCCCCCTTCCGTGGTGCGGGAGGGGGCGGGGTCTTTCGCAGGTTCGATCGTGCGGGTGGTGGTGGGTGGGGGTTAGGGGTAGGAGGTGACGTTGGTGGGTGTGGTGTTGGAGGCGGTGACGGCTCCGGTGTCGTTGATGACGTGGGTGATGGTGCCGACCCCGCCCAGCGAGACCGTCAGCGCGTCGTGGAACTTCACACCCGGCGGTGTTGGGCACCTCGAACGCGTGGTAGTTGTTCACCGCCGGGTTGACGTTGAAGTAGCAGTAACTGCCCAGCCCCCACGCCTCATGACTGGTCACACCCGACGCGACCTTGTACGCCGCGTACCCGTTGACACCCGAGGAGCTCATCCACGCCGCCTGGTTCGGCGGATCGTACGGGTTCTCGTTCTGGAAGAAGATCGTCTTCCCGCCCTGGCCGTTCCACACCACCTCGTACTTCTGGTAGTGCTCCACGAACAACCCGTCGGCCAGCACGTTGTTCCCGTTCACCGTCAACCCGTTGTCCGCGGTGTTCGTCGTCCACCCCACCGTGCCCGCGTTGCCGTGATCGGCACGCCACGCCCAGATGTGGTCGATGATCGTGTTGTTGCTGTTCACCACCAGACTGTCCGTGGCCTTGCCCGCCAGCTCACCGCCGATCCGGAAGAACACGTCCTGGATCGTCGTCGGATTCGCACTGTGATCCGCCGACGACCCCGACGGACCCACCGTCAGCAGCGCCTGCGAGTTGGTCGTCCCCGCATCGAACAGCAGCCCCTTGATCCGGACCCCGTCGACATCGGCGACCTGCATCGCGTTCACCCCGCCGTCCGGCACGAACGTCGGATACCCCACACCCAGGATCGTGGTGTTCGGATTGGTCACGTTCAGCGTCTGACTGAGGTGGTACACCCCCGGCGTCACGAACAGATTGCAGCCCTCGCGCCAGCGCCGCGTTGATCGTCGACGCGGTGTCCCCTGCCTTGACCACATAGAACTGGCTCATCGGCTCCGACGTACCCGGCGTACTGCCACCCGCCCACGACGGACCCGAGGAATTCGTCCGCAACGACGGCAGGAACACCCGGTAGTTGCCACTGCTGTCGATGTACAGGTACGGCACGTCCCGCGAGACCGGCGTGGTCCCCAGCGTCGTCTCCGGCGGGTTCGGGAACGTGTTGCCCGGCGCACCGCTCACCCCGGAGAACACCATGTTCCACACCCCGCCCGCCCAACTGCCCAGCGAACTGTCACGGGTGTACCACTGCTGCTGCGAGACCGACGACGCCTGCCCGCTGACCTTCGTGTCCGCGATGAACCCGCCACTGGCGTACCCGTAACTGGCCGGGTACAGCGCCAGGTTCCCCCGCACGTCGATCCGCCGGAACGGCGCCGCCTGCGCCACCGCCCACCGGTCCGTACCCGACGACGGATTGATCGCCAGGTTCTCCGCCGACCGCCAGAAGTTCTGCGTCGCGTTCCCCGCGTCCGAGGCATTGAACGCATCCACGGTCACATCACCGTTGATCGTCACATCGTCCGGGTTCTGCCCCAGACCCGCCACCGACGTATAGAACCCGACATTGTCCTCCACACTGTACGAACCCGGCTTGAACAGATCAGCCACCCGGTTCTCACTGAACTGCGCCGAACTCGTGTCCTTCATCTGATTGAACTGCGCATCCAACTGCGACTGAATCGACGCACTCGACATACCCGGATCGAACACATGCACATTCGACCCGAAATCAGGCGTATTCGACTGCGCCGGGCAGCCCGAGGAGCCGCCGCCGATCGTGTAAGTGGCGCTGGCCACGGACGAGTCGGTGGAGCCGGACTTGACCGCGACGGCCTTGACCGTCGCGGTGGAGGCGATACTCAGCGCGCTGCTGTACGTCGCGGAGCTCGCGGTCGGCGTGGAGCCGTCCCGGGTGTAGTGGATGACCGCGCCGGACGTCGCGTCCGACAGCGTCACCGTGACCGCGGCGGCGAAGGTACCGCCGGCCGGGCTGAACGCGGGCGTGGCGACCGTGCCCGGCGGCGTCGTGCCGCCACCGCCCTGGGTGTAGGTGAAGTGCGGGGTGTCGTACTGCGGTCCGTTCTTCTCGTAGGTGAACCAGTACTCCAGGACGGAGCCGTTGGTGAGCGAGCCGACCGTCCAGGTCCAAGTACCGCTGGTGTCGGTCATCCTGACGTTCTGCTGGTTGGCGCCGTCGACCAGGTAGTGCGTGTCCACGTAGGCCGCCGCCGTGGTCGGCGTGAAGGTGATCTGCGCCTGTGCGGTGCTGAGTTGGCTGACGCTCTGGGTGTAGTCGGACGCGTCGGCCCGGGCCTTCCCGACGGTCCCGGTCAGCCCGATCAGCCCGGCGAGCAGCAGGGCGAGGGCGCCGAGGACGGCGGTGGATCGACGTCTGGAACGGGGGGCGGGCCCGGTACGGGCTGCGCCGGATGTGCTGCTCATGTGGAGGTCCTTTCACCCGGGTTCACGAAGTGAAGGCCGGGTCCAGCGCGGAATGTGGGGGTTGGATCGCGCTCGATGCCACATAATCAAGGGCGTGCAAGGATATTCTCTTTGATTGCTCTTTCAGAGAACGCTCTCAAGCTGCGGATCGTGGGACCGGTGGACCCGTAAGGAAGTGTCAGTTGGACATGCCCGGCCGTCAAGAAGATGAGCGGGATTCGTCCCGGCGAAACGCGGGTGGAGCCGGCCGGTGGGATCAGCGGCTCACGCGGGAGCGCCACGCGAGGAACGGCACCAGGGGGGACCGTTCGTCGAGGTACTGCCAGGGCGTCTCGGTGGCCTGCCTGCCCAGCGCGCGGAACAGCGGGCGCGCGGCGTGGTATTCGCCGGCCAGAGCGAACGCCATCGCGAAGGTGTTGAACGGCAGGGCCCAGTCCCGGTGGCGGACGAACGCCGGGTGCAGCACCGAGCGCGCGGCCGCCTCGTACAGGTCGTCGATCACCTGGCGGCGGCCCAGGTAGGCCGAGTCCGGATCGGCGCCCAGGGCGAGCCACTCCTCCAGGTGGGCCAGGGCGACGAGTTCACCGAGCGGGCTGCCCTCGGGGGCGGCGAGCATCGACTCCCGGGCGAAGGCGTGCATCCCCTCGGAGCGAGCCGCCCCACTTCCCGGACAGCTGCTGGAGGTGCTGCCGGTGCGCGGCGGCGTGGCCGGGGGCCCGGCTGCGGGTGGCCTCGAACCGGCGCTCGGCGGCCTGCGGCCCGATCCGCAGGCCGCGGCCGGAGATCTGGAGGAAGTAGTGCGGCGCCGCCCCGGCCGGTTCGAGTCCGGCCGCCCGGCGGAGGTGTTCCTCGGCGGTGTCCAGCCGGGTACGGAAGGGCGTGCCCTGCTCCGGGGACGCCTGCCGCGTCTCGGACCGGTCGCGGGCGTGCCGGGCCCACCCGATGTGCCGGGCGCCGGAGACCAGCAGCGGCAGCGGGTCGCCGGGGTCGGCGGCGATCACCGCGCCGATCCAGCGCTCCACCCCCGCGAGCGTCTGCACCCCTTCGGCCAGGAAGGTCAGGTCCTCGCCGTCCTCGGCGGCGGCGAGCTGCCCGCGGATCACGGGCCACGCCCCGGCGCCCTGTCCGGCCGCCGCCCGGATCTGCGCGAGCCGCGGGTCCCCGTAGGAGTGGTCGATCACGGGCGCCCGGCGACGCCTGAGGAGAAAGGTGTCGCCCTCCGCCTTGCGGACGCTCAGGTACCTGGTCCACGGCATACGACGGTCTCCTCGAACCTCGCGCAGCGCATCCGGTCCGGAGCGGCCGGGACCGCCCCGGTACCGCAATTATCACGTCCGCCCGGCGGTGCGCCCGGCGGTCCCGGCCGCCGCGGGCCGGGGGCGGGGGTGCGGCTCCGGGGCCGGCCGGGCGGCCGCCCTCCTCGGCCCCGGAGCCGCTCACGGCCGGCGCGCCACCCACACGGTCCGCTCGGCGCGCACGGTCAGGTCGTCGCGGTGCAGCAGGCCGTCGGGGCCGTCGGCGTCGAGCAGGGCGTCGAGCGCGGCGAGGTCGTCGGCGGCGACGCGGCCGTCGAGTCCGGAGCGCATCCGGCGCAGCGACGCCCGGGCGTAGCGGCCGGTGGCGGCGGGCAGCGGCGGCGCGAGGTCGATGGTGAAGTGCCGCTCGGCCGCGACGGCGAAGCCGGCGGCGGTGAGGCGCGCGCCCCAGTCGGAGCCGAGGTGGGGCAGGTCATCGGCGAGACCTCCGGCGAGGGCGGCGTGGCAGCGCTCTTCGAGTCCGGGGCGGCCGTCGCCGAGGTCGTGGGGCAGGAAGCGCGGGAACTTGTCCAGTTCGACCACGGCCAGCACCCCGCCGGGACGCAGCGCGCCGAGGACCCGGGCGAGCACGCGGTCGGGGTGGGCCATGTGGTGCAGGGAGTTGGCCGCCCACACCAGGTCGACGGCGCCCACGGCCGGCCAGGCCGCGTCCAGGTCGGCCTCGACGGTGCGGACCCGGTCGGCCAGGCCGAGGACGCGGACCTTGTCCTGGAGGTGGTGCAGCAGCGGCGCGGACGCGTCCACGGCCGTCGCCCCGGCGGCGTCGAACCGCCGGAGCAGGGCGATGGTGCCGGCGCCGGTCCCGGCGCCCAGGTCGAGAATCCGGCGGACCGGCGGGTCGGCGGCCAACGTGTGGAGCCACCGCGTCACTTCGGCCAGGTAGGCGTGCAGCACCTCGGCGTCGAGGTCGAGCATCTCGGCCATGGCCGCGGGGTCCGGCCCGGCCCCGGAGTGGTGGTCGCGGTGTCCGTGATGGTGGTTGTCCATGGTGCGACCGTACGACGGCATTGCGTCGATGACATAGCATCTTGCGTATGACGCAAGACGGCGATCTCGACGGCATGGTCCGCAAGCGGATCAGGGGGCTGCGGGCGGCCCGCGGCTGGTCGCTCGACGACCTGGCGGCCCGCTGCTGTCTGAGCCCTTCCACCCTGAGCCGGATCGAGACGGGCCACCGGCGGATCGCCCTGGACCAGCTCGCGCCGATCGCCCGGGCCCTGGGCACCACCCTCGACCAGCTCGTGGAGTCCGACGGGGACGACGACGTGGTGATCAGGCCGCACCGCGACGTGGCGCGGGGGGTGACCACCTGGCTGCTGAGCCGGGAGCCGGGGCCGCACGGCGTCACCGTGGCCAAGATGCGGATCACCAGGGCCGCGCCCCGGCGCGGCGCCACCGAGCTGAAGGTCCACCCCGGCCGGGACTGGTTCACCGTGCTGTCGGGAACCGTCGAACTGCTGCTGGGCGAGCGGACCATCCTGGTCGAGGCGGGTGAGGCGGCGGAGTTCTCCACCATGGTCCCGCACGCCTTCGGCGCCCGCGGCGGTCCGGCGGAGGTCCTGTGCATCCTCGACCACGGCGGCCGGCGCACCCACCTGCGCCCCTCACCCTGACACCGGGCCGGGGCGGCCCTCTTACGCCGCGCCCGACCCGGCCGTACCCGAGGTGGTGTCGACCCGCCTGTCACCTGGCCTTGTTGACGAAGTCGTTCGTGTACGTCCTGGCCAGGTCGACGGTGTGGCCCTTGACCGTGGGGTCGAAGGCGGAGAGCACCTTGAGCACGGTCGAGGGGCCGTCGGACGGCATCAGGCCGTCGGGCGAGTACATGCCCTTCTCGTTCTGGAGCGCCTTGACGTAGACGTCCTTGCCGACGCCCGCGTAGTAGTCGGCCGGCATCTTGTCGGCGATCTGGGCGGCGGTGTGCGACTGGATCCACTTCAGCGTCTCGACGTAGGCGTTCACCAGCTTCTGCACCACCTCCGGGTTCTTCTGGATGTACCCCGTGGTCAGGTAGAGGCAGGACGCCGGGTAGGTGCCGCCGAGCGCGGCCTTGGCGCCGGCCGCGGTGCGCATGTCGATCAGCGACTCGGCCAGGTTCTTCTGCTGGAGCAGCGAGATGGTCGGCTCGGTGGTCATCCCGCCGTCGATCTGCTTGTGCTGGATGCGCGGCCGACGAAGGTGGAGCCGGCGCCGACGGCGACCGAGGTGGCACTGCCGGGCTTGACGCCGTTCTTGGCCTCCAGGTACTCGGTGAGGAAGTTGGTGGACGAGCCGAGGCCGGTCACGCCGAGGTGCTTGCCCGTGAAGTCGGCCGGGCTCTTGATGGTGCCGGCCTCGTCGGTGCGGACCATCTCGACCTCGCCCGGCGCCTGGCAGGAGCTGCACGACGGACTCGGTGGACTTGCCCTTGGACTGCAGGTCGATGTTGTGGTCGTAGAAGCCGACCACCGCGTCCACCTGCCCGGCCAGCATGTGCGGTCTCGGCGTCGACGCCGGCCGGCTCGTCGGAGCAGCTGCGACGTTGAGGCCCTGCTGCCTTGTAGTAGCCGAGCTGCTTGGCGAGCATCACCGGCAGGTAGATCTGCTTGTCGAGGCCGCCGACCATGATCTTGACCGTCGGACCTCGCCGGCCGCGTTCTTGTGGGCGGTCCTGGCGCTGTTGCCGCCGCAGGCGGACAGGGTGAGGGCGAGGGCGGCGCAGGTGGCCGCGGCGAGCAGGGACGTGTGGACCGGCTTCATCGCTGGTCTCCTTCGGAACGGGACGGGACAGGGCGGTACGGAGCAGGCGCTACGGGAGGCGTGGGGGTGCGAGGAGTCGGGGGGACGGGGGCGCGGCGGTACGATGGCGCCGGGCGGCTCACAGGCCGGCGCCGTCACCGGAGAGCTGGGTGGGCCGCCAGCGCAGCACCCGCTTCTCGAAGCGGGTCACCAGCGAACTCCGCGATGAGGGCGAGCACGGCGGTGATCACGATTCCGGCGTAGACGCCGTCGGCGTTGAAGTTGCCCTGGGCCTGGGCGATGAGCTGGCCGAGGCCCGCCGTGCGCGCCGAGCATCTCGCCGACGATCGCGCCGATCAGCGCGAAGCCGAAGGCCGACGTGCAGGCTGACGCGACGATCCAGGTGATCGCGGAGGGCAGCACCACCTGGCGCGGTCACCCGCCACTCGGAGGCGCCCAGGATGCGGGCGTTGGCGATCAGGTTGCGGTCGACCTCGCGGGTGCCCTGGAAGGCGTTGAAGAAGACCGAGAAGAAGACCAGCACCACGGCGAGCGCGACCTTGCCGGTCATCGCCGAGGCCGAACCAGATGACGAACATCGACGCCGAGCACGATGCGCGGGATGGAGTTGGCGCGCCTTGATGAACGGGGCCATCACGTCGGCCAGCACCCGTATCCGGCCCAGCGCGATGCCGCAGCACCACGCCGGCGCCGGTGCCGATGAGGAAGCCGAAGACGGTCTCCTCGCATGGTGACGGCGATGTTGTGCCAGATGGAGCCGAGCGACGTGCCGTGCGACGAACCAGGTACGCGAGCTGGTCGCACGACCCCGTGCGGCGAGCCGTAGGTGAACTTGTCGAGCGCGCCCGACGAGGCGCCGAGCTGCCATCCGCCGAGGACGGCGACGATGAGCCCGATCTGGGCCAGGAGGACCAGCGTCCGGCGGCGCCGGTTGCGGGTCCTGGCGGCCTGGACCAGCGCGGCCTCGTCGTCGCTGGGCGGGCGGTCGGCGGCGCCGGGGTCGGCGCCGGCGGGCGTGTCGGTCATCGCGGGTCTCCTGACCGGGGTGTTGACGGGGCGGACCGGGGCGCCGCCGGCGGCCGGCGGCCGGTCCTCGGCGGCGGCCGTACGGGCGTAGGCGAGCTGCACCTCGTCGCGCAGGCTGCCCAGATCTGCTCGTACAGCTCGACGAAGCGCGGCTGGAAGCGGATCTCCTGGACCTTGCGCGGGCGCGGCAGGTCGATCGGGAAGGTCGTCCTTGACCGTGCCGGGGCCGACGGTCAGGACGACGACCTTGTCGGCGAGCGCGATGGCCTCCTCCAGGTCGTGGGTGACGAAGACGACCGCGGGCCGGGTCAGCTCCCACAGGGTCAGCAGCTCGTCCTGGACATGATCTGCCGGGTCTGCACGTCCAGCGCGGAGAACGGCTCGTCCATCAGCAGGATCCGGGCTCGTTGATGAGCGTCTGGGCCAGCGCCACCCGCTTGCGCATGCCGCCGGAGAGCTGGTGCGGGTAGCGGTCCTCGAAGCCGGACAGGCCGACCCGGCGCAGCCAGTCGCGGGCCCTGGCGACGGCCTCCTTCTTCGGCGTGCCGCGGAAGCGCGGGCCGGCGGCCACGTTGTCCAGCACCGACTTCCAGGGGAAGACCGCGTCGGTCTGGAACATGAAGCCGACCCGTCGGGTCGATGCCGGTGACCGGCTCGCCGTGGACGAGGACCTGGCCGGCGCTGGGCCGCTCCAGGCCCGGAGACCAGCGAGAGCGTGGTCGACTTGCCGCAGCCGGTCGGGCCGACCACCGCGCAGAACTCGCCGGGGGCGACGGTCATGCCGAGATCGCGCAGAGCGGTGTAGACACCGCCCGACGGTGTGCGGAACCGTTTCGTCGAATGGCGCAGCTCGATCGCCGGCACCGTGCCGGTCGCTGGGTCGTTCACTACGTCGCACCGCCTTCGGAGTGTGCGTTGCCCCGGTGTTTCCGGTGGGTGACGAGAACGTAGAGCGGTCGCGGCGGCGCGGGGAGTCTTCCGCGGGTTGCGCGGCTTCCCGGCGTTGATGCCACTTCTGCGCGTTCTGCTCAGCGGCCCGGGGGTGGGCAAAACCTCCGCCACCAGGCACAATCACCGGCACGCGGGCTCGGCGCAGGAGCCGGGCCCGGGTGCGGCCGCCACCGCGGGGAGCGCTGACCTCCCCCGTCGCGCGCCGCACCGGGCGTGCGGTGCGACAGGGACGGAGAGGCGGCGGCGATGCCCATCCGTGTCCGCGGTTCCCGTATACGGACGCGGCGCTCCCCCGCGTCGTGGCCCCGCCGCCCGCGGCCCCCGGCAGGCGGCTGCGGGACCTCCCGCTGCGCGTGCGGCGCGGCGGCAGCCGGCGGCTGTCCGGGCGGATTCTCGCCAGCCAGCTCCTCATCCTCGCGGTCACCGGCGCGATCGGCTTCGTGCTGCTCGCCTTCGCGCAGCGCGCCGAGCTGGACCGGTCCTACGAGCAGCGGGCGCTGGCCATCGCGCAGACCACGGCCACCGAGCCGCAGATCCAGCAGGCGATGGAGTACGGCACCGGCGGCGACGTGGTGCAGAGCGTCGCCGCCCGCATCCAGAAGCAGTCCGGGGCGTCGTACGTGGTCGTGATCGACCTGCACGGCATCCGCCACTCGCACACCATGCCGGCGCTGGTCGGCAAGCCGGTGGCCGAGCCGATCGTGGTGCGCGACCACCGCTCGCACGTCGGCATCGACGAGGGCGCCACCGGCCGGTCCGCCAACGGCAAGGCCCCGCTGTACGGGCCCAGCGGCTCCCTGGTCGGCGAGGTCTCGGTCGGCATCCCGGAGTCGGACGCGCTCGGCGAGCTGTGGCGGGAGCTGCCCACCTTCGGGCTGTACGTCGGCATCGCGACGGCGATCGGCTCGGCGGCGGCGTACGTGCTGGCGAGGCGGCTGAAGCGGTCGACCTTCGGGCTGGAGCTGGAGGAGATCGCCGGGCTGCTCCAGGACCGCGAGGCGATGCTGCACGGCATCCGGGAGGGTGTGCTCGCCTTCGACCCGGCGGGCAGGATCAGCGTCGTCAACGACGAGGCCCGTCGGCTGCTCGGCCTCGGCACGGCGCTGGGCAGCCGGCTGGAGGAGGTGCTGCCCGACGGGCGGCTGCGCCGCGCGCTGGACGGCACCCTGGCCGGCACGGACCTCACCGTGCTGACCGACGACCACTGCCTGGTCGTCAACCGGATGCCGGTCACCCTGCACGGCCGCGAGCTGGGCGCGGTGGTCACCGTACGGGACCGCACCGAGACTGGTCGGGCTGCTGCGCGAACTGGACTCGGTGCGCGGGCTGACCGACGCGCTGCGGGCGCAGCAGCACGAGTTCACCAACCGGATGCACACGCTGGCCGGGCTGCTGGACCTGGGCGAGCACGAGGCCGCGTTCGCGTACGCCGTCGAGTCGGCCGGGTCCGAGCAGGCGCTCGCCGAGTCGGTGCGCGAACGGATCGGCAACGCGCTGATGGTGGGGCTGGTCGTGGCCAAGACCACGGTCGCCGCCGAGCGCGGCGTGCGCCTCGTGCTCACCGCGGACTCCGCGCTCGGCGAGCACCCGCCGCATCTGCGCCGGCTGCTGACCATCGTGGGCAACCTGCTGGACAACGCGGTCGACGCGGCGGCGGGCGGGCCCGTCACGGGGGCCGGCGCCGACGGGCCGCAGGTGCGGCTCTCGGTGGTCGAGACGGCCGCCGAGGTGACCGTCGTGGTGGCCGACAACGGGCCGGGCATCCGGCCGGGCACGGCCGAGTCGATCTTCGAGGACGGCTGGTCGACCCGGCCGGACCGGGGCACCGCCCGGCGCGGCCTGGGGCTGGCGCTGGTACACCGGCTGGTGCAGCGGCACGGCGGCACGGTCACGGTCGGCGAGGGGCCCGGCGCGGTCTTCACGGTGGCGCTGCCGCTGCCCGACACCGCTCCGGCGCCGCTGGGCGCGCTGTTCACGACGGCCCCGCCGGTGGCGGCCGGCGCCGCGGCCGCAGTCGAGGGAGGCGACCGCTGGTGATCAGGACCCTGGTGGTGGACGACGACTTCCGGGTGAGCGGCATCCACTGCGCGTACGTCTCCCGGGTGGAGGGCTTCGAGGTGGTCGGCCAGGCGCCGAACGTGGCGGAGGCCCTCGCCGCCGTCCGCGAGCTGCGTCCCGCGCTGCTGCTGCTCGACGTCTTCCTGCCGGACGGCAGCGGCATCGACGTGCTGCGGCGGCTGACCGGGGACGCGGGCGGCGCCCGGCCGGACGCCATCATGATCACCGCCGACCGGGACATCGCCTCGGTCCGCGCGGCGATGAAACTGGGCGCCGTGGGGTATCTGGTCAAGCCGTTCGGCTCCGCCGCGCTGGCCGAGCGGCTGGCCGCCTACCGCGAACTCCAGCACCGGGTGGACGCCCTGGGCCCGGCGGCCGAGACCGACCAGGCCGACGTGGACGCCCTGTTCAGCGCCGCCCGCCCCACCGCGCTGCCGCCGGTCCCGGCCAAGGGGCACTCGGCGCCGACCCTCGCCCTGGTCCGCGACACGGTGCGCGGCGCCCGCCGGGACCTGTCCGCGGTGGAGGTCGCCGAACTCACCGGCGTCTCCCGCGCGACCGCCCAGCGGTACCTGTCGTACCTCGTACGGGAGGGCCTGGTCCGGCTCGAACTGCGCTACGGCGTGACCGGCCGCCCCGAACACCGCTACCGCGTCGCCTCCTGACCGCCCGACCGCATCCGGCGCGGCTACGGGCTCGGGCGGCGTGGCTATGGGCGCGGTCCTGCTACGGGCGCGGGCGGACGAGGCCCGCGTCGTAGGCGATGATCACCGCGTGGACGCGGTCGCGGGCCCCGGCCTTCTCCAGGACCCGGCCGACGTGGCCCTTGACGGTCGATTCGGACAGCACCAGGCGGTCGGCGATCTCACGGTTGGTCAGTCCGCCGGCCATCGCGACCAGCACCTCGCGCTCGCGTTCGGTGAGCCGGTGCAAGGGGCCGTCCGGGCCGTCGGCTCCGGGGTCGCGGGGCAGGTGGTCGGCGAAGGCGTCCAGCAGCCGGCGGGTCAGCGCGGGCGCCACGACCGCGTCCCCGGCGGCGACCGCCCGGATTCCGGCCAGCAGCTCGTCGGGCAGGGCGTCCTTGAGCAGGAAGCCGCTGGCGCCGGCCCGTAGCGCCTTGTGCGCGTACTCGTCCACGTCGAAGGTGGTCAGGACCAGGACGCGGGACCGGTTGCCGGTGGCGACGATGCGGCGGGTGGCCTCGATACCGTCCATGCCGGGCATGCGGATGTCCATCAGCACGACGTCGGGGCGCAGTTCGGCGGCCAGCCGGACGGCCTCGGCGCCGTGCGCGGCCTCCCCCACCACGGTCGTCCGCGGGCTGCTGTCGAGCAGCATCCGGAAGCCCATGCGCTGGAGCGGCTGGTCGTCGGCGATCAGGACGGTCGTCATGGGCGGGCTTCCCGCGGGGTGAGGGGGAAGGCCGCCTCGACCGCCCACCCGCCGCCGGGGCACGGCCCGGCGGCGGAGGTGCCGCCGGACAGCACGGCGCGTTCGTGGATGCCGATCAGTCCGAGGCCGCCCCGGGCGGCGGCGGGCGGCGCGAAGCCGCCGCCGGGTCCGGTGTCGCGCACCCGCAGGCGTACGTCCCGTGGCGTCACCTGGAGGGTGACGCGCAGCGAGGTGGCGGGGCCGGCGTGCTTGAGCGCGTTGGTCAGCGACTCCTGGACGATGCGGTAGACCGCGAGCTGCACGCCGGGGGCGGGCGCCGCGATGTCGCCGGTGGTCCGGAAGGCGACGTCGGGGCCCGCCGCGCGGATGCGCTCCAGCAGCGCGGCGAGGTCCGCGGTGCCCGGCTGCGGGGTGAGTTCGGCCCGGCCGGGTCGGAGGGCGGGCTCGGCCGGCGCCGGATCGGCCGGCCGGCCCGCGACGGCGACGGGCGCTCGTTCAGGGCGGCCAGGGTGCGGCGCAGTTCGCTCAGCGCCTGGCGGCCGGTGCCGGCGATGACCCGCAGCGCCTCGGCGCTGCGCTCGGGCGCGGCGGCGGCCAGGCAGGCGCCGCCGTCGGCGAGGCCGATGATGACGGCGAGGTTGTGGCCGACGATGTCGTGCATCTCGCGGGAGACCCGGCCGCGTTCGGCGCTGATGGCAAGCTGCACGCGCTGTTCGCGCTCGGTCTCCAGCCGGGCCGCCCGGTCGGCCGTCGCCGCGAGCTGCGCGTACCGGATTCTGACCGCCAGGCCCAGCGCGGCCGCCGCGGTCGCGGTGCCGCACACGAAGAACAGGCTGAGCAGCGGCTCGCTGATCACCTCGACGCGCACGACGAGGACGGTGGCCGCCGCGACGGTGCCCGCGGCCGCCCACGGCAGCCGCGGCCGGGCGGCGTAGCGCGCCAGCGCGTACAGCGCGACCAGCACGCTCAGGTCGCTGTGCAGCAGCATGCCCAGCGACCACTGCGCGGTGCAGACCGTGAGGACGGTGGCGACGACGACGCCGGGGGCCCGGCGCCGCCACAGCAGCGGGACGGCGAGCCCGGCGATCAGCGCGAGCACCACCGGCAGGGCGACGGTGTGCAGCGCCCGGAACGGGCTGTTCTCGTCCCTGACCAGCACGTCGGCCAGGCCCAGTACGGCCACCGCGCCGGCGATGAGCGCGTCGAGCCGCCGCGGGTGCGCCCGGTCGGCGCGGCGCATCCGCTTCAGCAGACGCAGGCCGCGCCGGGCCAGCGGATGCGCCGACAGCGGGTCGGGCTGCCGCGCGGGCGTGGACGTGAGGGACATGAGGGACTGCACCTGTCTGGGAGGGACGGACGCCGCCTGGCCCGACTGTACGGTCAGCCGGCCCGAACCGGCCGCCTCACACGTCGCTGCGCCGCAGCCGGCAGGCGGCCGCGGCCAGCGCGAGCGCCACCCATCCGGCGAACACCGCCAGCCCCGCACCCGGGCCGAGGGTGCCGGAGCCGTGGGTGAGGGCGAAGGCCGCGCCGCCCGCCTTGCCCGGCAGGTAGGGGCCGACGCGGTCGCTGAACGCGTGGGGCAGCAGGCCGACGAGTTCACCCAGCAGGAGCAGGACGAAGACGTGGACCCCGATGCCGCCGGCGACCGAGCGCAGCAGCATGCCGAGCGCCGCGCCCAGCACGCCGGCCAGCGCGAGGTACACGGCGGCGCCCAGCAGGCTGCGGGCCACGCCGGGCGAGGACAGGCCGAGGGAGACGGCCGAGCCGGACAGCGCGCGCTCGCCGATCAGGAACGACACGAAGACCGCGGCCAGGACCGGTAGCAGCAGCACGCCGAAGTAGACCCCGGCCTTCGACCACAGCACGGGCAGCCGGCGGGGGACGGCCGCCATGGTGGAGCGGATCATGCCGGTGGAGTACTCCCCCGCCGTGATCAGGACGCCGAGGACGCCGATGGCGAGCTGCGCGAAGTCGATGCCGCCGAGCGACAGTGCGACCGCGTCGTGGGCGTCGGCTCCGGGGCCGTGGACGGTGCCGGTCGGCGAATAACTGGCGGCGGCGATCCAGCCGAATACGACGAGGGCGAGCAGCGCCACGGCCAGGGTGATCCAGGTGGACCGCAGGGACCACAGCTTGGACCACTCCGCGCGCAGCACGCGGCGGCCGGAGATCCGGTAGGCGGGCCGCTTCGGCGGCCGCGGCGTGGGGAGGGGCCTGCACGGTGACGCTCATGCCGCGCTCCTTTCGGTGGCGGTGTCGCAGGGGGTCAGGGCGCTGCCGCTGTGGTACTCCACGGAGTCCCGGGTCAGGTTCATGAACGCCTCCTCCAGGGAGACCGACCGCGCGGTCAGTTCGTAGACGGCGATGCCGTGGGCGGCGGCCGTCGTCCCGATCTCGCGGGCCGCCACGCCGGTCACGTGCAGGGTCTCCGATCCGGCGGCGCCGGTGATGTCCACGTCGGGGCCGAGCAGCAGGGTGCGCAGCCGCGCCGGGTCGGAGCTGGCGACGGTGACGCTGTTGCCGCCGGCGTCCTGCACGAAGCGCGCCACCGTGGTGTCGGCCAGCAGCCGGCCGCGGCCGACGATGACCAGGTTCTGCGCGGTCAGGGCCATCTCGCTCATCAGGTGGGAGGAGACGAAGACGGTCCGCCCGTCGGCGGCGAGAGCGGTGAGCAGGTTGCGGACCCACAGCACGCCCTCGGGGTCGAGCCCGTTGACCGGTTCGTCCAGCAGGACGGTCTGCGGGTCGCCGAGCAGGGCCGCGGCGATGCCGAGGCGCTGTCCCATGCCCAGCGAGAAGGCGCCGGCCCGCTTCCCGGCGACCTCGCTCAGCCCGGCGATGCCGATGACCTCCTCGACCCGGCGGCGCGGGATGCCGTGGGTGAGCGCCAGGGCCGTCAGGTGGCCGCGGGCGGAGCGGCCGGGGTGGACCGACTTCGCCTCCAGCAGGGCGCCGACCTCCTGGAGCGGGGCGCGGTGCTCGGCGTAGTGCCGGCCGTTGACCCGGACGGTGCCGCTGGTGGGCGCGTCCAGGCCGACGACGGTCCGCATGGTGGTGGACTTCCCGGCGCCGTTGGGCCCCAGGAACCCGGTGACGGTGCCGGGCCGGACGGTGATGTCCAGATCGTCGACGGCGGTCTTGTCCCCGTATGCCTTGACCAGGTGGCTGATCTCGATCATGGGTGTCCTCGGTCGTGGGAGGTGCTGCCGGTACGGGGGCTCCGGAGGTCTCCGGGCCCTGGAACGACCGTAAGGTCGCCGGCCGGCGCAGGCGCCGTACCACGGAGCGGAGTGCCGGCCGGGGAGCGGTACCGCGGTACTGCCCCCCGACCGCCTCAGGGCGTACGGACGGCGGCGCGCCCCCGTCGGGAGCGGGCGTGCGCCTGCCGTGGCGGATCAGTGCTGGTGGGGGCCGGGTGCGGCCTGGCCGTGGTGGTGGCCGGCGCCGTCGGACGTGTCGGGGGCCTCGGGTGTGTCGCCGCCGGGCGCGCCGCCCATCATGCGGAGCATCGCCGCGCCGCCGGTGCGGAAGAAGCGGGCCAGCAGGGCGGCGGCGAGCAGGAGGAAGGCGATGTTGAGCCAGGTGGTGTAGTTCCACCGGACGCCGTCCGTCGGGATCGTCGCGTCGGCCTGGTCGGGGATCAGGCCGAGGCCGCCGAAGACCAGCTCGACGACGTACCCGGCGACCACCATCGGCCAGGTAGAAGGTGCCCAGCAGGAAGGCCGTCATCCGCGCGCCGTAGTACTTCCGGTAGATGTTGAGGATCGGCAGGATCAGCAGGTCGGCGAAGATGAACGCGACGACCCCGCCGAAGCTGATGCCGCCCTTCCAGAGCACCACCGCCAGCGGCACGTTGCCGATCGAGCAGACGAACGAGGCGATCGCCACCAGCGGGCCGATCAGCGGCCCCCACAGCTTCGACGCCAGCGGGTGGCCGTGGAAGAAGAAGGCGCGCCAGAAGGAGTCGGGCACCCAGGCGGCGATCGCGCCGGCGATCGAGCAGGCCGATCACCAGGTCGCGCAGGATCGCCGCCCACTCCATGACGAAGACGTGCGCGACCGAGGTGAAGCCCTCGCGCGAGAACAGCCGCCGCGCGAACGAGCCCTTCGCGCCGTACGGACATGTCCATCGCGGCATGGCCCTCCATCGACCCGGCCACGCCCGCGCTCGGCCTGCTCCCGCGCCTCGCGCAGCAGCCCGTCCCGCAGGAAGAGCCGGAACAGCACGGCGAGGGCCACGATCATCAGCGGGCCGCCGACGAACTCCGCGGCGGTGAACTGCCAGCCCATCAGCAGCGCCAGGATGACGCCGAGTTCGACCACCAGGTTGGTCGAGGCGATCTCGAAGGCCATCGCGGCGGTGAAGTCCGCGCCCTTGCGGAACAGCGAGCGGGCCAGCGCCACCGCGGCGTAGGAGCACGACGAGGAGGCCGCCCCGAGCGCGGAGGCGACTGCGAGGGTACGGGGCCGGTCGTCGCCCAGCAGCCGGACCACGGTGGACCGGCGCACCACCGCCTGCACGACGGCGGACAGCGCGAAGCCCAGGATCAGCGCCCAGGTGATCTCCCAGGTCATCGATCCGGTGATGGACAGTGCGTGGACGATCGGATGCATCTGCTTCGCCTTCCCCTCGCGTGGCGGCGCGCCGCTGCCGACCTGTATACCCCCTCAGGGTATTTCCGCGGCCCAGCCGTGCCGCCCTCTTCGGGAAGCGGCTTGCGGGGCCGCCGGCCGGCACACCGCGGGATCGCCTGCGGCCGGGCCTGACGGAAGGACGGGAGGCGGCGGCCGGGTCCGCCCAGGCGGAAGCCCGGTCGGGAACGGGCGCGCGTCCGCCGGAGAGCCGCGGCCCTCCGGCGGACCTGCTCAGCGCTCCGCCGTCACCAGCCAGGCCGCGGAGGCCAGCCGTACGCCGTCCGCTCCCTCATGGGCGGACAGGGCGTCGTGCAGGGCGGCCCGCGCCTTCGCGGTGGTCGCCTCGTCGGCGTCCTTCAGCGCGCTGAGGGACGAGGGCCTGCCCCAGAAGAAGTCGGTGGCGTCCTCGGTGTCGGGGCCGACCCACAGCGCCTCGCGCACCGGCTCGACGCCGACGCCCGTGAAGCCCGCCCCCGCCAGCAGCCGCCGGACCCGGTCGGGGTCGGCGAGCGAGAACGGGCCCGGCTCCTCGGGGGGAACGGGACCGGCCGCCGGTTCCGCGCGCCGCGGCGAAGGGGGCCAGGGCGCGGCGCGCGACCGTCGAGTAGTCGTTCCCCTCCTCCTGCTGCCAGCACACGAACGCCAGCCGCCCGCCCGGCCGCAGGGCGCGGCGCACCGCGGAGAACGCCGCGTGCGGGTCGCCGAAGAACATCACCCCGAACCGGCTGACGGCCACGTCGTAGACCGACTCGCCGAGCGGGGACGCCTGCACGTCGGCCTGTTCGAAGACGGCGTTGGCCGCCCCTTCCCGCGCCGCGCGGGCCCGCGCCTCGGCCAGCATCGGCGCGGACAGGTCGACCCCCGTGACCTGGCCGGGAGTTGCCGCCGCAGCGGCGAGGACCGTGGTCTGCCCGCAGCCGCAGCCGATGTCCAGCACGCGCTCGCCCGGGGCGAGCGCGGCCGCCGCCGAGCAGCCGGTGGGCGTACGGCGCGAGCATCGCCTCGTAGCGGTCGCGCCGCTCCACCCAGTGCAGGCCGTTGGCGCCGTTCCACGCCTGCTCCTGCTCGGCGTTGGACCGGACTGCCGCGCTGCCGGGCCGTTCCGTGGAACCGTCCTCACCCATGCGTTCCCCCTCGTGCTCGCGATGGCCGCTGTGATCCTGCGACCCTAGGACAGTCCGGCCCGGGGCAGAGGGCCGCCGCCCTCCGGCTGGGGAATACGGCGGAGCCCGGCGGCCCGGCCCCGCTCAGCCCTTGACGGCGCCCGCGGTGAGGCCGGCCGCCAGGTGCCGCTGGACCAGCATGAAGAAGACCACCACGGGCGCGGAGACGATCACCGAACCGGCCATCAGCGCCCCGTAGTCGGTGCCCTCGCTGGTGACGAAGTGGGTCAGCCACAGCGGGACGGTGTACTTGTCGGGGCTGGCGAGGATGAAGTAGGCGAAGAGGTACTCGTTCCAGGCCAGGATCATCGAGTAGACCGAGGTCGCGATGAGTCCGGGCAGCGTCAGCGGCAGGATGATCCGGCGGAAGGCGCCCATCCTGGTGCAGCCGTCGGTCATGGCGGCCTCCTCCAGGTCCTTGGGCACCGAGGCGATGAACCCCCGCAGCGTCCAGACCGCGAACGGCAGGATGAACGCGAGGTAGGTGACGATCAGCCCGGGCAGCGAGTCGGACAGGCCGACGTCGCTGAGCGTCAGGAACACCGGGACGACCAGCGCCACATGCGGGCACCATCTGGACGAGCATCACCGCGGTCAGGTAGGCGCCGCGGCCGCGGAACCGGAAGCGGGCGATGGCGAGCGCGGAGCCGAAGGCGACCAGGACGGCCACCGGCACGGTGATCCCGGTGACCACCGCGCTGTTGGTGACCGCGTCCCAGAACAGCGGGTCGTCGCACCACCTTGCGGAAGTGCACGAGGGTGGGCGCGTGCGGCCACAGTTGCGGCGGGTCGGAGGCCATGGCCGCGGTGGACTTGAAGGCCGTGGTGGCCATCCAGTAGACGGGGAAGATCCAGACGACGATGACGAGCACGCCGAGCACCGTCCATCCGCCGGTGTACACCGGTCGGGCGGTGCGCGTGCCGGTGCACTTGCCGTGGGCCGGAGCCGCGCCTTCACGAGACGTCTCCGATCTTCGCGATCTGGCGCAGGTAGACGACCATCACGCCGATGAGGGCGACGACGGTGAGCACCGCCGTCGCCGAGGACAGCCCGTAGTCGTGCGCCGCGTACGCCTTGACGTAGGCGTAGATGCCGAGGGTGTAGTAGTCGGAGGACGGGGCGCCGTTGCGCAGGATCCAGATCTGGTTGAACACCTGGAAGTCCCAGATCACCGACAGCGTGGTCAGCATCGCGAGCAGCGAGCGCAGCACGGGCACGCGTGATGTGGCGGAAGACGGCCCAGGGACCCGCGCCGTCCATCCGCGCGGCCTCCACCAGCTCCGGCGGGATCTGCATCAGCCCCGCGTACAGGGTGATCGCGATGAGCGGCACGGCGCCCCACACCACCACCGCGGTCGCCACCGCGAGTCCCTCGGTGGCGTTGGTGTACCAGTTGTGCGGCTGGGTGCCGAGCATCCAGTTGACGACGCCCGAGTTGTACTCCGTCAGCCACTGGAAGATCTCGGTGGAGATGAAGCTCGGCACCGACCACGCCATCACCAGGGCGAAGGTCATGCCGCGCCGGCACCACGCCGGCACCTGCCGCATCAGCAGCGCGACGGCGAACCCGATGCCCATGGACAGCCCCACCATCGCGGCGGTGAGCACCACCGTGCGCAGCAGGACCGTCCAGAACTCCGCAATCGCCCAGCAGCGTGGTGTAGTTGTGCAGGCCCACGAAGGACGGCGCGCCCGAGGCGCTGAAGATCTGCGCGACCCCCCACTTCTGCGTGGACAGGATCACCACCTTCACCAGCGGGTACGCGAGCACGCCGAGCAGCACCACCAGCGACGGCGCGATCAGCAGGTACGGGGTGCGGTCGGCGCGGCGGCGGGCCGGCGGCGCGGCCGCGGTGGACGCGGGGCTCCGGGGCGGGGTGAGGGTCGTCATCAGGGCGGGTCCGTCCGTGCGAGAGGGGAGACCGGTCCGGCGGCGGGCAGCGTCGCGCCGCCGGACCGGCGGCCGGTCAGGAGGCGTTGAGGGTGTCCTCCATCTTCTTGCCGTACGAGGTGGTCGCGCTCTCGACGCTCTTCTTGCCGGTCGCGATGTCGACCAGCATCTGCTTGATCGTCAGATCCTTCTCCACCTGCGCCCAGTTCTTGGCCGCCGGCACGCTCCAGCTCTGCTCGAGGCCGGTGAAGTAGCCCGCGCGCTCGGGGTCGTTGGAGGTCAGGTCGAGGGTGTTGGCGAGGAAGCCGCCGGCCAGGAACTCCTTCTCCCGGGCGCTGGAGGTGTAGTCCCTGATCCACTGCTCGGCCCACTGCTGCTGCTTGCTCTTGGCGGTCACCGCGAGCACCGAACCGCCCATGTACGGGGGCGCGTACGACCCCTCCTTGGTGGGGCTGGGCATCGGGAAGGAGCCGACCTTGCCCTTCAGCGACGGGTCGCCCTTGTCCTTGCTGTAGACCTGCACCAGCTGGCCGTTGGTGGAGAAGCTCATGGCGGCCTTGCCCGCCACCAGCGCGGGGACGGCGCCGAGGTCGTCGCCGGTGCGGTCGCCGCGCATGCCGGCGTCCATCAGCGCCTTCCAGTTCTTCAGCCCCTGCACGTCGGCCGGCGAGCTCAGTTGCGACTTCCACTTGCCGTCGGAGCCCTGGGTGGCGATCTGCCCGCCGTTGTCGTAGACGAACGGCAGCGCGCCGTAAGGGTGCTGGCCGGGCAGGAAGATCGCCGAGAACCCCTGCTGGCCCTTGTGCTTGGCCATCAGGGTCTTGATGTCCGCCATCAGCCCCTTCCAGTCCTTCGGCGGCTGGTTGATGCCCGCCGCGGCGAAGAGGTCCTTGCGGTAGACGACCGCGCGGGTGCCGCCGTAGTAGGGGACGCAGTAGAGCTTGCCGCCGTTCATGCAGGCGTCCAGCAGGCCCTTCTGCCACTTGTCGCTGCCGTCGAAGGTCGACTTCACCGAGGTCAGGTCGGTGAACGCGCCGGCCTGGACGTACTGCGCGGTCTCGCTGTTGCCGAGTTCGATCACGTCCGGGACCTTGTTCGCCTGCGCGGCGGCGTCGAACTTCGTGAGGTGGTCGGTCCACGCCTGGTACTGCACCGACACCTTGACCTTGGGGAACTTCTTGTTGAAGTCGGCCGTGGCGGCGGCCACCGACTTCGGCCACAGGGTCTGGGCGTCCACCTGGAGCCACACCGTGAGCGTGCCGGAGGCGGAGGCGCTCTGGTCCTTCTGTCCCGATCCGCCGCCGGAGCCGCAGGCGGCGGCGCCGGCGAGGAGCAGCGTGGCGAGGGCGGCAGTCGTACGGAAATGGCGTCGCATGGGCGGGGTACCTGCTCTCTGTGCTGGGCGTGGCCGGCAGCCGTGCCGCCCGTGTGGTCCGGTGACGATCCGCGGCGGTCCGAGCCCCCGGCGGCGGACGAAGGCTGACAGCCGCGCGACCCTGGCGGCAATCACTCAGATAAAAGTTCACTGACGCTGAACAAGCCCGTCTGAGCTGGGGGTTTACTGGGCCGGTCGGGCTGGTGCGGGGCGCCCGGCCGGGCTACGGTGCGGGCGGGCCGGACGCTGCCGCGCCGGGCCCTGCCATGCCATGCCGAGGAGGACGAGTGTCGCAAGAGCTGCGCCGGCGCGCGCTCACCGTGATCCAGCCCGGCTTCGAGGGGACCGAGCCACCGGACTGGCTGCGCCGGCAGCTCGGCCAAGGGCTGGGCGGTGTCTGCCTGTTCGCGCGGAACACGCCCGACGCGGCGGCCACGGCGCGGCTCGCGGCACAGGTGCGGGCGGCCAACCCGCACGCGGTGATCGCCGCCGACGAGGAGGGCGGCGCGGTGACCCGGCTGGAGTCCCGGCACGGCAGCCGCTGGCCGGGCAACGGCGCGCTCGGCCGGGTCGGCGACCCCGGGCTGACCCGCGCCGTGGCCGCCGAGATGGGCGCCTTCCTGGCCGCGGCGGGCATCACCTTGGCGTACGCGCCGGCCGCCGACGTCACCAGCGATCCGCGCAACCCGGTGATCGGCATCCGCTCCTTCGGCGAGTCGGCGCCGGACGTCGCCGCCCACACCGCCGCGTTCGTGGCCGGGCTCCAGTCCGCGGGCGTCGCCGCGTGCGCCAAGCACTTCCCCGGGCACGGCGACACGGCGGTGGACTCCCACCACGACCTGCCCGTGCTGCGGGTGGACGCCGACCTGCTGGAGCGCAGGGAGTTGCTCCCCTTCCGCGCGGCGATCGCGGCGGGGGTCAGCACCGTGATGGCGGGCCACCTCCTGGTGCCGTGCCTGGACCCGCACCACCCGGCGAGCCTGAGCGGGCCGGCGCTGACCGGGCTGCTGCGCGAACGCCTCGGCTTCCAGGGGGCGGTGGTCACCGACGCGCTGGAGATGGAGGCGGTGGCCCGCACCGAGCCGCTGCCGGCGCTCGCGGTGCGCGCCGTCGCCGCGGGCGCGGACCTGCTGTGCCTGGGCAGCCGGCAGACCGACGAGGAGACCGTTCTCGCGGTGCGCGACGCGCTGGTCGCCGCCGTCACGGCCGGCGCCTTGGCCGAGGAGCGGCTCGCGGACGCCGCCGCCCGGGTCCTCGCGGTGTCGGCCGGGCCGGCCGCCGCCGGGTCGGGCACGCGGGAGGACGGCGCACGGGAGGGCACCCGGGACGAGGGCGCGGGGGGTGGAGGAGCGGTGCTCGGCGCCTTCGCCGCGGCCCGGGCGCTGGACCTGCGCGGCCCGCGGCCGGCGCCCGCCGCGCCGCCGGTCGTCGCGACCTTCGACCCGCCGCCGACCGTCGCGGTGGGGCGCCGCACCCCGTGGGGCATCGCCGGGCTGCTGGCCGACCGCGTCCCGGGCATCGTCCAGGTCACCGTGACCCCGGACACCTGCGACGACGCCGGGCTGGCACGGGTGTTGGCCCACCCGGACCGCCCGCTGATCCTGGTGGTCCGCGACGCCGCCCGGCACGCCTGGATCACCGCGGGGCTGGACCGGGTGCTGGCCCGGCGGCCCGACGCGGGGGTGGTCGAGATGGGGCTGCCGGGCGAGCGCCGCCCGGGCGCCTGGCACCTGGCCACCTACGGCCCCTCGCTGGCCTCCGCGACGGCCGCGGTCACCCTGCTGCTGGGCGGTCCCGCGGCGCCGCCGGACCCGTCCACTGCCAGTGAACCACCGCCCGTATGAACCCTTTCGGGGTGCCCGCTCCCCGTCGCACACCCACGAGTTCGGAGGACAGCCGGTGCGAGTGCTGGGCATGATCAGCGGTACGTCGCACGACGCGATCGACACCGCCGTGGTCGAACTGCACGCCCGGGACGGCGTGTTGGAGGCCGAGGTGGCGTACACCGCCGCCACCGCGTACGACCCCGGGCTGCGGGCCCGGATCGCGCGGGCGCTGCCGCCCGGCCGGGTGGGGATGGACGAGGTGTGCCGGCTGGACACCGGCATCGGCCGGGCCTTCGCGGACGCGGCGGCGCGGGCGGCGGCGGACGCGGGCCCGGTGGACCTGGTCTGCTCGCACGGCCAGACCTTCTACCACTGGGTCGAGGACGGGCAGGTGCGCGGCACGCTCCAACTGGGCCAGCCCGCCTGGATCGCCGAGCGGCTGGGCGTGCCCGTCGTCGCGGACCTGCGCCCCCGCGACATCGCCGCGGGCGGCCAGGGCGCGCCGCTGGTCTCCTTCGTGGACGCCCTGCTGCTGGCCGGTCTGCCGGGCCGCCCCGGCGCGCTGAACCTGGGCGGCATCGCCAACCTCACCACGGGCGGCCCCGATCCGGTCGCCTACGACACCGGGCCGGCCAACGCCCTGCTGGACGCGGCGGCCGAGGCCGCGACGGGCCGGCCGTACGACGAGGACGGGCGGCTGGCGGCCGCCGGCACGGTGCACGACGGGCTGCTCGCCGACCTGCTGGCGGAGCCGTACTACACGCTGCCGCCGCCCAAGAGCACCGGCAAGGAACTCTTCCACGGCGGCTATCTGGCCGCCTTCCTGTCCCGGCATCCGGGGCTGTCCACTCCCGACGTGCTGCGGACGCTGACCGCCCTGACCGCGCGGACCTGCGCGGACGCGGTCCGCCGGCACGGCCTCGACACGCTGCTGGTCTCCGGTGGCGGGGTGCGCAATCCGCTGCTGGCCGCGGAGTTGGCCCGGGAACTGCCCGGGGTGCGGGTCGCGCCGAGCGACGAGGCGGGGCTGCCGGCGGACGCCAAGGAGGCGATCGCCTTCGCGGTCCTGGGCTGGCACACCGCGCACGGCCTGCCGTCCACGCTCGCCTCCTGCACGGGCGCGCGCGGTCCCCGGGTCCTGGGCGCGATCGTGCCCGGCGGGGCGGGCACACGGCTGCCGGAGCCGCTGCGGGAGGCGCCGCACGCCCTGCGCGTCCTGCGCTGACCTGAGGCGGGCGGCGCGGCGGACCGGCGCGCCGCCGCTCGCGGGCCGGGCGCGAACATCGACGAAACGTCGTCGGGCGGCCCCGCGCGTCGACATATTGTCCATCACCGGGCGCGGGGTATCCGCTACGGTGCCGGGCATGACATGCGGCCGCCACCTGAGCGCCACCGGCCGTACACGCGCGCCGCGTTCAGGCCACCGGCGGGCCCGCCACCTGGAGCAGGAACCTCGTCCCCGGCGTCAGGCCGGTGAGACGGTGCGGCAGGGCGCTGTCGTAGTGCAGGGAGTCGCCCGCGGCCAGCGGGAACCGCTCGCCGCCGACCTCCGCGCGCAGCCGCCCGGCCAGCACGTGGCAGAGCTCCTCGCCCGGGTGGCTGGTCACGAAGGCGTGGTGGGCCGGGGTGCCCTCGGCCAGGACGGTCTCGAAGCGGCGGGCGCCCGGCGCGGTCAGCGGATACGTCCGGCCCTCGCCGACCGCCCACTGCCGGTCGCCGCGGGCCGGCCGGTAGGTCGTGGTCAGGGCCAGGGCGGCCGGCGCCCCCGGCGAGCCGCCGCCCGGCCCGCCCAGCAGCACCGACAGCGGGGTCTCCACCGCCTCGGCCAGCCGGTGCAGCGACTCCAGCGTGGGGTTGGCGTGCCCCGACTCCAACTGGCTGAGAAAGCTCTTGGACAGGCCGGTCCTGCCGCTCACCGCGTCCAGGGTCAGGCCGAGCCTGCGCCGGCTCATCCGCAGCCTGCGGCCCAGCCGGGCGGCCGACGCACCGCTCTCCCGGCCGGGCCGACGCGTTCTTCCGGGCTGATCCGCCACGCCGTCCGCCCTCCTGGCGCCGCCTGCGCAGCACGCCTGAACATGAGTAATTATCATGACAGCCGGGCATTTTGCAGGGTACGGACGGAATTTTCGGTACGGTCCGGCGCGCGCCCGCGGGAGGTCTGACCGGTGACACCGCACGCGTCGTCCTGGCTGGACCCGCTCACCACGCTGTCCGACGCCGCCCATGAGCTGGGCGACGGCGAACGGGCGCTGTTCGCCGTCCTGTCGGCGGGCTACCCGCACACCGTCCTGCAACGCCACGACGTCCTGCTCGAACGCAGCGGCGCCACCCGCCGGGACCTGCACCGCCTGCTGACCACCGCGGGCTTCCGCGACCTGGCCGAACTCCAGGCGCGCGTCACCGACAAGCTCAACGGCGAACTGCGCAGCCCCCTCGCCCGGTTCCAGGCGCGGCTCAACCCGGCCGCCCGGGCCGGAATCCTGCCCAGGATGACCGTCCTCGAATCCGACAACGTCGCCACCACCCTCAGCGAACTCGACGACAACGGCGCGCTCGGCGTGGCCGTCGACGCGCTGCTGGCGGCCCGCCGCCGCTGGGTGACCGGCGCCCGCCGCAGCCACGGCTTCGCGCACCTGCTGGCCACCGACCTGTCCGTCGTCCTCGGGCAGGTGGCGCTCGTCGGCGGCCCGGCCGGCCACGAGATCGAGGCGCTCACCGACTCCGGACCGCACGACGTCCTGGTCGCCTTCGGGCTGCGCCGCTACGACACCTCCACGCTGCGGCTGGTCGGCGCCTTCGCGGACGCCGGGGCGACGGTCATCGCCGTCACCGACGACGCGGGCGGGCCGCTGGCGGCGCGCGCCGACATCTGCCTGACGGCGGTCACCGCCAGCGTCTCCTACTCCGACTCCCCCACCGCGGTGACCGCCGTCGCCCACGCCCTCGCGACCCTGACCGCCGCCCGCTCCAAGGCCGCCGCCCGCCGCCTGGCCCGCCGCGAACAGGCGGTGAAGCTGCTGACGGCCTACGCGGAGGACTGACCCACGAGCCGCCGCGGTGGGGTGGCCGATGAAACCCTCCACCCGGTGGCGGGCAACGCGGGAGAGGCCGTCTCCGGCTCCGGGCGGGTCCGGGTGCTCGCGCGCCGCCGAGCGCGGTACGGCGCCGGCCAGGACGCCCTGCTGCGCGACGTGCCGATGCCCGCACCGGGAAATGCGTCGCGGGCCGTGCCGCGTACGCTGCCGGACATCCTGTTCGAGGAGGCTCGCCTCATGACGCGCGTCGTGCGCTTCACCGACCGCAGCGGATCGACGTACACCGGCATGGACGACGGGACCGGCGGCGTCCACGCCTTCCCGCGGGGGACGCGGATCGCCGATCTGCTCCGGCTGCCCGCCGGCGCCCTGCGCGAACGGGCGGACGCCGCCCTTGCGACGCCGGCCTCGCACGCCACCGCCGACATCCTGCCGCTGCCGCCGCTGGACGGCCGGATGGAGCTGTGGGCCGCCGGCGTCACCTACGAGCGCTCCCGGCAGGCCAGGGTGGCCGAGAGCACGGAGCAGACCGTCTACGAACGGGTCTACGACGCCGAGCGGCCCGAGCTGTTCCTCAAGGCGGTGCCCTGGCGGATCGTCACCGACGGCGAACCCGTCGCCGTGCGCGACGACTCCGCGCTCAACGTGCCGGAGCCCGAACTGGGCCTCGTGGTGGACGCGTTCGGCGATATCGCCGGCTATCTGATCGTCGACGACGTCAGCTCCCGCTCCATCGAGGGCGAGAACCCGCTCTACCTCCCCCAGGCCAAGATCTACGCCGGAAGCTGCGCGGTGTCCGCGGCCGTCGTGCCCGCCTGGCAGGTCCCCGACCCCGGCGCCCTGGGGATCACGCTGACGGTGTGGCGGGGCGGCGCCGCCGCCTTCCGGGGCGCCACGTCCACCGCCGCGTTCCACCGCACGCCGCAGGACCTGGTCGGCCATCTGCGGCGCGCCCAGCCCTTCCCCGACGGCGTGGTGCTCTCGACCGGCACCGGCATCGTCCCCGGGCTGGACTTCACGCTGCTGCCCGGGGACACCGTCGAGATCGCGATCGACGCGCTGGGCACGCTGACCAACCACGTCGCGTCCGGCCCGGCCGCGCTGGACTGGCTGGCCGACGCGGCCGAGCGGCCGCTGACCCGGCGCGAGCACCGCGGGCCGGTACACGGCTGACGGGCCACGCGCCGCCCGCGGCGCCCCGCTTGAGGCCCGAGGCACCCCGGACGTGACCGCCGGCACCCGGACCTTCACCTCGATCGGCGAACCCGCCGCCTACTACAGCGGGTAGAACCCATGAAACTTCCCGGCGCGGCGGGCCATCGTCACAGCTCCCGCCGTGTTGCGGAGGTCTAGACCAACGGCGATAGCGGCGACCCTTCCGCTTCGGGATCGCGGCCCCGTACATTCAAGTGACGTCACTGTCATGCTCACGCCAGTCCCCCCATCCTGGAGACACGCATGCAACCGCACCGCACCTCGTTCCGCTTCGCCTCGGGCAGGCTCCGACGCACCGTCGGCGGCACCACCGCCGCGCTCGCCACCCTGCTCGCCGCTTCCGTGCTCGTGATGCCCGGCACCGCCTCCGCGGCGAGCCACGACCACGTCACGCACCCCCGACTGGACTGGCTCGGCTCGACCGTGCGCGCCCACGAAGGCGCCTCGGCGCACGTGACGATCACGCCGAACGTCACGCAGACCCCCGGCATGGACGTCAGCGGCTACCAGGGCAGCGTGGACTGGACCACCGCCTGGAACAACGGCGGCAAGTTCGCCTACGTCAAGGCGACCGAGAGCACCACGTACACCAACCCGGACTTCGCCCAGCAGTACAACGGGTCGTACAACGTCGGCATGATCCGCGGCGCCTACCACTTCGCCACGCCCGACACCTCCAGCGGCGCCACCCAGGCCGACTACTTCGTCAACAACGGCGGCGGCTGGTCGGCGGACGGCAAGACGCTGCCGCCCATGCTCGACATCGAGTACAACCCCTACGGCGCCACCTGCTACGGCCTGAGCCAGAGCGCCATGTCCCAGTGGATCGCCGACTTCAGCAACGAGGTCCACGCGCGGACCACCCAGTACCCGACCATCTACACCACCACCGACTGGTGGACCACCTGCACCGGCAACAACGCGGGCTTCGGCAACAACCCGCTGTTCATCGCGCGTTACTCCTCCAGCCCCGGCACCATGCCGGCCTCCTGGGGCTACCAGACCATCTGGCAGTACGCCGACTCCGGCACCTTCCCCGGTGACCAGGACTACTTCAACGGCGCCTACGACCGCCTCCAGGCATTCGCCGGCTGAGTCCCCGCACAGCGGGACCCGCCCCGGTCCGATCGGCCGCAGCCGACCGGGCCGGGGCGCCGCCGTGCCCCCGTCCGCCCGCCCTTCCCCTCCCCCAGGAGTCCACCGTGCCCAGGTCACCGCTCACACCGCCCCGCGCCGGGGGCGGCGCCACCAGCCGCCGGTCGGTGCTCGGCGCCGGGCTCGGCGCCGCCCTGGGCGCCGCGGGGCTGGCCGCCGCGAGCCCGGCGAGGGCCGCCGAACCGGCCGGGACACGGGCCCCGGCCTTCGTCTCGGGAAGCAAGGTGCGCAACCTCACCGGCCCCGCCGAGACCGGCGCCTTCGCGGCGCCCTGGACCGACCTGGGCATCCCCGCCAGGTGCCCGGACGGGACGATGCTCTTCGTCTGCGGCGACACCTTCGACGGGAGCGGGGTGGGCGGCCCGGACTGGCGCGCCCCGGTCGGGCTGCGCTCCAGCAGCGCCGACCTCGGCTCGCTGGTGATCGACGGCAGCGTCGGCGGCTCGCACGCCAACGGCCTGGTGCCCGAGGGGCACACCGGCGGCACCACGGCCATCCCGTCGGATGTCTTCACCGTCGGCGACACGATGTACATGCACCTCATGCGCGGCGTGATCTACCAGACCGACCACAGCGACTTCTGGCAGTCGACGGACAACGGCGAGACCTGGCAGTACCTGTGCCAGTGGCCCGGCGACCAGTACAACGGCCAGTTCCAGCAGAAGAGTTACGCGGTCGCCGACGACGGCTACTGCTACGTCCTGTCGACGGTCTTCAACCGCTCGGTCGTCTCGGACCTGCTGCTGCACCGGGTCCCCCAGGACCAGCTCGGCAGCCCCGCGGCCTACCAGCCGTGGGGCTACGCGAACGGCGCCTGGGCGTGGGGCAACTACCCCACCGGCATCACCGGGGCGCGCACATGGGGCGAGATCTGCTTCCGCGCGATGGGCGGCCAGTACGCCTTCACCTGGCTGAACATGGACGTGCTGTCGATGCGGGCGCAGGTCTTCCCGCTGCCGACGTCCGACCTGTTCACCACCCCGGAGCAGACGGTGATCGTGCCGACCACGCCGGGCAACGAGGCCGGCAACGCCGTCGCCAGCCCCTACGGCGGCTTCATCCTCCCCGGCTCGACCTTCGCCGACTTCCACATCAACGTCAGCCAGTGGTACGACGACCAGGACTACCGCGTCATGCACTACCGCATCAACGGCCTTTCGTCGTAGGCGCGTTGCCCGGCCGGGTCGGTCCCGGCCGGGCTCGGCCCCGGCCGGTCAGCCGGTGGAGACCTCCGCGCGGTCGATCGAGATGTAGGCGTCCGCGGAGGACGGGTCCTTCTGGCCGGTGACGCGGACCCGCAGGGTGTGCGTGCCGGAGGGGAGGACGGGGCTGACGTAGTTCAGCTGCTCGCCCATCCGGACCGCGCCGTAGTAGTCGGCCGTCTGCTCGGGGCCGCCGTCGACGGAGAACGCGGCGATGCCGTTGCCGGTGTCCCGCACGGACAGCAGGGCGATCTGGGTTCCGGTGAAGGTCCACGTGGCGGTGGCGTCGGGCTGGTTGCTCCAGTGGTCGTCACCCCAGAAGCACTGGTTGCCGCAGCCGGTGCCGGAGTTCCAGGCACCGGTGTAGGCGACGGAGCCGGCGCCGCTGGTGGTGCCGGTGTCGTTGATCCAGTACGGGCCGCCGCCCGGGTCGCCCGAGGGCACGTCCTGGGTGGCTCCCGCGGCCAGCGGCGCGCCCAGGTTCGGGGTGCCGTCGCTGTTCCAGCCGATCTTCTGGGCGCGGGTGGTGCGTCCGTCGTAGGTGTACGCGGAGGTGTTCTTGGCGTGGTAGACGATCCAGTCCTCGGTGCCGTCGGGGCTGGTGAAGAAGCCGTTGGACCCCGGGCCCCAGACGCCGGCGGCGTCGTTGCGGGCGAAGACGGCGCCCTGGTGCTGGACCCAGTTGCCCGGCTGCATGGGGTCGGCGGTGCCGGGGATGGACTGCATCCACAGCTGGTAGTCGGGCTTGCCGGTGTCGCAGGTGGAGTAGACGAGGAAGGTCGTCCCGTTGTGCTGGAGGACGGACGGCGCCTCCCGGACCTCGGGGCAGCCGCCGGCCGAGGGCAGGTAGACCCGGTCGCCCGAGATGGTCCACGGGTCGGACATCGGGGCGAGGTAGATGAGGTTGTGGCCCTCGGTGCCCGCGCCGGACCACACCATGTACAGCCGGCCGTTCTGGTTGAGCAGCGCCGGGTCGATGGCCCAGATGCCCTGGGCGTTGGGCGCCTCCAGTTCGGCCTTGAAGTGGTAGGGGCCGAGCGGGTCGGTGCCGGCCGACTCGACCACGTAGAGCCGGTGGTGGTCGTCGACCCCGTCGTCGGCCGTGTAGTAGACGTACCAGTGGCCGCCGATCAGGTAGAACGACGGCGCCCACACCTGCTGGTTCCGCGAGGGGTCGGTGTCCTGCCAGATCGTGGTGCGCGGCGCGGTGCGCAGCCCGCCGATCGTCGGCGCCTTGGCCATGCGGACGGCGTCGCCCTCGGTCGCCGCCAGGTAGTAGTCGCCCTGGTAGTACGTCATGTACGGGTCCGGCTGGGTGCCCAGCGGATTGCGGAAGGTGCCCGTGGCCGCGTGGGCCGGGTGCGGCAGTGCGATGAGGGCGCCGAGGACGAGCAGTACGGCCAGCAGCACTCTCGTACCGGAACGTGCGAGGGACGTGGGGTGGTGCACGGGGGCCTCCTGACGGGGACGGGTGGGGGGTGCCGGGTGGGGGTGGCGGGCCGCGCGACGACCGGCATGACGGTCGTCAGATCGGTTGCGTCAGGAGGCCCGTGCCCGCGAGGACCGCGTCTCGACCGCGGCGGGGCGCTGCTGCGCCGCGCGGATGCGGTCGACGTCGAGCTTGTCGGTCCGGTCGAAGCGGTAGATGCCGTTCTGCTCCTGGAAGACGTCGGTGAGCTGGGTGTAGCAGTAGCCGAACATGCCGGGGTCGTCGAGCAGGACGCCGGTCAGGCCGGCGAACCGGTCGTGCAGTTCCGCCTCGGTGCGCGGGCGTTCGCCGTAGCCCCAGGAGGAGGCGGTGTCCCGGCCGGAGGCCGCGGCGGCCCGCTCGGGGTCCCACCAGATGCCGCCGAACTCGCTGACGAAGTAGGGCTGGCCGCGGTAGGGCAGCGAGAAGTCCCCGCCGGGGTCGCGGTGGTTGGCGTAGGGCCGGCCGTCGGCGAGTCCGGACATCTGGCGGGCGAAGGCCGCCGGGTCCTGCTCGTAGTTGTGGGAGTCGAAGATGTCGGTCTCCGCGACCCGGTGCGCGTAGCCGGAGGCGTCGATGACCGGACGGGACCGGTCGGCGGCCTTGGTGGCCAGGAACATCGCCCGGGTGACGTCGTCGAGTTGGGTGATCCGGTCGTGCAGCACCTGGTGGGTCTCGTTGAGCGGGCACCAGCCGACGATGGAGGGGTGCGAGTAGTCGCGCTCCACGGCCTCCATCCACTGCGCGACGTACGACGCGGTGGGCTGCTGGTTGTCGCCCTCGCGGCCCTGCCCCGAGCAGCCCCAGTCGCCGAACTCCCCCCAGACCAGGTAGCCGAGCCGGTCGGCGTGGTACAGGAACCGCTCCTCGAAGACCTTCTGGTGCAGCCGGGCGCCGTTGAAGCCGGCCCGCAGGCCGAGTTCGATGTCCCGGACCAGCGCCTCGTCGCTGGGCGCGGTCATCAGGCCGTCGGGGTACCACCCCTGGTCGAGCACCAGGCGCTGGAAGACGGGTTCGCCGTTGAGCAGCACCGCCGTGCCGTCCACGGCCACCGAGCGCAGGCCGGCGTAGCTGTCGGCGGCGTCGACCACCGCGCCGTCGCGCGTCGAGCAGTTCCAGCCGCAGGTCGTACAGGTGCGGGTCCTGCGGGCTCCAGGTGCGGGCCCGGGCCGCGGGGACCTCCAGCCGCAGCCGCGGGGCGAGGTCGAGGTCGGCGCGGACCTCGGCGCGGGCCACCTCGCCGGCGCCGTCCCGCAGCACCGCGCGGACCCGGTGGCCGCGCCGGTTGGCCGACAGCGGCAGCTCCAGGTGGAAGCAGGAGCCCGCCAGGTCGGGGGTGATCCGCGGGCGGCGCAGGTGCACCTCGGGGACCGGTTCGAGCCAGACCGTCTGCCAGATGCCCGTGGTCCTGGTGTAGTGGCAGTCGCTGTTGGCGTACCACAGCGACTGCTTCCCGCGGGCCTGGACCTGGTGCCGGGAGTCCCGGGCGCGCACGACGACGACCGCGTCGGTGCCCGGGGCGGCGACCGCGGTCAACTCGGCGCTGAACGGGGTGAATCCGCCGCGGTGCCGGACCACCTCGGCGCCGTTGACCCAGACGGTGGTGTCGTGGTCGACCGCCTGGAAGTGCAGCAGCACCCGGCGGCCCGCCCACTCCTGCGGGATGCGGACCACCCGGCGGTACCACACGGCTTCCATGAAGTCGGTCTCGCCGATCCCGGACAGCTCCGACTCCGGGCAGAACGGCACGGTGATGCTGGCGGCTCAACTCCCGCTCCAGCAGGCCGCGTTCGAGGCCGGAGTCGCCGTGGTCGATGTCGAACTGCCAGGTCCCGTTGAGGCAGAGCCAGTCCGGGCGGACGAACTGCGGCCGGGGGTACTCCGGGCGCGGGACCGGTCCGGCCGCGGCCGGACTCGCCGAATCGGCCGAACCGGATTGCGGGGCCGGACCGGATTGCGAGCGAAGTGGACTCATGTGGTGTGTGTCCTCGAAGTCGGGAACCGTCGGGAACGGTACGGCCGAGGGCGTCGGTCTCGGTCGCGGCGGCGCATTCCAACGTCGCATTACAACGTTGGACATCACACCACACCGCCCCCGCCCCGCAAAAGGCCGTGTCCACGACTCGGCCGCGCCGCCCCGGCCCGCGACCGGTCCGCCCGAGCCCCGCACGGGGTCCGCCACGACCCGCGCGAGGACCGCTACGACCCCTGCGCCGGGTCCCCGCTGCTCTCCCGCACCACCAGCCGGTGGCCCGCGCGCAGCGTCCGGTGCGGCTCCTCCGGGTCGCCCTCGATCCGGCGCAGCAGGGCGTCCACCGCGAGCCGGGCGATCTCCGCCTTGTCCGGCGAGACCGAGGTCAATGAGGGCACGGAGTACGTCGCCTGCTCCACGTCGTCGAACCCGACCACCGCCAGGTCGTCCGGCACCCGCACCCCGCGGTCGGCGGCCGCCCGGATCACGCCGGCCGCCAGCAGGTCGTTGAAGCAGAAGACGGCGTCGGGCGGCTCCGGCAGGTCGAGCAGGGCGTGCAGGGCGCGCGCGCCCTCGGCCCGGTGGTAGGTCTCGGTCTCGACGGCCAGCGACGGGTCGTACGGCACGCCGGCCCGGTACAGCGCCTCCTGGTAGCCGCGCATCCGCTGGTGGGCGGTGGCGGCGTCGGCGCCGCGCTGGGCGCCTATCGCGGCGACCCGCCGGTGGCCGAGGGCGAGCAGGTGGGCGGTGGCCTCGCGGGCGGCGGTGACGTTGTCGATCAGCACGTGGTCGGCGGGCACGTCGTAGTCGCGCTCGCCGAGCAGCACCAGCGGCACCCGGCGCGGACGGGCCGCCAGGGCGGCGCTGTTCAGCCGCAGGGCGCTGAGCAGGACGCCGTCGATGAGGGGTTCGCTCAGACCGCAGGCGATCCGCAGCTCCTCCTCGGGGTCGCCGCCGGTGTCCTCGATCAGCACCGTGCACGAGCGGGACTTGGCCGCGGCGATGACGGCCGCGGCCAGCTCCGCGAAGTAGGGTGCGGTCAACTCGGGCACGGCCAGCGCGATGACGCCGCTGCGCCCGGTCCGCAGATGGCGCGCGGACACGTTGGGGCGGTAGCCGAGCTCGTCGATCGAGCGGAGCACCCGCTTCCGGGTCTCCTCCGCGACCCGGTGCTGGCCTCGTACGACGTTGGAAACCGTCTTGATGGACACTCCGGCGTGCTCGGCCACGTCCTTGAGCCGCACTCCTGCCATTCGTTCTCCTCTTCCGTCTTGGGCAGGAATCTACCGTTCGCGGCGCCCCGGCGGCCAACCAACCGGCAGGTGGCCCCGTATGCGGCCCGGACGCCGCGCACCGGGCGCCGACTCGCGGCCGGCGGGCGCGGCGCGCCGAGGGCCGCGGATCGGCGGCGGTGCACTTCGGGTACGAGCATTGACACTCGTTCACCTCGCCGATACAACGTTGTAATCGATCGACGCCCCAGCTCCGCCGGGCGAAGGCCGTCGCACCGGGCACGGCGGGCCCGCGCACGCTCCCCGTCCCCGGACCTGTCCCCTTGACCCGTCCCCGTACCCGTGTCCCGTATCCGTCCGCCCCCCGCAGCCATCCGGTCCCGGGCCGGCCGCCCCGGTCCGCGGCCGCCGCCGGGCGGCCACGCGCACGGCGGTCGTACGGCATCAGCCACTCCACGAAGGACTCCGCCCATGGCCCGAGATTCCGACTCCCGTGCTCCCGGGACGAACGCAACGCTGCCGCGGCGCGGCCTGCTGCGCGCCGCCGGCGCCCTCGCGCTCGGCGCCGCCGGTGCGGGCGCGCTCAGCGGCTGCGGCACCGCGGTCGGCCAGGGGCTGGCCGGTTCGCAGGACCCGGTCGGCACGCTGAACTTCTGGAACCTCTTCGCCGGCGGCGACGGCACGCGGATGGAGCAGATGGAGGCGGCGTACCGCAGGAAGCGCCCGGGTATCAAGCTCAACGCGACCACGCTGGCCTGGGGCAACCCGTACTACACCAAGCTCGCGCTGGCCACGGTGGGCGACCGGCCGCCGCAGGTCGCCATCACCCACCTGACCCGGATGGACACCCTCGCCCGCGCCGGGCTGCTCCAGGAGCTGCACCCTGACGACCTCGCCCGGCACGGCCTGACCCCCGACCGGTTCGACCCGCGCGCGCTGGAGCGGGCGAGGTCCGCGGGCGTGCAGCGCGCCATCCCGCTCGACACGCACCCCTTCGTGCTCTACGTCAACGAGACCGTGGCCCGCAGGGCCGGACTGCTCGGCCCCGACGGCCGGTTGGCCCCCCTCGAAGGTCCGGACGCGCTGCTCGGCATGCTGCGCCGGGCGAAGCGGGCGGGCGCCGACTGGGGCGCCGTGATGAGCGTCAACAACGACCCCTCCACCTGCTGGCGGCTCTTCTGCACGCTCTACAGCCAGCTCGGCGGCCGGCTGCTCGGCGACAACGGGGCCACCGTCCTGCTCGACCCGGACCGGGCCACGCGGACCGCCGCGTTCATCCAGTCGCTCACCAAGGAGGGGCTGCTGCCCGGAAACGTGGACGCCGGCGGCGCGATGTCGCTGTTCACCACCGGCAAGTCGGCCTTCCTCCTCGACGGCGAGTGGGACATCACCACGGTGCAGAGCACCGGCATCCGCTTCGACATGGTGCCGTTCCCCCGGGTGTTCACCGACGCCCCCTACGCCGTCTGGGCCGACTCGCACGCCCTCGTCCTGCCGCGACCGCCGTCCGCCGACCCCCGGCGGCTCGACGTCGCCCTCGACTTCGTGCGCACGCTGCTCGACAACAGCCTCACCTGGAGCCGGGGCGGCCACATCCCGGCATGGCTGCCGGTCCGCTCCGGCGCCGCCTACCAGCACCTCGTCCCGCAGGCGCACTACGCCGACTCGACCCGGGGCGCCGTCTACGACCCGCCCGCCTGGTACTCCGGGGCCGGCTCGACCCTGGAGACCCGACTCGGCTCGTGCGTGGCCGAGTTGCTGGCCGGGCGGGCCACCCCGGCCGGCACGGCGCACGCGATGCGCGGCGCCCTGCGCTCGCTGGCCTCGAAGCCCTCCCCCGTCTAGGCCCCTGTTCCGGGCCGGTCCGCGCCCCGGTCCGGACCCGCCCCGCCGACCCGTACCGGCGCCCCTCCCCCGTACCCCGAACCCGAAGAGAGAGCCCGCGATGGCCGTACTCGCGCGCACCGCCACCGGCAGCGCGACGCCCGACCCACCCACCGCCCCGCCCTCGGGCGAACGCGGCCGACAGCGCGCCGGCTTGGGGCTGATCGCGCCCTTCCTCCTGCTCTACCTGGTGTTCATCATCGGCCCGAGCCTATACAACCTGGTCGCGTCGTTCTTCGACACGAGCATCGTCAGGCCCGGCCTCGGCCGCTTCGCCGGGCTCCAGAACTTCCGTGAGGCGCTGGGCAGTCCGGACTTCTGGGACGCCTTCGGGCACACTCTGTGGTTCACCGTGCTGACCACGGTCCCGCTGGTGGTCCTCAGCCTGGTGTTCGCGCTGCTCGCCGAACGGGTGGGCCGCGGCCGCTGGTTCTTCCGGATCGCCTTCTTCGCGCCGTACGTCATGCCGATCTCGGTGGTCGCCCTGGTCTTCACCTGGATCTACGCCGACCGGATCGGCCTGCTCCAGGACGTCGTGACGGGCGTCGGCCTCACCTCGCCCGGCTGGCTCTCCGACCCGTCATGGGTGCTGCCGTCCGTCGCCATGGCCACCGTGTGGTGGACGCTCGGCTTCAACTTCGTGCTCTACCTCGCGGCGCTCCAGGACATCCCGCGCGACGTCCTGGAGGCCGCGGGCATCGACGGCGCCGGCCCCTGGCAGCGCATCCGCCACATCGTGCTGCCGCTGCTGGGGCGCACCACCGCGCTGGTCACCGTCCTCCAACTGATCGCGTCGCTGAAGGTCTTCGACCAGGTCTACCTGCTGGCCGGCTCCGGCGGCGGCCCCAACGGCGCCGCCCGCTCCTCGGTCGAGTACGTCTACGACACCGGCTTCACCGACATGCGCAGCGGCTACGGCTCCACCGTCTCCCTGCTGCTGTTCCTCCTGATCCTGATCGTCTCCATCCTGTGGTTCGCCGTCGACCGGCGCGCCCGCGGGCGCCGGTAGCGAAGGAGCCACCATGACCGCCACGTTGTCCGACGCCTCGAACACCCCGGCTCCCGCCGCCGCCCGGCGGCGCGCCCGGCCGCCCGCCGAGATCTCCAGCGAGCGGGCCTTCAACCGGGTCTGCGTCACCGTCCTGGTGCTCTTCGCCCTGGTCTGGCTGGTCCCGCTGGTGTGGGCGGCGGTCACCTCGCTGCGCCCCGACGGGGAGATCAACACCCATCCCACGTCCTGGTGGAGCTCCCACTGGACACTGGCGGCCTACCGCTCGGTGCTGAGCGCGGGCCACATCGGCGGCTGGTACCTCAACAGCCTGATCACCTCGCTGCTCACCATGGCGCTGACGGTGCTGACGGCCGGCGCGGGGGCGTTCGCGCTGTCCCAGATCGACTTCCGCGGCCGGCGCGGACTCTACGGGCTGATCCTGGCCGGGACGATGATCCCCGTACAGGTGCTGATCATCCCGCAGTTCAAGGAGCTCAGCAGCGTGCACCTGCTGAACACGTACTGGGCGGTGGTGCTGCCCCAACTGCCCAACGCCATCACCGTGCTGGTGTTCAAGCAGTTCTTCGACGGCATCCCCAGGGAGCTGGTGGACGCGGCGCGCGCGGACGGCGCCGGCTGGGTGCGCATCTGGTGGCAGATCTTCATGCCGCTGTCCCGGCCCGCGGTCTCGGCGGTGTCGATCTTCACCTTCGTCTGGTCCTGGAACAACTTCCTGTGGCCGCTGCTGGTGGACACCAGCACGCAGATGATGACCCTGCCGGTCGGCCTGAGCACGACCCAGGACTCGTACGGCATCCGGTACGCCGAACTGATGGCCTCCGCGGTGCTGGGCGGTCTGCCGCTGCTCGTGGTCTTCCTGCTCTTCCAGCGCCGGATCACCGAGGGCATCGCGGGCGCCGGCCTGAAGTGACGGGTGCGGCGCCCGAAGACGAACGGCGGCGGACGGGCGGGCTCCTGCTGGGCCATCAGGGCGACGGCATCCGCGGGCGGACGCGGGGGGCATGCCCCGCCAAACGGGAAGATCTGCGCCCAAACCGGTTCCGGACGGCGATGACGGCGGAAACGTTGGCCGTACGCCGACAATATTCGCGACCCGCGCACCATAATGAGCCGGGGTATGCCACCGGTGGCGTACCCCGGCTCCTTCTGCTCACCTGCCCGTCAACTCGACGACGGACGACGGCAGCCGGGTCCGCCCACACTGCATGGCGTCGTCATCGCACCCGTTCCCGCACGACAGGCCGCGACGGCCGGGGGCGCCCGGGCTTCCCGATGCCCGCGCCCCGGCGGCAGGCCCGGCCGGAGGACTCATGGCTCAGCTCTTCACCCGTCCCAGACCATCCGCGCGGGCGCTCACCGCGCTGGTCGCCGCCGCCGTGTGCGCCTCGCTGCTGGCGGCCGGGCCGCCGGCCGGCGCCGCGCCCGCCCACCCGGCCGGCTCCTCGGCGGCGTCCTGGCTGCCGCCCACCCCGGACCAGTGGCCGCTGGTCGTCGACGAGAGGACGACGCCGCAGAGCTCGCTCACCCAGGGCGTCAGCACCTACGGCGACAGCCTCCAGACCGTCGGCGGGGCGCAGCACGCGCAGGTCCTCGACGTGGCCCTGACCGACCCGAACGTCCGGCTCGGCGTGGTCGAGTCGCACGACCGGCTGACCGACCCGGCCGACGAGGTGCCCTCCTCGATGGCGCACCGCACCGGCGCGGTCGCGGGCATCAACGGCGACTTCTTCCAGATCAACGCCACCGGCCGCCCGCTGGGCATGGTGGTGCGCGACGGCCGGCTGCTCAAGAGCCCGGAGCCGAGCCGGGACGCCGATCTGTGGGTGCACCACGACGGCACCATCGGCATCGGCACCGAGACCTACACCGGCACCGTCACGGACCTCGACGACTCCGCCTCCACCCCGCTGACCGGCGTCAACGCGGTGGACGACCTCGGTGCGGGCGCCCTGCTGCGGGTCACCGCCGACCTGGGCCCCACCGCGATCGCCTCCTCCACGGTCGTGTCCGGGCACCTGGCCGCCGACGGCACCACGCTGACCGTGGACACCGTCAGCGGCGGCGTCACCGACCTGCCCCAACTCGGCCAGGACGCCCAGGACCTGGTCGGCTCCGCGGCGTACGGCGACTGGCTGACCGCGCACGTGCACCCCGGCGACCGGCTGTCCACGGCCGAGAGCCTCGGCCCGGACAGCGATGTCGTCCAGGCGCTCAGCGGCGGCGCGATCCTGGTCAAGGACGGGCAGCGCGCGGTGCCGCTCCAAGGCGGCGGCGACAACAACATCGACAACCCGGTGACCGCGGTCGGCGTGACCCGGGACGGCGGGCACGCGGTGTTCGCCGCCTTCGACGGGCACCAGGCCGAAGGCGTGGCCCAGGGCCTGACCCGGCCGCAGCTCGCCGGCTGGATGATGCAGCACGGCGCGTACAACGCCATCCTGTTCGACAGCGGCGGCTCGACCCAGATGGTCGGCCGGCTGCCCGGGCAGACCCAGGCGTCGGTGCTCAACACCCCGTCCGACGGGCACGAACGGCCCGTCGCCAACGGCCTGTTCCTCTACAGCCGGGAGGCGGCGGCCGGTACCGCGACCCGCGCGGTCGCCAACGGCGGCAAGCCGCTGACCGCGCTGGCCGGCACCACGCCGGACGTGCCCGCGTACGCCGTGGACGGCAAGGACAACCCGGCGGCGGAGCCGGTCTCCCTCACCGTCAGCCCGCCCGGTCTCGCCACCGTGCACGGCACGACACTGGCCCTCAGCGGCCGGCCGGGCCGCGGCACCCTGCGGGTCCGCGCCGGGCACGCGTCCTGCGCCGTCCCGCTGACGGTGGTCGCGGGCCTGCGCACCCTCGCCGTGAGCCCGGCGCAGGCCGACCTCGGCAACGGCGCCGCGCAGGCGCTCACCGCGACCGCGACGGCGGCCGGCGGGGCCGCGGTGAGCCTGCCGCCGTCCGCCGTGCACTGGTCGGTGGACCATCCCGAACTCGGCGGCGCCGACGCCTCGGGCACCTTCACCGCCGCGTCCTCCGGCACCGGCATGGTCACCGTGACGGCCGCCGCGGGCGGCGCGCGGGCCACCGCGTCCCTGGCGGTGGGGTCCACCACGGTCCCGGTGGACCCGCTGACCGGGCTGTCCGACTGGTCGGTCACCAGCAGCTACATGAACGTCTACCCGCGCAAGGTGCCGAGCCCCGGACCGCACTCCACCAGCGACGGCAGCATCAGCCTGGACCCGTCGGACAGCGCCCGCCCCGGCGACACCGGCTCGATGGACGTGCACTACGCCTACCCGAACCAGACCGGCACGTACGACCTGAGCGTCTACCTCAACGACCCGGAGAGCGAGCAGGTCCCGCTGCTGAACGGCAACCAGGCGCCGATCGGCCTCGGCCTGTGGGTGAAGGGCAACGCCGACCTGGCCTCGCGGCCGGGCGACGGGCTCACGCCCGGCATCGTCACCCTCAACGTCGGCATCTGGCAGTCCAGCAACCAGCCGACCAGCTTCTACCCGACCGGTGTCACCTTCGACGGCTGGCGCTACGTGGTCGCCAAGCTGCCGCCGGGACTCCAGTACCCGCTGCGGATCAACTACCTGGGCCTGGTGACGATCAAGCCGGGTCCCGACCTGACCGGTGACATCCACCTCGCGGACCTGGAGGCGCTGTACTCCCCGCGCCCGCCGACCCCGGCGACGTACACCGCCATCCCGAAGAACCCGTCCTGGCTGCGGTTCACCGACACCTCGTCCTTCCGGCCCGGCGGCACCACCATCGCCGCGTTCGACGACGCGCACACCACGGCCGCCACGCCGGGCGCGACCGGGACGGTGGCGCTCAAGGCGCTGCCCGGCCTGTTCGGCGCGCTGCCGGCGGCCGCCCGCCCGCAGCAGGTCCAGGCGCTCGGCGACATGTCCGACAACGGGTCGGTGACCGACCTGACCAATGTCCGCACGCTGCTGGACGGCCTCGGTGTGCCGTACCGGGACGCGGTCGGCAACCACGAGATCACCCAGGGCGCGGCGCCGGAGAACGGCGACTTCACGAGCGTGTTCGGCGCCACGCACTACGCGTACGACGCGGGCGCGGCCCGGGTGATCGTCACCGACAGCGGGCACATCGGCATCACCGCCTCCGACGCCTTCCAGGTGCCGGACGAGGGCGAGTCGCAGTACCTGTGGCTGGCCCGGCAGCTCACCGACAACACCCGGCGGGTCGCAGTCGTGGTCACCCACACCCCGGCGTACGACCCGCACCCCCGCGCGGACAGCCAGTTCACCGACCGGTGGGAGGCGCAGATGTACGAGGCGCTGGTGCACCGCTACCAGCGCACCCACCCCGGGGTGCACGTCCTCATGATGTTCGGCCACGCGCGGGGCTTCGCGGAGGACCTGCGGCAGCCGGACGGGACGGACGCGGCGGGCGGCATCCCCAACTTCGTGGTCGCCGACCTGGGCACGCCGCCGTACGCCACCCCCGACCAGGGCGGGTTCTTCAACTACGGCCTGTTCCACGTCCTGCCGGACGGCACCGTGCAGTTCGCGGTGCAGCCGCTGCTCGCGTCGGTCGCGGTGACCGCGCCCTCGGCGGCGCTGGCCCGGGGCGGCACCGAGAAGCTGACGGCGACCGGCACGTCGATCGCGGGTGACGACCTCACCGCGCTCCAGGTGCCGGTGCAGGACCCGGTGTCCCGCCGCTGGACCAGTTCCGACCCGCGGGTGGCCGCCGTCGACCCGTCCACGGGTACGGTGACCGGCCGCCACCCGGGGACGGCCCGGATCAGCGTCACGGCGGGCGGGGTGACCGGCGCGGCGACGGTCACCGTCACGTCCGGCTGACCCGGAGCGCGTACCGGGGGCCGTCGCCGGCACAGGGCGGCGGCCCCACGGGCTCCCCCGGGTCAGTAGCCCGCCGGGCGGACCAGGCCCGTCTCGTAGGCGAAGACGGCCGCCTGGGTGCGGTCGCGCAGGCCGAGCTTGACCAGGATGCGGCCCACATGGGACTTCACGGTCTGCTCCGCCACCACCAGGCGTTCGGCGATCTCGGCGTTCGACAGGCCCTGGGCGATCAGGGAGAGCACTTCGGTCTCGCGCTCGGTGAGGTCGCCGACGCGCGACCTTGAGCGGCGCGCGCGGGTTTCCGGTCATCCGGGAGAACTCGGCTATCAGGCGCTTGGTGATGTTCGGGGCGAGCAGCGCGTCGCCCTGGGCCACCACCCTGACGGCCTGGGCGAGTTCGGCCGCGGAGGCGTCCTTGAGCAGGAAGCCGGACGCGCCGGCGCGCAGCGCCTCGTACACGTACTCGTCGAGGTCGAAGGTGGTCAGCACGAGGACCTTGACGGTGGCGTCGGCCGGCTCGGTGATCCGGCGGGTCGCCTCGATGCCGTCGAGCACGGGCATCCGGATGTCCATCAGCACGACGTCGGGGGCGAGTCCGGCCACCTTGGCGACGGCGTCCGCGCCGTCCACGGCCTGCCCGACGACCTCGATGCCGGGTTCGGCGTTGAGCAGCACCGTGAACCCCTGGCGGACCATCACCTGGTCGTCGGCGATCAGAACCCGGATGGTCGTCATGGGCTGTCCTCATCGGGGTCGGCGGGCCCGCCGGGACCGGCGGTTGCGGCGGGGTGCACGGATACGGGTGCGGCGGGCGCCGCGGGTCCGGGCGGATTCAGTGGGTCCGGTCGGGTCCCCGGCCTGCTCCGGGGGCCGGTCGGGCAGCGTCGCGATCACCTCGTAACCGCCGTCGGGGGTCGCCCCGGTGGCCAGTTCACCGCCGAGCATCGCGGTCCGCTCGCGCATGCCGAGCAGGCCGTGGCCGGTGCCCGGCGCGGGCGGGGCGCGGTCCGGCCGGCCCGGTCCGGCGCGGAGTTGACGACCCGCACGGTGACCCCCGCCGTGTGGAAGGCGATCTCCACGGCCACCCGCGCGCCCGGCGCGTGCCGCATCGCGTTGCTGAGCGCCTCCTGCACGATGCGGAACGCGGACAGCTCGACGCCCGGCGCCATCGGGCGCGGCCGGCCGGTGGTGCGGGCGGTGACCGTGAGCCCGGCCCCGCGGACGTTCGCGAGCAGTTCGCCGAGCCGGTCCAGGGTGGGCTGCGGGGCGAGCCGCGCGCCCTGGGACGCCGACGACGCGGACGGCGGGGGCGCCGGGGAGGACGACGAGGACCTGGCCGAGGATTCGGACGGGGATGGCGAACCTGCCGGGAGCCGGGCCCGTCGCCCCCGCGTCCTCGGACCGCAGCACCCCGAGCACCCGGCGCAGTTCGGTGAGCGCCTCGACCGCGTTCTGCCGGATGCCCGCGAGGTTCTCCTCCAGCTCCTCGGAGGGGTTCTCGGCCAGGTGCCGGGCGACCTGCGCCTGGATGGAGATCACCGACATGTGGTGGGCGACGACGTCGTGCAGTTCGCGGGCGATCCGGTTGCGCTCCTCCACGCGGGTGCGCCGGGCCCGCTCCTCGGCGGTGAGTTCCTCCTGGACGACGAGCTGGGTGCGCGCCACCCGGCTGCCGCGCAGCGAGGCGCCGACCACCGCGGCGATGACGAACACCAGGACGACCCGGCCGCTGTCGTCGCTGCGGCCGACACCCGAGAGCCGCCCGCCGGCCAGGACGCCCAGGGTGCTGAACACCAGCACCTCGCCCGCGACCCGGGGCCGGAACTGGAGCGCCACCAGGAACATCACCCCGGCCTGCGCGATGATCCCCGGCCCGTCAGGGGAACACCGCCTCGCCGCCGTGGTTGTTCTGCGCGAGGGCCGTGGTCAGCACCATGGCGGCCATCGACACCCACCACGCCACGATCGGGCGGTAGAACGCGCCGACGAGGGCCGCCGGCTGGACGGCGCCGAGCACCGTGCCGTACTGCCAGCTCAGCCGGTAGGAGTTCGCGTACTGGTTCCCGTTGACGAAGACCAGGACCGCCGCCAGCACGATCAGCACCACCACGGACAGCCGCGTCGACCTGCGGCGCTGCCCGCCGAGCGGCGGCACCGGATCGGCGGCCGCCCGTCCACAGGTCGTCGCGCAGCACCCGCGGCACTTCCCGCAGCCGCTGCCGCCCACCGTTCCGCCATGCCGCCCCCGTTCCTCCCCCTCGTCCGCGCCACCCTAGGCTCCCGTGCCCGCGGCCTCCCGCCCTCCCGGCCGGTGCTCACGGCCGTACCGCCGCCGAGGAGGCCGGCCGGTGCTCGCGGACGACCAGGCCGCCGCGCCGCGCCCGGCCGTGTTCGTAACCGTGGAACGCCGCCCAGCAGACCACCAGCGCGGCGGCGAACACCGGCAGCCAGGCGATCCTGGCCAGCACCCAGGCCGGGTGGTCGGGCACGGTGTGCAGGCCCGGCAGTGCCCGGCCGGCGAGCAGGCCGGTCGCGGTGACCGCCATCATCGCGGTCTGGTGCCACAGGAAGACGGTCATCGCCGAGAGGTTGAGCAGCGCCACCGCCGCCCACGGCCGCGGGCCGCGCGAGCACCCGGCGCAGCGGGCCGAGCAGCAGCAGTGCGGCGCCGCACTGGGCGAGGCCGAAGGTGACGGCGGCCAGCGTCGGCGGCCCGAGGTTGGAGATCGCGGCGCCCGGCACGCCCACCATGGACGCGGGGTAGCCGGCGAACAGGACCAGGCCGGCGGTGGCCACGGAGCCGCCGACCAGCAGCATCCAGCCGGTGCGCGCGGCCCTCCAGGGCGCCGCGGGCCCAGGCCGCGCCGAGGCAGTACGGGACGAGCCAGCCGGCGGCCAGGTTGATCCAGCCGAGCCATGCCGGGCCGCCGAGGCCGAACCGGATCAGGTCCACGTGCAGCACGACGGCCAGCGGCCACAGCGGGTGCAGCCGGGCCACCAGCGGGGTGGCCGCGGTGAGCGCGGTGAAGACCAGCAGGAACCACAGCGGGGACAGCACGAGCGCGACCAGGGTGTGCACGGTCGCCACCCCCACCCCGGCGGCGAGCATCGTGACCGCCGCCACGGTCCAGACGGCCGAGTACGGCGGCAACAGGCCGGAACAGCCGGGCGGTTCTGGCCGCCAGCCACTGACGGTACGTCAGGCCGCGGGCCACGGCGGACGCGTGGCTCGCGGGCGCCCATGTGCCCGCCGACCAGGAAGAAGACGGCGAGGGTCTGGAACGCCCAGGAGACCGGGCGCCAGATGGGGCATGTACATCAGCGGGCTGGCGCCGTGCAGGGCGCCGCTGTCCGGGATCAGCGCGGTGACCAGCCAGTGCCCGAGCACCACGCCGAGGATCGCGAAGGCGCGCAGGGCGTCGACCGCGCGGTCCCGGTCGGGTGGGGTGGCGGCCTCGATCCGCCGGACGAGTTGACGCATGACGGTCCTCCGGGTCGTAAGGGATGCGGCGGGTACGGGCGCGGGTCGGGCGGGGTTCGCGGGACGCGGCTTCAACCGGTCCGCGGGGGGCGTCCGGAGACGATCCGGGCGATGTTGTCCAGGGGCAGCGAGCCGGCTCTGAGGTAGTCGCCGTGGCCGCCGCCGTCCGCCGCGAAGACGTGCGCGCCGAATCGCGCCGCGACCGGGTCGGCCCCGAGCCCGACGGTCGAGGCCGGGCAGGTGCAGCCGGATGTGCGGCACGTCGCCGATCCAGTCGCCGGACGCCGCGGCCGGCCCAGACGGCGCCCCCGGTGTGCAGGTCGGCGGCGCTGCCGACCCCGGCGCCGGGACTGCCGAACAGCACCAGGTCCGCGCGGGCAGGCCGCCGGGGCCCGCGGCGGCCCGTCCGCAGACGACCGAGCCGTAGGAGTGGCACAGCACGGAGATCCGGGCGCCGGGCTTGATCGCGGCCAACTGCCGTACGAAGGAGCGCAGATGCGGCGCCGCGGCGTTCGCCCGGCCGGGGGTCAGCAGGTCAGGGCTCACGGCGCCGGGCGTGCGGTAGCCGAGCCAGGCCACGACGGCGGCGCGGGCGCCCAGCCGGCGTTCGAGCGCCACCGCGCCGGCCCGGAAGCGGGCGTACGTGTCGAGGTCGGTGTCCGAGCCCGGTACGAGGACGGCGATCCGCACGGCGCGCGCCAGGTCGCCGAGGACCTCGGTGGTCCGGCCGCCGTCGCGCCCGTCGAAGGACAGGAACGTACGCCCCGGGCCCGCCAACTCGCGCAGTACGGCCGCCCGCCGCCCGTCTCCGTCGGCCGCCGCCATCCGCTCGGCGGCCCGGATGCCGGCGCGGTCGGCCGCGTACCGGGCGGCCAGGTCCGCGGGGGTCGCCGCGCGGACGAAGGCGAGCGCGGCGGGAGCGGGCGCGGGTACGGCGGCGGGCCGGGCAGCCGCGGCGACCGGCACCGCGACCGATGCGGTGACCAGTGCGGTGAGCAGGGTGCGCCACAGCCGGCCCGCCCGCCGCGTACCGGCTCCGCCCGCGCCGTCCCCGTCCGGAGCGGGCTCCCTGGGGGCGGCGTCGTCCGGGCCGGGAGCATCCGCAGGAGAGCGGCCCGGGCCGGGAGCACCCGGGCGGGCACCGCCGGACAGGAGGCTGCTGCGCGCGCGGAGTGCCATGGCGGATGTCCTTCCGTACCGGGGGTGACGTGCTTCCGGTACAGAAGCTAGGGACCGGACGCACCGGCCCGCGTCCCTCCGCAGAGCGCACCTGCGGCGTAGCTCCCAGGTACTACGGGTACGGTCGGGGTAGGGCGAACACCGGTGCTGGGCTTGCCCGTTGCGAGAGCGGGCGAGGTGCGCCCCCGGGTACGGCGGCGCCCCCGGCCGGGTGTCGGCGAGGTGTCAGCGGGGCGCGGGCTTCGCCGGGGCGACCGAGCCGCGCGGCTGTGCGACGGGGGCCAGCACCTTGCGCCGGCTGCGCTTGCCCGCGGAGATCGCCTTGACGGTGCGTTCCACCACCAGGTCCACCAGCAGGTCCACCGGCCAGCGGTAGGTGGACAGCGGCGGGGTCAGCAGCCGCGACAGCGGGTGGTCGTCGTAGCCGACCACGGAGATGTCGCCGGGCACGTCCTTGCCCAGTTCCCTGGCGCCCGCGTAGACGCCGTAGGCCATCGAGTCGGCCATGCACAAGAAGGCGGTCGGCGGGTCCTGGGAGGTGAGCACCGCGCGGGCGACGGCGGCGGAGCCGTCCAGGTCGTGCGGCGAGCGGTGCAGCGTGACGTGCAGTCCGAGCCGGTGCGCCACCCGCTCGGCCACCGCTTCCGCGGGGCGGTCCGGCGTGGTCAGGCCGCCCGGGGTCATCACCGCGATCCGGCGGTGGCCCAGGGCCGCCAGTCCGTGCAGCGCGTCGGTGACCCCGGTCTCGTTGTCGAAGACGACCTCGGCGTGCGCGGCGGCCCCCGGCAGCCCGTCGCCGATGGAGATCAGCACGGTCCGCCGGGCGACCTCCACCCAGTGCGCGGCGGCGGGGTCGACCGGCAGCACGATGAGCGCGTCCACCCGCTGGTCGGCCAGTTGCGAGGCGAGCGTCGCCTCCAGCACCGGGTCGTTGGAGGCGTCGACGATCAGGGCGTGGCGGCCGTCGCCGAGCAGCCGTCGGCCCAGCGCGGCGGCGGTGGCCTGCTGCCACACATCGGTGAGCGAGCGGCACAGCACGCCGATGTAGCCGGTCCGGCCCGAGGCGAGCGCGCGGGCGATGGGGTCGGCCTGGTAGCCGAGCCGTTCGGCCGCCTCGCGCACGCGCTGCTGGGTCTCGGGCGGCACCTGCATCCCGCGCAGCGCGTAGGACACCGTGGCGGTGGAGAGCCCGGTCTCCTCGGCGAGATCGCGCTGGGTGACCCTCTGCGGACGTTGCGGCACCCGGTCAGTGTAGTGGCCGGGGGCCGGGGAGGGCCCGGACGCAGCGGTCCGCAGGGGCCGTTACCAGGGTCGTCGTGGAGGACCGGTGGCCGGGGGCCGCGCGCGGGCCCGGCCGGGACGAGGCGGTCTTGACGGCGGTCGGCGTTAAGCGCTTCACTGAAGCGCTTAACTGAAGCGCATCAGTACGGATGAGGAGGCCATGTCCGACCACGGTCCGAGCGATGTCCACCAGCACCTGTGGCCCCCCGTCTTCGTGGAGCGGCTGCGCGCCCGCACGGTGCCTCCACGCCTCGACGGCTGGACGCTGCACCTGACCGGTGAACCGCCCTACGAGGTGCGGCCCGAGGACCACGACCCGGCGCTGCGGGCGGGTCTCGACCCGGATCTGCGGCGGATCGCGGTCTCGCTGTCCAGCCCGCTCGGCATCGAGCTGCTGCCGCCCGACGAGGCGGCGCCGCTGCTGGACGCCTGGCACGAGGGCGTCCTCGCGCTGCCGCGGCCCTTCGCCGGCTGGGCCGCGGCGCAGCTCACCGCGCCCGACCCGGACGCCCTGGCGGCGCTGCTGGCCGGCGGCCTGGTCGGCCTCCAGGTGCCGGCCACCGCCATGTCCACCCCGCGGGCGCTGGAGCGCCTGGCGCCCCTGCTCGCGGTGGCCGAGGCGGCCGGCCGGCCCGTACTCGTCCACCCGGGACCGGAGCCCGCGTCCGCGGAGCCGCTGCCCGGCTGGTGGCCGGCCGCGGTGGGCTACGTGGGCCAGCTCCAGGCCGCCTGGTGGGCGTGGCACACCGCGGGGCGCGCCCTGCTGCCGCGGCTGCGGATCTGCTTCGCCGCCGCGGCCGGGCTGGCCCCGGTGCACCACGAACGGCTGACCATGCGCGGCGGCGGCCCGCTGCGGCTGGACCCGGGCGTCTTCGTCGACACCTCCTCCTACGGCCGGCAGGCGCTGGACGCGGTGGTCCGCGTGCTCGGCATCGACGCGCTCGTGCTGGGCAGCGACCGGCCGTACGCCACCCCGACCGACCCCGCTCTGGGCGCGGCGGCGCGGTTCGCCGTCCGCGTCGGCAATCCGCTCCACCTACTCGAAGGGATTCATCCGTGACCGCTCCGCCATCGTCCCTGCCGTCGCCCGAGGACTACGACACCGCTCCCGTCCAGCGCGCCGAGCCCTGGCACGGCCTGCGCCCCTCCGTCACCCTCGACACGCTGCCGCGCCGCGACCTCGACAAGCGCGAACTGCTGGAGCTGGTCTGCTCCGTCGCCGCGGACCCCGGCCTGTGGCGGCGGCACGTGCTCTTCGCCGACGACCAGCGCGCACTACGTCTCGCTGCACCGCGACGCCCACGTCGACGTCTGGGTGCTGTGCTGGACGCCGCAGAACGACACCGGCTGGCACGACCACGACATCTCCTCCGGCGCGGTGGCGGTGACGCAGGGCACGCTGGTCGAGCACAACCTGGCCGTCGGCGTGCCGAGCCTGGCCACCCCGGTCGCCGGCCGGGCAGGTCTACTGCTTCGGCCCCGAGCACATCCACCGGCTCACCGGCCGCGACGCCGGCAGCGTGTCGATCCACGCCTACTCGCCGCCGCTGTGGCGGATGGGCCAGTACGCCGTCAGCCGGCGGCGGCATCCTGCGGCGCACCTCGGTGTCCTACGCCGACGAGCTGCGCCCGCTGGACGACATCGTGTGAACCGCGCCCCCGCCGGAAGGCCGCGCGCCCGGCCCCCGCGCCGGCCGCCCGCGGGAGCGCGTCAGCCGACGTGTTCGGCCGTCAACCCCTCCTGGTTCGCCGTGCCTTCGGCGGGGCCGACCGCGCCGATGCCCCCGGATCGACCGGGGCTTCGGCGGATCGGCGTACGGACGCGGTCAGTCGAGGGTGAAGGCCGCGGTGCCGTCCGGGCAGCGGTGCGGGCGGGCGTCAGGCCCTATGCTCCTTGCGCATGGCCGACCCCCGGATTCTCACCGTCCGCCCCGAACCCGGCTCGTACGCCTGGACGTTCGGCGGCGCCGCACCCGTCGCCCGGATCGAGCCCGGGACCGTGCTCGACCTCTACACCGAGGACTGCTTCGGCGGCCGGGTGCGGTCGGAGCGGGACCTGGTCTCGCAGGTGTGCGAGTTCCCGTTCCTCAACCCGCAGACCGGGCCGTTCCACGTCGTCGGCGCGGAGCCGGGCGACACCGTCGCCGTGCACTTCGTGTCGGTCGAGCCCGCCAGGGACTGGGCGGCGTCCACCACCGTGCCGCTGTTCGGCGCGCTGACCTCGACGCACGCCACGGCCACGCTCCAGCCGCCGCTGCCGGAGGTGGTCTGGATGTGGGAGCTGGACCGGGAGCGGCGGACCTGCGCGTTCACCACCCGCGAGGGCGAGCGGCGGATCGAGCTGCCGATGGACCCGATGCACGGGACGGTGGGGGTGGCCCCGGCCAACCTCGAAGTGCGGTCCGCGCTCGTCCCCGACGCGCACGGCGGCAACATGGACACGCCCGAGATGCGCGCGGGCACCACCTGCTACCTGGGCGTGAACGTCGAGGGCGCCCTGCTCAGCCTCGGCGACGGGCACGCCCGGCAGGGCGAGGGCGAGACCTGCGGGGTGGCGGTGGAGTGCGCGATGAACACCGTGGTGATCGTCGAACTCCTCAAGGGCGTCGCGACCCCCTGGCCCCGGCTGGAGTCCGACACCCACATCATCTCCACCGGCTCGGCCCGCCCGCTGGAGGACGCCTTCCGGATCGCGCAGCTCGACATGGTGCGCTGGCTGGAGCGGGACTACGGCTTCGCGGAGCTGGACGCGTACCAGTTCCTGACCCAGGCCGGCGAGTCGCCGCTGGCGAACGTCTGCGACACGAACTACACGGCGGTGTCGAAGATCCGCAAGGCGTGGCTGCCCGAGGGCACCGCGCACCGCGACCTCCACCGGCGACTGCGGGAGACGGCGGCGCTGCTGGCCGGGTAGCGGGCGGGCGCGGGCGTACGGGCCACGGGTACGACCGCGGCTACGGCCCCGGGCGGCGGGCCCGGCGCGGGTCAGCGGGCCTCGGCCGCCCGCATCGGCACCCCGCGGAACGTCTGCACCAGCACCGTCACCGCCCCCGCGGTCACGCACTGGTCGGCGAGGTTGAAGACGCCGGAGTGGCCGATCTGGATGAAGTCCAGGACGGCGCCCCGGCCGAAGCCGGGGGTGCGCAGCAGCCGGTCGGTGAGGTTGCCGCCGGCTCCGGCGAAGATCAGCCCGAGACCGGTCCCCCAGCCGACCGACCGCACGGACCGCGCCGTCCAGCCGATGAAGGCGAGCACGCCGACGGCCAGCACGGTGAAGACGAGGGTCGCGTTGGGGGCGAAGGAACCGGCCGCGCCGGGGTTGCGCAGCGTGGTGAAGGTCACCGCCCCGCCGAACGCGTGCACCGGCTGGCGGCCTTCGACGACGGCCGCGGCGACGGCCTTCGTCACCTGGTCCACGGTGAGCCCGGCGGCCGCCGTGATCCACAGCGCGCGCTGCGGCGCTCCCATCCCCGCCACCGGCCGCCTCCCGTCCATCGGTGACCACGCGACGAGCGCGCGACGACCGAACCTCCACCCTCCCGCGAGCCTACGCCCGGTCCGCCGCGCACCGCCTCGGACGCGGGCCGGTCCGCCGCGCCGATGGCGGTGTTCACGCTTGTTCTTGGACATGTGCGCGGGCGGGCTGCTTGGCTCGGGGTCGTGCCCGTACGACTGGAGTGGCCCATGCGTGTGCGTTCCGCTCTGTCCCTGTCCTCGTCGTCTCTCGTCCGGATCGGCCTCCCGATCGATCTCCCGGTGGACGACGGCCGGTTCGGCCGCGGGAGTGCTCGCGGTGCTGGCCGCCGGGACGGCCTGCGGCGGCGGCCACGCACCGGCACCGCACGCGGCGGGCGCGACGGCCCCGTCGGCGGGCATCACAACGGGCGCCGCCGGCGCCCCCGCTCCCGGTCAGGCCGAACTCGACCGCCGGCTGCGCTCGTTGGAGGCGTCGTCCCACCGGCACATCGGCGCGTTCGCCCTCGACACGGATACGGGCCGGACCGTCGGCTACCGGATGGACGAGACGTTCCCGCTGCTGTCGACGTGGAAGGCGGTGGAGGCCGCGGCGGTCCTGGACCGCGCCCACCGGTCCCGCCCCGCCCTGCTGGGCCAGGTCATCCGCTGGAGGCCGGATCAGGAGGTGCCCGGCGGGCCGGTCACGAAGGGGCGCGGCGCCGCGGGCATGACCGTGTCGCAGCTGGTCCGGGCGGCCGTCACCGCCAGCGACAACACGGCGGCCAACCTCCTGCTCGGACCGGTCGGCGGCCCGGCGGCCCTGACCGGCTACTTCCGCTCGCTCGACGACCCGCTCTCGCGGCTGGACCGGCCCGAGCCCGACCTCAACTCCTGGCGGCCCGGGGAGCGGCGCGACACCACCACGCCCGCGGCCATGGGCCGCGACCTGTACCGGATCACCCTGGGCCCGGCGCTCGGCGCCGAGGACCGCGGGCGGCTGACCGGGTGGCTGCGCGCCTGCACGACCGGTGACGCCCGCATCCGGGCCGGCCTGCCCCGGGGGTGGACGGTCGGCGACAAGACCGGCACCAACAGCGCGTTCGGGGGCGCCAACGACATCGCGGTCGCCTGGCCGCCGTCCGGCGGCGCGCCAGTGGTCCTCACGGTCTACACGTACGGCGGCGAGGGCACGGCCGTCGACGAGAAGACCGTCGCAAGCACCGCCGCGCTCCTGGTCCGCGCCCTGTCCACGGCCCGGTGAGGGCGCCGGCGCGCCCGTGGCGTGTGGGGAGGCGGGTTCAGGGCAAGCGCCCGGCATGGCCGTACTGAGGAAGTTCGCCCGCCCGATGCTCGCCTCGACATTCGTCAGCGGCGGTTTCGCGACGCTGCGCCGTACCGCGGCGGCGACGCCGGGCACCGGGCCGGTCGCGCTGCCCGACGGCGGTCCTGTCGCACTGCCTTTGGCCGAGCGGATCAGGCGACTGGCCGACGATCCGGAGCAGTTGGCCGCGATCACCGGCTCGGTGCAGGTGGCCGCGGGGACGCTGCTGGCCCTCGGCCGCTTCCCCCGGAGCTGCTCGCTGGCGCTGGCGGCCACCCTGGTCCCCGCCGCGTTCGCCGGGCAGCCGTACTGGACGGTCGAGGACCCCGGGGAGCGTTCCCGCAGGCGGGTCGACTTCTTCACCAACCTGTCCCTGGCGGGCGGCCTGCTGCTCGCCGCCGCGGACACCCACGGCAAGCCGTCGCTGGCCCACCGCGCCAGGCACGGCGCCCGGCACGCGACCACCGCCACGGGCCGCCGGGTGCACGACGCGGGCGACAGCCTGCACAGCGCCGCCGACACCCTCACGCACGGCGTCAAGGAACTGACCGGCAGCGTACGGGACCACCTGCCGGTGGGCTGAGGCGCGGATCGGCGCGCCCGGACGCAAGAAGGGGCGCCCAGCCGGGCGGGCGCGCGGTGGCCGGAAGGCGCCCCCGTACGGCCGGTCGGGCCCCGGGCCGCGTGACCTGGGCCCTCCGGAGTGTGACCATCGGTGAAGAGACCCTGGTGGCCAGGGACTTGATCCCTCGGGGGGAGAAGTCCAGTGAACAGCTTCAGCAAGGGAACCGGCACGGTCGAGGTCCGGCTCAAGTGGGACCCGAGCCCGCTCGGCCGGCCCGACAGCGACCTCGACCTCGTCGCGGCGACCTACCGCGCCGCCGCCCCCGGCGGCGAGCCCGTGTACCTCGTGCACTTCGACAGCAGGGCGCCGGACGGCACCATCACGCTCAACCGGGACAGCACGACCGGCCAGGGCCTGGGCTACGACGAAGTGATGACGCTCGAACTCGACCGGCTGGGCGCGGAGTTCGGCCGGGTCGTGGTCGGCGTGGCCATCCAGCAGCACTCCGGCCGGATGGTGTTCGGCGATGTGGCGGGCACCGGGTTCCAGGTCGTGGAGGGCTACACGACGCTGGCCGAGGGCGACTTCGCCGGCGTCGCGGCCTCGACGGCCGCGACCGTGGCGGAGTTCACCCGCGACCGGTCGGGCGCGTGGGACTTCCATCCGCTGGTGCGCGGCTTCGACGCCGCGCCGGACTCCTTCGCCCGCATCATGGGCGGCCCGCCCCCGCCGGACGGACCGCGGTAGCGCCTCGAACCGCGGTCGCCCCGGCCCCGGCCGCTCCCGCCGGACCGGCGCGTGGACGCGTATCGAGGACGCCGCGCCCGCCGCACAGTAGTCTCGGGCCCCTCAGTTCCGCCGCCGCGACCGCGGTCTCCCGTGAGACCCGGGTACGGCGCCGGACGGCCGCCGGGACGTCGAGGGAGCCGTGGTGTCGGAGTACCAACTGCCGGACGGCGAAGGGGCGCCCGCGCCCGCCGGGCGGGAGGAGTCGGCCGCCGCGGAGGAGCGCCGGCTCAAGCACCGCCTGGGCTACTGGGGCCTGACCGCGATCGGCTTCTCCAACATCCTGGGCTCCGGCTGGCTGTTCGCCGCGATGTACGCGGCCCAGACCGCGGGCCCCGCCGCGCTGCTGTCGTGGGTGGGCGCCGGGCTGCTGAGCGCCCTGGTGGCCCTGGTCATGATCGAGCTCGGCGCCTCGCGGCCGGAGGGCGGCGGCACCGCCCGCTGGCCGCTGTACGCGAGCGGGCGGCTGGTCGGCACGATGGTCGGCTGGTCGGTGCTGCTGTCGGTGGGCGGCACCGCCGCCGAGATCACCGCGATCATGCAGTACGCCGCGCACTACCTGCCCGGCCTCTACAACGGCCACACCCTCACCTTCTCCGGGCTGGGTCTGGCGCTCGGGCTGAGCGTGGTGCTGACCGCGCTCAACTGGTTCGGCGTGCAGCTCTTCTCACGGGTCAACAACGCGGTCGCGGTCTTCAAGGTCGTGGTGCCGGTGGTCACCGTGATCGCGCTGTTCGCCTCCGGGCTGCACTCCTCGGGCCGGCTGACGGCGCACGGCGGCTTCGCCCCGTACGGCTACGCGGCCTGCCTGAGCGCGCTGTCGGCCGGCGGCATCGTGTACTCGGTCAACGGCTTCCAGGCCCCGCTGGACTTCTCCGGCGAGGCCCGCAACCCGCGCCGCACGATGCCGACCTCGGTGCTCAGCGGCATCGGCCTGTCGCTCGCGCTGTACCTCGGCCTCCAACTGGCCTTCCTCTACGCGGTCCCCGACCGGCTGCTCGGCCACGGCTGGCAGGGCGTCGACTTCAGCTCGCCGTTCGGCCAGCTCGCACTGCTGCTCAACCTCCAGTGGCTGTCCAGCCTGCTCTACGTCGACGCGGTGGTCTCCCCCGGCGGTTCGGCCTACGTCGGGGTGGCGATCGACGCCCGGCACACGTACGCGCTGGCCAAGAACGGCCTGCTGCCGCGGTTCGTGATGCGGGTCGACCGGCGGTTCGGCATCCCGCACCGGGCGCTGGCGCTGAACCTGGCGGTGATCGTGGTCTTCCTGCTGCCGTTCGGGAGCTGGCAGAACATCGTCAGCGTGATGGGCGACATGTACCTTTTGATCTACGCCTCCTCCGCCGTGGCCGCCTCGGTCTTCCGGGCCGGCTCCCGCGACCGGCTCTCGGGCTGGGTGCCCGGGCTGCGCTGGATCTCCCCGGTGGCCTTCGTGGTCTCCACCGAGTTCGTCTACTGGTCCGGCTGGCACGATCTGCGCCTGGCGCTGCCGCTGGTCCTGGCCGGGCTGCCGCTCTTCCTCGTCCTGCGGCGGGACGCCGGGAGCGCTCCGCTGGCGGTCGAACTGCGCGAGGGTGCCTGGCTGGTGGTCTATCTGGCGGTGATCACGGTGCTGTCCTGGCTGGGCAGCTTCAAGGGCTCGGACCGGCTGCCCGCCCCCTGGGACTCGGTGACGGTCGCGGTCTTCGCGCTCGCGATCTTCGTCTGGGCGGTCGGCTCGGGCACCCGCCACCTGGCCGCGGGCGGTCAGACCTCGTTGCCGCCGCCGGACGGCTCGCCGACGGGCACGGTGGCGTAGCGGCTCATCACGCGTACGGTCGCCGGTCCCGTCGGGACCGTCACGAGCGTGCCCGGCGGCCCGGCGCGGCGTGGACGGCCGGACGGGCTCCCGTCCGCCGAGTGCGCCCATCCATCGGCGGATGTGGAGTTCACCCACCTGAACAATCGCCAGCCGGCAACGACCGCTCGCCATAGGGCCGCACGCCCGGCCCCGACGCGGGCACCGCGCCCTCGCGGGCACTTTAGTTTCCGCCGAGTGAACACGGTGACCTGCGGAGATGAACTACGCATGGAACGAGGGGCGTTGACGGCGCGATGCGGCCGTGCTATTCAGTTCTGGCGCCCCGTTGGACTAGACCTAGTCCATGTACGTGAACTCCGAGCATCGGAAGGGCCCCCCACATGAGAAACCGCTCCAAGTTCCTCGCCACCGCCATCGCCCTCGGCGCCGCGGGCACGCTCACCTTGCTGGGCACCAACGCCGAGGCCGCGGACCCCGGGGTCGCGCCCGGCGGCAACTTCAACCTGTCGGTGTGGGAGTTGCAGGAGCCGATCGGCTCCCCCGGCTCGCCGACCACCATCCCGTCCTCGGAGCTCCAGGGCGACGACGGCTTCCAGGACTCGTACTTCTACACCGACACCCGTGACGGCGCGATGACGTTCTGGGCGCCGGAGAAGGGCGTCACCACCCCCAACTCGAACTACGCCCGCTCCGAGCTGCGCGAGATGAACTCCAACGGCAGCGCCGCGAACTGGTCGCTCAGCGGCTCCCACAAGCTCAGCGCGACCCTGCGCGTGGTGTCCGTGACGTCGAACGTCTGCGTCGGGCAGATCCACCTCGGCACGGGCGGGTCGTCCACCAAGCCGCTGGTGGAGCTGTACTACCACTCCAACGGCGACATCGTCCTCGGCACCGAGAACTCCCCCGACGGCGGCCAGACGACGCACACGGTGGGCAACGTGTCGATCGGCAAGACATGGACCTACACGATCGCCGTCTCCGGCGGCAACACCGTCGACCTGACGGTCAACGGCAGCACGACCCACTACTCGATCCCGTCGTCCTTCGACGCCTACAAGCAGTACTTCAAGGCCGGCTCGTACAACCAGTCGTCCTCCGACAGCACCACCAACGGCGCCCGTGTCGCCTTCTACGGGCTGACCGTCTCGCACAGCAGCTGAGCGGTCCGCGGTCCCGTATCCGCCAGGTCCGGCGCCTCGCCGCCGGGCCTGGCGGTCGCCGGACGCCGCCGGGTGGGCCACGTGCGCCGGACCCTGCCGCGGCCGGCTGCCGGGCCGGCGCGTCACGGGCGCGTCAGCGGGAGCCGTCCTCCCGCGCCTGGCTGCGTGCCTCGTCCCGCTCGCGGATACGGGCCTGCTCCTGGCGCACCCCGGCCTGCGTGGCGCGTTCCCGCTCCAGCCACTGCGGGTGCTCCTCCCGGAGCGCGTCGATCTGCTCGGTGGTGAGTGCCTCGGTGACACCGCCGCGGGCCAGACCGGCGATGGACACCCCCAGCCGCTCCGCGACGACCGGCCGCGGGTGCGGACCGTTGCGCCGCAACTCCTGGAGCCACTGCGGCGGTTCGGCCCGCAGCGCGTTCAGCTCGCTGCGCGAGACGACGCCCTCCTGGAACTCGGCGGGGGTGGCCTGGAGGTACACACCCAGCTTCTTCGCCGCAGTCGCGGGCTTCATCGTCTGGGGGGTGTGGGGCGAGGTCATGGGTTCAAGGATATCGAGTGTGCGCGCCGCCGCCGACCACGGCCGGTAATCTGCCGGGGTGACAGGCTCGCAGACCCCTCCGTCGTTCAGGCTCGCGTACGTCCCCGGCGTGACGCCGTCCAAGTGGGTGCGGATCTGGCACGAACGGCTGCCCGCCGTCCCGCTCACCCTCGTCCCCGTGTCCCCCGCCGAGGCGTGCGGCGTGCTTCGGGCCGGCGGCGCCGACGCGGGTTTCGTCCGGCTGCCGATCGACGGCGAGGACCTGAGCGCGATCCCGCTCTACAGCGAGAAGACGGTGGTGGTGGTCCCGAAGGACCACATCGTGGCGGCGGTGGCGGAGGAGGAGGCGGTGTCCGCGGCGGACCTCGCCGACGACATCGTGCTGCACCCGCTCGACGACACCCTCGGGTGGCAGTCCCTGCCGGGCCGGCCCGCGAAGGAGCGGCCCGCCACGACGGAGGACGCCGTGGCGCTGGTGGCGGCGGGGGTGGGGGTGCTCGTCGTCCCGCAGTCGCTCGCCCGGCTGCACCACCGCCGTGACCTCACCTACCGGCCGCTCTCGGACGCGCCCGAGTCCCGGGTCGCGCTGTCGTGGCCGCAGGAGCGGACCACCGACCTGGTGGAGCAGTTCATCGGGATCGTCCGGGGCCGGACCGTCAACAGCTCGCGCGGCCGCCCGGCCCCCGCGCAGCCGGAGCCCAAGCGCCCAGAGGCGGCCACCGAGCGGCGCAAGCCGTCAGCGGCGGCGGGCAAGGCGAAGGGAACCGCGCAGGGCGGCAAGGGCGGCGCGAAAGGCGGCGCGAAGGGCAAGGGTGCGCGCAGCGGTTCCGGCGCCCCGGCCGCCGGCCGCCGCGGCAAGCCCCGCCGCCGCACCTGACCCGCCGCGGCGCCCGGCCCCACCGGGACGCGGGGACGCGGGGACGCGGGGACGCGGACGACGGGCCCTACGCGTCGGAGTCCGGTTTGCCGCGCGAGGCGGCGTACGCCTGGGCCGGGGTCATCGGCACGCCGTTGACGTTGACGGTGCGGTAGCGGCTGACCTTGGCGCAGCTCTTGGACTGGTCGGCGGTCTCGGCGTGGGAGTTGCTGAGGGCGGTCTTGGTGTCGGCGGGCGGCGGGGTCGCGGTCGCGCCGGGGTAGACGGTGCCGCTCTGCCAGTCCGAGCCGACGACGAGGGTGAGCCCGGCCGTCGTGCCCTGCTTCAGATGCGCCGAGGGCAGCCCGAGGGCGCCGGCCACGGTCTTCGCCTCCGCCTGCTGCCCGGGACCGTAGTCCAGGGTCGTGGTGGCGGCCGGCGCCGGTGCGTTGCCGCCGCTGGTGGCGGGGTTGAAGCCCTTGCCGGTCAGGGCGGAGGCGAGGGCGGAGGCGCGGCCGGGCAGGCCGGTGCCGTTCTCCACCTGCACCGTGATCTGGGACGCGGGCACGGTCGGGGCGGCCGTCGAGGTGGCCGAGGCCGCCGCGGTCTTGCCGCCCGAAGCGGTCGTCAGCGACTGGTCCGCGGCGATCGTGCCGAACAGCGTCCGGGCGCCCGTGCCGACCACCACCCGGTTGACGTCGGCCGGGTCGGGCGCGGTCTGCATGGTGGTGAACGTGATCCGCTTGGAGGGCACCTTGTTCAGGTCGCCGGCCAGGCCGGTGAGCTTGCTGATGCTGCCCAGTCCGGTGTCCACGGTGAGCGCCTTGGTGGCGGCGTCGGCGAGGTGGTAGACGGAAGCCGGGTTGGTCAGTGTGCCGGCGCTCTTGAGCTTGCGGATCAGCGAGCTGAGGTAGAGGTGCTGGGCGTAGGTGCGCCCGAGGTCGCTGCCGTCGCCGAAGCCGTGCCGGGAGCGCAGGAACTCCAGCGCGGCGACGCCCTTGAGCGTGTGCGTGCCCTTGGAGAGCTTCAGGTGCGAGTACGTGTCGTAGACGTCGGAGTCCACGCACACCGGCACGCCGCCCACCGCGTCGGACATCCGCACCACGCCGGAGAAGTCGAGCTGCACGAAGTGGTCGATGGGGATGCCGGTCAGACTGGTGCACGGTGGCGACCTGGCACGCCTGGCCGTACGCCAGCGCGCTGTTGATCATGCCGTGGTAACCGGGCGTGGACGCGCCGGTCTTGGGGTTGGAGCAGGCCGGCACCACGGTCTCGGTGTCGCGCGGGATGCTCATCACGGTGGCGTTGGAGCGGTCGGCGGATATGTGCACCACCATCTCGACGTCGGCGTTCTGCCCGCTCTGCACACCGGTGCGGGAGCAGCCGCCGCCCAGTTTGCAGTCCGCCGCGCTGGTGCGGCCGTCGCTCCCCATCATCAGGAGGTTTATCGGGGTGCGGCCGAAGGCGTCGGCCTTCTCCTGGCCGGCGCTGTTCCTGCCGACACCGTCGGTCATCGAGACGCTGTGGATGTTGCCGTTGAGGTGCTGGTAGAGCCACCAGCCGCCGCCGGCGGCGACCAGCAGCAGCACCGACATCGCTATCCCGGCGATCCGCAGGAACCGCCGTATGCCACTGCGGGGTTTGGCCCGCCGGCTCCCCCGGTGTCCGCCGGCGTGCCCGCCCCGGCCGTGGGCCGCCGCGCGCGCCGCCGCCCGGCCGCCGGTGCCGGGCGGCGCCCCGTCGTGTCCGTCGCGCGGGCCGGGGACGCCGGGCCCGGGATGCCCGGGGCCGGTACGGGCGCGCGGCGGCCCCGCCACGTGGTCGTACGGTGTACGCCCGGCCCCGCCACCCCAGGGATCGGTCATGTCCCACTCCCTCACCCGGGCAGCCCCCGCGAGGCGTGCGTCCGGACACACGACGGGCGAAGTCCGGCTTCTCCCGATTTCAGAGTTGCGCAATGTGGCAAGTCTAGATCATGGCCGACCGGCCTTTGCGGGCAGCGGGGTTACCGGGCCCCGGCCCAGGTCAACCGTGCGGGGATACGTCCGGCCCCCCTGATTTCCCGGTTACGCAACCTCTAAAGTATGCGCATGGAGCAAGCGGTGGAGCGGGCCGGGAGGACGTCAGTGGCTTGGGAGACGGGAGAGCTGGAGGGCGGTCCTGCGGACGGTGCACGGGTGCGGGTGGCCGGCCGGCCACGGGTGCTCCAGGTGACCGCGCCCTGCCCGGTGGAGAACGGCGCGCCGGGGCTGAGCGTGGGGGCGGTCTACGTCTACCGCCTCAAGCCCGGCCGCACGCCGCTGCGCTACGGCTGGGACTGCGCCAGCCCCTGACCGGGGCGTGTCACCGGGCGCGCAGGGTGGCCCCGACCGTAAAGATTGCTACATTGCGCAACTGGCAGACCCTCAGCGGCCGCGGAGGTTGCCGCGCCGCCCGTTGCCGCACCCCGTCACCGGAGGTGAGCGCGGGTGTTCCTCGGCATCTGGGTATGACGCCGCCCCATACTGCACCGCCCCGTATGACGCCGACGCCACCTGACGACGCCGCGCCGCGCGTCGTGTGCCCGGGCGCCGGGCGGGTCTTCGGGCACAGGCCGTCGCCGAACCGGTCGGCGCCGTCCTGCGGATTGCGCCCTTGCGCAACATTGCAGTCACAACTGCGCACGCGGTGATCACGGTGCGGGGCGCCGGCCCGGAGTGCGTAATCTGGTGCCCGAAAAGCCGCAGCGGCGAAGGGGGTTCACGTGACGAGGTCTGCCGCACGGGTCGGCGACCCCGCGCCGGACGTGCTCCAGGGCGCCGCTGCCGCGTTCGGCCTGCTGGCCTCCACGATGCGCCTGCACATCGTGTGGATTCTGGCCCAGGGCGACTGCGACGTCACCGGGCTCGCCGAGCGGGTCGGCGCGACCCTGCCCGCGGTCAGCCAGCACCTGGCGAAGCTGAAGCTCGCCGGGCTGGTGCACTCGCGGCGCGAGGGGCGCCGCCAGGTCTACCTCGTGGCCGACCCCGACGTGGTGACGGTCGTGCGGGTGATGGTCGATCAGCCGGCCGAACACCCGGCCGCGTCGCGGGGCGCCCGTGGCCTGGGCGCCTGAGAGGCTCACCGGCTCCGCGGGCCCGGCGCACGGGCCCCGCCCGCCGGCGCGCGACCCGGACCCGGAGGGGCTCGGCGACGCCACGGGCCTGGAGGTGCTGCGCCTGCTGGACAGCGGGCCGCGCGGGCTGACCGAGGCCCAGGCGGAGGGCCGGCTCGCGCGCCACGGCGAGAACACCGTCCCGGCCCAGCGCCCGACGCCGTGGCCCCGGCGCTACGCCCGCGCGCTGCGCGACCCGTTCACCGCCGTGCTGCTGTGCCTCGGAGTGGTGTCCGCCGCCGTCTCCTCCTGGGCGACGGCCTGCGTCATCACGCTTCTCGTGCTGGTCAGCGGCGCACTGCGGTCGCGCGCCGAGCACCAGGCCGACCGGTCGGCCGCCGGCCTGCGGCGCCTGGTCGCCGCCACCGCGACGGTGCGGCGCCGCTCGCACCCGGCCGCCGAGCCCCGGGCCAGGGAGGTGCCGGCCCATCTGCTCGTGCCGGGGGACGTCATCCGGCTGGGGCCCGGGGACGTGGTCCCGGCCGACGTACGGCTGCTGCGGACCCGGAACCTGACCCTGCACCAGGCCGCGCTCACCGGCGAGTCCGCGCCGGCCGCCAAGCGCCCCGACGACGCACCGCCCACCGCGGCCGGCCTCTTCGAGCGGCCGCACCTGTGCTTCCAGGGCAGCAGCGTGGCCTCGGGCAGCGGCACGGCGGTGGTGATCGCCACCGGTGCGGACACCGAGTTCGCCCGCGCCCACCACGACCGCGGCCCCGAGCGCCGGGTGTCCGCCTTCGACCGGGCGGTCAACGGCATCTCCTGGATTCTCGTCCGGTTCATGCTGCTCACCCCGCCGCTGGTGCTGGCGGCAAACGCGCTGCTGCGCGGACGCGGCCTGGAGACCCTGCCGTTCGCGGTGGCGGTGGCGGTCGGGCTGACCCCCGAGATGCTGCCGGTGGTCGTCACCACGGTGCAGGCCCGCAACGCCGCCTCGCTCGCGCGCCGCCACGACGTGATCGTGCGCTGGCTGCCCGCGCTGCACAACCTCGGCGCCATCGACGTCCTGTGCACGGACAAGACCGGCACCCTCACCCGCAACCGCCCGGAGCTCGACGACTCGCTCGACCCCCGCGGCCGTTCCGACCTCCGAGTCCGCGACTGGGCGGCCGCCAACAGCCTGTGGACCCTTCAGCTCGCCGACCTGCCGGCCCCGGACGCCGTCGACGAGGCCCTGCTCGCATCGGCCGACGCGTGGGGCGGCTCCCCCACGGACTCCTGGGAGGGCGTCGCGGCCCTGCCCTTCGACCCCGAACGCCGGCTGTCCACAGCGGTGGTCCGCCGCCCCGGCCGGCACGGCACGCACACCCTGGTGGTCAAGGGGGCCGTCGAGGACGTGCTCGCCCGCTGCACCCGGGTACGGAGCCTCGACGGGCCCACCGACGACGCGGCCGACGGCCCCGTACCCGACGGCCCCGTACTCGACGGCTCCGTACTCGACGACACTGGCCGGGACCGCCTGCGCACCCTGGCCGCGGCCCGGGCCGAACAGGGGGTGCGGCTGCTCGCGGTCGCGCTCGCCGAGCGGCCGGCCCGGCACGGCGGGTACTCCCCCGCCGACGAACACGGCCTGACCTTCGCCGGCTTCCTCACCCTGCGCGACGCCCTCGCGCCCACCGCCGCGGCGGCGCTCGCCGACCTCGCCGCCCGGGGCGTCGCGGTCAAGGTCGTCACCGGGGACCACCCCGGCACGGCGGCGCGCGTCTGCCGCGACCTGGGCCTCGCGCCCGGCACGGTGGTGACCGCGGAGCGGATCGACGGGCTCGACGACCGGGCGCTGGCCCGACTGGCCCGCGGCAGCACGGTGTTCGCCCGCTGCACGCCCGCCCACAAGGCCCGTGTCGTCCGCGCCCTCCAGCACGACGGGCACACGACCGGCTTCCTCGGCGACGGCGTCAACGACCTGCCCGCCATGCACGCGAGCGACGTGGGGATCAGCCCCCGCGGCGCGGTCGACGTCACCCGGGACGCCGCCGACGTCGTCCTGGCCGCCAAGGACCTGACGGCCATCACCCACGCGATCACCGCCGGGCGGCGCAGCACCGGCGCCATCACCACCTACCTGCGGGTCGCGCTGTCGTCCAACCTCGGCAACGTCCTCGCGATGCTCGCCGCCGGCCTGCTGCTGCCCTTCCTGCCGATGCTCCCCGCGCAGGTCCTGCTCCAGAACCTGTGCTTCGACGCGGCCCAACTCGCCTTCGCCGCCGACCATCCGGCCGCCGACGACCTGCGCCGACCCGCCCCGCTGCGGCCGCGCGACTTCCTGCGCTTCATCAGCGCCTTCGGGCTGCTCAACGCCGCCGCCGACCTGACCACCTTCGCCGTACTGGCGCTGGTCGTCCCGGCCTGGCACCGCACCGACGGCCAGGCCGCCTTCCACGCCGGGTGGTTCACCGAGAACCTCATCACGCAGGCCCTGGTGATGCTCCTGCTGCGGCCCGGCCCCCGTACGGCCGCGGGGCGGGCCGCGACCGCCGTCCGCGCCGCCGCCGCGGCGCTCGCGGCCATCGGCCTGCTCCTCCCGCTCGGTCCGCTCGCCCCGGCGCTCGCCATGACCGCGCCACCCGCCGCGTACTACCCGCTGCTCGCGGCCGTGCTGACGCTGTACGGTCTGGGGCTGCACACGGCCAACACCCGCCACCACGAGCGCGACCGGTCCACCCGCTCCGACGGCCCGGTCCTGGTGGACGCGGCGCGGGCCAGGACCCGTAGCCGGGGTTCGGGGCTCTTCCCCGGCGCGTGGGCGGGGAGAGAAGGGTCAGCCCGCGGCGGGGCCGCCGGCCGCCGGGTGGTCGCGCAGGGCGGCCCGGGTGAGGGTGGTCGCGGTGTGCACGACGCTGGCGATGGCCGCCTCGGGCTCCATCCCGTGCAGGTCGGTGAGGCTGAAGAGCGCCTCGGCGCTGACCACGACGGCGAGGTCGTTCTTGAGCTGGGCGAGCGCGGCCGGGTCGGCGGCGCCGAGGGTGTCGGCCAGCGGGGCCAGCGCGTGGTCGATCAGCCCGAACCGCAGGCCCGGACGGGCGGTGGCCGCCGCGGACCGGACCACGGTGGCCGCGATCATGGCGCGGACCACGCCCTGCCGGGCCTGCACGTGGCGGAGCAGGAACTCGGTCGCGGCGGCGACGCGTTCCACCGGGTCGTCGCGGTCCGCGACCGCGGCGAGTGCTTCGGGCGCGCTGGGCAACTGCCCGGCGATGGCCTCCTGGAGCAGGCTGACCAGGTCGGGGAAGTAGCGGTAGGCCGTGGCCTCGGAGACCAGGGCCGCCTTGGCGACCTCGGGCATGGTCAGTTCCCGGCCGGTACGGCTCAGCTCGGCCGCCGCCTGCACGATCGCGGTGCGCGTGCGCAGCTTCTGGTTGGCGCGGCCGGCCGTGCCCTGCGACGTCATCGGTCCACCTCTCGTCTCCGCGTCCGGTCCTGGGCCGCGGGCGGGTCCGCCCCGTGAGGACTGGAATGCCGTACCACACGATGCAAGCGGCCTACAGTCATGAGAGCATCCTCTCACAACAGCCGCGCGGGCCCGCCGTCCCTACCCCCGGCGCCGCGCCGCCGTGCGGCACGACCCCTGGCCCCGGCGGCGGCGACCGCGCCGCGCGGGTCAGGCGGCCGCGGACGGCTTCACGACGGCGCCGGCGAAGTCGCCGATCGCCTTGAGCGTGGGCACCGGCTGCTCGATGTGCGGGAAGTGCCCGGCTCCGGCGACCGGCACGAAGTGGCCGTCGGCGAAGGACCGCGCGTAGGCGCGGCCGTACTCCAGGGGCGCGATGCCGTCCTGCTCGCCCCAGACGACCAGCGTCGGCACGGTGACCCGGCGCAGGCGGCGGCGCAGCTTCGGGTCGTGGGTGAACGCCTCGCCCGCGTACGTCGCGAGCGTCTTGTGGTTGGCGGCCATCGCGTCCCGCTGCTCGGCGCTGAAGGAGGAGAAGTCGGGGCGGAAGGCCGGGTCGGCGAAGGACGCCGGCTCAGCTCGGCCCGGTCGCGGGAGCGGGTGTCGACCCCCCCCTCCTGCCCCTCGTCGGCCTGGATGCCGACCGCGTTGAGCAGGGTGAGGCTGCCGATCCGGCCCCGGGTGTCGCGCAGGGCCGGCTCGCACCTGCCCTGGATACAGTGGCCGGTGTTACGGTGATTTGCAGTGCTTTCGGGCGAAATGTGATCGGGAGCGGGCTGTACACGAGGAGCACAAGCCATGGGGGTGCTGTCCATTCCGCCCAAGGCTCCCCGGCCCGGGCCACCGGCGGCCGGAACCCGTTCCGGCAGGGCTCCGGCGGCCCTCGCCGGGCTGGCCCTGGTGGCGGGCGCGCTGCTGGACCTGTTCGGGCCCGAGCCTTATGTCGGGCTGCCGCTGCTCGCCGCCGCGCCCCTGGTGGCCGCCGCGACCCTGTCCTTCCGGGCGGGCGCGGTCTTCGCCGGGCTCGCCGCCGCGGTCTCGATCGCGCTGGACATCGTCCAGGGCCGCCCGTGGCTGGCCGGCCTGGTGGACCTCGCGGTCGTCGGCGTGGTGGGCGCCCTGGCCCTCGCGGTCAACACGCTGCTGCGGCGGCAGGGCCAGGACCTGGCCAGGGCCACCTACGTCGCGGAAGCGGCGCAGCGGGCCGTGCTGCCGCAGCCGCCGGCGCGGGCCGGACCGCTGGCCGTCGCCTCCGCGTACACCGCGGCCCAGGCAGAGGCGCGGATCGGGGGCGACCTCTTCGCCGTGCAGGAGACGCCGTTCGGCGTCCGCCTGATGATCGGGGACGTCCGCGGCAAGGGCATGCAGGCCGTGAGCGCGGTGTCGGTCGCCGTCGGCGCGTTCCGCCAGGAGGCGGACCGCGCCGCCACCCTCGGCGAACTCGCGGACCAGCTCGACCGGGCGCTGTCCCGGAACGCGGTGCGCAGTGAGGCGCAGCCCGCCGGCGAGGAGTTCATGACGGCGCTGCTGGCCGAGGTCTCCGCGGACGGCGGGACACTGCGGCTGGTCAACCGCGGGCATCCGCCGCCGTACCTGCTGCACGCGGGCGCGATGACGGCGCTCGACCCGAGCGTGCCCCGGTTCCCGCTGGGGCTGCGGCTGGCCGCACCGGACGACCCCGGGCCGGCGGTCGACACCTGGCGCATGCCGCCGGGCGCCACCCTGCTGCTTGTCACGGACGGCGTCACCGAGGCACGCGACGCCGGCGGCGTCTTCTACGACCCTCGTGCCTCCGCGCTGGCCGGGCGCCGGTTCGACGAGCCCCACTCCCTGGTCGACGCGCTGACCACGGACGTCAACGCGTGGACCGGAAACCGGCACCACGACGACATGGCCGTCCTGGCCGTCACCCGCACCGCCTCGGCGTCCGGGCCGGACCGGAGGTGAGGGTGCGGGCGCGGCGCGGCCCCCTTCCCGCGCCTGATGGAATCGGGCCGTGCCGATGCCGACGCCCTCACCCGCTTCCGGGAGCGGCCGGCACCCGGCGGGACGCTGGTGGTCGTCGGCCTCTCCCGTGCGCGGGGTCCCGTCGACCACGCGCTCGGGGTGGTCTCCACCCCGCTCGACCTCGCCATGGGCCTGCTCAAGAACGGCGGCCGCCGCGCGCCCCGGCCGGCCGCCATGGCCGCCCGCACCCAGGCCGCCGGACATGACCTTCGCCGCCGTCGCGGCCGAGGCCCGCCGGGTGCTGCCCGGCGCCCGGTTGCGGCGCCGGCTGTTCTGGCGCTGCACGCTGGTGTGACGCCGCGATGAGGCCGTGCAGTGAGCGGCGCGGTCAGCCCACCGGCGGCGCCTGTTCGGGCCAGGTCACCGTCAGCACCCGGGGGCTGCCGTCGGCGCTGAGCCGGACGATCGGTATGGGCTTGCCCACCGGATTGCTGCCGGTGTGGCTGGTCTGGTAGTTGGCGGTGAACTGGATGGGCCCGCTGGCGCCGAGCACCTTGTGGGCACCCTGGAGGGCCCCGAGTTCGTTGACCACGGCGTCCGGCTGCGGCTGCTGCTGCTCGGTGAGCCGGATCGCGGTCGTGGCCGTGAGCGTGGCGTCGTAGGCCATCATCGAGTTGCCGTCGGTGAGGTAGCCGCCGGGGAACAGGTGGCGGAAGGCGGTGTCGAAGGTGCGGAAGCCCTGCGCCCCCTCCGCCTCGACCGCGGCCGTCTTCGCGTTGTGGGACAGCGTCCACTCGCCGGGATGGGCGACCCCCGCGTAGTCGACGGTGACATGGCCGGCGAGGTCGCGGCGCAGTTGCGCGTTGTCCGGCAGGTTGGTCACGTCGTCGCCGCTGACGATCCGGATCTGCTTGTCCAGACAGGAGTTGGAGAACGCGTGCAGGAGCACGCCGAGGTCCTGGCCGCGGCCGGCGAAGAGCACCACGGCGGGCTGCGCGGCGCAGATGTCCACCGTCATCTGGCTGATGCGGGTGGCGACCTCGGTCTGGAGCCTGGCCCGCTCGGCGGCGGACTGCCCGCCCTTGTCGCGTTCGGTGGTGTCGTACGGCTCCACGCCCACGATCTTGTGGCCCGGTATCGCGGAGAACTTCTTGAACCCGCTCACCAGCGTGGAGGCGTAGCTGTCACCGGAGTTGCCGTCCTCGACCAGGACCGCGCGCGAATACTGCCGCGCTACGTAGGACAGGGCGGCGGCGACGTTGTCCACGTTGCTCGGGGAGGCGCGGACGAAGCCCTTGATGTTGTCGTAGGAGTCCGAGGTGAGCGTCGCACCGAAGGCCGGGATGCTCTTGGCCGTCAGCTCCCGGATGGCCTTCTCCGTGCCGTCCAGGCTCAGGCCCAGTCCGCTCACGGCCGCTATGTGCCGGTCCGAGGCGCGTTCGATGACGGATGTCGCCGGCTGCCACTCGTCGGCCTGGTAGCCGTCGTTGCCGATCAGCAACTGGATGTACGGCGTGATGCCATCGACGTTGTTGCGGTTGGCGTAGTGCTGCGCGGTGTAGGCGCCGCGCACCTGCTCGACGGCGTTCGCCATCGACAGGATGCTGCCCTTGTCGGCCGATATCGGCAGCAGCAGGACCACGCTGACGTAGTTCTTCGCGCGGTTCTTGACGACCTGCCGGTTCTCCTGGCGGACCATGTGCTCGACGTCGCCCAGCGCGGGGTCGAAGAGGAACGAGCCGTCGGTGATCCCCACGCACTCGCCGCTCGCGCCCTGGTGGGTGACGACGGTGGCGCCCTTGCGCATGCAGGGCCGGTTCAGCGCGTCGTGCACCGGGATGTAGACGCCGAAGCCGATCGCGCCGAGCGCCAGCACGCACACCGCGACCACGAGGCTCTTGGCCCGGACCGTCAGGCGCGGGAAGATCTCAAGAAAGCCGGGCACGTCAGTCCTTCCAGTCGTTCTCGATCCGGCGGTACTTCCCGGCCTGCTGGAACAGCACCTCGTTGTCGTCGGTGCCGTTCGCCAGGTCCTCGTACTCGTTGGCGATCGTCTGCGCCAACCGGTGCGCGGGGTCGAAGTACCGGTCGGTGAAGAGCCAGCGGGCCACGGTGAGCCGGGTGACGGTCTGGTGGCGGCTGCGCGCGCCGGCGACGCCGGCCAGCGAGGTGACGAAGGACCGCGGGTCGAGCGTCGTCCTCAGCCGGTTGGGCGCGGCGGTCACCTGGTCCAGCACCCGCAGCCAGTCCTGCGTGGACCCGCAGCGCTCCCACTCCTCCTCCAGGAAGCCGACGACGGTGCCCAGCGGCTGCCGCTGCGACGGCTCCACGAGCGCGAGCGTGTGGTGGTGGCGGACGGCAGCGTCCTGCCTGCGGGAGTAGTGCGCCGCGTAGCCGAGGTGGGCGCCGCGCCACGCCTCGGGCTTGCGGGCCAGCCGGCGCCGCAGCAGCAGGGCGATCAGCGGGTGCAGCCGCGCCGCCTCACCGTCGGGGGTCTCGTCGAGCCACATCGCGGACGTCAGCCGGCGCTGGGCGGTGTCGGCGTCGACCTCGTCCCGGCCGAGGTACTGCAGGGCGGCGTTGCACGCGCCGCGGCGCAGCCCCGGCGTCACCGCGAGCACCGCCATGGCGTCCAGCATCGGGTTGTCCCCGGCGGGGATGCCGCCGTCCGGCCCCGGCACGAGGTCGTCGGCGAGCGTGCGCCGCAGCAGGTACTCCTCGACGACGGTGTCGTCCGCGCTGTCCGGGCCCCCTTCGCCGGGCAGTTCCCGCTCGCCCAGCAGCAGCCGCGGGTCGTACGGCGAGGTCCGGCCGAGCCGCGCCAGCAGCCGGGCGAGCCGGGCGGCCGACTCCGGGTGGCCGCCGGTGAGCGCGTAGAGGAAGTCGGCGTCCCGGTTCCGGGTGCCCAGCACACCGCTCCTGGACAGCTCGGCGACGGACTCCTTGTCGAGGTCGGCCAGCCGGACCGGGTACCACCAGACCGGGTGGTCCTCGTCCGCGGGGGCTCCGGGGTGGCGGACGTCGAAGTCGAGCCGCTCGTCGGTCGGTTCGAGGGGTTCGGTCGTCCGGTGGCGCACCCGTCCGCGCTGCACGGCGACGACCACCGCGGGGTCGCAGGCGGCGGTGCCGTGCTCGCGGCGGCATTCGGCGAGCAGCTCCAGGAAGAGGTCGCCGGCCCGGCCGCCCGCGTTGTCGAGCAGCAGCAGGCAGTTCCTGGGGCGCTGGCCGTGCAGCAGCGGGGAGTCGTTGAAGTCCGCCCGCAGGTCGGCCAGGAAGGCGGCGCACAGGGTCTTGGCCACCGGGCGCGGGGTGTCCGTACCGTCGGTGTGGCCGTGGTGGAGGCGGTACAGCTCCCACAGCGAGTCGTAGCCGCCGCCCATGCTGCGGCTGCCGTAGTCCGCCAGCCACTGCCGGGCCTTCGCCTCCTGGCTGCGGCCGACGGCGGAGCGCAGCGTGCCGAGCAGCTTGGCGACCGCCCGGAGCAGCACCTGCTGCTCGGGGCTCATCAGCGGCGCGGCGCGGGCCGCCCAGTCGTCCAGCGAGGAGTTGTCGGCGGCCTCCCGCGGCCCCGCCCGCAGGTACGCCTCGAAGGCCGGGCGTCCGCCGCCGCCGTCCTCGAAGCTCAGCGCCTTCAGCAGCATCCCCATCCGCGGGAATCCGACCTCGCGGATTCCGTGGACCTTGCGCCCCATTCCCTGGACCGCGGCCAGCACGATGTCCTCGACGCCCTGGGCGGCCTTCAGATCCAGCCGCACCCCGAGGCAGTCGGGGGAGAATTCGCGCCATATCCGGCTGAGCAGCACCGAGCCGCCACTGCCCCGCGGACCGGTCAGAAGGACGATCGGCAGCGGCTTTGCGGGGACGCCCTTGCGTTTCAGCGCTTTCCCGACGAATTCCACGATGCGCGTGCGGCCGTAGAGCCTGGTGTCCGTCACCTGACCGCGTCCCCCGCCGTCCGGCCCGCGGCGCCCGTTGCGCGGGAGAAACGTATCCTCACCTGCCCGCGCCTCCCCGTCCGGGCGGTGTGCGGGCACGCCGCTCACGCCGGCGGTGGCGGTTCCGGAATACCGCGCCGCGGCAGCCGGTAAATGCGGAGCACCATTGGCACGTGTCCGCCGTGGAATTCGCCCTGATACCCGCACCGCATCCCGCCCCCACACTCGCCGTCCCCGGACTCGGGATAATAGTCCCCGGCTGCGGGACCCGTCCCGAAATCCGGAAAGGCGCAGCTCCGCGCGACAAGGGGCACCCGGGCCGGTCCGGTGCGCGCTCCGGCCGCGTCGCCGGGGACGCGCTCACAGCCGCGGGTCGGTCTCCGTCGCGAGCATTTCGGCCACGGTCTGGCGGCGGCGGATCAGCCGGGAGCGGTCGCCGTCGAGCAGAACCTCCGGGATGTGCGGGCGGGAGTTGTAGTTCGAGGACATGCTCGCGCCGTAGGCACCGGTGTCGTGGAAGACCAGGAGGTCGCCGATCCGCGTGCCGGGGCAGCGCGCGCAGGCTGGACGTCGCCGCCCTCGCGTCTGGGTGAAGACGTCGCCCGACTCGCACAGCGGGCCGGCCACGACGCGGCCGGCGTTCGCGCAGGTCGGTCGCCGCGCAGGCCGCCGTCGGCGCCGAGCACCGAGACGCGGTGGTTGCTGCCGTACATCGCGGGCCGCATCAGGTCGTTGAAGCCCGCGTCGGAGAGCACGAAGTAGTTGCTGCCCACCGGCTTCTGACCGCGCGGACCTCGGCGATGCAGCACGCCGGAGTTGGCGACCAGGAACCGGCCGGGCTCGATCTCCAGCCGGACCGGGTGGCCCAGCTCGGCGGCCAGTTCCCGGCGGGCGGCGTCCCACAGCCGGAAGTAGCGCGCGGTGTCGACCTCCGGCCGTCCCGGGCCGTAGGGGATCGGACAGGCCGCCGCCGGCGGAGATGGCGCGACGTCGTCCGGCCCGAGACCATGCGGACCTGCTTGACCATGGTCTCGCAGACGGTCTCCAGGTGGCCGTAGTCCACCCCGGAGCCGATGTGCATGTGCAGGCCGATCAGGTCCAGGCCGTGGCGGTCGACCAGGGCGAGGCTCTCCTCCAGGTGCTCGTGCCAGATCCCGTGCTTGCTGTGCTCGCCGCCGGTGTTGGTCTTGCGGCTGTGCCCGTGGCCGAAGCCCGGGTTCACCCGGATCCACACGGGGTGGCCCGGCGCGCGCCCGGCCGACCTGCTCCAGCATCTGCGGCGACCCGGCGTTCACCGGCACGCCCAGCTCGACGACGCGGGCCAGCGCGCCGCGGCTGAGCACGTCGGCGGTGAAGACGATCGGCTCGTCCGCGCCGCCCACCTCGTAGCCGGCCAGCAGCGCCCGCTCAGCTCGCCCTCGGAGACGGCGTCGACCAGGACGCCCTCCTCGCGCATCAGCCGCAGGATGTGCACGTTGGAGCACGCCTTCTGGGCGAACCTGCATCACGTCGAACGCGCGCAGCTTGGCTATCTGCGCGCGGATCGTGCCGCGTCGTACGACCCACAGCGGGGTGCCGTACTCCGCGGCGAGTTCGGCCAGGCGGGGGCCGTCGAGGGCGCCGGGCAGCCCCGGGGTCCCGGGGGCGGCAGCAGTGGAGGCCATGGGTCAGTCAGTCCTTCTCGCCGGTCGGCAACTCGATACCGAGATCCTGCTCCACCCCGCGCGCCCGCCGCTGACCTGCCCGAAACACGGACAGACCGCCCTCGTGGCGTGACGGCGTGCTCGCGAAGGGAGACGGGGGAACGCGGGCGGGACGAGCCGGCCGGCGGCGGACCCGCCCGGAGCCGGTACGTGCCACGACCACCAGAACCCGCCTACCAATATCAATGTCGGTGGGTGGCGGTAGAACGGTCGGCGGGCGGGGTCACCGCCCTCGGAGACCAGATGGAGGCCGGGATGGACGTGGCGCTGCGCGAGGTACGGGACAGCGATCTGGCCGTCCTCTACGACCAGTCGTGCGATCCCGAAAGCGTCCGGATGGCGGCGTTCACCCCCGAGGACCCGACGGACCGCGCCCGCTTCGCGGCGCACTGGGCCCGCATCCGCGAAGACCCGGCGATCGTCGCACGCACCGTCGTCGACGGGAGCGGGGAGGTCCTCGGGCACGCCGGCGTGTTCGGTCCGCCGCAGGAGCGCGAGGTCACGTACTGGATAGGCCGGGAGCACTGGGGGCGTGGAGCGGCGACGGCCGCGCTGCGCGGACTGCTCGCCGTCGTACCGGAGCGCCCCCTGCGCGCCCGCGCGGCCGCGGACAACAAGGGGTCGGTCCGGGTGCTGGAGAAGTGCGGGTTCGTGGTCACGGGACACGAGCGGGGTTTCGCCAACGCGCGGGGCGAGGAGATCGACGAGGTCGTCCTGATCCTGCGCTGACCGCTAAGGTCGCCCGCATGCGCGGTGCTCGGGTGGTGTTGATCGGCGGTACGTCGAATGTCGGGAAGTCGACAGTCGCCCGGGCGGTGGCGGACCGGCTCGGGTTCGCGTGCGTGTCGACCGACGGCCTGGCGCGGCATCCGGGGCGGCCGTGGCGGACGCCGGACCGGGAGGTGCCGCCGCACGTCGCCGCGCACTACGGCTCGCTGACCGTCGACGAGATGATCACGTCGGTGCTCGACCACTACGCGCGCCTGTGGCCCCGGATCGAGGAACTGGTCGCGGCCCACGCCGCGGACGGCGCCGCCGGGCCGGGCCTGGTGCTGGAGGGCTCGGCGCTCTGGCCCGCCCGCGTCGCGGAGTTGGCGGTCCCGCGCACGGGCGCGGTGTGGCTCACCGCGGACGACGCCGTCGTACGGGCCCGGGTGCACGCGGCCGGTTGCTACGGCGACGCGACGGACGGGGAACGGCACCTGATGGACAGGTTCCTGGCCCGTACCGAGCGCTACCAGCAGCTCATGGGCGACGTCCTCGACAGGCTCGCCCTGGACCGCGTCGACGCGGGCGGCGGCCGGACGGTGGCCGAACTGGCCGACGCGGTGCTCGCGGCCGTCCGCGGGCAGTGCGCGGTCGGCCGGTCGGGGCCGGTGCGATGAGCCGGCCCCGACCGGGCGCCGGGGTCAGTGCCGCCAGCGGACCGCGAGGGTGGGCGGCTTGCGGAAGACCAGGCCGCGCGGGGCGCTCGGCCGCCGGTCGTCGAGGCTGAGGCCGGGGAGCCGTTCGAAGCAGGCGCGCAGCGCCGTACGGGCTTCGAGCCGGGCCAGGTGGGCGCCGACGCAGAAGTGCGGGCCGTGCGCGAACGCCAACTGGAGGCGGGCGTTGGGCCGGTGGAGGTCGAAGCGGTCGGGGTCGGTGAAGACGGCGGGATCGCGGTTGGCACCGGCCAGCGAGACGGTGACCAGGTCGCCCGCGCGGATGCGTACGCCCGCGAGGTCGGTGTCGCGGGTGGCGTAGCGGTCCACGACGGCCGCGCCGGGCTCCAGCCGCAGGGACTCCTCGACGGCGTTGTCCACCAGATCGGGTTCGGCCAGCAGCCGGGCGGCCGTTCCCGGTTCGGCCAGGACGTGCAGCAGCGCGTTGGCGATCATCGCCTCGGTGGTCTCGATGCCGCCGAAGAGCAGGACGGCGGCGTTCGAGGCCAGTTCGGGCAGGCCGAGCCGGCCGCCGGCCGCGGCGCGGACCAGCAGGGAGCCGGCGGCGCCCGCGTCCAGGGTGCCGGCGACCGCCTCGCGCAGCGCCGCGTACGCGGCCGGGCCGTCGGCCCCCGCGTCCTCGCCCCGGGTCAGCCGGTCGACGGCCCGCACGATGGCGTCGTACCAGGACAGGACGGCCGGTACGGGGACGTCGGTGAGTCCCAGCACCTCGGCCATGACGACCGCCGCCAGCGGACCCGCGAAGTCCCGGCGCAGTTCGGCGGCGCCGTTCGGGGCCAGGCCGTCGAGCAGCCGGTCCGCCTCCCGCCTGACCGTGTCCCCGAAGGCCGCGTCCACCGCCCTGGGCCGGAACGGCTCGACGAACGGCTCCCGGTGGCGCACGTGTTCGGCGCCGTCGAGGGAGAGCATGCTCGGGCCGACGACCCGCGCGGTGGTGAACCGCGGATCGTCGACGGTGAACCCGACCGCGTCCCGCATGACCTGCACGGCGGCTGCGCGGCCCGTCACGATCCAGCCGCCGAGCGCGGGGAGCCACACCACCGGCGCCTGGGCGCGCAGTTCGGCCAGGTGCGGGTGGGGGTCTTCGGCGAGATCGGCGAGGGTGACCACGCCACGAGCCTAAGCGCTCGGACACCCGCCGCCGGGTCCGGTCCGGGGCCGGGGCCCGGCCGTCCGGGGGACGCCGCCGTGGGGGCCCGCGGGGCGGGGCGGCACGGCGGCGGTGCACGGCACACCCGCCCCCGGACGCAAGGGTGTCGGCTCCGCGCCCGGCAGCGCCGTACACACGCCGGAGCCGCCGGGTCGGGGAAGTCCGCCTCAGGCGGGCGTACTGCCGCCGCCGGCCGGGGCGCCGCTTCAGGGCGGTGGCGAGCGGCGCCCGCTCAGCGGTCCGCCCGGACATGACAGCCGCGATCTCGAACCAACGGGTCGGCGGCGCGGGCCACTGTGGTCCGAGCAGCCGGGCCGGCCGCGGAAAGAAGCAAGCGCAAAGCCGTCGAGCACGGGGACGATAAGGGCGTCCGCGACGTCTCCTGCGGTGACCCGCCGGCCGCCGCGCGGGGCTCCGCGATCACCCGGAACACCCAGGACCGGTAGGACCAGAAGCGGAAGAGCGTCGCGACGCCGATCCCGATGAACTTGAAGAGGTTGCTCTGGAGCGGGCTGTCCCAGCCGAAGCCGTAGGTCGCCAGGAAGAGGACCCCGTTCTCGATCACCAGGCCGACGAGGCTGAACAGCAGGAAGAGCCCCATCTCGCGGGGGCAGCGGCTCTTGTCGCGGGACCGGTAGGCGAAGTACCGCAGGCCGATGTAGTTGAACCCGATCGACACGGCGGTGGCGATGACGCTCGCGCGCACCACGGGAAAGGACGTGGCGTGCCGCAGGAGGTTGAAGACCAGGAAGTTCACGGCTGTGCCGGCGCCGCCGACGGTCGCGAACTTCGTTATTTCCCGCGCGAGAGGGGTCGACGATGCCACCGGTGCGGCCCGCTCGCCTCGTACAGCCATAGGCGTATCGGTTCCTTCTGGTGAGCCGTCCTCCGATTTTACGGTGCCGGCCCCGTCGCCGCTCGCCGAAGGCCGCCGCCCTCTCCTCCCCACGGCAGCCGGACCCGCCGGCGGGTCCGGCGGGTCCGGCGGGTCCTCGGACGGAACCGGACCCACCGCCCCGCGGCCCGCACCGGCCGTGCGGCGTACGGCGCCGGGCCCGAGGCGGTAGAAAGGACCATGCCCAAGCGACCGCCCCCCGCAGCCGGCCGCCTGCGGCCCGCGGCCGACGCACAGGCCGGCGCGGACCCCGCACCCGCGGGCCCCGCCGACCCGGGCGGCCTCGTAGATCCAGCCGGGCCCGGCGGCCCCGCCTCCCCCGGCGAGTCCCGCGACGGCTCCACCGACGAGGTGGCGGACGAGGTGGTGACCGCCGTGCTGACCGCGTCCCGGCTCCTGGTGTCGGTCTCGGCGCGCTCGCTGGCCGCGGTGGAGGAGGCGCTGACCCTGCCGCAGTTCCGGATGCTGGTGGTCCTCGACAGCCGGGGCGCGATGAACATCTCCCGGCTCGGCGAGCACCTGGACGTGATCCCGTCGACCGCGATGCGGATGGTCGACCGGCTCGCGGCCGGCGGCATGCTGGACCGCGAGCCCAACCCCGGCAACCGCCGCGAGATCCTGATCAGCCTCACCGGCAAGGGCCGCGGCGTGGTGCACCAGGCCACCGAGCGGCGCCGGGCCGAGATCGCCCGCATCGTCGGCGCCATGCCCCGCACCCGGCGCAGCGGCCTGGTCAAGGCCCTCCGGTCCTTCACCGAAGCGGGTGAGGAGCCGCCGGCGCCCGGCAGGTCAGGCGCCGACGTGGGCTGGTGACAGCGCTCCCGCACCGGGCCGGCCCCGGAGCGGCCCGTACCGCCTGCCACCCCCGGGCCGGTGTCCTCGGCCCCAGGTGAATTTGGCATGATGCAAAAATGAAGCGCAACCGCACCGCCCGCCCCTCCCGAGCGATCACCGCCCCGGCTCCGCCCGCCGCCCACCGCGCCGGGGACGGGTCGGGGCAGCCACCGGGCGGGGCGGCCGCCGCCGGCAGCGCGCCTGGGGGGCGTCGATGACGTGGCTCACCCGCGACGCGGCGCCGGGAGACGCGGCCGCCGTCCGCAGGGGCCTGCCGGCGCCGCGCCGGGCGGCCCGGGCGGTCCGGCCGCAGGTGCTGGTCGAGCTGGTCTTCACCGTTCTTCTGTACAAGGCGTACTCCCTCACCCGCAGCGCGGTGCCCGACGAGCACGTGGCGGCCGTGCGCCGGGCTCGGGACATCCTGCGCGCCGAGCGGTTCCTGCACATCGACATCGAACGGACCGTCAACCACGCGGCCGACCGCGTCGGCTGGCTCATCTCGGGGATGAACTACTACTACGCCACGCTGCACTTCGTGGTCACGCCCGCGGTGCTGGTCTGGGTGTACGTCCGCAGGCCCGACAGCTACCGCGGGGTCCGCACCGTGCTCTACTCGGCCACGCTGCTGGCGCTGATCGGCTTCACGTTCTTCGCCCTGGCCCCGCCCCGGCTCACCACCGGCCAGGGATTCATCGACACGGCGCTGACCCACCACACCTGGGTCTGGTGGGACTCCAAGAACGTGTCGTCGCTGTCGAACCAGTACGCGGCGATGCCGTCGGTGCACATCGTGTGGTCCGCGTGGAGCGGGCTGACCGTGGCCGCCCTGGCCCGCCGCACCTGGGTGCGCGTGCTCGGGCTGCTGTACCCGCTGGCGACCTTCGTGGTCATCCTCGCCACCGCCAACCACTTCGTCACCGACGCGGTGGCCGGCGCGCTCACCCTGGCCGCCGGCTTCTTCGTCCAGCGCACCCTCACCGGCCGCCCCGCCTACCGGCTCGCCCCTCCCCCGCGCCCGATGTGAGCCCGGCGCCGTCGGGCCGGGTGCCCGACTGCCGTGCGGCGGCCGTCACTTGTGCCCCCGCGCCCGGCCACCGCCGTCCTTCCCGCCGGGGCCGTGGTGGGCCGGAGGCCGCGGCGGCGGAGCGGCGGGCCGCCCCTTGGCGGTGGGCGGCGCGATGGTCTCCGGCGCGGTGGTGAGCGGCGCGGTGGTCAGCGGCGCGGTGGTGTCCGCGGCGACGCGGCCGGGGGCGGACGACCCGGGGTTCGGTGCGGACGGCGCGTGGTGGGCGCCGAACCCCGTGGTGGCGCCGACCACGAGAGCGGCGGCGAACACCGCACAGCACACGGCGGCCAGGGCGATCCTGGACCGCGGCGAAAACCCGCCGCGCGCCGGGGCGTTCGGGGGGTGCGGCGGAGGCGGGCCGGGCAGCGGCATGAGGGCGGTGTCCTCCTGCCGGTGCCCGGCCGCCGCGACGCGCGGGGCGGCGGGCGGCGGGCCGGCGGGCGCGGCCGGGAGCGGACCGGCCTCCACGGCGGGGAGCGGCGCGAGCGCGCTCGCCGATCCGTCCGGGTCGCCGAGCCAGTCGGCGACCTGGTCCGCGGTGGGCCGGATCTCCGGGGCCTTGGCCAGCATGCGCGGCACCAGGGCGACCAGCGGCGCGGGAAGCCCCGGGCGGAGCACCTCGGGCGGGACGGCCTCGTCCGCCACATGGCTGTGGGCGACGGCCGCCGCGGTCCGGCCGCGGAACGGCGGCTGCCCGGTGAGCATTTCGTACAGGACGCAGCCGAGCGAGTACACGTCGGCGGCGGGTCCTGTGGGTGCGCCCAGGGCACGCTCCGGGGCCAGGTAGTCGCCGGAGCCCATGACATGGCCGGTGGCCGTCAGGGCCGGCGAGATCTCGTCGATCAGGCGGGCGATCCCGAAGTCCGTGATCTTCACCGTGCCGTCGGTACCCAGCATCAGGTTGCCGGGTTTGATGTCCCGGTGGACCACGGACTGCCGGTGGGCCGCGGCCAGTCCGCGGGCCGTCCCGGCGGCGATGTCCGCGGCCCGCCCGGGCTCCAGCGGCCCGAGCGCGGCGAGCTCCTCGGAAAGGCTGCGGCCCTCGACGAGTTCCATCACCAGGTACGGGCGCCCCTCGTGGCTGCCGAAGTCGTAGGCCGCCACCAGGTTGGGGTGGTTCAGCCGGGCCGCCGCCCGCGCCTCCAGCCGGAACCGCTCGATCAGGGCCGCGTCCCCGTCCAGCGCGAGCAGTTTGACCGCTACGGGCCGCTGGAGCGTCGTGTCGAGCGCGCGCCAGACAGCGCCCATCCCGCCTCGGGCCAGGGGCTCGTCCAACCGGTACCTGTCTGCGATCAGCACACCCGCGCCCATCCTCGGCATCACTCCGGAAACGGACCGGCGGGCCCACCGCGCGGGAGAGCACAGGCACGGGGGGAACCGTGCACCCCGGCAGTCCCGGACGTGTCCGGGTGCGACGGCGATCTCCGACACGGGGGATGCGGAGACCGACGCCAGGACCCGCCGGTCCACTACCAGGGCGCGTCGGCGGCCGAGAGTGTCACACCCGCCTTCGGCGCCCGGCTCCTCGGCGCCTCCGACAGGAGATGGCGCGGGGTGCCCGGGCCCACCGGCCGGACGGGTGTGACGTTTTCCCCGCGTGCTGCGCCTCACCCATGGACACCGGCGAACACCGATGGATCGCGCCGACCGGGCGCGGGAGCGTCGGGCGGGCGGAAGGACACCATGGAGTGTGCGGTGAGCGGTTCGGCGGCGGTGGCCCGGCCCATCGGCGGGATCAGGCGCGGGATGCCGCCCGTTCCTGCGGTGGCCCGCGCCGTGCCCGGCCGCGGCGGTCGCCCCGGCGAGGTGCCGTTACGCGGGGCGGAAACCGTAGGGGTGGACTCCGGTACGGAGCGACGGGCTATATTCGAGCAGCCTTTCGGGGTCCGCACTCCTGACGGGCGGCCGCCGAACCCGTCGGCGAACGCGGTCGAACGCTGCCGGGGCGGTGCACGGGACGGCTTGCGCCGGTCCTGTCTCCCGGCGGTGGGCCGAGCGCAGCGGTGACACCAGTGGGCCCGGGGCACGCGGGACGCGCGCGACGGTACGGAGACATCGCACGGTGTCGGTGAGCACGAAGAGGACGTGGGTGGGCGAGGCGGGAGTGCGCCGGCGTACGAGGATGGACGACGGCGAACTGGGCGAGGCGGTCGCGCGGGCACGGGCCGGCGACGAAGCCGCCTTCGGCGTCGTCTACCGCGAGGTCCACCCGATGCTGCTCGGCTACCTGCGCGGTCTGGTCAGCGGCGACGCCGACGACGTCGCCTCGGAGACGTGGCACGACATCGTGCGCGACCTGCGCGGGTTCCGCGGCGACGGTCCGAGTTTCCGCGGCTGGGCGGCGGCCATCGCCCGGCACCGGGCCCTGGACCACGTCCGCCGGGCCAAGGCCCGGCCGCGGACCTCGGCGCTGGACGAGCGGACCCCGGAGCCGGCGACGCCGACGGACTCGGAGGGCATCGCGCTGGAGAACCTGTCCACCGAGCGCGCGCTGGCCCTGATCGCCGAACTGCCGCAGGACCAGGCCGAGGCCGTGCTCCTGCGGGTGATGCTCGGGCTGGGCGGACCGATGGCCGCGAAGGTGCTGGGCAAACGCCCGGGCGCGGTGCGCACCGCCTCCTACCGGGGTCTGAAACGCCTGTCGGAGCGCCTCAGCGGCGCCGAGGAGAAGTGACGGATGAACGACAGCCGAGAACCCGACGAGTGGCTGGACGCGGACCTCACCGACCGGCTCCTCAGCGGCCAGGACGTCCCCGGGTCCGACCGCCGGATCGCGGAGTTGGCGCGCCTGCTGGCGGCGGTGGCCGACGGCCTCCCGCCCGGCCGGCCCGAGGACGAGGGCGCCGCGCTGGCGGCGTTCCGGCGCGAGCGCGACCACCCGTCCTGCCAGGGCGTCCGTACCCGCGTCCACATGGCGCGGCCCGCCAAGGTGCTGGCCGGGGGCCTCGCCGCGGTCCTCGCCGTCGCCGGTGCGGCCATCGCGGCGCAACAAGGCGTCCTGCCCCGGCCGTTCGCCCCCGGCCACCGCACCTCGGCGCCGCCCGCGTCCGGGCCGGCGGTCCGCCCCTCCCCCTCCGCGTCCACCGCCTCCGCACGGGAGCGCACCCCCACCGGGGGCGTGCCCGGCCCGGGGACGACCTCGACTCCCCCGCCCTCCGCGCGGTCCTCCTCGCACCCGGCGGGCCACGGCGGCGCACCGGCCGTCCCCGGCCTGAAGGGCCTGTGCGTGGCGTACGTCGAGGCGTCGCGGCACGGCAAGCCGCTGGACGCTCCCTCGCTGGCGCGGCTGGCAACGGCGGCCGGCGGCAAGGACAAGGTGGACGGCTACTGCGCCCTGCGGGTCACGCTCACCTCCGCCGGCCCGACCGCCCCGGTCGTCGACCATCCCCCGATCTCCGTCGCGCCCTCGGTCTCCGGTACGCCGTCGGTCCCGGTCGCTCCTTCGGCCACCGGTACGCCTTCCGTTCCGGTCGTGCCTTCGGCCTCCGTCACACCTTCCGCCCCTGATACGCCCTCGGTCGCGCCGACCACCCCGTCGGCCACGGTCCCCGTCACGCCCCCGCCCCTTCTGCCGCCGCCCGGACCCGCCGCCCGCGCAGGGTGATCGCACGCGGTGATCGCGCACGGACGACGTCAAACCACCGCGTAATACCGCACGTACGAGTGCTCCGGCCGCCCCCGGAGAGTCCTACAAGGCGTGAGACGTATATTGGTCGGCGTCCTACGAGGCGTGCGGCCGCCGGGCCGCGCGAGCCGCTGCGGAAGGACCGACCCGCCGCCGGTCGCCACCGTGCCGCTCCCGCGGTCAACGCCCAGGAGGGAATCACATGGACCCCGACATCGCCCCGCCGTCCACCGGACGGGCCCGATCGCACGGCCGGGGTACGGCGCCGGCCGCGCGGACCGGACTCGCCCCGGGCGGCCGGCGGGGACGCCGCGCACAGCCCGCGGCGCGGGACGCGCCGGAGCCGACCGGCGCCGCGGCCGTGCTGATACGGGCCGCCGAGCTGGGCGCCTGCTGCCTGGCCTCGTTCGTGATGGTCGTGGCCATCGTCTCGGTGGTCGGCCTGGTGTGCGTGGCCGGGTACATGCTCATGCGCTAGTGCTCCGGCCGGTGTACGGTGCGGCGCCTTCCGACGTCCCGCCCGGTTCGCGGCAGGAGGAATCCGGTGCCTGCGCCCGCCCGGGCGGCGGCGCGAGCAGCACGAGCAGAGGGGGCAGCAGCACATGAGGAGGCGAGGGGATGTCGCCACGAGGTGACGCCGAACCCGAAGGCGCGGCGTCGCGGCGGCCGTCCGGCGCGCTGGAGGCCGAGGTGATGGCCGCGCTCTGGGCCGGTCCCGGCCCGATGACCGCCGGCCAGGTCCACCGGGTGCTGGGCGACGGCCTGGCCTACAAGACCGTGCTCACCGTGCTGGGCCGCCTGCACACCAAGGGGCTGCTGGACCGCGCACCGGCCGGCCGCGCCCACGCGTACACCCCGCGCCAGGGCTCGGCCCAGGCCGCGGCGGGGCGGATGAACGCCGTCCTGCACCAGGGCGCCGACCGTGCGGCGGTGCTCCAGCACTTCGTCGACTCCCTCGACGCGGCCGACGAGGCCGCGCTGCGCGCCCTGCTCGACGCCCGCGACTAGCGCTGCGGCCGGAAAGGTTTGCCTGGTTCACGTTCACGGCGTCCCGTGCGGTGCATCGCAAGGCGGAGGTCCGTCCTCGTACCGGGCGTACTCGGACGGGTCCGACAACGCGGCGAGGTGCAGTGCGGGGCGCCGCGAACCGGTGAACCCTTCCGGTCACAGCACTAGCACCCGGCGCGACGCCGGGGCGTCCCTGCCGGACGGCGCGCTGTCCTGGGCCCTGCTCCGATGAGGGGCCGAAGAGGGCACCTACCGCGCATACCCGCCCGAACCTGCCGTGCTAGCGTCCGAATCGTCTCCTCGACCTCTGCCGCAGCGGAGTTCGGCCCGCCGGACGGGTATCCGGCCGGCATCGCACCACCCGCCACCGGAAGAGGCCACGTGACCATCTGGCAGCCCGCGCGCCTCGCGCCCGTACCGGGTCCGCGGGCCCGGTTCACACCGGTGGACCCGCGGCGCCCCGTCCTGCTCGCCACGCTGCTGGCCCTGGCGCTCAACCTCGTGTGGGCGCTGTACCTCGCCAAGAACTCCGGCGACATGGCCGCGCAGTACGCCTGGACGGACTTCATACGGGCCCACCCCGCGGCCTCGTACAACCTGTCCTGGTACGGCGGGATGCACCCGGCCGCGTACAGCATCCTGTCGCCCTACATCATGGCCGCGCTGGGGGTGCGGACGACCGCGGTGATCGCCGGCACCGTGTCGGCGGCGGTGGCAGCGGCGCTGCTGGTGCGCGCCGGGGTGCGGCGGCCGCTGCCGGCCGTGCTGTGGACGGTGTTCGCGCTGTGGTGCGACATCGTCTCCGGTCGGGTGACCTTCGCCCTCGGCGTGCCGTTCGGCCTGGCGGCCACCGTGCTGCTCTTCCCCTCGGACCGGGCCGGCCGGCCGCGCCCGTGGCGGATGGCGGCCGTCGGCGCGCTGACGGTGCTGGCCACCATGTGCACGCCGGTGGCCGGCCTGTTCATGCTGGTGGTCGCGGCGGCGCTGTTCCTGGACCGGCGCCGTACGGAAGCCTGCGTGGTGGCCGCCGGACCGGTGCTGGTGGTCGGCACGACGTCGCTGCTGTTCCCGTTCTACGGCGTGCAGCCCTTCGCCTGGTACGCGGCGGTCGTCCCGCTGGCCGTCGCCTGGGTGGTCTCCCTGGTGGTGCCGGCGTCCTGGCGGGCGGTGCGGCTGGGCGCGACGGCGTACGCGCTGGGCGTCGCACTGACCTGGGGCGTCCCCTCGCCGATCGGCAGCAACGTGGAACGGCTGGCGATGCTGTTCGGCGGCACCGTGCTGCTGGCGGTGGCGCTGGGCAGCACCTGGGGCACCCGCCGCGCCACGGCATTGTGGCTGGCGTTCGCCGGGGTGGCGGCCTGGCAGGTCGTCCAGCCGGTCTTCGACCAGATCACCACGCACTCGCTGCCCGCCACCGGCCTGCAGGCCGGGCCGCTCATCTCCGAACTGGGCAGGGTGCGGGCCGACCGCGGCCGCGTCGAGGTGGTGCCGATGCGCTCGCACTGGGAGGCGTCCGGCCTGTCGCCGTACGTCAACCTGGCCCGCGGCTGGAACCGGCAGGCCGACGTGGAGCGCAACCCGCTGTTCTACGACGGCACGCTCACCCCCGACGCCTACCGCGACTGGCTGCGCCACTGGAGCGTCGACTACGTGGTGCTGCCGACCGACCAGCCGGACGGCGCCGCGGTGGCCGAGGCGAAGATCGTGGCGGCCGGGCAGTCCTGGCTGCACCCGGTGTGGCGGGACGCCGACTGGCGGCTGTACCGGGTCACGGGCGCCGAGCCGCTGGCCGATCCGCCCGCGGTGGTCGACGAGGCGGGACCGGCCGAACTCACGGTGACGATGCCCCGGGCCGGTTCGGTGCTGCTGCGCATCCCGTGGTCGCCGGTGCTGGGCATCGAGGGCGCCACGGACACCGAGCACGGCTGCCTGACCGCCGACGGCGACTGGACCTGGCTGTACGTCCCGGCGCCCGGCACCTACCGGATCGGCGGCAGCTACGAGCTGATCCGCGGCACGCAGTGCGACAAGGAGGAGGTCCAGGACGGGACCGCCCCCGGCGCCCGGGGCCCTGCCCCCGCCCGCTGACGCGCCGTCCGGCCGCGGCGCCGCGCGGGACGGCGCGGCGGCACCCCGGTCCTGGCCGCCGGCCCGCGGCTGCGGCTGCGGCTGCGGCTGGTCGGTGCCGGCGCCTTCGACGGCTCGGGCCACCACTGCGCCCGGTACGCGACCCCCGACGGGTGACCGCGGGCGGGGGCGCCACCGGTCCGGTCGGGCCGCGGTCAACTGCGGGCGGTCACAGCGTGCGGCGGGCTCCGTCCACGGTGAGGCCGGCCGGGGCGGCGACCTCGGCGAGGCCGGCGGCGTCGACGCGTACCGACAGCGGGGCGCCGGCCACCCGCAGCCCGCTGACGTGCAGCGGGCCGAACGGCCGGGCGGCCGCCGGGTCCACCCGCAGCCGGCCGGCGGGCACATCCGCCGACAGGCCCAGGGCGGCCTGGAGCAGCAGCACGCTCCCGGCCGCCGACCACGCCTGCGGGCGGCAGGCGGCGGGGTACGGCGCGGGGGCGGTGTCGTAGTCGCTGCCGTGCCCGCCGTACAGTTCGGGCAGCCGCGCCTCGAAGCCGGCCGAGGCGGCGACCACGCCCCTGGCCAGCGAGACGGCCTGCTCGGGGAAGCCGGCCCGCACCAGGCCGTGCACGGCTATCGCGGTGTCGTGCGGCCACACCGAACCGACGTGGTAGCCCAGCGGGTTGAAGCCGGCGTTGGCGCGGCTGAGGGTGCGCAGCCCGAAGCCGCTGTCGAGATCGGGCCCGCCGAGCCGGGCGGCCAGCAGCGCGCTCTCCTCGGGGTCGAGCAGCCCGGTGCCCAGCAGGTGGCCGAAGGCGGAGGTGGCGGAGTCGACCGGGCGCTTGCCCGCGTCCAGCGCCACCGCCGGGTACGGGCCGGCCGCGTCGCGCACCCAGAAGCTCTCCCGGAAGCGGCGGCGCACCACGTCCGCCCACTCCTCCCAGCGGTCGGCGCCCGGCCGGTCGAAGGCGCGCAGCAGGGCGGCGCCGGCGGTGGCGGCCTCGTAGGCGTACGCCTGGACCTCGCACAGCGCGATGGGGGGTGCGGCGAGCCGTCCGTCGCGCCAGCGGATGGAGTCGCCGGAGTCCTTCCAGCCTTGGTTGGCCAGCCCGCGGCCGGTGCTGTCGACGTACTCCAGCAGGCCGTCGCCGTCCGCGTCGCCGTAGTGGGCCAGCCATTCCAGGGCGGCCTCGGCGTGCGGCAGCAGGGCGGCGACCTCGTCGGCGGCCATGCCCCAGCGCCAGGCGTCGTGCAGCAGCACGACCCACAGCGGGGTGGCGTCCACGGTGCCGAAGTAGACCGAGGGCAGCGTGTTGGTGTGGGCCAGCCGCAGCGGTTCGCGGCGCACCTCGTGCAGGATCTTGCCCGGCTGCTCCTCGGTGTGCGGGTCGACCCGGGTGCCCTGCCGGCGGGCGAGGGTGCGCAGGGTGCCCGCGGCCAGGTCGGTGCCCAGCGGCAGCAGCATGCGCGCCGCCCACAGCGAGTCGCGGCCGAACAGGGTGAGGAACCAGGGCGCGCCCGCGGCCAGGAAGGTGTCGCCGGGGCTGTCCGGATCGGTCAGGAGCAGCCGCTCCAGGTCGCCGACCGAGCGGGCCACCAGCCGGTCCAAACGGTGGTCGGCGCTGGTGACTTCGGGTGTCTGCCACCGGACGGCGCCCGGCGCGGGGGCCGGGAAGCGGTCGGGCAGCGGGTCGTGCACCGTGCACTCCAGTTGTGCCTGCCAGCCGGCGCCGGGCGCGAGGTCGAAGCGGTAGCGCAGTTCGCCCTGTTCGGGCCGTACGGTCGGGAGGGCGGCGGACGCGTCCGTGGCCCCGGGCCCGACCGCCGGGTCCGGCAGGGGCGTTGAGGACCCGTACTCCGCCGGGCAGGGCCCCGCGGACAGCGGGCGCAGCACCACCCGCAGGCCCTCCTCGTCGCACCAGGTCAGACCGGTGGCCGCGGCGTCCGTGGCGGCGCCGGCGCTGTCAGGTGCGCCGGAGCCGCCGTCGGAGCCGGAGCCACCGGCGTCGTGGGGGGTGCGCGTCGCGCCGGCCGGGAGCCGGTCGCCGCCCGCCCCGGGTCCGCCCTGCGCCGTGCCTCCCGGGCGGTGCGACGACAGGGCCGCGGCCGGGCGGGGCGGCACCACCGCGCCGCCCTTGACCTCGTCCATCCGCGCCAGGTCGGTGCCGGCGGTCACCACCACCGTCAACGACACCTGCCGGTCACCGGAGTTGGTGATCCGCAGCGTCTCCCGCAGTCGGCCGGGCACCACTTGGCGCACCCGGTGCAGGGTGACCGCGGGGTCGGCGGTGCTCTCGCCCACCCCGCGCAGCACCGCCCGGAACGCCGTCTCGTCGGCCGTCCGCAGGGTGTGGCCGATCGGTGCCAGCGGCACCGGCGCCGGCCCCGCGGCGGAGTGCGACTCGAAGCGCACCGCCAGCCGCGACAGCGCCCGCCGGTCGCCGTGGAAGAAGCCGTCCGCCCCGCTCGCCAGATCGCCGCCACGGCGGGAGAGCACCAGGCTGGGCGCGTACACGGTCGTGCAGGCGTCGTGCAGGAAGGGCTGGAGCCCTTCCAAGGCGCCTGCGGATGACGGGTGTTCGACGGTGGAGTGCCCCTGGACAGCCTTGTTCACGGTGCCGTGCCTCTCGTCTTAGGGGTGCTTGGATCGATCCAATGGCACCCTACCCCTTGCCAACCAGCCACTGAAGGGGATTTTATCGTTCCACCAAACGCAGCGCCGCGTCGGAAGCGTGATGCCGCGAGGACCGGAACGACGTGGGAGGACGCACGTGGCGCGCGCCAGAACCGCAGGTGGCGGCGGGGGCAGACCGGTGACCCTGGCCATGGTGGCGCAGCGGGCCGGAGTGTCCGCGCAGACCGTCTCCAACGCGCTCAACTCCCCCGACCTGCTGGCCGAGGACACCCTGGAGCGGGTCCGCCGGGCCATCGCCGACCTCGACTACCGCCCGCACCAGGCGGCGCGTTCACTGCGCACCCGCTCCAGCCGGCTGATCGGCTACGGCGTCGCGCCGACCCCGCCCAGCATCTCCACCTCGGTCCTCGACCGCTTCCTGCACGCCCTGTCCGACTCCGCGGACCTGGCCGGGTACCGGGTGCTGCTCTTCGCCGCCCCGGTCGGCGCCGCCGACGAGCAGGAGCGCTACGACCAACTGCTGCGCGACCACTCGGTGGACGCGTTCGTGCTGAGCAACACCTACCGCGGCGACCGGCGGCCGGCCTGGCTGGCCAGGAAGGACATCCCGTTCGTGGCGTTCGGCCGGTCCTGGGCCGCCAGGGACGTCGGCGACTGGGTCGACGTGGACGGCGCGCACGGCACCGCGGAGGCGGTGGACCACCTGGTGGCCGCCGGCCACCGCAGGATCGGCCTGCTCGGCTGGCCGCGCGGCTCGGGCGTCGGCGACGACCGGGCCCGCGGCTGGCGCGAGGCCATGGAGCGCCACGGCCTGCCGGTGCGCGGGCTGCGGCAGGCCGCCGAGGACGACGCCAAGGCGGCCGAGTCGGCCGTCGGCCCGCTGCTGGACAACGGCGTCACCGCCGTGGTCGCCGTCAGCGACACCCTCGCCCTGGGCGTCTACCGCGCGCTGCGCGGCAGCGGGCGCACCCCGGGCACCGACGTGGCCGTGGTCGGCTTCGACGACTCGCCCGCGGCCGCCCTGCTCTCCCCCAGCACTGAGCAGCCTGCACCAGCCGCTGGAGGAGGTGGGGCGGGCCTGCACCCGGCTGCTGGTGGCCCGGATCAAGGACCCGCGCGCCGCGCCCCAACGGCTGCTGCTCGCCCCCGAACTCGTGGTCCGGGAGAGTTCGGCTCCCCCGGCTCCCGCCGATGCCCCGCGCGTCCCGGTCCCCCGCAAGGACCCCGTCGCCGCCGACCGGCCGACCCCGTAACCCCGAAGTCCCGGCAGGGCCCCGCACCTCTCCCTCCCCCGGCAGCAGCCCCCGTCCCCCAGCCCGCAAGGCAACCCCACGTCCCGGAGTGATGATGAACGTACGTAGAGCCGCCCCCGCCGCCCTCTGCGGCGCCCTCCTGCTCGCCGGCTGCTCGTCCGGCTTCGGCAGCAACACCAGCAGCAAGCAGGACTCGGGCAAGAAGCAGCACCTGACCGTGATGATCGGCTCGTCCGGCGACGCCGAGACCAACGCGGTCAAGTCGGCCGCCGCGGCCTGGTCGAAGCGGACCGGCAACACCGTCACGGTGACCGCCCGCGCAGAACCTCGACCAGCAGCTCGGCCAGGCGCTGGCGGGCGGCAAGCCGCCGGACGTCTTCTACGTCGGCTCCTCCGCCTTCGCCAACTACGCCAAGGGCAACTCGCTGTACACGTACGGCGACCAGATCTCGTACGCCGACGACTTCTCCTCCTCGCTGCGCAAGTCCTTCTCCTACAACGGCAAGTTCGTCTGCGCGCCGAAGGACACCTCGACCCTGGCGCTGGCGGTCAACACCGCGCATGTGGAAGAAGGCCGGCCTGACCGCGGCCGACTACCCCACCACCTGGGCGCAGTTGGAGACGGTGGCCAAGAAGCTCACCACCCCCAAGGTCAGCGGCCTCGTGGTGGACTCCTCCTACAACGAGCTGGGCGTCTTCCTCCGGCAGGCCGGCGGCTGGCTCACCGACCCGGCGCAGACCAGGATGACCGCCGACAGCGGCGCGAACGTCGAGGCGCTGACCTACGTCAAGCGGCTGCTGTCCGAAGGGGCGTTGAAGTTCCCCAAGCAGGTGGACGCCGGCTGGGGCGGCGAGGCGCTGGGCACCGGCAAGGCCGCGATGACCATCGAGGGCAACTGGCTGGCCGGGCGCCATGTCGTCCGACTACCCGAAGGTCGGCTACAAGGTGGTCCCGCTGCCGGTCGGACCGGCCGGCAAGGGCACCCTGTCGTTCAGCACCTGCTGGGGCATCGCCAACAAGAGCGCCCACCACACGGCCGCGGTCGACCTGGTGAAGTCGTTCACCGCCGTGAACCAGGAGCTGTCGTTCGCCGGCGCCTACGGGGTGCTGCCCTCGCGCACCAGCGCCCTGGCGGCGTACTCCGCCCGCTACCCGGCCGACAAGGCGTTCGCCGACGGCGCGACCTACGGGCAGGGGCCGGTGACCATCGCCGGCTTCACCAAGGTGCTCAACCAGTTCGACACCGATCTCAGCGGCCTGGCCACGGCGGACCCGAAGACGATCCTGTCGAGCCTCCAGAAGAACGGCACGGCGGCGCTCGCCTCCAGCGGCTGACCCGCGGGCCGCGGTGCCCCGCGCGGGCACCGCGGCCGCGGCCGGCCGGCGGACAGCGGAAAGGGAAGGACACAGGACAAGGCCATGGACAAGCAGCAGCGCACCGGCGGGGCCGCCGCCGTGGTGGCCGGCCCGGGGCCGGGCCCGGGAGGGGTCGCGGGAACGCGCCCCGCGAGCGGCGCCGCCCGCCGCAAGGGCGGGATCAAGGACCGGCAGGGCTGGTGGGGCTGGCTGTTCGTCAGCCCGATGGTGGTCGTGCTCGGGCTGTTCCTGCTGCTGCCCATCCTGATGGCGGCTGTGGGTGAGCCTGCTGCACTGGAACGGGCAGTCCGACCCGTTCACCTCGGCGCGCGGACTTCGTCGGCGTGCGCAACTACACCGACCTGTTCAGCAGCGGCGGCCTGACCCGCCAGCTCTTCATGATCTCGCTGCGCAACAACCTCTACTACGTGCTGCTGGTCGTGCCGCTCCAGACGGTCCTCGCGCTGGGCCTGGCGCTGGCGGTCAACAGCCGCAGGCTCAAGCGCAAGGGCCCGCTGCGCACCGCCTTCTTCTTCCCCTCCGTCACCAGCTCGATCGCGATATCCACCGTCTTCCTCTTCCTCTTCCAGGGCAGCGGCGCGGTCAACGCGCTGCTGAAGTGGGTGGGCGTCAGCGGCCCCAAGTGGTTCACCGACGCGCACGGCCTGGTCTGGTCGGCGCTCGGCGCGGTGGGCCTGGTCGACCCGGACCAGCCCGGTGCACGCGCTGGCCGCGCACGGCGTCCTCGGCCTGTCGTGGTGGGACTGGCTGGCCGGGCCGTCCATCGCGATGTGCACCATCATCGTGCTGGCGGTGTGGACCACCTCGGGCACCTTCATGCTGATGTTCCTCGCCGCGCTCCAGGACGTGCCCGCGGAACTGGAGGAGCAGGCCCGCGTGGACGGCGCCAACCGCTGGCAGTCGCTGCGCCACGTCACGCTGCCGGCGCTGCGCCCGGTGGTCTTCCTCGTCGTCACCCTCGGCCTGATCAGCACCTGGCAGGTCTTCGACGCGGTGTACGTGATGAGCCAGGGCGCCCCCGGCAACACCACCTTGACCCCCGCCTACCTGTCGTACACCTCGGGCTTCCAGGACAGCGACTACGGCCACGCCGCCGCCATCGCCTTCGTCCTGCTGGCGATCATCCTGCTGATGACCGCGGTGCAGCGGGTGCTGCTGCGCGAGCGCGGCGAGCGCCGGACCAGGCGCCTTGAGCGGCGCACGGACCGCGAGCGGCGCCAGGACCGGGCGGCGGGCGTGACGACGGCGGCCGGGGGCGTACCCGGCTGATCCTCGGGAGGAACCGATGAGCACGCATCCGACCGGCCCCGACGCGCCGGCCCCTGCGGCGCGCACTTCCGGCCCGCGCCGCGCCCGCCGCGCGGACGGCCCGCACGAGCGGCGCTCGGTGACCACCACCGTGCTGCTGGTCCTCGCCGGGCTGCTGGGCGTGCTGTACGTCCTGCCCTTCGCCATCCAGCTCGTGACGTCCTTCAAGACCGACCCGGACGCCGCCTCGCATCCGCTGTCGCTGGTGCCGAACCCGTTCACCCTCGACTCCTACCGGCGGCTGTTCGGGATCGGCGCCGCGGGCCAGTCGGTGCCGTTCATGCGCTGGCTCGGCAACTCCGTGCTGGTCACCGTCCTCATCACCGCCGGCCGGGTGTTCTTCGACTCGCTGGCCGGCTACGCGCTGGCCCGGCTCGACTTCCGCGGCCGCAAACTCCTGTTCGACGGGCTGCTGACGGTGATGTCGGTGCCGGGCGTGGTGCTGCTGATCCCGAAGTTCCTGGTCCTCAACGAGCTGGGCATGTTCGACACCTACGCCGGCATGATCGTGCCGCTGCTCGTCGACGCGGCCGGGGTGTTCATCATGCGGCAGTTCTTCCTGTCCGTCCCCAAGGAGGTGGAGGAGGCCGCCCGGATCGACGGCGCCGGGGTCTTCCGCACCTTCTGGTCGGTCGTGCTGCCGATGGCCCGCCCCGCGCTGATCACCCTGACCATCCTGTCCTTCCAGTCGTCCTGGAACGAGTTCACCCACTTCCTCGTCGCCACCCAGTCCCCCCAGTACGAGACGCTCACCACCGGCCTGGCCCACTTCGTCTCCGGCAGCCTCAGCGCCGGCACCCAGTACCCGCTGAAGCTGACGGCGGCTCTCGTGGCCACCGTGCCGGTCGCCATTCTCTTCTTCCTCTTCCAGCGCCACTTCGTCCGCGGCGCCAACTCCGGCTCCGTCAAGGGCTGACGCCGCCGGCGGTGGCCCTGGCCGCCGGGCTGTACGAGGATGTGTCCGTCCGGCGTGACGATCAGCTCCCCGGCCGGCCCGGCGGCCCCTGCTTGTACGGGCGGACCGCCTCCGTGGTGGCCGCCATCGCCTCGGTGCTCTGGTCGTACGTCCGCTGGGCGACCGCGATGTAGAGCAGGTCGAGGACCGCCATCTGGGCGTGCCTGCTGAGGATCGAGTCGTGGCCGGGGGCGTCGGTGCGTACGGCGGTGGCCAGGACCGTGTCGACGCGCCGGGCCAGCGGGGAGCCGAGGTCGTTGGTGACGGCCACGGTGGTGGCCCCGCGGGACGCCGCCTCGGCGGCCAGGTCGGTCACCTCGCGGGTGCGGCCGCTGTGCGAGATGGCGAGCATCACGTCGTGCGGGCCGAGCAGCGCGGCTCCGGTGAGCGCGACCTGCGTATCGCTCCAGGACCAGGCCGGCACGCCGATCCGGAAGATCCGGTGCTGGAACTCCGCGCCCATTCCGGCGCTGCCGCCGACGCCGCAGATCTCCACCCGGCGGGCGCCGGCGACGGCCGACGCCGCGCGTTCGACGGCTCCCAGGTCCAGCAGGCGCAGCGTCTCGCCCACACTGTGGCGCACCGCCGCCGAGATCGCCTCGGCGACCTGGCCGAGTTCGTCGTTCTCGGAGATCTGCCGGCCCATGTTGGCCTGCCAGGTCTCGCGTTCGGAGCGGCCGGTGTCGGAGGCCAGCGCGATCCGCAGCGCGGAGTAGCCGGGCAGGCCGAGCGAGCGGCAGAAGCGGGTGATGCTCCCCGTGGACACCTTGCAGGCGTCGGCCAGGTCCAGGATGGTCATCCGCGCGACGCCCGCCGGGTCGTCGAGGATGAGCGCGGCGGTGGCGCGCTGCGCTTCGGGCAGCCCGCCCAGCATCGCGCGTATCCGGTCGACGACCCCGTCGTCGGAGGTCTCGGCAGCAGGGCGCATGGGGCGCACCTCTCGATCGGGGGCGAACAATTATTCTCCACAGGGCCGTTGGGTGGTGTCAACATCGCGCACCGACCATTGACGGAGCTTGCCGAATGCGGGCAGAGTCCCCTGCGGCGGAGAACAATTTTTCTCCGTTCAGACAATGACGGGCAGCACCACCCCATTCGAACCTGGAGTGCACACCCATGACATCCACTCACGAACCCGGGCGCCGCGGGCCCGCAGGACGTGCGGCGGGCCGACGGTTCACCACCTCGACGGCCGCCGTGCTGGCCTGCGTGGGGATGACCGCGGCGGCCCTCACCGGCGCGGGCACGGCGGCGGCGGACAGCGCCCCGGCCGCCCCGGCCCTGATCCCCGCGCTGCACAACTGGTCGCCGGGCAGCGGCTCGCTGCGGCTCGGCCCCGCGACCAGGATCGACACCGACCCGGCCGACCTGACCACCGCGCGCACCCTGGCCGCGAACCTCCGCGACGCGCGCGGCTGGCGGGTCCCGGTGGTCGGCGGCCCCGCGCGACCGGGCGACATCGTGCTGCGGACCGACCAGCGGCGGACCGGACTCGGCTCCGAGGGCTACGAGTTGGCCGTCGGCGCGCAGGCCCGCATCACCGGCGCCTCGTCCGGCGGTGTCTTCTACGGCACCCGCACCGTCCTCCAACTGCTCGCCGGCGGCGGCGACCTGCCGGCTGGCACCACCACGGACGTGCCGTCCTCCGCCGAGCGCGCGGTCGGCGTGTGCGCGTGCTACACGTACAACACCGACGCGTGGTTCGACCGCCTGATCAAGGACATGGCGTACCTCAAGCTCAACACGCTGCACCTGGAGCTGAAGGTCCGCAACGACGCCTATCCGGCCGTCAACACCTTCTCGTACTACACCAAGCCGGAGCTGCGCCGGCTCGTCGCGCTCGCCACCCAGTACCACATCACGGTCATCCCGGAGATCAACTCACCCGGGCACATGGACCCGTACCTCACGCCCTACCCGGACCTCCAGCTCAAGAACGCCGCCGGCGCCCCCGACCCCACCCGGCTGGACATCACCAGCCCCGCGGCCTTCACCTTCTACACCCACCTGATCGACAACGACCTCAGCGTCTTCCCGGGCCCCGACTTCCACATGGGCGCGGACGAGTACATGATCAACTCGGCGTACTCCGACTACCCGCAACTGCTGGCCTACGCCCGGCAGAAGTTCGGCCCGGACGCCACCGCGCAGGACGCGTACATCGACTTCATCAACCGGGTGGACGCCTACGTCCGCTCCCGCGGCCGCACCCTGCGGATCTGGAACGACGGCCTGACCGGCGCGAACACCGTCCCGCTGAACAAGGACGTGGTCATCGAGCACTGGCTCCCCGAGAAGGTCACCTCGCAGTCGCTGCTCGACTCCGGCTACCGCGTCCTGAACGCCACCGACGCCTGGTACTACGTCCGCGGCGGCTACCAGCCCGACGCCCAGCGGCTCTACGACTCCGGCTGGACCCCGCTGGACTTCGCGGACCAGACGGTCACCGATCCCTCGTCGCGGGTGATCGGCGCCGCGTACATGATCTGGCCGGACAACTACGGCAAGGAGAACGAGAACACCCTCCAGCAGCAGATGTCGCTCTCGCTGCGGGCCTTCGCGCAGGCCGTCTGGGGCGGCCCGCGGCCGGCCGCCGACTACGCCGGGTTCACCGCACTCGCGAACTCCCTCGGCCACGCGCCGGGTTGGGGACCGCAGTGGAACCAGCCGCTGCCGGCGGGCAGTTACACCGTACGGGGCGACGGCGGGCTGCTCACCGCGCCGACATCAGCCGCGACCCCCCTCACCGTGGACCCGGGGGCCGCCGCGTCCGCCAACGTCTGGCAGCTCCGGCCCACCGACGACGGCTACTACCACCTCGTCACGGCCGGCGGCCTGTGCGCCGACGTGAGCCGCGGGCAGGCCAACAACATGCACGTCGTCGAGCAGGAGGGCGCCGCGGCCACCGCCGAGACGTGCGGCGCCGCGGAGAGCCAGAAGTGGCAGCTCGAACCGGTCCCCGGCGGCTACCGGATCGTCGACGCCATCACCCAGCAGACCCTGGACACCGCGGGCGGCGCCGGGCCGGTCGTCCAGCAGCCGCGCGACGTCGCCCGGCACGGCGTCTGGCACCTCACGCAGACCGGGGGTGCGGCATGATCAGCCGCCGCGACCTGCTGCGCACCGGAACCGCGATGACGGCCGCGCTCGCCTGCGCCGGACTGCCCGCCGCGACGGCGCAGGCCGCGCAGGGCTCTGCCGGCGGCGACGCCCCCGACCCGATCCGGCCCGCCCCCGTCCTGCCGGTCGACCCGTCCGACGCCCCCGAGCGCGTCATCGCCAAGGCCGCGGCCATCGTCCCGCGGGCCCCGCAAGTGGCCTGGCAGGAACGGAAGATCACCGGCTTCACCCACTTCGGCATGAACACCTTCACCGACCGGGAGTGGGGCTCGGGCTGCGAGGACGAGGCCACGTTCGCGCCGTCCGCCGTCGACATCGACCAGTGGATGAGCGCGTACCGGGCCGCGGGCATGCGGCAGGTGATGCTCACCGCCAAGCACCACGACGGGTTCGTGGTCTACCCGACCCGCTACACCAACCACTCGGTCCTCGCCAGCCCGTGGTGGTACGACGGCGCCCCGGACGCCGCGGCCACCGCCGCCCGCGCCCGGGCGAGTGCCCAACGGGCCGACGACTACGCGGCGTTCTGGCGGATACGCAACGAGGGCAACACCAATCCGGCCGGCGACATCCTCGGCGGCTATCTGCGGGCCGCCCGCAAGGCCGGGCTGAAGGTCGGCGTCTACCTCTCCCCCGCCGACGGCTCCGAGCTGCCGCACGCCTGGCACCGGACCTTCGTCGAGCAGATCGTCGCCAAGCACGACGCGGGCCAACCGCTGAGCACCGAGGAGCAGTCGACCTACGACGACCGCGCCCGCACCCCCGCAGGGCTCGGCCGCTACGGCAGCGGCGGCCCGGTCACCGCGCGCACCATCCCCACGCTGGTCGAGGACGACGACCGGGCCGACGCGGTCGCCGCCGGCCGGCTGCCCGTCTTCCACGTCATGGCGGACGACTACAACGCCTACTACCTCAACCAGCTCTACGAGCTGTTCACGCAGTACGGCCCGATCGACGAGCTGTGGCTCGACGGCGCCAACCCCTGGACGGCCAGCGGGATCAGCGAGGCGTACGACTTCACCGCGTGGTTCGCCCTCATCCACGCGCTGTCGCCCGACACCGTCACCTTCGCCGGTCCGCAGGGCACCCGCTGGGTCGGCAACGAGGAGGGCTCGGCCCGGCTCACCGAGTGGAGCGTGACCCCCGCGACCGCCGACCCGGCCACCGCCCACGGCGAAGGGCTGCTGCCGCACGGCGCCCAGGCGGCGGACCTCGGCTCCGACGCGGCGATCACCGAGCCGGGCGTCAAATACCTCCAGTGGTTCCCCGCCGAGGCGGACGTGTCGATCCGGCCCGGCTGGTTCTGGCACGCCGCCGAACACCCCAAGAGCGCCGCGCAGTTGGTGGAGCTCTTCGGGACCTCGGTCGGCCGCAACGCCGTCCTGCTGCTCAACGTCCCGCCGAACACCTCGGGCCGCGTCGACGACGCCGACGTGGCCGAACTGACCGGTTTCGGCCAGGCGATCGGGAGCACGTACGCGCGCAACCGGCTGGCCGGCGCACAACCCGCCGCGGTGGCGCGGACGCTGGCCGACGGCCGCCTCGACACCTCGTGGTCGCCGCCCGGCGGCGCCACCACCGGCTCGGTCGAACTGCGCCTGCCCGAAGGGGCGGTGTTCGACCAGGTCTGGCTCGGCGAGGACATCCGGCACGGCCAGCACGTCCAGCAGTTCACGGTCGAGGTCCGGGACGCGGGCGGCTGGACGGTCCTCGTCACGGGGACCACCATCGGCTACTCGCGCATCCTCGCCGTGCCCCTCCAGGACGCCGCCCTGGGTGTCCGTGTCAGCGTCACCCAGGCCCGCGCCACTCCGCGGCTGGCCGCCCTCGGCCTGTACCGGACGGTGGCGCCGCAGGCCGCGCGGTAACCCTGCCGGCCGCACGCGACGCACGGGCACCCGGACCGCGACCCCGCGGTACGGGTGCCCGTTCCGGCTCGTCCCGCCGCTGCCGGGACGACCGGCCCGACCGGCACGGCGGGTCGTCGGGCTCCCGGCTACCGGGCTCCGACCAGCACCTCGGCCGCGGCCACGCCGGACGCGGCGGTGGCGCCGTGGGTGAAGATGCGGACCGCGCCGGCCCCGGAGTCGTCCGGCAGGCCCATCTCCACCACGATCGCGTCCGGACGCGCGCCGGCGAGGTCGGCGAGGGCCGCGCCCATCCACTTGTTGCGGGAGGCGTCGCGGACGACCACGACCAGCGGGCGGCCGGCGGCCGGCGCGAGCGCGTACTCCTCCAGGACGGCCGGACGGTCCGTCAACTGCTGGTGCTGCACCCGGACGAAGGTGGTCCCGGGCAGCCGCTCGCGCAGCGGCACGGCGACGCCCCACGGCGTCTCCTTGCCGATCGCCAGGTTGGTGGACGGCACCAGTTCCACCACGTGCGGCGCGGCGGTCAGCGGGAGCACGCCGTCGGCGGGGCCGCTGAGCCGGATCGCGCGCCGGGCGGCGGCGAAGCCGATGTCGCCGTTGACCGGGTCGACCGGGACGGAACGGGCCAGGCCGGCCGACCAGTCGGCGAACTCCCGTACCCGCTTGGACGCCTCGGTCAGCCGCGCCTCGGCCAGCCCGCCGGAGCGTACGGCGTCGGCGAGCGCGCCGGCGAGCAGGTCGGCCGTGTCCTGCCCGGCGTGCTCCCCGCCGACGCAGACGGCGTCGGCGCCGGCGGCGACGGCCCGCACCGTGGCGCCGTCGATGCCGTACCGGTCGGTCACCGCGCCCATCTCGATGGCGTCGGTGACGATCAGGCCGTCGAAACCCAGCTCCTCGCGGAGCAGGCCGCCCAGGATGCGGCTGCTGAGGGTGGCCGGAACGTCGCGGTCGTAGGCCGGCACCAGGAGGTGGCCGCTCATGACCGCGCGCACGCCCGCCGTCCAGGGCGGCCCGGAACGGCGGCAGCGCCTGGGCGGCGATGGTCTCGAGGTCGGCGTCGTAACTGGGCAGCCCGTGGTGGGAGTCGACGGCGACGTCGCCGTGCCCGGGGAAGTGCTTGGCGCAGGCGGCCACGCCGCCCGACTGGAGCCCGCGGACCCAGGCGGCGGCGTGCCGGGCCACCCGCTCGGGTTCGACGCCGAAGGACCTGACCCCGATGATCGGGTTGTCCGGATTGGAGTTGACGTCCACGCTGGGCGCGTAGTCGAGGCGTCACGCCCGCGGCGTGCAGCTGGCGGGCCAGGTCCCGGGAGACCGACGCGGTCAGTTCGAGGTCGTCGACGGCGCCGAGGGCGAAGTTGCCGGGCCGGGTGGAGCCGGTGGCGGACTCGATCCGGGTGACGTCGCCGGCCTCCTCGTCGATCGCGATGATCAACGCGGGGTTCTCGGCGCGCAGTCGGGCGGTCAGCCGGGCGACCTGCTCGGGCGAGACGATGTTGCGGGAGAAGAGCACGACGGAGGACAGGCCGTCACCGATGGCCCGCAGCACCCAGTCCGGCGCCTGCGTGCCGACGAAACCCGGCTGCAGGACGGAGAGCGCGAGTCCTCGCAGCTCGTTGCTTTGCTTGCTGGTGGACATCGACGGGCCTTTCGCGTAGAGCCGACGCGGTCACCACACCCGGCGACTCATTGGTACAGACCAACGGATAGTGACTCAGCTCGATCCGGGGTGTCAAGGCAATCCGACGCTACTTCTGCAACGTTGCACACCTTCCGCGTCGCACACGCCCCCGCCGACACGGAAATGATCGCACGGTCACCAACGGTGGGTAATTGACTGCATGCGGCAACAAGCATTCCGGAGGCGGCCGTCGCGTCGGCGGCGGCGTCCGTCAAAAGCGCAGATAGCACCTGATCCAGGCTAGTTCCCCATCCCCGGCACAATGGGAACCAAGCTCCCACCGAGGCGAGTTGGGCGGAGCGTGACGCCAACGCGTCATTTGACAGAGCGAGTTGGTCTAGTAGCTTGTCGCAGCTAATTTGTGGGATAGAGGTGGCGCAGTTTGATGCGTGCGTCGTGGGTGGTGAACTGCCAGTTCACTTGGCGTTGGTCGGTGTTGGTGGCGTTCTGCCAGGCTGAGAGTTCGGTGTTGAGGGTGTCGAGGTCGTTGATACGGCGGTCGAGGCATTGTCGGGTCAGCGCGGAGAGTTCGATCTCGGCGATGTTGAGCCATGACCCGTGCTTGGGTCAATGCCGTTGCTTGCATGCTGCACGCTCTCGTGTCCTCACGGGGCACCGGTCGTTGAAGTGGGCATGCATCCATGGGTGGGGTTATCGGATGAGGTCCGGCTCGGGTTGCTTACTGAGTGGATCGTTCCTGAACTGGTGGACGAGGTACTGGCCGCGTGTGGTCGGCAGGGCGTCAAGTCCCGTCCCCTGACGGGTCGTTTCATGGTCTACTTCGTGCTTGCTCTGGCGCTGTTCCAGCAGGACTCCTACGACGATGTCGCGGAGAACCTGGTCGGGACCCTGGGCGAAATGGATCAGTCGGTCCCGAACAAGTCGTCGTTCACCAGGGCTCGGCAGCAGCTCGGGGCCGCGCCGCTGGAGGGAGTGTTCCGCCGGGTGGCGGGTGCGATTGCTCCTCCCTCGCTGGAGGCGGCGTTCTGGCACGGGATGAGGGTTGCTGCGGTCGACGGGTTCTTGCTGGACGTGCCGGAGAACGACGCGACACGTGCTGCTTTCGGCGGGCGGGTGGACAGTGCCGGTCGGGCCATCGGGTTCCCGCAGGCCAGGGTGGTGACGCTGACCGAGACCGGCACGCACGCGACGATCGATGCACGGATAGGCAGCTTCAAGGGCGGTGGCGGCGAGCCCGCGCTGGCAACGCAGATGGCCGACAGCGCCGCCGGCATGCTGGTGATCATGGACCGGGGCTTCCCCGGCGTCGCGCTGTGGAAGGCATATACGCAGGCCGGCGCCCATTTGTTGATCAGAGCCCGTACCTTCGTCGCCGCGAAGCCCATGGAGGTGTTGCTTGACGGGACCTACCTGACCCGGATGAATCTTGCCGGTCAGCGGCGTTCCCATCCGGGCGGGGTGACCGTGCGGGTGATCGACTACCAGGTCGACGGCGGCGAGACCATCCGGCTGCTGACCGACCTGCTCGACCCCGAGGCCGGGCCCGCCGCAGAGCTGGCGGCTCTGTATCACGAGCGCTGGGAGGTCGAATCCGCCTATCGGCAGCTGAAAACCTTCCAGCGCGGCAAAGCCGAGGTGCTGAGGTCCGTATCACCGGAACTGATACGCCAGGAGATCTGGGCCCACCTGGCCCTCCATCACTGTCTGAACCGGATCATCATGCGGCTGGCCGACGGCGAGGGTCTGGACCCCGACCGGATCTCGTTCGTCAAGGTCCTCAAGCACACACGGCGCAGCGTAGTCCTCCAAGCAGGCCGTTCCTCCAGCCAACTACGGCAGTTCATGAATCGCACGACCACGAAAGTCATGCGCAAGCTCGACAACGGTCTCCGGCGGCTACGCACGGCGGACCGCTACACACGCCGTCCTATCTCGCAGTACAGCGTGCGCAGGAAAGACCAGGTCAGAAACCCCACACGACGAGTCCCAGAGAAAGTGATCACCCTTACGCCCGCGATACTTCAGTAACTGAAGCAACGGCATTGGTGCTTGGGTGTGTGGTGGATCTCCAGGCGTTGGGCGAGTGCGAAGGCTTCTTGCGGTGCGAATGCTTCGTACAGTGAGGCGATGCCGTGGGTGTTGAGGTTGTCCATCACCAGCACTACGGCCTCGGCGTCGGGGTAGTCCGCGTTCAGTAACTGCTCGACCTGGGCGGCCCAGTCGATCCGGGTCCGCTGGGGCAGTGCCTGGGTGCGACGCCACCCGCGCAGGGGTTCGGTCCACACGAAGATCGAGCACGTGCCGCGGCGGATGTACTCGCTGTCCTGGCGGGCGTCGTGGCCGGGGCGGGCCGGGAGCGGGTCGCGGGCGTGGTCGAGGAGTTGGTAGGGCTTCTCGTCCATGCACACCACCGGACGTGTCGGGTCGTAGGGCCGGGCGTAGACGGCCAGGACGTCTTCCATCCGGGCCGCGAACTCCGCGTTCGCCCGTGGCGGGATGGTCCAGCACTTCCTCAGATGAGGACGCAGTTCCGTTTTTTTAAGACCCGCCCGATGGTGGAGTGGTCCAGATCGGGGATGTCCTCGGCCAGCGCGATGTGCTTCTCCAGCAGTCGCAGCGACCGACGGCGTCGATCAGGGCTTGGAGTTCGGGTGGCGGGGGTGCGTTGGTCCAGGCTCGCCAGCAGCGTTGGAGGGTGGTCCAGGGTGCGAGCCAGGCCCGGACAGCGCGGATCGCCTGCGGCCAGCTGGTCGGGTGAGGCTGGTGGGGTCTGCTTGGTCCCCCTCTCAGCGGGCCCTGCCGGCGTTGCCGTCGGCGGAACCGCGGAAACGTCGGCGGGCTTCCGCTTCGAGGGTTGGGCGAGCCAGGTGTCCCAGCAGAACGAGAATGCGCAGGTGACCAGGGTCTGGTGGCGGCGGATCGCGGTGTCGGAGCGGACCTGGAAGTCGGCCCAGCCGAGTTCGTCCTTGATCTGTTTGTAGCTCTGCTCGATCCAGTGCCGGATGCCGTAGATCCGGACGACTTCTGCCAGGTCGGCGGCTGGTTCGGGGCTGTCGGCCTCGCGGGGGCTGCCGGGGCGGGGCAGGTCGGTGGCCAGGTACCAGGTGGACTGTGCAGGTAATGTGGCTGGGTCGGTGGTGGCCACGACCAGGCGGACGTTGCCGTCGGGTCCCCACCAACCGAGGGTCACCTCGGCGGCCCACCAGGTCTCGGTGTGCCCGTCGCGGAAGGTCCGCCCGATCGCAGTCCAGTCCCCGGGATTCTCAAGGTCCGTCCAGGTCAGGGCACGGGCTGCGTGGACGGGGGTGTAGGCGTCCTTGCCGTAGGCCCAGGTGCCATGGCTCGGTTTGAGAGCCATGACGAACGGCAGTCCCGCCGCGTGGAGGTCTCTGCGGAAGCCGTCCTGGTCACCGTAGGCGCAGTCGGCGGCCACGGCCCGGAAAGCCAGCCCGGCGGCCTTCGCGGTGCGGGCGAGTTCGGCGGCGATCTGAAGCTTCGTGCGGAAGCCGGGGTCGCTCTTGCCCTTGGGGAAGTGGTGAGCGGGGCTGTAGGGCACCGCGTGCAGCGGGTAGTAGAGGTTCTCGTCGGCCCAGCAGGTGGTCACGGTGACGATGCCGTTGTCGGTCTTGCCCAGCCGGCCCAGCCACTGCCGGCCGATGTGTGCGGTCGCCTTGCCGTCCTTGCGGTCCCCTGAGTCGTCGATCACCAGCACCCCGCCGGGGTGCGGCCTGGTCGCGGGGTCGGCCAGCAGTAGGGCCACTCTGCGGGCGTTGACCTGCTCGTGGTCCCAGGTCGACTCGGACAAGAAGAACTGCAGCCGTTGCACCGAGGGGTGTTGGGCACCGACGACTGGTTCGGTGCCGGCCAGACAGGTCAGCGTCTTGTTGCGGTCACGAGGCAGCAGCAGCCCCGCGAGGTACTCACGGAATCCCCGACGCTGTGCCAGTGTGGAGAAGAGGTCATCAAAGCGTGCGGCGTAGGCTTCCAGCGGGCCCGGAGCGGGCGGACACGGCACACGGCGGGTCATCACAGCTCCCAGGCAGCAAGGCGACGTTCCTCTGCTACCGGCCTACTACGCCCCTGACCCGCCGTCAACAAACCACCGCTAGTCCACGTTAGGAACACGCGAGTTCAGCGAGCGACAAGCCTCGGCGTACGCCGAGGCGGATGAGCAAGTTGGCTGGTGGAGCCCACAGAGCACCGACCGGCACGGCCGGACGGTCCCTGCACCGCACCACCGGACGCCCGTCCGCCGCGGGGCCGACACCCATTGCCGTGCGTAATTTCTCGCGCACCGACAGCAGCGCACGCCGCCATCCCGCGCTGGGTCGGCACTGTAATGGCTTTCGCCCGGAAGTCGCTCCCGGCGCCCGATATGTCTGCCGTGCCCGCACGGTCGATACGTCCTGCCGGGAAACGGTCCCGCGGCGATGCGCTTGTCGAAGATCCGAACCTTGGAGCGACGTTTTGCTGGCGCCCGACCGTCCTTACCGAGCATCGTCCGAACTCCCCTACTTCAGCGCGGACGGCGAGACCTATCTCGCCCCGCGGCCGCTGCGGAACCTGCGCAAGACACGCGAACTGCGCGTGCTGTCGGAAGAGGACTTCGCCTTCTGGCAGAAGTACGGCTACGTGGTGGTCGAGCAGGCGATCCCCGCCCTGGCCGCCGACGAACTGCTCGACTTCGCCTGGGAGTTCCAGGGCCTCGACCCGGACCGGCCCGGACACCTGGTACGAGGAGCGGGAGTTCCGCACCGACCTGGACCGGGAACTGCACATCTACGGCTTCGTCGAGGCGTACCACCACCAGCTCATGTGGGACAGCCGGCAGACCCAGCGGGTCTACGACGCGTTCGTCGACGTCTGGGACTGCGAAGAGCTGTGGGTCACCCTGGACCGGCTCAACCTCAACCCGCCGAACGTCAAGAACCGCGACCGCGCGCTCATCGCGCCCACCGAGCGCGGCTTCGACATCCGGCTGCACTGGGACATCGACAGCACCCTCGACGTCCTGCCCGCAGCGGGTCCAGGGCATCATCGCGCTCAACGACACCAAGCCGGACCAGGGCGGATTCCAGTGCTCGCCCGAGCTGTTCCACCGGTTCGACGAGTGGAAGGCGGACCAGCCGGCCGACCGGGACCCGATCCGCCCGAACGTCGACCCGGAGCGAGTTCCCCGTCATCCGGCCCGACCTCAAGGCCGGCGACCTGCTGATCTGGAACGGCGCGCTGGCGCACGGCGTGGCGCCCAACACCTCCGCGAGCGGGGTCCGGGCCGCGCAGTACCTCTCGATGATGCCCGCGCTGGAGTCGCACCGCGAACTGCGGCGCTCCCGCGTCGAGTCGTGGCGCACCCTCAGCACCCCGGAGTGGAACAAGACGCTCGTCGGCGACGCCACCCGGCACGAGTCGCTCCGCTACGGCCCCGCCACGCTCACCGACCTCGGCGCGAAGCTGCTCGGCCTGCGGTCCTGGCACCGCAGGACGCGGAGCAGGACCGGCCAGGACGGGGAGGCAGCGGGGAGCACGGCGGGCGACACGGCGGGGAGCAGCGGCGCGGACGCCGCCCGGCGGGCACCGGCCGCGACAGCCGACCAGAGCGCCGGAGCGTAGCCATGCGCCGAATCTGTCTGGCCCTTCCCACCAACAGGCCCTGCGCGCCGGCGATCCGCGCGACCCACGAGGAAGCCGCCTACGCCGCCGGCACTTCGACGTCGAGGTGCACCTGCTGGTCCTCGACTCCTGCGACGCGACCGCCTTCGAGCGAGCACGCGGCGGTCGTGCGCGAGCTGCCGGCGGCGCGCGGAGTCGTCGCGCACCACCTCGACGAGGCGGCAGCAACGGGACTTCCTGCGGCGGGTGATCGACCGGTCCGGCGTGGACAAGCCCGATCTGATCCTCGACCTGATGCTGCCGTCCGCCCTGTCCTACGGCGCGTGCACCAACCGCGCGTTCCTCATCGCGGCCGCGCTCGGCTGCGAGTCCGTCCACCGCCGGGACTCCGACAGCCGCTACCAGATCGCCGCGGACGAGCGAGCCGGTCTTCCCGATCCACCACGAACTGCTCTCGCTCGGCAGGCGCGCCGCCGACGCGGCCGCCGCCGTGACGCACACGGATCTGGACGCCCGGCACGCGGACAAAACCGTGTCCATGGTGGGCGGTTCCTTCGTCGGCGAGATGTCGGTGGACATCGAGCGAGATGTACCGGCTCGACCCCGAGGTCTACTACGAGGTGGTCGGCCTGTGGGCCCCCTTCGACTGGCCGGCCGAGCGAGAAGCGGAGAGTTCGCCGACGACTCCTTCCGCGGCGCCGGTTCCGAGCCCTTCACCGCGCGACCACTCGACGCTGACCCTGGTCGACCCGATGCGGGTCGACATGTGCAACATCGCCTTCCACGGCGTGCACGAGGCGGTGCCGCTGCTGCCGGCGACCGACACCATCGGCAGCGACTACTTCCTCATCCACCTGGTGCACGACGCGACCCTGCCCGGTGTGCTGCACAACCGGAACATCGTCAACTTCTACACCGCCGAACGCAGGACCGACCCGGGCTTCACGGCCTACCAGTTGCGGTTCGCGAAGTTCTTCCTGTCGATGCTCTACCTGAACTTCGTCTACGACCGGATGGAGCAGGCCGGCGAGGAACTGCTCGACGGCAGCGGCCGGGTGAAGGCCGCCACGATCGCCGACCTGCTCTGGGAGAGCACCCGGCTGGACCGGGCGGAGAACGTGCAGCGCCTGGACGTCCTCGACCGCTGTCTACCGCCGGCTCGGCGGCAGATACGCCGAGTTCGCCGACCGGACTGGCGGACCGCAGGGAACGGCTGCTGGACGAGGCGCGGCGGGACATCGAGGACTTCGCGCTGCTCACCGAGGCGTGGCCGGCGATGATCCGCGCGGCCAGAGCCACCGACCCGGACCCGCTCCGGCGGCGGCCGGACTGACGTCCATGGTGCACGAGAAGACGCTGCTCGTCCGCCCTGGCGGCGGCCGACGAGGACCGGATCGTCTTCGACCTCGACGGAATCGAGAGGCAGTACGCATCCCTGCTGGAGGAACTGCCCGGCGTCGCGGTGCGGTTCGCCCTGAAAGCCTGCCCGGTGGACGAGGTGCTCGGCTGCCTGGCCCGCCGGGGCAGCGGGGTCGACGCGGCGAGCCTCACCGAGATCAGGCAGGCCCTCGACGCCGGCGTCCCGCCGCACGCGATCCACTACGGCAACACCGTCAAGTCCGACGCGGACATCGCCGAGGCGTACCGGCTCGGCATCAGGGACTTCGCCACCGACAGCGTGGAGGACGTCACCGCGATCGCCGTTCACGCGCCCGGCTCCCGGGTGTTCTGCCGGCTGGCGACCGACGGCGAGGGCGCGCTGTGGGGCCTGAGCAGGAAGTTCGGCTGCTCGGCCGCGGACGCGGTGCGCTGTGCTGGAGCGGGCCCGGCAGGCGGGTCTGGAACCCGGCGGGCCTGTCGGTGCACGTCGGCTCGCAGCAGATGACGGCCGAGGCGTGGCTGCGGCGCCGTCGACCGGCTCGTCGACCTGATCGGCGTGCTGGGCCGGCGCGGCACCGCGCTGCGGTACGTCAACCTCGGCGGCGGCCTGCCCGCCGCTCGGCTACCTCGACAGGCGCGGGCGAGCCGCTCGACCCGCCGCTCGACAAGATCTTCGCCGTGCTCCGCGAGGGCATGCAGCGCGTGCCGGGACGCGGCCGGGTCACCCGCTGGACTTCGTCATGGAGCCCGGCCGCTACCTCGTCGCCGACCACGGCGCCGATCCGGGCGCACGTCTCCCGGCTCTCGCTGCGGCACACCGCGGACGGCGAGCCGCAGCACTGGCTCTACCTGAGCTGCGGGAAGTTCAACGGCCTCTACGAGATGGACGAGTTGCAGTACCGGCTCGTCTTCCCCGGCGCACCACGGCGGCCCGTACCGTGCCGGCGACGATCGCGGGACCCACCTGCGACAGCGACGACGCCTACTCCCGCGACCACCGCCTGGTCGAGGTGCCCGCCGCGCTCGCCTCGGGCGACCCGGTCTGGGTGCTCTCCAGCGGCGCGTACGCCGTCAGCTACACGACGCAGGGCTTCAACGGCTTCGGCCCGCTGCCCCGCACGCTGCGTCCGAGGAACGGAAGGCGGCGCCTAGATGGACCGCGAACCACGCATCCGGCGGATCGCCGACGACGACTGGGACGCGCATCGTCGCGCTCGAAGCCGGCGCCTACACCGCCGCTCGGGCTGTCCGAGGAGCGGGCGGCGCTCCAGTCCAAGGTCTGGGCGTCGCCCGCCACCTGCTTCGTGCTGGACGCCGGGCGCCGGCTGGCCGGCTACCTGCTGGCGCTGCCGTACCCGCGAGTCCGCGTACCCCGACCTGGCCCGCCGCGGAGGAGGTCGGTCTTCCACTCGCGCGAACCTGCATCTGCACGACCTCGTCATCGCCGAGGACCTGCGCGGCCGCGGGCTCGGCCGGCGGCTGCTGCGCCCGGCTCACCGCCGGCGCCCGGCAGCAGGGGTACGAGCGGATCTCGCTGGTCGCGGTCGGCGGCAGCCGCACCTTCTGGTCGGCGCGCGGGTTCACCGCCCGCGACGGCGTCGTCGACCACGGGGAGTACGGGGCCGGGCGCGGTGTACATGTCCCTGGCACTGCCGTCGCGAACAGGACGGGGAGCCCGGCACCGGTCGGCGGTCCGCCGGGCGGAACACCATCACGAGACGAAGTGGGATGAGCTCTATGCTGCGCGTTCACGATCCGTTCCGCCGGGGGCAGTTGGCCACCGCCGCGCTGTTCTGCTCGCTGGGCTTCCAGTACGCCACCTGGGCCTCGCGGCTCCCCGCGATCAAGTCGCACCTCGGCCTGACCGCGGCGGAGGTGGGCCTGCTGCTGATGGCCACCGGGATCGGCGCGGTGGCGCGCCTTCCCGCTGGTGGCCGTGCTGATGCGGCGGCTGGGCTCGCGGCGCCTCGCGCTCGGCTCGGCGGTCGCGCTGGCGCTGCTGCTGCTCGCCATGTCCGCGCTGCCGGACTACCCGGTCGCGCTGCTGGTGATGCTCTGCGACGGCGCCCTGGTCGGGGCGCTGAACGTCGCGATGAACGCGCAGGGCGCGGCGCTCGAGGTCGTCTACGAGCGCAACGCGATGGCGAGGCTGCACGCCACCTTCAGCGGCGGGTCGCTGGCCGCGGCCCTGCTGGCCTCGGGGATGAACGCGCGTGACGTCCACGGTCGTCGTCCACTTCGCCGTGGCCGCCGCTCTCCTGCTGCTGCTGGCCGGCTACGCCAGGACCGGTCTGCTGACGCGGGACCAGCCGGCCGAGGTGAAGGACACGGACAAGGGCACGGACAAGGGCGGCAGCCGGTGGACCATGCCGTCGCGGGTGACGCTGTGGCTGGGCGCCGCGATGGTGTTCGGCACGGTGACCGAGGGCGCCATGAACGACTGGTCGGCCCTCTACATGAAGGACGTCGCCAAGGCGTCGGCGGAGCTGGCGCCCATGGGGATCGCCGTCGTCTCGGTGATGATGGTGCTGGCCCGCGTCTTCGCCGACGGCTGGCGCAGCCGCTGGGGCGACGGCCGGATCGTCCGGGTCGGCAGCGCGCTGGCCGGCGCGGGGCTGGCGCTGGCCCTGCTGAGCGGCGGCGTCGTCCCGGCGCTGATCGGGTTCGCCTGCGTCGGCCTGGGGATCGCGGCGGTCACCCCGTGCGTGTACGTGGCCGCCGCGAAGAACGGATCGGACGCGCTTGACCGTCGTCGCCACCATGGGCACGACGGGCCTGCTCGCCGGGCCCGCCGGTCATCGGCTTCATCGCGAACGCGAGCGGGCTGGTCTGGGGCCTGGGCGCGGTCGCCGCCTCGGCGGCCCTGGTCTCCGTGTGCAGCACCCGGATCCGCTGGACCCCGGCGGAGGCGTAGGACGCGGCGGGCCGCTTGGAGGCCCGGTCCCACTTGGCTGGTACGGGGGCGCGATCCCCTCCGGCAGGCCCGCCGGTCCGGGCGGCAACGGCACGGTCACGCGCGGGCGTACGTAGCGCCGGCGCTGATCTCGTGGGTCTCCCGGGTCCAGGCACGGGCCTGCTCGGTGAGGGTGAAGCCGAGACCTTCGTGCCCGTCGTCGGTGCCGATCTCGGCGAAGAGGAGGGCGATCTCGGTCATCGGGGTCTGCACCCCGGTCAGCACCTTGGCGTCGCTGACCGGGATGGCCAGCGGCAGGTGGACGGACGACAGCCGGATCGAGCGGATTCGGTCGCCGGCGGGCGGGGTGGGCTGCACGGGCATCTCCTTCACACCTGGTCGGCGTCGGGTTCACCTTGGAGACCGTACGCGGCCAGCCGTACGTGCCGCCGCCGTACGAGCGGGGCCGCGCCGACGTGGTCGGTGCCGGGCCGCCGATCGGTGCGCGCGCCACAGCCGCTCGCCGCGCGGCGCCAGGGCGGAGTGCCGCGCCGGCCGCGAGAGCTGTCCTGGCGCGCGGCCGGCGCGGCGGTGCCGGGCGGTCCTGGGGCGGCGCCGGGCCGGCGCGTGGCGGGGCGCGGGCGGCCGGACGCCGACTCGATCACGTCGTCCAGCGTGTCCCGGGAACGGAACAGGTCGTCGATCGTCCGGTCGATGCGCTCCCGCTCCCGGGTCAGCTCGGCGACGAGCTTCGCGTCGGCGGCCTCCGACGGCCCGCCGTCCGCGTCCCGCATGCACGGGAGGAGCTGCGCGACCTTGGAGCTGCACAGGCCGGCGGCGAAGAGCTCCTGGATGCGGGCGACGCGGTCGATCGCGCCGTCGGCGTACTCGCGGTGCCCGCCCGGGGTGCGACGGGCCGTCAGCAGCCCCTGCTGCTCGTAGTAGCGCAGCGACCGCTCGCTCACCCCGGAGCGCCGGGCCAGCTCACCGATCCGCATGACGTACCTCACAGCCGCAGGACTTGAACCTCACATCGATGTCAAGTTCTAGCGTGTCCGCATGACCGAAACAACCCCCGCGTCCCTGCTCTTCGAACCCGCCCGCCTGGGCCCCCTGCACCTGCCCAACCGGCTGGTGATGGCACCCATGACCCGCAACCGGGCCGGCGCCGACGGTGTCGTGACCCCGCTGGTCGCCGCCTACTACGCGCAGCGTGCCTCCGCCGGCCTGATCATCGCCGAGGCGTCCACGCCGAACGCCGTCGGGCAGACCTATCCGAACACCACCGCCCTCCACACCGACGCCCACGTGGCGGGGTGGCGGCTGGCCACCGAGGCGGTACGCGCCGCGGGCGGCCGGATGTTCCTCCAGCTCCAGCACGGCGGTCGCGTCGGCCACCCCGACAACAGCGGCCTCACGCCCATCGCCCCGTCGCCGATCGCGCTCCCGGAGCCGATCCACACGCCCACCGGACGCCAGAGCCCGGTCGTACCGCGGGAGATGACGGCCGAGGACATCCGGACCACCGTGGCCGACTTCGCCGCCGCCGCCCGCAGGGCCGTCGACGCGGGCTTCGCCGGTGTCGAGGTGCACAGCGCCAACGGCTATCTGCTGCACCAGTTCCTGGCGGGGAACACCAACCGGCGCACCGACGCCTACGGCGGCACCGTCTGCCACCGCATCCGCTTCACGGTCGAGGTCGTCGCGGCCGTCATCGAGGCGATCGGCGCGGAGCGGGTGGGACTGCGGATCTCCCCCGGGAACACCGTCAACGGCATCGACGAGGACGACACCGACACGCTGTACCCGGCGCTCGTCGCGGCCGTGGCCGACCTGCGGCCGGCCTATCTGCACCTCGTCCAGTCGGACCCGGGACTGCCCCTCTTCCCGGTGCTCCGCCACGCCTGGCCGGGTGTGCTGATCGGCAACCCGCTGCTGCCCGAGGGCCGCATCCCCGCCGACGGCGGCCTGCGCGAGGCGAGCCGCCTGCTGTCCGCGGGGGCCGACCTCATCGCCCTCGGCCGTCCCTTCCTGGCCAACCCCGACCTGGTCGAACGCCTCCGCACCGGCGCCCCCGTCAACCCGGTCCGGAACCCGTACCTGATGTACGTGGGCGGGGAGACCGGCTACACCGACTACCCCGCCCTTCGCGGCGCGGACCCCGGAGGGCGCGGCCGGTCGCCGGTAGGCGGGGGACGGCGCCCGGGCGGTGGCGCCGGAGCCGGCGTCCCCGCCCGCCCAACCCCCGCCGCCTCCCCCGCGGCCCTGAGCACGGAAAGGCGGCTACTTGCCGGCGCCGACGGGGTCGACGCTGACGGTGGGGGCGGAGTCGCTGCCGGCGGGAATGTTGACGGACAACGCCATGGTGTGCGAATGGGTCTCGTTGGGCGGGGTGACGACCAGGCTGGTGAAGGTGACGCCGGAGCCGCCGCTGTTGTTCGGGGGGACGTGCAGGGTGAAGCGGGTCTGCTGCCCGGACCGCAGCGTGACGTCGGGCGCGGCGACCTTGCTGCGGGTCGCGCTGACGGTGCCGTCCTTGCCCTTGAGGTCCACGCCCGGGAAGCCGTGCATCGTGCAGGTGCCGGCGCCGGTGTTGGTGAGGTTGATGAGCAGCTCGCCCTCCGCCATGCCGTGCGAGCTGGTGAAGGACAGCTGCGAGGTCCGGCAGGCGGCGCCGTCGGCCGTGCCGGACCCGTTCGACGCCCCGGTGGCGCCCTTCGTGGCCGATGTTCCGCCCTTGGTCGGACGCGCTCGTGGTGGAATCGCCGCCGCTCGGGGTCTGCGTCGAGCCGGCCGGGGCCGAGGCGGAGGAGTCGGGGCTGCTGGACGCGCCGGAGGTGGTGTCGTTGTTGCAGGCCGTGAGGGACAGACCGGCCGCCGCGGTGGCGAGGGCGAGCACCGAGATCTTCCGAACGCGCATGGATTCTCCTCCGGTAACGGGTGCCTGCCCGCGCCGGGCAAGCCTTGCTGTCCCCCCAGACAGCGATCGCCACCAGGGGAGTTGCAAGGCGAGGGACTCCAAGACACGCCTGTGACAAGGGAGTCGAAGATCCATGACGTGCGGGCGGCGGACGTTGCGCCTTCCGGGACCGGGGTAACCCGCGACCCCCGCGACGCCCCCACGACACCCCCCGACACCTGCGGGGAAATCGGCCGGTGCCACGGAACCAACCATCGCCAAGGCCCATCTAGTGCTGTGACCGGGAAGGTTCACCGGTTCGCGGCGCCCCGCACGGCACCTCCCTGCGTTGTCGGACCCGTCCGAGTACGCCCGGTACGAGGACCGGACCTCCGCCTTGCGACGCACCGCACGGGACGCCGTGAACCAGGCAAACCTCTCCGGCCACAGCACTAGCGGGTAAACGATGCGCCTGGCAGCGCGCGGCGGTGAGTTCGAAAGGTGCACCATGAGTCTCACGGGCACGGCCTTCTTCGTGCTGTGCACAGCCCTGGTGCCGATCGTGGTGGCACTCGATGCTGCTGGTCTGGAACCGCGTGCCCGGCCCGACGGCGGCACGCGCCACCGCCCGGGTGGGCATGGTGCTGCTCAGCCAGGCGGCGGCCGTCCTGGCCGTCCTGGTGTGGGTGAACAACACCTACGGCCTGTACGAGTCGTGGAGCGACCTGTCGGGGAGCGACGGCCAGGTGCGGCTCGACGACGCCGGCCACGACCTCGCCGGCGCCCCGGTCGAACGGCGGCCGCGTGGAGCGCCTGCGGTTCTCACCGGCCAAGGGCGGCGCCCTGAAGACCACCGGCTTCGGCCCCCGGTCGCACATATCGGGCACCATCGAGGTCTGGCTGCCGCCGCAGTACGAGCAGCCCGGCTACCGGCACACCCGGTTCCCCGTGGTCGAGCTGCTGCCCGGCTATCCCGGCAGCCCCGGGGCCTGGTTCGGCGCGATGGACGCCGGGCACGAACTGTCGGCCCTGATCCGGGCGCACCGGGCCGCGCCGATGATCCTGGTGGCTCCCAAGATGAACGTCCTGGGCACGGTCGACCCCGGCTGCGCGGACGTCCCGCACCGCAGCCTGACCTCCACCTGGCTCGGCGAGGACGTGCCCGGCCTGGTCCAGCAGAACTTCCGGGTGCTCGGCGGCCCGAAGCACTGGGCCACCATGGGCTACTCGGCGGGCGCCTACTGCGCCACCAACCTGGCCCTGCACCACCCGCGCCGCTTCCACGCGGTGGTCAGCCTGTCCGGCTACAACGCCCCGCTGGCCGGGCTGGTGACCCGCGACCCGGCGCTGGCCCGCGCCAACAACCCGTACCTGGAGCTGCGCGACGCGCGGCGCCAGCCGGACGTGGTGCTGCTCATGGCGGGCAGCTACCAGGACAGCGACACGGTCTTCGCGGCCGAAGTCGCTGCTCAAGACGCTGCACCACCCGGGTACGAGCCGGCTGCTGACCATCAGCAAGGGCGGCCACAACACCCAGGTGTGGAAGGCGATGCTGCCCACCGCGATGACGTGGATCTCCCAGCAGATCGTCTGAACCTCCCCTCCCGACGGCTCCGTCCGGCCAGGGACGTCCGGGACGCACTCGTGGAGGGACGTGCCCGGATTCGCTTCCGGCTGCGCATTGACAGGCTTTGTGGCAGCGATCACACTCCTGCCCTGCCGCCCCGTGTACGGGGCAGGCAACCGGCGCCGCCGGCCGTCGGCACACCAGCCAAAGGAGTTCCCGTGCGACACCGCATGCGGTTACGCCGCAGAACGCTCTCGGTCCTCGCCGTCACGGCCACGGCCGCGACCATGCTGTGCGCCGGCGGGCAGGTGTCCGCCGCACCAGCGACCGGGGCCTCGGCCTCGGCGGTGACCTCGGGCGACGCCCGCTTCGAGGTGCTGTCGCCGACGCTGATCCGCACCGAGTACGCGGGCGACGCGTCGTTCGTCGACGCGGCCACCTTCAACGCGATCGGCCGGGACGGCTTCGCGTCCACGCCCTTCACCCAGTCGACCAGCGACGGCTGGCTGACGCTCACCACGTCCGCCATGACGCTGGAGTACAAGGTCGGCTCGGGCGCGTTCACCGGCCAGAACCTCGACGTCCGGCTGAAGAGCGGCCAGCAGGACGTGACAGCGAGCCCGTGGAGCGCCGCGTCCGCCACGTGCGCGCCCGGCACCCTGTGCGAGGCCGAGGACCTGGGCCTCAGCGGGCTGTCGGTTGCGAGCGATCACACCGGTTACACGGGCAGCGGATTCGCCGCGGGCTTCCAGGGCACGGGCAGTGCGCTGTCGTTCACGGTGACGGTGCCGACGCACGGGCAGCTACCAGTTCGACGCGCGGTACGCCAACAGCCTCGGCGGCGACGGCAAGAACACCACCCGCACCCTGACCCTGGCCGTGGACGGCGGAGCGGGGCAGCAACTGTCCCTGCCGACGACCGCGGACTGGAACACCTGGGCGCTGGCGTCCGCCACCGTGCAGCCTGTCCGCGGGCGACGCACACCCTGACCCTGTCCCGTACGGCCGCCGACTCGGGCAACGTCAACGTCGACAGCCTCGCCCTGGTCACCCCCGGCGCGTCCTACCCGGCGCCCGCGGGCACGCGCTCCGGCCGACTGCGCCTTCGGCGGGACCTGCGAGGCCGAGACCGGCGCACTCGCCGGCGGCGCGTCGGCGCCGAGCAACCACAACGACTACGCGGGCAACGGCTTCGTCGCCGGAGCTCCAGCAGGGTGCGAGCGACACCGTGCACGTCACCGGCGTCCCGTCCGCCGGCACCTACGCACTCCAGCTGCGCTACGCCAACGCGCAGTCGGCGCCCGCGCACCGTCTCGGTACAGGCGGGCTCCGGTACGGCGGCCACCGCGACGCTGCCCGGTCACCGCAGCTGGGACGACTGGCGCACGGTCTCCGTGCCGGTCACCCTGGCCGCGGGCGCGAACGACGTGACGATCGGCTGCCCGGACGCGGCCAGCTGCCACGTCAACCTGGACACCGTCGCCGTCGCCGCCGCCGGCGCCGCCGCTGCTGGCACCGCACGCCCCGCTCGGCGGCTACCGCCGCGGCCTGGACGGTGTCAACGGCAGCGCGCCCGACCACCCCCGGCCTGCTCTACCAGGACGGCTGGACCCTGCTCGACGACACCCCGTCGGCGATCTACGACACCTCCACCCAGAAGGTCACCCCGCGGCCGGGCCACGGCGGCACGCCCTACCAGGACGGCTACGTCTTCGGGTACGGCCACGACTACCAGCAGGGGCTGACCGACCTCGCGACCCTGACCGGCCCGCTCGGAGCTGCTGCCCCAGTGGGCGTACGGCGTCTGGTACTCCGAGTACTACGACCACACCGCGGCCGACTACGAGAACACCATCCTGCCCGCGTTCCGCTCCGAGGGCGTGCCGCTCGACGTCCTGGTCACCGACACCGACTTCAAGTCGCCCGAGCACCTGGAACGGTTGGGAGATGGACCCGGCCAAGTTCCCCGATCCGAAGGGCTTCTTCGACTGGGCCGCCGCCCAGGGCCTGCACAACACCCTCAACATCCACCCGAGCATCGAGTCGCTCCGACCCGCAGTTCGCCCAGGCCCAGGCGACCGCCGAGGAGCAAGCTCGCCAAGGACGACCCGTCCTGCACACCGCGGCCGGCAGCACTGCTACGCCTTCGACTGGGGCGACCCCGACCAGCTCAAGGCGTACCTCGACCTGCACCGGACCATGGAGCAGCAGGGCGCCGACTTCTGGTGGCTGGACTGGTGCTGCGACAACAGCCAGTCGTCGCTGGCCGGCGTCACCCCCGACGCGTGGATCAACCAGCAGTACGCCACCGACACCGACAAGACCGTCGGCCGCGGCTTCGCGTTCTCCCGGGCCTACGGCTCGCTGCAGTCCGGCGGCTACAGCGGCCCGACCGGCGTGCCGACCGGCCCGTGGGCCGACAAGCGCACCACCGTGCACTTCACCGGCGACACCACCTCCACCTGGGACACCCTCAAGAACGAGGTCGGCTACACACCGGGCGAGTCGGTCGCCACCGGCCTGTCCGCGGTCAGCCACGACATCGGCGGGTTCAACAACGACGGCACCCAGGCCACGGGGGCCGAGCCGGGCAGCACCAAGCTCGCCGACGACCTGTACGCCCGCTGGGTGCAGTTCGGCGCCTTCCAGCCCGTCGACCGGCTGCACGGCAACCACAGCGACCGGCTGCCCTGGCAGTACGGCGCGGCGGCCAGGACCTCGGCGGAGAAGTTCCTCAACCTGCGCGAGGACCTGGTCCCGTACACGTACACCCTCGCCCAGCAGGCCGAGCAGACCGGCGTGCCCGTCACCCGGCCGACCTACCTGGCCTATCCGGACGAGCAGGACGCCTACGCCACGGCCGGCAGCGAGTACCTCTACGGGTCCGACATGCTGGTCGCCCCCGTCACCACGCCCGGGACCGGATCGGTGACGACGTCCGTGTGGTTCCCGCCGGGGCAGTGGACGGACTACTTCACCGGCAAGACCTACACCGGGCCGACCACCGCCGACGTGACCACCGACCTCGACTCCATGCCGGTGTTCACCAAGGCCGGCTCCATCGTGCCGACCAGGACCGACCACGTCACCAACGACGTGCAGAACCCGCTGACCAAGGTCACTCTCGACGTGGCCGCGGGCGCGGACGGGAACTTCAGCCTCTACGAGGACAACGGCACCACCACCAGCGCCCACCAGAGCGCGACCACCGCCATCCGCTACACCGACCGCACCCGCACCCTCACCATCGCCGCCCGGCACGGCACATACACCGGGGCGGTGGCCAACCGCGCCTGGACCGCGCGCATCCACGACGTGGGCGCCGTACCGGCCCGGATCACCGTCAACGGGACGACGGTCACCAGCAGTTACGATCCCGCGTCCCGCACCCTCACCATCCGCACCCCGTCCCTGCCCGTGTCGAGGACGGTGACGCTCACCTACCGCTGAGCCGGCGGGCCCCTGCCACCGTCGGCTCGGGCCCAGGCATCCGGTTCACCACGCCCCGTCCCCGCCCGCCCGGCCTACGCATGCGAACGCAGCGCGGGCCGGGCGGCGGGCGCGGTGATCCACGGGAAGCGGTGCTCGAACGGGATCTCCACGCGCTCGGCCTCGGCCGGCCGGACCTCGGCGTCCGGCGCCTCCGGGCAGCGCCCGCGGCGCATCAGCCCGACCCGCCGCGACTCCCGGTACGGGCAGGCCGCCGTGTGCGCGGGGTGCTCGTCGAAGGCGTCGGGGTAGCCGTCGGGCGGGCCCCCGTGCCGGAGCGGCAGCGGCTGCGGGCCGGCCGCGAGGAAGGACCCCAGGTCGGCGAGGGTCCGGATCTCGGCGAGGGGCACGCCGGCCGAGCACCGCGGGCAGGGGCCGATCACGAAGAACGGCTCGTCGTGGTAGGCGGGGTCGAGGTAGGTGAAGGTGTAGGTCCGCCGCGGGTCGTCCGGATCGGCGACGTGCAGGGTCAGCGGCTCCAGCGGCAGCGAGAGCCGGGCCCGCCTGCGGTCGGGCCGCACCCGGTGCGGATCGACCCCGAGCAGCGCCGCCAACTGCCGGGCGACGCGGTCGACATCGGCGTCGCAGTCGTACGCCGACGGCTGGTCCGCAGGGTGCCGCTGCGCCGCGCGGTGGGCGGCTGCGGCGCGTTCGGCGATGTTCACGGGATCGGTCTCCTTGCGTCTCGTCGCCGGCAGGCGGTCGTCTGCCGGCCCGCCGCCGGTGTACCGGGCCGCCGAGGCCCTGACCCCGGCGGCCCTGGCACTCAACCCGGCAGCGACCAGGTCTGGTTGGTCTGGTTGGTCCCGCACGGCCAGATCTCCAGCGGGGTCAGGTCGGCCGTGCCGCCGCCGGTGACGTCCAGGCACTGGCCCGCGTGCGGGTTGGTCAGGTTGCCGCTCTGCGCGTAGGTCCACTGCTGTCCGGCGGAACCGTCGCAGGTGCGCAGATCGACGGCGGTGCCGGCCGCGGTGGCCCCGCCCGCCACGTCCAGGCACTTGCCCAGGGTGCGGACGGTGCCGTCGCCCGGCAGCGTCCACCGCTGGTTGGCGTTCGCGGTGCAGCCGAAGAGGACGACGGGGTTCCCGTCGGCGGTGCCGCTGCCGGAGTCGTCGAGGCACTTGCCGGCGGCGCCGGTGATCTGCCCGGCGCTCGTGGTCGCGCCGCACCCGGCGCCGGGTGTCACCCGGAGATCGCGGTGCCGTGCGCCGGGATCTGGGCGGTGATCGATCCGGTGGTGGTGGACGTCGTCCCCGCCCAGAGGTCCTTCGCCGTGTACGTGCAGCCCGATCCGCCGGTGAAGCCGACGTCCGCGGTCGTCGTGCTCGCGGTGACCGCCGAGCCGCCCCGGTTGAGGACGGCCACCGCGCGGGCGCCGCCTGCCAGTTGGCGGGTCAGGACGTCCAGGGAGCCGTTCTGCGAGACGACGTAGCCGGGGCTGGCCAGGGAGTCCTGGTCGACGGCGATGACGTCGCTGTTGCCGAGTGCGGCGACTGAGGCGGCGGACAGGCCGCCCACGTCGTCACTCATGATCATCGGCGCGCCCATCACGGCCCACAGGGCGATCTGGCTCTTCGACTCGTCGGCGGTCAGCCCCGGGTCGCCGGCGATCAGGAAGTCCGGGTCGTTCCAGTTCCCCGAACTCTCGTAGCGGTCGATCGAGTGGTTGTAGCCGTAGTTGGTCAGCACGCTGTTCCACCGGCTGGTGGAGGGGGACGAGGAGTTGTAGGTCGCGATGTCGTACCCCTCGCGCCACAGCTGCCCGTACTGGCCGGTCCAGCCCAGGACGGTGTCCCAGTCGGTGGTGCCCTGGAAGTACGCGGGGGCCGATTCGGAGAAGACGATGTCGCGGCCCGATGCCCGTCAGCGCCTGGGACATCTGCGCGTACGCGGACCGGTACGTCTGCTCCTGGTCGTCTGGCCGGACACCGCGGGCACGTTGCAGCCGTCGAGCTTGAGGTAGTCCACGCCCCAGGACGCGAACAGGTCGGCGAGGTCCTGCCGCCCTGTGGTTCCGCTGCCCGCGTATCCGCCGCAGGTGGTCGTGCCGGCGTCCTCGTAGATGCCGAACTTCAGTCCCAGGGAGTGGAGTTGCGTGCCGACGTAGGCCATGCCGTCGGGGAAGCGGGTGGGGTCGGCGACCAGGTTCCCCGAGGCGTCGCGGGCCGTCTTCATCCAGCAGTCGTCGACGGTGACGGTGTTGTAGCCCTTCGCGGCCAGCCCCGAGGAGACCATCGCCCGGGCGTTCTGCAGAATCGTGGACTCGGTGTAGCCGCACTGGTAGTGGGCCCAGTCGTTCCAGCCCATCGGCGGCGTGACGGCCAGTGGCGCGCCGTCCCCCGAGGTGGCCGTGGTGGAGGCCGAAGCGGCCGGGGCGCCGGCCGCGCCTCCGGTGAACAGCGCGAGCGTCAGGGCCGCGGCCGACACCGCGGCCGCCAGCGGCCTGCGCCGCGGGCTGGCCAGATCACGTGCGAGGTGCATCGTGGGTTCCTCTCGACGGTCGACGACGAGCAGAGGCCGTACGGGTGCGGGCGCGCGCAGGCCCGCCGTCGGACGTCGAACGGCTGCGGCCGTCCGCTGCCGTCCCGCCGACGACAGTGGACGTGCCAGAGACTAGATGCGCACGCGTGCGCAAACAAGGTCTTTGGATGAGTTGAGTTGCGCATTACACGGCTTGATCAAGCAAGAATGAGCATTCGCCCCGACGCGGGCCGCCTCGGCGGGAGACGAAAGCGGTCGTCAGCGGCGGGCGTTGGCCGGATTCGGGCGAGCCAAATGGTCTAGACCTGCTAGATGTCTAGACCACTTTGTGTTAAGGGAGTAGCTTCCTGCGCATGATGGCAGACCCACCGGTCTGCCCGGTCCCGCCGTTCCCCTCCCCCCATCAGCGCAGCACCAACTCCGCTGGAGGTCTTCATGGTGACCGTTCACTGGCCCCGAACCGCTCGGGGCCGCAGGCCAAGGAAACAGCCGGGCACCGCGGCACGGCCCGGCCGGCGGTGGGGCGCGGGGCGCGCGGTCGCCTCGATCGCCGTACTGGCCCTGGCGGTATCAGGCGCCGCAGCCGCGACCGGGAGCCAGACCGTGCAGGCGGCCACGCCGGCCTCGGCGACGATGGGCGGCATCGTCCCCGAACCGGCGCTGGTCCAGCCCGACACCGCCGTGTCCTACGCGATCACTTCCGCGACCGCCGTCCACACCGACGCCGCGTCCGACGCGGCCGGGCAGATCGGCGACTACCTGGCCGGAATCCTGCGCCCCTCCACCGGCTACCCGCTGCCGGTGACCTCCGTCTCCACCGCGCCCGGGGACGGCATCACGCTGCTGCTGTCGGGAGCGGACTCCTCGGTCGGGACGCAGGGGTACCAGCTCGACGTGACCGCGGCCGGCGTCGTGATCCGCGCCCAGCAGCCGGCGGGACTGTTCGCCGGCGTGCAGACGCTGCGTCAGATCCTGCCCCCGCAGATCGAGTCCGCGACTGCGGGCAGCGGCCCGTGGACGGTGCCGGGCGGTCACATCGTGGACCACCCGCGGTTCGCCTACCGCGGGGCGATGCTCGACGTGGCGCGGCACTTCGCCGGTGTGGCCACGGTGGAGCGGTACATCGACCAACTCGCGCTCTACAAGATCGACTACCTGCACCTGCACCTGACGGACGACCAGGGCTGGCGGCTCGCGATCAACGGGTGGCCGGACCTGACCGCGATCGGCGGGGCCACCGGGGTCGGCGGCGGCCCGGGCGGCTACTACACCCAGGCCGACTACCGGGCGATCGTCGCCTACGCGGCGGCCCGCTACATCACGATCGTCCCGGAGGTCGACATGCCCGGGCACACCGGGGCGGCCCAGTCCTCCTACCCGTCGCTGAACTGCGACGGAAAGGCGGCGCCCGTCTCCACCAGCACCGCCGTGGGCGCCAGTTCGCTGTGCATGACCGACCTGCCGACCGCCGAGGCGTTCATCGACGACGTCATCGGCCAGGTCGCCGCGCTGACCCCCGGCCCGTACATCAACATCGGCGGCGACGAGGCGCACAGCACCAGCGCCTCCGACTACGCCACCTTCATGACCTGGGCCCAGCAGGACGTGGTCGAGCACGGCAAGACCGCGATCGGCTGGAACCAGATCGTCGGCTCCACCCTGCAGCCCTCCACGGTCGCCGTGGACTGGGACACCTCCGGCTCCGACCCGGCGCTCGCCGCGGCGGCCGCGAACGGCACCGGGGTCATCATGGCACCGGCCAACCACGCCTACATGGACCAGAAGTACAACGGCAGCACCGTCATCGGGCTCGACTGGGCCGCGGACACCGACGTGCAGTCCGCGTACGGCTGGGACCCCGGCACCTTCCTGTCCGGCGCGCCGGCCTCGTCGGTGCGCGGGATCGAGGCACCGCTGTGGTCCGAGACGGTGACGACGCCCCAGGACATCGACTACCTCAGCTTCCCGCGGCTGCCCGCCTACGCCGAGTTGGGCTGGTCCCCGCAGTCGACGCACGACTTCACCGGCTTCGCCCAGCGGCTGGCCGCGCAGGGTCCGCGCTGGGACGTCATGGGCCTGCGCTTCTACCACTCGTCCCAGATCACCTGGCCCGAGGGAGCGGCCGGCACCGGCCCGACGGGACCGGTCGGCTCCGCGATCAGCGGCAAGTGCGTGGACGTCACGGGCGGTGCCTCCGCCGACGGCACGCCCGTGGACCTCTACGACTGCAACGGCACCGCCGCGCAGCAGTGGGCGATCGGCGACGACGGCACCCTGCACGCGCTCGGCAAGTGCCTGGACGTCGCCTCGGGCGGCACCGCCGACGGCAGCACGGTCCAGCTCTACACCTGCAACGGCACCGCCGCCCAGCAGTGGCGGTGGAGCGACAGCAACGGCGCGTCGCTGGTCAACCCGCAGTCCGGCAAGTGCCTGGACGACCCGGACAGCAGCGCCGCGAACGGCACCCGGCTGGAGATCTGGACCTGCCACGACCCCGGCGGCAACCAGATCTGGCGCCTGCCCTGATCCGGCGCCCCCGGGCGGAATCGCGGCGAGGCCGCGGCCCGGGGGCGCGGCCGGGCCACGGTCTGCCGTCCGGATCTCCCGCGGAGATCCGACGGCAGACCCTAGGCCAGCGTCCAGGTCACCGTGTCCGTGTGGGTGGCGCCGTCGATGGTCGCGGTGACCGTGACGGTGTTGGCGCCCGGCTTCAGCGTCACCGCGGTCCACCGGAAGACGCGGTCGGCGCTGCTGAGGGTGCCCAGCGAGGCGCCGTTGAGGGTGGCGGAGACCTGGCCGGCGTTGGAGTAGACCTTCAACTCCGTTGCCGCGTCCGTGCGCTGGGTCCAGCGCCGGCTGGTGATGTAGAGCGTCGGGGTGGCCGCCCAGTTGGCCTTGTACCAGTAGAAGGCGTCCTTGCGGGTCGCGCGGTCCCGGGTGACCAGCCCCTTGTCGTTGATGCCCGGCTGGCTGCCCTCGTTGCGGGAGTCGGAGGCGAAGTCGAACATGTTCCACACGAAGGTGCCCCAGATGTACGGCCGCGCCGCGAGCTGGGCCCAGGCCGCCTCGTGGAGCAGCGACTGGTACTCCTCCGGGTGGAACGTTCCGCCGAGGCGCTCGGTGCGGCCGGATTGAGCGCGTGCTGCGTGGTGTTGGCGCCGGCGCCGTACTCGGAGATGGCGAACGTGCGGGTCGGCGAGGCCGCGTGCAGGTTGTCGGCCCAGGCGCCGAGGTCGCCGTCCTTGGAACCGCCGTACCAGCCGTAGTACTTGTTGTACCCGCAGGTGCTCGGTGTGGCAGGGCCACGCCGGCGCTGTCGCCGAGGTCGGTGGCGTAGGTGGAGATCCGGTCCGGGTCCTCGGACGCCGACGATGCCGGCGAGCGCGCCGAGCAGGGTGTTGGTGGCGGTGTCGTCGCTGTCCTGCTCGTTGCCGATGCTCCAGAACGCGATCGAGGGGTGGTTGTAGTTCTGCCGGATCAGCTCGCGCAGCTGGTCCTGCGTGCTGGCGGTGAACGCGGCCGAGTCGGTGATGCCGTTGACCAGCGGGATCTCCGCCCACACCACGAGGCCCGCGCTCGTCGGCGAGGTCGTAGTCCTTCTGGTCGTGCTGGTAGTGCGCCATCCGGATCGTGGTGGCGCCGATCTCCTGGATGAGGTCGAAGTCCTGGGTGTGGTCGGCGTCGCTGATCGCCCAGCCCTCGACGGCCCGGTCCTGGTGCAGGTTGACGCCGTGCAGGCCGAGGTGGGCGCCGTTGAGGGAGAAGCCCGTGGCGGCGTCGAGGGCGAAGGTGCGCAGGCCGAGCGGCTCGGTCACCACGTCGGTCACCGCGTCCTGGCCGCGGTCACGTCGTGGATCTCGACGTTCGCGCTGTACAGGTACGGGTCGGCCAGGCCGTTCCACCGGCGCGGCCGGGTGAGGGTGAGCGTCTGGACGACGGTGGCGCCCGCGGCGGCGGCGAGCGCCTGCGCGGGGGTGCTGGCGTCGGCGACGACGGTCCCGGCCGCGTCGGTGACGACGGTCCGTACGACCACGGACCGGCCGGCGCTGTTGTTGTTCCACAGCTTCGTCGTCACGTCGACGGTCGCCGAGGCGGCGCTGACCGGGCGCTGGCGCAGGTAGACGCCGGGCCCGGCGTAGTCGAGCATCTGCACCTGGAGCTTGTCGACGGCCCAGAGGCTGACGTTGCGGTAGATGCCGCCCTGGAAGGTGTAGTCCGCGTCCAGCGGGGCGATGTCGGGGTCGTCGGCGTTGGTCACCCTCACCGCGATGACGTTGTCCTTGCCGGCGGCCAGCGCCGCGGTGGCGTCGAACCGGAACCGGGCGTAGCCGCCCTTGTGCTGGCCCGAGGTGGACGCCGTTGACCCAGACGTCGGCGACCTGGTTGGCGCCCGCGAACTGCAGGAACAGCATCTTCCCGGCCAGGTCGGCCGGCACCGTGTAGTGCCTGCGGTACCAGCCGATGCCCCGGTAGTAGTTGCCGCCGCCGTCCGAGCCGTCGGCGGCGTTCCAGGTGTGCGGGGTGTTCACCGAGCTCCACGCGGAGTCGTCGAAGCCGGCCGCCTCGGCGCCGCTGACGTCGGCCTTGACGAACTTCCAGCCCGAGTTGAGGTCGATCCGGGTACGGGCCGCGGGTGCGGTGTACGTCGCCGAGGAGCCGGCGGGGCCGCCGGTTGCCGCGGAAGCCGCGGGGCTGCCCGCGAACGTGGCGAGGGCCCCGCCGGCCATGGCGCCGAGCACCAGCCGGCGGGTGGGGAGATCGGCCATGTCGTGCCTCACTTCTGCTGAGGGGCGGGGTTTCAGCCGGCCGCAGGAGCCGGGGTGGGCAGGGCGACCCCGGGCATGCGGCAAGGGATGGCGGGTCACCGAGAGTTCATGTACGTAGACGCCATCCCTGTATCTGCCCGGACAATAGGGTGGGCGCCTCGACGACGTCAAGGTGCGGGCCGCACCGGCCCGACTCCCGCAATCACCGGTGCCGACCTCCCTGCCGGGGGCCGGGCGGGTCCGAGCGGCGGGCGTCGAGGCAGCGGATCGCGCCCGGAGCGCTTCCGGGCCCGGCCGGCTCCAGCCGCTCACCCGGCACACGACGCTCAGCGCCCGGCGCAAAGTGGCGTACGCGGGCGGTGCCCGCCGGCCGAACTCGGCGACGAACGGTCTCGGACGGAGCGCGCGGGCGGCCGGTCCGACGCTCCGTCAGGCGCCGCCGTCCAGCCGTGCCACCAGTACGGAGATGTCGTCCTGCTGGCCGGCCGGATCGGCCATGGCCCGCAGCAGCCCGTCGGCGAGTTGCTCGGGGGGCAGTCCGCGCCGTTCCCGTACGGCGCCGACGAGCCGGGACAGTCCCGCGTCGATGTCCTCCCCGCGCCGCTCGATCAGGCCGTCGGTGTACAGCACCAGCGTGTCCCCGTCGCGGTAGTCGGCGGTGGCCTGCGGCCGGGGCACGTGCTCCAGCCGTACCGCAAGCGGCGGGTCGGTGGCGCGGTCCAGCCAGCGGTACGTGCCGTCGGCGTGCATCAGCACCGGCGGCGGGTGGCCGGCGCTGCTGTAGGTCAGCAGCCGGCTGGCCGGGAACACCTGGCAGGCGAAGGTGGTGGTGGCCATCGCGCCCTGCATCGACCGCGCGTACAGGCCGAGCGCCTCCAGGGCGCCGCTGGGCCCGTCGGAGACGCGGATCGCCGCGCTGAGCGCGCTGCGCAGCATGCCCATCACGCTGGCGGCGTCCACGCCGTGGCCCACCACGTCGCCGACGGTCAGCGCCAGCCGTCCGTCGGGCAGGTCGACCACGTCGTACCAGTCGCCGCAGGCGTTCATGCCCTCCAGCGCCGGCCGGTAGCGCACCGCGATCTCGCGGTGCCCGGCCAGGTCCGGAGTGGCCAGCATGGCGCGCTGGAGGGTCAGCGCGACGTCGCGGGTGCGTGCCGTCGACTCCTGGAGCCGGACGTTGGAGCGCTGGAGTTCCCGTGCCCGGGTGAACAGTTCGGCGCGCGGCGCCCCGGCCCCGGCGTCCTGCGGCGCCGCTGTCTCGCCGGCCCGCACCGACCGGACGAACTCGGTGACGTCGTCGATACGGTGGATGATCAGCTCCACCTGTCCGTCGGCGCCGGTCAGCGGCCGGTTCACCACGTTCCACCACCGGGGCTCGAAGCGGCCGGTGCCGTCCGGCCGGGGAATCGCGAACCGGTGCAGCATCAGCATGTCGGTCCGCCCCGTGTCCAGCGCCGTCTCCAGCGACCGGCGCTGGACCTCGGCGCCGTGCGGAGGCCGGCTCCCCCGGCTCGGGCGGGAAGGCGTCGAAGAAGCGGCGGCCCGTCAGGTCGGCCGCCGAGCGGCCGGTGACCTCGGTGTAGGCGTCGTTGGCGGCCACGATCCGCAGGTCCCGGTCGAGCACGACGAGGGCCGCCGGCACCGCGGCGAACAGGGCCCGGTAGTCCAGCCGGGTGCTCTCGACTCCCTCCACCGCTCCGCACGCCTCCCTCACCGCCGCGCCCTGCCGCCCGTCCGGCTGCGGCCGGGGCGAGCCGTGCGGGCCAGTCAATCCCGGTGGCCCGGCGGGCCGGGACAGGCGCACGCAACGCTCGCCCGGACAGCGCAACCGCCGCCGGGAAGGGGGGCGCGCCGGCGGCCCGGGCGGGACCGGCCCGGCGTACGGAAGGGGCGCGGCGCACGGCGGGCCGAGGTCAGCCGGAGGCGGCGGGCGCCGGGGCGAGCTGCGGCATCGGCCACCACAGCGCCACCGGCCGGCACACTCCCGACCGGCAGAAGTCCCCGCTGAAGTTGACGGTCCGTACGGTGAAGTCCGCGTGGAAGCGGTTGGTGCCGCCGAGCGGACCGGCGGTGACGACGACGGCGCCGTCACGGTGATGGGAGGTCAGGGTCGTACCGCCGGGCTTGGCACCTTTGGCGGAGACCGTGACGCGCACCTCCCGCGCGGCCGTGCGCCGCACGGTGACGGTCTCGAAGCCGACGGTGTGGGTGGCGGTGTCCGAGGCGGCCCGGGCGGCGGTGGCCGCGACGGGGACGGCCGCACCGGCCCGGGCCGGTGCGGCCAGGCCGGCCGAGGCGGCGACAGCGGCCAGCAGACCGCAGGCGGCGGTGAACGGAGCCCTCAACGGGATCACTTCCCTGTGCGCGAGCGCGGATGGTGTGGTCTCATCCCCACCCAGGACCGGGGCCTTTCATTCGCGCGGGCCGCACACTCCACCCGGACGAACGAACGGCCCGTCCGGCATCCCGCCCCTCACCCGCCGAGGCCCCCGCCGGGTCCGCCGGGAAGGCGGCCCGGTGGGCCCGTCAGCCGGGCAGCGGGGAGACGGGGCGCTCGAAGAAGGACTCCAGGGAGACGATCGCCTGGGTGCCGCTGACGCCGGCGACGGCGTAGACCCGGCGCAGGACGTCCTGCAACCCCTCGGTGGTGGCCGTGCGCACTTTCAGCAGCACGGAGGCGCTGCCCGCGATCACGTGCGCCTCCTGGATCTCGGGGATGGCGGCGAATGCCTCGGCCGAGTCGCCCATCCACGCCGACGACTCGACCATGACGAAGGCCAGCACGCCGCACCCCAGGGCCGCCGGATCGACGTCCACGGTCGTGCGGCGGACGACTCCGCGCTCGCGCAGTTTCCGGACCCGCTCGTGGGCGGCGGCCGCCGACAGGCCCACCGCCGCACCGAGGGCGGCATAGGGCTGGGAGGCGTCCTGCTGGAGCAGGGCGATGAGTTCACGGTCGACGTCATCCATGATTGACACCGTACTTCGTTCTCAGATATCACTCAAACAGCGAATGAGGTTCGGTGAATGACCAGAAAGGCTTGACAATGTCAGACGACACCTACGACTCGGTGTACGAGGTCCTGGACGAGCGCTTCCGGACCGGGCGGTGCGTCTGGGGTGACGGGAGGCTGGAGAAGCTGTACGGGAACTGCCGGTGGGCCGAGGGCCCGGTCTACCTGCCGGCCTGGCGCCAGCTCATCTGGAGCGACATCCCCAACGACCGGATGCTGCGCTGGGACGAACAGACCGGCGCGACAGGGGTGTTCCGCTCCCCCGCGGGCCACAGCAACGGCAACACGCTCGACGGCGAGGGCCGGCTGATCAGCTGCGAGCAGGGCAATCGCCGGGTGACCCGCACCGAGCACGACGGGACGGTCACCGTGCTGGCCGACCGCTTCGAGGGCAGGCGGCTCAACAGTCCCAACGACGCGGTCGTCCACTCCGACGGGTCGATCTGGTTCTCCGACCCCGACTTCGGGATCACCACCGACTACGAGGGCTTCCGCGCGGAGAGCGAGATCGGCGCCTGCCACGTCTACCGGATCGACCCGGGCACGGGCGCCGTCACGCTGGCGGCGGACGGCTTCAACGGCCCGAACGGCCTCGTCCTGTCCCGCGACGAGCGCCGGCTCTACGTCTCGGACACCCGCGCCGGCCAGATCCGGGTCTTCGACGTGCGCGACGACCGCACGCTGTCGGACGGCAGGGTCTTCGCCGAGACCACCGGCGGCGACAGCCGGTTCGACAACATCCGCTTCGACGACCAGGGACGGCTGTGGGCGGCCGCGATGCTCGGCGGGGTGCACTGCTACGACCCGGACGGAACCCTGATCGGCCGGCTGCGCGTGCCCGAGGCGGTCTCCAACATCGCGTTCGGCGGCCCGAAGAACAACCGCCTGTTCATCACCGCGACGACGGCGCTCTACTCACTGGTGATGTCGGTGACCGGCGCGCCCCGGCTGCGCGCCGCGCCGTAGGCCCCGGCCCTCACAGTTCGTCCAGCGAGATCAGGCCGTCCTGCACCGCCCTGGCCGTCTGCTCGGCCTTCGTGCTCGCCGGGCGGCCGACGTTCGCGTGCCGCGGCGCGGATCGGGTACGCCCCCGGCCCGGGCGACCCGGAACCCGTCGACGGCCCCTCCTTCGCCAGGGCGCTCGGCGCCCCGGCCGGCGTGTCCTGAAACGACGCGGTGTCCCGGCGGACGGACGGCGGTTTCCGGTCGAAGGAGAAGCAACCACCTCCACCGAAGGGACACCGCGCCGTACGCGCCCACCCATGGAGGCACCGGCCTGTCCCGGGCGGGTCGGCCGACACTCCCCGAACACCACCCCGACCTGCGGCGATGACGCACAGCCGCCGGAGTATTAGCAAGGCTTTAGAGCCGGTGCAAAGAATGCTTGATGCCTTCGCGCCCGTACCTTGGCGCGGAATCCGGCCCCGCCGGAAGCCTCCCGCCGCGAGGCCACGACGAAGCGTTCTTCGAACCGAGTATGGGGTGTGATGGCTGCAAGCGACCGGGCCCAGTCACCGCGACCGACAAGCCCCATCGCGATCGTGGGCCTGGCGTGTCGACTTCCGCACGCGCCCACGCCCGCGGCGTTCTGGCGACTGCTGTGCGGAGCGGAGAACGCCGTCTCCCCGCTGCCGGCCGGCCGCTGGACCGCGGGCCCGCAGGCCGCGCCGTCCTTCGCCGGGCTGCTGGACCGGGTCGACATGTTCGACGCCGGCTTCTTCGGCGTTCCGCCGCGCGAGGCGCTGGCGATGGACCCGCAGCAGCGGCTGATGCTGGAGCTGGCCTGGGAGGCGCTGGAGGACGCGGGTGATCCGCCCGGAGACGCTGGCCGGCAGCCGTACCGGGGTCTTCGTCGGCGCCATCTGGGACGACTACGCGGCGCTGGCCCACCGTCAGGGACCGGACGGGGTCACCCCGTACACCATGACCGGCCTGCACCGCAGCATCATCGCCAACCGGGTCTCACACCGCCTGGGGCTGCGCGGGCCGAGCCTCACGGTGGACGCGGCGCAGTCCTCCGGGCTGGTGGCCGTGCACCTGGCCTGCGAGAGCCTGCGGCAGGGGGATGCCGACCTCGCGCTGGTCGGCGGGGTGAACCTGATCCTGACCGAGGACAGCATGCGGGCCGCCGACGCCCGGTTCTCCGGGCTGTCGCCGGACGGCAGGTGCTACACCTTCGACGCGCGGGCCAACGGCTTCGTGCGCGGCGAGGGCGGCGGCGTGCTGCTGCTCAAGCCGCTGGAGACCGCGGTCGCGGACGGCGACACGGTGTACTGCGTGATCCGGGGCAGCGCCGTCAACAACGACGGTGACACCGACGGGTTGACCGTCCGAGCGCCGCGGCGCAGGAGGACGTGCTGCGGCAGGCGTACGTACGGGCCGGGGTGGCACCCGCCGAGGTGCAGTACGTCGAACTGCACGGCACCGGCACCCCGGTCGGCGACCCGGTCGAGGCCGCCGCGCTGGGCGCGGCGCTGGGCAGAACCCGGCCGGCCGGCTCGCCGCTGCGGGTCGGCTCGGCGAAGACCAACGTCGGGCACCTGGAGGCCGCGGCCGGTGTCGTCGGGCTGCTCAAGGCGGCCCTGAGCATCAGACACCGGCAGATCCCGCCGAGCCTCAACTTCGCCACCCCGCACCCGGACATCCCGCTGGCCGAGTTGGGGCTGCGGGTGCAGACGGAGCTGGGCGGCTGGCCGGACCCGGAGCAGGAGCTGACGGCCGGCGTCAGCTCCTTCGGCATGGGCGGCACCAACTGCCACGTCGTGCTCACCGAGGCGCCCGCCGACGCGTCGGCCCCCGCGCCGCGGACCGCGGCGGACGCACCGCCGGTCGTGCCCTGGCTGCTCTCGGCGGCGAGCCCGGCGGCGCTGACCGCCCAGGCGGACGCGCTGCGCGAGCGGCTGCGGACCTGCCCGGAACCCGACCCGGTGGACGTCGGCCACTCGCTGGCCACCACCCGGACCACCTTCACCCACCGGGCCGTCCTGCTCGGCGCGGACGGCGGCGAGCTGCGCGAGCGGCTGGACGCGCTGGCCGAGGGCCGGGACGCGGCCGGGCTGGTCCGCGGCAGCAGGACGCACGGCGGGGTCGCGGTGCTGTTCAGCGGCCAGGGCAGCCAGCGCCTGGGCATGGGACGGGAGCTGTACGCGGCCTACCCGGTCTTCGCCGCCGCGCTGCGCGAGGCGTGCGCCGCCCTGGACCCGCACCTGGAGACGCCGCTGCTCGACGTCGTCTTCGCCGCCGACCCGCCGCAGGGCACCGCCCCGCTGCTGGACCGGACCGCCTACACGCAGCCCGCGCTGTTCGCGATCGAGGTGGCCCTCTACCGGCTCGCCGAGTCGTGGGGGCTGACCGCCGACCATCTGATCGGCCACTCGGTCGGCGAGATCGCCGCCGCGCACGTCGCCGGGGTGCTCTCGCTGCCCGACGCGGGCACGCTGGTCGCCGCCCGGGGCCGGCTCATGCAGTCGGTCGGCACGCCGGGCGCGATGGCCGCCTGGCAGGCCACCGCCGACGAGGCCGACGAGGCGCTGCGGGAGTACGCCGGACGGCTGGACCTCGCCGCCGTCAACGGACCGGCCTCCGTGGTGGTCTCCGGCGACCGGGACGCCGTGCTGGAGGCGACCGCCTCCTGGCAGGCCCGCGGACGCAAGGCTTCCGTGCTGCGGGTCAGCCACGCGTTCCACTCGGCCCACATGGACGGCATCCTCGCCGAACTGCGCGACGTCGCCGCCGGATTGACCTTCGCCGCGCCCACCGTCCCGATCGTGTCCGACGTGACCGGGCTGCCGGCCACCGAGGCGCAGCTGCGCTCGCCGGACTACTGGGCCGACCACGCCCGGCGGCCGGTGCGGTTCACCGCCGGCGTGCGGCACCTGTGCGACCTCGGCGTCGGCACGTTCGTCGAGCTGGGACCGGACGCCGCGCTGGCCGGGATGGCACGGGAGTGCTTCGGCGCGCTGCCGGACGGCGAACCGCGGCCGGCCGCCCTCGCGGTGATGCGCCGCGACCGCCCCGAGGTGGAGACGTTCGTCGCCGCCATGGCCCAGGCCCATGTGCGGGGCGTGGCCGTCGACTGGGAGCGGGCGTTCGACGGGCAGCGGCCCCGCCGGGTGGACCTGCCGACCTACGCCTTCCAGCGCGAGCGGTACTGGCCCACCGACGCACCCGTCCCGCAGGCGGCCGCCCCGGCCGTCGGCGGGCACTCCGCGCCGCGGCAGCCGGCCGCCCCGCGGTCCTCCCGCGCCCCCGCCGCGACCCGGGCGGAGCTGCTGGCGCTGGTCCGCAGCAGCGCGGCCGTGGTCCTGGGCCACGGCACGCCGGACCGGATCGACCCGCAACTGACCTTCAAGCAGCTGGGCTTCGACTCGCTGGCCGCGACCGAGCTGGCCGAACGGCTCGCCGACACCACCGGTCTGCCGCTGCCGGCCACGCTGACCTTCGACCACCCGACCCCCGTCGCCGTCGCCGCGCACCTGCGCGCCGAGCACGACCGGGCCGGGGGCCTCGGAGCCGCGGCCGCTCCGGCGGCCGTCGCCCGTGCCGCCGCCGACGAGCCGGTCGCCGTCGTGGCGATCAGCTGCCGCTACCCCGGCGGCGCGGACTCCCGGAGGCGCTGTGGCGCCTGGTCGACGAGGGCGTGGACGCGATCGGGCCGCTTCCCCGGCGACCGCGGCTGGGACCTGGCCGAACTGCTCGGCCCGGACCGGGACCGGGCGGGGGCGAGCTCCACCGGTGAGGGCGGATTCCTCCACGACGCCGGGGAGTTCGACGCCGACTTCTTCGGGATCAGCCCGCGCGAGGCGCTGGCCACCGACCCGCAGCAGCGCCTCCTGCTGGAGACGTCCTGGGAGCTGCTGGAACGCGCCGGCCTCGACCCGTCCTCGCTCAAGGGCAGCCCGACCGGGGTCTTCGTCGGCGCCACGTCGATGGACTACGGCCCCCGGCTGTACGAGGCGGGCGCGGAGTTCGAGGGGCACCTGCTGACCGGCGCGGCGTCGAGCGTGGCGTCCGGCCGGGTGTCGTACACCCTGGGCCTGGAGGGCCCGGCGGTCACCGTGGACACCGCCTGCTCGTCGTCGCTGGTCGCCCTGCACCTCGCCGCCCAGGCGCTGCGCAGCGGCGACTGCACGCTCGCGCTCGCGGGCGGTGTCACCGTGATGGCGACGCCCGGGATGTTCACCGGCTTCTCCCGGCAGCGCGGTCTGGCGCCGGACGGGCGCTGCAAGCCGTTCGCCGCGGCGGCCGACGGCACCGGCTGGGGCGAGGGCGCCGGACTGCTGCTGCTGGAGCGGCTGTCGGACGCCGAGCGCAACGGCCACCGGGTCCTCGCGGTGATCCGCGGCTCGGCGATCAACCAGGACGGCGCGTCAGCAACGGCCTCACCGCGCCCAACGGCCCCTCGCAGCAGCGGGTGATCCGGCAGGCGCTCGCCAACGCCGGGCTGACCGCCGCCGACGTGGACGCGGTCGAGGCGCACGGCACCGGCACCACCCTCGGCGACCCGATCGAGGCCCAGGCACTGCTCGCCACCTACGGCACCGACCGACCCGACGACCAGCCCCTCTGGCTCGGCTCGCTCAAGTCCAACATCGGCCACACCCAAGCAGCAGCAGGCGCAGCAGGCGTCATCAAAATGATCATGGCCATGCAACACGGCCACCTCCCAGCCTCCCTCCACATCGACGAACCCACCCCACACGTCGACTGGACCACCGGAGCAGTCCGACTCCTCACCGAAACCACCCCCTGGCCGGAGGTCGACCGCCCCCGCCGCGCCGCCGTCTCCTCCTTCGGCATCTCCGGCACCAACGCCCACGTCATCCTCGAACAGGCACCCCGACCCACCGATGAAGAGGTGGAAGAGGCCGCACCCGCGACCGACGACACCACCGTGATCCCCTGGGTGCTGTCCGCCCGCAGCGGTCCGGCGTTGCAGGCCCGGGCCCGTGCGCTGACCGGGTACGCCGCCGACCGCACGCTGCCGATGGCCGACGTCGGCCAGGCGCTGGCGACCGGCGGCCCGGCGTTCGAGCACCGCGCGGTGGTGGCCGGCGCCGACCGCGGCGAACTGCTCGCCGCCCTGGAGGCGGTGGCCTCCGGCGAGCTGCCTCCCGCGGCGGCCGGCACGGCGGTGGCCGGCCCGGTGCTGGTCTTCCCGGGCCAGGGCTCGCAGTGGCTGGGCATGGGCGTCGAACTGCTGGGCTCCTCCCCGGTGTTCGCCGCGCGGATCGCCGAGTGCGAGCAGGCGCTCGCGGAGTTCACCGACTGGTCGCTGACCGATGTGCTGCGCGGGGTCGACGGCGCGGCCGACATCGGCCGGGTCGACGTGGTGCAGCCGGTCCTGTGGGCGGTCATGGTCTCGCTCGCCGCCGTGTGGGAGAGCTTCGGCGTGGTGCCTGCCGCCGTCGTCGGGCACTCGCAGGGCGAGATCGCCGCCGCGTGCGTCGCGGGGGCGCTGTCGCTGCGGGACGCGGCCAAGGTCGTGGCACTGCGCAGCCGGGCCCTTCGCGTGCTGGCCGGATACGGCGCGATGGCGTCGCTCGGCCTGAGCGGCGACGAGACGCAGGCGTTCCTCACGGAGCTGGGCGAGGAGGCCGGGCAGATCGCGGTCGCGGCGCTCAACGGCCCCTTCTCCACGGTGGTCTCCGGGCCGCCCGGGCAGATGACGACCGTGCTGGCGGCGTGCGAGACGGCCGGGCACCGCGGGCGGCTGATCGACGTGGACTACGCCTCGCACGGCCCGCAGGTCGACCGGCTCGCCGACGTGATCGGCGCGGAGCTGGCCGGCATCGCCCCCCGCGGCTCCGACGTCGCGTACTACTCGGCGGTCACCGGCTCCCGGCAGGAGCCCGAGAAGCTGGACGCCGGGTACTGGTTCACCAGTCTGCGGCAGCAGGTGCGGTTCGCCCCGGCGATCGACGCCCTGCTGGCCGACGGGTACCGGGTGTTCATCGAGGCCAGCCCGCATCCGGTGCTGACGCTGGCCATGCGGGAGTGCTTCGAGGCGGCCGACGTCACGGCGGTCACCGTGCCGACGCTGCGCCGTGACGACGGCGGGCCGGCGCGGCTCGCGGCTTCGCTGGGCGAGGCGTTCGCCGGCGGGATCGCGGTCGACTGGACCCGCTGGTTCGCGGACCGCCCCCGGTCGCGCCGGGTCGCGCTGCCCACCTATCCGTTCCAGCGGAAGCGGTACTGGCTGGCGACCGGCGACGGGCGGCGCACCCAGGACGCACCGGGTGGCCGGTCGCTCGGGCATCCGCTGCTGTCCTCGGCGGTCGGGCTGGCCGACGGCGGTCTGGTGCTGAACGGCCGGCTACCGGGCGGCGACGACGCGGGCTGGCTCGGCGGCCACACGGTCGCGGGCGTACGGCTGGTGCCCGGCGCGGCCTTGGTGGAGTGGGCGCTGCGGGCGGCCGACGAGGCGGGGGCCGCCTCGCTGGAGGAGCTGGTCCTGCGGGCGCCGCTGGCGCTGCCCGGTCCGGAGGGTGCGGAGACACAGCTGGTGGTCGGGGCCGCGGACGCGGACGGCCGTTGTGAGCTGCGGATCTTCTCCCGGCCGGCCGGTGCCGTCGACGGATGGACGTGTCACGCGGCGGGCCTGCTGGGTCCGTGTGCGGCCGTGGCGGTGGACGCCGGGCCGGAGGGCCACTGGCCGCCGCCGGGCGCACAGGCCGTGGAACTGGCCGGGATCTACGAGCGCGCCGAGGAGCGGGGCTACGGCTACGGGCCGGAGTTCCGGAACATCCGGGCGCTGTGGCGGGACGGCCGGGATCTGGTCGCCGAGATCGACCTGCCCGAGGGGACCGGTACGGACGCCGACGGCTTCGGCATCCACCCGCTGCTGCTCGACGCCGCGTTGCAGCCGGTGCTGCTGACCGCGACCGGCGACGGCGAGCCCGCGGACCGGGTGTGGCTGCCCTTCGGCTGGAACGGCGTCACGCTGCTGGCAGCCGGGGCCGGTCACGTACGGGTACGGCTGTCCCCGCAGGAGCAGGACGCCGAGGACGAGCGCACGCTGCGGATCACGGTGGCCGACGCCGTCGGGGCTCCGGTGCTGACCGCGGAGTCGGTGGTGCTGCGTCCGCAGACCGCGCGGCAGGTGTACGCGGCGAGCACTGCCGGGCGCGCGTCGGCCGTGGCATCCGGCCGGGCGCCGGTCCGGGCGACCGCGGCCTCCGCCGTCCCGTCCGTCGACTGGGCCGGCCGGCTGGCCGGGCTGGCGCCCGCCGAACGGCGGCGTCTGGTGCTCGATCTGGTGCGGGGTCATGCCGCCGCCGTGCTCGGGCACGACGACGCCGGGGCGCTGCGGGTCGACATGCCGTTCAAGGACCTCGGCTTCGACTCGCTGACCGCCGTGGAACTGCGCGACCGGCTGGTCGCCGCGACCGGCCTGCGGCTGCCCGCCGCCGTCGTCTTCCGGCACCCGACGCTGGAGGGGCTGGCCCGCCGCGTCGAGGACGGCCTCGCCCCCGGCGACGCGGGCGGCAGCGGTACGGGCGCCGGCGGGACGGCGGCCGATCCGCTGCTCACCGACCTGGCCCGGCTGGAGGGCGCACTGGACGGCGGCGCCCCGGCGGACGCCGACCTGGAGGCGGTCGCGGCGCGACTGGAGGGCGTGTTGGCGAAGTGGAAGGCGTCGGCCGCATCGGCCCGTACGCCCGACACCGCGGACAAGCTCCAGTCCGCGACGGCCGACGAGATCCTCGACTTTATCGACAACGAGCTCGGCGTGCTCTCCGATGTGCGCCGCGACGCTGAAGGCCGGTGACGGAGTTGGCTAGTGAGGAGAAGCTCGTCGAGTATCTGCGACGGGTCACCACCGAACTGCACGATGCCCGGCTGCGGCTGCGCGAACTGGAAGAGGAACAGCAGCAGGGCCAGGAGCCGCTGGCGATCGTGGGGATGTCCTGCCGGTTCGCCGGCGGGGTGCGCTCCCCCGAGGAGCTGTCGGACTTCGTGCTGTCCGGGGGCGACGGGATCGGCGACTTCCCCACCGACCGCGGCTGGGCCATGGAGGGCCTCTTCCACCCCGACCCGGCGCACTTCGGCACCAGCTACGTGCGCCAGGGCGGCTTCCTGTACGACGTCGACCGGTTCGACGCGGGCTTCTTCGGGATCAGCCCGCGTGAGGCGCTGGCGATGGACCCGCAGCAGCGGCTGCTGCTGGAGCTGTCGTGGGAGGCGCTGGAGCGCGCCGGGATCGACCCGGTCTCCCTGCGGTCCACCTCGACCGGCGTGTACGTCGGGGTGTCGAGCGAGGACTACATCTCCGGCATGCCGCGCATCCCCGAGGGGTTCGAGGGCTACGCCACCACCGGCAGCCTCACCAGCGTGGTCTCCGGCCGGGTGGCCTACACGTTCGGCTTCGAGGGGCCGGCCGTCACGCTGGACACCGCCTGCTCGGCCTCGATGGTGGCCATCCACACGGCGGGGCAGGCGCTGCGGGCGGGCGAGTGCGACCTCGCGCTGGCCGGTGGCGTCACCGTGCTGTCCACCCCGGTGATGTTCACCGAGTTCTCCCGGCAGCGGGGCCTGGCGCCCGACGGCCGGTGCAAGCCGTTCGCGGCCGCGGCCGACGGCACCGGGTTCTCCGAGGGCGTCGGTCTCGTCCTGCTGGAGCGGCTCTCGGACGCCCGGGCCAACGGCCACCAGGTGCTGGCGCTGCTCCGCGGCTCGGCGATCAACCAGGACGGCGCCTCCAACGGCCTCACCGCGCCCAACGACGTGGCCCAGGAAGCGGTCATCCGGCGGGCGCTGGACAACGCGGGGCTGTCGGGCACCGACGTCGACATGGTCGAGGCGCACGGCACCGGCACCCGGCTCGGCGACCCGATCGAGGCCGAGGCGCTGCTCGCCACCTACGGGCGGAACCGGCCGGCGGACCGCCCGCTGCTGGCTGGGCTCGATCAAGTCGAACATCGGCCACACCCACGCGGCGGCCGGCGTGGCCGGCGTGATCAACACGGTGATGGCGCTCCGCCGCGGCAAACTGGCCCGGACCCTGCACATCGACGAGCCCACCCCGCACGTGGACTGGAGCGCGGGCGACGTGCGCCTGCTGACCGAGCCGGCGGACTGGCCGGTGACCGGCGGGCCGCGCCGGGCCGCGGTGTCCGCGTTCGGCGTCTCCGGCACCAACGCGCACGTGATCCTGGAACAGGCCCCCGAGCCGGCGGGGCAGTCGGCCGACGTCCGGCCGGCCGACGCGGCCGGCGGCGTGGTGCCCTGGCTGCTGTCGGGCCGTACCGAGCCGGCGCTGCGGGCGCAGGCCGAGCGGCTGGGCGGCTTCCTCGGCCGGGACGGCGCGGAGGGCGACGCGGCGGAGGTGGGCTGGTCGCTGGCCACCACCCGTTCGGCGTTCGAGCACCGTGCGGTGCTGCTGGGCGGCGACCGGTCCGGTCTGCTCGCCGGGCTGGCGGGGCTGGCGGCGGACGAGCCGGGTCCGGCCACCGTGCGCGGCACGGCCGTCGGCGCGAACTCCGGTCCGGTGCTGGTCTTCCCCGGGCAGGGGTCGCAGTGGGTCGGCATGGGCGCCGGGCTGCTGGACTCCTCGCCGGTGTTCGCGGAGCGGATCACGGAGTGCGAGAAGGCGCTGACCCCGTACGTGGACTGGTCGCTGACCGATGTCCTGCGGGGCGCGGCGGACGCGGCCGACATCGACCGGGTCGACGTGGTGCAGCCGGTGCTGTGGGCGGTCATGGTCTCGCTGGCCGCGGTGTGGGCCGGGTACGGCGTGCGGCCGGCCGCGGTCGTCGGCCACTCGCAGGGCGAGATCGCGGCGGCCTGCGTCACCGGTGCGCTGTCGCTGGACGACGGCGCCCGGGTGGTGGCGCTGCGTTCGCAGGCGCTACGGGTACTGTCCGGTCTCGGTGCCATGGCCTCGCTGGGCTGCGGCGCTCAGCGCGCGGAGCTGCTCGCCGAGGAGCACGCGCCCGGTGTGGTCGTCGCGGCGATGAACGGGCCGTCGTCGACGGTGGTGTCCGGTCCGCCGGAGGAGGTCGCCAAGGCGGTGGCCGCCGCCGAGGCCGCCGGGCTGCGGGCCCGCACCATCGACGTGGACTACGCCTCGCACGGCCCGCAGGTCGACCGGATCGCCGGCGAACTGGCGACGGTCCTCGCGGGGGTGTCCGCCGCGGACACCGACGTCAGCTTCTACTCGACGGTGACCGGCGCCCGGATGGACGGCGCCGGACTGGACGCCGGCTACTGGTTCACCAACCTGCGGCGGCCCGTCCGGTTCGCCCAGGCCATGGAGGCGCTGATCGCCGATGGGTACCGGGTGTTCATCGAGGCGAGCGCCCACCCCGTGCTGACCGTCGGCATGCAGGAGTGCATCGAGGCGGCCGGTGCCACGGCCGTCACCGTCGGCACGCTCCGCCGGAACGAGGGCGGCCCCGAGCGGGTGTGCCAGGCGCTGGCCGAGGCGTACGTCGCGGGCGTGGCGGTGGACTGGACGGCGTGGTTCCCGAGCGACCCGGCGCCGCGCACGGTGCCGCTGCCGGTGTACGCGTTCCAGCGGGAGCGGTACTGGCTGCCCGTCGGGGGCACCGGCGTCGGCGACCTCGCCGAGGCGGGGCTCACACCGGTCGGGCACGCACTGCTGCCCGCGGCGGTGGGACTGGCCGACGGCGGTCTGGTGCTCACCGGGCGGCTGCCGGACACCGGCCACGCCGGCTGGCTCGGCGAACACGTGGTCGCCGGGATGACGTTGCTGCCCGGCGTGGTGCTGGTGGAGTGGGTGCTGCGGGCGGCCGACGAGGCGGGCTGCGCGGGCGTGGAGGAACTGGCGCTCCAGGTGCCGGTGGTGCTCCCGGCCGACGGCGGTCTGCGGGTTCAGGTCGTCGTCGGCGCAGCGGGTGACGACGGCCGCCGCACGGTGCAGGTCCACTCCCGTCCCGAGGGCGACGACGGGGTGCTGGACGGCTGGGTGTGTCATGTCACCGGTGTGCTGCGGCCGGGCCCGGCCGGTCCGGCGTCGCAGGGGCTGACCGGACCGTGGCCCCCGGCGGGCGCGCTGCCGGTCGGCGTCGAGGGTTTCTACGAGCGTGCCGAGGCGGCGGGCTACGGCTACGGCCCGGCGTTCCGCGGTCTGCGGAACGTGTGGCGGCACGGCGAGGACACGCTGGCCGAGGTGGTCCTGCCCGCGGAGGCCACCGGTCAGGCGGACCGGTTCGGTATCCATCCCGCGCTGCTCGACGCCGCGATGCAGCCGGTGCTGCTGGGCGGTCAGCTGGACGTCGAGGCGGGCGCGGACCCGGCCGGGGACACGATGCTGCTCCCGTTCACCTGGAGCGGTGTGTCGCTGTGGGCCGGCGGCGCGACCCGGGTGCGGGTGCGTCTGTCGCCGCAGCCGGGCGGGCTGCGGGTGACGGTGGCCGACGCCACGGGCGCCCCGGTGCTGAGCGCGGACGCCGTGGTGCTGCGCGAGACCAGTGCCCGCCGGCTGCGCACGTCGGGCGGCGGGCGCGGGACGCACGGGCTGCTGGCCCTCGACTGGACACCGCTGCCGGACTCCGCGGACGCCTCCTGGGCGGCGGACGGCGGCAGTTGGGCCGTACTGGGCGACGACACCCCGCAGCCGGCGGGGGCGGTCCGGCACCGTGACCTGGACGCGCTGTTCGCCGCGGTGGGTGGCGGCGCCCCGGTTCCGCAGGTCGTGCTGGCCACGGTGGTCACCGATCCCGCGGACGACGGCCTGGCGACCGCCGGCCGGGTGCTGACACTGGCCCAGCGGTGGCTGGCCCGGCCCGAACTGGCCGACGCACGGCTGGTCCTGCTGACCCGCGACGCGGTGCAGGCCGGCGACGGCGCCGACCGGGCGCCGGTGGACACCGCAGCCGCGGCGGTCTGGGGACTGGTGCGCAGCGCGCAGTCGGAGAACCCCGGCCGCTTCGTGCTGGTCGACGTCGATGACACTTCTGCTTCCTTCGACGCGGGCGCCGAACTGGCGGACGCGGTACGGCGTGCGGTCGGCGCGGACGAGCCGCAGCTCGCGCTGCGGGCCGGCACGGTGCTGGTGCCGCGGCTGGTGCGGACCGACGCCGACCGGGAACTGCTCGCCCCGCCGGGTGAGTCGGCCTGGCGTGTCGAGGCCGGCGGGACGTCGGTGGACGATCTCGCGGTGGTGTCCGCCCCCCGGGCGGCCGGGCCGCTGACGGCCGGCCAGGTGCGGATCTCCGTACGGGCCGCGGGCGTCAACTTCCGCGACGTGCTGATCGCGCTGGGCATGTACCCGGACGACACGGCGACCGTGGGCGTCGAGGGCGCCGGCGTGGTGACCGAGGTCGCCGAGGGCGTGACCGGTGTCGCGGTCGGCGACCGGGTGATGGGCCTGTTCGACGAGGCGTTCGGCCCGCTGGCGGTGGCGGACGCCCGGATGGTCGCCCGGGTGCCGGACGGCTGGGACTTCCGGCAGGCCGCGGCGGCCCCGGTGGCGTTCCTGACCGCCTGGTACGGGCTGGTGGACCTGGGTGGACTGCGTACCGGCGAGAGCGTCCTGATCCACGCGGCCACCGGTGGCGTGGGCACGGCGGCCGTACAGGTCGCCCGGCACCTGGGCGCGCAGGTCTACGCGACGGCCAGTCCCGGCAAGCACCCGGTGCTGGAGCGGATGGGCGTGGACGCGGCGCACCGTGCCTCGTCGCGCGACCTGGACTTCGAGGCGGCGTTCCGGTCGGCGACCGGCGGACGCGGGGTCGACGTGGTCCTCAACAGCCTGGCCAACGAGTTCACCGACGCCTCGCTGCGGCTGCTGGCGGCCGGCGGCCGGCTGGTGGAGATGGGCAAGACGGACCTGCGCGACCCGGCCGAGGTCGAGCGGGAGTACGCGGTGGCCTACCGGGCCTACGACCTGATCGCGGACGCGGGCCCGGAGCGCATCGGGCGGATGCTGGCCGAACTCGGCGAGCTGTTCGCCGCGGGCGTGCTCAGCCCGCCGCCGGTGCGGGCCTGGCCGGTCGGGCTGGCCCGGCAGGCGCTGCGCGAGCTGAGCCAGGCGCGGCACACCGGCAAGCTGGTGCTGGAGGTGCCGCCGCCGGTCGATCCGGACGGCACGGTGCTGGTGACCGGCGGCACCGGCACCCTCGGCGGCCTGGTCGCCGAGCACCTGGTGCGTTCGGGCCGGACCGGGCATCTGCTGCTGCTCAGCCGGCGCGGTTCCCTGGCGCCCGGCGCCGAGGAACTGGCCGCCCGGCTCGAAGCGCTGGGCGCCGTGGTGCGGATCGCCGCGGTGGACGCCGGTGACGCCGCCGCCCTGGCGGACGCGGTCGCGGGCATCGACCCGGCGCACCCGCTGACCGGGGTGGTGCACGCGGCCGGTGTGCTCGACGACGCGATGCTCCCCTCGCAGGGCGCGGAGCGGCTGGAGCGGGTCTGGTCCGCCAAGGCCACGGCGGCGGCCAACCTGCACGCGGTGACGGCCGATCTGCCGCTGGGCATGTTCGTGCTGTTCTCCTCCTTCGCCGCCACCCTCGGCACCCCCGGCCAGGCCAACTACGCGGCGGCCAACGCCTTCTGCGACGCCCTGGCCGCACAGCGCCGGGCGCGGGGCCTGCCCGCGGTCTCGGTCAGCTGGGGCCTGTGGGCGGCGGCCAGCGGTCTGACCGGACGGCTGGACGGGACGGACCTGGCCCGGATCAGCCGGCTGGGCATCACCGCGACCGGCACCGAACAGGGGCTGGCACTCTTCGACGCGGCGCAGCGGCACCGGCGTCCGGCGCTGCTCGCGCTGAACCTGGACATCCGCGCCCTGGCCGCGCAGCCCGCCGGCATCCTGCCGCCGCCGCTGCGCGCCCTGGCCGGGGCGGCTTCCGCGGGGGCGGCGGCCCGGCCGACCGCGGCGGCCGGCGGCCGGCCGACCGACTGGGCGGACCGGCTCGCCGGACTGGCACCGGCCGAGCAACTGCGCACCCTGCTGAACCTGGTGCGCGGCCACGGCGCCACCGTGCTCGGCCACGCCGACCCCGGCGCGGTGCCCCCCGAGGCCGCGTTCAAGGAGCTGGGCTTCGACTCGCTGACCGCCGTCGAGCTGCGCAACCGGATCGCGGCGGCCACCGGGCTGCGGCTGCCCGCGACGCTCGTCTTCGACTACCCGGACGCGACCGCGCTCGCCGGGTACCTGTGCGAGCGGCTCGCGCCGGACCAGGAGACGCCGGCACCCCGCGAGGTCTTCGCCCCGGCCCTCGCCCAGCTCGCCGGGCTGGAGGAGACGCTGACCGCGCTCACCTCCGAGGAGGCCGACCCCGGCGTACTGACGGACCGGCTCGAAGCGCTGCTGGCGAAGTGGAAGGCGGCCCGCACCCCGGCGCAGGGGAGCGGGGCGGCCGAACGACTCCAGGTGGCGACGACCGACGAGGTCTTCGACTTCATCGAGAAGGAACTCGGGATCCAATGACGCGCCCGCACACGATCTCCACGCCGAAGGCCGGGTAACTCGAGATGAGCAACGAAGAGAAGCTGGTCGACTACCTCAAGCGGGTCGCCGCGGATCTGCACGACACCCGGGCACGGCTGCGCGAGGTGGAGGACGGGCAGCGGGAGCCGGTGGCCATCGTGTCGATGGCCTGCCGCTACCCGGGCGGCGCCACCACCCCCGAGGCGCTGTGGGACCTCGTCGCCTCCGGCCGGCACGCGATGGGCGCGTTCCCGGACAACCGCGGCTGGGACCTGGAGCGGCTCTTCCACCCCGACCCGGACCATCCCGGCACGAGTTACGCGCGGGAGGGCGGCTTCCTCCACGACGCCGACCTGTTCGACCCGGAGTTCTTCGGCATCAGCCCCCGGGAGGCGTCGGCGATCGACCCGCAGCAGCGCCTGCTGCTGGAGGTGTCCTGGGAGGTGCTGGAGCGGGCGGGCATCGCCCCCTCCTCGCTGAAGGGCACCCCCGTCGGCGTGTACGCGGGCACCGCGCTCCCCGGCTTCGGCACCCCGCACATCGACAAGGCCGCGGAAGGCTACCTGGTCACCGGCAACGCCCCCAGCGTGCTGTCCGGCCGGGTGGCGTACACGCTGGGCCTCGAAGGCCCCGCGGTCACCGTGGACACCGCCTGCTCCGCCTCGCTGGTGGCGACGCACCTGGCGGTCCAGGCGCTGCGGCAGGGCGAGTGCACCCTCGCGCTGGCCGGCGGCGTGACGATCATGACGATCCCCAACGTCTTCACCGAGTTCGCCCGGCAGCGCGGCCTGGCGGCCGACGGACGGTGCAAGGCGTTCTCCGCCGGGGCGGACGGCACCGCGTTCTCCGAAGGCGTCGGCCTGCTGCTGCTGGAGCGGCTCTCGGACGCGCGGCGCAACGGCCACCAGGTCCTCGCGGTGATCCGCGGCTCCGCCGTCAACCAGGACGGCGCCAGCAACGGCCTCACCGCGCCCAACGGCCTCTCGCAGCAGCGGGTCATCCGGCAGGCGCTCGCCAGCGCCCGGCTGACGCCCGCCGACGTCGACGTCGTGGAGGCGCACGGCACCGGCACCCGGCTCGGCGACCCGATCGAGGCGCAGGCCCTGCTGGCCACCTACGGGCAGGACCGGCCGGCCGACCGGCCCTTGTGGCTGGGGGCCGTCAAGGCGAACATCGGGCACACCCAGGGCGCCGCGGGCGTGGCCGGCGTGATCAAGATGGTCATGGCCATGCAGCAGGAGAGGCTGCCCGCCACCCTGCACGCCGACCGGCCCACCCCCGCGGTGGACTGGGACAGCGGCGCGGTACGGCTCCTCGACTCCCCCGTCGAGTGGCCGGCCGGCGAGCGGACCCGCCGGGCCGGCGTGTCGTCCTTCGGCATCAGCGGCACCAACGCCCACCTGATCCTGGAGCAGGCCCCCGAGCCGGCCGAGGCCGCACCGGCCCCCGCCGGCGCGCCGCTGCCGGACGGGACCGTGCTGCCGTGGGTGCTGTCCGCCCGGACCGCCCCGGCGCTGCGCGCACAGGCCGAGGCGCTGGCCGAGCACATGGCCGCGCACCCGCGGGCGCCGCTCACCGGTGTCGGCCGGTCGCTGGCCACCACCCGTTCGATGCTCGAACACCGCGCGGTCGTGCTGGGCGCCGACCGGGAGCAGTTGTGCGCCCGGCTGACCGCCCTCGCCGAGGACCGCGGCCACGCCGACGTCGTGCAGGCGTCCGCGCCGGCCCGGATCGGCGGCACCGCGTTCATGTTCACCGGGCAGGGCAGCCAGCGCCCCGGGATGGGCGCCGGGCTGTACCGGACCTACCCGGTGTTCGCCGCCGCCTTCGACGAGGTGTGCGCCGCGCTGGACCCGCTGCTCGGACGGTCGCTGCGCGACCTGGTCCTCACGCCGGCCGGTCCGGACGGCGCCGGGCACCTGGACCGTACCGAGGTGACGCAGGCCGCGCTCTTCGCGGTCGAGGTGGCCCTCTACCGGCTGGTGGAGTCCTTCGGGCTGGTCCCCGGCTACCTGACCGGCCACTCCGTGGGCGAACTGGTCGCCGCGCACGTCGCCGGGGTGCTGTCGCTGCCGGACGCCGCACGGCTGGTCGCCGCCCGCGGCCGGCTGATGCAGGCGCTGCCGGCCGGCGGCGCGATGGTCGCCGTCGAGGCCGCCGAGGAGCAGGTGGCACCGCTGCTCGCCGGGCTCGCCGACCGGGTGGCGCTCGCCGCCGTCAACGGCCCGACGTCCGTGGTCGTCTCGGGCGACGAGGAGGCCGTCGAGGAGATCGCCGCCACGCTGCGCGAGCAGGGCCACCGCACGAAGCGGCTGCGGGTCAGCCACGCGTTCCACTCGCCGCGGATCGAGCCGATGCTCGACGAGTTCCGCCGGGTCGCCGCCTCGCTCGCCTACGCCCCGCCGCGGATCGCCGTCGTCTCCAACCTCACCGGCGCGCTGGCCGGCGCCGACCAGCTGTGCGACCCGGAGTACTGGGTCCGACACGCCCGCGGGGCGGTGCGGTTCCGCGACGGTATCCTGACGCTCCACGAGGAGCAGGTCACCCGCTACCTCGAACTCGGCCCGGACTCTGTGCTCACCACCATGGCCGAGGACTGCCTGGCCGACGGCGGGGGCACCGCTGCGTCCTCCGCGCAGCCGCCGGTCTTCGCCACCGCCCTGCGCGACGGCCGCGACGAGTCCCGCACCCTGCTGGGCGCGCTGGCACAGCTTCACGTCGACGGCGCCACCACCGACTTCTCCGCCGCGTTCCCCCCGGACACCGGGCGGACCGCCCTGCCCACCTACCGGTACGACCGCCGGCGCTACTGGCGGGCCGCTCCGGACGCCGAGGCGGACGTCCGCGCCGCCGGGCTCGACGCGAGCGAACACCCGCTGCTGCGGGCCGTCGTGGAACCGGCGGACGGCGGGCTGCTGCTGACCGGCCGCCTCTCGCTGCGCGACCAGCCCTGGCTGGGGGACCACGCGATCGTCGACGGCGTGCCGCTGCCCGGCACCGCCTTCCTCGAACTCGCCGTGCTCGCCGGTGCGCGGGCCGAATGCGACCGGGTCGACGACCTCACCCTGGAGGCCCCGCTCCTGCTGCCCCCCACGGGCGCGGTGCAGTTGCAGGTCGCCGTCGGCGCCGCCGACCAGGCCGGACGCCGGCCGGTCACCATCTACTCCCGCCCGGCGGACGACACCGACCGGGCCGCCGGACCGGCCGCCCCCTGGCTGCGGCACGCCGCCGGAACGCTCACCGCCACGGCTCCGGAGGCACCGCGCACCGAGGCGCTGCCGACCGCGTGGCCGCCGGTCGACGCCGTCCCGGTCGACGTGACCGGCCTGTACGAGCGGCTGGCCGATGAGGGCTACCGCTACGGCCCGGCGTTCCGCGGGCTGCACGCCGCGTGGCGGGTCGGCGACGAGATGTTCGCCGAGGTGCGCCTCGCCCCCGAACAGCACGGCGACTGCGGCCGCTACGCGGTCCACCCCGCGCTCCTCGACACCGCCCTGCACCCGATCGCCGAGATGTTCACCGGCGACGACCAGGCCGGCGGTGGCGCCGGAACCGTCCGGCTGCCGTTCTCCTTCGGCGACGTGCGGGTGCTCGCCACCGGCGCGTCCCGGCTGCGGGTGCGGATCACGCCGACCGGACCGGACAGCGTCGCGATGACCCTGTCCGACGAGTCCGGCGCGCCGGTCGCCACGGTCGGTTCCCTGACGCTGCGGACCGTCTCCGCGGACCGCTGGCGGGCCGGTCGACCCGCCGTCGACAACTCCCTGTACCGGGTGGACTGGCAGGCGTTCACCCTGCCCGCCGAGGCGCCGGCCGCGGCCGGGCGCTGGGCGCTCGTCGGCTCCGGCGGCCCCGGCCTCGCCGACGGTCTCCGGTCCGCCGCGACCGTCACCGGCCACCCCGACCTCGCCGGGCTGCGCGCCTCGGTCGCCGCCGGACAGCAGGCGCCGGACCTGGTCGTGCTGACCGTCCCGGGCACCTCCGACGGCGACGAGCCGCCGGTCCGGGTGCGCACCGCCACCCATCTGATGCTGGGTCAACTCCAGGAGTGGCTGGCGGACGACACCCTCGGCGCGACGCGACTGGTGGTCGCGACCGGCGGCGCCGTCGCGGCCGCCACCGGCGACGCCCCCGCCGACCTGGCCGGGGCTGCGGTCCTCGGGCTGCTGCGCGCCGTACAGGCCGAGCACCCGGAACGGCTCCTGCTGGCCGACGTCGACGACGACGCGGCCTCCGCCCGGGCGCTGGCCGCCGCGGTGTCGGCCGCCTCCGCCGCCGGGGAGTCCCAGTTGGCGCTGCGCGCCGGCGAGGTCCTGGTCCCCCGGCTCATCCGGGCCACCGCCGACCAGGACACCCCGCCGACCGCACTCGACCCCGATGGAACGGTCCTGGTCACCGGCGGCACCGGATCGCTCGGCCGACTGGTCGCCCAGCACCTCGTCGAGACCCACGGCGTACGGCACCTGCTGCTCGTCAGCCGGAGCGGCCCGGCCGCCGAGGGCATCGTCGAGTTCGCGGCCGGACTGGCGAGCGACGTACGCGTCGAAAGCTGCGACACGACCGACCCCGAGGCGCTGTCCGCCCTGCTCGCCACCGTCCCCGCCGAGCACCGGCTCACCGCCGTCGTCCACGCCGCGGGCGTGCTCGACGACGGCGTGGTCACCTCGATGACCCCCGCACAGCTCGACGCCGTGCTGACGCCGAAGGTCGACACGGCCTGGCACCTGCACCGGCTCACCCGGGACAGCGGCCTGGCCGCGTTCGTCATGTTCTCCTCCGCCGCGTCCGTGCTGGGCAGCGGCGGACAGGCCAACTACGGCGCGGCGAACGCCTTCCTCAACGCCCTCGCCGAACACGTCCGCGCCACCGGCGGCGCCGCGACCTCGCTGGCCTGGGGGCTGTGGGCGTCCGGCGGCGGCATGACCGACCACCTGGCCGACGCCGACCTGGCCCGGATGGCCCGCTCCGGCACCGCCGCGATGTCCGACGAGGAGGGGCTGGCGCTGCTCGACGCGGCGCTCGCCACCACCCACCCGACGCTGCTGCCGACCAGGTTCGACCTCCCGACGCTGCGCACGCAGGCCGCCGCCGGATCGCTGCCCGCCCTGCTGCGGCGCCTGGTGCGGGTCCCCGCGCGGACGGCCGCCGCCACCGGTGCGCCCTCCTGGTCCGGACGGCTCGCCGGCCGGTCCGCCGCCGAACAGGACAAGATCGTCGCGGACCTGATCCGCGAGCAGGTCGGCACAGTGCTGGCGCACCCGTCACCGGAGACCATCGAACTGGGCCGCGCCTTCAACGAGCTGGGCTTCGACTCGCTGACCGCCCTGGAGCTGCGCAACCGCATCAACGCGGCCACCGGCGTCCGCCTGCCCGCCACCGTCATCTTCGACTACCCGACCCCCGACACCCTCGTACGCTTCCTGCGCACCGAGCTGCTGGGCACCTCCACCGCGGTCGCCGCCCCGGCACCGACGGCGGTGACCGGCGACGACGACCTCGTCGCGATCGTCGGCATGGCCTGCCACTACCCCGGCGGGGTCGGTTCCCCCGAGGAGCTGTGGCGGCTGGTGGCGGACGGCGTGGACGCGGTCGGGCTGTTCCCCGAGGACCGCGGCTGGGACACCGCCGGGCTCTACGACCCCGACCCGGAGCAGGTCGGCAAGAGCTACACCCGGGAAGGCGGCTTCCTCTACGACGCCGCCCTGTTCGACCCGGACTTCTTCGGGATCAGCCCGCGCGAGGCGCTCGCCACCGACCCGCAGCAGCGACTGCTGCTGGAGACGGCCTGGCAGGCGTTCGAGGACGCGCGCATCGACCCGGCGAGCCTGCGCGGCAGCCGCACCGCGGTGGTCACCGGCATCATGTACGACGACTACGGCGGCCGGTTCCTGGGCCGGATCCCGGAGGGCTACGAAGGCCAGCTGATGACCGGGAGCACGCCCAGCGTGGCGTCCGGCCGGGTGTCCTACACCTTCGGCCTGGAGGGGCCGGCGATGACCGTCGACACCGCGTGCTCGTCGTCGCTGGTGGCGATGCACCTCGCGGCGCAGGCGCTGCGGCAGGGCGAGTGCGACCTCGCGCTGGCCGGCGGCGTCACCGTGATGGCCACGCCCAACACCTTCGTGGAGTTCTCCCGCCAGCGCGGCCTGTCCGCCGACGGGCGCTGCAAGCCGTTCGCCGCGGCGGCCGACGGCACCGGCTGGGGCGAGGGCGCCGGACTGCTGGTCCTGGAACGCCTCTCCGACGCCCAGGCCAACGGCCACCGTGTGCTGGCCGTCCTGCGCGGCTCGGCCGTCAACCAGGACGGCGCGTCCAACGGCCTCACCGCGCCCAACGGCCCCTCGCAGCAACGCGTCATCCTCCAGGCCCTCGCCAACGCGGGGCTCACCACGGCCGACGTGGACGCGGTGGAGGCGCACGGCACCGGCACCCGGCTCGGCGACCCGATCGAGGCGCAGGCCCTGCTCGCCACCTACGGCACCGACCGACCCGACGACCAGCCGCTGTGGCTCGGCTCGGTCAAGTCGAACATCGGCCACACCCAGGCAGCAGCGGGCGTCGCCGGCGTCATCAAGATGATCATGGCCATGCAGCACGGCCATCTCCCCGCGTCGCTGCACATCGACGAGCCCACCCCGCACGTCGACTGGACCGCCGGAGCAGTCCAGCTCCTCACCGAGCCCACGCCCTGGCCCGAGCGTCGACCGCCCGCGCCGCGCCGCCGTCTCCTCGTTCGGCATCAGCGGCACCAACGCCCACGTCATCCTCGAACAGGCACCCCAACCCACCGAGAATGAGGTGGAAGAGGCCGCACCCGCGACCGACGACACCACCGTGATCCCCTGGGTGCTGTCCGCCCGCAGTGCGGAGGCGCTGCGCGAGCAGGCCGCGAACCTGGCGGAACTGCTCGGCGCAGACGCGTCGCTGTCCGTCCCCGACATCGGATGGTCGTTGGCGACGACGCGGTCGGTGTTCGAGCACCGTGCCGTGGTCGTCGGCCACGACCGCGACACCCTCCTCCCGGGCCTCACCGCCCTCGCCACCCGGCAACCCCACCCGACCCTGGTCCAGGGCACCACCATCCCCACCGGACCCGGACCCGGTCCTCGTCTTCCCCGGTCAGGGTTCGCAGTGGCTCGGGATGGGCGTCGAACTCCTCGACAGCTCACCGGTGTTCGCCACGCCGGATCACCGAATGCGAGCAAGCCCTCGCACCCCACGTCGACTGGTCACTGACCGCTGTCCTCCGCGGCACCGACACCACCACCGACCCCACCCGCGTCGACGTCGTACAACCCACCCTCTGGGCCGTCATGGTCTCCCTCGCCACCCTGTGGGAAAGCTTCGGCATCCACCCCGCACGCCGTCATCGGCCACTCCCAAGGCGAAATAGCCGCAGCCTGCGCCGCCGGAGCACTCACCATCCACGACGCCGCCAAAATCGTCGCCCTCCGCAGCCAAGCACTCCGCACACTCACCGGCCACGGCACCATGGCCTCCCTCAACCTGAGCGAAGACCCACACCACAACCCTCCTCACCCAACTGGGCAGCACCGTCGAAGGCGTGACGATCGCCGCGTCCAACGGACCCACCTCCACCGTCGTCTCCGGACCCGCCGACCAGGTCCACACCCTCGTCACCACCTGCCAGGACCACGGCAACCGCGCACGCCTCATCGACGTCGACTACGCCTCCCACGGACCCCAGGTCGACCACATCAAGAACGACCTCGCCCGACTCCTGGACGGCATCAAGCCACAGCACACCGACACCGCCTTCTACTCCGCCGTCACCGCACAACGCATCGACACCACAACCCTGGACGCCGACTACTGGTTCACCAACCTCCGCCAACCCGTCCAGTTCACCACCACCATCCGCCAACTCCTCACCGACGGACACCGCGTCTTCATCGAAGCCAGCCCCCACCCCGTCCTCATCCCCGGCATGCAGGAAACCTTCGAAGAAACAGGCACCGCCGCCATCACGGTCGCCACCCTGCGCCGCGACCACGGCGGACCCCACCAACTCGCCCTCGCCCTCGCCCACGCCCACACCACCGGCACCACCATCGACTGGCAACCCTGGCACCCCACCAACCCCACACCCCACACCATCGACCTCCCCACCTACGCCTTCCAACGCCGGCGCTACTGGCTGGGCATGGGCAGCGAGCCGGGTGACATGCGGGCCGCCGGTCTGCGGTCGGTCGGGCACCCGCTGCTCTCCGCGGTGGTGGAACTCGCCGACGGCAGCCTGGTGATGACCGGGCGGCTGCCGGCCGCCGGCGGCAGCGGCTGGCTCGCCGACCACGTCCTGGCGGGAGTGGCGCTGGTACCTGGCGCGGCCCTGGTCGAGTGGGCGCTGCGCGCCGCCGACGAGGTCGGCTGCGCCGGGGTCGAGGAACTCGCGCTCCAGGTGCCGATGGTGCTGCCCGCCGCCGAGGCGCTGCGGGTGCAGGTCGTGGTCGCACCGGCCGGCGAGGACGGCCGGCGCGAGGTGCAGGTGCACTCCCGGCCGGACGCCGACGACCGGCGGTCCGGCTGGGTGTGCCACGCCACCGGCATGGTCACCCCGCAGCCCGCGGACGTGCCGGACGTGGCGATGGTGGGGCAGTGGCCCCCGGCGGAGGCCGAGCCGGTCGACGTGTCGGACTTCTACGACCGCGCCGCCCGTACCGGTTACGGCTACGGCCCCACGTTCCGAGGGCTCACCGCGGCCTGGCGGCACGGCTCCGACCTGCTCGCCGAGATCACCCTGCCCGAGGGCATCGGTGAGGACGCCGACACGTTCGGCATCCACCCCGCGCTGCTCGACGCCGCGCTGCACCCGGTGGCGCTGGACAGCCGGTACGCCGACGGTCAGGTGTGGCTGCCGTTCGCCTGGAACGACGTGTCGTTGTGGGCCACCGGCGCGCGCCGGGTACGGGTACGGATGACCCCGCAGGAGCACGGCTTCCGGATCGTGGTGGCCGATCCGGCCGGTGCGCCGGTGCTGTGCGCGGAGTCGCTGGTGGTCCGGCCGACCAGCGCGCAGCAGCTCCGCGGCGCGGGCGCGCAGGCGGTGGACGGGCTGTTCACCGTGGACTGGGTCGCCCTTCCGGCGGAGCCGGCGGCGCGATCGTCCGCCGACGAGTGGGCCGTCCTCGGCGACGAGGTGCTGCCGGCCGACGCGTCCGGGGACGGACCGCGCCGGTACGCCGGCCTCGACGCGCTGGTCGCGGCCCTGGAGTCCGGTACGCCGGCGCCGTCCACGGTGCTCGCGGGCGTGGCCGGTGCCGCGGACGACGAACCGTCCACCGCACTGGCGCTGTCCACCGACCTGCTGGACCTGGCGCAGCGCTGGCTGGCCGAGCCCCGGTTCGCCGACTCCCGGCTGGCGATCGTGACCCGTGGCGCGGTGACGTGCGGCGACGCGGACGGCGCCGTCGGTGCCCGCGGACCGCAGACGGCCGCGGCGGCCGTGTGGGGCCTGTTCCGCAGCGCGCAGGCGGAGAACCCCGGCCGGTTCGTGCTGGTCGACGTCGACACCGCCGGACTCGGCGACGTACTGGACGCTTTGACGCGGGCGGCGGCTCTCGACGAGCCTCAGCTCGCGCTGCGCGAGGGCCGTGTCTCGGTGCCGAGGCTGGTGCGCGCGGGAGCTCCCCGCGAACTGGTGCCGCCGCCGGGCGAGTCCGCCTGGCGTCTGGCGTCCGTGGGCACCGCCACGGTCGAGAGCGTGTCGGTCGTGCCGTGTCCCGAGGTGCTGGAGCCGTTGGCGGCGGGCCAGGTGCGTATCGCCGTGCGCGCCGCGGGCATCAACTTCCGCGACGTGCTGATCGTGCTCGGGATGTACCCGGACAACGGCGTGTTCCGGGGCAGCGAGGGTGCCGGTGTGGTGCTGGACGTCGCGCCGGACGTCACGACGCTCGCCCCCGGCGACCAGGTCATGGGCCTGTTCGAAGGCGCCTTCGGCTCGGTTGCCGTGACCGACGCCCGGATGGTCGTCCCGATGCCGCGGGGCTGGGACTACCGGCAGGCGGCGGCGGTGCCCTGCACCTTCCTGACGGCGTGGTTCGGTCTGGTGGACCTGGCGGACCTGCGGGCCGGTGAAACGGTCCTCATCCACGCGGCGACCGGCGGCGTCGGCATGGCCGCCGTACAGATCGCCCGGCACCTGGGCGCCACCGTCTACGCCACCGCAAGCCCCGGCAAACACCACGTCCTCGAAACCATGGGCATCGACGAAGCCCACCGCGCCTCCTCCCGCGACCTCGACTTCGAGGACACCTTCCGCACCGCCACCCAAGGCACAGGCATCGACGTCGTCCTGGACTGCCTCGCCGGCGACTTCGTCGACGCCTCACTCCGCCTCCTGCACCCCGGCGGACGCTTCATCGAAATGGGCAAGACCGACATCCGCAACCCCGAGCAGATCGCCGAGGAACACCCCGGAATCACCTACCGGTCCTACGACCTGGTCTCCGCCTCAGGCCCCGACCGCATCGCGGACCATGCTCACCACCCTCACCGAACTCTTCACCCAAGGCGACCCTCCAACCCCAACCCGTGCACGCCTGGCCGCTCGCCAAGACCCGCCAAGCACTCCGCCACATGAGCCAAGCCCAGCACACCGGCAAGCTCGTCCTCGACATCCCACCCCGCACACGACCCCGAAGGCACCACCCTCATCACCGGTGGCACCGGCACCCTCGGCGCACTGGTCGCCGAGCACCTCGTCCGCAGACCACCACGCCCGAACCTCCTCCTGCTCAGCCGCAGCGGAACCGACGCACCCGGCACCGCCGAACTCACCGCCCGCCTCAACGAACTCGGCGCCACCGTCCACATCACCGCCGTCGACACCGCCGACCGACAAGCCCTCACCACCAGTCATCCAAGGCATCGACCCCAAACACCCCCTGACCGGCGTCATCCACGCCGCAGGCGTACTCGACGACGCCACCCTCACCACACAGACCCCCACCCACCTCCAGAACGTCTGGGCCGCCAAAGCCACCACCGCGGCCAACCTCCACCACACCACCGCACACCTCCCCCTCACCACCTTCGTCATCTTCTCCTCCGCAGCAGGCACCCTCGGCAGCCCCGGCCAAGCCAACTACGCCGCCGCCAACGCCTACTGCGACGCCCTCACCCAACAACGCCACACCCAAGGACTCCCCGCCACCTCCATCGCCTGGGGACTATGGGCCACCACCAGCGGCATGACCAGCCACCTCGACCACACCGACCACGCCCGCATGACCCGATCAGGATTTACGCCGCTGTCCGACGCGAAGGCGCTCTCGCTGCTCGACGCCGCCCAGGCACACGGCAGTTCGTGCCCGGTGGCGCTCGACCTCGACGCGCGGGCGCTCGGCGGTCTGCAGGGAGCGGCGGTTCCGGCGCTGCTGCGGGCGGTCGCGGAGACCGCCGCACCGGTCCGCCGGGCCGCCGCGGGCCAGCGGCAGCCCGCGGACTGGACCGGTCAGCTCGCCGGACTGTCCGCCGCGGAGCGGCAGCGCGCGCTGCTGGACCTGGTGCGTACCCACGCCTCGACGGTGCTCGGCCACAGCGATCCGCTCGCGGTGCGGGCCGACGCCTCGTTCAAGGAGATGGGGTTCGACTCGCTGACCGCGGTCGAGCTGCGCAACCGGCTCTCCGCGGCCACGGGTCTGCGGCTGCCCGCGGCGCTCGTCTTCGACTACCCGGAGGCGGCCGTCCTGGCCGGCCATCTCGGGCAGCAACTCTTCCCCGCGGAGAAGGCGCTCCCTGCGGACGACGACCTCTCCCCCATCCTGGGCGATCTGGCCAGGCTGGAGAGCACCCTGAGCGGTCACACCATGGGCGGGGACTCCCGCGCCACGGTCGTGGGCCGGCTCCAGGCGCTGCTGTCCAGGCTGGAGGACCGCCCGGCCGGCGCGACGGGCGTCGATGGCGAGGTGTTGGACACCGCGTCGGACGACGAGATGTTCGCCCTCATCGACCAGCAACTGCGTTCATCCTGATAGGGGCCGACCGATGACGACCACCGAAGACAAACTCCGCCAATACCTCAAGCGCGTCACCATCGACCTCGGCCACGCCCGCCAACAACTCCACGACACCGAACAACGCCTCCACGAACCCATCGCCATCACCTCCATGGCCTGCCACTACCCCGGCAACACCACCACCCCCGAACACCTGTGGAACCTCACCCTCAACCACCAAGACGCCACCACCCCCTTCCCCACCAACCGCGGCTGGAACCTCGACACCCTCCACCACCCCGACCCCGACCACCCCGGCACCACCTACACCCTCACCGGCGGCTTCCTCCACAACGCCGACCAATTCGACGCACCCTTCTTCAACATCAGCCCCCGCGAAGCCCTCGCCATGGACCCCCAACAACGCCTCCTCCTCCACACCACCTGGCAACTCCTCGAACGCGCCCACATCAACCCCACCACCCTCAAAGGCACCCCCACCGCCATCTACACGGGATGCGGCGTACCCGGCTTCGGTACCCCGGACGTGGAGAAGAGCGCCGAGGGCTTCCTGCTGACGGGCAACGCGCTGAGCGTCGTGTCGGGCCGGATCGCGTTCACCCTGGGGCTTGAGGGAGCGGCGGTCACGCTGGACACCGCGTGTTCGTCGTCGCTGGTGGCGATGCACCTGGCCGTCCAGGCGCTGCGGCAGGGCGAGTGCAACCTCGCCATCGCGGGCGGTGTGACGGTGATGTCCACCCCGAACGTCATCACCGAGTTCTCGCGGCAGCGCGGTCTGGCGCCGGACGGCAAGTGCAAGCCCTTCGCGACGGCGGCGGACGGTACCGGTTTCTCCGAGGGCGCGGGGCTGCTGCTGCTGGAGCGGCTGTCGGACGCGCAGCGCAACGGCCGGAAGATCCTCGCGGTCATCCGCGGCTCCGCCGTCAACCAGGACGGCGCCAGCAACGGCCTCAGCGCCCCCAACGGCCCTGCCCAGCAACGGGTCATCCGCAAGGCGCTCGCCAACGCCGGGCTGGCCGCGGCCGAGGTGGACGTCGTGGAGGCGCACGGCACCGGCACCCGGCTCGGCGACCCGATCGAGGCCGAGGCGCTGATCGCCACCTACGGCAGCGACCGCCCCGAGGACCGGCCGCTGTGGCTCGGCTCGGTCAAGTCGAACATCGGCCACACCCAGGGTGCCGCCGGTGTGGCGGGCGTGATCAAGATGGTCATGGCCATGCAGCACGGCAAGCTGCCCGCGACGATTCACGTCGACGAGCCGACCTCGCACGTGGACTGGAGCGCGGGCACGGTCCGCGTGCTCACCGAGGACGTCGACTGGCCGGCGGGCGACCGGCTGCGGCGGGCGGGTGTGTCCGCGTTCGGCATCTCCGGCACCAACGCGCACGTGATCCTGGAAGAGGCTCCCGCGCCGCCGGCCCCGGAGGAGCAGACCGTACCGGCGACCGGCTCCGGCTCGGACGCCTGCCTGGGCGGTGTGACGCCGTGGGTGCTGTCGTCCCGTACCGAAGCGGGGCTGATGGAGCAGGCCGGGCGACTGGCCGAGGCGATGACCGCCGGCCCGGACGCGTCCGACACCGAGGTGTCCTGGTCGCTGGCCACGACCCGCGCGGTGTTCGAGCACCGTGCCGTGGTGGTGGGCGATGACCGGGAACGGCTGCTCGCCGGGCTCGGCGCACTGGCCTCCGGCGACCAGAGTCCGGACGTGGTGCGGGGTGCGGTCGGCGACGTGGGCCACGGCCCGGTCTTCGTCTTCCCGGGTCAGGGTTCGCAGTGGCTCGGTATGGGCGTCGGAACTCCTCGACAGCTCACCGGTGTTCGCCACGCGGATCGCCGAGTGCGAGCAAGCCCTCGCACCCCACGTCGACTGGTCACTGACCGCTGTCCTCCGCGGCACCGACACCACCACCGACCCCACCCGCGTCGACGTCGTACAACCCGCCCTCTGGGCCGTCATGGTCTCCCTCGCCACCCTGTGGGAAAGCTTCGGCATCCACCCCGCACGCCGTCATCGGCCACTCCCAAGGCGAAATAGCCGCAGCCTGCGCCGCCGGAGCACTCACCATCCACGACGCCGCCAAAATCGTCGCCCTGCGCAGCCAAGCACTCCGCACACTCACCGGCCACGGCACCATGGCCTCCCTCAACCTGAGCCGAAACCACACCACAACCCTCCTCACCGAACTGGGCAGCACCGTCGAAGACGTGACGATCGCCGCGTCGAACGGACCCACCTCCACCGTCGTCTCCGGACCCGCCGACCAGATCCACACCCTCGTCACCACCTGCCAGGACCACGGCAACCGCGCACGCACCATCGACGTCGACTACGCCTCCCACGGACCCCAGGTCGACCACATCAAGGACGAACTCGCCCGACTCCTAGGACGGCATCAAGCCACAGCACACCGACACCGCCTTCTACTCCGCGGTCACCGCACAACGCATCGACACCACAACGCCTGGACGCCGACTACTGGTTCACCAACCTCCGCCAACCCGTCCAGTTCACCACCACCATCCGCCAACTCCTCGCCGACGGACACCGCGTCTTCATCGAAGCCAGCCCCCACCCCGTCCTCATCCCCGGCATGCAGGAAACCTTCGAAGAAACAGGCACACCGCCGCCATCACGGTCGCCACCCTGCGCCGCGACCACGGCGGACCCCAACAACTCGCCCTCGCCCTCGCCCACGCCCACACCACCGGCACCACCATCGACTGGCAACCCTGGCACCCCACCAACCCCACACCCCACACCATCGACCTCCCCACCTACGCCTTCCAGGGGCAGCGTTACTGGATGGCGGGCAAGCAGCGGGCCGGCGACGTCGGTGCCGCCGGACTGCGGCCGGTCGCCCATCCGCTGCTGTCGGCCGCCGTGGGACTCGCCGACGGCGGACTCCTGCTGAGCGGTCGGCTCCCGGCGGCCGGGAACGCGGGATGGCTGGCCGAGCACGAGGTCGCCGACGTCGTCATCCTGCCCGGAGCGGCACTCGTCGAGTGGGCGCTGCGAATGGCCGACGAGGCCGACGCCGCCGAGGTCGAGTCGCTGACCCTCCAGGTGCCGCTGGCGCTGTCCCTCTCGACCGAACTGCGGCTCCAGGTCGTCGCGGACGCTCCCGACGAGAGCGGCCGCCGCGACCTGCACATCTACTCCTGCCCCGCCCTCGACGTCCCGGAGACGTCGGGGAGTTGGACCTGCCACGCCACCGGCACCCTGACACCGCACTCCGGCGCGGCGACCGGGCTGACCGGCCAGTGGCCGCCGGCCGACGCCGAGCCCGTCGACGTCAGCGACCTGTACGAACGCGCCGCGGCCGCCGGATACCGGTACGGCCCCTCGTTCCAGGGAGTCCGGGCGGCCTGGCGGCACGGCGACGACCTGCTCGCCGAGATCACCCTGCCCGGCGAGGGCGACGAGGACGCCGAGACGTTCGGCATCCACCCCGCGCTGCTCGACGCCGCACTGCACCCCGCCGTCCTGAACGGCGGTACCGACGCGTCGCCCGCCGACGGACGGCTGTGGCTGCCGTTCGCGTGGACCGGGGTGGCCCTGCACGCCCACGGCGCGACCAGCGTGCGGGTCCGGCTCAACCCGCGTATGCAAGAGGGCACCGACCGGCGGGAGTTGGGCGTCGTCCTGGCCGACCCGGCCGGCGCTCCGGTGCTGGGCGTGGAGTCGATCGTGATGCGCCCGGCCGACGGCGACCAACTGGGCGCCGCGCGCCGCGAGTCCGAGAACGGGCTGTTCACGCGTCGAGTGGACGCCGCTGTCCGCTCCGCAGGACGTGCTCCGGTCGGAGGACGAGGACCGTGGCTGGGCGCTGCTCGGCACCGGCCCGTGGCCCGCGGCCTCCTCCCTGGCACGGCACGCCGACCCGGCCGCGCTGATCGCCGCCGTCGACGGTGGCGAGGCCGTGCCCTCCGTCGTGCTGGCCGCCGTACAGCCGTCGACCGGCGAGGACGCCGCGTCGGGCCACGCCACCGTCCTGGGTGTTCTGGAACTGGTGCGCACCTGGCTGGCCGAGCCCCGGTTCCTCGATTCCCGACTGGTCCTGGTCACCTCCGGCGCGGTGTCCGTCGCCGACGACGCCCAGGCCGCCGACCTGTCCGCCGCGGCCGTCTGGGGACTGGTCCGAGGGGTCCAGACCGAGCACCCGGACCGGTTCACCCTGGTCGACATCGAGCCCGGCGCCGAGGCGGACGAGGAGCTGACCGACGCCGTCCGCCGGGCCGTCGACGCCGACGAGCCGCAGCTCGCGTTCCGGAACGGGGCGGTGTCGATCCCCCGCCTGGTACGCGTGACCGCGGTGCCGGAGCCGGTGGCCGAGGACGAGACGGCTCAGTCGTCCTCCCTGGCCGACGGCACCGTGGTGGTCTCCGGTGGTACGGGTGTGTTGGGTGGTGTGGTCGCGGAGCACTTGGTGCGTACGCGCGGTGTGACCCGGTTGCTGCTGCTGTCCCGCAGCGGCCCTGCGGCCCCCGGTGCGGTGGAACTGGTGGAGCGGCTGGCCGAATTGGGTGCGCGAGGCCGAGGTCGCGGCGGTGGACGTCGCCGACCACGACGCCCTCGCCCTGGCTCTCGCCGACGTGCCCGCCGACCACCCTGTGGTGGGTGTGCTGCACGCGGCCGGTGTGGTCGACGACGGACTCGTCGAAACCTGGGACACCGACCGCCTCACCCGCGTGTGGCGGACCGAAAGCCGAAGGCGCGTGGAACCTGCACGTACTCACCGCCGACCTCCCCTTGCGGATGTTCACCGTCTTCTCGTCCGCCGCCGGCATGATCGGCAACCCCGGACAAGCCGGCTACGCCGCCGCCAACGCCTGGACCGACGCCCTCACCGCACACCGCCGCACCCTCGGACTGCCCGGGGTCTCCATCGCGTGGAGCCTGTGGGAACAGACCTCCGCCATGACCCGGCACCTGTCGGCCGCCGACCTCGCCCGTCTCGGCAACCTCGGCATGCGCCCCCTGGCCACCACCCGCGCCCTCGACCTCCTCGACGCCGCCACCCGACTCGACCACCCCCTCACCCTCGCCGCAGACCTCAACCCCACCCGGTCCGGCGCGGACAACGGCGCCTCCACTCCGGCGATCCTGCGCGCCCTGATCCGGCCCGGGCGACGCCGAGCGGCGGCACGGCACGGCAGCGGGTCGGCGTTCACCGCACGGCTGACCGGGCTCGACGCCGCCGGTCGGCAGGACCTGCTCCTGGAGACGGTCCGCACCACCGCGGCCACCGTGCTGGGCCACCACACCGCCGACGCCATCCGGGCCGAAGCCCCGTTCAAGGAGCTGGGCTTCGACTCGCTGACCGCCGTCGAACTCCGCAACCGCCTCACCAGCACCACCGGACTGCGTCTCCCGGCCACCCTGGTCTTCGACTACCCCACTCCGCACGCCCTCGCGACCTACCTCCTCGACCACCTCACCGGCACCACCGCCGCCACACCGGCAGCAGCAAGGGCGGCCGGCGGGACGGCGAATCGGCCAGGCCGACGATCCGGTCGTGGTGGTGGCGATGGCCTGCCGCTTCCCCGGCGGCGTCAACACCCCCGAAGACCTGTGGGAGCTGGTCGCCTCCGGCAGCGAAGCACTCGGCCCCTTCCCGGACAACCGCGGCTGGGACCTCGACGGGCTCTTCCACCCCGACCCCGACCACCCCGGCACCACCTACGCCGACCAAGGCGCCTTCCTCTACGACGCCGACCAGTTCGACGCACCCTTCTTCAACATCAACCCCCGCGAAGCCCTCGCCACCGACCCACAACAACGCCTCATGCTCGAAACCGCCTGGCAGTTGCTGGAACGCGCAGGGATCGACCCCCACACCCTCAAAAACACCGCCACCGGCGTCTACACCGGCGTCATGTACCACGAATACGCCACCGGCCTCACCGCCACCGACCCCCGCCTCGAAGGCTACGGACTCCTCGCCGGATCCGGCAGCGTCGTCGCCGGACGCATCTCCTACACACTCGGCCTCCAAGGCCCCGCCATGACCATCGACACCGCCTGCTCCTCATCCCTGGTCGCCATGCACCTCGCCGCCCAGGCACTGCGCAACGGCGAATGCGACCTCGCACTCGCCGGCGGCGTCACCGTCATGGCCACCCCCGACGTCTTCACCGGCTTCTCCCGACAACGCGGACTCGCACCCGACGGACGCTGCAAACCGTTCGCCGCCGCCGCCGACGGCACCGGCTGGGGCGAAGGCGCCGCACTCCTCCTCCTCGAACGCCAATCGGACGCCCAACGCAACGGCCACCACATCCTCGCCGTACTCAACGGCTCCGCCGTCAACCAGGACGGCGCCTCCAACGGACTCACCGCACCCAACGGCCCCTCACAACAACGCGTCATCCAACAAGCCCTCACCAACGCCGGCACTCACCCCCGCCGACATCGACGCCGTCGAAGCCCACGGCACCGGCACCACCCTCGGCGACCCCATCGAAGCCCAAGCACTCCTCGCCACCTACGGCACCCACCGACCCGACGACCAGCCCCTCTGGCTCGGCTCCGTCAAGTCCAACATCGGCCACACCCAAGCAGCAGCAGGCGCAGCCGGCGTCATCAAAATGATCATGGCCATGCAACACGGCCACCTCCCCGCCTCCCTCCACATCGACGAACCCACCCCACACGTCGACTGGACCACCGGAGCAGTCCGACTCCTGACCCAGCACACACCTTGGCCCGCCGTCGACCGACCCCGCCGGGTCGGTGTGTCCTCGTTCGGCGCCTCCGGCACCAACAGCCACCTCATCCTCGAACAGGCCCCCGAGAGTGCGCGGACCGCGGTCGAAGAGGCCGAGCCGGTGGCGGACGACGAGACCGTGGTCCCGTGGGTGTTGTCCGCCCGTAGCGCGGAGGCGCTGCGCGGCCAGGCCGCGCAAGCTGGCGGACCTGCTCACCGCGGACGTCGTACCGTCCGCCATGGACGTGGGCCGGTCGTTGGTGGCCACCCGGTCGGTGTTCGAGAAGCGAGCCGTCGTACTGGGCAGCAGCAGGGACGAACTGCTGGGTGCCCTGCACGCGTTGGCCTCCGGTCAGCCGCACGCCGCACTCGTCGAAGCAGCCACGGCCGATTCGGGGGTGTCGGGGAAGACGGTGTGGCTCTTCTCCGGTCAGGGCAGCCAACGCCCCGGCATGGGTGCCGAGTTGCACGCCCGCTTCCCGGTCTTCGCCACCGCCTTCGACGAGATCTGCGAACTCCTCAACCCGCACCTCGAACACCCCCTGGCCCAGGTCGTCCTCGGCGAGGACTCCGACCTGATCCACCACACCACCTACGCACAAACCGGCCTCTTCGCCCTCCAGGTCTCCCTCGCACGGCTCCTCGACAGCATGGGCGTCACCCCCGACACCGTCATCGGCCACTCCGTCGGCGAGATCGCCGCAGCCCACATCGCCGGCGTACTCGACCTCCCCGACGCCTGCCACCTCATCGCCTCCCGCGCCACCCTCATGGGCAACCTCCCCACCGGCACCGGCGCCATGACCGCCATCGAAGCCACCCCCGAAGAACTGCAAACAGACCTCACCAACACTGACGGCCAGGTCAGCATCGCCGCACTCAACACCCCCACCAGCACCGTCATCTCCGGACCCACCCAACTGGTCACCACCATCGCGGCAAACTGGCAGCAACGCGGACGCCGAACCAAAACACTCACCGTCAGCCACGCCTTCCACTCCCCCCACATGGACCCCATCCTCGACCAATTCACCGAAGCCATCAGCGCACTGACCTACCACCAACCCCGCATCCCCCTGATCAGCAACCTCACCGGCCAACCCGCCGACCACAACATCACCACCCCCACCTACTGGACCCAGCACATCCGCCAACCCGTCCAATTCCACCCAGCCGTCACCCACATCGCGGCCGACGTACCGGCATCTTCCTGGAAATCGGACCCGAGCGCCGCCTGACCAGCGCCGTACAACACACCCTCGACACGACCGACAGCAACCACGCAACCCTCAGCACCCTCACCGGCAAACAGCCCGACACCCAGGCCCTGGCCCACACCCTCGCCCGCCTCCACACCACCACACCCGTCGACTGGACCCCCTGGTACCCCCAACAACCCCAACCCAAAACCGTCGACCTGCCCACCTACGCGTTCCAACGCGACCGCTACTGGATCGCCCCCGCCAGCACGGCCACGGTCAGCACCACCGGACACCCCCACCTCACCACCACCACCCACACCCCCGACGGCACCCTCCACCACACCGGACTACTCCCCACCACCACACACGACACCTGGCTCACCCAACACACCATCAACAACACCACCCTCCTCCCCGGCACCGCCCTCCTCCAATGGGCCCTCCACACCGCCGACCACACCAACACCACCCTCACCGAACTCCTCCTCCAACACCCCCTCACACTCTCCCCCACCCACAAAACCCAACTCCACCTCACCACCACCCCCACCGACACCAACAACCAACGCACCCTCACCATCCACACCCGCCCCCACAACCCCAACAACAGCGACACAGGCCCATGGACCTGCCACGCCACCGCCACCCTCACCCCCCACACCAACCAGCCCCACCCCACACCCGACACCACCCCCTGGCCACCCACCGACGCCAAACCCGTCGACACCACCAACTTCTACGAAACCGCCGCCCAACACGGCTACCACTACGGACCCACCTACCAAGCCCTCCACACCATGTGGACCCACGACAACCAACTCCTCGCCGACATCACCCTCCCCACCACCGACACCACCGAAGACAACAACACCCACACCCTCACCATCCACCCCGCACTCCTCGACGCAGCCCTCCACCCCCTCATCCACAACGCACTCACCAACACGGACGACAGCCGGCCCCAGCAGCTCTGGCTGCCCTACGCCTGGACCGACACCACCCTCCACGCGACAGGCGCCACCCACGCCCGAGTACGCATCACCCCGGCCGACACGGATGCCGACAGCCCCACCGAACAGCGCCATCACGTCACCCTGACCGACGCCGCAGGCAACCTCATCCTCACCACCACGCTGGCCACCCGGCCGATCAGCGCCGCGCAGCTCCAGGCCACCCAGCAGCAGCACACGAACGGGCTGTTCGCCCTGGAGTGGGCGCCGGCGTCGCCGGCCGCGGGGTCGGTGACGGCCGAGCGGACCGCGGAGTGGGCGGTGCTCGGCGGTGAGCGGCTGCGGGCCGCGGGAGTGGTTCCGCTGGCGGATCTGGACGCGTTGCGGGCGATCGTCGGAAGTGGTTCCGCGGTGCCGCCGGTCGTGCTGACCGAGGTGGCCGGTGGCGACCGGGACGAGAACGGCGTCGACGGCGGTCTGGAGACCGTGCAGGAGACGCTGGCGCTGGTGCGGGAGTGGCTGACCGAGCCGCTGTTCGCCGACGCCCGGCTGGTGATCGTCACCCGGAACGCGGTGGCGGAGGCGACCGGCGGTGCCGGTCCCGATCCGGTCGGCGCGGCTGTGTGGGGTCTGATCCGCAGTGCGCAGTCGGAGAACCCGGGCCGGTTCGTGCTGGTGGACGCGGCCGACGACGACGGGCTGGCCGACGCGGTCGGTCACGCGGTCGACGCCGACGAGCCGCAGGTGGCGGTACGCGACGGCCGGGTGATCGTGCCCCGGCTGGTCCGGGCGAGCGCGGCGAACGCGCTGGTTCCCCCGGTCGGCCGGCCGGCCTGGCGGTTGGACACCGCGGGGACGGCGACGATCGACAGCGTGGCGGCGGTGCCGTTCCCCGAGGCGCTGGAGCCGTTGACGGCGGGCCAGGTCCGTATCGCCGTCCGTGCGGGCGGTGTCAACTTCCGCGACGTGCTGATCAGTCTCGGCATGGTGCCCGGGCAGACCGGGCTCGGCGGTGAAGGTGCCGGCGTGGTCCTCGACGTCGCCGCGGACGTCACCCGGCTCTCCCCCGGCGACGAGGTCATGGGCGTCTTCGAGGGCGCGTTCGGTCAGGTGACCGTGGCCGACGCCCGGATGGTCGCGCCGATGCCCGAGGGGTGGAGCTTCGCGCAGGCTGCGGCGGTGCCCGTGGCGTTCCTGACCGCGTGGTACGGGCTCGTCGAACTCGGCGGGCTGCGCGCGGGCGAGACCGTGCTCATCCACACCGCGACCGGCGGCGTGGGAACAGCGGCGGTGCAGATCGCCCGACACCTCGGCGCGACGGTGTACGCCACCGCCGGCCCCGGCAAGCACCACGTCCTGGAAGCCATGGGCATCGACGAAGCCCACCGGGCCTCCTCACGCGACCTCGACTTCGAGGACACCTTCCGCACCGCCACCGCGGGTGCCGGCTTCGACGTGGTCCTCAACAGCCTCGCCGGTCCGTTCACCGACGCGTCGCTGCGGCTGCTGACCGGGAGCGGCCGGTTCCTGGAGATGGGCAAGACCGACATCCGCGAACCGAAGCAGGTGGCCGAGGACTTCCCCGGTGTGGACTACCGCGTCTACGACCTGGTCACGGATGCCGGTGCCGAGCGGATCGGACGGATGCTCGCCGCGGTGGGCACGTTGTTCGCCGAGAAGATCCTGCTGCCGCCGCCGGTGCGGAGCTGGCCGCTGGCCGAGGCGCATCAGGCGCTGCGGCACATGAGCCAGGCCCGGCACACCGGAAAGCTGGTGCTGGAGATCCCGCCCGCGCTCGACCCGGCGGGAACCGTCCTGGTCACCGGCGGCACCGGCACCCTGGGCGGGCTGGTCGCCGAGCACCTGGTGCGCACCTGCGACGTCCGGCACCTGCTGCTGCTGAGCCGCCGCGGGCCCGAGGCGCCCGGCGCGGACGAACTGGCCGCGCGGCTGCGGGAGTTCGGCGCCTCGGTGCGCATCGCCGCCGTCGACACCGCCGACCCCGCCGCGCTCGACAAGGCGCTGGCGGACATCGACCCGGCGCACCCGCTGACCGGCGTCGTACACACCGCCGGCATCGTCGACGACGCGGTCCTCGCCTCGCAGACCCCGGACCGGGTGGCCCGGGTCTGGGCCGCGAAGGCCGCCACCGCCGCCAACCTGCACCGGGCGACCGCGAACCTCCCGCTGGGGCTGTTCGCGATGTTCTCCTCGGCCGCCGCCACCCTCGGCAGCCCTGGTCAGGCCAACTACGCCGCCGCCAACGCCTACTGCGACGCGCTGGCCGCGCGCCGCCGCGCCACCGGACTGTCCGGTGTCTCCATCGCCTGGGGACTGTGGGCCGCGACCAGCGGTATGACCGGCCACCTCGCCGACACCGACCGCGCCCGGATGAGCCGTACCGGCGTCAACGCGCTGGGCACCGAGCACGCCCTGGCCCTGTTCGACGCGGCGTGCCGGCACAGCGAGCCGGGCCTGGTGGCGATCGACCTCGACGTCAACGTGCTGGCGGGCCGGCCCGCGCACGCCCTGCCCGCCGCGTTGCGCACGCTGGCCACCCGCTCGGGCGGCCCGGTGCGACGTGCCGTCACGGTGGAGCAGCAGCCCGACGACTGGACACGCCGACTCGCCGGGCTGCCCGCGGCGGAGCAGCGGCAGATGCTGCTCACCCTCGTGCGCACCCACGCCGCGTCGGTGCTGGGGCATGCCGATCCCGAGGCGGTCCGGGCGGAGGCGCCGTTCACGGATCTCGGCTTCGACTCGCTGACCGCGGTCGAGCTGCGCAACCGGCTCTCCGCGGCCACCGGTCTGCGGTTGCCGGCGGCGCTCGTCTTCGACTTCCCGTCGGCCGGCGCGCTCGCCGACCACCTGCTGCGGGAACTGGTCGACGACGGGACGGCGGCCGCCCGGGGCGGGGCGGACCCGGTGCTCGGTGAACTGGCAAGGTTGGAAAGCACCCTGTCGGCGCTGGACCTGCCCGACACTGATGCCGGTGCGGTGACAGCGCGGCTTGAGGGGCTACTGGCCAAATGGAAGGCGGCGTACGCGCCGCCGGCCGCGGAGAGCGCGGTCGACCGGCTCGAACTCGCCACCGCCGACCAGGTCCTCGCGTTCATCGACAACGAACTCGGCTCGTCCTGACAAACCCGCAGGCTCCATCACGTGCAAGAAGGTCGTGAACTCCACATGGCGAATGAAGAGCAGCTCGTCGATTACCTCAAGCGGGTGGCTGCGGACCTGCACGACACCAAGCGGCGCCTGCGCGAGGTGGAGGACCGGCAGCTGGAGCCGATCGCGATCGTGGGGATGACCTGCCGCTACCCGGGCGGGGTGGACTCGCCCGAGGGGTTGTGGGAGCTGGTCTCCTCGGGCCGCGACGCGATCGGTCCGTTCCCGACCGATCGCGGCTGGGACCTGGACGGGCTCTACCACCCGGACCCGGACCACCCGGGCACCAGCTACACACGTGACGGCGGGTTCCTGACCGACGCGGACCGGTTCGACGCGGGCTTCTTCGGGATCAGCCCGCGCGAGGCGCTGGCGACCAGCCCCCAGCAGCGGCTGCTGCTGGAGGTCGCCTGGGAGCTGTTCGAGCGGTCCGGTCTCGACGCCACCGCCCTGCGGGGCAGCCGGACCGGCGTGTACGTCGGCACGGCGACCGTCGGGTCCGCCACCCAGGGCGACGCCCCGAGCCGGGAGGCGGAGGGCTACGCGGGCGGCGCGCCCAGCATGCTGTCCGGCCGGGTGGCGTACACCTTCGGTCTCGAAGGGCCGGCGGTGACGATCGAGACGGCGTGCTCGTCGTCGCTGGTGGCGATGCACCTGGGCGTCCAGGCGCTGCGGCAGGGCGAGTGCGGTCTGGCGGTGGCCGGCGGTGTGACCGTGATGTCCTCGCCGGAGGTGTTCACCGGCTTCTCCCGGCAGCGGGGGCTGTCCCCCGACGGGCGCTGCAAGCCGTTCGCCGCGGCGGCGGACGGCACCGGCTGGGGCGAGGGGGTCGGGCTGGTCCTGCTGGAGCGGCTGTCGGACGCCCGCGCCAACGGCCACCGCGTGCTCGCCGTGGTGCGGGGGTCGGCGGTCAACCAGGACGGCGCGAGCAACGGCATGACCGCGCCGAACGGCCCCTCCCAGCAGCGGGTCATCCGGCAGGCGCTGGTCAACGCCCGGCTGTCGGCCGCCGAGGTCGACGCGGTGGAGGCGCACGGCACCGGCACCCGGCTCGGCGACCCGATCGAGGCCGACGCGCTCGTCGCCACGTACGGCCGCGACCGGCCCGAGGACCGGCCGCTGCTGCTGGGCTCGCTGAAGTCGAACATCGGCCACACCCAGGGCGCCGCCGGCGTCGCGGGCGTGATCAAGATGGTCATGGCGATCCGCAACGCGGCGTTCCCGGCGACGCTGAACGTCGACGAGCCGACCTCACACGTCGACTGGAGCACCGGCACCGTGCGGTTGGTGACCGAGCGGCTCGACTGGCCGGAGGTGGACCGGCCGCGGCGGGCCGCGGTGTCGTCGTTCGGCATCTCGGGCACCAACGCGCACGTGATCCTGGAGCAGGCCACCGAGTTCGACGAGCCGGCGGCCCCGGCCGCGACGGACGCGCCGCGGACCGCGGAGCGCCAGGCGATGCCGGACACCGGTGTGGTGCCGTGGGTGTTGTCCGCGCGTACCGAAGCGGGGCTGGCGGAGCAGGCGCGGCGGCTGGTGGCGTTCGTCGAGCAGGACGGTACGAGCCGGCCGACCGACATCGGATGGTCGTTGGCGACGACGCGGTCGGTGTTCGAGCACCGTGCCGTGGTCGTCGGCCACGACCGCGACACCCTCCTCCCGGGCCTCACCGCCCTCGCCACCCGGCAACCCCACCCGACCCTGGTCCAGGGCACCACCATCCCCACCGGACCCGGCCCGGTCCTCGTCTTCCCCGGTCAGGGTTCGCAGTGGCTCGGGATGGGCGTCGAACTCCTCGACAGCTCACCGGTGTTCGCCACGCGGATCACCGAATGCGAGCAAGCCCTCGCACCCCATGTCGACTGGTCACTGACCGCTGTCCTCCGCGGCACCGACACCACCACCGACCCCACCCGCGTCGACGTCGTACAACCCGCCCTCTGGGCCATCATGGTCTCCCTCGCCACCCTGTGGGAAAGCTTCGGCATCCGCCCAGCAGCCGTCATCGGCCACTCCCAAGGCGAAATAGCCGCAGCCTGCGCCGCCGGAGCACTCACCATCCACGACGCCGCCAAAATCGTCGCCCTCCGCAGCCAAGCACTCCGCACACTCACCGGCCACGGCACCATGGCCTCCCTCAACCTGAGCCAAGACCACACCACAACCCTCCTCACCCAACTGGGCAACACCGTCGAAGACGTGACGATCGCCGCGTCGAACGGACCCACCTCCACCGTCGTATCCGGACCCGCCGACCAGATCCACACCCTCGTCACCGCCTGCCAGGACCAAGGCAACCGCGCACGCACCATCGACGTCGACTACGCCTCCCACGGACCCCAGGTCGACCACATCAAGGACGAACTCGCCCGCGTCCTCGCCGGTATCACCCCCGCCGCGGCGAACACCGCGTTCTACTCCACCGTCACCGCACAACGCATCGACACCACAAGCCTGGACGCCGACTAC
>CAWGAU010000012.1:0-286317 GCA_963820715.1 uncultured Actinomycetota bacterium | reverse complement strand
CAGCAGCGCGATGTTGATCTTGACGTTGACCCGGGTGAGGACGAAGGCCACCCCCGACGCCAGCGCCAGCACGATGATCACGGCGGGGACGGTGATCAGCACCGAGTTCCAGAAGAAGTGCAGCATGTCCGACTGGGTCCAGGCGTCCGTGAAGTTCTTGAACGTCAGGTGGTGCGGCAGCGAGACGTAGCCGTACTTGCGGGTGTCGGAGTACGGCCGGACCGCGACGTACAGCGCGAACAGCGATCGGCAGCAGCCACAGCACCGAGGCGGTGATCAGGAAGACCTGGGAGGCGATCTGGCCCCATGCCTTGGGCCTGGCGCCGGGCCCGCCGGCGCGCGGGCGCGTCGGTGCGCAGCCGGGGGAGGGTCTCGGCGCTCACTTGCGCTTCCTCTCGGCGGAAGGTCTGGTACAGGAAGATCGAGATCGGCACCAGCGAGATCACCAGCAGCACCACGCCCAGCGCGGAGCCGAAGCCGACCCGCTGGGTCTCGCCGACGATGTTCGAGGTGACCAGCACCGACAGCAGTTCCAGGCCGTTGATGCCCTTGTTGGTGATGTAGACCAGGTCGAAGGCGCGCAGCGACTCGATGACGGTGACGACCATGATGACGATGTTGATCGGCCGCATCACCGGGAAGACCACCCGCCAGAACGTCTGCCAGGCGTTCGCGCCGTCCACCAGCGCGGCCTCGCGCAGCGTCGGGTCGACCGCCTTGAGGCCGGCCAGGTAGAGCACCATCACGTATCCGGCCTGCCGCCAGGTCGCCTCGACCAGCACCGCCCACAGGTTCAGGTGCGGGTCGCCGAGCCAGTCGATGGCGTTGGTGTCGTGGTTTCTGCCGATGACGGTGTTGATCAGGCCGAAGTTCTGCGAGTACATGAACTCCCAGATGATGCCGACCAGCGCCAGCGACAGCATGACCGGCAGGAACAGGATGCTCTGGTACATCCGGCTGACCCGCGGATGCCGCGGTCGATCAGCACCGCGAAGAGCATGCCGAGCGGGGTGGCGATGACCACGAAGACGGCCAGCCAGATCAGGTTGTGCCGTACCGCGGGCCAGAACTCCGGGTAGATCGTGGCGGCCTGGTGGTAGTTCTGCACACCGAAGTAGCAGCCGTTGTTCAGGATCGAGGGCATGTTCGGCACGCAGCTCTTGGTGTGCAGGCTGCCGACGCCGTTCCACTTGGTGAACGACAGCAGCACCGTGCCGAGCGCCGGGACCCACACGAAGGCGAGGTCGATCAGCAGCGGTATGCCGAGCAGCAGGGCGACCACGACGCGGTCGCGGGTTGTCATCGTGCGCAACCGCCGGCGGCGGCGCCGGACGGGGGCCTTCGGCCCTCGCTCCGGTCCGCCACCGCCGCCGGGGTACGCCCCTGGGAAACGGAACTCATCAGGAGTAGATCGCCTTCGCCTGCTTCTCCGCGCTCTGCTGGAGCGAGGCGATGTTCGAGCGTGCTCGGGTCGTCGATGAACTTCTGGATGATCGGGATCATCGCGTTGGACATCGCCGGGTCGGCGTCGCGGTCCATGAACTGGGCGACCGCCTTGCACTGCGAGATGGCCTCGACCGACTTCTTCTGGATCGCGTTGTACGTCGGCACCTGGAGGCCGTTGACCAGGCCGACGTCCCACTGGTCGGTCTTGAGGTACGCGGTCTCGGCGGGGCCGCTGCCGATGTACTCCAGGATCGCCTTGGCGGCGTCGACGTTCTTGGCCTTCTTGCTGAGCATGAAGCCGTCGGTGGGGGCGTCCATGTAGTCCTGGCCCCACTGCGGGTTGATCGCGGGGAAGGGGAAGAAGTCCAGGTCGTCCAGGTTCGCCTTGTCCGTGACGTACTGCGCGGCGACCTGGTTGGTGCCCTGGAACATCATGCCGGCCTGCTTCTGCTCCAGCGCCTTCGCCGAGTCCTGCCAGATCCGGCCGTTGGCGCCGGTCTGCATGTACGGCATGATCTCGGCCCAGTGCTGGAACACGGTGTGCACGCCCTGGTCGGTCCACGGCACCTCGTGCTTCATCAGCTTGGTGTGGTAGTCGTACCCGTTGATGCGCATGTTGAGGATGTCGAACGTGCCGAGCGCCGGCCAGCCGTCCTTGTCCGCGAAGGCGATCGGGATGATCCCGTCGCTCTTCATCTTCTTCACCAGCGCCAGGTACTCGTCCCACGTGGTGGGGACGGTGTAGCCCTTGGCCTTGAAGTGGCTCTTGTTGTAGAAGACCACCCACGGGTAGTTGTAGATCGGCACCAGGTACTGGTGTCCGTCCAGGCCGGTGGACAGCTTCTTGGCCGCCGGGCTGAAGCTGCCGCCTATCTTCTCCCACACGTCGTCGAGCGGCTGGGCCAGGCCCTGCGCGGCGAAGTACTGCATCCGGTAGCCCGCGAACCAGGTGAACAGGTCGTCCGGGGTGCCCTGGAGGTAGCTGGTGATGTTCTGCTGGAAGGTGTTGTGGTCGACCGTGTTGATCTTCACCTTCACCTTGGTGGAGGCCGTGGCCCCCGCGGTGAGCGACGCGAAGGCGGTCTTCACGGCCGGGTCGGAGTAGTTCGACCCGAAGGTGACGGTGCTTCCGGCCACCGGCCCGCTGCTGCTGGAGCCGCTCTTCTTCTTGGACGAGCCTCCGCAGGCCGTCAGCAGACCTCCGGAGACGGCGGCGAGTCCCGCGGTCCCGGCAACGCCCTTGAGCAGGTTCCTGCGCGTCGCTGGCAGGCCGCTGTGCGAGCTGCTGCCCGTCGACTCGACGTCCGACATGGTGCCTCCATGTGTGTGTGGGCGTAACTAGGGGACGGCAGGCGAAACGTTGGCGGGCGGAGGTTGTTCAGCGGCTCTACCGCCGATCCGTTTCCAACAGAAGTCACCAAGATAAAACGCCATCGCAACTGAAAGGTAGTTCTACGCCACATGCCTGAGGTCGTCAACGCCCTGCTCCGGATGCGTTGCCGGACCGTGATGCGCCCGTAGTGTTGGAACGTGTTCGCTTCCGTACGACTCGGTTGCCGGACCCGGGACACGCCAAATGTACGGCCGCCGGGCCCCTTCTCCGGTGCGGAGGGGGCCCGGCGGCCGGACACGGCAGTGGTGGGGGCGCTGGTCGGCCGCGCTTCGGCGGGACGCCTGCCGGGCGCCTCGTCCGGCACGGGTACCGGCAGGCCGACCGGATACGACCGTGGCCGGGAACCGCCGGTAGCGCAGCGCAGCGCTGCCCGGCGCCGGCGCAGTCGAGGACGGCCGCGCCGTCGCGGCCGTCCTCGACTCACGAAGGAACGGGGGTGCCCCACCGGGTGCACGCCGCGGTGCGTAGCAGTACCGCGGCCGTACCCGCGGTATTGCTACGCGGGCGTCGCGCTGGGCTGGTCGATGACCAGATCCGCGCTGGCCTGGTCGACCTGGGTGCCCGCCACGCTCAGCGTCACCGTCACGCGCAGCGCGTCGGCCGTGCAGCCGGACGGGACCGTGTAGCCGGTGCCTGTCGACACCTGCGCGAACGGCCCGAAGTCGACCTGGCGCGCCAGCGGGTCGATGACCGGGCAGCCGCTCGGCAGGCCCGAGGAGGTCGCCGACAGCCAGCTACCGGTCCACGTCTCGGTCGCCTTCTGCTCGACGCCGGTGCAGTTGGTCGCGGTGAGCACCGCCTGCGAGGAGCCGCCGGCGGAAACCTCGGCCGGATCGAACACCAGGCTGTTGATGTTGATGGGCTGGATACAGACCGTGGGGGGTCCGCTGAGCGGCTGCGCGCCGGCGGCCACCGCCTGGCCGCCCGCCGCCAGCACGGCGGCGCCGGCGGCCAGCGCGGCCCCGGCAGCCGCGAGAAGTCTTCTGGGCACATCGATTCCTTTCCCTTACCCGGACGTGTGGGGGCGCCCGGAGTGATGAAGGACGGCACCAACGTGAGGGCGCGGAGCGGATCTGACAAGTGCCGTACCGCCTCCGCGGGCCCTGCCGAGACCAGAACCGGACGACTTCGGCCCGGACCTGATCCGACAGAAGATCGCAACAGGACGGCCCGTTCCCGATCACCGCTCCCGTCGGTGGCCGTTCGGTGCCAGGCTGTGGCCATGAAGGGGCACATTCCGCAGGAGACAACGAGCTTCGTCGGCCGCGCGTCCGAACTGGCCCGGCTGGACGGCCTGCTGGCCGCGCACCGGCTGGTCACGCTCACCGGCGCGGGCGGTGTCGGCAAGACCCGGCTGGCGCAGCAGGCCGCCGCGCGCACCGGCGGACTCTCCCCGGGGATCTTCCCCGACGGGGCGTGGTGGGCCGACCTGACCGTGCTCGACGACCAGGAACTCCTGCTGGACCGCGTCAGCGCCGCCGTCGACCTGTCCGACCACTCGCCGCGGATCCCCGTCGAGGCGCTCTGCGAATGGCTCGCCGGACAAGAACCTGCTGCTCGTCCTCGACTCCTGCGAGCACCTCTCGGAGCCGGTCGCCCACCTGGTCGGCGACCTGCTGACCGCCGTGCCCGGGCTGACCGTACTGGCCACCAGCAGGCAGCCGCTGGGCTGCGCGACCGAGCAGCTCTTCGAGCTGGCCCCGCTGCCGCCCGGCGGTGAGGACGCGCTGGCCCTGTTCACCCAGCGCGTCGCCACCGAGTCGCTGGCCGGCCGCGGCGCTCGACGTCGAGGGCGCCGTCGAGGCCGCCGAGTCGATCTGCCGCCGCCTGGAGGGGATTCCGCTGGCCATCGAGCTGGCCGCGGCCCAGGTCGGGCCGGCCTCCGTCGCCGAGGTCGCGGCGCGGCTCGGCTCCCGCTTCGACGTCCTGGCCAGGTCCGGGTTCGTCTGGCCGCGCCGCCACGTCACGCTGCGCACCGCGATCGGCTGGAGCCACGAGCTGTGCGCGCCGCTGGAGCGCCTGCTGTGGGCGCGGCTCACCGTCTTCCGCGGCTCCTTCGACCTGTCCTCCGCGTGCGCGGTCACCTCCGGCGGCCCGCTGGACGCCGACGCGGTGCACGGCTGCCTGGAACGCCTGGTCGCCCAGTCCGTGGTGCGCCGGGACGGCGCCCGCTACCGCATGCTCGACACCATCCGGGAGTACGGCCGCGAGTGGCTGCACGAACTCGGCGAGGTGCGACGAGCTCGCCTCCCGGCACGCGACGCACTTCGCCGGACTCGCCCGCCGGGCCGAGAGCAGCTGGACCGGCAGCGACCAGATCCGCTCGTACCGCATGGTCGAGGAGGCCCACACCGACCTGCGCTCCGCCCTGGACCACCTGCTCACCGCCGACCCCGAGCAGGCCGCGGAACTGGCCGGAGCTGCTCGTCTTCTTCTGGACCTGCTGCGGCCACCTCAAGGAGGCCCGCGCCTGTCTCGAACGCGCCCTGGCCGCCCCGGTCGCCCCCGGCCCCTCCCGCACCCGGGCGCTGAGCGCGCTGGGCGTCACGCTCACCCTCCAGGGCGAGTACGACGAGGCGTTACGGGTCGGCGACGCGGCGGTGCTGGCCGCGGACGCCGACGGCGACAAGGAGGCGATCCTCGCGGCGGCGTACCTGTCGGGGCTGCTCGCCCTGCTCACCGGCCGGGCGCAGGACGCCCGGCACACCGTGGAGAAGGCGCTCGCCTCGGCGCCGGGGTTCGCCTTCGACTCGCCGTCGCGGCTGCGCTGCCACCTCGTCGAGATCTTCGCCCTCACCGGGCTCGGCGAGCTGGACCGGGCCCGGCGGGACGCGCTGGAGCTGCGCGCGCACTGCGTCGAGACCGGCGAGGTGTGGACCCGCTCCTACCTCGACTACCAGCTCTCGCTGATCGCCCTGTTCGGTTCGGAGCCGCACGCCGCGGCCGGACACGCCCGCACCATGCTCGAATCCAAGCAGCTGCTCGGCGACGCCTTCGGGATCGCCATGGGCCTCGACCTGCTCGCCGCCGCCCTCGCCGCCGGGGGAGAGGCGGAGCACGCGGCCCGTGTCCACGGCCACGGCGAGGCGTTCTGGCGCAGGGTCGGCCACCCCCAGCGCGGCACGCCGGAGCTGCGCGCCGTCCGGGAGACCTGCGAGCGCACCGCCCGCGCCGCCCTGGGCGAGGCCGCCTACACCCGTGCCTACGCCCTGGGCGCGGCCACTCCTACCGTGCCGGTCGTCTGAGGCGCCGCTCCCCGGCAGGGCGCGGGCGCGCGGCCCGGCGGTGGGGCCGGGGACGGTGGGGGGTGCGGGACGCGGGAGAATCGGCGTGGACCCCCGCCAGGGGGCCGCGGCCGGGGTTGGAACCCCTGCCGGCCGATGGCCTGAAAGGCTCCCATGAAAGCTGAGATCGCCCACTCCCCAGGGTCACCGCACACCCGGATTCTCTCCGTGGGCGCGTACCGCCCGCGGCGGGTCGTCGACAACACCGAGGCGTGCCGGTACATCGACTCCTCGGACGAGTGGATCCGCTCCCGTACGGGCATCGTGACGCGTCGCTGGGCGGAACCCGACGAGACGCTGGGAACCATGGCGGAACACGCCGCCGCCAAGGCGATCGCCGCGGCCGGCATCAGCCCGCAGGACATCACCTGTGTCATCGCGGCGACCTTCACGCATCTGATGCAGACCCCGGCGATCGCCACCGAGATCGCCCACCGGGTGGGGGCCACCGGCGCGTCGGGGTTCGACATCTCCGCGGGCTGCGCCGGCTTCGTGCACGGCATCGTGCTGGCCTCGGACGCGGTGCGTGCCCGCGGGGGACACGTCCTGGTGGTCGGGGTCGAACGGATGTCGGACATTCTGGACCTGACGGACCGTTCCACCGCGTTCATCTTCGGCGACGGGGCGGGCGCGGTCGTCGTCGGCCCCTCGGACACCCCGGGCATCGGCCCGGTGGTCTGGGGCGCGGACGGCTCGCAGGCCGACGCGATCCGGCAGAGCGTCCCGTGGGACACCCTGCGCAAGGACCCCGGCCACCCCTTCCCCGCCCTGCGCCAGGACGGCCAGCGGGTCTTCCGGTGGGCGGTCTACGAGATGGCGAAGGTCGCCCAGCAGGCCATGGACGCGGCCGGGATCGGCCCGGACGACCTGGACGCCTTCATCCCGCACCAGGCCAACGTGCGGATCATCGACAGCATGACGAAGTCCATCGGCCTGCCCCCGCGGGTCGCCGTCGCCAAGGACATCGTGACCAGCGGCAACACCTCGGGCGCGTCCATCCCGCTGGCGATGGAGGCGGTGCTCAGCTCGGGCGAGGTCGCCTCGGGGGACACCGCCCTGCTGTTGGGCTACGGCTCCGGCCTGTCGTACGCGGCCGTGGTGGCGACCCTCCCGTAGCCGGTGCGGCCGCGAGGCCGCCGCCCCGGGCCGGCCGGGGAGGACCGGTTGAGCGGAACCGGTCAAGAGGGCCGGTCCGGACAGTGAGGAACGGCGGCGGTCAGCGACCGCCGCCGTTCCTCACGGCATTCCGCCGGAGCGGAAACGCGCAGCTCGACGGCCGTGTCAGGGCGGCCGCTCGCCGTACCGTGATCCTCTCAGAGGGTGTCCGGCGGCCGAAAGGTTCCAGCCATGTCAGCCGCCGGCGGCCGCGAGTTCCGCGAGCAGCCGTGAACCGGCGAACTCCCTTACCCACGCCCGGTGTTGATCGTCGGTCCGGCGCGGCACGACCTCCACGAGCATGATCAGGTAGAGGTACGCCCGGTAGAGCGCGATCCGCCGGGCCGCCGCCGCACCGGTGCCGACGGCGCCGCCGGCCGCCGTGTACCCGGCCAGGAACGCCGCGTCGTGCTCGGGCCGGTCGTCCCCCGCGCCGCCGCCGGCCACGGCCCCGTACAGCAGCGAGAGTGACGCGAAGTCCGCCAGCGGGTCGCCCCAGAACATCCGCTCGCCGTCGATCAGCCCGGTGACGGACCGGCCGCCCGGCGGCCCGTCGATCAGCACGTTGCCCGACCACAGGTCGAAGTGGACCAGGGCCGGGTCGGTCACCTCCTCCAGGGCGGGGCCGGCGGCGTCGAAGACCGCCCGGATCTCCGGCAGCGCGGCGGGCAGCCACGGGTCGTACGCCGCGGCGTCGTCGAGCAGCGCGCCGGCCATCGCGGCGAAGGCGGGCGCCCAGCGGTCGGCCAGCGGCGCCAGGGCCTGCGCCGGATAGCCGAAGCCGGGCCCGCGCACCGTGTGCAGCCTGGCCACCAGCGTGCCCAGTTCGGTGCGCAGCCGATCGCGCTCCGCGGCCGCCATGCCCTCGACGGCGCCGTACCAGGGCGCGCCGGGCAGATGCGTCATCAGCAGGTACGGCGGCCGGTCCGGCGTCTCTTCGGGCTCGGCGCGCACCACCCGCGGCGCGGGCACCCCGGCCGGGGCGGCCGAGGCGTAGAAGAGCGCCTCGCCGTGCAGCAGCCCGGCCTCGTAGCGCATCCGGGGCAGGTGCGCGGGCGGCGGGACCTTCAGGACGAGCCGCGAGCCGTCGGTCAACTCGACGGTGTGCAGGGCGTTGTAGGTGCCGCCGGTCAGCGGGAGGGCCGCCGCGATCCGGCCGGCGGGCACTCCGGCCCGCTCCATCACTGCGGCGATCTGCGCGTCCGCGGCCATTCCCGCCCCCTGTCCGCGTACGCGCCCCTCGCGTCGCGCGGCCACACCCTACGCGGCCCCCGGGCCGCCGTCCCCGGGGGTGCGGCGGGCGAGTGGTTCCGGGCGGCCCGGCGATTCGCAGTCGATCAAATCGGTCATAGCGTATGAAAATCTGCCTCATACGGGTGTGCGGTGAGCGGACGGAAGGATCGGTATGAAGATCGCGGAACGGCAGCCCGGCGGGAACGCCGCGGACCTCACGGGCGCGGGCGGAGGGTCCCGGCGGCGACGGCTGCTGCCCTGGAAGCACAAGCGCGACCTGACCCCCGCCCAGCTCCGCCGCCGCCGCATCGTCACCCGCAGCGCGCTCGGCGTGCTGCCTGGTCTGCGCCGGCACCGTCGGCTGGTCGGTCGGCAACGCGCTCACCTATCCCGGCAAGGACAGCACCCAGGCCCGCCTCGCCGAATGGGCCAGGGACCACGAACTCGGCTTCGTGGTCGACAAGCTGGAGGACCTCCAGTACCGGATGAACCCGCCGAAGGTCGGCGGCTCGCTGTCCGCCGACGCGCTCGCCCGGATGAGGGCCACCGCCGCCGCGCCGGCCCCCGGCCGGCTCCCCGGCCGGCCGCTCGTCTCGCTGCGCGCGCCGATGAAGCCGCTGGTCAGCCCGGCGCTGCCCGGTGAGGGCATCTACCGCACGCTGTCCACCGCCCGCGGCGAGCCCATCGTCCAGGGCACCTACGTCCGCCCCGACGCGCGAGCACACCTCCTACGAGGCCGCCGTCGCCTGGGTCAGCGGGAAGTACGCCCGCTTCCAGCTGCACCCCGGCGCCCGCGAGCCCGGCGGCACCTTCGACGTGCCGCCCACCATCCCCGAGGGGCAGCGCACCGGACTCGTCGCCACCTGGAACGGCGGCTTCCGGATCACCGACGGCGGTTCGCGCGGCGGCTTCTACCTCGACGGCAAGACCGATGGCGACCTGCGCGACGGCGCCGCCTCCGAGGTCTTCTACAAGGACGGCTCCCTCAAGATCGGCGTCTGGGGCCGCGACGTGCGGATGACGCCCGACGTGGTCGGGGTGCGCCAGTGCCTGGAGCTGATGGTCGACGGCGGCAAGGTCGTCCCCGACATCGGCGACGACTCCAAGTGGGGCGTCAGCGACCAGAGCCAGATGTACGTGCCCCGGTCCGGCGTCGGCGTCACCGCCCAGGGCGACGTCATCATGGTGGTCGGCCAGGCGCTCAACGCGCAGACCCTGGCCGACCTCATGCAGCGCGCGGGCGCGGTGCGCGCCATGCCGCTCGACATGAACCGCGCCTGGCCGTCCTTCATGTCCTACGACAGCGCCCACGACCCGGCCGACCCCAAGCCGACCAACATCCTCGACTTCGAGGACCCGCCGGACCGCTACTACGTCCAGGCCACCCGCGATTTCGTCGCGGTCTACGCGAAGTAGCCGCCGCCGGCTGGCGGGTTGCCCCCGGGGTGGGGCGTCCCACCCGGTTCCGGGACCACCCGCCCGGTGGTGGGTTCTCGCGCAGTTCCTCGCGCCCCTGGTTCTGTGCGGCTCTTTCCGCGGAAGGACGGCACCCCCAGGGGCGCGAGGAACTGCGCGAGCAAGCCACCCACGCACCGTAGGTCCCGGAACGGTCGGGACGCCCCACCCCGGGGGCATCCGCTAGCCCGCAGCAGCGACGTACGCTCGGATGCGGGCGTTGACCCGGGAGGTGCGCCAGACCGGACCCCAGTCCAGCGGCGGCGTGTCGTGGAACGGCACGAACGCCACGTCGGGCCGGGCGTGGAAGCGGGTGGCGTGCGCCCCCACCGGGAAGACGCCGAGCCCGGCGCCCACCAGCGTCAGGATCTCCCCGAACGTCGCGGCCGACCGGCCCACCGGGATCGCCCGGCCGCCCGGGGTGAGCCGCGGCGAGCCCGGCCCGCGCCAGTGGTCCGGCAGCGAGCACGGCGCCTGGAGCACCTCCACCCGGGCCAGGTCCTCCACCGACACCGCGGCGCGCCGCGCGAACGCGTGCCCGGCCGGCACCGCCAGCATCCGCGGCTCCGACAGCAGCACCGGACCGTTGGCCAGGTCCGGCCCGGTCAGCGGCAGGCAGGCGATCAGCACGTCCAGCGAGTCGGCCCGCAGCCGCTCCAGTGCCTCGCCCATCTGCACCTCGCGGATCTCCACCTCGCACCCCGGGTGGCGGGTCCGGAAGGCGTCGGTGGCCCGGATCATGAACTGCCCGGCGGCCGCGCCGACGAAGCCGACCCGCAGCGTCCCGGTCACCCCGCGGCCGACCGCCACCGCGGTGGCCAGCGCGGCCTCCAACTGCTCGAAGGCCGGCCGCAGGTCGTCGTGGAGCCGCTGCCCGATCGGGGTGAGCGCCACGCTGCGGCTGGTCCGCTCGAACAGCGGCGCCCCGACCCGGCGCTCCAGCTTGCTGATCACCTGGCTGACCCGGGCCGTGGTGATCCGCAGTCGTACCGCGGTACGGCCGAAGTGCAGTTCCTCGGCCAGCGTCAGGAACGCCTCGATCTCGTATCGCTCCATGCCGGCCTCCGTCCCCGTCCGGGCCCGCGGCGCCGCCCGCGGAAACGCTTCTGCTCCGCAGAGCATTGAATCCCACTTAACGATCATTGCGCCAACGGCAATTGATACGGCCCGGTCCGCGGCGCAGTCTGGGGGCATGTACCTCACCCGCCCCTACGCCCTGGACGCCCGCACCCCCGAGGAGGCGGTCCGCGAACTCGCCGACCGCGCCGAGATCGTGGACGCCCTGCACCGCTTCGGCCTCGGCCAGGACCTGCGCGACCGGGAGCTGTTCGCCTCCGCCTTCGCCGAGGACGCCGTGCTCGACTTCGCGCCCGCCGCGGCCACGTGGGGCGCCGACAGCCCCGCGATGACCGGCCGCGACACCATCGTGGACACGATCCTCGGCATGTTCGCCGGACGCGTCGACACCACCCACACCGTCACCGACCCGCGGGTGCGCGTCGCCGCCGACCGCCGGTCCGCCGAACTCACCGCCCTGGTCGAGGCCCAGCACCTGCTCACCGCCGACCGCACGCGGTCCGCCCTGCTGAAGAACCGCTACGCGGTCGGCCTCGTCCCCGACGACGACGGGACGGACGGGTCCACCGGCACCGGCCGGTCCGGCCCGCGCTGGTTGGTCCGCACGATGCGCATCGACAACGTGTGGTTCACCGGCGACCCGCGGACGATCTTCGGCGGCTGAGCCCGGGGCGCCCCCGCCGACCGGGCGCGGCGGCCCCTCCGTACCCGGCCGCGCCCGCCCGTATCCAGCCCCCGCCCGTCCCGGCGACCTTCCGGGACACGGGAAAACGAGTGGACGGGGGCCGTAGGATTTCGGGTATGGCGGGTCATGAGGCGGAGAGCGGCAGCGTCCGCGTGGACAGCTGGATCTGGTGCGTACGGCTCACCAAGAGCCGCTCGCAGGCCGCGACCGCGTGCCGCGCCGGCCATGTGAAGGTCAACGGGGAGCGGGTGAAGCCCGCCCAGTCGGTCAAGGTCGGCGACGAGGTGCGGCTGGTCCACGCCGGCCGCGAGCGTGTCGTGGTCGTCTCCCGCCTGCTGATCAAGCGCGTCGGCGCGCCGATCGCCGCCGAGGCGTACGTCGACAACAGCCCGCCGCCGCCCCCGCGCGAGGACGCCCTGGCCATGGGCGTGCGCGACCGCGGCGCCGGCCGCCCCACCAAGCGCGACCGCCGCGAACTGGAACGGCTGCACGGCCGCCGCGCCCGGCCCGTGGACTGACCTCGGCCGTGGCGACGGCCTGCCGGACCGCTTCCGTCGTCCGCCCCGCGGCGCGCCCCGGTCAGTACGACTGGAACTCCAGCAGGTTCCCCTCCGGGTCGCGCAGGTGGGCGGTGCGCGTCGTCGGGCCCCACTCGGGCCGGCCGGCCGGCGGGGCGACCGGTGTGCCGCCGTACCGCAGCGCCAGTTCGTAGGCGGCGGACACGTCGGGCACCCGGCTGACGAGCATCGCCCGGTCCTGCCCGGCGGCCGTCCGGTCGCCCTGACCGCCTTCACCGTCCGGCGCGGTCCCGGTGATCGCGGCCATCGCGGCCCGGTCCAGCAGCATCAGCAGCCCCTCACCGCCCACGTCCCAACTCGCGTACGGCCCCTGCTCGCCGCCCCGGCTGCGGGTGGCGCCGAGCAGCGCGGGCAGCACTTGGTCGTAGAAGCGGAAGACGGCGGGGAAGTCGGCGGCGAGCAGGCGCGGGTGGAGCGCGTCCATGGGGGACTCCTCGGTAAATGGGGGACGGGGGATCGGGGGCCGGCGGTCCCGGTGGTCACGGTGCGGTGGGCGCGGGTGGGCGCGGCGCCCCGGGATATTCGTGGGTGTCGACCCATCATTGGTTTGAGCCTACAATATGCCGCATGGACGGTACGACGCCCCCGACGCTCGCCGCGCTCACCACCTACCTGCTGTCGAAGACCGGCAAGGCGGCCCGCGGCGCCCTCGCCTCCCAACTCGCCGAGGAGGGAATGCGGTTGTGGCACATGGCGGTGCTCGCCGCCCTCGCCGACTTCGGCCCGCACGCCCAGCGCGACCTCGCCGCCCGGCTGTCCGTCGACCCGAGCGACATGGTGAAGGTCGTCGACGACCTCGGCGCCGCCGGCTACGTGGCCCGCACCCGCGACCCCGACGACCGCCGCCGGGTCCGCGTCCGCCTCACTCCCGAGGGCGGGCAGGCGCTGGAACGGCTCGGCGCCCGCGCCGAGGCCGTCCAGGACACCGTTCTGGCCCCGCTCGACGCCGCCGAACGCGCCCAGTTGCACGCGCTGCTCACCCGGGTGTACGCCGGGCTCGGCGCCGCGTAAACTTGCAGCGCTAGTTTGACGACGAGGAGTCCGCGATGCGCCCAGTCCACTTCGCCGCCGCCCGCCGCACCCCGATCGGGCGGCTGCGCGGCGCCCTGTCCACCGTGCGCCCCGACGACCTCGCCGCCACCGCCGTCAGCGGTCTGCTCGCCGGCCTGCCCGGCCTCGACCCGGCCCGGATCGAGGACGTCTACTGGGGAGCCGCCAACCAGGCCGGCGAGGACAACCGCAACGTCGCACGGATGGCCCTGCTCCTGGCCGGGCTCCCCGACAGCGTGCCCGGCGCCACCGTCAACCGGCTCTGCGCCTCGGGCATGGAGGCCGTCACCTGCGCCGCCCGCACGATCGCGGCCGGCGAGGCCGACATCGTGCTGGCCGGCGGCTCCGAGTCGATGAGCCGCGCCCCCTTCGTGCTGCCCCGCCCCGACGAGGCGCTGCCCCGCGCCCTGGAGACGTACGACACCCGCCTCGGCTGGCGCCTCACCAACCCCCGGATGCGCGAACTGCACGGCGTGCTGTCCATGGGGGAGACCGCCGAGGAGGTCGCCGCAGCGGTACGGGATCGGGCGCGCCGAGCAGGACGCCTTCGCGCTGCGCAGCCAGCTCGCCGCCGCCGAGGCCCGCAAGAACGGGCTCTTCGACGCCGAGATCGTGCCCGTGACGCGGCCCGACGGCGTCGTCGTCAGCCAGGACGAGTCCATCCGCGAGGACACCACGGCCGAGCGGCTCGCCGCCCTGCGGCCCGTATTCCGCGACGGCGGCACCGTCACCGCGGGCAACGCCTCGCCCATGAACGACGGGGCCGCCGCGCTGCTCCTGGTCAGCGAGGAGGCGCTCACCGAGCTGGGACTCGAATCCCTCGGGCGGTACGCCGCAGGCGCCAGCGCCGGGGTCCACCCCGACGTCATGGGCATCGGACCGGTGCCCGCGACCCGGCGGGCGCTCGCCCGGCTCGGGCGGGACATCGGCTCGGTGGAGGAGGCCGAGTTCAACGAGGCGTTCGCCGCCCAGGCCCTCGCCTCCGTCCGCCTCCTCGGCATCGACCCCGGCCTCGTCAACCCCACCGGCGGCGCCATCGCCCTCGGCCACCCGCTCGGCTGCTCCGGCGCCCGTATCCTCACCACCCTCCTGCACCGGATGAACCGCACCGGCGCGACGCGGGGCCTGGCCACCATGTGCGTCGGCGTCGGCCAGGGCTCGGCGGTCCTGGTCGACCGCTGAACCCCCGGTGACCCCGCCGTGGACCCCTGTGCGCGGTGCGCCCGCCGCCCGCGCCCCACCACCGGGCGGCCGGCGGCCGGACCACCCCGATGGACCACAACACGCCACCGGGCACGGCCGATTAGGGGTTGGCCGCCCGGCGCCCCCTCTGCGAGGATCAAGCCGTGCAGACACCGACCGCCGCCGCACCGCACCTGCTCGCGATCAGCGACCTGCACGTCGGGTACGAGGCCAACCGCGCCATCGTCGAGAAGATGCGGCCCGAGAACGACGAGGACTGGCTGATCGTCGCCGGGGACGTCGCCGAACGCCTCCCCGACATCACCTGGGCGCTGACCACCCTCAAGCAGAACTTCGGCACCGTCATCTGGCTGCCCGGCAACCACGAGCTGTGGACCCCGCCCGGCGACCCGCAGACCCTGCGCGGCGAGGCCCGCTACCGCCACCTGGTGGACATCGCCCGCGGCCTCGACGTGATCACCCCCGAGGACCCCTACCCGATCTGGGAGGGTCCGCAGGGGCCGGTCGCCGTCTGCCCGCTGTTCCTGCTCTACGACTACACCTGGCGCGCCGGCACGCCCGGCGCCACCACCAAGGAGCAGGCGCTCGCGTACTCCACGGACCTGGGCGTCGTCTGCTCCGACGAGATGCTGCTGCACCCCGACCCGCTGCCCGGCATCGACGACTGGTGCCGGTCGCGCGTGGCCTCGACCGCCGGCCGCCTCGCGGAGCTCGACCCGGAACTGCCGACCGTCCTGGCCAACCACTGGCCGCTGCACCGCGACCCCACCGCGATCCTGCGCTACCCGTCCTTCGCGCTGTGGTGCGGCACCGAGCTGACCGAGGACTGGCACACCCGCTTCCACGCCACCGAGGTCGTCTACGGCCACCTGCACATCCCCCGCGTCATGTGGCGCGACGGGGTGCGGTTCACCGAGGCGTCGCTCGGCTACCCGCGCGAGTGGGGCAAGCGCCAGACCGGGCCCGCGGGACCGCGCCACATCCTGCCCGGCCGGCAGGGCGTCCGCCGGTGATCGAGCACGTCGTGCCCGCGGCCGTCCGCACCCGGGCGGCCTACGGCGACGAACTCGACCACGAGCCCCTGCACCCGAGCGAAGAGCCCGCGGTGGCCCGCGCGGTGGCCAAGCGGCGGGCCGAGCACGCCGCCGGCCGGGCCTGCGCCCGCGCCGCGCTCGTCGCCCTCGGTGAACCGGCCGGACCCGTGCCGCGGGACGCGGCCGACCGCGGCGCCCCCGTCTGGCCGGCCGGTGTCGTCGGCAGCATCACCCACTGCGACGGCTACCGCGCCGCCGCGGTGGCCCACGCCACCGACGTCCTCGCCCTCGGTATCGACGCCGAGCCCCACGGGCCGCTGCCCGACGGCGTGCTGGAGGTCATCCACTCCACCGAGACCGAGCGCGCCGCGCTGAAGACCCTCACCGCGCAGGCGCCCGACGTGCACTGGGACCGGCTGCTGTTCAGCGCCAAGGAGACCGTCTACAAGGCGTGGTACCCCTACCACCACCGGATGCTCGGCTTCGAGGAGGCCGAACTCCTGCTGGCCCGCGACCCGTCGGCCCCCGACCACGGCACGTACACCGCCCGGCTGCTGATCCCGGGCCCGCTGCTCGCCGAAGGCGTCGGGCCGGAGGTCTTCACCGGCCGCTGGATCGCCCGCGACGGCTTCGTCGTCACCGCCATCACCGTCCTCAACGACCAGGACTGATCCGGCCGTTCACCGGCCCGCCGCCAACGGCCGTCCCCGGCGCGCCGGTTCGCCCGTCACGCCGACTGGCGCAGCACCAGCGTCGTCTTGAAGATCACCGAACGGGTCTGCTGCGCCGGGTCGTCGATCAGCGCCATCAGCAGCTTCGCCATCTCGGCCGCCATGTCCTCCACCGGCTGCCGCACCGTGGTCAGCAGCGGACGGGACGCCAGGGCCGCGCTGCTGTCGTCGAAGCCGACCACCGCCACGTCGTCCGGCACCCGCCGCCCGTGGTCGCGCAGCACCAGCAACGCCCCTTGCGCCATCAGGTCGTTGGCCACGAACACCCCGTCGGTGTCCGGGTGCTCGTCGAGCAGCTGACGCATCGCCTGCTCGCCGCCCTCCTGCGTGAAGCTGCCCTCGACGCTGGGCACGAACGCGTAGCCCTGCTCGGCCATCGCGTCGCGGAAGCCCGTCAGCCGGTCCCGGCCCGCGGCCGAGTCGTACGGCCCGGCGATCGTGGTGATCTTGCGGCAGCCGCGGGAGAGCAGGTGCTCGGCGGCCAGCCGCGCGCCCGCCTGCTGGGCCACGTCCACATAGCTGATCGGGATGGGCGTGGTGGGCCGGGCGAACAGCACGGTCGGCAGCCCGGCCTCGGTGAGCAGGTACGGCAGCGAGTCGCCGGGCTTTATCGACACCAAGACCACGCCGTCGATGTGCTCCTGGCGCAGGTTCGCCACCATCTCGTGGCGCACGTCCTCGGAGTCGGCCAGCATCAGCAGCGGATGCACCCCGCGCGGCCGCAGCACCGTCAGCAGGCCGCCGACGATCCGGCCGAAGAACGGGTCGCTGAACACCCGTCCCATGAACGGGTCGTCGGGCCCGTGGTCCGGCACCGAGAAGACCAGCGCGACGGAGTCGGTCCGCCGGGTCACCAGGGAGCGGGCCGCCCGGTTCGGCACGTAGCCGGTCGCGGCCACCGCCTGCTGGACGATCTTCTGGATCTCCGGGTCGACGTTGCGCGTCCCGTTGACCACCCGGGACACGGTCGCCCGCGACACCCCCGCGGACCGCGCGACATCTTCCAGGGTGGGCAGGCGGGGCGCGCCGGGACGGCTGCTGGTCATGGTGACTTTATACCATGGCGGGAGAGCGCTCTCCTTGGCAAGTCGGCCCGACAACCCGCAGATGGGGCGGGGTACGGCGACCCCCCACAGGCCACCGCACCCCGCCCGGTCCCGGTCCGGTCCGCCGACCGGGGCGCCGGCGCCCGGGCTCAACGCGGCCGTCGGGCCGCGCGCACCCGGGCGCCGGCACTCACGCGTACACGCCGAACTCGTACAGCGAGTCGCCGTACGCCGTGCCGCGCTGCGTGATGTTCACCCGCACGTACCGGCCGGACCCGCTGACGTCGAGCGTGTCCACACCGCCGGAACCCGTGGTCGTGGAGTACACCGTCGTCCACGTCGCTGCCGTCGTCGGACACCTGCACCTGGTACGCCTTGCCGTAGGCGGACTCCCAGCCCAACTGGACGTGCTTGACCGCCGTCACCTGGCCGAGGTCGACCTGGAGCCACTGCGGGTCGCTCCAGTCGCTCGCCCAGCGGGTGTCCCACTTGCCGTCCGTCGCGTTCGACGCGCGGGAACGGGGCGCCGTCGCCGGTCGCCTGGTACGAGGACGCCGTCGTCGGCCTGCCGACCGCCACGTCGGTGCCGGCCACCGGCGGGGCGACCACCCGGAAGGACTTCGTCTCGATGCCGACGTTGCCGTGCCCGTCGTACGCGTAGACGTAGACCTTCCACACACCGAGCGACTTGGGCGCGGTGGCGGTGAAGGTGCCGTCGCCGGTCTGCGTGAAGTCCACCTGGTGCAGGCCGGTTCCGCCGTCCACGTACTTCGAGGAGTACATCAACTGGTAGCGGATGTAGTCGCCGTCCGGATCGGTGGCCGGCGCCGACACGTCGAAGGTGCCGCCCGCCGGGACCGCCGTGGAGTCGCCCAGCGACATGCGAGCCGATCACCGGCGGGGTGTCGGCCTGCGGCGAACCGCCGTAGTCCTTGGCCACCGAGTAGTACGCCGGCCGCTTCCAGCCCTCGGGCAGGACGTTGAACCACACGCCGCCGAAGTCGTTCTCCTGGCCGTAGTTGAAGAGCGTGGCGCCCAGTGCGACCCCGGTGTGGCCGGAGATGCAGTTCCACGCCGAGACGTAGCCGTCGCGCTTCTGCGCATCCGTCGGCTCGGTCGGCACCCCGTTGGCGTCGTCGGGTACCTCCCACTCGCCGGCCTCACCGGACTCGGTGACGATGTACGGCTTGCTGTAACCGCCGCTGATCCAGTCCTGCTTGACGTTGCACACCGCGCCGTAGGAGTTCACCGCGTACAGGTCGAGCGAGGGCGTGTACTGCTTGTAGTACGGCCACGCGCCCGTCCACGCGTCGGTCGAGGTGACCGGGTGGTTCGGGTCGATCGCGTGGATCGCCTGCGCGATCTGCTCGACGTACTGCGCGTACGCGATCCGCTCCTGCTCGACCTGGGCGCCCGAGTAGTGGTCCTGCGTGGTGAGGATGACCTCGTTGCCGACGTCCCACATCAGCACGCCCGGGTTGTCCTTGTACGTGGTCACCCAGTTCTTGATGTCGTTGAGCGTACTGGTCTTGTACGCCGTGTCGTTGACGTAGTCCGCGCCCTGGTTGAGCCAGAAGCCGTTGATCACCTTCATCCCGTACGCGGCCGCCGAGTCCAGCAGCGGTTTGCTGGTCGCGTCGGTGCCCCAGGTGCGCAGGGTGTTGACGCCCATCGCCTTCAGATCGCGCATGTGGGCGTCCGCGGTCGAGGTGGCCGGCCCCCACGTCATGCCCTTGACCTGCCAGGGCCTGCCGTCCACGGTCAACTGCCAGGCGCCCTGGCCGCCGGTGACGTGGACGTCGCTCGCGCCGCCGGGCACCGGCGGGTCGGTGAGCGGGGCCGGGGCGGTGCCGGTGGTCTGCGAGACCGTCACGTCGTCGATGCTCAGGGTGCCGCCGGAGGAGGTGTCGTCGGCCGGGGAGGTGCAGCCGCAGACCGCGTTGGGGTACGAGCCGCCGATCCGGAGGCTGAAGTCGACGTAGACGCCGTGGTGCACGGCCGCGTTCCAGGTGGAGACGCCGACCTGCGACTCGCTGACCTGCCACACCTGCTTGTCGTCGACGTACCAGCGGATCTGCTCGTCGCTCCTGGTGCGGTCGACGATCTCGGAGTAGGTGTGGTAGCCGCTCTGGCAGCCGGTGCAGGTCGCCAGGCCGCTCGTCATGCCGTCGTACTCCGCGCAGTTGCCGCCGGGCGCGGTGCCGCAGTGCAGGGTCGCCGACATCTGGTCGCGGCCGTTGACGTCCTCCATGACGTCGCTCTCGCCGACCGCGGGCCACGTCGTGGTGTCACCGCGGTAGGCGGCGCCCATCGCACGGAAGGACGGCCAGTAGCCCAGCGCCTTGGCCGGGTCGGGCTGCTTCAGCGTCGCCGCGATCTGCAACTCGCCGCCCGCCGGGGCGGTGAAGTCGCTGCGCTTGGACTCGATCCGGCCCGAGGTCCAGGCGGTGCCCGACTTCAGCGCGGTGAGGTCGAGGTGGCCGCTGCCGTCCAGGCCCACGTTCGCCGTGGAGTCGGTGGCCGTCTCGACCTCGCCGGTGCCCCACTGGGCGGCGCCGCCCGGGTAGGAGGTGCCGGTGTCGGTGATCCAGTTCCCGGCGTCGGGCGCGGTGCCGGCGGCGCCGTTGAAGTCGTCGCTCCACACGGTGGACCAGTTGCCGGGCGGCGGGGTGCCGGTGCCGCCGTCATCGCCGCCGGTGGTCGAACCGCCCGTCGAGCCGCCGGACGTGCCGGTGCCCGCGCTGCCGTACACCTGGAACTCCCAGAGCGAGTAGCCGTACCCGTTGACCCGCTGGGTGCCGTACATCCGCACGTAGCGGCCGCTGCCGGTGACGTTCAGCGTCTGGGTGCCGCCGGGGCCGGCCGTCGTGGAGTAGACACTGGTCCAGTTCGAGGCGTCGTCGGAGACCTGGATCTGGTACGAGGTCGCGTAGTTCTCCCAGCTCAGCACGACCTTGCTGAGCGTCGCGGTGGCGCCGAGGTCGACCTGGAGCCACTGCGGGTCGCTCCAGGCGCCGGCCCAGCGGGTGGCGGTGTCGCCGTCCACGGCGAGCGAGGCCGCGTAGCCGGCGCCCTCCGTACTGGACGCGGTGGCCGGCTTGCCCTGCGAGAGCAGGGAGTCGGCGGCGTGCGCCTGCGTCGCGGGGACGGCCAGCGCGTACAGGGCGAGACCCACGGCCAGCAGCATCAGCAGCACGACGCGCAGGCGTGGGGGGAGGGCGCCGCGTCGCGGCGGCGCCGGGGGCGAGGGTCTCATTCCGTTGCTCCTGCGGGGGGAGGGATGAGGAGAGGGCGCCGCTCGACGGGGCGGGCCGGGATGGGAGAGCGCTCTCTCAGTGGGCTGATGGTTGCCGCTGGGTTTCCGGGGTGTCAAGGGATCGGACGCTCCCTTGGTAGGGCGAGGCTTGAACGCTGTGCGACAAAACCTACCAATAGGGCGGCTGTTGGGCGGGATGATCGGTGGGGGGCTTGACGGCCGACGGCGGTGCGCGTGAAGCTCTCCAGGAGTAAGGAGAGCGCTCTCCGGGCTCTGTGTCGGGTGAGCCGGTCGCCTCGGGGACCGTTCTCCGGTACGCGTCGAGCCGCTCGTCCGCAGCCCGCCGATCATCGCGGTCTTCCTGCTGATGGGCCGTCAGAACATGGACGGCACCATGGTGGGGGAGGGCCATGAAGGGATGACACACGTGATCTCCCCCGCGCCCGTGCCCCCGGGTCCCGACGCCGAACCGGCCGAGCCGGCCGAGGCGGCGCAGATGGTCGAGCCGGATGAGGTGGCCGCGGCGGATGAAGTGGCCGAGACGGGGGAGGGGGCCGAAGTGGCCGCAGCGGCTGGCATGGCTGAGGCGGTGGAGCCGGGCGGGCCTGACGCGGGGGCGGAGTCGGGAGTGGGGGCCGAGGTGGCTGAGGCGGTGGAGTCGGGCGGGCCTGTGGGAGGGGCCGGGCCAGGAGCGGGGGCGGGGGTGGGGCGCGTCCGTCGTGGGTGGGGGTCCGGGGAGGCGCCCGCGGATGTGCGGGCCGGCGGGCCCGCTCCCTCGTACGCCCCGCCCGCCGCCCCCGGCGGTTCCCGCGGCAGCGGCCCCGCTTCCGTTTCCGCCGCCGTGCTGGCCGAAGTCGACGCGCGGGTGGCGAAGTTGGACCTCCCCGCGAAGGTGCGGCTGCTGTCGGGGGCCGCGGTGTTCCGGATGCAGGCCGAGCCGGACGTCGGGCTGCGCGCGATCGGCGTGTCCGACGGGCCCGCCGGGGTGCGCGGCGAACGCTGGGACGAACGCGACACCTCGCTCGCGCTGCCCGTCGCCCACCGCGCTCGCCGCCGCCTGGGACGAGGACCTCGTCGCGGAACTCGGCGGACTGCTCGCCGCCGAGGCCCGCCGCAAGGGGATCGGCGTCCTGCTCGCGCCCACCCTCAACCTGCACCGCAGCCCGGCCGCCGGCCGGCACTTCGAGTGCTTCTCCGAGGACCCGCTGCTGACCGCCCGGACCGCCGCCGCCTACATCCGCGGCGTGCAGAGCGGCGGGGTCGCGGCCACCGCCAAGCACTACGTCGCCAACGACTCCGAGACCGAACGCCTCACCCTGGACGCACGCCTCGACGAACGCACCCTGCGCGAGCTGTACATGGCGCCCTTCGAGGCGGCGGTACGGGCCGGGGTGTGGGTCGTGATGTCCGCGTACAACCGGGTCGACGGCGTCACCATGTCGGAGAGCGCGCTCCTGGCCGAACCCCTGAAGGGGGAGTGGGGCTTCGACGGGGTGGTGGTCTCGGACTGGGGCGCGGTGCGCTCCACCGAGGCGTCGGCGCTCGCCGCGCAGGACCTCGCGATGCCCGGCCCGCACCCGCTGTGGGGCGAACCGCTGGTCGGCGGCGGTACGCGAGGGCCGGGTGCCCGAGGAGGTCGTCGACGACAAGGTGCGCCGCATCCTGCTGCTGGCCGCCCGGGTCGGCGCGCTCGACGGCCTGCCCGGGCCGGACGGCGATCCGGTGGCGGACGCGGTGCGGGAGCCGTCGGGTCCGTCCGCGCGGTCCGGCGCGCCCGTCGAGACCGAGCGGAACTCGTCGCCTGCGTCCCTGCGAGCCGCCTGCCTCCACCGCGTCGTGCGACCCGGCCGGTTCGTCTCGCTCCTCCGCCCGGTCCGCCGCGCCCGCGGCCGGCGAACCGCGCGAAGTGCTGCGGCGCGCCGTCGCGGCCGGCTGCGTACTGCTGCGCAACGAGGGCGGGTTGCTGCCGCTGAGCGCCGGGGGCGCGGGGGCCCCCGGCGCCACCGCGGACCGGGCGACGGTGCTGCTGACGTGGCGTCAGACAGGTCCCGCGAGGACCGGGCCGGGGGCGGGCCGCACCACGGCGCCGGAGGGGCGGCCGGGCGGTCCGGCGACACGCCGACTCCCTTGCGGATAGCGGTGATCGGGCCGAACGCCGCCAACGCCCGGTTCCAGGGCGGAGGCAGCGCCGCGGTCTTCCCCGAGCAGGTGGTGTCCCCGCTGGACGGCATCCGGCAAGCGCTCTCCGGGAGCGGGGCCGAGGTCGGGCACGCGGAAGGCGTCGTGCTCACCACCCGGCCGACCCCGGTGCACCCGGGCAACGCCCGCGACCCGAGGAGCGGCGAACCCGGCGTGCTGGTGCGCTACCTCGCCGCCGACGGCACCGAGATCTGCGCCGAACACCGGCTCAGCGGCCGCATCCTGGAGCCGGGCGACGACCCCGGGCTCGCCGCGACCGCCTCCCGCGTCGAGGTCAGCGCCCTGGTGACGGCCGGTACGGCGGGGGAGTGGCGGCTGTCGGTGGTCGGCCTCGGCGCGGTGACGCTGCACGCGGACGGCGAGCCGCTGATCGACGCCTATGTCGCGCCGGAGTCCGACGACCCCACCTACGTGCACGTCGCGCCGTCCTTCCGCACCGCGACCCGGCAGGTCACGGCAGGGCAGGAGGTGCTGCTCGTCGCCACCCGGCGCTGGGAGGCCGAGCACGGCCGGGCGGTCGCGCTGGCCGCCGACCCGCCGCTGCGCGCCGAGGACGACGCTGCTCGCCGAGGCCGTCGAACTCGCCCGCGGCGCCGACGTGGCCGTCGTCGTGGCGGGCACCACCGACGAGATCGAGAGCGAGGGCTTCGACCGGCCGTCGCTGGCGCTGCCCGGCCGCCAGGACGAACTGGTCGCCGCGGTGGCCGCCGCCAATCCGCGCACCGTGGTGATCGTCAACTCCGGCGGACCGGTCGAACTCCCCTGGCGGGAGAGCGTTCCCGCGGTGCTGCTCGGCTGGTTCCCCGGGCAGGAGGCCGGGCACGGGCTGGCCGACGTGCTGTTCGGCCGCGCGGAGCCCGGCGGGCGGCTGCCCACCACCTGGGGAGCGCTCTCCAACGGCGCGCCGGTGCCCTCCGTCACCCCCGTCGACGGTGTGCTGCGCTACGCCGAGGGCCCGTACATCGGCCACCGCGCCTGGCGCAGGGCCGGGGCGGAGCCCGCGTACTGGTTCGGGCACGGACTGGGCTACACCACCTGGGCGTACGACGGCCTGGACGTGGCGGTGGACGGCGGGTGCGCGGAGCGGGGCGCGGTGGCGCGGGTCCGCCTGCGCAACACCGGCGGCCGCCGCGGCCGCGAGGTCGTCCAGGTCTACGTGGCCACCGGGGCGGACGCGTACGACGACGGCGGGCTGCGGCTGGCCGGGTACGCGGCCGTGCGGGCGGACCCCGGCGAGCAGGCCGTCGCCGAGGTGCGGATCGAGCCGCGCGTCTTTCGGCGCTGGTCGCCCGAGGCGGGCGGCTGGGAGCCGCGCCCGGGCCCGTACACGCTGCACGCGGGCCCCTCCGCCGCCTGGCAACCGCTCTCCCAACAGGTGCACCCCTGACCCCGGGATGTCCCGATCCCGGAGAAACGGGCGCCCCTTGTACCTGACCACGAGGGGCGCCCACCCCTCTGCGGACGGCGGTGGCGAGCGGGCCGGCGGCAGGGGGACGCGGCCGTGAGGGCGCGTCCTCCCACCCGCGGCGGCACGCCTCGGACGGGCGGCCTCCGTGCTCAGGGGACGGCGCGGCGTGCTCCGGCGCGGTCCCCGCACCGCACCCCGCAGGGGATTGATCACGGGTCCCGACGCCTTTAGGGTCGTGGCCGTCCGGTCATACCTCCGATGTATAAGAGGTCGCGGCTCATGCCGATGCAGCCCTGGTTCCCCGACGCCAAGCTCGGGATCTTCGTGCACTACGGGATATACGCCGTCGACGGTGTCGCCGAGTCGTGGTCGTTCTACAGCGGGGAGCTCACCCGCGAGCGGTACATGGGGCAGCTCGACGGGTTCACCGCCTCGGCGTACGACCCCGATGCCTGGGCCCGGCTGTTCGCACGGGCGGGCGCGCGCTACGCGGTGCTGACCGCCCGCCACCACGACGGCGTCGCGCTGTGGGACACCGCGCAGGACGGCCTGTCGGTGGCGCGCGACACGCCCGCGGGCCGCGACCTGATCGGCCCCTACGCCGACGCGCTGCGCGCCCGCGGCCTCAAGGTCGGCCTGTACTACTCGCACTCCGACTGGTCGCACCCCGACTACCCGACCGTGCGCCACGCGGCGCCCGACCCGCGGCACCCGCCGGTCGACGGCAACCGGTTCAGCACGCCGGAGCCGGGCGCCGAGGACCCCGCGGCCTGGGCCCGCTTCCTGGCCTACCGCAACGCGCAGGTAAGGGAGTTGACCACCCGCTACCGTCCCGACCTGCTGTGGTTCGACGGCGAGTGGGAGCGCACCGAGGAGCAGTGGGGGATCGGCGCGCTCGCCGACGAGATCCTCGCCGACAGCCCGCGCACGGTCCTCAACTCCCGCATGCTCAGCCGCGGCGACTACGCCACCCCCGAGCAGGGCGTGCCGCTCCAAGCACCGGACGGGCCATGGGAGTTGTGCCTCACGGTGAACGACTCGTGGGGCTACCAGGGCGCACGACGACCGGCACAAGTCGGTCGGCCAGCTGGTGCGCTACTTCACCGAGACCATCGGCGCAGGCGGCAACCTCCTGCTGGACGTCGGTCCCCGCGAGGACGGCACGATCACGCCCGAGCAGACCGCCCGCCTGGAGGGCCTCGGCGCCTGGATCGCCCGCCACGCCGACGCGGTGCACGGCACGGTCGCCGGCCCGCCCGCCGGCCACCACTACGGCCCCGGCACGCTGTCGGCCGACCGCCGCACGCTCTACCTGACCTGCTTCGACCCGCCCCGCGAGACCGTGTCGGTACGGGGCCTGCGCAACGCCGTGCGCCGCGTCTCGGTGGTCGGCACGGGAGCCGGGCTGGGGCACCGGGTGACCGGCGGCCTGCACGAGGTGCCGGGGGTGCTGTGGATCGACCCCCCGGCGGCCGCCGACCTCGACCCGTACGCGACCGTGCTGGCCGTGGAGCTGGACGGCGAACTGGACCTGTACCGCGGCACGGGACGGGACTGAGCGGCGCCGTCCCCGCCCCCGGCGCCGCCCGCATCCCGGGCCCGGGACCGCGCGCCTCAGGGATCGGATGTCTGCCGGGGCGGGAGTCCCGCGCCGCTGCGAGAGAGCGCTCCCAGAGGGCGGCGACACGCCCCCGATCTGGCACTATGTGCCATGTACCGCGATCTCCCGGGGAGCGCCGGGGCCGGTCCGCCACGGCAGCGCACCCGGCCGGACCGCGGGGACCGACACAGCGGTGAGGGGAGCCCGGTGAAGCGCGATGTGGGCCGGACGACGAGGGATCTGCGCCGGCACAACCGCACCTCCGTCCTGACCCGGCTCTATCTGCACGGCCCCGCCAGCCGCTTCGACCTGATGCGGGCCACCGGCCTCAGCTCCGCCACCGTCAGCAACGTCGTCACCGACCTGGTCGCCGACGGCATGGTCGCCGAAGCCGGCCTGCTCGACTCCGACGGCGGCCGCCCCCGCACCCTGCTGGAGGTCCGGCCCGGCTACGCCCAGGTCGTCGGCGTCGACATCGGCGAGACCCACGTCCAGGTCGGGCTCTTCGACTGGACCCTCGACACCGTGGCCACCGCCACCTACCCCATGGACGAGGGCCGCCCCGACCCCGCCGTGCTCGCCGGCCTGGTGACCGCCGGCATCGAGGAGGTCACCGCCAAGGCGGGCGCCGACCCGGCCGCACTGCTCGGCGTCGGCATCGGCGTCCCCGGCACCGTCCTGCCCGACGGCCTGGTCCACGCGCCCACCCTCGGCTGGTCGGGCGTGCCCTTCGGCGCCCTGCTCAGGCCGCACATCGCCGCCCCGCTGCACCTCGACAACTGCGCCCGCACCCTCGGCCAGGCCGAGATGTGGCGCGGCGCGGGGCGCGGCGCGGAGCGCGCCATCGTCGCCCTGCTCGCCGTCGGCGTCGGCGCGGCGGTGGCCACCGGCTCGCCCGGCGGCGTCACCAGCACCACCAGCGAGTGGGGCCACACCGTGGTCGAGGCCGGCGGCGCGGCCTGCCGCTGCGGCTCGCACGGCTGCCTCGAAGCGTACGTGGGCGCCGACGCGATCCTGGAGCACTACGAACGCGCGCCCGGCGCACGGGACTTGGGAGCGAGCCGGCACCGAGCAGCGGGTCGCCGCCCTGGTCGCCGACGCGGGCCGTCCCGGCGCCGCCGCCGACACCGTGGGCTGGACCGCGGAGTACCTCGGCATCGGCATCGCCAACCTCATCAACCTGCTCAGCCCCGACCGCGTGATCCTCTCCGGCTGGGTCAGCCTCGTGATGGGCCCCACGATGATGCCCGCCGTCCGCGACGCGATGCGCCGCCACGCCCTCGACTACATGGCGGCCGGCACGGTCCTGGAACTCGGCCGCCTGGGCCAGGAGGCGGTGGCCCTCGGCGCGGCGACCCTCCCCGTCCACGGCCTCCTGACGTCGGAGGCGCCCGAGCGGGGCTAGGGCCTGTCGCCTCCCCCGCGGCGGGCGCGGACCCGCCGTAGGACCCACCACTGGAGGGCCCCGCCGTCCGCCGGCCGCGGGTCCGGCCGTCGGCGCCGCCGGCCGATCAGAGACCGTCGAGCGGTGACGTTCCGCGGCCGCGACGGACCTGCCGGGCCCGCCCGCCGCGGTGGCGGGCGGCCGCGATTGCGTGATCAGGGGTGCCCTCTCGTCCGAGGGCACCCCTTCCCCGTGGAAAAAATCTCGCGCAGACCGGTTGACCCCTGATCCGTTGCTACTTAGTTTAAGTCGCGTAAAAAGCGCACGCGGCGCGGAGCCGCTCCCTCACCCATGAACCCATGGAGCCCGTATGCCCTCCCGACCTGGCGATGGCCTGCTGTACATCGACGGGGCCTTCGTGCCCGCCGCCTCCGGGCGGACCGGACCGGTGGAGGAGAAGGCGACGGGGCGGCGGATCGGATCGTACGCGCTGGGCGGGGAGCAGGACGTCGACCGGGCGGTGGCGGCCGCGCGCCGGGCGCAGCCGGGGTGGGCCGCGCTGTCCGCGCCGGAGCGGGCCGGGTACCTGCGCAGGTTCGGCGGGTACCTGGAGCAGCACTTCGACGGAGCTGGTCGAGCAGAGCATGCGCGAGACCGGCGGGGTGCGGGCCAAGGGCGAGGACGAAGTGGGCACCAGCATCCGGCAGTTGGGGCTGTCGGCGGTGCAGGTCAGCGAGAGCGCGGGGGACATCCTGCCGCCGTACAAGGCGGGGAAGCTGTCGCTGTCGCGGGCGGTGCCGCTGGGGGTGCTCGGGCTGATCACGCCGTGGAACTACCCGATGAACCTGGCGATGCGGGCCGTGGCGCCCGGGCTGGCGTTCGGCAACACCGTGGTGCTCAAGCCCGCCGAGCTGACGCCCGCGATCGGGGGACAGGTGCTGGCGGAGGCCGCGCACCACGCGGGCCTGCCGGCCGGGGTGCTCAACGTGGTGACCGGGGACGGCCCCGACGCCGGCTGGCCGCTGGCCCGCCACCAGGGCCTGGACGTGCTGGACTTCACCGGCTCGCGCGAGGTGGGTCTGGCCATCAGCCGCGCGGCGGCGGGGGAGTTGCGGGACATCCGGTTCGAACTCGGCGGCAGCAACGCGTTCGTGGTGCTGGACGACGCCGACGTGGAGCTGGCGGCCGGCTGCGCGATGGTCGCGTCGCTGGAGTTCCAGGGCCAGACCTGCATCAGCGCCAGCCGGCACATCGTGCAGCGGGAGGTGGCCGGGCGAGTACCTGGACGCGGTCACCTCGCCGGGCCGCGGCGCTGACGGTCGGCGACCCGTTCGCGGCCGGGTACGGCGCTGGGCCCGCTGATCAGCGCGGCCCAGGTGGACCGGCTGCACCGGACGCATCGTCGGAGCCGTCGGTCGCGATGGGCGCGAAGGCTGCTCACCGGCGGCACGCTACGACGGGCTGTTCTACCGGCCGACGGTGCTGGCCGACGTCACCCCGCAGATGCCCGCGTTCCGCGAGGAGATCTTCGGGCCGGTCATCCCGGTGACCGTGGTCGACACCGAGGACGAGGCGGTGGCGCTGACCAACGGCCTCCCGATGCTGATGAATTCGGTCTTCACCCGCGATCTGGTGCGCGGCCTCGACGTCGCCGAGCAGCTCCAGGCGGGCGAGGTGCACGTGAACGACGCGCACGCCCGGCACGGGGCGGAGAACCAGATGCCCGGCTTCACCCGCCGCCAGTGGATCGGGGTGCAGCGCACCCCGCTGGACCTTCCCGACTGGGCGCAGGCGCCCGCGACGCGAGAGAGCTGAGGACACCCATGAGCGTGACACCGAGAAGACGGATGGCCGCGCCGTCGGTGCTGTGCGCGGGACTGCTGGTGACGACGGCGGCCTGCGGCGGCGGTTCGGGCGGCGGGACGAAGGACGACGCCAAGGGCAAGGTCACGCTGTCGTTCTGGGACTGGGACCCGAACATGGGCAAGGTGGTGGCCGAGTGGAACGCCGGCCACCCCGACATCCAGGTCAAGCTCTCCAACCCGGCCGGCGGCGACCAGCTGGTGGCGAAGATGATCACCGCGCACCAGGCGAGGAACGGCCCCGACATCGCCAAGGTCGAGTACCAGTCGCTGCCCGCGCTGGTCGCCAAGGGCGTGGTCCGCGACATCACCGCAGTACACGAAGGACACCGTCAAGGACTACGACGCGACCACCCTGAAGAGCGCCGAGTTCCAGGGCAAGGTCTACGGCGTCCCGCAGGACTTCGCCCCGCTGATGCTCTTCTACCGCGCCGACCTGTTCGGCAAGTACGGCCTGTCGCGTGCCGACGACCTGGGACCGAGTACGCCGCCACCGCCAAGGCGCGTGCGGACCAAGGACCCCAAGGCGTACCTGACCAACTTCGACGCGGCGGACCCCGGTTGGTTCACCGGGCTGGCCCAGCAGGCGGGCGCCGACTGGTGGTCGGCCGACGGCGACACCTGGAAGGTCGACATCGACGGGGCCGCGACCCGGAAGGTGGCCGACTACTGGCAGGGCCTGGTGGCGGACGGCTCGATCGCCAAGAACCCGTCGTTCTCGCCGCAGTGGAACAAGCAGATGAACGACGGCAGCGTGCTCACCTGGATCTCCGGCGCCTGGGCCCCGGCCCAGCTCGGCGGCATCGCGCCCGCCACGAAGGGCAAGTGGGCGGTCGCGCCGCTGCCCGCGTGGACGGCCGGCGACACCACCACCGGCATCTGGGGCGGCTCGGCGACCACCGTCACCTCCGACTCCCGACACCCCGAGGAGGCGGCCGAGTTCGCGTCCTGGCTGAACACCGACGCGGCCGCGGTCACCGCGCAGGTCCGGCAGATCAACGTCTACCCGGCCGCCACCTCCGGGCGTTCGCTGCCGGTGCTCAAGGCCGCGCCCGCGTTCTTCCCCAACCAGCCGGACTTCTACGACCGGGTGCGGCAGGTCGCCGCCGGCGCCCGCAGCTTCCCGATGTGGGGCCCGAACGTCACGGTCACCTTCACCGGGTACACCGACGGCTTCAGCAAGGCGCTCCAGTCCGGCGGCTCCTTCACCGACGCGCTCGCCGGCATCCAGAGCGCGAGCGTGGCGGACCTGAAGAAGCAGGGATTCACGGTCGGCTGATGGCAACCACGACCGAGGGCGCGCGCAGGACCGGCCGGTTCCCGTACCTGCTGGTCCTGCCCGCCGTGCTGCTCTTCGCCGCGTTCGTCGTGGCGCCCGGCGTCTACGCGTTCGTGCTCAGCTTCCAGCGCAGCAGGGTCAACGGCGGGCTGCTGGGCGGCGGGACGCACACCGTCTTCGCCGGGCTCGCCAACTACCGCGACGTGCTGGGCGATTCCGCGCTGTGGTCCGGCGTCGGCCGGATGCTCGCGCTCGGCGCGATCACCGTGCCCGCGACCGTGCGGCTCGGCCCTGCTGTTCGCGGTGCTGCTGGACCTGGAGCGGACCCGGCTCAAGCGGCTGACCCGGCTGACGATCTTCCTGCCGTACGCCGTGCCCGGCGTCATCGCCTCGCTCATGTGGGGCTTCCTCTACCTGCCGGCCACCAGCCCGATCGGCGGCGACCGGGTGGACTTCTTCGGGCAGGTCGCCGTCTACTTCTCGGTCGGCAACGTGGTGGTGTGGGGCGCGGTCGGCTTCAACATGATCGTCATCTACACCGCGCTGCGCGCCCTGCCCGCCGAACTCCACGAGTCCGCGCGGCTGGACGGCGCCGCCGAGTGGCAGATCGTGCTGCGGATCAAGGTGCCGCTGGTGATGCCCGCGGTGGTGATGTGCACGCTGTTCTCGGTGCTCGCCGCCCTCCAGGTCTTCAACGAGCCCAACACCCTCAAACCCCTGTCCAACGCGATCTCCTCGACCTGGGTCCCGCTGATGAAGATCTACGACGACGCGTTCGGCAACTCCGACATCCACTCCGCCGCCGCCACCTCCGTCGTCCTGACCGCCGCGGCGCTCGCGGTGTCCTTCGTCACCGCGCGGCTGATCCACTCCCGGGTCCAGCAGGAGGCCGAGTGACCACCGGACCGCACCGGCCCGCCCGCGAGCGGCGCCCCGCGACCCGCGCCGCCGCCCGGCGGCGCTGCTGCCGACCGCGGCCCTCGTGCTCGGCGCGCTCTACTGCGTCGTCCCGACGCTGTGGATTCTCGTCGCGGCCACCAAGTCCCGTACCAAGCTGTTCTCCACCGACACCTACGTGCCCTCGCTCGGCCTCGGCCTGGTGCACAACATCCGCGACCTGTCGGACTACCAGGGCGGCATCTTCTGGCGCTGGATGCTCAACAGCTTCTTCTACGCGGCCGTCGGCGGCGCTGCTCGCCTCGTTCGTCTCGGCGGCGACCGGCTACGCGCTGGCGAAGTACGCCTTCCGCGGCCGCACCGCGCTGTTCAACACGATCCTCGCCGGCGTGCTGCTGCCGCAGATCGTGCTCGCCGTCCCGCAGTACCTGCTGATGTCCAAGGCGGGCCTGACGGACAGTCTGATCGGCGTGCTGCTGCCGCAGTTGTTCAACCCGTACGGCATCTACCTGTGCCGGATCTACGCCCAGTCGGCCGTGCCCGACTCGCTGCTGGAGGCCGGGCGGATCGACGGGGCGGGCGAGGCGCGGCTGTTCTTCTCGGTCGGGCTGCGGCTGATGGGACCGGGTCTGGTGACCGTGTTCCTGCTCCAGTTCATCGCGATCTGGAACAACTTCCTGCTGCCGTACGTGATGCTCACCAGCGACGACAAGTTCCCGCTGACCGTCGGGCTCTACAGCCTGCTGCGGCACGGCGCGGCCGAGGCGTCGCTGTACTCCCTCGTGATCACCGGGACGCTGCTGTCGGTGCTGCCGGTGATCGCGCTGTTCCTGTCGCTCCAGCGGTTCTGGCGGATCGACCTGGTGACGGGGGCCCTCAAGTAGGGAACCGCGGCTCGCGCCTGTGCCCGGTCCCCGCCCCTGTGCGGGCTTCACCTGCGAAGCCCGCACAGGGGATCACGCGGTCGCGGCGCGGCCGCCGGCCTCACGGGCCCGACCACCGCGCCGCGCCGGGGAGTCGCGGGCTCAGCCCTCGTGCCGGTAGCGGGCCGAGATCTCCACCGCGACCTGGGCCTTCATCATGCCGAGCTGGTTCCACGTGATGCCGAACTCGGTCTGGTCGACGACCGCTTCGGCCTCCAGCGTGACCTCCTCGGCCGTGGCGGAGACCACCTTGGCGGGGAAGGAGAGCGGGCGGGCGACGCCGTGGACCGTCAGGTCGCCGGAGATCTGGACGGTGTCGCCCTCGGCGGGCGTGACGGACGTCGCGTCGAAGACGAACGTGGGGTGCTCGTCGGTGTGGAAGAAGTCCGCCGACCGCAGATGGGTGTCGCGCTTGGCGGACTTGGTGTCGACGGAGGTGGCGTCGATGGTCAGCGTGCCGTGCGCCGAGCCGTCCGCCGCGACCTCGCCCTCGCCGCTCACCGTGCCGAAGGTGCCCTTGACGGTCACCATGCCCCAGAAGGTCTTGCTGCGGAAGCGCACCGAGGACTGCGCGGGGTCGAGGACCCAGCGTCCGGCGGCGGCACCCGTGGCGGGGTGGCCGGCGTTCTGCGGGCTGGTGGACTGTGACATGGGGGAGCGTCCCTTCCTGCGGAGCCGGCGGGACGGAGCGCCCCGGGCGTGATCCGTGGAGATTGAGAGCACGACGCTACCAGAATTAGGTAACCGGCAAGATAATAGCCGGGAGGTTATCCTTGACCCATGGTGGAGGAGCCGGATCTGTCCGGGGCGGACGCCGGCGCGGCGGACCCGACCGGCGCCCGGGCGGCGGACGGCTGCCCCGAGGCCGCCGAACTCGCCCTGCTCCAGCGGTGGCACGCCCTGCACTCGGGGGTGCGCCGGCTCACCGACGGCCTGCTCGCCGACGTCGAGGCCGAGCAGGGCATCGACCCCTCGTCCTTCCACGCGATGATGTTCCTGGTCACCGCGCCCGGCCGGACCGCGCCGATGAACCAGCTCGCCGCCGCCCTCGGCTTCTCTACCGCCGGCACCACCAAGGTGGTCGACCGGCTGGCGGGCGCCGGGCTCGTCGAGCGCCGTCCCTCCGCCGCCGACCGGCGCGTGGTGTTCACCGCGCTGACCGCGGCCGGGGCCGAGACCGCGCTCGCCGCCTCCCGCTCCCTGGCCCGGGCGCTGCGGGTCCGTGTCGTCGACCCGCTCGGCGAGGACGTCTTCCGCGCGCTCGCCGACGCCGTCGGCGTCCTGGACCCGGCGGCGTCGCCCGCCGAACTGCTTCCACCGCGGCGGCCGGGACCCCAGTGACGGTTTCGGCGCCGCGAGCGCTGTGAGGTGTAGGGGCGTGCGCCCGGAGGCGGGCGCGCGGTCGCGGCTGTCCGGTGCGTCGGGGCGTCCGGTTCCCGGCGCTCCCCGGTCCCTGCGTCCCAGATCCCCCGGCACTCCAGGCGAAGGCGGTTGTGAGCACGGGTACGGCTGCGGTCTCGATGACGGCCTGCGGGCCCGGTGCGTACGGCGCGGACCCGTACGGCCGCGCCGCGCGGGCCGGCGCGCCGGAACCCGCGGCGCCGGATTCCGCGCGCGGTGCCGCCCGCTCCCGCCGGCAGGCCCGGGCGGACGACGCGGAGCTGGGCGCCGCACTGGTCCGGGCCAGGGCCGGCGACGAGGCCGCCTTCAGCACGCTGTACCGCTCGGTGCAGCCGGCGCTGCTGCGGCACGTACGGCGACTGGTCGGCGACGACGCCGAGGACGTCACCGCCGACGCCTGGCACGACATCGTGCGCGACCTGGCGGGCTTTCGCGGCGACGGCCCGGCCTTCCGCGGCTGGGCGGCCACCATCGCCCGGCACCGCGCGCTCGACCACCTGCGGCGGGCCGGCGCGCGGCCGCGTACCACCGGGCTCGACTCCGTCCCCGCCGAACCCGCGCCCGCCCCCGACTCGGCGGCCCTCGCGCTGGACAACCTGTCGACCGCCGGCGCCCTCGCGCTGATCGCCTCGCTGCCCCGGGACCAGGCCGAGGCGGTCCTGCTGCGGGTCGTGATGGGGCTGAGCGGACCCGAGGCCGCGAAGCTGCTCGGCAAGCGCCCCGGCGCGGTGCGCACCGCCGCCCACCGCGGGCTGCGCCGCCTCGCCGAACAGCTCAGCCCGGGCGCCGCCCGCACGCCGGACGGCGGCGACGTGCCGTACGACGGACCCGGCGTGCCGCCACGCCCGTGAACCGGCCGTGAAAGCGGCCGGAGCGCGCCCGCGCGGCGCGGCCGGTCCGGCACAGTGGTCGCATGGTCGCCCAGCTTCCTTCGCCGCATGATCCCCATGTGCGCCAACTGCGCCGGATGTTCCTCGCCGTCGTCACGGGAAGCTTCCTCTTCCTCATCCCGTGGATCGGCTACCTGTCGGTGAGCCTGCCCAACCACCACGAGGTGGACCAGTGGCGCTTCGCGTGGGTCGGCTTCGACGCCGCCCTCATCGTCGCCATCGGCGTGACCGCGCTGTGCGCCTGGCGGCGGTTGCAGATCTTCATCCCGTGGGCGATCGTGACGGCCACCCTGCTGTGCTGCGACGCCTGGTTCGACATCGTGCTGGACTGGAACAGCGACGAGCTGGCCGGCGCGATCCTGACCGCCGCGGTCGCCGAACTCCCGCTCGCCGTCCTGCTGGTGTACGTCGCCCGGAAGATGCTGCGGCTGACCCTCATCGTCGCCTGGCACCGCTCGGGCCGTACCGGCGCGGTGCCGCCGCTGTCCCGGCTGACGCTGGTCAGGCTCACCGCGGAGGGCGGACCCGGCGACCGGCAGCCCGCCCGTGACGCGGATGCCCCCGGCCGCGGAGAGCCGACCGGCGGCAGCCACCGCTACCCCGGCCCGGGCCCCGACGCCCGGCCCCGCCCCGACCCCGGCCACGACCGTGACGGAGAACGCCGATGACCATCCCGCCGCCCGGCGACGCCTTCGCCACCGCCTTCCCGCCCGCCCGTTGCGCGGGCGTGGGCATCGAGGAGTGCGTGCGCGCCGGGGCGGTCTCGGGCGCCTACGCGTGCGGCAGCCCGGGCGCGCACGGAGGAGATCATCACGGCGGACGGGCCAGGTGCGGTCGCCCGGGCGCGCCGGACCGAACCGGCCGTGCCGCCACCACACGGGTGACGGCACGACCGGTCCGCGGACCGGCCGCTGACGGACTCGGACCAGCCGCAGCGGGCTAGCCCGCCTCGATCCTGCGCACCGCGGTGTCCAGCGCCGCGTCACGCGACCCGTACACCTCGCACACCGGGCTGCCGTTCGGGGTGCGGGTGTGGTCGATCTCCCACAGGCTCACCTCGCTGCCGTCACCCAGCAGGAAGGCGTGTTCGTAGAGCGTCCACGACACCGGGCGGCCCGCGACCACCGCGGTGCGGTGGGTCACGATGGTGATCGTGTGCGCGGCGGCGCCGCGTAAGCGCCGACGGACCTCCTCGCCGGGCGCGTTGGGATTCGCCGCGCGGCGCAGCAGCCGCCACGCGTGGTCGGGTGAATCACTCTCGGTGTAGGCGCGGCGGCAGCCCTCCCGGCCGGGCAGCAGCAGCGACTCTTCCTCGGGCGGCCCGAACCCGGCGAACCCGGCGGACTCGGGGAGTCCGGCGAACCCGTCGGTTCCGGTGAGGCCGCGCGGGCCCGCGAAGCGGCCGGCCGGAAGTTCCACCGGTCCGCCCGGCATCCCGGCGGCCGCGTCCGCCTCCCACTCGGCGACGGCCAGGTCCTCGCGGTCGGTGAAGACCGCGTACCGCACGACCCCGTCGGGCCCGCTGTTGTGTTCCAGTTCCCACACCACCCGGACGTCGCCGTCCGGCAGCAGGAAACTGTGCCGATAGGTGCGGCGGTCCGTCGGCCGCGGCCGCCCTTTCGCGTGGCGGCACGACTGGAGGCCGCAGTAGTGCATCAGCGCGGTCCGCACACCGGCCAGGTGCGGCGCCGCGAGCGTCCCGTTCTCCGCGCGTTCGAGCAGCCGCTCAAGCTGCTCCGAGGGCCGGCCGCCCTCTCGTACGATGTCGGTTCCGTCGGATCTGTCCGTTGTCCATGTGCGTGCAGGATCTGCTCCCATACGGCCCTCCCACTTCGGCGCCGCCAAATCCCTGCGGGCAATCAGGGTAGTGGCGGTTTCGCCGGTTGCGCCCTTGAACGCAGAGAATTGCGGGCGCGTCCGTCAGATCGCGCGCCCCCGGGCCCCGCCGTGCCTCGGATCATCCGGCGAGCCGGGCGCACCACAGGAGCCCGCCCTCCAGATGGCGGCGGAAATCCGGGTCGGCGTAGGCGGCGGCGCGATGGCCGAGCGCGGTGTAGAACATCCGTCCGGCGCCGCGTTCGTGACACCACACCAGCGGATGCGCGGCGCCCATCGTGCCGCCCTCGTACGTGCTCTCGTCGACCGTGGCGAGCACCTGGACGCCGTCGTCAGCGGGCCCCGCGCGGAAGTCGTACCACTCGTCCGTCCACCGCCAGTTCCGCGGCAGGTGGGCGGTGGCCGGGTGGCCGCCGTCCTCGACGGTCACCGTCGCCGGCTGGATCTCGGGGTGGCCGCTCGAAGCGCGCGCCGAGCAACTCGCCGTAGTACGGCCAGCCGTACTCCGCGCACGCCGCCGCGTGCACGCCGAGGAAGCCGCCGCCGCCCGTCACGTATCCGCGCAGGGCCGCCCGGGCGCCCTCGTCCAGCACGTCCCCGGTGGGGGAGAGGAAGACGACGGCCGCGCAGCCGCCGAGCACGTCGGGGCGCAGATCGGCGGGGTCCTCGGTGTGCAGGACGCGCAGTCCGTGCGGTGCGGCGAGTTCGGCCGGCGCGGCGGCTCCGGCGCCGATCGACTCGTGCCGGTAGCCGGCGGTCGCGCTGAAGACGAGGACAACCGTGCGTGCGGGCATGCGTTCTCCGGACGGGCGCGGGGAATTGGGGGTAGGGCCGGGCTGTGGGGCGAGGTCAGTCGCCGCGCGAGGGGCCGGGGGCGCCGGGAGAGTGCCCGGGGGCCGGAACGCCCGCCCCACGGTCGGCCGGGCCGTCCGCCGTCCGGTCCGCGCCGTGGTGCGCCGGGCCGCCGCCCGACCGGTCTCCCGAGCCGTCCGCCGCGCCGTTCCCCAGGCCCTCGTGGGCGCCGAAAACCGCGCCGCAGCGGGCGCATCCGGGCAGCGCCGGGTTCTCCCGGAAGGCGCCGCACTCCGGGCAGACCCGGTCCAGCCAGCAGACCGGGTCGCCGCCCTCGGGCTCCGTGCCGCTCATGACGTCCTCGCCTCCCGCCGGCCGCTGAACTCCTGCTCCCTGTCGCCGGACGGCCGGTGCCCGCCGGCCGACTCCGGCCCGACGCGGTCGGGTTCGTGCCCGCCGCGGGCCGGTTCGCCGCTCTGCCGGGCGGGTTGGTGCTCGATCCGCTCCGCCGTGCGGGCGGCGGCCGTGCGGGCGGCGGTGTCCCAGCGGTTCATCGCACGGCGCAGCGACCTCGACTCGGAGTACCCGAGCCTGGCCGCGCGCTGGGCCGGACCGGCGCCCTCGTGCCGCAGCCCGTCGGCCTGTTCGCGGCGGACCGCGTCGAGTTCGGCCCGCCAGGTCGTGCCCGACTCGCTGAGCCGACGTTGCAGGGTCCGCGGGCTGATCGTGAGCCGCCGGGCGGTGTCGGCCAGCGAGGGCCGCCCGGCGGGGAGTTGGGCGGCGATCACCTCGTACAGGCCGGGCACGGCCGCGGCGTCGGGCGGGCGCGGCGGCGGCACCGACGCCGCGGTGCGCAGCATGATCGCGGCGAGCGCGGGATCGGCGGTCACCAGCGGCCGTTCCAGATCGCTGCGGTGCAAGGTGACCATGTCGGCCGGCATCCCGAACTCGATCGGCGCCGCGCCGAACGCGTCCGCGTAGTCCGCCGTCCGGGACGGCGCCCGGTGGGCGAAGCCGACCCGGCGCGGGGAGAACTCCGTCCCGGCGGCGTAACGGAGTTGACGGATCATCAGGGAGAGGGCGAACTCGGCGACCACGCCGCGCAGTTCGTCGTCGCCGTGCCGCACGCTGTAGGTGACCGTCACCTCGTCGCCGCGCTCCCGCGTGGTGAGCAGGGAGTTGCTGCTCACCAGGTGCAGGTGCGCGGAGGCCCTGGCCAGTCCCTCGCCGACGGTGGGGGCGCTGCTCAGCAGGTAGTCCAGCACGTCGAGCAGCCCGGGCCGGTAGTGGGCGCGCGGTCAGCAGTCCGGCGTCCTGGCGTCCGGTACGGGCCAGCACCGCGCCCCACAGCCGGTACGTGCCGGCCGACGGGACCCTGGCGGTCTCCGGCGCGCGCAGCACGGTCGGTACCCCCGCGGCCCGTACCAGCCCTTCCGCCTCGCGCCGGCCGCGGGTGGCGGCGGTGGCGATGAACCGCGGTACGACGACGGATTCGGTGAGCCCCGCCGCGGCCGCGACCGGGGTCGCGGCAGCCGGGTCGGCTGGCGTACGGGTGGGGGGCGCTTGCGGCATTCCGGGCTCCGGCGGTCGGCGTTCGTCCCCGCGGCTGCCCACGGCCGGTCCGTGGGGGGACGTTCTCGCAGCCTACGCGGGATGTGGCGCGTTACGTCCCCGCGCGTGGCGCGATCCGTCCTCCCCACGCCGGCGTGTCCGGTACATGATCGGGACATTGGTGCCTCGCGCACCGCGCTGCCCGAGCGGGGGGTGCCGGGCCTGCGGGGGAGAGCCGGTGCGGGCGGGTCAGCCGCCCGCACCGACTCCCGCCGAACCGCCCGCCGCCGTACGCCCCTTCGCCGTGACCGCGCCGCTCCGTCCGGGCCGCCCCTCGGGTTCCCCGCTACTCCTCCGGGTCCAGCCAGTGCCTGCGCCCGATGCTGATGATCCGCATCCGCAGCCGCGCCGCGGCCATGATCCGCTCCCGCTCCCTGGCGTCGTCCGCGGGCGCCTCCAGCAGCGCCGACGCCGTCATCACCATGTGGTCGACGTAGAGCCCGGCCAGCACGAGCAGGTCGCCGGGCCGCCAGCCGGCCGAGACGGGCTGCGCGGCGAGCCCGGCGGCCACCTCGTCGGCGAAGCGCTCCAGTTCGGCCGCGATGGCCTCGCGCACCGTCTGCACCCCGCCGTGCCGTTCGCGGGAGATGAAGCGGATGTGCGGGCGGTGCTCGTCGACGTAGGCCGCCGTTATCGCCACCGTGCGGTCGATGAGCGCGTCCGGCGCGTCGTCGTCCGCGCCGTCCGCGAGCACCGCGCGGATCATCGCGTGCAGGCTGCCCAGCGACTCGCCGACCAGCGCGACGCCGAGGTCGGCCATGTCGGGGAAGTGCCGGTAGAACGCGGCCGGGGAGACGCCGACCGCGCGGGTCAGCTCGCGCAGGCCCAGGCTGCTGAGGTTCTGGTGCTCCAGCAGCCGCAGGCCCGCGTCCATCAGGGCCTGCCGGGTCTGCTGCTTCTGGGCCTGCCGGACGCCGGAAGTGTGACTCATGTCATTCAGTAAACAACCGTTCGCCGACTTTCGCCACCGTAGACTGATGAAGTCAGTGAACAACTGTCAGCCGAAATCTCAACACACAGGAGATGCAGCAGACATGAGCCTCGTCGTCCTTCTGCTGGGCATGGGCATCCTGATGGGCGCCGCCGCCCACACCTCGCTCACCGTCTTCACCGTCGCGGCCGCCGCCATCGCGGTCTGGCTGGTCGGGTTCGCGGTCCGCGAGCGCCTCGCCCAGCCGACGCTGAACCGCCTCGCGAACGCGCCGCCCGACCGGCGGCGAACCGAACCCCCGACCGGAACACACCGACAGTTCCCGAAAGGAACACCGTGAACACCGCAGCCCACCCGGTCACCACCGGCCGCCAGGCCGCGCCCTCCCGTGACGCCGACGGCATGGCCGTCGCCTCTTTCCTGCTCGGCCTCCCCGGCCTGCTGGTCCTCAACTTCGTGCTCGGCCCCGCCGCGATCGTGCTCGCCCTGGTGGCACTCTCCCGCGGCACCGTGCGCCGCGGCCGCGCCCTGCTCGGCCTCACGCTCGGCGTCGCCGACCTGCTCATCCTGGTCGGCCTCACCGTGGCCAACCACGGCGTGATCTGGTCCTTCAGCTAGCCGCTCCCGGGGCTGCCGCGCCGCGGCAGGGGTGCCCCTGAACAGGGCGCCCCCGGCCGGGAGACGGCTCGGGCCAGGCCAGGTCAGATCCGCTCCGATCAGGTCCGCCCGATCGGCTCAGATCAGCTCAGGTCGATGCCCGGGTAGAGCGGGAACCCGGTCAGCAGGTCGGACGCCCGCGCCGCGACCGTGATCGGCGACGCCCGCGTCCAGCGTGTAATGCGCCTTCGACACGCCGCCCTTGGGCGCCGCCGCCGGCCGCGTGCCGGTCAGCACCGTGTCGATGAGCCCGGCGATCTCGTCCATCTCGCCCGCGCCGAGGCCGCGCGTGGTCAGCGCCGGGGTGCCGATCCGGATGCCCGAGGTGTACCACGCGCCGTTCGGGTCCTGCGGCACCGAGTTGCGGTTGGTGACGATGCCCGCGTCGAGCAGCGCGGCCTCCGCCTGCCGCCCGGTCAGGCCGTAGCGACGACACGTCGATCAGCACCAGGTGGTTGTCCGTGCCGCCGGTGACCAGCTTGGCGCCCCGCTTGAGCAGCCCCTCGGCCAGCGACCGCGCGTTGTCCACGATCCGCCTGCGCGTACGCGCCGAACTCCGGCCGCGCCGGCCTCCGCCAGCGCGACCGCCTTCGCCGCCATCACGTGCGGCAGCGGACCGCCGAGCACCATCGGGCAGCCGCGGTCCACGTGCTCGGCGAGCGCGTCGTCGCACAGCACCATGCCGCCGCGCGGGCCGCGCAGCGACTTGTGCGTGGTGGTGGTGACGATGTTCGCGTGCGGCACCGGGTCGAAGTCGCCGGTGAGCACCTTGCCGGCGACCAGGCCCGCGAAGTGCGCCATGTCCACCATCAAGGTGGCGCCGACCTCGTCCGCGATCTCGCGCATGAGGCGGAAGTTGACCAGCCGCGGGTACGCCGAGTAGCCCGCCACCAGGATCAGCGGCCGGAACTCGCGGGCCGTCGCGCGCAGCGCGTCGTAGTCCAGCAGCCCGGTCGCCGGGTCGGTGCCGTAGCTGCGCTGGTCGAACATCTTGCCGGAGATGTTCGGGCGGAAGCCGTGCGTGAGGTGGCCGCCCGCGTCCAGCGACATGCCGAGCATCCGCTGGTTGCCGAACTCGGCCCGCAGTTGCGCCCAGTCCCGCTCGCGTCAGGTCGTTGACCTGCCGGACGCCCGGCCCGCTCCAGGCGCCGGGGTCTCCACCCGCTGCGAGAGCACCGCCCAGAAGGCGACCAGGTTCGCGTCGATGCCCGAGTGCGGCTGGGCGTAGGCGTGCGCGGCGCCGAAGACGGTACGGGCGTGCTCGGCCGCGAGCGCCTCGACGGTGTCCACGTTGCGGCAGCCGGCGTAGAAGCGGCGGCCGATGGTGCCCTCGGCGTACTTGTCGCTGAACCAGTTGCCCATCGCCAGCAGGACGGCGGGGGAGGCGTAGTTCTCGCTCGCGATCAGCTTGAGCATCTCGCGCTGGTCGGTGAGTTCCGCGGCGATGGCGTCCGCGACCCGCGGCTCGACGCCCCGGATCACGTCCAGCGCGCTGCGGAAGGCGGTCGACTCGGCGCCGTACTGTGCGTACGGGGAGGCGGGGGAGACGGACGGCTCGGCCATGGCGGGTGTCCTCCGGAAGTCGGCAACGGGACGGCCCAGGCGCACGGCACTTCGGTGCTACGAGCCGCTCCCCGATGGTTGACCCCATCCCAGCGCGCCAGTCACGGCCCGCCGCGAGCCTACCAACGCCGCTGTCGCCGTCGGCGACCTGTTCCGGCACCCGGACCGCTCGTGTCCTGGGCCTTCCCGCACCTCCCCGCGCAGGTCCGGGGCCGGGTGTTTGGATGGAGGCCGCGCGCGGCGCACCGCGCCGCCATCCCGTACGACCGTCTGGAGTGCCATGCACAAGGCCGCCGAGCCCGCCCCCCGCAGCGACGGGCCGCCCCCGCCGCCCGTGACCACGCGCGTCGGCCCGGCCGGCACCGCGGTCGTCGAGCTGGACCGGCCGCGGGCCCTGAACGCGCTGGACCTGACGATGGTCCGGCTGATCACCGACGCGCTCCGGGGCTGGCGGGACGACGACGCGGTGCGCGCGGTGGTCGTCCGCAGCACCTCGCCCAAGGCGTTCTGCGCCGGCGGCGACATCCTGGCCATGCGCGAGGCCGGGCGTGCGCGGCGACGACGAGGCGGTACGGGCCTACTTCTCCGCCGAGTACGCGCTCAACGCGCTGATCGCCCGCTACCCCAAGCCGTACACCGCGCTGATCGACGGCTACGCGCTGGGCGGCGGGCTGGGGATCTCCGTGCACGGGTCGGCCCGGGTGGTCACCGAGCGCGCGTCGCTCGCCATGCCGGAGACGGCGATCGGCTTCTTCCCCGACATCGGGGCCAGCTACTTCCTGCCCCGGCTGCCGGGCGCGGTGGGCTGGTACCTCGGGCTGGCCGGCGTCCGGGTGTCCGGCCCCGCGGCCGTCGAATGCGGGCTGGCCACGCATTTCGTGCACGCGGCGGAACTGCCCGCGCTGGAAAAGGCGCTGACCTCGGACGGGGCGCCGGACAGCGGCCCCGGCGCGGTGCTGGAACGGTTCGCCGTGCCCGCGCCGCCCTCCGAGATCACCGGCCACCGCGCCGCGATCGAGCGCTGCTTCTCCGCCCCCACGCTGGCCGGGACGCGCGAGCGGCTGGCCGCCGAGGACGCGGACCGGGAGTGGGCCGACGACACCCTCGCCGTGCTGGACCGGGCCAGCCCGATGGCCCTGCGCGTCACCTTCGACCTGCTGCGGGCCGGCGCGGGGTCCTCGCTGGAGGACTGCCTCGCCCGCGAACTCGACCTGGCCCGGAGCGTCGCCCGCGAGCCCGACTTCCACGAGGGGGTCCGTGCCGCCCTGATCGACAAGGACCGCGATCCGGTCCTGGTCGAAGGACGTCTCGACCAGAATATGAGATGCCGGTGTCACGATACGGACCGATCGGCGTAGCGTGATCCCCGGACTGGCCGCGTCCGGCGGCGGGAAGTGGCGCCCGGGCGTCGGCCGGAGCAGGCCACGACGACGTGGTCACCACGATTGGAGCGCCATGCCCCGCGAATGGGACGCCAGAACCTACGACTCGCTGCCGCTGCCGCACCTCGGCTGGGGCCGGCGCACGCTCGGCCGGCTGCCGCTGAAGGGTGACGAGCGGGTGCTCGACGCGGGCTGCGGCACCGGCCGGGACACCGAGGGGCTGCTGGACCTGCTGCCGGACGGCCGGGTGGTCGCCGCTCGGCTCGGCGAGCCGGTGGTGGACTACGTCCGGCTGGAGATCTCCGCGGTTTCGCTGCGCGACCTTGATTTGGTTCCTCCGGAGGGCGAGCGAAGGGGGCGTGCCCTTCCGGCACGAGGGTGCCCTATCGGGGTGCCCCGTTCCCGGCCCTTTGCGTGGGGGCGGCGCCCGTCTTCAGGGGCGCGGGGAACTGCGCGGGCAACCGGCCACCGGCCGGTGGTCCGGATGACGACAGCAACTGCCCCTTTGGGGCGGTGACGACGTGCAGCCACGTCGTGACTTGTCGCGCAGTTCCCCGCGCCCCTAATTGGGCGCCGCCTTCCGCGAGGGCACCCCGCGCACCTTGATGGCGCCGCTTTCCGCAGGGGCGACCTCGCGCCCCAAGTTGGTGGCCGCCTTCCGCAGGGGCGACCTCGCGCGTCCGGGGGGCGCCCTCCTTCCGTGAGGGCAACCGGGGGCCGGGGGGCGCGAGGGCACCGGGGAGAGTCGGGAGTGGCGGCCCCATGTCGCGGTCGGGGCGCCGTTGTTAAAGTGTGCGGGCCGACCCGCCTGTCCGGCCCGCCCGCGGGCCCCGCCCCCTCCGAGGCCGCATGAGCGAGCGCAGCGATCGACCCGACGAGCGGCGCGCCCCGGGCGAAGAGCCCCGCCCGGCCGGCATCCCCGGTCGTACCGCCCCGCGCGAGCGGACCCGCGCATGAGCCCGGCCAAGCGCCCCACCATCGCCGACATCGCCGAGGCCGCGGGCGTCTCCAAGGGCGCGGTGTCCTACGCGCTCAACGGCAAGACCGGGGTCTCCGAGCAGACCCGCGCCCGCATCCTGGAGATCGCCGCGCGCATGGGCTGGCACCCCAGCAGCGCCGCCCGCGCCCTGTCCGACGGCCGGGCGGGCGCGATCGGCCTGGTCGTGGACCGGCCGGCGTGGGTGCTGGGCATAGAGCCCTTCTTCATGCAGCTGATCTCCGGCGTGGAGGCGGAACTCGCCGCCACCGGCACCGCGCTGCTGCTCCAGGTCACCGAGGACGCCGCGGCCGAGGAGGCCGCGTACCGCCGCTGGTGGGGGGAGCGGCGGGTGGACGGCGTGCTCCTGGTCGACCTGCGCGAGGACGACCCGCGGCTCGCGCTGCTGGACGAACTCGGCCTGCCCGCCGTGCTGGTGGGCCACGCGCCGGACGCGCCGAAGGTGCCCTCGGTGTGGATCAACGACGGGGCCGCGGTGCGCGAGACGCTGGCGTACCTGACCGCGATGGGCCACCGCAGGATCGCCCGGGTGGCCGGGCCGCCGCGCTTCGTGCACACCCGCGAGCGCGGCGAGGTGTTCGACGCCACCGCCGCCGAACTCGGCCTGGACGGTGTGACCTGCGTGCACACCGACTACTCCGGCGCGGACGGCGCCCGCGCCACCCGCCGGCTGCTGTCCGGCCCCGACCGGCCCGACCGCGGTGGTCTTCGACAACGACGTGATGGCCGTGGCCGCACTGAGCGTCACCCAGGAGATGGGCGTGTCCGTACCCGGCGAACTGTCCGTCGTCGCCTGGGACGACAGCGAGTTGTGCCGCCTGGTGCACCCCGCGCTCACCGCCGTCAGCCGCCAGGTGCCGGAGTACGGCGAGCGGGCCGCCGCGTCGCTGCTCGCGCTCGTCGCCGGCCAGGACGTACCGGACGTCCTGCTCCAGCCGCCGGTGCTCGTACCGCGCGGCAGTACGGCGCCGGCCCGCCGCCGCTGAGCCGCGACCCGGCCTCACCCGGACGCCGGACCGGCCGCACGGCGCCGCCGCCCGGCGCTGATCGTTTCCCGCGGTCCAGACCAATACGTCGCAGGTCACCGCCGTGAGCCGGGCCGGGGCCCGGTGTTTCATCGTGTTTCACGGATCTGAACTCCGTCCGACGCCTTGACGCCCACGTGGCCCGCGAGTTAAATCACGTCGCGATATAAGTCGTGAAACAAGTGATGAAACAAGCGTGCGGGCCCCCTCGCTGCGCGGTTGTTCGTCACGGGACCCGTTTCATGTCAGGCCCATGCCATCTTTGCCGAGAAAGGCAACGACCCATGAGCGCAGCAACGCGCCCCCGAGCGGGCAGATCAGGTGTGCGGCGCACTCTCGTCGGGGTACTGACCGCCGTGGCGGCGGCCGTCACCCCCATGCTCGCCGTGCCGGCCACCGCGCACGCGGCGGGCGAGAGCGTCCAGGTGTACCTCACCACCACCAACGACTCCGGTGGCCGCAACGTCACCAAGGGCCTGGAACAGCAGGCCCCGCTCACCTTCGGCTCGGGCACCGGCGGCTCCGGCCAGAACGTCACGGTGGACGAGAACACCCAGTACCAGCAGTTCACCGGCGGCGGCGCCTCGTTCACCGACACCGCCGCCTACGACCTCAACTCCAGCGGCGCCCTGTCCGCGGCCACCCGCAACTCGGTGATGCAGAAGCTCTTCGACCCGGTCAACGGGATCGGCCTGGACTTCCTGCGCAACCCGATGGGCGCCTCCGACCTGGCCCGCAACAACTACACCTACGACGACATGCCGGCCGGGCAGACCGACCCGACGCTGGCCAACTTCTCCATCGCGCACGACCTCACCGACGTGGTCCCGCTGACCAAGCAGGCCCGCCAGCTCAACCCGAACGTCACGGTGATGGCCACCCCGTGGACCCCGCCGCCGTGGATGAAGGACAACGACGCCTACAGCCAGGGCTGGCTCCAGTCGCAGTACTACGGCGCCTACGCCCAGTACTTCGTGAAGTACCTCCAGGCGTACCAGGCGCAGGGCGTCCCGGTCGAACTACGTGACCGTGCAGAACGAGCCGACCTGCTGCAGCGGCTACCCGTCGGCGCCAGTGGAACGGCTCCGGGCTGGCCTACTTCACCAAGAACGACCTGCTGCCGGCGCTGCACGCCGCCGGGCTGTCCACCAAGGTCCTGGCGCTCGACTGGAACTGGGACACGCTACGACAGCTACGCCGCCCCGACCGTGGACGACGCGAGCGATCCGCAACGACCCCAACTTCGGCGGCATCGCCTGGCACGGCTACGAGGGCGACGTCGGCGAGCAGACCACGATCCACAACCAGTACCCGAGCGTGCCGGCCTTCGACACCGAGCACTCCGGCGGCACGTGGATCGGCAACCAGCAGAAGGAGGACATGGAGAACCTGATCGACTACACCCGCAACTGGGGCCAGAGCTGGGTCAAGTGGAGCCTGGCGGTCGATCAGAACATGGGCCCGCACAACGGCGGTTGCGGCACCTGCACCGGCCTGGTCACCGTGCACAACGGTGACAGCCGCAGCGGACAGGTCGACTACACCATCGAGTACTACACGATGGGCCAGCTCACCAAGTTCGTGAAGCCGGGCGCCTACCGGATCGCCTCCGACGACAACTCCACCGTCCGCAACGTCGCGTGGAAGAACCCGGACGGCTCCAAGGCGGTCGTCGCCTACAACGAGTCCGGTCTCCGACCAGCCGTTCACGGTCAACTGGGGCAACGAGCACTTCACGTACACGATGCCCGCCGGCGCCTCGGCCACCTTCACCTGGGCCGGTACGCAGTCCAGCGGCGGCACGTCGCCCGGCCACTCCGGCACGATCACCGGCTACGGCGGCAAGTGCGTCGACGTCGCGGGGGGCAGTGCCACCAACGGCGCGGCCGTCCAGCTCTACGACTGCAACGGCACCGCCGCGCAGACCTGGACCGCCTCCGGCACCACCCTCCAGGCGCTCGGCAAGTGCATGGACGTCACCTCGGCCGGCACCGCCGACGGCAGTCAGGTGCAGTTGTACGACTGCAACGGCTCGGCGGCCCAGCAGTGGACCAGAGGGGCGAACAACTCGCTGGTGAACACCGGTTCCGGCAAGTGCCTGGACGCGACAGGACCGAGTTCGGCCAACGGCACCCGGTTGCAGATCTGGACCTGCACCGGAGCCGCCAACCAGCAGTGGACGGCGCCCTCCGCCTGATCCGCTGCCCCATGACGGCCGGCGGCGGACCTCTCACCGCCGCCCGGCCGCGCTGAAGGAAGCAGCCGCCGGTCCGCGTGCCTCGTGGGCCGGCGGCTCGGCGCGCCCGGTCCGCGTACCGTCAGAAGAACCGTTTCGTCGTCTGATGTTCCGCCAGCGCGTCGACCCGAGTGGCCGTGTGCGGGTGGGACGTACCGCCCGAGTGCACCCTAATCTGGACGAACCGTCACCTCCGACGAGGAGTCCCCGTGTCCGTCGCCCGCACCGACCGCGCCCTGTGGCAACGCTCCTCGCTGCGGTCGGCGGTGGCCCTCGCGCTGCCGTTGGCGGCGGTCGCCGCGGTCCTGGCGACGCAAGTGGACGCTGATCGGGTCGGGCGCGGGAAGGCTCGGCTCGGCCGACGGCGAGTGGATCGCCGCCGGCTGCCTGGCCGCCGTCATGACCTGGGTGTGCGCGGCCACCGCCCAGCAGGGCGCGGTCGTCGAGGCGCTGCCGCCCGGACGGCTGCTGGCCGCCCAGTTCGCCGCCTCCGCGGCCAACCACGTGCTGCCCGCCGGCGTCGGCGGCAACGCGGTGAACCTGCGCTTCCTGGTCCGCCGCGGCCTGTCGCCCACCCGGGCGCTGGCCGCGCTCGCGGTACGGGCGGCGGCCGCCGTGCTGGGCCGGGTCGCGCTGCTGCTGGCGGTGTTCGCGCTCTTCCCCGACGCCCTGCACATCCGGCGGGTCGTCGCCGGGCGGCCCGCGCTGCCGGACCACCCGGTGCTGCTGGCCGTGGCGGCGCTGGCGGCCGCGGCCGGGATGGTCCTGCTGCTGCGGTACGCCCGCCGGATCGGCGCGCGGCTGCGGGGGTTCGCGGCCTCGGTGGCACACGACGTGCGGGCGGTGCACCGGCGGCGGGCGCGTGCCGCGGCGCTGTGGGGCGGCTCGCTCGCCTTCCCGGTGATGCACACGGCCGTGCTGATCTCGGTGGTCCGCGCGGTGCACGCGCCGGTGCCGGTCAGCGGCGTGGTGGCGGCCTACCTGTGCGCCAGCACCGCCACCGGCTGGGTGCCCAGCCCCGCCGGGATCGGCTCGCTGGACGCGGTGCTCGCCCTGGCGCTGGTCACCGCCGGCGCCTCCGCGGTCACGGCGACCTCCGCCGTCCTCGGCTACCGGCTGCTCACGTCGTGGCTGCCGCTGGTCCCCGGCGTGGTCGTCCTCGGTCTGCTGCTGCGGCGCCGGGAACTTTAAGGTACAGACCTTTGCCGAAACTCTTGACGGCTCACAGTCGGCCCATTTAAATCACGTCCTGAACTAAGACGTGACGTAAGTCTCCCAGGAGCCTCTGCGGCCCCATCGTGCGGTCATCCGTGGGTGTGTCCGTGTGTCCACCCGAAGGCCGATCGTCATGTCAGGAGCATGACCAACAACGGTGTTCCGTCCCCCCACGACCGAGGAGCCCGGCCATGTCGGCACCACCCCGCACCCGGCACATCCGCCCGCTCGCCCTGCTGGCCGTCGCCGCCCTGCTGCTGTTCGGCTGGCTCCAGCAGGCCGCCTCCGCCAGCCCCGGCGCCGGGGCCGCCCCCGCCGCGGCCACCGCGACCTTCACCGACGACTTCAACGGCGCGGCCGGCAGCGCGGTCGACAGCTCCAAGTGGGGCTACGAGACCGGCGACAACGTCAACAACCACGAGCGCGAGTACTACACCAGCGGCACCCACAACGCGGCGCTCGACGGCCAGGGCGACCTGGTGATCACCGCCCGCCAGGAGAACCCGGCCAACTACCAGTGCTGGTACGGCACCTGCCAGTACACCTCCGCGCGGCTGTCCACCCCGCAGAAGTTCACCCAGGCGTACGGCCACTTCGAGACCCGGATGAAGCTGCCCGCGCGGCCAGGGCATGTGGCCCGCCTTCTGGATGCTCGGCGACGACATCGGCTCGGTCGGCTGGCCGAACAGCGGTGAGATCGACATCATGGAGAACGTCGGCTTCGAGCCCGGCTCCGTGCACGGCACCATCCACGGCCCCGGCTACTCCGGCTCCGACGGCATCGGCGCCGGCTACACCCTGCCCGGCGGCCAGAGCTTCTCCGACGCCTTCCACACCTTCGCCGTCGACTGGGCGCCCAACTCCATCTCCTGGTCGGTGGACGGCCACGTCTACGAGACCCGCACCCCCGCCGACCTCGGCGGCAACCGCTGGGTCTTCGACCACCCCTTCTACATCATCCTCAACCTCGCGGTCGGCGGTTACTGGCCCGGCGACCCCGACGGCAGCACCTCCTTCCCGCAGCAGCTCGTCGTCGACTACGTGCACGTGACCACCAGCGACTCGGGCGGCACGACCGGCGGCACCGGCGGCGGCCCGGGTCACCCCATCACGGGCCTTGGCGGCAAGTGTGTGGATGTGGCGGGTGCGAGTTCGACCAACGGCGCCGCGGTGCAGTTGTACGACTGCAACGGGACGTCGGCGCAGGACTGGACGGTGGGTTCGGACGGTTCGCTGCGTGCGCTGGGCAAGTGCATGGATGTGGCGTCGGCCGGTACGGCGGACGGTTCGCTGGTGCAGTTGTACGACTGCAACGGTACGAATGCGCAGAAGTGGACGGTCAGTAACGGGGAGTTGGTCAACTCCGGGTTCGGGCAAGTGCCTGGACGCGACGGGCAACTCCTCGGCGAACGGCACCCGGTTGCAGATCTGGACCTGCGCCGGAACGGCCAACCAGCAGTGGACGGTGAGCAGCTGATGCGGAAGTCCACCGGAATCCTCACCGCGGCGGCGCTCACCGCCGGAACCCTGGGCGCCTTCGGCCTCACCCAGTCCGCCTTCGGCGCCGACCCCAGCGGGGCCATCACGGGCCTACGGCGGGCAAGTGTGTGGACGTGGCGGGTGCGAGTTCGACCAATGGCGCCGCGGTGCAGCTGTACGACTGCAACGGGACGTCGGCGCAGAACTGGACGGTCGGTTCGGACGGTTCGCTGAGTGCGCTGGGCAAGTGCATGGATGTGGCGTCGGCCGGTACGGCGGACGGTTCGCTGGTGCAGTTGTACGACTGCAACGGTACGAATGCGCAGAAGTGGACGGTCAGTAACGGCGAGTTGGTCAACACCGGTTCGGGCAAGTGCCTGGACGCGACGGGCCCAACTCCGCCGAACGGCACCCGGTTGCAGATCTGGACCTGCGCCGGAACGGCCAACCAGCAGTGGACCCTGCCCAGCGGCGGCGGCACCACCCCGCCGCCCGCGAGCGGCGCCCAGGCCGTGGCGCCGTACCTCTACAACGGCTGGGGCAACCCGCCGGACCCGACCACGATCATGAACGCCACCGGCGTGAAGTGGTTCACCCTCGCCTTCGTGCTCAGCAACGGCACCTGCAACCCCCAGTGGGACGGCGGCCGCGCCGCTGACCGGCGGCGTCGACCAGACCACCATCGACAAGGTCCGCGCGGCGGGCGGCGACGTGATCCCGTCCTTCGGCGGCTACAGCGGCAACAAGCTGGAGCAGTCCTGCACCAGCGCGAGCGCGCTGGCCGGCGCGTACCAGAAGGTGATCAGCGCCTACGGGCTCAAGGCGATCGACATCGACATCGAGGCCGACGCCTACAGCGACGGCACCGTCCAGCAGCGCGTCGTCGACGCGCTGAAGACCGTCAAGGCGAACAACCCGGGCATCGCCGTCTACGTCACCATCGGCACCGGCCAGAGCGGCCCCGACACCGGCCTGATCGACAAGGCCGCCGCCTCCGGCCTGACCGTCGACAGCTGGACCATCATGCCGTTCGACTTCGGCGGCGCCGGCCAGAACATGGGCAACCTCACCACCCAGGCCGCCGACGGACTCAAGAACGACCTGAAGAACGCCTACGGCTACAGCGACGACGAGGCGTACCGGCACAGCGGCATCTCGTCGATGAACGGCATCACCGACAACAACGAGACCGTCACCCTGGACGACTTCCGCACCATCCTCGCCTACGCCCAGGCCCACCACCTGGCCCGGCTGACCTTCTGGTCCGCCAACCGGGACCGGCCCTGCCCCGGCGCCTACCCCAACGACGACACCTGCTCCGGAGTCTCGCAGCAGGCATGGGACTTCACCCGCATCCTCGCGCAGTACGCCGGGTGAGAACCCGCTGACCGGGCCCCGGCGGCGGACGCCCGGTACGCGGTTCTCCGCTCCCCGGCCGTACGGTCATGGTTCCCGCGATGCAACCATGACCGCCGGCCGGGGAGCGGAGGTGTGTTCGGATGACAGGCGTACGGATGCCGGATGCGAAGGACGGGGCGAGGGGCCGGGGCCGGGCGGCCGGGTCCTCGTCGTGGACGACGACGCGGCGATCCGCCGCTCGCTGGGCCGGGCGCTGCGGCTGCGCGGCTTCGCCGTCACCGAGGCCGACGGCGGGCGCCGCCGCGCTCGACCTGCTCGGCCGCACCCCGCCCGACATCCTCGTCCTGGACATATCCATGCCCGGGGTGGACGGCATCGAGGTCTGCCGCATCGCTGCGGGCCGACGGCAGCGACCTGCCGGTCCTCGTACTGTCCGCGCTCGACGAGGTCGCCGACCGCGTCGCCGGGCTCCAGGCGGGCGCCGACGACTACCTGGTCAAACCCTTCGCCCTCGAAGAGCTGGTGCTGCGGCTGCACGCCCTGCTGCGCCGCCGCCCGCCCCGCTCCGACGACCGGGTCCGCGCCTGCGGCCTGGTCCTCGACCCGGCCGCCCGCACCGCCACCCGCGACGGCGAGCCGCTCGACCTGACCCGGCGCGAGTTCGAACTCCTGGAGGTCCTCGCCCGCAACGACGGCCTCGTCCTCACCCGCGACCAGCTGCTCGACCGGGTCTGGGGCTACGACTTCGAGGTCCGCACCGACGCCGTCGACACCTTCGTCAGCTATCTGCGGCGCAAGCTGGAGGCGCGGCGGCGGCCGAGGATCCTGCACACCGTACGGGGCGTCGGCTTCGTGCTGCGGGAGCCGCGGCGCGACCGGGCCCGCGACGGCCGCCCGGAGCGGCCGGGCGACTCGGCCGGGGCGGCGCGGCCGAGGGCCCGGGCGGTGAGGCTCTCCACCCGGATCGCGCTCGCCGTCGGCGTGGTCGTGCCCCTGCTCGTCCTGGCCTCCGGCTGGGTGCTGGTCCACCTCGTCACCCGCGACGTGCACAAGGCGACCGACAGCCACCTGCGGGAGCGGTCCGTGGCCGTCAGCGCCGACGCCCGCAACCTGCTGCGGGCCATGGCCAACGACCGCCCGGCCAGCGTCGAGCAGGCCCGCCAGCGCAGGCTGTTCAGCGCCGGCCTGGACGTCGGCCTGCGCGTCATCGGGGACGACGGCACGGTCTCGGGCGGCCCGCAGCCCGGCGCGTCCGTGCCGCTGCCCGACCCGCAGCGGGCGGCCGCGCCCGTCACCGTCTCCGCCGGGGGCCGCAGCTGGCGGGCGCTGGCCGTGCCCGTCGCGGTGGCCCGGCCCGCCGCCACCGGCACGCTGTGGCTGTTCACGCCCGACACCGCGGGGCGGGCGCAGATCGACCAGACCCGGCGGCGCGTGCTCACCGTCGCCGTCGTCACCGCTCCCGTCGCCGGGCTCCTCGCGTGGCTCGCCGCCACCCGGCTGGCCCGGCCGCTGGTCCTCCTGCAACGGCGGGCCGGCGGCATCGACCCCCGGGTGAGCGCCGCCCGGCTCGACCACACGCCCACCGGCGTCCCCGAGGTCGACGAACTCGCCAGCACCCTCCAGACCGTCCTGGCCCGCTACGACGAGCAGGCCGCCCGTACGGCCGAGGCGCTCGACACCGCGCGCTCCTTCGCCGCCTCCGCCTCCCACGAACTGCGGACGCCGCTGATGAGCATGCGGATCAACCTCGACGTGCTGGACGGCACGCCCGCACCCGGCGACCTGGAACGGGCCGAGATCGTCGCCGACCTGCGGGCCGAGCACGAGCGGCTGCTCGGGCTGCTCGTCATGCTGCGCGCCCTCGCGCAGGGCGACCTGGTCGCCGCCGACGCCTTCACCGCCGTCGACCTCGCGGAACTCGCCGACGCCGCCGTGGCCGACCTGCGCCGGGCCCGGCCCGAGGCCCGGGTCACCCTCGACCTCTCGCCCGGCTGCGTCGTGCACGGCTGGCCGCAGGGGCTGCGGTCCGCCGTCGACAACCTGCTGACCAACGCGGTGGTGCACGGCGCCGGGCCGGACGGGACGGCGCCGTCCACGTCACGGTCCGGGCCGCCGCCGGCGGCTCCGCGGTCGAACTCCTCGTCGACGACCGCGGGCCCGGCATCCCGCCCGACGTCCTCCCGTACATCTTCGCGCGCTTCACCCGCCGCGCCACCAGCCCCGGCTCCGGCCTCGGCCTCGCCCTCGTCGCCCAGCAGGCCGCCCTCCACCACGGCTCCGTCACCCCCTACTCCGCGCCTCCCGACGGGCACCCGCTTCACCCTCCGCCTCCCCCGCACCCCCTGGGGTCCGGTGCCGGCGCCTGAGACCCGACCGCTTCGGGGCGCCCCCGTGCCGGGCGCCTGACCGATGTCTCCGGTTCGGGGCGCCGCCCATGCCGGGGGTTTACAGGCGGCTTCGGCCCCCTTCTCCGCCGCGACGGTGGGCCGCGCGAATGGCGGGCTCCGGCGGTGCCGTCCCGGCGGGATCGGCGGGGCCGCCTGTGCCGGGAGGCTTGGGCGGCCTCGTCCCCTGTTCCGCGGTGTCTGCGGGGGCGGCCTCAGCCCCCTCGTCCCGCCGCGAGGCCGCGGAGGTGGAACCCGGGCCCGGGCCGGAGGCCGCGACCCACAGGATTTCCACAAAGACCCTCCCTAGCTTGCTCGTTGAGCCGGACGGACGGTCCGGCAGAACGGGAGGACGAGCATGCCCAGCAACCGTAAGATCCGGAGCGCGGTCGCGGCGACCGCGACCATCGCCGCGGTGCTCGGCGCCGCCGGGAGCGCGGTCGCCGACAGCGCGACGGCGACCCCGAGCACCACCGCCCCACCGCGAAAAGCACGAACTCCGGCATCGGCGGGTCCGCGAAGGCCCTGTGCCGCCGCGTGCCGAAGATCGACAGCAGGATCGACCGCGCGCTGGCCCGCCTCAACGGCCCCGCCACCGAGCGCGGTTCGATCGCCCGGCTGCAAAAGCGCGTGGACACGGCCACGTCCAAGGGCCAGACGGCGGTCGAGAAGTTCCTGAGCGACAAGCTGACCTTCCGCAAGTCCCTGCTGCCGATGCTGAACCAGCGCAGCACGGACCTGGACGCCGTGCGCACATGGTGCGACGCGCAGGGTGTCGGAGCGAAGTCGGCGACCAAGTGACGCGCCGGACAAGGACGGTGGCGCTGCTGCCGGCCGCGGCGCTGGCAGCGGCGGTGCTGCTGACGGGGTGCGGCGGAAGCGGCCACTCGGCCGCCCCGCGCCTCTGCCCCCGCCTCCGCCCGGCCCCCGGCTCCGCGCGGCGGGCGCCTCGCCCGCCCCGTCCGCCTCCGACCTCGCCCACATGCAGAAACTCGTCAACGACGCGGCCTCGGCGGCGGCCGCCGAGGAGTCGGACGCGGCGGGCGACAAGTGACCGCCGAACGGCCCTACTTGGCGTCCGCGTAGCACTCCACCACGTGCGTCTCCAGCGGGAAACAGCACGGGTGTGGCGCCGAACACCAGGCGGCGGGCCTCGTCGCCCGCCGCCGTCACCGCTTCCTCGACCACGCCGGCCAGCTCGGCCGGCGTGTGCACGACCACCTCGTCGTGCTGGAAGAACACCAGCCGCGGCTCCGGCCCGATCGCCGCGAGCCGCCGCCGCAGCGCGGCCAGCATGGCCAGCGCCCAGTCGGACGCGCTGGCCTGGATGACGAAGTTGCGGGTGAACCGCCCCCAGGAGCGGGCCGCCCGCCGGTCGGGCGAGGCCCCGTCCCCCGGGTCGGCGCTCTCGTCGAGGAACCGCTGCGCCGACGGCGTGGGAGAGGTACGGCCGAGCTGGGACCGTACGACCCCGCCCGCCTCGCCGGTGCGCGCCGCGGACTCCACCAGGGCGAGCGCCGCGGGGAAGCGCCGCCGCATCACCGCGAGCAACTGGCCGGCCTCACCGCTGGTCTGCCCGTACATCGCCGCGAGCAGCGCGATCTTGGCGCGGGGCCGGTCGCCGGAGAAGGCGTCCCGGGCCAGCGCCGCGTACAGGTCGCCGGCCGCGGCGGCCCGGGCGAGCCCCGCGTCGCCGGACATCGCGGCCAGCACCCGCGGCTCCAGCTGGCCCGCGTCGGCGACGACCAGCCGGTGGCCGGGGTCGGCGACCACCGCGCCGCGCAGCAGCCGCGGGATCTGGAGCGCGCCGCCGCCGCGGGTGGCCCAGCGCCCGGAGACGACCCCGCCGACCACGTACTCCGCCCGGAACCGCCCGCCCCGCACCCATGCCTCGCGCCAGGCCCAGCCGTGGGCGGCGTGCATACGCGACAGCTCCTTGTAGCGCAGCAGCAGCGCGGCCGCCGGGTGCCGACCTCGCGCAGCTCGTGCGAACGCGTGGTCTTGAGCTGCACCCCCACCCGGGCGAAGGCGGGCAGCACCTGCGCGGGGGAGTCGGGGTTGACCGGGCGGCCCAGGGCGTCCTGGATGCGCCGCGCCAGCTCGTTGAGCACCGCGGGCCGGGCGCCGGGGGCGGGGCGCGGGCCGAGCAGGCCGGTGAGCAGCTCGTCGTGGACGGCCGCGCTCCACGGCAGCCCGTCGCGGCCCATCTCCACGGCGGCCAGCGCCCCGGCCGACTCGGCGGCGCCCAGCAGCCGCATACGGTCCGGGTGCTCGCCCGCCGCCAGCCGCCGCCGCTGGTCGGCGTGCACGGCGAGCAGCGCGGTCAGCGGGTCGGCGTCCTGCGGGAGGTGCTGCCGGTCGGCGGCGAACAGCACCGGCTGGTCGTCGGCGCCGGGCTCGGGGGCGTCCGCGGGCTCCGGCAGGCCGTGCAGCCGGGCCCAGGCGCCGCCCAGCGAACGCGGCCGGCCGTGCCGTCCCTCCTGCCCGAGCAGCAGCGACTCGACGAGCTTCACGTCATGGCAGCGGGCGGGGCGTACGGCGCCGCGGTCCAGCAGCCGCGGATACGTTTCGTCGGTGGACGCCCACACCCAGCGCGGCCGCTCGGCCGCCTCCCGCCGGGCGACCTCGGCGGCCAGGTCGGCGACGGCCACCACCGGTGTCGACGGCCTCCCGTCCGCGCCGACCCCGCACAGCCGTCCGCCGACCCCCACCGGGTCCTCCACGACGGCGATCTCCCTGACGTCCACGCCCCGACCCTAGGCGCGACCTCTGACATCGACGGAATCAACGCCCCCGGCCGGCCATTGCGGCGCCGGCCGGGGGGCGGAGGAAGGAGGGGACTGTGCGCTACTGCGGCGTGTCGCTCTGGCCGGCCTCGGCCACCGCCTTGTGCACCTCGTCCATGTCGAGGCGCGCGGGCCTGCGCGATGACGTCTTCGAGCGCGGGCGCGGGCAGGGCGCCGGGCTGTGCGAAGACGGCGACCTTGTCGCGGACGATCATGAGGGTCGGGATCGACTGGATCTGGAAGGCCGCCGCCAGCTCCGGCTGCGCCTCCGTGTCGACCTTCGCGAATACGAGGTCGGCGTGCTCCTGCGACGCCTTGTCGTAGACCGGCGCGAACATCCGGCACGGCCCGCACCAGGCGGCCCAGAAGTCGATGAGGACGAAGTCGTTGGATGACACGACCTCGTCGAAGTTCTCCTTGGTCAGCTCCACAGTGCTCATGCCGCGCACAACGGGCGACGTGCGCCGGAAATTCCGGCTCGCGGTCCGCGCTCCTTCACTCGTTCGTGTGTCGCGCCCGCCGCCGCAGTGGCGTGCCGCGGCGCGCCCTCGTTGATCGGCGTATGGCAGCAACGAAGTGGATTCGCCAGGACCTCACGTCCACCGGTACGGCCCCGGTACCGCCCGCCCGTGGCGCCCGTGGAGTAACGGTTCTGCAGACGCCCGACGCCCCTCTCTTCGCCGCGCTCGTCGCCCAGTGGCAGTCCGCGGGCCGGATGGTGCCGGGCCAGGCGGACAGCGAGTGGGCCGAGCTGGTCGGCCGCGTGCCCCGGCTGACCGGCGTCTGACCCGGCCCGGCCGCCCTTCCGCCCGCGCCGCCCTTCCGCCCGCGCCGCCCGTCCGCCGCGGCGGCCCCGCTCACGGCAGCGGCTGCCCCGGCGGCGGTCCGTCGTACGCCCCGACCGGCCGCATCCGCAGCGGCCGCTCCCCGTACTCCTCCAGCGCGTGCGCGATCCACCCCGCCGTGCGGGCGACCGAGAACACCGTCTCGCCCGCCTCCGCGGGCATCCCGCACGACACCGACAGCACCGCGAGCGCCAGATCGACATTGGCGTGCAGGTCGCTGTGCCGGGCGGCGGTCGCCACCACGTCGCGCGCCGCGGCCAGCGCGCCCGCGGCGGCCGGCACGTCGCCGAGCAGGGCGAACAGCATCCGGGCCCGCGGGTCCTCACCCCGGTAGAGCCGGTGCCCGAGGCCCGGAACGCGCTGCCCGGCCCGCAGGTGCTCCGCGACCACCGGGCCCGCGCCGCCCCGCTCCCGCACCGCCGCCAGCATCCGGTGCGCCAGCGCGCTGGCCTGCCCGTGCAGCGGGCCGTCCAGGGCGCCGAGGCCGGCCGACACCACCGCGTACGGATGCGCCCGGGCCGAGGCGGCGACCCGGGCGGCGAGCGTGGACGCGGCCAGGTCGTGGTCGATGAGCAGGGTGAGCGCCGCGTCCAGCACCCGCAGCGACGCCTCCTGCGGCGGCTGCGCCGTCAGCCGGGACCACAGCCGCCAGGCCAGCGGGCCGGCGCCCCGGTGCGCCTGCCCGGCCGCCGGCAGCGCGTCGACCAGGGTCGGGATGAGGCTGCGGGCCGAGCCGGTGACGGCCTGCGGCGACAGGTCGAAGCGCAGCGGGTCCGCGCTCGCCGCGGCGATCACGGCCACCCGCAGCCGGTCCATCGGGCCGCTCCCCGCGGGCAGCGAGGCCGCCGCCTTCCGGGCCGCGGCCAGCGGTTCCGGGGGAGCGGTGAAGCGCGTGCCCCGCCGCAGCACCCCCGTCCACAGCCACTCGGCGACCTCCTCGTAGGCGTACGCCCCGGCGAGCGCGGTGGCGTCGACCCCGCGGAAGGAGTACCGGTCGGGCTCGATCAGGGTGATGCCGGTGCGGATGCGGACCCAGCCGGCGTCCTGCCTCCCGGCGGCTCCTGCGCGGCGCCGGGCGCGGGTTCCGGCGGGGACGGCCGGCCGCGCCGGGCCAGCGCCGCCACCTGGGCCGGGTCGAAGGTGCTGCCCCGGCCGCCCGGCGCCCGGCGGCTGCTGAGCAGGCCGCGGCTCACGTAGGCGTAGAGCGTCTCGGGCTTGACGCCGAGGCGGCGCGCCGCCTCCCGGGTGCCGATCCGCCCGTCCTCGCCGGCCGTGCCGCCCGGCCCCCCGTCCTCCTGCTGCCGCTCCGTGGTCATGGCGCCAGCGTATCCGTTCTTGATCCAGCATCAACGTTGATTCAAATCAACATTGACAGGGCTCGGAATCAATCATGGACAGTCAAGTACATACCCAAGGAGGAAGAACATGCCGACCACCGAGCCGAGCGCCCCGATCGACGTACCCCGCGGTCTGAAGGGCGTGATCGTCACCGAGACCGTCCATCGGCGACGTGCGCGGGAGCGAGGGCTTCTACCACTACCGGGAGTTCTCCGCCGTCGAACTGGCCGAGACCCGCGGCTTCGAGGACGTCTGGCACCTGATGTTCCACGGCGCGCTGCCCGACGCCGGCGCAGCGCGCGCGCTTCCGGGCGCGTACCGCCGAACTGCGCCACCTGCCCGCCGAGGTGGCGCGAGGCGCTGCCGGCCGTCGCCCGCGCCACCGCGCTGTCCGGGCCGCTCGCCGGGCTGCGCACCGCCCTGTCGCTGCTGGGCGCCGCCGCCGGATTCCGCCCGCTCTACGACCTCGACCCCGAGCGCCGCGCAGGCCGACGCGCTGGCCGCCTGCGCCGCCGTCCCCACGCTGCTGACCGCGCTGCACCGGCTCGGGCAGGGGCTGGAGCCGGTCGCAGCCGCGCGACGACCTGCCGTACGCCGCCAACTACCTGTACATGCTGACCGGGCAGGAGCCGGACCCGGTGCACGCCCGGGCCGTCGAGCAGTACCTGATCTCGACCGTCGACCACGGCTTCAACGCGTCCACCTTCACCGCCCGGGTGATCGCCTCCACCGGCGCGGACCTTGCCGCCTGCCTGGTCGGCGCGGTCGGCGCGCTGTCCGGGCCGCTGCACGGCGGGGCGCCGAGCCGCGCGCTGGACACCCTGGACGCGATCGGCACCCCGGACCGGATCGACGGCTGGCTGCGCGAACACGTACTGGCCGGCGACCGGATCATGGGCTTCGGCCACCCCGTCTACCCACCGAGGACCCGCGCTCGCGCCTGCTCAAGGGCATCGCGCGCAGCCTTCGGCGGCGATCTGGTCGACTTCGCCGTCCGGGTCGAGGAGCGGGCCGAGGCGATACTCGCCGAGCTCAAGCCGGGCCGGAACCTGCACATCAACGTGGAGTTCTTCGCCGGCGTGGTGATGGAGCTGTGCGGGCTGCCGCGGGAGATGTTCACGCCCACCTTCGCCGCCGCCCGGGTGGTCGGATGGAGCGCGAACATCCTGGAGCAGGCGGCGGACAGCAAGATCATCCGCCCGCCGGCCCGGTACGTCGGCCCGCCGCCGGCCCGGCCGGTGCCCGCGCTGTGAGCCCGGCGTCCCAGGGCGCGGCGCCTCCTGAGGCGCCTGTCCTCCCGAGGTGCGGTGCCGCGTCCTAGGAGGACAGACGGTGTCCGGAGGGCAGTGTCCAGAGGGAGGCGTGCGCGACATACTGACCAGTCGGTAGTCTGGGGGGCGAAGGGCCCGCCGGCCGGCGGGACCGACCCCGCCCGGAGGAGTGCCAGCGTGCGTGCGATCCAGATCACCGAGTTCGGCGGCCCCGAGGTGCTGCACCTCACCGAGCTGCCCGACCCGGTCGCCGGCCCCGGCCAGCTCCTCGTCGAGGTCGACACCGCGGGCGTCAACTACGCCGACACGCACACCGTCGAGGACTCGTACCTGTCCCGGTCCTCGCTGCCCCTGGTGCCGGGCGCCGAGGTCGTCGGCCGCACCGCCGACGGCCGCCGGGTCCTCGCCCTCAGCGACAGCGGCGGCTACGCCGAGAAGGCCGTGGTGCCGGAGCAGCTCGCGCACGACCTGCCCGAGGGCATCACCGACGGCCAGGCGCTCGCCGTCGTCGTCCAGGGCCTGACCGCCTGGCACCTGCTGCGCACCGCCTCGCACCTGGCGGCGGGCGAGAGCGTCGTGGTGCACGCGGCCGCCGGCGGCACCGGGTCGATGGCCGTGCAGCTCGCCAAGGCGTACGGCGCCGGTCGGGTCATCGCCACCGCCTCCACCGAGGCCAAGCGCGACCTCGCCCTCGAACTCGGCGCCGACGTGGCGGTCGACGCGCGACCCCGAGGGCCTCAAGGAGCGCCTGATCGAGGCGAACGGCGGCAGCGGGTCGACATCGTCCTGGAGATGACCGGCGGCCCGGTCTTCGACGCCTCGCTCGCCGCCCTCGCCCCCTTCGGCCGCCTGGTCGCCTACGGCATGGCCTCGCGTACGCCGCCGACCCCCGTCGAGCCCGCCCAGCTGATGGGCCGCTCGCAGTCCGTCATCGGCTTCTGGCTCGCCCACCTCCTGGGCCGGCCGGGGATGTACCACGAGCCGATGGACGAGCTGTTCGCCATGATCACGCAGGGCCGGCTGCGCCCGCAGGTCGGCGGCGTCTGCCCGCTGTCCGAGGCCGCCGGCGCCCACGAGGACCTCAGGGCCCGCCGCACCACCGGAAAGCTGATCCTGGACGTGCGCCGCTGACGCCCGTCCGCACCGGCGCCGGCCCCCGCGGGACCGGCGCCGGACACCCCTCCCCGAGAAGGCGTACAGATGTCACGCATTGAGCGGAACTGCCCGGGACCTCTGAGACGTTGCATCGTTGGGTAAGGGAGCCAGAAAGGCACCCGTCAACCAACGGAGTACGTCGGGCCGCGGCCTGCGACCCACGCGCCCCGGCACGACTCGGGAGGGGCCATGCACCACAACCGTTTCGCGCCCGACCGGGGACTGACGACCCGGATGGTCGTCACCATGTTCCTGATCGGACTGCTCTACGTCGTCTTCGTCGGCGTGCTGCTCGCCCTGCTGCGCGGCGCCTGGCCGCTGATCCTCGTCATCGCCGGGATACTGTTCGTCGCCCAGTTCTGGTTCAGCGACAAGATCGCCGCCTTCAGCATGGGCGCCCACGAGGTCACCCCCGAGCAGGCGCCCGAGCTGCACGGCGTCGTCGACCGCATCTGCGCGCTCGGCGACCTGCCCAAGCCGCGGGTCGCCATCGCCGACTCCGACGTGCCCAACGCGTTCGCCACCGGCCGCAACAAGCACAACACCATGGTGTGCGCGACCACCGGCCTGCTGCGCCGGCTCGAACCCGACGAGCTGGAGGGCGTCATCGCCCACGAGCTGTCCCACGTCGCCCACAAGGACGTCGCCGTGATGACGATCGCCTCCTTCCTGGGCGTCCTGGCCGGCGTCGTCACCCGGATCGGCCTGTGGGGCGGCCTGCGCCGCAGCAGCCGCGACCCCGGCACCGCCGCGCTCGTCGTCCTCATCCCGCTGATCAGCGCCGTCGTCTACGCCATCAGCTTCCTGCTCACCCGGATGCTGTCGCGCTACCGCGAGCTGTCCGCCGACCGCAGCGCCGCGCTGCTCACCGGCCGGCCCTCCTCGCTGGCCTCCGCGCTCACCAAGGTCAGCGGCCAGATCGCCGCCATCCCCACCGAGGACCTGCGCAAGTCCCAGCCCTTCAACGCCTTCTTCTTCGCCCCCGCGCTCAGCGCCGGGTCCACCGCCTCCAAGCTGCTGTCCACCCACCCCACCCTGGAGCGCCGGCTGGAGCAGCTCGGCCAGATCACCCGTGAACTGGACCGCCGCTGATGGGACTGCTCGACGTGCTCCTCGGCCGCAGCAAGCCGGTGCGCCCCGACCTCGACCAGCTCTTCGGGCTCAGCTCGGCCGCCATCACCCTGCAGGCGGCGAGCGAGCTGCGGCCCACCGGCCTCGGCGCGGTGTGCTTCGCCGCCGTCGAGGGCGGCGCCTTCGCCGAGATCCAGCAGGACCTGCACGCCCTGCTGGCGGTCGAGTCGAGCCAGGACTCCTACGGGTACACCTGGCTGCTGTCCCGGCACGACCCCGACGGAGACCACCGACCTCGTCACCGACCTGCACGCGGTCAACTCCGCGCTGGAGCAGCAGGGCTTCGGCCCGCAGCTCCTGTGCTCCCTGGTCGGCTTCAAGGACCCCGCCGGCCGCGCCCTGGCGCTGGTCTACCTCTACAAGCGCGGCACCTTCTACCCGTTCGCGCCCCTCCCCGGTGAGAAGCGGGACAACGCGCTGGAACTCCAGGTCAAGGCGCTGGTCGCGCAACGACCTGCGGCTGGAGGAGGACCTGTCCCGCTGGTTCCCGGTCTGGGGCGCGCCGGGACTGTCCGGCTGAGCGCCGACGGCCCGCCGTACCCCTCACGGGGCGGCGGGCCGTCGGCGTACGCGGCGCGGAGCCGCGGCAGGAAGCGGGGCGCGGTCAGGCGGTCGCGGCGGACGCGGACCCACCGGCCGCCGCGGCGGCCTTCTCCAGCTGGAACGCCTCGTTGCCCTGCCCGATCCTGGCGTGCACCTCCGGCTTCCTGCTGCGCAGCACCGCACCGTAGACCAGGCCGATGGCGGCGGCCAGGGCGATGATGCCGGGCAGGATCCAGCGCAGTCCGTGGCCGGGGTTGGCGCCCAGCAGGACCGCGAAGTCCTTGACGGAGTAGAAGAAGATCACCAGCAGGCCCGCGGCGGCCAGCCCCGACGTCACCAGCCGCCACGCCTGCACGCTCGCGGCGCCGCGCTTGACGAAGAAGACGATGACGGCGATCGCGGCGGTGGCCATCAGCAGCACGATGCCGAGCGCGCCGACGTTGCCCGCCCAGGTGAACAGGCGCAGCACCGGCGCGGTCGGGTCGCCGTCCGGCCGGTGGTCGGTGACGGCGAAGGCGATGACGACGATCAGCGACACGATCGTCTGGAGGAAGGAGCCGACCGCCGGCGCGCCGCTGGACTTGGAGGTCCGGCCGACCGCGGAGGGCAGCAGCCCGTCCCGGCCCATCGCGAAGGCGTAGCGGGCGACGACGTTGTGGAAGCTCAGCATCGAGGCGAAGATGCCGGTGATGAAGAAGATGTTCAGGACGTCGGTGAAGGAGTTGCCCAGCCGGTCCTGGTTGAGCGCGAAGATCAGGTTCGCGGACTGCTTCTGCGACTGGCCGACGACGTTCGCGGGCCCGGTGGCCACGGTGATCGCCCACGAGCTGAAGGCGAAGAAGACCGTGGCGAAGCCGATCGCCATGAACATCACCTTCGACACCACGCGCTGCGGGTTGCTGGTCTCCTCCGCGTAGACCGGCGCCTGCTCGAAGCCGACGAAGCCCGCGATGACGAAGCACAGCGCGGTGCCCAGCCCCGCGCCGCTGAGCGTGCTCGGGTTGAAGGCGTGCAGCGACACGCCCTGCGGCCCCGCGTCCGTGACGAAGCTGAAGTCGAAGACCAGCGTCAGCACGGTCTCGATGAGCAGCAGCACGCCCAGCGTCTTGGCGTTCAGGTCGATCTTCAGCGCGCCGAACACCGCGGTGATCGCCACGCCGCCGAGCGCGGGAATCCACCACGCCACGTTGTGCTGCCAGTGCTGGGCGATCTGCCCGGAGATCTCGAAGCCGAAGATCCCGTAGGTGCCGATCTGCATGATGCTGTACGCGAACAGCGCCACGTAGGAGGCGCCGGCGCCGACCGTGCCGCCGAGACCTCTGGATATGTAGGCGTACAGAGCACCCGCGTTGTGCACATGTCTGCTCATCTCCGCGTAGCCGAAGCTGAACAGGGCCAGCACCACGCCGACGATGACGAACAGCAGGGGCACCCCGATGATGCCCATCGTGCCGAACGTGCTCGGGACGACACCCGCCACCACCATGAGCGGGGCCGTGGCGGCGAGCACCGACAGCAGCAGCGCCGGCGCGCCGATCCGGTCCGCGCGCAACGCGCGCTGCTCGCCCTTGAACGTGCTGATCTCGTTTGTGCTGCCCGTCAGCATGACGCGGTCCTTCCGGTGGACGGTGCAAGGGGTGTGCGGGGGTCGGGTGTTACGAGGAACCGAAGCCGAGCGAGTAGTTGCGCGCGGCGCGGAAGGACTTCTTCGGGTCACGCTCGGGGTACGACCAGGGCACGCGGGCGGCCTGCGTGCCGATCCGGTTGAACAGCGCGGCGGCCGCCACCGTGTCGCCCTCGTGGAACTTGCCGAAGGCCAGGTAGTTCAGGTCGACCGGCAGCCGCGGATGGCGCCGGCCGTCCCAGTCCAGCCACCAGTCGAAGGCCACCCGCACACTGGTGCGCGCCCGCGAGCTGTTCCAGTACGGCAGCCGCGCCGGGTCCTTGGGCAGCGCGCCGGACAGGGCGAGCACCCGGTACCGCTCGACCAGGGCGATCAACGGCAGGCGTGTTGAGCGGTGATCCGCTCTCGGCCTCGCCGGCGGCCCACTCGGTGAACTCGTACACCTCGTGGAACGGGTCGTCCCCGTCGGTCTTCTGACGGTCCGCCAGGCACTGCGTCATCAGGCAGTGGGCGTGGTGGTGGCCGCGGTGCCGGCCGCGCACCTGGTCGAAGGCCCGCACCTGCTCGTCGTCGGTGCCGGTGCGGCGGGCCAGGATCAGCAGGCCGAGCCACGGCGTCGGGTCGTTCGGCGTCATCCTGGCCGCGCGCAGGCACAACTCCTGTGCGGATTCCGGGCTCTGCTTGCCCGCCACGGCCCGGAAGACGGCGGCGGACGCGGCCAGCGCGCAGGCGTCGGGGCTCTCCGGCTCGGCCATCCGCCACTCCTCCGCCCAGGCGGCGGTGGACTTGCCCTCGCCGAGGACGACCAGCCGGTGCCCGCGGGTGTCCCAGTCGTCGCCGGTACGGGCCAGCAGGGCGCGGACATCGCTCCAGCGGCCCTGGGCCAAGGCGACACGGGCGGCGATGAGTTCATCGTCGCCGAGGGCGGGGTCGAAGGCCACGTCGTCCTTGACACGCGTGAAGCGGAAGGGTGGCGGCGGTGGGGTCATCCGCGGGCAGCCCTCCACGGCGCGCGTTACGGCATGTGATCGCGAACAGCCAACCGGTAGGCGGGCGTTCGCTACAAGGCCGGACCTGTTGTCTCGGTGTAGTCCCGTAGGGTTGTGGGTGTTTGACGGGGCGATCCGTGCTTAATAGGGGTTGCCCCGCTGGTGCGGCGGGCCGGAACTTTGATATTCGAAAACCTGATCGCGGTGCGATGGGTGTGTGCGGCGCAGTGGGGACCGGGTGAATGGACGGAAGCAACTTGGTACGGGAGCGGTCGGCCGCGCCTTCCACGCATCCGCTGGCGTACGTACGGCAGCGGCACGGGTGGAGCTACCAGGACCTGGCGCGGGTGATCGCGGACCACGCCCGCGCGCTCGGCGTGCCGATGGCCGCGCGCCGGGAGAAGGTCTGGCGCTGGGAGCACTGGGGGGTCGTGCCCGAGGCCGACAGCCAGCGCGCCCTGGCCCGCGCGCTCGGCGTCCCGCCCCGTGAGCTCCAGACGCGGCCCTGGCCGCGCTGGCTGCCCGCGCACGGCGGGGTTCCGGACGGGCTGGCCTGGACCGCGGAGGGCGGCCGCGCGGCCCTCACCGCCCTCCTGGACGACGCCGCGGCCGACCCGCCCGGTGCTCCCGTCGCCGAGGGCGGCGCCCTGCGCGACGCCATAGCCGACTGGGACGCGGCCCACGCCCAGGCGGCCGGCGACGGCGCGGACACCGAGCAGCCCGGCCCCGTCCGCGTCCCCGAGCAGGCCGGAGCGCCCGGGTCGGTCGACGCCGGCGTGATGGAGTGGCTGGAGGCCGGCGTGCTGGGCCTGCGGCGGCTGGACGACCGGCTCGGCGGCGCGGCCGTACGGCACCGGGTCGACGCCGACCTGCGGCTGGTCTGCGGGCTGCTGGACCGGCGGCCGCAGACTCGCGCGGCCGAGACCCGGCTGCTGCGGATCGGCGCCGACCTGGCCCAGCTCGGGGGCTGGGCCGCCACGGACACCGGCCGGCAGGGCGCCGCGCGAGCGGCACTTCCTGACCGGCCTGCGGATGGCGCACTGCGTCGGCGACAGCGGGCTCGCCGTCGCCCTGTGGGGCGGGCTCGCCCTGCAGGCCGTCATCGCCGGGCGGCCGCAGGACGCGGTCGACGCCGCCGAGGCGGCGGTCCGTGCCGCCTGCGGCACGCCCCCCGCGGTGCAGGCGCTGGCCGCCGTCCGGCTGGCCCGCGCGCACGCCGCCCATCGGCGCGGAAGGGGCCTTCCGGCGGGCCGCGGCCGAGGCCGAGCGTCGGCTCGACGCGGCCGAGGCCGACCCCGGGCCGGCCTGGCTGTACTGGTTCGACACGGCCGAACTCGCCGCCCAGAACGGGCAGTCCCTCCTCGACCTCGGCGAGCCCTACGAGGCCAGGCCGCTGCTGGAGCAGGCGCTCGCCATGCAGGACCCCGTCTACGTCCGCGACCGCGCCCTGTACTCCGCCCGCGCGGCCCGCGCCCGCGCGCTCACCGGCGACCCCGACGGCGCCCGCGCCCTCGCCCGAGAGGCGGCCCGCCTCTCCCTCCACACTGCCTCCCCCCGCCTCACCGCGGCCCTCACCCCCCTCACGCCCTTCCTCACGACCCCCCAGTAGCCCTTCTTCCGAAGGGGCCCGGGTGAGGCGCCGCGTCGCCCCTTTCCGCCGCGACGGCGGGCCGCGAGGTGACGCATACCGGCGGTGCCCGGCCCGGGTGGGTGGTTGAGCCTGGGGGAAGGGCCGCCGTCCCCTTTTCCGTCGCTGCGGTGGGACGGAAAGGCGGCGCGTATCGGCGGTGCCCGATTGCTGTAGGCGTTCCGGGGCTCTGGGGGGTAGGGGCTCGGGGTAGGGGCCCGCCTTCCCCTTGTCCGCCGCTGCGGTGGGACGCGAGGCGGCGCGTGTCGGCGGTGCCGAGCGACCCGAGCCGGCGGCTCAAGGTCAGGGTCAACGCCAAGGTCAGGGGAGGCACCGCCCCCCGGAGCGGCCTCGGGGAGCCGCCCCCCGGGGCCGCCCGGCGGGGGCGGATGACCTAAGGCGCGCCCCCGGAACCCCAGCGGGAGGCGCGAAAGTGCTGAACGTTGACTGATTCGCCCGCGGCCGGCCCTCCGTAAGTTCTTGACCTGCAAGGACACGGCGCACAAGGCGCCGGTCACGGCAGCGGAGGACCCCCGCCATGAGCGACATCCAGTACCTGATCCAGCGCTACATCGCCGGGTGGAACGAGACGGACCCGGCCGCCCGCAAGAGCGCCATCGCCGAGGTGTTCGCACCGGGCGCGCGCTACACCGACCCGCTGGCGGACGTGACCGGCCCCGACGCCCTGGACCAGGTGGTGGGCGCGGTGCAGGCCCAGTTCCCCGGCCTGGTCTTCACCCTCGGCCCGGTGGACGCCCACCACGGCATCGCCCGGTTCACCTGGGAACTGGGCCCGGCCGACGGCGGCGAGTCCCTGGTCGTGGGCTTCGACGTGGCCGCGACCGGCGACGACGGCCTGATCCACAGCGTCCTCGGCTTCCTCGACAAGGTTCCGGCCGGCGCCTGACGGCCGCACCGGCCCCGTAGCGCGGCAACCGCCGCGACCCCGCAGCACCCCGAGCCCGTAACCGCGTTCGCGACAGGAGCAGCTCATGTCCTCGGCCTCCTCAACCCTCTCCCCGCCCGTGCCCCGGAGCGCCGCTCCGGCCACCGAGCGGTCCGGCCCGGGCCTGCTGGTCCTCCTGGCCGCGACCTTCATGACCGCACTCGACCTCTTCATCGTCAACGTGGCGATCCCCGCCGTGCAGAGCGATCTGCACGCGGGGAGCGCGGCGATCCAGTGGGTGGTCGCGGGCTTCGGCCTGGCGGTCGCCACCGGCCTGATCACGGCCGGACGGCTGGGTGACATCTTCGGGCGGCGCCGGATGTTCGGCTACGGGCTCGCCCTGTTCACCCTCACCTCCGCCGGCTGCGGCCTGGCGCCGACCGCCGGCACCCTGGTCGCGGCCCGCGTGCTCCAGGGGCTGTCGGCCGCGCTGATGGGCCCGCAGGTGCTGGCCATCCTCCAGTCCGCGTACACCGGCAAGGCGCAGGCCCGCGCCTTCGGGATGTACGGCCTGACCATGGGCGTCGGCGCGGTGTTCGGCCAGCTGATCGGCGGCCTGCTGATCAAGGCGGACCTGTTCGGCCTGGGCTGGCGCGCCTGCTTCCTGATCAACGTGCCGGTGGGGCTGGTCGCGCTGGCCCTGGTGCCGCAGAGCGCTCGAGGAGTCGAAGGCGCCCCGCCGGCCTCGGCTGGACAACACCGGTGTGGCCCTGTCGAGCGCCGCCGTGGTCGCCCTGGTGCTGCCGCTGATCCAGGGCCGGGCGCAGGGCTGGCCGCTGTGGACCTGGCTGTGCCTGGCCGCGAGCGCCGTGCTCACCGCGGTGTTCGCCGTCCACCAGAGCCGGCTGACCCGTTCGGGCGACGACCCCGTGCTGAACACCGCGCTCTTCCGGCAGCGCGGCTTCTCGCTGGGCGCCCTGTGCCAGTTGGTGTTCTGGACCGGCCAGGGCTCGTTCTTCCTGATCCTCGCGCTCTACCTCCAGGCGGGCCGCGGGCTGAGCGCCCTGGGGTCCGGCGTGGTCTTCCTGTCCATCGGCGTCGGCTACCTGCTGACCTCCACCACCGCCCACCGGATCGCCGCCCGCCTGGGCGGCCGTACGGTCCCGGCCGGATCGCTGGCTGATGGCCGTGGGGCTCGCCGCCCTGTGGGCCGCGGTGCACGCCTCGGGCACCACCGGCAGCCTGTGGGAGCTGACCCCCGGGCTGTTCCTGGACGGGATGGGGATGGGGATGGTCATCGCGCCGCTGACCCACACCGCGCTGGCCACCGTGCGGCCCGAACTGGTCGGCGCCGCCTCCGGGGTGGTCGCCACCGTCCAGCAGATCGGCGGCGCCCTGGGCATCGCACTGATCGGCATCGTCTTCTACGGCGCGGCCGGCGACGGCGCGACCGGCCCGCTTCCCGCACGCCTTCGGTCTCGGCCTGGCCGCCCTGCTGGCACTGGAGGTGGTGCTCACCGCCCTCACCGCGGTGGCCGGCCGGACCCGGAACGCCGGCTGACGACCCGTCTCGCGCCCTTAGGCGCACGATCACCGCATACGTAAGGGGCGCCCCGCAGGGGAGGGCGCCCCTTACCTGTGTGTCCGGACCTGTGCGGCCGGTGCCCCGGGTGTCAGACCCGGCTGAGCCGGATCACCGGGATGTCGCGGTCGGTCTTGCGCTGGTAGTCCTCATAGGGCGCGTACACCTCCAGCAGGTGCGGCCACACCCGGGCCTTGTCCGCGGGCGAGAGCGTCTCGGCCCGCGCGGTGAAGCGCTCGCGGGCCCACCCGGACGTGCACCTCCGGGTTGTCCTGGAGGCTCAGGTACCACACCGGGTGCTGGTCCGCGCCGCCCTTGGAGGCGACGATCAGGTAGTCGTCGCCGTCCCGCCCGTAGATCAGGACGGTGCGCCGCCAGTCGCCGCTCTTGCGCCCGAGGTAGTCCAGGAGCAGGCACGGCGAGCCGTTCATGTCGGTGCCCTCGGCGCCGTTCGATTCCTCGTACCTCGTCGCCTGTTCGGCCACCCACGACGAGGGGCTGACCTTCACCTCGGCGGGATCGTACGCAGTCATACGCAAGCCTCCATACGGGGAGTTCGTCGGCAGTGCCCCCCAACCCTAGGTATGCCTTCCCCCCGAACGGCGACCGACCCGCTGAGCGAGCGCTCAGTCGGCTCTTGCCAAGACTGGAACACGTTCCTAGCATCACGTGTGTGACATCAGAACTGTCAAACCCGGTCGCCGCCCCCCGCGACCCGGCCCGCTGGCGGGCGTCCGCGTCGTCGAGCTGGCCGGGATCGGGCCCGGCCCGTTCGCCGCGATGCTGCTCGCCGACCTCGGCGCGGACGTCGTCCGGGTCGACCGGCCGGGCGGCCCGGGCCTCGGCATCGACCCCGCGCACGACGTCACCAACCGCAACAAGCGCTCCGTGCTGGTCGACCTCAAGGCGGACGACGGGCCGCCGGCCGTACTCGACCTCGCCGAGCGCGCCGACGTCCTCATCGAGGGCTACCGGCCCGGCGTCGCCGAACGCCTCGGCGTCGGCCCGCAGCCGTGCCTGGCCCGCAACCCCCGGCTGGTCTACGGCCGGATGACCGGCTGGGGCCAGGACGGCCCGCTCGCCGCCACCGCGGGCCACGACATCGGCTACATCGCGATCACCGGCGCCCTGGGCATGACCGGCCCCGCCGACCGCCCGCCGGTCCCCGTGGGCAACCTCCTGGGCGACTACGCGGGCGGCTCCCTCTACCTCGTCACCGGCGTGCTCGCCGCGCTGCACCACGCCCGCGCGCACGGCGAGGGCCAGGTCGTGGACGCCGCCATCGTCGACGGCACCGCGCACCTGACCGCGATGATCCACGGCATGCGCTCCGCGGGCGCCTGGCAGGACCGGCGCGGCGCCAACCTGCTTCGACGGCGGCGCCCCCTTCTACGGCGTCTACCCGACCTCGGACGGCGGCCACATGGCCGTCGGCGCCCTGGAGCAGCGCTTCTACGACGAGTTCGCCGCGCTGCTCGGGCTCACCGAGCGGCAGGCCGCGCTGCGGGACGACCCGGCCCGCTGGGAGGAGCTGCGCGACGCGGTGGCCGCCCGCTTCCGCACCCGCACCCGCGAGGAGTGGAACGGCGTGTTCACCGGTACCGACGCGTGCGTGGCCCCCGTAATGTCGCTCGCGGAGGCGCCCGGCCACCCGCACCTGGCGGCGCGCGGCACCTTCACCGAGTACGCAGGCACCGTCCAGCCCGCCCCCGCCCCGCGCTTCTCCGCCACCCCGACGGCGCTGCGCCGCCCGCCGGCGCTGCCCGGGCGCGCACACCGCGGAGGTGGCCCGTGACGTGGGACGTCCCCGCGCTCGTCCGCGACACCCCCGAGGACGGCGTGAGCGGCGGCGCGGCCGGCCGCCGCGCCCGCTGACCCGACACCGTCCACCGCGACCCGCCCACCCGTCCCCGCACCCGATCGACCGCCCGGCCCCGCAACCCTCACCGAAAGGCACGACGTTGAGCACCGACGCCTACGTCTACGACGCCGTACGCACCCCGCGCGGGCGCGGCAAGGCGAACGGATCACTGCACGGCACCAAGCCGATCGACCTCGTCGTCGGCCTCATCCACGAGATCCGGCGCCGCTTCCCCGACCTCGACCCGGCCGCGATCGACGACATCGTGCTCGGCGTCGTCAGCCCGATCGGCGACCAGGGCTCCGACATCGCCCGGATCGCCGCCATCGCCGCGGGGCTGCCCGACACCGTCGCGGGAGTGCAGGAGAACCGCTTCTGCGCCTCCGGGCTCGAAGCGGTCAACCTGGCCGCGGCCAAGGTCCGTTCCGGCTGGGAGGACCTGATCCTGGCCGGCGGCGTCGAGTCGATGTCCCGCGTCGCCATGGGCTCCGACGGCGGCGCCTGGGCGATGGACCCGATGACCTCCTTCCAGACCGGCTTCGTCCCCCAGGGCATCGGCGCCGACCTGATCGCCACCATGGGCGGCTGGACCCGGCACGACGTGGACTCCTACGCCTCGCTGTCGCAGGAGCGCGCCGCCGAGGCGTGGAAGGAGGGCCGCTTCAGCCGCTCGGTCGTGCCCGTCCTGGACCGCAACGGCCTGACGGTCCTCGACCACGACGAGCACATGCGCCCCGGCACCACCCCGGAGTCGCTGGCCGCCCTCAAGCCGTCCTTCGCCGACGATCGGCGACGCGGGCGGCTTCGACGCGGTCGCGCTGCAGAAGTACCACTGGGTGGAGAAGATCGACCACGTCCACCACGCCGGCAACTCCTCGGGCATCGTGGACGGCGCCGCCCTGGTGGCCATCGGCAACCGGGAGATCGGCGAGCGCTACGGCCTGACCCCGCGGGCCCGCATCGTCTCCGCGGCCGTCTCCGGCTCCGAGCCGACCATCATGCTCACCGGCCCCGCCCCCGCCGCCCGCAAGGCGCTGGCCAAGGCCGGGCTGACCGTCGACGACATCGACCTGATCGAGATGAACGAGGCGTTCGCCGCCGTCGTGCTGCGCTTCGCCTCCGACCTGGGCGTCAGCATCGACAAGGTCAACGTCAACGGCGGCGCCATCGCGCTCGGCCACCCGCTCGGCGCGACCGGCGCCATGATCCTCGGCACCCTCATCGACGAACTGGAGCGCCGCGACCAGCGGTACGGGCTCGCCACCCTCTGCGTCGGCGGCGGCATGGGTGTCGCCACCGTCGTCGAACGCCTCTGACGTCCCCCACCCCTTACGGAGCCCGTAGACCATGAGCGAGTCCACCACCATCCGCTGGGAACAGGACGCCGACGGCATCGTCACCCTCGTCCTCGACGACCCGGCGCAGTCCGCGAACACCATGAACGCGGCCTTCGCCGACTCCCTCGACGCCACCCTCGACCGGCTCGAAGCGGAGATCGACGGGGTGCGCGGCGTCATCGTCACCTCCGCCAAGAAGACCTTCTTCGCCGGCGGCGACCTGCGCGACCTGATCCGCGCCACCCCCGAGAACGCCGAGCAGGTCTTCGCGGGCTCGATGCGCATCAAGCGCCGCCTGCGCCGCCTGGAGACCCTCGGCAAGCCCGTCGTGGCCGCCATCAACGGCGCGGCCCTCGGCGGCGGCTACGAGATCGCCCTGGCCTGCCACCACCGCGTCGCCCTCGACACCCCCGGCACCAAGATCGGCTGCCCCGAGGTGACCCTCGGCCTGCTGCCCGGCGGCGGCGGAGTGGTCCGCACCGTACGGCTGCTCGGCATCGCCGACGCGCTGCTCAAGGTGCTGCTCCAGGGCCGCCAGTACGTCCGCGCAGCGCGCCCTGGAGGCCGGCCTGGTCCACGAGGTGGCCACCGACCGCGACGACCTGCTGGCGCGCGCCCGCGCCTTCATCGACGCCAACCCCGCCGCCCGGCAGCCCTGGGACGCGCCCGGCTACAAGATCCCCGGCGGCACCCCCAAGAGCCCGGCCTTCGCCGCCAACCTGCCCGCCTTCCCGGCGAACCTGCGCAAGCAGCTCGCCGGCGCCCCCTACCCGGCGCCGCGCGACATCCTGGCGGCGGCCGTCGAGGGCTCCCAGGTCGACATCGACACCGCCTTCGCCATCGAGGCCCGCTACTTCACCGAGCTGGCCTGCGGCCCCACCTCGAAGAACATGATCCAGGCGTTCTTCTTCGACATGCAGGCCGTCAACTCCGGCGCCAGCCGCCCCAAGGACGTGCCCGCCCGCCAGGCCGCCAAGGTGGCCGTCCTCGGCGCCGGCATGATGGGCGCCGGCATCGCCTACTCCTGCGCCCGGGCCGGCATCGAGGTGGTGCTCAAGGACGTCACCCAGGAGGCCGCCGACCGCGGCAAGGCGTACTCCGCGAAGCTGCTCGACAAGGCGCTCGGCCGCGGGCCGCACCACACCCGAGAAGCGCGACGCGCTGCTCGCCCGGATCACCCCGACCGCCGACCCGGCCGACCTCGCGGGCTGCGACACCGTCATCGAGGCGGTCTTCGAGGACGCGGCCCTGAAGCACAAGGTGTTCCAGGAGATCGAGCACGTCGTCGCCCCCGACGCGCTGCTGTGCTCCAACACCTCCACGCTGCCGATCTCCACGCTCGCCGAAGGCGTCCAGCGGCAGGACGACTTCATCGGCCTGCACTTCTTCTCGCCGGTCGACAAGATGCCGCTGGTGGAGATCATCCGCGGCGAGCGGCACCGGGGACGAGGCGCTGGCCCGCGCCTTCGACCTGGTGCGGCAGATCCGCAAGACCCCGATCGTGGTCAACGACTCGCGCGGCTTCTTCACCTCCCGCGTCATCGGCCACTTCATCAACGAGGGCGTCGCCATGGTCGGCGAGGGCGTCCCGGCCGCCTCCGTCGAGCAGGCCGCCGCGCAGGCCGGCTACCCGGCCAAGGTGCTGTCGCTGCATCGACGAGCTCACCCTCACCCTGCCCCGCAAGATCCGCGCCGAGGCCCGGGCCGCCGTCGAGGCGTCCGGCGGGACCTGGCAGGAGCACCCGGCGGAGCGCGTCATCGACCGCATGGTCGACGAGTTCGGCCGCCCGGGACGCAGCGGCGGCGCGGGCTTCTACGACTACGAGGACGGCCGCAGGACCGGCCTGTGGCCGGGCCTCGCCGAGCACTTCGGCAGCGCCGGCGCCGACGTCCCCTTCCGCGACATGCAGGAGCGGATGCTCTTCGCCGAGTCGCTGGACACCGTCCGGCTGCTGGAGGAGGGCGTCCTCACCTCGGTGGCCGACGCCAACATCGGCTCGGTGCTGGGCATCGGCTTCCCCGCCTGGACCGGCGGCGTGCTGCAGTACATCAACGGCTACGAGGGCGGCGTCGCCGGATTCGCCGCGCGGGCGCGGGAGCTGGCCGCCGCCTACGGCGAGCGGTTCACGCCGCCCGCGCTGCTGGTGGAGAAGGCGGAGCAGGGCGAGCGGTTCGCGGACTGAGCGGCCCTCACGGAGCGGGGTGCGGGCCGTCGGCCGCGGGCGCGTCGGGCGCCTGCGGCCAGGCCCGCACCTCCTCCTTGAGCGTGCGCTGGAAGGTCGTCACCAGGGCCTGCACCACCAGCGGCTGCATCTGCTCCGACAGCGACCGCATCTCGGACAGCGAGCGCAGTTCCGCGGCCCGGCCCGGCTGCCACACCTCGTCGTGGAAGATCCGGCTGATCTCGCGGGCCGCCGCCCTGGAGTGCGCGAGCATCACCTCGCGGGCCGCGAGGATCGCCTCCACCGGGATCGGCATGTCCAGCAGCCGCACGCCCAGGTGCAAGGTGCCCGGGTCCACCCGGAAGGAGTCCGGGTCGTCGGTGCGCTCCAGGACGTTCATCGCGGCCAGCCGGTCCAGGTCGGCGTCGTCCAGCGTGCGGCCGGCCCGCCGCTCCAGCTTCTCCCGGCCGATCTCCTCGACGTCCTCGGGCAGCCAGGACGCGACCAGCGCGCGGTGGATCGCCAGGTCGTGGGCGCTGATGTCGCCGGGCAGCTGCTGGAGGTAGCGTTCGATCGCCGCCAGGGTGAGGCCCTGCTGCTGGAGCTCCTCGATCAGGGCCAGCCGGGACAGGTGCTCCGGCCCGTACCTGCCGACCCGGCGGGGGCCGATCTCCGGCGGCGGCAGCAGGCCGCGCGAGCCGTAGAAGCGGACGGTGCGGACCGTCACCCCGGCGCGGGCGGCCAGCTCGTCGATGGTGAGACCGGTCTGGGGCACCTGGACAGTATCGCTGTGCCACCGGCACTGTGAAAGCCTTCCGGCCTGGTAGGACGGCGGCCGTCCGCCTCGTACGCTGGCCCGCGTGCCTCTTCGTCCACCGCCGCGCGCGGCCTCGATGCTGCTGCCGGCCCTCACCCTGCTCGCGTGCTGCCTGTCGTGCGCGGGCGGGCGGCGGCCGGCTCCGCCGCGGGCTCGCGCGGCGTCGGCGACCGCCTCTTCCCCGACGCCGGCAACGGCGGCTACGACGTCACCCACTACGGCCTGGACCTCTCCTACGACCCCGGCTCGCGGGAGCTGCGCGGCACCGCGGTCATCAGCGCGACCGCCGAGCAGTCGCTGAGCCGCTTCGACCTCGACCTGGCCGGCCTCACCGTCGGACCGGGTCACCGTCGGCGGCAGGGCGGCGGACGTCAGCCGCGACGGCACCGAACTGGTCGTGCGGCCCGCGGGCACGATCCGCCGCGGGGCCCGGTTCGAGACGACCGTGGTCTACGCGGGCGTGCCGGAGACGCTCACCGACCCCGACGGATCGCACGAGGGCTGGTTCGGCACCGACGACGGCGCGCTGGCACTCGGCGAACCCGTCGGCTCCATGGCGTGGTTCCCCGGCGACGACCACCCGTCGGACAAGGCCGGGTACGACATCACCGTGTCGGTGCCCAGCGGCCTCACCGCCGTCTCCAACGGCGAACTGGTCTCCAGCACCCGCGCCGGCGGGCGCACCGCCTTCCACTGGCGTACGGACGCGCCCATGGCCGGCTATCTCGCCACCGTCGCCATCGGCCACTTCGACGTCACCCGGTCCCGTACGCCCTCCGGCCTCCCGCTGTACACGGCGGTCGACCCCGCGCTCCGACGGACCCCGCCTCCGTCGCCGCCCTCAAGCGCATCCCGGAGATCCTGGCCTGGGAGTCGAGCGTGTTCGGGCCCTACCCCTTCGCGTCCGCGGGCGCGATCGTCGACCACGTGTCCGGCGGGCGGGTCGGGTACTCGCTGGAGACCCAGAACCGCCCGGTCTTCCCCGGCGACGGTTCACCGCCCGCGGTCAACCTGAGCACCTTGGTGCACGAGCTGTCCCACCAGTGGTACGGCGACTCGGTCACCCCCGAGTCCTGGCAGGACATGTGGCTCAACGAGGGCTTCGCCACCTATGTCACCTGGATGTGGCAGGAGCACGAGGGCGGGACCACGGTCGACAAGGCAGCGGCCTCGACGTTCGCGGGCCCCGACGAGTGGGCCTTTCCGCCCGCCGCCCCTCCCAAGGCGTCGGACGTCTCCGCGCCTCCGGTCTACGGCCGCGGCGCGCTCGTGCTCTACGAACTGCGCCGCACCCTCGGCGACGCCGCCTTCCTCCGCCTGCTCAAGGACTGGCCGGCCGCCCACCGCCACGGCAACGCCTCCACAGCCGACTTCACCGCCTTCTGCGCCCGCTACACCTCCCGCGACCTGTCCCCCCTGTTCGCCACCTGGCTCTACGGCTACGCCAAGCCGCCCCGGGCTGCTGAGGCGCGGGCCCGGTCAGCGCAGCGGTGCGCCGACCGCGTGCATGTGGGCGAGCGCCTGGCGGTAGGAGTCGAGCAGGGACGTCTCGGTGTACGGGCACGCCCAGGCGGGCGCAGTGGGCGCGGACCAGGGGCTGGGCCAGCCGCAGGTGCGGGCGCGGCATGCTGGGCAGGAGATGGTGCTCGACCTGGTAGTTGAGGCCGCCGAGGAAGAAGTCGGTGAGCGGATTGCCGCGCACGTTGCGGGAGGTGAGCACCTGGCGGCGCAGATGGCCCCAGCGGGCGCCCTCCTCGGGCATCGCCATGCCCTTGTGGTTCGGTGCGAACGAACAGCCCAGGTGCAGCCCGAACAGCGCGTGGTGCAGCAGCGCGAAGACGACCGCCTGGCCGAGCGGCAGGGTGCCGAGCAGCAGGGCCGCGTAGCCCGCGAGGTGCGCGACGAGCAGCCCGCCCTCGACCAGCCGGTCCCGCCACGCCATGCGCCGCAGGTCCTGGAAGCCGGCCACCTTCAGCGCCAGCCCCTCCAGCAGCAGCATCGGGAAGAACAGCCACGCCTGGTACTTCGTCAGGAAGCGGGCGAAACCCTCCCGTTCGACCGCCTGCGCCCGCGTCCACACCAGGGCGCCGACCTCCACGTCCGGGTCCTTGCCGACGTGGTTGGGGTTCGCGTGGTGGCGGTTGTGCTTGTCGGTCCACCAGCCGGCGCCCATGCCCAGCAGCAGGTTGCCGTGGAAGAGCGCGAGGGCCCGGTTCGCCCGGCGCCCGGCCGCTATCTGCTGGTGCCCCGCGTCGTGGCCGACGAAGCCGGTGCGCGCCGACAGCACCGCCGCGGGCAGCGCGAGCGCCAGCACCCACCACGAACCCGTGCCGCCGACCAGCGCGACAGCCGTCCACACGGCCGCCATGGCGAGCAGGTTCACCGCGAGCGACACCGCGTAGTGCCCCCTCCTGCGCCGCAGCAGCCCCGCGTCCCTGATCTGCCGCAGCAGCGGCGCGAACTCGCTGCCCGCCGTCCCCGCGCCGTCCCGGCCCCCTGGGCCCTCCCGGCCGGCCGCGCCGGGCGTACCCGGGACGGCGGACGCGACGACGAGTGTGCTGCTGGCAGGCGGCATGAGCGCTCCTCGGAAGGCGGGAACGGCCCCGGAACCCAGGGGCCGGAAGACGGCGAACGGCCCTGACCGGCCGCACCTGCGACGCTATGGACCCCCGCCCGGCGCGGCCATGGCGCCATCACCCGGCTCGCACGGGGGGTGCACCGACGCAGATCCGGGGACCGCCCCACCCCCTGACGGGGGTTACCCCCCGATGCCAGGATGGAGCGTGTGAAGACGAACGACCTCCGTGCGCCGGGCCGCACCGCCGCGCCCCACCCCGTGGGCTCGCCCGAGTCCGTGACGCTGCTGCGCCGCTACTACACCGAACTGGTCATCCGCTACTACGGCCGCCCCACCGACGACGCCGAGGTCGACGCGGTCCTCGCCGAGGAGCCCAGCGGCGACCTGGTCCCTCCCACCGGCGAGTTCCTGGTCGCCTGGCGCGACGGCGCCCCCGTCGGCTGCGCGGGGCTGCGCGTGCTCACCCCCGCCATGGTGGAGCTGACCCGGATGTACGTCGGCCCCGAGGCCCGCGGCCAGGGCTTCGCCGGACTGCTCATCGGCACCGTCGAGCGCATCGCCGTCGAGGACGTTCGGCGCCGAGGCGATCCGCCTCGACACGCGGGGGGACCTGGTCGAGGCCCGCGCCCTGTACGCCAAGCACGGCTACGCCGAGATCGGCGACTACAACAACAGCCGGTACGCCGACCACTGGTTCGAGAAGAAGCTGCGCTGAGGACGCGGCGGGCCCCCGTCGGCCGGCGCCCTGTCAGTCGGCGGGGAGCAGCACCGTCGCGAGCGTCACCGACGGGCGGGTACGGCGTCACCGCGCCCGGCGAACGACCCGGCGCGCACGGCGGTTCCCTGCCGCCCTCCTGTCACCGGCGGCGTCTACGATGCAAGGCAGACGCCGGGCGGTGCGGGAGAGCCCGGCGCGGCAGGCGAGCTTAGGAGCGAGATCATCAGCGGCAACGGTTCGGTCGAAGCCAGGATCGCCGAGGAACTCGGCGTACGCGAAGGGCAGGTGCGGGCGGCCGTCGACCTGCTCGACGGCGGGGCGACCGTGCCGTTCATCGCCCGCTACCGCAAGGAGGCCACCGGCACCCTCGACGACGCGCAGCTGCGCACCCTCGAGGAGCGGCTGCGCTATCTGCGGGAGCTGGACGAGCGGCGGGCCGCCGTCCTGGAGTCCATCGAGGCGCAGGGCAAGCTCGACGACGCGCTCAAGGCGCAGATCCTGGCCGCCGACTCCAAGGCGCGCCTGGAGGACATCTACCTGCCGTACAAGCCCAAGCGGCGCACCAAGGCGCAGATCGCCCGCGAGGCCGGCCTCGAACCGCTGGCCGACGCCCTGCTCGGCGACCCCGGCCTCGACCCGCAGGCCCAGGCGGCGTCCTACGTCGACGCCGACAAGGGCGTCGAGGACGCGGCGGCGGCGCTGGAGGGCGCCCGGTCGATCCTCACCGAGCGCTTCTCCGAGGACGCCGACCTGGTCGGCGAGCTGCGCACCCGGATGTGGGGCCGCGGCCGGCTGGTCGCCAAGGTGCGCGACGGCAAGGAGGAGGCGGGCGCGAAGTTCGCCGACTACTTCGACTTCGCCGAGCCGTTCACCAAGCTGCCCTCGCACCGCGTGCTGGCGATGCTGCGCGGCGAGAAGGAGGAGGTCCTCGACCTCACCCTGGAGCCGGAGGAGCCCACCGAGGGCCCGTCGAGCTACGAGCGGCGCATCGCCCAGCGGTTCGGCATCGCCGACCGCGGCCGCCCGGCCGACAAGTGGCTCGGCGACACCGTCCGCTGGGCCTGGCGCACCCGCTTCCTGGTCCGCCTCGGCATCGACCTGCGGGTCCAGCTGCGCCAGGAGGCCGAGGACGAGGCGGTCCGCGTCTTCGCCGCCAACCTGCGCGACCTGCTGCTCGCCGCGCCCGCCGGCACCCGCGCCACCATGGGCCTGGACCCGGGCCTGCGCACCGGCGTGAAGGTCGCCGTCGTCGACGCCACCGGCAAGGTCGTCGCCACCGACACGATCTACCCGCACGCGCCCCGCAACCGCTGGGACGAGTCGCTGGCCACCCTCGCGCGCCTGGCCGCGGCCCACCGGGTCGACCTGATCGCGATCGGCAACGGCACGGCCTCCCGCGAGACCGACAAGCTCGCCGCCGACCTGATCAAGGCCCGCACCCGGAGCTGAACCTCACCAAGGTCGTGGTCTCCGAGGCGGGCGCCTCGGTCTACTCCGCCTCGGCCTACGCCTCGGCCGAACTCCCCGACATGGACGTGTCGCTGCGCGGCGCGGTGTCCATCGCCCGCCGGCTCCAGGACCCGCTGGCCGAACTGGTCAAGATCGACCCGCGGTCGATCGGCGTCGGGCAGTACCAGCACGACCTGTCCGAGGTGAAGCTGTCCCGCTCGCTGGACGCGGTCGTCGAGGACTGCGTCAACGGCGTCGGCGTCGACGTCAACACCGCGTCCGTGCCGCTGCTGCGGCGCGTCTCGGGCATCACCGAGGGCCTGGCCGACAACATCGTGGCGCACCGCGACGCCAACGGCCCCTTCCGCACCCGCAAGGACCTCAAGGACGTCGCCCGGCTCGGCCCGAAGGCGTACGAGCAGTGCGCGGGCTTCCTGCGCATCCAGGGCGGCGACGACCCGCTCGACGCCTCCAGCGTGCACCCCGAGGCGTATCCGGTGGTGCGCCGGATCAGCGCGAGCGCGCGGCACCGACATCCCCGCGCTGATCGGCAACGGCACGGTGCTGCGGGCCCTGCGCCCGCAGGACTTCGTCGACGACTCCTTCGGCCTGCCGACCGTCACCGACATCCTGGCCGAGCTGGAGAAGCCCGGCCGCGACCCGCGCCCCGCCTTCAAGACCGCGACCTTCAAGGAGGGCGTGGAGAAGATGAAGGACCTGCGGCCGGGGATGCTGCTGGAGGGCGTGGTCACCAATGTGGCCGCCTTCGGCGCGTTCGTGGACGTCGGCGTCCACCAGGACGGCCTGGTGCACGTCTCGGCGCTGTCCGACTCCTATGTGTCGGACCCGCGCGACGTCGTGAAGTCCGGCGACATCGTCCGGGTCAAGGTGCTCGACGTGGACCTGCCGCGCAAGCGGATCTCGCTGACGCTGCGGCTCGACGACGAGGCGCGCCCGCCGCGCGGGGAGCAGCAGCGCGGTGGCGGTGGCGGTGGTGGCGGCGGGGCCGAGCGCCGCAGCGGCAGCGGCGCCGGCGGCGGTGAGCGCCGGGGCAACCCGCCGCGGCAGGGGGGCGCAAGGGGCGCCGGCGGCGGCCAGGGCGGCCGGCGCGGTGGCGGCTCCGCGCAGCCCGCGCCCGGCGGCGCGATGGCGGACGCCCTGCGCCGGGCGGGTCTGACGGGCGGGAAGTAGCGGGTCTGACGCAGGCGTGAGTAAGGGCCGGACGCGTGGCGTTCGGCCCTTACCGGCTGCCATGTAAGGCCCGCCCTGCGGGAGTTCGCTCCTTACCGCCGTTTTCGGACCGCGTTTCCCCTGTTGGCGTGGTCTTGTCAAGCGTTAGCCTCCCGGGGTGATCACTAAGACGCGGACACCCCGCATTCCGTGGATCTCCCTGATGGCCGCGCTCCTTGTCGCCCTGGCCGCCGCCCTCGTCGCCCCGGGCCCCGCCCACGCGGCGGGCACGCACGGCACCGGAACCGTACGGCACGGACGCAGTCAACCCGACTACTCCTACGCCAACGCGATCCGGGAGGCCGTCTGGGTCGACACCGGCCTCGACGGCGACGGCGACGGCCGCAGCGACCGGGTGGCCGTCGACATCGTCCGGCCCCGCGAAGCCGCCCAGGCCGGCCTCAAGGTCCCCGTCATCATGGACGCGAGCCCGTACTACTCCTGCTGCGGGCGCGGCAACGAGAACCAGCTCAAGACCTACGACGCCAACGGCGACATCGTCCAGGCGCCGCTGTTCTACGACAACTACTTCGTGCCGCGCGGCTACGCCACCGTCCTGGTCGACCTGGCCGGCACCGACCGCTCCGACGGCTGCGTCGACGTCGGCGGCCCCTCCGACGTCCAGTCCGCCAAGGCCGTCGTCGACTGGCTCAACGGCCGCGCCAAGGGCTACAGCGCCCGCTCCGGCGGCCAGGCGGTCAGCGCCGGGTGGACCAACGGCGACGTCGGCATGATCGGCAAGAGCTGGGACGGCACCATCGCCAACGGCGTCGCCGCCACCGGCGTGCGCGGCCTGAAGACCATCGTGCCGATCAGCGCCATCTCCTCCTGGTACGACTACTACTTCCACCAGGGCGCCCCGCTCCAGGACGGGCCCGAGTGGCTGTCGGACTACGTCGAGAGCGACAGCGCGCACGCGAACTGCGCCGCGGAGCAGCAGAAGATCATCGACGGTTCGCCGCGTACCGGCGACTGGACGCCCTTCTGGACCGCGCGCGACTACGTCAAGGACGCGGGCAAGGTGCGCGCCAGCGTCTTCGCCGTCCAGGGCATGCAGGACCTCAACGTCCGCACCAAGAACTTCGGCCAGTGGTGGACCGCCCTCGCCGCGCACGGCGTCGAGCGCAAGGTGTGGCTGTCGCAGACCGGCCACGTCGACCCCTTCGACTACCGCCGCACCGCCTGGGTGCCCACCCTCCAGCGCTGGTTCGACCACTACCTGCTCGGCGTGGACAACGGCATCCAGCACGGCCGATGGCCGACATCGAGCGCAGCGTCGACCACTGGACCACCGACCCGGTGTGGCCCGCGCCGGGCACCCGTGACACCGCGCTGACCCTCGGCCCGACCGCCACCGCGGGACTCGGCACCCTGGGCACCGCAGGACACGCACGTCCCGGCGCCACCGAGTCCTTCACCGACGACCCGAAGCTGTGGGAGGAGGACTGGGCGGCCGCCGCGGACACCGCGACACCCGCCAAGACCGCCTTCACCACCGGGGTGCTCACCAAGGACCTGCGGATCTCCGGCAGCGGCACGTTCACCGTCACCGCCACCTCGACCACCACCAGCGCCCACCTGTCGGCGGTCCTGGTCGACCTCGGCCCGTCCACCATCAGGAACTACCTCGGCGACGGCGAGGGCATCACCACCCTCACCACCCGCTCCTGCTACGGCGAGAGCACCGCCGGGGACAGCGCCTGCTACCTCGACACCGCGGCCGACACCGAGAACGTCGACCACAACGTCTTCAGCCGCGGATGGGCGGACCTCGGGCACTACCGGTCACTGGCGCACGGCGTGCCCCTCACCCCGGGCAAGCCGTACACCATGACGATCCAGCTCGCCGCCACCGACCACGTCGTGCCCGCCGGGCACCGGCTCGCGCTGATCGTCGCGGGCACCGACAACGGCCTGATCCTGCCCCCCGACACCACACCCACCGTGGGCGTGGACCTGTCGCACTCCGTACTGGACCTGCCGCTGGTCGGCGGAGCCCGCGCGGTCGGGGCCGAACCGGCGGCGGCGCCCGCCGGCCGGGCGCCGCGCCCGGCCGTGAGGCCTGCCGCGCCCGCCCCGGCCGCCGACCCCGCCGCCCGACTGGGCTGAAACGGGGAACAGCGAGGCAGGGAACCACGGCGGTCTGCGGCGCGTTCCACTGGGTAGGTACGGTGAGTACGCGGCGTGGGCCGCCGTGAACGGAGGCGGGGAGATGTCGAACCGAGGAAAGCTCGCTGTCGGTGGCGTGCTGGTAGGGCTCATCCTGCTCATCTGGGTGCCCTGGTGGGTGACCTTCCTGATCATCGTGGGCGTGCCGGTGGCGGGATACCTGACGCTCGACCCCTCGCAGCGGCGCAGGCTGCGCCGGGTGGGCCGCCGGCAAATCGGTCGCTGACGTGGAGCTTCCCCCGATAGGGTGAGACATCGGGTCAGGGCATCCGATCGAGGGGAAGCACTTCCATGCACAGCGGTACGGTCGCCGCGGTCAGCCGCGACGCCATCCACCGGTTCAGCAAGGCCAACCAGGACAGCATCCGGCTGCTCACCGGGCTGGGAGTCCAGGGCGACGCGCATCTCGGCGTCACCGTCCAGCACCTGTCCCGGATCGCCCAGAACCCCGACCAGCCCAATCTGCGGCAGGTCCACCTCCTGCACGCCGAGCTCTTCGGCGACCTGCGGGACGCGGGCTACGAGATCCGGCCCGGCGACCTCGGCGAGAACGTCACGACCACCGGCGTCGACCTGCTCGGCCTGCCCGTCGGCGCCCTGCTGCGGCTGGGCCCGGACGCGGTCGTCGAGGTGACCGGGCTGCGGAACCCGTGCCTCCAGATCGAGCACTTCCGCACCGGCCTGCTCAAGCAGGTCGTCGGCCGGGACGAGGCCGGCGGGATCGTCCGCAAGGGCGGCGTCATGGGCGTCGTCCGTGAGGGCGGCACCGTCCGCCCGGGAGACCGCGATCGCCGTCGAACTGCCCGCCGCCCCGCACCGCCCCCTCGACAGGGTCTGAGGCCGCCATGGCGGACAGCCCCGCCCCCGACTCCGTGCGCTCCGTGGACGCCCTGCTGGCCTGCACGGCGACCGGACAGCGCGTGAAGTACCTGCACTTCTGGGGCCACCGCCCGCAGCGCGACGGCAGCGTCGGCGCGGGCTGCCTGAGCCAGTGGTGGCCGGCGCCCTTCACCGTCGACGGCGTCACCTATGCCACCGCCGAGCACTGGATGATGGCCGGCAAGGCGCGGCTGTTCGGCGACGCCGAGGCCGAGCGGCGGGCCGTCGACGCCGTCCACCCCAAGGCCGCCAAGGCGGCCGGCCGCTCGGTGCGCGGCTTCGACGACGCCGTATGGGAGCGGGAGCGCTTCGCCCTGGTGACGGAGGGCAGCATGCACAAGTTCGCGCAGCACCCCGCGCTGCGGGACTTCCTGCTCGGCACCGGGCGGCGGGTGCTGGTCGAGGCCAGCCCGCTGGACCGGGTCTGGGGCATCGGCCTGGCCGCCGACGACGAGCGGGCCGAACACCCGGCGCGGCTGGCGCGGCCTGAACCTGCTCGGCTTCGCCCTCATGGAGGCCAGGGCGCGACTGGCGGCGGGCACGACCGTGGAATAGTTCCTGATGGCGCGCCGCCACCCCGGTACGGCCGCCGGCAGCGGCCGGCCACCGAAAGGCACCCACAGGACATGACGGAACGTCTGGTGGTCATCGGCGGCGACGCCACGGGCATGTCGGCCGCCTCCCAGGCCCGCCGCCGCAGGCCCGCGGAGGACCTGGAGATCGTCGCGTACGAACGCGGCCGGCACGTCGTCCTACAGCGCGTGCGGCATCCCGTACTGGATCGGCGGCGCCACCGCGGGTCCCGACGAGCTGGTCGCCCGTACCGCCGAGGAGCACAGGGCGCGCGGCATCGACGTACGCCTCGGCACCGAGGTCACCGCGATCGACCCGGACGGCGGCCGGGTGCTCACCCGCGACGCCGAAGGGCGCGAGGAGTGGGCCGGGTACGACCACCTGGTCATCGCCACGGGCGCCGTCCCGGTACGGCCGCCGGTCCCCGGCATCGACGCGCCCGGCGTCTTCGGCGTCCAGACCCTGGACGACGGCGAGGCGGTGCTGCGCGGCCTCGACCGCGGCGGAGTACGGCGGGCGGTGGTGGTCGGCGGCGGCTACATCGGCGTCGAGATGGCCGAGGCGATGCTGCGCCACGGCCTCGACGTCACCCTGGTCGACCGCGCCGAGCAGCCCATGAACACCCTCGACCCCGACATGGGGCGGCTGGTGCGCGAGGCCCTGGAAGGGCTCGGCGTCACCGTCGTCTCCGGCGCCGCCGTCCGTGAGGTGCTCACCGGCGCGGACGGCCGGGTCCGGGGCGTCGCCACGGACGACGGCGAGTACCCGGCCGACATCGTCGTCCTGGGCCTGGGCGTACGCCCGGCCACCGCGCTCGCCCGCGAGGCCGGGACTGCCGCTGGGGGCGCACGGCGGGCTGCTCACCGACCGGGCGATGCGGGTCCGCGGCACCGAGCGGATCTGGGCCGGCGGCGACTGCGTCGAGGTGCTCAACCTCGTCTCCGGCGCCCTCCAGCACATCGCGCTCGGCACCCACGCCAACAAGCACGGCCGGGTCATCGGCGTCAACATCGGCGGCGGCTACGCCACCTTCCCCGGTGTGGTGGGCACCGCCGTCAGCAAGGTGTGCGACGTGGAGATCGCCCGCACCGGCCTGAAGGAGTCCCAGGCCAGGGCGGCCGGACTCGACTTCGTCACCGCGGTCGTCGAGTCCACCAGCCGGGCCGGCTACTACCCGGACGCCGCCCTGATGACCGTCAAGATGCTCGCCGAGCGCGGCACCGGCCGGCTGCTCGGCCTGCAGATCGTCGGCGGCGAGGGCGCGGCCAAGCGCGTCGACGTCGGGGCGGTCGCCCTCACCGCGGGCATGACCGCGGGCGGGATGGTCGACCTGGACCTCGGCTACGCCCCGCCGTTCTCCCCCGTGTGGGACCCCGTGCTCGTCGCCGCGCGCAAGGCGGCGGACGCCGTGGCCGACGGACATCAGGACAGCGGTGACCGCGGCGAGCCTGCCGAGCGCTTCGAGCAGCGGCGGGAGCGACGGGCCGCGTCCGACCGGCAGCACCTCGCCGGGGGCGTCGTCGAGCAGGACGAAGGCCATGTCGTCCGTCCTGGCGACCAGGCTCCAGCCGGGCCCGTCCGCGCGCACCGCACCGTAGGCGGTACGGACCCTGCCGGGCGGCGGCGGGTTGCGGACGTACGCCTCCGCGCTCTCCAGGACACGGCGGATGCCGCTGTGCGAGACGGCGGGGGGCTCGGAGCCGGCGGCCGGCGGCTGTGCGGCGGTGCTCGCCCCGGACGCGGGGGCGCCGCCGTCGGTGGGCCCGGCGCTCCCGGTACCGGCGGCCGGCTCAGCGCCTGGGGCGCCCTGGGCTCCTCGGTGCGCGCCGTCCGGGCGTCCTCGGCTCCTCAGGTGCGGCCGCCGTGCCGGCGGCGTCGAACTGGTCGCGCCACTCGCGCCAGCGCACCGCGATCTCGTCCGCGCCCAGCCTCCTTTGCGGCGGACCCCACACGGACGTGTCGGGCGGGGTGAGGGCGGGCCGTCCGCCGGTCTCCTCGTCGGGGTCGTACGGCTCGGGGATGCCGGGCGCCGCCACGGCCACGGGCAGCGGCCAGCCCGGCAGGGAGGCGATCATGCTGTCCTCGTCCGGCGAAAGGTCGTACTCCAGACCGCAGTCCCAGGCGGCGAGCGCGCACGCCACCATGGCCGCGTCCGTCGTGGCCACGGTCCACCGCGCCCCGGTGCCGTCCTGGCCGAAGACCAGGCCGTAACCCGCGTCCAGCGGATCGAGCCCCAACTCCGCGCACGCCGCCGGGTAGTCGTCGCCCAGCACCCCTGGGTACTGCCCGGGCGTCAGCATCGCCGCCGTCAGTACGAACAGCGAGTCCTCGTCCAACGGGTCGCCGGCCGGCGCGTCCTGGGCCATCCGTACGTACCTCTTCCTTGCTCCTGCTATGCCTTGGTCCGCCGCACCCTAACCAGCCGGTAACCTCCACGTCGAGAGGTTGCGGAGCCCCGAAATCCGCTGGGCCCGGACCGGGTCGGGCTCGTACCCTCATCCCATGGCCCGAACCCGGCGCTCCCACTACGTCTGCCTGCCGTGCAGGGCGTCGTGGAAGAAGTCGCCCGACGTCGGCGCGCGTGCACGTCTGCCCGCGCTGCGGCGGCCCGCTCACGGACGCCGGAACGCAGTTCGCCGCCCCGCGGAAGAGGGACGACGCGGGCTGGCGCGCCCTGTCCGCCGTCCTCGCCGCGGGACTGCGCTTCCACCCCGCCTGCCTGTGCTGCGACGACGGCCCCGGCTACCGGCCGCGCACCCCGCGCGAGGTGCGCGACCGGCTCGCGCACGCGGCGGCCACAGGGGTGCCCGTCGCCATGGCGCTGACCTGCGCCGATCCCACGCATGCGGACGTGCGGCCGGGAGCGGGCGCGGCCGACGCCGGTGCCGTAGCGCCGGCGGTCAGTCCTGCCGGGCGGCCAGGGCGAGGTAGCGCGCGTCGGAGTCGTCGAGCAGCAGCAACTCCCAGCCCGTGGCGCCGAGCAGGCGCCCCAGGTGCGGCTGCGCCCGGATGTCGTCGTCGCGCAGCTCGTGCCCGTGGCGGGCGGCGAGCGCGGCCCGGCCGACGCGGATGGAAGAGGGCGAGCCGTCCGCCCGGTCGGGTGACCCGGGCCAACTCCCGCAGCCCCGCCGCCGGATCGGGCAGATGGTGCACCAGGCCCGAGGCGAGGACCGCGTCGAAGGCGCCGGGCGCGAGCGGCAGCCGTACGCTGTCCGCCTCGATCAGCGCGCCGTGCGCCCGGCGGCCGAGCGCCACCGCCTCCCGCAGCATCTGCGGCGTCAGATCCGCGCCGACGACCGTGCCCCCGGGCCCGACCGCGGCCCGCAGCAGCGGTACCGCCCTGGCCGTGCCGCAGCCGGCGTCGAGCGCCCGGCCGCCGGCCCGCAGCCCGAGTTCGCCGATCGCGGCCGTGAACGCCGGGGTGTCGTCGGGAAAGCGGGTCTCCCAGCCGGCTGCCCTGGCCGCGAAGAACTCCTTGACCTGCTCGCGTTCGCGCTCCGTTCCGCCCATGCATCATGGTCGCATGATCACGCTGCGGTCCGTCGCCCTCTTCCTGCTCGCCGCGATCCTGGAGATCGGCGGCGCGTGGCTGATCTGGCAGGGATGTGCGCGAGCACCGCGGAATCGGCTGGATCGGTGCGGGCGTCGTCTCCCTGGGGCTCTACGGCTTCGTCGCCACCCTCCAGCCGAGCGCCGACTTCGGCCGCATCCTCGCCGCCTACGGCGGGGTGTTCGTCGCCGGTTCGCTGGTGTGGGGCATGATCCTCGACGGCTACCGCCCGGACCGGTTCGACGTGACCGGCGCGGCGATCTGTCTGGTCGGCGTCGGCGTCATCATGTACGCACCGCGCGGGGGCTGATTTCGGCCGGTCCCGGGCCGCTGGGGGACGGTAGATCACCGGGAACGGCGGAGGGGGTCTTGCCCTGGCGCGCCCGCCGTACCAGGCTGCGTAGCGCAGCGGAGACGGGAGGTAGGGCATGACGGTGGGCAACGGGCTCGCTTGGCTGCTCGACGACCTGACACAGCGGGTGCCGCACATCCAGCACGCGCTCGTCCTGTCGAACGACGGCCTGGTCACGGGCGCCAGCGCGGAGCTGGACCGGCCGACCGCCGAACACCTCGCCGCTGTGTCCTCCGGCTTCCACAGCCTGGCCAAGGGCGCGGGGCGGCAGTTCGGGACCGGCGGTGTGCGGCAGACCATGGTCGAGTTCGACGAGGGCTTCCTCTTCGTGACCGCGGCGGGCGACGGCAGCTGCCTGTCCGTGCTCAGCGGGATGGACGCGGACATCGGGCAGGTCGCCTACGAGATGGCCCGGCTGGTGCGCCGGGTCGGGGAACACCTCGGTGTCGCCCCCAGGCAGTCCGGACCGACCCTGGCCTGACCAGCGAGTTTCACGTTCTCCGGTCCGCTGTCGCCGAGTTGTCCACAGGCCCGCCGCGGGGGTCTGTCGCTTCGCGCTAGATTCGTCACTGTCAGTGATTGAAGCGAGCGGGGAGTGACGGATCATGAGTACGACGAAGACGGGCGGCGGCCGGAGCGACGGCCGGACCGGAAGTGCTGCTCACCCTCGGCCGGGCGCGTGACGCGCTCGGGCTGGACTACGACGAGTTCGACGTCGCCGTGCAGACCGGCGAGATCCGCACCGTGGCGTGCGGGCCGCGCACCTGGAAGGTGCCGCCCGAGGAGGTCGCCCGGCTGCGCGCCGAGGACGGCCATCCACGGCCGCTGCGCGAGCGGGTGCGGCTGGTGAGCAGCGCCGAGGCGGCCAAGCGACTCGGTATCGGCCGGGAGCGGTTCGTACGGCTGGCCAGGACCGGCTTCGTCCGCCCGGTCCGCTGGTACGTCAACCGCTACCGGGCGCTGGTCTGGATGTACCTGGACCAGGAGTTGCCGGCGCTCGCCGAGCGGAGCCCGGCGCTGCTGCACGGACCGCTGCCCGAGGGGCTGCGCGAGGCGGTGGCCCGCGGCGAGGACCAGCGGGCCCGCGGCTGGCGCGCCCGCCGCGTCGCCCAGCTCGTACGGGACGCGTACGACCCGTGGGAGGAAGCCGCCGTCTGGGCCGCGCTGCTGGGCCCGGAGATCGTCGACGACGCGCTGCCCGGCCCGTACGAACGCGCCCATCTGCGCAGGCTGCGCGCGACGCTGCCGCCGGGACGGAGCGGGGCGGCCACCCCCGAGCAGGTCCGGGAGCTGACGACCGCCGACCACCCGGACGAGATCGCCCTGGGACTGGTGGGGCTCGCCGACGCCCTCGGCCGGGCCAGGGCCCTGCGACCCGCTCCCGCCCCGGACCCGGGCGCCGTCCTGCCCGGCTCCGCGGCGCTCTCGAACCCGGGTGCCACCGTGCCCGGGCTCCTGGCGGGCCGGGCCGTGCAGCCCATCTCGCTGGAGCGTGCCCGCGCGTTGCTTCCTCGGGCCGGGGACATCGGCCCGGCCGAACCGCCGCCGGGCGCCCGGCCGATGCCGCGGCGCGGGCTGCGCCGGCTACTGCCGCGCGGGCGCGGGCCGGGGGCCGGGCACCGCGGTCACGAGGCGCCCGCGGCCGACCGCGGGGCTCACAGCTCGCCGACGTCCGTGAGGCGGACGACCGCGCGGCCCTCCTCGTCGGAGGCCGTGAGGTCCACCTCGGCGGAAATGCCCCAGCCGTGATCGCCGTTGGGGTCGGCGAAGGTCTGGCGGACCCGCCACAGCCCGTCCTGCGGCCGCTCCTCGATGAGCAGCAGCTTCGGCCCGCGCGCGTCCGGTCCGGTGCCGAGGTCGTCGTACTCGTCCCAGTAGGCGTCCATGGCGTCGGCCCAGGCGTCGGCGTCCCAGCCGGCGTCCGCGTCGAGCTCGGCGAGCTGGTCGTACTTCTCCAGCGCGGCCAGTTCGACCCGGCGGAAGAGCGCGTTGCGGACCAGCACCCGGAAGGCGCGGGCGTTGGCGGTCACCGGCTTGACCTGGTCGGCGCGCTCGGCGGCCTGCTCGGCGCTCTCCTCCTCGGGGTTGGCGAGCTGCTCCCACTCGTCGAGCAGGCTGGAGTCGACCTGCCGGACGAGTTCGCCGAGCCAGGCCGTCAGATCCTGGAAGTCCTCGGACTTCAGGTCGTCGGGCACGGTGTGCTCCAGCGCCTTGTACGCGCCGGCGAGGTAGCGCAGCACGATGCCCTCGGTCCTGGCCAGCTCGTAGTAGGAGACGAACTCGGAGAAGGTCATGGCCCGCTCGTACATGTCGCGGACCACCGACTTCGGCGACAGCGGGTGGTCGCCGACCCACGGGTGGCTCTTGCGGTAGACGCCGTAGGCGTGGAGCAGCAGCTCCTCCAGCGGCTTCTGGTAGCTGATGTCCTGGAGCCGCTCCATACGCTCCTCGTACTCCACCCCGTCGGCCTTCATCGCCGCCACCGCGTCGCCGCGCGCCTTGTTCTGCTGGGCGGCGAGGATCTGCCGGGGGTCGTCGAGCGTGGACTCCACGACGGAGACCATGTCCAGGGCGTAGGAGGGGGAGTCGGGGTCGAGCAGGTCGAAGGAGGCGAGCGCGAAGGTGGACAGCGGCTGGTTCAGCGCGAAGTCCTGCTGGAGGTCGACGGTCAGGCGGATGATCCTGCCCTCGGCGTCGGGCTGGTCGAGCCGCTCCACCACCCCGCCGTCGAGCAGCGAGCGGTAGATGGCGATGGCCCGGCGGATGTGCCGCAGCTGGGACCGCCGGTCCTCGTGGTTGTCCTCCAGCAGCCGGCGCATCGCCTCGAAGGCGTTGCCCGGCCGGGCGATCACCGACAGCAGCATGGTGTGCGTCACCCGGAACCGCGAGGTCAGCGGCTCCGGATCGGAGGCGATCAGCTTCTCGAAGGTGCTCTGCGACCAGCCGACGAAGCCCTCGGGCGCCTTCTTGCGGACGACCTTGCGGCGCTTCTTCGGGTCGTCGCCGGCCTTCGCCAGCGCCTTCTCGTTCTCGATGACGTGCTCGGGCGCCTGGGCGACCACGAAGCCCGCGGTGTCGAAGCCGGCCCGGCCCGCGCGCCCGGCGATCTGGTGGAACTCGCGGGCGCGCAGCACCCGCACCCGCTGCCCGTCGTACTTGGCCAGCGCGGTGAACAGCACGGTGCGGATGGGCACGTTGACACCCACGCCGAGGGTGTCGGTCCCGCAGATCACCTTCAGCAGACCGGCCTGCGCGAGCTTCTCCACCAGCCGGCGGTACTTGGGCAGCATCCCCGCGTGGTGCACGCCGATGCCGTGCCGGACGTACCGGGACAGGTTGCGGCCGAAGGCGGTGGTGAAGCGGAAGTTGCCGATCAGGTCGGCGATCGCGTCCTTCTCGGCGCGCGTGCACATGTTGATGCTCATCAGCGCCTGCGCCCGCTCCACGGCGGCGGCCTGGGTGAAGTGCACGATGTAGACGGGGGACTGGCGGGTCTCCAGCAGTTCGGTGAGGGTCTCCGTCATCGGCGTGGTGCGGTACTCGTAGCTCAGCGGCACCGGCCGGGTCGCGGACCGGACGACCGCGGTGGGCCGGCCGGTCCTGCGGGTCAGGTCCTCCTCGAAGCGCGACACGTCGCCGAGCGTCGCCGACATCAGCAGGAACTGCGCCTGCGGGAGCTCCAGCAGCGGGATCTGCCAGGCCCAGCCGCGGTCCGGCTCGGCGTAGAAGTGGAACTCGTCCATGACGACCTGGCCCACGTCCGCGGCCCGGCCGTCACGCAGCGCGATGGAGGCGAGCACCTCGGCGGTGCAGCAGATCACCGGCGCGTCCGGGTTGACCGAGGCGTCGCCGGTGAGCATGCCGACGTTCTCGGTGCCGAAGAGCTTGCACAGGTCGAAGAACTTCTCCGAGACCAGCGCCTTGATCGGCGCGGTGTAGAAGGTGACCTCGTCGCGGGCCAGGGCGGCGAAGTGCGCACCGGCCGCGACCAGGCTCTTTCCCGAGCCGGTGGGGGTGGAAAGGATCACGTTCGCACCCGAGACCACCTCGATGAGCGCCTCCTCCTGGGCGGGATAGAGCGCGATGCCCTGTCCCTCGGCCCACGTCGAGAACGCTTCGAAGAGGGCATCGGGATCGGCGTCGGAAGGCATCTGATCGATAAGGGTCACCCCTCCATCTTGCCCGTACCCGGCGCCCGGGGCGGAACCGGCGGCAGGAGCCCGTGATCATCGGCGATAGGGTGTGCCGTCGACAAAGCGTCAACTCCGCCTGCTGGCGGCGGTATCGGGGGGCTGAGCAGCACCATGATGGGACCTGCGCACTCTCTGTCGGGAGCAACGGCATGGCTGGGGGCCGGCGCCATCGCGGCCGGCGTGGGCCATCCGATGCCCTGGCCGACGCTGGTGGTCGGCGCGCTGATCTGCGCCGGAGCAGCGCTCGCCCCCGACCTCGACCACCAGGCCGCCACGATCTCGCGGGCCTTCGGCCCGCTTCTCGCACCTCGCCTGCAAGATCATCGACGCGCCTCGCGCACGCCACGTACAAGGCCACCAGGAAGAAGGGCGACCCGCGCAGGGCCGGCGGCCACCGCACGCTGACGCACACCTGGCTGTGGGCGGCGCTGCTCGGCGTCGGCAGTTCGGCGGCCGCGGTCTACGGCGGCCGGTGGGCGGTACTGGTGATCCTTTTCGTCCACTCGGTGCTGGCGGTGGACGGCCTGCTCTGGCGGCAGGCCAGGACGTCCTCCGACATCCTGGTCTGGCTGCTCGGCGCCACCAGCGCCTGGGTGCTCGCCGAGGTGCTGGACGACCCGGGCAACGGCAAGGCGTGGCTGTTCACCCAGCCCGGCCAGCACTACATGTGGATCGGGCTGCCGATCGTGCTCGGCGCCCTCGTGCACTGCGTCGGCGACGCGCTCACCGTCTCCGGGTGCCCGATCCTGTGGCCGATACCGGTCGGCCGCAGGCGCTGGTACCCGATCGGGCCGCCCAAGTTCATGCGCTTCCGGGCCGGGAGCTGGGTGGAGATCAAGATCCTCACCCCGTTCTTCTTCCTGGTCGGCGGCGGCTGCGCGCTCGGCGCCCTGGGCCTCTTCAGCTGACGGCGCCCCGGCCGGCGGGCGCCCCGGCCGACGGGCGCCCCGGCCGACGGGCGCCCCGGCCGACGGGGGCCCCGGGCCGGGCCCGCGACCGGGGCTCACCGCCGCCCGGGGGCGCGCGGGCCTCAGCCGTGCCAGGACCGCCAGAGCGCGGCGTACGCCCCGTCGGCGGCGACCAGTTGGTGGTGGCTGCCCAGTTCGCTGATCCGGCCGTCCTCCACCACCGCGATGACGTCGGCGTCGTGCGCGGTGTGCAGGCGGTGCGCGATGGCCACGACCGTGCGGCCGTCGAGCACCCGGGACAGCGAGCGTTCCAGGTGGCGGGCCGCCCGCGGGTCGAGCAGCGAGGTGGCCTCGTCCAGCACCAGGGTGTGCGGATCGGCCAGGACCAGCCGGGCCAGGGCGAGTTGCTGCGCCTGGGCCGGGGTGAGCGCCGAGCTGCCGGAGCCGACCTCGGTGTCCAGCCCCTCGTCCAGGGCCCGCGCCCACTCCTCGGCGTCCACCGCGTGCAGCGCCTCCCACAGCTCGCCGTCCCGCGCGGCCGGCCGCGCCAGCCGCAGGTTGTCGCGGAGCGTGCCGACGAAGACGTGGTGCTCCTGGTTGACCAGGGCGACATGCTCGCGCACACGTTCCGCGGGCATCTCGGCGAGGGCCGCGCCGCCGAGGGTGACCGCGCCGGTCCGCGGGGCGTAGATGCCGGCCAGCAGCCGGCCCAGGGTGGACTTGCCCGCGCCGGACGGACCGACCAGCGCCAGCCGGGTGCCCGGCGGCACGCTCAGCGTCACGCCGTGCAGCACGTCGGCGCCCTCCCGGTAGCCGAACCGGACCTGGTCGGCGGCCATGTCGCGGCCGTCGGGCGAGATCGAGGCGTCGCCGTGGTCCGCGCCGACCTCCCGGACGCCGACCAGCCGGGCCAGCGAGACCTGGGCGGTCTGCAACTCGTCGTACCAGCGCAGGATCAGGTTGACCGGGTCGACCAGCATCTGCGCGTACAGCGCGCCGGTGGTCAGCTGGCCCGCCGTCACCCAGCCGTGCAGGGCGAAGGTGCCGCCGACCATCAGGACGGAGGTGAGGATGAGGACGTGGGTCAGGTTGATCACGGGGAACAGGACGGTGCGCAGCCACATGGTGTAGCGCTCCCAGGCCACCCACTGGCCGATCCGCTCCCGGGTCAGCTCCTCCCGGCGCGCGCCCAGGCCGTGCGCCTCGATGGTGCGCCCGGCGTCGACGGACTCGGCGAGCCCGGCGGCAGACGGCGGCGTACGCGGCGGCCTCGGCCCGGTAGGCCCGCGGCGCGCGCTTGAAGTACCAGCGGCAGCCCGCCACCAGCAGCGGCACGGCGACCAGTACCGACACCGCCAGCGGCGGCGAGGTGACGGCGAGCGCGCCGATCAGCAGCAGCGACCCACACCACCGCGATCGCCAACTCCGGCACGGCCTCGCGCATCGCGTTGGACAGCCGGTCGATGTCGGTGGTGATCCGGGACAGCAGATCGCCGGTTCCGGCCCGCTCCAGCACGCTCGGCGGCAGCGAGACCGACCGGACGAGGAAGTCCTCGCGCAGATCGGCCAGCATGCGTTCGCCGAGGACCGCCCCGCGCAACCGCACCAGCCGGACGAAGTACGCCTGCACGGCCAGCGAGGTCAGGAAGAGCACGACGGTACGGCCCAGATGGATGTTCCGGTCGCCGGTCGACAGGTCCTGCACGAGCCTGCCCAGCAGGTACGGGCCGACCATCGAGGCCAGGATCGAGATCGGTGTTGACGGTGATCAGCAGGGCGAAGGCGACGCGGTGCCGCCCGGCCAGCTCGCGGACGTAGCCGCGGACCGTGGCCGGCGAGCCCACCGGCAGGATCGAGCTGTGCTGCGGCGCGGCCGGGTCGGTCCGCGGCTCGGGTACGCCGATCATGCGGTCTCCTCCATCGACAGGTCGTCGTCCGACAGGTCGTCGGCGTGCGCGCCGGCCGCCGGGCCGGCGCCGGCGCCGGGCTCCCCGGCCGCGCCGCGCTCCTCGTCGGCCCCGGTCTCCCGGGTCACCACCGCCCGGTATCCCGCGTGCGTGCGCAGCAGTTCGTGGTGGCCGCCGCTCGCCGCGGCCGTGCCGCCGTCCACGAAGACCACCCGGTCGGCGCGGTCGAGCACCAGCGGGCTGGAGGTGAACACCACCGTGGTCCGCCCGGTCCGGATCTCCTTGAGGCCGCGGGCGATCCGCGCCTCCGTATGGGCGTCCACCGCCGACGTCGGCTCGTCGAGCACCAGCACCTCGGGGTCGGCCACGAGCGAGCGGGCCAGCGCGAGCCGCTGCCGCTGGCCGCCCGACAGCGAGCGGCCGCGCTCGATGATCCGGGCCCGCATCGCGTCGCCGGACGCCGCGTCCGCCCCGGCCAGCGACTGCACCAGCGCGTCCAGGACGTCGCCGCACTGCGCCGCGGCGAGCGCCGCCCGCGCCGCGACCTGCCCGGACGACGGCACGTCGAGCAGGTCGGCGAGCGTGCCCGACAGCAGGACCGGGTCCTTGTCCTGGACGAGTACGGCCGCGCGCGCCGCCGCCACGGGTAGCGGCGTCCAGCCGCTGACCGCCGAGCCGCGCGGACGGCTCGCCGCCCTGCGCGGTCGGGCTGTGGCCGCCCAGCCGGTCGGCGAGCCGCCCCGCCTCGTCCGGGTCGCCGCACACCACGGCCGTGAGCAGGCCGGACGGTACGCGCAGCCCGGACGCCGGGTCGTACAGCTCGCCCGTCAGCCCGGTCCGCGGCACCCGAGTCCTCGCCCGGCCCGCCGCGTCCCGGCCGTCCGCCGCTCGGCGCACCGCAGCCGGCCTCCGCGACCGCCCGTGTCCCCCGCCACGACGTCGGAGCGCCGCAGCCCCAGCACCCGGGCCGCGCGCTTGGCCGAGGGGCGGGAGAAGGACCAGGCCATGGCGATCTCCTGGAAGTTCTGCAACGGGAACATCAGGAAGGACACCGAGCCGTACACGGTGACCAGTTCGCCCACCGAGATCCGCCCGTCGAGCGCGAGCCGGGCCCCGTACCAGGCCACGCCGACCAGCAGCAGTCCGGGCAGCGCGACCTGCACGGCCGAGATCGTCGCCCACATCCGGGCGCTGTGCACCGCGGCGGTGCGCACCTCCTGGGACATGCGCCGGTAGCGGTCGAGGAAGAGGTCCTCGCCGCCGATGCCGCGCAGCACCCGCAGTCCCGCCACCGTGTCGGAGGCCAACTCGGTGGCCTTGCCGGCCTTCTCCCGCTGGAGGTCGGCCCTGCGGGTCGCGGCGGGCAGCAGCGGCAGCACGGCGAGCGCGAGCACGGGGACGGCCGCGGCGACCACCACGCCCAGCGCGGGCTGGTAGATCAGCAGCCCGACCGCCACACCGACGGTGGCCAGCAGCGCCGAGGTGAAGCGGGCCAGCGCCTCGACGAACCAGCCGATCTTCTCCACGTCGCCGGTGCTCACGGCGACCACCTCGCCGGCCGCGACCCGGCGGGTGAGGACCGCGCCGAGCTCGACGGTCTTGCGGGTCAGCAGTTGCTGGACGCGGGCGGCGGCGCAGATCCAGTTGGTCACCGCCACGCGGTGCAGCATGGTGTCGCCGAGCGCGGTGAGCAGGCCGAGCAGCAGGATCACCGCGCCGCACACCGCCAGCCGGGTGCCCGAGCGGTCCACGACCGCCTGGACGGCGGCGCCGACGGCGGCGGGGAAGGACGCCACCGCGGCCATGTGGAGCACGCCCCACCCGGCCGCGGTCAACTGCCCGCGCCACTGGCGTATTTCGAGCCAGAGCAGGAGTCGGGGGCCGGAGCGGGCGTCGGGCTCGCCCGGGTCGGACAGGGGAAGAGTGTTGAGGGACGACATGGTGTCCTGGGTTCGGAGCGTAGGGAGCGTGCGGTGCCGGAGCCCGGGTAGGCAGGTGCCGTAGCCGTAGCCGTAGCCGTAGCCGTAGCCGTAGCCGTAGCCGTAGCCGTAGCCGTAGCCGTAGCCGATGGCGACGCGCAGGCACCGGCAGGGGCGGGAGCGGAAATGCGGATAAACCGTGCCGGTTGGTACCGCGAGCCGTGCAAGACTCCCGGTGCGGCGGGTGCCCGGTCAACCGGTTTTCCGCGCGGCGCACCGGCCCCGGCGACGGCAACCCCTTGCAGCAAGGCGCCGAAAGTCCTCTTCCGGCCAACGTATTGACGTGCACGCGACTACAGCGGGAAGCTCCTCGGCGGAGCCCCGAGGGACCGGGGTTCCGCCTCCCCCCATGGCGGCCCGGCGCGTGGCTGCCTTCGAGGGCATTCACCCTGCCCGTCTTTCCGAAGGAGCCGCCCATGAGATCCCGCGTCCTCAACGGCGCACTGGCCGCGCTGATCGCCGCGACCGGTCTGATCGCCGCGTCGCAGCAGCAGGCGCAGGCCACGCCGCCCGGCAGCAAGGACGTCACCGCCACCCTCTTCGAGTGGACGTACGCCTCGGTGGCGAAGGAGTGCACCAACACGCTGGGCCCCGACGGCTACGGCTTCGTCGAGGTCTCCCCGGCCACCGAGCAGATCCAGGGCGGCCAGTGGTGGACGTCGTACCAGCCGGTCAGCTACAAGCTCGCCAACCGCCTCGGTGACGAGACGTCGTTCCGGAACATGGTCACCGCCTGCCACAGCGCGGGCGTCAAGGTGGTCGCCGACGCGGTGATCAACCACATGACCTCGGGGTCGGGCACCGGCACGGGCGGGACGTCGTACACGAAGTACAACTACCCCGGCTACTACGAGGACCAGGACTTCCACACCTGCCGCACCGACATCACGGACTACACCAACCGCGACAACGTGCAGAACTGCGAACTGGTCGGTCTCGCCGACCTCGACACCGGCAGCGACTACGTGCGCAGCACCATCGCCGCCTACCTCAACCACCTCATCTCGCTGGGCGTGGACGGCTTCCGGGTCGACGCGGCCAAGCACATGGCCGAGACCGATCTCGCCGCCATCAAGGCCAAGCTCACCAACCCGGGCATCTACTGGGCGCAGGAGGTCATCTACGGCGCCGGCGAGGCGGTCCAGCCGTCGGAGTACGTCAACACCGGTGACGTGGACGCCTTCCAGGGCGCCTACGACCTGAAGCGGATCTTCACCAGCGAGAAGCTGGCCTACCTCAGCAACTGGGGCGCGTCCTGGGGCGCGGGCTACCTCTCCAGCGACAAGTCCCGCACCTTCGTCAACAACTGGGACACCGAGCGCAACGGCTCGACGCTCAGCTACAAGGACAACGCCACCTACACCCTGGCCAACGTCTACCTGCTGGCCTGGCCGTACGGCTCGCCGAACGTCTTCTCCGGCTACGAGTTCTCCGACAACGACGCGGGAGCGCCGAACGGCGGCACGGTCAACGCCTGCTACAGCGACGGCTGGAAGTGCCAGCACGCCTGGCCGCAGATCGCGAACATGGTCGGCTTCCGCAACGCCGTCTCGCGGCACGGCGGTCACCAACTGGTGGGACGACGGCGGCAACGCCATCGCGTTCGGCCGCGGCAGCCAAGGGCTATGTGGCGATCAACCACGAGGGCGGCCCGATCACCGAGACGTTCGCCACCTCGCTGCCCGCCGGGACCTACTGCGACGTCCAGCACGGCGGCACGTCGTACACCGTGGGCTCCGACGGGAAGTTCACCGCGACCGTCGGCGCCAACGACGCGGTCGCGCTCTACGTGGGAGCTCCCTGCGGGGGGTGACCGTATGTGACGTGGGGCTCGTCGATTTTCCCCTCTGCGGCCAGTAGCGGCACACTGTGTGCTTCCGAAAACAATCTTGGCCACAGAGGGGACCCCCCACATGAAGGGCTTCCGGACATTCCTGCTGCGCGGGAACGTCGTCGACCTCGCCGTCGGCATCGTCGTCGGCGCGGCCTTCACCGCCCTGGTGAACGGCTTCGTCAAGGCGTTCCTGACGCCGATCGTCGGCCTGGTCAGCGGCGCGACCGGCGACTACAGCAAGAGGGCGTTCCACGCCTCGGGCGTCACCTTCCCGTACGGCGTGTTCATCGACGCGACGATCAGCTTCGTGATCGTGGCCGCGGTGATCTACTTCCTGGTCGTGCTGCCCATGAACCGGCTCCAGGAGCGGATCTTCCCGAAGGCCACCGCCGCCCCGATGCGCGAGTGCCCGGAGTGCCTGACCGCGATCCCGGCCGCGGCCAAGCGGTGCAGCGCGTGCACCGCGCCGATCGGGGTGACCGTGGTCAGCCAGGGCGGGAGCCCGGACTCGGCCGGTTTCAGGAAGAACTAGCGCCGCCGTGCGGGTGGCGGGTGCCGCGTGCTGGTGGGGCTCGCCCTCGTCCAGCACGTCGAGCAGGGCTGACAGCGCCGTCCGCTGACCGCCGTCGAGCGGTCCGAGCAGTTCGGCGGCGGCCGCCCGGCGGGCCCGGCGCAGCTCGGACAGCGCCTGCCGCGCCGCTGTCCCGCAGCTCGATCCGGATCACCCGGCGGTTGCTGCGGGTCGGGCACCCGCCGCACCAGCTCCCGCTCCTCCAGGGCGTCCACCAGCGTGGTCACCGCGCGCGGCACCACGTCCAGGCGCTGCGCGAGGTCGGCCATGCGCGGCGGCTCGTCGCAGTGGCGCGAGGGTGCGCAGCAGCCGGGACTGGGCCGGGGTGATGCCGAGCGGTTCCATCAGGCGGCGCTGCGAGCGGTGCAGCCGCCGGCTCAGCCGGAGCAACTGGTCGGCGAGCCGCCCGGTGACCTCGTCGGAGACGGGTGCCAGGTGCGGCAGCGGCGGTACGGGCTTCCATGGCCTCAGCAGTATCAGGACCTGGCTCATTGTGAGTATAGGTAACAATGACCTATACTCCCGGTGATGGTCCGTCGCGTCCGACCGGCACGTCCTCGCATCCCCTCCCAAGGAGCCCTATTGCGCCCCGAACGCGACCTCACCGACCGGTGGACGCCACCGGCGAAGAAACCCGGCACGCCCACCGACGTGCGCCGCATCGCCCGCCTCTTCCGCCCCTACCGCGGGCGGCTCGCCTTCGTCGGCCTCCTGGTCGGCCTGTCGTCCCTGGTGTCCGTCGCCTCGCCCTTCCTGCTGCGGGCGATCCTCGACACCGCCATCCCGCAGGGCCGCACCGGCCTGCTCGCGCCTGCTCGCCCTCGGCATGATCGCCACCGCCGTCGCCAACGGCGTCTTCGGCGTCATCCAGACCCTGATCTCCACCACCGTCGGCCAGCGCGTCATGCACGACCTGCGCACCGCCGTCTACGAGCGGCTCCAGCGCATGTCGCTGGCCTTCTTCACCCGCACCCGCACCGGCGAGGTGCAGTCCAGGATCGCCAACGACATCGGCGGCATGCAGGCCACCGTCACCTCCACCGCGACCTCGCTGGTCTCCAACCTCACCGCCGTCGTCGCCGCCGTCGTGGCCATGCTCGCCCTGGACTGGCGGCTGACCGTCGTCTCGCTGCTGCTGCTCCCGGTCTTCGTGTGGGTCGCCCGCAAGGTCGGCCGCGAGCGCAAGAAGATCGCCACCGAGCGGCAGAAGCAGATGGCCGCGATGTCCGCCACGTCACCGAGTCGCTGTCGGTCAGCGGCATCCTGCTCGGCCGCACCATGGGCCGTGCCGACTCCCTGACCCGCGACTTCGGCGCCGAGTCCGAGCGCCTGGTCGACCTCGAAGTGCGCTCCAACATGCAGGGCCGCTGGCGGATGGCCGTGATCGGCATCGTCATGTCCGCGATGCCCGCGCTGCTCTACTGGGCGGCCGGCCTCACCACCGGCCACGGCGGGCCCGAGCATCTCCATCGGCACCCTGGTCGCCTTCGTCTCGCTCCAGCAGGGCATGTTCCGCCCGACCGTCTCGCTGCTCGCCACCGGCGTGCAGGTGCAGACCTCCCTCGCGCTCTTCCAGCGCATCTTCGAGTACCTCGACCTGCCCGTCGACATCACCGAGCGCCCCGACCCGGTCCGCATCGACCGCGTCCGCGGCGACATCCGCTTCGAGGACGTCGACTTCGCGTACGACCCCGACGGCGGCGCCCGCACCCTGACCGGCATCGACGTCACCGTGCCCGCGGGCGGCAGCCTGGCCGTGGTCGGCGCGACCGGCTCCGGCAAGAGCACCCTGAGCTACCTCGTGCCGCGGCTCTACGACGTGACCGGCGGCCGCGTCACGCTCGACGGCGCCGACGTGCGCGACCTGAGCTTCGACACCCTGGCCGCCGCGGTCGGCGTCGTCTCCCAGGAGACCTACCTCTTCCACGCCTCCGTCGCCGACAACCTGCGCTTCGCCAAGCCCGACGCCACCGACGAGGAGATCCAGGCCGCCGCCCGCGCCGCGCAGATCCACGAGCACATCGCCGGGCTGCCCGACGGCTACGACACGCTGGTCGGCGAGCGCGGCTACCGCTTCTCCGGCGGCGAGAAGCAGCGCCTGGCCATCGCCCGGACCATCCTGCGCGACCCGCCGGTCCTCATCCTCGACGAGGCCACCAGCGCGCTCGACACCCGGACCGAGGCGGCCGTCCAGGACGCCATCGACACGCTCTCCGCCGGCCGGACCACCATCACCATCGCGCACCGGCTGTCCACCATCCGCGACGCCGACCAGATCGTCGTCCTGGACGCCGGCCGCATCGTCGAACGCGGCACCCACGACGAACTGCTCGCCCAGGGCGGCCGGTACGCGGCCCTGGTCAAGCGCGACACGGACATGGCCACCGCGCCCGGCGCCGAGGCGGTCGCCGCGCGAGTTGATCCTCCGGCCGCGACCGATCCGGCGGCCGCCCGGACGACCGGCCGTCCGGCGGGGAGCGGACCCGGCCCGGGCGCACCGCGGACCCGGTCCCGTGGAGCGGTTCCTGCCCGCGGGACATTACCCGTGAGTAAGGTGAGGCTGTCGGCGGGAGACGCCCGCCCCGGCTCAGGAGGTCGATCCCGGTGCCCATACGCCCCGCCCCGCTGCTCGCAGGACTGCTCGCCACCGCGGGCGTCCTGCACTTCGCCCGGCCCGAGCCCTTCGACCGGACCGTGCCCGCCTCGCTGCCCGGCAGCCCCCGCGCCTACACCCTGGCCAGCGGAGCCGTGGAACTCGCCGTCGCCACCGCCGTCGCGGTCCCGGCCACCCGCCGCACCGGCGGCCTGCTCGCCGCGGGCTGCTTCGCCGCCGTCTTCCCGGCCAACGTCAAGATGGCCTACGACTGGCGCCACCGGCCCACCCCGCTCAAGGCCGCCGCCTACGCCCGGCTGCCCCTCCAGGTGCCGCTGGTGATGTGGGCGCTCAAGGTCAGCCGGTCGGCCGCGCGCGACGCACGCTGACCCCGCGGGCGGACGCCCCGCGGACTCACCGCGGCTCGTCGGCCTCCTCGACCAGTACCACGTCGAGGGTGCGGGGGCCGTGCACGCCCTCGACGCGGTCGAGTTCGATGTCGCTGGTGGCCGAGGGGCCGGAGATCCAGGTGAGCGGGCGGGTGGGGTCCAGTCGGGGCAGCGCCTGCGGTACGGAGTCCACGACCTGCTCCGGGGCGCGCACGACGCAGATGTGATGGTCGGGGACGAGCGTGATCCGGCGCCGCCCCTGGTCCGGTCCGCCGTCCAGGACGATGGTGCCGGTCTCGGCGATGGCCAGCGCGCAGCCGGTCACCACGCTGTCCACGGTGTCCAGTTCCCGTACCGGCATCTCCCCGCCGCCCGGCCGCACCTCGACGCCGGACACCTCCGTGAGCCAGTCCTCGGGCAGCCCCGGCGGCGCCACGGTCGTCCGCGACCCGTGGCGCGGTCAGCAGGCGCGGCGATCGTACGGGGCAGGTCCGCGGGCGTGCAGCGGTGGACGTGCGCGCGGTAGTCGGCCAGGTTCTCGGCGAGCAGGTCGGTGCTCTCCTGGGGAGTGCGCTCGCCGTGCACGCGCAGGTAGTCCCGGGGTACGGCCTCGTCGTAGGGCCCGGGGGCGGCGGGGGTGCCTTCGGGCGGCGGGGCCGCGCCTTCGTCGGGCACGTCGACCAGGGCGTCGCGGATACGGCGCAGGATCTCGGTCCTGCTGCTGTCCTCGTCGGTCACTGCTCGCCGCCTTTCGCCAGGTGTGCCGTCTTCTCGCGCTGCTGCCACCAATCGCGGAAACTATGCGCGGGCACGGCGGGCAGGTCGCGGCTGCCGGTCCACGCCTTCGCCGTACGGCCCGGCAGGCGCCTGGGGTGCAGGCCGCGGGTGCGCGAGGCCAGCCGCTGCGCGGTGCCCCACGCCGCCGGGTGGTCCAGCGTCCAGCCCGCCGCCCGCATGGCGGCCCGCTCGGCGGCGTGCCCCTTGGCGGGTTTGATGGTGGTCCGGGTGCCGTGCTGGGTGACGGGTCCGCCCTCGGCGATGCGTTCGCGGAGGTGGACGAGGATGTGGGGGATGTCGATGGCGACGGGGCAGACGTCGTAGCAGGCGCCGCAGAGGGTGGAGGCGTAGGGGAGGGAGGCGTCGAGGGGGGTGGTGGTGCCGCGGAGTTGGGGGGTGAGGATGGCGCCGATGGGGCCGGGGTAGGGGGAGGCGTAGGCGTGGCCGCCGGCGCGTTCGTAGACGGGGCAGACGTTGAGGCAGGCGGAGCAGCGGATGCAGCGTAGGGCGTGGCGGCCGGTGGGGTCGGCGAGGGTGTCGGTGCGTCCGTTGTCGAGGAGGATGAGGTGGAAGTTCTGGGGGCCGTCGTGGGGGGTGGTGCCGGTCCAGGTGGAGGTGTAGGGGTTCATGCGTTCGGCGGTGGAGGAGCGGGGGAGGGTTTGGAGGAAGACTTCGAGGTCTTGCCAGGTGGGGATGATTTTGTCGATGCCGGCGATGGTGATGAGGGTGTCGGGGAGGGTGAGGCACATGCGGCCGTTGCCTTCGGATTCGACGAGGGTGATGGTGCCGGTTTCGGCGATCATGAAGTTGGCGCCGGAGATGGCGGTTTTGGTGGTGAGGAATTTTTCGCGGAGGTGGAGGCGGGCGGCTTCGGCGAGGTGGGCGGGGTTGTCGGTGAGGTTGTTGGGGGCGGGGCGGCCCCATTGGTGCATGGTGGTGGTGAAGAGGTCGCGGATTTCGGTGCGGTTTTTGTGGATGGCGGGGACGAGGATGTGGGAGGGGTGGTCGTCGGCGAGTTGGACGATGAGTTCGGCGAGGTCGGTTTCGTAGGCGTGGATGCCGGCTTGTCGGAGGGCGTGGTTGAGGCCGATTTCCTGGGTGGCCATGGATTTGACTTTGACGACTTCGGTGTCGCCGGTGGCGTGGATGAGTCGGGTGGTGATGCGGTTGGCTTCGTCGGCGTCGGTGGCCCAGTGGACGGTGCCGCCGGCGGTGGTGACGGCGTGTTCGAGTTGGGTGAGGTAGTGGTCGAGGTGGCGCAGGGTGTGGTCTTTGATGGCGGCGCCGGCGGTGCGGAGTTGGGGCCAGTCGGTGAGTTCGGCGATGGCGGTGGCGCGTTTGGCGCGGATGGTGTGGGTGGCGCGGGTGAGGTTGGCGCGGAGTTGGGTGTCTTTGGTGGAGGTCCTGGCCGCGACCGGGAACGACGGCATCCCCAGATACGTACCACCACCACCGCGCACTGCCCGGACTGCCATGACCCGGGCGGCCCGTACTGCCCGTGGCCGCCCGTACTGCTGGGGCCGGTGTTGCCGGGCCGTTCATCGGGTTGGTCGTGTGGTCGGTCGTCGGCGGTGGCTCCTGTGGTGGGCATCGGGTAGGGGTGTTCCTGGGTGGAGGCGAGGATCTCGGCGAGGTGGAGGGAGCGTCAGGGGTGCGTTCTGGCGGCGCAGGATGCCGTCCAGGTGCATCAGGCAGGAGTTGTCCGCGCCGCAGAGCACGCCGGCGCCGGTGTCCAGGGCGTTGCCGGACCTTGTCCTGGCCCATGGCGACGGACACGTCGGGGTTCTTGACCGCGAACGTGCCGCCGAACCCGCAGCATTCCTCGGCGCCCTCCAGTTCCCGCAGTTCCAGCCCCGCGACGGCCTCCAGCAGCCGGCGGGGGCGTTCGCCCAGGCCGAGCATCCGCAGGCCGTGGCAGGAGGGGTGGTAGGTCACGGTGTGCGGGAAGTACGCGCCCACGTCGGTGACGCCCAGCACGTCCACCAGGAACTCCGTCAGCTCGTAGGTGCGCGGGGCCAGCGTCGCCGCCGCCGCGGGCCAGCGTCCCGGCCGCGCCCTTCGGCCTGCGGCCTGGGCGCCCATGCGCGGGTAGTTGTCCCGCACCATCGCCGCGCACGAACCCGACGGCGTCACGATGTGGTCGTAACCCGCGAACGCCTCCGCCATCCGCCGCACCAACGGCTCCGTCGCCCGCCGGTACCCGGTATTGAACTGCGGCTGCCCGCAACACGTCTGCGCCGCGGGAAAGTCCACCTCCACACCCAACCGCTCCAACAACGTGACCACCGCCCGGCCGGTGTCCGGATAGAGCAGGTCGTTCACACAGGTCACGAAGAGGGCTACCCGCATCGGTCCTCCTGTCGGCCCCGAGTGCGGCCGTGCTGTCGGTCGATCACGCATGCGCTCATACTGCCGCACGAGGACCCGACAGGGAAGGAGACATCCGATGTCTGCCGCTGCCGTTTGCTGCCCGGGGCTGCCGGAAGGCGGTGTTCAGACGGCGGGCTCGCGCTCCCGGTCGTCCGCGGGGGCGAGGGCGGGGCCGGTGTCCGCGAGCAGCCGCGCGGACATCCGCGTACGGCCGTCCGCCCGGCCCGGTCGGCGCCGATCGTGCTCGCCGACGGGCCGTATCCGACCAGGTGGACGCGCGGGTCCTTGACGACGCGGGTGCCCTCGACGCGGATGCCGCCGCCCGGCTCGCGCAGCCGCAGCGGGGCCAGGTGGTCGAGGGCGGCGCGGAAGCCGGTCGCCCACAAGATGACGTCGGCGTCCAGGGTGCGGCCGTCGCTCCAGGCCACGCCGTGCGGCGTGACGCGGTCGAACATCGGTTCACGGTGCAGGACGCCGCGCGCCCGCGCTCGCCGGATCTCGTCGGTCGCGGCGAGACCGGTCACGCTCACCACGCTCTGCGGCGGAAGTCCGCGCCGGACCCGGTCCTCGACGAGGGCCACGGCCGAGCGCCCCCACTCCTGGTCGAACGGTGTGTCGCGGAAGACCGGCGGCCGCCGTGTCACCCATGTCGTACGGGCCGCCCCGCCCGGCCGCTCCAGCTCCATCAGGAGCTGCACCGCCGACGTCCCGCCGCCCACCACCACGACGTGCAGCCCCGCGAACTCCGCCGCGCCCCGGTACCCCGCGGTGTGCAACTGCCGCCCCTGGAAGGTCTCCTGGCCCGGGTAGTACGGCAGGAAGGGCCGGTCCCAGGTGCCGGTCGCGTTGATCAGCGCCCGGGCCGACCAGGTGCCCCGGTCGGTCTCGACGCGCAGCCGGCCGCCGGCGCCCTCCCGTACCGCCGTCACGTCGACCGGGCGCCGCACCCGCAGGTCGAAGGCGGCTTCGTAGCGGCGGAAGTACCCGGAGACCACCTCGGCGGAGGGCAGGTCCGGGTCGGCGTCCGCCAGCGGCAGGCCGGGCAGTCCGTGCACGCGGTGGGCCTTGCCGTAGGTCAGCGACGGCCAGCGGTACTGCCAGGCGCCGCCGGGTCCTGGGGAGTGGTCGAGGACGACGAAGCCCGCGTCCGGGAGCAGGCCCGCGCGGCGCAGGAAGTAGCCGGCCGCCAGGCCCGCCTGACCCGCGCCCACCACCACGACGTCCACCGCGGTGTCCGTCCCGTCCGCCGTGCCCGCGCCCCGCCCCGCACCCGTGCCGTCCATGCCCGTACCAACCCGCGGGCCCGGCGAATGCTTCCCCCGGGCGGGCCGCGCACCTGCGTTCGTCCGGGTCTGACAAGCTTCATTCCCGGGCACGCGGCCATCCGCGCGTGCGCCGAGCGCCGCCGCCCGGCCGGCGCCCAGACGTCGCTGGAGGCACCCCATGGCGCGAACCGGTCCGCCGCCCGGCGGCCGCACCGAACTGCTGTCCGCGCTGTCGGTGGCCGCCCGCCGCTACACGGCCGCGTACGCGCTCTTCAACCAGGCCGTCGCGGACCACTTCGGGCTGCACCCCACCGACGTGCAGTGCCTCAACCTGCTCAGCCTGGAGCCCGAGCCGGTCACCATCGGCCGGATCGGTGAGCTGACCGGACTGAGCACCGGCGCGTCCACCCGGCTCGTGGACCGGCTGGAGCGGGCCGGGTACGTCACCCGGGAGCGCGACCCGCCGACCGCCGGCGCGTCCTGGTCACGACGCGGCCGGAGCGGATGGCCGTCTTCGGGCAGGTCTGGCAGGACCTCAGCACCGGGTGGTGGGAGATGCTCGACGGCTACGACGAGGAGCGGCTGGACGTGCTCCTCACCCACATGCGGCGCACGATCGACCTGTGCGCGGTGCAGGTGGAGCGGCTGCGTGCGGGCCGGGTGGGCGGCCCGGCCGGGCACTGACGGCGCGTCGGAGGGCTGGGCGTACGGGCGGGTCGCGGGGATCGGGTGCGGCCGGTCGAGGACGTACACCCGCGGGGTCGTCACCGTTTGAACTCGGCCGCGTGGTCGGCCGCCCACGCGGCGAAGGGACGCGGCGCGCGGCCGATCAGCGACTCCAGGGTGTCCGTGACGTCGACCGGCGCGCCGGCGCGCGCCTTCCACCCGTCGATCATCGCGTCGGCGAACCCGGGGGGCATGTGCTTGGCCGTGTTCGCCTTCCATTCCTCCGCGTCCACCTCCACGACCGCGATGTCCTGCCCGTTCGCCGCGCCCAGGGCGACGATCTGCTCGCGGAACGACAGCGACTGCGGGCCGGTGACGTGGTAGGCGCCGCCGCGGTGCTCGGGCCGGGTCAGTACGGTGAACGCCGCCTCGGCCAGATCCGCTTCGTGCACCGGGTTGTCCTGCGCGTCGGGATAGGGCAGGCGGACGCTGCCGGTGGTCGTGATCGACCGGACCCACTGGAGGGCGTTGGTCGCGAAGGCGCCCGGGCGCAGGACGGTCGACGCCAGCGGGGAGGCCGCGAGCGCCGTCTCCGCCTCGCTGTGGCGGTGGGCGATCGGGCTGTGCGCCGCGGCCGGCCCCAGGACCGCGCTGCTGGACAGCAGCACCACGTGCCCGACCCCGGCGGCCTCGGCGTCCGCCAGGAAGCGTGTGAGGTGCGCGGGCTCGGCGTAGAGGAAGACGGAGTCGACGCCGTCGAGGGCGGCCGGGAAGCCGGCCGGCTCGGCCAGACCGAGCGGGACCGCGGTGACGCCGGGGCGGGGGGCGACGGCGTCCGGGGTGCGCGAGCCCGCGCGGACGGGCTCGCCGGCGGCGATCAGCAAAGAGGTCAGCGCGCCGGCGACGCGGCCGCGGCTGCCGGTGACGAGGGTGGTCATGAGAGCCTTCCAATAGGATTATGATGCGTTATGCAGAATCTGCGTGACACAGATAAATATCGGGGCAGGTGTCGGGGTCTGTCAAAAGGGTATGGCTGGGACCGCCGTGCCGGGTGGGCGGGGGCGACGGCGGTGGGTGAACGGGGGCGGCCGCGGGGCGGGTGACGGGGTGTCGGGCTCGGACAGGCCGGAGGAGTGGGGCGGGGTGGAGGGCTCAGCGCCGGGCGGGCATCCGGGGTTCGGACGCCCAGCGGCGCAGGCGGGTCACGCGGTCGGCGGCCTCCTCCAGCCGCGCCAGGCCGAGGTCTCCGTCCGCCACGGCGCGGGCCGCGGCCGCGTGGATCGCGTCGCGGACGCCGGGGCCGCTGGCCGGGCCGAGCCGGATCAGGTCCACGCCGGCGATCCAGGAGAGCACCGCCGCACCCGGTACGCCCCAGCCGTCCACGATCGAGGGTTCGTCGAGGGTGTCGCTCACCACGACGCCCGCGTAACCGAGTTCGCCCCGCAGGACGCCGGTGATCGCCTGGCCGCTGACGGTCGCGGGCACGCTCGCGGTGATCGCGCAGACGCCGGCCGCCGCGCCCTCGGCGAACGGGCGCAGGCTGCCCGTGCCCGTGAACGGGCCCAGCGCCGCGGCCACTCCGTGCGTCTGGAGGTCCGTGACGAACACCCGGGTCTCGTCGGCGCGGGGCCCCGGGCGCACGCCCAGGTGCAGGTTGGCGCCCGTCGCCACCAGCGCGGCGGCCGCGGCCTCCCCGCCGTCCGGGGCCGCCGGTCCCGGGTGGCCGGTCAGCGCGTCCGGCAGCGCTGCCCGGAGCGCGTCCGCCGCCGCCCGGGCGGCCGGGCCGTGGGCGTGCACGGCCGCACCCGGCGTGCCGCGCTCCAGCCCGCGCAGAATCCAGTCCGGCAGCCGCTTGCCCGTACCGCTCACCGACGGCAGCAGACACGAGTCGACCAGCACGGCGAGCTTGTACAACGTCGTCTTCACGTCCGGGGTCCCCCTTCGGGGCGCGGCAAGCAGCGGGCGCCCCGAATGGTACAGACCAATCCTCGTCGGCGGCAATGCGTCCCTCCGGGGTGGGCCGGAAGAGGCTCCGGGGTGCCGGGGCCGTCCGGTGCCGGGTGCGGCGCGTGTAGGGGCCGGGGCCGCTTGTGGAACGTGCTCGCTTCTCCGTTGCCGGGGTGCCCGGCGGTCCGCGCGGCGCGGCGGGGCGCTGGGCGGTGCGGACCGCGGGTTCCGGCCGTACGGCGCGCCGTACGGGTTGCGCAGTGTTGGGCACCGCCGGTCCGCGCCGTACGGGTTGCGCGCCGCTGCGGCGTTTCACAGGCGGTCGGCCCACCACCTTTGGGCCCTGGGCCCAGGGCCCAGCCGGCCTTCCACCCTTGGGCCGTGGGCCCGCTGCCGCGGGCAGCCCGGAAGGTGGTGGGCCTTCCACCTTTTGCCGGGCCTGACACCCCGTAGAGGCGGGAGCGCGGGAACATGGAGGTATGGGCGATACCTTCACCACACGTGTTGTCGACGTCGCGACCGGCTCGCGGGAGACCGTGCACGACCTCACCGACGCCTGCGCGGCGTTCCTGCGGGAGGCGGCCGGCGGGCGGGACGGGCTGCTCAACGTGTTCGTGCCGCACGCCACCGCCGGGGTCGCCGTCATCGAGACCGGCGCGGGCAGCGACGACGACCTGCTGGCCGCGCTGCGGGACCTGCTGCCCGCGGACGACCGCTGGCGGCACCGGCACGGCAGCCGGGGGCACGGCCGCGACCACGTCCTGCCCGCGCTCGTGCCGCCGCACGCCACGCTCCCGGTGATCGGCGGCCGTCTGGAACTGGGCACCTGGCAGTCCGTCGTCCTGGTGGACACCAACGCCGACAACCCGCACCGCCAGGTGCGCCTGACCTTCCTCGGCTGACCGGCCCCCGTCGGGTCAGCCCGTGGTCCGCCCGGTCATCCGCCCAGCACCTCCGCCAGGTCGTACCGCACCGGCTCCTCCAGCTGCGCGTACGTGCAGCTGTCCGGCTCGCGGTCCGGGCGCCAGCGGCGGAACTGCGCGGTGTGCCGGAAGCGGTCGCCCTGCATGTGGTCGTAGGCGACCTCGACCACCCGCTCGGGGCGCAGCGGCAGCCACGACAGGTCCTTCTTGCCGGTCCACCGGCGAGGGCCCGCCCGGCAGCCGGTCCGCGGCCTGCGCCTCCTCGCTGCCCCACTCCTGCCACGGGTGGCCCTCGACGGACTCCATCCGCAGCGGCTCCAGCTCCTCCATCAGCGCCTTGCGCCGGGCCATCGGGAAGGACGCGCAGACGCCGACGTGCTGGAGCCGCCCGGCGTCGTCGTACAGCCCGAGCAGCAGCGAGCCCACGACCGGACCGCTCTTGTGCAGGCGCAGGCCCGCCACCACGCAGTCCGCGGTCCGCTCGTGCTTGACCTTGACCATGATGCGGGCGCCCGGCCGGTACGGCAGGTCCAGCGGTTTGGCGACCACGCCGTCCAGACCGGCGCCCTCGAACCGCTCGAACCACTCCTGCGCCACCGCCAGGTCGTGCGAGGCGCGGGTGACGAAGACGGGCGCGCCGCGCCTCGCCCAGCGCCACCGTCAGCGCCTCCCGGCGTTCGCGCTGCGGTACGTCGAGCAGCGAGGCCTCACCGAGCGCCAGCAGGTCGAAGGCGACGAAGCCGGCCGGGGTCACCTCCGCCAGATGACGTACCCGGGAGTCGGCGGGGTGGATGCGTTCCAGCAGCGCGTCGAAGTCCAGCCGGCCGTCGCGGGCGATGACGATCTCGCCGTCCAGCACGCAGTGCGCGCGGCACCTGGGCGCGCAGCGCGGCCACCACCTCGGGGAAGTAGCGGGTGAGCGGCTTGCCCGAGCGGCTGCCCAGCTCCACCTCGTCGCCGTCGCGGAAGACGATCGCCCGGAAACCGTCCCACTTGGGCTCGTAGAGCATGCCGGGCGGCACGGCCGCCGCGGACTTCGCCAGCATCGGCAGCACGGGCGGCATCACGGGAAGGTCCATGGCCGGATTGTCCGCCGTCCGGCGCCCGCGCGCCCCCCGGCGGGAGTGCCGGAAATATCCGGGTTCCGCCGCCGCGCGGGCCGCCCGGGTACGGCCTAGCGTGTGGGACATGGCAGAGGCGCTGGAACTTGACGGTCGGCGACCGCACCGTCCGCGTGTCCAACCCGGACAAGGTCTACTTCCCGCAGCGCGGCTTCACCAAGGCCGACCTGGTCCGCTACTACCTGAGCGTCGGCGACGGCATCCTGCGCGTGCTGCGCGACCGGCCCACCACCCTGGAGCGCTACCCCGACGGCGTGGAGGGCGAGTCGTTCTTCCAGAAGCGGGCCCCGAAGAACCTGCCCGACTGGATTCCCACCGGCCGCATCTCCTTCCCCAGCGGCCGCCACGCCGACGAGATCTGCCCGACCGAGACCGCCGCCGTCGCCTGGGCGGCGAACCTCGGCTGCCTGACCTTCCACCCCTGGCCGGTGCGCCGCGGCGACACCGAGCACCCGGACGAACTGCGCATCGACCTCGACCCCCAGCCGGGCACCGACTACGCGGACGCGGTGCGCGCCGCCCTGGAGCTGCGCGAGGTGCTCGACGGCCTCGGCCTGACCGGCTGGCCCAAGACCTCCGGCGGGCGCGGCCTGCACGTCTTCGTGCCGATCGCCCCCGAGTGGACCTTCGTCCAGGTGCGGCGCTCGGCGATCGCGGTGGCCCGCGAGCTGGAGCGGCGCGCGCCCGAGCGGATCACCACCGCCTGGTGGAAGGAGGAGCGCGGCGCGAAGATCTTCGTGGACTACAACCAGACCGCCCGCGACCGCACCATCGCCAGCGCCTATTCGGTACGGCCCGCGCCCGCACGCCCCGGTCTCCGCGCCGCTGCGCTGGGACGAGCTGACCAGCGCCGTGCCGGAGGACTTCGACCTGGCCACGATGCCCGGCCGGTACGCGGAGGTCGGCGACCTGCACGCGGACATGGACGACCACGCCTTCCGGCTGGACGCCGCGCTGGAACTGGCCGCCCGCGACGAGAGCGAGCACGACCTCGGCGACCTGCCGTACCCGCCGGACCACCCGAAGATGGCGGGCGAGCCGAAGCGGGTGCAGCCCAGCCGGGCCAAGAAGCAGCAGTAGCGCGGGGTGGCCCGGGCCCGGAGGCACCGGGGCCCGGGCCACGTCCAGGGGCCCGCGTTCCCGGCGGTTCCGACGCCCCGGCGGTTGCGCGCGCGAGCGTGTCGGAGCGCGAGCCGCGTCCCGCGTGGCGGCGTCCTAGTCGAACGTCTCCACGTACTCCTGCGGCGGCCCGAGCTCCGGCCGGTCGCGCAGCTCGATCCGGTCGCCGAAGTGCTCCAGCTCCAGCACGGTCACGGTGTTGCGGCCCGCGGTCAGCAGCGGCGCGGGGACGTAGAGCGTGACCTGCGGGCCGATCTCCCAGTAGCGGCCGAGCAGCGTGCCGTTGATCCAGGCGAAGCCCTTGCCGAAGCCGGGGAGGGCCAGGAAGGTGTCGGCCGGCTCCGGCTCGGTGAAGGCCGCCGTCGCGAAACCGCAGCCGCCCGCCGGCTCCGCCGCGGTCACCGCGAGCCGCACGTCGTCCGGCGACCACTCGTCGAGCGGCAGTTCGCGCATCTCCCAGCCGTGCACGAGCCGCCGCTCCACCCGGACGCCGCCGAGGATGCCCTTGCCCTGGCCGAGCAGCGGACCGTAGTTGATCCGGCCCTGGTTCTCCACGAGCAGCTCCAGCCGGACCCGCTCGCCGCCGCCGCGGACGGTGACCGAGCCGGTCTCGCGGTTGATCACGCCGACCGGGACGCCGTCGGCGAAGACCTGCGCGCGGTCGTGCAGCCCGTGCACCGTCACCTCGTGGGTGCCGCGCGGCAGCAGCGGGTGCGCGCGGTAGAGCACGAGCCCCGACGGCTGGCCCAACTCCTCGAAGCTCAGCGGGTTCGGGGCGCGCACGGCCACCGACATCGCGGCCGAGCGCGTCGAGCAGCCCGGCGCCCGGCACGGGCGTCAGGGTGCGCGGGGCGAGCAGCGGCGCGGGCGGCGGCAGCGGCTTCTCGCCGGCGCCGGTCAGCGCCAGCAGCCGGTCGCGCAGCCGGAAGAACTTCGGCCGCGGGGCGCCGTGTTCGGCGATCGGCGCGTCGGAGTCGTAGCTGGTGACGGTGGGCTGGAGCCGGCTGCCGTCGTGGTTGGCGCCCGCCCACAGGCCGAAGTTGGTGCCGCCGTGCGCCATGTAGAAGCTCACCGACCCGCCCTCGTCCAGGATGTCGGCGAGGGCGGCGTCGGCGCTCTCCGGCGCCCGTACGTGGTGGCTCTCGCCCCAGTGGTCGAACCAGCCGTTCCAGAACTCGGCGCACACGAACGGCTCGCCGGGGCGCCGCGACCGCAGCAGCTCGGCCGCCTGCGCCGCGCGCGACCCGAAGGTCGCGGTCGCCAGCACGCCCGGCAGGGTGCCGCCGTCCTGCATCAGCTCGGTCGGCCCGTCGGCGGTGCACAGCAGCTCGCTGATGCCGCGCCCGGTCAGCGCGTCGCGCAGCCACTCCAGATACCCGCGGTCGTCGCCGTAACTGCCGTACTCGTTCTCCACCTGCACCGCGACGACCGGGCCGTCGTACGCCGCCTGCGCCGCCGCGATCCGCGGGATCAGCACGTCGAACCAGCGCGCCACCTCGTCCAGGAACGGCCGGTGCGAGGAGCGCGGCCGCATCCCCGGCATGCCGGTCAGCCAGGCGGGCAGCCCGCCGTTGTCCCACTCGGCGCAGATGTACGGGCCCGGCCGCACGATCACGTCCAGGCCGGCGTCCTGCGCCAGGCCCAGGAAGCGGCCGAGGTCGCGCGGGCCGTCGAAGCGGGGGGCGCCGGGGCGGGGCTGGTGGAAGTTCCACGGCACGTAGGTGTCGACGGTGTTGAGGCCCATCGCCGCCAGCCGCGCGAGCCGGTCCGCCCACTGGGCCGGATGCACCCGGAAGTAGTGCAGCGAGCCGGCCAGCACCCGGTGCGGTTCCCCGTCGCGCAGCAGCTCGCCGTGCGGGTGGGACAGGATCGGGGCGGGGAGCTCCGGTCGCACGGCCTCCCGGGGCGGTGACGGGGTGCCCGGCGGCCGGTGCGGGGCGCGGTGCGGTCCAGTCCCATCGCGACCCCTCGGATTGATATCGATACCGTCCGGTCCACCGCCGGGTTCGCCATGGCAACCTCCACCTTGTGACGTGCTCGCTGGGGGAGCCGTGAGGGGAACTTTCGCACATGATGATATCGATGCCAAGTTCATGGGTGAACCGCCGCTTACCCCGTCGACGCCGTCGTGCGGCGGGAGCCGGTATTGGGAGCGTTATCATCTGGGCGGAAGACCGAGAAGGGACCCATGGACAAGCAGAGCGCTCGCGACACCGCCCGGCCGCCGGGGATGACCGACGTGGCGCGGGTCGCGGGGGTCTCCGCGCAGACCGTCTCCCGCGCCCTGGCCGGCCACCCCAACGTGCAGGACAAGACCCGCGCGAAGGTGCTGGCCGCCGTCGAACAGCTCGGCTACCGCAAGAACAACGCGGCCCGCATGCTCTCCTCGGGCCGCAGCCGCACCATCGGCGTGGTCACCCTCCAGACCAGCTTCTACTCCCGCACCGCCCTCACCGTCGGCGTCGAACGCGCCGCCCAGGAGGCCGGATACGCGGTGAGCGCCGCCACCACCGCCTCGCTCGACACCGCCGCGATCGAGTCCGCCCTGCTGCGCCTGGCCGACCAGCACGTGGAGGGCGTGATCCTGGCGGTGCCGCTGATCCATGTCAGCCGCCAGATCGAGCAGTTGACGGGCGCGGTGCCCACCATCACCATCGACGGCTCGCGCACCTCCGCGACCGAGGTCGTCGCCGTCGACCAGTCGCTGGCCGCCCGCCTGGCCACCCGCCACCTGCTCGACCTCGGCCACGAGACGGTCTGGCACGTCGCCGGGCCCCGGCCAGTGGCTGGACGCCGCCAGCCGCTCCCAGGGCTGGCGGGCGGTGCTGGAGGCCGAGGGGCGTACGGTCCCGCCCGAGCTGGCGGGCGACTGGTCGCCCGCCTCCGGCTACCGCAACGGGCTGATCCTGGGCCGTATCCCGGACGTCACCGCGGTCTTCGTGGCCAGCGACGAGATGGCGTTCGGCGTGATCAGGGCGCTCCACGAGCTGGGCCGCCGGGTGCCCGAGGACATCTCCGTGGTGGGCGTCGACGACATCGCGCTCGCCGAGTACTGCTCGCCGTCGCTGACCACCGTGGCGCAGCCGTTCGCGGAGATGGGCGCGCTCGCCGTGGCCCACCTGATGCGGTACCTCGCCGATCCCGAGGCGGCGCCCGAGCCCGCTTCGGTCGAGCCTTCGCTCGTCGTACGGGCCAGCACGGGGCCCGCTCCCGGCCTCGCGGCGCGCTCCCGGGGCGCCCTTCCGTAAAGGCCCCCTCCCCAGCGCTCCGGGGGTGCCCCTTGCGCGGGGGCTCGCCACGTCCTTCACGGGCGTGGGGTGCCTTTCCGCTGGGCGGCGCCAGGTTTTTTAGGGGCGCGGGGAACTGCGCGACAAGCCACGACGGTGGCGCGCCGGGCCCGCAGGCCCAGCCCCTTGCGGTGGGAATCCGGACCACCGGCCGGTGGCCGGTTGCCCGCGCAGTTCCCCGCGCCCCTGGGGGTGACCCCCTTCCGCAGCGGCGCCCCGCGGAAGGAGTCCCCCTCCGCGAAGGGGCCGCCCCGCGCCCCTGGGGTGCGTGCCCTCGTACGCAGCGGCGCCCGGGGCGTGTCGGGCGCTATCACGGGCTCAGCTCGGCCCCGTAAGCCCTGGTGTTATCGATGCCATTCCCGCTACAGTCTCCACCACTCTCGACTCCCCCCACGTCCCCGCTCCCACGGAAGCCCCTAGGCGGTAGGTATGACGTCCCGCTTGCCCCGAACACCGCACGGCCGCCGGCGGCCCCGGAGACCGGCCACCGCCGCTGCCGCGACAGCCGTCGCGCTGATCGCCTCGCTCGCGCTGCTGGCGGCCGGCGTCACCCCGGCCCTCGCCTCTGCGCCGCTCGCGCAGAGCGCCGCCGACCCGGGCACGCCCATCGATCCCGGCCAGTACGGCCTGGTCGGCGCCGACTCCCAGTCGCCGCCCTACCCCGCGCCCCCGGCCCTCGACGGCACCGCGCTCGGCGCCTTCGACAACGACACCTCCACCCAGTGGACCGTCGCCTACAACGTGGTCGACGGCGTCGGGCGTCGCCAAGACCCCGATGCCGCACTGGCTGACCCTCGACGTCGGCGGCTCCTTCACCCTCACCGGCCTCGACTACTCGGTGAAGAACCAGGCCAACGGCCCGGTCAAGAACTACCGGATCTACGTCACCGACGACGCGGCCATCGCCAAGGACCCCGACGCCGACTGGGGCGCGCCCGCCGCGACCGGCTCCTTCCACCAGCCGACGGCGAACACCGAGGTGCAGACCGCCGTCTTCGACCAGCCGGTCAAGGGCCGCTACGTCAAGTTCGAGGCCGACAGCGCCGTCAACGGCAGCGACATCGCCGCCGCCTCCGAGATCCGGGTCCGCGCGACCGGCGACACCACGCCCGCCCCGGTCGACCCGCCGCCGCCCGCGCACCCCGCGACGCCGGTCGCAGATCGGCCGCGGCGGCCTGAAGGTCACGGTGGCCAAGGAGTTCCCGCAGGTCATCTCGTACGCGATGGACGGCGGCACGCTCACCGGGCAGCCCGCCGCGCTGGACACCTTCGACATCAACGGCATCGGCGCACACCGCCACCACCGCGATGTCCGCGCGCCGGCGACACCGCGACGTACACCTCCACCTTCGCCGACCTGCCGGGCCTGACCATCACCTCGGCGATCACGGTGACCGCCGAGAAGACCGTCGTCTTCGAGGTCAGGAAGATCAGCGGCAGCGCCGCCGCGCAGCGTCGACCAGCTCTCGGTCCCCGACCAGTCGCTGGTCTCGGTCGACTCCTCCGACCCGCACGCGAGCCTGGCCCGGACGAAGATCTCCACCGACTCCACGACGACCGCCGACCAGTTCACTCGCCGTGACCGCGGCCACCCGGCCGGACGCGGCGTCGTCGCCACGCCCTACGGCTTCGTCAGCAACTCCCGGCTGTCCGCGGGCCTGCTGACCGACGCCACCGACGACGCCGCCCAGGACGACAACGACAACGGCAACACCCGCCTCCAGTCGCGGATCGTCGACGCGGGCGGCGGCGCCCGCCGCGCGGAGCTGTCGCGTCGGCAACTACACCTATCCGGCCAAGGGCGCCACCGACCCGCGCGTGGCCACGTACACGCTGCCGAAGACCACGGTGGTGCTCGCCGGCGACGCCAACGGCGACGGCGAGGTGACCTGGGAGGACGGCGCCATCGCCTACCGCGACGCCATGACCCGCCCGCTCGGCGCGGACCGCGTGCCCGAACGCGTCGTCCAGCACATCCCGTTCAACTTCGCCAGCGAGGCCACCAACCCGTTCCTGAAGACCCTCGACAACGTCAAGCGGATCTCGCTGGCCACCGACGACCTCGGCCAGTGGGTGCTGGAGAAGGGCTACGCCAACGAGGGCCACGACTCGGGCCACCCCGACTACGGCGGCGACTACAACGTGCGGGCCGGCGGCCTGACCGACCTCAACGAACTCGCCTCCGTCGGCTCGCGCTACAACGCCGACCTCGCCGTGCACGTCAACGTCACCGAGGCGTACCCGCAGGCCCGGCACTTCAGCTCCGGCCTGGTCCAGGGCCAGGTCAACGGCTGGGACTGGCTCAACCAGTCGTACCACATCGACCAGCGCACCGACCTGGGCTCGGGCGCGATCCTCGACCGGTTCAAGGAACTGCGCAAAGAGGCCCCGGGCATCAAGACCGTCTACATCGACGCCTACTACTCCAGCGGCTGGCTCGCCGACGAACTCGCCACCCAGCTGCACGCGATGGGCTTCGAGGTCGCCAGCGAGTGGGCGTACAAGTTCGAGGGCAACTCGATCTGGTCGCACTGGGCCAGTGACAAGAACTACGGCGGGCCCACCAACAAGGGCATCAACTCCGAACATCGTCCGCTTCATCGCCAACTCCGACCGCGACGTGTGGAACGTGGACCCGCTGCTCGGCGGCTCGTCCATCAAGGAGTTCGAGGGCTGGACCGGCCAGGACGACTGGAACGCCTTCTACGACAACATCTTCAGCCAGAACCTGCCCACCAAGTTCCTCCAGCACTACCAGGTGACGAACTGGGACTTCGGCACGTCCGCCGACCTCACCGGCGGCGTCCGCGTCGCCATGGACGGCAACGTCCGGCAGGTCACCATGGGCGGCGCCCTCGTCCTCAAGGGCGACAGCTACCTGCTGCCGTGGGGCGAGGCCGAGGGCGGCGACGGCACCTCGTCGCCGAGCCGCGCCGACAAGATGTACGCCTACAGCGCGTCCGGCGGCGCCCACACCTTCGGCCTCACCGCGCAGTTCGCCGGCACCCCGCGCTTCACCCTCTACAAGCTGACCGACCAGGGCCGGGTGAAGGTCTCCGACATCACCCCCCAAGGCGGCCAGGTCACCGTCACCACCGCCAAGGACCAGCCGTACGTGCTGGTCCCCGAGGGCGGCAGGGCCCCGCACACCGACGTCGACTACGGCCAGGGCAGCGGCCTGCACGACCCGGGCTTCAACGCCGGTGACCTGACCGCCTGGAACCCGCAGGGCGGCGCGGCCGTGGCCCGTACCGGCAACGGCGACAACGTCGCCCGCCTCGGCACCAAGGCGGCGTCCGGCATCTCCCAGCAGGTCAAGGGCCTCACGGCCGGCGCAGTCCTACACCTTCAGCGCCGACGTCGAGATCGCCGGGGGGCAGCGCAGGGCCACCACCCTGAGCGTCCACGGGCGCCGTGAAGCCGGCCGCCAACACCTTCGACACCACCCCGGCGCTCAACGAGATGGCGTCCGACGCCAAGGAGGGCACCTACGCCCAGCGCGCCTCGGTCACCTTCACCGCACCCGAGGACGGCAGGGTCACCGTCGCCATCGGCGCCGTCGCGGGAGCGGCGGCCGTCACCCTGGACGACGTACGCCTGATGGCCGACACCACGGCGCCGCTGCCCAAGGCGACGGGGAAGGCGGCCGGCGGCACGGTGATCGCCCATGACGACTTCGAGGGCAACCAGCCCGGCTGGGGCCCCTTCGTCAAGGGCGACGCCGGCGACGTCACCGACCCGCGCACCAGCATCAGCGACCTGCACGCCCCGTACACCCAGAAGGCGTGGAAGAACACCTACTCGCCTTACAACTCAGGCACCCTCAAGGGCCAGGCCGTGGACGACGTCATCGACGGCGACCACTCGCTGAAGGCCCACGAGGAGAACACCGGGGTGGTCTACCGGACCGTGCCCGCCACCGTGCCCTTCGTCGCGGGCCACAGGTACCAGGTCTCCTTCAGGTACCAGACCGACGTCGACGGCCAATGGGCCTGGGTGACCGGCGCCGACACCGTCGGCGGCGGGAAGGTCACCTCCAGGGACGTCACCCGCGAGACCCTCGCGCCCGCCCTGGACACCGCCACCTACTCGAAGCAGATCGTCGCCGGCTGCGGCGACACCTGGGTGGGCCTGCGCAAGCTCGGCGGCGCCGACGGCACCGACTTCGTGATGGACGACTTCACCGTGACCGACCTCGGCCCGTCCAGCGCCGGCCCGGCCTGCGCGAGCGTCACCGCCCCGCCGACCGCCGAGCTGAGCCCCGGCGCGCCGAGCGAGTACGTCACCACCTTCACCAACGGCGAGTCGACCGACGCCACCGGGGTCCGCACCACGCTCGACGGCCTGCCCGACGGCTGGAAGGCGACGGTCGAGGACCAGGGCGGCAACGCCTTCGCCACGGTCGGACCCGGCGCGACGGTCAGCACCACCTGGCTGGTCACCGCGCCCGCGAGCGCCGCCGGCGGCTCGGCCACCTGGAAGGTCACCGGCACCTACACCAACGGCAGGTTCCACCAAGTCCGTGTCGGCGGACGCCAAGGCGACGGTCGCGACCCAGCCGCTGCTCTCGCCCAGCTCCATGACGGCCACCGCGGACTCCGCCAACGAGTCGTCCGGGCCGGCCGAGGGCCCGGCGGCCAATGTGCTCGACGGCGACCCCGGCACCATCTGGGACTCCGAGTGGAGCACCACCGAGGCGCCCTTCCCGCACTGGGTGACGCTCAAGCTCGGCGGCCCGGCCGACCTCAGCGGCTTCGGCTACCTCGACCGCCAGTCCGGCGGCCCGAACGGGCGCATCGCCGACTACCAGATCGCCGTCTCCGACGACGGCACCACCTGGAACACCGTCACCCACGGCACGCTCGTGGACTCCCCGCAGATGCAGGACATCACCTTCGACCCCGTCCGCGCCTCGTACGTCCGCTTCACCGGACTCAACGCGCTCAACGGACTCCCCTTCGCCGCCGCCGCCGAAATGCGCGTCTACGGCGCCTACACCGACCACCCCGGTCGGCTACCCGCCCCAATAGCACCTGCGGCGCCCCCCAAGGGGCGCCGCCCCCCACGGGGTGGTCCGGCGCCGACCCCAAGGGGCTGCGCGGGCCCGCCCTCCACCGGCCGGTGGCCTGGCCAGACCCCAAGGGGCTGAACCCGCGGGCCCCGCCCCCCACCGCCGGGTGGTCCGGCGACGGACCGGAAGGGGCCGGGGCCCGCGGGCCCGGTCAGTAACGCAAGCGGGGGCACCCCGGTGACAGTGCGGCCCGCACCGCCTCCGGGGCACCCTCTCCCGCGCGATACCCGGCCGGTCAGGCCATGGGCAGAGGCGCCATCAGCGCTGGCCGTGGCCAGCAGATCGACGGCCACCACCTCCTCCGTGTCGTCGTCGATCACCGACACCCGTACCGCGGGATTCGGCGCGTGTCGACGCGTCGCCGACTCGTCGAGCGCGAACAGCACGTTGACCGGGCGCGCGCCGCGGGCGTCCTCGTACACGCCCGCGAACCGCAGTACCCGCCACCCCTCGTCGTCCCAGCTGTCGAGCAGCGCCGAGCGGACGATCGGGGCGGACGCCTGCCAGGCGAGCGAGTGCTCCAGCAGTTCCACGGTCGCCTCGACCGGCACCCGCCCGCCGGAACCCGGCGGGCAGCGGCGTGCCGAAGACCCGCAGCCGCAGCCGGCGCAGCGGCAGCCACACCCGGTCCAGATCGGTGGACACGGCCAGCAGCACGGCCGCGGCCACCGCCACGACCAGCACCGACCAGCCCGGCCGCCGGGAGATCTGCGTCCACCACGGGCTGTCCCGCGGTCGCCGCCGCCGCGCCGCCGACCAGGACGAGGCCGGCCCGGACGAAGGAGCGCGCGCCGATCGGCCCCTCGTCGCGGGCGCTGCACCCGCAGGAGGACTCGGGCGCGGTGGCCTTGGCGTAGCCGAGGTAGCCGGTGAAGCCGGCCCCGAGCAGCGGCCGTCGCCACGCCGGGCACGACGGCCGTCGGGACGGCCAGCAGCGCCGCCGCGACGGCGAGTTCGGCCGCGCCGACCGCACGCAGCGCGTACGCCGCCCGGTGCCCGTTGCCGAGCACCCGCACCAGCACGGTGTTCGCCGCCACCTGGGCGATGCGGCGGCCGAAGAGCTTGCCGGCGCCGGAGACGGCGAGCAGCACGCCGCACACCAGGGGAAGCAGGTTCTGGATCATCGCACCGCTCTCCTCAGTGGCCCACAGTGACGCGGGCGATGTCGATCGTGTCGTCCTCGGGCCGCCACGCGCCGAGCACCTGCGCCGTCTGCCCGATCCGGACCCGCGACAGGTCCGAGGTGAGCGCGCCGCCCACGTAGGACGCGGTGGTCGTCTCGGGCACGATCCGGCCCACCACGGCGTGGTTGTCGCCGTGCGACAGGTGCAGCCGGTCCTTGGCGATGCCGCGGACCGTGCAGTACAGGTTGACGATGTTCACCCACACCGCGTCGGCCGCGATCGTGCCGTCGGGCATGTCGACGCCCCGCGCGTACAGGCCGTCGCCGACATTGATCGCGTCGGCGGTGGTGGTGCGCAGCTTCCAGATGCTGGTGGCGTTGGTGAGCTGGATCAGGTGCCGGTCGCCGTACGATCCGGCGACCTCCAGCACGCTGCCCTTGATCGCGGTGATCCGCCCCTCGGCGAACGTCGACTTGGCGATGGCCGGGTCGAGCGACGGCATCGGCGCGGCGAACGCGGCGTCCGCGTCGAGGCCGCCGAGCGCCGAGGCGCCCACGATGGTGGCGCCGCCGAGCGCCGCGGTGGTCAGGAAGCGCCTGCGGTCGAAGCCGGAGCGGGCGCGGGGGTCCTGGCGGTGGGTCATGGTCGGTCCTCCTCCTGCTTCGTGGCTCACTCGTAGATGTAGACGGGCAGCATGCCGGAGCTGAGATTGCCGATCGCCGAGAAGGCGGACGGGGTCAGGTCGATGACCCGGTTGGTGCGGCAGGAGCCGCCGCAGCAGGTGGACTCGCCGCAGAAGCTCTTGGTGCGCGGACCGCAGTCGGCGACGTGACGCACACCGTGGCGCCGGAGCACTGGTGCTTGACGTTCATCACCGAGCCGCAGGCGCGCCGCGGGATGTTCTCGCCGCACAGGTCGGGGCGGGTGATGTCGAAACACGCCTGGGAGGTGTTGGGCCAGGCGGCCTGGTGGGCGCTGGACTGGCAGGTGCCGCAGGCGCCGGTGCCGGCGCTGCCGCAGGGCCCCCAGGAACTGCCGCAGCAGAACCAGGTGGTCTCACCCGCCCAGAGGCTGGTCGATCCGCAAGCCATGTCGAGATCCCTTCGCTCGCGCAGGGTGGTGACCTGCGCATGACAATGGATCGGCACGGGCGCGCCGCGGTATGGGGGTCCGCGGCGGGCCGGTATCGGAGGGCCGGGGGCTGTGGGGCCGTCATGCGCCCGCGCGGGGCGACTGCCTGTCGATGTACGTTTACGCGCTCATGACAAGATCACCCCCGCGGGTCCGCGCCCTTGCGGAGCGCCTCGAAACGCGGGTGCGCCGTGGAGTGGCGCCGGTTGGTGCGGTGCGGCGCGTGCCGGTCGTACGCCGTGCGAGTCGTGCGCGGTGCGGGGGAGCGGGGTGCGGTACGGGTGGCCCCCGACGGGCCTCCTGATGTGCCGTATGCGACAGATGAGTCGGCAGTGCAGGTGGAGCACGGCCATGATGCGCGCTTCTACGCGCGTCCGCCAGAGGTCGAACGCGCGTAGATGGGACGGGCTTCGCGGGTTGGCGGAAATCGTCATCATTGTGTCCTTGCCGCCATCGGCGGGTCCGGCCGACCATGGAGGGGTGACCAGCCGACGCATCGTCTTCGCCGTCTTCCCGGGCTTCCAGATCCTGGACCTGACCGGGCCGCACGAGGTGTTCACGCAGGCCGCGCGGCTCGTGGACGGCCCGGGCGCCCCGGCCGGCCGGGGACGGGGGCGGGCGGCGGCCGGGACGGGGCGGGCGGCCTTCGTGATCGACACGGTCGCGGCGGCCCCGGCCCCGTCCCGTCCAGCGGCGGCCTCGCGGTGTCCCCGACCCTGACGACCGCGCAGGTCGCGGGGCCGGTGGACACGCTCGTCGCCGTCGGCGGCGGCGGTGTCCACCGGGCCGGCCAGCGACCGCGGAGTTCGTCGACTGGTTCGCGCGCCACCGCGCGCGGCGCCCGCCGGACCGCCTCGGTGTGCAGCGGCGCCTTCCTGCTCGGCGGCGGCCGGGCTGCTCGACGGGCGGCGCGCGGTCACCCACTGGTCGCGCTGCGCGGCGCTCGCCGACCGCTTCCCCGGCCGTCACCGTCGACCCCGACCCGATCTTCGTCCGGGACGGCGACGTCTGGACCTCGGCCGGCGTCACCGCGGGCATCGACCTCGCCCTGGCCATGGTCGAGGACGACCACGGGCCCGAGGTCGCCAGGACGATCGCCCGGCAGCTGGTGATGTTCGTCCAACGGCCCGGCGGTCAGGCCCAGTTCAGCACCCAGCTCGCCGCCCGGCGGCCCGGCCGGGTCGACCGCTGCGCGACGTGCTCGACTGGATCGCCGACCACCTCGCCGACGACCTCGCCGTGCCCGCGCTCGCCGCCCGCGCCGGGATGAGCGAACGCAACTTCACCCGCGTCTTCCGCGCCGGGACCGGCGGCACCCCGGCCGCGTACGTGGAGAGCGCCCGCGTCGAGGCGGCCCGCCGGCTGCTGGAGTCCACCGGCACGCACCCTCGGCGCGGTCGCCCGCGCCTGCGGCTTCGGCACCGTCGAGACGCTGCACCGCAGCTTCAAACGGCTGGTCAGGGTCACGCCGGGGGAGTACCGCCGGCACTTCTCCCCGCGCCGCCTCGCGCTGACCCGCCGGCCCTGACGCGCCCTCCACCGACGTCGATCCGTCCCGTCCGACCGCCGCCCGACCCGACGGCGCCTCGCCCGCCTCCGACCGCCGCCGATCCCGGCACTCGACCCTGTCACCGAAAGGCTCCGACATGCGCATCGTCTTCCCCGTCTTCGACGGCCTCACCGCACTCGACGCCGTCGGCCCCTACGAGGTCCTGCAGGATGCTGCCCGGACGCCGAGCGTCGTCTTCGCCGCCGCCGCGCCCGGCCCGGTCACCGACGGCGCGGGCCACCTCTCGCTCACCGCGACCGCCGCCTTCGACGACATCGACGCGGCCGACGTGCTCGTCGTCCCCGGCGGCCCCGGGGCCCGGCGCGACCTCGGCAACGAAGCGCTGCTCGACTGGATCCGCCGCATCGACGCCACCACCCGCTGGACCACCTCGGTGTGCACCGGCTCGCTCCTGCTCGGCGCGGCCGGCCTGCTCAAGGGCCGGGAGGCCACCACCCACTGGAGCGCGGTCGACGTCCTGGAGTCCTACGGCGCCGCGTACACCGCGCGGCGCGTCGTGGAGCAGCCGGGCGGCCTCATCACCTCCGCCGGCGTCTCCTCCGGCATCGACATGGCGCTGCGCCTGGCCGAACTCGCCGCCGGACGGGTCGCCGCCGAGGCGTTCCAGCTCGCCATCGAGTACGACCCCCAGCCGCCCTTCGACTCCGGCTCGTGGGCCAAGGCGTCGCAGGAGGCGAAGGACTACCTGGCCGCCCGCTGACGGCGGGGCGGACGGCGCCGTACGGTCGCCCGCGCGTCCGGGGCCTCAAGGAGCCACCGGGCGGCCTGCGGCGGGGCCGGTGCGGGCGTGGGCCGGATGCCTAACGGGCGGTCCTAGGCGGAACGCGGCGCCTGGCGCGGGACGTGCCCGGCGAGCGGCGGCTCGGGCCGCCGCTCCTCGGCGCCGCGCCCCACCGCCTCCACCAGCGGCAGCACCCGCTCCGCGACCCGTTCCCGCAGCGCGATCTCGGTCCGGGTCCTGACCACCCCCGGCAGCTGGATCAGCCGCTGGATGATGTCCTCCAGGTGCGCGTTGTCGCGCGCCACCACCCGGGTCAGCAGGTCGCCGCCGCCGGTGATCGAGAACGCCTCTATGATCTCCGGGACGGCCGCGCAGCGCCTCGCCGACCTCGTCCAGATGCCCCTGGGTGACCTCGATCCGGACGAACGCCAGCACCGGGTGGCCGAGCGCGGCGGGCGAGACCCGCGGGCCCGCCGCCGTGATCACGCCGTCCCGCTCCAGCCGGTCGAGCCGCGCCTGGAGGGTGCCGCGGGCCACGCCCGAGGATGCGGGCGTACTCGCGGACGCTCGTCCGCGGCTGCTGGAGCAGCAGCCGCAGGATGCGGGCGTCCAGGGCGTCGACGGGCATGGGTCGGTGGTCCCCTCGTGGTCGTGTTCTTGGCATGTTCAACGTACCGATGGCCCAGCGCCGAGCGATCGATTCGAGCCACTGCCGGTCCCGTTGGCCGCGCACGGCGATGGTGGCGCCGCCGGGAGGAGCCGGCTCGGTCAGAGCCCCCGCTTGCCGGAAAATGCGTTGCGGGGGGCCGGCACGCTTCTCCGTCAAGCTCGGGGGTGCGGCGGCTGCACCGCCTGCTCCTCGGACGCGCTGGCGCGACTGTCCGCCTGCAAGGCCACCGGCAAGCACTACCCGAAGCGGACGATCCACCTGCCCGCCGGCGCCGTCTACTTCCTCCACAAGCCCTCGGGCGCCTCCTCGGAGACCACCGACGCCAACTCCGAGACGCTCCGCTCCGGCTACATCTACACCGAATGCGCCTATACGGTGCAGACGTTCGGATACTGAGCAGGTGGGCGGTCGGGAGGCCCGCGGACTGAGGGCCGCGCGGGCCGGGGGCCGGGCGCCGACCGGACCTCCACCGCGGCCGGCACCCCGCCTCCGGACGGCGCCAGGGCGGCCGTCCGACCGTTCGGTGCGGTGGAGCACTGCTCGACCGCCGACCCGACGGGGTGACCCGGGGGCGACGTGGCCGACGACAGGGACTACTCTCAGCCGCCGTACAGACGTCAGGCGGAAGAGGTACGGCAGTGGCCGGACAGGCATACATCGGGTCGTTCACGTCGGCGGGCGGGCACGGGCTCACCGCCGTCTCCGTCGACCCGGGCACGGGAGCGCTCGAGCGTGCTCGGGCACACCTCCGAGGTCCCGAACCCGTCCTTCCTCGCCCTGTCCGCCGACGAGCGCACGCTCTACGCGGTCAGCGAGACCGAACCCGAGGGCGCGGCCGCCGCCTTCTCCCTCGCCGACCCCGCCGCGCCCGCGGCTGCTCGGCGCCCCCGTGCCGGTCCGCGGCGGCGCCCCCACCCACCTGGCCGTCCATCAGGGCCACCTGCTCACCGCGAACTACTCCGCGCCCGGCAGCGTCACCGTGCTCGCCCTCGACGGACGACGGCGCGCTCGGCGCGGTCCGCTGCGTGCTGGAGCACGAGGGCGACGGCCCGAACCGGGAGCGCCAGGAGGGCCCGCACGCCCACGCCGTGCTGCCCGACCCCACCGGCCGCTGGGCGGTCAGCGTCGACCTGGGCACGGACTCGGTGCGGGTCTGCGAACTCGACGCGGCCGAGCGGCGAGTTGGAGATCGAGCGCGAACTCGGCCTGCGCTCCGGCATCGGCCCGCGCCACCTCGACCTTCCACCCCGACGGGCGGCCACGCCTACGTGATGAACGAGCTCGACTCCGTCGTCACCGTCTGCCGCTGGGACGCCGACAAGGGCAGCCTGCGGCCGCTCGCCGAGGTCCGGGTGCTGCCCGAGGGCGCCGAGGGCGAGAACTACCCCTCGGAGCTGGTCGTCTCGCCCGACGGCCGGTTCGCCTGGGCCGCCAACCGCGGCCACAACAGCATCGCCGTGCTCAGCGTGGACGAGACCGGCGAGCAGCTCGAACTGCTCGACACCGTCGACTGCGGCGGCGACTGGCCGCGCCACCTCACCCTCGACCCCTCCGGGCACCCGGCTCTACGCGGCCAACGAGCGCTCGGGCGACGTCACCTGGTTCGACGTCGACCCGGCCACCGGCATCCCGAAGCAGGCGGGCTCGCTGGAGCTGCCCGCGGTCTCCTGCGTGCTCTTCGGCTGAACGCCGCGGCGCCGGACGGTGTCCGGCCGCACAGTGGCGGTCCGGGACGGAGCCGGGCGGTCCTCGAGGGGCCCGCCCGCCGCCATGTCCGTCCCGCGTGCCGCGCTACTGCTGCGGGCCTGCGCGCCTGCGCCGCCTGCGGGCGCGATGCCCAGCGCGGCGGCGTACTGCGTGACCACCAGCTTGCCGACCGCCGGGTACGGGCCGAGCGCGTCCGCGCCCGAGCAGCCGGCCTCCGCGGCGGCCGTGTGCAGCAGCTGCGGGGCGATCTCCGGGCCGATCAGGCACGGCGCGAGCGCCAGCGTCGACGGAGCCCGAGGAACGCAGCTGCTCGGCGGCCTGCGCGATCGCGCCCGTCCTCGTCCAGCGCCGCGGCCAGCACCGGCACGGCGAGCCGCGCGGCCAGCAGCAGCCCGGTGACGCCGGCGGCCTGCGCCGCCTCCTCGCCGCCGACCGTCGCCAGGATGATGCCGTCGGCCGCGGTGGCCACCGTGAACAGCCGGGCCCGGTCGGCGCGGGCCAGCCCGGCCTCCGACAGCCGGACGTGCAGCGCCTCGGCGAGCAGCGGGTGCGGGCCGAGCACGTCGGTCAGCTCGACCTGCGCCTTGCTGTCGGCCACGGCCTGCCGGACCCGGCGCAGCACGGCCGCCTCGGGGCCCGCGAGCAGCGGCACCACGACCGCCGAGGTCTCCTCGCCCGGACGCTCGGCCGCCACCTGGTCCAGCACGCCCCGCAGCGACGGCGAACTCCTCGTCGTCGCCGTCCACGAAGGCGATCCGCGGGTCGAGGCCGGACAGCTCGGAGCGCGCGATGCTCACGACCTCCTCGGCCAGGCTCAGCGCCGCGGCGGTCGGAGTGCCGGGGACGGCGAGAACCAGCACCGGCGCGCCCTCGGGCGCGGCCAGCGCCTCCGGTCGGCGGTGGCGTCCCGGCTGGCGCGGACGCGGCATTCGAACGGGGAGGCCGGAGGCGGGCCCTGTGGCGTTGCTCATGGCGTCGCATGCTAACGCCTCATGGCGTCCCGGTGTTCGCCCGGGTACGAAGGAGGTCAGACCTGTCCAGAACTGTCCGATTCACCGATCACGTTCGGTCAGTGCGCGGTCGACCGTACGACGGGCGTGACCTGACGCGTCGGCATATCGGCGACGGTGAGCAGCGCCGGATCGGTCGGCAGCGGCAGGTCGCCGCGGTGCACGGCGCCCGCGATGAGCACGCGCGCCGTCCAGCGGATCGCCCGCGGCCGGCACCAGGACGGCGTCGGGCAGCAGCCGCTCCGCCTGCTCGCGCAGCGGGCCCAGCAGCGGCTCGCCCATCATGAACAGCCCGCCCGCCAGGGCGACCTCCACCGGTCCGGCCCCGGGCCGTACGGCCGCGGCCGCCTCCAGGACGTGCGTCGCCGCCTGCCGCAGGATGCCCGCGGCCACCGGGTCCGCGGCCGGCGCAGCGCGCCACGTCCGGCGCGAAGGACGCCAGCACGGCCGGCCGGTCCGGCACGCGGGTACAGCCGGCCCGGCAGGGCTCGCGGCCGGCCCGAACCGCTCCTGCGCCCGCGGCCAGCAGCGCGGTCGAGCCGCCGGCCCGGCCGTCGTGGGCGCGCAGCGCCGCGTCCAGGCCGGCCCGGCCGATCCAGGCGCCGCCGCCCACGTCGCCCAGCAGATGGCCCCAGCCGTCCGCCCGCCGCCAGCCGCCGCCGTCGGCCGCGGTGCCGAGCGCGATCATGCCGGTGCCGGCGGCGACGACCACGCCGGGACGCAGGCCGAGCGCGCCCGCGTACGCCGTCACCGCGTCGCCCGCGAGCGCGAGTCGCGCGCACTCCCAGGGCGTCGGCGAGCGCGCCGCGGGCAGCCTGGCGCGCAGATCGTCGCCGAGGAGGCCATGCCGGCCGCGCCGACGCAGGCCGCGGCGATCCGCTCGCGCCCCGGCTCGTCCATCAGGCCGTGCGCCAGCGGCAGGACGAGGCCGAGCAGGCTGCCGGCGTCGATGCCGTGCTCGCCGGTGACCGCGGGCCGGTCGCGAGGCGGCGGGCGCCGGCCGGGCGGGCGCCGTCGGCGCGCGCCAGGGCCACCCGCACGCCGGAGCCGCCGGAGTCGACGCCGAGCACCCAGCGCGTCCGGCGCCGGGTCGGCGGAGCCCTGTCGGTGTGCGGCTGCGGGGCCACGGATCAGCCGAGTCCGCGCGAGTCCTGCTTGAGGGCGGTGTCGACGGTCAGCGCGGAGGCCACGACCATGCTCAGCAGCGGGTCGGGCAGCTGACGGTGGATCTGCAGGACGTAGTTGTCCGCCGTGGTGAACATCGTCTTGGCCAGGCCCTCCCACGTCTTGGTGATCCGGGCGATCTCGGTGTCGGTGTGGTCGACGATGGCGAAGTTCCAGGCCCGCCAGTTCTCGGCCTTGATCGCGCCGATCTGCTGCCCGTTGTACATGAACGCGAAGTTGATCTTGCCGAAGGCGTTCTGCTGGACGATCTCGCCGAGCGGCTCGCCGTTGGCCCGGTGCACCAGCACCTTGGACTTGATGAACTTCGCCGGCCGGGTCAGCACCAGGTGCGGCTGCCCCTGCGCGTCCCTGACCTCCAGCTTGTGGGTGAGGAACTGGTCCACGCTGGAGACGAACCGCAGCACCTTCTTCGCGGTGCTCTGCCCGACCTCGACCACCGAGCCGAGGGTGCGGCCGTGCTGGTCGAACACGCTGTACTCGTTGACGAGTTCGATCAGCTTGGCCTTCTGGTTCACCACCAGCACCGGCTCGGTGAACAGGGTGCCGCCGCCGAAGCCGGTCGGCGCGACGCCCGGCCTGCTGCTGCACCTGGCGCTGGACCTTCGCCGGGTCCGGGCGCGCGGCTGACGTTCAACTCCCAGGCGCTGCCGCCGCCCTGCCGGGCTGCTGCTGGTGGGGCACCTGACCGGGGTTGGTGTGCTCGGTCCACTGGGTGCCGTCCCAGTACCTGAGCAGGTTCGGAGTGCCTTGCGGGTCGGCGTACCAGCCGGCCGGGGTATTGGAATGCGTCGTCACCCGGGCAGACTACCGCGCGGGCCACGCTCAGGGGAGCTGCCAGTTCACCGGCTGCAGCGCCCTGCCGGCCAGCAGGTCGTTGGTGCGGCTGAAGGGGCGTGAGCCGAAGAAGCCGCGGTCCGCGGACATCGGCGACGGGTGCGACGACTCGATCGCCGGCAGCTCGCCGAGCAGCGGCCGCAGGTTGCGGGCGTCCCGGCCCCACAGCATCGACACCAGCGGGCGGCCCCGGGCGGCCAGCGCCCTGATCGCCTGCTCGGTGACCTCCTCCCAGCCCTTGCCGCGGTGCGCGGCCGGCCGCCGGGGCGCCGTGGTCAGCGCCCTGTTGAGCAGCAGCACGCCCTGCTCGGTCCACGGCGTGAGGTCGCCGTTGGACGGCCGCGGCACGCCCGAGGTCGCTGTGCCAGCTCGCGGTAGATGTTCTCCAGGCTGCCCGGCAGCGGCCGCACCTCGGGCGCGACCGAGAAGCTCAGGCCCACCGCGTGCCCGGGCGTCGGATACGGGTCCTGGCCGACGATCAGCACCCGTACGTCGTCGAAGGGCTGCTGGAACGCGCGCAGCACGTTCGCCCCCGACGGCAGATAGGTGCGGCCCGCGGCGATCTCGGCGCGGAGGAAGTCCCCCATCGCCGCGATCCGGTCCGCCACGGGTTCGAGCGCCTTCGCCCAGCCCGCCTCGACGATCTCGTCCAACGGTCGTGCAGTCACGGTCCGTCACTCTACTGGCTCAACAGCCGTGCCGCGCACGCCTGTCCGCGATCCCGGGCGCCGCCGGCCGCGGCAGGCGGTCGGCTCGACCACGACGGCCGCCCGGACGCAGAGCACGTCCGGCAGGTGGGAGACGCGCCAGCTCCCACGAGTCGCCCTGGTCGGCGCTGGCGTACACCTCGCCGTTGCGGTTGCCGAAGTAGACGCCGCCCGGATCGGCGTCGTCGGTGCACATCGCGTCGCGCAGCACCACGCCGTAGGACGGGTCCTCCGGCAGGCCCGTCGGACAGCGGCGTCCAGCTGCCGCCCGCGTCCTCGGTGCGGAAGACCCGGCAGCGGTACTCCGGCGGCATCCGGTACGCGTCGGCGCTCAGCGGGAAGACGTACGCGACGTCGCCGCGGTGCTTGTGCGCGGCCACCGCGAAGCCGAAGTCGGCGGGCAGCCCGCCGCCGATGTCTGTCCAGCGCGCACCGCCGTCGTCGCTGCGGTAGACCCCGCCGTGGTTCTGGAGGTAGAGGCGGTCCGGGTCGGCCGCGTCCTGAGCGATCTTGTGGACGCACTGGCCGAACTCGGGGAAGCGCTGCTCCTCAGGCAGGAAGCTGGCCTGCACCCCGCTCGTTGGCGGGGTTCCAGCTCTTGCCCGCGTCCTGCGAGCGGTACACCCCGCCGGTCGAGACGGCGACGGTGATCAGGTCCGGGTCGCGCGGGTGCGTCACCACCGTGTGCACCGCCTGCCCGCCGAAGCCCGCGTCCCACCGCTCGCGCTGCGGGTGCTCCCACAGGGTCCGCACGAGGTCGAACGTCTCCCCGCCGTCCTCGGACCGGAAGAGCGCGCCGGGCTGGGTGCCCGCGTAGACGACGTCGGGCGCGGCCGGGCCTGCCGGGTGGAGCTGCCACACGCGCTCCAGCGAGACGCCGGTGTCCTTGGGGAACCGCACCGCAGGGCGGGCCGGTTCGTGCCAGGTCCCGCCGAGGTCGTCGGAGCGGAAGACCGAGGGGCCCCAGTGCGAGCTGTCGGCCCCCACCGTCAGCCGCGGCGTCGCCCGCCGGGTGTCCACCCCCACCGAGTACACGGCCTGCATGGCGAAATGCGGTCCGGCGAACTCCCAGCCGCCCGACCGCCTGCGGCCGAGGAACAGCCCCTTCTGCGTACCCACCGCCAGCATCACGCCGTCCATGGCACCTCACCTCTGTGAACTCGTTGTGACTGACATCACAGAGTCTGCACCCGACCACTGACAACGGCGCCCCGGGCGGTGTCGCCGCCGGTCACAGCCGCGGAAGGCGCCGTCGTCAGGCCCCGGGCCGGCGGTAGGCCCGCGCGTACTGCGGGGGGATCGCGGCGGCGTCCGGCACGCCCAGTTCGCGGGCCGCGTCCAGTGGCCAGGACGGCCGGCGCAGCAGCTCGCGGCCGAGCAGGACCGCGTCGGCCTGGCCGGTGGACAGGACCGTCTCGGCCTGCCGGGGATCGGTGATCTCGCCGACGGCGGCGACCGGGAGGCCGGTGGCCGCCTTCACCTTCGCGGCGAACGGCACCTGGTAGCCCGGACCCAGCGGGATGCGCACCCCGGCGGCGTTCCCGCCGCTCGACACGTCCAGCAGGTCCACCCCGCGCGCCAGCAGCTCCTTGGCGAACATGACCGTCTCCTCGGGCGTCCAGCCGCCCTCCTCCAGCCAGTCCGTCGCCGAGATCCGGAAGAACAGCGGCAGCTCCTGCGGCCACACCTCGCGCACCGCGTCGACCACTTCGAGCGCGAACCTGATGCGGTTCTCGAACGGGCCGCCGTAGCCGTCGGTGCGGCGGTTGCTGTGCGGGGAGAGGAACTCGCCGATCAGGTAGCCGTGCGCGCCGTGCACCTCGACGACCCGGAAACCCGCTGCCAGTGCCCGCCGGGCCGCCGCCGCGAACTGGCCGACGACCTCGCGGATGCCGTCCGCCGACAGCTCGTCCGGCACGGGGTGGCCGTCGGCGAAGGGCACCGGGCTCGGGCCCACCGGCCGCCACGCCAGCGGGTGTTCGCCCTCGATCAGCGGCCCGCCGCCCGCCCACATCACGTCCGTGGACGCCTTGCGCCCCGCGTGGGCGAGCTGGATGCCGGGCACCGACGCCCTGCTCCTCGGCGAACCGGGTGACGCCCCGGAACGCCGCCACCTGGCGGTCGTTCCAGATCCCCAGGTCGGCCGGGCTGATCCGGCCCTCGGCGCTGACCGCGGTCGCCTCCACCAGGATCAGCCCGGCGCCGCCCGCGGCGCGCGCACCGTAGTGGGAGACGTGCCAGTCGTTCGGCGCCCCGCGGTCCGGGCCCTCGGCGGCGGCCGAGTACTGGCACATCGGGGCCATCCAGACCCGGTTCCGCGCGGTGACCGACCGCAGGGCCAGAGGTTCGAACAGTGCGGGTGCGCTCACGGCACGCTCCAGGGGCGGGGCGGATGGCTGACGCTGTAAGACGATAAACGTCGTACTACGGCGGCTGTCAAACTACGAGAGGGATCGTAATATGGCGTTCATGACCCCTCCGGCACCGCACGCCGCCCCCCTGACGCCCGGCCGTGAGCTGGAGCACCCCGTCGCCGACGACATCCGGCTCGACGTGGTGCTGCACGCCCTGTCCGACCCGATGCGGCTCATGGTCATCCGCGCCCTGGCCGCCGCCGACAGCGGGATCGACCTGCTCCGACGTGCCGCTGCCGGTCAGCAAGTCCACCACCACGCACCACTTCCGCGTGCTGCGCGAGGCGGGCGTCATCACCCAGGTCTACCGTGGCACCTCAAAGATGAACGTCCTGCGGCGCGCCGACCTGGACGCGCTGTTCCCCGGCCTGCTCGACCGGGTGCTGGCCGCCGCCGACGCCCAGGCGGTCCGGCTCGCCGGGAGCTGAACCGGGCCCCGCGCGAAGGCCGCCGCGGAAGGCGGGGCCGCCTGGCCCGGCTGCCTAAGGTGCGTCGGGCGGCGGCGCGGTCACGTATCCCTGGTCGCCCTGCGGGGGCGTCCCCGCCTCCCAGTCCAACTCGAACCGCTGGAAGATCTCGGCGCGCGCCCGGTGCAGCGGCATCGGCGCCCCCGGCAGCAGCAGCGCGACCGTCGCGCCCATCAGCATGGCGCGCAGCAGCGGGTACTCCTCGTCCGGGTCCTGCGCCCCCCAGCGCACCACCGAGTCCCGCAGCAGCGCCGCCAGCCGCTGCTGCTCCGGGCACTGGAGGAAGCCCTCCTCCTGGAGGATCGACGCCATATGGGTGCGCATCAGCTTGGTGTGCGTCTGCGTCAGCATGAGGATCGCGTCGATGGCCCGGGCCAGCACCTCCGGTCCGTCCTGCGGCGAGCGGCTCGCTCGCCAGCGCCGCGGCCAGCTCCCGGTTCATCAGCCGGTGCACCGCGGACTGCAGGAGCGCCCGCTTCCCCGAGTAGTAGTACGAGACCAGGCCGCGTGCCGAGCCCGCCCGCTCGGTGATGTCGGCCAGGGTCGTGGCCTCGTATCCGCGCTCCTCCACCAGTTCGATCGTCGCCTGGAGGAGCCGGTCCCGGGAACGCTGGCGCATCGCTTCGTTGACCGACGCGTTGCGAGGCGACATGCTTGACTCCTTGAGTTGACTGGCTGAGAGCCAATATACTCAGCGCTGCTCGCCGGACCGCCGTCCGGGCGGGTGATACGGGGGCCGAACGCCGGCCCCGGCGACGCGGGGGATCGCCGGGGCCGGCGTTCGCCGTAACGGCCCGCGACCGGCCCGTCCCGGGCTCCGTCGCGAAGCGCGCCGACGACCGTCGCCATCAGCGGTCCAGCAGGTCCAGCACCCCGCTCAGCGCACCGGGCCGCTCGGCCACGGGCAGCGGGTCCACCAGCAGCACCGGGCAGCCCAGCGCCGCCGCGCCGCCGTCCGCCTCCGGGTCGTCGCCGACCATCACCGTGTCCTGCGGCGCCGCGCCCAGCGCCTCGCAGGCCGACCCGGAAGATCCGCGGATCGGGCTTCTGCACGCCGTGCTCGAAACTCAGCACGAACCGCGTCACCTGGTCGGCCACGCCGTGCGCCCGGAACACCGGCCGCAGGTCCCAGCCGATGTTGCTGACCACCGCCACCGGCACGCCGCGGCCGCGCAGCTCCCGCAGCACCTCGGCGGTGTCCGGGTACGGCTGCCACGCCGCGGGCGCCATGTGCCGCTCGTACAGCGCGTCGTGGACGTCCCAGGGCAGTGCGGCCGTACGCGACAGCGCCGTGTACGCCTGCGCGGTGGAGCTCCGCGGTCAGGTCCCGCCGCGACCACAGCCGCTCCAGGTGCGGCGGCAGTTCCTCGGGCGGTGGCCCCGCCCGGCTGCGCGCCCGCCCGCGCCAGACGCAGGGCGTACGCCGCCACCTCGTCGTCCCCGGCGCGGACGCCCTCCTGGGCCAGCACGGCGCGCAGCCAGTCCTCGCAGGGTTCGCTGCGAAAGAGGGTGCCCGAGAAGTCGAACATGCAAGCCTTCACCGTCACGCCGCGGCCCGCCCCGTCCCTGTCGCCCATGCGTGCCCGTCACGCGCTGAAGGTTTTCACATCGGCCGTCGACGCGGATGCGTCAGGTCAGCGCGTGCAGGCCGGGCCCGAAGGCCACCAGCAGCGGCACCGCCGGCACCAGCAGCGACATGGCCGTCACCCGCATCCGGCGGCCCAGCGTGAGCCGCTGCCCGGGTTCGAGCAGCCGGTTCACCCGGCCCGGGAGCTGCGCCATCGGCGTCGGGCACGGGCCGAACACCCCGCTGTCCTCGTTGAGTTCCACCAGCGCCAGCGCCGTCGTCAGCCGGCCGAAGCGGCGCGAGGCGGTGTCGTCGGCGGCCAGCTCCACCAGGTGGTGCACCTGGTCGCGGAAGGCCGCGAACACCGGCACCTGCGGGAAGCCGCCGGCCAGCGCGCCCGCGCAGTGCAGCAGCACATCGTGCCGGGCCCGTACGTGCCCCTGCTCGTGCTCCAGCACCGCGTCGAGCCGGCGGCCTTCCAGGCGGCGCAGCGCGGCCGTGGTGATCACCAGTTGCGGCTCCGCGCCGGACAGCCACCAGGCGTCCGAGCGGGTGTCCTCCAGGACCACCAGGCGCTCGCCCGCGGCGACGGACTCGCCGGGCAACCTCGGCGCGCGCACCCGCAGTTCGGCCCGCCGCTGCCGCCGCCTGGCCCGGGCGCCGCGCACCTCACGGGTCAGCATCGCCGCCGTCCACACGCCGCCGAGCGCGAGCAGCGCCCGCCAGCACACCGGCCCACGCGCCCGTACTGCGACAGGCCGTACGCGTCCTCCACACCGCGCGGTGCGAAGGCGAAGGCGTGGCGGCGCACGGCCGACCAGGCCGCCGAGGCGGTGAGAGCCATCGCGGAGACGCAGCACAGCAGCACGGCGGCGACCACGCACTGCCAGACCCACAGGGCCAGCACAGGTTCGCGTTCCGGCCAGTCGGCCCGGGAGAGCAGACGTGGCGCCATCGCCGCCGCAAGTGCGCCGAGAACCAGCAACACGAACGGGACCGTCATACTGATCACCCTAGGAGGCCGGCCGGACCCCGAGGTACGGCGCCGCACCGATGTGACGCATCACTCACGGACCGTGCCCGGCTCGTCCCGGTCACAGCAGCAGCAACATGGCGAGCATCCCCAGCGCCATCGCCACCCGGCAGGCGAGCGCCACTTCGGGCGCGCTGCGCAGCCGGACGGCGCCGCGGCCGGGTATCGGCCCGGCGCCCGCGGGCACCGCGACCAGCCGCACGCCGGTGCGCAGCACGTATCCCGCGAAGTACAGCAGCAGCAGTCCGGTCAGCACGGGTGTGCCGCCGCCCATGCGCATGGCGCCGCCGCTCCCGCCGGCCGGACCCGGGCCGGCCACGGCCACCGCCATGTAGACCATCGCGGCCGAGCACACGACGTGGTGGGCGCGGTGGCCGTGGAAGCGCCTGGCCGGGCAGGACCGCGAACAGCGCGGCCGCCACGTAGACCACGGCGAAGACCGGGGCGATCCACGGACGGTGGCCGAGGACCGACACCGGCAGGGCCATCACGGCCATGCCGACGCCCATCACCGCCTCGTCCCTGGCCTCGTCGCGGAGCAGGCAGGACACGGCGGTCGCGGCGCTGAGCACCACGAGCAGCCAGGCCACCAGCGGCGGTCCGTCCACGGCCCGGCCCCCTTCCCCCACGCGCTCCGTCCGGGCACACCGTCCCCGCCCGCGGCGGACCACGGACATGCCGAACGGTGATCTGCCAGAGTCCTGCCCAGCTGCGTACGGCGTACACCCACGCGCACGGGGTTACCCAGGGGAGTGCGAGTGCGCCGTGCGCGCCCCCTCGCCGGGCTCGTCGCCGCCGTCCGGGACCGGTGCTCCCACCCGCGCGATCCGCCGTTCCCGGGCCCGCCCGGACCTGCCGCCTCCGGGGCGGGCCGCCGCCCGCGGCGCCCCGCCGGCCGGCCCGTCCCGGCCCGCTGCGTGACGGCCACGCACACCAGCACCGCCAGCGCGGTGGGCAGCGTCGCCGCGCCCAGGTGCTCACCGAGCAGCGCCGCCGACCACACGAGCGTCAGGACGGGCTGGGCGAGCTGGAGCTGGCTGGCCCGGGCCACCCCGATCACGGCCATCCCGCGGTACCAGAGCATCAGCCCGAGGAACTGGGACACCACCGACACCCACACCAGGCCGCCCACCGACTCGCCCGTCAGCCGCACCGGTTCGGCGGCCAGCGCCACCGCGGCGGCCGGAAGCGTCAGCGGCAGCGCGCCCACCAGCGACCAGGCCACCACCTGCCATCCGGGCAGCACCGCGGCCAGCCGCCCGCCCTCCACGTAGGCCGCCGCGCACACCAGCACCGCGGCGAACAGGTACGCGTCCCCGCCGGTGAGGGCCCCGCCGCCCGAACCCAGCGCGAAGCCCACCACCACGGCGGCGCCCGCGACGGCGGCGGCCCAGAACGTACGGGACGGCCGCGCGCCCGTGCGCCAGGCGCCCAGCGCGGCCGTGCACAGCGGGAGCACCCCCACCACGACGGCGGCGTGCGAGGTGTCGGTGGTGCCGAGCGCGAGGGTGGTCAGCAGGGGATAGCCGAGGACGACCCCGCCGGCGACGACCGCGAGCCCCGGCCAGTGCGCCCGGTCCGGCACCCGGGCGCCGCCCGCGACCAGGAACGCCCCCGCGACCGCGGCGGCCAGCACCGCGCGCACCGCGACCGTGGCCCAGGGACCGAAGCCGCTCAGCGCCCAGTGGGTGGAGGGAAAGGTGAGCGAGAAGGCGGCCACCCCGAGGAAGGCGAGCAGGGTGCCGCGGACCGCTATTGCGGCGGGGTGCGTAGCGCTATTGTCGACTCTCATGAATGACGATAGCAGTGCGACCGTCGTCGCAGAATCCCTGCGCGGAGAGCTGAACCGCTTCTCTCCGGGTGAGAAGCTGCCGTCGAGCCGCACGCTGGTGGAGCGCTTCTGCGTCAGCCCGGTCACCGTCTCCCGCGCGCTGGCCGCCCTCGCCGCCGAGGGTCTGGTCGTCACCCGTCCCGGCGCGGGTACGTACCGCGCGGCCGGCCGCGAGGCGCGGACGGCGCCCGTGGACACCTCGTGGCAGCAGATGGCGCTCACCGCCCAGGAGCCGGACGGGGCGCCCCGGGTCGTGGACGCCGTCCGGGGTGCTGGCCTGCCTCGCCCCGCCCGCGCCGGGCGTGATCGCCTTCAACGGCGGCTACCTGCACCCCAGCCTCCAGCCCGAGACGGCGCTGGGCGCCGCGCTGGCCAGGGCCGCCAGGCGGCCCGGCGCCTGGGAGCGGCCGCCCCTGGAGGGGCTGACGGCGCTGCGCGCCTGGTTCGGCCGCGAGGCGGGCACCGGACCCGCCCAGGTGCTCGTCACCGCCGGCGGGCAGGCGGCCCTCACCACCGCCCTGCGCGCGCTGGCGCCCCCGGGCGCCGCGGTCCTGGTCGAGTCGCCCACCTACCCGGGCGCGCTGGCCATCGCCCGCGCCGCGGGCCTGCGCCCGGTGCCGGTGCCGGTCGACGCGGACGGCGTACGCCCCGAACTGCTCGCCGACGCCTTCGCCGCCAGCGGTTCCCGGGTGTTCCTGTGCCAGCCGCTCTTCCAGAACCCCACCGGCGACGGTCCTCGCCGCCGGGCGGCGGCGCCAGGTGCTCGACATCGCGCACGCGGCCGGCGCCTTCGTCGTCGAGGACGACTTCGCCCGCCGGCTCGGCCACGGCGGACCGCTGCCGCCCCCGCTGATCGCCGACGACCGGCACGGCACGGTCGTGCACGTCGCCTCCCTGACCAAGCCGACGTCGCCGAGCCTGCGGGTCGGCGCCCTGATCGCGCGCGGCCCGGTGCTGGAGCGGCTGCGCGCCATCCAGATCGTCGACAGCTTCTTCGTGCCGCGCCCCCTTCAGGAGGCGACCCTCGAACTCGTCGGCGCCCCCGCCTGGCCGCGCCACCTGCGCGCGGTCGACGGCGGGCCTGCGCGAACGCCGCGCCGCCATGCTCGCCGCCCTGGCGCGACCGGCTCCCCGGTCTCGCCCCCGCGCCCGCGCCCTCAGGCGGCTACCACCTGTGGCTGCGCCTTCCCGACGGCACCGACGAGGCCGCTCTCACGTCCGCGGCGCTGCGCGCGGGCGTCGCCGTGGCACCCGGCCGCCCCTACTTCCCCGCGGAGTCCCCGGCGCCCTTCCTGCGGATCACCTTCGTCGACACCGCGGGCGCCGAGGAGATCGGCGAGGGCGTCGACCGCCTGGCCCGCGCCGTCGCGCAGACCGTCCCGGGCCTGTGAGCGGTCCGCGGCCGGTGGGGGCGCTCCGGACGCCGGGAGGCGGCCCGGGGCCCTGTGGAGGCGTCTGCGGGCCGTGAGGACGGGTCGCCGGCCCTGGGCACGGCCCGGGCGCGCACGGTGAGTCCCCCGCGGGTGCCCGGGACGCCCGCGGTCCGTAATGCGCCGTTCGATAATCTGACCCGCATGGACCACGCCTTCTCCTTCCGCCCCGCCGTCGCCGCCGACGTCCCCGCCCTCGTCGCACCTGATCGAGTCCGCCTACCGGGGCGACGCCAGCCGGGCCGGCTGGACCACCGAGGCGGACATCCTGGAGGGGCAGCGCACCGACCCGGAGGGCGTGCTCGCGGTCATCGAGAAGCCGGACAGCCGGCTGGTCGTCGTGGAGCGCGACGGCGAGGTGATCGCCTGCTGCCAGCTCGAACACCGCGGTGACGCACGCCTACTTCGGCATGTTCGCGGTCCGCCCCGCGCTCCAGGGCGCCGGGCTCGGCAAGGTCATCATCGCCGAGGCCGAGCGCTTCGCCCGCGACGAGTGGAGCGTCGCCGAGATGCACATGACGGTGATCTCCGCCCGCGAGGACCTGATCGCCTGGTACGTCCGCCGCGGCTACGCCCGCACCGGCGAGATGAGCCCGTTCCCCTACGGCGACGAGCGCTTCGGCCTGCCGACCCGCGACGACCTCCAGTTCGAGCTCCTGACGAAGAAGCTCGCCTGACGCCTGACGCCTGACGCCTGACGCCTGACGCCCGGCGTCGCCCGCGGCGAGGTACGCCGACGGCCGCCTACTGGGGCGCCCGGAAGCCGGAGGCCACCGGGGGCAGGTCGCGTCCCTGTGCGGGCGGCAGGTCCGTGGCCGCCCCGTCCAGGCCCAGCGCGCGGACCAGCGCCCAGTCCTGCGGGGTGTTGACGCTCCAGGCCATGACGGCGATCCCGGCGGCGTGGCAGCGGCGCACGGCGTCCAGGCTGAGCCGGGTGAGGTCCAGGCTGACCAGGCGGGCGCCCACCGCCTGGGCGCGGGGCACGAGATCGGCGCCCAGGTCGCTCGCGACCAGGACCGTACGCACCTCGGGCAGCAGGGCGTGGATCTCGGCGAGCGCCGCGTCGTGGAAGGACAGCACGCTGACCCGGGCGGTCTCGCCGCGCTCGCGCAGCACGGCGGCCAGGACGCGGGCCGCGGCCGTGTCCTTGATCTCCGCCTGGATCGGGCGGCGCGACCGCGTCCAGCACCTCCTCGAAGACCGGCACGCGCTCGCCGAGCCCCGCGTCCAGGCCGCGGATCTCCTCCAGGGTGAGGTCGCGGACCAGGCCCGCGCCGTCGGTGGTGCGGTCCACCGACCCGTCGTGCATGACGATCAGCGCGCCGTCCTTGCTCAGGTGCAGGTCGAGCTCGATCTGGTCCACGCCCTCGCGGTCGGCGCGGCGGAAGGAGCGCAGGGTGTTCTCCGGCTCGACGCCCATGACCCCGCGGTGGCCGACGGTGAGGAAGCTCATGAGGCGCACCCTAGCCAGCCGCGGCGGCCGTCGGCCGGAACATCCCGTGACGAGTCGGTGGCCTGCGCCGAAAACCGTAACTTTTAGCGACCCATCCTGGGTGTGAACCGTAAGAACAGCGGCTTGTTCTGGTCTCGACAGGACAATCTCCGCGCGCTCTGCTTGTAGACGGAACATGGTCATGGATACCCTGGCGCCACGAGAGGTTCTTCTGTGAAGGAGGGGTCATGAGCGAAGTTCTTTCGCCGAAGACGGTGGGGAAGGACGGGATATCCGGTGACGGAGTCCTCGGTCACCCCCAGTGGCCGGTGCTGAAGCAGGCCGTCGAAGCCATCAGGCCCTGGCAGCGGAAGGACGGCTCGATCGACTTCGACGCAGAGGGCGCGCCCACCCGCGACGACGCCGAGCCGCACCCTGGGCCGCGTCGTGGACGCCCTGGAGCAGCTCTCCCCGCTGCTCCCGCACGACGCCGACTACCACCGCGCCCTCGCCGCCGACCTGCGCCGCTGGGCCGACGGCGGCTTCGCCGTACCCGACTTCCTGGACTCGCTGCTGGCCTTCCAGCCCGCCGCCGACCGCCGCGACGGCCTCCAGCACCTGGTCGTGTTCGCGATGTACACCCAGAACGGCAACCCCGACCGCAACCTCGAAGCGGTCGTGCTGCGCGTCGTGTGGCCCGAGTGGCTCGCCGAGCTGGAGCGCACCCGCTACGACAACCCGCTCTTCGTCCCCATCACCTTCGAGGACTTCACCCCGGGCTACGACACCAACTCCGCGGTGCTCTTCCCCGAGACCGTCGCCGTCCGCGCGACCCCCGAGCGCTGGACCTGGGGCGCCATCTTCTGCGACCGCGAGGCCGCCCGCTTCCGCGCCGTCACCGCCGCCGCCGTGGACACCCTGGGCCTGGAGCTGCCCGAGGAGGCCGCCCGGCTCGTCGGCGGACCAGGAGCTGGCCGCAGCAGACCTACGTGCTGTGGGACATGATCCACGACCGCACCCACAGCCACGGCGACCTGCCGTTCGACCCCTTCATGATCAAGCAGCGCGCCCCGTTCTGGATGTACGGCCTCGAAGAGCTGCGCTGCGACCTGACCACCTTCAAGGAGGCCGTCAAGCTCCAGGCCGAGGGCCACCCCATGGGCCTGCGGCGTGCAGTACGCGATCCTCTTCGACCGGCTCTTCCGCTTCCCCGTCACCGGCGACCGGGTCCGCAACTACGACGGCCTCGGCGGCCAGCTGCTCTTCGCCTACCTGCACAAGCACGACGCCGTACGCTGGACGGACAACACCCTGCACATCGACTGGGAGCGCGCGCCGCAGGTCACCACCCAGCTCTGCGCCGAGATCGAGACCCTCTACCGGGACGGCATCGACCGGCCCAAGCTCGTGCACTGGTTCGCCGCGTACGACCTGGTCGCGACGTACCTCTCCCCGCACCCCGGCTCGGTCTGGGCCAAGGGTCCCGACGCCCTCGACCTGACGCTCCCGCCGCGCAAACTGGTGGACGACGTGCTGCCGGACGAGTTTCCGCTCAGCATGTTCTACGAGGCCCTTGCGAAGAAGCTCCGTGAGGTGATCGCCTCGACCAAGGGCATCACCGGTGACAGCGCGCTGCGAGGCGCCGCATGACCGGTGCCGGCGAGGAGGCGGAGATGACGACCGACACGTACACGGGCGGACTCGACGGGGCGGTGATCGCGGTCGCGGGCGCGGGCGGGCCCGCGGGGCGGGCCGTGCTCCAGCGGCTGGCCAGGTCGGGCGGCCATGTGATCGCCGCCGACGCCGACCCCGAGCGGCTGGCCGAGGCGGTGGACGCGGCGCGGTACGACGCGGGCGGCGCCGACATCACCGGCGAGATCGTGGACCTGCTCGACCTGGAGGCCGCCGAGGACTGGGCGTCCAGGATCGAGAAGGACCACGGCCGGGTCGACGGCCTGGTCCACCTGGTCGGCGGCTGGCGCGGCTCCGCGTCCTTCCCGGAGACCGAACTCGCCGACTGGGACGTGCTGCACGACCTGCTGATCCGTACCGTCCAGCGCACCACGCTCGCCTTCCACGACGGCCTGATGCGCAGCCCCGGCGGCCGGTACGTGCTGATCAGCGCCTCCGGCGCCAGCGCGCCCACCGCGGGCAACGCCGCCTACGCGGCGGCCAAGGCCGCGGCCGAGGCGTGGACGCTCGCGCTCGGCGACTCCTTCCGCAAGCTCGGCGGGGACGACGGCCCCACGGCGGCGGCCACCGTCCTGGTGATCAAGGCGCTGGTGCACGATGAGATGCGGGCCCAGCGCCCGAACGCCAAATTCGCCGGCTTCACCGACGTGCGCGACCTCGCCGAGGCCATCGCGGACGTGTGGAACGCAAGCCCCCAGGAAGTGAACGGGACCCGACAGTGGCTGACGCCCCGACCGTGACCGAGCCCACCCCCGCGCCTCCGACGCGATACCGCCCCGCCGGCCGCCACCGACGCCGTACGCCGCCACGACCCGCAGGTCCGCGGGTTCGCCAGCGACAACTACGCCGGGGTGCACCCCGAGGTGCTCGCCGCGCTCGCCCTCGCCAACGGCGGCCACCAGGTCGCCTACGGCGAGGACGACTACACCGCCCACCTCCAGGAGATCTTCCGCGGCCACTTCGGCCCGACCGCCGAGGTCTTCCCGGTGTTCAACGGCACCGGGGCCAACGTCACCGCCCTCCAGGCCGTCACCGAGCGCTGGGGCGCGGTGATCTGCGCCGAGTCCGCGCACATCAACGTCGACGAGTGCGGCGCGCCCGAGCGGGTCGGCGGCCTGAAGCTGCTCACCGTGCCCACCCCGGACGGCAAGCTCACCCCCGAGCTGATCGACCGGCAGGCGTACGGCTTCGACGACGAGCACCGGGCGCAGCCGCAGGTCGTCTCGATCACCCAGACCACCGAGCTGGGCACCTGCTACACGCCCGAGGAGATCACGGCGATCTGCGACCACGCCCACCAGCTCGGCATGGCCGTGCACCTGGACGGCGCCCGGCATCGTCCAACGCCGCCGCGACGCCTCGACCATGCCGCTCGCCCGCTTCACCACCGAGGCCGGCGTGGACATCCTGTCCTTCGGCGGCACCAAGAACGGCCTGCTGCTCGGCGAGTGCGTGGTCGTGCTCAACCCGCGACGCGGGTGCGCGCCCTCGAGCTACCTGCGCAAGATGTCGATGCAGCTCGCCTCCAAGATGCGCTTCGTGTCCGTGCAGTTCGAGGCGCTGCTCGCCGGCGACCTGTGGCTGCGCAGCGCCTCGCACGCCAACGCGATGGCGCGCCGCCTGGAGCAGGCGGTGCAGCGGCATCGACGGGGTGACGGTGACCGCAGCCGGTGCAGTCCAACGCGGTCTTCGCGCTGCTGCCGCGCGAGGTCAGCGAGCGGCTCCAGAAGCGCTACCGCTTCTACTTCTGGGACGAGTCGACCGGCGAGGTGCGCTGGATGTGCTCCTTCGACACCACCGAGCAGGACGTGGACGGCTTCGCCGCCGCGCTCACCGAAGAGATGAACGAGTATGCGTGAGCCCGAGTCGAACGGCCGCCGCCCGGGCCGCCGGCCTGCGGCGCGCCGGGCCTGCCGGCGCTCAGGCGGTGGTGGCCCGCCGGAGCAGCAGGTACAGCTCGCAGCCCAGGCAGTACGCGAAGGCCGCGTTGAGGAAGGCGGCGGCCAGCGCGCAGCCGGTCGCCGCCAGGCCCAGCCACTGCGGACCCACCAGGTAGCCGACGACGCCGACCGCGGAGAAGACCAGCCCCACCGCCTGGGCGAACCGCGGCGGCGCGGCGTCCTCGGTGTCCGGCGGCGGCCCGATCCTGGGCCGTACCAGCGTGCGGAACACCCAGCCGTACGGCGAGCGCTGCACCCCGGCCGCCGCTCCCACGGCGAAGAACGCCGCCTGCACGGCCAGCAGCCATCCGCTGCCGGTGACCAGGACGGCCGCGAGCACGACGGTGGTGAGCGCGGCGCCGAACCGGGGACCTCGAACATCGATCTGCATGGTTGAAATGATGGCGGAAGGACTGCGGGACGCACCCGTGGGAATGATTGCGGTCGCGTGAACGCTGCATCTGCGGACGTGTGGATGCCCGACGACGAAGGAGGACGGCGATGACCGGACTGATCGTCTGCCTGGCCGTGCTGGCCGTCGCGAGCGCGTACGGGATCGTGCACCGGCGACGGGACGGGAGGGTCCGGGTGCGGGCCAAGGACGGCGACGAGCGGCTGACGGCCGCAGACCTGGGCGGACCGCTGGGGGAGCGGGCCACGCTGGTGCAGTTCTCCAGCGCCTTCTGCGCGCCCTGCCGGGCCACCCGGCGGGTGCTCGACGAGGTCGCGGGCCTGGTGGAGGGCGTCCGCCATGTGGAGATCGACGCCGAGGCCCGGCTGGAACTCGTCCGGCGGCTGAACGTGCTGAAGACCCCGACCGTCCTCGTCCTGGACGCGGGCGGCGCGATCGTGCGCAGGGCGGCCGGCCAGCCGCGCAAGGCGGACGTGATCGCGGCGCTGGGCGCCGCGGTGGCGGCGTGAGCGGGGAGGCGCGGTGACGGTCCTTCCCACCGCGCAGCCACTCTTGACGGCCGGCGTGCCGGATCGTCACTCTGACATTATGTGCCTGGACCCCCTTCTGTACGCGCGCGCCGACGCCGACCGCAGACGTCACTGCGACGCGCGCCTGCCTGCCCGCTGAGCCGCCTCGCCCGCACCGCCGCCGGCCCGTACGCTCGCCCGCTCGCAGAAGGACACCGCCATGGCTGCCCCGACCGAGATCGGTACCGTCCCCGACACCGACCGCGGATTCGACCCCGCCGTCTTCCGCTCGGTCTTCCGTCGCCACGCGGCAGGCGTGGCCGTGGTCACCGCCTGCGGCCCGGCCGGCCCGGTCGGATTCACCGCGACCTCGCTCACCTCGGTCGCGGCCGAGCCGCCGCTGCTCTCCTTCGGCATCAGCAGCGGCTCCTCCAGCTGGCCGGCCGTGGCCGAGGAGCTGTACGTCGGCGTGCACGTACTCGCCGACGACCAGCAGGAGTTGGCGGGCGTCTTCGCCCGTACCGGCGCCGACCGGTTCGGGCCGGCCACCGGGTGGTCGGCGGGGCCGCACGGCGTGCCGGTGCTCGACGGGGTCAGCGCCTGGCTGGTCGGCCGGATAGTCGGCCGGGTGCCGGCCGGCGACCACTGGATCGTCGTCGCGCAGGCCGTCGCGGGCGACCCGCACGGGCCGGGCGGACCGCTGCTGTACCACCAGGGCGGCTTCCACCGGCTGCCGCGCTGACCGGGCGCCCCCGATCGGGGCGGGCGTCGGGCACATCACAGTTCAAGACCCTTGCGGATGGGTAAGCATCTCTGTGTACTGGCGAGTAATATATCCGTCGGGGCAGTTGCCGCGCCCCGGCCGGGAGCCGCCGCCGCGGGCGCCTATGCTGCCATTCCTGGGGCACCCACCCGGGGACATCCGGGCCCTGTCCGGGGCAGTTCGCGAAGACGTGCAGGACGATGCAGTAGGAGAGCAGGCGTGAGCTTGAGGATCGTAGTCGCTGTGAAGTACGTGCCCGACGCCACGGGTGACCGTCACTTCGCCGAGGACCTGACCACTGATCGGGACGCGGTGGACGGTCTGCTCTCGGAGCTGGACGAGTACGCCGTCGAGCAGGCGCTCCAGATCGCCGACGCCGCGGACGACGCCGAGATCACCGTGGTGACGGTGGGTCCGGAGGACGCCAAGGACGCGCTGCGCAAGGCGCTGTCGATGGGCGCGGACAAGGCGGTCCACGTCGAGGACGACGCGCTGCACGGCACCGACATCATCGGTACGTCGCTGGTGCTCGCCAAGGCGATCGAGCACGTCGGGTACGACCTGGTGGTGACCGGCATGGCCTCCACCGACGGCACCGCGGGCGTGGTGCCCGGCGCTGCTGGCCGAGCGGCTGGGCATCCCGCAGGTCACCCTGCTGTCCGAGGTCGCGGTCGCCGACGGCAAGGTCACCGGCCGGCGTGACGGCGACGCGGCGAGCGAGCAGCTGGAGGCGTCGCTGCCGGCGCTGGTCTCGGTCACCGACCAGTCCGGCGAGGCCCGTTACCCCTCCTTCAAGGGCATCATGGCCGCGAAGAAGAAGCCGGTGGAGTCCCTGGACCTGTCCGACCTGGGCATCGACGAGGCCGAGGTGGGCCTGGGCGGCGCCTGGACCGCGGTGCAGGACGCGACCGCGCGTCCGGCCCGCACCGCGGGCACGATCGTCAAGGACGAGGGCGAGGGCGGCAAGCAGCTGGCCGAGTTCCTGGCCGCGCAGAAGTTCATCTGAGCCGGCCCACGGCCGACGACCGCCCCCGACCGCCCCGCACACCTTTCGCAGGAGAGCATTCCCATGGCTGAAGTCCTCGTCTATGTCGACCACGTGGACGGTGCCGTCCGCAAGCCGACCCTCGAACTGCTGACCCTGGCCCGCCGGATCGGCGAGCCGGTCGCGGTGCACCTGGGCCCCGGCGCCGAAGCCGCCGCCAAGGTGCTGGCCGAGCACGGCGCGGTGAAGGTGCTGGCCGCCGACGCGCCGGAGTTCGCCGACTACCTCGTCGTCCCCAAGGTCGACGCGCTGCAGGCCGCCGCCGCGGCCGTCTCGCCGGCCGCGGTGCTGGTGCCGTCCTCCGCCGAGGGCAAGGAGATCGCCGCGCGTCTGGCGCTGCGGCTGGGCGGCGGCATCATCACCGACGCCGTCGACCTGGAGGCCGGCCCGGACGGGCCGGTGGCGACGCAGTCGGCGTTCGCCGCCGCGTTCACCACCAAGTCCCGTGTCAGCAAGGGCCTTCCGGTGATCACCGTCAAGCCCAACTCGGCGCCCGTCGAGGCGGCGCCGGCGGCCGGCACGGTCGAGCAGCTCGCGGTGGAGCTTCGGCGCCGCTGGCCACGGGCACCAAGGTCGTCTCGCGCACGCCGCGCGAGTCCACCGGCCGTCCGGAGCTGACCGAGGCCGCGATCGTGGTCTCCGGCGGCCGCGGCGTCAACGGCGCCGAGAACTTCTCGGTCATCGAGGCGCTCGCCGACTCGCTCGGCGCGGCCGTCGGCGCCTCGCGCGCCGCGGTCGACGCCGGCTGGTACCCGCACAGCAACCAGGTCGGCCAGACCGGCAAGTCGGTCTCCCCGCAGCTCTACATCGCCAACGGCATCTCCGGCGCGATCCAGCACCGGGCCGGCATGCAGACCTCGAAGACCATCGTCGCGGTCAACAAGGACGCCGAGGCCCCGATCTTCGACCTGGTCGACTACGGCGTGGTCGGCGACCTCTTCCAGGTCGTCCCGCAGCTCACCGACGAGGTCAAGGCCCGCAAGGGCTGACCGGCCCACGGTCCGAGCGCTGCCACCGCCGGCCCCCGTACGCCCTCCGGGTGTGCGGGGGCCGGCGCGCGTACGGCCGCCCCCACGCCCTGTTGACCCCCGACGGCGCCCCGGCTAGCTTGCACTTCAACGATTTGTTGAATTTCGGGAGGGTGCAGATGGCCGGCGACACGACACTGGCGGACGCGGTACGCACGCGGATCGGCGCCTCGCTCGCCGCCACCGACGCCGAACTCGCCCGCCGCTACCCGGGCGACCCCGGCACCCGGCAGCCCGTCCACACCGTCTACGTGCCCGCCGACGCCTTCACCGGCCGGACCGTGCGCGAATGGGGCGACCGCGCGCTGGCCGCCCTCGACGCCCACGCGCCGGACGCCGCCGCGCTCGGCGCCGTCCTCGGCCTCACCGGCGCCGCTCGCCGAGGACGTGCACGACCGGGTGCGGGCCAAGCTGCGCCGCGAGCCCGTCGAGGACCTGCGGATCGACTTCGAGGACGGCTACGGGCCGCGCCCGGACGCCGAGGAGGACGCCGCCGCGGTCGCCGCCGCCCGTACCGTCACCGCGGCCGTCGCCGACGGGACCGCGCCCCCGTACATCGGCATCCGCATGAAGTGCATGGAGGCCGCCGTACGCGACCGCGGCATCCGCACCCTCGACCTGTTCCTGACCACCCTGCTGGACGGCGGGGAACTGCCCGCCGGGCTCGTGCTCACGCTGCCCAAGGTCACCTTCCCCGCGCAGGTGAGCGCCATGGCCGCAGCTGTGCGAGCGAGTTCGAGCGGGCCGCCGGGCTGGCCGAGCGGGCGGCTCGGGTTCGAGATCCAGATCGAGACCACCCAGGCGATCCTGGGCCCCGACGGCGCCGCCACCGTGCCCCGGCTGATCGACGCGGCCGGCGGCCGCGCCACCGGGCTGCACTACGGCACCTTCGACTACAGCGCCGCCTGCGGGATCAGCGCCGCCCACCAGTCGATGGACCACCCGGCCGCCGACCACGCCAAGGCCGTCATGCAGGTCGCCGCCGCCGGCACCGGCGTACGGCTGTCCGACGGCTCCACCAACGTGCTGCCGGTCGGCCCGACCGAGCAGGTGCACGTCGGCCTGGCGGCTGCACTACGGCCTTGTCCGCCGTTCTCTGGCCCGCGCGTACTACCAGGGCTGGGACATGCACCCCGGCCACCTGCCGACCCGTTACGCGGCCACTACGCCTTCTACCGCGAGGGCCTGGACGCCGCCGCGGCCCGGCTCGCCGCCTATGTGGCGAAGGCGGGCGGCGACGTGATGGACGAGCCCGCCACCGCCCGCGCGCTCAGCGGCTACCTGCTGCGCGGCGTCGACTGCGGCGCCGTCGACCTCGCGGAGGTCACCGGGCGTACCGGGCTCGGGCGCGCCGAACTGGACGCGCTGGCCGGGCGGTAGCGCGCGGCGGCCGGCTGCCTCGGCACGGCGGCCGGCCCGAGGACGGCCGTCAGGACGGCGGGATCTCGCCCGAGCCGCGGGCGATCAGCCGGACCGGGAGCTCGATCCGGCTCGGCTCGGCGGGCGCGATGCCGTCGAGCCGGCGGAACAGCATGCTGGGCGGCGCTGCGGCCCATCCCGGGCGCGTCCTGCGCGACCACCGTGACCGGCGGGTTCAGCAGGTCCGCCAGCTCGAAGTCGTCGAAGCCGACCAGGGCGACCGGCTGCTCGCGGCCCGACAGCACCCGTACGGCCGTGACGGTCACCCGGTTGTTGCCCGCGAACAGCGCGGTGACCGGCTCGGGCCCGGTCAGCATCGCGTCCAGCGCCGCGCGCACCCGCTCCGGGGTCGTGGGACCCATCGCGTACCAGTCGGGGCGCACCGGCAGGCCCGCGGCGGCCATCGCCTCGCGGTAGCCGCGCAGCCGCTCGCCGGCCGTGTGGATGCCCGACTGGTCGCCGATGAAGCCGATCCTGCGGTGGCCGTGCGCGATGAGGTGGGCGACGCCGGTCCCGGGTGCCGCCGGCGTTGTCGGTGAGCACCACGTCCGCGTCCAGCCGGCCGGCCGGCCGGTCCACGAACACCGTCGCCACGCCGGCGTCGATCTCCGGGCTCAGATAGCGGTGGTCGTCGCCGGCCGGGACGACCACCAGGCCGTCCACCCGGCGCGCGCAGAACGCGAGCACCAGCTCCTGCTCGCGGCGCGGGTCCTCGGCGCTCGACCCGGTGAACAGCAGCGCCCCGTGCGCCCGCGCCACGTCCTCCACCGCGCGGCTGAGCGCGCGCGTAGAACGGGTCGGCCACGTCCTCCAGGACCAGCCCGATGCTGGCCGTGCGGCGGGTGCGCAGCAGGCGCGCGCTGTCGTTGCGGCGGAATCCCAGGGCGTCGATCGCGGCCTGCACGCGCGCCACGGTGTCGGGTGTGACACCGGGTTCCTCGTTCACCACCCGGGACACCGTCTTCAGGCCGACGCCCGCCCGCGCGGCGACATCCTTCATGGTGGGCCGGGGGGTACGGCCAGATGTTTGTGTCACGGTCGTAGTATTCCCTGCGGCAAGAGATGGACAACGTTGTCAGGGACAGGTGAGACTACCCTCGGCACGGCTTCCGCGAAAGTCCGCGGACGACAACCGGCTCTGCCGGACGACGAAGGAGACTTCTCAGCGATGCACCCGATGCACCCCCACAGCGCGACCAGTCCACTCGTGGCCGCACTGGACATCGGCGGCACCAAGATCGCCGGGGCCCTCGTCGACGCGGAGGGGCGGCTGACGGCCCGGGCGCTGCGGCCGACCCCGCCGGCCGCGGACGGCGACACCGTGATGGACGCGGTCGGCGACGTCCTCGGCGAACTCATGGCCACGCCCCACTGGTCCCGCGCCATCGCGGTCGGCATCGGCAGCGCGGGGCCGGTCGACGCGGTGCACGGCACGGTCAGCCCCGTCAACGTCCCCGGCTGGCGCGACTTCCCGCTCGTGGCCCGGGTCCACGACGGCGTCGGCGGCCTGCCGGTCGTCCTCACCGGCGACGGCGTCGCCATGACCGCCGCCGAGCACTGGCAGGGCGCCGCCCGCGGCTACGACAACGCGCTGTGCATGGTCGTGTCCACCGGCGTCGGCGGCGGACTCGTCCTCGGCGGAGCCCTGCTGCCAGGGCCGACCGGCAACGCCGGCCACATCGGGCACATCAGCGTCGACCTCGACGGCGACCTGTGCCCGTGCGGGTCGCGCGGCTGCGTCGAACGCATCGCCAGCGGCCCCAACATCGCCCGCCGCGCCCTCGAAGCGGGCTGGCGGCCGCCGGCCGGCGCGGAGGCGACCGCCGCGGCCGTCGCCGCCTCGGCGCGGGGCGGCGACGCCGTCGCCCTCGCCTCCTTCGACCGGGCCGCCCAGGCGCTCGCCGCCGGTATCGCGGCGACGGCCACGCTCGTGGAGATCAACGTGGCCGTGGTCGGCGGCGGCGTGTCGGCCGCGGGCCCGATCCTCTTCGACCCGCTGCGGGACCATCTCGCGCGGTACGCGACGCTTTCGTTCGCGGCGGGGGTGGAGGTGGTGCCGGCGAAGTTGGGGACCGATGCGGGGTTGGTGGGGGCGGCTGCTGCGGCGTCCCAGGCTCTGCGCCTGGACTCTTTCGCCCCTACTGCGTAGGGCGCCGCCTTCCGCTGCTGGCTCCCTCCGGCGGTGCGGCTCCCTCCGGGGTGCGGCTCCCTCCGGGGGTGCCCCAGGTTTTCCATCCCACCCGCGCCACCCGTTGCCCTACTTCCGCATGTGCGGGCTTTTGCGTTGTGGGTCGGGGCCAGTCCGGAGGTGACTCTCCCCCAGCTAACGCTGGGAGGTGCCCCCACGAACTTCGAACGTTCCCGTTTCGTTGTCGGCTGCCACGCCGGTGTTGCGTTCGAAGTTCTGCGGGGACCCCTCCTCCCCGTCCCCTCCAGCCGTCCGGCGTCTGCGAGTAGAGGGGGGTTGACTGAACTACAGCTTCTCCCGGGCAACCCTGCGGACGAACGGCACCGTGGGGAGGTTTCATAACCCCCGTCTTCCGTGTGCCGCCGACGAGGCAGGAGGGGACGGGGAGGCGGTGCCCCCGCAGAACTTCGAACGAACACCGGGCGCAGCCTTGGATCGAGACCGGCAGGTTCGAAGTTCGAGGAGGTGCCGGCGGACCGGCACCGACCCACCCACAAGAGACCCGCACAAGCGGAAGACAGTCACGGGTTGGGGGTCCCCCCGGCCGAAGGTTGGGGGAGGGTGGGATGGAAAACCTGGGGTACCCCCGGAGGGAGCCGAGCGCTCGGACGGGTCACCCCCCAAGAGCCCCGATCGGATCATCCAGCACCGGCTGCCAAGCCAACTCCGCCGCCCCCACCAGACTGTTGTGATCAAGCGCGCACGCCAGCAGGGGCACGCCGCCGCTGCGCCCCCACAGGGAGCGGTCGGCGACGACCGCCCGGAGCCGCTCGGGGTCGGCGTCGAGCAGGTGCCGGTGCAGGCCCCCGAGCAGGATCCGGTCCGGGTTGAGCACGTTGACCAGCCCGGCCAGCCCGGTGCCGAGGCGGTCGATGAGGATGTGGGCGGCGCCGCGCACCGCCGGGTCGCCGTATTCCGTGCGGAGCAGGTCGCGGCACTGCTGGAGGAGGGAGACCTCGGGCCCGGCGGGGCGGCCGGCGGCTTCGAGGAAGGCGAGCGGGTCGGCCTCGACGTCGAGGCAGCCGCGGGAGCCGCAGTGGCACGGCCGCCCGTCCGGCACGACGGTGAGGTGGCCGACTTCGAGGGCCAGCCCGGCGCTGCCGGTGTGGAGGTGGCCGTCCAGGACGAGGGCGCCGCCGACGCCGCGGTGGCCGGAGGCGACGACCAGCAGGTGCTGGGCGTCGCGTCCGGCGCCGTGCCGGTGCTCGGCGAGCGCGGCGACGTTGACGTCGTTGCCGACGAAGGTGGGCACGGGCCGTCCGCCGGGCCCCAGGATGCCGACGCGGGCGACCTGGTCGGCGAAGACGTCGAGGACGGGCGCGCCGGCCGGCCAGGCGAGGTGGAGCGGGTTGAGCGCGGTGCCCTCGGGCTCGGCGACGGCGGAGGGCACGGCAAGGCCCGCGCCGACGCAGGTCCGGCCGTGCCCGCGCAGCAGCTCCGCCCCCGCCTCGACGACGGCGCCGAGCACGTGCGCGGGGTCGGCGGGCACGGTCATGGAGCCGGGCGCGGTGGCGACGATCTCGCCGCCGAGGCCGACCAGGGCGGCGCGGAAGCCGTCGGAGTGCACCTGGACGGCGAGGGCGACCGGCCCCTCGGGGGCGACGTCGAGCCGGTGCGAGGGGCGGCCCTGCGCGCCGGCGGGGCCGGTGGGCCGGGTGTCGACCCGGATCAGGCCGAGGGCCTCCAGTTCGGCGGCCACCGCGCCGGCGGTGGCGCGGGTCACGCCGAGTTCGGCGGTGAGCAGGGCGCGGGTGGCCGCGCGGCCGGTGTGCACCAGGCCGAGCGCGGGACCGAGCGCGCCTCGGCCGCGCTCAAGCCTTGTCCGAATCTGTGTCACCACTCTATTCTCACTTTGTGCCGACGCTAAACAAAATAGGGACAGTGCTGTCCCGATCCCACCACACTCCGACCACCGACCCCGCCCTGCGCCGACTGCGCGTCGCCGTCACGGTGTTCTTCGCCGTCGACGGCTTCCTGTTCGCGGGATGGGTGGTCCGCATCCCCGCGATCAAGGCCCAGGTCGGCGCGTCCGCCGGGCAGTTGGGCCTGGCGCTGCTGGGCGTGTCGGCGGGCGCGGTGGCCACCATGATGATCACCGGCCGGCTCTGCCGCGCGTTCGGCAACGAACGGGTGACCGTGGCGACCGCCGTCATGCTGTCCGTGAGCATCGCGCTGCCGCCCCGAACGCACTCCGCGCTCGGCCTGGGCCTGGTGCTGCTCTGCTTCGGCATCTCCTACGGCGGCCTCAACGTGGCCATGAACAGCGTCGCCGTCGATGTCGTGGCCGCGCTGCGCCGCCCGGTGATGTCGGGCTTCCACGCCGCCTACAGCATGGGCGGCCTGCTCGGCGCGGCCATCGGCGGCCTGCTCGCGCCGCATCTGTCGCCCGCCACCCATCTGCTGCTGCTCACCCCGATCGGACTGGTGACGGTCGTGTTCGCCGGGCGGGTCATGCTCGCCCACCCGCTCAGCCGGCCGGCGTCCCGTAGCGCCGCGGCCGAGAGCGGGAAGCAGGATCGTACCCCCGCGCCGGACCCGACCGTCCGCCGCGCCGCCGCCGGAGCCGCGCCGGCCGCGTACCGCGGGCGGCAGCACCGCCCTGCTCGTCGCCGTCTTCGGCATGATCGCGGCGTGTTCGGCGTACGGGGAGGGGGCGCTCGCCGAGTGGGGGCCGCTGCACATCCAGCAGGACCTGCACGGCGGATCGGGCGTCGCGGCCGCCGGATACGCGGCCGTCACCCTGGCCATGACGATCGGCCGGCTGTCCGGCACCGCGCTGATCACCCGGCTCGGCCAGAGCCGCGCGCTCGTGCTCGGCGGCCTCACCGCCTGCGCGGGGATGCTGATCGGCGCGCTCGCGCCCTGCACCGCGCTGGTGGTCGTCGGTTTCGCGCTGACCGGTCTGGGCCTGGCCAACCTCTTCCCGACGGCCATCGCCAGGGCCGGCGAGCTGACCGGCCCGAGCGGGGTGGCCGCGGCCTCCACCTTCGGCTACGGCGGCATGCTGCTGGGACCGCCGTCGATCGGCTTCCTGACCGAGGCGGTGGGCCTGCCCATCGCGCTGACCACGGTGTCCGCGCTGGCGGCGCTGGCCGCGGTGATCGCCTGGGCGGTGACGGAACACGGGCTCGCGGCCGTCAGGACTGACGTACATCACAGGCGCCCGGACGCCGATTCCGCGGCATGCTGATGGGCACTCCGGCACCGGTGACCGAGAGTAGGGTACGGCCCTACGGTTGTCCGCAGAGCATCCGCAGGAGGAGTCATGCGCATACCGTCCTGGGCGGTCCCCACCGCCCGCGCCCTGCTCCGGGAGCGGATCTCCCGGATCTACCTGTCCGTGGTCGGCGTCGCGCTGCTGCTGATGCTCCTGGACACGGCGCTGCTCTCGCACCGGCAGGTGTCGTTCACCGGGGTGCTGCTGTTGCTGGTGACCCTGCCGTGGACGCCGCTGCTGTGGGCGCTGTTCGCGGCCGTGGGCGGCCTGGACGCCAGGACCACCGCGTGGGGCTGGACCGGGTGGACGCTGACCGTCGTGGCGGCCGTGGTCTCCGCCGCCGTCAACGCGCTGCTGCTCGGCTACCTGGCGCGGCGCGCCGGCCGCCGGGGCGTGGCGACCCGGTGACGCGGCCTGCGAGCATGCACCGGTGAACACGACCGCGTACATCGAGACGCTGCGCCGCGAGGGGCCGCTGCTGGCCGCCGCGGCGCGCCGCGCGGGGCTCGACGCGCCCGTGCCGACCTGCCCGGAGTGGCGGGTCCGCGACCTGGTGCGGCACACCGGGGCCGTCCACCGCTGGGCGGCCACCTGTGTCGTCCGAGGCCCGTGCCGCCCGGGTGGAGTGGGACGAGTCCGCGCCCGAGGACGCGGACCTGGTGGACTGGTACGGGGATCTGCACCGGCGGCTCGCCGACGCGCTGGCCGCCGCGCCCGCCGACCTGGAGTGCTGGACCTTCCTTCCGGCGCCTTCGCCGCTGGAGTTCTGGGCCCGTCGCCAGGCGCACGAGACCACCGTCCACCGGGTCGACGCCGAAGCGGCCCTCGGCGGCGACCCGTCGCCGGTGGAAGCGGACTTCGCGGCGGACGGGGTCGACGAGGCGCTGCTGAGGTTCCAGGTGAGGGAGCGCGGCCGGGCCGACCGTCCGTGCACGCTGCGGCTGCGGGCCGACGACGTGCCGGGCGCCGACTGGCTGCTGCACCTGTCGCCCGAGCCGCCGTGGGTCGAGCGCGGCGGGCGCGGGAGCGGCGGACTGCGAGCTGAGCGGTCCGGCCGACGCCCTCTACCTGGCGCTGTGGAACCGGGGGCCGTACGACGCCCTGTCGGTGGAGGGCGACGGCTCGCTCGTGGAGCTGTGGCGGCGGACCTCGGCGGTGTCCTGACGCCTGCGCGGCGGGCGGCGTGCGGGCGACCCGGCGGCGACAGGATGCGCGGATCGCGCCGGACGGTCCCGGCGGCCGGGGCTCAGTTCCCGGCCAGCATGCGTTCGAGGACGGCGAGATGGCCGGGGCGGGCCTCTTCGTAGCGGGCGCGGCCGGCCGCCGTTATGGCGACGCGCACTCCGCGCCGGTCCTCGCTGCAGATGCCGCGGTCGACCAGGCCGTCCTTCTCCAGGCGGGCGACCAGCCGGGACAGCGCGCTCTGGCTGAGGTGGACGCGGTCGGCGAGTTCCTGGACGCGGAAGGAGCAGCCGCCGTCCTCGGCGTCGCCCGCGGCGAGCATGTCGAGCACCTCGAAGTCGCTCGCCCCGAGCCCGTACTGATGCAGCTCGCGGTCGATCTCGCATGCCGTGCGCGCGTGGATGGCGAGGATCTCCCGCCATTCCGTCACGAGCTCACGCTCACCAACCCGCTCACTCTTGTCGCCGGTCATGAACCCACGGTAGCAGGAAACGGACTCCTATGCGAAGGAATTAAATGCGCTTGCATTGAATGCGCGTGCATGTAAGCCTGTCCGCCATGACCTCTCCGTCAATCACCGTCCCCCGTACGGAACAGCGCTGGAGTGCCCTTCAGTGGGGCACGCTCCTCGTGCTCTGCGCCGCGCTCTTCCTCGACGCCCTCGACGTGTCGATGGTCGGCGTGGCGCTCCCCTCGATCGGCCACGACCTGCACCTGTCCACGTCCTCGCTCCAATGGGTCGTCAGCGGCTACATCCTCGGCTACGGCGGCCTGCTGCTGCTCGGCGGCCGCGCCGCGGACCTGCTCGGCAGGCGCAACGTCTTCCTCATCGCGCTCGGCGTCTTCGCCGTCGCCTCGCTGCTCGGCGGACTCGTCGACTCCGGCGAGCTGCTGATAGCCACCCGCTTCGTCAAGGGCCTGAGCGCCGCGTTCACCGCCCCCGCGGGTCTGTCCATCATCACCACGACCTTCGCCGAGGGCCCGGTCCGCAACCGCGCGCTGACCATCTACTCCAGCTGCGGCGCCACCGGCTTCTCCATGGGCCTGGTGCTCTCCGGCTTCCTCACCGAGGCGGGCTGGCGCTGGACGATGCTGCTGCCCGCGCCGGTCGCGCTCCTCGCGCTGGCCGCCGGACTGAAGCTGATCCCCAGGAGCCCGCGCGAGAAGGGCCGAGGGCCGCGGCTACGACCTGCCGGGCGCCGTCGCCGGCACCGCGTCGATGCTGCTGCTCGTGTTCACCGTGGTCTCCGCCTCCAGCGCCGGCTGGGCCTCGGCCCGCACCCTCGGCTCCTTCGCGGGCGTCGCCGTCCTGCTGGCCGCCTTCGTCGCCATCGAGCACCGCTCGGCCCATCCGCTGATCCGGCTCGGCGTGCTCCGCTCCTCCGGCCAGGTCCGCGCCAACCTCGGCGGCGCCACCTTCTTCGGCTCCTATGTCGCCTTCCAGTTCCTCGTCACCCAGTACCTGCAGAACGTCCTGGGCTACAGCGCCATGCAGACCGCGCTGGCCTTCCTGCCCGCCGGCGCCCTGGTCGCGATCCTGTCCACCCGGATGGGGCCGATCGTGGACCGCTTCGGCACCCCGCGGGTCATAGCCGCCGGCTTCACCTTCCTGGTGATCGGCTACGCCCTCTTCCTGCGGATCAACCTCCACCCCAGCTACGCGGCGGTCATCCTGCCCTCGATGCTGCTGCTCGGCGCCGCCTTCGCGCTGGCCTTCCCGTCGCTGAACATCCAGGCCACCAACGGCGTCAGGGACGAGGAGCAGGGCATGGTCTCCGGCCTGCTCAACACCTCCTTCCAGGTGGGCGGCGCGATATTCCTCGCCGCCGTCACCGCGGTGGTCACCTCCAGCGCGGGCGGTCACCCGGCCACCAAGCAGGCCGTCCTGGACAGTTACCGGCCCGGCCTGTGGGCCGTCACCGGCATCGGACTGGCGGGCCTCCTGCTCACCCTGTCCGGCCTGCGCCGCCGCCGTCCCTCGTACGGCACGCTGGTCGCCTCCTCGGTCACCGAGCAGGCCCGCTCCGAGCAGGCCGGGGCGGCCGAACGGGTCGCCGTACGCGACTGACCCGCCGTACGTCCCCGGTCGAACGGCCCCGCGCGAGGAGGGAGCGCGCGGGGCCGCTCAACGTCCCGGGGCCCGGGCGCGTCTTCGCGGCGGGGGCCGCCCGCATGGCAGACTGACGGCGGGGACGGGGAGGAGCAGGGGGATGGGCACGGGTCGTACACGGGCCGAACGGGACGCCGTCACAGTGGAGATGGTGTACGCGGCCGTGACGGGGGCACTGATGGCGGTCGCGGGTTTCGTGGCCGTTTCGGTCCCGGTCTTCTCGGGCGAGGTCCACGGCCACGCCCGCAAGGGCTGCCTCACGGTCGCGGTCGTCGTCGCCGCGGCGCTCTTCTGCGGCCGGATCGCCATCACGCTGCGCCGCTTCGAGCGGCAGAACGCGGCTGCGGGGGAGTGAGCCGGCACCGCGGGAGGCCGTGGACGCGGGCGCCGGCGTCCCCGCGCGAGTGCCGCGGCAGCGCGGGTCGGGCGCGGACAGCGGCCGGACCGCCGGATCAGCCCAGCCAGCCGGGTCGCACCAGCCCCGACTCGTAGGCCAGCACCACCAGTTGGGCCCGGTCGCGGGCGGCCAGCTTCACCATGGTGCGGCTGACGTGCGTCTTCGCGGTGAGCGGGCTGACCACCAGCCGCCGGGCGATCTCCTCGTTGGACAGGCCGATGCCGACCAGGGCCATCACCTCGCGTTCGCGTTCGGTGAGCTGGTCCAGGCTCGCCGGCCGTCGCGGGCTCCTTGGAACGGGCGGCGAACTCGGCGATGAGACGCCGCGTCACCCCGGGGGAGAGCAGCGCGTCGCCGCCCACCACCGCCCTTACCGCGCGCAGCAGTTCGGCCGGCTCGGTGTCCTTGACCAGGAAGCCGGAGGCGCCCGCGCGGATCGCCTCGAAGACGTACTCGTCGAGTTCGAAGGTGGTGAGGATGACCACCTTCACCTGGTCGAGAGCCGGGTCCGCGGTGATCTTCCGGGTGGCGGCCAGGCCGTCCATCAGCGGCATCCGGATGTCCATCAGCACGGCGTCGGGGCGCAGTTCGCGCACCTGACGCAGCGCCTGGTCGCCGTCCGCCGCCTCGCCGACCACCTCGATGTCGTCCTGCGCGTCGAGCAGCGCCTTGAAGCCCGCCCTGACCAGCACCTGGTCGTCGGCCAGCACTACGCGGATCATGGGCGCTCCTCGGCGGAGGTCGGGCCGGTCGCCGTACGGCGGCGGGCCGGTGACTCGGGGTCGGGCGGCGGGGATGCGGGCACGGGACGGGCGGGCGGTCCCGGCCGGTCGCGGCGATCCTCGCAGGCGTCGGCCGCCCGCCGGTCGTCAGGGGCTTCCACCGGGTGCTCGGGCGCGGTGAGCGGCAGCAGGGCGCGGACCCGGAAGCCGCCGTCGGGGCGCGGGCCCGCCTGGACGCTGCCGCCGAGCGCGGCGGCCCGCTCCCGCATGCCCACCAGGCCGTTGCCGCCGCCGCTGTCGCCGCCCGCGACCGCCGGACCGTCGTCGTCGATCAGCACCTCGACGCTGCCGGGTGCGTAGGTCAGCCGGATGCGGGCGGTGCGGGAGCCGGAGTGCCGGACGATGTTCGTCAGCGCCTCCTGCACGATGCGGAAGGCGGCGAGGTCGGCGCCGGGCGGGAGCGGGACCCGGCCGCCCTCCACGGTGAGGTCCGCCGCCAGCCCGGCCGAGGTGGCCTGCTCCAGCAGTTCGGGCAGCCGGTCGAGGCCGGGCGCGGGGGAGCGGGGCGCCTCGCCGGGAGCGCGCAGCGCGCCGAGCACCTGGCGCACCTCGCCGAGCGCCTCCTTGCTGGCGGCCTTGATGGTGGTCAGCGCGGTGCGCGCCTGCTCGGGGCGCTCGTCCATCAGCGCGAGGGCGACGCCCGCCTGGACGTTGATCACGGAGATGCTGTGCGCGAGGACGTCGTGCAGTTCGCGGGCGATCCGCAGCCGCTCCTCGTCGGCCCGGCGCCGCTCGGCCTCCGCGCGCTCGCGCCGGTCGCGGGCGATCCGCTCGCGCCGCACCCGGAACAGCTCGGCCCCGGCGAGCACCGCCAGCAGCCAGGCCCCGACGCCGGAGACCTCGGTCCAGGACACGCGGTGGTCGCCGGACGGCGGCAGCCAGCGGTAGAGCCAGACGCTCGACCAGCGTGTGGCCGGCGAACGTCAGCGCCGCCACCGTCAGGACCGCTCTGCGGTGACCGGCCGCGACCGCGCTGAAGAACGCGACCACCATGCTGGCGAACACCGGCCCGTAGGGGTAGCCGAGCACCGTGTAGAGCAGCGTCACCGCGGCGGTCCCGGCCGTCACCGCCACCGGATGGCGGCGGCGCAGGAGCAGCAGCGCGGGTCCGGCCAGCAGCAGGAGGTATCCGGGCGGGTCGAGGTCCACCCGGTGCGACTGGTGCCGCCCGGCGATGCTCGACCCGGCGAGCTGGACGAACGCCAGCACGAGCGGCAGGAGCCAGACCGGGCGGGCGCCGGGATGTCCACGGCGCGGCGGTCCGGGCGACTCCTCGTGCGTCATGCGTTCCACGCTAGACCGCGGTGCCCCCGGTCGGCGTCCACCGGCCGGGGGCACCGCGGCTACTACGTCCGGAGTACGCCGCCGAGTCCCACCTGCGCGGCGAGCGCGGTGGCCGCCTGGTCGAAGAACGGGCCGCGGGCCTCGACGACCCGGTTGAACTGTCCGAACACCTCGAAGTTGATGATGCCGAAGACCTGGGCCCAGGCGGCGACCAGGGCGGCGATGCACTCGATGGGCAGTTCGGGGGCGAGCTCGATGGCGAGCAGGCCGGCGTCCGCGCGGACCGGCTCGGCCAGCGGCCGGCCCTTCGGCGCGCCGAGCAGCCCGGCCGCGTGCGCGTCCCTGGCCACGGCGACCAGGGCGAGGCCGACCCGGGAGGCCGGGCCGACGGTGTCCATGGGCGCGGTGTACCCGGGCACGGGAGAGCCGTAGATCAGCGCGTACTCGTGCGGGTGGGCGACGGCCCAGTCGCGGGCGGCGCGGCAGACGGCGACCCAGCGGTCCACGGGGTCGGCGGCGGCGCGCGCCCGCGTCCGTGGCGGCGAGCGCCTCCTCGGCGGCGGCGCCGATCGCGTCGTACGCGTCGATGATCAGCGCGGTGAGCAGGTCGTCGCGGCTGGGGAAGTAGCGGTACAGGGCCGAGGAGACCATGCCCAGCTCGCGGGCGACGGCCCGCAGGGACAGGCGGGCCGGGCCCTCGGCGGCCACCTGGCGTCTTGCCTCCTCCTTGATGGCCGCGCTCACTTCTGTCCTGGCCCGTTCCCTGGCTCCTCGGATCACACTCATGGCCCTCAGTGTGCCATGTAAGGGAGCATCGACCAAGAATGAGAGCAGTGCTCTTGCTTTTCGGGATCGACCCGTGCACACTGTTCATAAGCGAGAGCGCCGCTCACGAAAGTGGGCGGGGAACGAGGAGATCCGTCATGTCCGAGCAGGTCCTGCACGTCCGCAAGCCCGGCTGGTTCACCGTCAACGTCTTCAACCGCGGCGTCGCCTGGCTGACCCGGCACGGCATCAGCGTGTGGGGCTCGCGGGTGCTGGCCGTCCGGGGCCGCAAGAGCGGTGAGTGGCGCCGCACCCCGGTCAACCCGCTGACCCTCGACGGCGCGCGCTATCTCGTGGCCCCGCGCGGCCACGTCCAGTGGACGTACAACATGCGGGTGGCCGGCGGCGGCCAACTCCTGCTGGGCAAGAAGGTGGAGGAGTTCACCGCCACCGAGGTCGCCGACGCCGACAAGCCCGAGGTGCTGCGGGCGTACCTCAAGCGCTGGAAGGCCGAGGTGGGCGTCTTCTTCGACGGGGTCGGCCCCGACTCCACGCAGGAGGAACTGCTGGCGATAGCGCCCAAGCACCCCGTCTTCCGGATCGACCGCGCCGACGGCGAGTGACGGCGGCGGGCCGCCCGCGCGGCCGCCGGCGGAACCGGCCGCCGCGGGGGCGGTCAGGTGCGGTTGACGGCCTCCAGCGCGCGGCGGGCCATCGGGTGGGTGCGGATGAGGTCGGCCGAGCGACCGCTTGCCGCGGGTGATCCCGGCGAAGGCGTGCCAGGCGGGCGGGAAGCTGGTGAGCACGGCGTGCAGCAGCCCCGGCCGCCGCTCGAACAGCGCCAGCATCCGGCGGCCGACCCCCATCTCCACGCCCAGCCCCGCCTTGACGGCGAAGGCGTAGTTCAGGGCCTGGCGGCGGGCGTCCACCGCGTCGTGCGACTCGGCGACGCGCACCGCCCACTCCCCGGCGAGGCGGCCGGAGCGCAGGGCGTAGGAGATGCCCTCGCGGGTCCACGGTTCGAGCAGGCCGGCCGCGTCACCGCAGACCAGCACCCGGCCGCGGGACAGCGGCGAGTCGTCGGCGCGGCAGCGGGTCAGATGCCCGGAGGACACGCTCGGTTCGAAGCCGGCCAGGCCCAGCCGCGCGATGAAGTCGTCGAGGTAGCGCTTGGTCGCGCCGCCGTCGCCGCGGGCGGAGATCACGCCCACGGTCAGGGAGTCGCCCTTGGGGAACACCCAGCCGTAACTGCCGGGCAGCGGCCCCCAGTCGATGTGCACGCGGCCGGCCCAGTCCTCGGCGACGGAGACGGGCACCGGGATCTCCGCTTCGAGGCCCAGGTCGACCTGGTCGAGCTTGACCCCGACATGGGCTCCTATCCGGCTGGCGCTGCCGTCGGCGCCGACCACGGCGCGGGCGTAGACGATCTCCTCGCCGCTGCGCTGACCGGACGGGCCGCCGTTCACCACCACGGCGACGGTGCGGCGGTCGGGCACGCCCGGACCGTGCTGCTCCACCCGGGAGACGGTGACCCCGGTGCGCACCTCGGCGCCGGCCTCGCGGGCGGCGTCGACGAGTCCGGCGTCGAACTCGGGCCGGTTGATGAGGCCGAAGAGCATGTGCCGGGAGCGCTTGGTGCGGGTCAGCCTGCCGTTGAGGCTGAAGGTCACCGCGTGCACCCGGTCGCGCAGCGGGAGTTCGTAGCCGGGCGGCAGCGCGTCCCGGGACGGCCCGATGATGCCGCCGCCGCAGGTCTTGTACCGGGGAAGCTCCGCCTTCTCCAGCAGCAGGACCCGGCGTCCGGTGACGGCCGCCGCATGGGCGGCCGAGGCTCCGGCGGGACCCGCACCGATCACCACGACATCCCAGACCACGTGGGTCCCGTCGTCCCCCGCACCGCTGTCCTGCGCCGCCTGCTCACCGCTCACGTCGTTTCCGCTCCCGCTCGCCACGCTCGGCTGTCGCACGCTGTTCGGACGCATCCTATTGCGCCCGTGGCCATGGGCTCGCTGTGGCACCATCGGCAGCGGTCCACCGGCTGCGGCGACACGCCGGTGGGTGCGTCGTCATCCGCTCGTCCGTGCAAGGAGTTCCCATGCCCTCCGTACCGCTCTCCGAGACCGTGGCCTCGCTGATCCCCCGTGCCAGGGCCGAGCTGGCCGAGCTGGTCTCCTTCGCGTCGGTGGCGGACGAACGGCAGTTCCCCAGGAGCGAGTCGCGACAAGGCGACGGCCTGGATCACCGATGCGCTGCGCGCGGAGGGCTTCCAGGACGTGGCCCTGCTCGACACGCCCGACGGCACGCAGTCGGTGTACGGCCTGCTGCCCGGACCGGCCGGCGCGCCGACGGTGCTGCTGTACGCGCACTACGACGTGCAGCCGCCGCTGGACGAGTCGGCGTGGCTGTCACCGCCGTTCGAGCTGACCGAGCGGGACGGCCGCTGGTACGGGCGGGGCGCGGCCGACTGCAAGGGCGGCCTGCTGATGCACCTGACCGCGCTGCGGGCGCTGAAGGAGCACGGCGGCGTACCGGTCAACGTCAAGGTGATCGTGGAGGGTTCGGAGGAGCAGGGCACCGGCGGCCTGGAGCGGTACGCCGAGCAGCACCCCGAACTGCTGGCCGCCGACACCATCGTGATCGGCGACGCGGGCAACTTCCGGGTCGGCCTGCCCACGGTCACCTCCTCGCTGCGCGGCATGGTGCTGCTGGAGGTCCGGGTCGAGACGCTGGGCGGCAACCTGCACTCCGGCCAGTTCGGCGGCGCGGCGCCCGACGCGCTGGCCGCGCTGATCCGCGATGCTGGCCTCGCTGCGGGACGCGACCGGCGCCACGACCGTCGACGGCCTCGACGGCAGCGGGCAGTGGACCGGACTGGCCTACGACGAGGCCGACTTCCGCCGGGACGCCAAGGTGCTGGACGGGGTGGAGCTGATCGGCACCGGCACGGTCGCCGACCGGCTGTGGGCCCGTCCCGCGGTCACCGTGCTCGGCATCGACGCGCCCGCGGTGGTCGGCGCCACCCCGTCGGTGCAGGCCGCGGCCGGCGCGCTGGTGAGCGTACGGCTGCCGCCGGGCCTCGACGCGGGGAAGGCCGCCGACGCGCTGACCGCGCACCTGCGGGCGGCGGCGCCGTGGGGCGCGAAGGTGGAGGTGACGCAGCGGGGCAGCGGGCAGCCGTTCGCGCGCGGACACCACCAGCCCGGCGTACGAGGCGATGGCGGAGGCGATGCGCGAGGCGTACGGCCGGGAGATGGCGGTGGCCGGGCAGGGCGGCTCGATCCCGCTGTGCAACACGCTGGCCACGCTCTACCCGTCCGGCCGAGATCCTGCTGATCGGGCTCAGCGAGCCGGAGGCGCAGATCCACGCGGTCAACGAGAGCGTGTCGCCGCAGGAGTTGGAGCGGATGTCGCTGACGGAGGCGCTGTTCCTCCAGCGGTACGCGGTGTCGCGGCCGGCGGGTCAGGGCGGCCTGAGCCGGCCGCGCCGGGGCCGGACGGGTGGCGGTCCCGGCGGTCTGCCGGTCCGGGACCCCCGAGCGGGTCCGGGCGGACGCCGAACCGCCGCGGCCGCGCCGGCCGTCGAGGAGGACGGCGCCCGGGCGCGCGATGCGGGATCGGGCGCGGCTCGGACAGCGCCGGCGTACCGCCACCCGCCGGGCCGTGCCCCGGACGGCGGGTCACTCGGCGGGGTGACCGGCCTCCAGGTTGAGCGGACGGCCCTGCTCCCGTGCGCGCAGCGCCCAGCGCAGCCGGTCGAGCCGGACCGGCGGCAGCAGCCCGGCGGCCTCGTCCTCGGTGACGAACCGCCAGGCGCGCAGTTCGGCGTCCGGCAGCAGGAGGCGGCCGATGTCGGCGGAGGGCATGCGGCCGCCGTCGAAGAGCAGCCGCAGGCCGCCGTGGCCGGGCGGGTGCGGCGGTTCCCAGTCCACGACGAGGAGTTCGAGGCCGCCGGTGAGTTCGATGCCGAGTTCCTCGGCGACCTCGCGGCGGCCGGCCCGGGCGGGGGACTCGCCGGGTTCGACGATGCCGCCGGGGAATTCCCAGCCGGGCTTGTAGGTGGGGTCGACCAGCAGCACGCGGTCGGCGTCGTCGAAGAGCAGCACGCCGGCGGCCACCGTCTCGGCCCGGGGCTCGGGGGTCTGGACGATGCCGCAGGAGCCCTCGCCGCGGCCGACCGCCTCGGCGATCCTGGCGGCGGTCTGCGCGCGGGGTCAGCCCGTCGGTGCGCAGCACGTGGGCGTCGTGGCTGAGCCAGGGGAGCGCCTCGGTGTAGTCCGCGATGCGGTCCAGCGCCCAGCGCCGGGCGGTCGCCGGCCCCGGCGTCGTCCGGGGCGTCGTCACGGGCGGCGATGCGCTGCGCGCAGGATCGTTTCTCCAGGTTCCACGCAGCACATGGCGGACCTCGATGCCCCGGGCGGCGAGGCCGCCGAAGATCTCGTCGCGGTGCTCCTGCCGCAGCAGGGTCATCGGGGCGACCAGGACACCGCCCACCTCGCTCAGCAGCGCGGCGGCGGTCTCCACGACCAGCCGGCGCCACAGGGCGAGGTCCTGGTAGTCGGTGACCTCCTGGAGCCGCTTCTCGGGCAGCAGTTGGCGCAGGCAGCCGCCGAGCAGGTCGGGGTCGTACAGGGTGCTCTCCGGTATCAGGTCAAGCAGCTCGCGCGCCGCACTGGACTTGCCCGCGCCGAACGCGCCGTTCACCCAGATGATCACGGTGCCCCCTTCTCCGTAGACCCCTACGAATTGCCCGGATCATCGGCCCCGGCAAACGCGCCCGTCCAACCGGTGGCTCGTACCGGCCGCAGCAGGCGGCGCGGGGCGGCGAGTACGGCCGAGACCGGGTCGTCGCGCCGGGGCCGCTCCGGATCGTGTGCGAGGCGCATCTCCACGTCGGCGGGCGCGATCGGCCGCCCCCCGCACACCGGGCAGCCGCCGGCCGGGTCGAGCCGGGCGCCGCAGGCCGCGTGGTGGAAGGTGCGCAGCGGGCCGCCGGGTGTGGCGTGCCGCGCCGCCCCACTGCGCGAGGCCGTGCACGACCGGCCACAGCTCCAGGCCGGCGTCCGTGAGGACGTAGTCGTAGCGGGGCGGGGACTGCTGGTACGCCTCCTTGCGCAGCACGCCCGCCTCGGTCAGCGCGGCGAGCCGGGCGGTCAGCACCGCGCGGGGGATGTCGAGGTGGACCAGGAAGTCGTTGAACCTGCGGACGCCGTAGAAGGCGTCCCGGACCAGCAGCAGGCTCCACCGCTCCCCGACGACTTCGAGGGCGCGGGCGAGGGTGCAGTCCTGGTGGGCGTAGTCGGTCCCGAGTGCCATGCGGCCAGCGTACTGCTCGGTTCGGTGAACAGACTCACCGCGTCCCGAGCGTGCGGAGTGCCGGCTAGAAGAGCGGTTGCGGCTCCTGCGCGGGAAGGCGCAGGGGCGCGGTCGGGACGCCGGACGACGCGTCGTCCGGCGGGCGCAGGAGCGGCCAGCCCGCGGCGAGGCGGGTGTCGAGGAGGAGGGGGCCGTCCGGCGTGTCGAGGTGCAGGTCGTGGCCGGCGACCGCGCGGACCGTGCCGGTGAGGGCGCAGCCCGGCGGCAGGGCGGTGACCTCGGCGGCGGGCTCCCCGCGGGCCGGATTCGGCGGGACCGGCCGCCGCGGCCAGGCCGAAGAGCGCGGCGTGGTCCACGCAGGCGCAGCGGGCGCGGCGTCAGCGACTGCGGCAGCCGCTCCTGAAGCGCCGTCACCCGGGCGTACAGCGCCGCCACTTCGGCCTCGCGCTCCGCCGGGCCGGGGCAGGCGGCGGCGGGCCGCGCGCTTGGCCGGGTCCCGCACCCGGTCCGGGATGCGCAGCGCCGCGCCGAGCACCGCCTCGGTGCGGCGGGCCGCCATCAGCGGGCCCTCGCCGAGGAAGGTGAAGCACACCGCGGCCTGCTCCAGCAGGCGCAGCCGGCCGCGGGCCACCGCGGTGATGCCCACCTTGTGCAGGCCGGGGCCGAAGTAGGCGAGGTACACGGCGTACGGCTGCGGGTCGTCGGCGCGGGTGTCCGCGGCCACCGAGGACGTACGGTCCAGGGCCGAGCAGCGCTCGCACTGGTCGCGGCGGGCCCGCGGGGGCAGTTGGGCGGCGTACGGGCACGGCGTGCGGCGGCCCGCCCGCCACACCCCCGCGCAGCGGCGCACCGCTGCCTCGCCCACCCCCACCCGGAGCGGCTCCCCGAGCCTGAGCGGGCTCGCCCGCACCCCTTGCTCCGGGTGCCACCATCTCCACTCGGGCCCCGTCTCCCGCCATCGCACCCCGGCGCACGTCCACATGCGCTTCACGCTATGCCCCGCCACGGACAACGCAGGGGCCTCGCTCTCCGGGAACCACCGCCTCCGGTGGCCGGGCCCGGCCGGCCCGCGCCGTCGCGGTCGCGCGCCGGCCCGCGCCCGGCCGGGGCGACGCGGCCGTACTCCGGGGAGCAGGCCCGCGGGGCGGCCGGTACTGCGGGGGAAGCAGCGCGGGTGTCGCTGGCGGGACGACGATTTCGTGCGGCGCGAAGGCCAGGCTCGGTGGTGTCGGGAGAACCGGCCACGACCGAGGAGATGACGAGCGATGACCACACTGGCTTGGCACGACGGCGGGCCCGGCCCGTGGATGCTGTTCTTCCCGCTGATCTGGGTGGCCGTGGTGGCCACCGTGATCACCGTGGTGCGGCGGACCGGGTGGCGCGGGCGGGGCGGACCGTGGCAGGGCCGCCCGGTCACCAGCGAGCACTCGCCGATCGCGGTGCTCGGCCGGCGGTTCGCGGCGGGCGAGATCGACGAGGACGAGTACTGGCGGCGGCTGTCCGTGCTGGACGAGCAGTTCGGCCGGGACCTGCGCGGCGACGTCCGCGGCGGCGGCAAGGGCGGCGGGCTGTGAGCGGCGTGACCGTACTCGACACCGCCGACGGCCGCCCGCGTCGTCGACGCCTCCAAGGTGTACGGCGCCGGCGACGCGGCGGTCCGCGCGCTGGACGGGGTGACCGTCGGGTTCCCGGCCGGGCGGTTCACCGCGATCATGGGCCCGTCCGGCTCGGGCAAGTCCACGCTGATGCACTGCGCGGCCGGGCTCGACACGCTCAGCTCGGGCGCCGCCTACATCGGCGGCACCGAACTGGGGTCCCTGGACGACCGGCGGCTGACGCTGCTGCGGCGCGAGCGGATCGGCTTCGTCTTCCAGTCCTTCAACCTGGTGCCGACCCTGACGGTCGCCGAGAACATCACGCTCCCGCTGGACCTGGCCGGGCGGCGCGCCGACCCGCGAGTGGGTGGACGCGCTGATCGACGTCGTCGGGCTGGGCGAGCGGCTGGCGCACCGGCCGAGCGAGCTGTCCGGCGGCCAGCAGCAGCGGGTCGCCGTGGCCCGCGCGCTGGCCGGCCGGCCCGAGGTGGTCTTCGCCGACGAGCCCACCGGCAACCTGGACTCGCGGGCCGGCGGCGAGGTGCTGGAACTGCTCGGCCGGGCCGTGCGCGAGATGGGCGGCACCGTGGTCATGGTCACCCACGACCCGAACGCCGCCGCCCACGCCGACGAGGTGGTCTTCCTCGCCGACGGCCGGCTGGTGGACCGCGATGGCGGACCCGACCGCGGCCAAGGTGCTGGACCGGATGAAGGCGTTCGACGGCCGGCCGGTCCGGACCGCCCGGGACGGGGGCCGGTCATGAGCGCCCCCGCACGTCCGGCGGGCGGCGGCGCGCCTCCGGCGCGGCGCCACCGGACCCCCGCGGCGCCGCCCGGACGTCCCTGCGGCTCGGCCTGGCCGGACTGCGCGCCCACAAGAGGCGCTTCGCGGGCACCTTCGTCGCCGTCTTCCTCGGCGTGGCGTTCCTCGCCGGGACCATGGTCATGGGCGACACGCTGCGGGCCGGCTTCGGCACGCTGTTCGCCGACGCCAACAGCGGCACGGACACCGTCGTCCGCGGCGCCGACCAGATCACGGCCGGCGACGGGCGCGGGCACCCGCAGGCCGGTACCGACCGGTCTGATCGCCGCCATCCGGAAGGTGCCGGGCGTGGCGGCCGCCGCCCCCGACATCGAGGGCGCGGGCCAACTCGTCGCGCACGACGGGACGTCGCTCGAGACCAAGGGCCCGTCCGTGGCCGGGAACTGGATCGCCGACCCGGAACTCAACCCGTACCGGCTGGTCCAGGGCCGGGCGCCGAGCCGCCCGGGCGAGGCGGTCGTCAACCGGGAGGCCGCCGAGAACGGCCATCTGAAGGTCGGCGACCACACCCTGCTGCGCACACCCGATCCGGTGAAGATCACCATCGTCGGCGTGGTCACTTTCGGTGGCAGGAGCGGCGAGGGGCAGACCACGTACACCGGGCTGACCGGGGCCGACGCCGCGCGCTACCTGATGCCCGAGGCCGGTGAGGCCGACCGCCATCAAGGTCAGGGCCGGCCCCGGCATCGGGCAGCGGGAGCTCACCGACCGGGTCGGCAAGGTGCTTCCCGCGCCGTACGAGGCGATCACCGGCACCAGGGCGAGCGACGAGACCGAGAGCGCGACCGCCGGCACCTTCCTGAACGTCTTCACCACGCTGCTGGTGGTGTTCGCGGGCATCGCGCTGCTGGTGGCGACCTTCAGCATCCACAACACCTTCGCGATCGTGGTCGCCCAGCGCACCCGGGAGAACGCGCTGCTGCGGGCGCTCGGCGCGACCAGCCGCCAGGTGCTCGGCCGCCACGCTCGCGGAGGCCGGCGCGGTGGCGCTGGCCGCCTCGCTCGCCGGGCTGCTCGGCGGCATCGGCATCGCGGCCGGCCTCCAGGCGCTGTTCCCCGCGGTGGGCTTCCCCTTCCCCGAGGGCGGCCTGGTGATCCGCGCGACGGCGCTCGCCGTGCCGCTGGCCGTCGGTCTGGCGGTGTGCGTCGGCTCCGCGGTGATGCCCGCCGTACGGGCCGGGCGGACGGCGCCGCTCGCCGCGCTGCGCGAGGCCGCGATCGACACCTCGGCGGCGTCCCGGCGCCGGTCGCTCGCCGGAGTCGCCGCCCTCGCGGCCGGCGTCGCGCTCACGGTGACGGGCGTCGCCGGCCCGAGCGTGCCGCTGACCGCGGTCGGCGCGATCCTGACCGCTGGCCGCCTTCGTGGTGCTCGGCCCGGTCGCGTCGTCCGTCGCCGTCCGGGTGCTGGGCGCGCCGCTCGGCAGGCTGCGCGGGGTGACCGGCTCGCTGGCCCGCCGCAACGCGCTGCGCAGCCCGAAGCGGACCGCCGCCACGGCGACCGCGCTGATGATCGGCGTCGCGGTGGTCTCCCTGTTCACCGTGCTCGGCTCGTCGATGAAGGCGACCATGAACCGGACGGTGGACCGCTCGTTCGCCGGGGACGTCGCCATCAGCGTCCAGACGTACGGCGCCGGCGGCGCCGGGCTCAGCCCGCGGATCGCCCCCACCGTCGCGAGGCTTCCGCAGGTCGAGGAGGCCGTCGGGCTCGGCCGGGGTGTCGCGGACGTCGACGGCGGCGGGCGGCAGTTGTCCGTCACCGACCCGGTGGCGCTGTCCCGGCTGCTCGACCTCGGCACGGTGCGCGGCTCGCTGGCGTCCCTGGGCACCCGCTCGGTGGCGGTCTCCAGGAGCGAGGCGGACAAGCGCGGCTGGACCACCGGCAGCAAGGTGACCCTCGGCTTCGCGGACGGGCAGCGGGTGCCCTTCACCGTCGGCGCCGTCTACAGCCAGGCCGACCTGGCGGGCGACTACCTGATCACCAGGGCCGCCTGGGCGCCGCACCACCTCCAGGACAAGGACACGCTGGTCGCGATCGACTTCCGGCCCGGGGTGTCCACGGCGGCGGGCAAGGCCGCGGTGACCGAGGCGGTGGCCCCGTTCGGCGCGCCCGGCGTGCAGACCAAGAGCGAGTACGCGAAGTCCTCGGCCGCCGGGATCGACACCTTCCTCACGCTCATCTACGCACTGCTGGCGCTGGCGGTGCTGATCGCGCTGCTGGGCATCGCCAACACGCTCACCCTCGCGGTGCACGAGCGGACCAGGGAGCTGGGCCTGCTGCGGGCCGTCGGCCAGACCCGCGGGCAACTGCGGGCGATGGTCCGGTGGGAGTCGGTCGTGGTGGCCGCCTTCGGCACCGCGGGCGGGCTGGGGCTCGGCGCGTTCCTGGGCTGGGCGCTGGTGCGGGCCACGAGGAGCAGCGGGACCGGGGCGTTCTCGATCCCGCCGGCCCAGCTCGCCGTGGTGCTGCTGGTCGGTGTCGCGGCGGGCGTGCTCGCCGGCTGGCGCCCGGCGCGGCGCGCGGCCCGGCTCGACGTGCTGCGGGCGATCGCCGCGGAGTAGCGGCCCGGCCGCCGGGCACGGCACCGGACCGGCCGCCGCCTCCCCGTCACGGGGGAAGCGGCGGCCGGTCCGGTGCTGCGGGGCTCGGTGTGCGGCCCCTGCGACCGCGTCCGCGGTCAGGCGACCGAGGCCGCGACGGCGACGCGCTCGGGAGCCGCGGCCGGCTCCTCGGCCGGGAGCGCGGCGGCCTTCAGCGGCACCAGCGTCGGCGCGGCCGTCGGCATCCGCAGGACGAACCACACCACCTTGCCGCCGTCGTCGGGCAGCAGGTCGGTGCCCCAGCCGTCGCTCATCGCCTCGACCATGGCCAGGCCGCGGCCGGTGGTGGCGGTCGGCTCCATCGGCTGGAGGTGCGGCAGCCGCGGGTCGTGGTCGGCGACGGCCACGGTGAGGCGGTCGGCCGCCATGGTCAGCTTCACCGCGCACTGCTTGTCGGGCTTGGCGTGCCGGTGCACGTTGGCCAGCAGTTCGCTGATGCCGGTGGACGCCGCGTCGACGAGCGGGTCCAGCCGCCAGTAGCGGAGCTGGGCGGACACGATGCGGCGGATCTGCTGGATCCGGTACGGGTGCGCTTCGAGTTCGAGCGCGCACTCGTGCGGGTGCGGGTCGGTCGAGGTCGGCTTGCATGATCACGGCTGCGACTCCCTTCGCGGTGGGGCCGGGACCCGTACATGGGCGGGGCGGGGCTCTCACCGCTCCGATGGGAACACTTGAGCGAAAATGCGGAGAGTGACTGCTGGCAGTACTCCGTGATGCGTAATCAGGTTCACCCGATGTGCCATGTGGCGCAAGTCGTGACGCGCGCCGACCTGGGGCGCGGGTGCCCCCCGGGCCGGGTCGTTTCCGGCCCTGTCGGGGGACGACCCGGCTCATTCCGGGGAAGCGTCGTCCGGGGCGGTGCGGGCCAGCGCGCGCCAGCGTGGCCAGGGCCGCGCGCAGCGTCTCGCGCGACGGGAGAGGCGAGGCCGAGCCGGACCGCGCTCGGGCGCCCGGTGGACCCCCGCGGCGAAGGAGGCTCCCGGGGTGACGGCGATGCCCCTGCGCCCGGCGGCGGCCACGAAGGTGTCGGCCCGCCACGGCTCCGGCAGGTCCCACCAGCAGAAGCACGAGTGCGGGTCGGTGCGCACCGCGAAGCCGGCGAGCAGTTCCGCGGCGACCGCCCTGCCGGACGGCCGCCTCCTCCCGCTTGGCGGCCGCGATCGCGGTCGGCCGTGCCGTCGGTCAGCCAGCCGGTCGCCGCCTCCAGGGCGTACCCGGTGGTGGTCCACGCGCCCGAGCGCAGCGCCGAGGCGAGCCGGCCGGCGAGCGCGGGCGGGGTGATCGCGAAGCCCGTGGTCAGCCCCGGCGCGAGCCGTTTGGACAGGCTGTCGGCGAGGACGACCCGCTCGGGGGCGTACGCGGCCAGCGGCGGCGGGGCGTCCTCGTGCAGAAAGGCCCAGATCGCGTCCTCCACCGCCACGGCGTCGATCTCCCGCAGTACGGCGGCCAGTTCGGCCGCGCCGCCGGTCCGGCATGGTGAGCGACAGCGGGTTGTGCAGGGTCGGCTGGACGTACACCGCGTGCAGCGGCCCCTCGCGGTGCGCGGCGAGCAGCGCGTCCGGCCGCAGGCCCTCCGCGTCGCACGCGACCGGCACGAGGGTGACCCCGAGCCGGACGGCGAGCGCCTTCACCACCGGGTACGTGAACTCCTCCACGCCGACCCGTCCGCCGGCGGGGACCAGCGCGGCCAGGGCGGCGGCGATGGCCTGCCGGCCGTTCCCGGCGAAGAGCACGGCGTCGGGGGCCGGCGTCCAGTCCGGCCGGGCCAGCAGCGCCGCGACCGCCTCGCGGGCCGCGCCGGTGCCCCGCACGCCGGCCGGCCGCAGCGCCGCCTCCAGCACGTCGGGCCGGGCCAGCCGGGCCAGGCCCGCGGCCAGCAGCTCCGACTGGCCGGGCACGGAAGGGTAGTTGAGCTCCAGGTCGACGCGGCCGAGCGCGGGCTCGGTCAGCGCGGGTCCCGCGGTGGCGGGCGCCGCCCGGACGAAGGTGCCGCGCCCCACCTCGCCGACCACCAGTCCGCGCCGGGTCAGCTCGCCGTAGACCCGGCTCGCCGTGGAGTCCGCGATGCCGTGCCGCCGCGCGAACGCCCGCTGCGTCGGCAGCCGGTCGCCCGGGCCGCAGCCGTCCCGCGGCGATCTGCGCGGCCACCGCGTCCGCCACCCGCCGGTAGTCCCGCATCCCCGTGCCTCCTCGTCCCGCCGCGACCGCTCCTATTACACCGAGATCAATTGAACCATTGCACTCGCCATTGCCTCTCCATAGCATCGAGTCAGCACTCGGCAGAGGGGAGACCACGCAGGTGAGCACGGTATTCGTCAACGGAATCACGGTCGGCTACGACGACGCGGGCGGCGGCGACGGACCGCCGCTGCTCCTGGTGCACGGGCACCCCTTCGACCGGACGATGTGGCGTCCGCAGACGGACGGGGCGTTCGGCGGCCGGCGGGTGATCGCACCCGACCTGCGCGGCTACGGCCGGAGCACGGTGGTGCCGGGCAGGACCGGGCTGGACGTCTTCGCCCGGGACCTGGCGGCGCTGCTCGACGCGCTCGGGGTCGGACCCGCGGTGCTGTGCGGCCTGTCGATGGGCGGGCAGATCGTGCTGGAGTTCCACCGGCTGTTCGCCGAGCGGGTCGCCGGACTCGTACTCGCCGACACCTTCGCGCAAGGCGAGAGCGAGCAGGGCGTCAAGGAGCGGTACGCGCGGGCCGACGCCCTGGAGCGCGACGGCATGGCCGGCTACGCGCACGACGTGCTGGACTCGATGGTCGCGCCGGCCACCGTCGCGGCGCTGCCCGAAGTCGCCGACCACGTACGCGCGATGATGCTGGCCGCGCCGCCGCAGGGAGCCGCCGCGGCGCTGCGCGGGCGGGCCGAACGCCCCGACTACACCGGGATGCTCGGCGCGGATCGCGGTGCCGACGGCGGTCGTCGTGGGGAGCGAGGACGTCTTCACGCCCGTCGCCGACGCGCGGTTCCTGCACAGCCGGATCACCGGCGCGCGGCTGACGGTCGTCGACGGCGCCGGGCACATGCCCAACCTGGAGCGGCCCGACGCCTTCAACTCCGCCGTCGCCGACCTGCTGGCCGCCGTGCCGCCGCAGCGGGAGCCCGGCCCGGCGCCCCGGATGTGACGAAAGTCTGACGGCGGCCCGCCGCCCCTGGCCAGCACTGCCTTTACGTGCTCGAATCGCGGTATGAACAACCAGTCCGCCGACCCGCCCCCGGACGACGGGCGAGGAGCAGGGCCGCGGCACGCCCGTGGGGCGGCGGGTCGTGCTCGGCATGCTCGGCCTCGGCGCGGCGGGGGTCGCCGTCGGCGGCGCGCTGCAGGACAGGATCGACTCCGTGCTGGCCGCGATCAGCGCCAAGGACCCCACCGGCGTGACCGGACTGCTGCCCGGCGGCGGCGGGTTCCGCTTCTACTCGGTGTCCGACTCCATCCCGCACCGCGGCGCGAGCGACTACCGGCTGACCGTCGGCGGCCTGGTCGACAAGCCCGCCAGCTACCGGCTGTCCGACCTGCACGCCCTGCCGCAGACACGGCTGGTGCGCGACGTGCAGTGCGTCACCGGCTGGCGGGTGCCCAAGACCGCGTTCTCCGGCGTGCGGCTGTCCACGCTGCTCGACGCGGCGGGCGTCCGGGACCCGGGCACCGCCATCCGCTTCTCCTGCTTCGACGGCGTCTACTCCGAGAGCCTCACCCTCGCCCAGGCCCGCCGCAGCGACATGCTGGTGGCGCTCACCATGAACGACAAGCCCGTGACCGCCGCGCACGGCGGGCCGGTCCGGCTCTACGCCGCGCCCATGTACTTCTACAAGTCCGCCAAGTGGCTGTCCGGCATCACCGTCACCAAGGACGTCCAACCCGGCTACTGGGAGCACTACGGATATGACGTCGACGGATGGGTCGGAAAGTCCAACGGGCGCCATGACGACCCGACTTCGTGACTCCCGGGCCGTCCGGGGCCTGCGCCGCTTCACCCACGCCGAGACCTGGGTGCACCGCACGCTGAACATCCTGATGGCCGTGTGCGTGTTCACCGCCGCCTGCCTGTACTTCCCGCCGCTCGCGGAGATCGTCGGCCGCCGCAGGCTCGTCGTCACCGTCCACGAGTGGTCCGGCATCCTGCTGCCCGCGCCGCTGATCGCCGGACTGGTCTCGCGCGCCTTCCGCTCCGACGCGAAGCGGCTCGGCCGGTTCTTCCCGCACGACTGGAAGTGGCTGCGGGTCGCGGCCCGGCACCGCCGCCGGGAGGCCAGCCTGGCGGGCAAGTTCAACGCCGGGCAGAAGCTCTTCGCCGCCTTCAGCGTCGGCTCGATCCTCGTCATGATCGGCACCGGGGTGATCATGTGGTTCCCCCGGCTGGCGCCGCTGGTCTGGCGGACCGGCGCCACCTTCGTGCACGACTGGCTCGCGCTGCTGATCGCCGCGGTCATCACCGGGCACGTCTACTTCGCCAGCAGCGACCCGGAGGCCCGCCGCGGGCTGCGCACCGGGTACGTGTCGCGCTGGTGGGCCCGCCAGGAGCACCCGCTGTGGCGGCCGGAACCGCCGCCGGACGACCGCGAGTAGCCCGCCGTACGGCGGCCCCTGACGGCCGTGCCCCGGGCCGGCCTGCCGGGTCCGGACGGTCCCGACTCGCCCTCGCAGCAGTTCCGTTACAGCCAGGACACCGCAGCGTCGCCCACGGTCCACCGGGGTTTCGCCGCCGCGACCTAGCGTCACCGTATGACCACGTCCCAGGTGACGACCCGGCCCGCCGCGCCGGAGAGCGGGTCAGCGCCGCCGGTCCGCGCCGCCCGCCCGCCGCCCGGAGGGCCACCGCCCGCCGCGGACCGCCCGCCGCCTGCCCGGGCCGCGCCGGCTGAGCGTGCGCGCCGTGGTCGCCGTGGCGCTGCTCGGCGGCGCTGTGCGCCGTCGCGCGTCGTCGGCGCCGTCGGCGTCCGCTCGGACACCGCGCGGCTGCGCGGCACGGTCTCCGGACGGGCCGCGGTCGCCGCCCAGTTGACGTTCGCGCTCGCCGACCTCGACGCCCAGCGCGCCGACACCCTCGCCCCGGCCGGTCCGCCACCGACCCCGACGTCTTCGTCGGCAACCAGCTCAACGCCCTCATCACCGCCCAGCAGCGACGCGCCCAGGTCAGCGACCTGCTGCGGCGGCTCGGCGGCGACAGCGCGCAGAGCGACCTGGTCCGCCGGCTCCTCGACGGCCTCGGCCGCTACGACGACCTCAGCGGCCGCGCCGTCCTACGTCGACGAGCAGACGCCCGACCGGCTCGCGGGCCACCCGCCGGCCGTCACCGTCTCCATGAACGTCCAGGCGGGCGAGGTGATGACGCAGACCGCTGCTGCCCGCCGCCTCCGCGCTGTCCGCGTCCTACCAGCGGCAGGCCGACCAGGCTCGCCTCCGGCGTGCACGACGCCGCCCACCGCTGGCTGCTCGGCCGTCGGCGCTGCTCGGCCTGCGTCGCGCTGCTGTTCCTGCTCTGGTGGCAGCGCGAACTGGCCCGCGACTACCGGCGGTTGTTCAACCTGCCGCTCACCGCCGCCACCGCGGCCGTGCTCGCCGTCGCCCTCGCCGGCGCGGTCGCCCTGTCCTCCTGCGCCGAGCTCCGTCGACGACCGCGGGCAGCCACGGGCTGCGGCCCTGGTCCCGGCTGTCCGCAGGCGAGCGCCGTCGCCGCCCAGGCCGCCGCCGTCGAGAGCCGCTGGTTCGTGCACGTCGACGGCCGTCGGCGCCTCGGCGACCGGACGCAGTTCACCGTCCTGACCCGGCAGCTCGACACGCTGCTCGCACCCGCCGGCTACGCCACCGCCGCGGAGGTCCCCGCCTACACGGACGTCCGCAGCCGGTACCAGGTCTTCCTGCGCGACGACGCGCACCTGCGCCGGCTCAAGGCGCAGGGCGACACCGACGCGGCCGCCGTCGAGCTGACCGCGGTCGCCCGCGGCGACATCGCCTTCGACTTCTGGGACTTCGCCACCACCCTCGACGCCCTGGCCGGACGGCAGTTGGCCGAGTTCACCGCGCACGCGGCCGACGCGAGCGGCGCGCTCGGCGGCTGGCCTGCCGTGCCCGCGGGGGCACTGGGCGCCGCCGGGCTGCTGGTGCTGCCGGCGATCCGGCCGCGGCTCGCCGAGTATCGATGAGCCCGGACGGGTTGAGCCCGCATGGGTTGGCCTGCCCGGGTGGGCCCAGCACGGATGCAGCCCGACCGTGAGCCCGACACCGATGAGTCAAGTGGGCGTCCCCGCAGGCGGGTTCGGCCCGTACGGCCCCGGTGCGGCGCGCGGCGGGCGGAACTTGTGGGTCCGCCTGTTCGAAAGGTATTAGTGGCCTGGAACCGTAAAGCGCCTGGGGGGGACCCGTGCGAGCGTCCGCGCCCCGGCCATGCCTGGACGAGACGAGAGCCCGCGCCGTGACCACAGATTCCCCGCCCGCCCCCGAAGGGGAGCCGTCCCTGCCGGACGACGTGTGGGACCAGTTCCTCCAGGACACCGAGCGCGACATCCGCGCCTCCGCCCCCAAGGAGCCCTCCGCGCGGGCCCGGATCGTCGCCCGGCGGCTGCGCGAGGCAGGACGAGCGGGCCGCCGCGCTGGAGCAACGGGCAGGGCTGCGCGGGCGGTTCGGCAGGCGCGGCGGCGGGCCCGCCGGACGCCGGAGGCAGCGCCGGCGTCACCGACGCGGGAACGCGGCGGGCCCGGCGCAGGAGCAGGCTGCGCGGACTGCTCGGCGTGCTGCTGGTGGTCGTGGTGGTGCTCGTCGCGCTGGCGCCCGGCCGCTCGTGGTCCCTCGTGACCGGCAAGGGATGGCGCAGCCATTCGGCCGGTCCCGCGGTGACCCGGCTCGCGCCGGTGCGCGTGTCAGCGTCCTCGCGGCTCAGTCGTTCGCGGGTACGCCCGGCTCGCCGGCCACGATCAGCTCCGACAGGTGCTCCGCGATCTCCTCGCGGAGCACCTCCGGGATGCCCGCGTCGGTGACCAGGGTGTCCACGTCCTCCAGGCTGGCGAACGAACTCAGGCCCACCGTGCCCCACTTGGTGTGGTCGGCGATCACCACGACCCGGCGGGCCGAGCGGACGAACTGCCGGTTGGTCTCGGCCTCGGCGAGGTTCGGCGTGGACAGGCCCGCCTCCACCGAGATGCCGTGCACGCCGAGGAAGAGCAGGTCGAAGTGGAGCGACTGGATCGCCCGGTCCGCGACCGGCCCGACCAGCGTCTCGGACGGGGTGCGCACCCCGCCGGTGATCACCACGGTCGCCGACCCGTCGCTGCTGGCCGGGCCCGGGCGCCGCTGGCCGGACTGGAAGACGTCGGCGACCCGCACCGAGTTGGTCACCACCGTCAGGTCGGGCACGTCGAGCAGGTGGTGGGCGAGGGCGAAGGCGGTGGTGCCGCCGGCGAGCGCGATGGCGCTGCCCGGCGGGACCAGTTCGGCCGCGGCCCGCGCGATGGCCTCCTTGGCGCCCAGCTCCAGGCCCGACTTCGCCTCGAAGCCGGGCTCGTGGCTGCTCGCCTCGACCACCGGCACCGCGCCGCCGTGCACCTTCTCCACCACGCCCTGCCGGGCGAGCGCGTCGAGGTCGCGGCGCACGGTCATGTCGGAGACGTTCAGCCGCCGGGTCAGCTCGTTGACACGGACGCCGCCGCGCCGCCGCACCTCGTCCAGAATCAGGGCCCGCCGCTGCTCCGCGAGGAGGTTCTGGTTGTCGCTCACCCGTGACCCCGTCCCGTCCATGTCGTTGTCCACGCTGTCGACCGCGCTCGTACTGCGGTCATCCTTCCACGTGCACGGCCGCCGCGTGTACGCAGGACGGCCGCCCGCTTCCCCGCACCGCGGGTTTCTCCCGTCCCCGGCGTCACGGCAGGGCGGGCAGATCCTCGGGATAGAGGAGCTGGAGCTCCTCGTGCGTCGGCTCCTGCACGTGCGCGAGCCGGACCGCGTGCCGCTCCACCATCGCCTCGAACGTCTGCCGCGCGGTGCGGCCGTTGCCGAAGGCCGCGCCCTTGGGGATCGCCGTGAAGTACTTGAGCAGCGCCTCGCCGGTGTCCTCGCCGAGCTGGTACTCGTGCTCGGTCGCCTGCCACTCCACGATCCGCAGCAGCTCCTCCGCGGTGTAGTCGCCGAAGGTGATGGTCCGCGAGAAGCGGGACGCCACACCGGGGTTGGAGGCCAGGAAGCGCTCCATCTCGGCGGTGTAGCCGGCCACGATCACCACGACCGCGTCCCGGTGGTCCTCCATCAGCTTCACCAGCGTGTCGATCGCCTCGCGCCCGAAGTCCCGGCCGGCGTCCTCGGGCGACAGCGCGTACGCCTCGTCGATGAAGAGCACCCCGCCGCGGGCCCGCTCGAACGCCTCCTGGGTGCGGATCGCCGTCGACCCGATGTGCTCGCCGACCAGGTCCACCCGCGCCACCTCCACCAGGTGGCCGCGGTCGAGCACGCCCAGTGACGCCAGGATCTCGCCGTACAGCCGGGCCACCGTGGTCTTGCCGGTGCCGGGGGAGCCGGTGAAGACCAGGTGGCGGCGCGGGGAGGGCGCCTTGAGCCCGGCCTGCTCGCGGCGGCGGCCGACCGAGATCATGTCGATGAGGGTGCGCACCTCGCGCTTGACGCCGTCCAGGCCCACCAGCGCGTCCAGGTCGCCGAGCACGGTGTCGCTCTCCCGGGCCGGCGGCGCCGCCGGCCCCGGCTCGGCCTCCTGGGCGGCCCGCGGCGCGGGCACCGCGCCGAGCAGGCCGTACGACTGGGCGGCGCTCTGCCGCACGGGCGCCGGCGGTACGGCCACGGGCGGCTCCTGCGCGGCCGTCTGGTCGCTGGTGCAGTCCTCGGTGACCGGGCCGGGCTCGGCGAACTCGTAACCGCCGCGTGCGCAGCGCTCGGTGCGGCAGCGGGTCAGGGTGGAGCGGCAGCCGTCGATGATGTGGAAGCCGAAGCCGCGGCTGCCGGTGACCCGGCAGCCGTTGAACGTGCCGCGGCCCTCCGCGGAGACGTAGATCCCGGCCTCGGTGGGGTTGGTGACCGTGCAGCGCTCCAGGGCCGGGTCGGCGCCCTTGGTGACGATCACCCCGGTCGCGGTGTTGTCGACGGTGACCTGGGACAGGGTGCCGCCGCTGCCGTGGTCGCGGAACCAGGCGCCGGTCGCGGCCTCCCTGATCCGGCAGTCGTCGAGCTGCACGTTCGCGCCGTCGCTGACCGAGACGGCCGTGTTGCGGATCTGCGCGAAGTCGCTGTCCACGACGTCGGCGCGCGAGCCGCGGTCGAGGACGAACAGCGCGTCGGGCACGTCGTGGACGCGGCAGGAGTCCAGTATGGCGACGGCGCCGTCGCTCACCCACACCGCCGGGTAGTCGCCGGTGCTGTCGTGGATCTCGCACTGGTTGGCGTCCACGCGGGTGCCCGGGTCCCACACCGACAGGCCGTTGCGGCCGAAGCGGCGGACCGTGCAGCGGGTCAGCGTCAGCACCGAGCGGGCCCGCAGGTCGACGGCGTTCTCGGGGATGTCGTGGATGTCGCAGTCGGCGAGCGCGAGGACCGCGTCGGTGTCCAGGGTGATGCCGTCGCCGGTGGTGCGGTGCACCTGGCAGTCGGTGAACTGGCCGGTGCCGCGCGCGGACATCTGCACGCCGGTGCCGCGCACCTCGTACACCTCGCAGCCGACGGCCTCCAGCGTGCTGCCCTCACCCGTCACCGACAGGCCCGCGCCCGAGGCGTGGTGCACCCGGCAGCGGTCCAGCCGCGGGCCGGCGCCGCCGCGCACCGCGACACCGGTCTGACCGGCGGCGACCACCTCGCACTCCTCGAAGAGCCCGCCCGCGCCGTCCAGCACGCTGATGCCGAGGCCTGCCGGGTTGTCGACGGTCAGCCGGCGCACGGTCGGCCGGGCCCCGTCGCGCACCTCCAGGCCCACCGCGGAGCGGGTGTTGATCCGCAGGCCCGACAGTTCCGGCGCGGACGCCTCGACCAGCAGGGCGGCCGAGGAGACGTCCTGGCACTCGATGAGCAGGTCGTGCACGGCGGCGGCGGCCCGCACGGTCAGGGCGACACCCGAGGGCGGGGCGATCCGCACCGTGCCGGGGCCCTCCGCGCAGCGCAGTGTGACCGCGTGGTCCACCACCAGGTTCTCCCGGTAGGTGCCGGAACTCACCGAGAGCACATCGCCGTCACTCGCCGCTTCGAGCGCGGCGGCGAGCGATTCGTACTCACCTGTGCGGCGACGCCACCGAGAACTGCTCGGGTTGGTCACCTGCACCACGCCATGTGCCATCGGGCTGCTCTGCCCCCACCTCTTGCGTCGGCCGACCGTGGATCAACCGTAGCGTGGCTGGAGGCGTGCTGTTGACGCGTGTTCGGCGGCCGGACGCGGCGCGGGACTAGCCGCCCGCGCCCGCGCGGCCCCAGTCCTGGCCGAATCTCGCCCACTCCCGTTCCCAGGAGTCCATCCGGCGCCTCATCAGCCGCCACATGAGCAACTCCTTGGATATCAGCACCACTCCGCCGCCGGCCGGTGCCGGCCGCGAAGCCCGCGAGCACCGAATGCGTGGTCGCGGTCGCCGTCGTCGAGCGGCGGCGGCACGAGGGCGCCCTTGTGGTCCGTCCACAGCAGGATCCTGCCCTGGTGCCGGATCTGGAGGTCGGAGGAGACGGCGGCGGTGTGCACGCTGTGGTCGGGGCCGGTCCAGCGCAGGGTGCTGCTGTGGGTCACGGCGGTGCTCCTGGTCACGCCGGAGGAGGAGATGGTCAGGTCGCCCTTGGCGGGCTTGCCCGGCTGCAGGGTCGCCGTCACCAGGCTGCGCTCCGAGTGCTGGGTGCGGACCACGCGCTGAAGGGTCCGGTCCACCGAGTGCCCGGCCCACACACCTACCGCAGGGACGGCGCAGAAGAGCAGGGTGGTGATCAGCACGAGCCAGGACTCCACCACGTCCGTACGCCGGCGCAGGGCATTGCGCCGCCACCGCCACCCGAGCCTGGTGAGCCTCTTGCGACGCCTCATGGACGGCCACCCCCTTCACCCATCAACTACCGCAAACGGCGCGATTCATGCATGAATCACCGGGTCTGTTCGCAGATATCGACGGGCGCACGCGCCCGCGCGTCACTCCAGTGTCATCAACGGTCGCCGACGTACAGGGTTCCGGATCGCTCGGGAATCAGGTTCTGGCCGAAAAGCAGCTTCGTGTCGACGTTGCGGTGCCGGGCCAGGGTGCGCAGCGGCTCCCCGCCGCGTGCGCCGGTCACCTGGTCGGTGGTGGTGACCACGCACCGTGCGCACGGCTTCGGGCACCCGGAAGACGACCTCGCCGATCCGTATCCGGCGCCAGGCGTCCTCGGCCCACGGCTCGCTCCCGTCGAGGACCACGTTCGGCCGGAACCGGCTCATCGGCAGCGGGCCCTCGCCGGCGCGGTCGCCCTCGGCGATCAGCGCGTTGAGGGCGTCCAGCGACGCCGTGGTGGTCACCAGCAGCGGATAGCCGTCGGCGAGGCTGACCGTCTCGCCGGGCCTGCCGGTCTCCGCCTTCACCGGCCGCCGCACCGCGGGCTCGTCCAGGTGCACCAGCCGCACCGTCGCGGCCGAGCAGCCCGCTGAGCCAGGCGTCCGCGCGGGCCGCCCGCCGGCAGCACCTCCACCTTGTTCAGAACAGCCGCACCGTCTCCAGCGGCCCCGGCCGCGGCACCGCACGTCGCACCGGCTCACGCCCCGGCACGGACAGCCGCAGCCCGCCCTCCGCGGATGATCTCCGCGTCCACGCGCGCCAGACCCGGCTCCTCACGCTGGGTGACGTGCCTTGAGCGTCTGGGCGTCGACCAGCATCCAGCGGCGGTCCCCCGCGAGCCCCCACGGCTCCACGACCGCCGACCGCGTGCCGGTCGCACGCATCGACTTCACCGGATAGACATGCAGCGCGCTGACTGTGGGCGTGGTCATGGCCTCATCGTGTCAGGCGTCCGATCACGCGTCAGCCCTGGTAGTAGCCGCCGCCCTGCTGCGCCGGGGGAACCCCGAGCCCGAGGTTCCGGCGCGGGTACTGCTCCTCCGGGTGGCCGCCGGGCACCTGCCGGGGCGGCATCGGACGCGGCGGCACCGGACGGGCCGCCTCGTAACCGGAGGGTGACGGCTGCGGGGCCTGCGCGGGGTAACCGGCGCCGTTCCGAGTACCCGCCCGCGTAGCCGGGGCGCGGCGCGGCGGGCTGCTGCGGCGATGTACGGGGCGGGCTGCTGCTGGTAGCCGGCGGCCGGGTAGCCGTTGTGCACCGGCTGCTGCTGCGGCTGCTGGTACTGCGACTGGGCCGACGGCCCGGACGGCAGCGCGGGCAAGGCCGGCAGCGCGGGCAGATTTCCGCCGCTCCCATAGGAGTTGTAGCCGCCGGTGTCGTACGAGGGGTAGGGCGAGGGCACGCGGATGGGGGCGATCTGCGGAGTGCCGCGCTCAGCGACGAGGCTGTCGTAGATCGGGGTGTCCGGGAAGGACGCAGACGAGGGGTAGTAGCTGCCGTAGCCGCCACCGTACGAACCGCGGGGGGTGGTCATGTCCCATAAGTTAAGCCCACGATGTGGTCGTTGGGGAGACCGATTAGAAGGTTGTTTTGCGTGCTGTGAGTGGCCTCAGGTCACCAATCTGATCGAATGCGTGAAAAACGGTCACCGTCTCATGATGTGATCAGGTAAAAGACGTGCATCGAGGGCGTAACGCAGGCCCCGGCCGGGTCGGTTCTGGGGCAGGGGATACGGGTGGGACTGCGCGCGGGAGGTCCGCGGCGGTGCCGACAGGCCGTTGTGCGGCACTTCTACGGGGGACCCGCCGTCACGCGGACGGGTCCGGTTTGGCGTAGGTCCGGCCCTTCCAGGCGGCGCCCCGGCCGCGGTAGTGCTCGACCGCCGAGTCCACCGTCATCAGCAGGTACAGCGCCGCGGTGTACGGCAGCAGCGGGGCCAGCCAAGGGGGTTGGCCGTAGTACCGCAGCATCGGCAGATAGGTGCCCGCCATCACCGCCCACGCCGCCAGGCCGAGCGCGCACAGCGGCCACGCGCCCGCCAGCGCGCCGCCCGACCGCGGCCAGCGGGGGCACCAGGTAGATCAGCGCGAGGCCCAGCACCGTGCCCGCCAGCACGGCGGGGTTGTGGCGCAGTTGCGCGTAGGCGCTGCGCGCGACCATCCGCCACAGCTCGGCCAGGTCCGGGTACGGGCGCACGCTGTCCACCCGCTCGGCCAGCCCCAGCCAGATGCGGCCGCCCGAACGCTTCACCGCCCGGGCCAGCGCCACGTCGTCGATCACCGACTGGCGGATCGCCTCCGGGACGTTCGCGGCCTCCGCGGCGCCGCTGCGGATCAGCACGCAGCCGCCCGCCGCGGCGGCCGTGCGCGTACGGGGGCGGTTGATCCAGCGGAACGGGTAGAGCTGCGCGAAGAAGTACACGAACGCCGGGACGATCAGCCGCTCCCAGCCCGTCTCCACCCGCAGCCGGGCCATCAGGGAGACCATGTCCAGGTCGGCGCCCACCGCCGCGGCAGACGAGCGCGCGCAGGCTGTCCGGGCGGTGCGCGATGTCGGCGTCGGTGAGCAGGAGGTACTCCGGGGCCGTGCGCTCCCGGGCCAGCGCCATGCCGTGCCGCACGGCCCACAGCTTCCCGGTCCACCCGGCCGGCGGCTCCCCGGGCGAGGTCACCGTCAACGGCAGCGCCGCCGTGCCTGGTCGCCCAGCTCCTTCGCCAGCTCGCCGGTGCCGTCCGTGCTGCCGTCGTCCACGAGGAACACCTCGGCCCGTCCCGGGTACTCCTGCGCCAGCAACGACGCCAGGCTCACCGCGATCACCTCGGCCTCGTCCCTGGCGGGCACCACCACCGCCACGTCCGGCCACCGCTGCGGCTCACCAGCGCCCCGCGGCGCCCCGCGCGGCAGCCGCACATCGGTGCGCCAGAACCCTCCCTGCCCCGCCAGCAGCCACACCCACGCGACCAGGGACACCCCTGCGATTGCCGTCATCACACTCACCCCCGCAGTCTGCCCGACCCACCCCCCGGCCGGTGGAAGGAAGCGGCCGCGCCCTCCCCCCGCCTCGGCAGCGCCGAGCGGCTACGGCGAACCGTCCCGGAGCGGCCCGCCCGGCCGTTCGGGTTCCCGTTCACGTTCCGAGGGCGCCCGCGCCCGGCCGCCGCACCATGAAGACGTCGACCGGGTCCTGAGCCTCCACGGTGAACCCGTGGCGCTCGTACAGCCGTCGCGCGGCGCTGCCCTGCAGGACGTTCAGCCGGACGGGAACGCCGTCGGCATCGAACCGGCCCAGCAGCGTTCGCAGCACGGCCGAACCGAGGCCCCGGCCCTGGAGGCGCGGGGCGAGGTAGAAGTGCTCCAGCCACCGGCCGTCCTCGGCCGGGCGCACGGTGACGCAGCCCGCGAACTCACCGTCGGACTCGATGACCGACGTGTGCCGCGGGGAGAAGGAGTCCCGCAGCCGCTGCCGGACCCGGTGCTCGTCGAACCGGCCCAGCCGCTCCAGGTCCGTGCGCATCACCGCCGCCCGCAGCTCCGCGATCACCTCGACATCCGCCGGCTGCGCGGAACGCAGCGCCCACTCCACAGGCCACCCCGACCCGGTCCGGGGCGCCGCCCCGTCCGCCCGTATGCCGTCCGTCCTCGCACTCGTATCCATGGCCGGAGTATCTCAAGGACCCCCTGTGACCAGGTACGCGGCAAGATCCTTCACCGGCCGGGCAGGCAGCGGCCCTTCCCGCGCACCGCGTCGTTAGAGTGGGGGCCGTGAAGATCGGGCTGGTGGATTCGGGGATCGGGTTGCTGGCGGCGGCCGCCGCGGTGCGGCGGATGCGGGGGGACGCGGACCTGGTGCTGGCGTCGGACCCCGAGGGCATGCCGTGGGGGCCGCGGAGCCCGCAGGACGTGGCGAGCAGGGCGCTGGCGTGCGCGCGGGCGGCCGCGGCGTACGGCCTGGACGCCCTGATCGTGGCCTGCAACACCGCCTCCGTGCACGCGCTGCCCGCGCTGAGAGCCGAGTTCGAGCCGGGCCTGCCGATCGTGGGCACCGTGCCCGGCGATCAAGCCGGCGGCGGCCGAGCACCGCACGGTCGCGATCTGGGCCACGCCCGCGACAACGGGCAGCGCCTACCAGCGCGGCCTGATCGCGGAGTTCGGCAACGGCGCCGCGGTCACCGAGGTGCCCGTGCCCCGGCCTGGCGGACGCCGTGCAGGCGGCCGACCCCGACGCCGTGGCGGCCGCGGTGGCCGCCGCCGCGGCGCTCACTCCGACGGGCGTGGGCGCGGTCGTCCTCGGCTGCACGCACTACGAGCTGGTCGCCGACCGGATCGCGGCGGCCGTACCGGGCGCGGCGCTGTACGGATCGGCGGACGCGGTGGCCGCGCAGGCGCTGCGCAGGATCGGCGCGGACCGGGGCGCGGGGCCCGGCCGGGGCGGCCTCGACGTGGTCCTCGGCGGCCGGGCGGCCCCGCTGCCGGACGTCGGCGCTGGCGTACGCCGAGGGCGCGGCGCTCGCCGTGACACCCGCCACGGCTTGACGCGTGGACCGTGCCCGTCCGCCCGGCGGGTGGGTACGCTGCGATGCATGACGCACGCTCCCCGGCCGGAGACCGGCGCGTCCCAGGTGTGGACGGGCCGGGCCAGTAACCGTATGCAGTGGCTGCTCGCAGCCGCCGGCGCCGCCTGCCTGGCGCTCGGCATCGCCCTCGCGGTGGAAGGCCCCGACAAGCCGTCGGGGCTCGCACCGCTGGTGATGTCGGTGGTGGGCTGCCTCGCCGTCGGGCTGCTGATCCTCTTCGGCACGATCGCCTTCACCCATGTGCACGTCCGCGTCGACTGCGACGCGCGTCGACGTCCGCTGCGGCCACATCGGGGTGCCGCGGCGCCGTATCCCGCTCGGCGAGGTCAGCGGCGCGCACCTGGTCCCGCTGATCAGCCCGCGGAGCTGGGGCGGCTGGGGCTACCGGTGGCGGCCGGAGAAGGGCACGGCCGTCGTGGTGCGGCGCGGCCCCGGCATCATCATCGACCTCGGCGCCGGCCGCCGCTTCACCGTCACCGTGGACGACCCGGAAGGCGCGGTCCGCACCATCCGCGCGCTCCTGCTTCTGCCGCCCCCGCCGCCGCAGCAGCACTAGTCGGTCCCCTGAGGACGACGGCCGCCCCCGCCCCCGCCGCCGTGAACCGGGCGCCAGTGCTCCGGCCGGAGAGGTTCGCCGGGTTCGCGGCGTCCGGTGCGGTGCGTCGCAAGGCGGAGGACCATCCTCGTACCCGGCGTACCCGGATGACTCCGACAACGCGGCGAGGTGCCGTGCCGGACGCCGCGAACCGGTGGGTGAACCGCTGAGCCTTTCCCGCCGGGGCGCTAGGGATCGAGCAGCGGGCGGGACGTGGTCAGCCCGGTGAGCAGGCCGGCCGAGGCCGTGATCGCGGTGTACCCGAGCACGGGGTCGACGCTGGCGAGCAGCGCGAGCCCGGTGAGGGCGGCCGCGGCGGTCAGGACGACCGGGGTGGGGCGCGGTGAGCGCCACAGGGCGCACAGCGCCCAGGCGTAGGCGGCGGCCAGCAGCGCGACGCCGACGACCCCCTGTTCCGCGGCGAGCTGGAAGGGCGCGGACCGGGGCGTCGGTCCGACCGGCGTGTCGGCGGGCAGTCGTCTCGCTGGCCTCGGCGAAGCGGCCCGGTCCCACGCCGCGCAGCGGGTGGTGCCGGGCGAGGCCGACGGCCTGGTGCCACAGCTCGACCCGGGGCCGGGTGAGCTGCCCGGTGAGGGACCCGGACAGCCCGGAGGGCAGCGCGTTCACCGCCACGGCGTAGCTCGCGCCGACCACCAGCGCCGCGAGCAGCGCGAGCACGGCGAGCCCGGTCGCGCGGCGCCGCGTCCGGCCCGCCGCCAGCGACCACAGCAGCGTGGCCGCGCACGCCGCGCAGCCGGCCACCGAACCCAGCGCCAGCGCCGCCGCCGCGGCCCCGGCGGCGACCAGCAGCAGCGCGACGCGCACCACCGGCCGCGGCGCGCCCCAGGCGGCGCAGCAGGCCGCGCCGGCCGCGAGCACGAGCAGCGCGGCGTCCGCGGCGGGATCGCCGAGCGGCGCGTGCCCGCCGGCGGCCGGCCGGAACGGCGGCGCAGGACCAGCGCGAGGACGACGACCGCCCCGACCGCGGGGGTGAGTACGGGCAGCAGCGCGCCGAGGACCCGCCCGGCGGCGTACCCGGAGGTGACGGCGAGCAGCGCGAGGAGGGTGTCCTCGGGGCGGGCGTCGCGCCCGGCCGCGCAGATCAGCGCCCACACCGCGCAGCAGGCCAGCACGACCATCCCGGCCGCGTCCACGGCCCGGCCGCCCGCGGGCCGTATCAGTTGCTGCTGCTGCGGCGCGGGGCCGTCGGTGCGTCCCGCTCGCGCAGTGCCCGGCACGCCGCCGGCCGTCGTGTCCATCCCCCGGTACCCCCTGCCGCCACGCGGGCGTGACGGGGTGCCGTCAGGCCCGCGTTCCCCGCGTGGGCGCTGTCATCCCGGTCACCGTAACGGGTACGGACCCGCCTGTGGATATATCGCACAGAAACCGGTCCGAACATGGTGAAATCTGGTGCTGATGTGGCGTTCGCCCGACTTCTCGTAGGCTCGTGGCATGGCGACCCCGGAATTCATCCTGGACATCCGCGCGAAGGCCGGAAACACCCTGCTGCTCCTGCCCGGTGTGGTGATGGTGGTGTTCGACGACCGCGGCCGGGTGCTGCTCAACCGGCGTGCGGACACCGGGAGATGGGCGCTCATCAGCGGCATCCCCGACCCCGGCGAGCAGCCCGCGCAGGCCGCGGTGCGGGAGATCGAGGAGGAGACCGCGGTGTCCGCGGTGGTCGAGCGGGTGCTGAGCGTCTTCACCAACGAGCCCGTGGTCTACGACAACGGCGACCACGCCCAGTACATCGACATCGTGCTGCGCTGCCGCGCGGTCGGCGGCCGGGCGCGGGTGAACGACGACGAGTCGCTGGACGTGCGCTGGTTCGCGCTGGACGAGCTGCCCGAGCTGGGCCCGATCGCCCGCAGCCGGATCGAGCTGGCGCTGCGCGACGACCCGACGTGGTTCGCGCCGGCGCCCGCACCGGGTTCTGCGGACCCCGGCCACCCGGCGCCGTAGCCCGGTACGTACGTCCCTGACCTGCGCCGAGGCGCGGGGGCCATGGTGTGGCGCCGAGGTGTTGCATCGATCAGTCGAGTCCTTGCGTTGAAAATGTATTGAACTTACGGCACTCCTCTGATGGGATTTCCCTGCTCCGGCGCGTCCTGACCCGCGCCGGAGCGCCGCACGCGACGGCGGGGCCGCAGCCGCCCCGCCGGGGGAACCGTCGAGAGGACCGCCTTGTCCGAGCCGCCCGCGCCACCCGGTCCCGCCGGTCCGCCCGCCCGGCGGCCCGCCGACCGCCCTCATCGAGGCGGCCGGCCTGCGCAAGGTGCACGCCCCGCGCGGCGAGGGCGCACCCGAGGAGGCCGTCGCCGGGATCGACTTCACCGTCCGCCGCGCGAGGCGTGCTGGGGGCGGCCGGGCTGGTGCACTCCGCGTGGGCGGCGCTGATCGTGCCGGGCGCGCTGCTCATCGGGTTCGCGTTCGCCGCGATCGGGCTGGCCGTGGTCACGTATCTGCGCAACTGGCAGGACTTCCAGCTCATCCAGTTGGCGATGCTGCCGATGTTCCTGTTCGCCACGACCTTCTACCCGCTGGGCGTGTACCCGCGGCCGGTGCAGATCGCCGTGGAGTGCCTGCCGCTCTACCAGAGCATCCAGATCGTCCGGGAGCCGTCGCTCGGCGTGATGGACGCGCGGGTCGGCTGGGCGGCGGGCTATCTGGTCGTCCTCGGCTGCCTGGCGCTCGCGCTGGCCCTGCGGCGGCTGGAGCGCGCCCTGGTGCGCTGACGGTCCGGCCCGTTCCCGCCGCCCGCGCCGATGCCCCGCTCCGACGCCCCGTGCCGATATCCCGCTCCGATGTCTCACAGCGCCCCATGTCACACCCCTCCTGATGTCACACCGCGCCCCGCCCCGCGCCTCTGGGGAGCAATGGAGCAAGGAGGCATTGTGAACAAGTTGCGGGGGAACCCGTGGGCGATCCTGACGGTCCTGTCCATCGGTTTCTTTATGACGCTGCTGGACCTGACGATCGTCAACATCGCCATCCCGGACATGGTGGACCACCTGAACGCGTCGCTCGACGAGATCCTGTGGATCACCAACGCGTACACCCTGGCGCTGGCCGTCCTGACGATCACCGCGGGCCGGCTCGGTGACCTGAGCGGCAAGAAGAACCTCTTCGTCTACGGCGTCGGCGCTGTTCACGCTGGCCAGCCTGGCCTGCGGGCTGGCGCAGGACCCGACGGAGCTGATCACCTTCCGGGCGGTGCAGGGCGTCGGCGCGGCCGCTGCTGCTGCCGCAGACCCTGTCGCTGGTCGTGGACGTCTTCCCGGCCGACAGGCGCGGCGCCGCGCTCGGCGTGTGGGGCATCGTGGCCGGCGTGTCCGGCGCGACGGGCCCCACGGTCGGCGGCCTGCTGGTCACCCGGCTCGACTGGCGGTGGATCTTCTTCGTCAACGTGCCGCTCGGCGCGCTGGCGATGGCCGGCGCCGTGCTCCTCATTCCCGCGCCCGCCCGCACCGTCAGGCACCGCTTCGACGTGCCCGGCGTCGTCCTGTCCTCGGCGGCGCTGCTGCTGCTCACGTTCGGGCTGATCGAGGGGCAGAAGTACGACTGGAACGGCTGGATCTGGGCGTCGATCGGCGCGTCCGCCGTGCTCGCCGCGGTCTTCCTGCTGTACCAGCGCGGCCAGCAGGACAACGAGCCGCTGGTGCCGTTCTCGCTCTTCAGGGACCGCAACTTCACCCTGATGAACATCGTCGGCATCGCGATCTCGTTCGGCATCGTGGGCCTGTTCCTGCCCATCACCGTCTACCTCCAGTCGGTGCTGGGCTTCAGCGCGCTCAAGTCCGGTCTCGTGCTGCTGCCGCTGTCGGTCGGCACGTTCGTGATGGCGGGCCCGGCGAGCGTGCTGACCGTCAAACTGGGCGGCCGCTGGATACTGCTGGCCGGGCTCGCGTTCTTCGGCGGCGGGCTGGCGTGGATCATGGCGGTCGCGGACGTCGGCGGGAGCTGGACGGCCCTGCTCGCACCGCTGTTCCTCATGGGCATGGGCGCCGGCTGCACCTTCGCGCCGATGGCCGCGGAGGTGATGCGCAACGTGCCGCCGAAGCTCACCGGCGCGGCGTCCGGCGTCAACAACGCGCTGCGGCAGGTGGGTTCGGTGCTCGCCGGCGCGGTGGTGGGCGCGGTCCTCCAGGGCCGGCTGGCCTCCGCCCTGAAGGACCAGGCGCAGGCGCGGGCGGGCGCGGTGCCGCCGGCCTTCCGCGCCGGATTCGTACGGGGCTTCGACCACGCGGGCCGGCACCTGGACGTCGCGGGCAACACCTCCGGCACGAGGCTCCCCGCGGGCGTGCCCCCGGCGCAGGCCCACCGCCTCCAGGACGCCGCCACCGCGGTCTTCGGCCACGGCTTCGTCGACGCGATGCACCCGACGCTGCTGGTCTCCGTCGCCGTGATGGGCCTCGGCGCGGTGTCCTGCCTGTTCGTCAAGAAGTTCGCCACCGCCTCCGCCAACCCGCACGGCCTTCCCCTCAGCGCCGAGGAGATCGCCGCGGCGGAGGCGTCCGCACCGGCAGAGCGGCGCAAGCGGCGGAGGCATCGACGGAACCGGCCGTCCCCGCCCCGAAGCCCGCTCCCACCCACGGCTGACCGCCGCCCGGCGGCCGGCCCCGGCCACGCGTCCGCGCCCACCCTGTCGCGGGTCGCGTCCGGAACCCGGCTCTGGCCAGGGGACTTTGTCAGTGCTTGAGGGTAAAATCGAAAGTGTTCGAGAGGGTTGGTCGACGCCTCAGGAGGATGCCGATGGCCGCTGCCGTACTGCCCCTGAAAACACGTCCGCAGACACCCGGGCCGCTGGTCTCGCTGCCCAAGAAGCCGCTGCCCGCCGGGCGGCCGCGCGAGTGGTACATCGCGCACAACCGCCGGCTGAAGACGATGCGCCTGACGATCGCACTGCTCGACTCGGGTGTGTACGAACCGGCGCAGGCCGGGAACGGGATGATCCGCAGGACCGCCGAGCGGATCGGCGTGCACCCGCCGTCCGACATCACCTGCCGGATGGTCCGCTCCCTGATCCGCTACGGGCGCTGAACCCCGGTTCGGCCGGCCCCCTTCGCCCGCACGCGGGCGGAGGGGGCCACGCGCGCCGCTGCCCCGGGGCGGCGGTCAGAGCTTGCGGTAGACGTACGCCTCCGCGGCGGCCGACGCCACCGCGTCCAGGTCCGCGCCGGTGGAGGCGGTGACCACGGCGGCGACCGCGCCCTCCAGGAAGGGAGCGTCCAACAGGCGTGTGCCGGAAGGGAGTTCGTCGTCGGCGAGCAGCGCCTTGACGGTCAGGACGGCGCTGCCCAGGTCGGCTATGACCGCGACGCCCGCGCCGCGGTCGACCGAGCGCGGCGGCCGACGCTATGAGTTCGGAACTGGTGCCGAGGCCGCCGTCCGGACCGCCGCCCGCGGGCGCGACCAGCACGTCCGAGCCGCCCCCGGTCAGCGCGCCGGCCAACTCCGCGACGGCGGTGGCCACCGCCGCGCTGTGCGAGACGAGGACGATGCCCACCAGGGCGCCGTCGGCCGGCTGCGCGGGCCCGGTCATACGGCGCCCTCCCGTGCGGTGTCGGCCAGCGCGGTGACCAGCAGCGCCGCCGAGGTGGCGCCCGGGTCCTGGTGGCCGATGCTGCGCTCGCCCAGGTAACTGGCCCGGCCCTTGCGGGCGCGCAGCGGGATGGTGGCCGCCGCGCCCTCGTCGGCGGCCGCGGCGCCCGCGCCGAGCACCTCGGCCGTGGAGCCGCCCGCGTCCACCACCGCGGTCATCGCGTCGAGCGCGGGCAGCAGCGCGTCCAGCATCGTCTTGTCCCCGGCGGCCGCGCCGCCGAGCTGCGCGACCGCGTCCGTCCCGGCCCGCAGCGCCGTCCCGCAGCCGGGCCGCCGAGACCGCGTCCTCGTCGCCGAGCTCCTTGCCCGCCCGCCGCAGCAGCGTGCCGTACAGCGGCCCCGACGCGCCGCCGACCGTACTGATCAGGTGCCGTCCCACCGCGACCAGCACGCCGCCGGGGGTGTCCGGCGGCTCCTGCCCGACCGCCGTGCGCGCGGCGATGAAGCCGCGCCGCATGTTGCTGCCGTGGTCGGCGTCGCCGATGGGGGAGTCGAGTTCGGTCAGGTGCGCGGCCTCGCGGTCGAGCACGGTGGCCGCCGCGTCGAGCCAGCGCATCAGGAAGGCCGCGTCGATCGGGGAGTCGGGGAGGGCGTTCATACCGTGCCTTTCCAAACGGGGCGGGCGGGTCGGGGCCGGCGCGGTCAGCAGCCCCAGCGCAGCGCCGGGGTCGAGACCGGCGCGTCCCACAGCCGCAGCAGCTCCTCGTCGGCCTGGCAGATCGTCACCGAGGCGCCCGCCATGTCCAGCGACGTCACATAGTTCCCGACGAGGGTACGGGCCACCGGCACCCGGCGTTCGGCCAGCACCCGGTGCACCTCGCCGGCGAAGCCGTACAGCTCCAGCAGCGGGGTCGCCCCCATCCCGTTGACCAGCAGCAGGACCGGCGCGTCCGGCCGCAGGTCCTCCACGACCGCGTCGACCGCCACGTCGGCGATCTCGCCCGAGGTCATCATCGCCCGCCGCTCGCGGCCCGGCTCGCCGTGGATGCCGACGCCCAACTCCAGCTCGCCGTCGGGCAGATCGAAGGTCGGGCCGCCCTTGGCCGGGGTGCTGCACGCGCTCAGCGCCACCCCGAAGCTGCGGGACGACTCGTTGACCCGGCGGGCGATCGCCGCCACCCGGTCCAGCGGCGCGCCCTCCTCGGCCGCCGCGCCCGGCCAGCTTCTCCACGAAGAGCGTCGCGCCGGTGCCGCGCCGGCCCGCCGTGTAGAGGCTGTCGGTGACCGCCACGTCATCGTTGACCAGCACCTTGGCGATCTGCACGCCCTCGTCCTCGGCCAGTTCCGCGGCCATGTCGAAGTTCAGCACGTCACCGGTGTAGTTCTTCACGATGAACAGCACCCCGGCGCCGCTGTCCACGGCCGCCGCGGCGCGCGTCATCTGGTCGGGCACCGGGGAGGTGAAGATCTCACCGGGACAGGCCGCGGTGAGCATCCCCATCCCGACGAAGCCGCCGTGCAGCGGCTCGTGCCCCGACCCGCCGCCCGAGACCAGCCCGACCTTCCCCTCGTACGGGCGCGCCCCGCCGGACGATCACCCGCCGTTCGACGTCGACCGTCAACTCGGTGTGCACCGCGGCGAACCCGCGCAGCGCGTCGGCGACCACGGTCTCGGGAACGTTGATCAGCATCTTCACGGAGTACCTCCTGGTGGAGCCGGCGTCCGGTGGGTCCCGGGCCGGCCGGTCGCCGCGCTGACGCCGGGTCATGTCCCCGGCGCCTCGGCGCGGTCGCGGCCGTCCGGCACACGCTGCCCAGTATCGGACGGCCGGACGCCGGGCGTCACGGACACGGCCGGACCGAAATGCGCGGCCTTCCGCTCCGCGCACTCGCCCGCGCCGCCGCGGACAATCCCCGCCCGGCCGCGGCCCGGCCGCGCCTCGCGCGGTCCCCGCCGTACACCGCTACGGTTCGTGGGCCCCATTCTCGTCCTCCCCGGGCGGCCCCGCGACTCGGCCGTCACCGCCCCGGCGCCGCTCGCACTCACCTGCGCAGGCGGTACGGCAGCAGGCAGACGACCACGTCGGTACGGGCCCGCAGCACGGTCGCCAGCAGGATGCCGCGCTGGTTCTGGAGGATCTGGTAGCGGCGGTGCCGCGGCTCGACCTCCGGGATGAGGACGGCGATCTGCCGCCCGCCGGCCGCCGCCTGCTGCACGTACCCGACGATCGGCTCGCACCAGCGAGCGGTGCGGGCTGTCGACGATGTCCAGCCGCACGCCCGGGTCCCACCGGTCCCAGCTCTCCCGCAGGGCCCGCGCCCGGGCCGGATCGGCGTGACGGCGACGGCGACGACCTCGTCGCCGAGCGCGAGGGCCGCGGAAAGCGCGTGCCGGGCGAGCCGGCTCACCTCGCCGACCGGCACGATGACCAGGCCGGGGCCGGTACGCGACGGCGGCGGCGGGATCTGCCCGAGGCCCAGTTCGGCGCCGACGGCGGTGTAGTAGCGCTGCACCCGGCTGAAGAGCAGCATCAGCAGCGGCACCGCGACGACCACCACCCACGCCCCGGCGAGGAACTTCGTGCTGAGCAGCACGATGCCGGCCACCGTCGTCAGCACCGCCCCGAGGCCGTTGACCGCCGCCCGGCGCAGCCACCCGTCGGGCCGCTCGCCCGCCCAGTGCCGGACCAGGCCGGCCTGGCTGAGCGAGAAGCCGATGAACACCCCGATGGCGAACAGCGGCAGCAGCCGGTGGGTGTCCGCGTCGACCGCGGTCAGCAGCAGCGCCGCCAGCAGCGCGAGCGCGACCACGCCGTACCGGTAGACCGGCCGCTCCGCGCGCAGCCCGAACAGGTGGGGCAGCCGGTGGTCGCGGGCCAGCAGGCTCATCAGCACCGGGAGGCCGCCGAAGCTGGTGTTGGCGGCGAGCCCGAGGACGAGGGTGACGATCAGGTTGGTGGCGTAGTACGCCCAGCCGGTGCCGTACGACCCGGCGGTGAGCTGCGCCAGCACCGTCACGCCGCCGCGCGGGGCCACGTGGTCGCGGCGGATCAGCACCGACAGCCCGACCAGCATCAGCCCGAGCAGGCCGCCGAGCATCAGCTCGGTGTGCTGGGCCCGCCGGACGCGCGGGACCCGGAAGGTCGGCACGCCGTTGGCGATCGCCTCCACTCCGGTCAGGGCCGAGCAGCCGGCCGAGAACGCCTTGAGCAGCAGCAGGATGCCCAGCGCCTCGGTGGCGTGCACCGGCTGCGCGGTGCCGACGACGGCCGCCGGGTGGCCGCGCAGCAGTCCGATGACGACGATGCCGAGGATGCTCACGACGAACAGGGCGGTGGGCAGCATCAGCACCCGGGCGCTCTCGGCGACCCCCCGCAGGTTCACGGCCGTCAGCAGGGCCAGGCCGACCAGGCACACGCCCAGCAGGTGCGAGCCGAGCGACGGGTACGCCGAGGCGAGTGCCGCGGCGCCGGCGGCCAGGCTGACCGCGACCGTCAGCACGTAGTCGACGACCAGGCTCGCCGCCGCGAGCAGGCTGGTCCGCGGCCCGAGGTCCTGTCTTCGCCACCGCGTACGCGCCCCCGCCGTCCGGGTGCACGGCGATCACCTGGCCGTAGGAGACCACCAGCACGGCGAGCAGCCCGGTGATGACCAGCGTGACCGGCAGCGTCGCCGACAGCGCCCCGCTGCCGGCCGCCACCAGTACCAGGACGATCGCCTCCGGGCCGTACGCGACCGAGCTGAGCGCGTCCAGGGACAGGGCGGCGAGCCCTTCCAGGCTGGTCAGCCGGTTCTTGTCGCCCTCGCCGGGGCGCAGCGGGACCCGGGGACTCAGGGTGCCGCGGGCCAGGCCGAACGTCATGGGCACCTCGCGGGGCAGCGGGAGTGGGGCCGTCCCGTCAGTGTGACCGGCCGTCACCCTCCGTGCGGGGGGCGGCGCGCCACGGCGTGTCAGGGGCGCGCCCGCCCGGCCGGGAGCCGGGTCACCGCACGCACAGCAGGACCTCGGTGTCCCCGGGCCACTCCCACAGCAGGCCCTGCGGGGCGTGGACGCGCAGCAGGGCCCGCAAGTCGTCCTCGAACCGGGTGCGTTGGCGCCCGAACAGCCGGGACGCCGCGAAGGACGTGGAGTAGAGGTAGGCGAGCACGTCGTCGGGCGTGCGGACCAGGTCCTCGCGCCCCGGCAGCACGATCCGCTCGGGCGCCCCGAAGCGGGAGGCGGCCAGCACGTCGGAGTGCGGGGCCGGGCCCGGGTCGTGCAGCGCCTGCGTGGTCCGGCGGCCGGGGCCGAGGTAGCGCGCGAGCAGGGCGTCGACCTCCGCGTGCGGGATGCGGGGCAGGCCGGGCCCGGGCGGTGCGGGCCGGGCGCCGATGTCGTGGTTGACGACGGCCAGGGCGCCGCCCGGCCGTGTGCGCGCGTACAGCGCGTCGGCGACCGGCGCGCGGTCCGTCCAGTGGAAGGACTGCCCGAACACCGTCAGCCGCAGATCCCGCAGGCCCAGCTCCGCCACGTCCTCCGCGCGGCCCCTGACCCACCGCGGACGGGGCGACGGCCGCTCGGCGGCCTGCCGTTCGGCCTCCGCGAGCATCCCCGGGTCCGGGTCGAGCCCGACCACCTCGGCGAAGGAGCCGGCCAGCGCCAGGGCCAGTGTCCCGGGGCCGCAGCCCGCGTCGAGCAGTCGTCCCGTGCCGTCCAGCCCGAGCCGCTCGACCAGCGCGGGGACCAGTTGCCGCGCGTACGGCGGCCGGGCCCGGGAGTAGTACGGGGCGGTGCCCTCGAAGGGCGAGGCGTCGTGAGGCTGCATGCCCGTACCGTTTCCCGGGTGCGGCGGCCGTGGCAACCCGTTTCCCGGCGCGCGGCCGGCCGGCGGCCGACCCGGGCGGGGCTCCGCCCGTGGTGACGGCGGGGACCGTGCGCGCCTGCGCCGCCGCGCCAGGGAGCACACCGGTTCGCCGCCGGGGCCTGCCGCGGAACCGATAGACTGATCCGCAGTGGCGCCCTCGCGGCGCCGCACGGCGGTGGGGCCCGCCGTACCCGAACCGCGGCGAGGATGCCGCCAACGGTCCCTGCTTGCGACGCGCGCGTCGCCCCGGCCGCCCCGGCGGCCGGTCCGTACGCGCGCCGTACCCTGCGAGTAGGAGAAGCACGTGGCAGAGCCCCCCGTCCCGGTCCACCACCTGAGGGCCGACGAGCCGGTCGACTCCGATGTCGACCTCCACGACCCGGAACAGCTCGCCGAGATCCGGCCGCACCCCGCCCCCGTGATCGCGGCGGTCTCGGTGGGCGGCGCGATCGGCGCCTGCGCCCGCTACGGCGCCGCCCTCCTGTGGCCCTCGGCGCCGAACGCCTTCCCCTGGACGACCCTCGCCGTCAACGCCGTCGGCTGCGCGGCCATCGGCGTGCTGATGGTCCTGGTCACCGAGGTGTGGAACGCGCACCACCTCGTGCGGCCCTTCCTCGGCACCGGCATCCTCGGCGGCTTCACCACCTTCTCCACCTACGCCGTCGACGCGCGCCGGCTGATCGACGACGGCCATCCCCGTACCGCGCTGGCGTATCTCGCCCTCACCCTCGCCGCCGCGCTGCTCGCCGTGTGGGCCGCCGCGGTGACGACGCGCCGGTCCGTGGCGGCGGTCCGGGGGGTGCCCGCGTGAACTGGCTGCTGGTGATCGCCGGGGCCATGGTCGGCGCCCCCCTGCGCTACCTCACCGACCGCTTCGTGCAGGCCCGGCACGACACCGTCTTCCCGTGGGGCACCTTCGCGGTCAACGTCAGCGGGTGCGTGATCCTCGGCTTCGTCTCCGGCGCCGCCGCCGCGGGCCACGCCTCCGCCCACCTCCAACTCCTCCTCGGCACCGGCCTGTGCGGGGCGCTCACCACCTACTCGACCTTCTCCTACGAGACGTTGCGGCTCGCCGAGGGCGGCACCCGCTTCTACGCCGTCGCCAACGTCGTCGGCAGCCTCGCCGCGGGGCTGGGCGCCGCGTTCACCGGGACGGCGCTCGCCGAGGCGTTCTGGGGCTGAGGCGGCAGGCAGTGGCGGCGGCCGTCCTGCCGAACCGGCGGCGCCCCACCGCTCACCCGCGCGCCGGGTCGTGGCCGGCGGCGAGCCACGCGTGGAAGCTCTGGGCGGCGCGCGGCCCGGCGCCGGCGGGCAGCAGCGCGCCGTCCGGCCATGGCGCGGCCCGCCGCTCCGGGCAGCCGCACCGGCACCACCAGGCGGTGCGAGCCGCGGGCGCTCAGCAGCCGGCGCGCCATGTCGGGCACGGACTCCTCGCGCGGACCCGCCAGTTCGGGCGCGTCCCCCAGCGCCGGGCCGGTGGCCAGCTCGGCCAGGACGACGGCCACCTCCCGTACCGCGACCGGCTGCACCCGCATCCGCGGGACCGGCGCCACCGGACCCGGCACCCGCGCGAGCAGTTGGGCCGGGAACTCGTGGAACTGCGTCGCACGCAGCACCGTCCACGGCACGGCGCCGGCCCGGACCAGGTCCTCCTGCCGGCGCTTGCCCTCGTAGTAGCCCCAGTCGACCCGGTCCACGCCGACGATCGACAGTGCGACGTGGTGGCGTACGCCCGCGCGCTCCTCGGCGGCGAGCAGGTGGCGGCCCGCCGTCTCGAAGAAGCGCACCGCCGACCTGCGGCGCACCGTCTTCAGGTCGCTGACGTCGACGACCGCGTCCACCCCGGCCAGCGCGTCGTCCAGGCCCTCGCCCGAGAGCAGGTCCGCACCGTGGGAGCGGGCCACGACCACCGGCTCGTGGCCGCGCGCCGCCAGCGCCCCGGACCACGTGCCGCCCTGTCAGCCCGGTCCCTCCGGCCACCGCTACCCGCATCGCTCCGCGCTCCTTCCCGCCCGCCGCCCCGGCCGGCGCACAGCTCCCTGGGCGGTCCGGCGCGCGGGCGCGCCAGCGCCGGCGCGGCCCCGGTCGGCCGGCCGGCGGCCGCTCACGGCGCGGACACCGGGATCTTCGGCGTCGCCGCGAAGGCGGCCACCGGGCTCATCGCGGTCCCGCGCACCCTGACCGTGGCGGCTGTGGCCACCTGGCGCATCCGGTGGGCGCGGAGCGTTCGGGCCGCCGGGCCGCCGGCACGTCGGCGAAGGACTCGTCCATCCGCGAGGCGGCGTGCGGGGTCCCCGGGGCCGTCGGCGTGCGCGGCGGCAGGTCCGCGGCGACCGCGGCGAACACCCGGTCCGCCGCCGGCCCGGGCACCACCCGGGCCCGGTCGAACGGGTCAGGCGCCGTCGGCATCGTGGCGAACACCAGCCGCGCCGACGGCACCTTGCGCACGTCGTCCGCCAGCCCGATCAGCTTCGTGACGTCCCCCAGGCCCGGGTCCACCGTCAGCGCCCGCGTCGCCGCGTCGGCCAGCGACAGCATCCTCGCCGGGGCGGTGAGCGAGCCGCTCGTCCGCAGCCGGCGCGCCAGCGCGGACAGGAACAGGTGCTGCGCCGCCGTACGGCCCACGTCGCTGCCGTCCCCGAAGGCGTGCCGGGACCGCAGCCACTCCAGCGCCGGCGCGCCGCGCAGCGTGTGCCCGCCGCGCGGCCAGCTTCAGGTGCGAGTACGGGTCGTAGACGTCGCGGTCCACGCACACCGGCACCCCGCCGACCGCGTCGGACATCCGCACCACACCGGCGAAGTCCGCCATCACGAAGTGGTCGATGGGGATACGGGTGAGGGTGTGCACGGCCGCGACCGTACAGCCGGGGCCGTACTGGAGCGTGGAGTTGACCGGGCCGCGGTGGGCCGCGGCGATCCCGCCCCGGGGGGTGCGGCAGGCCGGCAGGTCGGTCACCGTGTCGCGCGGGATGCTCAGCGCGGTGGCGTGCGAGCGGTCGGCCGAGATGTGCAGCACCATCTCCACGTCGGCGTTCCGGCCCGGCCCGCAGTCGCCGCCGAGCCGGCAGTCGGCGGGGTCGGCGCGGCTGTCGGAGCCGATCACCAGGACGTTCACGGGAGTACGGCCGAAGGCGTCGGGGCGCTCGGTGCCCGCGTCCCCGCCGACGCCGCCGAACAGCGGCATGGCCCGCAGGTTGCCGTCCAGCCGGAGGTACAGCAGCGCCCCCGCGCCCGCGGCCAGCAGCACCGACACCGACAGGCCGAACGCCAGCAGGCGCAGCACCCGGCGCCGGCGGCCGCCGGCGCCGGGACGGGCGGCCGGGGGCCCCACACCGCCCGGCCCCGTTCCGGAGGCCGCCGGGGACCACCGGCCGCCGCGCGCCGCTGCTGCCCGTCGGCCATCGATGTGCACGTCCTCGCGTCGGTCCGCGGCCCGGTGGACCCGCCGCCCACCAGCGCAGTCGCAGTATCACCCACGGCGGCGGCGAAACCCCGCTCCGCGCGGACGAGGGGTGTCGTCCGCGGACCGCGGCCTCCCCGCGCCGGGCGGCGCCGACTACCGTGGGCGGCACAAGGAGGCGGCGATGCGCGACGAGGACCCCGGGCTGTTCGGACCCGATTCGGTGACCTGGCAGCTGCACGGCGACCCGGTCATGTGGATCGCCGGCGTGCGCGCCCTCTACCTCCAGGCCCTGCACCCCAGGGCCGTGCGGGGCGTCACCCAGAACTCCGACTTCCGCCGGGACGCGTGGGGGCGCCTGCTGCGCACGGCCTCCTTCGTCGGCGAGATCAGCTACGGCACGACGCTCGCCGCCGAGCGGGCCGGCGCCCGTATCCGCGGCATCCACCGCCGGCTCACCGCCACCGACCCCGGCACCGGGGAGCGCTTCCCCGTCGACGACCCCGAACTGCTGCTGTGGGTGCACTGCGCCGAGATCGACTCCTACCTGAGCGTCGCCCGCCGCTCCGGCTACCCGCTCACCGACGCCCACGCGGACGCCTACGTCGACGAACAGCGCGAGTCCGCCCGGCTGGTCGGCCTCGACCCGGCCGCCGTACCCGCGGACACCGCCGCGCTGGCCCGCTACTTCGACCGGGTCCGCCCCGAACTGGCCGCGACCCCCGAGGCGTTGGACGTCGTCCGGTTCCTCAAGGCACCGCCGGTGCCCCGGGCGCTGCTCCCGGTGCGGCTCGCGGTGTGGGGCACGGCCTCCGGCACCGCCTTCGCCGCACTGCCGCCGTACGCCCACGAGTTGTACGGGCGGCCGGTGCCGTCGCGGGCCGCGACCGACCGGCGGCTGCGCGCCGGGGGCCGGCTGCTGCGCGCGATCCCGGCGACGGTGCGCTGGCAGCTCCCGCCCGGCCATATCCTCAAGGCGGTCGGGCGGCTCGGCCCGGGTACCCACCCCTCGCGTGCGCCGGCTGCCCGCGGCCGCCCCCGATGTGCCCTGATGCGCTGTCCCCCGTGACGCCGGTCCCCGCCATACTGGAGGCGGGGAAGCACCGAGAAGCACGGGGGCGGCGGCGCTGATGGCGGCGGGACACCATGACCGGGAACACGACAGAGAGCACGACCGGGACCACGAGAGGGAGCACGACCGGCGGCAGGGGGCCGGCGGCGCGGACGGCGCCGGCGACGGCACCACGCTGATCCAGGGGCGCTACCGGCTGCACGAGCTGATCGGCCGCGGCGGCATGGGCCAGGTCTGGCGGGCGCTGGACGAGTCGCTGGGCCGCAGGGTCGCGGTCAAGTGCCTGAAGCCCGTGGGCGGTTCAGGGCACTCGGGGGACGCCGGGTTCACCCGCATCCTCCAGGAGCGCTTCCGCCGGGAGGCCCGCGTCGCGGCGTCCCTCCAGCACCGCGGGATCACCGTCGTGCACGACTTCGGCGAGCACGACGGCCTGCTCTTCCTCGTCATGGAACTGCTCGACGGCCGCAACCTCAGCCAGGTGCTGGAGGACGCCGGCCGGCACCCGCTGCCCGTCCCCGACATCACCGACATCGCCGAACAGGTCGCCGCCGCCCTCGCCTACACCCACGCGCAGGGCGTCGTGCACCGGGACCTGAAACCGGCCAACATCATCCGGCTCACCGACGGCGCCGTGAAGATCTGCGACTTCGGCATCGCCCGGCTCGGCCACGACATCGGCTTCACCTCCCGCCTCACCGGCACCGGCATGGCCATGGGCACCCCGCACTACATGTCGCCGGAGCAGATCGGCGATTCGGAGGTCGACCAGCGCAGCGACCTCTACTCGCTGGGCTGCGTGCTCTACGAACTGGCCACCGGGCGGCCGCCGTTCGACCTTGAGGACGCCTGGTCGATCCTCGTCGGGCACCGCGACTCCGCGCCCGAGCCGCCGCGCGCCAAGCGCCCCGAGCTGCCCGCCGAGCTGGAGCGCCTCATCCTCGACCTGCTCGCCAAGGACCCCGAGGACCGGCCGCAGGACGCCGCCGACGTCGGCGGCCGGCTCAAGGCGATGCTGGCCGGCGCGAGCGTCGGCCACGCCGTCGCCCCCGCCGTCCCCGGCTGGGCCAGCAGCCTCGCCACCGGGCCCGCCGCGCACTCCACCCGCGCCCGCCGGGTCCCGGCCGCCCCGCACCACGAACTGACCGGCGCCTGGTCGACCCGTACCATCGGCGCCACCGCGGACCCCGAGGCGCTCGCCGCGCTCGACGCCCGCCAGGCCGAGGCGGCCGCGCTCGGCCGGATCGGCAACTGGCAGCAGGCGTACGAACTGCACACCGCCGTCGCCACCGGCCGCGACCGGGCCCAGGGCACCGAGCACCGGGCCACCCTGGCCAGCCGGTACGAGGCGGCGTACTGCCTCACCCGGCTCGGCCGCAACGAGGAGGCGCTGCGGCTGTACGCCTACGTGGCGGAGGTACGGCGCCGCGTGCTCGGCCCCGACGACCCGGACACGCTCGCCGCGCGGCACGAGGCGGCGTACGCCCTCGGCGCGCTCGGCCGGCACCTGGAGGCGCACCAGGAACTGTCCGCCGTGCTCTCCGCCCGGGAGCGCACGATCGGCCCCGACCACCGCGACACCCTGCACTGCAAGCACAACCTGGCCTACAACCTCGGGCAGTTGGGGCGCGCGGAGGAGGCGTACACCACGGCCGTCGAGGTGGCCGGACGCCCGGGCCCGCCTGCTCGGGCCCGACCACGCCGACACCCTCGGCACCCGCTTCGAGGTGGGCTTCTCCCTCGGCCAGGCCGGTCGGTGGGCCGAAGCGCTCGACACCTACCGCGAGGTCGCCGACGCCCGCGCCCGCGCGCTCGGGCCCGACCACCCCGACACGCTCGCCGCCCGCTACGAGATCGGCATCTGCCTGGGGCGGCTCGGCCGCACCGAGGAGGCCCTCGGGCTCTACGAGGACCTCGTCGCCGCCCGCACCCGCACCGCGGGGTCCAGCGACGAGGAGACGCTGCGGGCCCGGCACGCCCTCGGCGTCAACCTGGGCCTGCTCGGACAGTGGGACCGTGCGCTGGCCGAGGCGCGCGACGTGGCCGCCGTCCGGCAGCGCGTGCTCGGCGCGGACCACCCCGACACCCTGGTCAGCACCCGCGAGGTGGCCGTCTGCCTGTCCCACCTCGGCCGCTGGCCGGGCGCCCTCACGCTCTACCGCGAGGTCGCCGACGCGCGGGAACGCGTGCTCGGCGCGGACCACCCCGACACCCTCTCCAGCCGCAACGACGAGGCCGGCTGCCTCGACCGCCTGGGGCGCTCCGACGAGGCCCAGTCCCTCTACCGCCGCGTCGCCACCCATCCCCCGCAGGGGCCCGAACGCCTCTGAGCGACAGCCCGCGCGGGCGCACCCGCCGCTCCCCGCCGGCAGCCGGGTGGCCCGACCGACGCGCAGACTTGCGCCCATGGGAACGCAAGTCGGTGCTGTTGTACGGACCGGGCGACCGCCGGCCGGCGGACCGTCAGCCGACGACGTGCGCGGCGATCGTACGGGCGCAGGTCAGCGTGTCGGCGCGGGAGGTGTCGACCGCCAGGTCGTAGACGACGCCGCGGTGCACCGACTCCGCCTGCAACCTGGCCATGCCGGTGGCGCGGTCACCGCGGGCGGCCTCCCGGGCGGCGGCCACCTCCGGGTCGCAGCGCACCGCGACCCACAGCACGTCGAGGCCGGTCAGGGCGTCGCGCCACCGGGCCTGGGACGCCGCCGCGCCGAGGAAGACCTCGTCCAGGACCAGGCGCGCGCCCGCGCGGGCCGTCTCCGCCATACCCCGCGACCAGGCGATGTCCAGCCGCCGGAACTCCGCGCCGGGGGTCACCTCGCCGTCGGGTCCGAAGACGATGCCGTCCCCGTCGCCGGAGGACCGCATCCGCTCCGGCAGCGCTTCCACGAGCGTGTCCGCGCCGAAAGTGAGCCACGGTCCGGGCAGGACGGACTGGAGGGTGCGGGCGAGACAGCTCTTCCCCGCGCTGGAGCCGCCGTTCAGAATGATCACCTGGGTGGGCATTCCGTCACCGTAGACACGACGAGAGGCAGCGGCCAGTGGATATCGGCACGGACACGATCCGCGTCATGACGTGGAACCTGTGGTGGCGCTTCGGCCCCTGGCAGCAGCGCCGGGAGGCCATCGCCCGCACCCTGGAGGCCGAACGTCCCGACGTCCTGGGCCTCCAGGAGGTGTGGGCGGCCGACGGCGAGGACGGCGAGAACCTCGCCGGGTGGCTCGCGGAGCGGCTCGGCATGCACTGGGTCTGGTCCCGCTCGCCGGTCCAGGACCGCTGGCACTCCCGCAACGGCGGCGACACGTCCGTGGACGTCGGTGTCGCCGTCCTGAGTCGGCACCCGATCCTGGAGAGCGCGGAGCGCCGGCTGCCGACCGTCCCCGGGTTCCCCGACGACGGCAAGACCGCGCTGCACGCCCTGATCGACGTGCCGGGCGGCCCGCTGCCGTTCTTCACCACCCACCTCAACTCCGGTGTCCCCGAGTCCGAGGTGCGCTGCGCGCAGGTGAGGGAGCTGGCCGCCTTCGTGGTCGAACGCGCCACCGGCCCCTATCCGCCGGTCGTCACCGGCGACTTCAACGCCGAACCCGACTTCGACGAGATCCGGCTGATCTGCGGGTACAAGACCGCGCCCGCCGCGCCCGGCCTGGTCCTGCTGGACTCCTGGCGGTTCGCCGACCCGGCGCTGCCGCAGGGCACATGGGACATCTCCCACAAGGAGTCCGTCAACTTCGGCGACCAGCCGAGCTGCCTCGACTACATCCTCGTCGGCCTGCCCGGACCGGCCGGCCGAGGCTGGGTCCGCTCCGCCCGCCGGGCAGCCGACCGCCCCGTCGACGGCGTCTGGCCGTCCGACCACGCGGCCGTGGTGGCCCAACTCGCCCTCGCGGAGGCGGTCTGAGGGAGGTGGGGCAGGCGGTCCGAGGCGGTCGTGGGGGCTTCCTGCGGACGGTCACGCCCGTGACGTGAGGGCGGCCGCGGCGGTCCCGCGCCACGGTGGCCGGCCGGCTTGCGGGCGAGCGCCGCCGCCCTGCTCCACCGCCGCCCGCGCAGGGTTCAGGGCCGCACGTTCAGCGCGCACGTTCAGGGCCGCGCCCGCGCACCGTCAGCGCCACGCCACCGCGAAGGCCCGCGCCGGATTGCGGACGAAGACCGCCTTCGCCGCGTCCTCGCCCAGCGCGGCGGCGATCCGGGGCCGCAGCGTACGCAGTTGGAACGGCAGGCCCGGGCCGCCGCCGGTCGCCGCGCGCCCCGCGGCCATGGTGGTGTCGCCGCCGACGAGGATCTGGTCGGTGTGGCCGGCGGCGGCCAGCTCCTCCAGGCTCCCCAACAGCCGCCAGTCGGTGGCGTGGTGGGTCCGGGACGGGCCGTCGAAGGCCAGGAAGGCACCGGAGGCGGCCAGTTCGCGATGGACGCCGGGGTCGGGGAAGCGGTTGAGGTGGCCGAGCAGAATGCTGGTCACGGGGACGCCCAACTCGCCGTGCAGCAGGGCGAGTACGTCCACCGCCGCCGTACCCGTCTCGTGGTGGACGCCGATCGGCGCGCCCGTGGCGTGATGGGCCTGGGCCGCGGCCGCCATGACCTCGCGGGTGTGGGCGTCCAGGGTGTGGAACATCCCCGCCACCTTGATCATCCCGGCCTTCGCGGCGACCCGCGGCCCGTCCGGGTCGTCCCCGGCGAGCATCCCCTCGGTCAACTCGGCCGTGAAGAACGCGCCGAGCCCGTCGGCCCGCAGCCGGTCGAGCAGCTCCGGGTCGTACTGGGCGGCCTGGTGCAGGCCGGTCGCCGCGATGACGTGCGCGCCCGCCGTGCGCGAGACCTCCGGCAGGGCGGCGGCCATCCGGCCCATGCCGAAGGGCGTCCACTGGGCGAGGGCGCCGCCGCCCAGCTCGCGGTAGGAGGCGAGTTCGGCGCACGCGGCCGCCGGGTCGTCCAGCTCCTGGCCGGGGAAGGCGGACATGCGCAGGAAGAGGTGGTCGTGCGCGTCGCAGACGCCGAGCGAGTCGGGGGAGATGTCGCCGAGGACGGTCCGGACGGACTTCACCGCTGGGCTCCTTCCGGGGCGGTACCCGCGTGTTCCGTGGTGGTGCGAGCGACTTCCCCGACGGGGTCCGCGATGTCCGTGGCGGCGCCGACGGTGCCGGTGGTGTCCTCGGCGGCGCCCGCGCCCGGCGTATCCGGCCGCGGGCGGTTATGCGGCGCCGGGTCCGCCGGTGCGAAGTCCGCGGGGTCGATGCCCAGGTCGCGGAAGACGGCGGACGCCACCCGCAGCCCGGCCAGCGCCCGCGGCACCCCGGCGTACGGCGCCAGGTGCACCATGACCTCCACGATCTCCCGCGGCCGCAGACCGATCCGCAGGCTGTTGCGGACGTGGTCGTCGAGTTGGGGCTCCACCCCGCCGAGCGCGGTGAGCGCGGCCAGGTTCGCGATCTGCCGGTCCCGCAGCGCCAGGCCGTCGCGCTGGTACGTGCCGCCGAACAGGCTGGTGACGATCCAGTCGGGGAAGCCGGGGGCGAGCGAGTCCAGCGCGGTCAGGGTGCCCTCGACGGTGGCCGGCCCGGCCAGTTCGCCCAGCAGCCGGTAGCCCGCCTCGCGGTCGATGCGTGCCTGTTCCCTCACCACTGCCGCCCCGTTTCGATCGCGTCCAGCTCCGGCCTGGACAGGTGGAGCACCTGGAAGCGCTCGGCGCCGGGCTCGTCGGGTGCGGCGTCCTGCCAGAGGGTGAAGCGCAGCAGTTCCCAGTGGCGCGGGTCGACCAGCAGCGCGGCCGAGTGCACGCCGGGGCGGGCGGCCAGGTCGCGCAGCGCCGCGAGTTCGCCCGCGACGACCTCGGCCGGGTCCTCGCCCGCCGCGAGCCGGCGGGAACCGCGGGCCGCGGCACGCGGGGCGGTGCCCACGGCCGGGCCGCGCTCGAATCCGAGTCCGGTCCAGTGCTCGACCACCGGCCGGCCGAAGTCGTCGACGATGTTCCGGAAGCCGCCCTCCCACAGGAAGGCGTTCATGCCGTGCGCGGTGTTCCACAGGTAGAACGGCGCGTACTCGTTGACCGGCGAGCCGTCCACGCCGCGCTCCCGGATCAGGTACGCCTTCTGGCCCAGGCCCGGGAAGGCGTCGAGCAGATGGCCGCGGGTCGCCACGCGGTGCCGGATGATGCCCATGTCGTAGTCGGCGGGCAGTGCGATGCGGTAGTTCATGCCGTGCACGGGTGCTGGTGCTCCCTCGTCGGAGTGTGCCGTCAACTCGTCGCTGAGCTGTGGGGTGTCGGGCTGCGCTGTGTCGAACGGGGCTGCGCCGGACCGGCCGTGTGGAGCGCCCTGCGGCGAGCGGCCCTGTGCCGGGCTGCCGAGCTGCCGAACTGCCGCGCGGGAGGCGGTCAGGCGTCCGTACCCGGATCGGCCGGGACCTGCGCGGCCGCGGCCCTGAGCAGTCCGAGCGCGCCGCGCACCGCCTGGTCGAAGGGCTCGCGGTCGCCGGCCGCGCGCGCCAGCACGTAACCGCCCTGGACGACCGAGGCGATGGCGGCCGCGGTGTCCACCGGGTCGAGTCCGGGGCGCAGTTCACCGGCGGCGATGCCCTCGGAGACGATCCCGGCCAGCCGCACCCGCAGCCAGGCGAACGTGTCCTGGACCGGGCCGCGCAGCTCGTCGTCGACGATGACGTCCGGGTCCATCGCCATCCGGCCGACCCGGCAGCCGAGCAGCGGGTCCCGCTCGCGCAGCAGGTACCCGCCGACCGTGTCCACCGCCGAGTCCCCCTGGTCGAGGCAGGCGTCCGCCTGAGCGCGCAGATCCTCGGCGTTGCGCCGCATCGCGGTGAGCGCGAGGTCGTGCTTGCCCTTGAAGTGGTGGTACATGCTGCCCTGGCCGGCGCCCGCCCGCTCCTGGATGGCCTTCGGGCTGGTGCCGACGTAGCCGCGTTCCCAGAGCAGTTGCTGCGCGCTTTCGATGAGGCGTTCCGCGGTGTCCATGACCTCAGTGTACATACTAGTAGGTACAATCATGGCCCGGAAGAACGGCGACGGGCGGACCCGCCGCCGTTCCCGTCGCCCGATCAGCTCTTCACGCGCCCCGCCCCGCCCCGGTCCGCCCTGCCCCGGTCCGGCCGGTCCGCTCAGGCGAAGTACACCTGCGCCGCGTCGACCACCGTGCCGAACCGCGGGAAGTCCAGGGCGACCGCGGCCTCGTGCTCCGGAGCCGTCAGCGCCGACATCGCGTCGCGCACCAGCACCGGGCCGTAGCCGAGGTCCGCGGCGGCCCGGGCGGTGGACTCCACGCCCATGTTGGTGGCGATCCCGGCCAGGACGAGGGTGGTGACGCCGCGCTCCTGGAGCCGCTCGTGCAGGTCGGTGTGCTGGAAGGCGCCCACGGTGCGCTTGACGACCACCGCGTCGGCGGCGTCCGTGACCGCGGCCACCAGGCCGCTGCCCGCGGGCTGTTCGGGCGCGCCGGACCGGTGGGTGCGGACGGCCAGCACGGGCGCGCCCGCGGCGCGGAACACCCGGGCCAGACCGAGGGACGCCTCGACCACGTCCTGACCGGGGTACGGGGCGAGCGGCAGGGCGACGATGCGCTCCATCAGGTCGACGAGGACCAGTGCGGTACGGGCTGCGTCCAGACCCGGGGCGATCGGCGACTCACGTGCCTCGTCCGCCCGGCGGTCGTGATCATGTGCGGTCATGATCGGGACCCTACCCGGCAGGCCCGAACGGCGTCCGGTGATCGAATGGGCTTGTTCCGCAGGGGAGTTGCGGCCGGAGCTGCCGCTACGCCCGCGCGCCGGCGGCCGGTCCCGCCCGCGCGCTGCCGTGCGTCGGCCGTGCGGCCGGTCCGGGACCGGCCGCGAACCGGCGGGTCGGCAACCGGCGGGTCGGCAACCGCCGGGTCGGCGGCTGCCGGGGCCGCGGGGGCGGGCGTGACCCGATCGGGCGGTGTGCCGGGCGGCTTTCCGCTTCTGGCGCCCCGCGGCGTCCCGGCCGATAGGCTGGACGGCGGACGTCGAAGCGGGAGGAGTCGGGACGTGGCCGAAAGCACCATCGGACAGCCGTTGGCGAACGGGAAGAAGCCGCAGGTCGATCTCACAGGAGCCGAGTGGCTGTCCAGCAGCCAGGGCACCGGGGATGTGCAGATCGCCTTCGTCGAGGGCTATATCGCCATGCGGGACGGGCGCAATCCCGAGGGCCCTGCGCTGATCTTCACCCCCGCCGAGTGGCGCGCCTTCGTACTCGGCGCGCGGGACGGCGAGTTCGACCTCACCTGAGTTCCCTGCGGGCCCGGCCTGAGCCGACCCGGGCCCGCCCGGGCGTGACAGCCCTCCCGATCCCCGTACCGGCCCCGGACCCCGCCGCGCAGGCGGCGCCCGGGGCCCTTCGTGTCTCCCGGCCCGGTGAACGGGCGGTCTGCGCGCCCGATTCACGGCCAGTCGCCCAGTTCCGGCAGCCGGTCGCCGGTGAGCGGGGCCGCGGGTGTGCGTCCGGCCAGCCACGCCGCCAGGTCGGGGAGCCGGCCCGCCACGGCGACGGGGTCGCCCGAGCCGCGGGTCCAGGTGCCGGGGCCGTCGGTCGCGGTGAGCGTGAGGCGTACGCCGTCCGGGACCCGCGCGGCGAGGAAGTCGATCACGTACCCGCAGAACGGCCGTGGCCAGTCCGCCGGGGTGCGGCCCAGCAGCGCGTCGGCCGAGTGGATCTCCAACTCGCGCCACCAGGCGAGGCCCGCGTCCAGCAGGGCGCCGTCGCGGTAGCGGACCGGGCGCTGCCAGTCCTCGGGGCCGACGGCGGACCAGGACGCCTCGACCTCGTCCAGCGCGTCGCCGAGCGCCGCCGTCAACTGCGGTGCGGAGCGCCCGCATCCGGCCTCGATCGCCGCCGCCCGGCCCGCGCGGCCCCCGTCGTACACCTCGATCAGCCTGCCGCGCAGGGCGTACCGCGCCTGCCGGGCCAGTGCGAGGCCGACGCCCTCCAGGTGGGTGAGGACGTGGCCGCGGGTCCAGCCGGGCAGGGCGCTCGGGGCGCGGACGGCGTCCTCGGTCAGGCCGCTGAGCAGCGTGCGCAGCCGGGTCTGGCCCTCGGCGAGTTCCGTCAGGAGGGCGGCGGGGGCGACGGTGGTCACGGCCACAGCAGACCCCGCTCCCAACCGTCGTCCGTACGGCGGTAGTCGACGCGTGTGTGGCGCCGCTCCCTGTCGCCCTGCCAGAACTCCACGGCCTGCGCGTGCAGTGTGTAGAGCGTCCAGCCGGGGGCGACCAGCGACGGGTCGGCCTCGATCCGGTCGGCCGCGGTCCGTACGGCGGCGTCGCGGGTCGCCAGGTCGGGCAGCGGCGTGCTCTGTCGGCCGAGCAGCGCCTCGGCCCGGGCGCCGGGGGAGCGGGCCAGGAAGTCGGCGGCCGCGTCCCCGGGGCCGGCCGACCGCACCGTGCCGGTGATCCGCACCTGGCGGGCGAGCGGCGACCAGTAGAAGGTGAGTGCGGCGGCCGGGGACGCCGCCAGTTCGCGGCCCTTGCGGCTGTGCGCGTCGGCGGCGAACTGCCAGCCGTCCGCGCTGACGTCCTTGCAGATCAGCACCCGGGCGGACGGGTTGCCGTCCAGCCCGGTGGTGGACACGGTCATCGCGTGCGGCTCGCGCACCCCCGCCGCGATCGCGGTCAGCAGCCACTCGGTGAACAACTCATGCGGGTCGGACGGCAGTTGTGTGAGGTCGAAGACCGGCAGCTCGCCCTGGAAGACCTCGATCGCGCGCAGCACTTCGCGCAGGTCGGACACGGATACCCCCTCTGCGTTAATGGTACGCAGTGACGATAGCATTAGCCCATGGAAGCTGATCATCTCGCGCTGGCACTCGCGGTCACCGTCCGGCACGACGGCCACGGCGGCGTCGCCGACGACCTCGCCGAACCCGCGGGGCTCACCCGCTGGGTGCGGGAACACGCGGAAGCGCTGCGGGAGTACGGCTTCGCGGCGGATTCGGTGGCGGATTCGGTGGCGGATTCGGTGCGGATTCGTCTGCGGGGTCGGAAGCGGCTTCGGCAGTGCCTTCCGCGGCGGGTTCCGCGTCCGGCGCCGAGGTCCGACTCCCGCCCGCCGCAGGCGCGTTCGTCGCGGACGCCGGTGCGCTGGCCGCCGCCGTCGAGGTGCGGACGGCGACGCGCGCGCTGTTCGCGCGGGCCGTTTCGCCCGGCGCGCCGAGCAAGGCGGACGTGGGGCGGCTGCCCGACGCCGGGACGGCGCTGGCGCGGCTGAACGCGGCCAGCGCCCGGGTGCCGGTGGCGCACCGGCTGGAGTGGCCGGCGGACGGGACGCCGGCCGCGGGCTACGCGGCGGCGGGGGAGTGCGCGCCGGCCGACCTGCTCGCCGCCGCGCTGGCCCGCGCCGCCGTCGCCTTCCTGGCCGGCCCCGACCGGGTGCGGCTGCGCGCCTGCCCGGCGCCGCGCTGCGTGCGCTACTTCGTCCAGGCCCACGCCCGGCAGGAGTGGTGCAAACCCTCCTGCGGCAACCGCGCCCGCGTCGCCCGCCACCACGCCCGCCGGCGTGAGGAGGCCGCCCAGGACCCGGCCGGGCCCGGCCCGGCGCCCGGCGGCCGCGGCCGCCCGGGTCCGGGCGGGCCGCCCGATGAGTCCGCCCGCACCCGCGGTCTCCGACCTGGTCCGGCGCAAGGCCGTCGAACTCGGCGCTCCGGGCTGCGACCTCGGTGTCGTACTGCGCGACTGGTGCGGGCAGTTGACCGCCGGCGACCCGGCGACCCGGCGACCCGGCGACCCGGCGGCGCTCGCCCGCCCCTTCCTGACGACGGCGGAGCACCTCATCCAGCCCGGTGGCCCCGCTTCCCTACCGCCTGGTGGAGCGCCCGGCAGGGCGGCGCGGAACGGGGCCGGAGGGGCGGGTGGGTACGGCGGGGCGGGGATTACTGTCGGTAGGAGGGGCGCACACGGGGCGCATGGGGGCTTTGGCGGAGGTGGGGGCGGGGGACGGTGGTGGGGCGCCGGGAGGCGTGGGAGAGTCGCAGGTGGGTCGACCCGAGAGCACCCGGCTCCCCCGAGCCGACGGGCTCCGCCATGCCGGTCCTGTCTCCTGCCAGGGACGGGCCGGCATGGCCGTTCTCCCTTACACAGCGGAGCCGACGGCGTACGCTGTGAGGCCACCGGACGGTGTGCGCCGGTCGCGCGCCCCGCCGGTCGGCAGGGGGAGGCAGCATGCCGCGTGGCCGTACCCGCGACGCACGGGCTCTGCTCGAACGCGAGGACGAACTCGCTGCGGCGGACGACGCGTTGGACGGCCTGACCGGCCCGCGGAGCAACTCGCGCGGCGGAGTTCTCGCGTTCGCCGGACCCGCGGGCCTCGGCAAGACCACCCTGCTCGCCGAAGTCCGCACCCGCGCCGCCGCCCGCGGCTGCACCGTGCTGTCGGCCCGCGGCGGCGACCAGGAGCAGCAGGTCGCCTTCCACGTCGCCCGCCAACTCCTGCAACCCCTGCTGGCCGGCTCCACCGAGGCCGAACTGCGTTCCGCGCTGGGCAGTTGGTACGGCATCGTCGGCCCGGCGCTCGGGCTGTGCACCGCCGACGGCGCAGCCCCCGACGCCCAGGGCCTGCGCGACGGCCTGGACTGGGTGCTCACCCACGTCGTCGTCCAGTACGCGCCCGTGGTCCTGGTGCTGGACGACGCGCACTGGGCCGACCCGCAGTCCCTCAACTGGCTGGCCGCCTTCGCCCCCCGCGCGGACGAACTCGCGCTGCTGGTGGTCGTCGCCTACCGGCCGGACGAACTCCCCGCGTCCGCCGAGGCGTTCCGCGGCCTGCCCGGCCGCGCCGGCCACCGCCCGATCGACCTGGAGCCGCTCACCGCGGGCGCGATCGGCCGCCTGGTACGGGACCGGGTCGGCGAGCACGCCGACGACAGCTTCTGCCGCGAGTGCTGGGCCGTCACCGCGGGCAACCCGTTCGAGGCGGTCGAGCTGACCGCGAAGGTCCGCGACCGCGGTGTGCCGCCCGACGGCGCCAGCGCCCACCTGCTGCGCGACCTGGCGGCGGCGGTCAAGGGCCGCGGCCTGATCACCCGGCTGGAGCGCCTGGGCCCGTCCACCGTCCGGCTGGCCTGGGCCGCGGCCGTCCTCGGTACCGAGATCCCGCCCGCGCTGGCCGCCGCCGTCGCCGGGCTCGGCAGCCAGGAGGCGGTGGACTGCGCCGAACGGCTGCGGGAGGCCCGCATCCTCACCGGCAGCCGCACCCTGGAGTTCGTCCACCCGCTGATCGCCACCGCCGTCTACCGGGCGATACCCGACGCGGTACGGGTCGCGCTGCACGGCAAGGCCGCCTGGTCGGTGGTGGACGCCGGGCTCGGTCCGTCCGCCGCCGCCCGCCACCTGCTGGAGACCCACCCCGAGGAAGACCCGTGGGTCGTCCACCAACTGCGGTGCGCCGCCCGCGACATGCTGCGCGCCGGGGCCCCCGAGGCCGCCCGCAGCTATCTCACCCGCGCGCTGCGCGAACCCCCGCCGCCCGCCGACCGCGCCGCCGTGCTCTTCGAACTGGGCTGCTCCACCCAGCTCCTGGAGCCGGCCACCACTCTCAACCACCTGCGGGCCGCGCTCGACGAGCCGATCCACGACCCCGCCCTGCGCGACAACATCCTCTTCCTGCTCTCCCAGTCGCTCGCGCACAGCGACCGGCTCAGCGAGGCCGCCGAGGTCGTCGGCCGGGCCGCGCGCACCGCGACCAGCGCCCGCACCCGGCTGCGGATGCAGGCCGAGCAGTTCATGTGGGACGCCTTCCGCGCCGACGAGCCCGACTCGCCCGGCCGGTCCCGGCGGCTGGCCCGGCTCGCCGACCGGCTCACCGGCCGCGACCTCACCGAGCGGTACATCATCGGCCTGCGCGCCTGGGACGCCACCCTGCGCGGCGAGCCCAGCTCCACCGCGCTGCGCCACGCGGCGCGCGCCCTGGCCGGCGGCCTGCCCTGGGCGATCGAGGACCGCGGCTTCGAGGTGCCGGTGCTCGTCGCCATGACCTACGTCTACGCCGACCGGCCCGAGTGCGCCGAGGAACTGTTCGCCGAGGGCATCGCCGACTTCGAGCGGCACGGCTGGCGCGGCGCCCACCTGTCGTTCGGCTATGTCCTGCTCGGCTACCTGCGCTACCGCAGCGGCCGGCTCGCCGAGGCCGAGGACCTGGCCCGCGACGGGCTGCGGCTGGCCGAACGGGTCGGCCGCGGCACCCCCGTGCTCTGGTACGCGGTGGCCGTGCTGACCGCCGTGCTGCTGGCGCGCGGCCGGACCGGGGAGGCCACCGCCCTCGCCGCCGACCTCGCCTTCAGCGCGCCCTTCCCGGCGGCCGTCACCTTCCCCGACGCCCAGGCGGTGCACGGCGAACTTCTGCTCGCCCGCGGCCTGCACGCCGAGGCCGCCGCCGAGCTGGCCGCGGTCGGCCGCCGGCTGGACGAACGCGGCATGCGCAACCCCGCCTGGTGCCCCTGGCAGCTCGACCTCGCCCTCGCTGAGGCCCCTGCCGCACCGGAGCAGGCCGCCCGCACCGCCATGGACGCGGTGGCGCGGGCCCGGCTGTACGGCGCCCCGTCCGCGATCGGCACCGCGCTGCGGGTCGCGGCCGAGGTCGTCGGCGGGCCGCGCGCCCTCGACCTGCTCGCCGAGGCCGTCACCTGCCTGGAGGGGTCCCCGGCCGCCCATCAGCTCGCCGCCGCGCTCGTCGCCCAGGGCGCCGCGCTGCGCGAGGACGGCTCCCGGCTCCGGGCGGCGCAGGCGCTGCGCCGCGGTCTGGCCGGCGCCGAGCGGTGCGGCGCCGACGGTCTGGCCGCCCGCGCCCGCGCCGAACTCGCCCTGCTGCCCGCCGCCGCGACCGTCCCCCGGAAGGGCTGACTCCCGGCTCCCACGGCCGGTGGCCTACCCGTACGATGGCGGCATGTCCTTCCTCCGCCGCCGTAGCGCAGCCACGCCCACCGGGCCGGACTTCGACGTCCTGGCCATGGACCCGGGGGACTGGCCCGGCGACCTGGGCGCGGGGCTGCTGCCCGGGCCCGACGGCAGCTGCCAGGGCATCTACCTGCGGTACGACCTGTTCGGCGGGCGCGGTCCCGCCATGCTGATCGGCAACCTGCCCGAGGGCTCGCCGGCCCGCGAACTCGACGAGGGCCAGATCCCCTTCGAGGTCGCCCAACTGCTCGCCGCGCTCGGCAACGACGAGCCCGCCGAGGTCACCCAGGTCGAGGGCACGCCGGTCATGCTCAGCGACGGCCCGCTGATCGTGCGCCGGATCAAGATCTCCGAGTCGCGGATCGCCTGCGCGCAGTTCGACCGCAGCGACGGCGTGCAGGTCACCATCGCCACGTGGGACCGGCCGATCACCGACGACCTGTACCAGCTGCTCAAGCCGCTGCCCGGCGGAGATGTTCCAGCCGAGCTGACAGCCCCGGCCCCTGGGCGCCCGGTCTCCTGGGCGCCCAGGCACCTGAGGCGCCCGGCGCACCATGGCGCCCAGGCGCCCAAGGCACTGACGTAAGGGGCGCCGCCCAGTGGACGGCGCCCCCTACCGGTCAGACGCGCACGGCGGTCATCCGCCGGCCGTCAGTGCGGAGCGCCCACCACGGACGGCAGCAGCGTCACGTCGACGCGAGCACGTACTCCACCCGGTGCCCGAGCTGGATCTCGTAGTACAGCTGCTTGCCCCGCACCACCTGGTGGCCCGCGGTGTCGAAGGTGACCGAGTAGTAGTACTCGCCCGTGCTCCACGCCGCCGACCACGTACCGCTGCCCGGCCGGGACGGTGTACGGCATCGGCGACAGGCTCTGCACCGGCACGCCCGCCGGGTAGGCGCTCGCCTCCGGGTAGGCGCGGCCGTAGACCGGGATGCTCGCCAGGCCCTGCTTCGGGGTGATGACCGCGCCCACGGAGTCGACGGCCGTCGGGTCGGACGCCGGGTTGTGGAACCACGCCTTCTGGCCGAGGTACCAGATCGCCGTCCAGTCGCCCTGCCGGTCGGCCACCGCGTACTGCTGGCCGGTCGAGGCGCGCGCGCCCACGTCGTTCACGCCGGTCGTGCTGGCACCGGTCGCGCCGTGCAGGCCGATGTCCTTCACCAGCGGCGCGTCCAGGCTGGGCGCGCGTGTACAGCCGCACCGCGTCGGAGCCGTGCGCCGGGCAGGTGTCGCCCGCGGTCACGCAGCCGGTGTAGACCGGCTGGTTCGTGTCGTAGTCCGGGTCGATCGTCACCTCGCCGCCCCAGCGCCCGGCGGTCGCCCGGATCGGCGCGCCCAGCAGCGCCATGTAGTGGCCCCAGTCCCAGTACGGGCCCGGGTCGGTGTGCATGCCGGTGATGTACCGCGCCGGTCGGCCCGGGCACGTTGTCGTGGCCGAGGATGTGCTGCCGGTCCAGCGGGATGTCGTACTTCGTGCGCCAGGTACTTCACCAGCTGCGCCGACGAGCGGTACATCGCCTCGGTGTACCAGGTGCCCGGGTCGGTCAGGAAGCCCTCGTGCTCGATGCCGATCGACTTGGCGTTGGTGTACCAGTTGCCCGCGTGCCAGCCGACGTCCTGCGTCCTGACGTGCTGCGCGATGTGCCCGTCCGAGGAGCGGACGGTGTAGTGCCAGGCCAGGTACGTCGGGTCCTGCACCAGCTTCAGCGCGGTGTCCCAGGACCCCTCGGTGTCGTGGATGACGATCGTGTCGATCTTCTGGTCCGTCGGCCGGTTGGCCTTGTCGTAGTTGCCGTAGTCCCCGTCGCCGAGGTCCTCGTACGGCGCCGGCACCCACTCGCAGCCCAGCCCGGGCGGGCACTCGGTGCCCGCGTCGTCGGCGGCCCGCAGGCCCACCTTCGCGCTCTGCCCGGCGGCCGGCCTTCAGCGACGGCACGGCCGCCATCGTCACCCGCTGGCCGCTGTCGGTGGTCCGCGCCTGGCCCTGCCTCGATCACGTCGAAGACGTCGTCGGCGAAGGAGTCCGCGGTGGCCCGGTCGTCGGCGCCCGAGTAGCGGGCCACGGCCGCGTACCAGTCCGCCGGGTCGGAGCCGGCCGGCTCGCCCAGCGCGTGCTGGGTGTCGGCGAGCAGCGCGGCGCCGCCGGCGATGTTGGTCGCCGCGTCCTCGCGCAGCGCTGCGCGCGGACAGCCCGGTCAGGGAGGCCGCGCGGTCCAGCGTCGTCAGGTTCGGCCGGGAGCGCGGCCACGTCGGGCGCCTCCGCGGTGGCGGTGGTGATCAGCGGCCGGGAGTCGTCGCCGCGCCCGTCGTCACCGCCGTCGCCCTGGCCGCGCACCGGGAAGTCGGTCAGCGCGGTGCGGGCGTCGGTCAGGTGCATCGGCCCGTAGCCGCCGGTGACGCTCGGCATGCCCTGGTGGCTGTCCCAGCGCGACTCCATGTACGACACGCCGAGCAGCACGCTCTGCGGCACGTGGTAGTGCTGGGCGGCGGCGGTGAACGCCTGCTGGAGGGCGCCGGACGGCGACCCGCCGGGCTCGGCCGCGTGCGCGGTGCCGAACAGCGGCAGCAGCGCGACCGCCGCGGCGACCGCGGTCGCGGTGCGGACAGCGGCGTCCACGGGATCTTCCGGACGGTGGAGCGGTTCCTGGCACAGCAGCCTCCTCCAGGGGTACCGATCAATCGGCACCACAGAGGTATCGGCTGGCGGTCAACGACCGTCAACTACCCGTACACGACGTCGTCTTCGCACGTCAGCGTCTGCGTTCGCGGCGAAGTTTCCCGCGGTGCGGTGCGCCGACCTGGCGTGCGTCAGTGGTGTGGACCATTGGGGCCGGGCGTGGCGGCGGCGGAGCGGACCCGGAGAGTCGTACGACGCCGGGATGGCCCGGCCCGTTCGGCGGGGAGCGGCCGCCGAGACGGGAGAGCCGGGCCGGTCAGCGGGTGCCGACCGCCGCGCGGACCGCCCGCCGGGCCATCCCGCAGTCGTCGTGCAGCCGGCGCAGCAGCAGCCGCTGCTCCTCGCCCGCCTCGGCCGCGCCGGGACCGGCCGGGGCGGTCGGCGCGCATGGTGCGCTGCACCGCCGTCTCGTAGGTGCGGATCTCCCGGGTCAGCACCAGCATCAGGTTGACCAGGAAGGCGTCCCGCGGCGTCCGGGCCGGCCGCCTGCGCCTGCTGGCTGATCTGGCGGCGCGCGGCGGGGTCGTCGCCGAGCACCGACCACAGCACCGCCAGGTCGTAGCCGGGCAGGTACCAGCCGGCGTGCTCCCAGTCGACCAGCGAGGGGCCGGCCGGCGACAGCAGCACGTTCGACAGCAGCGCGTCGCCGTGGCAGAACTGCCCCTGGGCGTGGGCCAGTCCGCGCAGCAGCTTCTGCAGGTCGCCGAGGTCGCGGTCGGTGAGCAGGCCGAGCTCGTGGTAGCGGCTGATCCGCGCCGGGTAGTCGATCGGCGCGTCGAACGCACCCGGCCGGCGGCCGCCACGCGTTGATCCGCGAGTACGCCAGCAGGGCCGCGCGGACGTCGCCCCGGGTCGGTGCCTGCACCGGGTGGCGCTGCGGGGCGACCACCCGTCCGGGCATCCGCTCGATCACCAGGACGCAGCTCTCGGGGTCGGCGGCGATCAGCCGCGGCACCCGGACCGGCGGACGGTGGCGGACGAACGTGCGGTAGGCGGCTATCTCGTGGCGGAAACGTTCCGCCCAGGCGGGGGACTGGTCCAGCAGGCACTTGGCCACCGCCGGAGCGCGGCCGGAGGTGCCGATCAGCAGCGCCGTACGGCCGCCGCGGCGCAGCAGCTGCACCGGGGTGAACTCGGGGCAGATCCGCTGCACCGCGGTCACCGCGGTGCGAAGCTGGGCCCCCTGCGGGCCGGTCAAGTCGATTCTCCCGCTGAGCGGATGGGAGCTGCCCGGCGGCACGGTCCGCCGCGCGGCGGCCGGGCGCGGGACGCGGGCCGGGCTCCGCCACCGACGGGTACGCGGGCCGGGGCGGTGCGGACACGGAGGACGATGCCGAATACATGGAGGAAACAGATCCCTTCGCGTGCCAACGAGTTCGAGGGCGCCACCCCGGCAGCGGGTCCGGCCGCGTGCGGCGGACGGCATCCGTTCCCTACCAGCCGGCCGGTTCCGCACCCTGGGGAATGCGGCGCCGGGCCGGGGTGGCGCGTTCCTACCTGACACCCGGCGGCGGGTGGCAGACCATCTGGCGGACCCTGGCGAACCCTGGCGAATAGTCGCGGGGCGATTGTCAGGGGATTACTGTCAACGTGCCGAGGAACCTGGGGGCTTGACGTGAGCAATGAAGCCAACACCCGACTCGCGGACCTGTTCGGCCTCACCGGCTGGTCCAAGGGCGAACTCGCACGACTGGTCAACCGGCAGGCGGCGGCCATGGGCCACCCGCAGCTGGCGACCGACACCTCGCGGGTGCGCCGTTGGATCGACACCGGTGAGTCGCCGCGCGAACCCGTGCCGAAGGTGCTGGCGGCGCTGTTCACCGAGCGTCTCGGCCGTGTCGTGACCATCGAGGATCTCGGGTTCGACCGGCGCCGGCAGACCGGAGGGAAGACAGCACCGGAGACGGCCTTCCGTGGCCGCCGGAACGAACAGCCGCGGTCCTCACCGAATTCACGGGAATGGACCTCATGCTCAACCGACGCGGTCTGGTGGGCGCGGGCGCCGCGCTCGCCTCCGGCACCGTACTCAGCACCGCCATGTACGACTGGCTGCACACCGACCCGGCCCTCGCGGCCGACGCACCAGTCCTCGACGATCCCCTCACGCCGACCCCGCCGCCTACGACCGCTACGAGGCGGCCCCGATCGGCTCCCAGGAGATCGAGTCCCTGGAGCACTCGGTCGAGGTGTTCCGGGCCTGGGACGCCTCCCGCGGCGGCGGACTCCAGCGCAAGGCGGTGGTCGGCCAGCTCAACGAGGTGGGCGGCATGCTCACCTACCGCCATCCCCACGCACCTCCAGCGGCGGCTGTGGGGCGTGGCCGCCAACCTGGCGGTGCTCGCCGGGTGGATGTCGCACGACGTGGGCCTGGAACCCACCGCCCAGAAGTACTTCGTGATCGCCGCGCACGCGGCCCGCGAGGGCGGCGACCGGCCGCGGGCCGGCGAGGCGCTGTCCCGGGCGGCCCGCCAGATGGTGCACCTGGGCCGGCCCGACGACGCCCTGGACCTGATGAACCTCGCCAAGTCCGGCTCCGGCGAGGCGAACCTGCCGCGCACCCGGGCGATGCTGCACACCATCGAGGCGTGGGCGCAGGCGTCCATGGGCGACGGCCAGGCAGATGCGGCGCACCCTCGGCGAGGCCGAGGAGCTGTTCGTCTCCGACAACGGCGACGTGCCGCCGCCCAGCTGGATGCAGAACTTCGACGAGGCCGACCTGCACGGCATGCAGGCGCTGGCCTACCGCACCCTGGCCGAGCACGAGCCGTCGGCGGCCGTCCAGGCGCAGATCCACGCCAAGCAGGCGATCAGCCTGCGCGCCGGCGGCCACGAACGCTCGATGATCTTCGACTACCTCTCGCTCGCCTCGGCCTGCTTCATCGCCGACGACCCCGAACAGGCCGACCGCTACGCCCGGATGGCGCTGCTGGCCATCGGGCAGACCTCCTCGCACCGCACCTGGGACCGGCTGCGCGAGATGTACCGGCTCACCGGCCAGATACGCCGGCCACAGCGGCATCCAGGACCTGCGCCAGGAGATCGAGACGGTCGCTGCCGAGGCCCGGGAAGGGGAGCGGCACACCGGGCCGGGTCCCGCGCCCCCGGATGGTGTGAGGCCCGCCGCGCCGATGTGGCGACGCCCGTCACGCCGCACCGCGTACGACACGGGCCCGACAGCCGTCCGGCAACCGGCCGCGGGACGGGGACGCTCAGACGATCCTGGCGATCAGCACGCAGGCGTCGTCCTCGCGGTCGGGGACGCCGAACTCCTCGGCCACCATGCCGCACGCAGTCCTGTGCCGACCTGGCGTCCGTCGAACAGCGGTGTCATCTCGAGCAGGCGGTCGGTGCCGCTCTCCGCGCCCGCCGTGTCGGCCGAACGCCGCGGCACCAGGCCGTCGGTGTGCAGCACGCAGCAGGTCGCCCGGCGCGAGCTGCTCGTCGGCCTGGGCGTACTGCGCGCCCGAGGTCGCGCCGAGCAGCACGCCGTCCGGCGGCTCCAGCGACGCGCCCCGTCCCGTCGCGGAACAGCAGCGGGGCGGGGTGTCCGGCCTGCGACCAGTGCAGCATCCGGGTGCGCGGGTCGTAACGGCAGCACAGCGCGCTGCCCAGCGCGGGCTGCGGGGAGGTGTCGAGCAGTTCGTTGAGCCAGCCCATCAGCGGGCCGGGCTGGAGGCCGGCGACGGCCATGCCGCGCAGCGCGCCGAGCAGCATCGCCATGCCCGACGTGGCGGCCACCCCGTGTCCGGTGAGGTCGCCCACCGTCAGTAAGGAGGAACCGTCGGGCAGCTGCATCGCGTCGTACCAGTCGCCGCCGATCAGGCGCGCTGGACGCCGACGGCAGGTAGTGCGCGGCCAGGTCGAGGGTGGCCGGGCCGCCCTCCGGCGGGAAGCGCAGGGCGCCGCGCCACGGAGGGAGCACGGCCTCCTGCAGCTCGACCGCGATCCGGTGCTCGGTCTGCGCGATCTGCCGCTGGCGCTCCAGCGAGTCACGGGTCTCCCGCAGCGTGCGCTGGCTGCGGCGCAGGTCGCTGACGTCGCGGATCACCGCCCACATCGAGACGGTGCAGCCGTCGGCGCCGAGCACCGGCTCGCCCACCATGTGGACGGTGCGCACCGAGCCGTCGGCCCGCACGATCCGGAACTCGCCGTCGATCGGCCGCCCGTCGACCAGGCAGCCGGTCACCATCTCGGTGAGCACCTGCTGGTCCTCGGAGAACAGCCACGACGGCAGCTCGTCCAGGGTGAGCGGGCCGTCCTGCGGGGAGCGGCCGAAGATGCGGTACAGCTCGTCGGACCACTGCACACCGTCGGTGAGCAGATCCCACTCCGCGCTGCCCGCCCGGCCGAGCGCGCCGACGGCCGCCGGGTCCGGCAGCCGGTCCTCGGCGGGCAGGTCGGCGAGCAGGATCTCCCCGTCGGGATGTCCAGGTCGATTCCCTCGCGCAACTGGCCCAGGTGCGTGCCCAGGTCGTCGAGCTGGTGGACGGCCAGGTCGCACAGCGCCCGCTGCCAGCGAAGCTGCGGGTCCTCGGTGGTCACGGCGCTCTCCCCGAGCACCGTGTCGACCCGGGTGCGAAGCTGGCGGGCCTGCGAGATCAGCGCGTCCACGGCACCGGGGTCCGGTGGCTGCGCTGCGGGATGATCCGCGTGCGTGGGGGACGGCATGACGCACTCCGAAAGTGTCTGCAAGGTCTGCGAGGCAGGTGCTCTGGCAGCCGTGGCCGACGGTGAACCGGTAACGACTGTTGCACAGTGAGCGATGGGCCGTAAGGGTTTCCGCGATACCCGATCCGGTGGTGCTTCTGACATATGCCATCAGCCCAGCGTTACGACAAGTGTGACACTGTGCTGCCCGGGTGAACACCGAGCGTTTCCGCGGGCGGGGATCGCGGGCCCCCTACGCAGCCCCGTACCAACCGCCCCGGAAGCGACATCCCACCCCGGAGTCGGTAGGCTTCCGCCGCCCGTCCCCACGGAATCCGTATCGCCGCCAGGCATGAACCGCCCGGTGGCCGGTAAGGATGCCGGGCACCGGCAGCGGAAATCCCGTTGCCATGGAATCCCCCGCACCGGATGCTGACCTCATGTTCGACCCAGACATAGCGCCCAGCGGCACCCTTCTCGGCCTCCTCCAGAGAGGACGCGGAGACGGGCCCCTGCATGCCCTCGCGGCGCAGCGGGCGGAGGCGCTGGCCGCCCTGGAGCAGTGCGTACTGCGCGACCCCCGGCTGGACTGGCGGGTCGAGTCGCGCTCCCTTTATTACGCGCGCCTCTACTCCGACCTGGAAGGCCCGCTCGACGGCATCGAACAGCACCTCTTCCACCCCGACGACCTCCTCGCCCCCGACGAGCACCGCTGCGGCCTGGCCCTGTCCGTCCTCGGGCACCTGGCCGGATACGGCCGCCGGGACGCCCTGCGCCTGCTGCGCCGCTACGCCGCGGCCGGCGGCTGCTGGGAGTGGGCGCTGGACGAACTCGCGGTGCGCGACGACGAGGCCGGCCTGCGCGCCCTGGGCCCCGCGGTCGTCTCCCGCTTCCCGCACACCCCCGAGGGCGACGCCGACCTGGCCCGCGCGCGTGCGCGAGGCGTACGAACCCCGCCCCTGGCAGCTGTGGGCCGAGGACGTCACCCGCCCCGGCACCGCCGAGCGGGTCCGCAAGGCCACCGAGCACGTCTCCTTCGACCGCTGGCAGCGCCAGATGCGCCCCGGCGGCCCCACCCCCGGCTGGAGCGTCACCGCGGTGCTGCACTGGGCCGAACAGGGCCTCGCCGAGCACCCCGCGCTCGAACGCGACCAGCCCGCCGCCCGCTGCCTGGCCTCCGTGGCCGGGCCCGAGGACCGCCCGGAACTGCTGGACGCGGCCCTGCACGGCCCGTCCGCCGCCCGCGCCACCGCCCTGCGCCACCTCGCCGACCGCCGCGACCCCAAGGCACTGGACCTCATCGAGGCGGCCGCGGCCGGCGGCGACGAGCGGGTGGTCCGCGCCGCCCTGGAGTCCTTCGAGCGGCTGCAGGGACGACGACGCCATGACCCGCGCCCGCCACTGGGCGGCCCGCACCGACCAACTCGGCGCCGCCGCCGCCCGCATGCTCGCCCGGCACGGCGGCCCCGGCGACGCCGACCTCGTGATGGCCGCGCTGCGCCGCACCGTGCAGACCGGCGGCGCCGACGCGGAAGGGCTCGACGCGCTCGTCGAGGGGGCCGGCCGGCTCGCCGCCCCCTGCGCCGCGCCCGTGCTGCGCCACCTCTACCGCGAGACCTCCTCGTCCCAGCTGCGCGGCACCGCCGCCCGCGCGCTGGCCGCCGCCGACCCCGGTTTCGCCGCCGGCTTCGCCGTCGAGTGCCTGTGGGACTGCGAGGAGAGCACCCGCGAACTCGCCGCGCACCAGGCCGCGTCCGGGGACGTCCGCGTCCTGGCGCAGCTCCGCCGGCTGGCCGCCGACCCGGCCGAGGAGGCCGAGGTGCAGACCGCGGTCCGCGGCCGGCTCAGCTCCGGCGGTACGTCCAGGTGAACGCGGAGCCGGCGCGGGAGGGCGCCGGCTGAGCCGCGCGCCCCAACGCTCATGGGGCGTTCCCCTTCGGGAAAGATCCACGTGGCCCTGACAACTTCCGGCGCGGCGACAACCACCGTATGAGAGTCGCCATCGTCACCGAATCCTTCCCGCCCGACGTCAACGGAGTGGCCCACTGCGCGCTGCGCACGGCCGAGCACCTGGTCCGGCGCGGCCACGACCCCCTCGTCGTGGCCCCCGCGGGACCGCACCCGGCCGAGCCGGGGCAGGACCCCTGCCCCGTCGTCCGCGTCCCCTCCCTCCCGCTGCCCGGCTACCCGCAGGTGCGGGTGGCGCTGCCCGGCCGCCGCACCGCGGCCGCCGTCGCCGCCCACCGCGCCGACCTCGTCCACCTGGCCAGCCCGTTCGTGCTCGGCGCGCGCGGCCTCGCGGCCGCCACCCGGCTGGGGGTGCCCGCGGTCGCGGTCTACCAGACCGACCTGGCCGGCTACGCCAGGACCTACCTCAGCGCGGGCGAGAGCGCCGCCTGGCGCCGTATCCGCGCCGTCCACACCGCCGCCGCCCGCACCCTGGCCCCCTCCACCGCCTCCGTCACCGCCCTCACCCGGCAGGGCGTGCCCCGCGTCCACCTGTGGCCGCGCGGCGTCGACTCGCGGCGCTTCCACCCCGCGCACCGCGACGACGCCCTGCGCCGCGAACTCGCCCCGCGCGGCGAGCTGATCGTCGGCTACGTCGGCCGGCTCGCGCCCGAGAAGCGGGTCGACCTGCTCGCCGAGGTCTGCGCGCTGGAGGGCGTACGCGTGGTCGTCGTCGGCGACGGGCCCAGCGCCGCCGGGCTGCGGCACGCCCTGCCCGGCGCCGTCTTCCTCGGCCGGATGACCGGCCACGACCTCGCCCGCGTCTACGCCTCGCTCGACGTGTTCTGCCACACCGGGCCGTTCGAGACCTTCTGCCAGACCGTCCAGGAGGCCATGGCCAGCGGCTCTGCCGGTCGTCGCGCCCGCGGTCGGCGGCCCGCTCGACCTCGTCGCCCACGGCCGCACCGGCCTGCTCGTCCCGCCCGGCGACGCCGGCGCGGTCCGCGACCGCCGTCCGGGCCCTGCACGCCGACCCCGCCGCCCGCGCCCGCTTCGGCGCGCAGGCCCGCGAAGCGGTCGCGGCCCGCACCTGGGAGGCCGTCGGCGACCAACTCCTCGACCACTACGCCGAGATCCTGGGCAGCCACCGGGCGGCCGCGGCATGAGCGCGCGCGAGGAGGGCCGCCGGGCCCGGGGCCGTACGGACGAGGAGACGCGCGACCGCGCGCCGGCCCCGGCACCCGACCACACCGCGGACGGACCGCACGGACCCCGACCGCCGGACGGAGCCCCACCGCTCTGCGCCGCGAGCCGGCGGCACGGGCTGCGCATCGTCCGGATCGCCAACTTCGTCACCCCCGCCTCCGGCGGCCTGCGCACCGCCCTGCGGCACCTCGGCGAGGGGTACGCCGCGGCCGGCCACCAGCCCGTGCTCGTCGTACCGGGACCCGGCCGGTCCGACACGACGACCGCGCAGGGACGGGTGATCACCCTGCCCGGAGCGGAGATCCCCGGCACCGGCGGCTACCGCCTGCTGACCCGCCGCGCCCCCGTCGAGGCGCTGCTCGCCGACCTCGCGCCGGACCGGCTCGAAGTCTCCGACCGCACCACGCTGCGCTGGACCGGGGAGTGGGCCCGGCGCCGCCGTGTCCCGGCCGTGATGGTCTCCCACGAGAGCGCCGACGGCGTGCTCGGCACCTGGGGCCTGCCCCCGGCGGCCGCCCGCCGCGCCGCCGACGCCCTCAACCGCCGTACCGCGTACGCCTACACGCGGGTGGTGTGCACCACGGCCTGGGCCGCCGCGGAGTTCGAGCGGATCGGCGCCCGCAACGTCGTACGCGCCCCGCTCGGCGTCGACCTGGACGCCTGGCACCCGGCGCGCCGCGACGCCGCAGTTGCGGGAGCGGTACGCCGCCGGGGCCGACGTCCTGCTGGTGCTCTGCTCCCGGCTCTCCCCGGAGAAGCGGCCGGACGACGCGCTGGCGGCGCTGGCCCGGCTGCGGGCGTCGGGCCTGGACGCGCGGCTGGTCGTGGCGGGCGACGGGCCGCTGCGCGCCCGGCTCACCGCGCGGGCCGCCGCGGCGCGGCTGCCCGTCACCTTCCTCGGACACGTCGCCGACCGGGCCGAACTGGCCGCGCTGCTGGCCACCGCCGACGTCGCGCTCGCCCCCGGGCCCGTGGAGACCTTCGGCCTGGCCGCACTCGAAGCGCTCGCCTGCGGCACCCCCGTCGTCGCCAGCGCGCGTTCCGCCCTGCCCGCCCTGATCGGACCCGCGGGCGCGTCGGCCGGGCGGCCCGCCGAATACGCCGAGGCCGTCCGGCGGTTGCTCGCCGACCCGGCCGGCGTCCGGCGGGCCCGCGCCCGTGCCCGGGCCGAACTCCACCCCTGGTCCAGCGCCGTGGCCGCCTTCCTGGCCGCCCACGACGCGGCGACGGCCCCCCGGCCGGCCCTCGCGGACACGGGCGCCGGCGCGTGAACGCCCGCCCGTACGGCCGGTGTCGGGGCGTCGCCGCGCACGTCCGTCGGAGGCCGCGGTGAGCGCGGGGCGCCCGGCCGTCCGGTTCGCCGTCCTGGGGGACTCGCTCAGCGAAGGGGTGGGGGACCCGCTGCCCTCGGGCGGCTGGCGGGGATGGGGCGCGCTGCTGGCCGCAGGCGCTCAGCCCCGACGGCGCCGACGTCCTCACCACCGCCCGCAGCGGGGCGCGCACCGGCGACGTGGCCGGGCGGCAGCTCGCAGCGGCCCTCGCGCACCGCCCGCACCTGGCGTCGGTGCTGGCCGGGGGCAACGACACCCTGCGCGGGGACTTCGCGATCGACCGGACCGCGGCCGAACTGCACGCCGTCATGGGCGCGTTGCGCGCCCAGGGCGCCGACGTGCTGACCGCGTGCCTGCCCGACCCGGGTACCGTGCTCGGCCTGCCCTGGCCGCTGGCCCGGCCGCTGGGGCGGCGGATGCGGGCCCTGAACGACACCGTGCACGCCCTGTCCGCGCACCACGGCGCGCTGCACCTGCACGCGGCCGCCCGGCCGTGGGCCACCGCGCCCGGCACGCTCAGCGCCGACCGCCTGCACCCGAGCGAGGCCGGACACCGCCTGCTGGCCCGGGACTTCCACGCCCTGCTGGCCGCCGAAGGGCTCGCGACCGGCCCCGCGCCGCGCCTCGACCCGGACCGGCCGCCGCCCGGCGCGGGCGCGTCCGCGTGGTGGATGGCCACCCGCGGCACCCGCTGGGTCGCGGACCGCTGCCGCGACCTGCTGCCGGACCTGCTGCGGCTCGCCGCCGAGGAGTACCGGCACGAGCGGCGCGGCGCCGCGCCGCTGCTCGACCTGGCCGCCCAGGAGGCCACCGCACACGCCCTGCACGCCCTCGGCCTGACACCCGAGCCGGGTTGCGGACCCGCCCATGTCCCCTGCGTCGCAGCCGTGTTGCGGCTCCCCGACGGCGCCGGCACCCGGGGCGACTACCCCAGCCGGGGCGGCGTCACGAGCACGAAGCGCACCGGCGTGCCCGGCGGCGACTGGGCGGCGGCCGCGCAGCGCCGCCCCGGGCACCACGCCGATCACCGGGTAGCCGCCGGTGGTCGGATGGTCGGCGAGGAAGACCACCGGGCGGCCGTCCGGCGGGACCTGGACGGCGCCCTCCACCATTCCCTCGCTGGGCAGTTCGCCGCCGCGGGCGCGCTCCAGCGCGGGACCGAGGGTGCGCAGCCCGATCCGGTTGGACGCGGGGGAGACGCTGTACGCGCCCGTGACCAGCGTGCGCAGCGCGTCCGCGGTGAACCAGTCGTCCCGCGGCCCCGGCGCCAGCGGCAGCACCAGTTCCGGCCCGAACCCGGCGTACGGCAGCACGTCCGCCGCAGCGCGCCGCCCGACGCGCTCGTCCCCCAGCGGCAGTTCGTCCCCGTCGGCCAGCGGCGCGGGGCCGAGCCCCGACAGCAGGTCGGTCGCCCGGCTGCCCAGCACCGGCCGCGCCGCCACGCCGCCGGCGAAGGCGACGTAGCTGCGCAGCCCGCACGCCGCCGCCCCCACCTCCAGCACCGCCCCGGCCGGCACCCGCACCGGCGCGCCCCACGCCGCGGGCCGCCCGTCCACCCGCACCGCGCACGCCGCGCCCGTCACCGCGGCGACGGCCGGCGCGGAAAGGCGTACGCAGCAGCCGGTCACCGTCGTCTCCAGACCGGCCGCCGAGGGCCGGTTGCCGACCAGCCGGTTGGCCAGCAGGTGGGCGGGCCGGTCGAGCGCGCCGGAGGGCGGCACGCCCAGGTGGGCGTACCCCGGCCGGCCCAGGTCCTGGACGGTGGTCAGGGCGCCGGAGCGTACGACGCGCAGGGTCGCGGGCCGGGCGGTCATCGGGCCGCCGTGAAGCGGACGCTCGGTGCCGGGGGAGAGCAGGGCGGCCGGCTCGCGGTCCGGGTCCCACAGCGGCGCGTCGGTGGTGCCGACCAGCTGCCAGCCGCCCGGCGAGGAGCGCGGATACACCCCGGCGTACGGCCCGGCCAGCGCCACCGCCCCGGCCGGGACCGCGGTGCGCGGGGTGGCCCGGCGCGGCACGTGCAGCGCCTCCGGCAGGCCCGGTCAAGTAGCCGAATCCCGGGGCGAATCCGCAGAACGCGACCCGGAAGGCGGTCCCGGTGACCGTGGCCGCGACCTCGTCCCGCGCCATGCCCCACAGGTCCGCGACCTCCGCGAGGTCCGGCCCGTCGAACCGCACCGGCAGCTCGACCGCCTCGCCCCGGCCGCGGACCAGCGGCGGCACGTCCCAGCGCACCACGTCCGCCGCGAAGGCCCGCGGATCGGCCAGGCCGCCGACCAGCACCGTACGGGCGGCCGGCACGATCTCCGCGGCCTCCGGCCAGCTCGCCGGCCGCCCGCCGCCGCAGCAACTCCGCGTGCAGCGCCTCCGCCTGCTCCCCGTCCTCCGTCTCGACCAGCACGGCCGCCTCCCCGGCGGCCAGCACCCGCAGCCTCATCCGCGTCCTTCCCGGTTCCACGGCCGGGTGCCCGCGGCCCGGCACCCGGCCCGCGCCACGCTCCGGACCCCTGCCCGGTTCCCGGTCAGGCCCGGCCTCACGCGAACGCCTCCACCCTGAGCCCCGCGTCCTCCAGCGCCCGCCGCACCCGCGCCGCCAGCCGGGCCGCGCCCGGCGTGTCGCCGTGCACGCACAGCGAGCGCGCCGCGACCGCCACCCGCTCCCCGGTCAGCGCCGTCACCCCGCCGTCCCTGGCCAGCCCCACCGCCCGCGCCACCACCGCGTCCGCCGTCCTCGACCACCGCGCCCGGCTCGCGGCGCGGCACCAGCGTGCCGGCCGCGGTGTACGCCCGGTCCGCGAACGCCTCGCACACCGTGCGCCAGCCCCGCCCGCGCCGCGGCCGCCAGCAACTGCGAGCCGGGCAGCCCCAGGACGGGCAGCCCGCCCGCCAGCCGCACCCCCGCCACCACGGCGGCGGCCTGCTCCGCGTCGTGCACGGCCCGGTTGTACAGCGCGCCGTGCGGCTTCACGTACGCCACCGCCGCACCGGCCGCCCGCGCGAAGACCTCCAACGCGCCGATCTGGTACGCCACTTCGGCCGCCAGTTCGTCCGGCGGCACGTCCATCGACCGGCGCCCGAAGCCGGCCAGGTCGCGGTACGACACCTGCGCGCCGATCCGCACCCCCCGCTCGGCGGCCAGCGCGCACACCCGCCGCATCGTCGCCGGGTCGCCGGCGTGGAAGCCGCAGGCGACGTTGGCGCTCGTCACCACCGCCAGCAGCGCGTCGTCGTCGGTGAGCGGCCAGCGGCCGAAGCCCTCGCCGAGGTCGGCGTTGAGATCGATCGCCACTTCCGTCATGATGATCCGCCCGGTGTCGTCGCGCGCTGCCGTGCCGTGCTGTTGCCCTGCTGCTCCGCCCGCGCACGGTGCGTGCCCCGCGTGCCGTGGATGCCGAGGATGTCCGTAACGCTACGGAAGATCATGGCAGCTGTCGTGCACCGCCGCCCGCCCCGTACGCATCCGTGCCGTTTCGTGCGTTGTCGGTGGCACCGCCTAATGTGTGGGGCGTGACCACCACCGTCCCGTACTCGCTGCCGGGCGCCGTACGCCCCGCGCCGGGGCCGGCGGCCGACGAGGGCCTGGCCCGCAGGCTCAGGGCGCTCGCCTGCACCGCGCCGCTGCACGACCTCGACGCGCGCAAGGCCAACCTCGCGGGCGAGTACTCGGTGTACGCCATGGCGGAGGTCGCGCTCGCCGCGATCGACCTCGTCACGCTCAACATGGACTTCGACACCGGCGCGGACCACGACCAGATAGTGGCCAGGCTGCTGCCGCGCGTCGCCGCGCAGGCCCCCGCCCGCACCCGCGGCCGAGCACGAGCGCGTCGCCCGCTGGGTGCTGGAGAACCTGATCAACGTCGGCAGCGCCGACCGCGGATTCCGCGCGGTCTACGGCACGTTCGGCGCCGACGGCGCCTACGTGCGGCGGGACTACGACTTCAAGCTCATCGAGGAGGTGCCGAGCCCCGGCGGCACCGTCTACCTGCGCACCACCGACGAGGCGGTCAACGTCCTGGTCGGCGCCCTCGACACCGACGTCACCAGCGCGCAGATCGCCGCCGAGGTCAAGCTGGAGGTGCTGATCAGCCGGGGCCGGCTCGCCGACGCCCAACTCGCCGCCGAGCAGGCCCGGTACCGCACGGTGCAGTACGCCGAGACGCTGCGCCGCACCCTGGAGGCCACCCGGCGCAACGTGCGGGCCGTCGACTGGCTGCGGCAGGTCCCCGACATGATCGCCGAGGCCCTCGACCACGTCGCCGACCGCTACCGGCACGAGAACGCGATCCTCACCAACATCCGCAAGGCGCGCGACGAGGCGGAGGAGCCCGAGCACAAGCGGCGGGCCGCCGAGCTGGTCGACATCGTCAAGGACTGCATCCGGCGGCACACCCAGCTGCAGTCCCGGCTGCTGGAGGCCGGGCCGCTCTTCCGCGCCGAGCAGGACCGGCAGGCGTTCGCCGCGCCGCCGGCCCGGGCCGGGCTCGACCTGTACGGGCAGCTCGTCGCGCCCGTGCTGCCGCTGCCGGTCGAGCAGGCGTCGCGGGTCACCGACGCGTTCTTCGCGCGGGGCGCGGGGCTGCGGACGCCCGGCGCCGTACGGGTCACCGACCTGGTCGACCTCCTGCTCACGCCGCCGGTCGAGCGCGACCACCTCGGGGCGGAGATGCCCGAGCCCGATCTCGTCGCCACGCCCGACGACTCCCGCTTCAGCGACGAGCAGCTGGAGATCCGCGCTCGACCTGCTCGACCTTCCGCACGACGCGCCGCGCCGGCTGTCCGGCCTGCTCGCCGAGGCCCGGCTGCGCGACCCCGAACTGCCCTACCTGGTGGCCCTGCTGGCCATCCACGCGGCCTCGCCCCCGGTCGGGACCGCCCACCGGCAGGGCGAGCCGCACGTGCTCTTCGCCGTCGACGACGGCACCCCCTTGACCGACCTCGAATTCGGCGGCGCCGACCTCATCCTCGGCACGGCCCGCCTCTCCGCCGGGACCGACCCGGCATGAACCTTCCACGGCGGGATTCCCGCTCCCGACATGCCGTCGCCCCGCCCCGGGCGGCCCGGACATCGGAGCCCGGGACCCGTGCCCCCTCTCCGCCGCGGCGCCGTCCGGCCGGGACGGTGGCGGCCGCCGGTCCGGCGCCGGCCCCGGGCGGTGGGGCCGCGGGGCGTTCCGCACCGCCGGTCCGGGGTGTTCGGCGTCCCGCCGCCGCGGCGGTATCGGGGGCGGCGGCTCGGCCGTCCGGCGGTCCCTCGGCGGCCCTTGGCGGGTGGCGGGGCGCCCTCGGTTCGCGGGGAGCCGTCATCGGCGGGTCGGGGGCACCCTTCGCCGCCCCGGCGGCGCTCGGGCGGCAGCGTCGGCACCGCCGGGCCGTGCGGTCGGCCCCCGCCCCGGTGGCGGGTTCGGGAGCCAGGAGGCAGGAGTGTGGGTGAGATGAGGGAGGACCGGTTGGAACCCGGGGAGAAGGACGGCGCGCCGGCCGTGACGGCCGCTGACGTGGCGGACGCCGCACGCCTGGTGGGGCTGGGCCTGCAGCCGAAGCTGCTGCCCGCCCGGGACGCGGAGTACGCGCGAGCTGATCCGCCGCCACCGCGAGGACCCCGCGTTCGCGCGGCTCGCCGACGCGGTGGCCGCGGGCCTCGGCCTGATCGTGCTGGAGGTGTCCCCCCGCGCGGGCATGGCGGTGGCGGCCGCCGAGGACTCGGTGTTCGCCGTGCGGATGGGCGACTACGCGCGCCGCGCCGCCTCCGACGCCGGCGACAGGTTCCTGCACGGCCTGGCCCACCTCGCGGCCGCGGCACTGGCGTTCCCCCGCCCGGAGGACCTCGCCGACGACGGCTACATCGGCCGGATCACCGTGCACGGCGTGGACGCCTTCGTCCGGCAGGCGTGCCGCCGGCTGGAGGAGCGCGCCGACGAGTCGGGGGAGAACACCGACCCGGCCAGCGACGCCCCCGGCCTGGAAGCGGCCTGGCGGGTCTACACCCGGCGCAGCGCCACGGGCGCCACCAAGGACGCCCGCCGGCTGGCCAGTTCGACCACCGGCATCATCGGCAAGGCCCTCGCCTTCCTGGTCGACTCCGGCTTCCTCCAGCGCACCGGCGACGAGTCCGGCGGCACCTACCGCACCACCGCCCGCTACCAGCTCCAGGTCCGCGACATGGCGGGCAGCGCCGCGATGGCCGAGCTGCTCGACCTCGGCGTCGTGCCGGTCGCCGACGGCACCCCGACCCTCGTCCCGGCCGCGGACGGCGGCGAGAGCGCCGACCTGGCCGCCGACGCCGGCCTGCCGTTCCACACGTACTCCTGACGTCCCCTGGCCGCGCCCCGGCCGCCGCCCCCGACCCGACGCCCGATCCGCCCGACCGCCCGCCGCCCGAGCACGAGAGCCCCCGCATGTACGAGCTTTCCCGACTCCGCCTCTACTCCATCGGGCCGGCCGGCGCGCGCTACGCCGACACCGTGCTCGACCTGCGGGGCGTCGGCGAACCGGTACCGCAACCCGCCCCCGCGCAGGGCGACTTCTTCGCGGACGAGCCGACCGGCCCGCCGCGCCGCCCGGCCCCCGCGGGCGTGCTCTTCCTGGAGAACGGCGGCGGCAAGTCCGTCCTGCTCAAGCTGATCTTCTCGGTGATGCTGCCGGGCCACCGCAACACCCTGGGCGGCGCCAGCTCCGGCGTGCTGCGCAAGTTCCTGCTCGCCGAGGACTGCGGCCACGTCGCCCTGGAGTGGCAGCACACCCTCACCGGCGAACTCGTCGTCGTCGGCAAGGTCAGCGAGTGGCGCGGCCGCCAGGTCTCCTCGGACCCGCGGAAGTTCGCCGAGGCGTGGTACTCCTTCCGGCCGGGCCCCGGGCTGAGCCTGGACTCGCTGCCGGTCGCCGAGGCGATGGCGGTACGGCCGCCGGCCGAGGGCACCTCGGGCGCCCGCGGGCGGCGCCGCACCATGAAGGGCTTCCGGGACGCCCTCACCGAGGCGGGCAAGGCGTACCCGCACCTGGAGGTCGTCTGGGAGGAGATCCACGACCGCTGGAACGAACACCTCGGCGACCTCGGCCTCGACCCCGAACTCTTCCGCTACCAGCGGGAGATGAACGCCGACGAGGGCGAGGCGGCCGGCCTGTTCGCGGTCAAGAAGGACTCCGACTTCACCGACCTGCTGCTGCGCGCGGTCACCGACACCCGCGACACCGACGGCCTCGCCGACCTCGTGCACGGCTTCGCCGGCAAGCTCGGCCGCCGCGCGGAACTCACCGCCGAACGCGACTTCACCGCCGGCTCCCTCGACCTGCTGCAGCGGATCGTCGACAGCGCCGCCACCCGCGACCAGGCCCGCGGCGTGCACGCCCGGTCCGAGCGCCGCACCCGGGCGCTGGCCCGCCGGCTCACCGCCCGCGCCCGCCAGGAGCGCGGCCGCGACCACCGAACTCGCCCAGCACATGGCCAGCGCCGCGCACGCCGTCACCGACGCCGAGCAGGCCCGCGGCGGCAGCGCGCTGACCGCGGCCGAACTCGCCTACCGGCACGCCTCGCTGGCGCTCGGCCGCCGCCGAGAAGGGCGCCGCGGCCCTGCGCCGCGAACTCGCCGACGCCCGCACCCGGCACGCCGCCTGGCAGACCGCCGAGACCGTACTGCGGCACCGCGCCGCCGGCGACCGGCTGGCCCGGGTCACCGCCGCGATCCGCGAGGCGGAACGGGACGCCGCGCCCGCCCTCGCGGCCCGCACCAAGGCCGCGGCCGACCTCGTACGCGCCCTGCACGGCGCCGCCGCGCGCGGCCGAGCGGCAGGCCGACGAGGAGGAGGAGCGCTCGGCCGCGCTCCAGGCCCGCTCCGAGAAGGCGCACCGCGACGCGACGGCCGCGGCCACCGCGGCGCAGCGCGCCCGCAGCGAGAGCGGCCACCTCGGGCAGCGGCTCGCCGAGGTCGAGCAGGAGACCGCGCGAGGCGGTACGGGCCGGCTGGCTGGACGACTCCGCGCCCGACGCCGACCCGGCCCGCGCGGCGCTGGCCGCCTCCGACGCCGAGCGGACCGCCGACGCGCCTGGCCCGCAGCGCCGCCGAGGCCGCGGCCGTCCGCCGCCGCCCGCGCCCGGGACGCCGCCTCCGCCGACGCCGCGCCGAACTGGCCGCGGCCCGCGCCGCCGACGCCCTCGCCACCGCGCGAGGCCGCCCACTCCGCGGCCACCGTCGCCGCCACCGCGCTGTCCACCGACCCCCGCCTCGACCGCCCTGCTCGGCGCTCGGCGTGCCCGCGCCCTCGTCCCGCGGCCAGCGGCCGCGCCGCGGCGGGGGCCGCCCGGCCGCGACCCCGCCGGCCCTCGGCGGCCGGCGAGTCCCGGCGCGCCCGCGCCGCGGACGGCCGTCGAGCCGCACGCGGCGCCGTGCCGCCCGGACCGCCGACCGCCCGCGCCGGTACCCGTCCGCCGCGGAGCTGGACGCCTTCGCCGACGCGCTGCGCGAGCTGCTGGACGACGCGGTGGCGGCCGCGGAGCGGCAGCTGTTCGACCTGCGCACCGCCGCCGCCGACGACGCGCGCATCCTGGGCGCCCTCGGCGACGGGGGACTGCTGCCGCCCGGCCCCGACGTCCTGGCCACCGTCGAGTACCTCGGCGAGCACGGCATCCCCGCGCTGCCCGGCTGGCGCTACCTCGCGCAGGCCGTGGACCCCGCCGACCACGCCGCGGTGCTGGCGGCCCGGCCCGAACTGGTCGACGGCGTCGTCGTCACCGACCCGGGCTCGTACGCGCGGGCCAAGGAGGCGCTCGGCCGGGCCGCGCTGCTGCCGCGCTCCACCGTGGCCGTCGGCACCGCCGCCGCCCTGCTCGCCCCGCCCCCGGCCGCCGACCGCGCCCCGGACGTCTTCCTCGTACCGCCGAACCCGGCGATGCACGACGAGGTCGCCGCCGACGGCGAACGCCAGGGGCTGCGGGCCAGGGCGACCGCCCGGGAGGAGGAGATCCGGGCGCTGGCCGCCCGGCTGGCGCACGACCGTACGCTCGCCGCCCGGCTCGCGTCGTGGCGCGCCGTCCTGCCCGCAGGGGCGGCTGGCCGAACTGGCCGCCGAGGTCGCCGCGGCCAGGGAGGCGGCCGAGCGGCGCCCGGGACCGGCTCGCCGGGACCCGCGCGGAGCGCGCGGAGGCCGAGGCCGCCGCCGCGGAGGCCGCCGCCGAGAGCGACGCCCGCCGGGACGCCGCCGAGCAGGCCCGCCGCCGCGCCGACGCTGCTCGCCGGACTCGCCCACCGGCTGCGCGAGCGGGCCAACTGGCAGCGCAGGAGCCGCGAGCTGGCCGCCGACGCGGCCGAGGCCGAGGCGCGCGCCGAGGCGTGCCTGGCGCGGGCCCGGGCCGCCGACGAGGACCGCCGCGCCGCCCAGCGCGCCTCCGACGACGCCCGCCGCACCGCCCGCGTGCTGCGCGCCGAGCGCGCCGAGATCGCCGGCGCCCCCGACGACGCCCCGGAGCCGGACGCCGAGGACGCGCGCCGTCACCGCGCTGCCCGCGCTGCGCGAGGCGTACCGCGCGGCCTCCGAGCTGTACGAGAAGGTCGGCGTCGGCGCCGACCTGCGCGCCGAACAGGCCCGCGCGGAGAGCACCGAGAACGCCGCGCTCGCCGAACTGGAGCGGCTCACCAACAAGGTGCGCAGCCGCGCCGCCCAGCTGCTGGAGGGCCCGGACGGCTCCGACGGCCCGTCCCGCCAGGCCGCCGCGGCCCGCGCCGAGCAGCTCGTGCAGACCCTGGAGAGCCGGCAGTCCGCCGCCAGCGAGCAGTTGGGCCGGCTGCGCGGCGAGGCCGAGCGCCTGGCCCCCGCCGACGGCGACGCGCACACCGACCTGCCCGAGCGAGCTGCACGCCGCGCGACGCCGAGCACGCCCAGGAGCTGCTGCGCGCCGCCACCGCCGAACTCGCCGCGCGCGACCGAGGCGTTGGAGCAGACCCGGACCGCCCACGCGGACGTCGTGCACGCCCACCGCGCCGCCGAGGACGCGGCCGGCGGCTTCGACGAGACCGCCGCGATGCTCCGCGACCTGCTGCGCGACGGCCCGCAGGGCGCAGGGCGAGGAGGACGAACCCGAGCCGTACCCGGGCACGTCTGGAGGAGGCCCGCCGGGCCGCCGCCGAGGCCCGCCGCGGCCTGCGCGGCTGCGCCGCCGACCTGTCCGCCGCCGAGACCCAGCTGCGCGAGACCGCCGACGTCCTCGTACGGCACGCCAACGCGGTCCGCTACGAGCAGGTGCGCACCCCCGCCCGCCAGCAGATCAGGGAGCTGCCCGCGGCCGCGCTGCCCGACCACGCGGCCGCCTGGGCCGCCGCGTTCGCCCCCCGGCTGCGCGTACTGACCGACGAGCTCGACCAGTTGGAGCGCAACCGCGACAGCATCGTGGACCGGCTGCGCGGCCTGGTGGAGTCCTCGCTGGCCACGCTCCGCTCCGCGCAGCGGCTGTCCCGGCTGCCGGAGGGGCTGGGCGAGTGGTCCGGGCAGGAGTTCCTGCGCATCCGCTTCGAGGACCCGGACCAGGCGGTGCTCACCGAGCGGCTCGGCGAGGTCATCGACGAGGCCACCCGCGCCGCCGTGCGCAAGAACTCCGACCTGCGCCGGGACGGCATGACGCTGCTGCTGCGCGGGGTCGGCCGCCGCGCTCGAGCCGCGCGGCATCGCCGTGGAGATCCTCAAGCCGGACGCGGTGCTGCGCGCCGAGCGCGTCCCGGTCGGGCAGATGGGCGACGTCTTCTCCGGCGGCCAGCTGCTCACCGCCGCCATCGCGCTGTACTGCACGATGGCCGCGCTGCGCAGCAACGACCGCGGCCGCGACCGGCAGCGGCACGCCGGCACCCTCTTCCTGGACAACCCCATCGGCCGCGCCAACGCCACCTACCTGCTGGAGCTCCAGCGGGCCGTCGCGGACGCGCTGGGCGTCCAGCTCCTCTACACCACCGGCCTGTTCGACACGACCGCGCTCGCCGAATTCCCGCTGGTGGTACGGCTGCGCAACGACGCGGACCTGCGGGCCGGGCTGAAGTACATCAGCGTGGAGGAGCACCTGCGGCCCGGACTGCCGGTGCCGGACCCGCACGGCGAGCCGGTGCACGGCGAGATCACCGCGACCCGGATGTTCCGCCGTCCCGCGGAGGCGGCCGCCCGCGAATAGAAGGGGACGGCCGGGCGCCGCACATCCCGTCGTCCTGTCCAGCGGTCGGCCCGGCAGGTTCAGGGGCCCCTATCCAGGGCCATGGCTTCACACTCCGTGCATTCGGGGTATGTGCGGCCGCCGTGCCGTCCGGCCGCGGGCGGACGCCCGGGCCAGCCGGCGGGCCCTGCGGCGCTCCCGGCGCAGGGCCCGGGCCGCGCTGCTCGGGCTCGACACCACTCCGTTCCGCTGGTTCCAGACCTGGCGGGTGACCCACACGTCCAGCACCGCCCAGGTGCCGACGACGCTGGTCAGGACGGTGAGCAGGGTCACCGGGGCGGACAGCCAGGACTGCCCGGCCGCCAGCACCAGCGCGACCACCGCCTCGGTCACGGCCACCGCCGCGATGATCACGGCCCGTACCGCGGCGGCCCGCACCGGGTCGGGCATCCGGGGCGTGGGTATCGGGTCTTCCTCCCACATCGACGCGCGATCGAACTTCATGGAAGGTCCCTGCCCCGCAATCCCCGGTCCCATTCCGGCGGTATTCACCACTCTTTCACGCGGCATGTTTCCGGCAGACCGGACCAACCCCCCGGACGGGCTTTCGAGTTAGGTCGCGGGGCAGTAGTAGGCTCACGCCGTTTAAACGCGACAGAGGAAACCCCCGATCCGGGGGAGACGTTGGGGAGGCCATGAGCTTTCGCGGTACGACGATCCGCCGGAAGATCGTGGCGCTGCTGCTGATCCCACTGGTGTCACTCGCCGCCATCTGGGCCTTCGCCGCCACGCTCACCGGCCGTGCGGTGTTCAACCGCCCGGACATCCACCGGGTCGCCGACAAGGTCGGCAACCCCACCGCGGAAGCGGTCAACGCCCTCCAGCAGGAGCGCAAGGTCGCCCTGATCTACGTCGCCAACAGCCGCGACTCGCAGGCGCGGATCGCCTACGACAAGCAGGTGCAGACCACCGACACGGCCGTCGCGAAACTCCGTACGCAGGTCAGCACCTCCGGCATCCGCGGCTACCTGAACGACACCGCCCGCGCGCGGGTGGACGACTTCGTCGACGCCGTGAGCGGACTGGCCTCGCTGCGTCAGCGCATCGACAACCAGCGCATCACCCGCGAGGACACCTACGACGCGTACAACGGCATGCTGGACCCCGCGTTCGACGTCTTCAACAGCGTCCCGATCAGCGACGCCGCGATGGACGGCCAGCGGCGCGCGGGCGTCTTCATCGTCAAGGGCCGCGAGGAGGTCAGCCGGCAGGACGCCCTGATGTCCGCGGCCATCAGCACCGGCCACATGAGCCGCACCGAACTGGCCGACTTCACCTTCTCCGTCGGACAGCAGCGCGCCTACTACGCCGACAACCTCAACGCGCTCGACGCCAAGGACCGCGACCCGTACGAAACGTTTCTGCAGAGCACCGACGGCAAGACGCTGCGAGTCCGTCCAGGACGCGGTGATCAGGAACGACGCCGCCAACGCGCCGATCGTCGCCGCCCACCTGTCCTGGCCCACGGTGGCCGGCACCGCCTTCGACGACCTCGGCCGGATCGACGCGAAGTCCATGGGCGACTTCTTCAACAAGGCCGGGCCGGTGCCCACCAACCTCGCCGTGGAGGCCGCGTTCGCCGGCGGGTTCGGCCTGCTCGCCGTCATCGCCTCGCTGGTCGTGTCGGTACGCATCGGCCGCGGCCTGATCCGCGACCTGACCGCGCTGCGCCGCGAGGCCCAGGAGGTCTCCGGCACCCGGCTGCCGCGCGTGATGCGCCGCCTGGCCTCCGGCGAGTCGGTCGACATCGAGACCGAGGTGCCCAAACTCCAGTACGCCGACGACGAGGTCGGCCAGGTCGGCCAGGCGCTCAACACCCTCCAGCGGGCGGCCGTCGAGGCCGCGGTGCGCCAGGCCGACATGCGCAAGGGCGTCTCCGAGGTCTTCGTCAACCTCGCCCGCCGCAGCCAGGTCCTGCTGCACCGCCAGCTGACCCTGCTCGACTCGATGGAGCGCCGCACTGAGAACGCCGGGGAACTCGCCGACCTCTTCCGGCTCGACCACATGACCACCCGCATGCGGCGGCACGCCGAGGGCCTGGTCATCCTCTCCGGCGCCGCGCCCTCCCGGCAGTGGCGCAAGCCGGTCCAGCTGATGGACGTGGTCCGCGCCGCCGTCGCCGAGGTCGAGGACTACGAGCGGATCGAGGTGCGCCGCCTGCCGCGGCTGGCCGTCTCCGGCGCCGCGGTCGCCGACCTCACCCACCTGCTCGCCGAACTCATCGAGAACGCCGCGGTGTTCTCGCCCCCGCACACCCAGGTGCGCCTGCACGGCGAGCCGGTGGCCAACGGCTTCGTGCTGGAGATCGACGACCGCGGCCTCGGCCTGACCCCGGACGCGCTGCTGGAGGCGAACCTGCGGCTGGCCGAGACCCCCGAGTTCGAGCTGTCCGACACCGACCGGCTCGGCCTGTTCGTCGTCAGCCGGCTCGCCCAGCGGCACGGGGTGCGCGTCTCGCTGCGGCAGTCGCCGTACGGCGGCACCACCGCGGTCGTGCTCGTGCCCGCGAACCTGCTCTCCGAGACCGGGGAGGACACCGGGTCCACCCGGATCGAGGCCGTCCAGGAGCCCGCCGCGCAGCCGGTCGCCGACACCGAGCACACCTTCCGCCAGTGGGGCCTGGACGGCGCCGCGCGGCGAGCGCCACAAGGAGCACGCGGCGCACCTGGACGAGTCCGCCGCACTGTCCGGACGCGGACCCGGAGTCGGACGGCCCGCTGCCACTGCCGCGGCGGCGCCGTACCGTCGCCCGTCCTGGTCTCGGACCGGGGCCGGCCCGTCGGCGACCCGGAGCAGCAGCCGGAGCGGCCGGAACCGGCCGTACCCGAGAGTCCCGCGGCTCCACCGGCCGCGGCCGTGCCGCCCGCGCGCCCGCGCCCGCCGCACCGCCCGTGCCGCCGGCAGGCGCCGCCCGCCCGGCCGGTCGCCGCCGCCCCGGGCACCGTCCTCCCGCGCCGGGTCCGGCAGGCCAACCTGGCCCCGCAGTTGAAGTCCGAGTCCACGGCCGGAACCCGCCGCCCGGACGCGGGGGGCGGCGGCCGGGAGCGGTCCGCGGACGAGGTGCGCGACCGGATGGCCGCACTCCAGCGCGGCTGGCAGCGCGGCCGGCAGTCCCCCGACCCGGAAGCGGACCCCGGCCCGGGCCCCGAGCCCGGCTCCGGCGCCGCCGAAGGCCCTTCGACACCAGTAGCGCGAACGACACCTGAGGGGAACGGTCGATGACCGCACCATCGAGCCCGACACGCGAGCTGAGCTGGCTCCTTGACGATCTGGTCACCCGCGTGGCCAGCATCCGCAAGGCCCTGGTCCTCTCCGGGGACGGCCTGGCCATCGGCGCGTCGGACGGGCCTCACCCGTGAGGACTCCGAGCACCTGGCCGCCGTCGCCTCCGGCTTCCACAGCCTCGCCAAGGGCGTGGGCCGGCACTTCGACGCCGGCCAGGTCCGGCAGACCATGGTCGAACTGGACGACGCCTTCCTGTTCGTGACCGCCGCGGGCGACGGCAGCTGCCTGGCGGTGCTGACCGCCGCGGACTCCGACGTCGGCCAGGTCGCGTACGAGATGGCTCTGCTGGTCAAGCGGGTAGGAGCCCATCTGAGCTCCGCCCCGCGGCACGACGGCGGCCCGGCGCTCAGCGTCTGACCAAGGGCCGAACGGCTTGACGACGGGGTGGACAGGGTTCATGACTTCTGATGCGGACCGGTGGTACGACGACGCGGCGGGGCCGGTGGTACGTCCCTATGCGATGACGCGGGGCCGTACCAGCCACGCCACCGAGGCCAAGCTCGACCTGATCGCCCTGGTGGTCAGCGAGCAGGACTCCGGCGAGGCAGCGGCGGTCGACGACCACACCCTGTCGCCCGAGCACCTCGACATCGTGGAGCGGTGCCAGCAACAGGCCACCTCCGTGGCCGAGTTGGCCGCCGACCTGGACCTGCCGATCGGGGTGGTGCGCGTGCTCGTCGGCGATCTGCTGGTGGCCGCGCACGTGTACATCCACAAGCCGGTGCCGCCCGCCGAACTGCCCGACGAGAGCATCCTGCGCGACGTGATCGACGGTCTGCGCGCGCTGTGACGCCACCGACTCCGTCAGCGGCGCACCGCGCAACCCCCGGCAGGACTAGGCTGCTTGCCAGCCGTGACCGGCACCCACAACAGCACAGAGTCCCAAGTCCCCCACCCCGTAGGGAAGTAGAGAAGACACCATGGCCATCGCGGGCACCGATCGCCGTCACATTCCGCTCGCCGCTGAGCCGGTGGCGCTCAAGCTGCTGGTGGCCGGCGGCTTCGGCGCCGGCAAGACCACCCTGGTCGGCGCGGTCAGCGAGATCCGGCCGCTGCGCACCGAGGAGTCGCTCAGCGAAGCTCGGCCGCCCGGTGGACGACACCGACGGCGTGGAGGGCAAGCGCACCACCACCGTCGCCATGGACTTCGGGCGGATCACGCTCCGCGACAACCTGGTGCTCTACCTCTTCGGCACCCCGGGCCAGGACCGGTTCTGGTTCCTGTGGGACGAGTTGGCGCAAGGGGCGCTCGGCGCCGTGGTGCTGGCCGACACCCGGCGGCTGGCCGACTGCTTCGCCGCGATCGACTACTTCGAGCGGCGCGCCATCCCCTTCACCGTGGCCGTCAACTGCTTCGACGGCGCCGAACTCCACGACCCGGAGACCGTCCGCGAGGCGCTCGACCTCGACCCGGACGTGCCGGTCGTGCTGTGCGACGCGCGGGAGCGCGACTCCGCCAAGACCGTCCTGATCACCGTGGTCGAGCACGCCGCCAAGGTCGCGGCGGCGCGCCGGACGGCCGGGGCGAGCTGACACGCACACGGTCCGGGCCGCGGGGCCCGGCCCCGGCCGGTCCGGGACACGAGGGCTGCATCCGCCGAACGGGACGGGTGTCAGCCCTCTTCGCCGTGCTCGGCCAGCCACTTGGCCGCGGTCTCGGCCAGTTCCGCGTCCCGCCCCGCCAGCATCGTCGTGATCATCTTCACGTCGCCGCGCAGCGACCAGCCGGGGTGCCCGAAGGTCGCCGGGTTGTTCTTCTCGATGAGGAAGTGCGCGGGCCACGCCGTCCCGTAGCCGATCAGCGGCAGCGCGGCCGCGTACCGCCGCCGCCCGCGGGCCAGTCCGTAGCCGGTGACGGCCAGTCCGGTCAGGGTGCCCGCCAGATGCACCCAGCGGGTCGCCGCCTTGGAGTGCATCGCCACGTAATAGGGCCAGAACTCCTCGAAGGAGCCGAAGGTCTGCTTCGTCATTACCGCACAGTAGCGCCGAGTCCTGGACGGTGTCAGGGGTGCGTGGTACGTTCTTCTCGTATTGAGAATGACTCATCATGAGAATAACTTGGCGCAGAACTTGGCGCATCGAGGGTCCGCGGGCGTCCGTGGACGGGAACGGGGGTGGCCGCGGTGGACGCGTCACAGGACGAGCGGGACTTCCTCGCGGCATACGATCCGCGCGCCTTCGACCCGATCGCCGTCACCGTCGACGTGGTCGCCCTGACGCTGCGGGAGGGCCGGCTGCACGTGCTGGCGGTCCGCCGCGGCGGACCGCCGTTCGAGGGCGCGTGGGCGCTGCCCGGCGGATTCGTCCGGGCCGGCCGCGAGTCGCTGGACGAGGCCGCGGCCCGCGAACTGGCCGAGGAGACCGGCCTGGACGCCGGCGCGCTCGGCCGGGTCCACCTCGAACAACTCGGCTCGTACGGCAGTCCCGGCCGCGACCCGAGGATGCACGTCGTCTCGATCGCGTATCTGGCCTTCGCCCCCGGCCTGCCCGACGCCCGGGCCGGCAGCGACGCGGCGGGCGCCGAATGGATCGCCGCTGGAGGCAATCCTGCCTGCGGGGCAACCGGTTTCAGCCCCTTCGCGTCCCTTCGAGCAGGGTCGGCGGACCGGGACCCACGGGGGTGGTACCGGCCGTCGGCCCGTTCCCACCAGCGGCGACGCCGGGCTCGCCTTCGACCACGACCGCATCCTCGCCGACGGGCTGGAACGCGCCCGCGCCAAGATCGAGTACACCCCGCTGGCAACCGCCTTCCTCGCCGAGACCTTCACGGTCAGCGAACTGCGCGCCGTCTACGAGACGGTGTGGGGCGCCCCGCTGCACGCCGGGCAACTTCCACCGCAAGATCCTCTCCGTGCCCGGCTTCGTCGAGTCCACCGGGGCGACCGACACCCGCCCCGGCAGCCGCGGCGGCCCCCGCGCCCGCCTCTACCGCGCGGGCGACGCCCGGCTGCTGCACCCCGCGCTGCTGCGGCCGGACCGGGAAGCGGGCGATACGGTGACCGCGGCCCGCCCGTCGCCGAGCACCTTCGACGACGCGCTCGCCGCAGCCGCCGCTCGGCCCTCCCGCCGACCCCGGCGAGGCCGCCCGCAGCTACCGGCGGCTCGCCCGCCTGCTGCACCCCGACGCCGCCCCGCCCGGCCGCGACCGAGCAGGCCACCGCCGCCTTCGCCCGCCTCACCGCCGCCTGGCACGACCGCGAAGAGGCGCTCACCGGCCCGCGGTTCCGCTACGTCCTCGGTCCGGCGCTGGCCGCCGGCGACCTCGCGGACCTGCGCACCGCCCGCTACGACCACGACGGTGAGCGCCGCGAGGCCGTACTGAAGATCCCCCGGCAGCCGCGCGACAACGACCTGATGGAGCACGAGGCCGACGTCCTGACCCGTCTGAGCACGGTCGGCGAGGCCCGCCACCGCGCCTACGCCCCCGCCCTGGTCGAGAGCTTCCGGCACCGCGCCGGCGACGGCACCGAACGCCTCGTCAACGTGCTCGCCCCGCTGACCGGCTTCCACAGCCTGGCCGAGGTCGCCGCCGCCCACCCCGGCGGCCTCGACCCGCGGGACGCCGCGTGGATGTGGCGGCGCCTGCTCACCGCCCTCGGATGGGCGCACCGCGCCCGGCTCGTGCACGGCGCGGTCTTCCCCGAACACGTCCTGATCCAGCCGGAGTCGCACGGGCTGGTACTCGTCGACTGGTGCTACGCCACCGCCGTCGGCACCGACGTCCCGCTCCTGATCCACCGCCACGCGGCCGGCTACCCGCCCGAGGCCGCCCAGCACCTGCCCGCGTCCCCGGCCACCGACATCCACCTCGCCTCGACGTGCGTCGCCGCGCTGATGGGCAAGCGCGCCCCCGGCCCGCTGCGCGCCTTCCTGCGCGGCTGCACCCTGCCCGAGCAGTCCCGCCGCCCGCAGGACGCCTGGCGGCTGCTGGCCGAACTCGACGACCTGCTCGACCGGCTCTACGGCCCGCGCACCTTCCGGCCGTTCACGATGCCGGCCACCACCTGAACGCCCTTCCCGCACGCCACGCCTCCGGCACCGCCGCACCCGCACCGCACCTCGGCACCGTCACGCCTCTTGCCCCGCACCGCCATTGGCTCCGGTGCGCCGCATCACCGGTCCGCAACATCACGCCGTCACACCGTCACAAGGGGGAACACCATGGGCAGCGGAAGCTGGTCCACCAACGTCTACGACGCCGCCGAGCGCTACCGCACCGCCTCCGGCGCCAGTGCCTTCGCCTACAGCGACCGGGTCAGGAACTCCTCCCCGCGCGCCAGTTGGGCCGCGCACCCGTCCCTGGAGCCCAAGGGGCTCACCGTCCGCGAGAGCCGCGACAGCGACGAGCACCCCGACTCGCTGGCGATCTCCGTGCTCTTCGACGTCACCGGCTCGATGGGCGGCGTCCCGCGCGTCCTGCAGACCAAGCTGCCCGACCTCTTCGGGCTGCTGCTGCGCAAGGGCTACACCGAGCACCCGCAGATCCTCTTCGGCGGCGTCGGCGACGCCACCTGCGACCGGGTCCCGCTCCAGCTCGGCCAGTTCGAGTCCGACAACCGCATGGACGAGCAGCTCGGCAACATCCTGCTCGAAGGCGGGGGCGGCGGCCAGATGACCGAGTCCTACGAACTCGCGCTCTACGCCATGGCCCGGCACACCGCCCTGGACTGCCACGACAAGCGCGGCCGCCGCGGCTACCTCTTCCTCATCGGCGACGAGATGCCCTACGGCAAGGTCAAGGCCCGCGAGGTCCGCTCGGTCCTCGGCGACCGCCTCCCACGCGACATCCCGCTCCCGGAGATCCTCGCCGAACTGCGCCGCAAGTTCCACGTCTTCTACATCCTCCCGGCCGGCGCCTCCCACGCGGGCAACCCCGAGGTCCTCACCCTGTGGCGCCGCCTGCTCGGCCAGAACGTCATCGAACTCGACGACCTCGACGCCGTCTGCGAGACCATCGCGCTCACGGTCGGCCTCGGCGAGGAGGCCATCGACCTGGCGGAGGGCCTGGCCGACCTGGCGGAGATCGGTTCCACGGCGGCCGGCTCCGTGGCCAAGGCCCTGCGCCCACAAGAGGTAGGGCCCTGTCCCGCACGAGGGGCGGCCCTGTCCCGTACGAGGCAGGGCCGCCCCGACTTCGGCCGCCCCTCCGGCGACAGCCCTGTTCGACTTCGTCCCCACCCCACGACGCGAGGACCGCAAGGAGCCGCACATGCACACCACCGTGGTGGACCTCGGCTACGGCGACGCCGGGAAGGGCGCCGTGGTCTCCGCCCTGTGCCGGGAGCGCGCCGTGGCCGCCGTCGTCCGCTTCAACGGCGGCCCGCAGGCCGCCCACAACGTGGTGACCCCGCACCGGCCACCACCACACCTTCGCCCAGTTCGGCGCCGGGACCCTGACCGGCACCCCCACCCACCTGTCCCGCCTGATGTCCGTCGACCCCCTCGCCCTGGCCGCGGAGGCCGACCACCTGCGCGCCCTGGGCGTACCCGCGCCGTACGACCTGCTCACCGTGGACCGCCGGGCCCGCCTGGTCACGCCCTACCACGCCGCCGCCAACCGGCTGCGCGAGCGGGCCCGGGGCGCGGACCGGCACGGCTCGTGCGGCATGGGCGTGGGGGAGACCACCGCCTACGCCCTCGCCCACCCCGGCGACGCACCCACCGTCGGTGACTGCGCGTCCCGTCCGCGGCTGCTGCGCGTGCTGCGGCTGCTCCGCGACCGGCTCGGCCGACGAACTCGGCCCGCTGGCCGCCCCGCCGGTGGAGAGTTGCGCGGACGCGTTCGCCGCGTTCGCCCGGACGGTCGCCCTCACCGACGAGACATGCGCTGCAACGCCTCGTCCGCCAGGGCCCGTTGGTGTTCGAGGGCGCGCAGGGCGTGCTGCTGGACGAGTGGCACGGCTTCCATCCGTACACCACGTGGTCGACCACGACCTTCGCCGGCGCGCAGACCCTGCTCGCCGAGGCCGGTCGCGGACGACGGCAACCGAGCGGCTCGGCGTCGTCCGCACCTACACCACCCGGCACGGACCGGGCCCGCTGGTGACGGAGGACCCCGAACTCCTCGCCGCTGCTGCCCGAACCGCACAACGGCCACGGCCGCTGGCAGGGCGCCTTCCGGGTCGGGCACTTCGACGCGGTCGCGCACGCGTACGCCGTCGAGGTGTGCGGGGGAGTGGACGCGCTGGCCGTCACGCACCTGGACGCGCCGCCGCGCTGCCGCGGCCTGCGGATCTGCCACGGCTACGCGATGGAGGGGCAGTTGGTGGAGCGGCTGCCCGTCCCGCCGCCCGGCGACCTCGCCGCGCAGGAAGCGCTGACCGGCCGGCTGCTGGCCGCCCGTCCCGCCCTGTGGTCCACCCCCGAGCACTGGCCGGAGGCGATCTCCGGTCTGCTGGGCGCGCCCGTCGTCCTGGAGTCCTGCGGACCGGCCCGGCAGCGGTTCACCCGCGCGCCGTCGGATAGGGTCCGGCCGTGAAGGACTCCCACTGCTCCGCCTGCGGTACGCCCTACGCCGACTCGGCGTCCTGGCCGCGTACCTGCGCCGCCTGCGGACACACCGCGTACCGCAACCCGCTGCCGGTCGCGGTGTGCCTGCTGCCCGTCGAGGACGGCGGCGGCCCCGCGCTCGTCGTGATCCGCCGCACCATCCAGCCGAGCAAGGGCCAGCTGGCGCTGCCCGGCGGGTTCATCGACCACGGCGAGAGCTGGGAGCACGCCGTCGTGCGCGAGCTGTCCGAGGAGACCGGGATCGCCGCGCCCGCCGCAGGAGGTGGCCCTCGCGGACGCGCTCACCGACGAAGCGGGCGGCTATCTGCTGCTGTTCGGGCTGCTGCCGGCCCGCCCGGCCGCCGCACTGCCGCCGTCCGCGCCGACCGACGAGACCGAGGGCTACCAACTGCTGCGCGAACCGGCCGAGTTGGGCTTCCCGCTGCACACCCTCGCGGTCCGCCGCTGGTTCGCGGGCCGACGCCTGCGGACGCGTCAGCCCCGCGCACCCGCACCGCGGTAGCCGGGCCGGCCGCCGCCGTCCCGCTCGACCACGACCTCCCCGTCCTCCCACCGGGACGCGAACCGCTCGCGGCGCGGCGCCGCCCAGCCCTCCGGGTCGCCGGTGACGACCTCCCCGCCGCCGGTGCGCTCCGGCCCGCGGCGCCCACGCCTCCAGCTCCACCGCGCCGTCCGGCCCGGCCACCGGCAGCACCGAACCCGCCCTGGCCAGCACCGGGATACGCCCCAGCGGCGCGTCCAGCACCACCGTGCTGCGCCCGCGGTGGGCCGCGCCGGTCGCCGTGTCGTACCAGAGCCCGCGCGGCAGCCGCACCGGCCGGCGGACCGCGCCCTGCTCCAGCACCGGCGCCACCAGCAGCGCGTCACCGAGCAGGAAGGCGTCCCCGCAGTCGCGCAGCGCCCGGTCGCCGGGCGACTTCCACCACAGCGGCCGGACGTACGGCGCGCCGGTGCGGTGCGCGATGTGCGCCAGCGTCTCCAGGTACGGCAGCAGCCGGGTCCGCTCGGCGAGCGCCGCCCGCGCGTGCTCCAGCACCTCGGGGCCGAACTCCCACGGCTCGCGCCGCCCGGCGTCGATCGCCGAATGGGTGCGGAACAGCGGCAGGTACGCGCCCAGCTGGAACCAGCGCAGATACAGCTCGGGCGACGGCGACCCGGTGAAGCCGCCCACGTCGGGCCCGGAGTACGGCACCCCGCACAGCCCGAGCCCCAGCACCAGCGCCAGGACGGCCCGCAGCCCCGCCCAGCTCGGTCGCCACATCGCCCGACCAGGTGCCGCCGTAGCGCTGCATCCCCGCCCAGCCGGAGCGCGAGAAGAGGAACGGCCGTGTCCGCGGCCGCAGTTCGCGCAGCCCCTCGTACCCGGCGCGGGCCATCCCCAGCCCGTAGACGTTGTGCGCCTCGCGGTGGTCGCCGCCGCGGCCCTCCAGCGCGTGCCGGGCCGAGCGGGGCAGCGTCGGATCGCCGAAGGCCGCGAAGGACACCGGCTCGTTCATGTCGTGCCAGAACCCGGCGAAGCCCTGCGCGAGCCGCTCCTCGTACAGCCCGCCCCACCAGGAGCGCGCCGCCGGGTCGGTGAAGTCGGGGAAGACCGCCTCGCCCGGCCACACCACCCCGCGCACCTCCCGCCCCCGCGCGTCCCGCACGAACGCCCCGGCCGCCGCGCCGCTGTCGTACGCCGCGAGTCCCGGCTCCGCCTTGACCGCCGGGTCCACGATCGACACCAGCCGCACCCCGTGCCCGTCCAACTCCCGCGCCAGGGACGGCAGATCGGGGAAGCGTCCGCGGGTCGGCGGTGAAGACGCGGTGCCCGTCGAAGTGGTCGATGTCCAGGTGCAGCGACGGACAGCGGCAGGTCGTGCTCGCGGTAGGCGGCGGCGATCCGGCGCACCTCCCGCTGGCTGCCGAAGCCCCACCGCGAGTGGTGGTGGCCCAGCGCCCAGCGCGGCGGCAGCGCGGGCCGTCCGGTGAGCGCCGTCCAGGCGGAGAGGATGCGCGGCGGGGTGCCGGGTATCACCCAGTAGCGCAGCGGCCCGCCCGTCCATCCGCACCCGGCTGCTGCCCGGCCGGTCGGGCCCGGAGCCCGCGCCCTCGCTGCCGTCCCGCAGGGTCGACCTCGCCGTCCCAGGTGTTGTCGTGGAAGACCAGGTGGCAGCCGGCGTCCGCGACGACGAGCTGCACCGGCATCGTGATGTACAGCGGGTCGTCGCCCGGCCCGAAGGAGCCGCCGGGGTCGGTGTTCCACAGCCGGTACGCGCCGGTGCCCAGCGCCGGGCCGCTCGCCCGGCCGCCGAGCCCGTACACCTTCGCGTCGGCCGGCAGCCGCGACCGCTGCTCCCAGCGCACCGCCCGCTCCTCGCGCGGCGCGGCCGGCTCCCACCAGCACGGCGGCCCCTCGCGTGCGCAGCAGCAGGCCGCCGGGGGTGCGGAAGCTGACCGTGCCGTGCCGCGGAGATCCGCACGGTGACCCGCTCGGACGACCACCCGCCAGCCGTCGGGGTCGGGTTCGAGCACCGCCCGCGGGTCGGCTCGGGGCAGCCGGCCGCCAGCGCGTACGACGGCTCGGGCGCGGCGTCGTCCCAGCCGCAGAAGACCGCGCCGCCCACCGTGACGCGCACCCGCAGCGCCGAGCGCGCGAAGCGGACCGTGCCGCCGCCCGGGCCCGGCTCCGCGCCGGTGACGGCGCCCGGCGTCCGCGCCCGGTCGGGGCCGGGCCGCGGCAGGTCCCGCAGGTCGGTCCTGCGCCGCCGGACCGCCGAGCGCAGCGCCAGCCGGCCGCGGCTGGAGCGCAGCATCCGGGCGGCCCGGACCAGGTCGCCGGCGCCGGCCCGCCGGCGCCCCAGGGCGTCCCGCAGGTCGCGGCAGCCCTCCACGACCTCCCCCCACACCGCACCGAGCAGAAAGCCACCGTCCATGCGCCCACCCTCCCACCGGCCCCGAAGGGCGCGCCGCCTGTTCAGCCGCTGTTCACCTGGACGATCATGCCGTGCCCGCCGGGCGCCGCCGCGGCCGTCCGGGCCCGCGGACCGGCCGCACCGCTGCCGGTGCCCGGGGCGCGTCCGGCCCGCCCTGGCGCCGAGGACGATCACATGGCATCGTCCTGCCCAGTCCCCGGGCGGGAGATCCCTGCCCAGGACAGCCCAGCAGACACGCCCAGCTCACACGCAACGACGCGTACCGTCCGGGAGCCGCCCCATGACCACCCCGCCCGCGCCCACCGACACGCCCGAGCCGCTGTGGAGCCCCGGACCCGAGCGGATCGCCGGCGCGCGGCTGACCCGGTTCCACGACTGGGCGGCCGGCGCCCACGGCGCCCCCGCCGCCCGGCCGGGCGACCCGCAGGGCAGCTACGCCGACCTGCACGCCTGGTCGGTGGACGAGCCGGACGGCGTTCTGGCGGGCGATCACCGAGTGGTTCGACGTCCGCTTCTCCAGCCCGTACGACACGGTGCTCGCCGACCCGGCGATGCCCGGCGCCCGCTGGTTCCCCGGTGCGACCCTCAACTACGCCGAGCACGCGCTGCGCCCCGCCGACGACCCCGACCGGGCCGGGCAGCCCGCGCTGCTCCACCTGGACGAGCGGCACGAGACCGGCACCGTGAGCTGGGCGGAGCTCAGCCGCCAGGTCGCCGCCCTCGCCGCCGAGCTGCGCCGCCTCGGCGTCACCCCCGGCGACCGGGTCAGCGGCTACCTGCCCAACGTCGCGCAGGCGGTCGTCGCCCTGCTCGCCACCGCGGCGGTCGGCGGCGTGTGGACCTCCTGCGCCCCGGACTTCGGCGCCCGCAGCGTCCTGGACCGCTTCCAGCAGGTCGAGCCGGTCGTGCTGTTCGCCGTCGACGGCTACCGCTACGGCGGCAAGACCCACGACCGCACCGCCGCCGTCGCCGAACTGCGCGCCGGGCTGCCCACGCTCCGCGCCACCGTGCACATCCCGCTGCTCGGCACCCCGGCCCCCGAAGGCGCCCTGGAATGGGACCGGTTGACCTCGGGCGACGCGGAACCGGCCTACGAGCAGGTGCCGTTCGACCACCCGCTGTGGGTGCTGTACTCCTCGGGCACCACCGGACTGCCCAAGGCCATCGTCCAGTCGCAGGGCGGCATCCTGCTCGAACACCTCAAGCAGACCGGCCTCCACCTCGACCTCGGCCCCGGCGACCGCTTCTTCTGGTACACCTCCACCGGCTGGATGATGTGGAACTTCCTCGTCTCCGGCCTGCTCTCCGGCGCCACCGTCGTCCTCTACGACGGCAGCCCCGGCTATCCTGACGTCGCCGCGCAGTGGCGGGTGGCCGAACAGACCGGCACCACCGTCTTCGGCACCTCGGCCGCGTACGTCATCGCCTGCCGCAAGGCCGGCATCCACCCCGGCCGCGACCTCGACCTGTCCGCGGTGGGCTGCGTGGCCACCACCGGCTCACCGCTGCCGCCGGACGGCTTCCGCTGGCTGCACGACGAGGTCGCCCGCGACCTGTGGATCGCCTCGGTCAGCGGCGGCACCGACGTGTGCAGCTGCTTCGCGGGCGGCGTGCCGACCCTGCCGGTCCACGTCGGCGAACTCCAGGCCGCCTGCCTGGGCACCGACCTCCAGGCGTGGGACGCCCAGGGCCGGCCGGTGACCGACGAGGTCGGCGAGCTGGTCGTCACCAACCCGATGCCCTCCATGCCGATCCGCTTCTGGAACGACCCGGACGGCGCCCGCTACCGCGAGAGCTACTTCGAGATGTTCCCCGGCGTGTGGCGGCACGGCGACTGGATCACCGCTCACCTCGCGCGGCACCGTCGTCATCCACGGCCGCTCCGACTCCACCCTCAACCGCCAGGGCGTGCGCATGGGTTCGTCCGACATCTACGAGGTCGTCGAACGCCTGCCGGAGATCCGCGAATCCCTCGTCATCGGCATCGAGCAGCCCGACGGCGGCTACTGGATGCCGCTGTTCGTGCAGCTCGCCGACGGCGCCGTGCTGGACGACCCGCTGCGCGACCGTATCCGCACCGCGATCCGCGCCCAACTCTCCCCGCGCCACGTGCCCGACGAGATCATCGCCGTGCCCGGCGTGCCGCACACCCTCACCGGCAAGCGGATCGAGGTGCCGGTCAAGCGGCTGCTCCAGGGCACCCCGCTGGACAAGGCCGTCAACCCCGGCTCGGTGGACGACCTCGGGGTGCTGCGCTTCTACGAGCGGCTCGCCGCCGAACGCGCCGACACCAGCAGCTCAGGCACGGCGTAACCGCAGGGCACCCGCACCCGGCGGGCTAACCCCGCGGCGCCGCCTCCTCGCGCAGCACGAGGGTCAGCAGGCTGGGGATGCACTCCTCGAACTCCTTGCGGGGCAGCCGGTTGAACCACACCCCGTCGTCGCGCTGCTTGATCACACCGGCCTCCCGCAGCACGGCGAAGTGATGGGCGCTGTTACGTTGGCTTGTTGGGGTGGGACGATCTTGCGGTTGGGCGCCCTGGAGAGGGCTTCTGTGGCGAGTGCATCGCCGTCGTACAAAGGCCACCGGTACCCGGTGGAGGCGATCTCGCACTGTGCGTGGCTGTACTTCCGCTTCCCGCTCGGCTTCCGTGAGATGGAGGAGCTCTACTCCAGCGCGGCGTGATCGTCTCGCATGAGACCGTGCGCCGCTGGTGCGCCACGTTCGGCCAGGCCTACGCCGACGGGCTGCGCTGCCGCCGGCCCCGGCCCGGCGACAAAGGGGATCTGGACGAGGTCTTCGTAAAGATCAGTCGGCGGCAGAGGTAGCCGAGACGACCGGGATCTTCCGCCCCACCGCCCAGCACTACCTCTCCCATCTGGTCCGCCAGGGCATGGCCCACCTGGAGCTCCGCTACGACACCGCCGACCGCCCCGAACACCGGTATCACGCGGGGGCCTGACCAAGTGCGGCAACCGGCGCAGGCCGCCGGACGGCGACGCGCTCCGAGCAGTCGAGTTCGGCACCACACGGCGGGCCACCAGCCGTCTACGGGGAGACCGCGGGCCAGCACCGGCACGCGATTACAGGCGTCCCAGATGGTGAAGCAGACGGATATTTCGACACGGTGTTCGGGCGCAGTTGTCAGGTAGCGGTGAGGTCGGAAGTGGTGTGAGATACCGCTGAACGTGGGCGGGAACCGCTGGGCACCGCCGATGATCCGGAAGCCCTTCATCGCGCGTTCGCTCTGCCTGGCGGGCTGGTAGCTCTACTCGGCCCGATTGTTGAGGTCCTCGACTACCGGCGCTCGACGGAGGGCATGATGTCGCGGCCGGCGGCGCCGTAGGAGCGGAGCTTGTCGGTCACGATCACCGCGGCACCGCCCCCTGGGCCAGAGACCGCCCGGTTCGAGGGCTACGTGCTGTGACCCACGCTTGGAGGCGGTCGCCGCAAGCGCGGTCAGAGCCCTGAAAACGGCCATCCTGTGCTCAGGGGTGAGACAAGTTGCTTGCTTTGATTCCTCGCCCGCGGTCCGCCGAGGGGATATCGCGGCGCCGCGCGCGGCTCAGTGACCGACCGCTTGCTCGTGCGTGAGGTGGTCGGGAGCGGGTTGCACCGCGCTGTCGTGGCTGTCGTGGGGCAGCAGCGTCGCCGCGAGCGTTCCGGCGAGCACGTAACCGCCGCCTTGAGCCGCGAGCATCGGGATGATGCCGATATGACGCCATCCAGCGTGCTGGCCACGGTGAAGGACATGCCTACGGCTCCACTGCCGCCGGTGACTTCGCCGCTTGGGTCGACGCCGCAGCAGGCGAGTCACCGCCACGATCCACCAGCGGTTCGTCGCGACCGGCCCTGTCCATACCGGGCCGAGCACCGATGAGAACTACGCTCTGCTCCGCCAAGGCGCCGCCGGTAGCAGTCCGCCGACCCTATGCGACGGTTGCAGCGCTCTTGCCAGACGTGCCGGCTGCCGCAGTGGCTTCGGCAGCGGAGTAGTAGACGGACCTGCCCTGCTTAGCACGCAGGGACTGTCCCTTGGCGACGAGGGCTTCAAGGGTGCTGCGCACCACCGGGGCCTGGATTTTCCGGTCAGGGTGGGCCTGGGTGAGTGAGGTGGTGATTTCGGCTGCGGAGCGCGGTTCGCTGTGCCCGGTTAGGTCGCCGAGGACCAGTTCCACCAAGGTGGGCGTCGAAGGACTGCTGCTGCCGGTGTCGGCCTTGGGCGCGGTCTTCTTACCCGCGAACGACTTGGATGCGAGGGGAGCCGCCTTGGGCTTGCGGGCCCGGGGCACCGCTGCCGCAGGTGCGTCGGCCTGTTCGGTGTCCCGAGCAGGAGAGGGGGAGGTGCTGACCAGCGTCTGCTGCACGCCGATCAGCAGTGCGTGATCCTGCTCGAGGATCGTCAACTGCTCTTGGAGCGCGGCTGCGTCGGCGGCGATACGTTCCCTCTCCTTGGTGTTGTGCTCCAGATCGGCCTCGACCTGGGCAAGGTACTGGGATTTCAAAGTGGCGTTGTCAGCCATGGCGGTGCTCGCTTTCCCTGTGCGTGTGTGGGTGGCGCCGGGTGGTGTCCACGCCTGCTGCCCGTGTATTCAGCGACGGCCAGAAGGAGTGTTGCAGCCGCTGGCACTGTGAGTGCTATGCCCGATGATAGGTGCAAAGTAGCACCATGCTGGCTGTGGACCTCCTTGAGGTGATGGGCTGGCTGCGCACCCTTGGTGTGTGGACAGTGGTTTGGAGGATCGAGTCCGTGGGGCGTTGGCGCTCCAGTGCCGCAACTGCGGTGGGGCCGTCCCAGTTGCTGGGTTGGGTGGCCGACGCGTTGAGGTTGCAAGGCGCTACCGAGGAGATCGATGGTGTCGCGCTAGAGCCGGACGTGGCTGTGGGGGGGAGGAGTTCCTTGATCACGACGAGCTCTCCCCTGTTCCGGGAGAAGGGTTGTGGTCGGGTGCCGGGGCCCGCCGGCCTTGTGGGTGCCTGGCCTGACAGGGTCGAGGATCCGGATTTGTTGCTCGGTTGGATGATCTCTACCGTGGTGCCCTCATCACCCAGGGGGCGAACATGACAAGACGATGCATAGGGTGCGTGCTGGCAGTGGGGGTACTCGCAGGTGCGATAGCGGGCTGCCAGTCGGGAAACAGCACTTCCAAGGCAGCCGCGAAGAGCCCGTCGCTGACGGCACCATCGGCGACAGAGTGGGCCGGCGCGCCGACTCCGGCCGAGGTGACGAGCGTGCCGACCACGGCCGGTAGTACGCCGGGACCACTGCTGTCCAAGAAGTGGGGGCACAAGCTCGACGCTGTCGCCGCCGGCACGGCACAGTGCCAGGACCTGCACACGTCGGCGTGCGCGAAGGCCGTTGCCGCGGCGGGGACGCTGGGCGGGAACATCCTCAGCGACATCGACGTCACCGATACCAGGGGCAGATACGTGCAGGCCCGCCCGCAGGCTCAGCGCATGAGCGGAGCCGCAGCGCTCTACGCCAGGTTCCACTGCGCGTCGAAGAACTCGGCAGCACGTGATGACATATACCGCCAGAGCGTCCTGGACACCCTTCCCGGAGCGATCGTCCTCAAGGCCCAACTCCAAGGGGACGAGCGCCACGCCGGGCTCCTGTGATACCGCCTCACTCGTCGATCGGGGGCTGGACGTGAGCGGCCCGGTGCGGGCGGGGCGCGCCGCGTAGAGGCGACGGTCCCTGCGCCGGGCTGTCCGGGCCGATACGAAGGTGGGCGTGATCTTTTTCTCGGATGTGGCCGCGCCGCGCCTGGTGCCGGCGGCTCTTCCCGAGCCGTCCACCCTGTTGTCCCGGGAAAAGCCGCAGACCAGCGGGTCGGGTGACCCACGAGGTGGAACATCGAGCTCAGGACAGGGTGACGACGGTGACCGAGTTCGCCGCGAACGTCAGGTTCAGCGTGTTGCCGGCGAGGGTGTAGGCACTCGTGCTGTTCTGCGGTGTCACCTGGTCGATGTTGCCGGCGTCGTTCTGTTCGGTGCGTGCGCCGCTGAGGCTGGTGATCTGAGCCGTCCGGCCCGCCGGTGTGAAGCCGGTGAGCGCGATCGTGGGCGACTGGGCCGTCGGGGACTCGTTCGTGACGTGGAGAACCAGCTTGCTGCCGTCGAACTGCGCGCTCACGGCCAGGGACGGGTTGTCGGTCTCCGCGTGCACGACGGTTCCCAGGTTGCTGTCGGAGAACATCCTGGTGACGTACCCGGGCGGCTGGAGCCAGCTGCGGTGGGTGTCGAAGAACACCAGGCCCTGGTCCCAGCCGTTGTCGTTCTGCCCGTCCGGCTGCAGGGCGTTCGCCGATGAGACGACGGTCACCCGGTCTCCGTACTGCTGCAGCAGCGAGATCGCCTTCGCGTTGGCCAGTGCGCGTTCCATGGTGTGCTGCCCGGAGTTGAGCTCGAAAACGTTGATGTGGTAGTTGGCGTCCTGGTTGTACTGGTGGAGCCAGTAGTCGAAGCTCCTCAGCGCGTCGATCGACTGCTGTACCGGCTCGGGGGCGTCGTCGGAGATGTGGAGGTCGATCGCGATCTGCGCGTTGTGGGCGACCGCGTTGCCCAGGATCGACTGGTAGGCCGACAGGGAGCCGAGCCCGCTCGCCGAGCCGGTCACGCGGTCGGGGTCCGTGATGACGTTCGTGTACCCCACGTCGGCGACCGTCACGATGATCGACGGGTCCTTCGCCCAGATCGCGTTCGCGGCGTCGTTGAAACGGGCGGCGTAGTCCGAGTCGACCTTCTCCTCGTTGCCGAACTCGATCTGACCGAACGCGTAGGGGGCCGGGTGCCCGTCGGCGGCACGTTGGGCGCCCCAGGTGGTGCTGGTGGAGCCCTTGAGGTAGTCGACGAAGTCGGCCATGTCCTGCGGGGTCTCGTAGGAGTTGAACGTGGGAATGGCGTTGATGCCCAGGGCCTCGGCGAAGTTGAGGAAGTCCGGGATCCCCCAGCCGTTCGACTCGTGCGCGTACCACCATCCGGTGTAGTCCGGCCGGGTCTCCCGCGGGCCGACCATGTTCTTCCACTTGTAGTTGGTCCACGTTCCGGGACCGAAGACCCCCGGGTCCGCGCTCGATCCGCCGTAGCGGAGAACGGTGTTGTGCTGCGACCGCATCGCGTCGGCGATGTCGAGTCGGACCGGCAGCCCGGCGAACCGCCCCCAGGAACCCGGCTCGAGATACACGTACCCGACATTCACCGTCCCCGGACCGGTCAGCTTGATCGTGAACCGGCCGGCGTCGTCCGTCGTGTCCGGGGTGAAGGAGAACGGGTACTTCGTCCACCCGGTGCCGCTCACGGTCAGCACTTGCGACCCGTAGACGGTGCCGGCGCTGCTCTCGGCGGCCACCTGCACTGCGGCCGAACCGGTGCTTCGCATGTAGGCGTAGCCGTCGTAGGACTTGCCCGCCTGCCAGTCGACCCCCCACCGGTTGAGGCCCATGTTGTCGACGCCCACCGAGCCGGAGCCGCCGGTGAAGGTGATCTGCTGGCTCTGCGAGCCCTTGAAGGGATCGCTCGTGTCCAGCGCGAACGACCCGCTCGCCCCGCCCGAGACCGCCTTGCGCCACATGCCGCTGATCCCGGCGTCGCTCTGCGGTTCCGCGAAGCTCTCCCCGAACACCATCTGGCTGTAAATGCCCCCGTAGATCTCGTGGTTGACGTCCTCCATGCCGACGCCGGTCATCTGCGTCGAGTTCACGGCCTGGTTGTTGATCGCGTTCACACTGATCGCGTTGCCGACCGGGACGATCGTCCAGTACTGGTCGTTGGCGCTGATGTCGTCCCAGATCTGGGCCTGGGTGCTGTTCGCGGTTCCCGCGCCCACGACGGACAGGACCCCCGTGGGGCGGCGCTGGTTGGAGAACTTGTAGTAGCCGTTCGGCTGGGCGGTGATCGTCCACGCCTGGTCGGAGGCGCTGACGTTGTCGTAGATCATGGCGATCGTGCCGTTGCCGGTACCGCCTGCGGTCAGTGACAGGATCAGGCCGCTCTTGTTGTTCACCAGGTGGTAGTAGCCGCCGCCGATGTCCTGGATCCTCCAGTACTGGTCCGGTGCGGTGATGTCCGAGTAGACGATGGCCGGGGAGTCGTCCGTGGTGCCCCCGCCCTGTACCGACAGCGAGGAGCCGCTGTTCTTGTTCACGACCTGGTAGAGCACGGCCGGGTCCTGGAACGTCTGCACCGGGACGATCTGCCACGCCTGGTCCGGAGCGCCGATGCTGTCCCAGACCTGTACGAGGGTGTTGTTCGCCGTGCCGGCGTCCACCGTCGAGAGCGCGGCGTCGGCTCTCTTCCTGTTGGTGATCGTCACCGTGCCCGAAGCGGCGCCCGGCACCACCAGCCAGTCCTGATCGGGGGAGCCGTTCAGGTACTGCCACAGGTGGACCAGCGTGCCGTTGGCCGTGGAGCCCTGGTCCAGCGACAACGCGCGCCCGCTGCGCACGTTGATGAACTTCCTGTAGCCCTGGGCCGAGTCCTGGATGTACCAGAACTGGTCCGTCGCATCCACGTCGTCGTAGAGGATGTCGTTGTCGCCGTTGTCGGTGCCACCGCCGAGCACGGACAGCAACCGCCCGGACGCCATATTTTTGATCTTGTAGTACACGGTCGGGCTGTAGCCGGTGTCGGCATGGGCCGGCGACGACACCGCCACCGTCCTGACGCCGCCGGCCAGCAGCGTGGCGCCCGCAGCGGTGAGGACCTGCCTGCGCGAGAAGTTCAGGGGAGACATCATGGGCTCGCTTTCGGGGTGGGCGGTGCTGTCGGGGGCCGATCGAGCAGGCGGCCGGTGGGGGCCGGCCGACGCGGTGCGGTGGCGCGGACACCGGTCCCCGGCAAGGGACGGCATCGAAGCCGGCCGGTGCACGGGACCGGCGTCGTGCGCCGCCTCGCAGGAGCTTTTCCGGGCACGGGTCCTGGCACGCCTCTCCGGCGTGTCCGGCGCGGTGCTTCCCGGCCGCGGCAGCCGGCGAAGGCCGCCGGCGGCCGGCGCTGCCCGGTGATCGCCGTCACCCGGCCGCCGAGCGGCGGAGCGGCGGACGGGGGCCCGGGCCGACTGCCGCAGCCGACAGTCGGATGGTGGTTCCTGGACGCCTCACGCCGACGCCTCACGCCGACGCCTCACGTCGACATCTCGTAAAGTCCGCGTGACGTGGCACCCTGTGCGGAAGGCTGCTGCTTTCCAGCGCGGGAAGGGGGGCCGGCGTGGCCGGTCAGGAGGAGCAGGCGGCTCCGGGCGCGGAAACGTCCGACGCACCGGATCCGGAGGGCGCAGGCCCGGACGGCGTCGCGGAAGAAGCAGACCGCGTCGTGGCGGCGTTACCCGCGACGCCAGGCGTCGATCTGAGAGAGGTCGCCGAGTCCTACGCCGAGGCACTTCCCAGAGTCCTGGCACACTCGCCGCCGGGTCTGGTGGACACCGGTATCGCGTTCGTGCCCGCTGTCGCGGTCGGGGTGGCGTGGTACGCGATCGCCCAGGTGTCCGCGATCAGCCATGGCCGGACTCCGCTGTCCGCGGAGCTGCTGGTGTCGGGGGCCTACGCGGTCGTGCTGGCGGCCCTGCAGATATCCGTCGCCGCCGGCGCGGTCCGATGGACACGCAGCGCCTACCAGATCGACCACCGCGATCAGGCCCTCAGCAGCCAGGCGATCAGAATCCTCCTGTGGACCACCCCTGTGACCGCGGCCCTGTCCGTGGTCGCTCTCCTGGCCTTCGGCGACCGGGTGAACAGCGGCAGCCTTCGGTTCCTCACGATCGGCGCCCTGTTCTTCCATCTGACGGTCAGGCAGATGGGCGCGCCGGCCTTGGGCATCAGGAATCCGGGGCACGGCAACGGGCCCCCTCTGCAACCCCTCGACCGTGTGGGGACACGTCTGGTGGCTGTCGCCGCCGCTGTGCACGCGAGCGCGGGAGAGTTCGACGCGATGCCCGCCCGCCGTGCTCGTTGGCTCCTGGTGCAGGTGGAGATGCTCGCCCGTGAAGCCGAGCGGTTCGCCTCCCCCCGCGTCCCCTGGTGGGACCGGCAGACACGTCTCAGCGCGCTGACGCAGGGGTTCAGGCTGGCGGCGGTCGTCCGGGCCCACGAGGCACGGATGGCTACCGCCGTATCGGGAGACGACTACGCCGTGGTCGCGCGATCGCTCACCGGTGGCGCGAGCGCGTGGGCCCGGCGCGACCTGGAGACGATGATCCGCGACGCGCCGGATGTGGTCCTGCCGCGGACCGCTCGCAGGATCCTCGCCCGTTTCGGGCCGGCGGTCGTCGTCCTGGCACTGGCCATCGCCGTACCGCTGCTGCCGCCGCTGGACCAATCGCCGCAAGCCGCTGACAGCTTCCGCACCGCCCTGCTCATCGCCTCTCTGCTGTCGCTGACGACCGGCACGGCCCAGACGGATTACGTGAAGAGCGTCGTCGACAAAGCGGTGCTGGGGGGCTGACGACGACCCGCCACCACTTCCACGGCGACGGGAACCACACTCCTCACGCACACCCGCCACGCACACCATGTCCAGCTCATCGCCGCGCACACCCAGCCGGCAACGTGATCGGCCGGACAGTTCCTCACACACCGGGACAGGCCCATCAGCCTTTGGCGGCAGGGCTATTGACGGGCCGGTCGGCGACGGCGACTCTGCGAAGGTCGGATCCAGTGAGCGAATCGGAGGCCACTCATGCGCAAGTCAGGTCGTTTCATCGCTGTCGCCCTGCTCGTGGGCTTCAGTGTGGTGGGAGCAACCGGTACGGCCAGCGCAATCAACTGTCGTCCGTGCACCGGGTGCTGTGTGATTGTGAAATAACAGGCTGCTCCACCTCAGATCTGAGGCAAGGGGCGAACGTCGCGTGGTGTTCGTCCCTCAGGCAACCCCTGGAACCCGTGGGACTGTCTATGCGGCCATGGAGACACATCCCTACCGCCGTGCCCGGGCACGGCGGACCACGTACACCGCCGTGACCGCGGCCGCCGTCGTATCGCTCACAGCGCTCACCGCGTGCGGCAGCGACGCGCCGCCGCGTCCCACCGCCGCCTCCTCGGTCAAGCCATGCCTGACAGCGTCGGACGATCTCCTCGCGGACGTCGACAACGACGGGCATCCCGACCGGGTCTCCGATCCCTCCCGGACCGGAAAGCAGTTGAGCATCGCGTTCGGGAACGGGTCCGGTTACGGCAAGCCGGTCGGCCTCAAGCACCTGGTGGGCAGCACCGGGGACAAGGAGCACGACGTGCTGGCCGCCGTGGCGGACTTCGACGGCGACGGCTGGTCCGACCTGCTGGTGGCCGTCTCCGGCGACTTCGAGGGCGACGACCCGGTCAAGCCGCGCGTGGCCGAGATCCGGCTGGGACCGTTCTCCGCCAGCGGCCATAGCCGGCACACCCGGCACCTCGACCTGGGCGACACACACGGCGTCCGCGTGGCCGATGACAACCATGACCACTACCCGGACCTGGCCACCTACACCTACACAGGAGACGGCGTCTACGACATACAGGAACACTTGGGCAGCCGCACGGAAACCCTCGGAAACAAGACGGCCGGGGACGATCAGCCCGCCGATGTGTCACCGGACGACCTGCCGCGCTCCGGCCTGAGCACGTTCTACCCGCCCTGTGACAGCAGCCGGAGCGGCAACTGACAGGCGACGCCCACGCGTTCGGGCCCGACCAGGAGGCTTGACGACGACGAGCCGGAGGCCCTGGTGGAGCGCACTGAGACGCCGTAGGCGGGTTGCGTGCCATTGTCCTGGTCCTCCTTGTCCGGTGTACGGCGAGCTGGTCGCTCCGGGCATCGTCAGCGGAGTCTTTCTGCTCTGTTTCGCCGCAGCCCTCGCCTGGGCCTACGCCGATGGGGACCATGGCTGGCATGCACTCCAGCGCGCGTACAACGTCACTTTCGGATGGGGCAACGGGGTCTGATGACCGCCGCCATCAAGGAAACGCCAGGGATACGACGACCGCTGCCACGGCCGCTCCGGGAACCCGGCCACCGCGTTCGTACCCGACGAGATCGTGGACCGGTTCTGCCTGACCGGTCCGCCCGAGGCGCAGATCGCGCAGCTGGAGCAACTACGCGACCTGGGCGCGACCAGTTCGCGGTCTGCGCGATGCACCACGCCGTGGAGCCGACCACCGACGCCTGGCGGCACCAGTGCCGTCCCCGCGGCCGGTTGACGCTGCTCCACCCGTTCGTCCGGCAGCCCGGGCCCGAGCTCGCCGGCTTCCGTCCCGTCCCCACATGAGACCCCGCGAACCGAGGTGGCCGTCCATGCCCGCAGCCGCTCCCCTGACCACGGCGGCGCAAACCGCCCATCCCGACGGACGAGTCGAACTCGCCGCCGGAGTCACACTCACCGACCCGCGCTTCACCAACCAGGACCTCATGCCGGTCCCGGTCGAGCGCAGACGCTGGACCACCTACAACTTCATGGCGCTGTGGGTCGGCATGGCCCACAACATCCCCTCCTGGACCCTCGCCTCGGGCCTGGTGGCCCTGGGCATGGACTGGAAGCAGGCGGTGCTCACCATCGCCCTGGCCAACGTCATCGTGCTGGCCCCGATGCTGCTCACCGGACACGCCGGCACCAAGTACGGCATCCCCTTCCCGGTCTTCGCCCGCGCCGCGTTCGGCCTGAGGGGCGCCAATCTCCCCGCGCTGATCCGCGCCGCGGTCGCCTGCGCCTGGTTCGGGATCCAGAGCTGGATCGGCGGCGAGGGCATCTTCCTGCTCGCCGGCAAGCTCTTCGGCCACGGCTGGCAGACCGCCTCGACGATCAGCGGCTTCCCCTGGACGCAGTGGCTGTCCTTCCTGCTCTTCTGCGCGCTGGAGATCGCCATCATCGTCCGCGGCATGGAGACGCTGCGCCGGTTCGAGAACTGGGCCGCACCCTTCGTCATCGCCGGCGCGCTGGCCCTGCTCGCCTGGATCGCGGTCAAGGCCGGAGGCTTCGGCCCGCTGCTGGACCAACCCTCCAAGCTGGGCTGGGGAAGCGGCTTCTGGAAGATCTTCTTCCCGTCCCTGATGGGCATGATCGGCTTCTGGTCGACGCTGTCGCTCAACATCCCCGACTTCACCCGCTTCGGCGGCAGCCAGAAGGCCCAGGTCCGCGGCCAGGCGCTCGGCCTGCCCACCACGATGACCCTCTTCGCCCTGCTCTCGGTCCTGGTCACCTCCGGTTCCCAGGCCGTCTACGGCACGCCGATCTGGGACCCGATCGCGCTCGCCGCCAAGATGGACAGCGTGGCGGGCACCCTCTTCGCGCTGCTGGTGGTGCTGGTCGCGACCCTGTCGGTGAACATCGCCGCCAACGTGGTCAGCCCCGCGTACGACCTCTCCAACCTGCTGCCGAAGATCATCAGCTTCCGTACCGGCGCGCTGACCGCCTGCGTGGTCGGCATCGTGATCTTCCCCTGGAAGCTCGTCGCCGACCCGCACGTCTACATCTTCACCTGGCTCGGAGTGGTCGGGGGCCTGCTCGGCACCGTCGCCGGCATCCTCATCGCCGACTACTGGATCATCCGCCGCACCCACCTCGAACTGGACCAGCTCTACACCCCCGGCGGCCGCTACTGGTACGCCTCCGGCTGGAACTGGAGAGCGGTGGCGGCCTTCGCCGTCGGCGGGCTGCTGGCCGTCGGCGGCTCCTACGGCGGCCCCTTCCCGACCGGCGGCGTGATCCCCTTCATCCAGCCGCTCGCCGACTACGGCTGGGCCGTCGGCCTGGCCTCCTCGCTGGTGCTCTACGTCGCCTTCACCCGGCTGACCCCGCCACAAGAGACAGCCGCACCGACCGCGGACGAACCGTCCACGGCCGACGCCTGAGGCCGGCCACCGCGACAGGCCGCCCGGCCCAGCCTCACCCGGGCGGCCCCCGGGCCGGCCGCGGCCGGTCACCGGGCACTGGCCCGGACGTCCCGCCGCCCGGTGAACTGGTGGGAAGGCGGCCGCGGGGCCGGGCGGGGTGATGACCGTGGAGACCGGCGTCATCACCGGTGAACTCACCGCCGTCACCGGCCTGCGGCCGGACGGCCGCGCCCGGGTGCGGGTGCAGTACACCGACGCGGGGGAGTGGTACCAGGTCCAGGGCAGCCCCATCGCCGTGCTGTCCGGCGATCTGGCCTCGCTCCACCAGGCGGTGCTGGCTGCGGTACGGGCCGGAGGCGGAGCGACCGTGAAGAGTAAGCCTCCTCCTCTCCGTGTGGGGTGCGGCTGGCCACGTGTTGGCCGGCCGCACGGGCAGCCGCTCCCGGGCGCCGGAGGGCGGACTGTCTCAGCTGAGCACCAGCTGCGAGGGGCTGTCCGCTGGCCTGTTCGGCAGCGTGGGCGCAGTCGTTGGCGAGGTCGGGGGAGTGGCGACCACCGAGCATGCCTGGTGGTCGCCGACACGGGAGACAGCCCGTCCGCAACGGGCTGCCGGTGGGGTCGCTCCCATGCCAGACCCGCTGTGGGCTGGCGGGGTCGTCGCTGGTTCTCCCGGATGCTGTGTTGGGGCCGCTGCTACTTCCGGGCGCGCAAGAGAGCCGTGTCGGAGTTGAGCAGTCCTTGTCTCTCCGCGGCAGGTTCTTCCCAGCCACGACCCACCCGAAGACCATCTCAAGTCACCGATCGACGTGACAGCATCAGCCGAAGACGCTATATGACGATTCCGTCATGTAGCGTGGAAGTATGACCACTGTCCAGCGTGAGATCTATCGGCACCTGCGAGACTTCACGGCGCACTTCACACCGCCTGCACCCTTCAGCCCCCACGTTGAGATCAGTGACGGTCAGATCATCATGATGATGAGCCCCGCCGGCCGCCACGACCTCGCGGCTCTGCGGATCGAGCGCCAGCTCCAACCCCAGCTCCCGCCCGGCATCGTCGCCACCACCTCCGGAGACATCGAAGAAGCCGAACTGGGACAGCTCCGCCGTCCCGATGTGCTGGTCCTACCCGAAGCCGCAATGGACACCGATGACGCGATCAGCCCCCGAGCGCTCCAGCTCGCCGTCGAAATCGTCTCCACGTCCAACCCCGAGAACGACTACGAGAGCAAGCTGCACCACTACCCGAGACTCGGGATCCCGCATTACCTGATCGTCGACCCGCGGGACGGCACCTGCACCCACCACTGGGCGATCTCCGACAAGAGCGGCACACCCGTCTACGACGCCAGGATCCCCTACCGCTTCGGCGACAAGATCCCCATCGGAGACTGGATCATCGACACCGGCGAACTGCCACGCTACGAACGAGGCACGCAGTGACCGCAGGCGAACTGATCCGCACCCGCCGCACCGAGCTGGGCCTGTCCCAAACCCAGCTCGCCGAACGCGCCAGCACCGGACAAGCCCTCATCTCCCGGATCGAGTCAGGCAGGACCACCCCCACCCTGTCCGTCCTGCAGCGCCTCGCCTCAGCCCTTGACTGCGACCTCACCCTCCACCTCGTACCCCACCCACGCACACACTCCCCGAACGCGACACCCTGAACACCGGGCAGCTCGCGGTCCGGGAGTACGGCCACCTGATCTCACCGGAGATACCGGCGGCGACCCCAACGGCCCGAGAACCTGTGGGTGGAGCCGACGGACCCCCGCCGCAAGGGCAGCGGCGTCACCAACCTCAAGGACCCGGTCGAACCCAAGCCGCACACCGCGGTCTGCGCCCACGAGGTCACCCTCGCGGCTGAGCAACAGGCCATCGTCACCGATTGGACCACCGCGCTGAGCACCCTTGGCCTCGGATGGGACAGCCTGGCCCTCTGCAAGGGACGGATCCGTCGGGTCGAACCGATCCCGGAGCGCTCGGAGCTTCCGCCTCGGGTACGGCGGCGGATCCATGAGGGTCTTCGTTTCGTCGTCGGCGATACCTCGCTGCGGGCCGTGTGCCCGGCCTCGGCCGCCTTCCAGTTCTCCTTCGCGGCCATGATGACCGTCTCCCCGCTCTTCCTGCCGCGGGAACTGCACCTGTTCGGCACCGCCGTCGGGCTGGCACTCGCCGCGACAGGCCGGGCGCGCGCTCCTGGGCTCCGTGCTGGCCGCCCGCCCGCCTGCCGAACCGGTTCGGGTACGGCCCGGTACTCGTGGCCGCGGCGGCCCTCGGCGACGGCGTGTTCTCGTGCGTACCCGCGCTACGCGGCTCCTCCGCGATGACCGTTCCCGCGCTCCTTGCGGCCAACTTCGTGTTCGGGGCCGGCCAGTTGGTGAATGTGGCGATGACGCCCGGGGCCCGGGGCCCGGGGTGATCGTCCTTCGTCCGGTGTCTGCTCTGGTCGTCAGACCGTTCTCTTCATTGACTCACATGTTGTATAAATGCAATGCTCTGCCGTATGAGGAAAGCGCGTGGCGACGACGAACAACCGGTCCGGATCCACAACCGGCTGGCGATGCTCCGCGCCGAGCGCGGCTGGTCGCGGCGCGACCTCGCCGAGGCCGCCGGGGTGAACTACCAGACCATCGGCTATCTGGAGCGAGGCGAGTACAACCCCAGCCTGGAACTGGTCTTCAGGATCTGCGGCCACTTCGGCCTGCCCGTCGAAGCGGTCTTCTCCCCGCAGCCCTTCCCCCGGCTCACCGGAGAGGCCCTGGTAGCCGGGGAGCCGCCGGCCGGAGCCCCGGTACCCCTGTCCGATCGCCCCCGAGAGAAGAAGTCATGAGCCCCAACACCCTGCTCCGCAACGAACGGCTCTTCCGCTTCGCCCAGATGTCGCCGGAGCCGTTGCTGCATCGCCGCACCCGCCGGACGCTGGTCGTCACCCTGGCCATCGGTGTGCTCGCTCTGGCCGCTGCGGCGCTGGCCGTTCCCCTGCGCTGGACCTGGGTCCTGCTGCTACCGCTCGTCCTGCACGGCCCGGCCTTCCGACAGCTCTCCGCACGCGGCACCCGCGGACTGGCTCTCGCCCCGGCCGCTCTCCTCGACGAACGGCAGTTGCAGCAGGTCCACAGCGCCTACCGGCGCGCCTACGGGATCGCCACAGCCGCCCTGGCCGTGCTCTTCACAGCGTTCTATCTCGGCCGGGACCACCACCCGGTCCGCGTCGGAGCGGTCGGGCTGTTCCTCCTCGTGGAGCTGATGATCTGGCTGCCCACCGCCGTCCTGGCCTGGCGCTTGCCCGACGAGGAGCCGGATGAGCCCGAGCTGCCTGCCTGCTGAGGCGGCGCGTACGCGCGGGATATGTCGGTGCCGGCAGTTCGGTCGGCCCGGAGTTGCTTCGGCCGCTTCCAGGGCCAGGTGCCAGGGGTATGCGCCCGGCCTGGACCGGCCCGGCTGGATCGGTACGAAGCCGCCGTCGCCGTACAGCTCCCGACTGGCGTTCCCGGCGCGTTGCGTCGATGCTGGAGTGAGCGGGGGACCTCGGGTGCCTGATGACAGCGGGGCGTCGGGCCCGTGGTGACGATCCCCCCGACCGCGCCGACCCAAGCGCCCGCCGGGCACCGAAGTTCCCACCCGGACACGTTCCGCGGTCGGCCACTCTTCGAACCGATTCGGATCGCTGTCGGACCGGGCCGGGCAGGATCGGTCCTTCCGACACCCGAGCGATCAATCGATCAACTCGTCAACCGGGCACGTGTGTTCGCAGCGTCCGGCGTGTTCGCCGCGCCCGGCGGCACCCGGCCGCACCGGTGAAAGGACTCAGCATGAGTGTGCGCAGCATGACCGCAGCCCGACTGACCGACGGCCGGCCCCAGCTCTTCGCGGGCAGCGGCCAGGGCATGTTCAGCAACTGGAAGGTGGACACCGACCCCAACGCGGCCTGGAACGGCTGGTCGCAGTTCGACTTCCCGCACGGCCGCGCGGTGTCGCTGGCGGCGGCGGCGCTGACCGACGACCGGCCGCAGATCTTCGCGGTCACCGACACCGGTGAACTGTGGACGACCTGGAAGACCAGCACCGACCCCAACGGGCAGTGGGCTGACTGGACGAAGTTCAACGGGCTGCCCACCGCCGCCCGCAGCGTCGGCGCGGCCAGCCTGACCGATGGCCGCCCGCAGATCGTGGTCGGCACCGACTCCGGCTCGGTGAGCACCTGGAAGGTGAGCACCGGCCCCGATGACGCCTGGAACGACTGGGTCCCGTTCGACGGACCGCCTGCCTGAGCAGAGCCGCCCACCAGCCCCGGGTCCCGGCCGACGGCACCCCGCCGCCAGGCCGGTCCCGTCATCGCGGACCGCTCGTCGTCAGCGGCATCGTCGCTGCGCCACCGGGGTCTGCAAGGCCAACAGAACAGCGCACACCCGCGCGGCGACGGGTCCGGATCTTCGGCGCCGCCGCACATCCGACCGCGTCCTGGGTGACGCGGGCCCGCGAGGAACCTCGTCATGGACCTTGAGGACGCCAACTGCCGGGCGCGCTACGCGATCCGGGACCGGGAGGGGAAGTTCCTTGCCCTGTTCGACGCCGTCCTCAAGGTGCTCGCACCGCATGGTCATCGCCACCCGCGCCACGTTCGGCTTCCGCTGGGGCACCCACGAAATGCTGACGTCGCATTCGGTGTTTCCACCCGGCCGCGCCGACGCCATCCAACGGTGGCCTGCCCCTGGGAGTCATGGGTTTACTGAGGCGTAGCGAGGTGAGAGTGTTGTCCGATCGTCGCGCTTTGGGGGGAACCATGAGCGAATTCGCGGGCGTTGACCCGCACCGAGTGCGCCAACTCGCCGACCGGTTACAGGATCTCGCCACGGCGCTGAGTAAGAACGGCGCGACGATCCGTACCAACTTCGAGGAGTGGGGTGGGGGTCTCGATCTCTCCGTGATCGCCCAGCAGGCGGAGCAGGTCGGCAGGGACGCCCACGACATGGGGCTGCGTGCCGACGAGGCACTGAATCTGGAACACGGCGGCGGGTTCGCGTACGCCTGCGGCAAGAACGGCGATCTCTACCAGATCCCGTGGGATGTGAAGGACCTCGACCAGTCCAAGGAGGCCACGCAAGAGGCATCCGGCGCCGGACTACCTCCAGCCGCTGACGCACCCGTCGGACAACGACATGTGATCGGTGGGCATGCTCTTCAAGTACGGCCCACCGGGCGGCAAATGGGACCCCACAGTGCTCTCCGGCGTCAGCGGCGCGATGCTGGACTGGCGGGCCAAGCAGGGCGCGATGCGGCCGGTGTACGACCCGATGCCGTTCCCGGGTGCGCCGCCGGCGTATTACGGCGACGACATGACCGCCCTGGGCAACACGGTCGGCATGTTCACGAAGGCGAAGAACGGCATCAGCTACAGCCGGGCGCAGCAGATTGACGAGCAGCACAAGTTCAACATGGCCGTGCTCACCACCGCCGGGAGCCTGTTCGGAGCGGTCGGGGCGCCTGAGGGCATTACCAACAAGGTGGTCCAGCTCACCGTCAAGAAGGGGCTGAAGTACTCCCAGACGCTCGCCCTGCTGGGCCGGACTGTCATCGCGCCGAACACCAGCCCGTTCTCCACCGACAACGCCGCCAACCAGCAGGCGATCAACTCCAAGGACGCCAAGGACGTCGAGAGTTCCTTCAGCCCTGCCGTCGCCCAGGGACTCATCCGGTCGGGCAAGGCCAAAATGCCGGTCGGCCGGTCGTGGTACGACCCGAAGACCCAGACCGTGAAACCCGGCGCGTGGAACGACAAGGACTTCGTGTCCTGGTTTCGGGAGGACGGCGTCAAAGATCAGTCCCAGTCGGCGATGAACGACATGGACACCGGGTACCAGAGGTTCGAGGGATCGGATGATGGCAACTGACACGGACGGCAGCGGCGGCACGGGAAGTATCCCTGGAGGCAGCGGCCTGCGCCGCTTTCTGGGATACGGGTGCGGCGTGCTGCTGCTCGTCGTGGCGACGGGGTGCTCCGGCGGCGGGAGGGCGGCGGCGCCCCGGCTGCCCGACCCCGCGGCCGGGAAGGTCGCAGCCTTCGATCTGGGCCCGTTCAGCAAGGACTACGACCTCGACCAGGCCGTACGATCGGCGCCGCTGGGGACCCCGGTGACGTCGGACCGGGCGGGGAACGTCTACATGGTGGCCGAGGACGGCGGCCACGTCGACGTGCTGCGGATGACCCCGAAGGGCGCCGTGAGCCGGTACGTCCGGACGAACACCACGTCCACCTCGATGATGGTGCGGAAGGACGGCTCGGTGGTCCTCGGCGCGGCCGACGGGTCGCCCGGCTCGCTGCCGGCGTTCGCCGGGAACGGCGCTGAACAGGACGTGACGCTCCCGCCGTCGTACACGTCGCCCCGGCCTGTCGGTGAGCGCCCGGACGGTTCGCTGGTCGTCAGCGAGGGCGCGAACCTCTGGGCGCTGCGGGACGGCAGCCAGACCCGCCTGTACCACCAGGCCAGGACCGTCGGTGACGCCGCCGTGGTCGACTCCTCGGGCACCGTGTACGTGGTCCCGCAGACCCTGGGCGACACCATGGCCGTCCCGTCGAGCGGCGCGCCCTACCCCGTGGAGGTGACCGGCAAGGACCCGGCCACCGGCGAGCCGCTGTCCGCCTTCGCCCCCGAGGACATGGCGCCCGCGACCGCCGGCGGCTTCTACGTACTGGCGACCGACAAGTCCCTCGCCGAATACGTGCTGTTGTACGTCCGCAAGGGCGCCACGACCGTGCTGGTGCGGCAGCGCACCTCCGACAAGTCCTGCGCGGCCGGCAAGCAGTACCCGGCACTCGACAACACCTGCGAGGTGCAGACCGGCGTGGTCCAGAGCGGCCCCCGGGTCCTGCTCCTGGGCAACCTCGTCTCCTACGGCGACGGTCACCCCCAGCCCGCCCTCGCGGTGAAGGCCCCGGCCTCGTAAACCCCGGCCTCGTAAGCCCGGGCTTCGTAGGCCACAGCACAGATGGGCACAGCTGAAGGAGCGCACCATGACGCACACCGTGGACGACTGCAAGAAGGACATGGCCGCGATATCGGCAGCCGAGACCGCCATCCGGACCGCGATCGGGAACGTGAACCAGCTGATGACCCAAACCTGGACCGGTGCCGCCGCCGACAAGTGGGGCACCGAGTGACTCCTCCCCCGCCTGAACGCAGGGGGCTTCTCGCTACGCCGGTTGGCGTTGCGACGGACCAGCCCGGCCCGTAGAACGTTGGTGGCTCCCACCGTGTCGGCGTGCGCGGTGTGGCCGCAGGAGAGGCAGTGGAACTTTTCCTGTGTGGGCCGGTTCTCCTTGGCGGTGTGCCCGCATTCGGGGCAGGTGCGGGAGGTGTTGCGGGGGTTCACGGCGATCACTTCCCGTCCGGCGCTTTCAGCCTTGGCGTGCAGGATCGTCAGGAACACCCCCCATCCGGCATCGTTGATCGACTTGTTGAGCCCGGCCTTGGCGGCGGCCCCGTTGGGCAGGAACGCGCCTGCCTGGTCGGGGTCGGGCTTGGGTGCGGGGGCCTTGCTCATGTTGCGGATCTTGAGGTCTTCGTGCGCGATGAAGTCGTGTGTCGCGGACCAGGCGCAGCGCGGTCTTGTGCGCGTGGTCGAGCCGTTGACGGCGGACCTTGCCGTGGAGCTGGGCGACCTTCTCCACGGCGCGCCGGTGGTTGGCGGTGCGGTCTTTGGGCCTTGCGGCGCGGGAACCGGGACAGGGCCTGCTGCGCCGCTTGGAGCTTCGCGGCCGCGGCGGCCGTGGCGCGGGTTGGGGACGAAGGCGCCGTCGGAGTCGGCGAGGAAGTTCGTGATGCCCAGATCGATCCCGGCCACGCGCCGGTCGCGGGCAGCGGTTCGGGCCGATCCTGTTCGGCGGCGAGTACGACGAACCACTTCCGGCCCTCACGCTTGACCGACACGGTCTTGACGCGGCCGGCCACCGGGCGGTGCTGGTTGACCTTCACATGCCCGACGCCCTGGAAGCGGACGCGGGTGACCGGGTCGTGCGGGGTGGAGTTCCAGCGGCAGCCGTCCCCGTCCTTGGGGAAGTCCACCGTGTCGAACCAGTTCACCCCGCGAAAGCGCGGGTAGCCCGGGGTCTCGCCGGACTTGACCCGGCGGAAGAACGCGGCGAACGCCTTGTCCAGACGGCGCAAGGTGGCCTGCTGCGAGGAGAACGACCAGCGGCCCTGACGCTCCGGGTCGAACGCCCGGATCTCCTTGAGCTGCGCGGACTGCATCCCGTACGTGACGCTGGTCTTCGAGGCGTGCCGCCAGGCGTCGCGGCGTTCCTGCAACGCCCCGTTGTAGAGGGAGCAGTGATCGCGCAGCATCTCGCCGAGCGCCTGCGCCTGGCGGACGGTGGGCCGCAGGAGGAACTTGTACGCACGGATCATCCAGCCCACCCCCTCCGGTCGGTTCCCTTGATCCTACTACACTTGGCGTATGTCACCACGCTGGGAACCAGATCCCGATCTACGCGGGGACGTCATGTAGTTTTCAACCTCCACGCGCACTTGGTGTTTGTCACGAAGTACCGGCGGGGTCTTCGACGACGACATGCTGACGCGCTGCGAGGAGATCATGCGAGACGTGTGCGAGAGCTTCGGCGCGGAGCTGCGGGAGTTCAACGGAGAAGGCGATCACGTCCACCTGCTCGTGCACTACCCGCCGAAGGTCGCCCTGTCCAAACTCGTCAACTGCCTCAAGGGCGTCAGCTCCCGCTACCTGCGCCGGAGTACACCGGCCGGATCAACCGGATCGATCAGCACGGCCGTTCTGGTCCCCGTCCTACTTCGCCGGGTCCTGCGGTGGCGCACCGCTGAGCATCGTCAAGGAGTACATCGAGAACCAGAAGCGCCCAGGCTGACCGTCACCCCGAAGACGCAGAGATCTCCGGCGCTGCGCGCCTCCGGCCTCAGGATCGCATTCCCTCCCGGCCTGAAGGCCGGGATTCCCTTCGAAGATCAGGGATGGAGTCGCACCCCCCACCAGCGGCCCGTCGGCCTGTGGCAGGGTGTGACCGGGTGGGCAAGCGGACGGTCGGGGCAATGATGGGACCTGGGATGATGCCCGTCATGACCGCGACTCCGCCCGCACCGTCTGCGGACAGCGCCCGCCTGCTACGCCGGGGGTTCGCTCTGGAATGGACCACCCTGGCCTGGAACGTGGTGGGCATCGTGGTGTTGACGTTCGCTGCCGTCGCGGCGCGGTCGGTTGCCTTGTGCGGCTTCGGCCTGGACTCGCTGATCGAGATCGGCGCCTCGACGGTGGTGATCTGGGAGCTGTCGGGCACCGGTGAGGACCGGCAACGCAAGGCCGTGCGCTTGATCGGCTGGGCGTTCGTGGCATTGGCGCTCTACCTGCTTGTGCAGTCGACCTGGGTCCTGGCCTCCGGGTTCCGTGCTCACCACAGTCCGTCCGGGATCGCTTGGACCGCGGTCACCGCCGTGGCGATGTTCGGCCTGGCCCGTGGCAAGGCCCGCACGGGCGCCGCGCTGGGCAACCCGGTCCTCAAGACCGAAGGCCGCGTCACTCTCATCGACGGCCTGCTGGCCACCGCCGTCCTGCTCGGCCTGGTACTTAACGCGGTCTGGGGCCTTTGGTGGGCTGATCCCCTGGCCGGATACGTGATCGTGTACTACGGCATCAAGGAAGCCCGCGCCGCCCTGACCCACTGAATCGCACCAACCCTGAGCAGCGGGGCCAGGACCTTGCGCGTCAACTCGTAGCGCGCCTACCGCTACCAGAGCCACCGGTCAGACTTCAATGGCAATCGACCCCGGAAGGCGTGGATCAACGACCCGTCGACCGCAGGGAAACCGAACGACAGACCCCATAACCTCACAAACGTCTCACTGGACTTGAAACCTTCCGCCCGGTGCCCGCTCAAAACAGTTCCAGGTCCTCGCCGCTGGTGTCCGCGATGACTGGCCGGAACTGGGTAGGGAGGCCGTCCAGGCGGTCAGGACCGGCCGCGGCGGCCACGGCAGGGGCCGTCTCGGCCAGCCAGGCACGAAACCGCTCGGTGGCTTCGCGGTAGGGGACTCGCGCCAGGACACGGTGCTCGCCGGAGGGGCAGAAGTCGACGGCGACAGTGAGCAGGCAGGAACGGGGCGCGTTCTGACTGCCCGTCCAGGACACGCGCAGGACACCGCAGGGCTCGCGCCCGCGGGGGGCTCGGTGGGTCGGGCGCAGCGATCGGCAGGCTATGTCAGCGGTCCACGCGGCGAGGTGCGGCAGGGGCAGGGTGGTGCGTGCGCGGCAGCCGGGACAGCGGTGCCAGTGGCGGAGCCAGTCGTCGGTGTCGATGTGGAAGAGGCGTGTGTAGTGGTTCGCCACGCGGATGTCGTTGCCGTACAGGTGGTCGGGGCGTTCCTGTGTGTTGCAGGACTGGCAGACGGGGGCGCGGACATAGCCGTGCTCGTGGCAGTGGTCGAGCACGGTGGCGGGCGCAGTGCGGCAGACGGCGCACGCCCACCCGGCCACCCTGCGGGAGGTACCGGGCTTCCTGCTGAGCACCGAGTACAGCTGGCCTTCCAGTTCTTTGTCGTACGGGCGCAGTGAGGCGATCGGGCCCTCGGAGTTCATCGCCTGCCGACCGCCGGCGTCTCGGGCCTGCCGGGAGCGGGAGGGCGGCTCGGTGACGGCTGCGCCTGCCTGGCGGGTCCGCGCGGCCTGCACCCACTGCGTTTCGGCGTGCTCGGCCGCGTCCAGCAGCCTGACCACAGAGCGCGGCAGCCACCACGTGCGCTGCGTCCCGTCGCGGGTGCGCTCCACGAGCACCTGCCGCCAGTCGATCCCCGCCAGGTGGCACGGCCGGCCGACTTCACGTCGTGCTGCCTGCTCGGTGCCGCCCGGTTCCTGCAGTTCCCGCGTGATGCGTCGGCGCCAACGCAGCGGCGTTTCCTCGTTGCACTCCTGCCTCGGCGTCCCACGGAACGGACCGATGCGGACCAGGTCCTGCCGATCCATTTCCACCGCGTTCAGTTCCGCGGCTGCCCGGCGCACCTCAACCTCCGGAACACTCCACTGACTGCCGTTCGCCCTCGCCGTCGCCACCACATGGCCGCCGAGCAGGACGTACTCCACCCGGGCACGGGCAGGAGAGCGGGTGAATGCCCCAGAAGCCGTCGGCACAGCACTGCCGGCCGTCAAATCGACCCACAGAGCGTCCGCGGCAACCAGGGTGATCAGGCCGTCCGTGCGACCGGGCATGACACGCTCTGACATACCGACAGGCTAACGGCCTGCAACGCGGCAACTGACCCCAAGCGCCTCGGTCAGCCGGGCCCGCGCTGTCCCAACCGGATGCCGAAGGAGCCCCCTGCACAGTGCGCCGCCACCTGGACGACCCGCCGACCGAAGACGAACCCAGGCTCGTACTGGAGCGGCAGGCCGTCCGCAACCCCGTGCAGCCGGCGCGGAACCCTTCGCCGCCCGGAACGGGCACCGCGCCGCGCACCGGCTCCCGCGGACTGGTGCTCACCGCCGGGGGCCGCCGTCCTCGGCCGGCGCCGGCGCGGCGGCTGCGCCGCTCAGGTGCCGCGCCCAGGCGCGCACGGTGGGCTCAGCGGTCAGCGCGTGGAACTCGGCCTTCAGGCCGCTGCGCCGCCACCGGCCGCTCAGCCGCATCATCCGCAGGGAGTCGAGGCCGAGCTTGACGAGGTTGGTGTCGTCGCCGATCTCCGAGGGCGCGATTCTGAGGACCGCGGCGACGGTGTTGCGCACCTCGTCGGTGGTCACGGTGGGCGGTTCCCGGTGCGTACCGCTCATCAGGAAGTGCTCCGTTCCGTTTCGGCAATCGGGGTGCGGGGGCTCGCTTCGCTGATCTCGACGACGGCGCAGCCCGCTTCCATGCCTTCCGTGACCCCCAGGAGCAGCACGTGGTCCCCCTCGCCGACCTGGCCCGTCCGCCACAGGTGGGCCAGGCCCAGGACCTGGTCGCCCACCGTGGCGTGGCCGACGGTCCTCAGGTGATCCCACGTGCTGAGCTTGGCGGGCAGGCCGAGCGGGTCGAGCAGCAGCGTGTGCAGGGAGTTCTCACTGAAGCCGGTGGGGGCGACACGGGCGATGGCCTCCCAGCCGACGCCGGCCTCGGCGAGCGTCCGGTCGGCGACCTCGGCGACCACTTCTCCGAACCGGTTCGCCGCGTCGATCAGGTCCTGCGGGCTCGCGCCCGGACGCTCGGCCCATGCCTGCTGCCGCGGCGCGACCCGCCAGGGGTGGTCGGGGTGCCGGTCGGGCGGCAGCAGGGAGTCGTTGCCGCGGTGCATGCCCTCGAGTTCGGGCGCGGAGCGTGAGCCGACGGCCTTGAGACGGGCGAAGCCGCCGAGGGTGGAGGCCACGAGCGCGACGCCGCTGTCGGCGAACACCGCCAGCGGGGAGTCGTTCCACCGGTCGAACATCGGGGTGGAGAAGTTGTCCGCCCCCGTGATGAGGAGCGCCTGCCGGCCGGGGGAGCCGGGCCGGAGCAGGGTGGCGGCCAGGTGCAGCGAGGTCAGCACCGCCAGACATCCGTGCGCGACCCCGAATGCCGGAATCGGCCGGTCCAGCGTCCGGCGGAGCACGTAGTGGGGCGCGGACCAGTGTCCGGGGCCCTGGTAGTAGGCGCCGCTGTGCAGCACGGCCGCGAAGTCACCGGGATCGTGACCGGCCTGCTCGAGGGCCTCGCGGGCAGCCCGTACGGCCATGTCCGGCGCGGACAGGGCGGGTTCGACGGCAACGGATACCAGGCCGGACTCCTCCGCCGCGCCGGGTTCGAACCAGCCCCGCCGTATCGCCTCTTCGACGGGCGTGGGCGCCGGCGCGTAGGTACCGATGCCCGCGAGGTAGATGTCATCGACTTTCACGAACGTCCTCCTTTGGCAGAATGCGAGGCAATACGACGGGATGTGATGTGCGCGGCAGCCCGGACACGACTGCCGCCGCGCCGGAGCGGTCACAACGGGAAGGGCTCGAGCTCTCCTGACATCACCTGCTCGCGCAACGCCCTCCGGTCGACCTTCCCGTTGGCGTTGAGCGGAAGGCGGTCCACGAGATGGAACGTCAGCGGGATCATGTAGGGCGGCAGGCAGCCGCGCAGCCGCTCCTCCACCGCGTACACGTCCGCGTCCGGGCCGCACAGGACCGCTGCCAGGACGGTCGTCCCGGCCTCGTCGCCGCGTACGGCGACGACCACGGCCTGGTCCACGCCCTCCTGGTCGCGAAGGTGCGCCTCCACCTCGCCCAGTTCGACGCGGTGGCCGAGGACCTTCACCTGCGAATCGAGCCGCCCGGCATAGGTGAAGATGCCGTCCGCCGTCCTCCTGCCCGAGGTCACCCGTGCGGTACCAACGGCCGTCGCGCCGCTCGTGGAAGCTGCGCCGCGTCTGTCCCGGGGACCGCCAGTAGCCCTCGAAGACCTGCGGCCCCCGCAGGCAGATCTCACCCGTCCCACCGTCGGCCACCGCGGTTCCGTCCGCAGCCAGCAGGGCGGCCTCCATCCCCGGGTAGGGCCTGCCGATCGGCACGATGCCGTTCGCGGACAGGGCGGGGGAGCGCTGCGGGTGCCAGCGGTGCACCGTACAGGCGATGGTGGCCTCCGTCGGCCCGTAGAGATTCTCCACCACCGACTGCGGCGCCGCCGCATGCCAGGCCGCGGCCGCGGACGCCGGAAGCGCCTCCCCGCAGAACAGGCTCCACCGCAGCCGCGGCACGCTGCCGGGCGTCAGCGCCCCGCTGTTGTGCTGGAGCACCGCGACCGAGGGCACCGAGAACCACACGGTGATCTCCTGGTCGCGGATGAAGCTCAGCGGTGTGTGGAGGTCCGGGCCGTCCAGCGGCACCAGGCAGCCGCCACTGCCCCAGGCCATGAACAGGTCGAAGACGGAGAGGTCGAAGGTCTGGTCGAAGGTGTTGCTGAAACGGTCCTCGGGCGAGAAGTCGTACCGCTCGGTGTTCACCCGCAAGAACGCGCTCACATTGGCGTGCGAGACCGGGACCCCCTTGGGGCGGCCGGTCGATCCCGAGGTGAACAGCAGATACGCCATGCCGCCGGGATCGGGGGACAGCGGCTCCGCCAAGGGCGTCCGGTCCGCGATGGCCCCGCCGGTGAGGACGCCCGGGCCGGAGCGCCACCCGGGGGGTACGCCGTCGGACTCCGGAGCCAGGACCGGTGGGGCGTCCCGCAGGCCGCTGAGCAGCCGGGCCGCGTGAGGAAGCGAGCCGTCGTCGGTGAGCAGGGCGTCGAGGCCGGAGCGCTCCACGACGTCCTGGTTGCGCTTCAGCGGGTACGTACTGTTGAGCGGCACCGCCGCCGCACCCGCGTACAGGGCCGCGAGGAATCCGGCGTAGGTGACAAGGCTGCGGTGGCTGAGAACGCCCACGCGGCGCGGGCGGGCGTTCACCTCGAGCAGGGCCGCCGCCCACCGCCGGGCCAGACGGTCGAGCTCGGCGTAGGTCCAGACGCGTTCGCCGAGCGACAGGGCGGCGCGGTGCGGATGGCGTCGCACCGAGGAGCGGAAGCCGGAGTGGAGAAAACGGAGGGACGCGGAGCCGGAGTCCTGCATGACGTTCTCACGTTTCCCTGTCGTGGGCGTACGGGGGCATCGGCCGGTGCGGCCGGGACGGGGTCAGGGCCGGAGTCCGCCTTACGGTCCCGCCGTGATCGGGTGCGGCCGTACGGCAGGCGTTCGTGCAGCCGGTCCGGCCGTCGACCCGGAATTCGACCTCGGCGGGCCACCGTTCGTATCCGGCGTAGGCCGGAGCGGGCCGGACGAAGAGCCGGCGTGCCGTTGACGTGAGTTCAGGTGGCATGCCCCTCGGCGCGGGTGGCGGGGTCGGGCAGCCGCCGGACATCGAGCTTTCCGCCGGGGGACAGGGGGATCTCGTCGATGATCGCGATATGGTCGGGGACCATGTGAGCGGCTAGCCGCTCCTGGAGGAAATCGCGCAGCTCACGTGCGAGGCCGTCGGACAGCTCGTGGCGGAACGGCGCGTTGCAGTGGGCGTGCCGTCGGGTCTGCGGCACCCATGCCGGCGTCGCTCCCGACCGGCTCAAGACCACGTCGTAGCGGCCGATCGCGCCGGAGCGCGGCGGTGTCACGGCGACGGTGAGGCCGTGCCGGCGGCCGATCGCCCACCAGTCGCCGGGTGCCTCCCCGTCGAGGTCGTCGCGTGCCGGCAGGCGGTCGAGCCCGGCATCGGCCTCCCCCTCGGTCAGGGCATGCCACGTGGCGACGTCCGCCGCCGTCCGGGAGTCGGGGACGTCGAGGATGAGAACTTCCCGGAGTTCACCGCGACCGAGCCTGACGTCGACGGCTGCGGTGCCCCAGTCGGCCCGGTCCCAGCGCACGGTACGGGGGTTCGGCCGGGTGCCGGGCTCCGCGCCCACCCGCAGCGTCACGTCGTAGCGGAACTTGGTCAGTTCGTTGGCCACCGTGCCGCGTTTGAGCTGCAGGCTGACTTCGGACACCCCGGTCAGTTCCGGGGCCAGGGCGGCGAAGAACGCCGGGTCGACCAGCAGTTCGCCCTCTTCGCCGACGGCCGCCCGCACGCGTCGCCGTACCTCGTCCACCCGTGCGTCGCCGTCGGCGTGGAACACCTCGACGGAGCTGTGGAACACCTCCAGCAGCCGAAGGTCGCGCACGTCACCGATGAGGACAGCGCCGCCGGGCCGGACGACCCGGACGGCCTCGCGCAGCACCTGCCGCAGATAGTCCGCCGAGGGAAAGTACTGGATGACCGAGTTGAGGAGGACCAGGTCGACGCTGTCATCGGCGAATCCGGTGAAGTCGGTGCCCTCGCGCTCCAGCAGCGTGACACCCGCGTAGCGCTCCGGTGACGAGTCCAGCCCGTGCTGGATCGCGCGCAGCGCCGTGCCCGACAGGTCCGTCGCCCAGTATCGTTCGGTGTCCGGCGCGATACGAAACAGCAGCATGCCGGTTCCGCAGCCCAATTCCAGCACCGCGCGGCGACGGTCCAGGCCTGCCACCTGATCCACGATGCTGTCGATCGACTCGCCGACCTCCTGGCGGATCATGACCGTGCCGGTGTAACTGCTGTTCCAGCCCGCCCGGTCGAAGGCCCGGTCATCGGGCATGCTGTCCTCGGCCTCGCCGTACGACGTGCTCGAAGACGTCCGTCCATCCGGAGACATGCTCGCTGACCAGATCAGGCGCCTGTTCGGCCACATAGGCGGCGTCGGGCACGACGTAGGCGGCGAGTCCGTCCTGGCCGTCGGGGAACTACCAGCACCACGGCCCTGCCGACCGCCGGGTGGTCGGCCAGTTGCCGGGCGATGGGCAGCCGGTTCCCGCCCGTCGCCGCGGACTTCGGCCCGGTCGTCGGTGCGGTCGTCGGTGCGGTCGTCGGTGCGGTCGAGGAAGGTCACCGTGCCGTCCTCCCCCCTCGGGCGAAAGGGGCGTCCGGTCCGCCGCAGCCGACCGCCCGGTTCGGTACGACAGCGCCATCGCGTGTCGGTTCCCGCCCGCAAACGATCACAGTGGTGCCTCCTTGCGTCCGGATTCGTAACGGCTCTGCCACGTCCGACGGGCTGTGCAAGGGGCGCAGCCAGGAACACCACGACCCCCGGCGCCGACGGCGTGCACGGGCCCGGGCGGGCAGCCCCGCGGCCGGCGCCGGCCGCTGCGGACACTTCAGCGGGCCGGTCGGCCGCCGACGGCCGCGGACTGTCGATGGCAAGGCTTGCGGCTGAGCCGCTGCCCGGTCGGCCTTGGCCGGGCAACGGGACGTGGCCAGTGTGCGGTTCGCCCACGCCGTGCCTGTCTGGATCGGTGCCTTCACGCACTCCTCGCGTAGCCCGGTCGTGCCGAAGGGCACGGCCTCCAGGACCTTGCGCCGCAGCCAAACCTGGTCCTTGTCCAGTGCGGCGAGGCCCGTACTGGGGTCTTCTCGCACACAACTTACCGCGCCGGGTTCTTCGAAGATCCTCTTTTCGACGTCCTGCCCTCGTGCCACAAACCCCCTGGGTCGACGGTGGGCCTGGACATCCCTCCCCTCCCGGATATCGGGCGACACCACGTTTTCAAGCCACCGCAGACGCCGGTACCTGCTGCGGGCGCTCGTCGACTTCGGCGCGCCATGCCGGGCCCATCGCCTCCCGGGCGTGCCGGGTCAGTTGGGGCCGGAGACGATGCACACAGCAACAGGAGGGTGCTCGCGGACTTCAGCATCGCTTACTTCGGCGGAGCGAGCGTGACCGTCGAGGGCGAGAAGCTGGGGCCTGTGCGGTTCATGGCCCCCGAGATGCGCAGCGTGACCAAGCGGGAGACAGGCAGCCAGTGACCTTCCCCTCGTAGCGTGGAGACCCTGACTGCAGGGGAAGTCGAGGCCCGCACGCCTTCCGTCGCCGGTGCGGACACGGCGGCAGATCGCCGTGTCCGCGTGCCGGTGAGCGGCTGGGCCGCCTGCTGTGCGTTCCCCGGCCGCAGTCCCGAACCGGCCTTCCCCACCAACCGAAACGAGACGAAATACCACGGACACCCACCCTGCTGGCGTACGGGCTGTGTTGTGGAGGTATGTACGACTTGACGTGCGCGGGTTGAGCCAACGCCACACGGCGGTGGCGATGCCGCCTCGATCGCGGTGAGGCGGTTCATCAGCCGGCATCGTCGGCCGGGAAGATCCCACACGGGCAGAGGAGCCAGCCGATGTGGCAGTG
>CAWGAU010000011.1:0-109034 GCA_963820715.1 uncultured Actinomycetota bacterium | reverse complement strand
CGGGAATTGCATCAGACGGGCGAGAACCTGCAGGTCGCGAGGTCAGGGTTGGACTTGGCGAGGACTCCATCCTCCTACAACTTGGCGGCCTGAGCTGGGAGTTTGGCGATCAGATCCCATCTGATGCAGGATTTGCCCTCTGAAGGGGAGGGTGAAAGTGGGTCTACAGCGACGTGCCGACCTGGCTGGGGCGGCTCACCTGGAGCTGGTCTCCGGAGTGGTCCAGCTGCGTCCGCAGGACGCGATGGTCGAGGCGATGGTGCGGGGCTGGCGCGCTCAACAAGCCGCTCGTGGGCTCCGCGAGGACACGGTCACCGCCCGGGAACGACTCGTACGCCGGTTCCTGGAGCACACCAACGAATACCCGTGGGCCTGGACACCCGCCCACGTGGATGAGTGGTCACTGTGGCTGACCAGCGAGAAGCACCTCGCGCCGTCCACGATCCGCAGCTACCAGGGCAGCCTGCGCCTGTTCAGCGAGTTCCTGATCGACGGCCGTTACGGCTGGGCGGTGGCCTGCGAGGACGCCTTCGGCACCCACCCCGTGGCCATCTGCCACGAGTGGAACACCATCGCCCACCTCAACGACTACGAAGGCCGCCCCGAGGCGAGGCCGTTCACCCGCGAGGAGATCCAGCGGTTCCTCGACTACGCCGACGACCAGGTCGAACGGGCGGTCCGGGCCAAGCGCAAGGGAGCCCTCGCCGCCTACCGCGACGCCACCCTCTTCAAGGTCATCTACGGATGGGGCCTGCGCCGGACCGAGACGTCGAAGCTGGATGTCGTCGACTTCGGGCGGAACGCGAAGGCTCCGCAGTTCGGCCGGTACGGCACGCTCAACGTCCGATACGGCAAGGCCAAGAAGGGCCAGCCACCGCGTCGTCGGAACGTGCTGTCGGTGATGGACTGGGCGGTGGATGCGGTCGCCGACTACGTGGAGAACGTACGTCCCCGGTTCGGCTGCGAGGACCACCCCGCGCTCTGGGTGACCGAACGGGGCGGCCGGGTCAAGCCTGCGGAGATCAACGCCCGGTTCGTCGCCTACCGCGACGCCCTGAAGCTCCCCAAGGCGCTGACGGTCCACTCCGCTCGCCACGCCTACGTCACCCACCTCACGGAGGACGGGGTTGACCGGCGGTTTCTGCAGCAGCAAGTCGGCCACGAGAATGACAGCTCCACCGCCATCTACACCCACGTCAGCGACGACTTCATGAACACCATGCTCCACAAGGCACTCGCGCCCGCGCTCGCCCCGACCTCCACAGACAAGGACCGCTGATGGCCGCGAAGCTCGACTACCACTGGCACCTGCGCAAGGTCATGGCCGACCGCGGACTCTTCTCCACCACCGACCTGATCCCGCTCCTCGACGAACGCGGCATCACCCTGTCCTCCAGCCAGGTCTACCGGCTCGTCGTCGAGCGCCCCGAGCGGCTCAGCCTCAAGATCCTCATGTCCCTGCTCGACATCCTCGACTGCACCATGGACAACCTCATCGAGCCCGTCGCCACAGCCGGTGCGGGTTCAACTACCAGTATAAAAAAGGCTGTTGGCGCCGAGGTCGGTGTCGGTGACCTGCGGCCCAAGCGAGCCCGCATCCGCGGCGTCGAGCGATCGTGACCGCACCCGGGCATGCCGACCGGGCCGTCCGCGACCCGATCGGGCTGATCGTGGACCTGGTCGCGGCCGTTGAACATCAACTGGAGCCCGACCGGATCCACGCCGTGGTCACCGGCGTCGCGGGCGGCCGCGCGAAGTCACGCCGCCTCGCAGCGCATCTGGCCGAGCATCCCCGCGTGCTGAACGATGGTCGCTCGCCGGCGCCCAGGGCCGTCGGCGATCTGCTCATCGCCCTGCGCGAGGCCGGAGCCCAGACCATCTCGCCGCCGTGTTGCGCCGAGTGCGGCAGACAGATGCGAACCCTCCAGCGCCGCGGCCAGGACTGGTACTGCTGGAACTGCGGACCACAGCCCGAGCCGTGTGCTGCCTGCGGAAACACCCGCCGGGTCGCGTCACGCGACCGGGCCGGGCGGCCACGATGCGGCAAGTGTCCGGACACCGACGGACGCGACCCCATCGCGGTGATCGCAGCCCTGATCACTGAACTGGACTCGCAGACCGGACAGGAAGTAATCGTTGACGCGGTCCACCGATCGGCACCCCGCCCCTCCTACCAGCAGAAACTCGCCTGGGCCCTGGAAGCCAACCCCGCCCTGCTGACCGGGGACGGCCACCTCGCACCCCACCGCGCGATCCTCAAACTGATCGACCTGCTGCACCAGGCCGGCGTCGCCGGGATCGTCCGGCCCTCCTGCCCCGGCTGCCACCGAGTCGTACGCATCGACAAGCCCCTCAACGGGCAGCGGGTCTGCCGCACCTGCATCTCCCACTCCCGTATCGAGGAATGCTCACGCTGCGGAGCCCACCGTGACCCGGCCACCCGCGACGACCACGGCCGACCGCTGTGTCCGAACTGCCTGGTCAACGACCCGGCGAACCTGGAGCTCTGCATCAACTGCGGCAGACGAAAGGTCGTGAGCACCCGCACGCCGGACGGTCCGCTCTGCCCAAGCTGCCCCGCCCTCACCACCACGACCTGCAGCATCTGCGGCCAGGAGAAGCCCTGCGGCACCTCCCGCACCACGGGCAGGCCATGGTGCCCAGACTGTCAGCGCCGCTCGGCATCATGCTCGGCCTGCGGAGGATTCGCGGCGATCGTCTCCGGCACCCTCGCCGAGCCTCTTTGCGCGGACTGCACCACATCCGAGGTCTGGCACACCTGTCCCACCTGCACCGATCCCGACTACCCGCACCCCGGCCAGTGCGCTCGCTGCCTCATCAACCGACGCCTCAACGAACTGCTGGGTCCCCCGTCCGATGCCCTTCACCCCGGTCTCGAAGCCCTCCGGCACAACATCGCCACCACCGAGCACCCCATCACCGCCAGGCGATGGCTGAACAAACCGTCCGTCTCCCCAGTCCTGTCCGACCTCGCAGCCGGCCGACAAGCCCTGACCCACGAGGCCCTCGACGAACTGCCCGACAGCCCGCCCCTCGCCCACCTGCGCCAAGTCCTCGTCGGCGTCGGTGCCCTGCCCGAACGCGATGAGTACATGGTCCGCCTCGAACGCTTCCTCACCGGCCTTCTCACATCCCACCAGGACCCCGAACAACGCAAAACTCTGCACCGGTACGCGATCTGGCACCTGGTCCGGCGGCTTCGCCGACGCAACAACGGCCGCCCCATCACCCCGCAGCAGTTCATATCCGCACGTCAACGCACCCACGCGGCCGTCGCTTTCCTGAACTGGCTGACGGCCCACGACCTCGCACTGGAGACCTGTCGGCAGGCCGATCTCGACCGGTGGCTCACCGATGACTCCGCCACCTACCGCCAGACGGCCGGGCACTTCATCCGCTGGGCTCGCACCAACAAGCTCACCGCCGTCCACGTCCCCGCCGTCCGCTGGAACGGCCCCACGCAGCCACTCGACGACGAACACCGCTGGAATGTCGCACGCCAGCTCCTGCACGACGACACCCTCAAGCCCGAAGACCGCCTCGCCGGGCTACTCCTCCTCCTCTACGCCCAAGGCCCATCGGCGATCCACCGGTTGACCACCGAGGACGTCGAGGTCGGCGCTCAGGAAGTACGTCTCCACCTCGGCAACGCACCCGTCCACCTGCCCGAGCCCGTCGCCGGACTGGCCCGCGTCGTCGCTGCGAACCGGAAGGGCCACGCGACCATCGGGGCCCTGGCGCCGTCTCCATGGCTCTTCCCCGGCGGCCAGCCCGGACGACCGATCAGCACCACACAGTTGACCCAGCGCCTGAATCAGCTCGGGATCCGGCCCAACCAGGCCCGCAGCACCGCGCTCTTCCAGCTCGCCACCGAGATTCCCGCCGCGATCCTCGCCCGCACCCTGGGCATCCACACCGACGTCGCCGTCGCCTGGCAACGACTCTCCGCCGGTGACTGGGCCAATTACGCCGCCGAGGTCAGCCGCCGAACCAAAGGACCTTGATCACAGCGAGCATGTCAGACCCCTCTGACATGCTCCCTCTCATGTCGCACGAATCCGCCCTCGGCCTTGTCCAGATCACCGACCCGCACAACGTCACCCCGGAACTCCGGCAAGAGCTGATCGACTGCTGGATCGCTGTCACCAACGCGGGCGGTGCCGCCGGATTCCCCTTCCCGCCTGTCGCTAATCACGACGTCACGCCTGTCGCGGACAAGCTCCTCGGCCGACTCGGCCCGCAGCAGAGTCGACTCCTCATCGCCAAGGCCGACGGCGTCCTCGCCGGATGGGTCATCCTCAACCGCGACCCCTACCGGCTCATCGGGCACTGGGGCACCATTCACCACCTTCAGACCCACCCCGACTGGCGCGGACGAGGCATCGGCGCCGCCCTCGTCCACGAACTCCGGAAGATCGCCCGAGATGAGCTGGGGCTGGAACAGCTGCATCTCGCCGCCAGAGGAGGCGAGGGGCTGGAGGACTTCTACGGACGGCTCGGATGGCGCGAGGTCGGTCGCTGGCCCGGGGCCCTCCGGCTCGCCCCCGACGACGTCCGAGACGAGGTTCTCATGATCCTCGCCCCTCTCTGATCACAGAGGCATTCGGACAGTTCCAATACCCGACGTCACCATGGAGCCGCCTTCGGGATTCGAACCCGAGACCTACGCATTACGAGTGCGTTGCTCTGGCCAACTGAGCTAAGGCGGCTTGCTGCGTCGTGCGTGCGGCCACAAGGGTGGCAGCAGCAGCGGGGAAAGTCTACAGGGTTCCCGGGGGTGGTCCGCACACCCCGCGGATCATGGGGAAGGGCTGGTCAGGCGCCGTCAGGAGCCCCGCTGCCGTACACCGTCAGGTGCGCCGCTTCCCGCGCACCGCGAAGCGCACCACTCGCCGTGCACCGTCAGGCACCCCGATTGCCGTACACCGCGGCGCCCCTGCCCGTCACCGTCCGGCGCCCGCCTGCCGCGCACCGCGAGCGCTCGCTGCCGGCGCGTCAGGTGCACCGCTTGCCCGTGGCGGGGACGGTACCGGCCACCAAGTACGCGTTGACCGCCGAGTCGATGCAGGACGACCCGCGGGCGTACGCCGTGTGGCCGTCGCCGACGTAGGTGAGGAGGTGGCCCGAGGAGAGCTGGGAGGCCAGCGAGACCGCCCACGCGTAGGGGGTCGCCGGGTCGCGGGTGGTGCCGACCACCAGGATCGGCGCCGCGCCCTTCGCGGTGATCCTCGCCGCGTGGCCGGTGGCCGGCTGCGGCCAGTACGCGCAGACCAGCGACGACCAGGCCAGGTCGGTGCCGAAGTGCGGGGACGCCTTCCGGAAGGACGGCAGCGCCTTCTCCACGTCGGCGGGCGACTTCAGGGCCGGCGGCAGGTCGAGGCAGTTGACGGCCGCGTTGGCGTACATGAGGTTGCTGTACTTGCCCGAGTCGTCCCGCTCGTAGTAGCTGTCGGACAGCTTCAGCAGCGGGCCGCCGTCGCCCTTCTTCGCGCTGGTGAGGGCCGCGCGCAGGCTGGGCCACGAGCCCTGGTCGTACATCGCCGCGATCACGCCCGTGGTGCCGAGGGCCTCGGTGAGGGGGCGGGACGTGCCGGTCTTGTCGGGGTGCGCGTCGAGGGACTTGAAGAAGGCGTCGAGCTGCTTGCCCGCGTCGGCGACCGAGGTGGTGCCGAGCGGGCAGCCGGCCCGCTGCACGCAGTCCTTGGCGAACGCGTTGAACGCGACCTCGAAGCCGCCGGCCTGGGCGCGGCTGCTTTCGAGGGCGTCCACGGAAGGGTCCATGGCGCCGTCGAGGACCAGGCGGCCCGACGCGCTGCGGGAACAGCCCGGCGTAGGTGGCGCCGAGGAACGTGCCGTACGACTTCCCGACGTAGGTCAGCTTCCGGTCGCCGAGCAGCGCGCGCAGGACGTCCATGTCGCGGGCGGAGTCGACGGTGGAGACGTGGCCGAGCAGCTTGGCGGAGCGGCGGTTGCAGGAGGCGTCGAAGCTCCGGTCGGCGGCGGCGAGCGCGTTGATCTCGGCGGGCGTGTCGGGGGTGGTGTCGACCGCGGTGTACGCGTCCATCTGCCGGTCGGTCAGGCACTCGACGGGCGCGCTGCGGGCGACGCCGCGCGGGTCGACGGCGACCATGTCGTACCGCGAGGTGACCGCCGTCGGGTAGCCGAGGGCGGCGTACTGGAGGTAGTCGATCGCGGAGCCGCCGGGGCCGCCGGGGTTGACCAGGAGGGAGCCGAGCTTCTTGCCGCGCGCCGCCGGCGGCCTTCTTGCGGGCGACGACGAGCTTGAGGTCGTCGGCCGCGACCGGGTGGGCGTAGTCCAGCGGGACCCGCATCGTGGCGCAGTCGAAGCCGTCGGCGCCGCAGCCGTGCCAGTCGAGCTTCTGGCCGTAGTACGGCGCGAGGTCGGCGGCGGCGCTCGCGGCCGGCAGGAGGGCCGGTGTGGTGGGGACCGGGGAGGACGCCGCGGCCTTGTGGCCGCCCCCTCCGGAGGTGCAGGCGGTCAGCAGCAGACCGGTCAGCGCGATCGCGGTGACCGGCATGCGGAGCAGGCGCTTGGAGTGCATCGGCGGCTCGGGTCCTCCCGTCGGGTGCTTGCGAGCGTATCCGCCGCCGGGCGCCGGACGGCCGACGATCCTGTCGCCTTTTGAGTGATTTACGGTTCTACGGAGTGTTTTTCGCTCCCGCGGTCGGGGGCCGGGCCCGTCGAAACGGCGCGGGCGGGCCGGGCGGACGCCTGACGGGTCGGGCTGTCGAGCTTCTCGGTGAGGTAGGTGGCCACGAGCGCGAGCACGTCGCGGCGCTTGGCGCCGTCCAGGACCCGTACCTGGTCGCCCTTGGGATGCAGCGCGTTGTGCAGCCGCTGGTCGGAGGCGCGCTGCGCGCTCTCGCCGGTGCCGGCCGCGAGCAGCAGCGCGGGGTAGGGGCCGGCCGGCGGCGCGAGCGGCGGGTAGCTGCCGGAGACGCCGGCGCCGGCCCGGTAGCGGTCGGGGTGGGCCAGCGCCTCGCGCACCGCGCAGGGCGCCTGGCCGCCGATGCCGACGACGGCGCGGGCGCCGCGGGCGGTCAGCGCGCGGTAGCGCCGGGACACCTCGGCCAGCACCCGCGCCGGGTCGGCGCCGCAGACCGGCGGGCTGACCAGCAGGAACGGGTCGGCGAAGCCGAGGTGGGCCTGGCGGGCGAAGGCGGCGTAGAGATCGGTGCCGGCGCCGGTGGCGTGCACCAGGACCACGGGGTAGGCCAGGCGGGCGGCGCGCGCCGAGTCGTAGCGCGGGGGAAGCCACACCCGGGTGCCGTCGCGCAGCACTTGCAGGGTGCCGCCGGACGGGGTGGCCGAGGGTGCGGACCTCGGCGGGCGGCGGCGCGGGCTGCGGGGTGCGGGCGGGCGGCGGCGGGGGCGGCGCGACCTCGGCGGCGACGCCCCGGGCCGCGGCGCGGGCGGTGGGCTCGCGCCCCCGCCCGGGGCGCCGTCCAGCAGGGGGACGGCGAGGGCGGCGGCGAGCAGCGCGGCCGCGCCCGAGACGCCGGCCCGCACGGCGGTGCCGCGGCGGTCGACGGGAAGCTCGTACGCGAGGCCGGCCCGCTGCCCGTACCAGTGCCGGACCGCGCGCAGCCCGGCGGCGAGGGACGCGCCGACGGCCAGGAGCAGCAGGACGGTCAGTACGGCGTCGGCCACGGCGGGGCCCCTTCGGGACGGCTGCGGTCCCGCGGGGACACGGACGGACGGCGGGGCGCTGCCTGCACCTTCTCCCCGCGGGCGGCCGGCGGGCGGGAGCCGGTGCGGCCGGGGGGCCGTGATCACCCGAAGGCAGCACAGCGCGCCCGCCCGGTCACACGGGCCGGGGCTCCGGGCGGTCGGCGTACGCCCGGCGGGCGAGCAGGATCTCGCCGAGGTGCTCCTCGGCCCAGCCGCGCATGTTCTCCAGCAGGTGGGCGGCGTCGCGGCCGAGGCCGGTGAGGGAGTACTCGACGCGCGGCGGGATCGTCGGGTAGACGGTCCGCACCAGCAGGCCGTCGCGTTCGAGGTTGCGCAGGGCCTGGGTGAGGGACTTCTGGGTGATGCCGTCCAGGCGGCGGCGCAGCTCGCCGAAGCGGACCGGGCCCGCGGTGAGGGCGGGCACGATGAGCACGGTCCACTTGCTGCCGAGCACGTCGAGCACGGTGCGGGACGGGCACTGCGCCAGGTAGGCGTTGGCGCCGCCGGATTCACGCATGTCACAAGTGGTATCCATAAGGTACCTATATAGCGGGAAGGTGCCTACTTCACAAGGGATACCGCCACGGACGAGCATGGGACACGGCGCGGACGAGCCGCGCCGTACCACCGCTGACCAGGGCAGACGCCCTTGCGAGGAGCACAGCCATGCCGACCACGATGTTCGCGATCAGCCAGGACTCCTTCGGCGGCCCCGACGTGCTGCGGGCCGTCGAACGGCCGGTCCCGGAGCCGACGTTCACGGAGGTGCTGGTGCGGGTGCACGCCACGTCCGTGCACCCGGTGGAGACCGCCATCCGCTCGGGCGCCTTCCCGCTGATCGGCCCGCCGCCCTTCGTCCTCGGCTGGGACGTGTCGGGGGTGGTGGCCGCGGTCGGGCCCGGCGCGTCCCGCTTCCGGGTGGGCGACGAGGTGTACGGGATGCCGTTCTTCCCCCGCCCGGCGGGCGCCTACGCCGAGTACCTGACCGCGCCCTCGCGGATGCTGGCCCGCAAGCCCGCCTCGCTGGACCACGCGCGGGCGGCCGCGCTGCCGCTGGTCGGGCTGACCGCCTGGCAGGGGCTCGTCGACTACGCGGACGTCCGGCCCGGCGACCGGGTGCTGGTGCACGCGGCCGGCGGCGGCGTCGGGCATGTCGCCGTACAGATCGCCAAGGCCCGCGGCGCCTACGTGATCGGAACGGCCGGCGGCGCCAAGCGGGAGTTCGTCGCCTCGCTCGGCGCGGACGAGGTGATCGACTACCGCACGACGGACTTCACCGAGGCCGTACGGGACGTGGACGTCGTCCTCGACGTGGTCGGCGGGGGCTACGGGGAGCGCTCGCTCGGGGTGCTGCGGCCCGGCGGGACGTTCGTGACGGCGGTCGACCACACGGACGACGAGCTGCGGGCGACAGGCCGAGGCGCGCGGCCTGCGCTTCTTCGGGGTGGCGGTCGAGCCGGACCACGTCGGGCTCGACGCGCTCACCGCGCTGGTGGAGGAGGGCCGGCTGCGGCCGCACGTGTCGCGGACCTTCCCGCTGCGGGACGTGGCGCGGGCGCACCGGGCGGTGGAGTCCGGCAGCACGCAGGGCAAGGTCGTCCTCACCGCGGTCTGAGGGCCCGGGCCCTCAGGTCAGCCCGCGCGCAGGGCGAGCGTCATGGCCTCCACGGCAAGCAGCGGAGCAACGTTGCGATCGAGCGCGTCACGGCAGGCGAGGACCGCCTCGATCCGGCGCAGACTGTGCTCGGGGCGCGAGGCGGAGGCGACCTGCTCGACGCCGTCGAGCGCCTCGACGTTGGCGACGCGGTCGCGCGGGCTGCCGAGCTGGACGGTGAGCACGTCGCGGTAGAAGCCGGCCAGGTCGGTCAGGGCCAGGTCGAGGGTGTCGCGCTGGGTCCGGGTGGAACGGCGCTTCTGCCGGTCCGCGAGGTCCTTCATGACGCCGGCGGTGCCGCGCGGCATCCGGCCGCTCGCGCCGGCCGCGGCGCCGAGCGCGGTCCGCATCTCCTCGGTCTCCCTGGCGTCCACGCCCTCCGCCATCGCCTTGGCGTCCTCCGACGCGGCGTCGACCAGTTCCTGCGCGGCCCGCAGGCATTCGCCGACGTCCGCGACCCGCAGCGGCAGCCGCAGGACGCTCGCGCGGCGGGCGCGGGCCGACTCGTCCGTGGCCAGCCGGCGGGCCCGGCCGATGTGGCCCTGGGTGACCCGGGCCGCCCGGGCGGCCAGCTCGGGGTCGATGCCGTCCCTGCGGGTCAGTACGTCGGCGACCGCCTCCGCCGACGGGGTGCGCAGCGTCAGCAGGCGGCAGCGGGAGCGGATCGTGGGCAGCGCGTCCTCCACGGAGGGGGCGCACAGCAGCCACACGGTACGGGGGGCGGGTTCCTCGACCGCCTTCAGCAGGACGTTGGCGGCGCCCTCCGTCAGACGGTCGGCGTCCTCCAGGATGATCACCTGCCAGCGGCCGCCGGCCGGGGAGAGGGAGGCGCGGCGCACCAGGTCGCGGGTCTCCTTGACGCCGATCGTGAGGAGGTCGGTACGGACGGTCTCCACGTCGGCGTGGGTGCCGATCACGGTGGTGTGGCAGCCGTCGCAGAACCCGCAGCCGGGGGGCGCGCCCAGCTTTTTGTCGGGGCTCGTGCACTGGAGGGCTGCCGCGAAGGCGCGGGCCGCGGTGGAGCGGCCCGATCCGGGGGGGCCGGTGAGGAGCCACGCGTGCGTCATCCTTGATCCGGTGGGGCGGTTCTCCGCGAGCCCGGGCTCGCCGTCATCGGAGCGGGCTGCTCCGTCCCTGGCTTGGGCTGCTCCGTCAGCGGCGGGAGCTTTTCCGGCAGCGTGCGGCGCTGCTCCGTCCCTGGCGGGAGCTTTTCCGACAGCGTGCGGCGCTGCTCCGTCCCTGGCGGGAGCTTTTCCGGCAGCGTGCGGCGCTGCTCCGCCGGCGGAGGGCCTTCCCGTGACGGATTCGGCTGTGACCAGGGCGTCGGCGTCCGCTGCGGCGGTCGACAGCTCCTCCACTACGCGGGGTTGGCCCACTACGTCGTCCCATACGGCCATTTCGTTCGCCCTCGCCTCGCTTTGCGCCTCCGGCCCACCCTATGCCGTCAGGGTCCCCGCCTTCCGGGGGTTCTTTCCCACCCGCCCACCCGTGACTGTCTTCCGCATGTGCGGGCCTCTTGTGGGTGGGTCGGTGCCGGTCCGCCGGCACCTCCTCGAACTTCGAACCTGCCGGTTTCGATCCAGGGTTGCGGCCGGTGTTCGTTCGAAGTTCTGCGGGGGCACCGCCTCCCCGTCCCCTCCGCCCCATCGGCGGCACACGGAAGACGGGGGTTACGAACTCCTCCACGGTGCCGTTCGTCCGCAGGGTTGCCCGGGAGGGGCTGTTTTTCCTCCACCCCCCTCTACTCGCAGACGCCGACCGGCTGGAGGGGACGGGGAGGAGGTGTCCCCGCAGAACTTCGAACGCAACACCGGCGTGGCAGCCGACAACGAAACGGGAACGTTCGAAGTTCGTGGGGGCACCTCCCAGCGTTAGCTGGGGGAGAGTCACCTCCGGACTGGCCCCGACCCACAACGCAAAAGCCCGCACATGCGGAAGTAGGTCAAGGGGTGGCGCGGGTGGGATGGAAAAGCTGGGGCACCCCCGGAGGGAGCCGCGCCCCGCGGAGGGGGTTTCCGGGGAGCCCACCCGGGGAAGGAGAGTCCGGCTACAACGTAAGCCGCTGAACCCCCTGCGAGACGGCCCGCTGCTCCGGCGCATCCGCCCCCGTCCAGCACGACCCCCGCCGAGCCAGCAGCCTCCGCAACCACAGCTCCGCGGCGACGATCTCCCCCAGCCCTTCCGCGGAACCCCCCATCTCCCCCTCCCCCGCGGCCACGCCACGCAGAGCGGCCCGCACGACGCGTGCGTCGACCAGCCCCGCGTCGGCGAGCAACGGCGCGTCGAAGAGGTCGAGCACGGGATCGAGCCCCGCCCGCAGCCCGATCCGCGCGGCCTCCGCCCCGGCGGACGCGGACGACCCGCCGCCCCACCCGGGCGGCAACTCGTGGACGCCGGCCCCTTCCAGGACCACCCGCAGCACCTCCGCGCGGGCGCCGGGCCGGACCCGTAGCGCACCGGGCAGCGCCCGGCAGGCCCGTACGACCTGGTTGTCGAGGAACGGCGCGTGCAGCCGCTGGCTGGTGACGGCGGCGGCCTGTTCGAAGACCCGGTAGTCGGCCGCGTGCCGGGCGAGCGCGGCGGCGGCGCGCCGCTCGCCGGGGCGCTCCATCGGCCAGGGCCGGCGGGCCGCGTCCTGGAGGCGAACCGATACTTCGGCCAGCGCCTCCCCGGTGAGCCACCGGGCGGCCGGCCCGGACCGTACCCAGGCCATCGCGGCCAGCGACGCCGGCAGCGCGCCGCCCGCGCCGGGCCCGCCGAAGTCGCGCCGCAGCAGCGCGGCCGCCGCGTCCTCCACACCCTGTTGATACGGGGTGCGGGCCAGCCGCCGGGCGGCCCGGTAGACGGTGACGGGCACGGTGAAGGCGGTGAGCGGCGCGGCCAGCACCCGGCCGCCGCCCCCGTCGGCGCGGGTGAGCGCGGCCACCGGCCGGACGAGGTGGCGCCGCCGCCGGTCCATCAGCAGGTCGGCGAGCCGCGCCGGGTGGGCGTCCAGCACCTGCCGGGCGCCGTGCCCGATCAGGTGGTCGGCGCCGCCGGCCGCCAGCCGCCGGCGGTGCCGCTCGGCGCTGATGAGCGACGGCCCGGGCTCGTCGGTGAGCCTGCCGAGGCCGCCGGTGAGGAGGTCGGCGTACGGCAGCGCCTCGGGCCCGCCGGGCACGACGACGTGCCGCAGCCGCGGGTCGGTGGCCATCGCCCGGGCCCGTTCCAGTTCGGCGTCGCGCTCCTGGGCGTGGTCGTAGCTGCCCGCGAGGTCGTTGAAGGTGACGGCCAACAGCCGCTCCCCGGCGAGCGATCCGGGCGCGCCCGGGAGAGTCCCGGGCATTCCGGGCAGACCGGCCGCGAGCAGCGCCAGGGTCGCGGACGCGGCCCCGCCCGACAGGTCGGCGCCGATGCCGGGCGCCGGCGCCTCCCCGGCGTCGGGCACGAACCGCGGCTGCGCCAGCCGGGCCCGCACCGCGTCGACCAGCGCGTCCCGTACGCCTTCGACGGCGGCGACCGCGTCGGCCGCGCTGGCCGGCGGAGTGGCCCACCGCGAGCGAGGCGGTCGGCTCGTAGGAGGCGACCTCGGGGGCGCCGTCGCGCAGGATGAGCGCGTGGCCGGGCGGCACCCGGCGCACGCCCAGGTACGGGGTGCCGTCCATGAGCGCCTCGGGCGCGTCGGGGCAGGCCAGCGTGGCGGCGAGGTGGGTGACGTCGAGGCCGGCCTCGATCAGGTCGGCGAGCGGCAGCGCGGCGGTGGCGTAGGCGGTGCCGCCGGACCAGCGGGTGTGGAAGACCGGCCGGGCGCCCGGCGAGGTCGCCCAGCACGGTGATGCGGCGGCCGAGTTGGAGGACCGCGGTGTAACTGCCGGGCCAGGCGGTCACATGGCGCAGCGCGCCGCCGCGGGCCGCCACCAGGCCGAGCCGCAGCTCCGCGTCGCTGGCCCCGCACCGGCCGAGCACGGCCAGCCGGGCCACCCCGCCCTGCGATCCGCCCCGGTGCGACCCGCCCCCGTTCAACGTGCCTGGTCCGTAAGGGGGTTGGCCGTACCCGTGCTGGGCGTACGACCGGTCGTACGCCTGGCCGCCTGCGTAGTAGTCGGACCCGGAACCGGAGCCGTACCCGCCGGACCGACCGTACGAACCGCCGTTCCCCCCGCGGCCGTTGCCGTGGGAGCCGGGGTCGGCGTACACCACCCGCACCTCGTCGGGGCGCCAGTCGCCCACCGCCCACAGCGGATCGGGGCCGTCCCACAGGAGTTGCGCGCCGACGGGCTGGAGCGTCCGGTGCCGGGCACCGGGAACGGAACCCGCGGCGGCACTGCCTCCACCCCACCAACCACCGCATCGCGCCGCCTCCACAGGCTGTGGACAGCCGGTGCGGGTCGAGCTCCGCGACTGCGGTCACGCGCCGCAGCCCACCCCGCCCGGCCGCCACGTCCGACGTCCGAAAGACCATGCTGCCACGTGGAGGCGCGCAAAGAGGCGCATGGGTGCACCAAGGGGCGCCGGGTCGCGTGTACACGGCACAAAGGAAGCGAACGCGAAAACGCCGGACAGTGCCGGCCGGTGCCCGGGAACGCTCATCGGCCGAAACGTCTGAATCGCGCCAAAGTCCGCGGCACATGCCGCAGTTGATATGCCGTCGCGGTAGGCCGCAGGCGGGTCGTCGGTGATCGGAGACGGTCACGGAACGTCGATGCGGGCGGATACGCGTCCGGGAACGCGCTTTACAGAACGGCTCACGGGGTCAACGGCCCGGGAAGCGGTCCGCGCCCCCCGGGCCGGTCCGCCACCCGCGGGGATTGTGGCAGCGGAGCCCCCTGGCCCGCCTCTCCCCGGCATAACCGCCTGCCGGAGGCACGGGCCGACCCATGACGCCCATGCAAGCGGCGCCGTGCGCGGCGGCACAGAGCGCACGGCCGGGCGCACGGCCACATATACCGGGAGCACACGCCGGATCGTGCGCAGACCGCAACCGGTGCACTTCCGGCCGGGGGCCGGTTTCCGGCCATCCGGCACAAGGCTCTTAACGGTCGGGATGCGGCGAACTACGCTGGGTGTACCCGGTTCGCGCCCGTACGGGCGGCTCGGGTGTCCGGCACACACACCGAGCCGGCCGCACAGCGGCTTCCACGGTGGCTGAATCGGACCCAGGGGAGGGCGACCCCCGTACCCCACGACATGATCCAGGCCGGGCCGGCCTGCCCCAGCGGCATCACGAGGTGAACCGCAGTGAACAGAGAACACCGCGGGCCGAACGAGAAACTCGGCACCCTTCTCGCCCTGGCGGGCATCAGCAACGCCGGACTCGCCCGGAGGGTCAACGACCTTGGTGCGCAACGGGGTCTGACACTGCGTTATGACAAGACGTCGGTGGCCCGCTGGGTCACCAAGGGCATGGTCCCGCAGGGTGCCGCGCCCGCATCTGATAGCCGCCGCGATCGGCAGCAAGCTCGGCCGCCCCGTCCCGCTGCACGAGATAGGTCTCGCCGACGCCGACCCCGCCCCCGAGGTCGGCCTGGCCTTCCCGCGGGACGTCGCGGAGGCGGTGAAATCGGCCACCGATCTGTGGCGGTTGGATCTTGCCGGGCGGCGCGGACCCGGCGGCGGGGGCATCTGGCAGAGCTTGGCCGGATCTTTCGCAGTGAGCGCTTACGTCACCCCGGCCTCCCGCTGGCTGATCACCCCCGCGGACGCCACCGTGGCCCGGCTCGCCCCGGCCCCCGGCATGGCGCATGTCGGCCACGCCGACGTCTCCAAACTCCGCGAGGCCGCCGAGGACGCCCGCCGCTGGGACTCCAAGTACGGCGGCGGCGACTGGCGTTCGGGCATGGTGCCGGAATGCCTGCGGGTCGAGGCGGCGCCGCTGCTGCTCGGCTCCTACAGCGACGGCGTCGGCCGCGCGCTGTTCGGCGCCACCGCCGAACTCACCCGCCTCGCCGGGTGGATGGCCTTCGACACCGGCCAGCAGGAGGCCGCCCAGCGCTACTACATCCAGGCGCTGCGGCTGGCCCGCGCCGCCGCCGACGTCCCCCTCGGCGGCTACGTCCTGGCCTCGATGTCCCTCCAGGCCACCTACCGCAACTTCTCCGACGAGGGCGTCGACCTCGCCCAGGCCGCCCTGGAGCGCAACCGGGGCCTGGCCACCTCCCGCACCATGAGCTTCTTCCACCTGGTCGAGGCCCGCGCCCACGCCAAGGCCGGCGAGGCCGCCGCCTGCGGCGCCTCCATCGCCGCCGCCGAAGCGCTGCTGGAGCGCTCCCGCGAGGGCGACGCCGACCCCAAGCTGGCTCGGCTTCTACTCCTACGACCGGCTCGCCGCCGACGCCGCCGAGTGCTACCGCGACCTGCGCCTGCCCCGCCAGGTCCAGCGCTTCACCGAGCAGGCGCTGGCCCGGCCCACCGAGGAGTTCGTCCGCTCGCACGGGCTGCGGCTGGTCGTCTCCGCCGTCGCCGAGCTGGAGTCCGGCAACCTCGACGCGTGCTGCGCCGCCGGGGTCAAGGCCGTCGAGGTCGCCGGCCGCATCTCCTCCGCCCGCACCACCGAGTACGTCCGCGACCTGCTGCACCGCCTGGAGCCGTACAACGACGAGCCCCAGGTGCTCGACCTCCGCGAGCGCGCCCGCCCGCTGCTGGCCGCCCCGGCATAAGCTCGGCGGAAGCGGTCACGAGTACCCCCGAGGCCGCTGGGGCCGCCTCCCGGCCGCCCGGCCGAGTGGGGAGATCGAGCGCACCACAGTCCGGAGGAGCCGCACCCATGCCCCCTGCCGAAGACGTGATCGTGATCGGCGCCGGCATCCTCGGCCTGGCCACGGCCTACGCCCTCGCCCAGCAGCCCGGCGCGGCCCGGATCACGGTGATCGAGAAGGAGCCCGGCCCCGCCCGCCACCAGACCGGGCGCAACAGCGGCGTCATCCACAGCGGCATCTACTACCGCCCCGGCTCGCTCAAGGCCCGCTACGCGCTGGCCGGCTCCGAGCAGACCCCGCGGTTCTGCGCCGAGCACGGCGTCCCGTACGCCGTCACCGGCAAGCTGATCGTCGCCACCGCGCAGCGCGAACTCCCCCGGCTGCACGCCCTCGCCCAGCGCGGCCGCGAACACGGCCTGGCCGTCAAGGAGTTGGGCCCGGCCCAGATCGCCGCGCACGAGCCGCACATCGCGGGCCTGGCCGCGATCCACGTCGCCTCCACCGGCATCTGCGACTTCCGCGGCGTCTGCAAGGCCCTGGCCGGGCTGGTCACGGACGCGGGGGGCCGTATCCGCTACGGCGAGACGGTGACCGCGCTCACCCGCGACGGCGGCGGCGTCCTGGTGCGTACGGCCCCGACCCGGTCCGCCCGCTCTCCGCCCCGGCGCTCCGGGCGGTCCGCGGGACGCCGGCGCCGGCCTGCGGACCCGGGTCCTGGTCAACTGCGCCGGCCTGCACAGCGACCGCATGGCCCGGCTGGCGGGCCAGGACCCGGGCATGCGGATCATCCCGTTCCGCGGCGAGTTCTACGAGCTGGCGCCGGCCCGCCGCGACCTGGTCCGGGGGCTGGTCTACCCGGTGCCGGACCCGGACTTCCCGTTCCTGGGCGTCCACCTCACCCGCGACGTGCGCGGCGGCGTCCACCTCGGCCCGAACGCCGTGCCCGCGCTCGCCCGCGAGGGCTACCGGCGCGGCACCGTGGACCTGCGCGACCTCGCCGCGACCGCCGCCTTCCCCGGCACCTGGCGGATCGCCCGCCGGCACTGGCGGCACGAGACGGGCGAGATCCGCCGGTCGCTGTCGAAGCGGGCGTTCACCGCCGACGCCCGCCGCCTCCTGCCGGACCTGCGCCCGCAGGACCTGCGGCCGGCCCCGGCCGGGGTGCGCGCCCAGGCCGTGCTGCCCGACGGCACGCTCGTCGACGACTTCCTCTTCGCGGGCGAGGGCCCCTTCGTCCACGTCCTCAACGCGCCCTCGCCCGCGGCCACCGCCGCGCTCCCCATCGGCCGCGAGATCGCCCGCCGCGCGCTGGAGGCACTGGAGACCCGGCGGGGCGGCTGAGCGCCGCGCCGGGGCGCCATACGAGGGGCCATCGGGGGCGACAACGGGGGTCGCGTCGTACGGCGCCACGTCGTACGAGGGCCGTGTCGTACGGCGCCGCCTCGTCCGAGGGCCGCTGCCCGGCCCTGTGACCTGCGACGTACGGCTGCGCGCGGCGGCGCCCGTAGAATCGCGACCATTGTGCCGAAGCCGCCCCCGACCTCCGTGAAGCTCCCCGTGAACCCCTCCGTGCAGACGTCCGTACCGCCGCCCGTACCGCCGCTATCCCGCGCAGGCTCCCGTGCCGCCGCCGGCCGGGCCGCCCGCTGCTGAGACCGCGGCCGGTGCCCGTACCGGCGGTGTCCGCAGGGCCGGCCGGATGTTCCCCGACGGGCCGGCGCCCGATCCGGCCGGTTCGCGGGGCGAGCACCGCATCCGCTCGTTCCACGCGCGGCGCGGGCGGATCACGCAGGCGCAGGCCGCGGCGATCGAGCGGCACTGGGCGGCGTGGGGCGTGGAACTGGACGGCTCCCCGCTGGACCTGGCGGCGCTGTTCGGCGCGCCGCGCCCGTCCGTGGTGGTCGAGATCGGCTTCGGCATGGGCGACGCGACCGCGCGGATGGCCGCCGCCGACCCGTCGACCGGCATCCTCGCCGTCGACGTGCACACCCCGGGCCAGGGCAACCTGCTGGCGCTCGCGGACCGGAACGGCCTGACCAACGTCCGGGTCGCCAACGGCGACGCCGTCATACTGCTGCGCGACATGCTGCCGCCGGCCTCGCTCGACGGCCTGCGCGTCTACTTCCCCGACCCGTGGCACAAGGCCAAGCACCACAAGCGCCGGCTGATCCAGCCGGACTTCCTCGCCCTGGTCACGCCGCTGCTGCGGCCGGGCGCGGTCGTGCACTGCGCGACGGACTGGGAGCCGTACGCCGAGCAGATGCTGGAGGTGCTCGACGCGGCGCCCGGGCTGGTGAACCGTTACGCCGAAGGCTTCGCGCCCCGCCCGGACTTCCGGCCGATGACGAAGTTCGAGCGGCAGGGTCTGGCCAAGGGCCACGTCGTACGGGACCTGCTGTTCGTGCGGACGTGACGGGGCGTACCCGGACGAGGTCGCCCGTACTGTCGCGCGGCGCGCCCCGGCCCCCGTACTGTCGACAAGGTGGCCACCTCCTCGTACCCGTCCGCGCCCGACTCCCCCGGTGAGGGCGCTGCCGTGCCCGCGCCGAGCGCGGTCCACTACGTGCCGCGGCGCTCCTTCTGGGAGAGCCGGGCGGTGCGGACGGGGGCGCTGTTCACCGCGCTCGCCGTGTGCGGTGTGATCATCCTCGCGGTGGTGCGGCAGCACATAGGGACCGAACCGTTCCTGGTCGGGCTGGCGTTGGCGATCCTGCCGGTGCCGTTGATCGTATGGGTGTACCTGTGGCTGGACCATGTGGCGCCCGCGCCCTGGCAGAACCTCGTCTTCGCCTTCTCCTGGGGCGCGTGCGCGGCCACCCTCGTGGCGATCTTCGCCAACGAGTACGGCGCCAAGCTGCTCGCCTCCACCTTCGCCGCGAGCCCCACGCAGTCCGACCAGTGGGGCGCCACGTTCGTCGCGCCGCTGGTCGAGGAGACCGCCAAGGGCGCCGCGCTCCTGCTGCTCTTCCTGTTCCGGCGGCGGCACTTGGAGTCGATCGTCGACGGCATCGTGCTCAGCGGGCTGGCCGCGACCGGCTTCGCGTTCACCGAGAACATCCTCTACCTCGGCACCGCCTTCAACGAGGACAAGGCGCTGGGCACCGACGGCGTCTCCACCACCGCCGCGACCTTCTTCGTCCGGGTGCTGATGACGCCCTTCGCGCACCCGCTGTTCACGTCGATGACGGGCATCGGCTTCGCGCTGGCGGCCACGGTGCGGCCGGGCGTGCGGTGGCGCTGGCGCTGGGCGCCCCCGGTCGGCGGCTGGCTGCTCGCCATGGTCCTGCACGGCACGTGGAACGGCTCCTCGCAGCTGTCCCCGGTCGGCTTCCTCACGGTGTACGCCTCGGTGATGCTGCCGGTCTTCGGGCTGGTGGTGTGGCTCGCGTTCTGGGCGCGCTCCAACGAACTGCGCACGGTGCGGCGGACGCTGCCGCTCTACTCGGGGGCGGGCTGGCTGCCGGTCGGCGAGCCGTTCGCCCTGGGGTCCATGCGGATTCGGGCCGAGGCGCGCCGCGAGACCCGGCGGACGCACGGTGAGGCGGCGGGCCGCGCCGTCCGCGACTACATCGCGTTCGCCACCCACCTCGCCTTCCTGCGGGCGGCGGCGACCCGCGGCCGGCCGGAGCCCGACTTCGCCGCGCGCGAGGGCGAGTTGCTCGCCCACCTCTGGCACCGCAAGGGGTGGGCCCAGCCGGCCCTGGCGCGGGCGGCGCTCCCGGAGCAGACCCCGCGCTACTGGCCGGCCCAGATCCCCCCGCCCCGCCCCGCCTGGGCCCCCTCCTACCCGTACGGTTCGGCTGCGCCGCTACGGCCCCCCACGCCGCCCTACCCGACCCGCCTCACGCCGCCCGGTTTCCCCCGGCCCCGGCCCCGGCCCGGCGATGGCGCCTCCGGGCCCCGCGATGGCCACGCCCCCGTCCCACCCCGCCGAAGGGCGCCGCGCCCCCGACCCCGTTGGACCCCTTCGCGCCGCCGAACCAACGCTAGCCGCATCCTGCGCGGAACCGTAGGAAGATAGCGACATGGACTACGAGCGCACTCGTGCCGTCGCCGACGAACTCACGAGGCACGCCCCGGACGCCGTGCGGGGATACGAGATCAGCGGCGACGCGATCATCCTGAAGATGTCGGCGTCACGGCCGCATGAATTCATCGCCCTGCGCATTCGGCAGCAGCTCGACCGGCAGCTCGACCCGTCCCTGGTCGACCCCCGCAAGAGCACGCTCGCCGTCTTCAGCGATCCGGGCCCCGGCCCGGAGGGCCCCCGCTACCGGGCGCAGCACGACTACGCCTTCGGCGACGAGATCACCGTGGGCCCGTGGACCCTGGCCACGACCGACCTGAGGCCGTACCCCGCCGGGGCGGCCCGGGCAAACCCCGTTGCGGGCCGTCCGTCCCTGCGGGTAGCAAGAAGGCATGATCAAGCATGGGCGGATCGGGCTGCGGGCCCGGCACAGTGGTGATGTGGGTGTCCTGCACGCCGAGTTGTACGACGACGTGGCCGTGCGGGCCCGGGCCGACAACCGGCCGTGGGTGCCGATGGCCGCGGACTCCGCGGACGCGATACACGCGGTGCGGCCGGGCACGGAGGCGTTCGCGCCCTTCTCCGTGGTGGAGCTGGAGTCCGGGGAACTGGCCGGCGAGGCGTGCTGTGGGGTGTCGACACCCACAACCGCTCCGCGCACCTGGGCATATCGCTGCGGCCCGCGTTCCGCGGCAAGGGGCTCGCCGTCGACGTGATCCGCGCACTGTGCGAGTACGGCTTCGCCGTGCGCGGCCTGCACCGGCTCCAGTTGGAGACCATGGCCGACAACGCGCCGATGCTCGCGACCGCCCGCCGCGCCGGCTTCACCCCTGAAGGCACCCTGCGCCAAGCCGCCTGGGTGTACGGCCGGTTCTCGGACGAGGTGATCCTCGGACTGCTCGCGGCCGACTGGACTCCCACCAGGCCCGACTGACCGGTCCCGACCGGCCATCCCGACCGAACCGGTCGACCGGGCGCGCCGATCCGCCCGATCGGGCTCGACAAACCACCTCATCCCGCCCGGCAAACGCGCACACATGCCCCCACACGGTGGTGAACGACCCCCACCGGATGAGGAGATTGCGTGCGCGTACACGCCAAGGTGCAGAAGTGCCGTGGTACCAGGGTCCGTTGCGGGGACGAACGGTGCAGGTGGGGCGTACGGGGAGGGTAATCAGTACGCCAGTGCGACCGATTGGCACCTTAATGCGCACATACGGGCGATTGATTTCCTCAATGGATTCGCTCTGGAAAACCCGTGATGCCGCTGTAACACTCTGTGCCTGACGGGCCGGTACCGGTCTGTCGGGGGGCTCGTACGCGCCGGAGGACACCTGCCCGCGGCGTTCGTCGGCGAGCGAGGGAGGTCAGGCGGATGAAGTCCGGAGCATCCGGAGTATCCGAGACGTCCGGGGTGTCCCGGGTGAGGGAAGTCCTCAACACGCCGCTCGTGGCCGGCGGTTCACGGACCCGGCAGGGCGACATGCCCGCGGCCGTCGCGCTGTACGAGGCGGCCGCCACGTGCGGCGGCGGCGAGGTCGCCGCCATCAGCGCCGAGTCGGGGCTCGACGAGCGCCAGGCCGCCGCCGGCTGGCGGGTGCTCGACGACATGGGCCTGGTGCGGTTCGCCGGCGACCAGGTCGAGACCGTCGAGCCGGACACCGCGATCGCCGTCCTGATGGACCGTTACACCGCAGGACTGCACGAACAGTTGCAGAGCGCGCTGGCCGTCAACGACGCCACCCAGAAGCTGCTCACCGTCTTCCAGCCCGCCGTGACCAAGCGCCAGCAGCCGGTCATCGTGGACCAGTTCGCCGGACTCGACAGCACCGAGCGCGCGCTGACCGACATCACCGCGGGGCTGCGCGAGTCCGCCGACTCCCTGCACCAGGGCCCGCTGCCGGCCGACCGTACGCTGCTGGACCGCTCGCTGGAGGCGGACGCCGCGCTGGCCCGGCGCGGCATCCGGGTGCGCGCGCTGTACCCGCGCGAGCTGCTCAGCGACCCGGCGCACGCCCGCTACCTGCGCGAACTGTCGGACTGCGGGATCACGGTGCGGGTCATCGAGCATGTCGCCCACGAGATGCTGATCTTCGACCGGCACACCGTGTGCCTGCCCGGCGGCGGCCCCGCCGACCCGTTCGGCCCCGCCATGATCCGCATCCGCGGCTCGGTCCTGGTGCACTCCTTCACCTCGATCTACGACGTCGTACTGGCAGCGCGCCACCCCGCTCTCGCTGGCCGGCGCGCGCCCGCACCACGCCGGACTCAGCGAGCGCGAACGGGCGGTGATCCGGCTGATGACCAACGGCTACGGCGACGACCGGATCGCCCGCAAGCTCGGTATCGACCGGGTGGTCGTCGAGGACGTGATGGCCGCGCTGATGGAACGCCTCGGCGCCGGCAGCCGGTTCGAGGTCGGCTACAAGCTCGCCCGCGAGCTCGACCCCCGGGACCTGTAGCGCGCCGTACGGTCGTAGAGACACACGAACGTACGGTCGAACACGCGACTTTCGGCCATCGGGCGGTTTACGGTCGGGGTCGGGACGTACACACGGGCCGCGCACGGCACGGCACCCACCGCCACCGGCGGTCCGCGGCCGGTCCGCGTCCCACGACGCACCGGCCGCACACCGCCCCCGGACGGGCCGGGAGGAAGGACGCACGCCATGCCCAACCGCGAGGCCCTGCAGACGCTGCTCTCCCGGGCCCGCGCCCGGGTGGACCCCGCCGACCTCGGCCTCGCCCCCCGCTCCGACCCGCGCGGCCGCAAGGTCGAGGGCCTGACCCACGAGCACATGACGCGGCTGCTGGGCTGGCCCGAGCACAAGTACGGCTATGTGGAGCGCGGCAAACTCGCCACCATCGGCACCGACATCCTCGACCCGATCGCCCGCATCCTGCACCTGACCGACCACGAGTGGGACGCGCTGGTGCTCTACGCGACCGGCTCGCCGCCGGCGTACCCGCTCGACCCGCGGCTGGGGACGGCCGTGCCGCAGCCGTGGCAGCGGGTGCTGGCCGGCTGCCGCGACATGGCGTACGTCAACGACGTGGCGTGGGACCTGGTCGCGTACAACCGGGCGTTCACCCGGATGTTCATGCGGCGCGAGGTGCCGGGCAACACCATGCGCTGGATGCTGCTGGACCCGGAGGCGCGGATCACCCTCGGCGACTGGGCGAACAGCTGGCTCCCTTTACTGATACCCCAGTTGCGGGCGGCTGTCGCCGCGAACCCGCACAACCGCACGCTGGCCCAACTCCAGGCGGACGCACGGCGCGACCCGGTCGTCGGGGAGCGGTACGAGTCGCCGACCACGGAGTACCTCCAGCCGCGGGCCGAGGGCTCCCGGCCGATGCTGCACGCCGAACTCGGCCCGGGCTGGGCGACGATGTGCGCGGCCGGGCCGTTCGGCGTACCCGGCGGGCGGCTGATGTTCGTACTCTTCGACCAGGGTGAGCAGCCGGTGACGATGCCGCCGATGCACGCGCCCGCGCGCGGCCCGGTGGACCAGGAGCCGCGCCCGGAAACGGGCCTGGACCCGCGCCCCGGCCCGGACCTGCTGCGGCGGAAACGATTCCGCGTCGTCCGCCGCCACCCCCGCCGACCTCAGGAATCCCGCCGGCCCCACCCACCCCGGCGCGGCCCGCGATGCCGACCCCCGTACCGCCCGCCGCCCTCGCGGCCAGCACAATGAGGCGTCATGAGCTTCGAACTGCCCCGCAGTCTGCGGGCGTTGACGCCACAGGTGCACGTGTGGCTGCCGGACGGCCACGCGACCTGGGGCATGGCCAACTGCGTCCTGGTCTCCGGCAAGGACGCGGCCCTGCTGGTCGACACGCCGTACACCGCGGACATGACCCGCCACCTGATGCGGCTCGCGGCGGGCCGGCTCACGCCCGGCACGCACATCGGCACGGTCGTCAACACCCATGGCAACGGCGACCATTCGTACGGCAACGCGCTGTTCACCGCGGACCCGGCCGCCCCCGAGCGGCCGGCCGCGCGGATCGTCAGCACCGAGGCCAACGGCGCGCACCTGTGCGCCGAGCCCAGCCCCGAGGTCCTGGCCGGCCTCGTGGCCGCCAGCGACCCGGACACGGTCCTCGGGGCCTACGTCAAACGGCACTTCGGCCGGTACGGCGACTTCGGGGTGACCGGGATCGTGCCGCCCGACCTGACCTTCAGCGGGCAACTCGACCTGGACGTCGGCGGGGTGGCGGTGCAGCTCATCGAGGTCGGACCCGCGCACACCAGCGGGGACCTGATCGTCAACCTGCCGGAGGAGGGCGTCGTGTGCGCGGGCGACGTCGTCTTCTGCGACGACCACCCGGTGCACTGGGCCGGGCCGCTGGACGAGATCCACCGCGCCACGATGCGCGTCCTGGAGTGCGACCCGCGGCTGATCGTCCCCGGCCACGGGCCGGTCATGACGCCCGCGGACGTCCGCGTCTACGCCGACTACCTGCTGGAACTGCGCGACCGCATCGGGGCGGCGCATGCCCAGGGGCGGCCGGTCGCCGACATCTCCGCCGAACTGATCGCCACCGACACCCGGCCGCACTGGGGGCTCACCGAGCGGATGGCGATCCTCGCCGCGATCGAGTACCGGGCGCTGGACGGCGACGCCACGCAGCCGGACCTGATCGGGCTGGTCGACTTCGCCGCGGAACTGCTCGCGCAGGACGCGCACGCGGCCGGGGCGAACCGCGGCGCCCGCGGGGGCGGCCGCTCCCGCGCGGCCGGGTCCGCCGCGGGCTCGGGCTCCGCGCCGGCCGCCGCCGGCGGCTCCGGCTCCGTACCTGCCGCCACTCCGCCCTCCTGACCCGCTCGGTATGCCGCGCAAGCTGCCCGTCCCCGTCGACCCGTCTGATGAGAGGACCGCCGTGACCTCTGCCGCCACCGCATCCGACGCCAACACCGCTGCCAGTGGGGTCCCTTCGGCCGATCCCCCGAGCGCCTACATCGCCCGGCCCGCCGTCGTCCAGTCGCCGTCGGCGGTCAGCACCGACCAGGTGCTCGCGCAGATCCACGCGGACTACCCGGACCACCCCCGGCCGCTGCTGATCGACCGGCTCGGCTCCCGGATCGGGGTGCGCACCCGGCACTTCGTGGCCCCGGTCGACGAAGTGGCCGTCCCCGGCCCCCTCGCGGCCCGCAACGCCGCGGCGTACACGCATGTCCGGGAGATGGGCGTACGGGCGGCGCGTACGGCGCTGGCCCGACACGGCCTGGCGCCGGGCGACATCGACGGCGTCGTCACCTCGCACAGCACCGGCCTGTCCATCCCCGGCCTCGACATCCACCTCATCGAGGACCTCGGCCTGTCGCCGCGGATCGCCCGGGTGCCGATGACCCAACTCGGCTGCGCGGGCGGGGCGCAGGCGCTCGTGCAGGCGGTGCGGCTGGTCGCCTCGGGCCGCCGCCGGGTGCTGGTGGTGGTCTCCGAGGCGCTCTCGACCGTCTACCAGCGGTCGGACCACGGGACCAACGCCCTCATCTACAAACTGCTGTTCTCCGACTCGGCGGGCGCCTGCCTGGTCACCGACGAGCCGCTCGGCCCGGGTCCTGCCGTCGAGGACACCTTCGAGTTCTGGCAGCCGGGCAGCACGGCGACGTACTGCCTGCGGGTCGAGGATGACGGCTACCACTTCGACAGTACGAAGGCGGCGATCGACGCGGTCGGCGAGGTGATGCCGGAGGTGATGGCCTGGACGCCAAAGCCGGAGTTCGGCGTGATCCACCCGGGCGGCCCGGCGATCCTCGACCACGTGGTGAAGGGCCTCGGCGTCGGCGACGACTTCGTCCGGCACTCCCGCGCCTGCCTGGCCGAGGCGGGCAACGGCGGCGGTGTCGGCGTCCTGGAGGTGCTGCGCCGCACCTTCGACGACGGCCCTCCCCCGGCGGGCGCCCGCGGCCTGCTCGCGGCCTTCGGCCCGGGCTTCGTCACGGCGGCGCTGCGGATCAACTGGCGGGCCTAGCCGAGGGTCTGTCGGACCGACGCCGCACGACCAACTGCACCGCACCGGACCGGAAAAGACCGGCGGCCCTGGCGTCGGGGGGGTGTCGTCAGGGCCGCCGGCGGCTCGGTGGACGGTCATCCGTCATGTGAGGCAAGGGAGTTGGCGGGCGCACGCGGCCGGCCACGGCAGTCCGTACGGCCGCGACGGGCGCTACAGGGGTCCGTACGCCCCTGTGGAGGCCAACGGGCCGCCGTGCGGCAGGAGTTCGGACCGCCGTAAGCCCGTACCGCCTCCGTCAGACCGCCACGTCGTGGCCGCGCAGCCATGCCAGCGGGTCGATGGGGGCGCCGCCCTCCGGCCGCACCTCCAAGTGCAGGTGCGGCGCCGGTACGTTGCCGGTCGCGCCGACCCGGCCGACCGTGTCGCCGGTGGTGACCAGGCCCTCGGTCGCGACCATCGTGGACAGGTGGCAGTACCACAGCTCGGTGCCGTCGTCGAGCGCCAGGATCACGCGGTAGCCGTAACTGCCCGCCCATCCGGCCGAGACGACCGTGCCGCCGTGGACGGCGTGCACGGGCGTGCCGGTCGGCGCGGTGAAGTCCTGGCCGGTGTGCAGGTTCGCCCACGGGTCGGTCTCGCCGAAGCCCGCGCCGAGCGTGCCGCAGGCGACCGGCTTGATGTACGAGCGGGCGAGCCGCGCGCGGCGCTCGGCCTCGGCCCGCTCCGCCTCGGCGGCCTGCGCCCTGGCCTTCTCCTCCGCGGCGGCCTTCGCCGCCGCGGCCTGCTCGCGCACCTTGCGCTCGGCGGCCTCGCGGGCGGCCTGCGCCGCCGCGGCCCGCTCGGTGGCCTCGCGCTCGGCGCGGGCGGCCTCCTCGCGCTGGGCGGTGGCCTGCCCGAGGATGCGCGCGCACAGCGCGGCGCCGGGGTCGGTCGGCCGCTCGTCGTCAACGGGTTCGGGCGGCGGGGTGCGGGAGTTACGGGCTCTGGGGCCGTGACGACCACCGACGGGTCGTAGCTCGGAATGCCGGTCAGCGCCGCTCCGGGACCGGCGTCGGGCAGCGGTATGGGGGCCGCGGCGGGAAGCGGTGCGGGCAGCGTGGCGGGCGGGCGGGCGGCGGCGAGACCGGCGGCGCCGGGACCGGCCAGGCCCGGCCTCGGGGCCATCGGGCGGGAGGGGCACGGCGGTACGGGTCACGGCCGCGCGCTGGCGCGGCAGGCGGAGGTCGTCCCGCTCCTGGGCGGTGTCGCCCTCGGGCCTTACAGGGGCGTAGGCAAGCTGGTCGGACGCCACGACGGGCGCTCTCCTTTCCTTCCCTCTCGCCTACCGGGTTAGCTGACGGGTTCGGAGGAAGAAGGTCTCCTACGGGCCTGAAAACTGCCCGATTCACCCCATGATCTCGGGTCCCCGGTTCCCGCGGACGGGATTCGGCAAGCGCGCGGTCCGCCGTCCTGGCGGCGGCGGTGACGACCGCGCTGCGTTATCGAACGTTAATAGAGCCGGAGGGGTTTTCCAAGCGGAACCGGAGAGTTGGGCACGGGAACAAATCACGCATGATATGCGTAGAGCGGATGAAACGGTCACTCCATGTGGCCGGTCAGTGATGTGAACGTGCATCAGTCGTTATGCGGACGGGAACGCCTTGGTGACGTTCAGTGAGCAGTTGACCGCGCTGGGCGGGGAGTGCGCGGGGGGCGTACGCCGGGGCGCACGCCGGCGCATAGGGCGGGGCGTACGACAGGTGGCACAGCCGGCCGCCTGACGCGCCCGCCATCGGTATGGACCTCTGCCAATCCGCGAATCGCTTGGCAGGCCGCGGGCGCGGGCCCCACGATGGGCGAGCCCACGCTCTTGTCATGCACCCGACCCTTCTGCGCCGCCTCAGGGAGCCCCCATGGAACGCCCCAGCATCCCCGACTCCCGTACGCACCGGGCCGATTCGAGACAACTGACGAACCGTCCGCGTACTCCTCCGACACCCCGTCAGGACCCGGCCGCCGCTCGCTGCTGCGCGGCGGCCTCGCCCTGGGCGCCGCCGCCGGCGCCGCGCTGGCCGGCGAGCTGTGGACCGGCGGCACCCGCGCCTCGGCGGCCACCGTCGACTACCCGGGCGTCACCTGGGCCCCGGCCAGCACCGCCAACTACACGGCGGCCAACCGCCCGACGACCTATCCGATCAACCTCGTGGTCATCCACGTCACCCAGGAGACCTTCGCCGACACCATCACGCTCTTCCAGGACCCGGCCCACGCGGCCACCTCGCACTACGTCGTGCGCTCCGCCGACGGCGCCATCGACCAGTGCGTGCGCGAGCACGACGTGGCCTGGCACGCGGGCAACTGGGACTACAACACCCGCAGCATCGGCATCGAGCACGAGGGCTGGGTCGACGACGCCTCGTGGTTCACCGACGCGATGTACCACGCCTCGGCCGCCCTCACCGCGGAGATCTGCGGCAAGTACGGCATCCCCAAGGACCGCGAGCACATCATCGGACACGTCGAGGTGCCCGGCACCGACCACACCGACCCCGGGCCCAACTGGGACTGGGTGCGCTACATCCGCCTGGTCAACGGCGGCTGACCGCAGCCGGGCCGCGACCCGGGATCGTTCGCCGGCCCGCCCCCACCGGTCCCGTTGCCGCGGCCGGCCGCTGCTCAGCCGGCCGCCGGCAGCGGGAACATCACGGTCAGCCGGGGCAGCCGGCGGGCGGACTCGGCCTCGTCCAGGACGCTCCACCGGCGCCCCGCGGGGGCCGGCCGGGCGGGGGCCGTCTCGGCGGTCAGCAGCACCTGCGCGGCGGCGTGGAAGGCGTCACCGCAGTCCTCGAAGGCGCCGGTGACGTCCTCGTACGCGCGCGGTGCGAGCGCGGTGAGACGTCGCCCACTGCGGCAGGTCGGCCCCCGCCCACGCCGCGCGCGGGCAGTCGGCCAGCCGCAGCACCTCAGGGGCGTACGCGAGGACGTCCGGGTCGCTGACGGCCGCCTCGAAGACCGGCCTGCCGAGCCCGACCATCCAGCCCTGGAAGTAGCAGAAGGCGTCGTCGGAGCACCAGCCGCCGAAGATCCGGTCGGCCGCGGCCCACAGGTTCCAGCTGAACGCCTCGCGCAGCACGTGCTCCAGGCACGCCTGGAAGCGGACGATCCCCGGCGGCGGCAGCCGGGCGAGCGCGCCCCGCAGCCAGGCGTCCCGCCGGTCACCGCCGAGCTCCCTGCGCCGGCATTCCGCGAGGAGCGTCCAGAAGGAGTCGGTCTCCATGGTGCGCGACTATGCCAGGGGACTCTTCCGTCGTGCGGGGTGATTTCACTGGGTGGACGGTCGCTGACGGTCCGTCATAGTCATCCCGTCGACGCTTACCGGGCCGGGCGGCGCGGACGCCGACCCGGCGGGACAGCCGGACGACGGGCGCGCCCGGGCCCGACCGGCCCGGGCGGTCCCGTCCCGCACGGCCGCAGGACCCCGGGGGGCCGGGCGCGGCACGCCCCCGAGGGGGCGCTCAGAGGAACTTCTCCTCGATCTGCGCGAAGAACGCCGCCGCCAGCGCCACGAAGTCCGGCTCGGTGATCCGGATCTCGTCGCCGACGGCGTAGCCGAGCACCGAGGTCTGCGGCTTCAACCTGATCTGCTTGTCGGCGGCGAGCCGTCCCCCGTTGCCGACGAGGGAGGCGCACACCACGCGCACCTCGTTGAGCGCATTGCCGTCCTTGCCCTCCAGACTGCGCTGGCGGTGGACGAAGTAGTCGTCCAGGACGTGCACGAGGCTGTTGAAGTAGACGGGCTCGAAGGCGGCCGCGGCTCTTTCGTACGCCTCGCGGTCCGCGGCCGCGGCGCCGGCGCACGCCTTCGCGCCCGCGGCGGCCTGCGCGCGGTAGGCGGCGACCTGCGCGTCGATGGACGCCCGCGCGTTGTCGATGTACTCGCGTCCGTAGTTGGTCATGGCCAGCACGGCTGCTCCCTTTTCGGTCGGTCCGGTGCCATTGTCCGCGGTTGCTCCGCGGCGGGCGTGATGTCGCGCGCCGTGTCCTCTACCCGCGCCGGACCGCGGAGGTGTCCGGACGGGGCCACGGGTACGGTGGTCCGGGCGCGGGCCCGGGTGCGGGCCCCGCGCAGCGGCCGGGCGCGGGGGCGGGGCCGCCTCACAGCCTCGCCCCCGCCGTTGTGTGCCGGGTGTAACCGCCCATGATTCGCGACCGTCACCGCGGGGTAACGCCCGCTTCGTACGGTCGAGCGATCAGTCGTCGGCGAGAGGGGCACGCGTGTCCGTACGTGCAGGGGGCGGCCCGGCCGCGTCCGGCCCGCGGGCCGCCACCGAGAAGGTGCGCACCGTCTGCTCGTACTGCGGGGTCGGCTGCGGGATGGTGCTCGACGTCGGCGCGGGGCCGGACGGCCGCCGGACCGTGCTGAAGGCGTACGGCGACAAGGAGCACCCGGCGAACCGCGGCCGGCTGTGCACCAAGGGCGCGACGACCGCGGACATGCTCGCCGCGCCCGGGCCGGCTGACGACCGCGCTGGTCCGGGCCGAGCGCGGCGGCCGCAGCCGGAGCCGGTGCCGGTCGCCGACGGCGATCGCGGACACCGCCCGGCGGCTGCGGGCCGTCGTGGACGAGCACGGCCCGGACGCGGTCGCGCTCTACGTGTCGGGCCAGATGAGCCTGGAGGCGCAGTACCTGGCGAACAAGCTGGCCAAGGGCTTCCTGCGGACCAACCAGATCGAGTCCAACTCCCGGCTGTGCATGGCCAGCGCGGGCAGCGGCTACAAGCTGTCGCTCGGCGCGGACGGCCCGCCCGGCTCGTACCAGGACTTCGACCGCGCCGACGTCTTCCTCGTCATCGGCTCCAACATGGCCGACTGCCACCCGATCCTCTTCCTGCGGATGATGGACCGGGTCAAGGCGGGCGCGAAGCTGATCGTGGTCGACCCGCGGCGCACCGCCACCGCCGACAAGGCCGACCTGTTCCTGCAGATCCGGCCGGGCACCGATCTGGCCCTGCTCAACGGCCTGCTGCACCTGCTGGTCGAGGACGGCCGCATCGACGACGAGTTCATCGCCCGGCACACCGAGGGCTGGGAGGCGATGCCGGACTTCCTCGCCGACTACCCGCCGTCCGCCGTCGCCGAGATCACCGGCATCAGCGAGGACGACCTGCGGACGGCGGCCGGCTGGATCGGCGAGCGCCGGGGAGTGGATGAGCTGCTGGACGATGGGCCTCAACCAGTCCACGCACGGCACCTGGAACACCAACGCCCTGATCAACCTGCACCTGGCCACCGGCGCCATCTGCCGCCCGGGCAGCGGCCCGTTCTCGCTCACCGGCCAGCCCAACGCGATGGGCGGCCGCGAGATGGGCTACATGGGCCCCGGGCTGCCCGGCCAGCGCTCGGTGCTGGCGGCCGAGGACCGGGCGTTCACCGAGGAGTTGTGGGGGCTGCCAGCCGGGCACGATCCGGGCGGACGGCTCGGGCCGCGGCACGGTCGACATGTTCCGGCGGATGGCCGACGGCGAGATCAAGGCGTGCTGGATCATCTGCACCAACCCGGTCGCCTCCGTCGCCAACCGCAGGACCGTCATCGAGGGCCTGGAGGCGGCCGAACTCGTCGTCACCCAGGACGTGTTCGCCGACACCGAGACCAACGCCTACGCCGACGTCGTGCTGCCCGGCGCGCTGTGGACCGAGACCGAGGGCGTCCTGGTCAACAGCGAGCGCAACCTCACCCTGGCCCGCCGCGCCGTCGACCCGCCGGGCGAGGCGACTGCCGGACTGGCGGCTCATCGCCGACGTGGCGCGCGCGATGGGCTACGCGGACGGGTTCGACTACGCGAGCGCCGAGGAGGTCTTCGAGGAGCTGAAGGGCGCTGGAACCCGAGGACCGGCTACGACCTGCGCGGCGTGACCTACGAGCGGCTGCGCGAGACGCCCGTGCAGTGGCCCGCGCCCACCGCGGACGGGCCCGACGCGCAACCCGGTCCGCTACGCCGGGCGCGGACGGGCTGCGGTCTTCCCGACCGCGAGCGGCCGCGCCGTGTTCTTCGCCCGCCCGCACCTGCCGCCCGCCGAACTGCCCGACGACGACTACCCGTTCGTCCTCAACACCGGCCGCCTGCAGCACCAGTGGCACACCCTCACCAAGACCGGCAAGGTCGCCAAGCTCAACAAGCTCAACCCGGCGCCGTTCGTGGAGGTGCACCCGGACGACGCCGGCCGGCTCGGCCTCGCCGACGGCGACGCGGTGGAGGTCGCCTCGCGGCGCGGCCGGGCGGTGCTGCCCGCGCGTCGTCACCGACCGGGTGCGCGACGGGCTGCTGCTTCGCGCCCTTCCACTGGAACGACCTGTTCGGCGAGTACCTCAGCGTCAACGCGGTGACCAGCGACGCGGTCGACCCGATCTCCTTCCAGCCGGAGTTCAAGGTGTGCGCGGTCTCGCTGGCCCGGGTACGGGAGGTGGCGCGGCCCGCGGTCGCGGAGCCGCCGGTCCGCAAGCCGTCCGAGGCCGCAGGTCGCGGCCGCCGAGACGCCGCGGGAGTCCGGGTCCCCGACCGGCCCGGCCGCCGCGGACGGCGGGGCGCGGGCGCCGCGATCGGCGCCCGCGGCAGGGGTGTTCGGGCTCGCCCAGGAGCCGCCGCCCGTGCTGGCCCCGCACGAGCGGCGCTATCTGGCCGGCTTCCTCGCCGGGTTGGAGTCGGGAGCGGCCGGGGTGCCGGTGCTCCCGTCGGGCGCGCCCTTCTCGCCCGAGCACGCGCTGTGGGTCAACGGGACGCTGGCGGGCCTGTATTCGCGCGCCCCCGCGACGGACCCGGCCGCGCCGGCCGCGGACACGGCCACCCCGGACGGCGGCCCCGGAGCCCCCGGGCCCGACGGCGCCGGGTCCGACGGCGGACGTGACGGCGCCCCGCACGGCGGTGACGGCTCCGCCCGACCGGACTCCCCGCACGGGAGGTGATGGTGCTGTGGGCCTCGCAGACCGGCAACGCCGAGGAGTTCGCCGCCGCCGCCGCCGAGCGGCTCGCCGTGGACGGGCCACCGCGCCGCCCTCGTGGGCATGGACGCCTGCGACCCGCGGCGCGCTGCCGGCCGCCGCCGACCTGCTGCTGATCACCAGCACCTTCGGCGACGGCGAGGCCCCCGACAACGGCGTCGGCTTCTGGGAGGCGCTGGCCGCGCCCGACGCCCCGCGGCTGGACGGGCGCCGCTACGCCGTCCTGGCCTTCGGCGACTCCTCCTACGCCGACTTCTGCGGCCACGGCCGCCGGCTCGACGAGCGGCTCGGCGAACTCGGCGCGGTACGGCTGGCGCCGCGCGCGGACTGCGAACCGGACGACGAGGACACGGCCGCCGCAGTGGCTGGACGACCGGTGCTCGCCCTGCTGCCCGGCGCCGGGCCGGACGCGGACGCGCCCGACCCGGCCGGACGCGGCGCCGTGAGCCCGGGCCCGGCGGCGGGACGCGCCCGCGCACCACGGCCCCGCCCGCGCGATCCTCCCGCCCGCGCCGGTGACCGCCCGCCTCACCGGCAACCGCCTGCTCGGCCTGCCCGGAGCGGCCAAGGAGGTGCGGCGCTTCACCTTCGACACCGGCGAGTGCGAGCGCCCCTTCGCCTACGAGGCCGGGGACGCGCTGGGCGTCACCCCCGTCAACTCCCCCGGCCTGGTGGCCGAATGGCTCGCGGTGACCGGCCTGGACGCGAACACGGCCGTCCCCGTACCCGCCGGACCGGCGTCCGCGCCCGGCACCGGGCACGACCCGCGCCCGCCGGGCTCCCGCCCGGCGAACTGCCGCTCGGCGAGGCCCTCCACCGCCACCTCGACATCACCCGCATCACCCCGGCCCTGCTGCGCTTCGTCGCCGACCGCACCGGCGACCGCGGCCTGCAAGACGCTGCTGCGGCCCGACAACAAGGACGAGCTGGCGCAGTGGTGCTGGGGCCGCCAGGCGGTGGACGTGGTCGCCGAGTACCCGGTCCGGGCCACGCGCCCAGGAGTGGGCCGCCGTGCTCAAGCGCGCTCCAGCCGCGGCTGTACTCCATCTCGTCCAGCCCGCTGACCGACCCCGACCGGATCGCGCTGACCGTCTCCGTCGTCCGCTACGAGAACCTGCGCGGCCGGCCGCGCCAGGGCGTCTGCTCGCCCTTCCTCGCCGACGCCGAGCCGGGCACGCCGGTGCCCGTGTCGCTCCGGCGCTCACCGCACTTCCGGCCGCCGGCCGACCCGTCCGTGCCGATGGTCATGATCGGCCCCGGCACGGGCATCGCCCCCTTCATGGGCTTCCTCGACGAGCGCCGGGCCCGCGGCCACCCCGCCCCCAACTGGCTCTTCTTCGGCGAGCAGCACCGCGCCACGGACTTCTACTACCGGGACGAGCTGACCGCGTTTCAGCGACGACGGCGCTCCTCACCCGCCTCGACACCGCCTTCTCCCGCGACCAGCGCGCCAAGGTCTACGTCCAGGACCGGATCCGCGAACACGGTCCGCTGCTGTGGACTTGGCTCCAGGACGGCGCCCACGTCTACGTCTGCGGCGACGCGTCCCGGATGGCCAAGGACGTCGACCGGGCGCTGCACGCGGTGGCAACGACCCACGGCGGCCTGTCCGTCGAGGCAGCGACCGGCTATCTCAAGCAACTGGCCGCCGACAAGCGCTACCTGCGGGACGTCTACTGAACTCCCGTGCCGTCCGAGCGATATGACGGATCGTCAATTGAGGCTCTGGACAGCGGACTTGTAGTCCTGGGCCTGGAGCGGGGTGAGGATCTCCGAGACCCGCACCAGCGAGCCGCCGACGAAGTAGTGGTACTCGCCGGAGGCGACCGGGCCGAGCGAGCCGCCCTCGACGGACTTCGCGCGCGCCTGCGCCTGCGCCGGGGTCGCGAACGTCTCCACCGTCCCGCCGCGCGCCACGTCGTCCGCCTTCTTGCCGACCACGTCCGCGGGCTGGATGCGGGAGTCGGTGAAGGCGACCCGGGACAGGTAGCCGTGCGGCGTGCCGATCAGGCGGTCGGGGTCGGTGGCCGCCGTGTAGACCTGCGAGGTGGTCATCGTGGACACGCTCTGCTCCAGCGTCGCCGCGACCTGCTCGGCGGTCTGCAACCCCACGGCCACCTGCTGCTGAGCCCCCGCGTCGGCCTTCGCCGCGCCGTCCCCGCCCGACGAGCAGCCGGCGAGCAGCACACAGGCGGCGACCAGGACGGCAGCGATGGTGCCGGTGGTGCGAGAGGTCGTGCAGATGCGCATGTTTCCCCCAGATCGGGATACGAGGGGACACACCGTAGCGCCGTACCCAGCAGCCAGCGAGACCTTGGTCGAACCGATGACGACTCTTGGCCCAATCGGTAGCCGCCGGCCCGCCCGCCCCCGCGACCGCCCGCTCCGGCACCGCCCGGCGCCCGCCGCCACCGCGCCGAAAAGCCCGGTACAACCGTCTCTGCGCCGCCTTTCGGATACGTTGGGTGAGCGGTCGTGCGCATGGACGTACGGCCGCTGCACGGACGTACGAACGAAGGACGCGCGCCCGTGTCCGCGCCCGTGTCCGCTCCGGCGGCCGGGGCCACGGGGACCCACGCGACCCGCTCGATCCGGCGCCCCACCGGGCCGCACAGGCCCCCGGCGGGGCGCCCGGAAGCCGCACATAGGATGGCCGGACCGCCGGGGACGGCGGCGGTCCGGCCAGAGGAAAGCGCGGGAATCATCGTGTCGCTCAAAGTCACCGTGGTGGTGCCCACCTACAACTCCGGCCCCCTCATCGACCCGCTGCTCGACGCGATGCGCGCCCAGACGATGCCCGCCGACGAGTTCGAGGTGGTCTTCGCCGACGACGGCTCGACCGACGGCACGCCGGACCGGCTGGAGGAACTGGCCGCCCGCGAACCGCTGTTCCGGGTGATCCGGCTGCCCAACTCCGGCTGGCCCGGCCGCCCCCGAAACGTCGCGATCGGCGAAGCCCGCGGCGAGTACGTCCAGTTCGTGGACCACGACGACTCGATGGGCCCCGAGGCGCTGGAGCGGATGTACGCCATGGGCGCCCGCAACGGCTCGGACATCGTGATCGGCAAGGTCACCATCACGCACCGGCTGCGCGGCGCCCCGCAGGCCCTGATGAGCCGCAACCGCGAGTCGGTGACGTACCGGACGGCGGCCCTGCACGACAGCCTGACGGTGCACAAGATGTACCGCACGGCGTTCCTGCGCGAGCAGGGGATCGAATTCCCGGTCGGCCACTACGTCGGCGAGGACCTGCTCTTCATGGTGCCCGCGGTCTTCCGCGCCGCCTCCGTGTCGATCGTCGGCGACTACCCCTGCTACTTCTACCTGGAGCGCGAGGACGGCGGCCACGCCACGCCCACCCGGCTCGACCCGGTCAGCTACTCCCGCAACCTGCGCGAGATCTTCGACGCCCTGTTCGCCGAGACCGGGCCCGGCCCGGTCCGGGACACCTGGCTGCGCCGCTTCTGGCGCGCGGACCTGGTCAAGTACCTCAGCGAGCCGATCTTCCCCGACTACCCCGACGACGCCTCCCGCGACGCGCTGCTCCAGGCGCTGCGCGCGGTCGCCGCGGACTACCTGACCGAGGGCGCGTACGAGGGACTGATCGGCCTGGAGCGGTCCCGGGCCGCGCTGGTACGGGCCGGGAGGACCGCCGAGCTGTCCGAACTCGCCGACCGGGCTTCGACGTTGACCGGCCACGCCGAACTCGTCTCGGCGTACTGGCACCGCGACCGGCTGCGGCTGGCCTTCGACGCGTACTTCTCCTACGGTCCGGACGGCGCGCCGCTGACCGTCGAACGGCACGGCGACCGCTACCTGCTGCACCCCGCCCTCACCGCGGGCCTCGGCCTGGACCCGGTCGACCTCACCGACGACCTGCCGCGCTTCCGCGTCGACGCCTTCCTGCGCAACCGGGGGACCGCGGTCAAGTGGATGCTCCCGCGCGACCTCGACGTCGACTGGGAGGAGCTGCCCGGCGCCGGCGCCGACGGCGCCGTGCTGCTGCGCCCGGTGATCCGCGCGACGGCCTCGGTCGACCCGCGCCGGGCCGCCGGCGGCCACGCGCCGGACGCCGGCACGTGGGAGCTCCAGGTCCGCGTGATGGGCCCCGGCCTGGACCGCTCCACCGACCTGACCGCGACCGCGGCCTCCCCGCAGATCCCGGCCGGAAGCGCCGGGACCCTGCGGCTGAGCGCCGCCCCCGTGTCCGACGGCGGCGGCCTCGCGCTCACCGCCGACGCCGTGCCGGAAGCCGAGCGGCCGGACGGTCCGCTGGTCAGCGTCGTGCTGCCCGCGGGCGACGACGCCGAGCGGCTCGCCGCCAGCCTGGCGTCGCTGACCGCCCAGACCTGGCCGGGCCGGCCGTACGAAGTGGTCCTGGTCGGCGGCACCGCCCCCGACCCCCTCCCGACCGGCGTCCGCCGCGTCCCCGCGGGGAACGAGGACCCGCGCGACGCGGGCGCGGCCGCCGCGCTCGGCTCGTACCTGTTCTTCCTCAGGCCCGGCGACCGCCTCGGCGAGGACGCCCTGCGGCGGATGTACGACTACGGCCTCGCGCACGACGCGGACGTGGTCGCCGGCAAGCTCGCCGGGGCCAAGGGCCGGCCCGTCCCGCAGGAGCTCTACGCCAGGGACCGGCCCGCCGCGACCCTGGCCAAGGACCCGCTCGCCGACAGCCTCACCGCCGAGAAGCTGATCGACCGGGCGATGGTCGTACGGCACGGGATGCGCTTCGGCGCCGACCCGCACCCGCTGGCCGAGCAGGCGTTCACCGCCGAGGCCCTGCTGCGCGCCCGGCGGACCGCGGTCGTCGGCGGCTACGTCTGCTGCTACTACGCGCCCGGCTCGCCCGCCCCCTTCGCACCGGGGCCGTACTACGCCGGGCTGCGCGCCGTGCTCGCCACCGCCGACCGCCTCACCGCGCCGGGCGCCGCCCGCGACCGCCTGCACCGGCGCTGGCTGCGGGTGGAAGTGCTGGACCGGCTCGGCGGCGGCCGCCTGCTCGACCTGGACGAGGACACCCGCGCCGCGCTGCTCGCCGAGGTCCGCACCACCCTCGACGGGCACGTCTCGCCGACCGCGCTGGCCGGGCTGTCCGCCCGGCAGCGGCTGACCGCGGCCCTCGTCACCGGGGAGCGCGACGCCGAACTCCTCGAACTCGCCCGCTGGGAGCGGACGGTGGCGTGCGCGCCGCTGCTGCGGGAGGTGGCCTGGCGCGAGGACGGCACCCTCTCCGTCGGCTTCAGCGCCCGGGCCGCGGCCGACGGCCGCCCGCTGGAACTCCTCGCGGGCGAGGACCGGATCAGCCCGCTGTCCCTGTCGGCCGACCTGCGCGACCGGTTGGCCGCCGAACCCCTCACCGGCGCCTCCGCGCCCGCCGCCGCCAAGGTCGTACTGGTGCTGCGCGAACGCTCCACCGGGGCGCGGTACCCGCTGCCCACCACCTGCGAGGTCACCCGGACTGCCGCCGAGGACGGCCGGGACACCGTCCTGGTCACCGGCGCCGCCGTCCTCGACCCGGCGACCGCGGTCTCGGACAAGGCGCTGGCCGACGGTGCCTGGGACTTCCACGTCCGCCTCGACGCCCTCGGCTGGACCCGCACCGCCCGGCTCGGCCACGACCGGCTGCCGGATTTCGCTGCCCTCGCGGAGCGCCCGCACCCCGACGGCGGCGGCCGCACCGTGGCCCCGTACTGGACCAAGCCGCAGCAGGACCTCTCGCTGCGGGTCGGCCGCCCCGCGCCGGCCGCGCCGAAGCCCGCGGCCCCGGTGCGGCCCCGCGGCCCGCTCGCCCGCGCCCTGCGCAAGCTGCGCCGCCTGTTCTGATCCGTCCCGTCCGGGGCGGCGGTCCGTGTGACGGCACGGACCGCCACCCCGGCGGCGCCCTACGGCAACCCGCCGCTCAGGTACGGATCGCTTCCGACCGAGCCCCGGCGGGTGGCTTGTCGCGCAGTTCCCCGCGCCCCTTGTTGTGGCTCACCGCCGCGGAAGAGGTGCACCGCTCAGGGGCGCGTGGGGGCACCTCCCAGCCGCCAGGCTGGGGGAGAACTGCGCGCTCAGCAGGCCACCGGCCTGGCGTCGGGCGATGACCGCAACCCAAGCGGCGGCCCACCGTGAAGAGCACAAGGATCAGCCGTCGGACGGGGATGCCGCGCGGCGCCGGGCGTCGGTGAAGAGTTTGTCCAACAGGGCGACGAGCGTGGCGCGTTCGGACTCCGACAGGGACTGGACGAGGGACGCCTCCCGGCCGAGGACCGCGTCGACGGACCGCTCGATGAGGGCCTGGCCCTGGTCGGTCAGCGACACCATGACGGTTCGGCGGCCCGTGCTCCCCGGTGCGCGGCGGACGAGGCCCTGGCCCTCGGCGCGGGCGACCCGCTGCGAGATCGCCCCCGCCGTCACCAGCGTGCGCCGCGCGATCTCGCGCGTGCTGAGCGCGTAGGGCGGCCCGGAGCGGCGGATGACGGAGAGCAGGTCGAGGGTGGCGGCGTCGATCCCCGCCGCGCGGAGCACCTGGCCGCGGTCGTCCGCGAAGAGCTTCGCCAGCCGCCAGATGGGCGTGACGATCTCGATCGAGCCGGTCGGGGTGCCCGGCCGTTCCCGCTGCCAGGCCGCCGCGATCTGCGCGGCGGCGTGCCCCGGAGCTGCGTCCCCAGCCGACGGGTCGGTGTCCACCACGATGCGACCTCCTGACGCCGTACACTATGTTTAGATCTAAACGTACCAGCGAACAGGGGGAGCCATGACCCGTACCGTGCTCGTCACCGGAGGCACCAGCGGCATCGGCCGCGCCGTCGCCGCGCGCTTCGCCGCCGACGGGGCGAAGGTCGTCATCACCGGACGCCACGCGGACACGGTCGCGGGCGCCGCCGGGGAGTTGGGCGTGGAGGGCGTCGTCTGCGACGCGACCGATCCCGGGCAGGTCGCCGCGCTCGGCGCCCGGATCGGTGAACTCGGCGCCCTCGGTGTCCTCGTCAACGCGGCCGGCGGCCTGGCCCAGGCGCCCGACGGACCGCCGCTGGAGACGCTGGCCGCCCTGTGGCGGGCCAACCTCGCCCAGAACCTGCTCAGCGCCGTGCTGACCGCGGCCGCCGTCCAGGACGCCTTCGCACCCGGCAGCAGCCTCATCAGCATCGGCTCGATCGGGGCCGAACGCCGCGGCGGCTCCTACGGCGCGGCCAAGGCCGCCCTCGCCGCGTGGAACGCCTCGCTCTCAGGCGAACTCGCCCCGCGCGGCATCACCTGCAACGTGATCTCCGCGGGCTACATCGCCGACACCAACTTCTTCCAGGGCGCGCTCACCGCGCAGCGGCACGCCGCGCTGGTCGCGGAGACGCACGACAAGCGCCCCGGCCGCCCCGACGACATCGCCGAGACGGCCTTCTTCCTCGCCTCCCCCGGCGCCCGCCACATCACCGGCCAGGCCCTCCACGTCAACGGCGGTGCCTTCACGACCCGTTGAGCCGGACCCCGGCGGCGCCCCCTCCTCGCCGTCGGCGCCACGACCACGCGGCGGGGGCGGTCGCCGTGCGCCGACGACGAGTGGGGAGCAGTTGCGCGAAGGGTTGACACTCCGCGTTTTCGCCGCATAACTTGCGTCTCGCACACGTGAATTGAAACGTTTTAAAGCCGGCGGGCCGTCACCCGCCGGCTCCGGCCCGCGCGTTCCCCGGCCACGCGCCCCGCACCGCTCCCCCGCGCGGCTCGGTGGTCCGCGGGGACTCCCACCCCTCGGAGCCCACATGACCGTTCAAGGCCGAATCCGCCCTCGCCGCAGACGCGTTCCGGCCGGAGCGGCGCTCAGCCTGGGCCTCACCGTCGTCGCCCTGCTGGCGCAGCCGATGGCGCTGCCCGCCGGCGCGGCGGCGCCGGTTCCCGCGTCCGCCCGGGGTACGGCCGCCGCCTCCCACGCCCCCCGGACGACCGTGCCCCCCTGGCAGAGTTACGTCGAGACGCCGTCGCAGCCCGACGTCTGCCCGGTCGCCGTGGTCAGCACGTCCGGCAGCGTCACGGGCGCCGCGAACCTGCTGTGCGGCGCATCGGGCGGCGCCACGCTGACCCTCGCCGACGGCGGCGCCGCCCCCGCCGTCGTGCTCGACTACGGCAAAGAGGTCGGCGGCGTGCCCTACTTCGCGGTCTCCGCCGAGACCGGGTCGCCGACGCTGGCGGCCGCGTACAGCGAAGGCGGCCAGTACCTGGGCACCTCCGGTGACGGCGCGGCGCCCTGGGGCGACGGCGACGGGTCGCGCTCCGACGCGTACCCGGTGTCCGCCGCCGGCACGATCACCAACCGCTATGTGCAGGGCGGCGAGCGCTACGAGCGGATCAGCCTGTCCACGCCGGGCAGCCTGACGCTGAGCGGGGCGGGCGTGCACTACATCGCCGACCGCACCCAGGCCGACGGGTACGGCGGGTACTTCGTCTCCAGCTCGGACGAGCTGAACAAGATCTGGTACGACGGCGCCTACACCCTCCAGACCGACCTGGCGCCCGCCCACTCCCTGCCCGGGCAGTTGGGACGGTCGGCGACGGCGCGCTCGACGCCGTCGGGTCGAAGATCAACGACGGCGCCGGTGTGCTCAACAGCGGGACGTCCTGGGGCGACTACACCAGCACCTTCCAGACGAAGATCGTCAGCAACCAGGCCGGGTGGCTGGTGCGCGGGCAGAGCGCGCAGGACGGCTACCTGTTCATCCTCAACGACAGCGCCGACGCCACCGGGACGCCGAACACGCTCCAGGAGTTCGACCTGCACGCCGGGGCGTACACGAGCCTCGGCTCCGTCGCCCTGCCCGCACCCGTGGACGCGGGCACCTGGCACACGGTGGCCACCACGGTGTCGGGCAGCGGTATCACGGTCTCGCTCGACGGCACGAGGATCGCCGGCGTCGACACCTCCTCCCTGCCCCCGGACGCCGTCGCGTACGGGACCGGCACCGTGGGCTTCCGCGAATTCGACGGCGAGGAGGCGGCGTTCAAGGACCTCGACGTCGTCGGCGCCGACGGCACCCGGCTCTACGGCAACGACCTGTCCGGGGCCGCCGCGCTCGCGGACTTCACCCCGCCCGGCTCCAACGTCCTGCCGTCCGTCCTGGACGGCGCCCGGCGCGACCGCGCGATCTGGTCCGGCGACATCAACACCGAGGGCCTGACCGACTTCTACTCCGTCGACAACCCCGAGTACATCAAGCAGTCGCTCGACCTGCTCGGCAGCCGCCAGCTCACCAGCGGCTTCGTCCCCGGCGCCCTGGCACCGGCGGCCGTCCCGCACCTCGGCCCGCCGATCCCCGGCACCACCACGATCTACTCCGCGTCGTACTCCATGTACTTCGTGACCGCGCTGGCGAGTTACTACCTCTACACCGGCGACCAGGCGTTCGCCGGCACGCGAATGGCCGGTCGTGCAGAAGGAGTTGGCCTGGAACGCGGCCCAACTCGACGGCAACGGACTGTTCTCGACCACGGCCGGGGTCGACGGCGCCGACTGGGACTTCTACGACCCCGACAAGGGCGGCGAGGTCTCCGCGTACAACATCCTCTACTACAAGACGCTGGTCGACGGCGCGTCGCTGGCCACGGCCGTCGGCGACACGTCCACGGCGGCGTCGTACACCGCGCAGGCCGACGCGCTCAAGTCCCGTATCAACGCCCGCCTGTTCGACACCGGCACCGGGCTCTACAAGATCAGCGACACCCGCACGACGGGCACCGCGCAGGACGCCAACGCCCTCGCCGTGCTGTACGGGGTGGCGCCGCCCGAGCAGCAGGCGGCGATCCTGGACAAGCTCAAGACCGACCTGTGGACCACGCCCTACGGCCCGCTGCCGTATTCCGGCGACGCCGGGTACAGCGACCTGATCAGCCCGTTCGTCAGCGGATTCGAACTCCAGGCGCGGCTGGCGGCCGACGACACCGCGAACGCGGAGGCGCTCCTGCACACCGAGTGGGGCCACATGGTCGCCGACGGGCCGGACCGGACCGGGACGTTGTGGGAGAACATCTCCAGCAGCGACGGCACACCCGGGCTGGGCGCGGGCGCGAGCCTGTCGCACGGCTGGTCCACCGCCCCCACCTCCGCGCTGTCCGGATACGTGCTGGGGGTCCGCCCGGACACCGCCGGATTCGCCACCTGGACGGTCCAGCCGCACCACGGCGACCTCACCTGGACGCAGGGCCGCGTGCCCACGCCGCACGGCCCGATCGACGTCGACTGGACCGCGCCGAGCGGCTCCGGGCGGTTCACCATGACCGTCACGGCCCCGCACGGCACCCGCGGCACGATCGCGGTCCCGACCGACGGCGCCGCGCACCCGGTGGTGAGCGTCAACGGCGCGGCGGTGTGGCGGCACGGAGCCCTCACCGCCACCCGCGAGATCACCGCGGCGCACGCCGACTCCGGCTACGTCTACCTCACGATCGCCCGGCCGGGCCGCTACACGGTCACGGCGTCCCACTAGCCGGCGCGATCAGCGGGACGGCCTTCCCCGCCTCCCACGCCACGCAGTACAGGTGGTAGCGGGAGCGGGGGAGGCCGTCCGCCCCCGCCAGGACCCGGCGGACCGGCGCCCGGCCTCAGGCGCGGTCGGCGGCTTCCTGGACCCCGGCACCGGCGGGCTCGTTCCGGGGCGCGTCCGCGCGGCGCGGGAGCAGCGGCGGCGTGGCCAGGAGGAGGACTCCGGCGACCGCGATCGCGGTGCGGGGGCCGGTGACGGCGGCAAGCAGGCCCCACACGGCGGTCAGTGCCGCGATGACCGCGCTGCTGCTGATCGACCACGCGGACAGGGTGCGGGCGACCCGGTCGGGGTCGGTGTGGTCGAGCCGGGCGGTGGCCAGCACGGGGTTGAACACCCCGCAGCAGGTCACCAGGCCGAGTTGGACGGCGATGACGAGCGCGATCCCGGGGACGCCGGGCCCGACGAACGCCAGTCCGACGGGCCAGAGGGCACGCAGCACCCCGGAGGTGAACATCACCTCGTGCTTCCCGAACCGCGCCACGAGCCGGCGCGCGAGGCGTGAGCCGACCAGGCCGCCGACGCAAGGGGCCGCGAACGCGAGGCCGTACTGCCAGGGTGCGAACCCCAGGCGGCCCAACAGGAGTACGGCGAGCAGCGGCTCGGAGGCCAGGATCAGGCCGTTGACCACGATCGTGTTGAAGAACAGCGGGCGCAGCACGGGGTGGTTGAGGATGTGGCGCCATCCTTCGAGCAGGTCGCCGGCGCGCAGCCGCGGTGCGCCGGTGCGCGCGGGGCGCGGTTCCGTCCCGCCGATGGCGCGGATGCCCAGCGCCGAGAGCAGGTAGCTGACCGCGTCGGCCAGCACGGTCGCCACCGGGCCGAACATCGCGATCGCGGCCCCGCCGAGCGGTGGTCCGACCATGGTCGAGGTCCATGCCGTGGACTCGAACCGGCCGTTGGCGACGAGCAGGTCCTCCGGCGGCACGAGCGCCTTCAGATACGCGCCGCCGGCCGCGTTGAAGGCGATGTTGGCCGCGGCCACGACGACGGAGACGACGAGGAGTTGGGCGAAGCCGATGCGGCCGAGCGCGTACGCCGCGGGGACGCTCGCCAGCGCCGCGAACCGGGTCAGGTCCATCGCCACCATGACCGGCCGCTTGCGGCGGAACTCCACCCACGGGCCGAGCGGCAGCGCGACCAGGGCCCCCACCGCCCGACCCGCGGCGGACAGCGCCGCCACCTGGGCCGGCCCGCAGTGCAGCACGAGGATCGCGATCAGGGGGAACGCGCCGAACCCGAGCCATGTGCCGTACGAGCTGACCGCGTACGCCGCCCACAGCCACCCGAAGCGCCGCCCCAGCGCCCGCCTGCCCGCCATCCTCCACGCACCCCTCGCCGACCTGGACAACCACCCGCTGACCCTGAGCATCAAAGCGACTGGTGGATACCCGGATCAAACAACCGTCCGGCCGTCGGAGCACAACCGTTCGTTGTGCCGATACGGTGTCCGGCGTGGATCTCGACGCTGTGCGCACCTTCGTGGCCGCCGCGGACGCGGGGCGGTTCCACGACGCCGCCGCCGAACTGTCGGTCACCCAGCAGGCCGTCTCCAAGCGCATCGCCACGCTGGAGAAGGCCCTCGGCGTACGGCTGTTCACCCGCACGGCGCGGGGAGCGCAACTCACCATCGACGGGCAGGCGTTCCTGCCCCACGCCCGCGATCTGCTGCGGGCCGAGGAGCGGGCGGTGGCCTCCGTCCGTCCCGGCCGCCGCGCGCTGCGCGTCGACGTGATCGGCCGACGGCTCGCCCCCGCCGCCCTGTTGGGCGACTTCCATCGCGCGCACCCCGGGGCCGAACTCGATGTCGTGACCCTCTTCGACGCCGACGCGGCCATGAACGCCGTACGGTCCGGCACGATCGACGCGTCCATCCGCGCCGTCACGATGCCCGGCCGGCAGCTCCCCGACGACATCGCGGCCGCCCGGGCCTTCGACGAGCCCCTCCAACTGCTCACCGGACCGGCCCACGAGTTCGCCGCCGCCCGCGCGGTCGCGCCCGCCCGACTCGTCGGGCACCGGATCTGGATGCCCGGCATCGTTCCCGGAACCGAGTGGGCCGCCTACTACGACGACCTCGCCGCCGCGTTCGGGCTCACCATCGAGATCACCGGCCCCGACTTCGGCACCGAGCCCCTGCTGGACACCATCGCCGACTCCCGGTCACTGGCGACCTTCGTCGGCGAGCGGACCCGCCTGGTCTGGCCCGCCGACCACGGCCTGCGGCGCGTCGCGGTGCGCGGTCCGACACCGGTCTACCCGCACTCCCTGGTCTGGCACCGCGACAACCCGCACCCGACGCTCGCCGCGCTCCGCGACCACCTCTGCTCCGGGCGGCCCGACCCCTTCGGGGGTCCCGGCCCCTCCGCCGCCGGGACCTGGACCCCGGCCTGGGCACAGCGGTCCGGCTGACCCCGGCGTCTTCCGCGCGCCGCCCAGGCGGCGCGCTACGGGTGTGGGCCCGCGCGCACTCCGGGGTGGCCGGCACGGGCGGGGACGAGCCGGACCGGGGCGCCGGGGGACGGCGGGCGCGAGCGGTGCAGCACGGATGGAGGGCGAGATGTTGCCGCGCCGAACGCCCGCGGAGACGCTGAGCCTGACGTCACCGGGACCCAGCGAGCGCGGGCGGAACCGCGCCGGTCGCGGTGGGCGGAAGGAGCGCGTGCGATGAGGGTCATGTTGAGGGCGCGGATGGACACCCAGATCGCCAACCAGGCGATCAAGAACGGCTCGATGCAGAAGCTCATGCAGACGATGACGGACCAGCTCAAGCCCGAGGCCACCTACTTCAGCGCCAGCGAGGGCGAGCGGTCCTGCACCATGGTCTTCGACATGCAGGACAGCGCACAGCTTCCGACCATCGCCGAGCCGCTCTTCGAGGAACTCGGCGCGAAGATCGAGATCCAGCCCGTGATGACCGTCGAAGACCTGGAGAAGGGCTTCGCCGCGCTCCGGTAGGGCGGGCCTGCGGCGGCGCAAGCGCTGTTGCGAACGTATCGCAGCAGCTCAGAGCCCGTATTTCGACGATGGCCGCGATCGCCCGGACCTGGCACGGTGGGGTCATGGAAGGCAACCGGAAACCTCACGAGCACCCTTCCGCCCCGTACGAGGACGCGGTCGGCGCGGACCACGGGCATGCGCGCGACCACGGCGGCCGGGCCCATGACCACGGCGACCCCGGCCATCACAGCCAGCACGGCGACCACGGTCACGACCAAGGCGCCGGCCGGTGGGCGCGGCTGCGGCGCCGGTTCTCCCACCTGGTCACCCCGCACAGCCACGAGGCGAGGGACAAGGTCGACCCGGCGATGGAGACCTCCCGGGCGGGCATGCGGGCCCTGTGGCTGTCGCTGGCCGTCCTCGGCGCCACCACCGTCGTCCAGGCCGCGGTCGTGGCGCTGTCGGGGTCGGTGGCGCTGCTCGGCGACACGATCCACAACGCCGCCGACGCGCTGACCGCCGTCCCGCTCGGCATCGCCTTCGTCCTGGGCCGCCGGGCGGCGAACCGCCGCTACACCTACGGATACGGCCGCGCCGAGGACCTGGCGGGCATCGCCGTCGTGCTGACCATCGCCGCGTCCTGCGCCCTGGCCGGATACGAATCCGTCGACCGGCTGCTCGCCCCGCATGCCGTCACCCACCTGTGGGCCGTCGCCGTCGCCGCGGCGGCCGGCTTCACCGGCAACGAGTGGGTCGCCCGCCACCGCATCACCACCGGCCGCCGGATCGGCTCCGCCGCCCTGGTGGCCGACGGCCTGCACGCGCGCACCGACGGCTTCACCTCGCTGGCCGTACTGCTGGGCGCCGGCGGCGCCGCGCTCGGCCTGCGCTGGGCCGACCCGGTGGTCGGCCTGCTGATCACCCTCGCGATCCTCCTGGCCCTCAAGGACGCCGCCCGCGAGGTCTGCCGGCGCCTGATGGACTCCGTCGACCCCGCCCTGATCGACCGCGCCGAACACGCGCTGCGCGACGTCGACGGCGTACTCGACGCGGGCCGGGTCCGTATGCGCTGGATCGGCCACACCCTGCGCGCCGAGGCGGACATCGTGGTCGACCCCCACCTGACCGTCGTGCAGGCCCACCGCCTGGCCGTCGCCGCAGAACACGCCCTCATCCACGCCGTCCCGCGCCTGACCGCCGCCACCGTCCACACCGACCACACCCCCCACGGCGGCGACCCCCACGCCCTCCTCGCCCACCACACGGCCACCTGAACCCACCCCCGCCCACCCCGCACCGCCCACGGCCCGGCGGCCATTTCGAGTACCGCCCGCACGCCCGACCGCCGTCGCGGACCCACCGCACGCGAGGACCTCCAAGCGGCAGCCATCGCGGAATGATCACTAATCGGGGCACTTCGACGAAGCCCTCCAGGGGCGGCCGCGGGCCACTAGTCTCGGCCGCGGAAAAGATCGACTCGCAACTGGTCGCCTCCCACCCTCCCGCCCTTCGGGCACCGCGCGCGGGAGGGGCGTACGCGGTTTCGGCGTCCGGTTCCGGGATGTCTTTTCGGCCGTTCACCGTGCGGCGCACGACCGGTGTGCCGCTCACCGTCCACGCCTTGGGGGAATTCGTGATAAAGCGCAGGTCGTTTCTGTTGGGCAGCGGCGTGGCGGCGACCGGTGTCCTGAGCGCCGCCGGCGCCGGCGGGATACTGCTCTCCGCCCCGCCGAGCAGTGCCGCGGCGGCCAACGACATCGACCCGGGGAGCATCGCCAAGTACGCGCTGAAGATGCCGCTGCTGCCCAGGTTATGGCCCCACGCGGTGTCGCTCACGGCGGACTACTACGCCATGACCATGAAGGAGGACTACGCCGAGATCCTCCCGGGCTTCCGGACCAAGGTCACCACCTTCAACGGGAACTTCCCCGGGCCGGTGATCAACGCGTGGTCCGGACGACGAGTGGTGCTGAAGCAGACCAACCACCTCACCGTCCCCACCTCGATCCACCTGCACGGCGCGCACGTACCGTCCGACAGCGACGGCCGCCCGATGGACCTGATCCCCGTCGACGGCGGCACGAAGACGTACACGTACCCGAACCAGCAGCCGCACGCCAACCTCTGGTTCCACGACCACGCCCACCACTCGGAGTCCGAGCAGGTGTACCGCGGTCTGACCGCCACGTACCTGCTCAGGGACGAGCACGAGGCGCGGCTCGGCCTCCCCTCGGGGCGCTACGACGTGCCCATCTCGATCCGTGACGGGCACTTCGACGACGCCGGCCAACTCGTCTACCAGATGAACGACTTCCTCGGCCGCCAGGTGATCCTCGCCAACGGCAAGGCGTGGCCGTACTTCGAGGTGGCCGCCAGGAAGTACCGCTTCCGGATCTACAACACGGCCAACACGCGCTTCTACGTCTTCGCCCTGGCGGACAACTCGCCGTTCACGCTGATCGGCGGCGACGGCGGGCTGCTGGCCGCCCCGTACGAGACCCGGTCGGTGCCCCTGTCACCCGGCGAGCGCGCGGACATCGTGATCGACTTCTCGCGCTACCCCGTCGGCACGGAGCTGGAGCTGAAGAACAACTACCCGCTCCTGCCCGGGTCTTCGGACGACGTGACGAAGGTGCTCCAGTTCCGCGTCACCCACACCGCGCCGGACGAGAGCGTGGTCCCCGCCACCCTGCGCACCCTTCCGGAACTGCCGACCGCCACGGTGGAGCGCCCGTTCGACCTCCACATGGACGAGACGGCCCCGCCCGCGTACGCGTACATCAACGGCAAGGAGTTCGACGACCAGCGCATCGACACCACGATCCAATACGGCACCACGGAGATCTGGACGGTCACCAACTCCAACCAGCGCGTGCCGCACAACTTCCACATCCACCTCGTGCAGTTCCGGGTGCTGGAACGCAACGGAGCGCCGGTGACCGAGGGGCTGGAGAGCGCGTTCAAGGACACGATCTCGCTGAAGCCGGGCGAGACGGTGAAGCTGCAGGCCACCTTCGGCGGCTACCGCGGCATCTACGTCTACCACTGCCACATGTTCGACCACGCGGCGATGGGCATGATGGCGCAGATGCAGGTCGTCTGAGTCCACGGACGGCGGACGGCTGCCCAGATTCCCCGGCAGCCGTCGGCCGGGGCCCGCCGTACCGCGGCAGCGGCGGTCCTCACCGGGGAGTCGCCGCCGCATGGGCCACCCGTGGCGGACGGCCGTCCCTTGCGGTCCTGTGGCGTCCGGGGTGCTCCACCCGGGGGCTCGGCGCCGGACGGGCCGTCAGCGGACCCGTGCCCGCGTCCACCCGTCGACCAACGGCCAGGAGCGCAGAACTCTGTGGTGCCCCCAACGGGATTCGAACCCGTGCTACCGCCTTGAAAGGGCGGCGTCCTGGGCCACTAGACGATGAGGGCGGATGGCCGGCCGTGGTGGGCCTCGCGGCGCACTTCGGGGACCTGGGAAGCATAGGCGATCGGCGGGGGATCGCCAAAACGTTTCCACCCGGGCCGGCCGGGCCCGCGGCCGGGACAATGGGGGGCGTGCTGGAGATGAGCCGTGAGGAGTTCGAGGAACTGGTCGGCGAAGCGCTCGACCGGATTCCCGCCGAGCTGACCCGACTGATGGACAACGTGGCCGTCTTCGTCGAGGACGAGCCGGAACCGGGCAGCCCCGAGCTGCTCGGACTGTACGAGGGCACGCCGCTGACCGAGCGCGGCGAGTGGTACGCGGGGGTGCTGCCCGACCGGATCACCGTCTACCGCGGGCCGACGCTGCGGATGTGCGCCACCCGCGAGGAGGTGGTGGCCGAGACCGAGATCACCGTCGTGCACGAGATCGCCCACCACTTCGGCATCGACGACGAGCGGCTGCACGCCCTCGGGTACGGGTGAGCCCCCGGGCGGCCCTGCCCCCGCGGACCGGGTACGGGTGAGCCCCCGCGCCCGCCTGCCCCGCGGGGCCGGGTACGGGTGAGCCCCCGCGCCCGCCTGCCCCGCGGGGCCGGGTACGGGTGAGCACCCGGGCGGGGCGTGTCCTGGCGGGGCGCGGGGGCGTTGGGCAGGGCGACACCCCTGCGCACGCCCCGGATACCGGATCGGCGCGGGCCCCCGTCACGACCCCGAGGTGCCGACGTGCAGCCTGCCCCCGCCCGTACCGTACGAACCCCGCGCCCGAGCCGAGCGGCCGTACGCGCCGGTGTCCGCTCCGCCGTGCTGGTGACGGTGGTGGCAGCGGGCGTGGCGGCGTGCGTCAGCGCGGGCGGCGACACGCCGAACTCGAAGGGGCCCAGCCGCGCCCCGGCGAGCGCCGGCAGCGCGGCGAACGCGCCGAACGGCGGCGAGCCCTTCGTGCCGCGCCCGGGCGGCGGGACCGTGTCGCCGACGCCCGGCGGCAAGAACAGTGCCGGCCGAGGACGACGGCTCCGCCCCCTCGGCGAGCGCCTCCCGCCCGGCCGGCGGCGCCCCGGGCAGCAGCGGCCCGCGGCCCACCGCTCCGCGGTCCCCGACCTCGGCGGCGCCGACCACCGCGCCGCCGGGCCCGCCGCCGACCACCGCGCCCCCGACCGGCCCGTCCGCCACGTCCTCGCCCGACCCGTCGGGCTCCGCGCCCGCCGGCGCCGGCGGCAGCGGCTCGGGGCGCGCCGGGAGGCCGGCACTTCCACCGGAGGCGGTGATCTCCGCCACCCCCGGGCCCGGCCGGTCGCCACCTGCCGCCGCGCCCCCGTAAGGTGGGTGGTCGGCGGGTCCGTACGCAGGCCCGTATCGCCCCTGACCTGGGGATTGGCGCAAGCCGCCCTCGATGCGTATGCTGATAGATCGTTTGATCCCACTTGCCTGGCGCCTGATCGAGCCCGATCGAAACGCGCCCCGTGGCGCGTTCCTTTTCTCCTGTGGCTGACCGCATCGAGGCGGTTGTAAGCAACCTGCGGAGCTGGCGCGTGCCGTAAGTCTCCGAGAGGTTTTGCTTCAGCATGTCCCTTGACAGTGCCGACCGTTCCGCCATGCCCGAGAACGCAGCCGACGCCGCCACCCTGCCGACCGACACGATCGAGCCGGCGCCCCACCACGACACCATCGCCGACGCCGTCACGATCGACGCCGACGCCGGACTCCGCGCGACGACACGCCGACGGGAACACCGTCACCTTCGGCGACCTCGGCCTCGCCGACGCGCATCGTCCGCAAGCTGACCCAGAACGGCGTGGTCAGCCCGTTCCCGATCCAGGCCGCCACCATCCCGGACGCGCTGGCCGGCCAGGACATCCTGGGCCGCGGCCGTACCGGCTCCGGCAAGACCCTGGCCTTCGGCCTGCCGCTGCTCACGCTGCTCGCGGGCGGCCGCACCGAGCGCAAGCGCCCGCGCGGCGTCATCCTCACCCCGACCCGCGAGCTGGCCATGCAGGTCGCCGACGCGCTCCAGCCGTACGGCGACGTGCTCGGCCTGAAGATGAAGGTCGTCTGCGGCGGCACCTCCATGCAGAACCAGATCTACGCCCTGGAGCGCGGCGTGGACGTGCTGGTCGCCACCCCGGGCCGGCTGCGCGACCTGATCAACCGCGGCTCCGCCTCGCTGGACCAGGTGCAGATCGCGGTCCTGGACGAGGCCGACCAGATGGCCGACATGGGCTTCCTGCCCGAGGTCACCGAGATCCTCGACCTGATCCCGGCCGGCGGCCAGCGGCTGCTGTTCTCCGCGACGCTGGAGAACGAGATCGACACCCTGGTCCGGCGCTACCTGGTCGACCCGGTCACCCACGAGGTGGACGCGGCCCAGGGCGCGGTCACCACCATGAGCCACCACGTGCTCGTGGTGAAGCCCAAGGACAAGGCGCCGGTCACCGCCGCCATCGCCGCCCGCAAGGGCCGCACGATCATCTTCGTCCGCACCCAGATGGGCGCCGACCGCGTCGCCGAGCAGCTCATCGAGTCCGGCGTCCGCGCCGACGCGCTGCACGGCGGCATGACCCAGGGCGCCCGCACCCGCACCCTGGAGGACTTCAAGGGCGGGCACGTCAACGTGCTGGTCGCCACCGACGTCGCCGCCCGCGGCATCCACGTCGACGGCATCGACCTCGTGCTGAACGTCGACCCGGCCGGCGACCACAAGGACTACCTGCACCGCTCGGGCCGTACCGCCCGGGCCGGCCAGTCCGGCACGGTCGTCTCGCTGGCCCTGCCGCACCAGCGCAAGCAGATCTTCCGGCTGATGGAGGACGCGGGCGTCGACGCCTCGCGCCACGTCATCGGCGGCGCCGGCGTCTTCGACGAGGACGTGGCCCGGATCACCGGCGCGCGCTCGCTCACCGACGTGCAGGCCGACGCCGTGCAGAACGCGGCCGCCCAGGCCGAGCGCGAGGTCACCGAGATGACCCGCCAGCTGGAGCGGCTCCAGAAGCGCGCCGCCGAGCTGCGCGAGGAGGCCGACCGGCTCACCGCCCGTTCGGCCCGCGAGCGCGGCGAGGACCCGGAGGAGGCGGTGGCGGCGAAGGCCGCCGAGCTGGCCGCCGAGGCCGCGGCGGCCGCCGCGGCGGTGCCGGAGCCGCGCGAGGAGCGCGCGTACCAGCGGCGCGACGACCGGGGCAACTTCGACCGGCGCGAGAGCCGTCCGTCGTACGGCGGCCGTGACAGCCGTGACAGCCGCGAGAGCCGTCCGTCCTCGTACAACCGCGACGACCGCCGCCCGTCGTACGGCGACCGCGACCGCCGGCCCTCCTACGGCGACCGCGACCGCCCCGCGTCGTCCACCGTACAACCGCGACGACCGCCGCGACGGCGGCCGGTGACAGCCGCGACGAGCCGTCCGGCCTCGTACAACCGCGACGACCGCCGCCCGTCGTACGGCGACCGCGACCGCCGCGACACCCGCCCGTCGTACGGCCGGGACGAGCGCCGTCCGCGCGTCGTTCGAGCGCCGCGACGACCGGCCGTTCAACCGCGACCGCCGCGACAGCAGCCGCCCGTCGTACGGCGACCGCGACCGCCGGCCCGTCCTACGGCGACCGCGACCGCCCCGCGTCGTCCACCTCACAGCCGCGACAACGGCCCGACGTCGTACGGCGACCGCAAGCCGCGCTGGAAGCGCAACGGCTGACGCCGGTCGGCTCGCTCCGGACGGGCCCGTGTCTCGCGCACCGCGCGGGGCGCGGGCCCGTCCTGCGTTCCGCTGGGCGCGGGTGCCTTGGGGGCTACGCTCCGCTGGGCGCGGGGCCCTGCGCGGGTGCGCTCCGCGGGGCGCTGCGCCCGACAACCCGGACTCAGCGGTCCGATGGCGCGGCTTCTCTCGGCGCGGCGTTCGGCCTGGGTCCGGTACTGGCCGCCCTCCTGACGACGGCGACGGGCCTCCCGCCCACCACGCCCTCCGCCTCTGAGGGCCGTCCCAACCGACCGCTACCCCCGCGGGGGTAATCCTGCAGAGCGCGGCCGACCGCACCGTTATGCTGTCGGGGCGGGCCGTTAGCTCAATTGGCAGAGCAGTGGACTTTTAATCCATTGGTTGTGGGTTCGAGTCCCACACGGCCTACGGGGTCGATCCTCTCCGGAGGACCCTGACCAGCGGGTTCGGGTGCCCCGGTCGTCGGAAGACGGCCGGGGCACTGTCGTGCGGGTGGCGTGCCCGAGCGATGCGTGAGCGGCGGCCGGGATAGGTGATCCGCAGGCCATGCCTGCCTCGCACTGATCGGACAGCGTCTGACAGGGGCGACGGGCTAGGTGGGGTTGCCGCAGCGGCTTGGCCAGACGACCGCTAGAGCATGTCGCGTCAGTGGGGGATCAGGTGGTGCGCTGTCGGCGCAGCAAGTTGTGGGGTAAGCACTCCTTACGCCCCGACGGAGCAAGTTGTCGCGCCGGACGGTCCTACGGCCCGTCTTGCGCATGTGCCCCGCCGGGGGACGGGGACACGAGTACCCGAGCGAGGGCGCCCGGGTACTGGGGGAGACGACGCGGCTTCTGCCTTTCCGCGTGTCAGCCGCGGACCGCGGGCGCAAGGCATTCGTCCAGCGTGATGCCGATGCTCTTCCGGGACCTGACTCCCGTCAGCGTCGTCCGCAGCTACAGGCTCGTGTCGAGGGAGCGTGCCAGGACGGTCGCCTGCTTTGCCATCGCCCGCTTCCACGGCGCTTCGTCCTGCTCGGCGATCTCCCGCCACAGGGACGCCGTCGCCGTGCCGAACGCCGCGAGTGCTTCGGGCGCTGCACTGCGCCAAGACGGGAAGCGGCCGACGTATTCGATCGCGGACTCGACCGGGTGGCCGGCGTCCATGAGGCGCAGCGCCAGGGCGCTCGGGTCGATCCATGCGGCGCCGCGTGTCGGCCACGCCCAGTCGATGAGCCGTGCCCGCCCTTCGGCGATCAGGACGTTGTCCGGGGCGAAGTCCGTGTGCAGCAGTGCGTCACCGTCGAAGTGCTGCAACGTGCCTGGTGGTGCGTACTCCGCCCACCGGTCGACGGCCTGCTTGATGTCGACGTCGGCCGGTGCGGTGATCCCTTGCAGTTCGGTGAGCGCCGCTTCCACGAGCGGCAGGTCGGGAGAGCCGGGCGCGTAGTCGGCGTGGCGGCCGTCGACCACCTCGTAGCCGAGGAGGCTCCAGCCGTCTGTCTCCAGGTGCCAGTACAGGCGCGGGCAGGAGGCGGGCAGGTGCGGGGCCACCGCGGCCTCACGACGCTGCGCACCGACCTGGGGGTGGTCCGTGGGGATGCCCTTGACGAAGACGCTGCCGCTGTCGGTGGTGAGGACGGAGGCGATGCCGGAGTTCATTCCGCCGGGCGCGGTCACCGCCTGGTGCACGGCGCCGGTCTTGTCGGCGACGGCCTGGCGGACGTCGGCGGGAAGCTGCTCGAAGGGGATACGGGACATGGACACGACGCGCGGTTCCTTGGCTGCCGGGGGAATGGGGGTGCCGCCCCGGCCAGGGTAAGACCGGAGCGGCACTGGGCACGCCCGCTGGGGTTAGTACGGCTGGTCGTCGCCTGCCGAGCAGGAGCACTCGGCTCCCTCGGCGGCTTCGTCCAGGTCGGCGATGATCTGGAACTCCTCGTCGCCGATCGGAGCGACGGTCAGATGCACCGGCAGGATGCCGGTCCGCTCGGTCGGCGGGCGCAAGCCGATAGTGACCGGCACGGGCTGACGCGGCGGGGCCAAGGGCTGCGGTTGGTGGTGTCATGATCCATAACCTCCGTGTTGGCAGTAGAGCTCTCGTTGGTCCCCCGCCTCCTGGTAGAGCTTGGCCAGCGGCCGACACGTACGGCACGTGCCGGTCTTCGTGCAGCCGGAGCAGCCACCGGTGCGGAGCTGTAGGGACTCGGCGATCGCGCCGAGCCGGGGAAGGGCTTCGACGCCCTCGGTGATGAGGTTCACGCTCGGGTCGCGGCCGACCTTGCAGATCGACGCGATGCCGTGCGGGTCGACGTGGAAGAAGGTGTGGCCGGCGTTGCAGCCGGTGAAGACGCTGCGGGGCCGCAGGTGGTCGTACGCCTGGGTCGCCAGCGGATTCGCCTCGCCGTCGATCGTGGGCGACATGCTCGTGTACACCTGGTGCGGGAAGCCGTACGCCTCGGCCAGCCGGACCATGGCGTCGACCTCGTGGGCGTTGTCGTCCGAGACGATCACGTTGAGCCGGATCGGCAGCCTGTCCTCACGGGCGGCGTCCAAGCCCTCCACGAACCTGCCGAAGGCCCCGCGGTTCCTGGTGACCGCGTCGTACGTCTCGGCGGTCGCGCCGTAGAGGCTCACGGTCAGGCGGTACGGGCGGAGGCGGGCGAACAGCTCCCGGATCGGCCGCTTCCGCAGCGATGAGCCGTTGGACGAGACCTGGACCATCATGCCGAGCTGGTGGGCGTACTCGTACGCCGCGCCGAACTCGCGGTCGATCAGGGCCTCCCCGCCGGTGATCTGCAACCACAGGACCCCGGCGTCCCGCATCACGCGGAGGAGCTGCTGCTTGCCGTTCCAGTCCAGGCCGGCGAAGCGCTTCTCTCCGAGGTAGCAGAACTCGCAGTCGTAGTCGCAGCCGAGGTTGATCTCCCACGACGCCTTGGCGTAGCCGTACCGGGACCGCTCCCGGACGAGAAGAACGTCACGCGAGTCCGGTCTGCGGAAGCTCCGTGCCCCACGCCCGCGCGGCCGCGTCGACCAGCCAGGCCGGGGCCGACTGATCGTTGGCGGTAGCGAGCCGCAGTTCCTCGTAACGGACTTCGGGGATGCGCACGCCCGCCGCGTGGCCGGGCTGGACAAGCAGGTACTGGCCGAGGAACGGGCTGGCGACGAGACGTGGCACCGTGCTGTACGACGTGCCTTCGTCCGTGATGACGAGCGGGCGTGCGGTCACGACGACCTCCACAGGTAGACGGGTGATTAATCCGTGTGGTGGGCGGCCCAGTCCTCGCGGGCGGCGACGAGCGCGGGGCGTACCTTCTCGTCGAGAAAGTCGGCGTGGGCGCGGAGCTTTGCGGCGACCTCGGCGACTCCCTGCGGGTCCAGGCCGAGGATCCAGCGCCCCACGCAGACCTGGAGGTTGACGACCGGCACACGAAGGTCGGGGTCTGGGTCGTAGGGGTTGCAGTCGATGCTGCCCTCGAAGACCGCGTCGTCCTCGACCCCTTCCCATACGTCCGGGGCGGTGAGGGGCATCATCGGGCCTTCGAAGAAGTTCCGGTGGTTGATGCCGACCAGTCGGGCCGGCAGCTGGTCCACAGGTACGTCGGCCTCGGTCGGATCGTCCTCCGCCCAGGCGGGAAGGTAGCCGGACGTCGCTGATCCGCTGTCGGTGGTGATCGTCCACTTCCCCGGAGTGCTCCAGGGAGGAGGCGTCCCGTCAGACGGCCCGAGTTCGAACCAGACGACCTTCCCAGCCGGATCGGGGGCACTTCCCCAAGCGGTAGCCAGGGACTCGACCAAGAGCAGGCCGCGTCCGCCCTCCGCCTCCAGCGAGCCGTGGCCCCGGTGCGGGCGGGCAGGACTCACGTCGGTGACCTCGACCCGGACCCGTACGCCGGTCCAGCGCACGGCGACCGCGCAGGAGGCCCCGGTGTAGCGGACGGCATTCGTGATCAGCTCGGTGGACAGCAGCTCCAGGTCGCCGAAAGTGTCGTCCGGCAGCGGCACGTCCCAGCTCCGCACCAACGCCACGATCTTGCGCCGGGCTTCGGGCACTGCCTCGGATTCAGCTTCGACGCGGAATCCGTAGGTGCTCGTGCGATGGCCGGTCATCATCCGCGGTCCTTCACGTGAAGCCGGCCGCGATGACGCGGAAGTTCGGTGCCGAGCATGGTGCTTGACCTCTCAGGAGCGGGGCGGACGGAGTAGCGACGCACCGTTGCGTCACGAGGAGCAACGGAGCACCCTCAGTAGACGACTGCGTGCCGCACGCAAGAGACTCCAGCGCGTGACCCCAACTTGGAGTCAGCGGGCGGACCCTGGTCGTAGCCTCGGATCAGGCAGTACGGAAGAAGGTGCTCGTGACCGGTGCGGATCGGGAGCCGCAGGAGGTCGTCGCGGGACTTCTCGCGGACCAACGCCTGCTCGCTGCCTGTGCGGAGCGCGACATGGGCACGCTGTTCCGGCTGCTCAACCACCGCGGCATCAGCACCCGTCGCATCGCCGCGGCCGTCGACATCACCCAGGGGCGGCTCTACGACTACATGAACGGCAAGAGCCGGGTCGAGAAGCTGGCCATCTTCGAGCAGATCGCTGACGCCTTCCACATCCCCGGCCACCTCCTCGGACTGGCGAAACGTCCCTGGGAGCCGACCGCGCCGCCACCGCCTCCCGCACTTGGTGGGCCGCCGCCGGACGGCGACGACATGGCTGCGATGGACGCCTTCCGGACCGCAGACCGGCAGGCTGGTGGCGGACGCCTCTACAACGCCGTCGTCAGGCACCTCCACGACAACATCGGACCCCGTCTGGTCGACGCCGACGGTACGTCGCAGGTCTTCGCGGTGGCCGCCGTGCTCACCGAGATGGCGGGCTGGATGGCCCACGACTCAGGCCAAGATGGCGTCGCGGGGCGCCACTTCACTCGCGCGCTTCCCCTGGCCCGCATCTCGGGCGACACCCCGCTCGCGGCCAGCATCGCCGCGAGCACCAGCCACCTCGCCTTGCAGACCGGCGACCCGGCCGCGGCCGTGCACTGGGCGCGAACCGGCCTCGATCTGGCTGAGGTCGGCCCCACTGTCCCCACGTTGATCGCCCGCCTGCACACCATGTCTGCCCGAGCCTTGGCCGCAGCCGGCCAGCCCACTCCAGCTCTACGAGCCCTCGGCCGCGCCGAAGAAGTCCTCGAAGGCGCGGCCGAAGCGGAACGGCCCTGGCTGAGCCCGTTCGACGCAGCCGCCTTGGCCCTCGAATCCGCCCTCGTCCTTCGCGACCTCCAACATCACGACCAGGCCCGGGATCACGCCGAACACGCCATCCGCCTGCGGGAGTCGAGCCGCACTCGATCTCTGGCTCTGAGCCGTATCACCCTGGCCGCTCTTCACCTGCACTGCGATGAGCTGGACGCCGCCGTCACCGTTGGTCACGACGTGCTCGCCGCCGACCCCAACCTCGGCTCGATCCGAGTCCTCCGCCAACTCGACGACCTCCGCGCACTGCTCGCGCCCCACCGCGGTCACCCACCGGTCCGCGTACTGCTGACGCGATTTGACGAGACGCGACGGGCGAGAATGCTCTTACTCGCCGACATCGTTCCTCCGCCCAGCAAAGGCGCCACCCCATGAGGCCCACTCCTGCCGACCCCGAAGCCTGGAACGCCTACCTCGCCGAGGGCAACGCGACCCAGGCGCGCAAACGCGTCTCCGCCGACGTCCTCCTCCGCGACGAGCGGGGCCGCGTCCTCCTGGTGAAGCCCACGTATAAGCCCGGCTGGGACCTCCCCGGCGGCATGGCCGAGGCGAACGAAGCACCTGATGACGCCGCCCGCCGCGAACTCAAGGAAGAACTCGGCCTCGACGTCACCCTCCACGGCCTCCTGGTCGTCGACTGGGTGCCGCCGCACGGCCCTTGGGACGATCAACTCGCCTTCATCTTCAACGGCGGAATGCTCAGCCGCGAGAAAGCCAGCTCCCTCCAGCCCCGTGACCAGGAGCTGTCCGAAGTCACCTTCCTCCCACCCGATCTCGCCGCCCAGGCTCTCCGAGATCGCCTCCGCCGCCGTTTCCACGCTGCGATCCAGTCGCGCGGCCAAGGAACGCCGATATTTCTGCACGATGGAGCAACGACAAGTTAGAGATACCGGGCGGCGGACAGCACTTTTACTACACACACTGTAGTTACCGGCTCGCCGCCAAGCTCGGCGCGGGCGGCATGGGCAAGGTGTACCTGTCGTACACCCCGGCGGGCGGCCGGTGGCCATCAAGGTGATCCGGCCCGAGTTCGGCGAAGACGCCGAATTCCGCCGCCGGTTCGCCCAGGAGGTGCAGTCCGCGCAACGCGTGCAGGGTTTGTTCACCGCACCGGTCATCGACGCCGACCGACGCCGCGCAGCCGTGGCTGGCGACCGCGTACGTGCCGGGCCCTCGCTCGCCGACGCGGTCGTCGCGCATGGCGCGCTGCCCGTCGAGACGGTGTGCTGCTGATCGCCGGCATCGCCGAGGCACTGCACGTCATCCACGGCGCGGGCATCGTCCACCGTGACCTAAGCCGTCAACGGGGCTGACGCCTACGGTCCGCGGCTCCGTGCTCTCGGAATCCCAGCGCCGCGACGCCTCCGAGCACGCAGCGACGTCACCGTCGGCACGCCCGCCTTCATGGCGCCGGAACAGGCGACCGTGCGCGAGATCACCCCGGCCACCGACGTGTTCGCGCTCGGCCAGGTCGCCGCGTACGCCGCGATCGGCGCGCCCGCCTCCGGCTTGGGCCCCTCGCACGCCGTGCTCCACCGGGTCGTGCACGTGGAACCCGACCTGCCGCGCTGCCCGAGCAGCTACGATCGCTGGTCGCGCGTTGCCTCGAGAAGGACCCCGCCCGGCGCCCGTCGATCGCCGAGGTCATCACGCTCTGCCAGTCCGCGACGGAGTACGCTGCTGCGCCGTCCCGACCAGTGGCTGCCGGCCGCGCTCACCGCCGACATCCACGCACGAGCTGCCGGCTACACCCCGACACAGTAGGCGGGCACGCCCCGCCGGCATCACCCGCCCCGACGGCCAAACGCCAACACCTACCAGCCCACGCAGACCGCGCCGACGCCGCCCCCCGCACCGCCGTCCGCCGGCCCCCACCAGCCACGCGGGCCAGCGGGCCGTCGACGGCCTACCAGGCGACCCAGGCGGCGGGCCGCCCCTGCCGGCGGACCCGTGCCGCCGCCCACCCCGCCGCCAGCAGCCGGGTACGGCGGCCTGGGCGCCGGCGCGTACCCGCCCGTGCCGCCGCCACCCACCCGCAGCACGGCGGACCGGCGGGCTACAGGCTACCCGCGGCAGCAACACCCGATGGCGATGCGCGGCGCGCCCGGCGGCCCTCGGCACGACCCCGGCCTTGCCCCTCAGCCGAAGAAGAGCAAGGCAGTGTACATCATGCCGCCGTGATCGCGGTGCTCGTACTGGCCGTGGCGCTGCCGCTGGCGCTCAAGGCAGGCAGCAGCGGTATAGACGACACGCGGAAAGAGCAGCGGCGGCAGCAGCTCGGCACCGTCGCAGCACTACAACGGCAGCGGTTCGCAGACCCACGCCCCGGCCACGCACCAAGGCCGAGCGGCACCGCGGGGTCCAACTGGCGACAACTGCCACTCCTCTCCGGACCCGAACTCCGCCGCCAAGGTGCCAGAACACCGACGTCACTTCGGCCCGACAACCTGCCCCGCTGCCGCCTCGACGGCGCGCAGGCTCGTCCTGTCGACAGCGGCGAGACCGGTTCCTCGACGCCTGCCTCAAGGACACCCGCTACACCACACAGATCGATCGGCCCGGCTGTCGGCCGCTCCCAGATTGCGTCAGCACCGCAGCGCGGTCGCGCTCATCACCTACAAACGCTCGTCGAAGGGCAGCGAGCCCAGCACCTACATCATCACCGACATCACCGTATGCCAACGCCTCCGCCGACGAGCGACTGATCTCCCGCGAAAGCCCACACCTCCGGCGGCCCGCGATGAGCCCTGGCGGCAATCAACGCATGATGTACAGTTCGCGCGGCGTTGGTGAGCAAAGCGCAGGAGCTACGACTCTTGTATCGGCGTGCGCGAACATCTCCACCAGCGGCCGCGTTAGCCGGTCGAGCCGGACATGGCCGATGCGCCAGGACGCCGGCAGCGACGACGTGGACGGTCAGGGGCCGAGAACACGTACCTGGTGCCCGGGCCCCGGCCGGCTTCGATCGGTGCCGGTCGGGGCCCGGAACGGTCACATGCGCGAGCCCCGACCCGCCTGCCGCGGCGCGGACTTCGGCGCCGCCTGGGCGGAACGGCTCGCCGCCCACGGCCAGTTGGAGTGGGCGAACGGCTCGAAGGTGCGGCTGAAGTACCAGTCGGCCTGCGCCACACCGGAGCAGGCGCCGGCGCCGGCGGTGCCGGGGCAGGTCCCGTTGTCCCGCTGGAGCGCCCAGAAGGACAGGGTGTTGATCCCCTTCGCGGCGGCCCAGTGCTCCACCGTGGCGGCGTCCGCCGTGGTGAACGTCTCCGCGGCGCCGAAGTCGTCGATCCCGGGCATCTCGGTCACGCCGATCCTGCTCCACAGCCGCGACGACGGCACCGACGGGTAGAGCGCGGCCAGTTGGCCGTGCAGACCGGCGGCGGCCGTCTCGGTGTCGGTCGCCATTTCGTGCGTAGCGCCGTCGTAGTAGTCGAACGTCATGATGTTGACGACGTCCACCCGGGCGTGGTTCGCGACGGCGTTCTGGAGCAGGGCCACGCCGGTGGCGCCGAGGCCGGTGGTCGTCGACGGCAGCGTGTACGAGAACTGCACGCTGCGGTGCGTGCGGTGGGCCCAGTTCTCGACCTGGGCAACCGCCTTGTTGCGGCGGTCGATCCCCGCCGTGGCGGAGAGGGAGTCGGCCTCGACGTCGAGGTCGATCCTGGTCACGCCGTAGGTGGTGACCAGGCTTTCGTAGACCGCCGCGATCGAGTCGACGTCGGTGCAGCTGTCGGCGATGTCGGTTCCGGTGGTGTCCGCCGCGTAGCCGCCGAACGACGGGATGGCGTTGCCGCCGCGCGCCTGGAGGGTGGCGATGTCCTTGCCGAGGACCGACTTGGAGACCGGCTGCGTGGCGTCCCCGTTCCAGGTCGCCGTACAGGACCCGGCCGCGGGCGTCTGGAGGAACGCCAGCGTCAGGTACTTGTTGTGGGACTGGGCCGCGAGGTCGGCCGGGCTCCCACCGGAATACGTCTCGTAGTACGGCGCGGCCACGTGGGCCGGCATGGGCGCCCGGAAGGCCGGAGCGGCCTGTGCGGCGCCTCCCCCCGCCACCACCAGTCCGGCGGACACGGCGGCGGCCGCCGAAGCGGCCAGCAACGCGCGAACAGGTCCAGATCGTCTCATCAACGCTCCTACCAAAGGAAATAGAGCAGCAGAACACCAGCGGACCAGCATCGGCCCGGTATCCAGCGGACATCCGGGCGGGATTCGTCCGGCCTCAAGGCCACCCGGATCCAGGGGAATTGACCTGACGCGCGTGACTGCGCCCATATTTGGTCTAGGCCAATGATCTGTCAAGGGCGAACTCCGCGCCCGCCCGATCACGCTCCGGAACAACCCGGCCCGCCCGACGCCCGCCCGCCCGCCGGACCTCCTCCCGGCCCCGGTGAAGGCCCTGGTCTGCGGCCCGAGCGGCCGCCTCATGCCCGCTCGGACCTGAGGCCAGAGGGTCGGTTTCGGCGGGCGCCGTTTGTGAAGCGGGTGTTTCCGGCGGTACGGGAGGCGTATGCGACGGGCCATGGGCCGACTCCGCCCCCGGTACCACCCGCCGTGCTCGCGGTGTGCCCTACAGGATGTCTCGCAGGAGCACGCTCACTCGGTGTCACTCGATGACGCCATCAGCGGGGCTCGCCGGGGATCACGAATCCGCGGAAGTAGAGCCGGCCGTCGTCCGATTGGTCCTCGCCGCGGGCAGCCTGGGTCCGGCGCATCGCCGCGATGATGTCCGCGTAACGGGGATCGATCCACTCGGCCATGGTGTGCCTCCTTCTCGAGACGGTCAGGGTATCTGCGGTCGACCGGCCATGGGCAGTACGCCGCTGGGCTTCGGCGGCCGGGGGATGGGCAGCAGTACACCGGCGCGAGCCAGGCCCGTATCGCCGCGGCCGTCGACATGACCCAGGGCCGGGTGAACGAGGTCATCAACGGGCGCCGGGAGATCTCCCGCCTGGACGTGTACGAGCGAGTCGCCGACGGCCTGGCCATGCCCGACGACGCCCGGCGCCTGCTCGGTCTGGCCCCGAGTCGCCAAGCGCGCAGCGGCAACGCCGCGCTCGACCTGGCGGCGTTCCCCGAAGTCGTCCGTGTGTACGCGTCGCAGGCGTCGGCGGCCGAGGAGATCCAGCGGCAGGCCGAGAGCGCGGTCGAACTCGATGTGCTGGCCGTGCGCGGCCTCGGCCTGGTCGCCCTCAACGACGCGCTGCTGCGCGACGGCCTGACGCGCCCTCAGCCTCCCCGGGCCCGGGTACTGCTGCTCGACCCGGACTCGCCCGCCCTGGCCGCGCGGGCGGCGGAGATCGGAGAGTCCGCGGAGTCCCTGGCCGGCGGAATCCGGCTCGCAGAGGCGCGGCTGCGCGAGCTGGCCCCGGGCAGGGACCTGGCGGTGTATCGGTACCGGATCATGCCGACATGGCGGGTGATCCGGCTGGACACCACGATGTACGTATCCGCCTTCGACGCGGGCCGGGAAGGGCATGAGTCCGCGGTGTACAAGGTGATGCGGACGCCGAACGGACCGATGTTCCGCGGCTTCTGCCGCATGTTCGACGCGCTGCTCGCCGAGGGTGAACGCGCCATCTGAGGGAAGGGAACGCCCCTGTGATCGAGGCAGAGTTGAAGGCCCGTGTGCGCGATCCCGAGCGGGTGCACGCGCTGCTCGAAGAGCGCGCGACCGGTCGGCCCGAGCGGTACGAGGACGCCTACTACGACAGCCCCGGCCAGGCGATCAGCGGCGGCGACCGCGAGTTGCGGGTACGGACGATCCACGGCGCCGACGACACCCGCTCGGTGCTGACGTACAAGGATGCCCGGGTCGATGAAGCGTCCGGGTCCAAACCGGAGTACGAGACCGGCATCGACGACCCCGGCGCGGTGCACGCCATGCTTGAGAGCCTGGGGTTCGTGCCCCTGATCCGGTTCGAGAAGCGGTGCCGGAACTACGATCTGGAGGCCCGTGGACGGAAGATGCTCGCCACCCTGGTCCGGGTACCTGAGGTGGACGGCGACTGGATCGAGCTGGAAACCATCGTCGAGGAAGACCAGTTGCACGACGCACTCGCCGATGTCCGCGCGGTGCTCGTCGAGTTGGGCATCGAGGACTCCGACCTGACAGCGGAACAGTACACGGACGCCGTCGCGGCCAGCCGGAAGAGTTGAGGCCCCCTCGCGCCGTTGAGTCCACTGGTTGTGGGTCCGATTCCCGCATGGCCTACGGAGTTGGTCGGGTTCGGAGGATTGCGTGGTCGGCGGGTTCGGGGGTGGTGGGCCGCCCCGGGGGGTTGCGGGAGGCTGGGGGCAGCCCGCTACGTGGGGAAACGGCCGCAGAGCCAGTTGCCCGGTTCCGCCGGGTCGTCGCTGATCCAGAACTGGCGCCACAGCAGGGCGAATTCCTCGCGGCTGAGGTGGCCGTCGCCGTTCAGGTCGAGGAGTGCGAAGACGCCCGTCATGTCCACGGGCCGCCCGTTCCAGGTCTCGACGAGCCTGCGGTGCTCCTCCGCGGAGATGAAGCCGTCGCCGTTGGCGTCCACGGCGTCGAAGACCGTGTCGGCGGTCGAGGTCACGTCCGCGACCATGGCGGGCAACCTGTCGACGAGCAGGAGCACTTCGCCCAGGTCGACCGTCCCGTCTCCGTTGGCGTCCCCCGCTTCCAGCAGCGCCGCCCACCAGCCCATCAGCAGCGTCTCCACCCGTGCGCGCAGCTCCGTTCCCGGGCTCACTCCCGGTAGCAGGCTCCAGCGGGCGACGAGCGCCCTGAAGTCCTCCTCGCGCAGATAGCCGTCGCTGTCCGCGTCGAACGCGGCGAACATCCCCTTGAGCTTGCGCTCCTGAAACGCGCTGGCCATGAGCGGCCTCCCTCGACGTCGAACCGAACCGTGAACCGCCGGCGACCGCCCTACGAGGTAGCGGACAGCGAGTAACTATAGGGCGGGGCGCACCCTCTCCCCCACGGGCACATGTGCACGAACAGTCACCCGTTCGGCGACTCTCGGGCCGAGGCATGCGCGCCCGCCGCCCCCGGAAAACCGGGAGCGGCGGGCGACGGGCGACGAGCGACCGGGCGACAAACGGCAAACGGCGCCCGCGTGTTACCAGCCGATACCGAGACTCAAGCTCGTCGGCTCGTCGCTGTTGCCGAGGATCTGCACCGACGACTGGTCGTTGATGTCGTCGTAAGGGAAGCCGTACGAGCGGTTGTTGATGCCGATCGTGTGGAAGAAGCCGGCGTAGTCGTTCTTCGGGCTTCCCGTGTAGTAGGCCGACGGGGTGTACCACTGCGATGTGTCGAGCTCGACGCCCCGGTTGAAGGCGGCGCAGAATTCGGCGCCGAGCTGCTTCTCCGTGTCGCTGCCCGAGGCCAGGGCGCCGGCGCAGGCCATCACGTCCGGCGAGGTGGGCTCTTCGAGCCGGAACGGACCGGCGCCGTCCTTGGTGAAGGTCAAGGTGGTGCCGCTGACCTGCCCGGTGAAGGTCTCGCCGAGCCGGGTGAGGGTGAACTGGTGCGCGCTGTAGTAGGACCAGGTCCGGTCGATCGCCGACTGGAGGTAGTCCGCCTGCGGACCGCCGGCGAGGAACAGGTCGGACGAGCGCGGCGCCACGATCCGGTAGGTGTTCTCCAGCGGCGTGAACGGGGCGCCGACCGACGCGGCGTACTGCGCCATGACCTGGGCCCGGGACAGGGTGATCCCGACGGTGTTGTCGTAGCCGCTGGACGTCTGCGCCAGACGGGACGTCATGGGGAAGCCGAACTGGTCGACCTGTGTCGTGTTGCCGCCGAACGCCACCTGGCCGGCGACGTACGTGTACTCGTACCAGTCGTAGTAGACATCGCTGTTGGGGTCGGCCGGATTGCGCAGGTCGGGTCCGCCCCAGCCCTGGTCGTCCGGGGAGACCGGGATGTACAGCGGTGAGCCGAGGGAGACGTAGATCCGCCCGCCGCGGATCTGGCTCGGGGACGGGACGGTGCGCGCCCGGGTCTGGGCCGGCGTGAAGGACATGTCGGGGTAGTCCACGCCGTTCTTGGTGAGATGGCCGGGGGCGGTCGCGTCCAGGTGGTTGATGTGGACCATCGACCCGTCCGGCTTCATGTACGACCACTGGCCGGGCGTGACCTGGCCCAGCACGGTGACGTAGACCTGCGCGTCGCCGTACGTGCCGCCGGTGTTGTTCTGGAACGTGATCGGGAAGCTCCCGGTCCCGCCGGCGGCGTCCGTGTGGTCGTCGGCGGCATGCGCGCCGGACACGCCGGTCAGGCCCAGGCCGAGTACGGCCAGGACGGTGAGGAGCGCGCCGAGCAGCCGGCGGCGCACCGGGGCGGGCGGTTGGGGGACGGAGCCATGAGTGCCCTTCCGTGCGGGGTGGGGGACCAGCGGTCGGTTACCCGTAGGAACTCCTCAAGAGGGGATTCTGAGAGCGCTCTCAGTACCGGCTGTGCGGACAATGTGCAGCCCCGTCGGCGAGGCGGTCAAGGGCGGGGACCAAAAAATCCGCACCGGGAACGGTTAGGCGTCGGCGCCACCGTCCCACCGGCGGACATACGGAGCGGCAAGTGGTCGTCGTTGACTCGATCTTGTTCAAGTCATTGACGCGTGCGCGCCATGCACTGAGACTCCATCACGATCCTGTTGGCTGAGAGCGCTTCCAAGCCGCTGACTCGAAGGTTTCCTCGGTGGAGGAGAACCGACGCAGTTGAGGCATGCAGATGTCATCCGGCCGGACCGCACTTCCCGTTCACTTCCTGAACAGACAAGGAACGCCGATTCCGTTGCGCAGAACCCCTGTTCCGCGCCTGGCCCGCGGGCGGCGGCCCATCGGCCGCCGCCGTCGCGGGCCGGACCGCCGCGCCACCGCGCCGCGGGGCCCACTCGTACCCGACCCCTTCAACTGACCCCACCTATTGGAGAAAGGTCACAACCACCCATGAGGAAGAACGCATTGCCCGGCCTCGCGCCGGGCGGCGGGGGTCGCCGCCGGCGAGTCCTGTCGACCGCACTCAGCGCCCTGCTCCTGCTGATCGCCGGCGCCCTGGGGCTGTCGGTCTCCGGCGGCTCGGCCGCGGCCGCGGTACCGGGTCCGCCGGCCGGCTGGACCACGGTGTTCAGCGACGACTTCAACGGCGCGTCGGGAAGCGGCCTCAACCGGGCCGACTGGCTCTACGACACCGGTACGGGCTACGGCTACCCCGGCGCGGCCACGATGTGGGGCACGGGCGAGATAGAGACGGCCACCGACTCGACCACGAACGTCTACCAGGACGGCTCGGGCCACTTGGTGATCAAGCCGGTCAAGGACGGTGCCGGGAACTGGACTTCGGGCCGGATCGAGACCCAGCGCACCGACTTCGCCGCCCCGGCCGGCGGGCAGATGGAGATCAGCGCCTCGCTTGAGCAGCCCAACCCGGCCTCGGGGCTGGGCTACTGGCCCGCCTTCTGGGCGATGGGCGCAGACGCCCGTCCGGTCGGCGCGACCAACTGGCCGAGCATCGGCGAGATGGACATCATGGAGGACGTCAACGCGCTGAGCCAGCACTCCACCACCTTCCACTGCGGTGTGTGGGCCGGCGAGTGCCACGACCCGGACGGCATCAGCAGCGGACTCCAGTCGTGCGGCGGCTGCCAGACCGGCTTCCACACGTACTCGGTGATCGTGGACCGCACCAACACCGCCGCCGAGCAGCTCCGCTTCTACCTGGACGGCAACCTGACGTACACGGTCAGCGAGAACCAGGTGTCCACCGCCACCTGGCAAGCGGCCGTCGACCACGGCTTCTTCGCCATCTTCGATGTCGCGATCGGCGGTTCCTACCCCAACAAGGTCTGCGGCTGCACCTCGCCCTCGGCCGACATCAGCTCCGGCGCGGCCATGACCGTCGACTGGGTCTCCGTCAACGAGACCACCAACGGGAGCAGCACCTCCTCCGGCACCTCCACGGGTACGTCGTCCGGCACGTCGTCCGGCACCAGCACGGGCACGTCCACCGGCACGTCCACCGGGAGCACCACCGGCGGCACGACCTCGCCCGACTACACCGCCAACGCCGTGTCCACCGGCGGCGGCCAGGCGCGGATCACCTTCACGCCGACGACGCCCGCGGCCTACGTGGACGTGCACTACCTGATCAACGGCGGCGGCCAGCAGAACTTCCGGATGACCAACAGCTCGGGCACCTGGACGCAGAACGTCAGCGGGCTCTCATCGGGCACCGTCGTCACGTACTGGTTCACCTACGAGAAGAGCGGCGCCCAGTACGACACCCCCCACTTCACCTACACCTACAGCGGATAGGCGGAACGCGGCCGGCGCGAACGCGGCCCCCGGTGCCGCCGGGGGCCGCGTTCGCGGGTCGTCTGCGGGGCACGGCGGATGGCGTAGATCGGGACCGATCCTCGTTGGTCTAGTCCTCTTGACGTGACGGCTCGCACGTTGTTTGGTATGTACCAACGCCAGGGCCTGCGCGACAACACCCCCCACTACTCGATGCCTTCGGGGCATCCCAAGAGGAGTCATGTCATGCACATGGCTAAATTTTCCGCTTCCGTCTGCGCTCTCGCGCTCGCGACCACCGGCGCGGTCGTCGCTCTGGCACCTGCCGGCACCGCCGCGGCGGCGAGCAGTGCCTACTCCGTAGCCCCCTACGTCGACATGTCGAACGGCCAGGAAGGCATGCTCGACACCGCCGTCACGCAGCACAACCTCAAGTCCTACACAGCCGCGTTCGTCCTCGGCGAGGGCTGCAACCAGATCTGGGGCGACACCCTCCCCATCGGGAACGACTCGTTCACCGACCCCGAGATCGCCCGGGCGAAGTCCGAGGGCGCCTCCGTCATCATCTCCTCCGGCGGATCGGCCGGCGAGGCGCTCGCCTGGACCTGCTCCGACCAGAGCAGCATCGACGCCGGGTACCAGGCCATCATCAACGACTACGGGGTCAGCCAGCTCGACTTCGACATCGAGGGCGCCGCCATCGCGGACACCGCCGCCACGGCCCGCCAGATGCAGGCGATGAAGGACCTCAAGGCGTCCAACCCGGGCCTGCAGTTCTCGATGACCCTGCCGGTGCTGGCCAGCGGGCTGACCAGCGACGGCGTCAACATCCTCAAGGCCGCAAAGAACGCCGGCATCAAGATCGACGTGGTCAACATCATGACCATGGACTACTACTCGGGCACCGGCACCGAGATGGGCCAGGGTTCGGTCGCCGCCGCGCAGGCCACGCTCGCGCAGATGCAGTCCGTCGACTCCGGCTACAGCTACGCCAACCTCGGGATCACCCCGATGATCGGCAAGAACGACGACGGCTCCACGTTCACCCTGGCGGACGCCCAGACGGTGAGGAGCTTCGCCACGCAGAACGGCGTCGGACGGCTTGCGTTCTGGTCGGTCGACCGCGACCAGCCGTGCAGCGGCAGCGCCAACTCGCTGTCCACGTGCAGCGAGATCAGCCAGAACAGCCTCGCGTTCACGGACAGTTTCGTTCAGTAGGCGGGCAGTTCGGGCGGCGGGGCGGGGGCGGCGTCAGTCGATCGCCCCGCCCGCGCCGTCGTGGCGCCAGCGCACGCCCGGGGCGGGCTCCTCGGGGATCTCGTACCACTCGTCGGGCTGCGGCGGGCGCGGGATCTCGCCGCCCTGGCGCAGCATGCGGCCGTCGCGGACGTGGCGGCCGAGAAGTGCGCCGCCGAAGACGACGAACCCGACGCCCACCAGCCAGGTCACCACGGTCAGTACGGTGCCGACCGGGCCGTAGGTCACCGCGTTGCTGACGATCATCGGCGCGAAGACCAGGTGGGAGAAGACCCGCAGGCCGGCCAGGCCGAGCATGGTGAAGACCGCGCCCGGCAGCGCGGTGCGCAGGTCGACGCCGCCACCGAGCAGGAAGCTCTGGCCCCACGCGAAGAACGCGACGCCGACCAGGAAGGTCAGGCCGAGCCGTACGCCGCCGCGCATCGGGCCGCTGCCCATCACGGCCGCGCTCTGCGACTCGCAGAACAGGTAGGAGGTCAGCACCACCAGCCACACGGTGCGCCGCCAGTCGCGGTGCCACGGCCCGGTCGGCTGGTCCCAGATCTTGCGGTAGCCGGTCTCCACGCTCGCCACGAAGGTGAGGCCGAAGTACGCCAGCGACGCCAGGCTCCACGCGCTGGTGGCGCTCAGCACGTTGCGCGGCGCCGCGAACAGGCTGCGGACGCTCAGCGAGCCGGACGCGTCCAGGCCCATGCCGTCGACGACCCACTGCGCGAAGCCGGGCCGGTGCTCCCAGGGCGTCGCGGCGGCGATCACCACCAGCAGCGGCATCAGCGTGACGAAGCCGAGCGCGGCGAAGCCCATCGAACGGTGCATCAACTCTATGTGGACGGACTGTTTCCACAGCCTTCCGATCGCGGACCGCTTCCAGGCGTCCGTCAGCCCTGCCATGCCGTCACCTTCCCCGCAGCGTTACCGCTGTGGATACCGGCCGGAGTCCCTCTGGCGCAACTCCAGTCCCATGGGCCGCCGTTGCGCTCAGCGCCGGATCACGCGGCCGGCCGATCGCCGTCCGCACCGCGGACGACCGCGAACAGCCCGCGCGCCCTGACGCCGTCCGGCTGGTCCCAGAAGGCGCTGACGTGGCCGACGAGACCCTCCTCAACGGGCTCCGGCAGGGCAGCCGTTGACCCGCCCCCGGCCGGCCGCAGCAGCCGGTTCACCCGCAGCAGCACCGCCCCGGCGGCTACCGCGCCACCGTCAACCCCGCCGCCGCCGTGGCCGCTTGCTCCCGTACGCACCAGCACATCGGTGGCGTCCGGCCCCTCCGTCGCCGTCACGGCCACCGCGCCGGTCTCCGCAACCCCGCGGAAGGACGCGAGCGCCCCCGTACGATCCGGGCAGTACCCGCGCACCGACGGGTCGGGCGTGTGGCTCTCGCCCTGCGCCTGCGGCGCGCTCTCGCCGAGCACCAGGCCGATCAACTGGGCGACGGCCACCGGGTCGTGGGCGCCGTCGTAGATCCACCGCCGCCCCAGCACGCCGTGCTCGGCGGTGCCGATGAGCGCGTGCTCCGCCCCGTCGAGCGGCGCCCCGCGGTAGGTGAGCGGCACGTGGTACGTCAGCGGCCGCGGCCCGGAGCGGTCGGTGACGGCCGCGAGTTCGATCCCGACCTCGCCGCGCGGGTCGTCGAGCCGGAAGCCGCCCGCCTTCGCCAGGTCGGGCTCGGGGCCGCCGCGATGCCAGGGCCGCGCGGGCAGCCACCCGGCCAGCAGATCAGACTTGCCGGGCTTCAGCGTGGTGCGGTGGATGACGGCCATGTCCCGCTCCCTCTCCATCGGTCTGCGGCCATCCTGCCACCACGCCGTACGCCCCTCGGCGCCGCCACCGCGGGGCCGGTCGGGGCCGCCCGGGCCCCGACCCACCTTGTGGCGCGCCCTATTGCACGGTCACCTCCACCGTCCCGGCCGCGGCCTGCGTGCCGGTCGGGTCGGCTGCCGTCGCCGTCAGGGTGTGGCCGCCGGACCCCAGGGCGTCCGGCGCCGTGCAGGTCCACGCCCCGCCGTCGTCCGCCGCGGCGGCGCACACCCGCGCGCCCTCGGCCGTGACGGTCACCTCGGCGCCCGGTTCCGCGGTGCCGGTGACGGTCGGGGTCGCGGTGACGGTGGCCCCCGCGGCGGGCGCGGTGACGGTGACCGGCGGCGCGAACGGACTCGCGTCCGGCACGCCGTCACCGCTGACCTTCACGGCGACGGCGTGCACCGTCACCTGCCCGCCGCCGTTGCGCAGCCGGAAGTCGGCGCCCGAGTGCTGCTGCCCGCCGAAGTAGGCGTCCGGGGCGCTGACCGTCGCGGTCTTCCAGGTGTCGGTGCCGGTCAGCGGGATGCTGTCGGACGTCGACCTGTACGGGTTGCCGGTGCCGTCGTCGTACTGGACGGAGATCGAGCCGGCGCCCTGGTCGTAGTACGCGACGGTGAACACCGCGTCGTAGGAGCCGGCGTGGGCGACGGTGTCGTCGATGTCGAAGTAGATGTTGCCCTCGGTGCTGGTGCGGGCGCTCAGGCCGCCGACCACCGAGGCGGTCGTCGGGCCGTCGAACCCGCCGGAGGGCTTCTCGTCCTCACTCATGCCGTAGGCGTGGTCGGTCGCGCCGACGACCGCGCCGACCACGGCGGTACCGGGCGGCAGGTCCGAGGCGTCGAAGCTGACGGCCGCCGACGCGTCGCCGGTCAGGCCGGTCGGGTCGGCCGCCGTCGCGGTGACGGTCTGCCGGCCCGCGGTGAGCCCGCCGGCGGGCGCGCAGCTCCACGCGCCGGTGTCGTCCGCGGTGGTGGCGCACAGGGCCGCCGACCCCTCGTGGACGGTGACGGCGCCGTCCGGGACCGCCGTGCCGGAGAAGGACGACGCGAGCTTGACGGTGGCGCCGCCGCGCGGGGTGGTGATGACGGGCGCGGGCGGGAAGGCGCGCCGGTCCGGCACCCACGCACCGGTGACGTCCACGCCGACGCTGTGCACGGTCAGGGGCTGCGCGGACTGGAGCCGGAAGTCGGTGCCGGCGCCCGCCAGCCCGCCGAAGTAGGCGCCCTTGACGGTGAGTTCGGCGGTCTTCCAGGTCCCGCTGCCGGTGAGCGCGAAGCCGCCGCCGTCGTGGTCGGTGTCGCCGGGCCCGGCGTCGTAGCGCAGGGCCACGTCGCCGGCGCCGACGTCGAAGTAGGAGACGGTGACCTTCGCGTCGTACGCCCCGGTGGCGGCGACGTCGTCGGCGACGTCGAAGGCCATGGCGCTCGCGCCGTGCGGCGGCGCGGCCGCGGTGGTGCGGGCGGTGAGGCCGCCGACGTCGCCCGCCGTGGTGGCGCCGCCGGGCAGGTCGACCCGGGTGAGGCCGTAGGCGTGGTCGGTGGTGTCGAGCACGGCGCCGACGGTGGCGGTGCCGGCCGGGTCGGCGGTCGTGTCCAGCCCGATCCGCACGGGCCCCAGGTGCCGAGAGGAACCGGGCGCGCCACCGGTCACCCCGGCGTACGGCAGGGCGCCCGTCGGCGCGGCGGCCCGCTGCACCAGGTACGAACTCCCCTTCCGCACGGGCACGTTGAGCAGGCCGTCCGGTGCTCGGCGCGACCACGGTGCGGCCGGTGCGGCCGTCGACCACCTCGGTGCGCTGCCCGGACCAAGGGTTCTTGACCCGCAGCGTGCCGCTGCTGCCCGCCTCGATCGCGGCGGTGGTCAACTCGCCGCCCTGCACCTGGACATCGACCTTGTCGTTGCCCTGGACGTAGACGCTGCCGCTGCCGTCCCAGTCGGCCGGCCAGGCGGGCGCGAAGCGGATGATGCCGTCGTAGTCCTGCGCGAGCGCCTCGTCGACCGCGGTAGCCGCGCCCGACTCCTGCTCGATGTAAGGCTGGTAGCCGACGGTGTTCCCCAGGTCGGCGAACCCGTTCGGGTACACCTGGTGGCCCTCGGTCAGCGAGACGAGGTCGGCGCGCACCTCGGCGGGGTCCTCCAGCCGGGCGGCGTCGATCGCGTCCATCGACCAGTCGTTGCCGCCCTTGTTGGGCCGGTGGGCGTAGCCGCGCTGCTCCAGCGCGAAGAGGTTCGTGTCCTGGTCGCTCACCGTGTCCCAGGGCCACAGCGGTTCGAGCTCGATGTTCTCGCCGTTGCGGCGCTGCGCGGCCGGCTGGTACGAGATCGCGATCATGTCGGTGCCGGTGGCGTCCGCCGCGGCCGTCCGGCTCTGCGAGTAGTCCGGGTTGAGCAGCGCGGTCCTGGTGTCCTGGTCGGTCCGCGGGTACGGCGGGATCTGCGTCATGGCCTCGGTGACCCGCCGGACGAGGTCGGCGTCGCCGGTCCGGGCGGTGCCCAGCAGCGCGGCGGCGCGTGCGACGACCGGGAAGAGGGTGTGGTCGACCGCGATGTCGGTGGTCGGGTCCTGCACGGCCCACTGCGTCTCGTGCGCGTTGGCGTTGGCGTGCAGCAGCCCGTCGGCGCCGACCTTCTGGTAGGCGAGCTGGAACTCGGCGGTGGACTTGATGAACGGGAAGTACCGCTTCAGCGCGGCCAGGTCGCCGGTGGCCTGGTACTGCTGCCACATGTAGAGCGCGACCTCGGGGCCGCTGGAGATGTCCAGCGCGTTCCAGTTCGGCGAACTCGCCTGGCTGCAGTTGCCGGTGGGGATGTCGAGGCCGTTGCCGTTGAACCGCATCGTCTCCGGTACGCAGGAGCCGGGCAGGCCGCCCATGGCCGCCTTGGTCCAGTCCTCGATGGCGGAGGTGTCCTCGGCGTACATGTCGAAGATGGGTGTGTTCAGGGCGTAGTTGCCCGAGCTCATGTTGGCCGAGATCTGGGTGCGCAGGTTCCACAGCCAGTACGCGGACGGCGTCCAGGTCTGGGTGTCCTTGCTCCAGGCGAACATGTCGGCCTCGCCGGCCTGGCTGCCCGGGTAGATGCCCTTCTTCATCGACGCCGCCTCCTCGTAGAGGTAGAGCGTGCGCAGGTTCTCGATATAGGCGGCGCTGCCGTCTGCCGAGTCCATCTCGATCAGGCCGGAGTGCGACCAGAAGCCGCTCCACCAGCGGTCCTGGGCGGACATCAGGCGCGACTCGGCTGCGGTCACGTCGCCGCCGATCAACCGGGACGCGGCCTTGGCGGCGTCGCCGCCGGTCCACGCGGGGGCGGCGACCACGACGCGGAACGTGCCGTCGGCGTGCGGCCGGAAGTCCGCCGTCACCCGGGTGGGGCCCGCCACGGTGGTGCTCACCCGCTCGCCGCCCGCGCTGAGCGCGGCCAGCGAGCCGAACGTCCTCCCGCTGCCGATCGGCGGGCCGCCGTCCTGCCAGGTCTCGGCGAGCGTGCCGACGCCGCCAAAAACGGCCGCGGCCGGCTTGCGCCCGGCCCACAGGTCCACGCTCGCGCTCTGCGCGACCCGGGGGTCGGCGCCGCTGACGTCGACGATCAACTCGTCCTTGCCCGCCGCCACCCACGCCTTCATCGACATCCCGCCGCCGGACTCGCGCAGGACGCCGTCGGTCAGGTCCAGCCGCCCGGAGAAGTCGGCGGCGTGCGAGATCACCGACAGGCCCGGGATGGTGAGCTGCCCGGGCGACTTGCGGTCCGGCATCGTGTCGGAACGGTTGAGCTGCGCGGTGAAGCCGTCGGCGGCCCAGGCGGCCACGCCGAGCGAGCCGTTGCCCAGCGGCATGGACGCGGTGGGGTCGGGGTTCGGCGACCCGAGCACGATGTCGGAGCGGCTGACGACCCCGGCCGGGTCGAGCCCGAACGCCCCGTGCCGCCAGGCGGTGGTCGCCGCCGCGGCCGTCCCCGCCGCGGCGGTCCCCGACCCGATGACAACGATGCCGGCCAGCGCGGCGAGCAGCGCCGACCAGAGCGAGAGGGCACGCCGGAGCCGGGCCCTGCGGGACAGCGGAACGATCTGCACGGTGCCCTCCAGGGCGGGACGTACGGCCGAGCGGGACGACGGGGCGGTCAGAAGCGGGCGACGCGGTTTCATACGGTGCTGCACGGGGCCGTACGGGGTCATGCGGGCTCGTACAGCACCGAGTGATCCGATGAATCGACCTGACTCCGGGCACACTTCTCCCTTGTCGGGAGCTGGGCGCCTGGTGAAGTCATTGAACATCGGACGACTGTCGTTCTAATCCATCCACAGCACCGGCGTAAAGACCCTCGGCGCACCGGACTTCGCCCCGCGCCCGGCCGGCCGCGTCCGCCGGGTGGTGGGCCGGGAAGCGCGGGCCGGGCCGGGAAGCCGTACGGCGCGGGCCGCCGCAGGCACGGGCTGCTTCTGCGCGCCGGGTCGTCGGGCCGGTGGTGGGACGGGCTCGTGACGAAGGGACGGCGACGGGCCGGGAAGTCCCTGGCCGACCGGCCCGGCGGCCCCGACGCCGGAGTGCTCGGCGCCCTGCTCGACCAGGTCAGCGACCCCGCCCGCGCAGGTGGCCTGGTGGTCGCGCTGGTCGCGCGGGAGGTCGGCCGGATCGGCGTGCGCGCGCTGTCCGACGGGCTGAAGCGCACCCGCGGCGGCATCACCAGCGACGACGCCACGATCTTCCTGGTGGAGTGGCGCGGCGGCCGGACGGCGTCGCCGTAAGGACCCGCGGCCGCGGCCGGCCGCCGGCTGCGGGCGGCTCACTCCTCCAGGTGCCGGCTCCAGAAGCGGGTCGCGCGCGGCACCCGGCCGGGGTGCTCGTACCGGTGCCGGGGCCGGCGTTCGACCTCGGTCCAGCCCCAGGCCGCGAACGCCTGGCCGGCCCGCGCGTCGGCGCCGCCCACCCGGGCGACGGCGAGCGCGCAGTCGGCCCGGACGAGGAGCTGGTCCAGCAGCCGGGTGGCGACGCCCTCGCGGCGGTGCTCGGGCAGCACCATCAGCTCGGCGACGGCGAACACCTGCCCGGACGCGGTGAGTTCCTCGACCTCGGGCAGGCCGCCCTCGTCGAGGTCGCGCCACGAACCGTCGCCCCGGTCGGCGCGGAAGCCGTACGCGCAGCCCACCGTCCCGCTCCCGGCGCCGGCGCTGACCATGTCGAAGCCGGGCCGCGACAGGTCCTGCGCGAAGCGCAGCAGGAACTCCTGCCGGTCCTGGTACACATGGCCGGCGGCCCCGCGGTACGCCTCGACCCACAGGTCCGCGAAGGTCTCGCGCAACTGCTCGGCCTGCCACCTGCTCAACCGCCGTACGAACACGTCCACCGTCATACGGCTCCCCCTCGGGTCACACGGCCCGGTCATATCGTGACACCCGGCGGGCGGCCCCGGATACACCGCGTGGGGCGCACGGACGGTTGGGGTCGGTACGACCGGAGTACGCTGGGCGGCACCGAGGGTATTGCGCATGCCGGCTGTCGAGCCGGCGTCGTTCTCGGCGCGCGATGACGCCGGGCGGCTGCGAAGAGCCCGGGGACAGGCCAGACCTCATGGGCGAGCGATCGCCGCACCCGGCAGCCGGCCCTCCGCCGGCCGCGCCCCCCGTCGGCCCCCCTCCCGTGACGGCGCCGCCCCCGACGGCGGCCACGACGGCCCGCGCGCACCCCGCGCCCAGCCGTCCGCCCGCAACGGGTGCCGCCAGGACCGACCCCCATCCACCGCCCGCGCCCGGCCCCGCCGGTCGCGCGGCCCCCGGTCACCCAACTCCCTGCGGACACGCGCCCGGCCGACCCGCGGAGGACCGCCTTTCATGACCGCACACCTGCCGCCCCCGCTCTCCCCCGGTACGACCCCGGGCCCCGACCCCGCCGCACCCGCTCTCGACCCCGCTCCCGGGCCGGCCGTCCCGCTGGCGCGGCTGTCCCTGTCCCCGCTGGGCACCGCGCCGCACCGGCTGGACGGCGCCTGGTGGCCGCGCAGCCACGACCTGAGCCGTGAACTGCCCAGCCTGCTGGCCGCGTTGGAGCAGCGCTGGCCGCACATCAGCCGGATCACGGTGAGCCGGTCGCTGTGGCGCACCGGCACCGACCGCCTCCTGCTGGGCGAACGCGTGCTGCGCATCAACCGCTCGGACGCCGCCCACAGCATGATCTGCCTGGTCTCCTACGGCGTCGGCCGCTGCGACCTGCTCGTCATACCCCCGGGCACCTCGGTCCACGAGGGCCGGCGGCTGCTGGCCGCCGCGTCCGCGGTGGACGCCGAGGTCCTGCGGGCGGCGGGGGACGCCGTACTCGACGCGGAGCAGAACGAGCCGGCGCAGAACGAGCCGACGCGGCCCGAGGAGGGCACCACACCGTGATGGCCTCGACGATCCCGCGTCCCGGGGCCGGACCGGCTCCGGGACGATCCCGCGGACCGGGCGCCGGGCCCGGCCCCGGCCCCGCGCACCGGACCGGCAGGGCTCTGACGGCCCGGCTCGCGCTCAGGGAGGCGGGGTCCTCGGACCGGCTGGTCGACGGCGCCTGGTGGCCCCGCTCCTGGGACCTGGCCCGCGAGCTGCCCGCGCTGGCGGACGTACTGGACCCGCTGGGCGGCCGGATCACCCGGGTGGCGCTGAGCTCCCGGCTGTGGGCGGTCGTGCCGAGCGAGTTGGTCGTCAACGGGCAGCCCGTCCGCGTCCACCGGCTGCCCACCCGGCTGGCCGCCGACCGGATCGTGGTGATGTCGCACACGACCGGGCGGTGGAACCTGCTGGTCGTACCGCCGCTGGCAACCGTCCTCGCGGCGTCCCGGCTGATGACGGCGGCCGGCGGCGCGCCGTACCCGCCGCACGCCCCGGAGCCGCAGCGTGCGCCGTACACCCCGGAAAGCCCGGGAACCATGGGCGCCCCGGACCCCCGGCGGGCGCCGGACACGCCGTGCGACTGACGGCCCGCGCACCGTCCAGAGCCGTGTGCTAGGGTTGTTTTGTTGCAGTTTTGGTACCCATGAATTCTGTGTGCGCCTGACGGGATGTGACCCTAGGGCGCATTTTTGTTGTCCGGCCTCCAGATGGGGTCAATGCAGCGACGCGAGTCCGCGAAACTGTGGACTCGGCACCTGCCCCTATCAGAGGAGAATAATATGGCAACCGGCACCGTTAAGTGGTTCAACGCGGAAAAGGGCTTCGGCTTCATCGAGCAGGACGGCGGCGGCGCTGACGTCTTCGCCCACTACTCGAACATCGCCACCCAGGGCTTCCGCGAGCTCCAGGAAGGCCAGAAGGTCACCTTCGACGTCACGCAGGGCCAGAAGGGCCCGCAGGCGGAGAACATCGTCCCGGCCTGATCTGGGAATAGCACCACAATTGCTGGGTCCCGCACCTTGGGCGCGGGGCCCGGCTTTTCTGCTTGTCCCGCCGGCGTGACGGCTGATTGAACACAGCCGAATCCCCGGCGTTTTCCGAGATCCCGCAAGAGATCCGCCAAGAGATCCGCCCGGCCCGTTCTGCGAGCCTCCGCCCGGCACGACACCGCGGAGTCCTTTCCGGCACGCGCCGCCTTCGAAAAGGACTTCGTATGAACGGCAACGGCAAAGGCCGCCGCCCCGCTCAGAGCCGCTCGTCCTCGGGCCGCTCCCCCCGCTCCTCCTTCCGTCCCGCGCCCGCCCGCGACCGCGGCGCCGCCGCGACCGGGCAGGGCGAGTTCTCGCTGCCCGTGAGCACCACCCCCGAACTTCCGCCGGTCGAGACCTTCGCCGAGCTGGACCTGCCCGAGCAGTTGCTGGCCGAGCTGGGCCGCCAGGGCGTCACCGTGCCCTTCCCGATCCAGGGCGCGACGCTGCCGAACTCGCTCGCCGGCCGGGACGTGCTGGGCCGCGGCCGTACCGGCTCCGGCAAGACGCTCGCCTTCGGGCTGGCCATGCTGGCCCGGATCTCCGGGCGGCGCGCGGAGCCCCGGCAGCCGCTGGCGCTCGTCCTGGTCCCCACCCGCGAGCTGGCCCAGCAGGTCACCGACGCGCTCACGCCGTACGCCCGCGCGCTGCGGCTGCGGATGACCACGGTCGTCGGCGGGCTGTCGATCGGCCGCCAGGCCGGTGCGCTGCGCGAGGGCGCCGAGGTGGTCGTGGCGACCCCCGGCCGGCTCCAGGACCTGGTCAACCGCGGCGACTGCCGGCTGGACCAGGTGACGATCAGCGTGCTGGACGAGGCCGACCAGATGGCCGACATGGGCTTCCTGCCCCAGGTCACCTCGCTGCTGCGGGTGACCCGCGAGGGCGGGCAGCGGATGCTCTTCTCGGCCACCCTGGACCGCCAGGTCGACCGGCTGGTGAGCCGCTTCCTGACCGACCCGGTCGTGCACTCCGTCGACCCGGGCACCGGTGTGGTCACCACGATGGAGCACCACGTGCTGCACGTCGCGACCGCCGACAAGCGCGCCGCGACCATACGGATCGCCGCCCGCGAGGGCCGCTCGATCATGTTCCTCGACACCAAGCGCGCCGTGGACCGGCTGACCCGCGACCTGCTCGCGGGCGGCGTACGGGCCGCGGCGCTGCACGGCGGGAAGTCGCAGCCGCAGCGCACCCGTACCCTCACCCAGCTCAAGAACGGCGACGTGACGGTGCTGGTCGCCACCAACGTGGCCGCGCGCGGCCTGCACATCGACGACCTCGACCTGGTGGTGAACGTCGACCCGCCGGCCGACCACAAGGACTACCTGCACCGCGGCGGCCGCACCGCCCGCGCGGGCGCGTCCGGCAGCGTGGTGACGCTGGTCCTGCCCGAGCAGCGGCGCGAGATGGCCCGGCTGATCGCGGCCGCGGGCATCGCGGCCAACAACGCGGACGTCACGTCCGAGGGCGAGGAACTGGCCCGGATCACCGGTGCCCGCAGGCCCTCCGGCGTCCCCGTCGTCATCACCGCGCCGGCCGCCGCGCCGGCCGCGGGCTCCTCCGGCAGCCGCGGACGCGGCCGCGGACGGCGCCGCTCGGACGCACCGCGCGCGGCCGGTTCGGCCACGGGCGGCGCCCGGGGCGGTTCCGCTTCCGGCGGCGCCCGGACCGGCACCGGCACCGGCTCCGCCGGGACCAGGAACGGCGCCGGTGCCCGCACCGGCTCCGGGGCCGGCTCCGCCGCCCGCTCGGGTTCCGGTTCGGCCGGCGCCAGGTCCGGCCGGCCGCAGCGGGCGCCCTCCCGGCGCCGTGCGGCTTGAGGTCGCCCTACAGGTACGCTGGCCCGACCGAGGACATCTCGCATGCCGGCCCTCAGACGGTGTCATCCTGGGTGAGTGGATACACCGGGCCGCGCCCGGGGACAGGGCCGTGAGCCATGACCGATGACGCCTCGACCACGGCGGTGGCCATCGCGCCGCCGCTCACCGATGGGACGCAGGAAGCGGGCAGCGACTTCGCCTGCCTCCAGCGCCGGATGGCGACCTCGGGCCTGCTGGGGCGGCGCCCCGGCTACTACGTGGCCCGGATAGGCGGCGTCGCCGCGCTCTACGCGGGCGTGTGGGCGGCGTTCGCCGTGCTGGGCCACTCCTGGTGGCAACTGGTCACCGCGGCGGTGCTCGGGGTGCTGTTCGCCCAGGTCGCCCTGGTCGCGCACGACATCGCGCACCGCCAGGTGTTCCGGCTGCGCCGGCCCAGCGAGATAGCGGGCCGGATCGCCGGCAACCTGTGCGTGGGGATGAGCTACGGCTGGTGGCAGGACAAGCACACCCGCCACCACGCCAACCCCAACCACGAGGACCTCGACCCGGACGTCAACCCCGAGGTGCTGGTCTGGTCGACCGGCCAGGCCCGGCGGGCCCGCGGGGTGGCCCGCTGGATCGGCGGCCGCCAGGCGTACTGGTTCTTCCCGCTGCTCACGCTGGAGGGGATGAACCTGCACGTGGCCGGGGTACGGGCGCTGTTCCGCCCCGTCTACAAGCAGCGCGCCCTCGAAGCGGTGCTGCTGGGCGCGCACATCGTCGGGTACGTCACGGTGCTGCTGCTGCTCCTGACCCCGCTCCAGGCACTGGCCTTCGTCGTGGTGCACCAGGCGGTGTTCGGCGTCTACATGGGCTGCACCTTCGCGCCGAACCACAAGGGCATGCCGACGCTCACCTCGGACGACGTGCGGCCCGACTTCCTGCGCCGCCAGGTGCTCACCTCGCGCAACGTGCGCGGCGGCCGGTTCGTGGACGTCCTGCTCGGCGGCCTCAACTACCAGATCGAGCACCACCTCTTCCCGAGCATGCCCACCCCGCACCTGCGGCGGGCCCAGCCGATAGTGAAGGCGTACTGCGCGGAACTGGGCATCTCCTACGCCGAGAGCGGGCTGATGTCCTCCTACGCCCAGGCACTGCGGCACCTGCACGACGTCGGCGCGCCCCTGCGCGCGGCCGCCTCGTCCTGAGCGCTCACCCCCGGCGCACGCCGTGACCGGCGGCCGGGGCCGGGGGCCCGGGTCGCACGGCCACGGAATTCCTGGGTCCACGCCGGATCGTGAGAGTGTGGCACCTCAGGTTCCCTTCCCTCCGTCCCCTGTCGAGGCATGATGCGCGTCACCATCGCCCGCCGTCACTTCTACTTCCACCCGGCCGAGGTGGAGCAGGTGATGAACGGGGTCGCCCCCGAGCCCGTCACCGGCACCTCGGTGGAGATCGGCGGTGTCCGCTACCCGATCATGCAGGTCGGAGCGCTGATCACCCGCCAGGACCGGCGTGACTTCAACTCCGGCGAGGTGCTGCGGGCGATGCAGGCGCTGGGCTTCCCCGTGCACACGACCACCGGCTGACCGTACGACCCGGGGTCCTGGGCGGGACCGGCCGTACGGCCCCTCGGCCGCCGTGCCGGTCCCGCCCGGGACCCCGCGCTCACTCCTCCTCGGCCGCCGCTCCCGGGCCGCTCGGCAGGCCCTCCCTGATCGCGTCCATGACCGTGGAGTCGGTCAGCGTGGTCACGTCGCCCAGGGCGCGGTTCTCCGCGATGTCCCGCAGCAGCCGCCGCATGATCTTCCCCGAGCGGGTCTTGGGGAGTTCGGCGACGACCAGGAGCTGGCGGGGCCGGGCGATCGGCCCGATCTCCTTGGCGACGTGGGCGCGCAGCTCGCCGGCCAGGCCGGCGCCGAGGTCGGCGGCGGCCTGCTCGCCGTCCGCCCGCAGGATCACGAAGGCGACGATGCCCTGCCCGGTGGTCGGGTCCGCGGCGCCGACCACCGCGGCCTCCGCGACGTAGGGGTGCGAGACGAGCGCGGACTCGACCTCGGTGGTGGAGATCCGGTGCCCGGAGACGTTCATGACGTCGTCCACCCGGCCGAGCAGCCAGATGTCGCCGTCGTCGTCCTTCTTGGCGCCGTCCCCGGCGAAGTAGTAGCCGGGGAAGCGCGACCAGTACGTGTCGATGTAGCGCTGCTCGTCGCCCCAGATGGTGCGCAGCATCCCCGGCCAGGGCTCGGTGAGCACGAGGTACCCGCCGGAGCCGTTGGGCACCGGCTGGCCCGCGTCGTCCACGACCTCCGCCGAGACGCCGGGCAGCGCGCGCAGCGCGGAGCCGGGCTTGCAGGTGCTCACGCCGGGCAGCGGGCTGATCATCTGGGCGCCGGTCTCGGTCTGCCACCAGGTGTCGACGACCGGGCAGCGGTCGCCGCCGATGGCGTGCCGGTACCACATCCACGCCTCGGGGTTGATGGGTTCGCCGACCGAGCCGAGCAGCCGCAGCGAGGACAGGTCGAAGCGGTCCGGGATCTGGGCGCCCCACTTCATGAACGTGCGGATCGCGGTGGGCGCGCAGTAGAGGATCGTCACGCCGTACTTCTGCACGATCTCCCACCAGCGGCCCTGGTGCGGGGAGTCGGGGGTGCCCTCGTAGAGCACGGAGGTCACGCCGTTGGCCAGCGGGCCGTAGACGATGTAGGAGTGGCCGGTGACCCAGCCGATGTCGGCGGCCGTCCAGTAGACGTCCCGCTCGGGTTTGACGTCGAAGACCGCCCAGTGCGTCCACGCGGCCTGGGTGAGGTAGCCGCCCGTGGTGTGCAGGATGCCCTTGGGGCGGGCCGTGGTGCCCGAGGTGTACATGATGTAGAGCGGGTGCTCGCTGTCGAACGCCTCGGGCTCGTGGTCGGCGGACTGCCCGGCGACCAGGTCGTGCCACCACACGTCCCGGCCCTCGTGCCAGGCGACGTCCTGGCCGGTGCGGCGCACGACGAGCACGCTGCGCACGTCCGGGCAGCCCTCGACGGCCTCGTCCACGGCCGGCTTGAGCGCGGAGGGCGCGCCCTTGCGGTAGCCGCCGTCGGCGGTGATGACGACCCGGGCGTCGCAGTCCAGGATGCGGCCGCGCAGCGCGTCGGCGGAGAAGCCGCCGAAGACCACGGTGTGCGGCGCGCCGATCCGGGCGCAGGCGAGCATCGCCACGACCGTCTCGGGGATCATCGGCATGTAGATCGCGACCCGGTCGCCGGCCTGGACGCCCAGCGCCACCAGGGCGTTGGCGGCCCGGCTGACCTCGTCCTTCAGGTCGGCGTAGGTGAGGGTGCGGGTGTCGCCGGGCTCGCCCTCCCAGTGGAAGGCGACCCGGTCGCCGCGGCCCGCGGCCACGTGCCGGTCCACGCAGTTGTACGCGGCGTTGAGCCGCCCCCCGACGAACCAGCGGGCGAACGGCGGCCGGCTCCAGTCGCGTACCTGCGTCCAGGGCTCGGCCCAGTCCAGCCGCCGCGCCTGGGTGGCCCAGAACTCCGGGCCGGCCGCGGCCGCCTCGTCATAGGCGGCCGCGGTGACGTTCGCCTCCGCCGCGAGGCGCGCCGGCGGGGGGAACCGGCGCTCCTCGGACAGGAGGTTGGACAGCGTCTCGTCACTCATGCGTGGGACTCTTCGACCGGTCCGCCGCGCAGGCCGAGTGCGCGCCCTCCGGTCAGCGGCACGACGGGGACGACGGTCTCCTTCCAGGTGGCGTTGATGACGCCCGCGAAGGCCGCGTACCAGGCGCAGAGCGCGGTGAGCAGGCCGACCCAGCCGCCGATCTTGTCGGTCATGTCGGACTGCGCGAACGCGCCGATGGTCAGCAGCACGAACGTCGCCGCCAGCGTCGTGAACACCGCGAGCAGCGCGCCGGTCGTGCGCAGCGCCGCGACCGTCATGAAGACGGTGAAGATGGCCCAGATGAGCAGGTAGAGCCCGGTGGCCTGGTGTGCGGTGTCGGCCGGCAGGTGGCCCGCGACGAACTTCACGTAGGCCGCGTACGACAGCCAGAACGCGCCGTACGACCCGAAGGCGGTGGCGCCGAAGGTGTTGCCCTTCTTGAACTCCCACATGCCCGCGAGGAGTTGGATCAGACCGCCGTAGAAGAGGGCGAGCGGCAGGACGACGGTGAGCAGGCTGGCGTCGATGAGGTTCGCGTTGAAGGAGCTGAGGACGAAGGTGGTGGCGGCGAATCCGGCGAGCCCGAGGGGGCCGGGGTCGGCGATGCCGTCGGAGGCGGCGGGCGTGGTTGCGGGGGTGCTCATCTGGGGGTCTCCTCCTCGTTGAGGAAGGCGGTGCCGGGGAGGCGGGCGCCGCCATGACCGTGGTCCGGCCTCCTCGTCACGCTAAGCGACCCGATCATGACCGGACAGGGGCCCGGCGCGGGCCGTCGCCGAGCGGTACGGGCCGCTCGGCGGGCGGTCATGACGGCGCGTCGGACGGTCCCCCCGGTGCGGCGAGCGGTCCGGTGGCCGGGGCGGTGAGCGGGGCGTACGGGTCGGGTGCGCCCAGAGGGGAGCCGGGCGGCCGGGCCTGGCCCGCGCCGGTGACCACCTCGGGCAGGTGCATCCGCAGCATCACCCGGTCCACGGCGGCCGGTGACAACCGGTGGCGGGTCAGCAGCGACCCGGCCACCATCACCGCGAACGCCACGGGCACGGTCCACGCCGCGGGCTGCTCCAGCAGCGCGGCGGGCCAGCCGTGGCCCGGGCCGCGCACGCTGGTGACCACGACGGCGACCGCGGCCAGCCCGCCCCCGGCGACCAGCCCGGCGAGCGCGCCGAGATCGGTCAGCCCGCGCCACCAGATGCCGAGCACCAGCAGCGGGCAGAAGGACGAGGCGGCGACCGCGAAGGCCAGCCCGATCGCGTCGGCCACCGGCAGCCCGGTGGTCGTCGTCGCCATCACCAGCGGCGGCACGCCCGCCAGCAGCGACGCCCACCGGAAGCCGCGGGCCGAGCCGCGCAGCAGGTCCTGCGAGACGACGCCGGCCACCGACACCGTCAGCCCGGACGCGGTCGACACGAACGCCGCGAACGCGCCCGCCGTGGTCAGCGCCGCCAGCAGCCGCCCGCCCTCGCCGCCCTGGGTGAGCTGCGGCAGGACGAGGACGGCGGTGTCCGTCTGCCCGGTGAGCAGCAGTTGGGGCGCGAAGACCCGGCCGAGCGCGCCGTACACCGGCGGCAGCACGTAGAAGACGCTGAGCAGCACCAGGACGAGCAGGGTGGTGCGGCGGGCGGCCCGGCCGTCGGGGTTGGTGTAGAAGCGGACCAGGACGTGCGGCAGGCCCATCGTGCCGAGGAACGTCGCGAGCAGGATCGAGTACAGCGCGTACAGCGGGTGGGCGCGGCCGCCCGCGCCCGACAGCGGTCTGGCCCACTGCGCGCCCGTCGCGGGCCGCAGCCCGGTGGCGTGCGGGACCGGCGCGCCCGCGGGGAAGCCCAGCCGGGTGCCCGGGTCGGCGGTGTGGCCGCCGTCGGCCAGCACCACGGCCGGTCCGGCGCCGGCGGCCGGGCGGTACGTCCTGCCGTCCAGCCGGCCGCGCACCGTCACGCCCACCGGGGTGCGCACGTCGAAGCGGACCCGGTCGTCGATCCGCACCACCGTGCTGTGCGCGAAGCGCGGCACGTCCGGGCCGGTCAGCGCGGGCGCCCCGGCCGAGCGCCAGGCCAGCACCAGGAAGACCGCGGGCACCGCGATCGCGGTGAGCTTCAGCCAGAACTGGAAGCCCTGCACCAGGGTCACGCTGCGCATGCCGCCCGCCGCCGAGACGCCGACGACCGCGACCGCCGTGACCACCGCGCCGACCCACCGGGGCGCGCCGGTCACCGTCTGGAGGGTCAGCCCCGCGCCCTGCAACTGCGGGACCAGGTACAGCCACGCGATCACCGCGACGAGCACGCCCGCCACCCGCCGCACCACCGTCGAGTCCAGCCGCTCCTCGGCGAAGTCCGGCAGCGTGTACGCGCCCGAGCGGCGCAGCGGCGCCGCGACCAGCAGCAGCAGGACGAGGTAGCCGGCCGCGTAGCCCACCGGGTACGCCAGCATGTCCACGCCGTACGCCATGACGAGCCCGGCGACGCCCAGGAAGGACGCCGCCGACAGGTACTCGCCGCCGATCGCGGAGGCGTTCCACAGCGGGGAGACCTCGCGGGAGGCGACGTAGAAGTCCGAGGTGGCGCGGGACAGCCGCAGGCCGTAGACGCCGACGGCGACGGTCGCGACCAGCACGAGGGCTAGGGCCGCCAGGCCGAGGGCGGAGTTCACTCCGCGCCACCTCCGGGTGCGCCGCTGCCGGGTGCGGTGCCTTCGGGGCGCGCCGTTGGGGGTGCGGTCCGCTGCCGGGTGCGGCGCCTTCGGGGGCGCGCCGTTCGGGGTGCGGTCCGCTCCCGGGTGCGCCCGCGTCGGGGCTTGTCGCGCAGTTCCCCGCGCCCCTATCGGGGACGCGCCGTTCAAGGTGCGGTCCGCTGCCGGGTGCGGCGCCTTCGGGGGCGCGCCGTTGAGGGTGCGGAATGCTGCCGGGTGGGGCAGGTTTTGGGGGCGCGGGGAACTGCGCGACGAGCCCACCACCGGGCGGGAGGTCCGGGGACGGGCCCCCGGAGGCTGGGCCGGCGGCACGGGCACCGTGAGGACCGGGATCAGGAGCGGCGAGAAGCTCCGTGAAGTCCCGCTCCACGCGCTCGGCGTGGCGCACATGGAACCAGGCCGCACCCACAAGCACGGGATAGGCGACCAGCCCGAGAAGCAGCCAGGCCACCCGCACCCCGTACACCTCGGCCGTCCGCAACCCGGGCACGAGCGCGAAAGCCGCGGGCAGCCCGCCGAGCACGACCACCAGCACCGCCAGCACGCCCAGCGAAAGCCGCAGTTGGTCCCGGACCAGGGACCGTACGTAGACCTGCCCGAGCGGCGGCTGCGCGTGCAGATCCTCCGCTCCGGCCCGCGCCGACCAGCCGCGCGTCCGGTTGCGGCGCGGCCCGGCCACGGTCACCCGCCGCGGGGGCGGCGGCTGCGGCTGGTGGCCGCCGATCACGGCGGGCCGCCCGCCCCGGGCCCGGGCGCCCACCGCATCAGCAGGTCCCGCAGCTCGCGCGTGTGCCGCCGGCTGACCGGGAGTTCACCGCCGGCCACCCGCACCGTCCAGTGCCCGGCGTCCGAACGCAGTTCCTCGACATGCCGCAGCGACACCAGGAACCGCCGGTGGATTCGGAGGAATCCGTGCGGCACCCAGCGCTCTTCGAGGACCGCCAGCGGCATCCGCAGCAACGGCGCGCCGCACGCTGGTGTGCAGGCGTACGTAGTCGCCCTGGGCCTCGACGTACGCCACCTCGTCGCGCAGCACGAAGCGGGTGACGCCGCCGAGTTCGACCGGGATGCGCTCGGAGGCGGCCGCGGGCGCCGGGGAGAACGGCGACGGGGTTCGCCGCGTCGGCGGGCTCACGCGCCGTACGGGGAACGCCCGTCGGTGCCTGCGGCGGCACGGTGCCGCCGCCTTCGAGGCGGGCCGCCACCCGCCGTACCGCCTCCGCGAGCCGCTCCCGGCTGACCGGTTTGAGCAGGTAGTCGCAGGCGTTGAGAGCGAAGGCGTCGACGGCGAAGTCCTCGTAGGCGGTGACGAACACGACGGCCGGCGGGTCCGCGAAGCGGCCGAGGACGCGCATCAGGTCCAGCCCGTCCAGGCCGGGCATCCGGATGTCGAGGAAGACCGCGTCCGTGCTGCCGTCCTCCAGCAGCCGCAGCGCCGCCTCGCTGCCGCCGGCGGCCTGCACCCGGCCGACCCGCGGGTCGCCGTGCAGCAGATACGTCAACTCCTCCAGCGCGGGCGGCTCGTCGTCGACCGCCAGGACCCGCAAGGGCTTCACGAAGCGCGCACCCCGTTCCGGTACTTGGGCACCCTGACGTTCACCTTCGTCCCCGCGCCCCTGGCGGTCTCCACGACGAGTCCGTACTCGTCGCCGAAGACCGCGCGCAGCCGCTCGTCCACGTTGCCCATGCCCATCGAGTCGCCGCGGCGTCTCACCGGCCAGCCGGGCCCTTACCTCCTCGGGGTCCATGCCCACTCCGTCGTCCTCCACGCTGATCCGGCACTCCGCGCCGGCGTCCTCGGCGCGGATGGTGATCCGCCCGGAGGCGGACTTGGGGCCCAGTCCGTGCCGCACCGCGTTCTCCACCAGCGGTTGCAGGCACAGGAACGGCACGGCGACCGGCAGCACTTCGGGCGCGATCAGCAGGTCGACGCGGAGCCGGTCGCCGAACCGGGCGCGTTCCAGGCGCAGATAGCGGTCCACGGAGTGCAACTCCTCCGCGAGGGTGCTGAACTCGCCGTGTCTGCGCAAGCTGTAGCGCGTCAATTCCGCGAATTCCAGCAGAAGTTCCCGGGCCTGGTCCGGGTCGGTTCGGACGAATGAGGCGATGGCGGTCAGCGAGTTGTAGACGAAGTGCGGGGAGATCTGGGCGCGCAGGGCCCGCAGCTCCGCCTCGATCACCCGGGTACGGGACCGGTCGAGTTCGGCCAGCTCCAGTTGCGAGATCATCCAGTGCGCCACCTCGCCGGCCGCCCGGACCAGACCCGCGGACATCTGCCGGGCGTACACCGACAGCGCGCCGACCACCAGCCCGTCGACCACCAGCGGCACCACGACGGCGCTGCGCACCGGGCAGTTCATGTCGCCGCAGTCGATGACGTCGGCGGGCACCACCCAGGGGCGGCCGGCGGCCATCGCGTCGGCCGCGTGCTCCACGGCCTGCGCCGCGTGCCGGCGGCCCGGGCCCTCCCACGCGAGCAGGGTGCGCTTGCCGATGACGGCGAGGGCGGGGGTGCCGAGCAGTTCGCGCAGATGGTGGGCCGCGCGGCGGGCGGACTCCTCGGTGAGGCCGTCGCGCAGCGGGGGCGCGGCGAGGGACGCGGAGTGCAGGGTGGCGTAGGCGGCGCGGTCGGCGGGCGTGCCGAAGCCGCGGCGGCCGCGGACCAGCCAGAACAGGGCGGCCGCGGCGCCCGCGATCACCAGTGCGGTGGATACGAGGGTGATCATCGAACCCATAGTGCGCATTATGGGCGCGGCCCCGCTTTCCAAACAGGCTTCGGACGGCATCCCGCCGTCACGATCCCGCTCCGCTCCCGGCCGCGCCGCCGCTGTGCCTTACGGCAACTCGCCGTCACGGTTGCGGTCCTCGGCCGACTTCCACCCGGTGGGTGGTTGCTCGCGCAGTTCCCCGCGCCCCTGGTAGGGCGCCCTTTGCGGGAGGCGGCAACCACTCAGGGGCGCGGGGAACTGCGCGCTCAGCAGGCCACCGGCCTGGCGACGGCAGCGGAGCGCAACCGCGGCGGCGGGATGCCGTCCGGCCCCGCGCGCCCGGGGCGTACGCAGCGCGGAACCGGGGTGAAGACCGTGTGAAAGCCCCCGTCGCGCCCCCTTCCGGAGCCCGGAAGCCGTGCACGGGAAGGCGCCGGGGGCTAGGTTCGGTACGGCCGCCGTGCGCGGGCGGCCGGTGGCCGGGGCGGCGCTCCGACCTGCGGTCGAAGGCGTGAACGGGTGATCGGTGAGGGAGGCGCGGTGCGCCTGGGTGCGAAGGTCGGTGGGCGCTACCGGCTCACGAAGGGGCCGATCCGCGGCGGTACCGGCGAGGTGTGGTGCGCCCACGACGACGAGTTGGGCCGGGACGTGGTGCTCAAACGCGTCCGCGGCGACGACAGCGCGACCGGCTTCGACCGGCTGCGCGCCGAGGCCCGGGTGCTGGCCCGCTTCAGCCACCCGCACGTGGTCACGCTGCACGACGCCGTGCGCGTCGGCAGGCGCCAACGCGCCACCTCCTGGCTGGTCATGGAGTACGCGCCCGGCGGCAGCCTCGACCACCGGCCCACGCTGCCGCCGCGGTTGGCCGCACACGTCGGCGCGCAGGTCGCGGACGCGCTGATCACCCTGCACGGCAAGGGGATCGTGCACGGCGACATCAAGCCGGGCAACGTCGTGGTCACCCGCGACGACACCGCCAAACTCGCCGACTTCGGCGCCGCCTACCGGGTCGGCGGCAAGGAGACCATCACCCCCAACAGCGCCATCGGCTACACCCCGGACTACGCCGCCCCCGAGGTGGTCCGCGGCAGGCCCGAGCCGGCCTCCGACGTCTTCTCGCTCGCGGCGATGGTCTACGCCCTGGTCACCGGGCACCCGCCCCGGCACGCGGCGGCCGGCGCCGCGGGGCCGTACGCCGCGGCCCGCGAGGCGGCCCGGGGAAACGTCGAACTCGACGCGGACCTCGGCCCGTTGAGCGAGGTGCTGGCCGGGATGCTCGGCCGCGAGCCGGGCAGCAGGCCGTCCGCCGAACAGGCGCGCGAGCGCCTGCGCACGGCGGCCGGCCCGGTGAAGGAACTCCCGCCGCTGCCGGACCGGTTGGAGCCGGACGACACCCGCGACCCGCCGCTGACCGGCGGTGGCGGCCGCGGCGACCCGGCGGCCTTCGGGGCGCCGCGGGCGTTCCTGCGCCGGCACGCACGCGCGGCCGTCGCGGTGGCGGTGACGCTCGCCGTACTCGCGCTCGGCGCCGGGGCGTGGGCCGTCGCGCGCGGCCCGGGCTCCTCGGGCGGCAAGGACGGCGCCGTGCACCGGGCCGCGCCCTCCCGGAGCACCGCCGCCGCGCCCGCCTCCCTCTTCGGCGACCACCGCACCGCCGACCCCTGCGCGCTCACCCGGCCGTCGGCGCTCGCGCCCTACGGCTCGGCCCAACTCGACAGCGCCTACGGCGGCTTCGACCGCTGCGACGTCATCGTGGGCACCAAGGCGGGCCCCGAGATCGACGTCGAGGTGGACTTCGTCGGCGGACCGGCGCCGCAACTGCCCGCCCCCGCGAAGACCACCGGCCGGGTCGGCGTGGTGAACGAGCAGCCGGACGGCGGCGAGTGCGACCGTACGCTGCTGATCACGGGCCAGTCCGCCGCCGACGGCGACGACGGCGACGCCCACGTCGTGGTGACCGCCAAGCCCGCGGACGACTCCTCCCCCTCCTCCGCGCTGCTGTGCCGGATGGCCGACACCGCGACCACGTCCGCGGTCGCCGCACTGAACGCCGTGCCCAAGGGCGGGCAACTCCCGCGCCGTGAACCGCCGTTGCCCGCCGCCTCGCTCGTCAACACCGACGCCTGCACCCTGTTGACCGCCAGGGCGCTCGAAGTCGTCCCGGGCGTCAACGCCGACGACCCGGACATCGGCTTCGGCCACTGGGACTGCTCGTGGGGCAGCACCACCAACGACACCTACGTCGACCTGCGCTTCGACCGCGGCGAACCGCTCACCGCCGACGACGGCACCCCGACCCGGCTCGGCGGCCACCAGGCGTTCATCGCCCCGCCGGACGAGGAGGGCGACCACACCGCCCTGGTCACCGTCGTCCACCGCACGTACACCGGGCAGCAGGGCGACCGGCAGGAGGAGACGGTGGAACTGGTCGTCGGCGGCACGCGCACCGACGCGCAGCTCCGCGACATGGCCACCCGGCTCGCCGCCGCGGCGGCCACCCGGCTCACGGCGCCCTGAGCCGTACGCGGCCCCGGCCCGTGCGGGACCCCGGCCGTACCCCGCCGCGGGCTTGGGAGGGGTCCCGAAAGGGCGGGTGCACAGTACGTGACGGGGTGCGTTGGGGAATGGGCCCGCGGTGGAGGGCACCGCGGGCCCGCACATCCGGCCCCGACGAGGCCGACGAGGAGGCAGCGACCAGTGAACAGCGGCCCTGACAGCCTGGCGCGGGGCGCCGCGCCCGCCAGCCCCGGCACGCTCCACGCCCGCACGGTGACCGGCGGCATCAAGGTGGCGCCGCGGGCCGGGCTGACCGTCCGGTTCGGGCGCGGCGAGCGGCCCGACGTCGACCTGCCGGTCGGCGAGGACGACCTGCGGGTCAGCCGTCGGCACGGCGAACTCACCTTCCGCAAGCGGCAGTGGTGGCTGCGCAACACCGGCCGGCAGCTCGTCCGCCTCCCGCACGGCCGGCTGATGCACCTGAGCACCGAACCGATCCCGCTGGCCGCCGGCTACACCCCGGTCTTCGTCAAGGGCTCCGGATTCCGCGAGCACCTGGTCGAGTTGTTCGTCACCGGCCACGACGAGCAGGGCGCCGTCCCGCGCCGCCGCGCCGCCACCCTGCCGCCGAAGGTCTGGCCGCTGGACGAGGACGAGCGCCTGCTGCTGGTCGTCATGGGCCAGCACTACCTGCTCTACGAGGACGGCCCGCGCCCCCTGACCTACCATCAGACCGCCGAGCAGCTCGCGTACCTGCGCCCCGGCGACGAAGTGGAGCGGGCGGCGGATCGAGTACCGGCTCGCGTCGCTGCGGCGGCGGCTGCACGACGGCGGGTTCCCGTACCCGCTCATGCACGACGGCGACGGCGGCACCCCGTGGGACAACAACCTGCTGCACAACCTGCTCAAGGGCCTGGTCGAGTCGACGACGCTGGTCCCGCCGGACCTTGAGCTGATGGACGGCGATCCGGACGAGTAGCCGCGCGGCGGCCCGACGGGGAAGCGCCGCCAACGCGCCACTGCGGGTTCACCGTCCGGCCAACACCGGGTCGCACTCTGGCGGTTGGCCATTACCGGCTGGTAATACGGAGCATCGCACCCGCCCCACTCCGTGCGCACCTCCGGCTGTCCGACCGACCCGTCAGGGAGACCCCCACATGCGAGCACACAGCAGACGCCAGTTCCTCACCGGTGCCTCGGCCGCGGCGGCCGCGGCCGCACTGACCCTGGCGGACGGGCGGTACGCCTCGGCCGCCGACCGGGACCGCGCGATTGCCGCCTCCGCCCGCCGGGCCGTGACCGTCGAGGGCACCACGCTGGAGCAGGCCGCGACGGCGACGGGCACCGGGACGTACAAGCGGCTGGCGGCCGGGCCGGGTTGGCCGCTGGTGGTCCGCTCCGAACTGGCCGCGGGCAGCGCGGGGCGCGACACCCGGCGCACCGGCCTCGCGTCGTTCGTGCAGTTCACCGACATGCACCTGGCGGACACCGAGTCGCCGGTCCGCTTCGAGTACCTGGCGAAGTACATCGACTCCGCCTACCGGCCGCACGAGGCGCTGACCGTGCGCGGCGCCGCCTCGCTCGTCGACCGCGTCAACGCGCTGCCCGGCGGCCCGTACACCGGCCTGCCGTTCTCGCTGGTGATGGCGACCGGCGACAACACCGACAACCACGAGCAGGTCGAACTCGACTGGTACCTCTCGGTGATGAGCGGCGGATCGATCACCCCCAACACCGGTGACCCGAGCCGCTACGAGGGCGTGCAGAACTCCGGTTCAGCCGCGTACTGGAACCCCGAGTCCTCCTTCCAGGACAACTACAAGGCGGCCGGCTTCCCGCAGGTGCCCGGCTTCCTGTCCGCCGCCGGGCAGCCCGTTCACGGCGACCGGCCTGCGCACCCCCTGGTACACGACGGTCGGCAACCACGACGACAGCATCGAGGGCACCCTGCCCGACCTCGGCCTGCTCAACTCGCTCTACACCGGCGGCGGGAAGATCGAGGGCGTGGACGACGCGACCGCCGCCAAGCTCGCCGACGCGATCCTGCACGACCCGGCAGAGGCGGTCACGCTGCTGCTCCAACTCCTCGAAGGCGGCACCCCGGTGCGCTCCGTCACCCCGGACGGCGGCCGCGCGCCCTTCACGCCCAAGGAGTTCGCACAGGCCCACCTCAACTCGGCCTACACGGGCCCCGGTCCGTACGGCCACGGCTTCACCTCGGCGGCGGCCTCCAGCGGCAAGCTCTACTACACCTTCCCGATCTCCGACGGCGTCCTCGGCATCAGCCTCGACACCACCAACCGGGCGGGCTGGGCGGACGGTTCGATCGGCTCCGCGCAGCTCAGCTGGCTGGAGTCGGTGCTCCAGAGCTACAGCACCCACTGGTACGACACCGACGGCAACGTCGTACGCCGCGGCTCGCAGGACCAACTCGTCGTGCTCTTCAGCCACCACACCAGCACCACCATGGGCAACACGCTGCCCGACCCGTACAACCTGCTGGAGGGGCGGCACACCGGCGCGGAACTCGTCACGCTCATCCAGCGCTACCCCAACGTGGTGGCCTGGGTGAACGGCCACACCCACGCCAACCTCATCACCCCGCACGGCCACGCCGTCCCCGAGCGGGCCTTCTGGGAGATCAACACCGCCTCCCACGTGGACTTCCCGCAGCACGCCCGCGCCATCGAACTCGCCGACAACGGCGACGGCACGCTCTCGCTGTTCACCACGCTGCTGGAGTCGGCGGCCCCGTACGCCACGGACTTCACGTCCACCTCGGAGGCCAATCTCGCGGCGCTCTACCGCGAGTTGTCGATCAACGACCCGTACGCGACGCCCGCGGCGAAGCTGGGCGGGTCGGGCGACCACAACACGGAGCTGCTGCTGGCGAAGCCGGGGGCGTGACGGGCGCCTTCGCACCGGCATGACGCGCGCGGCCGGCCGGGCTGATCCACGGCCCGGCCGGCCGCGCCGCCACAGGTCGTGGTGGGGCGGGCGGCCCCGTGGGCGCCGCGGCCGGCGCGGAGGGTGCGGTCCGGAGAAGCCCGGGGTCCGCACACCGGGCGCCCCTTCACCCTCTACGCTCACCCGTATGATCACCGAGATAGCCGACCTGTCCGTCACCCCGGGCCAGGAGGACGCCTTCGCCGCGGCCTACGCCAAGGGCGCCGTCCTCCTCGACACCGTCCCCGGCTGCCACGCGGCCCGCCTGGTCCGCGGCGTGGAGTCGCCCTCGCGCTTCGTCGCCATCGTGGAGTGGGGCTCCACCGAGGACCACCTCGCCTACGTGGCGTCCCCCACGTTCGCCGAATTCGGCGCGCTGATCGGCCACTTCATCGTCGGCACGCCCACGGTCGAACACTTCACCGCGGCCTGACCGCCTGCACGTCCGGCGGGTCGAGACCGGCGATCTCGCGGTCGAAGAAGTCCGTGAACTCCTCCGCCCGGCCGTAGAGCGCGTCGAACCCGGCTACCGTCTCCTGGATCAGCGCCGGATCGGCATACCGCTTGCACCCGTCGGCGTTCCCGTCCTCGTCGTACATCACCTCGTACATGACGACGTCGTCGAGAATCACCACTTCGGGGACAGGACCGTCCTTCTCGATGTCCGCGATCGTCCGGGCGTCGGCCACCCTGATCCGGTCACCCAATTCCACCCGTAGCCGCAGCACGAACAGTTCCCACTGCACATAGGGCGTGACCGGGAACTCCACCACCCGCAGGCGGCGCTCCGTGATTCCGAGTTCGCCCGCCTCCCGGAACTGCCCCGCGTACACCTCGCGCTTCTCCTCGATAAGGGAAAGCGCTTCGTCCCACCGGCCCGCCGCGAAGGATTCCCAACTCGGGAAACCCCGCTCCTGGAAATTCTGCCCGCGTTCGAGCTTCCTCAGGTTCTGAATCCCACCGCGATATACACGGTAGAAGTCCTCATGATAGCGCGCCCGGTCAAGCCGGTCCGAAACTCCCGCGGCGAAGGAATCAAACATTGGGAATATCCGGCTTGGCGGCGATCAGCATGCTCCTGGGAATGACCACGAGCCGTTCGTCCGCTCCGATCGAAACCCCCGCGGGTAACTGCTGGCCCAACGATCCAGTGAGGTCACGGCCGATGACAGCCACATCCCCGTTCGCCAGCTCCCACATATCGGGGCACTGAGGATTGTCGGTCGTGACCCCCAGTTCCTGCGGCGACTTCCCCAGCCGCCTGCGGAATGTGGTGGTCGGGTCCGCTTCCCATGGCCGCGTCATAGTTGCCCCCTCTGTTGGCGTCCGAGTTGCACTACGGTAGCACTGAGTAGCCGAGGCGGCTATGGCATGCGGAGGAAAGCAATAAGAATCAGTCATTTGACATATGCCATGGCGAACTTCTATGATCCTGCGGCCTCTTACCCGTACGCGTCCAATGGTGTGATAATAACTACCCGAAGCTCGGCCGACCTCTGATCGAATCCCCGCACCGGCCCGCAGCCAATGCCGTCCGTCATCGGATGACAAACGGCCGCCGCAACAGACCCCGCGACAGGAGACCAGGAGAGCTGTGGATTCGGAGATCACCTCACTCACCCAGGGCGCCGGAGCCACGCTGGTCACCTTGATGGCCACGGACGTGTGGCAGTCCGCCCGCGGGCGGATCGCCGAACTGTGGCGCCGCGTCCAACCGCAGCGGGCCGGAGCCGTGTCCGCCGAGCTGGACACCTCCCGGGACGACGTACTCGCCGCCGTGGCCTCCGACGACGAGGCGACACTCGCCGAACTGCGTACGGAGTGGCAGGGCCGGTTCCGCCGCCTGCTCACCGCCCATCCGGAAGTGACCGACGAACTGCGCGCGCTGCTGGCCGAGTTGGGCCCTCCGTCCGACCCCGCGACGGCCTCGGTGACGGTTCAGCACGCCACCGCCTCGGGTCGGGCCCGGGTCTACCAGGCGGGGCGCGACCAGCACATCGCCGAGCGATGAGCGCGGAGGGCGACGACGCGCCGCACGCCAGGCCGCCCGGCCCGGCGGCGAGCGGGATGGACGGCCGGGCCCGCGAGGCCGGACGCGTCTACCAGGCGTCCGGCGACCAGCACATCAGCGAGCACCACCACCACGGCCCCGAGGACCCCGCGCCCGCCGCGGGCCCCGACTCCGTGCGCCGCGCGGCCGTCGGCCGCACCCCGGTGGTGCTGCGCGACCGTACGGAAGTGCTCGACCGCTTACGGGCAGGCGTCGCGCCCGACCGCGGCGGAGAGGTCTACGTCCTGCACGGCATGGGCGGCTGCGGCAAGACTGCCGTCGCCTACACCCTCTTCCAGAGCGCGCTGACCACCCCGGACCGGCTCGGTCTGTGGGTGAACGCCGCCGACCGGGCGAGCCTGCGCGCCGGCATGCTCGCCGTCGCGGCCGACCGGGGCGCGGGCGAAGGCGAGTTACTGGCCGCCCGCAACGGATACCGGCCCGCCGCCGACCTCGTGTGGGAACGCCTCGACCGCTCCCCCGAGCCCTGGCTGCTCGTGCTCGACAACGCGGACGACCCCTCGATCCTGCGGGACGGAAGCTGGCTGCGGAGCAGTCCGCGCGGGACGGTCGTCGTCACCACCCGCCGCTCAGCGGTCCGTTGGTGGCCGGGCGCGGAGCTCCAGCACATCGGTGTCCTGCCGCGCGAGGACGCCGCACGCGTGCTGTGCGACCTCGCCCCGCACAGCGGCACCCTTGAGGAGGCCGCCGAAGTCGCCGACCGGCTGGGGCGGTTGCCACTCGCGCTGACCCTCGCGGGCGGCTTCCTCTCGCACCAGGTGATCGACCCCTGGACGATGGACACCTACGGGCGCCGGCTGGAGGACGGCGAACGCGTGCAACTTCTCGACCAGGGAGCGGACGACCTGAGCGACAACGACCCCCGGCACACGGTGGGCAGGACGTGGCAGTTGACCCTCGACGCGTTCGAGGCGCGGGGACTGCCCGAAGCGGTGGCCCTGTTGCGGCTGCTGGCCCGGCTGGCGCCCGAGCCCCTGCCGCTGTCCGTCCTGAACCACGCGGAGATCGGCGCCGTGCTGCCCCGCGGCCGTGCCGAGACGGCCCTGCGGGCGCTGCTGGACCACTCGTTGGCCCAACTGTCCGACCTCGGATCGCGCTGCGTGCACTGCCACGGTGTGCTGCTCGACAGCGTCGCCGCCACCACGCCTGCCGCGGAGGTCGCCGAACTCAACGCCACGGCGGCCCGGTTGCTCGGCGCGGCGGTCCCGGCCGTGCCGGACGCGGGACCGTACGATCCGGGGCTGCGGCTGCTCGCACCCCACACGCTGGCCCTGCTCCGCCGGGTCACCGAACCCGGTTCCGCGGCCGATGCGGCCCGGGCGACCCAGGTGGCCGATGTGCTGGAGGTCGCCACCCGGCTGGCCGTCGCGCTGCACCGCACCGGCGACTACCTGTCCGGCTGGGAGACGGTGCGGGTCGCGGCGGACCTCGCGGAGCGGACCCTCGGCGCGGACCACCGGGCGGTACTCGCCGCCCGGACCCGGGTCGGCCGGGCACTCTTCCGGTTGGGCCGGTATACCGAGGCCGAAGCGCTGCTCACCGGTGTCCACGCCGTGCAGCAGCGGCTTTTCGGCCCGGCCGACCCGGACACACTGGACAGCGCGCACGCGCTCCAGCTCGTTCTCGGCAACCTGGGCCCGGCCCGCCGCGAGGAGGCGATGACGCTCCTGCGCTCGGCCGTGGCCGGCCGCGAAGCCGCTCTCGGCGCCTGGCATCCGCTGACCCTGCGCGCCCGGATCAGCCTGCTGTCCCTGCTCACACCGGCCGAACTCCTCGCCGCCGACGACTCCGCGCTCCTGCTGGCCCTGCCCGACCGGTGCGCGGAGCACCTCGGCGCGGACCATACGGTCACGGTCGGCGCCCTGCACAACCACGCCTGGGCGCTGTACGCGCTGGGCCGGTTCGAGGCTTCCGACGACGAGATCCGGCTCGCCACCGACGCCTACCTCCGCCGTTTCGGACCCGATCACCCCGCCGTGCTCGCGGCACGCCAACTCCGGGCCCGCACCCAGGCCGCGCTGGGACGGCTCGACTCCGGCCATCGCGCTGATGGCCGAGGTCGTCACGCGCCGCGAGCAAAGCCTCGGCGCGGCACACCCCTTCACGGCGAACAGCCGGGAGCTCCTGGCCGAACTCCGCTCGGGTCACTGGCAGCCGCCCCAACCTCCCGACTGAGCGGGCGGGTTCATGGGGAGCGGCGTCCGGCCCATGCGGTGCAGCAGTCGCGTCTGGGGAGACGCGTCGGCGGCCGGTGATCCGTCGGGGGCGGCGAAGAAGCGGTGCGTCGTCGCGGCGGAGACGGGTGTCTCCGCCAAGTCCGCGTAGATCGCGTCGAGATGCCGCTCGATCCACGCCACGAGGGCGCCGTCGAGCGTGTCGTCCGCGTCGACGGCGCGGGCGAGATCCCACGTGTGGACCGCGCTGTCGGTGATCCTCACGGCGAGCGCCTGGCGGCCGGTGATCCGGCCCAACGGATAGTCCAGGGTCCGCCCCAGCGCGCCCGCCTCGCCGAACGCACGGGCGCACTCCTCGACGGAACGGGCGTACGCGCCGAGCGGATCAGCGCCCAGCGCAGTCCGCCTCCCGCAGCCGCAGGAAGTCCGCGGCGGTGCCGCCGTGCAACAGGCCCACGTAGTTGAGGTTGCCCCGCACCATGTGGTTGACCAACTGCCGCACGTCCCACTCGGAGCACGGCGTCGGCAGCGACCACTGATCGGCGCGCACCGCCCGCAGCCTCTTCTCGAACTCCGCGCCGGCCCGGCGGAACCGTTCGATGAGTCCATCCCACTCGCTTCCCATCCGCCCAGCATGCGCGCCGCGGGCGCCCGGGACCGGCGGGTATCGGACGTCGAGACCGGACGCCGATGCGGCCGGGATTCAGAGCAGGTGGTCGGCCTTGCCCGCCTTGATGTCCGTGATCAGGGTGCGCAGGGCGTCTATGGAGTCCGTGAGGTAACGGTCCTCTTGCCCGGCGACGGCCAGATACGCGTGGCCTTCGGCGTCGGTGCCGATGCGGAAACATGAGCTGCCTTCTGCGCAGAAGGGGGCTTCCCAGGTGATGTCGGCCATCGGGCTTCTCCTCACAGTTGCTGCGCGATCTCAACGATGAGGTCGCGGGACGGCTCGGGGGGCAGAGCCAGCTCTTCCAACAAGTCGAGCTGGGCACGGTATTTCGCGAGCTGTCCTTCGGCATAGAGGAAAGCGGGCCCGTGGGAGCTGTCCACCTGCACCGTATCGAGCTGCGGCACCGGCCCCTCGGCGTATGTGACGGTCTGGCCAGCGCCGGGGAACGAGCCTTGGGCGAAGGGGAGCGTGAGCAGGGTGACGTTGTCCCGCTCCGAGATCTCCAGCAGGTAGTTCAATTGGGCCCGGGCGACGTCCGCGCCGCCGAACTGCATACGGAGTGCGGCCTCGTGCACCACGGCCACGTACTCGGTCGGGTCGTCGCCGGTGATCACACTCTGGCGTTCAGAGCGCAGCGCTAGCCGGAGCGCGACCTCATGCTCGGGCAGCGCCGGGATAGCCGCGCGGAAGATGGCCATCGCATGCTCCGACGTCTGGAGCAGCCCGGGTACGTGGACGGTGTTCGCCCCTCGCAGGCGCACAGCCTGGGCCTCCAACTCGGCGATGTCGAGGAGGCCGGGAGGCAGGCTGCCCCGGTAGCGCTCCCACCAGCCCCTGGTGGCCTCCGTCATCGACACCAGCGCTTCGACGTAACTCTCGTCGGTGCAGTCGCAGTTGATGGCAAGGGTCCGCAGGCGCTCGGGGTTGATGGCCCGTTGGCCGGACTCCATGTTGGAGATCTTTCCCCGGTCGACGCCCAGGAGTCCGGCGGCGTACTCGGCGGTCATTCCCGCAGACGTACGGATCTTCCGCACCTCGCTGCCCAGACGTTTCTGACGCTCCGTCAGGATTGTCCGCGGGGCCATGCCGTCCTCCAGGTGAAGCCAGGTCGGACCACCGGTCGGGCGGCCAGGCTCACTATAGCGGGGGCATTTCACAGAAGGGGATAGCAAATTTACCCCCTCGTGCCCTACCGTTAGTACCGCGCGTACTACGCACCGCAACAGCGGCAGCGACCCGTACAGATGCCCCTTGCTCGAAAGAGGAGTTCACCATGCCCGAAATTCCCGCCGTGCCGTCGCTGTGGCGCTTTCCGGCCGAACCCGGGTCCGTACGGCAGGCGCGGCGGGCGGTCGCGGAGGCTCTTCCGTGCGGGCTGCGGCCCCAACTGACGTCGGATCTGGGCCTCTTGACCTCGGAGCTGGTGACGAACGCCGTACGGTACGGGGCCCGCGGGGAGAGCGGGGAAGTGGTCGAACTGGTGCTGTGGACCGCGGACGGCCACTACTGGCTCGCCGTCTCCGACCCCGGCACCGCGAAGCCCGCCCTCGCCATGCCCGACCCGTCCGCGGAAGGCGGCCGCGGCCTGCTCCTGGTCGACACCCTGGCCGCCACCTGGGCCGTCCTCCCCCGCCGCACCCGCGGCAAGTCCGTGATCGCGGGGCTCAGCCTTCACACCGGCTGACCCGCCCCAGGCGGTCAAAGGCTGTTCGAGGTGGTGCAGATCGCTGCCCTTCAGCCGATCAACCAGTGGGCGACCCGACGTCGCTGCGGCGTAGTTCCACCGCCACGGCGGAGCCCGGCCGGCCGATGCACGCCAGTGGACGCGGGCAGGACTTCCGAGGGCGTCACGGCCGCACGGCCGTTCTCCTCATGAGTGGGTCCGGGTCCCGGGTCGGAGTCGCGGGTCCCGAGGGGTGATCCCGAGCGACGGGTCCGGGTTCAGGCCGCGGCGGCGATCATCTTCTCCATCCTGTCCGCCGCGAGCTGCCCGCCCAGCACGATGCCGAGCCCGATCGCCGCGACCAGGAACACCGTCCCCATCCACACCATCGTGTGCACCGGCAGGGTGTACGCGCCGACGATCCGCGCCACGCACTCCGCCAGCAGCACCGCTCCCCACACCGCGCTGAACACCCGCTCCAGGCGCTGGAATCCGGCGTCCTCCGCGGACAGCCGGTCCCAGGCGGCGACCCGGTCCGCCCGCCCCTTGGTCAGGATCGGCTTCAGGCCGGCCGACATCATCGGGGTGCCGCGCACGGCCGAGACGAGGATCGAGACGCCGATGACGCTGCTGATCCCGGAGTCCTTGGCGATCATCAGCCGCGGGTCGCCGGCCAGGAAGGACAGGGTGATGCCGATCACGTTGACCGCGAGCATGAGCCCGGCCAGCCCGTTGAACACCCGGTCCCGGACCGCCGCGACGACCGTACGCACGGCGGGGACGACACCGCTGAGCCCCAGCGACATGACCAGCCCGAGCCCGAACCCGTCGCGCAACAGGTAGTACCCGCCGACCGGTATGGCGATGTCGATCATCAACGGTACGACGGTGGTGACCAGTTGGGACTTCCCACCTGCCGCCGCCTCGCCGCCCGCTGCGGCGGCAGCACCCGCGCCCGCACCTGTATCCGTACCCTGACTCGCTCCGGCACCGGCACCGGCTCCCGCACCGACCGCGGCCCTCTCCCTGACCTCTTCCCCACCGGCTGTGCGCATCATGTCCGTGGCCCCCTGGGCGTCGTATCCGTCGTCGCGTCGACCTCTACGTTCGCCCGCCGGGGGGCACCCGCGGCAGAGTCACCGATCCCCGGCTGCGCATGACAAATGTCATCCGCCATGTCACCGGTCCTGCACGTCACCGGTCATTCCGTCGATCCGGGCCGCCCGGCGGCATCCCTCACTGCCCGGGCGTGATCTCCAGCAGCGCGGTGCCGCCCGTCACGGACTTCACCTTCACCGACAGGCCGTTGAGGGCCGCGGTGCCACCCGGGCTCACGCCGGATTCGAGGCTCGTCCCGGCGGAATGGGCCGCGATCGTCACGCCGTCGGCCCCGATGTGCGTGATCGAGAACTTCGTGAAGCCGAACCGGCCGTCCACCGGGATCGTCACCGGCCTCGACACCGAGATCTCGCACCTGCCGTCGTAACAGGCTTTGAGATCCGCCGCGTTGCCGCCCGGGGCCGCGGGCTTCGCGGGCGTACGGGTCACCGCAGCGGGCGCGGACGACGACGCGGGCGGCGGGGCGGACACGGTGCCGGGCGAGGTGGCGGACGAGGTGGCCGGGGCGGCCCCGGCGGGAGACGCCGAGTTCGTACGGGCCGGGCGCGGATGTCCGCCGCCCGCCGGGCCGCCGCCGTCCGCGCCGCAGCCGGACAGGGCCGCGAGCCCCAGCGCCACCGAAACGGTGACGACCGCGGCTTTCCCGTAGATGCGCGTGTCCATCGGCCGGCCTCCCCGTTCGCGGCCGCACTCCGGTCGGTCCGGCCCGCCTCCCATGTGTAGCGGCCCCCGCGCGGGAGGGGTCCCGTACCGCGCGCAATCGCCACGGACGGGTGACGCACGGCGACCGGCCCCGCGGGAGTACGGAAAGCCGGGAGCACCGAGACCCGGGATTGCGGAGAACGGCAAAGGGTCCGCTTCCTGGGAAGCGGACCCTTTGTCGTGCGGTGGCTGGGGCCGGGGTCGAACCGGCGACCTACCGCTTTTCAGGCGGTCGCTCGTACCAACTGAGCTACCCAGCCGCAGCGGTCCTGACGGGATTTGAACCCGCGGCCTCCACCTTGACAGGGTGGCGAGCACTCCAAACTGCTCCACAGGACCTTGCTCTTGCGAGAGCCAATTCTTACACAGGATCTCGCGTGCTCCGTACCGATTTTCACTGCCTCTGAGTAATCGGCTGATCACACTGAGGAGCTCGACGTCGCTGGATCAGCGTATCAGACCTGGGGTGGCCCCCCGTTCGTCCGCTTTCGGGGGCCCGATCGCTCCTCTCCGGCCCCGGCACCCACCCGGGCACCCGCCCGCCCCCCTCCCGCCCTGGCCAAAATGTGTTCGCCCGACCTCACCGCCAGGTGGGATGCTGGACCGCGTATGTCTACGCAACCCTCTTCGCACGCCGATCCGCACCCCTCGGCGCCCTCCTCCACCGCCGGGCCGGCCGAGCCGACCGGGCGGCCCGAGCTGACCGGGCTGGCCGAGCGGCTGCCCGCGCTCTCCCTGCGCGACGAGCAGCGGCTCGGGCGGCGGCTCGACGGCGCCCGGCGCATCCGCAAGCCGGAGGCGCGGGCCGCGGTGCTCGCCGAGATCGGCGCCGAGATCGACCGGGCCGAGCTGCGGATCGCCGCCCGGCAGGCCGCCGTGCCCGCGATCAGCTACCCCGAGGCGCTGCCGGTCAGCCAGAAGAAGGACGACATCCTCGCGGCGATCCGCGACCACCAGGTGGTGATCGTCGCGGGCGAGACCGGCTCGGGCAAGACCACCCAGATCCCGAAGATCTGCCTGGAGCTGGGCCGCGGCGTGCGCGGCCTGATCGGGCACACCCAGCCGCGCCGGATCGCCGCCCGCACGGTCGCCGAGCGCATCGCCGAGGAGCTGCGCACCCCGCTGGGCGAGGCGGTCGGCTGGAAGGTCCGCTTCACCGACCAGGTGGGCGACGCCACCCTGGTCAAGCTGATGACCGACGGCATCATGCTCGCCGAGATCCAGACCGACCGCGAGCTGCGCGCGTACGACACGATCATCATCGACGAGGCCCACGAGCGCAGCCTCAACATCGACTTCATCCTCGGCTACCTCGCCCAGCTGCTGCCCCGCCGGCCCGACCTGAAGGTCATCATCACCTCGGCGACGATCGACCCGGAGCGCTTCTCCCGGCACTTCGGCGACGCGCCGATCGTCGAGGTCAGCGGCCGGACGTACCCGGTCGAGGTGCGCTACCGGCCGCTGCTGGAGGAGGGCGCCGAGGACGCCGACCGCGACCAGATCACCGCGATCAGCGACGCCGTCGACGAGCTCCAGGCCGAGGGGCCGGGCGACATCCTGGTCTTCCTGTCCGGCGAGCGGGAGATCCGCGACACCGCCGACGCGCTCACCAAGCGGAACCTGCGGCACACCGAGGTGCTGCCGCTGTACGCGCGGCTGTCGTCGGCCGAGCAGCACCGGGTCTTCCAGCAGCACTCCGGCCGCCGCATCGTGCTGGCCACGAACGTCGCGGAGACCTCGCTGACCGTCCCCGGCATCCGCTACGTGATCGACCCGGGCACCGCCCGCATCTCCCGCTACAGCCACCGCACCAAGGTGCAGCGGCTGCCGATCGAGCCGGTCAGCCAGGCCAGCGCCAACCAGCGCAAGGGCCGCTGCGGCCGTACGTCCGACGGCATCTGCATCCGGCTCTACGACGAGGACGACTTCCTGTCCCGGCCGGAGTTCACCGACCCGGAGATCCTGCGCACCAACCTCGCCTCGGTGATCCTCCAGATGACCGCGGCCGGCCTCGGCGACATCGCGAGGTTCCCCTTCATCGACCCGCCGGACAGCCGCAACATCAAGGACGGCGTCCAACTCCTCGAAGAGCTGGGCGCGCTGGACCCGCAGGCGAAGGACCCGCGGAAGCGGCTGACCGACACCGGCCGCAAGCTGGCCCAGCTCCCGGTCGACCCGCGGCTGGCCCGGATGGTGCTGGAGGCGGACCGCAACGGCTGCGTGCGCGAGGTGATGGTCATCGCGGCCGCGCTGTCCATCCAGGACCCGCGCGAGCGCCCCGCGGACAAGCAGGCCCAGGCCGACCAGAGCCACGCCCGGTTCCGGGACGAGAGCAGCGACTTCCTGGCGTTCCTCAACCTGTGGAAGTACATCCGCGAGCAGCAGAAGGAGCTGTCCTCCTCGGCCTTCCGCCGGATGTGCCGCTCGGAGTTCCTCAACTACCTGCGCATCCGCGAATGGCAGGACATCTACAGCCAGTTGCGGGCGGTCGCCAAGCAGCTCGGCATCGACGCCGGCGACCCGTCGGCGGAGCTGGCCGCGAACCCGCAGCACATCCACCTGTCGCTGCTCGCCGGCCTGCTCTCGCACCTCGGCCTGAAGGACACCGACAAGAACGAGTACCTGGGCGCGCGCAGCGCGAAGTTCGCGGTCTTCCCGGGCTCCGCGCTGTTCAAGAAGCCGCCGCGCTGGATCATGTCGGCCGAGCTGGTGGAGACCTCCCGGCTGTGGGCGCGGGTCAACGCCCGGATCGAGCCGGAGTGGGTCGAGCCGCTCGCCCAGCACCTGGTCAAGCGCAGCTACAGCGAGCCGCACTGGGAGAAGGACCAGGCCGCGGTGATGGCGTACGAGAAGGTGACGCTCTACGGTGTCCCGCTCGTCGCGCAGCGCAAGGTGAACTACGGGCGGATCGACCCGGAGACCTCCCGCGAGCTGTTCATCCGCAACGCCCTGGTGGAGGGCGACTGGCGCACCCACCACCAGTTCTTCCACGACAACCGCAAGCTGCTCGGCGAGGTCGAGGAGCTGGAGCACCGCGCCCGGCGCCGCGACATCCTCGTCGACGACGAGACGCTCTTCGACTTCTACGACGGCCCGGCTGCCCGAACACGTCGTGTCCGGCGCCCACTTCGACTCCTGGTGGAAGCACAAGCGCGCGCGAGGAGCCGGAGCTGCTCAACTTCGAGCACTCCATGCTGATCAACGAGAACGCGGAGGCGGTCACCAAGGCCGACTACCCGGACTCCTGGCGGCAGGGCGCGCTGAAGTTCCGGGTCACCTACCAGTTCGAGCCGGGCGCGGACGCCGACGGCGTCACCGTCCACGTCCCGCTGCAGGTGCTCAACCAGGTCACCGCGGACGGCTTCGACTGGCAGATCCCGGGCCTGCGCGAGGACGTGGTCACCGAGCTGATCCGCTCGCTGCCCAAGCCGATCCGCCGGCACTACGTCCCCGCGCCGAACTACGCGAAGGCGTTCCTGGACCGCGCGGTGGCCGGCCCCGAGCCGCTGCCCGCCGTGCTGGCACGGGAGTTGCAGCGGATGGTCGGCGTGCCGGTCGACGCCGAGGACTTCGACTGGGCGAAGGTCCCCGACCATCTGAAGATCACCTTCCGGGTGATCGACGAGCGGCGCCGCAAGATCGCCGAGGACAAGGACCTGGACGCCCTGCGGCAGCGGCTCAAGCCGAAGACCCGCGAGGCGATCACCAAGGCGTTCGAGCGGGTCTCCGACCCCGCGCTGGCCACCGTGGAGCAGCGCACCGGCCTGACGGCCTGGACGGTGGGCGCCCTGCCGCGCACCTTCGAGACCCGGCGGTCCGGGCAGCCGGTCAAGGCGTACCCGGCGCTGGTGGACGAGGGCGCCACGGTCGCGGTCCGGCTGTTCGACACCGAGCCGGAGCAGGCCGAGGCGATGTGGCGCGGCACCCGGCGGCTGATCCTGCTCGGCGTGCCGGTCAACCCGGCGAAGTTCGCCGCCGACCAGCTCTCCAACCAGCAGAAGCTGGCGCTGTCCCGGAACCCGCACGGCAGCGTGCAGGCGCTCTTCGAGGACTGCGCGACCGCCGCCGCCGACCGGCTCATCGCCGACCACGGCGGACCGGCCTGGGACGAGGAGTCCTACCGCAAGCTCTTCGACGCCGTACGGGCCGACCTGGTCGAGCTGACCGGCCGCGCCGTCCGGCAGGTCCAGCAGGTGCTGGCCGCCTGGCACTCGTGCGAGCGGCGGCTGAAGGACACCGCGAGCCTGGCCCTGGTCGCGCAACGTCCAGGACGTCAGGGAGCAGCTCTCGGCGCTGGTGCGGCCGGGCTTCGTGACGGCCACCGGCCTGAAGCGGCTGCCCGACCTGATGCGCTACCTGGTGGCCGCGGACCGCCGGCTCCAGCAGATGCCGACCGGGGTGCAGCGCGACACCACGCGGATGGAGAAGGTCCGGGAGATCCAGGCGGAGTACGCCGAGCTGCTGGCCGCACAGCCCGCCGGGCAGGCCCGTACCGGCCGCGGTGCGGGACATCCGCTGGATGATCGAGGAACTGCGGGTCAGCTACTTCGCGCACGCGCTGGGCACGGCGTTCCCGGTCTCCGACAAACGCGTCTTCAAGGCCCTGGACGAGGCCTGGCATTGAGTTCGACCGCACCCCCTGAGCTGCGGTACAGTCTTTCTCGCAGCCAGAACCGCCGCTTCCCGCGCCGGAACGGGCTGTGACACCAGGTCCTGTGGAGCAGTTTGGAGTGCTCGCCACCCTGTCAAGGTGGAGGCCGCGGGTTCAAATCCCGTCAGGACCGCAGCATTGGACGAACGGCCCGCTTCCGGCAAACGGAGGCGGGCCGTTCCGCGTTGT
>CAWGAU010000010.1:270000-351188 GCA_963820715.1 uncultured Actinomycetota bacterium | reverse complement strand
GGGGAAGGTGCCGCTCTCCGTGAGGGCACCCACCCTCCGGGAGGGGGAGGTGCCGTCCTCCGTGAGGGCGCCGGCCCCGCGGGAGGGGGAAGCGCTGCCCTCCGCGAGGGAGCCCTCCCCGGGAAGGGGGCCCGGCCCGGGAGGGGACGGAGCCGCAGGTGGGGACCGGGTGACCGCAGAGGATCGGATACCGTGCGGGTATGACAGACACCCGCAGCGGCGCCGTCGCCGTCGGCCTCGCCACCATCGCCGACGACGGCACCGTACTGGACACCTGGTACCCCGCCCCCGAGCTCTCCCCGGCCCCGGGCCCCGCGGGCACCGAGCGACTGACCGCCGACCGCGCGGCGGAGTACCTGGGCGCGGCCGCCCCGAAAGCGCTGGGCCCCGACCCGCGCCGCGGTGTGCGGATCGTCGCCGTCCGTACGGTGATCGCCTCGCTCGACGACAAGCCGCTCGACACGCACGACGTGTACCTGCGCCTGCACCTGCTCAGCCACTGCCTGGTCCGGCCCAACGCCCAGAACCTGGACGGCGTCTTCGGCCTGCTGGCGAACGTCGCCTGGACCTCGCTCGGCCCGGTGGCCGTGCCGCAACTGGAGCAGACCCGGCTGGCGGCCCGCGCGGACGGCCTGCACCTGGCGGTGTACGGCGTGGACAAGTTCCCCCGGATGACCGACTACGTGGCGCCGGCCGGCGTCCGGATCGCCGACGCGGACCGGGTCCGCCTCGGCGCGCACCTCGCCGCGGGCACCACCGTGATGCACGAGGGCTTCTGCAACTTCAACGCCGGCACGCTCGGCACCTCCATGGTCGAGGGCCGCATCTCGCAGGGCGTCGTGATCGGCGACGGCTCCGACGTCGGCGGCGGCGCGTCCATCATGGGCACCCTGTCCGGCGGCGGCACGCAGCGCGTCTCGGTCGGCGAACGCTGCCTGCTCGGCGCGGAGGCGGGGCTGGGCATCGCGCTCGGCGACGACTGCGTGGTGGAGGCGGGGCTCTACGTCACCGCCGGCACCCGCGTCACGCTGCCCGACGGCGAGATCGTGAAGGCGGTGGAGCTGTCCGGCGGCGACAACCTCCTCTTCCGCCGTAACTCCACCACCGGCAAGGTCGAGGTCCTCCCGCGCACCGGTTCCTGGGGCGGCCTCAACTCGGTCCTGCACAGCCACAACTGACCAGCCGTCAGTTCACGGCTCACCCCGGCGCCCGGCGTCCCGCACCCTGTGCGGCGCGCCGGGCGCCGCCGTACCCGCGGGGCCCGGCGGGGGCGGCGCTGCCGCCGGCCGTCGTCGCGTGGGTGCGCGCGGACAGCACACCGAGGCTGGTGGCGCTGGTGAGAGAAGCCGTCCGGCGGTCAGCCGCCGGCGCCGCCGCGGGGGCCGCCGCGCAGCGATGACAGCACGAGCCGTCCGTAGCGGGTGGTGAGCGCGGCCGCCGTGGCGGCGAGCGAGGCGGCCAGCGCCACCACCAGATCCGCCGGGCTGGAGTCGTTCAGCACCTGGAGGACGGACAGCGCCGTGGACACCGGCAGGCCCAGGATCGTCAGGACGCCCAGCGCCCCGGCGATCTGCTGGCTCTCCTGGTTCTGCGCCAGGCGCGCGTAGTCGGCGGCCTCGGCGAGGATCTGCGCGAAGCGTTCCGGCAGCCGGTGCTTCGCCTGGAACGACAGCAGGATGTCGTTGGCCGGGCCGTGCGCGTTGAGGTGCTGGCGCCAGTAGGTGCTGCGGAAGACCGCGATGCGGTGTTCGAGGGCGGACACCCTGCGGGCGAGCCCGGGGCCGCTGAAGACCGCCGACAGGTCGTCGGTCAGCTCGTCGATGTGGTTGCGCTGCGCGGTGCCGAGCAGCAGCGCGTCGAGGTAGACGGTACGGGAGTTGAGCGCCGCGTAGTCGAAGAAGTCGCCGGGCCCGGTGTCGGGGCGGTGGCCGAGGAAGGCCGCGCCCTGCCGGAGCACCAGCGCGCTCCAGTCGGCGGAGATGCGGTCCGCGTCCGCCCGCAGCTGCGGCAGGTGCTCGGGCGGCAGCGGCACGTCGGAGGGCGCCGCCCGCGATGCCAGCGACCGCAGCAACAGGTCCGCCGACTGCGGCAGTTCACCACTTCCGGGGTCGCGCAGCGCCGACGCCGTCGAGGCGTCCGGGGACAGGAAGGACACGGTGTACGGCCGGGCCAGCGCGAAGGGCGCCGGCGGGCGCACCGGTGTCCGCGACCCCGTCGAGCAGCGCCGCCGGGTCGAGCGCGCCGGTCAGCGGATCAGGGTCGGGTGACTGCCGGCGCCCGCTGAACGCCCGCAGCACCGGCAGCAGCGGCGCCCCCTCCACGGTGAAGTGCAGGACGGCCAAGGCCTGTTGGGGCACCCGGGCGCTCGGTGTCCGGAGCAGCTCCATCCCGTCGAGCCGCAGCGGCCCCTGCGTCACGGCCGTACTCCGGTGCCAGCGCCGCTCGTACAGCGCCCGCGCCGCCGCCGGGGTGAACAGCCACTGCCGGGCGGCGGCGTCCGCGACCGTGCGCCCCTCGTGGGTGAAGGTCAACGGGCCCTGCGTCCACGGCGGATCGGCCGCCAGCCGCACCGGCAGCAGGACGGCCATCGTCTGCCGCACCCCCACCGCCGCCAGGAACACGCCGTCCTCGGCCGACCCCGTCACCGCGCATCCTCCCCGTCGCGTCCGCGGTCCGGGCCACTCGACGTCATCCGTACCGTTCCCGGCGCGATCACCCGCGCCCCGCCGAAGCCACCCTGACGCCCGTCCGGCGCGACCGCAACGCCCTTCCCGATTCCGTGACCCGGCGGTTGCACCGCCCGTCGGGGCCACGGCTGCCGTGCCCCGCGCCGCGATGCCGGAAGGGGGAGGCGCCTCGCGCAGGGGCGGGGCCAGCCGGATGGGCCCACGCTGCGAGTTGCGGTCCGCAGAAGGACGGTTGCGGGCCGGCCCCGCGATCCGCCGTGTGCGGGCCGGCGCCCCTCGCGTCAACTCGGGCGCATGCCCCAACATCCCCCGAACGGATGAATACCGCCGCGGGCCCGGGCCCGGCGCGGGCGGCCCCGGCACCGTCCGTCGGGAAGGGGCCCGCACAGGCAATACGCTGGTCCCGCGCGCACTGCCGGCCGGCCGGGGCCGGGTCGCCCCCGGGCGACGCGCGCCCGGCGCGCACCACCAGGCCCCACCGTGCCCGCCCGCCGCTCCACCGCCCGCGCCGTTCTGCCCGTATCCTCGCCCCCTCACGCCGAATGGGAGCCCGCCCGATGTCCGCAAGTCCCCTCGCCCTGCCGCCCGTACGGCTGCTGTCCGCGGACGCGCTCGCCCGGCAGGCGCTCGCCGCGCCGCTGCTCGACCGCGCGCTTCGGCTGACCCGCTGGGCCGGACCGCGGCGCCCGGTGGACGCGATGGGCGAACTGCTGGACGAGGAACTGGCCCTGGCCGCAGCCGAATTGGGCCTTCGCGACGACGACGAGGGGCTGGCGGACACCGCGCAGGCGTGGGGCGTGGCCGTGGACACCGGGCTGCTGGTGCTGGAGATCGAGGAGGAGGCCGAGGAGTCCACCCCGCCCGGCGAGGCCGCCGGGTTCGCCGGACCCGGCGAGACCTTCACCAGGCTCGGCGCGGCCGGCGCGGACGCCGACCCGCTGGACGTCCTCGACCTGTGGGGCTCCGCCACCGAGGTCGCGCTCGCCGAGGCCACCGCCCCCGCCTACGACGACCTGCCGGAGGGCCCGGACGGCGACGGCGAGACGCTCGCGCTGGACGGCATGGACTGGGACCCGGAGGAGGAGGCCGACCTCCTCGACTCCGCCCTGGTCAACCTCTACGCCCTCACCGCGCTGGACGACGGCTCGCAGAGCGGCGGTTCGGACGGCGCGGTGCCGCTGCCGGTGCTGGCCGCCTCGCTCGTCGTCCCGGACGAGATGGAGCAGCCGAGCGACGAGGTGCTCGAAGAGGTCACCGCGGTGATGATGCGGCTCGACGACCACTTCCGGCTGCTCGCGCCCACCGGAATGCTGGAGTACGAGCCGATGGACGAGTCGCTGGTCGAGGAGGAGGACCCGCAGTCGCCCGAAGCGCCCTTCACCCCGGGCGACCTGGGCGAGGTCGGCGCCGAGGAGATCTCCCGCTACGGCCTGGTCCGGCTCACCCCGCTCGGCGTGCACGGCGTACGGGAGCGGCTGGTCGAGGCGGGCGCCCACGCCCCCGCGCTCGGCGACCTGGCCGGCGTGCCCGCCGCCGAACTGCTCGGCGCGCTCGCCGGATACCCCGACCACGCGGCCCGGGTGGAGGCCGAGGCGTGGCTGGTGGGCCGCAAACCGGCCGAAGCCGCACAGGAGTTGCTGGCCGCGAGCCGGGGCGACGACGCCGAGGCGCCGAGCCGCCGGCTGATGTGCCAGCAGACGCTCGCGATGCTCGGCGCGGACGCCGAACCGGCGCTGCGCGAGGTCCTGGACGACCGCAGGCTCGGCGGGCTGGCCCGCGTGTGGCTCACCGAGCAGGGCGCGGCCGACGTGCCCCGCGCCCGGTCCCGACATGGTCTTCTGGCTCACCATCGACACCCTGGCGGCCCAGATCGCCGCCGACGAGGACCCGGACGCGCTGGCCGAACTCGTCTCCGACCTGGTCGCCCGGCACGACGGCTTCTTCGCCGCCGCCTGGCGCGTCGACCACCCGGCGACGGCCGCCGTGCTGGAGTCGATGGGCCGCCTCCACCCGGACCGCAAGGTGGCCAAGGAGGCGCGCAAGGCCGCGTTCAAGGCCCGCTCCCGGGAGGGCGCGGCCGGTTGACGCCCTCCCGGGAGTAGGCGGTCACAGCCGCCCCGGGTCGGTGCCACCGGGACGGCCGGGCTTGTCCGCCGGAACGATTCAGCAGCCGCTGAGGATCGAACTCAGCGCCGACTTCTCCGTACTGTCCACGGTCAGGCCGTAGTAGTGCTTGACCTGCACCCAGGCGCGGGCGTAGGTGCACTGGTAGGAGGCCCGGGGCAGCCACTCGGCCGGGTCGTCGTCGCCCTTGGAGCGGTTGGAGGACGCGGAGACCGCGAGCAGTTGCGGGCGGGTCGTGTCGTTGGCGTACGCCTGGCGCTGGGCGGTGGTCCAGGCCCAGGCGCCGGAGTCCCATGCCTCGGCCAGCGGCACGAGGTGGTCGATGTCGAAGGTCGACGGGTTGGTGGTGGTCACCCCGTCGTACGGGCTGCTCCAGCTGCCCGAAGTCGCCTTGCACGTGCTGTCGGTGGTCACGTTCGAACCGTCCCGCTTGATCACGTACTCACGCGTGTCGCAGGTGCCGGAGATGGTGATCCAGGTGGGGAAGAGGCTGCGGTCGTAGGTCGAGGCGTGCGTCTCGGCCGTGGCCGTCATGCCCGAGAGGTAACTGCGGGCGGTGGACGCGGCGATGGGCGTGGGCAGCGCGGCCTGAGCGGTGCCACTTCCCGTGAGCAGAACCGTTGCGGCGAGCAGTACGGCGCCCGCTGAGGCGCATATGCCGTGCAGGAGACGGGTTTTGGGCATGGCTGAGCGCTCCCGTGACTAGTGGGCGTTGGGGTGCGGGTGGTGCTCGTACAGCGTCCCGTCCACGGGTCTATGCGGGTAGACCAGCGTTGGTAAATTTTATGTGACCATGACATGTAGAGAGGTTGTGCAGTCCCGGTGTGTGCGCGTGGAGCCGGTCGGGCGCGGCACGCGAGGGCATGTCATGGCACGTCAAAGGCCCCGGGCCCGCGTGGCGGACCCGGGACCCGGGGTGTGCGGCTGGAGCGGCGGCCTAGAGCGCGTTCGCCCCCGGCTGGACCATCGCGCGGGCGGTCTTGCCGTCCACGAACGTGCCGATCGCGGTCATCTCCCACTCGCCGGAGAACTGCTTGACCAGCTTCGCCATCAGCACCCCGGTGCGCGCCTCGCCGTTGGTGAGGTCGAAGCGGACCATCTCCTCGTCGGTGACGCCGTCGAAGAGCCGGCAGTACGCCTTCGCGACCTTGTTGAACTTCTGGCCGGAGTAGGAGTTGACGGTGAAGACCAGGCCCGTCGCGTTCTGCGGCAGCGTGCCCAGGTCGACGGTGATCACCTCGTCGTCGCCCGAGCCCTCGCCCGTCAGGTTGTCGCCCGAGTGCTGGATCGTGCCGTTGAGGATGCTGAGCTTGCCGAAGTAGCAGGTGGCGATGTGGTCGCGCTGCGGGCCGTAGACGAGCACCGAGGCGTCCAGGTCGATGTCCCGGCCGCCGAACGCGGGCTCCCAGCCCAGGCCCATCCTGACCCGGGACAGCAGCGGCCGGCCCGCCTTGACCAGCGACACCGACTCGTTCTTGCGCAGGTTGACCCGGCCCTTGTCCAGGTTGACCTTGCCGGGCGCCGCGGCGGGGGCCGGCGGCGCGGGCGGGGCCGCGGGCGGCGGCGGCAGGTGGGTGGCGGCCGGACCGGCCGGCGGCGGCCGGCGGGCGCCGGCGGAGCGGCGGTACGGGCGGCGCGGGCTGCGCGGCGGCCGGGGCCGCGGGCTCCTCGACGCTCACCCCGAAGTCGGTGGCGATCCCGGCCAGACCGTTCGGCGTACCCCTGGCCGACCGCGCGCACCTTCCACGCGCCGCCGCGCCGGTAGATCTCGACGATCACCAGCGCGGTCTCGCGGCCGAGCCCGGTCGGGCGCGAAGGTGGCGATCACCGAGCCGTCGTCGGCGCCGCGGACCGTGGCCGTCGGCGTCGGTGCCCGCGAAGGCGGCGCCGCCGTCGATGCTCGCGGTCACCACGATCTTGTCGATCCCGGCGGGCACCGCCCCGGTGTCCACCGCGATCGAGTCGGGCGCCGAACCGCCGCCCGACCGGTGGGTCACCCCGGGCCCCTGCGGCTGGTTGTAGAAGACGAAGTCGTCGTCCGAGCGCACCTTGCCGTCGGCGGTCAGGAGCAGACCCGAGACGTCGAGCCGCACGGGTGCGGAGACGTCCACCGCCACGCGGGGCACGGACAGCGGCACATTCGAGCCAGGCGTCATTTCGGTCATGCCCTAGGTAACGACAGATCCGCTTTTACGGTTCCATTAACCACGCGCCCGGCCGCACCTCAGTACGGCCAGATCGGCGGCTCCGTGCAGAAGTGCGCCGCCCAGGTTGGCGTGCGCCGGATTCGCCGGGTCCAGCTCGCCCTGTTCGGCGACGAGCCGGGCGGCGAAGACCTCCGAGTCGTCCCGCGGCTCGTAGCCGAGCGCCCGCGCGGAGGACAGGTCCCACCACAGCCGGGTGTTGGCGGAGCTGCCGTAGACGACGATGTGCCCGGCCGTGCCCGCGGTCAGCGCGGCGTGGAAGAGCCGGGCGCCGTCGGCCGGGCTCATCCACACCGACAGCATCCGCACGGTGGCGGGCTCGGGGAAGCAGGAGCCGATCCGCAGCGAGACGGTGTCGATGCCGTGCAGGTCGGCGTAGAGCTGGGCGAGGTCCTCGCCGAAGCACTTGGACAGGCCGTAGAAGGTGTCCGGGCGGCGCGGGGTGGTGATCGGGATCAGCGGGTCGTCGCCCCGGGGGCGCGGGGTGAAGCCGACCGCGTGGTTGCTGGAGGCGAACACCACCCGGCGCACCCCCTCCTCGCGGACCGCCTCGTAGAGGTTGTAGGTGCCCTGGATGTTGGCGGCGAGGATCTTGTCGAAGGTGGACTCCAGGGAGATGCCCGCCAGGTGCAGCACCGCGTCCACCCCGTGCACGGCCTCGCGCAGCGCGTCCCGGTCGGCGAGGTCGGCGGTGATGACGGCGGCGCCGCCGGTGTCCCCGGTGATCGGCTGGACGTCGAAGAGCCGCAGGTCGTAGCCGTAGGACGGCAGCAGGCCGCGCATCAGGGTGCCCAGGCCGCCGGCGGCGCCGGTGAGCAGGACGGTACGGGGAGCGGACATCGTGGGCCTCCTCAGTCGCAACTGACCGGGTTGAGTATATCCATGGATGTGATTCATATACATAGACGGCAAGGGAGTGGTCATTCAGGTCTTCCGTGCCTGCTCGTCGGCTTGACCCGTGCCGGTCGACTCGCCTAGCGTGGCAGCGTTCATGAATATAGACGTGAATCATATGAGCGCACATCGCGCATTCGGCTCCGAGGGGGACCCGATGACCTCACCCGCACTCGCCGAGCGACTCGACGGCCTGTTGTTCTTTCCCGTGACGGCCTTCGCCCCTGACGGCGGGCTCGACCTCGACGCCTTCCGCGCGCCACGTGCGCGGGGGAGTGGAGGCCGGGGCGGCGGCCGTCTTCGTCTGCTGCGGCACGGGTGAGTTCCACGCGCTGTCCCCCGAGGAGTTCGGCGTCTGCGTGGCCGCGGCCGTCGAGGAGACCGCGGGCCGGGTGCCCGTGGTCGCCGGGGCAGGATACGGGACCGCGCTCGCCCTCCAGTACGCGGCCATCGCCGAGCGGGCCGGCGCCGACGGCCTGCTCGCCATGCCGCCCTACCTGGTCGTCGCCGACCAGGAGGGCCTGCTGCGGCACTACACCGCGCTCGCCGAGGGCACCGGCCTGGACATCATCGTCTACCAGCGGGACAACGCCGTCTTCACCCCCGAGACGGTCGTCTCCCTCGCCCAGGTGCCCAACATCATCGGCCTCAAGGACGGCCTCGGCGACCTCGACCTGATGCAGCGGATCATCAGCGCCGTCCGCGCCGAACTGCCCGGCCACGACTTCCTCTACTTCAACGGCCTGCCCACCGCCGAACTCACCGGCCTCGCCTACCGCGGCATCGGCGTCACCCTCTACTCCTCGGCGGTGTACGCCTTCTCGCCCGAGATCGCGCTCGCCTTCCACCGCGCGCTGGTCGCCGGCGACGACGCCGTCGTCAACAAGCTGATCGACGGCTTCTACCGCCCGCTGGTCACCCTCCGCAACCAGGGCCGCGGTTACGCCGTCTCGCTGGTCAAGGCCGGGGTGCGGCTGCGCGGCCTGGACGTCGGCGAGGTACGGCCGCCGCTGTCGGAGCCCGCGCCCGCGCACGTCAAGGAGCTGGCCGAGCTGATCGAGCGCGGCCTCGCCCTGCTCGGCGACAACTGACGTCAGGGAGAAGGCCGTTCATGAAGACCTCCGCCTTCCTCTACCCCTGGGACGTCGTCGGCGACCCGGCGGCCGCCGCGCGGATCGCCGACCTCGGCGTCCAGCAGGTCACCCTCGCCTCCGCCTACCACTCGACCCGGGCGCTCACCCCGCGCCACCCCCGCCGCCGCGTCGTCACCGCCGAACACGCCGCCGTGCTCTACCCGCCCGACCCGGCGCGCTGGGCCGGACGCGCGCTGAGGCCGTACCCGGCGGGCGCCTGGGCGGACGGCGAGGACGCGTACGGTACGGCCGCCGCCGCGCTGGAGGCGGCCGGCCTCGACGTGCACACCTGGGTGGTGCTCGCCCACAACTCCCGCCTGGGCGCCGAGCATCCGGACACCAGCGTCGTCAACGCCTACGGCGACCGCTACCCGTGGGCGCCGTGCATCGCCCAACCCGCCGTCCGCGCCTACCTGCTGGACCTCGCCGCCGAGGCCGCCACCCGGCCCGGCGCCCGCGGCACCGAACTCGAATCGCTCGGCTGGTACGGCCTGGCCCACCTGCACGCCCACGACAAGATCGGCGGCGTCGCGCTCGGCGACGCGGCGCAGTACCTGATGTCGCTCTGCTTCTGCCCCGCCTGCCGCGACGGCTACGCCGGGCTCGGCGCCGACCCCGGCGAACTGGCCGCCGCCGTCCGCGGCGCCCTCGGCCCGGCCTGGGCGCGGGGCGGCGAGGACGCCGCGGAACGGACGCCGGGACGGACGCGATCGAGCGGCTGCTCGGCCCCGAGCTGGCCGTGCCCGCCCTGAAGTGGCGCACGCAGCAGGCGGGTTCGCTCCAGGAGGAGGCCGTGGCCGCGGTACGGGCCGCGGCCGCGCCCGGCTTCCAGGTGCTGATGCACGCCGACCCGGTGCCGTACCGCTGCGGCGCGAACGCGGGCGTCGACCCCGCGCACATCCTCGGCCACGCCGACGGCCTGGTGCTGCCCTGCACCGGCGGGCCCGAGGCGCGCGAGGCGGTGCTCGGCCCGGTGGCCGCCCACCGGCGCGAACACAGCGTGCTCGCCGCGAACTTCACCATCGTGGCCGGCATGGGCGGCAGCCCCGGCACGCTCGCCGCGGACGCCGCGCACGCGGCCGGGCTGGGCGCCACCGAACTGCGGCTCTACCACGCGGGGTTGGCCTCGGACGCGGATCTGGCCGCCGTGCGGGCGGCGCTGTAGCGGGACCGCAGGCCGGCGCGGTCGCGTCCGGCGCCGGCCCGGCGGGTTGCCGGAGCGCGGCGATCATGGGGGTACCGCCGCGCCCCGGAGCTTCGACCGCGCTGGGGCGGGAGGGTCCGTGCACACCCAAGTCGCCACCGGGGCGCAGGAGGTTGCCGTGGCGACGGGAGTATTTCCGGAACATGTCAGGACGGCTCCCGGACGGCGTCGCCCCCGCCCGGTCCGGAACCGCCCCGGACGCCTCGGGGAGCGGCTCAGAAGCGCCCGTCGTACGTGGCCGGGCCGCCCGCGCCGCTCGCCGTGACCGTGTAGCTGTCGCCGCTGGTGTCGCGCGCGCCGTCGGCGTGGTTGAACTGGCCCGCGAAGGTGTACGTGCCGGGCGGGAGCGACTGGCCGGCGTTCAGCGTCCACCGGTACACCAGGTAGTCGGCCTCGACGGTGACGGTCGTGCTGATACCGGTCGCCGAGGTGAACGAGCTGTTGTTGCTGACCCCGCTGGTCCTGGCGATCCGCAGCGTCACCGAAAGGGACGTCAGCGGCTGGGAGTTGGTGATCTTGACGTCGCTCTCGGTCCAGTACGGGTTGCTGTTCGGGTCGAGCGATCCGGAGGAGGCCACCCCGCCCCGCGCCGTGGGCGTTCCGCTGGGCGGCGTCGCGGTCACCGGTGCCGCCGCCCGCGGGGGTGGAGGCCGCACCGGAGGTGGCCCCCGACGGACGGGGACGCGGCGCGGCCGGGCCCGGCGCCCGGGCGGCGGCGGGCCGTCCCGGTGCCGCCGTAGTGCGGCGGCCGGGCGGAGTCCGGCGGCACCGGTGGCGGAACTGCCCGAGGCCGCGGGCGGCGGCTGCGACGTGCGCGTGCCGTCCGAGGCGGTCACGCTGCCCGGGGCCGGTGAGCCGTTGCCCGTCACCGCGCCGACCGCCAGGCCGCCCAGGCCGATCGCCCCGGCCACCGCGGCGGCCACCGCGGTGACGCGCAGCCACGGCGCGGTCGTCCGCTCCCGCCCCGGCGCCCCGGCGCGGCGCTCCCCGACGACGGGCGCGGCCATGCCGCGCTCCACCCGGGCCAGCATCCGCTCCCGGTCCGGCCGGTGCGCGCCGGCCGCTTCCCGCAGCCGCTCCGGCAGTTCGGCCATCACACTCCCCGTCCCGTCCGCGTACGAGCGCGCGTCGCGGGATTCGTCGCCCCCAGTATCCGCGCCGCCGCGGCCGCGTCCCCGGCGGGCCCCTGAGCGGGAGCGCTCCCGCCTGCGGCCAGGGCTTCCCCTCGCGCCGCCGGGCCCCCGTCGGCGAGCGTCCCCGAGACCGCCGGGAGCGGCCGGCCCGCCCGCGGGGAGGGCGGGCCGGCCGGCGGGGACGGCCGGCGGGCCGTCGCAGGCGTCCGCCGGGACGTCGCGCCCGGGCTCCGGCGCGTCGGCGCCGGCGGGAACGGCCGCCGCGGGTACGGCGTCGGGGCGGGGGCCTCGGGCGGGGCGCGAGCAGGCGTTCCAACTCCGCGACCCCGCGCGAGGTCTGGCTCTTGACCGTGCCGACGCGAGATGCCCAGCGCCGCGGCCGTGTCCTTCTCCGACAGGTCGAAGGCGTGCCGCAGGACGACGCAGGCGCGCTTGCGGAACGGGCAGCCGCTGCAGTGCCTCGCGCAGGTCGAGCACCGCCGGCACGTCGGGTTCGTCGACGCGGTCGGCGCGCTGGGACCAGAAGAGGGCGACCCGCCGCCGTTCGCGTACGGCGCTGCGGATGCGGGAGCGGGCGAGGTTGGCCACCACCCCGCGGGCGTACGCGGCCGGGTGGGCGGCGGCCCGCACCCGCGGCCAGTGCCGCCACACCGCGACCAGCGCGTCGGCCGCGAGGTCGTCGGCGGCGTCCGCCTCGCCGGTCAACAGGTGGGCCAGGCGGGCGAGTTCGGCGTAGTTCCGCTCGAAGAACGCGTGGAACGCGGCTTCGTCGGCGGTTTTGGCGCCGGCGGAACCGGAGGCGTCGTTCTCGGCGAACGTGCCCACGGTGCCCTCCTCCTGCCCGGACCTCCCCGCCACGGCGCGGCGCGAGCGTAGCAGCGGGGTCACTGCCGTGGGCAGAGGGCGGGGGGCCATCTTCCGCGAAGCTTTCTTCTGCGAGGCTCAGCCGGGTGACCGCCCGGGCACCCCCTCCGGGCCGGCTCCCGGACCACCCGCCGGTGGCCGGTTGCTCGCGAAGGTCGGCCACCCCAAAAGGGGCGCGAGGAACTGCGCGACAAGCCGGCCACCGGCCGTTGATCCCGGGACCGGCCGGCAGGGGCAGCCCGAAGGGCGCGGCCACCGGCCCCGGAGTCAACCGGAAGGGGCACCACCCCAGGGGCGCTGGGGCACCCCCGGACGAAGTCTGGGGGAGGGACTGCGCGAACAGCCACGACGATGCCGTACTCCGGGGCGGGCGAACCCACGGTAGGTGAGCGGGCTCAGAGGTGGCGGGTGGCCAGGAGCAGGCGGTCGCGGGCGTCGAAGAGGGTGTCCTTGATCATCTGCTCGTGCCCGGGGGTGAGCCGGGCCACCGGCACCGAGCAGCTCACCGCGTCCCGCGCCGGGGCTCCGGTACGGGATCGCGATCCCGAAGCAGCGCAGCCCCAGCGTGTTCTCCTCGCGGTCCACCGCGTACCCCTGCTCGCGGATCTGCGCGAGTTCCTCGATGAGCTTCTCGCGGTCGGTGTGCGTGTGCTCGGTGAGCTGCTCCAGCGTCTCGGGCAGCAGCTTGCGGACCTGCTCGTCGGTGTACGTGGCCAGCAGCGCCTTGCCGAGCGAGGTGGAGTGCGCGGGCAGCCGGCGGCCGACCCGGGTGAAGGGCCGCAGGTAGTGCTGCGACTGCCGGGTGGCCAGGTAGACCACGCTGGTGCCGTCGAGCCGCGCCAGGTGGATGGTCTCGCTGGTGTCGTCCGAGAGCCGGTCCAGCGTGGGCCGGGCGGCGGCCACCACCTCGTCGCCGTCGATGTACGACGTGCCGACGAGCAGCGCGCGCACGCCGATGCCGTACCGCGTGCCGGTCGCGTCGGTCTCGATCCAGCCGAGCTCGACCAGCGTGCGCAGCAGCATGTAGAGGCTGGACTTGGGGTAGCCGACCGACTCCTGGACCGCGGCCAGGCTGTGCATGCCGGGGCGGCCCGCGAAGAACTCCAGCAGTTCGACCGTGCGGACCGCGGACTTGACCTGGGAACCGGCTCCCTCGGCAGCAGCCATCGCGTGAGACCCCTCTTGTTCGGCCGGGAGCGATGGACGTAGGCTCCCGGCATAGATTCACATGTGAAGACGTTGTTCAGTATATAGAACAACACGCTGTGCAGGACGTGTGCAGTACGGAGAATGTGGAGGTTCTTCCGGTGGCAGTACCAGTCTGGAGCGTCGACCCCCGAACCGGGAAGCAGCGCGAGCAGGTCGCCGTCGAGGCCACGGCCGAGGAGGTCGACGCCGCCGTCCGCGCCGCGGCCGCCGCACTTCCCGCGCTGGCCGACCGTAGCGTACGGTCCCGGCTGCTGCGCGCGGCCGCCGGGCTGCTGGAGGCAGCACGCCGCCGAGGTGATCGCCGCGGCCGACGCGGAGAGCGCGCTCGGCGTGCCCCGGCTCACCGGCGAACTGGCCCGCACCGCCTTCCAGTTGCGCGCCTTCGCCGACGTCGTGGACGAGGGCGCGTTCCTCGACGTCATCATCGACCACCCCGACCCGGCGGCCCAGCCCATCCCGCGCCCCGACCTGCGCCGCTACAAGATCCCGCTGGGCGTCGTCGCCGTCTACGCGGCCAGCAACTTCCCGCTCGCCTTCTCCGTGCCCGGCGGCGACACCGCCAGCGCGCTGGCGGCCGGCTGCCCGGTCGTCGTCAAGGCGCACCCGGACCACCCGGCCACCTCGGCGCTCTGCGCGGACCTGCTGCGCCGGGCCGCCGTCTCGGTCGGGCCTGCCCGCGGACACCGTGGTCCTGGTGCACGGCTTCGAGGCCGGCGTCGCGCTCGTCCGGCACCCGCTGGTGTCCGCCGCCGGGTTCACCGGCTCCATCCCCGGCGGCCGGGCCCTGTTCGACGCCGCCGCGGCCCGCCCCCGGCCGATCCCGTTCCACGGCGAGCTGGGCAGCCTCAACCCCGTCGTCGTGACCGAGGCCGCCGCCGCCGAGCGGGCCGAGCAGATCGGCACCGGGCTCGCCGGGTCGTTCACCCTCGGCAACGGCCAGTTCTGCACCAAGCCCGGCCTCGTCCTCGCCCCCGCGGGCGACGGCGGCGACCGCCTGGTCGCCGCGCTGACCGGCGCGGCCGAGGGCGCGCTGCCCGGCGTCATGCTCGACGGCCGGATGCGGGAGAACTTCCTCAAGGGCTCCGCCGCCCGCGCCGCCCTGCCCGGCGTCACCGCGCCCGTCACCGCCGGCGACGGCGGCGACCCGGCGGTGCGGCCCGGCTACGTACTGGCCGACGCCGCCGACCTGGGCGAGCCGGGCGCGTACGACCTGCTGCTGGAGGAGTGCTTCGGGCCGCTGACCGTGGTCGTGCGGTACGCGGGCGCCGCCGATCTGGCCGCCGTGCTCGACCGGCTGCCCGGCAACCTCACCGCGACCGCGCACCTGGGCGCCGACGAGGCGGCCGAGGACGGCGGCCCCGCGGCCGACCTGCTCGCCCGGCTCAGCGCGCTCGCCGGCCGGGTGCTGGTCAACGGCTGGCCGACCGGAGTCGCCGTGGCCGCCGCCCAGCACCACGGCGGCCCCTACCCGGCCACCACCTCGACCTCCACCTCGGTCGGCGGCACCGCGATCGAGCGCTGGCTGCGGCCGGTGGCCTACCAGGACACCCCGCCCGCGCTGCTGCCGCCCGAACTGCGCGACGGCAACCCGCTGGGCCTGCCGCGCCGGGTGGACGGCGTACGGGAGTAGCAGGCCGCCGGGCGTCAACGGGCCTGCCGCCGAACGGTGTTGCTCACCCCTCCAGATGGGTGAGCAGCACCGGTACATGGCCGTGGGCCGGGTCCTTCACCGCCGTGAGCAGCGTGACCGGGCCCTGCGGCGGCAAGGCCGCGCAGGTGCAGGGCCGCCGACTCGGCCGCCGGCGCCGCCAGTTCGGCCCGGTAGCGGCTCCACGAACAGGTCGTACTGCTCCGGGTTCGCGTGGTACCAGGTGCGCAGCCGCGCCGACGGGGTCAGCTCCTTGGACCACTCGTCCACCGCCGCGTGCTCCTTGGACACCCCGCGCGGCCACAGCCGGTCCACCAGCACCCGCACGCCGTCGGCCGGCTCCGGCGGATCGTAGACCCGGCGTACCCGGAATCCGCTGGTCGGCGCCATGGGGCCTCCTCTGTTCGGGTCCGCCCGGGTCCCTGCCCCGGTCCTGCCCGGGCCCCGCCTTCGCCCGGCCGGGCCCGTACCCCCCATCGTGCCGCCTCCCGGCCGCACCCGCCCGCGGTCGTACGCCCGGCCCGGCGTGCCCGAGCCCGCCGTACGCCCTCGCCGCTACCCCTGCGGACGGCCGGTCCGCAGCCGCAGTACGGTCGCCGCGGTCGTCACCGCCAGCAGCGCCGCCGCGATCAGCAGGCCGGTCCGCATCCCCGACAGGAAGTGCGTACGGTCCGCGACCAGCGCGCCGCACACCGCGACGCTCAGGCCGCCGGAGACCTGGCGGGCCGCGTTCAGCACCCCCGCGGCCAGCCCGGCCCGCTCGGCCGGCACCGCCTCCAGCGTCGCGGCGGTCAGCGGCGGCACCGCCAGCGCGCCGCCCAGGCCCAGCGGGACCATCGCCACCGCCAGCAGCGGCGCGGGCGTCGCCGTACCCACGGTCAGCAGCGCCCCGACGCCCGCGAGCATGATCAGCTGGCCGGCGACCATCGGCGGCTTCGGGCCGTAGCGGTCGGTGATCCGGCCCGAGACGATGTTCACCGTCGAGATCAGCGCGCTCATCGGCAGGAACATCAGCCCCGCGATCAGCGGCGACTGCCCGCGCAACTGCTGGAAGTACAGGCTCAGCACGAACAGCATCCCGTAGAAGGCGAAGCTGAAGGCGCTGCCCGCCGCGACCGGGATCGTCACGGCGGCGTTCCGGAACAGGCCGAGCGGCACCACCGGGTGCGGGTGCCGCGACTCCACGACCAGGAACGCGGCCAGCGACGCCACGGCCACCCCCAGCGCCGCCAGCCCCGGCCGGCCGCCCTCGATCACCGCGTACGTCAGCCCGGCCAGCGCCAGCACGGCGGTGAGCTGCCCCGGCACGTCGAGCGGGGCCGGCCGTCGCGCGGACCGGGCGGTCCGCGCCAGCATCACCAGCGCCACCAGGCCCGCCGGCAGGTTGATGAAGAAGATGGCGCGCCAGCTCCACGCCGTGGTCAGCGCGCCGCCCGCGACCGGGCCGAGCGCCACCGCGGTGGAGCCGCCCGCGGCCCACAGCGAGACCGCCCGGGCCCGCCTCCTGGCGTCGGGGAACGCCTGCCGTACCAGCGCCAGCGACGACGGCAGCATCACCGCGGCCGCCACGCCCTGCACGACCCGCGCCGCCACCAGCACGCCGAGGCCCGGGGAGAGGCCGCAGGCGACCGAGGCCGCGGTGAAGACCAGCACGCCGCCGCCGAAGGACCGGCTCGCCCCGATCCGGTCGGACAGGGCGCCGGTGGAGAGCATCAGCGAGGCGAAGGCGAGGGTGTAGCCGTCCACCACCCACTGGAGCGCGGAGAGCCCGCCGTGCAGTTCGCGGCCCATCGCGGGCAGCGCGACGTTCACCGCGGAGGCGTCCAGCGTGACCAGGAAGAGGCCGAGCAGGGCGGCGGTGAGGGTGAGTGCGGGGGAGCCGGTGCGGCCCGGCGCGGGCCGCCGCGCCGGGGCCGGCCGGCCGGCCGGGAGAGGGACTCGGGGGACTGCTCCGTGGGGAACGGTGCTGGTGGGGTCGTGTGCCATGGGCCCAGCGTGCCCGGGCCCGGCGGCGTAGAGTAGTGGCCGCAATGCCATGCTCCCGGAGGTTCTGGCCATGCCGCTCTTCAGCTGTCCCCGCCCGCACCGGATCGCCGTCATCGCGGCCCCGCCGGTGCAGCTCTTCAACCTCGGGATGCCCCAGATGCTCTTCTCCCGGGTCGAGCGCGACTCCGGGCCGGGCTACGCGATCGAGGTGTGCACGCCCGACCCCGGGATCGTCGGCGGCAGCGGCGGCGCCGACGTGGTGATCCGCACCGGCCTGGAGGCCGTCGGCCGCGCCGACACCGTCCTGGTGGTCGGAAACGGCGCCGAGGTGGTCCCCGACCCCCGGGTCCTCGACGCCGTGCGCGAGGCCGCCGCGGCCGGCAAGCGGGTCGCCTCCATCTGCACGGGGGCCTTCGTCCTGGCCGAGGCGGGGCTGCTGGACGGCCGCCGCGCCACCACGTACTGGGCGCACACCAGGGAACTCGCCGGCCGCTACCCGCGGGTCGTCCTGGAACCCGACGTGCTCTACGTCCAGGACGGCCAGATCCTGACCTCGTCCGGGTCCGCGGCCGGCATCGACCTGTGCCTGCACATCATCCGCACCGACTACGGGGCCGCCGCCGCCAACACGGTGGCCCGGCAGGCCCTGGTCGCGCCGGTACGGCCGGGCGGGCAGGCCCAGTTCACCGACACGCCGCTGCCGCCCGAGACCGGCGCCTCCTTCGCCGAGACCCGCGCCTGGGCGATGACCCGCCTCGACCGGCCGCTGACCCTCACCGACATGGCCCGGCACGCGTCGGTGAGCGTGCGCACCCTCAGCCGCCGCTTCCGCGCCGAGACCGGCCTCAGCCCCCTCCAGTGGCTGCTGCACCAACGCATCGAGCGGGCGAAGGAGTTGCTGGAGACCACCACCCTCCCCGTCGACCAGGTCGCCCGCGCCAGCGGCCTCGGCACGGCCGACTCCCTGCGCCAGCACCTCGTGCGCCGCCTCAGCCTCACCCCGTCCGACTACCGCGCCGCCTTCACCCGCCTCCCCGCGGCCTGAGGCCGGGACACGGTCCGGCAACGCCGCCCCCGGGAACGGAACCCCGCGGACCGCGAGCGCGGCGTCCTAGAGCGCGACGGGGTCGGCCCGCGACCGCCCCCGGGAAACCGGACGCGCGGGCGGGAGTCCGAGATGTCCCTCGCCGGTCGTCCGCCTATGCTGGTCAGGGCGGTTGGGTTGCGACGGACCACCGGCCGGCAGCGGGCGTTCGATACGGCCGGACGTCCGTCACTCGCGCACCACATGGGGAGAACGCCGCGTGTCTCGCACCTTCCGCCGCTCCGTGGCGGCACCTGTCGCGGCAGCACTCGCGGGCCTCGGGATCGCCACCGCCGCGATCACCGTGACCCGGGCCGAGGCCCGCCCCAAGGACGCCGCCACCTCCTCCGTGGCCTCCGACCCGACCGGGCTGCGGGCCGCCGCGCCCGGCGGCGGGACCCACGTCGACAGGGCCGGCACCCAGCAGCGCCGCGGCGACGGCCGGACGCGCACGGGCGCGTGGGGCACGGCGATGACGCGGGGCGGCCCGTCCTTCCGCCGGCAGACCGTGCGGATGGTCGTGCACAGCGGCGTGACCGGGTCAGGACTGCGGCTCCGGCTCTCCGACCTGCGCAGCGCGAACGCGCTGGCGGTGGGCGCCGCGGACGTCGCGGTCCAGGCGGGCGGCGGCGCGGCCGTGCCCGGCAGCCACCGCCCGGTGACCTTCTCCGGGGCCCGGACGACCACGGTCGCCGCCGGGACGGAAAGCTTCAGCGACGTGATCCCCATGACCGTCGACGCCGGGGAGAACCTGCTGGTCAGCCTCTATCTGCCCGGCCCCACCGGCCCCTCCACCTGGCACCGCGAGGCGTACCAGACCGCGTACGTCTCCACCGACGGCGCCGACCACACGGGCGACGACACGGCCGGCGGCTACCGCCTGACGACCCGCTCCTGGTACTACCTCACCGGCCTCGACGTCGTCTCGCCCACCGCGCGCGGCACGGTGGTGGCCTTCGGCGACTCGATCACCGACGGCTACCACTCCACCGATGACGCGAACCGCCGCTGGCCCGACCAGCTCGCCCGCCGGCTGGCCGCGCAGCCCGGCGGCCAGCGCCTCGGCGTCGTCGACACCGGCATCGCCGGCAACCGCCTGCTCACGCAGGCCCCGCAGGACTACCGCGGGCTCAGCGGGGTGCGCCGTTTCGACCACGACGTCCTGGACGAGCCCGGCGTCAAGGACGTCATCGTGCTGGAGGGCGTCAACGACCTCAGCAACGACATCGACACCGCGGGCCGCCCGCTGACCACCGCGGACCTGATCGCCGGCTACCGGACGGTCATCGCCGAGGCGCACACGGCCGGCGTGCGGGTCATCGGCGCCACGATCCTGCCGTACAGCCGGCTCAGCCCGGCCATGAACGCCGTGCGCGACCAGGTCAACCAGTGGATCAGGACCAGCGGCGCCTTCGACGCGGTGGCCGACTTCGACCGGGTGGTGCGCGACCCCGCCGACCCCTCGGCGCTGGCGCCCGCCTACGACTCCGGCGACCACCTGCACCCCGACGACGCCGGGATGCTCGCCATGGCCGACGCGGTGGACCTGGACACGCTCGCCTCCTGAGCGCACCTCCGCCGCCCGGTACGCGCTCCTGAGCGCACATCGCCCTCCTGAGCCGGCCGCCACCCGGGCCGCCGCCCGCCGGGCCCGGGTGCGTACAGTGCCCGTATGGGTGAGGTGCTGCACGTGAAGGGGCCCGTGCTGGTCGGACCGGACGAGGTGCGGGACGGGCTGTGGGTGGTGGGCGGGCGGATCACCTACGAGCGGCCCGCCGCCGAGGTCACCGCGAGCGTCGACGGCTGGACGCTGCCCGGCCTGGTGGACGCGCACTGCCACGTCGGGCTCGACGCCCACGGCGCGGTGGACGCGGCGACCGCCGAGAAGCAGGCCCTCACCGACCGCGACGCGGGCGCGCTGCTGCTGCGCGACGCGGGCTCGCCCGAGCGACACCCGCTGGGTGGACGACCGCGCGGACCTGCCGAGGATCATCCGCGCCGGCCGGCACATCGCCCGCACCCGGCGCTACATCCGCAACTACGCCCACGAGATCGAGCCCGGCGACCTGACGGCGTACGTCCGCCGGGAGGCGCGGGCCGGCGACGGGTGGGTGAAGCTGGTGGGGGACTGGATCGACCGGGAGGCCGGCGACCTCGCCGCCTGCTGGCCGAAGGACGCGCTGGTCGAGGCGATCGCCGCCGCCCACGAGGAGGGCGCCCGCGTCACCGCGCACTGCTTCGCCGAGGACTCCCTCGCCGACCTGGTGCACGCCGGGATCGACTGCGTCGAGCACGCCACCGGGCTGACCGCCGACACCGTCCCGCTCTTCGCCGAGCACGGCGTCGCGATCGTGCCCGACGCTGGTCAACATCGCCACCTTCCCGCGGCTCGCGGCGGACGGCGCGGCCAAGTTCCCGCGCTGGGCCGACCACTTGACCCGGCTGCACGCCCGCCGTTACGCCACCGTGCGCGACGCGTACGACGCCGGGATCGCCGTCTACGCGGGTACGGACGCGGGCGGCAGCCTCGCGCACGGCCTCGTCGCCGAGGAGGTCGGCGAACTCGTGGCGGCCGGCCTGCCGGCCGAGGCGGCGCTGTCCGCGGCCACTTGGGGCGCCCGGGACTGGCTCGGCCGCCCCGGGCTGACCGAGGGCGCGCCCGCCGACCTGGTGGTCTACGAGAGCGACCCGCGCCAGGACGTGGCGGTGCTGGGCGCGCCGCGCCGGATCGTGCTGCGCGGCCGCGTGGTGGGCTGAGCGGCAACTCCCGCGGGCCGAGGGCCCGGAGCCGTCGTACGCCGACGGTCCGCGGCTGCTCTCGTGAGGCGTGGGCGAGGGGCGGCCGTCTCGGGTGTCCTGCCGGTGGTTCCGCCCGGCGCCCGCGCGCTACCAGTGCCGGCCGGCCGGCAGGTCCGCGATGCCGGGCGCGGAGACGTGCAGCACCTCGTACCGCTCGGTGGCGTGCTCCCCCGCGGGCACGCCGTCCCGCCACAGCACGAAGCGCAGCAGCCGCCACCGCACCGGGTCCAGCCCGAGGACCGCGGTGTGCACGCCCTCCCGGCCGGCCAGCGCGGCCAACTCCTCGCTCTCGCGGGCGATCAGGGCGCTCAGTCCCAGGCCCGTGCCGTCCGTGTCGGGGTCGGCGGGGAGCGGGGCCAGGCGACGTGAGGCGGCCTTCGGCGCCGCGCCGCGGGCCGGGCCCGCGACCGTGGCCAGGCCGGTGAACGTGTCGACCGGCACCCGTCCGAAGTTCCGCACGATCCGCTCGAACCCGTCCCCGCCGACGAGGAAGCGGGCCATCGCGCCGGGGTCGTTCCACAGGTACAGCGCCCCGTACTCGTTGACGGGCGAGCCGGACCGGCCGCGGTCGCGGATGAGGTACGCCTTCAGGCCCAGGCCGGCGCGGTCGTCGAACATCGGCCACACCGCGGAGCTGCGCTCGCGCAGCAGCGCCATGTCGTAGTCGGCGGGGAGGGCGACGGCGTACTGGGAGGCATCCATGATCGCACTGTACATACTAGTAGGTACAGAACTCAAGAGGTTCCCCGGAGGGTGAGGAGCCTGGAACGGCCGTGTCAGGGGAATCGAAGGAGTGCACTAAAACCACCCTTATGAGTGAACTGGCGCTGTGTAGCGGCCAATTAACTCTCAGTGCGTAAATATTGCCGGGTCGAGGTCCCGGGCAGCTGTCCCCATCAGCGCGCGCCCCGGACCGCCATACCCACCCGTGGGGGTCTTCCTCTTGTACCGCACCATCAACTTCCGCCTGCCCGCGCGCCGTTCGGCCGCCGCCATCGGCGCCGCCGTCGCACTCGCCGCGGGGGCCGCGCTGGCCACCGCGCCGGCCGTGCAGGCGGCGCCCGCGACCACGCACGACGAGGGCGCGTCCACCGCCACCGTCCTGCGCGCGGGTCTGGACGTGTCCCTGCTCAACAAGACGGTCGACGTGCCGGTGAACGTGTCCCTCAACGACGTGCGGGCCCCGGGCGACGCGAAGGAGACCGCGCTCACCGTCACCGTCGGCCACGGCGTCGAACTCGGCCGCCCGATCAGTCTCCTGCGCGCCTCCGTCGCCACGGCGGACGCGACCACCGGTCGCGACGAGGCGGAGGGCTACGCGAACATCGCCGCCGCCAAGGTGCACGTGCCGGGGCTGCCGCTGCTCCCGCTGGTCGCCCTCGACGCGGTGTCCTCCCGCGCCACCTGCCGGGTCGGCCACCGGCCCACCGCGTCCTCGCAGCTCGCGGGCGTCACCGTACTGGGGCGGCACGTCTCGCTGAAGGCGGTCGGCACGACGAAGGTGAGCGTCCCCGGCGTCGGCGAAGTGAGCCTGAAACTCACCGACTCGGTCACCACCTCGCACACCGCCGCCGCGACCGCGCTCCAACTGGGCATCCACGTCAACCCGTTGAACCTGGGCGTCGCCGACGTCTCGGGGAACATCACGCTGGCGCAGGCCACCTGCCGCACCCCGAAGACCGGTGGCGGCACGTCCGGCGGGTCGTCCAGCGGGTCGTCCGGCGGCCCGACCTCCGGGGGATCGGGCAACGGGGGTGCCACGAGCGGCGGTTCGGCGAACGGCGGCTCGACCGGCGGGTCCACGAGCGGGACCACGAGCGGGACCGCCGGGGGCTACACCGGCGGCTCGACGGCGGGCTCCTCCGGCTCCGGCGGCAGCAGCTCGGGCGGCAGCTCCTCCGGCGGGTCCGGCACCCGGACGGTCGCCGGCACGGGCAACCTCGCCGAGACCGGGGCCAGCTCCTCCACCCCGTACCTCGCGGGGGGCGCGGCCGCGTTCATCGCCGCGGGCGCGGCGACCTTCCTGGCGGTCGGCCGCCGCCGCAGGTCCGCGGTGTCCTCCGCCGACTCCGCGTCGTGATCGCCACAAGGCGGTAACAAGCCCCGGGGGCGGCGCCGTTCGACGGTGCCGCCCCTGTACGGGGTGTTCCCTGCGTACGGCCGAGCACCCCGTGTGCTCCCGCAGCCTTCAGGTCCCGCTGCCGCCGCCGTACCGGCCCTCCACCCCTCCACCCCGCCGCCGGCCGGCCGCGGCGGACCCGGGCAGCCCGGCCTCCCGCGGATTCCCCGAGCCCGTCGGCGCCGGCCGGCCGGGCCGGGGCTGGAGCGTCCGCCGCGGCCCGCACCCGACCAACGTCTACCAGCAGCAGGTGCTCGGCATGGTCGACCTCACCGCGCTGGGCGTCGCACCGTGGACGCCAGCGCGGTCGCCAGCGCGGTCACGAAGCCGTCGGTCGTGCGGCGGTCGCGGACCGCGATCCGCAGCCAGTCCGGGCCCGAGGCCGGGGAAGGTGTCGGCCCGGCGCACCGCGTACCCCGACTCCCGCAGCCGCAGGCGCACTTCGGCGGCGCCCGGCACCCGCAGCAGCAGGAAGGGCGCGGCCGGTGCGTCGCCCGCGACCTCGACCGCGGCGAACTCCCGCAGCCTGCCCACCAGATACGCCCGGTCGGCGGCCACCTGCGCGGGCGGCCTCCGCCGCCTCGGCCAGCGCCCGCGGCGACACGCACGCCCGCGCCGCCGCCAGCGCCGGCGTCGACACCGCCCACAGCGGCTGCGCCCGGCCCAGCGCGGCGATCAACTCCGGCTCCCCGAGCGCGTATCCGATCCGCAGCCCGGCCAGCCCCCAGGTCTTGGTGAGGCTGCGCAGCACCACCAGTCCCGGTACGTCCCGCGCCCCGGCCAGCGCCTCGCGCTCGCCGGGCACCGCGTCCATGAACGCCTCGTCGACCACCAGGGTGCGGCCCGGCCGCGCCAAGCCGGCCACCAGCGCGGCCGGATGGAGGACGGACGTCGGGTTGGTGGGGTTGCCGACGACCACCAGGTCCGCGTCCTCGCGGCACCGCCCCCGGGTCCAGCCGGAAGCCGTCCGACGCGTCGAGCAGCACCCGCTCCACCGCGTGCCCGGCGTCGCGCAGCGCCGCCTCCGGCTCGGTGAACTGCGGGTGCACCACCACCGCGCGGCGCGGCCGCAGGGCGCGGGCGAGCAGGACGAACGCCTCCGCCGCGCCCGCGGTCAGCAGCACCTCGCCGTCCGGCCTGCCGTGCCGGGCGGCCACCGCGTGCCGGGCCGCCCGCCCGTCCGGATAGGCCGCGAGCCCGGCCAGGGACGCGGTGATCCGCTCCGCCAGCCATGAAGGCGGCGTGCCGGCACGGACGTTGACGGCCAGGTCGATCAGGCCGTCGCCGACCTCCGCGTCGCCGTGGTGGCGCAGGTCGTGGGCGTCGGGGTGCGCGGGCGGTCCTGCCCGGGGACGAGGGCGGCGCGGCGCGGGCGACGGCCACCGTGGCCCGCGCCGACTTCCTTTTGGCGAGGGTGAGTTCGCCGCCGGGCGCGGCCGCCAGCAAAGCGGCGGCCTCGGCGACGGACGCGGTGCCGAGCGCGGCCAGCGGCGCGGCGGACGGGGACGGCACGGCCACCCGCGCCAGCGCGTCCGCCGGGAAGGACAGCAGCGGCAGGCCCAACCGCGCGGCGGCGGCCCTGATCCCGGGCTCGCCCGCCTTCGCCTCCACGGTCGCCAGGCCGCCGACCCCGCCGGGGGCGGGGCCCACCGCGGCCAGGGCGGCCCGTACCAGCGCGGTGACCTCCTCGGCGTCCACCCCGCGGCGGGCGCCGACCCCCACGAACACGGGCGCGGGCGGGCGGCGGTTCCGGGGCGGGAGCGGGTGCGTCGTCATGCCGGCGGCCACTGCGCGCAGCCGGCCACGAAGCGGCGCGCGAGCGACGGCTCGGCGGCCCAGTGCACATGCAGGTAGGAGGCGTGCACCCGGCCCTGCACGAAGCCCTCCGTACGGCGCTCCGGCCGCACCAGGCCCCACGCCGGGTCCTGGCCGGCGGACGGCTCCACCCGGGTGCGGTGGAACTCGTGCCCGCGCACCCGGGTCCCGGCGGCCGCGAGCACGCTGTCGCCCAGCGCGACCGCCTCCCGGTAGCCCAGCGTGAGGCGTTCGTTCATCGTCGCCTTCGCGTCCAGCACCCCGCACATCGGGCTGCCGTCCAACTCCCGTACCAGGTAGAGCAGTCCGGCGCACTCGGCGGCCACCGGGCCGCGGAAGGCGGCGACATGGCGCCGCAGCGCGCCGTTGTCCGACAGCTCCGCGCCGTAGATCTCGGGGAAGCCGCCGCCGATGACGACGCCGGCCGTGCCGGGCGGCAGCGCCTCGTCGGTGAGCGGGTCGAACCCCACGACCGCCGCCCCGGCCGCCTCCAGCAGTTCCACGTGCTCGGGGTAGGCGAAGGTGAAGGCCGCGCCCCGGGCGACGGCGACGACCGGGCGCCGTCCGGGGGAGGGGACGGCCGGGGCGTCCGGCCGGGGCTGGCGCGGCGTCGGCCTCCGCGCTCGCGGTGGGCCCGCCCGGGCCCGCGCCCGCCGGGGCCGTGCCGTCCGCCCTGCCCCCGCTCGCCGCCAGCTCGGCCGCCGGGTCCCACGGCTCGCCCGGCAGCGGCGGCGCCGTGCGGGCCAGGGCCAGCAGCGCGTCCAGGTCGCAGTCCGCGCGCACCCGTTCGGCGACCGCGTCCACCCATGCCAGCGCCTCCGCGCGGCGCTCGGCGACCGGCACCAGCCCCAGGTGCCGCGCGGGCACCCCCAGCACGTCGTGCCGGCGCAGCGCGCCCAGCACGGGCACGCCCACCTCCTCCAGCGCGCCCCGCAGGATCTCCTCGTGCCGCGGCGAACCGACCTTGTTGAGGATGACGCCGCCCAGCCGCACCCCCGCGTCGAAGGACAGGAACCCGTGCACCAGCGCCGCCACCGAGCGCGCCTGCGCCGACGCGTCGACCACCAGCACCACCGGGGCCGCGAGCAGCTTCGCGACCTGGGCGGTGGAGGCCAGCTCCCCGTGCCCGGTGGCGCCGTCGAACAGGCCCATCACCCCTTCCACCACGGCCAGTTCGGCCCCCGCGGCGCCGTGCAGGAAGAGCGGCACGATCCGCTCCGTCCCGCACAGGTACGGGTCGAGGTTGCGGCCCGGCCGGCCGGTCGCCAGCGCGTGGTAGCCGGGGTCGATGTAGTCGGGCCCCACCTTGTGCGGGGAGACGGCCAGCCCGCGGGCGGCGAACGCGGCCATCAGCCCGGTGGCCACCGTCGTCTTCCCGCTGCGCGAGGACGGGCGCGGCGATCACCAGCCGCGGCGCCGCGCCGGCCGGGCTCACCACTCGATCCCCCGCTGCCCCTTCTGGCCCGTGTCCATGGGGTGCTTGACCTTGGTCATGTCGGTGACGAGGTCGGCGGCGTCCAGCAGCGCGGGCGGCGCGTTGCGCCCGGTGACGACGACGTGCTGCGTGCCCGGCCGGTCCCGCAGCACCGCGACCACCTCGTCGACCGGCACCCACCCCCAGTGCATCGGGTACGCGAACTCGTCCAGCACGTACAGCTTGTACGCCTCCGCGGCCAGGTCCCGCTTGACCTGCTCCCACCCCTCGCGGGCGGCCTCCTCGCTGGAGGACAGGTCGCGCTGCACCCACGACCAGCCCTCGCCCATCTTGTGCCAGGTCACCGTGCCGCCCTCGCCGGAGTCGCCGAGCACGCGCAGCGCCCGCTCCTCGCCGACCCGCCACTTCGCGGACTTGACGAACTGGAACACCCCGACCGGCCAGCCCTGGTTCCACGCCCGCAGCGCCAGCCCGAAGGCCGCCGTCGACTTGCCCTTGCCCGTGCCCGTGTGCACGATCGTCAGCGGCCGGTTGCGGCGCTGACGGGTCGTCAGCCCGTCGTCGGGCACGGCACTCGGCTGTCCCTGCGGCATTACGCGGCCCTCCGTACGTCCTTGACCAGGGCGGACACGGTGTCCGCCCGCAGCTCCTCCAGCGTCACCGCGACGCCGCCCAACTCCCGTGCCAGCGCGCCCGCCAGGCCCAGCCGTACCGGACCCGCCTCGCAGTCCACGACCACCGAGGCGATCCCCGCCGCCTCCAGCAGCCGCGCCGCGCGCGCCGCCAGGGCCACCGGCTCCGGGCCGCCCGTCGCCCGCCCGTCGGTCACCACGACCAGCAGCGGGCGCCGCGAGGCGTCCCGCAGCCGCTCCACCCGCAGCACCTCGTGCGCCTTCAACAGGCCCGCGGCCAGGGGCGTACGGCCGCCCGTCGGCAGCTTCTCCAGCCGCGCGGCGCCCGCGTCCACCGACGAGGTCGGCGGCAGCGCCAACTCCGCCGCGCTGCCGCGGAAGGTGATCAGCCCGACCTTGTCCCGCCGCTGGTAGGCGTCCAGCAGCAGCGACAGCACCGCGCCCTTCACCGCGCCCATCCGCCGCCGCGCCGCCATCGAGCCCGACGCGTCCACCACGAACAGCACGAGGTTGCCCTCCCTGCCCTCCCGCACCGCCTGCCGCAGGTCGTCGCGGCGCACCACCAGCCCCGTGCCGGAGCGCCCGCGGGCCCGCTGGTGCGGCGCCGCGGCCCGTACCGTCGCCGCCAGGTGCAGCTTCGCCAGCCGGCCCCGCGGCCGCTCCGAACCCGTCGTCCTGCCGTGCGCCGTCCGCGCCCGCGACCGCCGCCCCGCCGCGCCCTCACCGAGCCCGGGAACGGTCAACGGGCGGGTCCTGTACGGCTCCCCGGCCGCGGACGGCGGCTGCTCGGCGCCGGCCGGGGCGGGTACGGGGGCGGGTGGCGCGGAGCCCTCGCCGCCCTCCGGGGCGGGGGAGTCGGCGGCGGGCGCGCCGGCGTCGGGCGCGTCCTGCGGGCCCGGCTGCGGGGGCACACCGCCGCCACCGCCGGGACCGCCGCCGGGGCCCTCGGGATCGGGGTCGGGCTCCGGGTCCGGCCCGTCCTGCGGGTCCTCGCCGCGCGCCTGCTCCAGCGTCTCGTCGAGCTTGTCCTCGTCCAGGCCGGGCGCGTCGAAGGGGTTGCGGCGCCGCCGGTGCGGCAGCGCCAGCAGCGCCGAGCGCCGGACGTCCTCGGCGAGCACGTCGTCGCGGCCCGCCCACGCGGCCAGCGCGGTCGCGGTCCGCGCCATCACGATGTCCGCGCGCATCCCGTCCACCTCGAACGCCGCGCAGGTCGCCGCGATCTGCCGCAGCGCCGCGTCGCCCAGCCGCACCCGCGGCAGCAACGCCTGTGCCACCGCGATCCGTTGCCGCAGCTCCTGCTCGTCCGCCGCCCAACGCGCCGTGAAGGCCGCCGGATCGGCGTCGTACGCCAGCCGCCGCCGGACCACCTCGACCCGCTCGTCCGTCTCGCGCGAGGCCGTGACCTCCACCGTCAGCCCGAAGCGGTCCAGCAACTGCGGCCGCAGCTCGCCCTCTTCCGGGTTCATCGTGCCGACCAGCAGGAAGCGCGCCGCGTGCCGTACGGACACGCCCTCGCGCTCCACGTAGCTCGCGCCCATCGCGGCCGCGTCCAGCAGCAGGTCCACCAGGTGGTCGTGCAGGAGGTTGACCTCGTCGACGTAGAGCACACCCCGGTGCGCGTCCGCCAGCAGGCCCGGCTCGAAGCTCTTCACGCCCTCGGCCAGGGCGCGTTCGATGTCCAGCGCGCCCACCAGCCGGTCCTCCGAGGCGCCGACCGGCAACTCCACCAGCCGCGCGGCGCGTTGCTCCCGCCCGGCGGCCGGCTCGTGGGGCCCGTCCGGGCAGGCCGGGTCCGGGGCGGCCGGATCGCAGCTGAACCGGCAGCCGGGGATGACGGCGACGTCGGGCAGCAGCGCGGACAGGGCCCGTACCGCCGTGCTCTTCGCCGTGCCCTTCTCGCCGCGCACCAGGACGCCGCCCACCGCCGGTGAGACGGCGTTGAGCAGCAGCGCGAGCCGCAGATCGTCCTGCCCGACAAGGGCGGTGAAGGGATAGGGGGCACTCACGGCGACTCCTGGGCGTTGGTGGGCCGGCGTTGCGGTGGGAAGGAGGGGCGCGGCGGAAAGGGAGCGCGGTGGCCTGCCCGGCGGGGGAAAGGGGCGTGGGACGGGCGTCCCGGGGCGCGGGTCACGGCGCCCCCGGCGGCAGGAAGGGCAGGCCCTTCGGCGGGCCCTGCTCGATGAGCCGCAGCAGCGCCTGCGTGTCGGCGTGCTCCTCGATCAGATCGGCGAGCCGCTCCAACTGCGCTTCCCGCAGCGCCTCGAACCGCGTGCCGGGCGCGGGCACGAAGCGCCGGCCCGCGTCCGCCGCGACCCGGGCCAGGAACGCCCGGCGGAAGCCGTCGCTCTCCAGCGAGCCGTGCCAGTGCGTGCCCCACACCGCGCCCACCCGGCAGCCGTCGAGGAACTCCTCGTCGCCGCCGAGGAGTTCGGCCACACCGTGGTGGATCTCGTAGCCGTCGACCGGCTCGCCCAGCGCGGAGCCGTGCGGGCGGGCCAGCGTCTTGTCGCGGGCGAACCGTATCCGGACCGGCAGCAGGCCCAGGCCCGGCACCGTGCCGGCCTTCGACTCGACCTCGTCGTCGATGCGGGTCGCCAGCATCTGGAAGCCGCCGCAGATGCCCAGCACCGGGCGGCCCTCGGCCGCGCGGCGCACGACGGCGTCCGCCAGGCCGCGGGTCCGCAGCCACTCCAGGGCGCGGACCGTGCCCCGGGTGCCCGGCAGGACCACCAGGTCCGCGTCCGCCAGCTCCTGCGCGCTGTCCACGAACCGCACCACGACGCCGGGTTCGGCCGCCAGCGCGTCCAGGTCCGTGAAGTTCGACATCAGCGGCACCGCGGCGACCGCGACCCGCAACACGTCCTCGCCGTACGGCGGTTGGACGGCCGACTCGCGCACGGCGCCGCGCGCCGACACCCGCAGGCCGTCCTCCTCGTCGATGCCCAGGCCGTGCGCGTACGGCAGGACGCCGAGGGTCGGGCGGCCGGTGAGGCCCTTGAGCATGTCCAGGCCGGGCCGGAGCAGCGAGACGTCGCCGCGGAACTTGTTGACCAGGTAGCCCGCGATCAGCGCCTGGTCCTCGGGGCCGAGCAGGGCCGTCGTGCCGTAGAACGCGGCGAACACGCCGCCCCGGTCGATGTCGCCGACGACGAGCGCGGGCAGCCCCGCGCGCCGGGCCACGGCCATGTTGACGATGTCGGTACGGCGCAGGTTGATCTCCGCCGGGCTGCCGGCGCCCTCGCAGATCACGGCGTCGTACGAACGGCCGAGCTGCTCAAGGCAGTCCATGACCGTGTCCAGCAACTCCGCCTGCCGGCCGCCGTGGTAGCCGCGCGCGCTCAGCTCGCCCACCGGCTTGCCGAGCACGACGACCTGGCTGCTGCGGTCGCTTCCGGGCTTGAGCAGCACCGGGTTCATCAGCGCGGACGGCTCCACGCGGGCGGCCTGCGCCTGCATGGCCTGGGCGCGGCCGATCTCGGCGCCCTCCCTCGTCACGAAGGAGTTGAGGGACATGTTCTGGCCCTTGAACGGAGCGGGGCGCACTCCGTGCCGGACCAGCCAGCGGCAGATGCCTGCCGTCACCACGCTCTTGCCGGTGTCCGAACCGGTCCCGGCGACCAGCAGCCCCTTCACGGCTTGCTCCCTTGCCGGGTGGCGTTCGCCCGAGGTCCGCGGCGCCGCGCTCGCTCGGCGCCGCCGGTCCGCGCCGTCCCGCGTCCCGCCGCGGCGGCGGCATGAAGGTGGACGTCTTGCCGTCCCCGGAGCCCTGGCGCGGGGGCGTGAGGGTGGGCGTCCTGCCGTTCTCAAGTCGCTTGTGCGGGTGGGCCGCGCGCAGGGCGGCGCGGAGGGTGCGGGGGGACAGCAGGAGGGACGCCGGGAGGGCGAGAGCGGAGACGCGGCGGGAGAGGCGGACGGCGCGCGGGATGTCGGCGGGGGTGGGCGGGGGGAAGTCCGCGCCGAGCACCGGGCGGTGTCTCGGGGCGGCCGCCGTAGGAGAGGGGGCCGCCGAGGCGGAGCCGCAGCGCGCCGGCGAAGGCGGACTCGACCGGGCCGGCGTTGGGGCTCGGATGCCGGCGGGCGTCGCGCAGGCACGTGCGTGAGCGCGGAGAGCGGGTGCGGCGCGCACAGCACGGTGAGGGCCGCCGTCAGGCGGGCACCGGGGTAGCCGACGACGTCGTCGAGCCGCGCGCAGGCCCAGCCGAAGCGGGCGTACCGCGGCGACCTGTGCCCGACCATCGCGTCGAGCGTGTTGACGGCGCGGAAGCCGACGAGCCCGGGCACGCCGTACAGCCCGCCCCACACCAGCGCCCCGACCACCGCGTCCGAGGTGTTCTCGGCGACCGACTCCACGACGGCCCGCGCGATCTGGTCGGCGTCGAGCCCCGACGGGTCCCGCCCGCACAGGTGCGGGAGCCGCTCCCGGGCGGCGGCCAGATCCCCGGCCTCCAGGGCCGCGCCGACCGCCCGCGCCTCGCGGGCGAGCGAGGTGCCGCCCAGCACCGACCAGGTGGCCAGCGCCGTGAGCCCGACGGACAGGGCGGCGCGGGACCGTACCGCCCGCTCGGCGAGCAGTGCCGCGCCCACCGCGCCCCCGGCGCACAGCGCCGCGTACACCGTGCCGCTGAGCCGGTCGTCGCGCCACATCCGCCGTTCCAGCGCGCCCGCGGCGCGTCCGAAGCCGGCGACGGGGTGGCCGCGGCGCGGGTCGCCCGCGATCAGGTCGCCGAGGAAGCCGAGTGCGGAGCCGTACGCGAAGACGCGGTCGGCACCCTTCATCCGAGCGGCCGGTGCAGGGACCGGGAAAGCCGTACGCGCGTGCCGGGCATGGCAGAAGTCCTCACTCAGGGTCCGCGCCCTGGCTCGACGTGACCGGCGGTGAGAGTCTCCTGGCTCCCGGATCTACGCACTCCCGGTCTTCCAGCCGCCGCGAACGGCAGCCGTGACGTACGGGTTGGGAGTGCACTCCCCGGTGACAGTGGCGGGACCGCGCCGGATTCGCACCGGACTTCCTCTCCTGCCGCCGTATGGCTCCCGGCAGTTCACCATGCCCGCGGAAACCCCGTCAACTCGCCGTTGACCTGGGACGACGGAGTGTGGTGAGGTCCACACCCCGTCGTCGGGAGGTCGGGCCCCGCGGCGCGGCGGGGCGGGCGGTCAGCGGACGATGATCGTGATGCCGTACGCCACGGCCGCGGCGCACGCGGCGAAGCAGACGTACGCCCCGGTACGGGACAGCGCCGCCGTGCCGCCGCCGTCGCGCCGGGACAGGCCGAGGATGCCGAGGGTGAAGACGCCGACCAGGCCCACCGTCGCGATCAGGGTGACGGCGAGGACGTTCCACAGGGCGTGCCAGTCGATGCTCATCGGGATGTCCTTCGGGCGGTCAGGCCGCGTTGGGGGCGGAGGCGGGTGCGGCGGGCGGCGGGGTGACGGCCGCGATGGCCGCGGTGACGGCGCCCTGCGGCTCGGCGACGGCCAGGTCGCCGTCCAGCGCCGGGTCGTTGACGTTCGCGTGCGTGACGGGCTTGCGCCGCGCCGCGGACCGTACGGCCGCGCACACGCCGAGCCCGAGGACGCCGACGCCGGCGACGCCCCACGGCCCCTGGTCGGCCAGGAACGCGGCGCCGCCGCCCACCAGACCGGCGGCCGGCAGGGTCAGCGCCCACGCGGCGACCATCCGGCCCGCGGTGCTCCAGCGCACGACCGCGCCGCTGCGCCCGAGCCCGGCGCCCATCACGGAGCCGGAGCAGACCTGGGTGGTGGACAGGGCGAAGCCGAGGTGGGTGGAGGCGAGGATGGTCGCCGCGGCGCCGGTCTGCGCGGCGAAGCCCTGCTGCGGCTGGATGTCGGTGAGGCCGCGGCCGATGGTGCGGATGATCCGCCAGCCGCCGATGTACGTGCCGAGCGCGATGGCCGAGCCGGCCGAGACGATGACCCACATCGGCGGATTGGCGCCGGGGGCGAGGACACCGCCGGTGATCAGGGTGAGGGTGATGACGCCCATGGTCTTCTGGGCGTCGTTGGTGCCGTGGGCGAGCGAGACGAGCCCGGCGGAGGCGATCTGCCCGACCCGGTAGCCGCGGGAGGTGGCCTCGGGGTCGGCCTTGCGGCCGAGCCGGTAGGTGAGCCGGGTGGCGAGCATGGCGGCGAGGCCGGCCACGATGGGCGCGGCGACCGCCGGGATGATCACCTTGGTGACGACGGCGTCGGTGTGCACCCCGTGCGCGCCGACGGAGACGAGGGTGGCGCCGATCAGGCCGCCGAACAGGGCGTGCGAGGAGCTGGAGGGCAGCCCGGCCAGCCAGGTGAGCAGGTTCCAGACGATCGCGCCGACCAGCGCGGCGAAGATCATCTGGGGTTTGATCCCGGCCGATTCGTCGACGATCCCGCCGGAGATCGTCTTGGCGACCTCCACCGACAGGAAGGCCCCGACGAGGTTGAGCACGGCGGACATGGCCACCGCGATCCTGGGCTTGAGTGCACCGGTCGAGATGGTGGTTGCCATGGCGTTGGCGGTGTCGTGGAAACCGTTCGTGAAGTCGAACACGAGAGCGGTGGCGATCACGATTCCGATCAGGAGCGTGATGTGTTCCATGGACCCAGCAATCGTTCGATCGGACAGTGGCCAGGCGAACGTACGGATGGTTGATGAACGGAAGATGAACTGGGGGCGGACTCGGAGTGCCGACGTGAATCGGGGGTGAACGGGAGGGGGCGGCGGGGGTGCGGCATCCGCCGACAGCGCTCGCGTGAGGGCTCGCGCCGTATGCCGCCACGGCTCTCTCAGGGCCCTACGGCGCGGGCGCGTCTCAGTGTTCCGACCGTCCCCCGGAGCGGGGGCGCTCAGCGCCCCGACAGCCGGTCCGCCCAGCGCGCCACCGGGTCCGTCGCGCCGCCGCGCCCGGTCTGCTCCCGGCGGTCCGCGCCCCGGTACGCCGCGTAGAGCCCGCGCACCGCCGCCCACCGCACCGGCTCCGGCTCCCACCGCCGCACCCGGTGGCCCGACCCACGGCAGGCCGGTCAGCTCCGTGCGCTGCCCCTGCCCGGAGTCCAGCCGGACCAGGTCGCGCAGGGTGCGCGCCGCCAGATTCGAGGTGGCCACCCCGCTGCCGACGTAGCCGCCCGCCCAGCCGAGCCCGGTCGTCCGGTCCAGGTGGACGCTCGCGCACCAGTCGCGCGGCACCCCGAGCACCCCCGACCAGGCGTGCTCGACCTCCACCCCGGCCGTCGCGGGGAAGAGCCGGACCAGGACCTCGCGCAGCGCGGCGACCGTCCGCGGCGACGTGCCGCCGTCGTTGTCGGTCCGCGACCCGAAGCGGTACGGCACCCCGCGCCCGCCGAGCGCGATCCGGCCGTCGGCGGTGCGCTGCGCGTACACGTACGCGTGCGCCATGTCGCCGAGCGTCTCGCCGCCCTGCCAGCCGATCGTGTCCCACACCGCGGGCGGCAGCGGCTCGGTCGCGATCATCGAGGAGTTCATCGGCAGCCAGGTCCGCCGCTGCCCCTTGAGCGAGGCGGTGAACCCCTCGGTGCAGCGCAGCACGTAGGGCGCCCGGACCGTGCCGTACGGCGTGACCGCGTGCTTCGGGCGGATCTCGGTGACCGGCGTGCCCTCGTGCACGGTGACGCCGAGCCGCTCCACCGCCGCGGCGAGCCCCTGCACGAGCTTGGCCGGGTGCAGCCGCGCGCCGTGCGGCGTCCAGGTGCCGCCGACCGTGCCCGCCACCCGCACCCGCCGCGCCGACTCGGCCGCGCCCAGCAGCAGCCGGTCCTTCTCGCCGAAGGCGGTCTCCGTCGCGTGGTACTCCTTCAGCCGCGCCAACTGGGCGGGGGAGTAGGCCACTTCGAGCACCCCGCCGTGCAGGATGTCGGCCTCGATGCCCTCCTGCGCGGCGATGCGGACCACCTCGCCCACGGTGTCGTTCATCGCCCGCTGGAGCGCGACGGCCGCGTCGTGGCCGTGCAGCGCGGCGTACCGGTCGCGGCCGGCGACGCCGTTGTACAGCCATCCGCCGTTGCGGCCGGAGGCGCCGTAACCGCAAAAGCGCGCCTCCAGCACGGTGATCCGCAGGAAGGGCGCGGCCTTCTTCAGGTAGTACGCCGTCCACAGGCCGGTGTAGCCGCCGCCGACGATCACCACGTCGGCGTCCGCGGCGCCGGGCAGCGGCTCGCGCGGCACCGGCACGCCGGTGGCCGCGTACCAGAAGGAGATCCCGCCGTTGACGGTGCTCATGGCTGTCCCTGCGATTCCGTGCGGACATGACGTCGTGGTGTGCTGGTGTGCGGGACGCTACTGCCGGCCCGGCAGCGGCGGCAATGGACAACGTGTAAAGGACTCCGCGGTGCCGGACGTGATGGAGAAGACCTGGTCGGACGTGGTGGACACGGCCCGCCGGACGGTCGCCGACGGACTGGTCGTCGGCACCTCGGGCAATGTGTCGGCCCGCGTCGGCGACCTGGTGCTCGTCACCCCGACCGGCGTCCCGTACGACCGGCTCGGCCCGGCGGACACGGTCGCCGTCGACCTCGGCCGGCGGCGGGCAGGTGCGCGGCACGCTGCGCCCCACCAGCGAACTGCCCGCTGCATCTGGCCCTCTACCGGGAGACCGGCGCCCGCGCGATCGTGCACACCCACGCGCCGTACGCCACCGCCGTGTCCACCCTGGTGGGCGAGCTGCCCACCGTCCACTACATGGCCGCGGCGCTCGGCGGCCAGGTGCGCGTCGCCGACTACGCGCTCTACGGCAGCGACGAGCTGGCCGCCGCGGTGCTGCGGGCCCTGGGCGGCGGGCGCGCAGGGTGCCTGATGCGCAACCACGGGATGGTGACCTTCGGCGACACCCTGGAGCAGGCGTACGACCGCGGCGCCCAGCTGGAGTGGATGTGCAGGGTGTGGCTGCTTGCCCGTTCCGCCACGGGGTGCGGCACGCCGAGCACTCTGTCGCGCGGGCGAGCTCGCCCGGGCCGGCGCCCGGCTCTCGCACCTACGGTCAGTCGGCCCCGGAATAGGCCCGGGCGGCCCCGGGCTCCACGGCCACCCGCCGCGGGGTTGCGGTCCGTCCCCGGCCTCGGCCCGGTGGCCGGTTCCTCGCGCGGTTCCTCCCAGACTCCGTCCGCGGTGCCCAGCGCCCCCTGGGTGGCGACCCACTTCCGCAGAGGCACCCCGGGCTCCGGGCAAGGGAGTGCCCTGCGCAGGGCGGTGCCCCGTCAGGGGCGCGAGGAACTGCGCGACAAGCCAGGGACCGGCGGAAGGTCCGGGAGCCGGCCCGCGGGGCAGGACGGGCGGGCCCCGCCGAAAGCAAAGATCACTCGGGCGTACGCGGTCGCCTGGCCGCACGCACGGTCCGGCACCCACACTGGAAGGACAATGCGCATTCGACACGCGGTGGCCGCTGCGGTCACGACGGCGGTGGGTGCCGGGACGGCCGCGCTGGCGGCGGGCCGGTACGGTTCGGGCTTCGCGCTCAAGCCGGCCGTCGCGGGCCCGGCCCCGGAAGGCCTGGTCACCGTCCACCGCGCGAGCCCGACCGAGGTCGTCCTCACCCTCACCCCGTCCTCCGCCCGCCCCGGCCTGCACGGCCTGACCGGCCCGGGCGTGCACGCCGCCGTCGGCGAGGTCACGGCCCGCACCAAGCACTCGGTGACCCGCGCCCTGCTCCGCGTGGACAAGGGCTCGCTCCGAGCCCGGCGGCTCCGTCCGGATCACCCCGCAGGTGTACACCGGCGACCCGCGCACCGCGCTCGGCCTGGACTTCCGGGAAGTCGCCGATACCCGGCGAACTCGGGCCGCTGCCCGCCTGGTTCGTGCCCGGCGACCGCAGGACCTGGGTGATCGCCGTGCACGGCGTGGGCGCCACCCGCGAGCAGATGCTGCCCGTACTGTCCGCCCTGCACGGCTTCCGGCTGCCGGTGCTCGTCCCGGCCTACCGCAACGACCCCGGCGCCCCCGCCTCGCCCGACCGGCTCGGCCACCTCGGCCAGCACCGAGTGGCGCGACCTGGACGCGGCCATGCGCTACGCCGTCGGGCAGGGCGCCGCCGCGGCTGGTGCTCTACGGCTGGTCGACCGGCGCCACCATGGCCGCTGCTCGCGCTGAGCCTGTCGCCGGTACGGGACAGGGTCGCGCGGCCTCGTCCTGGACTCGCCGGTGCTGGACTGGCGGGCGACCGTCAAGGCCGCCGTCAGGTCCCGCGGCCTGCCCAGGGCGCTGACCCCGCTGGCGGTCCGCGCCGCCGAGGGCCGCACCGGGCTGCACACCCCGCACCACCTGGCGCCGCCCCCGCGCGGCCTGCAGCGTGCCCACCCTGATCCTGCACGGCCCCGACGACACCTTCGCGCCCTGGGCCGCCTCCCGCGCGCTGGCCGACGGCCGGCCCGACATGGTGACCCTGCACACGGTCCCGGGAGCGCCGCCACGCCGCCATGTGGAACGCCGATCCGGCCCGCTACGAGGAGGCCCTGAGGCGCTTCCTGACACCGCTCATGTGAGCGCTGCCGGCGGCCGGGTTTGGGATTATGGGCGGTCAGCGGCGAGACTGATGCGGTGACGTCCCGTAGCCCGCGAGACACTCCGCTCCGCCTCGTTCCCCGCCGGCCGCTGACCGCGGCCCGCAGGACCGCCACGACGCGCAGGTCCCGGCCTCCGCGCCCCCCTGAGGGCACGCCCTCGGTGCCCGAACTCGCCCGCCTCGCACGGGCCGAACTCGCCGACGCCGTACGGCTCGCACGCTGGGCGGGCACCGGCCCCGGCACCGCGGGGCCGACCGGGATACTGCCCGACGCGGCGCTGCGCGAGGCGGCCGGCGCCCTGGGCCTGACGCCCGGCCAGATCCGTACCGCCTGGGACCGAGCGCGGCTGTCCGGGCTGATCGAACTGCACCGCGGCACCGCCCGCGCCCGGCTGGCGGCTGCGGGCCTGGGACACCGACGACACGGCGGTGCTGCGCGGCTGGGTCGGGCCTGTTCGACGCCTGGTCGCTCGCCCACCCGTTCCTGCCCGGGGTCGGCAGCGGGACCGCGGCCGACCCGGCGCTGATCGCCGAAGTCATAGAGGCCGCACCGCAGTTGCTCTCCTTCCTGCACCTGTCGCAGGGCCCGGTGCCGATCGACACGCTGCTCGACCTGCTCCGCCAGCGGGTCGCGGAACTGCGCACCGAGCGGCACGAGCCGCCGGCCGCCGGCGACCCGCTGCCCGGCCTGCTGGACTGGACGCTGGACGCCGCCGTCCTGGTGGGCGCGCTGCGCCCGCGCGACCCGCAGCGCCCCGACGAGGTCGCGCTCACCGCCGCTGGGCAGCTGGGCGGTGTGGGTCAAGCTGGAGCAGATCTGCGTGGCCGCGCAGGGCCCGGCCGGGCACATGGAGCAGTCCGCCGCCACGATGCTGCGCGCCTGCGCCCGGCTCTCCCCGGGGCCCGCCCGCGCCGAGTACCGCGCCTGGCTCGCCGCCCGCCCGGTCGCCCCCGCCGTCGCCGAACTCCTGGACACCGCGCGCGGCGACGACGCCCTGCTGCGCGGCCTGGCCTTCGAGGCGCTGCGCGTCGTGGGCGACCCCGCCGAGCCCGCCGTGCGCGCCGTGGTCGACGAGCCGACGCTGCGCCCGTACGCCGTGCTGTGGCTGGCCGAACTGGACGGCGGCGACCCCGACACCGCGACCGCGCTGCTCACCCGCGAGGAGGCCACCTGGCTGTGGGTGGACACCGCCGCGGCGGTCGCCGACCACGGCGAGGACCACCTGCTCGTCAGCCACCTGGAGACCGCCGTGCAGGGCTCGGTCCCCGGGCTGCTGGAAGAGGTGCGCAACGTCGGCCACCCGCGCACCGTGCAGGTCCTGGTCGCCCTCGCCGCCGCGCACCCCGATCCGGCGCTGGCCAAGGCGATGCGCCGGGCGGCGTTCCAGGTGCACACCGGGGAGGCGTGACGCGCGTCGACCCGTACGGTCGGCGCTCGCCGGGGCCGGGCCGGCCGGGGCGCGGTCACGCCGAGGGCGGCTCCGGCGCATAGGTGCCGAAGCACCAAAGGTTGCCCTCGGTGTCGCGCACGATGTAGTCGCGTGAGCCGTAGTCCTGGTCGGTGAGCGGCATGACGACGTTCACGCCCATCGCCGCGGCCCGGTCGTGGTGCGCGTCGGGGTCGGCGACCACGACGTACACCGACACCGGGCCCAGGCCCTTGGCGAGCGCGCCGAACGCGCCCTCGTCCTTGGCCGTGCCGAGCATCACCATCCCGTTCCCGTAGGCGAGTTCGGCGTGGGCGACGGTGCCGTCCTCGTTCTCGTACACCGCGACCTCGGTGAAGCCGAACGCCTCCTTGAGCATCGTGATCGCGGCCTTCGCGTCCTTGTACCGCAGCGTGGGGTACACGCTGAGCCGGTCCGCCATGATCGCGCTCCCGTCCGTAGGCTTTGGTGTCCTTTAGTGCTCATCCGCCGCATCGCGGGGATTTCGGCACCCTTCTCCCGTTCCTTCGAGTATGGGTGACCGGGGTCACGGCCGCCCGGCCCCGAGGGCGGTCCGCGGCAGGAAAACCGGTTGCGGCGCGCCGGTAGACTGCTGCCATGGCAGCTTTCCTCCTTGACTAGCCACGGCGTACCACCTCGACGCCCCTCCGACCGTCGTACGCGGGCCGGCCGACACCGCCGCCGCCCGCGTTCCCGTGCCATCGCCCTGGAGCTTTTCCCGTGATCACTGCCACCGGCATCGAGTTGCGCGCCGGCGCCCGCATCCTCATCGAGTCCGCCTCCTTCCGTGTCGCCAAGGGCGACCGCATCGGCCTGGTCGGCCGTAACGGAGCGGGCAAGACCACCCTCACCAAGGTCCTGGCCGGCGAGGGCCAGCCCGCCGGCGGGACCGTCACCCGCTCCGGCGAGGTCGGCTACCTCCCGCAGGACCCGCGCACCGGCGACCTCGACACCCTCGCCCGCGACCGCATCCTGTCCGCCCGCGACCTCGACACCGTGCTGCGCAAAATGCGCGAGAACGAGGAGCGGATGGCCAATGGAAAAGGCGCGACCCGTGACAACGCGATGAAGAAATACTCGCGCCTGGAAACGGAATTCCTCACCAAGGGCGGTTACGCCGCCGAGGCCGAGGCCGCCACCATCGCCGCCGCGCTCGGACTGCCCGACCGCATCCTCGGCCAGCAGCTCCACACCCTGTCCGGCGGCCAGCGGCGCCGCGTCGAGCTGGCCCGCATCCTGTTCTCCGACGCCGACACGCTGCTGCTCGACGAGCCGACCAACCACCTCGACGCCGACTCCGTCGCCTGGCTGCGGGACTACCTCAGGACGCTACCGCGGCGGGTTCATCGTCATCTCCCACGACGTGACCCTCATCGAGACGGTCGTCAACAAGGTCTTCTACCTCGACGCCAACCGCTCCCGGATCGACGTCTACAACATGGGCTGGAAGCTCTACCAGCAGCAGCGCGAGGCCGACGAGAAGCGCCGCAAGCGCGAGCGGGCCAACGCGGAGAAGAAGGCGGCCGCGCTCAACTCGCAGGCCGACAAGATGCGCGCGAAGGCCACCAAGACCGTCGCCGCGCAGAACATGGCGCGCCGCGCCGAGAAGCTGCTGTCCGGCCTGGAGGAGGTGCGGCAGTCCGACAAGGTCGCCAAGCTGCGCTTCCCCGACCCCGCGCCCTGCGGCAAGACCCCGCTGATGGCCGAGGCGCTGTCCAAGTCGTACGGCTCGCTGGAGATCTTCACCGACGTCGACCTGGCCATCGACCGCGGCTCCCGGGTCGTCATCCTCGGGCTCAACGGCGCGGGCAAGACCACGCTGCTGCGGCTGCTGGCCGGCGTGGAGAAGCCCGACACCGGCGAGGTCACCCCGGGCCACGGCCTCAAGCTCGGCTACTACGCCCAGGAGCACGAGACGCTCGACCCGGACCGCACCGTGCTGGAGAACATGCGGTCCGCCGCGCCCGACACGGACCTGGTCCAGATCCGCAAGATCCTCGGCTCCTTCCTCTTCTCCGGCGACGACGTGGACAAGCCCGCGCGGGTGCTGTCCGGCGGCGAGAAGACCCGGCTGGCGCTCGCCTCCCTCGTGGTCTCCAGCGCCAACGTGCTGCTGCTCGACGAGCCCACCAACAACCTCGACCCGGCCAGCCGCGAGGAGATCCTCGGCGCGCTGCACACCTTCAGCGGCGCGGTCGTGCTGGTCACCCACGACGAGGGCGCCGTCCAGGCGCTCCAGCCGGAGCGGATCATCCTGCTGCCGGACGGCGTGGAGGACCTGTGGGGCCAGGACTACGCGGACCTGGTGGCGCTGGCCTGAGCCGGGACCGGCCCGCCGCACCCGTACGACCGGCCCGGATCCGTGCCGTCGTACGGGGTGCGGCGGCCCGGATGATCATGTGGAGTCGATCATTCGGCCCATCGTTGATCCTTCATCTGTATGAGTCCGGCTCGTACCGGCCCGGACGCCCGGCCCGCCGTCCGCGCCGCCCGGTTCGTGATCAGGGGTGTGACGTCGGGAAACTCCTTACCGACCGCTCCTGACCTGCCGGTATTCATCGCGACCCGGTTCCGGGAGCGGAATTGGCGGCCGGGAAATGCGGCGCCGGACCCCCTTCTTCCCGGTCTATCCAGCGGCATTCGGTTTGCGAATGTCCCGTGATGGACCTTGTCGAATGGGTGGCCAGGAACGCGCTTAGGGGTGATCATGAGAGTCCATAGCGCACTTCCCTGGAGGAGGCACGGGTGGCCGAGACTCTGAAGAAGGGCAGCCGGGTAACCGGCGCGGCGCGCGAGAAGCTCGCGGCAGACCTGAAGAAGAAGTACGACTCCGGTGCGAGCATCCGGGCGCTGGCCGAGGAGACCGGCCGCTCCTACGGATTCGTGCACCGGATGCTCAGCGAGTCCGGCGTGACCCTGCGCGGCCGCGGCGGGGCGACCCGGGGCAAGAAGGCCACCGCGGCCTGATTCCCGGGGCGGGCGCGCTCGCGCCCGGGCATCTCCCGTACCCGGGGGCACGGCGTTCCGACCGGTTGGTTACTCTTCGGTAATCAGTCCGCGGTCCGCTCGGAGGTGCCCGATGCCCGAAGACAACACCTTGCTCGAACGTGACGGAGTACGGCTCACGCTCGACGATGCGTCGCGTATGTCACCCTCTGCAACCCGGCCAAGCGCAACGCCCAGTCGCCCGCGCTCTGGCGGGCGCTGACCGAGGCGGGTCGGCTGCTGCCGGGGCAGATCCGGGTCGTGGTGCTGCGCGGCGAAGGAGTCTCCTTCTCCGCCGGCCTGGACCGGCAGGCGTTCACGCCCGAGGGCTTCGACGGCGAGCCGTCCTTCCTCGATCTGGCGCGCGGGTCGGAGCAGGAGCTGGACGCGGCCATCGCCGGGTACCAGGAGGCGTTCACCTGGTGGCGGCGCAATGACCTGATCACGGTCGCCGCCGTCCAGGGCCATGCCATCGGCGCCGGGTTCCAGCTCGCGCTCGCCTGCGATCTGCGGGTCTGCGCGGACGATGTGCAGTTCGCCATGCGCGAGACCGGCCTCGGGCTCGTGCCCGACCTCACCGGCACCGGGCCGCTCGTCGGGCTCGTCGGCTACGGCCGCGCCCTGGAGATCTGCGTCACCGGCCGCTTCGTCCACGCGGAGGAGGCCGAGCGGACCGGGCTGGCCAACATCGTCGTGCCCGCGGCCGAGCTCGACGCCACCGTCAAGGACCTCACCGCCGCGCTGCTCGCGGCGCCGCGCGGGGCCGTCAACGAGACCAAGGCGCTGCTGCGGTCCGCGGCGGGGATTCCGGCCCCCGCCGAGCAGTTCGCGGCGGAACGTGCCGCGCAGGCCCGGCGGCTGCGGGACCTGGCCCGTAGCCTCCGGCGGCCAGCCGGAAACCCCCCGCGGTTCCCCCACCTCCCGGGGTTCCCGCCGCTCCCCGGAGCCCGGGGTGCCCTCGCGCCCGGCGGCGCCATTCAGGGGCCCAGGGTGCCCTCGCGGACGAGGGCGCCATACCAGGGGCGCGGGGAACTGCGCGGGCAACCGGCCACCGGCCGGTGGTCCGGATTCCCGCCGCAAGGGGCTGGGCCTGCGGGCCCGGGTGCGCCCCGGTGCGTGGGCTTGTCGCGCAGTTCCTCGCCCCCCTGAAAAACGGGGCGCCGCCCTGCGCGGGGGCACCCGGGTGCGGGGGCGCCCTGCGGATAGGCGCCAATCGGGCGCGGGGACTGCGCGGCAACCGGCCACCGGCCGGTGGTCCGGATTCCGCCGCGGGGCTGGGCCTGCGGGCCCGGTGCGCCACCTGCAGGCCGACGGCGCCGCCCTGCGCGGGGCACCCAGGCACCCGGAAGACCAGCGGCGCCCTGCGTAAGGGCGCCCCGTACCCGGAGGCGGCGCAGCCTCGGGGGAGGGCGCCCCAGGCGCGGGGGCTGGGGACGTCGGTGACGACGACCGTGGTGAGGACGGGTCCGGGCGCCCCCGCCCGAGCCGCGCGGCCGGCCGCGGAGACCGCCTCCCGGGCCACAGCCAAAGGCGCGTGCCCCGCCCCCGTGGCGATCTGGAGCTGAACGCAGCCGCGCCGGCTCCTCGGGCGGCTCGGTGTCGCGGATCCGCACGCCGCCGCCGAGCCCGGCCAGCCGCCGGGTGAGCCGCAGCACCCCGGGAACGGCCCGCGCCGCCGCCCCGACGGCCTCCGCCGTCCCCTGCACGATCGCGGGCCCCAGGTCCGGCTCGCCGTCCGCCAGTTCGTCCTCGACGGCGAACGTCGCCGGGGCGTCGGCCTCCAGCAGCCCCGTCACGTGCAGGTCCACCCCCTCCACCACCAGCCCCAGCCCGTCTGGCCGCGGCCCCCAGCGTGTCCCGCAGCCGGTCGGCCACGAGCGGCAGCGGCTCGTCCGCCGTCGCCTCGAAGTCCGCCTCGACCCGCACCGGCAGGTGCGGCAGGGCCCCCACCGGCGCCGCCGCGGACACCGCCCCCGAGGCCCCGTCCCCTCGACGTCCCCTTCGCCGAGCCCCACACCGACGTCCCCCAGCCGCACCCCGGGCAGCGCCGCACAGGCCCGCCGCAGCGCCCGTACCACCGCGCGTTCGGTGATCCAGACCGCGTCGTCGGGCCCGCCGAGCGGCAGCAGCCGTCCCAGGGCGACCTGCTCCCGTACGGTCCGGGTCAGTCGGTCCATGGTCACCAGGCATCGCCCCTACGTACCGATGTGCCGGCCACTCGATCGGGGGGTCGGCGTAACCCGCTGGCCGCATCCCCGCAGCGCGGCGGGGCATGCGCACATAGTGTGGGGCACGGAGCAGCCCAGACGAAGGGACGACTCGCGATGAGCGACACCGCGCAGCACGGCAGGCCCGAGCCGGAGGGCTCGTCCTCGCTGACCGAGGGCAGGACCCTGGAGAAGGGCAGCGGCCGCAAGGCGCTGGGCGATCCGGCCACGCGTGGCCGTACGACGATCGCCGACGGCGTGGTCGAGAAGATCGCCGGGCTCGCCGCCCGCGACGTGGTGGGCGTGCACGCGATGGGCACCGGCCTGTCCCGTACCTTCGGCGCCGTGCGCGACCGCGTCCCCGGCAGCAAGTCCGTCACCCGCGGGGTCAAGGCCGAGGTCGGCGAGGTGCAGACCGCGCTCGACCTGGACATCGTCGTCGACTACGGCGTCTCCATCGTGGACGTCGCCCACGCCGTGCGGCGAGAACGTGATCGCCGCCGTGGAGCGGATGACCGGCCTGGAGGTCGTCGAGGTCAACATCGCGGTGGGCGATGTGAAGCTTCCCGACGAGGAAGACGAAGACGAGCGTGAGCAACGCGTGCAGTAGCGGGTCCAAGCAGCGTGCAGTCGACGGTCGGCAAGCGGACGGAGAGCGCGGGATGAGCATGGCGGTGATCGGCCTGGTCGTCGGGATGGCGCTCGGATTCGCCGGGTATTTCGGCGGATTCGGGGCCTTCCTGCTGGTGGCCGCGCTCGGCGCGGTCGGATTCGTGGCGGGCAAGTTCCTGGACGGGGACATCGAGCCCGGGGAGTTCTTCCGGTCGCGCGACCGTGACCGGCGGCGTTGATGGCGGGGTCGTCCCCGCTCAGCTCCCGGCGGCCGAGCGCGGCGCCCTGCGGATCGCGGACCGGGTGGTCGCCAAGATCGCCGCACAGGCCGCCGGTGAGGTGCTGACCGAGGCGCCCGGCGCCGACCTGGTGCCCGCGCGACGCCCACCCGCACGCGACCGTGTCGGTCCGCAAGGACACCGCCCGGCTGCGGCTGACCCTCGAACTCGGCTACCCCGCCGACATCGGCGCGATCTGCCGGACGGTCCGCGGCCATGTCACCGGCCGGGTCGAGGCGTTGACGGGCATGTCCGTGCCCGAGGTGGCCGTCGAGGTCGAGCGGCTGCACTCGGCCGCGGCCCGCAGCAAGAACGAGGGGAGGGTGAGTTGAGTCCCACCGATCCGGCGAACCCCGGCGAGCCCGGGCGTGAACCCGGCCACGCCTACGGCCCCGACTCCGGCTCCGGCTCCGGCTCCGGCGGGGAAGCCGACCCCGGCTCCGAGCCCACCGTGCGGCTGCCCACCGGGATCAGCACCCAGCCGTGGGACAAGCAGCCCTCCGACAGCGGCCACTCCGACGAGCCGGGCGGCGCGGTGGCGTACGCCCCGGGCCCGGACGAGCCCGGCTCGGTCCGGGCCGGGCGCTTCTGGTCCGGCCGCCGCATCCCCTCCGTCCTCACCGCCGCGGTCTGCCTCGGCGTCAGCGGCCTGTTCCTCTACGACGTCGCCGCCGTGCGCAGCGACCGCAAGGCGATGTCCTGGCGCAAGACGCTCGCCGAGCAACTGGCCACCCGGCACCTGGACAACGTGTGGATCATCGTCGGCGCCGCGGTGGCCGCCGCGCTCGGCCTGTGGCTGATCGTGCTCGCGCTGACGCCCGGCGAGCGCGGTGTGCTGCCGATGAACCGCCGCGGACCCCAGGGCGTCCGCGCCGGGCTGGACCGGCACGCGGCCGAACTGGTGCTGCGCGACCGGGCGATGGAGGTCCCCGGGGTGCGCTGGTCGAAGGTGTCGGTGGGCCGCCGCAAGGTGAAGATCCGCGCCGTCTCGCACTTCCGCGAGGTCGACGACGTGCGCCGGGACCTGACGGCGGGTCTGGAGCAGGCGATGCGGCAGCTCGGCCTGGCCAAGGCGCTCCGGCTGCGGGTACACGTCCGCACGGACGAGAAGACGGCGTGAGGGAGAGGGCCGATGCGCACCACACTCAACCGGGTCATGCTCGGGCTGATCGGACTGGTCCTGCTCGTCGTCGGCCTGTCGGTACTCGTCGGCAGCCTCGACCTCCAGCGCCACTGGGACTTCACGATGCCCGGCTGGTGGCCGTTCACCGGGCCCAAGGACGTGCTGCTCACCGCGCACAGCCGCACCCGCTACCGCTCGCACGGCTGGTGGTGGCCGGTGGTCATCGCCGTGCTCGCCGTGCTGGTGCTGATCGCGCTGTGGTGGCTGCTCGCCCAGCTCAGGACCCGCCGGCTGCGGCAGCTCCGGGTCGACAGCGGCGACGGCCAGGGCGCCCTGCTGCGCGGCCGCGCCCTGGAGAACGTGCTGACCTCGGAGTCGGCGGCCTACGACGGCGTGAAGTGGGCCGGCGCCCGGCTCACCGGCAAGCGCGGCGACCCGCACGCGCGGCTGGTGCTCGGCCTGGAGCCGCACGCCAACCCGCAGGAGGTCGTGGAGGGCCTGGACGCCTCCGTGCTGGAGCGCGCCCGCACCTCGGCCGGGATGGACGCGCTGCCCGCCGAGGCACGGCTGCGGGCGGTCAGGCACCGCGCGGCGCGGGTGAGCTGACGGCCGGAGGACGGCCGGGGGCCGTCGCGGCGGGAAGCCGGTCCGGCCGCCGCCACGGGGGCGTACCGGGCCGTCAGGACGACGGGGTGAGGCCGCCCGGCGCGCCCGACAGCGTCAGCGCGCTGTTGACCAGCCCGATGTGGCTGAACGCCTGCGGGAAGTTGCCCAGTTGGCGCCCGGCGACCGGGTCCCACTCCTCCGCCAGCAGACCGACGTCGTTGCGCAGCGAGAGCAGCTTCTCGAACAGTTCCTGCGCCTCGTCGCGGCGCCCGGTGCTGTGCAGGGCGTCCGCCATCCAGAACGAGCAGGCCAGGAAGGCCCCTTCGCTGCCGGGCAGGCCGTCGACCCCGCCGGCGTCGGGGGAGTAGCGGCGGACGAACCCGCCGTGGTCCAGCTCCCGGCGCACCGCCTCCACCGTCCCGGTCACCCGGGGGTCGTCCGGCGGCAGGAAGCCCACCTGCGGGATCAGCAGCGTGGCCGCGTCCAGTTCCCGTGAACCGTAGGACTGGGTGAAGGTGTTGCGGTCCGGGTCGTAGCCCTTCGCGCACACCTCCGCGTGCACCTGGGTCCGCATGGCGCGCCAGCGGTCGATGTCGCCGCGCAGCTTGGGCTGCGCCTCCAGGGTGCGCACCGCGCGGTCGGCGGCCACCCACGCCATCACCTTGGAGTGCACGAAGTGCCGGCGCGGGCCGCGGACCTCCCACAGGCCCTCGTCGGGCTCGTGCCACTTGGTCTCCAGGAAGTCCATCAGGGAGCGCTGGAGGTTCCAGGCGTGGGACTCGGCGGGCAGACCGCGCTCCCGGCCGAGGTAGAGCGAGTCCATCACCTCGCCGTAGACGTCGAGTTGGAGCTGCCCGGCGGCCGCGTTGCCGACCCGGACCGGGGCCGAGCCCTGGTAGCCGGCCAGCCAGGGCACCTCGTACTCCGGCAGCCGCCGCTCGCCCGCGATGCCGTACATGATCTGGAGGTCGGCCGGGTCGCCGGCGACGGCGCGCAGCAGCCAGTCCCGCCAGGCGTGCGCCTCGTCCAGATAGCCGCTGGAGAGCAGGGCGTTGAGGGTCAGGGCGGCGTCGCGCAGCCAGCAGTAGCGGTAGTCCCAGTTGCGCACCCCGCCGATCTCCTCGGGCAGCGAGGTGGTCGCGGCGGCCGCGATGCCGCCGCTGGGCGCGTAGGTGAGCGCCTTGAGGGTGATCAGGGAGCGCAGCACCGCGTCGCGCCAGGGGCCCTCGTAACGGCACTTGGACGACCACTCCTCCCAGTCCTTGAGGCAGTCGTCCAGGGAGGCGAACGGGTCGACCTTGCGCGGGTGCCTGGCGTGCGAGGGGTGCCAGGTCAAGACGATCGCCACCCGCTCGCCGGCGCGGACGGTGAAGTCGGAGTACGTGCGCATGTCCTTGCCCTCTATGGGCAGGGCGGGGACGCTGCGCAGCCAGACGGAGTCGGGGCCGGCGATGGCCACCCGGTGGCCGTCGATCCGGCGCATCCAGGGCACCACGTTGCCGTAGTCGAAGCGCAGCACCAGCTCGGAGCGCATGGCGACCTCGCCGGAGACGCCCTCGACGATCCGGACGATGTCGGGCGCCTTGTCGCGCTGCGGCATGAAGTCGGTGACCTTGACCGTGCCGGTCGGGGTCTCCCACACGGTGTCCAGCACGAGGGTGTCGCCGCGGTAGGAACGGGTGCTGCAGTGCGAGGAGTTGACGGGCGCGATCCGCCAGCGGCCGTTGTCTCGGTCGCCGAGCAGCGCGGCGAAGCAGGCGGCCGAGTCGAAGCGGGGCAGGCACAGCCAGTCTATGGAGCCGTCCCGGCCGACCAGCGCGGCGGTCTGCAGATCGCCGATGATCGCGTAGTCCTCGATACGTCCTGGCACGTTTCCGCCTCGCCGCCTTCGTGTCGGAGCCCCGGCCGGGTGATGGGCCCGGGGCCCTATGACCGTACAACTCGGTCGCGGGGCCCCGGGGGGAGGGTGGCGGGTCGGGCGGCGGGCCCGGGTCAGGCGCCGGCGGAGCTGCCGACCCGGTCGACGATGCCCGCCGCGCCCTCGGCCTTCGCGCAGTGGGCGCTGCAGTACCAGTGGCCGTCGGCCTCCACGCCGTGGCCGACGATCTGCACGCGGCAGTGCTCGCAGATCGGGGCCATCCGGTGGATGGCGCACTCGAAGCTGTCGAAGACGTGCACCGCGCCCTGCGCGTGCACCTCGAAGCTCATCTCGTAGTCGTTTCCGCATACCTCGCATCGGGCCATGAGGCACAGGCTGCGGACCATCCCCGGAACGGGCAACCCAGCTCGCGGTACGGCGGGGGCGACTTCACCCGTACGGCGGTGTACGGCCCCCAGGCGTCAGCCGTGTACGTCCGCGGCCGGCACGACGGCCTTGAGCAGCTCGGCGAAGTGCCGCTCGTCGATGACCGGGGTGCCGAGCTGACGGGCCTTGACGGCCTTGGTGGTGGACGAGTCGGGGTCGTTGGTCACCAGCACGCTGGTGAGGCGGCTGATCGACGAGGCGACGTGCAGCCCCGCGTCGGTGGCCCGGTCCTCCAGCAGCTCGCGGTCGATCCCGGTGTCCCCGGAGAACGCCACCCGCATCCCCTGCACCAGCGCCCCGTCCGGCGCCAGCCGGCCCGGGTTCGGGTACGGGCACGCCGGCCGCCTGCGCGCGGGCCGCCAGCCGGAGTTGCCGTACCCCGAGCCGTGGATGCGGCCGTAGCGCGGCGCGGGGACCGCGTTCGCGGCCGGCTCGCTCCACTCGGTGAGCGGCCGGCAGGCGTGCAGCGGCAGCGGCAGTTCGGCCGCCGCCGCCAGGTGCAGGCTCGGCCGGAACGCCTCGGCGAGCACCCGCGCGTCGTCCAGCGCGTGGTGCGCCCTGCGCTGCACCACGCCGTAGTGCGCGGCCAGCGACTCCAGCTTGTGGTTGGCCAGCGGCAGCCGCAGCTCCTTGGCGAGCACGATCGTGCACAGCCGCTGCTCGACCGGCGCGGCCGACCGGGCGCGGGCGAACTCCCGGGCCAGCATGGACCAGTCGAAGACCGCGTTGTGCGCCACCAGCACCCGCCCGGCGAGCCGGTCGGCGAGGTCGGGGGCGATCTCCGGGAAGAGCGGCGCGTCGGCGAGCATCGCGCCGGTCAGCCCGTGGATCCACACCGGGCCGGGATCGCGCTGCGGGTTCACCGGCGAGTACCAGTGGTCCTGCACCTCGCCGCGCGCGTCCAGCCGGTAGACGGCCGCGGACACTATCCGGTCGTCCCTGCCGAGTCCGGTGGTCTCCACGTCGACCACGGCGTATCCCTCGGGGTAGCCCGCGGGCCACGGAGCGGGGGCGTCCCCCGCTCCTGAGGCGTCGGGCGTCCCCCCGAAGGGAGGTTGATCGGTCAGGTTGTCCAGCATGGTCATTGAGGATAAGGGGCGGCACCGACAGGTTTTCCGCACCCTCCGTTGCGTACTAGTCGGTAACAACGTCTAGCGGAGGGCCCGGAGTGGCACTTATGGTGCGTCCATGCCAGAACTGCCCAATGTCGTGCTGTGGTCGATACCCGCGTTCGTGCTGCTCACCGTCGTGGAGATGGTGAGCTACCGCTTTCACCCAGACGAGGACTCCGCCGGATATCACCGGCAAGGACACGGCGGCGAGCCTGTCCATGGGCCTCGGCAGCCTGTTCACCGACGCGCTGTGGAAGATCCCGGTCGTGGCGGTCTACTCCGGGCTGTACGCGCTCACCCCGCTGCGGGTGCCGCTGCACTGGTGGACGGTACTGCTGGTCCTGCTCGCCCAGGACTTCTTCTACTACTGGTCGCACCGCGGGCACCACGTCATCCGCATCCTGTGGGCGTGCCACGTCGTGCACCACTCCAGCCGGAAGTTCAACCTGTCCACGGCGCTGCGCCAGCCCTGGACCAGCCTCACCTCCTGGCCGTTCTACCTGCCGCTGATCGCGCTCGGCGTGCACCCGGCGGTGCTGGCCTTCTGCTCGTCCGTCAACCTCGTCTACCAGTTCTGGATCCACACCGAACGGGTCGACCGGCTGCCCCGGCCGCTGGAGTTCACCCTCAACACCCCCTCCCACCACCGCGTCCACCACGCCTCCCAGGGCGGCTACCTGGACCGCAACTTCGGCGGCATCCTCATCGTCTGGGACCGCCTGTTCGGCTCGTTCACCGCCGAGACCGAACGGCCCGTCTACGGCCTGACGAAGAACATCACCACGTACAACCCGCTGCGCGTCGCCACCCACGAGTACGCGGCCATCGCCCGCGACCTGGCCGCCGCGGGCAGTTGGCGGGACCGCGTCGCGCACCTCGTACGGGGGCCGGGGTGGCGCCCCGAGCGCTGCGGGGCGCAGGGCGCTCCCGCGGGCGCCGCCGCGGACCCGCCGGCTCCGTGGAAGCGGGGGCCGCGGCGCCCGCGGCCGGACCGGGCGTCCCGCTGGCCGGCGAGCACGCGGCGTGACACGGCCGGGCGGCGCGGCGGCGGACCCGGACGGAGCGCGAGCCGCGGAGCCGGGCTCGGGTGCCGGTGCCGGTGCCGCCCGTCCCGGCGGCAGCGCCGCGCCTGCGGGTCCCGGAGCCGTGGCGCGGCGCGGCACGCGAGGGCCCGGTGCGGCGAGTGCCGGAGCGAGGAGTGCCGGCGTGGCGGATGGGGCGCCGGGTGACCCGGCGCCCGCCTTCGTGGCCGCGTTCACCGCGCTGCTGGCCCTGCACCTGGTGGCGACCGGGCACGGCTGGGACGTCGTACGGCTGGCCACCAAGCCGCTGCTGATGCCCGTGCTGGCCGGGTGGGTGCTGTCCTGGCGCGGGCCGCGGCTGCTGGTCGCCGCGCTGCTGTGCGGGTGGGGCGGCGACGTGCTGCTGGAGATCGGCGGGACGGGCGCCTTCCTCGCCGGGATGGGCTGCTTCGCGGCCGGGCACGTCTGCTACCTGCGGATCTTCCTGCCGCGCGGGGCCTTCGCCGGGCCGCGTACGGCGGTACGGGTCCGGTGCGCGGTGTACGCCGCCGTGTGGGCGGTGATGGTCGCGCTGCTGTGGCCCGGCCTGCCCGCCGGGATGCGGGTGCCGGTCGCCGCGTACAGCCTGCTGCTCGTGTCGATGGCGGCCGGCCGCCTACGGGCTCGGCCCGCTCACCGCCGCCGGCGGCGCGCTGTTCCTGCTCTCCGACAGCCTCATCGCGACCGGGCTCGCGCACTGGCCGCGGCTGCCCGGCCAGGACGTGTGGATCATGCTCACCTACGTCCTCGCCCAGTCGCTGCTGGCGTTCGGCCTGCTGGCCGGGGGCGGCCGGGTCAGCGCGAGCTGCGGTCGCCGCGGTCCGGGCCGTCCCGGCGCGGTTCCGCGGCGCTGAGCGGCCGCAGCCGCAGCCGGCCGTCCGCCGGCGCTCCGGCGTCGGCGGTCCGGCCCGCCGGGTGCGGCGCGGCGCCGGCACCGGGGCGGGCAGCGTGACGCTGCCGTACGGCCTGCGGGCCGGGAGCTGCGGGTCGGGCTGAGGCGGTGGGACGTCCGACGTGGCGGTCCTCGGGGGCGGGCGTGGAGCGGGGCCGGTGCGCTGTCCGACGAACCGGCCGGGCCCGGTGTCGCCACCTGATTTCAACAAACTGTTGCAGTCGGGCCGGCTTCGCGTACGCTGCGGCGGTGAGGCTCGGCCCCCGGTTTGTCGGTGGTGGGTCTTAGGGTGGAACGCAGGCGCCGAACCGGGCGCCCCGAGGGGAGAGGAGGAGCCGTGCTCATCGACACCTACGGTCGGGTCGCCACGGATCTGCGGGTCTCCCTGACCGACCGGTGCAATCTGCGCTGCACGTACTGCATGCCCGAAGAGGGCCTGCAGTGGCTGGCCAGGCCCGACCTGCTGACCGACGACGAGATCGTCCGGCTGGTCCGGATCGCCGTCACCGACCTCGGCGTCACCGACGTCCGCTTCACCGGCGGCGAGCCCCTGCTGCGCCCCGGGCTCGTCGGCATCGTCGAGCGCTGCGCGGCGCTGGAGCCGCGCCCCACGATCTCGCTGACCACCAACGGCATCGGGCTGCGCCGGACCGCCGACGCCCTGCGCGCGGCCGGCCTGGACCGGGTCAACGTCTCGCTGGACACCCTGCGCCCCGAGGTCTTCCACGCCCTGACCCGGCGCGACCGGCACCAGGACGTGCTGGACGGCCTGGCCGCCGCCCGCGCCGCCGGCCTCACCCCGGTCAAGGTCAACGCGGTGCTGATGCGCGGGACCAACGACGACGAGGCGCCCGACCTGCTGCGCTGGGCGGTCGAGCACGGATACGAGCTGCGGTTCATCGAGCAGATGCCGCTGGACGCCCAGCACGGCTGGCAGCGCACCGACATGGTCACCGCCGAGGAGATCCTCGCCGCCCTGCGCACCGGCTTCGACCTCACCGCCGAGGGCGAGTCCGCCCGCGGCCACGCACCCGCCGAGCGCTGGCTGGTGGACGGCGGACCGGCCCGGGTCGGCGTGATCGCGTCGGTCACCCGCCCCTTCTGCCGGGCCTGCGACCGCACCCGGCTCACCGCCGACGGCCAGGTGCGCAACTGCCTGTTCGCCCGCGAGGAGTCCGACCTGCGCGGCGCCCTGCGCTCCGGCGCCCCGGACGAGGCGATCGCCGAGCTGCTGGAAGGCGGCGATGTGGGGCAAGAAGGCGGGCTCCGGGCTGGACGAGCCGGACTTCCTCCAGCCGGACCGCCCGATGTCCGCGATCGGCGGCTGACGGCTCGCGGCGCCCGTGCCGGGTGCCGGAGGCGGGAGCGGTGCGGCGGCTTACGGGGCGCGGCGCGCGGCCCGCGCCCGGGCGCGCCCGCGACCGCCCGCGCTCAGGCGTCGTCCGCCGGGGCCGCCCGCTCCCACTCCTCCAGGGTCACCACGTCCTTGAGGAAGCCGCGCACTCCGAGGAACTGCGACAGGTGCTCCCGGTGCTCCTCGCAGGCCAGCCAGGTCTTGCGCCGCTCGGGCGTGTGCAGCTTCGGGTTGTTCCAGGCCAGCACCCACACCGCGGGGGTGCGGCAGCCCTTGGCCGAACAGACCGGGGCGGCGTCGCTCGTGTCGTTCTCCGGGTTCACAGCGCCCAGTAAACACGGCCGCCCGCCCGTCCCGGCGGCCCGGCCCAGCGGACATGGCGACGCCGGGCAGCCACGGGGGGAGCTGCCCGGCGTCGGTCCGTCGCTCCGACGGGGGATGCGGAGCGCGTACGAAGTATGGCACGCGCTCCGTCCCGCGTGGAGGGGGAACCCCATGATTGATCTGAGGTTTTCTTGAGCTTTCTACTTCTCCATCACAGGTCTATACCACTTGTCCGCCTGGTCGATGCCCGGTCGGTGCCCGGATCAGCCCGCTTCGGTGTGGTCCGAGACGGGTTCGTGCTCGGCCTCCGCGGACGTCTCCACCCGTGTGGGCTCGATCGCCGGGCGGCTCACCGGCGGGATGTACGACGAAGGAGGCTTCGGAGCGTTCTCCCGGCCCGCGTTGGCGTAGACCACCGCAACGTAGGGGAGCAGCAGCGCCCAGCACGAGAGTTCCCCAGGCCAGCGGGCGTTCGACGTTCCACAGCACCACGGTGAGGATCACCGACACCGTGCGGATCGACATCGAGATGATGTAACGGCGCTGCCGGGCCGCCACATCCTCTTTGAGGCTGGTCCGGGCCCCGCTGATGTGGAAGACCTCAGGGCCGCTCTGCTTGCGCATCCTGCTCCCCGCCCGATCCGTCGCCGGACCTCGCTGATCACGGGTCACAGCGCTGCTGTCCGGTACCACCCACGGTACGCCGTCGGACGCCCCGACAGGAGGGCGGGGGCGATACCCGGCCATCCGCCGATGCCGGATTCTGCCCGGTCCGTGCCCGGTCCGGCACGCCGACATGCGGTATGGACCACCCGGACGGAAACTGGCGTGACGAGTACCGGGCCGCACGCCGCCCGGTCGCGAGGAGGCGAGCGGCATGGGCTGGTTGTGGGCGATCATCGTCGGCCTGGTGCTCGGCCTGATCGCGAAACTGATCATCCCCGGCAAGCAGGCGCTGCCGCTGTGGCTCACCGTGATCTGCGGTATGGGCGGCAGCGTGCTCGGCAACGCCGTGTCCACCTGGATCGGCGTGAACAACACCAAGGGCTTCGACTGGACCCGCCACGTGCTCCAACTCATCGGCGCCGTCGTGCTCGTCGCCATCGGTGATCGGATCTGGGCGCTGTTCCAGAGCCGCAAGCACAGTGCCACCGCCGTGTGACCGTGCGACCCGTCGGTGGGTGACCCGCCGGCCCGGCGCGGCGCGGGCTCACGCCCGCGGGACCTCCCGCAGCCGCTCCGGGGGCACCCGATCGGTGAGCCACACGCCGTTCGCACTGAGCCGGAAGACATGACCCGACGCGGCCAGCCCGGCCGCGTCCACCGCCAGCACCACCGGACGGCCGTGCCGCGACCCCACGCGCCCGGCCGTCTCCACGTCCGCCGACAGATGGACGTCCTGCCGGGACATCGGCCGCAGGCCCTCACCGCCGGATGGCCGAAAGGGTGGCCGCGGCCGTGCCGTGGTAGAGCACGGCGGGCGGCGCGGTGGCGGCCAGACCCAGCTCGACGCCGACCGAGTGGCCCTGGCTGGCCCGTATCCGGCGGCCGTCGTCGGAGTACGCGAACCGCTTCTTGCTGTTGGTCGCCACCACGTGGTCCAGGTCCGCCCGGGACACGCGCCGGCCCGTCCCGGCGCACGCGGCGATCAACGCGTCCACCTCCACCCAGCCGCCCTCGTCCAGCACCAGGCCGACCGCCTCCGGCTGGTGCCGCAGCACCAGCGACAGGAACTTCGACAGCCTTGACCGCCGCCTTCTCGTCGAGCCCCATCTGCTCCCCCTCGCGTCCTCGGTCCGGGCGTCGCGCCTTCGTCCGGGTCCCCGGCCGCGCGGCGGCCGGGGCCGCGGTCAGACCCCCTGGCTGACCGAACTCATGTTGAAGTCGGGAATCCGCAGCGCGGGCATCGCGGCCCGGGTGAAGTAGTCGCTCCACTCGCGCGGCAGGGTGCGCTCGGTGCGGCCCGCCTCCGTGGCCCGGCCCAGCAGGTCGACCGGCGACTCGTTGAACCGGAAGTTGTTCACCGCGCCCGTCACCTCGCCGCCCTCGACCAGGTAGACGCCGTCCCGGGTGAGCCCGGTGAGCAGCAGCGTCGCCGGGTCGACCTCGCGGATGTACCACAGGCAGGTCAGCAGCAGGCCGCGCTCGGTGCCGGCCACCATCTCCTCCAGCGAGCGGTCGCCGCCGCCGTCCAGGATCAGGTTGTCCGCGACGGGGGCGACCGGCAGGCCGGTCAGGCCCGCGGTGTGCCGGGTGCCGGCCAACTGGTGGAGCGTGCCCTCGCGCACCCAGTCCACCGGGCCGGCCGGCAGTCCGTTGTCGAAGACCGACACGTCGTCGCCCGAGCTGTGCGCGATCACGAACGGCGCCGACTCCAGGCCGGGTTCGGCCGGGTCGCTGCGCAGGGTCAGCGGCAGCGGCGGCGATCTTCTCGCCGATCCGGGTGCCGCCGCCGGGGCGGCTGAAGACCGTGCGGCCCTCGGCCGCGTCCCGGGCGCCGGCCGACCACAGCTGGTAGATCAGCATGTCGGCGACCGCGGTCGGCGGCATCAGCGTCTCGTACCGCCCGGCGGGCAGGTCGACCTTGCGCTCGGCCCAGGACAGCCGCTCGGCCAGGCCGGCGTCCAGCGCCCGCGGGTCGACGTCGGTGAAGTCCCGGGTGGACGAGCCCGCCCACGCCGACCGGGTGCGGTCCGGCGACTTCGCGTTGACCTCCAGGGTGCCGGTCGGCTGGTCGTGCCGCAGCCGCAGGCCGGTGGAGGTGCCCAGATAGGTCGACGTCACCATGTGGTGCGCGAAGCCGTACAGCTCGCGGCCGCCGGCCCGGGCGGTGGCGAACGCCTCGCCGAGCGCGGGCGCGAAGGACGCGAACACCTCCGAGGAGGTCTCCGCGGGCGCGTCGGTGAACGTCGGCCGACCGCGGTGTGCCCGAGACCAGCGGCTGCGCGTCCTCCGCGGGCCCCGACTCGCGCGCCGCGGCCTCCGCCGCCCGCACCAGCGGCTCCAGTTCGTCCGCCGTCACCGCCGAGCGCGACACCACGCCGGAGGCGGTGCCCTGCGCGCCGTCCACCGTGGCGATCACGGTGAGCGTACGGCCGCGCGTGACGCCGTTCGTGGTCAGGGCGTTGCCCGCCCAGCGCAGGTTGGCGCTCGACTCCTCGTCGGCGATCACGACACAGCCGTCGGCCCGCGACAGCTCCAGGGCGCGCTCGACGATCTCGTGCGGCCTGCTCCCCTGAGCGCTCACCTTTGGTCTCCATTCGCTGCTGCGCCCGCCCGGTGAACCCGCGGGCTCGTGGTCGGCCCCACTGCGGTGGCCTCGCGCGCGCCGTTCACGACCGGCCCGCTTCCTGCGTGGTGTTGAGAATGCTGACGTCCCGGAAGAGCGCGGACGGGCAGCCGTGGCTGACCGCGGCGACCTGGCCGGGCTGGGCCTTTCCGCAGTTGAACGCGCCGCCCAGCACGTAGGTCTGCGGGCCGCCGACGCGCCTCCATCGAGCCCCAGAAGTCGGTGGTGGTCGCCTGGTAGGCGAAGTCCTTGACCTGTCCGTCGAGGCGGCCGTTCCGGATCAGGTAGGCCCGCTGACCCGTGAACTGGAAGTTGTACCGCTGCATGTCGATCGACCAGGAGCGGTCGCCGACCACGTAGATCCCGCGCTCGACGCCGGCGATCAGCTCCTCGGTGGACGGTCCGTCCGGCGCGGGCAGCAGCGAGACGTTGGCCATCCGCTGCACCGGCACATGGCCGGGGGAGTCGGCGTACGCGCAGCCGTTGGACCGCTCGAAGCCGGTGAGCCGGGCGATCCTGCGGTCGAGCTGGTAGCCGACGAGGGTGCCGTCCTTGATCAGGTCCCAGGACTGGCCGGCCACGCCCTCGTCGTCGAACCCGACGGTGGCCAGGCCGTGTTCGGCCGTGCGGTCCCCGGTCACGTTCATCAGCGGGGAGCCGTAGGCGAGCGTGCCGAGCTGGTCGAAGGTGGCGAACGAGGTGCCCGCGTACGCCGCTTCGTACCCCAGCGCGCGGTCCAGCTCGGTGGCGTGGCCGATCGACTCGTGGATGGTCAGCCACAGGTTCGACGGGTCGACCACCAGGTCGTACCGCCCCGCCGCGACGGAGGGCGCGCGCATCTTCTCGGCCAGCAGTCCGGGGATCGCGGCCAGCTCGGCGTCCCAGTCCCAGCCGGTGCCCGTCAGGTACTCCCAGCCGCGGCCGACCGGCGGGGCGAGGGTGCGCATCGAGTCGAAGTCGCCGCCGACCTCGTCGACCGACACCGCGGTGAGCGAGGGGTGCAGGCGGACGCGCTGCTGGGTGGTCGTGGTGCCCGCGGTGTCCGCGTAGAACTTGTTCTCCTGCACGGTGAGCAGCGAGGCGTCCACGTGCGAGACGCCGTCGGCCGCCAGCAGCCGCCCGCTCCACTCGGCGAGCAGCGCGGTCTTCTCCGCGTCCGGCACGTCGAACGGATTGACCTCGTACGCCGACACCCAGGTCCGCTCGGCGTGCACCGGCTCCGCGGCCAGCTCCACCCGCTCGTCGGACCCCGCGGCGGCGATCACCTTCGCCGACAGCTTCGCCATCGCCACGGCCTGCCCGGCCACCTTCGCCGCGCCGTCCATCGTCAGGTCCACGCCCGAGGCGAACCCCCACGCCCCGCCGTGCACCACCCGCACCGCGTACCCGAGGTCGGTGGTGTCCGAGGCCCCGGCCGGCCGGCCGTCCCGCAGCCGCCACGCGGCGCTGCGCACCCGCTCCACCCGGAAGTCCGCGTGCTCCACTCCCAGCGCGCGCGCTCTCGCCAACGCGGCATCGGCCAGCGCGCGCAACGGCAGCGCCAGAAACGTCCCATCCACCTCGTGCGGCACGACGATCTTCCTCTCCCTCGCTTCCCCGCAGTGAACCACGCCGTGCCGACACCCCGTGCGGTGATTTCCCGCGCCCTGTGGACAACTCGTCCGCGCCGCGCGAAACCCGCAGGTTAGGCTCGGTCCATGGCGATTTCCGAACTGCGCCGGATTCAGCGGTTCCTGGCCGGATTCGCGCGCCGGCAGGCCGCCGAGTGCGTCGACCTGCCGGGAGCCTTCGCGGTGTACGACGGCGAGTTCGGCCGGTCGCGGGCGAACAACCGGATCGTCGTGGACGGCGGCGCCGCGCAGGTGGACCCCGAGGCGCTGCCCGGACTCGCCGGCCGAGGCGCTGGGCCGTCTGCCCTATCAGGTCGTCAGCGTGCTGGACGAGGAGGTCGGCGCGGCGTGCGCGCTGCCGCTGGCCCGGGCCGGCTACCGGCGCTACGTCGAGCTGGTCATGCTGCACGGCGGCCCGGTGCCCGAGGGCGGCGCGGCGCGCGAGGTGGAGCTGGCGGACCTCCGGGGCCCGCTCGGCCTGCGCTGGCGCGAGCTGCTGCCCGGGGTCGGCGACGACGCGGTGCGGCAGCTCGTCGAGCGGCGTTCGGCGCGCAAGCGCGGCGCGGAGATCGTCCGGTTCGTCGCGGCGCGCACGCAGGGCGGAGAGGTCGCCTCCTGGGCCGACCTGTACGCGGACCCGGCGGCGGGCATCGCCCAGGTCGAGGACCTGATCACCGCCCAGGCCGAACTCGGCAGGGGCTACGCGGGCGCGGTGCTCGACGCCGCCCTGCGCCAGGGCGCCGACGCGGGCTGCGGCACGCGCTTCCTGCTCGCCGAGGCCGAGGACTGGCCCCGCCACTGGTACGAGCGGCGCGGCTTCACCGTCATCGGCCGCACCTACAGCTTCGAACGCGGCTGACGGCCCCTCACCGCCGCTCCCGGCGCGGCCTGTTCCGCCCCTTGGCTTGGTTTAGACCAATCCGTATGCTCATGACAACCGCCCTCACTTGTCCGCAGAAGAGCACGCACGACAAGGAGCCCCCATGTCAGCACGACGGAAAGTCGCCGCGGCCGGAGCCGTAGGGGCGTTGGCCCTGGGGATCGCCGGGGTCGCGCCCGGGACGGCCAGCGCGCACGGGGCGCTGAGCAACCCCGTCAGCCGGATCTCCGCCTGCTACGCGGAAGGACCGGAGAACCCGCAGTCGCAGGTGTGCAAGGACCTCGTCGCCATGAGCGGCACCCAGCCGCTCTACGACTGGAACGAGGTCAACATCGCCAACGCCGACGGCCAGAGCCGCACGATCATCCCCGACGGCCACCTCTGCTCGGCCGACCGCGACAAGTACAAGGCACTCGACATGGCCCGGACCGACTGGCCGGCCACGCCGGTCACCGCCGGGCAGAGCGACGTCCAGTTCCGCGTCACCGCCCCGCACAAGGGCACCATGACGCTCTACCTCACCAAGCAGGGGTACGACCCGACGCAGCCGCTGAAGTGGTCCGACCTCGACGACACGCCGATCGCGGTGTACGACACCGTGGCGTCCGCGCCCAGCGGCTACTACGACTTCACCGCCACCCTGCCGCAGCGCACCGGCCGCCAGCTCATCTACCAGGTGTGGCAGCGCACCGACAGCCCGGAGGCGTTCTACGGCTGCGCGGATGTCGTTTTCGGACAGACGGCGCAAGCGGCCAGGGCCGCCACCGGCACGGTCGCCAAGGCGCCCAGCGACGCCCAGATCGCCGCCGGGGAGTCCAGGTCGACCGTCGTGCACCACGGCCACGGCGGTGACGAGCCGGTCACCGCGGCCTCCGGCAGTCTCGCGACCAGCAACGCGGCCGCGAGCACCAGCACCCTGGAGGCGGCCCTGTCCGGCAGCGCGATCCTGGCCTGCGGGGCCGTCGGCCTGCTGGCCTACAGCCGGCGCCGGGCCGGTGCCCGCAGCAAGGGCTGACCGGTCGGGAATCCGGCGACTTGTAGGAAACCCACAGGGTCCGCGGGAGCAGCCTGTCGGGGCCGATTCCCCGGGCCGGAGCGGGGACCGATAGCTTTTACGGAGATACTCACGATCTAGGGAGAGAGTGATCCGTTGAGCCGCTCGGTTCTCGTCACCGGAGGAAACCGGGGCATCGGCCTCGCCATCGCCCGGGCCTTCGCCGACGCGGGCGACAAGGTCGCCGTCACCTACCGCTCGGGCGAACCGCCCGCGGACCTCGTGGAGCTCGGTGTGCTCGCCGTGCGCTGCGACATCACCGACGCCGAGCAGGTCGAGCAGGCGTACAAGGAGATCGAAGACGGAGCACGGCACCGTCGAGGTGCTGGTCGCCAACGCCGGCATCACCCGCGACCAGTTGCTCATGCGCATGTCCGAGGAGGACTTCACGTCCGTCCTCGACACCAACCTCACCGGCACCTACCGGGTGGTCAAGCGGGCCAACCGCGGCATGCTGCGGGCCAAGAAGGGCCGGGTCGTGCTGATCTCGTCCGTCGTGGGCCTGCTGGGCTCGGCCGGACAGGCCAACTACGCCGCCTCCAAGGCCGGTCTGATCGGCTTCGCCCGCTCGCTCGCCCGCGAGCTGGGCTCCCGCAACATCACCTTCAACGTCGTCGCCCCCGGCTTCGTCGACACCGACATGACCCGGGCGCTCACCGACGAGCAGCGCGCGGGCATCGTCGCCCAGGTGCCGCTGGGCCGCTACGCGCAGGCCGAGGAGATCGCCGCCGCCGTGCGCTTCCTCGCCTCCGACGACGCCTCGTACATCACTGGAGCCGTCATCCCTGTTGACGGCGGATTGGGCATGGGTCACTGATCACATGAGCGGAATCCTCGACGGCAAGCGGGTCCTGATCACGGGCGTGCTGATGGAGTCGTCCATCGCCTTCCACACCGCCAAGCTGGCCCAGGAGCAGGGCGCCGAGATCATCCTGACCGCCTTCCCCCGGCCCACCCTGACCGAGCGCATCGCCAGGAAGCTGCCGAAGCCCGACCAAGGTCATCGAGCTGGACGTCACCAACGACCGAGCACCTGGCCGGCCTGGAGGACGTCGTACGCGAGGAGCTGGGCGGCCTCGACGGCGTCGTGCACTCCATCGGCTTCGCCCCGCAGGACGCGCTCGGCGGCAACTTCCTCAACACGCCCTTCGAGTCGGTCGCCACCGCGATGCACGTCTCGGCGTACTCCCTGAAGTCGCTCACCATGGCCTGCCTGCCGCTGATGGAGGACGGCGGCTCGGTCGTCGGCCTCACCTTCGACGCGCAGTTCGCCTGGCCGCAGTACGACTGGATGGGCCCGGCCAAGGCCGCCCTGGAGGCCACCTCCCGCTACATCGCCCGCGACCTGGGCAAGCAGAACGTGCGCTGCAACCTGATCTCGGCCGGCCCGATCGGCTCCATGGCCGCCAAGTCCATCCCCGGCTTCGCCGAGCTCGCCGACGTCTGGAACCACCGCTCCCCGCTGGAGTGGGACATGTCCGACCCCGAGCCGGCCGGCCGCGGCGTCGTCGCCCTGCTCTCCGACTGGTTCCCCAAGACCACCGGCGAGATCGTCCACGTGGACGGCGGCCTGCACGCCATCGGCGCCTAGGCGACCGCCTGCCGCTCCATAGGCGCCCGAGCACGAGATAGGCGCATGGTCCGAGCCCGCGGCGCCTGGCGCCCGCACCCGCTGAGGTGCGGGGCCAGGCGTCATTGGCGGGGACGTTGCCGAAACGGCAGAAGAACGCGTGGTCGCGGGCCTCGGCGGTGGCGCGGGCGGTGTCGCCGTCCCGGATCGCGGCGACCAGGCGGGCGTGGTCGAGGTGGTCCTCGGGACGCAGTTCGGTGCCGCACGTCGGCGCGCAGGAAGTCGCGCAGGACCGCGCCGAGGTCGGCGTAGAGCGCGGTCAGGACGTCGTTGTGCGAGGCGGCCACCACCGCCAGGTGCAAGGTGGCGTCGGCCTCGACGAAGGCGTCCGCGTCGCCCGAGCCCCAGGCCGCCTCGCGGCGTGGCCAGCAGGGCGTCGAGCTGCCGCAGGTCCGCGCTCGTGCGCGGCGCTGCGCGGCCAGCGCGGCCGCGGTCGACTCCAGCGAGCTGCGCAGCTCGGCGACGTGCAGCGGGTCGGCGTCCGCGAACCGCCGCTGCATCACCCCGGCCAGCTCGCTGGTGGCGACCACGTAGGTGCCCGAGCCCTGCCGGATGTCGAGCAGCCCGTTGTGCGCCAGGGCGCGCACCGCCTCGCGGACGGTGTTGCGGGCCACGCCCAGCTGCTCGACCAGCTCGGGCTCGGTGGGGATGCGGGAGCCGACCGGCCAGGTGCCCGAGGTGATCTCCGTCCGCAGCCTGGCGATGACCTGGTCGGCGAGGGGTGCCGGACGGGGCACCGGTCCGAGATTCATCCCATCATTCTATGATGGCGTCCATGCGAGACGACGAATCCCTCACCCTGGACGCCGCCACCGGCGCCCCGTACACCCGTCCGCTGCCGGCGCTCCGCGCAGGCCCCCGCCGTGCCGCCCGCCGCGCCGCCCCTGGGTGCGCCGCCTCGTCGTCGCCGCGCTGATCCTCGCCGCCGTCAACCTCCGCCCCGCGATCACCAGCCTCGGCGCCCTGCTCAAGGAGGTCCGCGGCGGCCTCGGCATGAGCGGCGCCATGGCCGGGCTGCTCACCTCCGTGCCCGCCGCCTGCTTCGCGCTCTTCGGCTTCGCCGCGCCCCGCCTGGCCCGCCGCTACGGGCCCGGCGCCGTCGTCTGCGCCGGCATGGTCGCGATCACCGGCGGGCTCCTGCTGCGCCCGCTGGCCGGGAACACCGCGGTCTTCCTCGTCACCAGCGCGCTCGCCCTGGGCGGCATAGCGGTGTCCAACGTGCTGATGCCGGTGATCGTCAAGCGCTACTTCCCCGACCGCGTCGGCACCGTCACCGGCGTCTACTCGATGGCCCTGTCGCTGGGCACGGCCGTGGCCGCCGCCGTGACCGTGCCGCTCACCGACGCCATGGGCGGCAGCTGGCGGCTGGGCCTGGGCGTGTGGGCGGCGCTGGCCGCCGTCGCCGTGCTGCCGTGGCTGCCGCTGGTACGGGACAGGTCCGGGGCGCCGCCGCGCGCCGCGGCCGTGACCGGGGCGCCGGGCCCGCCGCGCGGCGAGCACGGCCGGATCACCCGCAGCCGCACCGCCTGGATGCTGGCCCTGCTTACTTCGGGCTCCAGGGCACCGCCGCCTACGTCACGATGGGCTGGATGCCGCAGATCTTCCGGGACGCCGGGCTGTCCGCGGACAAGGCGGGCCTGCTGCTCGCCGTCACCATGGTGATGGGGGTGCCGCTGTCCTTCGTGCTGCCGCCGCTGGCCGCCCGGATGCGCTCGCAGGGCCCGATCGTGGTGGTGCTCGGCGCCTTCCAGCTCGTCGGCTTCGCCGGGCTGTGGGCCGCGCCCGCCGCCGCGCCCTGGGTGTGGGCGCTGCTGCTCGGCGTCGCCAACTGCGCCTTCCCGCTGGTGCTGACGATGATCGGCATGCGGTCGCGCAGCGGCCCCGGGGTCGTCACGGCTGTCGGCCTTCGCGCAGAGCACCGGCTATCTGATCTCCATCCCCGGCCCGATCCTGGTCGGCGTGCTCAACCAGTCCAGCGGCGGCTGGGGCCTGCCGATCGCGCTGATGGCCGCCCTGGTGGTGCCGCAGGTCGCCTGCGGGGTGCTGGCCGGCCGCGACCGGCACGATCGAGGACGAACTGTGACCCCGGTGCGGGGCCCGGGACCGCCGGTGCCAGACTGATTCCATGCCCGTACTCGAACCGAATCCCCCGCAGCCGCAGCGGCGGCTGCTGATCGTCTTCGGCCTGATGATGGGCGGTGCCCGCCATCGTCGCGGTCGTCGCCATCATCGCCGCCCGGATGGGCTGACCGCCCGGCCCGCCGCCGGCGGCCGCCCGGACCCGGTCCGCGCGCCCCCGGCGCCCCGACCCCGACCCCGGGGTGGGGACAACCCCACCATCCCTAGGGGGTCAGGGTCAGGGTCAAGTGGGTGGACGACCGGATGGGACCGCCCACCCCGCCCCCGTAGCGTCGAACTGCACGTCGAGAACACACGGCAGTTCGACGGTCCACCACGGAGGCGGTCACCGTGACCACGCAGTCCCCGCACCTCTACGCCCAGCGGCAGCCGGCCCGCGCGACCGGCGCGGCACCGCACCGGCCGGGCGGCCGGCGTCGCAGACCCGGCTGCCGTGGTGGGCGATCGCGCTGCCCGTCGCTCGCCTTCGCCACGCTGCTCGCCCTGCTCAGCGGCGGCCCCGCGCACGCCTCGACCGCCGCGTCCGGCGGCGACCTGTTCGCCCGGATCGTCTCCGTCGCTCGCCGCCCTGGCGCACCACCTGCTCTGACCGGCGGCCTGCCCGGCGGGCCCGCGGCACGGCGCCCGGCCCGCGGGCGGACCGCCCGAGCGGATCGGCCATCCCGCGCCTGACCGCCGGATTTCTGGAAAGCTGAAGGGCATGACCGTCGATTCGACCCGCACCATCGTCCTGCTCCGGCACGCCAAGGCCGACTGGCCGTCGGTCCCCGACCACGAGCGGCCGCTCGCCGACCGCGGCCGGCTGGACGCCCCCGCCGCCGGCCGCCGCTTCACCGACGACGGCATCGCCCCCGACCTCGCCCTGTGCTCCACCGCCGCCCGCACCCGCGAGACCTGGAAGCTCGTCGCCCACGAACTGCCGCACCGCCCCAGGACGGTCTACGAGGAGCGGCTCTACGACGCGAGCCTCGGCGAGCTGCTGGCGCTGCTCGAGCGAGACCCCCGACGACATCGGCTCGCTCGCTGCTGGTCGGCCACAACCCCGGCATGCACGCGCTGGCCGACGCGCTGGCCGGCTCGCGCCGACGGCGACGCGCTGGCCCGGATGAGCCGGATCGGCTTCCCCACCGCCGCCTTCGCCGTCCTCACCTTCGCCGGCTCCTGGAAGTCCGTCGAGCACGGGGTGGGCCGGCTGACCGGCTTCTGGGCGCCGCACGAGGCCTGACCGCGGCAGGCGCCCGCGGCATCAGGTGGTCGGTACGCCGTCCAGGTCGTCGGCCGCCTCGATCTCCTCGCGGGTGATCCCCAGCAGGTACAGCACGGTGTCCAGGAACGGCACGTTCACCGCCGTGTCGGCGGCCTCGCGGACCACCGGCTTGGCGTTGAAGGCGACGCCGAGCCCGGCCGCGTTGAGCATGTCCAGGTCGTTGGCGCCGTCGCCGATCGCGACGGTCTGGCTCAGCGGCACGCCCGGCCTGCTGCGGCGAAGCTGCGCAGCAGCCGCGCCTTGCCCGCGCGGTCCACGATCGGCCCGGTCACCTTGCCGGTCAGCCGGCCGTCCTCGACCTCCAGGGTGTTGGCCGCGGCGAAGTCCAGCCCGAGCCGCTCCTTGAGGTCGTCGGTGACCTGGGTGAAGCCGCCGGAGACGACGCCGACCTGGTAGCCGAGCCGCTTGAGCGTACGGACCAGGGTGCGCGCGCCGGGGGTGAGCCGCACCTCGGCGCGGACCTTGTCCACCACCGACGCGTCCAGCCCGGCCAGCAGCGCCACCCGGGCGTGCAGCGACTGCTCGAAGTCCAGCTCGCCGCGCATCGCCGCCGCCGTCACCTCGGCGACCTGCTCCTCGCACCCGGCGTGCGCGGCGAACAGCTCGATCACCTCGTCCTGGATCACGGTGGAGTCCACGTCCATCACGACCAGCCGCTGCGCCCGCCGCTGCAGCCCGGACGGCACCACGGCGACGTCCACCCCGCGCGCGGCCGCCTCCGGTGCCAGCGCCGAGCGCAGCACCGCGGTGTTCGGCGCCCGACACCGCGAACTCCACCGCCGTCACCGGGTACTTCGCCAGCCGGAAGATCCGGTCGATGTTGCCGCCGGCGCCGGTGATCAGTGCCGCTATGGCCGCCGTGGACTCGGCGGTCAGCGGGCGGCCGAGCACCGTGACATGCGAACGGCCCTCGCCGCGCGGCCGGTTGTCGCCGATGCCGGAGATGATCTCGGCCTGCATCTTCAGCCGACTCGGCCCAGCTGTGCACGGTGGCCCGCAGATCGCCCTCGGCGCCGCGCGTCGGCCGGCGCGGTGACCAGCGCGCACAGCACCATCCGGCCGCGGGTCACCACCTGCTCGATGTCCACCACGTCCACGGCCGTAGCGCGGCCAGCATGTCGAACAGCCCGGCCGTGATGCCCGGCCGGTCCTTGCCGAAGATCTTGACCAGGAGGGTCGGGGCGTCGGCAGGGGGTACGGGGGCGACGGGCGCGTCCGGCGGGGTCCGCGAGGCGTCGTGCGTGGCGTCGGTCATGGTCCTCCCACCGTATCGGCCGCGGGCCCCGCCATCATCAGGCGTCCCGGCTGGCGGACAGCCGCGCGGGAAGCGGACCCGGTCGCGGAACCGGCGGCCGGCCCCTCGCGTCGTGGGGCGTGGAGGGCGGTTACCGGCGACCGAGCCGAGCCTGAGATAGTTCCTCCCGATGTTCGCAATCCCTAGACTCCCCTCCACGGGGGACCAATCGGGGGACAACACATGGGGCATGGGGTGCCTGAACTCGTACTCGAAATGAACGGACAGACCTGGCCGCTCGACGCGTCCCGGTCCTACACCCTGGGGCGTGACCCCCAGGGCGACTTGGTGCTCGACGACGCGCGGGTCTCGTGGCGGCACGCCACGATCCGCCGCGGCGACCGCGGTTGGCTGATCGAGGACCTCGGCAGCACCAACGGCACCTTCGCTGCAGGGCCAGCGGGTCCAGCAGACGGAAGTGGGTCCCGGCACCGCCATCCACCTCGGCAACGCCACCGACGGGCCCCGGCTCGGCTTCACCGCTCCGGCGGGCGCGGTCGCCGGTGCCGGAGCGAGCGGTGCCGCACCGGCCGCCGCCGCTCCGGCGCCGCCGCACGCGCAGCCGCAGCAGGCCCAGCCCGGCCGCACGGCCGCCGCAGCAGGCCGCCTACCAGCAGGCGCCGCCGCAGCCGCAGTTCCAACCCCCGCAGCAGCAGCCGCAGATGTACGCCGGGCAGGGCGGGCAGCCGCACCCTGCCGCGCCGCCGCAGGGCATACCCCCGCAGCAGGGCGCCGGGCAGCAGGGCCAGGCCTCGGTGGGGCACGCCGCCCGGCCAGGTCCCGCCGCAGCAGCCGGGATGGGGCGCGCCGCCGCAGCACCAGCAGGGAGCCGTACCGGTCCCGCAGGGGCAGCCGCATCCTCAGCAGTCCCCGCAGCAGCCCGGCCAGGCACACCTGGTCAGCAGGGACCGCGCAGCCCGATCACCTTCCACCAGCTCACGCTCAACCGCGTGATGAAGATAGGCCGCGCGCTGGAGAACGAACTGGTGGTCTCCGACCTCCAGGTCTCCCGCTACCACGCGGAGTTCCGCGCGCACCCCGACGGCCGCTACGAGATCGTCGACCTCGGCAGCCACAACGGCACGTACGTCAACGGCCAGGCGGTGCAGCGCCACCTGCTGGGCCCGAACGACATCGTCGGCGTCGGCCACTCCACCTTCCGGCTGGTCGGCGACCGGCTGGAGGAGTTCGTCGACAACGGCGCGGTCTCCTTCTCCGCCCGCCGTCTGTCGGTCACCGTGCCGCACGGCAAGACCACCAAGACCATCCTGCGGGACGTCTCCTTCGGGGTGCCGGAGAAGTCGCTGATCGGCGTCATCGGCCCGTCCGGCTCCGGCAAGTCCACGCTGCTGCGCGCGCTGACCGGCTACCGCCCCGCCGACCAGGGCGAGGTGCTCTACGACAACCGGAACCTGTACAAGCAGTTCGCCGAGCTGCGCCAGCGCATCGGCCTGGTCCCGCAGGACGACATCCTGCACAAGGAGCTCCAGGTCAGGACCGCGCTGCGGTACGCCGCCAAGCTCCGCTTCCCCGGCGACACCGCGACGGCCGAGCGCGAGGCGCGGATCGACGAGGTGCTGCGCGAGCTGAAGCTCGACATCCACGCCGACAAGCGCGTCACCTCGCTGTCCGGCGGCCAGCGCAAGCGGGTCTCGGTCGCCCTCGAACTGCTCACCAAGCCGTCGCTGATCTTCCTGGACGAGCCGACCTCCGGCCTCGACCCGGGCATGGACCGCGACGTCATGAAGCTGCTGCGCGGCCTGGCCGACGACGGCCGCACGGTCCTGGTCGTCACCCACTCGGTGGCCGAACTGGCGCTGTGCGACAAGCTGCTGGTCATGGCGCCCGGCGGCGCGGTGGCGTACTTCGGCCCGCCGGACGAGGCGCTGACCTTCTTCGGCTACGACAACTGGGCCGACGTCTTCTCCGCGTTCGAGAACTACCGCGACTACGACTGGTCCGGCCGCTGGCGCGGTTCGCAGCACTACCAGACCTACGCCGCCGACCTGGACGCGGCCGCGCCGCAGACCGCGCACTACATCCCGTACCAGGCGGCCCGCCCGCCCAAGCCGCAGGGCTGGGGCTCGCAGCTCTTCACGCTGGTCCGCCGCTACCTGTCGGTGATCATCTCCGACCGGGGCTTCATCGGCCTGATGGTGATCCTGCCCGCGGTGCTCGGCGTGGTCAGCCTGCTGATCCCGGCGCACTACGGCCTGGGCCCCGGCCCGGCCTCGGTCGGCGGGCAGAACCGGGACGCGGGCACCATCTTGATGATCATCGCGGTCGGCGCGTGCTTCGCGGGCTCCGCGAACTCCGTCCGCGAGCTGATCAAGGAACGGGTGATCTACGAGCGGGAACGCGCGGTGGGCCTGTCCCGGTCGGCGTACCTGATGTCCAAGGTCATCGTGCTCGGCCTGATCACGGCCCTGCAGGGCGCGATCATCTGCGGCATCGGCTTCGCGCCGCCCAAGAAGCTGCCCACCGAGGGCCTGGTCCTGCACAGCCACCCCGGCGGTGGAGATGGCGCTGGTCATCATGGCGTTCGGCTTCACCTCGATGATGTTCGGCCTGATCATCTCGGCGCTGGTCAAGACGTCCGAGAAGACCATGCCGCTGCTGGTCATGTTCGCCATCGTGCAGATCGTCTTCACCGGCGTGCTCTTCCAGCTCTTCGGCAAGCCCGGGGTGGAGCAGCTGTCCTGGCTGATGCCGGCCCGCTGGGCGGTGGCCGGCGCGGGCGCCACCGCGAACCTCAACATGCTGCTGCCGTGGGACCGGACCACCAGCGGCGACCCGCTGTGGAAGCACACCACGGGCACCTGGACGCTCGACATCGTCGTCCTGCTCGCCATGTCCGTGATCTGCGGTCTGATCGTGTCGCGGCTGCTGCGCCGGCACGAGCCGGAGGTCATGCGGAAGTAGCAACACCCGATCAGCGAAAGGGCGGTGGGACGAATGCGTCCCACCGCCCTTTCAAGTGCGGAGTCTTTTCCGGGCCGTTGCCCGGGGTCGTGCTGGGCCGTGTTCGGCCGCCTTCCTCTTTGACCGCTGGATCAGTACGCGGAGTTCACGTTGTCCATGGAGCCGTACACGTGCCAGGCGTAGTTGCACGCGGCGGTGATGTTGGCGACCGGGTCGTAGATGTTCCAGGAGGTGCCGGCGACGTGGTACGTCGTTGAACGTCGGCTGGATGGTCTGGAGCAGGCCCTTGGAGGGAATGCCGCGCGGCCGCGTTCGAGTCCCACAGGTTGATCGCGTTCGGGTTGCCGGACGACTCCCGGATGATGTTGCGGTAAATGCCGTTGTAGGAGCCCGGAATACCGTGCACGGCCATGATGGCGCGCGCCTGCCGGATCCAGCCGTCCAGGTTGTTCGGGTAGGTCACCGGCGCGGCGACCGGCGCGGCCTTCACCGGGGCCGCGGTGTGCTTGATCACGGTCCGGGTGGTGGAGCGGTTGGCGGCGGCCTTCTCGTGGGCGCGCTTGGCGGCCTCCACGGCCGCTGCCTTCTTCTTGGCGGCGGCCTCGGCGGCCGCCTTCTTCTTGGCCGCGGCGACGGCGGCCGCGTGCTTCTTGGCGGCGGCCTCGGCGGCCGCCTTCTTCTTGGCCGCGGCCACGGCGGCCGCGTGCTTCTTGGCGGCGACCTCGGTCCGAGAGGGCGTGCTTCGAGGTCAGTCCGGTCGGCGCGCCGGCGCTCTTGGCCTGGTCGCCGGTGGAGACGGAGAACCCGGTCGGGTCGCCGACCGCGGCGGCCGACCCACCACTGGTCGCCTCGATACCGGTGACTGCCAGGGCAACAGCTGCCGCGGCGGCTACACCGGCCACAGTGATCTTGTGCTTCTTGGACAGTCGGCCGATCTTCGGGATCGTGGGGAGCTGCATTCGGGGTTACCTCTTCCGATTGGGACCTGAGAATTGTTAGAGGGTCCGAAATCGGTGGTCAATGAGCCCCGCTACGAGTCGAATTCGTAGATGGGTGGTGCAGCCCCTAACGTCGGGCCCATTTCCCGAGCCCGGGAAAGGGGCCCGCTATTCCACTAAGCGCCTTAGTATGTGACGCACGTCCTATCGGAGGGCTCACAAGGGGGCACCCCCTGTATCGCGCAAGGTGACAGAGGGGGTGCTTTATGTGACCTTTATTTACCTGTTACACATCGGGTCCCCGACAGTGCGCCGCCGGGGGCCGAATGCCTTGTGCCACTAGGGAAGCAGCAGGTTCACGTCCCCGAATTCGTGCCACAGATAGCGGCCGCGCAGCGCCTCGGCGTAGACCCGCTCCAGCAGCCGGTCGCCCGACAGCGCCCGCAGCATCAGCAGGTGTGACGCCTCCGGTTCGTGCAGCCCGGTCAGCAGGCCGTCCACCGCCCGCACCCCGCGCTCCGGGGTGATCACCAGCTCCGTCCAGCCCCTGGCCGCCCGCACCACCCCGCGACCGTCCGCCGCCGACTCCAGCGCCCGTACCGCCGTGGTGCCGACCGCCACCACCCGGCCGCCGGCCGCCCGCGCGGCGTTGACCTGCCACGCCGTGCTCGCCGGTACGGCGAAGGGCTCCGCGTACGGCGGCTCGTGCGCCTCGGCCGACGCCACCCCGGTGTGCAGCACGATCGGCGCGATCTGCACCCCCCGGCTGACCAGCTCCGTCACCAGCGGCGCGGTGAAGGGGCGGCCCGCGCTCGGCATCTCGGCCGACCCACCCACCACACCCGCAGCCGCGGCTCCTCCACCGCCAGCACCGCGGACAGGTGGTCCAGCGCGGCCTTGCTCGCTCCGTACCCTCCCCACGCGGGGTACGCCTCGACGGCCGCGTCCGAGCTGACGTTCACCACCGCCCCGCCCGCGGTCCGCAGGCCCGGCAGGGCCGCCCGCAGCAGCGCGAAGGGCGCCGTCACATTCGTCTCCAGCGCCGCCCGCAGCCCCTCCACCGGCAGCTCGGCCAGCGGCACCAGCGGCTCGGCGCCCAGCGCGCTCGCGTTGTTCACCAGCAGGTCGAGGCCGCCGCCGGCGCCGAGCTCCAGCGCCGCGGCGACCAGCTCCCCGCGGTGCCCCGGGTCGGTGACATCGCCCTGCACGGCCCGCACCCGGGCCCGGCCCGCCGCCCCTTGCCGGCAGCGCGCTCCCCAGCTCCCGGGCCGCCGCCCGCAGCGCCTCGCCGTCCCGCCCGTCCAGTACCAGGTCCCAGCCGCGCCCGGCCAGCTCCCCGGCCACCGCCCGCCCCAGTCCACGCGACGCTCCCGTGATGATCGCCACCGGCATGGTTCCGCCTCCCGTCAGGGCCCGGTACGGCCACCGGACCAGTCGCCCCCACCGTAGGAACGGCCCGCCGCGGCCCGCGTCGGCCGCCCGGCGCAGCCGCCGCGGTCACTTGGTCCTGGTCCGCAGGTCCCGGAACGGTCCGTCCGAAGGCGCATACGGCCCGTGACCTGCCGCCGGTACCGTTGAGGACATGTCCCAGCGGACGCCCAGAGGCGGAATCGAAGCGGTCAGCGCCGCGATCCTGGCGATGAACCGGCAGCTGGAGGTGCGCGAGGTCCTCCAGACCATCGTGGCCTCCGCCCGCGAACTGCTCGGCGCCGAGTACGCCGCCCTCGGGGTGCCCGACGACCACGGCGGCTTCGCCCAGTTCGTGGTGGACGGCGTCAGCGACGCGCAGTGGAAGGCCATCGGCCCGCTGCCCAGGCAGCACGGCGTGCTCGCCGCGATGCTCCAGCAGGCCACCCCGCAGCGGCTGGCCGACGTGCGCGACTTCGAGAGCTTCGCGGGCTGGCCGCGCGCCCACCCGGTGATGAAGGACTTCATCGGCATGCCCGTCGTGGACGGCGACGAGATCCTCGGCGCGGTCTTCCTCGCCAACAAGGTCTGCCCCCGGCAGCCGGACGCGGTGTGCGGCTTCACCCAGGAGGACGAGGACCTGCTGCGCATCCTCGCCGACCACGCCGCCATCGCCCTGACCAACGCCCAGCTGCTACGAGCGCAGCCGCGAGCTGACGCTGGCCGGCGAGCGGGCCCGGATCGCCCACGAACTGCACGACGCCGTCTCGCAGAAGCTGTTCTCCCTGCGGCTCACCGCGCAGGCGGCCGCCGCCCTGGTCGACGGCGCACCCGGCCGCGCCAAGGAGGAGCTGCGGCAGGTCGCCGCGCTCGCCGCCGAGGCCGCCGACGAGCTGCGGGCCGTCGTGGTCGAACTGCGGCCCGCGGCCCTGGACGAGGACGGCCTCGTCGCCACGCTGCGCACCCAGGCCGACGTCCTGGACCGGGTGCACTCCGCGGCCGTCACCTTCCACGCCTCCCAGGTCCGGGCCCTGCCCGCCGCCCAGGAGGAGGCGCTGCTGCGGGTCGCCCAGGAGGCCACCCACAACGCGCTGCGCCACGCCGCACGCCGGCGCGGTCGACGTCACCCTCGAAGGCAGCGGCAAGGGCGCCCGGCTGCGCATCCGCGACAACGGCCGCGGCTTCGACCCCACCGTGGTCCGCCGGGCCGGCCGCCATCTCGGGCCTGGTCTCCATGCGGGACCGGGCGGACGGCGTCGGCGGCCGGCTGACCGTGACATCGGAGCCCGGCAAGGGCACCGTCATCGAGATGGAGGTGCCAGGTGGCTGACAACGTCATCCGCGTGCTGCTGGTCGACGACCACCAGGTCGTCCGCCGCGGCCTGCGGACATTCCTGGAGGTCCAGGGCGACATCGAGGTCGTCGGCGAGGCCGGCGACGGCTCCGAGGGCGTGGCCCGCGCCATGGAGCTGCGGCCCGACGTGATCCTGATGGACGTGAAGATGCCCGGCACCGACGGCATCGAGGCGCTGCGCCAGCTCCGCGACGCGGACAACCCGGCGCGGGTGCTGATCGTCACCAGCTTCACCGAGCAGCGCACCGTGGTCCCCGCGCTGCGCGCCGGCGCCGCCGGATACGTCTACAAGGACGTCGACCCGGTCGCCCTGGCCGGCGCGATCCGCTCCGTGCACGCCGGGCACGTCCTGCTCCAGTCCGAGGTGGCCGGCGCCCTGCTCGCCCAGGAGCAGAGCGTCCCCTCCACCGGCCGCGGCAACGCGCTCACCGAGCGGGAGCGCGAGGTGCTCACCCTGATCGCCGACGGCCGCTCCAACCGGGAGATCGCCCGCGCGCTGGTGCTCTCGGAGAAGACGGTCAAGACCCACGTCTCCAACATCCTGATGAAGCTGGACGTCGCCGACCGCACGCAGGCCGCGCTGTGGGCGGTGCGCAACGGGGTCGGCAGCTGAGGCTCGGGCCCCGGCGGCCGGGACCGGCCGACCGGCCGGGCCGGGGGAGCGGGCAGCGGCGCCGGGTCGGCGCGCCCGGCGCTTGGCGGAGCGGGATTCATACGGTCGGGTGTATGTCCCGCGGGCCGCGCATCCCCTGCGCCGGTGAGCCGTTGCGCATGGCGTGCCGCGGCGGACCGCCGCGGCACGTTCCCGCAAGGAGGAAGTCCGAAGTGAAGAACCTGAAGAAGGCCGCGACCATCACCCTCGTGGCCGGCGGCCTCGTCGCCGCCGGCGCCGGTGTGGCCTCCGCCGACTGCGTACGCGCACGGTCTCGCCGCGAAGTCCCCGGGCGCGCTCTCCGGCAACCTGGTCCAGGTTCCGGTGTACGTGCCCGTCAACGTCTCCGGCAACACCGTCAACGTGATCGGCCTGCTCAACCCGGCGTTCGGCGACGCCTCCGCGAACCTGTGACCCAGGCCGCCGGCTGACCCGGCCGCCGCTCCGCACGGGCGGCGCCACCGCGCGGGCCCCGCGGCCGACGCACCGACGTCGCCGCGGGGCCCGCGCGTATCACTCCCCACACAGCAGGTGCCGTGCCCGTACGCGCCCGGCCGCCCCCGCCTCAGGACTTGCGCCGCTCCGCCTCCTCCACATACGCGTTGTACGCCGCCACCTGCGCCCGGCGGGCCGTACGCTCCACCGGCCGCAGCAGCTCGGCCCGCGCGGCGATCTGGGACGCGCTCACCGCCGCCCCGTCGCCGTCCGCCGCTATCGACACCAGGGCGGCCACCCGCTGCGCCAGCTCCAACACCCGCACCGCGCGCGGCGGATACCCCGGCGCCAGCACCTCACGCCCGCGCTCGGCCCGCGCCCGGTACGCCTCCAGCGCCGCCTGCGCGGACGGGCCCGCGCCCGCCACGTCCAGCCGCGCCAGCGCGTCCGTCGCGTCCCGCAGCGCCTCCGCGAGCTCCCGCTCCGCCTCCCCGAGCGAGGGCACGTCGGCCGGCGGCGCGTCCCGTACCGGCAGGCACTGCCACTCCACGTCCACGTGCAGATCGCCCGCCGGGCCGGCCTCGTGGACCTCCGGCACCAGGCCGAGCGCGACCGCGCCCACCGTGAGCACCGCCTCGCCGGCCGCCAGCGCGCGGGCGTTGAACTCCGGCGGGCCGCTCAGCCCCAGCGGATGCCCGGCCACCGGCAGCGCCAGCCGCAGCCCGGTGACCCCCAGGCCGCGGAGCCTGCCGAGCCCCAGCGTCAGACCGACCGGGGCGGACTCCCCGGGCAGCCCCGAGATCCGGTGCACGGCGTCCTCGCGCCGAGATCCGCTGCGCGACGTCATCAGGTGCGGCAAGTCCGGCAAGCAGGGCATTTCCCCATGCCGTCAGCCGCCCTGAGCGAGGTTCATCAAGCATGCCCCCAGCCTATGGACTGGACCCGTCGCGCGGTGGCGTAAGTTTTCCCCGGGGGTTCCTTCTGGCCCGTGCCGGACGCCCGGCACACCGGACTTGCCGAGACTGCAATGGGAGACAACGCGCTCATGAGCGATGTACTGGAGCTGGTGGACGTATCCGTGGTCCGCGACGGCCGGGCTCTGGTCGAGCAGGTCTCCTGGTCGGTCGCGGAAGGGGAGCGCTGGGTCATCCTCGGCCCCAACGGCGCGGGCAAGACCACCCTGCTCAACGTCGCCTCCAGCTACCTGTTCCCCACCACCGGCACCGTCGCAGATCCTCGGCGACAAGCTCGGCAACGTCGACGTCTTCGACCTGCGCCCCCGGATCGGCATGGCCGGCGCCGCGATGGCCGAGAAGATGCCGCGCCGCCAGACCGTCCTGGAGACCGTCCTCACCGCCGCCTACGGCATGACCGCGACCTGGCACGAGGGGTACGAGCAGGTCGACGAGGACCGGGCCCGCGCCTTCCTCGACCGGCTCGGCATGAGCGACTTCCTCGACCGGAAGTTCGGCACGCTGTCCGAGGGCGAGCGCAAGCGCACCCTGATCGCCCGCGCCATGATGACCGACCCCGAGCTGCTGCTGCTCGACGAGCCCGCCGCCGGCCTCGACCTCGGCGGCCGCGAGGACCTGGTACGCCGCCTCGGCCGGCTCGCCCGCGACCCGCATCGCGCCCTCCATGATCATGGTCACCCACCACGTCGAGGAGATCGCCCCCGGCTTCACCCACGTCCTGATGATCCGTCAGGGCCAGGTCGTCGCCGCCGGCCCGATCGACACCGAACTCACCTCCCGCAACCTGTCCGTCTGCTTCGGCCTCCCGCTCGTCGTCGAACGCCGCGGCGACCGCTGGACCGCCGCCGGACTGCCGCTGTCCTAACTGCCACCGTCGTACGCCGTCTTTCCGCGTCTCCGCGCGACTGCCGCAACAGGGGTGCGTACGCCTACGATTGGCGTGTGGACGCATGGGTGTGGTGGCTGGTGGCCGCCGTGGGACTGGGTATTCCGCTGGTGATCACGGCGATGCCCGAATTCGCCATGTTCGCCGTCGGCGCGGTGGCCGGAGCGGCCGCCGCCGGAATGGGCGGGCACATCGTCGCCCAGGTCATCGTCTTCGCCGTCGTGTCGGTCGCGCTGCTGGTCTTCGTCCGGCCGATCGCGTACCGCAACCGCCAGCGCCCCGAGCAGCGCAGCGGCGTCGACGCCCTCAAGGGCAAGCAGGCCGTCGTGCTGGAACGGGTCGACGGCGGAGCCGGCGGCCGGATCAAACTCGGTGGCGAGATCTGGTCGGCCCGCGCCCTGGAACACGGCGTGACCTTCGACCCGGGGACGCAGGTGGACGTGGTGGAGATCGACGGAGCGACCGCCGTCGTCATGTAGCGAGCGCGCACGAAGCAGCCAACGGGCCGCCGCGGGCCGGGAATTCGCCGAACCCCGCACGGGGCGCGCCTACGGTCTGCGACCATTGATCATGTCGTAGTACGTGAGGCATCCGCAGTCGACCGGCGCGGGAGAGACCATGCAGCCCATCATCATCGTCCTCATCATCCTGGTGGTGCTCGTCTTCATCGCGCTGATCAGGACCGTCCAGGTCATCCCGCAGGCCAGCGCCGCCATCGTCGAGCGCTTCGGCCGCTACACGCGCACCCTCAGCGCCGGCCTGAACATCGTCGTCCCGTTCATCGACACCATCCGCAACCGCATCGACCTGCGCGAACAGGTCGTGCCGTTCCCGCCGCAGCCGGTGATCACCCAGGACAACCTGGTGGTGAACATCGACACCGTCATCTACTACCAGGTGACCGACGCCCGGGCCGCCACCTACGAGGTCGCCAGCTACATCCAGGCGATCGAGCAGCTCACCGTCACCACCCTGCGCAACATCATCGGCGGCATGGACCTGGAGCGCACCCTGACCTCCCGCGAGGAGATCAACGCGGCGCTGCGCGGCGTCCTGGACGAGGCCACCGGCAAGTGGGGCATCCGCGTCAACCGCGTCGAGCTGAAGGCGATCGAGCCGCCCACCTCCATCCAGGACTCGATGGAGAAGCAGATGCGCGCCGACCGCGACAAGCGCGCCGCGATCCTCACCGCCGAGGGCATCCGGCAGTCCCAGATCCTCACCGCCGAGGGCGAGAAGCAGTCCTCCATCCTGCGCGCCGAAGGTGACGCCAAGGCCGCCGCCCTGCGCGCGGAAGGCGAGGCCCAGGCGATCCGCACCGTCTTCGAGTCGATCCACGCCGGCGACCCGGACCAGAAGCTGCTCGCCTACCAGTACCTCCAGATGCTGCCGAAGATCGCCGAGGGCGACGCCAACAAGCTCTGGATCATCCCCAGCGAACTCAACGACGCGCTCAAGGGCCTCGGCGGCATGCATCCCCGGCATGTCGGGCAACGGCGGAGGCGGCAACGCCCCGGCCACCACGCCCGCCCCGCGCCGCGAGATGCCGCCCTTCGACAAGGACTGACCAGCGACCGGGCCCCAGGACCGGGGTGCCGAGGTCCGGAGCTCGGGCGGACCGGGCGGCGGGCCGACCGGAACGCTGTGACATGATCGGAAACTATGTCCCCAGCAGAAGCCCTGGGCGTCCTGGCGGCCGGCGTCGGCGCGGGCACCATCAACACCATCGTCGGCTCCGGCACGCTGCTGACCTTCCCGGTCCTGCTCGCCGTCGGCCTGCCGCCCGTCACCGCGAACGTCTCCAACACCCTCGGGCTCGTGCCCGGCTCCATCACCGGAGCCATCGGCTACCGCCGCGAACTGGGCGGTCAGCGCGCCCGGTTGCTGCGCCTGGGGGTGGTCTGCCTGATCGGCGGGATCACCGGGGCCGTCCTCCTGGTCACCCTGCCCTCCAAGGCGTTCAACGCGATCGTGCCCGCGCTCATCGCGGTCGCCCTCGTGCTGGTCGTCCTGCAACCCCGGCTCGCCCGCGGCGTCCAGGCCCGCCGCGACCGCGAAGGGTCCGCCGCCCCCGTGCACGGCGGACCCGTCCTGCTGGTCGGGCTGCTGCTCGCCAGCATGTACGGCGGTTACTTCGGCGCGGCCCAGGGAGTCATCTACCTCTCTTTGATGGGCCTACTCCTCGACGACTCGCTCCAGCGCCTCAACGGCCTCAAGAACGTGCTCGCCGCGCTGGTCAACGGGTCGCCGCGATCTTCTTCATCTTCGCCGCCCACATGGACTGGGCGGCCGTCGGCCTCATCGCGGCCGGCGCCACCATCGGCGGGATGATCGGCGCCCGGATAGGGCGCCGCCTCCCGCCGACGGCCCTGCGCGGCCTCATCGTCGTGGTCGGCATCGCGGCGATCGTCCAACTGCTGCTGAGGTAGCCGCGCCGCTCAGGCGGGCCGGGCCAGCCACTCCGCCGAAGAGCGAGCCACTCCGGCAGGCCCGCCCGGTCGCGTACGCCCAGCGCCAGCAGCAGCGCGTCGGCCGGCGTCGGCTCGAACGGCCGCACCAGCAGCCGCATCCCCGCCTGCTCCGGCGTACGGTCCGCCTTGCGCTGGTTGTCCTCCGCGCACGCCGCCACCGTGTTCAGCCAGGTGTCCCCGCCACCGCGCGACCGCGGCTGCACGTGGTCCACCGTCGTCGCCCGCCGCCCGCAGTACGCGCACCGGTGCCGGTCCCGCACCAGCACCCCCCGCCGCGACCACGGGGCCCGTTGTCGGAACGGCACCCTTACGTAGCGGCAGAGCCGGATCACCTGCGGCATCGGCACGTCCACATCGGCCGCGCGGACCCGCAGCCCGGGGTGGGCCTGCTCGACGACCGCCTTGTCCTGCATCACGAGCACGACAGCACGCCGCAGCGACACCGTCGACAGCGGCTCGAAACTCGCATTCAGCACCAGCGTCTCACGCATTTCCGCCCACCTCCCGGGGTCCTCAAGGTGGCTCTACTGTGCCCCGGGCCACACCCCCGGACAACGCAATTTCCCTGCGGTGCTCCCCAGATACGGCGATCCGGCTAAACCCGCCGGACGGCGGAATTCTTCCGGTTCGCTCCCGGGCCGCCCGGCGGCCGCCCGTGCCCGTCGCCGCGGTGGCGGGACGCGCGGGGCCCGCGCAGGGGCGCGGCACGAGAAGCAGGGGCCGGCCCGGGCGTACCCGAGCCGGCCCCTGGCCTGAGGAAATGCTTCCGGGGGCCGCGCCCTCAGCCCGCCGCGGGCTCCTCGTGGACGCCGATGAGCTGCGCCCGACCCAGCGTGTGGAACCGCAGGTTGAACCCCACGACCGCGGGCGAGGCGTCCGCGTCGACATCGAGCTTGTCCGTGTCCACGGCGTACACCGTGAACACGTACCGGTGCTCGCCGTCCCCGGGCGGCGGCGCCGCCCCGCCGAAGTCACGCGTGCCGTAGTCGTTGCGCACGTGCAGCGCGCCCGCCGGCAGCCCGGGGAAGTCCCCGGACCCGGCGCCCGCCGGCAGCTCCGTCACCGACGCCGGGATGTTCGACGACCGACCAGTGCCAGAACCCGCTGCCGGTCGGCGCGTCCGGGTCGTAGCACGTGACGGCGAAGCTCTTCGTCCCCTCCGGGAACCCCTCCCACCGGAGCTGCGGCGAGGTGTTGCCCGCCGCGAAGACCTGGTCGTCCTTGAGTGCCGCCCCCGGCGCCACATCGTCGCTCACCACCGTGAACTCCGGCACCGGCGGATGGAAGTCATGGGGGAGCGGCCGCCGCGCTTGTCGGTCACCTCGACACCTCCTGCTCGAACCTGAAGCCTGCCGCCCCGAGCCTAGGGCCTGACCGTCGCCGCGGCGGCACCGATCCACCGCCCCGGGCGCGTCCACTACGCTCCTGCCTCGTGATCACCCCACCGGAACGGACCCCGCTGGACCGCTCGTTCTTCGACCGGCCCGTCCTGGAGATCGCCCCCGACCTGCTCGGCCGCACCCTCGTACGCACCACCGCCGACGGCCCGGTCGAACTGCGCCTCACCGAGGTCGAGGCGTACGACGGCCCCAACGACCCCGGCTCCCACGCCTACCGCGGCCGCACCGACCGCAACGCCGTGATGTTCGGCCCGCCGGGCCACACGTACGTCTACTTCACCTACGGCATGTGGCACTGCCTCAACCTGGTGTGCGGACCCGAGGGCCGGGCGAGCGGGGTGCTGCTGCGCGCCGGGCGAGATCACCGAGGGCGCCGACCTCGCCCGCCTGCACCGCCCGGCCTCCCGCAAGGACAGCGACCTCGCCCAGGGCCCCGCGCGCCTGGCCACCGCCCTGTCCGTCGACCGCACGCTCAACGGCTCCGACGCCTGCTCCGACGACGGCGGGCCGTTCCGCGTCCTCACCGGCACCCCGCCCCCGCGCGCCGCGGTGCGCAGCGGACCGCGCACCGGCGTCGGCGGCGACGGGCGCCGCCCACCCGTGGCGGTACTGGATCGACGGCGACCCCACCGTGAGCCCCTACCGCGCCCACGCCCCGCGCAAGCGCGGATAATCGACTGGCCGGAACCACGTACCCTCGGACACGCTGGAACCAGGCACCCGAGCCGAGCAGGTCGCAGACCCAAGGAGACCGGACAACGTGACGGACATCGTCGACGAGCTGCGGTGGCGGGGCGTGCT
>CAWGAU010000010.1:0-265000 GCA_963820715.1 uncultured Actinomycetota bacterium | reverse complement strand
ACCTAAGGCGAGGCCGACAGGCGTAGTCGATGGACAACCGGTTGATATTCCGGTACCCGCTTTGAAACGCCCAGTACTGAACCAGGTGATGCTAAGGCCGTGAAGCCGCCTCTGATCTCTTCGGAGTGAGGGGGAGTGGTGGAGCCGCTGACCCGAGACTTGTAGTAGGTAAGCGATGGGGTGACGCAGGAAGGTAGTCCAGCCCGGGCGGTGGTTGTCCCGGGGTAAGGGTGTAGGACGTTGTCCAGGTAAATCCGTCGCACATGTGTCTGAGACCTGATGCCGAGCCGATTGTGGTGAAGTGGATGATCCTATGCTGTCGAGAAAAGCCTCTAGCGAGTTTCATGGCGGCCCGTACCCTAAACCGACTCAGGTGGTCAGGTAGAGAATACCGAGGCGTTCGGGTGAACTATGGTTAAGGAACTCGGCAAAATGCCCCCGTAACTTCGGGAGAAGGGGGGCCACGCCTGGTGATCACGATTTACTGTGTGAGCTGGGGGTGGCCGCAGAGACCAGCGAGAAGCGACTGTTTACTAAAAACACAGGTCCGTGCGAAGCCGTAAGGCGATGTATACGGACTGACGCCTGCCCGGTGCTGGAACGTTAAGGGGACCGGTTAGTCCTGCTTCGGCAGGGCGAAGCTGAGAACTTAAGCGCCAGTAAACGGCGGTGGTAACTATAACCATCCTAAGGTAGCGAAATTCCTTGTCGGGTAAGTTCCGACCTGCACGAATGGCGTAACGACTTCTCGACTGTCTCAACCATAGGCCCGGTGAAATTGCACTACGAGTAAAGATGCTCGTTTCGCGCAGCAGGACGGAAAGACCCCGGGACCTTTACTATAGCTTGATATTGGTGTTCGGTTCGGCTTGTGTAGGATAGGTGGGAGACTTTGAAGTCATGGCGCCAGCCATGGTGGAGTCGTCGTTGAAATACCACTCTGGTCGTGCTGGATGTCTAACCTCGGTCCGTGATCCGGATCAGGGACAGTGTCTGGTGGGTAGTTTAACTGGGGCGGTTGCCTCCTAAAGAGTAACGGAGGCGCCCAAAGGTTCCCTCAGCCTGGTTGGCAATCAGGTGTTGAGTGTAAGTGCACAAGGGAGCTTGACTGTGAGACTGACGGGTCGAGCAGGTACGAAAGTAGGGACTAGTGATCCGGCGGTGGCTTGTGGAAGCGCCGTCGCTCAACGGATAAAAGGTACCCCGGGGATAACAGGCTGATCTTCCCCAAGAGTCCATATCGACGGGATGGTTTGGCACCTCGATGTCGGCTCGTCGCATCCTGGGGCTGGAGTCGGTCCCAAGGGTTGGGCTGTTCGCCCATTAAAGCGGTACGCGAGCTGGGTTTAGAACGTCGTGAGACAGTTCGGTCCCTATCCGCTGCGCGCGTAGGAGTCTTGAGAAGGGCTGTCCCTAGTACGAGAGGACCGGGACGGACGAACCTCTGGTGTGCCAGTTGTCCTGCCAAGGGCATGGCTGGTTGGCTACGTTCGGGAGGGATAACCGCTGAAAGCATCTAAGCGGGAAGCCTGCTTCGAGATGAGGGCTCCCACCCACTTGATGGGGTAAGGCTCCCAGTAGACGACTGGGTTGATAGGCCGGATGTGGAAGCCCTGTGAGGGGTGGAGCTGACCGGTACTAATAAGCCGAGGGCTTGTCCATGTATGCTCGCGTCCACTGTTTGGTTCCCGGGTTGCGAACAGTCGCACCGGTGAACACTCAACTGAAAAGTGTGCTTGTTCGCTAGGACTCTGTCGAAATCCCGCTGACGGCGGGATGACCCGATAGTGTTTCGGTGGTCATAGCGTTAGGGAAACGCCCGGTCACATTCCGAACCCGGAAGCTAAGCCTTTCAGCGCCGATGGTACTGCAGGGGGGACCCTGTGGGAGAGTAGGACACCGCCGAACAATCTTTCTGGACCCCTGGTCCTGGCCTATGCGCTGGGACCAGGGGTCTTTTTGTTTCCCCCGATGCGCGCCCTCCCGGTCACCACGGGAGACTTGCACTACAGAAGTACGATCCGACAGGAGTCACGTCGATGTCCAACTCGCCGGAAGACAGGCCCGAGCGCGGCGATCACCGCCGCGAGGATCGGCGTGATGACCGTGCCGGCGGCCCGCGCCGGGACGACCGCCCCCGTAGCGACCGTCCGCGCGATGACCGTGGTGGGTCCGGCTTCCGCCGTGACGACCGCCCGCGCACCGACCGCCCGCGTCATGACGGTCCCCGCGACGACCGTCCGAGCGGCGGTGGTTTCCGTCGTGACGACCGTCCGCGTGACGACCGTCCCCGTAGTGACCGTCCGCGTGACGACCGTGGTGGGTCCGGTTTCCGCCGCGACGACCGCCCGCGTGATGACCGTCCGCGTGGGCCGCGTCCCGATGGTGACCGTGGTGGGTTCCGTCGCGACGACCGTCCCAGCGGTGGCGGGTTCCGTCGTGACGACCGCCCCCGTGACGACCGCCCGCGTGACGACCGTCCCCGTAGTGACCGTCCGCGCGATGACCGTGGTGGGTCCGGCTTCCGCCGTGACGACCGGCCCCGCTACGACCGTCCCCGTGACGACCGCCAGGGTGGCGGCGTTCCGTCGGGACGACCGTCCCCGCGACGACCGCCCCCGTGGGCCGCGTCCCGACGGTGATCGCGGTGGGTTCCGTCGTGACGACCGCCCGCGTGATGACCGTCCGCGTGGTCCGCGTCCGGACGGTGACCGTGGTGGGTTCCGTCGCGACGACCGTCCCAGCGGTGGCGGTTTCCGCCGTGACGACCGTCCCCGTGACGACCGTCCGCGTGACGACCGGCCCCGCTACGACCGTCCCCGTGACGACCGTCCGAGCGGCGGCGGCGTTCCGCCGCGACGACCGTCCCCGTGACGACCGTCCCCGTGACGATCGTCCCGGTGGTGACCGTCCGCGTGACGACCGCCCCGCGATGACCGACCGGCGTGACGATCGTCCGCGTTATGACCGTCCGCGCGATGACCGTCCCAGTGGTGGTGGGTTCCGTCGTGACGACCGCCCGCGCGACGACCGGCGTGATGACCGGCGTGACGACCGTCCGCGTTATGACCGTCCGTCGTGACGACCGTCCGAGCGGTGGTGGGTTCCGCCGTGACGACCGTCCCCGTGACGACCGGCGCGATGACCGGCCCGCGCGATGACCGTCCCCGTGACGACCGGGACCGCGGTCCGGGGCAGGGCCGCCGGCCGGCCGTGCAGGGGCGGGGCCGGTTCGAGAACCGCGGTGGCCGCGACGAGCGCCGGGACGACCGCGAGCCGATCAAGCGGCTGCCGATCCCGGACGAGGTGACCGGCCAGGAGATCGACCCGAGCGTGCGGCAGGAGCTGATGAGCCTGCCGAAGACGCTCGCCGAGGACGTGTCGCGCAACCTGGTCATGGTCGCGCAGCTCCTGGACGAGGAGCCGGAGCGGGCGTACGCGTACTCGCGCGTCGCGCTGCGGCTCGCGTCCCGCGTCGCGGCCGTGCGCGAGGCCGCGGGCTTCGCGTCGTACGCCACCGAGCGGTACGCCGAGGCGCTCGCCGAGTTCCGCGCGACCCGGCGGATGACCGGCACCGTCGACCTGTGGCCGGTCATGGCCGACTGCGAGCGCGGTCTCGGCCGCCCCGAGCGGGCCCTGGAGATGGCCGGCGCCCCCGAGGTGCACAAGCTGGACAAGGCCGGCCAGGTCGAGATGCGGCTGGTCGCGGCCGGCGCCCGGCAGGACATGGGCCAGGCGGAGGCCGCGGTCGTCACGCTCCAGAGCTCCGAGCTGGCGTCCAGCGCCGTCCACCCGTGGACCGCGCGGCTGCGCTACGCCTACGCGGACGCGCTGCTGGCCGTCGGCCGGGAGGGCGAGGCGCGCGACTGGTTCGCGAAGGCGCTGGAGTCCGACCACGACGGGTTGACCGACGCCACCGACCGGCTCGCCCAGCTCGACGGCGTCGCCTTCGTGGACGCCTTCGACGACGAGGCCGACGACGACCGACGAGACCGGCACCGGCAGCGGGCCGACGGCCCGCACGCACAGGCCGCCGCCCCCGTAGCGGATGAGGACGAGGACGAGCGGGAGGACGACGACGCCGATCGCGCGTCCGACGACGCCTCGGACGACGACGTCACCGACCTGCCCACGGACGAGGACGACGAGAGACGACGAGGACGACGAAGAGGACGACGACGAGGAAGGGGACGACGACCAGGGCGACGAGGCCGCGGCCCCCGGCAAGGCGGCCTCCGCCGAGGCGGCCACGGACAGTCCGGCGCCCGCCGAGGACGTGGCGGGCGGCGCGGTCGGTGACGACGACGTCGACCTGACCGACGAGGCGGACCCCTCCTCCTTCCTCGACTCGCCGTTCCGCGCGCCCGAGCACCCGGAGCGTCCCGAGCGCGAAGAGGACTGACGGCCGCCGGCCCGGACCTGAGCCGTACGGTCCGTGCCCAGGAGGCCGTAGCACCGTCGGAGGGCGGCACCCGCGAACCCCGCGGGTGCCGCCCTCCGGCGTCTCCGCGCTCCGGGCGGCGCCCGGAGCCCGGCGGTCCCGGCCGCCTCAGCCGGCTTCGACCATCCGCATGACCAGCCCGCCGGCCGGCTTCGGGCCGAAGGACGTGGACTTGCGGGGCATCATGACGCCCTGCCGGGCGAGGTCGAGGACGACCTGCTCGTGGACGGGGTGCATCAACACCGCGGTGCCGCCGAGGCGTTCGGCCTGGGCGACGGCGGCAGTCGGTGTCGTGCAGGTAGTGGATGTGGTCCGGGGAGTCGGGCACGCGCCAGACCTGGTCGAGCAGCAGGCTGTGCAGGACGGTGGCGTCGAGCCGCCGCCACGCCTCGGGCCGGTCGGCGCGGACGGCCGCCTTCAACTCCACGGGGTCGGGCCGGTCGAGCAGGTGGAAGCCGTCGCCCGCGAGCAGCAGGCGTTGCCCTCGGCGGCCGCCTCGGCGAGGGCGCCGAGGCGCGTCGGCCGCGGAGACCTCGCCGTACCCGGAAGACCGTACGGGCCGCCTCCACCGCGGCGGCGGGCGCCAGCCGGGGCAGGACGCGGTGGATGGCGCGCACCCGCAGCGGGTAGCGGGCGGTGTCCACGAGCAGGACCAGGCCGAAGTCCCAGGGTGTGCCCGGGTGGTGGGCGGCCTGGAGCCTGCGGTAGGTGGCCCAGCGGTGGTGGCCGTCGGCGATCAGCGCCTGGCGGCCGGCGAGGTCGGCGTCGACGGCGGCCAGTTCCGCGGGGTCGGTCAGGGCCCACAGCCGGTGGTGGACGCCGTCCTCGGTGGTGGTGGCCAGCAGCGGCTCGGCGTGCTCGGCCGTGCGGTCGACGACGGCGGGCGGTCGCGTCGCCGTCGCGGTAGGCGAGCAGCAGGGGTTCGAGGTTGGCGCCGGTGGCGCGCATCAGGGCGGCGCGGTCGGCGACCGGCGCGCGGCATCACGTCCTCGTGCGGCAGGACGACGCCGTCCTCGGGCGGGCTCAGCCGCAGCGCGCCGATCACGCCGCGCTGGAGGTGGTCGCCGTCGCGCTGCTCGTACACGTAGAGCGCGGGCAGCGGGTCGGCGGCGAGGACGCCCGCGTCGATCCAGCGCGGCGAGCGTGCGGGCGGCCTTGCCGTGCCGGTCCGCCGGGGTCGCGGCGTCGGGAAGGATCAGGCGGACCACGTTGTACGGGTCGGCCGTCTCCAGGTGTCGCTGTCCGTCGGGGCGGACCACGACGTCGTACGGCGGTGAGGTGACCGCGGCGAGACTGCCGACGCGTTCGCGTACGTAGCGCAGGCCCGCGGAAGGGTGTCAGGCGCAGGCCGCGCGGCTCGGCTGGACCGGGAATGCTCATCAGCGCATGCTACGGGTGCCGTGGGCATGGGGGATGATCGGACCGTCGGCCACACACGAGGAGCGAGCCCGTCATGACCCACCGGACCAGCCCGAGCGGCAGCGACCAGCCGCTGGACCGCGCGTACGACACCGCGCTGCTCGACCTCGACGGGGTCGTGTACACCGGCGGTGAGGCCGTCGCGCACGCCGTCGGCGTCGCTGGGGACGGCGCGCGGGCACGGGATGCGGCTCGCCTACGTCACCAACAACGCGGCGCGCACGCCGCGGGTCGTGGCCGAGCACCTGACGCGGCTCGGGGTGCCCGCCGAGGAGGACGACGTCGTCACCTCGGCGCAGGCGGTGGCCCGGCTGATCGCGGACCAGGTGCCGGCCGGGTCGAAGGTGCTGGCCGTCGGCGGGGAGGGGCTCTTCACGGCGCTGCGCGAGCGCGGGCTGGTGCCCGTCGAGTCCGCGGACGACGATCCGGCGGCCGCCGTGCAGGGGTACGGGCCCGAGATGCGCTGGTCCCAACTGGCCGAGATGGCCTACGCGGTGAACCGCGGCGTGCCGTGGTTCGCGTCCAACACGGATCTGACCATCCCCGGCGGGCGGGGGATCGCGCCGGGGAACGGCGCGGCGGTGGAGGCGGTACGGTTCGCGACCGGCGGTGACGCCGCAGGTCGCGGGGAAGCCGCTGCCGCCGATGCACCGGGAGACGATCCTGCGGACCGGGGCGGAGCGGCCGCTGGTGGTGGGCGACCGGCTCGACACGGACATCGAGGGGGCCTTCGCGGGCGGCGTCGACTCGCTGCTCGTCCTCACCGGGGTGACGGACCCGGCCGCCCTGCTGGCGGCCGAGCCCGCGGCACCGGCCCACCTATGTGGGGCGCGATCTGCGCGATCTGCTCACCGAGCAGCCGTCCGTGGACGGTTTCCGGCCCGTCCGCCGCGTGCGGGGGGTGGACCGCGTCGCGCCGCCGGGGACGCGCTGACGTTGGACGGCGAGGGCGAACCCCTCGACGGGCTGCGGGCGTTGTGCGCCGCCGCGTGGGAGCGCGCGGGCGACGGCTCCTGCGAACTCGACGCCGAAAAGGCGCTGGCCCGGCTGGAGTTGTGACCCCGGCCGGGGCGCCCCGGGTCGCCACGCGGCGCCGCGCTGCCGTGTACCCCGGACCGTTCGCTCACGGGGGCCGCTGCCTCGTGCCGGGTTCGGGCCGGTGCCGTCCGGGTCAGGCGGATGCTGCCGCCGCTTGCGCGAGCAGGTCGTCCTCGGTCGTGCCCTGGCGCCAGTAGCCGGTGAAGGTGATGCGGGAGCGGTCGAGGCCGCGGGCGCTGACGAGGTGGCGGCGCAGCGCGCGGACGCAGGCGGACTCCCCGGCCGGCCAGGCGTAGGAGGTGCCCGGGGGCAGGCCGGCGCCGGCGACCGCGGACAGCAGCGGGTCCGTACGGTCCGCGCCGGTGCGGACGAGCCAGGTGACGCTCGGCGTCGGCCTTCGTGGGGAGCGGGATGCGGTCGTCGGGGTGGCCCACCTCGACGAACGCGCGGACCGGCATGCCGGGCGGGAGCCGTTCGAGGATGGCGGCGACCGCGGGCAGGGCGGTCTCGTCGGCGGTGAGCAGCACCCGGTCCGTGCCCGCGGGTGGGCGGAAGTCGACGCCGCCGTTGTCGGCGGTCACCGGCGCGAGGACGGACACCCGGTCGCCCGGCACGGCCCGCCGGGCCCAGCGGGAGGCGGGCCCGAGGTCGCCGTGGAGCGCGAAGTCCACGTCGATCTCGGCGGGTCGGGCGCGCGTGCCGCGGATCGTGTAGGTGCGCATGACGCCCCGGACGCCGGGGTCCATGGCGCGCCAGCGCGCGTACCAGTCGGGGTCGAGGACGTCGGGCAGGACGGGCGCGCTCTGCCCGGGCCGCGGCAGGAAGAGCTTGAACCGCTGGTCGTGGCCGCCGTTGACCACGCGGGCCAGCGTGTCGCCGCCGCCGAGGACCACTCGGAGCAGGTGCGGCGAGAGCCGCTCGGTGCGCACGACGCTCGGGTGGAAGAAGTCGAAGGTCCGCTCGGGGGCGGCGGGTTGGGCTCCGTTCGGGTCCGGCACGGCGTCAGCTCACCTTCTTCGCGCGACGTGATGGCCTTGACCAGGTCCTCGATCCGGTCGGCGCACTTGGCGTAGGAGAAGATCGGCTCGCTGGGCCAGCCGAGCACCTGGTCGCGCCTGGACGGCGGGCAGTCGCGCCCAAGTGGGCTTGCCCGTGAGGTCCTTGGGCTGGAGGGTGGCGGTGCGGTCGTCGAGCATGAGGACGTCGGCCTTGTACGTGTCGGCGCTCTCCCAGCTGAGGGTCTCGAAGAAGCCGCCCTTCACGTGGGCGGGGACGACGAAGTTCACGCCCAGGCTCTTGTAGTAGCCGAGGTCGGCCGCGGCGGCGGGGGTGGAGACGTAGAAGGCGTCGGCGCTCGCGGAGCAGGCCATCACCGTGATGTCCGGGTGGGCCCGGGCCGCGGCGCGCAGGTCGCCCGACGCCTTGTCGAACCGGGCCTTCTGGGCGGCGTTCGGGCCCGAGCCGAGGTCCGCGCCGAGCGACGCGGCGAGGTCGGCGTACCGCTGGAGCGGGGTGGTCAGCGGCACTCCGGCGACGCCGACGGCGACGCTCGGCGCGAGGGCGAGGATCTTCTCGGCGCTCTGGTCGGGCACGTACCACAGCGCCGGGGCCTGGTACATGTGGCTGATCAGCAGGCCGGGTTCGAGGGCGGCGTACTTCTCGATGTCGAACTCGCCGTAGCTGTTGCCGATCACGGTCACCTCGGTGACGTCGAGGTCGCCGGCCTGCGCGTCGGGGGAGCCGTCCTTGAGGGTGGTGGGGCCGAAGACGCCCTTGCACGTGACGCCGTAGTCGTGGAGCGCGGCCGCGGAGCCGACGTAGGCGACCAGGTTCGCGGGCGTACGGGCGCAGCTTGACGGTCTTCCGGCGGTCGTCGGTGAACGTCCAGGGCCCGGACGGGGTACGGGCCGCCGCGCCCCTGCCTCCCGACGACCCCGGCGATCCGGGGGACCCCGGGTCCGAGCCGGACGAACCGCCGCACGCGGCCAGCAGCGCGCCGAGCCCGGCGGAGCCGCCGGCGGCGAGCAGCCCGCGGCGGGACATTCCGGAAGTGGCGGTGATGCGGGATGAATTCATGAGGGCTACCGCTCCGCTGGAAGTGGGTTAGTCAGGGTAGGCTAACCTAAGTTTCATGTTGGTCGACCGTCACTCCCCGCCCGCCGGACCCGCGCGGGCCGCGCCGGCCCCGGCGCCGTCCGGCGGGGATGCCCGCGCCGGACGGCGCCGCGCCGCCGGCCTGCTGGCGGCCCTCGCCCTGCTGGCGCTGCTGGTCGTGGCGAGCGTCGCCATCGGCGCCAAGGACATCCCGGTCGGCCACGTCTGGCACGGCCTGTTCCACTTCTCCGGCACCGACGACGACGTGGTCGTCCGCCGGCTGCGCCTGCCGCGCACGCTGCTCGGGCTGCTGGTCGGCGCCGCCCTCGGCGTCGCGGGCGCGGCCATGCAGGCCCTCACCCGCAACCCGCTCGCCGACCCCGGGCTGCTCGGCGTCAACGCCGGGGCCGCGGCCGCCGTCGTCTCCGCGATCAGCTTCTTCGGCGTCACCTCGACGACCGGCTACGTGTGGTTCGCGCTCGCGGGCGCCGCCGCAGTCTCCGCGCTGGTCTACGTCGTCGGCGGCAGCCGGTCCGCGACCCCGGTCCGGCTCGCGCTGGCCGGCACCGCGGTCACCGCGCTGCTCCAGGGCTGGACCAGCGCCGTCGAACTCGGCGACAACGCGGCCCTGGACCGGATGCGGTTCTGGCAGGTCGGCTCGCTGGCCGCGGCCGACAATGCCACCGTCCGGCACGTCGCGCCCTTCATCGCCGCCGGCCTGCTGCTCGCCCTCGCCTCCGCCCGGCCGCTCAACGCGATCGCCCTCGGCGACGACACCGCCCGCGGCGCTCGGCGCGCGGCTCACCCGCACCCGGGTGCTGGTGATGACCGCCGTCACGCTGCTGTGCGGCGCCGCGACCGCCGCCTGCGGGCCGATCGCCTTCGTGGGCCTGATGGTCCCGCACGTCGTGCGCGGCATCACCGGGCCCGACATGCGCTGGACGCTGCCGTACGCGGCCGTGCTCGCGCCGGCGCTGCTGCTCGGCTCCGACGTCGTCGGACGGCTCGTCACCCGGCCGGCCGAACTCCAGGTCGGCATCGTCACCGCCGTGCTCGGCGGACCCGTGTTCATCGTCCTCGTCCGGCGCGGAAGGACGGCCGAGCTGTGAGCCGGACCGGAACCGAAGCGGCGCGGAGCGACGATGCGAGGCGGCGTCCCCCGGACGGAAGGCAGCGGGCCCCGCGGTCCTGCGGGCGGCCGGCCGGTCCGTCCGCGTCGAGCGCCGGGCGCTGCTGGTGGGCGCGGCACTGCTGGCCGTCGCGCTCGCCGCGTCCGTGGTGCTGATCGGCACCGGCGACTACCGGATCTCCCCGCCCGACGTGCTGCGCTCGCTGACCGGGCACGGCGACGCGGGGCAGGAGTTCGTCGTCCGCCAACTGCGGCTGCCGCGGGTCGTGGTCGCGCTGCTGGTCGGCGCGGCGTTCGGCATGTCGGGCGCCGCCTTCCAGGCCGTCTCCCGCAACCCGCTCGGCAGCCCCGACGTCATCGGCTTCGGCCAGGGCTCGGCGGCCGGCGCGCTGATCGTGATCGTGCTGCTCAAGGGGTCCTCGTACGAGGTCGCCCTCGGGGCCGTCGCGGGCGGCCTGGCGACCGGGGCGGCCGTCTACCTGCTGGCGTGGAAGCGCGGGGTGCACGGCTACCGGCTGGTGCTCGTCGGCATCGGGGCCTCCGCCGTGCTCGCCGCCGTCAACAGCTACCTCCTGGTGAAGGCCGACTTCGTGGACGCCGCCCGGGCCGTGCTGTGGATCACCGGGTCCCTCGACGGCCGCGACTGGAGCCAGGTGCGGCCGCTGCTGGGCGCCTGCGCGGTGCTGATGCCCGTCCTGCTCGGGCAGAGCCGGGCGCTGCGTATCACCGAAATGGGTGACGACACGGCCCGCGCGCTCGGCGTCCGCGTCGAACTCACCCGCTCGGTCGTCGTGCTCACCGCCGTCCTGCTCACCGCGTCCGCGACCGCGGCCGCCGGGCCGATCGCCTTCATCGCGCTCACGGCGCCCCAACTCGCCCGCCGTCTCACGCGTTCCCCTGGCGTCGCCCTGCTGCCCTCCGCGCTCATGGGCGCGGCCCTGCTGGTCGGCGCGGACCTGGCCGCACAGCACGCCTTCGGCTCCGGCCCGGTGCCGGTCGGCGTGGCCACGGGGGTCCTCGGCGGCGGCTATCTGCTGTGGCTGCTGGTCACCGAACGGAAGGCCGGGCGGATATGAGGGGGGCGCGATGCGGATCGGTCCGATGGGGGGCGGGCGCGGGGGGCGCCCTCGTGCCGCAATGGCACACGGAGTCCCGGGCACCGCACAGTGATCAGCCGTCAGAGAAGAAAGGGAGTGCCCGCGTGAGCCGCGGTACCGACAAGTCGATCGACCCCGCAGGTCCGGCGGGCGGCCACGTGTCGCCGCGTACCCGCACACCTCCCGGCGGCGACAAGTCGACGCTGCCACCCTCCGGAGCGGAAGGCGCCTCCGCGCGGCTCGCCGCCGAATCCGTCACCCTCGGGTACGACCGGCGCGTCATCGCCGAGAACCTGTCCGTGGCGATCCCCGACCGCTCCTTCACGGTCATCGTCGGGCCGAACGCGTGCGGCAAGTCGACATTGCTGCGTGCACTGTCCCGCCTGCTCACGCCGGCCCGCGGCAGGGTGCTGCTCGACGGGCGGGCGATCGGCTCGCTGCCCGCGAAGGCCGTGGCCCGGACGCTGGGCCTGCTGCCGCAGAGTTCGGTCGCGCCCGACGGGATCACCGTCTCCGGGCTGGTCGCCCGCGGCCGCTACCCGCACCAGGGGCTGCTGCGGCAGTGGTCCGCGCGAGGACGAGCGGATCGTCGACGAGTCGATGGCCGCCACCGGGATCACCGCGCTCGGCCGATCGCTATGTCGACGAACTCTCCGGCGGCCAGCGCCAGCGGGTGTGGATCGCCATGGCGCTCGCCCAGCAGACCCCGCTGCTGCTGCTCGACGAGCCGACCACGTACCTCGACATCCAGCACCAGATCGACGTGCTCGACCTGTGCGCGGACCTGCACGAGCAGCGCGGCCGCACTCTGGTGGCGGTACTGCACGACCTCAACCAGGCCGCGCGCTACGCCACCCACCTCATCGCCATGCGGGACGGCCGGATCGAGGCGCAGGGACCGCCCGGGCGAGATCATCACCGCCGCGATGGTGGAGCGGGTCTTCGGCGTACGGTGCCGGGTCATCGAGGACCCGGAGAGCGGTACGCCGCTGGTGGTGCCGGCCGCCCGCAGGCCCGCGCACCGGGTGCGGCGGGAGGGCGCCGCCGGGACGGGCCCGGCCGCGGAGGGGGAAGCCGGTGCGGAACCGGCCGAGGTCACAGGAGCGAGCGCAGCCGCAGCACGTCCCGCAGGCTCGCCTGCACCTTGACCCGGCCCGACCCCCACGCCTTCGCGAAGTTCAGCCCGCCGCCGACCAGCGCGACCAGGTCGTCCCCGGACATCGCCAGCCGGATCTGCGCCTTCTCCGCCGGCTCGCCCGGGAGCGTGACCACGTCCTGGATTCGGCTGCCGGCCAGCCGTCCCGCGAAGGTGACGTCCAGGTCGGTGATCCGGCAGCTCGAGCGAACGGTCCAGCGCCGCCGCGGCCTTGACCCCGCCCTCGGCCCCGGCCATGTTCGCCGACAACTGGTCGAGCGCGCTGCGGCACTCCTCGATGGTGGCCATCGGCTGCGGTCTCTCCCGGTGGTGCGGTACGTCCGGATGACGGTACCGCAGGGGCCCGTCATCCAGGCGCGGCGCCCGAAGGCGGTAGCGTCGTGACCACATGCGTCAACATCCGTGAGCATGCGTCAACGGTGAGTCGAGGAGTGAGAGCGATGCGGGACGCACTGCGTACCTGTCTCCAGATCGCGGGCGGCCTGACCGAGGCCACCCGGCGCCGTACGACGGAGGTGGCCAGGGAACTGCTCGACCAGGCCGGGATCGACCCCGCGGCCCTCCAGGAGCGGATCGGCGCGGCGATCCCCGCGGAGGTCCAGACGCTGGTCGACGAACTCATCGCCTCCGGGCGGGCCAACCGCGACCTTCTGCTCGGCATCGTGAGCGAGGAGGTCGACAAGGCGATGGGGCGGGTCGGCCGGATCGCGGACGAGGTCACCAAGGTCGGCGTGGTCCTGGAGACCCTCGAACGCCGCATCCGCAACCTCGAAGTCCCGCGGCCCGACGCCGCGGCCCGAGGACGCCGCGCCCCCGTCCGCCCCGGTCCCGGCGCCGCCGGTGCAGCACGTCCGCGTCGACGCCGAGCCGCCCGCCGAGCCGAAGGCGAAGCCGGCGGCCGGGACCCGTACGACGGCCGCGCCGCGCAAGACGCCCACCTCGGCCCACAAGTCGGTGGCGAACCCGCGCCGGGCCTCCACCCAGAAGCAGGCGCCGGCCGCCCACAAGTCGGCGCCGGCAGCGAAGAAGACGCGCCGCGCAAGAAGACCGCCGCGAAGACGACGCCCGCGGCTGCGGCCCCCGCGAAGAAGGCCCCGGCGAAGACCGCCGCCGCGAAGAGCACTCCCGCGAAGAAGGCCCCCGCGAAGGCCGCGGCCAAGAAGACCGCCCCCGCCCGTAAGGCCCCCGCCAAGAAGACCGCTCCGGCCGCCGAGAAGTCGACGACGGCGGCGCAGAAGACAGCGGCCAAGAAGGCCCCGGCGGCCAAGAAGACGACGCCGGCCCGGAAGGCCCGGCGGCGAAGAAGACCGCGCCGGCCCGCGAAGAAGACGGCCGCGCCCGCGAAGACCGCCGCCAAGAAGACCGCTCCGGCCGCTAAGAAGTCCGCCCCCGCTTCGGGCACGTCCGGGACCGGCGATGAGTGAGACGTACGGCCTGCCCGGCCTGGAGCCGGGACCGGCGGACGCGGTGCCGGACCCCTCGGAGCCCTCGGACCTCGCGGGCCCCTCGGAATCCGCGGCGCCCGCGCGGCAGGACGCGCACGTGGCCGAGACCGAACGGGCGCCGGAACCGCTGGGGGTGATCGTCGAGGCCACGGGGAATGCTGAGGTGGATGCCGCGGTTGAGCGGCTGTCGGACGCCGACGCGCTGCCGACGGACGCGCACATCGAGGTGTACGAGGATGTGCACAGGGGGCTGCGGGACACGCTCACCGCGCTGGACGAGAACAGGGGCTGAACCGTACGTGGCACGACGCCGACTCGACGCTGAGCTGGTGCGCCGGAACCTCGCGCGCTCACGGGACCACGCGAGCCAGTTGATCGCGGCGGGGCGGGTGACCGTCGGCGGCGCGACCGCGACCAAGTCCGCCACGCAGGTGGAGACCAGCGCGGCCGTGGTGGTGGCGAAGGACGACGCCGAACCCGACTACGTCTCGCGCGGCGGCCACAAACTGGCCGGCGCGCTCGCCGCGTTCACCCCGCACGGCCTGGCCGTCGAGGGCCGCCGGGCGCTGGACGCGGGCGCGTCCACCGGCGGCTTCACCGATGTGCTGCTGCGCGCGGGCGCCGCGCAGGTCGTCGCCGTGGACGTCGGCTACGGCCAGCTCGCCTGGTCCCTCCAGAGCGACGACCGGGTCGTCGTCAAGGACCGCACCAACGTACGGGAGCTGACCCTTGAGGCGATCGACGGGCGCGCCCGCCGACGTGCTCGTGGGCGACCTGTCCTTCATCCCGCTCGGCCTGGTGCTGCCCGCCCTGGTGCGGTGCGCCGCGCCCGACGCGGACCTCGTCCTGATGGTGAAGCCGCAGTTCGAGGTGGGCCGGGAACGGCTGGGCAGCGGCGGTGTCGTACGCAGTACGCAGCTGCGGGCCGAGATGCGTGCGCAAGGTGGCCGGGCAGGCCGCGGAACTCGGGCTGGGAGTGCTGGGCGTCACGGCCAGTCCGCTGCCCGGACCGTCCGGGAACGTGGAGTATTTTCTCTGGCTGCGCTCCGGCGCCCCCGCGCTGGACCCGGCCGATGTCGACCGAGCTGTGGCGGAGGGGCCGCGTTGACCGTGAAGAGTGAGATCCAGAACCGTACCGTCTTCCTGCTCACCCACACCGGCCGCGAGTCGGCGATCCGGAGCGCCGAGCGGGTCGTGCACGGGCTGCTGCGCTGCGGCATCGGCGTGCGGGTGCTGGAGGAGGAGGCGGCCGACCTGCCGCTGCCCGCCGAGGTGGGGCTGGTCGGCGAGATCGGGCCCGGATCGGTCGAGGGCTGCGAGCTGATCATCGTGCTGGGCGGTGACGGCACGCTGCTGCGCGGCGCGGAGTTCGCCCGCGCCTCCGGTGTGCCGATGCTCGGCGTCAACCTCGGCCGGGTCGGCTTCCTCGCCGAGGCCGAGCGCGACGACCTCGACAAGGTCGTGGACCGGGTCGTCACCAAGGAGTACGAGGTCGAGGAGCGGATGACCCTCGACGTGCTGGTCCGCAGCGACGGCCACATCGTGCACACCGACTGGGCGCTCAACGAGGCGTCCGTGGAGAAGGCGTCCCGCGAGCGCCTGCTGGAGGTCGTGACCGAGGTCGACGGCCGGCCGGTGTCCGGGTTCGGCGGCGACGGCGTGGTGTGCGCCACTCCGACCGGCTCCACCGCGTACGCCTTCTCGGCCGGCGGGCCCGTGGTCTGGCCCGAGGTCGAGGCGCTGCTCATGGTGCCGATCAGCGCGCACGCGCTGTTCGCGCGGCCGCTGGTGACCTCGCCGCGCTCGGTGCTGGCGGTCGAGGTGCAGCCGCAGTCGCCAGCACGGTGTGCTGTGGTGCGACGGGCGGCGGACGGTGGAGCTGCCACCCGGGCGCGCGGGTGGAGGTACGGCGCGGCGCCGTGCCGGTCCGCCTGGCCCGGCTCCACCACGCCTCCTTCACCGACCGGCTGGTCGCCAAATTCGCGCTTCCTGTTGCCGGGTGGCGGGGCGCTCCGCGCTAGGGCTCTTTCAGAGGGTTCGCGCTTTTTGGGGTGGTGCCGCTGTTTCGCACCCGCCGGCCGGTGGGTGGTTGCTCGCGCAGTTCCTCGCGCCCCCAAGTGGTGCACCTCCTCCGTGGTGCTCAGCCACAACCAAGAGGCGGGTGGGGGCTCGGTGGGCGGTCCGTGCGCCGCAAGACGGGAGCGGCCGGCTGAACCAGAAAGGGGGGAGCGTCGCGCTCACCCCCGCAAACCTCGTATGGTCGTATCCGTGTTGGAGGAAATGCGAATCCGGTCGCTGGGCGTCATCGAGGATGCCGTGGTGGAGCTGTCACCCGGCTTCACGGCGGTGACCGGCGAGACCGGCGCGGGCAAGACCATGGTCGTCACGAGCCTCGGCCTGCTCCTGGGCGGCCGCGCCGACCCCGCCCTGGTGCGGATCGGCGCCAAGCAGGCGGTGGTCGAAGGCCGGATCACGCTCCCCGCCGACGCACGCGCGGCGGTCCGCGCCGCGGAGGCCGGCGCCGAACTCGACGACGGCGAGCTGCTGATCAGCCGTACGGTCTCGGCCGAGGGCCGGTCCCGCGCGCACGTCGGCGGCCGGGGCGTACCGGTCGGGCTGCTCGGCGAACTCGCCGACGAACTCGTCGCCGTGCACGGCCAGACCGACCAGCAGGGCCTGCTGCGCCCGGCCCGGCAGCGCGAGGCGCTCGACCGCTACGCCGGCGACGCGGTGGCGGTCCCGCTGGCGAAGTACGGCTCGGCGTACCGGCGGCTGCGGGAGGTGGCCGGCGAGCTGGACGAGCTGACCACCCGCGCCCGGGAGCGGGCCCAGGAGGCCGACCTGCTGCGCTTCGGCGTCGAGGAGATCTCGGCCGCGGAGCCGCAGCCCGGCGAGGACGCCGACCTGGCCGCCGAGGCGGAGCGGCTCGGGCACGCCGAGGCGCTGGCCTCCGCGGCCACCCTCGCCCACTCCGGGCTCGCCGGGAACCCCGAGGACCCCGAGGACGTGGACGCGGGCACCCTGGTCGCCGCCGCCCAGCGCGCCCTCGACGCGGTCAGCGCCCACGACCCGGTGCTGTCCGACCTGGCCGCGCGCCTCGGCGAGGTCGGCATCCTGCTCGGCGACGTGGCGGGCGAACTGGCCGGCTACGCGGACAACCTGGACGCCGACCCGCTGCGGCTGGCCGCCGTGGAGGAGCGCCGCGCCGTCCTGTCGCACCTGGTCCGCAAGTACGGCACGGACATCGACGCGGTGCTCGCCTGGGGCGCGGCCGGCGCCGCCCGGCTCACCGAACTCGAAGGCGACGACGACCGGATCGCCGAGCTGACCGCCGAGCGCGACGGGCTGCGCGGCGAACTGGGCGGTCTCGCCCAGCACCTGACCGACGCCCGCCGGGAGGCGGCGGACCGTTTCGCCGCCGCCGTCACCGCCGAACTCGCCGAGCTGGCCATGCCGCACGCCCGGGTCACCGTGGCGCTGCGGCAGGCCGAGGCGGCCGAGCCCCGAGGCCGGGATCGAGGTCGACGGGCGGCTCGTGGCCTACGGGCCGACCGGCGCGGACGACGTCGAGCTCCAGCTCGCCCCGCACCCCGGTTCGCCGGCCCGGCCCATCGCCAAGGGCGCGTCCGGCGGTGAGCTGTCCCGGGTGATGCTCGCCGTCGAGGTCGTCTTCGCCGGGTCGGACCCGGTGCCCACCTATCTCTTCGACGAGGTCGACGCCGGGGTCGGCGGCAAGGCGGCGGTCGAGGTCGGCCGCCGGCTCGCCCGGCTGGCGCGCAGCGCCCAGGTCATCGTCGTCACCCACCTCCCGCAGGTCGCGGCCTTCGCCGACCGCCAGCTCCTGGTCGAGAAGACCAACGACGGGTCGGTGACCCGCAGCGGCGTCACCGTCCTCGAAGGCGAGGACCGGGTCCGCGAACTGTCCCGCATGCTCGCCGGCCTGGAGGACTCCGAGCTCGGCCGCGCCCACGCGGAAGAGCTGCTCGCCGCGGCCAAGGCCGCCCGCTGACCGGGCCCGCGGACCGCCGGACGCCCGGGGCGCGGCTCCCGGCGCGCGGCACGGCCCGTACCGGTGAGCAGGAGCGGACCCGTCTCCGTGGGCCTGGCCGCGGCCGCCGCCACCCGGGCCGCGTACCGGCAGCTGCGCCGGTACCCGCCGGTCGAGGCGCGGATGTGGCAGCGGACCAACTACGCGGGCCGCGGCGTCGAGCTCTACGGGGGCCTGGCCGCCGCGGCGGGCGCGGCCACCGCGATGGCCGCGGCCCGCGGCGTGAGCGTACGGGCCCGGATCGCCGCGGTCGGAGCGGCCCTGGCGGCGGGCGCCTGCGGCGCGTACGACGATCAGAAGGGCTCGCCGGACGAGCGCGGCTTCGGCGCGCACCTGCAGGCGCTGCGCGAGCGCCGGCTCACCTCGGGCGGCGTGAAACTGCTCGGGATCGGCGCCGTGGGCCTGGCCGCGGGCGCGCTGCTCAAGGCCGCCCCGCTGGACCGGGTGCTGGCCGGCGTGGTCATCGCGGGCACCGCCCACGCGGTGAACCTCGTCGACGTCGCCCCCGGCCGCGCCGCGAAAGCGGTGATCGCCGCCGGACTGCCCGGCCTGCTGCGCCGCGGCCCGGGCGCCGTCCTCGCCTCCGCGCCGCTCGGCGCCGCGGCCGCCGTCCTCGGCGACGACCTGAGCGAGCGGACGATGCTCGGCGACGCGGGCGCCCACGCGCTGGGCGCGGCGCTGGGCGCGGCCGTGGTCCTGGCCGACGACCGGGCCGGGCTGCTCCTGCACACCGCGGTCGTCGTCGCGCTGGCCGCCGCCGGCGACCGGATCTCCACCCGCAGCCGGTTGTGGAACGCGCCCGGAGTGCGGCACCTTGACTCGTGGGGCCGCGTGGCTCACCCGTACGGGTGATCCCCGGTCCGGGCGAGCGGGTCGGATGGCATCCTCGGCCGCCTGGCCGGCGCCATGGCCTGGCATCCTGGACGAGTCATCCGATGTCGGCGGCCCCGCAGGCCCCGCACCGCGTCCAGCACGCCGTCCGGCCCCGAGTCAGGAGCACCACCCGCGTGAGCAGCACCAGGCACCCCGCCGCCCAGGGGCAGCTGCACGCCGTGCACGTGCTGTCCACGGTGGCGGGAGCGCATGTCAGCTCGCTGGCCGGGGGACTGGTGGCCCGCGGGGTGGAGGTCACCGTCTGCGGGCCGCGGGCCGCGGAGGCGGACTACGGGTTCGGCGCGACCGGCGCCCGGTACACCCCGGTCGACCTGGGCGACGGCGCCGCGCCGCACGCCCCCGGCGTCGCCGTGCTCCGCGCGGCCTGCGCGGACGCCGGCGTCGTCCACGCGCACGGCCTGCGCGCCGGCCTGCTCGCCGCGCTCGCGCTCGGCGGCCGCCGTACGCCGCTGGTCATCACCTGGCACGGCACCGACACCCCGGCCGGCGGCCGGGACGGCATGATGACGCGCTGGCTGGAGCGGCGGGCGGTACGCGCCGCCACCGTCGTGCTCGGCGTCTCCTCCGACCTGGTCGACCGGGCCCGCCGGCACGGCGGCCCGTGACGTGCGGCTGGCGCCGGCGGCCGTACCGCGCCCGCTGGCCCGCCCGCCCCGGCCGCCCGCCGACGGGGACCGCAGCAAGCAGCGCATCCGGGCCGAATTCGGCGCCTCAGGAACGGCCGTTGCTGCTGGCCGTCGGCCGGCTGGAGGAGCCCAGGGGCTACGGTCTGCTGCTCGACGCCGCCGCGCACTGGGCCGACCACAAGCCGCGGCCGCTGCTCGTGGTGGCCGGCGAGGGCCCCCAACGCGCCGCGCTGGAACGGCGGATCGAGGCGGAGCGGCTGCCCGTCCTGCTGCTCGGCCGCCGCGCCGACGTGCCCGAACTGCTGTCCGCCGCCGATCTCGTGGTGCTGCCGAGCAGGTGGGAGGCGCGGTCCCTGGTCGCGCAGGAGGCGTTGTACGCGGGGGTGCCGCTCGTGGCCACCGAGGTCGGGGGTACGCCCGAACTGGTCGGCGAGGCCGCGGTGCTGGTGCCTTACGGTGACGCGGCGGGGTTCGGCCGGGCGGTCACCGAGCTGCTCGCCGATCCGGAGCGGCGGACCGCGCTGGCCGTCGCCGGCCGGGCCCAGGCGGCGACGTGGCCCACTGAGGACGACACGGTGGCTCAGGTCCTGAGCATCTACGACGAGTTGACGCGGCCTGAGGTTGCCCCGGGAGGCTTCGCCGTCCCGGTCCGCTCCCGGCCGCCGACCGGCGAGTGGCTGAGCGCGGGGTTCCTCGCCTCCAGCGCTACCGCTGGGGGAGGAGCCGCGCGACAAGCCACGACGGCGGTGCGCTCGGGAGACCCCAGCGCCGGGGCGGGCTACGAGCGAAAAGCTCCGCAGGCCGTGAGGCGCAAGGCCGTGTCGATGAGCGGGACATGGCTGAACGCCTGCGGGAAGTTGCCCACCTGGCGCTGCCGCCGCGGGTCCCACTCCTCGGCGAGCAGCCCCAGGTCGTTGCGGAGCGCGAGCAGCTTCTCGAACAGCCGCCGCGCCTCGTCCACCCGCCCGATCATCGCCAGGTCGTCCGCGAGCCAGAACGAGCAGGCCAGGAAGGCCCCTTCGTCCCCGGGCAGCCCGTCGAGGTTCTCCTCGCCGCTGGCGTCGCCGCGCGAGATCGGATAGCGCAGCACGAACCCGTCCTGCGGTGGACAGCTCCCGCTGGATCGCCTCGATCGTGCCGATCACCCGCTTGTCGTCGGGCGGCAGGAAGCCCATCTGCGGGATCAGCAGCAGCGAGGCGTCCAGCTCGCGCGAGCCGTAGGACTGCGTGAAGGTGTTGCGCTCCCGGTCGAAGCCCTTGTCGCACACGTCGTAGTGGATCTCGTCGCGCAGGTTCCTGAGGTCGCTCCAGCGGGCCCTCGATCTCGCCGGACTCGATGAGCTTGACGGTGCGGTCGACGGCCACCCAGGCCATCACCTTGGAGTGCACGAAGTGGCGGCGCGGGCCGCGCACCTCCCAGATGCCCTCGTCCGGTTCGTTCCAGTGCTTCTCCAGGTAGCGGATCAGCTTCAGCTGCAGCGCGCTGGCGTAGTCGCTGCGGGCCAGGCCGGTCATGTGGCCCAGGTGCAGCGCCTCGGTGACCTCGCCGTAGACGTCCAGCTGGAGCTGGTGGGCGGCGCCGTTGCCGATCCGGACCGGGGTCGAGCCCTCGTACCCGGGCAGCCAGTGCAGCTCGTTCTCGCCGAGTTCGCGCTCGCCGGCGATGCCGTACATGATCTGCAGGTTCTCCGGGTCGCCGGCCACCGCGCGCAGCAGCCACTCGCGCCAGGCGCGGGCCTCGTCGCGGTAGCCGGTGCGCAGCAGCGAGGACAGCGTGATGGCGGCGTCCCGCAGCCAGGTGAAGCGGTAGTCCCAGTTGCGCACCCCGCCGATGTCCTCGGGCAGCGAGGTGGTCGGCGCGGCGACGATGCCGCCGGTCGGCCCGTAGGTCAGCGCCTTGAGCGTGATCAGCGAGCGGATCACGGCCTCGCGGTACGGGCCGGTGTACGTGCACTGGTCGACCCACTCGCGCCAGAAGTCCTCGGTCGCGGTGAGCGAGCCCTGCGGGTCGGGCAGCGACGGCTGCGGCTTGTGCGAGGGCTCCCAGCTGATGGTGAAGCAGAACCGGTCGCCGGGGGAGACGGTGAAGTCGCTGTACGTGGTCAGGTTCTCGCCGTAGGTGTCGACATCGGTGTCGAGCCAGACCGAGTCGGGCCCGGCCACCGCCACCGTGCGGTCGCCGACCTGCTGCACCCACGGCACCACCTGCCCGTAGGCGAACCGCATCCGCAGTGACGAGCGCATCGGCACCCGGCCGCTGACGCCCTCCACTATCCGGATCAGCTGCGGCGCGCCGTCGCGCGGCGGCATGAAGTCGATCACCCGGACCGTGCCGGTGCGGGTGTCCCACTCCGACTCCAGCACCAGCGACTCGCCCCGGTAGCGGCGGCGGGTCGCGTCCGGCGTCGGGGCACCCTCGGGGTGCGCCGGGCCGATCCGCCAGAAGCCGTGCTCATCGGTGCCGAGCAGCCCGGCGAAGACCGCCGGAGAGTCGAAGCGCGGCAGGCACAGCCAGTCGACCGTGCCGTCCCGGCAGACCAGTGCGGCGGTCTGCATGTCACCGATGAGTGCGTAGTCCTCGATACGCCCTGCCACGTGCATCTCCAGTCGAACACGGCGCCGCCCCAGCGGAGACGGTCTTGCGGTTTTGGGGAATTTCCTGGGAGTCCAGGTTGGGAAATAGTGGACGAGCACGGCGTCCGGAGGAGGGCGGGGATGGTGCCGTGCCGGTCGGCTCGCGCAATGCGTCCGAGCAGAATACGTCCTCGCGGCGGGCGGTGCGCGCCTCTCATCGATCTTCGCTGAGCCGGTCGGGTGGACCGGCGGCCCGGCCCGCGCGGCCCCGGGAAAACCGCTGGCAGACGATGTACGCCGCGCCGTCCAGCGTCGCACGTGAACGACCCGGTACGCGATCGGCACGCTGGCTCCATCGCGTCACCGCACCGTTCCCTCACATCGGTGTCGCGCGGGTCTGCCGGGCCCGAGCGCGTCGGAAGCGGAGCGTCGGGCGGCCGCGCCTGCCGACGTCCGGCTACCGCCGTCGCTGATACCCTGGTAGCCCGTGGGCCGGTGGGCTGAACCACTGAACCGCCGCGACTGCGCGACCGACCTGAGCGCCGTCCCGACCCTCACCTCGCGACCACGGGAGCCCCCTCTTGGCAATTGCGCCGAAATCCACGACGACCAAGCACATCTTCGTCACCGGCGGCGTGGCCTCCTCGCTCGGCAAGGGGCTGACGGCCTCCAGCCTCGGCGCGCTGCTCAAGGCGCGCGGCCTGCGGGTCACGATGCAGAAGCTCGACCCGTATCTGAACGTGGACCCGGGCACGATGAACCCGTTCCAGCACGGTGAGGTGTTCGTCACCGACGACGGCGCCGAGACCGACCTCGACATCGGCCACTACGAGCGCTTCCTCGACGTCAACCTGGCGGGCTCCGCCAACGTCACCACCGGCCAGATCTACTCCTCGGTGATCGCCAAGGAGCGGCGCGGGGAGTACCTGGGCGACACCGTGCAGGTCATCCCGCACATCACCAACGAGATCAAGTCCCGCATCCGGCGGATGGCCAGCGGCGACGTGGACGTGGTGATCACCGAGGTCGGCGGCACCGTCGGCGACATCGAGTCGCTGCCGTTCCTGGAGTCGGTCCGCCAGGTGCGGCACGAGGTCGGCCGGGACAACGTGTTCGTGGTGCACATCTCGCTGCTCCCCTACATCGGGCCGTCCGGCGAGCTGAAGACCAAGCCGACCCAGCACTCGGTGGCCGCGCTGCGCAACATCGGCATCCAGCCCGACGCGATCGTGCTGCGCGCCGACCGCGAGGTGCCCACCGCGATCAAGCGGAAGATCTCGCTGATGTGCGACGTCGACGAGGACGCGGTGGTCGCGGCGATCGACGCGCCCTCCATCTACGACATCCCCAAGGTGCTGCACACCGAGGGCCTGGACGCGTACGTCGTCCGCCGGCTGGACCTGCCGTTCCGCGACGTGGACTGGACGCAGTGGGACGACCTGCTCAAGCGGGTGCACCAGCCCGCCCACGAGGTGACCGTCGCGCTGGTCGGCAAGTACATCGACCTGCCCGACGCCTACCTGTCGGTCACCGAGGCGCTGCGGGCCGGCGGCTTCGCCAACAACGCCAAGGTCCACATCAAGTGGGTCACCTCCGACGACTGCAAGACCCCGGCGGGCGCCGCGGCCCAGCTCGCCGACGTCGACGCGGTGTGCGTGCCCGGCGGCTTCGGCGACCGCGGGGTCGAGGGCAAGGTCGCGGCCATCACCTACGCCCGTGAGCAGCGCATCCCGCTGCTCGGGCTGTGCCTCGGCCTCCAGTGCGTCGTCATCGAGGCCGCCCGCAACCTGGCCGGCATCGACGGACGCCAACTCCACCGAGTTCGACCCGGCCACCGCCCACCCGGTCATCTCCACCATGGCCGAGCAGCTCGACATCGTGGACGGCAAGGGCGACCTCGGCGGCACCATGCGGCTGGGCACCTACCCGGCCAAGCTCGCCGAGGGCTCCATCGTCCGCGAGGTCTACGGCGACCAGCCCTACGTCGAGGAGCGCCACCGGCACCGCTACGAGGTCAACAACGCCTACCGCGCCGAGCTGGAGAAGAAGACCGGCATCGTCTTCTCCGGCACCTCGCCCGGACAACAAGCTCGTGGAGTACGTCGAGTACCCGCGCGAGGTGCACCCCTACCTGGTGGCGACCCAGGCGCACCCCGAGCTGAAGTCCCGCCCGACCCGCCCGCACCCGCTCTTCGCCGGGCTGGTCAAGGCGGCGGTGGCGGCGCAGGCGACGGCCCGCAAGGGCTGAGCGGCACGGCCGGCGACGCCACCGCCGGGCATCACCGGTCGGCACGCAGCACCGCTCGGCGCACAGGGCAGCACCGATTCAACGACGCACGGACGGACCCCGGAAGGGCAGCATGCTCAAGGACACCCCGCAGGAGTGGCAGGTCACGGCCACCTCCACACCGTTCACCGGCAACAAGACCGGTGTGCGCACCGACGAGGTGGTGATGCCCGACGGGACCACCGCCGTCCGCGACTACCAGGTCCACCCCGGCTCGGTGGCCGTCCTCGCCCTGGACGACGCCGGCCGGGTCCTGGTGCTCAAGCAGTACCGCCACCCGGTGCGGCACAAGCTGTGGGAGATCCCCGCGGGGCTGCTCGACGTCCCCGGCGAGAACCCGCTGCACGCCGCGCAGCGCGAGCTGTACGAGGAGGCGCACGTCAAGGCCGGCGGACTGGCGGGTCCTCGCCGACGTCTTCACCACGCCCGGCGGCTCCGACGAGGCGGTACGGATCTTCCTCGCGCGCGACGTGGCCGAGGCCGACGGCGAGCGGTTCGAGGTCGCCGAGGAGGAGGCCGACATGGAGTACGCGCGGGTGCCGCTGGCCGAACTCGTCCGGGGCGTGCTCGCCGGCGAGCTGCACAACACCTGCCTGGTCATCGGGGTGCTCGCGCTCAGCGCCGCGCTGGCCGGGGACGGCCTGGACGCGCTGCGCCCGGCCGAGTCGCCCTGGCCCGCGCGCCCCTTCACGGCGTAGTCCGCCCGGAGTCCGCAGGCCGCCCGAAGTCGCGGCGCACCGGGCCCTCGCGGTTCACCGGATCGTCCCATCGGGCCGATGATCCGATGGGGTGATCATTGACGCCCGCGCCGGCGGCGACCCCGGGGGCGCGGCACCCGGCGTGAACTAGGCTCGACGCGCCCCCTTCCCGGGGCACCCCCTCACCTCCCGGGAGCGCACCCGTGACGGACCAGGCACTGAACCCGTCTCCGGCGCGGCCCGCCGGCAACGGGACCTCTTCTGCCCCGGGCAGTGCCGACCCCGTCCCCGGCAGCACCGACCCCGCCCCGGCCGCGCGGAAGCCGCGCCCGCGCCGCCCCCGGTCCCGCCCTCGCCGCCGAAGGGCCCGGCGGACGGCCCGCCGGACGCCACGGCCGCCCCGGCGGAGCAGCGGAAGGACGCCCCCGCCGGACCTCCCCCCGCCGCTCCGAAAGCCCCGCCCGACGCGAGGCCCCCGCCCCGCACGCCCCGGCCGCCGAGCCCGCGCCGCCGCAGCCGGACCGCCCCGAGCCGGTCGCCGTCGTGGCCGGCCCGCTGCCCGACGCGCTCGCCCACTTCGTCGGCCGCGAGCGGGAGTTGGCGCAGCTGCGCGAGGAGATCGGGCGCCCCGGGCTCGCCGTGGTGGGCCGGAAGGAGCCCGAGCGGGGCCGGGTGCTGCTGGTCGTGGGCCGGCCCGGCATCGGCCGTACCGCACTGGCCGTACGCCTCGCCCGGGAGGTGGCCGGCCGGTACCCGGACGGGCGGTTCTTCCTGCGGCTCACCGACCCGGCGGGCGGCCGTGTACCGGTCGGGCAGACCGCCCGCGCCCTGCTGCGCGCGCTCGGCGCGCCGGCCGACGGCCCCGACCCGGTCGCGGCGCTGCGCACCGCGGCCACCGGGCGGCGGCTGCTGCTCGTACTGGACGACGTCCGCCACGCCGACCAGCTCGCCGGCCTGCTGCCGCAGGGCCCGGGATGCCTGGTCGTGGCGACCTCGGACGGTCCGCTGTCCGGCGTGCCCGACGTCCGGCCGTGCACGCTCGGCGGCCTGGACACGCCGGCCGCCCTGGACCTGCTCGCCCACACCGTCGGCGACACCCGCGTCACCAACGACCCGAGCGCGGCCGAAGCCCTCGTCCAGGAGGTCTCCGGCCACCCGCTGGCCGTACGCCTGGTCGCCGCCTGGCTCGCCGCCCACCCCCGGCTGCCGCTCTCCGAGGCCGCCGCGCTGCTGCGTGCCACCCCGGACGCGCCGCTGTCGCCGCCCGCCGGGATCAACCGCGGACCCCGCGGTCACCCCCGTCGAAGACACGTCCGAAACCGCCGGGGACGCGGGCGGGAAGCACCCGAAGGACGCGGCGAAGGACGCGGCGGGAACAGGCGCTCGGCGGACCGGGCCCCGGACGCGCGCCGGACGCCCGCGGCGGGCCGGGCCCGGACGGGGAGCGGCCCGCGGCCCCCGGGGAGCTGGTACGGGCGTTCCGCCTGGTCTACGAGGCGCTGCCCGGCCCGGCCGCCCGGATGCTGCGGGCCCTGGTGCTCGCGCCCGACGGCAGCGTGGACGCGCAGGTGGCCTCCGCGCTGGCCGGGTGCGCGGTGGGCGCCGCGCAGGGCACGCTCGCGGACTTCGCGGACGCCGCGCTGCTCGTCCGCGGCCCGGCCGAGGGCCTGTACCGGGTGCCGGGCGCGCTGGAGCCGCTGCTGCGCGGCCTGCTGGAGGCCACCGACCGGCCCGAGGACGTCACGCCTGGCCCGGGCCCGGATGCTGGAGCGGACCGTACGGCTGCTGGAGTCGTGCCGCGGCGCGCTCACCCGGGAGGCGCCCGCCGACGGGCTGCCCCGCACGCTGCGCTTCGCCTCGCCCGCGGCCGCCGCCGACTGGCTGGGCACCCGGCGCTCCGCCCTGCTGGCCGCCGCCCGCGCCGCCGTGGCCGACGGCGAACTCGACACCCTGGCCCGGCGGCTGGTCGCCGCCCTCGTGCTGGCCCTGCTCGCCGCCCCCGGCGGCGACCGCGCCGCCGAGCGCTACGAACTGCACACCCTGGTCCTCGGCGTCGCCGAGCGCCGCGGCCTGCACCCGCGAGAAGGCCGCCGCCCTGATCAACCTGGCCGACCTGGACGCGGAGGCGGGCCGTACCGACCTGGCCGTCGCCGGCTACCGCAGGGCGCTGGACGCCGCCCGCGCCGCGGCCGACACCGAGGCCGAGGGCCGGGTGCTGGAGGCCCTCGGCGGCACCTTCCTGGACCGGCAGGACCTGCCGCGGGCCTGCGACTGGTTCGGGCGGGCGCTCGCGCTGCGCCAGGCCGGCGGCGAACTCGGCCACCAGGCCCGGCTGCACGCCCGGATCGGCGCCGTCCTGACCTACCAGGGCCGCTACGGGCCCGCGCTGCGCGAGTGGCGCGCGGCCGCCGGGGTGCACCGCCGGCTCGGCGACCTGCCCTCGCAGGCCCGCGCGCTCACCGAGGCGGCCAGGGTCCAGGAGTACGCCGGCCACCCCGAGGACGCGCTGCGCACCTGCCGGGACGCGCTGTACTGGGCCCGGCAGGCGGGCGAGCGGCGCCTGGAGGCGGCCGTGCTGCTGCGGCTCGCCGACACCCTGGACCGGCTCGGCGACCACGGCGGCGCCCGGCTCCAGCGCACCGCCGCCCGTCGGCTCTTCCGCCCGGGAGAGTTCCCCGAGCTGTGAGGGCGGCGCGCTGTGCGCACGGCGGGCCGCAGGGGCGCCGCCGCCACCCGCGACCCTGCCTCCGACCAGCCATCTTGCCCTCCGAGCGCCATCGACCTACGAAACTGCCAATGGTCTCGGCCAAACCCACCACTTTGTAAGGCTGGACAGCGGCTCTTCCTTCACTAGACTGGGCCCCGCCCGCACATCGCGGTCAGGTCCGACGTGTCGTGCCATCCCGCACCATGTCCGGACGTATCTTCCGGTAATCCCTGAGTGCAAGGACCGTGATCGACGTGAAGGTGGGCATCCCCCGCGAGGTCAAGAACAACGAGTTCCGCGTGGCCATCACCCCGGCCGGCGTGCACGAGCTCGTCCGGCACGGACACCAGGTCGTCGTCGAGCGGGGCGCCGGCGGCGGCTCGTCCATCCCCGACGAGGAGTACGTCGCCGCCGGTGCCGGCATCCTCGGCACCGCCGACGAGGTGTGGGCCGCCGCCGACCTGCTGCTGAAGGTCAAGGAGCCGATCGCCGAGGAGTACCACCGGCTGCGCAAGGACCAGACCCTCTTCACCTACCTGCACCTGGCCGCCTCCCGCGAGTGCACCGACGCGCTGCTGGAGTCCGGCACCACCGCCATCGCGTACGAGACGGTCGAGACCGCCGGCCGCCGGCTGCCGCTGCTCGCCCCGATGTCCGAGGTGGCCGGGCGGCTCGCCCCGCAGGTCGGCGCCTACCACCTGATGCGCTCGGCCGGCGGCCGCGGCGTGCTGCCCGGCGGGGTGCCCGGGGTGCTCTCCGGCCGGGCCGTCGTCATCGGCGCCGGCGTCTCCGGCTGGCACGCCACCACCATCGCCCTCGGCCTCGGCTTCCACGTCACCCTGCTCGACAAGGACGTCGACAAGCTGCGCGAGGCCGACAAGGTCTTCGGCAACCGGGTGCAGACCATGGCCTCCAACGCCTACTCGCTGGAGCAGGCCGTGCTCGACGCCGACCTCGTCGTCGGCGCGGTGCTCATCCCCGGCGCCAAGGCGCCCAAGCTCGTCACCAACGAGCTGGTGTCCCGGATGAAGCCGGGTTCGGTACTTGTCGACATCGCGATCGACCAGGGCGGCTGCTTCGAGGACTCGCGCCCCACCACGCACGCCGAACCGACCTTCACGGTGCACGAGTCGGTCTTCTACTGCGTGGCCAACATGCCCGGCGCGGTGCCCAACACCTCGACGTACGCGCTGACCAACGCGACGCTGCCGTACATCGTCGAACTGGCCGACCGCGGCTGGCGCGAGGCGCTGCGCCGCGACGCCGCGCTGGCGCTCGGCCTCAACACCCATGAGGGGCAGGTCGTTTACGGTCCGGTGGCCGAGGCGCACGGCCTGGACGCCGCCGACCTGCGCACTCTCCTCGGCTGACCCGCCGCCCGGGCGACCGGGCCGCCCGCGCGCGCCGGTGCCTCCGGGCACCGCGTGCCAACTCCGTTCGAACGGCGGGGTCTTGTCCCTCAAGACCCCGCCGTTCGCGTGGTTACGCCCTTGACAGCGGGGTGTTCGGTTCCCGACACATCGTGCCGTGTCCGGCGGATTGTGTTGCTGCGGACCACCGACACGCCATAGAGTCGCGAAACGTCGGCTGTAGTCACGCTGACCTGTCTAGAAGTTTCCTGGTCACCAAGGAGGTAAGACGACTTGTGAATGAGTCGACATTTGCTCCCGGAGGTGGTCAACCAGGAATGACCGTCGGCTCCGTCGCGGTCCGCACCTTCGAGTCCCGACGCGCCGAGACGACCACGGAGACGCAAACCGCTTCCGCCATGGCGCCTTTCCAGGACGACCACGAGCTGCAGGACGGCCAGTTCTACGACCCGGACGCCGAGTACGAGCCGGACCCGGAGTACGCCGCCACCCTCGCCCCCGACGCCGCGCGCCAGCGCCGCGAACGCGTCGGCCCCACCGGCCGGCCGCTGCCGTACTTCCCGATCCCCAACCCGCTCACCGACCACGGTCCCGCGAAGATCGTCGCGATGTGCAACCAGAAGGGCGGGGTCGGCAAGACCACCTCGACCATCAACCTGGGCGCCGCGCTGGCCGAGTACGGCCGCCGGGTGCTGCTCGTCGACTTCGACCCGCAGGGCGCGCTGTCCGTCGGCCTCGGGGTCAACCCGATGGAACTCGACATCACCGTCTACAACCTGCTGATGGAACGCGGGCTGGCGGCCGACGAGGTGCTGCTGAAGACCGCGGTGCCCGGCATGGACCTGCTGCCGAGCAACATCGACCTGTCCGCCGCCGAGGTGCAGCTGGTCAGCGAGGTGGCCCGGGAGTCCGCGCTCCAGCGCGCCCTCAAGCCGCTGATGGCCGACTACGACTACATCGTCATCGACTGCCAGCCCTCGCTCGGCCTGCTCACCGTCAACGCGCTCACCGCGGCGCACTCGGTGATCGTGCCGCTGGAGTGCGAGTTCTTCGCGCTGCGCGGGGTCGCGCTGCTCACCGAGACCATCGAGAAGGTCCGCGAGCGGCTCAACCCCGAGCTCGAACTCGACGGCATCCTGGCCACGATGTACGACTCGCGCACCGTGCACAGCCGCGAGGTGCTGGCCCGGGTCGTCGAGGCGTTCGACGAGCACGTCTTCCACACCGTCATCGGCCGGACCGTCCGGTTCCCCGAGACCACCGTCGCCGGCGAGCCGATCACCACGTACGCCTCCAACTCCGTCGGCGCGGCCGCCTATCGCCAGCTCGCCAGGGAGGTGCTCGCCCGGTGCCACGCCGAGTGAGCCTGCCGGGCGCCGACGAGCTGTTCAGGACCACCGGCGGAGCGGCGCTCCAGGCACCGCAGCCCCGGCAGCACCACGGTGCCGAGGCGCAGCAGCCGGCCCAGGCCGACCCGCGGCTGCGGCCGGTCCCCGACGGCGAGGCCGAGCCCGAACCGCAGGCCCCGGCGACGCGCACGGCGGCTCCAGCGACGAGCACAGCGGCCGCGAGGCCCCGCCCGCGCCGCGCCGGCCGATCACCGGCGAGCGGCCCGGCACCGTCCAGTCCGCGACGCGACCGCGCCCGGGGCCACCGCCACGGTCGTCCCGCAGGCGCCCGCCCCCTCCGTGCCCGGGACCCGACACAAAAGCCCACCCCGCCGCCGATCACCGCCACCCCGCAGCCGCCCGCGCGCCGCAAGGCCCAGCGCCAGAACCGGCGGCCCAGCGGGCGCGAGCGCCACGACGAGAAGATCACCGTCTACGTCTCCGCCGAAGAGCTGATGGACCTGGAGCACGCCCGCCTGGTGCTCCGCGGCGAGCACGGCCTGGCCATCGACCGCGGCCGTATCGTCCGCGAGGCCGTCGCCGTCGTCCTGGCCGACCTGGAGTCGCGCGGCGACGCGAGCATCCTCGTCAGGCGCCTGCAGGGGCCGCTGAGCCCGCCGCACGGCCGCGCGTCGCGGAGCCGGTCACCCCGGCCCGCCCGAGGGGGAGATAGCCTGCCGACCTCATCCCCCGCACCCTGGACCCCGATGCCGACCACGCCCCCCGACGACGCCACGGACCGCCCCCGCCGCTCGCTGGGCCGCGGCCCGCGCCGCCCTGCCGCCCGCGGACGGCCGGCCGCGAGCCCGAGCCGGAACCTGCGGCCGTCCGGGACGAGCCGGAGCCGGTGGCCGAGCCGGCCGTGGCCGTACGGCGAGCGGAGCCGGTCAGCCGAGGCCGCGCGCCGGAGCCGAGGCGGCGGAGCACCGCCGACCGGACGTACCGCAGCGAGGCCCGCGCCGAAGCCGCACGGCCGGACCGGACCGAGGCGTCGCCGCACCGGGCGGACGCGCCCGCGGGCGGGGCCGGGGCGAGCCGGCGCCGACGACTCCCGCGAGGGCGGCAACCGCTTCACCGTGCGGCTGGTCAACTTCGAAGGGCCCTTCGACCTCCTGCTCGGGCTGATCTCCAAGCACAAGCTGGACGTGACCGAGGTCGCGCTGTCCAAGGTCACCAATGAGTTCATGGCGTACATACACGCGATGGGCCCGGACTGGGACCTGGACCAGACCACCGAGTTCCTGGTCGTGGCGGCGACGCTGCTGGACCTGAAGGCGGCCCGGCTGCTGCCCGCCGCCGAGGTGGAGGACGAGGGCGGACCTCGCGCTGCTGGAGGCCCGCGACCTGCTGTTCGCGCGGCTGCTCCAGTACCGGGCGTACAAGCAGATCGCGGCGATCTTCGCCGAGCGGCTGGAGCAGGAGTCGCTGCGCCGCCCGCGCACCGTCGGCCTGGAGCCGCAGCACGCCGAACTGCTGCCCGAGGTGGTGCTGAGCATCGGCCCCGAGCGGTTCGCGCGGCTCGCGGTGAAGGCGATGCAGCCCAAGCCGAAGCCGCAGGTGTACGTGGACCACATCCACGCACCGCTGGTCAGCGTCCGCGAGCAGGCCGAGCACGTGATCGCGCTGCTGCGCGAGCGGGGCACGGCCAGCTTCCGCGAGCTGACCGCGGACGCGGCCGACACCCTCACCGTCGTCGCCCGCTTCCTCGCGCTGCTGGAGCTGTACCGCGAGAAGGCGGTCGCCCTGGACCAGGACGAGGCGCTCGGCGACCTCCAGGTCCGCTGGACCGGCGTGGTGGAGGACACCTCGGTCCCGCTGGTGACCGACGAGTTCGACCAGGAGGCCCCGGCGCCCGGCGCCGTGCCGAAGCCGCGCGCCGCCGCGGCCGCCACCGACCCCGGCCCGGCCGGGAAGGGAGAGCAGTGATGACCGACGTGGCCGATCTCACGGACCCGGAAGTCGCCGACGCCGATTCCGCCCCCGCGGGCCTGCTCGCCGACGCGGTGGCCGCCCTGGAGCTCAAGCCCGCGCTGGAGGCCGTGCTGATGGTGGTGGACGAACCCGCCACCGAGGACCACCTGGCGAAGGTGCTGGACCGGCCGCGCCGGGCCGTCGGCAAGGCGCTGCGCGAGCTGTCCGACGACTACACGCGCGAGGGCCGGGGCTTCGACCTGCGGCTGGTCGCCGGCGGGTGGCGTTTCTACTCGCGGCCCGAGTTCTCGCCCGCGGTCGAGCGGTTCGCGCTGGACGGCCAGCAGGCCCGCCTCACGCAGGCCGCGCTGGAGACGCTGGCGGTCGTCGCGTACCGCCAGCCGGTCAGCCGCTCCCGGGTCTCGGCGGTGCGCGGGGTCAACTGCGACGGGGTCATGCGCACCCTCCTCCAGCGCGGACTGGTGGAGGAAGGTGGGACGGAAGCCGAGACAGGTGCGATCCTGTACAGGACGACCAACTACTTCCTGGAACGTATGGGCCTGCGCAGCCTCGACGAGCTGCCGGAGCTCGCCCCGTTCCTGCCGGAGGCGGACGCGGTCGAGGCGGAGTCCCTGGAGGGGCTGCCGTCCTTCGACCCGGACGCGCCGGACGACCCACCGGCCGGCGCGATCGGCCCGAGCAGCGTGACCGGCCCGACCAGTTCGATCACCTCGATCACCTCGATTACGGAACCTTGATGCGAAGCAGCGACAGGAACAGCGGCGGCAACCGGACCCCCCGGAGCGGCGGTGGCAGCCAGGACCGGCGCGGCGGCGGCAGCGCCGACCGGCGCGGGGGCGCGGGCGACGGCCGCCGCGGCGGCACGGGCGCCGGCGCTGACCGGCGCGGTGGTGCGGGCTCCGACCGGCGGGGCGGCCAGGCCGCCGGCTCCGACCGCCGTGACGAGGGGCCCGAGCGCCCCCGCAACCCGCGCCCGGAGGAGCGCCGCTACGACGTGGGCGGCACCGGCCAGTCCGGGGCGAACAAGCCCGGCGGCATGCCCCGTACCAAGGCCGCGGGCGGCGCCAAGCCGGGTTCCCGGCCGACCGGCAACCGCGGCCGCAAGACGGTGCCGGCCCGCCCGCGCGAGCTGGACGCGCAGATCGAGGAGCGCAACCGCGAGCGGCACAGCAAGCCGCAGCCGAAGCTGCCCAAGACCTTCCCCGGCGCCGAGCAGGAGGGCGAGCGGTTGCAGAAGGTGCTGGCCAGGGCCGGTATGGGCTCGCGCCGTGCCTGCGAGGAGCTGATCGAGCAGCTCCGCGTCGAGGTCAACGGGCAGATCGTCACCGAGCAGGGCATGCGGGTCGACCCCGAGCACGACGAGGTGAAGGTCGACGGGCTGACCGTGGCCACCCAGTCGTACCTGTTCTTCGCGCTCAACAAGCCCGCGGGCGTCGTCTCCACGATGGAGGACCCCGACGGGCGGCAGTGCCTGGGCGACTACGTCACCAACCGCGAGACGCGGCTCTTCCACGTCGGCCGGCTCGACACCGAGACCGAGGGCATCATCCTGCTCACCAACCACGGCGAGCTGGCGCACCGTCTGACCCACCCGCGGTACGGCGTGAAGAAGACCTATCTGGCCGCGATCCAGGGCCCGCTGCCCCGCGACCTCGGCAAGCAGCTGAAGACCGGCATCGAGCTGGAGGACGGCTGGGCGCGCGCCGACCACTTCCGGATCGTGCAGAACACCGGCAAGAACTACCTGGTCGAGGTCACGCTGCACGAGGGCCGCAAGCACATCGTGCGGCGGATGCTCTCCGAGGCCGGTTTCCCGGTGGACCGCCTGGTCCGCACCAGCTTCGGCCCGATCCCGCTGGGCGACCAGAAGTCCGGCTGGCTGCGCCGGCTGACCAACACGGAGGTCGGGATGCTGATGAACGAGGTCGAGCTGTAGGAGTACGGGGCCGGCCCGCGGTACGGGCGGTACCCGCGCCGGGGGCGTCGGCCCGGAACGCGGCCGGCGTCCGGGGGCGCATCCCGGGTCCGGGGAGTGGCCGGCCTCCGGGTCGCGGGCGGATCGGGTACGGCCGGCTACGGGCGCTGGGCGGGCTGCGGGACGGCGGGCCGGGCCAGGTCGGGGGCGGACGCCGACAGGCCGCGGACGCGGATGAGGAAGTCCTCCACGCGGGTGCGGTCCGGCTCGGCGGGCAGCGGGGTGCGGTCGGCCGCCGTGTCGACCTCCTCGTGCAGGGTGCGCATCCAGCCGCGCACCTGCTCCCAGGTGCGCTCGCCGCGCTTGACGGTGAGCAGGGCCTCGCGGTGCTCGCCGACGTCGATGACCAGCTCCCCGGTGCGCAGCAGGTCGCGGCAGCTGATCAGCAGCCGCAGCAGGTGCATGGCGTGCTTCCAGCGCGGCCGCCGTGCGTGCGGACGTCGGCCTCCAGCTTGGCGAGCTGCTGGGCCGCGTAGCCGCGGAAGGTGCCGTGGGCCCTGCGGGACAGGAAGGCGCCGCGCAGGTCGAGCAGTTCGCGCCCGGTGGCGTCCGCGTACTCCACGAGCGGCGAGTGCAGGCACTCCAGCAGGTTGGGGTTGGCCCGCAGCGCCAGCGCGCAGAAGCGTTCCAGCTCCCAGGAGAACTCCTCGTCCCGCGGCCCGGTGACGTGCGTCGGCGGCTTGTCGAAGCGCCAGAACAGCGGGGTCGGCGCCACGAACACCCCGCGCCGGTCGGTGTCGCTCGCGTCCGTCGCGAGCCCGAAGGCGCGCGAGCCCATCACGCACGAGTAGACCGTATGGTCCCTGACCAGGTCGTGGCCCACGGCGTTCCCCAGCAATTCGCGCATGAGGGCGATTATCGCCATGTCGCCCGTCCGGGCGCCGGGATTTTCGTGTTTCGCAGGGTGATCACGGGGTCCCCGGGAGTGACGGATGGGCGCGGGGGAGCGGTGGGCACGGGACGGTGGCGCCCGTCTCGCCCTGCGGTCGGCGGCCCGCCCGGCCCCGGCCCGTGACTACGCTGGTGGGCGGTGGACCGAACCGTCCGGCCACTGCGGGCGCGCTCCCCGTCCGCCCCGCCGCACCCCGCAAGGACACCGCCCGTGAGGACCGCCCTCGTCATCGGAACCGGCCTGATGGGCACGTCCGCCGCGCTCGCCCTCACCTCCCGCGGCGTCGTACGTGCACCTGACCGACCACGACGACTCCGCCGCCCGTACGGCCGCCGCGCTCGGCGCGGGCACCGCGGGGACGCCCGAGGAGCCCGTCGACCTGGTGATCGTCGCCGTGCCGCCCGCCCATGTGGCCGGCATCCTCGCCGACGCCATAGGGCGCGGACTCGGCCGCGGCTACCTGGACGTCGCCAGCGTCAAGGGCGGCCCGCGCCGCGACCTGGAGGCCCTCGGCTGCGACCTGTCCCGCTACCTCGGCACCCACCCGATGGCCGGCCGGGAGCGCTCCGGCCCGCTGGCGGCCACCGCCGACCTCTTCGAGGGCCGCCCGTGGGTGCTCACCCCGACCCCGGACACCGACACCGAGGTGCTCAACCTCGCCCTGGAACTGGTCGCCCTGTGCCGGGCCGTCCCCGTCGTCATGGACGCCGACGCCCACGACCGCGCGGTCGCCCTCGTCTCGCACACCCCGCAACTGGTCTCCAGCATGGTCGCCGCCCGCCTGGAGCACGCCGAGGAGGCCACCGTCCGGCTGTGCGGGCAGGGCATCCTCGACGTCACCCGGGTCGCCGGGTCGGAACCCGCGATGTGGATGGACATCCTCGCGGCCAACCCCGGGCCCGTCGCCGACGTCCTCGCCGACCTGGCCGCCGACCTCGCCGAGACCGTGACCGCGCTGCGCGCCCTCCAGTCCGCCGACGACGACAAGCGGCGCGGCGGCGCGGACGGCATCGAGGACATCCTGCGGCGCGGCAACGCCGGCCGCGCCAAGGTCCCCGGCAAGCACGGCGCCGCCCCCAAGGCGTACGAGGTCGTCGCCGTCCTCATCGGCGACCAGCCGGGCGAGCTGGCCCGGCTCTTCGCGGACGCCGGCGCCGCGGGCGTCAACATCGAGGACGTCCGCATCGAGCACTCCACCGCCCAGCAGGCGGGCCTCGTCCACCTCCTGGTCGAGCCCGGCAGCGCCCCCACCCTCACGGCATCGCTGCGCGAGCGCGGCTGGGCCCTCCGCCAGTAGGCCGCCCGGCCCCCAGGACGCGCTCGGCCGGCGACCGGGAGGCCGCACCGTGGAGCGCGGCCCGCGAGCCGTAACGGAGCCGCACCGTAGAAGCGGCCGCGAGGGGGCGACCTCGTAGACCGAAGGGCGGGACCGTCCCCCCTCCGAAGGCGCCCCCGCCGCCCTGGCACGGGGTCGCCCGTCCGGCCGGTAACCTTGGGGGATGGCACCCGGCCCCCGCCGGACCCGCCCGTACCCCGCGTCCGCGCACGAGGAAGGCCCCCCGCTGTGTCAAATCCGGTGATCGTCGCCATCGACGGCCCCTCCGGCACGGGCAAGTCCAGCACCTCCACGGGCGGTCGCCGCCAAGCTCGGCCTCAGCTACCTGGACACCGGCGCGCAGTACCGCGCCATCACCTGGTGGATGCTGGACAACGGCGTGGACGTCGACGACCCGCTGGCCGTCGCCGACCAGTCGGGCAAGCCGGCCATCGTCTCCGGCCTCGACCCCGCCGCCCCGGCCATCACCGTGGACGGCGTGGACGCCTCGGCGCCGATCCGCACCCAGGAGGTCACCGCCGCGGTCAGCGCGGTCAGCGCCGTGCCCGAGGTACGGGCCCGGATGGTCGAGCTCCAGCGCGCCGCGGCGGCCGCCGCGGCCGGCGGCATCGTCGTCGAGGGCCGCGACATCGGCACCACCGTCCTGCCCGACGCGACCGTCAAGATCTTCCTCACCGCCTCCGCCGAGGCCCGCGCCGCCCGCCGCAGCGGCGAGCTGAACGGCGCCCAGTCCGTCGCCGACACCCGGGTCGCCCTGCTCCAGCGGGACGCCGCCGACTCCGGCCGCAAGACCTCCCCGCTCGCCAAGGCCGCCGACGCCGTCGAGGTCGACACCACCGAGCTCTCCCTCGAGCAGGTCATCGAGTGCGTCGTGACTCTGGTCGAGGAGAAGCGAGCCGCGCGGTGACCTCGCAGCGCGCCTCCGCGCCGCCCAGCGCGCGCGGTGCGGCCCTCGCCCGCCTCACAGGCATCGGTCTGATGAACGGCCTGTGGCGCCCCCGCGTGCTCGGCGCCTGGCGGATGCCCGCCCAGGGCCCGGTCATCCTCGCCGGGAACCACAGCCACAACGTCGACGGTCCGATGATCGATCGGCACCTCGCCCCGCCCGGTGCACTTCCTGGTGAAGCGGGAGGCGTTCGTCGGCCCGCTCGGCACCTTCCTCACCGGCATCGGCCAGGTGCGGATCGACCGGGACAGCGTCGACCGCGCGGCGATCGCCGCCGCGCTCGGCGTGCTGGACCACGGCGGCGTGCTCGGCATATTCCCCGAAGGCACCCGCGGCGACGGGGAGTTCGCGCAGTTGCGCGCGGGCCTGGCGTACTTCGCGGTGCGCTCGGGCGCGCCCGTCGTGCCGGTCGCCGTGCTCGGCAGCGCCCGCCCGGGCCGGGTGGTCGCGGGCCTGCCGCCGCTGCGCACCCGTATCGACGTCGTCTTCGGCGAGCCCTTCGAGGCCGCCGCGGGCGACGGGCGGCGCACCCGCAGCGCGCTGGACGCCGCCACCACGCGCATCCAGGAGCGGCTGACCGCGCACCTGGCCGAGGCCAGGCGGGCCACCGGCCGCTGAACCGCGCGGCCGCCCGCCGTACCGGCAGCGGGGCCGCCACACACTTGTTGACCGACGGAGAGAGCTCATGGACCAGGGATACGAACACGGCGACGTCGGCGCGCTCGGCGACGCCGAATACGCCGAGTTCATGGAGCTCGCCGCCGAGGAGGGCTTCGACCTCGAAGAGGTCGCCGACGACCTCGCGGAGGCGGGCCACGGCCCGCTGCCCGGTGCTGGCCGTCGTCGGCCGCCCGAACGTCGGCAAGTCGACACTGGTGAACCGGATCATCGGCCGCCGCGAGGCCGTCGTCGAGGACCGCCCGGGCGTCACCCGCGACCGGGTGTCCTACGAGGCGAACTGGAACGGCCGCCGCTTCAAGATCGTGGACACCGGCGGCTGGGAGCAGGACGTCCTCGGCATCGACGCCTCCGTGGCCGCGCAGGCCGAGTTCGCCATCGAGGCCGCCGACGCGGTGGTCTTCGTGGTCGACGCCACGGTCGGCGCCACCGACACCGACGAGGCCGTCGTCAAGCTGCTGCGCCGGGCGGGCAAGCCCGTGGTGCTCGCCGCCAACAAGGTCGACGGCCCCTCCGCCGAGGCCGACGCGTACGCCCTGTGGAGCCTCGGCCTCGGCGAGCCCTACCCGGTCTCCTCGCTGCACGGCCGCGGCACCGGCGACATGCTCGACGCCATCATCGAGGCGCTGCCCGAGGCGCCCGCGCTGACCTTCGGCGACGTCGTCGGCGGCCCGCGCCGGATCGCGCTCATCGGCCGCCCGAACGTCGGCAAGTCCTCGCTGCTGAACAAGGTCGCGAACGAGGACCGGGTCGTCGTCAACGAGCAGGCCGGCACCACCCGCGACCCGGTCGACGAGCTGATCCAGCTCGGCGGCGTGACCTGGAAGTTCATCGACACCGCCGGCATCCGGCGGCGGGTCCACCTCGCCGAGGGCGCCGACTACTACGCCTCGCTGCGCACCGCGGCCGCCCTGGAGAAGGCCGAGGTCGCGGTGATCCTGATCGACGCCAGCGAGACGCATCGCCGAGCAGGACACCCGGATCATCTCGATGGCCGTCGAGGCCGGCCGCGCCGTCGTCATCGCCTACAACAAGTGGGACCGATGGACGAGGAGCGCCGCTACTACCTGGAGCGGGAGATCGAACGCGACCTCGTCCAGGTGCAGTGGGCGCCGCGGGTCAACGTCTCGGCGCGCACCGGCCGGCACATGGAGAAGCTCGTCCCGGCGATCGAGGCCGCCCTCGCCGGCTGGGAGACCCGGGTGCCCACCGGGCGGCTCAACGCCTTCCTCGGCGAGCTGGTCGCCGGCCACCCGCACCCGATCCGCGGCGGCAAGCAGCCCCGCATCCTGTTCGGCACCCAGGCCGGCACCAAGCCGCCGCGCTTCGTGCTCTTCGCCTCGGGCTTCCTGGAGGCGGGCTACCGGCGCTTCATCGAGCGCCGGCTGCGCGAGGAGTTCGGCTTCGAGGGCACCCCGATCCAGGTGTCGGTGCGGGTGCGCGAGAAGCGCGGCCGCAAGAAGTAGCGGCGTGCGGGCGGCAGTGCCGGCTACCGCATCCGGTTGTCGCCAGCGGCCCGGCGGGAGCGCCGCCGGGCCGCTCGCCCGGGCCGCCCTCGCCGCGGTGCCGGCCGCCCTGGCCGAACGGCGGGTACTGCGCGTGCCAGGCCGTGAACCCCTTGAACTGCAACGACTCCTCGCCGCTGCGATCGCCCGGCAGCGTCCGGAACAGCCGGCGGTACTCCGAGTACAGCGCGTCGTAGATCGGCGTGCTGGTGCCGCCGCCTCCTGCCGCGTCCTGCGCGGTGCGCATCGCCGGGATGTAGCGCTGGTAAGGGGCTCGGGGGGAGGAGTCAAAGGTGTGCACGTATCAGCCAACGACAGACGTCGGGCCGGGATGCGGGCCGCACGGCTGAATTGCCCATCTTTGACCTCGTCGGAGGTGCGGGACATACGAGGGGGCGCGCACGGTGGTCCGTGCGCGCCCCATGGGGTCGAGCGGCAGGTCAGGTCCCCGCGAGCGGCATCTTCGCCGCCACCAGCTGGCCGCGCGCGCAGGCCCGGGCCAGCGCGTCCCGCATCAGGTCCTCGCGCGGCTGGCGGCCGATCGAGCCGGAGGGCCCCGCGTACACGTACACCTCGTTGCCCCGCTGGACCGCGGCCCGCCAGCCGTCGCTGACCTGGAGCGGCTGGTGCGCCTGCCACCAGGCGGTGGCCGGGCCCGCCGTTGGCCCCCGGCTGGAGCACGGCGTGCAGCCGGCCCGTCGCCAGCAGCACCGACCAGCCGGTGCAGCGGCGACGGCGGCGCCTCCAGGTCGAGCTGCGGGACGAAGCCCTGCTCGATCAGCAGCGGCAGGAAGTCGTCGCCGCCGCCGGTCGGCGCCCACCCGGGCCACCGGGCCGGTCGGCTCGACCACCAGGGCCGGGCGCAGCTGGTCGTCCACGATGATCAGGCCGCAGGTGATGCCGAGCACGGCCTGCCGCGGGCTCCGCTCCGGTTCCTGGCGCGGGGGCGTCCGGCGCTGCCGCCCTCTGGGCGCCGATCAGGCCGCCGGGCGCCTCGGTGTCCGCCTGCTGCTCCTGCCCGCCGCCGGAGATGCTGCGCACCGCGCCCTGCAACTGCGCCTCGGAGACCGGCACCACCTGCGAGGGGATGCACGTCGCGTGCGCGAAGGCGAGCACCGCCGTCTCGTCCCCCACGAACAGCACCGTGCTGGTGCGCTCCTGCCCGCTGTCGCCGGGCGTGCGGCAGGACGTGCAGTCGTACGTGCCGGGGGAGCTCTCACCGGTGAGGAGCCGCTGGGTCTCCTCGTCGCCGATCTCGGCTCGTACCTCGTCACTCACGTCGAGCATGGGCGCCACGGGAGTCTCCTTGGAAGTGCGGTGCTGCGGTAGCGAAAGCGGTCCGAAGGGTTCCGGACGCCGGGCGGGTCCCGGCGCACTGTGACAACGGACGGCCCGCGCGCGGAGTCACGGTCTGCGCCCGACGGGTTGTGGTCCACCCGGGTGGGCCGCGGGCGGCGGCGGGTCGTGTTGCCGCCGGTCCGGGGCGGGGGTCTGCTTAGCGTGGCCCGATGATCGAACTGTCGAACTTGTCGAACTATCGTCAAATCCGCAGTACGCGTCGCAATACCCCGGCACGCGCCACCGGCTCCCGTGCCGCCGCGGTCGTCGCCGTGCTCGGCGCGGCCGCCCTGCTGCCGCTGGTCACGCAGCCCGCCCAGGCCGCCCAGCCCGCCCGACCCGTCCACGCCGCACAGCCCGGCCAGGCCGCCCGTGGGCCGCCCCGCCCCGCCGCAGGCCGGCGCCGCACACGCCGCACCGCTCGTCCGTACGCTCCGGCGGGCGGGTGCGCGCCGCCGCGAAGACCCTCCGGACAGGCGGGTGCGCGCCGCAGGGAGGCTCGTCCGGCAGGCGGGTGCGAGCCCCCAGAGAGGCCGTACGGCAGGTCCGGCGGCCCGCCACGGCCCAGCGGCCCACCTCGCGCTCCTTCGTGCGTCAGCGCTCGATCTGGGACGACCTGGCGCTGTGCGAGAGCAGCGGCGACTGGCACGTCGACACCGGCAACGGCTACTACGGCGGGGTGCAGTTCTGGCAGCCCACCTGGGAGCTGTTCGGCGGCCGGAAGTACGCCCGCCGCGCCGACCTGGCCTCGCCCGAGCACCAGATCGAGATCGCGGAGGTGGTGCTGCGCGCCCAGGGCTGGCAGGCGTGGCCGGTCTGCTCGCGCCACCTCGGCCTGCGCGGCTTCCACCACCTCGTGCACACCGTCCAGCCCGGCGAGACGCTCCACAGCGTCGCCCACTCCTACGACGTCGCCGGCGGCTGGCAGCAGCTCTACCAGCTCAACGAGAGCCTGATCGGCGCCGACCCGGACCGGCTGGTGCCCGGCGCGGTGCTCACGGTCACCGCGTAGCCGCGCGTCCCGAGGGGCCCTCCCGGGAGGCGCGGGCCCCTCGCGACACCTTTGCGCTCAGGCGCCTCGGGCGCCTCGGGCGCCGTCGGGCGCCCTGGGTGCTTTGGGTGGCTGAATCCGTCGAGCCCCCTTAGGCGTCGAGGCGGTCGTCGGCGCCCAGGACACCCGACCGCCGCTCGGACTCCTTGGTCCCTTGGTTTCCTGGTTCCCCGGCTGCCTTGGGCGCCCGGGGCTCCCGGCCCGCCCTGTCTGACTGCCTTTCAGGCGCCCTTGCTAGGGTCGGTGCCCGCTGAGTGCCGAGCCGCCGGGCGGTACGCGAGCCGTCCGGCGCCCGTAACGGCGGCCGGAGAGCCCCGGGCACGGGCCGGGGATGAGGGGGACATCCATGCGCATCGCCTTTGTGATCCACACCGCCTACGGCATCGGCGGCACCATCCGCACCACCTGCAACCTCGCCGGGCAGCTCGCCGAGGACGGCCACGACGTGCGGATCATCTCGGTCTTCCGCCACCGCGACCGGCCGCTGTTCGACATCAACCCCCGGGTCCGGCTGAGTTACCTCGCCGACATCCGCAAAGGCGCCGTGAGCGCCGCCGCCGACGACCCCCGCCACCGACTGCCGTCGAAGGTCTTCCCGTCCTCGGACAGCCGCCACGCGATGTACAGCGCCCTCACCGACGACCTCATCGGAGGCTGCCTCGCCGCCTTGGACGTCGATGTCGTCGTCGGCACCCGCCCCGGCCTCAATGTGCACCTGGCCCGCCAGGCCCCCCGCCGCCTGGTCCGCGTCGCCCAGGAGCACCTCACCCTGGACACCCACCCGGCCCGGCTGGTCCGCCGCCTGCGCCGCGCCTACCCGGCCCTGGACGCGGTGACCACCACCACCGAGGCCGACGCGGCCGCCTACCGCCGCCGGCTGCCCGCCGTGCGCGTCACCGCCGTCCCCAACAGCGCGCCGGCCGGCACGGTCGCCCCCTCGGACTGCTCGCAGCACGTGGTCGTCGCGGCCGGCCGGCTCGCCGCGGGCAAGCGCTACGACGACCTGATCCGGGCCTTCGCCATCGTCTGCGCCGCGCGGCCCGACTGGAGCCTGCGGCTTTACGGCTCGGGGGAGAAGAAGGCCGGCCTGGCGGCGCTCGTCGCCGAACTCGGCATAGGCGCCCATGTGACGCTCATGGGCCCGGTCTCGCCGCTGGAACCGGAATTCGCGAAGGCGTCGGTACTCGCCGTCACTTCCACCCTGGAATCCTTCGGCATGACGATCGTGGAGGGCATGCGGGCCGGACTCCCCGTAGTGGCGACGGACTGCCCGCTCGGCCCGCGCGAGATCATCCGGCACGGCGTCGACGGCCTGCTCGTACCGCCCCGGGACATCGACGCCATCGCGGCCGCCCTGCTCAGCCTCGTCGAGGACGACGACCGGCGGCGCGCGATGGGCCGGGCCGCGCTGACCTCGGCCGAGCGCTACGACCCGGCGGTGATCGCCGGGCGCCACCTGCGGCTCTTCCGGGACCTGCTGGCCGACCGGGAGCGCCCCGGCGCCCGGTTACGGGCGGCCTCGCGCGGGGCGGTCGCCCGTACGCTCGGCGGTTTCCTGTCGGCGGCCGGTCTGGCCCGCGCGGCGGCCGGAAGAGTGCGGCGTCTTATGCCCCGAAAGGATCACTGAAAACACCGGATCTGCCGATTTTCCTGTGCGGGAATCGTGCGGAAGTTGTGTGTTCCCGTCAACGGATGCGCCACGGTATTCACCCGAATACCGTGGCGCTATGGCCCCTTTGTCGAACCCTCCCGACGGCAATCCCCGTGACGACCTCGACGCCTATCTCGGGCTGACCGAAGCGGAAGCCGAGGAACAGGCCCGCGCCCGTGGCTGGACCACGGTGCGCAGCCTGCCGCCCGGGGCCGTGGTCACGATGGAGTACGTGCGCGGGCGGCTCAACTTCACCGTGGACGAGGACCGCGTGCGGCGCTGCTGGCAGGGGTGAACGGCGGCACCGGCCGGAGCGTCTGCCGGTCCACCGGCGGCCGGCGGCTGCCGACCGGGGCGAGCCCGGTGTGCTCGCCGCGCGCCGGGTGCGGACGTCCCGGTCGCGTGCGTGCCGCCCGCCGTGCCCGCGTTGGCCACGACGCTCGCCGCGCCGGCGCCGCCGGGACCCGCGCCGCGCGAGCCCGCGCCGACCGGCTCACGGCCCGCCTCGTCGTCCGTGAGGAGCGAGGGGACCAGGGCGGAGTCGGACGCGGTCGAGGCGGCCAGCGGGGCCGTGGAGCGGAACCGGCGGCGGCTCCAGGAGTCGGAGATCCACTCCTCGATCCTGGCCATCGCGGGCTCGAACCACGGCAGCGCCAGCAGGATCAGCAGCCCCGCGGCCCAGCCGAGCAGCACGTCGCTGACCCAGTGCGTGCCCAGGTAGACGGTGGTGGCGCCGACGCCCAGCGCGAGCAGCGCGCTGGCCACCGAGCCCCAGTCGCCGGGCGCGCGGGGTGGTGGCCAGATACGCCAGCACGCCCCAGGTCACCACCGCGTTGGAGGTGTGACCCGAGGGAAATATATCGCCGCCCGCGAACATCTCCGCGGAGCCGACGGTCGTCGCGTAGTGCGGTCCGAGCCGCCCGAGGCCGTACTTCACGGCCCCCACGGTGATGTTCAGCAGCAGCAGCGAGGTGCCGAACACGAGCAGCGGGTGCAGGGTGCGGTGGCGCCACGCGCGCCAGCCGAGCCACGCCAGCACCATCACGGCGGTGGGACCGCGCTGGCCGAGAACCACGAAATAGTCCAGAAACGCGTGGATCTGCGGCCATTGCTTGTAGGGACGCCAGAGCATGACCTGCCAGTCCAGCGTCACCAGTTTCGATGTGGTCAGAACGCCGACGACGATGGCGACATAGACCGCCACGGTCAAGCCGAACAGCCATACGCGTGTTCGGCTCATCCGCGGCAGGTCGCGACTGGTCGGGCGCTCCGCCGTGCGGTGGAGCCTCTCAGGGATACGCACTCGATCGACGATTACAGCGTGTGACGGCACAGATCGGCTGAACGGGCTGCTTTGTAATGACGATGTGATGTGGAGTGCGTCTCACCACCCCTTTGGCCGAGGGGGATTGAGGCGAATGCGAGTGGCTCATGGAGTTTATGTTCGGGTGTTGATACTCACACTGTCGTCTTCTTATTTATCGCTTATTTCCCTCGAATTTCTTCGTCGGTTTCCCTGGCCCGGGACGGCGCCGCTCGCCCGTTCGAGGGCCGGCGGTGCCCCCGGCCTGGTGAGACGCCTGGTGAGACGGGTCACAGCGCTCACGGCAGTCTCGCGTACGCTGGCGAGTCACCCGTTCGTGGAGCCCCGTGGAGGAATGCCTATGACGCGGCCGGTCAGCCGCTGGACCATCCTCGTCGTGCTCTGTGTCAGCCTTCTGATCGTCGCGCTGGACGCCACCGTCCTGCACGTGGCGGTGCCGGCGCTCACCGAGGACCTGCAGGCCCGGCTCGCAGGACCTGCTGTGGATCGTCGACGCGTATCCGCTGACGGCCGCCTCGCTGCTGATCCTCTTCGGCACCCTCGGCGACCGGATCGGCCGGCGCAAGGTCCTGCTGATCGGCTACGCGCTCTTCGGCGCGGCCTCCGCGCTGGCCGCCTTCGCCCCGAGCGCCGCAGGTGCTCATCGGCGCCCGGGCGCTGCTCGGCGCCGGCGGCGCCATGATCATGCCGGCCACCTTGTCCATCCTCCGGCAGGTCTTCCCCGACCGCCGGGAGCGCGCGATGGCGATCGGGGTGTGGAGCGCGGTCGCCGCCGTCGGCGCGGCGGTCGGCCCGGTGCTCGGCGGCTTCCTCGTCGAGCACTTCTGGTGGGGCTCGGTCTTCCTGATCAACATCCCGCTGATGCTCGTCATGCTGCCGCTCGGCCGGGCGCTGCTCCCGGAGTCCCGCGGCGGCTGCGACGGCCCCTGGGACGTCCTGGGGGCGCTCTCGGCGGCCCTGGGCGTGCTCGGCGTCGTCTTCGGCATCAAGCGGTTCGGCGGCGGCGCGAGCCTGATGGCCACCTCGACGTACCTGCCACTGCTGCTGGGCGCGGCGCTGCTGGTGTGGTTCGTACGACGCCAGCGCCGCCTGCGGCACCCGCTGATCGACATGCGGATGTTCGCCCAGGCCGCCTTCACCACCTCCGTCGGCTGCATCGTGCTGGCCATGCTGGCGCTGGTGGGCCTGGAACTCATCGCCGTGCAGTACCTCCAGCTCGTCCTGGGGCTGAGCCCCTTCGCGACCGGGCTGCGGCTGCTGCCGCTCACCTTCGCCGCCATGGCCGCGGGCCTGGCCGGGTCGCGCCTGCTGCGCCGCCTCGGCCCGCGCAGGATGGTGGCCGGCGGCTTCCTGCTCACCGCGCTCGCCGTGCTCTCGCTGACCGCCATGGGCCAGACCGACCGGCCGCCGCTGCTCACCGTCGCCTTCGTCGCCCTCGGCTTCGGCCTGGAGATGACGCTTGTTCGGGGCCTACGAGTCGATGCTCAGCGAGGCCCCGGCGCACCGGTCGGGCGGCGCGGCCGCGATCGGCGAGACCTCGTACCAGCTCGGCGCCGGGCTGGGCATCGCGCTGCTCGGCAGTGTGATGAACGCCGCCTACAACCCGCACGCCGCCGGGGTCGGCTCCGCCGACAACGCCGCGGCCGGGCAGTCGCTCGGCGAGGCGTACGACGTCGCCGCACCGGCTCGGCGGCGGCTCCGGCGCGGCCCTGCGGCATGCCGCGCGGCACTCCTTCGTCCTCGGGATGCATGTGACGCTGCTGGTCAGCGCGGTGCTGCTGCTGTGCGGCGCGCTGCGCGGCGCTGCGGCTGCCGCGCGTGATGGAGTGCGGGCAGGCGCGACGAGCCGGTCGCCGTTCCCGCGGCGCCCGCCGCGGCCCGTTCCCGCAGCGCCCGCGCGCCCCGCCCCCGTGGCGGCCCCCGCCCCGTGCGCGCCGCGCCGGTGCCGGCCCTACGCTCTGGACGGGTCGCGGACTGAGCCGTAACGTCGGCGCCGCACCGTGATTACCACTGCTAGTTTTCGGGGCCGGAGGTCCAGCCATGCCCGCACCGTCCGCATCCGACGCGCCCGAGGCGTCCCAGGCGCCCAAGGCGTCCGACGCACCTAAGGCGTCCAAGGCGCCTAAGGCGTCCAGGACGCCCTTCGACCCGTACGACCCGCTGGACCTGGACGACCTGCTGACCGCCGAGGACCGCGCCGTCCGCGACACCGTGCGCGACTGGGCCGCCGACCGCGTGCTGCCGTACGTCGCCGAGTGGTACGAGCGCGGCGAGCTGCCCGTGATCCGCGAACTGGCCCGCGAACTCGGCTCGATCGGCGCGCTCGGCATGCCGCTCACCGGCTACGGCTGCGCGGGCGCCAGCGCCGTGCAGTACGGGCTCGCCTGCCTCGAACTGGAGGCCGCCGACTCCGGCATCCGCTCGCTGGTCTCCGTCCAGGGCTCGCTCGCGATGTACGCCATCCACCGCTACGGCTCCGAGGAGCACAAGCAGCAGTGGCTGCCGTCGATGGCCGCGGGCGAGGTGATCGGCTGCTTCGGCCTCACCGAGCCCGACACGGCTCCGACCCGGCCGCCATGCGCACCCGCGCCGAGCGCGACGGCTCGGACTGGCTGCTCAACGGCCGCAAGATGTGGATCACCAACGGCTCGGTGGCCGGCGTGGCCGTCGTCTGGGCCCAGACCGACGACGGCGTACGCGGCTTCGTCGTCCCCACCGACACGCCCGGCTTCTCCGCCCCCGAGATCCACCACAAGTGGAGCCTGCGCGCCTCGGTCACCAGCGAACTCGTCCTGGACGACGTCCGGCTGCCCGCCGACGCGGTGCTCCCCGGGGTCTCCGGCCTGCGCGGCCCGCTGAGCTGCCTCAACCACGCCCGCTACGGGATCGTGTGGGGCGCGATGGGCGCGGCCCGGTCGTCCTTCGAGGCGGCGCTGGAATACGCCCGCGGCCGCGAGCAGTTCGGGCGGCCGATCGCCGGCTTCCAGCTCACCCAGGCCAAGTTCGCCGACATGGCGGTCGAACTGCACAAGGGCATCCTGCTCGCCCACCACCTCGGGCAGCGGATGGACGCGGGGCGGCTGCGGCCGGAACAGGTCAGCTTCGGCAAGCTCAACAACGTGCGCGAGGCGATCGAGATCTGCCGCACCGCGCGCACCATCCTGGGCGCCAACGGGATCTCACTGGAGTATCCGGTGATGCGGCACGCCACCAACCTGGAGTCCGTGCTCACCTACGAGGGCACGGTCGAGATGCACCAGCTCGTCCTGGGCAAGGCGCTCACCGGGCTCGACGCGTTCCGCGGCTGAGGAAGCGTCCGCGAGGCATGCGAGCTCGGTGAGTCGCCCTGTCTAGTTCTGGTTGAAGAATCCGTCGCCGACCCTGCGGGCGTCGGCGTTCATGACGGAGTAGTCGGCCGGGGTCAGAAGGAAGACCCTGGTCGCGACCCGCTCGATGGAACCGCGCAGGCCGAAGGTGAGGCCGGCGGCGAAGTCCACGACGCGCTTGGCGTCGGCGGACTCCATCCCGGTCAGGTTGACGATGACCGGCACGCCGTCACGGAAGAGCTCGCCGATGCCGCGCGCGTCCCGGAAGCCGTCCGGGGTCACGGTGGCGATCCGGCGGCCCTGTTCCTGTGCCGACTCGGTGGCCACCTGCACCCGCGGGTCGGTCACCCAGGTGTCGGCACGCTCGGAGCTCTCGCCGTAGTCGGCGTACTCCTCGTCGTAGTAACCCTCGCCGCCGTTGTCGTCGACGAGGCCCAGCCAGGCACTCGCACGTCGAACCGAACCCATGGACGCCTCCTCTCTCGCACGCGGTCAGTACCGTCCGCTTAGTCCTATCGTCATCCATGATGAGGGCGATGCGCCAAGGGGATAGCCGCCACGCGGGAGACTTGTGACCGTACTGGCACACACGATAGTGGCGCACCGTCAGGGCGCCACAGGTGTAAGAGAAGTGACGGTCCCATGGGAACGTCCGACACTTCCGGGTGATTCAGGGGGGCCGGACGGGCGTACGAAGGCCGTGCGGACACCTGTCCGGCGGCCCCCGGACCTCCGTCGGACCGCCTCCGGAGGGCTCCGCGGACGGGCCCCGGGTGGCGGATCGCGGGCCGATAACATGACCGCCGGTCGGGCCGGCGCACGTGACCGCCGGCCGAAGTGGCGAGTCCGACGGGGGACGTAACAGCATGTTCGGCATCATCAGGCCCTGCCGGCACCGCATGTCGGAGGGCATGGCGGCCTCCTGGACTGGCCCACCTGTGCGGGCTGTGCCTGGCACTGCGCGACGGGCACGGGCAGTTCGCGCGCGTCGCCACCAACTACGACGGACTGGTCATCTCCGTGCTGGCCGAGGCGCAGTCCGCGCCCTCGGCGGACGGCCGGCGCACCGCCGGGCCCTGCCCGCTGCGCGGCATGCGGACCGCGGCCGTGGCGACGGGCGAGGGCGCGCGGCTGGCCGCCGCCGTCTCGCTGGTGCTGGCCTCGGCCAAGGTGCGCGACCATGTCGACGACGGGGACGGGGCGTTCGGACGGCGGCCGGTCGCGCTCGCGGCCCGCAAGGTGGCCCGCCGCTGGGACCGGGCCGGGGCCCGTACCGGCGGGGACCTCGGCTTCGACACCGCGGTGCTGCTCGACGCGGTCGGCCGGCAGGGCGGGATCGAGGCCGCCGCCGGACCCGGCACCATCGTGCTGACCGTCACCGAGCCCACCGAGACGGCCACCGCCGCGGCCTTCGGGCACACCGCGGTGCTCACCGGGCGGCCCGGCAACAAGGCGCCGCTGGAGGAGGCGGGTCGGCTGTTCGGACGGCTCGCGCACCTGCTCGACGCGGTCGAGGACCTCGCCGAGGACGCCCGTACCGGCGCCTGGAACCCGCTCACCGCCACCGGCACCGACCTCGTGGAGGCCCGGCGGCTGTGCGACGACGCGCTGCACGGGGTCCGGCTCGCCCTGCGGGACGTCGGCGTTCGCCAACACGGCGTCGGGGCGGCTGGCGCACCTGCTGCTCGTCCACGAGCTGGGACGGTCGGTGGACCGGGTGTTCGGCACCGGGGGCTGCACGCATGTCGCCCCGGCCGCCGGCCAGGGCCTCCCGCCGGGCGGCGCCGACCCGTACGCGGGCCCCGAGGCCGGGAATCCGTACGGCGGGAGCCCGTACGGACCGGGCCAGAGCCCGTACGGTCCGGGTCCTGAGCAGAGCCCGTACGCGCCGGGTGGTCCGGGTCAGAGCCCGTACGCGCCCGGTGGGTCGGGCGGGCCGGGCGGGTTCCCGCCGCCGGAGCCGCCGCGGCGGCGCGGGTGGCTGGCCGGGTGCCTGGTGTACGCCGGGCTGGCCTGCACCTGCCAGTTGTGCTGCTGCGACCACAAGGACGCGTGGACCGGGCAGCCGCGCGAGTCGTGGTGCAGCAGTTGCGGAGACATGGGGGACTGCAGCGGCTGCGGCGACTGCTGCCAGTGCTGCGAAAGCTGCGGGGACTGCGACTGCGACTGCTGCGACTGCGGGTGCGACTGCTGAACGTCGGGCCGCGGTACCGGGCGGCGGCCCGTGCCGATGGAGCGATCAAAGGTGCGCAGGAGGTGCGGGAGCCCGAGGGAGGGGCGGAGAAGAGGCCGAACACGCGTGTGTGAAGACGGGAGGGCCCGGGCGCTGGGCCGGACGCCGGTCTGGGAGCGTCAGCGGCTACAACACGACGCCGACCACACCCGACCGAAGTCGATGTGGTCGCGGGTGACCAGATGGCGGCTGCGCATGCGGACAGTGCAGCAGGACGGCCGGTGCCGCGTCAACCACGCCGAGACGCGCTGTCCACCTGTCGGACATGCTTGACAGCCGGGCACGGCCACGGCATAGCCTCGCTCCACGGCCCTTGGTGGCCCAGCCGCGTTGAGGGACGCGGCGGCTGTGTGAAGGCGACTTCCGCCTCTTCCGCGTGTCCACGGAGTCTTCACATGCCTGCCTCTGCCGTACCCTCCCGTTCTTCCTCCGCCGCCTCCTCCTCTTCCGTATCTGTGCCCGCGGGGCCCGCCTCGGCCGCCGCGCCTTCCGTGCCCGCCTTCGTCTGCCGGCCCGCCCGTACGCTCCACCTCGCCGCCGCGATCGACGGCCGCGGGCAGCACCCGGCCGCCTACTACGTCGAGTTGGCCCGGCTCGCCGAGCGCGGGGCGCTGGACTTCGTCACCCTCGGCGGCCGCGGGGACGATGACGCGGCCGACGGCACTGGTGGGGGCGCCGCGCCGGACCCGCTCGGCGTGCTGGCCCGGGTCGCCCCCGCCACCGACCGGATCGGCGTGGTCCCGGTGGTGACCGCCGAGCAGGGCGACCCGTTCGACCTCGCGCTCGCGGTGGCCACCCTGGACTGGGTCAGCCGGGGCCGGGCGGGCTGGACGGTCGCCGTGCGGGCGGAGCGGCCCGCCGTTGCCCGCGGCGCCCGGCGACGGGCCGGCGAAGGGCCGTCCGCCGAGCGGACCGAGGCGCGCTGGCGGGCCGCGGCGGACCTCGTCGGGCAGGTCGCCGGGTCGTGGGCGGACGGTGGGCGCGGCGCGGGGGAGACCGGTGATCGCGGCCGACGCCACCGAGGCCGTCGCGCGCGAGGCCGCCGCCCGCCACGCGGACCTCGCCCTCGTCCGGGCCGCCGATCCGCAGCGCGCGGCCGCGATCCGCGCCGAACTGCGGCGGCGCGCCGCCGACGCAGGGACGCGACCCGGAACGGCTGCTGGTGTTCGCCGACCTCCAGGTGGACCTGGGCGGCGGCGAACTGGGGCCCGGAGCGGGGGCCGAGGCGGCCCTGGAGACGGACGGCACGGGCGCGGTGCGGTTCAGCGGCGGCCCCGTCGACCTGGCCGAACTCATCGCGGAATGGCAGCGGTCGGGCGCGGTGGACGGCTTCCACGTCCGCCCGGTCGAACCGCGGCGCGACCTGGAGCGCTTCGTCAACGGGACGGCGGCGCTGCTTCAGCACCGCGGGCTCTTCCGGTCCTTCCACCCGGGCGCGACACTGCGCGAGCACCTGGGGCTGCACCGCCCGGAGCAGCGGTTCGCGGTGGCGGGCGGGCCGGCGTCGTGAGCGGCGGCCGGACGCGGGCACGGGCGTACGGCGGATGCACCTGGCGGTGGAACTGCCCGGTGACGGGTGGGGGCGCCCGGCCGGGGCGGGTACGGCGGCGGGCGCGGGGGCCTCGCCGCGGCCCGACTTCGCCGCGTACGTACGGCTCGCGCGGACCGCGGAGCGCGGGCTGTTCGACTTCCTGCTGCTGACCGACCGCGCGCCCCGGGCCGGACGGCGATCGGGCGGCCCTGCGGACGCGGCCGTACGGTCGGTCGCCGCGGGCCGGCTGGAGCCGGTCACCGTACTGAACGCCCTGGCCGCCGTCACCGAGCACATCGGGCTCGCCGCCGTCCTGGCCACGGCGGGCCGTGAACCGTACGAACTCGCCCGCCGGATCGCCGCGCTCGACCTGCTCAGCGGTGGGCGCGCCGCCGGGCCCGCGATCGACACCGCGCCGGAACCGGCGGCGCGGCGCAGCCCGCAGGGGCGGCCGGTGGTGATCGAGGAGGGGGACGGCGGCGCCGCGGAGGTCGTGGTGCGCGACGGTGCGCGGGGGAGCGCGCGTTCCGGCGTGCGGGTGCTCGTGCGCGTCGGCTGGGTGCTCGACGAGGCCGGCGCGGGGGCGGCCGTACCGGTCACCGACCCGTTCACCGCACCGTTCACCGATCCGGTCTTCGGCCCGGTCGGCCCGGTCGGCCCATTCAGCTCCGTCGGCTCCGCCGATGCGCCGGCCGCCGGGAAGGCGCCGGGACAGGACGCGCGGCGGGGGCGGCGGCCGACGGCCTGGAACACGGGGCCGGGCGGCGCGGTGTTCACCGGTTCGGCGCGGGCGCTCGCGGCCCGGCTGGACGGGCTCGTGCAGTCCGGGGCGGTGGACGGCTTCGTCCTGCGGCCCGGCCCCGACTCGGGGCCCGGGCCGGGCGGCCGCGGCCTGGACGCCTTCGTCGACCGGGTCGTACCCCTGCTCCAGCAGCGCGGGTGCCTGCGTACGGCGTACCGCGGCACGACGCTACGGGAGCACCTCGGGCTCCCCCGACCGATGGGAAGGCTTGATCGTCATGAGCGCACAGGCAGTTGAGGAGGCCGTCGCGGAGTGGGAGCGGTGGCGGGAAGCGGCGGGCCGCGTCGGTCTCGGCGCCGCACGGTCCGCTGGCGCTGACCGGCACGTACTGGCTGGACGACCTGGTGGACGGCGTGATCCCCGGGCTGCCGGGCCGCTGGCGGCAGGAGGGCGGGGCCGTCGTCCACCATCCGGACGGCGATGCGGACGACGGTCGTCGCGGCGGTGCGGACGACGCTCCGGATGCCGCACGGCGGCCCGGCGGCGCGGACGGTGCGGTGGTGACCCTGGAGGCCGAGGGCCGGCCGCTGTTGCTGTCCGAGGGGCGGAAGGTCCTCGCCATCGAGCGGGAGGGGCTGCTCGCGGTCCGGGTGTGGGACCCGCGGTCGGCGGCGCGGCAGGCGTTCGCCGGCATCGCCGCCTTCGACTACGACGAGCGGTGGGTGGGGCCCGCGCTCTTCCGCCCGTTCGGCGAGGACCGCACCGTGAGCGTGCCCAACGCCGACGGCCGCGAGCGCCGCCTCGGGCTCGGCGGCGAACTGTCCTTCACCGCGGACGGCGCCCCGCACACCCTGTCCGTCACCGTCCAGGAGGACGGCCGGCTCTGGGCGGTGCTCGCCGACGGGACCAGCGGGAAGACCACCTTCCGGTTCCGTTTCCTCTACGCGCCCGCCCCCGCCGCCGACGGTTCGCTGACGCTGGACCTGAACCGTACGGTGCTGCCGCCGTGCGCCTTCGCGGACTCCTTCATCTGCCCCTTCCCGCCGCCGGGCAACACCCTGCCCTTCGCCCTCGAAGCGGGGGAGCGCGAAGTTCTCACCGGCTGAGACGGCGTCACTTCCCCGCGCCCTGGCGGTCCTCGGAACCGCCGGGGCGCCGTCGTGCCCGCAACTGCCGAGTTCGCAGGCCCTCTTGTGTGTTACCTGTGAGACATGAATACTCCCATGAGTGCTTGTCAGGCGGATGAGGTGTTCGTTTATCGGTTCGATTCTGACTGCACACGGACAAGTCGCCGAGTGATCGGCATCCCCCATGACCCATGACCCCTCCACCCCCCACAGGAGGAACGTGTGAAGTCCACCCGACGCATACAGCTGTTCGCGGTCACGTCCGGTCTGCTGGCCGCGACCGCCTTCGCGCTCCCGTCCGCGACCGCCAGCGCCGCCCCCGCGTCCCGCGGCCGCCCCGGAGGCCGCCGCCTCCGTCGCCGCTCACCTGGGCACGGCCAGCACCGCGGGCACGTACTACGACGCGGCCACCGGGACCACCGTCGTCAACGTCACCACCCAGGCCGCGGCCGACGTCGTCCGCGCCGCCGGCGCCACCCCGCGCCTGGTCGCCCACAGCACCGCCGAGCTCGACCGGGCCGGGAACGCCGCCCGCACCGCGGACATCGCCGGCACCGCCTGGGCGGTCGACCCCCGCACGGACACCCTCGCGGTCAGCGTCGACAGCCGGGTCACCTCCGCCCAGCTGAGCCGGCTGAAGCAGTCCACCGCGAGCTACGGCGACGCCGTGCGCATCAACCGCGTCCACGGCACCTTCAGCACCCTGCTCTCCGGCGGCGACGCGGTCGAGACCGACAGCTGGCGCTGCTCGGTCGGCTTCAACGTCCGCAGCGGCAGCACCTACTACTTCCTCACCGCCGGCCACTGCACCGAGGGCCTGCCCGACTACTACACCAGCGCCGGCAGCTACATCGGCCCCACGGTCGACAGCAGCTTCCCCGGCAACGACTACGGCATCGTCCGCTACGACACCTCCGTCGCGCACGACGGCACCGTCGGCAGCCAGGACATCACCAGCGCCGCCAACGCCTTCGTCGGCGAGCACGTCACGCGCCGCGGCTCCACCACCGGCATCCACAGCGGCACCGTCCAGGCGCTCAACGCCACCGTCGACTACGGCAGCGGCGAGGTCGTCTCCGGCCTCATCCAGACCAACGTCTGCGCCGAGCCCGGCGACAGCGGCGGCTCGCTCTACGACGGCAGCACGGCGATCGGCATGACCTCCGGCGGCAGCGGCGACTGCACCTCCGGCGGCACGACCTTCTTCCAGCCGGTCACCGAGGCGCTGAGCGCCTACGGGGTCAGCGTCTTCTGACCGCCCCCGCGGCGGCCGTGCCCACGGCCGCCGTCAGCGGAGCCCGGTGCTCCCGCCGCACCCCACGCGGTGGGAGCACCGGTGCGTATCCCCCCGCTCCGCGGCCGGGCGTCCGGCCGGGCGCGGCTCCTTCGCGAGGGGCGGTCCTTCGCCCTCACTGTGTGCTCCATTGCGGTCAACTCCTGTCCTGAAGTGCTGCCAGACTGGCCGCATGCTGGAAACGTCGGCGCGGCTGCTGCGCCTGCTCTCCCTGCTCCAGTCCCGCCGTGACTGGCCGGGGCCCGACCTCGCCGAGCGGCTGGACGTCACCGCGCGCACGGTGCGGCGGGACGTCGAACGACTGCGCGCGCTCGGCTATCCCGTGCACGCCACCTCGGGCACGGCGGGCGGCTACCGGCTGGGCGCGGGCGCCGCCCTGCCGCCGCTGCTGCTCGACGACGAGGAGGCGGTCGCGGTCGCGCTGTGCCTGCGGACCGGCGCGGTCGGCGGCGTCGAAGGCATCGAGGAGACCTCGGCGCGGGCGCTGACCAAGCTGGAGCAGGTGCTGCCGTCCCGGCTGCGGCACCGGGTCCAGGCCGTGCAGGCGGTCAGCGTCCAGCCGCCGGTGACCGGTGCGACGGTCGGCCAGGAGGTGCTGACCGTCATCGGCGCCGCCTGCCGGGACCGGGAACGGCTGCGCTTCGACTACCTCGACCACGGTGGTACCGCGAGCCGCCGCACGGTGGAGCCGTACCGGATGGTCCACCACGGCCGCCGCTGGTACCTGCTCGCCTACGACACCGACCGGGCCGACTGGCGCACCTTCCGGGTGGACCGGATCGAGCCCAAGCCGCCGGCCGGCCCGCGCTTCACCCCGCGCGAACTGCCCGAGGACGCCGCCTCCTACGTCGCCAAGGGCGTCACCTCCCGGGCCTACCGCTTCCAGGCCAAGGTGGTGCTGCACACCTCCGCGGAGTCCGTCGCCGCGGCCACCTGGTCCGGCTACGGCACGATCACGCCGATCGGACCGGAACGCTGCGAACTGGTCAGCGGATTCGCGTCGCTGGACGCACTGGCGATGTTCGTCGGGATGCTCGGTGTGGAGTTCGAGGTCAAGGACCCGCCCGAACTCGCCGCCCATCTGCGCACGATGGCCGACCGGCTGGCCCGGGCGGTCGGCCCGGAGCGGCCCGGCCCGGGTGACGGGGACGTGTGACCCGGGCGCCGGGCCCTGGACGTCCGCCCGGGCGCGCTCAGTCCAGCGCGCCGCTCGCGCCGCCCTGCTCGCGGCCCCAGCCGTAGATCCGCCCGACCGCCAGCCGTATGACCAGGCGGTGGTCGGAGACCATCGCCGCGCGGTACTCCTCCCAGTCCGGGTGCTCGCCGGCTATCGCCCGGTAGACCTCGACCAGTTCGTCCGCGGTGGCGTCGTGCGGGTCGGTCGTCACCGCGGTCACCTCGGCGTCTCCCTCGGCGACCAGATAGGCCCCCAGGTCCGGCGTCGTGACGTAGAAACTCGCCCGCGGGTCCCGGCGCAGGTTGCGGGTCTTGGCCCGGTCGTCGGTCGCCGAGATGCGGATGGTCCGGCTCGCGTCGTCGTACGTGAACGACACGTTCGACAACTGGGGCCTGCCGTCTTTTTTGAGGGTGACCAGCGCGCCGGTCGTGTGCTTCCTCAACATGTCCAGCAGCGGGCTGGCGGCGGTGGCCTGGCTCATGATCGCTCCCGTTCTCGGTGTTCGCGGTCCCCCGGCGCTCGGCGGCGCAGGGGGCACCGGGACGTGGTGGGGTCCCGATGATTCGGACCTACGGCCGGAGTGGCGGGCGCCGGCCGTGTGATTACTGCCTGTGTATGTGGGAACGCTCTGTGTCCGCCGGATGTTCCGGGTCGAACGGAGAATCGTATGGATTCACTCGTCCGAGTGGCCCGGCTCGGCGAGCGGAAATGCCATCACGGTCGCGCCGATGCCCACCGTGCCCGGTGCGTGCGGGCCTGCGCCGCGTCGTGGGCGAAGGCGGAGGCGCTGGCGCACATCCGGGCCGGGGACGCCCGACGGCCCTTCGCCGGACTGATGCGTCGTCAGCCGCGGACGGTTTCGCGACCTCTGGTACGGCGGGCCGTTGTGTTCGTCGTGCAAGATGATGTTCGGCTCGATATGTGGTCGGCGGAGCCGGAACGCGAGCGGACCCCTCCCGCGGCAAGGAAGGTCACGTCATGAGCACGATGGAAGCGGTGGTACTCACCGAGGACCGCGGGATCGTCCTCGACACGAGGCCCGAGCCCGGGCGCCGTGCCGACCAGGTGATCGTGGACGTCGACCTGTGCGGGATCTGCGGCACCGACCTGCACGCGCCGGACATGCCGCAGGTCTACCGCGGCGGCTTCATCATGGGGCACGAGCCGACCGGCCGGATCAGCCATGTCGGCGAGGCCGTGGAAGGGTGGCAGGTCGGCCGACGGGTCGCCGTCAACCCCAACGGCAACGTGTGCGGCGTGTGCCGCTACTGCCGCACCGGCCGGCCCAACTTCTGCCACCAGGCGACGATGGAGACCGCGCTCGGACTCCAGATGGACGGCGCCCTCGCGCCCAGGATGGCCGCCTTCCCCGGCACGCTGCGCGCCCTGCCCGACTCGATGGACCGGGTGGCGGCGGCCTGGGTGGAACCCGTGGCGACCACGCTGCGCGCGGTGGACCTGGCCGGTGACCTCGCCGGCGCCACCGTGGCGGTCTACGGCGGCGGCCCGATCGGGCAGCTCGCCTGCCGGATCGTCGCCCTCCGGCAGGCGGCCCGCGTGGTGCTGGTCGAGCCGGCCCCCGAGCGGCGCCGCTTCGGGCCGGCCTCGCACGCGGACGCAGCCCTGGACCCCGCGCAAGTCCTCGCGGAAGTGGGCGAGTCGGAGGTCGACGCCGTGATCGAGTGCTCCGGCAGCGTGGCGGCGCGGGAGCAGGCCCTGCGGGTGCTGGCCCCCGGTGGCGTGCTGGTCGAGGTCGGCGGGGGCCCGGGCGGCGGCTTCGACCCCGACACCGTCCTCCTGAAGGAGATCACCATCCGCGGGTCGTTCGTGTACCGCACGGAGTTCGAGGGCGCCATCGGCCTGCTCGCCCGCGGCGACCTGCGGGTGGACGACCTCACCACGGACATCCGGCCCGTCCGGAAGGCGCTGGACGCCGTCGCGTCGCTGCGCTCCGCGGAGGTCATGAAGGTGCTCATCGGCCCGAACGGGTGACGCCGGGTCACCGCGCCGGGCCGCCCCGCGATACCGGGCTGCCTCGCGATACCGGGGCGGCCCGCCGTCGGTTCCGGGCCTCTCAGCGGGCAGCCGGGAAGTGCCGCGCCAGTTCCGTACGGGCGTCGTCGTCCAGTTCGACCTCGGCCGCGCCCAGGTTCTCGGCCAGGTGCGCACGGGTACGGGTGCCGGGAATGAGAAGGACGTTCGGCGCGCGGTCGAGGAGCCACGCCAGGGCGATCTGCGCCGGCGTAGCCCGCAGCCGTGCGCCCAGCCCGGCGAGCACCGGACTCGCGAGAATCCGGCTCTGGACGTCCCGCGGCCAACCGAGCGGGCAGTAGGGCACGAACGCGATGCCCCGGCCCGCGCACTCCGCAAGCACGTCCGCTGATTGCTGGTCCGCCAGATGGAAGAGGTTCTGCACGCAGACGATCTCCGTCTGCCCGGCTGCCCGCAGCAACTGCTCCCGCGAGACGTTGCTCAGCCCGATCCCGTCGATCAGCCCCTCGTCCCGGGCCCGGACCAGACTCGCCAACTGGGCGTCGAACCGCCGGCCGGGCGCGGACCGGTCCATCATCCGCAGGTTCACCGCGGCGAGGCGGTCGGTGCCAAGCGTCGCAAGGTTCTCCTCGATGCCCTGGCGCAACTGGTCCGGCTCGTCGAACGGCAGAACGGCGCCCTCGGCATCGCGCCGGGCCGCCACCTTGCTGACGATCGCCAAGCCGGCCGGATAGGGGTGCAGCGCCTCACGGATGACCTCGTTCACCGTGCCCGGCCCGTAGAACTGCGCGGTGTCGATGTGGTCGACCCCGCTGCTGACCGCGGTGCGCAGCACGCGCAGCGCTTCGTCGCGGTCGCGCGGCGGCCCGAAGACGTTGTCGCCGGCGAGCTGCATCGCACCGTAGCCGACACGGCGCACGCGCCGGGGGCCGAGAGCGTACGAGCCCGCGAGGCCGGGGTCCGGTGCGGTGTCCGGCATGGTGTCTCCTGGGTGGATTCGGATGACGGCGGAGCCTCGGGGCCGTCCGGCGGGACGGCCCCGAGGACGCGGATGTGCGGCGGATCAGGCGTAAATCGGCGTAAATCAGGCGAGCGTCAGGCGTGGATCAGGCGTGGATCAGAGAGTCGCGGATACCTCTCCGTGGGAAAGGCGGTATGCCACGGCGAGCCCCCAGGGGACACCGAAGAGGACGACGAGAGCGAGGCCGAGGACCAGTGGCGCCGGGCGGGCGGCGGCGACTCCCGCACAGACGACGGCCGCGACGACACAGGTGCGGGCCGGCGGCCGGTAGAGCCCGCGGTCCGGGCGCCAGACGCGCAGGGTGGTCGCGAGCAGTATCGTCACGCAGAGCACGACGGCCGCGCCTCCGCAGAGCGCCCAGGCCGTGGCGGCGGGGGTCCGGCTGTCGTGGGCGTGCTCGACGAGGCCGACCATCGAGGCGCCCATGACGGTCAGTGCGACCACGACCAGGTCGTAGAACAGTTCGAGCGGGCCGACCACCCGCTCGCGCGGCTGCTCGCCATGGGCGCGCGGGGGCTGCCACAACTGACGGCGCAGCCGGGCCCACCGGTCGTGTCGTGAGGTCATGCACGCAGCGTAGAAGGCTGGCGGACGAGAGCCTCGGACACCGCCCACAGCCGGGCCGCGTTCTCCCGGTCCAGGGCGTACGGCGCGACGCCCGCGACGGCGCCGGCCCGCCCGGCGACCGGCTCGGCCTGCGCGCAGTCCTCGAAGTACCGGCCGGTGACGCCCTCCACCGCCGGCGAGGCGGCCAGCAGCACCGAGGTCGCGGCACCCTGCGGCCTTCCTGTTCCTACGGCGAACGCTGAGCCAGAACGGCGGGGCGTACGGCCTCCGGCCCGAAGCGGCGGCGCGCCCGGTCCGCTGCCGCTTCAGCGGCGCGGGCCCGGTCGTCACCAGGGTCCAGGGAGAGTTGGCGGTGGGCGCCTTCGGCCGGCAGCAGGTTCTCCGCCCGGATCACGAAGGTACGCACTCTTGCCCGCTGCAGCCCGAGGGCGGTCAGCAGGCCCAGGGCGGCCACCGCGAGAGCGGGTGAGTGGTTGGTGAGTTCCGGCAGGGCGCGTGTGCGCGTGCTGGAACTGCGGTCGGCGTAGTGCACCGTGAGGTCGAGGCGGCCGGTGACCTGGCTCTCCGCGCGCAGGCGCTGCCCGATTCGATGGGTGAGCTCCAAGACGGCTCGGTGATGCCGTGCCGGGTCGAGGCAGTCCCGGTCGAGCACGAGATCGACGGCCAGGCGCGCCGCCGGTTCTTGTGGGGTGACCGGGCGGAGGTCATGGCCGCGGGCGCGTTCGACCAGTATTCGGGCCGGTCCGACGCCGAGAAGACGTTGCAGGGTCGCCGCGGGTACGTCGGCCACCTGACCGATGGTGTGCAGACCGTATCCGCCGAGCAGGGCGGCTGCCGAGCGGCCGATCCCGGGCAGCGCGGTGACCGGTCGGGGACGCAGCCAGGCGCCGGCTTGTTCTACGGAGACCTCGGTGATGCCTCCGGGCGCGGCCGTATCGGCCGCCATGGCGGCCAGCATGCGATTGCCCGCGAGTCCCGCGCTGCTCTCGATGCCGTAGAAGGCCATCAATCTGAGTTCTGCCCGCCGGACCAAGTCGTACGCGGTGAGGCCGAAGTACCTGAGCGCGGAGGTCAGATCGAGCTGGACGGCATGGGGCGGGACCGCCTGGACGTGAGGAGTGATGTCGGACATCAGTTCCATCACATCGCCGTACCGCTCCTCGCTCAGTGCGGCGTGCAGGCGCAGATGGGCGATGTGCCGTCGGCGGGTGGTCATCCTGCGCTCCCCTGGCTGCGGTGGCCGAGCTTCTTCAGATCCGCCGAGCGGCTGCCGGCCGGCTGCAGGTCGGCGTACGGGTGCAGCAGGGCGCCGGTGGTGCCGTTGGCGAGCGTGCGGTGCGGCGGCTGGGCGGGGGTCGGCTGCGGGTGGCCGGCGCCGAGCAGCTTCAGGGCGGCCTCCGGACCGTCGTCGCGGCGGGCGGCGGCGATCTTCTCCAGGTCCCAGGCCATGCTGCCGACGACGGTCCGCCGGGTGCCGCGGGCCTGCACGGTGCCGCGGACCAGCAGCAGCCCTGAGTGGAAGACCGTATGCGCGCAGTTCTCGTGCGAATCCTCGAAGAACGCCAGGTCGACCATGCCCGAGCCGTCCTCCAGGGTGACGAAGATGACGCGCTTGCCGCTGGCGATCGGCGGGGTCTGGGTGGAGGCGCGCACGCCGGCCACCAGCACCTGCTGCCCGGCCCGCAGCCCGGCCAGGTGGGCCGCGTCGGTCGCGCCGATCTCCCGCAGCAGCCGGTGGTGGTGCTCCATCAGATGGCGGGAGACATCGATCCCGAGGGTGTCCAGCTCCGCGCTCAGCCCCTCACGTCCGGTCATCTCCGGCAGCCCGCTCGGCTCCGCCCCGCCGACCGCGCCCGCCTCGATGGGCAGTTGGCCGCGGCCCGCGCCGCGGACCCGGGACTGCCGGTGCAGCTCGGCGATCTGCAGCAGCAGGTCCCGCCGGGTCAGCCGGCCGTCGTGCAGGGCGTTCAGGGCGCCGATCCGGGCGAGGCGCTCGGCGACCGGCCGGCTGGGCCGGGCCCGCTGCCAGAAGTCCGACAGCGATCCGTACGGCCGGCCCGCCGCGATCCGCGCGCACTCGTCCTCGCTGATCCCGTGCACTCCGGCCAGCGCCAGCCGCACCCCCCACAGATCCCCGCCGGCCCGCTCCACGACGTGCTCCTGGAGCGACCGGTTGACGTCCACCGGCAGGATCGGGACCCCGTGGCGCCGGGCGTCGGCGACGATGACCCGCTTGGGCCACATCCCCGGATCGTGCTCAAGGAGCCCGGCCAGCAGGAACGCCGGGAAGTGCGCCTTCAGCCAGGCAGACTGGAGGGCCGGCACGGCGAAGGCGACGGCGTGCGCCCGGCAGAAGCCGTACGCGCCGAAGGACTCGACGGTCGCCCACACCTCGTCGCGGACCGGGGAGCTGTAGCCGCGGGCGCCCGCCGCACCGTAGAACCAGTCCTTGATCTTCGGCAGCCGCTCCTTGTCGGACAGCGCCCGCCGGGCGATCTCGGCCATCGCGCGGTCGCAGCCGGTCATCACATGCAGCGTCTCGATGATCTGCTCGTGCCAGATCGTCACGCCGTTGGTGTCGGACAGCACCGGTTCCAGGTCGGGATGGGCGTAGCGCGGGTCGCCGCCGTGCCGGGCGGCGATGTACCGCTCGGGCATGCCGCCGGCCACCGGCCCGGGGCGGAAGAGGCTGATGTCGGCGATGATGTCCTGCACGTCCCGCGGCTGCATCCGCGACAGCAGGTCCTGCTGGCCGGTTCATTAGTCAAGTCCCATGTCGGGTTTGAAGGCGTCGGCTTCACGAGGACTGCGGGTGCGGAGCCGACACCTCGCCGCCGACCGCGCCTCGATGTGGCGCCCAAGGCTCGACCTGGTCCAGCAGGCCGATAGCGGTGCTTGGCAAAGCCGATGGCCGACCGTCAAGCGCCGACGGCGGCGAGAGCGGCTGCGTACTGCTTGACTGTCACGGGCTCCAGCCAGGTGGTGCCGTCGCCGATTCCGTCACCGACCACCATGGCGATGTGCGCCATGAGGTTGGTGTCGGTGGCACCGTGCCAGTGCTCCTCGCCTGCCGGGCACTTGAGTACCTCACCGGCACTGACGCGCACCACGTTGCCGTCTCGGGTGCCGACAAGGCCGACGCCGTCGGTGATGTAGAGGACCTGGCCGAGCGCGTGGGAGTGCCAGTTGGTGCGGGCGCCGGGGGTGAATCGCACCAGGGCGGCCGCGAGGCGGACGGGCCCGTCGGGGGCCTCGATCATATTGAGCTGGACGGCACCGGTGAAACGCTCGGCGGGGGCCCTCACGGTGGGGGTGGAGGTGATGTGTTCCATGGCTCTTTTCCTTGTTCGTTCTGCGGCACCGGTCGGGGGCCTGGGTCCCGGGCCTGCGGCGTAAGGCGTGGTCAGAACCGCAGGAGATCCGCGGCGGCGAGGCTGAGGACGCCGTCGTGCCAGGTCAGGCCGCGCAGGTCGCGGACGACGACGGTGGCGTCGGTGGCCAGTGCGCGCTGTCCGACGCCAATGACGGTGGCGCCGGCCGCGGCTCCGGCCTTCGCCCCCGCGGTGCTGTCCTCGAAGACGACGGTCCGCGTCGGGGCGAGACCCAGCCTCTGGGCTGCCGTGCGGTAGCCGTCGGGCGCCGGTTTGCCGTGGCTGACGTCGTCTGCGGTGATGAGTACGGGCGGCGTGGGCAGTCCCGCCGCCGCGAGACGGGCCTTCGCCAGGGCGGTGACTCCCGATGTCACCACCGCCCACCGCTCGCGCGGCAGGCCGGCGAGGAAGTCGCGGGCGCCGGAGAGCGCGGTGGTGGTGGCCGCGGCCTCGACCTCCAGGCGGTCGATCGCGGCGAGCGCGGCCGGTCGGCCCTTCGGGTCGGTCACCAGGAGGGCGACGGTGTCGGCTGAACGGCGGCCGTGCACCATGGCGGTCACCTGCTGCGGGGGCAGGCCGTGGTCGCGGGCCCACTGGCTCCATGCCTGCTCGACGCCGTGGTCTGAGTCGACCAGGACGCCGTCGTTGTCGAAGAGCAGGCCCTGACAGGGAATGTCGAGCGCGGCGGGCGGGTGGGGCTGTGCGGTATCGGTCACGGGTGGTGGCCTCTTCAGCTCTGTCTCTTCAGCTCACGGGGCGGTTGCGGTAACGGCCGACCAGTTCGCGGGCGGCACTCTGCATACGTACGGGTGGGAGTCCCTGGGCCAGGAGGTTCAGGTCGTCGAGGACCATGTCGCCGATGGCCTGGAAGGCCTCGGGGATGCCGCCCGCGCGGTGGGCGGAGAGCACGAGGCCGTCGAGGTCGCGGGCCGGGTCGTCGGCGGCGACCGGTTCGTCGGGCCATACGTCGATGCCCGCGAGGAGGCGTCCGCGCGCGACGTGGGCGAGCAGGGCCGGGTAGTCGACGACCGGGGCGCGGCTGACGAGGATCAGGCGGGCGCCGTCCGGCAGCAGGGCGAGTTCGCACTCTCCGAGCAGATGGTGGCTGTCGTCCGTGACGGTGGCCAGCACGAACACGAAGCGGCTGCGGGAGAGGGTCTCGTCCAGCGAGGCGGGGAGCACGCCGTGTTCGCGCAGGACGCCGGGCGGCAGCCAGGGGTCGTAGACGCGGAGGGTGGGGCGGAAGGGGGCGAGGAGCCGGTGCAGGCTGCGGCCGAGGTTGCCGAAGCCGACCAGGCCCACGTCGGAGCCCTGCAGCAGGACGGCGTCGGCGTTGCCGTCCGAGACGTACCGCTCCTGTCCGGCGCGGAAGGCGCGGTCCTCGCGGCTGATGCCGCGGGCCAGGTCGAGCGCGAGTCCGAGGGAGTACTCGGCGACCGCCTGGGCGTAGGCGGGTCCGCAGCCCAGGATGTGGATGCCACGCTCGAAGCAGGTCGCGTAGTCGACGTTGGGGAAGAAGTTGCCCTCGACGTTCAGCAGTGCCCGCAAGTTGCCTGCGGTGGCGAGCCGTTCGGCCGGCAGGTCGGGCTGTCCGACGATCGCGAAGGCGTCGGGCAGTACCTCCTCCAGGGCTTCATCGGAGGGGTCCTTCTCCAGGTCCACCACGGTGAAGCGGTCGCGGAGCGTGTCCAGGGCGGCGGGGGTGAAGATGCGGTCCGTGCGCTGCGGGGCGGGGCGCAGGACCACCACGGGCTTGGCCGGGGTGGAGGACGTCAGGGTGCTCACAGAACTCCTTGCGTGGGTACGGGCACGGGCTCGTTGGTGACGACTCGGCATTCCTGGCTCCGGGGACCGGGGCGACGACGTCTTCGGTCGTTTTGTGCGGGCTGGGTCCGTTGGCGTTCGTCGGGTCTCGTACCTCCGGATGACGGCGACCGGTACGAGGCGTCAGGCAGCGGCCCATCCTGGTCATGGCAGTTCTGCGCATCGCCCCGTGCCGTCGCGGGCGTCAGGCGGTCGATTCGCGGGTGTCTTCGGCGGGAGCCGGTGCGGATGCGGCAGCGGCGGTCCCGGTCCAGCTGGCGAGTATGGCGAGCGCCTCGGCGGAGGGGGAGGCGGGTTCGGGGGTGAGGATGACGAGGGACTGGTCGGGGGCTCCGGCGACGTCGAGGGTGACGAAGTCGAAGGAGAGGTCGCCGACGAGCGGGTGGTGGAAGTGCTTGGTGCCGGTGGCGTGGGCGCGGACGTCGTGGTCGGCCCACATGCTGCGGAAGTCGGCGTCGTGCAGGGACAACTCGCCGATGAGGTCGGTGAGTTGGGGGTCGTCGGGGTGGCTTCCGGCGTACAGGTGCAGGGTGGCGACGGTTTCGGCGGCGGCCGTGTCCCAGTACTCGCCGTACAGGGTGCGGGCGTCCTCGTCGAGGAAGAGGTAGCGCAGGAAGTTGCGCTCGGCGTGCGGGCGGGCCTGGAAGTCGGTGTAGAGGGCGGTGGCGAGGCGGTTGGTGGCCAGGACGTCCATGCGGCGCCCCAGGACCATCGCCGGCGTGCTGATGGCGTCCAGGGCCTGGTACAGGTCGGGGTGGACGCGCTGCGGGGCGAGCGGCCGCTTGCGGCGGGGGCGGGCCTCGGTGGGCTGGGCGAGGTCGAAGAGGTGGGCGCGTTCGGCGTCGTCCAGGCGCAGGGCGCGGGCGACGGCGTCCAGGACAGTGCGGGAGACGCCCTGGGTGCGGCCGCGCTCCAGGCGTACGTAGTAGTCGACGCTGACCCCGGCGAGCTGGGCGACTTCCTCGCGGCGCAGCCCCGGTACCCGGCGGGGGCCGGGGTGCGGGGTGAGGCCGGCTTCCTCCGGGGTGATCCGGGCCCGGCGGGTGCGCAGGAACTCGCGGATCTCGGTGCTGTGGTCCATGACTTCCACGCTACGGCGGGTATGGCGGGGGCGGGCGGCGTAAAGGGGTACTGGCAGACCCCCGGAAGAGGGGTGCCCCTTACGGCGCCCAACGCGGGCCCCGCGGATGGTTGCCTGGGTATCGGCCACGTGAAGTACTCCCGCCGATAACCGACCAAGGGGTTTTGCATGACCAAGCGCCATCACGCAAGGGAATCAGAAAAGCGAGTCGGCAGCGCCTTGAGCCGTCGCGGATTCATGGGCACGGCCGGAATTGTCGGAGCCGGTTTGATCGCCGGGCCATCAGTCCTGTCTGCCCGTGCGGACGAGACGCAAGGAAATAGCGGCAGCCGGAGCGGGAAAAGCGCCACTGAGGGCAGGAAGGGAATGCGGACCCGCAGGCTCGGGGAACTGGAAGTTTCGGAAATGGGCGCCGGTGCCATGAGCATCAGCGCGAACTACGGACCTCCCGCCGATATCGACCAGGGCATCAAGGTCCTGCGCGAGGCACACGACCGGGGCGTGACGCTCTTCGACACCGCCGAGGTATACGGCCCGCACACGAGCGAGGAGCTCGTGGGGCGCGCACTCGCACCCATCCGCGACGAGGTCAGGATCGCCACCAAGTTCGGCTTCGACATCGAGGCCGGTGGCACGCCCAACAGCAGTCCGGACCACATCAGGAAGGTGGTCGAGGGATCCCTCAAGCGCCTGCGGACCGACCACATCGACCTCTACTACCAGCACCGGGTGGACCCCGACGTGCCCATCGAGGACGTGGCCGACACGGTCAGGGACCTCATCGCCGAGGGGAAGGTCCTGCACTTCGGCCTCTCCGAAGCGAGCGCCCGGACTATCCGGCGCGCCCATGCCGTGCAGCCCGTCACAGCGATCCAGACGGAGTACTCGCTGATGGAGCGGGACCCGGAGAAGAACGGCGTGCTCGCGATCTGCGAAGAGCTGGGAATCGGCTTCGTTCCGTGGGGGCCCATAGGAATGGGATACCTCACGGGCGACATGAACGGTGACACGAAGCTCGATCCCGAAACGGACCTGCGAGCCACGTTCGATCGCTTCTCTCCGGAAAACCTGGCGGCCAACACGCCGGTCGTCGACACGCTCAGGCGCATCGCCAAGAACGAGAATGCGACGCCTTCTCAGGTTGCCCTGGCCTGGCTTATGGCTCAGAAGCCGTGGATTGTGCCGATCCCCGGCACCCGTAACCCGAAGCACCTGAACGAGAACCTGGGCGCACTCGACGTCCGCCTTTCGCCCAAGGACCTTCGCGACATCGACACCGCTTTCGCCGAGATCGAAGTGCACGGCGGACGCATGAATGCGGCGCAGATGGAACTGGTCGACCAATAGCGTGACCGACGGGCCGTCGCCCTCCACGGCTGTTGTGGGGCAGGCGGCGGCCCGGCGGGGCGTCGGCTGTGCCCGAGGTCCGCAGGGCCCCGGCGACCGCCGTCGGAATGCGACACATCCACCATCACCCTCGGTACCCCACAGCCACTTGGACTGTCCTGCGCCAAGACCGTGTCGTGGCGCTGCGTCGCGTCACCGACACCCCCAGCGGTTCGCCCGCGCACCGACGGCGGCCGGACCGGCCGCACCCGTACACCGCACCCCGTAATACAGCACCCCGTACCGCCCCGGATCCCTGTCCGCCCCCGGGCCGGTACACCACGTTTGATGAGGACCACCCCATGAGCACCCTGTTCACCGCCCTGACCCTGCGGTCACTTGAGATCCCCAACCGCGTCTGGACCGCCCCGATGTGCATGTACTCCGCCGCCTCGGACGGGCCGGAGACGGGGGCGCCGACCGACTTCCACCTCACCCACCTGGCCAGCCGGGCGGCCGGCGGCGCGGGCCTGGTGATGGCCGAGGCCACCGGGATCCGCCCCGACGGGCGCATCACCCCGGGCGACCTGGGACTGTGGAACGACCGGCAGCAGCAGGCGTTCGCGCGCATCACCGCGGCCATCCGCTCCCACGGCGCGGTCCCGGCCATCCAGCTCAACCATGCCGGCCGCAAGGCGTCCGTCGACAAGCCCTGGCTCACCGGCCAGTACATACCCGAGGCCGAGGGCGGCTGGCAGGCGGTCGCACCCAGCCCGCAGCCATTCGACGGGCGGTCGATGCCGCACGAGCTCACGGTCGAGGAAATCCAGCAGCTGGTAGTCGATTTCGCCGAGTCGGCCAAGCGCGCCCTGGCCGCGGGCTTCCAGGTGGTCGAGTTGCACGGCGCTCACGGCTTCCTGATCAACTCCTTCCTCTCGCCCGCCGCCAACCACCGCACCGACTCCTACGGCGGCAGCTTCGAAAACCGGCTGCGTTTCCCCCTCCAGGTGGTCGACGCCGTACGCGCGGTGTGGCCCGACGACCTGCCGGTCTTCTTCCGTACCTCGGCCACCGACTGGCTGACCGAGAACCCGGAGGACGAGCGCGAGGGCTGGACCGGCGATGACACCGTCCGTCTCGCGAAGGAGCTCCGGGCGCACGGCGTCGACTTCCTCGACGTGTCCTCCGGAGGCATGGTCCCCGACGCCACGATCCCCGTCGGACTCGGCTATCAGGTGCCCTTCGCCGCCCAGGCGCGGGAGGCGACCGGGATCGCCACCGGCGCGGTCGGTCTGATCGTGGAGCCCGCCCAGGCCAAGGACATTGTGTCCAGCGGACAGGCCGACGCCGTCCTGCTCGGCCGCGAACTGCTGCGCAACCCCTACTGGCCCCAGCACGCCGCCCTCGAACTCGGCGTCGAGCCCCGCTGGCCCGAGCAGTACGGCTACGCCGTCCGGCGGCGCAGCAAGCGGTGAGGAGCGGGCTCCGCATTGTGGATACGGCGGCACCCCGTCCCACCGCACAGGCGGCGGGACGGGGTGCGGGCTGAGACTGCCCCCTTCTCGGGGAGGCAGGACCCGCTCCAGGGTGATCCAGATCCGGCGGGTGCGCAGGGACCACGGATCACGGATCCGTGGTCCCTGCCCGCACGACACGCGGACACCGCGGGCCGACCGTACGCAAAGGGGAACTGGCAGACCCCCGGAAGAGGGGTGCCCCGTACGGCCCCCCACGCGGACCCCGCTGGTGGTTACCTGGAAAACAGGCATAGACCGGCAGATCCGACCAAACTGCCGATGGTGGCAGAAATGCCGTACGGGCCGGAGTCGGATCCCTCGACTCCCAAGGTCACGAGCCTGCCGCAGCCGAGTATCCCGGTCACCGGCGCGTCGCGCCGACGCCGGCGCGAGCAGCGTCGCACACACCATCCGCGACCTCCGGCCGGTCTCACCCGCCCATCCCGCACCACCCCGCACCACATCCGAGAGAAGGATCGTCATGACTTCCTGGAGCCCCGCAGACCTCCGCACGATCACCGAGAACACCGACCTGTTCGTCGCCCCCCTCCGCGCGGACGGCACCACCTACGGCACCCCGACCCAGACCTGGGCGCTCGTCGTGGACGGCGACGTCTACGTGCGCGCCGCCACCGGACGGTCCTCGAGCTGGTACCAGGCTGCCGTCGGCCAGCGGGCCGGCCGCGTGCGGGTCGCCGGAGAGTTCCACGACGTGGTCTTCGAGCCCGTCGGCGGCGACGACCTCGACGCCGCGATCGACGCCGCCTACGAGGCGAAGTACCCGGGCAGCGACGCCGTCCCGATCATGCAGGGCGACGGCCCGAAGGCGGCAACCGTCCGCATCTCGCCCCGCTGAACCCCGTACCCGTACGCACCCGTACGCCCCCGCGGGACTGAGCATCACCCAAGGCAACACGAGAGGAAACACCCCCGCATGAAGGCCACGAAGACCATGAAGGGTTACGTCATCCAGGAGAAGGGCCGCGCCGCCTGGCAGGACGTCCCGGTCCCTGAGATCGGACCGTACGACGCCCTGGTCCGCCCGACCGCGGTGGCGACCTGCACGACCGACGTACACCTCATCGACTCGCTGTCGCTGCCCAACGCGCTCGGCAAGGTCATCGGCCACGAGGCCGTCGGCGTCGTCGAGCAGGTCGGCGAGGAGGTCACCGACTTCACGCCGGGTGACCGTGTCGTGCTCCCCGCGGGCCTTGCGGACTGGCGCCACCCGCGGGCCCAGCGCGGCGAGGGCAAGTTCCACCAGAGCAAGAGCCCGTACTTCTCGGACGACCCGACCAACGGCGGCTGGTTCTCCGAACTGGTCAAGTGCTTCGACGCCGACTCCAACCTGGCGCACATCCCCGACCAGGTCACCGACGTGCAGGCGGTCTCCGTTGACGACATGGCCGCCACCGGCTTCACCGGTGTGGAGCGGATGGAGATCCAGTTCGGTGAGGTCGTCGTCATCCTGGGCGTCGGCCCGGTGGGCCTGATGGGGGTGGCCGCGGCGGCACTGCGCGGCGCGGGCCGCATCATCGCCGTCGGCTCGCGCCCCAACACCATGGACCTCGCGCGGCAGTACGGGGCGACCGACCTCGTCGACTACAAGCAGGGCGACGTCTACGAGCAGATCATGGCGCTGACCGGCGGCGTACAAATCGACAGCGTGCTGGTGGCCAGCGGCGGCAGCGCGAGCGACCAGATGGGCACCGCGATGCGGCTCACCAAGTTCGGCGGCCATGTCTCGGTGGTCTCGGGCTTCTTCGACGACGAGACCGTGACGCTTCCGATGGACGTCTGGAACTACGGCGTGATGGAGAAGTTCCTCACCGCCGCCCAGGCCAGCCAGGGCCGCGACTACATGGAACGCCTCCTGCTGCTGATCGCGAACGGCAAGCTCGACACCCAGCCGCTGGCCACCCACGTGCTGCACGGGTGGGACAGCCTCGCCGACAGCCTGGAACTGATGCGCAGCCGCGACCAGAGCGTCGTCAAGCCGGTCGTCGTCGTCGGCTGAATCGTCGGCTGACCGCAGCCGTGTCGCGGGAGCCGGCCGCGGATTACCTCTCCCGCCAATAACCGACCAATGGGATTCCCGCCCCCAAGAAGGAGAAACGAAATGAAGACCCGCAAGCTCGGAGAGCTGGAAGTTTCGGAAATGGGTGCCGGTGCGATGAGCATCAGCGCGAACTACGGGCCTCCCGTCGATATCGACCAGGGCATCAAGGTCCTGCGCGAGGCACACGACCGGGGCGTGACATTCTTCGACACCGCCGAGGTGTACGGCCCGTACACGAGCGAGGAGCTCGTGGGGCAGGCACTCGCGCCCGTCCGCGACGAGGTCAAGATCGCCACCAAGTTCGGCTTCGACATCGAAGCCGGCACGCTGAGCAGCAGGCCTGACCACATCAAGAAGGTGGTCGAGGGATCCCTCAAGCGTCTCCAGACGGACCACATCGACCTCTACTACCAGCACCGGGTGGACCCCGCTGTGCCGATCGAGGAGGTGGCCGGTGCGGTCAAGGACCTCATCGCGGAGGGGAAGGTCCTGCACTTCGGCCTCTCCGAAGCGAGCGCCCGGACCATCCGGCGCGCCCATGCCGTGCAGCCCGTCACGGCGATCCAGACGGAGTACTCGCTGATGGAGCGGGACCCGGAGAAGAACGGCGTCCTCGCGGTCAGCGAGGAGCTGGGAATCGGCTTCGTCCCGTGGGGCCCCGTCGGAATGGGATACCTCACGGGCGTCATGAACGGTGACACGAAGCTCGATCCCGAAACGGACCTGCGAACCACGTTCGATCGCTTCTCTCCGGAAAACCTGGCGGCCAACACGCCGGTCGTCGACACGCTCAGTCGCATCGCCAAGAACGAGAATGCGACGCCTTCTCAGGTTGCCCTGGCCTGGCTTATGGCGCAGAAGCCGTGGATTGTGCCGATCCCCGGCACCCGTAACCCGAAGCACCTGAACGAGAACCTGGGCGCACTCGACGTCCGCCTTTCGCCCAAGGACCTTCGCGACATCGACACCGCTTTCGCCGAGATCGAAGTGCACGGCGGACGCATGAATGAAATGCAGATGCAGGTCGTCGACCAATAGCGTGACCGGCGGGCCCTCGTCCTCCGCTCGTTCTCCACGGCTGCCGTGGGGCGTGCGCAGCGGACGCGGATGGCCCGGCCGATTCCTGAGGGGTTCGAGGACCCCGGCACAATCCGGGGCCCTTGACCGCTCTGGCGTGGAGGTCACCAGTAGGCCCCGTGGGGGGTACCGCCAGACCCCCGGTAGAGGGGTGCCCCGTACGGCGCCCCACGCGGGCCCTCCAGGTGGTTGCCTAGATGTAGGGCGACTTTCACCCCTTTAGCGAAGAATCAGCAGAGTGCCCGTATTGATATATGCGCAGCGCACCAGCAGAACGGATTCCCCCATGACTTCGAAGCTCACCGGCACCGTCGCACTCGTCACCGGCGCGAGCAGCGGTATCGGCACCGCCACCGCCCGGCAGCTCGCTGAGCAGGGCGCCTCGGTGGCGCTGGTGGCCCGCCGCAAGGAACGCCTCGACGCCCTCGCCGCCGAGATCACCGCCGCCGGCGGCAGGGCCCTGGCGGTGGAGGCGGACATCACCGACCGCGCCCAGGCCGAGGCTGCCGTGCAGCAGACCGTCGAGCACTTCGGACGCCTGGACATTCTGGTCAACAACGCCGGTCTGATGCTGCTCGGCCCCGTCGTCGACGCGGACCCCACCGAGTGGGAGCGCATGATCGCTGTCAACGTCCAGGGCCTGCTGCACACCACGCACGCCGCCCTGCCGCACCTGCTCAAGGCCGGCGAGGACGACCCGCGCCGGGTCGCCGACATCGTCAACATCAGCTCGATCGCCGGCCGCGAGGCCTGGAGCGGCTACGGCGTCTACAGCCTCACCAAGTTCGGCGTGAACGGCTTCACCGAGTCGCTGCGCAAGGAGATCACCCAGCGCCACGTGCGTGTCGGCGTCCTGGAGCCGGGCGGTGTGGCCACCGAGCTGGCCTCGCACAACTTCCACAAGCCCGACGTCCGCGAGGCGACCGACGCCTTCTACGAGCAGACCGAGGTCCTGCAGCCCGAGGACATCGCCGACGGCGTTGCCTACATGGTGACCCGGCCCCGGCACGCCTCCATCGGCGAGCTGTGGATCATGCCCACTGACCAGGCCTGACCCCACCCCAGACCGCCCCGTAAGAACCCGTAAGAACCCGTAAGAACCCGTAAGAACCCGACAGAACCCTCAAGGAACGGACTCCCCTCATGAGCAAGGTCATCTTCGTCACCGGTGCCGGACGCGGTCTGGGCACGGACATCGCCCGCGAGGCCCTCGCGGCCGGCCACCAGGTCGTCGCCACCGGGCGGCGCCCCGAGGAGGTCGAGAAGACCCTCGGCGGCCCGCAGGACAACCTCCTGGTCACCAAGCTGGACATCACAAGCCCGGCCGACGCCGAGGCCGCCGCCCAGGCCGCCGTCGACCGCTTCGGCCGCATCGACGTGCTGATCAACAACGCCGGCAACTTCTACGCCGGCTACTTCGAGGAGATCACTGCCGAGCAGATGCGCTGGCAGTTCGAGACGAACCTGTTCGGCCCGATGAACGTCACCCGCGCGATCCTGCCGATCCTGCGCGAGCAGCGTGACGGCCACCTCATCACCCTCTCGTCCTCCGCCGGCCTGATCGGCCAGGAGTTCTGCGTCGCGTACGCCGCCTCCAAGTTCGCCGTCGAGGGCTGGATGGAGTCGCTGCGCTACGACGTCGAGCCGTACAACATCCGCACCACAACCGTGGAGCCCGGCTTCTTCCGCACCGAGCTGCTCGTGGACGCCTCCACCACCTGGCCCGAGCCGACCATCGCCGACTACGCCGAGCGCACCCGCGCCACCGTCGAGGCCTGGAAGTCCATGAACGGCCAGCAGGGCGGCGACCCCGTCAAGCTCGCCCGCGCCCTGCTCACCATCGCCGACCAGGCCGAGCCGCCGCTGCGCTTCGTCGCCGGCGCCGACGCCATCGAGGGCGTCGAGGCCAAGGCCCGCGAGCTGCTCGCCCAGGCCCAGGCATCCCGCCCGCTCGGCGGCAACCTCGGCCTCGACGACGCCACCGCCTGACAGCGCGATCAGCCACCCACGCCACCCATCCCACCCGTCAGAAGTACGGAGTATCCGATGAAGCACATCTCCCTCGGCGGACTCGACGTCTCGCGCATCGGCCTCGGCGCCATGTCCATGGCCGGCTCCTACACCATCGGGTGGCGGCCTGGACGACGACGAGTCGATCCGCACCATCCACCGCGCGCTCGACCTCGGCGTCACCCACCTCGACACCGCCGAGATCTACGGTCCCTTCCACAACGAGGAGCTCGTCGGCCGGGCCATCAAGGGCCGCCGCGACGAGGTCGTCATGGCGACGAAGTTCGGTCTCATCTCCCACGTCGCGGCGGCGGACCTGGGCGTCGCTCGACAGCAGCCCGGCGAACATCCGCGCCGCGGTCGAGGGCTCCCTCAAGCGGCTCGGCACCGACCACATCGACCTCTACTACCAGCACCGCGTCGACCCGAACACCCCGATCGAGGAGACCGTCGGCGCCCTGGCCGAGCTCGTCGCCGAGGGCAAGGTCCGCCACATCGGCCTGTCCGAGGCCGGCCCCGGACACGATCCGCCGCGCCCACGCCGTGCACCCGGTCGCCGCGCTGCAGACCGAGTACTCGCTGTGGACCCGCGACTCCGGAGGCCGAGCTCCTGCCGCTGCTGCGCGAGCTGGGCATCGGCTTCGTTCCCTACTCGCCGCTCGGCCACGGCTTCCTCACCGGCCAGATCCGCTCGCCCGACGACCTCCCCGACGACGACTGGCGCAAGACCAACCCGCGCTTCACCGGCGAGAACTTCCAGCGCAACCTGCGCATCGTCGACGAGGTCGGGCCGTCGGCGCCGAGGCTCGGCGCGACCCCGGCGCAGATCGCGCTGGCCTGGCTGCTCGCGCAGGCGACGACATCGCCCCGATCCCCGGCACCAAGCGCGTCGCCCGCGTCGAGGAGAACACCGCCGCCGACGCGCATCGAGCTGAGCGCCGCCCAGCTCGAGCGCCTGAACAACCTCACGCCCGCCGCCGGCGAGCGCCACGACGAGGCGAACATGGCCAGCATCGACGCCTGACCAGCACAGCAGCGCGGCAGCGTGGAGCGGGGCATGGAACATGCCCCGCTCCGCCTTTCCTCTCCACCGATCCGATCAGGAGCTTGTCCATGAAGGCCATCGGCCTGTCCACCTACGGCGGACCCGAAGTCCTCCGCCTCGTCGATCTCCCCGAACCGCACGCCGGCCCCGGCCAGGTACGCGTACGGGTACGCGCGGCCGGGATCAATCCGGCCGACGTCATGCTCCGCGACGGCTCCCTCGCCGACTACTACCGGGGCCTCGAGCCGCCCTTCATCCCCGGCATGGACGTGGCAGGGACGATCGACGAGGTCGCGGACGACGTCGATTCCGTAGGGGAAGAGGAGATGTCCGTGGGCCTGGAGGTCGTCGGTCTCGTCGACAACCACGGCCGGCACGGCGGCTACAGCGAGTACGTCGTCCTCCCCGCCGAGTCCGTCACGCGCAAACCGGCCGCGACCACGTTCCCCCAGGCCGCGTCGTTCCTGATGAACGCGCTGACCGCCCGATGCGCGCTGGACTCACTCGACCTCGCACCGGGCGCGACACTCGTGGTCACCGGGGCCGCCGGAGCGGTCGGCGGCTACGCCGTCCAACTCGCCGCCGCGGAAGGCCTGCGCGTCATCGCGGTCGCGTCGGAGACGGACACCGAGCTGCTGCGCTCGTACGGTGCCGAGGCCGTCGTCCCGCGCGGAGACGGTGCCGTACAGCAGATCCTCGCCCTCACTCCCACCGGCGCGGACGCCGTCGTGGACGCGGCAATGCTCCGCGACCGCATCACTCCCGCAGTACGCAACGACGGCCGGATCGCCGACTTCCTGTTCTGGGACGGCACCCCCGGCCGCGGTATCACCGTGCACCCCGTCAACGTCCGCACCCGCGCCGCCGACCACACCGCCATCGCCAGGCTGCGCGAGCAGGTCGAATCGGGCCTGCTTGCCCCTCGCGTCGCCGCCACTCTCCCGGCCGACCAGGCCGCCGAAGCCCACACCATGCTCGACAAGGGCGGCCTGCGAGGACGCATCATCCTGACCTTCCCGCCCACCACCCCCGGAGCAACGGGGTAGCGGCCAATGCGCCGACACGTCAACCTGGCCCGCCGGTTCACGGTCCGGCTCCTCGCGTCGGCGGACGCCGTGCCGCGGACGCCCCGCACATGCTGCGGGGCGTCCGCGCGCAGACCCTCCGCACGTCCTGCGAGGTGTCCGCGCGTGGCCGCTGTCCCCGGCGGCAGCCGACCCGATTCCGACGTCCTCGGAGGCCGTACACCATGAGCGACAACGACATACCCGGCCCCCGCCGCCCCGCCACGCGCCGGGAGCCGCCGCGGCGCGCCGTCACCCGCCGCGCCCTCCTGTTCGGCGCGGGGGCCGCGGCCGTCGCGGGGCTCGGCTTCGCCGCCGTCGCCGAACTTCCCGGCCAGCGAAGCGGCCTCCTGGACATAAGAGACGTACGGGAGGGCACCGTCGACCAGCCGGGCGCCCGGTGGACCGCCGCCTCCGACGCCAACTACCGCTACGCGGACCGGCCGGACGACTACCGCATCGACCGGATCGTCATCCACGTCACCCAGTCCCGCGACGAGGACGCCGCGCGCGCCTTCGGTGACCCGGCACACCAGGCCGCGGCGCACTACCTGATCCGCTCCTCCGACGGCCGCCTCACCCAGCTGGTCCGCGAGGCCGACGTGGCCTACCACGCGGGCAACCGGGAGTGGAACGAACGCAGCATCGGCATCGAGCACGAGGGATACGTCGACGCCCCGGACCGCTGGTTCACCGACTCCGCCTACCGCGCCTCCGCCCAACTCGCCGCCGACATCAGCGCCCGCTACGACATCCCCATCGACCGCGAACACATCGTCGGCCACTCCGAGGTCCCTGGCGCCACCCACACGGACCCCGGACCGTACTGGGACTGGGACCGCTACCTGGACCTGGTACGCGCTGCCGCCAAGTAACACCCTCCGGGGTGCCCACGGAGAGCAGCCGGGTACGTTCGCACCCCTGTCCGACCTCGGGAAGGGGAACTCGTCGATCTCCTGACCCCGATGTTCCAGGCGTCGGTGGGGCTGGACCACCGGTCTGCACCTGAGTGACAACCGGATGGTCGGGCAGCACCGGTTCTCGCGACCTTGATCGCGGCTGCCCGGCGGACACTCGAACGAGTTGAGCTGGGGCGGCAGATTTTTCGAAAACGCCTCGGCAGATTTGGGTAAACCGGCTCACGAATCGCCTACTTCATAGCGGCAGATTTGGTGTAATGAGGTTCTTTCCATCCGCCGGAAGCAAGGGCCTGCCATGGTGAACCCCGCCGCGTCGCACCGATTCCCCCGTCACCTGGAGACGGTCCTGAAGGAGCTGCTCCTGGACGAACCGGTCATCGTTCTCACTGGTGCTCGTACGGTCGGCAAGAGCACACTCCTCGCCGCCTGCGCCGCGGGCCACGGAGTCGACGTCGTGGATCTGGACGAGGTCGACACCCGGCACGCGGTGGCGACGGATCCGGGCCTCTTCGTCAGCTCCGACCGCCCCACACCGGTATGCATCGACGAATTCCAGCACGTCCCGCCCCTCCTCGACTCGATCAAGGCCGAGCTCAACCGGGATCTGCGCCCCGGGCGTTACCTGCTGACGGGCTCCACCCGCTACGACACCCTGCCGCTCGCTAGCCAGTCCCTCACCGGCCGGGCGCACGTGACGACGATGTGGCCGCTCTCCCAAGGGGAGCTACGGGAGCGCCAGGAGACCGCGCTCGACGCACTGGTCAGCAATCCGGGCGCCCTGGTGACGGCGGAGCCCTCACTCACCTCACGCCAGGAATACGAGGACATGGTCCTGGCCGGCGGTTTTCCCCTCGCCCTGGCCCGTGTCCCGGGCCGGTCCCGGGACCGCTGGTTCCGCGACTTCGTCAATCTCGTCATCGAGCGGGACGTGCTGGAGATCCGCAAGGTCCGGCAGCGGCAGGTACTTCCCCAGGTCCTGCGCCGACTGGCCGGGCAGACCGGACAGGTGCTCAACATCAGCCACGTCGCCGACGCGGTTGGTCTCGAAGTGAGCGTGGTGCGTGACTACATCGGGCTTCTCGAGACCGTGTTCCTCGTGCACCGCCTTGAGGCGTTCGGGCGGTCGGCCACCAACCGCGCCACCCGGACCCCGAAAGTCCATGCCGTCGACACCGGACTCGCTTCCTTCCTGCTCGGCGTGACCGGGCAGAAGTTGCAGGCCCGCACTCCGGCGGCGCTCACCCAGTTCGGCCATCTCGTGGAGACCTTCACGGTCAACGAACTGCTGAAGCAGTCCGGCTGGTCCCAGCAAGCCGTCTCCTTCTCGCACTACCGGACCAGGGACCAACAGGAAGTCGACCTGGTGATGGAGACGGGCGCCGGGACGGTCGCGGGGGTGGAGGTCAAAGCAGCTGCCACGGTCAAGGACAGCGACTTCGCAGGGCTACGGGCCCTGCGGGATCGGCTCGGCGAGGACTTCGCGGGCGGAGTGGTGATCAACCTGGGGAAACGGTCCTACACCTATGAGGACCGGCTGCACGTGCTGCCCCTCGACACGCTGTGGCGCTGACCTCCGAATCCACCGGCAGCAAGAAGGCCTGCGCGCGCCTTCCGCCGCACCATAAATCGAATGAATGTGCGAACATTGAGTTAGGGTGTTTCTCGCGGTCGAGATGACACAGATGACACAAAGGGGGCTTATGGGAACCAGGAGGTGTGTATGTCGTTTACGCATCTCCACGCAGCGAGCGGCTACTCGCTGCGTTACGGGGCCAGTCACCCGCAGGCACTGGCGGCGCGGGCCGCGGAGCGCGGGCTCGACGCCTTGGCGCTGACCGACCGGGATTCGCTCGCGGGTGCGGTGCGTTTCGCGAAGGCGTGTGCGCGAGCCGGAGTCCGGCCGCTGTTCGGCGTCGATCTGGCGGTGCCGGGCGCACCGGCGGCCGGAGTGGCACCGTCGGGGCGGCAGCGGACCCCGGCCCGGGGTGGCGCGTTCGTGACGGAGGCGCCGCAGCGCGCGGTGTTCCTGGCCCGGAACGCGCGCGGCTGGGCCGAGCTGTGCCGCCTGGTGTCGGCATCGGCGGCGTCAGATCAGGGCATCTCCTGGGAGGACCTGGACTGCCCGGACGGCGACGTGTTCGTGCTGCTCGGGGCGGACTCCGAGGTGGGGCAGGCCCTGTCCGCGGGACGCCCCGACAGGGCGGCCGCGCTGCTCGATCCGTGGCGGGAGCGGTTCGGACAGTCGTTGCGCATGGAGGCGTCGTGGCACGGGAGGTCCGGTACGGGTCCGGGGTCGCTGCGGCTCGCCGCGCGGATGGCGGGCTTCGCCGCCGAGCAGCAGGTGGCGGCCGTGCTGAGCAATGCCGTGCGCTATGCGGATCCGCATCAGGGCGAGGTCGCCGACATCCTGGATTCCGCCCGTCTGCTGATACCTGTCGACGGGCGGGACGCGTCCCGGCTCGACGGCGGGCAGCGATGGCTGAAGGACGCCGGGGAGATGGAGCGGATCGCCGGGCGGATCGCCGAGGCCGCAGGCGACCGAGGTGCCGATGCGCGGCGGCTGCTCGCGGTGACCGAGGAGACGGCGGCGGCCTGCGCGGTCGATCCGGGTGAGGCGTTCGGGCTCGGTCGACTGAATCTTCCGGAGCCCGAACTGGTGGGCGCGCGCGCCGAGTTGGCCGACCGGGTCCTTGCCGACCGGTGTGCGGCGGGGATGATGAGTCGCGGCTACCACCGGGAGGTGGGGCGGTGGGACCGGCTCGAGGACGAGCTGAGGATCGTCGCGGGGCACGGTTTCGCCGGGTACTTCCTGACGGTGGCCGAGGTGGCGGCGCAGGCCCAGCGGCTCGGTATCCGGGTCGCGGCGCGCGGCTCGGGCGTGGGGTCGCTGGTCACGCATCTGCTGGGGATCAGCCCGGTCGACCCGGTGGCGCACGGGCTGCTGATGGAGCGGTTCCTGTCGGAGCGGCGCTCGGCACTGCCCGACATCGACCTGGACGTGGAGTCGGCGCGGCGCCTGGAGATCTACCAGGCGGTACGGGAGCGGTTCGGGGCCGACCGGGTGGCGACGCTCGCGGTGTACAAGACGTACCGGGCGCGCGGCGCGATCGAGGACGTGGCGCGGGCCCGGGGCATGGCCCCCGACAAGGCCGCGCGCCTGGCCAAGGCGTTCCCGCACATCCGGGCCAAGGACGTACGGGCGGCGCTCGCCGAGCTGCCGGAGCTGCGCGAGGTCGCGGCCGAGGACCACGGCCGGCTGTGGGAGCTGGTGGAGGCGCTCGACGGGCTGCCACACGAGGCGGCCATGCACCCCTGCGGTCTGCTGGTTTCCAACGCCGGGCTGCTGCAGCGCACCCCGGTGGCTCCGACCACCGTGGAGAACATCGCCATGTCCCAGTTCGACAAGGAGGACATCGAGGACACCGGACACCCGAAGATCGACGTCATCGGCGTACGCATGCAGTCGGCACTCGCGCACGCGGTCGCCGAGATCGAGCGCGTCACCGGCGAGCGCCTCGACCTGGACGACCCCGCGCAGGTACCGCCGGACGACCCGGCCACGTACGACATGATCACGTCCGGGGACACACTCGGCACCTTCCAGCTGGAGAGTCCTGGTCAACGCGAAATGGTCCAGAATCTGCGGCCGCGGTCGTTCGATGACCTGGCCCTGGACATCAGCCTGTTCAGGCCCGGTCCGGTGGCGGCGAACATGGTGGCGCCACTGATCGAGGCCCGCGACGGACGGGCCCGGACCCGCTATCCGCACCCCGACCTGAAGCCGATCCTTCAGGAGACCGAGGGGCAGGTCGTCTTCCACGAGCAGGTCATCGCGATCATGGCGACGATGACCGGTTGCGACCGGGGCATGGCCGACGAGGCGCGCCGCGCCCTGTCCGATCCCGAGCGGCAGGGCCGGGTCCGGGCCTGGTTCGCCGACCAGGCCCGAAAGCGCGGCTATCCGGTCCAGGCGGTCCGGGACGTGTGGGACATCCTGGAGGGCTTCGGCAGCTTCGGGTTCGCCAAGGCGCACGCGGCGGCGTTCGCGCAGCCCGCGTACCAGTCGAGCTGGCTCAAGGCCCACCGCATGGCGGCCCTGCTCGCCGGGCTGCTCACACACGATCCGGGGATGTACCACAAGCGGGTGCTCGCCGCGGACGCCCGGCGCCATGGGGTGCCGCTGCTGCTGCCTGACATTAATGAGTCCCAGGCCGCACACACAATCGAACTGATGTCTGGTAAGTGGGGGGTGCGGATCGGGCTTTCGCAGATCCGCGGCATCACCGAGGCCGAGAGCGGGCGCATCACCGCCGGACAGCCCTACACCTCCCTCGAGGACTTCTGGCAGCGCGCCCGGCCGAGCCGCCCGCTGGCGGAACGCCTGGCCCAGGTCGGGGCGTTGGACGCCTTCGGGCCGCGCCGCGAGCTGCTCCTGAAGGTCACCGAGTTGCACCGCGCAGGGCGTAGCAAGGGCTCGACCACAGGCCAACTCCCCATGGGAAACACCGATACCGGCAACGACAACAGCGTCACCACAACCACCGGCCTCCCCCTCATGTCCGGCTCCGAGCAGCTTGCCGCCGAACTGGACGTGCTCGGCATGGACGTCTCCCGCCACCTCTTGGAGGAACACCGAACGCTGCTGTCCGACATCGGCGTGACACCCGCCGCCGATCTGTCGCAGCTTCGCCACGGCTCCACCGTGCTGGTCGCCGGGATCAAGGTCGCCACCCAGACCCCGCCGATCCGCTCCGGCAAACGCGTCATCTTCGCCACCCTCGACGACCCGACCGGCCTGTCCGACCTGGCGTTCTTCGAGGACAGCCATGCCCGCTGCGCGCACACCGTCTTCCACAGCAGCCTGCTGCTCGTACGCGGCACACTGGCCCGCCGCCCGCCGCGCGCTTTCAGCATCACCGGCACGGCCGCCTGGAACCTGGCCGAGCTGATCGACCTGTACCGCGAGGGCGGCCCCGCCGCCGTCGCCGACCGCCTCACCAGCCCCGAGCTCGCCGCGCGCCAGGCGAGAGGCACCCGCCGCACCATCACCCAGTCGACCGGCTACGCCCTGCACCCCTGGGCCGACCTGCAGCCGCCCGGCACTCCTGCCGCCCTGACCGCTCTCGACGGAAGGACCTTCCATCATGCGAGTCCCGGAAGCGCGGGGTGAGTGGCGATGATCCTCTACCTTCACTTCGGCGATCCGCAGCCGGATGCCACGTACCGCCATCTCCTCGGCATGATCGGCGAGTTCACGCCCGTCGTGCAGGCGCTGCCGCCGGACGCGGCGCTCGCCGACGTGTCCGGGAGCACCCGCTACTTCGATCGCGACGCCGCCGGACTCGCGGCGCTGATCCGGATGCGCGCGGCCGCGGTCCACGACCTCGACGTGACGGTCGGCATCGGCCCCAATCCCCTGCTCGCCCAACTCGCCGCGCACCGCGGAGAGCCCGGCGCCGTGCGCGCCGTCCTGGACGACCCCGAGGCAATCACCCGGTTCCTCACCGGGCTTCCGGCCGGGGCGCTGCCCGGCGTAGGCCCGGCCACCGCCCGCACCCTGGCCTCGTACGGTCTGCACACCGCCGACCAGATCTCCGCCACCCCGCTGCTCACACTCCAGCGCATCCTGGGCACGGCGACCGGGCGCAAGCTCCGCGAGCGCGCGGCCGGCATCGACCCTGCCCGCGTCGCACCGGGCGCCCCACCGCGCACCTTCAGCGCCGAGCACCGCTTCGTCCGCGACGAGCTCAACGCCTCCCGCCAACGCGCCGCCCTGACTCATCTCGCCGAACAGCTCGGCAACCGGCTGCGCGGCGAGCGGCAGACCGCTCGCTCACTGACCCTGACCGTCCAGTACGCCAGCCGTACCGGTTACTCGTCGACCACCCGCAGCCGCACCCTGCCCGAGTCCACCGCACACAGCCCGCAACTGCGCGCGGCGGCCCACGCGTTGCACCTGGCCCTGGGGCTGCAGCGGGCCCGGGTCCGCTCCCTCACCCTGCGCGCGAGTGAGCTCGGCGACGCCACCTCTGCCTCCCGGCAGCTGTTCTTCGGGCTCGACGGCACTCCCGACGACGACAAGACCCGCCGGATCGAGGCCGCGGCCGACCGGGCGCGGGCCCGCTTCGGACCGGGCGCGGTACGCCCCGCAAGTACCGCAGGGCTTCGGTAAGCGCATGGCCCGGGACTCGTACCGGCGGAAGGCGGAGCCGGAAGACGCGACCGCTCAACTCCCGGGGCCCGCCGGCGGGAACCTGCGGCCCGGGCCACGGCGCCGGGGCATGGGCACCACCGTCGCGTCCAGAGCGTCCTCCTGATCACGCCGTACGTTCTCCACCTCGACCGAGAGTTCCACCACGGTCCGACGCAGGAAAGCGGTCAACTCCCGTTCTGCCACGAGCTGTTGCTTTGTCTCCTTCAGCTCCTCGACCACGGTCGCATACCGCTCTGCGAGCTCCTGAGCGGCGGTGGGAACTCTGCCTTGCGCCTTGGCTCTCAGCTGGAACTCGTCGACCAGGCCCTGGTGGTGCGGGTAGACCACATCGCGGCGCAGCCCCGACTCGACGATCAGCTCGGTCGCGGTCAGCTTGCCCGAGGCGGAGCGCAGAGGTGTGCCGGCCAGCAGTCGCTCCGCCGCCGACTTGATTGCGGCGGCGTCGCGGTCCCGGTCACGAGGTCTGCGCCCCATCGAGCCACCCCTTTCCTTGTTTCGGCCGGCTGTTTTCATGCCGCTCCAGCTCATGTGCGGTGATCACCGCACGCGCCTGGGCGGCCTTCGCCGCTTCCCGGTCCCTCAGGGGCCTCGGCGACAGCGGATCAGCTGCGGCGGCCTCGTGCCGGGCGAGTTCTCTCTTCTTGTTCTCGATGTCGCGGTCGGTGTAGGCAAGGTTGGTGCATGTGGTGCGGCAGAGCGGTTCGTCCGGTCCGTGCGCGTCCAGCCCTGCGGCTTCTCGTTCCTCCCGGCAGCCCGCGGTCTCGTATCGCCATACGCAGGTCATGCCAAGGCCGTGGTGGATGTCGGGATGCTTGCTGGACAGCAGACGTCGGGCGTTGTCGGCCTGGATGACGACGCGTCCCGTGAACACGGCCGCGGACTTCCGCACCCGGCTCCGGTACTCCTGCGCGGACGGCCCGCTGACGTGTTCGCCGTGGTCGAGGGCCCGCAGGTCCTCGTCCACCTGCTCGCTGACCATCTCCAGTTCCTCGAGGGCGAGATCCTCCATCCAACTGGTGTCGGCGTCCCCCGCGTAGCCGAGTGTCACCTTCGCTCGCACATGCCCGTACTGCGCTTGTGCAGCTGCGAGTCCGCCCGGGCGGCGCACCACGAAGTAGGCGAGCGTGCGGCGGAAGCGTGCCGCGTGAACGCCCTTGGTCGGGTCCGGCGGGATGGCTGGATCATCCCGGCCGGAGAACTGGGTGTTCGCCCAGTTCATGAACTCCCGGATGTCGTCGTTCATCGTGCCCGACGGCTTCGACTGCTTGCGGCGCGAGCGGACCGTGGTGGTGCGTTGCCGGCTCGGCGGGAACAGTAGCTCGGCATCGGAGAGCGACTCCAGCATGTTCACTGCGGGAGCGACCGCGCCGACCACGGCCCATGGCCGTTCCTCCGTCTCTTCCGGGTCGGGGTCGGGATCGTGGTCGGAGCCTTTGCTTCGCCGACCGACGAGCACAAGCCCGCCGTGCTCGTCCTCGCGCAGACATCCGCGCCGCAGTTGCAGAACTTCCCCGCTGCGCATGCCGGAGAGGTAACAGATGACGATGAAGCATGCGGCTGTCAGGTATCGCACCAGCTGGTTGACCTCGCGCACGCCGATCGGACGGTCGCGCCACGGAGCACCCTGGAAGGCTCCGGTGATCGGGCCCAGGAAGTAGGCGTCCTCTTCCAGTTCAAGGCCGTATTCCTCGGCCATGGACAGCAACAGGCTGTCGTACGGCTTCACATGAGGCCCGGAGGAAGCCACCATGCGGGCAACGTGCTGGTGATCCACTCCGAGCTGACCGCCGTGGCGCTCTCGGCGTCTCGTGCCGGGGAGCCCGCGACCCGCTCGCCGCAGGTCGTTCAGATAGACCGCGAGACGCCCCTCCAAGGAGCCCCGGCCTCGGACGAACCGGTCACGTGCCGCCAGGGTCACCGGATGCCGCCCGTCCAGGAGCAGTCGTGCCTCCTGGGCCGCGTCGCGGATGTCGGGCCCGAAGTCCTCAATCATCCGAAGTGCCCACGCCAGCAAGGCCTCCATGGTGACGGGATCGATGCGCGGCGTCTTGTTGTACGGGCTCTGCACGCGCTTGACGCCGACCAGGTCATCCGTCGAGGCCGAACCCCACGGTCTGCGACGCGGAAGACGGTGTTCCTCGGGCAGCGCGTCCCGGTAGCCCCAGACGACCCGGACCGCATGCAGTAGGCGCCTCTTGTCCTCCGCCGAGTTGGTCAGGTCCAGCACGTGACTCTTGTACCGGCCCAGATCCCGGCTGCTGACATCGCACAGGCGCATAACGCCGCGGGCATCCAGCCACGCGGCAAAGACCGACATGGACATGATCCACTTATGGACCGTCAGGATTTCGGGTTGCTCATCGATCAGTCCCGGCTGCAGTTGAGCGGGCCAGTTGGTGTTCAGCGCGACCCAGGCGCACGTCATGAAGCTTTCCCGGAGGGAGTCGGGCATCAGACGCGGCCAGTTCTCGCTGACCGGGCACAGCTGATCATCGAGCAGCCCCGGGCCCAGGTGCCATACCGGATCCCCGAATCGGGACAGTGTGGCCGTGTCCGTCGAGTCGCGGAGCGGGCGGTGGGTCAGGACTACGGTGTCCGGCCCTGGTAGAAGGGCGGCCCCGGCCGAGGGGCCAGACGCCGACACGGTGCTCATCGCAGGTCCATCCTTCCGTTGATGAGGTCGTCGACGAGCGCCCGCTCGGCGGCCGTGACGCGGTCACGGGCGTCTGCGCGCTCGGCCGGGGTGTAGTGCCCCAGCAGGTTGGACAGGCGGGCGAATGATTCGGCGTGGAGGTGCGCCCACAGGCGTGGATCGAGGTCACGCTGAAGGTACTTGAGCCGGCCGTGGGCCTCGACCTGGACCGGCAGTTGGCGGGGCAGCGCACGGGCGTTCTCGCATCGAAGGCAGTCGTCGAGGAATGAGGCGCCGCACGGTTTCCCGGGTCCGGTGATCGGGCTGTTCTCCGGATCCGTACAGCCCACCAGCACCGTGTCCTGCTCGCCGGAGATCAGCCGGGCAAGAGTCTCCGTGTCCACGCCGATATCGGCCGCGGCACGCTCCGGGGTCTCGGCGGCGCGTGCGAGGAACTCCTGTGTCAGAACAGGGATCTCCTGCACCGATCGCGCCTTGGTGACCTCTTCCTCCAACGCTTCGCGCATGACCGTGCGCCCGCGCTCGACCGCCGACCGGCTCGTCCGCAGGTAGTTGTGGTAGGTCTCCCTGGTGTGTGCCACGGGCCGTCCCCCGCGCTCCAGCGCTGCCCGCCGGAGCCGGTGTACATTGACCGACAGCCCCTGGCCCTCGGCCTCTTCTCCGTCCTTCTCCTCCCCCTGGTCCTGCTCTGTCGTCGCACCGCCGTCAGGGAGTTCGCCAGGGGAACCACCCTCGCTTTCCGGACTGTCGGCTCTCCTCTCCGGGCGAAAGCCATGCCCCGCCGCCCAGGCCACGATCCCGCTCCGATGGGTGCCATGCCCCCACGCGAGACCTCCCCGGGCGCGGACTTTCGGGTAACAGAAAGCGTGTGTCTCTTCGCCCTGGCGTCTGGCGAACTCCGTCAAGTCCCAATGGTCATGAGTTTGAGACTTCGGGTGCCAGTTGGTGGAGCACGATGGTGCGGGTGACGAGTCGGGTTCCGGGGTCGGTTGAGCTGCGTGTTTGATAGCTGAGGTGGGGGCGTTTGGTCTTGCGGGGTGCGGTTCTCGGGGGCCGGTTGCGGATGAGCATGTCGGGGAGGTCGGCTATGAGGAACTGGAGGGCGCGGGCGAGGAGTTCAGGGGGAAAATGCCGCCCGGACGGAGCCTTTGACGGCATCCAGTACGGGCGGGAAGCTGACGCGGGCCGGGTCGAGGCCCGCGATCACCGCGCTCTTGTGGATCAGGGTGCGCAGGGCCTGGTAGACGCAGAGCAGGGCCCAGATTTCCTGCCGCACCCCGTCGGGTTTGCCCGAACGCAGGATGCCACCGCTCTCGCGGAGATCGACCTTGACCAGCTTGAACAGGACTTCCACTGACCAGCGCTCCGCATAGCAGCGGGCCAGTTCCAGGGCCGGAGCGGCCGTCGGGTCCAGCAGCGTGGTGATCAGGCAGAACACCTCGCTGACGCCATCGCCGTCCGCAACGCTGTACTCGATCACCCGCACCGTGGTGCACTGTCCGCGTCGGCTGCCGCGCAGTTCGGACAGGTAGGTGCCGTCCGCCAGGCGCTTCTTCACCGGCAGGGCGAAGGAGGCGGAGACCCGCCACAGCAGCTGACAGCGGCCGGCCACGGCCGTGTACAGGTCGTAGGAGGGAAAGCCGCGGTCGGCCAGCAACAGCATGTCCGGTCGCAACCGGTCCAACAAACGCTCGAACAGGGCGCGTTCGCCGACCTCGATGGAGTCGAAGGCGGCCCCCGCCAACGCCAGGGTGCCGCACTCGGCCAGCGCCACCAGCCTCGCCTGCGGACGACTGCCACCGGCCGGCACAGCGTAGGCAGCCTCGTTGGCGGCCCCCGCGGGAAGGTCGAAGACCGTGCCGTCCACCGCCATCAGACGCAGATCCCGCCAGAACGCCCCTGGCGTACGCGAATCGGCCACCGGGGCCGCGACCTCGTCGAACAGGTTGCGCAGGGGCGCCTCGCCGAGCCGGTAACGGGCCAGCGAGATCGCCCCGTCGGTGGGCACCCGATAGCCGTCCCAGCCCCCTCGCGACCAGCGCAACCCATCCAACAAGCCCCGCAGCGTGCGCACATAGCCCTTGCCCGGCTCCAGCCACAACGCCATCGCCAGATACATCATCAGCCGCGCCGGCAACGATCGCGTCCGCTCCTCACGCGCACCCGCCTCATCGATCGCGGCCTGCACCATCTCCTCGGAGAACACCGTCGCCAGCAACCCGATCGACACATCATCCGTCAGCCGCCCCGCAACCGCACCCTCAGCTCGCTCCACCCGAAGATCATCGCACCCGAACAGCTAACTCATGACCATTGCGTCAAGTCCAGCAGCAGTTGATAGATGCGCAAGGAGGAACGAAACAGATGCTTGTCGTCGTCCCCCGCCTGCAGGACGTCGGCCAGCGATGCAGGCACGTCCTCCAGCGGCGTCACTATGAACTCCAACGACGGCCCGCGGCGCGGTTTCACCCCGTCCACCAGAGCCAGTGCAGGCCCTCCAAGGTCACCGTCCGGCCGGAAGTGCGCCGCCGGCCATTCGCCGATCGTGCCGTAGTTCTCGCTGGTCAGATCGATGAGCATCAAGCAGAACGCCACCGTCTCCGTGCGTGTCAGCGTCAGCCGGGACACGAGTTCGTGTACACCGCCCAATGCCTGCACCCAGGAAGGGATGCCACCCTGCGGTGACGACGGCGTCACCCGCCGAGGCACGTCCCCGGTCCGGTCGAGAGTGTCCAGCACGCGGCCGAGCTTCTCGGCATGGTTGAAACGGCCGGGCGCACCAAGATCGCCGCGCCGGTACGCGGCCAGGAACTCTCGCCCCTCCTGGATACGGTCGCGGGCGACCCGGATGTCGTGACGGACCGCGGTCATGAGCTCCTGATGCTCTTCGTGACCGTACGGCTGCACCTGCGATTCGTACGCGGGCCGCCGCCCGTGCAGGATGGCGTTCCGCGCCTCGACCGACAGGTCCTTGTCCGCGCGAAAGATCGCACGCATCCGATCGACATGCGTTTTCCTGGACCCCAGCGGAACGGCGAGAAAGCTCTCCTTGATGTGTACGGCGGTGACATGCGCGGGCTGGTGCACGGCCGGGTCCGCTTTCGCGAGATGCCCCGCCAGGAGCAGCACGGCGCTCCACAGACTTTCGGCAGCGCTGACCCGCTTGACTCCGGAAGTCGGTCCGGTGACCCGCGCGAAAGACCGGGCCATCCACTGCTGAATGCCTGTACTGACCTGTAGTTTCGTGAAGTCGTAGACCTTGCTGCGCCGCCCCTTCTCCTCGACGACGAGAACGCTGCACGCGTCCTCCGTGATGACAAGCCGCTCCGGCGACTGCCAGTTCCCAGGTGGAACGCTCGCCCTGCGGCCTCTGCGGCTCACTCGTCATCCTCCGGATCATCGACAAGTTCCACATCCGCGGGAACCGGAGACAGAACCAGCTCACTGCCCGCGGCGATCCTCCCCAGCAGGATGTCGACGGCTTCCCGCTGGTCACCGTCGACCAACGCCATCAGGTAGTCGCCTTCCAGCGCTGTGAAGGGCGCCAGGTACCAGTCCCGGGTGGTCTGCGGGTTGCGGTGCCCGAGCATCGTCGCCAGCTGGTACCAGACGTCGCCGAACTGCTCGCGGAACGCGTGCTTCTCCGCCTCGGTGAACCCCTGGAGCCGCTGCTCCCACACGGCGCTCAGGATCGAGTACCAGACCAGCGCATAGGAGTGCCGCATCATGTGCGGCCGAGCCCACAGGGGGCACTGGGCGGCATGCCTCTCCCGTTCCTCCGCCTCCAGGTCGTCGAACCCGGGCCACCGCGAGCGCGCCCAGGCCTGGGCGACCCGGGAGTTGGCGGTGGCGAATGTGTTCTCCCAGCTGTGGGCCCGATGCGGCAGGCCGTCGACGCTCAGCCAGACGGCCAGCGGCTCCAGCCCGTTCTCCGTCTCCCGGAACAGACGCAGCCGCTCCTGCGGCCCCAGAACATCAAGGGACATCGTCGCGGAACTCCAGCGCGGAGTCCGCACTTTGAGCGTCCTCGTACGCGGGTTATGTCCGGTCACGACCACGAGACCCGGCACCCGCTCGTACCGGCTGGCCCGCTGCGCCCGCCCGATCGCCTCCGCACGCGAGCCCTCCATCGGATCCATGTAACCCGCCACGGCTTTCACAACCGTCCGCGGAATCCGGTAGTTACGTCCGTAGCGACGCCCCTTGGCGCAGGACTGCGACAGCCACGCCTTCGGATACCGGCTCGTCACAGGAATGGGAGGCAGCTCGACGTCCAGAACGCTCGCCCACTCCTCCAGCCGCAGCCCCGTACCCCACAGCCCCTCAACGAACGCCGTGTTGCGGTCCTCGTTGAAGCCGTGCCAGCTCTCCGGGCGCACCCCGTCGAACCCGTACCCCCTCAGCCCCACGTCCCGCCACTGCTCGAAAGCCTTCCGCAGCAGCCACTTCACCTGACGCCGAGGGGCTCCAGCAGGACGGGAAGGATCCCGCCGCCCCACCCCTTGCCCGAAGCCGCCACCGGACTGGGCGGACTGCGACGGGATCGGGTTGAAGACCTCGTACTCGCCGGAGGCCCACGTGTAGAACCTCTTCAGCCCCGCCCGGTCGGTGTCGAACGACGTCCCCTCCACCCGCCAGTAGTTGCGGGAGTCCGCCATCCGCCAGTGCTTGAAGTCCGTGTAGTCGCGCCTGGTCGCCTCGTGCCAGAGTCGGCCTCGCTGCTCCAGGAAGTTCAGCCAGACAATGAGCGCGTAGGCATACCGACGCCATGTAGTGCGCTGCTTGGATACGATCTCGTCGGCGCGGAAGAAGAGGTTGATCCACGGATCAGTTCCGTGCCGCCTCGACCAGATGATCGGCGTGCCGTCCCGCGCACCGTTCTCGCGTGCCCTTTCGTGTACGTCGCCCAGCTGTCCCAGATCCACGCCGCCCACAGGGACAGGAAAGTCCCTGCCGAGGTCGTAGAACTCGACAGCCCAAGAGCCCTCGGGCTCCTCCATGCACATGCCCCCGCGCCGATGTCCGAGTCAAAAACCGACAGTGGCACAGACAGTAGAGAAGGCCGGGCGATTCGAGCTGGAACATGCCGATGGTCCGGCTCTCCTGGATGAGCTTGAACGCGAAGACGTCATCCAGCGGCACCTGCTGTCCGTCGTCCAGATCGATGCGGTCACCGGTCGCCCGCTCGATCTCGGCGACGGCATGGGCCATCGCGGACTGCATCCGCACCGCCAGGACGTCCAGCTTGATGTTGCCCAGCGCTTCGATCTCCTCCTTGGCCGCCATCGCCATCGGGTAGTCGCCCTGGGGGGTGGGCTGCACGGGCAGCCGGTCCAGCAGCGTGGCGTCGCTGATGACCACGCCGCAGGGGTGCATGGCCATGCCGTGCACCAATGAGTCGAGCCCTTCGGCCAGCTCCCACAGCGGGCCGTACCTGTCGGCCTCGGCGGCGAGCCCCTTGAGTTCCGGCAGTTCGGCGAGCGCGTCGGTGATGTCGCAGGCCCGCAGGTGCGGGAAGCTCTTGGCGATCCGGTCCACCTCGTCCGGTGCGATGCCGAGCGCGAGGCCGGTGTCCCGCAGCGCTCTGCGGGCCCGGTACGTCTCGGGCATCGCGGTGACCGCGACCCGCTCGCTGCCGAAGCGGGCGAAGATCGCGTCGTAGCACTCCAGCCTCCGGGCGGACTCCACGTCGATGTCGATGTCGGGGAGCGACGCCCGCCGGACGCTCAGGAAGCGTTCGAACAGCAGCCGGTGGTCGAGGGGGTTGGCGGTGGCGATCCCCAGCGCGTGGCACACCATCGAGCCCGCGCTCGAGCCGCGGGCCGCGACCCGGATGCCCAGCTCCCGGATGTCGGCCACGACCTGGCCGACGGCGAGGAAGTACGAGTCGTAGTCCAGCGTGGAGATGACCTTCAGCTCCTCCTCCATCCGGTCGAGTGCGCCCCGGTCGCGGTCCAGGCCGCGCCGGACCAGGCCGGCCGCGCACCGCTCCCGCAGCAGCCGTCCGGCGCCGCGTGGCGCGGCGCCGACGACCTCCGGCTCCGGGAAGTGCCGGGTGCCGAGGCCGAGATCCGTTCCCGGGTCGAGGCGGCAGGCGGCCGCGGTGGCGGCGGTGTCGGCGAGCAGCCGGTCCGCCCGGCGGGGGTCCGCCCCGGCGCACTCGGTGATCTGCCGGGCGGCTCGCGCCATCTCCGCTCCGTCCTTCAGCCAGCGCTGTCCGCCGTCCAGCCGGCGCCGGTCGATCGGCCGCAGCAGCCGGGCGGCGTCCAGCACGTCGGCGAGCCGGTGCTGGTCGGGGTCGGCGTAGCGAACGGCGTTGGCCAGCACCGCCGTCACACCGGTCCGGTCGGCCAGTGCCAGGGTGCGGGCGGCCAGCCGCAGCGACCCGGGGCCGGTGCCGGACCGACCGTGCCAGACCGCCTCCAGCCGTACCCCGGCACCGAAGATCTGCCGCCAGGGCGCCAGCAGCTCCGACGCGAGTTCCTCCCGGCCCTCGGACAGCGCCCGCGCCGGTTCCGAGGGCGGTCCGAGCAGTACGGTCAGACCGTCGCCGCCGTGCGCGCGCAGCGCCTCCCACGACACCACCACCGGCGCCGACCCGCTCGCGGTGCCGGCGTGGGCGTCCGACGTGATGCGGCACAGCCGTGCCCAGCCGACCCGGTTCTGGGCGAGCAGCACGAACCGCAACGGCTGTTCGACGACGTGGGCGCCGCCGCGTGCCGGGGTCCGGCGCCGGTCGGCCGGTGGCGGCGGGGCGAGGGGCTCCACCGCCAGATCGATGCCGAAGACCGGTCTGACCCCGGTCCTCGGCGCATGCCTTGGCGAACCGCACCGCGCCGGTGACGGTGTCCCGGTCGGTCAGCGCCAGCGCCTCCATCCCGCGCTCGGCGGCCCGCTGCGCGAGCTGCTCGGGGTGCGCGGCGCCGTACCGGCTCGGAGTAACCGGACGCGACATGCAGATGGGCGAAGCCCGCCATGCCGCACCTCCATCACTCCACCCCTTTTCGGCCACTCGCCCGATACGTTCCTCGCACGTTCGTTCGATTAGCTTAGCGCGGTCATCCCAGGTCAGCGACTCGGAGACATCCGTGCTCGGGTGGTGGGGTGGTCGGGGGCGATGGCCGGAACGGGCGCTGCGGCGCCATCTCCGGGGCCCCGTAGCGGACTTGGCGTCGGCGGGGCCGCGGTCTGCCCGTTGCGTGATGCGCGCCACTTCACTGGAGGGCCCGATCCCCGCCGGGCGCGCCTCCGGGCGGCTCGCGTTCGACCCCGGTGGAGACCGGGCGCCCAGGCGTTCAGCGGCCCAGGTGCTCAGGCGCCCAGGAGGAGGACCGTCCGGCGCGCCTTGGTCGCGTGATGACAAACGGCTGCGATTTTTTACTCGCCCGTAACTAGCCACCTCCTTCCTACTCGTGCGTAACTTGTCATGAGCCGAGCAAGGTGATCCGGATCACAGGCTGCTGGGCGACATGTGTGCGCCAATACCCCCGACCTGTGAGGAGATCACATGAGGCTGCCCTGGAGACGACTCCTGGCCGTACTCTCACTGGCGACCGCGCTGGCGGTCACCCCCGTCGCCGCCTCCGCGACCGCCGCCTCAGCGCCGACCAGCGGCTGGAACGACTTCTCCTGCCGCCCCTCGGCCCAGCACCCCCGCCCCGTCGTCCTGGTGCACGGCACCTTCGCCAACGGCACCGACAACTGGCTCGACTTCGCGCCCTATCTGGAGGCGCGCGGCTACTGCGTCTTCTCGTTCGACTACGGCATGCTGCCCGGCGAGACGCTGATCGGCGGCCTCGGGCCGATCGCCGACTCCGCCCAGCAGCTCTCCGACTTCACCGACAAGGTGCTCGCCGCCACCCATGCCGCCAAGGTCGACATGGTCGGGCACTCCCAGGGCGGCATGATGCCGCGCTACTACCTGAAGTTCCTCGGCGGCGCCGCCAAGGTGAACGCCCTGGTCGCACTCGCCCCCGACAACCACGGCACGACGCTCGACGGGCTGACCAAGCTGCTCCCGTACTTCCCGGGCGCGTCCGACTTCCTTCAGGCCGGCCTGCCCGGCCTGGCCGACCAGGTGGCCGGGTCGGACTTCCAGCGCACTCTCAACGCGGGCGGCGACACCGTGCCGGGCGTGCACTACACGGTGATCTCGACCATCTACGACGAGGTCGTCACTCCGTACACGACGCAGGCCCTGTCCGGGCCGGACGTCCACAACGTGGTGCTCCAGGACCTGTGCGCGGCCGACATCTCCGAGCATGTGGCCATCGGTCTGACCGACCACATCGCGTTCCACGAGGCGGCGAACGCGCTCGACCCCGCGCACGCCACGCAGACCACCTGCCTGTCCGCGCTCAGTTGACCCACGGCGGGGAGATGTGCGAGCCGTCGGGCATCGACGCCTCCAGTCCGACGCTCGTGGTCACCCACATCGCGGCCGGCTCCTGCGTGGCATTGGCCACGCCCAGACGGGAGCCGGCCGGGGCGACGGCGGCGTCACCCGGCTTCAGCGACCGCATCTCCCCGTCGATCGTCAGGTCGACGGCGCCGGACAGGACGAGGAAGACCTCCTCGCGCGAGATCCGGTGCGTCGGCCCGGCCGTGCCGGCCGGCAGTTCCCCGCGCCAGGCGCACAGCTCCTCGCTGCCCATGGCGGGCCTGACGTAGGACACGAAGCGGACTCCGTGCAGGTCGTGGACGACGGCATCGGCCGCAGGAGTGAAAGGCATGGCAAACCCCTTGATATGACCCCGCCGCTGGGCGGCGCGGATGGAATGTAGTCAAGCTACTTGCCTATATGTTCAAGTAACTTGCCTACTTGCGTCAAGGTGTCCCTGTGCAGAACTCCGACGCCATGAGCCTGACCGCCGTGCTCCTCACCGCCGCCGGATCGCTGGTGGACGACATCCACCACGGCGTGGTGGCCCGCGGATTCACCGACACCCGGCCCACCCACGGCTTCGTCTTCTCCCTGATCGCCCCCCACGGCGCCACCGTCACCGACATCGCCGAACACCTCGGCTTCACCCGGCAGGCGGCCAGCCAGACCGTCGACGAGCTCGCGCGGAAGGGGTACGTCGAACGGCGCCCCCACCCGCACGACGCCCGTGCCCGGCTGGTCGTGCTCACCGAACTCGGGTGGCGCTGCACCAAGGCCGCGGAGGAGGCCGCCGCGGAGGCCATGCGGGCCTGGGAGGAGGTTCTCGGCGAGCGCCGGCTGCTGGCCCTGCGGGACGGGCTGGCCGCCCTCGCGCCCACCGGGCCCGTCCGCCCCGCCTGGTGACCGGCCCCGTCCCGCGGCCGGGTCCGGTTGTCAGTGCCGGGTGGCAGGATTTTTCCATGAGCACCGAGACCGACGACCGCCAGTTCTGGGACGCAGCCGCCGACACCTTCGACGACGAGCCCGACCACGGCCTGCGCGACCCGCGCACCCGCGCCGCCTGGGCGGTACGGCTGCGGTCCTGGCTGCCCGCGGCCCCCTCCGACGTCCTCGACCTCGGCTGCGGGACCGGGAGCCTCGCCCTGCTCGCGGCCGGCGACGGACACCGGGTCACCGCGCTCGACAGCTCACCGCGGATGGCCGCGCGGGCCCGCGAGAAGCTGGCCGGCACGGACGCGCGGGTGCTCGTCGGCGACGCGGCCCGGCCGCCCGTCGCGCCCGGCGGCTTCGACGTCGTGCTCGTCCGCCACGTGCTGTGGGCGCTGCCCGACCCGGCCGCCGTGCTGCGCCGCTGGACGCGCCTGCTGCGGCCCGGCGGCCGGCTGGTGCTCGTCGAAGGACGGTGGGGCGAGGTCAGCCCGACCGGCATCGACGCCGCCGCGCTCACCGCCCTGGCCGCACCCCTCGGCGGCTCGGTCCAGGTCGAACAGCTCGGCCACGAGGCGGTGCTGTGGGGCAAGGACGTCACCGACGAGCGCTACGTCGCGGTGGTCCGGCCCGCCGCTCCCGGGCCGCGGCGGCACACGGAGATCGTCGACGTCCACCTGTTCCTGCTGCGCGGCGAGGACGTGCTGCTCTCCCGCCGGGCCGGCACGGGATACGCCGACGGTCTGCTGCACGCGCCGTCCGGCCACCTGGAGGACGGCGAGGACGTCAGGGCCGGCATGATCCGCGAGGCCCGCGAGGAGATCGGCGTCGACCTGGCCCCGGACGAGCTCGAAGCGGTGCTCGTGATGCAGCACAGGTCGCCGGACGGGCAGCCCAGAACGGGCTGGTTCTTCGCCGCCCATGTGGCGTCAGGCGCACCCGAGCCGGTCAACCGCGAGCCCGACAAGTGCGCGGAGCTGGGCTGGTACCCGCTCGCCGGGCTGCCCGACGACATGGTCGCCTACTGCCGGGCGGGCTCTCGACGCCTATCGCGCGGGCCATCGCTTCGTGCTCCACCTGCACGAAAGCGGGGACTCCATCGCCCATGCGCCCGATGGGCCGGAACGCACGGTGCCGCTGTCACCGCCCGCTGTGCCAGGATCGCGCCTATGAGCCTGAAGATCACCATCGATCCGGACGCGGCCACCGCACCGTACGAGCAGGTGCGCGGTCAGATCGCCGAGGAGGCGCGCGAGGGCCGGCTCCCGGTCAACTACAAGCTGCCCACGGTGCGGGGCCTCGCCCAGGAGCTCGGCCTCGCGGTGAACACCGTCGCCAAGGCGTACCGCGCACTGGAGTCGGACGGGGTGATCGAGACGCGGGGGCGCCACGGCACGTACGTCGCCGCGGTCGACGCCCGCGCCCGCGAGGTGGCCGCCGCCGCGACCGCCTACGTGCAGCGGGCGCGCCGCCTCGGCCTGGACCGGGACGGCGCCCGTACCGCGGTCGAGGAGGCGCTGCGCGCCGCTTACGGCGACCCGGACTCCTGACGGTTCACCAGCGGGCCGGGTCGGCCGCCGGACGGCCCGGCGGACGGGACCAGGTGGCGGGCGCGCCCTCGTAGCGCACCGGCGGCAGCGCGTACCGCAGCCGTCCCATCGGGGAGTCGGTCTCGGCGAGCCAGCGGCCAGGGTCGGGCGCGGCGACCGGAACCGGGTCCGCCGGGCAGCCCCAGCAGCCAGGACGCCGTACGGGCCAGGGCCAGGCGCAGGTGGCGTCCGCGTCCGTCGCCGGCCCGGTGGCGTTCGGTGAGCGCGCGGAGCACGCCCGCGGCGATCAGGTAGCCGGTGCCGTGGTCGAGGAACTGCCCCGGCAGCGCGCCCGGACGTCCCTCGGGCGACGCCTCCAGCGCGGCGATGCCGCTCGCCGCCTGGACGAGGCTGTCGAAGCCGCGCCGCCCCGCCCAGGGTCCTTCGAAGCCCCAGGCCGACAACTGCGCCACGATCAGACCGGGGTGACGCTCCAGCAGTTCCGGCGCGGACAGGCCGTACCGGTCGAGGGCGCCCGGGCGGTAGCCGGTCACCACGACGTCGGCGGTCGCCAGCAGTTCGTCGAAGGTCCGCCGGGCGTGCCGGTCGGACAGGTCGAGCGCGGTGGAGCGCTTGCCGAAACCGGTGTCGGCGTGGGCGTCCCACAGCTCGGGCAGCCGTGGCGGGTCGATCCGCAGCACGTCCGCGCCCAGGAAGGCCAGGGTGCGGGTCGCCACCGGTCCGGCGATGACCCGGGTCAGGTCCAGGACCCGGACGCCCTCGGCCGGAAGCCCGGCCGGCGGCAGGGGACGTACCACGGCGGATTCGGCGCCATGGCGCTCGATCAGCGGGCGGGCGGCGGCCGCGCGCCCGGGCCCGCTCGCGGCCCACTCGCGCGGCCGTGCGTACGACGACGGCCAGGCCGCCCGCCTCATGGACCGCGGCCTCGGTCCGCGCGCCGGGGCTCGCGGCGATCACGGCGGCCGCCTCGGCCACGAGCGCGTCGGTGTCGTCGCTGTCGGCGATGCCGAGGGCGGCCAGCAACCGGGCCCGGTGGTGCGGGTAGTTGGCGTGGGTGCGAATCCAGCCGTCGGCGGTCGGCCAGAAGCGGGACACCGGCGCGAACGTGGCGCCCGGGCGGCCGTCGACGAGCAGGTGCCGCTCGCTGGTGAAAGCGGTGGCGACCGCACCGTACTCGACCCGGACCGCGGGGACCGCGCCGCCACCGCGCACGGACAGCAACTCCGCGGCGGCCAGCGCGCAGCACGCGGTCGCCGCCCTGGCGAGTGTCATGACGGGCAGGGCCGACGCGAGGCCGGTTCCGGCCGGGCCGTGGTCCACCCGCTCCAGCAGGCCGGGCGTCCCGCCGAGCGCGGCCCACACGGAACTGGTCGCCGCGGCGGGCTCCGCCGGCGTTCGGTCGTGCGCTGTCATGAGCGCATTAGACCAGGAAGGAGCCGGTCCGGCGGCGCCGGGAGGGCTCCCCGGGCGCCTTGGTGCCCAGGTGCGCCTGCCATCCAGGAAGCGCGGCGCCCCAGGCGCCTTAGAGGTACAGGCCGTTCGCCGCCTGCGCCGGGACGGGCAGCGTGGGGGAGGCGCCGCGGCGCAGGGCGTACAGCTCGGCGAGGGTGGCACCCTCGCGCCCGACGCCCTCACTGGTGCCGAGCCACTGGGTGGCCTCGTCCCGGCTGAGCGGTCCGACCTCGATACGGGCCAGGCAGCGGCCCGGGCGCACGACGGCCGGGTGCAGGCGCTCCAGATCCTCGTTGGTGGTGATGCCCACCAGTACGTTGCGCCCCTGGCCGAGCAGGCCGTCGGTGAGGTTGAGCAGCCGGGACAGCGCCTGGCCGGTCTGGTGCTTGGCCTGACCGCGGATCAGCTCGTCGCAGTCCTCCAGCAGGAGCAGCCGCCAGCGGCCGCCCGCGGTGCCGTCGTCCTCGCCGATGGCGATGTCCATCAGGTAGCCGACGTCGTTGAAGAGCCGCTCCGGGTCCAGGACGCAGTCCACCTGGCACCAGTCGCGCCAGGAGCGGGCCAGGGTGCGCAGCGCCGAGGTCTTCCCGGTGCCGGGCGGGCCGTGCAGGAGCAGCAGCCGGCCGGTGATGTCGTCGGCGGTCAGCTTCATCAGGCCGTCCATGGCCTCGGCGACCGGCGCGGTGTAGTTGCCGCGCAGTTCCTGCCAGGTGGCCGCGGAGATCTGCCGGGTGGTGCGGTGCGGGCCGCGCCGGGGCGAGACGTACCAGAAGCCCATGGTGACGCTCTCGGGCTGCGGCTCCGGCGCGTCCTCCGCGTCGTCGACCGAGGACTTCAGCACCTGCTCGGCCAGCTCGTCCGAGATCGCCGCCACGGTGACGTCGGCGCCGCGGTTCCAGCGCGAGACCAGGATCGTCCAGCCGTCGCCCTCGGCCAGGACCGCGCTGCGGTCCTTGTCGCGGGACTGGCGCAGCACGGTGGCGTCCGGCGGCAGCAGGGTCAGGCCGGACTTGACGCTGTCCAGCGAGGTGCCCCGGGAGTACGGCTGCTGGCCGGAGGTGAACCGGCCCAGGAAGAGGGCGTCCACGACGTCGGACGGCGAGTCGCTGTCGTCGAGGCGCAGGTGGATGGGCACGGCGAGCGACGGATCGGCCGCCGCGGGGGTCTTCCTGGCGGGGGAGGGGGACGTGGGCGGCACCTGCCTCCTCGGGGCGCGGGGTGTGGCGGACATGTGGCCCATGATCCGGCACATGGGCCGATTCGCCCAGCGCTTTTCCGGCGGGTCTCCTACCCACCGGACCCGCCTTCCAAATCCCTCATTCAGGTTGATTTGCCGTACGCCAGTCCGGACATGAAACCTATGGGCCAACAGGGCCTGCCACACAACTTTCTGACTGCCTGTCAATCCGTTCGGCAGAGGAGGTCCTCCGGTGAGAATGTCCCACTTCGGGTCGGCCGCGCCCGGCGACCTGGGCGGGGTCGTCGCCGAGCCGGCGGCTGCCTGCCGGCCCCCACCGCGGGGGCTGACACACGGTGGCCTGCGCTGCGCACATCCGTTCTGCCGTCAACACCCTTGTACGAAGGTGAATCGGGCGACTGGGGTGAGCGGGGGATGCGCACGTGACGTGGCGGAGCGATAGGGTTAATCTGCCCGAGCCGGGTGCCCTCGTCAGGGTGGGGAGAGTCATGGAACAGATAGCGATGCACGGCAGGCCCAGAGTGCCTGCCATCAACTGCGGTACGAGCGCGTCCAGTGCGCGCCTGGACCGGCATCTCTCGATACTTTCAGGGCCCGCTGTGCCGCAGCGTGAAGCCGAGGAGGCGACCCTGCTGATGCGGGAGCTGACCTCGCGCAACACGGTGCACACCAGGGCCAACAAGGGCGCCAGGGTGTCGCTCTTCGCGCCGCTGCGACGACTGCGGAGGTCGCTCTTCGGCAACCGCGGCTGACCGCCGCCCCGTTCAGCCCGGCTCCGTCCGGCTGTCACGCGGCAGTCCTCGGCCGTCCTCCCCAGCGGTCGACTCGGTCTGTCGCGTTCACAGCAGGGCGAACTGTCCGTCAGGTCCCTCTTCGTGGTGCTTCAGCACGGAGGCGGGCCTGCGCCTTGCCGCGGCCACCGGAAGCACCCCGGCGGCCCGCAGCGCGACCGCACCGACCGCCGTCCCGCCCCTCGCAGCCGCCAGCCGCCCCGCGAAGTCCCGCGTCTCTCCCCGCAGCCGGGCCAGCAGGGTCAGCGCGCTGACCAGTTCCAGCAGTTCGGACGTGGTGGCCCGGGTCCAGGCCGCCGGGCGCAGGCCCTCCAGCGACCCCGGCTCACCTGCCGCCGTACGCCGCTCGTACCACGCCTCCAGCACCCGCACCCCGCCCGCGGTCAGCTCCCAGGCGGCGGGCGCGACCGGGGACACCAGGCCCGAACCGATCCGCAGGCTCTGCTCCGCCGGGTCGTACGACAGCTCCCCCGGCCGCGGCGCCGCGGGCAGGGGCGACCTGACGTAGGGCCTGCTGCCGCCGGGCAGCCGCAGCCGGTCGGTGTCCCGGCCCGCGCGCCGGATCGGCGCAGCGGGCACCCCGGGTGTGCAGCCACAGCGACCTGCGGCCCAGTTCGAGCCCGTCGCGCCACAGCTTCGGGCTGCGGGGGAGCGGGACGGCGCAGCCGCGCGGGCCCGGGCGGGCGGCGGCCGCGATCCAGGCGAGCAGGTCCTGCGCGGTGACCTCGGTGCCCAGCCGGGCCGCCAGCCAGTCGGTCAGGCCCGGCGCCAGATTCGGGTCGAGGCCGCCGGGCTGCCGGAACAGCGGCCGTATCCGGCCCGGCTTGCCGGCCGGTGAGCGGCCGTCGGGCAGCAGCGCGCAGAACGTCACCGCGGCCTCGTCGGTGTCCGGCAGCGGTGCCTGCTCGACGGCGAACACCTGCTGCTCGTCGGCGACCCGCCACAGTTCGGGCCTGGCCACGTCGATCAGCCGGTGGTCGGGTATCAGCCACTGCTGGTCGAACGGCCCGTGCTGGACCCGTACCGGCTGCGGGCAGGGCCCGTCCTCCCGGGCCAGCGCGGTGGTCGGGGTGCGGTGGCCGGGCAGTTGCGCGACCGGGGTGTACGGGCCCCGGGCGCGCGTCGGGTGCAGCAGCGCGGCCCGCGCGGCGTCGTCCGGCGCCGAGGTGAGCAGCGCCCAGCGGGCCCGCAGGCAGCCGGGTTCCGGCGCCATCGGCCAGCCGCGGCCGATCCGCAGCGGGCGCACGGACCACGGCATCAGATCGTGCAGCAAGGGCGCGTCGTCGCTCACCGAAGGCATGCTACTGACGACGGTCAGGGCGCCTCCATGGTCACCGTGAAAGAGAAGCGGTCGCCGCGGTAGTGGATGCGCACCACGTCCACCGCCCGGCCGGTGTCGTCGTAGGTCACCCCGGTGTAGTGGAGTATCGGGCTGAGCAGCGGCACCTGGAGCAGCCGGGCCGTCTCCGGGGCGGCCAGCCGGGCCTCCACGGTGTCCGTGATCCGGCTGATCCGCACCCCCAGCACGTCCCGCAGCACCTTCGTCATCGGCCACCGCTCCAGGTCGGCGAGGTCGATGCGGGCGGCGAGTTCGGGGCGGACGAAGTTCTCCGCCCAGTTGGTGGGCTCCCCGGACTCGTCGCAGCGCAGCCGGCGGAAGGCGACGGCCTCGGTGAGGTCGGGGAAGTGCTCGGCGGCGTCCGGAGGGCAGCGGCGCGGGGCCGTGCTGGAGCACGGCGGTGCGGCCGCCGGACTGCTGGGCCACGATCGCGTCGACCGAGCCGAGCAGCTTCACCGGGGCGCCGCGCTGCGCGGTGGGCTCGATGAAGGTGCCGCGCCTGCGGTGCCGGGATATCAGTCCCTCGTCCTCCAGCTCCTTGAGCGCCTGGCGCATGGTGAGCACGCTCACGCCGTAGTGCGCGGCCAGTTCCTCCTCGGTGGGCAGCCGCAGCGGGGAGTCCGGCGCGGCGGCCCAGTATGGAGGCGCGCAACGACTGCGAGACCTGGTACCACAGCGGCAGCTTGCGGTTCAGGACCAGTGAGTCCGGGGCGAAGGAGGTCACGGCCGGAAGTTTCTCTCCAGGCCCTCCCACACCGCGTCGTACCCCTCCTGCCGGTGCTCCGCGGCCAGGGCGGACGCGGTGGGCACGACCGGCCAGCGGGTCTCGAACATGAACGCCAGCCCGTCGTCCACCTTCTGCGGCTTCAGCTCGGCGCTGCTGGCCCGCTCGAAGGTGGTCCGGTCCGGGCCGTGCGCCGACATCATGTTGTGCAGCGAGGCGCCGCCGGGCACGAAGCCCTCGGCCTTCGCGTCGTACGCCCCCTCGACCAGGCCCATGAACTCCGACATCACGTTGCGGTGGAAGTACGGCGGCCGGAAGGTGTCCTCGCCGACCAGCCAGCGCGGCGCGAAGACCACGAAGTCCGCGCCCGCCAGGCCGGGTGTGTCCGAGGGCGAGGTCAGCACCGTGAAGATCGACGGGTCCGGGTGGTCGTAGCTGATCGACCCCAGCACGTTGAAGCGGTGCAGGTCGTAGACGTAGGGCGTGTGGTTGCCGTGCCAGGCGACGACGTCGAGCGGCGAGTGGTCGTGGACGGCGGCCCACAGGTTGCCGCCGAACTTGGTGACGACCTCGGTGTCCTGGTCCCGGTCCTCGTAGGCGGCGACCGGGGCGAGGAAGTCCCGGGCGTTGGCCAGGCCGTTGGCGCCGATCGGGCCGAGGTCGGGGAGCTGGAAGGGCTGCCCGTAGTTCTCGCACACGTAGCCGCGGGCCGTCGCCTCCAGCAGCTCCACCCGGAAGCGCACACCGCGCGGGATCAGCGCCACATGGCCGGGCTCGGCGCGCAGCAGGCCCAGTTCGGTCCGCAGCAGCAGGGCGCCCTGCTGGGGGACGATCAGGAACTCGCCGTCGGAGGAGGAGAAGACCCGGTCCGCCATCGAGCGGTTCGCCGCGTACCAGTGGATGCCGATGCCCTCGCGGCGCAGCACGTCCCCGTTCCCACCGACGGTGACCAGGCCCTGTACGAAGTCGGTCGGCTCGCCGGGGACCGGCAGCGGGCCCCAGCGCAGCCGGTTGGGGTCCGGCTCCACGTCGAGGAAGGGGGCGCTGCGCAGCGAGCCGTTCGGCACCCGGCGCAGCGGCGGATGGGCGGCGGAGGGCCTGATGCGGTAGAGCCAGCTGCGCCGGTTGCGGGCCCTCGGCTCGGTGAACGCGGTGCCGCTCAACTGCTCGGCGTACAGCCCGAAGGGGGCGCGCTGCGGGGCGTTGCGGCCCACCGGCAGGGCGCCGGGCACCGCCTCCGTACTGTGCTCGTTGCCGAAGCCCGGCGAGTAGTCGAGACCCTTGCCGTCGTCGCCGTGGCCGGCGTCGTCCCGCACGTTCATGGCGCGCTCCCCGTGTGTCGTCGTGATTCCTATGCTGGGCCATAGGAATCACGACGGCAACCCTCATTCCGAGCCTGTGGAAAACTCCTCCGCCGAGATCCCCTCCGCCGTGGTCCGCGCGCGGCCGGCCGATGCTCCACCCGCGAGGCCAGCGCCCGTACGGTGGCCGCCGCGATCACCGCGTGCCCGCGGGCGGTGGCGTGCACCAGGTCGGCGCTGTACAGGTTCCGGTCGCCGGCGGCCGGGTGGTCGTACATCTCCACGACCAGGGCCCCGTACCGCCCGGCGACCGCGCGCGTCACCGCGTTGAGCACGGCCACGCCCTCCTCCAGCGGGCCGCCGCGCAGTTCGGGCACGGCTGCGGCGACGTCGGCCAGCGCGTACGTGAAGAGCGTCGTGCCGGGTCCGGCGAGGCGCGCGAAGAGCAGGTCGAGCTGCCGTTCGAGAACCTGGGGGTCGAAACCGGGCAGCAGCAGGTCGTTGCCGCCGCACACCACGGCCGCCAGGTCGGGGGCGAAGGCCGCGGCGCGGTCGGCCTGGCTCGCGCGCACCTGGCCGGCGGTCAGGCCGCGTTCGCCGAGGTTGACGTGGACGAAGCCGGGGACGGCCCGGTGCAGCGCCTGCGCGACCCTGTCCGCCCAGGAGGCCGTGCGGTAGCCGGGAAGAGGGTCGCCCAGACCCTCCGCGAGGCTGTCGCCGACGACCGCGAAGCGCCGCCACGGCGCCCCGCGCAGGAGACGGTCGCTCTCGGTGCCGCCCAGGCAGTACGGGTCGGCGGCCTCGGCCGCGAAGGGGGCGGCGGCGAAGGGAGGTCCGCTGGTGGGTGTCACTGCGGCTGCCGGCCGCCCGGCATCGGATGTCACGGAGGCGTAGGGCGCGGACCCGGACGTCCCGGCCTCGGGCGGCGTGGACTGTGAGGGCATGTCAGGACTCCTTCTTGTCGGCCGGACCGCGGGTCAGCGCGACGCCGATGACCGCGGCGGCGCAGGCGAGGAGCGCGCAGGCCAGGTAGACCTCGCGGAACGCGTGCGGTCCTGCGGCCGGGTGGGCGGCGATGATCGCCCCGGTCGCCGCGACCCCCAGAGCCCCGCCCAACTGGCGGGCGGTGGTGGTCATGCCGACGCCGGAGGCGAACCGGGAGGGCGGCAGCGAGCCGGCGGCGGCCGTGGACAGTGCGGTCAGCGTGGCGCCGAAGGCGGCGCCGCCGACCAGGCCCATCGGCAGCCACAGCGTCAGGAAGTCCGGCTGCTCGCCCAGTCGCAGAAAACCCCAGACGCCCACCGCGGCGAAGGCGGCCATGGACAGGCCGATGACGACGGGCAGATGGCGCGGTCTGGCGCGCTTGCCCACGGCGACGGCCGCCAGCGCCGAGGTGAGCGCGCCCGGGGTCACCGCGAAGCCCGCCTTGAGAACCGAGTAGTGCCACACGCCGGTGAGGAAGAGCGGGCCGCTCAGCAGCCAGGCGAACAGCGCCGCACCGGTGAAGGCGGCCGACGCCGACGCCACCGCGAAGGTGCGGCTGCGGAACAGGGCGACCTCGACGGCGGGGGCCGCGTGGCGTGCCGAGCGCCAAAGGGCGACCGCGGTGAGCAGCAGGCCGCCTCCCGCGGTGCCAAGCGTGGGTGCGGAGCCCCAGCCCCAGTCGCTGCCCTTGGTGAGGCCCAGTACGAGCAGGGCGACGCCCGCGGTGAACGCGACGGTGCCCAGCGGGTCAGGCAACCGCCTTGCCGCGCCGGTGCGTTCCGGCAGGCCGCCGATCCCGGCCGCCACCAGCGCGACGCCCACGGGGACGTTGATCAGGAACACCGATCGCCAGCCGAAGGCGTCGACCAGCACACCGCCGAGGGCGGGACCCGCGGCCGTGGCCATCGAGCCGGCCGCGCCCCAGGCGCCGATGGCCGCCGCGAGTCCCGCCGGCGGGGTGGTGGCCAGCAGCAGGCCGAGCGCGGCCGGGATCATGCCCGCTGCCGCGGCTCCTTGCAGCGCCCGGGCGACGATCAGGAACGGGAGGTCCGGCGCCATTGCGCACAGCGCGGAGGCGACGGTAAAGGCGCCCAGGGACAGCAGGAAGAGTCTCTTGCGGCCGAAGGCGTCGGCGATCCGGCCCAGCGGGGTGAGCAGGGCGGCGAAGAGCACCGCGTAACTGCTCACCACCCACGACAGGTCCGGGACCCGGTCGGCGGGGAAGCTCCTGGCCAGGTCGGGAAAGGCGACGTTGACCACGGTGGTGTCGAGGAAGGCGATGAAGGTGGCGCCCGCACTCAGCAGCAGTACGGGACCGGGCCGGGAATCGGCGGCCGGCCCGCGGGGGCGGGGCGGGGTGGCGGTGGGAGACATGGGTGAGGACATGGCCGTCCTTGCCTTGCCGAGCATTGACATACTGACAGTACGGAACATACATACTGAAGGTATGTGTGTGTCAAGCAGGTGGATTTGGCTAGGGTGGAAACAGGCAGGGAGCTGGGAACCCGGCCCCGTACGACAGGAGGTGGGCCGTGGCGGCTCCGCGCACAGGCACCGGGGGCGGCGTACGGCGGACCGGTGCCGGGCCCCGCGCCGACGGCCCCGCCGGCACGGCCCCCCGCCAGCGGCAGCGCGAACGCTCCGACGCCACCGTCGAGGACCTGATCCGCGCCGGCCGGGCACTGTTCGCCGCGGAGGGGTACGCGGGAACGTCGCTGGACACCGTCTGCGAGCGGGCCGGCGTCACCAAGGGCGCGCTCTACCACCACTTCGCCGGCAAGCGGCAGTTGTTCGGCGCGGTCTACTCCCGCGAACAGGAACACCTCGCCGCCACCATCACCGCCGCCTACCGCGAGGCCGCCGACGACCCCTGGGAGGCGGTGTTCGAGGGAAGCCGCGCCTACCTGGAGGCGTCGCTCGACCCCGAGGTGCAGCGCATCACCCTCTTCGACGCGCCCGGCGCCCTCGGCTGGGAGGCCATGCGCGACATGGGCGTCAACTGCCGCGAACTGATCCTGCGCGGCGTCGAACGGGCGCTCAGGAAGGACGCGATCCCCCCGCGCCCGCCCGGGCCGCTGACCGCGATGCTCTACGGCGGGCTCAGCGAGAGCGCCATGGCCGTGGTCCGGGCCGAGGACCCGCAGACCGCGCTCAAGGAGACCGTCGACGACCTGCGCCGCCTCTTCGACGCCATCGCCAAGGGCTGAGCGCGCCGTGCCGCCCACCGGAGGCGCCGACGGCGTGCTGCGCCGCGCACCGGTCCAGCGCCGCAGCACCGAGCGGCTGGCCCGCATCCTCGACGCCTGCGCCCGTGAACTGGACGAGGGCGGCTACGAACGGCTGAGCACCCGCGCGGTCGCCGCGCGGGCCGGAGTGCCGATCGGCTCGGTCTACCGCTTCTTCTCCGACAAGCGGGCCATGACCGACGCGCTCGCGCACCGCAACCTCGACGACTTCCTGGACCGGACCGCCGCGCGGCTGTCCGAGCCCGGCGCGGGCGCCGACTGGCGCACGGCCGTGGACGTGCTGGTCGACGAGTACACGGCCATGAAACGCACCGCGCCCGGCTTCGCGCTGGTCGACTTCGGTGTGCCCGGCGAGGCCAACCAGGACCTCGTCGACCGGCTGCCCGCACTGCTCGGTGACCGGCTCACGGCCAGCCCGGCCGACCCGCGGCTGCGGCTGGCGCTCGTCGTCGCCGTCGAAGCCGCGGACGCCGCGCTGCAACTCGCCTTCCGAACCACTCCAATGGGTGATTCGCGCCTGATCGCCGAGACGAAAGAGCTGGTCAGAGCCTATATCGCGACCGTGCTCGATTAACGGACAGACATTCGAGGGGTGGTTGTCGGTACTGGCGGGTAGCGTCGTGTCAGTACCGCGAACCGGCAGCGCGGACCGGGCCGGTCCGGCGCGGGCCGCGGCCACCGGCCATGATCGAAAGACGACGCGCACGGCCACCGACCACACCGACCCGACAGCGGCCGTCCGAAGGGGGGAGCCACCGATGACACGCACCGCACTGCGTATCTGCCCGCTCTGCGAGGCCACCTGCGGCCTCAGTCTGACCGTGGACGGCACCCGGGTCACCCATGCCCGGGGCGACCGCGACGACGTGTTCAGCGCGGGCTTCATCTGCCCGAAGGGCGCCGCCTTCGGCCAGCTCGACGCCGACCCCGACCGGCTGCGCCGCCCGCTGGTCCGGCGCGGCGGCAGCCTGGTGGAGACCGGCTGGGAGGAAGCCTTCGCCGCGATCGCCGAAGGAATCGGCGCGGTCACCGGCGCCCACGGCGGTGAAGCGGTCGGCCTCGTCCTCGGCAATCCCAACGTGCACACGATGGCCGGGGCGCTCTACCCCGCGCAGCTCGTCGCGGCCCTGGGCACCCGCAGCGTGTTCACCGCCAGCACCCTCGACCAGATGCCCAAGCACGTCTCCGGCGGCCACCTCTTCGGCGACCCCAACGCCATCCCGGTGCCCGACCTGGACCGCACCGACCACCTGGTCCTCATCGGCGCCAACCCGCTGGTGTCCAACGGCAGTCTGGCCACCGCCGCCGACTTCCCCGGCAAGCTCAAGGCGCTGCGGCGGCGCGGCGGCCGGCTCGTCGTGATCGACCCGCACCGCACCAGGACCGCCCAGGCCGCCGACCAGCACATCGCGCCACGCCCCGGCACCGACGCGGCGCTGCTGTTCGCCATGGTGCACGTCCTCTTCGCCGAGGGCCTCACCGATCCGGGCGACCTCGCCGCGCACCTGACCGGCACCGAGGAGGTCCGCGCGCTGGCCGTCGACTTCGCCCCCGAGACGGTCGCCGCCTACTGCGACGTGCCCGCCGACACGATCCGCACCCTCGCCCGCGACCTGGCCGCGGCCCCGAAGGCGGTGGTCTACGGGCGGCTCGGCAGCACCGCCGTGGAGTTCGGCACGCTGGCGAGCTGGCTGGTCGACGTGCTCAACGCACTGACCGGCAACCTCGACCGGCCCGGCGGCGCGATGTTCCCGCTGTCCGCCACCGCCCGGGCGCCCCGCCCGGCCCGCCCCGGCAAGGGCTTCAGGCACCGGCCGGTGGCACAGCCGCGTCGCCGGCCACCCCGAGGTCAAGAGCGAACTGCCCGCCGCGGCGCTCGCCGAGGAGATCGACACCCCCGGCGACGGCAGGCTGCGCGCCCTGATCGTCGTCGCGAGCAACCCCGTGCTCTCCGCGCCCGACGGACAGCGGCTGGACCGGGCCCTGGCCGGGCTGGACTTCGTCGTCAGCGTCGACCCGTACCTCAACGAGACGTCGCGCCACGCCCATGTCGTGCTGCCGCCGCCCCCGCCGTCGCGCAGCGCGCACCACGACTTCGCGTTCGCGGCGCTCGCGGTGCGCAACACCGTCCGGTACAGCCCGCCCGCCGTGCCGCTGGACGACGGGGCCCTGGACGAACCGGAGATCCACGCCCGGCTGATCCTCGCCGTCCTCGGGCACGGCGGCCCCGACGCGGACCCCGCGCTGGTGGACGGCCAGGCGATCGGGCGCCGGCTCGCCTCGGAGACCGCGGACCCGCACTCGCCCGTGCACGGCCGGGACCCCGCCGAACTGGCCGCCGGGCTCACCGGACGCACCGGGTACGAGCGCCGCCTCGACCTGCACCTGCGGCTGGGGCCCTACGGTGACGGCTTCGGCGCCGACCCCGACGGCCTCACCCTCGCCCGGCTGCTGGAGCACCCGCACGGCATCGACCTGGGACCGCTGCGCCCGCGCATACCCCAGGTGCTGCGCACCCCGTCGGGCAAGGTGGAGCTGGCGCCCGAGCCGATCGTCGGTGACGTGCCGAGGCTGCGGGACGCCGTGGCCGCGGGCGCGGACAGCGGCACCCTGGTCCTGATCGGCCGGCGCCACCTGCGCTCCAACAACTCCTGGATGCACAACGTGCCGGCGCTCACCGGCGGGACCAACCGCTGCACCGCGCAGATCCACCCCGAGGACGCCGCCCGGCTCGGCCTGGCCGACGGCGCGCTCGCCCGGATCAAGGGGGACGGCGGCGAGATCACGGTGCCCGTCGAGATCACCGACGCGCTGCGCCGCGGGGTGGTGTGCCTGCCGCACGGCTGGGGCCACGACCGGGACGGCACCCGGATGGCGGCCGCGGCCCGGGAACCGGGGGCGAACGTGAACCAGTTGCTGGACGGTTCCCGGCTGGACCCGCTGTCGGGGACGGCCGTGCTCAACGGCTTCCCGGTCCGGATGGAGCCCGCGGGCTGAATCGGCGGGGGCCGATCCGCTCCGTCCGGGCTGCGGCCCCTGCCGGGGTCCCTCGCCGGCGCCCGGTCCACCATGGTCGTGACGCACGGCACGCGACGGTGTGCGGGCGGGCACTGGCCACACAAAACTAACGGCGCTAGTTTGGCGACGGACGCAGAGCGGCGACCCCGGAGGGCAGCAGCGTGGACGGCAGGACGGAACAGACCGGCAGTGGAGCGGCGCGTGTCCACCAGGCGCGGGACGGGCTGTTCATCGGCGGGCAGTGGCGGTCCGCCGAGGCCGACAGCCGGATCGAGGTGGTGGACCCGGTCACCGAGCAGGTCATCGCCCAGGTGCCGGCCGGTGACGCCCGGGACGTGGACGCGGCGGTGCGGGCCGCCCGTGCCGCGCTGCCCGGATGGGCGGCCACCCCGCCGGCGGAGCGGGCCGCCGTGCTCACCGCCGCCGCCGAGCTGATGGTGCGGCGGCGCGAGGACATCGCCGCGACGATCGCCGCCGAACTGGGCGCGCTGCCCGCCTTCGCCACGGCCGTGCACACCGACATGCCGACCGCGGTGCTGGGGACGTTCGCCAAGATGGCCGCAGAGCACCCCTTCGAGGAGCGGATCGGCAACTCCCGGGTGTTCCACGAGCCGGTCGGCGTGGTCGGGGCGATCACGCCGTGGAACTACCCGCTGCACCAGGTCGTGGCCAAAGCGGCGCCCGCGCTCGCCGCAGGCTGCACGGTGGTGCTCAAGCCCGCGGAGGACACGCCGCTGGTCGCCCAGCTCTTCACCGAGATCCTGGACGCGGCGGGGCTGCCCGCAGGGGTGTTCAACCTGGTCACGGGTCTCGGCCCGGTCGCCGGACAGGCGCTGGCCGAGCACCCGGACGTGGACCTGGTGTCGTTCACCGGGTCCACGGCGGTCGGCCGGCGGATCGGGGCGGCGGCCGGCGGAGCCGTGAAGCGGGTGGCGCTCGAACTCGGCGGCAAGTCGGCGAACGTGATCCTGCCGGGCGCCGACCTGTCCCGGGCGGTCAACGTCGGCCTGGCCAACGTGTTCGCCAACTCCGGCCAGACGTGCAGCGCGTGGACCCGGATGCTGGTGGACGCCGAGCGGTACGACCAGGCCGTGGAGATCGCGACCGCGGCGGCGGCGAAGTACGTGCCCGGCGAGCGGCTGGGCCCGGTGGTGAACGCGAAGCAGCGTGACCGGGTGCGCGGTTACATAGCCAAGGGCGTGGAGGAGGGGGCCCGGATCGTCGCGGGCGGCCCCGACGCGCCCGAGGGCATGGACACCGGCTACTACGTACGCCCCACCGTGTTCGCGGACGTCGACGCCGGTATGACCATCGCGCAGGAGGAGATCTTCGGCCCGGTCGTCGTCCTGATCCGCTACGAGGACGAGGAGGACGCGCTGCGGATCGCCAACGGCACGGTCTACGGGCTGGCCGGAGCGGTGTGGGGCGCGGACGAGGAGGAGGCCGTCGCGTTCGCCCGCAGGATGGACACCGGGCAGGTGGACATCAACGGGGGGCGGTTCAACCTCCGGGCGCCGTTCGGGGGTTACAAGCAGTCCGGGGTGGGCCGGGAGCTGGGCCCGCACGGGCTGGCGGAGTACCTCCAGACGAAGTCGCTCCAGCTCTGAGCTCCGGCCGGCCCGCGGACCCGCCGGCCGACTCGCGGAGCCGTCCGGCTCACCCCGTCGATCCCCCGGCCCATCCCCGATCGACCCCCGATCGACCCCGACCCGTCAGTCCCGACACCCGCCCAGGAGCCCCCGTGGTCCGCGCCGCCGTACTCACCGCCGTCAACGCCCCGCTGGTCGTCGCCGAGATCGAGCTGCCGGAGCCGGGCCCGGGCCAGGTCCGGGTGCGGCTGGCGGCGGCGGGCGTCTGCCACTCCGACCTGTCGCTGTCCAACGGCACGCTGCGGCAGCCCGTACCGGCCGTGCTCGGCCACGAGGGCGCGGGGCGGGTCGTGGCGGTCGGCGAGGGCGTCGCCCATGTGGCGCCCGGCGACCCGGTGGTGCTCAACTGGGCGCCCGCGTGCGGGTCCTGCCACTTCTGCGGGCTGGCCGAGCCGTGGCTGTGCGCCAACGCGGGCGCGGCGGCGGCAGCGCCGTACGCGACGCTCGGCTCGGACGGGAGCGCGCTCTACCCGGGGCTGGGCACGGCCGTCTTCGCCGAGGAGACGGTGGTTGCGGCGAACGCGGTGCTGCCGCTGCCCGAAGGGGTGCCGCTGACCGATGCCGCGCTGCTCGGGTGCGCGGTGCTGACCGGTTACGGCGCGGTGCACCACTCGGCGGCCGTACGCCCGGGGGAGTCGGTGGCGGTGTACGGAGTGGGCGGGGTGGGCCTGGCGGTCCTCCAGTCCGCGCGGATCGCGGGCGCCGGGCAGATCATCGCGGTCGATGTGGCCCCCGGCAAGGAGGAGTTGGCGCGGGCGGCGGGTGCCACCGACTTCGTGGTCTCGGGCGAGGACACCGCCAAGCGCATCCGCAAGCTCACCGGCGGGTTCGGCGCCGACGCGGCCATCGAGTGCGTGGGCCGCGCCGACACGATCCGCACGGCCTGGTCGTCCACCCGCCGCGGCGGGCGGACGACGGTCGTCGGGATCGGCGGCCAGGACCAGCAGGTGAGCTTCTCGGCGCTGGAACTCTTCTACTTCGGCCGCACGTTGTCGGGGTGCGTGTACGGCAACTGCGACCCGGCGAAGGATCTCCCCGTCCTCGCCGGGCACGCTCGCGAAGGCCGGCTCGACCTGTCGGCCATGGTCACCGACCACATCGCCCTCGACGGCATCCCGGCCGCCTTCGAGGCGATGACCGCGGGCCGCGGCGGCCGGTCGCTCGTGGTGTTCTGACCTCGCGGCGCGATCGCGGCGCCGCCGCGCTACTCCACCAGCGCCAGCCAGCGCAGATGCGCCCCGCCGAACGGCCCGGTCCCCTCGGCGACCGCGGTCATCAGCCAGTCCGCCGCGTCCTGGGCGGACCGGATCACCTCGTCCGGGTAGCCGTAGTCGACCTGGTGCTCGGCGAACTCGTCCTCGTCCACGAGGATCGGCAGGGTGGCGCCGCGCTTGCGCAGCACGTCGAGATCGAGGTCGACCATGGTGACCTCGGCGTCGGACGGCCACTCGGGCGGCGTGGTGATGTCGCAGTAGATCTCGGTCCTGCGCGGGGCGGCGTTGAAGATGGCGGTCCACCACTGGCCGCGCGGGAAGAGGATGACGTGCGCCTCGGGCAGCGGCACTTCGCGGTCGTGGCCCTTGCGCATGACGCTGTCCGCGGGCAGGCCCAGCCAGATGCCGTGCTCGTCGTCGCCGAGGCGGCGCATCCGCAGGTTCCAGTGCAGAGTGCCGTCGTACTTGCGGTAGTTGACCTGGACCTGGGCCGGCGGCAGGTCGCCGTCCGGGCGGTCGGACCCGGTGGGCGCTCGCCGGGGCTGTCGGACCTGTCGACCTCGTCCGTCCCGGTGGAGTCGTCGAATGCGGGCATGCGCGTCATCCTGTCACCGGCGGTACGCCGCCGGTACGCGATTGCCCGCACCCGGCCGCGCCCGAATCCCCACCCGCACATGCGAGGGCTCACCCGTACTGGAGGGCGAGCCCGTCCACCAGGGCCCGCAGTCCGGTCTCGAAGGCGCCCTCGTCGACCTGTTCGCGGTGGCCGGCGAGCAGGTGGGCCTGGCCGAGGTGCGGGTAGTCGGCCGGGTCGTACGCCTGCGGGTCGCCGACGAAGCCGCCCGCGAAGGAGCCGAGCGCCGAGCCGGTGACGAAGTAGCGCATCAGGGCGCCGATCCGGGTGGCCTGGGCGGGCGGCCAGCCCGCCTCCACCATGCCGCCGAAGACCGCGTCGGCCATCCGCAGCCCCGCGGGCCGCAGTCCGGGGCCGGTGGCGAGGAAGGGCACGATGTGGGGGTGGTCGGTGAGCGCCGAGCGGTAGGAGCGGCCCCAGTCCAGCAGCGCCGTACGCCAGTCCCGCCCGTCGCCGAACATCGACAGGTCGACCTGGGCGATGACCGTGTCGGCGACCGCGTCGAGGATCGCCTCCTTGGTGGCGAAGTGGTTGTAGAGCGAGGGCCCGCTGACCCCGAGTTCGGCGGCGAGCCGCCGGGTGGACAGCGCGGTGAGCCCCTCCGCGTCGATGAGCGCGAGTGCCGTCGTCACGATGAGGTCGCGGCTGAGCAGGGGCTTGCGGGGGCGGGCCATGCGGCACATAGTAGAGGCTGCCAGCAGAAAACTAGCGGTGGTAGTTTAGAACGGGCGGTACCCAGTGAACCTTGAGCTGTCCGAGGAGCAGGCCGCCGTAAAGGCGCTGGCCAGGGAGTTCACCGACCGGGAGATCACCCCGCACGCGGCCGCCTGGGACCGCGCCGAGAGCGTCGACCGCGGCATCGTCAAGAAGCTCGGCGCGCTCGGCTTCCTCGGCCTGACCATCGGCGAGGAGTACGGCGGCTCCGGCGGCGACCACCTGGCGTACTGCCTGGTCACCGAGGAGCTGGGCCGCGGCGACTCCGCCGTGCGCGGCATCGTCTCGGTCTCGCTCGGCCTGGTCGGCAAGTCCGTCGCGCACTGGGGGAGCGAGGAGCAGAAGCGCGCCTGGCTGCCCCGGCTGACCTCGGGCGACGCGGTCGGCTGCTTCGGGCTCACCGAGCCCGGCACCGGCTCCGACGCCGCCAACCTCACCACCCGCGCGGTACGGGACGGCGACACGTACGCGATCACCGGCAGCAAGATGTTCATCACCAACGGCACCTGGGCCGACGTCGTGCTGCTCTTCGCCCGCACCGGCGGCGCCGGGCCACAAGGGCGTCAGCGCCTTCCTCGTGCCGACCGACGCCCCGGGCCTGACCCGCCGCGAGATCCACGGCAAGCTCGGGCTGCGCGGCCAGGCCACCGCCGAACTCGTCCTCGACGGCGTCCGCGTCCCGGCGAGCGCCATGCTCGGGCCCGAGGGCAAGGGCTTCTCGGTGGCGATGTCCGCGCTGGCCAAGGGCCGGATGTCGGTCGCCGCCGGCTGCGTCGGCATCGGCCAGGCGTGCCTGGAGGCGGCCACCGGGTACGCGGGGGAGCGCGAGCAGTTCGGGACGCCGATCGCGGGCCGCCAGCTCGTGCAGGAACTGCTCGCCGACATCGCCGTGGACGTCGACGCGGCCCGGCTGCTCACCTGGCGGGTCGCCGACCTGATCGACCGCGGCCTGCCCTTCGCCACCGAGTCCTCCGTCGCCAAGCTGTACGCGAGCGAGGCCGCGGTGCGCTGCGCCAACAACGCGCTCCAGGTCTTCGGCGGCTACGGCTACATCGACGAGTACCCGGTGGGCAAGCTGCTGCGGGACGCCCGGGTGATGACGCTGTACGAAGGCACCAGCCAGATACACAAACTGCTCATCGGGCGGGCGCTGACCGGGAGTGTCGGCGTTCTACGCCCCGACGTCCCGGCCGCCTGCCGCCTCCTCCGCTAAGCGCTTGCTCACCCTGGAAGGTAGGGTGTGGCCCTGACAACCGACCGGGGTCGATGACCGGGCGTGAGGAGCGTGCGATGAGTGCCGAGGCGGCAACCGGCGAGGCGTGGGGCGACATCACCCCCGACGCCGCCAGGCGGCTGGTGATCGCCGCGGTCGAGGCGTTCGCGGAGCGCGGCTACCACGCCACCACCACCCGCGACATCGCCGGCCGGGCCGGGATGAGCCCCGCCGCGCTCTACATCCACTACAAGACCAAGGAAGAGCTGCTCTACCAGATCAGCAAGGTCGGCCACCAGCGCTCGCTGGCCCTGCTCTCGGACGCCCGCGACACCGAGGGCAGCGCGGCCGAGCGGCTCGCGGCGGCGGTACGGGTCTTCGTCCGCTGGCACGCCGAGCACCACACGACCGGGCGGATCGTGCAGTACGAGCTGGGCGCGCTCGGCCCGGAGCACCACCGCGAGATCGTGGCCCTGCGCAGGCAGAGCGAGGACGCGATCCGGTCGATCATCAAGGAGGGCGTGACGCAGGGCGAGTTCGACGTGCCCGAGGTCTCCGGGACCACGCTCGCCGTGCTGTCGCTGTGCATCGACGTGGCCCGCTGGTTCAACCCGGCGGGGCGCCGGACGCCCGACGAGGTCGGCGCGCTCTACGCCGACCTCGTGCTGCGGATGGTCCGGCAGGCGGACTGAGCGGGCATACGGGCGCGGTCCGGACCCGTACGGCCCGCCCCCGCAACCGCCGGGCCCGTGCCTACAGGTAGAACCGCGCCACCGTCTCCGCGACGCACACCGGCTTGTCGCCGCCCTCGCGCTCGATCGTCACCTGGGTGACGAGCTGGACGCCGCCGCCCGCCTCCGAGACGTCGGCCACCTTCGCGGTCGCCCGCAGGCGCGAGCCGACCGGGACGGGGGCGGGGAAGCGGACCTTGTTGACGCCGTAGTTGACGCCCATCCGCACGCCCTCGACCTGGAAGAGCTGCGGGGTCAGCGACGGGATCAGGGACAGCGTGAGGAAGCCGTGCGCGATCGTGCGTGCCGAACGGGCCCTGCGCCGCCCGCTCCGGGTCGACGTGGATCCACTGGTGGTCGCCGGTCGCCTCCGCGAACAGGTCGATCCGCTTCTGCTCGATCTCCACCCAGTCGGTCCAGCCGAGCTGCTCGCCGACGGCGGCACGGAGTTCGTCGAGCGAGGCGAAGACGCGGGGCTGCGGCATGGCGGGGGACCTCCTGAGTAGCTGGTTTCCAAGCGCTTGCTCAGCATGGTTCCGGTGGCCCGGCGTGTCAACGCTTGTGCCCGGCGGCGCCTTACGAGGCGGCCCGGGGTGCCCTTGTGCCCGGCGGCGCCCTGTCCCACGGGCGACAAGGGCACCCCCCGGCCACGGGGTGGGGCACCCCCGTACCGGGAGGGCACCCGCGTGGCAAGGGGGCCCCTCGGGTGAGGGTTGCGCATGACCCCTGCGGTCCACCCCCTATTTCCCGCTCGCGTGTTCGCCGCCGGGGCGTTGCCCCTCCCCCTACGCCGTCGACAGGCGGTAATGCCAGGGAAACAGGGCCGGTAGGGGGCTGATAAGGGTTGGGAGCGGCCACTCGCCTCGCGTAGCGTAGCGATCGGAGTCAACGATATTTCCGATGAATCCCGGCAGTCCTTTCCTGGATCGATGATTCGATCGGCGGGGAATACGCCGGGATACGGTGATTTATGGGCGGGCCGGCTGACGTTCGCCTGGTCGGAACTACTTCCATGAGCGATAGCGGCGTGGCCGAGACATGCTCGCGCGGGGGCGGAAAAAACGTGCACGAGCCGAGCTATGGGCACCGTTGCTTATGTGATGTCCGAAAGGAATTCATGACCCCCCAATCCCGGAACACCGAAAGCGGGCTCGGTCGGTTCGAGGCGCACACCGTTCCGGACGACGCCGTCGCCGTGGTCGGCCTGTCGTGCCGCTTCCCCGGTGCCGCCGGCCCCGAGGAGTTCTGGCAGCTACTGGCGAGCGGCACGGACGCGGTGACCGAAGCCCCGGCGGACCGAGGGCTGTTCGCCGGCCGGCCGGGCTACCGCGGTGGATTCCTCGACGAGGTCGACGGCTTCGACCCCGAATTCTTCGGCATCTCGCCCCGCGAGGCGGCCGTCATGGACCCCCAGCAGCGCCTGGCCCTGGAACTGGCCTGGGAAGCCCTGGAGAACACCGGCGTCCTCCCCGAGACGCTGGACGGCAGTGCCACCGGCGTCTTCCTCGGCGCCATCTGGGACGACTACGCCAAACTGGCCCACGCCGCCGGCCCCGACTCCCTCACCCAGCAGTCCCTCACCGGACTGCACCGCAGCATCATCGCCAACCGGCTCTCGTACGTCCTCGGCCTGCGCGGCCCCAGCCTGGTGGTGGACTCCGGACAGTCCTCCTCGCTGGTCGCCGTGCACACCGCCTGCGAGAGCCTGCGCTCGGGCGAGTCCGAATACGCCCTGGCCGGCGGGGTGAGCCTGAACCTCATCCCGGAGAGCTTCCAGATCGCCGACCGCTTCGGCGGGCTGTCCCCCGACGGCCGTTCCTACACCTTCGACGCCCGTGCCAACGGCTACGTACGCGGCGAAGGCGGCGGCATCGTCCTGCTCACCACCTTGAGCCGGGCCGTCCGCGACGGCCGGACCGTCCACGCCGTGATCCGCGGCAGCGCCGTCAACAACGACGGCGGCGGTACCAACCTCACCGCCCCGAGCCAGGCCGGCCACGAGGCCGTGCTGCGCCGCGCCTACGCCAGGGCCGGGATCACCCCCGCCGACGTGCGGTTCGTGGAGATGCACGGCACCGGAACGCCCGTCGGCGACCCGGTCGAGGCGGGCGCGCTCGGCGCGGTCCTCGGCGGCGCCCGTCCGGCCGGCTCCCCGCTGCTGGTCGGCTCGGTCAAGACCAACATCGGCCACCTGGAAGGCGCCGCCGGCATCGCCGGCCTGATCAAGGCCGTGCTGTGCGTACGGGAGCGGACCCTCGTTCCCAGCCTCAACTACCGTTCCGCCAACCCCCGTATCCCGCTCGACGAACTCAACATCGAGGTCAACACCGCCCTGCGGCCCCTCGACGAGGGCGGCCCGCTGCTGGCCGGCGTCAGCTCCCTCGGCGTCGGCGGCACCAACTGCCATGTGGTGCTGTCCGACTGGGCACCCGCGCCCGATCCCGGTCCGGGACGAGGCGCCCACGCCCCCGGCTGTTGTGCCGTTGTTGCTTTCGGGGCGGTCTGCTGGTGGGTTGCGGGCTCAGGCGGCGCGTTTGTCGGCGTTCGTGGGTGGTCGGCCTGGTGTGGGTCATGTTGATGTGGCGTTTTCGTCGGTGGTGGGGCGTGCTCGGTTCGAGCATCGTGCGGTGGTGGTGGCGGGTGGTCGTGAGGGGTTGTTGGAGGGTGTGGGGTGGGTGGCTCGGGGTGAGTCGGGTGCGGGTGTGGTGTCGGGTGTGGTGTCGGGTGGGGGTCCGGGGCAGGTGGTGTTCGTTTTTCCGGGGCAGGGGTCGCAGTGGGCGGGGATGGCGTTGGAGTTGGCTGCGTCGTCGGGGGTGTTTCGTGAGCGGTTGGTGGAGTGTGGGGTGGCGTTGGAGCCGTTTGTGGGGTGGTCGTTGTTGGAGGTGTTGGGGGATTCGGTGGCGTTGGGGCGGGTGGATGTGGTGCAGCCTGCGTTGTGGGCGGTGATGGTGTCGTTGGCGGGGTTGTGGCGGGCGCATGGTGTGGTGCCGGGTGCGGTGGTGGGTCATTCGCAGGGGGAGATCGCGGCGGCGTGTGTGGCGGGTGGGTTGTCGTTGGAGGATGGTGCGCGGGTGGTGGCGTTGCGCAGTCGGGCGTCTGTTGGAGTTGTCGGGGTTGGGCGGGATGGTGTCGGTGGGGCTGGGTGTGGATGCGGTGCGGGAGCGGTTGGCGGCGTGGGAGGGGCGGTTGTCGGTGGCGGTGGTCAATGGCACGGGTTCGACGGTGGTGTCGGGTGATGTGGATGCGCTGGAGGAGTTGCTGGCGGTGTGTGAGGGGGAGGGGGTGCGGGCTCGTCGGGTGCCGGTGGATTACGCGTCGCATTCGGCGCATGTGGAGCGGATCGAGGGGCGCTTGGCGGAGTTGCTGGCTCCGGTGCGGCCGCGTTCGGGTGACATTCCGTTGATGTCCACGGTCACGGGGGAGTTCATCGACACCGCTGGGATGGGTGCCGCGTACTGGTACACCAATCTCCGTAATCCGGTGGAGTTCGAGCGTGCGACGCGGGTGTTGTTGGAGCAGGGGCATCATGCGTTTTTGGAGATGAGTCCGCATCCGGTGCTGGCGGTGCCGGTCGAGGAGACGGCCGAGCATGCGGGTGTGGATGCCGTGGTCGTGGGTTCGTTGCGGCGTGACGAGGGTGGCTTGGCGCGGTTTTATGCCTCGTTGGGTCAGGCGTATGTCAGTGGGGTGCGGGTGGACTGGGAGGCGGGGTTCGAGGGTTCGGGTGCGCGTCGGGTGGACCTGCCGACGTATGCCTTCCAACGCCGCCGCTACTGGCTGCGCGCCACTGGCGCAGCCCACACCATAGGTGCGGCCGGGCTCGCGTCGCTGGACCACCCGCTGCTGCGTGCGGCCGTCGCACGCGCGGACACCGGCGAACTCCAGCTCAGCGGGCGGCTCTCGCTCGCCGAGCAGCCGTGGCTCGCGGAGCACTCGGTGTTCGGTCCGGCACAGGTGCCGGCGGCCCTGCTGGTCGAACTGGCGCTGCGGGCCGGAGCCGAGACCGGTGACGAGCGGGTCGTGCGGCTCACGGCCGGGGAGCCGCTGCTGCTGCCGGCGGAAGGCGCCGTGTGGTTCCAGGTCGTCGTGAGCGGCCCGGACGAGGAAGGCTGCCGTACGTTCGGCGTGTACGCGCGGCCGGAGGACGACGAGACCGAGCACCTTTGGACCCGGCACGCCGAAGGAGCGCTGGCGCCGGCCGCCGATGAGCCGGAGCCACTTCCCACGCAGTGGCCCCCGCCGGGCGCCACCGCCCTCGACCTGTCCGGGCACTACGAGCGCGCCGCCGACCTCGGCCACGAACTCGGCCCCGCCTTCCAGGGCCTCCGGGCCGCCTGGCAGCGCGACGGCGAACTGTTCGCCGAAGTCGAACTCGCCGCGGAACAGCGCGACGAGGCCGAGCGGTACGGTCTGCACCCCGCCCTGCTCGACGCGGCCCTCCATGTGGCCGCCGTCCTCGGCGCGGACGGCCGGCTCCTGCTGCCCGCCGAATGGCACGGCTTCGACCTGTACGCCACCGGCGCCACCAGCCTGCGCGTCGCCCTGGCCCCGGCCGGGCCCGACACCGTGTCCGTGACTTTGGCCGACCCCTCCGGCGCCGTCGTCGCGACGGTCGGCAGTGTGGCTCTGAGCCCGGCGACCGGCAACGACGTCGAGCAGGCCAGGGCCGCGGGCACCGTCGCCAAGCCCCGGCGTACGCAGCGGCGCACGGCCCGCACCGGACCGGCGGAGGCCGACTCGGGACTGCGCAGGCGGCTGGGCGGTCTGGCGGGCGCCGAACGCGACCGCGCGCTGGCCGACTTGGTCCGCGCCCAGGTGGCCGCCGTACTGGAACTCGCCTCGCCCGACGCCGTCGAGGCGCAGCGTACGTTCAAGGACGCGGGCTTCGACTCGCTCATGGGCGTCGAGCTGCGCAACCGGCTCATCGCGGCCACCGGCGAGAAGCTGCCCACCACGCTCGTCTTCGACCACCCGACGCCCGACGCCCTGATCCGCCACCTGCGCACCGACATCCTGGGCGAGGGCGACGGGCAGCAGGACGCCCCGGCCGCGGCCGGCACCCTCGACTTCGCCGAGCCGATCGCCATCATCGGGATGAGCTGCCGCTATCCCGGTGGCGTGCGCGACCCCGAGGGCCTGTGGGAGATGGTCGCCTCCGGCGGCGACGCCATATCCGGCTTCCCGACCGATCGTGGTTGGGATCTGGAGAACCTGTTCGACCCGGACCCTGACCGTACGGGGACGTCGTATACGCGTGAGGGTGGTTTCCTGCACGATGCGGCGGCGTTCGATGCCGAGTTGTTCGGGATCAGTCCGCGTGAGGCGCTGGGGATGGACCCGCAGCAGCGGCTGTTGCTGGAGGCGTCGTGGGAGGTGTTCGAGCGGGCCGGCATCGACGCTTCGACGCTGCGCGGCAGCCGTACCAGTGTCTACGCGGGCACCTTCATGTACCACGACGACAACGCCGGCCGGCTCTCCGAGGGGCTGGAAGGCCACATGATGACCGGCGGCGCGGCGAGCGTGCTCTCGGGTCGGGTGGCGTACACGTTTGGTCTTGAGGGTCCTGCGGTGACGGTGGATACGGCGTGTTCGTCGTCGTTGGTGGCGTTGCATTTGGCGGTGCAGGCGTTGCGGCAGGGTGAGTGTTCTTTGGCGTTGGCCGGTGGTGTGACGGTGATGTCGACGCCGGGGACGTTTGTGGAGTTCAGTCGGCAGCGTGGGTTGTCGGTGGATGGTCGGTGCAGGTCGTTCGGTGCGGGGGCGGATGGTACGGGTTGGGCTGAGGGTGTGGGGATGTTGTTGGTGGAGCGGTTGTCGGATGCGCGGCGGTTGGGGCATCGGGTGTTGGCGGTGGTGCGGGGTAGTGCGGTGAATCAGGATGGTGCGTCGAATGGGTTGACGGCGCCGAACGGTCCGTCGCAGCAGCGGGTGATTCGGGCGGCGTTGGCGGGTGCGGGGTTGGGTGCGGGTGATGTGGATGTGGTGGAGGCGCATGGTACGGGGACGCGGTTGGGTGATCCGATCGAGGCGCAGGCGTTGCTGGCGACGTATGGCAAGGAGCATTCGGCGGACAGGCCTTTGTGGTTGGGGTCGTTGAAGTCGAACGTCGGTCATACGCAGGCTGCCGCGGGTGTCGGTGGTGTGATCAAGATGGTGATGGCGCTGCGGAACGGCAAGCTGCCGCAGACCCTGCACGCCGACGAGCCGTCCCCGTACATCGACTGGTCCTCCGGCGAAGTCGCTCTGCTCAACCGGCCCGTGGAGTGGCCGGCCCGCGACGAGCGTCCGCGCCGGGCCGGAGTCTCCGCCTTCGGTATCAGCGGGACCAACGCGCACGTCATCCTCGAAGAGGCGCCGGAGGAGGAGAAGTCTCCGGCCGGTACGGGGGTGGCTCCTGATCTGGGGAGTGTGCCGGTGCCGGTCTCTGCCAAGAGTCCGGTGGCTTTGCGGGAGTTGGCGGGTGCGCTGCGTGCGCGGCTGGCCGGGTTGCCGGAGGTCGGTCCGCTCGATGTCGGTTATTCGCTTGCCACGGGTCGTGCCGATCTCGAACACCGTGCCGTGCTGTTCGCCGCCGATCGCGACGAACTGCTGCAGCGGCCTGGGTTCTTTGGCCGGGGAGCGGCCTGCGCCGAATGTGGTTCTGGGTTCTGTTCGTGCGGAGGGGCAGACTGCGTTTTTGTTTTCGGGGCAGGGGTCGCAGCGGGTGGGGATGGGTCGGGGTTTGTATGAGGCGTTTCCGGTGTTTGCGGGGGCGTTTGATGAGGTGTGTGGGTGGTTTGATGGGTTGTTGGGGGTGTCGTTGCGGGATGTGGTGTGGGGTGTTGGTGGTGTGGATGGGGGTGTTTTGGATGGGACGGGTGTGACGCAGCCGGCGTTGTTCGCGGTGGAGGTGGCGTTGTTCCGTTTGGTGGAGTGGTTGGGGGTGCGGGCTGATTTTGTGGCGGGGCATTCGGTGGGTGAGTTGGTGGCGGCTCATGTGGCGGGGGTGTTGTCGTTGGAGGATGCGTGTGTGTTGGTGGCGGCGCGTGGGTCGGTTGATGGAGGCGTTGCCTGCGGGTGGGGGGATGGTGTCGGTGCGTGCGTCGGAGGAGGAGGTTGCCGGGGTGTTGTCGGGGTTTGTGGGTCGGGTGGGGATTGCGGCGTTGAACGGTCCGGCGTCGGTGGTGGTGTCGGGTGATGTGGATGCGCTTGCGGAGCTGGAGGAGTTGTGGGCGGGGGAGGGGCGTAGGACGCGGCGTTTGGCGGTGAGTCATGCGTTTCATTCGGCGCGGATGGAGCCGATGTTGGAGGAGTTCCGTTCTGTTGCGCGGGGGTTGGAGTTTCGTGCGCCGCGGATCGGTGTGGTGTCGAATGTGTCGGGTCGGGTGCTGAGCGCGGCGGAGGTGGGTGATCCGGAGTATTGGGTGCGGCATGTGCGGGAGGCGGTGCGGTTCGCTGATGGGGTGCGGACGTTGCGGGGTGAGGGTGTGACGTCGTTCCTGGAGTTGGGTCCGGACGGGACGTTGACGGGGATGGTCCGGGACTGCCTGACCAGGACCAGGACCAGGACCTGGACCTGGACAGTGGTGTGGAGCCGGAGTTGGTGGCGGTTCTGCGCAAGGACCGTCCCGAACCGGCGTCGTTCACCACCGCTCTGGCCCGGCTGCACGTCCGCGGCGTCAGCCCCGACTGGAACGCCTTCTTCCAGGGCTCGGGCGCGCACCGCGTCGACCTGCCCACGTACGCCTTCCAGCACAGGAACTACTGGCTCGCCCCCGCCCCGTCCGTCCCTACCCCCGAGGCTGCGGCTGTCGGTCTCGGTCTGGGTGCGGCGGGGCATCCGCTGCTGGGCGCCGCGGTGTCGCTGGCCGACTCGGAGGGTTTCCTGCTCACCGGGCGGCTGTCGCTGGACACGCATCCGTGGTTGGCCGATCACACGGTGTTCGGTCAGGTGATCGTGCCGGCGACGGCTGTGGTGGAGTTGAGTGTCCGGGCCGGTGATCAGGCGGGATGTGATGTGCTGGAGGAGTTGACGCTTCAGGCGCCGATGCGGCTGCCGGCCCGGGGCGGGCTCCAGGTGCAGGTCGCGGTCAACGCCGCTGATGACGGCGGCCGCTGTGCCTTCACCATCCACGCCCGCGAGGACGACGCCGGCACGGAGCAGCCCTGGACCCTCCACGCGACCGGCGTCCTGGCCGCCGGTGGGCCCGAGACCGCCGAGGACCTGACCGTGTGGCCTCCGCAGGGCGCCGATTCGGTGCCGGTGGAGGGCTGGTACGAGAGCCTGGCCGGCATCGGCCTCGCGTACGGTCCGGCGTTCCAGGGCCTGCGCTCCGTGTGGAAGCGCGGGCAGGAAGTCTTCGCCGAGGTCGACCTGCCGGACGAACAGCGCGCGGACGCCGCCCGGTTCGGGCTGCACCCGGCGCTCCTCGACGCCGCCTTGCACCCCATCGAGTTGGGCGCGCTGCCTTCGACGGGCCTGCCGCGGCTCCCCTTCACCTGGACCGGACGTGCGTCTGCACGCCACCGGTGCGCCCATGGCCCGGGTCCGGCTGGCGCCGACGGGGACGGACACCGTGACGCTCGCCGTCGCCGACGGCGCGGGACGGCCGCTGGCCTCGGTCGGCTCCCTCACCCTGCGGCCGGTCTCCGCCGAGCAGTTCGGCCGAGGGCGCAGCCGCGTGGCAGACCTGCTGCACCGGGTCGAGTGGACCGGCGCGGTGGCGAGCGGGAAGGCCGAGGGCACGTGGGGCGTGCTCGGCGCCGACGTGCTCGGACTGGCTACGTCGGAGGCACCCGCGGAGGTGTTCGCGGATCTGGGGGTGCTTGGTGGGGTGTCGCGGGTTCCGGATGTGGTGGTTGTGGGGGTGGATTCGGGGGGTGTGCCGGGTGTGGTGGCTGGGCGGGTGTTGGAGTTGGTGCAGGGGTGGTTGGCGGGTGAGGTGTTCGGGGCGTCGCGGTTGGTGGTGGTGACGCGGGGTGCGGTGGTCGGTGGTGCCGGGTGAGGATGTGCGGGATCTGTCGGGTGCGGGTGTGTGGGGTCTGGTGCGGTCGGCGCAGACGGAGAATCCGGGTCGGTTGGTGTTGCTGGATGTTGATGATGTGTCGTTGTCGGGGCGGGTGGTGGTGTCGGCTGTGGCGACGGGTGAGCCTCAACTTGCTTTGCGTGAGGGTGTGTTGAGTGTTCCGCGGTTGGCTCGGGTGGCGGCTTCTGCGGTGCGGGCCGAGGGTGATGGTTCGGTGTGGGGGTCTGGGGGGACGGTGTTGGTCACGGGTGCGACGGGTGTGTTGGGTGGTTTGCTGGCTCGGCATTTGGTGGTGGGGCATGGTGTGCGGGATTTGTTGTTGGTGAGTCGTCGGGGTGGGGCGGCTGCTGGTGTGGGGGAGTTGGTTGCGGAGCTTGGGGGGGTTGGGTGCTCGGGTGGAGGTGGTGGCGTGTGATGTGGCGGATGGTGGGGCGTTGCGGGCGGTGATTGCTGGTGTGCCGGCTGATCGTCCGTTGGTGGGGGTGGTGCATGCGGCGGGTGTGCTGGATGACGGGGTGATCGGTGCGTTGACGCCGGAGCGGATCGAGAGGGTGTTCCGGGCGAAGGTGGATGGTGCGTGGGAGCTTCACCGGGCTACGGCGGATCTGGGGTTGTCGGCGTTCGTGTTGTTCTCGTCGGTGGCGGGTGTGCTGGGTAATGCGGGTCAGGGTAATTACGCGGCGGCCAACGCGTATTTGGATGGTTTGGCGGCGCATCGTGTGGCGCGGGGTCTGCCGGCGACGTCGTTGGCCTGGGGTCCGTGGGCCGAGGGTGGTATGGCGGCGGTTCTGGGGGACGCGGATCGTGCGCGTCTGGCTCGTACCGGGATGGTGCCGCTGGAACCCGCCGAAGGACTCGCCCTCTTCGACACCGCCCTCCAGCTCGACATCCCGGCGCTGGTGCCGACCGGCTTCGACCAGGCCGTCCTGCGCAGGAGGGCGGCCGAACTGCCCGCGATCGTAAGCGGCCTGGTCCGCGTGACCGCGCGGCGCACCGCGGAGTCCGGCGGCGCCACCGCCGGGCGGACGGACGCCGGACCCGCGGCGGAGCTGGAGCGCATCGCACGACTCGCCGCCGACGAACGGGCGCAGGCCGTCCTCGACCTGGTGCGGTACGCGGTCGCCGAGGTGCTGGACTACCCGCGCCCCGACGCCGTCGAGGTCCGCAAGGGCTTCAAGGAGATCGGCTTCGACTCGCTGACCTCCGTCGAACTGCGCAACCGCCTCAACAAGGCCACCGCCCTGCGGCTGCCCGCCACCCTCATCTTCGACTACCCCACCCCGGTCCTGCTGGCCGGGTACCTGGACGAGGAGCTCTTCCTAGCGGAGACGGACCCGAGCACCGTCCCCGAACTGAGCGAGGCGGAGATCCGCAGGGTGATCTCGTCCCTCCCGGTCACCCGCCTCCGCGAGGCCGGGCTGCTCGACGGGCTGCTGAAGCTCGCCCAGCCGCGCCGCCGCCGAGACCGACGGCGGCGCGCCCGGCCCCAGCCGACCGCCGCGGACGACGAACTCGACGCGATGGGCGTCGACGACCTGATCCTCATGGCCCGCCAGAGCCTCGGCTCGTGACCGCGGCCCGGCCGCCGTACCCGTACGCGTACCGCACCAGGGAACAACCCGGAACACGGCGCCCTGACAGGGCGCCCCCAGCGCACAGCGTCCCGAGCAGAGCGCTCTCAGCCGGCGCCACGAGCAAAGGAAAAGCATGACGAACACGCCGTCCGAAGCAGTGATCGAGGCTCTGCGGGACTCGCTGAAGGAGAACAACCGGCTGCGCCAGCAGCATCAGGAACTGCTCGACACCGCACGAGAACCGATCGCCATCATCGGGATGAGCTGCCGTTATCCGGGCGGTGTGCGAGATCCCGAGGGGCTGTGGCGAGTTGGTGGCCTCCGGCGGGGACGGCGTCACGGAGTTCCCGACCGATCGTGGTTGGGATCTGGAGAACCTGTTTGATCCGGACCCTGATCGTGCGGGGACGTCGTACACGCGTGAGGGTGGTTTCCTGCACGACGCGGCGGCGTTCGACGCCGAGTTGTTCGGGATCAGTCCGCGTGAGGCGCTGGCGATGGACCCGCAGCAGCGGCTGCTGCTGGAGGCGTCGTGGGAGGTGTTCGAGCGGGCCGGCATCGACCCGCAGTCGGTGAGCGGCAGCCGCACCGGCGTCTTCGCCGGGATCATGTACCACGACTACGGCCCCTACCTGCACGAACCCGTGAACGGTCTCGACGGCCAGCGGCTCACCGGCGGCCTGGGCAGCGTTCTGACCGGCCGGGTGGCGTACACGTTCGGTCTTGAGGGTCCTGCGGTGACGGTGGATACGGCGTGTTCGTCGTCGTTGGTGGCGTTGCATTTGGCGGTGCAGGCGTTGCGGCCGGGTGAGTGCTCGTTGGCGTTGGCCGGTGGTGTGACGGTGATGGCGACGCCGGGGACGTTTGTGGAGTTCAGTCGGCAGCGTGGGTTGTCGGTGGATGGTCGGTGCAGGTCGTTCGCGTGCGGGGGCGGATGGTACGGGTTGGGCTGAGGGTGTGGGGATGGTGTTGGTGGAGCGGTTGTCTGATGCGCGGCGGTTGGGGCATCGGGTGTTGGCGGTGGTGCGGGGTAGTGCGGTGAATCAGGATGGTGCGTCGAATGGGTTGACGGCGCCGAACGGTCCGTCGCAGCAGCGGGTGATTCGGGCGGCGTTGGCGGGTGCGGGGTTGGGTGCGGCGTGATGTGGATGTGGTGGAGGCGCATGGTACGGGGACGCGGTTGGGTGATCCGATCGAGGCGCAGGCGTTGCTGGCGACGTACGGCAAGGAGCATTCGGCGGACAGGCCGTTGTGGTTGGGGTCGTTGAAGTCGAACGTCGGGCATACGCAGGCGGCCGCGGGTGTGGGCGGCGTGATCAAGATGGTCATGGCGCTGCGGAACGGGCGCATGCCGCCGACGCTGCACGTGGACGAGCCGAGTCCGCATGTGGACTGGTCGTCGGGTGCGGTGCGCGCTGCTGACCGAGGCCCGTGGAGTGGCCGGCCGACGCCGAGCGTCCGCGCCGGGCCGGCGTCTCGTCGTTCGGTATCAGCGGGACCAACGCGCACATCGTCATCGAAGAGGCGCCGGCGGACGAGCCCGGTGAGCCGGAGTCGAACCCGGCGGTCCCGGCCGGTGTCGTACCGCTCGCGCTGTCCGGCAAGAGCGAGGCGGCGGTGCGCGGACAGGCGGCGCGGCTGCTCGCCCACTCGACCGCGCCCGGCACCTCCCGGTGTTGTCGGCGAAGTCGGATGCGGCGTTGCGGAGCAGGCACGGAGGCTACAGGCGTTTTGGCCGACCCTGGCACGTCAATGGTCGCCGCCGCACTCGCGGCGCGGACCGCCTTCTCCACCGGGCTGTGGTCCGGCCGACCGCGACGACTGCGCGCTGGTCTGGATTCCCTGGCCGGGGAGCGGCCTGCGCCGAATGTGGTTCTGGGTTCCGTTCGTGCGGAGGGGCAAGACTGCGTTTTTGTTTTCGGGGCAGGGGTCGCAGCGGGTGGGGATGGGTCGGGGTTTGTATGAGGCGTTTCCGGTGTTTGCGGGGGCGTTTGATGAGGTGTGTGGGTGGTTTGATGGGTTGTTGGGGGTGTCGTTGCGGGATGTGGTGTGGGGTGTTGGTGGTGTGGATGGGGGTGTTTTGGATGGGACGGGTGTGACGCAGCCGGCGTTGTTCGCGGTGGAGGTGGCGTTGTTCCGTTTGGTGGAGTCGTTGGGGGTGCGGGCTGATTTTGTGGCGGGGCATTCGGTGGGTGAGTTGGTGGCGGCTCATGTGGCGGGGGTGTTGTCGTTGGAGGATGCGTGTGTGTTGGTGGCGGCGCGTGGGCGGTTGATGGAGGCGCTTCCTGCGGGTGGGGGGATGGTGTCGGTGCGTGCGTCGGAGGAGGAGGTTGCCGGGGTGTTGTCGGGGTTTGTGGGTCGGGTGGGGATTGCGGCGTTGAACGGTCCGGCGTCGGTGGTGGTGTCGGGTGATGTGGATGCGCTTGCGGAGCTGGAGGAGTTGTGGGCGGGGGAGGGGCGTAGGACGCGGCGTTTGGCGGTGAGTCATGCGTTTCATTCGGCGCGGATGGAGCCGATGTTGGAGGAGTTCCGTTCTGTTGCGCGGGGGTTGGAGTTTCGTGCGCCGCGTATTGGTGTGGTGTCGAATGTGTCGGGTCGGGTGCTGAGTGCGGGGGAGGTGGGTGATCCGGAGTATTGGGTGCGGCATGTGCGGGAGGCGGTGCGGTTCGCTGATGGGGTGCGGACGTTGCGGGGTGAGGGTGTGACGTCGTTTGTGGAGTTGGGTCCGGACGGGACGTTGACGGGGATGGTCCGGGACTGCCTGGACCAGGACGTAGACCAGGACGTGGAGCCGGAGTTGGTGGCGGTTCTGCGTAAGGACCGGCCCGAATCGGCCTCGTTCACCACCGCTCTTGCCCGGCTGCACGTGCGCGGCGTCAGCCTCGACTGGAACGCGCTGTTCGACGGATGGGACACCCACCGCGTCGACCTGCCCACGTACGCCTTCCAGCACAGGAACTACTGGCTGGAGATCCCCAAGGGCGCCACCACCGGCGCGGCCGCCGCGCTCGGGCTTGAGGACGCCGGGCACCCGCTGCTCGGCGCCGCGGTGCGTCCCGCCGACGCCGAGACACTGCTGTTCACCGGCGTGCTGTCGTTGCGCACCCACCCGTGGCTGCGGGACCACGTGGTGGCCGGGTCCGTCCTGCTGCCCGGTGCCGCTTTCGTGGAACTGGTCGCACACGCGGGCGACCAGGCCGGCTGCCGGCTGGTCACCGATCTCACCCTTCAGGCGCCCCTCGTGCTGCCCGCGGACGGCGGGGTACGGGTCCAGGTCGTGGTCGGCGCTCCGGACGACGCGGGGCTGCGGCCGGTGGACGTCTGGTCCCGGCCGGCCGGTGACGACACCGACGCCGGGTGGACGCGGCACGCCGACGGCGCCCTCGCCCCGGTCGGCGCCGGGTCCGAGCCCGGCTCCGACCTGGCGGTATGGCCCCCGCAGGGCGCTGAAGAGATGGACACCGACGCCCTCTACGCCCGGATGACCGGGATCGGCCTGGAGTACGGTCCGGTGTTCCACGGGGTGCGCCGCGCGTGGAAGCTCGGCGACGCGGTGCTGACCGAGGTGGAACTGCCCGAGGAACAGCACGCCGACGCCGCCCGCTTCGGACTGCACCCGGCCCTGCTCGACGCCGCTCTGCACGGCGTGGCACTGACCGGCCTGCTCCCCGACGACGGCGGCAAGCGCGCTGTCCTGCCGTTCGCCTGGCGCGACGTCCGGCTGGACGCGGTCGGCGCGACCGCGCTGCGGGTGCGGCTGACTCCCACCGGCAAGGACTCGCTGGCCCTTGACGTCGCCGACGCCGCCGGACGGCCGGTGGCCTCGGTGGGCTCGCTGACCGTACGGCAGCTCTCCGAGGAGCAGTTGCGCGGTACGGGCGGCACGCTGCACGACTCGCTGCTGCGGCTGGAGTGGACCTCCCTTCCGGCGCCGGCCGACGGCGCCGCCCAGAAGTGGGCGGTGGCCGGAACCGACGGATGGCTGCCGGGCCTGCTCACCGCGGCCGGGGTGGACGTCGTCACCCAGCCCGACCTGGCCTCGCTCGGCAAGGCGCTCACCGCCGGGCCCCGGCCCGATGTCATCGCGGTCGCCTTCCGCACCGAGGGCGACGGCCCCGACGCCGCCCACGCCACCGCTCGGCAGAGCCTCGCGCTGGTCCAGCAGTGGCTCGCCGACGAGCGGTTCGGCGGAACCCGTCTGGTCATCGTCACCCAGGGCGCGGTCGCCACCGCCCCGGGCGAGGTGCCCGGACCGGCCGACGCGACCGTATGGGGCCTGACCCGCTCCGCCGAGGAGGAGAACCCGGGACGGTTCACGCTGGTGGACATCGACGGCTCGGCCGATTCCGCGCGCGCCCTGTCCGCCGCGGTGGCCACCGGCGAAACGCAACTCGCCGTCCGGGCGGGCGAGGTCCGGGTGCCGCGGCTGGCCCGGGTCCCCGCCGGCGGCACGCTCACCGTGCCCGAGGACACCGCGGCCTGGCGGCTCGACGCACCCGTCAAGGGCACCCTGGAGGGCCTTGAGCTGGTGCCCGCACCGGAGGCGACGGCCCCGCTGGCGTCCGGCCAGATCCGTATCGCGATCCGCGCTGGCGGCGTCAACTTCCGCGACGTGCTCTTCGCGCTCGACATGTACCCGGACGAGATGGTCCTCGGCGGGGAGGGCGCGGGCATCGTCACCGAGGTCGCGCCCGACGTCACCCGGCTGGCGCCCGGCGACCGGGTGGCCGGTCTGATCCCCGGCGCGCTGGGCCCGTTCGCTGTGGTGGACCACCGGATGGTGGCCCCGATCCCCGACGGCTGGTCGTTCACCGAAGCCGCCGTCGTACCGATCGTGTTCCTGACCGCGTACTACGGCCTGGTGGACCTCGGCCGGCTCAAGGCCGGCGAGTCGGTGCTGGTGCACGCCGCCGCCGGCGGCGTGGGCATGGCCGCCGTACAACTGGCCCGGCACCTGGGCGCCGAGGTGTACGGCACCGCGAGCACCGGCAAGTGGGACACCCTGCGCTCCCTGGGCCTCGACGACGCCCACATCTCCAACTCGCGCACCCTCGGCTTCAAGGAGGAGTTCGCGCGGGCGACCGGGGGCCGCGGCGTGGACGTGGTGCTCAACTCGCTGGCCCGGGAGTTCGTGGACACCTCGCTCGAACTGCTGGGCGACGGCGGACGCTTCGTGGAGATGGGCAAGACCGACCGGCGCGACGCCGCCGAGGTCACCGCGGACCGTCCCGGCGTCTGGTACAAGGCGTTCGACCTGATGGAGGCCGGGCTCGACCGCATCCAGGAGATGCTGACCGAGATCCTGGACCTGTTCGGGCGCGGGGTGCTGCGGCCGCTGCCGGTCACGACCTGGGACGTCCGGCACGCGAAGGACGCCTTCCGCTTCCTCAGCCAGGCCCGCCACATCGGCAAGGTCGCGCTGACCGTGCCCCGCCCGGCCGACCCCGAGGGCACCGTGCTGATCACCGGCGCGACCGGCACCCTGGGCGCGCTGATGGCCCGTCACCTGGTGACCGGGCACCACGCCAGGCACCTGCTGCTGGTCGGCCGCCGGGGCAGGGCCGCAGCCGGCATGGCCGAGCTGGAGACCGAACTGACCGCGCTCGGCGCCGAGGTGACCGTGGCGGCCTGCGACGTCGCCGACCGCGACGCGGTGGCGGCGCTGCTGGCCTCGCTGGACCGCCCGCTGACCGGGGTCGTGCACGCCGCCGGCGTCCTGGACGACAAGGTCGTCACCGCGATGGACGACGCCGGCCTCGACCGGGTCCTCGCGCCCAAGGTGGACGCCGCCTGGCACCTGCACGAACTCACCCGCGGCCTCGACCTGCCGCTGTTCGTCCTGTTCTCCTCGGCCACCGCCGTCCTGGGCAGCGCGGGCCAGGCCAACTACGCGGCGGCCAACGCCTATCTCGACGCCCTCGCCCAGCGGCGCAAGGCGTCCGGTTCCCACGGCCTGTCCCTCGGGTGGGGCCTGTGGGCGCAGGCCAGCGGCATGACCGGCAGCCTCAGCGAGGTGGACCTGACCCGGCTCGCCCGCGGCGGCGTCGGCGCGCTCACCGCCGAGGAGGGCCTGTCGCTGTACGACGCGGCGCTCGCCGCCGCCGAACCGCTGCTGGTGCCGATGAAGCTCGACAACGCGTCGCTGCGCTCGGGTACGGGACACGTCGCGCCCGTCATGCGCGGCCTGGCCCGCAGGCCGGCCCGCCGGGTGGTCGAGGCGGACACCCGCTCCGAGACCTCCCTGCGCGACCGGCTGGCCGGGATCTCCGCGGGCGAACGCCGCCGCGCCATCCTGGAGGTGGTGCGTACCCAGGCCGCGATCGTCCTCGGGCACGCCTCGGCGGAGGCCGTGCCCACCGACGCGCCGTTCAAGGACCTGGGCTTCGACTCCCTGACCTCGGTCGAACTGCGCAACCGGCTGGACGCCGCCACCGGCCTGCGGCTGCCCGCCACGCTGGTCTTCGACCACCCGACGCCCGAGGCGATGACGGCCTACCTGCAGTCCGAGCACTTCCCCGGCACGGACGGCGGCGCCGACGCCGCCGCCACGGACGCCGGCGACCCGGACGCGGAACTGCGCGCACTGATCACGTCCATCCCGGTGGACCGGCTGCGCGCGGCCGGCCTGGAAGGCATTCTGCGCGAACTCGCCGGAGACCCCGGCGAGGCGGGCAGCACGGCGGACTCCGCCGACGGCACCGACCTGCTTGACGCCCTCGACGCGGAAGACCTGGTCCGCATGGCGCTCGACGGCTCCGATTCCTGACCCGGTACGAGCCCTGACCGGGGCTTGAGATCCGACGATCCGCTGACGACTTCACGAGGGTGCAGATCATGACGAACATGTCCACCGAAAAGGTGGTCGAGGCGCTGCGCAAGTCTCTCAAGGAGACCGACCGGCTCCGCCAGCAGAACCGGCAGCTCGCCGCGGCCTCCCGGGAACCGCTGGCCATCGTCGGGATGAGCTGCCGGTTCCCCGGCGGCGTACGCTCTCCCGAGCAGCTGTGGGACCTCGTCGAGTCGGGCCGGAGCGCCATCTCGGAGTTCCCCGCCGACCGCGGCTGGGACCTGGAGAACCTCTACCACCCCGACCCCGAGCACGAGGGCACCTCCTACACCCGGCACGGCGGATTCCTGCACGAGGCGCCCGACTTCGACGCCGAGTTCTTCGGGATCAGCCCCCGCGAGGTGCTCGCCATGGAGCCGCAGCAGCGGCTTCTGCTGGAGACGTCGTGGGAGGTGTTCGAGCGGGCCGGCATCGACCCGCAGTCGATGCGCGGCAGCCGCACCGGCGTCTACATCGGCGGCCCGCGCCAGGACTACGGCCCGCTGCTGCACCAGCCCGTCGAGGGCATCGTCGGCCACCGCCTGACCGGTACCACCGCCAGCGTCATGTCCGGCCGGATCGCCTACACCCTGGGGCTGGAAGGCCCGGCCGTGACGATGGACACGGCCTGCTCCTCGTCCCTGGTGGCCCTGCACCTGGCCGGCCAGGCGCTGCGCCAGGGCGAGTGCTCGATGGCACTCGTCGGCGGCGTCACCATCATGTCCACCCCCTGGCTGTTCGTGGAGTTCAGCCGGCAGCGCGGTCTGTCGGTGGACGGGCGGTGCAAGTCGTTCGCCGCGTCCGCGGACGGTACGGGTTGGGCTGAGGGTGTGGGGATGTTGTTGGTGGAGCGGTTGTCGGATGCGCGGCGGTTGGGGCATCGGGTGTTGGCGGTGGTGCGGGGTAGTGCGGTGAATCAGGATGGTGCGTCGAATGGGTTGACGGCGCCGAATGGTCCGTCCCAGCAGCGGGTGATTCGGGCGGCGTTGGCGGGTGCCGGGTCTGGCCGCGGGTGATGTGGATGTGGTGGAGGCGCATGGTACGGGGACGCGGTTGGGTGATCCGATCGAGGCGCAGGCGTTGCTGGCGACGTACGGCAAGGAGCATTCGGCGGACAGGCCGTTGTGGCTGGGGTCGTTGAAGTCGAACATCGGTCATACGCAGGCTGCCGCGGGTGTCGCGGGTGTGATCAAGATGGTGATGGCGCTGCGGAACGGCAGGCTGCCGCAGACGCTTGAACGTGGACGAGCCGAGTCCGCATGTGGACTGGTCGTCGGGCGCGGTGGCGCTGCTGACCGAGCCCGTGGAGTGGCCGGCCGACCCCGAGCGGCCGCGCCGGACCGGCATCTCCTCCTTCGGCGTCAGCGGGACCAACGCGCACGTCATCCTCGAAGAGGCGCCGGCAGGAGGAGAAGTCGCCGGCCGGTACGCGGGCGTGGCTCCTGATCTGGGCAGTGTGCCGGTGCCGGTCTCTGCCAAGAGCCCTGCGGCTTTGCGGGAGTTGGCGGGTGCGCTGCGTGACGCGGCTGGCCGGTCTGCCGGAGGTCGGTCCGCTCGATGTCGGCTATTCGCTGGCGCACGCGGCCGTGCCGATCTCGAACACCGTGCCGTGCTGTTCGCCGCCGACCGCGACGAACTGCTGCACGGCCTTGCCTCTTTGGCCGAGGACACGGATTCCGCTCGCCTTGTGCGGGGGACGCCTGTCGAGGGTCAGACCGCGTTTTTGTTTTCGGGGCAGGGGTCGCAGCGGGTGGGGATGGGTCGGGGGTTGTATGAGGCGTTTCCGGTGTTTGCGGGGGCGTTTGATGAGGTGTGTGGGTGGTTTGATGGGTTGTTGGGGCGGTCGTTGCGGGATGTGGTGTGGGGTGTTGGTGGTGTGGATGGGGGTGTTTTGGATGGGACGGGTGTGACGCAGCCGGCGTTGTTCGCGGTGGAGGTGGCGTTGTTCCGTTTGGTGGAGTCGTTGGGGGTGCGGGCCGGATTTTGTGGCGGGGCATTCGGTGGGTGAGTTGGTGGCGGCGCATGTGGCGGGGGTGTTGTCGTTGGAGGATGCGTGTGTGTTGGTGGCGGCGCGTGGTCGGTTGATGGAGGCGCTTGCCTGCGGGTGGGGGGATGGTGTCGGTGCGTGCGTCGGAGGAGGAGGTTGCCGGGGTGTTGTCGGGGTTTGTGGGTCGGGTGGGGATTGCGGCGTTGAACGGTCCGGCGTCGGTGGTGGTGTCGGGTGATGTGGACGCGCTTGCGGAGCTGGAGTCGTTGTGGGCGGGGGAGGGGCGTAGGACGCGGCGTTTGGCGGTGAGTCATGCGTTTCATTCGGCGCGGATGGAGCCGATGTTGGAGGAGTTCCGTTCTGTTGCGCGGGGGTTGGAGTTTCGTGCGCCGCGTATTGGTGTGGTGTCGAATGTGTCGGGTCGGGTGCTGAGTGGGGCGGAGATGGGTGATCCGGAGTATTGGGTGCGGCATGTGCGTGAGGCGGTGCGGTTCGCTGATGGGGTGCGGACGTTGCGGGGTGAGGGTGTGACGTCGTTCGTGGAGCTGGGTCCGGACGGGACGTTGACGGGGATGGTCCGGGACTGCCTGGACCACGACCAGGACCAGGGCCACGACCAGGACCAGGACATGGGTGTGGAGCCGGAGTTGGTGGCGGTTCTGCGCAAGGACCGGCCCGAGCCGGCCTCGTTCACCACGGCTCTTGCCCGGCTGCACGTGCGCGGCGTCAGCCTCGACTGGAACGCGCTGTTCAGCGGCTGGGACACCCACCGCGTCGACCTGCCCACCTACCCCTTCCAGCGCAAGCGTTTCTGGCTGGAGTCCACCACGACCCCCTCCCTCGAAGCTGCGGCAGCCGGTCTCGGTCTGGGTGCGGCGGGGCATCCGCTGCTGGGTGCGGCGGTGTCGTTGGCCGACTCGGAGGGTTTCTTGCTGACGGGGCGGTTGTCGTTGGACACGCATCCGTGGTTGGCCGATCACACGGTGTTCGGTCAGGTGATCGTGCCGGCGACGGCTGTGGTGGAGTTGAGTGTTCGGGCCGGTGATCAGGCGGGGTGTGAGGTGCTGGAGGAGTTGACGCTTCAGGCGCCGATGCGGCTGCCGGCTCGGGGTGGGCTTCAGGTGCAGGTCGCGGTCAGCGCCGCCGACGAGGCCGGCCGCTGCGCCTTCACCGTCCACTCCCGCGAGGACGACGACAACGATGACCGGCCCTGGACGCGCCATGCGACCGGGACACTGGCGGCCGGCGGAACCGCGGTCGAGGAAGACCTGTCCGTGTGGCCTCCGCAGGGCGCCGAGTCGGTGCCGGTGGAGGGCTGGTACGAGAGCCTGGCCGGTATCGGCCTCGCGTACGGTCCCGCGTTCCAGGGCCTGCGCACGGTGTGGAAGCGCGGGCAGGAAATCTTCGCCGAGGTCGAACTCCCCGAGGAACAGCACGCGGACGCCGCCCGCTTCGGGCTGCACCCGGCGCTCCTCGACGCCGCCCTGCACGCCGTCGAACTGGGCGCCCTGCCCGCCACCGGGCAGAGCAGGCTCCCCTTCACCTGGAGCGATGTGCGGGTCCACGCCACCGGTGCGACCGCGCTGCGGGTCCGCCTCGCACCCGCGGGGCAGGACGCCGTCACCGTCACGGCGGCGGACGGCACCGGCGCTCCGGTGGCCTCCGTACGGTCCCTGACCCTGCGGCCGGTCTCCGCCGACCAACTCGGCGCCGTACCGGAGCACGGCCCGCTCTACGCGGTGGAGTGGTCCCCGGTTCCGGCCGGTCAGGACACGCTGACCTGGGCCGCTCTCGGCGATGACTCCCTCGGCGGTGACTCCCTCGCACTGGACGCGCCGGAGGTGTTCGCGGATCTGGGGGCGTTGGGTGGGGTGTCGGGGGTTCCGGATGTGGTGGTTGTGGGGGTGGATTCGGGGGGTGTGCCGGGTGTGGTGGTGGGGCGGGTGTTGGAGTTGGTGCAGGGGTGGTTGGCGGGTGAGGTGTTCGGGGCGTCGCGGTTGGTGGTGGTGACGCGGGGTGCGGTGGCGGTGGTGCCGGGTGAGGATGTGCCGGGATTGTCGGGTGCGGGTGTGTGGGGTCTGGTGCGGTCGGCGCAGACGGAGAATCCGGGTCGGTTGGTGTTGCTGGATGTTGATGAGGGGCCGTTGTCGGGGCGGGCGGTGGTGTCGGCTGTGGCGACGGGTGAGCCTCAACTCGCTTTGCGTAAGGGTGTGTTGAGTGTTCCGCGGTTGGCGCGTCTGGCGGCTTCTCCGGTGCGGGCCGAGGGTGATGGTTCGGTGTGGGGGTCTGGGGGGACGGTGTTGGTCACGGGTGCGACGGGTGTGTTGGGTGGTCTGTTGGCTCGTCATCTGGTGGTTGGGCATGGTGTGCGGGATTTGTTGTTGGTGAGTCGTCGGGGTGGGGCGGCTGGTGGTGTGGGGGAGTTGGTGGCGGAGCTGGTGGGGTTGGGTGCTCGGGTGGAGGTGGTGGCGTGTGATGTGGCGGATGGTGGGGCGTTGCGGGCGGTGATTGCTGGTGTGCCGGCTGATCGTCCGTTGGTGGGGGTGGTGCATGCGGCGGGTGTGCTGGATGACGGTGTGATCGGTGCGTTGACGCCGGAGCGGATCGAGAGGGTGTTCCGGGCGAAGGTGGATGGTGCGTGGGAGCTTCATCGGGCTACGGCGGATCTGGGGTTGTCGGCGTTCGTGTTGTTCTCGTCGGTGGCGGGTGTGCTGGGTAATGCGGGTCAGGGTAATTACGCGGCGGCCAATGCGTATTTGGATGCTTTGGCGGCGCATCGTGTGGCGCGGGGTCTGCCGGGGACGTCGTTGGCCTGGGGTCCGTGGGCCGAGGGTGGTATGGCGGCGGTTCTGGGGGACGCGGATCGTGCGCGTCTGGCGCGTACCGGGATGGTGCCGCTGGAACCCGCCGAAGGACTGGCCCTCTTCGACACCGCCCTCGCCACGGACGCGGCCGCGGTCGTCCCGGTGCACGTGGACACGGCCGCGCTGCGTACCCGCGCCGCCGACCTGCCGGCCGTACTGAGCGGCCTGGTCCGCGTGACCGCGCGGCGCACCGCGGAGTCCGGGACCGCTCAGGCCGACGGCTCGCTCGCCGCGAAGCTGGCGGCGCTGGCCGCGGACGACCGGCTGGAGAGCGTGCTCCAGGTGGTGCGTACCGCAGTCGCCGGAGCACTGGACTACGCGACCGCCGACGCCGTGGACGTACGCCGCGGCTTCAAGGACATCGGCTTCGACTCGCTGACCTCCGTCGAACTGCGCAACCGGCTCAACAAGGCCACCGGCCTGCGGCTGCCCGCCACCCTCGTCTTCGACTACCCGACGCCCGCTCGCCCTGGCCCAGCACCTGGTGACCGAGCTGGTGGGGCAGGAGACCGCGCCCGCCGGCGCCCGCGGCCCGGCCGGCGTCCGCGCCCCTGGACAACGAGCCGATCGCCATCGTCGGCATGAGCTGCCGCTTCCCCGGCGGCGTGCACTCGCCCGAGGAGCTCTGGCAGCTCGTGGACGGCGGAGTGGACGCGATCACCGGCTTCCCCGCCGACCGCGGCTGGGACCTGGACAAGCTGTACGACCCGGACCCGGACCAGCCCGGCACCTCCTACGTCCGGCACGGCGGATTCCTGCACGACGCCGCCGACTTCGACGCCGGAGTTCTTCGGGATCAGCCCCGCGCGAGGCCGCTGGCCATGGACCCGCAGCAGCGGCTGCTGCTGGAGACGTCCTGGGAGGCGTTCGAGCGGGCCGGCATCGACCCGGCCACGCTGCGCGGCAGCAGGACCGGCGTGTTCGTCGGCGTGATGTACCACGAGCTACGTCGACCGGCTCCAGGACGAGCCCGGCGAGCTGGAGGGCTACCTGGGCACCGGCAACGCCGGCAGCGTCGTCTCCGGCCGGGTCGCCTACACCTTCGGCCTGGAGGGCCCGGCGGTCACCGTCGACACCGCCTGCTCCTCCTCGCTGGTCGCGCTGCACCTGGCCTGCCAGGCGCTGCGCGCCGGCGAGTGCACGCTCGCGCTGGCCGGCGGCGTCACCGTGATGTCCACGCCCGTGCGTCCTTCGTCGAGTTCAGCCGGCAGCGCGGCCTGTCGCCCGGACGGCCGGTGCAAGTCCTTCGGCGCCGGCGCGGACGGCACCGGCTGGTCGCGAGGGCGCCGGCATGCTCGTCGCTGGAGCGGCTGTCCGACGCCGAGCGCAACGGCCACCCGGTCCTGGCGGTGGTGCGCGGCTGCGCGGTCAACCAGGACGGCGCGTCCAACGGCCTGACCGCGCCGAACGGCCCCTCCCAGCAGCGGGTGATCCGCGCCGCGCTGGCGCAGCGCCGGGCTGCCCGCCGCCGAGGTGGACGCCGTCGAGGCGCACGGCACCGGCACCACGCTCGGCGACCCGATCGAGGCGCAGGCGCTGCTGGCCACGTACGGCCAGGAGCACTCGGCCGACAGCCCGCTGTGGCTCGGCTCGGTGAAGTCGAACATCGGCCACACCCAGGCCGCCGCCGGCGTCGCCGGCGTGATCAAGATGGTGATGGCGATGCGGCACGGCGTGCTGCCGCGCACCCTGCACGTCGACGAGCCGTCCCCGCACGTCGACTGGTCCTCCGGGCGAGGTCGCCCTGCTCACCGAGCCCGTCGCGTGGCCGGCCCGCGACGGCCGGCCGCGCCGGGCCGGCGTCTCCTCCTTCGGCATCAGCGGCACCAACGCGCACGCCGTCATCGAGGAGTACGTCCGCCGCCGGACCGGCACGGACCGTCCGGCGACGCGGCCGAACCCGCGCCCGCCGCTCCCGACAGGCCGCTGCCGTGGACGATGTCCGCCGCGAGCGCGGCCGCGCTGCGGGCCCAGGCCGGACGGCTGCGGTCGTACGCCGAGGCCCACCCGGAGGCGTCCGCCGCCGACATCGGCTTCTCCCTGGCCGCCACCCGCGGCCTGCTGGAACACCGCGCGGTGGTCGTCGGCGACCGGCCGTGAAGCGCTCACCGCGGCCGTCGAGGCGCTGTCGCGCGGCGAGTCCGCCGACGGCGTCGTCACCGCGGTGGCCCGCGACCGCGGCCGTCCCGTCTTCGTCTTTCCGGGGCAGGGGTCGCAGTGGGCGGGGATGGCGTTGGAGTTGGCTGGCGTCGTCGGGGGTGTTTCGTGAGCGGTTGGTGGAGTGTGGGGTGGCGTTGGAGCCGTTTGTGGAGTGGTCGTTGTTGGAGGTGTTGGGGGATTCGGTGGCGTTGGGGCGGGTGGATGTGGTGCAGCCTGCGTTGTGGGCGGTGATGGTGTCGTTGGCGGGGTTGTGGCGGGCGCATGGTGTGGTGCCGGGTGCGGTGGTGGGTCATTCGCAGGGGGAGATCGCGGCGGCGTGTGTGGCGGGTGCGTTGTCGTTGGAGGACGGTGCGCGGGTGGTGGCGTTGCGCAGTCGAGGCGCTGCTGGAGTTGTCGGGGCTGGGCGGGATGGTGTCGGTGGGGCTGGGTGTGGACGCGGTGCGGGAGCGGCTGGCCGCCTGGGAGGGGCGGTTGTCGGTGGCGGTGGTCAACGGCACGGGTTCGACGGTGGTGTCGGGTGATGTGGATGCGCTGGATGAGTTGCTGGCGGCGTGTGAGGCGGAGGGGGTGCGGGCTCGTCGGGTGCCGGTGGACTACGCGTCGCACTCGGCGCATGTGGAGCGGATCGAGGGGCGCTTGGCGGAGTTGCTGGCTCCGGTGCGGCCCCGTTCGGGTGACATTCCGTTGATGTCCACGGTCACGGGGGAGTTCATCGACACCGCTGGGATGGATGCGGGGTACTGGTACACCAACCTCCGCAACCCGGTGGAGTTCGAGCGTGCGACGCGGGTGTTGTTGGAGCAGGGGCATCACGCGTTCCTGGAGATGAGTCCGCATCCGGTGCTGGCCGTGCCGGTCGAGGAGACGGCCGAGCACGCGGGCGTGGATGCCGTGGTCGTGGGTTCGTTGCGCCGTGATGAGGGTGGTCTCGGCGCGGTTCTACGCCTCCCTCGGTCAGGCGCACGCCGGTGGTGTGCGGGTGGACTGGGAGGTGGCGTTCGAGGGTTCGGGCGCGCGTCGGGTGGACCTGCCGACGTATGCCTTCCAACGCCGCCGCTACTGGCTGGAGGCGCCCGCCGCGCGAGACGCGGGGACGCTCGCCCAGGACGCCGTCGAGGCGCGGTTCTGGGAGGCGGTCGAGCGCGAGGACCTGGAGGCGCTGGCCGGGACGCTGGAGTTGGGGGAGGGGAGTGCCCCGCTCGGTGAGATCCTGCCCGCGCTGTCGTCGTGGCGGCGGGCCCGCAAGGAGCGCTCCACCGTGGAGTCCTGGCGCTACCGCGTCGAATGGCGGCCGATGAGCGACCCCGAGGCCACCGTTCCGATGGACGACTGGCTGATGGTCGTACCGTCGTCCGGTCCCGGCGCGGAGCTGGCCGACGACTGCGAGGCCGCCCTCGCCGCCCGGGGCGCCAGGCCGCTGCGCCTGGTGGTCGAGCCGGACGGGACCGATCCGACCGCGCTCGCCCGGCGGATCGCGGAGACCGTCGGCGACACGCGGCTCGGCGGCGTACTGTCCCTGCTCGGCCTGGACGACACGCCCTCCGCCGGCCGCCCCCTGGTGACCGCCGGAGCCGCCGGCACCCTGCTCCTGATCCGGGCACTGGCCGGCATGGCGTCCGACGGCCCGGCTGTGGCTGGTCACCCGGCAAGCGGTCGGCACCGGAGGCACGGATGTCGCCGGCCGGCCCCGAACAGGCCCAGTTGTGGGCCCTGGGCCGCACCGCCGCCCTGGAGCACCCGCAACTGTGGGGCGGGCTGGTCGACCTGCCGGGCGCACCGGACGAGCGGGCGCTGACCCGGATGGCCCGGCTGCTCGCCCAGCCCGGCGACGAGGACCAGGTCGCGGTACGCGCCTCCGGGGTGTTCGCCCGCCGCCTGGTACGGGCGCCGCTCGGCGAGCGTACGGCCGCCGAAGCCGTGGACGCCGCGCGGCACCGTCCTGGTCACCGGCGGCACCCACGGGCAGGGCGCGCACGCCGCCCGCTGGCTGGCCCGCAACGGGGCCGAGCACCTGGTGCTCGTCACCGAACCCGGCGCCGCGCCGCACGACGGACTCCTGGCGGAACTGTCCGGGCTCGACGCCCGGGTCACCGTCGAGGAGTGCGACACCGCCGACCGGGACGCCCTGGCCGCGCTGCTCGCCGCGCTGCCGGGCGACAGCCCGCTGACCGCGGTCGTGCACACCGCGGCGCCCTCGCCGTCCGTACCGCTGGCCGACCTGGACACCGAGGCGTACGCCGCCGCGCTCGGCAAGATCGCGGGCGCCGCGCACCTGGCCGAACTGCTCGACCAGGAACCCCTGGACGCCTTCGTGCTGTTCTCCTCGATCTCCGGGGTCTGGGGCAGCGGCGGGCAGGGCGGCTACGGCGCCGCCAACGCCTGCCTCGACGCCCTCGCCGAACAGCGCAGGGCGCAGGGCCGGCCGGCGCTCTCGCTCGCCTGGGGCGTGTGGGACGACGTGGACACCGGCTCCGGGGACCCGGAGGTGGAGCGGGCCCGGCGCGAGGGGCTGCGCCGCAGGGGACTGGGCGAGATGGACCCCGAACTGGCGGCCGGCGCCCTGGCGGCAGCCGTCGGCGCGGCCGGCGACCCGGCCACTTTGGTGATCGCCGACGTGGACTGGGAACGGTTCGCGCCCGCCTTCACCGCCGCACGGCCCAGCTCGCTGATCGGCGAACTGCCCGAGGTGGCACGGGCGTTGCGGGCCGACGAGCCGTCCGGGGCCGCCGCCGACGGCGCCCCGACGGAGCTGGCCGCCAAGCTGGCGGGGCTCAGCGAGACCGAGCAGCAGCGGCTCCTGCTGGACGTGGTGCGGGCCGAGGTCGCCGACGTGCTCGGGCACCCCAACCTCGACGCGGTCGAACCGGCCCGGGCCCTCAGCGAGATGGGCTTCGACTCCCTGGCCGCCGTCACCCTGCGCAACAAGCTCGGTGCGGCCACCGGCCTGAAGCTCACGACCACCCTGGTCTTCGACCACCCGACACCCGTGGCGGTCGCGGCCCACCTGCGGACCCGGCTCGTCACCGGCACCGGCCCCTCCGTCGACCAGGACCTCGACCGGCTCCAGGCCGCCGTGGCGAGCGCCGCGGGCGACGAGGAGCTGCGCGAGCAACTCGCCCTGCGCCTGACCGCCTTCCTGGCCGAACTCAACAGCGCCGGGACGAACGGCACCGGCGGTCAGGACGGCGACGGCGGCCCCAGCGTCACCGAGCAGATCGAATCGGCGAGCGACGACGACATCTTCAGCTTCATCGACAACGAACTCGGGGGCGTCTGACCGGTGAGCTCCACAACCGCCTCCACAACAGCGAGGACCGCCATGTCCGACGAAGAGAAGCTGCGGAACTACCTCAAGCGCGCCACCGTAGAGATGGCCGAGGCCCGCCGCAAACTGGCCGAGGTCGAGGAGCGGGCGCACGAGCCGCTCGCCATCGTGGGGATGAGCGGCCGCTTCCCCGGCGGCCTGCGCTCCCCCGAGGACCTGTGGGACTTCGTCGCCTCCGACGGCGACGCGATCTCCGCCTTTCCCGCCGACCGCGGCTGGGACCTGGACAAGCTGTACGACCCGGACCCGGACCAGCCCGGCACCTCCTACGTCCGGCACGGCGGATTCCTCTACGACGCGGGCGACTTCGACGCCGAGTTCTTCGGCATCAGCCCCGCGCGAGGCACTCGCCATGGACCCGCAGCAGCGGCTCTTCCTGGAGACGTCCTGGGAGGCGTTCGAGCGGGCCGGCATCGACCCGGCCGCGCTGCGCGGCAGCAGGACCGGTGTCTTCGCCGGAAGCAGCACCGACGACTACGGCCTGCTGCTCGCCGCCGCGCCGCCGCAGGAGGTCGAGGCGCACCGGATGACCGGCATCATGCGCAGCGTGCTGTCCGGCCGCGTCTCGTACACCTTCGGCTTCGAGGGCCCGGCGGTCACCGTCGACACCGCCTGCTCCTCCTCGCTGGTGGCGCTGCACCTGGCCCGGCAGGCGCTGCTGCGCGAGCGAGTGCTCGCTCGCCGTGGTCGGCGGCGTCAACATCATGGCCACCCCCACCGGTTTCGTGGACTTCAGCCGCCAGCGCGGCCTGGCCCCCGACGGCCGGATCAAGGCGTTCGCCGCCGCCGCCGACGGCACCATCTGGTGCGAGGCGGTGGGCGTGATCCTGGTCGAGCGGCTGTCGGAGGCGCGCCGCAAGGGCCACCACGTGCTGGCGGTGGTGCGGGGCAGCGCGGTGAACCAGGACGGCGCGTCCAACGGTCTGACCGCGCCCAACGGCCCCTCCCAGCAGCGGGTGATCCGCGCCGCCCTCGCCGACGCCCGGCTCGCCGCCGCCCAGGTCGACGTGGTCGAGGCGCACGGCACCGGCACCACCCTCGGTGACCCGATCGAGGCGCAGGCGCTGCTCGCCACCTACGGCAAGGACCGGCCGGCCGGCCGGCCCCTGTGGCTGGGCTCGGTGAAGTCCAACATCGGCCACTCCGGCGCCGCCGCCGGAGTCACCGGCATCATGAAGATGGTGCTGGCCATGCGCAACAGCCTGCTGCCGCGCACCCTGCACGTCGACGAGCCGACCCCGCACGTCGACTGGTCCGAGGGCGCGGTCTCCCTGCTCACCGAGCCGGTCCCGTGGCCGGCCGAGGAGGACCGCCCGCGCCGGGCCGGCGTCTCCGCCTTCGGCGTCAGCGGCACCAACGCGCACGTCCTGCTGGAGGAGCCGCCCGCCGAGAACGCCGAACCCCAACCCGCGGACGGCCTCCGGCCTCCGGTCGCTGTGCCGTTGTTGCTTTCGGGGCGGTCTGCTGGTGGGTTGCGGGCTCAGGCGGCGCGTTTGGCGGGGTTTGTGGGTGGTCGGGTTGGTGTGGGTCATGTTGATGTGGCGTTTTCGTCGGTGGTGGGGCGTGCTCGGTTCGAGCATCGTGCGGTGGTGGTGGCTGGTGGTCGTGAGGGGTTGTTGGAGGGTGTGGGGTTGGTGGCTCGGGGTGAGTCGGGTGGGGGTGTGGTGTCGGGTGTGGTGTCGGGTGCGGGTTCGGGTCCGGTGGTGTTCGTGTTTCCGGGGCAGGGGTCGCAGTGGGCGGGGATGGCGTTGGAGTTGGCTGGTTCGTCGGGGGTGTTTCGTGAGCGGTTGGTGGAGTGTGGGGTGGCGTTGGAGCCGTTTGTGGAGTGGTCGTTGTTGGAGGTGTTGGGGGATTCGGTGGCGTTGGGGCGGGTGGATGTGGTGCAGCCTGCGTTGTGGGCGGTGATGGTGTCGTTGGCGGGGTTGTGGCGGGCTCATGGTGTGGTGCCGGGTGCGGTGGTGGGTCATTCGCAGGGGGAGATCGCGGCGGTGTGTGTGGCGGGTGGTTTGTCGTTGGAGGACGGTGCGCGGGTGGTGGCGTTGCGCAGCCGGGCGCTGCTGGAGTTGTCGGGGTTGGGCGGGATGGTGTCGGTGGGGCTGGGTGTGGACGCGGTGCGGGAGCGGTTGGCCGCCTGGGATGGGCGGTTGTCGGTCGCGGTGGTCAATGGCACGGGTTCGACGGTGGTGTCGGGTGATGTGGATGCGCTGGATGAGTTGCTGGCGGCGTGTGAGGCGGAGGGGGTGCGGGCTCGTCGGGTGCCGGTGGACTACGCCTCGCACTCGGCGCATGTGGAGCGGATCGAGGGGCGTTTGGCGGAGTTGCTGGCTCCGGTGCGGCCGCGTTCGGGTGACATTCCGTTGATGTCCACGGTCACGGGGGAGTTCATCGACACCGCTGGGATGGGTGCCGCGTACTGGTACACCAACCTCCGCAACCCGGTGGAGTTCGAGCGTGCGACGCGGGTGTTGTTGGAGCAGGGGCACCACGCGTTCCTGGAGATGAGTCCGCATCCGGTGCTGGCGGTGCCGGTGGAGGAGACGGCCGAGCACGCGGGTGTGGATGCCGTGGTCGTGGGTTCGTTGCGCCGTGACGAGGGTGGCTTGGCGCGGTTCTATGCCTCGTTGGGTCAGGCGTATGTCAGTGGGGTGCGGGTGGACTGGGAGGCGGGGTTCGAGGGTTCGGGCGCGCGTCGCGTGGACCTGCCGACGTATGCCTTCCAACGCCGCCGCTACTGGCTGGAGTTGCCGGAAGCCGGCGACGGGGGTGGCGGCGCCGCCGACCCGGTGGAGGCGCGGTTCTGGGAGGCGGTCGAGCGTGAGGACCTGGAGGCGCTGGCGGGGACGCTGGAGTTGGGGGAGGGGAGTGCACCGCTCGGTGAGATCCTGCCCGCCCTGTCGTCGTGGCGGCGGGCCCGCAAGGAGCGCTCCACCGTGGAGTCCTGGCGCTACCGCGTCGAATGGCGGCCGGTCCCCGATTCCGGTGCCGCCGCGCTGAGCGGCACATGGCTGCTGGTCGCGCCGCCCGGGGACGAGCACACCGGCACCGTGGCGGGCGCGATGCGCGGTCGCGGCGCCCAGGTGACGGTCGTCGAGGCGGACCCCGCGGACCCGGCCGCCGCCCTGGCCCCGTATCTCGACGGACAGCCGCTGTCCGGCGTGGTCTCGCTGCTGGCCTGGGCGGCGGCGGACGACCTCGGGGCTCCCGCGGCCGCCACGCTGGCGATGCTCCGCACCCTTGCCGACGCCGGGGTGGAGGTCCCGTTGTGGGCCGTCACCCGGGGCGCCGTGTCGGTGGACGCGGCAGAGGCCGTGGACAGCCCCGCGCAGGCGGCCGTCTGGGGTCTCGGCCAGGTCGCCGCCCTCGAACACCCCGGCCTGTGGGGCGGGTTGCTGGACCTGCCGGCGCAGGTGGACGACCGGGCGGCGGACCGCCTGGCGCCTGCCCTGGCCGGAGCCGGCGGCGAGGACCAGCTCGCGGTGCGTCCGGCGGGCCTGTTCGCCCGCCGGGTGGTGCGGGCGCCCTACGACGACGCCCCGGACGACGCGGCCTGGACCCCCGCGGGCACCGTCCTGGTCACCGGCGGCGCGCAGGGCCCGGCCGCGCACACCGCGCGCTGGCTGGCCCGTAACGGAGCCGAGCACCTGATACTGGCGGCCCCCGCGCACGACGACGAGCGGTCCGTGGAACTCGCGGCGGAACTGGCCTCGCTGGGCGCCCGGACGACGTTCGCCCCGTGCGACGCCGCCGACCGCGGGGAACTGGCCGCGCTGCTCGCCGGGATACCGGACGACAGCCCGCTGACCGCCGTCGTGCACACCGCGGAGCTGCTGGACGAGGGCCCGTTGCAGTCCTTCTCCGGCGAACGCCTCGCCGAGGTGCTGCGCGCCAAGGCCGGGGCCGCCCGGAATCTGCACGAACTGACCGCGGACCGAACGGAGTTGACCGCGTTCGTGCTGTTCTCCTCGGTCGCCGCGACGCTCGGCGGCACGCTGGGCCTGGGCGCCTACGCGGCGGCCGGCGCCTATCTGGACGCGCTCGCCCAGCAGCGCGCGGCGGCCGGCCTGCCCGCGGCCTCGGTCGCCTGGGGCGCGTGGGCCGACACCGACACCCGTACCGAGGACGCGACGGCGTTCGAGCAGGCCCGGCAGGACCGGCTGGCCCGGCGCGGCATGCCGTCCCTCGACCCCGACCTCGCGGTCACCGCGCTGCGCCGCGCCGCGGGCCGCGACACCCCCGTGGCAGTGGTCGCCGACCTGCGCTGGGACACCTTCGAGCGGGTCTTCACCGCTTCCCGTCCCAGCCCGCTGACCGCGGAGATCCCCGAGGTCAAAAGGCTGCGGCGGGAGGCCGGTGGGCCGGGCGACGGCGACAGGCCGGCCCTGCCGCCGCTGGCCGGACTCCCCGAGGCCGAGCAGAACGCACTCCTGCTCGACCTGGTACGCGCCCAGATCGCCGGCGTGCTCGGCCACGCCGACCCCGCCTCCGTCGACGCCGAACGGGCCTTCCTGGAGATCGGGTTCGACTCCCTCACCACCGTGGAACTGCGCAACCGGCTGAGCGCGGCCATCGGCCGCAAACTCCCGGCCGGCGCCGTCCTGGAGGCCCGTACTCCCGCCGCGCTGGCCCGCTACCTGCGCTCCGAACTCGTCGGCGCCGACGGCGCGGCGGCCGAACCGGCCCCCGGCAGCGCGCCGGTCGGCCTGATCAGCACCCTGTTCCGGCAGGCCCGCGAGCGCGGGACGATGGGGGAGTTCCTGGGCCTGGCGACCGCCGCGGCCCGGCTGCGGCCCCGCTTCGAGACGGCAGAGCCCGGCGTACCGGCCGAGCCCGTGCGGCTCGCCGAGGGCGGACACCCGGGCTCCGGCGCTGATCTGCTTCCCGTCGGTGCTCGCCACCTCCGGGCCGCACCAGTTCGCCCGGTTCGCCGCGGCCTTCGCCGGTGAACGGGACGTGGCCGCCCTGTCGTTGCCCGGGTTCCTCGACGGCGAACCGCTCCCCGCGACGCTGGACGCGCTGGCGGAGGCGGCCGCGGAGACCGTACGGCAGCGCGCCGCCGCCGGGCCGGTCGTCCTGCTCGGCTACTCGTCGGGCGCGCTGCTGGCCCACGCGGTCGCCGAACGGCTGGAGGACTCCGGGGTGTTCCCCGACGCGCTGGTCCTGCTCGACGCCTACCGGCTGGACGACGGCGGCCTCGCCGGACTCGGCTCCGCCCTGCTGGACGGCATGGCCGGCCGGCTCGGCGGCCCGGTTCCGGTGGACGACGTACGGCTCACCGCCATGGGCGGCTACCTGGACCTGCTGCGGGACCGGGAGCCCTCGGCGGTCAAGGCCCCCACGCTGCTGGTCCGGGCCGGGGAGCCGGTTCCCGGTCTGCCCGCGGGCGACGACTGGCGGTCGGCGTGGGCGCTGACCGCACACCGTCGCCGACGTCCCCGGCGACCACTTCTCCCTGATCGAGGAACACGCCCCCCAGACCGCGCGATCGGTCCAGGACTGGTTGCGGTCCCTCACCGGCACGTCCACGTCCTGAAGACACGAAGGAGCGGTCCAGATGAACCAGAAGACCCCTGTGCTGATCGTCGGCGCGGGCCCCTGCGGCCTGGCGGCGGCGTGCGTCCTGCGGCAACAGGGCATCGAGGTGCGCGTCCTTGAGGCCGACGCCGAGCCCAGCAAGGGTTCGCGCGCCATCCTGCTGTGGCCGCCCACGCTGGAGATCCTGCGCGACATCGGCGTCCTGGACGAGGCCGACGAACTGGGCTTCCGCAGCAAGGCGCTGAACTACCACCTGACCGGCGGCCGGGTCATCCGGGTCGGCCTCGGCCAGGAGACCCGGCCGCTGATGCTCCAGCAGGACACCACCAACCGGCTGCTCGAAGAGGCCCTGGAGCGGCTCGGCGGGCACGTCGAGCGCTCGACCCGGGTCATCGACGTGGCCGTGACCGACGACGTCGTCACCGTCAAGGTCCAGGGCCCCGACGGTCCCGAACTCATCGAGGCCGACTGGGTGGTGGGGGCCGACGGCGTCGGCAGCACGGTGCGCGAGCAGGCCGGCATCGGCTTCCCCGGCAGTCGCATCCCCAGCACCTTCCTGCTGACCGAGGGTCAGATGCACGGCTCGTTCGACCGCGCCGAACTGCACTACGTGTTCGGGCACTCCGGCGCCCTGGTCTTCGCGCCGCTGCCCGGGGGCACCGTACGGCTGTCCGCGCCGATCGCCCCGGACACCCCGCTCACCCCCGAGACCGTGCAGCAGGTGCTCGACACCCGCGGCAACGGCGGGCTGAGCATGACCGATCTGGACGCCGTCACCTCCTTCAGCAGCCAGGAGCGGATCGCCGACGCGTACCGCAAGGGCCGGGTCTTCCTGGTCGGGGACGCCGCGCACACCCACTCGCCGATCGGCGGCCAGGGCCTCAACCTCGGCCTGCAGGACGTCCGCAACGTGGTGTGGAAGCTGGCCGGGGTGATCGAGGGACGGCTCGACCCCGCGGTCCTGGACAGCTACGACCCCGAGCGCCGCTCGATGGCCGAGGAGGTCGTCCGGCTGACCGGGCGGCTGACCAAGCTGGCCGTGCTCAGCCCCGCCAAGGCCCGCGTGCGCAACGTCGTCTGGGGCGGCCTGCAGAAGGTCGGCGCGCTCGACCGCTTCTACGCGCCGATGCTCGCCGGGTGGCGCGTCCACTACCCGCCGGTGCTCGGCGGGCCCGCGCCGCAGGAGGCGTCGCGCGGGCGGGCCGCCGCCTTCCGGGCCCGGCGTCTGCCCGCCGCGGGGACCCGTACGCCGCACTGGGTGCCCGCGCCCCGCGGGGAGGACGCGGTGGCCCGCTTCCGGCTGCTCACCGTGGGCAGCGGCGGTGAACTGGAAGGCCCCGCCCGCCGGTTGGCCGAACGCCGGTCGGCCCTGGTCCGCTACGAACACCTCGCCGTCTCCGGGGCGGGGCACCGGCTTCGTCCTGCTGCGTCCCGACGGCTTCGTGGCCACGAGCGGCCTGACGACCTCCGAACTGGACGTCGCCGAGGGGCTGCTGACGCGGCTCGCGGCATAGGTCCGCCCGCGGAGGGTCCCGGGGCTCCGCCGTCCCCGGGACCTTCCCGTGTCCGCGTGCCCGCCCCGCGCTCACGTGTGTGTCCGGGTCCTGTGCTCCGTGCCGACCGGTGGACCCACGCCGAGGCCGCGCCCGCCCCCTCGGGGACGAGCGCGGCCTCGGCCTGTGGCAGGGCAGACCGGCCGGCTCAGGCGCGGACCAGCGTCACCGGCATGTCCAGCACCACCGTGTGCTTGTGGCTCGGCGCGTACGTGACCGGGCCGTTCACCCGGATCTCCGCCACCTGGTCGAGCAACTCCTCCAGCAGCACCCGCATCTGGAGCCGGGCGACCTGGTCGCCCAGGCAGTAGTGGATGCCGTGCCCGAACGTCAGGTGCGGGTTCGGGTCGCGCCGCACGTCGAAGGTGTCCGGTGCCTGGAACACGCTCTCGTCCCGGTTGGCCGACGGCCACCACAAGGTGACCTTGTCGCCCGCCCGGATCACCGTGCCGTGCAGGTCGACGTCCCGCGTCGCGGTGCGCCGGTTGTACTGGTTCGGCGGCGCCCAGCGCAGGATCTCCTCCACCGCGCCGGGCACCAGCGCACGGTCCGCGCGCAGTTCCTTCCACAGCTCGGGGCGCTCGGCGAGCCCCAGCAGACCGCCGGCGAAGGTGTTCCTGGGCTGCTCGCTGCCGGTGAGCAGGAGCAGCATCAGGTTCGACTCCCGCTCCAGCGCGGTCAGCGGCTCGTCGCCGGGGACCTCGCCGACCGCGGTGACCGAGGCCAGGTCGTCACCCGGGTCGGCGCGCTTGGCCGCGAGCAGTTCGCCCGCGTACGCCTGCATGGCCTGGAAGGTCGCCGCCGACGCGGGCGTGGGCGTACCGGCCCGGCGGTCCACGAAGCCCACCACGTCGTCGTTCCACGCCACCAACTGGTCCCAGTCCTTGCGCGGCGCGCCGAGCAGCAGGGCCACCGCCCGCGTCGCGTACAGCCCGGAGACCGCCGAGACGAAGTCGCAGTCGCCCGCGCCGACCGCGGCCGAGACGACCTCCGCCGCGTCCGCCCGCAGCTTCCCGGCCAGGGCGGCGGCCACCTCGCCGGTCACCGCGGGGCTCAGCAGCCGCTTGATCAGGTCGTGCCGCGGATTGTCCATCATGGGCAGCAGCACACCCGCGTGCACGCCGACCTTGAGGTCCTCCAGATGCGTACCGCCGCCGGCCCGCCCGCCGCCGCCCTGCCCGGAGAACGCCGGGTCGGCCGCGGCGAACGCGATGTCCTCGTGCCGGCTGAGCACCCAGAAGCCCTCGCCGTCCGGCATCCGGGACGCCGGGTGGAACAGCACCGGCGCCTCGGCGCGCAGCCGGGCGAAGACGTCGTACGGCACGCCCGCCGCGAACCCGGCCTGGTCGGTCAGGTCGAAGCCGCCCAGCGCGGCGGGCAGTGAGGCGGCGCCGTGTACGGCTTCGGTGGCCGTCATGGACAACTCCCGTCCCTGGTCGTGATGTTCGGCCGACCGTCGGTCGGCCGGTTGTGGTGTCCCGGTCGTATCTCAGTACGCGATCAGGGAGTTGAGCGTGTCGTCCTCGCCCGACAGCCACTTGCGGCTGGTCTCGCCGTAGGCCGGCGCGGTGTCCGAGTCCAGCGACCGCCACAGGCCGGCCAGCCGGTCGAAGCCCTCGATGCAGGCGATGTCGGCCAGGTCCTGGTAGTCCACGCCCTCGGCCGCCATCGTGCTGGTCCTGGCCAGCACCGCGCAGATCGTGAACAGTTCGGCGGTGATCCGGCCGACCGTGATGAGGATGTCCTCCTTGGTGTACATCACCTCCGGGTCCGGGAAGCGGGCGACCAGTTCCCGGCAGGCGGTGGCGAACTGCCGTACCTGGCGGGAGGCTTCCTGGAGGTGGGCCGCGTTGGCGGGGGACAGGTCGGTGCCCTGGGTGATGTCCGGGCCGGGGCCGGACCCCTCGATCAGGCTGTCGGCGTTGCCCTGGTAGAAGCGGCCCAGCAGCATGAACCCGGCCTGGTTGTCGATCTGGAAGTCGATGTTGGCCACGATGCGGAACCCGCGGGCGTCCCGGAAGTACCGCTCCAGCGGCACCGGTTCCTCGCCCCGGCGCGCCTTGCTGCGCGCGGTCTCGAAGCCGCGGCCGCCCAGCAGCGAGACCGTACGGTCCACGATGCGCCAGGCGTGCTCGGTGGAGATGTTCTTGGTGAGAAGCTGCTCGAACCAGCGGTCCTCGGTGGCCGGGCCCAGCAGGCACCACTGCGCGGCGGTCTCCATCGCGTAGACCTCGGCGGCCGTGGTGGCCACCCGCCGCTGGATCGCCTCGTAGTCACCCAGCCGCTGGCCGTCGATGGTCCGCTTGCTGATGAAGTCCCGGCTCCACTTCAGGCAGAGCTTGGCGATGCCCGTCACCGGCGCGGACACGCTCATCACCCGGCCGGCCAGCGCCAACGGGCTGACCCGGCGCAGGACGACGGGCCCCTCGACGTCGTGCAGCACCCGCCACTTGGGCACGCGCACCTTGTCGAAGGTCAGCGCACCGCTGGGCAGGCCCTTGCTGCCCATGAACTCCACATGCGACGTCACGCTGAAACCGGGGTCGGTGGACTCCACGAACGGGAAGACCACGGTGCGCTTGCCGTCCACCTCCAGCGTCGCCGACAGCCCGATCACGTCGAAGATCGGCCCGTTGGCGGTGAACAGCTTGCGGCCGGTCAGCTCGTACGCCTCGCCGTCCTCGGTGGGCACGACCTTCAGCGGCGCGAACCGGTTGTTCTGCCCGTCCGGGTCGCTGTCGCCGAAGGCGCAGATGACGCCGTCCGAGACCCGCTGGGCCATCCAGTCGCGCAGCGGCCCCTCCTCCATCGCCGGCAGCATCATCGTGATACCGACGGTGTTGCCGATGCCGATGACCTGCGCGGCCGGGGTCGAGACGCTGGTCAGCCGCTGCATGATGCGGTAAAGGGTGTACTGGGGCACGCCGTAGCCGCCCAGCTCCTTGCTCGCCAGCAACTTGATGTAGCGCCGCTCGCGGTACCCGTCGATCAGCTTCTGCGGCAGCTCACCGGTGAGGTCCACCTCCATGGGGTCGACCTGGCTCTCCGCGAACTCGCCGATCTCCGCGATCAGTTCCTCGGCCCGCTTCGCGTCGGCCGGGTCCTCCTGCGGGAACGGCGTGAGCAGGTCCCAGCGGACCCGCCCCGTCTCCAGACTGGTGAGAAAATTCGGCATCTCGGTCCGGAGCGTGTTGTCGACGTAGTTCGTCTTCATGGCCATGGACTCGGCGCCTTTCGGTGTGGCAGCATTTCGGACCGTCCGGCGGTTAATTCCTGGTTAATATCCCGCGGTCGGTGGAAAGCTGACTGCCGGGGACCCGTCATCACATATCTTCGCGCGGACCTGCCGGGCACGTTAGCCAGCGCAAACCCCTACCGCCAACCCCTGGTCGGCGCGGGCTGACCCCCTATCAGTCCCCTGTCCACGGGGCTGACCAGGTTTGGTACACCGATGTTTCCAAGTAACAAGAAAGTGCCTTCTTCCGCGTGAGCGGAAAGTCCCCCATGATGGGGAGTGATATCGCGAAGTGTCCTGTGGGCACGCCTCGGCGTCATCCGTGGGCGCCCGACCCCCCTTTGGAGTTTTTTCATGTCGGTCCGAGAAACAGAAGCATCGGCACGCGGCGGCGGGACGGCCGCTCCGCGGCCGGACAGTACCCGCTGGTGGACACTCGCCATTGTCACCCTGGCCACGTCCATGCTGATGCTGGACCTGACTGTGGTCAACGTCGCGCTGCCCAGCGTCCGGTCCGACCTGAAGGTCAAGAGCCTCTCCGACCTCCAGTGGGTCCTGGACGCCTACTCCCTGACCCTCGGCGTCTTCCTGCTCACCGCGGGCTCGCTCGCCGACCGGTTCAGCCGCAAGTGGATCTTCCTCAGCGGCTTCGCGGTCTTCTCGGCCGCCTCGCTGCTGTGCGGCGCGGCCTGGAACGTCCTGAGTCTCAACCTCGCCCGCGGCATCCAGGGCTTCGGCGCGGCCGTGCTCTTCGCCGTCGGCCCGGCGCTGATCGCCCAGGAGTTCCGCGGCAAGGAGCGGGCCCAGGCGCTCGGCATCTTCGCCGGCGGCTACGGTGTGGCCATCGCGGCCGGCCCGCTGGTCGGCGGCGCGCTCACCCAGGGCCTGAACTGGCGGTGGGTGTTCCTGATCAACGTTCCGCTGGGCCTGATCGCCATCCTGATCGGCGCCTCCAAGATCCGCGACAACGGCGAGCGCCACAACCACGGCAACGACTGGCTGGGCCTGGTCACCTTCTCCGCCTCGATGGCCATGCTGGTGTTCGCGGTGCTGCGCGGCAACGCCGAGGGCTGGACCAGCGCCCTGATCATCAGCCTGTTCATCGCCTCCGCCGTCGTCATGGTCATCTTCGTGATGATCGAGCGCTCGCTGGGCGAACGCGCGATGCTCGACCTGTCGCTGTTCCGCATCGTCAGCTTCGACACGCTCGCCACCGTCTCGGTGGTCCTCATGGGTGTCGCCATGGCCGCGATCTTCCTGATGATCACCTTCGTGCAGAACGAGCTGTTCAACTCGCCGCTGCAGACCGGCGTCCGGCTGCTGCCGCTGTCGGCGGTGCTGATGGTGATGGGCGGCGTCGTCGGCGCCATGACCAGCAAGGTGTCGGCCCGTTACCTGCTGGGCCTGGGCTCGGTCGCGATCGGCGTCGGCATGGTCGCCGTGCCGTGGCTGCTGAAGAACGACAGCTCCTGGACGGCGCTGCTGGTGCCGTTCCTCGGCATCGGCATCGGCCTGGGCATCTTCAACCCGACCCGCGCCGCCATGGCGATCAACCTGGTCGAGCCCCGCAAGGCCGGTATGTCCAACGGCGCCAGCGAGACCTTCCAGCAGGTCGGCGTGGCCCTGGGCATCGCCGTCTTCGGCGCCATCTACCAGGCCCGGCTGACGCACCACTTCAGCGACTCGGCCGTGGGCCGGCAACTCGGCTCCAAGGCCCACGACCTGGGCGAGCCGCTGGCCGCGGGCGGTGCCAAGGTGGCCGGCGGCGCCGTGCCGAAGGGCCTCGCCGCCCGCGCCATCGACGCCGCGCACCACGCCTCGGTGTCCGCCATGCACGAGACGTTCATGATCGGTGTCGGCCTGATGGTCGTCTCGGCCCTCATCGGCTTCCTGGGCGTCCGCGACCGGGACATACACGAGAGCAGCCTGGACGAAGAGGCCGAGCTGCTGGCCGTCGAGCCCGACGCGGCAGCCATCTGACCCAGGCTCGACGCCGGCCGGCCGCACGGCCGGTACCGGCGGGCGCACCCCGGCCGTGGTGTCAGGACATCACGGCCGGGGAGCGCCCGCGGTCGTACGCCGCGCGGGCGTCGGCGATCGTCGCCCGGTTGCGCAGCGCCCAGCCGGCCAGCGCCTTCAGCGGCTCCTGCAACTCCCGTGCGAGATCGGTGGCGTTGTACTCCACCCGCGGCGGCACCGTGGGGTACGCCGTGCGGGTGACCAGACCGTCCCGTTCCAGGTTGCGCAGCGTCAAGGTGAGCATCCGCCGGCTGATCCCCTCGATCGAGCGCTCCAACTCGGTGAATCTGGCCGGACCTTCGGAGAGGGCGAGGATCAGCTCGACGCTCCACTTGCTGCCCACCCGGTCGATGATCTCCCGGATCGGACAGGCCACCGAGAGCACCAGCTCCTCGGCCGCCCCTGTGGGTGCTTGGATCATGGCCTGGTCCTTCCCTAGGTTCCCAGGTTACTGAGGATGGACTCTGTAACAACTCGTGCGCCCAGTATCATCCACGAACCGCCCGGCGAGCGGGTGCGCGGAATCGCGGCGCGGCGGTCATCCTTCGCTGTCACACGGTCCGTCACACGTCCCGTCATACGTCCTGTCACACCTCCGACATCGCCGCCAGCCTCGCGCGGGGGTGCTGGCGCATCAGATCGGTGCGCTTGGTGACGTTCAACTTCCGGTAGACGCGGGTGAGATGCTGCTCCACCGTGCTGACGGTGATGAAGAGCTTCCGGGCGATCTGCTGGTTGGTGTGATTGCTCGCCGCCAGCACCGCGACCCGGTACTCCGCGTCGCTCAGCTTGTCGGTCCACAGCTCCTCGGTCGTCGCCGGCGTGTCCGCTGACGCCCCCTCACCCACCGTGTCCGACTCCGGCAGGGTGCGTCCGGCCGCCTGCCGCGCCGCACTCCAACGCCAGGTGGTGGGCGTTGCGCAGCGTCATCAGGGCCTGGCTCTGGTGGCCGAGCGCCTTGTGCGCCAGCCCCAGGTCGTGCAGCGTGTGCGCCAACTCCAGCCGGTCGTCGTAGGACTGGAGGCCCTCCGCCGCCTGGCGCAGCAGCACGGGCCTGTCCTCGGGGTCCGCCGTGGCCGCCAGCACCCGCATGCCGATCGCCCGCAGCCGCACGTCCTCCTCGCCGCACTCCGCGAGGTGCTTCTCCGCCAACGCCCTGCGCCTGCTCGGTCTTGTCGAGGTGCAGCAGGCTCTGCGCGGCGTCGGTCCGCCAGGTGCGCAGCGTCGGCAGTGACGGCAGCCCCGCGCTCCACCGCTCCACCAGCTCACCGACGGTACGGAAGTCGGCGACCGCCGCGTGGTACTGCCCGATCGCGTGGTGGTGGCGGCCTCGCGCCTGGAGGTACACCAGCCCCAGCGGGGTGCGGAACACCGCGTCCGGCAGCGGCTCCTGGAGCACCTGCGCGGCCTCGTCCAGCTTGCCCAGCGCGGTGGTCGCGTTGAGCAGGGTGCTCAACGGCATGGCCACGCCCAGCCCCCAGCTCTGCGGGCGCAGCGCCCGCAGAGCCGTACGGGCATGGCGTTCCGCGGCGAGCAGGTCCCCGCGCCGCCAGGAGTTCTCCGCGCGCAGCGCCGAGAACATCGCGTGCCAGGCCGGCGCCTTGCGCGCCTCGTCGGTCAGCACCGCGAACCACGACTCGGCCAGTGCCAGCCGTCCCTCGCAGATCAGTGTGGCCAGCGCGGCCTGGAGCGGGGCGACCGTGTGCTCGTCGAGCCGGCACTGCTGGAGCACGTGTTCCGCGTCCGCCGCCCGCCCGCCGTCGGACGGGGGCCCGGCCAGCAGCGTGCTCACGGTCTTGCCGGCCACCCACCGGCTGCTGCCGGCCGGCTGCGCGTCGGGCAGGCCGGCCGCCGACAGCGCGGCGAGTGCCGGTATCCCGTCCGCCGAGGCGGGCAGCACGCACGACAGCCAGGTCCGTACGACCTGGAGGTGCCCGCGCGCCTCCAGGTCCAGCGTCTCGCACGTCCCGCCCACATGACGCAGCGCCTCAAGTGTCGCCTTGGGCCTGCCGAACCACAGCAGCCCGCCGACCGAGAGCAGCAGGTCCCGCCCGGGCAGGTGGCCCGCGCGGACCGCCTCGGTGAGTTCCGGCAGCCTGCGCAGGGCCAGCGCGGGATCGGTCCTGCCCTCGGCGCGGATCAGCAGCGACGTGGTCACGGCCCGCTGCCGCGCGGTGCCGGCCCGCCGGTGCGCCACCCGGAGGTAGGACAGGGCCGCCTCGGTGTCGTCGTCGGACAGCGCCTGCTCGGTCGCCTCGTGCAGCAGGTCCACGGCGCCGAGCGACGTCGGCGTCCCCGGCGTCGAGCAGTTGGTGGGCGATCCCGGTGGCCGGCGCGCCCTCCTTGTACAGCAGATGCGCCGCCGCGGCGTGCAGCCGGGTGCGCTCCCTCGGCGCCATGCCGTGCAGCACGGCCCGCGCCGCGGCGGGGTGCCGGAACCAGTCCGCGGCCAGCACCCCGGTCGCCTTCAGCGCCCCCATGGCCCGCAGCGTCGAGTCGGTGTCGATGCCCGCGAGGGCGGCCAGCAGCGACGGGGTGGCCGACTCGCCCAGTACGGCCAGCCCGCGGGCGGTCTGGAGCATGGCGGGCTCGCAGCGGTACAGGCAGCTCAGCAGCGCCTCCGCGAAGGCCGACGCCGTGGCCGCCCGCGGCGAGCGCGCCTCGTCCGCGCCGCACAGGTCGTCGATCAGCCCGCGCAGCAGCAGGGGGTTGCCCCCGCTGAGCGCGTGGTACTCCGGCGCCAGGCGCTGGGCGGTGCGCTGGTCCACGGACCGGGACAGCATCGTCTCCGCGCCGGACGTCGACAGCAGGTCGAGCCGCATGAAGTAGCTCTGCGGCTCCCGGGGCAGCTCGGCCCGCAGCCGGATACGGGACGAGTGCGGCTGGACCGACTCGGTGAGCACCACCAGCACCCGGGCGGACCTGATGCGGCGGGTGAAGGACGCAAGGCAGCGTAAGGACGCCTCGTCCGCGGCGTCGACGTCGTCGATCCCGATCACCAGCGGCCGGCCGCAGTGTTCGACCATGTCCAGCAGCGCTTCCGACAGGCTGTGCAGGACGTACGCCGAGGGCTGGTCGTGGCCGCCGTCGGCCGCGGTGTCGCGGAGCCGCCGCCGGTCACGCTCTCCTTGAGCAGCCGCGCCACGGCCCGGGCGTCCTCCGCGGGCAGTTCGGCGCCGCGGAAGAGCTGGTCCAGGACGCCCAGCGGCATCGCCTGTTCGGCGCGGGACGCGGTGGCGGTGAGCAGGGCGGCCCCCGAGCCGACCGCCTGCTCCGCGAACATGTGCAGCAATTCGGTCTTGCCGCTGCCCACCGGCCCGGTGATCACGGCCACCTGGCCCCTGCCCGCCTTCTCGGCCGTCGTCTCGAAGAGCCTCCGCAGGTGCGCCAGTTGATTATCACGTTCCAGTAGCATTTTCGATGACTCCCCCGTAAAATTTCGTCTCCGGTCGTCTTCGACCTTGACTTCAGAAAGCGAAATGCTCAATTCCGTTCGCCACAAGCGTGTGCTTGTCCCGCCCCCGGCGGAGAGGCTGTCAGAAAGGCGTGATGGGCACCACCCATCTCCGACCGGCGGCCGAGGCTCCGCCATTGGGCGCTGCCGTCGGCGAGCGCTTGTGGTCGGTCATGTTCGGATCGGCCTTTTCCTCCGGGCTCGGTACGCAGTTTAATCGGTCGTCGAACTGGATGGGTGTCAGTTTTGCTCGCGCCCGGCGGAGTCGGTTGCGCAGGGTGACCATTAGTGTGTTGGTCTCTTCGGTTGCGGAAGTCGTATTACCGGACACAGAGCACAAAGCGCCGCGGGCCGGTTGTGTGCGGGTGGCCGCTCCGCAAAGTCGTCGCTCAGGGTGACGTGATGCCGATCTCAGTGAGCTGACGTCCCATCACGTTCGACGCCCCGCGGTGAATGCGGCGGCGAAGGAGGGGAGTCGTTTGCGGAGTTCTTGTCCCATTCCGGTGCATTGACTGCCTTGGCCGGTGAAGGGCAAGTGCCAGGAGTGCCACCGGCTGCCCCGCCGGTGTCGAGGTAGGGGGCTGTTCCGTTTGTGGTGAGTTCTTTCAGCGGCGGCCGGACGAAGAGCCGGTCGCCCGGGCCGCTACTCCGCGGCGTAAGTGCTGTGGCTCCACTCGAACACGTGGAGTTCGCCGTCCGGTTCGACTCTCTTGGCGCCGGTCGGTCTGAAGTGGTCGTGCCGGTTGCCCCGGAAGATCTTGACGACCTCGGGTATTCGGTCGTCCGGCCGGCTGCGTATCCGCTGTTCCTGGCTGAGTTCGGGTCCACCGCGCAGAACGGCGTTGGGCTTCTTGAGGTCCATACAGACCACTCCTCCCGTGAAGAGCCCCGGACGGCCGACCGGATACGTGCCGCGGACGAACGTCGTACCCGCGCATCGCGCCCGAGCCGGCGCTCCCCCAGAGTAGGAGCCGGGCGCGGCCCGCCCGCCCCCTAGTTCTCCCCTACCAAGCCCCTAATCCGGCTGCCAGGGGGTGGCCGTCCGGGGCCTGTCGCCACTACCGGCCGCCGGGTGGGGACACGCCGGCCCGGACGCCGGCCCCGACGCGGGTCCGACCGGTTTCCGGGCGATATTGGGTGGCACCCGGCGCCGTGAAGCGGCACCATGCCCGGGTTCCACCCTTCGGGCCCTCCGGGGCCCGCCGCACGGCCGAGGAGCCGCATGAGCCTGCGCCACCACGAGATCGCCGAATCCGGCCACCGCATCCTCAACCCCATCACCGAGGACAAGCTGATGCTCCTCGGCGACATCTGCCGGCTCCGGGAAGGGCAGCGGCAGCTCGATCTGGCCTGCGGCAAGGGCGAGATGCTCGCCCGCTGGTCCGAGCGGCACGGCATCGGCGGGGTGGGGGTGGACCTCAGCGAGGTGTTCCTCACCGCGGCCCGGATGCGGGCCGCCGAACTCGGCGTCGCCGAGCGGCTGACCTTCGAGCGCGCGGACGCGGGCGGCTACGAGGCGGAGCCGGGCGCCTTCGACGTCGTGTCCTGCATCGGCGCCACCTGGATCGGCGGCGGCCTGGCCGGGCACCGTGGAGCTGATGCGGCCGGCGATGCGGCCCGGCGCGCTGATGCTGATCGGCGAGCCGTACTGGACCGAGCCCGCCCCGGCGGCGGCCTTCGAGGCGATCGGCGCCGGGCCGGACGACTTCGCCTCGCTGGAGGGCACCCTCGACCGGTTCGAGGCGGCCGGCATGGAACTGGTCGAGATGGTGCTCGCCGACGGGGACAGCTGGGACCGGTACGCGGCGGAGCAGTGGTTCACCGTCTCGGACTGGCTGCGGGCGGTCCCGGCCGACCATCCGGACGCCGCCGACATGCGCGAGTTCCTGGCCCACGCCCGCCGTACGCACCTGTCCTACCAGCGGCGTTACCTGGGCTGGGGCGTGTTCGTGCTGCGGGAGGCGGTCAAGTAGGGCCGCGCTGGGCCGGGTTCGGGACGGGGCCGGCCGCGGGCCCGGGACGCGGTCCGCGGCCGGTGCGGAGGGCGCGGCCGGCGCGCGGAGCGGCGGAGAAAACTGAAAAGCTGACGTATGTTCATCTTCCGAGGCCGTGGTACCGGCGGTAACCTCCGGCGGACCGGCATCCGGAAGGAGCACACATGCCGCTACGGACCCCACGACGGATCGGCACGCTGAGATCGGCGGCCGCCGCCGCGCTACTGGCCCTGGGCGCCACACTGATAGCCCCAGGTGCGATGGCCGCACACGCCGCCGACCCGACCACCGACTACTGCGCAGGGCAGTGCTCGGACATCCTGCCGCCCGGCGAGAACGGCAACGCGACCTTCGCCGACATCCTCGCCAACAAGGCGCTCGGCACCCGCCCCGACCACACCATGGACCAGCTCGGCCCGTACTCCTCCCTCGCGGACGGGTACCAGAACCTCACCGACTCCACGCTCGGCAACTTCTTCAACTCCTCGTCCTTCGGGGTACCCGCGGGCCAGGTCGCCTCCGTGATCAGCCCGCGCTCCGACGTCACCATCACCCGGGACAAGGCGACCGGGGTGCCGCACATCAAGGGCACGACGCGGGACGGCACCGAGTTCGGCGCGGGCTACGCCGCCGCGCAGGACCGGCTGTGGCTGATGGACCTGTTCCGGCACGTCGGCCGCGGCGAGTTGTCGTCGTTCGCCGGCGGCGCGGCCGCCAACCGCGGCCTGGAGCAGGAGTTCTGGCGGCAGGCGCCGTACACCGAGGCCGACCTCCAGGCGCAGATCGACTGGCTGTCGAACAACGGCGGCGCCGCGGGCAAGCAGGCCCTCGCCGACGCGCAGGCGTACATCGACGGCATCAACTCCTACATCACCGCCGCCAAGGACGGCCGCTACTTCCCCGGTGAGTACGACCTGACCGGCCATATGGACCCGATCACCAACGCCGGCACCATCGAGCCCTTCCAGCTCACCGACCTGATCGCGCTCGCCTCCGTGGTCGGCGCGCTGTTCGGCACCGGCGGCGGGGGAGAGGTGCAGTCCGCGCTGTCGCTGCTGGCCTCCCAGCAGAAGTACGGCGTCCAGCAGGGCACGGACGTCTGGGAGTCCTTCCGCGAACGCGACGACCCCGAGGCCACCTCGACCGTCCACGACGGCACGTCCTTCCCGTACGCGGGCAAGCCCGCGAACCCGCAGGGCGAGGCGCTGCCCGACCCCGGCTCGGTCGTGCCGGAACCGCTGGTCTACGACGCGACCGGCGGCGCCACCCAGGCGACCACCAAGAGCCCGGGCGTGCTGCCGTCCAACCTCTTCTCCAACCCGCGCAAGGGCATGTCCAACGCCCTGGTGGTCAGCGGCGCGCACACCGCCAGCGGCCATCCGGTCGCCGTCTTCGGTCCGCAGACCGGCTACTTCGCGCCGCAGTTGCTGATGCTCCAGGAGCTCCAGGGCCCCGGCATCAGCGCCCGCGGCGCGTCGTTCGCGGGACTGGGGATGTACGTGGAGCTCGGCCGCGGCCAGGACTACGCCTGGAGCGCCACCTCCGCGTCCCAGGACGTCACCGACACCTACGCGGTGCAGCTGTGCCAGGACGACTCGCACTACATGCTGCACGGCAGTTGCGTGCCGATGGAGAAGCTGGAGCGCACCAACTCCTGGTCGCCGACACTGGCCGACTCCACTGCGGCCGGCTCGTACCGGATGCAGGTGTGGAGAACGGCGTACGGCCCGGTGGAGTACCGGGCCACGGTCGGCGGAAAACCCGTCGCCTACACGCAGTTGCGCAGCTCCTACATGCACGAGGCCGACTCGATCATCGGCTTCGAGGAGCTGAACGACCCGGGCTTCGTCCATGACGCCGCCTCGTTCCAGAAGGCCGCGCAGGACATCAACTACACCTTCAACTGGTTCTACGCCGACTCCCGGCAGACCGCCTACTACAACAGCGGCACCAACCCGGTGCGCGCCGACGGCGTGGACGCCTCCTTCCCGGTGTGGGGCGACCGGGCCGTACGACTGGCAGGGCTGGGACCCGACCCACAACACCGCCGACTACACCCCGCCCGCACAGCATCCGCAGTCCATCGACCAGGACTACTACGTCAGTTGGAACAACAAGCAGGCCCCCGGGTACACCTCGGCGGGCTTCGGCAACGGCTCGGTGCACCGCGCCGACCTGCTCAACGACCGGGTCAAGGCGCTGGTCCAGGCCGGCGGCGTGACCCGGGCCGCGCTCGCCAAGGCGATGGAGGACGCCGCCGTGACCGACCTGCGGGGGGAGGACGTGCTGCCCGACCTGCTCCAGGTGATCAACAGCGCGCCCGTCACCGATCCCCAGGAGGCCGCCGCGGTCCAGCAGTTGACCGCCTGGGGCACGGCGGGCACCAAACGCACGGAGACGTCGGCCGGTTCGCACACGTACGCCGACGCGGACGCGGTACGGACCATGGACGCGTGGTGGCCGCTGCTGATCCAGGGCGAGTTCGAGCCAGGGCTCGGCAGCGACCTCTACACCGCGCTGACCGACGACCTGACCATCGACGAGTCGCCGTCCGCCGGACACGGCCCGACCGGGTCGCACGCGGGCAGCTCCTTCCAGTACGGCTGGTGGTCGTACGCCGACAAGGACCTGCGCAAGGTGCTCGGGCAGTCGGTGAAGGGACCGCTGGCGCAGACGTACTGCGGCGGCGGGCAGCTCTCCGCCTGCCGGGACATGCTGCTGTCGACCCTGAAGCAGGCGGCCGCCACCCCGGCGGCCACCGTCTACCCGGGTGACTCCGGCGGCTGCTCGGCCGGCGACCAGTGGTGCGCCGACTCGATCGTGCAGCGGCCGCTCGGCGGTATCACGGACGACCGGATCAGCTGGCAGAACCGTCCGACCTTCCAGCAGGTCGTCGAATTCCCCTCGCACCGCTGAGGGTTGCCGCCCCGCCGGCGGCCGGCCCCTGACCGGGGCCGGCCACTCGCGGCCAGGCGGGCGGGCCGGGTCCTCAGTCGGGGACCCGGCCCGCCGCGTCCTGGCCGGCCGCACGCAGCACCAGCCGGGCCAGCTCCTCGTGGCAGATGTCGCTGTGCGCGCCCGACGGCGGGCCGCCCGCGCGCACCACCGCCGACGCGTCCACGCTCACGCACCCCGAGGCGGGCAGCGGCCGGGTCAGCGCCTGGTCCAGCGGCATGGCCGTCACCCCGGCGAGGTCCTGGAAGCCGTCGTGGCCCAGCGCCCCCCACCTGCTGTCCGGACCGAGCATCGGGAGGTCCCGCGCGCCGAGCAGCGAGCGGTCGTCGTCCGACAGCCGTGAGGCCAGCGGGTAGAACACGCCGAGCGCCTGGTCGTGGCTGGAGTGGCAGGCCACCAGCGGCCCGGCCACGCGCTGCTGCATGCCGTGCAGGGCGCCGCCCTTGGCGTCGAACGGGAACGGGCCGGTGAACGCGTAGTGCGAGAAGGCCCCTTGCAGGAACGTCACCGACGCGACCTTCACCCCCGGCGGGAGTCCGGCCAGTGCGAAGGCCACCAGCCGGCCGCCGAAGCTGTGCCCCACCAGGTGCACCCGCACGCCGGGCGCCTCCCGCGCCAACCGGCCCAGCAGCGGGCCGAGTCCGAGCCGGCCGACCGTGCCCGCCCGGCGCTTCATCGCGAAGTACGTGGCCTGGCGCAGGAGTTCCTTCGCGCCGTCCCAGACCCGGCCGCCGAGCCCGCCCAGGCCGCCGAGGAGCGCGGGCGCTTGCGCAGTAACCGGGGCGCCCGCCCGCTCCAGGGCGTCCGCGAGCGCGCCGCAGACCTCCGCCGGGTCCTGCGTCAGCAGCGCCGGCGGCGCGGACGCGGGGCCGAAGTCCTGGGCGAACCCCTCGGCGGGCGAGCCGGGCGGCAGCCCGGTCAGCGTGCGGACCAGACCGGCGAACTCCGCCAGCCGGGACGGGTCCTCGGGCCGCTCGTCGCAGCAACTCGGCGATCCGGGCGACGGTCGGCGCCGCGCCGGGGAAGACCCGGACCAGGGCGGCCCGGGTGGGCGGGTCCAGCCCGGGGCCGGCGACGGCCGCCACGGCGGCGTGCGGGTAGTCCGGGATCGGCTCGTCGCTGAAGCGCATCGACGGCCAGTGCAGGCCGGCGTAGCCGAAGCGGGCGGTCGCCGGCAGGGCCGGGAAGCAGGCGAAGAAGCGGTCGTAGAGGGCGTCGGCCGTGCTCAGGTCGTTGTTCCAGCCGTGCGAGAACAGCACGAGGTCGGTGCGGTCGCGGACCCCGGCGAGCAGCGCGTCGCGCTGCCGGGGATCGGGATCGCCGTCCGCGTCGAACGTCAGCTCCCAGTACGGTTGGACGCTTGTCACAGCCACGGTGGGTCCCCCTCACGCTCCGGCGCCCCCGGAATTCGCCGCATTCCCATGATGCGGCTCGGCCCTGCCCGGGGGATACGCCGGAGACGTACTTGTTGCGGTGGTTTCTCCACGCACCTCCACGGCCCGTGAGGGGGTGCCGTTTCCGCGCGGTACCCGTCCGCCGGCCGGTCGGTGGCTTGTCGCGCAGTTCGCCCCCAGCCTGGCGGCTCGGGAGGTGCCCCCCAGCGCGCCGCTGCGCGTGGCCGCTCTCGCGCGGCCGAGGTGCCACCACCCCGGGAACCCGCGCACACTTCCCTATCAAGTGACCGACCGCTTAGTATGCGATCAGGGAACCGCATCGCCGAGTCGAAGGAGACACGACCGTGGCCGTGGAAGCGCTGCACGACGCCCGGGTGGTCGTCACCGGAGCCGGCGGCGGGATCGGGGCCGCCCTGGCCCGCCGATTCGCCGCCGAAGGCGCCCGCGTGGCGGTCAACGACCTCGACGCGGAAGCCGCCCGCAAGGTCGCCGCCGAGATCGGCGGCGCGGCCGTACCCGGGGACGCCTCCGGCATCGTGCCGGCCGCCCGCACCGCGCTCGGCGGCGGCATCGACGTGTTCTGCGCCAACGCGGGCGTCGGCACCGGCGGCGGCCCCGAAGCCGACGACGCGGCCTGGGAGCTGGCCTGGGACGTCAACGTCATGAGCCACGTGCGCGCCGCCCGCGCCCTGCTCCCGGAGTGGCTGGAGCGCGGGGAGGGCCGCTTCGTGTCCACCGTCTCCGCGGCCGGCCTGCTGACGATGATCGCCGCGGCACCGTACTCCGTCACCAAGCACGGCGCGCTCGCCTTCGCCGAGTGGCTGTCGCTCACCTACCGGCACCGCGGTGTCCACGTCCACGCCGTCTGCCCGCAGGGCGTGCGCACCGCGATGCTCGCGTCCACCGGCGCGGCCGGCGACCTCGTGCTGACCCCGAACGCCATCGAGCCCGAGGACGTCGCCGAGGCGGTGCTGGCCGGCATCGCCGACGACCGGTTCCTGATCCTGCCGCACCCCGAGGTGGCCGGGTACTACGCGGCCCGCGCCGCGGAGCCCGAGCGCTGGCTCGGCGGCATGAACAAGCTCCAGCGCAGCTACGAGCAGCTCACCGCGCGGGCCGCGGAGCGTACGAAGGCGGCCGAGGCCGCGGCGGACGCCGAGGCCGCGCAGGAAGGCGGACCCGCATGACCCGGTACGCCGACCGCCCCTGGCTCAAGCACTTCACCCCCGAGCAGCGGCAGGACACCGAGCACCCGCCGTCCGTGCTGCACACCTTCCTGGCCACCGCCGGGCGCGACCCGGACCGGCTCGCGCTGCGCTACTTCGACGGCGCCGTCACCTACGGCGAACTCGACGCCCTGTCCGACGGCCTCGCCCGCCACCTCGCCGACCGCGGCTTCGCCCCCGGCGACCGGCTCGCGGTGATGCTCCAGAACGTGCCGCAGTTCGTGGTCGCGCTGTTCGCCGCGTGGAAGGCCGGCGGCGCGGTCATCCCGGTCAACCCCATGTACAAGCAGCAGGAGTTGGCGCACATCCTCGCCGACGCCGGGGCGGCCGCGATCGTGTGCTCGGAGACCGCCTGGCAGGGCTACGTCCGCGCGACCGTCGCCGATTCGCCGGTCCGGATCGCGCTGACCGCCAGCGAGCACGACCTCCAGACCCGCGACGACCCCCGCGTCCTGACCGCGCCGCGCGCGCCCGCCGCCGACGCCGAGGACGTCCTCGCCGCCGCCCGCGCCGCCGCGGGCCCGCGCCCGCGACGTGCCGCTGCCCGCGGCCGGCGACACCGCGCTGATCAGCTACACCTCGGGCACCAGCGGCCACCCCAAGGGCGCGCTCAACACGCACGGCAACATCTCGTTCAACGCCCACCGGCAGGTCCGGCTCCAGGACCTCGCCCCGGACGCCGTGGTCTTCGCGCTCGCGCCGCTCTTCCACATCACCGGCATGGTCTGCCAGCTCTCCGCGGGCCTGGCCGGCGGCCACACCCTCGCGCTCGCCTACCGCTTCGAGCCCGGGGTGGTGCTCGACGCCTTCCGCGAGCACCGGCCCGCCTACACCGTCGGCCCGTCCACCGCCTTCATGGCGCTGCTGGCCAGGCCCGACGCCACCGCGGACGACTTCTCGTCCTTCCAGCTGATCTCCTCGGGCGGCGCGCCGCTGCCGCCCGCCGTGGTCGAGTCCTTCCGGGCCCGCTCCGGCGGCCTCTACCTCGCCAACGGCTACGGCCTCACCGAGTGCACCGCGCCCTGCGCCAGCGTGCCGCCCGGCTCCGAGGCGCCCGTCGACCCGGCGTCCGGCACGCTGGCGGTCGGCGTGCCCGGGCCCGGCACCATGGTGCGCATCCTGGACGACGCGGGCGCCGAAGTGCCGTTCGGCGCAGTCCGGCGAGATCGCGGTCAGCGGGCCGATGGTCGTTCCGGGCTACTGGAACAAGCCCGCGGAGTCCGCGGCCGCCCTGCCCGGCCGGCGAACTGCTCACCGGCGACATCGGCTTCATGGACGAGGACGGCTGGCTCTACGTCGTCGACCGCAAGAAGGACATGATCAACGCGTCCGGCTTCAAGGTGTGGCCGCGCGAGGTCGAGGACGTGCTCTACACCCACCCCGCGGTCCGCGAGGCCGCGGTCGTCGGCGTCCCGGACGCCTACCGCGGCGAGAGCGTCAAGGCGTACGTCAGCCTGCGGCCCGGCGCCGCGGCCGACCCGGCCGAACTCGTCGCCTACTGCAAGGAGCGGCTGGCGGCGTACAAGTACCCGCGCGAGGTCGAGGTGCTGGGCGAGCTGCCGAAGACGGCGACCGGGAAGATCCTGCGGCGCGAACTGAAAGCGGCGGCCGGATAGGGTCCGTACCGGTGGGAATGTCGGTGGCCGGTCCCGGGGCACGGCACGGCGGAGCACCGCACGGCACGAGGAGAGGGCAGGTCATGGCACGCAACGCGACGGGCGGCAGCAGCGGAGGCGGTACGGGTACGGGCACGGGTGGTACGGGCGCCGGCCCGCTCGCCGCCGTGCCCGAGCGGCTGCTCGCCGAGGCCACCCGGCTGTTCGCCGAGCGCGGCTACGACCGCACCTCGGTCCAGGAGATCGTCGAGGCCGCGGGCGTCACCAAGGGCGCCCTCTACCACTACTTCGGCTCCAAGGACGACCTGCTCCACGAGATCTACGGCCGGGTGCTGCGGCTCCAGACCGAGCGCCTCGACACGATCGCGGCCCGTACCTCCGCCGTGGACCGAACGGCTCGCCGAGGCCGCCGCCGACGTCGTCGTCACCAGCATCCAGAACCTGGACGACACGAAGATCTTCTTCCGGTCGATGCACCAGCTCAGCCCGGAGAAGCAGAAGGCCGTACGGGCGGAGCGGCGCCGCTACCACGAGACGTTCCGCGCGCTGGTCGAAGAGGGGCAGCGCGACGGGCACTTCCGGGCCGAACTGCGGCCCGACCTGGTGGTGGACTTCTTCTTCGGCTCCGTCCACCACCTCGGCACCTGGTACCACGCGGACGGCCCGCTGACCGCCGACCAGGTCGCCACCGAGTTCTCCGATCTGCTGCTGCACTCCGTGCGGCGGCCCTGAACCCGCTGGGAGTCCCCACGTGAAGGCATGGCGCGTCCACGAGAACGGCGAGCCGCGCGAGGTGATGCGCCTCGACGAGGTCCCCACGCCCGAGCCCGGCCCCGGGCAGGTGCTGCTCAAGGTCCTCGCGGCCAACGTCAACTTCCCCGACGCCATGCTCTGCCGCGGCGAGTACCAGGTCCGGCCGCCGCTGCCCTTCACACCGGGCGTCGAGATGTGCGGCGAGGTCGTCGCGCTCGGGCCCGGCGTCACCGAGCCGGCCGTCGGCACCCGCGTGATCAGCCCGGCCGCGCTGCCGGCCGGCGCCTTCGCCGAGTACGCGGTCGTCGCCGCGGCCGGTGTGCTCCCCGCGCCCGAGTCGCTCGACGACGCCGAGGCCGCGGCCCTCCATGTCGGCTACCAGACCGGCTGGTTCGGCCTGCACCGCCGCGCCGCGCTGCAGCCCGGCGAGACCCTGCTCGTGCACGCCGCCGCCGGCGGGGTCGGCAGCGCCGCCGTCCAGCTCGGCAAGGCGGCGGGGGCCACCGTGATCGGGGTCGTCGGCGGCCCCGACAAGGCGAAGACCGCCCGCGAACTCGGGGCGGACATCGTGGTCGACCGCTACAGCGAGAACTTCGTCGGCGTCGTCAAGGAGGCCACCGGCGGGCGCGGGGCGGACGTCGTCTACGACCCGGTCGGCGGCGACGCGTACACGGGGTCCACGAAGTGCATCGCCTTCGAGGGCCGGATCGTCGTGGTCGGCTTCGCCGGAGGGACGGTTCCGACGCCCGGGCTCAATCACGCGCTCGTCAAGAACTACGCGATTCTCGGGCTGCACTGGGGGCTCTACAACACCCACGACCCGGCGGCCGTCCGCCGGACCCACGCCGAACTCACCCGCCTCGCCGCCGAGGGCGCCATCGCCCCCCTGGTCTCCGCCCGCCTCCCCCTCACGGGCGCCGCCGACGCGGTCCAACGCGTCTGCGACGGCTCCACGGTGGGCCGCCTCACGATCACTCCCTGATTTCCGATTTTTTCCCCCGGACAGCCCGAGCGGGTTGCCCCGCACCCGCCGGCGCGGGTGTGTGCGGGGCGCCCTCCGCCCTCAATCGCCGGGCGGGCTGAGTGGGTTGCCCTGCGTGCGGACGGTGCCCTACAGGGGCGCTGGGGGCACCCCCAGCGGTAGCGCTGGGGGAGGAACTGCGGACGCAACCGCCCACCGGGCCGGGGTCGGGCGTCGACCGTAACTGTCGCGGTGGACGGACAAGTTAAAGCCGGGGGCCGACCGCAACTGTCGCGGTCGGCCCCCGTACACCCGTAAAAAACTAGACGTACTTCTTGAGTTCCCGCCGCGCGAGCGACCGCTTGTGGACCTCGTCCGGGCCGTCGGCCAAGCGCAGCGTCCGCGTGGCGGCCCACAGTTGGGCCAGCGGGAAGTCCTGCGACACCCCGCCGGCGCCGTGCAGCTGGATCGCCCGGTCGATGATCCGCTGAACAGCCGTCGGCGTGGCGATCTTGATCGCCTGGATCTCCGTGTGCGCGCCCCTGGTTGCCCACGGTGTCCATCAGCCACGCGGTCTTGAGCACGAGCAGCCGCAACTGCTCGATCTCGCACCCGGGACTCGGCGATCCACTCCTGGACGACGCCCTGCGCGGCGAGCGGCTTGCCGAAGGCGGTACGGCGCCGCGGCGCGGCGGCACATGAGTTCCAGCGCCCGCTCGGCCATGCCGATCGAGCCGCATGCAGTGGTGGATGCGGCCCGGCCCGAGCCGCGCCTGGGCGATGGCGAAGCCGCCGCCCTCCTCGCCGATCAGGTTCTCCGCGGGCACCCGCACATCGTGGAAGACCACCTCGGCGTGCCCGCCGTGGTCGCCGTCGTCGTAGCCGAACACCCGCATGCCGCGCCGGACTTCGAGCCCGGGGGTGTCGCGGGGCACCAGGATCTGGCTCTGCTGGCGGTGCCGGTCGGCGGACGGGTCGGTCTTGCCCATCACGATGAAGACCGCGCACTTGGGGTTCATCGCCCCGGAGATGTACCACTTGCGGCCGTTGATGACGTAGGAGTCGCCGTCGCGCCGGATACGGGTCTCGATGTTGGTGGCGTCGGAGGAGGCGACGTCCGGCTCGGTCATGGCGAAGGCCGAGCGGATCTCGCCCGCCAGCAGCGGTTCGAGCCACTCCTTGCGCTGGGCGGGGGTGCCGAACTCGGCGAGCACCTCCATGTTGCCGGTGTCGGGTGCGGCGCAGTTGAGCGCGGGCGGCGCCAAGTGCGGGCTGCGGCCGGTGAGTTCGGCCAGCGGGGCGTACTGGAGGTTGGTCAGGCCCGCGCCGTGCTCGCCGGGCAGGAAGAGGTTCCACAGCCCCTGCCGCCGGGCCTCGGCCTTGAGGTCCTCCACGACCGGCGGCGCCGACCAGCGGGCGTCGCCCTCGGCCTGCTCCCGCTGCTCCGCGAAGACCGGCTCCGCCGGGTACACGTGCTCGTCGAGGAAGGCGAGCAGGCGGGCCCGCAGCTCCTCGGTCCTGGTGTCGTAGCCGAATTCCATGGGGTCTCAGTCCTCGCTGCTGTCGGGGTGGCTCTCGGAGCCGCCGGCGTCCGGGCGCCGGAGCGTGCGCAGGCCGCCCTCGATGAAGGACGGCACGACCTCGCCGATCCGGTCGAACCCGGGGCCGACCGTCTGGCCGAGGGTCCAGCGGTAGTGGATGCCCTCCACGATCACGGCGAGCTTGAAGTAGGCGAAGGCGGTGTACCAGTCGACGGCGGACACGTCGCGGCCGGAGCGCTCGGCGTAGCGCGCGACGATCTCGGCGGACGTGGGGTGGCCGGGGGCGCCGCCGGTGGTGGGCGCGGAGAGCAGGTCGTCGCTGCGCTGCTCGGTGTACATCACCAGCAGGCCGAGGTCGGTGAGCGGGTCGCCGAGGGTGGACATCTCCCAGTCCAGGACGGCGGTGAGCCGGCCGGAGTCGTCGATGAGGACGTTGTCGAGCCGGTAGTCGCCGTGCACGATCGTGGGCGCGGGGGAGTGCGGCAGGGCCCGGCCCAGCGCCGCGTGCAGTTCGTCCATGCCGGGCAGTTCGCGGCTGCGGGAGGCGTCGAGCTGCTTGCCCCAGCGGCGCAGCTGCCGGTCGAGGAAGCCCTCGGGCCGCCCGAAGTCGCCGAGCCCGACCGCCGCGCGGGTCGACCGCGTGCAGTTCCACCAGCGTGTCGACCAGGGTGTGGACGGCGTCCCGGGTGCGCTCGGGCCCGATCGCGCGCAGTTGCCGCTCGCTGCGGTACGGCGTGCCCCGGCATGAAGTCCATCACGTAGAAGGGCGCGCCGATGACCTCCGGGTCCTCGCAGAGCAGGACCGTGCCCGGGCACCGGGACCGGGGTGTCGGCGCAGCGCGCTGATCACCCGGTGCTCGCGGGTCATGTCGTGCGCGGTGGCCAGCACATGGCCGAGCGGCGGCCGGCGGACCACCCAGGTCGCGGCGCCGTCGGTGACCCGGTAGGTGAGGTTGGAGCGGCCGCCCTCGACCAGCTCGGCTCGCAGCTCGCCGCCGACCAGTCCGGGGCGCTCCCGGTCCAGATGGCGGCGGAGTCGGTCGAGGTCCAGGCCCGGCGGGTCGTCGGTTTCACTCATGGTCGGATCGTACCGACTGGTCGGTATGCCGTCCAGTTCCCCGCAGAGGTATCGGCCGGTTCCCGCCGGCCCGCCGACCCGTACGCGCCCGGTCGCGGGGGCCCGTACGGCCGGGTGGGCCCGCAGGGTGCGGGGCTCGCCGGCCCCGGCCGCGCGGGCGCCGCGTTGACGGCTCCGCCCGGCCCGCCTACTCTCAGATCTTATGGGTGAACATAATTCACATATGCAGACAGTGGATACGGCGGGGGCGCCGGGCGCGCTCTCCGTCGCCGAAGTGCGGCTGACCCCCATCCTGATCGCCGATCCGCCGCTGCTCAACACCCAGGGGGTCCACCAGCCCTACACCCCCCGGCTCATCATCGAGGTCGTCACCGCCGACGGTACGACCGGGGTGGGCGAGACGTACGGCGACACCCGCTACCTCGACCTCGCGGCGCCGCTGGCGAAGGCGCTGCCCGGGCACGCGGTCAGCGACCTGAACGGCCTGTTCACGCTCGCCGAGCGGGTCTGCGGCGAGCCGGGGCAGGTCTCCGACTCCGTCGACGTCGGCGGGCTGCGCGGGGTGCAGACGGCCGACAAGCTCCGGCTGTCGGTCATCTCCGGCTTCGAGGTGGCCTGCCTCGACGCGCTCGGCAAGTCGCTGGGGCTGCCGGTGCACGCGCTGCTCGGCGGCAAGGTCCGCGACACCGTCGACTACAGCGCCTACCTCTTCTACCGGCTCGCCGAACACCCGCAGGGCCAGGGCGAGTCCGACGACTGGGGCGCCGCCCTCGACCCGGCGGGCGTGGTCGCCCAGGCCCGGCGCTTCGCCGACGACTACGGCTTCGGCTCCTTCAAGCTCAAGGGCGGCGTCTTCCCGCCCGACCAGGAGATCGCCGCCGTCCGCGCGCTCGCCGAGGCGTTCCCCGGCCGCCCGCTGCGGCTGGACCCCAACGGCGCCTGGTCGGTGGAGACCTCGCTCCACGTCGCGCGCGAACTCGGTGACGTGCTGGAGTACCTGGAGGACCCGGCGAGCGGCACCGACCGGATGGCGGCCGTCGCCGCGGACACGTCCGTACCGCTGGCCACCAACATGTGCGTGACGACCGTCCCCGAGATCCGGGAGGCGTTCACCCGGGGCGCGGTGCAGGTCGTGCTCTCCGACCACCACTACTGGGGCGGGCTGCGCAACACCCAGCAACTGGCCGCGATCTGCCGCACGTTCGGCGTCGGGCTGTCCATGCACTCCAACACCCACCTGGGCATCAGCCTGGCCGCCATGACCCATGTCGCCGCCACCGTGCCCAACCTCGACTACGCCTGCGACTCGCACTACCCGTGGCAGACCGAGGACGTCATCACGCGGCGGCACGTCTTCGACGCCGGCCGTCTCGCCGTCAGCGATCTGCCCGGCCTCGGCGTGGAGTTGGACCGCGCCGCCCTCGACGCCCTGCACCGGCGCTGGCTCGACGACGACGGCACGATGCGCGACCGCGACGACGCGGCCGCGATGCGCAAGGCGGACCCGGACTGGCGCACGCCGTCCGTGCCGCGCTGGTAGCCGTACGCCCGCGGGTCGCCGGGGCGCACGCAAGGGCGGCGGACCGTGGGGAACCACGGTCCGCCGCCCTTCCGCCGTACGGTCGGGCCCGTCGGCCCGGCCACAGCGCTAGACGACGAGCGACAGCAGCATCACGAAGCCCAGCGCGAGCACCGAGATCAGTGTCTCCATCACCGACCAGGTCTTCAGGGTCTGCGGGACGTCCATCCCGAAGTACTCCTTGACCAGCCAGAATCCGGCGTCGTTGACGTGCGAGAAGAAGAGCGAGCCGGCGCCGACGGCGAGCACCAGCAGCGCGGTGTGGGTGGTCGTCATGCCGGCGGCGAGCGGGGCGACCAGGCCGGCCGCCGAGATGGTGGCGACGGTCGCGGAGCCGGTGGCGACCCGGATCAGCACCGCGATCAGCCAGGCCAGCAGCAGCGCCGAGATGTGCCAGTGCTCGGACCAGTCGCAGGATCATGTTCCCGACCCCGCAGTCCACCAGCGTCTGCTTGAAGCCGCCGCCGGCGGCCACGATCAGCAGCACCCCGGCGATCGGCGCCAGCGAGACGTCGACGGTCCGCGAGATCCGCTCCCTGGTGAAGCCGGCCGCCCGCCCGAGGGTGAACATCGCCACCACGACCGCGGCCAGCAGCGCCACCAGCGGCGTACCGACGACGTCGAAGATCCGGTAGGCCAGGCTGCTCTGGTCCTTCACGATCACGTCCGCCAGCGCCTTGGCGAGCATCAGCACCACCGGCAGCAGCATCGTGCAGGCGGTGGCGGCGAAGCTCGGCCGCCGGTCGAGGTCGTCGGAGGCGCGGGCCGGCGTCATCCGCTCCGGCGGCTGGACGTCCACCCAGCGCGAGGCGACCCGGCCGAAGAGCGGCCCCGCGATCGCCAGCGTCGGGATCGCGACGAGCACGCCGAACGCCAGCGTGACGCCCATGTCCGCGTGCAGCGCGCCGACCGCGGCCAGCGGGCCCGGGTGCGGCGGCACCAGCCCGTGCATGACGGACAGGCCCGCGAGCGCCGGGATGCCGAGCCGGATCAGCGACTGGCCGCTGCGCCTGGCCACCAGCAGCACCACCGGGACCACCATCACGACGCCGATCTCGAAGAAGAGCGGCAGCCCGACCAGGCCGGCGATCAGCGCCATCGCCCACGGCAGCCGCTTCGCGCGGGTACGGGCCAGGATCGTGTCGACGATCTGGTCGGCGCCGCCGGAGTCCGCGAGCAGCTTGCCGAGGATCGCGCCGAGCGCGATCAGGGTGCCGACGCCGGCCACGGTCGCGCCGAGGCCGGTGGTGAAGCTGGTGATCGTCTTGGCGAGCGGCGCCCCGGCGATCGAGCCGAGCACGCCGGAGCCGATGGTCAGGGCGAGGAAGGCGTGCATCTTGTAGCGGGTGATGAGCACGACGATGACGGCGATGCCGACGAGCGCGGCTATCGCGAGCCGGGTGTCCCCGGCCTGGGCTATCGGGGGCGGCGGGTCGGCGGCCAGCAGCTCGACGCTGAGTGCGGACACGGAGTTCTCCTGGGGGACGGGGGTGTGTGGACGTACGGGAAGAACGGGTCGGGCGGGTCGGGGCGCGAGCGGGGAGTCGGCGGGCGGTGGGCAGGTGTCAGTGGGGGAGCAGGGCCAGTGCGCGGTCGGCGATCCGCTCGGGACCGCCGTCGAGGGGGACGACCGCCCCCGGCTCGTCGGACTCCAGCGGCTCCAGCGCCTCGAACTGGGAGCACATCAGCCGCGACGGCATGAAGTGGGCGGTCCTGGCGGCCAGTCGGGAGGCGATCAGCTCCGGCGGGCCGTCCAGGTGTACGAAGAACAGGCCGGGGGTGTCCGCGCGCAGCCGGTCGCGGTAGCGGCGGCGCAGCGCCGAGCAGGTGACGACGCCGCCCCGGTCGCCGCGGCCGGCGATCCAGCCGGCGATCGCGTCCAGCCAGGGCGCGCGGTCGGTGTCGTCCAGCGGGTGGCCGGCCGACATCTTGGCGATGTTCGCCGGCGGGTGGAAGTCGTCGGCGTCGGCGTACGCCACGCCGAGCCGCTCGGCGAGCAGGGCGCCGACCGTCGACTTGCCCGAGCCCGACACCCCCATGACCACGATCACGGGGAGCTGCGCGGGTGCGGCGGTCATGGTTCCTGCCTTACTTCTACGGGTCTGCGGGGTTTCCTACGGCCCAGGTGGGGGCCTGGTAGGCGCCCCCGGGTGGGCGTGGCGACCACTGAACACCCATAGGTCATACTTATTCAAGTGGCTGTGATGTAAAAGTCATATGACTGTGGTGATCGAACCGTGTCCGGAGCCTGCATCTAGGCTGAGCCCATGCCTCAGCAGGAATCCCCGCACGACCGGCGGGACCGGGACGAGCCGGGCAGCGGCGGTCTGCACTCCCGGGTGCTCGCCGAACTCGGTCCGGCCATCGCGTCCGGCGCGCACCCGCCGGGCACCGTGCTGCGCATCGACGAGCTGGAGTCCCGCTACGGCGTCTCCCGGACCGTCGTCCGCGAGGCCGTCCGGGTCCTGGAGGCCATGCACCTGGTCGAGTCCCGCCGCCGGGTCGGCGTCACCGTGCGCCGCACCGAGGAGTGGAACGTCTTCGACCCCGCCGTGATCCGCTGGCGGCTGGCCGGCGCGGACCGGCCGCGCCAGTTGCGCTCGCTCACCATGCTGCGCACCGCCGTCGAACCCGTCGCCGCCGGGCTGGCCGCCGGCGCCGCCACTCCCGCGCAGTGCCGCGAACTCACCGTTCTGGCCGCCGACATGGCCGCGGCCGGGCGCGCCGCCGACCTGGCGGCGTACCTCGTGCACGACATCGCCTTCCACCGGGTGGTCCTCACCGCGTCCGGCAACGAGATGTTCGCGCGGCTCGGGGACGTGGTCGCCGAGGTGCTCACCGGGCGGACCGAGCACCACGTGATGTTCGCCGCGCCCGATCCCGCGGCGGTCACCCTCCACGTCCAGGTCGCCGAAGCCGTCCGCGCGCGGGACGCTTCCGCCGCGGAGGGCCTGATGCGGGAGATCTGCGTCGGCGCTCTGCGGGAACTGGACGTCCTGGCTCCCTAGCCTGCGGCTCGCACCTCCCCGAAAAAGCCGCACCTTGCCCCCTCGGGGGCCGTCCCTCCACGCAAGGGCCGCACCTCTTGCGCCCAGGGCGCCCCCTATAGGGGCGCGGAACTGCGCGATCAGCCCACCACCGGCCCGTGGCCGGCATCCGGCCCGAGGGGGCACCCCCCAGGGGCGCGGGGAACTGCGCGACCGGCCACGGCGGTGGTGAGCCGGCCCACCGGGCGGGTGTGTTGCGGTCGTTCTCGGGACCACCGGCCGGTGGTGGGCTGGTCGCGCAGTTCCCCCGCCCAGACTCCGTCCGGGGGTGCCCCCAGCGCCCCCATAGGGGCGCCCTTGGCGCAATAGGTGCGGCCGCTTGCGTGGAGGGACGGCCCCCGAGGGGCAAGGTGCGGGTGTTTTCGGGGAGGTGCGAGCCGCAGGCTAGAGGGCGGGGCGCATCCGCTCCACGATCCGCTGAAGAGCAACCCGCTCGGACTCATCAAGAGCATCAAGCGCCCGATGCATCACGTGCATATCCGCCCGCACCCGCCGCACGGTCTCCCGCCCCTCGTCCGTGGCGACCACGCGCTTGACGCGCCGATCGCGCGGATCGGGCTCGCGCCGGGCCAGCCCCTGCGCCTCCAGGCGGTCGACGATGCCGGTGACGTTGGACGCGTCACAGCCCAGCAGCACGGCCAGCTCGCGCATCGGCAGCGGGCGGACCAGCAGGCTCAGCAGCTTGGCCTGCATGGACGTGAGTCCCTGCTGCGCCGCCGCCGAGGCGAAGTCGCGCCACTGGGCGCCCGCGAGGAGCGCGAGCGACTCCAGCAGCTCGTGCTTGGTGAGGGCGGGCGGAGCCGGTTCGGTCGGGGCGGTCATGGTGCCAGCGTACCCCGAGAAGCGTGAGGACCTCAATTATTAGCTTGACGTCCTTAACTATTGAGGTCTACCGTCATTCCCGTCAACTACTTGGCAACCTCAAGTATCCAGGACCTGAAGGACTGCCTTCCATGAGCAGCACCGCAACCGCCCCCGCCGGCCACGCCCGCAGCAGTACGGCCACCGTCCTCGCGCTCAGCCTGGCCGCGATGGTCGTGTCGATGATGCAGACGCTGGTCGTCCCGATCCTCGGCCTGATCCAGACCAGCCTGCACACCACCACGGCGGGCGCGAGCTGGGTGACCACCGCGACCCTGCTGTCCGCCGCCGTCTTCACCCCGCTGCTCGGCCGCTTCGGCGACCAGCACGGCAAGAAGCCGACCCTGGTGGCCGTGCTCTTCGTCCTCATCGCGGGCACGCTGCTCGCCGCCGTCACGCACTCGCTGCTCTGGCTGATCGTCGGCCGGGTGCTCCAGGGCGCGGCCACCGCGATCTTCCCGCTCGCGCTGTCGATCCTGCGCGAGGAGATCGAGCCGAAGAAGCTGCCCGGCGCGATGGCCGTGGCCAGCGGCGCGTTCGCGTTCGGCAGCGGCATCGCCCTGGTCGCCACCGGCCTGCTCACCTCCGGCGCGAACCCGGACTACCGCAGCGCCTTCTGGCTGGCGACCGGCATGGCGGTACTCGTCCTGATCGCCGTCGTCACCCTGGTACCCGCCACCCGGCACAAGACCGGCGGCCGCACCGACATCCTGGGCACGCTCACCCTCGCCGCCACCCTCGTACTGCTCCTGCTGCCCATCACCCAGGGCCACGAGTGGGGCTGGGCCTCGGTGCGTACGCTCGGCAGCTTCGCCGGGTCGGTCGTGATGGCCGCGGTCTGGGCGCAGGTCGAGCGCCGGGTCCGCGAACCGCTGGTCGACATGCGGATGTTCGCGCACCGGCCGGTGCTCTTCGCCAACCTCGCCGGCCTGCTCGTCGGCTTCGGCGCCTTCGTCCTGTTCATCGGCGTGTCCTACCTCGCGCAGATGCCGTCGAAGATCCTCGGGTACGGCTTCGACGCCAGCGTGCTGCGCGCCTCGGTGGAGTACCTGCTGCCGAGCACGCTCGTCTCGCTCGTGGCCGCGCCCTTCGGCGGCCAGTTGGTACGGCGGCACGGGCCGCGGGCGGTGCTCGTGCTCTCCGCGGTGGCCGGGGCGGCCGGCTTCGGCTGGGCCGTGGCCGACCATGCGCACAGCCTCTCGGTGATCGGCGCGGGCGCGCTGGTCGGCGTCGCCATCGCGTTCGGCTACGCGGCCATGCCCGCGATCATCGTCGGCAGCGTGCCGCACCACCAGACCGGCATCGCCAACGGCATCAACTCCATCTCCCGCTCCACCGGCAGCGCGATCGGCAGCGCGGTGGTCACCACCGTCCTCGCCTCCAAGACCGCCCCGCACCTGCCGCCGGGCGTGCCCGCGCTGCCCGCCGAGTCGCAGTACACGCTCAGCTTCGCCATCGCCGGGGTGGCCCTCGCCCTGGTGGCCGTCGTCGCCTGGGTGGGCCTGCGCCACATCCACGTCGCCCCGTACCACGCCGAACCGGCCACCGCGGACGCGCCGCAGGACCGTACGGAACCGGTCGAGGCCGCGAGCGCCAAGGGCTGAGCCCGCAACGGGGCCGCCGCGCACGTCACTTGCGGCGCGACACCGCCATGATGACCACGGCGATCACGGCGGCCAGCAGCAGCACGGCGACCACGGTGAGCAGCACATGACCACCGCCGCCGTGCTGCGGCGGCGCGACGTCGGCGAGCACCATCGGATTCACTTGTCCCCCTCCGGGACCCGGGGCCCGAGCCCCAGGACGAGCATGAGCAGTACCGGGAACTCCAGGTACGCGTGGTAGCCGGCCACAGCGGCGTAGAGCGAGGTGCCCTGGGTGTAGTCGCTGACGAACAGCGCCGCGACGGCCGCGGAGCCGCCGATGCCCAGCGCCCAGGCCCACCGCCCGGTGACCACCGGCACCCGCCGCTCGAACGCCGCGGTGGCGTCGGGCGCGTAGCGCGGCATGAACCAGATCCACACCAGGTAGTGCATCAGCGCCATGAAGGCGAAGACGGTGACGAACCGCTGGCCGGCCTCGGTGTGCTGCCAGGCCGGCGGGGTGTACGAGGACGACAGCCGCGTGGTCCAGCCCGAGCCCGACCCCATCAGGCCGTCGCACGCGCCGGACAGCAGCAGCGCCGGGATCACCAGCACCCAGCGCGCACTGCACGGCCCGGAACACCGCCCGGCCGCGGCGCGGCAGGTCCCGCGACCACTCCCACAAGAAGAGCAGCGGCACCACGTTGTGCAGATGGGTGAGGACCACGAAGTGGTAGTCGGGGTAGGACAGCGAGGTGGCGGCGGCGCCCGCCAGCACCAGCCCGGACACCGCCAGCAGCAGCGGCCGCGTCCGCAGCGCGTACACGCAGGCCGCCGCCAGCAGCCCGTAGGCGAGCAGGATCTCCGCCGCCCGGGTCGCGTACGACGGCGGCAGCAGCCGGCACCAGCACGATGCCGGTGATCAGCGCGGCCATCAGGCGCAGGAACGGTCCGCGCAGCAGGCCCTCGAACCGCCCGGCCATGTACCGCAGTTCGAGCACGTTGTGCAGGATGCCGAACGCGGCCAGGCTCACCACGGCGGTGCCCGCCGGCAGCCGCAGCGCCAGGGCGAGCGTCACGCAGATGAGGACGGCGAACCCGGCGACCGGCCGGGCCCGGCCGGCCCGTCCGAGCCGGCCGCCCGGTCCGGCGACCGGCAGCCCGGGCACGCCCGCGACGGTCATGTCCGCACTGGCCACGCTTCCCCTCCCCGTGACACGATCCGCGCGTGTCGTCCTACCCGCCGGCCTTCGCGCTGACCCTGCTGGTCGAAGTACCGGTGTACACGGCGGCGATCACCGCGGCGTCCCCCGCCCCGCTGCGCCGCACCGGCGCCGCGGCCGTCATGGTCAACTGTGTGACGCACCCGCTGTTGTGGTGGTTCCTGCGGCACGCGCCGGCCGGAGCCTACTGGACGTGCTTCGCCGTCGCGGAGAGCGCCGTCTGCCTGGTCGAGGGCGCTGCTCATGGCCCGATGGCTGCGGCTGCGCGGGACGGTGCCGTACGCCGCCTCGGTCGCCGCCAACGCGGCCTCGGTACTGGCCGGGGCGCTGCTGCTGGGCTGAACGGCCCCGGGACGAGGGCCGGTCGGGGCTTACGGCGCCCGGTGCGCCTCAACTCTCAACTCGCCACGGCGGCCGGCGGCGGTTCAGCCAGCACCTGACGGCGCTTGGGACGCGGGCATCGTCTCGGCGCACCGGACCGGCCGCCCGGTGCTGTACGCGCGGACGGCGGTCGCGACTCGCTGCTGTCGACGGGGGTGACGACCGCGAGCTGAGGGGGCGTACGGGGGCAGTGGCCGGCCGAAGCTGTCCGCCCGCCGGCGCAGCAGCCGGTGGTACGCGTCCAGGCCGTCGGGCACCCATTCCCACTGCGTCAGCCGCGCGGTCAGCTCCTCCTCGGTGAGGAAGGCGTGCCAGGCGACCTCCTCGGCCTGCGGGTCCACCGGGAGGTCGCACCGCACCTCGTAGACCGTCGACCACCAGGTGCCGGTGCCGCCAGGGCGCTCGAACAGGAACTTGAACAGCGGGTGGGCTGCGGGAGTCCGGACACCCCGAGCTCCTCCTCGGCCTCCCGCAGCGCCGCCTCGTCGTAGCTCTCGCCCGCGCCGACCACCCCGCCGACGAACATGTCGTACAGCGAGGGGAAGACCAGCTTCCTGGCGGTGCGGCGGTGGACGAAGATCCGGTCCCGCGCGTCGCGGGCCAGGATGAAGGCGCAGCGGTGCCGCAGGCCGCGGGCGTACACCTCGCCGCGCGGCGCGGTGCCGACGACCCGGTCGTCCTCGTCCACGATGTCGAGGATCTCGTCGGCGGACAGCGGGCCGGCGTCGGCCGCGCCCGGGTCGGGCGGAGCTGCTCCGGTCGTCGGAGGATCGGCTCATGCCGTGATTGAACCACCGGCCGCGGCCGCGGCGCCGCCCGGGGCGGCCGACGCGGCCCAGGGCGCGGCCGGCAGCACCGCGGGCGCCGTGGACCGCAGTTCGCGGATCAGCGCGCGGACGGCCAGGGTGCGGGCCAGCTCCGGCGTGGTGACGTAGCCGACCTGGCGGGTCGGGCGGCGCGGGCCCAGGTCGGTGACGGCGACCGCGGCCGGGCGCGTCCAGCAGCGCCAGCTGCGGCATGATCGCCATGCCCAGGCCGCGCGCCACCATCGACAGCACCACGCTGTCGTCCCCGGCGTCCAGCCGGTCGCCGCGGGATCCAGTCCTGCTCCGACCACCAGCGGCGGGTGTACGACGAGCAGTTCTCCGTCCAGTCCACCAGCGGCAGCGCCGCGCGGGTCGGCGGCGCCCACCGGGTGCACCAGCGCGTACGGCTCCTCGAAGCAGCACGCCGCTGACCAGCCCCGGCGGCAGCGGCGCCGGTCGCGTCGAGCGTCGCGATGGCCAGGTCGGCCCGGCCGTCGGCCACCTCGCCCGCCGTGCCGCGGCCGACGTCCGGCACGATCCGCACCTCGGGCGCGAGCCGCGGGTGGCGGGCGGTGAGCCGGGCCAGCGCGGCGGGCAGCACGTGCGCGGCCGCGCTGCGGAAGGCGGCGATCCGCAGCGGACCCGGCGGCCTCGCCGGTCGCCGCGCCCGCGCGCCTCGTCGCCGAGCGGCGTCGAGCAGCCGCAGGATGCGGCGCGCCTGCGCGGCCGCCGCGCTCACCGGCGGCGGTCGGCCGGGCGCCGTGCCGGCCGCGGTCGAAGAGCACCACGCCGAGTCTTGCGCTCGCAGCGAGCGGACCGCGTGCGAGACGGCGGACTGGGTCAGCGCCCAGCCGCCGCGGCGGCGCGCGGTGAAGCTCCGCTCGCGCTCCACGGCCACGAGAACGCGCAGCTCGTGCGCGGCGAGATCGGTCATGGCGCCGAGCGACGCCTACCGGCACTTCCATGACAGCCGCTCATGGAAGCGGCCGGTCCATCGACGCGGCCCCCTGCAACGCCGGCCGCCGCGCGCCTAGCGTCCTACCGCCATGACCGCACACCGCTCCACGCATCGCCCCGCGCAGGCCGTCACCGTCCACCAGGTCGCCCGCCCCGACCGGGCTGCCCGTCCCCGCCGACTTCGCGTTCGTCGAGCACCCCGCTCCCGGTACCGCCGGACCCGGCACCGCCCTGGTCGAGAACATCTACCTGTCCGTCGACCCGTACATGCGCGAGGCGATGGAGGAGGGCCACTGGGAGCTGAACGCGCCGCTGGAGGGCCGCGCGATCGGCCGCGTCGTCGCCGTCCCGCGCCCCCGGGCTCGCGGTCGGCGACCTGGTCTTCCACCGCCGCGCCTGGCGCACCCACGCGCTGGTCACCGCAGGCCGAGGCCCGGGTGCTGCCGCGCACTCGACGGCGTGCCGCTGCGGCGCCCGGCTCGAGCGTCCTCGGCGGCACCGGGCTGACCGCGTACGTCGGCCTGACCCGGATCGCGCGCCTCCAGCCCGGCGAGACGCGTCTTCGTCTCGGCCGCGGCCGGCGGAGTCGGCACCGCGGTCGGCCAGTTCGCCCGGCTGCTCGGCGCCGGACGGGTCCTCGGCAGCGCGGGATCGGCCGCCAAGGTCGGCCACCTGGTGCGCGACCTCGGGTTCGACGCCGCCTTCGACTACCACGACGGGCCGTTCGCCGAGCAGCTGGCGGCATCGCCCCGGACGGCGTCGACGTCGGCTTCGAGAACGTCGGCGGCGACCAGCTCGGAGGGCTCATCGCCAACATGCGCGACGCACGGCCGGATCGCCTGGTGCGGCGGCATCGCCCAGTACAACGACCCCGGCCGCCCGCCGGCCGCGCCCCGCAACCTCTACGACCTGGTGCACCGCGCGATCCGGCTCGAGGGCTTCCTCGTCCGCGACCACCGCGAAGTCCAGGGCGAACTGGAGGAGTTCCTCGTCCCGCACCTGCGTTCCGGGGCCGTGATCGCCCGACGACACGGTGGTCCAGGGCATCGGCGAGCGTCGTGGACGCGTTCGTCGGGGTCTTGCGCGGCGCCAACACCGGCAAGATGATCGTGCAGGTCGGTGACGCTGAAGAGAAGTGACGGGAGAGTACGGTGACCACAGCAGTGAGCGGTCGGGCGGGCAGCCGCCGGGAACCGCTGCGGATCGCGAACTGCTCGGGCTACTACGGCGACCGGCTGTCCGCGGCCCGCGAGATGGTCGAGGGCGGCCCGATCGACGTCCTCACCGGCGACTACCTCGCCGAACTGACCATGCTGCTGCTGTGGAAGGCCCGGCGGCGCGACCCGGACGGCGGCTACGCGGTCTCCTTCCTCGCCCAGATGCGCGACGTGCTCGGCACCTGCCTGGAGCGCGGCATCAAGATCGTGGTCAACGCGGGCGGCCTCAACCCGGCGGGCCTGGCCGGCAAACTCCGCGAACTCGCCGCGCTCGGCGGCCTGCACCCGGTCGTCGCCCACGTCGAGGGCGACGACCTGCTCGCCCGGCTGCCCGAACTCCAGGCCCGCGGCCACGACTTCGCGCACCTGGCCACCGGCCGCCCGCTGGCCGGCTCCGGGCGTGGAGCCGGTCACCGCCAACGCCTACCTCGGCGGCTGGGGCATCACCCAGGCGCTGCGCTCCGGCGCCGACGTCGTCATCTGCGGCCGGGTCACCGACGCCTCCCTCGTCGTCGGGCCCGCCGCCTGGGCGCTTCGACTGGGCCGCCGACGACTGGGACGCGCTGGCCGGCGCCGTCACCGCCGGCCACATCATCGAGTGCGGCACCCAGGCCACCGGCGGCAACTACTCCTTCTTCACCGAGATCGCCGACCCGGTCCACCCCGGCTTCCCGATCGCCGAGGTCGCACGCCGACGGCTCCAGCGTCATCACCAAGCACCCCGGCACCGGCGGCGCGGTCACCGTCGGCACCGTCACCGCCCAACTGCTGTACGAGATCGGCCATCCCGCCTACCTCAACGCCGACGTCGTCGCCCGCTTCGACACCGTACGGCTCGACCCAGCAGGGCCCGGACCGGGTCGCGGTCGGCCCGGTCACCGGCGAACCCGCGCCCGACACGCTCAAGGTGTGCCTCAACCACCTCGGCGGCCACCGCAACGCGGCCACCTTCGTGCTCACCGGCCTCGACCTCGACGCCAAGGCCGACTTCGCCGAGGCCGCGCTGCGCGACGCGACCGGCGGCCCCGTCCCGGTTCGCGGCGTACGACCTGCGGCGCGAGCACGGCGGCGAGGCCGACCGGCTGACCCTCACCGTGAAGGACCCCGACCCGGACCGGGTGGGGCGCGGCTTCTTCGCCGCCGTCGCCGGCACCGCGCTCGCCGGGTACCCCGGCCTCTACCTGGAGCACGCCTCGCCGAAGGCCACCGAGTACGGCGTGTACTGGCCCGCGCTGATCCCCGCGGCCGAGGTCGAGCGAGGTGACCGTGCTCGCCGACGGCACCCGGATGCCCGTGCCGCGGCCGGCCAAGGGCGGCGCCCCCCGGGCGGCCGCGCGACGACGCCGTACCGCCCCCGCCGTGCCGCCGCTGGCCGGCGCGACCGCAGCGGCCCGGGCGGCCGGAGCCGGACGACCCGGCGGCGCGGCCGGACCGTACGGCTGCCGCTCGGCACGCTGATCGGCGCCCGCTCGGGCGACAAGGGCGGCGACGCCAACGTCGGGCTGTGGGCCCGCGACGACCGCGCCTACGCGTGGCTGCGCGACTACCTCGACGTGCCGCGGCTGCGCGCGCTGCTCCCGGAGACCGCCCAGCTGCCCGTCAGCCGCTACGAGCTGCCCAACCTGCGGGCCGTCAACTTCGTGGTGCACGGCCTGCTCGGCGACGGCGTGGCCGCCTCCACCAGGGCCGACCCGCAGGCCAAGGCGCTCGGCGAACGCCTGCGCGGCTGCCTCGCCGACATCCCCGAGACGCTCGTGGACCCGCCGGGGGCGCCCGGACGGGGCATGATCGGGCCATGAGCAATCTCGATGTGAAGCCGGCGGCCACCGTCTGCGGCGGCCGCGAGGACGTGTCCGCCGCCCCGGTCCGCGAACTGCTCACCGGCCCGCACCGTGCGAGCTGGGCGAGAGCACCCGGGTACGGCGGCTGCTGCCCAACCTCGGCCGCCGCATGGTCGGCGCCTGGTGCTTCGTCGACCACTACGGCCCCGACGACATCGCCCGCGAGCCCGGGCATGCAGGTACCGCCGCACCCGCACACCGGCCTGCAGACGGTGAGCTGGCTGCACGAGGGCGAGGTGCTGCACCGCGACAGCCTCGGCAGCAAGCAGACCGTACGCCCGCGCGAGCTGGGCCTGATGACCTCGGGCCGGGGCATCGCGCACTCCGAGGAGTCGCCCGCGCGACCACGCCCGCTATCTGCACGGCGCCCAGCTGTGGGTCGCGCTGCCCGACGCCCACCGGCACATCGCGCCCGCCTTCGAGCACCACGCGCGAACTGCCCGAGGTCACCGGCGGCGGCGGCCTGCACGCCACCGTCGATCCTCGGCGAGCTCGACGGCGCCCGCTCGCCCGGCACGCGTCCACACCCCGCATCGTCGGCGCCGACCTCACCCTCGCCGACGGCGCGGCGGCGCGGCTGCCGCTGCGAGCCCGACTTCGAGTACGCGGTCCTGGCGATGTCCGGCGAGGCCGAGGTCGACGGCGTCCGCCTCGCCCCCGGCTCGATGCTCTACCTCGGCTGCGGCCGCACGCGACCTCCCGCTGCGCGCGGACGACGACAGCTCGCGTGATGCTGCTGGGCGGCGAGCCGTTCGAGGAGAAGATCGTCATGTGGTGGAACTTCGTCGCCCGCATCCGGCGACGAGATCGCCGAGGCCCGCGCCGCCTGGCAGTCGGGCACGGACTTCGGCGAGGTCCACGGCTACGACGGCGCCCGCCTGTCGGCCCCCGAGCTGCCCCCGACCCCCCTGAAACCGCGGGGACGCACGCGCTGATCCGGGGTGCTCGGCCCCGGCGAGGACCACCGGGTACCGGGAGGCGGCGCTCCCCGCCGGCCCGGCACCATGTCGGCGCGGGCCGGCGCACGGGAAAGCCCGTCAGTAGCCGGTGCCGCGTTTGACCTGGGCACGTTCGACCTCGTGGGTCGCGCCCTTGCGGTCCAAGGTGCCGCACGCGTCGACGATGTCCTGGCTCAGGCGCTCGATCTGCTCGCGGCTCAGGGTCTCCTTGACCAGGGCGCGCAGGATCTTCACCCGCTCCGCGTTGGGCGGGAGCGTGTACGCCGGCACCATCCAGCCGCGCTCGGCCGAGAGCTGCCAGGCGACGTCGGACTCGTCGTAGGCGTGCTTGCCCGCGAGGCGGAAAGCGGCCAGCGGCAGCTGCTCCAGGTCGCTGCCGATCACCTCGAAGCGGCCGCTGCTGCGCAGGTTGTGCGCCAGTGTGCGGGCGTTCTCCTGCATCGTCTCCATGACGTAGGTGTAGCCCTGGCGGCCCAGCCGTACGAAGTTGTAGTACTGCGCGAGCACCATCGACGCGCCGGTCGAGAAGTTCAGGGTGAACGTCGCGTCGGTCTTGCCCAGGTAGTTCTCGTGGAAGACGAGGTGCTGGGCCAGGTCGGACTCCTCGCGGAAGACCAGCCAGCCGATGCCGGGGTAGACCAGGCCGTACTTGTGTCCCGAGACGTTGATCGAACGGACCTGCTCCAGCTGGAAGTCCCATGTCGTGTCCGGGTAGAGGAAGGGCCACACGAAGCCGCCGCTGGCGGCGTCGACGTGGATCGGGATGTCGAGGTCCCGCTCCTTCCGGACGGCCCGCAGGAGCTCGTCGATCCCGACGACGTCGTCCTTGTGGCCGGTGAACGTGGTGCCGAGGACCGCGACGACGCCGATCGTGTTCTCGTCGAGGAAGGGTTCCACGTCCTGCGGGCCGATCGTGTACTTGTCCTCGGCGAGCGGCACGATCCGCGGTTCGACCTCGAAGTAGCGGCAGAACTTCTCCCACACCACGTGGACGTCTCCGCCGAAGACCAGGTTGGGCCGGTCGACCGGCAGGTGGGCCGCCTCGCGGCGCTCCCGCCACTTCCACTTCAGCGACAGCGCCCCGAGCATGATCGCCTCGGACGAGCCCTGGGTCCGGCATCCGGTGGTCCTGCCCGGTGCGTGGAAGAGATCGGCGAGCATGCGCACGCAGCGCTGCTCGATCTCGGCGGAAATGGGGTACTCCGCGTGGTCGATGAAGTTGCGGTGGAGGTTCTCGGCGATGATCCGCTGCGCCTCCGGCTCCATCCAGGTGGTGACGAACGTGGCGAGGTTGCGCTGCGGGTCGCCCTCCATGACGAGGTCCTCATCCAGCAGCCTCATCGCGTCCGTCGCGGTCATGCCCTCCTCGGGGAAGGTCTCCGAGGGCGCGGGCTCGGTCAGGAATCGGTTGCCGAACAGGGCCGCGACGTCGCGCTTGATCATGCCGATGATTCAACCAATTCCGGACCTTTCCCCCGCGAAGGACACGCCGGGCAGAACGGCGAGCCGCCGGCCACGGGCGAGACGGTTCGCGCGAGACCGTTCGCCCGCGCGGCGGTTCAGGCGACGAGCAGGCGGAGGCCGAGTTCTGCCGCGTCGAGATCGACGAGGTCGCGGTTGCGCTCGGCCCACCGGCCCGAGGAAAGGTCGTCGCGGAGCCGGTCCACCGCCCGCTGCTCGGCCTCCGGCCCGACTCTGGTCCACACCGATACCGCGCGGCGCACGTGTTCGTCCAGGTACGCCTCGGGCCGGCGCCAGTAGGCCTCGAAGAAGCCGTCAGCGCAGTCCCACGGGATGAGCACCGGCTCCATGCGAGCCCCGATCGCGCGGGCCAGATCGGTCCAGCGAGGGCCAGCCGGCGACAGGCCGGCGACTTCGGGCAGGTAGTCGCGGGTGAGCCAGAACCGGTGACGCCAGCCGGTGTCACTGGCGTCGTAGGTGAACACCACCACGCGGCGGGCCACGCGCCGCATCTCGCGCAGCCCGGCGACCGGGTCCTGCCAGTGGTGAACGGTGCTGAAGGCCATCGCGGCGTCGAAGGACCGGTCCTCGAACGGAAGGCTCTCCGCGGCGGCGGCCACGCACGGCGCCGCGCCCGCGGGACGCTGCGCCCGCATGACCGCCGACGGTTCCACCGCGGTGACCTCCCGGTCGGGGGGTTCGTAGGAGCCGGTGCCGGCCCCGACGTTCAGTACCGTCCGTCGCGTCCCCGAGCGCGTCCCAGACCCTCGCGGCGATCCGCGGCTCGGTGCGCCGCGTCGCCGGGTAGGCGGACCCGATGGCGTCGTACAACTGCGCCCCGAACACCTTCAGTTGTTCCTCCGGCGTCGTCCTGATCCCCATTGCCCGCGCCTCCAGTTCCCTGTCGATGGCCGTCACCGTGGCATCAGCGCGGTCGCGCTGTTCCAGCAGCAGGCCGCGCAGCCGGCGCAGGTGCGCGACCGCGTCGGTGGCCGGGTCGTCCACCAGATCCGCGATCTCGCGCAGTCCGAAGCCCAGCCGCCGATAGGCGAGAACCTCCCGCAGCCGCTCCACGTCGCGCGCCGAATAGGCCCGGTACCCGGCCGCGGTCCGCGCGGACGGCGGTACGAGGCCGATCTCGTCGTAGTGATGCAGCGTGCGGACGCTCACGCCGGCCAGTTCGGCCACGCGTCCCACGGTCAGGTGTTCTTCCACGGCACCGACCATGCGGCATCACGCCACGTGAGGGTCAAGCCCTTCGCTCCTGGTACCGCGTGCGGCCCCGGCCCGGTGGCCGCCGGCCTGGTGAGCCCGTGATCCGCTCCGGGGAGCGCGACCGCCGGTGCGAGGGCCCCGCACCAGCACGCGGCCGGGGCCCCGTTGAAAGGGGTCCCGGCCGGTGAGCCGCATCATCACGGCCTCGGGCGTTCCCGCGGCGCGCTGAGCGCCGAGGTCCACCCGGCGGACAAGGCGTCCTAGCTGAAGGGGTCGAGGGTGAGGAACGCCTGCTGCGGGTTGCCGTCGTTGACCAGGGACTCGTGGTTGCCGACGTCGTCGAAGGCGAAGGCGTACGCCTTGCCGTCGGCCATCTGGGCGTGGATCTTGCCGGCGTACTGGTTGGTGACCGTGTCCTGGTAGAAGTCGGCCGCGTTGGTGTCCGGCTGGTTGGGGTTCGGTCAGCAGCGTGGAGCGGTTGTAGCCGGCGCACAGGGTGCGGGAGATCGGGCCGCGCACCAGGTCGTTGGGGCGTCGAGGAGCTTGTAGCAGCCGAAGATGCTGTCCGCGTCGGGCTTCTGGAAGCGTGGTGACGACCGCGCCCGAGCTGTCGGTGAAGTTCATGACGTTGCCCGAGACCCGGCCGAAGTACTTGGTGTTCGGCTGGTCGGCGAACGGGGTGACCGTCAGGGTCGAGGTGCTGTACTTCGTCCAGACCCGGTTGACGTAGTCGTCCATGACGCGTGGCCGGCAGGGCGCCGGTCTCGATGCCGTGGTCCGGGCGCGAGCGCGCGCAGGATCGTGCCGTCGGAGGCGGTCTGGATCAGGTTGGCCCAGCCGCCGGGCTGGCCCTTGCAGGGCGTTGAAGAACCGCGTTGTAGCCGCCCGACTTGAGGTGCCCGGTGGTCGTGGTGGTGCCGTCGGGGAGCTTGCACGCCGACGGCGTAGGGCGCCGAGAACATGTCGACCTGCGTGCTGTTGATCCACAGGCCGGAGTCGTTGAGGGTGTACTCCGACCAGTTGAACAGGATGTTGTGGTTGGGGTCGGTGGGGTTCTGCACGGCCGGCTGGACCAGGCCGCCGGTGGTCAGCTTGAAGACCAGCTTCTGGCCGTAGGAGAAGTAGATGCGGCCGGAGAACTTCGGGATGTCGGATGGTCGGCGACGCGCCGCTCGCCGGTCCCGCGATCGAGGCGTCCGGGGCGGGCGATCGGCGGGTTGCCGCCGGCCGGCCAGGCGTGGAAGGTGCCGCCGGCGTCGGCCCAGCCCTGCTGGCCGGTGGAGAGCAGGGTGCCGATGTCGTAGATGTAGACCGCGTCGTTCCGCGGCCGGAGTTGTTGGTGATCGTCAGCGGCAGGACGGTCGGCACGGCGGCGTCGGCGCGGGATGCGCCGGGGCTGACGGTCAGGCCCACGAACAGGGCTGGGACCGCCAGTAGCGCGGCCAGGGCCTTCCGCTTCAGGGGGATGGGCATCGGGTGCTCCTCGTCATGGGGGGTGCGGTGGGGGGATGAGTGCCTAGGCGATGGTGATGGGCCCGTTGTTGGACACGTTGGTGAGGTTCATCTGGGCGAGGGTGGTCGCGGGGCCGGTGCTCCCGGGCATGACGATGCCGCTCAGGGTGACACCGGAGATGAGGGCGCCGGGTTGGCCGTTGATACGGGCGGCGGTCGTGCCGGCGTCGCGGACCTTCACGTTGGAGAGGGTGACTCCGGTGACCGGGCCGACGCCCTGGGAGGTTTCGGTCATCAGGGCGAGCCAGGTCCGGTTGCTGTCGTTGCTGAAGTCGAGTCTCTCGATGTCGATGTTGTCGAACTTCACATTGGTCGCGGCCGCGGTCCCGTACTTGTGGTCGATGCCGATGCCCACCGCGGCGTCGTAGACGGTGACGTTCTCGAAGGTGACGCCGTCCTGACCGGTGACCACGCCCTGGCCGACCTTGACGCCGTAGCAGTAGGTCCACGAGACCAGGTCGTTGAAGGTGACGTCGGACAGCGGGGTGGCCGTGCCGGGGACGGTGCTGAACATGTCGGTGACATCGCCCCAGGTCTTGGTGCTGAAGGGGTCGTCGAGCCCGATGCCGATGGCGTGGGTGACGCTGACGTGCGTGGACTCCTGGACGTCGATGCCGTCGTCCTCGCCCATGTCGAACCGGTTGAAGAACTTGACGTTGGTGAAGGTCATGTTCGAGGAGCGCAGCGGGGTGACGGCCCAACTGCTCGACTCGCGGAAGGTGATGCCGTCCACGGTGAAGTTGTCGGTGTAGATGGGGGCGAGGAGGTTCACGCCGAGGTTGGAGGGCGCGAGCGCGGCCTGCCCGTTGCCGTCGATGATGCCGCGGCCGTAGATCTTGATGTTCGTGGAGGAGTAGCGGGTGGAGATGAACCAGGTCAGGTCCCGACCCTGCGAGTCCTTGTGGCCGGTCACGACGTAGTGGGCGGCGTCTCCGGTGTAGCGCAGGACCGCGCCGCGTGCGAGGTAGAAGGCGAGGTTGCTGCGCAGGTAGAGGTTGCCCAGGGTGTACACGCCGGCCGGTACGTACACGATGCCCTGGGTGCCGTTCGCGGAGCCGTACGCGGCGGCGTCGTTGAGCGCCGTCTGGAAGGCGGTCGTGGTGTAGTCGCCGGTGTTGGGCGGCGCGTTGTACGGGGCGCTCTGCACGTTGAAGATCCCGGTCCCGCTGGAGGACGGCGGGTTGTACTCACCTGGGTCGGCCGCGATGACCAGGTTGGGGCGGCCGTCGAGCTTGACGATCAGGTACGCGTCCTTCTGCACGGTGAACGTCAGGGTGGGGCCGCTGACGGTGCCGGTGATGCCCAGCTTCTCGGGGCTGATGCTGTACGAGCCGACGGCGGTGTTGTTGATCTTGGTGACCGCCATGGTGCCGGTGCCCGTCCCCAGCGCGAACTGGGCGATGTCGTACCCCGTGTAGTGGGTGACCGGGACCGACGTCCCGTTGACGGTGAGCGTGTAGTCCGTCGACGGCGGATAGATCGAGGCGACCGGGTACACCCCGACCGTCCCCGCCGTGGCCGGCTCTCACCTGGGCGGCCCGTGCCGGTTGTGCGGCCTGGGCGGCCTGCGCTGCCTGCGGAAGTGCCAGGAGCGCGGCGACCCCCAGGAGGAGACCGGTCGACGCCGCCACCAGGCGACGGGCCATGCGGGCCATGGCGGCCGTGCGGGCCGTTCTGGTCGTTCTGGTTGTTCGGGTCCTCCGGTTCATCTGATGTCGTCCTTCCGGGCTTGCGATGTGGGGGGAATGCCGGCGCCGGCCGCCGGCGTCGGACCGGTCGCCATCCGGTCGACGTCCGGGCGAAGGCACCGGGGTCAGCGATTGCGGCGGAGCGGGGGCCGTTGGGAAGCCCGACCTGAGAGCGCTCTCAATGGCCTAGGCCAATGTGGTCGCTTGACGGCCCTCTGTCAATAACTGAACACGTCCGACCAATTTCCCCCGGGTCGTCGAAGAAGGTCGACGCGGCGGCGCGGACCGGCCGGCTCGACGGTGACGTCCACCTTGCGGTCGGTGGCGACCGGGCCGACGTACCTGCGCTGGGACGAGGGCTGTCGACGGCTCCCGGTCCGGTCGGCCGGCGCGGGCGGGGAAGTCCGGCCGGCGGATCAGGGCCGGGCGCTAGGGGGTGGGGCGGGTGGTGGGACGGGGTGCCGGGGGATCGCGGCGCGTGGCCGCCCACAGCAGGAGGGCCAGGAGGCTGATCCCCGCGCCCAGCGCGCACACGGCCGTCCAGCCCGCCGCCGCGTACAGAGTGGTCGCGGCGAGGGCACCGGAAGCGCTGCCGATCGAATAGAAGACCATGTAACCGCCGATCAGTCGGCTCCCCGCCTCCGGACGCAGTGCGTAGATCAGGGTCTGGTTGGTGACGTGGACCGCCTGTACGGCGAGGTCGAGGACGATCACGCCGACCGCCAGTGCCCAGAGCGAGTGCCGGGTGAAGGCCAGAGGCAGCCAGGAGACGGTGAGCAGGGCCAGGCCGATGCCGGTGGTTCGCTGGGAGAAGCCGCGGTCGTTCAGCCGGCCGGCCGCGGTGGCCGCGAGGGCGCCCGCGGCTCCGGCCAGTCCGAACGCCCCGATTTCGGTGTGGGACAAGGCGAACGGGGGTGCGCTGAGCGGCAGCGCGACGCTGCTCCACAGGGTGCTGAAGGCGGCGAAGACCAGGAGGGCGAGCAGGGCCCGTACCCGCAGGAGGCGCTCGCGCGCGAACAACGTGAGGGTGGAGCGCAGCAGTTGCCCGTACCCCCCGGCCGCCGGCGAGGCACTGCTTCCGGAGGGCAGCAGGCGGTGGAGCGCCAGGGCGAGCCCGCAGGTGACGAGCGCCGAAGAGAGGTAGACGGAGCGCCAGCCGGCGAGGTCGGCCAACAGGCCGGACACGGTGCGGGCGAGCAGGATGCCGGTGACCACGCCGCTGGTCACCAGGCCGACGACCCGGCCGCGCTCCTCGGGCGGAGCGAGGGAGGCGGCGAAGGCCACCAGCGTCTGGGTGACCACCGCGAGCAGCCCCACGGTGGCGAGGCCCACGAGGAGGAGCGCCGTGTCGCCGGCGGTGCCGACCGCCGTCAACGCGACTGCCAGCAGGAGCAGTTGCGCCACGACGAGGCGTCTGCGGTCCAGCAGGTCTCCCAGCGGCGCGAGAAAGAACAGCCCCAGCCCGTAGCCGATCTGGGTCAAGGTCACGACCGCGCCGACCGTCGCCGTGCCGATCGAGAAGTCGTGGCCAAGCGTCACCAGGAGCGGCTGGGCGAAGTAGACGTTCGCCACCGCTGTTCCGCCGGCTACGGCGAAGAGCAGGGTGACTCCTCTGGTCAGCTCGAACCCGGACGTCCTCGTACCCGGCCCCGCGGCCGCTGTTGTCGTGACCCCGTGATCCGTTCCCACGCGAAGCCCCTCCGCATCGGTTGCATCTTGCTACCAGAGGGAAGGTAGCCTCGTTTGGTAGCATGTTGCAACCAGTGTGAAGAGATGGAGGGCGGCATGGTGGAGCGGACACGCTTCGACGACAGCGACTGTCCCGTCGCGCGATCGGTCGACACGATCGGCGACTGGTGGTCCTTGCTGATCGTCCGGGACGCCTTCGACGGCAGCCGCCGCTTCGGGGAGTTCCAGCGCAGCCTCGGCGTGGCGAAGAACATCCTCGCCGCGCGCCTGCGCTCCCTGGTCGCCGCCGGAGTCCTCGACTCCGTCCCCGCCTCGGACGGCAGCGCCTACCGCGAATACGTGCTGACGCCGAACGGCAGGGGCCTCTTCCCCGTCATCGTCGCGCTGCGGCAGTGGGGCGAACAGAACCTCTTCGCCCCCGACGAACCGCACTCGGAGATGGTCGACCGCCGGCACGCACGGCCCCTGCGCGCGCTGGAGGTCCGCTCCGCCGACGGGCGGCGGCTCGACGCCGAGGACACCGTCGTCAACAAGATCGGCTGACCGGGGCGGTCCCGGAACGGCCCGCCGCGGTCGGTGCGGACGGTGCGGACGCCCGAACATGCCGCTTGGGACCGGCTCGTACCCGTTCGCGGAGGGGTGATCTGATTCGTCGTCAGAGCCCTGACGAGGATGGGGCGGAGCCATATCTTGGGCGGCAGGCGTGTGTGATTATCGGGTGATGGAGCTCACTGAAGATCCTCAGACGAGTGGACCCGATCAGGCGGCGCGCCAGGCCCTCGCGGGCGGCGGATGGGCAGCCAAACTGTCCGACGTCCTGGTCGCGTCCGCACCCACCATCGCCTTCCTCGTGGCCAACTCCATGTCCTCACTGAACGCGGGGCTGATCGCGGCGGGCGTCACCGCCGTGGCCGCCTGCGCCTGGCGCGTGCAGCGCAAGGAGAAGCTGCGGCAGGCCGTCCTCGGCCTGCTCGTCGTGGCCGCGTGCGCCGCGGTCGCCGCCTACACGGGCCAGGCACGGGGCTTCTTCCTCCTGCCGCTCCTGCTGCCGTTCATCGTGATCGCCGCCTGCCTCGGCGGCCTGATGGCCGGGTGGCCGCTGGCCGGCGTGCTCCTCAACAAGGTCGGCGGCGGCCCCGCCGACTGGCGCGCCATTCCCCGGCTGCGCAATGTCTACGTCGTGTCCACCTGGGTGTGCATCGCGGCGGACGTCCTCAACGCCATCCTCCAGGTCGTCTACTACCGCGGCAACGACACGGTCGCCCTCGGTATCGTGCACATCGCCACCACGCCGACCTTCGCTGTCATCTTCACGGTGACGATCACCTTCGCCCGCCGCGCCATGCCGGCCCGCCGGCCCCGTACCGGCGCCGCGTAGCCCCGCCGCCCAGGGTGGACCGGCCGCGGGGTCCGCCGCGGCCGGGACCCTGGTGTCAGCAGTCGGGGATGACCGTGCCGTTGTTGTCCTTGGCCTCGTCGTTGCCCCAGCGGGAGAGGTAGTACGCCGAGACGTACTGGTTCGCGGGCCCGACGTCGGGGTCGGTCCTGAGCCAGTAGTGGTTGTAGCTGGACCCGCTGCCGATCTCGCGGCCCCAGACCTTGCAGTAGACGTAATTGGTGCCCTGGTAGAGGGTGCCGGTCTGCGTCGTGCTGGTGGGGGAGGCGTACACGGCCGCGTCGGAGAAGGTGTCCACGTAGTACTTGCCGGACGGGGGCGGGGTGCTGCCGCCGGTCCACAGGTACGTGACGGTCACCCAGCCGTTGTCGTTGAGGCCGACGTTGTAGAACGTGCCGTCGGCCAGGTCGATGCCCGCGGGGTTGGAGACGTGCCGGCCGAAGCCGTCGAGCCCGCCGTTGTAGCCGTTCTGGTAGGCGGCCTGCGCCTCGGGGAGGCCCTGCGCCAGGTCGCCGTAGCTCTGCCGGACCGAGGAGGGGTTCCAGTAGTCGTCCGTGGTGTTCCACGGGCCGACGTCCCAGACGGGGGCGGTCTCGCAGCGCACGGGTCCGCAGACCTGGACCGAGTACTGGCTGCTGCCGTTGGGCGACAGGCCGCGCGGCGAGGGCAGCGCGACGAAGTGGTCGTTGGTCTGGATCACATGGCCGTTGGCCGTGGTTCCGCCGACCAGCCCTTCGCGGGTGGCGTACACACTCGCGCTGATGGCCCGGGGCTGCACGGCCTGCGGGGTGCTCACCAGTTCCGCGCTCAGGCGCAGTCCGAGGACGCGAGCGGTCCCGGTGGCGTCCCGCAGGGTGATCCGGCTCTGGACGACGGTGACCGCCGCGGGCAGGTCGGCGGCCTGTCCGCCGGTCGCCTCCCGCCATTCGGTCCAGTCCCCGCCGGCGGTGCGCCCGCGGACGTCGACGGTCGCGCTCGCACCGGCCGGCAGGTCGGCCCGCAGGTCGGCGGCGACGTGGTTCACGGGAGTGGCCAGGGTGTGCGCCGCTTCGGTCTGGGAGGCGTAGCCGGCGGCGCCGGCGCCCGCCGCGGCGGGGTGGAACGCCCGGGAGTCCACCCGCAGCGTTCCGGCGGAATGGAGCAGGTTCACCTCCTGTGCGCCCGTCCGGCCGAGGCCGACGGTCCAACTCGGCGACGACGATGGTCCGGCGCCGGCGTCCAGTGCGCTCGCCGGGGCGATCGCGCCGATCAGCAGGGAGCCCAGCGCGACGGCGAGTAAGCCGGATCGCAGGGCCCGGGAGGGGGGATGGGGACGGTCTGCGCGCGTAGATGTGGGGATCATGGCATGGGACGGTACCGCCCGCCTTCCGGTCCGCCAAGACCCGGCCGCCCGGGACGGAGCGCGATTCGCGGCCGGCGCGGGCACCGGACGCGGAGCCCCGGTTCCGGCGCGCGGGCCCGGCCCGCCCGGTCCCGCAGCCCGAGCGCGCGCGGACCCGCCGTGTTGTACTGGCTGAGTGGATCGCAAGCACGCACTCGGCCACGTCGCGCGGGCCGGGCGGTCCGGCGCCGCGGACCCCGGCGGGGCGCGCGACCGCAACACCGACGAGGTACGGCGCAGGGTCCGGCTCATGATCGAGATCACCGCGCGCGCCGGGCCGTACCGCAAGGGCCTGGTGGCGGCGGCGGAGCGGCTCGGCCCGGAGGAGGCGGTGATCATCACCGACCTGGAGCGGCACGGCCTCCAGGTGCCGCAGCTGCACGACGTGCTGTGCGGCGGTCACGTGCTGGTGGACGACCCGCAGCTCTACGAGGACTGGCGGTTCGACAAGGTCAGCCATCCACGGCTGTCCAGCCATCACCGCGACATCGACAAGAAGCTCTACCCCGACATCGGCATGCGCGGCCAGGTCGTACGGGAGAAGCTGCACGGGCGCACGCGGCACGGCACCTGGGTGCAGCTGGAGAAGACCCCGGCCGCCTTCGGCAAGCGCAAGCTGCCCAGCCTGGAGCGACCTCCGGCACCTCATGGACTACGTGGTGTACCGGATCACCCGCAGCAACGTCGGCCCCTGGGGCCTGTCCCGGATGACCGAGCGGCGCCCGATGTACCTGTCGCCGATCCTGGCCGTGCCCACGTCCCTGACGCCTCCGGTCGCCCGGTCGCTGACCCGGGCGCTGCGCCGGATCGAGGAGGACGACGACGTCACCGCCGTGTCCCAGGACCTGGCCGCCCGCTTCCCGCCCCCGGACCGGCCGGACCTGTCCGGCGAGCTGGGCCAGGCGCTGTCCGGCCGGTCGCGGGCGGGGCCTGTTCGGCAGCTCCGAGGTGTGGGTCACCGAGACGCCGTCGCCCATGGCGGCGGCGGTGCTCCGCGCGGCCCCGCCGTCGCCCGGGGCGGGCACGTGGCACGCGGGGGGTCCTCGTGAGCGGCGACCCGCGCGACGTCCCGGCGCCGACCCCCGGCGAGGCGTCCGTCCCCGAGGGGCTGGTCGCGGCCGTGGTGAACCTGGTGAACACCGGCCCGGTGCTGCTCGGCGCGTACACCATCGCCGAACTCACCGCCGTCGACGCGATCGTGGACTTCCTGGAGGCCCGGCCGTCGGACGACGTACTCGCCGAGGCGGTCCGCTCGCTGGCGGCCCGCCAGCTGCTGCTGGCCGGCTCCGACGGCGAACAGGTCCAGGTACGCGGCGACCTGGGCATCGCGGTGGCGTTCCAGCAGCGGGCCCGCATGGTGCTCGACGCCCGGGCGACCGGAACGGTCGCGGGCGAGCCGTGGCGCATCCTGCTGCTCCCGCAGCCCGAGCGGATCTGCCTGATGGTCCGCATCGACGCGCTCGGCGTCCACCAGATCGGCCTGTACAAGCTCGACGAGGCCCTCCGCATGCTCACCGAATGGCTGCCCCGGGGCCGTCGGGCGGACCCCGACGCCGCGTGGACACCGACGCGCTGCTCGCCGCGTCCGAGCGTTCCGCGCTGGTCACCGTCACCCAGTACACCGCCCAGGGATCCGCCGAGATCGCCGGTGCCAGCACCGACCTGGTCCTCGCCCGCCACGACGGCCGGCTGCACGTCCTGTCCCGCGACCCGGACGACCGACCGGCTGGTGCCCGACCCGGCGGACGGCGGGACGACGTCCGCGACCGGCTCGTCGACCTGCTGGCCTAGGGCCTGCCGTCCGGATCACCGGTCCCGGCCGCCGCGAAGCGAGCCGGCCGGACCCGTCGGCGGACCCGTGCCGGGGCGGACCCGCGCGGAGCGGACCCGCGCGGGAACAGTGGCGTGCGAGCAGGCGCTCAGCGCCGGCCGCCGCTGCGACCGTTCCCGCGCGGTCCTCGGCCGATCGTCCGCCGGCGGTCAGCCGCGCACCGCGGCCGGGGAGCCCATCGCCGAGCTGACCGATGCCGCCCACTGCCAGGGCGCGCTGGTCCCGCCGGGAAGGGAGTTGAAGTACTCCCAGCCCGCGACGCCGCCGAAGGACGGGTACTTGGCGGTCAGCGAGCCGAGCGTGCTCTTCAGCGTGGTCGGATCGACGTACCCGCTGCCGCAGTTGGCCGGGTTGGTGAGGGTGCCGGCGACGACCTTGTCGGCGGGGACGACGCCGTGGTTGATGATCGCGTCGTAGCCGCTGGTGGAGTCCAGCGAGCCCCAGCCGCAGTAGAACTGCGCGTTGAACCACGAGATGGAGCTCGCGCGGTCGCTGTAGAGCTGGTCGTAGCTGAAGCCGGAGAGGTTGCCGCCGCCGTCGAGCGCGGTGGCGACGGGGGCGAGGGTGACGATGAAGCCGGAGCCGAAGTCGGAGTGGAGCTGGTCGATCACCCGCTCGACGCCGGCCAGGGACATCGACTCCTCGACGTCCAGGTCCAGGCCGTCGAGGTGGTAGGTGGACACGACGTCCCTCAACAGCGGGTAGTACGTGGAGAACTGGGTGTCCAGCAGCTGGAAGCTGCCGGCCGCGGCGCCGCCGACCATGCCGATCGCGTGCACGCCCCTGGCCTGCATCGCGGCGACGTCCGACCACATCTGGGTGAACTTCGGGTCGCTCGGCGGGTCGTCGTTCAGGTGCACCGAGCCGTCACCGTTGAGGTGGAACGCGCCGATCGCCAGGTCGGTGACACCGGTGTTGTTGTCGGTGAGGCCCAGCGGGGAGACGTAGGTGCCGTTGTCGTACTGCGTCTGGTAGTACACGACGACCCGTTTGCTGGTCGCCGCCTGCGCCGGCGTCCCTCCGCCGAGCGCCAGGGCCGCTGCCGCGACCGTCGCGATCAGTCCGGCCAACGCTCTTGTGACGTTCCTGACCCGCATCCCGGCCTCCTCGTCTCGACCCCCGGGCTGACGAATCCCGCCGCGCGGCCGAGGCGGCGGACGCGCGGCGGGAAGTCCGATGACAATGTTGTCATGGATGCATCAGATGCAATAGGGGCGTATGAGCAGTCATGCGGCCGGAGTGGTCGAGGGGCAGGCTGTCCGGTCCTTGCCGGCCCGTCCGCCGACGTCACCGGTCCCGTCCCCCGTGGCACGGACGACACCCGGCGCCTGCCCACCGGTCCTGGTGCAGCGCCAGGGCCGGATCAGCCGCTGCTCCCTGCGCTGCGGCAGCACACGTGCCGCGCCGGGGAGTTGCCGGCTTTTTGTCGCGAGCCCTTCGGCGCGCCCGTCTGCCAGGGTGGCGGGTGTGACGCGATCCTTCCTTCCCGGCCTGGAACTGGCCGCTCTCTTCCACTCCGAGGTCGTCGCCCCGATCCTGCGGACCGCCCTGCGGCAGGTGCCGTACTCGGCGGCCCTGATCGGCGGGGGCTCGGAGGTGCAGGGCTACGACACCGTGCGCTCGACCGACCACGCCTGGGGCCCGCGGGTGCAGGTGTTCCTCGGCAGCGAGGACTTCCGGACCCGGGGCGCGGACCTGGACGCGCTGCTGGAGCGCGAACTGCCCGCCGGGTTCCGCGGACACCCGGTCCGCTTCGCCTTCCCCGACGGCACGCAGGTCCGGCACCGGGTGCAACGTCCTGGACCTGCCGGGCCACTTCACCGACCAGCTCGGCGCGGACCCGGCCGGCGGGCTGCCCGTCGCCGCATGGCTGACGACCCCGACCCAGGTGCTGCGCGAGCTGACCGGCGGCGCGGTCTTCCACGACGGCCTCGGCCTGCTCCAGCCCTACCGCGACCTCCTCGCCTGGTATCCCGACGACGTCTGGCGCCACGTCCTGGCGTCCCAGTGGATGCGGCTGTCCCAGGAGGAGCCCTTCGTGGGGCGCTGCGGCGAGGTCGGCGACGACCTGGGCTCCGCCGTCGTCGCGGCCCGCCAGGTCCGCGACCTGATGAAGCTGTGCCTGCTGATGCACCGCGTCTATCCGCCCTACAGCAAGTGGCTGGGCACCGCCTTCGCCGCGCTCGACTGCGCCCCGGAGATGGGCGCGCACCTGTCCGCCGCGCTGTCCGCGCGCAGTTGGCAGGAGCGCGAGCAACACCTTTCCCCCGCCTACGAGTCGGCCGCCGCGCTCCACAACGCCCTCGGCCTCACCGAACCGCTGGACCCGGCCGTCCGGCGCTTCCACACCCGGCCGTTCCGCGTCCTGGACGCCCACCGGTTCACCGAGGCCCTCGTCGCCACCATCGGCGACCCGGCCGTCCGCGGCCTGCCGCCGGTCGGCGCCATCGACCAGTACGTCGACAGCACCGACGTCACCGGCCACCGCTCCGCGGACCTGCGGCGCCGCTGGATCACGGGCCCGGGATGAGGCGTACCGGCTACTCCCGGTGGAGCAGGGCGCGGCGGGCGGTGCGCCGCCGGCAGTAGGGCGGTGGGACCCCCGAGGCTGACGTGGCCCGCCGAGCGGCGGTGGGAGTGTGGCAGGCGAGGGGGCACCGCGCCCCGAGCGGCAGCACTCCTGCGAGGACCTGGACACATCCGTGGAGCACACGAACGAGGACGCGGGCGCGGGGAGCGGCATGCGTCCCGGTACCGGCGAGGACCAGGACGCGGGCGGCGGCACGCGCTCCGGTGCCGGTGACGGCAAGGGCGCTGTTGGCGCCCGCCCCGCCCCCGCCGAGGACGAAGGCGCAGGCGGCGCCGAACCCGGGGCCGGTCCGCCGGACGCCGGGCCGGCACCGGCCGGCGCCCCCGACGCACCGCGGCAGCCCGCGCCGGGCCCCCGCCGGCTGCCCCACCGGCGATCCGCCCCACCCGCTTCCGCACCCGCTTCCCCCGCCGGGTCCGGCGGACGCCCGCGGCCGCGGCGCTGGGTGCGGCGGATCGCCCTGACCGCCGTGGTCGCCGTGGTGGTGGCGACCGTGGCGTCGTTCACGTACAACGCCTTCACCTCCGGCCGGGCCCGCACCCCCGCGGGACTGTCGTACGTCCAGGCCGGCGACGTCCGTACCCGCTACGAGACGTGGGGGCACACGGGCACGCCGATCGTCCTCGTGCACGGGGCCTTCGAGTCCGCCGACACCTGGTCGCGGCTGGCCCCGCTGCTCGCCCGCGACCACCGGGTGTACGCCCTGGACCTGACGGGCAGCGGATACAGCCGGCGGCGCGGCCCGTACACCGCGGCGGTCGCCGCGGCGGTCCGCTCGCTGGCCGGCTGACCCCCGCCCGGCGGACCTCGGAACGCGCTGAAGAAGACGGTGCGGACGTCAGGATCGCCCGGGCCGGCCGGGCGATGTCCGCGCCGGAGGAGAAGAGCGGCGCCCGCGGGCGGTCGAGGGGGTCCTCGCGGCCGGGAGGCCGGGCCACCGCCCGGGCCCGCGCCGGGAGCCGGCCCGGACACCCGGCAGGACCGCGGCCCGGAGCCGAACGTGTGACACACGGCGCGGCGCCGGGCCCGTCCCCGGGCGAAGGCGCGGGGGCGTCCTATCGTGTGGGCCCGAACCGGTGGCGGTATCGAGGTGGACTGTCGAGGTGGACTGCGGGTGAGTGAGCCGGAGATCGACTACCAGGCGGTCTACCGGCGTCTGCCCACCGGTATCGCGCTGCTCAGCCCGGAGCTGGTGTACATCGACGTCAACGAGGCGTACCTGGGCCTGTCGGGGCGGGTCCGGGAGGACCTGATCGGCCACTACGTGTTCGAGGTCTTCCCCGACAACCCGTACGACCCGGCCTCCTCCGGCCGCCGCAACCTCGCCGCCTCGCTGCGCGGCGTCCTCGCCACCGGCGAGCGCGACAGCATGGCCGTCCAGCGCTACGACATCGAGATGCCGGGCCGGCCAGGGGTCTACGAGGAGCGGTACTGGGCCACGGTCAACATCCCCGTCACCGCTGCCGGCGGCGTCGTCACCCTGATCATCCACCGGGTGGAGGACATCTCCGCCTTCATCCGGTCCAGGCCCGACCGCGGCACCCGCGAGGACCGCTCGCTGGAGGCCGAGCTGTACCTGCGGGCCGGCGAGCTCCAGAAGGTCAACGAGCGGCTGCGCCGGGCCCACGCCCGCGAGCGCGAGGTCGCCCTCGCCCTCCAGGCGGCGCTGCTGCCCGCGCCGCACCCGGTGGGACGCCGCGCCGCGGTGCGCTACCAGCCGGCCGTCGGCGCCCTGAACGTGTGCGGCGACTGGTACGACCTCGTCGACCTGCCGGGCGGACGCGTCGCGGTCGCGGTGGGGGACGTCGTCGGCCACGGGCTGGGCGCCGCCTGCGTGATGGGGCAGCTGCGCAGCGCGCTGAGCGCCGCGGTCCGCGCCACGGCCGGGCCCTCCCAGGCGCTGGACGTGCTGGGCCTGTACTCCAGGTCGGTCGACGGCGCCGAGTCCACGACGGCGGTGGCGGCCGTCATCGACTGGAGCACCGGCCTGATCACCTACAGCAGCGCCGGCCATCCGCCGGCCGCCCTGCTGCACCCCGACGGCGGCGTGAGCTTCCTCGACCAGGCCACCGACCCGCCGCTCGGCGCCCGCCCCGAGCACCTGCCGAGGCCCTCGGCGACCACCGCCTTCACCCCCGGCGGGACCCTCGTGCTCTACACCGACGGCCTGGTCGAACGCCGCCGCGAGGACATCGACGTGGGCCTGTCCCGGCTCGCCCGCTCGCTGACCCGCCACGGCGCCGCCGACCCCGAGAGGCTGGCGGACGCGCTCCTGGCGGAGCTGATCCCCGACACCGGGGCCACCGACGACACCGCGCTGGTCGTCATCCGCCTCTGACCCGCCCGGCCGCACTCCGCCCCGATCGCACTCCGCCCCGGCCGCACTCCGCCCCGGCCGTCCCCGCCTCCGGCCGCCACGCCCGCGCGCCGCCCGTGACGTACCGTCAGACCGCGCTCCGCGGGGCCGACAGCAGGGCCATCAGACGGCGCATCGTCCCCGGCAGGTCGTGGCGGATCGCCGAGACGTCGTCGCGGGGGAGGGCGGGAAAGCCGTCGGCGCCGGTGGGCGGCTTCCGGCCCTGCCACTTGGTGACACCCTCCACGCTCAGCGACAGCACGGCGCCGCCGTGCAGGACGTCGAGGGCCTGGCGGGAGGCGCCGGAGGTGAGATAGGCGCGGTCGCCGAGGCCCGGGTAGGGCCCGACCACGTCGCGGGAGCCGGAGAAGGTGATGGCGCTGCCGTCCCCGGAGGTGAGCACGGGGTCGCTCCGCAGGCGTACCGCGTCCTCGAACTCGGCGCCGGGGTCGGTCTTTTCGTGCAGGTCGACGGAGAACGTGACCGAGTACGTGGTGACCCAGCCGTCGCCGGACGGCGTCTGCCCGTTCAGGGTGCAGGAGGAGTGGTCGAGACCCGGGCCCGTGTGCGACTCCTCCGGGCCCGCGGCGAGCGGCCCCGGCCCCAGGTCGCCGGCGAGCGGCAGCAGGTGGTCAGGGGTGCAGGGAGCTTTGACGAGGTGGTAGCCGTGCAGGTCGGGGGACGTGGCGCGGCCGTGGTGCGCGACCTGGAGGGCGCCCGCCCAGACCGCCGAGGTGGCGACGACCGCGCCGAGTGCCCACAGCCACGGCCGGCGCGTACCCGGGCCGCCGGACGGCGGCGGGCGGTCGTCGCCGATCACGTCCGCGGGCCGGTCCGGCCCGGACGCGTCCGCCATCTCGGGTTCTGTGATCATCGGCTCCCCCAAGGACAAGTGGGGACACCTTACGGTGAGTCGGGGCCCGGCGACATCGCCGCGGGGGCCGGGCCCGCGGACCCGGCGCGCCACTGTCGTGGCCGATCGCGCAGATTTCCCCCGGCCTGGCGGCCGGGAGGTGCCCCCACCCCGGCGCCCGTCAAGGGCGGGGCGCCGTCCACCGCGAGGGACCCCGGGTCCGGGGACGGCGGGGGACCGTTGTGCCCGAGGGCGGCGGTGGTCAGCCGGGCGGGGAGGGCGACGGCGTCCGGTGCGGGGCCGACGAGGGCTGCGGCCGAGCGCCGGGCGCCGGCGTGCCGAACCGGGCCAGGCAGTGCCAGACCTTCTTCAGCGCCTGCGGGTCGTGCCGGCCGGTGCGGGCCGCGTCGCCGATGATCCGGGGGTCCAGCAGGCCGTCCTGCGCGAGGGCCGCGCCCAACTCCACGTACCGCGGCCCGCGGTAGTCCGGGTGGCGGCGCAACTCCTCGACGCCCAGCCGGACTCCGGGGTGCCACTCCACCGGGCACGGCAGCCGGCGGGCCGCCGCCTCGACGGGCGTGCCGCGGAAACCGGGGTCCAGCACCAGCGCCTCCACGTCCCGGTCCAGCCGGACCGGCCCGTGCACATGGGCCTCGACGTAGTCGTCCAGCCAGTCCCTGCCGCGGTCGGCCGCGGCCAGTTCCACGAGCGCCGTCCGCGAGGCGACGCCGAAGTCCGAGGGCGCCTCCGAGCTGTCGGGATAGCAGAACGTGGCGCGCTCCAGGACCCGCGCGGTGAGCCGGAAGTGCGCCGACCCGAACCGCGGCGCCGCGCCGAGCGCCTTGCGCCGGAAGTTCAGCGCGCCGTAGACCGGCCGCTCCCCGGCGGGCGCGGTGTCGTACGCCCCGCCGAAGATCCGGCTCTCCCAGTGCCACCGGTCCCCGCCGGGGTGCGCGGTCAGGCCGCCGTTGCTGGTGCCCGTGACGAACTGCGAGACGTACCTGCCCTCGTCCGCGAGCCGGTCCAGGATCGCCCGGCCGCCGCAGACCCGGTCGGGGTGGAAGTTCAGCGTCACCCGGTACGCGGAGCCCAGCGGCCCGCCCGACGACAGGGCCTCGACGTGCCGGAGCGCGCGCTCGGGCGGTGTCGGCGGGGGGTCGGCGCTCATGCCGGAAGTGTGCCCGAGGCCGCCGCGCCGCCGCATCCGGATTGCGGCGGCGCGGCGATCGGCGGCGGGGCCGGCGGCAGGGGGGCCGTCAGGTCACGGCAGGTCGAGGGCCGCCGCCAGCTCGCGCCACTGCTCGCGCGGCAGTTCGCCGTCGGGCTCCAGGACCTGGAGCGCGACATGGTCGGCGCCGGCGTCGTGGAAGGCGCCGATGCGGGCGCGGACCGTGTCGATGTCGCCGAGCGCGAAGAGCGCGTCGATCAGGCGGTCGCTGCCGCCGTCCGCCAGGTCCTGTCCGGTGAAGCCCAGCCGCAGCCAGTTGTCGGTGTAGTTGGGGAGCGGGAGGTAGTAGGCCAGGGCGGCGCGGGCGGTGGCGCGGGCCCGGGTCAGGTCCGCGCCCAGGACGACGCCGAGTTCGGGCGCCAGCAGCCGGTCCGGGCCGAGGGCGGCACGCGCCCGGACGACGTGCTCGACCGTGACGAGATACGGGTGCGCGCCGCCCGCCCGGTCGGCGGCGAGCTTGAGCATCTTCGGCCCGAGCGCGGCCAGCACGCGCTGCTCGGCGGGCACCGGCACGGGCGCGGCGTCCAGTTCGCCGAGGTACTCCGCCATCTTCGCGTACGGCCGGGAGTACCCCGGGGTCATCGGCGCGTGGCTGACGCCGAGCCCCAGGATGAACCGGTCGTTCGTCGCGTCGTCCAGCGCGGCGACGCTCTTGGCGACGTCGTCCGCGGAGTCCTGCCAGATGCTGAGGATGCCCGTCGCGACCGTGATGCGGGAGGTCGCGTCGATCAGCGCCACGGCGCGGTCCACGCCGGGCGAGCCGCCCAGCCAGATCGCGCCGTAGCCCAGTTCCTCCAACTCGGCGGCGGCTTCCCGGTTCCGGCTCTGGACGTGGGGGTCGGCGCTGCTCAGCGAGAGGTTCCACACGCCGACCGGGCCGATGTGGTTGTAGGTGTCACGAGTCATACCCGGTCAAACGGCCGTGCCGCGTCCGGGTATGCCGCCGGTCCGGATGATGCCGCGCGCTTCACCCGGACGGCCTGATCCGCGCCCCGCGGCGGGCGCCGCTACGGCCTGGCCGGGAGGACCCTGCCGCGGACCTCGCCCAGTCCGATCCGGCCGCCGTCCGGCCCCGGCGCCGTCGCCGTGATCGCCACCTCGTCGCCGTCCTCCAGGAAGGCCCGCCGGGTGCCGTCGGGCAGGGTCAGCGGCGACTCGCCGTTCCAGGTCAGCTCGATCAGCGCGCCCCGGGTGTCCGGCTCCGGCCCGCTGACGGTGCCCGACGCGAACAGGTCGCCGGTGCGCAGGCTCGCCCCGTTGACCGTCATGTGGGCCAGCATCTGGGCGTAGGTCCAGTACATCGACGCGAACGGCGGCCGGGAGACGACGTGCCCGTTGAGCCGTACCTCCAGGGCGAGGTCCAGGCCGTACGGCACGGGCGCCGCGCGGTCGTCGAGGTACGGCAGCGGCTCCGGGTCGCGGGCCGGCGGGGCGGTGCGGGCGTGCGCGAGGGCGTCGAGCGGGACCACCCACGGGGAGACCGAGGTGGCGAAGGACTTGCCGAGGAACGGGCCCGAGCGGCACGTACTCCCACGCCTGGATGTCGCGCGCCGACCAGTCGTTGACCAGGCACACCCCGAAGACGTGGTCGCGTCGGCGCCGGCCAGCGGCACCCGCTCGCCCAGCGGCGACGGCGTGCCGACCACGAAGCCGACCTCGGCCTCGATGTCGAGGCGCGACCGACGGGCCGTAGACGGGAGCCGCGTCGCCGGGCGCCTTGCGCTGCCCGCACGGGCCGTACCACCGGCGTGCCCGAGACCACGACGGTGCCGGCCCGGCCGTGGTAGCCGATCGGCAGGTGCTTCCAGTTCGGCGGCAGCGGCCCCGACGTCGGGGCGGAAGATCCGGCCGACGTTGGAGGCGTGGTGCTCGGAGGCGTAGAAGTCGACGTAGTCGGCGACCTCGAACGGCAGGTGCAGGGCCACGTCCGCGCGCGGCACCAGGCAGCCCGCGACGGCCGTACGGTGCCGCGGGTCGGTCAGCCACTCGGTGAGGGCGGCGCGCACCCGGGTCCAGACCGGGCGGCCCGCGGCCAGCAGCGGGTTCAGCGACGGCGCGGCCAGCAGCGCGGCCAGTTCCCCGGGCGCCCCGGTCGCGCAGGGCGGCGGCGCCCGCGTCGAGCACGTGCTCCCCGTAGGCGACCCCGAGCCTGCGGCGCGGGTCCGCGGCCGTGCTGAAGACGCCGTACGGCAGGTTGTGCACCCCGAAGAGCGCGCCGGGCGGGACGGCGAGCGGGCTGTCGGCGCTCAACGGACCTCCAGTGGTGTGTGCCGCGGCCGCCGGTCGCCCGGCCGGCGCGGGCGCGCGGTCTCCGGTGACCGCGCAAACGCCCCGAGGGTATCGCCGGGGCGGCGGGCGGCCGGGACGCACCGGTTTGGAGCTGCCGGTGGGGCAAACGTAAAGTTCGCCCCAAAGCCGGGCGGACGCGCACCGGCACCTCACGGAGAGCAGCAGCGCGATGACGGCGACCACGCAGGACCGGCACGACCTCGGGCCCGGCCCGGCCCCCGGCGACGCCCTTCCCGGGCAGACCCGGACCGGTGACGCGGTCGGCGCCCCGGCCGGCGTCGACCCCGAGCGGCTCGCGGTCTGCCTCGCCGTCCTCGCCGAACTCGACGAGCTGCCCGTCGACCACCCCGACGCCATCGCCGTCCGCCGCGCCACCGCGGGCATCTACCGTACGGTCAAGCAGCGCCGCCGCCAGGAGCGCCGGGCCGCCAAGACCGCCAACGACAAGGCGGTCACCGAGGCCACCGCGACCGGCGCCGCCGACCGGATCGACGACGAGACGCTCGGCATCCTGCTCACCGCCTCCGTCAGCACCGAGATCGCCGGAATCCTGGAACGGCCGCGCTCCTGCTACGTCTGCAAGACCCGCTACGTCGAGGTCGACGCCTTCTACCACCAGCTCTGCCCGCCGTGCGCCGGGAGAACCGGGACCGCCGCGACGCCCGTACCGACCTGACCGGCCGGCGCGCGCTGCTCACCGGCGGCCGGGCCAAGATCGGCATGTACATCGCGCTGCGGCTGCTGCGCGACGGCGCCCACACCACGATCACCACCCGCTTCCCCAACGACGCGATCCGCCGCTTCAAGGCGATGCCGGACAGCGGCGACGTGGCTCCACCGGCTCAAGATCGTCGGCATCGACCTGCGCGACCCGGCCCAGGTCGTCGCGCTCGCCGACTCGGTCGCCGCCGCGGGCCCGCTCGACATCCTGATCAACAACGCCGCCCAGACCGTACGGCGCTCCCCGCGCGCCTACGCGAACTGGTCGCCGCCGAGTCCGCGCCGCTGCCCGCCGGGGAACTGCCCGCCGCCGAGGTGTTCGGCGCCTTCGGCTCCGGCGCCCAGACCGCCGCCGCGCTGCCCTCGCCGCACGGCGAGGCGCTCACCGCGCGACGACGTCACCGGCCTGGCGCTGGTCAGCGGCTCCGCCTCGCTCGCCCGCATCGAGGCGGGCACCGCCATCGACGCCGGCGGCCTCGTGCCCGACCTCGACCCCAGCAACACCTGGGTGCAGACCGTCGGCGAGGTCGACCCGGTCGAGCTGCTCGAGGTCCAGCTGTGCAACGTCACCGCGCCCTTCGTCCTGGTCAGCCGGCTGCGGCCGGCGATGGCCGCGGCCGCGGCCCGGCGCAAGTACGTCGTCAACGTCTCGGCGATGGAGGGGCAGTTCAGCCGCGGCTACAAGGGGCCGGGGCACCCGCACACCAACATGGCCAAGGCCGCGCTGAACATGCTCACCCGCACCAGCGCGCAGGAGATGCTCGAGACCGACGGCATCCTGATGACCGCCGTCGACACCGGCTGGATCACCGACGAGCGCCCGCACCCGACAAGGTCCGCCTGGCCGACGAGGGCTTCCACGCCCCGCTCGACCTCGTCGACGGCGCCGCCCGCGTCTACGACCCGATCGTCGCGCGGCGAGCAGGGCGAGGACCTCTACGGCTGCTTCCTGAAGGACTACCACCCGTCCTCCTGGTAGCCCGGCGCCCGGCGCGCCTCGGACGCGCGGACGGCGAGAACCGTTCGCGGCGCGCCCCGGCCCGTAGCGGACCGCCGCACGCCCTCAGCCCCCGCGGGCCGGAGGCGGCCGGGCAGGGCCGCGTCGGGCCCGGTCGGCCGCGCGCCCGTACCGGCCGGGCATGACCGCCGCGCCTACGCTGGGCCGGTGGCCCTCTTCGTGATCGAGCGTTCCACCCCGCTGCCGCCCGCCGAGGCATGGCGGCGGCTGACGGCGTGGGAACGGCACAGCGCCACCGTGCCGTTCACCCGGATCGCCGTGCTCACCCCGCCCCCGTCCGGGCCCGGCACGGTCTTCGTGGCCCGCACCGGCGCCGGGCGCGCCGCGTTCGAGGACCCGATGCGCGTCGCCGTGTGGCGGCCGCCCGGCCCGGACGGCGCCCCCGGCCACTGCCGGCTGGAGAAGACCGGCCGGATCGTCACCGGCTGGGCCGAGATCGACGTACGCCCGGGCGGCGACGGCGGTACGGGCTCGCTGGTGCGCTGGCGCGAGGACCTGCGGGTGTGGCGGCTGCCGGGCCTGTTCGACGGTGTGACCTCGCGGGCCGGGCGGCTGGTCTTCGGTCGCGCCGTGGACACGCTGCTGCGCACACCGGGGGACCCGGCCCGGCCCTCCGGCGCCTGACTCCGTGCCTTACGCGGTCGCGCCGCCGCCCCGCGCGGGAGGCGGCGCGGTGCTGTCGCGTACGACGAGTTCGCTGGCGACCTCCACCCGGGTGGTGTCGGGGCGCTCGCCCGCGATGAGTTGGAGCACCATACGGGTGGCCAGCGCGGCCATCTCGGCGAGCGGGGTGCGCACGGTCGTCAGGCGCGGGGTGACCCAGTCGGCGAACGCGCAGGTCGTCGAACCCGACCACGCTCACATCCGCCGGCACCCGCAGGCCGAGCCGGTCGGCCGCGCGGTACGTGCTCAGCGCCTGCTGGTCGCTGCCCGCGAAGACGGCGGTGGGCGGGTCGGGCAGCCGCAGCAGGTCGGTGGCGTGCCGGAAGGCGGGCTCGTTGGAGAAGTCGCCGTAGCGGACCAGCGCGGGGTCGAAGGGCAGGCCCGCCTCCTCCAGTGCGGAGCGGTAGCCGTCCACCCGGGCGCGCGACGCCAGCCGGCGCGGCGGGCCGCCGATCACCGCGATCCTGCGGTGGCCGAGCCGGACCAGGTGCCGGGTGGCCGCCAGGCCGCCCGGCCAGTTCGTCGCCCCGACCCACGGCACGCCGGGCGCGGGCTCCTCCGCCGGGGCGATCAGCGCGTACGGCAGCCCGAGCCGCAGCAGGTGCTGGTGCTGCGCGTCGGACAGTTCGGGCACGACCAGGACCGCGCCCCGCGTCGGGCGGGTCGCCAGCACGTCCAGCCACTGCCGCGCCGACCGGCCGTCTCCGTGCGTGGCCGACACCACCAGGCCCATCCCGACCGGGTGCAGGGCCTGTTCCGCGCCCCGGACCAGCTCCATCGCCCACGGGCCGTCCAACTCCCCGATCACGAAGTCGATCAGGCCGCCCGCCGCCAGCCCCGTCGCCGCGGCCCGCGCGCCCCGCGCCGCCCCCGGGTACCCCCGCTGCTCCAGCAGCCGCAGCACCTTCGCCCGCGTCCGCGACGCCACATCCGAACGCTCGTGCAGCACTTTGGACACGGTCGACACGGATACGCCTGCCGCTCGGGCGATCTCGGCCAGCGTCGCCCCGCCGACGGACCCGGCCGCGCTCTCGGGAGAGGGCACGATGTCATCGGTGGAGGGTGCGTTCTCGGGTGGGGGCGCGATGTCGTCGGGGGAGGGTGCGCTGTCGGGTGGGGGCGCGGGGTCCTCGGCGGAGGGTGCGTTCTCGGGAGCCGAAGTACGTGGACGGTTGGGGTGCTGGTCCGCCGTCATCGTGGGTGCCGCGCCCTTCGCCCGGGGTGGTGGTCGTTGCGAAAAGTATCGCGAACGACGGGGCGTCGCCCACCGGGCCGTCTCCCGGGAGGGACCGCAGGCCGTGCCCCTCTCCGCCAGCAGCCGGACCTTCCCACCGCGGTGGCTTGTCGCGCAGTTCCTCCCCCAGCCTGGCGGCTGGGAGGTGCCCCAGCGCCCCTGGGTGGTGCACTTTCCGCGGTGATCGGCCAGTTCAAGGGGCGCGAGGAACTGCGCGAGCAACCCATCACCGGCGGGTGGTCCGGGGACGGCCTGGCGGGGCAGGGCCCGCGGTCCTCGCGCCGCTGGGTGGCACGCGGCGGGCGGGCACCGCTTCACTCCTGCCCCGGCGGTTCCAGCCGGCCGAGCCACGCCGTCAGCAGCGCCTCCAGTTGCGTCGCCTCCGCAGGAGCCAAAGTGTCCAGCAGCCGCCGCTCGTTGCGCATGTGCTCGCTGAACGCCCGGTCGATCAGGTCGCGTCCCGCCGGGGTGAGGGCGACCACGCGCCCGCGTCCGTCGCCGGCCGCTCGGCGCCGGGTGACGAGGCCGCCGCGTTCGAGCCGGTCGATCCGCTTGGTCATCGCGCCGGTGGTGACCATGGTGTGCGTGGCCAGTTCGCCGGGCGCCCGCTCGAACGGCGCCCCGGCCCGGCGCAGCGCGGCGAGCACGTCGAACTCGCCCTCGCTCAGGCCGAACCGGCGGTAGACCAGGCACAACTGCTCGGTGAGCAGCCCCGCGACGCGGTGCAGGCGTCCGATGACGCCTTGCGGGCCGACGTCGACCTCGGGCCGCTCCCGGGCCCAGGCGGCCTGGATGCGGGCGACGTGATCGGCGGGCGGCGGCTGCTCCTGCGGCATGGCTTCACTATAGCTTCCATGGAAGGCATAATGTCTTCCATGGAAGCTAACGTGCGCTGGGCGCTCGTGGCCGCGGTGGCGCCCGTCGCCTGGGGCGCGAACTACTACGTCACGCGGGCCGCGCTGCCCCCGGGCGACCCGCTGTACGGAGCGGCGATCCGCGCGCTGCCCGCCGGCCTGCTGCTCCTGGGCGTCCGCGGACGCCGCCCGCGCGGGTCGTGGTGGTGGAAGTCCCTCGTCCTCGGCGCCCTCAACACCGGCGGCTTCTTCGCGCTGGTCTACCTCGCCGCCCAGCGCCTCCCCACGAGCACCGCCTCCACCGTGATGGCGGCCTCCCCGCTGGTGATGACGCTGATCGCCTGGGCGCTGCTCGCCGAACGTCCGCGCGCCGCCCACCTGGTGGGAGCCGCCGTCGGCATCGGCGGCGTGTGCCTGATGCTGCTCGGCGGGACGGCCGGCGCCGACCCGGTCGGCGTGGCCGCCTCCGCGGGGGCGATGCTGATGTCGTCGCTCGGCTACGTCCTGGCCAAGCGCTGGGGCGCCGGCGTCGACGTACTCGCCTCCACCTGCTGGCAGTTGATCGCCGGCGGACTGCTCCTGCTGCCCTTCGCCGCCTCGACCGAGGGCGCACCGCCCGCCCTCGGCGCCCGCGCCGTCCTCGGCTTCGGGTACGTGACGGTGATCGCGACCGCGCTCGCCTTCGCCACCTGGTTCGCCGCGCTGCGCCACCTGCCCGCCGCGACCGTCGGCCTGGTCGGCCTGCTCAACCCGGTGACCGGTGTCCTGCTCGGCACCGCCGTGGCCCACGACCCGCTCACCTGGCGCCAACTCGCCGGACTCCCGCTGGTGCTGGCCGGAGTCCTGCTCGGCGGCCCGGTCCGGCGCGCCCGCGGTCCGAAGTCCGAGGCCCCGGCGCCGACGGGGACGGAGCCCTTCCCACCGGACCGCGAGCGTGGACCGTTGAGCCGGAACTGACGACCCGTCACCGAGTAACCGGGGCCGCACCGCCCTCAGGCGGGACGCAGCATGCAGGGGTGGACCAGGTAGGCACCGAGCAGGCCCTCCTGGTCGCCGTCCTTGTACGCGGTGGCCCGGCCGGTCAACCTGCCGTTCTCGGCGCGCAGTTGGACGCTGAGGCTCGGGCTGTTCAACCGGGCGTCCGCGGTGGGCAGTTGCAGGGTCGTGTTCACGAGCAGGTCCCAGCGCTGCGAGGCGGTGACCGGCACCGTCACCGGCGCGCCGCCGGCCAGGCGTACGACCGCCCGCTGATCCGCCAGGACCGTGATCCGCAGCGGGATGTCCCCCTCCGAGGTGCGGACCCTGCCCGGCCCACTCACCCGGCTCCGGCCGCGCGGGGCGGGACTGCTCGGTGACCGGGTTGAGAAAGCCGTTGTGGAAACCGGGCGCGAGGGCGCCCAACAGGTGCTCGACGACGGCGTCGCGGGCCGCCTTGCCGGTCGAGTTGGCCAGGACGGCGACCGAGGTCTCCCGCTCGGGGATCTCGATCATCATCGCCGCGATGCCGCCCATGCCGCCGCCATGGCTGCGGATCACCGGTCCGGCGCCGCGCGAGACGATCCGGCCGAGACCGTAGCCGAGGTGCTCGTTGATCGGCGCGGCGTCGTACACGGCCGCGGCGGTGGCCGGCCGGAGCAGGCGGTGGGCGGTCTGCGCGAAGAGCGCCACGTCGCCGGCCGTCGCCCAGCCGGCCCCCGCGGCGTCGTGGCCGGTGCGGCAGGTGGGGTACGGGCGGCCGTCGGCGGTGTGGCGGACGGCGACGGGCGCCGGTCCGGTGCACTCGGGCCCGAAGGCGAAGCTGTCCAGGCCCAGCGGCTCGCAGATCCGCTCGCGCAGGAAGGAGCCCAGGTCCTGGCCGGTCGCGGTCTCCAGCAGCCGGCCCAGTTCGCGGTAGCCGAGGTTGGAGTACTCGAAGTCGGTGCCGGGCTCGCGGACCAGGGTGCGGTAGCGGTCGATGTCGATCGGCAGCGGTCCCGCGCCGTAGTGGAAGTTGTAGAACGCCGGGAAGCCGCCGCGGTGCCCGAGCACCTGGCGCACCGTCGGGGCGGGCCACCGGTAGTCGCCGGGGACCGGCGGCGTCGAGGTCGACCATGCCCCTCGTCGGCGGCCAGGCAGACGGCCAGCGCCGTGAACGCCTTGGTGACGGAGGCCAGTCCGTAGACGGTCTGCGGGGTGGCGGGCCGCCGCCCGGCGACGTCCGCGAGCCCATAGGCCCGGGCGAGGACCAGTTCACCCCGCTCGGCCACGGCCAGCGAGAGCGAGGGGCAGTCGTGTACGGCGAGTGCCTGCTCGCAGAAGGCGTCCAGCCCCTCCAGGCCCGTCCGGCACGCCGGGTCCGCCAGGTCTGTCGAGTTCGTCCGGCATGCGGCTCGCCTCCTCCGTCGCGTTATTTCGAGGGAACAATAGTGCCCCGCCTGCTCGATCGGTCGCCGATGGGGCGCCGGGGGCCGGAACCGGGGCCGGCACGGGGCGCGGACCTGCGCGGCGGCCCCCTCGGCGCGGGGTCCCGGCGGGGCCCGCCCGTGAGGGGCGGTCTTGTCGGCGGGGCGGCGGGAGCGGAGGGTTGAGGGCACTGCCGGGGTCCCGTCAGGGCCCCGCTGCGGGCGAAGGGGGAATGGCGTGAGAGACACGAATGCCGAACGGGCCTGGGAGTTCAGCGACGACCGGGGGCACCGGGCGACCGGTCCGCGGGTGCCGCGCCGGGTGGTGGCGTACGTACGGGCCGGCGCCGCGCTGTGGGAGTACGGCATCCGTCCGGTCGCCGTCTACGGGTCCGCCCACGACAACGGCGTCGCGCCCGACCCCGCCAAGTCCGGCGAACTGGACCCGGACCGGGTGCCCTACCTCGGCGGGGGCGCCGCGGTGGCCGTGGAGACGCTGCGCGGACTGCGGCCCGACGTGATCGTGGACGTCACCTACGACGGCAAGGGGCCGTACGCCCTCCCGGAACCGCTCGCCGAGGCGGTCGGCGCGCCGGTCGTGGCGCTCGGCGTCGGCGGGGACGCGTCGCTGCGGCAGATCCTGCGCCGGTTCGCCGAACTGGCCGCCTCGCTGGGCGCCGGCACCGAGGGCGCCGGACGTGAACTGGCCGAGGCCGAGCAGGAGTTGCGCGACGCGGCAGCGGCAGGCCCGGGAATCAGCGGTGTCGCCCTGTCCGCCGCGGGCCCCGACCAGGTCCACCTGGCCCGCCCCGGCACCTGGCCCGAACTCCACCACCTCGCCGACCTGGGCCTGCACCTGCCCGACCCCGGGCCGGGCCCCGGCGTCAACTGGCTGACCACCGACTGGCGGCACGCCCTCGGCCGCCTTCCCCGCCCCCGGCCTGGTCCTCGCCGACTCCCGCACCCACGCCACCCCGCCGTCGACCCTCGGCGCCCACCCCATGTGGCAGGCCCTCACCGCGTCCGCGGCCGTCCTGCCCTGGAACCCCGAACTCCCGCCGTCCCCGCGCGCCTGCGCCCGCTTCCTGCGTACCGTCACCACCGCGCTGCGGGCGGGCACCTGAGCCCGTCGGTCATTTCGGCCACCCGGCCCCCGGACGCACCCTCTCCGACGGTGAATGCGAGGTGAGCACGGGGTGAGCACAGGGCGGGCACGGGGCGGGCACCCTCCTCGCCGGGAGGGCGCCCGCCCCGTGCCGTACGCCCGGCCCCCCGCGCCTCAGCGCCCGGCCGGCGTGGGCTCCGGGTCCGGCTCCAGGTCCTGGCCGGGGCCGGGCGCCGCGGCCGGACCCGCCGCCGCGAGCCGGACCACCCCCTCGGCCGGGCGCCGGCCGAGCGCCCCCGGCCACCACAGCCGCCGCCCCAGCAGCAGCGACGCCGAGGTCACCAGGAACGTCCGCACCACGAAGGTGTCGAGCAGCACGCCCACCGCGATGACGAAGCCCAACTCCGCCAGTTGCACCAGCGGCATGTTCACCAGCACGGTGAACGTGGCCGCCAGCACGATCCCCGCCGATGTGATCACCCCGCCGGTGGACCGCAGCGCGCTCAGCGTCGCCGCCTCGGGCGCGGCCCCGCGCAGCGCCTCCTCCCGCATCCGGTGCATCAGGAAGATCCCGTAGTCGACGCCGAGCGCCACCAGGAAGACGAAGGACAGCAGCGGCAGCCCCGGATCGGTGCCGTGGAAGCCGAGCACCGGCCCGAAGACCAGCCCGCCGATGCCGAGCGCCGAACCCCACACCGCCGCCACCGCGGCCGCCAGCAGCAGCGGCGCGACCAGGCTGCGCAGCAGCAGGATCAGGATGAGGACGACGGCGGCCAGCGTCAGCGGGACGACGATCTCCCGGTCGCGGGCGTTGGTGCCGTCCAGGTCGATCCGCTGCGCGCTGGGCCCGCCGACGTAGGCGCCGGGCAGCTCCGCGCGCAGGTGCTCGATCGTGGCGGTCTCGGCGGCCGACTGCGGCGGGCTGCCGGCGGTGACGAAGAACTCGCTCCAACCGCCGCCGGTACGGCCCGGGACGACCGACAGCACCCCGTCCGTGCCGCGCGCGGTGCGCTCCGCCGCCGCGGCGCCGCCCGGTGTGCGCGACGACGGTGATCGGCTGGCTGGCCCGCCCCGGGTACGCCTCGGCCAGGATCTGCGTCGCGGCGATCGAGTCGGGCCTGGTGGCGAAGCTGTCCTCCTGCTTCACCGCGCCCGGCAGGCGCAGCATCCCCAGCGCCAGCGCGCCGAGCAGCAGCACGCCGCCCACCAGCACCGCGACCGGACGGCGGCCGACCAGGGCGCCGATCGCCGCGAAGCCGCCGCGCCGCTGCCGTGCCCGGCTGCCCACGGCCGGCACCAGCGGCCAGAACACCCGCCGGCCGAGCAGCACCAGCAGCGCGGGCAGCAGCGTGATCATCGACAGCAGCGCGCAGACCACGCCGACCGCCGCGGCCGGACCCATGCCGCGGCTGCTGTTGAGGTCCGCGGCCAGCAGGCACAGCATGCCCGGCCGCCACCGTGCCGGCCGAGGCCACGATCGCCGGGGCGGATCTGCGCAGCGCCGTGCGCATCGCGTCGTACGGCCGTGCGCGGAGCCGCAGTTCCTCGCGGTAGCGGGCCATCAGCAGCAGCGCGTAGTCCGTGCCGACGCCGAAGACGAGGATCGTCGTCACCCCCGAGCTCTGGCCGCTGACGGTGACCCCGAAGGCGCGGTTGAGCAGGTAGGTGACCGCCATCGACAGTCGCGTCCGCCGCGCCGGCCGCGACCAGCGGCACCAGCCACAGCGACGGGCTGCGGTAGATCAGGATCAGCAGGAGCGCGACCACCAGGACCGTGGTGTAGAGCAGCGGCCCGCCGAGCGCGCTGTAGACCTCCGACGCGTCGCTGTCGAGCGCGCCGGGCCCGCCGACCTTCACCGTCAGGCCGTGGCCGCCGGCGGCGATGTGCCGGACGCCGTCGACGAAGTCCCTCTTCGCGGCGGGGTCCTGGCCGGGCGCGGTGCTGGAGACCGGGTACATCACGGTGGCGCCGTCCCCGGACGGCACGCCCCGGGGCGCCGCCGCCCCGCCGGCCAGCCGGTACGTACGGGCCAGGTCGGCGGTCTGCCGGCCGGCGGCGGCCCGGTCGGCGGCGGTCAGGCCGCCGTCGCGGTGGTAGACGACCACCAGGTCGGTGGACTCGCCGCCGGGCAGCTCCTGCTGGACCCTGGCGACCTGGGTGGAGTCGGCGTTCGCCGGCAGGTAGTCCACCACGCTGTCGCGCTGGACGTCCCCGAGCCGGCCCGCCAGCGGGACCGCGACGGCCAGCACCCCGATCCACAGCGCCAGCACCAGCCACGGAAGGCGGCGCGCCCCGCGCCGTCCGCCCCCCGCCTCGCCGGCCTGCGGCGCGGCACCTGCCTCCCCCTGTGCGGCCCTCATCGTCGGGCTCCCCTCGCTTGCGGCGCTCACTTCCTCGGACGCCTCCATCCTGGGCGCGCCGACCGGCCCGTTCGTCGCGCCGGGGACCGAGTTGCGACCGCCTCCCGTGCGGGTACGCGGCCCCCGGCTACCCCCGCGGGAGTACGGCCCGGCGCCCCCGGGGCCTCCCGCCGGAGCACCGGGCCGCCGCGCGGGCGGGCTCAGCCCTGCCAGGTCCAGTCGGTGACCTCGGGGAGGTCGGTGCCGTGGGCCCGGACCCAGGAGTGGTGGCGCAGCCGGGTGTCCTCCATGGCCCGGCGTCCTCCGTGCAGGCGTACGGATCGAGGCGTACGGGTCGTCCCCGCGAGCCTCGCCCGCCGCGGCCCGCGGCGCGCGGCGCGCGCCGCCGCCCGCCCGGTCAGTGCTGCGCGGCGGCGGACTCCGTGGCCTCCGCCACGTCGAAGGGCACGATGGTGGCGACCACGTACGGCAGGCGCCCGACGACGCGGGCGATGTGGTCGGCGGTGCGGCGGTGCAGCAGCCGGCCCAGGACGGGGGAGTAGTTGCGCTCGGGTATCAGCAGGGTGACCTGGGCGCGCTGCTCCGCGGTGCGGCGGTTGACCAGTTCCAGGACGGCGCGGCTGATCCGCCGGTCGGGGCACTCCACCATCTCCAGCGGGAGGTCGCCGACCTCGGTGCGGTCCCACTGGGCGGCCAGCCGCCGGGCCTCCTGCGTGTCGACCATGATGTGCACGGCCCGGATCTCGGTGGGCCGCATCGACCGGGCGTAGCGGATGGCCTTGAGCACGGCCAGGTCGACCCGGTCCACGAGGATGTACATGATCTGCCGGCTGGTCCGCGGCTGCGTCGCGTCGGCCGCCGCGGCGGCGAGGGCCCCGGCCTCCTCCCGGTAGCGCTGGTTGACCTTGATCAGCGCCCACACGCCGATCGGGAAGACCAGCACGACCACCCAGGCGCCCTCGGTGAACTTGGTGACCGCGAAGATCAGCGCGACCAGCAGCGACACCCCGCAGGCCGCGCCGTTGAGCCCGACCTTCGCCCGCCAGGAGCCCTCGCGCCGCGTCCAGTGGTGCCGGACCAGCCCGGCGCCCGCCATGGTGAAGCCGGAGAACACCCCGATCGCGTACAGCCCGACCAGCGCGTTGAGGCTGCCCTTGGTGGCGATCAGCAGCGTCAGCGACACCACCGTGAGCACGATGATGCCGTTGGAGAACGCCAGCCGGTGCCCGCGCCGGGTGAGCTGGCGCGGCAGGAAGGAGTCCTCGGCGACGAAACTGGCCAGGAACGGGAAGCCGTTGAAGGACGTGTTCGCGCCCGTGTAGAGGATCAGCGCGGTCGCGAGCTGCACGAACACCAGCCCCGCGGTGCCGTACCAGCTCCCGCCGAACGCCCAACTCGCCTCCTGCGAGACGACGGTGGGGGTCTGGGCGGCGTACGGCGTGGCGTGCGTGACGTGCGCGAGCAGCGACACCCCGAGGACGCCGGTGCCCAGGATGCAGGACATCGTGACCATCGTGCGGCGGGCGTTGGGGCCCTGCGGGCTGCGGAAGGCGCTGACCCCGTTGGAGATGGCCTCCAGGCCGGTCAGCGAGGAGCCGCCGTTGGCGAAGGCGCGCAGCAGGATCAGCAGCGAGGCGCCGTAGAAGAAGCCGTGGGTGTCGCCGCCCAGGTGGATCATGCCGGGCGTGTGGACGTCGATCCGGTGGCGGTCGCCGAGCAGGAAGCGGGTGAAGCCGGTGACGATCAGCAGGGCCATCGCGACGATGAACAGGTAGGCGGGCAGGGCGAAGGACCGGCCGGCCTCGCGGATGCCGCGCAGGTTCCCCCAGCACAGCAGCAGCACGACGGCGACGGTGATGTACAGCTTGTCGCCGTCCAGGCCGGACAGGCTCGCGCCGCCCCACAGCAGGTGGATCAGCGACACCAGGGCGTCGGTCCCCGCGGCCGCCTGCACCGCGACCGTGACGATGTAGTCGATGAGCAGGGCGACCGCGGCGACCTGGGCCGTGCGCGGGCCGAAGTTCTCCCGGGCCACGACGTAGGAGCCGCCGGCCCGGGTGTAGGCCATCACCACGTCGCGGTAGGAGAGCGTCAGCAGGAGCAGCACGCACAGGATCGCGGCGGTCAGCGGGATCAGCGCGGTGAACGCCGCCAGCCCGATCGCCGGGATCAGCACCACCAGCATCTGCTCCGAGCCGTACGCCATCGAGGAGATGCAGTCGGAGGCGAGCACCCCCAGCGCGATCGGGTTGGACAGCCGCTCGGCGCCGAGCTGCTCGGTGACCAGCGGCTTGCCCAGCAGGTGCTTCTTCAGCCGGTAGCCGTTGCTCTCCGGCAGCACGGCGGTCGCCGCGCTCCCGGTACCGCTGACGGTTCCGGAGCCGGGGGCGGTGGTGGCCATAGGGCGTGTCCGATCGCGAAGAGGGGTGAACCTCCACATGGGTACTGCACACAGTCGGGGCGATTCGGACATCCGGGGTGAACGGGCGGCGGATCTTAGCGCGTCCTTAACGCCCGTTGACGCCCGTCGCGCGCGACCCCGGCGGCCGCCCGCGCGAGCCCGCCGCCGGGCCGACCTCGTACGCAGTCCCCGCCGGTACCGCGCCGCCCGGCCCCTACTCCTGCGCAGGCGTCAAGATGCCGACAAGATTCGGGCCCCGCCGCTGGTCGCGGGGTCGGCGGCCGGGCCGGAGAGCTATGGTCGGGCCATGGCCCACGGCAGTCTGCGGATCTATCTCGGCGCCGCGCCCGGCGTGGGCAAGACCTACGCGATGCTCTGCGAGGCGCACCGCCGGGCCGCCCGCGGCACGGACGTGGTCGTCGCCTACGTCGAGGACCACGGCAGGCCCCGCACCGACGAACTGCTGGCCGGCCTGGAGGTGCTGCCGCGGCGCCAGGTCCGCTACCGGGACGCGGAGTTCACCGAGATGGACCTCGACGCGGTGCTGGCCCGCAGCCCGCGGATCGCCCTGGTCGACGAACTCGCCCACACCAACGTCCCCGGCGGCCGCCACGCCAAGCGCTGGCAGGACGTCGAGGAGCTGCTGCGGGCGGGCATCGACGTGGTCTCCAACGTCAACATCCAGCACCTGGAGTCCCTCGGCGACGTGGTCGAGGGCATCACCGGCGTGCGGCAGCGCGAGACCGTGCCCGACGAGGTGGTGCGCCGCGCCGACCAGATCGAACTGGTCGACATGGACCCCCAGGCGCTGCGCCGCCGCCTGGCGCACGGCAACGTCTACGCCCCCGACAAGGTCGACGCCGCCCTGTCGCACTACTTCCGGCCCGGCAACCTCACCGCGCTGCGCGAACTCGCCCTGCTGTGGACCGCCGACCGCGTCGACGAGTACCTGCTGCGCTACCGCGCCGAGCACGGCATCGCCGCCACCTGGCAGACCCGCGAGCGCATCGTGGTCGGCCTGACCGGCGGCCCCGAGGGCGCCACCTTGATCCGGCGGGCCGCCCGGATCGCCGCCAAGGGCTCCGGCAGCGAACTGCTCGCCGTGCACGTGGTGCGCGCCGACGGCCTCGCCGGCGGCCTCGGTGGGCGACCTCGGCCGCCAGCGCCGCCTGGTGGAGGACCTCGGCGGCAGCTACCACTCCGTGCTCGGCAACGACATCCCGGCCGCCATGCTCGACTTCGCCCGCGGCGTGGACGCCACCCAGATCGTGCTGGGCTCCAGCCGCCGCAAGGCGTGGCAGTACGTGCTCGGGCCCGGCGTCGGCGCGACCGTGGCCCGCGAGTCCGGCGACGTCGACGTGCACATCGTCACCCACGAGCACGCCGCGGCCGGCCGGCCGCGGCTGCCCGGGCGGCTGCCGATCGGGCTCGGCCGGGCCCGCGCCGTCGGCGGCTGGCTGCTGGGCCTGGGCGGCCCGCCGCTGCTCACCCTCGCGCTGCGGTCCGGCGCGGGCGACCCCGGCCTGACCACGCCGCTGCTGCTCTTCCTCACCCTCACCGTGGTCGCCGCCCTCGTCGGCGGCGTCTTCCCGGCCGATCGCCGCCGCCCTGCTCGGCTCGCTGCTGCTCAACTACTACTTCGCGCCGCCCACCCACACCTTCACCATCTCCGACCCGCAGAACCTGCTGGCGCTGGCGATCTTCGTGGCGGTGGGCATCTCCGTCGCCTCCGTGGTCGACCTCGCCGCGCGCCGCGCCCAGCAGGCCGCGCGCAGCCGGGCCGAGTCGGAGATCCTCAGCTACCTGGCGGGCAGCGTGCTGCGCGGCGAGGACAGCGTGGTGGCGCTGCTCGACCGGGTCCGGGAGACCTTCGCCATGGAGTCGGTCGCGCTGCTCGAACAGGGCGGCGACGGGCTGTCCTGGCACACCGCCGCGTCCGTGGGCCCGCACCCGGCGACCGAACCGGAGGACGCCGACGTCGAGGTCCCGGCCGGCCACGGGCTGGTCCTCACGCTCGGCGGCCGGGTGCTGCCCGCCGAGGACCGCCGGGTGCTGGTCGCCTTCGCCGCGCAGACCGCCGCGCTGCTGGAGCGCCGCCGGCTGGCCCAGCAGGCCGCCGAGTCCCGCCGGCTCGCCGAGGGCAACCGCATCCGCACCGCGCTGCTCGCCGCCGTCTCCCACGACCTGCGCACCCCGCTGGCCGGGATCAAGGCCGCGGTCACCTCGCTGCGCTCCGACGAGGTCGACTGGAGCCCGCAGGACGAGGGCGAACTGCTCGCCGGCATCGAGACCGGCGCCGACCGGCTCAACCACCTCATCGGCAACCTGCTCGACATGAGCCGCCTGCGCACGGGTTCGGTCAGCCCGCTGCTGCGCGACGTGGCCCTGGACGAGGTGGTGCCCGCCGCGCTCGCCGAGGTGCCCGCCGACGCCGTACGGCTGGAGGTGCCCGAGCAGCTCCCGCTCATCCACGCCGACACCGGGCTGCTGGAGCGGGCCGTCGCCAACGTGGTGGAGAACGCCGTGAAGTACAGCCCGCCCGGCCGGCCCGTCGTCATCCGCGCCGACCCGCTGTCGCTGCCCGACGGCGACCGGGTCGAGGTCCGGGTCATCGACCGCGGGCCCGGCGTCCCCGCCGAGGCCAGGGACCGCGTCTTCGAACCCTTCCAGCGGTACGGCGACGCGCCGACCGCCGGCACCGGCGTCGGCCTCGGACTCGCCGTCGCCCGCGGCTTCGTGGAGGCGATGGGCGGCACGCTCACGGCCGAGGACACGCCCGGGGGAGGGCTCAGCATGGTCTTCACGCTGCCGACGGCCGGGCCGCCCGGAGGGGTACGGCGGTCCGGCCCGGAGCCGGGGTCCGGCCCGGACGACGGGCCGGACGACGGGCTCGACGACGGCCCGTCCGGACACGACGCCGACCCCGACGCCGAGCCGGTGCCCGACCCCGACGCGGCACCCGGCCCCGGACACGCCCCGGAGCCGGCGCCCCGTCCCGCGCCCGACCGCGCCTCCGGGCCCCACTCCGCATCCGCCCCGCCGCAGCGAAAGGCAGTGCCCCGACGATGACCCGGGTCCTGGTCGTGGACGACGAACCGCAGCTCGTCCGAGCCCTGGTGATCAACCTCAGGGCCCGTCACTACGAGGTGGACGCCGCACCGGACGGCGCGGGCGCGCTGCGGCTGGCCGCCGCGAACAACCCCGACGTGGTGCTGCTCGACCTCAGCCTGCCCGACATGGACGGCGCCCAGGTGATCCGGGGGCTGCGCGGCTGGACCCGGGTGCCGATCATCGTGCTGTCCGCCCGGCACGCCTCCAAGGAGAAGGTGCAGGCGCTCGACGCGGGCGCCGACGACTACGTCACCAAGCCGTTCGGCATGGACGAACTGCTCGCCCGGCTGCGGGCCGCCGTCCGCCGCGCCGAACCCGGCCCCGGCTCCGGCTCGTCCGACCCGGCCGTCGTCACCACCGACTCCTTCACCGTGGACCTGGCGGCGAAGAAGGTCCGCTCCGGCGACACCGACATCCGGCTCACGCCCACCGAGTGGCACCTGCTGGAAGTCCTCGTGCGCAACCCCGGCCGCCTGGTCACCCAGACCCAGTTGCTCCAGGAGGTGTGGGGCCCGACCTACCGCTCGGAGACCAACTACCTGCGGGTCTATCTCGCCCAGTTGCGCCGCAAACTCGAACCGGACCCGGCCAGGCCCCGCCACCTCATCACCGAACCCGGCATGGGCTACCGCTTCGAGCCGTGAGCCCGGCCACGCGACCGGCGGCCCTCCCGCGGACGGCGGCCCGCGCCCGGCGCCGCTCTCAGCGCGCCCCGACCGGCGCGAACCGCCCCAGCGCGCGGGCGAACCGTGACCCCGGCACCAGCTCGGCGACCGCCTCCGCGTCCGCCGCCGTGTCCACGTCCCGCAGCACCGGCAGGTCGCGTACGGTCAGGCCCGCGGCGAGCAGCCGCTCCCGCTGCACCCGCCCGGTCTCCGGCACGGACATCGGCACGCCCCGCAGCAGCGCGGGGTCGGGCTCGGCGAGCCCGAGCGCCCAGAACCCGCCGTCGGCGGCGGGCCCGAACCACGCCGAGCACGTCCGCCACGCGAACGGCTCCACGGCCGGCCGCAGCAGCTCCGCCGTCACCTGCGGGGTGTCCATGCCGATGAGCACGGCCGGCCCGCGGCACGCGCCGAAGGCCGCCGCCAGCCGCTCGTCCAGGCCGCCCGCCACCTGCGGCAGCACCTCGAACCCCGGCGGCAGCCACGGCCCCGGCGACCCGTCCAGCACCAGCACCCTGCGGTGCGCGGGCACGTCCAGCGCGGCCCGCAGCGTGTCCGCGAGCGACGCCTCGGCGAGCGCGGCGGCCTCCTGCGGCGAATAGGGCGGCGTCAGACGGGTCTTGACCCGTCCGGGCACCGGTTCCTTGGCGATCACCAGCAGCGTGGTCATCGCGCCCCCGCCGGGCCGGCCGCGGCCGCCGCGCGCTGCCCGGCCCGGGCGAACTCGGCCATTCCGGCGGCGAATCCGACCTCGGGACGCCAGCCCAGCTCGGTCCGCAGCCGCTGCGAGGAGGCGGTGATGTGCCGGACGTCGCCGAGCCGGTACTCGCCGGTGACCACCGGGGCGGGGCCGCCGTGCGCGCGCGGCGAGCGCCGCCGCCATCTCGCCGACGGTGTGCGGGTCGCCGCTGCCGGTGTTGAACGCGCGCAAGCCGCCCGGCGCGCGGTCCGAAAGGGCGTCCAGCGCAAGGACGTTGGCCGCGGCCACGTCCCGTACGTGCACGAAGTCCCGGCGCTGGCCGCCGTCCTCGAAGACCCGGGGCGCCTCGCCGCGGGCCAGCGAGGAGCGGAAGAAGGACGGCGACGCCCGCGTACGGGGTGTCGCGCGGCATGCCGCGGCCCGTAGACGTTGTGGTAGCGCAGCGCGACCGCCGCGGCCGCCCACCGCGCGGGCCCAGGAGGACGGCCAGGTGCTCCTGGGCGAGCTTGGTGGCCGCGTAGACGTTGCGCGGGTCGAGCCGGCGCGTCCTCGCCGACCAGCCCGGGGGCCAACTCCTCGCCGCAGCGCGGGCAGGGCGGCTCGAAGCGCCCGGCCGCCAGGTCGCTCCTCGGCGCGCGGGCCGGGGCGGACCCGGCCGTGCCGGGCGCAGTCGTAGCGGCCCTCGCCGTAGACGACCATCGACCCGGCGAGCACCAGATCGCCGCGACGCCCGCGCCGGCCATCGCGGCCAGCAGCGTCGCGGTGCCGAGGTCGTTGCAGCCGACGTAGGCGGGCGCGTCGGCGAAGTCCTTGCCGAGGCCGACCATGGCCGCCTGGTGGCAGACGGCGTCCACGCCGCGCAGCGCCCGCCGCGACCGCCGCCGGTGTCGCGGACGTCGGCGTGCACCCAGCGCGCGTCGGGCGAGTTCCGGCGGCACCGGCGTGGGCGGAGGGCAGCAGGGCGTCGAGGACGACCGGCTCGTGGCCGCCGGCGGTGAGGGCGGCGACGATGTGCGAGCCGATGAAGCCCGCGCCGCCGGTGACGAGTACGCGCATGCGCGCCGACCCTAGGGTCCGCCGGCCCGGGCCGGAGCGTCGGCGGGCCGGGCCGTCACAGGTCCGTAAGAAGCCGTCACCCGGGCCGCCGGGCCGGTCGTACGGCCCCCTCCCGCGCCGGTCGCGCGGCCCGCCGGTCCCGCCACAGCCGCAGGCAGAACCACAGCGCGGACACCCCGAACAGCGCGGCGGTGATCAGCAGCCAGCGGCCCATGAACACGCCCGGGGTCAGCGCCGTGTCCAGCTGGTAGTTGCGCGGGTCCTCGCGTGATCAGCGGCCAGTACACCAGCAGCATCAGCAGCGACAGGAAGGCCGGGACGCGCAGGTGGTTGACGGCGGCGACCCGCGGGTCGAGCCCGGCCCGCCCGTCGTCCGCGGCGGCCCGCGCCGCCGCCGGGCGCGGCGCCCGCAGCGCCTTGTGCAGCAGCCAGTCCGTGCCCGCGTACAGCGGCACCAGCACCAGGTCGTGCAGCACCGCCGCGAGCACCACCCACTTGGCGACCTCGAACCAGTTGCGCTCCAGCAGCCGGGCGGCGGCGTAACCGCACACCGCGAACGAGGCGAGCAGGACGAGCAGATGGGCCGGCGACTCGCCGTACAGCCGCCGGAAGCGGGCGGCGAGCGTGCGCCGGGTGAACGCGCCGCGGGCGGCGCCGCGGCCGGGCCGGTCCGTCATGCGTGTCCCCCCGGCAGTGGTCGCGCCGAAGCTGAGCCGTCCCACCCATTTGGTGTTCATCACGCCCGGCGCGCCCGGCACGATGACGCGCGCCGGGTAGCCGTGGTCGGCCGACAGCGTCGCGCCGTTGACCCGCAGGGCGAGCAGCGAGCGCGGGTCGCGCACCTGGTTGTCGCGCAGGGCGACCTCGCGGAAGGACCCGTGCGTCTGCAACGACTCCACGAACACCCCCGGCGGGTCGGCGCTGTGGCCGACCAGCGCGGCCAGGTCGATCAGCCGGACGCCCTCCCAGTGCTGGTTCTGCGTCGACCAGCCCTCCACGCAGGCGATCGGCAGCGCCGAGCCGTGCTGCGGCAGCGCCCGCACCTGGTCCAGGGTCAAGGACACCTGGCGGCCGTTGCCGTGGCCGCGGACGGTCAGCCGCCAGCCGGCGCCGACGTCCCGCGCGCTGATGTGGGCCAGCGCCGCCGTCTTGTTGACCGGGAAGCCGTTGGGGCCGGTGCCGGGGTTGCGGCCGTGCGGCGCGAGCAGGGCGGTCCGATGGCCCGGCCGCTCGAGTGCTCCTCGGAGGGTGCGGCGTTGGTCGCTTTGGGCGTGGGTTCGACCCGCGCGCGATTTCGGTCTCGAGGGCTCGGATCGACCAGCCGTCCTGGGCCGCTGAGTTGCGAGCAGGCGCCGCCGATGATGGTTTGGTTCGCTCAGCAGCGCCTTGCCGTGCCCTTTGGTCAGAGCGCCGCTGTCGATCAGCTCGATTGCATCGTCGGGTAGGTCGAGCAGGCGGATGGTGTGGGCGAGGTCGGTGCGGCTGCGGCCGAGTCGTTTCGCGAGCACGGTCGCGGTGACGTTGAGGTCGTGGAGCAGGACGGCCATCGTCCTGGCTTCTTAACTGGGGGAAGAGCGTTATTCCAACTGTGCCGAATGCTGGGCTGGCCGCCGCCGCGGATCAACTGGGCTTCACCGCTCAAGGGCTCGAGTAGCTGGTGCGACTCGGGGTTAGCGACCGTCGTCGCGGAGCCGAGCGCGTAGCGCGAGGCGAGTGTGCTGGGCACGGACGGAGTGTGCTGGGCACGGACGTTGAGATCGGAGGTGTGAGTCCTGACCTGGAGCCCTGATAGGGGGAATCCAACATCGAAGAGGCAAGGGCGCGGCTCGGAATTGACCGGGCGATCCCAGTGCGGCTTGGTTATGCGCTGCGGGGTTTCCGTGAGGGCGGGTCTGAAAGAGGCCATAGATGCGTCGTGGTGGCGAACGAAAGTGAAGCGCCGTAAGGCGTTCCTCGGTGGGCGAGCCGGCACGCAGCGGCGATGCCCGATTCCTGTCGATACCGAGGGCGTAGTGGCGACGCGATCACGACGAAATCTCAGCGTTTCACCCCAGGAGATCTGCTGGGTTCCGGCGAGGGTTGCCGGTAGGTCGAAGAACGAAAGGACGACGGCCGATGGCCCAGCAGAAGTCCGAGGATCGCGTAGTACCGGAAGGCGGGGTAATGCCCGCTGAGCGTGCCGGGTCGAGCCCCGGCGGGCAAGGGAAGGCGGTCCCGGTCGAAGAAACGGCGGTGCAGCTCTGCCTGCCGATCGCGACAGCAGAAAACCCGAGAGGGGCCACCCGCAGGAGAACCCGGGACCGGCTGGGGGAGATCCGGGCGGGAGCGCCGAAGGCGATCGACGAGACGGGGACGGCATCGCTGGCGACGATGGAGGAGGTTGCGTATCGATTGACGGGTGCGTTGTTGAAGGTGGCGTCGAACCAGGGCGCTCCCGGTCCGGACGGGCAGACGATCGAGGCGCTGGCAGATCAGTGGCTGACCGTGCTGCCCAGGCTGCAAGCCGACCTGATCGCGGGAACGTATCGACCCGGCGCGATCCGCCGGGCGTACATTCCCAAGGCAGGGGGCGGGCAGCGCGGGTTGGGGATACCCGACGTGGTTGACCGGGTGGTCTGCGAGGCCGTGCGGCAGGTGCTCGAACCGCTGTGGGAGCCGACATTCCACCCCTCAAGCCACGGGTTTCGACCTGGCCGAAGTTGCCACACGGCGATCACCGAAGCCACGCAGCATCTCCAGGACGGCTACGAGTGGTGCGTAGATCTTGATCTGGAGAAGTTCTTCGATCTCGTCTGCCACCAGCGGCTGACCGCCAAGCTCGCTCAGCGAGTCGGCGACCGGCGGCTGCTCGGGCTGATCGGACGGATGCTGAGGGCCAAGGTGGTGCTGCCCGACGGTGTGGTGATCGACAGCGAGCAGGGCGTTTCGCAAGGCTCGCCGCTGTCTCCGTTGTTGTCGAACATCGTGCTGGACGAGCTCGACCAAGAGCTCGCCCGGCGTGGCCACCGGTTCGCTCGCTACGCGGACGATGCGAAGGTGTACGTTCGCAGCGAGCGGGCGGGACTCAGGGTGATGGCCAGCCTGACCGAGTTCATCGAACGGCGCTTGCGTCTGAAGATCAACCAGGCCAAATCGGCTGTCGCTCGTCCCGAGGATCGCCACTTCCTCGGCTTCTGTCTGCGGGTGGACCCGCAGTCCGGGGCCGTGGAGGTGCTGTTGTCAGAGCGCACCAAGCGCAACGCGATGGAGCGCGTCCGACAGCTCACGCCAAGGAACTGGGGAGGCACGCTGGTGTCGTGCGTCGCCCGGATCAACGCGTGGCTGCGCGGCTGGCACGGGTTCTTCGGGATCGTCTCCGCCTCAGAGATGCAGGCGATGCGCAAGATCGACGCCCATCTCAGGCGCCGGCTACGCGCGATCCTGCTGCGCCACTGGAAACGCAAACGAACGATCGCACGCAACCTCGTCAAGCTGGGCGTTCCCCGGCGGTCGGCGTGGCGGCAGGTCTATCAAGGCCGCAGGTCCTGGTGGGCGCTGAGCCACATCCCGGCCGTGGACCACGGGCTCAATCGAGCGTTCTTTCGGGAACGCGGGCTCGTGGCCGTGGTCGAGATGCACCGCCACACGCCCCAGCACATCATCGCCCCCGCGTCACCACAACTGGCGCTATGGGGATGATTCGAGGTCGCAAACCGGCCGGCGGCGGGGGTCATAACCCGCCGTCCCGAAGAGCCGTATACGACCAGCGTACGTACGGTTCTGTGGGAGCCGGGGCGGGCAACCGCCCCGGCTACCCGAGCAGCCGTCGGAGCACGCGAGTCCGGCTGGCGAGGCACGCGAGGGTGACAACCGCGCCGCGCGGCGCGAAGTCAACGTCGCCCTTGGCGTGTCCGCGCGCGCAGGAGCGACGGTCGCCCGTGATTGCGGCGTTGCGTCGGTGGCGTTGCCTGTAGACGACGAGGATGTGGTCGGAGTGGCAGAACCTCATGACAGGCGGGCCGGGGCCGCACGGATTGTCCGAGGACGTGCAGGGTTTCGTGGGTGGCGTACTGGAGGGCCCACCCGTGTTGCCTGCCGGGGGCCCGCCGAGCGTGGCGAGCTACGCGTGGGGCTCATCACTCAGCGCTGGTCGGCGCACTGCTGCTGCTGGGGGAGAGAGAACCGTGAGGCAGGCCTGGGCTTGGTGACCGCGGCGACCGAGCCAACGTGGAGGTCAGGTGCCTGGTCGCCAGCGCGAAGCCGTTACCTGCTCGTTTGCGCCCGCCTGTTCGCGCTCGGCCTCGCTGGGATTGAGCGCCCGGCTGTGCCATCGCTCGATCCGCTGGGGCGCAAGGCTGCGTTCGAGCGGATCGAAGCTGGTCGAGTAGGGCTTCTCATGCGTGTCCGAGGGAGGCGTCGGGGAGGACGCGGTGTGCCCAGCGTGGTAGATACCACGCCCAGCGGCCCATCAGCCGTAGCAGCACGGGGAGGAGGAGTAGCCGGATCAGTGCGGCGTCGAGGAGCACGGCGATGCCGAGGATGATTCCCATCTCTTTGGGTGGGAGCGGTCCGGAGAGCGCGAAGGTGAAGAACACGGCGACCATCTCGGCGCCGGCGGCGAAGATCACGCGTCCTGAGTGCGCGAGGCCGCCGATCATCGCTTCTTTGGGGTTGTGGCTGCGGTCCCAGTGTTCTTTGGCGCTGGAGAGCAGGAATACGGTGTAGTCCATCGAGATCGCGAAGATCATCGCGAAGAAGAACACCGGCGCCCACGCGTCGAGGAACCCCTGGGATTGGAAGCCCAGCAGCGAGTGCAGCGCGCCGTCTTGAAACACCCATTTGGCGACGCCGAACGCGGCGGCGGTGGCCAGCAGGTTGGTGAGCACGCCGACGGCCGCGAGCAGCGGTGCCTGCAGCGCGATCAGCAGCAACATGAACCCGAGTCCGAGGATCACGCCGATCACGAGCGGGGTCTTGGCGGCGAGCGCGGTTTGGAGGTCGTGGTTCTCCGCGACCGCCCCGCCGATCAGCGATCCGGTTGGGAGTTCCGCGCGTAGGTGGTCGATCGTGGCACCGACGGCCGGGGTGGAGGGATCTTGCTTGGGGATCGCGGTCACGAGCGCGTAGCCGTGGCTCGTCTGGGTTGGGAGCAGCGCGGCGATTCCCGGGTTGCGCTGGGCGACGTGCGCGACCTGGGTGCCCTGTGCCGCGGGCGCGATGATCTGCATCGGTCCGGTCGCTCCGGGCCCCATCGCGGCCTGGATCTGCTGGTAGCCGACGCGGGAGGAATCAGCGCTCGGGACGACCTTGATCGACGGCATCGCGATCTTCAGCTGCGTCACGGGGACCGCGAGCGCGAGGAGCGCGGCGAGCGCGAGCGCGCCATAGGCGACCGGTCGCCTCCAGAGCCGCTCGCCCCACGCGGCGAACCTGGCGGAGCGGCGCTCGTCTGAGTTCGCTGAGGGGACCGCGAGCTTGTCCACCTTCGGGCCGAGCTTTGTCAGCACGGCGGGGAGCAGCGTCAGCGTCGCGGCGAGGACGAAGACGACCGCGAGCATGATCCCGAGGCTCGTGGAGCGAAATGCGGGGCTCGGGACGAGCATCACCGCGCTCAGCGAGATCAGCACGGTCACCCCGGAGAACAGGACCGCCTTGCCGGCGGTGTCCATCGTCACGGCCGCAGCCTCCGCCGCCGAGAGCTTTGAGCCGAAGAACGCGCCGCGGAAGCGATGCACGATGAACAGCGCGTAGTCGACCCCGAGCGCGAGCGCGAACATCAGCGCGAAGTTCATCGCCCAGATCGACACCGGCATGAGCTTGGTGGCGAGGAACAGCGACCCGGCGGCCGCCGTCAGACCGACCATCGTCAGCATCAAGGGCAGCCCGGCGGCGACCAGCGAGCCGAACGCGAGCAGCAGGATCAGGACCGTGACCGGCCACGAGATCACTTCTGACTTCAGCATCGCGGAGCGGTTCGCGGCGTTGAAGTCAGACCACATCGCTGAGGCGCCGGTCAGGTTCACCCGCACACCGGCGGATGTCAACGCGGCGAGCTTGCCCTTCAGCCGATCTGCGGCCTGGACCATCGCGTTCGAATCGCGCGCGGCTCCGGCCTGCACGATCACGGTGTGGCCATCACGAGAGATCGACACGCCGGCGGTCGGCGCGACCACGCGGCTGACCGCGCCATCAGCGCGCAACGTGCGCTCAACCCCGGTGATCGCGGCCCGGAACGACGGGTCGCTCAGCGTCTCAGTGGGCGAGCTGATCACAGTCAACAAGCCGTAGGCGGAGAGACCGTGGAAGTTGCGATCGATCAACTGCCTCGCCTGCACCGACTGCGAGCCCGTCGCCTCCCAACCGGCGCCCGACAGGGCCGTCTCGACGCGGGGCGCGAAGACCCCGAGCACGACCGCAACCAGCAGCCACGCGATCAACACGACCCGGAAGTGGGTCGCCGTGTAGCGGCCGAGGCGGCCGATCGGACCAACACGGGTCATCAGACCGTCAGCTCCTGGCACGCCGTCCCGGCCGTGGGCCGCTGCCCTACTTGAGACATACCGCGCGTGGTGGCGTGTGTGGCGCAGCATCACGCGACCCCGTAGACAGCGCGTTCGGCATAGACGAACGGGTGGACGAACGCATCGGATGCATCCTCGGCGCGCACCGGGAACGTGACAGCTGCACTCTCGCGATCCACGACCACCACGCGCAGCGCGTCGGTCGCGGGGTTCCACTCGAGCGTAACCGCCAAACCGTCCGCGGTCCGCTGATCCAATTCCCGGTAGCTGGCTGGGGTGCTCACGACGGTGCTCCTCTCTACCGCGCGTAGCGCGGCTGTACGGCAGGGACTAGGTTGAGCGCCAGCAGCGACGCCCCGCGAGCGCCGTGCAGGCGGCCCAATGGGCGCACCCGCATGCCGGCGCAGCCGGGCACGCTTCTCGCGCATCAGTCGGCGATACAGGCACGGGGACATGAGTGGCTCCTTGCGATTGTGTGATGTGGATTGGCGTCTGCCGTTCGACGGTCAGCCGTGGCGCAGCCGCGCGAGGGCGAGGTCGTAGCCCCCGTCGGCGAACGAGTTCATGCCGTGGGCGCAGAGCGGCGGGTGGCCGACGGTCTCGCCGAGCGGGCGAGCGCGGGGAGGGGCAGGTCGCGGCGCCTCGGTGGCCACGCCGCGGTACATCTCCGCGACCTGGTCATCGCGGGCCTCGGGATCCACGCCCCCAGCGACCTGTATGTGGTGTTCGGTGTGCATGTCGGCAGCGTCGCCGACACGCCTTCCCTAAACCTTCCTAGGCGCTGATCTGCGCTCTCTGGAGTCGTTCCAGCGTTTCGCGCGCGATTCGCTCGTTGAGCAGCTGCCCGGCCGCGGCGTAGCCCTCGGCGGCGCGACGCAGTGCGTTCGCCGCGGCGGGCTGGTTGCCGTCGGCCAACAGCAGTTCGGCTCGCGCCTCGGCTAACGCCGCCGGCCATGGCCCGCCCGTCCAGCGCTCCGCGCCGTGCTCGGCGCGCTTCAGGAACTCGCGGCCGCGCTCGAGCTGCCCGGCGCGGGCGCACACCCCGGCCGCGGCCAGGTGATAGAAGGTTGGGCAGAAGGGGCACACCCAGCGTGGGTCGAACAGCGTCTCGGCACGCTCGATCAACGCGAGCCCCTCCGCGCCGTCATCGGGTACCTGGAGCAGGACGCCGTACACGAGGAACAGAAGGTGCTGGGCAAGAGGCGAGATGTGCGCCAGCTCGAGGGCCTCCTCGAGCTGCGCCCGCGCGCCGGCGCGGTCACCCAGGTGAAGCAGCGCCTCGCCCAGGCGCATGCGTGCGAGTGACTCCCCACCGACCGCACCAAGCTCCCGGCTCAGCCGCGCCGCGTCGACGAGGTGGGCGCGCGCGCCCTCGAGATTGTCGGTGAACAGCTCGGTCTCGCCGAGCACGGTAGCGGCGAACGCCTCTCCGCGGCGGGCGCCTGCCTGGTGCGCCTGCGCGCGTAGGCGCTTCGCGAAACCGGCGATGCGGTCGTACGGGTCACCTGCGGTGAGCACGTACTCGGTCACGCACAAGTACGCGTCAAACACGCGGCCCGCGAGCTCCGGCGAGTCCCAGAGGTGCATCAGCTGATGCCGAGAATGCTGCTCCCAGCCGCCGTCCAGATGGGCGAGCATCGCTCTGAGATCGGCGAGCTCCCCCGGGTCCGCAGCGACGCGGTCCGCCTCGGCGGCCAGCCGGCGCGCGCCATCCCAATCGCCCGTGTTCCAGGCCACCATCCCACGCAGCAGCGTCAACTCACAAAGGTCGTCCGGACGCTCGGCCTGCACCCCTTCCAGTGCGGCCTTGGCGCCAGGGATGTCGCCCGCCGCGAGGCACGCGCGCGCCTGCTGCGCTCGTAGCGCGGGCACTCGCTCCGCGGCGGCGAGCTCGATCGCCTCGGCATACGCGCCGGGAGCGCGGGCCTCGCCGGCTCCATGGAGCAGCTGCGCGCGCAGCGCAAGGAGGGCCGGGCGCTCGAGCTCGTTCGCGTGCTCGAGCGCCAGCTCGGCCCACCCGGCGCCATCACGGTAGGCGCCCACACCCGCGGCCCACTCGGCAGCCTCAATCAGCAGCGGGACGGCATCCCGCGCGCGGCCGGCCCGCAGAAGATGATGGGCGACCCGCTCCGCAGGCGCATCGTCCGTGGCCAGGAGCGCGGCGGCATCGGCGTGCGTACGGCGCAAGGCCTCCTCGGGCAGCCGGGCGGCCAACTCTTCGCGCACGAGCGAGTGCCGGAACCGGTAGCGGCCGCGCACACACTCGAGCACGCCGGCCGCCCGGGCCTCGCCCAGCGCCTGCTCGACGCGCTCGGCGCCCGCGAGCGCCGCGAACTCCGCGTCCGTGAAGCCGTCGTCGATCACGGCGAGCGCGGCCAGCAGCCGGTCGCCGATCGGCTCGAGCCGCTCGAGCCGCCGCGCCACGACCTCGCGCAGCCGCGTCGACACCGTGACCTCGCCGGAGGCATCCACCGACGCCGCCAGCTCCTCCGCGAAGAACGGATTGCCCGCCGCCGAGCGCTCGATCGCACCCAGGGCCTCGGGGCGCAACGGCCGGCCAGCCGCCCGTTGCGCAACCGCTGCGAGCGCGCCGCGGTCGAGCGGACCGAGCGCCAGCTCGACAGCCGCCCCCCGTGCGAGCAGGCTCGAGCGCACAAGCGCAGCCGCCTCCGGGAGCGGCTCATCGCGCATACCGGCGACCACGAGCAGGCGCTCACCGGCGGCGCTGCGCGTAAGATGATGCACCAGCGCAACCGTTGCCTCGTCGGCGGCGTTCAGGTCATCGATCACGAGCACGACGCCGCGCTCCTCGGCGGCCTGGCCCAGGAGCTGAGCGACCGCCCAGAAGACGCGACGGCGGTCCACGGGCTCATCCGCCCCATGCGCCGGGCTGCGCACAGAGGGCAGCAGTCGCGAAAGCGCGACCTGTGCGCTGTCGGTCAACGCGCCGGTCAACTCAGGACGCCTCGCCGCGAGAGGGTCGAGCGCCTCCACGAGCGGCGCGTACGGCGTGCGGCCCTCCTCCTCCTGGGCGGCGCCGCGCAGCGTGTGAAAGCCGAGCTCCTCCGCCGCGGCGAGCACAGCCTCGAGGACGCGCGTCTTACCGATCCCGAGCGACCCCGTGACGAGCAGCGCGCCGCCATCAGCCGCCACGGCGCGCTGAAGCGCGCCCAGAGCCGAGGCGAGCTCCCGCTCACGCCCCTCGACAGGAGCGTGCAGGAGCCGAGCCGCGCGGACCGCCGGACCGCGCATGAGCTCGCGCTGTAGCGCCAGCGACTCCTCCGAGGGCTCCGCGCCGAGCCGTAAAAGCTCGTCACGCAGCAGTCGGAACTGGCGCGCGGCAGCCGGCCTGTCGCCGCTCGCCACGCTGCGGCGCATAAGCGCGCGGTGAGCCTCCTCATCGGCGGCGTCCTCGCGCAACACCTCTTCCCAACGGCCCTCAGAGCGCATCACCGCGAGCCGGCGCTCGCGCAGCCTCGCGCGGGGACCGAGAGTCCACTGCTCGTAGGGATCGTCCGGCAGCAGCTCACCTCCGTAAGCGGAATCGTCGCCACGCTCAAAGCGATCGACGTCAGTGCTCACCTCCGCGCCCGGAGCGAGCTCAACCACTCCGCCGCGAAGCACCACAGCGCCGCGATCGCCGAGCGCGCTACGAGCGTAGCTCGCGGCCTTGTGCAAATTGGCCGCCGCTGCATCGGGACCCAGCCTCGGCCATAACATCTCAAGCACCTCATCGCGCGGCATGCGATGGCCGGGAGCAAGCGCAAGCAGCTTCACCAGATCCCTCGCCCGCCGCTGCGGCCACGCGTCGGCCGGGACAGATCGAGAGTCCACGAGCACTTCGAAGCGTCCGAGCAGCCGGACCTCAATCCGCCGCATACAAACCAACCATACGCCAGACTGCGATCGTCGCCCGGAAAACAAAACTCACTCCTGCGCTGAGCCGGCCGCCGCGAGTCATCGACCGGAGCCGACGAAGGATCGAGCCGAGGAGGCGACGCTCCTTGAGATCCCGATTCCACTGCGCAACCAAGACCGGGCGAGCTCCGCTCGCTACGCCGAGGCCGATGCCAGCGCTGACCGGGAATGCGGCGATCCCCAGGAAAAGCAGGCGTCCGGATGGAGCCGGTCGCGTTCCGGCGCGTGCGTACCGGAACGCTCTGATTGGTGTGTCGCGGCTTCTCTTGCCGTGGTGAGGTAGTCCGTGGACAGCTCGTCGGATCTGCCCGATGACGACGATCGGTACGGTCACGAATCACCCGTCGGCGCGCTTATGGCCTCGCCCGAACGCGGGAGACCCCGCGTTGGGGAGGCAAACCTTAAGCCGCTCGCCCGGGTCAAGGTATGTCTCCGCCGCCTGCCTGATCCGAAGGGCGTTCCGAGCTCTTGGCCACCACCGGCCGACGTAGGTTGGGGGGTCGGCGTTTCCGTGTTGCGAGCCAGGCATGCCGCAACCGTATCCGGGCAGGACGTCCGTGGGCCGCCGTTCCGCGACCGCTCCGACCAACGCTTTGGGTACAAGCAGCAGCTTCAGCACCCGACACGAACCGCTCTCAGTTGGGATCCTCCAGCGAACGCGGCCAACGACGGGGCGGTGGTGGCCCGAGTAGAAGAACGGCGGGATCGCCATCGTCGCAGTAAGGGTGCGCGCAAACTTTTCGCACCAACGGGGGCTATACGAACACGGCGACGGCACGGCCCACCGGCTTTTTGGCTGCGGACGAGCGTTGCTCGCCCACTTGCTCCGACGAGGCGCGCGTGCTTACAGGCCGAGAATCGAAGAAAGACATGCGCCGCAAACGATCGCCGGCTCGGACGCTATGCCGGTTTGGGTCCGGTTGGCGTACCGGGCGTGCTCAGAGTGAGCGGTCCGATTGTTATGACAATGTTCTTCCGGGATGCCTCCCCGGACAAGAACTTTGTCATATCCGCCGTTTCATCCGGAGGCGCGTGAGCCGGATCGACTGACGATGGGACTGGCTGAGTTCCGCGCGGCGTTCCCTGGCGAAGGCCAGTTGGTGGAGTTCAAGCGGGGCGTCTCGACCGAGCAGGCGCAGAGCACGGCGGTGGCGTTCTCCAACGCCGACGGTGGAGTAATCCTGATCGGCGTCGAGGATGACGGCGCAGTGTCGGGGCGTGCGGCCGATGCTGGGACTCAGGACGACATTCATCGCGCGATGCAGGCCGCGCGCGATGTCGGACGCTATGCGATCCATCAGCTCGATGTGGATGGGAAGCCAGTGTGCGTCGTGTCGGTCGCGCGGCGCCGGGAGGGATTCGCGCAAACCTCTGCTGGGGTGGTGCGGGTCCGACGGGGGACGCACGACGATCCGCTGTTCGGCGCGGAATTGGTGCGGTTCGCGAACGAGCGAACAAGTTCGCGCTACGAGACGACGCAGCTCGGGATTGCGGTCGACGCGGCGGTGGGAGGGCTGCGCCGCGATGTCGGACGTGCGCTCGGCTGGGACCGGGCCACCGTCGCTCGGCTGCGTGATGCCGAGCTGGCGGTTGACGATCACCTCACGGTCGCCGGGGCACTGTACCTGCTGGGTGACCCGGGCCAGGCGCTGGGCAAAGCATTCGTGGAGGTTCTTCGATTTCCAGATGACGTGACGGTGGATTACGACCGGAGGGCCGAGATCCGCGGCCCGGTCCATCACGTGCTCCCCCAGGCTGTCGATTCGGTCGCAAACGAGCTTGGGATAGAGCTCGTCGTGCTCGGGTCACGTCGCTACGAGTTGCCGCGATTGCCGGCGGTCGTGTTGAGGGAGGCGCTCGCAAACGCGCTCGCCCATCGCAGTTATGAGGCGGCTGGGACGTGCGTGCGAGTCGAGTTGCGCCCGTCAGTGGTGATCGTCCGGTCCCCTGGCGGCTTGCCCGAGCCGGTCACGGTCGAGAACATCCGCGAGGCGAGCGCGGCCCGGAACCTCGTCGTGATCAAGGTGCTGCGCGCGCTCGGTCTGGCCGAGGATGCCGGGCGAGGCGTCGACGTGATGCAGGACACCATGGCCAACGAGATGCTCGACCCGCCCAGGTTCCTCGATCACGGCCACGAAGTCGTGGTTGAGCTGCCGATCCGCAGCGCGGTGACGCCGAGCGAGCGGGCGTGGGTCCACGAGCTTGAGCGCCGCGGCGCGCTGCGCGGACCTGACAGGATCGCGCTTGTCCACGCCGCCCGAGGCGAGGTCCTGACCAACAAGCAGTTGCGCGAGCTCCTGCCCGTGGACTCAGGAGAAGCGCGCGAGATTCTGCACCGGCTACGAGATGAGGGCTTCCTCCAACAGCGCGGGCAGCGCGGCGGCGCCACGTATCGGCTGACCGGCACGCTTCGGCCGCCCTCGGGCTTGCGTCTGAGTCTCGACGAGCTAGACGCCGTGGTGCTCAGCCTTGCCGATTCCGGACCGATCGCAAACGCAGACGTCAGGGCCGCGACCGGGCTCGATCGCGCTGAGGCGCGCGCGCTGCTCGATCGACTCGTCAAACAGGAACTGCTGCGTCGCACCGGCGAGCGCCGCGGCACCAAATACACCCGCGTGAGCCCCACGCCGCAAGGAATTGATCCCGCGCCACGCTCCGTCAGTTTGTGAGCGTCTGTGACAAGACCTGTCATAGGAACACATCAGCCTGTGAGAACGTGGATCCGGTTAGGAATCCGTATACGCCGAACGCCGGCTCGCTGTCCCAGGCCTGCCAGCGACTGCTCAAGAACGAGCTGATCTACGCGAGCAACGATTACGGATACCTCGACATCGCAATCCCGCGCCCTGTGGAATTCATGCGCCTCCACGTGCCTACCGTCCACCCAAGCAAGAGCGCGGGACGACCTTCCCGCGACGCGGCAGCGTCCTGCGCGTTGGCTACCTTCTCAGCATGAGCGTGACTGCTCCAAATCACACGAGCATCGCTCTTGCAACGTGCCTCAACGGGCGCAATCACGGCCTCAAACGCCTTCTCCGGCCTTTCGGTCCGGTGACCCGTTTTACCGGACCGAATACAGCACAAAGATCCGCAAAGTCCGGACTAATGCGGTCCGGTGAGCTCTCCGGACTATGGCAGCTTCTCCCTGCAAATGAGCACTTTTCCAGGCCAAAGGTCACACGACTGAAAATCGTGGTGTCCCGGGTTCAAGTCCCGGTCTCGCCATCAACGAAAGTCCTGCATACATCCACACTTGTTACAGATGCATCAACGACCTACTTGTGGAGTATTTGGGCCTGTGCTCCCGGCTTCGGGCCCAAAGGCTCGGCCCGGCTCGGCTCGTTGCGGCTCGGCCAAGCGCGTGCCGGAGCCGGTGTGGATATCGGTCGCGTCTCGGTCGGCCGTCTGCGTCGTTGATTTGCAGCTTCGGTGGAGCCCGCCGCGCGTGCGGACAGCGCGGTCTCGATGCGCCCGATCATGAACGCGGGTGTGCAGCGAAGCCCGGCGTGGGACGTGCTTCTCGCCGAAAGCGGGGCGCATGCAGAGCGTGCAGAACCGCGGCGATACGTAGGCGACATTCACAGTGCGGCTGATGGCCTTGCCCGTCCGTGATCATGCCGCGCCCGAAATTGGGGGCGACCGCGAAAGGGCGCAGGTCGCGTCCGACATGGGGTCCCCGTGATTCGCCCATCCGCGCCCGGCTCCGGACGTATGGATCGCCTCAGGAAGGCCTGTTGGGCAAGCTGGGGATATCAGAGGTCCGCGGAGCGCGTGCCCGCACGCCCGTGTGGGTCGTGGTTTTGTTCGGGCCTCATGTCCTGTCCGGGGAGGCAGCAGCGGCGGTGGCGCCACTCGTCGCACGAGCTCGCAGGGCTGAGGTCGCACAGAACGGTCGATTCGCGGCTTGCGAACTACGGCGGTGGCGGGTGCAGACGGACTCCGAGCATCCGGCCTTGGCCGCGCCCAACATTGGTGACCCGATATCTGCGCACGCTGTGGAATGCGGCGCCCTCGCCGCTCCGCAGACGGGTCGGTGCTTCGCCCTCCAACGCGAGGTCGAACGTGCCCTCGAGTGTGAGCACCATGCGTTCCTGCCCGTGCTCATCCTCGATCTCGATGCTCCCGCCGGGCTCGAAGATACTGAGCATGGGGACGAGCGTCCAACGCGCGCCGCGTGCGAGGTCGTAAACGTCGACTCCCTCGGCGGGGGAATGCATCATGTGCTCTGTCGTCGCGCGCAGGATGTGCACGTGCTCTCCGGGCGCCGTGGGCGGCCCACTGAGCAAGTCCGCCAACTCGACGTCGTAGAACTCGGCCAGACGAATGAGCCGACCGACCGTTATGTCTGACTGCGCCTGCTCCACGAGCGACAGGAAGGAACTCGAGATGCCCGTCGCGCGGGAGAGCTGGGCTAGCGACAGGCCACGCTCGAGTCTGAGCCGCTTGAGCCGTGCGGCGAGCCCGGTTTTGTGCATCATCGGCAGTCCGCTCTCTCGCGTGAGCAGGAGAACCTCGGTCGAGGATATTGCCGATACCGGCTGTCAGCGCCAAATTGGGGTGAGCCGCCGGCCGGTCGGGTCGGCTGACCCAAGCGGGGCCATGGAATGGCGATCGCGAACTGCTCGTCGGCGCACCTCCCCGGGCGCGGGCAGTGAGCTGGTTGTCTGCGTAACTGAAGCATTCTTCAAGGCCAAACGGTGCGAAGTCGCCCTCGCTCGCGCGCACGGTGTTGACACCCGCCGTTCTGCACAGTATTGTGGCGGCCGTCAGCTAGTATTTGGGAGAGCGTCACGAGGAGAGAATACGGCGGTCGGCTTGGGTTGTGCAGTGAGGCAATGAGCCAGATCAGCTAGCGGCGGAGTGACTTCGTCAGCTTTGACATTGTCGTCATAGTGACTGCCTCGCGGCATCACGTGTGTGTTTCTGCTTGAAGGCGAGTCACACAGCATCACACTCAATGCTATCGCGCTTGGCCCTGCGCGTCGGACCAACGGTTCGGGGGGCCAGTCCATTAGGGGAGGTGAGTCATCGTGTGAGTTCGGTGTCGGCCAGCGGCGACGTGCGGCGTATCCGCGAGGGTTAACGGGCCCCGAGCGGGGTGTCGAGTTCAACCCTTGGCGCGATCACGATTCTGCCACGGGTCGCTCTGCAAACAGTAATAGCTAGAGACGAGTCCTTAGCTATTGGTTCGAGCTTGCGCGAGTCGGCCAATACGATCTTGCGCGAACTGACACACGGGACCGCGAGCGAGGATAGGAGGAGACGCAAGCGCCATGTCTGTGTGGTTCACCCGCGGCCGGTCTGTGCGCCCGGCCCGTATCAGCCGTGCCCCGCCACCGTCGCTGGGCCTATCGGGCGTCCCGTACGGCGTGACGCGTCTTCGTTTTAGTGAGGTTGTGGTCGGGCTCGGTCAACGAGCGCGACCCGGACAACGAAAGGTTAGTGATTTATGAGATTGCTGCGATTGCGGCATCCACTCCCGGGCGCCGTTTTGCTCGCTACCGTCTTGGCCGTGGGAGCCTTCGTGCTCGTCGCGTCCTCCACACGGTCAGCCGCTGCGGCCCCGGCAGCGGGGGCGTGCGCGTCCGGAACGGACGTCCAGACCGCGGACGGCCCGGTGTGCGGGATCGTGACGGGCGGCGTCAACGAATGGCTCGGCATCCCCTACGCGGCTCCTCCGGTCGGAGCGCTGCGCTGGAAGCCGCCCCAGCCACCCACCCCGTGGTCCTCGACGCTCCAGGCCACCCAATTCGGAAACCAGTGCGTTCAGGTGTCCGGGGGAAGCGAGGACTGCCTGTATTTGAACGTATGGAGGCCGGCCGACGGTTCCACCAACCTTCCGGTGATGGTGCACATCCATGGCGGTGGGTTCTTCAACGGCAGTGGGAAGGGCGACAACACCCTCCTCGCCACCACGGGCCACGAGGTGATCGTGTCGATGAACTATCGGCTCAACATCTTCGGGTTCCTCGCCGACAAGGCCCTCGGCTCGCATTCCGGGGACTACGGCCTGCAGGATCAGCAAGCGGCGCTCCAGTGGGTGCAGAAGAACATCACCGCCTTCGGCGGCGATCCTCACACGGTGACGATCTTCGGCGAGTCCGCCGGCGGTTCGAGCGTCTGTGATCAGATCGCGTCGCCCACGGCTAAGGGATTGTTTGAGCGCGGGATCAGTACCAGCGGCGAGTACAACACTCTCCTGGGGACGCAGGAGCAGACCCCGCGGACACCGGAGGATCTGGAGTCCCAGGACTGCAAGTCGGCGCTCCCAACGCAAGGCCAGGCCGACGCCGCGGGCAAGAACTTCGCAGCCGCAGTTGGCTGCGGATCGGGCAACGCTGCCGCCGTGACCGCGTGTCTGCAGGCATTGCCGCTGGCCACCATCGAGCACGCGGCGTGGACACCTGGCGACGGGTATCAGTACGGAGGCCAGGGCACTGTCGCTCCGACGATCAACGGCTCCACGTTGAAGATGACGCTCCGACAGGCGTTGAAGTCGGGGCACGTCAACAAGGTTCGGGTGATCGCCGGGACGGACCGCGACGAAAACCTGGTCGGGACCGCGACGAGTGCCGCGCAGTACACCTCGCTCGTGACCACGCAGTACGCGTCACACGCGTCACAGGTACTGGCCAAGTATCCGCTCAGCCACTTCGACTCGCCGGGGGTGGCGTGGCGAACAGTGGCGGCCGATTCCGACACAGTGTGCCCATCGCTGCAGACCGACGCCGCTCTGGCCAGCCGGATGCCGACCTACGCGTACGAGATCGACGATAACGACATCCCGCCGTATCCCACGGGCGGAATCGCCGCCGGCGCCTCGCATGTCGGGGCATGGTTCCTCAACCCGGTCACGCCGCCTCTGGATGCCAATCAGCAGGTCCTCCAGAACCAGGAAGTCGCGTACGTGACAACCTTTGCGCGTACGGGAAATCCGACGACGAACGGAGCGCCGCCGTGGCCGCGCTTCGATCCCCAGAACAACCCGACGGAGCTGTCGCTCCAGCCGGCCGGTGACACCGAGCCGGTGACCGCAGCCGAGGTTTCCGCGCAGCACAACTGCGCGTTCTGGGACAGCATCGCCCCCAGTCCCTGACAACACCAGGTGAGAACGGATCGTCGACACGGCCTGGCCGTGCCGGCGATCCGCTTCGCCGCGCGCGGCAGAGGCGCAACGCGATACTGCCCACAGAGGCGCAGACCGACACTGCCGGTGTACCGGTTCGCCACGAGGACCGACTACGGCACCGCCAGTGATGTCGCAGCGACTTGCGGGCAGCGATGATCACCTGAGTCATGGCAGTGCACGTGACCGGGGGCAGCGCCGTCCGGTTCGTCAGCGTGGCTGCTGCGAGCGGGAACCGGCAGTTTCGACTTCGCGGCTACCTCGGCGACATTCCGATCGCCCGGACCGGGCGGTTCTCAGACGGCGCTTGCGGAATCGCCCAATTCCGAGCCCGGCCGCCGCCGACCGGGTGTCACAACTGAGGTGCGCAGTGCGGGGGCTGCCTACGTATCCGCCCGATTCCGCACACCAACGGGCGGCCCTGGTCTCGGCGAATAGCGACACCCCCGTTTCGTCTCTGCGCAGCCGGGGCCGCGCGCTCGCTGGCTCACGATCGCGTCTTCGCGGGGACGTCGCGAGGCGCCGGCGGCAATTTCGATGCGGACGCTGTGATAATCTCGGACCTGAGGGTACGGCTTTATGACGAGCGTGTTGATAAATCGACGAGAGGCCGCCGAGCTGAGCGGTATCACCGAGACGACGGTCAAGAAGGCGGTTGACCAGAGGGTCGTTCCGACGAGACGCAGCGGATCGCGATCGTGGATCGAGTTGGATGACGTTCCGGTTCTGGCGATGCTCGGGTTGCTTGGCACGATGCGTTTGACCGCGGCGCACAAGCGTGCGGTGCGCGCATGGTTACGCGGCTCGGGCGTTTCGGCGGAGCTGGAGCTCGCGCCGGCGATCGTTGTCCGTCGGGTTGACGCGATCGATCAGGCCCGCGTGCGCGCTGAGCGTTACGCCCGGCTGCGGGAGCGGTGGATCGTCTGTGACCCTGAGGTCAAGAACGGCGAGCCGGTGATCAGGGGATCGCGCGTCGGCGTGCATCCGCTTGCGCAGCGGGTTGCGGGTGGTGAGAGCGATGAGGTGCTAGATGAGGATTTTTCGCACATTCCCGCGGAGGCTCGCGAGATCGCCGTGCAGTACGCGCGCACGAACCCGCGGCGGGGACGCCCGCAGCGTCCCCGCGCGGCCCGGTGAGACTCTGGTTCGACGAGGATCTCTCGCCAACCCTGGTGCCGGTCGCACACGAACACGGGCTGGAGGCAACCTGCAACCGCGATCGCGGCGTGCTCGGTCACACGGACGCCCAGCTCCGTCAGCTTGTTCAAAGTCAGGGCTACGTGCTCGTGACGGACAACGCGTCGGACTTCCGGCCCATGTATGGGCGCGACGAGTTGCACCCCGGGATGATCGTGCTTCCTGGAGGCGATGGTCGTGCGCGCCAACAGCAGCTCGTGCGGGCGGTGATCGCGTGGATTCTCAACGCCGCGGGTGAGAGCGCGCAGACGGCGGCGGTGTTCATGATCAACAAGCTCGTCGAGATCGACAGCGAGGGCATGACAACCGCCTATGACTTGCCGGCTTCCTGGGCCGGGCAATCAGTCCGGGTCGCTGAATGCGTCCCGCTCCGCAGATACCACTTGGCACGTGCTCAGTCACAGCGAGATCGGCACTTGCGCTTTTGGGCCCGTGAGTCGATTTACGGGCCCGACTACAGCCGATAAGTCCGCAAACTCTGGACTTATCGACGCCCGCGACCTTAAGTCGCCCATGAGGGTTTTCCCGGCAAAGAGGCACTTTCACACGCCTAAGTCCACACGACTGAAAATCGTGGTGTCCCGGGTTCAAGTCCCGGTCTCGCCATTCATTCATTCGGTAGCGTCGTCTATTTGGAGCCGCCACGGCGCCGGCCGCGATCGACGCTGTTTCGCGCGAGCCATGCGACGTTCTGCTCGTCACGGTGTCGCTGCTGCGCTTCGCGCTCGAACAGCTCGCTGGTCTTGGTCAGCACCAGCGTGTACGGGCGCCCCACCCGCCGAGTCTGGTGATGGACCGGAAGCTCGGCGGTGTCGATCCGGCCATGCACATGGGCCCGGCGGACCTTGGCAAGCGGCCACTCGAGCCGTGTCCGGGTCGGATCCTCGAGGAAGCCGCGCAGGTGATCGCACAGCTCGCAGCCACATCCTTCGGGAAGCTCGATCGACCAGTCGTCGTTGTCGCGCGATGGGCGGGCGAGGCGAGCGTCCAGCGCGGCAGCGGTATGGGTCGCAACGGCGTCGAGACCTACGGCGCTCCATTGCGGGGCGGGTGTCGCCCGCAGAGTCGCGATCGCGCAACCGAGTAGCTCATCCTCGCGGCACAGGACCCCGACCGCTTCGTCGCGCAGGTCGGTTACGCCAATCACTGACGTGCCCTCCAGGATCGCTCCGAGCGGAGGCCCGAGTTGCGCCAGGCTCTGCTCGCGACGGCTGGGCGAGTGCAGCTCGAGACTTCGGTCGATGCCCTGTCCGACCCACCTCCAGGACTCCCGCACCAGCAACCGAGCCGCCTGCGTTCCGGCGTCGCCGGCTTTCCGAAACGCGAGGCAGAGCTGTGGCAGCGAAGAGATCCACGCCTCCGGGCCGTGGCCGTCAGCGTGGTGGAAGCGCCACTTGGCGGACCAGGCCGCGATGAGCTCCTCCGTCCACGGCTCGCCGTATGAGTCGACCAGCGCGCTCACGGCCTTGACGTGCCCGCTCCTCAGCATCTCCAGTCGAAACGGGCGCAGCAGCATCGCTGCGAGCGCCGGCTCGTCGAGCAGCCGCGCCGTACTGAGCACTTTGGCGAGAAAGCCCTTCGCCTCCACCCAAGTGGCGGCCCTGTCCCAGAACGGCGCCACAGCCGCGGCCGCGTCCCGGGCTCCGGCCAGGTCGCCCGTCCGCGCGCGGGCGGCCACCTCGTCGAGCGCAAACGACGGATCTGCCTCGGCCTGCACGGCGAAAGCTCGGCTCCGGGGCCACATGACCACCGCTCCACGGTGGTACCAGCGGTCCAGCGTGTTACCCCAGTTGCCCATGTACCCCTCGTAGTCCGAGGAGTACGGCTCGAGCTCGCCCGAAGGAGTGCTGGCACACACCTCGTCGCTGCCGACCGCGAGGCCGACGTCCTTGAGCCGCCCGTCCCGGGGGTCTATCCAGCTGACGAGCGAGACCTCCGAATCGATCAGCTCCTGGAGTTCGTACTCCTCGGGCCCGCCGCCGTCGACGTCGTGGAGGTCACCTTCGGTGTCGTTCCACTCGTCCCACCGGCCGTAGCCCGACCGTCGATCCCAGCGCCCCTCGGACTCATAAGCGCTCCACGTCTCGTGGACGTTTGCCAGCGCGAGCACGGCATCGCAGCCGGCACGCTTCGCCGCCGCGGCGAGCAGTCTCGCGCGCTCGGCGTCGGCGCCTTTCAACCGGGAGCGGTCCAGCCCGCGTCGCGTGTATTCGTGGTCGAGCAGGTAGACGAGCCGGTCCGGACCCTCGGACGAAGCGAAGTGTTCATCGAGGCACCCGGCCAGGCCGCCAACCAGCTCGGGATCCGGATCGACCTGCGACGTGGCGGTCTCGGCGCCCAGGAGCAGGTTGTAGGTCAGCACCACCCGGTACCCGGCCCTGACCGGCTTGACCTCATGGCGGCAGTCACTGTAGAAGGCCACAAACGACAGAGCCTTCTTCGACCCTCGATACGTGGCGATCTGGCCGCGATGTCGGACCTCGAGCGCGCCGCCCTTGAACGTCGAGGGAAGGCCCACCACGAGCGACCCGACCATTGCGTCGTCCTTCTCGGAGTCCTGGTGCTCGACGAAGAACTGCCCTGGCGCGTAGACCAGCATCGAGTGCAGCTCCGCCCGCAGCCTGCGGCCGGAAGGTAGGCCGAGGTCGTGCCCGAGGCGATCGAGGACGGGCTGGAGCGTTCGGTTCCAGCGGCGCTTGTCGATCTTCACGCGACTCTTCGGGACCTCCCACGTGTCCCGCACCCGCCGATCCATGACGGTCCGCTCTCCTCGCCCGTGCCGGGCCGGTCGAGCCAGCGCGCACAGCTGCCTCGCCTGCGCCTGGGACACCGGAAGCTCGATCGGCCCGGCGCCCCGCACTTCGAGCTGCAGGTCGCCCGTCGGGGCCGTCCGCGCCGCACTGAACGCCTCCGTACCGGTGGCCTCGGACAGCAGGACGGCAAGACGCTCGCGGGCCAAATCGCTCATTGGCAGGGAAGTCTAGGAGCGCTGGATCGATCTGTCGGACCGCCGTCGCCTCTTCCGCCGCCGCCACCCCTAGCCTGACTGCAGTAGATATCTGCGCAGCAGACTTTGTAAATCCGCGCACCAAAGTTTGGAGTACTGCGCAGATGACCTTGGCTTTCTTCGAACGTCACGCACGGCCGCTCGTTGTCGAGGCGCTGAGTGACACGCGTGTCGTGTTCGTGATGGGCACCCGCCAGGTCGGCAAGAGCACACTCACGACTTCGATCGCCGAGCGAGACCACCCGGCACGGGTTCTGACGCTCGATAACGATGCGACCCGGGCCGCAACTCTCTCAACTGTCCCAGCATCGAGACGTGGTGACGCGAGGCAACCGGTGACCCGCCAGTAAATCGGAATGCAAGAGCGCGCCGAACTGCTGGACGGTCACCTAGAGATTGACAGCGAGCCGGCAGCTGGTACCACGGTGCCCCTCAAAGCGATCCTGACCAGAACATGGCTGAGGCGGTAACGATCCCTGCACAACGCTGTCTCGTACTGCGTGATCACACGGACCGACAACGCCAACACGTCGGGGAGTACTCGACGATCACCGGGAAGGTCGTGGTCTAGCCTCACGGCTGGCGGCTTGGTCGGCGGGTATGCATGGGATCAGGTACGTGCGGTCATCCTGGACTTGGATGCCGTGGATTTCCGTTTCGAAGCTGGGGAATCGCTTGTCGAGCGTTTGGCTTGTCGTGAGGTAGCGCAGGAGTGCGCTGTCGGCGGCGGGGAAGCGTTCACCGGGCATGATCACGGGGATCCCTGGTGGGTAGGGAACGATCATGGCGGTGCTTACGCGTCCAGCGAGCTGTGGGACCGGGATCATTTCGATCGTGTTGTCCACGATGTGAGCGTAGGCGGCCGCGGGGGTTAGGACGGGTTGTGGCAGGTCCGCGTACATGGTTTCGGTGAGCTTGGTCAGGTCGGACTCGAGTAGCGCGCCTTGCAGTTCGTCCGCGAGCGCCCGCAGGGTGTACTGCCCGTAGCGGTCGGGTTGTTCGCTGACGAGTCGGGGGAGGGCTTGGGTAAGTGGTGCGTCTTGGTCGTAGAGGCGTTTGAATTCGAATAGCTCCGAAAGCAGGGTTCCGGCTTTGCCGCGGGTGATCCCGAGCGAGAAGAGCACGAGGAATGAGTAGGCGCCGGTCTTCTCGACCACGATTCCGTGCTCGTCGAGGAAGCGGGAGACGAGCATGGCGGGGATGCCGTGTTCCTCGAGCTTGCCTTCAGCGGTGATTCCGGGAGTGAGGATCGTGACCTTGATCGGGTCGAGCATCGCGTGCCCGTCCTCGACTTGCTCGTAGCCATGCCAGTGTTGACCGTCACGCAGGAGCCAGCGCTCGGGATTGCGCTGCTCCCGCGGCGTTCCAAGGGCGGCGTCGGCAGGCTGCCAGGGGCGAAAACACCAGTCGCCGACCGCGCACTGGTCGGCGTTGGCGGCGAGCTCGCGGCGGAATGCGAGAGCCTCCTCGACGGTGTCATCGATGAGCTGTGTGCCTTGATGACCTTCCATCATTCGCGACGCTACATCGAGCGACGCGATGATCCCGTATTGGGGAGAGGTGGACGTGTGCATCATGAACGCTTCCTCAAGCGCGGTCGGGCTGATCAGGCCGTCGCTGTCGTGTACGTGGACCATCGAGGCCTGTGAGAACGCGGCGAGCAGTTTGTGGGTCGATTGGGTGGCGAACGTGGCGGGCTGTCCCGGCCGGCGCGTGATGCCCATCGCGTGTCGGTCGGCGTACAGCGGGTGGAAGTGGGCGTAGCCGAACCACGCCTCGTCGAACAGCACTCGTTCGCTCGTGTCACCCAAAGCGGAGAGGACGGCCGTTGCGTCGTAGCAGAGCCCGTCGTAGGTGGAGTTGGTCACCACGGCCAGTCGAGCGCTCGTGGTCCCCTCGGTAACGAGGGGGTGAGCGCTAAGGCTCGCGCGGATCTTCGCGGCCTTCAATTCGCGAGGTGGGATCGGTCCGATGATCCCGTATGCGTTTCTGGCCGGATGCAGGTAGACCGGGATCGCGCCGGTCATGATGATCGCGTGCATGATCGACTTGTGGCAGTTGCGATCGACCAGGACCACGTCGCCGTGGCGCACGCAGGAGTGAAAGACAATCTTGTTGGCCGTCGAGGTGCCGTTGGTCACGAACATTGTGCGATCCGCACCGAAGATCCGGGCGGCCTGTGCCTCGGCTTCGCCGATTGGACCTGAGTGCTCCATCAGCGAGCCCAGCTCGGCGACCGACACAGATAAGTCGCTACGCAGCGTGTTCTCGCCGAAGAACTCGTGGAACGCGGCGCCGACCGGGGTCTTCAGAAACGCGGTACCGCCGCTATGTCCGGGCGTGTGCCATGAGTAGCGTGCCTCTTTGGTGAAGCGAGCGAGCGCTTCGAAGAACGGCGGCAGCAGTGGGGCGAGGTACTCGTGACGTGCCTCCTCGACGCGGCTGGCGACGAACGACGGTGTGTCCTCGAGCTTCCACGCGTAGCCGTTGATTTGGCGCATCACGTCCATCGGTAGTTCCTCGACCGACGAGCGATCGGCGAGGACGAAGATCGGCAGCTGCGGATGGCGCGCTCGGAGACCGCTAATCAGCGTCTCGGTTCGGGACACCTTGCGGACCGCACCGTTGGTCGTCGGTGCAGCGGCGGCGCTGTGGGGCGTCGTGGACGCGCCATTGCCGGCGTGATGAGTGTCCCAATCGATCACCAGACCGCTCAGAGTTGCGGTGCTCGCGATGATCTGCTCGGCGTCACCGAGATCGGTCGCGGTGATCACCCGCGTGTCATCGGCGCGCAAATGATCGACGAGCGCCCGCGTCGCGCGCCCTGCAGCGGTGTCGTCGTTGAGCTCGTCGTCGACCAGCAGGATGGGGAACGACCGCATGAGTTCCATGATCAGCTCACCTTCGCCCTATCAGAGCCGTTCTTCCCGACGGTAGTTGGGGCGCTCAGAACGGGTATCGTGGCCGCGACTCCGGGTCCATTTGTCCGTAGAGCGGCCGTGGCGGCCGCGACCTGCTCGGCGGTCTTGCCGTCGTCAACGTCGAGCAGGACCGTGTCAGGGTGGGCGATGTTCCAACTCGGCTTTTTGATCTTCTCCAGGATGAATGGCGGCACCGAACAGATCAGGATCGCGGCGAACATGGCGGCGATGTAGATCGGTGTCGGCCAATGCTTGATGCCGCTCGGCGGGATGAACCCGATGATCAGACCGAAGACCGACCCCAACAGGCCCATCCCGGCGACGATCCAGATGCCGACGTTGCCACCGGGGATCTTGTACGGGCGAACAGCGTTGGGCTGCGTGTAGCGCAGCCGCAGCGCGGCTGCAAACACAAGGATGTACATCAGCACGAGGATCTGAGTGGTCAGCGCCGTCAGCATCCAGTAGCTGGTGTTGATGCTGGGGATGAACAGGAACATCAGCGCGAACAGCGAACCGAGCACGCCCTGTGTGACGAGGATCGCGACAGGAACGTGGCGCTTGTTGACGTAGTGCAGCTCGGGCGGAAGATCGCCGGTGTTCTCAGAGGCGTACAGCCCCTTGGCCGGACCGAGCAGCCAGGTGCTGATCAGAGCCAACGTGCCCAGGCCGGTCAAGACCGCCATCACCTTTGTCGCCCAGCTGCCGATGCCGAGGAGGTGGAAGAACGCATCGAACGCCTGTAGCAGCCCCGCAACCAAGCTCAGCTTGGCAGCAGGCACAACGAAGGCGATCGCGAGGGTGCCGACGATCGAGATGCCCACGATCAACCCGGCAGCCAGAAACACCGCACGCGGGTAATCCCGCCCGGGGTTGCGCGTCTCCTTGGCGTGAAACCCGGCCATCTCGATGCCCGCGAAGCCCAGTAGCACACCGGCGAAGAACACAAGATTGCCGAGACTGCCCAGATTCGGGACGAGCTTGCTCGCGTGGAAGGGGATCGCAATGTGCCGCCCAGCCAGAAGCCAGTACGCGCCCAGCAGGATCAGCACAACGGCGGGCAGGAGGGTGCCGGCGATCACGCCAGGGTTGTTCAGCCGCGCGGTCCACTTCATTCCGAAGAAGTTGGCCAGCGTGAGCGCCCAGAAGATCGTGAGCATCGCGATGACCAGATACACCTTGTTGTCGGCCAGGCTCGGATCGATCACATAGGCGAGCGTCGCCGCCACGAACGACAGCACGGTCGGGAACCAGACGATGTTCTCGACCCACTCAAACCACACCGCAAGGAAGCCCGAACGCTCCCCAAAGGCCTGCTTAACCCAGGCGTACAGACCGCCGGCGCGTGGCCAACCGGTCGCCAGCTCCGCCGATACCAGCGCCAACGGGATGAAGAAGAACAACGCCCCCAACACATAGAACGCGATACTGGACCAGCCGTACTCCGCCACCGTCGGCATGCCCCTGAGTGTCAGAACCGCAGCCAGGCTGATCAGCGCAATCGACGCCGCACCGAGAACACGCGGGCCCTGCGGGCGGGCAGCTTGATGGCGCCGCACAACAGGATGGAACCTGCGACGTAGGTGGCTAGCAGGCATATCGGTGACCTTCGGACTGGTCGGCTGCTTGCCCAAGACGGTGCATAGACTCGGCTCCTAATGCGTTCGTGATCCCGTCGACCGTAGGTCGACACGCCGACGCCGGCCTGGGCTTAGAGCCGGAAAGCACTCCCCGCCGAGGGTCGAGGCGAGGCTGGCCCGGAACTTACACCTCTTACCGAGGCTGATCGTCCGCGATTTGTACGCTTACGGTTGCGGACTTATACCCGGCCTGTGGACCCGCTCATAGACGGCCGCAAAGCCGCATCTCGTTCGCGCCACTCTCGAGCGCAAGGACCATGTCGCTGCCGCTGCCCGCTGTCGCTGTCGCTGCCGCTGCCGCTGTCGCTGCCGCTGTCGCTGTCGCCGTCGCCGTCCGGTCGGGATCCCTCCGCAATGAGGTTCAGCTCGTGTTGGCGGTGGTGGTCGACCGTTGACTCGTCTATCGCGGACGTTGGTGCCCCTGCTGTTGGATGCTGGGTCCGTCTCGCAACTTCGGCTCGGTTATCGGTGCTTGCAACTCGTCGGGCCGATCTTGACTTCACCCTGCGCTTACATAGGTCAGGGGGCGGCGGATGACGGTCTGTGTGACAGCGTGGCACTGCGCCGTCGGTTTCGACGTCGACGTACCCGAATCGAGCTTGGGATCTTCTCGCCGTGGGTGTCAGTCAGCTCCGGTGCTGTCACGATGGTTTGACTTGGGGTATAGGATTTTGTTCAGCTTCGCCCTAACTCTCGGCGGGTATCTGTTTTTCCGGCTCTAGCGCTCGGCCGGTGTGTGGGTGACCTGAAAGGTCATCGGGACTACCGCGTGAGGAGCCGAGTGCATGAATCGTCGGGCGACAGATCAGGGTGAGGTGGAGGGCGTGGTGCAGCAGTTCGTGCTGCCTGAGGAGGCGGTTCACGAGGACTTTCATCGTGGGCTGAAGGAGCGTCATATCCAGATGATCGCGATTGGTGGCGCGATCGGGGTGGGTTTGTTCCTTGGCTCGGCGAAGGCGATCCAGCAGGCCGGTCCGTCGTTGTTGTTGGCGTATGCGGTGGCTGGTGTGGTGATCTTCTTGATCATGCGGGCTCTGGGTGAGCTGATGCTGTATCGGCCGGTGTCGGGCTCGTTCGCGACGTATGCCGATGAGTTTGTCGGTCCGTGGGCGGGGTTCGTGACCGCGTGGACGTATTGGTTGATGTGGGTGGTGATCGCGATGGCGGAGATCACCGCGGCGGGGATCTATGTGCAGTACTGGCTGCCTGGGCTCCCGCAGTGGGTCCCGGCGCTGGTCGCGTTGGTCGCGTTGTTGGGGGTTAACTTGATCGCGGTTGGCCTGTTCGGCGAGTTCGAGTTCTGGTTCGCGATCATCAAGGTGGTCACGATCATCGGCATGATCGTGCTCGGCGTGGCGATCATCGTGTTGGGCGTCAGCGACCTCAGTCATACCGCGAGCTTCTCGAATCTGTGGTCGAAGGGTGGGTTTTTCCCGAAGGGGTTCAGCGGGCCGTTCTTGGCTTTGCAGATCGTGATGTTCGCGTTCTTGGGGGTGGAGCTGATCGGGGTGACCGCGGGCGAAGCCCAAAATCCCGAGAAGACGATCCCCTCGGCGATCAACAAGGTCATCTGGCGGATCCTGATCTTCTACATCGGCGCGCTGGCGATCATCATGTCGCTCGTCGCCTGGAACCACTTGGACCCCAGCCAGAGCCCGTTCGTGGTGGTGTTCTCCCGGGTCGGTATTCCGACCGCCGCCGGGATCGTCAACTTCGTCGTGCTGACCGCCGCGCTGTCGTCGTGCAACAGCGGAATCTTCAGCACGGGCCGTATGTTGTACACGCTCGCGGGTTTCCGCCAAGCGCCCGCCTCGTTGCGCAAGGTCAGTCGCCACAAGGTTCCCGCGGCGGGGATGATGGTCTCGTTCGTGGCGATGCTCGGCGGGGTTGTGCTGAACTACTTCATTCCTCACAGCGCGTTTGCCTACATCACGAGTATCGCCACCGTGTGTGGGCTGTTTGTGTGGGGAATGGTCATGTTCTCGCATTTGCGCTACCGCAAGGTGGTGAACGCGGGTCGGCTACCCGAGGGTGAGTTTCGGATGCCGTTGACGCCCGGCGGGAACTGGTTTGCGCTGGCCTTCCTCGCCATGGTGCTGGTCTTGCTGGCGTTCAACCACGACACGAGGATCGCTTTGTACGTGGCCCCGATCTGGGTGCTGGTGATGGTGATCGGATACTTCGCCTCGCGCGGACACCACATCCGACTCACCCCCGCGCCCGCAGCGGCGGGCACCTACCAGCCCAAGCCGGCCCCCGCCGCTAAGAAGCCAACGGCGGGTCCCACCGCGACCCCACCAACGGCTGGTCCCACCGCAAGTCCAGCGTGACCCTTTCAAAACAAACCCAAATGATTGTGTGGAGGTGACGGAATGCGAATCGGTGTCGTGAAGGAGATCAAGCAGGCCGAGCGGCGGGTAGCGCTCACACCGGCTGGCGCGCAGCAGCTGGTCGCGCTGGAGTCCGAGGTCATGGTCGAGGCCGGAGCGGGTATCGGGTCGGGCTTTTCCGACGACGCGTACATGGTGGTCGGAGCGCAGGTCGTCCCGACCGCCGCGGAGGTGTGGCAGCGGAGCGAGCTGCTGCTCAAGGTCAAGGAGCCGATCGAGCCGGAATACCCGCTGATGCACGCGGACCTGACCATGTTCACCTACTTCCATCTCGCGCCCGACCGCGCACAAACCGAGGCGATCGTGAACTCCGGGGCGACCGCGATCGCGTACGAGACAGTCGAGACCGCCGACGGGCGGCTACCGCTACTCGCGCCGATGAGCGAGATCGCCGGACGGCTCGCCGCGCACGCGGGCGCCTACTTCCTGCAAGCCCCGCTCGGCGGCCCGGGAGTTCTGATGGGGGGAGTCACCGGCGTCGCCCCCGCCCGGATCCTCGTGATCGGCGGTGGCGTCGTCGGGGCAGGCGCGACACGCATCGCCCTGGGTGCCGAGGGGGAAGTGACGATCCTCGAGCGCTCGCTCGATCGCCTGCACGAGCTGGACCAGTACTTCGGGGCGCGCGCCCGGATCCTGATGTCCGACGCGATCATCCTCGAGCAGGAACTCCGCGAAGCAGACGTCGTCATCGGTGCCGTGCTGGTCCCCGGCGCCGTCGCCCCACACCTCGTCACCCGCGAGATGCTCGGCCTCATGAAACCCCGCTCAGTGATCGTCGATGTCGCCATCGACCAAGGAGGCTGCTTTGAGACCTCACACCCCACCACACACGCCGACCCCGTGTTCGAGGTCGATGGAATTCTCCACTACTGCGTGGCGAACATGCCGGGCGCGGTTCCCGTCACGGCGACGCGGGCGCTGACCAACGCCACACTGCCCTACGTCCGCCGGCTCGCCGCCGTCGGCGTGGACGCCGCGCTCGCCGAAGACCCCGGCTTCGCGCAGGGGGCTCAACGTCAAGAACGGAGAGATCACCTACGCGCCGGTCGCCGAAGCCTACGCCCAAGGACCGCCCGTAGCCGCCTGGTAGCCACCCCCGACTCACCGCGGAACGCCGGGCTGCGCCATCACGCGCCGCCCGGCGTCCAGCAGCCAGGTCAGGCGGGCACCCGCTCGGCTGGGTGGCCAAGGCGGCCCGGCGTGCGGCCACCCAGCCAACGACACCGAGCACGATCACCACGGCCCACACCGCCGCCGCTGCACGGTGTGCATCCGCTAGGCGCCGCCGGCGCGAGATTTTCCGGGCTCGTAGAGCAGGCCGACCGTCGACCACTCTGATCGGCACGATCACTATGGGCTTGCCTGCGTGGTCGACGCTCGCGATGACTTCCTCGCCCCGTAGCGCTACCCAGCGAGCGAACCTGCTCGCCTATCCACACCTTCTGACCGAGCCTCAGCCCTTCGCTTCGGCCGGAACACTGCGCTCCTCGAGTGCGTGGTTGACGCGGTCGCGCGGCTTGCCTAGACTCGACCCCGCCGTACGTGCGACTGAAAGGGTTAGATGATGCATGCACGCGTCGCCTTCTACAGGTTGCAGTCCGGGACGTTCGACGAGGTGGTCCGCAGAGTCGAGGCCCCAGGAGGGTTGCTAGAGATCTTCCGCGGGCGGCCGGGATTTCAGTCCTACGAGCTCATCGAGACCGGGGCAGGGCTTATCTCCGTGTCGCACTGGGAGTCCTCGACGCAGGCGGACGCCGCGACAGATGCCGCCGCCGCGTGGGTCGCGGACCGCATCGACGAGCTGGTCAAGCTGCAGCAGAGCGACATCGGCGAGGTCGTCCTGTCGTCACTGGCCGTGCCCGCAACACCTTGAAAGCCCGACGTCCGGCGCGAGCGCCCGGCCTTGCCCTGCGGCGGGCGGGACGCGGTCGTTAGCCATCGTCCGTACGGTGGGCGCCTCGCGTGGCGGCAGAAGCCTGCCGGACTCTGCGGGCTATGGGAGTAGGCCGGGACTCGACCAGGCTCGCCGTCGAGCAGGCCATGCTCGAGCAGTGCGATCGCGACCTTGAACCAGGCGGAAAGGGGGTCGCGCTCGACGTCGCCGACGCGAGTTCGGCCACGATCTCGGTCCCGCGCGCGGCCAGCAGCTCAGCTGAGATCGCCCAGCGAAAGACGTGAGCCACGTCGGGCACGTCGTCCATCGAGCGGCCCGGGCCTGACACGTCATCACCCGTGCGCAGCGGTCCTGCCACGGCCACGACGTCGGGGGCCTTGAGGTTGCCGGGCTGGGTCGCCGGACGTCCATCGTTGACGAACGCCACAGCCTTGCGCAGCCACCTCGCCTCGAGACCCGAGTTCGGGTCAAGCCAGGCGATACGGTCGCCGCCACAGCGTGTCGGTCAGCCTTCCATTGAGACTGCCCTCGCCGCCAAGGCGTCCCGCACGTGGATCGACGACGCTCGGCGGATGGAGTCGCCTAATCCTCTACGCCGGGCTGAGTACGGGCTGCCACGGCTGTGGCCGTCCCATCCCGCCAGTGGCTCGGACCGTAGCGTCCACCGCAGCCTCTCCCTCGCACCCAGCACGCAGGTCCTCGGGCGTCCCGGCGAGAGCGCGGTATGCCGGACAAACACGGGGTTGAACCTCGTGAAACGCCGAGGTTTGAATTCACTGGAGGAACGCTCGGCGCAGATGAACGAGGCACTACCGTGCAACCAAGACCACACGCTCATCATGTTGGGAAATCTGACCGAAGTCAGGATCGCGGTGGTCGGGACTGCCCTCGGACACGCGCCATACGCCCCTGGGGTCGTCAGCCGCCATCACGACCGTGGCGTCCTCGGCAACTGACCAGATGAGCCGTCATCGACAGAGGTGATCCGGCCGGGCGGGTTTGGGACGGCCTCGAGGCGCTCGCAGCGGAAGCGCACGCTTCGTTTGGATGGAGCGCCTGATCGTTGCGTCGTGGCTCACAAATGACCCTTTCGGAATTGCTCGATGCTCAGGGACACGTACCTACATGCAGAGGCGGGCGGCTGCCGCGCTCCAGCCACCGATCTACTCGGCGGGCTCTCGAACGATCACCGCGAACGAGCCGACCGCCAGGAGTGAGGCGGCCGGCGTATCGCGATCGCCGAGCACCAGGGTTTCGAGGGCACCCGTGCCCGGGTCGAATACGACGTCGGTGACGGTGCCCAGGTCGTTGCCCATGTCGCTCAGCGCGCGTTTGCCGGCCAGCTCGAGCTTGCCGCTGGCAGCCGCGTGTTCGCGATCGCCGCTCGGTGGATGTGGTGCGCTTTCATCGGCGACCATGACCGCGTCTGGCCCGAACCCGCTGACCTGGTCCCAGTCGATCACCAGAGCCTTGCGACCCTTGCCGACGACCAGCAACGCTACCTGCCGCCGATTGACGTCGACCACGATATGGGCGAGATTGCCGAGCTCCTCCGCGCTCGCCCGGCTGACGATCTTCCGACCCGGCACCGCGGTGAAGCGCTCGCTCATCTGATGCCCAGGCTGGCGCGAAACTCGTCGACCGCCGCGCCCAACCCGACCAAGTCGTCCTTGACGAAGTCCTTTGTCGCCTCTGGGACAACCAGCGTGCTACCGGACACTGCCAATTGAGCCGGCAGCGGGATGTAGCCGGGGTTACCGGATACCGTGTCGATCTCGTAGCCCACCACCTCCCCGTTGCTCCCCACCAGCACGACGACGTCCCTGACCTGGCCCAGGCTTTCTCCAGCCTCGGTCAGGACCTCGTTTCCGGTCACGTCGCGTCCAGATGGCGGCGCGCCGACATCCGCTGGAGCCTCCTCTGGCAGAGTCAGGCTGGTGTCGTCCTCGACCATCACCGCGTCACGGCCGATCGCGTGGATGTGCTCGGCGGGAAGCACTTCGCGGCGCCGCCCGGCCAGAAGCCGCGCTTGTTAAGCGTGAGGCCCACAACGCGACCGGCCTGTGGGCTGTAGATCACGTCCCGGACCTCGGCGACGTCCTCACCGTCGGCGATCGTGACAACCGGCAGCCCACGGATCGACGATCCGGTGACGAGCAGCCTCACTCCTTCCTCCGCGTCGCGATCACGCCACCCGTCCTCCGCCGCCGCTGGACAAATACGCCGACTAGCACGACGAGAAGGACCAACACCAACACGACAATCAGCCACGCTACGGCGCTCACGCAAACCTCCGATCTCCCCGGATATTACCCCGAGCAGCGCATTCCGGCCCCCACGACCCACGAACGCGTGCCGCTACCAGGTGAGACCGAGGCGTTGAGTCCGACCTCTGCTCCAACTCTCGCAATCTTGGAGCGCTTCTTCTCTCTGCCTAAGGAAACGCTCAAAAGTCCGCAAGGGGTTCGGTACTTGGGCTCGGAGTGATAAGCGGACGGTCAACGACACGACGCTGGCCGTCCGAGCCGCTGCTTCACGCCGTAGGCGCCATCACCACCGGGGCGATCAGGTTCCCCTCGACTCGGTGGGATGTCAACGTGGATGACCGCCACGAGGATCTCCGTTCCCGACATGATCGCGAGTGCGCGCAGAATCGGTGGAATTGGGCTGGCGAGCCCGCCGAAAGTACGGCACCACCAGCGCGCCGGGACTTGCCGGTTCGGGGCATCGCGCCCGAGCCGGACGCGCGGTTGCACTGTCTCATTTCCCGCCGGTTGGGCGCCGACGCAAGGCCGTGATGTTGGTCCGGTGACCCGTTTTACCGGATCGAATGCAAGGCAAGATCCGCAAAGTACGGACTTATCCGGTCCGGCGGGCCCGGCTCCTCTTCAGCGTTTATGCCTGCAAATGGGCACGTCGCGAGGCCAAAGAGCACACAACTGAGAATCGTGGTGTCCCGGGTTCATGTCCCGGTCTCGCCGATCACGAACTTATTGCAAAAGCCACACTTTCTTTTGGTGTTGCATGAACATATTTCCGGTAAGACGTGGTTCTCTGGTCCGGCAAGTTCTCGTGTGACCGCAAGATCGAGAATCGCCTTGCCCGATCGCCCCGCATTGCCCCGGCTTTCCGTGGCAACGCCACAAGCTCCTGCGGCGGGGTTGTCGAGGTGCGCCGGCCGCTGGATCCGCGCGAACTCACAAGCGAGCGGGGCCCTCGATCTCGATCAACGCGACAGCGGCCGCGTGGTCATCGGGATCGCGGCGTAGGGAGCGGCTGCCCCGCAGGTCCTGCCTTGCACCACCGTGATCCCCGACGACCACATCTGCGCCCTCGGCGATGCGGCGAGCGCTCGTGGCCCTTTGGGATAGGAGCTGAGGTCGGCTGATCGCGCTCAGAAATTGGACGCTGCGGCTATCGAAAGTTATCGGATGGTTACCACTGGTCTTCATCCTGCCTCGGACGGGACTCATATGAGCGATCTCGTGCCACATGGAGGATTCGGCCCACGAGAGTTCCTTGCGCGTCCTGCTGAGAAGTGGCCGGCTGTTTGTTGATCGTATGGCCGCTTCGTCCGTATCTAAGTAAGGCAAGGAAGGAAGATATGTCGAGCAGTGATGCCTGGTCTGAGTTTGACCGCACAGCAAAAGACATCGCGATCGGGTCTGCCGGCTCCGTTTGGGTCATCGGTACGAACGCCCGGGTGAGGAAGGGCTTGACAGTTTGCCAAGTGTTTAATAGATTACGACCATTGTGGGTCCGCACCTTGCAGGTTGCGGGACAGGTACGCCGGGGGGGTGACCGACCGGGAGCGGGTTGGTGACAGGGGCAATAGTGGTCGGGGCGAACTCTGGCGTGCAGACATCGCCGCTTGTCAGACCGTACGTTGAAAGGGGGGAATTCGACGAGGTTATCGGCGACGAGCCGCCGATAACCCGGATTGCACTGGTCAGTCCTGACGGTGTCGTCAAACAGATGCCTTTTTCGGCCGATACCGACTTTACTGTGGGGCACAGGCCGAACCAGCCGACGCCGTCGTTGCCGAAGGCGGAGACTAGGGCACGATGTCGACGCGGGCCGGGGCGAGCATGCGCGTGAGCGAGCGAGTTAAGGGAGACGAAGTCGTGGGTGACTATTCTCACAACCGGGATCGACTTATCAATGGAGCAGTGGATGCTGGGAGCCTGGAGCGAGACGATGGCGCGACGGACGCCGGAATCATGCTAAGCAGGGTGGGGGTCGACGATTCGATCGATAGGGGTGTCGACTCTCTGGGGGCGGCGGACCGCTCGGGTACGGAGAACGTGACGCCGAGGAGGTCCTCGAGGATCTCGTTCTGGCGGAGATCGGCGCGAGGCGTGGCACGTCGGTCGGCCAGGTCGTCATCCGTGGGTGTCCGTGGCAGCAGGAGGGCTATGCGGTTTCAGATCCGTAAGCTGGCGCGCGCGGTCGTTGCTGGGGTCGCCTTGCTCGTGCTGGCGGCGGCCGGTCAGGCGTCGGCAGGGATGCGCGACACAATCAGAGTCTGCCCCAGAGGCTGTGACTACACGACGATCCAGGGCGCGATCAACGCCGCCTCGCATAGGGCGATCATCCTCATCGCGCCTGGCACCTACGGTGGGTTCAGCGTTCCGGGCACGAACAACAGCCTTACGACGGTCACGCTCCTCGGCGCTGGTGCCGGTCGAACGACGATCAGCGGCGGCTCGCCTGTCGTCGCGATAGGCGGCGGAGTGTCGGCGACGATCACGGGCGTCGCGATTACCAAGGGGTCCATCAGCCCTGATGGACTGGGCGGCGGCATCTCTAACGACGGGACCTTGACCTTGGAAGACGCCACCGTGAGCGGAAACGGTGCTCTTCCGTCAGGCGGCATCACGAACTACGGCGCGGCGACGGTTGAGAACACCGCCATCACCGGCAATAGCGGTGGCATCTTCAACCTCGGCACGATGACGCTGACAGACAGCACCGTCAGCGGCAACGAAGTCGAATTCAGTGCCGGCGGCATTATCAACAGCGGGTCGCTGACGCTGACAGACAGCACGGTCAGCCGAAACTCGGCTAGCGATGATGCCGGCGGCATCTCCAACAGCGGGACGGTCACGCTGAAACACAGCACCGTCAGCGGCAACGGTGTCGACAGCGGTGCCGGCGGCATCTTCAACAGTGAGGGCGGAACGGTGATACTGAAAGACAGCACCGTCAGCCAGAATGTTGGTGTCTCCGGTGGGATCTCCAACAGCGGGACGGTCACGCTGACAGACAGCACCGTGAGTGGCAACGCCACCAATTCGCCTTTCGGCAATGGCGGTTTCGGCGGCGGGATCAGCAACAGCGGGACGCTGACGCTGAAAGACAGCCGCGTTACTCACACACCGCGACCGGCTTTGGTGGCGGCATTAGCAACGGCGGGACCGGGACGGTGATCTTGAAGCACAGCATCGTCAGCGGCAACACAGCAAACGACCAGGGCGGCGGCATTGACACCGGTGGGACTGGGCCGGTGATCTTGAAAGGCAGCATCGTCAGCGGGAATACGCCTGACAATTGCTACCCGCCAGGAGGCGTGGCTGGCTGCTCTGGCTAGTCGCAACAACAGCATCGGTGGGGTTCCGGCTATCGGGTGCTGCTTCTTCCGCTGAGACGGAGCGCGTCACCACACGGCGTCACTTGCGTCGGCATTGTCTTGGCCGAGAAGCGCCAGCCGTGTTCAAGAGATCCACAGGAGCGTCCGGGACCGTCGTCTTGGACGCTCCGGTCAAGATCATCAGCGCTTCGGGGTACGCATTTCACGGTAATGGCAACACCTCGTCGCGATCGAGGTCAACGCAAGCGACTCCATCGGCTCCCCTGGCTGGCGCGGACTGATCACGCTGCGCCAACGAACGGGAGAGCGGTTTCGAGCGGGCGCCCTCATCCACGTGGGTCGCCAGACGCTCCCGCTCGGCGATCGCCTCTGGTCGCTCCCATCTCAGGCCTTTGGGGCTGATGACGTGGAGCTAGGCGGCGAACCCGCCGGGCGCGGCTCATAGATGGCGCTGGTGACCTCAGCGGAGCTCCGCTAGGCGGGAGGCGGCGTGTGCGGCCGATGGGACTCAGTGGTCTGGCTCGGAAGTTCGCGCACGTATCGGGCTAGAGGGTTCAGGCGGCGATGGCGGTGGGCGGGGCGTCGGTCTTGGCGAGGAGCTTGCGTAGGACGTCGCCGGTGAACTTCATTGGAAGGGCGCGGCGATCTGTTCGTAGCGGCGGCCGAGGGCGACGCCGTGCAACTCACTGGCGACCCGTGTTGTTGGTCCTCGTTTGTCACATCTCTTCGCTTTCAGGGGTCCTAGTGGTATGACCCGATGCACGGGAGGGATGTGACAGATGGACGAGCAGGAGTGGATGGTGAAGCGCTTTGAGGAGCACCGAACGCATCTGCGCGCGGTGGCTTACCGGATGCTCGGCTCGCTCAGCGAGGCCGACGACGCCGTCCAGGAAGCCTGGCTGAAGTTGAGCCGATCGGATGGGGGCGCGATAGAAAACCTGGGCGGTTGGCTGACCACGGTCGTCGCGCGCGTGTCGCTGAACATGCTGCGCTCGCGCGCCACGCGTCGGGAGGTACCGCTCGGCGTGCAAATTCCCGATCCGATCGTCGATCCCGTCGACGGCACCGATCCAGAGCACGAGGCGCTCCTGGCGGGGCTCGCGTTCGGGCTCGCGTTGCTCGTGGTGCTCGAGATGCTGTCGCCCGCCGAGCGGCTCGCGTTCGTGCTGCACGACATGTTCGGCGTCCCGTTCGACGAGATCGCGCCGATCGTCGAGCGCTCGCCCGAGGCAACACGTCAGCTTGCGAGCAGGCCGGCCGACGGGTGCAGGGCGA
>CAWGAU010000009.1:37500-539529 GCA_963820715.1 uncultured Actinomycetota bacterium | reverse complement strand
CTTGGTGACGAAGACGTAGTGCGGCCCGCTCGGCGCCAGTTCGAACTCCTCGCCGACGACGGTGAAGCCGAACCGCTCGTAGAAACCGGTCGCGGACGTCCTCCCGTTGCACCACACGAGCTGCGCGCCGCGCGCCGCGCGACTCGCGCAGCCCGGCGAACAGGCACGCCGCCCCGAACCCCTGGCCGCGTACCTCCGGCGCGCTGCCCATCCCGCGGAAGCGGTACGCGGGCGCCGCCTCCCCCGGCATGGGATCGGGGAAGAAGGTCACGCAGCCCCGCACGGCGCCGGCGTCGTCGTACGCGGCTATGTGGAAGGTGTCGCCGCGCGCGTCCTCCGGATAGACGGCGGTCTCGCGCGGCAGGCCGGTGCGCAGCACCGCCCACCGCAGGGCGAAGATCTCCTCGACGGGCACGACGGCGGTACGCATACGGTGTCCTTCCTGGTCAGTCCAGGAAAGAGGCTAGCGGTACGGAGGGGTCGGACAGCGCCTCGGGGTCGACGGGCCGCCCGTCGCGGATGAGCTGCTGGATGGGCTCGGTGACGTCCCACACGTTGACGTTCATGCCGGCCAGCACCCGGCCCTCGCTCAGCCAGAAGGCGATGAACTGCCGCTTGCCGACGTCCCCGCGGCACACCACCTGGTCGTAGGAGCCGGGCGCCGCGTGCCCGGAGAACTCCATGCCCAGGTCGTACTGGTCGGAGAAGAAGTACGGCACCCGGTCGTACGACACCTCCTGGCCGAGCATGGCGCGGGCGGCGGCCGGGCCGCCGTTGAGGGCGTTGGCCCAGTGCTCGACCCGCAGCCGTCCCGCCAGCAGCGGGTGCTCGGCGTTGGCGACGTCGCCGGCCGCGTAGATGTCCGGGTCGGAGGTGCGCAGCGAGGCGTCGACGGCGATGCCGCCGCCCTGCGCCCGGTCGGCGAGGACGAGCCCGGCGGCCTCGGCGAGCGCCGTGCGCGGGGCGGCGCCGATCGCGGCGAGCACGTCGTGCGCGGGGTGCTCCTTGCCGTCGTCGGTGACGCGCGGCCAGCACCATGCCGTCCTGGCCGGTGATCTCGGTGAGCCGGGCGCCGAAGTGGAAGCGCACGCCGTGCTCGGTGTGCAGGTCGGTGAAGACCGCGCCGAGCTCCGGGCCGAGCACGGCGTGCAGCGGGGTCGGCGCGGGCTCGACGACGGTCACCTCGGCGCCGTAGCCGCGGGCGGCGGCGGCGACCTCCAGGCCGATCCAGCCCGCGCCGGCGATCACCAGGTGGCCGTTCTCCCGGCCGAGGCTGGTCAGCACGTGCTTGAGCCGCTCGGCGTGCGCGAGGCGGCGCAGGTGGTGGACCCCGGCCAGGTCGGTGCCGGGGATGTCGAGGCGGCGCGGCTCCGAGCCGGTGGCGAGCAGCAGCTTGTCGTACGGCAGGACGGTGCCGTCGCCCAGCGCGACGGTGCGGGCCGCGCGGTCCAGGTGCACGACCGGCTGGCCGAGGTGGAGCTCGATGTCGTGCTCGGCGTACCAGCGCGGTCTGCTCCACGAACACCGAGTCGCGCTCGGCGCTGCCGATCAGGTAGCCCTTGGACAGCGGCGGCCGTTCGTAGGGGTGGTCGCGTTCGTCGCCGATCAGTATCACCCGGCCGGTGAAACCCTCGGAGCGCAGCGTCTCCGCGGCTTTCGCCCCGGCGAGCCCCGCTCCGACGATCACGAAGGTCTGGTGCGCGTCCACCACAGTGTGCCTCCCCAGGGGGTGTTCGGTGCCCTGCTGAGCGTCCCGCACGGCGCCTTCGACCGGAAGAGCGCCGCGCCGTCCGCGTCGACGGGCCGTCAGCGGCCAAGCCTCGCATGGAGGGCCGTCGCCGCAGCGTCGGTGAGAGACGCGATCTGGTCGACAACGGCTCGACGGCGGGCCCGATCGTCGTCCGCGGCTTGAAAAATGGCCCGGAACTGGGGGTCGAGACCCTCGGGGGCGCGCCGCAGCAGGGTGTGTGCCAGCTCACCGATCACCACCCGCTGTTCGGCGCGTCGCCTGGCCTGCGCGGCCCGCTGCATGACATAGCGGTCGGCGACGGCCTTGAGCACCGCGCACTCGAGCCGCTGCTCGCGCGGCACCACCAGTTCGGCGGCGTACCGGGTCAGCCGGGCGGCTGCCGTACCGCCCGCGGGTCGCGGCCTCCGCGGCCTGGCAGAACCGGCCGATGAGCTGTGAACCGGCGTCCTTCAACCGGGCCTGGTCCAGCGCCGATCCGTCGTAGCGGCCGGGCCACCACGGCTGGGCCAGCAGCCGGTCGAGCGCCGCGTCGAGCTCGGACGGGGTCGGTGCCCGGGGGCGCGTAGCGGCTCAGCGCGCAGGCGAAGACGTCGGCGCGCTCGGGGGCGGCGCGCAGCGCGCGCGGGTCGATGTGCCCGGCCTGGAGGCCGTCCTCCACGTCGTGCACGGAGTACGCGACGTCGTCGGACCAGTCCATGACCTGCGCCTCGAAGCAGGTGCGGCCCTCGGGGGCGCCCTCGCGCAGCCAGCGGAAGACCGGCAGGTCGTCCTCGTAGACCCCGAACTTGCGGCTGCCGGGGTCGGCGGGGCGGCCGCCGCGCGGCCAGGGGTACTTGGTGGCGGCGTCGAGGGCGGCGCGGGTGAGGTTGAGGCCGACGCTGACCAGGGCGCGGGCCTCGTCGGCGGGCGCGCCGGCCAGTTCGCCGGAGCCGGGCGCGGACCGGGGCGCCGCGTCGGCGAACCGCTTCGGCTCGATGCTGGTCAGCAGCCGCAGGCTCTGCGCGTTCCCCTCGAACCCGCCGCAGTCCTCGGCGAATTCGGCGAGCACCAGCTCGCCGTTGTGCCCGAACGGCGGGTGGCCGAGGTCGTGCGCCAGGCAGGCGGTCTCCACCAGGTCCGGGTCGCAGCCCAGCGCGGCGCCCAGCTCGCGGCCGACCTGCGCGCACTCCAGCGAGTGGGTGAGCCGGGTGCGCGGGCTGGTGTCGGTGCCCGCGATGCCGCCCGCGCCGGGGTCGACGACCTGCGTCTTGCCGGCCAGCCTGCGCAGCGCCGCGGAGTGCAGCACCCGCGCCCGGTCGCGCTGGAAGGCGGTGCGGCCGGCCCGCTTGTCCGGCTCGGGCACATAGCGTTCCGTGTCGGCGGCGGTGTACGGCTCCGGCTGGTTTCCTTCCATACCGTCGACCGTATCCGGCCGCGCCGACGGGCGGCTCAGCAGACGGCGGCGGCCACCGGGTCGCGCCGGGCGGGGGCGGTGTCGTAGCGGTGCAGCACCAGCGCGGCCATCGCGTCGTGGGCGCCGAGCGGCGCCGACACCAGCCAGGGGGCGGCGGCCGCGGCCTGGGCGGCGAAGCGTCCCGGCGCGGTGAAGCAGGAGGCGACCGCGATCCGCCGGGCGCCGCGGGCGGCCAGCGCGGCGACGGCGTCGGGGACGGCCGGGGCGGCGGTGGTGTAGCCGGGCAGGACGGGCACCCCGCCGAGCCGGGCGCTGAGCAGGGCGGCGGTGCGCGCGGTGTCCCGGGCGGAGGCGGGGTCGCGCGAACCGGCCGCGGCGAGCACGACGGCCTGCCCGCGCCTGTCCCAGCCCGCCTCGGTCAGCCGCGCGTGCAGCGCGCGGGCGAGCAGCGGGTGCGGGCCGAGCGGGGCGGCGACGGCGCCGCGCAGGTGCGGGGCCGAGGCGAGGGCGGCGGGCAGGTCGTACCTGACGTGGTGGCCGCGGCTGAGCAGCAGCGGTACGAGGACGGCGGTGGGGCCCGCCAGTGCGGCCAGGGTCGCGCCGATCAGCGGCTCGTTCAGCTCGATGTGGCCGAGCCGAACGTCGAGCCCGGGGCGCAGGGACCGGACCCGGTCCAGCAGCGCGGTCACGGTCGCCAGGGCGCGCGGGTCGCGGCTGCCGTGTGCGACGGCGACGAGGGCGGGCCCCGGGGGCGGCGCGGTGGTCGTCATACCGTCGATCGTGCGGGCCGCGGATGTCGTGCCCGTTGCGCCCGTACGACGGCAGGTGTCGTCCCCCTCACGGTTGCCGTGGCCGCCTGTGAGGGTCCCTCCGCGGAAGGCGGTTGCCGGACAACGTCCCCACGGCTCCCTCCGCGGAAGGCGGTTGCCGGACAACGTCCCCACGGCTCCCTCCGGGGGTACCCCAGCTTTTCCAACCCACCCGTGCCACCCGTGCCCTACTTCCGCTGTGCGGGCCTTTTGTGGGTGGGTCGGTGCCGTCCGGAACCCCTCGAACTTCGAACTTGCCGCATCGTCCGGGCCTTTCTGCGCCGGTGTTTCGTTGCCGAAGTTCTGCCGGGACACCTCCTCCCGTCCCCTCCGTCGGCGGCACCGGAAGACGGGGGTTATGAAACTCCTCCACGGTGCCGTCCGTACGAGCGGTTGCCCGGGAGGGGCTGTTTTTCCTCAACCCCCCTCTACTCGCAGACGCCGGCGGACTGGAGGGGACGGGGAGGAGGTGTCCCCGCAGAACTTCGAACGCAACACCGGCGGAAAGCCGGAGACGAAACGGGAACGTTCGAAGTTCGAGGAGTCACCTCCGGACTGGCCCCGACCCACAACGCAAAAGCCCGCACAAGCGGAAGTAGGGCAAGGGGTTGGGGGTCCCCCCGGCCGAAGGTTGGGGGAGGGTGGGCGGGTGAAAGAAGCTGGGGCACCCCGGAGGAAACCGATGAGGCACCGCCGTGCGTCGCCCCGAGTACGCCGAAGAGAAGGGCTCCGCCCAAAATGCGCAGACCCACCCGCCGAACAAAAACCCTCCTGCTCCTGACCATGACCACCTGCGTCCTCGCCCTCCTCCCCGCCACCTGGCTGCGCCTGGCAGAAAGCGGTCGCGTGCGGTCCCTCCAGGACGTCCCGGGCGAACCCGTCGCCGTGGTGTTCGGCGCCGGACTCACGGACGGCAAGCCGTCGCCGTACCTCGCGCACCGCCTCGACGCGGCGGTCCGGCTGTACACGGCCGGCAAGGTGAAGGCCCTCCTGGTGAGCGGCGACAACAGCCGTACGTCGTACGACGAGCCGGGCGCGATGCGCGCGTACCTGGTCGCGCACGGCGTACCGCGCGCGAAGGTCGTGGTCGACGACGCCGGGTTCGACACGTGGAGCTCGTGCGACCGGGCCAAGCGGGTGTTCGGGGTGGACCGGGCGGTCCTGGTCAGCCAGGACTTCCACATCAGGCGGGCGCTGGCGCTGTGCTCGGCCGCGGGCATCGACGCGTACGGGATCGGCGTGGCGGAGGCGCACGACGCGACCTGGTACGCGGGCGGCGCCCGGGAGGTGCTGGCCGCGGGGAAGGCGGCCCTCGACGTCCTGGTGAAGCCGGACCCGCACTTCCTCGGCCCGCACGAGCCGGGCGTGACCCGCGCCCTGGCATCGAGGTGACGGACCCCACGACCACGAAGGAAATGAGCGGGCGCGACCGGACCCCGCCCGGTTACGGTGATCGCTCCCGACCTGCCCGACCTGGAGGAGCCGCCATGCCGTCCGCCCGGCAGCACACGTACGCGACCGAGGTCGTCTGGACCGGCAACCTCGGCACGGGCACCGACTCCTACCGTTCGTACCGCCGCGTCCACGACGTCCGGGCGGCCGGGCTGCCGACGATCGCCGGGTCGTCCGACCCGCACTTCCGCGGGGACGCGGACCGCTGGAACCCCGAGCAGCTCCTGCTCGCCGCGCTCTCCCAGTGCCACCTGCTGTCGTACCTCCACGTGTGCGCGGTCGACGGTGTGGTGGTCACCGCGTACACCGACCGGGCCGACGGCACGATGGAGGAGACCGCGGACGGCGGCGGCCGCTTCACGCGGGCGACCCTGCACCCGGACGTCGAGGTCGCCTCCGCCGAGATGGCGGACCGGGCCCTGGCCCTGCACGAGCGGGCGCACGCGCTGTGCTTCATCGCCAACTCCGTCGGCTTCCCGGTCGACCACATCCCGACGGTGCGGGTGGCGGCGGGCTGACGTAAGCCCCGCGGTCCGTGCGCGGCCGGACCGGCCCCGGTCGCGGGAGCGCTACTGCGCCGTCCGGCCCACCGCGCGGGCGCGCAGCCGCCGCAGCATCCGGGCGTCCTGGAAGCCGACGGCGTGGGCCGCGGACTCCACGGTCGTGCCCTGGTCGATCAGGTGCTGGGCCCGCTCGATCCGCAGTTCCTGCTGGTAGCGCAGCGGCGTACGCCCGGTGGAGGCGGTGAAGCGCCGGGTGAGGGTGCGCTCGCTCACCCCGGTCGCGGACGCGAGTTCGGCGAGCGCGAGGCGGTCGGTGAAGCGCGCGTCGATCAGGTCCTGGACGCGGTGCACCGCGTCGCTGAGGTGCGCCCGGTGCCGCAGCATCGCGCTGGCCTGCTGCTCGTCGCCGTTGCGCCGCGCGTAGACGACCATCTGCCGGGCGACGCGCGCCGCGGCGCCCGGCCCGTGCCGCACGGCGACCAGGTGCAGCGCGAGGTCGATGCCGCTGGCGATCCCGGCGGAGGTGACCACCCGCCCGTCCTCGACGTAGAGCACGTCGCGGACGACGGTGGCCCGCGGGTAGCGCAGGGCGAGTTCGTCCTGCACGTCGTGGTGGGTGGTGCAGCGGCGCCCGTCGAGCAGCCCGGCCCGGCCGAGGGCGTCCGCGCCGGCGCAGACGCTGGCCACGGTGCCGCCGGCGCGCGTGGTGCGCGCGCAGCCGCCCCAGGGTGGCTCGGTCGAGCTGCCCGTTCTCGCGCAGGGTGGACGAGCGCCAGCCGGGTACGACGACCAGGTCGTCGGCCCGCAGCCGCGGCCAGGCCGGCGCCGCCCGCAGCGGACACGCCCTGCGCGGTGGGCACGTCCTCCTGCTCCGCCACGTAGTCCAGCACGTAGCCGAGCCCGTGGTCGGCGGCCGTCGAGAACACCTGGGCGGGTCCCGCGAGGTCGAGCAGGTGCAGTCGCGGGATGAGCAGGAAGACCACCCGGGTCACGATCCGGTCAGCTCCTTGACGGTGGTGACGGTGGCGAAACGTCCGGCCAGAGCGTACCGCGTGCGCTCGATGACGTCCTGCGGGAGCAGCGTGCGCGGGTCGGCGAGCACCTCGGCGAGCGGCCGGCCGGCCGGCGCGTCGGGGTCGGCGATCGGCTCGGTGGCGGTGGCGTCGACGACGAAGGTGACGTCGTAGCCGAGGTCGGAGGCCAGCCGGGTGGTGGTCTCCACGCACTGCTCGGTGCGGATGCCGCAGGTGACCAGCGCGCGCACGCCGTGCTCGGTGAGGATCTGCTGGAGCTTGGTGGTGGTGAAGGCGTTGTGCGAGGTCTTGGTGAGGACGGGCTCGCCGTCGGCCGCGGCCAGCGGGTCGATCAGCCGGACGTGGCCGAGCGCGGGGTCGAAGACGGTGTCGCTGCCGGGCTCGGAGTGCAGCACCCAGACGACGAGGTCGCCGCGGCCGCGGGCGTGGTCCACCAGGCGGGAGACCTGCCGGGCGATGTCGGGGTCGGACGCGGCCTGCCAGCTCTCGCGCTGCCGGAAGGACTCCTGGACGTCGATGACGATGAGGGCGGTGCCGGTGGCGGTTTCGGTGGGTCATGGCATCCCGATCCTCGCCGCTGCCGGGTGCCGGGCGACAGGCATGAACGTGTCGGCTTGCGGAACGATCCGGTCAGCGGCCGACCGGGTCTGCTCACAGCCCGCGCGGTACGGCGATGAGCGCACCGTTGCCCTCGGGAAACGGCGGGGATGCGGCCGGGTAACAGCGCCCGCGCACGCTGGGGGCCATGGACGACCGCACCGCCCCGCCCGGCACCCCGCCAGGTCCGCCCACCCCCGACGGAGGTCTGTGAGCATGGCAGCGACCGCACCGGAGCCCGCCGGCTCCACGCCCACCGGTCCCCCGTCCGCGCCCTCCACCGCCGGGCTTCCCGCCGGACCCTCCCCCGCTGCGCCGCACCCCTCGGCTGCCACGCCGCCGGCTTCCGCGTCCGCTTCCGCACCGGAGGCGACGATCGTGCTGGTCGGCCACGGCATGGTCGGCCAGCGCTTCCTGGAGGCGCTGGCCGACCGCGGGGTGACCGGGCGGGCCCGGGTGGTCGTGCTGTGCGAGGAGCCCCGCCCGGCGTACGACCGCGTCCACCTGACCTCGTACTTCTCCGAGGGCGCGAGCCCGGACGACCTCGGCATGGTCGAGGACGGCTTCATGGCGCGGCACGGCGTCGAACTGCGCGTCGGCGACCCGGCGGTGGCCGTCGACCGCGCCGCCCGCACGGTCACGGCCCGCTCCGGCCTGACCGTCGGCTACGACACGCTCGTCCTGGCCACCGGCTCCTACCCGTTCGTGCCGCCGGTGCCGGGCAAGGACGCCGAGGGCTGCTTCGTGTACCGCACGATCGAGGACCTGCTCGCCATCGAGGCGTACGCCGCAGGGCGCGGCGACCGGCGCGGTGGTCGGCGGCGGGCTGCTCGGGCTGGAGGCGGCGGGCGCGCTGAAGGGGCTCGGCCTGGACACGCACGTGGTGGAGTTCGCGCCGCGGCTGATGCCGGCGCAGGTGGACGAGGGCGGCGGCGAGGCGCTGCGGCGCAGCGTCGAGGGCCTGGGCGTGACCGTGCACACGGGCGTCGGCACGCAGGAGATCGTCACGGACGACGACGGCCGGGTCACCGGGATGGCGCTGTCCGACGGTTCGCTGCTCGCCACCGACCTGGTGGTCTTCTCGGCCGGGGTCCGGCCGCGCGACGAACTGGCCCGCGCCTGCGGCCTGCCGGTCGGCGAGCGCGGCGGGATCGTGGTCGACGCGTCGTGCCGTACGGCGGACGAGGCGGTGTACGCGATCGGCGAGTGCGCGCTCGCGGCGGACGGCCGGGTGTACGGCCTGGTCGCGCCGGGCTACGAGATGGCCGCAGACGGCGGCCCGCTCGATCGCGGGCGGCACGGCCCCGGGGCGACTTCACCGGCGCCGACCTGTCGACGAAGCTGAAGCTGCTGGGCGTGGACGTGGCGAGCTTCGGCGACGCGCACGGCGCCGCGGACGGCTGCCTGGACGTGCTCTACTCCGACGCGCGGGCCGGCGTCTACCGCAAGCTGGTGGTCGGCGCGGACGGCACGCTGCTGGGCGGTGTCCTGGTCGGCGACGTCGAGTCGTACGGCGTGCTGCGGCCGCTGACCGGCACGGTGCCGCCGGTCGCCGCCGAGCAGCTGGTGCTGCCGGCGGGCGCGGGCGGCCCGGTCGCGCTCGGCCCGTCGGCGCTGCCGGACGAGGCGGTGATCTGCAGCTGCCACAACGTGACCAAGGGCGCGATCCGCGGCGCCGTCACCGAACACGGCTGCACCGGCCGTGCCGGAGGTGAAGAAGTGCACCAAGGCCGGTACGGGCTGCGGCAGTTGCCTGAAGGTGCTGGGGCAGCTCGTCGACGCGGAGCTGGCCGCGAACGGCGTCGAGGTCGACACGGGCCTGTGCGGCTGCTTCGCGCAGACCCGCGCCGAGCTGTACGAGACCGTGCTCGCGCTGCGGATCACCTCGCTACCGGCAACTGCTGGACGGGCACGGCCGCGAGAGCGCGCGCGGCGGCGAGGGCTGCGAGGTCTGCAAGCCGGCCGTCGCCTCGATCCTGGCGTCGCTCGCGCCGGCGATCGGCGCCCCGGTGCACGTGCTGGACGGCGAGCAGGCCGCGCTCCAGGACACCAACGACCACTTCCTGGCCAACATGCAGAAGAACGGCTCGTACTCGATCGTGCCGCGCGTCCCGGGCGGTGAGATCACCCCGGAGAAGCTGATCGTGATCGGCGAGGTGGCCCGCGACTTCGGCCTCTACACGAAGATCACCGGCGGCCAGCGGATCGACCTGTTCGGCGCCCGGGTGGAGCAGCTCCCGCTGATCTGGACCCGGTTGGTCGAGGCGGGCTTCGAGTCCGGGCACGCCTACGGCAAGGCGCTGCGCACGGTGAAGTCCTGCGTGGGGCAGACCTGGTGCCGGTACGGCGTGCAGGACAGCGTGCGGATGGCGATCGACCTGGAGCTGCGCTACCGCGGGCTGCGCTCGCCGCACAAGCTGAAGTCCGCGGTGTCCGGGTGCGCCCGCGAGTGCGCGGAGGCGCAGTCCAAGGACTTCGGGGTGATCGCCACCGCCAGCGGCTGGAACCTGTACGTCGGCGGCAACGGCGGCGCCACCCCGCGCCACGCCGACCTGCTCGCCAAGGACCTGTCGGACGCCGAACTGGTGCGGCTGATCGACCGGTTCCTGATGTTCTACATCCGCACCGCGGACCGCCTGGAGCGCACCAGCGTGTGGCTGGAGCGGATCGCCGGGCGGCCTGGAGCACGTACGCGACGTGGTGGTGCACGACTCGCTGGGCATCTGCGGGGAGTTGGAGGCGCTGATGGCCGCGCACGTCGCGGGCTACCGCGACGAGTGGGCCGACACCATCAACGACCCCGAGCGGCTGCGCCGGTTCGTGTCCTTCGTGAACGCGCCCGACACCCCCGACCCCACGGTCCGCTTCGTGCACGAGCGCGACCAGATCAAGCCCGAGCCGGTACTGCTGGCCCTGACCGGGACGGTGACCGTATGACCGCCGACGACGACTCACGCCGGCCCAGTTCACGGCCGACGCAGTTCAGGCCGGCACCGGTTCACGACCGGCACGGTTCATCTGCGCACCGCCGAGGGCTGGTTCGCGGTCTGCCCGGCCGCACGGGTCGAGGCCGGGCGGGGGGTGGCCGTACTGCTGCCCGACGGCGGGCAGGCCGCGCTCTTCCGCGACCGCGCCGGGCGGCTGTACGCGATCGGGAACGTCGACCCGTTCACCGGCGCGGGCGTGCTCTGCCACGGCCTGCTCGGCTCGTTCCAGGGCCGCCCGTACGTCGCCTCACCGCTGCTCAAGCAGCGGTTCGACCTGGCGGACGGGCGGTGCCTGGACGACGAGTCGGTGGCGGTGGCGGTCTATCCGGTACGGGTGTGACGCGGCGCGGGTGGCCGGGCGGGGCCGGTCAACTGACCGTGCAGGCGGTGCCGTTGAGCGTCGCCGCGGTCGGGCGTGGGTCGGAGCCGGACCAGTCGGCGTTGAAGCCGAAGGTCGCGGTGCCGCCGGCCGCGACGGCCCCGTTGTAGGAGAGGTTGTTCGCGGTGACGGTGGAGCCGCTCTGGGTGACGGTGGCGTTCCACGCCTGGGTGACGGTTCTGCTGCCGCCCGGGTAGGTGAGCGCGACCGTCCAGCCGTCGACCGCCGAGGCGCTCGTGACGGTGATGTTGGCGGTGAAGCCGGTGGTCCACTCGTTGACGGAGTAGGTCACCGTGCAGGCCCCGCCGCCCGGTGGGGTGGTGGGCGGCGTGGTGGGCGGGCTGGTCGGCGGCGTGGTCGTCGTCGTGCCGCCGAGCGCGGACTGGATCGCGTAATAGGCGGGCTTGGGCTGGTAGTTCTCGTCGTACGGCGTGGCCGCGCCCTGGCCGGGGAAGGTGCCCGGCACCCACGAGGTCGCGTCGTTGAAGCCCCACACGGTGACGCCCTGGCAGCGGGTGACGCCCAGGCAGTCGTTCATGACCGTGGTGTAGTCGGCGGCCTGCTGCTGGAGCTTGGTGGCGTCGGACGGGGAGCTGCATCCGGACGTCCAGCTCGGTGACGGCCACGTCCACGCCGAGGTCGGCGAACCGCTGCATGTTCGCCTTGAACGTCGAGGGCACCTGGCCGAGGATGAAGTGCGCCTGGAAGCCGACGCCGTCGATCGGCACGCCCTGCTGCTTGAGCGACTTGACCAGGTTGTACATGCCGTCGCTCTTCGCGCCGGAGCCCTCGATGTTGTAGTCGTTGATGTACAGCTTGGCGGCCGGGTCGGCGGCGTGCGCGGCGGTGAACGCGTCGGCGATGTAGGACGAGCCGAGCTGGTTGTACCAGAGGTCGCCGCGGAAGGTGCCGTCCTCGTTGAACGGCTCGTTGACCACGTCCCAGTGGGTGATCTCGCCCTTGTAGTGGGTGACTTCGTCGGTGACGTGCTTGATCATGATGTCGTGGAGCTGGCTGTCGGTGAAGCTGCCGGAGGTCAGCCAGCTCGGCAACTGGCTGTGCCAGACCAGGTTGTGGCCGCGGACCTGCATGGAGTGCGCCTGCGCGAAGGCGACGATCGAGTCGCCGGGGCCCCAGTTGTAGGTGCCGCGGGTCGGCTCGACGGTGTCCCACTTCATCTCGTTGCCGGGGGTCACCGAGCCGAACTGGGTGCCGGCGATGGACGCGGACGTGCCGGTGAGTTCGCCGGCCGGTCAGGGCGGTGCCCATGTAGATGCCCTTGGCCGCCGCGAGGTCGCGCAGCGGGGTGTCGGCGGCGTGCGCGGACGGCATGGCGACGGCGACCAGGGCGGCCGCCGCGGCCAGCAGGGCGACGCCGGACCCGCCGAGGGCGGATCTGCGGGTGCGCTGGAGGAACATCGGGTTACCTCTCTCCAAGTGGGGGATTGGATCGAGCACGTTCGGGTCGGGCACGTTCAGGTCGAGCGCCTTCGGGTCGGGCACGGTGCGAAAGTTTCGATGATGTCTCCGATTTGTGCGGAGACCATACGGCCGACGCACCGGGCCGTCAACACCGTTGCGGAACACCGCAGTTCAGCGTGCGGGAGCGCTCCCATACAGTAAAGCCCCCCGCTCCCCGCGGACGGCCGCGGACGGCAGCGGAACCGGCTATCCGGGCGGCGCGGTGCTGGCCCGCTCGACCAGCCACGTGGCCAGGTCGACCCGCGGCGCGCCCGGCTCCTCACCGCGGCCCAGCCGCAGCACCAGCCGTACCGCGGCCTCGGCCATCTCGGTCAGCGGCTGCCGTACCGTCGTCAGCGGCGGGCTGATCCAGCGGGCGAGCGGCAGGTCGTCGAAGCCGACGACGCTCAGGTCGAGCGGGATGCGCAGGCCCCGCTCGCGGGCGGCCTCGTACAGCCCGAGCGCCTGGAGGTCGTTGCCGGCGAAGACCGCGGTGGGGCGGTCGGGCAGCCGCAGCAGTTCGCGGCCCGCGGTGTAGCCGGCCTCGTGGTGGAAGTCGCCGTCCCGCACCAGGGCCGGGTCGTAGCCGACGCCCGCGCTCTCCAGCGCGGCCCGGTAGCCGTCGATCCTGGCCCGGCCGCACATCATGCCGTCCGGGCCGCCGATCACACCGATCCTGCGGTGGCCGAGCGCCAGCAGGTGGCGGGTGGCGGCCAGGCCGCCCTGCCAGTTGGTGGCGCCGATCGCGGGCACGTCCTGGCCCGGGTCGCCCGCCGGGTCCAGCACCACGAACGGGATGCCGCGGCCCGCCAGTTGGTCCCGCTGGGCCGGCGGCAGGCCGGACAGCACGAGGATCACCCCGGTCGGCCGGCGGGCCACCACCCCGTCCACCCAGGACTGCCCCGGGCTCAGCCGGCCCGCGGACTGCGACAGCACGACGTTCAGGCCCTCCTGGCGGGCCACGTTCTCCACGCCCGCGGATCACCTCCATCGCCCACGAGCTCTCCAACTCGTGGAAGACCAGGTCGATCAGCGGCGCGGGCCGCACCGACCCGGGCCGGCGCCGGTAGCCGTGCCGGCGCAGCAGTTCCTCCACCCGGGTGCGGGTGGCGGGCGCGACGTCGGCGCGGCCGTTGAGCACCTTCGAGACGGTCGGAGCCGATACGCCCGCCGCGCGGGCGATGGCGGCGAGGGTGGCCGTACCGCCGGGCTCGGGCGCCGGCGCGGGTGCGGGCGGCTCGCCGGCGGGCGGGGGCGCGCTGGTGGCACTCATGGCGGCGATCGTAGCCCGGAGACGGGCCGCGGCCCGCAGCATGATCGCCAACTTCACCGGCTCGCGAGGTGGTTGCCGGTGGAGCGGATGCCATGACTGGCCCCTCCCGGGGAAGCCGAAGCGCTGAGGAGGTGTGTCATGGACTCGCAAGGTTCGGTCACCCGGACGCCCTGGTGGGCGCGGATCGTCATCGGCGTGGTGGTGCTGGGGGTGTTGTTCTTCCTGCTGGGTCGGGCGAATCTGCTGCCCGGCATCCCCGATCCGTTCGCCGAGCAGACCAAGGACCGCAGCGGCCCGGTGCTGCTCAAGTCCATCCAGGACATGAACCGCTTCGAGGGCGCCAGCGGGAACTTCGAGGTCGTGGTCGACATCGACAAGGACGCCAAGTTCCTGCCGAGCTTCGTACGCGGCAAGCGCACGCTCTACGTGGGCGCGGGCAGCGTCAACGCCTACGTCGACTTCAGCTCGGTCGGGTCGGACGCCGTGTCCGTCTCGGACAACCGCCGCACCGCCACGATCCGGCTGCCGCACGCCGCGCTGGAACGGACCTCGCTCGACCCGAAGCACAGTTACGTGGTCACGCAGCAGCGCGGATTCTTCGACCGGGTCGGCGACTTCTTCGGCAGCGACCCCGGCGACACGCAGCAGCTCAACGAGTTGGCCGCGCAGAAGATCCAGACCGCCGCGCGGCAGACCGAGTTGACGGCCCGGGCCGAGACCAACACCCGTTCGATGCTTCAGCGGATGCTCACGTCGCTGGGGTTCACCCAGGTCAACGTCAGCTTCGGCCCGCCGCCGAAGACCGCCCCGACCGGCAGCGCGCACCCGCCGACGGCGTCGCCCACGAAGTCGTGAGCGCCGGGAGGTAGCGGCTGGGGCGCCGTACGCGCGGGCCCCGTACGCTCAGGGCCGGGGGCCAGGAGCCTTCGGCCCTGGGAGTACGAGGAGGCGGGCGTGGGGCGTTCCGGGCCGATCGAGCCGCCGGACGGGCCGCTGGCGGACGGGGTGGTCGCCGTACGCCTGCGGCGGCCCGCGGACGTGGCGGCCGTCGCGGCGGCCGGCCACGACCCGCTGACCCGGCGGTGGCTCGACGACGAGCCGATGGACGACGAGGCCCGGCGGACCAGCGTGCGGCGGACCGAGGAGGCGTGGCGCAGCGGGCGGGCGGCGCCGATGGTGATCGCGGACGGGGCGAGCGACGAGCCGGTCGGGATCGTGAACCTCCAGTTCAAGGAGGACGGCTCCGCCACCGTCGCGTACAGCGTGTTCCCCGCGTACCGCGGCCGCGGCATCGCCCCGCGGGCGGTCCTGCTGCTCACCGGCTGGGCCCTCGGCGCCCTCGGCCTCGACCGGGTGCTGCTGGAGGCGGACGCCGAGAACACCGCGTCGATCCGGGTGGCCGAGAAGTGCGGGTTCGAACGGATCGGCAGCCGTACCGAGCCGCGCCCGGACGGCGCCGCGCGCACCACGGTGGTCTTCGGCCGCGGGGCGCCGTGAGCCCGCACGGGACGCCGGTACGCGGCCGCCCGCCGTGGCGGTCCGCGGTGATCCCGGGTTCCGGGGTGCGGCGCCCACCCGCGCGGGGCACGCTGGTGGCATGAGTGCCCCGGTGAAGATACAGCCGCCCGGGCCCGGCGGCCGCCGGGTCACGATCAACGACGAGGACGCGGGGCTGGCCACCGGCCCGGCCGACGTCCTGGAGTTCCTCCGCAGAGCGGGCCTCGACGACATCGACGAGTCCGACCTCACCCGCCCCGACCTCGTCGAATGGCGCGGCCCGGGCCCCGACGCCTGGAGCTAGCGCAGTGACCGGAAAGGTTCACCGGTTCGCGACGCCCCGCAGGACCGCCGCCTGACCGCCGCCTCCCCGCCGCCGCGGAGCGCAGAGCCGGGTCCTGCCCCTCCACGCCCGCAGCGCTGCCTCATGCGGGAGGGCCGGCCCGCCGGCCAACGAGGCCGCCCGTGAGCCGGCCGCACAGGAGTTGCCGGGGGGATGTCACACGGCGCGCTCCCATTTCGTCTTCAGGTCGAGTCACCCACGCGGGCCCCCGGCCGGAGGCCCGCGAGATCATCGTGGGCACCCCCCACTGATCCCCCCATACGGCCCCGGTCGCTCGCGCCCCCCGTCGCGGCGGCCGGGGCCTTTCGCTGCCGTCTCCCGGGCTCGCGGGCACCCCACGCGGCACGGAACACCGCTCCGGCCGGTCGCGTTCAGCAGCGCGGCGCAGAAGTGCCGCAGGCCGTGCACCGTGGCGCCGTGGAGCGGCTTTTGGCGTTCAGGGGTCAGTCCCGGGTCGCCCCTTCGGGCCAGATCACCTTGACAGGCACAGCGGTCCTGAGGGCGTAGGCCACGACGTCGGCGGACCCTCCGTAGCCGCGAGCCGGATTTCCGTCCCAGACGGCCACCAGACGGTCCACGAGTCCCACCACGATCTCGCTCGCCACCTGATGGGCCTGCGAGTCCGGCTCCTTCAGACCGGTGGAGTGCACCTGCGAGGCCCGGCGGATCAACTCGTCGTACACCGCGTGGTGCGACGCCGGCAGGCTCTCCCGGTACTCCTCGGCGGGGACCACGACCTCGATCCGGCCGCCGTGGTCCAGGACCATCTCGGCGAACCAGGCGTCGGGGCCGTCGGCTATGCACGAGACGCCGACCAGGTCGTCAGCCGCCTCCTGCCGGATCACCGCGAGGAGGGCGTCCCGGACGAGCCGCTCGACGTCCTCCGGCAGTCCACGGTGGCCGGTCATGCCCAGTCGCATGGTCGTATTTCCTTCCGTCACAGGTAGACCCCGTGCAGGCGCCGGTCGAAGTCCCTGACCACCCGACGGGGTTGTCGAGGCCGTGGGAGCGCCGTACTGCTCGGGTCCGCTCCACGATCCGGCCGGAACGGTAGCGCACCCCCGTTGCGAGTGCCCCGGTCTCCAGGGAAAACGCGTCATCCAGCCGCCCTGATGGCCTGTTGGGGCTCCGCGGGACAGCCGCATGGCCGCGGCCTCGGGGTGGCTGAAGGCGAACACCCACGGCCGGGGCGGTGAGCCCCCGGGGCACGGGAGCAGCGGCTCACGCTGCGAAACAGTGACTAGCGCTGACCGTCGTTCGTGCAGGTCAAGCAGGAGTCCGCCCAGTGCCCCACGACGACAAGCCGGGGGCGGCGCCTCCGCACGAAGCGCCGCCCCCGGGGGGAGGGCCGGGTCCGGGGGCGCCGGGCGTGAGGGTTGGGCCCCAGGGCAAGGGCCGCCGCCGGCGTTCTCCGGACCCGGCCCGGTCAGGTGGTCATGGGCCGGGCGAGCGGGCTCACCGGGTGTCCGCCCCCTGCGGCTTCGCCGACGCCCGGGCCGCTTCGAGCCGGGCGACCGGGATGCGGAACGGCGAGCAGGAGACGTAGTCCAGGCCGACCTCGTGGAAGAAGTGGACGGACTCGGGGTCGCCGCCGTGCTCGCCGCAGACGCCGAGCTTCAGGTCGGGGCGGGTGGCCCGGCCGGCCTGCGACGGCGGAGCGGACCAGCGAGCCGACGCCGTCCCGGTCGATGGTCTCGAACGGCGAGACCCCGAAGATGCCCTTCTCCAGGTACGCGGTGAAGAAGCGACGCCTCGACGTCGTCGCGGGAGAAGCCCCACATCGTCTGGGTCAGGTCGTTGGTGCCGAAGGAGAAGAACTCGGCGGCCTCGGCGATCTGACCGGCCGTCAGCGCGGCCCGCGGCAGCTCGATCATCGTGCCGATGGCCAGCTTCAGCGAGGTGCCGGTCGCCGCCTCGACCTCGGCGATGACCGCGGTCGGCCTCGTCCCGGACGATCTCCAGCTCCTGGACGGTGCCGACCAGCGGGATCATGATCTCGGCCCGCGGGTCGCCCTTGACGGCCTTGCGGTGCGGCCGCGGCCTCGGCGATCGCCCGCACCTGCATGGCGAACAGGCCGGGGATGACCAGGCCGAGCCGTACGCCGCGCAGACCCAGCATCGGGTTCTGCTCGTGCAGCTTGTGCACGGCCTGGAGCAGCCGCAGGTCGTTCTCGTTGGCGTCCTTGCGGGACTCGGCGAGCGCGACCCGCACCGACAGCTCGGTGATGTCGGGCAGGAACTCGTGCAGCGGCGGGTCGAGCAGCCGGATGGTGACCGGCAGTCCGTCCATCGCCTCGAACAGCTCGATGAAGTCGGCCTTCTGCAGCGGCAGCAGGGCGCCGAGCGCCTGCTCGCGCTCGGCGTCGGTGTCGGCGAGGATCAGCCGCTCGACCAGCTCCCGGCGCTCGCCGAGGAACATGTGCTCGGTGCGGCACAGCCCGATGCCCTGGGCGCCGAAGCGGCGGGCCCGCGCGGCGTCCTCGGCGTTGTCGGCGTTGGCCCGCACCCGCAGCCGGCGGACCCGGTCGGCGTAGCGCCATGATCCGGTGCACGGCCTGGACGAGTTCGTCGGCCTCGTCGGCGCCCGCGTGCATCCGGCCCTCGAAGTACTCGACGACCGGGGACGGCACGACCGGCACCTCGCCGAGGTACACCTTGCCGGTGGAGCCGTCGATGGAGATGACGTCGCCCTCCTCGATCACCACGCCGCCGGGCGCGGTGAGCCGGCGCCGCTTGGTGTCGACCTCCAGCTCCTCGGCGCCGCACACGCAGGTCTTGCCCATGCCGCGGGCGACGACGGCCGCGTGCGAGGTCTTGCCGCCGCGGGAGGTGAGGATGCCCTCGGCGGCGATCATGCCGTCGAGGTCGTCGGGGTTGGTCTCGCGGCGGATCAGGATGACCTGCTCGCCGGAGCGCGACCACTTCACCGCGGTGTACGAGTCGAAGACCGCCTTGCCGACGGCCGCGCCGGGCGAGGCGGTCATGCCCCAGCCGATCCGCCGCACCGACCCGCCGTCGGCGACCGAGTCGTCGAAGCGCGGGAACATCAGCTGCGCGAGCTGCGCGCCGGTGACCCGCTGCAGCGCCTCGTCCACGTCGATCAGGCCCTGGTCGACGAGCTGGGTGGCGATCCGGAAGGCGGCCGCCGGCGGTGCGCTTGCCGACCCGGGTCTGCAGCATCCACAGCTGGCCGCGCTCGATGGTGAACTCGATGTCGCACAGGTCCTGGTAGTGCGTCTCCAGCGTCTCCATGATCTTCATCAGCTGGTCGTACGACGCCTTGTCGAGCGTTTCCAGCTCGGCGAGCGGCACGGTGTTGCGGATGCCGGCGACGACGTCCTCGCCCTGCGCGTTCTGCAGGTAGTCGCCGTAGACGCCCTGGTGGCCGCTGGCCGGGTCGCGGGTGAAGGCGACGCCGGTGCCGGAGTCGGGGCCGAGGTTGCCGAAGACCATCGAGCAGATGTTGACGGCGGTGCCGAGGTCGCCGGGGATGCGCTCCTGGCGGCGGTAGAGCTTGGCCCGGTCGGTGTTCCAGGAGTCGAAGACCGCGCGGACGGCGAGGTCCATCTGCTCGCGCGGCTCCTGCGGGAAGTCCCGCCCGGCCTGCTCGGCGACGATCGCCTTGAAGTCGCTCGACGAGCTGCCGCAGGTCGGCCGCGTCCAGGTCGAGGTCGCTGTCGGCGCCCTTGGCCCGCTTGGCCTCCTCCAGCGCCTCCTCGAAGAGCTCGCCGTCGACGCCCAGCACGGTCTTGCCGAACATCTGGATCAGCCGGCGGTAGGAGTCCCAGGCGAACCGCTCGTCGCCGAGCCTGGGCGGCGAGCCCGGCCACCGACGCGTCGGACAGCCCGATGTTGAGGACGGTGTCCATCATCCCGGGCATGGAGAACTTCGCGCCGGAGCGGACCGACACCAGCAGCGGGTCGTCGGTCTGGCCGAGCCGGCGTGCCCATCCGCTGCTCCAGCGCGTCGAGGTGCGCACTCACCTCGTCGCGGAGCGCGGACGGCTCGGTGCCGGTCTCCAGGTAGACCTTGCACGCCTCGGTGGTGATGGTGAAGCCCGGAGGGACGGGCAGCCCGAGGTTGGTCATCTCGGCGAGGTTCGCACCCTTGCCGCCGAGCAGATCCTTGAGGTCCTTGTTGCCCTCGGTGAAGTCGTAGACGAACTTCTGCTTGTTCTTGCGTGCCGACACGTGGTCCTCGACTCCTCGCGATCCTCGCGACCGGGATGCCCTGACGGCGGGGAGCGTACCCATCTCGAAGGCGCCTCAGTACGTCCATCGACCACGACACACGGGTGTAACCGCCCGTCTGCCGACAGATCGAATGCGGACGGCTCAGCGGGTCGGGGGGTGGCGGAACGTTCACGAGTCGAAGCGACGATCTCGCAGAGCGAGGCGCGACAGCGTTTTCGCGTACGGAGGGTGACGGATGGGGTGTCGGGGTGGAGGCAAAGCGGGTGGCACTCAGTGCCATTCATTCGAGAGGTAGGGGGCTCGTGTGTGCGCTCATCTGAGCGCTTCGCCTATCAGACGTGGCCGGAATCACGTGCGCGGACGGGCCCGGCGTCTCATCCTCCGGACGTACGCCCCCTACGCCCTCCCGGGATGCCGCTTGCGCCCAACGGTGCCCGTATTCAGGGGCGCGGTGGGTGCCCTTCCGGCACGAGCGTGCCTTACCCAGGGGCGCTGGGGATACCCCCGGATGGAGTCTGGGCGAGGAACTGCGCGAGCAACCGGCCACCGGCCGGTGGCCCGGACACGACCGCAACAGCCCCACCGGGCCGGTGACGACCCGCAGCCACGTCATGGCTGGTCGCGCAGTTCCCCGCGCCCCTAGAAAGACATGGCGCCGCCCGAGCGCAGGGGCACCCCCGGCCCCGGGAGCGGGACGCCGCCCTCCGCAAAGGCACCCCGCGCCCGGGGAGGGGACGCCGTCGGGCGCGAAGTCAGCCGCCGGAGAGGGCCGACTCCGCGTCCTCGTCCAGCGCAGCGCACTCGTAGGGATCGTTCAACCACCCGTCCGGCAGGACGACCCGTCTTGCCGGGCGCGGTCCGCCCGCGCGGCCCGTCCGCGTGCGCGGGCCACGGCTGCCCGTGATCGAGCCGCCCCAAGTGCTCGTCCAGCTCCGCGAGCGAGGACGACGTCGCCAGCGCCCGCCGCAACTCGGACCCGACCGAGAACCCCTTGGTGTACCACGGCACGTGCTTGCGGAAGTCGACCACGCCGCGCGCCTCGTCGCCCGATCCACTCGCCGAGCAGTTCGGCGTGCCGCCGCATCACGGCCGCGACCTGCCCGAAGTGCGGGGTGGCGGGCGGGTGTTCGCCCGGCTCGAAGGCGGCGACCAGGTCGCCGAACAGCCACGGCCGGCCGAGGCAGCCGCGCCCGACCACGACCCCGTCGCAGCCGGTCTCGCGCATCATCCGCACCGCGTCCTCGGCGCACCAGATGTCGCCGTTGCCGAGCACGGGGATCTCCGGGACGTGCTCCTTGAGCCGGGCGATGGCGTCCCAGTCGGCGGTGCCGCCGTAGTGCTGGGCGGCGGTGCGGCCGTGCAGGGCGACCGCGGTGACGCCCTCCTCGACCGCGATCCGGCCGGCGTCGAGATACGTGAGGTGGTCGTCGTCGATGCCCTTGCGCATCTTGATGGTGACCGGGAGGTCGCCGGCGTTGCCGACCGCCTCGCGCAGGATCGCCCGCAGCAGGTTGCGCTTGAAGGGCAGGGCCGAGCCGCCGCCCTTGCGGGTGACCTTGGGCACCGGGCAGCCGAAGTTGAGGTCGATGTGGTCGGCGAGGTCCTCGTCCACGATCATCCGGACCGCCTTGCCGACGGTCGCCGGGTCGACGCCGTAGAGCTGGATCGAGCGCGGGGTCTCGGTCGGCGTCGAAGTGGATGAGCTGCATCGTCTTGTCGTTGCGCTCGACCAGCGCGCGGGTGGTGATCATCTCGCTGACGAACAGGCCCTGGCCGCCGCTGAACTCCCGGCACAGGGTGCGGAAGGGCGCGTTGGTGATGCCCGCCATCGGGGCGAGGACGACCGGCGGCCACACGGTGTGCGGGCCGATCCGGAGGGCGCCGCGGGCGGGCGCGGCCACAGTGGCGTCAGCGGTCATGCGGCCCATTGTCCCGTACGCGGCGGGTCGGGGGCGAACCCGTTGCCGCCCGCGGGGCCGGCCCGAATCGTTGTACGGTTCTAATGATTTTACTCGTACAATCATTGGCGGCACCATCCATCCGAGCCCCGGGAGCACGACCCATGCCTGAGCCGTCCCATGCCTGAACCGACCTACCGGCAGCGGATGCTCGTCCTGGCGATCTGCTGCATGAGCCTGCTGATCGTCAGCCTGGACAACACGATCCTGAACGTGGCGCTGCCGTCCATGCAGAAGGACTTCCACGCCTCCGTCTCCGGGCTCCAGTGGACGATCGACGCCTATCTGGTGGTGCTCGCCTCGCTGCTGCTGCTCTCCGGCTCGACCGGGGACCGGATCGGGCGCCGGCGGATCTTCCTGACCGGCCTGGTGATCTTCACCGCCGGCTCGGTGCTGTGCAGCCTCGCGCCCGGCCTCGGCTGGCTGATCGCCTTCCGGATGGTGCAGGCGGTCGGCGGCTCGATGCTCAACCCGGTGGCGATGTCGATCATCACCAACACCTTCGCCGACCCGCAAGCGAGCGGGCCCGGGCGATCGGCGTCTGGAGCGGCGTGGTCGGGATCAGCATGGCGGCCGGGCCGATCGTCGGCGGCGCGCTGGTGGAGTCGGTCGGCTGGCGGTCGATCTTCTGGATCAACCTGCCGGTGGGCGTGGCCGCGCTGCTGCTGACCGCCCGCTTCGTGCCCGAGTCGCGCGCGCCGCGGCCGCGCCGGATCGACCCGGTCGGCCAGTTGCTGGTGATCGTGGCTGCTCGGCGCGCTGACGTACGGGATCATCGAGGGCTCGGACGCGGGCTGGGGCTCGCCGCTGATCGTGGGCTGCTTCACGGTGGCCGTGGCGGCGGTCGCGGCGCTGGCGTCGTACGAGAGGCGGCGCGCCGACCCGCTGATCGACACGCGCTTCTTCCGCAGCGTGCCGTTCGCCGGGGCGACGGTGATCGCGGTGTGCGGCTTCGCGGCGCTGGGCGGCTTCCTCTTCCTCAACACCCTCTACCTCCAGGACGACCGGGGCCTGTCGGCGCTGGACGCGGGCCTGTACATGGTGCCGATGGCGCTGATGTGCCTGATCTTCGCGCCGCTGTCCGGCCGGCTGGTCGGGGCCAGGGGCGCGCGGCTGCCGCTGGTGCTCGCGGGCGCGACGATGGCGGCGAGCGGCGTCCTGCTGGCCGGGCTCGACGCGCAGTCCACCGACTGGCTGCTGTTCACCTCCTACGTGCTGTTCGGCATCGGCTTCGGCCTGCTCAACGCGCCGATCACCAACACCGCCGTGTCCGGCATGCCGCGCGCGCAGGCCGGGGTGGCGGCGGCGGTCGCCTCCACCAGCCGGCAGGTCGGCCAGTCGCTGGGCGTCGCCGTCCTCGGCGCGGCCCTGGCGGCGGGACTGCACACCGCCGCATGGTGGATCATTGCCGGGTGCGGGGCGGCTGTGCTCGGGCTCGGTCTGCTCACCACCGGCCGGTGGGCCCGCGGCACGGCGGAACGTACCGCCGCGGCGCTGCTGGCGCCCGGCGCGGAGGAGGACCGGGTGGCGGTGAGCACGGCATGAGTACGGCGCCGGGTGCGGGGACGGTCTCCCCCGCGGATGCGGCTGCGGTCACGGCCCCGCACACGGCCGCGGGTGCGGCCTGCGTCCCGGGCGCGGCCGCGGGTGCGGGTGCGGAAGGGGCCGCGGGCCCGGGGCCCGCCGCGGCCGAGCGGGTCTGGCAGGGCCTGCGCGCGCTGGTCCTCGAACGCAACGAGCGCCGCAAGGAGACCGCGGACGCCCTGGGGATGAGCTTCTTCCGGGTCAAGGCGCTGCGGCGGATCGCGGCCAAGCCGTACCGGATGAGCGAACTGGCGGCCGAGTTGGCCTCCGACCGGCCCTATCTCACCCTCGTCGTGGACGACTTGGAGAAGCGCGGCCTGGTCGAGCGCCGCCAGCACCCGACCGACCGGCGCTCCAAGATCGTCTCCGCGACGGAGGCCGGGCGGCGGGTGGCCGCCGAGGCCAACGCCATCCTGGGCAACCCTCCCCCGGCGCTGCGCGCACTGCCCGCCGAGGACCTGGCCGCGCTGGACCGGATCGTGGCGCGGCTGGTCGCGGCGCAGGACTGACGCGCGGCCGCGGCCGCCGCCTCAGACCGGCAGCGGCTGCCCCGCCTCCGTCTTGGCCGGCTCCGTCCTGGCCGGCTCCGCCCGCGCCGCCTCCGCCGTGGCCGCCTCCTCGGCGAGGACCAGCGCGTGCAGCCGCTCCAGCCGCTCCCGGGTCACGGCGTCGGCCGGCGTGTACGTGGTCAGCCGTGGCCCCTGCCGCGGGCCGAGCCACAGGTGGGTGAAGTCGAAGGCGAGCAGGCCCACTTCGGGGTTGAGGTAGCGCTTGACGTGGCTGTCGGGCTGGAGCACCTCGTGCCGCTCCCACATCTCGCAGAAGTCCGGCGACCCCTGCTTGAGCCGCTTGAGCAGCGCCTTCCACGCGGGCTCGGCGAGGTGCTCGGCCATGGAGGCGCGGAACTTCGCGGCCATCAGCCGGATGTTCTCCTCGCGGTCGACCATCCGCTCGCTCCACGCCGGGTGGGTGAAGGCCAGCCACATCAAGTTGCGGTCCTCGAGGCGGCAGTCGCGTCGAGGTCGGCGACGAGCCGGCCGTACGTGCGGTTGTACGCGATGATGTCGTAACGGCTGTTGAAGACCGCGGCGGGCAGCGGCTCGAGCTGGTCGATCATGGTGCGCACGGCCGGGGACATGCCCGGGCAGTCCAGGTGCGGGTGCGGGTCGGCGGTGCCCGGCCAGGGTGAACAGGTGCCGGCGCTCGATGTGGTCGAGCATCAGCGCGCGGGCGATGGCGTCGGCCACCTGCCCGGAGACCTGGATGTCGCGCGCCTGCTCCAGCCACGTGTACCAGGTCACGCCGACCGCGGCGAGCTGCGCGACCTCCTCGCGGCGCAGCCCGGGCGTGCGGCGCCTGCGGCCGGGCGGCAGGCCGACCTGCTCGGGCGAGATGCGCTCGCGGCGGCTGCGCAGGAAGGAGGCCAGTTCGTGCCGGCGGCTCTCGGCGGCGGCCCCGGCCGGCACGTCCGCCGCACCGGCGTGGTCCATCGCCGCCACGGTCCCGCCGGCGGGGGCTGCGGCATCTGCGAGGGCTTCGGTCATGTTCCCAGGGTGCCGCACCGCGCAGACCCGTTGCCAGGTGCTTCCCATACCTGGATAAACGCTCTCTGGTACCCCCTTGAGAGGAGGTCCAGTGTGGACGACGTGACCGACCGAATGGATCAGACCCTGACCTCACGGGCCCAGGTGCTGCCTCGCGTGACCCGCCTGGGAGCCCCGGCCCGCACCACCGCTCTCCGCTCCCCCGCGTCCGCCCGCGTCCGCCCTCGTCCCCGGCCCCCGCCCCGGCGCTGAGCACCCTGGGGCTGCTGACCGTCCTGCTGGGCGCCGCCCTGCCGATGGTCGACTTCTTCATCGTCAACGTGGCGCTGCCCACCATCGACCGCGACCTGCACGCGGGTTCCGCGGTCCTGGAGATGGTGGTCGCCGGCTACGGCGTGGCGTACGCCGTCCTGCTCGTGCTCGGCGGCCGGCTCGGCGACATGTTCGGCCGCCGCACCCTCTTCCTGTGGGGCCTGGCGGCCTTCGCCGCTCACCTCGCTGGCCTGCGGCCTCGCCCCCGACGCGTGGACCCTGGTGGGCGCGCGCATCGCCCAGGGCGCGGCGTCCGCGCTGATGCTGCCGCAGGCGCTGGCCACCATCCAGTCCGCCACCTCCGGCAGCAGCCGCGGCAAGGCGCTCAGCTACTACGGCGCCACCGCGGGCGTCGCCAGCGTCGTCGGGCAGGTGCTCGGCGGCGTGCTGGTCTCCGCGGACCTGGCCGGCAGCGGCTGGCGGGCGATCTTCCTGGTGAACGTGCCGGTGGCGGCCGTCGCCCTGGTGCTGGCGCTGCGCTCGGTGCCCGAGACGCGCTCCCAGCACCCGGCCAGGATCGACCGGGCGGGCACCGGGCTGCTCGCGCTGACCCTGGTGGCGCTGCTGCTGCCGCTCACCGAGGGCCGGGCGGCCGGCTGGCCGCTGTGGTCGTGGGTGCTGCTGGCCCTGTCGCCGTTCGCCGCGGCCGCGTTCGTGGCGGTGGAGATCCGCGGCGAGCGCACCGGCGGCAACCCGCTGCTGCCGCCGTCGCTGATCCGTATCCACAGCGTGCGCAGCGGGCTGCTGCTGATCGTGCCGTTCTGCGTCGGCTTCGGCGGCTTCATGTTCGTGCTGGCCGTGGCGATGCAGGACGGGCTGCACTTCGGCCCGCTGGCGGCCGGGGCGGCGCTGGTGCCGCTGTGCGCCGCGTACTTCGCGGCCTCGCTGCTCGGGCCGCGCGCGGTCGCCCGGTGGGGCCGCAGCACGGTGACCGCGGGTTCGCTCGTCCAGGCCGCGGGCCTGCTGCTGCTGGCCGCGACCTTCCTGCGGGGCTGGCCGCACCTGGGCGTGTGGGCGCTGGCGCCCGGCATGGCGGTGGCCGGCTTCGGCCAGGGGTTCGTGCTGCCGGTGGTGTTCCGGATCGTGCTCAGCGAGGTGCCCGCCGCGCAGGCCGGCGTCGGCAGCGGCGCGATGGCCACCACCCAGCAGTCCTCGCTCGCGCTGGGCGTGGCCACGCTCGGCACGCTCTTCCTGACGCTGTCCGCGTCGGTGGGCACCCGCGACGCGCTGGTGTGGACGCTGCTCACGCAGCTCGTCACGGCGCTGGCGGCGGCCGCGCTGAGCCGGAAGCTGCCGCGCACCGTGGTGTGAGGCGGGCCGCGGGGCGGGCGACCGCGGCCATTGGGCTGACAGATATTGAAATCTGTCAGTCCGTGTGCCATGCTGGCGGCACATCGCTACCTGAGGAGACCCCCCGATGCGTACCCGCACCCTCGGCACCAACGGCCCCGCCGTCTCGGCCATCGGCCTCGGCTGCATGGGCATGTCCGCGCTCTACGGCGAGGCGGACGACGCCGAGTCCACCGCCACCATCCACGCCGCCCTCGACGCGGGCGTCACCCTGCTCGACACCGGCGACTTCTACGCGATGGGCCTCAACGAACTCCTGATCCGCGACGCCCTGCGGGCCCGCCCCGGCAGCCGCGAACAGGCCGTCATCAGCGTCAAGTTCGGCGCCCTGCGCGACGCCGGACGGCGGCTGGGGCGGATACGACGGCCGGCCGGCCGCCGTGAAGAACTTCCTCGCCTACTCCCTCAACCGGCTCGGCACCGACCACGTCGACATCTACCGGATCGCCCGCGTCGACCCGGACGTGCCGATCGAGGAGACCGTCGGCGCCATCGCGGACGAGGTACGGGCCGGCCGGGTCCGGCACATCGGCCTGTCGGAGGTCGGCGCCGACACCCTGCGGCGGGCCGCGTCCGCGGCGCCCATCAGCGACCTCCAGATCGAGTACAGCCTGTTCTCCCGCGGCATCGAGGACGCCATCCTGCCCACCGCCCGCGAGCTGGGCATCGGCGTCACGGCGTACGGCGTGCTCTCGCGCGGGCTGCTCAGCGGCCACTGGAACAAGGACCGCGGCACCGCCCCCGGCGACTTCCGCAGCCGCAGCCCGCGCTTCTCCGGCGACAACCTCGACCGCAACCTCGCCCTGGTCGAGGCGCTGCGCAAGGTCGCCGACGGCAAGGGGGTCACCGTCGCGCAGGCCGCCATCGCCTGGGTGCTCGGGCGCGGCGAGGACATCGTCCCGCTGGTCGGCGCCCGGCGCCGGGACCGCCTCACCGAGTCGCTCGGCGCGCTCGACGTCACCTTCGACGACGCCGAACTGGCCGCGATCGAGGCGGCCGTGCCGGCCGGGGCCGCGGCCGGCTCGCGCTACGACGCCGGTCAGATGGCGCACCTGGACAGCGAGCGCTGACCCGGACGGCGCACACTGGACGTCCACCCGGACGGCCCGTCCGGGTGGCGCGTACGCCGCCCGCCCGCCGACCGAGAGAAGGCCGCACCGCCATGCCGCCGCAGCCCCTGACCCCCGAACGCATCCTCGAAGCCACCGAGGACGTGCTGCGCCGCTACGGTCCGGCGAAGGCGACCGTGGTCGACGTGGCGCGGGCGCTCGGGGTCAGCCACGGCAGCGTCTACCGGCACTTCGCGACGAAGGCGGCGCTGCGGGAGGCGGTCACGCAGCGCTGGCTGGAGCGGGCGCACGCCCACCTGCACCTCATCGCCGAGGAGGACGGGCCGGCCGGCGACCGGCTGGGCCGCTGGCTCGACGCCCTGTTCGCCGCCAAGCGGAAGAAGGCGGGGTCCGATCCGGAGCTGTTCGCCACGTATGTCGTGCTGGTCGAGGAGAGCAGCGGGACGGTGGCGCGGCACATCGACGAGATGGTCGGGCAGATCGCCCGCATTCTGCGGGACGGGGCCGACCGGGGCGAGTTCACCCTGCCCGACGGTGATCCCCGGACGACGGCCCGTGCCGTGTGGGACGCCACGGCGCGCTTCCACGACCCGGCGAACGCGGCGGACTGGTCCACCCCGGCCATCTACCCGGCCTACGAGGCCGTGCGCAGGCTCGTCCTCCACGCGCTCCGCTAGCGCTCGGCCAGGCGGGAAAAGGCGGCGGCCCCCTTGCCCCTTGCCGCGCCCCCAGGTGAGTGCCCCTTGCGGCAGACGCCACACCACCGGCCGGTGGGGGTTGCCCGCGCAGTTCCTCGCGCCCCCAGGTGAGTGCCCCCTGCGGCAGACGCCACACCACTGGCCGGTGGGGGTTGCTCGCGCAGTTCCTCGCGCCCCCAGGTGAGCGCCTGCGGCAGACGCCACCCACCGGCCGGTGGGGCCCGCGCAGCCTCGGAAGAGGTGCACCCTTGCGGCAGACGCGACAGCACCGGCCGGTGGGAGGCCACCCGCGCAGTTCCCCGCGCCCGGGAGGGCTGGCCGCCACGGAAGAGGTGCCCACCTAGCGCCGGGGGCACCCGGGACGGACCGGGACCGGAACTGCGCGTCGCAGGCCACCGGCCCTGGGGCCGGAACGGACCGGGACCGTAATGGCGGGGCGGAGCCCACCCACCGGGGCGGCGGGGGACCGTGCGGGGAAGGGTCAGGGGGAGTCGGGAGCCGTGGAGCCGGAGGCTGCGCACTCCGCACAGGTACCCACGATCTCCACCGTGTGCGCGACATCCGCGAATCCGTGCTCCGCGGCCACGGTCTCGGCCCACTTCTCCACCGCGGGCCCCTCGACCTCGACGGCCTTGCCGCACACCCGGCAGACCAGGTGATGGTGGTGGCCGCCGCCCGAGCAGCGGCGGTACACGGACTCGCCCTCACCCGTACGCAGCACGTCGACCTCACCGGCGTCGGCGAGGGACTGGAGCGTGCGGTACACGGTGGTCAGGCCGACCGAGTCGCCGCGGTGCTTGAGGATGTCGTGCAGGTCCTGGGCGCTGCGGAACTCGTCGACCTCGTCGAGGGCGGCCGCCACCGCGGCCCGCTGCCGTGTGGAGCGGCCGCGCACGGGCTGCCTGGTGCTCACCGGTCGCCTCCTTCTCGGTCGTCGCGCCGGGTGCGTCGCGCACCTGTCCGGGTGGCCCATTGTGCCAGGCCGCGCGGGAACCGCCGGAGCGCGCCGGCGCCCGGTCCGGCCCGTCCGCACGTCCGGCTCCGCCCGGCGCGCGGGCGGCGGCCGGGGCCTCGCGCGCATTGCCGCCGGCGGAACGGATTTGATATGCGCCCCGCACCCGCCGGTAATCTGGGACAACTGACCGCTTCGTCGTACTGAAGAGAGCACCGTGGCCGCCGACAAGATCGACACCATCGTCAGCCTGAGCAAGCGCCGTGGCTTCGTTTTCCCGAGCAGTGAGATCTACGGCGGCTCGAAGGCCGCCTGGGACTACGGACCGCTGGGCGTCGAGCTCAAGGAGAACATCAAGCGCCAGTGGTGGCGTTCGATGGTGATCTCGCGTGACGACGTGGTGGGTCTCGACTCGTCGGTGATCCTCGCCCCCGAGGTGTGGGTCGCCTCCGGTCACGTGGCCACCTTCTCCGACCCGCTGACCGAGTGCACCTCCTGCCACAAGCGCTACCGCGCGGACCACCTGGAGGAGGCGTACGAGGCCAAGCACGGCAAGCCGCCGGCCAACGGCCTCGCCGACATCAACTGCCCGCACTGCGGCACGAAGGGCGCGTTCACCGAGCCCAAGCAGTTCTCCGGCATGCTCCAGACCCACCTGGGCCCGACCCAGGACGCCGGCTCGGTGGCGTACCTGCGGCCCGAGACCGCGCAGGGCATCTTCGTCAACTTCGCCCAGGTGCAGACGACCTCGCGGCGCAAGCCGCCGTTCGGCATCGCCCAGATGGGCAAGTCGTTCCGCAACGAGATCACGCCCGGCAACTTCATCTTCCGCACCCGCGAGTTCGAGCAGATGGAGATGGAGTTCTTCGTCAAGCCGGGCGAGGACGAGAAGTGGCACGAGTACTGGATGCAGGAGCGGTGGAACTGGTACACCGGCCTCGGCATCCGCGAGGAGAACATCCGGTGGTACGACCACCCCAAGGAGAAGCTCTCGCACTACTCCAAGCGCACCGCCGACATCGAGTACCGCTTCAACTTCGGCGGCCAGGAGTTCAGCGAGCTGGAGGGCGTGGCCAACCGCACCGACTTCGACCTGTCCTCGCACGCCAAGGCGTCCGGCCAGGACCTGTCGTACTTCGACCAGGAGGCGGGCGAGCGCTGGTTCCCGTACGTCATCGAGCCGGCCGCCGGTGTGAACCGCGCGATGCTCGCCTTCATGCTCGACGCGTACAACGAGGACGAGGCGCCCAACGCCAAGGGCGTCATGGAGAAGCGGACCGTCATGCGGCTCGACCCGCGGCTGGCCCCGGTCAAGGTCGCGGTGCTGCCGCTGTCCCGCAACCCCGAGCTGTCCCCGAAGGCGAAGGGGCTGGCCACGGCGCTGCGCAAGAACTGGAACATCGAGTTCGACGACGCCGGCGCGATCGGCCGCCGCTACCGCCGGCAGGACGAGATCGGTACGCCGTTCTGCGTCACGGTCGACTTCGACACCCTTGAGGACAACGCGGTGACCGTGCGGGAGCGGGACACCATGAAGCAGGAGCGCGTGTCGCTGGACCAGGTCGAGGGCTACCTCGGCTCCCGGCTGCTGGGCTGCTGACCGGCAGACCCGCACCCGCGGCGCGTCCTCAGTCGCCGGGCAGGCTCACTTACGAGCCTGCCCGGCGTTCTTCATGGCGTGGTAGCCGCACAGGGCCGCGAGGGGGAGTTCGGCGAGGGTGGCCATCAGGACGGCCGGCAGCAGCGCGCCGGCCGGGGAGGTCGTGAGGTCGAACCAGGCGTCGATGACCAGCAGGGCCGCGGTGACCGAGGCCACGACGGACCGCATCGGGTGCGCGCGCAGGGTGAGCAGGCCGGTCGCGACCAGACCGAGCGCCTCCATCGCGTCGAGCCCCACCCAGGTCACCGTCCACCGCTGCTGGACGGACGCGAGGACGACGAGCCAGGGGATGAGCGCGGCCCCGGCGGCGAGCAGGACGTACGCCGACCGGGGCGGCCGTAGGCGGACCGCCTCGGCGGCGGGTGCCGGGTCGGTGGCCGGGGGTGGATCAACGGCAGGGAGCGGATCGGCGGCGAGGTCCGGCCCGGTGGCGGGAGCGGGCCGGCTCCGGGGGGCGGCGACTTGCGCGAGGCGGGGCAGATCGCTGACGGACATCGCCGCTTCTCCTTCCGTTCCCCTGCACGGGGGACAACAACGTGACGCCCTCCACGCTTCCTTCTTCCCGCTGTGAAGTCGGTAACGCGCGATGCCCGGCCAAGGTGGGGACAGCTCCACCCCGAGTCGGGGTGCGGGGCCCATGTCGCCGCGCCGCACCGGCCGTTTACCGTGTGGCGCATGGCATCGGCACTGGTGAGAGCCTCGCGCTACGGCCCCTGGTCGGCGCGGGCATGGAGGGACACCGCGCTCGCCGCGGCCGGGGTGGTCCTGGCGCCGCCCGTCCCGTTCCTCGTGCTGTGGGCGATCCCGCACCCGCGGTGGACGCCACTGGCGGCGGTCGCGCTGCCCGGGCTCGCCGCCGCGCTGACGGCGTGCAGCGTGGCCGGTTCCGTGCGCTGCTCGGCCTTGAGGCGCCGGCGGTGCGGCACGCGCTGCCCTGGTACACCGGGCGCGGCGTCCAGGACCGGCTGCGCCCGGAGAACACCTGGCGGCAACTGTGCTTCCACGCGCGACGTGAATTTCGCCGTTCCGGCGGCGCTCATCGGCGACCGGACCCGGGCCCGCGCGCTGCGGGTCGCCCGGTCCTGCTACGGCCACCCCCGCGTCCCCGCGCGCACCGGAAACAGGCCGGTTCCGGTGCGCGCGGGGACGGTCGGCGGGCGGGGGGCGCCGCGGGTGCCGCCGGCCGGGGAGCGGGGCCTGGCGGACCGGCTCGGCGTCGACGCGTCGGACCTGGGACCCGGCGCCACCGGCTGACCAGGTGTCACTTCTTCACGAGGTCATCCCCGTTGGGCAGCGCGCCGCCGAACCGCCGGTCGCGGCGGGCGTATTCGAGGCAGGCCCGCCACAGGTCACGCCGGTCGAAGTCCGGCCAGAGCACGTCCTGGAACACCATCTCGGCATAACTGCTCTGCCACAGCAGGTAGTTGGAGGTGCGCTGCTCGCCGCTGGGGCGCAGGAAGAGGTCGACGTCCGGCATGTCCGGGTAGTACAGGTACTTCGCGAAGGTCTTCTCGTTGACCTTCGCCGGGTCGAGCCTGCCCGCGGCGACGTCCCGGGCCAGCGCCTGCGCCGCGTCGGCGATCTCGGCGCGGCCGCCGTAGTTGACGCAGAAGTACAGGGTCATCGCGTCGTTGTCGACCGTCTGCTCCTGGGCGACCTGGAGCTCCTGGACCACGGACTTCCACATCTTGGGCATCCGGCCGACCCAGCGGATGCGGATGCCCAGCTCGTCCATCTCGTCGCGGCGGCGGCGGATCACGTCCCGGTTGAAGTTCATCAGGAAGCGCACCTCCTCGGGCGAGCGCTTCCAGTTCTCGGTGGAGAAGGCGTACAGCGACAGGTTCTTGACGCCGACCTCCAGGCAGCCCTTGAGCACGTCGAGGACGACGCCCTCGCCGACCTTGTGGCCCTCGGTGCGGGGCAGCCCGCGGTCCTTGGCCCACCGGCCGTTGCCGTCCATGACGATCGCCACGTGCTTGGGCACCAGCTCGCCCGGGATCTTCGGGACCTTGACGCCCGACGGATGCGGGTCCGGCGTGCGGTAGGCGGTGCGGTGACGGGTCAGAATCCCGCGTCGTGCCATGGTCGTACGTCTCCTGCCAGCTTGTGTTCTTCTTCGCGCGCCGCTGTCGTCCGCGCTGTCTGTCCGCGCCGCCTGCCCGCGCTGTTGTCCGTCCGGTCGGTCCGGCGCCGACGCCGGACCCCCGCTACTTCTCCACGAAGCGCAGCGACCGCAGGCCGCGCTCCAGGTGCCACTGGAGGTAGGCCGCGACCAGCCCGCTGCCCTCACGGCAGTGGCGGGCCTCACACGCGTCCGCGGTCTCCCAGTCCCCGCCCAGCAGCGCGCCGAGCAGTTCCAGTGACTCCCGTGAGGGTACGACGCTTCCGGGCACCCGGCACTCGCCGCAGACGACTCCGCCCGCGCCGACCGAGAAGAACCGGTTGGGTCCGGCCAGGCCGCACTTCGCGCAGTCGTCGAAGCTCGGGGCGTAGCCGTTGACCGCCAGGGAGCGCAGCAGGAAGGCGTCCAGCACCAGCCGCGGCTCGTGCTCGCCGGCCGCCAGGGTGCGCAGCGCGCCCACGAGGAGCAGGTACTGCTGGACGGCGGGCTCGCCCTCGTGGTCGGTGAACCGTTCCGCCGTCTCCAGCATCGCGGTGCCCGCGGTGTACCGGTCGTAGTCGGCGACGATCGGCCCGCCGTAGGGCGCGATGGTCTCGCCCTGCGTGCACAGCGGCAGCCCGCGGCCGACCAGTTCCCCGCCGCGGGCGAAGAACTGCACGTCGACATGGCTGAACGGCTCCAGCCGCGCGCCGAACTTCGACTTCGTGCGCCGCACCCCGCGCGCCACCGCCCGGACCCGGCCGTTGCGCCGGGTGAGCAGGGTGATGATCCGGTCCGCCTCACCCAGCTTCTGGGTGCGCAGCACGATGCCGTCGTCGCGGAACAGGCTCATGGGCCCATTCTCGCCTACGGTGGCGCCCGGCAGGGCAGGTCCCCCGGTCCTCCCCGGACGCCACGGGGTCGCGGGCGGCTACGGGTGCGCGTCCGTGTGCGGAGGGTGCGGGCGCGGCGGTCCGCGGTCAGTGCCCGGTGCCCGGCGCGACGAGGCCCGACTCGTAGGCGGTGATCACCAGTTGGGCCCGGTCGCGGGCGCCCAGCTTGCCCATGATCCGGCTGACGTGCGTCTTCGCAGTCAGCGGGCTGAGGCCCAGCGCCTCGCCCGCCTCGGCGTTGTTCAGGCCGCGGGCGACCAGCGTCAGCACCTCGCGTTCGCGGTCGGACAGCGCCGCCAGCCGGGTCGGGCCGGGCGCGGCGGGCGGCGGGCGGTCCGGCAGCCGCAGCACCCGGGCGATGAGCCGGGCGGTCGGGCCCGGCGAGAGCAGCGCGTCGCCCGCGGCCACCGTACGGATCGCGTCGAGCAGCTCCGCGGGCCGGGTGTCCTTGACCATGAACCCGGACGCGCCCGCGCGCAGCGCCGCCACCACGTGCTCGTCGTCGTCGTACGTGGTCAGCACCAGGACCCGGACGCCGGCGAGGTCGTCGGAGGCGGCGATCCGCCGGGTGGCCTCGATGCCGTCCATCCCCGGCATCCGGATGTCCATCACCACGACGTCGGCGCGGGCGCCGCGGGCCAGTTCGACCGCCTCCAGGCCGTTGCCCGCCTGCCCGACCACCACCATGTCCCGCGCGGACTCGACGAGCATCGCGAACGCGGCGCGGACGAGCGTCTGGTCGTCGGCGAGCAGGACGCGGATCGGCTCGGGCTCGCTCATGCGGGGTTCCCCTGGCGGGTGAGGCTGTGGGTGGGGTCGGTGGCGGTGTCGGGGCCGGTGTCGGGGCCGGCGCCCCGGTGGTCCGCCCTGCGGGGCGGGTCCGCTGTCGGGGGCGGGTCGGCGGTGAGGGGCAGTTCGGCACTGACCACGAAGCCGGGGCCGTCCCGGCGGGGGGCGGCGGTGAGGGTGCCGCCGACGCTGCGGGCGCGTTCGCGCATGCCCATGATGCCGAAGCCTTCGTCGCCTTCGGCGCGGGGCGGGGAGGGGTGCGGGCCGTCGTCCTCGACCCGGAGGTGGAGGGCCGCGCCGCGGCGGAGCAGGGTGACGGTGATGCGGGGGGTGGGGGTGCCCGCGTGGCGGACGGCGTTGGTGAGGGATTCCTGGATTATTCGGTAGGCGGCGGCGCCTACGGCAGGGGGGATGTCCCCCGCGTTCTCTTCAGCGGGGACCGCAGGTCCGGCCCCCTGAGGGCCGTCTCCGGACCTTCCGCCGGGGGGTGGCTGCTCGCGCCGTTCCCCGCGGTCCTTCGGGACCGCAGGCCCGGCCCCCTGGCGCATCCCGCCCGGACTCCCGCCCGGAGACAGTTGCTCGCGCCGTTCCCCGCGCCCCTTCGGGGTCGCAGGTCCAGCCTCCTGAGGGGCGATTCCGGGACCTTCGCCGGAAGGGGGTTGCTCGGGCCGTTCCTCGCGGTCCTTCGGGGGCATGGTGAGGTGGACCTGGGCGCCGGTGGCCTCGGCGGTGCGGGTGAGGGCGGGGATGCCCGCGAGGGAGGGGAGGGGCTCGTTGGCGTCGGCGCGCAGGACGCGGAGGGTGGTGCGCAATTCGGAGCGGGCCTCGCGGCAGGTCTCGGCGATGGCGTCGAGCGCGCCCGCGACGGCCGTACGGTCCAGCCGGTCCGGGTCGGCGACCAGGATGTGCGCGGCCACCGAGGTCTGCACGCCGATCAGCGTGATCGAGTGGGCCAGCAGGTCGTGCAGGTCGCGGGCGATCCGCAGCCGCTCCTCGGCGACCCGGCGGGCGGCCTCCTCCTCGCGGGTGCGCTCGGCGCGTTCGGCCCGTTCCATGATCGCGGCGACGTAGTTGCGGTGGATGCGGACCACCTCGCCCGCCACCGGCACCGCCACGATCCAGCCCGCGCTCTGGAGCATCTCGCCGACGATGTGCGGTTTGCCGAGCGTGGACATCACGGCGACCATCAGCCCGACCACGACCGGCACCATCAGGAACGTCCGCAGCGGCGGCCCCGCGACGGCCAGCGCGTACAGGGCCACGACGCTGGACAGGATCGGCGCCGACTGGATGTAGCCCAGGCCGTGGTAGAGCGCCACGAAGGCGACCATGCCGAGCATGCAGGCCATCGGGGCCCTGCGCCGCCACACCAGCACCACCGCGCTGCCGGCCAGCAGCGTCCAGCCGAGCAGGTCGGGCCGGTCGCTGTGCGCGGCCGGCGGGACGACGGCCGCGGACACCGCCTGGACGGCCAGGACCAGCACGGCGAGCGCCACGTCCGTGGGCGCGACCGGGGGCCGGTGGGCGGCGCCGGCCGCGGAGGAGCGCGGCAGGGCGGGGCTGAACGGCACGCTGGCATCCTCCACGGGGCTCGGCCGGCTCGGCACGGTACGCCCCAGGGTCGCATCGGCGGCCTGCCCGGCGCGTCCGGCCCCGGGCCGAACACGCGCTACTCCCCGGGTCGGACCGGGCGGGCCGGTACTCCCCGGGGAGTAGCGCGAGGACGGGCGGTACGGGCCGCGGGCCCGCGGCTCAGGCGGCGGTCGCCGCCCTCAGCAGCCGGTCGATGTCGTCGGTGTGCAGGGACAGGCAGCGGCCGACCGCCTCCAGCACGTCCCGCTCTGCGGGCAGGTAGGGGCCGTCGGCGAGCGCGATGTGCGCGCCCTGGAGCAGCACCCGCTCGCGGCCCTGGGGCGCGAGGTGGTCGGCGAGCGGCTCCAGCGCCTCGTGCAGCTCGATCGACAGCCAGCTCCCGCAGCCGTCCACGGCCTCGGCGAAGGAGTCGGGGCCCAGCTCGTCGGAGCGGCGGAACCGGCCCTCGTCGGCGACGATCGCGGCCAGCAGGCCGAGCAGCTGGTCCTCGGTGCAGTCGCTGAAGCCCGCCGTGCGGACCGCGCCGACCGCGGCCTCCCGGGTGGCCTTCGAGGACGCGCCGCCGGCGGTGAGGACGGCCAGCGCGATGGTGTGCACGGCGTCCCGCAGCATCGCCGAGAAGCGGGTGGTGGTCGGCCGGAGCAGCACCTCGGAGCCGTACTGCCGGTGGCAGGCGGTGCATTCGACGACGGTGCCGGCCGGGCCGCGGGCGAGCAGCGGGACGTGCAGCACGGTGAGCCTGCGGGTGCCGGTTCTGCGCTGGTAGGCGCGGTCCCCACCGCAGTCGGGGCAGTAGAACTCGCCGTCGTCCTCGGTGTGCCAGGCCGTGCGCACACCCCAGATAGGCCCCAACTTCATCGCACCCTCCGGCCGTCCTCGTCCCGGTACGTACCCCGCATCGGCCCGGACGCGTGCGTATTGGACCCGGCCACGGTGCCGTACAACGTGATGTTAGCCACAGCGGCGAGGCCCAGTCAGTACCGCGTAGGGAGGCAATTCACCTTTGGTTGTTCGCGCGGTACCCGGATTGACGTGTTTTCGGGGCAAGGACAGCGGTTTCGCGGACCGGCCGGGCCGGGGGCGCGAGGGGTGCCAGGGGGCGCGAGGGGGCGCGAAGGGGTCAGCCGCGGACGACCAGGGAGGCGATCCGGTCGTTCCAGTCGTCGCCGACGTAGGGCTGGTCGCCGACCCAGATCCGGGACTCGCCCTCGTACCGGTCGGCGGCGAAGCCCTCGACGACCGCGCAGCCGCCGAAGACGCGGAAGGACGAGATCGCCGCGCTCCAGCCTGGGCCGAGGTCGCCGCCGAGGTCGGAGACGCCCGCGCCGGCCGCCGGGCAGGGGCCGTCGTCGCTGCGCAGGTCGGTGTTGTCGCCGGTGTATCCGGCGTCCCGGTACCAGGTCATCAGCAGGGTGCCGGTCCGGGCGGCCCGGGTCAGCGCGGCGGCCCCGCAGCGGGCGGTGGGGGCGTCCGCGCGGTGCAGGGTGAGCACGCAGTGGGTGGACGGGACGACGGGGAGGGCCGCCAGCGGGCCGGGCGGCGGGACGAGTCCCACGGTGAGGGCCGCCACCGGGAGCGGTGCGGGGAGCACGGGGACGGCGGTGCGGGCCGCCGCGGGGACGGCCGCGGCGGCCCACAGGAGGGCGGCCGCGGCCGTGACGGCGAGCGCCGGTGTGCGGAAGTTCAGGGACATGGCCGAACCGTAAGAAGGCCGCGGCCCCATCGCTGGCGCAGACATCCGGCGGCCGCGCGGAAATCACCCGGGTGCGCGATCGGCGGTCGCCGGGTTGACGCGGGGCCGGGTCATCGGTCCCGCGCGGGTGGCGGACGGTCCGGATCTGCGGCCCGTCCGAAGGCGCGGGGACCGGATCGGACGGTCCTCGCGCCGGGGCGGCGGAAGGTCAGCGGCCGGCCCGGTTGACCGCGGAGACCACGGCCTGGAGCGAGGCGCGGGTGGTGTTGGGGTCGATGCCGATGCCCCACAGCACCCGTCCGTCGATGGCGCACTCGATGTACGAGGCGGCCTGGGCCGAGGCGCCCTCGCTGAGGGTGTGCTCGGAGTAGTCCAGCAGCCGGGCGTCGACACCGGTGGCGGCCAGCGCGTCGAAGAACGCCGAGATCGGGCCGTTCCCCGAGCCGGTCAGGGTGGTCGGCACGCCGTCCACGACGGCCTCGACGGTCAGCTCGTCGGAGCCGTCGCTGGAGGTCGAGCTCTGGGCGGAGCGCAGCGCGATCCGGCCCCAGGGGTTGCCGGGGGTGGGCAGGTACTCGTCCTGGAAGGCCGACCAGATCTGCTCGGGGGTGATCTCGCCGCCCTCGGTGTCGGTCCTGGCCTGGATGATCCGGGAGAACTCGATCTGCATCCGGCGCGGCAGGTCCAGCTTGTGGCCGTTCTTCAGCACGTACGCCACGCCGCCCTTGCCGGACTGCGAGTTGACGCGGATGACGGCCTCGTAGGAGCGGCCGACGTCCTTGGGGTCGATCGGCAGGTACGGCACCGCCCACTCGATGTCGTCCACGGTCGTGCCCCGGCTCTGCGCGTCGGCGGCCATCGCCTCGAAGCCCTTCTTGATGGCGTCCTGGTGGGAGCCGGAGAAGGACGTGTAGACCAGGTCGCCCGCGTACGGGTGGCGCGGGTGGATCTCCATCTGGTTGCAGTACTCGGCGGTGCGGCGGATCTCGTCGATCTGCGAGAAGTCGATCTGCGGGTCGACGCCCTGGGAGAACAGGTTCATCCCCAGGGTGACCAGGTCGACGTTGCCGGTCCGCTCGCCCTGCCCGAACAGGCAGCCCTCGATCCGGTCGGCGCCGGCCATCAGCGCCAGCTCGGCGGCGGCCACCGCCGTACCGCGGTCGTTGTGCGGGTGCACGGACAGGCACACGTACTCGCGCCGCGACAGGTTGCGGGACATCCACTCGAACCGGTCGGCGTGCGTGGAGGGGGTCGAACGCTCCACCGTGGCGGGCAGGTTGAGGATGATCTCGCGGCCGTCCTCGGGCTGCCAGACGTCCATGACGCCCTCGCAGACCTCCAGGGCGAAGTCCAGCTCGGTGTCGGTGAAGATCTCCGGGCTGTACTGGTAGCCGAAGACCGTCCGGTCGTCGAGCATCTTGTCGGCGTACTCCATGACCAGCCGGGTGCCGTCGACCGCGATCTGCCGGACCTGCTCGCGGCTGCCGCGGAAGACCACCCGGCGGAAGACCGGGGCGGTCGCGTTGTACAGGTGGACGGTGGCCTTGCGGGCGCCCACCAGGGACTCGACGGTCCGCTCGATCAGCTCCTCGCGGGACTGGGTCAGCACCGAGATCGTCACGTCGTCGGGGATCGCGTCCTGCTCGATGATGGAGCGGACGAAGTCGAAGTCGGTCTGGCCCGAGGAGGGGAAGCCGACCTCGATCTCCTTGTAGCCCATGCGCACCAGCAGGTCGAACATCTCCCGCTTGCGGGCCGGGGACATCGGGTCGATCAGCGCCTGGTTGCCGTCCCGCAGGTCGGTGGACAGCCAGCGCGGGGCCCTGGTGACCCGGGCGTCGGGCCAGGTGCGGTCGGGGATGTCGACCTGCTCGTAGCGGCCGTACTTGTGGATCGGCATCGCGGTGGGGCGCTGGGCGGCGGTCGCGGCGGTGACGGGCGTGGCGCGGCCTACACGGTTCTGGCTGGGCATCGGGCTCGGGCTCCTCGGGGGTCCGCTGAAGGGACGGCCGACGGTGGGCAACACCGTTCTCCGCGGGGAGGGGGTCGGCCTACGACTACAGGCCCTCGCCGCGGCGGCTAAGGAGAAGCAGCCCGAAACGCATGATGGGAGCGACTCTAACCGACGCCCGGCCCGATCCCGCAGCCAGCGGTGGGTCCTCTCACTATGCAAGACGGTTCCACCTGCCGGCCGATCCCGCCTGCGCAGGGCCCGTCCTCCCCCGGTAGCGGGGCGCCCTTGCAGTATGGCGGCGCCACGCCTCTACGGGACTGGGGTGCCCTTGCGCAGGGCGGCGCCTCGTTTTTTTAGGGGCGCGGGGAACTGCGCGACCAGCCACCATGGTGGCGCACCGGGCCCGCAGGCCCAGCCCCTTGCGGTCTGAATCCGGAACCACCGGCCGGTGGCCGGTTGCCCGCGCAGTTCCTCCCCCAGACTCCGTCCGGGGGTGCCCCCAGCGCCCATGGATGGCGGCCGCCTTACACAAAGGCACCCACCCCGCGCCCATGGATGGCGCCCTCGTCCGCAAGGGCACCCACCCCGCGGAGCTGGATGGTGGCCGCCTTACGCAAAGGCACCCACCCCGCGCCCCTGAAGGTGCGGCCCTCCCGCAAAGGCACCCGCCCCGTGGCGTTGGGAAGGCGCCGCCTTACGAACCGGCACCCACCCCGCGGAGCGGGTATGGCGCCGTACTCCTTTTCCGTGGATCGCGGCGCAAGCCGGTGACAGTGCGTAAGGGGATGTGCCACATTTGCGTACATGGGAGTTTTCTGCACGATCGTGCCGCCGCACATCCTGGACAAGCTGGCCACGGCCGACGACCCGGTGCTGTCGGGCCCGGCCCGGCACACCCTGGAACACGACGCCGGGCAGCGCACCCGGCGGCGGCTGAACGCCGTGGCCGGGGTGACCGCGGCCCCGCCGCCGCCGGCCGCCGCGGACCAGCCGGACCGTACGGTCTACGACGCGAAGCACAAGGACACCCTGCCCGGCCGCAAGCTGCGCGCCGAGGGCGCCAAGCCGTCGAAGGACGCGAGCGCCAACCGGGCGTACGACGGGCTCGGCGCCACCTTCGAGACGTACCTGAAGGCGTACGGCCGGCATTCCGATCGACGACAAGGGGCTGCCGCTGACGGCCAGCGTCCACTACCTCCAGGGCTACAACAACGCCTTCTGGAACGGCGAGCAGATGGTCTTCGGGGACGGCGACGGCACGATCTTCCTCGACTTCACCCTCCCGGTCGACGTCATCGGCCACGAACTCACCCACGGCGTCACGCAGTACACCGCCAACCTCGACTACCACGGCCAGTCCGGCGCGCTCAACGAGTCGGTGTCCGACGTGTTCGGCAGCCTCATCAAGCAGTACGCGCTCGGGCAGAGCGCCGACCAGGCGGACTGGCTGATCGGCGCGGGGCTGCTCGCGCCGGGCGTGCACGGCACGGCGCTGCGCTCCATGAAGGCGCCGGGCACCGCCTACGACGACCCGCGGCTGGGCAAGGACCCGCAGCCCGCCACCATGGCCGGCTACGTCACCAGGCGCAGCGACAACGGCGGGGTGCACATCAACTCCGGCATCCCCAACCACGCGTTCTACCTCGTCGCCGAGGCGCTCGGCGGCCATGCCTGGGAGCAGGCGGGGCAGATCTGGTACGACACCCTCACCGGCGGATCGCTCGCCGCCGACGCGGACTTCGCGGCTTTCGCCGGGCTCACGGTCGCGTCGGCGAAGGCGCGGTACGGCGACGGGGCCCAGGTCCGGGCGGTCCAGGCGGCGTGGACGGGCGTGGGCGTCACCCCGGCCGCGGCTCCGGCCGCCGCCACCGGGCTCCCCCGGCAGCAGCCGGGCGAGCAGACCCAGGAGGCGTGACCCCCGTGCGCATCGAGGTGGCCCGTACCGGCGGCTTCGCCGGCATCGAACGCCGTGCCGCGGTCGACACCGCGGGCCACCCCGACGCGCCCCGCCTCGAATCCCTCGCCGCCCAGGCGCTGTCCGCGCCGCCCCCTCCCCCGCACCGCGCCCCGACCCCGGACGGCTTCACCTACGCCATCACGGCGGACGGCCGCACCACCCGTTGCGCGGACCCCCATCTCACCCCGGCCCAGCGGGAGTTGATCACGGCGGTGCTCCGGGAGGGGGCGTAGGGACCGGAGCCCCGCCGCCGGCCGCGGCTACTGGTCGGCGGCGTCGAAGTCGTCCCGCGCCGCCTGGACGCGCGGCAGGTTGGCGGACGACCACTCGACGAGCGAGGCGAACAGCGGCGCGAGGCTGCGGCCCAGCTCGGTGATCTCGTACTCCACCCGCGGCGGCACCTCCGGGTGGTAGGTGCGGGTGAGCAGGCCGTCGCGTTCCATCTGGCGGAGCCGCTGGCTGAGCACCTTGGGCGTGATCGCGCCGATGGAGCGCTGGAGCTCCACGAACCGCTGCCGCCCGTACTCGTTGAGCGCCCACAGGATCGGGGTGGTCCAGCGGCTGAAGACGATGTCGATCACCGGGGTGACCGGGCACGCCTGCACCGTCCCGCCCGCCGCGCCCTTCGCCCGCCGCGCGCCCGGACCGGACACGTCCGCGGCCCGTACGGCGGCGTCGCGGACGCCGGTGTGGCGTACGTCATCGCTCGCGGCGCCCGCGGCCCGTACGTCCGTGTCCCCCGCACCCGTGGTCATCCGGCCTCCTCGGCGCGCCGCAGCACTATCTTCCGGGTACCGACTATACGCCGGATGCCGCCTTCCCCGCCGGGCCGGCACCACAGGCAGGCGGGTCGCGGGCAGGTACGGCCAGGTACGGGCGGGCACGGGACCCCGCATCACGCGAAACCTCCTGGTAAAGCCTAAAATCGCCCTATGACGGCGAAGCGGCCGGAGCCGGAGAGCCAGTCGCCGGTGGCGGCGGACGAGGTCGGACGGGCGCTGGAGCAGGCGCTCGCCCGGCAGAGCGACATCGGCCTGGTGATCCTCGACGCGGATCTGCGGGTCAGCCGTACGCTGCTGGACCGGGCCCGCTTCCACGGGCTCGTGGTCGAACCGGGTACACGGCCGGCGGACCTGGTGCCGCCCGGCGACGCCGAAGACCTCACCGCCCGGCTGGAGCAGGTGCGGGCCACCGGCGCGCCCATGCTCTTCCACGTCCAGCAGATGCGCGGGTCGCCGCTGACCGTGTCGCTGTTCGCGCTGCGGGTGGAGGGCGCGCCCGGCCAGGGGCACGGGGTGCTGGTCGCGCTGATCGACATCACCGAGGAGCACCGGGCGCGGGAACGGCTGGACCTGCTGTTCCAAGCGACCGAGGGGATCGGGGAGTCGCTGGACGTGGTCACCACCGCGCAGCAGCTCGCGGACGCCTTCGTGCCGGCGCTGGCGGACCTGGCGGGCGTGAACCTGGCCGAGGAGGTCTTCATCGGCGGCGAACCGGCGCCGCGCACCAATGAAGAGGTGGGACTGCGGCGGACCGCGGTGACCTCGGCGGGGATCGCCTGGCCGCCGCCGTACGTGCAGCCGGGCGACCATGTGCCGCCGATGCCGGACGTGCCGGTGCGCCTCCAGTACCGGCAGGGCGAGGTGATGGCCGTACCCGACCGGGCCTCGATGCTCCGGGCGCTGCGCGGCGACCGCGAGCTGATGGGGCGGCTCGTGCCGGAGGGCGGCAACGACTTCCTCGGCATCGCGCTGATCGCCCGCGGCATGATCCTGGGCGGCCTGGAGATCTGGCGCGGCGCGGGGGCGCCGCCGTTCGACGACAACGACGCGCGCGTGCTGCGGGAGATCGCCGCCCGGGGCGCGCTGGGCATCGACAACGCCCGCCGCTACGCCCGCGAGCGCACCGCTGCGCTCCAGTTGCAGCAGAGCCTGCTGCCGCCGATATCGCACTCGGCGGCGGCCCGCACCGCGGCCCGCTACCTGCCGTCCTCCGCGGGCGGCGGGGTGGGCGGGGACTGGTACGACGTCATCCAACTCTCCTCCCTGCGCGTGGCGTTGGTGGTCGGCGACGTCGTCGGGCACGGGCTGCGGGCCACCGCGATGATGGGCCGGATGCGCACCGCGGTGCAGACGCTCGCCGACCTGGACCTGGCACCGGACGAACTCCTCACGCACCTGGACGACTTGGTGCTCCGGCTCGCCGAGGAGAACGAACTCGCCGCGCTGGGCTCCACCTGCCTGTTCACGGTCTACGACCCGGTGGCCCGGCGGTGCGCGCTGGCCAGTGCCGGCCATCCGCCGCCGGGGCTGATCCGTCCGGACGGCCGGGCGGAGTTCGTCGAGTTGTCGCCGGGGCCCCCGCTGGGCGTCGGCGGCCTTCCGTTCGAGGTGGCCGAGATCGAGCTGGAGCCGGGCAGCACGCTGGTCTTCTACACCGACGGCCTGGTCGCGCACCCCGGCCGGGACATCGACGCCGGGATGACCGGCCTGCGCGAACTCCTGGCCGGCACCCGGCCGTCCGACGACCTGGACGAACTCGCGTCCCGGCTGGTCGAGGGGATGGCGCCCGAACGCGAGTCGGCCGGACCGCACTTGACGGACGACGCCACTCTCCTGCTGGCCCGGGTACGGGAGGTGCCGCCGACCGGCACCGCGCTGTGGGAGCTGCCGTCCGAGGGCGCCGCGGTGGCCACCGCCCGCGAACTGGCCACCGGGCGGCTGGAGTCGTGGCAGGCGCCGGCCGAACTCCTCTTCACCGCCGAGCTGGTGGTCAGCGAGCTGGTGACCAACGCCGTGCGCTACGGCGGCGGCGACACCGTACGGCTGCGGCTGATCCAGGCCGGCGACAAGCTGGTGTGCGAGGTCTCCGACCCGTCGAGCACGGCGCCGCACCTGAAGCGGGCCCGGTACGAGGACGAGGGCGGGCGCGGCCTGTTCATCGTCGCGCAGCTCGGCACCCGGTGGGGCGTCCGGTTCACCGCGCAGGGCAAGACGATCTGGACCGAGCTGCACTGGAACCAGCGAGCCTGATGTGACCCAGGTCACTTTCCTCTAGGTATCTACTATCCCCAGGATGTTAGCTTCGCCGGGCCGCCACACCGACGGCCCGTCCCGAAGCTGGAGTCCCGCCATGTCCACCGCACCCCCCGCCGGCCGCCCCGGACTCGTCCTGGCCTTTCTGTGCGTCGCCGGATTCATGACGTTCCTCGACGTCTCGATCGTCAACGTCGCCCTCCCCACCATCGAGCGCGGCCTCGGCATCTCCGAGAGCTACCTGCCGTACGTCGTGACCACGTACGGCACGGTGCTCGGCGGATTCCTGCTGCTCGGCGGGCGGCTGGCCGACACCTTCGGCCGCCGCCGCGTGCTGCGGGCCGGCCTGCTCACCTTCGCCGCCGCCTCCCTGCTGGCCGGCGTCTCGCAGGGGCCGGCGCTGCTGATCAGCGCCCGGGGCCTGCAGGGGCTCGGCGCCGCCCTCGTCGCCCCGGCCGCGCTCAGCCTCCTGACCAGCACCTTTGCCGAGGGGCCCGCACGCAACAAGGCGCTCGGCGTCTGGGGCGGGATCAGCGGCGTGGCGTCGGTGGCCGGGGTGGTGCTGGGCGGCGTGTTCACCGAGGGGCCCGGCTGGCGGTGGATCTTCTTCGTCAACGTGCCGATCGGCCTGGCGGCCGCGGCGGCCGCCCCGCTGATCGTGCCGGAGAGCCGGGCCGAGCACCGCAGCCGCCGGTTCGACACGGCGGGCGCGGTGGTGCTCACCGCCGGGCTGGTGCTGCTGATCTTCACCCTCGGGCAGACCTCGGAGGCGGGGTGGACGTCGGCCCGTACGGTCGGCGGGCTGCCGGCCGCCGCGGCGCTGCTGGCCGCCTTCGTCCAGGTCGAACGGCGGGCCGCGGCCCCGCTGATCCCGCTGGACGTCTTCCGGCTGCCGGTGCTGCGCGCCGCCAACGTCCTGGCGGTCCTCCAATTCGGCACCCTGGTCACGCTGTTCTTCTTCGCCAGCCTCTTCATGCAGCAGGTGCTCGGCTACTCGCCGCTCAGGACCGGCCTGGCGTACGTGCCGCTGGCCGTCATCGTCTCGGTCGGCGCCGGCGTGGCCTCGCAACTGGTCACCAAGATGGCGGCGAAGCCGGTCCTGATCGCCGGACTGGTGCTCACCATGGCCGGGATGCTGCTGCTCGGCCGGCTGCCGGCGCACGCGGGCTACGCGGGCGGCGTGCTGCCGGCGTTCCTGGCCGCGGGGCTGGGCCTGGGGCTGACGTTCGTGCCGTTGCAGGTCGCGGCCTTCGCCGGGGTGCCCAAGGCGCGGTCGGGGCTGGCCGCGGGGCTGATCAACACCAGCCAGGAGGCGGGCGGGGCGCTCGGCGTCGCGGTCGTGTCGACCATCGCCTTCTCCCGGGTCGCGGCGCTGACCGAGGCCGCGCACGGGGCGCCGTCGCGGATCATGGCGGCGCGGGTGAGCGTCTTCCACGAGGCGTTCCTCATCGGGGCGTGCTTCGACGCGGCCGCGATCGCGCTGGCACTGGTGCTGCTGCCCGCGCTCAAGGCGGCGGGGGCCGCGGGGCCCGCGGGGCCCGAACTGCCGGGAGCACCTGAGCCGTCGGCGCGGGCGGGCGCGGCGTCCGGCGCCGGGGTCTGAGCGGCGGCGTCTGAGCGGCGGGACGGACGGGGCGGGACGTGGGCGGCGAACCGGCCTTGTGCGTACGGGGGTCGGGGCCGCCGCGACGAAGCGGCGGGATGTACGGACGCTTCGTCGCGGTCCGGCGGGCACCGTACCGCCGTGGCCGGACGGGACCCGCGCGGGAACGCGACGCACAACCGCAGCCGCAGCCGTACTCGTAGCCGTGCCGCTCAGGACTGCTGGAAGAGGGCGATCAGCACGCCGTGCACCGGCTCGCCCTCCGGGTCCTCCTCGACCTCGTCCAGCAGGCGGTTGAGGGCCAGCCGCAGTTCGCGCGCCTTGGCCGGGCTCATCCGCAGGTGGCCGAGCCGGATGTCGGCGGTGGCCGACGGGGAGGCCGCCACCTCCTGCCGGACGGCGTGCAGCAGCGCGGCCGTGGAGTCCGCCTCCGGATCGGAGATCTCGATCCGGCGGGCGGCCCGCTCGTAGCTGTGCTCGTGGCCGCCGCGCACCCGCCGGGTCTCGGCGACGCGGATCAGCCCGGCCTCGCGGAGGACCTTGAGGTGGTGCGCGACGTTCCCCTTGGGCACCCGCAGCCGGTCGGCGAGCTGCCCGGTGGTGGCGGGCGCGGCCCGCAGCGCGAACAGCACGCGCTGGCGCAGCGGATGGCCCAGCGCGGCGAAGTGCGCGGGCGTCTCGATCTCCAGTACGTCCGCCGGGAGTTGCCGGTCCGGCTCGTCGTCCATGACGGAAGCATCGGCAGCCGCCGATGCTTCCGTCAAGTACGGCCAGGGGGAAGGGGCCCGCCGCGTACCGGACGTGGGCCGCGGGGAGTTCAGTAGAGGCTGTTCATCGCGGCGCGCACCTCGCTGAGGGTGGCGTCGGCCACGGCGACGGCGCGCTCGTTGCCCTCCCGGAGCACCTGGCGCAGGTGGCCGCGGTCCTGCGCGTACTGGGCGCGGCGGGCCCGGATCGGGGCGAACCGCTCGTTGACCGCCTCGGTGACCCGGTTCTTCAGCGCGGCCGCGCCCGCGCCGCCGATCTCCTCGGCGACCTGTTCGGGCCCGGACTCCTCGCACAGGGCGGCGAGCAGCACGAGCGAGGACACCTCGGGGCGGCCCACCGGGTCGTACGTGATGTGCCGCTCGGCGTCGGTTCTGGCGCCGCGCAGCAGCCGGGCCGTCTCGTCGGCGGACGCGCCGATCGCCACGGCGTTGCCGCGGCTCTTGCTCATCTTGCCGCCGTCGGTGCCGAGCAGCAGCGGGGCGGTGGACAGCAGCGCCTCCGGCTCGGGGAAGACCGGGGAGTCGCCCCCGTAGCGCTCGTTGAAGCGGCGGGCGATGGTGCGGGTGATCTCCAGGTGCGGTAGCTGGTCCTGGCCGACCGGGACGAGGTCGGCCTTGCAGAACAGGATGTCGGCGGCCTGGTGGGCGGGGTAGGTGAACATCAGGCCGCTGACGGCGGACTGCCGGGAGTGCGCGATCTCGTCCTTGACGGTGGGGTTGCGGCTCAGCTCGGCGACCGAGACCAGGCTGAGGAACGGCAGCAGCAACTGGTTGAGCGCCGGGACCGCGCTGTGGGTGAAGACCGTGGAGCGGGCCGGGTCGATGCCGATCGCGAGGTAGTCGAGCAGCAGGTCCTCGACGTACCCGGCGAGGTTGTCGGCGACGTCGCGGTCGGTGAGGACCTGGAAGTCGGCGATGACGAGCATCACGTCCGCTCCGAGGTCCTGGAGCCGGACCCGGTTGTGGAGGGTGCCGAAGTAGTGGCCGAGGTGCAGGGCGCCGGTCGGCCGGTCGCCGGTCAGCACCCGGAATCGCGCGGGGTCGCGCTGGATCTCGCGCTCCAGTACGGCGCTGCGGGCCTGGGCGGAGGATGTGCCGAGCACGTCGGCGGGCGGGACGGAGGTGGTCATGGCGTCTCCTGAAAAGTGGCTGCCGCCGCCGGACGGCAGCCGCACCCCCGGTCCAGGGAACGCGAACGGGCCGTCCAAACGAACGGCCCGGGTCATGGGTACGAGGTGGCCGCTCCTACGGGGAGCGCCACCAGCACGGGTTCGGGGAGTTGTGCACACCCGCACCTTAGCTCCTCCCGGAAGGCCAGGCACCTTCCTTCGCGGCACCCCGCGCCCCCGGGGAGGCCCGCACCCTGGCCTTTACGGCGCCCTGTCCCCGGAGGGACCCGAACCCCGTCCGTTCAGGGCACCCCGCCCCCGGGGAGGCCCGCACCCTGGCCTTTACGGCGCCCCGCCCCCCGGAGCTGCCGGGTGCGCTCCCCTCTCACGGCACCCGGCAGCCGGCCGGACCCGGCACCCTGCCCTGGAACCGCCGCAACGGCGGGACGCCGGACGGCCGGAACCGGCGGTGCCGAACTCCCGCGCACCCCAAGCGGGTTGCGCCCGGCACGGCACCGCCGACACCCGCCCACGGACTTCCCCCCGCCGCGGCGGAAAAGAGGGGGAACCGTCTCCCCCTCTCTCACCCCCGCAGAGGGCCGAGTGCCCGCTCCCTCGCGGCACCCCACCCCCGGAGATGCCGGGTGCGCTCCCCCTCATGCGCACCCCGCGGAGGGGGAAGCCCGGGGTGCCCTCTCCCTCGCGGTGCTCACCGTGGAGGGAGAGGGCCCCCGGGGTCCGGCGAACCCCAGTGGGCAGCGGTCAGTTGGGGGTCGGCGCCGCCTCGTGGGGCGCCGTGGCCAGGGCCGGATCGGGCGCCGTGCGGGCCTTGGGGCGGACCGTCGCCAGGACGACCACCAGGCCGAGGAGCGCGGCGACAGCGGCGGCCAGGGAGATGCGGTCGAGCCCGGAGGCGTACCCGGCCCGCATCGAACCCCCGCCGGAGGCGACACTGCGCACCCGGGAGCTGAAGAGCGCGCCGAACAGCGCGATCCCGAGCGTCAACCCGAGCTGCTTGAAGGTGTTGACCGCGCCGCCCGCCATGCCGGCCCGCTGCGGCGGCACCACGTCGACGGCCGCGGAGACCAGTACGGGCGTGGCGAGCCCGACCCCCACCCCGACGACCGTGAACCCGACGAAGAGCGCGGACTGCCCGGACGTCGCGTGCACCGTACGCCACAGGATCGCGGACCCGACCGCGACGAACAGCAGGCCGCCCATGATCGGCACCCGCGGAGCGACCCCGTGCGTGAACCGCCCGACGAGCGCGGCGACCACGAAGGACGCCCCGGCCAGCGGCATGATCGCGAGCCCGCCGCGGATCGGGCTGAGCCCGAGGGCGTTCTGCAGCCACAGCGAGATGTAGACGAGCCCGGAGAACGACGCGGCCTGGTGCAGCAGCGCCCCGCCGAGCAGCCCGGAGAAGGTCGGGCCGGCGCAGCAGCGCGAGGTCGATCATGGGCTGGCTGGTGCGCGCCTCGATGACCACGAAGGCCACCGCGGCGACCACGGCGACCACGAAGGCGGCCAGGGTCGGTGTCCGGGTCCAGCCGTGCTCGCCGCCGCGGATGAGCGCGTAGGTGACCGAGGCCGCGGAGAGCGTGAAGGCGGTGGCGCCGGGCAGGTCGAGCCGTCCGCTGCCGCGCCGCCCGGCGGGCAGCACCTTCATGCTGAGGACGACGGCGACGACCGCGACCGGCAGGTTCACCAGGAAGATCGCCTGCCAGCCGAACCCCTGGGTGAGGAGCCCGCCGAGTATCGGGCCGGCCGCGGCGGCGGCGCCGTTGACCGCTCCCCACACGCCGAACGCGGTGCTGCGGTCGCGCCCGTGGTAGGTCGCGGCCACCAGCGCCGCGGAGGTCGCGTACATCGCGGCCCCGCCCACGCCCTGGACGGCCCGCGCGGTGATGAGCGCCGCCGCGTTGGGCGAGAGCGCGGCCGCCAGCGAGGCGAACGCGAAGACGATCAGGCCCACGACGTAGACCCGCCGGTATCCGACCAGGTCGGCGAGCGAGCCCGTGACCATCAGCAGCGCGGCGAGCGCGAGCGCGTAGATGTCCATCACCCATTGCAGGGAGGCGAAGGACGCGTGGAGGTGGGACGCCATGCTCGGCAGCGTGACGTTCACGATGGTGACGTCGACCAGCAGGATGAAGGCGCCCAGGCATATCGCCACGAGGGGCAGCCACTTGCGCATGGGAGGAGCTCCGTTTCCGGTACGGGACGTGCCCGGGTGGTGCGGGACGTGTGCGGGTTCGTGCGGGCCCGGGAAGGGCCGGTGGTCCCACGATCCGGTGCGCCCCGGCTCCGGCCACAGCCACAGTGCCTTACGCGGCGCATTCCGACATCGCCTAGCCTGAGGTGATGGATTCCGACACCGCCATGGGCGCCGCTGACCGGACTCGACGACCTCGACCAGCGCATCATGCAGGCCCTCCAGATCGACGGCCGGGCCCCGTTCAACCGGATCGCGCAGGTGCTGGGCGTCTCGGACCAGACGGTGGCCCGGCGCTACGGGCGGCTGCGGCAGGCCGGTTCGGTGCGGGTGCTGGGGCTCACCGACCCGCTGCGGGTGGGGCTGACCCCGTGGTTCGTGCGGGTGCGCTGCACTCCGGACGCGGCCGCGTCGATCGGTGAGGCGCTGGCCCGGCGGACCGACACCCGCTGGGTGAGCCTGATCTCCGGCGGCACCGAGATCTGCTGCCTCGCGCAGGCCGCGGCGCCCGGCCAGGACGAGGCGCTGCTGCTGGAGAAGCTGCCGCGCACCCCGCGGGTGGTGCAGGTGAGCGCGCACGCGATGCTGCACGTCTTCTTCGGGCAGGACCTGAGCCCGGTGAGCAGGACCGGGCCGCTGACGCCCGCCGAGATCCGTGCGCTGGCCCCCGCGGACGCGCCCGCGGACCGGGTGGCGGAGGTGACCGAGCCCTTCCCGCTCGGCGCCGGCGACCGCCGGATGCTGGACGTGCTCGCGACGGACGGCCGCACCTCCGCCGCCGACCTGGCCGCGGTGACCGGCTGGTCGCAGACGACGGTACGGCGGCGGCTGTCGGAACTGCGGTCGTCCGGCGCGCTCTACTACGACCTGGACTTCGGCGACGGCGATCTGTACGGGCAGATGCGGGCCGGGCTGTGGCTGGAGGTCGAGCCGGGCCGGCTGGCGGAGGTCGGCGAGGCGCTGGCCCGGCACACGGAGGTGGCGTTCGCGGCGGCCACCACGGGGACGGCGAACGTCTACGCGGCCATCAACTGCAAGAATCCGGGCGCGCTCTACCGCTATCTGACCGGGCCGGTCGCCGCGCTTCCCGGCATCCGCCGGACGGAGACGGCGCCGATCCACCGCGTGCTGAAGGGCGCAGGGCCCCTGATGGACCTCCACCCGCGGCGCGGGTGACAGCAGGGCTCCCGCCGCTACGGTTCCGGTCCACTCCCCGGCCTCAGCCCGGTGGCCTGCTGAGCGCGCAGTTCCCCGCGCCCCTGAATGTGCGCGCCTTCCGCTAGAACCCGAGCTTGCGCAGCTGCTTCGGGTCGCGCTGCCAGTCCTTGGCCACCTTGACGTGCAGGTCGAGGAAGACCGGCGTGCCGAGCAGCGCCTCGATCTGGTGGCGGGACTTCGTGCCGACCTCCTTGAGGCGGGCGCCCTTGGGGCCGATGATGATGCCCTTCTGGCTGGGCCGCTCGATGTAGAGGTTCGCGTGGATGTCGAGCAGCGGCTTGTCGGCGGCGCGCCCCTCGCGGGGGATCATCTCCTCGACCACGACGGCGATGGAGTGCGGCAGCTCGTCGCGTACGCCTTCGAGCGCGGCCTCGCGGATCAGCTCGGCGACCATGACCTGCTCGGGCTCGTCGGTGAGGTCGCCCTCGGGGTAGAGCTGCGGGCCCTCGGGCAGCAGCGGGACCAGCAGGTCGGCGAGCAGCGCCACCTGGTCGCCGCCGACCGCCGAGACCGGCACGATCTCCGCCCACTCCAGCCCGAGTTCGCGGCCGAGCCGGTCGACGGCGATGAGCTGCGCGGCGAGCTGCTTGGAGTCGACGAGGTCGGTCTTGGTGACGATCGCGACCTTCGGCGTCTTCCTGATCCCGGCCAGCTCGCGGGCGATGTACGTGTCGCCGGGGCCGAGCTTCTGGTCGGCGGGCAGGCAGAAGCCGATCACGTCGACCTCGGACCAGGTGGCTGCGCACCACGTCGTTGAGCCGCTCGCCGAGCAGCGTGCGGGGCTTGTGCAGGCCGGGGGTGTCGACCAGGACGAGCTGCGCCTCGGGCCGGTGCACGATGCCGCGCACGGTGTGCCGGGTGGTCTGCGGCCGGTTGGAGGTGATCGCCACCTTCTGGCCGACCAGAGCGTTCGTCAGGGTGGACTTGCCCGGCGTTGGGGCGGCCGACGAAGCAGGCGAAGCCGGACCGGTGCGGGGCCGGGGCCCCGGCGGCCTCGGAGGAGGGGGTACGAGCGCTCATGCGCGCCCATTCTCCCCGATGAACCGGCCACCGGAGGACGCCCGGCGTCCGCGACCGTCCGCCGAGGGCGTCGAACGGGTGCGGAACCGGCGGGTTTGCGGACGGCTGCGCAATCCGCATGTTTCCTCCGTGCAACATGAAACACGGCGGAAACACGGACGCCCACATCCGGTAACGCGCACGCCCGACGCTCGTGCAAGCCGCCGAACCGCAGGCCGACCGAAGGCCGCCCGAAGGGACCCCCCGTGCTGCTCCTGTCCGCCGGCCCTCCCGTCCACCCGACCGTCGACGCGGGTGACACCGCGTGGCTGCTGGCCGCCACCGCGCTGGTCCTGCTGATGACGCCCGGCCTCGCGCTCTTCTACGGCGGCATGGTCCGCAGCAAGAGCGTGCTCAACATGTTCATGATGAGCTTTATCTCGATCGCGCTGGTCACGGTGGTGTGGCTGGTGGCCGGCTACACGCTGGCCTTCGGGCCGGACGCGGGCGGGCTGGGGCTGATCGGCAACCTCAGCCACCTCGGGATGCACGGCATCGGCCCGGCGAGCGTCACCGGCCATGTGCCGACCCTGCTGTTCGCCGCCTTCGAGCTGACCTTCGCGATCATCACGGCCGCGCTGATCAGCGGCGCGGTCGCGGACCGGGCCCGGTTCGGCGCGTGGATGGTGTTCGTGCTGGTGTGGACGCTGGCCGTATACGTACCCGTCGCGCACTGGGTGTTCGGCACCGGCGGCTGGGTGGTGAGCAAGCTGCACGCGCTGGACTTCGCGGGCGGCACGGTGGTCGAGGTGTGCTCGGGCGCCTCCGGGCTGGCGCTGGCGATCGTGCTCGGGCCGCGGCTGGGCTTCCGCAAGGACTCGATGCGGCCGCACAACCTGCCGCTGGTGCTGCTGGGCGCGGGACTGCTGTGGTTCGGCTGGTTCGGCTTCAACGCGGGCTCCGCGCTGGGCGCCGACGGCCTGGCGGCGGCCGCGTTCCTCAACACGCAGGCCGCGGGCTGCGCGGGCCTGCTGGGCTGGCTGTTCGTGGAGAAGCGCAGGGACGGGCACGCGACGACGCTGGGCGCCGCGTCCGGCTCGGTGGCCGGCCTGGTGGCGATCACCCCCTCGTGCGGCAGCGTGGACCTGGCCGGCGCGCTGGTGGTCGGACTGGCCGCGGGCGTGCTGTGCTCGTACGCGGTGAGCTGGAAGTTCCGCTGGGGGGTGGACGACTCGCTGGACGTGGTGGGCGTGCACCTGATGGGCGGCATCGTCGGCACCCTGCTGATCGGGCTGCTCGCCACGGCGTCGATGACCGGCGGCCCCGAGGGGCTGTTCTACGGCGGCGGGCTGGGCCAGCTCGGCCGGCAGGCGGTCGCGGTGGTGGCCGTCGGGGCGTACGCCTTCGCGGTCACGTACGGCATCGCCCGGGGCATCGACCGGCTGATGGGCTTCCGGGCCAGCGAGGAGGAGGAACGCACCGGCCTGGATCTCACCGTGCACGCCGAGACCGCCTACGATCACGGCGTACTCACGCACGGCATGTCGCACGGGGCGCTGCACCAGGCCGCCGGGGCGGCCGCGGCGCCCGCCAAGGACAGGAGCCCATGGGGATGAAGCTGGTCACCGCCGTCATCAAGCCGTACAAGCTGGATGACGTGAAGACGGCCCTCCAGGAGATGGGCGTGCAGGGCCTGACGGTCACCGAGGCGAGCGGCTACGGGCGGCAGCACGGGCACACCGAGGTCTACCGCGGGGCGGAGTACCGGGTGGACCTGGTGCCGAAGGCGCGGATCGAGGTGCTGGTCGAGGACGCGGAGGCGGACGCGGTGATCGACGCGGTGGTCGCGGCGGCCAGGACCGGCAAGATCGGCGACGGCAAGGTGTGGGCGGTGCCGGTGGAGACGGCGGTGCGCGTCAGGACCGGGGAGCGCGGCCCCGACGCGCTGTGAGCCGCTGACGCCCGCGCGGCTGCGGCCCGCCGCCCGCGCGGGTGCCTGCTCGGCGCGTCGTCGGAGCGTGTCTGCTGCGGCCCGGCTCGTCGGGGCCCGGCTCCGCCCGCGCCCTGCGGCGCTTCAGCCGGCGGTGACGGTGGCGCGCACCGTGCCGTCGGGGCCGGCCAGGATCACCGGGGTGGCGGGGCCGCCGAGGTCGCGTACGGCCGCGCGGTCGGCGTCGGCGGGGGTCTCGGCCGCGGTGACCACGGCGGCCGCCTCCAGCGACGTCGCGCCGCTGGCCACGGCCATCGCGACCGCGGTCTGGAGCGCGGTCAGCCGCAGCGAGGCCAGTTCCACCGAGCCGGCGACGTAGGTGCGGCCGGTCTCGTCGCGCACGGCGGCGCCCTCCGGCACGCCGTTGCGGGCCCGGGCGGACCGGGCGAGGGTGATCAGCTTGCGGTCCTCGGGGTTCTCGGGGTTCGCGGGCCGCCGACCGTGTCGGGGCTGCCGGCGGGCTGCGGCGCCGAGGTGTTGCGCGCGGGCGCGGGGTGCGGGGCGGCAGGCGGCTGCGGTTCGCTCATACGAGCGATGATAGGGCGTACCGCCCGGGCACCTATGCCGAATCGTCACGCTCCGTGTCCGAAGATGCGCGGACGGCGAGCGCCACCTAGCCTGGGCGGAGCATCGTCCTCTTATGAGGTGATTCGGTCATGCTCCTGCACATGCCCCTCGTCATCGCGCTCGCCGGGATCACGGTCTTCCTGACCCGCAAGGCGGAGCTGAAATCCTCCCACGCACTGGCCTGCGGCGCCCTCGGCTTCTACCTCGCCGACACCAGCCTGGCCGGGTCGATCCACGACGCCAGCGCCAACCTGCTCGGCATGCTCGGGCAATTCAGCGGCTGACGCGGGCAGTTCGCGAGCTGACGCAGCGTCAGTCCGCGAGGACGTACCCGCCGTCAGCCCGCGAGGACGTAAAGGCGCGCCGTCCGGGGGCTGTCGATCCGCGGCACGCGGGGCGACCGCGCGATCATCCGCGGCGCCGCCCCGGGGAGCACGATGGCCCCGGGGCGGCGGGTGCGCCCCGCCGCCCCCATCCACCCACATGTTCGACTAATAGGGTCGCCAAAGAAGTCAATTCGGCATTTTCGCCCTCCTGCCGCGCAAGCGGACATATTTTCCCGCTCGCCGACCGGTGCTACATCCGGGTGGTAACATCATCGCGCCTGCTCACATGATCCACACCAGCTGAACGCACAATTCAGAGGCGTCTTCGGCAGGCTGCGCGCCGAGAAAGAGCCACATGACAGACTTTTGGAAAGATCCGCTGTTCTGGTGTCTGATCGCCGCTGCGCTGATAGCTGTCGTCCTGACCCGCCGGGGCAGAAAGAAAATATCGGCGCAAGCGTCCGAACTATCAGATCTTCGCAATCGCATCGCGCACGGCGAAGTGCTGCACACGCAGGCCATCAGCTTCGCCGAGGAGTCCGCGGACGAGCGGACGAAGACCGTGCTCAAGGCCGCGACCAGGACGCTCCAGAGTCTGGCCGGCGAGCAGCAGGTGGTCATCGACAACCTCCAGCGCAAGTACGGGGGTCACCCCGTGTTGCAGGAGTTGATGGAGGTGAACCACGCGAACGCTCAGTTCGCGCGGCGCGCCCAGGCGATCGCGGTTATCTGCGGCGGCTTCCTCGGCCGCCGGAAAGAGCCCGCGAGCGTCTACGACGTCATTCGCGGCGCACAGGGCCAGATACGCAACTTCGAGCGGGTGAACATCCGCTCGCAGAGCGCTTTCTCGGTCGAGTCGAAAGCAGTGAGCGGTGTCGCGCTCGCCATTGCGGAACTCCTGGCGAATGCCGCCAACTACTCGCGCCCCGACACGGCGATCGAAGTCAATATCCAGCCGGTGCACAACGGGCTCTGCGTCATCGTCGACGACTTCGGCGTCGGCATGAGCGACGAACAGAAGCAGAAGGCGACCGCACTGCTCACCGGTGAATTCATTCCGGCCATGTCGGACCTCGGGAATCCGCCGCAGTTCGGATTCCCGGTGATCGCGGAACTGTCGCGCCGCTACGGATTCACCGTCGATGTCAGCAGCACCTCTCCGTACGGCGGCGTCCGCGCGGTGGTGCGGCTGCCCGAAGAACTCTTGACCACGGAAACCGTCGAGCGGAGGAGCAGCCCTCCCGTGAGCAACCCCGTGAGCGCGTCCCAGCCGTCCCAGGCACCTCAGCCGCCCCAGCAGTCCGCAGCCCGCCCCGGCAGCCCCTGCCGGCCCCACCGGGCGCACCCGCAGCGGTCTGCCGAAGCGGGCCTCCCGCCAGGCGCCGATCTCCATCGTGCGGGCGGCCGAGGAGCAGGACGAGCCGGCGCCGGCCCCGGCGTCCGAGGGGGACAGCAGGGCCGCAGCCGCCCGGATGGGCGCCTTCCAGCTCGGCACGCAGACAGGCCGGCAGCGCACCGCCACCCAGCCCGAGGGGTCCGAACGCCAGTGATCGCACAAGATTTGTCATGGATGCTCGAGGACATCGTGGCCAACGTGCCGGGCGCCCGGCATGCGGTGCTGCTGTCCGCGGACGGCCTCCCGCGCGGCGCCACGAAGGGCATGAACCCGGACCTGGCCGACACCATCTCGGCGGCCATGAGCGGCATGCAGTCGCTCAGCCGGGCCACCGCGCACTTCGCGGGCCCCGATGGGAACCCGAAGTGGCAGCAGACGGTGATCGAGTTCTCGCACGGCTGGATCTTCCTGATCGCCGCCGGGCGCCGGCGCGTACCTGGCCGTCGCCGCCTCACCGGACACGGACATGCAGGAGATCACCTTCCGGATGCACCAGCTCGTCTCCCGGTTGGGCAAGGACCTGACGACCGCCCCTCGCGAGATGGCTGACGACAAGTGATGGATGACCCCAACCTGGATCTGACGGGAGATTTAGTAAGGCCGTACGTCATCACCAATGGACGCGAACTGCCCTACGACAACGCGTTCTCCCTCACCACTTTGGTGACGTCCACTCAAGCGGCTCAGCACGGAAGGGTGTTGGCGCCAGAAAGCCGGAGCGTGCTGGACCTGTGTTCCGGCGGCTATCTCTCGGTGGCCGAAGTGGCCGCCCATGCCCGGCTTCCGCTGGGCGTGGTGAGAATCCTGCTCGCGGAGCTGACGGACAACGGACTCGTCACCGCCCGCGCCCCCATTCCGGCTGCCCAGCGAACCGACGAGAAACTTCTCCAGGATGTACTCAGTGGCCTCAAGGCTCGTTTCGGAGCGTGATGACGTGTACGTGGACTCAGCTGTACGTACCCTCGTCAAGGTCCTTGTCGTCGGCCATTTCGGCGTCGGGAAGACGAGCTACATCGGCAGCATTTCCGAAATCGAGCCGCTGCGCACCGAGGAGCTGATCACCGAGGCCAGCGTGGGGCTCGACGACCTCACCGGCTCGCCGAACAAGCGGACCACCACCGTGGCCATGGACTTCGGGCGGCTGACGCTCAACGACGAGCTGGTGCTCTACCTGTTCGGCACGCCCGGCCAGGAGCGGTTCAAGGAGCTGTGGGAGGATCTCGCGCTCGGCGCCCTGGGCGCGCTGGTCCTGGTCGACCCGAACCGGCTGGGCGAGTCCTTCCCCGTGCTCGACCTCGTCGAGCGCCACGGTCTGCCCTGTGCCATAGGGGTCAACCACTTCGACGGCACGCAGCCGTACCCCCTTGAGGAGATCCGAGAGGCGCTGAACCTTCCCGCGGAGACGCCTCTCGTCCACTGCGACGTGCGCGACCAGAGGTCCGCCGTCCAGGCGCTGATCACCCTCGTCACCTATCTCCAGTCCCGCCTCGGCTAGGAGCCGTCCCGCATGACGAACCACACCGACCAGCAGGGCCCACCGGCCGGCTGCCCCGCACACGCCAACATCGCGCTCTACGGCCCGGAGTTCGGGGCCAATCCCGACAACCACTACGAGTACCTGCGGCAGTTCGGCGCGAGCACCCCGGTCGACATCGCGCCCGGCGTGGAGGTCGAGCTGGTCACCAGCTACACCGCGGCGCTCCAGATCCTCCAGAACCCCGGCACGTTCGTCCGCGACTCGCGCCGCTGGCGGGCGCTCAAGGAGGGCCGGGTACCGGACGACAGCCCCGCGCTGCCGATGATGGGCTACCGCCCCAACGCGCTGTTCTCCGACGGCGCCGCGCACTCCCGGCTGCGGCAGGCGGTCACCGACAGCCTGGCCACCGTGGACGAGCACCGGCTCACCCGGCAGGTGCAGCAGGTCGCCGACTACCTGATCACGCAGTTCAGCACCCGGCGCGGCGGCCAGGCCGACCTCGTCGCGGACTACGCGCAGCAACTGCCGCTGCTGGTCTACAGCGACCTGTTCGGCTGCCCCGCCGCCATCGGCGACCGGGTCATCCTCGGCATCTCCGGCATATTCGAGGGCGCGGCCGGCGCCAACGAGGTGCTCGGCCAGGCGCTGTCGGAGCTGATCACCCTCAAGCGGCACAGCCCCGGCGACGACGTGACCTCCCGCATGATGGAGCACCCGTCGAAGCTCACCGACATGGAGATGATGGACCAGCTGGTCACGCTCCTGTCCGGCGGCACGGCCCCGATGCAGTCGCTGATCAGCATCGGCGCCGCGCTGATGCTGGGCGACGAGAAGTACACCCAGACCCAGACCTCGGCCGGCCTGCTGGTCGAGGACGCGGTCAACGAGGTGCTCTGGAACTACGCGCCGATCGCCAACTACGCCGTGCACTACCCGGTGCACGACGTGGAGCTGGACGGCCGGACCCTGCGGGCGAACGACCCGGTGGTGATCAGCTTCGCCGCCGCCAACCGGGACCCCGCGCTGCTGGAGGACCGCCGTACGCTCAGCGGCCGCGCGCACCTGGCCTTCGGCGCCGGGCCGCACGTCTGCCCGGCCAAGGACCCGGCGCTGGTCATCGCGGTGACCGCGATCGAGACGCTGCTCAACAAGCTGCCCGACATCGAGCTGCGCACCGATCTGCAGAACCTGAGCTGGGTGCCCGCCCCTTGGAGCCGGTCGCTGATCGCGCTGCCGGCGCGGTTCACGCCCTTGGCGCCGAAGCCCGCGCCGGCCGCACCGGCCGCGGTGCCCGACCAGAGCCCGGCCCAGACGGCGAAGAACACCCGCTGGAGTCGATTCCTCACTGGCTCAACGGAGCGTAATCACTCAATGACTGGGAGTGTGACGCAGGCAACAGCCCATGGCATGTTTCCCCTCGTCTGAGCACTCGACCTCATGGGTATGCATAACCGCCGGTGAGATTGAACTCTTGAAGGAGCATGCCATCGTCGAGCACGCGGCGACCCCGCCTATCGACCGACGGGCCGCCACTTCGCTGTTCTCCAAACTGAGGACAGCGAAGGGGCAGGCCGACCCGTTTCCCATCTACGCGGAACTGCGGTCGATGGGCGGTATCACCCCCGCCCCGTGGGGCGGTTGGGTCGTCACCTCCTTCGACCTGTGCGACCAGGTGCTGCGCGACCGCGACTGGCGGGAGCCGGACAGCCGGTGGCGGGCGCGGCAGGGCGAGTCGACCCGCTGGGGCGCGCTGTCCTCGCGCGAGATGAGCCGTACGCTCCCCGCGCTCAACGCGCCCGACCACACCCGGGTGCGGCGCTCGGTCGGCAACATGTTCGACCGGTCGTCGCTGAACGACCTCCGGCAGTCGGTCGCCGCGCTGACCACCGGCCTGCTCGACCGGTTCGAGGCCCATCTGCGCGACGGCGAGGCCGACTTCCACGCCCTGGTCAGCGAGGAGCTGCCGGTGGCGACCATCGGCGGCTGGCTGGGGCTGCCGCCGTCGGACTACGCGTATCTGCGCGAGCTGACGCACGACCAGGTCTTCACCCAGGAACTCCTGCCGTCCGCCAGCCAGTTGGCGCGCTCCGACGCCGCCACCGCCCAACTGCGCGACTACTTCACGGACCTGGTCCGGCGCCGAAGAGCCGCACCGGGCGACGACCCGGTCTCCACCTGGATCAGGACCTGGGACGAGCTGGAGAGCGACCGGGACGCCGCCGACCAAGCGGTGTACTTCCTGGCCCTGTTCGTGCTGCTGGCCGCCCTGGAGACGACCGCGACGCTGCTGTCCACCACGGCGCTGCTGCTGCTGCGCTACCCGATGCAGTGGCAGTGGCTGCGGGCCCACCCCGACCATGTGCCCGCGGCCGTCGAGGAGGTGCTGCGCTACGACTCCCCCACGCACGTCATCACCCGCGTCGCCGGCCGTGATCTCACCCTCGGCGGCGCCCGGATACCCCAGGACCGCCCCGTCCACCTGATGGTCGGCGCGGCCAACCGCGACCCCGCACGGCACCTTGACGCCGACCTGTTCAACCTGCACCGCAAGAGCGCCCACCTCAGCTTCAGCGGCGGCGTCCACTACTGCCTCGGCGCCCCGCTGGCCCGTCTGGAGGCCCAGATGATGGTGCACGGTATGCTCAGCCGCTTTCCGGCGCTCTCGCTGGCCAAGGAGCCCATCTACGCACCCCGCGTCGCCTTCCGGCGCATCCTGAGCCTGCCCGTAGCACCCGGCCTGAGGGATTCATGACGACCGACAGCATCACCTCGCCCTCCAAGGGGCTCCGGGTCCAGCACGCCGGACCGGTGCTGCACGCCGAACTGGCCAGCCCGCACACGGGGAACGCGCTCAACGCCGACACCCTCGACGACCTGCTCACGGCTGCTGACCGCGGTCCGCCAGCAGCCCGACATCCGCGTCATCGTGCTGTCGGGGGCCGGCGACGACTTCTGCGTCGGCGCGGACCGCGACGAGTTCGCCGCCGCGCTGGAGGCCGACCCCGGCGGCGCCCGGCTGCGCGCGCTGACCGACAAGGCCCGCCAGGTCTGCGAGGCCCTGGAGACCGCGGCTGCCGGTGACCATCGCCCGGCTGCACGGCAAGGTGGTCGGCGCCGGCCTGGCGCTGGCCGTCTTCTGCGACCTGCGGGTGGGCGCCGACAACTGCCGCTTCCGGATGCCGGAAGTGGCCCTCGGCATGCCCCCCGCCTGGGGCGGCGCCCTGGCCCGGCTGATCTCCGAGGTGGGCGCGGCCCGCGTCCGCGAACTCGTGCTGACCTGCGACACCTTCAGCGCCACCACGGCGTACGAACTCGCGCTGCTGCACCGGATGGTGCCCGCCGAGCACCTGGACGAGGCCGTCGCCGAACTGGTCAGGCCGCTGCTGCGGCGCTCGGGCGAGGCGCTGGCGGTCGCCAAGCTGATGTTCGGCGCCCACTCGCGGGCCGGGCACCTGATGGACGGCTCGCTGCTCGACGCCCACCTGCTCGCCTCGGCGTACGCGGCCCGTACCCGCTACTGAGCCGGCACCCGGCGGCCCGGCTACGACTCCGGGCGGTCGATCACCCGCAGCCATGAGCCGTCGCCCTGGCGGCGGGCCACCTGCACCCGGCCGCCGGTGCCGTCCTTCGGCCTGGTGGAGGTCAGCGCCAGCTCGCCGCTGATCAGGGTCGGCAGCGGCTCCTCGACCTCGAAGACCGGATCGGTGGCCAGCAGCCCCGCGTACAGCTCGCGCAGCGCCGCGGTGCCCTGCGAGGGGCGGTCGATCGGGAAGGCGACGACGGCGTCCGGCTCGAAAAGCTCCAGGATGCCGTCCAGGTCCCGGGCGTTGACCCGGGCCACCAGCAGCCGGGCGATGTCCTCGGGGTGCGCGGCGCGCTCACGGTTCGCGGTCATGGCGGTCCTCCTCGTTTCCCGGCGGGGGCCTTCCCCTGCCGTTCCCCTCCATCCTGGCTCCGCCCGATCCATAAGTCCAAGATCTGGATCTTCTCTGAGCTAGCATGTTCAGTTATGGAACTGCGGCAGCTCGAATACCTGGTGGCGGTGGCCGACGAAGGGGGCTTCACCCGCGCCGCGGCCCGGCTGCACGTCGCCCAGCCCGGGGTCAGCGCGCAGATCAAGCAGCTCGAACGGGAGCTGGGGCAGCCGCTGTTCGACCGATCGGCCCGCAACGTGCGGCTCACCGAGGCCGGCCGGGCCGTGCTGCCCTTACGCGCGGGCCGCGCTCGACGCGGTCGCCGCGGCGAGGCTCACCGTGCAGGAGCTGTCCGGGCTGCTGCACCGGCCGGGTCGCCATCGGCACGGTCACCTCGCTCGGCTCGGACATGAACGTGCCCGGGCTGCTCGCCGGCTTCCGCGACGCCCACCCCGGCGTCGACATCACCCTCGCCGAGGACACCTCCGACCGGCTGCTCGACGGGCTGCTCGACGGGCGCTACGACCTGGCGTTCGTCGGGCTCGCCGGGGACCCGCCCGACGGGGTCGACACGCAGACGGTCATCGAGGACGCGGTCGTGGCGGCCGTCGGGCCCGGCGACCCGCTGGCCGGGAAGCGGTCGGTGCCGCTGGCCGCGCTGGCCGGGCGCCCGCTGATCGTGCTGCCGCGGGGGACGGGGCTGCGGGCGGCCGTGGACGCGGGGTGCGCCGCCGCGGGCTTCCGGCCGAGGATCGCCTTCGAGGCGGGCAATCCGGAAGTGCTTGTCGCTCTGGCCGAGCGGGGGTTGGGGGTGGCGATGGTGCCCGCCGCCGGCTCGCCGCCGCGCCGCGGGCTGCCCGGAGTCCGGCCTTACGCGGCCGGCGCTACGGTCGCGGCTCTGCCTGGCCTGGCGGAGCCGGGGGTCACGCCTCGCCGGCGGGGCGTGCGCTCATCGGCCACGCCCGCACTTTCCTCTCCGAGGGCTCGCCCCGGACCTAGCTTCCCCTCTTCCGACGGGGCACCGTTCTCCCCGGACGCGGGGCGCCCGTCTTTCAGAACCCACGGCTCCCCTGCCCGCCCGGGCACCCGTCTTTCACGACCCACGGCCCCTTGCCCGCCCGGGCACCCGTCTTCAGGGGCGCGGGGGTACCCCCGGACGGAGTCTGGGGGAGGAACTGCGCGATCAGCCACGACGTGGCTGCACGTCGTCACCGGCCCGGAGGGGCTGTTGCTGTCGCGCCGGACCACCGGCCGGTGGCCGGTTGCTCGCGCAGTTCCCCGCGCCCCTGTATGGCGCCGCCGGGCGCAAAGGCACCCGGCCCGCGGCGTGGGGAAGGCGGCGCCTTCGTAACCGGCACCCGCCCCGCGGAGCGGGTAAGGCTCCCCCGCCCGGGAGGGGCTAGGTGACGGGTTCCACCAGGACCGTTCCGATGCGGTTGCGCCGCCCCGCCTGGGTCTCCGCGGTGAGCCGCAGCGCGACCGTACCCCGGCGCCCGGAGCCGTCCTCCGGAAGCGGGACGACGGCGACGGCGCCCGGAATGGGCACCCGGCCGAGGGACTTGGCGAGCAGGCCCCCGACGGTCTCCACGTCGTCATCGTCGAGCGGCACCCCGTACAACTCCCCGAGATCCCCGATGTCGAGCCGCGCGGTGACCCGGAAGCGCCCGCCGCCGAGGTCCTCCACCGGCGGCGTCTCCCGGTCGTACTCGTCGGTGATCTCGCCGACGATCTCCTCCAGGATGTCCTCGATGGTGACGATCCCCGCGGTGCCGCCGTACTCGTCGACGACCACGGCCACGTGGTTGCGCTGCTGCTGCATCTCGCGCAGCAGATCCCCCGCGTTCTTGGTGTCGGGCACGAAGGAGGCCGGGCGGATCAGCGTCGAGACCGGGTCGGACTCCGCGTCGCGGCTGATGTGCACCCGGCGGGCCAGGTCCTTGAGGTAGACGAAGCCGACCACGTCGTCCTCGCTCTCCCCGGTCACCGGGATGCGCGAGAAGCCGCTGCGCAGCGCCAGCGTCATCGCCTGACGGACCGTCTTGAACCGCTCGATCATGACCAGTTCGGTGCGCGGCACCATCACCTCGCGCACGATGGTGTCGCCCAACTCGAAGACGGAGTGCACCATCCGGCGCTCGTCGTCCTCGATCAGCGACTCCGACTCGGCGAGGTCGACCGCCGCCCGCAGTTCGGCCTCGCTCGCGAACGGGCCGCGTTTGAAGCCCTTTCCGGGCGTCAGCGCGTTGCCGAGCAGGATCAGCAGGCTCGGCACCGGGCCCATCACCCTGGCCAGCGGCAGCAGGACGTACGACGCGGCGGTCGCGGTGTTCAGCGGGTGCTGGCGGCCGATGGTGCGCGGGGAGACGCCCACCGCCACGTAGGACACCAGCACCATCACGCCGATCGCCACGCACAGCACCTGCCAGGTGCGGTCGAAGTGGCGGTCGGCGACGACGGTGATCAGTACGGCCGCGGCCGTCTCGCAGGCGACGCGCACCAGCAGCGCGACGTTGAGGTAGCGGGTCGGGTCGGAGGCGACGGCCATCAGGTTCCTGGCGCCCCTGCGGCCCGAGCGCAGCGAGTCCTCGGCGCGGAACCGGGAGACCCGGGCCAGGCCCGCCTCCGCGCAGGCGGCGAGCCAGGCGACGATGACCAGCAGTACGGCGGAGACGATCATACGAAGGGTGCCGTCGCCGTCAGTGGGTGGTGGGGGCGGGCGACGGGCCGTCGATCCCGCGCTCGGCCCGCCAGCCGTCGAGGATCGCCTTCTGGAGGCCGAACATCTCCGCCTTCTCGTCCGGCCTCCTCGTGGTCGTAGCCGAGCAGGTGGAGGACGCCGTGGACGGTGAGCAGTTGCAGCTCCTCGTCCATGGAGTGCTTGGTCGGCGCCTCCTCCCCCTGCGACTTGGCCACCTCGGGGCACAGCACGATGTCGCCGAGCAGGCCCTGGGCCGGCTCGTCGTCCTCCTTGCCGGGACGCAGCTCGTCCATCGGGAAGGACATCACGTCGGTGGGCCCGGGCAGGTCCATCCACTGCATGTGCAGCTGCTCCATCGCCGCCGCGTCCACCACGATCACCGACAGTTCGGAGAGCGGGTGGATGCGCATGCGGTGCAGGGCGTAGCGGGCGACGTCGAGGACGGCCTCGTCGTCGATGTCCCAGCCGGACTCGTTGTTGACGTCGATCGCCATGGTGGTGGGGTGGTTACTTTCTCTTGGGCCCTGCGCCGTTGCCGCGGCCGCGCGGTGCGGCGTCGCCCTCGGCGGCCTGGGCGTTGTCGTAGCGCTCGTAGGCGTCCACGATGCGCCCGACCAGCTTATGGCGGACCACGTCGGTGCTGGTGAGCCGGGAGAAGTGCACGTCGTCCACGTCGGCCAGGATGTCCTGCACCTGGCGCAGCCCGCTCTTGGTGCCGCTGGGCAGGTCCACCTGGGTGACGTCACCGGTGATGACGATCTGGGAGTCGAAGCCGAGCCGGGTCAGGAACATCTTCATCTGCTCGGCGCTGGTGTTCTGCGCCTCGTCGAGGATGATGAACGCGTCGTTCAGGGTCCGCCCGCGTTGTGCGTCAGCAGGTAGTCCTCGGTGCACGTAGCAGCGAGTCCGTCCGCGGCCACCTGGATGCACACCGTCTCCTCGCGGCCGGCCGGCTCGATGCTGTCGATGAAGCGCATCGGGCGGCCGCCGCCGCCCGCCGCGTGGTACGATGTCCGCGCTTGCGGGCCAGCCGGAAGGGCTCGATGCCCTCGGGCAGGCGGATGTCGACGACGTGGGCGTCGTAGCGGTGGTGCACGAGCCGGCCCCGTGCACGGCCCGGCTTGCGCCCCTCGCGCCGCGCCGGCGCCGGGTGTAGGCGACTCCGCCCAGCGACTGGACCAGGGACGATCACGTCGTCCCGGAGCAGGATCGACGTGGTCGTGTACTGGACGCGGCAGGTGCGGCCTGCCTGCGCGACCGGCCCGCCGTCGGCGTCGAGCAGGCCCTGGAGCACAGCGAGCCGGACCTCCGCCGAGTTGTGCAGGTAGTCGTCCGGCACGAACTTCGCGTGCGAGCGTGTTGCCGAGCAGGTCCAGCGCGCGCAGCACGCCGGTCACCGGGTTCTCCAGCGTCATCACGTCGCCGGGTCGGCGTCACCCGGTTCGAGGACGTAGTCCAGCCCGCCCTTGCGCCGCACCGAGACGCCCGGAAGCGCCGCCTCCAGCGCCGAGGCCAGCTCCGGTCGTCCGCGGTGGCGAAGCGACGGCGTGGTGGATCCGGTCAGGCAGCCGTCGCCGAGCAGCAGGCCCAGCGCGTAGGGGTCCATCGGAACATCGCGCGCCGGGAAGCAGACCGGCGCCGGTCAGCATCGGCAGCTCGTACCGGCGCGCGTGCGCGGCACGCAGGTTGCCGATCATCTCCTGCGTCTCCAGGACCCGCCACGGCTTGTCGCGACGGCGGTCGGCGGCGGTCCTGACCGTCCACAGGTGCTCGCCGCAGCACAGCGTCGACGAGCCGTCCTGGGCCGTGACGCGGTAGATGTCCTTCTCGCCCTGCGGGTAGACGCCGAGCACCGGGGTCGGCTCACCGTTCGAGCCGATGACCAGGTCGCCGACCTGCAGGTCTCCGATGGGGCGGAAGCCGTCCGGCGTCAGCACCTTGGTGAAGATCGGCTGCGCCCGGCCCCGCATGTAGGCCAGCGGGGCGACCTCGATGGTGCCCGCGGCCATCAGGCGCGGGATCGAGTCCGGGTCGAGCATGTCGTGCAGCGCGTCGTACAGCGGGCGCAGGTACGGGTCGATCTTCTCGTACAGCGTGCCGGGCAGGAAGCCGAGCCGCTCGCCCGCCTCGACCGCCGGGCGGGTCAGGATGATCCGGTTGACCTGCTTGGACTGCAGGGCCTGCACGGCCTTGGCCATCGCCAGATAGGTCTTGCCGGTGCCGGCCGGGCCGATGCCGAAGACGATCGTGTGCCGGTCGATCGCGTCGACGTAGCGCTTCTGGTTGAGCGTCTTGGGGCGGATGGTGCGGCCGCGGCTGGACAGGATGTTCTGGGTGAGCACCTGGGCGGGGCTCTCGGCGTCGGTGTCCGCGGCGTTGCCGTTGGCCCGGAGCATGGCGATGGAGCGCTCGACGGCGTCCTCCGACATGGGCTGGCCGGTGCGCAGCACCAGCATCATCTCGTCGAACAGCCGCTGGACGAGGGCCACCTCGTCGGCGTCGCCGACGGCGCTGACCTCGTTGCCCCGGACGTGGATGTCCACGTCGGGGAACGCTTGCTCGATCACGCGGAGGAGAGCGTCTCCGGAGCCCAGAACGGTCACCATGGGGTGCTTGGCCGGAACGACGAAGTGTGCGCGCGCCTGGCGCGGCGGCTGCGGCTGCTGCTTGGTCGGTGTCTGAGTCATGGGCCGGCGCTAGGGCCTGCTCATCCCGCTTTCTGCTCATCGTCAGGCCCGGAGGGCCCTGGGGTTCCAAGCGTACGACGTGCTCGGGCGGCGGCCGAGGGGATTTGCACCCTGCTGCCTGCGCCCGGCGGCCCCGGACCGCGGACAGGGGGCGAGCTCCCGCCCTCGGTGCCCGTCGGCGGACCGCCGCGGGTGGCTCCGCCGCCGCGCCGGTCGGTCCGCAGACGCCGGAGCGGCCGCCCATCGTGCCGGCCCGGGCACGGATTGCGCGCCCGGGCGCGCAGGACCCCGCCGGGCCCGGGGCCGGCGATTCCGCCACCCGGAGGCGGACCGCGCTCAGGCCGGGCGGAAGCCGATGGTGGGGACGGCGCGGCGCAGCGGCCAGGGGCGGGTGGCGGCGGGAAGCAGCGTCCTCGAGGAAGCCGTAGCGGCAGACCGCCTCGCGGTCGCCCGGGCGCCTGCCCCGCGTACGCCTTCGCCTGCTCCCACCAGCCGGCGATCTCGATCCAGCCGGGCGCGGACAGCGAGCCGCCGAACTCCTGGACCGACAGCGCCGCGCACAGCGAGGCGAAGGCGAGCCGGTCGGTGAGCGGCCAGCCGGCCAGCGTGCCGGTGACGAACCCGGCGACGAAGACGTCGCCCGCGCCGGTCGGGTCGAGCGCCTCGACCACCAGCGAGGGCACCTCCGCGGTCTCGCCGGTCGCCGAGTCGACCGCGCAGGCGCCCTCCGCGCCGAGGGTGACGACGGCGAGCGGGCACGAGTTCGGCCAGCGCGCGGGCGGCCGCGCGCGGGCCCGTCGGTGCGGGTGTAGCGCATGGCCTCCTCGGCGTTGGGCAGGAAGGCGGCGCAGTGCCGCAGCCCGTCGAGGTCGGCGGGGTCCCAGCGGCCGGTCTCGTCCCAGCCGACGTCGGCGAAGACCCTGCGTACCGGAGGCGGCGGCCTCGGCGATCCACTCCAGGTCGCCCGCCTCCGCGGCCCCGCGGTGCCCGAGCGAGGCGACCGCGGCCCGGGCCGGCAGCGGGCAGCGCGGCACCGCGTCCTCGGGCGGCGGCGCCTGGTGCCCGTGGCTGACCATGGTCCGCTCGCCCTCGTACGCCATGGAGACGGTGACCGGGGAGTGCCAGCCGGGCACCCGCCGGGAGGGGGCGAGGTCGATGCCCTCGCCGGCCTGGCAGGCTGTCCCAGCAGTAGTCGCCGTACATGTCGTCGCCGAAGGCCGCGGCGAGCGTGGTGCGCAGGCCGAGCCGGGCGAGCGCGGTGGCCATGTTGGCGATGCCGCCGGGGCTCGAACCCATGCCGCGGGCCCAGGACTCGGTGCCGCGCACGGGCGCGCTGTCCAGGCCGGTGAAGATGATGTCGAGGAACACGGTGCCGGTCAGGTAGACGTCGGTCGCCGGGTCGCCCGGGCGCGCGCAGCGCCTGGAGCGGGTCGAGAACGGGCTGGTCGTCCATGGCTGACACTCTGTGCACGAGGCACTCCGGGACGGCCCATCCTGCCCCGTACTGTCTGTGCACGGACCACCCAATCCGCCGGGGAGGACCCGGCGGACGACGGTACGAGGCAGGACGGTGCGATGAGGCTCACGATTCTCGGCGGCGGCGGCTTCCGGGTGCCGCTGGTGTACCGGGCGCTGCTGCGGCGACCCGACGGTGCAGCGAGGTCGTGCTGTACGACACGGACCCGCGCCGGCTGCGGGTCGTCGCGTCGGTGCTGGCCGCGCTCGGGCCCGGGCGGCCCCGCGGTGCGGCTGGAGACGGACCTCGACGCGGCGCTGCGCGGCGCGGACTTCGTGTTCTCGGCGATGCGGGTCGGCGGTACGGCGGGGCGGGTGCGCGACGAGCGGCTGCCGCTGGCGCAGGGGGTGCTGGGGCAGGAGACGGTCGGCGCGGGCGGGGTGCTGTACGGGCTGCGGACGCTGCCGGTCGCGGTGCGCGTCGCCGAGCGGGTACGGGCGGTGGCGCCGCGGGCGTGGGTGATCAACTTCACCAATCCGGCGGGCATGGTGACCGAGGCGATGTCGCGGGTGCTGGGCCCGCGGGTGATCGGCATCTGCGACTCGCCGGTGGGGCTGGTGCGGCGCGCGGCGCGGGCGGCGGGCGCGGACCCGGACGCGCCGGGCTTCGGCTACGACTACGTGGGCCTGAACCACCTGGGCTGGCTGCGGCGGTTGACGGTGGACGGCCGGGACCTGCTGCCGGGGCTGCTGGCGGACCCGGCGGCGCTGGAGTCGTTCGAGGAGGGGCGGCTGTTCGGCGCGCGGTGGCTGGCGGCGCTCGGCTCGCTGCCCAACGAGTACCTGCACTACTACTACTTCCAGCGCGAGGCGCTGGCGGCGGTGCGGGCGGCGGAGGCGACCCGGGGGGAGTTCCTCGACCGGCAGCAGTCGGACTTCTTCGCGGCGGCGGACGCGGCGGCCGGCGCAGGCGGCGACCGGCGGGGCCGGCAGCGGGCCGGCGGCGGGCGGGCGCCGGCGCGGGCCGCCCGGACTCGGACTCGGGCGCCGCGACGGCGTACGACCTGTGGGAGCGGACCCGGCTGGAGCGCGAGGAGACGTACATGGCCGAGAACCGCGCGGCCACCGGCGGCTGGGAGCGCGACCCGCACGACCTGGACGGCGGCGGCTACGACAAGGTGGCGCTGGCCCTGATGCGGGCGGTGGCGCGCGACGAGCGGACCGTGCTGATCCTCAACGTGCCCGGCGGCGGGGCGGTTTCCTGCCTGGACCCGGACGCGGTGGTCGAAGTGCCGTGCGAGGTGGGGGCGTTCGGGGCCCGGCCGCTGCCGGTGGCGCCGCCGGACGAGCACCAGGCGGGGCTGATGCTGTCGGTCAAGTCCGTGGAGCGGGCGACGATCGAGGCGGCGGCGACGGGTTCGCGGACCGCCGCGCTGCGCGCGCTGGCGCTGCACCCGCTGGTGGACTCCGCGGCGGCGGCGGACCGGATCCTGGCGGCGGCGGGGCTGTGAGCACGGCCGTCGGCCGTGCACGCGGCGGACCCGGTCCGCCGCCGGCGCCGAGCCGGCCGCGCCTGCCGGCCGACCGTTCGTGAACCAGGTGAACCGTCCTGAACTGGGCGTTGACGCGAGGGAAACAGCTCCTCGCCCCGCCTGTGCGGCCACGCGCGTAGACATTCCTTGACCTGCCCAGATAACCGGGTCTAAGTTTCGCCGCACCAACGAGCGTTGAAGGAGCACCGGCATGCGCCGAGCCCGCCTGTCCACCCGCACCCGCGCCCTCGCCCTGACCGCCGCCGCGGCCACGCTGGGCGCCACGTTCTACGGCGTCGGCGCCGCGACCGCGGACAACTCCGTGCCGCGCAGCGACAAGGAGATCCCCAACCTCACCAACGTGGTCAGCGAGATCAAGGCGTACTACGGCGACACCGTCGACGCCTCGGGCGAGCACTACGCCTCCGCGAGCAGCAACTACGCCAAGCAGCTCACCGGCATCGAGGGCAGAGGCCGAGGCCTACCTGGCCCGGGCCGCGAAGGACTCCGGCCACGGCGACCACGGTTCGCGCGGCGGCGACGGGAAGCCCGCGATCGTGCTGGACGTCGACGACACCAGCCTGCTGACGTACAACTACGAGCTGGAGGTGGGCTTCAACTACACCCCGGCGAGCAACCAGGCGTACCTGGACACCAAGAACATGGGTCCGGTCTTCGGCATGGACGCCCTCGCCAACTGGGCGGCGGCCGAGGGCATCACGGTCTTCTGGATCACCGGCCGCCCGAGGCGCAGCGCGCCGACACCGTACGGAACCTGACCGCCGTCGGCTACCAGGCGCGGCCGACACCGCGCACCTGTACCTGAAGAACGCGGCCAACCCGCCGTCGTACCTGCCGTGCGGGTCGACCTGCACGACCATCGAGTACAAGTCGGGCACCCGGGCGCACATCGAGTCGCTCGGCTACGACATCGTCGGCAACTTCGGCGACCAGTACAGCGACCTGTCCGGCGGCCACGCGGACAAGTCCTTCAAGCTGCCGAACCCGATGTACTACCTGCCGTAGCCGCCGCGGACGCGGACGTCCCGGTCCCTAGCGGCGGTGGGGGACCGGGACGCGCATCAGGTCGCAGGCGACGGTGAGTTCGCCCGTGAAGCCGGCCTCGCGGGCCTGCCGGCCGAAGACCTCGGGGTCGGGGTAGCGCTGCGAGAAGTGGGTGAGCACCAGGTGCCGCACGCCCGCGCCCGCGCGGCCACCCGGCCGGCCTGACCGGCCGTCAAGTGGCCGTACTCCTCGGCCAGTCGGGCGTCCTCGTCCAGGAACGTGGACTCGATCACCAGCATGTCGCAGCCCTCGGCGAGCGCGGGCACCGCCGGGCACATCCGGGTGTCCATCACGAAGGCGAACGACTGGCCCGGGGCGCGGGTCGCTGACCTCCTCCAGCGTCACGCCGCCGAGCACGCCCTCGCGCTGGAGCCGGCCGATCGCCGGCCCCGCGATGCCGTGCGCGGCCAGCCGCTCGGGCAGCATCCGCCGGCCGTCGGGCTCGTCCAGCCGGTAGCCGTACGCCTCCACGGGGTGCGACAGCCGCGCGGCGGAGAGCGTGAACGCGTCCGTCACGGCGACCGGGCCGTCCCCCGTGACCGGGGCCTCGCGCAGGTCGGCGCTCTCGCGGTAGGCGGTGGCGTACCGCAGCCGTTCGAAGAAGTGCGGCGCCGCTGACCGGGTAGTGGGCGGTGACCGGGTGCGGCACCCGGTCGAGGCTGATCCGCTGGATCACCCCGGCCAGGCCCAGGCTGTGGTCGCCGTGGAAGTGCGTGACGCAGATCCGGGTCAGGTCGTGCGCGGCCACCCCGGCGTACAGCATCTGCCGCTGGCTGCCCTCGCCCGGGTCGAAGAGGATCGCCCTCGCCGTCCCAGCGCAGCACGTAGCCGTTGTGGTTGCGGTGCCGGGTGGGCACCTGGCTGGCGGTGCCGAGGACGACGAGTTCACGGTGCGACAAGTGCGGTGCTTCCCAGGGGAGTCCGGGCGGTGCCGGGCGCGGGCGGTCAGACCAGCCGCTGGAGGTCGCGGCCGCCCAGCACGTGCGCGTGGGCGTGGAAGACGGTCTGGCCCGCGCCGGGCCCGGTGTTGAACACGATCCGGTAGCCGGTGCCGTCGACCTTCTCCTGCGCGGCCACCTCGCCCGCCTCGCGCAGCACGTCCGCGGTCGCCGCGGGGTCGCCGGCCGCGAGGGTGGCCGCGTCCGGGTAGTGCACCCGGGGGATCACCAGGACGTGCGTGGGCGCCTGCGGGTTGATGTCGCGGAACGCGACGGTCGTCGCCGTCTCCCGGACGATCGTCGCGGGGATCTCCCCGGCCACGATCTTGCAGAACAGGCAGTCTGCCTGGGGCTCTCCGGCCACGGTGGGTCCCTTCTCGGTCACGGACACGTTCCGCTGGGCATCGTATCTTTTCCGGCGCCCGGCGGCCTATCCGAACTCGGGCAGCGGCGGGGCGGTCTTCGCCGGGGTCTCCTCCAGGGCGGCCAGCGCGAGGGCGACGGCGCGGTCGAGCTGGGGGTCGCGGCCGGCCGTCCAGTCGGCGGGGGTGCACACGACCTCGACGTCGGGGGCGACGCCGTGGTTCTCCACGTCCCAGCCGTAACCGTCCAGCCAGATGGCGTACTTGGGCTGGGTGACGGCGGTCCCGTCGACCAGCCGGTAGCGGCTGTCGATGCCGATCACCCCGCCCCAGGTGCGGGTGCCGACGACCGGCCCGATGCCCAGCGCGCGCACCGCCGCGTTGACGATGTCGCCGTCGGAGCCGGCGAACTCGTCGGCGACGGCGACCACCGGGCCGCGCGGCGCGTCCTGCGGGTAGCTGAACGGGTGGCCGTGGCGCGGGATGTCCCAGCCGACGATCCGGCGGGCCAGCTTCTCCACCACGAGCTGCGAGGTGTGTCCGCCGCGGTTCTCCCGGACGTCCACGACCAGGCCCTCGCGGGCGACCTCGACCCGCAGGTCGCGGTGGAGTTCGGCCCAGCCGCTGCTGACCATGTCGGGCACGTGCAGATAGCCGACCCGGCCGCCGGAGACCCGGTGCACATGGGCCCGCCGGCCGGCCACCCAGTCGTGGTAGCGCAGCGCCTCCTCGTCGGCGAGCGGCACCACGACGACGTACCGCGCCGCGCCGCCGTCCGCGGGGGCGACGGTCAGCTCGACCGGCTTGCCCGCGGTCCCGACCAGCAGCGGCCCGGGCCCGGTCAGCGGGTCGACCGGGTGGCCGTCGACCGCGACCAGCGCGTCACCGGCGCGGACGGCGACGCCGGGCGCGGCCAGCGGGGAGCGGGCGTGCGGGTCGGAGGACTCGCCGGGCAGCACCCGGTCGACCCGCCAACCGCCCTCGTCCGTACGGGAGATGTCGGCGCCGAGCAGGCCCTGCCGGTGCAGCGGGTCGCGGTAGCCGGACGGCGGGATGACGTAGGCGTGCGAGGTGCGCAGGTCGCCGTTGCAGCTCCCACAGCAGGTCCACCAGGTCGTCGTGGGTGGCGATCCGGTCCAGCAGCGGGCGGTAGCGCACGCCGGCCGCGTCCCAGTCGACGCCGCCCATGTCGGCCCGCCAGAAGTTGTCGCGCATGAGGCGGTGCGCCTCGGCGTACATCTGCCGCCATTCGTCGGCGGGTTGCACGGTGACGCGGACCCGGGACAGGTCGACGCGGACCGAACTGTCCGCGTCGTCGTCGGACTTGCTGTCCGCGGGCGCGATCCGCAGCCGGCCGCCGCTGGTCACCAGCACCTTGGAGCCGTCGCCGGTGACCGCGAAGTCGTCGGCGTCCGGGGCGATCTCCTCGACCCGCAACTGCTCCAGGTCGTAGCGCTCCAGGACGGTGTCGGGGGCCTGCGCCTCGGGCGTGGCCAGGCCGGTGCCGAGCACGCCGACCAGCGGGTGGCGCAGCCACAGCACCCCGCCCTTGGCCGCGCGCAGCCCGGAGTAGCGGCCGGCCTCGACGGGGAAGGGCACGATCCGGTCGGCGAGCCCCTCGGCGTCGACCCTGGTCGGACGGGGCTTGGCGGTCTTCGCCGTCCCTTCGCCGTCCTCGCCGCCGCCCTTGTCCTGGTCCTCGCCCGCGCCGTCCGGCTCCTGGTCGTCCTCGTCGTACGGCCGGCCGTGCCGCTGCGGGCCGAACGGCGACGGCGTGGTCGCGGCCAGCGTGATCAGGTACGGGCGGCAGGCGTTGGGGAACGACAGGTCGAAGACGTGGGCGTCGTAGACCGGGTCGAAGGCCCGCTCGGACAGGAACGCCAGGTGCCGGCCGTCGGCGGTGAAGGCGGGCGCGAAGTCGTTGAACCGCAGCGGGGTCGCGTCGGTGAGCGCCAGGTCGGCGGTCGAGGCGAGCTTGATCTGCCGCAGCGAGCCGGGGCCGGGGTGGGACCAGGCCAGCCAGCCGGAGTCGGGCGAGAACGCCAGGTCGGTGGCGTCGCCCGCCGTCGCCCGCCACCACCTCCCGCACCTCGCCGGTCTGCGCCTGCACCAGCAGCACCCGCCCGTCGTGCGCGGCCACCGCGATCCGGTGGCCGTCGGGCGAGACCTCCATCTCGTGCACCCGGCCCAGCCGCCCGGCGGCGAGCCGGCGCGGCGCCGTGCCGGCCGGCAGACCGGTGGCCGGCGCGACCTCCAGCGCGTCGTCGCCGTCGGCGTCGGTCACCCACACCACGTACTGGTCGTCGCCCTGCGCGAACACCCGCGGCTCGCGGGTGCGTACGCCCGGCTCGGCGGCCAACGCCCGTACGGGGCCGCCGCGGTGGGTCACCCAGTGGGTGGTGCCGCGCACCTCGACGGCGCTGCCGCGGCCGGTGTGGTCGGGCCGCGCGTCGCCCAAGTAGCCGGAGGCGCGCACCGGGTGGGGCTGGAGGTCGGTGCGGTGGCCGCCGAGCCGCACGTCGAGCGGGCGCGGCTCGGCGTCCGAGGCTGTCGAGCAGGTGGATGCGGCCCGCGGCGACGTACGCCACCCGCGTGCCGTCGGTGGCGGCGTGCCGGGCGTAGAACCCGCCCCCGGGGCCCGCGCCGTCCCCCAGCGGGCTGTGCCGGCGCAGGTCCGAGCCGTCCGGCAGGCTGGAGTACAGGGCGCCCACGCCCTCGTGGTCGGAGAGGAAGGCGATCCGCTCCCCCACCCACAGCGGGCACTCGATGTTCCCGTCGAGCCCTTCGTGCACCCGGGCGAACTCGCCGCCGCCGTCCCGGTCCAGCCACAACTTGCCGGTGGTGCCGCCCCGGTAGCGCTTCCAGTACGCGGCCTCCCGGCCCATCGTCACCGACTGGAGCAGCACGGCGCCGCCGGGGCCGTACGCCAGGTCGCCGACCGGTCCGTAGGGCAGCCGGGCGGACGGGCCGCCGTCCAGCGGCACCGAGCGGGCCCAGGTGCGCCGCGTCGACGCCTCGCCCCGCGAGGTGACCGCGACCAGCCGGCCGTCCGGTGTCCAGCAGCGCACCGCGGTACGGCCGTTGCCCCAGTACGTCAGCCGGCGCGACGGGCCGCCGTCCAGCGGCGCCGTGTGCACCTCGGGCGCGCCGTCCCGGGTCGACGTCCACGCCACGTGCTCGCCGTCCGGGGAGATCCGCGGCCGGCCGACCGGCATGTTGTCCACGCTCAGCCGCCAGGCGCGTCCGCCGTCCAGCGGCGCCACCCAGACGTCGTCCTCGGCGGTGAAGACGACGACGTCACCGTGCGGGTGCGGGTTTCTCAGGTACGCCGGGTGCGGCGGGCTCGTGGGCTGCGTCACGCCGCCCACCTAATCACGATCAACTGGGCTGCGCAGTAGGGCCTCGGTGGTTGCCCGGGGAACGGGTCAGGCCCAGCGGTGGGTGCGGGCCAGCAGGAGGGACGCGGCGGCCACCCCGGCGGTGGAGGTGCGCAGCACGGTCGGGCCCAGCCGGTAGGGCGGGGCGCCCGCCTCCCCGAACTGCCGCAGTTCGTCCGGGGAGACGCCGCCCTCGGGTCCGACGACGAGGACGACGGTGCCCGCGGCGGGCAGCTCGGCCGTGGCCAGGGCGAGGGACGCCTCCTCGTGCAGGACGCCCGCGAAGTCCGCGGCGGACAGCAGCTCGCACACCTGACGGGTGGTCATGGGGTCGGCCACGGGCGGCACTCGCAGCCGCCGCGCCTGCTTGGCGGCCTCCCGCCCGGTGGCCCGCCACTTGGCCAGCGACTTGGCCCCGCGCTCCCCGCGCCACTGGGTGACGCACCGGGAGGCGGCCCAGGGCACGACCGCGTCGACCCCGACCTCGGTCATGGTCTCGACGGCCAGCTCGCCGCGGTCGCCCTTGGGCAGCGCCTGCACCACGGTGAGGGAGACCCCGGGCTCGGGCTCGGACCGGACGGCGCGCACCTCGACGGTCAGGACGTCCTTGCCCGTCACGGCCGACACCACGCCCTCGGCGCCGCGCCCCGCCCCGTCGGTCAGGACGACCTCCTCGCCGGCCCGCAGCCGCCGCACGGACACCGCGTGCCGCCCCTCCGCCCCGTCGAGGGTGACGGTGGCCGGGGAGCCGTCCAGGGCGCCGGGTGCGACGAGGAAGACGGGTGCCGTCATGCGGGGGCCTCCTGGGCGGCGCGGAGTTCGGCGACGAGGGTCTCGACGAGGGCGCCGGCGGACAGCTCGCGGGCGAGCCGGTGGCCCTGCCCCGCCCACAGCGACATGCCCTGCGCGTCGCCGTGCGGCGGCGGCCGCCTTGCGCAGCGGCTGGGTGAGGTGGTGCACCTGCGGGTAGCCGGGCGGGGCGTACCGGCCGTGCTCGCGCATGAAGCGGTTGACCAGGCCGCGGGCGGGCCGGCCGGAGAACGCCCGGGTGAGCTCGGTCCGGGCGAAGACGGGGTCGGTGATCGCCCGCTTGTGCAGGGCGTGCGCGCCGGACTCGGGGCAGACCAGGAAGGCGGTGCCGAGCGCCGCCGCGTACGCGCCGGCCGCGAGCACCGCGGCGATCTGGCCGCCCCGCATCAGCCCGCCGGCGGCGATCACCGGCAGCTGCCACGGCCTCCCGTACCTGCGGGATCAGGGCGAGCAGGCCCGTCCCGGCGCCGTCGAGCCGGGGGTCGTCGCGGTGGGTGCCCTGGTGGCCGCCGGCCTCGACGCCCTGGACGCACACCGCGTCCGCGCCGGCCCGCTCGGCGGCCAGCGCCTCCGCGGCGGAGGTGACCGTGACGACCGTGTACGTACCGGCCGCGGCGAAGGCGTCGAGGACGGGCCGGTCGGGGCAGCCGAAGGTGAAGCTGACCATCGGCACGGGGTCTTCGAGGAGGACGGCCACCTTCGCGTCGTAGGCGTCGTCGCCGCCGGCCTCCGGGTCGCCGAGCTCGGTGGCGTACCAGGCGGCCTCGCCGGCGAGCTGCTCGGCGTAGACGGCGACGGCGGACGGGTCGACGGTGCGCAGCTGCGGCATGAAGAGGTTGACGCCGAAGGGCTGCGAGGTGAGGTCCCGGAGCTGCCGGATCTCCTGGTACATCGCCTCGGACGTCTTGTACCCGGCGGCCAGGAAGCCCAGGCCGCCGGCGGCCGCGACCGCCGCGGCCAGCCGCGGGTTGGACGCGCCGCCGGCCATCGGCGCCTGGACGATCGGGTACTCCGAGAACGAGGAAGGTCCGGTCAACGCGGGCATGGGATCATCGTGCCATGTGCGCTCGGCCGCCCCGTGCCGGGGCGCCCCGGCGGGCGACCGGCCTCAGCCAGGATGGATCAGGGGCCCGGCGGGAGCCCGTGCGGGCACCACCGGACCCCCGGTCCTCACGGCGGGTCACCGCCCGTTGAACGCGTCCTTCAGCCGGGAGAACAGCCCCTGCTGCCCGGGCGCGAACTGCCCGGTGGGCCGCTCCTCGCCGCGGAGCTTCGCCAGCCGCCGCAGCAGGTCCTCCTGCTCGGCGTCCAGCTTGCTCGGGCGTGACCACCTCGACGTGCACGACCAGGTCGCCGCGGCCGCCGCCGCGCAGGTGCGTGATGCCGCGCTGGTGCAGCGGGATCGACTGGCCGGACTGGGTGCCGGGCCGGATGTCGACCTCCTCCACGCCGTCCAGCGTCTCCAGCGGGCACTTGGTGCCGAGCGACGGCCGCCGTCATCGGCAGCGTGACCGTGCAGTGCAGGTCGTCGCCGCGGCGCTGGAAGACCGGGTGCGGCACCTCGCGGATCTCGACGTAGAGATCGCCGGCCGGGCCGCCGCCGGGGCCGACCTCGCCCTCGCCCGCGAGCTGGATGCGGGTGCCGTTGTCGACGCCGGCCGGGATCTTCACGGTCAGGGTGCGCCGGGAGCGCACCCGCCCGTCGCCCGCGCACTCCGGGCAGGGGGTGGGCACGACCGTGCCGAAGCCCTGGCACTGCGGGCAGGGCCGCGAGGTCATGACCTGGCCGAGGAAGGACCGGGTGACCTGGGAGACCTCGCCGCGGCCGCGGCACATGTCGCAGGTCTGCGCCGAGGTGCCGGGCGCGGCGCCCTCGCCGTTGCAGGTCCCGCAGGTGACGGCCGTGTCGACCTGGATGTCCTTGGTGGTGCCGAAGGCCGCCTCGTTCAGCTCGATCTCCAGCCGGATCATCGCGTCCTGGCCGCGCCGGGTGCGCGAACGCGGCCCGCGCTGCGAGGACTGCCCGAAGAAGGCGTCCATGATGTCGCTGAAGTTGCCGAAGCCCGCGCCGAAGCCGCCCGGTCCGCCGGCCCCGCCCGCGCCGGAGAGCGGGTCGCCGCCGAGGTCGTAGACCTGCTTCTTCTGCGGGTCGGAGAGCACCTCGTAAGCGGCGTTGATCTCCTTGAACCGCTCCTGCGTCTTGGGGTCCGGATTGACGTCCGGGTGCAGTTCGCGGGCGAGGCGGCGGAAGGCCTTCTTGATCTCGTCCGGGCCCGCGTCGCGGCGTACGCCGAGTACGGCGTAGTAGTCCGTGGCCACTTACGACTCCGCCAGGATCTGTCCGACGTAACGTGCCACTGCGCGTACCGCTCCCATCGTTCCGGGGTAGTCCATGCGGGTCGGTCCGACCACGCCTAGTTTGGCGACTGCCTCGTCGCCCGAACCGTAGCCGACCGCCACCACTGAGGTGGAATTGAGGCCCTCGTGAAAATTCTCATGCCCGATCCGTACGGTCATCGTGGAGTCCTTGGCCTCGCCGAGGAGTTTGAGGAGCACCATCTGCTCCTCCAGTGCTTCGAGCACCGGCCGGATGGTCAGCGGGAAGTCGTGGTGGAACCGGGTCAGGTTGGCCGCCCCGCCCAGCATGATCCGCTCCTCCTTCTCCTCGACGAGGGTCTCCAGGAGGGTGGCGAGCACCCCGGCGACCGACGGCCGGTCGTCGGGGTCGAAGCTGTCGGCGAGGTCCTGCACCAGCGGCGGCACGTCGGCGAACCGGCGGCCGACGACCCGGCTGTTGAGCCGGGCCCGCAGGTCGGCCAGTGACCGCCTCGCCGACCGGCGCCGGGCAGTCGATGAGCCGCTGCTCGACCCGGCCGGTGTCGGTGATGAGCACCAGCATCAGCCGGGCGGGCGCCAGCGAGAGCAGTTCCACGTGCCGGACCGAGGAGCGGGTCAGCGACGGGTACTGCACGACGGCGACCTGCCGGGTGAGCTGGGCGAGCAGCCGCACGGTGCGCGCCACCACGTCGTCGAGGTCGACCGCGCCGTCCAGGAAGTTGCCGATCGCGCGGCGCTCGGCGGTGGACAGCGGTTTGACGCCGGCCAGCTTGTCGACGAAGAGCCGGTAGCCCTTGTCGGTGGGGATACGGCCCGCGCTGGTGTGCGGCTGGGCGATGTAGCCCTCGTCCTCCAGGACCGCCATGTCGTTGCGCACGGTGGCGGGCGACACACCGAGCTGGTGCCGCTCGGTCAGTGCCTTGGACCCGACCGGCTCCTCGGTGCCGACGTAGTCCTGAACGATGGCACGCAGCACTTCGAGTCTGCGTTCGCTCAGCATCGCGCACCTCCTGCCGTAGGGCGTGGGCCTTCTGGCCTGGCACTCGTCCGTTTCGAGTGCCAGCTTTCCCGCAGCCAGTGTACGGCGAGGCGACGAGGGCTCGGCAAGAGCGGCAGCGTCCCGGTGCGGGCGCGGCGGGCGGTACGGGCGGGTACGCGCGGTGTGTTCCCGCATTTCCCGCCGCCCCGGCCCTCCGGCGGCCGCCCGGCGCCGGCCCGGACGCCCGGGGGCACCGCGCGGGCGGGCGGGCGCGGCGATAGCGTCGCCCTGTGCGTGATGCGGACGGTACGGAAGGCGCGGACGGCGGGGAGGGCGCGCGGCCGGGGACCGGGTCGGTCTGGGAGCAGCTCGCTCCCGGGGTGGCCCGGCGGCGGCTGCCGCACCTCGACGTGACGATCGGCCTGGTCGTCGGCTCGCAGGGCGTGCTGCTGGTCGACACCGGGTCCACCCTGCGCGAGGGCGCGGAACTGCGCGCGCAGGTGGAGGCGCTGACCGGGCGGCCGGTCACCCATGTGGTGCTCACCCACGGGCACTTCGACCACGTCTTCGGCACGGCCGCCTTCCCCGGCGCCGAGGTGTACGGCGAGCGGTCGCTCGACGGCTATCTGCGGCGGGAGGGCGAGGCGCTGCGCGCGGCGGCCGTGCGGTTCGGCACCGACCCCGGCGAGGCCGCGCGGGCCGCCGCCGCGCTGGCGTACCCGACCCGGCCGGTGCTCGGCGAGCTGGCGCTGGACCTGGGCGGGCGGCCGGTGCGGCTGCTGCACCCCGGCCCCGGCCACACCGGCCACGACCTGGTGGTCCAGGTGCCCGGCGCGCGTCCCAGCGACCCCGCGGTGGTCTTCTGCGGCGACCTGGTCGAGGAGTCCGGCGAGCCGCAGGCGGACGAGGACGCGGTGCCCGGATCGTGGCCGGCCACCCTGGACGCGGTGCTGGCGCTGGGCGGGGAGACGGCGCGCTACGTCCCCGGGCACGGCGCGGTGGTCGACGCCCGCTTCGTGCGCGCCCAGCGCGACGCGCTCGCGGAGCGTTTCGGCCCGGGGTAGGGCGGGTCCGGCGGGCGGCTGGCTACGATCTCCCGCATGCGCAGCAGGAGTTACGAACCGGATCTCACCCCGCCGTGGAAGAAGTCGGCGCCCGCGCCCGAGGTGGCCGCGGAACCCGACCTGGTGGTCGAGGAGGCGGCGACGGGCTTCTGCGGGGCCGTGGTGCGGGTGGAGAAGACCGCCGAGGGCCTCACCGTCACGCTGGAGGACCGGTTCGGCAAGCTGCGGGTCTTCCCGATGGTCCCGCGCGGCTTCCTGCATCGACGGCCGCCCGGTGACGCTGGTACGGCCCCGCGCCGCTCCCGGGCCGCGCGGGCCGCTGCTGTCCGCGTCCGGGTCGGTCGCGGTGACGGGCGCGAAGGCGCGGGTCGCGCGGGCCGGGCGGATCTACGTCGAGGGCCGGCACGACGCCGAACTGGTCGAGCGGGTCTGGGGCCACGACCTGCGGGTCGAGGGCGTCGTCGTGGAGTACCTGGAGGGCGTGGACGACCTGCCCGCCATCGTCTCCGCGTTCTCCCCGGCCCCGGACGCCCGGCTCGGCGTGCTCGTCGACCACCTGGTGCCGGGCTCCAAGGAGTCCCGGATCGCCGCGTCGGTCACCGGTTCCGACGTGCTGGTCGTCGGCCACCCGTACATCGACGTCTGGGAGGCGGTGAAGCCCTCCTCGGTCGGCATCCCGGCGTGGCCGCGCGTGCCCGCGCGGCCAGGACTGGAAGACGGGCGTCTGCCGGGCCCTGGGCTGGTCGGACCTGAGCACGGGCGAGGCGTGGCAGCGCATCCTGGCGTCGGTGCGCTCCTACAAGGACCTCCAGCCGGAGCTGCTGGGGCGGGTGGAGGAGCTGATCGACTTCGTCACGGCGCCCTGACCGCCGGGCGCGGGCGTACGGGGACGGGCCGGGTCCCCGGACGTACGGCGACGGGTCCGTGTCCCGGGCGTACGGGGGCCGCCGGGCGCCGTCAGTCGACCAGGTCCCGGACCACCGCGTCGGCCAGCAGCCGGCCGCGCAGGGTGAGGACGGCGCGGCCGTCCGCGTAAGGGCCGGGCTCCAGGAGGCCGTCCGTCACCGCGCGGGAGGCCGCCGCCCGGCCCGCCTGCGCGAGCAGGTCCAGCGGGCAGCCCGCGGCGAGCCGCAGCTCCAGCAGGATGCGCTCGACCCTGCGGTCCTCCGCGGCGAGGACCTCCCGCCCGGCGCCCGGGCTGCGCCCCTCGGCCAGCGCCTGCGCGTACGCCGCCGGGGTGCTTGACGTTCCACCAGCGCACGCCCGCCGACGTGGCTGTGCGCGCCCGGCCCGGCGCCCCACCAGTCCGCGCCGGTCCAGTACAGCTCGTTGTGCCGGCACCTGGCCGGCTCGGAGGTGGCCCAGTTGGAGACCTCGTACCAGGAGAAGCCGGCCGCGGCGAGCCGCTCCTCGGCGATGAGGTAGCGGTCGGCGTGCACGTCGTCGTCGGTCATCGGCACCTCGCCGCGCCTGATCCGCCCGGCCAGCCGCGTGCCCTCCTCGACGATCAGCGCGTACGCCGACACGTGGTCGGGCCCGGCGCCGATCGCGGCGTCCAGCGAGGCGTGCCAGTCGTCGTCGGACTCCCCCGGCGTGCCGTAGATCAGGTCGAGGTTGACGTGCTCGAAGCCGGCCGCCCGGGCCTCGGCGACGCACGCTTCGGGGCGGCCGGGGGTGTGGTTGCGGTCCAGCACCTTCAGCACGTGCTGCCGGGCGCTCTGCATGCCGAACGAGATCCGGTTGAAGCCGCCGGCCCGCAGCGTCGCGAGGTACGCCGGGGTCGACGGACTCCGGGTTGGCCTCGGTGGTGACCTCGGCGCCGGGCGCCAGCCCGAACTCCTCGCGGACCGCGGCGAGCATCCGGCACCAGGTCGGCGGCGGGCAGCAGGGTGGGCGTGCCGCCGCCGACGAAGACGGTCTCGACCGGGCGCGGGTCGTCGCCGAGCACCTTGCGGGCCAGCCGGACCTCGTCGATCAGCACGTCGGCGTAGTTCTCGCGGGAGGCGAGCGCGCCGCCGGAGCCGCGCAGCTCGGTCGCGGTGTAGGTGTTGAAGTCGCAGTAGCCGCAGCGGGTGGCGCAGTACGGGACGTGCAGGTAGAAGCCGAGCGGGCGGGTGGCCCTCCCGGCCCGGGTGTGCGGGGGGAGCGCCCCGTCCGCGGGCACGGGGTCCCCCTCGGGGAGTACGGAAGGCATCCCTCCAGTATGGCCCCGCGAGCCGCTTCCAGCGCGGTCCCTGCCACGGCGCCCATCCCCGGGGCCGGGTCCCCTCGCGGACAAGGGCGTGCCCCTTCCCCGGGGCCAGGGTTCCCCTGCGGACAAGGGCGCCAAATCAGGGGCGCGGGGAACTGCGCGAGCAACCGGCCACCGGCCGGTGGTCCGGATTCCCACCGGCAAGGGGCTGGGCCTGCGGGCCCGGCGCGCCACCGGCGTGGCTGGTCGCGCAGTTCCCCGCGCCCCTGATAAGGCGCCCTCGTCCGCGGAGGGACCCTGCGCCCCTGGAGGGGTGGACGCACCCTTGGCCGCAGCGGCACCCCCGGCCCCGGAGCGGGGGAACGTGTCCTCGGTCCGCGAGGGCACCCTGCTCCCGGGGGAGGGGGCCCTTGGGCGCGAGGGCGCCCCCTTACCCGGGGAGGGGTTAGGCCTCGCGGGAGCCCGCGTACATCTCCTCGATGAGAGGAGCGAACTCCCGCTCGACCACCGGCCGCTTCAGCTTGAGGCTGGGCGTCAGATCCCCGTGCTCGATGTCAAGATCCCTCGGCAGCAGCCGGAACTGCCGAATCTGCTGCCACCGCTGAAGCTCCCCGTTGACCCGCTCCACGTACCCGGCGATGAGCTCCCGCACCTGCTCGGTGGCGACGATCTCCGCGTACGACTTGCCGCCGAGGCCGTTCTCCTCGGCCCAGCCGAGCATCGTGGGCTCGTCGAGCGCGAGCAGCGCCGTACAGAAGTTGCGGCCGCCGCCGACCACCAGGACGTTGCTGACGAACGGGCAGACCGCCTTGAACTGGCCCTCGACCTCGGCCGGCGCGATGTACTTGCCGCCGGAGGTCTTGATCAGGTCCTTCTTGCGGTCGGTGATCTTCAGGAAGCCGTCGTCGGACAGCTCGCCGATGTCGCCGGTGTGGAACCAGCCGTCGGGCTCCAGCACCTCGGCGGTCTTCTCGGGCAGCCCGTGGTAGCCCTGCATGATGCCGGGGCCGCGCAGCAGGATCTCGCCGTCCTCGGCGATGCGCACCTCGAGGCCGGGCAGCGCCTTGCCGACGGTGCCGGTGCGGTAGGACTCGCCGGGGTTGACGAAGCTGGCGGCGCTGGACTCGGTGAGGCCGTAGCCCTCCAGGATGTGGATGCCGGCGCCGGCGAAGAAGTAGCCGATGTCGGGGGCGAGCGCGGCCGAGCCGGAGACGCAGGCCCGCAGCCGGCCGCCGAACGCCTCGCGCAGCTTGGAGTAGACGAGCCGGTCGGCGAGCGCGTGCTTGGCGCGCAGGCCGACCGGGGCGGTGGCCGTGCCGGTCAGCCGCATGCTGTTCTGGGTGGCCTTGGCGTACTCGCGGGCCACCTCGGCGGCCCACTGGAAGATCTTGTACTTGGCGCCGCCGCCCTGCCGGGCCTTGGCGGCGACCCCGTTGTAGACCTTCTCGAAGATCCGCGGCACGGCGGCCATGTACGTGGGCTGGACCACCGGCAGGTTCTCGATGATCTTGTCGACCCGGCCGTCGACGGCGGTGACGTGGCCCGACCGCGATGTGCCCGGCGGTCAGCACCTTGCCGAAGACGTGCGCGAGCGGCAGCCACAGGTACTGCACGTCGTTCTCGTCGAGCAGCCCGACCGCGTCGATCGCCCGGGCCATGTACGACCAGGAGTCGTGCGGCAGCCGCACGCCCTTGGGGCGGCCGGTGGTGCCGGAGGTGTAGATGAGGGTGGCGAGCTGGTCGCTGGTGAGCGCGGCGACCGCGTCGGTGACGGCGGCCGGGTGCTGCTCCAGGTAGGCGGCGCCGCGCTTCTCCAGCTCCGCGAGCGACAGCACCCAGCCGTCGCCGTCGGTGTCGGCCGCGCCGTCGCCGTCGATGACGACGACATGCGCCAGCTCGGGCAGCTCGGCGCGGCGCGCGCGGGCCTTGGCGAGCTGGCCGGCGTCCTCGGCGATCAGCACCCGGCTGCCGGAGTCGGCGAGGATGAACGCCGTCTCGTCGGCGTTGGTCGACGGGTAGACGGTGGTGGTGGCCGCGCCCGCGCACAGCACGCCGAGGTCGGCGAGGATCCACTCGACGCTGGTGTTGGCGGCGATGGCGACGCGCTCCTCGGGCCGTACCCCGAGGTCCATCAGGCCGGCCGCGATGGCGTGCACCCGCGCGGACGCCTGCGCCCCAGGTGAGCGACTTCCAGCCGTCGGGGCCCTCGCCCGTCTCCGGCGGCACCGGGTAGCGGTACGCCTCCGCGTCCGGTGTCGCCGCCGACCCGCTCCAGGAAGAGCGTGGCCACGGAGGGCGGCCGATTCTCGATCAACGTCTGTGTGTCGGTCACGACAGCCTCCGGGCACGCGCGGGTTTTCTTAACTCACCAGTAACCTATCCGTCGGATCAGGGTAGAGGCCATGCGCCCGCCGCGTAAGGGGCAGATGCCAGCGCGTCGCAACCGTGACCCTCACACCCCGTGGCTCCTACACGTTCAGGGCCCGCGGCGCGGCGGCGCCACGGGCCCTGAACTGCGGACAAGCCAGGAAACACAAGGGGCGTGGGGCGATCCGGAGGACGCGTCCGGCCCTCCGTTACTTCTTCGCCTTCGACTCGCCCTCGGAGTCCGTGGACAGCACCGCGATGAACGCCTCCTGCGGAACCTCCACACTCCCCACCATCTTCATCCGCTTCTTGCCCTCCTTCTGCTTCTCCAGCAGCTTGCGCTTACGGGAGATGTCGCCGCCGTAGCACTTGGCGAGGACGTCCTTGCGGATGGCGCGGACCGTCTCGCGGGCGATCACCCGCGCGCCGATCGCGGCCTGGATCGGCACCTCGAAGTTCTGCCGCGGGATGAGCTCGCGCAGCTTGGCGACCAGCCGCACACCGTAGGCGTACGCCTTGTCCTTGTGGGTGATCGCGGAGAAGGCGTCCACCTTGTCGCCGTGCAGCAGGATGTCGACCTTGACCAGGTCGGCGCTCTGCTCGCCGGTCGGCTCGTAGTCCAGCGAGGCGTAGCCGCGGGTCTTGGACTTCAGCTGGTCGAAGAAGTCGAAGACGATCTCGGCCAGCGGCAGGGTGTAGCGGATCTCGACCCGGTCCTCGGAGAGGTAGTCCATGCCGAGCAGCGAGCCGCGCCGGTTCTGGCACAGCTCCATGATCGCGCCGATGAACTCGGTGGGCGCCAGCACCGTGGCCCGCACCACCGGCTCGTAGACCTCGGCGATCTTGCCCTCGGGGAACTCGCTGGGGTTGGTGACGATGTGCTCGGCGCCGTCCTCCATGAGCACCCGGTAGACCACGTTGGGCGCGGTGGCGATCAGGTCGAGGCCGAACTCGCGCTCCAGCCGCTCGCGGATCACGTCCAGGTGCAGCAGGCCGAGGAAGCCGACGCGGAAGCCGAAGCCGAGGGCGGCGGACGTCTCCGGCTCGTAGACCAGCGCCGCGTCGTTGAGCTGGAGCTTGTCCAGGGCCTCGCGCAGCTCCGGGTAGTCCGAGCCGTCCAGCGGGTACAGGCCGGAGAAGACCATCGGCTTGGGGTCCTTGTAGCCGCCCAGCGCCTCGGTGGCGCCGGTGTTCAGGGTGGTGATGGTGTCACCGACCTTGGACTGCCGGACGTCCTTCACACCGGTGATCAGATAGCCGACCTCGCCGACGCCGAGGCCGTCGGCGGGCAGCATCTCCGGGGAGTTGATGCCGATCTCCAGCAGCTCGTGGGTGGCGCCGGTCGACATCATCCGGATGCGCTCGCGCTTGGTGAGCTGCCCGTCGATGACCCGGACGTAGGTGACGACACCGCGGTAGGAGTCGTAGACCGAGTCGAAGATCATCGCGCGGGCGGGCGCGTCGGCGACGCCGACCGGGGCCGGCACCTCGCGCACCACCCGGTCGAGCAGCGCGTCCACGCCGACGCCGGTCTTCGCCGAGACCCGCAGCACGTCGGAGGGGTCGCAGCCGATGAGGTTCGCCAGCTCCTCGGCGAACTTCTCCGGCTGGGCGGCCGGCAGGTCGATCTTGTTGAGCACCGGGACGATGGTGAGGTCGTTCTCCATCGCCAGGTAGAGGTTGGCCAGCGTCTGCGCCTCGATGCCCTGGGCGGCGTCGACCAGCAGGACCGTGCCCTCGCAGGCGGCCAGCGAGCGGGACACCTCGTAGGTGAAGTCGACGTGGCCCGGGGTGTCGATCATGTTCAGGATGTGGGTGCGGCCCGTCCCGTCGCCGCTGGTCGGCGCCCACGGCAGCCGGACCGCCTGCGACTTGATCGTGATGCCCGCGCTCACGCTCGATGTCCATCCGGTCGAGGTACTGGGCGCGCATCTGCCGCTGGTCGACCACACCGGTGAGCTGGAGCATGCGGTCGGCCAGCGTCGACTTGCCGTGGTCGATGTGGGCGATGATGCAGAAGTTGCGGATCAGCGCCGGGTCGGTACGGCTCGGCTCGGGCACGTGGAGCGGCACATGGGAAGGGATCGCGGGCACGCAGGGTCCATTTTCTTGAGACGCGTGACGGTTTCTTGAGACGCGTGACGTTGCTACCGGTCGGCTACCTGTCGACGTTGCCTTCCATAGTCCCATGGCTGGGGCCCGGCGACGGTTTGGGAGCGCGAGCGGCGCTGCTGGTAGCCTGGGGCGCTGTGCCTCGTGCCCTCTACCCGAGGCGCACAACCCCTTTACGGATCTCCGGGAGACCTCGTTCTTCCGGAGACGAACCTGAGAAGGCTCTTTCGTGGCGAACATCAAGTCCCAGATCAAGCGCAACAAGACCAACGAGAAGGCGCGCCTGCGCAACAAGGCCGTCAAGTCCGAGCTCAAGACGGCGATCCGCCGGACCCGCGAGGCCGTGGCCGCCGGTGACGCCGAGAAGGCCAAGGCCGCGGTGCAGGCCGCGTCCAAGAAGCTCGACAAGGCCGTGAGCAAGGGCGTCATCCACAAGAACCAGGCCGCCAACAAGAAGTCGGCGCTGTCGCAGTCGGTCTCCGCGCTCCAGGGCTGATCACCCTCCCGTATCCGTCCTCCGCTGTCGTGCATCTCTACTAGCGTCACGGACTGCGGCACCGCGGGAAACCGGAACCAGCGGCCCCTCTACCGCCCGGACCCGTACCGCCCAGGACAGCGCGCCGCACGCGGACGTTCGCCACGTGGGTGCGGCGCTCGACGCAGATCGCGGGACATCGCGAGGACCTCTCGGGACACGGATCACCGATCGTGTTCTTCCCACCGCTGCCCGCCCGGGTCTCCCGGGCGGGCAGCGGTGTTCCGGCGGGTCACGGATTGCGTGCGCGTTCCGTCACCGGCGATCGGCGCAGGGTGTGCGGGCCGATGTTCTCACCGCCTGTCGACGCCTCCGGAGCAGCCGAGCCCGTCCCCGTACCGGAGTCCGTCCGGTACGGGTCCGGGGCAGGGCGCCGATCCCCGGGCCGGGTCCGCGACGCGGTGGGCGGAGTCGGCGACGAAGGCGACGCTGCCGAGGCTGAAGTAGCGGGTCGGGACCCGTGTACGGGCGGGTACGGGCTGCGGCTTGGGTGAGTGGGGGCCGCACGGGCGCGTACGGGCTGCGGGCCTGCGGCTTGCCCCTCAACAGTTGCCGCTCAACGGTTGAGGGCTCACCCGTTGCCGCTCGACGGGTCAGCCGCGGCTGCGGGAGGCCCGGGCGATGGTGACCACGGCCTTCTCCAGGGCGTACGCCGGGTCCGCGCTGCCGCCCTTGACGGCGGCGTCCGCCTCGGCGACGGCCCGCAGCGCCACGGAGACGCCGTCCGCGCTCCAGCCGCGCATCTGCTGCCTGACCCGGTCGATCTTCCACGGCGGCATGCCGAGGTCGCGGGCGAGCTGGCCCGGGTTGGCGCCGCGGGGGGCGGAGGCGAGCTTGCCGATGGCCCGCACCCCGGAGGCGAGGGCGAAGGTGATGCCGGGCAGCGGCTGGCCGACGGACAGCGCCCAGCGCAGCCGCTCCAGCGCGTCGGCGGTACGGCCGGTGACCGCGAGGTCGGCGACCTCGAAGCCGGTGGCCTCGGCCCGGCCGGTGTAGTACCGGGCGACCACGGCCGCGTCGATCGTGCCGTCCACGTCCGCGGTCAACTGGGTGCAGGCGCTGGCCAGTTCGCGCAGGTCGCTGCCGATGGCGTCGACCAGCGCCTGGGTCGCCTCGGGCGTGGCGGACCGGCCGAGGGTACGGAACTCCTGCCGGACGAACGCCAGCCGGTCGGCGGGCTTGGTCATCTTCGGGCAGGCCACCTCGCGCGCCCCGGCCTTGCGGGCGGCGTCGAGCAGCGCCTTGCCCTTGGCGCCGCCCGCGTGCAGCAGGACGAGGGTGATCTCCTCGGCGGGCGCGGCCAGATACGCCTTGACGTCCTTGACGGTGTCGGCCGACAGGTCCTGCGCGTTGCGCACGCACGATGACCTTGCGCTCGGCGAACAGCGACGGGCTGGTCAGCTCCGCCAGGGTGCCGGGCTGCACCGACTCCGGCGGCAGGTCGCGCACGTCGGTGTCCGCGTCGGCGGCGCGGGCGGCGGTCACCACCTCGCGCACGGCGCGGTCGAGCAGCAGGTCCTCCTGGCCCACGGCGAGGGTGAGCGGAGCGAGCGGGTCGTCTGGAGCGGTCTTCCTGGCCATCGCGGTCCAGCATCCCACGGGGGTGCGACAGCCGGGCGCCGCGGCCGCTCCGGCGCTCGGGCACAATGCCCGGGTGAGCGACGTACGACATGTGCTGGTGCTGCCCGACCGCGACGCGGCCGACGAGGTCGCCGCCGCTGCTCGCCGAGCGCTTCGCCCTGCCCGGCGAACCCCGGCTGGTGCGCGACGCGCTCGCCGGCGAGGACGACGCGGAGGACGCGCAGTGGCTGGTCGTCGTGGAGGCCGGCGCGGGCGCGCTGGACCCGGCGGCGCTGGACGAGCTGGCCGAGGCGTACGACGGCTGGCTGGAGGAGCAGTAGCCGCCCCGCCGGCCGTAGGCGGCTATACGGATTCGGGCTGCGGGTGCGAGCCGGGCGCGGGCCGCGGGACCGGGCCGGCGTCCCCTGCGTGCGGGGCGGCTCGTGGGCCTTCGGCGGGGAGTTCACGCGTCCGGGGCACGGGCGAGGGCAGCAGCCACAGCACGCTGAGCACGCCGCCGACGGTGGCGATCCACAGCGTGGGCCGCAGTCCGATGGTGCTGCCGAGGACGCCGCCGGCGACGGCGCCGAGCGGGCGCACGCCGTAGTTGACCGTGCGCCACGCGCCGCTGACCCGGGAGCGCAGCGAGTCGGGTATCAGGGCGGCCTGGAGCGACCCGCTGGCGATGTCCAGCAGCATCAGCCCGATGCCGGAGAGGAACTCGGAGGCGAAGAACGCCGCCAGCACCAGCGGCTCGGGCCCGCCCGCCAGCGGCACCAGGACGAGCGGCGCGGGGAAGCCGATGTAGCCGAGCAGCACCGTCGGGCCGATGCCGAGGCGCCGGACCAGCCGCCCGGTGAAGACCGCGCCGAGGATGCCGCCCACCGCGCCCGCGCCGACCACGATCCCCAACGTGCCCGCGTTCAGGCCCAGTTCCTTCACCGCGTAGAGCAGCGACCAGGGTGTGGAAGACGAAGTTGAAGAAGTTGACGGTGGCCGCGGCGGCCACCAGGGCGCGCAGCGTCGGTGAGCGGGCGATGAAGCGCAGCCCGGCCGAGAAGTGGCCCTTGCGGCGGTCGGCGGCGGGCGGCTCGGCCGGGGCGATCCGGGCCAGCAGCCCGGCCGAGAACAGGTACGACACCGCGTCGGCGAGCAGCGCGAAGGGCGCGGCGAGCACCTGCACCAGCAGGCCGCCCGCGCTCGGGCCGGCCACGAAGGAGAACGCGCCGCTGCCGTTGGTCAGCGAGTTGCCCTCCACGTAGTGCTCGGGTTCGACCAGCGACACGAAGAGCGTGGCGTTGCAGACGTCGAAGACGACGGCGAGGGTGCCGACCGCGAACGCCACCCCGTAGAGCTGGGCCAGGGTGAGATGGCCGAGGGCGTAGGCGACCGGGACGGAGCCCATCAGGGCGGCCCGGGCGAGGTCGGCGGCGATCATCGTCCGCCGGCGGCGGCCCCGGCTGTCGGCCCAGGCGCCGGCGGGCAGCGAGAACAGCAGAGCGGGCAGCAGCGCGGCCATCGACAGCCAGCCCATCTGGGCGGCGTCGGCGTGCAGGACCAGCACCGCGGCGAGCGGGAGCGCGAGGAAGGTCACCTGGTCGCCGAACTGCGAGACGGCCTGCCCGGTCCAGTACCGGCGGAACGGCCGCTCCCGCAGCAGCGACGGAATCCGCGCGCCCGGTCCGCGCCGGGCGGTGGCCGTGCTCATGTGCTCCTCCCCGGTCGTCGTGTCCGCCGGGGTCGGGTTCGGGTGCGACGTAGGCGACCTGGAGGTAGGGCACCCGGCGGGCGCCTTCGGGGCGCAGGCGCGGGTTGCGTGCGCGGTCGGTGTACTCCGCGAGGAGGGCGTCCATCCGCTCGCCCAGGTCGGTCAGTTCCTGCGGGGTGAGGTAGAGGGTGGTGTCGGAGAACCGCTCGGCCTCCTGCCACTCCCGGGGGACCTGGTCGTGCCGTTCCAGCGCCTTGGTGAGGCGGTGGAACCAGTTCTCCGCGACGGCCAGGGTCAGCGCCTGTGCGGCCTCGGCGACCGCGGGGTCCTCGGACCAGTTGGGCCAGTCGGTGGAGTCGGCGGTGGCCCGCCACGGCTTCTCCCGGCCGGGGCCGCCCGGGTCGTCCTCCTCCGCCAGTCCGTACTTGGCCAGTATCCGCAGGTGGTACGAGCAGCTCGCCACGGACTCCCCGGTCAGCTCCGCGGCCCGGGTCGCGGTGCACGGGCCCTCCCGGCGCAGCAGCCCGACCAGCGCCATCCGGGTCGGATGGGCGTAGGCGCGCAGGGCGCGGGGATCGGTGAGTTCGATCTTGTTCTGCACGGGCCTGGGTACGGGCTTGTGTCCGGGCTTCTTCTCCACCATGTATATAAAGGTATCTTTACAAAGGAGTGCTTACAAGGGTTTCTTTATCAAGGAAGCTTTAGGTGCTTGCCGACGAACGTCGTCCGCAGCTCGGACGGGCTGTCCCCGGTCACCGCGACCGGACCGTCCTCGTCCGTCCGCAGCACCACCGCGCCCAGCGCCCGCAACTCCGCGACCGTACGCGGGGCCGGATGACCGTAGGGATTGCCCGCGCCCACACTGACCAGCGCCAGCCGCGGCCGCACCCGCGCGTACAGCGCCGGGTCCTGATACGCCGACCCGTGGTGCGCCACCTTCACCACGTCCACCCGCGGCAGATCCGGGTACCGTGGCCAGCAACTGCGCCTGCACGTCCGGCTCCACGTCCCCCATCAGCAGCAGGGTCAGGCCGCGGTCGCGGACCAGCAGGGCCACGCTCGCGTCGTTCGGCTCGTCGGCCGGCAGGTCGGCGGCCGACGGCGGCGGCCACAGCACCTGCCACGACAGCGGGCCGACGCCGCTGCTCCTCCCCCTGCGCACCCGCCGCATCGGCACCCCGGCGGCGGCCGCCTCCTGCCGCACCCGCGCGGCCTGGCCGGCCGGCTCGTCCAGCACCGTCGTCTCGATCGCGCCCACCCGGCGGCCGCGCAGCACGCCCGGCAGGCCGTCCACGTGGTCGGCGTGGAAGTGGGTCAGGATCAGCAGCGGGACCGCGGTGACCCGCAGGTCCCGCAGGCACCGGTCGACCGGCGCCGGGTCCGGTCCCGCGTCCACCACCACCGCCGCGCCCGGCCCCGCGGACAGCGCCAGCGCGTCGCCCTGGCCGACGTCGCACATCGCGAACCGCCAGTCGCCCGGCGGCCACCCGCCGTCACCCGAGGCAGCGGCACCGGGCGGACCAGCGCGAGCAGCAGCGCGAACGCGCAGGCCGCCACCAGCCACGGGCGGTGCACCAGCCGCCGGCCCGCCACCAGCGCCGCCGCCGTCACCGCGGCGAGCAGCACCGCGCCCGGCCAGCCGCCGGGCCAGGCGATCTCCGCGCCCGGCAGCGCCGCGCCGTGCCGGGCCACCGCCGCGATCCACCGCGTCGGCCAGCCCGCGAGCCAGGCCAGCGCCCGGGCCGCCGGCGGGGCGAACGGCGCCACCACCAGCGCCGCGAACCCCAGCACCGTCGCCGGGCCGACCGCGGGCTCGGCCAGCAGGTTGCACGGCACCGCGACCAGGCTCAGCCGCGCCGACATCAGCGCGATCACCGGGCCGCACGCCGCCTGCGCGGCCGCCGCCGCGGCCAGCGCCTCCGCCAGCCGCGGCGGCACCCCGCGGCGGTGCAGGGCCTCGCTCCAGCGCGGGGCGAGCGTCAGCAGCGAGCCGGTGGCCAGCACGGACAGGGCGAAGCCCGGGGAACGGGCCAGGTCCGGCTCGTACAGCACCAGCAGCAGTACCGCCGCCGCCAGCGCCGGGATCAGGCTGCGGCGGCGGCCGGTGGCGATCGCGAGCAGCGCGATCAGGCCGCACGCGGCGGCCCGCAGCACGCTCGGGCCCGGGCGGCAGACCAGGACGAAGCCCAGGGTGAGGGCCGCGCCCAGCACCGCGGTCCAGCGCAGCGGCAGGCCCAGCCGCGCGGCCAGGCCGCGGCGCTCGGAGCGGATCGCCAGGCCCGGCGGGCCGATCAGCACGATGAGCACGATCGTGAGGTTCGCCCCCGACACGGCGGTGAGGTGGGCCAGGTCCGTGGCCTTGAACGCGTCCTTCAGGTCCGCCGGCAGCGCGCGTGGTGTCCCCCACCACCAGACCCGGCAGCAGTGCGCGGGCGTCCCCCGGCAGCGGGGCGGCCGCCTCGCGCAGGCCCGCACGCAGTTGCGCGGCCACGCGCTGGGCGCGCGTCGGGGGGCCGGTGACGCGCGGGGGTCCGTGCGCATGGAGCACCGCGGCGGTCGCGCCCCGGGTGTCGGGGGCGAACCGGGCGGTGGCGGTCACCGTCGTGGACGGCACCAGGCGCAGCCACGCGGACGGCGCGTCCTGGGCCATCAGCACCACGGGGGTGCGGACGGCCGTCGCCGCCACCCGGACCGCGGTGGCGTCCACCACGACCGGACGGGAGAAGCCCTTGCCCGCCCGGAAGGGGTCGGAGGTGATCCGCAACGTCACCTCGGCGGTGTGCCCTTGCCGGGCCAACTCGCGGACCGGGCCGCGGGTGAGGTCCGCCGCCGCCATCACGGTGGCCGCTGCGGCCACCGCCCCGCACAGCAGCGGCCGCCACCGCGGCCGACGCCAGGCCGGGCCGTCCGCGCGGCGCCGCGACTGCCACCACCAGCGCGGCCAGCACGGCGAGTGCCACGACCGCCGGCACCGCCCCCACCGTGGGGACGGCCGCCGCCGCGCCCCACGCCGCCAGCGCCGGACCCACCAACCGCAGATCCGGCGGCCCCTCCTGCCGCGGATTCGCCGCCCCGAGCGGCGAGGCAGCCGCGGCGTGCACCTCGGCGCGGGCCCCTTCCCGGGAGGTCGGGGCGCGGGTGCGGGACCCACCCGGCGGACCACCCGCACCCGTCGCGCGAGGATCGGACTCCCCCGCCGCGTCCGGCGCGACCCGGCCCGGCGGCGCCCGGCGGCACCCGGCCCGGCGGCGCCCGCAGCACCCGGCGGGGCGACACCCGGGAAGGGGATGCCGGACCCGCTCCGCGGGGTGGGCGGGAAAGGGGATCGGGGGGTCATGGGTGGACCAGGGGCTGGAGCGTGGCGAATTTGCGGGGGCCGATGCCCGGGATCTGGCGGAGCTGCTGGGGGGAGGTGAAGGAGCCGTGCTGGGTGCGGAAGTCGAGGATGTGCTGGGCGAGGACGGGACCGACGCCGGGGAGGGCGTCGAGTTGGGGTTCGGTGGCGGTGTTGAGGCTGAGCGGGGCGGCGGCGGAGCCCGGGGCCTGGTCCGGGGCGGCGGCCGGGGCGGACGGGGTGAGGCCGACGAGGATCTGCTCGCCGTCGGTGAGGGGGCGGGCGAGGTTGAGGGCGGTGGTGTCGGTGCCCGCGAGGGGGCCGCCCGCCGCGGCGAGGGCGTCCGCCACGCGGGAGCCCTTGGGCAGCCGGCGTAATCCGGGCCTGGCGACCTTGCCCGCGATGTCCACGGTGACCTTGGCCGCGCCGGACGGCCGGGGCGGGGAAAGGGCAGGGGGAAGGGGCGCGGCCGCGGCGACGGGGGCCGGCGGCACACGGATCGTGCGGGGCCGGCCGGCCAGGTAGTGGTGGACGGCGAGCCCGCAGGCGACGGCGAGGACGAGAGCGAGGGCCAGCACGGTTTTGAGTTCGAGCCCGCAGCGGACGTAGAGCCACGTGCGGGCCCGGCCGAGCCGGCCCGGGCCGAAGACGGGTGCGCCGGTGTCCGCGTGGCGGGCCTCGTCCGCGCGCGGGCCCTCCCCGGCCGTGCCGAAGATCGCCGCCGTGCGGTCGCGCACATCGCTGCTGGTGGGTGAGTCCAAGAGGTCCATGACTCGATGGTCGTCCCGCGCGGCGCCCCGGAACGATCTTGGTCAGGATCTGTGGACAACCCGCCGTCTGTGGATAACTCGCTCACCCGTGTGGGGGACTTGGCCTCATCTCACCGCCACCCGCGCACACCTCACCGCCGGCCTCGCGCCTCACGTCGGCCGCGCCCAGCCGCCCACGTCACCCCACCGCCACCCGCACCCCACCGCCCCCGCGCCCCCACCTCAGTACGGGGAGACCACCACTCCCAGCAGGCCCGGCCCCGCGTGCGCCCCGATCACCGCGCCGACCTCGCTCACCACCAGGTCGTCCAGGCCCGGCACGCGGGTCGCGGAGGCGTTCGGCGAGGGCGGCCGCCCGGTCCGCGGCGGCCAGGTGGTGCACGGCCAGGGCCACCCGCCGCGTACCCGCCTGCTCCACCACGATCTCCTCCAGCCGGATGATCGCCTTCGAGGCGGTCCGCACCTTCTCCAGCAGCTCGATCCGGCCGTCGGCCAGCCGCAGCAGCGGCTTCACCGCGAGCGCCGAGCCGAACAGCGCCTGGGCCGCGCCGATCCGGCCGCCCCTGCGCAGGTAGTCGAGGGTGTCGACGTAGAAGAACGCCGAGGTGTCCGCGGCCCGCTTCTCGCGCGGCCGCGACGATCTCGTCCGGGGTGCCGCCCGCCTCCGCGGTCTCCGCGGCCGCCAGCACGGTGAAGCCGAGGGCCATCGCGACCATGCCGGTGTCGACGACCCGTACCGGGACGGGCGCCTCCTTCGCGGCGACCGTCGCCGCGTCGTACGTGCCGGAGAAGTCCGCGGACAGGTGGAGGGAGACGATCGCCTCCGCGCCGGAGGCCGCCGCGGCCTCGTACGCCGCCGCGAACTCGGCCGGGCTGGGCCGCGACGTCGTCACCGGATGGCGCCGCTGGAGGGCTCTGGCCACGGCAGGGGCGGAGATCTCGGTGCCCTCCTCGAGGGCTTCGTCGCCGATGACCACGGTGAGGGGTACGACGTGGATGTCGTGTCGTTGGAGGGCCTCTTGGCCTAGGTAGGCCGTGGAATCCGTGAGGATGGCGACGTGCGGGGGCATGCTCGGAGGTTACCCGGGAGCGGCCCCTCGTTGCCGGGCAGGCCGGTCCTCGGGCGACCGCGCGGCGCCCCGCGGACCCGCCGAGTGCTCCCCCGCCCCGCGCGGAACTCAGCCGCTCGTGCCCCGGCGGCCGGATCTCGGGCGCGGCCTCCCAGTGCCGCAGCGCCGTCGCCTCCATGTCGACCTCGCGCGCGAGGTCGGCCAGCTCGTCGCTGCTGGTGTGCCGGGCGCGGTCCTGGGCGGCCCAGCGCAGCGAGTCCGCGGAGTGGGTGATGCGGTGGGTGCGCTCGGTGAGCGAGGGGAGCTGGGCGGCGATACGGGCCTTGTCCGGCTCGCGTTCGAGGAGCTTGAGTTCGCCGTCGAGGGAGCGCGCGTGGTCGTTGAGGCGGGCGAGGAGGGCCGCGGCCTCGGGCAGGCCGGCGCCGTCGAGGGACGCGGTGGTGCTGTCGATCGCGGTGCGCAGGTCGAGCCGGAGCTGGGTCAGCTCGCCGATCTCGCCGGGCCTGGCGTAGCGGCGGGCGCGCAGCTTCTGGTCCTCCACGACGCGGCGGGCCTGGGCGGTGCGCCGCTCCAGTCCGCGCTTGACCGACCGGACGGTGCGGACGACCGCCACCGTGGCCAGGGTCGCGAAGATCAGGAAGAACAGCAGCGCAATGAGGCCGATCGTCTCCACGGGCAGCTCCTCCGATCGCGCCGGCCGGCCCGTTTCCGGGCCTGCCTCCACCGTAATGCCACGGGGCAGGAGGAAGGGCCTCGATCGGTCCCCCAACCTGCCCCTAGGGCGACTCCCCGAGCCGCGCGTACCCCGCCCGGCCCCGGCCCCGGACTCGGACCCGGGACCCGGACGGCGCCCGGCAGGCGGCGCCCGCCGCGGCTCACACCACGATGTTCACCAGCTTCGGCGCCCGCACGATCACCTTGCGGACCGCCGCGCCGCCGACCGCGGCGACGACGGCCGGGTCGGCCAGCGCCAGGGCCTCCAGCTCGGCGTCGGCGATGGCCGGCGGCACCTCCAGCCGGGCCTTGACCTTGCCCTTGACCTGGACGACGCAGGTCACGGACGGGTCCTGGGCCAGCGCCGGGTCGGCGACCGGGAAGGGCTCGTGGGCCAGCGAGCCGGGGTGGCCCAGCAGCCGCCACAGCTCCTCGGCGATGTGCGGGGCCAGCGGCGCGATCAGCAGCACCAGCGGCTCGGCGACGGACCGCGGCACCGCGCCGGCCGCCGTACGGGTCAGGTGGTTGTTCAGCTCGGTGATCTTGGCGATGGCGGTGTTGAAGCGCAGGCCGGCCATGTCGCCGGCGCACGCCGTCGATCGTCTTGTGCAGGGCGCGCAGGGTCGCCTCGTCCGGCTCGGTGTCCACGACGGTGACCCGGCCGGTGGCCTCGTCGACGATGTTGCGCCACAGGCGCTGGAGCAGGCGGTACTGCCCGACGACGGCCCGGGTGTCCCAGGGCCGGGACACGTCCAGCGGGCCCATCGCCATCTCGTACAGCCGCAGCGTGTCGGCGCCGTACTCCGCGCAGATCTCGTCGGGCGTGACCGCGTTCTTCAGCGACTTGCCCATCTTGCCCAGCAGCCGGCGTGACCCGCTCGCCCTGGTAGAAGTACGCCCCGTCACGCTCCTCCACCTCGGCGGCGGGGACGGCGATGCCGCGCGCGTCGCGGTAGACGTACGCCTGGATCATGCCCTGGTTGTACAGCTTGTGGAACGGCTCGAAGGACGAGACGTGCCCCAGGTCGTACAGCACCTTGTGCCAGAAGCGGGCGTACAGCAGGTGCAGGACGGCGTGCTCGGCGCCGCCGACGTACAGGTCGACGCCGCCGGCCGGCTGCCCCTCGCGCGGGCCCATCCAGTACGCCTCGGCCTCCGGGGAGACCAGCCGCTCGGTGTTGTGCGGGTCCAGGTAGCGCAGTTCGTACCAGCACGAACCGGCCCAGTTGGGCATGGTGTTGGTCTCGCGGCGGTAGGTGCGCGGGCCGTTTCCGTCGCCCAGGTCCAGCTCGACGGTGACCCAGTCCTCGTTGCGGGACAGCGGGGTCTCCGGGGAGGTGTCGGCGTCGTCCGGGTCGAAGGTGCGGGGGCTGTAGTCGTCGACCTCGGGCAGTTCGACGGGCAGCATCGAGTCGGGCAGCGCGTGGGCGGTGCCCTCCTCGTCGTAGACGATCGGGAAGGGCTCGCCCCAGTACCGCTGGCGGCTGAACAGCCAGTCGCGCAGGCGGTAGTTGACGGTGCCCTCGCCGATGCCGCGCTCGGTCAGCCAGGCGGTGACGGCGGCCTTGGCGTCGGCCACGCCCAGGCCGTTCAGGCTCACCGTCCCCCTCGCCGAGTTGACGATCCTGGCGTCGTACGACACGAAGGCGTCGTCCCAGCCGGCCGGGTCGGTGCCGCGGCCGTCGGTCGGCTCGACCACGCAGCGCACCGGCAGTTCGAAGGCGCGGGCGAAGGCGAAGTCGCGGACGTCGTGGGCGGGCACGGCCATGATCGCGCCGGTGCCGTAGCCCATCAGGACGTAGTCGGCGACGAAGACCGGGACGGGCTCGCCGGTGACCGGGTTGACGGCGAAGGCGCCGGTGAAGACGCCGGTCTTCTCCTTGGCCTCGGCCTGCCGCTCGACGTCGGACTTGGCGGCGGCCTGCTTGCGGTAGGCGGCGACCGCCTCGGCGGGCGTGGCGTGGCCGCCGGTCCACACCGGGCGCGCGTCCTGCGGCCAGGCGGCCGGCACGATGGCGTCGACCAGCGGGTGCTCGGGGGCCAGCACCATGTAGGTCGCGCCGAACAGCGTGTCCTGGCGGGTGGTGAACACGGTGATCGGGCGGTCGGCGCCGGGTACGGGGAAGTCGACGCGGGCGCCCTCGCTGCGGCCGATCCAGTTGCGCTGCTGCAGCTTGATGGCCTCGGGCCAGTCCAGCAGGTCCAGGTCGCCGGCCAGCCGGTCGGCGTACGCGGTGATCCGCATCATCCACTGGCGCAGGTTCGCCTTGAAGACGGGGAAGTTGCCGCGCTCGGACCGGCCCTCGGCGGTGACCTCCTCGTTGGACAGTACGGTGCCCAGGCCCGGGCACCAGTTGACCGGCGACTGGGCCACGTAGGCCAGCCGGTAGCCGCTCAGGACGTCGGCCCGCTCGGGGCCGGTCAGTGCGGCCCACGGCCGGCCGTCGGGCGTCGGCGCGCACGCCGTCCTCGAACTGGCCGGCCAGTTCCCCGATCGGCCGGGCCCGGTCGGCGTCGGCGTCGTACCAGGAGTTGTAGATCTGCAGGAAGATCCACTGCGTCCAGCGGTAGTAGCCGGGGTCGATGGTGGCGAAGGAGCGGCGGCGGTCGTGGCCCAGGCCCAGTCGGCGCAGCTGCGCCTTCATGGTGGCCATGTTGGCCTCGGTGGTGGTCCGGGGGTGGGTGCCGGTCTGGACGGCGTACTGCTCGGCGGGCAGGCCGAAGGCGTCGAAGCCCAGGGTGTGCAGGACGTTGTGGCCGGTCATCCGCTGGTGGCGGGCGAAGACGTCGGTGGCGATGTAGCCCAGCGGGTGGCCGACGTGCAGGCCCACGCCCGACGGGTAGGGGAACATGTCCATGACGAACTTCTTGGGCCGGGCGGCCAGCTCGGGCTGCCCGTCCAGGTCGCCGCTGGGGTTGGCCGCGGCGAAGGTGCCGTGCTCGTCCCAGTGGTCCTGCCAGCGGTTCTCGATCCGCGCGGCCAGCTCAGCCGTGTAGCGGTGGGGCGCAGCCGTCTCGGCCGGGGACCCGCCCGGCCGGAAGGCGGGGGAGGGAGTGGTGTCGCTCATCGTCCTCGGTACTCCATCGATGTCGTGACGGCGGCGCCGCCGGTGAGCCGTCCGCGGACCGCGGGCGCGGACGCCCGCGGAAACAAAAAAGCCCCTCGCGCAGGAGGGGTGCCGTACTGACGTGGTTCGCGGTCAGCACGGCTCGCTAAGCAGGAGGCTCACGGCTCGCATGGGCTCAGGGTACCGCAGCGGGCGCGGCGCCCGCACGGGGCCCGGCGGCCCGCGGGGCCCGGGCGGACCCGGCGGAAGCGTGGTGGAAGCGGCGCGGGAGCACGGCGGAGGGGCCCGCACCGGGTCGTCCGGTGCGGGCCCCTCGCCTGCTGCCTCGTACGGGTGCGGCCGTCAGTGCCGTCCGCCGCGTACGGATGACGCCGTCAGCGCCGGCCCGCCTTGGCGGGCTTGTAGGAGGAGACGTAGCCCTTGCCGGGGGACCCGACACCGGTCACGTCGTCGTAGCCGACGGTCGCGTGCAGCGAGCTGTCCGTGCCGAAGGTGCGCAGCGAGGTGATGGTGCCGGCCGAGGCGTCGGTGGCGTTCGCGAAGTCGACGCGGACGTCGGCGATGCCCTGGCCCTGGCCCAGCGGGTGGTCGGTCACGTCGTGGTACGCGGCCGTGCCGTACCGGTCGTAGATGCCGCGGGTTGGCGAAGCCGATCGGGACGCCGCCGCGGGCCTGCTCGGCGAGCGCCTGGACGCCGGCGATGACCGGGGAGGCCAGCGAGGTGCCGCCGAGGCGGTACTCGTTGTACTTCGCGGTGCCGTCGGGGAAGGTCATCGTCTCACCGACGAGGAAGCCGGTGTTCGGGTCGGCGATGGCCGAGATGTCCGGCTCGACGCGCATCTTGGCGGTCCCGCCGTTGGCCAGCGCCAGCGAGTCGGGGACGATGCCGCGCTGGTAGTACGGCTGCGCGTAGGTCTTGCTGGTGCCGCCGCCGGCGCCCGAGGTGAACGGGCCGGGGAAGCCGGTCCAGGTCTTGCCGTCGGCCGACAGCACCGACTTCTCGGTGCCCCAGCCGGTCTCCCACAGGTACGTGTTGTTCTTGCCGACGGCGAGCGAGGTGCCGCCGACGGAGGTGACCCAGTCGGAGTTCGCCGGGGTGTTGATGTCCTTCACGCCGCCGGAGATGACGTCGTCGCCGTCGTCACCGGAGGAGAAGTAGAAGCCGATGCCCTCGACCGCGCCGGTCTGGAAGACCTGGTCGTAGGCGGCGGCCAGGTCGGGCGTCTGGTTGGCCTCGACGTCGCCCCACGAGTTGGTGACGATGCTGGCCAGCCGGCCGTCCACGACGGTGCTCAGCGAGTCGAGCAGGTCGTTGTCGTTGCAGGACGCGGCGCCCACGTAGACGACGTTGGCGTCCGGCGCCACCGCGTGCACGGACTCGACGTCGAGGGACTCCTCGCCGTACCAGCCCGAAGCGCCGCACGCGTCCACGTTGTTGTAGCCGTCGGCCGCGGGGACGACCTGGGTGAGCTGGCCGCTGCGCCACTTCTGGCCGTCGGTGTCCTTGGCCAGCTTGGCGCTGTCGCTCGCGATGTTCGGCGAGGCGTACGCGTCGGTGATCGCGACCGTCACGCCCTTGCCGGTGTACTTGCCCGCGCCGTAGGCGGCGCGGAGCTGGGCACCGGCGTATCCCTTGATCGTGTACGGGGCCTTGCCGCCGTACGCCGAGGGAAGCTTGTCGTCGGTCTTGGAGCCGTAGTACGAGGAGAACGGCCCGGAGTTGACGAACGCGGCCTCGGGGGGAGGCAGGGTGTCGTCGTGGCTGGCCTTCTTCGGGGCGTTGTCCAGGCCGGTGACGGTCAGGACGGCGCCCTTGAGGGCGGCGGGCGCGGAGGCCGTGGTCGCCGGGGCGTGGTAAGTGTGCCCGGCCTTGCTGTAGTTGTGGAGCTGGGTGCCGAACGCCTTCTCGGCGGCCTTCACCGTCACCGGAGACGGTCAGGTAGTGCTGGGTGGAGCCGGTCACCTTCAGCCCCGAGGACGGTCAGCCAGGAGGTGACCGCAGATATCTGGGCCGGGGTGGCGCCGTACCTGGCGCGGGCCTGGGCCGCCGTCAGGTAGTGGCCGTAGTCGGCGGAGTTCGGGTCCGAGACGGACCGGGCGTAGGCGGCGAGGCCGCTGGCGTCCTTGCCGGCGAGGTAGACCCGTACGGTCACCTGGCCGGAGTCGGACGTCGATCCCTTGTCCGCGTGGGCGGTGGCCCAGGCGGGCTTGGTACCGCTGAGGAGCTGTCGTCCGGCAGGCTGGTCGGCCGTGGCGGACTGGGCGCCAAGCGCGAGTGCGCCGGCGACCAGGGGCAGCGCCGCGGCGGCCACCAGTCCCGCGCGCGTTCTCCTGCGCTCAAATCTCATGAAACCCCCATGCGAAGCGAGTTGTCGCGTCTGATGCGGTGTCGCCGTTATGCGTGCGCACCTCACCGCAGAGCGACACTCTTTCGCTGATCAGTTCATGCCAGGGACATGATTTCCCCAAGAGCGAGTCAAGGAACGGCCCCCGCCGTTTCCCGCCCGGGGCCCTCATCGCCCCTCACCAGCCCCTGCGGGACAGGCGAGTTGACGCTGGCAGCGCGGGGGTTCGCGCCGACAGGGCGCGGACGGCGGCGGGCGTCCGAACGGGCGGCGCGCCTGCCACACCGTGGTACCCCGCCCACTCCCGGCCGCTCCCCTGCGCGCTCCCTCAACCGCCGATCGCGGCGTACGTCCGTCGGCGTACGCCGGGTTGCCTCGCCGGGCGGACGCGCCCGGGCGGCCCGGGACATGGCGTCCGGCCCGTGAGCGGCGGGCCGGGGGGTACGCGCACGGTACTGCCCGGGGCCGGGCCCAACTGGTGGTGTTCGCCTACCGGTCCGGGCCGGTCCGCCCGTCGAACCAGGCCAAGTCCGACAAAAGCACCTCACCCGGCCCGGAGACGTACCCGCGGGCCCGGACCGCTGACCGCCGTCCCCACCCCCGTCGCGTACTCCCCCGCGGACGGCGTACGCCGCAGGACGTAGGGGTGCGGGTGGCGAAGCCCCCGCCACGCGAGGACGCAGTCCGCGCGGAAACGACGAGGGCGAGATACGTCCGCGCAGTCCGCGGACACATCTCGCCCATCGCCTTCGTGGAGCTACGGGGAATTGAACCCCGGACCTCTTGCATGCCATGCAAGCGCTCTACCAACTGAGCTACAGCCCCGCGCGGAAGCCGGTCAGACCCTGGCGACCGGGAGTTACTTTACACGGCGCCGGGGCGCGGCCGCACATCGATTGCGGGTGGGCGGGGCACGCCCGAAGGCCGGGAAATCGGCCGGCGCGGAGTTCATGAACTCTCAACGTTCGACCGGCGATTGCCGGGCTAAGGTGAGAACGGCCGACCGGACCAGGAGCCTGGAGACCGCTGTGACCACCGCGTTCGACCCCATCGACCTGTCCGGGACGCCGCTGCGCAACCGGATCGCCATGGCGCCGATGACCCGCAGCCGGGCGTACGGTCCGGGGCTCAGCCCCACCGCCTCCACGGCCGCGTACTACGCCCAGCGCGCGTCCGCCGGGCTGATCATCACCGAGGGCACCCAGCCCTCCCCGGTCGGCCAGGGCTACCCCGACACCCCCGGGCTGCACAGCGAGGAGCAGATCACCGCCTGGCGCGCGGTGACCGACGCCGTGCACGCCGCGGGCGGCCGGATCTTCGCCCAGCTGATGCACACCGGGCGGATCGGCCACCCCTCGCTGCTGGGCGGCGGGCTGGTGCCCGTGGGGCCCTCGCCGGTCGCCGCGCGGGGCCAGGTGTACACCGCGGCCGGCCCGCAGGACTTCGTGGTGCCCGAGCCGCTCACCGAGGACGGCATCCGGCGGACCGTCGAGGACCACGTGGCCGCGGCCCGCAACGCGATCGCCGCCGGCTTCGACGGGGTCGAGGTGCACGGCGCCAACGGCTACCTGGTGCACCAGTTCCTCGCCCCCAACTCCAATACCCGCACCGACGCGTGGGGCGGCGACGAGCGGGGCCGGATCAGGTTCGCCGTCGAGCTGGTCGGCGCGGTGGCCGACGCGATAGGCGCCGGCCGTACGGGCCTGCGGATCTCCCCCGGCAACCCGCTCGGCGACATCGACGAGCCGGCGCCGGACGCCACGTACCTCGCGCTGGTCCGGGCGCTGGAGCCGATCGGCCCGGCCTATCTGCACGTGGTGGAGGGCCCGGACCGGGCGCTCACCGCTGGAGCTGCGCAAACGGTTCGGCGGCGTCTTCCTCCTCAACGCCCGTACCCAGGGCCGCCCTTCGGGCCCGGAGGAGCTGGCGCTGATCGAGGACGGCACCGCCGACATGCTCTCGTACGGCGCGCTGTTCCTCGCCAACCCCGACCTGCCGCGCCGGCTGGCCGGCGGCGGCCCGTTCAACACCCCCGAGCGGGCCTCGTACTACGGCGGCGGCGACCACGGCTACACCGACTACCCGGCGCTGGACGCGTAGCCCGCGCGTATCCCTCTCGCAGCCCGCACATTCCTTCCGCGCGGCCGGCCCGGACGTACGCCCGCGTCGGCCGCACCGGATGCGGCCGACGCCGCGGTGTTACGGGTCAGCCGCGCCGCCGCCCCAGCGCCACCACCGCTCCCACCGCGGACACCGCCGTGAGCGCCACCGAGGTGACGGCGAAGGCGTGCGCCGAGACGTGCGCCCCGCTGCCCGCGGCGAGCCGGTTGAGGTAGAGGGTGCCGAGCAGGGCCACCCCGACGAGCTGGCCGAGCTGCGTGACCGTGGCCAGCAGACCGCTCGCGTCCGCCGCGTCCTGCGGGACGACCTTGCCCAGCGCCATCGTGAAGGTCGTACTGAAGGCCAGGCCCAGTCCCGCGCCCAGCACCAGCAGGCTCACGTAGAGCATCGCGCCGCCGTCGCCCCCGTCGCGCAGCGCCCAGCCCAGGGCCGCGAAGGACAGCGCCGACATGGCCATGCCGACCGCGCCGAGCCGGGGCCACCAGGCCGCGGGCAGCCGCCGCCAGTTCAGGCCGACCCCGCCGAAGGTCACCGCGGTCGCCGCGAAGGTGAGGCCGGTGCGCAGCGCGGAGAAGCCGAGCCCGGACTGGAGGTGCAGCGCGACGGCGAACAGGAAGCCCGCGTTCACCGCCATGGACAGCACGAGCACCGACACCGACCGGCCCATGCCCGGCGCCCGCAGCACCCGTACCGACACCAGCGGGGCGCCGCCGCGCCGGGCCAGCCGCGACTCCAGCACCAGGAACGCGCCGAAGAGCAGCACGCTCAAGCCCAGGCACACCCAGCCCCACACCGGCCAGCCCTGCTGCTGCCCGAGCACCAGCGGCACCGTGAAGAGCGTCACCGCCGCGGCCAGGACGGTCAGGCCCGGCAGGTCCAGGCCGCGCCGCTGCCCGGGGTCGGGCCGCTGGTCCGCGGGCAGCACCCGGGTGGCCACGGCCAGCAGGACCACCCCGATCGGCACGTTGACCAGGAACACCGGCCGCCAGCCGGTGCCGAACAGGTCGGCGCTGACCAGCACCCCGCCCAGCGACTGGCCGAGCGCGGCGCCGCAGGACAGCACGGCCGAGTAGACGCTCATCGCCCGGGTGCGGGCCTCACCGAGGAAGTTGAGCTGGAGCAGGCTCAGCACCTGCGGGATCATCAGCGCCGAGCCCGTGCCCTGGACGAAGCGGAAACCGATCAGCTCACCGGTGTTCTGCGCCAGTCCGCAGGCCAGCGACGCCCCGGTGAACAGCGCGAGCCCGATCAGGAAGAGCCGCCGGTGCCCCAGCAGACCGCCCAGGCGCGCGCCGGTGATCATCAGCACCGCGTAGGCGATGGTGTAGCCGGCGATCACCAGTTGCAGGCCGGCGCCCGAGGCGTGCAGGTCGGTGCGGATGGTCGGCGCGGCGACGTTGACGATGAAGACGTCGAGCAGGGCCATGAACTGGCCGGCGAGGATGACGGCCAGCAGCAGCCCGGAGCGGGGTCCGGCCCGGCCGATGCCTCCTGGGCCGGGATGGCCGGCGGCGGTACGGGCGGAGCCGGCGGCCGGTGCGGTGGCGGAGCGCAGTGTGTCGTTGGTCATGGCACCAGCCTGGCGGCAGTCCGGTACCGGTAACGAGAGCCCGGTGATCCTGGTACTGCCAGCACCTGGCAGCGCGCGGCGGTCCCGGCGAGGATGGCGCCATGGCCCAGCCGCACGCGCAGCCCCGCTGTCCAGTCGCCCCATCCTGCCGCACGACCCCGCGCCCGCCCGGCGGCCGCCCGCCGGCGGGTCGGCGCCCGGCAGCACCGGGGCGGCCCGCGACGGCCGGCCGCACGCCCAGCGGCGCAGCGAACTCGCCGCCTTCCTGCGCAGCCGCCGGGCCCGGATCACCCCCGAGGACGTCGGCATGCCGCCGGGGCTGCGCCGCCGCACCCCGGGGCTGCGCCGCGAGGAGGTCGCGCAGCTCGCCGGGGTCGGGGTGACCTGGTACACGTGGCTGGAGCAGGGCCGTCCGATCAACGCCAGCGTCCAGGTGCTCGACGCGGTGGCCCGGGTCCTCCAGCTCGACGCGACCGAGTGCGAGCACCTGTACCGGCTGGCGGGCATCCCCTTCGTCCGCGAACCGGCCTCCGACGTGGAGATCGTCGGCGAGGAGGTGCTCGGCATCCTCGACTCCCTCGACCCGCTGCCGGCCGCGGTCTACAACGCGCGCTACGACGTGCAGGCCACCAACGCCACGTACCGCACGCTGTGGCCGATGACGTCGGTGGTGGAGCGCTGGGAGCGGAACGTGCTCTACAAGCTGTTCACCGTCCCCTCGTGCTGCTCGACCTTCGTCAACAGCCCGGAGGAGCTGCCGTGGATGGTGGCGCAGCTTCGCCGCTCCTACGGGCAGCACGTCGGCGAACCGGCGTGGGAGAAGTTCGTCGCGCTGCTGGTCAAGGAGAGCCCGGCCTTCGCGCAGCTCTGGGCGAGCGGTGACGTGGCCGCGCCCGGGCGGCGGGTGAAGATCTTCCGGCACGCGTCGATCGGCGTCATCCACATGACCTCGATGTCGCTGAGCATCGACGGGATGGCCGAGCAGCGGGTCGTGGTCTACACGCCCGTGGAGGAGGAGGACCGGCTCCAGATCGAGCGGCTGCGGGCCGTCCCGGACCCGGTCGTCGGCTGCTCGGTGCACGGCCGCCCGCTGTCGGTCGTCCTCGCGGACCGGTCGGCCGCGGCGGCCTCCGCGTGAAGCGTCCCGCCGGGTGAGCGGCCCTCCGCGTGAAGGCCGCCGGCCGGGTGAGCGGCCGTGGCGCGGACACAGAAAATCCCGCCCCGCCGATGAGGGAGCGGGATTCTTGTGGCGCGTGGAGCTACGGGGAATTGAACCCCGGACCTCTTGCATGCCATGCAAGCGCTCTACCAACTGAGCTACAGCCCCGCGTCCGCCCGGGTTCCCCCGGCGACGTGAAGAAGCATAGCCGGTGGACGGGCCGGAAACGAAATCGGCTCGGCGCCCGCGCACCGGGTTCCCGCGGGCCCTCAGGAATCGTCGCCGAGCACCGGCTCGGGCAGCGTGCCCGCGTTGTGCTCGGTGAGCCGCCAGCCGCGGCCCCCCTCGCCGAGCACCGACCAGCAGCAGTTGGACAGGCCGCCGAGCGACTCCCAGGTCGTGGCCTCCAGGCCGAGCAGCCGGCCGATGGTCGTGCGGATGGTGCCGCCGTGGCTGACCACCACCAGCACCCCGCCGTCCGCGAGCTTGTCGGCCTCGGCCAGCACCACCGGGGCGGCCCGGTCGGCGACCTCCGTCTCCAGCTCGCCGCCGCCGCGCCGGACCGGCTCACCGCGCTTCCACGCGGTGTACTGCTCGCCGAAGCGCTCCAGGATCTCGTCGTGCGTCAGCCCCTGCCAGGCGCCCGCGTAGGTCTCGCGCAGGCCCTCGTAGTGGCTGACGGGCAGGCCGGTGAGCGCGGCCAGCTCGGCCGCGGTGTCGGCGGCCCGGCGCAGGTCGGAGGAGACGATCGCGTCGGGCGCGAGCGCGGCCAGCAGCCGGGCGGCCCGGCGGGCCTGGTCGAGGCCGGTGCCGGTCAGCTCGATGTCGGTGCGCCCTGGAAGCGCCCCTCCAGGTTCCAGGCGGTCTGGCCGTGCCGCCACAGCACGATGCGGCGGCCTCGGGGGGTGCTGCTCACGGCCGGCTCAGGCTCCCTCGTCCTGCGCGGCCTCGGTCGCCCGCGCGTGCTCGGCGGCCTTGCCCCTGGTCGCCACGGCGTCCTCGGGCAGCGCGATCTCCGGGCAGTCCTTCCACAGCCGCTCCAGGGCGTAGAAGACCCGCTCCTCGGAGTGCTGGACGTGCACGACGATGTCGACGTAGTCCAGCAGCACCCAGCGGCCGTCCCGCTCGCCCTCGCGCCGCACCGGCTTGGTGTCGAGCTCCTTGAGCAGGGTCTCCTCGACGGCGTCCACGATCGCCTTGACCTGCCGGTCGTTGGGCGCGGAGGCGACGAGGAACGCGTCGGTGATGGAGAGCACGTCGCTGACGTCGTAGGCGATGATGTCGTGCGCGAGCTTGTCGGCGGCCGCCTGGGCGGCGGCGCGGATCAGCTCGATGGAACGGTCAGTGGCGGTCACGGATGCGGCTTTCCGGTCGGGGGTCCTGTGGCCACAAGGATCTCACGGCCCTCCGACAGTCCCCGACCGGTCGACGCCGGCCGGCCCGTGACGGCCGGCCGCCGTGGCCGGCCGTCACGCGGCGGTCACTCCCCGTTGGTCGACGGCTTGTAGTCCTTGCCGAGGGTCACCGCGATGTCCGCGTTGGACGGCACCGCGCCCTTCTTCACCGCGCTCGCCGGCAGGCCCAGCGTGCTCGCCACGTCCTTGGCCGCGGCCAGCCGCGCCGGGTCGGCGTAGAGCACCTGGGACACCGGCTGCATGCCCGCCTTGCCGCCCGGCACATAGGTGTACGTGCCGCCGTTGACGATCGCGGCCTGCGCCATGGCGGACAGCTTCGTGTCGGCCGCTGCCGGTGGCGTCCTTGACGGCGACCCGCGGCTGCGCGGACGAGGAGGCGCCCGACTTGCCCACCGCGCCGCCGAGCACGTTCTTGACGACGCTGTCGGTGGCCTGCGCGCTGAGCGTGCCGTTGCTCTGCACGGGCAGCGTCGTCGTGTCGTAGGCGCCGGTCTTGGCGAGGTCGGCGAGCCCGGCCAGCGACGCGCCGAGCTGCTTCTCGTTCAGCGAGGGGTCGAGGATCTGGGCGAGCGACTGCACGGTCTTGGTCGCGTCGGCGGCGTCGCTGGGCATCTTCTCCAGCGTGGCCTTCATCACCTGCCCGAAACGGGCGAGCTGCGCGGTCTGCGGCTCGCCGGGCGCCTTGTAGGTGGCGTACGCCACGGCGGCCTGCCCGCTGAGGTCCTGCTGCGCGCCCTTCTGCACCAGCACCGTGTCCTTGTCCTTGCCGGTGCCCTTCACGGTGGCGTTCGTGTCCACGAGGACGTTGCCGAGCGAGTCGACCAGCAGTTCCAGGTACGGCGAGTCGAGCCGCCAGCTGCCCGCGATGTCGGTGCCGAGCAGCGAGTTGAGGGAGTCCCGGGTGGGGCCGACGCCGTCGTCCACCGACTTGTCGAGGGTGGTGGCGGAGCCGTCGTCGCCGGTCACCTGGAGGGAGTTGGGGATCAGGACGGTCGTGCCGTGCTTCTTGGTCCGGTTGTCGACCAGCAGCGCGGTGGAGCTGGGCCCGCCGTCGACCGGCAGCAGGTGCACCACGATCACGTCCCGCTTCTGGGCGCCGCCCGCGGCGGCCGTGCCGGCGACGCCGTTCTTGAGGCCGGGGAGTTTGCCCGCCTGCCACAGGTAGCCCGCGCCACCGAGCAGGGCGAGCACGAGTATGACCACCAGGCCGACCTTGCGGTTGTGGCTGCGCCGCCGGGACTCCTCGCGGCGCTCGGTGCGCGACTCGGAGAACTTCAGCCAGTCGATGACCTCGTCCGACTCCTCGGACTCCTCGTCCAGGAAGGCGAACTGCTCGGTCTGGTAGCTCGGCGCGGCCACCTCGTCGGCCGTCGGCTCCGCGCGGTGGACGTATCCCTCGCCGGCGCCCCGGACCGGCTGCTGCTGACCGGTGTCGTAGACGGGCGGGTGCTGCCCTGTGTCGTAGACCGGCTGCTGACCGGTCTCGTAGACCGGCTGCTGACCGGTCTCGTACACCGGCTGCTGCCCGGTGTCGTGGACCTGCGTGCTGGCCGGGCCGGTAGACGGCGTGCTGGCCGGTGTCGTAGACGGGCTGCTGACCGGTGTCGTACACCGGCTGCTGGCCCGTCCCGTAGTCCTGGCCGGGCGGGTAGCCGGTGTGGCCGCCGGAGTCGTAGCCGTAGCCGGGCCGGCCGCCGGTGTCGTGCTGCGGGTACGGGCCGGGGGCGGGCGCGTAGCCCTGCGGCTGAGGGGGCTGCTGGTAGTACGGCTGCCGGGGCTGCTGCGGGATGTGCGGCGGCCGGCCGCCCTCGCCGTACCCCTGCTGCTGGTGCGCGGGGTCGTAGTACGGATCGCTGTACGCCCTGCTGCGGGGGCTGCGGCGCGGGCGGCGGCCTGCAGCGGCCTGCCGTACGCGTCGTAACCGTAGGGCTGCTGCTGGTAGTAGCCGTTGTCCGGGTAAGGGTCTCGCTCGTCGTCGGGACCGCCCTCGGCATTGTGCCTGCGGGGGTTTGCGTCGTTCACGAGGAACCCCTTCACGTGTTTCGTTGCGCGGCTACCCGGTCGCGTCGCGGTACAGCGCGCGCTTGTCGATGTAGCGCACCACACCGTCGGGAACCAGGTACCAGACCGGGTCGCCCTTGGCCACCCTGTGCCGGCAGTCGGTCGACGAGATCGCCAGTGCCGGGACCTCCACCAGCGACACGCCGCCCTCCGGGAACCCCGGGTCCGACAGCGTATGCCCCGGACGTGTCACCCCGATGAAGTGCGCCAGGGCGAAGAGCTCCTCGGCATGGCGCCAGGAGAGGATCTGCGACAGGGCGTCCGCACCGGTGATGAAGAACAGCTCCGCGTCCGGATGCTCGGCGCGCAGGTCCCTCAGGGTGTCGATGGTGTACGTCTTGCCGCCGCGGTCGATGTCGCTGCGGCTCACCGAGAACTGCGGGTTGGAGGCGGTGGCGATCACCGTCATCAGATAGCGGTCCTCCGCGGCCGACACCTGGCGGTCTTCCTTCTGCCAGGGCTGCCCGGTGGGCACGAAGACGACCTCGTCGAGGTGGAAGAGGCTCACCACCTCGCTCGCGGCCACCAGGTGCCCGTGGTGGATGGGGTCGAACGTACCGCCCATCACACCGATGCGCTTTTTCCCGGACATGCTAGTCCCGGTTGAAGCGCGTGACGATCCACAGCAGGATCAGCAGGACGCCGAGGGCGCCGAAGCCGGTCAGGTACGGGCTCAGGCTCGGGTGGTTCCCACCCTCGGCGAGAGTGGTCAGGGTGGTGGCTGCGGCGGTCGTCATGATCGGCGGGACCCTTTTCGTTCTCGGGGACGGGCGGAAGGACTCCAGGGCACATCGTACGGGCGGGCCCGGGGAACTTCGAGCAGGCTCCGCACGTCCAGTCTTGTGAACCGTTTGGCTATCAGGGGGTTGGGCCAGTATGTCCGAGCCGAAGAAACCGAAGAAGGACGGGCACGGCGGAAAGGACGCGGGGAGCAAGCTGCCCAGCCGCAAGCGCAAGCGCTTCCCCGACATCTCCTCGCGGGCCTACGAGCACCCCGCCGACAAGTCCGCGCTGGTGGCGCTGCGCAAACTCAGCGGATTCGACACCGTCTTCAAGGCGCTGAGCGGGCTGCTGCCCGAGCGCAGCCTGCGGCTGCTGTTCCTGTCGGACTCGGTCCGGGTCAGCGACGAGCAGTTCGCCCATCTCAACGCGATGCTGCGGGACGCCTGTTACATCCTGGACCTGGAGAAGGTCCCGGCGCTGTACGTCACGCAGGACCCGCAGCCGAACGCGATGTGCATCGGCATGGACGCGCCGCTCATCGTCGTCACCACCGGCCTGGTGGAGCTGCTGGACGAGGAGGAGATGCGGGCGGTCATCGGCCACGAGGTGGGGCACGCGCTGTCCGGCCACTCGGTCTACCGCACGATCCTGCTCTTCCTGACCAGCCTGGCGCTGCGGGTGGCGTGGATCCCGCTGGGGAACCTGGCGGTGCTGGCGATCGTCACGGCGCTGCGCGAGTGGTTCCGCAAGTCCGAGCTGTCCGCGGACCGGGCCGGGCTGCTGGTCGGCCAGGACGTCCAGGCGTCCATGCGCGGCCTGATGAAGATCGCCGGCGGCAACCACCTGCACGAGATGAACGTGGACGCGTTCTTGAAGCAGGCCGACGAGTACGAGGCGGCCGGCGACCTGCGCGACTCGGTGCTGAAGATCCTCAACGTGCTGCCGCGCAGCCACCCGTTCACCACCGTGCGCGCCGCCGAGCTGCGCAAGTGGGCCGCCAGCCGCGACTACCAGCGGATCATGGACGGCCACTACCCGCGCCGCACCGAGGACAAGGACACCTCGGTCTACGACACCTTCAAGGAGTCCGCGGCCCATTACTCCGACACGGTGAAGCAGAGCAAGGACCCGCTGATGGGCCTGGTCCGCGACCTGTCGCACGGAGCGGGCGACATAGGCGGCAAGCTCCGCGACGTGTTCACCGGGCCCGCGGGGGCTCCAAGGGTGCGCCGGACCCGGGTACGTCAGGGGCCGCGCCGGAAGCCGGGGCGTAGCGTCCGAGGTCCGCAGGCCGGCCGGGCTGGTCCCGTCGGCCCGCGGACCGCCGGCCGGGCCCGGCGTGCCGGTGGGCGCCTTCCCGTGGGTCGTGCCGGGGGTCGCCGTGGGCGCCGAGCCCGTGGTGGCGCCGGCTGACGGGTACGCCGGGCTGCCGCTGTAGTTGCCGTAGCTGTCCAGTGGCGTGCACACCGTGCCCACCGGGTGCCCGTGGTCGTACGGATCGGCGCCGGACACCACGCCCGCCCGGCCGCCGGCCAGTATCGGCCGGAAATAGCCGTCCACCTCGCTGGAGCAGGCCAGCGGTCCCGCGGCCACATCCGCGTCCGCCAGCTCTATCCGGTGCTCGCGCAGGTCCTCGTGGTCGAAGTGGAAGCGCAGCTGCCGCCGCACCGTGAACAGCGACACGCCGGTGTCGTCCGCCCCGAGGCCGTGCAGGGCGTAGACGAAGGTGTGGTCGGAGATGACGTCCAGCTGGTTGTCGCCGCTCGCGGCCGGGGAGAAGGAGCCGTCCACCCGGATGCCGCCCGGCAGCAGGTCCACGTCGGCGGCCGGGTCGAGGCGGACCAGCCAGCCGGTGGCCTCGTGGCTGCCGTCGGCGTCCGGCCGGGCCAGGCTGGAGTTGAACTGGTCGAGCTGCCCCGGGTCGAGCAGGTCCTGCACCGCGCCGACATAGCCCTGGAGCACCGCCCGCCGGTCGATCGAGGAGTCGACCAGGTACTCCTTGGCGGTGCTCAGCGCCTGCTCCACCTCGCTCTGCCCGAAGCCGCCGACCTGGTGCGGCTCCGGCAGCCGGATGCCCGCGGCGCCGGACGCGTAGTGCGCGGCCTTGGTGCCCGCGAAGGGCGCGGTCGGCGACACGGTGGGCACCGGCCCCTTGGGCACCAGCGGTATCACGTCCACCTGGAGCTGTTCGCTGCCGGACCGCCTGGTGGGACTTGTACGGGTGGCGGACACCCATGTAGATCGCGAAGCCGAAGGCCACCATGATCAGCAGGACCATGGCGATCGCCTGCCGGGCCAGGCCGCGCGGCAGCACATGGCGGACCCGCACCGCCCGGTCGGCGTCGTCCAGCCGCTCCCGGGCGGAGAACTCCTGAATCCGGGCAGCTCTGACGAACGACTCGTCGAAGACGACGGATCGGTACTCTTCCTCGCCTCCGCCCGGCCCACCCTCCGGTGGACCGTCGGGAGTGTCTCCCTGCCCGCTCATATCACAAGGTTAAGTCTGTGAGCACGCGAATAAACTCCCCGGTGCAGGCCAACTTGACGTGGGATCAGGGCAGCGGGGTGCTGACGACCGGTGCGACCCGCTGGTGGCCGACCGGAGGGGTGGTCGGCGGGGCGTTCGGGGTGCGTCCGCCGCCCGCCCCGCGGTAGACCGCGGCGAAGGTCAGGGCGACCACGCCTATGCCCATCAGCACCGCCATGGCCCAGGCGACCGGCCGGTGCCAGCGGGTACTGGCGCCGCGGTAGGGATGGCCGGCGGCGTACAGCTCGTCGGAGGAGAGCACCGACCCGTCGTCCAGTTCGGGGACGGCGGAGGGCGCCGGTCGGGACCGTCCGGACCGGCCGGGCGGCAGCGCGGGACCTTCGGCGACGGCTAGCGACCGTTCCCGGGCCGTGGGCTCATGGAACAGGGCGGACCGTACGAAATCTTCGTCGAGGACTACGGAGGCGAACTCGTCATCGTCCGGCATCCGTCCAGAGTAATCCGGAAGTGGCCCGTTTGGGCAGGGAATTCCCCGCCCTTCGCGGGGCGGGATGTCCGCCGTTCGGGGGTACGTCACGCGGGTGCGGCGGCGGTCAGCGGACGTGCCCGTCGCCGGTCACGACGTACTTGGTGGAGGTCAGCTCGGGCAGGCCCATCGGGCCGCGCGCGTGCAGTTTCTGGGTGGAGATGCCGATCTCGGCGCCGAAGCCGAACTGGCTGCCGTCGGTGAAGCGGGTGGAGGCGTTGACCATCACCGCGGCCGCGTCGACCAGCTGGGTGAACCGGCGGGCGGCGGGCTGCGAGGTGGTGACGATCGCCTCGGTGTGGCCGGAGGACCACAGCCGGATGTGGGCGACGGCCGCCTCCAGGGAGTCCACCACGCCGGCGGCGATGTCGTACGAGAGGTACTCGGTCTCCCAGTCCTCCGCGGTCACCGCGACCACGGTCGCCTTGGAGCCGTGCGCCTCGGCGCGCGGCCAGCACCCGCGGGTCGCCGTGCACGGTGACGCCCGCCTCGGCGAGCGCGTCCAGGGCGCGCGGCAGGAAGCGCTCGGCGATGTCGCGGTGCACGAGCAGCGTCTCGGCGGAGTTGCAGACGCTGGGCCGCTGTGCCTTGGAGTTGACCAGGATGTCCACGGCCATGTCGAGGTCGGCGTCGGCGTCCACGTACACGTGGCAGTTGCCGGTGCCGGTCTCGATCACCGGCACGGTGGAGCCCTCGACGACGGTACGGATCAGGGCGGCGCCGCCGCGCGGGATCAGCACGTCCACCAGGCCGCGGGCGCGCATCAGCTCGGTGACGGACTCGCGGCTCTCGCCGGGCACGAGCTGCACCGCGTCGGCGGGCAGGCCCGCGCCGCCGACGGCGTCGCGCAGCACCGTGACCAGCGCGCTGTTCGAGGCGTACGCGGAGGACGAGCCGCGCAGCAGCACCGCGTTGCCCGACTTCAGGCACAGGGCGGCGGCGTCGACCGTGACGTTGGGCCGGGCCTCGTAGACGATGCCGACGACGCCGAGCGGGACCCGGATCTGGCGCAGGTCCAGGCCGTTGGGCAGGGTGGAGCCGCGCAGCACCTCGCCGACCGGGTCGGGCAGCGAGGCCACGTGGCGCACGTCCGCGGCGATCGCGGCGACGCGCTCGCGGGTGAGGGTCAGCCGGTCGACGATCGAGGGGCTGGTGCCGGAGGCTTCGGCGCGGGTGACGTCCTCCGCGTTGGCGGCGACGATCTCCTGGGTGCGGACGAGGAGGGCGTCCGCGATGGCCTGGAGGGCGTCGTCCTTCGCCGCCCGGGGCAGCGGGGCCAGGTCCGCGGCGGCCGCGCGGGCGCGGTAGGCCGCGAGCATCACGGGGGATTTGGGGAGCGGCGAAGGCAGTTCCATGGGGTCAGGCTACCGGCCTAACGGGGTGCCGGACCGCCCGTCCTCGACGGTGCCGGACCGCCCGTCCAGCCCCTTGCGGCCGGCTCCCGGACCACCTGCCGGTGGCCGGTTGCCCGCGCAGTTCCCCGCGCCCCTGGGGTGCACCTCCCGGGGAAGATCCGGGGACGACCGCAGAGGCACCCCGGGCGGTGTCCGGCCGTATTAGTAGGGGTGGACGCCGATCGGGACCGCCGGGGGCGGGCCGTAACCCTCGGCGAGGCGCTGGTGATAGGTGGTGCGGTCGATCACTTCGAGCCCGACCGTCTCCCAGGGCGGCAGCCCCGCCGTGGAGCGGTGCTCCCCCCACAGCCGCAACGCCATCGCCGCGGCGTCGTGCAGGTCCCGCGCCTGCTCCCAGTAGCGGATCTCCGCGTGATCGGTGGCGTAGCGGCTGGTCAGCAGGAAGGGATGGTCGTGGGCGAGCTGCTCCAGCCCGCGCCTGACCTCCGAGAGCGGGCTGTGCGGCCCGGAGACGCTGAGGGTGACGTGCCACAGCCGGGCGTGCGGGCCGTTCCTCCTGCTGCCGCGGCACCCCCGCCTCCCCGCTGTCGAGACTGACCAGCGCGCGCTCCGCCGTACCCCTGGACAACGGCCCTGGGCGCCCTCGTCTCACCGGCGGCCTCCCTGTGGGTGACGTCCCCGAGTCCGCCCGCGTCTGCCACCGCGGACGGCTCCTGCGCTCACAGTTGACCAGGCTCCGGCGGACGGCGGGGCCGTTTTCACCAAGACGCCACACCGGCCGGGGCCGCGGGCCGGCTCACGGGCGCAGGAGTACGAGGTCGTCGCGGTGGACGACCTCGCGTTCGTAGCCCGGCCCGAGCTCCCTGGCCAGGTCGCGGGTGGAGCGGCCGAGCAGCCGGGGCAGCTCGCGGGCGTCGAAGTTGACCAGGCCGCGGGCGACCGCGCGGCCCGACTCGTCCACCAGGTCGACCGGGTCGCCGGCGCTGAAGTCGCCCTCGACCGCGGTGAGTCCGGCGGGCAGCAGGGAGCTGCCGCGTTCGGTGACCGCCCGTACCGCGCCGGGGTCCAGCCGCAGCGAGCCGCGCGGGGTGGAGGCGTGCGCGAGCCACAGCAGCCGGTCGGCGGAGCGCTTGCCGGTGCGGTGGAAGAGGGTGCCGGTGGGGCGGCCGGCCAGCGCGTCGGCGGCGTGCACGGCGGAGGTGAGGACGACGGGCACGCCGGCGCCGGCGGCGATGCCCGCGGCCTCGACCTTGGTGGCCATGCCGCCGGTGCCCACCCCGGACCGGCCGGCGCTGCCCACCGAGATCCCGGCCAGGTCGGCCGGGCCGGCGACCTCGGCGATCAGGCGGGTGCCGGGGGTGCGGGGGTCGCCGTCGTAGAGGCCGTCGACGTCGGAGAGCAGGACCAGCAGGTCGGCGCGGACCAGGTGGGCGACGAGCGCGGCGAGCCGGTCGTTGTCGCCGAAGCGGATCTCGTCGGTGGCGACGGTGTCGTTCTCGTTGACGACCGGCAGCGCGCCCATGGACAGGAGCTGGTCCAGGGTGCGGTAGGCGTTGCGGTAGTGGGTGCGGCGGCTGACGTCGTCGGAGGTGAGCAGCACCTGGCCGACCCGGATGCCGTAGCGGGCGAAGGAGGCGGTGTAGCGGGCGACGAGCAGGCCCTGGCCGACGCTGGCGGCGGCCTGCTGCCTGGCCAGGTCGCGGGGGCGGCGGTCCAGGCCGAGCGGGGCCAGGCCGGCGGCGATGGCGCCGGAGGAGACGAGCACGACCTCGCGGTCCTCGCGGGCCTTGGCCAGGACGTCGACGAGGGCGTCCACCCGGTCGGCGTCCAGTCCGCCCGCGGCGGTGGTCAGCGACGAGGAGCCGACCTTCACCACGACCCTGCGGGCCTCCACCACGTCCTGCCGTGCCGCCGCTGTCACGTACGTCCCCTACTCGGATGGTGCTACGGGTGCCGCAGCCGCCAGCCCTCCCAGGCCGAGGTCACCATCTGCCGGACGTCGTGGCGCGCGGTCCAGTCCAGTTCCTTGGTGATCGACTCGGCGGAGGCGACGACGCGGGCCGGGTCGCCCGGGCGGCGCGGGGCCACTTCGGGTGCAAGGTCAGTGTGACCGGAAACCTCGCGGATGACGGCGATCATCTCGGCCACCGAGACGCCGAGGCCGGTGCCGATGTTCAGCACGAGGGCGGCCCGCGGGTCGGCGGTGAGCCGGCGGGCCGCGGCCAGGTGCGCGGAGGCGATGTCCTGGACGTGCACGTAGTCGCGGACGCAGGTGCCGTCGGGGGTGGCGTAGTCGTCGCCGAAGATCAGCGGCGGCTGTCCCTGGCTCAGCCGCTGGAAGACCATGGGTACGAGGTTGGAGACGCCCGTGTCGGCCAGTGCCGGGGTGGCCGCGCCCGCCACGTTGAAGTAGCGCAGCGACGCGGTGGCGATGCCGTGCGCCTTGCCCGCCGCCGCCACCAGCCACTCGCCGGCCAGCTTGGTCTCGCCGTAGGGGCTCATCGGCGCGCACGGCGTGGACTCGGTGACGAGGTCGGCGTCGGTCGGACCGTAGACGGCCGCGGAGGAGGAGAAGACGAAGCGGCGCACGCCGTTCGCGACGGCCGCGTCGAGGACCGTCCGCAGCCCCTCGACGTTCTCCCGGTAGTAGTGCAGCGGGCGTTCGACGGACTCGCCGACCTGCTTCTTGGCGGCGATGTGCACGATCCCGTCGACGGACCGCTCGCGCAGCACACGCTCCAGCAGGGTGCGGTCCAGGACCGAGCCGCGCTCCAGGGAGACGCCGGCCGGCAGCCTGCCCGGGTCGCCGCTGCTCAGGTCGTCCAGGACGACGACGTTCTCGCCGGCGGCCGTCAACTCCCGCACGACATGGGACCCGATGTAACCGGCCCCGCCGGTGATCATCCACATCGCCCCACCCTAACAGCGGGTGTACGGCGTCAGGCGTCCGCTCGTCCGGCCGGCGTACGGAGCCGCGTCGGCGGGCGGAGGACGCCGGGGAGGAGCCGGGGGAGCCGGGGCGGAGCCCGGGGCGCGCCGGGTACGCGCCCGAATCGCTCCCGAAAGACGGGAAATCACCACCTGATGTACCGCAAATCTTCACGAGATTCACAGAAAAGCCTTGCGCGTCGGGCACTTGCCCGCATAAGACATGTACTGGTGCACCCGGGGGGGACATCGGCGGTCGAAGCGGCCTGCGCGCTCTGCGCGGCCATGCCTGCGACACGTGTTCCGGCGCTGTGGTGCCCGCACTTCATTCCTCGACGAAGGAACACACGTGTCCACATCCTTTCGCCGCAAGGGTCGCCGTACGGCCGCCTGCGCGGTGCTCGGCTGCGCCGGCCTGCTGGTCACCGGCGCGCTGAGCGGCACCGCGGCCGCCGACGCGCCCGGTGCCCACGCGTCGGTCCTGCGGCCGGCCGTCACGGCGCAGGTGCCGCACTTCAAGGCACCCGCCCGCTCCTCGAAGAAGATCAGCCGCAAGGCCGTCAAGCCGCTGGACGCCACCGCGCCGGTGCACAGCGCCGACTTCGACGGCGACGGCACCGACGACCCCGTCTTCCGGCTGAGCGACGGCGAGGTCCGCCTCGACCTGGGCAACGGCACGTACTACACCGTCATCAGCGGTACGGCCTCCCAGATCAAGGACATGCTGCTGCCCGGCGACCTGACCGGCGACGGCAAGCCCGACCTGCTGACGATCACCTCCTCCGGGGCGCTGCGGCTGCACGACGGCTCCGACGCCCTGCGCGACGGCGGCCTTGAGGCGTACACCACCCTCAGCACCGGCTGGCAGGCGTACAACAAGGTCATCACCCCGGGCGACCTGACCGGCGACGGCAAGCCCGACCTGCTCGCGCGCAGCACCAGCGGGCTGTTCCTCTTCCCCGGCACCGGCGACCCCAGCGCGCCGTTCGGCGCCGAGCAGCAGGTCGGCGGCGCGGGCTGGAGCCAGTACAACCAGCTCCTCGGGGCCGGCGACCTCAACGGCGACGGCATCGGCGACGTGATCGCCCGCAACTCCACCGGCCTGTACGTCTATCTGGGCAGCGGCGCCGCGGCCACGCCGTTCGCGGCCAAGACGCAGATCGGCGGCGCCGGCTGGAGCCAGTACAACCAGATCATCGGCGGCGGCGACTACACCGCGGACGGCTCGCCCGACCTGCTGGCCCGGGCCTACGACGGCACGCTCTACTTCTATCGGGGCAACGGCAACGGGACGTTCGACTCCACTCGTTCGGTGGACAGCACCGGCTGGGGCGAGGTCACGCAGTTCGCGGGCGCGGGCAACAACCCGGGCTACGGCAAGAACGGCGTCTACGCCAACACCGCGGGCGGCTCGCTGTACTACTACGACCTCGCCCCCACCGGGTACCTGAGCGCCAAGTACACGGTCGGCACCGGCTTCTACCGCGACGAGGTGCGGCTCTACCACGTGTCCGCGCTGACCGACGACGGCCAGTCCGACCTGATCGGCAAGGGCCTGTACGACGGCCACCTGTACAACCTGGAGAACTACGCGGCCGGCGACGACATGCTCGCCGGCGGCTCGACGTCGTACAACCTGGTGGTCGGCCCCGGCGACCTGAACGGCGACGGCAAGGGCGACCTGATCGCCCGCAGCTCCGGCGCGCTGTACTTCTACGGCGGCAACGGCAACGGGCTGTCCGTGCAGGGCCGGGTGCAGATCGGCGGCTCGGGCTGGAACCAGTACAACTCCATCGTCGGCGCGGGCGACCTGACCGGCGACGGCAAGGCGGACATCGTCGCGCGCTCGTCGGCCGGGCTGTTCCTCTACCCCGGCACCGGCAAGGCGTCGGCGCCGTTCGGCGCGAAGAAGCAGATCGGCGGCGCGGGCTGGAGCCAGTACAACAAGCTCGTCGCCCCCGGCGACCTCAACGGCGACGGGGTCGCGGACCTGCTGGCCCGCACCTCGACCGGCCTGTACTTCTACGCGGGCACCGGCACCGGCGGCTTCAAGGCCCGGGTGCAGATCGGCGGCGCCGGCTGGAACCAGTACGCCGACCTGATCTGAGTCGATCAGAGATGATCTCACCCGATCCGGCCCGAATTGGCAGGATCGGGTCCGATCTGGTCTGATGCACGCGTCCCCGCCCGGCGGGGACGCGGCACCGCGAGGGGGTGCCGGACCGTCGTCCGGCGCCCCCTCGCCACTCCCGGCGGACACCTGCGCGCGCACGCGTGACACCGGTCACAATCCCCCTGCGCCGTGCACCCTTTTCCGCGCCCGACCGTCTGACGACACAGCACGGTGTACGCGAGGCGTACGAAGGCACGCGGCTCGGTGGCCGCCGCGGTCGCCGTAGAATTCCATGGACATACCAGCGGCCCGAACCAGCGCTGCGAAAGGCAAGGCGGAAACAAGGATGTCGGTCAAGGTCAGCGTCATCGTCCCGGTCTACAACCCGGGGAAGTACATCGAGCCGTGCATCGCATCCCTGCTGGGGCAGACGCTCCCCGCCGACGAACTGGAACTGCTCTTCGTCGACGACGGCTCGACCGACGACACACCTGGCAGGCTCGACAAACTGGCCGCGGAGCACAAGCAGGTCAAGGTCATCCACATCCCCAACTCCGGCTGGCCGGGCAAGCCGCGCAACATCGGCGTCGAGCAGGCCACCGGCGAGTACGTGCACTTCGTCGACCAGGACGACTACATGGCGCCCGACGCCCTGCGCCGCCTGTACGACATGGGCCACCGCAACGGCTCGGACATCGTCATCGGCAAGGTCGCCAGCAACTTCCGCGGCGTGCCGCACGGCGTCTTCCGGGTCAACCGGGAGAAGTGCACGATCCACGACGCGCCCCTCGTGGACAGCCTCACCCCGCACAAGATGTTCCGCACCGCCTTCCTGCGCGACAACAAGATCGCCTACCCCGAGGGCAAGCGGCGGCTGGAAGACCAGCTGTACATGATGCAGTCGTACTTCCCGGCCCAGGTCGTCTCCATCCTCGGCGACTACACCTGCTACCACTACTCCAAGCGCGACGACGGCAAGAACGCCGGCTCCGCGAAGATCGTCCCGGCCGGCTACTACGGCAACCTGCGCGAGGTGCTCGACGTGGTCGTCGCCAACACCGAGCCGGGCACCTTCCGGAACGACCTGCTGCGCCGCTTCTACCGGGTCGAGATGCTCGGCCGGGTCAGCGAGCCGTCGGCGCTGAAGTACACCGCCGAGTACCGCGACGAGGTGATCGACGCCATCAACGGCGTGGCGGGCGACTTCATCAACGACGAGGTGCACGACGGCCTCGGCGCCATCATGCGGCTGCGCTCCACCCTGCTGCGCCGCGACCGGCGCGAGCAGGTCTCCGAGGTCGCCCGCCGGGCCTCCTCGGTCAAGGGCGCCGCCCGGCTGGAGGACCTGCGCTGGGACGACGGCCGGATCGTCGTCACCATCACCGCCCGCCTGGTGTGGGGCGACGACAAGAAGCCGCTGTCGCTGCTGCGCCGCGGCGACCGCTACTTCCTGCACCCCGACTTCCACCGCGACCTGCTGGACGACGGCGAGCTGATCGACGTCACCGACGAGATCGACGGCTACCGCGCCGAAGTCAGCCTGCGCGACCGGGAGACCGCGGTCGAGTGGGCCTGCCCGGCCGAGTTCGACACCGCTGTGGAGGACCTGCCGGTCGTCGCCGGCGGCCCGCAGGGCACGGTCTGCGAGGTCGTCATGCGCGGCTCCGGCTACCTCGACCCGAAGGCCGTCAAGGGCCGCGACGCGCTCACCCGCGGCATGTGGGACGTGTGGGTCCCGGTCCGCGGCCTCGGCCTGGTCCGCAGGGCCCGGCTCGGCGCCGACCGCGCCCCCGGCGTGGACGACGCCTGCCTGCCCGCGCTGCTCGGCTCCCCGGCGCAGCTCACCGTGCCGTACTTCACCGACCCGCACGGCAACCTCACCCTCGACGTCGCCCGCCGCGGCAAGCGGCTCGGCGACGCGCTCGCCAAGCGCGAGGTGCTCAAGATGCCCGGCGACAGCATGGAGATCGAACTGGCCGCGGTCTCGCACCCGGGCACGGCCCCGGCCCGCGCCTGGCTGGTGCTGCGCGGCAACACCCCCGAGGCGGCCTTCGCGGGGCTGCCCGCCGTGCTGGAACCGGTCGGCGGCCGGGTGCACCTGCGGCCCGCCAACGCCAAGGAGAGCGCCACACCGTTCACCCAACTGCGGGCGGGCACCTGGCAGTTGTCGGCCCGACTGGACGGCGGCGCCTCCGGCCCCGAGCTGAAGATCGGTCAGGTGCGGGTCGACGACCGCGGCCGGCTGCACCCGGTCGACGGGCTGGACTCGGTCGACCCGGCCACCGCCCGCGAGGCCGACGTCCAGCGGCGCCGCTCGGCCAAGCGCAGCGCGCTCAAGCGGATCGGCGGACCGGTGATGCGCCGCCTCAAGCCCGCCGCCCGCAAGCGGCTGCGCCGGATGGCGGCCCGCCTCGGCGCGTAGCGCGCCCGGCAGGCAGTGCTCGCACGAGGTCCCCCGCGGAACCGGCGGGACCCGCTCCCGGCTCCGGCCGGCCCTGACCCGACCGACCCGTACAGCCCCGGATTTCCGCGGCCGCGTCCCGCGCGGCCGCACCCCTCCCCACGCAGCTCAAGCTCCATACGCAGCAAGGACGTGATCGCATGCGGCAGTTGGACATCGCCGGCGCCTTCGTACACGAGCCCAAGGTCTTCCCCGACTCCCGGGGCAGCTTCCACGAGTGGTTCAAGGCCGCGGACTTCGAGGAGGCCAGCGGCCACCGGCTCAGCCTCGCGCAGGCCAACTGCTCGGTGTCCAGCCGCGGCACGCTGCGCGGCGTGCACTTCGCCGACGTGCCGCCGAGCCAGGCGAAGTACGTCACGTGCGTGCGCGGCGCGGTGCTCGACGTCATCGTCGACATCCGGGTCGGCTCCCCCACCTTCGGCCGGTGGGAGGCGGTCCGGCTGGACGACGAACTCCACCACGCCGTCTACCTCTCCGAGGGCCTCGGCCACGCCTTCATGGCGCTGACCGACGACGCCACCGTGGTCTACCTGTGCTCCGAGGGCTACTCCCCCGGCCGCGAGCACGGCATCAACCCGCTCGACCCGGAGCTGGGCATCGCCTGGCCCGCGGACGTCGAGCCGCTGCTGTCGGAGAAGGACGCGGCGGCGCCGACCCTGGCCGAGGCGCGCGAGCAGGGCCTGCTGCCGTCGTACGACGACTGCGTGGCGTACATCGACGGGCTGCGCTGCCGCAGGGCTGAGGCGGCGCCGGAAGCGGGCGGGGCGTCGGGGGCCGACGTCGACCGGAGCCGGGGGCGGACAGGGCCTGAACCGGGCCGGGCGGGCCGGGCCCGACCGGCGCCGTACAACCGTTGGCGGGTGCGAGCGGTCCCACGACACGGGGAGTTCACCGGCGATTCCCCCGTCGTACCCCGCCGGTCGAACAGGAGCCCGCCCATGCCGAGACGTACCCGCCGCCCCGCCCGCGGGCTGGCGCTCGCCGCGTCGATCGCCGCCGTGACCGCCGTCGTCGCACCCGGCACCGCGCACGCGGCGCCCGGTCACGCGGACCGCCCAAGGCGGCGCCGCGACCGCGCGGGCCCGGTCGTCGACTTCAACGGCGACGGCCACGCCGACCTGGTGGTGGGCGCCCCCGACGGCACGGTCGACTCGGTGGCCACCGCCGGATACATCAGCGTGGTGTACGGGGGCTCCGGCGGGATCGACCCGGCGCAGCACCGGGTGTTCAGCCAGAACACCCCCGGGGTACCGGGTGCGGCCGAGTCCGGCGACCACTTCGGCGCCACCGTGGTGCCCGTCGACCTCGACGGCGACGGGTACACCGACCTGGTGGTGGGCACCCCCGGCGAGGACATCGGCGCCGTGGCGGACGCGGGCATGCTCACCGTGCTGTGGGGCGGCCGGGTCGGGCTGTCCGCGGCGACGGCCGTCGACACCGGGGCCACCGCCAAGGCCGGGATCGGCGCCGATCTGGCGGCGGGCGACTTCGACGGCGACGGCCGGCCCGACCTGGTGAGCGACGACGGGTTCGACAAGCTGCGGCTGCTGGCCAGGATCGGCGGGGACGGCAAGATCGGCTCGACCTCCGACATCCAGCTCTACCAGGCCGCCCAGATCCCGGTGATCCTGCACAGCCTCGCCGCCGGCGACGTCAACGGCGACGGGATCGCCGACGTGGTCGCCGTCGTCTCCGACGAGGACGAGCCGGACTCGCTGCGCGGCATCCTGCTACCTCGGCGCCGCCGCGGGGTTCCAGTACGCGGGCACGGCGCACGACCCCGAGGGCGGCCGGCTCAGCGGCGAGACGGCGGCCATCGGCGACATCAACGGCGACGGCTACGGCGACATCGTCGATCGGCCACAGCTTCGACGAGTACGACAGCGACTTCGAACTGCCCACCAAGGGCGGCGCGATCGGCGTCGCGTACGGCGGCCCGGCCGGCCTGAGCAGCACCCTCGCACCGGTGTGGATCAACCAGGACACCGCCGGCGTCCCCGGTGTCTCGGAGTCCGACGACCGGATGGGCACCGGCGTGTCGGTCGGCGACGTCAACGGCGACGGGTACGCGGACGTGGTCACCGGCCTGCCGGGTGAGGACTTCAGCGGCCTCACCGACCCCGGCTCGTTCCTGCTGCTGCGCGGCAGCGCGGCGGGCCTGACCGGCGCCGGCGCACAGGTCTTCAGCCAGAACTCGGCCGGCCTGCCGGGCGTCGCCGAGAGCCGCGACGATTTCGGCGCGGTCGTCGCCGTCGTCCCCGCCACCGGGAGCGACCGCGCGCAGGTCGCGGTCGGCGACCCGGACGAGAACGCGGGGAACGGCGCGGTGTGGGTGCTGCACGGCACCCCGGCGGGTCTGACGGGCACCGGCACGGCGAACTTCGGCTCCGCGAGCATGGGCGCCCCGGCCACCGGCGCCCACTTCGGCGCCACGCTGAGCGGCCACTGAGCCGAACGCCGCCTCCGTACGGACGGGTGCGTTCCGTGCCGCCGGGTCTACCCGCGGCTGACCGGTGCCGCGTCCTGGTCGCCCTCCGCGGGCGGCCCGGTCACGGCGTCCGGTGCCTCGGCCCCGCGGGCGGCCGCGCCGGGCCGGGCGGGCCCGGACCGGCCGAGCAGCGCCAGCATCGGGCACGGTGAGCACCCCGAGGAAGATCGAGGCGCACATGTAGCGCCACAGCGGCGAGGGGTTGGCCGCTATCACGGTGAGTTGGAGCCCGATCGGGAGTGCGGCCACCGCGAGCAGTTCGTACCGCCTGCGCCTGGCCAGCATCACCAGCAGGAGCACCAGGTAGCCGAGGTAGGTCCAGTTGCAGCCGCGCCACAGGTACGGCTGGAGGCCCGGCTTCTTGCTCCAGGTGAAGGACTTGGAGGCGGCCCGGAACAGCTTGGTGGACAGCGGGCGCTCACGCAGCGTGCTGCCGTAGGGAACGTCCTTGGCGTGCGGCGTATCCGAACATCGTCCAGGTGGCCAGCAGGTGCTTGTTGGACACCGGGTACATGCCGGTGTGGCCGGTGAACGACCAGGCGATGTCGGCGCGGCACAGCCGGGCGTCGATGATGAGCGACGGGGTGCGCTCCAGGATGCGGGTCCACAGCGACAGGAACTGGCCGTTTATCCGGCCGGCCTTCTGCCGGTTCAGCGGCGGGTGCATGAACGAGTCGGCCTCGTGGCAGTTCGCGGCCGCCCGCCCCGACCACCACGACATCGGCGCGACCTGGTTCATCAGCCGGACGTCGGCCGCGGTGAAGGTGCCGGGCCGCTTGGTGTAGGCGACGGCGATGTCCGCGTAGTTGAAGGCGTACACCTCGTCGGCGCGCGGCGTCTGCACGCCGAGCGCCGGGTAGACCACGTTGTTGCACAGCAGCGTGACCACCAGCGGGATCGCGGTCGCGGCGAGCATCCAGCGGCGCATCCCCGGCAGCAGCAGCACCAGCAGCACGCCGGCCGCGATGAGGACCGGGAAGCCGTTGTTCCGGAACAGCCCGATGCCCAGGCAGCCCAGGCCCAGTACGAGCATCTGCCGCTTGAACGACCGGTCGCGTACGCCCTGGTCGCCGCGGAGCCGCCGGCCGGTGAGCTGGAGGATCGCGCCGAAGGCCACGATGGTGGCGATCGTGAAGGCGACGTCCTTCCACACGTACGGCACGAAGGAGCCGGTCGGCGGGAGCAGCGGTCAGCGCCACGGCGGCGGGCGCGCTCCACCGGCCGCGCACGCCGAGGTCGCGCAGGCCCACGCAGGCGTAGGCGAGCGCGGCGGACATGGCGACGGTCTGCAGGAAGGTCAGCACGGCGACGCCGCCGGTGAGTTCGACCGACAGCCACAGCAGGGAGTCGTAGGCCACCGAGTGGTCGCCGCGCCAGTGCGAGGTGGTGACCTCGTACAGGTAGGTCATGGTGTCGCCGCTGGCCCGGCCGGGGTAGAAGGCGCCCCACCACAGGAAGAGCACGCTCTGGCAGGCGGCGTAGACCGCCAGCGGCAGCCGGAGGTGGGCCGGCAGGCGCGAGGGGGACCAGGAGCGCGGGTCGAGCCGTGCGGCGAGGTTCTGGCTCACCGGGCCGCCTGCCGTTCGGGGCGGCCGACCGGGGCGAAGGCGTGGGCGGCGAGCGCGCGGGCGGCGGCCGGCCGGCGGTGGCCGAGCGCGCCGGGGACCAGGGTCAGCGCGTGCAGCCGGGTCGAGAGGTGGCGCCGGGCGGTCCTGGCGGCGCGGTGCCAGCCCAGCGCGTCGAGGTCGGCGGCGAGTTCGAGCAGCAGCCGCCGGGTCTCGGCGAAGCGGCTGCCGGAGTACGCCTGGGCCGACGACTCGCTGGCGCGGTGCCGGCGGTAGTCGAAGCAGACCTCGGGGTCGGTGACGAGTTCCTCGCCGCGGATCAGCAGCTCGATGGTGAGCGCCAGGTCCTGGACCACGGTGAGGTCCTCGCGGAAGCCGACCTCCTTGAGCACGTCGGAGCGCCAGCACATGGCCGGGAAGTACAGCCAGTTGCCGCGCAGCAGGCTGATCGCGAGCGGTTCGCCGCCCAGCCGGGCCCGCTCGGTGGGCGCGGCGGAGTACAGCCGCTTCTTGACGGTGTCGACCAGGGTGCGCACCTGGCGCCCGTCGCCGTCCACGACGCGGACGCCGGGCTGGTACATCGCGGCGCCCGGGATCGCCTCGCGGGCGGCCCGGACGGTGGCGACGTAGCCGGGGCCCATCAGGTCGTCGCAGCCCATCATCGTCGTGTACGGGTAGTCGACGAGTTCGGTGCAGCGCATGAAGTTGCCGGTGACGCCGAGGTTGCGCTCGTTGCGGAAGTAGCGGACCCGGTCGTCGCCGAGGGCCGCGAACCACTCGGGGACGCCCGGCTCGGTGCCGTCGTCCACGACGGTCAGCCGCCAGTCCGGGTCGGTCTGTGCGAGGACGCTGCGGACGGCGTCGCGCATCAGCGCGGGGTCGCCGTAGTACGGCAGCATGATGTCGAGGGTGGTCACTTGTTGCGTTCGCCTTCCACAGCGGCCAGCGGCCGCTCGGGTTCGGGGCGGTGCGCCGTGCGCAGGGCGGTGTCTCGGGCGAGTTCGGTGAGCCGGCGCTCTATGACGCGGAAGCGGAGGTAGGTGTTGAGCGCCAGCGCCGTGACACCGACGACCAGCAGGTAGAGCACCAGGTCGGTGCCGCGGCCGACGCCCACCATGTGGGCCGCCCTCGTGGTGTCGGCCGGCCGCAGCACGGCGTAGACGTTGATCACGCAGAAGGCGATGAACGCGATCCGCTTCCAGGCCCGCATCCGGGTCGTGTTCCAGTTCCGCGCGAAGACGGCGAGCACGATGAGGACGGCCGAGATCAGGACGATCTGGATGAGCACCAGTCAGCCTTTACGGTTCAGAGAGATGTCGAACAGGATGTTGACGCCGTTGATGAGCGACTGGCCCTTGGTGCGGGAGTACTCCGTGTAGCGGATCGAGACGGGTGCCTCGGTGACCCGCAGCCCGGACCTGGCCAGGAAGCCGGTGATCTCGGAGGCGTGCGCCATGCCGTTCATGGTGATGTTGAGTCCGGAGGCGGCCGAGCGGTTGAACAGCCGCAGGCCGTTGTGCGCGTCGGAGAGCTTCAGCCGCCGCGCGGTGGGGCTGACGGCGGCCGCGGTGCGCAGCACCAGCCGCTTCTGCCAGGGCACCTCGCCGTCCGGCATGAGGAAGCGGGAGCCGAGCACCACGTCGGCGGAGCGTTCGTGGGCGATGGCGAGCATGCTCACCACGTCCTCGACCCGGTGCTGGCCGTCGGCGTCGAAGGTGACGAAGCGCTCGGAGCCCGACTGGCTCAGCGCGTACCGCAGACCGGTCTGGAGAGCGGCGCCCTGGCCGAGGTTGACGGGGTGCCGGACCAGGTGGGCGCCGGTTCCGGCGACCTGGTCCGGGGAGCCGTCGGAGCTGCCGTCGTCGACGCAGACGATGTTCGGGAAGGTGCCCAGGGCCTCTTCCACGACGCCCGCGATCACGGGGGCCTCGTTGTACACCGGAATGATGAGCCACACGTCGCCGAAGGCGCGCTTTCGGCTGAGCTCTGTCGTGGCGGGAACCACCATTGAAAGCGCACCCTTTCGTCAACTATTCAACCGATTGTGGATGTTCCGAGAGCTTTGCGGCGTCTACGGCGTCCGTCCAACCAGCTTGACGGGAAAGATGGCCCGCAGGTTGCATCCGCGTGACATAAATCACCCGGACGGTCAAAATCCCTGCCGTGATTGCCGCACCGACCGCGTAGGCGATCTCCACGCGGTCCCGGATCGGCATCGGACTCATCGTCACGCCGATCAGCGCCGCCGTGCCGACCGCCCAGGCGAGGAGCTGCCGCCCGTGGCCGCCGGTGGTCTGTAGGGCCTGCCCCAGCACCGAGGCGAGCATGTAGAACAGCGTCCCCGCCGACAGCCAGGCGAAGTCCGCCCAGCCCAGCAGCGCGGGCGAGCCGAACAGCCGCGGCACCAGCCACGGCCCCAGCGCCACCGCGGCCAGCCCGCCGGTGCCGCCCAGCAGCCCGGTGAACGCGCCGGTGCGCAGCAGTAGCTGCCGGTACGCCTGCCGGTCGCCGGACGCCACCGCCTCGGACAGCCCGCGCAGCAGCGACGCCTGGAGCGAGCCGAAGACGAACAGCGGGACCCGCGCCAGCACCACGGCCGACAGCAGCGCCGTGATGAACGCGGTGTCGTGCGGCGCCAGCAGCTTCACGCTGATCACCGAGATGTTCACCAGCAGCTGCGCCAGCAGCGTGGACGGGATCAGGGCCAGCAGTCCGCGGCCCAGCGCCCGCCACGGCAGCACCGGACCCTGCGACCACGGCTTCGACGCGCGCAGCACCCACGGCAGCGTCGCCCCCACCGACAGCAGCGTCGGCACGGTCAGCACCGCCGCGAACAGCAGCGGCGACTGCACATGGGCCACCGCCAGCACGACGGAGAAGAACACCCGCAGCGCGCCGTCCAGCGCGAGCTGCGAGCCGTAGACGGTGAACCGGCCGGTGCCCGCCAGCATGCCGCGGGTGACATGGGCCACCGACAGCGCGGCGAAGGCCGCGCACAGCGCGCCGACCAGCGAGATGTTGCCGTCGAACAGCTTGTCGGCGATCGGGCGGGCGAACACCGCGACGGGCGCGCACACCACGGCCAGCAGCGACAGCGAGGTGACGGCGCCGCGGCGCAGCACCGGCGCCGTGCCCTGGCCGGCCACCACGCGGGCGGCGACCAGCCGGGTCACCTCCTGCTCGATCGGGAAGAACAGGCCGAGTCCGACGGAGAAGACCAGCGTCCACAGCACCGACACCCCGGCCATCCGGCTGGACGGCAGGGTGCGGCCGGCGGCCGCGAGCTGGATGTAGCTGGCCAGGCCGAGCACCACGGTGCCCGCTCCGACCAGCGCGGTGCCCGGAGGCAGCAGGGCAAGGGCTCTGCCGGTGAGCTGCCGCGCCCTTCCGCGGCCGGCGCCGGTGTCAGCCACGCTCGGCCGCAACCATCGCGGGGAACGCCTCGGTGAGCGCCTGCCGCCAGTCCCGGATCGGCTCGATGCCCGCCTGCTGCCAGCGCTCGTGCCCGAGCACGCTGTACGAGGGGCGGGGCGCGGGCCGGACGTACGCCGCGCTGGTGGTCGGCCGGACCCGCTCGGGGTCGGCGCCCAGCAGCCGGAAGATCTCCCGGGTGAGGCCGAACCAGGTCGTCTCGCCGCCGCTGGTGCCGTGGTAGACGCCGGCCGGCGCGGTGCCCGCGAGCGCGGCCTCGCCGAGCCGGACCAGCCGGTCGGCCAGGTCCACCGTCCAGGTGGGCTGGCCGCGCTGGTCGTCGACGACGTCCAGGGTGTCCTTGACGCCTTCCAGCTTCACCATCGTGCGGACGAAGTTGCCGCCGCCGGCGCCGTAGAGCCACGCGGTGCGCACCACGTAGCCGTCGTCGGGGAGCGTGTCGAGCACGGCCCGCTCCCCCGCCAGCTTGGTGCGGCCGTAGGCGCCCTTCGGGCCGGTGGCCGCGTCCTCGGCGTACGGCCGGTCGGCGTCGCCGCCGAAGACGTAGTCCGTGGAGACCTGGAGCAGCTTGGCGCCGGCCTTCGCGCACGCCCGGGCGAGGTTGCCGGGCCCGTCGCCGTTGATCCGCAGGGCGTCGGCCTCGCGGCTCTCGGCGTCGTCGACCGCGGTCCACGCCGCGCAGTTGATCACGACGGCCGGCTGGTACTCGGCGACGGCCGTGGCCACCGCGTCGGCATCGGTGACGTCCAGGGCCTGGCTGCCCAGGCCGACCACGGCGATGCCCGGCTCGACCCGCAGCCGGGCCAGCAGATCCTGGCCCAGCATGCCGGCCGCGCCGGTCACCAGCCAGGTCGCGTTCGGCGGTTTCACAGTGCGGCGCGCTCCTTCAGCGGCTCCCACCAGGACGCGGTTCTCCCGGTACCAGGCGACGGTCTCGGCCAGGCCGGTCGCGAAGTCCTTGCGCGGCTCGTAGCCGAGTTCGGTACGGATCTTGGTGCAGTCCACCGAGTAGCGGCGGTCGTGGCCCTTGCGGTCCTCGACGTAGGTCGACGCTGTCCCAGCCGGCCCCGCAGGCTTCCAGCAGCAGGCCGGTGAGCTCCTTGTTGGACAGCTCGGTGCCGCCGCCGATGTTGTAGACCTCGCCCGGCGCGGCCCTTGGTGCGGACCAGGTCGATGCCCTGGACGTGGTCGTCGATGTGCAGCCAGTCCCGGACGTTGCCGCCGTCGCCGTACAGCGGGACCTTGCCGCCGTCCAGCAGGTTGGTGATGAACAGCGGGATGACCTTCTCCGGGAAGTGGTGGTGCCCGTAGTTGTTGGAGCAGCGGGTCACCCGCACGTCCATGCCGTGGGTGCGGTGGTAGGCGAGCGCGATCAGGTCGCTGGACGCCTTGGCCGCGGAGTAGGGCGAGTTGGGCTGGAGCGGGTCGGTCTCGGGCCACGAGCCCTCGCCGATCGAGCCGTAGACCTCGTCGGTGGAGATGTGCACGAAGGTCTTCGACGCCCGTGGCGCAGCGCCGCGTCCAGCAGGGTCTGGGTGCCCGCCACATTGGTCCGGATGAACTCGGTGGCGCCGAGGATCGAGCGGTCGACGTGCGACTCGGCGGCGAAGTGCACCACCTGGTCGTGCTCGGCCATCAGCCCGTCGACCAGTTCGGCGTCGCAGATGTCGCCCTGCACGAACCGGAAGCCGGGGTGCTCGCGCACCTCGTCCAGGTTCGCCGGGTTGCCCGCGTAGGTGAGCAGGTCGAGCACGGTGATCTCGACGTCACCCGGCCCGGCGGGCCCCAGGAGCGTACGGACGTAGTGGGAGCCGATGAAGCCGGCCCCTCCGGTCACCAGTATGCGGTCGGTCATGAAGAGATCTGCACCTTGCTGTGATCGCCGAGCACCAGCCGGTGCGCGGCGGGGTTACGGGGGGCGGGGGTCACCTCGACGTTGCGGCCGATGAGCGACGCCTCGACCCGGCGGACGCCGGTGAGCGACGAGTCGCGCAGGACTATCGAGTACTCGATCTCGCTGTCCTCGATCCGGCAGCCGCCGGACACGGAGGTGAAGGGACCGACGTAGGAGTCGCTGATCAGCGAGTCGGCGCCGATGATGACCGGGCCGACGATCCGGCTGCCGGTCACCTTGGCGCCGGCCTCGATCCGGACCCGGCCGATGATCTCGCTGTCCGCGTCGACCTCGCCCAGCACCTGCGGCTCGACCGTCTCCAGCACCGAGCGGTTGACCTCCAGCATGTCCGTGACGTTGCCGGTGTCCTTCCAGTAGCCGGAGATCGTCGTGGAGCGCACGTCGCGCCGCTCGTCGATCAGCCACTGGATGGCGTGCGTGATCTCCAGCTCGCCGCGCGCGGACGGCTTGATGGCGCGGACCGCCTCGTGCACCGCCGGGGTGAAGAGGTAGACGCCGACCAGCGCGAGGTCGCTCTTGGGGTGCGCGGGCTTCTCCTCCAGGTTGCTCACCCGGCCCTGGGCGTCGAGTTCGGCGACACCGAAGGACGTCGGGTTCGGCACCCGGGTGAGCAGGATCTGCGCGGCCGGGCGCTCGGCCCGGAACTCGTCGACCAGACCGGTGATGCCGCCGACGATGAAGTTGTCGCCGAGGTACATCACGAAGTCGTCGTCGCCGAGGAAGTCACGGGCGATCAGCACCGCGTGCGCGAGGCCGAGCGGGGCGTCCTGCGGGATGTAGGTGACGTCTATGCCGAGTGCGGAGCCGTCACCCACCGCCTCCTTGATCTCCTCGGCGGTGTCGCCGACGATGATGCCCACATCGGTGATCCCCGCGTCGGCGATCGCCTCGAGCCCGTAGAAGAGCACCGGCTTGTTGGCGACCGGCACGAGCTGCTTGGCCGAGGTGTGGGTGATCGGTCGGAGGCGGGTACCCGCCCCGCCGGAGAGCACAAGTGCTTTCACGATTGCTGTCCCATGCAGATGGATTCGGGGTGGTCACAGCGGGTCGCGACCCGCGCCCCCGCAGCGAGCATACCCGGACGTCACCGGGCGTTCCTCTCCTGGACATCCGCCGCCAGCTCATCCTCGGCGCGTCGTTCCGGAACGGATTGCTCCATTTCACGCCTGGCCTCGGCGGTCGGCCCGGACGCAGGTTCGGCGTCACCCGACTGGGCGAGTGCGGCCTGCTGCCGCAGCCGGACCTCGGCCCTACGGGTCAAGTCCCTGACGGCCTGGGTGAACCGCTCGATCGAGGTCGGCTCGTCCGGACCCAGCAGGTACTGCTTGATCTCCCGGCGCGGCCCGGCCAGCGGGTCGGTCAGCGGCGCCGTCACCGCGGTGACCAGCTCGCCCACCCGCCGCGCCTTGTTGTCCAGGACGAGCGCGGCCCGGGCGGCGGTGTTCTGCCGCTTGAACTCGTCCTCGCCCAGTTCGGCCGAATCGGTGATGGCGTACGGCTTGCCGGTCGCCACGAAGTCCGACACCACGCTGGAGATGTCCGAGACCATCGCGTCGGACTCGTTGAAGCACTCGTACAGGTGGGGCATCGGGCCGGTGACGACCTTGTGCTCCCACGGGCTGAGCGAACGCCAGTAGGCCGCGTTCCACCGCGCGCGCAGGTCGGCCAGCCGGGCGGTCAGCGCCGGGTCGGCCATCGCGTCGCGCGACATTATGGCCATGTCACCGTCGACCGAGGAGCCGTCGGCCACCAGGGAGTCCAACTCCGCCTGCACGGCGGCCAGTTCGGCCCTGGCCGCGGCCTGCTCGGCGGCGCCCTCGGCGATCCGCGCGGCCCACGCCGGGTCGGCGGCGCGCTCCGCGGCCGCCTTGGCGAGGACCGCCACCACCTTGTCGTGCGCCCGCTTGGCCCTGGCGTCGACGGTGCCGGTGAAGGGGTGCGGCTTGTACAGCACCCGGACCGGCGGCTCGGCCGCCACCAGGCCGCGCACGATGTTGACCCCGGCCAGCATCAGCGAGGTGTTGCCCGGCTCGTCGGTCCAGCCCTCCCAGGTCGGCGCGTACAGCACCGTCGGGATGCCCTCGGCGGCGCTGCCGTCCCAGGCGGTGATCCCGGCGAGCTGCGGGCGGCCCACCTCGACGATGTCGTCGTCGCGCACGCCGACGTCGGCCAGCGCGTACCGGTCCCGGCCCGCCTTGCCGGCCGTCCACACCTCGTCGTACGCCTTGCTGAACGGGTTGACGCTGGCGATCTTGTCGCTGTCGCCGTGGCCGACGAAGACATGGCCCATGGTGGGCACCCGCAGCAGGTGGATGTTCTTGCCCACGTTGGCCGGGTAGAGCGCCACCCGCACGGTGGACATGTCCAGGTTCATCAGGTGCACCGCGCCCGGCACGCACAGCACCGGCACCTCGGTGTCCGCGAGCTGGAGCAGGATCGCCCGCTCGCGCAGCACCACCAGCGGGCGCTCGCCCTCCAGTTGCGCCATCGTCTCCAGCCACATGTTGACCTGGTACGCGGAGTCCGGGGAGCCGGAGAAGTACAGCACCGTGCTCGGCCGGTACGACCGCAGCCAGCCGTCCATGAACGCCAGCGCCCGGTCGGTGCCGGCCGGCAGCCGCTTGCGGCTCAGGTACGGGGCCAGGGCCAGCGTGTAGAGGATGCCGAGACCCAGGGTGAGCGCGCTGCCGACGTACGCGTAGACCAGGTGCCCGGTCTTGGCGTAGAGCAGGAAGCCGGCGACCGCCGCGAGGTCCAGGTGCAGCATCTTCTCGGCCGGGCGCCAGGTGAGCAGGGTCGGCGGCGCGTCGGTGATCCGCAGTCCGGCCAGGTCGATGTTGCGGGTCGCGAACGGCAGTTTGCGGCGGTTGCGAATGAGCGTCGCCAAGGCGCTGTGCGGTGCCTGCATACCGTAGAAGACGAGGAAGCAGACAATTGCCGCGGAAAAGGCGCGGCTGTTCGCCAGGCTGAGCTGTGCCATCAGCAGGACCAGGGTCAGCTCGCGCAGCAGAAAGCGCAGCGAAAGGCCGGCGCGCGCCTTGCCGAGCCGGTTGATCAGATAGCTGCGGCGCTGGTGCAGATACCAGTCGGTGGCATAGCTCACGACGCCGGCGGCCACGAAGAACCACAGGCTCGGCAGCAGCGCCGCCGCGACCAGGCACGGGTAGCTGAGGAGCATGAGCAGCGCCGCGGCGAGCTCGGCGCCGGACGCCACACGGGCCATGCGAATGGCTTTTTGGATCACGGGGTGGCTGCTCCTGTGCGAAGTCGATGGGAATGCGCGGAACGTCGGGAATGAAGAAGGTGAAGCAGACCAGGAAAATCCGCAGAATCCGCATTCCCTCGGCAACGGATGAAGTCCCTGGGCCCGCCGCATCGCGTACGCCCAAGGACCTCACCGGATATCTTCGTTATTCAATCCAATCGCGCCAAGACTACTACTCGGCTTCTCCCTCGGCCAAAACCTGTGCCAATGCGCGCTCGATTCCGGAGGCGCCGGCCAGGCCGTGCATCGGGTCCTGCTGGCGGACGTCGATCACATGGCCGGTGAGCGTGGAGAGCAGCACGTCGAGCGAGGTGCGGGCGACCGCCTCGGAGGAGAGCAGGGTGCCCGCGGGCTCCTGCCCGAACGCCTTCGTGCGCATCGGGGTCGCGGTCCGCTCGGGGTTGACGCAGTTGACGCGGATGCCGTCGGCGGCCCACTCGTCGGCCAGCGCCTGGGTGAGGTTCACCATCGCGGCCTTGGTCGAGGAGTACAGGCTGTAGTCGGCGCGGCCGCGGGTGTAGCTGCTGGAGGTGTAGAGCAGCAGCTGGCCGCGGGTCTCGGCGAGGTACTTGTGGGAGGCGCGGGCGATCTGCACCGGGGCCAGGTAGTTGACCCGCAGCGCCTCCTCGATGGTCGCGTTGTCGGTCTCGGCGAGCCGGCCGATCCGCAGCACGCCCGCGGTGTTCACCACGTAGTCGACCCGGCCGGTCTCGGCGTACGCCCGCGACAGCGCGTCGTCCACGTGCTCGGGGTCCTCGACGTGGGTGCCGGTGGTGGAGCGGCCGAGCGCGAAGACCTTCGCGCCGTACCCCTCGGCCAGCGCGGCGATGTCGGCGCCGATGCCGTACGAGCCGCCGAAGACCACCAGGGTCCGGCCCGCCAGCAGCTCGCGGTACGCGGCCTCGTCGGACTGGCCGGGGGCGGCGGTGGAGGCGAGCTGGAAGAGCTTGTCCGCGATGAAGACGTCGACCGGGGTGGTCACCTTCATGTTGTGCTCGTCGCCGGGGACGACGTAGATCGGCACGTCCGGCAGGTACTTCAGCACCACCGAACAGTCGTCGGTGGCCTGGAAGTTGGGGTCGCTCGCCGGCGATCTCGTAGGCCCGGCGGATGGTGGAGAGCCGGAACGCCTGCGGGGTCTGGCCGCGGCGCAGCCGGGAGCGGTCCGGCACGTCGGTGATGAACTCGCCGTCGCCGCCGTGGGTGCGGGTGACGATGATGGTGTCCGCGGACGGGATGGCCACGTCGACCGCCTCGTAGCGGGCGAGCGCGTCGACGCAGTCGGCGATCACGCGCTGTGAGAGCAGCGGGCGGACCGCGTCGTGGAACAGGACGTTGCGGTCCTGGCCGGGCGCCAGCTCCTCGCCCAGCGCGGCGATGGCGCGCTCGGTCGTCTCGTTGCGGGTGGCGCCGCCCTCGATGACCCGGGTGACCTTGGCGAAGCCCGCCTTGGCGACGATCTTCTCCACGTCGGGGACGTAGCCGGGGGCCATCAGCACGATGATGTCGTCGATCGCGTCGGACTGCTCGAAGATGGCGAGCGTGTGCTCGATCACCGCCTTGCCGGCGATCTTCAGCAACTGCTTGGGAATCGACAGGCCGACCCGCTGCCCGGTGCCGCCGGCAAGGACGACAGCGGTGGTGCGGGTGGGGGCAAGGTGCTCGGACACGTAGAACCTACCTAGCGGCAACAAGAGATACGGGGGATCGTCTCACCCCTGGTAACCGTCCCGCAAGGCGGGCCCCCAGCGCCGGCAACCGGGCGTTCACCTGGGGTGCTCGCGGTGCCCGTTCCCAGGCCGCCGCTACGGTTGCGGTCCATTCCCGGCCGCCGGCCGGTGGCCTGCTGAGCGCGCCGTCCTCCCCCAGCGCCGCCGGGGGTGGCCGGCGCTCCTGCGAGGGAGCGCGAGCGCCCAACGGGGCGCGAGGAACCGCCCACCGCCGGCGGGGTGCGGAAATCCCCGGGGCCGGGCCGAGCCACCGCAGGGGACGCGGGCACCCCGGCGCCGGGGCAGCCCAGGCGGTACCGCGCGGCCGCCGCGGAGGGAGCTAGCTGAAAGGATCGAAATCGCGGAATTCCGATGCCGCCTCGTCGTGCTCCGCCTGCCGGTCGCGCCTGCGTGAAGCCGCCGGACGCGGCGCGTCGAGCCGGTGGTCCTCACCCCGGCGCCCCAGCATCTCCGCCCCCGCCGCGATCGACGGCTCCCAGTCGAAGACGACCGCGTCCTCCTCGGGCCCGATCGCGACGCCGTCGCCGGACCGCGCCCCGGCCTTGAGGAGCTGCGTCCTCGACGCCGAGCCGGTTGAGCCGGTCCGCGAGGTAGCCGACGGCCTCGTCGTTGGAGAAGTCGGTCTGCCGCACCCAGCGTTCGGGCTTCTCGCCGCGCACCCGGAAGAGCTCGTCCTCGCGCGTGACGGTGAAGCCCGCCTCGTCCACGGCCTGCGGCCGGATGACGATCCGGGTGGACTCCTGCGCCGGCTTGGCCGCCCGCGTCTGCGCCGACGATCCCGGCGAGCGCGAACGACAGCTCCTTGAGCCCCTCGTGCGAGACCGCGGACACCTCGAAGACCTGGTAGCCGCGCGCCTCCAGATCCGGCTTGATCATCTCCGCCAGGTCGCGCCCGTCGGGCACGTCGACCTTGTTGAGCACCACCAGCCGCGGCCGGTCCTCCAGGCCGCCGCCGTACGCCCGCAGCTCCGCCTCGATGACGTCGAGGTCGGTCATCGGGTCGCGGTCCGACTCCAGCGTGGCGGTGTCCAGCACGTGCACGAGCACCGAGCAGCGCTCGACGTGCCGCAGGAACTCCAGGCCGAGCCCGCGCCCCTCGCTGGCGCCGGGGATCAGCCCGGGCACGTCCGCGATCGTGTACACGGTCGAACCGGCCGTCACCACACCGAGGTTGGGCACCAGCGTGGTGAACGGGTAGTCGGCGATCTTCGGCTTGGCCGCCGACAGCACCGAGATCAGCGAGGACTTGCCCGCGCTCGGGTAGCCGACGAGCGCCACGTCGGCGACGGTCTTCAGCTCCAGCACGATGTCCCGGGCCACCCCGGGCACGCCCAGCAGCGCGAAGCCGGGCGCCTTGCGGCGGGCCGAGGCCAGCGCCGCGTTGCCGAGGCCGCCGCGGCCGCCCTGGCCCGCGATGTACGTGGTGCCCTGGCCGACGAGGTCCGCGAGCACGTTCGCCGTCCGCGTCGAGCACGACGGTGCCGTCGGGCACCGGCAGCACCAGGTCCGTACCGTCCTTGCCGGAGCGGTTGCCGCCCTCGCCCGGCCTGCCGTTGGTGGCCTTGCGGTGCGGGCTGTGGTGGTAGTCGAGCAGCGTGGTGACGTCCTGGTCGACGACCAGGATCACGTCGCCGCCGCGGCCGCCGTTGCCGCCGTCCGGCCCGCCGAGCGGCTTGAACTTCTCCCGGTGCACGGAGGCGCAGCCGTGGCCCCCGTTACCCGCGGCGACGTGCAGCTCGACGCGGTCCACGAAGGTGGTCATGGATGCTTCCTCCAGATACGTACGCGATGGTGCGGAATGGTGCGGTTTCCGAGTGCCCTACCCGGGTGACAACACAGCGAGGGCGGCCCCGCTTCCCGGAATCCGGGAAGCGAGATCCGCCCTCGAATGGTTCTACGGCCTGCCTCAGGCGGCCGGAACGATGTTCACTACGCGGCGACCGCGCTTCGTGCCGAACTCGACCGCGCCGGCGGACAGCGCGAACAGCGTGTCGTCCTTGCCGATGCCGACGCCGGAGCCGGGGTGGAAGTGGGTGCCGCGCTGGCGGACGATGATCTCACCGGCGTTGACGACCTGGCCGCCGAAGCGCTTGACGCCCAGCATCTGAGCATTGGAGTCGCGCCCGTTCCGGGTGGACGATGCGCCCTTCTTGTGTGCCATCTCTCCTCAGTCCCTTACTTCGCAGCCGCGGCGGGGATGCCAGTGATCTTCAGCGCCGTGTACTGCTGGCGGTGACCCTGGCGACGGCGGTAGCCGGTCTTGTTCTTGTAGCGCAGGATGTCGATCTTCTGGCCCTTGTGGTGATCCACGATCTCGGCCTCGACCTTGATCCCGGCGAGCACCCACGGGTCGCTCGTGACGGCGTCGCCGTCCACGACGAGCAGAGTCGAGAGCGCGACCGCGTCGCCGACCTTGCCGGTGGGAATCTTGTCTACCTCGACGATGTCGCCGACGGCCACCTTGTGCTGGCGGCCACCACTACGCACGATCGCGTACACGCGGGACTCACTCTCTCGCTCGGTTCGAACCCCCGATGCCAGCCGTCCCGATGAACCACGGGGGGCCTCTCCCGACCGCCCCGGAGAAGGGTGCCGCGAGGAAATTGCTCAGGAGTAGGCGCAGAAACGCCGAAGGTCAAGGCTACGGAGTGCTTCGAGCTGGGTCAAATCGCCTCCGGGGTGCCCCCGCCGGACCGCCCCGGCTGCCCCGACCTGCCGGCCCCCGGACCACCCGCCGGGCAGGGGTCGGGGTCCCGCCGCAACCGTCGCGGCGGGACCCCGGCCCCCGAAGGCCGGCTACTCCGCGGAGGTCGCCGCCTTCTTCGCGGCGGCGCCCTTCTTGGTCGTGGTCTTCTTGGCCGCGGCCTTCTTGGTCGCCGCCTTCTTCGCGGTCTTCTTGGCGGCAGCCTTCTTCGCCGGGGCCTTGCGGGCCGCCCGCTTCTTGGGCTCGCCGTCCGCCTCCGCCCCGCCCGCTTCCTCAGCGGCGGCGGGACCCGTGCTCACGACCACCACGGCGGCGTCCTCAGCGGCCGCCGCGGGCGACCCCGCCGGAGCGGACACCTTGCGGGTGGCGCGCCGCCGGGCCCGTACCGGAGGCTCCGTCGAGACGGCGGGCGCCGGCTCCGGCTCGGCCGCGGCCACGGGCTCCGCGGTGACGACCACCACGGCCGCGTCCTCGGCGGCCGCCGTGGGCGACCCCGCGGGAGCGGACGCCTTGCGGGTGGCGCGCCGCCGGGCCCGTACCGGGGCGTCGGTCGACACCTCGGGCAGGTCCGCGTCGGCCGTCGACTCCACGTCGGGCTCGCTGACCGGCACGACCACGACGGCCGGCTCGGGCGCGTGGTCCACCGCGGCGGGCGCTCCGGCGGGCGCGGTGGCCTTACGGGTCCCGCGCCGCCTTCCGCCGCGCCCCCGGGGCGAGTTGGCGGCGGCCTCCGCCTCCGCGGCGCTGCCGAACCACTCCTCCTCGGGGTCGCCGACCGCGGGCACCAGGTCCGACTCGCCGACCTCGATGGGCTCCAGCTCGGGCAGCTCCTCCTCGGTCTCGTCGGCGGACTCGTCCGCCTCGTGGTCGTGCGCGGACTCCGCCACGGCCTCGTGGTCGTGCTCGTGGCCCTCGCCGCCGCCCGCTGCCGCCGCGCGCGCTTGCGCTTGCCGCCACCGCCCCCGGTGGTCGTGGCCTGGTCCATGTGCACGATGACGCCGCGCCCGTTGCAGTGCACGCACGTCTCGGAGAAGGACTCCAGCAGGCCCTGGCCGACCCGCTTGCGGGTCATCTGCACCAGGCCGAGCGAGGTGACCTCGGCCACCTGGTGCTTGGTCCGGTCCCGGCCCAGGCACTCCAGCAGCCGCCGCATCACCAGGTCCCGGTTGGACTCCAGCACCATGTCGATGAAGTCGATCGACGACGATGCCGCCGAGGTCGCGCAGCCGGAGCTGGCGGACGATCTCCTCGGCCGCCTCCAGGTTGTTGCGGGTGACGGTCTCCTCGAGGTTGCCGCCCTGCCCGGTGAACTTGCCGGTGTTGACGTCGACCACGACCATCGCCTCGGTCTTGTCGATCACCAGCGAACCGCCGGACGGCAGCCACACCTTGCGGTCCAGCGCCTTCAACAGCTGCTCGTCGATACGGAAGTTGGCGAAGACGTCCACCTCGGACGTCCACCGCGACAGCCGCTCGACCAGGTCGGGCGCGACGTGCGAGACGTACTCGTGGACCGTGGCCCACGCCTCGTCACCGCTGACGATGACCTTGGAGAAGTCCTCGTTGAAGATGTCGCGGACCACCCGCACGGTCATGTCCGGCTCGCCGTAGAGCAGCGTCGGCGCGTTCCCGGTCTTGGCCTTCTTGCGGATGTCCTCCCACTGCCCCTGGAGGCGCTCCACGTCGCGGCGCAGCTCGTCCTCGCTGGCGCCCTCGGCGGCGGTGCGGACGATGACGCCCGCGTCCTCGGGGACGATCTTCTTCAGGATGGTCTTGAGCCGGGCCCGCTCGGTGTCGGGCAGCTTGCGGCTGATGCCGGTCATCGAGCCCTCGGGCACGTAGACCAGGTAGCGGCCGGGCAGCGAGACCTGGCTGGTCAGGCGGGCGCCCTTGTGGCCGATCGGGTCCTTGGTGACCTGCACCAGCACCGGCTGGCCGGACTTGAGCGCGGACTCGATCCGGCGCGGGCCGCCGGACAGGCCGAGCGACTCGAAGTTGACCTCGCCCGCGTACAGCACGGCGTTGCGGCCCTTGCCGATGTCGACGAAGGCGGCCTCCATCGACGGCAGGACGTTCTGCACCTTGCCGAGGTAGACGTTGCCGACGTAGGAGGTCGACTGCTCCTTGTTGACGTAGTGCTCGACGAGGACGTCGTCCTCCAGCACGCCGATCTGGGTGCGGTCGCCGTTCTGCCGGACCACCATGACGCGCTCGACCGCCTCGCGGCGGGCCAGGAACTCGGCCTCGGTGATGATCGGCACCCGGCGGCGGCCCTGCTCGCGGCCCTCGCGGCGGCGCTGCTTCTTGGCCTCCAGACGGGTGGAGCCCTTGATGGACTGCACCTCGTCGGCGCCCGTGCCGCCCTCCAGCTTCGGGCGCGGCTCGCGGACCTTGACGACGGTGCGCTCGGGGTCGTCGGAGCCCGAGGGCCCGTCGTGCTCGCCCGCGTCGGAACCGCGGCGACGGCGGCGGCGACGGCGGCGGCTGCTCGCGGAGGAGCCGCCGTTGTCGTCGTCGCGGCCCCGGTCGTCGCCCTCGGACTCGTCCTCGTCGCGCGCCTCGTCCTCGTCGTCGGAGGCGTTCTCGTCGCTGCTCGCCGTCCTGCTCGTGGTCGGCGGCGTCGCCCCGGCGACGGCGGCGGCCACCGCGGCGACGGCGGCGGGACGGGCGGTCCTCGCCGTCCGACTCGGCGTCGGACTCGTCGCCGTCGGACTCGTCGTCCGCGTCGGCGTCCTGCGCGGACTCGGCCTCGGGCTCGTCGGCCGCGGGGGCGGCGGGCTGCTCGGCCGCTCCGCCGCGGCGGCGGCGCCGCCTGCGCGGGGTGCGGTCCTCGGCCTCCGGCTCGGTGTCCGTGCTCGGTGTCCTGCTCGTCCTGCGGCCTGCCTCGGCCCGCGCGGCCGTGCGCGGGGGCGGCCGGGTCCGGGGCCTGGAAGACCGGGGGCTGGAAGACGGCCACGGCGGGCCGGGTGGCGCGCCGGCGGCCGCGCGTGGGCGCGGGCTCCTCGACGGCGTCCTCGGCCTCGTCCTCGGCGGCCGTGTCGGCCGCGGGCACCTCTTCGGCGCGGACGTCGACCGTGATCGACGCGGCGGGGATGCCGAACGCCGAGGCGAGGGCCGCCACCGCCTCCGCGGTGGCCTCCTCCACGGTCTCGCCGTAGCCGCGGATCTCGTACGCGTCGTCGATCTCGACGCCCCAGCCGTCGCCGTCGCGCAGCGCCCTGCCGCTGTAGGCGGTCGCGGGCTCGCCGCCGCTCTTGGGCGCCAGCGCGCCGGGCTTCAGCCGGCGCGAGCCCTCTCCCGCGGAGAAGGTCGGCACCATGGTCTCGCCCCGCTTGCCGCGCCGGCCGCCCGCGGAGGCGGCGCTCTTACGGCTCCTGCCGCGCGGCTCGGCCTCGGCGGTGTCGGCGGGCGCGCTCTCGCGCGCGGTGCGGCGGCGGCCGCGGGCCGGCTCCTCGCGCGGCGGCGGTGCGGCGACCTCCTCGACGGCGGCGGCCGTGGTGGCCGCGGGCGCCTCGGCGGGCGCACCGGCCGGGGCGGTCGCCTTACGGGTGGCGCGGCGGCGGGCACGCGCGGGAGCCGCGCTCTCCTCCGCCACAGCGCCGGCTCCTCAGCAGCCGCAGCCACCGGAGCACTCTCCACCACAACCTCAGCAGCAGCGCGCCTCAGCAGGCGCACCCGCCGGAGCAGTCGCCTTACGAGTGGCACGACGACGGGCACGCGCCGGAGCCGCGCTCTCCTCCGCCACAGCAGCCGGCTCCTCAGCAGCCGCAGCCACCGGAGCACTCTCCACCACAACCTCAGCAGCAGCGCGCCTCAGCAGGCGCACCCGCCGGAGCGGTCGCCTTACGGGTCGCACGGCGGCGCGGCACGCGCGGGAGCCGCGTCGTCGGCGGGCGCGGCCTCGGGGGAAGCGGCCTCGGCGGCGCGGGCTCAGCGGCGGGCGCGGCCTCGGGCGCACCGGCCGGGGCGGTGGCCTTGCGGGTGGCGCGGCGGCGCGGACGGGCCGGGGCCTCGCCGTCGGCGGCGCCCTCGGGCGCGGCGGCCGGGGCCTCGGGGGAAGCGGTCTCCGCGGCGGCCGCGGTCTTACGGGTCGCGCGGCGCGGGGTGCGCGCGGCAGCGGCACTCGCCTCGCCGTCGGCGGGGGTCTCGGTCGGGCGCGCCCGCGGGTGCGGTGGCCTTACGGGTGGCGCGGCGCCTGGCGGGCGCGGCGGCCTCGCCCTGCGCGTCGGCGCCGGCCTCGGCGGCGCCGTCCGCGGCCTGCGGGGAGCCCGCGGGGCGGGAGGCGGCGCGGCGACGGCGGCGCGGCGCGCGCGGTCTCGTCGGTGGAAGGGGACTGCGGATTCGTTCCCGCAGTGGTGTCGTCGTTCTCGGGCATTCGGGCATTGCTCCCGTCGTGCTCCCGGGCGCCGCGCCTTGGTCCGCGGCCGCTGGCCGCTTGGGTTCGCGGCGGCGGGCCTGCGAGGGCGCGGGCGCCGCACAGGAGCTGCTGTGTCGCTCATCGGCCCGCCGTTGCGGGGGCCGACGAAAGTCTCGTGTGGTCAGCGCCGCCGGACCCGGGTGGCTCCCTGGTGCGTCGGCGACGCGTCGACGCCGTAACTAGGCGGAACCGGCAGGCACCGCCACGGCGTCGCGATCGAGCGCGAGCGGGTCGGTGACCGTGCCGGACTCCTCGTCGAGCGGCCCCTGCGCCAGCCTGGTCACCTCTGCGGGGACCGGCGGCGCGAGGTCGGCCGTCGCATGGAGGCCGGACAGTACGTCATCGGGCCGTACGGCAGGTGTCAGGTGCCGCACAACCAGCCGCAGTATCGCACAGGCACCGGCCCGCGGCCCATCGGCACCCTGTTCGATCGCGTGCGTGTCCGTGGCGCGGGACGCGGGCGCGGGATTCTCGGCGCCCGCGGGGTCCGCGGACTGCGTCGTCGTCGGTTGGTCGGATACATCGGACTGCCGGCGTCCACGACGTCGAACCGCGTGACGGCGGCCCGGCAGTCGAAGGTACGGACGCCGTTCTTGGTCGCGCGCTGTACTTCCACGGCGTCCGCGGCCATGAACGCCGCGACCGCCTGCCGGGCCCGCTCGGGGTCGACCCCGTCGAGCCGGAGCTGCCACACCGACGCCTCCAGCCGCTCCGCCAGGCCCGGGGTGCGGGCCTCGACCGACTCGATGACGTCGAGCCCGGTGGGCAGCGACGCGTCGAGCAGCAGCCGCAGCGCCTCCGGGTCGCGGGCTGCGGCCAGCGCGATCTCCAGGTACTCCGCCTCGCTGCCGACACCCGTGGGCGCGGCGTTCGCGTAGGAGACCTTCGGGTGGGGGGTGAAGCCGGCCGAGTACGCCATCGGCACCTCGGCGCGGCGCAGCGCCCGTTCGAAAGCGCGCTGGAAGTCGCGGTGGCTGGTGAACCGGAGGCGGCCGCGCTTGGTGTAGCGCAGTCGGATGCGCTGCACCGCGGGTGCGGGCGGCGGGCCTTCGGGCTGTCGCTTGCCCAGTGTCGTTCAGTCCTTCGTCGTGTCACGCCTGATGTCGCGGGGGCGGGTCCACTTCACGCGCACCCGCCCGGGTACACGTCCAAGGTTACGCCGCGCCGCGCGGGGCTCGCGCCCCCGCACTCCCGCCCTGTGGACGGACCCGGCCCGCAGACGCGCGAAGGGCCGCCGCCGTACGCCGGTCTCCTGCCTGCCCTGCGTACGGCGGCGGCCCCGGCCGGCCCGTGCGGCACCCGCACGGGCGACCCGTGCGTACCCCCGTGCCGCACGGGCCGTCCGTCAGACGGCGACCGGCTCCGCGTCCGGGTCGGCGCCGTCGAGGTACTCCTCGGAGACCTCCCGCGGCCCGAAGGGCCACACCTTCTCGTAGCGCGACCACAGCGCGAAGGCGACGACGCCGAGCGCGACCCAGGCCAGCGACCATTCGATGGGGTGACGGCCGGGCGAGTTCTTGTCCGCGTAGCCGTAGATGACGACCCAGCCGATCAGGGCGAGCATGCCCGGCACCGGGTACAGCCACATCCGGTAGGGGCGGCGCAGGCCCGGCTGGCGGCGGCGCAGCACGCTGACGGCGAGGATCTGCGCGAGCGCCTGCACGATCACCATCACCGTGGTGAGCAGTTGGATCAGCGTCTGGAGGTCGGTGTGCCGGCCGATCAGGAAGCCGATCGCGGTGATCACGCCCATGGTGGCCAGCCCCCACACCGGGAAGCGGTGCCGCGCGTGCAGCCGCGCGTACGGCCGGAAGAACACCCGCTCGCGCGCCGCGTCGTAGGGCACCCGCGAGCCGCCCAGCAGGCCGGTGAAGACGGAGGCGAAGGCGGTGATGAGGATGAGCACGGTCACGGTGTCGGCCGCGCCCTTGCCCCAGGTCTTCTCCAGGACGGCGGAGGCGACGGAGGTGGAGGCGATGTCGTTCGGGTCGGTCATCCGGTGCCAGTCGATGACGCCGAGCGTGCCGATCTGGAGCATCAGGTAGATCGCCATGATGCCGAGGATCGAGAAGATGATGGAGCGCGGCAGCACGCGGCCGGGGTTCTTGATCTCGGCGCCCATGTAGGCGGTGGTGTTGTAGCCGAGGTAGTCGTAGATGCCGATGGTCAGGCCGCCCGCGAACCCGGTCCAGAAGTGGCCGCTGGTCAGCGCGAAGGCGTGCGCGGGGTAGGTGAAGGCCAGGTGGCCGGAGAAGTCGCCGGCCGCCGCGACGATCACCAGCAGCACCGACAGGATCATCACGGCCCACATCACGGCGGTGATCTTCGCGATGTGCTCGATGCCCCGCCACAGCAGCCCGATCACGACGGCGATCACGGCCAGTCCGATCAGGTCCCCGGTGGTCCTGCCCATGTGCGGGGCGAGGTAGCCGAGGTACTGCACGAAGCCGACCACGCCGGTGGACATGATCAGCGGGATGAAGAGCATCGCGGTCCACACGAACAGGAACGGCATCAGCTTGCCGCTGCGGTACTGGAACGCCTGCCGCAGATACACGTAACTGCCGCCGGAACCGGGCATGCGACGCGCCGAGTTCGGCCCACACCAGGCCGTCGGCGAGCGCGAGCACGGCGCCGGCGATGAAGCCGATCACCGCCTGCGGGCCGCCGAACGCGCCCACCATCAGCGGGATCGTGACGAACGGGCCGATGCCGCACATCTGGCTCATGTTGATCGCGGTGGCCTGGAACAGGCCGATGCGGCGGACGAATCCGCCGGTGGGCGGGGGGCTGCCGGACATGGGGGCTCCCTGGAGCGGGTGTTCTGGCGGGGTCGGAGTGGGCCTTCGGGCGGGGCCGGGGCGTTCAAGTTAAGTTCCCTTACTAATAACGTCAAGGGGGTACGCGACGCCGGTCCGGCCCGTCCGCACAGCCGCGCGCCCGACGCGGGCCGCGGCAGGCGTACGGACCGGGGATTCGTACGCCTTCCCCCGCCATGCGTGACAATGCCCTCCATGACCAGCAGCGACGGTGGCGGGCCGCAGCCCTGGAACCAGCAGCGGCTGCGCAGTTCCAACGAACGCCTGCTGCTCGAACGGCTCCGCGCCGCCCCCGCCTCCCGCGCCCAACTCGCCCGCGAGAGCGGCCTGTCCAAGCCCACCGTCTCCAGCGCGCTCGCCGCCCTCGAAGCGGCCGGGCTGGTCCGCGAGGCCGGGCACCACACCCCCGGGCGCGGCCGGGTCGCCGTGCTCTACTCCCCCGACCCGTCGGCCGGTTACGCCCTCGGCATCGACATCGGCCGCGCCTGGCTGCGGGTCGCCCTCGCCGACCTCGACGGCACGGTCGTGGCCCGCGACGACGTGCGCAACCGGGCCAGGACCTCGGCCGGGATGGCGGACCTGGTGGTCGCCACCGCCCACCGGATCGTCGCCGAGTCCGGCGTCCCCGCCGCCAAGGTCGTGCACGCCGTCGTCGGCACCCCGGGCGTCTACGACGCCGCCGCCCACCGCGTCCGCTACGCCCTGCACCTGCCCGGCTGGGGCCGGGCCGGGCTCTTCGACCGGATGCGCGACGAACTCGGCGTCCCGCTCGCCGTCCACAACGACGCCAACCTCGCCGCGCTCGGCGAGCACACCTTCGGCGTCGGCGCGGGCAGCCGGCTCTTCGTCTACGTCATGATCGGCACCGGGCTCGGCATGGGCATCGTCGCCGGCGGGCGGCCGTTCACCGGGGCGAACGGCGCCGCCGGGGAGATCGGCTTCCTGCCGTGGCCGGGTCGCGAGCCGGGCACCATCGAGGACGCGGTCTCCGCCGACGCGGTGGTCCGCGCGGCCCGCGCGCTCGGCATGACCGGCCCGCTCTCCGCCAAGTCCGTGTTCGACGCGGCCCGTTCGGGCTCCCCGGCGGCCGTCGCCGCGGTCCGCCAGGAGGGCGAGCGCCTCGCCCACACCGTCGCCGCGGTGGCCGCCGTCCTCGACCCCGACCTCGTCGTCCTCGGCGGCGGCGTCGGCCACAGCGCGGACCTGCTGCTCGACCACGGTCGGCGACACCCTGCGCCGGCTCACCCCGCTGCGGCCCCGGGTGGCCGCGAGCGCGCTCGGCGAGGACGCGGTGGTGCTGGGCGCGGTGGCGACCGCGCTCGACACGGCCCGGGACGTGGTGTTCGCCCAACGGGGCTAGGCGGGACGGGCCTGGGCGTTCCCGTCGGGCCGTCGGCGAGGTTGCGGCCCCGGCGCCGGCGCGTCCGTCGGCGCCGACGGCCGGGCGCGTGAGGCGGAACGCGCGGACCGCGGCAACGGGCCCGTACCACTGGGCCGTACGCGCCTGCCCGCCCCCGTCCGCGCCGACGGCCCGCCGGATCGGGGCGGGCCGCCGGGCGGGACAGCGCGCCGGAGGGGACGGCGCGGGTCAGCGGCGGGCCGTACGCAGGGAGCGACGAAGTAGGCCGCCGGGCCGAACAGCCCGCGCCGCACCCCGAATTGAACCCCCGGATTGAACGCCCCGAATTGAACAAGCCCCGTACCGAGATACCCCCCACCGAGATACCCCCGGATCGAGTGCCGCCGTGCCGGGCGGCGGCGCCGCGGACGGCCCTGCGTGAGCGCTCAGGCAGGTCCGCCGGACGCGGCGCGACGGGCCGTCAGCCGCCGGGCGTGTTCTCGCCCTGTGTGCAGACGACGTAGAGCATGAGGTCCGCCGGGATGTGGTGGGCCGTCAGGCCGTCCGACGCGAGATCCTTGCGCACGGCGATGGTCCAGCCGGTGGCGTCCGCGGTGGGCCGGCTCTCCACGAGGTCGGCCGGGATGCTGCCGAGTCTGTGGCCCCGGGGAGCCGAGAGGGCGTATCCGCCGCTCAGGACGCTCTCCTCGGGCGGGCACAGCAGCGTCCTGGGGCTGCCGTCGGCGCCCTCCCCGATCACGTGTCCGGGCATGGTCTGCGGTTCGCCCGCGCCCTGCGCCACGGCTGTCGCGCCGCCGCCGGCCAGGACGACGAGCACCGACGCACCCGCGGCCGCGGCGGCGCGCTTGAGGGTCCTGCTGATCACTGAATGCGCTCCTTCCAGCTGTCATCGCACTCCCGCCGAAGCGGATTTCGGTCATTGCAGCACGGTCACGACCGGATAGCACGACAAACACCCAGAGTGACCTCTATCGAGTGACTGTACGAGATTCGCCGCTGCGTCCACATTCGAGCATGCACTCTCCGTGATTAACTTGTGGCTGTCCGTAATCATACGCCCCGCGTCGCGGCCGGCGTATGCCCGTACGCCATCTGCCCCGGCCGCCGGTGCGACCGGGGTGAGGAGTCCGATGTCACCCAACAGGTCACACCAGAGGTCACGCAGCAGACGGCCGGGGGTCCGGGCGGGCTGGGGCACCGTGCTCGCCCTGGCCACGACCGCCGCACTGACCGCGCCGCTGTCCGCCTCGGCCGCCTCCGACCCGGCGGGCGGTGACCGCTCCGGGCGCGCCGTCCAGACCGACTACCCGCAGACGACCCGCACCCTGCGCCTGAAGATGCTCACCGAGACGCAGGCCAGGGACAACGCGAAGTTCGACCCGGCGAAGTTCGGGAAGTTCACCGACTACTTCTCCAGCCCCGACTTCGGCGTCCACGTGGCCCTCCTGCCGACCGGCAAGGTCCTGCTGTTCTCCTTCGAGAGCGTCGAGGACAACCCGCAGAAGGAGCCGGCCCCCACCGACGTCATCGGCAGGCGCAACGCGGGCCGCGCCTACGTCTGGGACCCGGCCGCCGGCGAGGGCCCGAGCGCCTTCAAGGCCGTGCCGCCGCCGATCGTGAACATGCCGGACGGGACGAACGAGCCGCGGCCCGCCCCGTTCTTCTGCGCGGGCCACTCCTACCTGCCCAACGGCATGATCGGCGTCTTCGGCGGCAACCTGGGCGGGAACGGCGGCACCGGGGCCAAGCTCGCGCTGATCTTCGACCCGTGGACCGAGACCTGGCACCGGCAGCAGGACATGTCCGTCGGCCGCTGGTACCCGACCGTGGTCACCGACGCCGAGGGCCGCCAGGTCATCATGTCCGGCCAGTCCGAGCTGGGCTGGGGCACCCCGACCCCCGTCATCGAGCAGTTCCCGGCGAAGAGCACCCCCGTCTCGTACGACCCGCGGCAAGTCCCCGACAACGCGGCCGTCGACCAGTGGAAGACCGAAGCCCCGTACCGGATGGACTACCCGCAGCTCTTCTCGCTGAACGACGGGAAGATCTACGGCTTCGGGCGCGACTCGGACCAGGAGTGGAGCTTCGACCCGGCCGACCAGACCCGCACCCAGCTTCCCGACCGCCCCGACGGTGGCCTGCGCAACTACGGCTCGGCCGTCGCCCTGCCCAACGGCACGCAGGGCCCCGACTCCGTGCTGATCCTCGGCGGCAACCGCAACGACCCGAACACGTACCGGTTCTCGGGCGGCGCGTGGCACAAGGACACCCCGCGGGCGTTCGGCCGCACCCAGGACGACACGCTCATCCTGCCCGACGGCACCCTGTTCACGGTCAACGGCGCCTACGACATCCGCGACTACGGCAACGGCGACCTGAACCCCAACGCCGACCTGAAGTACCGCCAGACCGAGATGCGCGGCGCCGACGGCAAGTGGACGCTCGGCCCGTCGCAGCGCCTGCCGCGCGGCTACCACTCCAACGCCGTCATCCTCCCCGACGGCCGGATCATGGTCACCGGCGACGAGCTCCAGCAGATCGCCAACAACCCGGACATCAAGTCGGGCCAGAACGGCACCATCGAGATCTACGAGCCCGCCTATCTGCACCAGGGCCCGCGCCCGGTGATCAGTGCGGCGCCCACGGGCCCGATCGGCTACGGCGCGAACATGCGCGTCAGCACCACCACCCCGGCGCAGGTCAGCCGGGCGGTCCTGCTCGCGCCGATCACCTCCACCCACTCGGTGGACACCAGCCAGCGGCACCTGGACCTCCAGATCGCCGGCCGCGCGGGCGACCAGCTCGTCCTGAAGACCCCGCCGTCCGCCAAGGCGGCCCCTCCCGGCTACTACATGCTCTTCCTGCTCAACGACAAGGGCGTGCCCAGCGTGGCCAAGTGGGTCCAGCTGGCCCCCGGCGCCTGACCTCCCTCCACCCCCGCCCCGGGCGGCCGCCGGCCGCCCGGGGCTTCGGTGCGTCATCCGCCGACGCGATGGTCGAGGCCGACCGCCCCACCTCGTCCTGGCCCACCCGTCCCTGATCCCCCGCCCCCGGGTCCGCGCCCGGGGGCCGGCCTGAGGCGGGGGCCCTGAGTGGGCGGGCCCGAGGTCAACTGGCCCGAGGAGGCGGACAATCCCGTGGCCCGGACGCGGGGGGCTTGAGTACCTTCCCCGTATGGAACCCGTCTCGCACGACGAACTGATTTCCGCCGCCGAGGCCGTGCTGAATCCGCACGTGGTGGCCGGCCGCCTCTTCGGCGACGTGGGGTCCACGCTGGTCACCGAGGCGGGCGGCCTCTACTCGGGCGTGTGCGTCGACACCGGTTCGGGCACGGGGTTCTGCGCGGAGCACGCGGCGATCGCCGCCATGGTCACGGCGCGCGAGCACCGGATCGCGAAGATCGTCGCCGTGTGGCGCAGCGAGGAGGGACTCCTGCACGTGCTGCCGCCGTGCGGCCGCTGCCGGGAGTTCATCCGCCAGATCGACCCGGCGAACCTCGACACGGAGGTGGTCCTGGGCCGCGCCGAATCGGCGCGGCTCCGGGACCTCCTGCCGGCCCATGACTGGCCGAGCCCGCTGGACGGTGTCCCCCGCCCCGGCTGACCGGCTGTACGCGCGCCGAGGGTCACGCGCGCGACGGTCAGCAGTCCGGGATGACGGTGCCGTTGTTGTCCTTGGCCTCGTCGTTGCCCCAGTGGGAGAGGTAGTACGCGGAGACGTACTGCCCGCCGGGACCGGAGTCGGGGTCGGTCAGCAGCCAGTAGTGGTTGTACGAGCCGCCGTCGCTGATCTCGCGGCCCCAGACCTTGCAGTAGACGTAGTTGGTCCCGGCGTAGAGCGTGCCGGTCTGCGAGGTCGAGGTCGGGGTGGCGTAGACGGGCGCGTCGGCGAAGGTGTCGACCCAGTACTGGCCGGAGCCACCGCCGCCGGAGCCGTACAGCCGGATCGCGCCGTAGTAGTCGCTGTGGCTGGAGACGGATGCCACCTGGACGTAGCCGCCGGAGTACGGGGCCTCGACGATCTCGCCCGCGCCCAGATAGATCGCCACGTGGTGGATCGTGGACGCGGAGCCGCCGAAGAACAGCAGGTCGCCCGGGAGCAGCGGCCCGGTCCCCTGGCTCGCGCCGAACCGGGCGATCGCCCGCGAGGACTGGTACTGGCCGGCGCTGGTCCCCGGGATCACGTCCGCGCCGACCGCCAGGTAGTACGCGTAGCGGACCATGCCCGAGCAGTCCAGGCCGACGACGTTGCAGTCGTTCGGGGCGCCGTTGGAGGGGTCGCAGATGCCGTACGTCGGACCCGGCGTCGCGCTGTGGCCGCCGCCCCACGAGTACGGGGTGCCCAGCAGCCCGCACGCCTGGTTCACCGCGGAGGCGGCCTGCGGCGCGGCGCCGGAGGACAGCACCCCGCAGCTCGCCGCGCGGGCGCCCTGGGCCGCGCCGCCCCAGGCGGCGAACAGCCCGGCGAGCATCACGAGAACCGTCAGCAGGCGGGCCGCGGACGTCGTCGTCCGCGCGATGGTTCGGGTAGGAGCAGTCACGTGGGGGAACCCCTTCTAGGTCGCCGCTCGCGCGGCTCCGGCGGTCGGAGCATGACGTGGCGCACCGACAGATTGTCATGCATGCGTCATGGAGCGCCAGGGCGCGATCCGGGCGGACGGGCGCAACGCTCCGGCCGTTTCAGGAAGAGGCGCTTGTGCCGCTCGCGGCAAGGCGTTTCTCGACGAGGTCGGCCGCGGCGGCGGACGGTCCCGCGCTGTCGGCCACGAGCTCAGCCGGACGGTACGGGCGAGGACCACACGCCCATCCACTGCTCGGCGCCCCATTCCTCGAACCGCCGCACCTCGGTGAAGCCCAGCTTCGCCGCGAGGCGCATCGAGCGGTCGTTGGCGGTCTGGGTGGTGAGCACCACCGGCTCGCCGGGAAGCGCGCCGGCGTACCAGTCGAGCGCCGCCCCGCACGCCTCGGCGGCGTACCCGCGCCCCCACGCCCGCGGCAGGAACAGGTACCCGAGTTCGGCCTCCCCGGCATCCGGACGGACACGGCTGCGATGCTCCGCGTCGCGCCGGTTGAGCTCGACGGTGCCGATCATGGCTCCGTCGAACTCGACCGCGAAGAGGCCGGGGCGCCTGCCGGGCGTCTCGGGCATCGCGCGCTCCAGCTCGTCACGCGACCGGGAGCCGCCGACGTAGGTGCCCACCTCCGGCGAGGCGAACAGCTCGACGAACGCCGCACGGTCCCGCGCCTCGGGCTCACGGAGCACGAGCCGCTCGGTCCTGATCGGGGCAGGCGGCCAGGCGACGGCTCCGAACTCAGTCATGCCGGGCAACCTATCCCAACGCCCGCCGGGGCCCTCGGACGTACGCCGGGCCCCGCTCCAGCCGGGAAGAGCGTCAGGCGCCGTGCCCGACGGCTCGCTCACGAATCGGCGTTGCCGCCACCCGCGGCGTTGACCACCGTCAAGGGCAGCAGCTTCTTGCCCGTCGGGCCGATCTGGATCTCCGTGTCCATCTGCGGGCAGACGCCGCAGTCGAAGCACGGGCGTCCAGCGGCAGTCCTCGACCTCGGTCTCGTCGAGGGCGTCCTGCCAGTCCTCCCAGAGCCAGTCCTTGTCCAGGCCGGAGTCGAGGTGGTCCCAGGGCAGGACCTCCTCGGCGGTGCGCTCGCGGGTGGTGTACCAGGACAGGTCCAGGCCCGCCGCCGGGAGGGCGGTGTCGCAGGCGCGCATCCAGCGGTCGTACGAGAAGTGCTCGCGCCAGCCGTCGAAGCGGCCGCCGTCCTCGTAGACCGCGCGGATGACGGCGCCGACCCGGCGGTCGCCGCGGGAGAGCAGGCCCTCGATGATGCCGGGCTTGCCGTCGTGGTAGCGGAAGCCGATGTTGCGGCTGTACTTGCGGTCGCCGCGGATCGCGTCGCGCAGCTTCTCCAGCCGGGCGTCGGTCTCCTCGACGCCGAGCTGCGGCGCCCACTGGAAGGGCGTGTGCGGCTTGGGGACGAAGCCGCCGATGGAGACGGTGCAGCGGATGTCGTTCTGCCCGGTGACCTCGCGGCCCTTGGCGATGACGCGCTTGGCCATCTCGGCGATCTGCAGGACGTCCTCGTCGGTCTCGGTGGGCAGGCCGCACATGAAGTAGAGCTTCACCTGCCGCCAGCCGTTGCCGTACGCGGTCGCGACGGTGCGGATCAGGTCCTCTTCGGAGACCATCTTGTTGATGACCTTGCGGATGCGCTCGGAGCCGCCCTCGGGGGCGAAGGTGAGGCCGGAGCGGCGGCCGTTGCGGGTCAGCTCGTTGGCGAGGTCGATGTTGAAGGCGTCGACGCGGGTGGAGGGCAGGGACAGGCCGATCTTGTCCTCCTCGTAGCGGTCGGCGAGGCCCTTGGCGATGTCGGCGATCTCGGAGTGGTCGGCGGAGGACAGCGACAGCAGGCCGACCTCCTCGAAGCCGGTGGCCTTCAGGCCGGCCTCGACCATGTCGCCGATGCCGGTGATGGACCGCTCGCGCACCGGCCGGGTGATCATGCCGGCCTGGCAGAACCGGCAGCCGCGGGTGCAGCCGCGGAAGATCTCCACCGACATCCGCTCGTGCACGGTCTCGGCGAGCGGCACCAGCGGCTGCTTGGGGTACGGCCACTCGTCCAGGTCCATCACGGTGTGCTTGGACACCCGCCACGGCACGCCGCGAGCGGTTGGGCACGACCCGGGAGATCCGGCCGTCGGGCAGGTACTCGACGTCGTAGAACCGCGGGACGTAGACGCCGCCGGTCTTCGCCAGCCGCAGCAGCACCTCGTCGCGCCCGCCGGGGCGGCCCTCGGCCTTCCAGCCGCGGACGACCTCGGTGATGGTGAGGACGGCCTGCTCGCCGTCGCCGATCACGGCCGCGTCGACGAAGTCGGCGATCGGCTCGGGGTTGAAGGCGGCGTGCCCGCCGGCCAGCACGATCGGGTCGTCCACGGTGCGGTCGGCGGCGTCGCAGCGGGATGCCGGCGAGGTCGAGCGCGGTGAGCATGTTGGTGTAGCCGAGCTCGGTGGAGAAGCTGAGGCCGAAGCACGTCGAAGGCGCGCACCGGGCGGTGGCCGTCGACGGTGAACTGCGGCACGCCGTGCTCGCGCATCAGCGCTTCCAGGTCGGGCCAGACGCTGTACGTGCGCTCGGCGAGGACGCCCTCGCGCTCGTTGAGCACCTCGTAGAGGATCATGACGCCCTGGTTGGGCAGACCGACCTCGTACGCGTCCGGGTACATCAGCGCCCAGCGCACGTCGGCGCTGTCCCAGTCCTTGACGGTGGAGTTCAGCTCACCGCCGACGTACTGGATCGGCTTCTGTACGTGCGGGAGCAGCGCTTCCAGGCGCGGGAAGACCGACTCGACAGGCATCTCGGCGACTTTCGTGTGTCAGGGAGCTGGCGGGGCGCCCCGGCGCAGTCCGCCGGGGTGGCCCCCCGCGGAGGTCCGCCGGGGGGAGGTTGACCCTCAAGACTACCCGAGCCGGGAGGGCGCCCTCGACAGGTCACAGCTTGCGGTCGGCGGCGTGCCAGGCGTCGGGTACGCGGGCCTCGACCCCGTCGGCGATCCGCTGTTCGGCGCGCGCCATGGCGTCGTACGGCGCCGGGTCCTCGCCGGCGGCGGCCGCCTGGTCGCGGAGCGCGGTCAGGGCCGTGCGGCACATCACGCTGTCCTGGTGCTCGCCGAGGAGCTGCTGGACGGACTTCATCCGGCCGGTGTGGGCGGCGGCGGGCGGGCCGAGGACGGGCTCGGCGGCCTCGCTGGAGTAGCGGGCCCGCTTGGCGTCCTTGCGGGCCTCGTGCAGCGCGGTGTCGCGGTCGGCGCCCGGCGGCAGGGCGAGGGCTGCGTCCATGGCGGCGCGAAGCCGGCGGTGGTCGCGGTTGACGGTGGCGGTGGCGGCCTCGGCGGCGGGTGCGGCGGCGCCGGGCAGGTACGGGGGCGCGGCCAGGAGGGCGTCGAAGGTGTCGAGGAGGGCGAAGTAGCGGGCGCCGTCGAGGGCGCGCAGCACGGCGTCCCGGGCGTCGGCGGCGGTGGCGCGGTGGGGGTCGCGCAGGCGGCGGCAGTCGGCCGGTGCGCAGGGCGGGGTCGAGTTCGGCCAGTCGCTGTGCGAGGCGTTCGGCGAGGACCTCGCGGTCGCGTTCGGCGCCCAGGACGGCGGCCAGCCACTTCAGTTCGGCGCCGAGCGGGTCGGTGGCCGTGCGGTCCAGGACGTCGCCGAAGCTCTTGAGGGCGCTGCGGGCCCGGCGGGTGGCCACGCGCATGCGGTGTACGGCGTCCTCCTCGTCGCGCCGCACGGCGGGGTCGAGGCCGGTGATCGCGGTGAGCTGGTCCCGGAGGTAGGCGGTGGCCGTACGGGCGGCGGTGTGCGGGGGCGCGGGGGCGGGCGCGGTGGGCTCCGGGACGGGGCGGGCGTCGCCGAGGGCGCGGGCCAGCTTGGACGGGGAGGCGGAACGGCGCAGGCCGGCGGCGAGCAGGCGGGTCTCGACGGCGTCGAGGAGGGCGGTACCGGCGTCGGCGTCGAGGAGTTCGACCTCGGTCTCGGTCCAGGCGGCGGGGGCCGGGCCGGGGATGAGCGGCTCCGACGTCACGGTGTCGAAGGCGACCTCGGCGAGGGGGTGGCCGTCGGCGGCCAGCAGCAGGACCCGGCGCCGGGTGGTCCGCAGCCGGACGATCGGGCGCGAGGGGGTGGGCGCGGACCAGGGCGGCGATGTCGGGGCGCAGGTCGGGCGGGGGGTCCGCCCGGTCAGCGGTGAGGGGTGCGCGGACCTCGGTGCGGGTGTCCGGGGTGGAGGTGGGGAGCTTGAGGTGCCAGCCCTCGTCGGGGCCGCCTTCGCGGCGGCGCAGCGTGATGCGGTGCGCGGTGAGGGTGAGCGCGGGGGTGTCGAAGTAGAGGGCGTCGAGGTGCAGCGCGGGGAGGGCGCGGGTGGCGGGGGTGAGGCTGGTCAGGTCGGGGTTCGCCGTGGTGGCGGCGGGGGCGGCGTACTTCCGTTCGGTCTCGGCGAACCGTTGGTCCATGGTCGGACCGTATGCCCCGGGTTCCGGCCCGGGCAATGGGTCGGCTTCGCCCCTTTCGCGCCCCACCCCGCCCTGCTCCCGCGCAGCGCAGCCCCTCCGCGGGGGCTCCTGACCCCGGCCCGGCGGCCGACGAACCCCCCACCCGCGCCGGAGGCGTCAGGCCGACATCGGTCTCTGCATCCGCACCGATTGGAGCAGTCCTATGGCCACGAAGTTGGCGAACATCGACGACCCGCCGTACGAGACGAAGGGCAGGGGGATGCCGGTGACGGGCATGATGCCCAGGGTCATGCCGATGTTCTCGAAGGACTGGAAGGCGAACCAGGCGACGATGCCGGCGGCGACGATGGTGCCGTAGAGGTCGGTGGCGCTGCGGGCGATGGCGCAGGCGCGCCAGAGGATGATGCCGATGAGGGCGACGATGAAGGCGGCGCCGACGAAGCCGAGTTCCTCGCCGGCGACGGAGAAGACGAAGTCGGTCTGCTGCTCGGGGACGAACTGGCCGCCGGTCTGGCTGCCGTGGAACAGGCCCTTGCCGAGCAGGCCGCCGGAGCCGATGGCGATCCGGGCCTGGCTGGTGTTGTAGCCGACGCCGGAGGGGTCGAGGGCCGGGTTGGCGAAGGCGGCGAAGCGGTCGATCTGGTACTTGTCGAGGATGCCGAGCTGCCAGACCAGCACGGAGCCGATGACGCCGGCGCCGATGAGGCCGAAGACCCAGCGGTTGGAGGCGCCGGAGGCGAGCAGGACGCCCAGCACGATCGCGCCGAGCACCATGACGGAGCCGAGGTCCGGCATGAGCAGGATGATCAGCGATGGGCAGCATCGCCAGGCCCAGGGACTGCATGACCGTGCGGTGGTCGGGGTGGACCTGGTCGCCGGCGTCGACCCGGGCGGACAGCACCATCGCCATGCCGATGATGATGGCGATCTTCACGAACTCCGACGGCTGGAGCGAGAAGCCGCCGCCGATCACGATCCAGGAGTGCGCGCCGTTGACGGTCGAGCCGAGCGGGCTGAGGACCGCGAGGATGCCGAGGATGGACAGGACGTAGAAGAACGGCACGACGCCGCGCATCCGGCGGTGCCCTATGGCCATGGCGCCGATGGCCAGGCCCACGCCGATGCCGGCGTTCATCACATGGCGGATCAGGAAGTAGTACTGGTCGCCGTGGGTGAGGTTGTTGCGGTTGCGGGTGGCGGAGTAGACCAGCAGGGTGCCGATCGCGCACAGCAGCAGCGTGGCGAGGACGATCAGCCAGTCCATCCGGCGGACCGCGGAGTCCCGGGCGATGAGCTTGCCCAGCGTGGACTTCTCCGGGGTGAACCGCCGGATCGAGTAGCTCTGCACGCTCATCACGCGTACGTCCTCACGTGTACTTCCTGCCGTACAGCAGTTTCTCGGTGCGGGTCGGGGTGAGCGCGGCCAGGACGGGCGCGCCGCCGCCGGAGGTGCGCGGGGTGACCGGGCCGGCGAAGGAGGCGCCGATGACCGGGGCGGCCGGCGCGGCGGGCGCGTTGACGACCGCGCCGTCGCCGGAGATCTTCGGCAGCGCGGTGACCGGCTTGGGCATGATGCCCTTCTTCGCGTCGATCCCGGTGCCGTCCTTCTGGATGCCGTACATCGCCTCGTAGATCCGGCGGATCGCGGTGCCGGAACCGCCGGAGCCGGTGCCGCCCTGGGAGATCGTCATGACGATCGTGTAGTCCTTGGTGTACGTGTCGAACCAGGACGTGGTCTGCTTGCCGGCGACCTCGGCCGTACCGGTCTTGGCGTGCAGCGGGATCTTGTTCTGCGGCCAGTTGGCGAACTTCCAGTCGGCGGTGCCCTCGGTGACGACGCCCGCCAGCGCGCTGTCGATGTACTTCAGCGTGGCCTGGGAGTCGGGCAGCTTGCCCGCGACCTTCGGCCTTGATCGGGGTGACCGTCTTGCCGTCGGGCTTATCACGGCCTTCCCTATGGTCGGCTGGAAGAGCGTGCCGCCGTTGGCCAGCGCGCCGTAGATCCGGGCCATCTGGATCGGTGTGACGAGCGTGTCGCCCTGGCCGATCGCGTAGTTGACGGAGTCACCGGCGCGCATCACGTAGCCGTCGGTGCAGTTCTCTATGGCGATGGCGATGGCCAGGCTCGGGTGCGCGTCGTTCTTGTGCTTCTTCTTGGTCTTGCACCAGTCGGTCTTGTTGGCGTCGTAGTACGACTGCTTCCACTGCCGGTCCGGGACCCGGCCGGTGACCTCGCCGGGCAGGTCGACGTCCGGTCTTGGCGCCGAGGCCGAACTTGTGGGCGGTCTTGTAGAACCAGTCCTTGGGGTGCTTGGGGCTGGTGCCGCCGTCCTTCTTCCACTGGTCGTAGGCGATGCCGTAGAAGACGGTGTCGCAGGAGACCTCCAGGGCGCGGCCCAGGGAGATGTCGCCGAAGCTCTCGTTCTCGAAGTTCTTGAAGGTCTGGTCGCCGATCTGCATCGAGGACGTGCAGGGGTACCCGCCGTCCTTGGGGTAGCCGGCGTCGACCGCCGCGGAGGTGGAGACCACCTTGAAGGTCGAGCCGGGCGCGGACTGGCCCTGGATGGCGCGGTTCAGCAGCGGGTAGTTGGACTTCTTGTTGGTCAGCGCGTCGTAGTCCTTGGCGGAGATGCCGCCGACCCACTCGTTCGGGTCGTAGGTGGGCTCGCTGGCCATCGCGATGACCTGGCCGGTCTTGTTGTCGAGGACGACCGCGGCGCCGGAGTCCGCCTTGTAGTTCTCGTGGGAGACCGTGTCGTAGGTCTTGCGGGCCTCCTTCATCGCGTCGTCGAGCTCCTTCTCGGTGACCGCCTGGACCTTGGAGTCGATGCTCGTGACGATGTTGTCGCCGGGGACGGCCGGGGTGTCGCCCGCCTTGCCGATCACCCGGCCGAGGTTGTCGACCTGGTACTTGGTGACCCCGGCCTTGCCGCGCAACTGCTCGTCGTAGGTGCTCTCCAGGCCGGAGCGGCCGACCTGGTCGGAGCGCAGCAGCGGGTTGCTGGTCTTCTCGGAGGCGGCCACCTCGGCGTCGGTGACCGGGCGAGAGGTAGCCGAGGAGCTGGGCGGCGTTGGCCTGGTCGGGCGAGGGGTAGCGGCGCACCGCGGTGGGCTCGGCGGTGATGCCGGGGAAGTCCTCGCGGCGCTCCATGATCTGGAGCGCCTGCTGGGTGGTGGCCGAGTCGGTGATCGGGATCGGCTGGTACGGCGAGCCGTTCCAGCACGGGCGCGGGGTCTTCGCGTCGCACAGCCGGACCTTGTTCAGCGCGTCCTGCGGCTGCATGCCGAGCACCGCCGCGAGCCGGGTCAGTACGGCCTTGCCGTCGTCGGGCTGCTGGAGCAGGTCGGTGCGGTTGGCGGAGACCACCAGCCGGGTCTCGTTGTCGGCGATCGGCACGCCGCGGTCGTCGAGGATCGAGCCGCGGACGGCGGGGGTGACGACCTGCTGGATGTGGTTGTTGTCGGCCTTCTGGTCGTACTCCTGGCCGTTGCGGATCTGGAGGTACCACAGCCGGCCGCCGAGGGTCAGCAGCAGCGAGAAGACCAGGACCTGGAGGATGACCAGGCGGATCGTGATCCGCGTGTTCCGCCCGGTGTCCGGGATGTTGCCCACTAGCGTCGCGCTCCCCTCGGCATCGAACTGACGGCCTTGGCCCGGCCGAACAGGCCGCGCTGCGCGGTGATCCCCGTCCTGGGCCGGATACGGCCGCCGCCGAAGCCGCCGCCGAAGCCCCCCGAGGCGTCCTCGGTGAGCGGGTCGTGCTCGAACCGCCTGGCCAGCAGCCATCACCAGCGGCACGACGAACGGCGCGAGCAGCAGGTCGTAGACGGTGGCGGTGAACACCAGTTTGGCCAGGCCCACATGGGCGCCCGCGGTGTCGCCGACGAGGCTGCCGACCCCGGCGTAGAGCAGGGTGGTGGCGATCGCGCCGCCGATGACGACGAGCATCGGGCCGGCGGCGGTCCGCAGTTGGCCGGTGTCGGGCTTGGCCAGGCCCGCCGCGTAGCCGATGACGCACAGCACCAGGGCGTAGCGGCCGACCGCGTGGTCGGCCGGTGGCGCGAGGTCGGCGAGCAGGCCGGCGAAGAAGCCGATCAGGCAGCCGCTGACGTGGCCGTAGGCGAGGGCCAGGCCCAGCACGGTGAGCAGCAGCAGGTCGGGGACGGCGCCGGGCAGGTGCAGCCGGGCCAGCACGCTGACCTGGGCGACCATGGCGATCACCACCAGGGCGGTGGAGAGCACGATCCGGTTCAGGCGCATGGCGGTCAGCCCCCGCTGGTGGTGGTCGAGGTGGGCCGGGTGCCCGGCGGAAGGGACCCGCCGGTCGACGAGGGAGTGGGGCTGCCGCCCGGCTGCGGGCTCTTCTTCGGCTTGGCGGTGGGCGACGGGGTCGGCCGCGGCGGCAGCACGCTGTCGCGCGGGTCGGTGCGCGGGCCCACCACGACGACGCCGACGACGTCCAGCCGGGTGAAGCCGACGAAGGGCTGCACCTCGACGGTCTTGGTGAGGTTGCCCGCCGACGGCTCGACGGCCACGACCTTGCCGACCGGGACGCCCGGCACGAACGGCTTGTCGGCCTCGGAGCCGAAGGTGACCATCCGGTCGCCCTTGTGCACGTCCGCCTTGCCGTTGAGGAGCTGGACCCGCATCGGCCGGTCGCCCTGGCCGGTGGCGAAGCCCAGTTCCATCGAGCCCTCCAGCCGGGTGCCGACGGTGAAGTCCGGGTCGTTGGCGAGCAGGACGGTCGCGGTGGACGGGCCGACGGTGGTGACCCGGCCGACCAGCCCGTCGCCGTTGATGACGGTCATGTCGCGGGCCAGGCCGTCCTTGCTGCCGGCGTCGATGGTGACCGTCCAGGAGAAGCCCTGGGCCGCTCCTATCGCGATGACCTGCGCGCCCTTGACCGTGTACTGGCCCGCGCCCGCGGTCTTGAGCAGCTTGTCCAGTTCGGCGGCCCGGTTGCGGGTGACGTCCTTGCTGCCGAGCTGCTGCTTGAGCGCTTCGTTCTCCCGCTCCAGGCGGGTGATGGTGCTGCTGCGGTGGCCGGAGCTGCGCACGGCGTCCATGGCGTTGCCCACCGGGTCGACGGCGCCGGACACGGCCTTCTCCACCGGGCCGAAGACGGACTGGGCCGCTTGCCGCGGCCGGTCCAGGGGGGAGTTCTCACCGCCCCGGATGTCGACGGTGATCAGCGCGAACGCGACCACCACCAGCAGTACCAGCAGAAGCCGGCTCTCCTTTGTGTCCCTCACGGGCGCCAGTCCGTGCCTTCCTCATCGGACCCGCCGCCGCTGGGGGCCGCGGCCGGTCGGAGCTACTTGCTGGATGGGCCCGGCGGCGCCGGTACCCGTGCCTACCTGCGGGGCGCGGAGTCGAGTACCTGCTGGAGCGCCTCGAACTCCTCGACGCACTTGCCCGCGCCGAGCGCGACGCAGTCCAGCGGGGACTCGGCGATGTGGATCGGCATGCCGGTCTCGTGCCGCAGCCGCTCGTCGAGGCCGCGCAGCAGCGCGCCGCCGCCGGCCAGCACGATGCCGCGGTCCATGATGTCGCCGGACAGCTCCGGCGGGCACTTGTCCAGGGTCGTCTTGACCGCGTCCACGATCGCGTTGACCGGTTCCTCGATGGCCTTGCGCACTTCGGCCGCCGAGACGACCACGGTCTTGGGGAGGCCGCTGACCAGGTCGCGGCCGCGGATCTCGGTGTGCTCGTCCTCGTCGTCCTTGGAGGCGAACGCGGAGCCGATGGTCAGCTTGATCTGCTCGGAGGTGCGCTCGCCGAGCAGCAGGCTGTACTCCTTCTTGATGTGCTGGATGATCGCGTTGTCCAGCTCGTCGCCGGCCACCCGGATGGACTGCGCGGTGACGATGCCGCCGAGGCTGATGACCGCGACCTCGGTGGTGCCGCCGCCGATGTCGACCACCATGTTGCCGGTGGCCTCGTGCACCGGCAGGCCCGGCGCCGATCGCGGCGGCCATCGGCTCCTCGATGATGTGCACGGTCCGGGCGCCGGCCTGCGTCGACGCCTCGATCACGGCGCGGCGCTCGACTCCGGTGATGCCGGACGGCACGCACACCACGACCCGCGGGCGGGCCAGGTAGCGGCGCCGGTGGATCTTGAGGATGAAGTACCGCAGCATGCGCTCGGTGATCTCGAAGTCGGCGATGACGCCGTCCTTCAGGGGCCGGACCGCGACGATGTTGCCGGGGGTGCGGCCGATCATCTTCTTGGCCTCGGAGCCGACCGCGAGGATGCCGCCGGTGTTGGTGTTGACCGCGACGACCGACGGCTCGTTCAGGACGATCCCGCGGCCCCTGACGTACACCAGCGTGTTGGCGGTCCCGAGGTCGACAGCCATGTCACGGCCGATGAACGACATGTTGTTCGCCATGTGGATACGTCTGGCCTTCCCGAGCGTGGGCGGAGGTTCCATCGTAGTCGCGCCGGACCGGGCGCGGTGTCGGGGTTCCGACGCCATTGTCATCAGAACACACAGCGGACCTCAGTAATGGTGACGCCGTGTCGGTGTGTTTGGTTCCCTGTCCGGGCGCGGCGCACGCATGCAGGAGCGTCGCGAGGGGCGGGGCCGAACGCGGGCGGTTAGGCCAGACCGGGGAAGAAGAGCTTGATCTCGCGCTCGGCGGACTCCTCGGAGTCGGAGGCGTGGATCAGGTTCTCCCGCACGATCGTGCCGAAGTCCCCCCGGATGGAGCCGGGTGCCGCGGCGATCGGGTCGGTGGGTCCGGCCAGCGCGCGTACGCCCTCGACGACCCGCTCGCCCTCGACGACGAGCGCGACCACCGGGCCCGAGGACATGAACTCCACCAGCGGCTCGTAGAACGGCCGGCCGACGTGCTCGGCGTAGTGCTGCTCCAGCAGGTGACGCGGTCCAGCGTCCGCAGTTCCAGCGCGCCGATCGTCCAGTCCGCCTTGCGTTCGACGCGGCCCAGGATCTCGCCGACCAGGCCGCGTCGTACGGCGTCGGGCTTGAGAAGGACGAGGGTGCGCTGGGACACGGGGCGACTCCTGGGACGTATGACAAGCGAATGTGACGACGAGCCTACAAGGCGGTTACCGGGCCGGTGTCAGGCGGCTTGCCCGGGGGGCCTGGCCCTGATCTCGTCGACCTTCCGCCCGAAGTGGATCGACGTCCACCACAGGACGGCGAAGATCACGCCGAGGAAGAACATCGTACCGAGCACGAAGCCGCTCGCGATGAGGCCGATCTGGAGCGCCCAGCCGACCGCGAGCGGCGCCGCGGCGGCCGAGCATCCCGCACAGCAGGAGGCACAGCACCATGGCCACGCCGCACACCGTCCACACCGTGCCCATCGACAGATCGGGGTGCTTCATCGCGACCAGTCCGGCGAAGCCGATGACGAAGAACTCGCCGATCAGCGTGGTCGAACACAGCGTCCGCATGGTCTGGGCCCCTTCGATTCCGCTACTTGTGCGCTAATGGTCCGCTACTTGCGGCCCAGCAGCAGCCGGGCCTCGTCCCACGGTGATGACCGAGCCGGTGACGAGCACTCCGGCGCCGGCGTACGCGCCCTCGTCCTCGGCCAGGGTGACCGCCGCCTCCAGGGCGTCGTCGAGCCGCGGCTCGACCTGCACCCGGTCCTCGCCGAACACCTCGACGGCGAGCGCGGCCAGTTCGTCCACGTCCATCGCGCGCGTGGTGGAGTTGCGGGTCACCACGACCTCGGAGAAGACCGGTTCGAAGGCTTCCAGCAGGCCGCGGACGTCCTTGTCGGCGCTCGGCCCGACGACGCCCACCAGGTGCGTGAAGGCGAAGACCTCGCTGACGGCGGCCGCGGCGACCTGGGCGCCCGCCGGGTTGTGGGCCGCGTCGAGCACCACCGTGGGGCTGCGGCGGACCACCTCCATCCGGCCGGGCGAGGTGACGGCGGCGAACGCGGCGCGCACCGTGTCGATGTCGAGGGTGCGCCGGTGGACGCTGCCGATGCCGAAGAACGCCTCGACGGCGGTGAGCGCCAGCGCCGCGTTGTGCGCCTGGTGCTCGCCGTGCAGCGGCAGGAACACCTGCTCGTACTCGCCGCCGAGGCCCTTGAGGGTCAGCAGCTGCCCGCCGACGGCCACTTCGCGGTGGAGCACCCCGAAGTCCTCGCCCTCCGCGGCGACCGTCGCGTCCAGCTCCGCGGCCCGCTTGAGCAGCACCCGCGCCGCGTCCTCGGGCTGCCCGGCCAGGACCGCGGTGGCGCCCTGCTTGATGATCCCGGACTTCTCGCCGGCGATGTCGCCCGGCGTGCCGCCGAGCCGGTCGGTGTGGTCCAGCGCGATCGGCGTGACCACGGCCACCTGGCCGTCCACCACGTTGGTCGCGTCCCAGCTCCCGCCCATGCCGACCTCGACCACCGCGACGTCCACCGGCGCGTCGGCGAAGGCCGCGTAGGCCATGCCGGTCAGCACCTCGAAGAACGACAGGCGGTACGGCTGCGCGCCGTCGACCATCGCGACGTACGGCTGGAGGTCGCGGTACACCTCGATGAAGCGCTCGGCGGAGATCGGGGCGCCGTCCAGGCTGATCCGCTCGGTCACCGCCTGCACGTGCGGGCTGGTGTAGCGGCCGGTGCGCAGTTCGAACGCGAGCAGCAGCCGCTCGATCATGCGGGCGGTGCTGGTCTTGCCGTTGGTGCCGGTGATGTGGATCGACGGGTAGCTGTGCTGCGGCTCGCCGAGGATGTCCATCAGGGCGCTGATGCGGGCGAGCGAGGGTTCGAGCTTCGTCTCGGGCCAGCGGCCGAGGAGTTCGTCCTCCACCGCCCGCAGCTCCCGGTCGGTCGCGGGGTCGGTGGGGCGGGCCGGCACGTCGTCCTCGGGCGCCGGCGGGGCGACCTGGGTGCGCAGGGTGCGGCTGCCCGCCTCGATGAGGGCCAGGTCGGCGTCGCGGTCCGCGGCCTGCGCCGGCTCCGCGGAGTCCTCGTCGTACGGCTCGGTGTCCTCGGGGCCCTCGGGGTGCTCGCTCACACCGGTCAGTCTACGGAAGCGGGCCCGGACCTGGTGGTCCGGGCCCGCCGTGCCGCGGGGGCGGTGGTACCGCCTGGCCGGCCGCGCGGCCGGCCGGGGGTCACTGCGCGGGCAGCGCCGCGATCTGCGCGGTGATCCGGGCGATGTCGGCCTCGGCGGTGGCCAGCCGGGTGCGGATCTTGGCCACGACCGGCTCGGGCGCCTTGCCGAGGAACGCCTCGTTGCCGAGCTTCTTCTCCGCGTCGGCCTTCTCCTTCTCGGCCGCGCCCAGGTCCTTGGCGAGCCGCCGGCGCTCGGCGGCCACGTCGATGGTGCCCGACAGGTCGAGCGCGACCCTGGCGCCGGCGACCGGCAGGGTGGCGGTGGCGTGGAAGCCCTCGCCGGCCGGCTGGAGCCGCAGGAGCTGCCGGATCGCGTCCTCGTGCGGGGCCAGCAGCGTCCCGTCGAGGGTCAGTTCGGCGGGCACCTTCTGGCCGGGCTGCAGGCCCTGGTCGGAGCGGAACCTGCGGACCTCGGTGACCACCCGCTGGACCTCGGCGATCTCCGCCTCGGCCGCCGCGTCCCGGAAGCCGCTGTCCTTCGGCCAGGCGGCCGTGACGAGGGTCTCCTCGCCGGTGAGCGTCGTCCACAGCGTCTCGGTGACGAAGGGCACGATCGGGTGCAGCAGCCGCAGCGTGACGTCGAGCACCTCGCCCAGCACCCGGCCGGAGACCCGGGCCCCCTCGCCGCCCTTGAAGAAGGTGGTCTTGGACAGCTCGACGTACCAGTCGAAGACCTCGTCCCACGCGAAGTGGTAGAGCGCGTCGGAGAGTTTGGCGAACTGGTAGTCGTCGTAGAGGCCGTCGACCTCGGCGAGCACCGAGTTCAGCCGGGACAGCATCCAGCGGTCGGTGGCCGACAGCTCCTCCGGCGCCGGCAGCGGGCCGGTCGACGGTGGCGCCGTTCATCAGCGCGAACCGGGTGGCGTTCCAGATCTTGTTGGCGAAGTTGCGGGACGCCTGGACCCAGTCCTCGCCGATCGGCACGTCCGCGCCGGGGTTGGCGCCGCGGGCCAGGGTGAAGCGGACGGCGTCGGAGCCGTAGGCGTCCATCCAGTCCAGCGGGTCCACCGAGTTGGGGTTGGACTTGGACATCTTCTTGCCGTGCTCGTCGCGGACCAGGCCGGTGAGCGCGATGGTGTGGAAGGGCGCGACGCCGTCCATCGCGTACAGGCCGAACATCATCATCCGGGCGACCCAGAAGAAGATGATGTCGTGGCCGGTGAGCAGGACGTCGGTCGGGTAGAACTTCTCCAGGTCCGCGGTCCGCTCCGGCCAGCCCAGGGTGGAGAAGGGCCACAGCGCCGAGGAGAACCAGGTGTCCAGGACGTCGGAGTCCTGGGTCCAGCCCTCGCCGGCCGGCGGGGCCTCGTCCGGGCCGACGCAGACCGTCTCGCCGCCGGGGCCGTACCAGACCGGGATGCGGTGGCCCCACCACAGCTGGCGCGAGATGCACCAGTCGTGCATGTTGTCGACCCAGTCGAAGTAGCGCTTGGACATCTCCCGCGGGTGGATCGCCACCCGGCCGTCGCGCACCGCGTCGCCGGCGGCCCGGGCCAGCGGCTCGACCTTGACCCACCACTGGAGCGACAGCCGCGGCTCGATGGTGGTCCTGCAGCGCGAGCAGTGCCCGACGGAGTGGACGTAGGGGCGCTTCTCGGCGACGATCCGGCCCTGCTCGCGCAGCGCGCCGACGATCGCCGAGCGCGCCTCGAAGCGGTCCAGGCCCTGGAACGGCCCGTGCACGGTGATGATGCCGCGCTCGTCCATGACCGTGATCGCCTCAAGGCCGTGCCGCTGGCCGATCGCGAAGTCGTTCGGGTCGTGGGCCGGGGTGACCTTGACCGCGCCGGTGCCGAACTCCGGGTCGACGTGCGGGTCCGCGACGACCGGGATGGTGCGGTCGGTGAGCGGCAGCTTGATCCGCCTGCCGACCAGGTGCCGGTACCGCTCGTCGTCGGGGTGGACGGCCACCGCGGTGTCGCCGAGCATCGTCTCGGCGCGGGTGGTCGCCACGACCACGGTCTCGTCGCCCTCGCCGTACTTCAGCGAGACCAGCTCGCCGTCGTCGTCCTGGTAGTCCACCTCGATGTCGGAGATGGCGGTCAGGCAGCGCGGGCACCAGTTGATGATCCGCTCGGCGCGGTAGATCAGCTCGTCGTCGTAGAGCTTCTTGAAGATGGTCTGGACGGCGCGGGACAGGCCCTCGTCCATGGTGAAGCGCTCGCGCGACCAGTCGACGCCGTCGCCGAGGCGGCGCATCTGGCCGAGGATGCGGCCGCCGTACTCCTCCTTCCACCGCCAGACCCGCTCGATGAACTCCTCCCGGCCGATGTCCTGCCGGGACTTGCCCTCCTCGGCGAGCTGCTGCTCGACCTTGTTCTGCGTGGCGATGCCGGCGTGGTCCATGCCGGGCAGCCACAGCGCCTCGTACCCCTGCATGCGCTTGCGGCGGGTGAGCGCGTCCATCAGCGTGTGCTGGAAGGCGTGGCCCAGGTGCAGGGTGCCCGTGACGTTCGGCGGCGGGATGACGATGGTGTACGGGGGCTTGTCGCTCTTGGCGTCGCGCCTCGAAGTAACCGCGTTCTACCCAGCGCTCGTACAGCGCCCCCTCTACCTCGGCCGGCGCATACTGGGTCGGCAGTTCGGGGTCGCGGTTCGGCCCGCTCACGGGGCTCTGCTGAGTGTTGTCGGTCACGGAACCGATTCTACGGGGGCCGGTCAGGCTGTTACGAACCAGTTGCGCCCCCGCTGTCATAACCAGCCGTGACATCCGCGAAGATGGGCGGACTCGTTAACGGAGGGGACGATCCCATGAGTTACAACCAGCCGCCGCCGAACCCGTACGGCCAGCAGCCCCAGGGTGGCGGCTACGGCCAGCCCCAGCCCCAGCAGGGCGGCGGCTACGGCCAGCCGCAGCAGGGCGGATACGGCCAGCCGCAACCCCAGCAGGGCGGGCTACGGCCAGCCCCAGCCGGGGTACGGCTACCCGCAGCAGGCGCCGCCGGCCCAGGCGCCCTACGGGCAGCAGCCGGGCTACGGCCAGCAGCCGCCGTACGGCCAGGCGCCGCAGCCGGGGTACGGCTACCCGCAGCAGCCCCCGCAGGGCGGCGGCAAGCGGACCGGGATCATCATCGGCGTCGTGGTGGCGCTGGTCGCGGTCGGCGCGGGCGTCTTCTTCGTCACCAAGGGCGGCAGCGGCAGCTCCTCGATCGCCAACGACGGCAAGAAGTACAAGCTCACCACGCCGGCCGTGGTCGCCACGGACTACAAGCAGACCCCCGGCAGCGGCGACAGCAGCACCACCGAGCAGGACAAGCAGGACTTCGCCGACGTCGGCGTGCAGGACCCCACGCCGGTCGCGTCCGACTACACCGCCGGCACCGGCGCCGCCCAGAAGGAACTCAGCTTCCAGGGCGTCTACGGCACCATCAAGGACCCCGAGAAGGTGGTCGACGCGGCCTTCGCCAAGGTCGCGCAGGAGTCGAACAAGGACAACGGCAGCAGCTCGGACGGCAAGGCCGAACTGATCGGCAGCCCGCAGACCTTCAAGCCGGCCGGCCTCAAGGACGCCGTCATGAAGTGCCAGAACGTGAAGTACACGCCGACCGACTCCACCGCCGGCATCAAGTCCTTCACCATCCCGGCCTGCGTGTGGGGCGACTACAGCACCGCGGGAGTGGTGATCCTCTCGGACACCGCGTCGGTGCTGCTCGGCAAGAGCACGTCGCTCAGCGACGCGGCGGCCACCGCCGCCCAGGTGCGCAACGACACCCGGGTCGAGATCAAGTAGCGCCCCGGACGACCCCGCTCGCCAGGAAGGGGGGCATCCGGCCGTCGGGCCGGGTGCCCCCCTTTCAGGTGTACGTGTTCGGTGGTGCGCCACCGCGCCCCGCGCCCCCGAGGCGCGGGAGCCGGGGGCTACGCGCTCTTCTGCTCGCCCTGGCCGGTGATCCGCGGGTCGCGCGGGACCAGGGTCGGGTTGACGTTGGAGTGCACGACCTCGGCGCTGATGACGACCCGGGCCACGTCCTGGCGGGACGGCACCTCGTACATCACCGACATCAGGACCTCTTCCATGATGGCGCGCAGGCCGCGGGCGCCGGTCTGCCGCAGGATCGCCTGGTCGGCGATGGCCTCCAGCGCGCCGCGCTCGAACTCCAGCTCCACGCCGTCGAGTTCGAAGAGCTTCTGGTACTGCTTCACCAGTGCGTTCCGCGGCTCGACCAGGATCTGGAGCAGCGCCTCGCGGTCCAGGTTGTGCACGTTGGTGATCACCGGCAGGCGGCCGATGAACTCGGGGATCATCCCGAACTTCACCAGGTCCTCCGGCATGATCTCGGAGAACTGGTCGGCCATGTTCAGCTCGCGCTTGGAGCGGATGGTCGCGCCGAAGCCGATGCCCTTGGCGCCCGCCCGGGCCTCGATGATCTTCTCCAGACCGGCGAAGGCGCCGCCCACGATGAACAGCACGTTCGTGGTGTCGATCTGGATGAACTCCTGGTGCGGGTGCTTGCGGCCGCCCTGCGGCGGCACGGAGGCGGTGGTGCCCTCCAGGATCTTCAGCAGCGCCTGCTGCACGCCCTCGCCGGAGACGTCGCGGGTGATCGACGGGTTCTCGCTCTTGCGGGCGACCTTGTCGATCTCGTCGATGTAGATGATCCCGGTCTCGGCCTTCTTGACGTCGTAGTCGGCCGCCTGGATCAGCTTCAGCAGGATGTTCTCGACGTCCTCGCCGACGTACCCGGCCTCGGTCAGCGCGGTGGCGTCCGCGATGGCGAACGGCACGTTGAGCATGCGGGCCAGCGTCTGGGCGAGCAGCGTCTTGCCGGAGCCGGTCGGGCCCAGCAGCAGGATGTTGGACTTGGCCAGCTCGATCGCGTCGTCATGGCCCGGCCGGCCGTTCTCCCCGGCCTGGACGCGCTTGTAGTGGTTGTAGACCGCCACCGACAGCGCCTTCTTCGCGGGCTCCTGCCCGACGACGTAGCCCTCCAGGAACTCGTAGATCTCCCGGGGCTTGGGCAGGTCCTCCCACCGCACCTCGGAGGACTCGGCGAGCTCCTCCTCGATGATCTCGTTGCAGAGGTCGATGCACTCGTCGCAGATGTACACACCGGGCCCTGCGATGAGCTTCTTCACCTGCTTCTGGCTCTTTCCGCAGAACGAGCACTTCAGCAGGTCTCCGCCGTCACCGATGCGTGCCACGAGGTGTTTCCCCTTCGCCTGGGCTCCGCCGACCTTCAACGGAGCCTGGTGCTTCTCTCATCGACGGTACCTTGCCGCGCCCCCCGTGTGGGCCCCCCTTGGACGTACTCGCACAGCAAGTCCGCGGGAGGCCGCGCGCGGGGGCGGACCGGAAAGCGGTGTCAGACCGCCTCTGACGACACCGACGTCTTGCGGGTGGACACGATCTGGTCGACCAGACCGTAGGCCAGCGACTCCTCGGCGGTGAGGATCTTGTCACGCTCGATGTCGTCGCGGATCTGCTCGATCGGCGTGGTCGAGTGCTTGGCGAGCATGTCCTCCAGCTGCTGGCGCATCCGGATGATCTCGTTCGCGGCGATCTCCAGGTCGGAGACCTGGCCGCGGCCGGTCTCGCTGTACGGCTGGTGGATCAGCACCCGCGCGTTCGGCAGCGCCATCCGCTTGCCGGGGCTGCCGGCGGCGAGCAGCACGGCCGCGGCGGAGGCCGCCTGGCCCATGCAGACCGTCTGGATGTCGGGCTTCACGAACTGCATCGTGTCGTAGATCGCCGTCAGCGCGGTGAAGGAGCCGCCGGGGCTGTTGATGTAGACGGAGATGTCACGGTCGGGGTCCATCGACTCCAGGCACAGCAGCTGCGCCATGATGTCGTTGGCCGACGTGTCGTCGATCTGCACGCCGAGGAAGATCACCCGCTCCTCGAAGAGCTTGGCGTACGGGTCGTACTCGCGCACGCCCTGCGAGGTGCGCTCGACGAAGCGCGGGATGACGTAGCGGGCCTCGGCGCCGAACACGCCGGGGCGCTCGGCCTCGGTGCGCTCGTACAGGCCGCTGCCGGGGAAGTTCAAGGGGTTCACGTCCACCGTCCTGGTGATGAAGAGCTTCGAGTGATCGGGGGGCCGCCGCCGCGGCCGGCCCTGCGGGGCCGGCCGGGGGCCTGGGCTCAGGCGGAGGGGCCGCCCGCGCCCGTGCCGCCGCCGCCGGGGACGTGCGCGGCCGAGAGCATCACGCCGTCCAGCAGGCCGTACTCCTGGGCCTCCTCGGCGGAGAACCAGCGGTCGCGGTCGGAGTCCTTGGTGATCTGCTCGAAGGTCTGGCCGGAGTGCTGGGCGATCAGCTCGGCCATCCGGCGCTTGGTGTGCAGCAGCTGCTCGGCCTGGATCTTGATGTCGGTGGCGGAGCCGCCGAGGCCCGCGGAGGGCTGGTGCATCAGGATGCGGGTGTTCGGCAGCGCGAACCGCTTGCCGGGGGTGCCGGCGGTGAGCAGGAACTGGCCCATCGAGGCGGCCATGCCCATGGCGATCGTCACGACGTCGTTCTTGATGAACTGCATCGTGTCGTAGATCGCCATGCCGGCGGTCACGGAGCCGCCGGGGCTGTTGATGTAGAGGTAGATGTCCTTGTCCGGCTCTGCGGCAAGGAGGAGCAGCTGCGCGGTGATCTTGTTGGCGATCTCGTCGTCGACCGCTTGGCCGAGGAAGATGATTCGCTCGCCGAGCAGTCGGTTGTAGACCTGGTCGCCGAGGCCACCGAAGGTCGGCTCGCCGGCGGCGGAAGGCATCGGAGTCGTCACGTATCCACCTGCTCGTTGTCGGACGGTCGACTGGCCGTCACGGGGTCTTCGTCCGGGCCGGGGGCGGCCCCTGCTGGTGCTGCACCCCTGCCCTCCTACTTGTGGACCCTAACGCGCAGGTGGGGCCCAGCAATCCCCTACGCGGAACTGTTCGCTGTGAGCGCATGACGCCTACGGCGCGTTCGCCCCGCGCGGCCGCGCGGGAAGGGCCGGGGTGCCCCGCTCCGGGGCTGCGAACCCCGAAAGGGGCGCGGGGAACCGCGCGATCAGCCACGACGGGGCCGAGCCCCGTCACCGCCCCGAGGGGGCTGTCGCGGCCGTGTCCGGGCCACCGGCCGGCGGCCGGTTGCGCGCGCAGTTCCCCGCGCCCCTTCGGGGCGCCGTCCTGCGGTCAGGACTTGTCGGCGGCCTCGTCGGCCTCGGCGGCTTCCGCGTCGGCGGACGCCTCGGACGCCTCGGACGCCTCGACGGTCTCGCCGTCCTCGTCCTCGTCGTCCGACAGGTCGACCACCTCGCCGTTGCTGTCGGTGACCTTGGCGGACTCCACGACCATCGCGAGCGCCTTGCCGCGGGCGACCTCGCCGACCAGGATCGGCACCTGGCCGCCCTCGACGACCGCCTGCGCGAACTGGTCGGGCGTCATGCCGGAGGAGGCGGCGCGGCGCATGAGGTGCTCGGTGAGCTCCTCCTGGTTGACCGACAGCTTCTCCTGGCTTGACGAGCTCGTCGAGGATGAACTGGGTCTTGATGCCCTTGACCGCCTGCTCCGACAGCTCGCGCGTCGTGCTCCTCGCGCGGTCTTGCCCTCGCGCTCCAGGTAGCGTGTCCCAGGTCAGGCCCATCGACGCGAACTGGTGGTGCTCCAGGTTGTGCGTGCGGGTCTCGACCTCGTCCTCGAGGAGCTTCTCCGGGATCGGCACCTCGGTCAGCTCGATGAGGGCGTCCAGCACCTTCTCCTGGGCCTGGGTGGCCTGGTCGTACGACTTGATGCGCTCAAGGCGCTTGCGGCTGTCCGCGCGCAGCTCCTCCAGGGTGTCGAACTCGCGAGGCGAGCTGGGCGAAGTCGTCGTCCAGGGCGGGCAGTTCGCGGGCCTGGACGTCGGTGACGTCGACCTTGACGGTGGCCTCGCGGCCGGCCGCGGAGCCGCCCTTGAGCTCGGAGGTGAAGGTGGCCGAGCCGCCCTTCTCCAGGCCGGTGACGGCCTCGTCGATGCCGTCGAGCAGCTGGCCGGAGCCGATGGTGTAGCTGACGCCCTTGGCGACGCCGTCCTCCAGCACCTCGCCGTCGACCGTCGCCTCCAGGTCGACCACCACGACGTCGCCCTCGGCGGCGGCGCGCTCGACCGCGGTGGTGGAGGCGAAGCGGTCGCGCAGCTGCTCCAGCGCCTTGTCGACGTCCTCGTCGGGGACCTCGATCGCGTCCACGGTGACCTCGATGCCGGAGTAGTCCGGGATCTCGATGGTCGGGCGGATGTCGACCTCGGCGGTGAACTTCAGCTCGTCGCCGTCGTTGAACTCGGTGATGTCGACGTCGGGCTGGCCGAGCACGCTTCGAGCTCACCCTCGTTGACCGCCTCCGTGTAGAACTTCGGCAGCGCGTCGTTGATGGCCTCTTCGAGGACCGCGCCACGGCCGAACCGCTGGTCGATGACGCGCGCAGGGATCTTGCCCTTGCGGAAGCCCGGCACCGTGACCTGCTGGTTGATCTTCTTGTACGCCGCGTCGAGGCTGGGCTTGAGCTCCTCGAAGGGCACCTCGACAGTGAGTCGAACCCGGGTCGGGTTCAGAGTCTCGACGGCGCTCTTCACGGTTGGGTCTCCTTGGGGGCTTTACGTTGATGGGGGCTGCCGTCGCTCGACGGCGCGCTGCGGAGCCGCGCCCGTTACGGTCGCCAGCGGCCCATCCTACCGGTTGCGACAGAACGCCCCGGACGGGGTCTGCCCACGACGCGGCCCCGCGCGCGGCCGGTCCGGCCGGTCGTGCGAACTGCTGGTCGGGGTGGCCGGATTCGAACCGACGGCCTTCCGCTCCCAAAGCGGACGCGCTACCAAGCTGCGCCACACCCCGCTGGTGCGACACGTAGAGTACATGCCTCCGTACGCGTGGGCAGCCGGTATTTCGCCCGCCGTCCGGCCGGTTCGACCGGCTACGATGCGGTGTGCCAGAATCACAGGCGCTGCGGGCGTAGCTCAATGGTAGAGCCCTAGTCTTCCAAACTAGCTACGCGGGTTCGATTCCCGTCGCCCGCTCTCCTTCTCCTCGCGCCCCTCGCGCCTGCGGCGGTTCACCGTCCGGCGCGCGCCGCGAGACGGTCCGTACGGCTCCGCGCGGCTCCTCGGAGAGTTCGCGGCTCCCGTCGGCCCAGTCCGCCCCGTTGCGGCTCGGTCCACCCGTTCGGCCCGGTCCCCCGTTCGGCTCAGTCCACCGGGACGCCCTGCGGGGACTTGATCCGCTTCATGATCATCTGCGAGTTCACGTCGGAGACGCCCGGCAGCGCGATCAGCTTGTCGGTCCAGAAGCGCTCGTAGGCGTCGGAGTCGGCGACCGCGATCCGCAGCAGGCAGCCCGGGGCGCCGTAGAGCCGGTACGCCTCGACCACATCCGTGGTCGACTGGACCTCGTTCTCGAAGGCGGCCACCGACTCGCGGTCGCGGTGCACCTCGACCGAGGCGAAGACCTCGAAGCCGCGGCCGACGGCGGCCGGGGCGACGACCGCGCGGTAGGTCTGGATCACCCCGTCGTCCTCCAGCTGGCGCACCCGGCGCAGGCACGGCGAGGGCGTGAGGCCGACCCGCGCGGCCAGCTCCTGGTTGGTCAGCCGGCCGTCCGCCTGGAGCTCGCGCAAGATACTTCTGTCAATGGCGTCCATAGCAGGGTTTCCTACCATGATCCGACGAAATACCGGTCAGTATTGGCAATCATATGGCAGGTCTACGCGCATATCATTGTGATGGAGCAAGCCTGACACCCCGAGGAGGCGCAATCGCCATGCGACACATCGTGGTCATCAGCACCGGAGGAACCATCGCCAGCCGCTGGCAGGGGGACGGCTACGCGGCCGAGGCCGCCGGGCGGGAGGTGCTCGCCGCGGGCGCGGTGCCCGAGGACGTGCACGTCACGGTGATGGACCTGTTCACGGTCAACAGCTCCCGGCTCACCACCGCGCACCAGCTGCTGCTGCTGCACACCGTGCACGAGGTGCTCGCCGACCCCGCGGTGGACGGCGTCGTGGTCACCCACGGCACGGACACCCTGGAGGAGTCGGCGTTCTTCCTCGACCTCTTCCACACCGACCGCCGCCCGGTGGTCTTCACCGGCGCGCAGAAGCCGCTCGACGCCGAGGACGGCGACGCGGCCGGCAACCTCTACGACGCGCTGCTGACCGCGGCCACCGGCCGGGACATCGGCGCCGTGATCGTCTTCGCCGGGCAGGTCTTCGCCGCCCGCGGCACCGTCAAGCGGCACACCCTGGACGCCCGCGCCTTCGGCGACCCGGACGGACTGCCGCTGGGCCGGGTGGAGTTCGGCCGGGTGAGCTGGGGCCGGCGCCGGCCGCGGCCGGCCGCCCTGCCGCTTCCGCCGGCCGACGCGCCCACTCCCCGGGTGGACATCCTGGTGCACCACAGCGACGGCGACGCGGTGCTCTTCCGGGCGCGCTCTGGCCGCGGGGGCGCGGGGTGTGGTGGTGGCCGGGACCGGCGCGGGGAACGCCAACCCGGAGGTCGCCGCCGCCGTCGCCGAAGCGACCGCGGCGGGGGTGCTGGTGGCCGTCAGCTCCCGGGTCGCGGCGGGTTCCGTGGCGCCGATCTACACCGGCGGGGGCGCCGTCGACCTGGTGGCCGCCGGCGCGGAGCTGGCCGGAACACTCCGTCCCGGCCAGGCGCGCATCGCGCTCCTCGCGGCGCTGCTGGGCACGCCGCGAGGCGGTGACACGGCCGAGACGCTGCGGCGGGTCCTGCGGGCCGAGCCGCAGTCGCTGCCCGTGTCAGATCTTTATGCTGCTGATGGTGTCGGCCACTGAGTTGAGGAACCGGTTGACGTCCGGCGCCATGTTGGTGGAGGCGAGGAAGAAGCCGAAGAGAGCGGCCACTATGGCCGGCCCCACCTTTATGGTCTTGGCCCGGATCATCACGAACAGCACGATCGCCAGTAACAGTACGGCGGACGCGGAGATAACCACAGTGGATCACTTCCTCTTTCGGTAAGTGCTAGCCGGTCCGGGGACCGTGCCGCCGCCCCCGCCTCGCCCGCTCCATGGTGCCATCCGCCACGGACACGGGAGACGTGTTGTCTGTGACCCATGGTCCCATTCCCGTGGGCTAGTCGCGGCACACCACCAGCAACGCCCGGTCGTCGTTGACGTCCTTGGCGACCGCCTCGATCAACCGCCAGGCGGAGCCGTGGAATCCGGTGGCCGACGAAGCGGTCCGCCTCGCCCATCAGCCGGTCGATGCCCTCCGAGATGTCGCGGCTCGGCGGTCTCCACCAGGCCGTCGGTGAACAGCAGCAGCACGTCGCCCGAGGCGCAACGTGCCCTTGACGCCGTGGAATTCGGCCCCGTCGTAGACGCCGAGCAGCGGGCCCTCGGCGGCCTTCTCCTCCCAGCGGCCGGTGCCGGCGTGCAGCTGGAGGCCCGGCGGGTGCCCCGCGGACAGCAGTTCGTAGTCGCCGGTCTCCAGGTCGAGCACCAGGTGCACCGAGGTGGCGAAGCCCTCGTCCCAGTTCTGCCGCAGCAGGTAGCCGTTGGCGGCGGCGAGGAAGTCGTGCGGGGGCAGCGAGCCGAGCAGGCCGCCGAACGCGCCGGACAGCAGCAGCGAGCGCGAGGCGGCGTCCATGCCCTTGCCGGAGACGTCGGTGAGCACCGCCTCCAGCATCCGGCCGTCGCCGAGCTGCGGGTGGCCACCACGAAGTCGCCGGAGAAGGACTGGCCGCCGGCCGGCCGCAGCGCCATCTCCGCGTGCCAGCCGCCGGGCAGCCGGGGCAGCCTGCTCTGCACCCGGATGCGTTCGCGGAGGTCGAAGAGCATGGTGTGGCCGCGCCGCCACGGCACCCCGACCCGGGCCCTGAACTGGGCGATGATCAGCCCGGTCAGCGCCACCGCGGTCACCACCAGCACCGTGCCGGGCGTGACCCGGGCCGGGCCCTCGCGGTACGGGCCGAGCACCGCCGACTCCACGACCAGCGCGACGGCGGAGGCCGCGTAGAGCAGCAGCAGGCTGGCCGGGCGCAGCAGCAGCCCGCCGGCCAGGATCGGCAGCACCAGGGTGCTGGGCGGGCACCACACGGGCGTCGCAGACCGTGGTGCAGGCGAGCACCGGGATGGTGAGCGGCGAGCGACCGCCAGGCCCGCCCAGTCGGAGGCGTCGCCGCGGAAGTAGTCGACCGCGGACCTGCGCACGGCGAGCCGGGCCCGGTGCAGCCATCTGCGCCACCTGAGTCCGAGGCGTGTCCTTTGCCGCGCGCTTTAGTCATGTTCCGGCGACCCTACCCATCGATCGCCGCGCCGTGCAGGCCGGATGGCCTGTGAGCCGTGTCCGGCGGAGCCGGCGCGGGACCGTGCGGCGGAAATACGTTCGCCCGGCCGGCCGCCCGGCCTGGTAGGCAGGGGGCATGACGATCGAACTGCGGGTGCTGGCGGCGGAGCAGTGGGACCTCTTCTTCGGCGAACCTGGAGCGGGCGTTCGGCGGCCCGGGCGACCCGCCCGAGGAGCGGGCCCAGTGGCGCCGGGTCACCGAGTTCGAGCGGACGATCACCGCCTGGGACGGTGACGAGACTCGTCGGCACCGCGGGGGCGTTCTCGCTTCCGGATGACCGTGCCCGGCGGCGCGCCGCTGGCCGTGCGCCGGCGTCACCATGGTGAGCGTGCAGGCCACCCACCGCCGCCGCGGCGTGCTCACCTCGATGATGCGCCGGCAGCTCGACGACTTCCGCGACCGCGGCGAGCCGCTCGCGGTGCTGACCGCCTCCGAGCCGGCGATCTACGGCCGGTTCGGCTACGGCGTCGCCACGCCGGCAGATGCGCGGCAGCGATCGACACCACCCGGATCCGGCTGTCCGCGCCGCGAGGGCGTGGAGCGGCGTCCGCATCCGGCTGGTCGACCCCGTGCGAGGCGCGTCGAGGCGTGCGAGGCGGTCTACGCGCGACTGGTGCCCGCCCGGCCCGGCATGCTGGCCCGGCAGCCCGGCTGGGACACGCAGCCGCTGCTCGACCCGCCGGCCTCGCGCGGCGGCGCGGGCGCGCTGCTGTGCGTGCTGGCCGAGGTGGACGGCGAGGTGCGCGGGTACGCCCGCTACTCGGTCACGCCCGACTGGAGCCCGGCGGGACCGGACGAGCACCGTCAACCTGCGGGACGTCGAGGCGCTCGACCCGGTGGCGTACGCGGCGCTGTGGCGCTTCCTCGCCTCGCATCGACCTCACCGCGACGGTCGCCTTCCGCAACCGCCCGGTGGACGACCCGCTGACTGCACCTGGTCTCCGACATCCGCCGCTGCCGGCTCGGCCTGCGCGACTGCCTGCACCTGCGGCTGGTCGACGTGGGCGCGGCGCTGGAGGCCCGTACGTACGCCGCGCCGGTCGACGTGGTGCTCGACGTCGAGGACGCCTTCTGCCCCTGGAACGCGGGGCGTTGGCGGCTGACCGGCGACACGAAGGGCGCGGTCTGCGTGCGGACCGAGGACCCGGCCGGATCTGGCCCTGTCCGTCAGGGAGTTGGGCGCCGCCTACCTCGGCGGGCCGTCGCTGCGCGCGATGGCCGGCGCCGGGCTGGTGCGCGAACTGCGGGCCGGGCGCGCTGCGCGGAGACCTCCGCGGCCTTCCGCGGCGACCTGGCGCCCTGGCTGCCGCACGGCTTCTAGAGCGGCCGGCCCCCAAGGGCGGTCAGGCGTGCGGGGGTTGGCAGGTCGGGCACCAGAAGAGGTTGCGGGCCGCGAGCGGCTCGGTGCGTACCGGCGTGCCGCAGACCAGGCAGGGCAGGCCGGCGCGGCGGTAGACGTAGACCTCGCCGCCGTGGTCGTCCACGCGCGGCGGGCGGCCCATCGCCTCGGGCTCGTGCTCGGGGCGGACGGTGTCGATGCGGTTGGTGCGCACGCCCTCGCGCATCAGCGCGACCAGGTCGGCCCACATCGCGTCCCACTGCGGCGCGGTCCAGCGTCGCGGCCGGGCAGGTAGGGGTCGACGCCGTGCCGGAAGAGCACCTCGGCCCGGTAGACGTTGCCGACGCCCGCGATGACCTTCTGGTCCATCAGCAGTGCGGCCACGCTGACGTCCGGGTGCGGGAGATCCGCGGCGCAGGCGCGGTCCGGGGTCGTCGCCGGGGCGCAGCGGGTCGGGGCCGAGCCGGTCGTGGATCGCCTGCTTCTCGGGCGTCGGTGATCAGCTCGCAGGTGGTCGGGCCGCGCAGGTCGGCGTAGTCGCCGGCGCCGGTGGCCAGCCGCAGCCGGACGGTGTCGGTGGGCGGCGGGCGCCGGGGCGTCGCCGAAGGTGTACTTGCCGATCAGGCCCGAGGTGGACGTGCACCCAGCCGGTCGGCGCCGAAGCCGAGGAAGAGGTGCTTGCCGTGCGCCTGCGGCGTCCGCCAGCACCTGGCCGTCGACCAGCGCGGCGCCGTCGGCGAACTTGCCCTGCGGGCTGGTCGCGCGCACCGGCCGGCCGCCGAACAGCTGCCGGTGGTCGGCGGCCAGCCGGTGGATGGTGTGGCCCTCGGGCATCGCGCGGGCTCAGTCCTGCTGCGGGTGGTGGGCCGGGATCGGCGGCAGCTCGCCGGTGGCCTCGTACGTCGTCGAGCATGTCGATACGGCGGTGGTGGCGCTCGTCGTCGCGAGTACGGGGTGGCGAGGAAGAGCTCGACGAACTTCGGTCGCCTCGTCCTCGGTGTGCATCCGGGCGCCGACGCTCAGCACGTTGGCGTTGTTGTGCTCGCGGGCCGAGGGAGGCGGTCTGCTCGCTCCAGGCGAGTGCGGCGCGCACGCCCTTGACCTTGTTGGCGGCGATCTGCTCGCCGTTGCCGGAGCCGCCGATCACGATGCCGAGGGCGTCGGGGTCGGCGGCGGTGCGCTCGGCGGCGCGCAGGCAGAACGGCGGGTAGTCGTCGCCGCGTCGTAGATGTGCGGGCCGCAGTCCACGGGCTCGTGGCCGTTGGCCTTCAGCCAGTCGACGAGGTGGTTCTTGAGTTCGAAGCCGGCATGGTCGGAGCCGAGGTAGACGCGCATAGCGGGATTGTCCCATCCCGCGAGGTGTTGCTGCTTCACCCGGCTGGGCCGGTCGGTGGCCGGACACGGCGGGGGGTGCCCCGCACGCACGGTGGCGATCCGCGGGCCGGCTGTGGCTGGGCGCGCAGTTCTCCCCCAGCCTGGCGGCTGGGAGGTGCCCCCACGCGCCCCTGGCGGGTGCCTCGGGGGTCTGGGGGGTGACGGGGCGGCTCTGGGTCGGGGCCGCCCCGTGCTGCTGCGGCGGTGCTACTCGAAGATCGGGCCGGCCGTGCGGGTGCGCTTGATCTCGTAGAAGCCCGGGATCGAGGCGACCATCAAGGTGCCGTCCCAGAGCTGGGCGGCGTCCTCGCCCTTGGGGGCGGGGGTGACGACCGGGCCGAAGAAGGCGATCTGCTCGCCGTCGGCGCCGGGGACCGCGATGACCGGGGTGCCGACGTCCTGGCCGACCTTGTCGATGCCCTCCTTGTGGGAGGCGCGCAGCTCGCGTGTCGTACGCGTCGGAGTCCGCGTAGTCGGCGAGCGACGGCGGGCAGGCCGACCTCCTCCAGGGCGGCGACGATCGTCTCGCGCGTCCTGGGCTGGCGCCTGGTTGTGGAAGCGGGTGCCGAGCGCGGTGTAGAGCGCGGCCGACGACCTCGTCGCCGTGCTGCTGCTGGGCGGCGATGACGACCCGCACCGGGCCCCAGGCGTCGCGCAGGAAGGTGGCGTACTTCTCCGGGAGATCGTGTCGAGCTTGTCCTCGTTGAGCACCGCGAGGCTCATCACGTGCCAGCGGACCTCGACCGGGCGGACCTTCTCCACCTCCAGCATCCAGCGGGAGGTCATCCACGCCCAGGGGCACAGCGGGTCGAACCAGAAGTCGGCCGGGGTCTTCTCGACGGTGGTGACGGTCACTGCGTTCTCCTCGGAATGGCAGGGGAGCCAGGGCGTGGGGTCATGGCTTCGTGGCAGACCTACAACGCGCGCGGGCGCCGACACCGCGGCATTCCCCGCGGCATTCCCCGCGCTGCCCGCTGCGCCCGCGGACCCCCGTGAAAGGATGCCAGGGCGCCGCGATCCGGCGCGTCCGTCCAGGTGGCAGACACCTCAGGTGATGACAGAGGAGTCGCTCGTGCCCGGCGAGAACCTGAGCCGTGACGAGGCCCGCGAGCGGGCCGCGATCCTGTCCGTCGAGCGGTACGACGTGGCGCTGGACGTGCGCTCCGCCGTCGGGACGCCCGACGGGAGCGGGCCGCGCACCTTCCGCTCCACCACGGTGATCGACTTCCGCTGCGCGCGGCCCGGCGCCTCGACCTTCGCCGACCTGATCGCCCCGGCCGTCACCTCGGTGCGGCTCAACGGCCGCGAGCTGGACCCGGCGGCGGTCTTCGACGGCACCCGGATCGCGCTGGACGGCCTGGCCGAGCGCAACACGCTGGTGGTCGACGCCGCGCTGCGCCTACAGCCGCACCGGCGAGGGCCTGCACCGCTTCGACGACCCGGAGGACGGCGAGGTCTACCTCTACACGCAGTACGAGCCGGCCGACGCGCGCCGGGTGTTCGCCAACTTCGAACAGCCCGACCTCAAGGCGCCGTTCACCTTCCAGGTGACCGCCCCCGAGGGCTGGACGGTGCTGAGCAACGGCGCGGCCGACGGCGAGCCGGCGCCGGCCGAGGGCGGCGGGCAGACGGTGCGGTTCGTGCCGACGCAGCCGATCTCGACGTACATCACGGCGGTCGTCGCGGGCCCGTACCACGTGGAGCACGACCACTACTCGCGCACGCGACCGGACGGCGCGCGCGCTGGACATCCCGCTGTCGGCGCTGTGCCGCGCTCGCTGGCCCGGCACTTCGACGCGGACGACGATCTTCGACAGTCACCAAGCAGGGCCTGGACTTCTTCCACGAGAACTTCGACTACCCGTACCCGTTCGGGAAGTACGACCAGGCGTTCGTGCCCGAGTACAACCTCGGCGCGATGGAGAACCCCGGACTGGTCACCTTCCGCGAGGAGTTCGTCTTCCGCGGCAAGGTGACCCGGGCCGCCGTACGAGCACCGGGCGAACGTCATCCTGCACGAGATGGCGCACATGTGGTTCGGCGACCTGGTCACCATGCGCTGGTGGGACGACCTGTGGCTCAAGGAGTCCTTCGCCGACTTCATGGGCGCCTTCGCGCAGGTCGAGGCGACGCCGCTACACCGAGGGCTGGATCACCTTCGCCAACCGCCGCAAGGCGTGGGCCTACCGCGCCGACCAGCTGCCCTCCACCCACCCGGTGGTCGCCGACATCCGCGACCTGGAGGACGCCAAGCTCAACTTCGACGGCATCACGTACGCCAAGGGCGCCTCGGTGCTCAAGCAGCTGGTGGCCTACGTCGGCCGGGACGCCTTCCTGGAGGCGGCCCGGCGCTACTTCAAGCGGCACGCCTACGGCAACACCACGCTCGGCCGACCTGCTGTCGGTGCTCGGCGGAGACCTCGGGCCGCGACATGGCCGCCTGGTCGCGGTCCTGGCTGGAGACGGCGGGCGTCAACTCGCTGACCCCGCAGGTGGTCCTACGACGCGCAGGACCGGATCACCGAACTGGCGGTCGCTGCAGACCGCGGACGCCCGCGCACCCCGAACTGCGCCCGCACCGGGTCGCGGTGGGCCTGTACCGGCGCGACGCCGACGGCGGCGCTGGAGCGGTACGCGCGGGCCGAGGCGGACGTCGGCGGGCCCGCGCACGGTCGTCGCCGAGCTGGCCGGGCAGCCGCGGCCGGACCTGGTGCTGGTCAACGACGACGACCTGACGTACTGCAAGATCCGCTTCGACGAGGCGCTCGCTGGCCACCGCTGCGCGGCGCACCTGGGCGACCTCGACCGACCCGCTGGCCCGGGCGCTGGTCTGGTCGGCGGTGTGGAACCTGACCAGGGACGGCGCTGATGCCGGCCCGCGACTACCTGGACCTGGTGCTGCGCTTCGCCGGGCGGGAGACGCGACATCGGCGTGCTCCAGTCGCTGCACGCGCAGGCGCGCATCGCGCTGGCGCCACTACGTGGCGCCGGGCGGCGCGCGGCAGGGCGCGCCCGCGCGCTGGCCGAGGGCGCGCTGCGGCGAGCTGCGGCTGGCCGAGCCGGGCAGCGGCCACCAGCTCGCGTGGGCCCGGTTCTTCGCCGCGGTGGCCACGACGCCGGCCGATCTCCAGCTCCTCCAGGGGCTGCTGGACGGCTCGGCGAAGATCGACGGGCTGGACGTGGACCAGGAGCTGCGCTGGACGTTCCTGGAGACGCTGACCGCCGAGGGCGCGGTGGACGCGGCGGTGATCGCGGCCGAGCGGGCCAGGGACGACACGGCGTCGGGCAACCGGCACGAGGTGCGCTGCCTGGCCGCGCGGCCGTCCGCCGAGGTGAAGGCGGCCGCGTGGGCCGCCGTGGTGGAGTCCGACGCGCTGTCCAACGCGCTGGTGGAGGCGACCATCGCGGGCTTCGCGCAGCCGGGGCAGCGCGGAGTTGACCGCGCCGTACGCGGCGCCGTACTTCGCGGCGATCGAGCGGGTGTGGGCGTCGCGGTCGATCGAGATCGCGATGTCCGTGGTGCGCGGGCTCTTCCCGGCCGACCAGGACCGGGCCGGGACGCTGGAGGAGACGGACGCGTGGCTGGCCGCGCGCCCAGGACGCGGCGCCCGCGCTGCGCCGGCTGGTGCTGGAGGCGCGCGACGACCTGGCGCGCGCGCTGCGGGCGCAGGAGTGCGACGCGCGCACCGGGATGTGAGGCGCGCACCGGGTGGCACGCCCGACGGAGGCCCGCACCGGTGCGCGGTACTCACCGGGTGAGCGTCCCGGTCCGGCGCGGCGGTCAACCGCCGTCCGGCCGTGGTGAGTTGAGGAGGGCCGTTCCGCTGGTCGGAGCGGCCCTTCGTCACTCGAATGGGTGATGAGCGCTGATCGGCACCCGAACACCGGGACTTTAGCCCGGTGTTGTCCGGTTTTGTCGACAGCCGCGTAACAGCGGTTAGTGACGACCCGGCGGGCGGGATGCTCCTGACCATGAACATCAACCACCCCGGCCCTCGAACCCCGGACCGTCCCGCCGCCACCGGCGACACCGTCCTGACGCACCGTCAGCTGCGCGAACTGGGCCTGACCCCCGCCACGATCGCCGCGCGCTGCCGCGCCGGCGGCCCCTGGCAGCAGCTCCTCCCCCAGGTCTGCCTGCTGCACTCGGGTCCGCCCAGCAGCGAGGAACGGGTCCGGGCCGCTCTGCTCTACGCCGGCCGCGACCCGAGCGGCCACGGGCCGCTCGGCGGCGGCCGCGAGGCCATGGTCACCGGCCCGGCCGCGCTCGCCCTGCACCGCTTCTCCGCGGTGCCGCCGGTGATCGGCCTGCCCCGTATCGACGTCCTGGTGCCCTGGCAGCGCCGGCTGCGCGACGCGGGCGACGTGGCCGTGCACCGGGCCCGCGAACTGCCCCGCCCGCAGGACGCCGGCGGCGTGCCCTGCGCGCCCGTCCCCCGGGCGCTGGCCGACGCGGTCGCCGGACTCGACGACCCCGACGCCGTGCGCGCGCTGTTCGCCGAGGCCGTACGGGCCGGGCACTGCGACGCCGACGCGGTGCTGCGCGAGCTGTCGCGGGCCCGGCTCACCGGCCTGCCGCACGTGCGGCAGGCCGTCGACGTGCTGCGGGCCGAGGACCGGTCGGCGGCCGAGCAGCGGCTCCACACCATGGTCGCCCGCCACCACCTGCCCGACCCGCTGTGGAACGTGGACCTGCGGCTGCCGGGCGGCCCGCCGCTGGGCGGGGTGGACGCCTTCTGGCCCGACCACGCGGTGGCGGTGCGTCCTCGACCCCGACGACGACGCGCTGCGGTCCCACCACGCCCGGCAGCGCGAGCACTTGGAGGCGCTGGGCATCACCGTGCTGCACCTCGCGCCCGCCCGGCTGCGGCGCTCGCCGGAGCAGCAGGCGGCCGTGGTGCGCACCGCGCTGATGGCGTCCTGCGACCTCGAACCGGCCGCGTACGTGGTGATCACCCCGCGCTGACCCGGCCGCCCGAGGGACCGGCCGCTGCCCCGTCAGCGTCGACGTTCAGCGCTTCTTCAGCAGCAGCTCCGTGTTGCGGTCGGCCGCCGTCCCGGCGAAGCGGACCGCCTGGCCGCCGGGCGCGTTGTAGGCCAACTCCCGGTAGAGACCGGCCAGTCCGGCCGCCGACAGGTCGTGGAAGTCGGTGCGGTGCGGGGCCGAGGACTCGATCAGCGTGGTGATCAGCGACAGCGTCCCGTCGTGGTTGTCGACGAGTTCGATCACCCGGGCGAGTTGCGGATAGTCCACGTGGGAGGCGGTGTTGACCTCCCAGAAGGTGCCGTGCGACTCGATCCGGTTCAGGTGGCTGTGGCCGTTGATCCACGCCAGCACGTTGGAGTGCTTCTTCAGCAGCGCCGTCAGCTCCGCCCCGCCGTGCCGGCGCTCGCCCGGACGGGCCGGGTCGGGGCGCAGGTTGGTCATGGTGCGGCTGGTGTGGTGGCTGAAGACCAGGACGTGCTGGTCCTGATGTGCCGTCAAGGTGCGGTCCAGCCAGTCCAGTCTGCTCCGTCGCCCATCGAGCCGAGGAAGGAGCCGCCGCGGTCGGTGGTGTCCAGGCTGACGCCGAGCACGCCGTCCGCGACCTGGAAGGTGTAGTAGAGGTGGTCGGCGTCCACGCCCGGGGCCGCGTAGCCGTGGCCGACCGGGCCGGGGCCGGTGCGCCGCGGGTCGAGGTGGGCGTCGAGGTACTCCTGCGGGGTGAACGGCCGGCGCCGCTCGTCGCGCGGTGACCGTCCGCGCGCGGCTCGCGTAGCCCTCCAGCACCTGGCGGACGAGGGCGCCGTCCGGGTCGGCCTGCGCCTGCACCGCCCGGTAGACCTTCATCGCGTCGGCGTGCGCGACCTGCTCCACCTTGCGGCTGCCGGTGGCGACGTCGGCCGCGAAGGAGCCGGACGAACCGGAGCCGGCCGGCGGACACGTAGGCGCCGCTGAACAGGGCGTCGTGGTTGCCGACCGTGGAGTACCACGGGAGGTTCAGGCCGGGCGCGGTGAGCGGGCGGGTGGCCGCCGGCAGGTAGCCGGGCAGGTGCGGGAAGCCGAGCTTCTTGTCGTGGTCGGTACGGGCGCTCTCCGGCTGCCAGAACAGCGGCAGCCCCGAGTTCTGGATGCCCTCGTACGTCTCCGGGTCGCCGGTGTCGGGGGTGATCCGGCCGCCGCTCATCGCGGTGAGGAACCAGTCCAGTTCGATCGTCGAGTTGTTGTCCGTGTTGTCGCCCGTGGTGATCGCGAAGCCGAGCGGGTGGCCGGTGGCCGGACCGTGCCGCAGGCTGTTGACCCGCTCGATCAGCGCGAGCGTGCCGACCGCGGACAGCGCCTCGTGCGGGCGCCAGTCGTGGGCCGCGTGCACGCGCATCCACTCGAACCGCAGCGGCGACTGCACGTCCATCACATGCAGGTCGGTGAGCTGGACGAACGCGGCCAGCGCGGTACGGCGGCCGTCCCGCCCGCTGTGCGCGGCCGCCAGGTCGGTGCGCACCACGCGCCGCCACGCCGGGCCGTCCACCAGCCGCCTGAAGGCGCCCCTGCCGCTCGGCGCGGCGGCCGAGTGCAGCGTGGTGCCCTGGGTGAAGGGCGCGACCGGGACCCGGGGCGGGACCGGCGGCGTCCGCGGCGGCGCCACGGGCGGCCGTACGGTCGCGGGGACGCCCGCCGTACGCGCGGCGGCCCGGTCGGACCCGGGCCCGAACAGCCAGCCGGCCGCGCCTCCCCCGGCGGCCAGCGTCGTACCGGAGGCGATCAGTACGGCCCGGCGGTCGATACGGCGGGGCCCGGCGGCGGGTCCGGACGCGGCGGCGGACACGGGTACGGGCGCGGGTACGGGGACGGCCGCGGGCTCCGGTGCGGGCGCGGACACGGGTACGGGGGTCGGCTCGGGCTCGGGTGCGGGCTGGGCGGCAGGACCGGGCATGGGATTCCCTCGTGGGGCGGGCGGAACGGGCGGGCGGTCCCCGGGCATGGGGCGCCCACGGGGATGTTTGGCAGCTCAGGTGGCCTGTGACGGAACGCCGGACGAACGCCGGACGCCCATCTCCGGGCGCGGAATGCCCGTTTCCACGGCGGCCACCGGACCCCCTCCCACCGGGGGGCTGCCGCTCATCCGCCGTCCACCAAGTCCCCTGCGGGGCGCCCGCCGAGGCCCGTTGCGCGCCGTCTCGCCAGGCCGTTCACCAACGCCGTCGGGGGCCGGACGCGGGCCCCCGCGAACCGCCCCGCCCAGGCCGCCGCGAGCTGACTGCGGGGCCTCGCGAACTGTCCCGCCGCGGCCGCCGCGAGCCGATGACGGGGCCCGACCCCCCGCCCCTGCGGGCCCCGCCGAGCCGTGCTGAACGTGCCGCGCGGCCACCGCGTACGCGCGCCGCGCGTCCCCGACCGGAGCGGGCGGGGACGCGCGGCGCGGAAGGGCTGGGGGGACGCGCGGCGCAGGCGAGGCAGGGCGGGGACGCGCGGCGCAGGGCGGGCCGGGGGCGGCGGGCTATTCGCGGGAGGCGCCCGCCGCGGCCGGGCGGCCGCGCAGCAGGGCGCGGGCCGGCAGCCCGGTGGAGACCAGGGCGAGCAGCACCGCGCCGCCCACGATGCCCGCGGCCGTGGCGGGCGGGACGTACGGCGAGGCGTCGGTGAGGCCGCGGGCGATCGGGATCAGGGTGATCCAGGCGATCGCCCCGCCGATCAGCAGCCCGGCGGCGGCGACGAGCAGCGCCTCCCGGCGCAGCATGCCGAGGACCTGACGGCGGGTGGTGCCCGCCAGTCGCAGCAGGGCGACCTCGCGGCGCCGGTCCAGGACCGTCATCACCAGGGTGTTGGCGGCGGCGATCGCGGCGAACCCGCCGAGCACCGCGGCCATGACCTGGTTGGCCCAGGCGTTGAGTTCGAGCTCCTTGTTCGCCTCGGCCCGGTAGCCGGCGCGGTCGGTGACCGTCAGGCCCGGCACGGCCAGCGCGCCCAACTGCCGTTGCACGGACGCCCGGTCGGCCCCCGGGGCGTCGTGGACGAGCACCTGCGCGTCGTACGCCGTCCCCGCGTGCACGGCGACAACCGCCCGGGGCAGCAGCAACTGGCCCAGCCCCAGGCCGCGTCCGTACACCGCGACGACCCTCGGCCGGATCTGCGTGCCGTCGCCGAGCCACAGCGACACCTGGCTGCCGACCTTCAGCTTCGCCGAGCCGGCCTGCAGCGTGTCGACCGCGACCGTCCGGCCGTCGCCGGTGAGGTTCGCCAACGAGCCGCTCTTCAGACCGAGTCGCAGGACCCTGGACAGCCGGGCCGGATCACCCGAGACGCCGATGACTCCTGCGGAGTCCAGCGAGCCGCCCTCCCGGACCAGGGCGCCGGTGCGGAGCACGCCGACCGCGGTGTCCACACCGGGCACGGCGGCGGCGCGGCCGGCCGTGGCGGCGGGCAGCCCGGCGCCGTGCGAGCCGAGCACCTGGTCGGCGACGACCCCGTCGTGGATCTGCCGGGACGCCTGGTGGGCGATCGAGCCCTGCATGCACAGCAGGGTGCCGCAGAAGGCGGTGACCAGCACGATCGGGGTGATCGCGGAGGACAGCCGGCGGGCGTTGGCACGGGTGTTGGCCGCCGCGAGCATCGCCGGCCGCGCCGCCCGAGGCGCGCAGCGGCAGCCCGAGCAGGCCGGCCGCGGCCCACGCGACCACCGGGCCGAGGAACGCCACGCCCACCATGAAGCTGAACACGACGCCGAGCGCGACCGACGCGGCGTCGTCGCCGGTGGTGTGCGCGGCGACCCCGGCCAGCACGCACCCGCCCGCGACGGCGGCGGCGCCCAGCACCGTACGGATCACGCCGGGCCTGCGCCGCTCGACGGCCGCCTCGCCCAGCGCCTGGCTCGGCCGGGCCTTCGACGGGCGGCGCGCGGCCAGGTATCCGGCGAGCAGCGAACCGAGCAGACCGGAGCCGACCGCGCACACCATCGGAATCCAGCCGACCGACAGCGCCACACCGTGCGGCACCGCGCCCTTGTGGGCGAGCTGGCCCAGCCACCAGCGCGCCAGCCCGATGCCGGGCCACAGCCCCGCCAGGCCCGCCAGGGGCGCGACGAGCATCGCCTCGGCGGCGACCGTACGGCGGATCTGCCGCGGGGTCGCGCCGACCGCGCGCAGCAGCGCGATCTCCCGGCCGCGCTGGCCGATCGCGAGCGCGACCGTGCCCATCACCACGAACACGGCGGTGGCGGTGGCGATCCCGCCGAACGAGCCGCCGATCGCCGTCAGCATCTCCTTGGCCTCGGCGAGCTGCGGCTGCTCCGCCTCGCCCCTGCCGTCGCCGGTCCACACCTTCGCCCGGCCGCCGACGGCCTGCTCCGCCTGCGCGGCGAGCGCGGCCGTACGCACGCCGGCCCTGGGGAAGACGGCGATCGCGTCCGCCCGGCCGGGGTGGCCGGAGAGCCGGCCGGCGACGGAGTCGGCGAAGTACGCGGCGGGGGCGGCCCGGTCCGCGCTCGCGCCGCCGGGCGGGTCGGCGATCAGGGCCGACACCCGGTAGGCGGCGGTACGGCCGGGCGCGGTCAGGGTGAGGGTGTCGCCGACGGCCAGGCGGGCGGCGCGGGCGGCCGACGCGTCCAGGACGACGTCGCCCGGTGCCGGGGCCGTGGTGGCCCCGGCCGTGACGGCGGCCGGGTCGTCGATCAGGCGCGCCGACCAGTCCCGGCCGGTGAGCTGCGGCAGGCGCGCGGCCTGCACCGGGAACGCGATGTCGGGTACGGCCGCGGCGACGCCCGGCTGCCCGGCGACCCGCGCCGCCAGGCCGGTGGCCAGCCGCGGTCGGTCGGTGAGCGGCGCGGCCTCGGTGTCCCGGTTGTCGCCGTGCCCGGTGGTGATCCGGGCCTGCGGGTCGGCCGCGACCACGACCGGCACCTTCGCGTACCGCACCGGCGGCACGTGCGCGGTCAGCCCGGTCTGGAGCATCGTGCCGCACGCCATGACGACCGCCGCGGCGAAGAACAGCGCGACGAACGTGCCCGCGAACGACGCGGGCCGGAACCGTACCGACGCGCGGGCCAGCCCGTTCATGCCGCCGCTCCCAGCGGGCCGGCGGCCGCCTTCGCCGTCAGCGCCACCATCCGGTCCGCGACCGCCGCGGGGTCGGGGGCCGGCAGTTCGCCGGCGAACGCCCCGTCGGCCAGGAAGAGCACCCGGTCGGCGTACGACGCCGCGACCGGGTCGTGCGAGACCATGACGACGGTCGCGCCCATCGTGTCCACGGCGTGCCGCAGCAGGGTCAGCACGTCGCGGGCCGTGCCCGTGTCCAGCGCGCCCGTCGGCTCGTCGGCGAAGATCACCTCGGGGTCGGTGATCAGGGCGCGGGCGATGGCCACGCGCTGCTGCTGGCCGCCGGAGAGCTGGCCGGGGCGGCGGCGGCCGAAGCCCTCCAGGCCGACCCGGGCCAGCAGCGCCGCCGCCCGGCGGCGGTCCGGGCGCTGCCCGGCCAGCCGCTGCGGCAGCAGGATGTTCTGCTGGACCGTCAGCGACGGCAGCAGGTTGAACGACTGGAACACGAAGCCGATGCGGCTGCGCCTGAGCTTGGTGAGGCGGTTCTCGCTCAGGCCGGTGATGTCCTCGCCGCCGAGGAGGACGGCGCCGCCGGAGGGGCGGTCCAGGCCCGCCGCGCACTGGAGGAAGGTGCTCTTGCCCGAGCCGGAGGGGCCCATCACCGCGGTGAAGGTGCCGCGGGGGAGGGTGAGGTCGATGCCGCGCAGGGCGTGGACGGAGGCGTCGCCCCGGCCGTACGTGCGGCGTACTCCGCGGAGTTCCACTGCGGGGGGCGTGGGCGACGGCATGGTTCTCCTTGGTCGGGGGGCGGCTTGTCTTCGACGCTACGGAGGGGGGTGGGGGTGGGGCCATGGCGCTCCCTGGCGTTCCCGGGGTGGGGAGAACCCCCCTGGCGGGGGGCACCCTGGCTTTTACGCCCACCCTCCCCCAACCCCTTGCCCGACTTCCGCGTGTGCGGGTCTCTTGTGGGTGGGTCGGTGCCGGTCCGCCGGCACCTCCTCGAACTTCGAACCTGCCGGTCTCGATCCAAGGCTGCGCCCGGTGTTCGTTCGAAGTTCTGCGGGGGCACCGCCTCCCCGTCCCCTCCGCCCCATCGGCGGCACACGGTGAACGGGGGGTGAGGGTCTGTACGGGGAGCCGCCGACGGCGGGGAACCGGTCACAGGTGGACGGAGAGCCGACGACGGTTCGCACGGGTTGGGGGTCCCCCGGCCGGAGGTTGGGGGAGGGCGGGAACTCCCCCCACGGAGTGGCCGCACGCCGCGGAGGTAGGGAGGGGTAGGCGGCGGAAGGAGCCGCAGGTAGGAAGCGGGAGGTGCCGTGGGGGCGGATCGGGGTAGGAGCGTTATGGCCCGGGGTAGGGCTCTGTGCACGCTTTGTGAGGACGGAGGCCCGATGGACCGGGTACGGCTGGCCGGCTTGTACGGCGTGGACGTCACGTACCGCCCGACGGCGGACCGGGAAGTCCCCGTCCCCGAGGACACGATCGTGGCCGTGCTCGCCGCCCTGGGCGTGGACGCGACCACCCCCTACGCGGTGCGGAACGCGCTGGCGGCGTACGAACAGCGCGAGGCCCACCGCCTCCTGCCCCCGTGCACGGTCCTGCGCGCGGCCCACGACACGCTGGAGGCCACCCGCGCCCGCCTCCCCCCGGGCACCCGGCTGACCGTGGAGACCGCGGCGGGCGACCCGCTGCCGGACCCGCCGGCCGCGCCCGGCCGCTACGTGCTGCGGGCCGCCGCCGCGGACGGCCGTACCGCCACCGGCGACCTGGTGGTCGCCCCCGCCCGGCTGCCCGGCCCGCCCGACCGGGTCTTCGGCTTCATGGCCCAGCTCTACTCCACGCTGTCGTCGCGTTCGTGGGGCATGGGCGACCTCGGCGACCTGGCCGACCTCGCCGCGTGGTCGGGCCGCACGCTGGGCGCGGGCTTCGTCCAGATCAACCCGCTGCACGCCGCCGTGCCGGGCCGCCCGACCGACCCGTCGCCGTACCGCCCCTCCTCCCGCCGCTTCCCCGACCCGGTGTACCTGCGGGTCGAGGAGATCCCCGAGTACGCCTACCTCTCGCCGCAGGACCGCGAGGTGATCGCGCCCCTGCTCGACCGGGCCGCGGCGCTGCGCGACAACGTCCTGCTCAAGGAGGCCCTGATCGACCGCGACGCGGTGTGGGCGCTGAAGGCGCGAGGCGCTGGCCGTACTGCGCACGGTGCCGCTGAGCCCGGGTCGGCGCGCCGCGTACGCCGACTTCCTCGCCGGGCAGGGCCAGGCGCTGGACGACCACGCCACCTGGTCGGCGCTCGCCGAGCTGCACGGCCCCGACTGGCGCGCCTGGCCGGCCGGGCTGCGCGACCCGCGCTCGCCGCAGGTGGCCAGGGCCCGCAGCGAGCTGCTGGAGCGGGTGGACTTCCACTGCTGGCTGACCTGGCTGACCGACAGCCAGCTCGGCGCGGCCCAGCAGGCCGCGCGGGACGCGGGGATGGCGGTCGGCGTCGTGCACGACCTCGCGGTCGGCGTGCACCCGGCCGGCTCCGACGCCTGGTCGATGCAGGACGTGCTGGCCGCGGGCATCTCGGTCGGGGCTCCGCCGGACGCGTTCAACTCGCGCGGCCAGGACTGGGGCCTGCCGCCCTGGCGCCCGGACGCGCTGGCCGCCACCGGCTACGCGCCGTACCGCGACCTGATCGCCCGCATGCTGCGGCACGCCGGCGGCCTGCGGATGGACCACGTGATGGGCCTGTTCCGGCTGTGGTGGGTGCCCGAGGGCCGCCCGCCGACCGAGGGCACGTACGTCAGGTACGACGCGGAGGCGATGCTCGGCCTGCTCGCCCTGGAGGCGTACGAGGCCGGGGCCGTGGTGATCGGCGAGGACCTGGGCACGGTCGAGCCCGGCGTACGCGAGGAGCTGGCCGACCGGGGCGTGCTGGGCACCTCCGTGCTGTGGTTCGAGCGCGACTACACCGGGCCGCACGCCACCCGGCGCCCGCTGCCGCCCTCCGCCTGGCGGGAGTCCTGCCTGGCCACGGCCACCACCCACGACCTGCCGAGCACCGCGGCCCGGCTCACCGGCGAGCACGTCGGACTGCGCCACCGCCTGGGCCTGCTGACCCGCCCGCTGGAGCAGGAGGAGGCCGAGGACGCCGCCGAGGTCGCCGAGTGGATCGCGCTGCTGGGCCGGCTCGGCCTGCTGCCGGAGGGCGCGGCCGACGAGGAGGCCGTGGTCAAGGCGGTGCACCGGTTCCTGGCCGCGCACCCCGGCCCGGATGATCGGCGTCTGGCTGCCCGACGCGGTCGGCGACCGCCGCCCGCAGAACCTCCCCGGCACCTCGGACGAGTACCCCAACTGGCGCCTGCCGGTGGCCGGACCGGACGGCACGCCGCTCTCCCTGGAGCAGCTCGCCGCCTCGCCGCGGCTGCACGCGCTGGCCGAAGAGGTGCGCCGGGACCTGGTGGACGGCGCCCGGGACGCCGCGACGCGCCCGTAAGGCACCCCGGGCGCGCGGGCCGCCGAGGCGGTCACTACATTGTGCGGCGTGGACAAGAAGCTCAACAAGAAGGCCCTGCGCGCCGGAGCCGTCGCCGCCGGCACGACGCTGATGCTGCTGATGGCCTCCCCCGCGTTCGCGCGTCCATCAGCGACGACGGCGACGACCCGGGTCCGGGCCTGAGCGTCATCCAGACGCTCGGCCTGTTCGTGGCGACTCCGCTGGTGCTGTTCGGGATCATCGCGGGCCTGGTCATCGTGACCGACAAGTCCCGCAAGCAGCAGGACCACTGACCTCGCGCACACCGCTGCACCGTGTGCGGCCCCTGCCGTGCCCGTCCGGGGCGCGTCAGGGGTTCAGTGCTGCCCGGCTGGTGGCATGTCCCTTTCCCACCGTCCGGCGGTGCCTCGACGCGCCCTTGCCGACCGGCGGTGCCCCGTCGGGTCCCTCGCCGTCCGGCCATCCTTCGCCGTCCGGCCGCGCCCGCGTGGCCGATACGTCGCGCCCGCCCGCGTCCGCGCCACCGCTTCGGCTAACGGCGTCCCGGCCCTGACGGCTGGGTCTCCGTCGCCGCCAGCAACTGCCGCAGCAGCTCGCCGAGCTGCTCGGCCTGCTCCGGGTCCAGCCCGTCGAGGGCGGCCCGCTGCAACGCCAGCCCGGCGCCCACCGACTCGTCGACCACCGCGCAGACCGCGCTCGGTGAGGCTGACCCGCAGGCCCCTGCGGTCGTCCGGGTCGGGCGCGCGCTCCAGCAGCCCGGCCCGCTCCAGCTTGTCCAGCCGGCCGGTCATCCCGCCGGTGGTCAGCATCAGCGTCGCCGAAAGCTGCCGCGGCGAGAGGGTGTACGGCTCCCCCGCGCGCCGCAGGGTGGCGAGCACGTCGAACTCGCCGCGGCCGATCCCGAACCGCTGGTACTCCTTCTCCGTCCGGTCCCCCATCAGCCGCGACAGCCGGTAGATCCGGCCGAACACGGCCATCGGAAGGGTGTCGAGCTCGGGGCGCTCGCGGTTCCACTGGCCGGTGATCGTATCGACGGCGTCGCTTCGCATGCCCCCAGTATCGGGCCGCGGTCGGTCGACGGCAAGAAAGTTGCTCAATGCTAAGTCGGTCGAAGCTAAGTTGCTTGACGCTAACTCGCTTAGCGATAAGCTATCTCCCACGACCTACTTCGACGGGGGCTCCCATGCGGCACGGCGCCAGCACAACGACCGGGACGACCCCACGCGGCGACCGGTGCGACCGGAAAGCGGATACCCGGCGAGCGCGCCATGCTCGGCGCGATGGGCGTCGACGCGGTCGGCTCCGGCATGTACATCCCCTTCAGCCTGGTCTTCTTCCACCACATCACCGGACTGTCCTTCGCGGTGGTCGGCGCGGTGCTCACCACGGTCGGGCTGATCGGCATGACGGCCCTGCCGCTGGCCGGCGCCGCCGTCGACCGCTACGGCGCGCGCCGCGTGCAGCTCCTGCTCTACGCCGTGCGCGGCACCGGCTTCGCGCTCTACCCCTTCGCCACCGCGCTGCCCGCCTTCGCCGCCGTCGCCCTCGGCACGGCCTTCGGCGACCGCGCCTTCCCCGCGGTCCAGCAGTCCTGGATCGGCGAGGTCGCCACCGGCGCCGACCGCGACCGGCTCCAGGCCGCCTCCCGCGCCCTGCGCAACGGCGGCCTCGGCGCGGGCGCGCTGCTCGCCTCCCTGGTGGTCTCGCTGGCCGGCGACCGCGGCTTCACCGCCGCCGCCTGGCTCAACGCGCGCCAGCTTCGCCGTCGCCGCCCTGCTGATGCGCCGGGTCCGGCCGGCCGCCCGGCCGCGGCGCCACCGGGCCGCGCGCCCCGCGCCGCCCCGGCGCCGGGTACCGGCTGGTGCTGCGCCGACCGCGCGCTTCCTCGGCCTGACCGGCGCGAACTTCCTCACCGCGCTGGGGTACTCGGCGCTGGCCGTGCTGTTCCCGCTCTTCATCGGCGGGACGCTCGGCGAGCCGCAGGCGCTCACCGGCGCCGCGTTCACCGTGAACACCGTGCTGTGCGCGGTCGGCGGGGTCACCGTGGCCCGGGCGGTACGGCGGCGCGGCGCGCGGCGGACCCGGTCGGCGGCGCTGGGCGCGGTGCTGTTCGCCACGGCCTTCGCCGGGCTGGCGCTGCTGGGGACGGTACGGCCGCACGCCGGCTGGGCCGCGGCGGGCGCGCTGCTTCGCCCTGGTCGCGCCTCTACACGGTGGCCGAGATGGTGCACAACCCGTCGGCGAGCGCGCTCGCGGTGGCCGCCGCACCCGAGGCCGTACGCGGCCGGTACATGGCCGCCTACCAGCTCTCCTGGTCGCTGGCGAGCACGCTGGCGCCGTCGCTGTTCACCGCGCTGAACAGCGCCGACACCCGGCTGCCGTGGCTGCTGCTGGTGCTGACCGCGCTGACGTCCGCGGCGCTGCTGCTCCGGCTGGAGGCGCGGCTGCCCGCCGACGCCGTACGGCTCGCCCCGCCGGCCCCGGTCGCCGCCCCGCGCGGACCGCCCCGGCCGAGCGGTCCCGCGGCCGCTGCCGGTGTCGTCGCCACCACCGCCCCGCAGAGCGTCTGCACGCCCGCCGCACCCCCCGCAGCCCGCCGAGGAGACCGACATGTCCCGCGCCGCGAACACCGCGCTCACCGCGCTCGCCCCGATCGCCTGGGGGTCCACCTACGCCGTCACCACCCAACTCCTGCCGCCCGACCGGCCGTTGTTCGCCGGGCTGATGCGGGCGCTGCCCGCCGGGCTGCTGCTGGTGGGCGCCACCCGGACGCTGCCGCGCGGCGCCTGGTGGGGCAAGGCCGCGGTGCTCGGCGCGCTGAACATCGGCGCCTTCTTCCCGCTGCTGTTCCTGGCCGCCTACCGGCTGCCCGGCGGGGTGGCCGCCGTCGTGGGCGCGGTGGGGCCGCTGTTCGTGGCGGCCCTGTCGGCCGGGCTGCTGCGGCGAGCGCCCCGGCGGCCGTGCGGTCGCGGCCGCCGTGCATCGGCGCGCTCGGGGTGAGCCTGGTGGTGCTGCGGCCGGGCGCCGGCCTGGACGCGACCGGGCTGCTCGCCGGGCTCGGCGGCGCGGCCGCGATGTCCGCGGGCACCGTGCTGACCAAGCGCTGGGGCAGTCCGGACGGCGTCGGGCCGCTGGCGTTCACCGGCTGGCAGCTCACCGCGGGCGGCCTGCTGATCGCGCCGGTCGCGCTGCTCGCGGAGGGCGTCCCGCCCGCCCTCGACGCCCGCAACGCCCTCGGCTACGGCTATCTCGCGCTCGCCAACACCGCGGTGGCGTACTGCCTTGTGGTTCCGCGGCATCAGCCGGCTGCCGGCCACCTCGGTCAGCCTGCTGACCTTCCTCAGCACGCTGTCCGCGGCCGTCATCGGATGGATCGCCCTCGGCCAGGCGCTGGGCCCGCTCCAGTTGCTCGGCATGTCGGTGGCGCTGGGCGGCACGCTGCTGGGCCAGCTCGGCTCCCGGCGCGGCCGCCCGGACTCCGGCCGGCCGCGGGGCGACTCCGGCCGGCCGCGAGGCTCGGAGCGTCGCGGGAGCCGCCACGGGACCCGCGACCAGGACCGGCCGGCGGCCGGGCGCGGGGCCGCCGCCGGCTCGGTGGACCCGGTGGGCCCGCGCCCGGCCGCTACTCACGGCTGACCGCTCGTGTTCCGGCCGAAACGCCGGCCGAACCCCCGCGCGGACCCCCGTACTTCCCCGCGCGGGCCGTCGTGCCCCCGTGCCCCCGTGATTGCGCGCCCCTCGTGCCCCCGTTCTGATCGCGTGCCGCGCACGTCCTACGTGTGCGGGCGGCTGCCGCGCTCCTGCCGCGGGAAGCTCTGCTGCGCGCCCGGCAGCGTCGGCTTCGGCAGCGTGGTCACCTCCTGCTCGGCCTGCGCGAGCTGCTCCGCGGTGTCCTGCGGGAGGCGCGGCGCCCTCCTCGGGCGGTCGGAGAAGCGGAACGCCGAGGTGAAGTCGCCGAAGGTCCGGCGGCGCCACTGGCTGATGTTGGGCTCCTCGACCCCGGTGAAGCGTTCGAGGAACCGGAGCGCCGAGGTGTGGTCGAACGGTCTCGGAGGCCACCCAGCCGCCGACCGTCCACGGCGAGATGATGATCGCCGGGACGCGGAAGCCCGCGCCGATCGGCAGCCCGCCGATGAACTCGTCCGCCGTGCCCGCCTTCGGGGTCGGCGGGGTGACGTGGTCGAACAGCCCGTCGTTCTCGTCGTAGTTGAGGATGAACGCGGTCTTGGCCCACACCTTCGGGTTGGACGCGATGGCCTCGATCTTGGACGCCACGAAGTCGGCGCCGGCGGCGGGCAGGTAGTCCGGGTGCTCGGACTGGTAGCTGGTCGGCAAGATCCAGGAGACGGCGGGCAGCCGGTCGTTGCGCGCGTCGTCCTCGAAGGTGCCCTCGTCCTGGAAGACCATCCCCCGGTCGTACAGCGGGTCGCCCGGCTTCGCGTCCTGGAACGTCTCGAACAGCGACAGCATGTTCGTGCCGTAGTTGTCGGCCTCCTGGTAGACCTTCCAGTCGACGCCCGCCGCCTGGAGCCGCTCGGCGTACGTCGTCCAGCGGTACGGCGTCGGCGCCACGTTGCCGGTGATCGGGCCGCCCCTGGTGCCGGCCGGGTCGACCGTGCCGGTCATCCAGTACAGCCGGTTCGGCCAGGTCGGGCCCATCATCGAGCAGAAGTAGTGGTCGCAGATGGTGAAGGTCTCGGCCAGCGCGAACTGGAACGGGATGTCGTCCCGGGTGTAGTAGCCCATGACGTACGGGCCGTTCACGCCGTCGGCCGCGCGGTGGGCCGGCAGCCACTGGTCCATCTTGCCGCCGTTCCACGCCTGGTGCTGGACGGCGTAGGCGTGGCTGGTGGACGGGATCGCCTGGGCGCTGGTGCTGCGGGTGTCGAGGTGGAAGGGGAGCAGGTAGCCGTCGGGGTTCTGCGCGTCCGGCTGGTAGAAGACCGACCGGCCGGTGGACAGCCGCTGGGCGTGCGGGTCGCTGAACCCGCGGACGCCCGAGAGGGTGCCGAAGTAGTGGTCGAACGAACGGTTCTCCTGCATCAGCATGACCACGTGCTCGACGTCGGCGAGCGAACCGCTGCGGGGCGGGCCGGCCGCGACGGCCTTCTGCACGCTGGGCGGGAGCAGGGAGAGCGCCGCCGCACCGCCGACCACGCCGGCCGTCGATCCGAGAAGTCTGCGTCGCGTCAACTCGGCCATGAACCTTCCTCCTTGAGCTGCCGTGGGGCACTCGCGCGAGGCCCCACGGCACTCTCGTGGGAGTTCGACGGGCGCCGATGGGGGTGGACGGTGAACAGGTGGCCAACGTGCGACAAGCAGTTGGGCACACCTTTACCTCCGCCACCTGGCCGTCATCCGCACCACGCCGCGCCGTTCATCTGATGAGCTTCATGATCATCCGTATGCCACGCGCGCCGTGCCGGCCGCACGCCGAGTGGGCGCCGCCCATTCGGACGGCGCCCACTCGGTGCGCGCTGCTTGCGGCCGGGGCGCTACGCGCCCCCGCGGGTCACTTCCTTGGCGTCACTCGCCCGCGCTCTCGTCCACCGCGCTGGGCCTTCAGCGCGCGCTCGACACCCGCGCGGGACTCCACGACCAGGCGGCGCAGGGCCGGGGCCGGGTCGGCCGAGGCGAGCCAGGCGTCGGTGGCGTCCAGCGTGGCCTGCGAGACCTGGTGCGACGGGTAGAGGCCGACGACGACCTGCTGGGCCATCTCGTGGCTGCGGGTCTCCCAGACCTGCTTGACGGCCGCGAAGTACCGCTCCGTGTACGGGGCGAGCAGCTCGCGCTGGTCGCTCTGCACGAAGCCGCCGATGACCGCCTCCTGCACGGCGTTGGGCAGCTTGTCGTCCTCGACGACCGACGCCCAGGCCTCGCGCCTTGACCTCGGCCGTCGGGCCGGGCGGCGCGGGCCGCGGCGGCGTGCTCGCTCGCCCGCCGCGGTGGGGTCGCGCACCAGCTCGGCGTCGATCGCCTCGTCGTCGGCGCGGCCGGTCGCGGCCAGCCGGCTCAGCAGCGCCCAGCGCAGGTCGGTGTCGACGGCCAGGCCCTCGATAGGACACGCGTGCCGTCCAGCAGCCCGTCGAGCACGGTCGAGCTGCTCGGGCGTGCGGGCGGTGGCGGCGAAGGCGCGGGCCCAGGCGAGCTGGTGGTCGCTGCCGGGGGCCGCCGACGCGCAGGTGGTCCGCGGTGGCCTCGGTCCAGCGGGCCAGGCCGGTCTCGCGCCACGCCGGGGCGGCGTACAGGTCGAGCGCCAGCTTGACCTGGCGGTGCAGCGACTGCACCACGCCGATGTCGGATCTCCTTGCCGATGCCGTGCAGCACCAGCTCCAGGTAGTCGCGGGCGGCCATCTCGCCGTCCCGCGTCATGTCCCAGGCCGCGGCCCACACCAGCGCGCGGGGCAGCGACTCGGTGAAGTCGCCGAGGTGGTCGCGGACCACGGCGAGCGACTCCTCGTCCAGCCGGACCTTGGCGTACGACAGGTCGTCGTCGTTGAGCAGCACGACGTCGGGGCGGCGCGGCGCCGGTCGAGCTGCGGGACCTCGGTGAGCGCGCCGTCGACGTCCAGCTCGATCCGGTCGGTGCGCACCAGCGCGCCGTCCGTCAGGTCGTAGCACGCCGATGGCGATGCGGTGCGGGCGCAGCACGGCCACGCCCTTGGCGCCCGCGGGCAGCGTCGGGGGCCTCCTGGCGGACCGCGAAGGAGGTGATCGACGCCGTCGGCGTCGATCTCGATCTCGGGCCGCAGCACGTTGATGCCCGCGGTCTCCAGCCACGCCTTCGACCACGTCTTCAGGTCGCGGCCGGAGGTCTCCTCCAGGGCGCCGAGCAGGTCGGCCAGCCGGGTGTTGCCCCAGGCGTGCGCGCTTGAAGTACGTCTGCACGCCGGCGAAGAACTCGTCCATCGCCGACGTAGGCGACGAGCTGCTTGAGGACCGAGGCGCCCTTGGCGTACGTGATGCCGTCGAAGTTGACCAGCACGTCGTCCAGGTCGCTGATCTCCGCCATGATCGGGTGGGTGGAGGGCAGCTGGTCCTGCCGGTAGGCCCAGGTCTTCATGGAGTTGGCGAAGGTCGTCCAGGAGTGCGGCCACTTGCGAGCCCGGGGCGTGCGCCTGGCAGGCGATCGAGGTGTAGGTGGCGAACGACTCGTTCAGCCACAGGTCGTTCCACCACTCCATGGTGACCAGGTCGCCGAACCACATGTGGGCCAGCTCGTGCAGGATCGTCTCGGCCCGCAGCTCGTACGCCGACGTCGGTCACCTTGGACCGGAAGACGTACTGGTCGCGGATGGTCACCGCGCCCGCGTTCTCCATCGCGCCCGCGTTGAACTCCGGGACGAAGAGCTGGTCGTACTTCGGCGAACGGGTACGGGTAGTCGAACTTCTCCTCGAACCAGTCGAAGCCCTGCCGGGTGACCTCGAAGATCGCGTCGGCGTCCAGGTGCTCGGCCAGCGAGGGGCGGCAGTAGACGCCGAGCGGCACGCTGCGGCCGTCGCCCTCCCAGCTGCTGTGCACCGACGTGTACGGGCCGACGATCAGCGCGGTGATGTACGAGGAGATGCGCGCGGTCGGCTCGAAGACCCACACGCCGTCGGCGGGCGGCTCGGGCGTCGGCGAGTTGGAGACGACCGTCCAGCCGGCCGGGGCCTTCACGGTGAAGGCGAAGGTCGCCTTCAGGTCGGGCTGCTCGAAGCTGGCGAAGACCCGGCGGGCGTCCGGCACCTCGAACTGCGTGTACAGGTACGCCTGCTTGTCGACCGGGTCGACGAAGCGGTGCAGGCCCTCACCGGTGTTGGTGTAGGCGCAGTCCGCGACGACCCGCAGCTCGTTGCGCGCCCGCCGGCAGCGCCGGCCAGCGCGATCCGGGAGTCGGCGAAGACCGCGGCCGGGTCGAGCGCCGTCTCCGTTGAGCACCACCTCGTGCACGGCCGGGGCGACCAGGTCGATGAAGCTCGACGCCCGCCTCTCGGCGCCGTCGAAGCGCACGGTGGTCACCGACCGGAACGTCCCGCCGTCCTGGGCTCCGCTCAGGTCCAGCTCGATCTCGTACGCGTCCACGGTGAGCAGGCGCGCACGCTCCTGCGCCTCCTCACGGGTGAGGTTCGTACCAGCCACGGCGGCCCACTCCTTCTCGCTAGATGAGACGCCCATCCTCGCACGTCACCCCGTCCCCGCGGGGAGCCCCGGCAGACCCCTGTGGACAACCGGTCCGCCGGGGCGATCGGGGCGGGTGGTCACGTTGACACGCGGGGGGCGCGAGTGATGGGCTCGCCATCCCAGTGCATCGGTGGCTCCGGGAGGGAAATCGTGCTGCGCCGCACATCCGCCGCCGCGATCGTGGCCACCGTCGTGGGCGGCTGGCTCGCCCAGGCCCCCGCCCAGCAGGCCCGGGCCGACGCGCCTTCCGGCCGTCCGGCGGGCACGGCCGCGTCCACCGCGCGGACGGCCGCGCTCCCCGGCGTCTGGCCCAAACCCCAGAACGTGCGGTTCCAGGGCGAGTTCGCGCGGGTCACCCCGACGGTGACCCTGGTCGCCGACCCGGACGCGGACCCGTACGCCCTCGACGTGATCGAGGCGGCCCTCAGCTCCGCGGGCGCCCGGCACGTGGTCCGCGCGCAGGCGCCGGGCACCTCCGGTCTGACCGTCTACGCGGGCACGGCCGCGGCCCGGCCGCTTCAGATCCTCAACGCCCCGCCGCGGGGCGACCTTCCCGCCGGCGGCTACCGGCTGGCGGTCAGCGGCGGCGTGGTCGCGCTGGCCGGCGCCGGCGACGACGGCCTGTTCCACGCGGCCCAGACACTGCGCCAGTTGGTGGTGCGCGAACCCCACGCCTCGGGCGGGGCACGGGGGTTCGAGGGGGTCGTCGTCCGGGACTGGCCGACCGCACCGGTCCGCGGCACGGCCGAGAGCTTCTACGGCGTCCCGTGGACCCAGCAGCAGCGCCTGGACCAGCTCGACTTCCTCGCCCGCACCAAGCAGAACCGCTTCCTGTACGCGCCGGGCGACGACCCGTACCGCCAGGCCCAGTGGCGGGAGCCCTACCCCGCCGCGCAGCGGGCCGACTTCCGCGCGCTGGCGCGGCGGGCGGCGCGCGACCACGTGACGCTCCAGTGGGCGGTGGCCCCCGGCCAGTCGCTGTGCTACTCCTCGCCGGACGACCAGCAGGCGCTGGAGCACAAGCTGGACGCGATGTGGGCGCTGGGCATGCGGGCGTTCCAACTCCAGTTCCAGGACGTGAGTTACAGCGAGTGGCACTGCGGCGCGGACTCGGCGCGGTTCGGCTCGGGCCCGGACGCGGCGGCCCGCGCGCAGGCCGCGGTGACCAACGCGGTGGCGGCCCACCTCCAGGACAAGTACGGCGCACCGCGCGCCGGCGGACCCGAAGTGTCGCTGCTGCCCACGGAGTTCTACCAGGACGGACCGACCCCGTACCGGACGGCGCTGTCGGCGGCGCTGGACCCGGGGGTCGAGGTGGCGTGGACCGGCGTCGGAGTGCTGCCCGAGGACATCACCGGGGCCCAAGTGGCCGGCGCCAAGGCCGCGTTGCGGCATCCGCTGCTGACCGTGGACAACTACCCGGTCAACGACTTCGCGCCGGGCCGACTGTTCCTGGGCCCGTACACCGGACGGCAGCCGGCCGTGGCGACGGTGTCCGCGGGCCTGCTGGCCAGCGGGATGCAGCAGCCCGCGGCGTCCCGCGTGCCGCTGTTCACGGCCGCCGACTACGCCTGGAATCCCCGGGGTTACGACCCGGCGGCGTCCTGGACCGCGGCCATCGACGACCTGGCGGGCGGCGACCGCGAGGCGGCCGCGGCGCTCCGCGCGCTGGCGGGGAACGAGGAGTCCTCCGCGCTCGGCGGCGAGGAGTCGGCGTACCTCAAGCCGCTGCTGGCGTCCTTCTGGTCGGCGCTGGCCGCCGACGACACCGCCCGGCTGAGCGGCGCCGCGGGCCGGCTGCGCAAGGCGTTCACCGTGATGCGCACCGCGCCGGCCGCCCTGGACGGCCTGGCCGGCGGCACGTTCGGCGGCGAGGTGCGGCCCTGGCTGGACCGGCTCTCGGCGTACGGCGCGGCGGGCGAGCACGCCGTGGACATGCTGGTCGCGCAGGCCCGCGGCGACGGCGCCGCGGCGTGGCCGGCGCGGCAGGCGCTGGACACCGGGCGCGCCACGCTGGCGCAGGGCACCGCGAAGGTGGGCGAGCAGGCGCTCGACGGCTTCCTGGACCGGGCCGTCGACGACGGCGACGCGTGGACGGGGCTGCGCGCGGACGGCCGGACCGCCACCACCACGATGGCCTCGGGCCAGGGCACCGACCCGTCGGCGATGGTCGACGGCCAGGACTCGACGGCCTGGTCGAGCGACACCCCGCCGCAGCCGGACGACGCCGTCGGGGTCGATCTGGGCGCGACCCGGCCGGTCGGCTCGGTGCGGATCACGATGGGCGACGGCAGCGGCTCCGACGACTTCCTGCACGACGCGGTGCTGGAGGTCTCCGACGGCGACGGCTCCGGGTGGCGCACCGTCGGCGCCTACCACGAGCGGCCGGTGATCACCGCGACGCTGCCGCCCGGCACCCGGGCCCGCGAGGTCCGGCTGCGGGCGACGGCGACGCAGTCGGGCTCGCTGACGGTACGGGAGTTCGCCGTGTCGGTCAGCGGGCAGCCCGAGCCCAAGGCGTCCGGGCGGCCCGCACGCGTCCGCCGCGGTGGACGGCGACCTGTCCACGGGCGCCGGGCCCGGCCCGCTCACCGTCGGCTTCGGCGGAGCGCGGCTGCTGGACACGGTCACCGTCGCGGCGGGCCGGCCCGCGCGCAAGGCGCCCCCGGCGGCCGGACCGCCGCCCGGTCCGCCGGACTCGGGCTGGCGGACCGTGGCGCCGTCCCCGCCACCCGGACCGCTCCCCCGCCCGTCTCCGTGGAGGTGCGGGTGCCCGGCGGCGGCTGGCGGCGGATCGGCAGCGTGCCGCAGGGCGGCTGGGCCGAACTGCCCGTGGGTGTGCTGGCGGACGCGGTGCGGCTGTCGGACGGCGACGGGGTGCGCGAGGTCGTGCCGTGGTTCGCCGGGGCGCCCAAGGTCACGGTCGCCCGGCCGGAGGTGGACGCCGAGGTGGGCGGCGCCGCCGTCACGGTCGGCGCGGACGTCTCCTCGGGGCTGCCGCGCGACACCCCCGTGAGCGTCGCGGCGGCCCCGGCCGCAGCCAGCGCGCCCGTCCGGCTCACGGCGCCAGCGGCCGTCACGGTACGGCGCGGCAGCCGGGTCACGGTGCCGCTGCGGGTGACGGTGCCCGCGGCCACGGCCCCCGGCAGCTACACCGTGCCGGTCCGCTTCACCGTGGCCGGCCGCACCGTGGAGCGCACCCTGACCGTCCGCACCCACCCGCCCACCGCCGGACCCGACCTCGTACCCGGCGCGAAGGCCACCTCGTCCGGCGACGAGACGCCCGACTTCCCCGCCTCCTACGTGGCCGACGGGAATCCGGCGACCCGCTGGTCCTCCCCGGTGAAGGACGACGCGTGGGTGCAGGTCGAGCTGGCGTCCCCGGCGGCCGTCGGCCGGGTGGTGCTGCACTGGCAGGACGCCTACGCGGCCCGGTACGAGGTGCAGACCTCCTCCGACGGCGTCACCTGGCGGACCGCGGCCACCGTGGCCAACGGCTCCGGCGGCACCGAGAGCGTCTGGCTGGACTCCCCGGCACCGACCCGCTACCTGCGGATACAGGGGCTGCGCCGGGCCACGAAGTACGGCTACTCGCTGTACGGCGTCGAGGCGTACGCGGTCGTCGCCCGCTGACGGGAAACGGCTCGGGGCGCGCCCGGCCGCGAGCGGCTCAGTGGGTGCGCACGGCCGGAGGGCGGACAGGCAGGCCCGGTGTCCGGGGCGGACCGGGTCACGGCCCTCCCCGGACACACGAAAGCCCGGATCTCAGGCTGATATGCCGTCGATCCGGGCCAGGGCGTCATCCGCGCCGAAGGGTTGCAGGTATGGCAGCCACCTCGGGTCCCGATGTCCGGTCCCGATGATCCGCCAGGCGAGCCCGGACGGTGGGGCCGGTTGATGGCGCAACCGCCAGCCCAGCTCGGCGACGTGGCGGTCCGCCTTGACGTGGTTGCAGCGTCTGCATGCCGCCACCACGTTCTCCCAGGCGTGCTGGCCGCCCCGGCTGCGCGGAATGACGTGGTCGACGCTGGTGGCGGCGGCTCCGCAGTACGCGCACTTGCCGCCGTCGCGGGCGAACAGCGCCCGGCGGGTGAGCGGCACGGTGCCCCGGAAGGGGACGCGGACGAACTTGGTCAGTTTCACGACACTCGGCGCGGGCAGCGCCTGGGTCTCGCTGTGCAGGTAGGCGCCGGATTCCTCCAGGCACACGGCCTTGTTGTTGAGCACGAGGATGAGCGCGCGGCGGAGCGGTACGACGCCGAGCGGCTCGTACGACGCGTTCAGGACCAGGACATGCGGCACGGATGCCTCCTTTGGCGCCGGCGGCGCGTGGCTCGCGCCGGGACGATCTGGCCTCAGTGTCTCCGGAAGGCGGCCCGGCGCGCCACCATGCCCGGGTAACGGACCGAGGGTGTTTTGAACCACACTTCCCCCGCGACGCCCCCTGGCATCAGCCGCATCCCGGGGATACGGCCCTTCCGGCCCCGGACGGGCGGCGCAGCGGCGTCGGGGCGGGGCCGTATCGCCGGTTAGATTGGAACCTTCGCTCCCCCACACGGAGGTTCTCCACCCGTGTCCACCGCGACGCCCCGTGCCGACGCACCGCTCGACGCCCTGCCCCGTACCGCCGCCCAGGCCAGTAGCTGGGTGGACGACAACTGGGCCGGACTGGCTCAGCGCCGGGCTGCGCATCCTGCTCATCGTCGTCATCGCGGTCGTGCTCCGTTCGGTGGTCCGCAGGACGATCAGCCGGCTCATCGACCGGATGAACCGCGGCGCGGAGGCGGCGGCCAACACCGCGCTCGGCGGCCTGCTGGTCAACGCGGAGCGGCGCAAGCAGCGCAGCGAGGCCATCGGCTCGGTGCTGCGCAGCGTCGCCTCCTTCCTCATCCTCGGCACCGCCGCGCTGACCGTGCTGTCGGTGCTGAAGATCAACCTGGCCCCGCTGCTGGCCAGCGCCGGTGTCGCGGGCGTCGCGATCGGCTTCGGCGCGCGCAACCTGGTCACGGACTTCCTCTCCGGCGTCTTCATGATCCTGGAGGACCAGTACGGCGTCGGCGACGTGATCGACGCGGGCATCGCGTCCGGCACGGTCGTCGAGGTCGGCCTGCGCGTGACCAAGCTGCGCGGCGACAACGGCGAGATCTGGTACGTCCGCAACGGCGAGGTCAAGCGGATCGGCAACCTCAGCCAGGGCTGGGCCACGGCCGTGGTGGACGTGCAGGTCGGCAGCGGCGAGGACCTGGACCGGGTCCGCTCGGTCATCGCCGACACCGCCGACGGGCTGGCCAAGGAGGACCCGTGGGACGAGCGGCTGTGGGAGCCGGTCAAGGTGCTCGGCCTCGAGTCCGTGACCGCCGACTCCGTGGTCATCCAGGCCCAGGCCAGGACGATGCCCGGCCAGTCCGCGACCGTGGCGCGGGAGCTGCGCTGGCGGATCAAGCAGGCGTTCGCCCGCGAGGGCATCGAGATCACGGGCGGCGGCCACGCCCCTGTCATCCCCTCCCAGACCACCCCGCCGGCCCCCCTGGCAGCCCCCCTGGCGGCAACGGAGGAGCACGCCCCGGCCCGGGAGGACGATCACTGAGCCCACCCGCCGGACCGGTAGGTGGGGAGAGGAAGGGCTCGCCGGTGGGGTTGCGTTTGCGTGCGTACGGCTCGCCGTGTGGGTGCGACTACGGAGTAGGGCGCGCCGTGTAGCCAGGGAGCCGAAGGGCGCGCCGGTGTCGAAAGGGAGAACACGCGCAGGCCCGAGGAACGAGGGGCGAGCATGATCGACCGTCGACACCGGGTCTAAGCGCCCGGAGGCGAGAGGGCGGGAAAATAAGAAGCCAGGACCCGCACACGCGTAAGAACGGCCCCCACGTGAGGGTGCCGCGGGGGAGTACGGCTCCACGTGACGGCTCCATGTAAACGCGCGCCCCTCGGCTCGCCGTGCGGGTGCGGGTACGGATGGCAGCTCGCCGTGTAGCCACCGAGAGTGGGGGCCGTTCCTCCGTGGGGGCACCCGTCACGTAGGGGCCGTTCCTCCGTGGGGGCACCCGTCACGTAGGGGCCGTTCCTCCGTGGGGGCACCCGTCACGTCGGGGCCGTTCATCCGTGGGGGCACCGTCACGTAGGGGCCGTACTTCCGCAAACGTACCGACCGTGGGGGCCGTTCTTCCGTGCGTGCGGCACTCAGCCCCTTTTTGCCGCCCTCTCGCCTCCGGGCGCTTAGACCCGGTGTCGACGGTCGATCATGCTCGCCCGCTCGTTCCTCACGGCCTGCGCGTGTTCTCCCTTTCGACACCGGCGCGCCCTTCGGCTCGCCGGCTACACGGCGAGCCCTACGACGTAGCGGCACCCACACCGCGCACCCCCTCCGTACCCGCACCCGCACCGCGCACCCCACTCCGTAGCCGCGCCCACTCGGCGCACCCAGCTGCTGGCTGAACGGCGCCCGGGGCGGGTAGGTAACGACTTGGGCGACGCAGTGCCGAGCCCCCTTGACGCTCCGCCGACAGCGGGCCTACCTTGACATTCGCCAATAGGAAAGTTTCCTAACAGTGAACTGAGGGAGGATGGCGCGCATGGCTGGCACCCCTGGAACGCCGCGCGTACTGCGCGCCATGAACGACCGCGCCGCGCTCGACCTCCTGCTGGAGCACGGCACGCTCTCGCGGACCCGGATCGGCAAGCTCACCGGGCTGTCCAAGCCGACCGCCTCCCAGCTGCTGGCCCGGCTGGAGGCGGCCGGACTCGTCCTGGCCACCGGCACCACCGCGGGCCGCCCCGGGCCCAACGCCCAGCTGTACTCGGTCAACCCGGCCGCCGCCCACGTCGCGGGCGCTCGACGTGACCACCGAGCGGATCAGGGCCGCGGTCGCCGACATCACCGGCCGCACCGTCGGCACGTTCCGGCTGCTCACCCCGCGGCACCGCGCGGGCAGCGCCGTCGAGCAGGTGGTGCAGGCGCTGGACGGAGGCCGTGAAGGCCGCCGGGCTCAGCCGGGCCGACCTGCACCGGGTGGTGATCGGCACCCCTGGCGCCTTCGACCCCAGCACCGGACGGCTGCGCTACGCCAGCCACCTGCCCGGCTGGCACTCGCCGACCCTGCTCGACGAGCTGGCCGCCGCGCTGCCGATGCCGCTGGAGTACGACAACGACGTGAACCTCGCCGCCGTCGCCGAGCAGCGCATCGGCGCCGCCCGCGACCACGACGACTTCGTGCTGCTGTGGAACGAGGAGGGCATCGGCGCCGCCATCGTCATCGGCGGCCGGCTGCACCGCGGCTGGACCGGCGGCGCCGGCGAGGTCGGCTTCCTGCCGGTGCCCGGCACCCCGCTGGTCCGCAACGTCACCAGGGCCAACGGCGGCGGCTTCCAGGAACTGGCCGGCTGCAACGCGGTGCTGCGCATCGCCGGCGAACTCGGCCTCGACATCCCCGACGGGCAGCCTGCGAGGACTCCGCGGCCGAGCTGCTGGGCAAGGCGGCCGCGCTGCACGAGGAGGGCGAGCAGGCACCCGCCGGCCCGTACGCCGAACTGCTCGCCCGCTGCGCCACCGGCCTCGCGACCGGCCTCGCCTCGATCGTCGCCGTGCTCGACCCGGAGCTGATCGTGCTGTCCGGCGACGTGACCGTCGCCGGCGGCGAGCCGCTGCGCGCCCTGATCCAGTCCGAACTGGCCGAACTGGCCGTCCCCCGGCCCCGGTTGGTGCTCGGCACCGTCGAGGCGCACCCCGTCCTCAGCGGCGCGCTGGAGAGCGCGCTCGCCACCACCCGCGACGAGGTGTTCGACACCTCGCGCTGACCCCCGCCACCCACCCGACCCCCGCAGCACCCACCGCGGAACGGCAGCCCTCCCCCGCCGTTCCGACGGCACCGCACACCCGCGTAAGCCCCTTCCTCCCGGAGGTAAAGAGCCAGTGTCCCGTCTGACGAAGGCAGCCGCCGCCGTGGCGGCGAGCGCCGCGATAACCCTGCTCGCGAGCGCCTGTACCGGTCAGAACTCGTCCGGTGCCACCGACGACGCCGCCAAGGACGTCACCATCACCTTCTGGCACGGCTGGACGGCGCCCAACGAGCTGAAGGCGATCAACGACAACGTCGCCCGCTTCGAGAAGGCCCACCCCAACATCCACGTCAAGGTGCAGGGCAACATCACCGACGACAAGATCAACCAGGCGCTGCGGGCCGGCGGCAGCAAGGCGCCCGACGTCGTCTCGTCCTTCACCACCGACAACGTCGGCCAGTTCTGCTCCTCCGGCGCGATGGCCGACCTGCGCCGTTCCTGAAGAAGTCGGGCATCGACCCGGCGGCCACCTTCCCCAAGCCGATGCTGGAGTACACCCAGTTCCAGGGCAAGCGCTGCACGCTGCCGCTGCTCGGCGACGCGTACGGGCTCTACTACAACAAGAAGGAGTTCGCCGCCGCCGGCATCACCGCGCCGCCCAAGACGCTCAGCGAGTTCAAGCAGGACGCCCTCAAGCTGACCAAGTCCAAGGGCGGTTCGTACTCCCAGCTCGGCTTCATGCCCGACTTCCACGGCTACGAGTCCACCCCCACCCACCTGGCCGCCCAGTGGGGCGTGAAGTACTTCGACGCGGCCGGCAAGTCCCAGGTCGCCAAGGACCCGGGCTTCGCCGCGATGTTCACCTGGCAGCAGGACCTGGTGAAGTCGCTCGGCGGCTTCGCGAAGCTGGAGAAGTACCGCAACACCTTCGGTGACGAGTTCGGCGCCAAGAACCCGCTGCAGACCGGCCAGGTCGCGATGGGCATCGACGGCGAGTGGCGGCTGGGCATGGCCAAGGACGCCGGCGTGAAGGACCTCGGCGTGGCGCCCTTCCCGGTCCCCGACGACCAGGCGAGCACCTACGGCAAGGGCTACCTGTCCGGCACGATCATCGGCATCGCCGACACCAGCACCAAGAAGAACGCGGCCTGGGAGCTGGTGAAGTTCATGACCACCGACACCGACGCGGTCGTCTCCTTCGCCAACGCCATCCACAACGTGCCCTCCACGCTGGCCGCGCTCAAGTCGCCCGAAGCTGCGACCAGGACCCGGGCTTCAAGACCTTCATCGACATCGCGCAGAACCCGAACAGCACCACCACCCCGCCCAGCATCAACGGCGGCGCCGTACCAGGTGACCCTCCAGGACTTCGGCTACGCCTACGAGTCCGGCAAGGCCAAGAACCTCACCGCCGGGCTCGCAAGGCGTCGACACGCAGGTCGACAAGGACATCGCGCAGGCCAAGTGATGACCGCCGCCGTCCACCCACTGCTCCGGGTCAAGCGCCGCAAGGCCGCGCTGCGCACCCTCGCCTTCCTGTCGCCGTGGATCATCGGGTTCAGCGTCTTCTTCGTCTACCCGCTGGTCTCCACCGTCTACTTCTCGTTCATGCACTACAACGGCATCAACCCGCCGACCTGGACGGGCGGGAAGAACTGGCACTACGTCTTCACGGAGTACCCGCTTCTTCTGGCCGGCGCTGCGCAACACGCTGTGGCTGGTCGTCGTGATGGTCACGCTGCGGGTGGTCTTCGGGCTCGGCATCGGGCTGCTGATCACCAAGATCAAGACCGGCGCGGGCTTCTTCCGTACCGCGTTCTACCTGCCCTACCTGGCCCCGCCGGTCGCCGCGACCATGGCGTTCGTCTTCCTGCTCAACCCCGGCACCGGGCCGGTCAACCACCTGCTGGGCAACCTCGGCCTGCCGACGCCCGGCTGGTTCACCGACCCGCACTGGTCCAAGCCGGCGCTGACCCTGCTCGCCGTGTGGGGCATCGGCGACCTCATGGTCATCTTCATGGCCGCGCTGCTCGACGTCCCCAAGGAGCAGTACGAGGCCGCCGAGCTGGACGGCGCCGGGGCGTGGCAGCGCTTCCGGTACGTCACGCTGCCGAACATCTCGCCGATCGTGATGTTCGCCGTGGTCACCGGGGTCATCCAGACCATGCAGTACTACACGCAGCCGCATGGTCGCCGGGAAGGTCGCCTCCGGCATCATCGGCAACTCGGGCCAGCAGTTCGAGCCCGGCTACCCCGACAAGTCGACCCTGACCCTGCCGCAACTCGTCTACAACCTGGGCTTCCAGCACTTCGACTACGGCTCCGCGTGCGTGATCGCCCTCGTGCTGTTCGTGCTGTCCATGGCGTTCACGGCGCTGCTGATGCGCCGGCGCAGCGGCTTCCTGTCGGCGGAGGACTGATCCACCATGACCCAAGCGACTCTCGCCCCCGGCGCCCCCGTGCGCGAGCCCGGCGCCGGCCCCGACGCCCGCGCCCGGCGCACCGCGCGGCGCAGGCGCGCCCTGCACTGGATCGCGGTGCACTCCCTCGGCATCGCGGCCGCCGCGTTCTTCGTGCTGCCGTTCGTCTTCGTGCTGCTCACCGCGCTGATGAGCGACAACCAGGCGCTCACCCGCGACCTGTGGCCGCACCCCTTCGCAGTGGTCCAACTTCCGTACCGTCTGGGACACCCCGGGCTTCCTGACCTGGTGGCGCAACACCCTGGTGTACGCCGTGCTCCGGCACCGTGCTGACCGTGGTGTCCTCGCTGCCGGTCGCCTACGCGCTCGCCAAGTTCCGCTTCCGCGGCCGCAATCTGATCATGGTGCTGGTCATCTCGACGATGATGCTGCCGCCGCAGGTGGTCATCATCCCGATGTACCTGTTCTGGACCAAGCAGATGGGCATGGACGGCACCCTGTGGCCGCTCATCATCCCGATGGCCTTCGGCGACGCGTTCACCATCTTCCTGCTGCGCCAGTTCCTGCTGACCATCCCCAAGGAGTACACCGAGGCCGCCAGGGTCGACGGCTGCGGCGAACTGCGCACCCTGCTCACCGTGATCGTCCCGATGATCCGGCCGGCCATCGCCGCCGTCGCGCTCTTCCAGTTCTTCTACTGCTGGAACGACTACTTCGGCCCGCAGATCTACGCCAGCTCCAACCCGGCGGCGTGGACCCTCAGCTACGGACTGGAGTCCTTCAAGGGCGCACACCACACCAACTGGAATCTGACCATGGCGGCCACCGTTCTCGTGATGGCCCCGGTGATCGTGGTCTTCTTCTTCGCGCAAAGGGCCTTCATCGAAGGCGTGACCCTGACGGGAGTCAAGGGATGAAACTGGCAGTCGTGGGCGGCGGGTCCACGTACACCCCCGAACTCATCGACGGCTTCGCGCGGTTGCGCGACACCCTGCCGGTCGAGGAGCTGGTGCTCGTCGACCCGGCGGCGGAGCGGCTGGAACTGGTCGGCGGGCTGGCCCGGCGGATCTTCGCCAAGCAGGGGCACCCCGGGCGGATCGTGACCACCGCCGACCTGGAGGCCGGGGTGGAGGGCGCGGACGCGGTGCTGCTCCAGCTGCGGGTCGGCGGGCAGGCGGCGCGCAACGAGGACGAGACGTGGCCGCTGGAGTGCGGCTGCGTCGGGCCAGGAGACCACCGGCGCGGGCGGGCTGGCCAAGGCGCTGCGTACGGTGCCGGTGGTGCTGGACATCGCCGAGCGGGTGCGCAGGGCCGCGCCCGGACGCGTGGATCATCGACTTCACCAACCCGGTGGGCATCGTCACCCGGGCGCTGCTCCAGGCCGGGCACAAGGCGGTCGGGCTGTGCAACGTGGCGATCGGCTTCCAGCGGAAGTTCGCCGCGGCTGCTGGACGTGACGCCGGACCAGGTGCACCTGGACCACGTGGGGCTCAACCACCTGACGTGGGAGCGGGGGGTGCGCCTCGGCGGCCCGGACGGCGAGGACGTGCTGCCCAAGCTGCTGGCCGAGCACGGCGACGCGATCGCCGAGGACCTGCACATGCCGCGCGCAGATCGTCGACCGGCTCGGCGTCGTGCCGTCGTACTACCTGCGCTACTACTACGCGCACGACGAGGTGGTGCGCGAGCTGCGGCACGAAGCCGTCGCGGGCCGCCGAGGTCGCCGCGATGGAGAAGCAGTTGCTGGAGATGTACGGCGACCCGGCGCTGGACGAGAAGCCGGAGCTGCTCGTCCAAGCGCGGCGGCGCGTTCTACTCGGAGGCGGCCGTCGCGCTGGCCTCCTCGCTGCTGCGCGGCACCGGCGACGTGCAGGTGGTCAACACGTACAACAACGGCACGCTGCCCTTCCTCGCCGGACGACGCGGTGATCGAGGTGCCGGCCGTGGTGGACGGCGCCGGCGCCGAGCCGCTGCCGGTCGCGCCGCTGGAGCCGCTGTACGCCGGGCTGATCGCGAACGTGACGGCGTACGAGGACCTGGCCCTGGACGCGGCGCTGCGCGGCGGCCGGGACCGGGTGTTCACGGCGCTGCTGGCGCACCCGCTGGTCGGCCAGTACGAGTACGCCGAAGCGCTGACCGACCGTCTGATCGCGCACAACCGGGAGCACCTCGCGTGGGCGTGACGCCTGCCCGGCCAGCCGCTCGTCCCCGGCGGCGTCCTCGCCGTCGACGCGGGCAACAGCAAGACCGACGTGGCGCTGGTCGGCCGCCGACGGGCGGTGCTCGGCACCGCCCGCGGCGGCGGGCTTCCAGCCGCCGGTCGTCGGGATCGACGCGGCCGTCGCGGGCTGGTCGCGGACGCGGTGGAGCGGGCGGCGGCGGCAGCCGGACTGCCGGCCGCCGGCGCGCGCGGCGGCCGGCCGCTGGCCGCGCACACCTCGGCGTGTCTGGCGAACGCCGATCTGCCGGTGGAGGAGCGGGAGTTGGAGGAGGCCGTGCACGCGCGCGGCTGGGCGCGCGCACCACGAAGGTGGCCAACGACACCTTCGCGATCCTGCGGGCGGGCGTGGACGAGCCGCGCGGGGTCGCGGTGGTGTGCGGCGCGGGCATCAACTGCGTGGGCATGCTGCCGGACGGGCGCACCGCGCGCTTCCCGGCGATCGGCAAGATCTCCGGGGACTGGGGCGGGGGTTCGCGGGCTGGCCGAGGAGGCGCTGTACTTCGCGGCGCGGGCCGAGGACGGGCGCGGCGGAGCCGACGGCGCTGGCGGCGACGCTGCCCGCGCACTTCGGGCTCGGCTCGATGTACGCGCTGATCGAGGCGCTGCACCTGGAGCGGATACCGGCGGCGCGGCGGCACGAGCTGACGCCCGTGCTGTTCGCGACGTCGGACGGCGGGCGACGCGGTGGCGCGGTCGGTCGTGGAGCGGCAGGCCGAGGAGATCGTGGCGCTGGCCACGGTCGCGCTGCGGCGGCTGGACCTGCTGGACGAGGAGGTCGACGTCGTGCTCGGGCGGCGGGGTGATGGCGGCGCGCAACGGCCATCTGATGGCCGCGCTCGACGCGGGGCTGGTGGCGCAGGCGCCCAAGGCGCGGACGCGTGTGGTGACCGCGCCCCCGGTCCTGGGGGCGGCTCTCCTCGGGCTCGACCACGTCCGGGCTCCGTCCGGTGCCCACGCCAACCCTCCGCGCCCACTACGCCCCCTAGGCCCCGCCACCCCCGGGGTGCCCTCCCGGCACGAGGGTGCCCTACTCCACGGTCGTGGGGTGCCCTTGCGCACGGGCGGCGCCCGCTTCAGGGTGTGGGGCGCCCTTCCGGCGCAGCGTGCCTTTCCACGGCCGGGGGTGCCCTTGCGCGGGGCGGCGCCACCCTTTCACGGGCGCTGGGGGCCCGCGCGGACGGAGCGTCTGGGCGCGAGGAACTGCGCGACAAGCCACGACGTGGCTGCACGTCGTCACCGCCCCGACGGGGCTGTTGCTGTCGCATCCGGACCACCGGCCGGTGGCCGGTTGCTCGCGCAGTTCCCCGCGCCCCTTTGGGCGGCAGACTGCCCGCCCGGGGCGCACCATCCCAGCGGCCCCTCCCCGGAGGGGCGCCGCCCTCCGCGAGGGCACCCCCACACCTCTGGGTGGGCGACCCCCTTCCGCGGGGAAGGAACCGCGCCGAGCGGGGCGGCGTGTGGGGGAGTGAGGGGGCCGCCGGCCCCCGGACATGCCCGAGTCGCTGGTGGAGGGCGCGGGTGGCGGCAGCCATACTTGCTGCGGCGGCCGCGACTCCCGCGGACGCGGTGGCCCAGCCGTGGGGGAGGGTGCGTGACGCAGACGCCGACAGGCATGGCCCAAGTGCCGGTGCAGCGCGGCCAGGAGGGCGGACCCGGCGACCCGTCGGCGCGCGGCCCCGCCGCGCCGCCGCGCCTGGGTGGAGACCACCGAGCAGACTGCGCGCCGCGGCCACCACGGAACCGGGCCGGCTGCGGATCATCGGCGCCGTACTCGCCCTCCTGGTGGTCGCGTTCGGCGCGGTGACCGCGTGGCAGGTCGCCGACCGCCAGTCCGCCGCGGGCAACGTGCTGAACCACAGCGCACCGTTGAGCGCGGACGCCGCCGAGATCTACCGGCGGCTGGCGGACGCGGACGCCACCGTCGCGGGCGGCTTCCTGGTCGGCGGCGAGGAGCCGGCGCAGGTCTCGCAGCGCTACCAGACGGACATCACCACCGCCGCGAAGCTGATCACGCAGGCGGCGGCGAACAGCGCGGGCTCGCAGGAGGCCCGTACCCAGATCTCGCTGCTCAACCGCGAACTGCCCGCGTACACCGAGCTGGTGGCCACCGCGCAGGCGGACAACCGGCTGGGCCTGCCGCTGGGCGGCGCCTATCTGCGGTACGCCGACCAGCAGATGCGCAAGCAGGGCGGCCTGCTGGACGCGGCCGACAAGCTGTACCAGGCGGAGACGTCCCGGCTGGGCGACGACTACTCGGCCGCGAGCGCGCTGCCGTACGCGGCCTGGACGCTGGGCGTGCTGGCGCTGGCCGCGCTGGTGTGGGCGCAGCGGCGGCACTACCAGCGGACCAACCGGGTGTTCAACCACGGCATGGTGGCCGCGAGCGCCGCCTCCGTGGTGGTGCTGCTGTGGCTGGTGGTGGGGCACACGGTGGCCCGGACGCAGCTCGACGACTCGTACGCGCACGGCGCGAGGTCGCTCCAGGTGCTCAACAACGCCCGGATCGCGGTCCTCCAGGCCCGCGGCGACGAGAACCTGACGCTGGTGGCGCGCGGTTCGGGCGACGCGTACGAGCAGACGTTCGTGAGCGGGATGAACGGGCTGGCGGGCGAGGACCAGCAGGGCGTGGGCGGCGAGCTGGCGCAGGCGCTGAAGCTGGCGGACAACGCCGAGGGCCGCGCGCCGGTGGACACCGCGATCAAGGCGGTGCAGGCGTGGCGGGCGCCTGCACACGCAGGAGCGCACCAGTGACAACAACGGCGACTACACCACGGCGGTCGCGGACGTGATCGGCGGCAAGGACAGCCGGGGCGCGACCGTGACCAGGACCACCGCGACGTACTTCCAGCAGGTCGACACCAGTCTGGAGAGCGCGGTGGAGCAGGAGCAGAGCGAGTTCCACTCGGCGGCGAGCGGCGGCCGGGACGCGCTGGCGCTGCTGCCGTACGGTGCGGGGCTGCTGGCCGTACTGGCCGCGGCCGGTGCGGTGCTCGGCATCGGGCGCCGCCTGTCGGAGTACAGGTGAGGGCCGTGGGCGAGCAGGCGACGGGCACGGCGGCGGCCGACGGACCGCGGGGTACGGCGGACTGCGCGGCTGGGGCGGGGTCGCGGCGATGGCGGCGGCCTGCGCGCTGGCGCTCACGGCGGCGCTGGCCCTGCCGGGCGGCGACCACGCGGCGGGCAGGGTCGGCGGGCCGGGCACAGCGGCGCCGGCCGCCGGGCCGGCGGCGCAGGCCCGTTACGCCTCGGCGCCGGGCACCGCCGGCGGCTGCACGGACGCGAACGCGCAGGACAGCCTGGACCCGGCGTCGGGCACGACGGACGGCGCCGCGGTGGAGACCATCAAGACGGCGCGGCCGGCTGGTCGTCGGGGTGGACCAGAACAGCTACCTGTGGGGCTTCCGCGACCCGGCCACCGGTAGTTACGCGGGCTTCGACATCGACATCATCAAGGCGATCGCGCAGGACATCCTCGGCGACCCCACGAAGGTGCAGTACCTGACGGTGCCCACCAACCAGCGGATTCCGGCGATCCAGCAGGGCCGGGTCGACATGGTGGTGCGCACGATGACCGTCAACTGCGCCCGGATCAAGGCCGGGGTGGCGTTCTCGACGGCGTACTTCGAGGCGGGCCAGCAGCTGCTGGTGCCCAAGGACTCGTCCATCACCGGTTTCGACGACAGCCTCAAAGGCAAGAGGGTGTGCACGGCGCTGGGTTCGACCGGCCAGGCCAAGCTCGCCCAGGGCGCCCACGGCGCCTCGGTGAAGACCGTGGACAACCAGCTCGACTGCCTGGTCAGGCTGCAACTCGGACTGGTGGACGCGGTGTTCACCGACAACGCGCTGGCCGCCGGCCAGGCCGCCCAGGACCCGACCGTGCATCTGGTGGGAACACCTGTCACCCACGAGCCGTACGGTGTGGCCATGAGCGTCGGCTCGCCCGATCTGGTACGCAGGGTCAACCAGATCCTGGACGCCTACCGTTCGGGCGGCGCGAGCAGCCCGTGGATGCGTTCCTACGACAAGTGGCTGGCCGAGAACCTGCCGGGCATCGAGGGTCCGCCGGGGCCGAAGTACAAGTGAGGTACGGACGCACAGGAAGAGGGTGTGATGGCGGTCGCGGGAGCATCCGGGCCGGTGATGGGCCGGGAGGACGTGGACCGTGCCCTGGCACGTCTCGGCGCCGAGCACGAGGCCGTCGAGTCCTCCCTGCTGGCCCTCCAGGACCACTCCGGGCGCAGGCTGCTGGAGGGCGCGGAGCTGACCGGCGTCACCAAGGAGCGCTGGGCAGCGCACGGACGCGGCGATCACCGCCGCTGTGGGCGCACTTCGAGGCGTACACCGAGGCGCTGGCCGCCGCCCGGGAGCTGCGGGCCCGCCGCCGCTGGCCGACGCAGACCGAACTGGCCCGGCTCACCGAGCTGTTGCGCGGCGAGGGGGTCACCGTGACGGGCGCGGACGTGCCCGACCACGCGCGCTCGCTGACCGGCCCGGCCCGGCTCACCGAGCAGCTCAGCCTGGAGGAGCTGCTGCGCCGGATGAACGCCTGGTACGACCAGGCGATGGAGACGGTGGCGGCGGCCGACTCGGTGTGGTCGGCGCTGCCGGCCCGGATAGACCTGCTGGCCGCCGAGACGCAGCGGGTGCGCTCGCTGGCGCACTCGGTCGGGGTGCGGCCGGGCGCGCACCCCTCGGGGGACGAACTGGAGCAGCTCGCCGAGGAGTTGACCCGGCTGCGGGCGCGCACCGTGTCGCGACCCGCTGGCGTTCTGGCAGCCGAAGCCGGCGCCGGGCCGGCCGGACACCTCGCGGTACGAGGAGGCCGGCCGGCGGCTGGAGGACATCCGCCGCGAGGTGGAGGCCGTGCTGCACGTGCGCGACGACGCCGAGCACCGGCTCAAGCGGCTGCGCGACGTGATGTCCCGGGCCGACCGCACCCTCACCGAGGCGCGCAGCGCCCGGGTCGAGGTGCTGTCGAAGATCCTCGCCTCGGACGTGCCCGCGGTCAGCGGCCCGGCGGCGGCGCTGCACGAACGGCTCGGCGCGGCCGAGGAGTTCGCCCGCTCCGCGCAGTGGCACCGGCTCTCGCCGCTGCTGGACCGGCCTGGAGGAGGACGCGGACGACGAGCTGCTGCGGGCCCGCGACTCGCTGACCGCGGTCACCGCGCCGCTGGCGGTACGCGCCGAGCTGCGCGGCCGGCTGGACGCGTACCGGGCGAAGGTGGCCCGGCTCGGCATGGCCGAGGACCCGCTGCTCATCGAGCGCTACGACCAGGCGCGGCGGCTGCTGTGGAGCGCGCCGTGCGACCTGGCGGCGGCCGACCGGCGGTGCGGCGCTACCAGCAGGCGGTCGCGGAGATCGGCGCGCCGCGCACCCCGACCGACCGCGGCGGGCCGGCGTGACCGCGCCGCGGACACGCGACCGCGCCGCGGACACGCGGCGGACGGGCCCGCCGGGGCGACAGGCGACCGATCACCAGCGCGTTCAGCGGCGTCGGGGAAAGGCTGAGGGGGAGACCGTGAGCAAGTGCCAACGGCCCGGCTGCGACGGGACCTTGGAGGACATGGGCGACGGCGAGCTGTACTGCGACACGTGCGGGCTGGCGCCGCTGCCGGCCGCCGCCGCGGCGCGGACACCCGCCGGCCCCGGCCGGCCCGGCCGCGCCGCCCGGCGCGCCCGGGCGCGGACTCCGCGCGGTCCTCCGGCCCGTCGTCCTCGCGCTCGTCGCGGTCCTCCTCGCAGGCGTCCCGCCGCTCGGTGTCGGGCCGGCTGTCCCAGGCGCTGACCGGCGCCTCCACCGGCCGCTCGGTGTCGGTGCGCAGCACCCGCGGCAGCAGCAGCGGCCCGACCCGCGGCAAGCTCGGCGCGGGCCTGGTCTCCGTGCCGGCCGTCCCGCGGCCCGACCCGGCGGCCGCGGTGCTGGTCAACCCCGAGGTGCCCGAGCGCAAGCGGTTCTGCAGCAAGGGCGACTGCGGGGCGCCGGTGGGCCGCAGCCGCGGCGACCGGCCCGGGCCGTACCGAGGGCTACTGCACCAAGTGCGGGCACCCGTACTCCTTCACGCCCAAGCTGCGCAAGGGCGACGTCGTGCACGGGCAGTACCACGTGGTGGGCTGCCTGGCGCACGGCGGGCTCGGCTGGATCTACCTCGCGGTGGACCGCGCGGTCGTCCGACCGCTGGGTGGTGCTCAAGGGCCTGCTGGACACCGGGGACGAGGACGCGCTGGCCGCGGCGGTCTCCGAGCGGCGCTTCCTCGCCGAGATCGAGCACCCCAACATCGTGCGGATCTACAACTTCGTCGAGCACCTCGACCAGCGCACCGGCACCCTCGACGGCTACATCGTGATGGAGTACGTCGGCGGCAAGTCGCTCAAGGAGATCGCCAACGAGCGGCGCACGCCGGACGGCAAGCGCGACGCCGCTGCCGGTCGCGCAGGCCATCGCGTACGCCATCGAGGCGCTGGAGGCGCTCGGCCACCTGCACAGCCGCAACCTGCTGTACTGCGACTTCAAGGTCGACAACGCGATCCAGACCGAGGACCGGCTCGAGCTCATCGACATGGGCGCGGTGCGCCGGATGGACGACGCGGAGTCGGCGATCTACGGCACGGTCGGCTACCAGGCGCCCGAGGTCGCCGAGGTCGGCCCGTCGGTCGCCTCCGACCTCTACACGGTGGCGCGCACCCTCGCCGTGCTGACCTTCGACTTCCAGGGCTACACCAACGTCTTCGTGGACAGCCTGCCCGACCCGGACAACATCGAGGTCTTCCGCGCAGTACGAGTCGTTCTACCGGCTGCTGGTCCGGGCCACCGACCCCGACCCGGGCAAGCGGTTCGCCTCCGCGGAGGAGATGTCCGACCAGCTGCTCGGGGTGCTGCGCGAGATCGTCGCCCTGGAGACGGGCGCGCCGCGGCCGGCGCTGTCCACCCTGTTCGGCCCCGAACTGCGCGTCGTCGACACCGAGTTGGTGCGCCCGGTGGCGGGCGACACCTCGCTGCTCGGCGCGGACCGGGCGCTGGAGCGCGAGCGCCGCAGGCGGGACAGGGGCGCGCGGACGCCGCCCCGGGCACGCCGCCGCAGGTCCCCGGGCAGGCCGGGACGCAGGCCCCGGGCGCCCTCGCCCAGGGCAGCCCCGCGCTCCGGCGGCGCCGGCCGCGACCGGCCGGCCGCGGGCGCTGCGGCGCCCGCCGTGTGGGGGCCGTCCCGCCCGGTCGTCTCGCGGCTCGACGCGACCGCCGCCGTACTGGCCCTGCCCGTACCGCATGTGGACCCCGCCGACCCCAACGCGGGCTTCCTGGCCGGGCTTTCGGCCGCCGCGCCCGCCGAGCTGGTGGCCGCCCTGCCAGTCGGCGCCCGAGGACTCGGTGGAGAAGCGGCTGCGCGAGCTGCGGGCCCAGCTGGAACTGGGCGACCCGGCCGCCGCGCTGCCGGTCCTCCAGTCGCTCACCGACGACGACCTCGACGACTGGCGGGTGGTGTGGCACCGCGGGCTGGCCGCGCTGTGCTCCGGCGACCACGAGACGGCGGCGCTGAGCTTCGACGCGGTCTACGACGCCTTCCCCGGCGAGCCCGCGCCGAAGCTGGCGCTGGGCGTCTGCGCCGAGGTGCTGGGCCAGCTGGACAACGCCGGCCGAGTACTACCGGCTGGTGTGGACGACCGACCAGAGCTATGTGAGCGCCGCGTTCGGCCTGGCCCGGGTGCTGCTGAAGTCCGGCGACCGGGCCGGCGCCGTACGGGCCCTGGAGTCGGTGCCGGAGTCGTCGATCCACTACACGGCCGCCCGGGTCGCCGCGATCCGGGCCCGGCTGCGGGACCGGGCGCCGCAGGAGCCCGCTGCTGCCCGACCTGTACGCGGCCGCCCGCCAGGTGGAGGACCTCCAGCGGCAGGGCCTGGACGCCGACCGGCGCGAGCGGCTGGCCACGGAGGTGCTCGGCAGCGCGCTGGACTGGGTGCTGGCCGGCCGGACCGGCGCGCGGCCGGCGGGCGACCGGAACGGCGCCGTGCTGGGCGCCGACGTCGACGAGCGCGGACCTGCGGTTCGGGCTCGAACACTCGTACCGGGTGCTGGCCCGGCTCGCCCAGCAGGGCGAGTACGAGGATCGAACTGGTGGAACGCGCCAACCGCTTCCGCCCCCGGACGTGGGTGTGAAACTGATGCCACCGCTCCCCGAGTCGGCGCCCTCGGCGCCGCCCGCCCGCCCGACACGACGGCGTGTCCCGCCTGCGCGGAGCCCGTCGACGCCGAGGACCGCTTCTGCGGCGGCTGCGGCCTGGACCTGACCGCCCCGCGCGAGCCGGAACCCGCCGCCGGCGGCCGGCCCGCGGTCCGGCGGCGCCGGGGCCCGGCGACCGCACCGGCTCCGTCGTCCTCGCGCCGCCCGCGGGCCGCGGCGGACGAGGGCGGCCGCCGGGCGAGCGCCGGCCACGCCGGGTCCAGCCGGGCCCGCCGGGTCCGCCGGCGGACGACACGCTGGCGCTGGGCATGCCCGCGCGGCGGTCCGACCCGCGCGAGGACGAGACGCGAGGAGGAGGAGCCGGCCGCGAGCACGGACCCGCGCGGGTCCGATCCGCGCGGGGAGCAGGACACCGGCCGGCAGCGGCCCGGTGTGCGTGGCCTGCGGGGTCGGCGGGGTGGACGACGACGGCTACTGCGAGCACTGCGGGCACGCCCAGCCGCGCCAGCGCGACCACCAGGAGAAGGAGTTGGAGGGCGTGGCCGCGGTCAGCGACCGCGGCCTGCGGCACCACCGCAACGAGGACGCCTTCGCGCTGGCCGCCGCCTCGCTGCCCGACGGCAGCCCCGCCGTGGCCGCCGTGGTCTGCGACGGCGTGTCCACCGCCTACCGTCCCGACGACGCCTCGGCCGCCGCGGCCGCCGCGGGCCAGCGAGTCGCTGCTCGGCGCGCTGGAGCGCGGCACCGAGGCCGGGCGACGCGATGCGCGGCGCGCTGCTGGCCGCCGCCGACGCGGTCACCGCGCTCGCCGCGCGAGGAGCAGCCGCAGGCGCCCGCCCACCACAACGCGCCGGCCTGCACCTCGTCAGCGCGGTCGTGACCGGCGCCGGTGTTCACCGTCGGCTGGATCGGCGACAGCCGCGCGTACTGGATCCCCGACGACCGCGCCGAGCGCCGCCGTCCCGGCTGACCGAGGACGACTCGTGGGCGGCCCGGATGGTCGACGCCGGGCTGATGTCCGAGGCCGAGGCGTACGCCGACGCGCGGGCGCACGCGATCACCGGCTGGCTGGGCGCGGACGCGGTGGAACTCGACCCGCACGTCGCGGCCTTCGAGCCGGACGGCCCCGGGGTGGTCGTGGTGTGCACCGACGGGCTGTGGAACTACGCGGAGTCGGCCGCGGACCTGGCCGAGGCGATCCCGGCCGACGCCGCCGCCCGGCCGCTGGCCGGCGCCCGCGCGCTGCTGGGGGTGGCGCTGGACGGCGGCGGCCACGACAACGTAACGGTCGCGGTGCTGCCGTTCCCGGCCGCCGTGTCACGGGCAGGATTCGCCACCCGCGCTAGCTCCCGCCGGGAGCGCCCGGGCGGGCGCCGAAGCAGGGCGGGCGGACTGAGCGAAGGCGTGAAGGAGTACAGGAAGCGATGGCCAACTTCTCCAAGTCGAACGTGCCGCAGTTCTCCGTCGACGTGTACCAGAACGAGTACCTGCCCGAGGGCGGCCGCGAGGTCAACGCGATCGTCACGGTGACCTCGACCGGCGGCGGCACCTCCGGCGGCCGGCCGCTGCCCGGCGCGCGGGCCCGGTCGGCGCGGCGTGGTCGATCATGGTCGACTGCTCGGGCTCGATGGAGTACCCGCCGGCGAAGATGCGCAACGCGCGGGACGCCACCGCCGTCGCCATCGACACCCTCCGCGACGGCGTGGCCTTCGCCGTCGTCGGCGGGCACCCACCTGGCCGCGCGAGGTCTACCCGGGCGGCGGCGCCCTGGCCGTCGCCGACGACACGCACCCGCGGCCAGGCCAAGCAGGCGCTGCGCAAGCTCACCGCGGGCGGCGGCACCGCCATCGGCACCTGGCTGCGGCTGGCCGACCGGCTGCTGGGCGGCGCGGACGTGTCGATACGGCACGGCATCCTGCTCACCGACGGGCGCAACGAGCACGAGAAGCCGGAGGAGCTGCGGGCCGCGCTCGACGCCTGGCGCCGGGCCGCTTCACCTGCGACGCGCGCGGCGTCGGCACCGACTGGGAGGTCAAGGAGCTCACCGGCGATCGCCTCGGCGCTGCTCGGCTCGGTCGACATCGTCGCCGACCCGGCGGGCCTGGCCGCCGACTTCCGGTCGATGATGGAGACCGCGATGGGCAAGGAGGTCGCGGACGTGGCGCTGCGGCTGTGGACGCCGCAGGGCTCCGAGATCGCCTTCGTCAAGCAGGTCGCGCCGACCGTGGAGGACCTGACCGCACCGGCGGACCGAGGCCGGGCCGCGGGCCGGCGACTACCCGACCGGCTCCTGGGGCGACGAGTCCCGCGACTACCACGTGTGCGTGCGGGTGCCGGCCGCCGGCGTCGGCCAGGAGATGCTGGCCGCCCGGCTCTCGCTGGTGCTGCCGCAGCCCGACGGCAGCACCGCAGGTGCTCGCGCAGGGCCTGGTGCGGGCGGTGTGGACCGACGACATGGCGGCCTCCACCCGGATCAGCCCGCAGGTCGCGCACTACACCGGCCAGGCCGAACTGGCGCAGGTCATCCAGCAGGGCCTGGAGGCCCGCAAGGCGGGCGACGTGGACAGCGCCACCGCCAAGCTGGGCCGGGCGGTGCAGCTGGCCAGCGCCTCCGGGAACGAGGACACCGCGAAACTGCTGGCGAAGGTGGTCGACGTGGTCGACGCCGCGAGCGGTACTGTGCGGCTGAAGCCGAAGGTCGCGGACGCCGACGAGATGACCCTGGAAACGCGGTCGACGAAGACCGTACGCGTGAAAAAGTAGCTGTCGGGTACATAGTGCTCGCGCACGACCGTGAAGCCGCCCCGGCGGGCGGAGGGGGAGCCGTCCCGATGCCGATCTGTCCCAACGGCCACCAGTCGGGCACCAACGACTGGTGCGAGGTCTGCGGCATGCGGATCGCCGCACCACCGGCCTCGACCTACGGGTCGCGGCCGCCGTCGGCCGCGTCCTCGTCGTCGGCGCCCGGTCTCGGCGCCGCCGTCCGGCGGCGCGGCCGGTTTCGAACCGGAGCCGGCGCCGGGCGTGGAGCGCTGCCCGAGCTGCGGGACCCCGCGCGAGGGCGCGGCGCTGTTCTGCGAGGAGTGCCGGTACAACTTCCGCACCCACACCCCGACGGTGGAGCAGCCGCCGTCGCCGGCCGCGCCCGCCTTCCCGCCCTACCAGCGGTACGAGTCGCAGCTCTCGCGGCCCTCGCAGGTCAACCGGCCCGCGGAGCCGGTCCCTTCGGAGTCGGTCACCTCCGGCTCCGGGGACTTCCTGCTCAACCCGCCCTCGGGCGCGGTGCGCACGCCCACGGCCGCCGAGCCGCCCGCGCCGCGTCGCGCCGGTCCCGGCCGCCGTCGCCGCCGATCGTCATCCCCTCCCCCGCCGCGCCGCCCGCCGCCCCGCCGTCCACCGCCGCCCCGGCGCCGCCGCCCGCCCGCGGAGCACCCGGCGGAGCCGGCCGCGGCGGGCCTGGGCACCGCGTGGGTGGCCGTGGTCCACCGCCGACCGGGTGTACTTCACCGCGATGATGACCCGCAGCGGACCGGACGCGCAGGGGCTGTACTTCCCGGCGTTCGCGCCCGAGGTCGAACTGCCGATGACCGGCCACCAGATCACCATCGGCCGCCGCCGGCACAGCACCGGCGAGGCGCCCGACATCGACCTGTCCCGGGCGCCGGAGGACCCGGGCGTCTCGCACCAGCACGCGGTGCTCGTCCAGCAGCCCGACGGCGGCTGGGCGGTGGTCGACCAGGACTCCACCAACGGCACCACCGTCAACCTCGGCGAAGAACCGATCCGCCCGTACACCCCCGTCCCGCTGGACGACGGCGACCGGGTGCACGTCGGCGCCTGGACCACGATCACCGTCCGCCGGGCGTAGGGTCGCCGGACATGGGCGGCACACACGCGAACGCGGCAGGCGGGATACGGCGGTTGGACCTGGGCTGGTTCGTCCGCCCGGGCACCGAGACCGGGGACGGCGCGCCGCGGGTGGAGCCCGCGCTCGGCTACCTCGTGGACCACGGCGGCGAACTGCTGCTCTTCGACACGGGGATCGGCGCCGCCGACGCCGACACGGACGCGCACTACCGGCCGTACCGCCGCCCGCTCCAGGAGGCGCTGGCGGCGGCCGGGGTGGCGCCGGCCGACATCGCGCTGGTCGTCAACTGCCATCTGCACTTCGACCACATCGGCGGCAACCCGCTCTTCCCCGGCACCCCGATCCTGGCGCAGGCCGCGGAGATGGACCTGGTCCGCGGCGGCGCGCACACCCCGGAGCAGCTCGTCGGCTTCCCCGGGGCGCGGTACGAGGAGCTGGCCGGGGAGGCCGAGGTCCGGCCCGGGGTGTGGGTGGTGCCGACCCCCGGGCACACCGCGGGCCACCAGTCGCTGGTGGTGTGCCGCGCGGACGGCACGGTGGTGCTCGCCGGGCAGACGCACGCCTCGGCGTCGGACTTCGCCGCGGCCCGGCTGGCCGCGACCGCGCGCACGCAGGGCGCGCGGCCCCCGCTGCCCGAGCCCGACGACTGGCCGCGGCGGCTGCTCGCCTTCGACCCGCGGCGGGTGCTGTTCGCGCACGACGCGTCGGTGTGGGAGCCGATCGGGTAACGGGCGGCCCCGATCAGGACGGGCGGGCGCTCACGTGTCGAGCGGCCAGATGTGCGGGCCGTACGGGTCGTCGCGCCACAGCCACTGCCGGCCGCCGTCCACCGTGACCCCGTAGCGGGTCCGGTCCTCGCCCCGGCGGCCGAAGAACTCCTCCCCGAGCCCGCGCCGCCCCCGCCCCGCGTGCGCGCCCCGCAGCGGGACGAAGTAGGCGGGCGTGTGCAGGAACCGCCCCTGCGCCCGGTCCGGGCCCGGCCACGGTCAGCGCGACCAGCCCGCCGGCCAGCGGCGCCAGCACCAGGCCGCCGGGCACGCACTGCGCCGGCCAGGCCGCCGGGACCGACGGCAGCTCGCAGGTGGCCATGATCCGGTCGTACGGCGCCCGCGGCGGATGCCCGAGCGCGCCGTCGCCGGTGACGACCGCCACCGAGCGGGCCGCCTCGGTGCCGTACGCGTCCAGGTGGGCGCGGGCCGCGGCCGTGATCTCCGGCTCCAGGTCCACGGTGGTGACCGTGTCCGGCCCGAGCCGGTGGGCCAGCAGCGCCGCGTTGTAGCCGGTGCCCGCGCCGATCTCCAGCACCCGGTCGCCGTCGCGTGACCTCCAGCGCCTGGCACATCAGCGCCATCAGCGACGGCTGGCTGCTGGAGGAGACCAGCTCGCCGCCGACCACCCGGGTCGCGATCGGCCGGTCCGCGTAGGCGCCGGCCAGCCGCCGCATCCGCCACCGCCGGTCGTCCTCCCCGCCGGGCACACCCGGCGCGGCCGTCCGCGCCGCGCCGGCCTCGTCCGCGTCATCGAGGACGAACAGATCCCGCGGCACCTGGGCGAAGGCCGCCCGCCAGGCCGGGTCGGTGAGGCCGCCGCCCGCGACGATCCGCCGGACCATCCGGGCCCGCAGCGCCCGCGCCGCCACCCGCCGTGCGCTGCCCGTCGCGCCCGGCGTACCGCTGTTCGTCCGCAGACCACGTCATGCCTCCATCGTGCGCCCGGGCGGCCGGTCCTACGACCCGGGTCCTCGGCCGCCCCGTCTGCGACCATGGGGGGGTGACTGAGATCCGGCGCGGCACCCTGCAAGAGCGGACGTTCTACGAACTCGTCGGCGGCGAGGACACCTTCCGCCGGCTGGTGCACCGCTTCTACCAGGGCGTCGCGGGCGATCCCGACCTGCGCGCGATGTACCCGGAGGAGGACCTGGGGCCCGCCGAGGAGCGGCTCACCCTCTTCCTCATGCAGTACTGGGGCGGCCCGCGCACGTACAGCGACAACCGCGGCCACCCCCGGCTGCGGATGCGGCACGCCCCCTTCGCCGTGGACCAGGCCGCGCACGACGCCTGGCTGCGCCACATGCGCGACGCGGTGGACGAACTGGAGCTGGAGCCGGAGCACGAGCAGCAGTTGTGGGACTACCTCGTCTACGCCGCCGCGTCGATGGTGAACACCCCGGGCTGACGGCTGCGGTGCGTGCCCGCCCGGTGCGCGAGCGTATGTGTTGACCCCTGTTCGCCCAGCGGTCGGTCACGATCGCATTGCGACACCTCGGTCACCGTTCTGAATCGCCCTCCTGTTTGAGAGCATCCCGTCAGTAAAGGGACGGGGGATCTCTGGTGACCGGGTTCGTACTGCTGCGCGTCCGCGCCCATCGGCTCCTGCTCGCCGCCGCCCTGCTCACCGTGCTGCTGACCACCTCCGTGCTGGCCACCTTCACCGCCTTCACCGGCGCGATAGGCGACGCGGCGCTGCGCCGCACCCTCCAGCACCAGGCCGCGGCCCAGTCCACGGTCGAGGTGCAGGCCGACCTCGGCCGGAGCCGGCACCGCGAGCGCTCGACGCGACGTGCGCAGGCGCTCGCCGGCGTCCTTCGCGGGCCTGCCCACGACCGTCGACTCCAGCACCCGGTCCGGGCCGTACGGCCTGCCGTTCGCGCTGCGCCCGGCGGGCGCGCCCAAGAGCGGCGACCCGGACCTGACCCTGCTGGCCGACCTTCGACCGCTCCCGGGTCACGCTGGTGAAGGGGAACTGGCCGGCCGCGGCCGGACCGGGCTCCGGCCCGGTGCAGGTCGCGGTGCCGGAGCGCGGCCGCGCTGGCGCTGAAGGTCGGGCCCGGCGAGGTGATCACGCTGGCCAACCGGCTGGGCGGCAAGGCCCTGCCGATCACGGTCACCGGCGTCTACCGGCCGGCCGACCCCGCCTCCCCGTACTGGCAGCTCGACCCGCTGGCGGGCCGCGGCGTGCGCACCGTCGCCTTCACCACCTACGGGCCGATGCTCACCGACCCGGGCACCTTCGCCTCCGGGCGGGTGGCCGGCGCCGCCATGTCCTGGCAGGCCACCGGCGACTTCCGGAACGCCGGCGCCGGCGACATGGACGCGCTGGAGAACGGCGTCCGGCAGACCGTGGCCGTCCTGCACGACGGCGCGGCCACCTCGCAGGCGCAGGCGTCGAGCGACCTGCCCGGCCTGATCGACGCGCTGCGCCGCAGCATGCTCGTCACCCGCTCCACGCTGCTGATCGGCGCGCTGCAACTCGTCATCCTGGCCGGCTTCGCGCTGCTGCTCGTCGCCCAACTGCTCGCCGAGGAACGGGCCGGCGAGACCGCGCTGCTGCGGGCCCGCGGCGGCTCGCGGGCCCGGATCGCGCCGGCTGGCCGCCGGCGAGGCGCTGCTGCTCGCGGTGCCCGCCGCGGTCGTCGCCCCGCTGCTGGCGGGACCGGTGACCCGGCTGCTCGCCGGGACCGGCGCGATGGCCCGCACCGGGGTGAGCCTGGGCGACGGCAGCGCGGGCGCCGCCTGGCTGGTCGCCGTGTGCGCGGCGCTGGCCTGCGCCCTCGCGGTGATCGTGCCCGCGCTGCGCACCGGCGGCAGCTACGCGGCCGAGCGCGCGGCCCGCGGCCGGCGCGGGGCGCTGCCCGGCGCGCTGCAGGCGGGCGCGGACGTCGGGCTGCTGGTGATCGCCGCCGTCGCGTACTGGCAGCTCCACCGCCGCGCCTCGGGCAGCGGCGCGCTCAGCACCAAGGCCGCGGGCGGCCTCGGCGTCGACCCGGTGCTGGTCGCCGCGCCCGCGCTGTGCCTGCTGGCCGGGACCGTCCTGGTGCTGCGGCTGCTGCCGCTGGCCGCCAGGCTCGGCGAGCGGCGGGCCGCCCGCGGCCGCGGCCTGGCGCTGGCACTGGCCGGCTGGCAGCTCGCCCGCCGGCCGCGGCGGGGCGCGGGCGCCGCGCTGCTGCTGGTGCTGGCCGTGGCCATGGGCATGTTCGCGATCGGGCAGGGCGCGAGCTGGGACCGCTCGCAGCGCGACCAGGCGCAGTACACGCGTCGGCGCCGACCTGCGGGTGACCGGCATGACCACCCCGCCGTTCGGCCAGGCCGGGATCTACGCCGCGGTGCCCGGCATCGCCGCCGCCGCGCCCGCCGCCCGCCAGGACCTGCTGCTCACCGAGAACCGGCACGCGACCGCGCTGGCCATCGACACCCGGCGGGCCGGCCAGGCCATGCAGTTCCGCTCCGACCTGACCGGCGGCAAGCCGATCGCGGACGTCCTGGCGCCGCTGCGCCCGGCGCACGACCCCGGTCCCGGCGGCTTCGAGCTGCCCGGCGACACCCGGAAGGTGACCTTCACCGCGACGCTGAAGGTCACCGCCGGCGGCTCGCCCGACGAGCCCGCCGGGCAGTTCGACCAGGCCGACCACGTCACGGCGACCGTGATGGACGCCGAGGGCGTGCCGTACGAGTTCGCGCTCGGCGACCTGCCGCCGGACGGCGCCCCGCACCCGCTCGTCCTGGACCTCGCCTCGGGGGCGGGGCCGGCCGGCGGCGCCCCGGCCGGGCCGCTGCGGCTGTTCCGGGTCGGCGCCGCGTACTCGATGCCCGCGAGCAGCCAGACGCAGGTGCTGACGCTGGCGTCCGCCCAGGTCACGGACGTCGCGGGCGGCACCCGGCCGCTGGCCGCCCCGCCCGGCGCCTGGACCTCCTCCGCGGCCCCCGACGACCCCTCGCTCGGCGACGTGCCGGACGCCGTCGCCCCGCGGACGGCGGCGCCGGGCATCGGCGGCGGCCGCGCTGATCAGCGAGACGTACCGCACCGGCGCGATGCAGCTCTACGAGAACGGTCCGCAGCCGCCGTCCGTGACCGTCCGTCATCCGCACCCGGGTGCCCGCGCCGCCGCCGCTCGCGGCCGTCGCCACCGACTCGTACCTCAAGGCGACCGGCGCGAAGGTCGGCGACACCGTCAAGGTCCAGCTCAACGGCACGGACACCACGGTGCGGATCGCCGGCTCGGTGCGCGGCGTGCCCGGCACCGGCGACGCGCTCACCGGGGCCGCCTCGCTCGACGGCACCAGTCCCGACAGCTCCGCCGACGCCGCCGGGTCGGACACCGGCGGCACCGTGCAGGCGGCCGGCGGCGACAAGGACGCGGGCACGCTGGTGTTCGACCTGCGGGCCGTCAACCGGCTGCTGGACGCGCGCGGCGCGCTGGCCGTCGAGCCCACCGAGTGGTGGCTGTCCGCCCGTCCGGGCGACACGGCGAAGGTCGCCGCGGCGCTGCGGGCCCGTACCGACGTCGACACCGTGCTCGTACGCGACGAGACCGCCGCCGACCTGCGGGCCGACCCGCTCGGCGCCGGGCCGCAGTCCGCGCTGCCCGCCGCCGTGGTGGCCGCGGCCGTGCTGGCCGCCGTCGGCTTCGCGGTGTCGTCGGCGGGCGCGGTCCGGGAGCGCACCGCGGAGTTCGCGGTACTGCGGGCGCTGGGCGCGCCGCGGCGCAAGCTGGCCCGGATGATCGCCGCCGAACAGGGGCTGCTGGTGCTGATCTCGCTCGGCGTGGGCGTGGTGCTCGGCGCGCTGCTGACCCGGCTGGTGACACCGTTGATCGTACTGACCGCACAGGCGACCCAGCCGGTCCCCTCGCTGCTGGTCGACATGCCCGTGGGCCGCCTCGCCCAGCTCCTCGCGGTGGTCCTGGTGGCCCCGGTCCTGGTCGTCCTCGCGACGGCGGTACGGCGGGGCGATCCGGCGGCGGCGCTGCGGCGGCAGGGGGAGGACTGAGATGGCGCGCAATCCGGTGGAGGGCGGCGGTACGGAGCCCGCGGAAGAGGGTGCGGCGTCCTCGGGCGGGCCCCGTCCCGCGGAAGGCGGTGCGGTGACGGCCCCGGGAGGGGCGGCCGCGGACAGGCGCGAGGTGTCCTCGGGCGGGCCCGCGTCCCACGGAAGGCGGCGGCGGACGCTGCCGCGCGAGGGGGCGTGGCGGCGGGCTGCCCTGGGTGCGGGTGCGGCTGCGGGCGGCCCGGTTCGCCGCGCTGGCGACCTTCGCCCTCGTCCTGGCGACAGCCTTCCTCGCGGCCGCGCTGCCCCGCGCGGTGGACCGCTACCAGGACGACGCGCTGCGGCACGCCGTGCAGAAGGCCCAGCCCCGGCAGCGGGGGGTCAACGTGGTCGGCTCCTACGACCCGTCCGCCGACCTCATGAGCAGCGACCCGCTCGGCGCGGGCGCGGTGGACAACACCGAGCGGCAGTTCCAGCGGCTGGTCCACCCGCCGATCCGGCTCGCGAAGGGCGCCACCGTCGACGGGGTGCGGACCGGCCAGGAGTCCGACGTACCCGACCCGCAACTGCCGCGCACCTCCCCGCACGACCCCACCGCCGACCTCGTCGCGCAGGCCGGGATGGACGCGCACACCCGCGTCGTCGCGGGACGCAGGCCGCACCCCGCGCCGTCCCGGCCGGCCGTCGCAGTACCTCGAGGCGGCCGTCACGCAGAAGTCGGCCCAGGTGCTGCACCTGAAGGTCGGCCAGACCGTCCACCTGCGCGGGCTCGGCGCCCGGTCGCTGACCGTACGCGTCAGCGGCATCGTCGTCCCGCTCGACCCGGCCTCGGACTTCTGGCACGAGGACGTCGACCTGCTCGGTCCGGTCGTCAACGTCCCGCCCACTCCACCCGGTGAGGACCCCAAGACGTACTGGCACTTCACGATGCTGGTGGACCGCGCGGACGCCGAGTCGATCCCGGAGCTCGGTTCGGGCGCCGCCCTCTACTGGTACCACCCGCTGGCCGTCGGCGCCCTGGCCGCGCACCGACGTGCCCGCGATCCAGCAGGAACTGGCGTCCTTCGACAGCGGTCCGCTGTCGGTCGCGCTCCAGAAGCGCACCGGTATGCCCGTACAGGTGGACGCCGGCGTCAGCGTCCGTGCTCGACGACTTCACCCGGGACCGGGCCGCCGCGGCGCCCCTGGTGCTGGTCGCCGCGGTCGGCGTCGGCACGACCGCGCTGGCGGTGCTGCTGATGGGCGGCGGACTGGCCGCCGAGCGGCGGCGCGGCGAGATCGCGCTGCTGCGCTCGCGCGGCGCCGCACTGCGCGGGATCGCCCGGCGGCTGGCCGGCGAGACGGCCGCGGCCGCCCTGCCCGGCGGGATCGCCGGCACCGCGCTCGCGCTGGCGCTGCTGCCGACCGCCCGGTGGGTCCTGCCGGTGCTGCTGGGCGCGCTGGTGACCGTGGTCGCGGTGCTCGCCCTGCCGCTGCGCGCCACCTTCACCGTCCGCAAGCCGCGCCCGGCCGCCCGCGAGGACCTGGCCGCCGCCCGCCCCTCGCGCCGCCGGCTGGTCGCCGAACTGACCGTCACCGTGCTGGTGGTGGGCGCGGTCGTGGCGCTGCGGCAGCGCGGCACCGGGGGCGGCGGCAGCGACCCCTTCCTGGCCGCCGCGCCGGTCCTGGTCGCCGTGGCCGCCGCGCTCGTCCTGCTGCGCGTCTACCCGCTGCCGCTGCGGCTGCTGGCCCGCCCCGCGGCCCGGCTGACCGGCGCCGTCACCCATCTCGGGCTGGCCCGGGCCGGCCGCTCCCCCGCCACCGGCCAACTCCCGCTGCTGGCCATGCTGGTGGCGCTGACCGTCGCGTCGTTCGGCGGCTCGGTGCTGGCCGGCATCGACCACGGCCGGGACCGCGCGGCCACCGCCACGGTCGGCGCGGACGTACGGATGGACGCCGAGGTCACGCTCGCCCGGCAACTGCTCGGCCAGGTGCGGACGGTGCCCGGCATCGGCCGGATCGTCACCGCCCGGGTCGAGCCGAACAGCCCCGGCACCGTGTTCTCCGTCCCCTACTCGCTGGTGATCGTCGACCCGGCGGCGTACGGCGAGTTGACCCGCGCGATCGGGCTGCCGCGCTTCCCGTCCGGCGTCTACACCCACGGCTCGCCCGGCCGCGACGGTCCGCTGCCCGCCGTGCTCTCGCCGAAGCTGGCGGCCCAACTGGGCCACCGCACCGCGCAGCTCACCACGGGCCTGGGCACCTCCGACGATCCGGCCCGAGGCGACGCTGTCGACCACCCCGGCGGTACCCGGCGACGACTTCGTCATCGTCTCCGCGGCCCAACTCGCCGCGCAGCACCCGGACACGGCGAAGTTCCCGCAGTTCACGGACCGTACGACGCTGCTGGCCATGGCCGCGCCCGGCCGGCACATCGACGCCAAGGCGCTGAAGTCGGTGGTCCGGCACACCACCGCCTACGTGACGATGCTGACCCGCGAGCAGCAGCGTGCCGCGCTGGACGACACCCCGTTGCAGCACGGCGCCCGCACGATCTACCTCTCGGCGGTCGCCGCCGGGGCCGCCTACAGCGCGCTGGCGCTGCTGCTGTCGCTCCTCCAGGCGGCGCCGCAGCGGACCACGCTGCTGGCGCGGCTGCGCACGATGGGCATGACCGGGCGGCAGTCCCGGCGGCTGGTGCTGCTGGAGATGCTGCCGCAGGTGCTGCTGGCCGCGGTCGGCGGCGTCCTGGTCGGGCTCGCGGTGATCCCGCTGCTCGGCCCGGGCATCGACCTGCGCGCCCTGACCTTCGGCACGGGCCCGCAGAACCTCGCCCCGGTCGACTTCGGCCTGGGCCTGCACGCCGACCCCTGGTCCCTCGCCCTGCCCTCGGCGGGGCTGCTGGTACTGGCCTGCGTGGTGCTGATCGCCCAGGCGTGGCTGAGCGGACGGCGCCGAGAGAGCACCGAACTGAGAGCGGGGGACCGGACATGAGCGGCGGCGACGACGGATCGGAGCGGGTGAGGGCATGTCGGCGGAAGGCGTCACTGGCGTGGGGCCTGCGGGCGGTACGGCGCCGGAGGGCGGTGCGGGCACGGACGGCGCTACGGCGCCGGACGGTCCAGGGGCGCGGACGGTCCTACGGGAACGGCTGCTCGTACGGGAACGGCCGTCGCGGCCGGTTCGGCGCCGGGCGCGGGTCCCGGGCGGACGGCTTCCGCCGCGGGCTCTCGTACGGACGTCCGCCGCGGCTTCCGCCGCGGGCCGGGCGGGCCGTACCCAGTCTGGCCGACCTGGAGCGGCAGGCCGCCGCGCGCCGGGAGGGCCCTGCCTACGGCCACGACGCCCTGATCAGCTGCGACCGGCTGGTCCGCATCTTCACCGCCGACGGCGTCGAGGTGCAGGCGCTCCAGGGCCTCGACCTGCTGGTCCAGCAGGGCGAGTTGATGGCGCTGGTCGGCGCGTCCGGCAGCGGCAAGTCCACGCTGCTGAACATCCTCGCCGGCCTCGACGTCCCCACCGCCGGCGCGGCCTCCGTCGGCGGCTACGACCTGCTCGCCATGGACGCCAAGTCCCGGCTGCGCTACCGCCGCGACGTCGTCGGCTTCGTCTGGCAGCAGACGGCCCGCAACCTGCTGCCGTACCTGACCGCCGCGCAGAACGTCATCCTGCCGATGCAGCTCTCCGGCCGCGGCGGGCCTGCGCGCCAAGCGGCAGCGGGCCGCCCGTGCCACCGAGCTGCTGGACATGCTCGGCGTCGGCTACTGCCACGACCGCCGCCCCGGCCAGATGTCCGGCGGCGAGCAGCAGCGCGCGGCGATCGCGGTGGCCCTCGCCAACAACCCGTCCGTGATCCTCGCCGACGAACCGACCGGCGAGCTGGACTCGGCCACGGGCGAGCAGGTCTTCGCGTCCTTCCGCACCGCCAACGAGGAGTTGGGCACCACGGTCGTCGTGGTCACCCACGACCACGCGGTCGCCGACGCCGTACGCCGCACCGTCGCCATCCGCGACGGCCGGACCGCCTCCGAGGTGGTACGCCGTACCGAGGTCGACGAGCACGGGCAGGAGTCCGTGGTGGCCCGCGAGTACGCCACCGTCGACCGGGCCGGCCGGCTCCAGATCCCGCGCGACTACGCCGACGCGCTCGACATCCGCTCCCGGGTGCTGCTGGAACTCGAACCCGACCACATCGGCGTCTGGCCGGACCGCCCGGACGCGTCCGGGGCGAAGGAGGCCGGGCCGGACCTGGACGGGTGAGCGGGAGCGTCAGCTCCCCGCGTCCCTACGTCGGGGACACCGTCAGCCCGCTCGCCGCCGACGCGTCCCGCACGGCCACCGACCCGTAGGCGGTACGCAGCCGCAGCCAGGGCCCGGCCGCCAGCACGGCCACGGACTCGACTTCGGCCCGCGCCTCGGCTTCGGACCGTGCTTCGGCTTCAGCTCCGGGTCGCCCTTCGGCGTCGCTCCGCCACCGGTTCGCGGTCCGGCTCCGGTTCCGCTCCGGCTCCGGGGCCGGATCGCGGTGCGGTTCCTGGTCGGGGGGCGAGCCGGCCGGGGAATCCGGGCCGGCGCCGGTCCGCGCGGGCAGGAAACCCAGCGCGTGCGCCGCGTGCACCACCCGCAGCGTCACCCCGGACCCGTTCCCGGGCAGCGGCCGCTGCCACAGCTCCTCGGCCAGCGCGTCCAGCTCCGCCCGGGTGCGCTGCTCGGGCACCAGCGCCTCGGTGCGCTGCCGGAACTCGGCCACCGCCCGCACCGCCACCATCCGCACCGAGGCCGCGTCGAAACCGGCCAGCCGCCGCCAGCCGCCGCGCGGCGGCAGCAGACCGGCCCAGGCGGGACCCGTCACGGACGGCGGCAGCGTGAACTCCGCGCCCTGCGCGGCCACCGCCACCGTGTCCAGCAACGCCCCCGCCGAGACGGTCGCGTCCACCGCCACGGCCACGGCGTCGCCGCGCAGGGCCAGGCTCTTCACGGCCAGCACGCCGCCGAACGGCGGGTGCCCGAACACCCCGAGCGCGGGCTCCCCTTCGGCCGACCGCAGCCGTACCACCGCGGACTTGTCCCACCGCACCAGCCGGCCGAGGAAGGCGGCCAGCTCCGCCTCCACCGCGACATGCCCGGCGGGCCCTTCGGCGAAGCCGAGCCGCACGCTCATACGGGCACGGCCCCGTCGTCCCGGTACTGCTCCAGGAACGCCTTCTCCTCCGCCGTGATCCGCCTCGGCCGCTTCGCGGCCAGGTTGTACGGCACCACGACGGAGACCGCCCGCGCGTACACCGTCCCCTCGTCCTTGACCTCGTAGCGCACGGTCATGGACGCGGCGGTGAGGTCCGCCACCCACGTCTCGATGGTCACCGGCTCGTGCCGGTGGACCAGCGGCCGCAGGTAGTCGATCTCGTGCCGGGCCACCACCGACCCGCCCGAGAACGACGCGCCCCCCTCGCCGGCCGGCAGCCGGAACATGAAGTCGATCCGCGCCTCTTCCAGGTACCGCAGGAAGACCACGTTGTTGACGTGCCCGAAGGCGTCCATGTCCGACCAGCGCAGGGGGCAGCGGAAGATGTGCCGTGCCATCAGCCGCGGGTCAGCTTCTTGTACGTGGCGCGGTGCGGCCGGGCGGCGTCCGGACCGAGCCGCTCCACCTTGTTCTTCTCGTACGACTCGAAGTTGCCCTCGAACCAGAACCACTTCGAGTCGCCCTCGTACGCCAGGATGTGCGTCGCCACCCGGTCCAGGAACCAGCGGTCGTGGGAGACGACCACGGCCGCGCCCGGGAACTCCAGCAGCGCGTTCTCCAGCGAGGACAGCGTCTCGACGTCGAGGTCGTTGGTCGGCTCGTCGAGCAGCAGCAGGTTGCCGCCCTGCTTGAGGGTCAGCGCCAGGTTGAGGCGGTTGCGCTCACCGCCGGAGAGCACCCCGGCCGGCTTCTGCTGGTCCGGCCCCTTGAAGCCGAACGCCGACACGTACGCCCGCGACGGCATCTCGACCTGGCCGACGTTGATGTAGTCCAGGCCGTCCGAGACGACCTCCCACAGCGTCTTCTTCGGGTCGATGTTGGACCGGCCCTGGTCGACGTAGGAGATCTTCACGGTCTCGCCGACCTTGATGTCCCCGGTGTCGGCCTGCTCAAGGCCCTGGAGCATCTTGAACAGCGTGGTCTTGCCGGCGCCGTTGGGGCCGATCACGCCCACGATGCCGTTGCGCGGCAGCGTGAACGACAGGTCCGTCGATCAGCACCTTGTCGCCGAACGCCTTGTGCAGGTCGTCGACCTCGACCACGACCGACCCGAGCCGCGGGCCCGGCGGGATCTGGATCTCCTCGAAGTCCAGCTTCCGCATCTTGTCGGCCTCGGCCGCCATCTCCTCGTAACGGGCCAGCCGCGCCTTCGACTTGGCCTGCCGCCCCTTGGCGTTGGAGCGGACCCACTCCAGCTCCTCCTTGAGGCGCTTGGCCCGCTTGGCGTCCTTCTGGCCCTCGACCTTGCAGCCGGGACGCCTTGTTCTCCAGGTACGTGGAGTAGTTGCCCTCGTACGGGATCGCCCGGCCGCGGTCCAGCTCCAGGATCCACTGCGCCACGTTGTCCAGGAAGTACCGGTCGTGGGTCACGGCGACGACGGTGCCGGCGTACTTCGCCAGGTGCTGCTCCAGCCACTGCACCGACTCGGCGTCGAGGTGGTTGGTCGGCTCGTCCAGCAGCAGCAGGTCGGGCGCCTCCAGCAGCAGCTTGCAGAGCGCGACGCGGCGCTTCTCGCCACCGGACAGGGTGGTGACCGCCCAGTCCCCGGGCGGGCAGCCCAGCGCGTCCATCGCCTGCTCCAGCTGCGCGTCCAGGTCCCACGCGTTGGCGTGGTCGAGCTGCTCCTGGAGCTTGCCCATCTCGTCGAGCAGCGCGTCGGAGTAGTCGGTCGCCATCAGCTCGGCGATCTCGTTGAACCGGTCCAGCTTCGCCTTGGTGTCCGCGACGCCGTCCTGCACGTTCTCCAGCACGGTCTTGGACTCGTCCAGCGGCGGCTCCTGGAGCAGCATGCCCACGCTGTACCCGGGCGACAGGAACGCGTCGCCGTTCGACGGCTGCTCCAGCCCCGCCATGATCTTCAGCACGGTGGACTTACCGGCACCGTTCGGGCCGACCACACCGATCTTCGCGCCGGGCAGGAAGCTCAGCGTCACGTCATCGAGGATGACCTTGTCGCCGTGCGCCTTGCGCGTCTTGCGCATCGTGTAGATGTACTCAGCCAAGAGAAACCGTCCGGCATTCGAGAAGGGCCAATGTGCGGCTCCGCCGCGTGAGGGCAGATACACCCCATCTTGCCAGCCGTCCACCCATGGCGGCGAATGGGTTGCTCAGCCCCCGGCCCCAGCGACCTGACCCGTACTCGCCATGCAGCGCCCCGTGACCGTATGTCGTCATTCCGTCGGGGCGGACGGGTCCCGGCGGACCGCTGGGGTACGCCGGGACCCGGGCCTGGGCGCGAGACCGTGGTGACGGTCCCGGGCCCTGGCTGCTAGGCCGCGGAGTTCTTCTTGCTGCGGCGGATGAAGAAGATCGCGCCGCCGCCGATGACGACCAGGGCGATGGCTATGCCCGCGATCATCGGGGTGGCGTTGCTGCTACCGGTCTCGGCGAGGTTCTTGCCGCCGTTGCCGGCCGGGCTGGGCTGGTTGCCCGGGGTGGTCGGCGCGGGCGTCGAGGTCTTGCAGTCCACCACGCCCTCGAAGGTCTTCACCGACTTGTCGGGCAGCGTGATGTCGATCTTGTACTTCTGGTCCTCGGCGACCGGCACCGTGATGGTCTGCGACTTCCCGGGCGCGACGGTGTAGCTCTTCCCCTCCAGTTGGAAGGTGAACGCTTCGTCGCCCTGGTTGGCCGCGCTCACGTCGACGCCGCTCTTGGCGCAGTCGACCTGGGCGGACAGCGCGGGTATCGGGCCCTTCTTGGCCCAGGTGAGCTGCGCCGCCGCGCTGACCGTGGTGCTGTCCGACCCGGCGAGGATCTGGGACTGGCTGGACTTGTCCGTGGCGGAGAAGGCCCGGCCGATCGAGACGTCGGTGCTGGCGGAGACGGTCACCGAGGTGGAGCCGTCGGCGGTGCCCGCGGGCACGTCGAAGTACAGCTCGGTGCCGTTGTGCGCGGTGGTCACCGGGTGGCCGGACTTGTCGACGATCTTCGTCCCGGCAGCCGCGCCGGCGCCGAGTGCGACGCTGACGGTGTCGACGGTGGTGTGCACCGTCACCGGGCCGAGCCGGTCGCCGGACTTGCCGGAGACCGCCGCCGGGTCCAGCGACAGCGACGGCTTGGGCTCGTCGAGCGTCTGCGCGTGGCTGTCCAGGTAGTCCGAGAGCGCCTTGGCGTCACTGTCGTTCGCCTGCACGTTCACCGTCGGGTCCGACAGGTGCCAGATCGCCACCTGCGTACCGGCCGCCGCCAGGTCGGACGTCAGCGGGTGGTCCAGGGTGACTCCGGCGCTCTTCAGGGTGCCGGTGATCGCCCCCACGTCGATCTTGGGGTAGGAGTTGTTCAGTATCCAGGCGATCTTGCCGGCGTCGGGGTTGTCGCGAAGCGTCGAGTCGCTCCAGGGCACCTCATCGTACGACGCCAGTTTCTCCGTGTGGTGGTTGAAGTCGATGCAGTAGGTCTCGATGGTGCCGCCACTGGGCAGCTTCATCCAGAAGAGCCCGGCCGCCTGGCGGTCCGCGGTGACGGTGCCGTTGGAGTCCTTGACCGTGGCAAGGCCGTATTTGCCGTTCTCCAGTCCCTGGAGGACGGCGGTCGCTCCGCCGGCCGACGGCGTCACCGGGTCCGCGAAGGCCGTGGCCGCTCCGGCGAGCGCGCCCGCCGCGAGCAGGCCGGTGGCGACACCGGCCGCGGCGAGACGGGCAGCGCTCCGTCTGTGAGTCTTGAACATGGTGTGTTTCCCCTCCGGGCGAGGCGCGTGGTCGAGATGAGGGTCGCCTCGCCTGCTGTTCCGAGCCCCCGTGCGTGCGAACGTCGAAATCCTAGGAACCGCGCCTCGCCCGGGCAGCGTCGAGATGGGCCCGCCCGGTATTCGCATCTCAATCGTTACGGTCCGGCAGGCGTGTTTCCGCGATTGTCGATAAGTCATCGACGGAATTCACTTCCGGAATACCCGGAATACGGATAGGCCGGACACTCAGGGCACGGCGGCCGTCAGTGGCGGCGCCGGCGACTCGGGCTCCATCCGCACTCCGGCCGCGGGCGCCGATGACCTGGTGAATCGAGTCACTCCCCGGGCGAGGTCATGGCCGATCGCGACCGCTTCCAGCTCGGCCGACAGATACCGCCGACCGTCCTTCTCCTCCTGACGGATTCTCAACCGCCCGTGCACGAGCAGGGGTTCACCGAGGCAGACGGACTCCTTGACGTTGCTCCCGAGGCTGCGCCACGCGCGCACCGTGTAGAAACTCGTCGCCCCGTCCGTCCACGCCCCGCGCTCCGGGTCCCAGCGCCGGGAAGTGGTGGCCAGCCGGAACCGGGAGACGGTGACACCGGTGGCGGTCACCTGGCTCTCCGGCTCGGTCGCCACGTTTCCCACAACGGTCACCAGGGTCTCGTTCATCGCGCACTCCCTTTCTCGACCGCGCCCCCGTGCGGGGCGCGACAAGAACATCGTGCGCGAATTCCGGCAGTCCCAGCGAAAAGATTTTGAATCTGTTGATAACCCGCCGGATGTGGATAACTTCGTCACCCCCAGGGGTGATCCGCCCGCCGGCCGGCCGACCGGTCCGTCCGCTGGTCCACCACTTGTTCCGTCCCGCGTTCCGCTCCCCGATCCGGGCACGTCCGAGTACGGTCCACCCGTCGATCCACTCGGTAGTCCGCGCCGCGTCCCGCCTGATGGCCGGGCTGCACGGCCGCGCGTAGCCTGCCGTGCGCGGGAGCGGACCCGGCGACGACCGCGTACTGCTCGCGCACCTCGCGGTAGCGCATCAGCTCGGCCGCGACCGGTTCGAGCACCCTGGCCCGGCCGCAGTCGGCCGCCGCGTCCCGCAGCCGGCGCTCCGCGGCCTGCCCGTACCGCCGGGCCGGACCGCGGGCGGCGATCCGGCACGCGCCCGAGACCAGGGGACCGCCGAGGCCACCGACCGAGCTCATCACCAGCGGCGGCCACCACGACGGGGCCAGGGAACCGGTCGCGACCGCGGTCAGGCAGACCACTCCGGCCAGCGACAGCGCCATCAGCAACCACTGCACGGCCGCTGCCGCCGACCACCAGCCGGGCCGTTCCGGCCCACCGGGCCGGGCCCGCGCGACCGCGCCGTCCAGCGCCGCGGGCAGCCCCTCCCCGCCTCGCCGGGCCGCGTCCCGCACCGCCCTGGCCCACGGCGCGGGCAGGCCCCGGGCCGCGTCGGCGGCCACCCCGCGCACCGCCTCGTCGATCACCGGCCGGGACGACGTCGGGAGCACAGGAGAAGAGGAAGGACGGGGAACCGGCGCGCGGCCGGCGCCGGGCCCGGCCGACTGCCCTGCGCCGGGCCGGATCACCGGCCGGACTCCGGGCCGCTGTCCCGGCCGCTGGGCAGGTCGTGGGACAGGCTGCGGAGCAGGTCGTGAGGCAGGCCGAAGTCCCGCCACCAGCCGTTCCTTTGTCCTTCGAACGGGTGAACCAGGCGATTTCGGGCTGAATCGGGAACAGTCGTCGGAGCTGCTCCGTTCACTGAACAGTCGACTCCACGGCGTGCCGCACGCGTCCCACGCGGCCCGCCCCCAGTCCCTTTCCGCCGACTGACCGGCCCCGGCCGCGCCCACCGCGTCCGCGAGCCGGTCGATGAACTCCTCGCGCGCCGGATCGGTGAGCCCGGCGCCGCCCTCGCCGACGTAGAGCGGCTGGAGCCTGCTCGCCGTGCGGTCCATGTCGGCCGCGAGCCGCTGCCCCGCAGCAGTGCGCTCGCTGACGATCTGGGCCAGCACGGCACGCAGGTCCGGCAGTCCCTGCCCGGAGAGTGCGGAGGCGGCGAGCACGACGGCCCCCGCGTCGCCGTGCTCGCCGACCGCGAGACCGTCCTCGTCGAGCAGCCGCCGCAGGTCGTCGAGGACCAGGTCGACCGTGTCCCCCGGGAGGCGGTCCACCTGGTTGAGCACCAGCACGGTGACATCGGCGTGCCCGGCCAGGGGACGCAGGTAGCGCTCGTGCAGTGCCGCGTCGGCGTACTTCTCCGGGTCCAGCACCCAGACGACGACGTCCACCAGCCGCAGCAGGCGGTCCACCTGCTCGCGGTGACCGGTGGCGGCGGAGTCGTGGTCGGGGAGGTCGATCAGCACCAGCCCTCGGAGGCTCTGCTCCTCGACGGCGCCGAGGTCCGCACCGGCCTCGAAGCCGCCACCAACTGAACAGTGGGAAGCGCCGCCAGGTGCGCCGGCCTGACCGGGCAGGGCCGGCGCCGGTGCCGGGGCCGTCGTGTCCAGCAGGCCGTGCCTGGCGTACCGGTCCTGGGCGGCGACGCCCAACCGGTCCAGCAGCCCGGCCGCCCGCTCCGGCTGCCAGGCGCACGACACCGGCCGCGCCGTGGTGGGCCTGCGCACCCCGGTCGCGGAGATCTCCATGCCGGCCAGCGCGTTGAACAGCGTCGACTTGCCGCTGCCGGTCGCCCCCGCCACGGCGACGACGGTGTGCTCCAGCGACAGCCGGCGCCGTTCGCCGACGCGCGCCAGCAGTTCGCTGCTCTCGGCCAGGTCGTTCGGGCTGATCCGGGTCCTGGACAGTCCGAGCAGTTCGCCGAGCGCCTCCACCCGTACGGTCAGCGGGTCGGTCGCCCCCGCCTCCTCGGATGCGTGCGCGGCAAGGGCGTCCAGTGCCGAGGGGGTGGCGGGCACCGCGGTCACCTCTCCTTCTGTAGTACGGACAGGGCTGCGATCAGGTCGGACTGCTGCCCGGCGGTGACGTCGTAGCCGTCGACGGGCACCAGGCGCCGCTCGCGTTCGCGGCGCAGCAGGGCGGTGACGGCGGCGTCGAGCCGGTCGCGGGCGGCGTCGCGCAGCCGGAGCGCCGCCTGCGCGCCGACCGTCTCGGCGAGCCCCTCGCCCGCGGCGCGTCCGGCCCGGCCGCCGAGCAGCGCGGTGATCAGCAGGGCGGCCACGTCCTCCGGATCGGCGGCCGGGCGGTCGGCCGAACGGCCCGCGCGGACCTCGGCGTAGGCGAGTTCGGTGATTCCGCGCCGCCAGCGGCGTACGCCCTTGTCGATGCGGGCGGCGACGGCCACCCGTTCACGGTCGGGGCGGGCGGCGGGGTCGTCGAGCAGGGCGCTGCCGGCCGGCTCGCGGCGCCAGCCCTCGGTGACCCGTTCGTCGGCGGCGTCGGTCTCGGTGCGCAGCAGCGCGGCCAACTCCTCGGCCAGGGCCTGCTGGAGGGCGTCCGGCCCGCACGCGGGGTAGTCCTGCCAGTGGGCGAGCGCCTCCCCGGCCAGCGGGGCGCCCGCGGTGATCGCGGTGTCGATGCGGGCGGCGGCCTGCTCGTAGGCGTCCTCGGCGGCGCGGGCCAGCCGTAGCGCGGCGGCGTGTTGGGCTGCGGAGGCCGAGGCGAGGGCGGGCAGCCGCCGGCGCAGGGAGTCGAGGGCGCCGACGGCGGTGCGGCGGGCGGCGTGCTGCCGGGCCGCGGGGTCCTCGGCGCAGTGCGCCAGCCAGGCCCGCAGCGCGGCGACGGTGGTCTGCGGCAACAGGCCGCCGCCGCCCGCGGATTCGGGCAGCTCGGGCACGGTGAAGCGGGGTACGTCGCCGAGACCGGCCTTGGTGAGCAGCGCGGCGTAGTGCCGGCTGACGTCGTCGGCGACCTGGTGCGGGACCCGGTCGAGGACGGTGGCGAGGGTGACGTCGTACTCCTTGGCGGCGCGCAGCAGGTGCCAGGGCAGCGCGTCGGCGTAGCGGGAGGCGGTGGTGACGAGGATCCAGATGTCGGCGGCGCAGATGAGTTCGGCGGCGAGTTCGCGGTTGCGGGTGACGAGGGAGTCGATGTCGGGGGCGTCGAGGAGGGCCAGGCCCCTGGGCAGGGAGTCGTCGGCCTCCAGGCGGAGTTCGGCGCGCTCGGGCCCGGTGCGCTCGGCGTCGGAGCGGTCCTGGCCGTCCTCGTCGGCGCGGGAGCGCTGCCGTACCGACCAGGTGCGGGTCAGCCGGGGCAGGACGCGGGGGTCGGCGAACCAGGCGCGGTCCTCGGGATGGCAGACCAGAACCGGGATGCGGGTGGTCGGGCGCAGCACTCCGGAGGCGCTGACCCGGCGGCCCACAAGGGAGTTGACCAGGGTGGACTTCCCGGCGCCGGTCGACCCGCCGACGACGGCGAGCAGCGGCGCTTCCGGCGCCTTCAGCCGGGGTACGAGGTAGTCGTCGAGCTGAGTGAGCAGCTCCTGACGAGCACGACGGGCCCGGGCGGCCCCGGGAAGCGGGAAGGGGAAGCGTGCGGCGTCGACACGGTCACGCAGTGCGGACAGCGCTTCAAGCAGCTCGGGCCGTACGTCCAAGATCACCACAATGGCAGAATGCCCCATATTGGTGCGATTCTGAAGCTCATTCTCGGTAATTTGCCCTATTCGGCCCGCGCGGCATCCCCCATGGGACCGGTGGGGACCAGGGGACAGAATGAGCCACCGGCATAACGACTGCACAACAGCAGCATTTCGACGCGTCAAAAGCGATGCACCTTCCGCGGTCGCCTGGGATTATCGGACCGCTTCACCGAACCTCCACAACGTGTCACACGGGTGAAGCACCCGGCAGCAGGCATGCGGCGCCCTATCCTTGACCGCGGTACGAGGTCACGGAACCACCATGGGGCGGAGACAGCCGCGGCCACTGTCCGGCCCCCGTAGCTCAGTGGATAGAGCAGGCGCCTTCTAAGCGCTTGGCCGCAGGTTCGAGTCCTGCCGGGGGCACACGAGCACGGCCGGCGCCCGAGGTGGGGCACCGGCCGTTCGCACAGGTCAGGGAGATCATCAAGCCCGACTCGGCGGTCCGCCGGGGGCGATCGGGGCTGCGGTGGCAGGAATACGCTGTCCGGTTGAAGTTGGCTGAAACCGGCCCCCGGGGAGTAACAGCCGGAGAACGGTCCTCGTGGTCCGCGGGCACCGGCCGTTCGTGCGTTGCTCCATACGCGCCGGGGCGGGACGGCGCCGGCCTACTTGACGGTGCAGATCAGCGGCGCGGCGTCGCGGGAAACGCCCCACGTCCGGGACGGTGCCGGCCCGTACGGCGTTCGTGAGCCCGGAGTAGTCCTCCTGGCCCGAGGGCATCGACTCGGAGGTCACCTTGATCCCGGGTGGGTCCGGTTGAACGCCTCGGCCACCTTGTCGGAGCCCTCGACGAAGGGCCAGAAGGTGACCTTTCCGGTCTTCTTGGTCCGCGAGGACCCTCGTCGGCCGAAACCCGACAGGCAAACGACATCAGCAGTTCAGACGCACGAACGCCGGCGTCGGTCCGGCGGTCGGCGCCGCAGGACGCCCGCACCCGCAGCTGCGGGCGGAGCAGGATCTCGGCCAGCGGCGTGGAGGGGTCGGACAGCCGGCGCAACGCCAGGTCCAGCGCCCACGACCCCACCGCCTGCTTGGGGGGAGCCACCGCGGTGAGCGGGACCTCGCTCAACTCGGCGACCTCGTCGTCGTAGGTGACCAGGGCCAGGTCCTCCGGCACGCGCACGCCCCGTGCGCGCAGGATGCCGACGAGGGCGATGGCGTCGATGTCGTTGTGCACCAGCGCAGCCCGCACCTCACCGGCCTCCACGGCCCGGACCACCTCCTCGAAGCGCGCCTCGGCCGGCGTCTCGTCACCGGTGGTGCTGATGCGGTACTCCGGCCCCGGCGTCAGTCCTATGGCCGCCACGGCGTCGGCGTAACCGGCGCTGAGGAGGGCCGTGTTGGGGCTCTCGGCCCTGGCGACCAGAGCCACCTTGTCGTGACCGAGCCCGGCGAGGTGGCGTACCGCCAGGGCCGCGCCGTAGGCGTGGTCGGAGGCCACCTGCTCCAGCCGGCCGGCCCGCAGCCCCGCCCGGCGCTCCACCAGGACGGTCGGCACCTCAAGGCTGCTCAGCCACTGCTCGGCCTCGTCCAGCGGGCGCAGCCCCGGGTGCAGCATCAGCAGCAGGCAGTCGACGCCTCCGCCCATGAGCTGGCGCACCTGCTCCTGGTTCTCCGCCAGCGACTCCCCCGAGACCGCCAGCACGACGCGGACGCCGCGCGGGCGGGCCGCGTTCTGGACGCCGCGGATCACCTCCGCGTAGTAGTAGCCGCCGGGAGGCACCACGAGCCCGACGGCATACCGCTCCCCCGCGGACGGCGGGGCGGCGGGGGCGGGAGCCTCAGCCGGGGCCAGCGCCCTCGCGCCGCCGTGCACGCGCGCCAGCAGTCCCCGGCCGGCCAACTCCCGTACGTCCTGGCGCAAGGTGACGGCGGAGACGCCCATCTCCGCCGCCAGTTCCTTCACTGTGATCGAACCCTGGCGCTCCACCGCACGCAGAATCGCCTCACGCCGTTCGTCAGCCAGCACGTTCAGTCCTCTCTCGGCAACGAGTGAGGACTCCGCCTTCACTCGATAGCCGAAAGATATCAATCAAAGGTCGGCATCCGCTCGGGTCCACGGATCTGCGGCTTTCCCGGCCGGCACCCGTTCACCGGATGGCAAAGCTCAGCGGATGACGGAGACCAGCGGACGGCAGAGCTTCAGCGGGCGGCAGCTCAGCGGGCCGGCCTGTCGTCGACCTCGACGAGGTTGTGGTCGCGGAGCGTGTAGAGCAGGCCCCCGTGGGCGTTGATGTGCGGACCGCTGTACCAGGCGCCGTTGATACCGGCGACGACCGTACTGACGGCGAACGTCCTGGGGTCGAAGCGGAAGAGCGTGGTGTTCGAGACGCCGTAGACCGCGCCGCGGTTGGTGACCATGGCGGCGAACCCCTCGCAGACGCCGCTCACGTCGGCGGTGTGCACCACCGTGCGGGTCCTCAGGTCGACGACGAACAGCGTGCCCTTCCTGGAGAGCCCGTAGAGGTGCCGGCCCTGCACCGCGAGGGCCGCCACCCCCGCCCCCAGCTGCGGATCGACGCGCCACCTCTCCCGACCGGTGACCGGGTCGACGGCGACGACGGCGCCGCGCGGTGCCTGATCGGAGGCGTTGTCGCCGCCCAGGTACGCGACACCGTCCCGGTTGGCCACCGCCCGGACGAGCTGTACGCCGTCGATCGGATTGACGTAGGAGGCCGACTTCCCGGTCTTCGGGGAGTACGTCCACAGGGCGCCGCCGCCCTCGGTGTCGGACTGCACGCCGACGAGGAGCAGTTCGTTCACCGGGTCCCACGAGGTGTCCAGCGGACGGTTCTGCTCGCTGGGGAAGTCCGCGACCTGATGCGGCTGCCCTCGCCGGGCGGGGTCGTAACCCCAGATGCCCTGCGCGTCGTACTGCCCGGTGTACAGGCGGCCCGCGATCACCTCGGCGTCCTTGGCCTCGCCGGGTACCTGCAGGTTGGCGACCTCGCCGGTCCCGCGGTTGTGCCGGGCGACGGCTCCGTTGCCGCCGACGTAGACGTAACCGCCGCCGGCGGCGACCCCCATGCCCAGTTGCGGACTGGCGGGCGCGCCGGCCGCCAGCAGGTCGGTGACCACCGACGTCCGGGCCGACAGATCGATCTCGGCGACGAAACCGTAGCCCGAGACGACCGCCAGACTCCCGCCGACGCAGTCCACGCCCCAGATCTCGCCGAGGTCCGGTCCGGAGAACTCCACGGGGGAGATCGTCCTGTCCGCCTTCGAGTAGGACTGCACTCCCGACTCGGAGGCGAAGTAGATCCGGTCCGCGTCGGAGGCGAACGACTTGACGGTGTCGCCCTGCGTGGGCACCACGGTGTAGGAGGAGAGGTCCGCCAGGTCCATCACGGCGAACTTCCCTGGATCGACCGCGCCGGATGTGCCGACGACCAGTTGCCCGCCCATGACGGCGAGTTCCCGCAGGCTGGGGTCCTGCTCCATCTCCTTGGGCACGACCGAGGCGAAGGTGCGCGCCGCTCGGTCGAAGGCGAACAGCGACGCCCTGCTCGCGCCGCCCCCGCCGGCGAGGATGCTGCCCGCTCCGAAGAAGACGGTGGTCTCGGTGGCCGCGACCGCCCTGGCCAGGGTCGCGTTCGGATCGGGGACGCCCAGGTCGGTGACGGCGCCGGTGGCCGGGTCGTACTCCCACAGCGCGGGCGGCTTCCCGGGCAGGCCGCCCACCGCGTAGACGGTGCCGTCAGGGGCGACCGCCAGATCACGGATGTCGCGGTCCTCGGTCCTGCCGACGGCCACGGCGGGCCGGTCCGGCGTCGTGAGGTCCCACTGGAAGAGGTTCGGCCCGCCCTGGTCGGCCTTGAGCAGGACCCCTATATAGAGGTACCGGCCGGTGGCGTCCGCCGCGAGCGCCTGGATGGACGGCTCGGGCTCGGCGGCGATGTCGGTGTGCGACACCACCTTCCGGCTCGGCAGGTGGAACCCGATCACGCCCGCGGGGTTCAGGTTGCGCGACCCGATGTAGACGGTGTCGCCGATCAGCAGCCCGCTCATCAGCGAGAACTGCACCAGGCCCGGTCCCAGATCGGTCACCGCCGTCGTGGGCGACCCGCCGGCCGCGGCATGCGCCCGGGTGGCGAGGAGGGAGCTCGGCGGCGGCTGCCAGCCCGAACGCCCCGCCGGCCTGGAGCAGTCGGCGTCTGTTCAGGAATGCGTGGTCGGTCATCTGTGCTCCTCAAAGGTGGTGCGTGTGCGGATTCGCGTCAGGACAGATCGAAAATGCGGATGTCGTCGTGCTGCACGATCCGCGTGGGTACGTCACCGTTCCCGATCGATTCCGAGGGCCGGTAGAGCCCCCACTTGATGTAGCCGTGGTCGGCCGGATTCACCGGCTGATAGGTGGGCACGTTCTCGTACGCGGCGGCCGGCTCGTAGTCGGACTGCCCCGGGAGCTGCACGGAGACCCTGAAGTAACCGGTCGAGTCGGTGGTCCAGCACGCGTCCACGCGGAAGTTCATCCACTGGTTGACGAAGGGGCGGAAATCCGGCACGACCGTCGTCTGCCGGTTCAGGTGCGGCGACCGGAACGCCACCGAATTGCGCTTCGTCATGAGGTAGAACGCCGGGACATTTCCCCCCGCGTACTTGCCCTGGAAGATGATGTCGCCCGACTCGCTGTCCCCCGACCGGTACGGCTGCCAGTCCTTCAGCAGAACGCTGAACTCGTAGCGCTGCGCGTCGCCCACGACGAACTGCCCGTTCTTGAGCATGTCCGTCGCGCTCTCGCTGCGCGGCGCGCCGTCGGACTCGTATCCCGGATCGCCGAGCGTCACCTTGTGCTGGACCGCGTACGAACTCTCGTGTCCAGGCCCTACGACACCGGAGGCGTCCGGCGCTGTCGCGTGCGTGGTGGTCAGGCCCGGCACCCCCGAATTCAGGGTCCCGCTCTCGTAGTCCACCCGCAGGATCTGCGTGGCGGTCGGTGCGGCCGCCGAACTGGCGCACGCGGTCGTTTCCGGAGCGGCTTGCGCGGAATGGGCCAGCAGGACGGGAACCAGCAGGGCTCCCGCGCACAATGAGGTCGATATCTTGCGCAGCTTGATCATTTCACCCCTCGACAACTCGGCACTACAGGTGATGTCGATCGGGAAGGCCCTCTCCCCGTCCGACGCAGGGCACACGACCGCGGAAATGCGTCGGGCCCTTCACGCGGGCGGCTGCCGGCACGGGGCGGAGAGGGGGCGTCGACGCCCCGCCTCAAGCAGCGTGCCCGGACTGCGGGCACACTGCGCCACGGCCACATGATGGAGCCGTAACCCCAGTGGTAAAGCGACATCACTCGAATCCACTTCGAGTGCGCCTGCGATGCCCGCATCGTGGCACGATGTCGAACGATATCGAAAGACTGGCGACATAAGTTCATGGAATCCAAGGCCAGGGGGTTGTCAGACCTTCCTAGTGGCCACTCTGGCCGGTTCGAACCCATCGAACCCAAGCCTCGATCTGCCCCTCGTAGGCTTCGAGCGACGTGAAACGATGTCACATGATACGAAGCGGCGGGCGAGGAGGTCGCCCACGGGGAGCGGCAGTGCGTGGGGCAGCGTCCGGGCCAGAGCCGGAACCGGACCGGTGCGGGCCCGAATCAGGAATCGCACCCGCGCCGAGGTGCCTGTGGGCCAGCCCTCGCAACGTTTCCGGCGTATTGCCGTAATTGAGATGGTTTGCGAGGTGTGCGACCGGGCAGACCCCATTCGGCCCCCTCCCCGGCGGTGACACCCCGTAGCGTGAGGAGCTGGTGGGACATGTCCTCACCCGCCCGGACGAAACACCCCCACGACGACGCACCCGACACGGCAGAGGCGTTCCGGCGCCTGGCCGAGCTCCCCGAGGGCTCGGCCAGGGAACGGCTGCGCCAGGACATCGCCACGCAGTGGCTCCCGATGGCGCACCGGCTGGCCGGCCGCTACCGCAACCGCGGCGAGTCCCTGGACGACCTGCGCCAGGTCGCCGCGCTCGGGCTGGTCAAAGCGGTGAGCCGGTACGACCCCGCCCGGGGCAGCGCCTTCGAGAGCTACGCCGTGCCGACGATCGACGGCGAGATCAAGCGGCACTTCCGCGACTGCATGTGGTCCGTGCACGTCCCCCGCCGGGTCCAGGTCCTGCGCGCCCAGGTCAGGGCCGCCCGCCAGGAGCTGACCCAGCGCGCGCCGGGCCGGCCGCCGACCGCGGCCGAGATAGCCGAGCACGCCGGGCTCACCGAGCAGCAGGCCGCCGACGGCCTGGAGGCACTGGAGAGCTTCTCCTCGCTCTCGCTGGACGCCCAGTGCCAGAGCCCGACGGACGCCGGGCCGCTCGCCCTGGTGGACACCCTCGGCGCACTCGACCCCGCCCTGGACGTGGTCCTGGACCGCGAGGCGGTCAAGCCGCAGCTGTGCCGACTGCCGGAGCGAGAGCGGCAGATCCTCTACCTGCGGTTCTTCGGCGGAATGACGCAGAGCATGATCGCGGAGCGGCTCGGGATATCGCAGATGCACGTGTCCCGGCTGATCACCCGGTCCTGCTCGGCCATCCGCGCGGAGATAACGGACGAGGGCGCCGACGGGACGCCGACCGGGGAGACGGAGGACGGCGCCGTCCGTCCGGTCGGCGAAGGCAGCCCGGCCGGCCACGGCAGCCCCACCGGCCCGGTCCGACCCGGCGCACCGCCGCGCCGCCTGAGCGGCCCGCCTCCGCGCGCACCGATCCGAGACCCCACCGGAACCGACCGACCCGAACACCGACCCGAACCGCCCCACTGAACCGCGCCCACCCGGATCGGCCACGGCCATCCGGGTGGGCATTTCTTACGGACCCCGGACGCCACGGCGATTCGTCGGCATTCGTCCCACCGGCTCCAGAACCCGCGGACTAGCGTGAGAATCAGTCCGCAGCTTCGCCGTAATCGTCAACTCCCCTGTGCATCAAGGGAGTTGACGATCCATGAAGCATGCGGGCGGGCTGATCCCACCTCTCCCGCACGAGGAGTCACCGACCATGACCGTCGTCCGCAAGGCCCGCGCGTCCAGGAGCGCCGGCACCGCCCGTACCGTCCGTGCCGCAGTCGTCGGCGCCACCGCCGTCGCCGCTGCCGCGCTGTTCGCGGCCGCACCCGCCGCCTCCGCCGCCACCCCGTCCTCCCCCGCGCACGACGGCCGTGGGGCGGCCGGGGCGGCCGTGTTCGTGCAGAGCGACAACACGGACGCGAACACCGTCGTCGCCTACCAGCGCGCGGCCGACGGCACGCTCAGCCGCAGCGGCGTCTACGGCACCGGCGGCCGCGGCGGCGTACTGGACGGCTCGCAGGTGGACCACCTTGCGTCGCAGGGCTCGCTCGCCTACGACCGGCGCCACCGGCTGCTCTACGCCGTCAACGCGGGCAGCGACACCGTGACCGTCTTCGCGGTGCGCGGCGACCGCCTCCAGCGCCTCCAGGTGATCGGCTCCGGCGGCGCGTTCCCGGTGAGCGTCACCTTCCACGGCGGCCAGGTGTACGTCCTCAACGCGCTCGACGGCGGTTCCGTGCAGGGCTTCGCGCGGATCGGCGACCGCCTGGTGCGGGTGCCGTCGTGGCACCGCGCGCTCGGCCTGGACCCGTCCGCCACCCCGCAGTTCACGCACACGCCCGGCCAGATCTCCTTCACGCCCGACGGTTCGAAGCTCGTCGTGACCACGAAGGCCGCCGCCAACAGCGTCGAGGTCTTCCCGATCACCGCGTTCGGCGCCCCGAGCGCCCGCCCCGTGGTCACCTCGCTGCCGGGCGCGGTGCCGTTCGGCTTCGCCTTCGACCAGGCGGGCCGCCTCCAGGTCACCGAGGCGGGGCCGAACGCCGTCGCCACCTTCACCGTGGCCCGCGACGGCCGGCTGACGCAGGTCGGCGTGGCCCCCACCGGTCAGCAGGCGACCTGCTGGGTGGTCGCCACCGGCGACCACCTCTACGCCTCCAACGCCGGCAGCGGCAGCCTGTCCGCCTTCCGGTCCGGCGGGGACGGCACCCTCACCGCACTCGGCAACACCCCCACCGGCGCCGGGACGGTCGACGCGGCCGCCTCCTCCGACGGCCGCTACGTCTACGTGCAGACCGGCGCGGTCGGCGCGGTGGACGAATTCCGGGTGGGCGCCGACGGTTCGCTCGCCGCGATCGGCTCGGTCACGGTGCCCGGCGCGGCCGGCGGCGAGGGCATCGCCGCGGGCTGAACCGACCCTCGCGACGGCGCCCGCCGCGATCTCCGTACCGCGCGAACCGGCTGGTCCGGACCATGTTGCGGGCGCCTCATCCACCCCCGGAGCAACGCTGCTCTCGCCCGTCTCCTCACAGGCGGGCGAGGGCGATTTCGTTACCCGAACAACCGCGAGCGGGAATGGGCGGTGTGAGAAAGTGTGCGCCTGTGCCGCACCCGGCAGGCTTCGAGCCCCTGCCGGAATCGTGGTCGCCGCCGGGCGATCGTGCGGCTGGGCCAACCCGGCGAGCGAGCGAGCGATGCGAGGATCGTTGCGTATGGATTCCACCCTGCCTATGGCGGCATCGACGGCACGGCGGCGCAGACGGCTGACCAACCGGATACGGGACGGGCTGCGCGATCTGAGCGTGCAGATGTCACTGCTGAACCACCAGGTCGGATCGCATCTCGACCTCAGGGACGCCGACTTGGAATGCCTGGACCTGGTCAGCCGCTACGGGCCGATAGGACCGACTGCCCTCGCCAGACGGGCCGGCCTGCACCCGGCCACCCTCACCGGCGTCCTGGACCGGCTGGAGCGCGGCGGCTACGTGATCCGCACGCCCAACCCGCGCGACCGGCGGGCCATACTCGTCCAGGTGATCAAGGCGAAGGAGGCCGAAGTCGCCGTCCTGTTCTCGGGAATGGGCCGCGCCATGGACGACGTGTGCGCGGACTACGAGGACGCCGAGCTGGTGATGATCGCCGACTTCCTGCTGCGGACCGCGAAGGCGGGGCGGCTGGCCACCGACGACCTCGCCGGGAAGTGACGGGGGCGCGGGGAATACGGGTCCCGCGCCGCCTCCGCCACCGGATGCCGCCCGCCGCCCCTCGGCCCGCCGCCCCCATCCACCGCCGGGGTGCGCCGCACGGCACGGATCAGTGGCTCCACAGCCCGCGGTCGCGGTACTTCGGCGTCCCAGGACAGCCGGTAGAGCAGCCGCAGCGGAGGAGGCATCCGGGCCAGGAACTTGCGCGCGTCGTCCGGTGCCATGCCGTCGGTGATCCACGGAATCCACACGGACGCGCCGCCGAGTCTCTGCTTACGGGCCATCGCCCGGCTGAACCCGCGCCAGTCCTTGGGGGTCATCACCGACTGGATCAGCGGCAGCGCCGCGTCCTCCTCGTGCTGCAGGTGGCGGTCGAGTACGGCCCGCAGCTCCTCGACGTACTGCGGCAGTTGGGGCGCGCCGGTGCCCATGGCCCCGTCCACCGCCTCCAGCCGCGGTTCCAGGACGGCGTGTTCGGCCTCCATGTCGGCCAGCAGCGCGAGGTCGGCCGGGCGCCCGGCCACCAGTTCCTTCAGCCGCGGCCACAGCCAGGCGTCCTCGACCGTGTGGTGGACGTGGAGTTGGCGCTTGAAGTTCTGCCACCCCGCGCGGACCTGCGGGGTGGCGGTCCGCCCGGCGGCCGCGGCGTCGGCGAGCCGCTCCAGGTCGCGCCGGAAACCGTCGTGGGTCACGTACATCTCGGTGAAGTTGATCGCGTCGGGTCGGTTGGCCGTGACGACGCGTGGGAAGTCGGTCATGCACCCAAGAGCCGCGCGGGCGGGCCGGTGTGACATCGCGGTCCGCGCTGAGACCCAGCTCACACGGGCAGCCGACCGCCCTGGCACGGCGCCGGCCGACGACGAGCCGCCGGACACCGGGCCCCCGCCCGTCCGGCCCGACCCCTCCTCTGCACATTTGTGCTCAGTAGGCGCTTCTTTCAAGCAGAATCAATCATCTACACTGTCCGCAGCAAGCGCACGCCGTCTCGTCCGGCCCTTCGTGAGGAGCCCCGCATGTCCGCGTCATCCCTGACCACCACCGAGATCGCCACGCAGCCCGAGTGCTGGCAGCGTGCGGCCGTCCTCGCCCCGGGGCAGTCCGCGAAGCTGCCCGGCCGCGGCGAGCGGGTCGCGGTCATCGGCTGCGGCACGTCGTGGTTCATGGCCCAGTCCTACGCGGCGCTGCGCGAGCAGGGCGGACACGGCGAGACGGACGCCTTCGCCGCCTCGGAGTTCCCGTTCGGCCGCGGCTACGACCGGGTGGTCGCCATCACCCGGTCCGGTACCACCACCGAGGTGCTCCGCGCCTGCGAGCGGCTGCGCGGCTCTGTGCCGGTCACCGCGCTCACCGCCGACCCGAACACCCCGGTGATGGACGCGGCCGAGCAGACCGTCGTCCTGGACTTCGCCGACGAGCAGTCCGTGGTGCAGACCCGTTTCGCCACCACCGTGCTCGCCCTGCTCCGCGCCCACCTCGGCGAGGACCTGACGGCCGCGGTCGCCGACGCCCGGACCGCGCTCACCGACCCGCTCGCGCCGGAGGCGCTGGCGGCCGAGCAGGTCACCTTCCTCGGCACCGGCTGGACCTACGGCCTGGCGCAGGAGGCCGCGCTGAAGATGCGCGAGGCGGCCGGCGCCTGGACGGAGGCGTACCCGGCGATGGAGTACCGGCACGGCCCGATCAGCATCACCGGACCCGGCCGCGTCGCCTGGTCCTTCGGCCCGCTGCCCGACGGCCTGGCCGACAACATCGCCGCGGTCGGCGGCCACCTGGAGAGCCGCCCCGCGGCCGACCCGCTGGCCGAACTCGTCCGCGCCCAGCGCCTGGCCGTGGCCATCGCCGAGAGCAAGGGCTACGACCCCGACCGCCCCCGCAACCTGACCCGCTCGGTCGTCCTGTCCTGACCCCGCTCCCCCGCCGCCCCGCACTCCCCCCGAGGAAACCCGAGGAAGCCCGCATGTCCACCACCGCAACCGGCGAACTCGTCCTCGCCGCCCACGCGTCCGGCCGCGGCGTGGCCGCCTTCAACGTGATCACCCTTGAGCACGCCGAGGCGATCGCCACCGCGGCCGAGCGGGCCGGGCTGCCGGTGATCCTCCAGATCAGCGAGAACGCCGTGAAGTTCCACGGCGGCCGGCTCGAACCCGTGCTCGCGGCGCGCCGCCGCGGTCGCCCGGACTGCCGCCGTGCCGGTCGCCCTCCACCTGGACCATGTGGAGGACGAGGGCCTGCTGCGTGCGGGCGTCGAGGCCGGCGTCTCCTCGGTGATGTTCGACGCGTCCAAGCTCCCCTACGAGCAGAACGTCCGCGCCACCGCCCGCATCACCGCGTGGGCGCACGCGCAAGGGGTGTGGGTCGAGGCCGAACTCGGCGAGGTCGGCGGCAAGGACGGCGCCCACGCGCCCGGTGTGCGCACCGACCCCGCCGAGGCCGCGGCCTTCACCGCCGCGACCGGCGTCGACTCCCTCGCCGTCGCTGTCGGCAGCTCGCACGCCATGACCGAACGGACCGCCAGCCTCGACCTCCACCGCATCGGCCTCCTGCGGGCGGCGGTCGGCGTCCCGCTCGTCCTGCACGGCTCGTCCGGCGTCCCCGACGCCGAACTGCGCCAGGCCGTCGTCGCGGGCATGTCCAAGATCAACATCGGTACGGCGCTCAACATCGCCTTCACCGCCGCCGTCCGCGACCACCTCGCCGCCGACCCCGCCGGCGTCGACCCGCGCCGCTACCTCCGCCCGGCCCGCGACGCGATGACGGCCGCGGCCGCCCACCTGCTGCGGGTGGTCGCGGGCGAGCCGGCCCAGCGGTAGACCGGAGCCGCCCCGGGCCCGCCGCTCAATCCAGCCCGCGGGCCCGGGCGAAACGGGCGTGCCCATCGGCAAGCGACACGATCGGCTCCGGGTAGTCGTACCCGGCCCGCTCGTCCTCGCGGAGTCGCCACGGCTGGTGGACCGCCCGCCCCGGCAGCCCGGCCAGCTCCGGCACCCACCGGCGCACGTACTCCCCCGCCGGGTCGAACCTGGCGGCCTGCACCAGCGGGTTCAGCACCCGGTTGGGCCGGGTGTCGGTGCCCGTGCCCGCCACCCACTGCCAGTTGAGCTGGTTGTTCGCGAGGTCACCGTCGACCAGCAGGTCGAGGAAGTGCCGTGCGCCCTCCTTCCAGTCCAGGTACAGCGTCTTGGTAAGGAAGCTCGCCGCGAGCAGCCTCGCCCTGTTGTGCATCCACCCCTCGTGCTGAAGCTGCCGCATCGCCGCGTCCACGATCGGGTAGCCGGTGCGGCCCTCCCGCCAGGCCGCCAGCTCCCGCGGCGCGGACCGCCAACGGTCGTGCCGGGGACGGTAGTCCGCCCAGGCCGCGTCCGGCCGGGCGGCCAGCACCTGGTGGTGGAAGTCGCGCCACACCAGTTGCCGCACGAAGTCCTCCGCGCCCTGCCCCGCGCCCGACCCCCTTGCCTGGTGGACCAGTTCGACCGGCGACACGCACCCGAAGTGCAGGTACGGCGACAGGCGCGAGGTGGCGTCGCCCGCCAGGTCGTCGTGCGACTGCCCGTAGCCCGCCAGGGCGGAACCCCGCCACCGCGCCCACACCTTGCGGCCCGCGCTCTCCCCGCCCGGCGGCAGCCCCGGGGACGGCCGCCCGCCGCCCGGTCCGGTGAGTTCCGCGGCGGACGGCAGTTCCCCCGAGGCCACCTCGTCCGGCACGATGATCCGCCGTGGCGCGGCCCGCACGGCCCGGACCCGCTCGGCGTTCCACCGCCGCCAGTACGGGGTGAACACCGCGAAGTGGTCACGGCCCGCCGGGGTGACCGCTCCCGGCGCAACCGCCGTGATCACCGCGTCGTGCACCACGAGTTCACACCCGAGCCCGGCCAGGGCCTTGCGCAGCCGCTCCTCGCGTCCCGCCGCGTACCGGCTGGCCCCGCCCGCCAGGTGCACCTCGCGGGCGCCCGTGTCGCGGACCACCGCCCGCACCACGTCGGCCGGTTCGCCCTTCCGCACCACCAGGCGTCCGCCGCGCGACCGCAGCCCCGCGTCGAGGTCGGCGAGGCTCTCGGCGAGGAACGCGGCTCTGTTCGGCACGGCGAACCCGGCTCGGCCGATACCGGGGTCCACGACGAAGAGCGGGACCACCCGGCCGGCCGCCGCGGCTGCGGCCAGAACGGGGTTGTCGTGCAGCCGGAGGTCCGCCGTGAACAGGGCGACGGACACGGACTCACCCATGCGCGGTGGTGCGTACGGGAGTTGCTTGGGTCGTCATGTGTTCGAAGTCTGCCGCGGGACCACCACCCCGAAACGGGCGAATGGGGCATATCCCTCGAAGGAGTGACTTCCCGCCCGGGCCGATGTGATCGTACGACCGATCGCGAGGTCACGGCCGACGCCGCGCGCCGCCTCCCGGTCCCACCCGCCCGGACCGGCCGAATTGTCACCGTTACGCGGGTTCCCTGTCACAGAAGATCAACAGCCGTATGCGCTCGTCGCCGTACGTCGTTGACCGGACAAAGGTGCTGAGCGACATCCCCGCCATATGGAGGTGCACCATGACCGACCGGACCTTATGGTCGTACGCCGACATCGCCGCACACATCCGCGTGCAGGTCGACACCGTGCGCTCGTACCGCAAGCACGGGCATCTGCCGGAACCGGACGTCGTGCAGGGCGGCAAACCCTTCTGGTACGCCGACACCGTGCGCGCCTGGAGCGCCCGGCGGCCGAGGAACCGCGGCCGCCGGGACGACACCTAGCCGGACCCGGCCCAGGGGTCCACCGCGGCGTCAGCGGCTGGAGGCGGGCTGCGGGTCCCGGCGCTCCCCGGCGGGCGGGACCCGCGTACCGCCGGCGGGCGTCCCGCCGCCGGCCTCGGATATCCCGAACCTCCGGTGGAAGCGGCGCAGCGCGGGCGGCGCCCACCACGTGGCCCGCCCGGTCAGCCGCATCACCGCCGGGACCAGCAGCGTGCGCACCACCATGGCGTCCATCAGGACCGCCAGCGCGATCCCCAGGCCGAGCATCTTGGTGTTGGTCACCCGGGAGGTGCCGATCGCGACCATGACCACCGCCAGGATCACCGCCGCGGCCGTGATCAGGCCGCCGGTCCGCCGCAGTCCGAAGACGATGGACGCCTGGTGGTCGCCGGTTCTGTCGTACTCCTCCTTGATGCGCGAGAGCAGGAACACCCCGTAGTCCATGGACAGTCCGAAGGCCACGCAGAACATCAGCACCGGCAGCGTCGTCTCGATGGTGCCGGTCGGGGTGAAGCCGAGCGCACCCGACAGGTGGCCGTCCTGGAAGACCCACACCACCGCCCCGAACATAGCGGTCAGGCTCAGCGCGTTGAGCACGACCGCCTGGAGCGGGATGACGGCGCTGCCGGTGAGGAGGAAGACCAGGACCAAGGTGACCAGGGCGATGATCGCGGCCGCCCACGGCAGCTTCGCCGCTATGGCGTCCTTGCTGTCGACCAGCACGGCCGCCTGCCCGGTGACCGAGGCCCTGAAGTCCGCGGGGACCGCCCGGATCTCCTTGACCAGGTTCTGCGTACCGGGGTCCACGGCTTCGCCCTTGGGCAGCACCGTCACATAAGCGGCACGGGAATCGGCGGAGGCGACCGGCGCGGCCACCCGCGCCACGCCGGGCAGCGCGGCCAGCTTCCGGTCGTAGGCGGCCAGCGCGGACGGGTCGGCGCCTTCGGCGAGCACGGTGATCGCGCCGTCCGGGCTGCCCGGGAACTCCTGGCGGATGTGCTGCTGCACGACATGGGACTCGGCCGACGCGGGCAACTGGCGGTCGTCCGCGGTGCCGAACTTCACCTGGAGGAAGGGCAGTCCGAGCAGGAGCAGCGCCGCCACCGCGCCGACGGCGAAGACCGGCGCCCTGCGCATGACGAGCCGGGCGAGCCGCGCGTACCCCGCGCCGGGGTCGCCGTCAGGGGCGGCCGGGGCCTTGCGCCGCAGCGCCCTGCGCAGATCCAGGGAGTTGACCCGCTCGCCGAGCAGGACGAGCGCGGCGGGCAGCAGGATCAGCGCGGCGCCGGCGGCCAGCAGCACCACCGCGATGCCCGCGTAGGCGAAGGAGCGCAGGAAGTACTGCGGGAAGACCAGCATCGCCGAGAGGGAGGCGGCCACGGTCAGCGCGGAGAACAGCACGGTGCGCCCGGCGGTGCGCAGGGTCACCCCCACCGCCTGCCGCGCAGTGACGCCCGGGACCAGTTCCTCGCGGAACCTGCGGACGATGAACAGCGCGTAGTCGATCGCCAGGCCCAGGCCGAGCGCCGTGGTCAGGTTCTCCGCGAAGACCGAGACGTCGGTGAAGGCGGTGATGCCGCGCAGCACCGCGCTGGTGCCGAGGATCGCCACGACGCCGACACCGAGCGGGAGGAGCGCCGCGACCGCGCTGCCGAAGACCATGACCAGGAGCAGCAGGGTGACGGGCAGCGCGATCATCTCGGCCCGCACCAGGTCCTGCTGGATGGTGGTCAGGATGTCGTGCCGGACCGCCGCCGAGCCGCCGACGGTCACCTCGACCGGGCCGTGGGCACCGCGGAACAGGGGAGCTATCCGCTTGACCTCCTTGCCCACCGCGTCGTCGCTGCCGCGCAGTTGGGCGGTGATCATCGCCGAGCCGCCGTCCTTGGCGCGCAGCGCCGGGGCGTGGGTGCCCCAGTACGAGGTCACGCCGGTCACCGCGGGATCGGCGGCGAGCCTGGCGGCCAGGTCCCGGCCCTCGGCGGCCACCGCGGGGCCGTCGACGCCGGCGCCGCGGGCGTCGACGAGGAGCACCAGGTTCGGCTGCGAGGCGGGGAAGCGCTGGGCCAGCGCGGCGGTCGCGTACGACGACTGCGAGCCAGGGGCCTCCCAGCCGCCGCCGGAGAGCCGGTCCGCCACCCCGCTGCCCGCGACGACCGCCAGAGCCGTGAGGAGGAGCGCGAGCAGCAGCGTGAGCCGGGGCCGGGCGGTGACGATCCGCGTCCAGCCCCCGACGGCGCCGCTCGCGGTTGACATCGGACATGACGACGGTGTCCTCTCCCCGTAGAACAGCATGACGGCATAGAATCAAAACGCGAACTACCGCTCGCGTTTCCAGAATGCGAGCGACATCTCGTGTTTGTCAATCCCCCCTGGGAGTCGATGTGTCCGAGGCGGACGAGAGGCCGCGCCGCCGCCAGGCCCGCGGCGAGCGGCGGATCACGCAGCTGCTCCAGGCCGCGGCCCAGGTGTTCTGCTCGCTCGGCTACACCGCGTCCAGTACGAACGCGATCGCCCGCGAGGCGGGCGTGTCCCCGGGCACCCTCTACCAGTTCTTTCCGAACAAGGAGGCCATCGCGGTCGAGTTGAGCGGCCGGCTGATCCGGGAGATGGAGTCCGCGCACGGCACGGTGTTCACCCCGGAGAACGCCCGGCTGCCGCTGGACCGGCTCATCGACGCCGTCACCGAGCCGTTCATCGCGTTCAACGGCGAGAACCCGGCCTTCCTCGCCCTGATCAAGGGCCCGGACGCACCGGGCAAGGTCACCGAGGACCACGACGTGCTGCACGCGTCGCTGCTGGACAGCATCACCGAGCTGCTGGCGGTGCGGACGCCCTCACTGTCCCTCGCCGAGCGGGCACTGATCGCGCAGATGGCGTTCGCGATGTTCAAGGCCGGCCTCGACCTCGTCGTGCAGCACGAAGGGGACGACCGGGAGCTGTACGTCATGGAGCTCAAGCGCATGCTCTACCGCTACCTCGCGCCGTACATCGGGACCGAGGCCGTACCGGGCGGCGGCGCCGACCCGCAGAAGAGTCAGGGACATGACAAGTCGACCACTGACGACACCGCTCTGAAGTCCGCCGCCCGGAGCTAAGCGCCGCCTCCGGTCAACGGGCAGTGGAATTCCTCCTCGCCCCTCTCGGCCGAAGCAGGGGGCGGCGGAATGAACTTCTTGCCGCCGGGAGGCAGCGGCGGCGCCGCGCCGCTCTCGCCCGCCATGGACGCCACCACGACGGCCGACGGCCGGGCCACGGCTCCCCGGCGCCGCTCCCGGCCGGTGGAGATCCACTGCGCCGCGCTGCCGGCGCCCGCGACGATCAGCGAGATGCCGATTCCCAGGGTCAGCGCGTAGAAGGAGTTGGATGCGGCGCGCCCGCTGACGTAGCCCGCGCCGACCGAGTAGGTGGCCCAGACCGCCTCCGCCACGCCGGCGCCGATCGCGTACTTCCGGGCCGGATAGCGTACGACGCCTGCCGCAAGGCCGCCGATCACGCGGCCGCTGGGCAGGAAGCGCACACCGATGACGAAGGGCACTCCGTGCCGTTGTATGCGCAAAGCCGCCCATTTCAGCAGTGCCGCCTGGCGCGGGCGGCGCCGTATGCCGTCGAGCACCCGGCCGCTCAGCGCGCGGCCGGTGCGGTGGACGAGCATGTCGCCCATGGCGGCGCTCCCGGCCACCACCAGCAGGACCAGTGTCAGGTCGAGGCGTCCCTCCGCGGCCAGCACACCGCCGGTGACGAGCAGCACGGCGTTGGGCACGAGCGGCGGAGCCGTCGTCGCTGCCAGCAGCACGTACGCCCAGATGACGTTTCCACCCCGTAGGTGCTCGGCGAGACCGGAGGTGAAGTCGAGTGACAACACACCTAGTGCAACGTCCATACGCCCGCCCCTCTTCCCTCCCGTACCGCAAACGCTGACAGCACGGCGCGCGGGACGGCAAGCGGGTTTCACAAGGTTCAGCCCGCCTCACCGGGAATTCACCGGAAGGCTCATCCCGTGGGTGCAGACGCCCTCGTCCTCAGGGAGCAACCGTGGCCCTGGGAAGGACCTGGACGCCTGCACGGACGGCGGCGGGCGCCGCTCAGCGGCCGAGGAGCTCGCCGCCGTTGCACTGGAGGATCTCGCCGGTGATGAAGCCGGCGTCCGGCGAGGCCAGGAAGAGCACGGCGGCGGCCACGTCCGCGGGCCGTCCGACCCGGCCCACCAGGGTGCGCCCGGCCCGCCGGGTCAGCTCCGCGTCGTTGAGCCGCGAGCCGAAGAACTCGGTGCCCGCGACCGTGCCGGGCGCCACGATGTTGCAGGTGACCCCCTGCGGACCGAGCTGGGCGGCCAGGGAGTGGTTCCAGGCGTGCAGGGCGGCCTTGGAGGCGCCGTAGGAGCCGCCGCCGCGCAGCGCGGCCACGGAGGTCACGGTGACCACCCTGCCGCCGTCGGTGAAGCGGTCCCGCAGGGACTCGGTGAGCAGCACCGCGGTCAGCACGTTCCGCTCGAAGTCGCCGCGCCAGCGGGCCAGCAGCCCGTGCGGACCGGCGCCGACCGCCAGCTCGCGGCTGCCGGCGCTGTTGACCAGGACGTCCACCCGCTCGGGGAGCTGCGGCAGCGCGCGCTCCACGTCGTCGGGGTCGGCGAGGTCGCAGACGACCGGGGTGACGTCCAGGCGGCGCGCCGCGCGCAGCTCGTCCGCCGCGGTGTGCAGCACCTCGCTGCGCCGCCCGACGATCGTGACGCGGTGCCCGTTCTCGGCGAACCGGGTGGAAATGGCCAATCCGATGCCCGTGCCGCCCCCGGTCACAACGATGTTCCGGACCGCTGTCCCGTTCTCTGCCATGTGCTCCGCCCCTCAAGGAGAGACAGCACGCTACGGGATCGCCCGACACCGGCGGCGAGCGGGGTAGCCTGCGGAAACACCACCCGGGAGGAGACGTAGATCACATGGATTGGAACGTAACCATTGCGGCGTTTCATGGGTCTTATGTCTTGAACACCGGCCCCCGGCGGAGCCGGTGCGGGGGATTGAGGTACGGTCCGTCTTGGGGGATGGATCGAGTTGCGTCGCCGGGGCGACGCCGGGGAGCTTGAGCGGCCCTCCCGGCCATCGTCCCGGCCCGGCGCATCCGCCGAAAAGACGCCCGGTACGGACCCGTGGGGGGATCCGCTCCGGGAAACGGGAGCGCCCCGTGCCAGACCCGTGGGGGGATCTGTCGCGGGGCGCTTCTCAGTTCGCGGGTGCCTGCGGTCAGCGGGCCTCGACCGGCACGTAGTCGCGGGTGACGACGCCGGTGTAGATCTGCCGCGGACGGCCGATGCGGGAACCGGGCTCCTTGATCATCTCGTGCCACTGGGCGATCCAGCCGGGCAGCCGGCCGAGCGCGAACAGCACGGTGAACATGCTGGTCGGGAAGCCCATGGCGCGGTAGATCAGACCGGTGTAGAAGTCCACGTTCGGGTAGAGCTTGCGCGACACGAAGTAGTCGTCGCTGAGCGCGTGCTCCTCCAGCTTGAGCGCGATGTCGAGCAGCTCGTCGGACTTGCCGAGCGCCGACAGGACGTCGTGCGCCGCCGCCTTGATGATCTTCGCCCGGGGGTCGAAGTTCTTGTAGACGCGGTGCCCGAAGCCCATGAGCTTCACGCCGTCTTCCTTGTTCTTCACCTTGCGGATGAAGGAGTCCACGTCGCCGCCGTCGGCCTTGATGCGCTCCAGCATCTCCAGGACCGACTGGTTGGCGCCGCCGTGCAGGGGGCCCCACAGGGCGCTGATGCCGGCCGAGATCGAGGCGAACAGGTTCGCCTGCGAGGAGCCGACCAGGCGGACGGTGGAGGTCGAGCAGTTCTGCTCGTGGTCCGCGTGCAGGATGAACAGCTTGTCGAGCGCGCTGACCACGACCGGGTCGAGCTGGTACTCCTCGGCCGGGACCGAGAAGGTCATCCGCAGGAAGTTCTCGACGTAGCCGAGGTCGTTGCGCGGGTAGACCACCGGCTGGCCGACGGACTTCTTGTACGCGTACGCCGCGATCGTCGGCAGCTTGGCGAGCAGCCGGATCGTGGACAGGTCGCGCTGCTCGGGGTCGAACGGGTTGTGGCTGTCCTGGTAGAACGTCGACAGCGCGCTCACCACGGACGACAGCATCGCCATCGGGTGCGCGTCCCGCGGGAAGCCGTCGTAGAACCGTTTGACGTCCTCGTGCAGCAGGGTGTGCTGGGTGATCTGGCCCTTGAACTGCGACAGCTCGTCGACCGTCGGCAGCTCACCGTTGATCAGCAGGTACGCCGTCTCCAGGAAGCTGCCGCGCTCGGCGATCTGCTCGATCGGGTAGCCGCGATAGCGCAGAATCCCCTCCTCGCCGTCGAGGAAGGTGATCGCGGACTTGTACGCCGCGGTGTTGCCGTAGCCGCTGTCCAGGGTGACCAGACCGGTGTCGGCACGCAGCTTGCCGATGTCGAAGCCCTTGTCGCCGACGGTGCTGTCCACAACGGGGTAGCTGTGTTCGCTGTCCCCGTACCGGAGTACTACAGAGTTGTCGCTCACGTCATTCCCTCACCGACGGTTTTGCCTCTTCTTCGAGGTGCCCTGACTACGACCACTGTCCCCCATTTGGCACTCAGGTGTGCACTCGGGGTCGGCCATCGGGCCGAAAAGTGGCACCGAGTGCCTATTTTGAGCCGAGGGCCAGCCGATGGTCGAGAGCCGTGTAACGCCTTCCTGCCGACACCGTGCGGACCGCCTGCCCGATGGCCCGCCGCGAGCCGACCAGCACCACGAGCCGTTTGGCCCTGGTCACGGCCGTGTAGAGCAGGTTGCGCTGGAGCATCATCCAGGCCCCGGTGGTGACGGGGATCACTACGGCCGGATATTCGCTGCCCTGCGAGCGGTGGATCGTCACCGCGTAGGCGTGGGCCAGCTCGTCCAGCTCGTCGAAGTCGTAGCCGACCTCCTCGTCCTCGTCCGTGCGCACGGTCAGCCGCTGCTCGACGCTGTCGAGGGCGGTGACCACGCCGACCGTGCCGTTGAAGACGCCGTTGGCGCCCTTGTCGTAGTTGTTCCTGATCTGGGTCACCTTGTCGCCCACCCGGAAGGTGCGGCCGCCGAACCGGCGCTCGGGCAGGTCGGGGCGGCCGGGGGTGACGGCCTGCTGGAGCAGCCCGTTGAGCACCCCGGCTCCGGCCGGACCGCGGTGCATCGGGGTGAGCACCTGGATGTCCCGCCGCGGGTCGAGCCCGAACTTCGCCGGAATCCGCCGGGCCACCACGTCCACGGTGAGCCGGCCCGCCTCCTCCGAGTCCTCCTCGGCGAACAGGAAGAAGTCCGGCAGCCCCTGGGTGACCGGCGGCACCCCGGAGTTGATCCGGTGCGCGTTGGTCACCACTCCGGACTGCTGGGCCTGCCGGAAGATCCGGGTCAGCCGCACCGCGGGCACCGGGCCGCCGGGCGCCAGCAGATCGCGCAGCACCTCGCCGGCGCCGACGCTCGGCAGCTGGTCCACGTCGCCGACGAACAGCAGGTGCGCCCCCGGGGGCACGGCCTTCACCAGCTTGTTCGCCAGCAGCAGGTCCAGCATCGACGCCTCGTCGACCACCACCAGGTCCGCGTCCAGCGGCCGGTCCTTGTCGTACGCCGCGTCGCCGCCGGGCTTGAGCTCCAGCAGGCGGTGCACGGTCGACGCCTCGGCGCCGGTCAGCTCGGCCAGCCGCTTGGCGGCGCGCCCGGTCGGGGCCGCGAGCACCACCTTGGCCTTCTTGGCCAGCGCCAGGGCCACCACCGACCGCACGGTGAAGGACTTGCCGCAGCCGGGCCCGCCGGTGAGCACCGCGACCTTGTGGGTCAGCGCCAGGCGTACGGCCTCCTGCTGCTCGGGGGCGAGGTCGGTGCCGGTCTTCTCGGCGAGCCAGGCCAGCGCCTTGTCCCACTCCACGTCCTGGAAGGCCGGCATCCGGTCGTGCTCGCCGCGCAGCAGCCGCAGCACCTGCGCGGCGAGCGATATCTCCGCGCGGTGGAACGGCACCAGGTAGACGGCCTTCACCGGCTCGCCGTCCCCGTCGGGCGCGGGCACCGGCTCGCGCACCACGCCCTCCTCCTCGGCCAGCTCGCCCAGGCACTCGATCACCAGGCCGGTGTCCACCTGGAGCAGCTTCACCGAGTCGGCGATCAGCTGCTCCTGGGGCAGGAAGCAGTTGCCGCTGTCGGTGGCCTGCGACAGGGCGTACTGGAGCCCGGCCTTGACCCGCTCCGGGCTGTCGTGCGGGATGCCGACGGCCTGCGCGATCCGGTCCGCGGTCAGGAAGCCGATGCCCCACACCTCGGACGCCAGGCGGTACGGCTGGTTCTTCACCACGGAGATCGAGGCGTCGCCGTAGTTCTTGTAGATCCGCACCGCGATGGACGTGGAGACGCCCACCCCCTGGAGGAAGACCATCACCTCCTTGATCGCCTTCTGCTCCTCCCAGGCGGCGGCGATCAGCTTCGTCCGCTTGGGGCCGAGCCCGGGCACCTCGACGAGCCGCTTGGCCTCGGTCTCGATCACGTCCAGCGTGTCGGTGCCGAAGTGCTCGACGATGCGCTCGGCGATCCGCGGCCCGATGCCCTTGATCAGCCCGGAGCCCAGATAGCGGCGGATGCCCTGGATCGTGGCGGGCAGGACCGTCGTGTAGTTCTCCACCGTGAACTGCTTGCCGTACTGCGGGTGCGAGCCCCAGCGGCCGTGCATGCGCAGGGACTCGCCGGGCTGCGCGCCCAGCAGCGCGCCGACCACCGTCAGCAGGTCCCCCGAACCGCGGCCGGTGTCCACCCGGGCGACCGTGTAGCCGTTGTCCTCGTTGGCGTACGTGATCCGCTCCAGGACGCCTTCCAGCACGGACAGATGGGGCGCCTCCTCCATGTCCGGGCCTCCTCTCAGCCGATGCGGTGATCTGCTCAGAAGGTACCCGCAGCGGCCGACAGCGCGTGGACCCGCGGACTGCGGCCTGTGGACAACTCCGCGCCCGGCCAACGGCGGTGGTTCCTCCGGCCGCGGCCGGACAGACGGACGAGGGGGGTCCGGCGCCAGGCCGGACCCCTCTCGTGTTCCCCCTACCTACCCCCGAAGCCCCCCTCGGGCTTACCTGCCCTCCCGGCTCCTCGAACCCCTCCCAGGAACCGTGATGCCATGTACGACCCGCCACCGTGCCGAAAGGGTTGTAGCCGGAACACGAGATTTTCCAAGATTCTTTTCAGAGCACCAGCCGCCGGTACCGGTCGGCGATCTCCGCGAGCGACCTCGCCGCCGTCCCGGGCCCACAGCGCGGGGTTGAAGATCTCCACCTCGACCGCGCCGCGGTAGCCCGCCGCATCGACCTGCTCACGGAATCCGCGCAGGTCGACGCACCCGTCACCGAGCTGGCCGCGGCCCAGCAGCACGCCCTCGGGCAGCGGCGTGACCCAGTCGGCGAGCTGGAAGCAGGCGATCCGGCCCGCCTCCCCCGCCCGTACGATCCGCGGCGGGCGCGAGGTCGTCCCACCACAGGTGGTAGGTGTCGACGACGACGCCGACCTGCTCGGCGGGGAAGCGCTCGGCGATGTCCAGCGCCTGGGCGAGGGTGGACACGACGCAACGGTCCGAGGCGTACATCGGGTGCAGCGGCTCGATCGCCAGCCGCACGCCGCGCTCGGCCGCGTAGGGCGCCAGCGAGCCGATCGCGTCGGCGACCCGCTCCCTGGCGCGCGACGAGGTCGCGGTCGCCCTCGGGCAGGCCGCCGGAGACCAGCACCAGCGTGCCGGTGCCCAGGGCGGCGGCCTCGTCGATCGCCGCGCGGTTGTCGTCCAGGGCGGCGGCGCGCCGCCGCGGGTCGACCGCGGTGAAGAAGCCGCCGCGGCACAGCGAGGTCACGGTCGAGCCCGCTGTCGCGCATCAGCCGCGCGGCGCGCGCGACGCCGTACTCCTGGACCGGCGCCCGCCACAGGCCGACCGAGGTGACGCCCGGCGCCGTGCAGCCCTCGGCGAGCTCGGGCAGCGACCACTGCTTGACGGTCTCCTGGTTGATGCTCAGCCGGGCGAGGTCGCCCGCGGTGTCCTGGGTCATGCGTCCACTCCGTATACGGCGAGCAGGTGGCGCATCCGGGCCTCGGCGAGTCGCCGGATCGGGGAACAGGCCGATGCGGTCGGCGAGTTCGTACGCCCGCGCCAGATGCGGCAGGGAGCGCGCCGACTGGAGACCGCCCACCATGGTGAAGTGCGCCTGGTGGCCGGCCAGCCAGGCGAGCAGGACGACGCCCGTCTTGTAGAAGCGCGTCGGCGCGCAGAACAGGTGCCGGGACAGCTCGACCGTCGGGTCCAGCACGCGGCGGAAGCCGGCGCGCGTCGCCGGTGTCGAGCGCGCTGACCGCCGAGGCGGCCAGGGGCGCCAGGGGGTCGAAGATGCCGAGCAGGGCGTGGCTGAAGCCCTGTTCGTCGCCCTCGATCAGCTCCGGGTAGTGGAAGTCGTCGCCGGTGTAGCAGCGCACCCCGTCGGGGAGCCGTCGGCGCAGGGCGACCTCGCGGTCCGGCGTCGAGCAGGGAGATCTTGACGCCGTCGACCTTGTCGGGGTGCGCGGCGATGACCTGGAGGAACGTCTCGGTCGCCGCGTCGAGGTCGTCGCTGCCCCAGTAGCCCGCCAGGGCCGGGTCGAACATCGGGCCCAGCCAGTGCAGGATCACCGGATCGGAGGACTGCCGCAGCAGGTGCCCGTACACCTCCAGGTAGTCGTCCGGACCCTTGGCGACGGCGGCCAGCGCACGGGACGCCATCAGGATCGCCTGCGATCCGGCGGCCTCCACCACCGACAACTGCTCCTCGTAGGCGGCCGTGACCTCCTCCAGGGTCGCCGCGGGCCGGTCAGCTGGTCGGTGCCGACGCCGCAGGCGATCCGCCCGCCGACCGCCTTCGCCTCGGCCGACGACCTGCGGATCAGCTCCGCGGCGCGCCGCCCAGTCCAGGCCCATGCCGCGCTGGGCGGTGTCCATGGCCTCGGCCACGCCGAGTCCGTGCGTCCCACAGGTGGCGGCGGAAGGCCAGGGTGGCGTCCCAGTCGACCGCCGCCGGCGTCGGCCGCGGACGCGCAGCGGATCGGCCACCACATGGGCGGCGGAGTACACGACCCGGCTGCGCAGCGGCAGGTCCGACGCATAGGTGACGGACTGCGACCTGGGCGCATAGGTGCGCAACCGGCCCGCCTCGTCGGGCAGCAGGATGCTCACAGCGACAGCTCCGGGACGTCGAACCGGCGGCCCTTGCGCCGAGGACTTCAGGCCCAGCTCGGCGAGCTGCACGCCCCGGGCGCCGGCCAGCAGGTCCCAGCGCCACGGCTCGTCGAGCGCGACGTGCCGCAGGAACAGCTCCCACTGCGCCTTGAAGCCGTTGTCGAACTCGGCGTTGTCCGGCACCTCCTGCCACTGGTCGCGGAAGGGCTCGGTGGCGGGCAGGTCCGGGTTCCACACCGGCTTGGGCGTGGCCGAGCGGTGCTGGACCCGGCAGTTGCGCAGCCCGGCGACGGCGGAGCCGTGCGTGCCGTCCACCTGGAACTCGACCAGCTCGTCGCGGTTGACGCGCACCGCCCAGGAGGAGTTGATCTGCGCGACCGCGCCGCCCTCCAGCTCGAAGATGCCGTAGGCGGCGTCGTCGGCGGTGGCGTCGTAGGGCTTGCCGGCCTCGTCCCAGCGCTGCGGGATGTGGGTCGTGGCGAGCGCCTGCACGGTGCGGACCCGGCCGAAGATCTCGTGGAGGACGTACTCCCAGTGCGGGAACATGTCGACGACGATGCCGCCGCCGTCCTCGGCGCGGTAGTTCCACGAGGGGCGCTGGGCGCTCTGCCAGTCGCCCTCGAAGACCCAGTAGCCGAACTCGCCGCGCACGGACAGGACCCGGCCGAAGAAGCCGCCCTCGACCAGCCGGCGGAGCTTGAGCAGGCCGGGCAGGAAGAGCTTGTCCTGCACGACGCCGTGCTTGATCCCGGCGGCGGAGGCGAGCCGGGCGAGCTCCAGGGCGCCGTCCAGCGTGCGTGCCGGTGGGCTTCTCGCAGTAGATGTGCTTGCCCGCCGCGATGGCCTGCGTGACGGCCTGCTCGCGGGCGGCGGTCACCTGGGCGTCGAAGTAGATCTCGACGGACGGGTCGGCGAGCACCGCGTCCAGGTCGGTCGTCCAGTGCTCGAGGCCGTGCCGCTCGGCGATGGCGCGCAGCGCGTGCTCGCGGCGGCCGACCAGGACGGGCTCGGGCCACAGCACGGTGCCGTCGCCGAGGTCGAGGCCGCCCTGTTCGCGCAGGCCGAGGATCGAGCGGACCAGGTGCTGCCGGTAGCCCATGCGTCCGGTGACGCCGTTCATGGCGATCCGCACGGTCCTGCGTGTCATGGGTTCATCTCCCAGGCGGTCGGTTCGGTGATGGAGGGGGTCTTGGGTACGGTCTCGGATTCTGATCTTTAGCAAGCGCTTTCTATCCATGCCAAGCTAGCTCGCAGCGTCCTGTCGCCGACAAGATGGACCCAGGGGTGTGAGCAAGCGCTTTCTCCCGCTCTCACCATGCCTGACGGCAGGCCGCCGCACCCGCCGCCCGCCCCGGGGTGAGAGCATGTGCCGCGCGTACGGCGGACGCACCGTCGGCGCGCCGTCTTTCCAGCCCCCGCCCCGAGGAGGACCGGACCGCATGGCAGTGACCCTGGCCGACGTGGCCGCACGCGCCGGAGTGTCCTCGGCGACCGTCTCCCGGGTGCTCAACGGCAACTACCCGGTGGCCGGCAGCACCAGGGAGCGCGTCCAGCGGGCGGTGGAAGAGCTGGACTACGTCGTCAACGGCCAGGCCCGGGCGCTCGCCGCGGCCACCTCCGACCTGGTCGGCGTCCTCGTCAACGACGTCGCCGACCCGTTCTTCGGGCTCATCGCCAGCGCCCTCCAAGGTGAGATCGGCCAGGGCGGGAACGGCGCGGGCGGCGGGCAGCCGGGCGGCGGCAAACTCGCCGTCGTCTGCAACACCGGCGGGTCGCCCGAGGCCGAACTCACCTATCTCACGCTGCTCGAACGCCAGCGCGCGGCGGGCGTGGTGCTGACCGGCGGCGCGGTGGAGGACGAGGAGCACACCGCCGCGGTCACCGCCCGGCTGGCCCGGCTCGCGGCTTCCGGCACCCGGGTCGTGCTGTGCGGCCGCCCGCCGCTGTCCCTGCCCGACGGCGGCACGATGCCCACCGTCGCCTTCGACAACCGCGGCGGCGCCCGGCGGTTGACCGAGTACCTCCTCTCGCTCGGGCACCGCAGGATCGGCTACGTGGCCGGGCCGGTGGAGCGCAGCACGACACGGCACCGGCTGGAGGGCCACCGGGCGGCGCTGGCCGCCCGCGGGCCCGGTCCGGACGCGCGGGCCGCGGCGGAGGCCGAGCGGCTGACCCTGCACGGCGGCTACGACCGCGCCTCCGGCTACGACGCCGCGCTCGAACTGCTGCGCAGGGAACCGGGGGTGACGGCGATCGCAGCGGCCAACGACACGGTCGCGCTCGGGGTGTGCGCGGCGCTGCGGGACCGGGGGCTGAGCATTCCCGGCCGACGTGTCGGTGGCCGGGTTCGACGATCTGCCGTTCAGCGTGGACGCCTCGCCCGCGCTGACCACGGTCCGCATCCCGCTCCAGGAGGCCGGGGCGCGGGCCGGGCGGCTGGTGATGGGCCGGCTCGCGCCGCCGCCCGGCGGGGTGGCCACGGTGTCCACCGAACTCATGGTCCGAGGGTCCACCGCCCCGCCCCCGGACCGGGCCCGCTGAAGTTATCCACAGGCTGGAGAAAGTTCTCCCGCTCGGCCGCCGCACCCGTCTACCTTTGACTCAGGCAAAGAAATTTCGGAGGTGGGTCATGGCCGTACGGGAGATCCGCGAATTCAACCGCTTCTACACCAACCTCATCGGCGCGCTCGACTACAGCAGGCACCTGCACACGCCGTTCACCCTGACCGAGGCCCGGGTGCTGTACGAGATCGCGCACGCGCCGCGCACCGACGCGGCCGATCTGCGAGTGGAACTGTCGCTGGACGCGGGCCATCTCAGCCGGATACTGGCGAAGTTCGAGGAGCAGCGGCTCGTCACGCGCAGACCGTCCGAGCAGGACGCCCGGCGGCAGCGGATAGAGCTGACCACGCACGGGCGGGAGGCGGCGAGCCCTGCTGGAGGAGCGGTCCGCGGAAGCCGTGGGCTCCCTGCTGGGCCGGATACCGGCGCGGCGACCGGCCGCGGCTGACCGCGGCGATGGGCACCGTCCGCGAGATCCTGCACGACGACCACCGCGTCTCCCACGGCCCGCGCGTGTCCCTGCGCGGCACCGCGCCCCGGCGACCTGGGCTGGGCGATCGAGCGCAACGCGGCGGTGTACGCGGCGGAGTTCGGCTGGAACGAGGAGTACGAGACGCTGGTGGCGCGGATCGTCGCGGACTTCGCGGCCGACCACGACCCGCGGCGCGAGGCGATGTGGGTGGCCGAACTGGACGGGGAGCGGGCCGGGTGCGTCTTCTGCGTCCGGGACGAGGCGCCGGACACCGCACGCCTGCGGCTGCTGCTGGTCGACCCGGCCGCGCGGGGTCACGGCATAGGCAGGCGGCTGGTGGACGAGTGCGTGGAGTTCGCCCGCAAGGCCGCCTACTCCGAACTGGTGCTGTGGACCAATGACGTGCTCGCCGACGCCCGGCGGATCTATGAGCGAGCGGGGTTCGAACTCGTCGCGCAGGAGCCCCACCAGAGCTTCGGCAAGACGCTCATGGGCCAGGACTGGCGGCTGGCGCTGTAGCGGGGCGGCGTTGCGGAGCGACGCAGAGCGCCATGAGGCAGGTCTTTCGAGTCTGTTCGAGGGAGGGACGATGAGTGATCCGGGTGGTGGCGGTTGCGTTCTCCACTTCGGCCGGGCGGAGCGCCGGTGACCGCCGAACGGGTGGTGGACCTCGCCGGGATCTTCCCGGAAGACGGAGGCCGTCGCCCGAGAGCGAGGAGGCTGACGCCGCGCCAGGGGTTGACGGCAGAGTTGCCGGGGCGGCTCGGGAAGGAAGGAGGTCAGGACGTCGTCGGCGGCTGATCACGGTTGACCCGGCCGCGACCGGTGCCTAGTGTCCGGCGAATGAGACTCGCCTTCTCCACCCTCGGTGTCCCTGCCATGCCCGTCGAGCAGGTGATCCGGCTCGCGTCGGAGCACGGCTACCACGGCGTCGAACTGCGCGCGAGCGACGAGGAGCCGGTGCACGCGGGGCTGTCGGCCGGCGAACGGGCCGCGGTGGCCGAGCAGTTCGCCGCGGCCGGGATCGAGATCCTGACGGTGGCCGCCTACGCCAAGGTGGCCGCGCCGGGCGACGACGGCCCGGTGCTGGACGAGATCGGGGCGGCGCTGACCCTCGCCTCCGACCTCGGCGCCTCCTTCGTACGGGTCTTCCCCGGCGGCGCGGCCCTGCCCGCGGACGAGGCGGACGCGCTGGCCGCGAGGCGGCTGGCCGCGGCGGCGCCCGTCGCCGAGGATCTCGGGGTGCGGGTGCTGCTGGAGACGCACGACTCGCACCGGGGCGGCGCGGACGTGGCCCGGGTGGCGGGCCGGGTCGGGCACAAGTCGGTGGGCGCGATCTGGGACGTGATGCACACCTGGCTGGCCGGGGAACAGCCGTCGGCGACCTACCCGGCGCTGGCGCCCTACCTGGGCTACGTGCAGGTCAAGGACATCGCCTCGGCGACGGACACCACACCGTTGCCGCTCGGGCGCGGGGGTACTGCCGCTCGCGGAGACGGTCGAGGTGCTCAGCCGGGCGGAGTGGGACGGCTGGCTGTGCTGGGAGTACGAGAAGCGGTGGTACGCGGACGCCGCCGACCTGCCCGGACTGCTGGGGCCCGGCACGGGAGCACCTGACGCGGCTGCTGTCGGAGTCGGCCTGAGCCGACCCGGGCCCCGCGGCAGCGGCTGCGCCCGGTCCGGAGGGGTGCGGGGACGGAACGGAGAACGGAGGGCGGACGGATGCTCGACCTGGGGCGGCTGAGGGCGCTGCACGCGGTGCACACCTACGGGTCCATCGGGGCGGCGGCGGAGGCGCTCGGCTACACGCCGTCGGCGGTGTCGCAGCAGATCTCCAAGCTGGAGCGGGAGGCCGGTTCCGTGCTGCTGGAGCGTCAGGGGCGCGGGGTGTCGCTCACCGACGCGGCGCAGCTGCTGGTGGCGACGGCGCAGGAGTTGATGCGCGATCGTCGAGTCGGCGGAGGTGGCGCTGGAGGAGCAGCGGGGGCGGCCGGGCGGGCAGTTGACGGTGGCGGCCTTCCCGACGGCGGCCTGCGGGCTGCTGCCGCCGGTGCTCGCCGAACTGGCCGCCGCCCACCCGTCGCTGGACCTGCGGCTCATCGAGGTGGACGCGCACCTGTCGGTGGACCTGGTGCAGCGGGGCGCGGTGGACCTGGCGGTGGCGCACGACTGGGACATCGCGCCGCTGCCCGCTCCCGAAGGTCTGGGGCGGGCGGTGATCGGGGACGACCGGTGCGACGTGCTGGTGCCCGCCGGGCACGGCTGGCGGCGCGCGAGTCGCTGGTGCGGGCCGATGTCGCCCGGGAGCGGTGGATCTGCCAGCCGGCGGGGTCGGTGTGCCATGACTGGCTGGTGCGTACGTTGCGGGAGTCGGGTACGGAGCCGGACATGGCCTACCAGGTGGGTGAGTACCGCACGCAGGTGGCGCTGGTGGCGGCGGGGCTGGGGATCGCCCTGGTGCCGCGGCTCGGCCGGGGGCCGATACCCGACGAGGTGCGGGTGGTGGAGCTGGAACCGGCCCCGGTGCGGCGGCTGTACGCGCTGTGGCGCGAGGGCGCGTCCCGGCGACCGTCGATCACCGCGGCGATCGAGGTGCTGCGCGCGCACTGGCCGGACGCGGTCTGAGCGATAGCGCGGCTGCGCCCGTGTTCGGCGCTCGGTGCCTGCGGAGCGTCCGGCCGGGAAGCCGTGGCCGGGCCGGGCAGCCGCCGGGACCGTGACCGCAGCCGCCGCGGGGAACCGGTCGGGGGTGCGGGCCGTCCCAGCGACATGGTGACGACGATCGTGGCGCAGAGGGTGCACAGCCGGGTTGCTGGCCATGTCGCTGGCGGCGTTGGGCGCGGCCTGCGGCGACCAGCACGGACCCGGTGGGGCCCGCGGTGACGAAGGCCGACGCTCCCCCGTCATCGGCGACCGGTGAGCCCGAGTACGTCCGGGCCGACCGGGGCGGCCGGACCGGGTGGCGTACTTCTCCACCTCGGCGCGGACGACCGCCGGGGTGCACCAGGTGCTGCACGACAAGGGCGAACTCGAACGGTTCGCCGGGAAGATCGCGGCCGCCGACCCCGGCGCAGCGGCCGACATCGTGGCCGGCGGGCAGGACACGGACTTCTCGCGCCGGGTGCTGGTGGGATGGACGCGGACGAGCGGGTGCAGCGCGGCCACCGCGGCGCGGCTCACCGTGTCGGGAAGCCGGCTGGAGATGCGGGTGAGCCAGCCGAAGCCGCCGCCCGAGTGCCTGGCGGCGTTCCGGATGACGGTGGTGTTCGACGTGCCGAAGGAGCGCATACCGGCCCGGCCGGAGTTCGGCTGACCGGTGTGCGCTCCCGGGTGCGGCGCGGTCAGGCGGCGGCGCGGACCTCGCCGGTGAAGGTCCGCCACAGTTCGGCGTACCGGCCGTCGCGGGCCAGCAGCGAGGCGTGCGTGCCGTCCTCGACCACCACACCGTGGTCCAGGACCACGACGCGGTCGGCGCGGGCCGCCGTGCTCAGCCGGTGGGCGACCACCAGCGTCGTACGGCGGACGGAGAGCCGGTCGGCGGCCTGGTTGACCAGGGCCTCGGTGGCCAGGTCGAGGGCCGCGGTCGCCTCGTCGAGGAGCAGTACCGCCGGGTCGACCAGTTCGGCGCGGGCCAGGGCGATCAACTGCCGCTGGCCGGCGGACAGGTTGCGGCCGCGCTCGGCGACCTGGTGCAGATAGCCGTCCTCCAGGCCGGCGATCATCGCGTCGGCGCCCACCGCCCGGGCGGCGGCCTCCACTTCGGCGTCCGTGGCGTCCATCCGCCCGTAGGCGATGGCGTCGCGCACCGTGCCGGCGAAGAGGTACGGCTCCTGGGGGACGACGCCGAGCCGCTGCCGGTAGCCGGTCAGGTCGAGCCGGCGGATGTCGGTGCCGTCGACGAGGACGGCGCCGCCGGTCGGGTCGTAGTAGCGCGCGACCAGCTTCACCAGGGTCGACTTGCCCGCGCCGGTCTCGCCGACGAAGGCGACGGTCTGTCCGGCGGGGATGCGCAGGTCGATGCCGGCCAGCGCTTCGGTGCCCTCGGAGTCGGCGCCGCCGTAGTTGAAGTGGACGTCCTGGAAGACGACTTCGCCGCGCAGCCGCCCCACGGCCCCGGCGTCCTCGGCCGCCGGGGTGGTGGTCGGCTCACGCAGCAGTTCGCGGATCCGGCCGAGCGACACCGTGGCCTGCTGGAAGCCGTCGAAGACCTGCGAAAGCTGCTGCACGGGCGAGAAGAACAGGTCGATGTAGAGCAGATAGGCGACCAGGGCGCCGGCGGTGAGCGTGCCCGCGTTGACCCGGTGGGCGCCCACGATCAGCACCAGGGCGGCCGCCACGCTGGACAGCAGCTGCACGAACGGGAAGTACACGGATATCAGGAACTGGCCGCGCACCCGCGCCTGCCGGTAGTCGTCGCTGCGGCTCACGAACCGCCGGGCGCCGCGCTGTTCGCCGCGGAACGCCTGGACGACGCGCAGGCCCGCGACATGCTCCTGGAGGTCGGCGTTGACGACGGCGACCCGCTCGCGGGCGAGTTCGTACGCCTTCACCGAGCGGCGGCGGAACATCCAGGTGGCGACGACGAGGATCGGCAGCGTGGCGAACACCAGCAGCGCGAGCTGGACGTCGATGGCGAGCAGCGCCACCAGGATGCCGAGGAAGGTCAGCACGCTGACCAGCGCCGTGACCAGCCCGGTCTGGAGGAACGTGGACAGGGCGTCCACGTCGGTGGTCATCCGGGTCATGATGCGGCCGGACAGCTCGCGCTCGTAGTAGTCGAGTCCGAGCCGGTGGAGCTGGGCGAAGATCTTCACGCGCAGCGAGTACAGGACGCGTTCGCCGGTACGGCCGGTGAGCTGGGTCGAGCCCCATTCCACGGCCCACTGCGTGAGGACCAGGAAGAGGCCGAAGAGCGAGGCCGCCCACACCGCGCCGAGCGCCGCCTGCCGCACCCCGGCGTCGATGCCGTGCCGGATCAGCACCGGCAGCAGCAGCCCGGCGACGGCGTCGACCGCCACCAGCAGCAGGCTCAGCAGCAGCGGGGCGCGGAAGCCCGCCAGCAGGCTGCGCAGGCCGAAGTCGCCGGTCGGCGGAACGGGCCCGCTCCTCGTCGACGTCGGGTGTGTCCAGCGCGGGCGGCAGGGCGGCCACCTTGGCGAGCAGATCCGGGGTGGCGGGCATGCCCGCGAGCGCGCCGACCATCCCGCCGGGAGCGCCGTGGGGGCCGTTGGCGGCGACGGGGGCACCGGGGCGGGCGCCCTGGACGTCGTCCGCGCCGGGCCGCCGGTCCGGCGGCCACAGTTCGGGGGTGACGCCCCCGGCCCCGGCGGCGAGGCCGGCCGCGCCCCGGCGGCCGCGTCCTCGGCATCGCCGGCCAGGACGCGGTCGGCCTCCTCACCGTCCGCGCCCGTCCGGCGCCGCGACGGCGCCCGCCGGGTCCAGCTCGACCACGTCGGCGCCGAGCGCGTCGGGGTCGGTGAGCAGCGCGCGGTACAGCGGGCTGCGGGCCTCCAGTTCCTCGTGGGTGCCGACGTCCGCCAGGCGCCCGGCGTCCAGGACCGCGATCCGGTCGGCGAGCGCGAGGGTGGAGCGGCGGTGGGCGATCAGCAGGGTGGTGCGGCCGCGCATCACCTCGCGCAGGGCGTCGAAGATCTCCGCCTCGACACGGGCGTCGACCGCCGAGGTGGCGTCGTCGAGCAGCAGCAGCCGGGGGTCGGTGAGGATGGCCCGGGCCAGGGCGACCCGCTGCCGCTGGCCGCCGGACAGGGTGAGGCCCTGCTCGCCGACCACCGTGTCGTATCCGTCGGGCAGGGCGGAGATGAACTCGTGCGCCTGGGCGGCGCGGGTGGCGGCGAAGACCTGCTCGTCGGTGGCGTCCGGGTGGCCGTAGGCGATGTTGGCCCGGACGCTGTCGGAGAACAGGAAGCTGTCCTCGGGGACCAGGCCGATCGCGGACCGCAGGGAGTCGAAGGTCAGCTCCCGCACATCGGTGCCGCCGATGCGCAGGGCGCCGCCGGTCACGTCGTAGAAGCGCGGGCACCAGCAGGGAGACGGTGGACTTGCCGGAGCCGGAGGAGCCGACGACGGCGACCGTCTCGCCGGGCTCGACGGTCAGGTCGAACCCGGCCAGGACCGGCCGCTCCTTGCTGTAGCCGAAGGTGACGTTGTCGAAGTCGACGGTGGCCGGGGCGTCCGGCGGCAGGGTCTTGGTGCCCTCGTCCAGGGTGGGGCGGGTGTCGATGAGTTCGAGGACCCGCTCGACGCCGGCGCGGGCCTGCTGGCCGACGGTCAGCATCATGGTGAGCATCCGGACCGGGCCGGTGAGCTGGGCGAGGTACGTCGAGAAGGCGACGAAGGTGCCCAGGGTGATCTGGCCGCGGGTGGCCATCCAGCCGCCGAGGGCCAGCATGCCGACCTGGCCGAGCGAGGGCACGGCCTGGAGGGCGGGGGTGTAGCGGGCGCTGAGCCGGACGGTGCGCAGCCGGCCCGCGAAGAGCCGGCGGCTGACCGTCTCCAGCTTCTCCATCTCCTGCCGCTCCTGGCCGAAGCCCTTGACCACCCGCACACCGGTGACCGAGCCGTCCACGATCCCGGCGACGGCCGCGGCCTGGCCCTGGGCGTACCAGGTGGCCGGGAAGAGCCGCTTGCGGGAGCGGTCGGCGATGAACCACAGGGCGGGCGCGACGGCGAGTGCGACCAGGGTGAGCAGCGGCGACAGCATGAGCATGACGACGAGGGAGAGCAGGAACAGCAGGACGTTCCCGATCATGACGGGCAGCATGAACAGCAGGCCCTGGATGAGCTGGAGGTCGCTGGTGGCGCGGCCCACCACCTGGCCGGTGCTCAACTCGTCCTGGCGGCGGCCGTCGAGCCGCATGATCGAGCGGAACATATCGTCCCGCAGGTCGTGCTGCACGTCGAGCGCGAGCCGCCCGCCGTAGAAGCGGCGCAGATACGTCAGGACGTAGACCACGACCGCGGCGACGACCAGGGCGATGGCCCAGGGGGCGAGCGGCTTGTCGTGGTTGACGATCACGTCGTCGATGATCAGCTTCGGGACGAGCGGCACCAGGGCGGTGACGGCCATGCCCGCCAGGGACGCGCCGAGCGAGAGCAGCACGCTGCGCTTGTACCGCCACGCGTATCCGCTCAGCCGGCGCAGCCACCCCTGCTCAGGGCCGCCGTCCCCCGCTGCTGTCCCCCGCCTCACCGTTGTCACGCGGTCCTCCCACTGATCGTCCGACGCCCGTGTCCTCGCTTGCGTACCGACGCTGCCAACGCCCCGGGCAGCGCATTTCATCCTCCCGCAACAAATCCAACGACCAAGGTCGCACTTGAGTGCGACCTTGGTCGTAATCCCTTCGGGTGAATCAGCGGGCCGAGGCGATCTGCCGGGCCATGAGCGTCGTGAGTTCGTAGGCGGTGTGGGAGGCGGCGACCGAGGTGATCTCGGCGTGGTCGTAGGCGGGGGCGACCTCCACGACGTCGGCGGAGACGAGGTGGCAGCCGGACAGGCCGCGCAGGATCTCCAGCAGTTCGCGGGAGGTGAGGCCGCCGGCCTCGGGGGTGCCGGTGCCGGGCGCGTGGGCCGGGTCGAGCACGTCGATGTCGACCGAGACGTACAGCGGCCGGTCGCCGATCCGCTCGCGCAGCTGCTGGGCGATCTCGTCGACGCCGCGGCGCATGACGTCCGCGGAGGTGACGATGCCGAAGCCCATCTTCTCGTCGTCGTCGAGGTCCTTCTTGCCGTAGAGCGGGCCGCGGGTGCCGACGTGGGAGAGGGCCGAGGTGTCGAGGATGCCCTCCTCGACGGCCCGCCGGAAGGGCGTGCCGTGCGTGTAGGCGGCGCCGAAGTAGGTGTCCCAGGTGTCGAGGTGCGCGTCGAAGTGCAGCAGGGCGACCGGGCCGTGCCGGCGTGCCACCGCGCGCAGCAGGGGCAGCGCGATGGTGTGGTCGCCGCCCAGGGTCATCAGGCGGGCGCCGGTGTCCAGCAGGTCGTCGGCGGCGGCCTGGATGGTCTCCACCGCCTCGTTGATGTCGAACGGGTTGGCGGCGATGTCGCCGGCGTCCGCGACCTGGGCGAGCGCGAAGGGCGAGGCGTCCTGCGCCGGGTTGTACGGGCGCAGCAGCCGGGACGCCTCACGGATGGCGTTGCCGCCGAACCGGGCGCCGGGCCGGTAGGAGACCCCGGTGTCGAAGGGCACGCCGACCACGGCGACGTCGGCGCGGGAGACCTCGTCGAGCCGCGGCAGCCGGGCGAAGGTCGCGGGGCCCGCGTAGCGCGGGACGCGCGAGGAGTCGACGGGGCCGCGCGGCGGTGCGCTGCTCATGGTGGCTGCCTCTTCTCGGTACGGGGTCTGCCCGGTGAAAGGGGGGCGGGCCGGAAAGTGCCCCGCGCCCAAGGGTGGCGAGGCGGGTGCGGGTTCCGGGTGCGCGGCCGACCCTACGTGGCCCGCGGCGGCTGCCGAAATGTACGTTTCCTCCAATCGGGGGTGCCGATTACGCCTCGGCGTCGATCGCCGGGAGGTCGCACGGCCCTGCGCGCAGGCGGGACAATGTGCGCATGCCCATGGATCCGGCGCCCGTCGCGCCTACTCGCCCGGCCCTCGCCGCACATCTGATACGCGCCCGGATCGCCGGGGAGGTCGCCACCAGCCGCGAGAACAACCTCGACCACTTCCGCGAACTCGCGGAGGGGAACCGCTACTACTGGTTCGGGCTGGACCTGGGTGACCGCTGGAGCGACGAGGCGGCGGTGCTGGAGCTGATGGCGGAGCGGTGCGGGGTGGTCGCCGACGCCGACGCACCGGCACGGGCAGGACACCATCGACCCGGAGCTGACGATCGACGCCCTGGAGCGGATGGCCGCGGTGCTGCACAAGGCGGCGGAGAACCGCTCCACGGTGCTGCTGGCCAGTGGGCATCCGGCCGGCCTCTTCGCGGTGCACCAGGCGCTGGCGGCGGCGCTGCGGGCGGCGGGCTGCCGGGTGGTCGGGGCGACCGAGGAGCACCTGTACGCCGACAGCGGCGAGATCCGCCAGCTCGCGGGGGTGTTCATGCTGCACCGGGCCGGCGGCCTGGTGCACACGCACTCCCCCGACCCGATGACCGAGATCCTCAACGCCCTGGAGCGCGAGGGGCACGACCTGCCCGACCTGGTGGTCGCCGACCACGGCTGGGCGGGGTGCGCCGGCAACCGGGGCATCGACACGGTGGGGTTCGCCGACTGCAACGACCCAGCGCTGTTCGTGGGCGAGGCCGAGGGCAGCATCCTGGTGAGCGTGCCGCTGGACGACAACGTGCCGCCGCATCTGTACGCGCCCATGACCGCCTACCTGATCGCCGCCGCGGACCTCAGGCGCCCGTCGGTACCGAGGTCCGGTGGCGGCCGCCACCGGCCCGACTCGCGCCAGAGGCGTGCGAGGACGCGCAGGACCCGCGACTGACCTCCTCAGGGCGCGCAGCGCACCCAGGCGTCCCGACACCGAGGCGTCCAGGCGCCCAGGCACCCAGGCACCCAGGCACCCAGGCATCCCAGGCGCCTAATGCTCCCTGGGCACCCGGACCAGGCCCTCCTGGATCACGGACACGACCAGCCGGCCGTCCTGCGTGTAGATGCCCGCGGTGGCCAGGCCCCGGCCGCCGGAGGAGGAGGGGCTGCGCTGGTCGTACAGCAGCCACTCGTCGGCGCGGAAGGGGCGGTGGAACCACATGGCGTGGTCCAGGCTGGCGCCGACCACGTCGCCGACCGCCCAGCCGCCGCGCCCGTGGGCGAGGAGCACCGAGTCCAGCAGCGTCATGTCCGACACATAGGTGGCCAGGCACACGTGCAGCAGCGGGTCGTCGACCAGCTTGCCGCGGGTGCGGAACCACACCTGGGAGCGGGGTTCGCGCGGCCGGCCCGCGGTGAGGAAGGGCGGGTCCTCGACGTAGCGCAGGTCGACCGCCGCCCGGGCGGCCAGCAGGCGGTCCACGACGGTCGGGTCGGCGAACCTGTCGGCGTGCTCGGGCAGCAGGTCGTCGGCGGACGGCAGCGTCTCCGGGTCCGGCGCGGGCGGCATGGGCTCCTGGTGCTCCAGGCCGTCCTCGTACGCCTGGAAGGAGGCCGAGAGGTGGAAGATCGGCTGGCCGTGCTGGACGGCGACGACCCGGCGGGTGGTGAAGGAGCGGCCGTCGCGGATGCGGTCCACCTGGTAGACGATCGGCACGCCGGGGTCGCCGGGCCGCAGGAAGTAGGCGTGCAGGGAGTGCGCGGCACGGTCCCCGGGCACCGTGCGGCCGGCGGCGACCAGGGCCTGGGCCGCCACCTGGCCGCCGAAGACGCGCGGTACGACCGCCGAGCGGCTGAATCCGCGGAAGATGTCCCGCTCGATCCGCTCCAGGTCGAGCAGATCGAGCAGGGACTGGAGCGCTGTCGGGTGCTCGTTCACAGGCCCATCGACTTGGCGATGATCGACTTCATGACCTCACTGGTCCCGCCGTAGATCCGGTTGACCCGGTTGTCCGCGTACAGGCGGGCGATCGGGTACTCGTTCATGTAACCGTAGCCGCCGTGCAGCTGGAGGCAGCGGTCGATGACGCGGCGCGGCGACCTCGGTGCAGAAGAGCTTGGCGGAGGCGGCGTCGGCGGCGGACAGCTCGCGCAGGTCGTGGGCTTCGAGCGCGCGGTCGACCACGGCCTCGGCGGCGTCGACCTCGGCCTTGCAGGCGGCCAGCTCGAACTTGGTGTTCTGGAAGGACGCGACGGTCTTGCCGAAGACGGTGCGGTCCTGGACGTAGGCCTGGGCGAAGCGGATCGCGGCGGCGGCCTGGGCGTAGGCGCCGACGGCGATGGCCAGGCGCTCCTGCGGCAGGTTCTGGCCCAGGTAGGAGAAGCCCTTGCCCTCCTCGCCGAGCAGGTCCTCGACGGGCACCTTGACGTCGGAGAAGGACAGTTCCGCGGTGTCGGAGGTCTTCAGGCCGAGCTTGTCGAGCTTGCGGCCGACGGCGTAGCCCTCGGACTTGGTGTCGACGACGAACAGGGATATCCCGGCCCGGCGGTCCTCGGGCGTGGCGGGGGCGGTGCGGGCGCAGACGATGACGCGGTCGGCGTGGACGCCGCCGGTGATGAAGGTCTTGGCGCCGTTGAGCACGTAGTGGGTGCCGTCGGCGGACAGCTTGGCGGTGGTCTTCATGCCGGCCAGGTCGGAGCCGGTGCCGGGCTCGGTCATGGCGATGGCGAACATCGTCTCGCCGCTGGCGAAGCCGGGCAGCCAGCGCTTCTTCTGCTCGTCGGTGGCGTAGGCCATCACGTAGGGCAGGCACAGGCCGACGTGGACGCTGCTGCCGCCGAAGCTGACGCCCGCGCGGGCGCACTCCTCGCTGATGACGGCCTGGAACTTGAAGCTGTTCTCGCCGGCGCCGCCGAACTCCTCGGGCACCTCGATGCCGAAGACGCCCAGCTCACCGAGCTTGTAGTAGAACTCGCGCGGGACCTGCCCCGCCGCCAGCCACTCGTCGTAGACGGGGACGACCTCGGCCTCGATGAAGGCGCGGATCGTCTCGCGGAACGCTTCGTGATCCTCGTTGAACACCGTACGACGCACAGCGCGCCTCCCATCCACAGAAGTAAGCAAGCGCTCAGTAAGTTACCCGCCAGTCGTCTCCGCTGTCCAGAGCGGCCCGTCCGTTGAGAGCGTCCAGGGCGCTGAGCGCCAGCCGGTGCAGCAGGGCGGCCATGGCCGCGCGGTCGGGCAGGCCGCTCTGCCCGCCCAGGTGCGGCGTGGAGTTGAGCAGGCCGAAGACGGCGTGGACGGCGGCGCGCACCTCCAGTTCGGTGGCGTCCGGGTGGACCCGGTGGACGATGGCGACCCACTCCTCCACGTACTGCCGCTGGAGCTGGCGGACCAGTTTGCGGTCGGAGTCGCGCAGCCGGTCCAGCTCGCGGTCGTGCAGGGTGATCAGCGGGCGGTCGTCGAGCGCGAAGTCGATGTGCCCGCGGATCAGCGCGTCCAGCGCCTCGGCGGCGTCGGCGGTCTCGGCGACCCGCATCCGCCCGGCGGCCAGCAGCCGGTCGCTGATCCCGACCAGCAGTTCGGCGAGCATCGCGTCCTTGCCCGGGAAGTGCCGGTACAGGCCCGGACCGCTGATCCCGACCGCGGCCCCTATCTCGTCCACGCCGACGCCGTGGAACCCGCGCTCGGCGAAGAGCCGCGCGGCCTCCCTGAGGATCTGCTCGCGCCGGTTTTCCACAGCCTTCGTCGGGTTCATGCGATTGAGTCTAGACAATCCAGTTAGCGAGCGTTAACGTGAAGTCATCACGTTAACGCTCGCTAACATCCCCGGGGGCCGAACCATGGCAGCACCCGCCCTGTCCAGCGCCGCAGATCCGGCGTCGGAGGCGTACCGCGCCAACACCGAGGGCACATGCCGCGCTGAACGCGACGCTGCGCGACAAGCTGGCCGCCGCGCGGCTGGGCGGCGGCGAGAAGGCCCGGGCGCGGCACACCGCCCGGGGCAAGCTGCTGCCCAGAGACCGGGTGGACGGGCTGCTGGACCCCGGTTCGCCGTTCCTGGAGCTGGCGCCGCTGGCCGCCGACGGGATGTACGACGGGCAGGCGCCCGCCGCGGGGGTGATCGCCGGCATCGGGCGGGTGTCCGGCCGCGAGGTCGTGGTGGTGGCCAATGACGCCACCGTCAAGGGTGGCACCTATTACCCGATGACCGTCAAGAAGCACCTGCGCGCCCAGGAAGTGGCGCTGGACAACCGGCTGCCGTGCGTCTATCTCGTGGACTCCGGCGGCGCGTTCCTCCCCCGGCAGGACGAGGTCTTCCCCGACCGCGACCACTTCGGCCGGATCTTCTTCAACCAGGCCACCATGTCCGCCCGCGGCATCCCGCAGATCGCCGCCGTCATGGGCTCGTGCACGGCCGGCGGCGCCTACGTCCCGGCGATGAGCGACGAGGCGGTGATCGTGCGCAACCAGGGCACGATCTTCCTCGGCGGCCCGCCGCTGGTGAAGGCCGCCACCGGCGAGGTCGTCACCGCCGAGGAACTGGGCGGCGGCGAGGTGCACTCCCGGATCTCCGGCGTCACCGACCACCTCGCCGAGGACGACGCCCACGCCCTGAGCATCGTCCGCGACATCGTGGCCACGCTGCCCGCCAAGATCGCCCCGCCCTGGACGGTCCGGCCCGCCGAGCCGCCGGCCGTGGACCCGGCCGGGCTCTACGGAGCGGTGCCGGTCGACTCCCGCACGCCGTACGACGTGCGGGAGGTGATCGCCCGGCTGGTGGACGGCAGCCGGTTCGCGGAGTTCAAGGCGGAGTACGGCGCGACGCTGGTCACCGGGTTCGCCCACATCCAGGGCCACCCGGTCGGCATCGTGGCGAACAACGGCATCCTGTTCGCCGAATCCGCCCTCAAGGGCGCGCACTTCATCGAGCTGTGCGACCAGCGCGGCATCCCGCTGCTCTTCCTCCAGAACATCTCGGGCTTCATGGTGGGCCGCCAGTACGAGGCGGGCGGCATCGCCAAGCACGGCGCCAAGATGGTCACCGCCGTCGCCTGCGCCAGGGTGCCCAAGCTCACCGTGGTGATCGGCGGCTCCTACGGCGCGGGCAACTACTCGATGTGCGGCCGGGCCTACAGCCCCCGCTTCCTGTGGATGTGGCCCAACGCCAAGATCTCGGTGATGGGCGGCGAACAGGCCGCGTCCGTCCTGGCCACCGTGAAGCGCGACCAGCTCGCGGCGGCCGGCGAGAAGTGGAGCGAGCAGGCGGAGGAGGCGTTCAAGGCCCCGGTCCGCGAGCAGTACGAGACGCAGGGCAACGCCTACTACGCCACCGCGCGGCTGTGGGACGACGGAGTGATCGACCCGCTGGAGACCCGCACCGTGCTCGGCCTGGCGCTGACCGCCTGCGCCAACGCCCCGCTGCCCACCGCCGATCCGACCGCGCCGGGCTACGGCGTCTTCCGGATGTGAGGGCCGTGACGATGAGCACTGGAACACCGGGGTCGGGGACTGTGAGGGCAGGGACTGTGAAGGCTGCAACGAGGCGGGGCGAGCTGCCCGGCCGGGCGATGTTCGGCACCGTACTGGTCGCCAACCGCGGCGAGATCGCGGTGCGCGTCCTGCGCACGCTGCGCGAGCTGGGCGTGCGGTCGGCCGCCGTCTTCACCGACGCGGACGCCGACGCCCGGCACGTGCGCGAGGCGGACACCGCGGTGCGGGTGAGCAGTTACCTGTCGGCCGCCGAGCAGGTGCGGGCCGCCGCGGCGGCCGGCGCCGAGGCCGTCCACCCCGGCTACGGCTTCCTGGCGGAGAACGCGGCCTTCGCCCGCGCCTGCGCGGACGCCGGGCTGGTCTTCATCGGCCCGCCCGCCGCCGCGATCGAGCTGATGGGCGACAAGATCCGGGCCAAGGAGACGGTACAGGCCGCCGGGGTGCCGGTGGTGCCCGGCTCCAGCGGCAGCGGGCTCACCGACGCCGAACTGGCCGACGCCGCCCGGGAGATCGGCATGCCGGTGCTGCTCAAGCCGTCCGCGGGCGGCGGCGGCAAGGGCATGCGGCTGGTGCGGGACGCCGAGGCGCTGCCCGAGGAGATCGCGGCGGCCCGCCGGGAGGCGCGCGGCTCCTTCGGCGACGACACGCTGCTGGTGGAGCGGTGGATCGACCGGCCGCGGCACATCGAGATCCAGGTGCTGGCCGACGCGCACGGCAATGTCGTCCACCTGGGCGAGCGCGAGTGCTCGCTCCAGCGCCGCCACCAGAAGGTGATCGAGGAGGCGCCGTCGGTCCTGCTGGACCCGGCCACCCGGGCGGCGATGGGCGAGGCCGCGGTGCAGGCCGCCCGCTCCTGCGGCTACACGGGCGCCGGCACCGTGGAGTTCATCGTGCCGGGCGCCGACCCGGGCGCGTACTTCTTCATGGAGATGAACACCCGGCTCCAGGTGGAGCACCCGGTGACGGAGCTGGTCACCGGGCTGGACCTGGTCGAGTGGCAGCTCCGGGTCGCCTGCGGGGAGCCGCTGGGCACGGCCCAGGAGGACATCACGCTGACCGGGCACGCCATCGAGGCGCGGATCTGCGCGGAGACGGCCCGGCCGGGCGACGGCCGGGTGGACTTCCTGCCGTCGGCGGGCACCGTGCTGGAGCTGCGCGACCCGGTGGGCCCGGGCGTGCGGGTCGACTCCGGGCTCGCGGCCGGCACGGAGGTGGGCACCTCCTACGACCCGATGCTCGCCAAGGTGATAGCGCACGGCCCCGACCGGGCCACCGCGCTGCGCCGGCTGCGGGCGGCGCTCGGCTCGACGGTGGTGCTGGGCCTGGACACCAACACCGGCTTCCTGCGCCGGCTGCTGGACCATCCGGCGGTGGTGGCGGGCGAGTTGGACACCGGGCTGATCGACCGGGACGCGGCGGCGCTGCTGCCGGCCGGGGTGCCGGACGAGGTGTACGAGGCGGCGGCGCTGCTGCGGCAGCGGGCGCTGGACCCGGTCGCGGACGCGGGCGGCTGGACCGACCCGTTCTCCGTGCCCAGCGGCTGGCGGCTGGGCGGCGAACCCGCCTGGACGGTGCACCACCTGCGGGTGCCGGGCCACGACCCGGTGACCGTGCGGGTCGGCGACGGCCTGGTGCGTGTCGGCGACGGCCCGGCGGTACGGGCCCGGCTCGCCGCGGACGGCGCGGCGGGTGCTGCTGCACCGCGAGGGCCTGGCGCACGCCTTCCACCACGCCGGCGACTGGCTCGGGCGGGACGGCGACAGTTGGCGGGTCCAGACCTACGACCCGGTGGCGGCGGCCCTGCGCGGCGCGGCGGCGGGCGCGGGCGGCGGCGCCCTCACCGCGCCGATGCCGGGCACCGTCACGGTGGTGAAGGTCGCCAAGGGCGACGAGGTGGTGGCCGGGCAGAGCCTGCTGGTGGTGGAGGCCATGAAGATGGAGCACGTGATCACCGCCCCGCACGACGGGACGGTCACCGAGATCGATGTCACCGCCGGGGCCGTCGGTGGCCATGGACCAGATCCTGGCCGTGGTCACACCCGCGGACGCCCCGGACGACGGCGACGGCGCCCGTAGCGCCTCCGGCGCACCCGGCGAGGCCGCCGGGCCCTCACCCACCGCACCGCCCGGGAAGACATCATGACCAGTACCTCCGGCACGACCGCCGCCGGCACCCGCACGCTCCCCGCGGGCCTGCCGATGCCCGTACCGCTGACCGACCCGTCCGGCGGGTCGCAGCTCCCCTCCCACGTGCGGATTCACGAGGTCGGCGCGCGCGACGGGCTGCAGAACGAGAAGACGACGGGTGCCGACGGCCGTGAAGGCGGAGTTCGTGCACCGGCTCGCCGCGGCCGGGCTGACCACGATCGAGGCGACCAGCTTCGTGCACCCCAGGTGGGTGCCCCAACTGGCCGACGCCGCCGAGCTGATGCCGCTGCTCGCCGACCTCGCGGCGGACCCCGCCGTCCGCCTGCCGGTGCTGGTGCCGAACGAAAGGGGCCTGGACCGGGCGCTGGAACTGGGCGTGACCGAGGTGGCCGTCTTCGGCAGCACGACGGAGTCCTTCGGCCGGGCCAATCTGAACCGGTCGGTGGACGAGTGCGCTGGCCATGTTCGAGCCGGTGGTGGCCCGGGCCCTGGCGGCGGGCGTCACCGTGCGCGGCTATCTGTCGATGTGCTTCGGCGACCCCTGGGAGGGCCCGGTGCCGGTCGACCGGGTCGCCGCGGTGGCCCGGCGGCTGTACGAGATGGGCTGCTCGGAGCTGAGCCTCGGCGACACGATCGGGGTGGCCACGCCCGGCCATGTCACCGCCCTGCTGGACGAGTTGACCGGCAGCGGGGTGCCCGTCGACAACCTCGCGGTGCACTTCCACGACACCTACGGCCAGGCCCTGGCCAACACGCTGGCCGCGCTCCAGCGCGGGGTGAGCGTCGTGGACGCCTCCGCGGGCGGCCTCGGCGGCTGCCCGTACGCCAAGAGCGCCACCGGCAACCTCGCCACCGAAGACCTTGTCTGGATGCTGCACGGCCTCGGCATCGGCACCGGGGTCGACCTCGACCGCCTCAGCGCCACAAGCGTCTGGATGGCGGAGCAGCTGGGCCGGCCGAGCCCGTCCCGTACCGTCCGCGCCCTGACCCACCAGGAGCAGTAATCATGGCCATCGACCACCGTCTGTCGCAGGAGCACGAGGCGCTGCGCGCCACCGTCGAGGAGTTCGCGCGGGATGTGATCGCGCCGAAGATCGGCGAGTTCTACGAGCAGGGCGAGTTCCCGTACGAGATCGTGCGGGAGATGGGGCGGATGGGCCTGTTCGGGCTGCCGTTCCCGGAGGAGTACGGCGGGATGGGCGGCGACTACTTCGCGCTGGGGCTGGCGCTGGAGGAGCTGGCCCGGGTGGACTCCTCGGTGGCGATCACCCTGGAGGCGGGGGTGTCGCTGGGGGCGATGCCGATCTTCAGGTTCGGCACGGAGGAGCAGAAGCGCACCTGGCTGCCGAAGCTGTGCTCGGGCGAGATGCTGGGCGCGTTCGGCCTGACCGAGCCGGAGTGCGGCTCGGACGCGGGCGGCACCCGGACCACCGCCCGGCTGGACGAGGCGGCCGGCGAGTGGGTGATCAACGGCACGAAGTGCTTCATCACCAACTCCGGGACCGACATCACCGGTCTGGTCACGGTGACGGCGGTGACCGGCCGCAAGGAGGACGGCAGGCCGCGGATCTCCTCGATCATCGTGCCGTCGGGCACGCCGGGCTTCACGGTCTCGAAGAAGTACAGCAAGGTCGGGTGGAACGCGTCGGACACCCGCGAGCTGTCGTTCACCGACTGCCGGGTGCCGGCCGCGAACCTGCTGGGCGAGGAGGGCCGCGGGTACGCGCAGTTCCTGCGGATCCTGGACGAGGGGCGGATCGCGATCTCGGCGCTGGCGACCGGGCTGGCGCAGGGGTGCGTGGACGAGTCGCTGGCGTACGCCGGGCAGCGGGAGGCGTTCGGGCGGCCGATCGGCACCAACCAGGCGATCCAGTTCAAGATCGCGGACATGGAGATGCGGGCCTACACCGCCCGGCTGGCCTGGCGGGACGCGGCGTCCCGGCTGGTGCTCGGCGAACCGTTCAAGAAGGAGGCGGCGCTCGCCAAGCTCTACTCCTCGGAGATCGCGGTGACCAACGCCCGTGAGGCCACCCAGGTGCACGGCGGCTACGGGTTCATGAACGAGTACCCGGTGGCGCGGATGTGGCGGGACGCGAAGATCCTGGAGATCGGCGAGGGCACGAGCGAGGTCCAGCGGATGCTGATCGCACGGGAGTTGGGGCTGCCGGCCTAGGGCCTGTGTGGAGTTGTGATCAATGCTGTGATCCGAGGTGTCGGATCCAGAGGATGCCGGCACATAATTCGAGTCCGGCTTGGTAGCTTTCAGGTTTTTTGTCGTAGCGGACGGCGAGTCCGCGCCAGTCCTTGATCTTGTTGATGGTGCGTTCGACGCTGTTACGGAGCTTGTACAGCTGCTTGTCGCAGGTGACGGGTCGTCCGCCGCGTGAGCCGCGGTTCTTGCGGTGGGCGGCCTGATCCCTCTTCTCGGGGATGACCGCCTTGATCCCACGTTCGCGCAGGTGGGAACGGTTCTTGCGGGACGAGTACGCCTTGTCGCCGGCGACCGCGTCGGGCCGGGTGCGGGGCCGGCCGACCGGGCCGGGGACGCGGATCTTGCCCAGGACGGGGATGAACTGCGGACTGTCTCCCGCCTGCCCCGCGGTGATCTTCAGTGACAAGGGCAGGCATTGCGGTACGCAGGACAGGTGCGTCTTCGTGGTCAGTCCGCCACGGGAACGCCCCAGGTCAGCGGCTGCGAGGCGGGCCCTGCGGCGACGCCTCACGCGTCGTCGTTCCTCCCTTTCCGCGTCTTGTCGCCCGTCTTGTTCCTCGCGGGTGCCCCCTTTTCCGCGGCGGCCTTCTCCATCGCGTCCAGGGTCTCCCGTTCCATGACCATCCCCGCGGCATCATGATGCGCCCGGACCGTGGTCGAGTCCACACTGACCAGCGACAAGTCCACCAAGCCCCGCTTCGCCGCCTCGGCGATCGCACCCTGGAACACCGCGGTGAGCACCCCGGCATCCCGCCACTGCCGAAACCGGCCGTAAACGGTGGACCAATGCCCGAAACGTTCAGGCAACTCCCGCCACTTCGCCCCGTTCCTGAACCGCCACACGACGCCCTCGAAGTGCGCCCGCAGGTTCTCCGGGTACGGCCCGTACTCACCGACCGGCAGAAACGGAGAGATGAACTCCCACTCAGCATCCGAAAGTTGAGGTCGAGACACCCCACCGTTCTACCCCAAGAACCCCGACCCTCCCAGGCCGAAGCGCCACGAGATCACAACTCCACACAGGCCCTAGGCCGTCGCCGCCGGAGGCCGTGCTCAGCGCCGTCAACTCCTTGCTGGACACCTGGGACCAGAGCGCCGGCGCCACCCTGATCGAACGCCGCCTCATCGACTGGACGGCGGCCCGGGCCGACCTCGGCCCGGCCGCCGACGGGGTGTTCACCAGCGGCGGCAGCCAGTCCAACCTGCACGCGCTGCTGCTCGCCCGCGAGGAGGCCGTCTCCCGCGGCGCCGACCCGGCGCGGCTGCGCGTCCTGGTCTCGGAGTGCGGCCACTTCAGCGTCCAGAAGGCCGCCAGGCTGCTCGGCCTGCCCGCGGACGCGGTGATCGCTGTGCCCTGGCACCGCCCGCACGCGTCGGGCGACCCGCTGCCGCTCGACGCCCTCGCCTTCTTCACCGAACTGCGCGCCACCCTCGGCCTCAGCGACCAGATCGCCCGCCCGCGCACCCGGCGCCGTAACCGGTCCAGGTCCCGGTCCCGGCGCCGCCACCGGCGCCGTAGCCGCCCCGGGGACCCCCGAAAAAACAACCCGGCACCCTAAAATCACCCCTTCAGCCCCCTCAATCGCGCATTCGTGCCCGATACCGGGCAGGATTCTTGCAAAGCGCAGATGATCTGATCAGTATCGTCGGGTGCTCGAACGCCGGACGTCCTACGAAGACCTGATCGACCACCTGGTGCGGACCACGCCGCTGCACCGCGGCGAGGCGAACCGGGTGGTGCTGGACGTCCTGGCGTACTTCGACGAGACGACCGAGGAGTTCGTCCGCCGCAGACACCGCGAGCTCCAGGCCAAGGGCCTGGTCAACGCGGAGATCTTCGAGCGGATCGGCGAGGAGCTGCCGCACCGGGCCGTGGCCCCGGCCGCGCTCTCCCAGCGCCAGCTCCGCCGGCATCGTCTACGGCTGAGCGGCGCGTGCGGCGCCGCGACGCGCACAGGAGAACGTACGGAGCGGTACGACCGAGAGGGACGGCATATGTGCGGAATCGTCGGCTACATCGGCAGGCGTGACGTGGCGCCGCTGCTGCTTGAGGGCTTGCAGCGGCTGGAGTACCGGGGCTACGACTCGGCGGGCGTCGTCATCACCGGCAAGTCGGGCGATCTGCGGACCGTCAAGGCCAAGGGCCGGGTGCGCGACCTGGAGGCCCGTATCCCCAAGCGGTTCGCCGGGACCACCGGCATCGCGCACACCCGGTGGGCCACCCACGGCGCGCCCAGCGACGCCAACGCCCACCCGCACCTCGACGGCGAGGACAAGGTCGCGGTCGTCCACAACGGCATCATCGACAACGCCGCCGACCTGCGGCTGCGGCTCGACCGCCGAGGGCACCGTCTTCACCTCCGAGACCGACACCGAGGTGCTGGCCCACCTGATCGCCCGCTCGCAGGCGGACACCCTGGAGCAGAAGGTCAGCGAGGCGCTGCGCGCGGTCGAGGGCACCTACGGCATCGCGGTGCTGCACCGGGACTTCCCGGACCGGATCGTGGTGGCCCGCAACGGCTCGCCGGTGGTGCTCGGCATCGGCGAGAAGGAGATGTTCGTCGCCTCCGACGTGGCCGCGCTGGTCACCCACACCCGCCAGGTCGTCACCCTCGGGGACGGCGAGATGGCGACCCTGAAGGCCGACGACTTCCGCACGTACACCACCGAGGGCTCCCGTACGACGGCGACGCCCACCACCGTGGAGTGGGAGGCCGAGTCGTACGACATGGGCGGCCACGACACCTACATGCACAAGGAGATCGCCGAGCAGGCCGAGGCCGTGGACCGGGTGCTGCGCGGGCGGATCGACGACCGGTTCGCCACCGTGCACCTGGGCGGGCTCAACCTGGACGCCCGGGAGGCCCGCGGCGTGCGGCGGATCAAGATCCTCGGCTGCGGCACCAGCTACCACGCGGGCCAGATCGGCGCGCAGCTCATCGAGGAGCTGGCCCGTATCCCCGCGGACGCCGAGCCCGCGTCCGAATTCCGCTACCGCAACCCGGTGGTCGACCCCGACACCCTCTACGTCGCGGTCTCGCAGTCCGGTGAGACCTACGACGTGCTCGCCGCCGTCCAGGAGCTCAAGCGCAAGGGCGCGCGGGTGCTGGGCGTGGTCAACGTGGTCGGCTCGGCGATCGCCCGCGAGGCGGACGGCGGCACCTACGTGCACGCCGGGCCCGAGGTGTGCGTGGTGTCCACCAAGTGCTTCACCAACACGGTGGTGGCCTTCGCGCTGCTGGCGCTGCACCTCGGCCGGATCAGGGACCTGTCGGTCGCCGACGGCAAGCGGATCATCGCGGGGCTGCGCCGGCTGCCCGGCCAGATCGACGAGATCCTCAAGGCGGAGCCGGAGATCAAGCGGCTGGCGCTGCACTTCGCGGACGCCAGGTCGATGCTCTTCATCGGCCGGGTCCGGGGCTACCCGGTGGCCCGGGAGGCGTCGCTGAAGCTCAAGGAGGTCAGCTACATCCACGCCGAGGCGTACCCGGCCTCCGAGCTCAAGCACGGGCCGCTGGCGCTGATCGACCCCGCGATGCCGACGGTGGCGATCGTGCCGGACGACGACCTGCTGGAGAAGAACCGGGCCGCGCTGGAGGAGATCAAGGCGCGCAGCGGCCGCATCCTCGCCGTCGCCCACCAGGAGCAGGAGAAGGCCGACCACACGATCGTCGTGCCGAAGAACGAGGACGAGCTGGACCCGATCCTGCATGGGCATCCCGCTCCAGCTCTTCGCCTACCACACGGCGCTGGCGCTGGGCCGGGACATCGACAAGCCGCGCAACCTGGCGAAGTCGGTGACGGTGGAGTAGCGCCCGTAGCGCGTCAGCGGCACCGCGAACGGCGCACCGTCGGCACGGCCCAGCAGGCACGGTACGGGCCCGCGGGACCACGCCGGAGCTACGCGAGCCCCGGGAGCCACGGGGCCGCGGGGCTACGGGATCACGACCACCGGCCGCTGCGCCCGCCGGGCCAGCCGCCCGGCGACCGAGCCGAAGATCCGCCCGACCAGGCCGTGCGTGCCGCCGACCACGATGGCGTCGGCCTCGTACTCCCGGCCGACCTCCTCCAGTTCGTGGCAGATGTCGCCGCCGCGCTCGACCAGCACCCAGGAGATCTCGGCGAGGTGCTCGGCGCAGGCCAGCTCCAGGCCGAGCACCTCGGTGCGGTGGTCGGGCACGTCCACGAAGACCGGTGGCTCGCAGCCGGCCCACACGGTGGCCGGCAGCCGGTTGGCGACATGCACGATGATCAGCGCGGAGTGCGTCCTGCGGGCCATGCCGACGGCGTACGACAGCGCGCGCTCGCTGGAGACGGAACCGTCGAAGCCCACCACGACGCCGTGCCGGAAGGCGGGATCGCAGGCGTGGTGCCGCGCGGGGGCGAGCCCGGGCACGGCCGCCGACTCGGCAAGCGGCCTGCCGTCGGCGGGCTCGGGAATCTCATGACCGGCCATGATGCGGATTCTCGGCGAAGGCGGCGCTCACGCGCCGAGCAGCGGACAGGACGGTTCGGGCGGGGCGGGCCGCCGCACCAGCCGGTTTCGGCCAGTTCGCCACTTCCCGTCCCACTCTCTCCAGGGTACGGCCGTGAAGTCCGCCTGCACAGGCCGACGGGGTCTTCACAGCGGACTCGCGTACCCGGAGTTCCCAGGAGAATGCCGGAGCGAGGCCAAGAGTGCAACGCCATCGGGCCAACCCGCAGCACGGTTCGGCGCACGGGCGCACTGCGGGGGCGCATCCTTTCCGCCGCCGGGATGTTCACTCGACCGGGTCCGCCGCGCCGGAGTCTGGGCAGCCGGCGTCCGGGCGTCGCGCCCGGCGGCCCGCGTGGGCGCACGGAAGATCCTGGTCACGGGGCGCCGGGGCCGGCGGGAGGCCGCCGCCGGCATGGGCGCTTTCCAGGGACCGCGGACACACTCCCCGGACGCCTTTTACGCTCATCCGCTCCCCGAAGCGACGTTTTTCGGCCAACTTCGCGGCGCCTGGCTTCTGTTGGACACCACGCGCACTAACACCTCCGCCACCTGCGGTTCTACGATGCGGCAGGACGCGGAGGGTGATTTCCGGGGCCCGAGTGACGCGAGGCGTACTTCCCAGTGAGCTTCTTGAGTGAAACGCTTCGTGATCGAATGCTTTACGCCACGTTGTCTTGTCGACTTAGCGTCAGATGGTGAACTTGTCACTAACGCCCCACCTGACACAGTAGATTTGATCATGGGTGGCCTCGCGGGGGAAAAGTGCAGGACCGAGGGGACGACGCGTCGATACGAGGGGGGCTTGAGCTCCATGAGCCAGGAGTCCAGTTCCGGTTCCGGTACGGCGACGGACACTCCGTCGCAAGCACCATCGGCATCGCCTCGCGCCATCCGCAAGCTCTCCGCGCGACGCCGACCCGAGGTCGTCGCCGTGCTGCTCTTCAGCGGCGGGCCGATCTTCGAGAGTTCCATACCCCTGTCCGTCTTCGGCATCGACCGGCAGGACGCGGGCGTGCCCCGCTACCGGCTGCTGGTGTGCGCCGGTGAGGAAGGGGCCGCTGCGCACCACCGGCGGCCTCGAACTGACCGCGCCCGTACGGCCTGGAGGCGCTGTCCCGGGCCGGCACCGTGGTGGTGCCGACCTGGCGCTCGATATCCCAGGCGCCGCCGCCCGAGGCGCTCGACGCGATCCGCCGGGCGCACGAGGAGGGCGCGCGGATCATCGGCCTGTGCACCGGTGCCTTCGTGCTGGCCGCCGCCGGGCTGCTGGACGGCCGGCCCGGCCACCACGCACTGGATGTACGCGCCGACGCTCGCCAAGCGCTACCCGTCGGTGCACGTCGACCCGCGCGAGCTGTTCGTGGACGACGGGGACGTGCTGACCTCGGCCGGCACCGCCGCCGGGATCGACCTGTGCCTGCACGTGGTGCGCACCGACCACGGCGCCGAGGCCGCCGCCGCGCTCGCCCGGCGGCTGGTGGTGCCGCCCCGGCGGGCCGACTGGCAGACCGGCCAGCGGCACATGGACAGGTCTTTACCGGAGGAGATCGGCGCGGACCCGCTGGCCGAGGTCGTCGCCTGGGCGCTGGAGCACCTCCACGAGCAGTTCGACGTGGAGGCGCTGGCCGCGCGCGCGTACATGAGCCGGCGCACCTTCGACCGGCGGTTCCGCTCGCTGACCGGCAGCGCGCCGCTCCAGTGGCTGATCACCCAGCGGGTGCTCCAGGCCCAGCGGCTGCTGGAGACCTCGGACTACTCGGTCGACGAGGTGGCCGGGCCGCTGCGGCTTCCGCTCGCCGGTGGCGCTGCGCGGGCACTTCCGGCGGCAGCTCGGGTCCTCCCCCGCGTCGTACCGGGCCGCCTACCGGGCGCGCCGGCCGCAGGACGAGCCGGACCGCACGGCGCCGCCGCCGGAGCTGCCCGCGCTGCGCAGGGGGCCGGTGCGCGCAGATCCTGGCGGCGCCGGGCAAGGGCGACCCCGACAGCTACACGGCGAACGCGCGGGTCCCCGAGCAGCCGGGCCGGGGCGAGGTGGGCGACGGGCCCGCCGCGCGGGCGGCTGCGGGCCGGACGCGGGGTGGGCGCCGCACTGCCGGGACCACGTGATCGCCCCGTAGGGTGAGACACATGAACGACCGGATGGTGTGGATCGACTGTGAGATGACCGGGCTGTCGCTGGCGCACGACGCGCTGATCGAGGTGGCCGCGCTCGTCACCGACTCGGAGCTGAACATCCTCGGCGAGGGGGTGGACATCGTGATCCGCCCGCCCGCCGAGGCGCTGGAGTCCATGCCGGAGATCGTGCGGCAGATGCACACCACGTCCGGCCTGCTGGAGGAGCTGGCCGGCGGCGACGACCATGGCCGAGGCGGAGAAGGTGGTGCTGGACTACGTGCGCGAGCACGTCGCCGAGCCGCGCAAGGCGCCGCTGTGCGGGAACTCGGTCTCCACCGACCGCGGCTTCCTCGCCCGGGACATGCCGGCGCTGGAACAGCACCTGCACTACCGGATCGTGGACGTCTCCTCGATCAAGGAGCTGGCCCGCCGCTGGTACCCGCGGGCCTACTTCAACAGCCCCGAGAAGAACGGCAACCACCGGGCGCTCGCCGACATCCGCGAGTCCATCGCCGAGCTGCGCTACTACCGCGAGGCCGTCTTCGTCCCCGCCCCCGGCCCGGACACCGACACCGCCCGCGCCATCGCCGCCAAGCACGTGCTCCCGGCCGCCCCGGCCGCTCCGCCGCGCCCGCGGGGACCCCCGGCCGGGCCGCCGGACCCGCCCCGCAATAAGCGGGCGCGACCACCCCCCGGCACCCTGTACACTTTTCCAGGCGGCGCCGCTCCAGTCGGAAAAGCGCCGCTCATGGTGGGTGTAGCTCAGCTGGTAGAGCACCTGGTTGTGGTCCAGGATGTCGCGGGTTCGAGTCCCGTCACTCACCCTTCGAGACAGAGGCCGCGGCCTGCTACGGCAGGTCGGCGGCCTCTTCCGTGCTGCGCTCCCTCCGCCCACCGCCCGGCGCGCGGGTCCGCGCGGCGGGGCGGGCGCGGTGGGTCCGGGGCGGGGTCGGCGGGCCGGGGGCGGTCAGGCCGCCCGGGTCATCTCCCGCCGGCCCCGTCCCCGGGGCCTGTCACCTGCTCGGGCCGGTCACTGGTCGAAGAGCAGGCCGTACGCCCCCATCGCCATCGCGATGTCCGCCTCGGCCCAGAAGCGGTGGTAGGTGAAGGACGGGGCCGCGCCGCCGCTGAGGTAGGCTGGCGACCTTGGACCAGTTGGGGTCGTTCTTGTAGAAGGACCGCAGCTCCAGGAAGGTGGAGTTGGAGTCGATCTTGTCGCCGTTCGGCATCGTGCCGGTCCAGCCGGACGGGACGTACACCGGGTCGTTGAACCGCGAGTAGTCCGCGCGGGTCTCGGGCGTGGCGATGCCCAGCGGGTCCTGGTAGTTGTTCCACATGCCGTCGAGCAGCTGCCTTGGCCATGGTCTTGGCGGCCGTGTTGCCCGACTTGGCGGCGTAGTAGGACAGCGTCTTGGCGAAGGCCGCCGTGACGCCCAGGTCGTCGCCGTAGGCGGAGACGGTCACGTGCAGGCCGGTGTTCGCGCCCGGGCTCGACGCGTTCCACGTGTCGGGCGCGCCGGACCACTGGAGGTCGGACGGGATCTTGAAGGTGCCGTCCGCGTTGACGGTGGTCTGGGACATGGCCCAGGCCACCCACTTGTCCAGGATGGACTTGGCCCTGGCGTCACCGGTCTGCTGGTAGTACTCCGCGACGCGCTCCATCGACCACGCCTGCATGCCGAACCACTGGTTCGACGGCGGGTCGTGGTAGACGGGCTCCCAGTCGTACGCCATCCCGTAGAAGGTCGGCGTGCCGGCCGGCGGCTGGGAGTAGGAGCCGTCCCAGCTGTTGGTCGCGCCGCCCGCGATGGCGCCCTCGGAGGACTGGAGCCACTGGTAGAACTCCAGCTGCCGGCCCAGGCTGGTGGTCCAGTCCTGCTTGCCGGTGGCCGACTTGGGGGCCATGTTCGGGTCGGTGGTCAGCGCGTAGGCCGCCAGCGGGTTCTGGTAGCCGAAGTGCGCGGCGCCGTCGCCGATCCGCCACGCCCAGCCGCCGCCGGAGCCCTCGGAGCCGCCCCAGGCGTAGTACCAGGACAGCAGGTAGTGCTCGCTGTCCTTGCCCGTACCGGCCGCGCAGGTCGAGGCGTTGGTGCAGTTCCCGATCTTCTTGAAGTACTTGTCGAAGAAGGAGTACCGCAGGTAGTCGCCCATCTCGCCGGCCTTGGCGACGGTGGCCTTCACGTCGGCCTCCTTGCCCTGTGCCTGCGCCCAGGTGTCCGCCCAGTAGGCGGCCTGGATCGCCCGCGCGTCGGCGTCGGGGGCGTCGGTGTACTTCCACTGCTGGGCGTAGCTGGAGTCACCGGTGAACAGGTCCAGATAGCCGTTCTTGCCGCCGTACTTGAAGGCGTCGCAGGTCGGCTGCGGCACGGTCTCCCACACCGACTCCTGCGCACCGCGCTGGAAGGTGTTGATGTACGACGGCCCGGTGGCCGTCGGGCCCAGCTCGCAGCCGCCGCCGGGCGTGTCACCGTAGCCGTAGACGTTGTCGACGTCCTCCAGCCAGTGCATGCCGTAGATGTCGTCGGTGCCGTAGGCCGACTTCAGCTCGCCCGCGATCGGGTCCTGGCCCACCGGCACGGACTTGTCCAGTACGGACGGGTACTCGCGAGGGCAGGTCGTGCTCCGGCGCGTAGGTGGCCGGGGCGCTCGCGTTGTAGAAGCTGTTCGTGGGCTGGTCGGCGTGCTGGGGGATCATGTACTTCTCCATGGTCGCCCAGGCCGCGTTGAACTTGCTCCAGTCCTGGGTGACCTGCCCGTACATCGCCTGGAGCCAGATCATGTACGAGTACGCCTCGGAGGTGGTCTCGTGACCGTAGTCCGGGGCCTCGACGATCAGCGTCTCCACCGAGTGGTACGGGATGCCCTGCGGCGAGAAGTAGCCGTTCGCCGGGTCGGTGATCTTGCCGTACAGCGACAGGAAGCGCGCGTCGTAGTCGCTGGTGGCGCCGATCTCGGTGACCGTCACGTCCGCCTTGAGGTAGCCGGTGGCCGTGGCGGTGAAGGTCGCCGCGCCCGAACCGGTGGCCGCGGCCGCGACCGTGACGTTCTGCGCCGTGCTCCAGTTGGCTGGGCGTGAAGGTCAGGCTCGCGCCGGACTGCACGCTCAGCGAGGTGTTGCCGGCCGAACGCGCCACCGCCACCGTCACATTGGCGGTCGGTGCGCTGGACAGCTTCACCGCGTAGGTACCCGACTTGCCCTGCTGCACCGACAGTTGGGCCGGAGTGGCGACGATCGACGGGCCGGCGGTGACATGGATGCCCACCGGGGTGGACTCGCCGGTCGCGCCGAGGGAGTCGTACGCCTTGGCGTAGACCGAGTAGTCGCCGGCGGGCACGCTCGCCCAGTCGACGGTGTACGGCGCGGTGGTGTCGCTGCCCAGCAGCGTGGTGTCGCTGTAGAACTCGACCTTGGTGACGGTCGCGTTGTCGGCGGCCACCGCGCTCGCGGCCAGCGGGATGTCGGCTCCGGCGGTGTACGTGGTGCCCGCCGCCGGGCTGGTGAGGACGGGCAGCGGCGGCTGGTGCGCGCCGCCGCAGACGGTGCCGTTGACCGTGAAGGCGGTGGGCGCCGTATTGGTGCCGGTGTAGTTGAAGTTTGCACTCGCGGTGACATTGCCGCCGCTCGCGGCGATTGTCTGGTTCCAGTCCAGCGACTTGACAGTCACGTTCTGGCCGGACTGCGACCAGTCGCCGTTCCAGCCGCTCTGGAGCGTCTGGTTGCCGGAGTACGCGTAGGTGAGCGTCCAGCCGTTGATCGCGGAGGCGCCGAGGTTGGTGATGGTGGTGTTGGCGGTGAAGCCGGAGCCCCAGTCGTTCGCCGTGTAGGCGACGCTGCACTGGAGGTCCGCGGCGTGCGCGGCGGTACCGCCGCCGGCGGCCGTCATGCCGACCGGCACGGCAAGGGCGGCCACCAGGGCCGTCACCAGGCGGCGCAGCCGTTTCCTGACAGGTCTTCCTCTGGGCATGCGAGAGGTCCTCCTCGCGGTTCGTCGTGGGGGGGAGAAAAGGTGAACCAGTGGGAGCGCTCCCACCATCGAGCCGCGATACCGCACTGTCAAGAGCCACACAGAAACACCGTGTTCCCGTCGGCCGGAGTCCGCCGGCCTTCCGCCGCCTCCCCGCCACTCCTCCGCCACTTCTCCGCCTCCCTTGGCCGATACCTTGCCAATCCGCCGCCCACCGCGGGGAGTTCACCACCCGGAAGGCCATGGCGTCCTTACCTCACCCCTACCGAGCGCGGCGACTTGCCGCTATGGTCTGCGGCGGACCAGTGGGAGCGCGTCCACAGCTCGGCCACCACTGCTCCGGACCCCGCTCCGGAGCCTCCCGATCCCCCCACACCACGAGGAGTCGCACATGCGACGACCATCGCGCACCGCGGCGTTCTCCATCGCCGCCGTCACCACGGCTGCGGCCGCCGCCGCGCTGCTGCCCGCGCTCCCGGCCGCCTCGGCGGGCGCCGCCGCACCGGCCTGTTCGGTGGCGTACTCGGTGACCAGCCAGTGGGACACCGGCTTCCAGGGCGGCGTGGTCATCACCAACGGCTCGGCCGCGACCACCAGTTGGCGCCTGACCTTCGACTTCGCCGGCGGCCAGCAGGTCACCCAGGGCTGGAACGGCACCTGGTCGCAGTCGGGCACCACCGTGACCGCCGCCTCCGAGTCCTACAACGGCGCGATCCCGGCCGGCGGCACCGTCAGCGCCGGCTTCCTGGCCAACTGGTCGGGCGCCAACCCGGCCCCGACGGACTTCGCGCTGAACGGCGTCCCCTGCGGGGTGGACGGCGGCACCCCGCCCCCGACCACACCGCCGACCACACCCCCCACCACGCCGCCGACCACCTCGCCGGGCGGCACCGGCGCGCCGCCGCAACTGCACGTCTCCGGCAACGAGTTGGTGGACGCCGGCGGCAAGCAGGTCGTGCTGCACGGCGTCAACCGGTCCGGCACCGAGTTCGCCTGCGCCCAGGGCAACGGCATCTTCGACGGCCCGGTGGACGACACCGCGATCGACGCGATCACCAGCTGGAAGGGCGTCAACGCCGTCCGGGTGCCGCTCAACGAGGACTGCTGGGAAGGGCTCTCCTACGTGCCGACCGCGGACGGCGGCGCCAACTACATCGCGGCGATCACCGGATGGGTCAACCGGCTGGTCGCCCACGGCATCACCCCGATCGTCGAACTGCACTGGACGCACGGGCTCTACACCGGCAACTCGGCCGGCTGCTCGGACGTCAACGCCACCTGCCAGAAGCCGATGCCGGACGCGCAGTACGCGATCCCGTTCTGGACCAGCGTCGCGGACACCTTCAAGAACGACACGTCCGTGGTCTTCGACCTGTTCAACGAGCCCTACCCGGACCGCGCCACCTCCGACTCCACCCAGGCGTGGGCCTGTTGGCGCGACGGCGGCACCTGCCCGGGCATCGGCTACGAGGTGGCCGGGATGCAGGACATGGTCGACGCCGTGCGCGGCACCGGCGCGCAGAACGTGATCATGGCCGGCGGGCTGGCGTACTCCAACGACCTCACCGGCTGGCTGGCGCACGAGCCCACCGACCCGACCGGCAACCTCGCCGCCGCGGTCCACGTCTACAACTTCAACACCTGCTCCTCACAGTCCTGCTGGGACTCCCAGCTCGCGCCGGTCGCGGCGAAGGTGCCGCTGGTGGCGGGCGAGACGGGTGAGAACACCTGCGCCCACTCCTTCGTGGACAGCTTCATGAACTGGCTGGACGCCCACCACCTGTCCTACCTCGGGTGGACCTGGAACACCTGGGACTGCTCCTCCGGCCCGTCGCTGATCTCGTCCTACGACGGCACGCCCACGAACTACGGGCTGGGCCTGAAGAACCACCTGGCGTCGCTGGGCTGACCCGGCGCCGGCCCGGGCGCGCGGCACCGGCGCCCGGCACCCCAGACGGGGGCGGTCCCGTACATGGATGGCGTGTACGGGCCCGCCCCTGCCTCATGCCCCGGAAAAGGCCGCACGGGCCCGGACGCAGCCGGACGGGCCCGGGTGAGCAGGGACTTGTCACGGCCCGGTCCGTTCGGGAGTCGAATCGCGAGGGGGCTCAACAGGCCAGTATTGAACAACTTATTGACGCCGATGTACGGGGCTTGTAAACATCACCTCGCTAGAGAGCGCTCTCACGACCGCTCCGCCGGCCTCCATCACGGACCCCCACCCGGTTGAGGAGAAAACATGTCAGGCAGCACTTCCGCGTTGGTGCGGCCACGGCCCCGACGGCACGACAGATCCCGGCCGTATCTCGTCCTAACCCTCTTCGTCGCGCTGCTGGCGGGCCTCGCGCTCGTCGTCACCTCGCAGTCGCCGGCCCGGGCGGCCGGCGCGCTGCTCTCGCAGGGCAGGCCCGCCACCGCCTCGTCCACCGAGAACGCGGGCACGCCCGCCTCGGCGGCCGTCGACGGCAACACCGGCACCCGCTGGTCCAGCGCGGCGTCCGACCCCCAGTGGCTCCAGGTCGATCTGGGCAGCGCCCAGACGATCAGCCAGGTGAGCCTCAACTGGGAGGCGGCGTACGCCAAGTCCTTCAAGATCCAGACCTCGGCCGACGGCACCACGTGGACCGACGTCTACTCCACCACCTCGGGAACCGGCGGCAGCCAGACGCTCGCCGTAAACGGTTCCGGCCGCTACGTGCGCATGGACGGCACCGCCCGCGCCACGCAGTACGGCTACTCGCTGTGGGAGTTCCAGGTCTACGGCAGCGGCTCGACCGGGCCGTCCGCCTGCGGCACGGACAACGCGGCGCTGGGCCGCCCGGCCACCGCCTCGTCCACCGAGAACGCGGGCACGCCCGCCTCGGCCGCGGTCGACGGCAACGCCACCACCCGCTGGTCCAGCGCCTTCAGCGACCCGCAGTGGCTCCAGGTCGACCTCGGCGCGTCCGAGCCGGTCTGCGGCGTCGGCCTCACCTGGGAGGCGGCCTACGCCACCGCGTACAAGATCCAGGTCTCCGCGGACGGCTCCACCTGGACCGACGTCTACTCCACCACGACGTCCACCGGCGGCACGCAGAACCTCGACGTGACCGGCACCGGCCGCTACGTCCGGGTCTACGCGACCGCCCGCGCCACGCAGTACGGCGACTCGATCTTCGAGTTCGCCGTACACCTGGCCGCCGGGGCCACGCAGCCGCCCACCACACCCCCCACGACGCCGCCCGGCGGGGGCGACGACAGCTTCTGGGGCGACACCAGCAGCATCCCCGCGGCGCAGAACACCATGGAGATCGCGATCCTGAACCGGACCAACGGCCAGTACCCGGACAGCCAGGTGTACTGGAGCTTCAACGGTCAGACGCACTCCATCGCCGACCAGCCGTACTTCGACATGCCGGACAGCTCCTCGGGCCGGATGTACTTCTACCTCGGCTCGCCGGCCAGCGAGTACTACGACTTCATCGAGTTCACGATCGGCAACGACGTCTTCAACGGCAACACCACCCGGGTGGACGCCTGGGGCCTGCCGATCGCGATGCGGCTGCACACGCACGACGGCTACGACGTCCAGGTCGGCGACAGCCAGGACCTGTTCAACCAGAGCCACGACGCGACGCTCGCAGCAGTTCCAGAACTCCGTGCCCTCGCAGTTCAAGGTGCTCGCGCAGACCCAGGCGCCGTACCGGATCATCGCCCCGGGCAGCGACCCGAGCTTCCGGACCGGCGGGGTGAACGCGAACTACTACACCTCCTACGCGCAGTCGGTGGGCGTCAACGAGCCCACGTCGAACATCTTCGGCTGCGCCGGGTCGCTCGCCGCGAACGCCGCGCTGTGCGCCGCGCTCAACCGGCACACGGCGACGCTGCCGACCGACCAGCAGCAGGACCCCACGAAGTTCTACTCGGGCGACCCGGCGAACTGGTACGCCAAGTTCTGGCACGACCACGCCATCGGGAACCTCGCCTACGGCTTCCCCTACGACGACGTCGCCGGGCAGTCGTCGTACATCTCGCACGCCAACCCGCAGTGGCTGGAGGTCGCCGTCGGCTGGTAGTCCACCGGCCGGTCGCACCCTGAACCGGCCCCCGCTGAGCCGCATTTCCGATCCCCCCACAAGCCGCCGGGGGCGGGCCGCCCGCACGACACCACGTGCGGGGGCGCCCGCCCCCGGCGGTGTCCCCAAACCCACCCTGGGCATCGCCGACCCGGTCTGACCGGGCGCCGCGCGGGACCGTCAGTCGACGAGGGCCTGGGCCACCAGCCCCCGCAACGCCCCGCGCAGGGCATACGTACTGGACGGCAGCAACTGCGTGAAGAACATCACCGTGATCTCCTCGGCGGGGTCCACCCAGAAAGCCGTGCTGGCGGCCCCGCCCCAGCCGTACTCGCCGCGGGAGGCGAGCCCGCGCAGCGCCACCGGGTCGTCCACGACGGAGAAGCCGAGCCCGAAGCCGGTGCCCTCGAAGGGCGTCTCCGCGAAGAGCCGGCGGCCGAAGGTCTCCATGTCGGCGCCGCCGGGCAGGTGGTTGCGGGTCATGAAGTCCACCGTGCGGGAGCCGAGCAGCCGGACGCCGTCGACGGCGCCGCGGCCCAGCAGCATCCGCAGGAAGCGGTGGTAGTCCCCCGCCGTGCCGACCAGCCCACCGCCCCCGGACAGGTACCGCACCGGGCGGGTGCGGACCGCGCCCATCCCGGTGGCCGGCGTGATGCCGCCGCCGGGGCGGGGGACGTACAGCCGCGCGAGCCGCTCCTCGTCCTCCTCGGCGATGTGGAAGCCGGTCGCGGTCATGCCGAGCGGCGCGAAGACGCGGGTGCGGAAGAACGCGTCGAGGCTCTGGCCGGAAGCGACCTCGACGACGCGGCCGAGGACGTCGGTGGCCACCGAGTAGTTCCACTCCGCGCCGGGCTGGAAGAGCAGCGGGACGTCCGCCCAGGCGTCGCACGCGGCGGCCATGTCGAAGCCCTTGGGCTGGCCCCACTCGAAGCCGCGGGCCCGGTAGAGGGCGTCGACCGGGTGCGCCCGCATGAAGCCGTAGGTGAGGCCCGCGGTGTGGGTGAGCAGGTGCCAGATGGTCACCGGCCCGGCCACGGGCACGGTCACCTGCTTGAGGTCGCTGCCGGCCTCGAAGACCCGCAGGCCGGCGAAGGAGGGTATGAAGTCGGATACGGGATCGGTGAGTTCGAACGCGCCTTCCTCGTAGAGCATCATCGCCGCCACCGAGGTGACCGGCTTGGTCATCGAGTACAGGCGCCACAGCGTGTCCGCGGTCACCGGCAGACCCGCCTCGACGTCGCGTGAACCGTACGAGGACAGGTGGACGACTTTTCCGGCCCGGCTGACCGAGACCAGCCAGCCCGGCAGCCTGCCGTCGTCCACGTAGGCCCGCAGGTACCGGTCGATACGGGCCAGCCGGTCCGGGTCGAAGCCCAGCTCGCCCGGTTCCGCCCGCTCTCCGAAACCGTCCACGACATCACCCACGAGATCCTCCGTACCGTCCGGACGGTATCTCCCGTCCCCGGTCTCATGGGACATGGCGCGGGCGCTCACCGCAAGGGCGTCCGCCCGATCACACCGACTCGCGCTGCACCAGCTCCGTGGCCAGCACCACGTGCCGCCGCACGGACGCGCGCTCCGCGATCTCCTCCAGCAGCACCCGCGCCATGGTCCGCCCCATCTCCTCGGTGGGCTGCCGTACCGAGGTCAGCGCGGGGTCCATGTGCCGGGCGATCGCCGAGTCCTCGAACCCGACCAGCGCCACGTCGTCGGGCACGACCCGCCCCGCCTCGCGCAGCACCGCCCGCGCCCCGGCCGCCATCACGTCGGACGCGGCGAACACGCCGTCCACGTCCGGCCGCCGGGCGAGCAGTTCGCGCATGGCGCGCCGGCCGCCCTCCTCGGTGAAGTCGCCCGCGGCGACCAGTTCCTCGCCGGTCGCCAGGCCCGACTGCTCGACGGCCTGCCGGTAGCCGTCGAGCCGGCAGCGGGCGACGTACATGTCGAGCGGCCCGGTGATGGTGGCGACCTGCCGCCGACCGCGGGCGATCAGGTGCGCGACGGCGGCCCGCGCGCCCCCGACGTTGTCGGCGTCGACGTAGGACACGGACTCCAGGTCGGAGCGGCGGCCGTTCAGGACCGCGGGCATGTCGAGCTGTTCCAGCAGGTCGGGCAGCGGGTCGTCCTCGTGCACGGAGACCAGCAGCACCCCGTCCACCCGGTGGGCCGCCAGGTACTGGGCGAAGCGGGCCCGCTCCTTGGGGGTGCGGATGAGGGTGAGCAGCAACTGCATGTCGGTGTCGGCGAGTTCCGCGCCGATGCCGCGGATGATGTCGGAGAAGTACGGCTCGGCGAACAGCCGCGTCTCGGGTTCGGGGATGACCAGGGCGATGGCGTCCGTACGGTTGCCCGCGAGCGCGCGGGCGGCCCGGTTGGGCACGTAGCCGAGCTCGGCGATGGCGGCCTCGACCGCGGCCTTCGCACGGTCGCTCACTCTGGGTGACCCGTTGATGACGCGGGAGACGGTACCGCGTCCGACTCCGGCGCGGACGGCCACCTCCTCAAGGGTGGGACGTCCGGTGTGCCGCCCGTTCATGGCCACTGCCGCCTCCTGTACTCAGTGCGCGCCACCTTAGCGCTCGGCCCGTACGCCGAGGAGTGCGTGCTGAGAGCGCTCCCACACTACAAGCCCCAGGCGGGGCGATCCGTTCAAGAAATGACCACCCGTCCGACCCGGACACGTTCCGGCAACGAAATCGACTTCACGTCTTGACACTGACCCCTCCCAGGCGTGAGTGTTCCGGCAAGCCTAGTGGGAGCGCTCCCACACATATCTCCCTCCGAGCGGCCTCCCGGGACCGCGCCACCCGCACCACGGCATCGCCCGACCCACCCTGACAAGGAGAGTGGAATGCGCACTTCCGGCAGAACCCGCACGGCCGCCGTCATCGCGGTCGCGGGTCTCGCAGCCTGCGCGACCCTGATCACCGGATGCAGCAGCAACAGCAAGGACAGCGGCAAGGCGTCGTCGTCCAACGAGAAGATCACCCTGCGCATCGGTGACTTCGGTTCGTTCGGCTACGACGACAAGACGGGTGCGAAGCTCTTCTCCGAGTACCACCGGCTGCACCCGAACATCACGGTCAAGGAGGACAACGTCTCCGACAGCGGGGCGTACTGGAACTCCCTCAAGCTGCACCTGACCCAGAACAGCGGCCTGGACGACATCCAGGCGATCGAGATCGGGTTCGTCGCCAACGCCACCCAGCCGCAGTACGCGTCGAAGTTCGTGGACTTCAAGAACGTCAAGGGCTTCAACTCCGCCGACTGGCTGGACTACAAGGAGAAAGAGGCGACCACCACCGACGGCCAGGTCATCGGGGTGGGCACGGACGCCGGTCCGACCGCGATCTGCTACCGCAAGGACATGTTCAAGGCGGCCGGCCTGCCGACCGACCGCGACCAGGTCGCGGCGCTGTGGTCGGGCGACTGGCAGAAGTTCGTGGACACGGGCAACCGCTTCAAGGCCAAGGCGCCCAACGGCGTGGCCTTCACCGACTCCGCCAGCGGCCTGTTCAACGCGGTGCTGGCCAGCCAGCCCACGCAGTACTCGGACGCGAGCGGCAAGCTCGTCTACGACACCAGCCCCGGCGTGCAGACCGCGTGGAACCTGTCGACCGAGGCGGTCGCGGACGGACTGACCGCCAAGCTCCAGCAGTTCGACTCCAACAACACCTGGAACGCGGCGTTCAAGACCAACAAGTTCGCCACCGTTGCCTGCCCGAGCTGGATGGTCGGCCTGGTCGCCACCAACTCCGGCCCGGCCAACAAGGGCAACTGGGACGTCGCCGCGCCGCCGCAGGCCGGCAACTGGGGCGGCTCGTTCCTGGGCGTGCCGAAGTCCGGCAAGCACGTGGCGGAGGCCGAGGCGCTGGCGCAGTGGCTGACCTCGCCCGCGCAGGAGATCAAGGTCTTCCAGAAGTTCGGCAACATCCCGTCGACCAAGGCGGCGCTGGACGACCCGGCGGTGCAGAACACCACGAACCCGTACTTCCCCGGGACGCCGATCGGCAAGATCTTCACGACCACCGCGCACAACATCCAGCCGGCCCCGATCGGGCCGAACGACGGCGCGGTCAAGGACATCATCACGCAGAACGGCCTGCTCGACATGGAGCAGCGCGGCACGTCGAAGGACAAGGCGTGGTCGAACGTCCAGGCCCAGGTCAAGGACAAGGTCGGCGACCAGGGCTGACCCCGCGGGTCCGGTGCCGCCCGGCAGTTCCTCCCGCCTGCCGGGCGGCCGCGGTCCCGCCCCGCCGGCCGGCCCCTCCGCCCGGCCCCCGATCAGTACCGACCAGCCCGACCAGCACTGCCGATCAGCACCGCCGACCAGCGCCTCGATCAGCACCGACCCCCGCTCATCCCCTACCGGAAGGACGCCACTCGTGGCCACCTCCGTCAGGGCGACGTCCGACGGCAGCCCCCGGTCGTCCCGGACCGCCCAGCGCTCGTCCCGCACCAGCGGTGACCCGGGCCCGCCCGCCGGCTGGCGCGCCCGGCTCTACCGGCTGGACACCAAGGCGTCGCCGTACGTCTACATCGCCCCCTTCTTCCTCTGCTTCGCCGCCTTCGGCCTCTTCCCGCTGATCTACACCGGCTGGCTCTCCCTCAACGAGGTCCAACTGGGCACGCACGCCAAGTGGGTGGGCCTGCGCAACTACACCGAGCTGTGGGACAACACCTTCTTCTGGACGGCGCTGCGCAACACCTTCACGCTCGGTGTGATCTCCACCGTGCCGCAGCTGATGATGGCGCTCGGCCTGGCCCACCTGCTCAACTACAAGCTGCGGGCGCGCGGTTTCTTCCGGGTCGCGATCCTGGCGCCGTACGCCACCTCCATCGCGGCGGCCACCCTGGTCTTCGTCCAGATGTTCAACCCCGACTACGGGATGATCAACCAGGCGCTCGGCGGCATGGGCCTGGGCCATGTGCAGTGGGCGTCCTCCAAGTGGCCCGCGCAGATCGCCATTTCGACCATCGTGACCTGGCGCTGGACCGGCTACAACGCGCTGATCTACCTGGCCGCGATGCAGGCGGTGCCCTCCGACCTCTACGAGGCGGCGGCGCTCGACGGCGCCTCGCGCTGGCGGCAGTTCATCAGCGTGACGATCCCGTCGATCCGCCCGACCGATCTTCTTCACCATCATCGTGTCGACCATCGGCGCGACCCAGCTCTTCGGTGAGCCGCTGATGTTCGGCGGCACCGTCGGCTACTCCGGCGGCACCGACCACCAGTACCAGACGCTGAGCCTGTACATGTACGACAAGGGCTGGCAGATCGGCGAACTCGGCCAGGCGTCCGCCGTGGCCTGGGTGATGCTGCTGATCCTGCTGCTCATCGGCGCGGTCCAGCTGCTCGTCATGCGGAACAACCGCCGGAAGCTTGGGGGCTGACCCATGGCACAACTCACCCAGCCGCTGACCCCCGCGGGACCGCGGCGCACCGCGGAGCCGCGCCGCCGCGGCAGGCTGCGCGCCGGCGGCGCCGGCAAGCAGCACAACGGCGGACCGATCGCGTACGCCTTCCTGGTCCTGGCGACGCTCATGTCGCTCTTCCCGCTCTACTGGACGATCGTCGCGGCCTCCCGCACCGACACCGAGATCGTCACCCCGCCCACCCCGCTGCTGCCCGGCAGCCATCTGATCGACAACCTGAAGATCGTGTGGAACCAGGTCGACATGACCAAGGCCCTGATCAACTCCACGATCGTCGCCGGGTGCGTGGCGTTCAGCACGGTGCTGTTCGCGACGCTGGCCGGATTCGCCTTCGCCAAGCTGGAGTTCCGCGGGCGCAACGCGCTGCTGACCGTGGTGGTCGCCACGATGACCATCCCGCCGCAGCTCACCGTGATCCCGCTCTACCAGATCATCACCAACGTGGGCTGGGTCGGGCACATCCAGTCGGTGATCCTGCCGTCGCTGGTGGCCGCGTTCGGGGTGTTCTTCATGCGGCAGTACCTCGCCGAGGCGCTGCCGGTGGAGCTGGTCGAGGCGGCGCGGGTGGACGGCGCGAACTCGATGCGGATCATCTGGCACGTGGTCTTCCCGATCGCCCGGCCGGCCATGGCGGTGCTGGGGATGCTGGTGTTCGTGCAGTCGTGGAACGACTTCTTCTGGCCGTTCATCGCGCTGAACCAGCAGAACCCGACCGTGCAGGTGGCCCTGCAGGGGCTGGGGTCGGGGGACCACACGATCAACCACGCGGTGGTGGTGTGCGGGGCGCTGGTCGCGACGCTGCCGCTGCTTCTTGTCTTCGCCGTGCTCGGGCGGCAGATCGTCGGCGGGATCACCGCCGGCGCTGTGAAGAGCTGAGTTTCTCCACCCACCCGCCCGCCCTCCTGTCCTCGAACGCCGGACGGGCCGGAACGGCCACCGCGATTCCCCCGACTACCCCTGATTCCGATGGAGTCCCCCGTCATGACTGCTGTGCGTTCAGAGAGTGCCGAGGTCTCGGCCTCGCTCCGATTTCCCCCCGGCTTCGTCTGGGGGGCGGCCACCGCCGCCTACCAGATCGAGGGCGCCGCGGCCGAGGACGGTCGCACTCCCTCGATCTGGGACACCTTCAGCCATACCCCCGGCCGGGTGCTCAACGGGGACACCGGGGACATCGCGGCCGACCACTACCACCGCTACCGCGACGACGTCGCGCTGATGCGGGACCTGAACCTGGGCGCGTACCGCTTCTCCGTCTCGTGGTCGCGGGTGCAGCCCACCGGCCGCGGCCCGGCGGTCCAGCGCGGCCTGGACTTCTACCGGCGGCTGATCGACGAGCTGCTGGACAAGGGCATCACCCCGGTCGCCACCCTCTACCACTGGGACCTGCCGCAGGACCTGGAGGACGTCGGCGGCTGGACCGTCCGCGACACCGCCGAGCGGTTCGCGCGAGTACGCGGCCATCATGGCGCACGCGCTCGGCGACCGGGTGGCGTACTGGACCACGCTCAACGAGCCGTGGTGCTCGGCGTATCCTCGGCTACGGCTCGGGGGTGCACGCCCCCGGGCGCACCGAGCCCGAGTCGGCGCTGAAGGCCGCCCACCACCTCAACCTCGCCCACGGCCGGGCGATCGGGGTGCTGCGTTCCGTTCTCCCCGCCGCGGCGCAGACCTCGATCACCCTCAACCTGCACCAGGTCCGCCCGTACAGCGACTCGCGCCGCCGACCTGGACGCGGCCCGCCGGATCGACGCGGTCGGCAACCGGGTCTTCCTCGGGCCGATCCTCGGCGACGGCTACCCCGCCGACCTGCTCGCCGACACCGCGCACCTGGTCGACTGGGACGCGCTGGTCAAGGACGGCGACCTGGCCGAGATCTCCCGGCCGATCGACCTGCTGGGCGATCAACTACTACACGCCGACGCTGGTCTCCGACGGCCGCGAGGGGCCGAAGATCCCGCGCAACGACGGGCACGGCGCCAGCGACCACTCCCCGTGGCCGGGCTCGGAGCACGTGGCCTTCCACCTGCCGCCCGGCGAGACCACGGCGATGCGCTGGGCGGTCGACGCCAGCGGGCTGTACGACCTGCTGATGCGGGTGCACCGCGACCACCCGGGCCTGCCGACGATGGTCACCGAGAACGGCGCCGCGTACGACGACTACATCTCGCCCGAGGGCGCGGTGCACGACCCGCAGCGCATCGCGTACCTGCGCGGCCACCTGTCGGCCGTGCACAGCGCGCTGGCCGACGGCGCCGACGTGCGCGGCTACTTCCTGTGGTCGCTGATGGACAACTTCGAGTGGGCGTACGGCTACAGCAAGCGCTTCGGCGCGGTCTACGTGGACTTCGGCACGCAGCGCCGCATCCCGAAGAGCAGCGCCCGCTGGTACGCCTCCGTGGCGCGCGAGAACGTCCTTCCCGGCCACCCGTAGGAGGACGGGCGGCTCGGGACGGACGGGTGCGGCAGGGGCTGTCCGAGGGTGCGGTCCCTGCCGCGCCGTACTCCTGCCCCGTGGGGGAGGGGCAGGGGTACGGCGCCGGTCGCGGGGCGGCTCGCGGTCAGCCGCCGTATGCGGCGAACGCCTTGGAGAAGTCGCCGTCGGACTGCGTGACGGAGCTGCACGTGGCGTCGGCGGAGGTCTTCGCGCCGCCCGGGCACTGCTTGTCGCGGGTCGCGGACCACATCGACAGCCAGGCCAGGCCCTTGCTCTTGGCGAAGTCCGCCAGTTTGCCCGCGTCGGCGACGGTGAACGTCTCGCTGCTGACGTCGTTGACGCCGATCATCGGGGTGACCGCGATCTTCTTCCAGGCCGCGTCGTCGGAGACCCCGAGCACGCTCTTGACCTGCGCCTGCGTGGCGGTGGCGCCGTCGATGGCGTACTGGCCCATGTCGCCGCTGTACGAGGACCCGTAGTCCATCGCCATGATGTCGACGGCGTGGACGTCGACGCCGTTGCTCTTGGCGTTCGACAGCAGGTTGATGCCGTCCTGGGTGAGGCCGGTCGGCATCGCGGGCAGGGTGTACGACACCTCCAGGCCGCTGTGGCTCGCCTGGAGCTGGGCGATGGCCTGGGCGCGGCGGGTGTTGGCCGCGGTGTCGGGCAGCGCGCCGCCCTCGACGTCGAAGTCGACCTTGGTGAGCTTGTACTGGTCGACGACCTTGCCGTAGGCGGACGCCAGGTCGGCGGCGGAGGTGCAGGCGGAGGCCAGTTCGGTGCCGTTGGCGCCGCCGAAGGAGACCCGGACGTCGCCGCCCGCGGCCCGGACCGCGCCGATCTGGGCGGCCACCGCGTCGCTGCCCAGGTCGGTGACCCCGCCCCACTTGGGCACGCAGCCGCCGCCGGAGACGACGAAGGCCAGGTTGAACTGCTTGACGCCGTTCGCCTTCATCGCGCCGCGACAGGTCGTAGGCCGGGTAGAGCGAGGTGTCGACGTAGGGGGCGAAGCCGCCGGTGGCGGTCGCGCCGGCGCCCGTGCCGCCGGAGGTGGGGGTGGCGGTCGGCGTGGGCCTGCCGGCGTGGGCGGCCTGGGTCGGGCTCTGGGTCGGGGCCTGGGTGGGCGTCGCGGTGCCGGTCGGGTGGCCGGTGGGGGTCGCGGTCGGGCCGTCGTCGACGGAGCACTTGGCGCCGTTGATCAGGCAGTGGGCGGGCGCGGCGGTGGCGCCTGCCGCGCCCGTGGTGGCGGCCACGAAGCCGATGGAGGCGCTGCCGCCGGGCGCGACCGTGCTGTCCCAGTCCTCCGGGGTCACCGTGACGGTCTGTCCGGAGACGGTGTAACCGCCGTTCCACAGCGAGCTGACGGTGGTGCCGGCCGGCAGGTCGAACGTCAGCTTCCAGCCGTGCAGCGGGGTGCTGCTGGAGTTGCTGATCTCGTACTGGCCGGTGAAGCCGCTGCTCCAGCCGCTGGTCCTGGAGTACGCGGCGCCGACCGTCGCCGCGCTGGCCGAGCCGGCGAAGGCGAAAGCTCCGGCGGCTACGGCCGCGGCGGCGACGATCGCGCCGGTCGCCTGCGCCGTACGGCTGGGACGGCGGCGGTGGGTGGTGGATGCCATGGGCTGCCTGCCTCCTCGTGGGGGCGTTCGTTCTTTGGGGGACGCGGCAGCACGCTAGCGGGCGTGGATCGGACAAAAGCCCAGTTCAGGTCGGCGGGGCGGCTTCTTATGGCGGGCTTAAGGACACGGAAGGGGCGGCATAAGGCTCACGCCTTCCCGGTGCCGGACAGGTGGGCGAAGACGACGACGTTCGCCTGGTAGTCGCGCGTCTTGCGGTCGAAGGCGCCGCCGCAGGTGATGATGCGCAGCTCGGCGTCCGGGGTGTCGCCGTAGACCCGCTGGTCGGGGAAGGCGCCCTTGGAGAAGGTCTCGACGTCGTCGACGGTGAAGGTGGCCGTCGTGCCGTCCGCCCGGGTGATCCGGGCGGTGTCGCCCTTCTTCAGGAAGGACAGCAGGAGGAACACCGCGGGCCCGGTCTTGGTGTCGACGTGGCCGGCCACGATCGCGCTGCCGATCTCACCGGGGGTGGGGCCGCCCCGGTACCAGCCGGCCAGGTTGCGGTTGTCCGCGGGCGGCGGCTGGAGGACGCCGGTGGCGTCCATCGACAGCGGGGTGAAGGGCGCGTTCACCCCGATCTTCTGGATGGTCAGCCGGGTGGGCGCGACGCGGGCATCGACAGCACGGCGTGCGGCGGCACGATCGGCGGGGCGGTGTCCTGCGCGCCCATCGGGGCGCTGACGGAGATCGGGCCGGGGGCGCCGACCGCGATGTCGGAGCCGGACGAGCCGAACGAGTGGTAGACGAGGAACGCGCCGACCAGGGTCGCCGCGGTGGCCCAGCGCAGGACGCGCGAGCCGTTGTCCCGGACCGGCGGCGCGGCGTCCGCCGTCCGGGTCCGCGGGTCGCGCCGCGGGGGCTGGGGAGGCATGCGGTACCGCCTTTCTCTGGCGTGCTGGCGCTGGCGCGGGGCGCTGACGTGCGGGGGCGGGCTCGGCGGGTCCGGAGCTGCGAGGGCGGTACGGCGGTACGGCCGCCCTGGGGATACGGGGCGGCCGGAGGTGACGGAACGGGCGTGGCCACCGCCGCGCAGGGACGGTGGCCACGCCGGTCAGGCCGGGCCGCGAGCGGCCCGATCGAAGGGACGGGATCAGGCGACGGCGCCGGCCGCGCCGGTGCCGCGGCGACGGCGCAGCACGAACGCGCCCGCGCCCACGCCGCCGAGCAGCAGCACCGAACCGGCCGCGAGGCTGCTGCCGGTGCCGGTCGCCATCCAGCCGCCACCGGTGTGCATGCCGCCGTGCGGCTTGTGCCACGAACCGCTGCCCGAGCCGCTGCCCGAGCCCTGGCCGGTCCACTGCTGGGTGTCGTCGCTGGACGACGAGTGCGAGGTGTCGCCGCTGCTGGGGTCGGAGGAGTGCGAGTACTTGCCGCGCGCTGTCGGAGGAGGAAGAGGGCGACGAGGACGAGGAGGACGACGAGGACGAGGAGGAGGAGTTCTGGCTGCTCGGGTCGTAGGCGTTGACGGCACCCGTGGCGTAGGCGGCGGGGGCGGCGAGGGCGAGGCAGGCGGTGAGAGCGGCTCCGGCCACGAGGGTGCGAGCAGTACGCATGGGGACGATTCCTTCCGTCGGGACGTGCGCCGGCTGACAACGCGTCAGCCAGACGAAGCGCAGTAGCGACACCCTCACCGTCAGTCGCCTGCGCGCGGTGCGCCACCGGGGAGGGCCGCACGGGCCGCAAGTGGGTGACGGCATGGGCCCTTCGGGTGGCCGCAGGGCATTTTGACGCTGTTTCGGCGGACATCCCGGGCGGGCCGGACGGCCTGTGGGGCCCCGCGCACCTCATGGTGTTGACGGCGGGTCACCCCGCGAGCCCCGCGGCTCCCGCAGCCCCTGCCCCCGCACGCCCATGTGAGAGGAAGCCCATGTCACCCGACCCGGTATCTGAATCACCCCGCGGCCGCGGCCGCGGTCGCCGAAGCCTGCTGCGCGCGATGACCGGGGGCGGGGCGCTGGCGGCGCTGTCGCTGTCGGCCGCGCCCGCCTCCGCCACCCCGGCCGGCTCCGCCCCGGCGGGTACGGCCGGCGCGACTGCGACGCGGACCCGTTCGCCCAGCAGGTCTTCCGGCCCAGCGGCCGGGTGCGCGAGTTCTGGGTCCAGGCGGACTCGTTCGCCCACAACGCGGTGGCCAACGGCCGCGACGGCATGACCGGCATGGCCTTCACCGCCGGCCAGACGACCTATCAGGCGATCGGCTACCGCGCCTACACCGCGAACTGGGGCAGGCCGCTGCCCGCCGACCTCGGCCCGCACGGCATCGGCCCGAACAGCGGCATCCCCGGGCCGGTGCTGCGCGCCGAGGTCGGCGACGTCATCAAGGTGCACTTCCGCAACAACGACGCCCACTACAAGTGGCCGCACAGCATGCATCCGCACGGGGTGCACTACGACCCCGCCGGCGACGGCGGGTGGATGGCCGACGACCCGAAGCGGCCCGGAACCGCCGTGCCGTACCAGGGCACTTACACCTACACCTGGACGTGCGTGCCCGGGTCGGTGGGTAGCTGGCCGTACCACGACCACGCGGCGCCGCAGATGATCCCGCGTGAGGCGGCGCAGGCGTCGGCCGGGGGCGGGAAGACGTCCGCGCCGTCCGCGCAGCCCTCCGCGCCATCCGCGCAGACCTCCGCGCAGCCCTCCGCGCAGACCTCCGCGGGGGCGATGGCGGACTCCGGGGAGAGCCGGGCCTTCGGCGGGGGCGGGCCGGTGATGGAGATCGGCGCGGAGCTGGGGCTGTTCGGGATGATCGCCGTCACCGACCGGCAAACGCCCGGAGGTGGACCGGGAGTTCGTGCTCTTCTTCCACGACGTGGCCGCGGGGGACGTGCCGTCGCTGAAGCAGGACCTGTCGCTGTGCAACGGCGGGGCGTTCGTGGACAACGCGCCGACGTTCGCGGCGCGGGTGGGTGAGCGGGTGCGGTGGAGGGTCGCCACGCTGGGCAACTCCTTCCACGTCTTCCACGTGCACGGGCACCGGTGGCGGACTGCGGAGGGCTGGGTGGACTCCCAACTCCTCGGGCCCTCGACGACGTTGACGGTCGAGTACCGGGAGGACAATCCGGGGGACTGGATCTACCACTGCCATGTGGCTGCGCACATGATGCACGGGATGGCGGGGCGGTACGCGGTCACCCGCTGAGTCCCGTCCGGTGGCGCGCCCGGCCCCCCGGCCCCGGGGGCCACCCGGCCGTCCCCGGGACCACCCCCCGGTGGGGGCTTCTCGCGCAGTTCCTCCCCCAGCGCTACCGCTGGGGGTGCCCCCAGCGCCCCCAGGTGGGTGCCCCTTGCGGCACGCGCCACACCACCCGCCGGTGGGCGTGAGGCTGCGTCGCGCATCCCGCCGCCGGGAGTTGCCCGCAGCGCCCCTTGTTGTGGCTCACCGCCGCGGAAGGGGTGCACCACTCAGGGGCGCGGGGAACTCGCGCGACGGCCACCGGGCCGGCAGCCGGGGACGGACCGTCACCGTGACGGCGCGCCCCCGAGACGGACGGTGGGCGCACTCACCGTCGCGGCGGGGCGGAGCCCACCCACGCCGGCGGGACCGGTGCCCGGCGTCAGGGGGCCAGGCGGAAGACCGTGCGGAGCACCTCCGCAAGCACCCCCTCGGGATCAGCACACGCGTGCTCCGAGCGCCAGGCCACGAACCCGTCGGGCCGCACCAGCACGGCCCCGTCCTCCCCGATCCCGTGCAACCGCCCGAAGTCCGGCGGCCCCTCGGGCGCCCCGCCGGGCCGCCCGGGGCCCCGGGACGGACCGCCTGCCGGGCGGGCGGCCCCGCCGGAGGGCCGCCCGCCGGGCGGTCCTCCACGATCAGGTCGTGGCCGATCCTGAAGCACTCCAGCGGCACCCCGGTGGCCCGCCCGGCGCCCGCGGCGGCCTCGCACCAGGCCGCCGCCGCCGGCCCCGGCGAGCAGCACCGGCGTGCGCTCGTACAGATCGAGGGTGGAGAGCCGCTCGTCCCCGCGCCGGACCCACAGGTGCGGCGCGCGCCCACCGGGTGCGGCCAGCGGGCTGAAGTCCTCGGGGACGGCGCCCCGTTCGGGATCGGCGCCGAGGTGCGCACCGCCCTGCTCGGGATAGCGGTAGCCGAGGACGACCGCCATCATCCCGGGCCGCGGGCCGCCGGCCCCGGGGCTGACGTCGTAGCCGGGGTGGGCGTGCTCGGCCGAACGGGCGGACGCGCGGGCGGCGGTGGCCAGCGCCACCGGGCGCCGCTCGGCGTCGTAGGTCTCGACGAGCCCGGGCCCGGCCCAGCCGTGCAGCACCGCGGCGAGCTTCCAGGCGAGGTTGTGGGCGTCCTGGATACCGGTGTTGGACCCGAACGCCCCGGTGGGCGACATCTCGTGGGCGCTGTCCCCGGCGAGCAGCACGCGCCCGCGGCCGTACCGCGCCGCGACCCGTTCGGCCGCGTGCCAGGGCGCCTTCCCGGTGATCCGCACCTCCAGGTCGGGCACGCCGACGGCGGTCCTGATCAGGTCCGCGCACCGCTCGTCGGTGAAGTCCTCCAGGGTCTCGCCGCTGTCGGGGCGCCAGGGGGCGTGGAAGACCCAGTTCTCGGTGTTGTCGACGGGCAGCAGCGCGCCCGGGCTGTCGGGGTTGGTGAGGTAGCAGACGATGAAGCGGCGGTCGCCGACCGCGTCGGCCAGCCGTTTGGCCCGGAAGGTGATGCTGACGTTGTGGAAGAGGTCGCCGGGCCCGGTCATCGGGATGCCGAGCGGCTTCGCGGACCGGGCTGCGCGGTCCGTCGGCGGCGATCAGGTAGTCGGCGCGGACGGTCGTGGTCGCGCCCGGTGGCGCGGTCGGTGACGGACGCGGTCACCCCGTCGGCGTCCTGCTCGCACCCGGCCAGCTCGGTGCCGAAGCGGATGTCGCCGCCCAACTCCCTTGCCGCGTCCAGGAGTACGGGTTCCAGGTCGTTCTGGCTGCACAGGCACCAGCCGGACGGGCTGAGCCGGGACAGCGCGCCGCCCGGGTCGATCTGCCGGAAGAGCCACTCCTGCTCGGAGCCGGTGAGGGTGTCGGCCTGGAGGATGCCGTGGTTCTCGGCGAGGACGGCGGCGGCCTGCCGGATCAGGGGTTCGACGCCGGCGCCGCGGTAGAGCTCCATGGTGCGGACGTTGTTGCCGCGCCCGCGCGGGTGGTGCGAGGTGCGGGCGTGCCGCTCGACCAGCAGGTGGCGCACCCCGAGCCGGCCGAGGAAGAGGGACGCGGACAGGCCCACCAGTGAACCGCCCGCGATCAGGACGGGCACGCGCTCGTCGGGGGCGGAGGCGCCGGCGGCGTGCGGGAGCCGGGCTCCCGGCCGGGCCTGCGGCGGCTGCGGTGACTGGGGCGGCTGCGGTGACTGGGGCGACTGCGGCGATTGGGGCGGCTGGGGCATCGGGAGCCTGCGGGGTCTGCGCCGACCGCGGGGATCGCGGCGGCTGCGGGGCTTGCGGGCGCGGGGCGCCGGGGTGCGACGTCATGGGTCTCTCCGGACTGAGGGTGCGCGCGGCGGTGGGTCCCGGGTCCGCCGCGCGGGTGCTTCCCGGCTGGGTTCCTCCTTTCCCTGCCACCGGGTGCCGCGGGCCCCGCGGCGGGCCGCTTCACCCGCCCGCCTCACGTACCGCGCACGATTCACGGCCCGGCATGAGCATCGGGGTAGGCGGTCGCACCGTCCGCGGCCGGCCTCGCGCATATGCGCCGGGCACGGCTGTGGCGGCGGCTCAGCCGTCCGGCGGACCGCCCGCAGCCCGACCCGTACCGCCCAGCCCGCGGCCCAGCCCGCGGGCCACGCCGAGAGGAACGATCCCGTGACGACCCTGGACGACCGGCCCGTACCACCCCCCTCCCCCGCCGACCTGGGTACGGCCCGGCTGCGCGTCGTGCTGCTGCTCGACGTGCTCGACGGCAGACAGCAGCGGTTCCTCGAGGCGTACGAGGCGATACGGCATCAGGTGGCCTCCGTGCCCGGGCACCTGAGCGACCAGCTCTGCCAGTCGCTCGGGAACTCCTCGCAATGGCTCATCACCAGCGAGTGGGAGGGCAGCGAGCCGTTCCTGGAGTGGGTGGAGAGCGCGGAGCACCGCAAGATGGTCGAACCGCTGCACGGATGCGTGCGGGACACGACGTCGCTGCGGTTCCTGGTCGCGCGGGAGACGCCGGAGCCCGGCGAGGCCGCACGGGCCAGGCCCGCGCTCGCGCCCGCCGCCGGCCTCGACCCGCTGCCCGCCCCGCCGCTGTGCTCGGGCGGAGTGGTGCGGCACGCGATCACCTTCACGGTGAAGCCCGGCAGCGAGCCGGCCGTCGCGGAACTCCTGGCGGGCTACCGCTCGCCGCAGGCCCGCGTCGACGACACGACCCGGCTGCTGCGGACGTCGCTGTTCATGCACGGCAACCAGGTGGTGCGGGCGGTGGAGGTCGCCGGCGACCTCGGCAACGCGCTGCGGCACGTGGCCGCGCAGCCCGAGGTGCAGGCCGTGGAGGAGGCGATCAACCCCTACCTGGAGGAGGACCGCGACCTCACGGACTCCTCCTCGGCGCGGGCGTTCTTCGCGCGGGCCGCGCTGCCCGCGGCCGTGCACGTCGCCGGGGCCCGGCGCGGAGTCCGGCGCGAAGTCCGACGCGAAGTCCGGCGCGGCGGCGGAGATCCGCCGGTACGCCTTCATGTACCCGGTACGGGCCGGTGACGGCGCCGAGGTGGCACGGCTGCTGGGGGAGCTCGACGCCCTGGCCGCGGAGGAGGTGGGGCACCCGCTGGTCGGTGCGACCGTCTTCCACCGCGACGACACGGTGGTGCGGGTCGTGGACCTCTGCGGGGACGCCGCCGCTGCGGCAGGGGGGTCGGCGAGGCTCGCCGCTGAGCTTCGGCGGCTGCTTGTGCCCGGTGGGACGGGGGAGGAGGGGGACCCCTCGGGGGTTGCCTACGGCGGTCACGTGATGGCTCCCGTCACGGACCGCCGCTCCCAGGGCTGACCCGGCCCGCGCTTCCTCCCGAACGGTGGGTCCCCCACGGTGGCTGCCCCTTGCGGCAGTCGCCGCACCGCCGGCCGGTGGGGGCTGGTCGCGCGGTTCCTCCTCCCGACTCCGTCCGGGGGAGGAACCGCGCGCTCAGCAGGCCACCGGCCCTGGGACCGGGAACGGACCGTCACCGTGACGGCGCAACGGAACCCACCCACCGGGGAGGCACCCGGGAGCAGACCGTCACCGTGACGGCGGCCCACCCACCAGCGAACAAAAAGATGGAGCCGAGATGACCGACAAAGCCCGAATCGTGCACCTTGACGACACCACGCCCAACCGCCGCCGCGGCGGTGACCTGCGGGCCCTGCTGACGCCCACGGCCGTCGGCGCCACCAGCGGCTTCATGGGAGTGGCGATCGTCGGTCCCGGCGAGCGGATCGGCGAGCACTACCACCCGTACTCCGAGGAGTTCGTCTACGTGCTCAGCGGCGAGCTGGAAGTGGACCTGGACGGCGTCAGCCACCCGCTGCGGCCCGAGCAGGGCCTGATGATCCCGGTCGACATGCGGCACCGCTTCCGCAACGTCGGCGACACCGAGGCCCGGATGGTCTTCCACCTGGGCCCGCTCGCGCCGCGCCCGGAACTGGGGCACGTGGACACCGAGGAGACGTCGGCCGTCGGGGCCGCGGGGGCGGACCAGACCGCGCCTCCCGACCCGGCCGGGGCGCGGGCATGACCCGGCGGGTGGCGGTCACCGGACTCGGGGTGGTCGCCCCCGGCGGCATCGGCGTACCCGCGTTCTGGGACCTGCTCACCGCGGGGCGGACCGCGACCCGGGGCATCACCCTGTTCGACCCGGCGGGCTTCCGCTCGCGGATCGCCGCCGAGTGCGACTTCGACCCGATGGCGGCCGGTCTGGACCCCGTACAGGCCGAACGGGCCGACCGCTACGTGCAGTTCGCGCTGGTCGCGGCGCGCGAGGCGGTCCGCGACAGCGGTCTCGACATGGCGGCCGAGGACCCGTGGCGGGTCGGGGTGTGCCTCGGCTCGGCCGTCGGCGGCACCACCCGGCTGGAGCGCGACTACGTCAAGGTCAGTGCGGGCGGCAGCCGTTGGGACGTGTCGCCGGAGCCGGCCGCAGCCGCATCTGCACCGGGCGTTCCAGCCCAGCGCGCTGGCCTCGGAGGTCGCCGAGGACCTGGGCGCGGGCGGCCCGGTGCACACGGTCTCGACCGGCTGCACCTCCGGACTGGACGCGGTGGGCCACGCCTTCCACGCCGTGCAGGACGGCAAGGCCGACCTGATCGTGGCCGGGGCGGCGGACTCGCCGATCTCCCCCATCACCGTGGCCTGCTTCGACGCGATCAAGGCCACCTCGACCCGCAACGACGACCCCGCGCACGCCTCGCGCCCCTTCGACGCGGACCGCGACGGCTTCGTCCTCGGCGAGGGCGCGGCGGTGCTGCTGCTGGAGGAGATGGAGCACGCCCGGCGCCGGGGCGCGCGGTGCTGTGCGAGCTGCGCGGCTTCGCGACCTTCGGCAACGCCTACCACATGACCGGGCTGACCGCCGAGGGCCGGGAGATGTCCGAGGCGATCGACCACGCGCTGGCCGAGGCGCGGATCGACCGCGACTGCGTCGACTACGTCAACGCGCACGGCTCGGGCACCAAGCAGAACGACCGGCACGAGACGGCGGCGGTCAAGCGGTCGCTGGGCGCGCACGCCCACCGGGTGCCGATGAGTTCGATCAAGTCGATGGTCGGGCACTCGCTCGGCGCGATCGGCGCGATCGAACTGGCCGCGTGCGCGCTGGCGCTGGGGCACGACGTGGTGCCCCCGACGGCCAACTACGAGACCCCGGACCCGGACTGCGACCTGGACTACGTGCCGCGCACCGCGCGGCAGGCCCGGCTGCGGTCGGTGCTGTCGGTCGGCAGCGGCTTCGGCGGCTTCCAGTCCGCCGTGGTGCTGGCGCACGCCGAAAGGAGTACGTCATGAGGGCGTCCGAGGACGGCGAACGGCGGGCGGTGGTGACCGGGATCGGCGTGGTCGCCCCCAACGGCGTGGGCAGCGTGCCCTTCTGGAAGGCGGTGCAGCAGGGCGTGTCCGTGCTCGGCCCGGTCACCCGGGAGGGCTGCGCGGACCTGCCGCTGAAGGTCGCGGGCCAGGTCGACGGGTTCGACCCGGCCGGCCTGGTCGAGGACCGCTTCCTCGTCCAGACCGACCGCTTCACCCACTTCGCCATGGCGGCGGCCGAACTCGCCCTGGACGAAGCGCAGTTGTCGACCGACCCGGAATCGCCGTTCGCGATCGGCGTGGTGACCGCGGCCGGCAGCGGCGGCGGCGAGTTCGGCCAGGGCGAGCTCCAGCAACTGTGGGGAAGCGGACCGCAGTTCGTCGGCCCGTACCAGTCGATCGCCTGGTTCTACGCCGCCAGCACCGGCCAGATCTCCATCCGCGGCGGCTTCCAGGGCCCGTGCGGGGTGCTCGCCAACGACGAGGCGGGCGGCCTGGACGTCTTCGGGCACGCCCGCCGCACCCTGGCGCACGGCACGGCCGCGGTGGTCGCCGGGGCCACCGAGGCGCCGCTCGCCCCGTACTCGGTGGTCTGCCAGCTCGGCTACCGCGAACTGAGCCTGGCCACCGACCCGCACCGGGCCTATCTGCCGTTCACCGAGGACGCGTGCGGATACGCGCCCGCCGAGGGCGGCGCGATGTTCGTCATCGAGGACGCAGGCCGCCGCCCGCCGCCGGGGCGCGCAGGTGCGGGCCGTCGTCGCGGGCCACGCGGCGACCTTCACCGGCACCAGCGGCTGGGAGCGCTCGCGCGAGGGCCTGGCCCGGGCGATCCGGGGCGCGCTGGACGAGGCCAGGTGCGCGCCCGAGGACGTGGACGTGGTCTTCGCCGACGCGCTGGGCGTGCCGGGCGCCGACCAGGCCGAGGCGCTGGCCATCGCCGACGCGCTCGGCCCGCGCGCGGCGACCGTACCCGTCACGGCGCCCAAGACCGGCTACGGCCGCGCCTACTCCGCCGCCTCGGCGCTCGACGCGGCCACCGCCGTCCTCGCCCTCGAACACGGCGTGGTGCCGCCCACCCCCAACATCACCGAGGTGCGGCACGACCTGGACGTCGTCACCGGCGAGGCGCGCAGCCTGCCGCTGCGTACCGCACTGGTGCTCAGCCGCGGCCTGATGGGCAGCAACTCGGCCCTCGTGCTGCACGGCCACGGCGGCCGCCGCTGACCCCCCGACCCTCCCCCGCACCGCAGGCCCCCGGTCCCCACCGCCGGGCCGCAACTTCCCACGCCGAAGGAGAAACCCCATGACCGCACCGATGAACGGCACCGTGCACGGCCCCGTCACCTACGAGGAGCTCGCCGCCCTGATGAAGGGCCGCGCCGGGCTGTCGGTCGACCCGTGGGAGATGGAGAGCAGCCCCACGACCACGTTCGAGGAGCTGAACCTCGACTCCCTGGGCCTGCTCGGCATCGTCGCCGAGCTGGAGATCCGCTACGGCCGCAAGATCGGCGAGGAGGCGGAGACCTGCCGTACCCCGCACGAGTTCCTCACCAACGTCAACGCCCAACTGGCCGCCGCCCAGGCCTGACCGGCGCCCGCACCGCGACCCGCAAGGAGCCCGACATGGCAGGACACACCGAGAACGAGATCGTCATCGCCGCCCCGCTGGACCTCACCTGGGAGATGACCAACGACCTGGAGAGCTGGCCGCAGCTGTTCAGCGAGTACGCCGCCGTGGAGATCATGGACCGCGACGGCGACCGGGTCACCTTCCGGCTGACGATGCACCCGGACGAGGCCGGCATCATCTGGAGCTGGGTCTCCGAACGCGTCACCGACCGCGAGGCGCTGACCGTGCAACGCCCGGCGGGTCGAGACCGGCCCGTTCGAGCACATGGACATCCACTGGGAGTACGCCGAGGTGCCCGGCGGCACGTCGATGCGCTGGGTGCAGGACTTCGCGATGAAGCCGGACGCGCCCGTGGACGACGCCGGTATGACCGACCGGATCAACCGCAACTCCGTGGTCCAGATGGAGCGCATCCGCGACCAGGTCGAGAAGCAGGCCGCGGAGGCCGGGCGCGGCGGAGAGGTGTGAGCGATGCACCGCAGCCTGATCGTCGCCCGGATGAAGCCGGACGCCGCGCCGGACATCGCCGGCACCTTCGCCGACTCCGACCGCGGTGAACTGCCCGGCCTGATCGGCGTGACCGGCCGCAGCCTCTTCCAGTTCGGCGACCTGTACCTCCATCTGATCGAGGCCGAGCGCCCGCCCGGCCCGCAGGTCGCCCAGCACACCGGGCACCCGGAGTTCCGCCGGATCAGCGAGGTGCTGTCGTCGTACGTCACGGCGTACGACCCGGCGACCTGGCGCGAGCCGAAGGACGCGATGGCCCGCGAGTTCTACCGCTGGGAGCGCGGGGCGTAGTCCCGCACCGCACGGCGAAGCCGCCCGTACACCTCGAGGTGTACGGGCGGCTTCGTGGCGCGGGCCCGTCGGCCGCTCAGCGCGGCTTGGTGACGACCGACTCGAAGGCGTGCAGGTGGGCGTTGACCGGGCGGACCGTGCCGACCTTCAGGCCCGCCTCGGTCATCAGGGCGGTCATGCTCGCCCGGGAGTGCTTGGCGCCGCCCACGTTGAGCAGGAGCAGCAGGTCCATCGCGGTGGTGAACCGCATCGACGGGCTGTCGTCGACGAGGTTCTCGATCACCAGGACCCGGGCGCCGGGTTCGGCGGCGGCCACGACGTTGCGCAGGGTCGCGCGGGTGCTGTCGTCGTCCCACTCCAGGATGTTCTTGATGACGTACAGGTCGGCGCGGACCGGGATGTCGGTCCGGCAGTCGCCCGGGACCAGCCGGACCCGGTCGGCCAGCGCGCCGCCGTCGCGCAGCCGCGGGTCGGCGCCGGCGACGACGGCGGGCAGGTCGAGCAGCGTGCCGTGCAGGTCGGGTTCCTTCTCCAGCAGGGCGGCCAGCGCCAGGCCCTGGCCGCCGCCGATGTCCACGACGCTGCGGACGCCGGTCAGGTCGACGTACGCGGCCAGGTCGCGGGCGGCCTGCCGGCTGGAGGAGCTCATCGCGCGGTCGAAGACGCGGGCGGAGTCGGCCGCGTCGGCGTGCAGGTAGTCGAAGAAGCTCTTGCCGTACAGGTCGGCGAAGACGTCCCGGCCCGAGCGGACGGCGTCCTCCAGCAGCGGCCACGCCTGCCAGGTCCACGGCTCGGTGCACCACAGCGCGATGTGGTGCAGGCTGCCGGGCGTGTCCTCGCGCAGCAGCCGGGACATCTCGGTGTGCGTGAAGCGGCCGTCCGGGCCCTGCGCGAACAGGCCGTGGCAGGCGAGCGCCTGCAGCAGCCGGCGCAGCGGGCCCGGCTGGACGCCGAGTCGCTCGGCCAGTTCGTCCGCGGTCCGCGGGGTGTCGTCGAGGGCGTCGGGCAGGCCGAGCCGGGCGGCGGCGCGGACCGAGGCCGCGCAGGCGGCGCCGAAGACGATCTCGCGCAGCCGCATCGAGGCGGCTGCCGCGGGATCGCCGCCGACCGCGGGGTCCGCCGGGTTCCCGGGGTTGCCGGGTTTCGCGGTGTCCGGGGTGGTCGTCATGGGGCCGCCCTTTCTCATGGCGGGAGGGGCCTGCGAGGCGGTACGGGACCGGCCGCGGGTACGGGACCCGCGGCCGGTACGGGACCGGCCGCCGGTCAGCAGCGGCCGGCGGGGAGCGAGACCTGGCAGTCGTTGCCGGTGAAGGTGTTACCGGTGCCGTGGTCGCGGTCGGCGACGTCGGCGGGGCCGTTGCCGATCAGGGTGTTGGCCTGGACGGTGTTGTCGGAGCTGGGGGCCCCGACGAAGCTCGGGAAGAGGACGACGCCGCCGGACAGCGGGGAGGCGCCGATGTTGCCGGTGACGGTGTTGCGGCTCAGCACGGTGTCCTCGACGCCGGTCAGCACGATGCCGGAGCCCTGGACGTAGGGCAGCCGGCTGGTGGCGGCGCAGTACGCGTTGTTCGCCGTCACCGTGTTGCCGGTGACCGTCATGGCGCCCGCGCGCGGGGTGTTCTCGTCGCCGACCAGGAACATGCCGGCGCAGTTGCCGGAGACCTTGTTGTCCTCGACCGTCAGGTCCCGCAGCCGCCGGACCACCAGGCCCATGTGGTTGCCCTTCAGGGTGTTGCCGCTGATCGCGGTGCCCTGGGTGTCGATGGCGCCGCCCTCCTCGGAGACGGCGTTCGCCACGAGGATGCCGGCCTCGCCGTTGCCGTCGGCCTGGTTCCCGGTCAGCCGGGCACGGGTCGACTTCTCCTGGCCGATGCCGTACTGGCCGTTGTCGTCGGCGTGCACCCGGCTGACGGTCAGCCGGTCGGTGCCGGTGGCCCAGATGCCGTACTTCGCGAAGCCGGTGACCGTCAGCGAGGAGATACGGACCCCGGACGCGCCGGTGACGCAGATGCCGTCACCGGCAGCGGCGCACGACTCCGCACCGGGGGCCGCCGCCGCGCCGGGGTCACTCGGGGTTGCCGCCGGGGCAGGCACGGTGGTGCCTGCGGCAGCCGCCGGGGTGGAGGTGCTCGGGGCCGCCGCCGAGGCGGGGTCGGCTGTGCCTGCGGCTGCCGCCGGGGCGGAGGCGCTCGGAGCCGCAACCGAGGTGGAGTCAGTGGAACCTGCGGCTGCCGCCGGGGCGGCGCCACTCGGAGCCGCCACCGAAGCGGGGTCAGTAGTGCCGACGGCAGCCGCCGGGGCGGAGGCGCTCGGAGCCGCCACCGAGGCGGAGTCAGTGGTGCCGTGCGGCTGCCGCCGGGGCGGCGTCACTCGGAGCCGTCAACCGACGCGGGGTCAGCGGTGCCTACGGCTGCCGCCGGGGCAGAGTCGTGCTCCGTCGGCCGCCACCGAAGCGGGGTCGCTCGGGGCCGCCACCGAAGCGGGGTCAGCGGTGCCTACGGCAGCCGCCGGAGCGGAGGTCGCCCGGAGCCGCCGCCGGGGCGGAAGCGCTCGGGGCTGCTGCCGGAGCGGAGTCGCCCGGAGCAGCCACCGGGGCGGAAGCGCTCGGGGCTGCTGCCGGGGCGGAGGAACTCGGGGCCGTCGCCGGGGCGGAGGCGCTCGGGGCAGGGACGGTGGTGCTCTGGGCTGTCGCCGGCATGAGGACCGTGAGGCCCGCGGTCGTGCCGCGCAGTGTGACGTCCGGGGTCGTCACGTGCACGCTGCCCTTGTACGTGCCCGGCAGGACCAGCACGGTGTCGCCCGGGCGGGCCGCGTCGACCGCGGCCTGGATCGACTCGCCCGGGTGAACCAAGTGCAGGTCGGCCGCGCCGCGTGGGCCGGGGTCGCCGTCGCCGCTGATGCCATTGCGGCTGCGCACGCCGCAGCCGCTACTACCGCTCGCCTCGTCATCGACGCGTCTCACTCTCGCTGGGGACCGCGCGCGGTCATCGTTCATGGAAACCTTCGGGGGTTCGGCGGCTTGGCCGCCTTCTCGAAGCTAGGTTCGCTCGCACTGGCTCGCCACTCATGTGCGGCCACGCGGGGTCCGGCGGTTCCGCCCGGGGCGAGCCACGGCTGCCGTCGCCGCCGAGCCGGCCCGCGCCGCGCCCGCGCCTCCGCATTCCCGCGCCCCTTGTTGGGCTCACCACCGCGGAAGAGGTGCACCACCCAGGGGCGCGGGGAGCTGCGCGCTCAGCAGGCCACCGGCCCTGCGGCCGGGAGCGAACTGCGCCGAGACAGCGAGCCCCCGAAGCGGCGCCGCGGAACTGCGCGACCGGCCACCACCGTAGCGGCCCGGGAGTGAACGGGTTCGGACCGTGTCGCCCTAGCGAAGAAGCGCGATGCGACGGTGGGGGTCGGCTCGTGGGAGTGGAGAGGAAGGTTCCGGGTGAGGCGGAGGCGGATCTCCGCGCCGCCGAGGATGCCGCGGCCGACGGCGACGTCGCCGCCGGTGGACTCGGCGACGCGGCGGACGATGTCGAGGCCGAGCCCCGTGGACCCCTGGGTCCCGTCGCCGTGCCCGCGGCGCACCGCGGCGGCGGGGTCGGCGACCCCGGGCCCGGCGTCGGAGACGAGCACGATCACGGCGTCGTCGCGAGCTGTGGACGTCGACCGAGAAGGCCGTCCCCTCGGCGGTGTGCCGGAAGACGTTGCCGAGCATCGCGTCGAGCGCGGCGGCGAGTTCGGCCCGGGCCACCGGCACCCGTACCGGCGGTCGGCCCCGGCCGTGCGGACCTCGCGGTCCTCGTCCTCGGCGAGCGCGGACCAGAAGGCCATCCGTTCGCGGACCACCTCGGCGGCGTCGCACCCGGCGGGCACGGCCGGGGTGGCGCGGTGCTCGCGGGCGGCCGGATGATCTGGTCGACCTCGCGCTCCAGCTGGGCGACGGCCGCCCGGGTCTGGTCGGCGGCCGGACCGTCGCCGAGCGACGCGGTGTTGAGCCGCAGCACGGTCAGCGGGGTACGCAGCCGGTGCGAGAGGTCGGCGGCCAGCTCCCGTTCGTTGGCCAGGAGTTGGACGACCTGGTCGGCCATGGCGTTGAACGCCGCTGCCGCCGCCCGCAGTTCGCCGGGCCCGGCCTCCGGCACCCGTACCGCGAGGTCGCCCTCCCCCAGTCGGTGCGCGGCGCCGGCCAGCCGTACCGCCGGCCGGATCGTACGGCTGCCGAGCCGGTCGGCGACCACCACGGAGCCCGCCGATCAGCCCGAGTCCGACCGCGGCCAGCACCAGCCACGCGGTGGCCACCCCGCGGGTGACGTCGGCGCCGGGCACGAAGACCTCGACGACCGCGATGGTGCCCGAACTGACCGCGGTCGGCCGCAGCAGCGCGTACCCGCCGGGTACGTGGACGGTGGCGGCCTCGCCGTTCGCGGAGGCCGCGGCGAGCGCGGCCGCCGGGGCGCGGTGCCGGCCGAGGTCGACGGCCGGCGAGCCGGCGGTGGCGGGGATGCGCAGCGCGATCCGGTTCTCGCCGCCGGCCTGCGCGGTGGCGACGGCGCGCTCCAGCTGCCCCCGGTCGGTGGTGATCGCGAGGGCGGGCGCGACGGCGGCGGCCTGGCGTTCGGCGTTGGTGAGCGCGCGGTCCCTGGCCAGTTCCTTGACGACCAGGCCGAGCGGCACGGCGAAGGCGATCACGACCATGGCGGTGACGGCCAGCGAGACGCGTATCAGGGCCCATCTCATGGCCGGCTCCCGTTCACGCCGGCCCCTCCGGGACCGGCCGCCCCGCCGCGCGCTCCTCGGCCGGCGGCTCCAGCTTCACCCCGACCCCGCGCAGCGTGTGCAGGTAGCGCGGCCGGGCCGCGGTCTCGCCGAGCTTGCGGCGCAGCCACGACAGGTGGACGTCGATCGTCTGGTCGTCGCCGTAGGACTGCTGCCAGACCTCGGCGAGCAGTTCGCGGCGGGGCACCACGACGCCGGGGCGCGCGGCGAGGAAGGCGAGCAGGTCGAACTCGCGCCGGGTCAGGTCCAGCGCCGTGCCGTCGAGCGCGGCCTGCCGGCGGCGTACGTCGATCTCCAGGCCGCCGACCCGGATCAGCGCCTCGGCGGCGGGGCCGCCGGTCCGGCCGCGGGCGCGGCGCAGCACGGCCGACAGCCGGGCGGACAGGTGCTCGACGGAGAAAGGTTTCACCAGGTAGTCGTCGGCGCCCGCGTTGAGCAGCCGGACGATCTCCGCCTCGTCGTCGCGCGCGGTGGCCACGATCACCGGTACGTCGCTGAGCCCGCGGAGCATCTTCAGCGCCTCGGAGCCGTCCAGGTCGGGCAGCCCCAGGTCGAGGATCACCACGTCGAACCCGACCTGGGCGACCTCGCGCAGCGCCTCCAGCGCCGTGCCCACGCTGCGCACGGTGTGGCCGGCCTCGCCGAGGTGCCGGATCAGCGCCGAACGTACGAACTGGTCGTCCTCGACGACGAGCACACTTGCCATGCGGGGCAACCTATCGCTGCTTCAGCGGACGAGGGTCCGGGGCTTACGGGCGCGGGGCCCCCTCGCGCCCGACGGCGCCCCGCCTTCCCCGGCAGGGGGTGCCCTTGCGCAGGGCGGCGCCACGTCCCTCACGGGTGCGGGGTGCCCTTGCGCAGGGCGGCGCCACGCCTTCCCCGGGCACGGGCTGCCCTTGCGGGCGAGGGCACGCACCCTAGGGGCGCGGGGAACTGCGCGACCAGCCACGACGGCGCTGGCGCTGACCGTGGAGCGCAACCACCCCCTACCCAGGGGCGCGGGGAACTGCGCGACCAGCCACGACGGGCTGGCGCGCCGGGCCCGCAGGCCCAGCCCCCGCGGCGATGTCGCCGGACCACCGGCCGGTGGCCGGCTGAGCGCGCAGTTCCTCCCGCCCCCGGGTAGGGCACCCTCAGCGGGGGCGCCGGGCCCGCAGGCCCGGCCCCGTACGGCGGGAATCCGGACCACCGGCCGGTGGTGGACCCTCGCGCCGTTCCGGCAAAATAAGCAGCGTGCGCAGAACAGTGCTTCACGGCGGAGTGTGGATCGCGGCCACGGCGATCGCGGTCACGCTCTCCTGGGTGGGCGTGCGATCGGTGCTGCGCGGGACGGCGTACGACCCCCCGCGCACGCTGGCCATCGCGGCAGCCACCCGGCCGCCGGCCATCTCCTCGGCCACGCACAGCCCGAGGCCCTCGCCGCCCCCGCCCGCCTCCACGGCGCCGAAGCCGCCGCCGGGCACCCCGCACCCGGCCGCGACCTCCACCTCGCCGGGCGGGACCGGGGACGTGCACGGCTACACCGTCGCCGGCGGCCAGGTCGTCCTGTCGCTGGGCGCGCACTCCGCGTCGCTGGTGTCGGCGACGCCGCTGGCGGGCTGGAAGATGCAACTGTGGGCGTCGCAGCCGGGCTGGCTGCGGGTCACCTTCACCTCGGCGTCGGGCACGGCCGCGTCCTCGGTGATGTGCACGTGGAACGGCCACCCGCCGACGGTCCAGACGTACGAGGACTGAACCCCGGGAGCGGCCCCGTATCCGCGGGAAGTCAGTCGAAGACGTGCGCGGGCGGGGCCGGTGAGGCGACGGCCGCCGCGTCCGTGACGACGGGCGCGCCCGCGGCGAAGTCGGCCAGCGCGCGGCCGTGTTCGACCCGGCCGGGGTGCGGGTCGGTGGCGACCCGGCGGGTGAGTTCGGCCACCGGCAGCGGGTGGTCGGCGGCGACGAGCACGGCGTTGCCGAACCGCTTGCCGCGCAGCACCGCGGGGTCGGCGGCGAGCGCGACCTGTGCGAACGCGGCCCGTACGGTGGCGACTTGGCCGCGCAGGAAGGCCAGCGCGCCGCCGTCGGTGAGGTTGGCGGCGTAGGCGCCGTGCGGGGCGAGCGCGCGGCGGACGTCGGCCAGGAACTCCGCGGTCGTCAGGTGGGCGGGCGTCCGGGCGCCCGAGAAGACGTCGGCGATCACCAGGTCGGCCCAGCCGTCGGGCACCTTGGCCAGGCCCTCGCGGGCGTCGCCGCCGCGGACCTTGATCCGCCAGGTGCGGTCCCAGGGCAGTTCGGCCCGGACGAGTTCGGTGAGCGCGGTGTCGGCCTCGACCACCTGCTGGGTGGAGCGCGGCCGGGTGTGGGCGGTGTAGCGGGCGAGGGTGAGGCCGCCGCCGCCGAGGTGGACCGCGCGCAGGGGCGCGCCGGGGGCCGCGGCCAGGTCGATGACGTGGCCGAGCCTGCGCTGGTACGAGAAGTCGAGGTGGCCGGGGTCGGCCAGGTCGACGTGGGACTGCGGGGCGCCGCCGACGAGCAGGGTCCAGGCTCGGGGACGTTCGCGGTCCGGGCGCAGTTCGGCGAGTCCGCCGGCCACGGGGCTGCTGCGGGTCGGCTCCGTGGGGCGACGATTGCGTGCCATGGTCCGATTATCGGTCCTGCGCCGCCCGGGTTGCGCTCGGCCGGGTTCGGCGCCCGGTTCCGGGCGCCCGGTCGTGCGCCGCCCGGTCCTACGCGGCCGGCGGCTCACAGCCGTCGGTCAGCCGCAGCGTGCGGGCGGCCGCGCCCAGCGCCTCCCGCAGGACGGCGGGGTCGGTGACGGCGGTGTCGGTGTGCGGGGGCACCAGCCAGACGTCCTCCGACGCCTGATCGCCGCCGGTGCGGTGGTGGCATTTGCTGCCGGGTACGTCCCAGCCCTCGGCCGTGCCGGACGGCACGAGGAAGGCGAGGCTGTCGCCGGTGCGGTCGTGGAGCACGGGGCCCATTCCCGTGCTCAGGCGCAGCAGGTCGGCTGCTTCCAGTCCCTGCCGGGACGGTACGGTCACGACGTCTCCGTCACGGGACAGGGGTGTGCGGACTTCCGGGCCGGGGCCCGAGGTGTGCGAACCGCGGGTCTTCTCCACGGCGACCTCCCTTCGGCGGGCGCCGGGTGTGATCGGCGCCACACCTCTATCAACGACCCTCCCCCGCCGATCGGACCGCCTCCGAGGGGTGGCGTTTCCTGGCGAATCACCCGACCGGCCCTCTTCCGGGGTGGACCGGGCCGACGCGGGTTGACACCGGGGGTCCCCCGAGGCCGGCTCCGAGGTCTGTCCGGGGTCTATTCGAGGTGCCCCGTGTCGTTCCACCGCTCCACCGCCGGCGCGCCGTACGCCCACCCCAGGATGGACAGCGACGCCGGGTCCAGCCGCAGCACCGCCGCGAACGCCGGGTCCAGGCCGAGCCAGCGCGCGCCCAGCACCCGCAGGAAGTGGCCGTGCGAGAACACCAGCACGTCGCGCGGCTCCGACAGCGCCCAGGCCACGACCTCGTCCGCCCGCCCGGCGACGGCCGCCAGCGACTCCCCGCCGGGCACCCCGTCCCGCCAGATGTGGAACCCGGGCCGTACGCCCTGGAGTTCGGCCGGGGTCAGCCCCTCGTACTGCCCGTAGTCCCACTCGACGAGCGCGTCCCACTCCTCGGCCCGGCCGAACCCGGCCAGCTCCGCCGTCGCCGAGGCGCGGCGCAGCGGCGAGGTGCGGACCTCGACGCCGGGCAGGCCGTCCCACGGCTCCTGGGCCAGCCGGTCGCCGAGGACGTGCGCGGTGCGCCGCCCGTGCTCGGTCAGCGGCACGTCGGTGCGCCCCGTGTGCCGCCCGGACCGGGACCATTCCGTCTGCCCGTGCCGGACGAGAAGGATGCGCGGTGCCATGCGGTGGGGCCTTTCGTGGGACTTCTCACATTGCGCCCGCCCGCCGGGCCCACGCCGCCCCGGCCGGGGTCCGCGCCGGGCGGCGCCGGAACTCCATGATGACCCACGGCGCTCAGGCGTCGCCGAGCAGCCCTCGCAGGATGCCGTCGAGGCCCCACTCGTACTGCGCCGCGCCGTCGTCCTGGGCGCTGATCAGCTCCGGCGCGAGGGAGACCAGCGAGGGGTAGCGCTCGGCGGGCAGCGCCGCGAGCCGGGCGCGGTCGGTGTCCCGCAGGCCGTCCTCGCCCGATCCGGGGCATCCGGCCCGGCCGCGGCGGATGCTCCACATCGCGGAGCCCACCGTGTACTGCATGAGCGCGACATGGCCGCGGGCGGCCTCCTCGCGGCCGAGCCCGGCCCGGCGCAGCAGGGCCAGCATGCGGTCGATGACGGCGCTGGCGTCGTCGCCGCGCAGCGGCCGGCTGATCAGGAGCTGGAGCGCGGAGGGGTGTTCGGTGAACAGCCGGTGGACGCCGAGGCAGACCTCGCGCAGTTCGCCGCGGGGGTCGCCGGAGCCGGTGCGCGGCAGCTCGACGGTGTCCAGCAGCCGCTGGGCGACGGCCTCGCGGATCTCGTCCTTGCCGCGGAAGTGCGAGTACACGGCCATGGTGCCGACGCCGAGCTGCTCGGCGAGCGCGCGCATGGTGAACGCCTCGATGCCGTCGCGGTCGAGCAGGGCGATCGCGGCATCGAGGATACGATCCGGGTTCAGCGTGTTGCGGGGTGCGCGGCGCCGCGGGGAGCGGACCGGCTGGGACACGGCCATCGGGCTTCTCAGTTCTCGTCCTTCGTGCCTCGCGGCAGGCAACCCGGTCGACAGGGCCGGGCGTCCTTCGGTAATGCATACCCTGCCACGGGACGTTGAACACCGTACGAACTAGGAGGTTTCCGCGGAACTCCCGGGGTGGTGCGCGTACGGTTTAACGTACGTCGTACGGTAAAGGGTACGCCACACGACCATGACCGCCGGCCTGCCGCCTTCGGAGAACCTGGAGACACGTCCGTATGACGATCACAGCCACCGCGCCGCGTGCCGCCGCCTACCGCGGCCGTCTCCGCTGGTGGACCGAGCTGCCGCTCATCGCCGTGGTGTACGCCCTGTACTCCGGGGCACGCCTGCTGGTCCGCGGTGACGTCCAGGCGCGCGGTGGAGCACGGCGCGGACATCCTGCACTTCGAGCAGTTCATGCACATGGACCCGGAGAACTGGTTCAACCAGCTCTTCACCGAGCACGCCTTCCTGGGCGTGCCCGCGGACTTCGCGTACGCCTCGCTGCACTACCTGGTGACCCCGACCGTGCTGGTGTGGCTCTGGCGCCGCCGCCCCACGCACTACCGGGTGGCCCGCACCTGGCTGATGATCTCCACCCTGATCGGCCTGATCGGCTTCACCATGATGCCGACCGCCCCGCCCCGGCTGCTGACCGACAACGACGGCTTCATCGACACCATGGCGCAGTACGGCTCCTACGGCTGGTGGGGCGACGACGCGAGCGCGCCGCGCGGCATGGGGCATCTCACCAACGAGTACGCGGCGATGCCGAGCCTGCACGTCGGCTGGTCGCTGTGGTGCGGCCTGATGCTCTTCCGCTTCGGGCGGCACCGCGCGGTGCGCACGCTCGGCGTGCTCTACCCGGTGGTCACCGTGCTGGTCGTCATGGGCACCGCCAACCACTACCTGCTGGACGCGGCCGCGGGCGTGCTGGTGATGGGCGTCGGCTTCCTGCTCGCCAAGCCCGCGCTGCGGGCCGTGGACGCGGTGCACACCCGCCTCGGCCGCGGCCCCGTGCCCGCGCCGCCGGCGCCCGCCGCCGACAGCCCCGCCGTCGGTACCGCGGGCGGGGCGGCAGGCGCGGAGGCCGCCGGGCGGAGCGCCGCCGTGCCCCGCCCGATACCGGGGCCGCAGTCCGGACGCACCGGCCCGCGGCCCGCACCCACCGCACGACCCGACACGGACACCGCCGCCGGCGCCGCGACGCGATCGGCCGCGGACACCGCCGCCGGCCCCGCCGACCCGGACATCGGCCGCGGACCCGGACACCGACGACATCGGACACCGATACGAGCGTGCCCAGCGGAGAACCTGCCGCCCGCGGCTGACCTCCCACCGGTTCCGGCCCGACTCCCCCGCCCGCGGGGATACCGGACGACAGACCCCGGTTCCCGCCGCCACCGACCCGTCCCGCGCCCCGTCCCGCGCCCCGCTCCGCGCGGGCCCCCGCCGGGGCCCGGCCCGCGGCAACGGTGGCGTTCCGCACCCGCTGTCACCCCCGGGTGCCACACTTTCGCGGGTGAGCACTACGCACCACACCCTCCGGGAGCGGCTGGCCGTCCTGCGCGGCCCCGCCACCGCCCCCCGACCGCTCGACGCGCGCGCCCTGGCCGCGCTGGCCGCCAACCCCGGCTGCCGCCGCCGGGCCGTGCTGGACGCCGCCGGGGTCGACAAGGGCGCGGTCGCCGAGGCGCTGGGCTCGCCCGCCCGGTTCGGCCAGTCCCGGTTCGCCTTCTCCCGCGGCCACGCCTTCGAGGCGCGGGTGAAGTCGCGACGGCTGCGCCGAACTGCTGCGGCTGCTCGGCGCCGACGGCGACGGCGCCGCCGCCGTGCCGGACCTGTCCGCGCGCGGGGCCCGAGGGCCGCGTCGCCCGCACCCGGCTGGCGCTCGCCGAGGCCGCGCCCGGCGCCTGGACCCTGCTGGACCACCCGCTGCTCGCCCTCGACGTCGCCGGGTCCACCGCCTACCTGGAGCCGGACGCGGTGGCCGTCGCGCCCGACGGCACCTGGACCGTGGTCGAGATCAAGTCCTTCCCGATCCTGGACGGCTCCGCCGACGCGCTCAAGGTCGGCGCGGCGGCCCGGCAGTCCGCGGTCTACGTCGTGGCGCTCGACGCGGTCGCCGCCGGCCGGACCCGCCCGGACATCCTGCTGGTCTGCCCGAAGGACTTCTCCAACCTGCCCACCGCCGACCTGGTCGACGTCCGCAGGCAACTGGCCGTCACCCGCCGCCAGCTCGCCCGGCTGACCCGGATCGCCGACATCGCCGACGCGCTGCCCGAGGGCACCACCTTCGACCTCGCCCCCGGCCCCGACGGGCGTACGGTCACCCGGCCGCGGGCCGAGCTGTCCGCCGCGGTGGAGTCCGTCCCCGCGACGTACGCCCCGGAGTGCCTGTCGACGTGCGAGCTGGCGTTCCACTGCCGCGACCGCTCCCGCGCGGCGGGCCGCGTCGAGGCGCTGGGCCGGTCGCTGCGCGGCGAACTCGGCGGCCTCACCACGGTCGAGGACGTCCTCGCCGCCGCGCACGGCACGGCGGGCGACCCGGACGACCCGGCGGTCGTCGCGCTGCGCCGCGCGGCGGCCCTGCGCGCGGAGGCGCTGGCGCCCGCCGGAGGCCGGACCCGGTGCCGGTGCCGGGTCCGGCGCCCGCGGCCGACGCGGGCATCCGGCCGCCGGCCGCGGCGCCCGCGCGGGGGAGCCGGGCATGACCCTCATGCAGACCCTGGCCCGGGCCGAGGCGGTCGCGGCCGGGCGGGCGGTCGCCGGCGGCGACCGTGCGCCACCGCCACCTGGCCGAACGCCCGCTGGTCCTCGTGCCGTTGACCACCGCGGGCGAGGCGGGCGCGCCGCTGGGCGCGATGATCGGCACCGACCGCGACGCGCCCGCGCTGCTCGTGGTCCCCCAACCCCTGCGACCGCGAGCTGCGGTTCGGCTTCTTCGCCGGGCTCGCCGCGGCTGCTGCTGCCGCTGCTGGACTCCTACGGCGACGAGGTGGAGACCGAGCCCGGCGACCCGCAACCGGGAGGAGACCGAGGTGTGCGCGGACGCCCTCCAGATCGTGCGTGCCGAACACCGCCGCCCTGGAGTACGTGACGCTGCTCGGCCGCTCCACCCGCTTCCTGCGCACCGCGCAGGACCCGGACGCCCCGCACCCGGTGCCGGTCCCGGTCCCGCTGCTCGGCCGCTGGCTCACCCACTACGCGGAGCGCGCCCGCACCCCCGGCAGCGCCCTGCTGCTCGCCATGACCGAACTGCTCACCCGGCACTGGGCGACCGGCCAGAGCGCCATGGAGGACCAGCACCTGGGCGCGCTGCTCGGCTGGATCGACCCGCCGGCCGGGCTGCGACGGCCCCGCGGCGGCCGCCCGCGCCCAGACCGGCCGCGGCCCGGACGGCCTCCTGCTCAGCCCGCCGGCCGGCCCGGCCACCGACCCGGTCTTCGACAACCGCGTGCTGGCCCCCGCGATGACCCGCTACGACGCAGCGCGGGCCGCGACGGGACCGGCCGCCGCCGACGGCGCCGCCGCCGAGGCGGAGATACGGCGGCTGGTCGGCTCGCAGCTCCGGCCCGCCTGGGACGACGTGTGGCACGGCCTCGACCTGCTGCGCGCGCTCCCGCGAGGCCGCGCACGCCGACGAGCGCTGGAAGCGGGACCGCTGGTCGTTCACCGGCCACCGCGACCGGGTGCGCGCGGGCGAGCCGCCGCAGCCCAAGCGGGACGACGCGATCACCGCCGCCCAGAAGCTGTCGGGCCGCGAGACCGCGCAGGCCCGGCTGGCCGCCCAGGAGGCGCTGGACGACCCGCTGGCGATGGCCGGACGCCGGCTGGCCGGCGAGGCGTTCGCGGGCGAGGTGCTCGGCGTCGAGATGACGTACTCCGACGGGCGGCGCCCGATGCCCCGCCCGCTGGTCACCCTCGCCACCGCCGACCTGCCCGCAGGCCGAGCCCGGCGCCAGGGCCTTCCGCGCGCTGCCCGACGCCAGATCGGCCCAGTCCGCGCAGCTCCTGTCGGTCGAACCGGCCGGCGACCCCGCGGACGCCGATCCGCGCGGACAGGGACGCCGCGGGCGGGACGCTCCTACGTGGCAGGTGGCGGTCAAGCTGACCGGCGGGATGGGCATCGGGCGCACGCCGAAGGAGGGTTCCGTGCCCGACCCCGGCGACCGGGTCACCTTCACCCTGCTTCGAGCACGACCCGCGCGGCGGCCCCGCGCTGCCCGGACGCCGGAGGACACCCCGTGGACGCACGGCGGGCCGCCCGGCGCCGGCCGCGGACCCGCGACCGTACCCGTGGCGCCCGACGCCCCCGACCCCGTGACCGCGGAGGACTTCCTGTGACCCACCCCGGGCGAGCCGAAGGCACCGCCACGGACCCGGCGCGCGGCCCCGCGCGGCCGACCGCTTCGACCCGGCGAGGGCCGCCGCCGAGGCGACCGCCGCGATCCTGGAGAGCACCCTGCACGGCACCGCCCGCGGCGTCGTGGTGGACTCCCCGCCGGGCGCGGGCAAGTCGACGCTCGTGGTGCGCGCGGCCCGCGAACTGGCCGCCGCCGGCGAGTCGTTGATGATCGTCGCCCAGACCAACGCGCAGGTGGACGACCTCGCCGACCGCCTCGCCGACGCCGACCCCGACCTGCCGGTGGGCCGCCTGCACGGCAGCGACTCGCCGCCGGACCCGGCGCTCGACCGGCACCGATCGCTCGCCAGGTCCACCGCGGTGGCGGACCTGCGCGACCGTGCGGTGGTGATCGCGACCGCCGCGAAGTGGGCGTACGTGAAGGACACCGAGCCGTGGCGGCACGCGATCGTGGACGAGGCGTACCAGATGCGGTCGGACGCGCTGCTCCAGGTGGCCGGGCTGTTCGAACGGGCGCTGTTCGTGGGCGATCCGGGCCAGCTCGACCCGTTCAGCGTGGTGGGCGCGGAGCAGTGGGCGGGGCTCAGCCACGACCCGTCGGCGAGCGCGGTGGTCACGCTGCTCGCCCACAACCCGGGCCTGCCGCAGCACCGGCTGCCGGTGTCGTGGCGGCTGCCCGCGTCGGCGGCGCCGCTGGTGTCGCGGGCGTTCTACCCGTACACGCCCTTCCGCAGCGGCACCGGCCACGGCGACCGGCGGCTGGCCTTCGGGGTGCCGGGCGACGGCGGCGGCCCCGACCGCGTGCTGGACGAGGCCGCGGCCAGCGGCTGGGGCCTGCTGGAACTGCCCGCCCGGCACACCCCGCGCACCGACCCCGAGGCGGTACGGGCCGTGGCGCTGGTCGTACGGCGGCTGCTGGACCGCGGCGGGCTGACGTACTCCGCGCCCGATCCGGACCCGGCGCCGCTGACCGCCGACCGGATCGCGGTCGGCACCGCGCACCGCGACCAGGCGGCGGCCGTCCGGGCGGCGCTCGCCGCGCTCGGCGTCGGCGGGGTGGCCGTGGACACGGCGAACCGGCTCCAGGGGCGGGAGTTCGACGTCACGGTGGTGCTGCACCCGCTGTCGGGGCGGCCCGACGCGACGGCGTTCCACCTGGAGACCGGCCGGCTGTGCGTGCTGGCGTCGCGGCACCGGCACGCGTGCGTCGTGGTGTGCCGGGCGGGGGTCGCGGACCTGCTCGACGAGCATCCGTCGTCGGAGCCGGTGCGGCTGGGGGTGACCGTGAAGTTTCCCGACGGCTGGGAGGCCAACCACGCGGTGCTCGCCCACCTCGCGGAGCACCGGGTCGCCTTCCGCTTCTAGGGTTCCCCGGGGGTCCCCCCGTCCTGCCCCTCCCGGCCACGCCGGGACCACCCGCCAGGCGGTGGGTTCCGTCGCGCCGTCACGGTGGCCGTCGGTTCCCGGCCCCAGGGCCGGTGGCCGGTTGCTCGCGCAGTTCCTCGCGCCCCTTGGGGTGGTGCGCCTTTTCCGCGGCGCTCAGCCAAAACAAGGGGCGCGGGGAACTGCGCGACAAGCCCACCACCGGCGGGTGGTGCGGCCACTGCCGCAAGCAGCACCCACCCCGGGGGCGCTGGGGGTACCCCCGGACGGAGTCTGGGGGAGGAACTGCGCGACAAGCCCACCACCGGGCCCGGGGTCGGGAACCGACAGCGACCGTGACGGCGGGATGCCGTCCATACAGGAGAGAATGGGACCGAAGCCGAAACTGGAGGTAGTCCGCAATGTCAGAGCCGCACTCCGCCCCCCACCCCCGCGGGGAACGACCGAAGCGGCCCGTTCCCCTCCGGTTCGAGCCGGGCATGGCCGTCGAGGCCGACGGCGACCGCTTCTTCGACCTGGAGTCGATGGACGACCCGCGGCGGATGCTGGCCCGGGCCACCGAACTCGCGCTGGCCTTCCGCGCGGCCGCCGACCGGGCCACCGAGTTCCAGGCCATCGCGGCCGCCCAGCTCGCCGACCCGCGCCGCTTCGACCGGCTGACCTTCGCCAAGCTCGCCGAGCAGGCCGGCTGGACCGAGGACTACGCGAAGAAGATGGTCGAGTACGGCGAGAGCCTGATCGCGGGCGGCGGCGACACCCCGTAGAGCGGCCTGCCGGCGGCCCCGTACGGTGACGTGGAAAACACCCTCCGCATAATCCGATGGCAAGATACTCCCTTCCGTCGCCCCCGTCCGCAAATTGTCCGTTTCCGCCGGGCGCGGCCGTCGTCAGCGGGTTTCGTGGACGTATGGACGAGACCCGACAGCGCCGCCGCACCACCCGCACCACCCCGGAGGGAGCCGCCTGGCTCGCCTCCGCCAGCGCCTTCCCGCGCAGCCTGGAAGCCCTGTGGGCGGCCCGCCCGAGCGCCCCGAGCGTGCTGCCCTGCGGCACGGTCTTCGACGTGGTGAACCTGCCCGTCCTCTTCGGCCGGCGGGTGCTCGAACGGTTATGGGCGGACGGCCCCGGCAGCGGCCCGGTGGCGGTGCACCGCGGCCGGATGCTGCTGCTGGCCGCGCCCGGCACCGCCCAGCGGCTGCCCGCGCTGCTGGCGTGGGAGGAGTGGGCGCGCGCGGTCCCGCCGATGCTCTGCCACGGCGCGGGCGACGCGGTGACCGTGCCGCCGCCCCACCGGCCCGGCGGCGGGTACGGCCAGGGCGCGGCGCCCTCGCGCTGGGTGGTCGCGCCCGACACCCTCTCGCCCTGGCTGCCGGGCGCCGACGTACTGCTCTGGGCGTGCCTGCGGGCGGTCCGCGAGACCCCGGCGAAGTCGGTTCCCGCGCTGGTCAGCGCCCCGATGCCGGTCTGACCCGGCGATTTCGCACCCGCCTGGACCGGGTGCTATCGTCTACGACGTCAGCAGGCGCCGCTAGCTCAGTTGGTTAGAGCAGCTGACTCTTAATCAGCGGGTCCGGGGTTCGAGTCCCTGGCGGCGCACCTGAAGTCGAGAAGGCCCCCCGTGTGAGCGGGGGGCCTTCCCGCATTCCGGGGCCCCGGGCGAGGTAGCGTTCAGACGGCGGCGCGAGCCGCCTGCCCGGTCCGTACTCTTGGAGGCTTTCCCATGGCAACCACCCGCACCGCGACCACTCAGTGGAAGGGCCCGCTGATCGGCGGCGCCGGTACGGTCTCGCTGGACACCTCGGGCGTCGGCACGTACGAGGTCTCCTGGCCGTCGCGCGCCGAGGCGGCGAACGGCAGGACCAGCCCCGAGGAGCTGATCGCCGCGGCCCACTCCTCCTGCTACTCGATGGCGCTCTCGCACGGCCTGGCGGGCGCGGACACCCCGCCCGAGTCGGTCCAGACGGTCGCGAACGTCACCTTCCAGCCGGGTGAGGGCATCACCGGCATCACCCTTTCGGTGAAGGCCCGTGTGCCCGGCATCTCGGCGGAGGACTTCGCCGCCGCGGCCGAGGACGCCAAGAAGAACTGCCCGGTCAGCAAGGCGCTCACCGGTGTGAACATCACCCTTGAGGCCGAACTCCTCGCCTGATCGGATGCGCCCGGCCCGGACCCCGGGCAGGGCCTCAGCGGCGGGTGACGCGGACCTCCCAGTCACCCGCCGCGTCGTGTCCGAGCACCTGGAAGCCGAACCCGTCGGCCCGGTCGGTGAAGCTCTCACCGGGCGGTGAACGGCGCGTCGTTGAGCGAGTTGAACGACCCGCTGCTGAAGTCGCAGGCGCTGGTGCCCGGATGCGCGTCGGCGATGGTCACCGGGCCCTTGCCCGAGTCGACGTCGGTACGCACCTGGTAGGCGAGAATCCCCTGCCGGCACGCCTTCTTGTCGTTGCCGACCGCCTCGCGCAGCTCCAGGACGTACGCGCGGGTGTCGCCGAACGGGACGACGACCGCCTTGGCGCCGCCGGGCTCCTCGACGGGCCGCAGCCGGTACGTGTGGACGCCGCCGGCCGCGTCGCAGTCGATCTGCCGGTCCGCCAGCCAGCCCAGCCGCCACTTGTGCCAGGCGAGCATGTCCCCTTGCAGCCCCCAGTCCAGGGACATCGTGTCCCACTGCCCGGCCAGCCGGTCGGTGCGCTGGAAGTCGTCGGCGGCGTAGAGGTCGGGCAGCCCGAAGGCGTGGCCGTTCTCGTGGGCCAGCACCCGGAACCCCGACTGGTCGTGGCCGTAGATCAGCGACACCTTGTCCAGGTGCGCGCCGTCGTCGGTGGTGGCGGCCGAGGCGCCGGTCCAGGTGACGGAGAGCACCGCCTCGTCGGCGGGCGGCCCCGCGTTGGGGGTGACCAGGATGTTGACGAGGTCGTAGCCGCGGAAGTCGATGCCGTCGTCGGCGACCTTGAGCAGGTCGCGCATCATCTCGGTGTGCGCGTCCCACCCGTAGCCGCGGCCTATCCCGTAGGCGGAGAACGGCCGCGGCATGCGTATCCAGCGCAGCACCGGGGCGGGCTCGTAGTCGAGCCGGCCGAAGGAGGCGCGCGGCGTACCACTGCTTGACGGCCGGGAAGAACTCGGCGTAGCGCCTGGCGGCGCTGTAGGGGGCCTGGGCGTCGGGGAAGTCGATGAACAGGGTGAGCGCGCGGACCGTGCCGGTGGAGTGCGCGAACTCGGGGTCGGCGCCGGCCGCGGGCGTGGGCCGGGGAAGCCCTCGGACATCGCGACGCCGGGCTGGGCGCGCAGCGCGCAGGGCGGGCGGCGGGCGGCGGGGAGGCGTGCGAGCCGGCCAGCCGCGGGCCGGCTATCACCGTGGAGCCGACGGCGAGCAGCCCGCACACGGCGAGCGCGGCGGCCCGCAGCCCCGGGCCTGCGCAGCGAGGGTCATGCGGCTAGCCCGCCGCGTCGGGGCCGGCGCCCCGGCCGGGGACGCTCTCGGTGACCCGGACCGTCCAGGTGCCGTCGGACGGGTGCGCCATGACGGTGACCTGGGTGGAGCCGTCGGGCACGGCGTAGGACTCGCCGACGCCCAGCGGCGCGTCGGCCAGCGGCGGGTAGACGGAGGTGGCGGCGCAGGCGGAGTGGCCGGGGTGGCCGTCGACCACCTCGATCGGGCCCGTCGCCGGACTCGCGGTCGGAGCGTACGTCGTAGAGCAGCACGCCCTCGCGTGCAGGCGGTGCGGTCGTTGCCGGTGCGGGTGCGCGCCTCGACGGCCAGCGCGGTGTCGGCGCCGGTGCGCACCACCAGGAGCTTGGTGCCGCCGGGGGTCTCGTCGGGGCTCAGGTCGTAGTAGGTGGTGCCGGTGCGGGCGACGCAGCCGACCTGGTCCGGGTCGAGCCAGCCGAGCTTCCACTTGTGCCAGGCGAAGGGGTCGGGGGCCAGTCCGAACTGGCTGCCCATCAGGTCCCAGTCGCCGACGTGGGTGTCCCAGTCGGCGTCGCTGCCGGCCGGCGGGCGGTAGTACAGGTCGGGCAGGTCGAAGACGTGGCCGGTCTCGTGGGCCAGCACGTTGCGGTCCGGCGGGTGGTGCTCGAAGACGGTGACCAGGCGGCGCATCGCGTTGCCGTCGGCGACGATCGGCTCGGCGAGGTTGACGACCTTGGTGGCGTCGGAGTCCACGCCGGGCGCGTCGGGGTCGGCGACGAGGTAGACGACGTCGTAGCCGTGGAAGTCGACGGCCGGGTCGGCGGTGGCGATCGCGTCGCGCAGGTAGGCGGTCGCGGTCGGCGGCGTCCCAGTCGCGGCTGATCAGGTAGTCCGAGGCCGGGTGCGGCATGCGCAGCCAGCGGGTCTCGGCGTGCAGGTGCAGCCGGAACTTCCCGTAGGAGGCGCGGTCCGCCAGAAGCCGGCCGGTGGCCGGGTAGTGGTCGGCGGCGACCTCGCTCGGGGTCAGTTCGGGGGTGGCGCCGGGGAAGGACAGGAAGACCATCAGCGCCTTGACGTCGCCGCTGGGCCGGGCGTAGCCGCTCTCCCAGCCGTCCACGCCCTCGGAGTGGTGGACGGCGGTACGCGGCAGGACGCACGCGCTGCCGTCGGCGGCGTGGGCGGCGGCGCCGGTGGTCAGGGTCCAGGCGACGAGCGCGGCGAACCCGGCGACGGCGGCCGCGGCGGCGCGCGCCACCCGCCGCCCGGCAGGGGCCGCGGGCTCGCCGGACGTGCTGTCTGACCGCCGCACAGGGACCTCCGGGGAGGGTTCGTGAGTCCGTCCGAACACCTCCACCACATTGCTATGAATTGTGGTGATATGCGGGATTCGGCTGCTCCGTGCGGGTGTCGGCCGGGCCCGGCCCGGAATCGGTCGCGGCCCTCCTTCGGAGTGACTACCCTCCGTCAATGTGTGCGGAAGGCGATCACCTGCTCGACCGCCGCCCGCGGAACCGGTCATTCCGTCGGAACGCGTACCGAGAATCACCACGGTGGCGCTGGATCAGCCGCTCCGCCAGCCCATATGATCGCGAGCGACGCAAGCGCGAACAGGGAGCGGTCCATGGGCGGAACCCCGGGCGGCCCCGGTGTCGAACCCGAGAGCACGGCACAGGTCATCACGCAGAGTCATGTTCAGCGCCGGCCTCCGCCCGCCGCCGAGCCGCGCGACTACCGTGCCGCCTTCGCCATCGCCCGCGCCGCGATGGCGCTGCTCGACCCGGACGGCTCGGTGCTGGCCGCCAACGGCGCGCTGGGCCGGCTGCTGGGCACCTCGCCCGAGCGCATGATGACCGACGGCGCCGGGCGCGCTGCTCGGCGCGTCCGGCGACCCGCCCGCCGACGCGGCGCTTCGCCGACGTGCTGGCCGGCCGCCGGCACAAGCTGCGCTGCACCCGGCTGCTGACCCGCCCGGACGGCAGCCGCACCGCGCGCCGAGCTCACCCTGACCCGCACCGACACCCGGCCGCTGCTGCTCACCGTCGAGGACGTCGGCGAACGCGACGCGCTGCGGCGAGGAGTTGCGGCACCTGCGGATGCACGACCCGGTGACCAGGCTGCCCAACCGGGCGCTGTTCTTCGAGCGGCTCACCGACGCCTGCGCCCCCGCGCCCGGGCAGGGCACCGGCCGGATCGGGCTGTGCTACCTGGACCTCGACGGCTTCAAGGCGGTCAACGACACCCTCGGCCACCGGGTCGGCGACGAACTGCTCGCCGCCGTCGCCGGGCGGCTGCTGGCCTGCGCGGAACCGGGGCGGCACCTGGTGGCCCGGCTCGGCGGCGACGAGTTCGCGCTGCTGCTGCCGGACTCCACGGGCACCGGGCAGGCCACCGAGCTGGCCACGGCCGTCCTGGCCGCGCTCCAGCAGCCGTTCGACGTGGCCGGGCAGCGGCTCGCGGTCTCGGCGAGCATCGGCGTGGTCGAGCGCGAGGCCGCCGGCACCTCCCCCACCGGGCTGATGCAGGCCGCCGACACCACGCTGTACTGGGCGAAGGCCGACGGCAAGGGCCGCTGGACGCTCTTCGACCCCGAGCGCAACGAGCACCGGATGACCCGTCAGGCGCTGTCCCGTACGCTGCGGCAGGCCGTCGAGCGCGGCGAGTTCGTGCTCGACTACCAGCCGCTGGTCGCCCTGGACACCGGCGAACTGCGCGGGGTGGAGGCGCTGGTGCGCTGGGAGCACCCGCACTTCGGACGGCTGGCCCCCAACCGCTTCATCGGGCTGGCCGAGGAGGACGGCTCGATCGTGCAGCTCGGCCGCTGGGTGCTCGCCGAGTCCTGCCGGCAGGCCCGCGCCTGGCAGCGCGCGCGCCCGGGACGGCCGCTGGTGGTCAGCGTCAACGTCGCGGTGCGGCAGATGTGGGACTCCGACCTGGTCGCCGACGTGGCGGCGATCCTGCGCGAGACCGGGCTGCCGCCCCGGCTGCTGCAACTGGAGCTGACCGAGTCCGCGGTCATGGGCTCCGCCGGGCCGCCCGCTCCAGGCGCTGCACGCGCTGGACGAGATGGGGGTGCGGATCGCCATCGACGACTTCGGCACCGGCTACTCCAACCTCGCCTACATGAGCCGGCTGCCGGTGTCCGCGCTCAAGCTCGACGGCTCCTTCGTGCAGGGCTTCCGCTCGGCGGAACACCCCAATCCGGCCGACGAGACCATCGTCGAGGCGCTGGTCGACCTCGCCCACCGGCTGGGTCTGACCGTGACCGCGGAGTGCGTCGAGAACGCGGAGCAGGCGGAGCGGCTGCGGCGGATCGGCTGCGACACGGGGCAGGGCTGGCACTATTCACGTCCCGTGAGGGCCGCGGTGATCTCCGGCCTTCTCTCCTGACCCGGCCTCGCCCCCCGCGTCGCGGGCACCGTTGCGGTCCAGGGGGCGCCTTACCAGGGGCCCTGGGGTGCCCTCGCGGAAGGCGGCCGCCTATCAGGGGCCCTGGGGGTACCCCCGGACGGAGTCTGGGCGAGGAACTGCGCGAGCAACCGGCCACCGGCCGGTGGTCCGGATGCGACAGCAACAGCCCCACCGGGCCGGTGACGACGTGCAGCCATCGTCATGGCTGGTCGCGCAGTTCCCCGCGCCCCTAAAAAAAACATGGCGCCGCCCCGCGCAAGGGCACCCCCAGCCCCGGAAAACGGGCGCCGCCCCGCGCAGGGGCACCCCGACCCGGGAAAACGGGCACCGTCGTACGCAGAGGCGCCGCGCGCCTGGAGGGGGCGCCGTCCTCCGCGGAGGTGCCCGAGAGTGGGGGACGGGGCCCGCGGCCCTCGGGCGGAGGGAGGGCGCGGACCCCGGTGGGGGGATGCAGAACGGTCGACCCCGAGCGGGAGCGCCCTAGCAGGGACCGTTGTCCTGCCAGACCCCCCACTCCCCGGTCGTACCGGGCTCCTCATTGGTGGTCCACCACTTGGCCTGCCACTTCTCGCCGTTCCAGGAGACCTGGTCGCCGTCGATGTAGACGGCCGAGGCGGACCAGGACGCCAGGCTTCCGCAGGTGGCCGGGGGCGTGGTCGGCGGGGTGGTGGGAGGCGTCGTCGGCGGAGTGGTCGGCGGCGTCGTGGGCGGGCGGCGTCGAGGAGCAGCTGGACGCCGAGCCGTTGGTCGCGGTGACGATCTTGTTGAAGAGCGTCGCCGACGGGTCCAGGTCGAGCAGCGAGTACATCATCGACCCGCCGAGCCCGTTGCAGTGCGCGTAGTCGGCCTTGGCCTGGATGGACTGGGCGCCCAGGCCGGTCCAGAACTCGGTGCCGTTGTAGAAGTAGTTGGACTGGCTGGCCGCGTCCCAGAAGGTGTCCGACGGGTTGTCGACGATCCCGCTCAGTTCCTTGTAGTACGCGGTGCCCGCGGACCGCGCTGATGCCGCGCGCCGCGGCCGGACCGGTGGCCGCCTGGTAGAGGCCGTGGTTGCTGCCGGCCGGCACGCCGGTCCAGCCGCGGTAGTAGAGCGGGTAGCCCATGGTGATCTTGTTCGCCGGGAAGCCGCCTGGGATGCCGTAGGCCGGATCGCCGGCGGTCCACGCCTTGATGCGCCGCGTCGGTGCTGTACTTCTCGGTGCCCGGCGGGATCACGTTCGACGGGTCGTCGGGCGACTGGTACAGCGGGTCCTGGTGGTTGGTCGGACCGGTGGTCTCGAACGCGCCGTGCATGTCGTACGTCATGACGTTCGCGTAGTCGAGGTACTGGCCGATCTTGTCGGTCTCGATGTTCGCGATCTTGTCCTGGCCGGACGGCAGGGCCGCGGTGAGCAGCATGTGCTTGCCGCCGTTGGCCGCGCCGTAGGCGTCCAGCTCGGAGCGGAACTCGGCGAGCAGCGCGGTGTAGTTGGCCTTGTCCGCGGCGCTGTAGTGGTTGCCCATGTGGCCGTTGGGCGAGCCCGGGTACTCCCAGTCGATGTCGAAGCCGTCGAAGATGCCGGCCGCGGTGCCGGTGCCGCCGTAGCCGCCCTGCACGGGCAGGTTGCCCTTGATGAACATGTCGATGCAGGAGCTGACGAGCTTCTTGCGGCTGGCGTCGGTGGCGGCCGCGTCCGAGAAGTACTTGGAGTACGTCCAGCCGCCGAGCGAGGCGAGGATCTTCAGGTTCGGGTACTTCGCCTTCAGCTCCTTGAGCTGGTTGAAGTTGCCCACGATCGGCTGGTTGCAGACGTCGGCGGTGCCGTTGACGCTGATGTCGGACCCGAAGGACTTCTGGTAGTCCGCGAAGGCGTCGCCCGCGCCGTCACCGGCGTTGGGGTCGCTCTCGTTGGTGGAGTCCGACGCCTTGGTGGCCTCGAAACAGGTGAGGTTGGTCGGGTCGATGTTCTCGAACGAGTAGTTGAGGATGTCGAGCTTGCCGGCGATGCCCTCGGTGTCGAGGTTCTTGGGGTAGAAGGCGTTGCCGTACACGCTCCACTGGTCGTAGTACGCGATCTTGGCGCCGCCGCTGCGCGCCGCGGCGGCGGCCGCGGGCTTGGCCTGTGACGGTGGTGTCCGCCTGTGCGGTGCCGATGCCTCCGACCAGCGCGGTGAACACGCCCAGTCCGAGGGCGGCGCTCGTGGCGGCGGCCACGAGCGATCTCTTCCTTGACTTCACAAGAACCTCCGGGGGGAGAGGAGGAACAACTAGGGGGCGACCAGCATGGTTAACCCTTGGTCAAGTGCACGTCAATGGTCTGAACCAAGCTTGGACTAGACCAATTCGGCCGGCAGGCCGGTCCGCGCCCCGCTCCCCGCCCATGGCAAAGCCGCTCGTCAACGGGGTGACGAGCGGCTTTAACCCTGGGTTAACCAAGGCCCTGTGGTCTGGTCCGGAGTTGGACCACGGGCGGACGGAAACCGCCGTCAACCGGCGGCGATGTCCTTGGGGAACTCGTAGGCGTCGGCGATGAGGTCGTACGAGCGCAGCCGGGCCGCCGGGCGTGTGCGCGTTGGCGGTGATCACCAGCTCGTCGGCGCCGGTCCGCGCGACCAGCGCGTCCAGCCCGGCCCGGACCGTCTGCGGGTCGCCGTGGACCACGTTCGCCAGCCAGGACTCGATGAAGTCCCGCTCCACCGCGCTGAAGGGGTACGCCTGCGCCTCGTCGGGCGTCGGCACCAGACCCGGCCGGCCGGTGCGCAGCCGGAGCATGCTCAGCGCGCCGGCGAGCACCTGGCGGCGGGCCTCGCTCCGGGTCGTCGGCGGCCAGCGCGGAGACGCCGATGGAGGCGTAGGGCCGGTCCAGCACCTCCGACGGGCGGAAGGACTCGCGGTAGAGCGCCAGCGCCGGCACGGTGTTGGCGGCCGCGAAGTGGTGCGCGAAGGAGAACGGCAGGCCGAGCGCGCCGGCCAGTTGGGCGCTGAAGCCGGACGAGCCGAGCAGCCAGATGCTCGGCCGGGCCGCGGACTGCACGCCGCCGTCCGCGCTGCCCTGCACCGGGCCGGGGATGGCGTGGATACGGGCGTAGCGGTGCCCGTCGGGGAAGCCGTCGTCCAGGAAGCCGGTCAGCTCGGCGAGCTGCCGCGGGAAGTCGTCGGCGCCCTCGTGCAGCGACTCGGTGCGGCGCAGCGCGGCGGCGGTCGCCCCGTCGGTGCCCGGCGCGCGGCCGAGTCCGAGGTCGATCCGGCCGGGCGCGAGCGCCTCCAGGGTGCCGAACTGCTCGGCGATCACCAGCGGCGCGTGGTTGGGCAGCATCACCCCGCCGGAGCCGAGCCGCAGCGTGCCGGTGTGCGCGGCGAGGTGGGCGAGGATCACCGCGGGCGAGGAACTGGCGACCGCCGGGCATGGAGTGGTGCTCGGCCACCCACATCCGGTGGTAGCCGCGGGTCTCGGCGAGACGGGCGATCTCGACGCTGGTGCGCAGCGCGTCGGTGGCGGTGAAACCGCTGCCGACGGTGGCCAGATCCAGTACGGACAGCGGCACGGGCGCGGTGCCGCGGACCGTGCCCCGGATACCGTCTCCCGTGTCCCCCTGGCGTGCATCACCCACTGCGGGCGCCTCCTTGATCGTCGCGGTGGCCGTCGCGCGGCCGGACCGCGGACGTCTGTGGCGGGCGGCAGCCCGCTGGGGCGGCCAACCGGAGCACTCATCCGTTTATTCCCGGGCTGCATTTCCGGCCACTCGAGAAAAAGGGCAATGTCGATGGCATATGCCAGAGTGGCCCCTTCCTGCATATACGCACGAGGGCCGCTGGAATAGCGCCCAACCGCCTCTACGGGAAAGGCTATTGGGGCTATCGTGGAGATTCGGTGCAGCTGCCGGACCGGGTCCTGATCCCGGCCCACGACCAGCAGTCGGACCGGGACGCAGACGGTCTTACCTGCTGGGGGTCACCGTGGCGCTGGAGCACCGACAGATCGGACCGCCGGTGTACGCGGTCCAGTACGCACTGCGCGTACTGGAATCCGTCGACGCGCACCGCAACGGCGTCACCGCCGAACAGCTCGCGCGGGAAATCGGCGTGCCGCTGAGCTATCTCACCCAGGTGCTGTCGATGCTGCAACGGGAGCGCTATCTCGGATTCCTGCCCGGCGGCGGCTACGTCATCGGCGAGTCCCTGGTGCTGCTCGGCTCCGCCGACCGCGACCTCGCGCTGGCCGAAAAGCTCAAGGCCATCCTGGTCGAGCTGCGCGACGAGGTCGGCGCGGCGGTCTACTTCAGCCGCTACGACGACGGCGAGGTGCAAGATCGTCGACTTCGCCGACGGCCCGACCACGCCGAAGGTCAACGAGTGGGTGGACTTCCGCTCCGCCGCCCACGCCAGCGCGGTCGGCAAGTGCCTGCTCTCCCAGCTCGACCACAACGGCCGGCTGGAGCACCTGTCCCGGCACCGCCCGGCCCGCCTCACCTCCCGCACCGAGGTCGACGACCGGGCGCTGCTCACCAAGCTGGAGCGGCAGCCCGCCAGCGTGCCGACGCTCGACCTCCAGGAGTACGCCGTCGGCACGGTCTGCGCGGCGATCCCGGTCACCATCGGCAAGACCGTGGCGTGCCTGGCGCTGTCCATGCCCTACGCCCAGGCGCACCGGCTGCGCCCGGCCGTGGACACCCTGAACGAGCGGGCCGCGCCGGTGCTGCTGAGCATGAGTATCTGAGTTGGGGACGCCCCCGGGGCATGGGGTACGATTTCCCATGTCAGCAGGCGCCGCTAGCTCAGTTGGTTAGAGCAGCTGACTCTTAATCAGCGGGTCCGGGGTTCGAGTCCCTGGCGGCGCACCTGAACGGCAAGGCCCCTCGCGGAAGCGGGGGGCCTTCGTCGTCCCCCGCAGCGCGCCGTCACCAGTGCGCGGGACGGTCCAGGGCGGCGCCGATCCGGGTACGGCCGTCACCGCGGGCGGCGTTGACCTGGGCCTGGGTGAGGAAGAGCGCGCCGGTCAGGTCGGCGCCGCGCAGATCGGCGTCCCGCAGGTCCGTCCCGATCAGGTCGGCCAGCCGCAGATCGGCGTCCCGCAGGTCGGCGCCGATCAGAACGGCGCCGCGCAGGTCCGCGCCGCGCAGGTCGGCGCCCTTCAGCCTGGCCGCCACCAGGTCGGCGCCCCGCCGGTTCGCGCGCCGCCGGCCGGCCCCGGCCCGTACCAGCTCGCTCGCGCGCAGCAGCAGCGGGTTGACGGCGGCGCGCTCGGCGTCCAGGTCGAGGGCCGCCAGGTCGTCCGGGCCGCCCAGGGTCAGGGCGGCGACCCGGTCGCGCTCGCGGGCGGCCCCGGTGTGCGCGGCGGCCGCTTCCGGGCGGGCCAGCACCTCGGTGAGGTAGGCGAGCAGTTCGTGCAGTTGGCGCATCACCGGCAGCGCGGCGAACATCGCCGTCCCGCCGTCGGGGGCGTCCCGCCAGTCCCGGCCGCCGAAGGTGATCCGCGACACCTTCTGCCCGGCGCCGAAGCAGTCGTAGACCGTGCAGCCGCGGTAGCCGCTGGTGCGCAGGTCGGTGTGGATGCCGCAGCGGTGGGCCGCGGAGAGGTGGCCGCAGGGGTCGCCGGCCCGCTTGTCCCGCGCGAAGTCCGCGGACCGGGTGAAGGCCAGCGCCACGCAGCACAGCCCGAAGCAGTTGCCGCAGTCGGCCCGCAGGTCCTCGGGTTCCGTCCCCGCCGTGCTGACGTCGTCGTCCACGTGTTCGCCGTACTCCCCGGTCGCCGCGGGCGGGCCGTCGGTGGCCCGCCCGCGGTCCATGGTGCCGTACGGCGGCCGCCCGGCGGACGGGCGGCCGGTGCGCGGGGGCCGGGTGCGCGCGCTCAGTGCGCGGGCGCCGCCGGGAAGGAGGCGGGCTTGGCCGCGGTGTAGAGCCAGGTGGTGAAGAAGGCGCCCAGGTCCTGCCCGGAGATGTGCTCCGCGAGGGCCTCGAACTGCGCGATGGTGCCGTTGCCGTAGTGGTGCTGCGCGGGCCACGCCTTGAGCAGCCGCAGGAACGCGGTGTCGCCGATGGTGTCGCGCAGCGCCTGGATGGTGACGGCGCCGCGGTCGTAGACGGCGTCGTCGAACTGGTTCTGCGCCCCCGGGTCGCCGGGCTCGACCGTCCAGAACGGGTCGCTCGCCGGGTGGGCGTCGTAGACCTGCTGGGCCAGCTCCTGCGGGGTGCCGGTGTGCTCGTGCTCGGCCCACAGCCATTCGGCGTAGCTGGCGAAGCCCTCGTTGAGCCAGATGTCGGACCAGCGGTCCAGCGAGACGTCGTCGCCCCACCACTGGTGGGCCAGTTCGTGGGCGACCACGTCCGTGTCGTCGGCGGTGGCGAAGAACTTCGGGCTGTAGAAGACCCGGGTCTGCGCCTCCAGCGAGAAGCCGGAGGTCACGTCGGGCACATAGCCGCCGGCCGCGTCGAAGGGGTACGGGCCGAAGTAGCCGCTGAGGAAGTCGATGATCTCGCCGGTCCGCTCGACGCTGGCCCGCGCGTGCGCGGCGGTGCCGGCGGGCAGGTCGGCGCTGTAGGCGTTGATCACCGGCACGCCGGTGCGGGTGCGGCTGTGCGTGATGTCGAAGTGGCCGACGGCGAGAGTGGCCAGATACGTGGCCTGCGGCGCGTCCTGTCGCCAGTGGTAGCCGGTCCAGCCGCCCGCGGTGTGCTGCCCGACCAGCAGGCCGTTGCTGATCGCCTGGTCGCCGCTGGGCACGCGGACGTTCACGTCGTACGTCGCCTTGTCCGACGGGTGGTCGTTGCTGGGGAACCACCACCAGGCGGACTCGGGCTCGTTCGCCGCGACCCCGCCGTCCGGGGTGCGCTGCCAGGACGTGAAGCCGTACCGCTGCACCTTGGACGGCACGCCGGAGTACGTGACGGCGACCTTGATCCGGTGGCCCCGGGCGATCGGACGGCCGGGGGTGACCACCAGCTCCTGGACCCCGCTGGTGGTGAAGGCCGCGGGCCGGCCGTCGACGGTGACCTTGCTGACGTCCAGCGCGAAGTCCAGGTCGAAGCTGGTCAGACCCTGGGTGGCGGTCGCGGTGACCGTGGTGGTGCCGGTCAGCGTGTCGGTCGCGGGCTGGTAGCTCAGGTCGAGGTCGTAGTGCGAGACGTCGTAGCCGCCGTTGCCGTAGGTCGGGTAGTACGGGTCGCCGATGCCGGGGGCGCCGGGTCCGGCGCCGGCCGCCGATGCCGGGATGGCCAGCAGCAGCCCGAGGGCCGTGGCGGCGGCGGTGGACGCGATCACTCTCTTGCGCACAGGGGTCCTCCAGCGCGATGAGATGGCAGGTACACGCTGACCCTAGGGAGCACCGGCCACCCCAGCCACCCCGACTCTCCCTGCTGTCGCAGAATGTTCACCGGGCGCAATACAAGGGCTGAAAACCCCTCTCCGGACGGGTTTGGCGCCCATCGGGTTGCACGAACAGGTGAAGCTGGGAACGTTGGAGCTGTTCGGCGCGTTTTCGCAGATGGCAGTGCCGGTCCCGACCGGCCGGGCCGTTGCGCGGGGGCGCAGGGCTGACCGGGCCGGGAAGGCCAGATAGGTACACCATGTGAAGAACGCCTGGGTGAGAGCCGTGCAGCGGCTGGAGAGCGACTACCTCTCCCGCATGGGCATGTCCCTGCCGCTGGCCGCGCTGATCGTCGTGGTCGTGGCCGACCTGGCCGCGGGCCGCGACCACTTCCTGACGCCCGGCATGGTCGCCGCGCCCGCCCTCGCCGCGATCACCGTCAACTGGCAGCGCACCCTGTTCATCAGCCTGCTCGGCGCCGCCGCTCCAGGCCGCCCTCGCGCCGTACGACGGGGTGACCGACATCCCCGACCACGACGTGCTCTTCGGCCAGCTCTTCGCGTACGGCGTGGTCAGCCTCTTCAGCGTCTACATCGCCTGGCGGCGGGAGACCGGCGCCGCCGCGTTCAGCGCCATCGCCTCCGTCGCCGAGGCCGCCCAGCACGCCCTGATGCACCCGCCCGCGCCGCGGGTCGGCTCGATCCGGCTCGCCGTGCGGTACGTCTCGGCCGCCGACGCCGCGCAGATCGGCGGCGACCTCTACGCGGTGCTGGAGACCCCGCACGGCGTCCGCGCGCTCATCGGGGACGTCCGCGGCAAGGGCCTGGCCGCCGTGCAGACCTCGGCGGTCGTGCTCGGCGCCTTCCGCGAGGCCGCCTACGACGAGGGCGGGCTCGACTGCGTCGCCGGCCGCGTCGACACCAGCGTGGCCCGGCACGTCACCACCGGCGACTTCATCACCGCGCTGTTCGCCCAGTTCGACGAGCCCGGCAGCGTCGAGTTGCTGCACTACGGCCATGTCGCGCCGCTGCGGGTCGCCCGCGACGGGACGGTCGAGACGCTCGATCCGGTCGAGCCGTGGGTACCGCTGGGGCTCGCCGACATGGTGCCCGTCGGCGGGCCGGGGGCGGAGCGCGACCCCGCCGGGCCCACGCCCTGGCGGGTCCCGCTGCTGCCCGGGGACGTGCTCGTCCTGTGCACCGACGGGGTCATCGAGGCGCGCAGCCCGGTCGACAACACGTTTTACCCGCTCACGGAGCGTGTGGGCCCACTCGTGGCCGGGTGCGGGCATGATCTCGACTCCGCGGTCGAACGCGTCTACGCGGATCTGTTGCGGCATGCCGGGGGTTCACTGTCGGACGACGTCGTCCTGCTCCTCCTCGCGCCGATGCCGCGCCCCCTCCCGGCCCACCCCCAGGACCCCCCGGTCCCGTTGCCCTAGCCTCTGCCGAGGCCCGCCCGACCAGCCCCTCCGGGCCGGTTCGGGATCGAGCCGCAACCAGAACGGCGGGTTGCCGTAGAACGGGGCCTTACCGAGTGGAACGCTCAAGCGCGGCCAGAACCGACTCGTACGGTTCCCCCGTCCCCCGCTCCATCCCCATCTCGCACATCCGATTGGCGGACACGTACACGTCGTAGCCGCGGGCGGCGACCTCCTCCGACTCGCGCCGCGTCGCCGCATCCGTCAGCTCCTTGTGGAGCATCCCGCGGTCCCCCGCGAACCCGCAGCACCCCGCGTCCGCGGGCACGACGACCTCCCGCGCGCAGGCCCGCGCGACGGCTTCAAGCGCCTCGGCGCTGCCCTCCAGGTGCCGGCTCGCGCACGTGGGGTGCAGCGCCGCGGAGCCCACCTGCCGGGTCACCGTCAGCCTGGGCAGGAGCCGGTCGGCCGCCCAGGCCACCGCGTCGACGACGGTCAGCTCGCCGTGCAGCTCGCGGTTGGACTCGGTGAGGTACGGCACGACGTCCCGCGCCAGCCCGAGCGTGCAGGACCCGGCGTCGACCACGATCGGCAGCCGCCCCCCGCCGGTCCACGCCCAGGCGTGCTCCACGATCCGGTTGGCCATGACCGCGTTGCCGGCGTCGTACCCCTTGGAGTGCCAGATGGTGGCGCAGCACGTGCCGGTGACGTCGGGCGGAATCCACACCGGCAGGCCGGCCCGTTCGCCGAGGGTGACCAGCGCCTGGACCACCCAGCCGCGGTGGTCCCCGGGCGGCCCGAAGATCCGGTTGACGCAGGAGGGGTAGTACACGGCGGTCGCGCCCCGCTGGGAGGTGCGGGGCATGCGGGGGGCGGCGCCGGGGGTCTCGGGGAGCCACGCGGGCATCAGTTCGGGGCGTATCGCGCGGCGGGCCAGCGCGGCGGCCGAGGCCAGCGGCCGGTCGCCGGCCCGTTCCCGTACGGCGTCGGCCGCGGCCACCGCGCCCCGGGCGGCCCGCTCGGCGGTGTGCCAGTGGGTGGCGAGCGACGCGGCGGCGCGCTGCTCGGTGCGCGAGTGCCGGGCCCGCCGGAAGTCCTTCATCAGGGCGCCCGTGTCGATGCCGACCGGGCAGGCCGTACGGCACAGCGAGTCGCCCGCGCAGGTGTCGACGGCCTCGTAGCCGTAGGCGTCCAGCAGTTCCTCCAGGACCGGTGAGCCCGGCGGCTGGCGGTACATCTCGCGGCGCAGCACGATCCGCTGCCGGGGGGTGGTGGTCAGGTCGCGGCTGGGGCAGACCGGTTCGCAGAAGCCGCACTCGATGCAGGGGTCGGCGGCGGCCTCGGTGGCCGGGATGGTCTTCAGGCCGCGCAGGTGGCCGCGCGGGTCCTGGTCGAGGACCACCCGGGGGGCGAGGATCGCGTCGGGGTCCAGCAGTCCCTTGATCCGCCACATCACGGCGGTGGCCTGCCGGCCCCACTCCAGTTCGAGGAAGGGCGCGAGGTTGCGGCCGGTGCCGTGCTCGGCCTTCAGGGAGCCGTCGAACCGCTCGGTGACGGTGTGGCAGAAGTCGTCCATGAACGCGGCGTACCGCTCGACCTCGGCGGGCTCGGCCGCGTCGAAGGCGAGCAGGAAGTGCAGGTTGCCGTGGGCGGCGTGGCCGGCGACGGCCGCGTCGAAGCCGTGCCGCTCCTGGAGCGCGAGCAGTTCCGCGCACGCCTCGGCCAGCCGGTCCGGCGGCACCGCGAAGTCCTCGGTGATCAGTGTGGTGCCGGGCGGCCGGCTGCCGCCGACGGCGGTGACGAACGCCTTGCGCACCCGCCACAGCCCGGCGACCACCGCCGGGTCGCGGGTGAAGTCGTTGGACGCCGACGGCACCGGCGCGACCAGGCCGAGGTCGTCGCAGATCCGGCGGGCGGCGCGCTCGTACGCGGCCAGCTCCGTGTCGTCCGCGGCCCGGAACTCCACCAGCAGCGCCGCGCACTCCACCGGCAGCGCGGCCCACTCGGCGGGCACGCCGTCCACGCCGACCGACGCGCGCAGCACATGCCCGTCCATCAGCTCCACCGCCTCCGCGCCGGCCTGCGCGAAGGCGGGCACGGCCTGCGCCGCGGCGGCCAGCGAGGGGAAGAACAGCAGCGCGGCGGTGGCCGCCGGGCGGGCGGGCAGCGTCTCGCAGACGGCCTCGGCGACGAAGCCGAGCGTGCCCTGCGAGCCGATCATCAGGCCGCGCAGGATCTGTACGGGCGTCTCGGCGTCGAGGAAGGCGTCCAGCCGGTAGCCGCTGGTGTTCTTGATCGCGTACTTGGCGCGGATGCGGGCGGTCAGCTCCGGGTCGCCCTCGATCTCGTCCTTCAGGTCCAGCAGGCCCTGGTGCAGCTCGGGTTCCGCGGCGGCCAGCGCGGCGTCGGCGTCGGGGTCGCCGGTGTCCACGACGGTGCCCGTGGGCAGGACGACGGTCAGCGAGGAGACCGTGCGGTAGGCGTCGCGGGTGGTGCCCGCGGCCGTTCCGGAGGCGTTGTTGGCCAGCACCCCGCCGACGGTGGCGGCGGCCGCGCTCGCCGGGTCGGGGCCGAGCAGCCGGCCGTACGGGGCCAGGGCGGCGTTCGCGCGGGCCAGTACGGTGCCGGGCAGCAGCCCGCGCGCGGGCGCCGTCCGCCTCGACCTCGACGCCGCTGAAGTGCCGGCGCACGTCGACGAGGATGTCCTCGCCCTGGGCCTGGCCGTTGAGGCTGGTGCCGGCCGCCCGGAAGACCAGGTTGCGGCGCTGGGCCCGGGCGTAGGCCATCAGCCTGACGATGTCCTGCACGCTGTCGGGGACGACCACCACTTGGGGTACGAAACGGTAGGGGCTCGCGTCGGACGCGTACTTCACCAGGTCCGTCAGGGAGCCGAGCACCTTGTGCGGGCCGAGCAGTTCGGCCAGGTCGCGGCGCAGGCCCTCGGGGGTTCCGCCGGCCCTGCTCTCCTCGACCCGGTCGGGCGCCGGGCGGCCGCCGGCCGGGGGGCGCCACGGCTCCCCTTTCCCCTCCCCTTTCTGCTCACGCACGCGCATCCGGACCTCCGGTGGGGCTCGATACGGCTTCGGCGCCTTCGCCGGCTCCGGCGAGGGGTCGTTTCGCACGATATGCCTGCCGGCGGCCAGCCGCACAAGGGGGTGCCCTTGCACCCGAGGCTGCCCCGGGGCCGGTTGTGGGGGCATGGAAAGGGAGTGCCCCCTCCTGCTCCTGGCCTGCCCGGCCCGGTGCCGGGTTCGCCCCGGCCTTTGCGGCAACCCACCGCTTTGGTTTCGGCCCCACCCCGGCTCACGGCCCGGTGGCCGGCTGAGCGCGCAGTTCCTCCCCCAGCGCTACCGCTGGGGGTGCCCCCAGCGCCCCTTAACGGCAACCCGCCGCTTCGGTTTTCGGTCCACCCCGACCTTCCACCGGTGGCCGTGTCGCGCAGTTCCTCCCCCAGCGCTACCGCTGGGGGTGCCCCCAGCGCCCCTTGAGTGGTGCACCTCTTCCGCAAGGGCCAGCTCCCCAGGGGCGCGGGGAACTGCGCGGCCAACCGGCCACCGGCCGGTGGTGTGGCGACTGCCGCAAGAGGCACCCACCCAGGGGCGCGGGGAACTGCGCGACAAGCCACCACCGGCAGAAGGTCCGGCAACCGGCGCGAGGGGGCACCCCCATCCGGGAACCGGCCACCGGCGGGGGGACTGCGCGACAAGCCACCCCCGCGAAGGTCCGGCGACCGGCGGTAGGGGGGCACCCCCTTAGGTCGGGCGGGACCCGGTCAGGGCCGCGTAGACGACGACGTTCGCCGAATACGTCTGCGCGGCTTTGTCGAACGTCCCACCGCAGGTGATAAGCCGCAGCTCGGGCCGGTCCGCGGCGTCGGACCCGTAGACGCGGGTGGCGTCGAAGTGGTCCTTGGGGACGACCTCCACCGCCTCCACGGAGAACTCCGCCACCGTGCGGTCCGCCCGCGTCACGTCGATCAGCGCGTGCTGCTTGACCGTGCTGAGCGGGAAGAACACCGCCGGGCCGGTCTCGGTGTCGACGTGCCCGACGATCAGCGAGGCGCCCGCCGCGCCCGGCGCCGGGCCGCGGTCGTACCAGCCCGCGACGTCGGGGGTGGAGTACGGCGGCGGGTCGACCGCGCCGTCGCTCAGGCCGCGGCCGACGACCGGGGCGTGCAGCCCGATCGAGGGGATGTCGAGGCGGACCGGCACGGCGGCGGGCAGCGGCACGTGCGGCGCGTACAGGTGCGGGGGGTGGTCGTCGGCGGCCGCGGCCAGGGCGCGGCCGGCCCGGCGGCGGCGGTGCCACCGCCGGAACCGTGCCCGAGCAGCCAGGCCGCCAGCAGGAGCAGCCCGGCCGCGAGGGCCGTCCACGTCCTGCTGTCGGCCTTGGCCCGGGTGTCGCCCAGGGACTCCTCCCCGTCGGGCATGCCGGTCAGCTACGGGCCGCGGTGCGGCGCCGGTAGAGGACCAGGCCGGCCAGGCCGGCCGCCGCGACGCCACCGGTCACGAGCAGCGGGCCGGTGCTGGCGCCGGCCGCGGCCGGTCCGGCGGCGAGCTGCTGCGGGCCGCCGCGGCCCGCCAGCTCCTTGGCCGCGCCGCCACCGCCGGCCGGCACGGGCCGGAGCGGCTGGAGGGGCTGCTCGGGGTTGACCGGGCTGAGCGGCACCGTGCCGGACTCCGAGCTGACGGTGATCGACGCGGCGGCCGAGGCGCTGCCGCCGTCGCACTGCACGGAGACCGAGTACGAGCCGGCCAGCGCGTCGGACTTGATGAACGCGTTGCCCTCCATGCCGCGGCCGTCGCCGGAGGGGGCGAGGGTGACGGTGTCCACGAAGACGTCCGCGCTGGCCTTCGCCTTCTTCCCGGCCTTGCAGGAGGTCGCCAGGTGCAGGGACACCACGCCGCCGGGGGCGACGGTCCGCGGGGACACGTCCATGCCGCCGGAGGAGCTGCTCGACGAGCTCGACGAGCTGGAACTGCTCGACGAGCTGTCCGGTCCTCCGCCGCCCTCGTCGGCGACGGCCTGCTTCGGCAGACCGGACACCCCTCCGACGGCGAGCACGGCGACGGCGCCGGCAGCGGCGAGGACGGGCAGTTTCAGACCAAACATGACGACCTCCGCTCGGCCGGGAGCGGGGACTCGCGCCCGGTGCTTACGAAGATTCCGCCGGGCGCCGCCGCCCGCACTCCGGGCGGCGGCTCAGTGACCCATCCGGGTGACTATTGTTATACGGAGAGTAAAAACGGGCTGGTCGCGGGGCCTGGCCGGGGCGCCGATCACGCCGCTCAGATCTCGGCGACCAGGTCCGCGATCGAGTCGACCACCCGGGACGGCCGGAACGGGTAGCGGTCGATGTCCGCGCGGCGTGGTCAGCCCGGTGAGCACCAGGAAGGTCTCCATGCCGGACTCCAGCCCGGCGAGCACGTCGGTGTCCATCCGGTCGCCGATCATCGCGCTGGTCTCGGAGTGCGCCCCGATCGCGTTGAGCCCGGCGCGCATCATCAGCGGGTTGGGCTTGCCCACGAAGTACGGGTCCTTGCCGGTGGCCTTGGTGATGAGCGCGGCCACCGAGCCGGCCGCGGGCAGCACGCCCTCGGGCGAGGGGCCGGTCTCGTCGGGGTTGGTGCAGATGAACCGGGCGCCGTCGTTGATCAGCCGGATCGCCTTGGTGAGCGCCTCGAAGCTGTAGGTGCGGGTCTCGCCGAGCACCACGTAGTCGGGGTCGTGGTCGGTGAGCACGTAGCCGACGTCGTGCAGCGCGGTGGTCAGGCCCGCCTCGCCGATGACGTACGCGGTGCCGCCGGGCCGCTGGTCGTCGAGGAACTTCGCGGTGGCCAGCGCCGAGGTCCAGATGTTGCCGACCGGCACGTCCAGGCCCATCCGGGTCAGCCGGGCGTGCAGGTCGCGCGGGGTGTAGATGGAGTTGTTGGTGAGCACCAGGAAGGGCTTGCCCGACTCCTTGAGCCCCTTGAGGAAGGCGTCGGCGCCGGGGATGGGGGTGCCTTCGTGGATCAGCACCCCGTCCATGTCGGTGAGCCACGACTCGATGGGCTTGCGTGTCGACACGGGTCGCTCTCCTGTTCCTGGGTACCGGCGTGAGGGGCCCAGCGTAGCCGGGGCGGGTTCGGGCCGCCCCGGCCGTCTTGCCTGGCTGGTCGGCCGCCTGCCGGCCGTGTGCGGATCAGCTGCCGGTCGCGGACTTCCACGCGTCCACGTACGACGGCAGGTTGGCGTCGATGTCCTTCCAGTCGGGGGTGAAGACGTCCACCCCGGCCATGATCTGCTGCAGCTTCACCGCGTTTGGCGTCGGTCGCCGTGATGTCGGTGCGGGCCGCGAATCCGCCGCCGATGGAGGAGACCTCGCGCTGGACTCCGGGGCTGAGCAGGTAGTCGAGCAGCTTGCGGCCCGCGTCCGCGTGCGGGGCGCTCGCTGACCAGGCCGGCGGCGTACGGCAGCGCGAAGGTGCTCGGCCTGGCCGGCCGGGTCGGCGGCAGGGAAGAAGATGCCCTGGTGCGGCATGCTCGCCATGTCGGCGTAGTTCATCTGCACATCGCCGTTGGCGACCAGGAGTTCGCCCTTGTCGACCTTCGGGGCGAGCTGGCCGGTGGAGGCCGACGGGCCGACGTTGTTGGCCTGGAGCTTCTTGAGGTAGTCCAGGGCCGGGCCCTTGCCGCCGAGGTCGTGCATGGCCTCGACCAGTACGGCCGTGCCGTCGCCGGCCACCCCGGGGGTGGAGTACTGGAGCTTGTTCTTGAACGTCCCGTCCAGCAGGTCGTTCCAGGTCTTCGGCGGCCGCGGCAGCTGCTTCGGTGTTGTAGATGAAGCAGAAGTAGTTGTCGACGACCGACTCCCAGGCGCCGCCCGCGTCCTTGTCGGCGGCGGCCACCTTGTCCACGCCGGCCGGCCGGTACGGCTGGAGCAGCCCCTTGCCGTCGGCCTGCTGGATGAACGGGCGGCAGCGTCACGACCAGGTCCGCCTGGGTGTTGGACCGCTCCCGCACCAGCCGCTGCACGACCTCCCCGGAACCGCCCTCCACGTAGTTGACCTTGATCCCGGTCTTCGCGGTGAAGTCCTTGAACACCGTGTTGTAGAAGCCGTCCCCGGTGTCGGTGTGCAGGCCGTCCGCGCTGTAGACGGTCACCTCGGTCGACGGCTTCCCGCTGCCCGCGGACGCCGGCCCGCCGCAGCCGGCCAGGACCAGCCCCATCACCACGACGCCGGCGCCGGCGGTGACCGGGGCGGCAAAACGGTTGTGCTCGCGCATGGCGGTTCGAACTCCTCAGCTCGGTCCGGGGCCGAGGCCCCGGATGGAAGGGGTGAAAGGGTTGAAGGGACATGAGGGGTGGAAGAGGGGAGGTCAGCGGTACGACGCCCGGGTCCGCAGGCGGGAGACCCCGTACAAGGACGAGCAGCGTCGCGGCCATGAGCACGACCGCCAGCGCCGCCCCGGCGAACAGCGCGCCCCGGCTGGTCGCCCCGTAGATCTGCACGGGCAGCGGCACCCACCCCGGCGGGTAGATCATGATCGTGGCGCTCAACTCCCCCATGGACAGCGCGAAGCACAGGCCGGCGGCGGCGGTCAGCGACGGCAGCAGCAGCGGAATCCTGACCCGCCACAGGACGTACGCCGGGCGGGCGCCCAGGCTCGCGGCGCACCGCTCGTACGCCGGGTCGAGCCGGCTGAGCGCGGCGCTCACCGACTGGTGGGCGAACGCCGTCACCAGCACGGTGTGCGCGAGGATCACGATCCGCGCGGTCCCGTTGAGCAGGAACGGCGGCCGGGAGAAGGCGACGAGCAGGCTGAGCCCGACGACGACCGAGGGCACGGCGACCGGCAGCATGAACAGCCCGTCGAGCACCTTGCGCGCGGCGCCGCGCAGCCGCTCCGCGGCCAGGGCCGCCCAGCCGCCCGCCACCAGCGCGAGCACGCTGGCCGACAGCGCGGTGAGCAGGCTGGTGGTCAGCGCGTGCAGCGCGTCGCCGCCGCCGACGGCCCGGTAGTGCGCGAGGGTCGGGTGGGAGGGGAAGGCGCCGCTCCAGTTCGTCGCGAAGGACGCCGTCACCACGACCAGCAGCGGCAGCGCGAAGAGCGGCACGAAGAGCACGAAGAAGACGGTCCAGGCCGTCCAGCGGCCGGCCCTGCTATGCACCAGCACGGCGGGCACCTCCCGTGGCGCGGGACAGCGCGGCCCGGTAGAGCGCGTACAGCGCCGCCGACAGCAGTACGGAGACGACCGCGACCACGCACGCGCCCGGGTAGTCGCCGTCGAGGATCGCCTTGCTGTAGACGAGCATCGGCAGCGTGGTGACGCCCTTGGCGCCGGTGAACAGCACGATGCCGAACTCGTTGAGGCACATCACCAGGACCAGGCCGCCGCCGGCGGCCAGCGCCGGCAGCGCCTCGGGCAGGATCACCTGCCGGACGATCCGCGGCGCCCGCGCGCCCAGCGACGCGGCGGCCTCCACCTGCGCGGTGTCGACCTGCGAGAACGCCGCCAGCAGCGGCCGCATCACGAACGGCGTGAAGTACGTGACCTCGGCGAGCAGCACGCCCCACGGGGTGTGCAGGAAGTCCACCGGGCCGGCGGCCGCGCCGGTCGCGTCCGTCCACAGGCCGTTGGCGACGCCGACCGTGCCGTAGAGGAAGAGCAGCGCGAGGGTGATCAGGAAGGAGGGGAAGGCGAGGAAGACGTCGATGAACCGGCTGAGCGCCTTCGCCGCCGGGGAACGGCACGAAGGCGATCACCAGGGCGAGTACGAAGCCGAGCAGCAGGCAGCCGGCCGTCGAACCCGCCGCGATCCAGACGGTGTTCCACAGCGCCGAGCGGAACGACCGCTCGTGCGAGGACCTGGGAGTACGGCGCGGTGGAGTGGCCGCCCGCGTCCGGGTGAGAAGGACTGCTTGACGACGAGGGCGAGCGGATAGAGGAAGACCAGGCCGAGCGCGGCGACCGGCGGCAGCGCCCAGATCCAGCCGGGCGCCCGCAGGCGCCCCGCCCGCGCCGGGACCCGGACTTCGGCGGCCGTGCCAGGGTCTGCCGTTCGGATCTCGCTAGCCAATGCCGTCACCTCCCGCCAGACCGCCGGGCAGCAGCACCGCGTCCTCGGCGTCGAAGGTGAGCGCGACGGGTCGCCGGGCTGCGGGGGCTGCTTCAGGTCGCCGACGTCGGCGCGCAGTTCGTGCCCGTACGCCTCGACGAGCAGCCGGTGGGTGTGGCCGCGCCACTGCACGGCGGTGACGGTGCCGTGCAGCACGTTCGCCTGCTCGCCCGCGGGGAGCGGGCCGCCGCCGACGGCCGCCGGGGCGGCGACGGGGGCGGCCAGCCGCAGCGCGTGCGGGCGTACGCACAAGGTCGCCTCGGCGCCGGGCGCGGGACCGGGGCGGCCGGGGGCGGGCGCCACCCGCAGCGTCGCCCCGTCCAGCCGGTAGCCGCCGTCCGGTTCGGCCCGGACCCGCAGCAGGTTGGCGTTGCCGACGAAGCTCGCGGTGAAGACGGTGCGCGGGGTGCGGTACAGCTCGTGCGGGGTGCCGCAGTCCTGGAGGCGGGCCCGGTCCAGTGACCGCGATCCGGTCGGCGAGGGTGAGCGCCTCGATCTGGTCGTGGGTGACGTAGAGGATCGACACGTCCGGCAACTCCCGGTGCAGCCGGGCGAGTTCGGCGAGCATGCCGGACCGCAGCCGTGCGTCGAGCGCGGACAGCGGCTCGTCGAGCAGCAGCACGCCGGGCCGGATGGCCAGCGCCCGGGCGATGGCGACGCGCTGCTGCTGGCCGCCGGACAACTCCCGCGGGTAGCGGCGGGCGTAGCCGGCCATGCCGGTCATCTCCAGCGCCTCGGCGACGCGTTCGGCGGTCTGCGCGCGCGGCGTGCGGCGCGCCCTCAGCCCGAACGCGACGTTCTGCTCGACCCGCAGGTGCGGGAAGAGCGCGTACTGCTGCACGACCATGCCGATGCCGCGCTTGTGCGGCGGCAGCCCGGTCACGTCGCGGTCGCCGATCAGCACCCGGCCGCTGGAGGGGGCGACGAACCCGGCGACCGCCCGCAGCGCGGTGGTCTTGCCCGACCCGGAGGGGCCGAGCAGGGCCATCACCTCGCCGGGGGCGACGGTCAGGTCGAGCGCGTCCAGGACGGTGCTGCGGCCGTAGGAGACGGTGACGCGGTCGAAGCGGATTCCGCGGGGCCCGCTCATGTCACAACTCCCCCAGCAGCGCGGGGAGTCCGGCGACCGAGTCGAGGACGTGGGTGGCGCCGGCCGCCCGCAGCCGCGGCCCGTCGTGGGCGCCGGTGAGTGACGCCGGCCACCACGCGACGCGCCCGCCCGCACGCCGCTGAGCATGTCGTACGCGGTGTCACCGGCCACCGCGACGTGCCGCACGGAGGCGGCGCCGGTGCGCAGCAGGGCGGTGAGCACCAGGTCGGGGTGCGGCCGGCCGCGGCCGGCGTCGGCGGGGCACAGGGTGAGGTCGGCGATCTCCCGCCAGCCGAGCGCGTCCAGGACGGCGTCCTGCGTGGTGCGCGAGAAGCCGGTGGCCAGGGCCACTTTGCGGCCCTGGGCGCGCAGTTCGCGGATGGTGTCCTCGGCGCCGGGCAGCGGCCGGCAGGCGCCGGAGTCCACGAGGCGGGCGTAGGCGCGCTCGAACGCGGAGTTGGCGCGCCGGGCCCGGTCCTCGTCACTGAACAGCGCCCGGAAGACGGTGATCTTCGACTCGCCCATGGTGGCCCGGACGTGGTCGAGCTGCCGCGCGAACTCGGGGCTGCCCGGCTCGGTGCCGGCCTCCTCGGCGGCGCGCGCGAACGCCCGCTCGACCAGGCCGTCGTCGGCGACGGTGGTGCCGGCCATGTCCAGCACGACCAGGGTGGGGGCCGGGTCCGGAGCTGCGGCCGGGTCCTCGGCCGGCGGGGCTGCGGGGGTTGCAGAGGATGCGCGGGTTGAGGGGGTTGAGGGGGAAGCGGTCATGTCGTTCACCAGCCGATCTCGTTCGCGGTGGTCTCGCCGATCGCCGGGGAGCAGGTCATGCCCCGGCCGCCGGGGCCGGTGACCAGCCACACCCCGTCCAGCACCTGTTCGCGGTGGACGACCGCGCCGGGCGCCTCGCACTGCGCGTACACCCCGGCCCAGCGGCGGCGGACCGGCGGGAGCGGGCGGCCGAGCAGTTCGGCGGCGCGCTCGCGCAGGTGGTCGTAGGGGTCCTCGACGACGTCGAAGGAGAACGCCTCGTCGTACTCGTGCGTGTCGCCGATGGTCAGGCCGCCGTCGAGGCGCTGCACCATGAGCAGTTGCATCCGGTGCCCGGCCGCGACCGGCGGCTGCGGCTGGCCGGCCCGCAGCGCGTCGAGGGCGCCGCCGGCGTAGGCCGGGTAGTAGCGGAAGCTGTCGGCGTCGGCCACCGAGGTGGTCAGCGCCTCGCCCAGCGGCGCGGTCTGCGCCATCTGGAGCCGCACCCGGCGCACCGGCAGCCGCGGCGCCAGCTCCTTGACCAGCCCGGACAGCCACGCCCCGGTGGTCAGCAGCACGCTGTCCGAGCGGTACGCCGTCCCGTGGTCGTCGCGCACCAGGCCGGGGGCGACGTCGCGGACCTCGCGGCCGGGCGCGAAGGTGTAGCGGCCGGTCGCCGCCAGGTGCGCCCGCAGCGCCGGGAGCGCCGCCCGCGGCTCGACGGCCGCGTCCCGCTCGCACAGCAGCGCGCCGAGGAGGTCGCCGCGCAGCGCCGGGTTGTACGCCCGCACCTCGTCGGGGGCGAGCCACTTGTAGCCGCGCTCGGCCGCGTCGGCCCGGCCGAGCACGTCGTCGGCGACGGCCCGCTCGGCGGCGGTGCGGACCACGGTGAGCGAACCGTTGGCCCGGAAGCCCACGCCCGGCACCTTCGCGCCGATCTCCTCCCACAGCTCGCGGGCCCGCAGCGCGGTGCCCAGCTCGGCGCCGGCCGACCTGCCGCCGACCCACACCAGCCCGAAGTTGCGGACGGACGCGCCGCGGGCCTCGCGCTCGCGCTCCAGATGGACGACCTCATGGCCGCGTTCCACGGCGTGCCAGGCGTGCATGGTGCCCAGCACCCCGGCTCCTACGACAGTGACTTTCACGGCGACGACGTTCCCGACCGGAGGTGACCCGGCCCTGACGGGATGCCGACGCGCGGGTGAACAGGGCTTCAAGTTTGGCCTAGACCCGTTATCATTCCGTGATAAAAACCGGCGCGTCCGTACGGGAAAAGGCCAGATCCGCGCGCCGAGGTGAGCGGGGGCGCCCTCAGCCGCGGCCCTCCAGATGGACCGTGAAGCTGAACCGGTCGCCGCGGTAGAGGGAGCGGACCCGCTCCAGGGGCCGGCCCTCCGCGTCCTTGCTGGAGCGGTGGAGCAGCAGCATCGGCAGCGCCGGCGGGGTGCCGATCAGCAGGGCCTCGCGGGGGGTGGCGAGCACCGTCTCGATCCGCTCGTCCACCGCCGAGGGCTCGACCCCCATCCGCTCGCGCAGGAAGGCGTAGAACGACGTGTCGGGCGCGAAGTCCCGGCGCAGGTGCGGGAGTCGGGCGCACGGAGAGGTAGGTGCTCTCCAGGCCGACCCGTTCGTCGTCGGCGAGCAGCACCCGCTCCATGTGCCAGACGGGCGCGCCCGGCGCGAGCCGCAGTTCGGCGGCCAGTACGGGGTCGGCGTCCAACTGCTCCAGCGCGATCAGGTTGCGGCCCGGCACCCGGCCCTGCCGCCGCACCCCCTCGGTGTAGCTCGCGGTGGACAGCGGCTGGACGAGTTTGGGGCCGGCCACCACCGTGCCGCGCCCCTTGCGCCGTACCCGCCCCTGGATCAGCAAATCGCGCAGCGCCTGCCGCACGGTCTCCCGGGCCACCCCGAAGCCGGCCGCCAACTCCCGTTCCGTGGGCAGCAGTCCGCCCTCGCCCAGGTCGTCGAGCACGCCTTCCAGCCGGGTCTTCACCGCGAAGTACTTCGGCACCCGCCCGTGTTCGGGAATGCCCGCGCGGATCGGGGCATGGGGATCGGCCGCATCGCTCACCCGGGGATTCTCCCAGAACCCGGGATCGGCCCCGGCCCCGCGCTCCCCGCCGGCCCCATCGACCCCGCCGGCCGCTCTCCGCCGGCGCGGGCCCTGACACATGCGCGCGCGGCGCGGGCCGGACGAGGGTGCCGTGGGCGAACAGGGGCGCGAGGGCCAGCCGGGCGGCGCCCTCGGCGACGGCGTGCGGGGCCGCGGTGGTGACGGGCAGCGGGTGGCCGTGGGCGGCGAGCACGGCGGCCACCTCGTGGCGGTAGAGGCCGGGGTCGGCCAGCACCGTAGCGCCGCCGAGGACGATCCGGTCGATGCCGAGCAGCGCGGCGAGGTTGGCGGCGCCCACGCCGAGCAGCCGGGCCGCGCCCGCCCGGTCGCCGCCGCGCACGGCCCGCAGGCACAGGGCCTCCAGGCAGCCGCGGTTGCCGCACGCGCACGGCGGCCCGTCCACCTCCACCACCTGGTGGCCGAACTCCCCCGCGCCGGTGCGCCCGCCCCGGTACACCTCTCCGCCGAGCACCAGCCCCGCGCCCAGGCCGACGCCCAGGTGCAGATAGCCGAACGACTCCGGGCCGGCGCCGGGTGCGGCGGCGCCCAGGACGGCCAGCGCGGCGGCGTTCGTGTCCTTGTCCACGGCGACGTCCACGACGCCGTCGGCGGACAGCCGGCGGCGCCAGTTCGGCGCACAGCGCGGTGCCGGACCAGTGCGGGTGGCCGGTGACGCGGTGCAGGGTGCCGGTGGTGTGGTCGAGCGGGCCGCGCATGCCGATGCCGACGCCGAGCACCGGGGTCGGGGCCAGGGCGAGCGCGGCGCGCAGGGCCCGGGTGAGGGCGGCCAGCGCCGTCGGCGACGGGCCGGCCGAGGTCGAGCGGGGCGCGGTGCTCGGCGACGGTGCGGCCCGCCAGGTCGGTGACGACGGCGCCCAGCGACTCGCCGTCCAGGTGGACGCCGACCGCGTGCGCGCGCGCCGGCCGCCAGCCGCAGCCCGGTGCGACGGCTTGCCGCCGGTGGAGGCCCGCCGGCCCGCCTCCTCCACCAGGCCCTCGGCCCGCAGCCGGGCGGTGATCTTGCTGACCGCCTGGGGGGTGAGGCCGGTGCGCGCGGCCAGTTCGAGCCGGCTCAGGGCGCCGTCGCCGTCCGGGGCGTGCGGCGCCGCGCGCAGGGCGGCGGTACGCAGCAGGCCGAGGACGAGCGCGGCGTTGTGGCTGCGCAGGGCGGGGAGGCCGGCTCCGGCGGCGGACGGGTTCACCCGCCCATTGTCGCCCTCGCTTGCACTTTCGCAACACTGTTGCCAAAGTAGCGGCCCATGAGCACTCCCGGCAGCAGCCCCGCCCCCTTGCGCGTCGGCCTGGTCGGCTACGGTCCGGCCGGCTCCTTCTTCCACGCCCCGCTGATCGCCGCGACGCCCGGGCTGGTCCTGGACACGGTCGTCACCGGCAGCGCCGAGCGCCGGGCGCAGGCCCTGCGCCGAGCACCCGGGCGTGCGGTTCGCCGCCACCGCCGACGAACTGTGGGCGCGGGCCGCCGAGTTGGACCTGGTCGTCCTGGCCTCGCCCAACCGCACGCATGTCGCCGCTGGCCACCGCCGCGCTGGACGCCGGGCTGCCGGTCGTCGTGGACAAGCCGCTGGCCGGGACCGCGGCCGAGGCCCGTGACGCTGGCGGCGCTGGCCGAGGAGCGCGGGCTGCTGCTGACCGTCTTCCAGAACCGCCGCTGGGACAGCGACTTCCGCACCCTGCGCGCCCTGCTGGACAGCGGGCGGCTCGGCGAGGTCCAGCGCTTCGAGTCGCGCTTCGAGCGCTGGCGGCCGCAGCTCAAGGGCGGCTGGCGCGAGTCCGGCGACCCGGCCGAGATCGGCGGGCTGCTCTACGACCTGGGCGCGCACCTCGTCGACCAGGCGCTCACCCTGTTCGGCCCGGCCCGCGCTGGTCTACGCCGAGTCCGACGTCCGCCGTCCGGGCGCCGCGACCGACGACGACAGCTTCCTCGCGCTCACCCACGCCGGCGGGGTCCGCTCCCACCTGTGGATGAGCGCCACCACCGCCCGGCTCGGCCCGCGCTTCCGGGTCCTGGGCAGCGCAGGCGGCTACGTCGTCCACGGCCTCGACCCGCAGGAGGCCGCGCTGCGCGCGGGGCTGCGGCCGGGCGCGGACGACGCCTGGGGCGCGGTGCCGCCGTCCGGCTGGGGCACGGTGGGCACCGACGGCGGCGCCGCGCCCGAGCCCTCGCTGCCCGGCGACTACCCCGCCTTCTACGCCGGCGTCGAGACCGCCCTGCGCGAGGGTTCCGCGCCGCCGGTCACCGCGCTGGAGGCGGCCGCCGCGCTGGACGTCATCGAGGCCGCCCACCGCTCGGCCCGCACGGGCCGCACGGTGCCGCTGCCTCCGGCCTAGCCCGAAGGCCCGTTACCTCCGCGGTACGCCCGCCACCCCGACCGCGAGGTGGGTGCCCTCACGTCAGGGGGCGCCTCACCAGCGGCGCGGGGTGCCCTCATGGAGGGCGGCGCCCGTTTTTTCAGGGGCGCTGGGGGCACCCCCGGACGGAGTCTGGGGGAGGAACTGCGCGAGCAACCGGCCACCGGCCGGTGGTCCGGATTCCCCGCCGCAAGGGGCTGGGCCCGCGGACCCGGCGCGCCACCATCGTGGCTTGTCGCGCAGTTCCCCGCGCCCCTAAAAACACATCGCGCCGCCCCAGCGCAAGGGCGCCCCCGCGCCCGGGAGAGGTGTGGCGCCGCCCCGCGCAACGGCACCCAGCGCGCGGGTGAGTAGGGCGCCCCCGCGCCCCTGGGTGGGCACCTTTGTCCGCCAGGGCACCCCGCGCCCCTGAAAACGGGCGCCGCCCGGCGCAAGGGCACCCAGAGCCCCGAAAAACGGGGCGCCGTCGGGCGCATGCGTGACCTACCGGGGGCGCCGTCGGGCGCGACGGCAACCACCTCTCGTCGGGTGGTCCAGCGACAAGCGTCAGGCTGAGGTGAACTCCTGCCGCTGCGTGCCGAGTCCGTCGATGCTCAGCTCCACCACGTCGCCGGCCCGCAGGTACGGCTTCGGCTCCGGCTGGCCGAGCGCGACGCCGGCCGGGGTGCCGGTGTTGATCACGTCGCCCGGGTAGAGCGTCATGAACTGGCTGAGGTAGCGCACCACTTCGGCCACCGGGAAGATCTGGTCGGCGGTGCTGCCGTCCTGCTTCAGCTCACCGTTCACCCACAGCTTCATGCGGCAGCGCCTGCGGGTCGGCGATCTCGTCGGCGGTGACCAGCCACGGGCCCAGCGGGTTGAACGTCTCGCAGTTCTTGCCCTTGTCCCACTGGCCGCCGCGCTCGATCTGGAAGGCCCGCTCGGACACGTCGTTCGCGATCGCGTACCCGGCGACCGCCGCCAGCGCCTCCTCGTGCGAGGCCGCGTACCGCAGCTCGCGGCCGATGACGACGGCGAGTTCGACCTCCCAGTCGGTCTTCTCGCTGCCGCGCGGCACCAGCACGGTGTCGTCCGGGCCGACCACCGTGTCCGGCGCCTTCATGAAGACGATCGGCTCGGCGGGCGTCGCGGCGCCGGTCTCGGCGGCGTGGTCGTGGTAGTTGAGGCCGATGCAGACGATCTTGCCGATCCGGGCCAGCGGCGGGCCGACCCGTACCGATCCGTCCAGCGCGGGCAGCGAGCCGTCGGCCTCGGCGGCGGCGATCGCCGCCAGGCCGGCGGTGTCCGCCAGCAGGGCTCCGTCGATGTCCGGGACGAGACCGGTCAGGTCCCGCAGGACGCCCTCACGGTCCAGCAGGGCCGGGCGCTCCGCCCCGGCGGGTCCGACACGCAGCAGCTTCACGGGGTACTCCGTACGTCGAATCGGGGCCGGGGCGAGGTCGTGCGGCGGGTGCGCCCGGCGCGGACGGTCGCCGGCCACCCTCCACTTCGTCCCGTGTCATCGGATGTCTTGTCAGATCCTCCAATCCTCCGGCCGTCCCGCGCAACCCCCTGCCCACCTCGTGGACACGGCTCCCCGGCAAGGGACCGGTGGCGCACCGGCCGCCGACCCGCCGCCGCGACCGGCGGCGGGGCAGGTCAGGAGGGGCGGTTCAGAGATCGGATCGGCGGGGAGCGGCCGTTCAGCCGCCCGCCACCCGGGACAGCGTGTAGATCAGCAGGCCGGCCAGCGCGCCGACCACCGTGCCGTTGATGCGGATGAACTGGAGGTCGCGGCCGACGTGGGCCTCGATCTTGCGCGAGGTCTGGTCCGCGTCCCAGCCCGCCACGGTCTCGCTGATCAGCGAGGTGATCTCGTCGCGGTAGGTGGTGACCAGATACGTGGCCGCGTCCTCCAGCCAGTTGTCGACCTTCGCCTGGAGCCGCCGGTCCGTGCGCAGCCGCTGGCCCAGGGACAGCAGCGAGGTGCGGGTGCGCAGCCGCAGTTCGCTGCGCTCGTCCTCGGCCGCGGCCACGACCATCCGGCGCACCGACGCCCCACGCCGAGGCGATCAGGTCCTGCACCTCGCCCCGCGCGAGCAGCTCCTTCTTCAGCCGCTCGACCCGCGCCCGGGTGTCGGGGTCGGACTGGAGCTCCCGGGCGAAGTCGGACAGGAAGCGGTCCACGGCGTCGCGCGCCGGGTGCTCGGGCGAGTCGCGCATCTCGGTGACGAAGCGCAGCAGCTCCTTGTAGACGCGCTCGCCGACCCTGCGGTCCACGAACCGCGGCGTCCAGCCCGGCGCCCCGCCCTGCACGGCGCCCAGCACGGAGTCGGCGTGCTCCACCAGCCAGTCGTGGGCGCGCACGCACACCAGGTCGACCATCCGCTTGTGGCCGCCGTCCGCCACGATCCGCTCCAGCAGCTTGCCGAGCCCCGGCCCGATCTCCTGCGCGTCCGCGCGGCGGGTGATCGCCTCCCCGACGACCGCCTGCACGTCGGAGTCGCGCAGCACCGTCAGCACGCCGCGCAGCGCCGCCGACGCCTGCTCGGTGACCCGGTCGGCGTTGGCGGGCTCGGCCAGCCAGCCGCCCAGCCGGGAGCCGATGCCGACCGACCGCAGCCGGGTCCGTACGACGTCGGCGGACAGGAAGTTCTCGCCGACGAACTCGCCCAGGCTCGCGCCCAGCGCGTCCTTCTTCGTCGGGATGATCGCGGTGTGCGGGATCGGCAGGCCCAGCGGGCGGCGGAAGAGCGCGGTGACCGCGAACCAGTCCGCCATCGCGCCGACCATCCCGGCCTCGGCGGCCGCCGCGACGTACCCCGACCAGCTGCCCGCGCCCGCGCGCCTCCGCCCACTTGGCCAGGCCGTAGACCACGGTCGCCGCCAGCAGGAAGCCGGTCGCGATCAGCTTCATCCGGCGTACGCCGCGGCGCCGCTCCGCGTCCGGGTCCGCGCCGCCCGGCCCCGCCACCGCTCCCGCCGGGCCGGACCGCAGCCCGGGCGCACCCGCCCCCGCGCTCGGCTCCGCCTGTTCCGCCCCGCCCGTTCCACCCGTGTCCATCGGCTCCACCCGCGTATTCTCACCGCCACTGCCAGTCTGGGAACGTACGACGGGTTCCCGACGCCTCCCGCGAGGCGCGCGGCGCGCCCGGGGTCCGGTGCGAACCGGGCCTTTGCGCCCGGCGGTGCCATGCCAGGGGCGCTGGAACCGCGCGGGCGACCGGCCGCCGGCCGGTGGTCCGGATTCCCGCCGTACGGGGCTGAGCCTGCGGGCCCGGCGCGCCCCGGTGGTGGGCTGGTCGCGCAGTTCCTCCCCCAGACTCCGTCCGGGGGTGCCCCCAGCGCCCCTGGTGGGTGCCCTCGCCCGCAAGGGCAACCCGATCCCGGGGAAAAGCGGGGCGCCGCCCCACGCAAGGGCACCCCGGCCCCGGGAAGAGCGGGGCGCCGCCCCACGCAAGGGCGTCCGCCTGGGGGTTACGGGTGGGACGAAGCGCCGTACATCCGGGCGATGACATCCTCGATCGCCGGCTCGCGGATCGACAGATCCACCAGCGGATGGTCGGCAGCGAGCGCAGCGACCAGCGGCGCCGCGCTGGCCGCAGCCGGAAAGGCGAAGGACTGGCGCGGCCCCTCGACCCCCACGCATCGGGCCCCGGCCAGCTCCAGCGGCGGCAGTTCGCGGGCGAAGTCGGCGACCAGGGTGCGTTCGCTCTCGCCCACGGCGTGCAGCCCGCCGAGATCGCCGTCGTACATCAGGCGCCCGTGGTCGATGACCATCACGCGGCGGCACAGCGACTCGATGTCGGTCAGGTCGTGCGTGGTGAGCAGCACCGTGGTGCCGCGCTCGGCGTTGAAGTCCCGCAGGAAGTCCCGCACCCGGCTCTTGCTGACCACGTCCAGGCCGATGGTCGGCTCGTCGAGGTAGAGCACCTCCGGGTCGTGCAGCAGCGCCGCCGCGATGTCGCCGCGCATCCGCTGACCGAGCGAGAGCTGACGGACCGGCACCTCCAACAAGGGCCCCAGATCGAGCAGTTCGACACACGCCTCCAGGTTGCGGGCGTACACCGGGTCGGGGATGCGGTACATCCGGCGGACCAGCTCGTAGGAGTCGCGCAGCGGCAGGTCCCACCACAAGGTGGTGCGCTGGCCGAAGACGACGCCGATCCGGCGGGCCAGCCGGGTGCGCTCGCGGGTGGGGTCGATGCCGCCGATCCTGATCCGGCCGGCGCTCGGGTTGAGGATGCCGGTGAGCATCTTGATGGTGGTGGACTTGCCGGCGCCGTTCGGCCCGATGTAGCCGACCACCTCGCCGCGCTCCACGGTGAACGAGATCCCGTCCACCGCCCGCACCTCGTGGCGTTCGCGGCGCAGCCGGCCCGCCTTGCGCTTGACCTCGAAGACCTTCTCGACGCCGTCGAGTTCGATGATCGCCATAACGCCGGTCAGCTCCCTGTGCTGCGGTAGGAACGGAGGCCCGCGCGCCAGGCCGCGCCCGCCAGGACGCAGCACACGACGGCGACCGGCGGGGAGGCGAAGTCCACCCAGCGGGGCAGGCCGAGGGGGTCGGGCTCGCCCAGGATGTGCAGGGCGGGCAGCCAGTTGACGAAGGCGAGCGGCACCACGAAGGTCACACCCCGCACGAGTTCCTTCGCGAAGATCCCGGGCGGGTACTGGAGCATGGTGTTGCCGCCGTAGGTCACCGAGTTCTGCACCTCGGAGGCGTCCCCGGCGAGGAACTGGAACGCGGCGCCGGCCACGTAGACCGCGCAGAACAGCGTCGCGCCGGACAGCAGCATCATCGGCAGCATCAGCACCTTGACCACCGTCCAGTGCACGTCGACCCGCGTCATCGCCCAGGACAGCACCAGCACGCCCTGCGTGATCCGGCCCAGGCGGCGCAGCGCGAAGCGGTCCGCGGCGACCTGCGCCAGGACCGGGACGGGCCGCAGCAGCAGGGTGTCGAGCGTGCCGTCGCGCACCCGCCGGCCGAGCCGGTCCATCGAGCCCATCACCAGGTCGGCGATCCCGAAGGCGGTGCTCGTGGAGCCGTAGAGGAAGGCCACCTCGGGCAGCGTGAAGCCGCCCAGCGCGGTGATGTGCGAGAACATCAGCACGATGGTGACGAAGTCCAGGCCGGTGGCCGCGAAGTTGCCGAACGCGGTGAGCACGAAGGACGCGCGGTAGGCCATGGTGGAGCGCACCCACATCGCCACGATCAGCCGGTAGGCGCGGACCGTCTCGCGGGTGCGCCCCACCAGCCCCTCGCGCGGGTCGGGCCACCACGGCTCCGCCGTCTCCGGCCGCGGCTGCGGTCCAGGCCCGGCCGTCCGGGCCCCGGCCGCTCCGGCTCCGGCTGCGGTCCGGGCTCCGGCCCCGGCTGCCTCCAGGTGTCAGCCACCCTGGACCACCACCCGGCGCGCCGCGACCGACTGGAGCAGCCGCCCCGTGCCGAGCAGCACCACCGCCCAGCCGGCCTGGAAGGCCAGCCCGAGCACGGCGCCCGACCCGTGCCGCCGGCCGAGCAGCACGTCCGCCGGCACCTGGAGCATCGCCGCCCACGGCAGCGCCCGCGCGCTCTCGCCCAGCCAGCCGGGGAAGACCGTGAGCGGCAGCATCATCCCCGAGAAGAACAGCCCGGCCAGGAACGCGGCCTGGCTCACCCCGGCCCCGTCCAGCAGCCAGAAGGCGCTGAGCGCGACCAGGAAGCGCACCGCGAAGCTGACCAGCGCCCCCAGCAGCGCCGAGACCAGGAACAGCAGCCACGTCAGCCCGTCGGAGGGCAGCGCGAGCGAGAAGACCAGCGCGCCGCACGTCAGCGGCGCCACCCCGCGCCCCACCAGTTGGAAGCCGGCCCGCCCCAGGTCCGCCGCCAGCCACCAGCCCTGCAGGTCGGCCGGCCGGTACAGGTCCACCGCGATGTCCCCGGACCTGATCCGCTCCATCAGCTCGTCCTCGAAACCGCCGCCCATCAGCGCCATCGTCGCCAGCATCGCCTGCCCGATCCAGACGTACGTCAGCGCCTGCGGCTCGGTGTAGCCGCCCAGGTGCGGCCGCTGGTCCCACAAGGCCATGTAACTGTAAGTGATGATGAAGCCGAAGACCGTATTGGTGAAGACGCCCGCGAAGGTCGCCGTGCGATACGTCGCATAACGGCGGAAACCGCGCGTGACGACAGCCACATAAAAGCCGCTCAACGGTGTGAACCCCCTCACGTCGCCCCTCATCGCGCACCGGCACGCAAGCCGAGAAGCCTAGGGGGCACGCACCCAAGCGGGCCAACGGTTTTCCACTCACCCGCACACACGCCCGAGGCGCACCGGACGGCCTGTCACAGCCCTGTCACGGATGCGTGCCACCGATCTCCAGCGGGCAGATGATGCGACAGTGTGGGTCGGAGGACTACGTGGGTGTACGGGAGCGTACGTAACGGTTGGTCCATGATGTTCCGCCGTCGGCCAACCCTGGCGGCGGCCGAGGAGTCCCTACAGACATGAGTGACGATCCGAACCGGACCGCCGACGGCGCGAACGCCTCGCCGTCCGCAGCCCCCGAGTGGGGAGCCCGCCCGCGCCGCACCGGCCTGCGCCGGCTGCTGCCCACCTGGCGGCTGGTGACCGGCGCCGTCCTCGGCGTCCTGCTGGTCGGCGTCGGCGCGTTCTTCGTGGGCTACGCCCTGGTCGACATCCCCGACCCGAACGCCGCGGCCGTCGCGCAGAACAACGTCTACCTCTACTCCGACGGCAGGACCGAGCTCTCCCGCGACGGCGCCGTCAACCGGCAGAACGTGCCGCTCGACGCGGTCGCCAAGGACGCCCAGTACGCCACCCTGGCCGCCGAGGACCGCAACTTCTACCACGAGTCCGCGGTCAGCCCGAAGTCGATGGTGCGCGCCGCGTGGAACACCGCGACCGGCAAGGGCCGGCAGTCCGGCTCGACCATCACCCAGCAGTACGTCAAGAACTACTACCTCACCCAGAACCAGACGGCGTCGCGCAAGGTGAAGGAGTTCTTCATCGCGATCAAGCTGGACCGCAACGAGTCGAAGGACCAGATCCTCGACGGCTACCTCAACACCAGCTACTACGGCCGCAACGCGTACGGCATCCAGGCCGCCTCCCAGGCGTACTTCAGCGAGAACGCCTCCGAGCTGAACACCGGCCAGGCCGCCTACCTCGCCACGCTCCTCAACGCGCCCAGCGAGTTCGACCTCGCCTCCCACCCCGAGAACGCCCCGGCCGCCAAGGCCCGCTGGAACTACGTGCTCAACGGCATGGTCAAGGAGGGCTGGCTCAGCCGCTCCGAGCGCGGCTCCACCCCCTTCCCGAAGGTCGGCAAGCCCAAGCCGACCGCGAGCAAGGCGGGCCAGCGCGGCTACATCATCGAGGCCGTCGACAACTACCTGACCAAGAACCACATCGTGGACTCCGACGCCCTGCACCGCGGCGGCTACCGGATCGTCACCACGATCCAGAAGCCGAAGGAGGACGCCTTCGTCACCGCCGCCCGCGACGACGTCTACGACAAGCGCGGCCACACCAAGGCCGACTCCTACGTACGGGCCGGCGGCGTCTCCATCGACCCCGCCACCGGCAACGTGGTCGCGCTCTACGGCGGCGTCGACTACACCCAGCAGTACGTCAGCAGCGCCACCAACGCGACGTACCAGCCCGGCTCCACCTTCAAGCCGGTGATATTCACCTCCGCCCTCCAGCACCAGTCCCAGACGCAGGACGGCCAGGCGATCACGCCCACCACCGTCTACAACGGCGATTCCCGGCGCCCGGTGCAGGGTCCTGACGGACCGGTCGGCTACGCACCCTCCAACGAGGACGACGCCGACTACGGCGACATCTCCGTCACCCGCGCCATGGACAAGTCCGTCAACGCGGTGTTCGCACAAATGGCACAGGACGTCGGCACCGGCAAGGTGATCGACACCGCCCACGACCTCGGCATGCCCACCGCCGTCGCCATCCCCAAGACGCCCGCCATGGCACTGGGCGCCTTCGACAACCCCAGCGCCAGCCCGCTGGACATGGCCCAGATGTACGCCACCCTCGCCAACCACGGCAAGGAGATCCCGTACTCCCTGGTCGCCAAGGTCACCAAGGACGGCAGCGACCTGAAGCTGCCCTCCCGCGACCCCGTGCAGTCCGTGCCCCGGGCCGCCGCCGACACCACCACCGCGATGCTCAAGAGCGTCGTGGAAAGCCCCGGCGGCACCGCCGCCGCGGCCCAGAACTCCGGCTGGCCGGCGGCCGCGAAGACCGGCACCGCCGAGAACGACAAGGCCGCCTGGTTCGCCGGCTACACGCCCAGGCTGGCCACCGTCGTCGCCGTCCTCGGCATGAACCCGGCCAACGGCCACCAGGAGTCGCTGGACGGCTCCATGTACCAGGGCCGGATCAACGGCGGCGGCCCGCCCGGCGACGTCTGGGCCGACTACACGGCCGCCGCGCTGCGCGACACCGCGCCCGCCGACTTCCAGCTCGACCTGGAGCAGGGGGCGCAGACCGTCCCGCCCACCACCGACCGGCCGAGCACCCCGCCCGCCTCGTCGCAGCCGCCCACCGGCACCTCGCAGCCGCCGGCCACCACACCGCCGGCCACGACCCCGCCGACGAGCACCCCGCCGACCCTGCCCACGACGCCGCCCACCGATCCGGGCACGCCGTCCGAGCCGCCGGTCACCCCCACCTTCGGCCAGACCGCCGGGAACCAGGGGCCGCCCGGCCGCTCACCCGCCCCGCCCGACGAGGGGATCAACGGCCTGCGCGGCTAGGGTCCGTCGTTCGGATCTCCGCGGCAGGCCAGGCCGTCACAGATACAGACCGGTGGAGTCGTCCGTGCCCTGGAGCCGCTCCGCCGCCACCGCGTGCAGATCCCGCTCCCGCATCAGGACGTACGCCACCCCCCGCACCTCGACCTCGGCACGGTCCTCCGGGTCGTACAGCACCCGGTCCCCGACCTCGACGGTCCGGACGTTCTGGCCGACCGCCACCACCTCGGCCCAGGCCAGCCGGCGTGCCGACCGCGGCCGTCGCCGGGATCAGGATGCCGCCGCCGCTGCGGCGCTCACCCTCCGCGCTGTCCTGCCGCACCAGGACGCGGTCGTGCAGCATGCGGATGGGCAGCTTGTCGTGCTCACTGTTCGAACTCACGACCATGAACCTACCGGCGGCGGCGCCACACCGTGAGCCCGACCGCCACCGCCACCAAGGCCGCGCCGCCCACCGCGACGGGCACGATCCGCTCCATCCGGGGCGCGCCGTCCTCGTCCACGAACTGCGCCCTGGTCCGGCTGACCGCGCGGTTCGCCGCGACGTAGGCCCGCCCGACCGTGCTGTCCAGGGCGGAGACCGCCTTCGCCCTGGTGTCCCGCGCGATCGTGACGGGGTGCACCCGTACCGCGATCTCGTCGAGCACCACGGCGAGATCCTGCCGCTTGCGGGCGATGTCCGCCTCGATCTGAGCGGGCGTCCTGGTACCTTCCGACACCGCACTGCCTCCATGGCCTGATTAGGTAGCGTTCGGACAGTCTGTCAGTACGACGCGGCGCGCGCCTCGTCGGCACCCCGTTTGCCCCAGGAGCCATCTTCATGTCCGAGCGACTCGTCCCCGGCGACACCGCCCCCGCCTTCACCCTCCAGGACGCCGACGGCACGCCGGTCTCCCTCGCCGACCACCGCGGCCGCAAGGTCATCGTCTACTTCTACCCGGCCGCCCTCACCCCCGGCTGCACCAAGCAGGCGTGCGACTTCACCGACAACCTCGACGTGCTGGCCACCGCCGGCTACGACGTGCTGGGCATCTCGCCCGACAAGCCGGAGAAGCTCGCGAAGTTCCGCGACAAGGAGTCCCTGAAGGTCACCCTCCTCGCCGACCCGGACCGCTCCGTCCTGACCTCCTACGCCGCCTTCGGCGAGAAGACGATGTACGGCAAGACGGTCACGGGCGTCATCCGCTCCACCTTCGTCGTCGACGAGTCCGGCACGGTGGCCCACGCCTTCTACAACGTCAAGGCCACGGGCCACGTCGCCAAACTCATCCGCGACCTGGGGGTGTGAGCCCCCTCGCACCGCGTCGCGGCCCGGCCCCCACCGGCCGGGCCGCTCCGTGACCGTCCGCCGATCTCCTCGTTGATCCGTTCGGGGCACGAACAGGTGCCCAGGAAGAGAGACGAGAGTGACGGCGAGCACCGATACCCGAGAACGGCTGGCCGAGGCCGCGAAGTCTTCGCGCACGCGTTCCGAGGTGTTGCACAGGCTCGGCCTGGCTCCGCAGAGCCCTTCGCGGAGGTACATCCTCGACCGGATGCGACGCTTCGGCATCGACACCTCGCACTTCCAGCGGGAGGGCGCGCGCTGGACGAGGGACGTTCTCGAACCGGCCGTGGAGGCGTCCACCAACATGTGCGAGGTGCTCCGCCGGCTCGGCCTGGAAGTCGTCGGAGGCAACCACACCCACATCAGCCGCCGGATACGGGCGTACGGCATCGACACCTCGCACTTCCGGCGGCCGTCCAGGCGCGGGGAGAAGCGTGGGCGGTGGACACCGGAGGCCGTACTGGTCCGGCAGGCGCCGGAGCGCGCCCGGCGGATACCGGGAGATCGACTCAAGCGGGCGCTGACCGCGCTGGGTGTCGCGGAGCGCTGCGCCCTGTGCGCGACGGAACCGCTGTGGCGCGGCCGCCCCCTCCCCCTGGAGGTCGATCACATCGACGGCGACTGGCGGGACAACCGCAGGGAGAACCTGCGGCTGCTCTGCCCGAACTGCCACTCCTCGACGGACTCCTACCGTGGACGCAACAAGGGAACCCGGCCGTGAAGCCGCTGCCGCCGGGCCGGACGCCCCGGCCCACTCCGCAACAGCTCCGGAGCGCCGTCGCGAAAGCGACGTCCATCGCGGAGACCCTGCGCGCGATCGGAGCGGCGGACAACACCCTCAGCCGTAAGCGGCTTCGGCACTGGGTGGAAGAGGACGGTATCGACACCTCCCACTTCCTCGGCCAGGCCCATCAGCGCGGCAGACCGGGCCCGACTCCCCGCCGAGCGGCTGCCGACGTGCTGGTCGAGCACGGGAGGGCGACCCGCACGAAGACCGCACTTCTCAGCAGGGCGCTGCTGGAGACCGGCGTGCCGGAACGGTGTGCCGAGTGCGCCACCCCGCCGAGCTGGCGGGGACGCCCGATGACATTGGAGATCGACCATGTGAACGGCGACTGGCGTGACGACCGGGCCGAGAACCTGCGGCTGCTCTGCCCCAACTGCCATGCGGTCACCCGCACATGGTGCCGTGGTGGACGCCGCAGCGGGCCCACCGCGGGATGACGGCGGCCGTTCCCCCGAAATGTGGCGGACCGATATCATGGCAAGCGCCGGTACTGGCGGCCGTTGCTGAATTGGCATAAGCGCGACACTTAGGATGTCGTGGGAGAAATCCCGTGTGGGTTCGAGTCCCACCGGCCGCACGCGGCGAGAGCCCGTTCCCCCGTCGGGGAGCGGGCTCTCGGCGGTTTCCGGGGAGGCGCCGGCCGGGGTCAGGCCAGGAGTTCCGCGGTCAGGGGGGCCAGTGCGCGGAACGCCTTGCCGCGGTGGCTGATGGCGTTCTTCTCCTCGGGGGTGAGCTCCGCGCAGGTGCGGCCCCGTACGAAGTCCGCGGCGTCGTCGGGCTGGAGGATCGGGTCGTAGCCGAAGCCGCCGGTGCCGGCCGGGGTGTGGCGCAGGGTGCCGGTGAGGCGGCCCTCGGCGACGCGGGTGGTGCCGTCGGGCAGGGCGAGGGCGGCGGCGCAGGCGAAGTGGGCGCCGCGGTGGGGGTCGTCGATGTCGCCGAGCTGGGCCAGCAGCAGCGCGAGGTTGGCGGCGTCGTCGCCGTGGCGGCCGGCCCAGCGGGCGGAGAAGATGCCGGGGGCGCCGCCGAGGACGTCGACGCACAGGCCCGAGTCGTCGGCGACGGCGGGCAGTCCGGTCGCCTGGGCGAGGGTGGGCGCCTTGAGCAGCGCGTTCTCGGCGAAGGTCACGCCGGTCTCCTTGACGTCGGGGATCTCGCGGGTAGGCGTCGGCGCCGACGAGTTCGACGTCGAGTCCGGTCGTCGGCGAGGATCGCCCGGAGTTCGGTGACCTTGTGGGCGTTGCGGGTGGCGAGGACGAGGCGGCGGGTCATGGCGCCGATTATCCCGTCGTCCGCCGGTTGTCCCGTCAGCCGGGGGTGCACACGGCGGTGAGGTGGGAGGCGGCGGAGGCGACGGGCCCGAGGTCGGGGGTCCTGCCGTCGGCGGCGGTGGTCCGGGCGGTGCGGACGGAGGCGGACAGGCCGTCGACGGCGTGGCGGACGTCGGGGTCGTGGCCGCGTCCGCCGAGGCCGGACAGGTCGTGCTGGACCTTGTCGAGCGCGGTGACGGTGGCTTTGCGGCGGCTGGGGTCGGAGACCTGGCCGATGTTGGTGGCGGTGCTCTGGAGGTCCTGGACGTCGCCGGCGACGGTGGCGGCGGTCCTGGCGCAGTCCAGGGCGCGGTCGGCGGCGTTGCAGGCGCCGAGGGCGGCGGTGAGCAGGACCGCGGCGAGTGCGCCGGCCGTGCGTGCGGCGGTACGACGGCGGTTCATCGCGGCCCTCCCCGGCTCGGCACGCCGGCGTCGCGCCGCGTGCACATCTGTACACACGCGGCGCGCGCCGTGCAGGGTTGCGTGCCCGAACGGGCCGGATTCCGGGGGGCGTTGGGCGGTGCGGGGCGGTCAGCCGGCGAGCGCGGCCTGCTGGGCGGCGGTGAGTTCGGCGCAGCCGGTGACGGCCAGGGCGAGGAGGGCGTCGAGTTCGGCGCGGTCGAAGGGCTGGCCCTCGGCGGTGCCCTGGACCTCGACGAAGCGGCCGTCGCCGGTGCAGACGACGTTCATGTCGGTCTCGGCCTTGACGTCCTCCTCGTAGGCGAGGTCGAGCAGCGGGTCGCCGCCGACGATGCCGACGCTGACGGCGGCGACGGTGCCGGTGAGCGGCTGGGACCTGGCCTTGATGAAGTGGTTGGCCTGCATCCAGCTGACGGCGTCGGCGAGGGCGACGTAGGCGCCGGTGATCGCGGCGGTGCGGGTGCCGCCGTCGGCCTGGAGGACGTCGCAGTCCAGGACGACGGTGTTCTCGCCGAGGGCCTTGTAGTCGATGACGGCGCGCAGCGAGCGGCCGATCAGCCGGGAGATCTCGTGGGTGCGGCCGCCGATCTTGCCGCGGACGGACTCGCGGTCGCCGCGGGTGTTGGTGGCGCGCGGGCAGCATGGAGTATTCGGCGGTGACCCAGCCTTCGCCGCTGCCCTTGCGCCAGCGCGGTACGCCTTGGGTGGCGCTGGCGGTGCAGAGCACTCGGGTGTCGCCGAAGGAGACCAGTACGGACCCTTCGGCGTGCTTGCTCCAGCTCCGCTCGATGGTGACGGGGCGGAGCTGGTCGGGGGTGCGGCCGTCGAATCGTGACATGCGGCTGAGCCTATCCGGGTGAGGGCCCGGCCTTCTGCGTGCCCCGGTGCGGGGCGGCCGCGGGGCGGCGCCCGTGCCCGTGGTCCGGCGCGGCGGGCGGCCGGCTCGGGCCGTGCGGGGCCCGCGGACCGCGCGGGCCGCCTGCGCGGGGCGGCGGCTCGGCTCCGCGGGGACCTCACATCATGTCCTCGATCTCCGAGGCGATCGGGTCGGCGTCGGTGCCGATGACGACCTGGATGGCGGTACCCATCTTCACCACGCCGTGGGCGCCGGCGGCCTTGAGCGCGGCCTCGTCGACGAGCCCGGGGTCGACCACCTCGGTGCGCAGGCGGGTGATGCAGCCCTCGACCTCTTCGATGTTGTCGAGTCCGCCGAGTCCGGCGACGATCTTCTCTGCCTTGGTGGCCATCTGTTTCTCCTGGTTCCCTGACCCACCGGCGGGTCCGCTCGGTCCGTTATGTCACGGTAACCCACGGTTGGCCCAACTTCACGGGCGGTCGCCACCGCCCCCCTGGGGCCCTGTCGATCACGGGCGCGCCCGCGCGGGGCGGGCTCCACCGCAGTGGCGACCGCGTCACACAGGACCCGACCGCGCTGCGTAATACACCCTGGTCACAGCCTCGTAGAGCCTTCGCTGTGCGTAAGCGCAGTGGTGCTCCCCACACGGAATCGAGGATTCCTTATGTACCCTTCACGTGTTACAACAGGTCTACACCACTGAGTGGTATAGACCTGTTCCACGGAGGAATTCGATGAGTACGGCCACCGCCACGGCTCCCGCGGCTCCCGCGGCCCCCGCGAAGAAGCGGGGCTCCGGCCTTTTCCAGGGCCTCCAGAAGATGGGCCGCAGCCTCCAGCTGCCGATCGCCGTACTGCCCGCCGCCGGCATCATGGTGCGGCTCGGCCCGACGACGTCTTCGGCAAGGACGGCCTGGGCTGGGGCAAGGTCGCCACGGTCTTCGCCGACGCCGGCGGCGCCCTGACCGGCGCGCTGCCGATGCTGTTCTGCATCGGCGTGGCCATCGGCTTCGCCAAGAAGTCGGACGGCTCCACCGCGCTGGCCGCGGTCGTCGGCTTCCTCGTCTACAGCAAGGTGCTCCAGGCGTTCCCGGTGCACGACGCGGTCGTCAACACCACCGCCAACAGCGGCGTGGACGTCGCCGCGGTCTACAACGACCCGGGCGTGCTCGGCGGCATCGTCATGGGCCTGCTGTCCGCGGTGCTCTGGCAGCGCTTCCACCGCACCAAGCTGGTGGACTGGCTCGGCTTCTTCAACGGCCGCCGCCTGGTGCCGATCCTGATGGCCTTCGTGGGCCTGGCCGTCGGCGTCTTCTTCGGCCTGGTCTGGGAGCCGATCGGCAACGGCATCACGCACTTCGGCGACTGGATGACCGGCCTCGGCGCGGGCGGCGCGGCGCTGTTCGGCGTGCGTCAACCGCGCGCTGATCCCGGTCGGCATGCACCAGTTCGTGAACACCGTGGCCTGGTTCCAGCTCGGCAGCTTCACCAAGCCGGACGGCACGGTCGTGCACGGCGACATCACCCGCTTCCTGGCGGGCGACCAGACCGCGGGCAGTTCCAGTCCGGCTTCTTCCCGATCATGATGTTCGGCCTGCCCGCCGCCGCGCTGGCGATCGCGCACACCGCCCGCCCCGAGCGCCGCAAGGCCGTCCTCGGCATGATGGTCTCGCTCGCCCTGACCTCGTTCGTCACCGGTGTCACCGAGCCGATCGAGTTCTCCTTCATGTTCATCGCGCCGATCCTGTACGTGGTCCACGTGGCTGCTGACGGCCGCGTCGATGGCGGTCACCTGGGGCCTGGGCGTGCACGCCGGCTTCAACTTCTCGGCCGGCTTCATCGACTACGTGCTCAACTGGAACCTCGCGACCAAGCCGTGGCTGATCATCCCGATCGGGCTGGTCTTCGCGGCGGTCTACTACGTCGTGTTCCGGTTCGCGATCGTCCGGTTCGACCTGAAGACGCCGGGCCGCGAACCCGCGGAAGAGGTCGAGGACCTCACCAAGTAGCCCTGGCCCGGCGTCAGATCTCGTAGACCGCGCCCGCCTTCGCCAGTTCGACCGGACCGGCGAAGGCGGCCTGCGCGTCCCTGAGGTTCAGCGACGGGTTGGTCCACGGCGGGATGTGGGTGAGCACCAGCCGGTCCGCGCCCGCGCTGCTCGCCGCCTGCCCGGCCTCGCGCCCGTTGAGGTGCAGGTCGGGGATGTCCTCCTTGCCGTAGCGTGAAGGACGCCTCGCACAAGAAGAGGTCGGCGCCCGCGGCGAGGGTCGAGCAGCGGGTCGCAGGGCCCGGTGTCGCCGGAGTACGCCAGCACCCGCCCGCCGCACTCGATCCGGAAGCCGTACGCCTCGACCGGGTGGGTGACCCGGTCGGTGGTGATCGTCGAACGGGCCGATCCGGAAGGAGCCGGGCCGCAGGGTGCGGAAGTCGAAGACCTCGCTCATGCACTTCTCGTCCGGCACGTCGCCGTACGCTATGTTCAGCCGGCGCTCGGTGCCGGCCGGCCCGTAGACGGGGATCGCGGTGGCCGGGCCGCCCTCGTGCCGGTAGTAGCGCGCCACGAAGTACGCGCACATGTCGATGCAGTGGTCGGCGTGCAGATGGCTGAGCAGGACCGCGTCGAGGTCGTACAGGCCGCAGTGTCGCTGGAGTTCACCCAGGGCCCCGTTGCCCATGTCGATCAGCAGGCGGAACCCGTCGGCTTCGAGCAGATAGCTCGAACAGGCCGAGTCCGCGGACGGGAACGACCCCGAGCAGCCGACGACGGTGAGGATCATCGCGGGGTACACCTCCGTGGGCGCGGCGCATCGCCCCATTCCGGCTCGGGTGGGGGGTGGCGGGGACAACCGCCGTGTATGGAGAGCGTAAAGCGGGACACTGTGCGGTGCGCTCTCGCGGGGCCCGGTTGTGGGCGGAATCACCAGTCCGGGTCACCTGTTCGCGCCCGCTCAAACGCGCGTACGCCGAACGCCGGCGGGGCCGGTTCCACCCGTCCGGACGGGTGGAACAGGCCCCGCCGGCGTTCCGGGCGGGTCGGGCCGGGCCCGGCGGGAATCAGGCCCGGCGGGAGTCAGGCCCAGAGCTGTCCGTGCAGCGCGGCGACCGCCGCCTCGGTGGACTCGGCGGTGTAGATGCCGGTGGACAGGTACTTCCAGCCGCCGTCGGCGACGACGAACACGATGTCCGCGTGCTCGCCCGCCCGGTCGGCCCTGCGGGCGACACCGAGCGCCGCGTGCAGCGCCGCGCCGGTGGACACGCCGGCGAAGATGCCTTCCTGCGACAGGAGTTCACGGGTGCGCCGGACCGCGTCGTGGGAGCCGACGGAGAACCGGGTGGTGAGCACCGACTCGTCGTACAGCTCCGGCACGAAGCCCTCGTCGAGGTTGCGCAGGCCGTAGACGATGTCGTCGTAGCGCGGCTCGGCGGCCACGATCGCGACGCCGGGCACCTTCTCGCGCAGGTAGCGGCCGACGCCCATCAGGGTGCCGGTGGTGCCGAGCCCGGCGACGAAGTGGGTGATGGTGGGCAGGTCGGCGAGGATCTCCGGGCCGGTGGTGGCGTAGTGGGCGCCGGGGTTCGCCGCGTTGCCGTACTGGTAGAGCATCACCCAGTCCGGGTGCTGCGCGGCCAGCTCCTTGGCGACGCGGACCGCGGTGTTGGAGCCGCCGGCGGCGGGCGAGGAGATGATCTCGGCGCCCCACATGGCGAGCAGTTCGCGCCGCTCGGACGAGGTGTTCTCCGGCATCACGCAGACGATCCGGTAGCCCTTGAGGCGGGCGGCCATCGCCAGCGAGATGCCGGTGTTGCCGGAGGTCGGCTCCAGGATGGTGCAGCCGGGGGTGAGCAGGCCGTCCGCCTCGGCCTGCTCGATCATGTGCAGGGCCGGCCGGTCCTTGACCGAGCCGGTCGGGTTGCGGTCCTCCAGCTTCGCCCAGACGCTCACCGCGTCGGACGGCGACAGCCGCGGCAGCCGGACCAGCGGGGTGTTCCCGACGGCCGCCAGCGCACTGTCGTAGCGCATCAGCGGGCTCCGCCGGCCACGGCGGGCAGGATGGTGACGCTGTCGCCGTCGGTGATCTTGGTGGAGATGCCGGCCAGGAAGCGGACGTCCTCGTCGTTGAGGTAGACGTTGACGAAGCGGCGCAGCTCGCCGCCGTCGACGACCCGGTCGCGCAGGCCGGTGTGCCGGGTGTCCAGGTCGGTGAACAGCTCGTCGAGCGTGCTCCCGGCGCCCTCCACGGCCTTCTGGCCGTCGGTGTAGGTGCGGAGGATGGTCGGGATGCGGACCTCGATGGCCATGGCTGCGCTCCTGTGAGTGCGGTGGGTGCGAGAGGGCGGGACGGGGTGCTGCGGGGGCCGTGCGGCCTGCGGGGAGTCCGGCGTTCAGGCGGCGGCAGTTCAGGCGCGCGGACACGCCGCACTCGTGCGGCGGCACAGGTCGACGTGCAGCCGCGCCACGAGCAGCGATGCCCGGCGCCTTGTCGCTCACGTCGATGAGAACCATGCGGTCATCGTATCGATTCCCGCTCCCGGCCCGAGCGGCCCGTCCCAGCATCCGGGACGTCAGGCCAGGGTGGCGACCACTTCGACCGGTTCTTCGGTGACCTGTCCGTCCACGATGCGGAACGAGCGGAACTGGAACTCCTCCGCCGTCGACACCAGGACGTAGTGCGCGCCCGGCTCGTTGGCGTAGGCGATGTCGGTACGGGAGGGGTACGCCTCGGTCGCGGTGTGCGAGTGGTAGACGATCACCGGCTCCTCGTCGCGGTCGTCGAGGTCGCGGTAGAGCTTGAGCAGGTCGGTGGAGTCGAACTCGTAGAAGGTGGGCGAGCGGGCCGCGTTGAGCATCGGGACGAAGCGCTCGGGGCGGCCGCTGCCCTCCGGGCCGGCCACGATGCCGCACGCCTCGTCGGGGTGGTCGGCGCGCGCGTGGGCGACGATCGCGTCGTGGACGTCCTGGGTGATGGTCAGCATGCGGGCAACGTAACAAGCCCCGGTGCCCGCCGGCTCACAGGGTGGCGGCATCGGCCTCCGGTTCCGCGCGCGGGCCGGGCCCGGCGGGCGCCACGTGCGGGCGGCGGGCGTACGTGCCGGAGTTGCAGGAGGACAGGGCCGCCGAGAGCACCACGAAGTCGACCACTCGGCGCCGAGGAACAGGCCGGTGCCGATCGCGCCGCCGATCGCGATCATCTGGATCTGCCGGCTGCCCAGGCCCCGGGAGTAGCCCTCACCGGCCTCCCCGGGCGCCGCGGGTCCGCCGGAGGTGCCGGGCCCGGGTCCGGGTGCCGTGCGCGTTTCGTCCGCCATGCGGCGATACGCACCACCGCGGGGCGTACGTCATCCCCCGCCCGGCGGCGGATCAGCGCATCAGCGTCTCGACCAGCGTCTCCTGGAGGCCGCCGAGCCACAGATAAGCCATGACCAGCGGCTTGCGCGGGTCGCTGTCGGGCAGGTGGTACAGCTCGCTCTCGCTGTCCTCGGAGACCTCCAGACGGGTGCCCAGGGTCAGCCGCAGGTCGTTGAGGCCGCCGAGCCAGTGCCGGGCCTCCTCGGCGGTGAGGGTCAGCTCCGGGCCGCCGGCGTCGAGCGCCTTGACCATCGCCAGCGCGTCCTGCCGCTTGCGGTCCCGCAGGTCGTTCTCGGTGAACCGGCGGAATTCGGAGGCGTCCTCGCTCTCCTCGTACGCGTCGGGGAAGAGCCGGGCCAGCGCCGGGTCGTCCGGCGGCTTGGTGGGGCCGTCGGTGAACAGCCGGGCCAGCGGATCGTCCTCGTCGGCGCCCTCGGGCTGCTCGCCCGGGCCGACGAGTTCCAGCAGCTGGACGGCGAGGCTGCGCAGGATGGAGATCTCCACCTCGTCCAGCCGGATGGCCGCGCCGCCGCCGGGGGCGGGCGAGAAGTAGCCGGGGCGGGCGCGTCGGCGGGCCATCAGCGGTCCTGCGACAGCGTCGCCCACAGCCCGTAGCCGTGCATGGCCTGCACGTCGCGCTCCATCTCCTCGCGGGTGCCGCTGGAGACCACGGCGCGGCCCTTGTAGTGGACGTCCTTCATCAGTTTGGTGGCCTTGCCCTTGGAGTAGCCGAAGTACGTCTGGAAGACGTAGGTCACGTAGCTCATGAGGTTGACGGGGTCGTTGTGCACAAGGGTCACCCAGGGGACATCCGGCTCGGGGACCGCGAAGGGGGCTTCGCTCGGCTCGGTGCGTTCGATCTCCAGGGGAGTCGCGACGCTGCACACGGGGGTCCCCCCGCCGGGAGGCCGGGAGAGCGTCGCCGGACGGGCGATGGACTGGGGGTCCCCCCGGTCGCAGACCGGGGGAGGGTGGGCACTCACGGGTTCCATGCTGCCGCTCCGTGGGGGCGTCGCACAAATGGGCGTGTGAGAGGGCACACACCGCGGGAGATCTCGTCACTCTGACGAGATCAGGGGTAGCATCACCGCCATGAGCACAGCAGACCTGGGACTGCCGGTGGACGTGCCGTCCACCGCCCTGTTCACCGACCGGTACGAGTTCACGATGCTCCAGGCGGCCCTGAAGAGCGGCGCCGCGCACCGCCGCTCGGTCTTCGAGGCGTTCACCCGCCGGCTGCCCGAGGGGCGGCGCTACGGGGTGGTGGCGGGCACCGGCCGGGTGCTCGACGCGGTGGCGAACTTCCGCTTCGACCCGCCCGTGCTGGACTTCCTGGAGCGCGAGGACGTGGTCGACGGCCCCACCCTGGAGTGGCTGGCCGGCTACCGCTTCACCGGCGACGTCTGGGGCTACCCCGAGGGCGAGGTCTACTTCCCCGGCTCGCCGATCCTGCGGGTCGAGGGCAGCTTCGCCGAGGCGGTGCTGCTGGAGACGGTGATCCTCTCGATCCTCAACCACGACTCGGCGATCGCCGCCGCCGCCTCCCGGATGGCGGTGGCCGCGGGCGGCCGCCCGCTGATGGAGATGGGCGCCCGGCGGGCGCACGAACTGGCCGCCGTGGCCGCCTCGCGGGCCGCGTACATCGGCGGCTTCGCCTCCTCCTCCAACCTGGCGGCCGGCTTCCGCTACCACCTGCCCACCATCGGCACCAGCGCGCACGCCTTCACCCTGCTGCACGACACCGAGAAGGACGCCTTCACCGCCCAGGTCGAGTCGCTGGGCCGCTCCACCACGCTGCTGGTCGACACCTACGACCTGACCGCGGCCGTCCGCACCGCCGTGGAGGTGGCAGGACCCGAGCTGGGGGCGGTACGGATCGACTCCGGCGACCTGCTGCTGGCCGCCCACCGGGTACGGCAGCAGCTCGACGACCTCGGCGCGAAGGACACCAGGATCGTGGTCACCTCCGACCTCGACGAGTACGCCATCGCCTCGCTCGCGGCCGCGCCCGTCGACGCCTACGGGGTCGGTACGTCGCTGGTGACCGGCAGCGGCCACCCCACCTGCTCGATGGTCTACAAGCTGGTGGCCCGGGCCACCAGCCTGGAGCCGGGGGCGCCGCTGGCGGCGGTGGCGAAGAAGTCGATCGGCGGGAAGACCAGCGTCGGGGGGCGCAAGTGGGCCGCGCGGCGGCTGGACGAGGACGGCGTCGCCGAGGCGGAGGTCGTCGGGACCGGGCCCGTGCCGGCGGATCTCGTCGACCGGCAGTTGCTCGTGCCGCTCGTGCGGGAGGGCGAGATCATCGGGCGCGAGCCGCTCGACGCGGCCCGGGCGCGGCATGTCGCCGCCCGGGCGGGGCTTCCGCTCTCCGCGACCCAGCTTTCGCGTGGGGAGCCGGTGCTTTCGACGGAGACGGTGTGACCCCCCACCTCATCGCCTGGGGCGCCCTCCCCCGACCCAGGTTCCCCTCGCGCAGGACCGCGCCCCGCTTCCCCGGAGCCCGGGGTGCCTTCGCGAGGGCCACGCCCCGCTTCCCCGGAGTCCGGGGTGCCTTCGCGTAGGGCCACGCCCCGCTTCCCCGGAGCCCGGGGTGCCTTCGCGGAAGGCCGCGACCCGCTTTTCAAGGGCCCGGGTGCCCCTGCGGAGGACGGCGCCATGTTTTTACGGGTGTGGGGTGCCCTTGCGCGGGGCGGCGCCACGTTTTTTTAGGGGCGCGGGGAACTGCGCGACAAGCCACGACGGTGGCGCGCCGGGCCCGCAGGCCCAGCCCCTGCGGCGATGTCGCCGGACCACCGGCCGGTGGCCGGTTGCTCGCGCAGTTCCCCGCGCCCCTTGGGTGGTGGCCGTCCACCGCAAGGGCATCCCCGCCCCGGGGGGAAGGGGGCCGCCCTCCGCAAGGGCACCCCCATCCATGGGGGGAGGGGGACCTTGTGCAAGGGGGTACCCGCTTTCGGGGGCGGGGGGAAGTGCCTACGCTTCGGTACCGTAGATCCCCCCATCCGCCGGAAGGGCACCATGCACCGCGCACTGATCATCATCGACGTGCAGAACGACTTCTGCGAGGGCGGCAGCCTCGCGGTGCCCGGCGGCTCCGACGTGGCCGCCGCGATCACCGACCTGATCGGCGAGTCCGCCGGCTCCTACCGGCACGTCGTGGCCACCCGCGACCACCACATCGACCCGGGCGCGCACTTCTCCGCGCAGCCCGACTACGTCACGTCCTGGCCGGTGCACTGCGTGGCGGGCACGGAGGGCGTGGGCTTCCACCCGAACTTCGCGCCCGCGGTCGCCTCCGGCGCGGTGGACGCGGTCTTCGACAAGGGCGCCTACGCGGCGGCGTACAGCGGCTTCGAGGGCGAGGACGAGAACGGCGGGGGCCTCGCGCAGTGGCTGCGCGAGCGCTCGGTGACCGAGGTGGACGTGGTGGGCATCGCCACCGACCACTGCGTCCGGGCCACCGCGCTGGACGCGGTCCGCGAGGGCTTCACCACCCGGGTGCTGCTGGGCCTGACCGCCGGGGTCGCCGCGGCCACCACCGAGGCCGGCGCTGGAGCAGTTGCGCGCGGCCGGTGTGCTGCTGGCGGGCGAGCCGGTCGTCGGGCCGTAGCGGTCGGGCCCTGGTACCCGCCGCGGTCACGTCACGTGCGTGACCCGGTTCAGGGTCGATATCGGGTGCCAGGGCTCACCGGTCCTGGCGTGGTAGTCGCGCCAGATCAGGCCGTCGGGGTGGTGCAGCACGGCGGTGATCTCGTCCGGGGTGGGCGGCTCGCCGTTGCCGGACAGCCGGGCCCCGCGAAAGCCGAGGTTGCTGAGGCGGGTGAGGGCCCGCTGGCGGTTCAGGGCGTGCACCACCACCCGCACGGCGTGCTCCGCGCACGCCGGGTGCGGCAGCCGGAGCGCCACGACGACCGTGCCGCCCGGGAGCTTGGTGAAACCGCCGACCGCCATGTCCACATCTTGTGCGCATCGGCCGCCACCCACCAGGGGGGCAGCGGCCGAACGCAATATCACCGCAGGTCAGAGCCTGTATTTCCGCGATGCGGAAGGCTCAGTGCTGGGCGGGTCCGACCTGGACGGTCATGGTGCGGCCGTCCAGCGGCTCGTCGAGAATGGTGAGCCGGGTGTTGGTGTCCGGCACCTTGACGCTGCCGGTCGGGTTGCTGTCGTACCAGTACGTGCCCGCGTGGTCGTCGAAGACCGGGCTGCCGAGCTCGGCCGGTACACGGGTCGCGACGCCGTCCTTGTGGATCGTGAAGCCGGCGCTCGGGTACCAGCTGAACGGCGAGTCGTACGCCTGCACCCGGTTGCGGATCAGCGTGCCGTCGGAGAACAGCAGCGGCTTCGCGTGCGCGTCGACCGGCAGGATCTCGCCGCTGCCCGGGTGGACGCCGACGTTGTTGTCGGGCTGCGAGGTGTCCCACAGCCACACCAGCAGGCCGTCCTGGTACGGGTAGTGCTCGACCCAGCTCCGGCTTGGTGCTGGTCCAGCCGAAGTTGTACGGGCCGGTCCGCAGCGTGCTGTCGTAGGAGACGTAGCGGCGGTTCTCCGCGATGTAGAACTCGCGGGTAGTCCTGGCTGAAGGACGCGCCGATCCGGGAGAAGCCCTTGGCCGTCCAGCCGTTGTCGCCGTCCTCGGCGCCGTCGGTGACGACCGCCTTGCCGTCGGCGGTGACGGAGATCGCGTCGGCCGCGAAGCCCTTCTGGGCGACGCCGCCGTCGGTGAGGTAGCGGAAGCGGAGCTGGATCTGCTGGCCCGCGTAGGCGTCCAGCGGGAAGGCCAGGTCCTCGTACGCGCCCGAAGTGCCGGTCAGCGCCGGGGTGTCGCTGCCGTCGCGCGGCAGGGACTTGCCGTTCGCCGTGCCGTCGAGCGCGGTCCAGGTGGCGCCGCCGTCGGCGGAGACCTCGGTGTAGAGGAAGTCGTAGTTCTGCTCGATGTCCCACCAGCCCTTGAGGCTCAGGGACGCGGTGCTCGCGCCGGTCAGGTCGACCGAGCGGGTCAGGGTGTTGGCGAGGTTGTCGCCCATGCCGCTCCACCACTGCGTGGCGCCCTCGGCGGGCGTGGTGATGGAGGTGGTCACCGACTTGTCGGGCAGCGTGACGACGAGCGCCTGCTTGTCCTTGGTGTTGTACTCGGCCACGCCCAGCTTGGCGGTGGAGCGCGTCGCGGCCTTGGCGGTGGCGTAGTCGAGCCAGCCCAGTTGCAGCTTGTCCCAGGCGTTCATGTCGTCGGGGAGGTCGCCGATGGCGTTCTTGCCGGTGCCCATCCACGAGCCGGAGGACATCAGCGTCCAGAAGGCGGTGTTGTTCTCGCCGGTGTAGGTGGTGTCGTACTCGTCGGGCAGCCCCAGGTCGTGGCCGTACTCGTGGGCGAAGACGCCGAGTCCGCCGTTCTCCGGCTGGAGGGTGTAGTCGCCGACCCAGATGCCGGTGTCGCCGATCTCGGTGCCGCCGGCCTTGTTGCCGTCCGGGCCGGTCTTGCCGGCGTCGGTGCCGTAGGCGTACCAGCGGTGCGCCCACAGCGCGTCGGTGGCCTGCGCGCCGCCGCCCGCGGACTCGTCCTCGCCGGCGTGCACGATCTGGAAGTGGTCGATGTAGCCGTCCGGCTCGTTGAAGTCGCCGTCGCCGTCGTGGTCGTAGCGGTCCCACTGGTCGTACGCGGCCAGGTCGGCCTTGATCTGCGCGTCGGTACGGCCCTGCGCCTTCTGGTCGGCGACGTAGGCGGTGGTGGCGTCGCGGATCAGGTCCCAGGCGCTGGAGCAGATGGTGGAGCCGCACCAGTTGGAGCCGTAACGGGCCTCGTTGTAGGGGACCTTGACCCAGTCCGAGACCTGGCCGTCGACCGAGTAGCGGCCGGAGGACTGCTTCTCGTAGTACTTCGCCAGCGACTGCTTCTTCGCGTCGTGCGAGAAGTACAGGTCCTGGTAGTGCGCCTGGTTGTAATCGGCCTGCCAGGCGGTGCTGTTGTTCGTCTTCGGGTCCGGCTGGGCGATCGTGTTGTGCGCCGGGCCCGGGTCGCCGCCGTACTTGGTGACCGGCGGCTGCGGGCCGTCCGGACCGTCCGGGTCGTAGGTGGTGGTGGAGTCGACCTGGTCGCCGAACTCGACCAGGATCGTGAAGATCTTGTCGGTCCGCTCCCGGCCGAGCTCGACGTACTTGCTCTTCTTTCCCTGCCCGCGGCCGAGTTGGACGACCTGCGAGCCGTCGCGCCGCTGGACGGTCGCGTCGCCGGAGACCACCTGCTGGAGGGCGGCGGAGTGCTCGGCCGCCTGCTGCTTGCTGAACGGGCCCGGCAGATCGTGCGATTCGCTCGCCGCCGGGTCGTGCACGGCCGCCGCCGGAACGGGACCGCCGGCCTGGTCCGGGGCCGCAGCATGGGCTCCCGCGGCGGTGACCGCGGGCACGCCCAGCACGGCTATCGCGAGAGCCAGGGCGGCGGGACGGATGGTCCTCCGCTGTCTTTTCACGTTTCTTGACCTCCCCTTGGGAAAGGCCATTGCATCGGAGTGGCGGAGGAAAAAACAGATCTTGACTTGTGCATGACCCGCTACTAGCTTCTACCGGTTCCCGGTCAACTCGGCCGCGCCGAGCGGCCGTCGGGAGGGCGGATGCCCGCGCGGCGGGCGGAGCGGGGGTCCGGGGGCGCGCCGCGGCAGCGGCGGACGGATCGATCCGCCGTCGGTGCATATGCGTTGACTTTTCGGTCAGGCGTGCGACCCCGTGCGCCCCCTTGTGCTCCGCGCCACAGGTAAGGGCATGCTTGCCCGGTGCCGGGCCCGGGCATGCGGAACCGTAGAGTCACCTCTGTCAGCGTGCCCCCGTACCGACGTAACCGAGGACGGTCCCCCTGATGCCACGTCCTACGCCCGCGCAAGTCGCCTACGGTTCCCTGACCGTCGTCCTGTCCACCCTCGCGATGCTGCTGCTGTCCGGCGTGCGCTCCGGCGGCGGTGTCGTCGGCCTGGGCGTCGCGGGACTGCTGCTCGGACTGTTCGTCGCGGTCTCGGTGAGTCCGCGCAGCCGACGGTCCACTGCCGCGCCCGCGGTGCTCACCCGCCAGGTGCCCGTCCCGCGCGCCCGGGTGGGCGGCGGCGCCGAGCACCTGGTGGGTGAGCACTCGCTGCGCAACTGAGTACACGCCACAGGCACCCGGTGCGGTTCCCCGGCGGCTCCCCCGCCGCCCGCGGGAACGGCGCCCGGCTCAGACGGCGGCCACGACCACGGTCCTGGCCGCCTTGTCGTGCAGGCACTGCCGGTAGGGCTTGTCCCAGGTGCACCACAGCGAGTTGAGCAGCCAGAACAGCGGGCCGATCAGGATCGCGCTGAGCACGCCGGGCAGGACGTAGACCGCCGAGCGCACCCAGCCGGCCTGTCCCGGCACCCCGCCGTCCTCCAGCCGGGCCGCGCGTATCCGCAGCGCCATCTTGCCCAGCGTCTGGCCGCGCGCCGACATCATGGCGCCTTCGAGCAGGAAGTACAGGACGTAGCCGAGCGAGCCGACGAGCACCTGCGTGCTGTAGGAGGCGTTCCCCGGGTGCGAGAAGTCGCTGCCGAGCGCGATCACGCTCACCACCAGTCCGATGGCGATCAGGACCACCGTGTCGATGAGCCGGGCCAGGACGCGCTGGCCGAGGGTGGCGAGGGGGGCCATGCCCACCTGCTGATCTTCCATCATGACTGAGGAGTAAATCAGCCATTCGGGTGGCGGTACAGGGCTGGGCGGGCACGGACTTGCCGCACCCGCTCCCGCCCCCGGCCCAGGTCAGGTCGCGTCAGATCGCGTCAGGTCGGCCCGCCCCGCCCCGGGTCAGGTGGTCGTGACGACCACCGTCTTCGCCGCCTTGTCGTGGATGCCCTGCTTGTACGGGCGGTCGGCCAGCACCGTCGCGCCGATGATCAGGAACCACACGCACGAGCAGCAGAACGCGGGCAGCCACAGCACCAGGGCGCGCAGCGCGCGGGCGGTGGGCGTCGGCACGCTGCCGTCGCTGAGCATCGCCGTCCGCAGGCCCATCGCCTTCTTGCCCACCGTCTGCCCGGCGGACCGCGTGATCAGGAACTCGTAGAGGAAGCCGATGCCCGCGGTGAACACCCCGCCGACCGCGGAGCGGCCCGCGCTGAAGTCGCTCTCCCGCAGGCCCACGGTGGCCCAGTCCAGCAGGAAGGCGGGGATCAGCACGATGACGATGTCGATGATCCGGGCCAGCACGCGCTTGCCGCCGTCGGCCAGCGGCGGCATCCCGGCCAGCGGGTCGGGGGCGCCGGGGCCGCCCGCGTACGGGTCCTGCCCGTACGGGCCCCCGCCGCCGGGCGGGTTCCGGTCGTACGGGTTCTGGCCGTACGGCCCGCCGCCACCGGGGGGCGGGGCGCCGTGCGGACCGGAGCCGTACGGACTGCCGGGCGGCGGCTGGTCCGGGCGGCGGCTGCTGCCCGCCGGACGGCCGGTCGTACGGCGAGCCGCCGGGCGCACCGGAGCCGTCGCTGTCCGCAGGCCGCTTGGCGAACGGATCGTCAGGCGATCCGGGCGGCGGCTGATCGGTACTCATGCCACGAGTCAAACCCGGCGGTCCCGGCCCCGCCCGTTCGCGGCATCCGAACGGAGTACGGCGCGCGCCCCCGTACCCGCGCGCCCGGCACGGCTCTCAGCGCCTCGCGACGAAGGTGCGCGCCGCCTTGTCGTGCCAGCACTGCTTCCACGGCCGGTCGAACAGGCACCAGGCGACGCCGACCACACCGACCGCCAGCACGTCGAGCACGGTGTGCGTCAGCCAGCGGCGCAGGCTCGCGCCGAAGCCGGGCGGCAGCTGCGCCTCGATGTCCAGCACCTGGAGGCCGGCCAGCTTCTTGCCGGGCGTGCGGCCCCACTTGGCGGTCGGCAGCACCTCCAGCAGCAGGCCCGCCAGCGAGGAAGACGGCGAGCACCACGCCGAGCTGCACACCGGTGGTGCCGTCGATCAGCCACACCCGGACCGTCTGGCCGGTCAGCCTCGCCTGGTCCACCTTGTCCTTGACGTGGTGGTAGGCCGCCGTGCCCAGCGGGACGGCGGCGACGCCGGTCACCGCGGCGAGCAGCACGGTGTCGATCAGCCGCGCGGCGAACCTGCGCACCAGGCCGCCGGGCCGGTCGTGGCCCTGCGACACCCCGAACGGGTCGTCGGCGACCGGCCGCCACGGCACGACCGGGGCCTCGCCGCGCGCCAGGTCCGACACCTGCTCGGCCCACGGCGTCCCGGCCGCGCCCTGCGGGGGGACGGCCTGCGGCGGTACGGGCCGGGGGGCGGGGCGCGGCGCGGCCTGCGGAGTGGACTGCGGGGTCGGCTGCGGGCGGGCCGGCTGCGGGGGCGGGGGCTGGTACGGCGGTACCTGTTGGGCCTGTTGGGCCTGTTGGGCCTGTTGGGCCTGTTGGGCGGGAGCCTGCCGCTCCGGGAGCCGCTGCCGCGCGGGGAACTGCCCCTCCGGGCCCGGCGGCTGGGCCTCGGGGGCGCCGCCCCAGGAGATGCGCGGGGGCGGGGGGCCGGGCTGTGCGGCGGGCCAGGAGGGGCCCTGCGCACGGGGATCGGCGGCGGCCGGGCCCTCAGGAGCGGGCGGGGCGCCCTGGTCCGCGCGGGGCGCGGCCGGGTCCTCGTCGAGGAACATCGGACCCGACTCGTCGACCGCGGGTGTGCGCGAGGGGGCCGCCGTCCCGTCCTCGGCGGGCGCCGGCCGACTCGTACCCGGCACCCATGAGGAGCCGTTCCAGTAGCGGATGTAGTTCGGAATCGACGGGTCCGGGTAGTAGCCCGGGGCCGGGGACGCGGCGGAGGAAGAACCGGAGGAGCCAGACGTGGGTGCGCTCATGGTTCACGGTTTCCGTATCTGCTGGGCCGGGGGGTGGTGTGACATCCACATCTACCAGACCCGGGGACCCTGCGTGTCCGGCGTGGCGCGCACCACCCTCGTTGACTCGTCCTTACCCCGATGCGCCCCCGGGCGCCCCGGATTCAGGAAATTTGAGCCGATTCCCGGGAACCCGCGTAATGGTGGGAGAGGCACGCGCTCTCTCCAGGTGCAGGCCCCGACCGCGACACCCGCCCCCGGGGCCACCGCGCCAAGGAAAGGACGTCGGACTCATGCAGAACGTGGTGGAACGCGAACTTGAACTACAGCTCGTACTGTCTCCGGAACGGAGCATTCCGGTCCCGGCCCGGCTGGTCTACCGCACGGACGACCCGTACGCCGTGCACATCACCTTCCACGTCGGCTCGGACGCGCCGGTCAACTGGACGTTCGCCCGCGAACTGATCGTCGAGGGGGTGTTCCGGCCGTGCGGCCACGGCGACGTGCGGATCTGGCCGACGAAGGTCAACGGCCGCAGCGTGATCTGCCTCGCCCTCAGCTCGCCCGACGGGGACGCGCTGCTCGAAGCGCCGTCCTCGCCGGTCGCCGCCTGGCTGGAGCGCACCCTGCGGGTGGTCGCGCCCGGCACCGAGCACGAGCAGCTCGGCATGGACGACGGCCTCAGCCGGCTGCTCGCCCCCGCCGCCGGGGACGAGCTGTGGCTGCGCGACCCCTGGCAGGGAAAGGACGACACCCCGGACGCCAATGCGTGAGGATCAGAGCATCTTGCCCGGGTTGAGCAGCCCGAGCGGGTCGAAGACCGCCTTCACCCCGCGCTGCAACTCGAGCCCGGTGGGGCCGAGTTCACGGGCCAGCCAGTCCTTCTTCAGCAGCCCGACCCCGTGCTCGCCGGTGATCGTGCCGCCGAGCGCGAGGCCGAGCGCCATGATCTCGTCGAAGGACTCCCGGGCCCGCCGCGACTCGTCGGGGTCGTGCGCGTCGAAGCAGACCACCGGGTGCGTGTTGCCGTCGCCGGCGTGCGCGCACACCCCGATCGTCAGGCCGAACCTGCTCCGCGACCCCGGCCACCCCGTCGAGCAGGTCGGCCGAGCCGGGCCGCGCGGTACGCACACGTCGTCGATCATCGTGGCCGTCGACACCTTCTCCAGCGCGGTCAGCGACAACCGCCGGGCGTGGAGCAGCATCTCCGACTCGGCGGCGTCCTGCGCCGGTACGACGTCGGTGGCGCCGGCGGCCGTGCACAGCTCGCCGAGCGCGGCCAGGTCGGCGGCCGGGTCCGGGGTGTCGAAGGCGGCCAGCAGCAGCGCCTCCGTGGTCTCCGGCAGGCCCATGTTCGCCATCGCGTTCACCGCGCGGATCGTGGTGGCGTCCATCAGCTCCAGCAGTGACGGGGCGTGGCCGCCGGCCATGATCGCGCACACCGCCGCGCCCGCCGCGGCCGTGGACGGGAACTCCGCGACCAGCGCGAGCTGCCGCGGCGGCGCGGGCCGCAGCGCCACCACCGCCTTCACCACGACCCCGAGGGTGCCCTCGGAGCCCACGAACAGCCGGGTCAGGTCGTATCCCGCGACGCCCTTGGCGGTACGGCGGCCGGTGCGTCAGCAGCCGTCCGTCGGCGAGCACGACTTCGAGGCCGAGCACGTACTCGGCGGTGACGCCGTACTTCACGCAGCACAGGCCGCCGGCGCCGGTGCCGATGTTGCCGCCGATCGTGCACTGCTCCCAACTCGACGGGTCCGGCGGGTAGTACAGGCCCTGCTTCTCCGACCGCCCGGGACAGCACCGCGTTGACGACGCCGGGTTCGACCACGGCGATCCGGTCCACCGGGTCGATCTCCAGGATGCGGTCCATCGCGGCGAGCGAGAGGACGATGCAGCCGTCACTGGCGTTGGCCGCCGCCGGACAGGCCGGTGCGGGCGCCCTGCGGGACGACCGGGACGCGGAAGCGCGGTGGCCGTGCGCATCACGTGCTGGACGTGTTCCGTCGTGCGGGGGCGGACCACCACCGCGGGGGTGCCCGCTTCGGAGAAGCTCGCCATGTCGTGGGCGTAGCCGGCGGTGACGTCCGGGTCGGTCAGGATCGCTTCCGGGGGGAGGCCCGCGGACAGTTCGGCTATCACGTCGTCGCGCATGTCCCTCAGCCTCGCACCTGGCGCCCGCGCCGCACAGTCCCCCTCCCCGGGGTGCCCTTGCGCCCGGCGGCGCCCTACCAGGGGCCCCGCCCCGCCGGGGTGCCCTTGCGGCGCAAGGGCGCCCTACCGTAGGGGCGCGTGGGTGGTACCGCCGCGGAAAGGCGGCCACTTACCAAGGGGCGCGAGGAACTGCGCGGGCAACCGGCCACCGGCCGGTGGTCCGGATGCGACAGCAACAGCCCCACCGGGCCGGTGACGACGTGCAGCCACGTCGTGGCTTGTCGCGCAGTTCCCCGCGCCCCTAAAAACGTGGCGCCGCCGCGCGCAAGGGCACCCCGCGCCCGGGAGTAAGGCACCCTCGTGCCGAAGGGCACCCCGGCACCGGGGAAAGCGTGGCGCCGCCCGCCGCAAGGGCACCCCGCGCGCGTTGGGGTAGGGCGCCCCCGTGCCGAAAGGGCACCCTTGTGTCGGGAGAGCCCCCCGCGAGGGGGACCGTCAGAGGTTGCCGCGCCGCTCCTGCTCCCGCTCGATCGCCTCGAAAAGCGCCTTGAAGTTGCCCTTGCCGAACCCCATCGACCCGTGCCGCTCGATCATCTCGAAGAACACCGTCGGCCGGTCCTGCACCGGCTTGGTGAAGATCTGCAGCAGGTACCCGTCCTCGTCCCGGTCCGCGAGGATCTTCAGCTCGCGCAACTGCTCCAGCGGCACCCTGGTGTCGCCGACCCACTCCCCGAGCGTGTCGTAGTACGAGTCGGGGGTGTCCAGGAACTCCACCCCGGCCGCCCGCATCGCCCGTACCGACGCCACGATGTCGTTGGTGGCCAGCGCGATGTGCTGGACGCCCGGGCCGCCGTAGAACTCCAGGTACTCGTCGATCTGCGACTTCCGCTTGGCCACGGCCGGCTCGTTGAGCGGGAACTTCACCTTGCGCGAGCCGTCGGCGACGACCTTGGACATCAGCGCGGAGTACTCGGTGGCGATGTCGTCGCCGACGAACTCCTTCATGTTGGTGAAGCCCATGACCTGGTTGTAGAAGGCCACCCACTCGTTCATCCGGCCGAGTTCGACGTTGCCGACGCAGTGGTCGACGGCCTGGAACCGGCGGCGGGCCGGCGGCTCGACCATCGGCGTCGGCGGCGGCGTAGCCGGGCAGGTAGGGGCCGTCGTAGCCGGTGCGGTCGACCAGGGTGTGCCGGGTCTGGCCGTAGGTGGCGATGGCGGCCAGGACCACGCGTGCCGTGCTCGTCCTTGAGCTCGTACGGCTCGGTCGAGGCCGGTGGCGCCGTGCGCGACGGCGTAGGCGTAGGCGGCGCGGGCGTCGGGGACCTCGATGGCGAGGTCGACCACGCCGTCGCCGTGCGCGGCCACGTGGTCGGCGAGGAAGCGGCCGTGGTCGGTCTCGGGCTTGATGACGGAGGTGAGGACGAAGCGGGCGCCGCCGGACTCCAGGACGTAGGAGGCGGTCTCGCGGCTGCCGTTCTCCGGGCCGGAGTACGCCACGCGGCGCATGCCGAACGCGGTCGAGTAGTAGTGCGCGGCCTGCTTCGCGTTGCCCACGGCGAAGACGACGGCGTCCATGCCCTTGACGGGGAAAGCATCCGGGGTGCCGGTGAGTTCGGTCATGGGAAGAGCGTCTCCCCGCCGTCCAGTAGTGCGCAACAGTTCCGCGATTTCACTGGACAAGCTGTACAGCCGAAGCCACGATCGTGCGGGTCAATCTGTACAGGATGACCATGGACGACGGAAAGCGGGCGCGGGATGGGGATCGACGAGCTGGACGGGCGGCTGATCGGGCTGCTGGACCGGGAGCCGCGGATCGGGGTGCTGGAGGCGTCCCGGCGGCTCGGCGTGGCGCGCGGCACCGTGCAGGCGCGGCTCGACCGGTTGCGGGCCAACGGGGTGATCCGCGGCTTCGGCCCGCAGGTGGACCCGGCGGCGCTCGGCTACCCGGTGACCGCGTTCGCCACGCTGGAGATCAAGCAGGGCCAGGGCACGGACGTCCGGGCGCACCTGGCGTCCGTGCCGGAGGTGCTGGAGCTGCACACCACGACCGGCCAGGGCGACATGCTCTGCCGCCTGGTGGCCCGGTCCAACGCCGATCTCCAGCGGGTGATCGACCGGGTCGTCGGCTTCGAGGGCATCGTCCGGGCCGCCACGGCGATCGTCATGGAGAACCCGGTCCCGCTGCGGATCATCCCGCTGGTGGAGCAGGCGGCGCGGGACACGTAGCCCATGGGGCACATGGCCGGGGAGGACCCGGTCCGCAAAGACGCAAAGGGTTCTTTGCAAAAGTCCATTGCAAAGAACCCTTTGCATGCTTAGCCTGCTGCCATGCCCGACACCTCCGCGGACAACGTCCGCCGGCTCGACCCGATCTCGCTGCGCGCCCTGGCCCACCCGCTGCGCATGCGGCTGCTGTCCGCGCTCCAGGAGTACGGCCCCGCGACCGCCTCCGGGCTCGCCGACCGGCTCGGCGAGTCCAGCGGCGCGACCAGCTACCACCTGCGGCAGCTCGCCGCGTACGGCTTCGTCGAGGACGACCCGGGGCGCGGCACCGCGCGCGAGCGGTGGTGGAAGGCGGTGCTACCGCGGCACCCGGCTGGACAGCGTCGAGGAGTTCCTGCACCACCCGAACCCCGAGGTCCGCGGGGCGTTCGGCACCTTCATGCACCAACTGGCCGCCGAGCACGCGCAGCAGATCGACACCTGGCTCGGCACCCTGCACGAGTGGGACGAGCCGTGGCGCAGCACCGGCGACCTGAGCAGCTTCACCCTGCGGCTCACCCCCGAACTCGCCGCCGAACTCGGCGAGCAGGTGCACGCGTTGATCGAGTCCTACCGCGGACGGGTGCCGGAGCCGCCCGCCGACGCGCACCCGCGCAGCCCGGCGGCGGACGGTTCGGCGTCCGTCCGGGTCAACTTCCAGGCGTTCCCGCGCCGCATCGACTGACCGCCCGCGGCGCCCGCGCGCCGCCCGCACCACCATCGCCGTCCACTCAACGGGGGATCTCGCCATGAGTTCATCAGCCATGCCCGGAAACGGGCCGAACGGGCCCGCCCGGCCCATGGGTTCACCGCTTCCGCCGCAGCCGCCCCGCCCGTCGCCCGTGCCGCCGTCCGCGCCGGACGCCGCGCCCGCCCGCGACCGGCGCCCGCTGGCCCTGCTGCTGATCGCCAACGTCATATCCATCGCGGGCAGCATGCTCACCGTCGTGGGCGTGCCGTGGTTCGTGCTGGAGACCACCGGCAGCCCGGCCCGGGCGGGCCTGGTCGCCTTCGCCTCGACGCTGCCGGTGGTCGCGGCCGCGCTGCTCGGCGGCCCGCTGATCGACCGGCTCGGCTTCACCGTGAGCAGCGTCGTCTCCGACGCGGTGTGCGCGCTGGCCGTCGGGGCCGTCCCCGCTCCTGCACATGACGGGCCGGCTGTCGTACGGCGCGCTGCTCGTACTGGTCGGCGTCGCCGGCCTGTTCCACGCGCCCGGCGAGACCGCCCGCGAGGTGCTGATGCCGCGGCTGGCCGAGCGGGCCGGGACCACGATCGCGCGGGCGTCGAGCGCGTACGAGAGCGCGTCGCGCGGCGCCCGCATGCTGGGCGGGCCGCTGGCGGGTGTGCTGATCGCGGCGATCGGCGCGGCGAACGTCCTGCTGGTGGACGCGGCGACCTTCGCGGCCTCCGCGCTGCTGATCGGCGCCGGGGTGCGGGATCTGCGGGGACCCCGGGCGGCGGGGACCCCGGGACCCGCCGGGGCGCCCGAGGGGCGGACGGCGCTTGCCGGCTACCGGGCCGAACTGCGGGAGGGGTACGCCTATCTCTTCCGGGCCCGGCTGCTGTTCGCGGTGGTCCTGATGGTGATGGTGACCAACGCGCTGGACCAGGCGTGGTCGGCCGTGCTGCTGCCGGTGGACGCCCGCGAGCACCTGGGCGGTTCGGTGGGCCTCGGCGTGGTCGCCGGGACCTTCGCCGGCGCCGCGCTGTGCGGGTCGCTGCTCTACGGGGTGTTCGGGCACCGGCTGCCGCAGCGCGGCATGTTCATCGGCGCCTTCCTGGTCTGCGGATTCCCGCGCAGCGCGATCGGCGCCTTCGTGCCCGGGCTGGCGCCGCTGGTCGTCACCTGCGCGGTGTGCGGGCTGGCCGCGGGCGTGCTCAACCCGATCATCGGCACGGAGATGGTGCGGCTGGTCCCGGAACGGCTGCGCAGCCGGGTGTTCGGCGCGGTGACCTCGGGGGTGCTGGTGGCGGTGCCGATGGGCGGCCTGCTGGGCGGCTACGTGGTGCAGTACGCCGGGCTGACCACGGGGATGGCGGCGGTCAGCGCCGTCTACCTGCTGACGACGCTCAGCCCGCTCGTACTGCCCGCCTTCCGGCAGTGGGAGCCCGCGGGGAGCGCCTCGGCCTAGGGTCTGTACGGCCGCGGTGCGCCGTCAGCAGGTGGGGAGCCTGTGGTGGGCGCGCACCGCGGACAGGGCCGACAGCGCGGTGTCCAGGCTCGTCACCGGGACCAGGGTGAGGCCCGCGGGCAGCCGGGCCGTGGCGTCGGAGCACTCGCCGCGGGGCACCAGGAAGACCGTGGCGCCGGCCTTGCGGGCGGCCAGCTCCTTCAGCGGCACCCCGCCGACCGCGCCCACGTTCCCGGCGGCGTCGATCGTGCCGGTGCCCGCGATGGTGCGGCCGCCGGTGAGGTCGCCGCCGCGGCCGTCGCCGTCGATCTTGTCGATGATGCCGAGGGTGAAGAGCAGGCCGGCGCTCGGGCCGCCCACGTCGGCGAGCGTGAGGGTGACCTTCACCTGCGAGGGGGACAGGCCCAGGTGCTTCAGGGCCGCCGAGGTGGCGTCCGTCTGCGACTCGGCCATCTGCTTCTGGTCGGCCTTCTCGATGTCCTTGCACCGAGCCGCCGCCCGGGTAGACCGCGTCGCGCGGCATCGCGGCCTGGTTCCTGCGGAACCACGCCTTCACCACGTCGGGGAAGTGCACCGAGGTGTCCGGGCTGGTCGCCGCGACCGTCAACATCCGCAGCTGGCCGCTGGTGCGCCGGACCGGGACGCCGCTGACCGAGATGATCTGGGTGCCCTTGTCCGCGCCCAGGACGTTCCAGGTCATGCCCGGCTGCACGATCGAGATCGGCAGCGGGGCGAACGCGGCGACGGCCGCGGTGGCGACCACGACCGCCGCGCAGATCGCGAGGGTCGCTGTTCGGCGGGAGACGGCAATCATGCCGTCGACTTTATACGGGGTACGGCCACGGTCCTGCTTGTACGGGGTACGGCGACGGTCCTGCCCCGCTGAGCCCGTCCCCCGGCTGCCGCCGCGTCGTGGCTTGTCGCGCAGTTCCTCCCCCAGCGCTACCGCTGGGGGTGCCCCCAGCGCCCCCTTGTTGTGACTCACCGCCGCGGAAGAGGTGCACCTACCAGGGGCGCGGGGAACTGCGCGCTCAGCAGGCCACCGGCCGGACGCCGGGAACGGACCGGAACCGTGACGGCGCGTTGCCGTAAAGGTGCGCGAGAAGCCCCCCACCGGCAGGTGGTCCGGGAGCCGGCAGGACGGGGCAGCCCGGCCGGCCCGGGCCCCGACCGCGCGTCAGCGCAAGGCATCGGAGACCTCCGTCGCCGCCTCCACCACCCGCAGCCCCACCCGCTCCGGGACGGCGTCCGAGAGCATCACGACCCCGACGCTCCCCTCGATCCCGGGCACGTTGAGCAGCGGCGCGGCCGCCCCGCTGGCGCCCGCCTCCAGCTCGCCGCTGGTGATCACGTACCGCACCTGGTCGGTGGCACCGCCGGCCCCGATCGTGCGGTCGCCGGTGTCGGCCGGCTCCCCGCCCGTCGTGGCCGTCCGCGTGGCGAACCTCGCCAGCTCGGCGAACTCGTCGTCACCCGCCCGCTCCCAGCTCACGCCGTCCGGCGCGGGCTGCATGCCCCGGCCGGCCAGGATCGCCCGGCCCGCCGCGCCGCGGTCCAGCGGGTGCCGGAAGCCCGTCCGGTACGCCACGTGGTAGTCGGTCCAGGTCGGCTCGACCACGGCGACGGCGAGCGCCTCCGTACCGTCGACCAGCGTCAGGTGGGCGGTCGCCCCGATGTCCTCGGCGAGCGAGCGCAGCGCGGGCAGCGCGGCCTCCCGCAGCAGCGGGTGCACCTGGTGGGCCAGGCCCAGCACCCCGAGCCCGACCCTGGCCCGGCCGCCCAGGTCACGGCGGACCAGCGAGTGCTGCTCCAGCGTGGCCAGCAGCCGGTAGACCACGGTGCGGTTCACACCGAGTTTGGCGGCCAGCTCCGTCACGGTCAGACCGTGGTCGGTGTCGGCGAGCAGCTTCAGGACCCTCAGGCCCCGGTCGAGCGTTTGAGACGTCTCTGCGGTCACGGACGCCCCCTCCTCGTGAAATCGGCGGCGCATCTCACGATGGAACGCACTGCCGGTCCCGCGGCAGTGCGCGGAGAGGCCGCCGGTTGGTCGGCATACCGGCTTCGCTCCGAGGCTGCACTGCCACGGCGCGTGCGTGACCGGCACCGTAGCGAGCGAGTACCGCTCAGCGGAAGGGGTCGTCCACAATCCGGGCGTTCCCTTGACCCGGCTTTGGGGTTCACCGGGGCCCCGATCCGCTGCAATACGGCGGACATCACCGCATTCGGGTCGCCCATTCCCGTACCTTCGCGATCCGCTCGGTGAGCTGGCCCGCGCTCGCCTCGGCGCTGGGCGGACCGCCGCAGACCCGGCGCAGTTCGTTGTGGATCACGCCGTGCGGCTTGCCGCTCTGGTGGTTGTAGGCACCCACGAGGGTGTTCAACTGCTTGCGCAGCTCCAGCAGTTGGCGGTGGGTGACGATCGGGCGCCGCTCGGCGGGCAGTTCGAGCAGATCGGCCTCCTCGTCCGGCTTCTTCCGGCTGTGGGCGATCTGCCGGGCCTGCCGGCGTTGGAGCAGCATCTGCACCTGGTCGGGTTCCAGCAGCCCGGGGATGCCGAGGTAGTCCTGCTCCTCCTCGCTGCCCGGGTGCGCCTGCATGCCGAACTCGGCGCCGTCGTAGAGCACCCGGTCGAAGACCGCGTCGGACTCCAGCGCCTCGAACGGCAGCATGTCGTCCTCGGTCGCCTCGTCCTCGGCCTTCTCCGCGTCCGCGAGGAGCTTGTCCTCCTCGGCGAACGGGTCCTCCTCGCCCGCCTTCTTCGGCTTGTCGAGCACGTGGTCGCGCTCGACCTCCATCTCGTTGGCGAACTCCAGCAGCATCGGGATGGTCGGCACGAACACCGACGCGGTCTCGCCGCGCCGCCTGGACCGTACGAAACGGCCCACCGCCTGGGCGAAGAACAGCGGGGTGGAGATCGTCGTCGCGTACACCCCGACGGCCAGCCGCGGCACGTCCACGCCCTCGGAGACCATCCGGACCGCGACCATCCAGCGGTCGTCGCCCGCCGCGAACTGCTCGATCCGCTTGGAGGCGCCGGTGTCGTCCGAGAGCACGACGGTGGGCTTCCGGCCGGTCAGCTCCTTGAGCAGCTTGGCGTAGGCGCGGGCGGAGTCCTGGTCGGTGGCGATCACCAGGCCGCCGGCGTCCGGGATGGACTTGCGGACCTCGGTCAGCCGCTGGTCGGCGGCCTTGAGGACGTTGGGGATCCACTCGCCGGTCGGCGCGAGCGCGGTGCGCCACGCCTGGCCGGTGGCGTCCTTGGTCATCGGCTCGCCCAGGCGGGCGGAGAGCTCGTCGCCCGCCTTGGTGCGCCAGCGCATGTTGCCCGAGTAGCTGAGGAAGATCACCGGGCGGACGACGCCGTCGGCCAGCGCGTTGCCGTAGCCGTAGGTGTAGTCGGCCGACGAGCGGCGGATGCCGTCGTTGCCCTCCTCGTACGCCACGAACGGGATCGGGTTGGTGTCCGACCGGAAGGGCGTGCCGGTCAGCGCGAGGCGCCGGGTCGCCGGGTCGAACGCCTCCTGGCACGCCTCGCCCCACGACTTGCTGTCGCCCGCGTGGTGGATCTCGTCCAGGATCACCAGGGTCTTGCGCTGCTCGCAGCGGTTGCGGTGCAGCATGGGCCGTACGCCGACGCCCGCGTACGTCACCGCGACGCCGTGGAACTCCCGGCCCACCGGGCCGGAGCTGTAGTGCGGGTCGAGCTTGATCCCTATCCGCGCGGCCGCGTCCGCCCACTGCGTCTTGAGGTGCTCGGTCGGCGCGACCACGGTGATCTGCTGCACCAGGTGGTTGTGGAGCATGTACGACGCCAGCGACAGCGCGAACGTCGTCTTGCCGGCGCCCGGCGTCGCCACCGCAAGGAAGTCCCGCGGCTGCTTGGCCACATACGCGTCGATGGCCCCTTGCTGCCAGGCCCGCAGCTTGTTCGCCGTCCCCCAGGGGGCCCGGCCCGGAAACGCGGGCGAGAGGTGGTGCTGCGGGTGCGGGTGCGAGGCGGAGGTAGTCACGGTCTCCGTGGAGGGGTCGGCGCGGGGCTGCTCCCGCGGGGGTGGGTCGGCGCGGGGCGCTCCCGCGGGTCGGTCGGCGCTGTTCCCCGGCGCGTTCGGGTCGGTACGAAAACCGCCTCAGCCTACCGGCCGCCGTCGCGGCCCCCGCCGCACGACGCTCCCCCGCACCCCGGGTGCGACCTACCTCACAACCCCGCGGACGGGACCTGCCGTGCGCAGGCGGGTCGCGATGAAGGAGCCCGCCAGGGCGATCACGGCCGCCGGGGCGAAGACCGCGACGAAGGCGGCGGGGTGGGAGGGGGCGGAGGTGGTCGAGGAGGCGGACAGGGCGCCGCCGCCCAGCGCGGTGAAGGCCGTGCCGACCGCGCCGACCAGCAGCACGTTGGACAGGGCGTCGGACACCTGGAGGGCGGCGGAGTTGGCGCCGGCCTCGGCGGGCGGCGACAGCCGCAGCAGCAGCACGCTCAGCGCGGAGATGGCCAGCCCCATGCCGAGGCCGCCCACGCACCACGCGGGGGCGACGATCCACGCGGGCACCGTGCGGACCAGCGCGAGCGGCACCGCGGCGATGGCGGCGGCGGACAGCAGCAGGCCGGCCTGGACCAGGCGTTCGCGGGCGGGCTCCAGGCGCGGCAGGGCCTGCACGTAGGAGCCCAGCGCCCAGGTGAGGCCGGCGCCGGCCAGCGACAGCCCGGCCATGGTGGGCGACAGGCCGCGCTGGGTGACGAGCATCAGCGGTACGAAGCTCTCCGCCGCGATGAACGACCCCGCCGCGATGCCGCGCATCAAGATCACCGTGGGCAGCCCGCGGGCCGCCCGGAAGGTGCCGCGGGGCAGCAGCCGCAGCGCCGCGGGCACGAGCAGCGCCGCCCCGGCCACCGCGGGCAGCGCGGACAGCGGCCGCAGGTCCTGGCCGGCGTACTGGAGGAGCGCGGCGCCGACGGCCAGCGCGGCGGCCAGCCAGATCCTGGAGCCGTCGACGGCCCGCGGCGGCGCGGCCGCCTCGTCCGGAGCGGGCGCGGCGGCCCGCCGCAGCGCGGGCAGCATCACGGCCAGCGGCAGCACCACCAGGACGGGGATCGCCAGGAACACCCAGCGCCAGCCGAGCTGTTCGGTGACCGTGCCGGACACCAGCGGCCCCACGATCGAGGGCACCACCCAGGACGCGGCGAACGCGGCCATCACCGAGGGCCGCAGCCGCTCCGGGTACGCCCTGCCCACCACGACGTACAGCGCGACGATCACCAGGCCGCCGCCGAGCCCCTGCACGGCCCGGCCGAGCACGAAGACGCCCATGGTCCGGGCGGTCCCGCTGATCACCAGTCCGGCCGCGAACCCGGAGATCCCGCAGGCCAGCGGCGCGAGCGGCCCGCTGCGGTCGCACCACTGGCCGCTGACCACCATGGCCAGCAGCGAGGTGGTGAAGAACCCGGAGAACGCGAAGGCGTACAGCCCGAGCCCGTGCAACTCCCGGGCGGCGACCGGCATCGCGGTGCCGACGGCGGTCGCCTCGAAGGCGATCAGCAGCACCACGGAGACGATCCCGAAGGTCAGCGCGCGGTACGGCCGCGCCAGCACCCCGCCGTCGTCCGCCGCCCCGTCCGCCCCGAGGGCCGATCGGCCGTCCCGCCTCTCCACCACAGTCATCCGGCCAGCGTAAGGGGCAAACCAGCGTTACGCCCCTGCCGGGAGGTGTGATCCCGGTCCGCCTTCGGGCCTAGGCCGAAATACCGTACGGGGGCAGGTACGTGCGGGGATGCGGCAAAGGGGTGCGGCAGGGGGACCGGACCCGGGCGCCCCGGCCGCCCGGCCGGTCGGGGCGCGTCCGGAGCCGCCGTTCGTGAACGGCGTATGGCAGTCCCGTTGCACCGCGTTGCGGTCCGCCCCGCGCCGTTGACCCGCCCCCGCCCACCCGCCATGGTCGTAGCAGCACCGCACACCTGGCCGTGTGCCCGAGTGGTTGAGGGACTCGCCTGCAAAGCGAGTAACGCCGGTTCGATTCCGGTCACGGCCTCCTACTGCCTGGCCAGGCAGAACGACAGGGCTGCACCTATATACAGGTGCAGCCCTTTTCGTTGCTCGTCTCAGTTCCCGTCTCAGTTGGCCGGTACGAGCACGCCAGCAGCGCCGTCGTCATCGTCCGGCCGTTCCGCCTCAGGCTGCCAGATCAGGCCGTCGACCTGCCGGGCAACGTCCGTCCGCACGGCATCGACCATGTGCTGATACCGGGCAGCCATGGCGGTGGTCGACCATCCCATCAGGCCCATGACCGCCCGTTCGGATACCCCGAGGATGAGCAGCACCGTTGCGGCCGTGTGGCGCGCGTCGTGCAGGCGACCGTTACGGACCCCCGCCTCTACCAGTAGGGACTTCCACTCAGCCCAGTCCCGGCGATGGGACGGGATGCTGCCCTGTTCGTCGGGGAACACCCAGCCGCCTTCCACCCATCGCTCCCCCGCCGTCTTGCGCTCCACGTCTTGCACCTGGCGATGGGCCCGCAACAGGTCCACGAGTTGTTCCGGCAGGCCGACCGCGCGGCGGCCTGCGCGCGATTTGGTGGTGGAGGTGTCCGGGTTGGTACGCCGCCTCTGCGGGCAGTAGCCGGCCGCCTTGCGTCCGCAGGGCTCCGCGCACCCATGCGCGTATTGCGGGCGGTGACGACTACGGCGGACCACCAGGAATCCGCCTTCCAGGTCCACGTCGTCCCACTTCAGACCCAGCACCTCCCCTTGGCGAAGTCCGAGGGCGAGAGCGACAGCCCAGCGCGCGGAGTTCCGTTGCCGGCCCGCCGCATTCAACAGCCGCTTGACCTCCTGCACGTTGTAGGGGTCCACCTCGTACTCCCCCACCCTTGGTGCCTTGGCCAACTGAACAGGGTTCTTGCCGAGGTGGCCGCGCCGTACCGCCTCGTTGAGCGCAGCGCGGAGTGTGCGGTGCGCTTGGTGAGCAGTCGCGGGCTTGCTGCCGTTGGCCTGCATCTTCGCGTAGAACGCTTCGATGTACTCCGGCTTCAGCCGGTCAAGGCGGTGAGCACCCAAGCCGGGAATGAGGTGCTTTCGCACGGCGACCCCGTACCCGACCATCGTGTTGTCGTTGACCGTCAGAGGTGCAACGTTCTCGATCCAGTGCGTCAGCCACGCTTTGACCGTCCACGGCCGGCCCGGCTTGCGTACGGTCTTGGCGTCACGCTGTCGCTCCAACTCACGTACTGCGTTGGTCACTTCGGCGCGGGTCTTGCGCTCGACATGGCGCCGATCCGGCTTGCCGTCATCGCGGATGCCGACCGTGACGCGGCCGTGCCATTTGCCGTCCTTGCCGAGGTAGATCGAGCTTCGGCCGTTCGGTTGTCGGGTGCGTTTTTCCTTCTCTGCCATCGGCAGACTCCTGTCAATTCGGGAGGATGCCGGGGCGGCGGACTGTCTTTGGTCGGGAGCCGCCACCCCGGGTGAGGTGTCAAGCGGCGTGGTTCGCCGCGCGGAGGCGTTCGACGTATTCGGGCAGGGCCGCGACCGGTACCCGCCGGAGGTGGCCGATGGTCACGGATTCCAGAGCACCGGTGCGGATCAGGTTGAAGCAGGTGGTCCGACCGATGCGGAGACGATCGGCCGCCTCTTCGACGGTGAGCAGAACCAACGTCGGGTCGGCGTCAGGGGTCTCGCTGGGGAACTCGGCGATGGCGGCGGTCACTACGGCTCCTTTGCGTAGCGGTCCGGGAGGGGTACCCCCTCCCCCTGGAGGTCCGCTACATCCGCTACATCCGCTACATCGCAGGTCAGGGGCCTGATCGATGTAGCGGATTTCGGGGGTGTAGCGGATGTGTCCGCTACACGGGGCGAGGCGTGTAGCGGATTGGTGGTGCGTGTAGCGGGTGTGTAGCGGCTCAGCCGCCGGTTGCCGCTACAGCGTCTTCGCTGCTCAGGGGCAGTTTCTCGGGGTGTGTAGCGGATGTAGCGGAGTTTCCGGGGGGAGGGGGGCAGTAGCGGGCCCATGCGTCGGCGAGGTCGGCGGCGTAGTAGCCCTTGGCCACTCCCTCGCCGTAGCGGATGTTGCGCGCCTTGATGGGCTGGTTGTCGGCGGTGACGTACTCGGCGAGGTACTTGGACAACTGCCGGGAGTCCAGGGGCTTGCCGCCCATGTCGGCCCACGGCGCCTCATCCAGGGCGTTGAGCGCGGCGATGATCTGCGTGGTGGGCACGCGGTCGGCGCCGCAGAACACGTTGTCGCGCAGGTCGGTCAGCAGCCGGATTCCCAGGGACGCCTTGTCGCCGGCCGCTGCTGCGGTGACGAGTTCCACGCACGCTTCGCGGGCTCGCTCCGGCCAGTTGCCGCCGGCTGCGTCGGCGACGGCGAGCAGGGGTTCCCACACGTCGGCGGGCCGGTCGTTGACGCCGTCGGGCATGTCGGGGAAGGCGCCGTTGACGCGGTCGCGAACGGTGTCGGCCCACTCGGCGAGGCGGTCCCGCAGCGCGTGCCCTTCCGGTTCGTGGATGCGGGAGCGGAAGGATTCCACGTGCTCGTTGGGGGCCCGCCTGCGCATGCGGATGACGACCGAGCGGTGCAGGATCGTGTCGGGGAGCCATCCGAGTCCTGCGACGGCGACGGCGGCGTAGACGGGGAAGGGCTGGACGGTCTGCTGGTCGCCTACGGCCACGCACCGGTAGGACACCCCGATGCGGCGGTGACCTGCGTTGATCAGGCCGCGCAGTTCCTCGTTGTCCCCCGCCTTCGGGCCGAACACCGTGTCGATCTCGTCAAACAGGATCGTCGGGCGCCCGGAGTCCATCGGACACCGCGCGGAACAGGGCGGCGGCGGACGCGTTGACGGCCGCCATGGGGTTGGGGACCAGCGTTCCGCAGATCTCCAGGCCACGGGTCTTGCCCGATCCCGGTTCGGGGACGAGGAAGGCGAGGCGGGGGGTGGAGTCGAAGCAGTCGAGCAGGTGCGCGTGCGCGTCCCACAGCGCCACGGCGACGTAGGCCGCTTCGGTGGGGAAGGCGTTGAACCGGCGGTGGAAGCGCTCGATCTCGTCCAGCAGGGCGGCGCCGTTGTCGGTCATGCTGCCTGCCTCCTTTCGGGAGCGGTGTGGAGCGTGCACAGGGCGCGGTGTTCGGCGTGGGCGGCGATCAGGGCGACCACGGCGTCATGGCCCCGGGCGGTGACGTGGCGTCCGCAGTCGCAGTGCGAGACGGCCCGGGGTACCTTCCGCCAGCTCGTCGGCAACTGGATGTGAAGCCACCCGATCACTCGGGGCCCGTTGCTGTGCTGCGGGTCAGGGCGACCAGCAGAGGGGACGCCCTGCCGGGCGGCGACCTTCGGCGCCCCACGGCCGGACGTGGTGCCGGCCGGTTCGGCGGGGCGGGGCTGGTCGGGGGTGGGGGTGAGGCTTTTCAGGGCGGGGCGGGGTTCGGTGGTGGTCATGCGGCCCCCCGGGGTCGGGCGGTGCGGATCGACCAGTCCAGGGCGCTGCGGATGGTGGCGCGGCACTCGGACGCCGGCAGTCCGGCCGACTCGCCCCCCGCCTGAAAAGCCTGCTCTACGGTGGCGCGGTCGAGGTCTCCCCATGCCACGAACCGGCCCACCGCCCGCACGCGCGCGCAGCAGTTCGGCGTTGCGCCCGCCCTCGCCGGTCATGGCGACAGCGGCTGTCTCGCGTTCGAGCACGACGGCCGCGCACCGCGCCGCGTTACGGGTGGGCATGGGCAGGATCGGCCCCGTGGCGGGCTTCTGACGGGCCGTCAGAGCGCTGTGGAGCCATTCGGGTAGCTCAGCAACCGGGGAGTCGTCCAGGACCGTGTACGGGCCGTCGGCGTGACGCTGCCGGGGGCGACGACCTGTCCGCCCCACGCGCGGGTGTCGATCTTCGGCGCGAGCGTTCCCGACGGTGCTGGGCAGTCGGAGGCCCGGCGGGGACGGTGAAGTACAGGTGTTCCCCGCCGCGTGCGGTCCGGATGCGGCGGGTGGTGGGCACGGGCTGTCCGGCGCGCTCGCAGAGCGCCAGGAAGTTGCTCACGCCGTCAGGCGTGCCCTTCTCGTCTGTGGGCTTGAGCGTGTCCAGGTCGACCACGAGAAGCCCGGCGGGGCCCGTGGCGATGCCGACGTTGTACGGGCCCGCAGCCCAGCAGCGTTCGATGCGGTCGGGGTCGGTGGTGGCGCGCTGCTCGAACGTGCGGTGCCCGCCGGCGCAGTCTCCGGTGCCCGGGCAGCGGCGTTTGCCGTGCAGCGCGGGGACCTTCTCGCCGGGGTGCAGCGGGATGACGGGCCAACCGTGTTCGGCGGCGGAGAGTGCTGCGGATAGCAGCGCGGTGGAGTCGCGATGGGTCATGCTGGTGGTTCTCCTGTCCCTTCGGGATGGATGGAGGACCGTGGCGGCGGATTGTCCTTGGTCGGGAGCCGCCGCCACGGGCACTTATGCGGCGCAGGGCCAGCAGCAGCCCAGCGAGGTCGGGATGACGTAGCCGCGATCGGTCCGGCAGGCCGGGCAGGTGCGGCGGGCGCGCATCATCGCGGCGTGGGAGCGCCAGCGGCCCGGGGTCATGGGCTGGACGGGCCGGGCGGTGGTGGGGTCGTAGAGGTAGGCGACGCGGCGTCCGCGCCGCCATCGGATCTCGCCGACCACGTCGGCGCGGGCTGCGCTGAGTCCGTGCTGCCGGAGTTGGCGGCGGGTCATCAGGCCGTGCGGGGCGAGGCGGTAGCGGTAGACGGGCAGGGTCACCAGGTCCCCCTTCCATCAGGCCGGAGCGGTGACTGTGCGTGCGGGGAGGGAGGCAGGGGCCGCCCCGGGGCCTGTGTTTCCGGGGGTTTCCGCAGGTCGCGGAGGGGTGGCTCCCTGTCTCCCTGGGTGAGGGTTGTTGCTGATCAGGCCAGGGAGGCAGGGTCAGGGAGGGGGTGAGGGAGTTCTCCCTGCCACCCTGGACGCCTCCCTTTACTCAGCGTCACTCTCGGCGGTGTCGGCGGCCCGCTGGTCGAGGGCGGCGCGGACCTTGTGCCGGTCGGCGACCATCACGCCGTCCGACTTGTGCGGGGCCGCGCCGAACGGCTCCAGCACCTCGCGCAGGTCGCCGAACTTCCAGCCCCGGTACTCGCGTCGGGTCGCAGTTCGGCGAGGCGCTGCAACACCTCCTGCGTGCGCATCCGGTCGGTGTGCCCCGAGGACGGTCGCGATGTCGTCCAGCGCGTCGACCTGCTCTGCGGTGTCGACCGTGGCGCGGGTGGTCACGCCGGAGCGGCGGGCCTTGGCGCGGTCGGCGATCTCGGCGGCGGCGTCGCCGTCGATGAAGTGGGTCCGGATGGTCACGCTGGACTGGCCGGGGGCGAGCTTCACGCCGTCGCCGGCCACCACGACGGTGCCCTTGTCCAGGCCCTGACGGAGCTTGTGCGGGGCGGCGCCGCCGTCGATGGCCTTGTCTCCCAGCGCCATCCGGGCCTGCGACTCCGTGCCCAGCACCAGCGACGCGCGGATGTGCGCGCCCTCGCGGACCAGCTTGGGAAGGTTCTGGTCGGTCGGGTCCTGCGTGCCCTGCCACAGCAGCACGTCGACCGCCCGGCCCTGGTTGTGGATCTTCCGCGCGGCCTGGAAGTACCGGCGAGGTGGCCTTGACCCCGCCGTAGGGGCGCTTGTCCGCGCCGACCGCCGGGCACATGAACGCCACCTGCGCCTCGTCCACCAGCAGGATCAGCGGGTCCCACGTCGTTGCCGGCCGGGGCCATCAGACGGCGCTCCATCTCGGCAACGCCGTGCTTCCAGCATCTCGGTGGCGTCGATGACGTGGTCATCGGTCGGGCCCTCGATCAGCACCGTGGCCAGGCCGTCGAACATCCGCCAGTCGCCCGACGCCCTTGAGGTCGGCGATCCGCACCTCAACGGTGGGGTCCAGCACCAGCCACAGCAGCAGCGCCCGCAGGCTCGCGGTCTTGCCCTGGTTGGACAGGCCGGTGATGAGCAAGTGGCGCTGGTACAGGCTGATCAGCGCGGCATCCCCGCGCAGGTCCTGGCCCCACGGGGCGCGGCCCGTGGCGTAGTCGGCGCTCATGTCGGCGTCGATGGTCAGCGGGGACGGGCCGATCGGCTCGTCCAGCGCGCCGGAGTCGGCGATCCACAGCCGCACCGTGCGGGCGGCGACGGGGATGGTGATGAACACCTCGTGCTCGTGCCGGCCCAGGTTCTCCGCGAGCTTGCGGCGGCGCCCCTGGACTTCCTCCGTGCTGACACCGGAGGGCAGGGTGACGTCGACCTCGACGCCGCATCCGGCGATCCGGATCGGTCCGAGCATCGCACGCGCCGTTGTCCTCCATCGCGCGGATCGCACCGCGCAGCGCGGCGATGCCCAGGTCACGCAGCGGCGGTGACCACGATCGACGGGGTGATCGGCTCCCCGTCGGTGGACCGCTGCGCGGCCGGCAGCGACCACTGCGGGGCGGCCTGCCCGCGCCGGCCGGTGTTCCACAGGCCGAGGAAGGCCAGCCACGGGGCGAGGAAGACCGCCGGGCCCCACACGATGCGTCACGATGATCACGGCCCAGCGGATCATGTCGATGGTGAACATGACCGGGCGCGATGACCTGCGCGGGGTCGTGTCTCGGCGATGGCCAGCACCGTGCCCAGGGCCAGCAGACCACCGGCGGTGGTGGCGGTGCCGACCAGCGGCGCCCTTGGCGATGCGCTGCGGGGCGGTGAGCAGGTCCATACGCCGCTGGTGGCGGGCGGCGCGGAACTGCACGGCCCCGCTCCTCCCACTCCATCGCGGTCTCGTGCTGCCCGGCGGCTTCGGCGATCCGCATCATCCGCTCGTACCGGGCGGCGGACCGGCCGTCCCACGCCCGCGGGCGAGGATGCCCGCGCCGCCGACCACGTAGGCGCCGTGCCGGGCCACGAGCCGGGCGCCGGTCTTGGTGCGCTCATGGGTGATGACGTGCCGCGTCACACCCACGGCACGCCGCAGCCGTGCGCGGCCAACGCGCGCCTGACGGCGCTGCGGACTTGCCCCTGCCGGGAGTCCCGGAGGGGATGACGACGCCTTCCAGCACCTCACGCGGCGGCGCGGTGTCGGACGGGGCGGTGTGCTTGGTCAGATCGGGTGCGGTCCGGGGCCGGTAGGCGTCCAGGTCGATGATCTCGGTCATGCTGGGGACTCCTGCTCTCTTCTGGAGGTGCGGGGCCCGGAACGGCCGGACAGCTTGCCGGCAGGTACGGCCGGTCCGGGGCGAAGCTCACTTCTGGGCCGCGCGCGGCCTTCTCGGCGCGCTTGCGGGCGCCGTCGATGATGCGGTCCAACTTGCGCTGCAAGTCGGCTCTGGTCGACGTCGTCGCCGGCCAGACCGCGCTTGGCCATACGGGCGATCAGCCACGCGACCTTGGCCGCTTCACCGGCGGTCAGGGGCGGGTCGTTGGGGTGGGTGCGGATCATGGCTGCTCCCGGGTCAGAGTTTGCGGAGTTCGTCGGTGCCGCACAGAACGGGCCCGATCAGCAGGCCGATCCGGTGCACGGTCCACCGCCCGCCCGTCAGCGGGCCCGGCGGAACCTGATCGACAATCCGGCCGGTCCTGCCGGCCGCACGCGGGTCGTCCGCGCACGAGACGATCAAGACGTGGTCGCCTGCGGTGAACGGCATGTCACCGCTTCCTGATGTCGCGGTAGATGCCGTAGACCACCAGCGCCACCAGCGCGATGCACGCCGACGGCGATGGCCAGCGCGACAGCGGCGAACGCGACCGTGACCATGAGCATCGAGCCGCCGACACCGATGGCCAGCCACTTGCCGGCCGCGTCCACGCTGGACCGCTGCGGCGCGGCCGGCAGGGGCGCGGGCTGCTGCGGCTGGATGGTCTGCGCGGCCTGGATCGGCGGCGAGGATCATCGCGAACTGCTCACCCTGCCGGGCGGCTTCCACCGCCTCGGCGGACGCCTTGCTGATGTCGGTCATGACGGGGTCTCCCGTTCTCACAGGGCCGCAGCGGACTGCGCGCACTGGTCGGTGTCGACCAGGTGCAGCGGCGCGGGGGCGGTGCGCTCGGCGCGCAGGGCGTCGCGCAGCATCCGGCCGTTGGCGGACGAGGTGTGCACGGCCTTGCGGATCGCCTCGCCGGTCAGCTCGGTCGTCCGACCAGTCGGCGGTTGCCTGCCGTGCCTCGGTCGAGCAGTTGGTCGGCGGTGCGGGTCGGTCGGGGCGCGCGGGCGGCCTTCGGCACCGGACCGGTCGGGCGACGCGGACCAGCAGCCGGGGCAGAGCTCGACCGGCGCGGGAAGCGGCGCCGGGTCGGTCGACTCCGGCAGCGGGCGCGTCGACCGGCGCCGGCGGGGCGGCGGGAGTCGACTCCCGCAGGTCAGACCCCAACCGATTTACGGTAGAAGAGGATGATCTGATCCTGATTTGCGACCGGGGCGGGTCGGTGGTGCAGAACCTTGGCGACCAGGTCGGAGCCGAAGAAAATCGACCCGACCGGCAGCGAGGTGGCCAGCAGAACCAGCACGCAGTTGGCCGGCCCGTAGTCGACCAGGTGCAGCCGACCGGCGGCGTGCGCGTGCAGCGCGGGCACCAGACCGTGGACGTAGTTCAGGACCAGCGAGGCGACCGTGAAGCCGGCCAGCACCCGCAGCGCGAACTTACGGTCGGGACCCGTCAGAATCAGTGTGGCGACCAGCGCGAGGGCCATCAGGCCGTCGACCACGAACGGGTAGAGCAGGGCGGCGGTGTGGTCGGCGCCGATCGTGCTGGCGATGTCGCGCAACGCGTTCCAGGACACCCGGAACGCCATCGCGACCACAGCCGCCAGCGCCGTGACGAGCAGGATTTTGGTCGTTCGGGTCATGCCGCACCGCCGATCACGATCGCGGCGGCGATCAGCAGCAGCACACCAGCGATGCAGGTCAGGTCGACCGCCCACCGCAGGTGCGTGAACTTCCGCACCGCGATCCGCGACAACACCGCGACGTGCTCGGCCCGGTCATCGCTGGACAGGTCGGCGATCACCTGCTCAGGCGCCAGCGTCGCCCACTTGGGGAACCCGACCGGACGGGCACCGCCCAGGTTCGGGCGCACCGCCCACAGCAGCACACCGGAGGCAACGGCCAGCATCAGCACCGCCACGCCGCCGATCAGCAGCGACACCAGCGGTAGGCGCCGGCCGGACGCCACGGCCCACACCCCAGCGAGCAGCGCACCGACGAACGCCAGTAACAGCGACGCCTTGTTGTCCGTCCGGCTGATCTCCGCTTTCACATCCGCGCGAGCGGCGTCCAGGTTCGCATCCGTACGGGACGTGCCCGCACCGGACATCGGGTCGGTGGTGGTCATGCCGCCAGCCCCTTCCTGCCCGCCCGGCGGCGGACCACCGTGGCCGGGCGGGGCGCCGGGGCGAGGTGCAGCAACTCCGGCATGGTCCGGCCGATCGTCTCCACCGCCAGCGCGGTGGTCCGGTCGACCATGCCCGGGTCGTCGGCGAGGATGTCCCGGGCCGCCGCCATGCGCGCGGCCTGCTCCTGCTCGCTCTCGCCCTCGACACCCAGCCACAGGTCCAGCGGGGTGCCCAGCGCGAGTTCGATGAACTCGGTCGTGCTCTCGGCCCGATGGGGCCCGACGAAGTCGTACACGGGTCGTCTCCTGACGATGGATGGAGGAACCCGGAACGGCGGAATGTCCTTGGTCGGGAGCCGCCGAACCGGGCGATGGGTGGTGCGAGCGCCCCGGGCCGGATCTGATCCGGCGCCCTCACGGCGTGAATACCGGGGCTGACGTGCATGTCTCCTTCGGGCCAGCAGCTCCCGTATCAGGTAGAGCTGCCGAAGCCCGTTCTAGGCAGAGACGTGACCTTTCGGTCTCGTGCCATCCGGCTGACAAGGCGCCGGTGACCTCCCCCCGACCAACGCGGGGCTCCTGGGCGTGTCTGAGCAGCCCGAAGAAGGGCCCCTCTACGTCGTTCCGGATGTCTCCGTGGCGACGTGCCCAACATAGCCAACCTGCTTAGGCAGGTCAACCAGGACGACCAGGCTGGGTGAATCGCGCAGGTTGGGCAGGTGGCTTACCATGGCGGGATGAGCCTCGATCCGAACGACGAACGCCCCCCGTACTTGCAGGTCAGCAGCATCCTGCGAGCCGAGATCCTCACGAAGAAGTTCGAGCCAGGTGTGCAGCTTCCTTCTGGGCCCGCGCTGTCCGAGCGATTCGGCGTTGCCCGCGGCACCGTGACCAAGGCGTTGGACATGCTCAAGGACGAAGGACTGATCGTGACCCGGAAGGGCTCCGGGTCCTTCGTCCGTGAGCGCACCGAACGCCCTGTTGGGCTCCGCCCCCATCTGGAGATGGCGTTCGCCGATCAGCAGGTCACGGTCGACTTCGTGGGGTTCAGCAGCGAGACGTTGCACAGTGCGATGCAAGAACCTCTCGATAAGATCCGCGCGGGTCGTCTGCGGCCGGAGTCCATCGCGGTCCGTCTCCTGCTTCCGGATACCACGGCCCCGATGGCGGTTCCGGCCCTGGTGGACGGTTTGGCGGATGACCCCGCGCTGAGGGACCGGGCCCGCGACATCGCGCTGACGAACGCGGCCGGCATCAAGCACTCGGTTGAGGTGCTGGCCGAGATGGGCTTGGTGGAGAAGGCGTCAGTGGAAGTGAAGGTCTACCGAGCGACATCGCTGTTCAAGCTGTACGTCCTGAACCACCGTGATGCGTTCTTCGGTTTCTACCCCCTGCGTGAACGGACACTGGCAATTGAGGGCGACACCCGCACGTTCTACGACGTCACAGGCAAGGACGCGACCCTGTTCCACCATGCAGCCGGGCCGGACGCGGAGTCGATGGGCTCTCAGTACGTGCAGCAGGCCACGACATGGTTCAACAGCGTATGGTCCACAATCGCTTTCGAGCGCGCATGAGCACGACTCGGGAGGAACTGACCCCCATCCTCGCGCCGGTGAGACATGTCCTGCTCGACTTCGACGGGCCAGTCTGTTCGGTCTTCGCGAGCATCCCCGCCAGCGATATTGCGCGTGACTTGCGTGGGGAGCTTTGGGGTGAGAAGACCCCGGATTGGGCTAAGAGTGAATCTGACCCGCTAGCCCTGCTGCATCGTATTGATGAGGAAAGGCCGGACCTAGTTCCGCAGGCGGATGACCTTCTCATGCGGTTGGAGGAAAAGGCGGCGGTCGGTGCGCGTCCAACCCCCGGAAGCGTGGCCTTTCTCAAGGCTTGCGCGGCCGGAGGGCGTTCCGTTTGGCTAGTGAGCAACAACGCACGCTCAGCGATGACGGGCTACCTTGCGGCGCACGGCCTCGATCGCTACGTAGCGGACCAATTCGGCCGGATCGCTGGGAAGCCCTCATCCATGAAGCCGTCCCCGCAACTCCTGTATGCGGCAATGCGCGCCGCAGGAGCAGATGCGAGAGAGTGTGTCTTCGTGGGTGACGCGGTACGGGATGTCCAGGCAGCCGACGCAGCTGGAATGGTGGCCATCGGTTATGCCAACAAGCCCGGAAAGGCTGAGAGGATGGTCAATGCGGGAGCAGCAGCTATAGTCACGTCAATGAGCGACTTGGCTGCCGCTATCCCGCGCTGACTAACTGGGTCCTCTGCATTCTCTTCTGGTGGCTGTTTGTGAAGATTATTAGCCTGAGTCACTCAGTTGGGTTATGTGGTAAAACGATCGAAACTTCGAAATCCAGCATGTCGCGTAGACGCACCTTCAGGGTTTTCAAGACAGAGTCGGACATTGGGTGCCTAAATATAATGGCGTGCGTGCCGTCTATGGCGCTAGCCAGCGAGTAAGTTTTTTGGGTCAATCCGAAGTGGGCCAGGGCTTCCTCGATGCGAATTTGATCGGGAGATGAATATATTGGAATTTGAGGGGCTCTAATTTGCCGTTGCGGAGTATCACTCATTTGGCTCGCTAGCTCAAATATTCGACGATCTTGTCTGCGTAAGAGGACGGTCAGTTCCCTGAACATGTCTTGGGTTGTTCGCTGCTTTGGCCTGCCGTTCGGGGCATCCTTTCTGATTTCATTCAGCATGGCGTCTAGATCGGCCCAGTTTTTATCGAATGTCCTTCGTAGTCTGCTGTCAGGAACCCCTCCCGTGTCAAGGGTTTGATTGATGTCAGATAGCAACTTGTAGACATCTTCTACTGAATCGCTTGCAGTTGCTTGAAACTGCGATAATGGACCCGTTAGATCGGCCACTTCGATGTCAAGCAGGAACGGAAAAACGAAAGCTTGATTAAGTTGCTTTGAAAGTGCGCCAGCCTCAAAATTCAACCATTGTGAGTCTTGATTTTCGGGAGTTACGCAAATGATTCCGAAGTTTGACCCTTCCAGACTGCTAGCTACATGGGAGAGTGCTCTGCTGCCCTTTGACACATCTTGCGATGAGACCCAAGGGTCAACGGCTTGGATGATGTCGGGAAGCCAAGATTTCAAGGCTTCTGCTGCTCGTTGAGACCTGATTCCTGACCAACTGAGGAAGACTTTCACTATGTGGTCCACCTTCAACTATTTGAGGGAGTAAGTTTCGCGTAGAATTTCGTGAGTTGTTCTAAGGGTCTGATATGAGTGCGTGATATATTTGATGAACGCATCGCCGGGATGTCTCACAATGGGACTCCCGTCGGAAAGGCCACTACTCCAGTCCGTGGTCAGCATTTCATACGAAGTGACGTGCGAACAGAATTCCAGGACGGTTTCCGGGATCTCGCTTCCGATAAATAGATGACCGTGCTGTAAGATTATGTCTCTCATCCTTCTAGCAGAGGGTAGGAAAGCGACGGTAACCCACTTTCGCCAAAGATCCTGTTGAGCATCGGTCAGTTCATTCGTACCGCGCCGTTCTGCAATGGGGGGTAGGTATGCACTCCTGAACGCTCTCCAAGTCCTCTCGTTTTCCTCTGCGAGTACGAACAGTGGGCCGTACAGGTCTCGGAGTTGCAACCCGACCCACTCTAATTCAGCGGAATGTTTTGCCTTGATGGCCTCGCTGCGCACGTTTAGCAGATAGGCAAATATTGCCAATGCTACGCTTACCCCTGCTGCTGCCAGGAGTGCAATCATTTCAAAATCCCAAGGTCATGGAAGAATAAGCCGTATTCCAGGAGTTCAGAAGTGCACGTGTCGCAGACTAGTGACCTGCACCCCTACAGGCGATTGTTTTACCAGATCTGCCCATCTCGTGCCGTGTGATCCGCTCAGGCAGTCGGTCCCAGTGCATCGTGGTGGAGTCTGAGAAGCATGCTTACGCTAGAGGTTCAAGCCGACGTGGGCCCGGGACTAACACATCAGGCTCTCCAGTCACGTGAGGCGACTCGGCTCGCACAACAAGCAGTGACTGACATCAAGGGCCGGCACAAGCAGCTAAGTAAGGCAGGCGACGACCGCACACATGTGGTCGCCTTCGAAAGTGTCCGGAGCGCCTGGGTCAGGGCGCGACTGAAGTCGCCTGGCGACCACGCGCCTGGGGGTCTAGGGGGCCGTTGATCATGGGGCCGTCCCTGGGCCGGGCGAGGGTGACCGAGGATCACCAGCAACGACCAACGGTGACCGCTTCGCAGCAGGTCACCGGCGGTGTAAGAGGAGAACGTGCAGATCCGCTGACCCCGCACTAAGTTCCTGCACAACAAGCCGCAAGCGACATCAACGGCTGACATCAACACACGCGTACGCCCCGCGATGGTCACGCACACTCACTTGAGCCCGGGGACGCCTCTGACATGAGTTGGGGGCGCACCCTCCCTGTGCGCAGCGCAGAACCATATGTCCGTCTCAGTTGCCGTCTCGTTCACTGCCGTACGTCGCCGTTCAGCACCGTCCACTCAGCACGCTCGACTACGGCGGATAGACGGGAGTGAACGTCGGCGAACGAGCCCGAATCGCTTCCTGACCAGCACCGACAAACCTGCAAAGCGAGTAACGCCGGTTCGATTCCGGTCACGGCCTCCACGACTTCCCCGCCGCCGCCTCGACGGCCCGTCGGGACCCGCGCGATCCCCCGGGGCGCCCTCCGAAGAGCCCGGGCGCCCGGCGAGCGGGCCCGCACGTCGTGCCCCAGCGACCGGGCGCCCCCGAGCCGCCCGCGCCTGCGACAATGGCGCGTTGTGACCTCTCCCGACGGCCTCGCCCGCCGTATCCACGCGGCCGCGCATCTGACCGGCAGCTTCGTCCTGCGCTCCGGCATCACCGCCACCGAGTACTTCGACAAGTACCGCTTCGAGGCCGACCCCGTGCTGCTGGACGACATCGCCCGGCGGATGGCGCCGCTCGTGCCGGCCGGCACGCAGGTGCTGGCGGGCCTGGAGATGGGCGGGATTCCCGTGGTGACCGCGCTCGGGCGGCACACCGGACTGCCGTGCGCGTTCGTCCGCAAGCAGGCCAAGCCCTACGGCACCTGCCGGCTCGCCGAGGGCGCGGACGTCGTGGGCCGGCGGGTGCTGGTGGTCGAGGACGTGGTCACCAGCGGCGGCCAGATCGTGCTGTCCACCGCCGAGTTGCGCGCGCTGGGCGCGGACGTCCGCGAGGCGCTGTGCGTCATCGACCGCGAGCAGGGCGGCGCCGAGGCTCTGGGCGCGCAGCGGATCGGCCTGCTGTCGCTGCTGACCGCGGCCGACCTGCGGGCCGCGGCCTGACCGGGGGCCGGGAGGGGAACTCCCCGGCCTTCGCGGCTACTTGAGCGCGACGACCGCCACGATCACCGCGACGACCGCGATCAGCGCGGCGACGGCCGCCGTGATCTTCGCGGCGCTGTACGGGCGTTCGCCGATCACCTCACCGGTACGGGCGTTGACCATCACCTGCCAGCTCTTGCCCGCGTGCAGGTAGGTCAGGAACCACACCGGCAGCAGCATCAGCTTGAACATCACGTCGTCGTACCGGGTGTCCACCCACGCCACGCGCTGCTCGTCGCCGCCGATGTCGGCGCGGCAGTCGGACTGGATGGCCGGGGCCATCCGCTGCTTGGCGGTCTCCAGCCCCGCCTCCGGCTCCACGTCGTAGCGCACGGTCTGGAAGCCGGCCAGGTATTCCGCCTGGTAGGGGCGGGCCTCCTCCAGCGGCCAGGGGGTGAGTTCGTCGAGCTGCTTGCCGCTGACGTGCCCGGTGCCGGCCACCAGGATGTCGTCGAAGTCGCGCCGGACGGTGCCGGAGGCGTGGTGCCAGCGGGTGTGCCGGACCTGGCGGGTCCTGGTGACCTGCTGGCCGTTCTCGGTCGCGGTGTACGTCTCGGTGGTGTAGTAGTGCTCGCCGCGCTGGCCCTCGTAGGAGGAGGTGGTGCGGGCGTCGTACGTCCAGTGCGGCAGGTAACTGCCCTTGAACGTCTCGGCCTCGGTGACCTTCTTCAGGCTGCCGGGCGCGAACCAGCGCGAGGACGTCCACGTGCGCAGCCGCTCGCGGGCCGCGGAGCGGTCCAGGCCGAACGGGACGACGGCCTCGGGCACCACCCGCTCGGTCAGTTCGGGGTCGGCGACCAGCGCGGTGGCGCAGAACTGGCAGCGCGCCGACAGGTCGTCGGTCTCCGTGCGCGCCCCGCAGCCCGGGCAGACGAAGGCCCGCGCGCCGCTCGCGCCGGTGGCGCGCGGCTTGACCGGCAGCGTCGCCAGTTCCTCGATGGGGTGTTCGCGCACCTGGCGGGGGACGGCGCTGACGGCCTGCTGGTGGCCGCAGTACGGGCAGCGCAGAGCGTCGGCGCCCGGCGCGAACTCCACGGTGGCGCCGCACGACTCGCAGGGGTACGACCGGCCGCCGGCGTCCGCCCCGGAGCCGTCGGCGCCTTCCGCGGAGCCGCCGGCCCCGTGCGCTTGCGTGGTCATCTGTCCGGTTCTCCCACCGTGGTAGTTCCCTGCGCCGCGGCGTTGCGTGTGCGCAAATGACGTCCGCGGCTCTACGGGTGCGGCTGTACGTCGCTACGTCTGTTCCGTGTGCGGCGGTCGCGGCCGCGGCTCGACACCCGCGGCTGCGCGGTCCGGTGCGTCCCGTACGGTCCTGTCGCGGCCCCGTACGGACGCCGTCGTCCTCAGCCCTGGCGGCAGCGGCGGCGGCGCCGCGCCGAACAGGCCGCCGACCTCCGGGACCTGGGCGGCGGGGAGCCAGCCGGCCATGCCGTCCTTCCACACGAGCGTCTCGCGGGTGAGCGTGCCCGCGCCGACCAGGCCGGACAGCGCCGCCGGGTCGTACGGGCCCTGCTGCACGCCGCCGACGCCGACGAACCACTGGGCGGCGGACGGGAGCGGCGGCGGTCCGGCCGGGGCGGGGGCGGCCGCGGCCGCCGGCGCGGGGCTGCTGCGGGGTGAGGCTCGCCGCGATCCGCTGGCCCATCGCCATGCCCACGCCGAGGCCGACGCCCTCTCCCCCGCCGCCCGGGTTGCGCGCGGCCTCGCCGATCGCCTCGGCGGCCTGGAACTGCGTGTACTGGTCGAGGTTGCCCGCGATGCCCATCCGGGACCGGGTGTCGATGGCCTGCTCGACCTCGGGCGGCAGCGAGATGTTCTCGATGACGAACGTCGGCACCGCGATGCCGACCGGCTTGAGCTCCTCGGTGAGCACCGCCGCCAGCCGCGTGCCGATCGCGTTCTGCTGCGTGGCCAGGTCCAGCATCGGCACGCCCGAGGTGGCCAGCGCGTTGGACAGCCGCCCCACGATCAACTGCCGCAGGTACTCCTGCACTTCCTCGGTGCGGAACTGCGGGTCGGTGCCCGCCAGTTCGCGCAGCAGCGCCGCCGCGTCCACCACCCGCGCGGCGAACGAGCCGAACGCCCGCAGCCGCACCATCCCGAACTCGGCGTCCCGGACGATGACCGGGTTCGCCGTGCCCCACTTCATGTCGGTGAACTGCCGGGTGGTGACGAAGTACACCTCGGCCTTGAACGGCGAGTCGAAGCCGTACTTCCAGCCCTTGAGGGTGGACAGGATCGGCATGTTCTGGGTCTGGAGGGTGTACGTGCCGGGCGTGAACACGTCCGCGATCTGGCCCTCGTTGACGAACACGGCCGTCTGGGACTCGCGGACGACCAGCTTGGCGCCCATCTTGATCTCGTTGTCGTGGCGCGGGAAGCGCCACACGATGGTGTCCCGGCTGTCGTCGGTCCACTCGACGATGTCGATGAACTCGCCCCGGATCGCGTCCAGCAGACCCACGTCCGACCCCTCTTCCGCGCTCCCGCGCCCTTGCGCATGCGTGCTCGAACCCGCGCACTCTACAGCCGGCGGCCGACGTCCGGCCGGTCGCCGGGGCGGCGAACCGGACCGGACCGGTCCGGGTGCGCCACGAGCCAGGACGCGCGTGCGGGACGGGCCGGTTCCCGCCGGGGCCGGCCCGCGCGGGATTGGCCCACGAATCGGGATGCCGAGTGGTCCAGCCGGGCGGCGGCGGCAGGCCGTAGCGTCTGGGGCATGACGAGACGAGCGAATTTCCCCCGGCAGGCGCCGGACGTGCACCGGGCCATGGCGGCGTTCGGCCAGGCGGCGGCGCAGGGGCTCGACCCTGTGGTCGGGGAACTGGTGAAGATCCGGGCCTCGCAGATCAACAAGTGCGCGTTCTGCCTGGACATGCACGTGCGGGACGCGCGCAAGGCGGGCGAGAGCGACGAGCGGATCTTCCTGCTCGACGCGTGGGAGGAGACCGACGGGATCTACACCGACAAGGAGCGGGCCGCGCTGGCGCTCACCGAGGCGGTCACCGTACTGACCGACGGGTTCGTGCCGGACGCGGTGTACGCGCGGGCCGCCGAGCACTTCGACGAGGTGGAACTGCCCCGGCTGGTCGGCGCGATCGTCGCGATCAACGCGTGGAACCGCTTCAATGTGACCTTCCGCACACCGCCCGGCGGCGGGGCGTGAGCGCCGCCGCGCTGCGGGCGCTGCACCACGGCCGGGACCCCGGCGACCCGCTGGTGCTGCCCGGGCCGTGGGACGCGGCCACGGCCCAGGTCTTCGCGGAGGCGGGGTTCCCCGCGCTGGCGACGCCGAGCGCGGGTATCTCGGCGTCGCTCGGCTACCCCGACGGCCAGGGCACGCCGCCCGACGAGATGTTCGCGGCGATCCGCCGGATCACCCGGGCCGTGGACGTGCCGGTCAGCGCCGACGTCGAGGCCGGGTACGGGCTGCCCGCCGAGGAGTTGGTCGAGCGGCTGCTCGAAGCCGGCGCCGCCGGGTGCAACCTGGAGGACTCCGACCCGCGGAGCAGGGCGCTGGTGGAGCCGAAGGCGCAGGCGGACTACCTCGCCCGGGTGCGGGCCGCCGCCGGTGACGCGCTCGTGCTCAACGCGCGGATCGACACGTATCTGCGCGGCGAGCGGACGACGGCCGCCGCGGTGGAGCGCGGGCTGCTGTACGTCGCGGCGGGCGCGGACTGCGTCTACCCGATCATGTGCCCGCCCGAGGTGCTCGGCGACCTGGCCGAGGGCATCGGCGCGCCCCTCAACGCCCTGTGCAAGGCCGGCGGCCGCTCCCCGCGCGAACTCGGCGTGCTCGGCGCCACCCGCGTCACCTTCGGCGGCGGGCTGCACCACCAGTGCCTGGACGCGCTGCGCACCACGGCCGTCAACCTGCGCGCGTAGCCGGCGGTCGTCCGGATACGGGCACGCCGGGTGCATTTCCGTCACATTTCGCCACGTTGTGCCGTTAGAGAGGGGTAAGTACCGGCAAGGACTAGGAGTTCACCATGGACGCCCGCCTGAACATCATCGGCACCGAGGTCGGCAGCTCGTTCGTGAAGGCTTTCAACGCCGCGACCAAAGCGGTCGCGGCCTCGGCGCTGCCGGCCTCGACGCGGGAGCTGGTGAACCTGCGCGCCAGTCAGATCAACGGCTGCGGGTTCTGCACCGACATGCACACCAAGGAGGCCGAGCTCGCCGGGGAGACCCGGCAGCGGCTCCACCTGGTCGCGGCCTGGCGCGAGGCCACGGTGTTCACCGAGGCCGAGCGCGCCGCCCTGGAGCTGACGGAGCAGGGCACCCGCCTCGCCGACGCGGCCGGCGGCGTCCCGGACGACGTGTGGGAGCGGGCCGCCAAGCACTACGACGAGGACCAGCTCTCGGCCCTGGTGTGCCTCATCGGCGCGATCAACCTCTACAACCGCCTGAACGTCATCATCGAGCAGCCGGCCGGCGACTACCAGCCCGGCCAGTTCGGATAACGGGGCCCCGCCCGCTGCCGGTGCCGGACGGCGCCGGCGGCGCGCCCTGCGCCGGACCCCCCGGCCCCGGAAGGTCAGTTCGCGGGTTTGACGATGGCCGCCTGGGGGCGGATGGGGAGGCGGTTGACGGGGCGGCCGGTGGCGGCGCGGACGGCGGCGGCCACGGCGGCCGGGGACGTGACGACGGGGACCGCGGTGACGGCCTTGGCGCCGAAGGGGGCCACGACGTCGCGTTCCTCGACGAGCTTGACGATCCGGACCTCGGGGGCGTCCAGCGCGGTGGGCAGGCAGTACCCGGTGAGGTTGGGGCGCTTGACGATGCCGCGGGGGGCGCGCAGGTCCTCCATCAGGGCCAGGCCGACGCCCTGGGTGAGGCCCGCCTCGATGCGGGCGGCGAGCTGCCGCGGGTTCAGGACGCGGCCGACGTCCTGGGCGACGCGCCAGCTCCACCACCCGCACGGAGCCGAGTTCGATGTCGACGTCCACCACCGCCCGCACCGCGCAGAAGGTGAGGCCGACGAAGGCGTCGCCCTGCCCGGTGTCGTCGAGCCGGTCGGTGGGGTGCGGGCGGCACTGCGCGGTGGCCCACAGCTCCTTGCCGTCGAGGGTCTCGGCGACGGTCGTGGAGAGCACCCCGTCGTAGGAGGTGATCTTGCCGTCGGCGATGGCGAGCAGCTCCACCGACATGCCGAACTTCGCGGCGAGCGGCTGGAGGAGCTGGGTGCGGACCATCTTCGCGGCCCGCTCGACCGCCCCGCCGGACACCCAGGTGTGGCGGCCGCGCGCGGAGGGCCCGGCGGGCGGCTGGTCGGTGTCGGACGGCAGGACGCGTACGTCCTCGACGCCGAGCACCTCCTGCACGATCTGCCGGGCCAGCGTGCGCGAAGCCCTGCCCGGTCTCGACGGCGGCGCAGATGACCGTGGCCCGCCCGTCGTGGACGCGGACGGTCGCGGTGGACACCTCGTCGGCGCCCTCGGCGCCGAGCACGTGGACCATGCCCAGCGCGTAGCCGACGCCGCGGCGCACCGCGCCGGGCTCGCCCGCGCCCGAGGTGCCGCCGGGCAGCAGCCACTGCGACTCGTCGTCGCCGTCGGGCAGCGGCGGCAGGTCGGCGTCGCGGACGGCCTTGAGCAGTTCGCCGACGGGCGCGGGGCAGGTGACGGTCTGCCCGGTGGGCAGCAGGTCGCCGGTGGCCAGCACGTTGCGCATGCGCATCTCGGCCGGGTCCAGGCCGAGTTTGGCGGCGAGCTTGTCCATCTGGCCCTCGTAGGCCGCGCAGACCTGGAGGGCGCCCTCGCCGCGCACGTGCCCGGACGGCGGGTTGTTGGTGCGCACCGCCCAGCCCTCGACGAAGACGTGCGGGACGACGTAGGGGCCGGCCGCGAAGGCGACGGCGGCGGCGAGCGCGTCGGAGGAGGCGTCGGCGTAGGCGCCCGCGTCGAGCAGCACCTGGGCCTCGACCTTGACCAGGCGGCCGTCGGCGTCGGCGTGGTGGCGGTAGCGCAGCAGGGTCGGGTGGCGGTGGGAGTGGCCGAGGAAGGACTCCTCGCGGGTGGCGACGAACTTCACCGGGCAGCCGGTCTTCAACGCCAGCAGGCCGAGCGGGAGCTGGATGCCGGAGTCCTCGCGGTCGCCCATCGCGCCGGGCACCCCGGTGACGACGACCTTGACCCGGTCGGCCTCCAGGCCGAAGCAGGCGGCGGCCAGGTCGCGGTCGGCGTGCGGGTCGGTGGAGGCGACGTACAGCTCGACGCCGCCGTCCGGGCGGGGCACGGCGAGGCCGGCCTCGGCGCCGATCGGCGCCGGGTCCTGGCGGCCGACCCGGTACAGGCCCTCGACCACGACCTCGCCGGCGGCCTCCGGGTCGCCGAAGCGCAGCGGGATGTGCCGGATCAGGTTGCCGTCGGGGTGCAGCGGCTCGGCGGCGAACGCCTTCTCCGGGTCGGTGACCGGTTCCAGCACCTCGTACTCGACCAGGATCGCGGCGGCGGCCAGCCGGGCGGTGTCGGGGTGGTCGGCGGCGACGGCGGCGATCGGCTCGCCGTGGTGGCGGACCACGTCCTCGGCGAACACCGGCCGGTCGGCGACCCGGCGGCCGTGCATGGCGTCGCCCGGCACGTCCTCGTGGGTGAGGACGGCCCGCACGCCGGGCATGGCGACGGCGTCGGAGGTGTCGATCCGGGTGATCCGGGCGTGCGGGTACGGCGAGCGCAGCACGGCCGCCCACAGCAGGCCCTCGGCCCACAGGTCGGCGGCGTACGGGTAGGTGCCCTGCGTCTTGGCGAGCGCGTCGGCGGACGGCAGGGACGCGCCGATGCCGTGCGGCGAGGCCGCCCCGGCCGGGCGCGTCGGCGACGGGCCCCGGGCCCTCGATGATGCTCACAGGGCGCCTCCCGCCGTGCCGGTGGGGCCGGCACCCGTGGGGCCGCCCTGGTGGGGTACGCGGACGGTGGTCGTCGGGCGCCGGGTCCTCGTCGGTGGCGGTCTCCCGCTCGGTGACGACCCGCTGGACGGCGTCGAGCACGCCCCGGTAGCCGGAGCAGCGGCACAGGTTGCCGCTGAGCGCCTGCCGGACCTCCAGATCGGTGGGCTTGTGGTTGCCCTCCAGCAGGTCGTGGACGGTCATCGCCATGCCGGGGATGCAGAAGCCGCACTGCACGGCCCCGCAGTCGGCGAGCGCGCGCTGCACGTCGGAGGGCCGGCCGTCGACGGTCAGGCCCTCGACGGTGCGGACCTCGCTGCCGGCCGCGGTGGCCGCCGGGCACCAGGCAGGACGCCACGAGCCGGCCGTCCACCTGGACCGAGCAGGCCCCGCACTCGCCCTGCTCGCAGCCGTCCTTGGCCCCGGCCAGGCCCAGCCGCTCGCGCAGCACGTAGAGCAGCGACTCGCCGAGCCAGGCGTCGGTGACGGGCCGGTCGGTGCCGTTGACGCGCAGCATGTACGAGGCGAGCGGGTGTTCGCTGCGGGTCTCCTCGACCGGCTCGGGCTCGGGCTCCGCCGCGAACTGCGCGTCCTCCGCGAACGCCGAGCCGAACTCCTGGTCCGGGCCGAACTCCTGGTCCGGGCCGAACTCCTGGTCGGGGCCGGCGTCCGATCCGGCCGCCGGGTCCCGCTCGCCGTCGGGGCCGTCCGCGGCCTCCGCGCCGTCCGCGCCGCCCACGGCCTCCACGGCCTCCGCGGCCGACGGGTCGTCGCCGGCGGTCCCGGTGGGGCCGTCCGTGCCGTCCGGCGGGCTTCCGGCGGCCGGGAAGGCGTCGCCGCCGGGCACACCCGCGAAGCCGTCCCCCGGGTACGGCGCCGCGCCGCCCTGGAGGTCGCCCTCGTACGGCTCCGCGCCGGACGCGCGCGCGTCCCCGGGTCCGTGGCCCGCCGGGCGGTCCTCGCCGTCCGGGGGCCCCGATCCGAGCCGCCCGCCGCCGTCCGGGCCGGACACGAATCCCGCGCCGCCCGAAGCGGGCCGCCCCGGCTCGTCCACGGACCCGTACCCGCCGTCCAGGGCCTGGCTCGACGTCCCGTACCCGCCCGGTCCCTGCGCGGTGTCGCCGGACGCGTCGCCGGGGTGGCCGTAGGGCTCGGTGCCGGGCTGCACGGGGCTGTCGGGGTCGTCGACCACGCCGGACCAGGCGGCGTCGGCGGCCGGGGCGTGCGCGGGCAGCCACGGCACGGCCTCGCCGGCCTCCGGGCCGCCGAACGGCATCGCCCACTGCCCGGTGGGGTGCCCGCCGCTCTCGGCGGCCTCTGCGCGCCTGTGCGCGGGCCTGCGCCGCGGCGGCGGCGCCCTGGCCGAACATGCCGGCCGGGAAGGACTGGGTGGGGCGCGGGCGAGGGCGCCTCGTCCCAGGAGGGCGCGAAGGCCCCGACGGAGTACTCGCCGGAGTCGGCCTCCACGTCGTCCCTGATGACCGGGATCGTCCACGCGGTGGCCGCGTCGCCCTCGGAGCCGTCACCGGGGGCGGCGCCGCCCGGGCTGCTCCTGGTAGCCGCCGGGCCGCCGCGGGCCGGCCGGGCCGTGCGCGCCGAGCGGGTCCTCGCCCGGCCGCGGCTCGGGCGGCAGTTGGGCCGCGAAGGAGACGTGCATGGTCTGGTCGGGGTCGTAGTCCCCGCCGCCGGGCACGGGCTGCCAGTGCCCGGAGTTGCCGGGACCGTCCGGCGGCTGCTGGTCGGTCATGCCAGGGCCCTCCCGAGCGCTCGGCGGGACAGTGCGGCCACGGTACGGCGCAGCTGGACGGCGGCGGGCGGCAGTTCGACCCCCGGCTGGTCGGGGATGCAGGCGGCGGCCACGTACTCCCCGAAGGCCGTGCACGCCTCGGGGGCGAGGCTGCGCTCGCCGTCCCAGTCGATCAGCCCGGCGACCCACTGCTCGGCCTCCAGGGGCCGCAGCGGCACCGGGGCGACGGCGCCGACCGAGCAGCGCACCTGGCGCCGGGCCGGGTCGACGACGAGCGCGACGGAGGCGACCGCGCGGCCCGGGTCCGGTCCGGCCGGTGGCCTTGAGGAAGGTCTGCGGGGCGTGCAGCAGCGGGATGCGGACGAAGGCGAGCAGTTCGCCGGGGCGCAGCGGGTCCATGCCGGTGAGCAGGTGGCTGACCGGCAGTTCGCGGTCGCCCTCGGGCCCGGCGAGGATCACGCTGGCCTCCAGGGCGGCCAGCACCGGCAGCGCGTCGCCGGTCGGGCGCGGCGGTGACGATGTTGCCGCCGAGGGTGCCGGCGTTGCGGATCTGCGGGGGTCCGGCGGAGCGGGCGGCGGTGGCGAGCGCGGGGATGAGCGCGGCGAAGTCCGGGCGGCCCATGCGGGCATGGGTGAGGCCGGCGCCGAGCAGGGCGGCGCCGTCGGCGTACTGCCAGCCGCGGATCTCGCTGATCCGGCCGAGGCCGACCAGCGCGGCCGGGCGCAGCAGCCCGGAGTTGACGGCCGCCATGAGATCGGTGCCGCCGGCCACGGGCACGGCGCTGGGCATGTCGGCCAGCACCTCCACCGCCTCGTCGAGCGAGGACGGCAGCGTGACGTTCTCCGCCGCCTGCCGTGCATACGTGCTCACGCAGCTGCCCCTTCCCGGCCTACCTCCGTGACGCGGTAGCCGTACCGTACGTGCTGACAGCCCGGACGTGGCAACTCTGGCACATCTTCGCGGGCGCTCGACGCGAGGGTCCGCGAAGTACCGATCCGCCCGTCCCGGGAGTGATCGTACGACTGCGACGGAATCGTCCGCAGTGCCTGAATTGCCGTCCTTCTATGCTGTTGTGAGGGTACGGGTCCACGGTGCCAGGTCGGGGCCGGGCGGGGGCGGGAGTTCCCGATCGATCACACGATCGGGGGCGGGCCGTCCTTGGGGCGTCCGGTGACGCCGGGGCGGCGCTGCCAGGGCAGCGGGCCGCCGGACGGCCGGTATTCGACGCCCAAGGCGTCGAGGCGGGCGTAGTGGACGCGCATCCGGGCCTCGAAATCAGGCCAGTCGCGGTCGGCCGGGGCGGGCAGCGCGGACCAGGCGACCTCGGCGAAGGCGGCCAGCCGCGGGAAGGCCATGTAGTCCAGGACGCGGACCGAATCCATCGTCTCCGTCCAGATGTTGGCCTGCGTGCCGATGACGTGCGCGGCCTCCTCGGGCGTCAACTCGGCGGGCACGGGCTCGAACCGGTAGACGTCCTCCAGGGTGCGGGCGTGGGCGATGGGCACCGGCTCGTCGGGCGACGCCGACTGCCGCCAGTCCAGGTAGACATGGCTCTCCGGGCACATCACGACGTCATGTCCCGCCCTGGCGGCGGCGATTCCGCCCGCGTAGCCCCGCCAGGAGGAGACGGCGGCGCCGTCCGCGAGGCCGCCCTCCAGGATCTCGTCCCAGCCGATGAGCCGGCGGCCGCGGGCGGTGAGCCAGCCGTCGAAGTGGCGGATGATCCAGCTCTGGAGTTCGTCCTCGTCCTTCAGCCCGAGTTCGGCGATCCGGGCCTGGGCGGCGGGCGATTCACGCCACTGCTCCTTGGGGCACTCGTCGCCGCCGATGTGGACGAACGGCCCGGGGAAGAGGTCGAGCAGCTCCTCGAACACGTTCTCGTAGAAGCGCAGTACGTCCTCGGTGGGGGCCAGGACGTTCGGGTTGACGCCCCAACTGGTCAGCACCCCGAGGGCGTTCGTGTCGACGACGTCGGTGTTGCCGAGTTCGGGGTACGCGGCGATGGCGGCCTGGGAGTGGCCGGGGATGTCGATCTCGGGGACGACGGTGATGTGCCGGTCGGCCGCGTAGCGCGACGATCTCGCGCAGGTCGTCCTGGGTGTAGAACCCGCCGTGCGGGCGCTCGTCCCACAGCGGGGAGGCGCGCAGCCCGACCTTGGTGCGCTCGCGCCAGGCGCCGACCTCGGTGAGCTTGGGGTAGCGCCGGATCTGCACCCGCCAGCCCTGGTCGTCGGTCAGGTGCAGGTGCAGCACGTTGAGCTTGTGGGCGGCCATCAGGTCGAGGTAGCGCAGCACCACGTCCTTGGGCATGAAGTGCCGGGCCACGTCCAGCATGAAGCCGCGCCAGCCGAAGCGCGGCGCGTCGGTGAGGTGGCAGGCCGGCACCCGCCACTCCCGCTCGCCGAGCGGGGCGCGCCGGAAGGCGTCGGGGCCGAGCAGTTGGCGCAGGGTCTGGGCGCCCCAGAAGACGCCCGCGGGGCCCGCTCCGGTGATACGGACGCCGGAGGTGGGGTCCACGGTGATCCGGTAGCCCTCCGGGCCGCCGGGCACGGTCTCGTCCACCGCGAGCCGCACGACGCCCTCGGCCGAGCGCTCACCGGGGGCGAAGGGGAGCCCGGTGGCCGCCACGAGGGTGGCCCGCAGCCAGCGGGCCGCCTTCTCCGTACCCGGGCCGGCCGCCAGCACGGTTCCCTCCGCGAGGGGGAAGGCGCCGTCGGCGGAGTAGGTGGCCGAGTGGTTCGGGGTGGGGATGAGATGCATGGGGCCAATCCTGCCCCGAGGTAGGGGGATTGGCATAGACCAATACGTCAACTCTTCCCTCGCCTGGGGGTTCCTCGCGCCCGACGGCGCTTTACCGGGTGCCCCGGGTGCACTTGCCCACCGGGGTGCCCCCACCCACGGGCCCGGGGTGCCCTCGCCTCGGCGGCGCCCCGCTTTTAAGGGGCGCAGAGGGTGCCCCGCGGAAAGCGACCACTCACCCAGGGGTCCGGGTGCCCTTGCCCACCGGGGCGCCCCGTTTTTAAGAGGCGCGGGGAACTGCGCGACCAGCCATGACGATGGCTGTACGTCGTCACCGGCCCGGTGGGGCTGTTGCTGTCGCATCCGGACCACCGGCCGGTGGCCGGTTGCTCGCGCAGTTCCCCGCGCCCCTGGGTAAGGCACCCTCGTGCCGGAAGGGCACCCACCGCGCCCCTGGCAAGGCGCCGCCGGGCGCAAAGGCACCCACCGCGCCCTTGGTTATGGCGCCGCCGGGCGCAAAGGCACCCCGCGGGCCCGGGGACAGGGCGCCGTCCTCCGCGAGGGCACCCGGGGGGTCCGGCGTAAGGCGCCGCCGGGCGCAAAGGCACCCCCCGGCGCGGGGGAGGTCAGAGGGCGCGGCGGCGTTGAGCGTGGAGTCGGGCCGACAAGGCCCCCGCGGCGAGCCAGCCCCCGACCGTCCACACCAGGTGCGCCCCGGCGACGCACGCCCACACCCCGGCGGGGACCCGCCCGCGCACGGTGAGCGCGACGGTGCCGCCGATCAGCAGGCCCACGACCGTGATCTGCACCCGTACCAGCGCGGCGTAGCGCAGGATGCGGCGGGCGAACATCCCGCCGTACCACCACGGCACCCCCAGCAGCACGAGCACGACCGCCCCCAGCCCGGTGACGGCGAGCAGCGCGACCGCCCACAGCGGCCACGGGTCGCCGCGCCACGCCCGGTCGGCGACCAGCCCGGTGGTGACCAGCGCGGGCAGCGGCAGGAGCGTGCCCACGTGCACCGCGGCGATCCGCCACAGGTAGTCGTCGCCGATCAGCTCGGTGCGGGTGGTGGCCCGGATGCCGCGCAGCCGGGTGCGGGCGCTCACCCCGGAGCGGCGCGCGCCCATGTTCACCAGCACGGCGATCAGGGCGAACGTCACGGCGAAGACGATCCCGGCCGCGACCAGCTCCCAGGTGCCGCCGGTCTCGATCCGGTAGAGCTGGACGCCGAGGAACACCGCCAGCCCGACGCCGCCGAGCACGGCGCCGCCGCGCGGCGCGACGAGCTGGCCGGGGGCCGCGCCGAGGGCCAGCGCGCGCTCGACGGACGCCCGGTGCTCGGCGCGGTGCCGGCGCGGTATCCGGCCGAGCGGCCCGCGGCCGGCCGACAGCGAGCGGGCCAGGGCCACCTGCGCCTCGGCCTCGCGCGGGGCGAGCGCGACCGCCCGGCGGGCGGCGGCGACCGCGTCGGGCACGCGGCCCAGCCGCCGGTAGACGTCGGAGAGCAGCACCGACGGCTCCCAGCCGTCGGGGTCCGCGCCGGCCGCGCGCAGCGCCACGGTCAGCGCGGCGTGCGCCTCGTCCAGCGACAGCAGCACCACCCCGGCCAGCACGAAGACGTCCGCGGCCTCGGCGGGCGAGGCGATGGCCAGCGCCCAGTCGACGGACTCGCGGGCCTGGGCGGGCCGCTGCTCCTGGGCGAGCACCCAGGCGCGCAGCAGGTAGCCCGCGCTGCCGTTGCGCTCGACGAAGGCATCGCTGATCAGCGGCGTGTGCTTCGGCGAATCGGCCCTGGCCGACCAGCGCGTGCACCCGCTCCCCACTGTTCGCGTCGTCGTCCGGCACGTCCGCCGCGCCGAACGCGTCGCTGTCAGCCGTTGCCGCCCCTTCCGGACTTGCCGGACTTGTCGCCGCTCCCGCCGCCGACCGGCATCCCGTCGTAGATCTCCTTGCACATCGGGCAGACCGGGTACTTCTTCGGGTCGCGCCCGGGGACCCAGACCTTGCCGCACAGGGCGACGACGGGCGTGCCTTCCAGCGCGCTCGCCATGATCTTGTCCTTCTGGACGTAGTGCGCATAGCGCTCGTGGTCGCCGTCACCATGGGAGAGCTGCGGAGTCGGCTCGACCAGAGTGCCGGTGCCCGTCCCGCGCTCGGGCTCAAGAGTGCTCATAACCGTCAAGCCTAATTGAGAGACGGATCGTCGGGATACGTGGCCACCATCGCCAACTCGCTGCGCTGCCGGCGCAGCACCGCGCGCCACAGCTTCTCGGGGTCCGGCGAGGACACGTCGCCCGGCTCGGACTCCACCACGTACCAGGCGCCGTCGACCAGTTCCTTCTGCAACTGGCCGGGCCCCCAGCCCGAGTACCCGGCGAAGATCCGCAGGCAGCCCAGCTCGGCGGCGAGCAGTTCTGGCGGCGCCTCCAGGTCGACCAGGCCGATCGCGCCGTGCACCCGCCGCCAGCCCAGCAGCGCCTCGTCGACGGCCTCGCCCGGCTCCCCCGGCACGACCGCCAGGCCCAGCGCGGAGTCCAGCGAGACCGGGCCGCCCTGGAAGACCACCTGCGGCGCCCCGGCCAGCGCCGCCCACGGCTCCAGCACGTCGCGGACGCCGACCGGGGTGGGGCGGTTCAGGACGACGCCGAGCGACCCCTCCACGTCGTGGTCGAGGAGGAGCACCACCGCGCGGTCGAAATTGGGGTCCGCGAGCTTCGGCGTGGCCACCAGCAGTCGTCCGGTGAGCGAGGACACCTCGGTCATGGGGGACATGATCCCCCAACCGGCGGCAAGGCGGAGGGTCAACGGCGGCGCCGATCCGGCCGCCGGGCGCATTACCATTTCTTCTTGGCTCCCGCGCGGCGGCGAAACCCGCCGGCCGCGCGCCGCCCGACCGTACGGACCGGCGACGGTAAGAACCCGGAGACGGTACGGACCGGCGACGGTACGGACCCGACGGACCTGTCCGAGTGAACTCCCCCGACCCGATCGCGAGATCCATGACCGACAACGCCGATGTGCTGATCGTCCACGGTGGAACCCCCCTGGAAGGTGAGATCAAGGTCAGAGGTGCGAAGAACCTCGTGCCGAAGGCCATGGTCGCCGCGCTGCTCGGCAGCGAGCCCAGCAGGCTGCTGCGGCGTCCCCGAGATCCGCGACGTGCGGGTGGTGCGCGGCCTGCTCCAGCTGCACGGGGTGACCGTCGAGAGCGGTGAGGCCCCCGGTGAGCTGGTCCTCGACCCGCGGCGGGTGGAGAGCGCCAACGTCGCCGACATCGACGCGCACGCCGGCTCCTCGCGGATCCCGATCCTGTTCTGCGGCCCGCTGCTGCACCGGCTCGGCCACGCCTTCATCCCGGGCCTGGGCGGCTGCGACATCGGCGGCCGGCCGATCGACTTCCACTTCGACGTGCTGCGCCAGTTCGGCGCGACCATCGACAAGCGGGCCGACGGCCAGTACCTGGAGGCGCCGCAGCGGCTGCGCGGCTGCAAGATCCGGCTGCCGTACCCGTCGGTGGGCTCCACCGAGCAGGTGCTGCTGACCGCGGTGCTCGCCGAGGGCGTCACCGAGCTGTCCAACGCGGCGGTCGAGCCGGAGATCGAGGACCTGATCTGCGTCCTGCAGAAAATGGGCGCGATCATCTCGATGGACACCGACCGGACGATCCGGATCACCGGCGTCGACTCGCTCGGCGGCTACACCCACCGCGCCATCCCGGACCGCCTGGAGGCCGCCTCCTGGGCGAGCGCGGCGCTGGCCACCGAGGGCGACATCTACGTCCGCGGCGCGCAGCAGCGCTCGATGATGACCTTCCTGAACACCTTCCGGCGGGTCGGCGGCGCCTTCGAGATCGACGACGAGGGCATCCGCTTCTGGCACCCGGGCGGCCCGCTGAACGCCATCGCGCTGGAGACCGACGTGCACCCGGGCTTCCAGACCGACTGGCAGCAGCCGCTGGTGGTCGCCCTCACCCAGGCGTCGGGGCTGTCCATCGTGCACGAGACGGTCTACGAGTCCCGGCTCGGCTTCACCTCCGCGCTCAACCAGATGGGCGCGCACATCCAGCTCTACCGCGAGTGCCTGGGCGGCAGCGCCTGCCGGTTCGGGCAGCGCAACTTCCTGCACTCCGCGGTGGTCTCGGGGCCGACCAAGCTCCAGGGCGCCGACCTGGTCATCCCCGACCTGCGCGGCGGCTTCTCGTACCTGATCGCGGCGCTGGCCGCGCAGGGCACCTCGCGGGTGCACGGCATCGACCTGATCAACCGCGGCTACGAGAACTTCCTGGCGAAGCTGGAGAGCCTGGGCGCCGACATCGAGCTGCCCGGGCGGACCCGGGAGCCCGAGCCGGTGGCGTAGCGCCCGCGGGACCCGGCCGCGCCGGCCCGGGCCCCGGACACGCCGAGGGCGGCCGTCCCCACGCGGGGAACGGCCGCCCTCGGGTATCACACGTCACTGTCTGGACAGGACGGGCCCTGCTCCGGCCGGACCTACTTGCCCTTGGCGGCTTCCTTGAGCTTGGAGCCCGCGGACACCTTCACGCTGTACCCGGCCGCGATGTTGATCGGCTCACCGGTCTGCGGGTTGCGGGCGGTGCGGGCGGCGCGGTGGGTGCGCTCGAAGGTCAGGAAGCCGGGGATCGTGACCTTCTCGTCGCCCTTGGCCACGATCTCGCCGACGGTCTCGGCGAACGCGGCCAGCACGGCGTCGGCGTCCTTGCGGGTCACCTCTGCGCGGTCGGCCAGCGCGGCCACCAGCTCACTGCGGTTCATATCTGTACTCCCGTGTTCTTTCTGCCATGGGGGCGCGAGCTCGAAGCTGTTGCTGTGTGCCTCACTGCCCAGGTGTGCATCCTGCCCCCATATATGGGGGGAAAGCCAATCGCCTGCCCGCGCGAGTCGCGGAAAAACCCTTGCGAAACCTGTGCGGGGCCGTCGGGATGACGGTCCGTCGTCACACGGTCGACGTTTCGAATCCGCCCTCGGGTTGCTGCCCCTGTGCCTTGGCGGCGTTGCGCACCGCGTCGGCGACCGCGCCGGCGACCTTGTCGTTGAAGACGCTGGGCACGATGTAGTTCGGATTCAGCTCGTGGTCCCCAACTACCCCGGCCAGCGCGCGTGCAGCGGCCAGCATCATCTCGGTGTTGACCGTACGGGACTGGGCGTCGAGCAGGCCGCGGAAGACGCCGGGGAAGACCAGGACGTTGTTGATCTGGTTGGGGAAGTCGCTGCGTCCGGTGGCGACCACGGCGGCCGTCTCGCGGGCCGCGCCCGGGTCGACCTCGGGGTCGGGGTTGGCCAGCGCGAAGACGATGGCCTTGTCCGCCATGCGGGCGATGTCGGAGCCGTCCAGCACGTTGGGGGCCGAGACGCCGATGAAGACGTCGGCGCCGACCACCGCCTCCTTCAGGGTGCCGGTGACGCCCTCGGGGTTGGTGTTGTCGGCGATCCAGCGCAGCGCCGGGCCGGCGCCGTCGTCCACCAGGTCGGCGCGCCCGGCGTGCACCACGCCGTGGATGTCGGCGACCACCGCGTGCTTCACGCCCGCGGCCAGCAGCAGCTTGAGGATGGCCGTACCGGCCGCGCCCGCGCCCGACATGACGACCCGCAGCGCGCCGATCTCCTTGCCGACGCAGCGCAGCGCGTTGGTCAGCGCGGCCAGCACCACGATCGCGGTGCCGTGCTGGTCGTCGTGGAAGACCGGGATGTCCAGCGCCTCGCGCAGCCGGGCCTCGATCTCGAAGCAGCGCGGCGCGGAGATGTCCTCCAGGTTGATGCCCGCGAAGCCGGGGGCGATGGCCTTGACGATCGCCACGATCTCGTCGGTGTCCTGGGTGTCCAGGCACAGCGGCCAGGCGTCGATCCCGGCGAACCGCTTGAACAGCGCCGCCTTGCCCTCCATCACCGGCAGCGCGGCCTTCGGCCCGATGTTGCCCAGGCCCAGCACCGCGGAGCCGTCGGTGACCACGGCGACCGAGTTGCGCTTGATGGTCAGCCGGCGGGCGTCCTCGGGGTTGGCGGCGATGGCCATGCAGACCCGGGCGACGCCCGGGCGTGTAGACCATGGACAGGTCGTCGCGGTTGCGGATGGGGTGCTTGGACTGCATCTCGATCTTGCCGCCGAGGTGCATCAGGAACGTACGGTCGGAGACCTTGCCGATGGTGACGCCCTCGATGCCGCGCAGCTTGCTGACGATCTCGTCGGCGTGCGCGGTGGAGCTGGCCGCCACGGTGACGTCGATGCGCAGCTTCTCGTGGCCCGAGGCGGTGACGTCGAGGCCGGTGACCGAGCCGCCGGAGGACTCGACGGCGGTGGTGAGCCGGCCGACCGCGGTCCCGCTGGCGGGGACCTCCAGCCGTACCGTGATCGAGTACGAGACGCTTGGCGCCGTTGCCATGACGACCTTCTTCCGGTTCCTGCGTGAGGGTGGTCCGTGGTGGGGTGACGGGATATGGGGATACGGGTGGGTGCGGCACACACACGCCGGCGCGTGTTCGCAATGCGGATCGATCGTTGCACCTACCGCCGGGTACAGCGTAAACCCGACAGTGGCAGTGGAATCGTACTTCCACGATGCGGGAGCGGGGTAGCCGCGGGGTGTCTTCGCGGGGAATCTGCGCCGATTTCGCCGCGAGCGGCGGGGAATCCGGGGAAACGGCCCGGGTGGGAAGAGCTTCGGGCGAGGGTTTGTTAGCCTGGGTACGGCACCGGCTCGATCCAAGCCCCCGGGCCCAACCTTAGGCGCTTCGAGCGCCCACTTGCCGCGAGGCGAGCATGGCGGGTCGGTGCCACTTTCTCGTCCGCGAGGCTCCCGGGCACCCACTGACACGAGGGTGCCCCACCGTTGCCGCGCGGCTTCAGGGGCGCCCACTGGCACGAGGGTGCCCCACCCAGGGGCCCGGCGGGCCCGGGCGCCGATTCCACACGAGGGTGCCCTACCGCGCCGCGCGGCTCCAGGGGCACTCACTGCCGAGCGGTGCCACCGGCCGGGGCCGGCTGCCCGCGCCGTTCCACCGAGCCCCTACCAGGGGCCGACTGCGCGACCAGCCACGACGCGGGCTGCACGTCGGCACCGGCCCGAGGCGTTGCTGCCGTAGGGACCCCGGCCGTGCCGGTAGCGGCAGCCTCCAGCGCGTCCAGGGCACCCCGGCGTCCCTAGTACGGGCGCCGCCGGGCGCAAGGGCACCCCGGTTCCGGTGAGGCGCCGCCGGGCTACGCGCGGAGGAGGTCGGGGACGCCGTCCGCGTCGGGAAGGTCCTTACCGACGGCAAGGACCGTCAACCGCTGCGTCGCCCGCGTCAGGGCGACGTACAGCACCCGCAACCCCGCAGGGGACTCCTCCGCGATCTCCGCCGGCGCCACCACGACCGTCGCGTCGTACTCCAGCCCCTTGGCCTCAAGGCTGCCGAGCGCGACCACCCGGTCGCCGAGCCCCTCCAGCCAACCGCGGGCCTGCGCGCGGCGGTTCATCGCCACCACCACACCGACCGTGCCGTCCACCTCGGCGAGCAGCCGCTCCGCCGCCGCCCGCACGCTCGCCGCCGAGGTCCTCGCCCGCGACCTCGTAGCGCGGCAGCACGCCGGTGGAGCGCACCGCGCGCGGGGACGGGCTGCCGGGCATGGCCAGGGCCAGCACGGTGGCGGCGACCTCGGCGATCTCCGCGGGGTTGCGGTAGTTGACGGTGAGGGTGAAGCGGCGGCGCTGCCGGGAGCCGAGCGCCTCCTCCCGGGCGCGGGCCGCCTCGTCCATGTCCGTCCACGAACTCTGCGCCGGGTCGCCGACGACCGTCCAGGTCGCGGTACGGCCCCGGCGGCCCACCATCCGCCACTGCATGGGCGTCAGGTCCTGCGCCTCGTCCACGATGACGTGCGCGTACTCCACCCGCTCGCGGGCCAGCCGCTCCGCGCGCTCGCGGCGGCTCTCGCCGGCCGCCTGCGGCATCAGCTCCTCCAGCCCGGTGAGCTGGTCCAGCGGGTCCAGCTCGCGGCGCTTGTCGCGCGGCGGCAGGCCGAGCAGCGTGTCCAGCTCGTCCAGCAGCGCCACGTCGTGCACGGTGAAGCCGTCGCGGCGCAGCGAACGCGCCACCCGGCGCACCTCGGGCGGGCTCAGCACCCGGCGGGCCCAGCGGGCGAGCCGCTTCTCGTCGGCGAGCGCGGCCAGCACCCGGCGCGGCTCCAGCACCGGCCACCAGGCGTCCATGAAGTCGAGGAACTCCTGCTCGCCGGCGATGTCCTCGTCGAAGCCCTGGCGCTCCTCGGCGGCCAGCTCGCTGTCGTCGAAGCGGCGGCCGGTCTTGCGCCACAGCGCGTCCAGCAGCAGGCGGCGGGCGCGCGGGCGCAGCAGGTTGACCGGGGCGGTGCCGCCGAGCGCCTGCTGCCGGACCAGGGCCAGCTCCTGGCCGTCCAGCTCCAGCCGGCGGCCGAAGGCGACCACCCGCAGCCGGGCCGGACGGCCGTCCTGCGCGCCGCCGGGCAGGTCCAGGCAGCCGCGGGCGGCGTTGCGCAGCACCTTCTGCATCCGCAGCGAGCCCTTGATCCGGGCCACGGCCGGATCGTCGTACAGCTCGGCCGTCACGCCGTCGACGAGCGAGCCGACCGCGCGGATCGCGACCTGGCCCTCCTCGCCGAGCGAGGGCAGCACGCCCTCGGTGTACGCGACCAGCAGCGGGGTCGGGCTGACGCACAGGATGCCGCCCGAGTAGCGGCGCCGGTCCTGGTAGAGCAGGTACGCCGCCCGGTGCAGGGCGACCGCGGTCTTGCCGGTGCCGGGGCCGCCGGTGACCTCGGTGACGGAGCTGGCGGGCGCGCGGATCACCAGGTCCTGCTCGGCCTGGATGCTGGAGACGATGTCGCGCATGCTGTGCGTACGCGCCTGGCCCAGCGCCGCCATCAGCGCGCCGTCGCCGACCACGGGCAGGCCGGTCTCCAGTTCCGGGCGCAGCAGGTCGTCCTCGACGCCCAGCACCCGGCGGCCCTTGGAGCGGATCACCCGGCGGCGCACCACCCGGCCGGGCGCGACCGGGGTGGAGCGGTAGAACGGCGCCGCGGCCGGCGCCCGCCAGTCGATGACCAGCGGGGCGTAGTCCGCGTCCAGCACGCCGATCCGGCCGATGTGCAGGGTCTCGGCGATCGTCGGCGGTGGCGTCCGGGCGGATCGCGTCGTCCGACGGGCTCCACGGAGGTGAACGCGCCGTCCGCGCCCTTCTTGCCGTCCTTGCCGTGCAGCAGGTCGATCCGGCCGAAGAGGAAGTCCTCGAACTCGCTGTTGAGCCGGTTGAGGTGGACACCCGCCCGGAAGACCTGCGCGTCGCGTTCGGCCAGCGCGCCGGGCGTGCCGACCTGGCCGCGCTGCGCGGCGTCGGTCATCAGGAATTCCGCCTCGTGGATCTTCTCCTCAAGGCGGCGGTACACCCGGTCCAGGTGCGCCTGCTCCGCGGCGATCTCCTGGTCACGTACCCCGGGTGTTGCGGTCTGCGCGGCCACGCAGGGCCCCCTTCTGCTGTGCGGCGCCCCGCGCGGCCGGTGCGTGGGACAGCCTGCAACCGTACGCGACCTGCGGGCTTCTGCCCACCCGGGCGCCGGTGCGGCGCGGCCGTGTCCCGCGACGGGTCAGCCCCGCGCGGCGGAGACCGTCGTACGGCGCCGGTGCCGGGCCACCCGCTCGCGGTTGCCGCACACCTCGCTGCTGCACCAGCGCCGGCGCCGGCCGCGCGAGGTGTCGAGGTAGATCCGGGTGCAGTGGTGGCCCTCGCAGCGGCGCAGTCCGGCCCTGGCGACGGGGTCGGTGAGCAGGTCCACCGCGTCCCTGGCGACGGCCGCGAGCAGTTCCTCGCAGGTCGGGGGCGTGGCCAGGCTCCGGTGCAGGGCGCCGTCCGCGCGGACGGCGGTGAGGGCGGGGGGTGCGGGGCGGGCGAAGGCGTTCAGCGCGGCGATGTCCTGGCCGGCCGGTTCCGCGCCGTCCACCTCGGCCTCGGCGAACCGGTGGAGAAGGGTGCGCAGGGCGGCGAACCGGGCCGGCCAGTCCGCGGCCACCGGGACGAAGACGCCGGCCGGGACGAGACCCGAGCCGTGCAGCCACCCGGCGAGGTGCTCACCGTCGGGGAAGCCCTCCTGCGTGCTCACGCCCACCAGGTCCAACCACACCCGGCCCCCGTCGAAACGCATCAAGAGCCACCTCCCACCCCAGAGTGCCGTACCCCTCCGGGGCGGGCTAGAGCGCGGACCTGTTCCGCGTCCGCTGCCGTGGCCCGGCCGGCGACGTGGCGCGGGTGCGGCGACGCGGTGTCCGTACGGCAGATCGGTGCCCGTTCGGTAAAGAGGTGTCGTACGCCAAAGAGGCGTCCGTACGGCGAAGGGGTGTCCGTGCCGCGACGGGACTCAGAGCGGCGAACCGTACTTGTCGTCCGCCCGCGGGTCCAGGGCGAGGCGGTATCCCCGCTTCACCACCGTCTGCACGAGCTTCGGCGCGCCGAGTGCCGCCCGCAGCCGCGCCATCGCCGTCTCCACGGCGTGCTCGTCCTGGCCGGCCCCGGGCAGCGCCCGCAGCAGGTCCGCGCGGCCCACGACCCATCCGGGCCTGCGGGCCAGCGCCCGCAGCAGCGCCATTCCGGCCGGCGGCACGGGCCGCAGCGCCCCGTCGACGACCACGGCGTGCCCGCGCATCTCCAACCGGTGCCCGGCCACCGGCAGTTGCCGGACCGCCCCCGGCAACTCCCGGGCCAGCAGCTGCACCAGCGGCCCCAGCCGGAACCGCTCGGGCTGCCGGGTCGGCACGTCCCGCGACTGGAGCGGCAGCGCGGTGACCGGCCCGACGCAGGCCACCAGCACGTCCCGGCGGAAGGCGTCGAGGAGTTCGTCCAGCCGGCCGCGCCGCTCGGCCCGCTCCAGCAGCGAGGCGGCGGCGGGCGCCGAGGTGAAGGTGACCGCGTCCACCGCCCGCGCGTACACCGCGTCGAGCAGCCGGTCGACCGGCCCGAGGTCCTCCGGCGGCATCCACCGGTAGACGGGCACGGCCACCACCCGCGCGCCGGCCGCCCGCAGCGCCTCGCTGAAGCCGGGCAGCGGCTCGCCGTGCAACTGGATGGCGACGCAGCGGCCCTCCACCCCTTCCTCCAGCAGCCGTTCGAGCACCTCGGCCATCGACTCCGACGCGGGCGACCAGGTCTCGGTGAGCCCGGCCGCGCGCACCGCGCCGCGCACCTTCGGCCCCCGGGCGAGGAGTTCGGCCGCCCCGAGCCGGCGCAGCAGCGCCTCGCCGAGGCCCCAGCCGTCGGCCGCCTCGATCCAGCCGCGGAACCCGATCGCGGTGGTGGCGACCACCACGTCGGGCGCGTCGTCGAGCAACTGCTTGGTGGTGGCGAGCAGTTCCGCGTCGTCGGACAGCGGCACGATCCGCAGGCTGGGCGCGCGCAGCACCGCCGCGCCGCGCCGCTCCAGCAGCGCGGCCAGCTCGTCCGCGCGCCGGGCGGCCGTCACCCCGACGGTGAACCCGCCGAGCGGCTGCACCGCTTCCGCCGCGGGATTCGTTCCGGAGTGCGCTTCCATGGCTCTGCCCCACTCACTTCGCTGATCCGCCGGACATGCCGGGCCGTGCGCGGCGGCCGGCGCGATGACGTCCGCGCCGCCGCCTCCTGCAACCTCCTGGCGCCTCTCGGCACCTCTGGCTCGATCACCCCGCCGGGACCGTATCGTCCCAACGCGGGGTGTCGGTCCGGGTTCGCCCTGATTTCCCCGGTGTTACGTACCCGCCCCGGGCCGGGCCCCGCGTGCGGGCCGCTCAGACCTCCGCATAGGCCGTGGCGGGCGCGGCGGCCGACGCCCCGGCGCCCGCCGCGCGCTCCGGCCGGCCGCCGCAGGTATACGGCCCAGGTGACCGCGAAGCACACCGCGTAGTAGGCCAGGAAGGACACGAAGGCGGGGGTGCCTGACGCCGGAGTCGAGGAAGGACTCGCGGAAGGCGAGGTTGATGCCGACCCCGCCGAGCGCGCCGACCGCGCCGATCAGCCCCATCGACGCGCCGGACAGCCGCCGCCCGTAGGCCGCCGCCTCCTCGCCGGTCAGCCCGCGCGCCTCGGCCTTCTTCTGGAAGATCCCCGGGATCATCTTGTACGACGACCCGTTGCCGATCCCGCTGAGCACGAACAGCGCGATGAAGCCGACCAGGAAGGCCGGCAGCGACTTCGCCTCGGACGCGCCGATCACCACGCCGGTCGCCGCGGCCATCGCCAGGAAGTTCCACCAGGTGATCCGGCCGCCGCCGAACCGGTCGGCGAGCCTGCCGCCGACCGGCCGCACCAGCGAGCCGAGCAGCGGGCCGATGAAGGTCAGGTCGGCGGCCTGGAGCGGGGTGCGGCCGAACTGGTTCTGGAGCACCAGGCCGAAGGCGAAGCTGTAGCCGATGAACGAGCCGAAGGTGCCGACGTACAGCACCGACATGATCCAGGTGTGCGGGTCCTTCGCCGCGTCGAGCGGCGGCCCCGGTGTCGTTGCGCACCGGCGCCAGGTTGTCCATGAACAGCGCGGCGAGCAGCGCCGCGACGCACGATCAGCGGGATGTAGACCGCCAGCACGATCCGCGGGTGCGCGGCGCCCGCGGTGCCGATCACCAGCAGCCCGACGAGCTGGATCGCGGCGACCCCGAGGTTGCCGCCGCCCGCGTTGAGCCCGAGCGCCCAGCCCTTGAGCCGCAGCGGGTAGAAGGAGTTGATGTTGGTCATCGAGGAGGCGAAGTTGCCGCCGCCGACCCCGGTGAGCGCGGCGACCACCATCAGCGTGGTGTACGACACCCCCGGCTTCATCACGAAGGCCGCCGTCACGGTCGGCACCAGCAGCAGCAGCGCGCTGACGACGGTCCAGTTCCGGCCGCCGAACATCGCCACCGCGAAGGTGTACGGCACCCGCAGCACGCCGCCGACCAGCGTCGGCATCGCCACCAGGAAGAACTTGCCCGCCGGGTCGATCCCGTAGGCCGGGCCCATGAACAGCACCATCACCGACCACAGGCTCCACACGGAGAAGCCGATGTGCTCGGAGAGCACGGAGAAGACCAGGTTGCGGGTGGCCGATGCGCCGGCCGCCGCCCTCGTCCCAGAACCGCTCGTCCTCGGGGTCCCACTGCTCGATCCACCGGCCGCCCCGCGCGCCAACCGCCATCATGCCGCCTCCCGCCGCCGTGCCCGTAGCCGCGGCCGCCGCCCGCACAGCGCGCCGTCCGCCGCCTGTCAAGCCGACCATAGGAACGGCGGGTTTCCGTGCCGTGGCGCGAGGTGACACACGCGCAACCATGCACTCACCCGCGGGCGCGGGCGGCTGTGAGCCCGCCGCCCCCGCGGGCGCCCGAACCCCCAGACGCCGGCGACGCGGATCGTCCCCGCCCACCGGCGCCCGGAAACGCCGAACGGCGCCACCCGGACGGGTGACGCCGTGACGCACATGGACCTTCTCCGCCCCGCGCTGTGTGGCGCGGGTCGGAGTACAGGCACGGGATGGTGGAGATGGCGGGAATCGAACCCGCGTCCTGTGGTGCGGAACCAGGGCTTCTCCGAGCGCAGTCCGCTGTGCTTTTCTCGGCCCCGGCAGTCACGCGGACAAGCCGCCGACGGGCCCAGCCACTGTTTGATTTCCCGCCGAGCCCCGTGACCGGGCTCGACGGTTGAGTTCCCTAGATGATGCCAGGATCCGGGTCGGGAACACCCCCGGGCTGACACTCCGCAGAGTCTTCGCTAGCTGCTAATTAGGCAGCGAGAGCGAAGGCGGAGGAATCGCGCTGAGAATTGGCGATTATTGGTTTCGACATATGGTTAACGAGATCATTGCCGCTTCCTCGGCTCGCTTCCCCTGCTTCGACATCCCCAGTCGAAACCGATCATCCCCATGTGGTGTTTTCAAGGTGCACCACCCGCACGGAGTGGCTGATGCCCATCGTACGGGATCAGCGCCCGCACGGGCCACCGTATTCCCCGCCGACGCGCGGCCGGCGCCGCGCGCGGCCCCGGACCGCCCGGGTCCGCGGTCAGGCGCGCTGCTTGCGGCGGACCGCCGAGATCGCGCGGTCCGACTCGCGCCGGTCCTGCTTCTCGCGCAGCGTCTGCCGCTTGTCGTACTCCTTCTTGCCCTTCGCCAGCGCGATCTCGACCTTGACCCGGCCGTCCTTGAAGTACAGGGCGAGCGGGATGACCGTGTGGCCGGTCTCCTGCGACTTCTGGTCCAGCTTGTCGATCTCCGCCCGGTGCAGCAGCATCTTGCGCTTGCGGCGGGCGGTGTGGTTGGTCCAGGTCCCCTGGGTGTACTCGGGGATGTGCACGTTGTGCAGCCACGCCTCGCCGCCGTCGAGCTGGGCGAAGCCGTCGACGAGCGACGCGCGGCCCAGGCGCAGGGACTTGACCTCGGTGCCCGTGAGCACCAGCCCCGCCTCGTAGGTGTCGAGGATGTGGTAGTCGTGCCGCGCCTTCTTGTTCTGCGCGATCATCTTGCGACCCGTCTCTTTAGCCATAGCCGGGCCATTGTCCCACTACGAGGGGGCCCCGAGGCCAGCGAATACCTCGCGGCTGTCGGCGAGCGGGTCCTGGCCGACCGGGACCACCACGTCCGGGGTCGATGCCCACCGCCGTCCAGGCTGCGGCCGTCCGGCAGCCGGTAGTGCCCCACGGTCAGCTCGGCCACCGAGCCGTCCGCGCAGCGTGCTGGGCATCTGCACCGAGCCCTTGCCGAAGGTGCGGGAGCCCGATCACCAGCGCCCGGCCGCGGTCCTGGAGCGCGCCCGACAGCATCTCGGCCGCGCTCATCGTGCCGCCGTCGACCAGCACCACCAGCGGCACCGCGGTGTCGCCGCCGGGCGCCGCGTACAGCGCCCGCTGCTGCCCGTGCACGTCGTACGTGGCGACCAGGCCGCCGTCGAGGAAGGCGGAGGCGGTGGCGACCGCCTCGGTGACCAGGCCGCCGGAGTTGCCGCGCAGGTCGAGCAGGACGCCGTGGTCGGAGCCCTTGACGGCGTCCTGGACCTGCCGGCCGACCCCGCGGGTGAAGGCGTCGACGGTGACCACGGTCGGGCCGTCCCTGTGCCGCGCCACGGTGACCGCGTCGGTGGCGAGCGTGGCCCGGCGCACCGGGACCCGTCCAGGTCGAGGGCGCCGCGCTGCACGCCGAGGGTGACCGGGCTGCCCGGTACGCTGTCGCCGCGCAGGTCCGCGACCACCTCGGTCACGGCCAGGCCCGTGCAGCGGGTGGCGTCGATGGTGACCAGGATGTCGCCGGGGCGCAGGCCCGCCACGCGCCGCCGGGCTGCCGGACCTGCACGCCCGGCCACCTGGATGCGGCCGTCGTCGATCCGGCGGACCGACAGCGCCGACGCCCGACGTACCGGCCGTCCAGCGCCTGCTGGAGGCCCGCGTACTCCTGGGCGGTGTAGAAGGACGACCAGCGGTCGCCGCTGCGGCTGACCATCTTCTCCACGGCCGCCGCGCCGACCTTGCCGTCCGCGATCTCCGCGGCGATCCGCCCGGTGTCGTCGGCGGGGTCCGCGCCGCCGGGCGCGGGACCTCGGCCCCGCCCGCCGGGCCGCCGCCGGCCCTTGCCGTCGTCCGCGGCCGTCCGGCCGGGGCCGGCGGAGTGGCCCGCCGGCCGGCCTGGACCGGTCTCGGCGACCGGGCCCGCGGCGATACGGGAGCCGGTACGCCGTGCCTGGACGCCGGCGTCGGTCAGGCTGCCGGCCGCCGCGCCCGAGGCGAGCACCGCGCTGAACACCAACGTCAGGGTGGCCCCGCGGCGCCAGCGGCGGGGCGTCCCGAACATCGACGGGCCGGACATGGCCGGAAGTCTAGGGCAGAAAGGTGATCCGTACCGAAGGATGCCAGTACCCCCTATGCCCGGTTCCCGCAACCGGGAGGCGCCGCCGCGGGGCGGCCGTGCCGGACAGCGCCGGGCTCCCGCGTCAGACCTTGAGGTAGCGGCGCAGGGCGACGAACGCCGCCACCGCGGGCATCACGACGCCGATGAGCAGCACCAGCGGCAGCACCTGGATCACCGAGTCCCAGCCCAGGAAGGACACCAGCGGGATCTTCTCCTGGAGCTTGAGCCCGGCGTCGATCAGGAAGTACCGGCCGCCCAGCAGCATCACGCACGCCAGGCCCGCGCCCACGAGTCCCGCGAAGGCGGCCTCCATGATGAACGGCATCTGGATGTAGAAGCTGGACGCGCCGACCAGCCGCATGATGCCGGTCTCCCGGCGGCGGCTGAACGCCGAGACGCGCACGGTGTTGACGATCAGCAGCATCGCGACGGTGAGCATGAAGGCGAGGACCACGTACGCGACCCTGGTCATGCCGTTGAGCAGGTCGAAGAGGTTCTGCAGCACCTTGCGCTGGTCCTCGACCGACTGCACGCCCTGCCGCCCGTCGAACGCGCTGGCCACGACCGTGAACTTCGTCGGGTCCTTCAGCTTGACCCGGAAGTTCTGCTCCATCTGGTCCGGGGTGATCGCGTTGGCCAGCGGGCTGTTCTTGAACTGCTCCTTGTAGTGCTTGTACGCCGTCCTCGCGAGTCCTCGTAGTAGACCTTCTGGACCACGGGCAGCGCGTACAGGTCCTTCTTGATCTGCGCCATCTGGTCGGCGGTCACGGCACCCTTGGCACAGCTCGGCGTAGGTGCTCGCGTCCGCCTTGTTGCACATGTAGATGGTGACCTGGACCTTGTCGTACCAGTAGCCCTTCATCGCGTCGACCTGCTTGTTGGCGAGCAGGGCACCGCCGGTGAGGGCGAGCGAGAGCGCCACGGAGATGATGACCGCGAAGGTCATCGTGAGGTTGCGGCGGAGACCGACGCCGATCTCCGACAGGACGAACTGGACGCGCATGAGGGACGGGGTTCCTTTCGAAAAGGTGCTGCGGGCGGGTCGGCGTACCCGGCGGCGGCGCAGCCGGATGCTAGTGCTGGTAGCCGTAGACACCGCGCGACTGGTCGCGTACCAGTCGCCCCTTCTCCAGTTCGATGACGCGCTTGCGCATCTGGTCGACGATGTTCTGGTCGTGGGTGGCCATGACCACGGTGGTGCCGGTCCGGTTGATCCGGTCGAGCAGGCGCATGATGCCCACCGAGGTCTGCGGGTCGAGGTTGCCGGTCGGCTCGTCGGCGATCAGCAGCATCGGGCGGTTGACGAAGGCGCGGGCGATGGCCACGCGCTGCTGCTCACCACCGGACAGCTCGCCCGGCATCCGGTCCTCCTTGCCGGCCAGGCCGACCAGGTCCAGCACCTCGGGGACGGTCTTGCGGATGGTGCCGCGGGCCTTTCCGATCACTTCGAGGGCGAACGCCACGTTCTCCGCGACCGTCTTGTTGGGCAGCAGCCGGAAGTCCTGGAAGACGGTGCCCAGTTGGCGCCGCATCTGCGGGACCTTCCAGTTGGACAGGCGGTTCAGGTCCTTGCCGAGGACGTGCACCATGCCGGTGTCCGTACGCTCCTCCCGCAGGATCAGCCGGAGGAAGGTCGACTTCCCTGAGCCCGACGAGCCCACCAGGAAGACGAACTCCCCCTTCTCGATCTCCAGCGAGACGTCCCGCAGGGCGGGGTGGTTCTGCTTGGGGTAGGTCTTGGTGACGCTGTCGAATCGGATCACGTTGGCACCAGGGTCGAGGTTTACGGGGGAGCGGTCGATGGGGGATGTGGGGGCGACACTACGCGAACGGGCGCGGCGTGCGCAGTCGCCGCAGGGGGTTGGTGGCCTTGGCCCACAGGGCACATGCGGGCAAATCCGTCATTGGCCCCGTAGGCACCAGGGTGCGGTGCGCTTGCGCGCGGGTGCGCGCGCCGGTTATGGGGGTCGTACGGCCGCCGCCGCGGGCGCCCGCCGGCCGGTTCCGGGCCCGTGGCCGAGGCTCCTCCGGGGCCCGGGTTTCCCGCCCCGAGGAGCCCTGGGCGGCGGAACCTGTCACAGTGGAAGGGCGACATGTACGTGGGAGTAGCACCGCCCGACCCAGGGAACAATTTTGTGACCGGGGCCGTTCACCGGACGGAGGAGGAGATCGCCATGACGCTCGACCGACTGGTGTGCGCCAACTGCGCCGGACCCGTGAGCGAGGGCCGCTGCGCGGTCTGCCGTGCGAACCGCGCCCGGATGGAACAAGAGGGCGGCTGGTCCTCCATATCGCCCGCGACCCTCATCGCCCTCCTGGTGGCCCTGCTCGCCGTCGTCCTCGTGGTCGAGCACGCCACGGCCTGAGGGCCCGCAGACCGCCTTCCAGCACCTTCTCCGGCCGCCGTCGGCGCCGGCACCCCTCGCGACGTCCCCTTTGCTGAGCACAGCCCTGTGCGACATCCGTCGTCGAGCATCACCATGTGAGCACGCGGAAGCGGGCCCGGGACGCTGCTGCGTCCCGGGCCCGCTTTCGTGCTGCTGTGTGCGCTGCGGAGCCGCGATCAGGCGACGTTGCCGCCGCCGCGGTTGACCAGGCGCGGGGTCAGGCGGAAGCCGATGCCGCCCGCGATCAGGGTGGCGGCACCGATGATCATGAAGGTGGTGCCGCTGGAACCGGTCTCGGCCAGCTGCGAGGTGGTCTTGCCCTGCTGGACCTGCGCGTTGTTGTCGGTGCTGGCGTTGTTGCCGCAGTCGACGCTCTCACCGGTCAGGGTGCAGGTGTTGTCGTTGCCACCGGAGGTCGCGGACCCGGAGGACCCGGAGCCGCTGGTGGAGCGAGCCGGAACCGCGCCGGCGTACCGGTAGGTGCCGGTGGACGTGCCCGTGGACGTACCGGTCGGACCGTGGACGTGCCGCGAGGTCGCCCGGTCGACGTACCCGTCGAGGTGCCGGTCGACGTACCCGTGGCACCGTACCGGTCGAGCGTCGCCCGTCGAGGTGCCCGTCGGACGTACCCGAGTCCGTGCCCGTCGTGGTGCCGGAGTCCGTACCCGTGGTCGTACCCGAGTCCGTGCCGGTGGTGGTGCCGGAGTCCGTACCCGTCGTGCGTGCCCGAGTCCGTGCCCGAGGTGGTGCCGGAGTCGGCGCCGGACGTGGCGCCCGAGTCGGTGCCCGCGTCCGTGCCGCCGATCAGGCCGACACCGCCGATGATGCCGTCCTTGGGGGACGACGCGTCGTTGTGGACGACCGTGGGGTTGCTGGCGGCCTGGGCGACGCCGACAGCCGTCAGGGAGGCGCCGGCCGCGATGACGGCCGCCGCGGCGACGCGCGTGACGCGCAGCCGTGTGTTGCGCTTGCTCATGTGTCAAGTACCCCCAGTAGATGTCTGCTTGGGACAGCGCAGCCATGCCGAGTGCGGTGTCACTGGAGGGACCGGATGCGCTCGCCCCCGTGCGCTCACGCCTCTTACATGCGCATGCCGCACAGCACCCTCTCGGCTTTCCCGGAGGCCGTCAAGGTCATTAAGCACGCAATGGGCGAATTGCCCTTGTGTGCCCGGCAGTTCTCCACATCACTGTGACATGGGAGACGAATAGGAACACGCGGGTCCGGTCCGTACGGCCCGGCCGGGTCCTCAGGCGTCCGTCTTCTCCCGGGACTTGCGCCAGCGGATGCCCGCCTCGATGAAGCCGTCGATGTCGCCGTCGAGCACCGACTGCGGGTTGCCGACCTCGTGGTCGGTGCGCAGGTCCTTGACCATCTGGTACGGGTGCAGGACGTACGAACGCATCTGGTTGCCCCAGGAGTTGCCGCCGTCGCTCTTGCCGAGCGAGTCCATCAGGGCCTGCTCCTCCTGGCGGCGGCGTTCGAGCAGCTTGGCCTGGAGGACGTTCATCGCGCTCGCCTTGTTCTGGATCTGCGAGCGCTCGTTCTGGCAGGAGACGACGATGCCGGTGGGCAGGTGGGTGATGCGGACCGCGGAGTCGGTGGTGTTGACGCCCTGGCCGCCGGGGCCGGACGCGCGGTAGACGTCGACGCGCAGTTCGGACTCGTCGATCTCCACGTGGTCGCGACTGCTCGACGACGGGCAGCACCTCGACGCCGGCGAACGACGTCTGGCGGCGGCCCTGGTTGTCGAACGGCGAGATGCGCACCAGCCGGTGGGTGCCCTGCTCGACCGAGAGGGTGCCGTACGCGTAGGGCGCCTTCACCACGAAGGTGGTGGACTTGATGCCGGCCTCCTCCGCGAAGGAGGTCTCGTAGATCTCCGTCGAGTAGCCGTGCCGCTCGGCCCAGCGCAGGTACATCCGCTGGAGCTGCTCGGCGAAGTCCGCCGCGTCGACGCCGCCGGCCTCGGCCCGGATGTTGACGAGCGCCTCGCGGGCGTCGTACTCGCCGGACAGCAGGGTGCGGACCTCCATCTCGTCCAGCGCCTTGCGGACGTCCTCCATCTCGGCCTCGGCCTCGGTGCGGGTGTCCGCGTCGTCCTCGGCCTCGGCGAGCTCGAAGAGCACCGCGAGGTCGTCGATACGGCCGCGCAGGGCCTCGACCTTGCGCAGCTCCGCCTGGAGGTGGGAGAGCCGGCTGGTGATCTTCTGCGCGTTCTCCGGGTCGTCCCACAGGGACGGCGCCGCGGCCTGCTCCTCGAGCGCGGCAATGTCGTTCCGCATCCGGTCCAGGTCGAGGACGGCCTCGATGGACCCCATGGTGGAGGAGAGGGACTTCAGCTCTTCGGATACGTCGACGATCGCCACAGGGCCAGCCTACCGGCTGGGCGGGTGGGGGGCGGTTTTCGGTCGGCGGCGCGACCGCCCCGCCAGCCGGCAGGCACCCCAAGGGCACCATGCGCCCCACCGCCACCGCCCGCGCGCAGGTGCCCGGCACCGGGCGCCCGTTCCGAGTCGGGGCGTGGCGAGACCCCGCCCACCGCCGTCACCATCACCGCGCCACCGCGCGACTGCGTACGGCTACGCGCCCGCGGTCGCCCGCGCCAGCGTCCCGCGCGGGGTGACCGTGTACAGCTCCAGCGCGTGCGCGGACCCCGGCGGTGCCCACCGGTCCCGCGCCGCCGGGCAGCGCGGCCGCGGGGGCCGGCGCCTGCGAGGACCTGGCCGCCTCGACCGGCTCGGCCTGGGCGCCCCCGGCGAACACGTAGAGGCGGCCGCCGCTGACCAGCGCCTCGGGCCGGGCGTGCGCGTCGAGCCCGGGCACGACCGTGGACGGCCGCCACGCCCCGCCGGAGTACGGCAGCCGCAGCACCGCCCCGTCCGCCTTGCGGACGACGAAGGCGTCCAGGCTGCCGGGCCCGCGCGAGACCAGCGCGGGGGCCGCGGTGATCCGGCCGGCGGTCGGCACGAGCGCCCAGGCGTTCCACCGGCCGTCCACCAGGGACGCGGTCACGAGGTCGCCGCCGACCCGTCCGACCAGGTCGATCCGGCCGGGCGACGAGGACGCGGCGGCCGGCGCCGCGTCGAACCGGGTGCGCTCGTCCACCTGGAGCCACGGCTGCCAGTAGCCGCCGGTGAAGGTACGGCGGTAGAGCAGCCCGTCCGTGCCCACGGCGAACAGGTCGATCCGGCCGGGCTGGTCGGAGACCACCGCCGGGTCGCCGTCGACGCTTATCCCGGTGAGCCGGTGCCACGGGCCGTAGCCGGAGCCGTCGCGGACGACGTACCAGACGTTCTTGTCCGCGCCCCGGGCGAAGACGTACGTGTCGCTGCCCACGGCCAGGGCGCGGGGGCCGCCGGTGAGCCGGACGGCCGCGGCCGGGGCGTCGCGGAAGGCGGACCACCGGGGCAGTTCGACCGGGGCGCCGGTCCGGCCCTGCGGCGAGGCGGCGCCCGCGGTGGGCGCGGTCGGCGTGCCGGCGCCGCGGGTCGCCGAGCCGCCGGAGGGCGCGCTGGTCGTCGCGCGAGGTGCCGCCGCCGGGCGCCGGGTGGCTGCCGTGGCCGGAGGAGCCGGCGGCGATGCCCCAGCCGCCGATCCCGGCCACCGCGAGGGCGGCGGCGGCCGCGGCGGCGACCTTGATACGGCGCTGCCGCATCGCGTCGGACACCGAGCGGTGCCGGGGGCTGGCCGGCCGGTCGGGGTCGGAGGCGCGGCCCTTGCCGCGCGCCGCGGCCGGCCCGGGCGGCGGACCCGAAGTCCGGCCAGTTCGTCGGCGGTGGGCAGCTTGATGCTGGTGTGGGTGTCGCGGCTGGAGTCGGGGGCGGCGCCGCGGACCAGCGGGACGGCGCCGCGCCTGCGGTCGGGGGACGAGGACGGCGGCGGCGCCTGGCCGCGGGTCGTCGCCGTAGGGCGTCGCGGCGGCGGCGCCGTCCGCGCCCGGCGCGGCCACGTCCAGCGCGGGCTGCCCGGCCAGGCCCGGCAGCAACTCGCGCAGCCGGGCGCCCAGTTCGCCCGCCTTGAGCCGGGACGCGGGCGCCTTGGCCAGGCACTGGGCGAGCACCTGCCACAGGTCGTCGGGCGAGGCCGGGCAGCGGCTGCACGGTCTCGGTGACATGGCGGCGCAGTACGGCGCCGGGGTGGCCGCCGCCGAACGGCGTGAAACCGGCGAGCAGTTCGTAGAGCACGGTGGCCAGGGCGTAGATGTCGACCGAGGCGCGCGGCGGCAGGCCCTCGATGATCTCCGGGGCGAGGTAGTCGGGCGTGCCGATGATCCGGGTGGCGCGGGTGCGGCGCGGGGAGTCCACGAGCCGGGCGATGCCGAAGTCGGTGAGCAGCGCGGGCGGGGCGCCGCCGGGCCCGGGCGGGCGCGGCGGAGTCCAGCAGGACGTTCTCCGGCTTGACGTCGCGGTGCACGACGCCCGCGGCGTGCGCGGCGGCCAGCGCGTCCGCCACGTCGGCGGCGACCGCGACGGCGGCCTCGGGCAGCAGCCGGCGTTCGCGTTCCAGGCGGGAGCGCAGGTCGGTGCCGCGCACCAGGTCCATCACCAGCGCGAGGTCGGTGCCGTCCACGACGAGGTCGCGGATGCCGACGATGTGCGGGTGGTCCAGGGAGAGCAGCGCGGTGCGCTCCTGGACGAAGCGGCCGACGAGGTCCTGGTCGGAGGCGAGGTCCTCGCGCAGCAGCTTGATGGCCACCGGGCCCTCGGGGCCCTCGCCGAGCCACACGGTGCCCGCCGACCCCCGCCCGAGCACCTGGTGGGCGGTGTAACGGCTGCCGATCTTCCTGGCCAAGACTGCTCCGACTCCTCCGACGGTCCGTCGCATCGTCTCTCCGGGCGCCGTGGTGCCGCGCGTTGCCCGCCGGCCCGCGTCGCCTCGTGTTGGCGACAAAGCTACGCGGGTCAGGGGGCGTTCGGGGTACGGGCGCGCCGGTGAGGAGGCGTTCTGCCGGAGAAATCACCCTCTGGAAGTCGACAAATCCTCAAGGTGGGCGGTGTCAGCGGCCGTTCGCGGGTCCGGGGACGGCACCGGCGGACGCGCGGGTACACGGCTGGTCGGGCCGCCGGGGGCACGGCGGTGCGGCGTGACGCGGGCGGGTCGCCGGCTGCGGCGGCGGCCCGCGCGCGGCCGGTCAGCCGCCGCCGTGCGAACCGCCGCCCGAATCACCGGTGATCGCCGAGATCTTGTCCCACGCCGTGTTCAGCCAGTGGGTCGAGGCGTCCCACAGGTTGCGGGTGCTGTTCACCCACTCGGGCAGCGGCGTGGTGTACCAGACGATCACGAAGATGACGATGACGACGAGGATCACGGTCAGGCAGCCCTTGAGGCAGCCGAGACCCGGGATCTTCACCGGGTTCGCGCTGCGCCGCGGCTCGCGCGGGGCGTGTCCGCGCGGCGGTTCGGGGCGGGCGCGGGGCGCTGCGGCTCGTACGGCCGGCCGTAGTTCTGCGGCGGCGGCTGGTGGCGCGGCTGTTGCTGCTGCGGGTAGCCGTATCCCGGTCCCTGGCCGCCCTGCTGGGGGTAGCCGTAGCCCTGGCCGCGCTGCTGGCCGGGGCGGGCCGCGCCGTAACCCTGCTGGCCGTGCGGGCGCTGCTGCGGCTGCTGCTGGGGCTGCGGCCGGCGGACCGGGCGGCGGTGCAGCGGGTCGTTCTCGGGGCCGGCCGGGCGGACCTCGGTCTGGTCGTTGCGCTGCCGGGCCGCGCTGAGCTGCGACTCCCACGGGTGCGGGCCCTGCGCCTGCGGCGGGCCCTGGGGGGCGCCCGGGGTGGGCGGCAGCACCCGGGTGCTGTCGGCGGAGCCGGCCCGACCCGGAGTCGGCGGGCAGGACGCCGGTGGCCGCGTTGGGGTCGTACACCGAACTCCCCGACGGCAGCACCTGCGTGGGGTCCGCGTCGCCGGAGCCGGCGCCGGCGGGCGCGCCCGTGCCCTCCACGAGGGTGGGCTCCTCGTCGGGCGCCAGCAGCGCGCCGACCGCGAGCGCCGCCTCGGCCTGCGTCCGGGGTCGCGTGCACCCCGACGCCGGCCGCGACCACCCGCAGCGCGCGGGCGAGGCTGTCGGCGCTGGGCCGCTGCGCGGGCTCCTTGCGCAGGCAGCGCTCGATGACCGTCCACAGCGGCTCCGGCACGTTTCCGGGGCGGCTGCGGCTGTGTCGTTGAGGTGGTGGTGCAGCACCTCGATCGCGCTGTCGCCGCGGAACGGCGGCCGGCCGGTGACCAGCTCGTACAGCAGGATGCCCGCGCCGTAGATGTCGACCGCGGAGGTCTGCGGGCGGCCCTGGGCGGACTCGGGCGCGACGTAGGCCGGGGTGCCGACGAACTCGTGGGTGCGGGTGACGCCGGGCGAGTCGGCGAGCCGGGCGATGCCGAAGTCCGTGAGCATCGGGTGCATCCGCTCGGCGCCGTCCTCGCCCCGGGTGGTGGCGAGCAGCACGTTCGCGGGCTTCAGGTCGCGGTGGACGACGCCGTCGGCGTGGCTGGCGGCCAGCGCGTCCGCGACGGCGGCGGTCAGCAGGGCGGCGGCGACCGGGCTGAAGGGGCCGTTCTCCCGCAGGTAGCGGTGCAGGTCGGGGCCGTCGATCAGGTCCATGACGAGGGCGAGCAGATCGCCCTCGACGACCAGGTCGCGGACCCGGACGATGTGCGGGTGGCGCAGCCGCAGCAGCACCGAGCGCTCGCGCAGGAAGCGCATCACGACGTCCGGGTCGCCGGCCAGCTCTTCCTTGAGCACCTTGACGGCGACCGCGGTGCCTTCCTCGCCGCGCACCTGGCCGCGCCAGACGGTGCCCGTGGCGCCGCGCCCGAGCGGCTCCTCCAGGAGGTACTTGCTGCCTACCGGCCGCACGTCATGCGCTCCCTGCTGCGTGGTGGCTCATTGCTTCGATCCGGCCAAGCCTAGAGCCTGGGCCTTCGGAGCGCCGGATTCCTCCGTAGGACGCCGGCCGCGGACCGATGGTTGCCCACGATGTCACCCCCATGGACGCGTCGGCGCGCGGCCGCGCGGGCCCCTCCCGGTGCGCCGGACCGGCCGCGGCGGTCGTTTTCCGCCGCTCCCCGGTCGTATTCCGGCCGGACCCGCGGCCTCTTCCGGACCGATCATGCCGCTGAGCGGGCACCGGGCGGTCGTCCGCGATCATGAAGGGAGGTACCGGCGACGGGCTGTCAGTGGCGGGTGGGAGGATGCACCCGTACGGTCCGGCCGGGGATGACGGGGGCCCGCCGCCCGTGCTTGGGTTACGTGCTTTTGCTGTGTGCTCTCTTGCGAGCAGTGCGTACGTGTACGTCGGCGCGCCCGTGCGCGGACGGGGAGGGACCTCTCCCCGCCGCGTGCCCGGGCCCGGGAGAAGGGACCGCGGACGAGATGCAGATCCGGCTGACCGTCCTCGGGCCGCGCAGCGGCCGGGCAGCGCGCGGGTGCGACGTGCTCATCACGGCGCCCGCGGGCACCACGCTGGGCACGGTGGCCGGGGCGCTCGCCTCCGCCGCCGGCTCCGCGCAGCCCGGCGGCCGCTCCACGGGGGCCTCCATAGCGCTCTACGCCGGGGCCGGGCGGCTCGCCGCCACCGCGGTCCTCGGCGCGCCGCCGCTGGTCGACGGCGCCCTGATCTCCCTGCACGCGCCGGCCGAGCAGCCCGGTGACCACGGGCAGTACGGCCGCTTCGGGCAGTACGGCTCGCCGCCCGCGGACCTGGCGACCCTGCACGTGGTGGGCGGGCCCGACGCGGGCGGCGTCCACCTGCTCCAGGGCGGCCAGGCCAGGATCGGCCGCTCGGCGGACGCGGACGTGCCGCTGGACGACCCGGACGTCTCGCGGCTGCACTGCGCGGTGGCCGTCGGCCCGGACGGCCAGGTGACCGTCACCGACCTCGGCTCGACCAACGGCACGGCGCTGTCCGGCCACCCCGTCGGCCCCCAGCCGCTGTCCTTCCCGCCGGGCGCCCTGCTGCGCATCGGCGAGTCCACGCTGCGCCTGGACCCCGCCCGCCCGGGCGGCCCGGCGCCGCTGGCCACCACGGCCGACACCGAGGGGCACCTGCACGTGTCGCCGCGGGCGGGCGACGGCGCGGACGGGGACGCGGGCGGCGGGTGGACGTACGCCGAGGCGGGCGGTCCCTACGAGGCGGCGGAGCCGTACGCCCCGGGGGCGTACCCCGCGCGCGCGGGGACCCGGGCCGCACAGCCGACCCTTCCCGACCCGGCCGACCCGGCCGCGCCGCCCTCCCTGCCCCTGGCGACCGCGTCCTCGGCCCGCCGGGCCCTCCTCCGACACCGAGACCTTCGGGCACGGGTTCGACGCGCAGGGGCAGGGCCGGCGGGCCACCGGCGAGCGGGCCCGGCGCGGGCCCGGCGAACCGGCCGCGCGCGGCGGGATCGCCGGCGCCATAGGAGCGTGGGCGCGGCGGCTGGCCGGCGGTCGGGCGGCGGTGCCCGGCTCCCCCGCGGACGAGCGGCGACGACGGCGGGGAGGCGGACGCGCTGCGCGAGCGCTGGCCCGACCCGGCGGCCGTCCTGCTCACCGCGCTCGGCCCGGGCCGGCGGCTGTGGGAGCGCGGCCCCGGCCACCCGGACGCGCTGACCGTACGGCTCGGGACGGCCGACCTGCCCTCCCTGGACGGCGCCCGGCTGCTCGCCGACGTGCCCTGCACGGTGGACCTGCGCTCGCCGCTGACGCCCGCGCTGACCCTGGCCGGGCCCCGGCCGCGGCTGGCCGGGCTGGCCCGGGCCGTGCTCGCCCAGCTCTGCGCGCTGCACTCCCCCGCCACGCTTGAGGTCGTCCTGCTCAGCGCGGACCGGGCGCGGGGCGCCGACCAGCGCACGGAGGAGTGGTCCTGGCTCAACTGGCTGCCGCACCTGCGCCCCGCGCACGGCCAGGACTGCCGGCTGCTGCTCGCCTTCGACCGCGACCAGGCCGAGGCCCGCGCCGGCGAGCTGGTCCGCCGCCTGGAGTCCGGCGCCCTCGGCGCGGGCTGGGCGACCGCCTCCGACGACGCGGTCACGGCGGCCGCGGCCGCCTACGACGGCCCGTTCACGCTGCGTCGTCCTCGACGGCGACCCCGGCTCGCCCGCGCTGCGCGACGCCCTCGCCCGGATCGCCGCGGCCGGCCCCTCCGCGGGCATCCACGCGCTGGCCCTCACCGAGCCCGGCGAGCGGCCGATCCTCGCCCACGGGCTGACCGCCCGCCTCGCGGGCGACGTGGCCACCACGCTCCGCATCGACCACCTGCCGGCGCCGTCCGCGCGCACGGCCCGCCCCGACGCCCCCCAGCCGGGCGCGGACCGGCGCGCGACCGCCGACCCGGGCGCGGGCCAGGACCCGTACGCGGGGCAGGGCCGGGCCGCCGGGCCGGAGGCGCACGACACCCGGCAGCCGGGCGGGGACGGGCACACCGCGGCCCACGCCGGGGCCGAGATCGTGGTGGACGCCGTGTCCGCCGCCTGGGCCGAGCACTTCGCGCGGGCGCTCGCGCCGCTGCGGGAGGCCGACCGGGGCGCGGCCGACGTGCCGTCGCGGCACGCGCTGCCGGCGACCGTACGGCTGCTGGACGAGCTGGACCTCGCGCTGGCCACACCCGCCCGGATCGCGGCGCGGTGGGGGGAGGCGCCCGGCGCCGCGGCGGGGGCGGCGGCCGTGGTGGGCGTCGGGGCGGGCGGCCGGGTGGCCGTCGACCTGGTGGCCGAGGGCCCGCACGCCATGGTCGGGGGCGCCCCGGGGGCCGGGCAAGACGGAGCTGCTGCGGTCGCTGGCCGCCGCGCTGGCCTCGGGCGAGCGCCCGGACCGGCTGGCGCTGGTGCTGGTGGACGGCGCCGGGCTGGAGCGCGGCGAGGGCCTGGCGGCGTGCGCCGACCTGCCGCACGTGTCGACGCATCTGGTGGCCTCGGACCCGGTCCGGATGCGGGAGTTCGCGCAGGCGCTGACCGCGGAGCTCAAGCGCCGCGCGGAGGTGCTGGCGGGCCTGGACTTCGCGGCGTGGCACGCGCGCCGGGCGGTGGGCGCGACGGTGCCGCACCAGGGCGGCCGCAGGCAGCGCGGCCGGGGCGCACGGACCCGCGGCCGTCGTCCCGCTGCTCCCCCGGCTGGTGGTGATCGTCGACGACTTCGACGCGCTGGTCGCGCCGGGCCTGGGCAGCACGGGACGGCCCGCGGCGGGCAGCGTCGTACGGGCCCTGGAGGCGGTGGCGCGCGACGGCGAGCCGCTGGGCGTGCACCTGTTCGCCGCCACCGGCCGCCCGGAGCGCACCGCGGGCACCGACGCGGACGAGCGGGCCCGGCTGCGGATCGCGCTGCGCATGCCGGACCCGGAGTCGGCGGCGCTGCTGGTGCACGTCGAGGACCCGGCGGGGCTGGACGACGCGGTGCCGGGGCGCGGCTATCTGCGGCGGCCGGGCGGCGCGGTGACGGCGTTCCAGGCCGCCCGGGTCAGCACCCGCATCCCGCGGACGGCGACGCTGCGGCCCACCGTCGTACCGCTGGAGTGGGAGCGGATGGGCGATCCGCCGGCCCGCCGCCAGGTGCGCGAGCTGGGGAACGGGCCGACGGACCTGGCGCTGCTCGCCAGCGCGCTCCAGCGGGCCGCGGAGACCGCGCGGGACGAGGCGGCGGCGCAGGACCCGGGCGGGCCGGGCCGCGGCGCGGGGCGCACCCCGGGTCAGGGCGCGGGTCACGACGGCCGTACGTGACGGCCAGCCGCGCACGGTCGCCCGCCGGCCGGCCGCGGAGGGCGCCGCGGGAGCGGACCCCAACGTCTCGGCCACGCCGCTGATTTGACGCCCGGACCGTCCCGACCGGGTCTGTCACCACGCCGCCCATAGGGGTACCCCTGTCTTCCGGGGCCCTCAGTCGGGGGTTTGGTCCAAGATCACGGCATGGTCACGATGACCCCTGCGCGCCCGCTGTACGCCCTTGCGAGGTGTGTCGCGCCGGGCATAGGACAGTCGCCACGGGACTGAGGGGATTCATACATGCGTAACTTGAAACACACACGTAGCAGTCCGCACGCGCCGCACTACGCGCATTGCGCTGGCCGCCCTCGTGGTGTCGGCGCTCGCGCTCACCACCGCGGCGTGCGGAGGCAAGAAGCACGATTCGCAAGAGTTCCTCGTCTCCGTCCTCGTCCACCTCGGCGAGCGGTCTCGAACTCCCCGACCTGCACGGCCAGAAGCTCGAAGTCGCCGCCGTGTGGACGGGGCCGGAGCAGAAGGCTTCCAGAAGGTGCTGGACGAGTTCGACAAGCGCACCGGGGCGAAGTCCACCTTCGTGCCGACCGGCGACAGCCAGTCCACCTTCCTGGGTACGAAGATCGAGGGCGGCGCCCCGCCCGACGTGGCGTTCCTCGCGCAGAACGGCGTGCTGCACCAGTTCGCCGACAAGGGCTGGCTCAAGCCGCTCGGCCCGGCCGCGCAGGCCCAGTTGAGCAAGAACTTCTCCCCGGGCTGGCAGCAGCTCGGCGCCTGGAAGGGCAAGCAGTACGGCGTCTACGCCAAGGTCGCCAACAAGTCGCTGGTCTGGTACAACACCGCGGCGTTCAGCAACGCGGGCGCGAAGGTGCCCACGACGTGGGCGGACTTCCTGAAGACCGCGGAGACCATCTTCGAGTCGGGCACCCCCGCCGGTGTCGATCGGCGGCGCCGACGGCTGGACGCTCACCGACTGGTTCGAGAACATCTACCTCTCGCAGGCCGGACCGGACAAGTACGACCAGCTGGCCGCGCACAAGATCAAGTGGACCGACCCGTCGGTCAAGGCGGCGCTCACCACGCTCGGCCAGCTCTTCGGCAACAAGGACCTGATCGCGGGCGGCACCAGCGGCGCGCTGGCCGCGGACTTCCCGAAGTCGGTCACCCAGATCTTCACCGGCAACCCGCCGGCCGCCGCGATGGTCTACGAGGGCGACTTCGTCTCGTCGTTCATCATCGTCGAACACCAAGGCCAAGGTCGGCACCGACGCCAAGGAGTTCCCGTTCCCGGCGGTCGGCACCGGCAAGGCGCCGGTGGTCAGCGGCGGTGACGTCGGCGTGGCGCTCAAGGACAGCGACGGCGCGCAGGCGCTGCTGACCTTCGTCGCCTCCACGGACGCGGCCAAGATCTGGGCGTCCAGCGGCGGTTACCTCTCGCCGAACAAGTCGCTGCCGTTGTCGGCGTACCCCGACGACGTGCTGCGCAACATCGCGCAGTCGCTGATCGCCTCCGGTGACAACTTCCGGTTCGACATGTCGGACCAGGCGCCGGCCGCGTTCGGCGGCACCAAGGGCCAGGGCGAGTGGAAGGACCTCCAGGACTTCCTCGCCAAGCCGTCCGACGTCGCGGGCGCGCAGGCCAAGCTGGAGTCCGACGCCGCCAAGGCGTACGGGGGCTGAGCCGGATGGCTGACGCCTCTGTTCCGGCAGCGGGTCCAGGGGCGGCGGGCGGCACCTCGGTGCCGCCCCGGCCGGTCCCTCCGCACCGGGGGCCGGCTCCGCGCCGGGTCCCGGCAAGCGCCGCAGCATCATGGGCACCCGCCCGTGGATTGCCGCGCTCTTCCTGCTGCCCGCGCTGATCCTGCTGGGCGCCCTGGTGGCGTACCCGATCGGCTACACCGTCTACCGCAGCCTCTTCGACGCCGACGGCACCTCGTTCGTCGGGCCTGAAGAACTTCGGCACCGTCTTCACCGACCACGGCATCCTCACCGCCGTGCGCAACAACGCGATCTGGGTGATCGTGGCGCCGACCGTGGCGACCGCGCTCGGCCTGGTCTTCGCGGTGCTCACCGAGCGGGTCGCGCTGGGGCACGGCGTTCAAGCTGGTCGTCTTCATGCCGATGGCCATCTCGATGCTGGCCGCCGGCATCATCTTCCGGCTGGTCTACGAGCAGGACCCGTCCCGCGGTGTGGCGAACGCGGTGGTGGTGGCCGTGCACGACACGTTCACCGAGCAACGCCGTCTACCCGGGGGCCCGTCCGCGCCCCGACAGCGACCTCAAGCCGACGGCCGGCGGCTCGTACACCTCGACGTCGGCGGCGCGCATCGGCACCTCCGCCGACCTGCCGCTGGTCGGCATCCCGCAGAACAAGCTGCCGTCCGGCGCCCAGCAGGCCAGGCCCGCGGCGGCCGAAGCCGGACTCCGTGACCGGCACCGTGTGGCTGGACTTCCGGCCGGGCGGCACCGGCAAGCCCGACGTCATCGACCCGGGCGAGAAGGCGCTGTCCGGGGTGAAGGTGGAGGCGGTCAAGGACGGCAAGGTGATCGCCTCGGCGAAGTCCGGCAAGGACGGCACCTACGCGCTGCCCGCCAAGGCGGCGGGGGCCCAGCTGCGGCTGCCGTCGTCGAACTTCGCCGGCAAGTACAACGGCATCAACTGGCTCGGCCCGACCCTGGTCACCCCGTCGATCATCGGCTCCTACGTCTGGATGTGGGCCGGTTTCGCGATGGTGCTGATCGCGGCGGGCCTGGCCGGCGTGCCGCGCGAACTGCTGGAAGCAGGCCCGGGTGGACGGCGCCAACGAGTGGCAGGTCTTCCGCCGGATCACCGTCCCGCTGCTGGCCCCGGTGCTGGTGGTGGTGATGGTGACGCTGATGATCAACGTGCTGAAGATCTTCGACCTCGTCTACATCATCGCGCCGGGCAACACGCAGTCCAACGCGAACGTGCTGGCGCTCCAGCTCTACCTGTCGTCCTTCGGCGGCGGTGACGACCAGGGCGTCGGCAGCGCGATCGGCGTGGTGCTGCTGCTGCTGGTGCTGCCCGTCATGATCTTCAACATCCGCCGGCTGCGAAGGGAGCGACAGCGATGAGCGCGGACGCGACAACCGCGGGGACACCCGCGGAGACCGGCCGCCACGGACCCGGCTCCGGCGGCCGGCGGCCGCAGGCCCGGGACTCGCGGCCCGGCTGGCGGCGGCCGCGGGCGGCGGGGTGATGCGGATCTTCCTGCTGCTGGTGGCGCTGTTCTGGCTGATGCCGACGGTCGGCCTGCTGCTGTCCAGCCTGCGCACCCCGCAGGACATCTCGGCCAGCGGCTGGTGGAAGGTCTTCACCTCGCCCTCGCAGCTCACCGTCAGCAACTACCGCACGCTGCTGGACAACCACGCGATCACCAGACTCGCTGTGGAACACCGCGCTGATCACCGTGCCCGCGACCGTGCTGGTCGTGGTGATCGGCTCGCTGGCCGGATACGCCTTCGCGTGGATGGACTTCCGCGGCCGGGACTGGTGGTTCCTCGCGGTGGTGGCGATGCTGGTGGTCCCGGTGCAGGTGGCGCTGATCCCGGTGGCCAAGCTCTTCGGCGACATCGGCATCTTCGGCGACATCCTCGGGGTGGTGCTCTTCCACACCGCGTTCGGCCTGCCGTTCGCGATCTTCCTGCTGCGGAACTTCTTCGCGGAGATCCCGCGCGAACTGCTGGAGGCGGCCCGGCTGGACGGGGCGGGCGAACTGCGGCTGTTCGCACGGGTGGTGATGCCGCTGGGCGGTCCCGGCGATCGCCTCGCTCGGCATCTTCCAGTTCCTGTGGGTCTGGAACGACATGCTGGTCGCGCTGATCTTCGCCAACAGCGACTCGCAGCCGATCACGGTCGCGCTCCAGCAGCAGGTACGGCAGTTCGGCAACAACATCGACATCCTGGCGCCCGGCGCCTTCGTGTCGATGGTGATCCCGCTGGCGGTCTTCTTCGCCTTCCAGCGGCAGTTCGTCTCCGGCGTGATGGCCGGAGCGGTCAAGTAGGGGCGTCTCCCGCGGGGAGCGTCGTGACGAGGAAGCGGGTGGCGCGGATCGCGTCCACCCGGTGAGGCGCCCGCGTGCCGCGGTCAGTGGCACGCGGGCGCCGCCGCGTGTGGCGGCCCATGGCCGCCGATGTGGCCGCTCGATCGGGCGCCCATAGCCGCCCGTGGCCGCCGAAGTGCGGTGATCCATCGGGGGGTCGGGCACCGGCGAACCCGGGACGGACACCGGCGGCACCGGGGCGGGCCGCACGCCGTCCGGCGTGCGGCCCCCGCCCCGGCCGGTCAGTGGTGCGTGCGCAGCAGCGTACGGAAGGTCCGCATCGCCACCGACAGGCTGGCCAGGTCGAACTCCTCCGAGCCCTGGATCTCCTCCAGGGTGGTGCGGGCCCGGGTGACCAGCCCGGTGTTGCGCTCCTCCCACGCCTGGTAGCGCTGCTCGGGCGTGGCCCCGGCGTCGCCCGCGCCGAGCACGTCGGCGGTGAGCGCCGCGTGCGCCGCGAACAGGTCCTCGCGGATCGCCGCGCGGGCCATCGACTGCCACCGGTCGTCGCGCGGCAACTGGATGATCCGGTCCAGCAGTTGGGTGATCCCGAGCCGGTCGGCGAGGTCGAAGTAGATCTCGGCCACGTCCAGCGGCTCCTTGCCGCTGCGGGCCGCCACGTCGACGATGTCCAGCGCCGGGAAGACGGCGGAGAACCCGGCCACCCGCGTCGCCAGGTCGTCCGGCACGCCCGGCGCCGGTCAGCTCGTCGTGCAGCGACTCGTACCACTCCAGGTCCGCGCCGCGCAGCAGCTTCGGAAGCTGCGACCAGACGGCCGCGACGCCGCTGCCGAAGTAGCCGATGGTCTCGGCGATCTGGAGCGGCTGCATCCGGTTGTTGAGCAGCCAGCGGGTGGCGCGCTCGACCAGCCGCCGCGAGTGCAGCCTGATCCGGGTCTGCACGTCGGCGGCGACGGTGTTGTCCAGCGACTCCACCTCGTCCCAGATCGGCCCGAGGTCGAAGATCGAGCGGGCGGCGGTGTGCGCGCGCACGATCTCCTCGGTGGTGGCGCCGATCTCCTCGCGGAAGCGGTGCAGGAAGGTGGTGCCGCCGGTGTTCACCGTGTCGTTGACCAGCACGGTGGTGACGATCTCGCGGTGCAGCGCGTGGTTGTCGATCTGCGGCCCGAACCGCTCCCGCAGCGGCACCGGGAAGTACGCGTGCAGCAGCGCCCGCAGATAGGGGTCGTCGGGCAGCTCGGTGTGGATCAGCTCGTCGGCGACGGTGATCTTGGCGTAGGCGAGGATCACCGCCATCTCCGGCTGGGTCAGGCCCTGGCCGGCCGCGAGCCGCTCCTTGATCTGCCGGTCGGTGGGCAGGAACTCCAGCGCCCGGTCCAGGTGCCCGTCGCGCTCCAGCCGGCGGATGAACCGCTGGTGGGCGTGGAGCAGGCTGTGCGTCTGGGCCATGCTGTTGGCGAGCGCCACGTTCTGCGCGTAGTTGTTGCGCAGCACCAGGTTGCCGACCTCGTGCGTCATCTCGGCCAGCAGCGTGTTGCGCTGCTTCACCGTCAGATCGCCGTCGGCGACGCTGCTGTTGAGCAGCACCTTGATGTTGACCTCGTGGTCGGAGGCGTCCACGCCCGCGCTGTTGTCGATGGCGTCGGTGTTGATCCGGCCGCCGTCCCCGTCCGGGCCGCCGACCCGGGCGAACTCGATCCGGCCGAGCTGGGTGAAGCCCAGGTTGCCGCCCTCGCCGACGACCTTCACCCGCAGTTCGGCGCCGTCGATCCGGATGGCGTCGTTGGCCTTGTCGCCGACGTCGGCCTGCGTCTCGGTGGACGCCTTGACGTACGTGCCGATGCCGCCGTTCCACAGCAGGTCGACGGGGGCCTTGAGGATGGCCTTCATCAGCTCGGCGGGGGTGAGCTTGGCGGCCGTGGACTCGATGCCCAGCGCCGCGCGGACCTGCGCGTTCACCGGGATCGCCTTGGCGGTGCGCGGGTAGACGCCGCCGCCCGAGGAGATCAGCGAGGTGTCGTAGTCGCCCCACGAGGAGCGCGGCAGCTCGAAGATCCGCCGCCGCTCGGCGTACGAGGTCGCCGCGTCCGGCTTGGGGTCGAGGAAGATGTGCCGGTGGTCGAAGGCGGCGACCAGCCGGATGTGCTCGGACAGCAGCATGCCGTTGCCGAACACGTCGCCGGACATGTCGCCGATGCCGACGACCGTGAAGTCCTCTTCCTGGGTGTTGTGGCCCATCTCGCGGAAGCTGCGCTTGACCGACTCCCAGGCGCCGGAGGAGGTGATGGCCATCTTCTTGTGGTCGTAGCCGACCGAGCCGCCGGAGGCGAAGGCGTCGCCGAGCCAGAAGCCGTAGGAGACCGCGACCTCGTTGGCGATGTCGGAGAAGGACGCGGTGCCCTTGTCCGCGGCCACCACCAGGTAGGTGTCGTCCTCGTCGTGCCGCACCACGTTCTGCGGCGGCACGACCTCGCCGCCGACCAGGTTGTCGGTGATGTCGAGCAGCCCGGAGATGAACGTCTTGTACGAGGCGATGCCCTCGGCCAGCCACGCGTCGCGGTCGGCGGCCGGGTCGGGCAGCCGCTTGCCGACGAAGCCGCCCTTGGCGCCGACCGGCACGATCACGGTGTTCTTCACCATCTGCGCCTTGACCAGGCCCAGCACCTCGGTGCGGAAGTCCTCGCGGCGGTCGGACCAGCGCAGCCCGCCGCGGGCGACCTTGCCGAACCGCAGGTGCACGCCCTCCACCCGCGGGGAGTACACCCAGATCTCGTACGCCGGGCGGGGCGCGGGCAGGTCGGGGATGGCCTGCGGGTCGAACTTCATCGACAGGTAGGCGGGCGGGGTGCCCTCGCGTGTCCTTCTGGAAGAAGTTGGTGCGCAGCGTCGCCTTGATCAAGGTGAGGAAGGAGCGCAGGATGCGGTCCTCGTCCAGGCTCGCGACCTGGTCCAGCGCGCCGTCCAGCTCCTCCAGGATGCCGTCGGTCAGCTCCCGGCCGGCCCTCTGGTGGTCCGGCGAGAGCCGGGCCTGGAAGAGGTTCACCAGCAGCCGGGTGGTGTGGACGTTGGTCCGGAGGGTGTCCTCCATGTAGTCCTGGCTGAAGGTGGAGCCGGCCTGCCGCAGGTACTTGGCGTAGGCGCGCAGCACCATCGCCTGCCGCCAGTCCAGACCGGCGCGCAGCACCAGGGAGTTGAAGCCGTCGTTCTCCGCCTGGTCGGTCCAGGTCGCGGCGAACGCCTCCTGGAAGCGCTCGCGGGCGTCGTCGCCGAGGTCGCCGAGCGCCGGGTCCAGCCGCAGCCCGAAGTCGTAGACCCACGCCCGGGAGTGGTCGGAGCGGCGCAGCTCGTAGGGGCGCTCGTCGACGACCTCGACGCCGAGCCGCTGGAGCACGGGCAGCACCGCGGACAGCGAGACGGGGGCGCCGGTGCGGTAGATCTTGAACCGGCGCTCCTCGGGGGCGGCGGCCGACCGGCTCGTAGAGGCTGAGGGTGAAGTCGTCGGCGCCCAGGCCCTCGATGTGCTGGAGGTCGGCGACGGCGATGCGCGGCGCGAAGTCGGCGCGGTAGCCGTCGGGGAAGGCGTCGGCGTAGCGGCGGGTCAGCTCGGCGGCGCGCTCCTCGCCGCACTCGGCGGTGAGCGCCTCGGCGAAGCCGTCGGCCCAGGAGCGGGCGGCGGCGGCCAGCCGGCTCTCGATCCGCTCGGCGTCGGCGTCGGTCAGCTCGGGCAGCTGGGTGCCGGCGTCCACCCGGATCACGAAGTGCAGCCGGGAGAGCACCGACTCGGTGTTCCAGGCGGTGAAGTCGACGCTGTGGCCGCCCAGTTCCTCCTGGAGGATGTGGGTCAGCCGCAGCCGTACGGCGGTGGTGTAGCGGTCGCGCGGCAGGTAGACCAGGGCGGAGAAGTAGCGCCCGTACTCGTCCTGGCGCAGGAACAGCCGCAGTTTGCGGCGCTCCTGGAGGTAGAGCACGCTGATGGCGATGGACCGCAGCTCGTCGACGGGCGTCTGGAACAGCTCGTCGCGCGGGTAGGTCTCCATGATCTGGAGCAGGTCGCGGCCGTCGTGGCTGTCGGAGGAGAAGCCGGCGCCGTCGAGCGACCTCCTCGACCTTGCGGCGCACCACGGGCACCCGGCGCACCGACTCGGTGTAGGCGGCGGAGGAGAACAGCCCGAGGAAGCGCCGCTCGCCGATCACATTGCCCTCGGCGTCGAACTTCTTGACCCCGACGTAGTCCAGGTACGACGGACGGTGCACGGTGGAGCGGCTGTTGGCCTTGGTGAGGACCAGCAGCCGGTGCTCGCGGGCCTTGGCTGCGGGCGTCGGCGGGCAGCCGGCTGAAGGACGGCGAGGTGGGGTGGCCGGGGTGGGTGCCGTCGGCCTGCGGGTGCTGCGGGTCGGAGCGCAGGATGCCCAGGCCGGTGCCGGGGACGGCGACGAGCGCGTCCTCGCCGGCGCCCTCGGGGCCGGTCTGCGAGGTCAGTTCGTACTCGCGGTAGCCGAGGAAGGTGAAGTGGTCGTCGGAGAGCCAGCGCATGCAGTTCGTACGCCTCGCCGCTCTCCTGCTCCAGGCCGGGCGGCGGGGCGGCGGCCAGCTCGTCGGCGATGGACAGCGCGGCCTGCCGCATCTTCGTCCAGTCCTCGACGGACTCGCGGACGTCGGAGAGCACCCGGCGCAGGTCGGCGGTGATCTCCTTGAGGTCGTCCCGGTCGGTCTCCCGGTCGATCTCGACGTGGATCCAGGACTCGACCAGCACGTCGTGCGGTGCCGGCTCGCCCTCGGGGCGGCAGCCGGTGCCGATGACCTCCAGCAGCTTGCCGGTGACGTCGCGGCGGACGTGGAACTGCGGGTGGACGACCACGTGGATCGCCCGGTTCGCCTGCGTGAGCGCGTTGGTGACCGAGTCGACGAGGAAGGGCATGTCGTCGGTGACGACCTCGACGACGGTGTGGCTGCACTGCCAGCCGTTCTGCTCGACCGTCGGGGTGTGCACCCGGACGTTGGCGGTGCCCTGCGGACGTACTTCCGCGAGCCGGTGGTGGGAGAGCGCGGCCCCGTAGACGTCGACCGGGTCGCGGTCGACCAGGTCCTCGGGTGCGCTGTGCAGGTAGTAACGCTGGAGGAACGCCGTCAGCGCCTCTGCGTCGAGGCCCTGGCCGGGAAGTCCCCCCGCCGGGCTGTTCTCACCTGCCCGGGCTGCTCGTTCCAGCAGCTCGGCCTTGGCTTCGTCCAGCTTGGTCTGCATGTCCTCTGACTCCTGTCGCGCGCCATTGCGTGACGTCGGGTGATGGCACGACGTACCGCGACGCGGGGTTTCCGCTACGGGACGACGCTATGCCGGAAAAGGGGCCTTTCGTGCTCTGAGCACGGACTGGCCCCCGGTGTACGGATCAACAGTGATCACGCCTGCCAGGCTATCGCCCCGGCCGGGGTGGCTGTCATGCGCCGTCTTCGTACAAATGCACCGCTCACCTTTGGCCCGAATGGACAGGAACCGGGCTCCTGCCCAGGTCAGCGCGTTATTCGCTCGGCCTGCTCGACGGCCTCGGCGAGGGTGTCGGCGACCGGCACCCCGGCCGACTCAAGGATCGCGCGACTGTGCGAGCCCCCGGTGTACAGCACGGCGTGCGCCCCCACATGGGCGGCGGCGGCCGCGTCGTCGAGCGCGTCCCCGATGACCACGACCGGACGGCCGTCGAGTCCGCTCAGCGCGGCCAGATGGCGGGCCATCTGGTCGGCCTTGCCCTCGGTGGACGGTCCGGTGCGGCCGTCGATCCGCAGGAAGTGGCCGGTGATGCCGTGCGCCGAGACGATCGGCAGCAGCCGGTCGTGCGGCGCGAGCGAGCACAGCGACTGGGTGAACCCGGCCGCCTCGCGCGCGGCGAGCAGTTCGGCGGCGCCCTCGGCGAGACCGCAGTTCTCGGCCAGCCGCCAGTAGTGGCGGTGGAACGACTCGTCCATCACGGCCCACTCGGCGTCGGAGGGCAGCCGGCCGATGAGCCGCTCGTAGAACTTGGGCACCGGCACGCAGTACAGCTCCCGGTAGCGGTCCGAGGTGACCGGTGGCAGGCCGATCTCGGCGAAGGAGGCGTTCGTGGCCTCGACCACCGCGTCGATGTCGTGGAACAGGGTGCCGTTCCAGTCCCACACGAGATGCGCGTTCACATGAAGAACGGTACTCGGCGTGGGCCGACAGCCCGATTCCCGCCTGTGGACAACTGTCGGCCGGACGTCAGCCGATCAGGTGGGGGATCTCCTGCGTCGCGTACCAGAGCAGTTCGTGGTCCTCGGCGCCGTCCACCGTGAACTGGGCGTCGTCGTCGCCCGCGTCGACCGCCCCCACCGCGTCGGCCGCGGCGCGCACATCGGCCTCGGCGTCGTCGGCGTCCACGTGCACGGCCGCCGCCTCGCCCAGCGCCACCGCGCGGACCAGCCGCACCTCGCCGAGCGCGGCGGGGTCCAGGCCGCGGTCCGGGTCGTGGCGCACCGCGCCGTCGGCCACGTCCACCGCGACCACCACCCGCCGCCGCGGCGCGTCCGGGAGCGCGGCCAGCAGCCGCAGCGACGCCTGGGCGGCGCGGGTGAGCGCCGCGTACTCGAGTTCCTCGATGTCGTCCGAGACGTACCACTCGCGCAGGCCCGGCGTGACCGCGTAGGCGTCCAGCGGTACGGGACCCATCTCGCCCGCCTTGTACGCCTCGGCCAGACCGGGAAGGTGGTGGGAATGTAGACGCGCATGGCGTGAAGCATACGTGCGCCACCACCTTGATCAGGTGAATCTCGCGGGGCCTCCGGACGGCCCCCCGACGGCCCCCCGGTGGCTTGCCCGGAACTCCCCCGGCCCCCTACAACCGGCCTACCAACCGGTAACGATCTTTGGGGGCACCATCCATGCGCAGGACCCCGGCGACCCGCCCGGGCGCGACCGCCCGTCCGGCCACCCGTACCGTCCCGCACCCGGCGGCGGAACCCGGCGACACGGGCCCCACCGCCGGCCCCGCGGCCCGTACCGCCGCCGCACCCCGTACGCCGCTCGGCGGCCGGTACCGCGCCGCCGGGCCGCCGGGACTCGCGCCGCCCGCCGGTCCGGCCGCGGCCGCCGCGGCAGCCCGCCCAGCCGCCGCTGCCGCCGCACGTGTGGTTCGCCCAGCGGCTGCTGGACGTCCTCACCGGCCGCAGCCCGCTGACGGCCCTGGCCGGACGGGTCAGGGACGAGGCGTACCAGCGGCTGTGGGAGCTGCACGCCGAGCGCGCCGACTGGCGGCAGCGGGCCCGCGGACGTACCCCGTACGTGTACCGCTGCCGGGTCTTCCGCGACCGCCGGCGGGGCGCTCGAAGTGACCGCCGTGGTCGCGCTGGACGACGGCGTGGTCCGCGCCATCGCCTTCCGGCTGGAGCCCGGCGACGAGGACTCCGGTCCCGGCTACGGCGCGGCCCGCTGGCGCTGCACGGAGGTGATGGCGCGGTGAGCGCGGTCGCGGCGCCGCGGCCGCACCGCGGCGGGCCCGTACCGCCCGGCACGGTGCGGAGACCGGCCGTCCCGGGCCGTACGACGCGGCCCGTGCCCCCGGGCCGTACGCGACCCGTCGCTCGACGATCACCGGCCCGGGGCCGGGCCGCGGGGGCCCGGCCCCGGGCCGGTGATCGTACGGACGCCCGTGCGGGCGCTGGGCGCTACTTCTTGCGGCGCCGGCCGCCCTTGGCGGCCTTGCGGCGCTCCGCGCGGGTCGAGCCGGCTCGTCGTCCGAGCCGCCGGCCGTGCCGGACACGCCCGCCCCCTCGAAGTCGCCCTCGACCACGCCGCCCTCGCCGTCCACGGACGGCGCGGAGAAGTGCAGCCGGTCCGCCCGCTTGGGCGCCTCGAGGCCCTTCGCGCGGATCTCGGGCTGCTTGACCAGCGACGGAGGAGCGTCCTGCACGTCGGCGTCCGTCACCGGCACCTCCTCGACCTGCTGCTCGACCTGGACCTCCAGGTTGAACAGGTAGCCGACGGACTCCTCCTTGATGCCGTCCATCATGGCGGTGAACATGTCGAAGCCCTCGCGCTGGTACTCCACCAGCGGGTCGCGCTGCGCCATCGCGCGCAGCCCGATGCCCTCCTGGAGGTAGTCCATCTCGTAGAGGTGCTCACGCCACTTGCGGTCCAGCACCGACAGCACCACGCGCCGCTCCAGCTCGCGCATGATGTCCTCGGTGAGCTGCTTCTCGCGCTCGGCGTACTGCTCGTGGATGTCGTCCTTGACCGACTCGGCGATGAACTCGGCGGTGATGCCGGCCCGGTCGCCGGCCGCGTCCTCCAGCTCCTCGATGGTGGCCTTCACCGGGTAGAGCTGCTTGAAGGCGCTCCACAGCCGGTCCAGGTCCCAGTCCTCGGCGAAGCCCTCGCGCGGTCTCGGCGTCGATGTACGCGTCGATGGTGTCGTTCATGAAGTGCTGCACCTGCTCCTGCAGGTCCTCGCCCTCCAGGACGCGGCGGCGCTCGCCGTAGATGACCTCGCGCTGCCGGTTGAGCACCTCGTCGTACTTCAGGACGTTCTTGCGGATCTCGAAGTTCTGCTGCTCGACCTGCGACTGGGCCGACGCGATGGCGCGGGTGACCATCTTGTTCTCGATCGGCACGTCGTCCGGCACGTTGGCCATGGACATCACGCGCTCGACCATCTGCGCCTTGAACAGCCGCATCAGGTCGTCGCCGAGCGAGAGGTAGAAGCGGGACTCGCCCGGGTCGCCCTGGCGGCCGGAGCGGCCGCGCAGCTGGTTGTCGATCCGGCGCGACTCGTGCCGCTCGGTGCCCAGCACGTACAGCCCGCCGAGGTCCTTGACCTCCTCGAACTCGGTCTTGCACCGCCCGCTCGGCGCGCTCCAGCGCCTCGGGCAGCGCCGCCGCCCACTCCTCGACGTGCTCGACCGGGTCGAGGCCGCGCTGGCGCAGCTCCGCCTCGGCGAGGTCGTCGGGGTTGCCGCCGAGCTTGATGTCGGTGCCGCGGCCGGCCATGTTGGTGGCGACGGTGACGGCGCCCTTGCGGCCGGCCTGGGCGACGATCGACGCCTCCCGGTCGTGCTGCTTGGCGTTGAGCACCTCGTGCGGGACGCCGCGCTTGGACAGCTGCGCGGACAGGTACTCCGACTTCTCGACGGAGACGGTGCCGACCAGGACCGGCTGGCCCTTCTCGTGCTTGTCGACGATGTCGTCGACGACGGCGGCGAACTTCGCCTCCTCCGTGCGGTAGATCAGGTCCGGCTTGTCCATCCGCTGCATCGGGCGGTTGGTCGGGATCGGGACGACGCCGAGCTTGTAGATCTGGTGGAACTCGGCGGCCTCGGTCATCGCCGTACCGGTCATGCCGCACAGCTTGTCGTACAGGCGGAAGAAGTTCTGCAGGGTGATCGTGGCGAGCGTCTGGTTCTCGTCCTTGATGTCCACCCCTCCTTCGCCTCGATCGCCTGGTGCATGCCCTCGTTGTAGCGGCGGCCGGCGAGGATACGGCCGGTGTGCTCGTCGACGATCATGACCTCGCCGTCCATGACGACGTAGTCCTTGTCGTTCTTGTAGAGCTCCTTGGCCTTGATGGCGTTGTTCAGGTAACCGACCAGCGGGGTGTTCACCGACTCGTAGAGGTTGTCGATGCCCAGCCAGTCCTCGACCTTGCTGACGCCGGACTCGTGGATGGCGACGGTGCGCTTCTTCTCGTCCACGTCGTAGTCGCCGGTCTCCTCCTTGCCCAGGCTGCCGGCCTCGCCGCGGGTGAGCCGCTTCACCAGCCGGGCGAAGTCGCTGTACCACTTGGTGGCCTGGTCGGCCGGGCCGGAGATGATCAGCGGCGTACGGGCCTCGTCGACGAGGATCGAGTCGACCTCGTCGACGATCGCGAAGTTGTGGCCGCGCTGGACCAGTTCGTCCTTCGACCAGGCCATGTTGTCGCGCAGGTAGTCGAAGCCGAACTCGTTGTTGGTGCCGTAGGTGATGTCGCAGCCGTACTGCTCGCGGCGCTCGGCGGGCGACATGTTCGCCAGGATGCAGCCGACGTTCAGGCCGAGGAACTTGTGCACCCGGCCCATCCACTCCGAGTCGCGCTCGGCGAGGTAGTCGTTGACCGTGATCAGGTGCACGCCCTTGCCGGAGATCGCGTTCAGGTACGCGGGCAGGGTGCCGACCAGGGTCTTGCCCTCGCCGGTGCGCATCTCGGCGACGTAGCCCAGGTGCAGGGCGGCGCCGCCCATGAGCTGCACGTCGTAGTGGCGCTGGCCGAGCACGCGCTTGGCGGCCTCGCGGACGGTCGCGAACGCCTCGGGCATCAGGTCGTCGAGGGTCTCGCCGTCCTCGTACCGCTCCTTGTACTCGTCGGTGAGCGCCCGCAGCTCGGCATCGGTGAGGTCGACGAAGTCCTCTTCGATGGAATTGACCTGGTCCGCGATGCGGTGCAGCTTGCGCAGGATCTTGCCTTCACCTGCACGCATGATCTTGCTGATGACGGACACGTAGGCTGACTCCTTGCCGGTCGGGCCGGGCGCGAATCCCGCGCGAGGCACAGCGGGGTTGTCTGCCTGGCCCTGCTGCAACGGCCATCGTAAGCGAGGAGACCAGCGGGCCGGGAGGCCCGGCAGCGGCAAAACGGTTTTCCCTGCCGCCACAGGCTCGGCGATACTCGGCCGCAGACCGCCTGACGTCCGAATCAGGGCGTTCGCCGCCCCTGCCCGAAAGGTGCGCCGCCGCCATGGAACCGATCACCCTCACCACCGAACGCCTGCTGCTGCGCCCCCTCGGAACCGGGGACGCCGACGCGATCGTACGCCGCCTGCCAGGACCCGGAGATCCCGCGCTGGACGGGCGTCCCCTCGCCCTACACCCGCGCCGCACGCCGACCACTTCGTCGACCGAGGTCTGCGCCGCCGGCTGGCGCGACGACACCCTGTACAACTTCGGCGTCTTCACCCGGGACGACGGCGCGCTGGTCAGCTCCATGGGCCTGCTGCGCCTCCAGCACCTGGCCCACCCGCAGCGCCAGGCGGAGCTGGGCTACTGGACCGCGAAGGAGCAGCGCGGCAAGGGCTACACCGTGGAGGCGGCCCGCGCGCTGTGCGCCTGGGGCTTCGACGGCCCTCGGCGTCGACCGGCTGGAGTGGTATCGCCGAGGCCGGCAACGAGGGCTCGCGCGCGGTGGCGCTGAAGCTCGGCTTCGTGATGGAGGGCGACGCTGCGGTCCCGGGCCTTCCACGAGGGCACCCGCCGCGACGCGTGGAGCGGCTCGCTGCTGCCCTCCGACTGGTCCCGGCCGTCCGCGGTGCCCGTACCTCCCTGCACGCGCCCTGACCGCGCGAGCGGCCCGCGCACGGCCGCCGGACGCTGCACGGACGGTAGCCGCGCAAGTAGCCCGGATCGAGTGAATCCAGCTGGCCGGAACCGATTGTCAGTGGCCGGTCCTACGCTGTGCCGGCATGACAGTCCTGCCGCCGCCCCAGCTCACGTTGTCCGCCGACGAGGCCCGCAGGATCGCCCTGCGGGCCCAGGGGTTCCTGGGCGCGCCGGACCGGCGGGCGGGCGCCCGCGGCGTGCTGCGGTCGCTGGGCGCCGTCCAGCTCGACACGATCTCGGTGCTGGCCAGGTCGCACGAGCTGATCCCGTACGCACGGCTCGGCGCGGTCGGCCGCGACCGGGTCGAGCAGGCGTACTGGACGGACAACCACGCCTTCGAGTACTGGTCGCACGCCGCCTGCATCCTGCCGATCGAGGAGTGGCCGCACTTCGCCTTCCGGCGCCGGGCCCGGCGGGCGCGCGGCCACCGCTGGCACGTGCTGGCGGACGCCGAGCGCTCCTGCAAGGCCGTGCTCGACCAGCTCACGGCCGAGGGCCCGCAGACCTCCACCCAGCTCGGCGGCGCCAAGAACGGCGGGCCGTGGTGGGACTGGTCCGAGACGAAGATCGCCGTCGAGTGGCTGCTGGACACCGGCGAGGTGGTGTGCACCCGGCGCCGCGGCTGGAAGCGGGTCTACGACCTCGCCGAGCGGGCCGTGCCGGACGCGCTGCTGCACGACGACGTGGACGACGCGGAGTGCATGCGGCGGCTGGTCGCCCAGGCGGGGGCGGCGATGGGCGTGGCCACCCGGGCGGACCTCGCGGACTACCACCGGCTCAAGGGCGAGCAGGTCACCGCGGTGATCGACGGCACCGGGCTGGTGCCGGTGGAGGTCGAGGGCTGGGGCAAGCCCGCCTGGGCGGACCCGGCGGCGCTGGCGAGCCGAGCCGCGCGGCCGGCACCGCACGACGCTGCTGTCCCCGTTCGACTCCCTGGTCTGGGACCGGCCGCGCACCGAGCGGATCTTCGGCTTCACCCACCGGCTGGAGGCGTACACCCCGAAGCCCAAGCGCGTGCACGGCTACTTCGCGATGCCGCTGCTGGCCGGCGGCCGGCTGGTCGGCCGGGTCGACCCGGCGCGCGAGGGCCGGACCCTGGTGGCCCGGCAGGTCATCGCTGGACGGCCCGAAGGCGGTGCGGCCCGCGGCCGACGCCCTCGCGCGAGGCGGCCGGCTGGGTCGGCTGCGAGGACGTCCGGGTGGAGCGGGTCTGCCGGAGACGCTGCGCGAGCCGCTGGCGGCGGCGTGGACGCGGTCGCAGACCGGCGTGAGCACCGCCGGTGAGCGGGGCGGTCCGGGGAGCCGCGGACGGGTGGCGGCGGCCCGTCACGCCAGCGGGGCCGGGCCCCGGGTCAGCGGATCTCCAGGATCTTCTCGCGCATCGCGTAGACCACGGCCTCCATCCGGGAGTGCAGCTGGAGCTTCTCCAGGATGTTGCGCACATGGTTCTTCACGGTGTTCTCGCTGATGAAGAGCTCCTTGGCGATGTCCCGGTTGTTCATGCCGGTGGCCACCAGCTTGAGCACCTCCAGCTCGCGGTCGGTGAGCCGGGGCGCGGGCAGCAGCCGCCGCTCGTCGGTGCGCTGGATCATCGACTTGAACTCGGTCAGCAGCTTCGACGCCATCGACGGGCTGATCTGCGACTGGCCGTCGGCGACCGCCCGGATCGCGGTCGCCACCTCGTCGGTGGAGATCTCCTTGAGCAGGTAGCCGGTGGCGCCCGCCTTGATCGCCTCGTAGAGGTCGGCTTCCTCGTCGCTTATCGTCAGCATGATGATCTTGGCGCTGGGGGCCACCTCCTTGATGGAGGTGCACGCCTCGATCCCGCCGCGGCGCGGCATCCGCACGTCCATCAGCACGATGTCGGGCAGCAGGTCGGCGGCCTTCTCGACGGCCTCCGCGCCGTCCCCGGCCTCGCCGACGACCTGGATGTCCTCCTCCTGCGCGAGCACGATCTCCAGGCCGCGGCGGAAGAGCGCGTGGTCGTCGACGACCAGCACCCTGATGGGCTCCGCGCGGGCCGGACCGGAGGGTTCACCGTCAGGGCGTCGGGCCCCGCTCGCCGGCCGCCCCGTGCTCGAAATCCGGCATCAGATCCTCCCCCTCAGACCAGAGTTGACCACTGGTCCAGCATTTCACGTCCGGGCGCGGTGGTGCCCCCAGGAGGAAACCTGGGGGCACCGAGCCGCTTGCCGTCCGCCGGCGCTCGCGCGGCCGGGCGGTCCGGTCAGGCTCCGTGGTGCAGTGCGTCACCGGCGCCGGCCGGTGACTCGACGCCTGTCTGGTCCGAGTTCAGATGGATGACCCCGTAGTCGTAGCCGTGCCGGCGGTAGACCACGCTCGGCTGCTTGGTGTCGCTGTCGACGAACAGGTAGAAGTCGTGCCCGACCAGCTCCATCTCGTAGAGCGCCTGGTCGAGCGCCATCGGTGCGGCCGGCGTGGGTCTTCTCCCTGACCACCAGCGGGCCCTCGCCGCGCACTTCCAGCGAGCCGATCCTGGTGGTGGGCACCCCGTCCGCCGACCTGGTCGGCGACCAGCGTCCCGTCGCCGTTGATCCGCGCGGCTCCCGGCACGCTCTCGGCGACCTCCGACGGCCGGCGTCCTGCCGTTGCCCCGGCGGGTGTGCCGCTTGCTCGCGGCCTTGCGCAGCCGGGCCTCCAGCTTGGTCACGGCGACGTCCAGCGCGGCGTACGGGTCCGCGGCGGCGGCTTCCGCGCGGACCACGGGGCCGCGGGTGTTCAGCGTGATCTCCACCCGGTCGCAGCGGTCGGCCTGCCGGGGGTTGAGCTCCTTGGACACCTCGACGTCGAGGCTGATCACCTTGCCGTCGAGCTTCTGGATCTTGTCCAGTTTCTCGGCCACGTGCTTGCGGAACCTCTCGGGCACCTCGGTCTTGCGGCCTTTGACGACGATGTCCACGCAGAACTCCGTTCCGGACCACCCCCGCGAACAGGGACGATCCCTTTCCTGAGGCCGGTTCGGGTGCCATCCCCGTCCGGCGCTGCGTTGGCTGCCGCTCCGCCGCCCGGGGCTTCCGGTACCGCGAAGCTGCGGCTTTCACCTCCTTCTGCCCCACTGGGAAGATCAACACCCCAGGTGTCCGCTTCCCTCTCCCCCGAACATAGTCCCGGAGTGTGGAAGTCGGCATCCCCAACGACGCGCATACCTCCGTTCGGGTGAACGACACGCCCTGCTACCTGCGGCAATGCCATGAAGAACTGATCTACGGATCATGTGGTCCCGCCACCACGGCCGCTCCGGCGACCCGTCCTCCGGCGACCGCCACGGCCCGCGCCGCCACGGTCAGTGACGCCCCCGTGGTCATGAGGTCGTCCACCAGCACCACCGGGCGCGGCCGCCAGCAGCGCCGCGGCCCCTCCCGCGGCCTCCACCGCGCCGGACAGGTTCGCCAGCCGGCCGGCCGCGCCGAGGGCCGACTGGTCGGCGACCGGCCGCCGCTGCCGCAGCACGGCCGCCGCCCTGGCCGGCACGCCCTGCCGCCGCAGCTCCCGGGCCGCCGCCCGGGCGATGCGCGCGGTGGCGTCATGCCCCCGCTGGGCCACCGCCCGCCGCGACGAGGGCACCGGCACCAGCAGCAGCGGCCCAGCGCCGCCCGCCCGCGCCACCGCCGCGGCACCGCCACCGCACCCGCCAGCGCCGCGCCCAGCGGACGGGCCAGGCCCAGCGCACCCCGCTCCTTGTGCGCCAGCACCACCGCCCGCACCTCGTCGCCGTACCGGCCCGCCGCGTAGACCGGCGGCAGGCCCGGCGGCTCGGGCGACGGACGCACGCGCCGCGCCGAGGCCGCCCCGCCCAGCAGCCCATGGCACCGCTCGCACAGCTCCGTCCGCGGGCGCCCGCAGCCCGCGCAGTCCACCGGGAGCACCAGCCCGGTGATCTCCCGCCACCAGCCCCGCATGACTCCACTGTGCGCGCCCCGCGGCGCCCGCCGCCAGTCACCCGTTCGTGAGCTGTGGACAACTCGGAAAAGGCCAGTTCAGCCGGGTCGTGCGGACGCAGCCGGCGCGGACCTGGTCGGCAGCGCGGACGGCCGTGCCGGCATCGCGAGCGGCGCGGTACCGCCGCCCGGGCGGACTCAGCCCGGGTAGACCGGGCTGCTGCCCTTCGGCGAGATCTGCTTCCAGTTCGCGTCCCCCGGCGGCAGCCGGTAGACCCTGCTGTCGTACGACGCGAGCAGCGGCTTGCGTCTGGTCCTCCGACGACGCCACCGTCGACGCCTGGCTCACGCCCTGCAACGCCGTGACCGGCCGAGCCGTCCGTGCTCATGTACTCGATCTGCTGCGCGCCGCCCTGCTCCATGTCGAGCACCACCAGCCGGCTGGCGCCCGCCCACGACACGGACGTCACGTTCTCCCCCGGCGGGGTCAGCGTCCGCAGACCCGTCACCGCGAACCGCGGGTGCTGCTCCGTGCCGTCCCGCACGATCCGGCCGAGCTGGAGCCGCGCCACCGGGCCCTGCTGCACCACGCAGCGCGATCCGCACCCCGTCCGAGGCCACCCGCAGCGACTGGATGCGCCCGGCCAGCTCCGGCACCGCCACGTCGATCGGCGGCCCGGCGCCGTTCGCGCAGCACCACCAGCCGGGGCGCCGTCGGGTCGCGGTCGGCCACCCACAGATCGCCGAGGCCGTCCCAGCTCGGGGCGCTCAGCCTGTCCTTCGGGCTGCTCGCGGTGCTCCTCAGCACGGGAGAGCCCAGCGGCCGGTCGTCGATGAGCGAGCCGACCACGAGTTCGCGGCCGTCCGCCCGCACGCCGGCGGCCTCCTGCTGGTCGCGCGAGACGGCCACCGCGTCCAGGTCCGGCCTTGGTCTCGCCGAACGGCCCGAGCACCGGGTACGCCTTCGCCTTGTCCTGGTCGGCGGGCAGCTCCAGCAGCTGGTGCTGGCTGTCCGCGCCGATGTAGTACGGCCGCGCGGACCCTCCGACCAGCCGGTCCGCCTTGTACTGCCGCGCGTCGTCGCTGCGCAGCACGCACGCGGTGGAACCGTCCATCCGGTCCACCTCGGCGGCCGTCAGCTGCGCCGACGCCTGGGCCTGCACGGTCGCGAAGAGCTGCGCCGCCAGCTGCGTGCAGCGCTGCCCGCGCAGCCCGTCCCCGGAGTGGTCGAGCCGCACCCTGAGGCGCTGCGAGTCGTCCAGGGTCACGCCGTGGTCGGCGCGCCTTGCTGTCGAGCCGGGCCCTGGCCGGCGCCGCCGTGGTCACCACGGGGGCCAGCCAGTCGCTGGGACCGCCGAGCAGCGCCGAGACGGTCGACTCCAGGGTGTCGACCTGGTTCGCGCAGGTACACCGGGTCGGCGACGAGCGTCTGCTCCGCGCCGGGCGTGCTCTGCTCGTCCGGGCCCAGCCGGTCGAAGTAGTACATGTTCGCCGAGTGGTATATCCGCTGGAAGTCCGAGCTGCGACAGCACCAGCCCGTCGGGCAGCCCGTCGATCCGCCACTGGTTGTCCTGCCTGATCAGGTGCACCGACGCCGAGTACGGACCCTGCTCCGGCTGATAGGCGTGCTTGGTGTCCACCACCGCCTGCCGTCGGTGCCGGACAGCGTGACCGTCGCGTACCCGTCCTTGCGGCTGCTGTCGGTCGTGTCCTCGCTGGGACTGCGGCTGGTCGGGCAGCACGGTGATCCGCGAGAACGGGTCCCACTGCGCGGCCTCGTCCTTCGACAGGTACTTCTTCGCCGTGGCGAAGTCCGTCTCGCCGCTGGTGGTGGCCTCCAGGAAGCCGCTGACGATGTCCGAGGGGCTCTCGCCCGGGGTCGGCGCGATGCTGAACACCCGCACCTGGGAGTCGGCGTCCGCCCGCTGCCCGTCGTCCCCGACCTTGCGCACCTCGCCGCTGCTGGGCATCGAGGAGCACCCGGCCAGCAGCAGCGCCGCGCACACCGGCAGCAGGGCGGCCCGCAGCAGCCGTCCCCGGCCCCCCACCGCACCCATCAGACGTCGTCCTCCCGCATGGTGTCCCGGCGCTCCACCACTCGTGCGCCGCTGCCCGGCAGCGCCGCCGGGTCCGCCGTGGGCGGCCGGGGCGGCGCCTTCGGCATCGGCGGCATCGCGGGCATCTGCGGGCCGCGCCGGTCGGCCTGCCGCACCCGCATGGCACCGGCCGCCGTCTCCCCCGCGCCGGCCGTCGCCGCACGCGGCACCGGCACCTGGCCGACCGCCCTGGCCGGGCAGCCCCGAGGTGTTCAGCCCGCGGTTGCGCCGCGAGTCGTCGGGCTCGAGCGGGATCGGCGAGCCCCGCAGGCTGTCGCCCGCGGTACGCGGCAGCGTCATACGGAACTGCGACCCGCCGCCCGGCTCGCCCCACGCCTGCAGCCAGCCGCCGTGCAGCCGGGCGTCCTCCACCGCGATGGACAGGCCGAGGCCGGTGCCGCCGGTGGTACGGGCCCGCGCCGGGTCGGCCCGCCAGAAGCGGTTGAACACCCGCGTCGCCTCGCCCGGCTTCAGCCCGACGCCGTAGTCCCGTACCGCCACCGCCACCGCGCCGTCCGCCGTCGCCAGCCGCACCACCACGTCGCGGCCCTCGCCGTGCTCGATGGCGTTGACCACCAGGTTGCGCAGCACCCGCTCGACCCGGCGCGGCGTCGGCCTCGGCGATCACCGGCTGGGCGTCGCCGCGGATCAGCACCCGGCTGCCCTTGCGCTCGGCGAGCGGCTCCGCCGCGTCCACCACCCGGTGCACGACGTCCCGCAGGTCTATCGGCTCCGCGGCCAGATCGGCGGCGCCCGCGTCGAACCTGCTGATCTCCAGCAGGTCGGACAGCAGCGACTCGAACCGGTCCAGCTGGTTCTGCGAGCAGCTCGGCCGACCGGGCCGTCACCGGATCGAAGTCCGTCCGCGCGTCATGGATGACGTCGGCGGCCATCCGCACCGTCGTCAGCGGGGTGCGCAGCTCGTGCGACACGTCGGAGACGAAGCGGCGCTGCATCCGCGACAGGTCCTCCAGCTGCTGGATCTTGACCTGGAGGTTCTGCGCCATCTTGTTGAAGGACTCGCCGAGTCGGGCGATGTCGTCCTCGCCGGTGACCTGCATCCGCTCCTGCAGCCGTCCCGCCGCCAGCCGCTCGGCGATCCCGGCCGCCATCCGCACCGGCGTGACCACCTGCCGCGTCACCAGCCAGGCGATGGCGCCGAGCAGCACCACCACGAATATCCCCGCGGTCGCCAGCGTGCCCTGGACCAGGCCGAGGGTCTTCTCCTCCTGGTCGAACGGGAACAGGTAGTACAGCTGGTACGTCGATCCGTTGATGTCCGTCAGCCGCTTGCCGACGGCCAGCGCGGGCCGCGGCGGACTGCCGTCGTCCGTCCTGACCATCGTGTACTGCTTCAGCGCCCCGGCGTTGCTGTTCACCGCCTGGATCAGCGACTTCGGGATGCTCTGCTCCGGCAGCACACTGCCCGAGCCGCGCGGCCCGCGCGCGTTGGAGCTGCCCTGGCCGAAGATCTGCTTGTCCTCGCTGCCGGGGCTGAGCGCGACGATCCAGTACACGCCCTTGCCGCCGCTGGCGAACTGCGCGACGAGGTTCGTTCAGCCACGCGCCGGAGTCGATCGGCCCCTGCGGGCTGCCCGAGCCGCCCTGCGACTGGGTGCCCTTGTCCGCCATGTCCTTGGCGATGGAGAAACCGCCGGTCGCCTGGTTGGTCGCAGCCTTCTCCTTGGCGTCGAGCAGGCCGTTCCTGACCTGGCCCGATGACGACGAAGCCGAGCAGCAGCACCACGCCCACCGACATCAGCAGCGTGAAGGCGACCACCCGCAGCTGGATGTTGCGCCGCCACAGCCGCGTCGCGGGCTGGAGCGGCCGCCGTGCCCAGCGCACGCACGAGCGGATCACCGGCAGCAGACCCCGGATGGGGTCCGCCAGCCGGCTCTCCAGACGCTCACGCTCGTACGACGCGCACATCTCAGCCCGGTCCTGCCTTGTAACCGACCCCGCGGACCGTCACCACGATCTCCGGGCGCTCGGGGTCCTGCTCCACCTTGGAGCGCAGCCGCTGCACATGCACGTTCACCAGCCGGGTGTCCGCCGCGTGCCGGTAGCCCCACACCTGCTCCAGCAGCACCTCACGGGTGAACACCTGCCACGGCTTGCGGGCGAGCGCGACCAGCAGGTCGAACTCCAGCGGGGTCAGCGCGATCGGCTGCCCGTCGCGCTTCACCGAGTGACCGGCGACGTCGATCACCAGATCGCCGATCGCCAGCTGCTCCGGCGTCGGCTCCTCGGCCCTGCGCAGCCGGGCCCGGACCCGTGCCACCAGCTCCTTCGGCTTGAACGGCTTGATGACGTAGTCGTCGGCCCCCGACTCCAGGCCCACCACCACGTCCACCGTGTCGCTCTTCGCCGTGAGCATCACGATCGGCACACCGGACTCCGCCCGGATCTGCCGGCACACGTCGATGCCGTCCCGTCCGGGCAGCATCAGGTCCAGGAGGACCAGATCAGGCTTGGCCTCCCGGAAGGCGGCCAGCGCCTTGTCACCGTCCGCGCAGAACGACGGCTCGAAACCCTCTCCGCGCAGCACGATGCCGAGCATCTCTGACAGCGCGGTGTCGTCGTCGACGACCAGGACACGTCCCTTCATACCGACCATCATCCCATTTGCATATCGATGCCGGTGACCTTTGGTGATCGAGGTCACGCTACGCAACCATTGTCCACGGTTGTCCGTACTTGCGCTGCTCCCTCCGGCAGCCTGTGGATAACTTGTGCCGGAGTTGCACGCGACCCTACCTGCACACGGCCGCCAGCCGCTCGGCGGTGACCGGCGAGACCACCCCGTTCTCGGTCACGATCGCCGTGATCAGCTCCGCCGGCGTGACGTCGAAGGCCGGGTTGTACGCCTGCGTCCCCAGCGGCGACGGCGCCAGATCCGTCACCTCGCTGCCCGCCCGCTGCTCCACCTCGATCGACGCTCCGTCGGGCGTCTCCAGGTCCACCGTCGTCGTCGGCGCGACCACGAGGAACGGCACACCGTGGTGGCGGGCCAGCACCGCCAGCGGATAGCGTGCCGACCTTGTTCGCCGTCGACCCGTCCGCCGCGATCCGGTCCGCCCCGACCAGCACCGCGTCCACCTCGCCGGCCGTGAACAGCGACCCCGCCGCACTGTCCGCGAGCAGCGTGTACGGCATCCCCGCCCGCGCCGCCTCGTACGCCGTCAGCCGCGAGCCCTGGAGCAGCGGCCGCGTCTCGTCGACCCACAACCGCCGCAGCTCCCCCGCCCGATGAGCCGCCAGCACCACGCCCAGCGCCGTCCCCTGACCGCCCGACACCAGCGCACCGGTGTTGCAGTGCGTCAGCAGCCGATAGCCGCCGCCCGGCACCAGTTCCGCGAGCAGCCGCTCCCCGTGCTCCGCCATCGCCGCACTCGCCGCCGCGTCCTGCGCGTGCAGCGCCCGCGCCTCGGCGAGCGCCACCGCCGCCGCCTCCTCAGGAGCCGCCTTCCGGTGCGCCTCCAGGGCGCGCCGCACCCCGTAGCCCAGGTTCACCGCCGTCGGCCGCGCCTGCGCCAGCAACTCGGCGGCGTCCTCCACGTCGTAGCCGCGGGCGGCCGCCAACGCCACGCCGTACGCCCCCGCCAGGCCGAGCACGGGGGCGCCCCGAACCGCCAGGGAACGTATCGCCGCCACGAGCGCCTGCACGTCGGTGCACGACCAACTCGACTTCCTCATGGGGCAGTCGGGTCTGGTCGAGCAGCACCAGCACCGGGCCCTCCGGTGGCTCCTCCCATCGCAACGTCGGAATGGAACCGTGGTCAGGACGCGTGAAGTGATCACCCATTCCCTCAGTCTGCCCTGCAAAGCCGCCTCGAAGGCAGCCCGTGACACGATGGCGGCCACAACGGCAACGACACCGAACAACCCGAAGGGGCAGCCTCCGATGACCAACACTCCGGGCTGGGCATCGCCCGGATCCTCCGACTCCCCCGAGCCGGAAGACGGCGACAGCCCCACCCCACCCGCGTCTCCCGCGCCGGACCCCGCCGCGGCTTCCGCACCCGATTCCACGGCCGATCCGGCGCCTGATTCCGCGCCCGGTTCAGTGACCGGCTCCGTCCCCGATACGGTGCCCGCCGACGAGCCGACGGCGGACCAGCCGCCCCGGGCGGCTGGTCGCAGCGACAACCGCCCGCCGCCGCCGGCTGGGCCCGCTGGGCACCCCAGAACGGGCCGCAGACCTCCCAGTCGCCGATCCCTCAGCACTCGCCCACCCCGCACGCCACGCAGCCCCAGAACGGCCCGCGCTGGGGTGTCCCGCCCCAGGCCGGCGGCTGGCAGCAGCAGGGGCCCTGGAGCCGACCGGCCGCGCCCAAGCCCGGTGTCATCCCGCTGCGCCCCCTGGGCGTCGGAGAGATCCTGGACGGCTCCCTGGCCACGCTGCGGCGCTACTGGCGCGCGATCATCGGCGTCACATTCACGGTCGCCCTCGTCAGCCAGGGCGTCGGGGTCGTGCTCCAGGGCCTCTTCGTGGACGACACCCGCCTGAAGAACCTCCAGGACGACCCCAACCCGAGCGCCCACGAGATCCTGCACGCCATGAGCGGCACCTATACCGGCCTCGGCCTCACGGTCCTGGTCGTCGTGCCCGGGATGCTCATCGCGACCGCCATGCTCACCATGGTCGCCAGCCGCGCGGTTCTCGGCCGTACGGTGACGGCCGCCGAAGCCTGGCGCGACGCCAAGCCGCGGTTGCCGCAGCTTCATCGGCCTCACGCTGCTGCTGATGCTCATCTACGTGGGTGTGCTGGCCGTCGCCGTACTGCCGGGCATTCTCGTCGCCCTGGCCGGAGGCGAGACCGGCGGCGCCGCCCTGGCCACCCTCGGCGCGATCGGCGGGCTGGTCGTGGTGGTCTGGCTGTGGATTCAGTTCTGCCTGGCACCGCCCGCCCTGATGCTGGAGAAGCAGGGAATCGTGGCGGCGATGAAGCGATCGGCGAAGCTCGTCAAGGGCTCCTGGTGGCGGGCGTTGGGCGTCCAACTCCTCGCCATCGTCCTGGTCTACTTCGTCACGTCCATCATCCAGCTGCCCTTCACCTTCATCGGTTCCACCGTCTCGGGCCAAAGCTTCGCCGATTTCTTCTCGGCGTCAGGCGGCCTCAGCTGGACCTATCCTCATCTTTACGGGTATCGGTGCGGTGGTCGCCCAGACGATCCTGCTCCCGGTCAGCGCCGGCGTCACGTCACTCCTCTACATGGACCAGCGCATTCGCCGTGAGTCCCTGGACATCGACCTGATCCGCGCGGCTGAGCAGGACTGAGGAAGGAAGGGCACGCGAAAAAGCCCCTGCCCCCGAGTTTTCACTCGGGGGCAGGGGCTTCAATATTTGTTCGGCGGTGTCCTACTCTCCCACAGGGTCCCCCCTGCAGTACCATCGGCGCTGAAAGGCTTAGCTTCCGGGTTCGGAATGTAACCGGGCGTTTCCCTAACGCTATGACCACCGAAACACTACGAAACACACCCCCACACCCATCACCCTGTCCGGTGTTCACCGGGGGATGGGTGTGGGTTGCTGGTTGTTTCAGAACTACACAGTGGACGCGAGCACGCATGGACAAGCCCTCGGCTTATTAGTACCGGTCAGCTCCACCCCTCACGGGGCTTCCACATCCGGCCTATCAACCCAGTCGTCTACTGGGAGCCTTACCCCATCAAGTGGGTGGGAGCCCTCATCTCGAAGCAGGCTTCCCGCTTAGATGCTTTCAGCGGTTATCCCTCCCGAACGTAGCCAACCAGCCATGCCCTTGGCAGGACAACTGGCACACCAGAGGTTCGTCCGTCCCGGTCCTCTCGTACTAGGGACAGCCCTTCTCAAGACTCCTACGCGCGCAGCGGATAGGGACCGAACTGTCTCACGACGTTCTAAACCCAGCTCGCGTACCGCTTTAATGGGCGAACAGCCCAACCCTTGGGACCGACTCCAGCCCCAGGATGCGACGAGCCGACATCGAGGTGCCAAACCATCCCGTCGATATGGACTCTTGGGGAAGATCAGCCTGTTATCCCCGGGGTACCTTTTATCCGTTGAGCGACGGCGCTTCCACAAGCCACCGCCGGATCACTAGTCCCTACTTTCGTACCTGCTCGACCCGTCAGTCTCACAGTCAAGCTCCCTTGTGCACTTACACTCAACACCTGATTGCCAACCAGGCTGAGGGAACCTTTGGGCGCCTCCGTTACTCTTTAGGAGGCAACCGCCCCAGTTAAACTACCCACCAGACACTGTCCCTGATCCGGATCACGGACCGAGGTTAGACATCCAGCACGACCAGAGTGGTATTTCAACGACGACTCCACCATGGCTGGCGCCATGACTTCAAAGTCTCCCACCTATCCTACACAAGCCGAACCGAACACCAATATCAAGCTATAGTAAAGGTCCCGGGGTCTTTCCGTCCTGCTGCGCGAAACGAGCATCTTTACTCGTAGTGCAATTTCACCGGGCCTATGGTTGAGACAGTCGAGAAGTCGTTACGCCATTCGTGCAGGTCGGAACTTACCCGACAAGGAATTTCGCTACCTTAGGATGGTTATAGTTACCACCGCCGTTTACTGGCGCTTAAGTTCTCAGCTTCGCCCTGCCGAAGCAGGACTAACCGGTCCCCTTAACGTTCCAGCACCGGGCAGGCGTCAGTCCGTATACATCGCCTTACGGCTTCGCACGGACCTGTGTTTTTAGTAAACAGTCGCTTCTCGCTGGTCTCTGCGGCCACCCCCAGCTCACCGAGTAAATCGGATCACCAGGCGTGGCCCCCCTTCTCCCGAAGTTACGGGGGCATTTTGCCGAGTTCCTTAACCATAGTTCACCCGAACGCCTCGGTATTCTCTACCTGACCACCTGAGTCGGTTTAGGGTACGGGCCGCCATGAAACTCGCTAGAGGCTTTTCTCGACAGCATAGGATCATCCACTTCACCACAATCGGCTCGGCATCAGGTCTCAGACACATGTCGCCCGGATTTACCTGGACAACGTCCTACACCCTTACCCCGGGACAACCACCGCCCGGGCTGGACTACCTTCCTGCGTCACCCCATCGCTTACCTACTACAAGCTAGGGTCAGCGGCTCCACCACTCCCCCTCACTCCGAAGAGATCAGAGGCGGCTTCACGGCCTTAGCATCACCTGGTTCAGTACTGGGCGTTTCAAAGCGGGTACCGGAATATCAACCGGTTGTCCATCGACTACGCCTGTCGGCCTCGCCTTAGGTCCCGACTTACCCTGGGCAGATCAGCTTGACCCAGGAACCCTTAGTCAATCGGCGCAAGAGTTTCCCACTCTTGTATCGCTACTCATGCCTGCATTCTCACTCGTGAACCGTCCACCACTGCCTTCCGGCGCGGCTTCACCCGGCACACGACGCTCCCCTACCCATCACAGCAGGCGTTGGCCCTCAATGCTGCAATGACACGACTTCGGCGGTACGCTTGAGCCCCGCTACATTGTCGGCGCGGAATCACTTGACCAGTGAGCTATTACGCACTCTTTCAAGGGTGGCTGCTTCTAAGCCAACCTCCTGGTTGTCTCTGCGACTCCACATCCTTTCCCACTTAGCGTACGCTTAGGGGCCTTAGTCGATGCTCTGGGCTGTTTCCCTCTCGACCATGGAGCTTATCCCCCACAGTCTCACTGCCGCGCTCTCACTTACCGGCATTCGGAGTTTGGCTAAGGTCAGTAACCCGGTAGGGCCCATCGCCTATCCAGTGCTCTACCTCCGGCAAGAAACACACGACGCTGCACCTAAATGCATTTCGGGGAGAACCAGCTATCACGGAGTTTGATTGGCCTTTCACCCCTAACCACAGGTCATCCCCCAGGTTTTCAACCCTGGTGGGTTCGGTCCTCCACGACCTCTTACAGCCGCTTCAACCTGCCCATGGCTAGATCACTCCGCTTCGGGTCTTGAGCATGCTACTGAAGCGCCCTATTCGGACTCGCTTTCGCTACGGCTTCCCCACACGGGTTAACCTCGCAACACACCGCAAACTCGCAGGCTCATTCTTCAAAAGGCACGCAGTCACGAGGCGC
>CAWGAU010000009.1:0-35000 GCA_963820715.1 uncultured Actinomycetota bacterium | reverse complement strand
CTGTGTTATCGCCTCCCCAATAAGAGGGAAGGACTTTTTCAAAGGAACCTCGCCCCACAAAAGTGGGGACGGGGTATCAACATATCTGGCGTTGACTTTTGGCACGCTGTTGAGTTCTCAAGGAACGGAAGCTGCCTTCAGTGACCGTTTCCGGCCCCTCCGGGCTTTCCCTTCGTTGTGATCCACACTCTATCAGACCCTTTCCGGTCCGAATTACCATCCGCTATTCGGGGACACGAATGCCCCGCCTGAGATTTCTCTCCGACCGGGTAATGGTGTCTTCGAACAAGCGAAGGGGTGAGGATCGCGTTGTTCACGCCCGGACATGTCCAGTTCGTGACAACCGTTCAAACCTACATCCCGCCCCGGGGAGCGTCAAATCAACGGAAGGTGGACGGAGGCGTGTCGAGGTCTTCCAGCTCGATGCCGGGGGCCGCGAGGACGACGTCGCCGGCGATGTGGACGTCGTGCTGTTCGCCGGTGGCGAGGTCGTCCACCCGGAAGTTGTCCACAGGCAGCAAACCGCTGTCCGTGGAATGTGCTGTGCTGGAGATCAACGACCACGACTGGTCGACGGTGAGCGGGGCGAGCACGGGGGGCTGGAATGAGACGAGGCGTACGCGAGTGGCCGGGGCGCCGGGCGCGAGGCGGAGCAGTCGCGCCGTGGCGATCCAGAACGCGGGCGATACGCCCGTGAACGCGTGGGCGGGCGCGTTGCCTTCTTGGGCGTGCTCGCCGGTGGGGTCGGTCCGGACCCAGGTCACGCCGTCGAGTGCGGCCGCGCGCACCTGCCATGCGGCGGCGTGCAGTTCGAGCCGGATGGGACGGCCGAGTTCGTCGATGGTGAGGTCGATCGAGCCCGCGTGATCGCCGCCGGGTGTGGTGGTCTGCGCGGTGTAGCGCCAGCCGGAGGGGCCGGTGGCGCAGTGGAAGTGCTCTGTACCCAGGGGGGTGTGGTCATGTGTGTCGTGGAACGAGTATCGGCCGCGGGGCATGGTGTGGTCCCGGGATCTGGCAAGGCCCCCGCCTCGCGGGCGAGACGGGGGCCAGTGCGCGGTGGAGCTGTCGACCGGTGGGTCAGGCGCGCGGGTGCGCGCCTGCGTCGGTCAGTAGCGGTAGTGGTCGGACTTGTAGGGGCCCTCGACCTTGACGCCGATGTAGGCAGCCTGCTCGGGACGCAGCGTGGTGAGCCTGACGCCGAGTGCGTCCAGGTGGAGGCGGGCGACCTTCTCGTCCAGGTGCTTGGGGAGCACGTAGACGCCGATCGGGTACTCCTCGGGCTTGGTGAACAGCTCGATCTGGGCCAGCGTCTGGTCCGTGAACGAGTTGGACATCACGAAGGAGGGGTGACCGGTGGCGTTGCCCAGGTTGAGCAGACGGCCCTCGGAGAGCACGATCAGGGTCTTGCCGTCGGAGAAGGTCCAGGTGTGGACCTGCGGCTTGACCTCGTCCTTGACGATGCCGGGGATCTTGGCGAGGCCGGCCATGTCGATCTCGTTGTCGAAGTGGCCGATGTTGCCCACGATCGCCTGGTGCTTCATCCGGGCCATGTCCGAGGCCATGATGATGTCCTTGTTGCCGGTCGTGGTGACGAAGATGTCCGCGGTCTCCACCACGTCGTCCAGCGTCGCGACCTGGTAGCCGTCCATCGCCGCCTGGAGCGCGCAGATCGGGTCGATCTCGGTGATGATCACCCGGGCGCCCTGGCCGCGAAGCGACTCCGCACAGCCCTTGCCGACGTCGCCGTAGCCGCAGACGACCGCGACCTTGCCGCCGATCAGCACGTCGGTGGCGCGGTTGATGCCGTCCACCAGCGAGTGCCGGCAGCCGTACTTGTTGTCGAACTTCGACTTGGTGACGGCGTCGTTGACGTTGATCGCCGGGAAGAGCAGGTGGCCGTCCTGCTGCATCTCGTACAGCCGGTGCACGCCGGTGGTGGTCTCCTCGGTGACACCGCGGATCTCGGACGCCAGCTGCGTCCACTTCTGCGGGCTCTCACCGAGGGTGCGGCGCAGCAGGGCGAGGATGTAGCCGTACTCCTCGCTGTCCTCGGGCGTGGTGGCCGGCACCGCGCCGGCCTTCTCGAACTCGACGCCCTTGTGGACCAGCAGCGTGGCGTCGCCGCCGTCGTCCAGGATCATGTTCGGGCCGCCGGTGGCGGCATCCGGCCAGGTCAGCGCCTGCTCGGTGCACCACCAGTACTCCTCCAGCGACTCGCCCTTCCAGGCGAACACCGGCACGCCCTGCGGGTTGTCCTGGGTGCCCTTCGGGCCCACCGCGATCGCCGCGGCGGCGTGGTCCTGCGTGGAGAAGATGTTGCAGGACGCCCAGCGCACCCGCGCACCCAGCGCGACGAGCGTCTCGATCAGTACGGCGGTCTGCACGGTCATGTGCAGCGATCCCGTGACTCGCGCACCGGCCAGCGGCTGGGAGTCGGCGTACTCCGTGCGGAGGGACATCAGACCGGGCATCTCGTGCTCGGCCAGGGTGATCTCCTTGCGCCCGAAGGCGGCGAGGGAGAGATCGGCGACCTTGAAGTCGGCGGTGGTGGTGGTCATACGGGCTGCTCCTCGGAGTGGTCGAGGCGGACAGGAATTGGGCGCGGCCGAGCGGGACGGCAGCATGCCACGTGGTGTGGACACACCTGTCCCAGTGCGGCAGCGCAACCCGTCGGAGGCCCTCTCTCCCTCGGCCGGTCACCTCACGGTGACCGCCCGACCGCCATCAGCAGCGACGTCTGGCTACGTACGAATCTACACCGGACGGCGGACGGGTCGCAGGGCGTCTTCGAGGTCGCCGCCGGTTCAGCGTCCGCCGGGCGTCTGATCAGGGTCGGGGCCCGCCGCGGCGGCGGACTCGCTGTAGATGTCGGGTTCGAGGTAGATGACGCGGGCGATGGGCACGGCGGTGCGGATGCGCTCCTCGGCGGCGTCGATGGCGCGGGCGACCTCGGTGGCGGTCTCGTCGTGGCGGACGGCGATCTTCGCGGCGACGAGGAGTTCCTCGGGGCCGAGGTGCAGGGTGCGCATGTGGATGACGCCGGTGACGGTAGTCGCCGTCGACGGCCGCGGCCCGGATGCGGTCGACGGAGTCGGCCGCGGCGCCCTCGCCGATGAGCAGCGACTTGGTCTCGGCGGCCAGGACGAGGGCGATGCAGATGAGGAGGGTGCCGATGCAGAGGGTGCCGATGCCGTCCCAGACGCCGCTGTCGGTGGCCAGGGCGATGCCGACGCCGGCGAGCGCGAGGGCGAGGCCGATCAGGGCGCCGAAGTCCTCCAGCAGGACGACGGGGAGTTCGGGTGCCTTGGCGCGGCGGATGAACTCGACCCAGGACAGCGTGCCGCGGGTGTGGTTGGACTCCTTGATGGCGGTACGGAAGGAGGAGCCTTCGGCGACGATCGCGAAGACGAGGACGCCGACCGGCCAGTACCAGTGGTCGATGGGGTGCGGGTGGCGGACCTTCTCATAGCCCTCGTAGAGGGCGAACATGCCGCCGACGGAGAAGAGCACGATCGAGACGAGGAAGGCGTAGACGTAGCGTTCCCGGCCGTAGCCGAAGGGGTGTTCGTCGTTGGCGGCGCGCTTGGCCTTCTTGCCGCCGATGAGCAGGAGCGCCTGGTTGCCGGAGTCGGCGACGGAGTGGACACCTTCGGCGAGCATCGAGGACGAGCCGCTGAACGCGAAGGCCACGAACTTGGCCGCGGCGATGGCGAGGTTGGCGCTCAGTGCCGCGATGATCGCCCTGGTTCCGCCTGACGCGCTCATAGGTGCTGGATGTCCCTTCGGTCGGCCCCGGCTTCGCTTCGCCGGTTCCGGCGTTGCGGACGGACATTGTTGCAGCCGTCTGCGCCGACGAGGTGTCAGGCCACCATGGTGGCCCGGAACACGGTGCCCTGACCGGTGAGTTCGGCCCGCTCCCCGGCGGGGACGTACGCGGACGCGCCGCGGGCCAGGGTGAGGGTGTCCGCGGCGGCGCCGCCGGCAGTGCGCAGGACGGCCTCACCGCTGGTGCAGAGCAGGATCTGCGGGGTGCGGGGGTCGAGGGCGTGCGGGTCGGCGCCGGGGGCGAGGAGGTAGCGGGACAGGCGGAACTCGTCGATGGGGGCGCTGTAGAGCTCTTCGCCGTCGGGGGTGGCCTCGGGGCGCAGGACGCCCGGGTCGGCAGCCTCGAAGCGTACGACGCGCAGGAGTTCGGGGACGTCGATGTGCTTGGGGGTGAGGCCGCAGCGCAGCACGTTGTCGGAGTTCGCCATGATCTCCACGCCGAGGCCGTCGAGGTAGGCGTGCGGGACGCCGGCGCCGAGGTAGAGGGCTTCGCCGGGCTGGAGCCGTACGTGGTTGAGCAGCATCGCGGCGATGATGCCGCGGTCGCCGGGGAAGCTGTGGGCGGCCTTGGCGTAGGCGCCGTAGGCGTCGGCGTGTGCGGTGCCGGGGACGGCGGCGAGGCGGGCGGCGGCCTCGGTGGCGGCGCGCACGGTGCCGGCCATCGCGTCGGGGTCGGCGCCGAGGACGGCCGCGAGCACCTCGCGCAGGGCCTTGTCCTCGGGGTGGGCGCGGAGGATGTCGACGTAGGGGGTGAGCGCGGGGACGCCGAGGGCGTCGATGAGGTCGGCGGCCTCGGCGGGGCGGCGGAAGCCGCACAGACCGTCGAAGGGCGAGAGCGCGACGATCATCTCGGGCTTGTGGTTGGCGTCCTTGTAGTTGCGGTGCGGAGCGTCGAGGGGGACGCCGCGGGCTTCCTCGTCGGCGTAACCGGCCTTGGCCTGCGCGAGGTCGGGGTGGACCTGGAGGGACAGCGGCGCGCCGGCCGCGAGCACCTTGAACAGGAAGGGCAGGCGCGGGCCGAAGCGCTTGACGGCGGCCTCGCCCAGTTCGGCGGCCGGATCGGCGTCGATGACGGCGTCAAGGGAGACGGGTCCGTGGCCGCGGTCGATCCGGGAGGGCGCGCCGGGGTGGGCGCCCATCCACAGCTCGGCCTGGGGTTCGCCGGTGGGGGGCGTGCCGAGGAGGCCGGGGATGGCGGTGGTGGAGCCCCAGGCGTAGGGCCGGACGGTGTTGATCAGGCGGTTCATGCCGGTGTCAGGATCTCTCGGTCGAGGCGACGGCCAGGTATGCGGCGGCGAAGTCGGTGAGGGCGAGGAGTTCGGTGGCGATGTCGAGCGGGGTGCCGCCGGGGGCGGAGATCTCGCTGAGCGGGGTGTCGTGGGCGTATGCCTGCTCGCGGGCGGCGGGCGCGGCCGACCGGGGCTGGTCGGGCGCTTCCTGGAGCAGCACGACGCGCAGCCGCAGCCCGGCCGGGTCCTCGACGCGGTCGCGGAAGAAGTCGTCGGGGTCGGTGGCCGTGGCGGCGTGTGTGCCTGCCTGGAGGGGGCCGTGGGCGGTGAGGGCCGCGGGTAGTTCGGCGCTGAGCGCGGGGCGGCCGGCGCGGGTGGCCAGGACGGTCGCGAAGCGGCGGGCGGCGACGGCGGCGACCGGGCCCTGGGACCACAGCAGCGGCAGCGCGTCGTCGAGTTCGGCGGCGAGCGTCTTGGCGGGGTTGGTGTAGGTGGCGATGGCGGGGCCGCAGCGGGTGGCGACCGCGTCGAGCCGGTCGGCGACGCCGTACAGGGCGGCTTCGGGCGCGCTGATCAGGCCGATGCGGTCGGCGAGGGCGAGCAGCGGGGTGAGCAGGGCCCAGAAGGCGCCGGTGTCGGCGGGGGGCGCGGGCGAGTCGTGGCCGTTTCCGTTGCCGCCGGGGGCCGCGAAGGGCAGGGCGATCCCGTGGACCTGTGCGACGGCGTCGGCGAGCGGGGCCTTGGCGGGGGTGACGGCGGCGGCGGTGCAGCCGCGGCGGTACGCCTGCTCGACGAGGTCGGTGAGGCCCTGTTCCGTACCGTGGCCGGTGAGCAGGACCAGCAGGTCGAGCGGGCCGGCCCAGCCGGGCAGGGCCCACCGCGACTGCTGCGGGGTGGGGCCGGCGGGGGTGAGCAGTTCGACCGGGCAGCCGCCCGCGATGAGGGCGGCGAGCAGGTCGGCGACGGCGGCGGCCTCCGGGCCGCTGCCCGCGACGAGCAGGGCGCGCGGGCGGCCGTCGGGGCGCAGACCGGAGAGGCCGGCCTCCTCCGCGAGCCGCAGCGCGGTCCGTACCCGGGCTCCGGACGCGGCGACGCCGCGCAGCAGTCCGTGGGTGTCGGCGCGGGCGAGCGCGTCGGGGTCCTCCAGCAGCGACTCGTCGAACAACGCGACCTCCCGGTCGGGTGCGGTTATTGCCTGGCGCCGGTCTCAGGCGGGGCGGCGGGCCTCGTCGACGAGGAGGACGGGGATGTCGTCGCGGACGGGGTAGGCGAGGCCGCAGGTGTCGGAGGTGCAGACCAGTTCGCCGGCCTCGTCGTCCTCACGCAGCGGGGCGTGGCAGGCGGGGCAGGCGAGGATCTCCAGCAGGCTGGGTTCCACGAGCGGCATGGCGGGTCCTCCGACGGTGTGCGGCAGTGGCCGGGGGCGGCCGGTGCGTGCTTCCTCAGCCTATCGCCGTGGTCCGCGCCCGTGCGGGCCGCCTGTGCGGCCGACGGCGAACAGGGCCGTACGGCACGGGAGCGGGCCCGCCGCGCGGTCAGACGGCGGGGTTCCGGCGCCGGGGTCGGGACCCCGCTGGGCAAACCGGCCGGGCAAACCGGTCGGTCAGAGCGGGCCCGGCGGAGGAGGTCAGGCGCGGATGATCGCGAGGACGTCGGCGCAGACGCGGCTGACGGTGGCGGCGTCGCGGGCCTCGACGTTGAGCCGCAGCAGGGGTTCGGTGTTGGAGGGGCGGAGGTTGAACCACCAGTCGGCGGCGGTGACGGTGAGTCCGTCGAGGTCGTCGAAGGTCACGCCGTCCTGACCGGTGTAGGCGGCGCGGACCTCGGCCGTACGAGCCGCCTGGTCGGCTGACGGTGCTGTTGATCTCGCCGGAGGCGGCGTAGCGGTCGTAGGCGGACACCAGGGCGGACAGCGGGCCGTCCTGGGCGCCCAGGGCGGCGAGCAGGTGGAGGGCGGCGAGCATGCCCGTGTCGGCGTTCCAGAAGTCGCGGAAGTAGTAGTGCGCGGAGTGCTCGCCGCCGAAGACGGCGCCGCTGGCGGCCATTTCCTGCTTGATGAAGGAGTGGCCGACGCGGGTGCGGACAGCGGTGCCGCCGTGTTCGGCGACGACCTCGGGGACGGACCACGAGGTGATCAGGTTGTGGATGATGGTCGCGCCGGGGTGCTTGGCCAGCTCGCGGGCGGCGACCAGGGCGGTGACCGCGGACGGCGGGACGGGCTCGCCGCGCTCGTCCACAGCGAAGCAGCGGTCGGCGTCGCCGTCGAAGGCGAGGCCGAGGTCGGCGCCGGTCTCCAGGACCTTCGCCTGGAGGTCGACGAGGTTCTTGGGGTCGAGCGGGTTGGCCTCGTGGTTGGGGAAGGTGCCGTCGAGTTCGAAGTACATCGGCACGAGGTCGACCGGCAGGCCGTCGAGGACGGTGGGCACGGTGTGGCCGCCCATGCCGTTGCCCGCGTCGACCACGACCTTCAGCGGCCGGATGCCGGACAGGTCGACCAGGGAGCGCAGGAAGCCGGCGTAGTCGCCGAGGACGTCGCGCGCGGTGATGGCGCCGGGTTCTGCGGCGCTCGCGGGGACGCCGCTGTGCGACCACCGCTCGGCGAGCGCGCGGATGTCGGCGAGCCCGGTGTCCTGGCCGATCGGCGCGGCGCCCGCGCGGCACATCTTGATGCCGTTGTAGCGGGCGGGGTTGTGGCTGGCGGTGAACATCGCGCCGGGCAGGGCGAGTCGGCCGCTGGCGAAGTACAGCTCGTCGGTGGAGCACAGGCCGATCTCGGTGACGTCCGCGCCGCGGGAGGCGGCGCCGCGGGCGAAGGCGCGGGACAGGCCGGGCGAGGAGGGCCGCATGTCGTGGCCGATGACGACCGCGTCGGCGCCGGTGACCGTGGCGAAGGCGGCGCCGAGGATCTCGGCGAGCGGTTCGTCCCACTGGTCGGGAACGACGCCGCGCACGTCGTACGCCTTGACGATCTGCGACAAATCGGCCACTGCACACCTCTGTTGGACGGCCCGGTCGGTCCGGGGCGGGCTCGTACGGCTCTGCTGGCTGGTCACGGCGTTGTACGGCTCGTGCGGCACCGCGCGCGGGCTGCGGCGGCTGGTCCCGCACAACCTATCCGAGGAGGTGGACGCGGCTCACAGGGCCGACGCCTCAGGGAGCCGACCGGGGGCGACGCCCTAAGGACGCTGATCCGGGGGCGGCACCCTGGGAGGCCGACCGGGGTCGGCACCTAGGAGGCCGGGGTGCTGAGGACGCCCGCGCCACAGGGTGGCCTCACCGACCTGCGGCGGGAAGACGTGGTGGAGCGCTGAAGAGTGCCGGCCGGCTTACGACTCGGGCGAGCGCAGCACCCGCAGGTGCCCGCGGCGGGCGACTTCGAGCGGGTCGATGTCGCGTGCCCCGGCCGGCCCGCGCGGATTGCGCTGCGGCGGCCTGGCGGCCTCACGGACGGCGTTGGCAAGGGCTTCGAGGTCGTCGCCGCTGGGCCGCACGGGACCGGTGTCGGTGGCCAGCCGTACGACGTCCCAGCCGCGCGGGGCGGTCAGCCGCTCGGAGTGCTCGGAGCACAGGTCGTAGCAGTGGGGTTCGGCATACGTGGCGAGGGGCCCGAGGACGGCGGTGGAGTCCGCGTAGACGTACGTCAGCGTCGCGACGGCGGGTCGGCCGCAAGCGGTTCGCGAACATCGACGTACAGGGCTCACGACGTTGGACGGTACCGCACTCTTGAGCGGGCCGCGACGACTCTCCGCCAGCTCACCCGGTCGTGTCGTCGCGCCGCCGACCGGAACCGATCGCTCCGTTCACGCCGCGCTGACCTGCGACGACTATGGTGCGCCCACAGACCGTGTACCGAGGGTAATGCTCCGGTCACTCACCGGGGCGAACAGGCACTTCGGTCACCAGGTGGCGGATATCCGTCATTTCTGTGGCCTGATGCGATCTCAAGCGCGGCCGGGAGGACACAGCGGGCGGACGACGTCCGCCGCTACAGGGCGACAAGGGCGCCCGGCGCGGTGACGCACTGCTGTGCGCACCTGCTGCGGGGGCTAGGCTCACGCTGATGGACAGCTCGGCTCCCACCCCTTCGCCCCAGCCCGCGCCACGCCCGCGGCACCGCGACCGACACGGCCGCGGGATGCGCGGACCTCATCGCGCCCCCGCAGGTGCCGCTCGCGCTCAGCCGCGCCGACGCCTTCGACGACCTGGTGCGGGACGCCGCCGACCGGCTGGAGCGGCGCTGGCCGCAACTGGCGGACGTGGAGTTCGCCGTGCAGGACGTGCCCTGGCCGCAGGACGGCGCGCCCGCGGACGGCGACCCGGTGCCGCTGGGACGGCTGATCGGCGCCGCCAAGGACCGGCCGAGCCGCATCGTGGTCTACCGCCGCCCGGTCGAGATCCGCGCCAAGAACCGCGACGAGCGGGCGCTGCTGGTGCACGAGATCGTGGTCGAGCAGGTCGCCGAGCTGCTGGGCCTGTCCCCGGAGAACGTCGACCCGAAGTACGGCGAGGACTGAAGCCTCGCGGACGCCGCGGTCCCCCGGCCCGGCCGCCCGCCGCCTTCACGGGCTACCGGGCTACCGGGCTACCGGGCTACCGGGCTACCGGGCTACCGGTCGAGAATCCGCAGGTCGGTCCCGGCCTGCGGGACGGCCACCATGCCCTTGTCGTCGGGCATCGGCTGGATCGTGAACATGGCACCCCGCTCTGCGGCAGCGCCAGCATGCGCGAGGCGTACACCTTGCCGCCGGACAGCCGCTGCACGGTCACCGCGTAGGCGCCCTTGAGGCCGGCCGGCTGCGGGGGCGCCATGGACAGCGTGGTGCCCGCCTTGACCGTGACGGTCTTGGTCGCCGGGGCGCCGCCCGAGGAGCCCGCCGACGACGTGATCTTGACGGTGGCGTCCTTGCCGGTGGCGGTGAGCGACAGTGTCGAGCCCTTGGCGCGGTTGTCGGCGGCCGTCGCCTGGGTGTCGATCGGCGCGGTCGCGGGCAGGAAGGCGATCTCCTCCTTGCTGCCCTTGCCGCGGGTGATCATCAAGCGAGGCGACCACCGGCTGCGCGGTGTGCACGGTGCTGGAGCCGATGAGCAGCGAGCCCGCGTCGCCCTTGGTCAGGTCGCCGAGGTCGACCGCGCTCGTCATACCGCTCTTGACGTGCATCGTCTCGTGGCCGGCCGGGATGATCGAGCCGCTGGAGGTGGCCAGCTTCAGCGTCAGGTCGGCGTCGTCCGACCCGGTGTCATAGGCGATCAGGCGGACGTCCGTGGCGTCGGCGGGGATGCCGGGCAGCACAAGGCCGGTGGCCGGCTCCGCGGCGGGCGGCAGCCAGTCCGTGCCGACGTTGGTACGTCGGTGGCCTGGACGGCCGCGCCGACCCGGCCGCTGCGGGCCACGACGTGGACGGTGAGGTCGGGCGCCTTGTCGGCGACGAGGGTGGACAGCAGCACCGGCTTCGAGCTGCTGCCGGGCACCGTGATGCCGTCGCCGGTCGACGCCTTGAGCAGGCCGTCCTTGCCGTACAGCTCGATGTCGACGACCGCGGGGGTCTCGTCGGGGTTGACGAGGTGGACGTAGTCCTGGTTGCCGTCCTCGGTGCTCGCGCCGGGGAACCAGAACTCGCTGTCCGGGGCGACGCAGGACAGGCCGAGCAGACCGCGCTCCGGGCCGTCGTCCACGACGGTGCTCTGCTGCACGGTCCAGCCGGGCGCCAGCGGGCCGTCCGCGGTGCCGATGAGGGCGGGCGCGTTCGCGTTGGAGGTCGTGGACGTGGCGGGCTTGCCGACCGCCGTGAGGGGCTTGAGCGCCTTCGGCTTGGCGGTGGCCGGCACCAGGGTCGCGGCCGCGCTCCCCGAGGCGCCGGAGCCGGCCGAGTCCTTGCCCGAGGCGGCGGACGACGGTCCGGAACCCTGCGGCGTGAAGGACGTGTACGTCGTGTTCGCGAACTCCGACGCCGACGGCTCGGGGCACAGCAGGGTGCTGCGCTGCACCGGCAGGCGCGCGGCCGAGCCCGCTGGGGCGGCGTCGGAGTCTGCCGCTCCCGGTCAGCGAGGCCGCGCCGGTCAGGACGGCGAGCGCGGCGACGGCGCCGGCCAGGGAGATGGTGCTGCGGTTCACTGGTAGTCGCTCCCGTCGCGGCGCTGCTGGTGCGGGTCGCCTTCTGCGTAGTACGGCGCCGGTTCGGCGTACGGGTCCGGCTCGCCGCCCTGCTCGTCGTAGGGCTGCTCGCCGTAGCCGGGGGCGCCGGGCTGCTGCTCGTACGGTCGCTGCCCGCCCTGGGCCGGCGGCTGCTGCGGGGGCAGCGGCTGGGCCTGAGCCGTAGGGGTCGTAGCCGGGCGGGGGCGGCACGTAGCCGTAACCGTCGCCATAACCGGGGGCGCCGGGCTGCTGCTCGTACGTGCCGGGTTCGGCCGGGTACGGCGGCTGCGCCTGCTGCTCGTAGGTGCCCGGGGCGCCCTGGGCGTAGGCGGGGTCCTGGTACCCGCCCTCCTGATAGGTCGTCTCCTGGTAGCCATAGGCGTCGGTGCCGGCCGGGACCGCGTACGGGTCGTAGCCGCCCTCCGCCGGGTCGTAGCCGGGCTCGCCGGGTACGGGGTTTCGTGCGGCTGCGCGGCGGCGGGCCGGGTTCGCGGGTCCGCCGGGGCGGCGGGCTGCTCGGCGCCCTCGGCCTCCGCCGCGGCTTCCGCGGCGGCCTGGAGTCGGCGGGCACGGCGGCCCTCGCCGGAGCCCTGCGCGGGGATCTCCGGCGCCGCGGCGCCCTCGGCCTCGGGCAGGTCGTCGTCCATCTCGCGGCGGCGGCCGGGCAGCGCCAGCACGATGACGAAGAGCAGCAGGAACGCCTGGGCGCCGATCCAGCCGACGTGGGCGACCGGCTCCTCGTAGGTGACGTCGAGCCGGCCGCCGTCGGCGGGCAGTTGGAAGCCCTGCGCCCAGCCGTCGACCTTGACGGAGGCGAGCGCCTGGCCGTCGAGCGTGGCGTGCCAGCCGCGGCTCGGCGGAGTCGGCGAGCCGCAGGACGCGCCCGGAGGGGCCGGCCGGCACCTTGGTGTGCGCCTCGACGCGTCCTGAGGCGACGGAGACGGGCTGCGCGCCCTTGGAGGTGATGGTCATCGCGGGAGACGGCGGTGTCGACCCGCCACAGTTCGCTGCCGTCGGCCTGGCTGACGCGGGAGATGCCGGGCGTGCTGTCCAGGACGCGCCCGTAGGAGCGCGGGGCGCCCTTCTGCGGCGAGGACGTAGCGCACGGCGTAGCCGGCGAGCCGGCTGCCCTGGTCGGCGCCGGAGCCGGCGACGAGGTTGGCCACCACGGTGTCCAGGGCGTGGTCGCGGGGCGCCTCGGCGGCGAGTTCGGCGTCGCCGATCCGGGCGCCGGCGCCGCGCACCAGGGCGTACGAGACATGGCCCGCGGTGCCGCTGAGCACCAGGGTGCGGGGCTGGTCGACGCTGGTGGCTCTCCTCGGCGACGAAGGCGGGCACCTGCTGCGGATCGGAGCGCTTGATCGGGCCGTCGGCGCCGTCGACGACCCAGGTGAAGGCGGCGAGCAGCGGGGCGGCGGCGGCCGCGAAGGCGATCAGGCCGGCGACGGGCTGGCGCCAGCCGAAACCGCTGGCGGCGATGCGCTCGTTGGCGCCTTCCGCGCCGATGGCGGCGGCCGACAGCAGCGCGAGGCCGTAGACGAGCGTGGCGGGTCCCGCCCAGTCCTTGCCGTTCTCGATGACGGCGAAGAGCAGGCCGGTCGCGGCGGCCGCCCAGGCGGAGACGATGGCCTTGCGGCGGTTGTCGCGCATGCAGGGCGGCGAGGGCGGCCAGGACGACGCCGACGAGCAGGACGCCGCCGGACGCCTTGGGGCCGCCGGGGCTGAGCAGCAGCAGGTCGAGGCCGGAGGCGGTCTTGGTGCTGTACGGCAGGCCGGCCTCGTCGAGCAGGCGGCCGGGGTGGCCGAGCAGGGACAGCGACCAGGGCGCGAGCAGCACGATCGGGGTGACGACCAGCTGCGGCGAAGCGCAGCAGGTGCGGCACGAGCGAGCTGCTGCTGGCCGATCACCACCCGCCAGATCGAGGACGCCGGCGGCGAGCACCAGGGCGATCGGCCAGGTGACGGGCGTGAACGCGGTGGTGAAGGTGAGCATCAGGGCCAGCGCCCAGGTGGCCCGCCAGCCGGGGCGCGCTCCGCGCTGCACGGCGGCGTCGCCGAGCTGGAGTCCCGCGCAGGCGATGGCCGCGCGGGCCATCAGCGGCAGCAGGATCGCCAGCACCGCGGTGCCCAGGCGCCCGGCGGCCAGCGCGCCGGTCGCGGCGGGCAGGAAGGCGTAGGCGACCGACGCCCAGGCGCGCAGCAGCCGGGACTCGACCAGCGGCCGGGAGGCGAAGTAGGCGGTGACGCCCGCCAGCGGCACCGAGGCGACCAGGAAGAGCGTGAGCGTCAGGCCGGTGGAGCCGAAGAGCACGGTGGCGAAGAGCGCGAGCACCGCGAGGTAGGGGGGCGCGGCCTGGGTGCCGCCGGTGCCCAGCGCGTGCCAGGAGCCGGTGTAGGAGGCCCACAGGTCGGAGGCGCCGGGGTCGGCGGGCAGCAGGGCGCCGCCGGCCAGCGCGCCGCCGCCGAGCAGGGCGCGGCAGGCGGCGAGGGAGAAGACGAGCAGGACGGCGAAGAGCACCGGGCCGGGTTTGCGGGCGATCCGCTTCAGGCGCGCGAACTGCTCGATCTCCAGGAAGTCGCCGTCGTCGTCGCCGGGGCCCGACTCGACGGCGCCGCCATGGCGGCCGACCGCGGCCGCGGAGGCGTCGGCGCGGCCGGCGAAGTTGCTGACGACCTGGTCCACGGTGGCCCGTACGGTCGCGCCGGGCGGCGGGAACAGGGGCCGCAGTTCGGAGGGCGGCACGGCGCCGCGGCCGCGCTGCCTGCGGGCGGCGAGGACGCCGCTCGGGCCGCAGCAGGACGCCGAGCAGGCCGACGATCTCGTCGACGGCCTGGCCGGGGACCTTGCCGACGAGGTAGGCCAGGGTGCGCAGCAGGGTGCCGACGACTATCCGCAGCATGACGTACGGCAGCAGCGGGCCGCGGGTGTTGGCCAGCAGGGTGTAGACGGCGCCGGCCTTGTCGACGCGGTGCGGGTTGACCGCGGAGCGGCCGGCGCAGTCGACGGGGCGGCGCTCGCGGGAGGCGGCCTCGGCGTGGCGCATCACGGCGTCGGGGGCGATCAGGACGGTGTGGCCGGCGGCCTGGGCGCGCCAGCAGAAGTCGACGTCGTCGCGCATGAGGGGCAGCCGGCGGTCGAAGCCGCCGAGTTCCTCCCACACGTCGCGGCGCACCAGCATGCCGGCGGAGGAGACGGACAGCACCGGGCGGACCTGGTCGTGCTGGCCCTGGTCCTGCTCGCGGCGCTCCAGGCCGGTCCAGCGGCGGCCGCTGCGGGCGATGGAGACGCCGACTTCGAGGAGTTGGCGGCGGTCGTACCAGCTGCGCAGCTTGGGGCCGATGATCGCGGCAGAGGGCGCCGTCTCGGCGGTGCGCAGCAGGGCGGCCAGGGCGCCGGGGTCGGGCTCGCAGTCGTCGTGCAGCAGCCACAGCCACTGGACGGGGTCGCCGTGCGGGCGCTCGGGCTCCGTCGTAGGCGTCGTCGTTCCAGGTGCGGTTGACGGGGTCCCAGCCGCTGCGGCGCTGGAGGTAGGGCAGCTCCTCGGCGGTGAGCGGGGCGGCGGAGCGGGCGGCCTCGTCGACGGCGGCGCCGAAGCCGGTACGGCGGGCGAGGTGCAGGACGCGCTGGTCGCCGAGGGATTCGGCGAGCAGGCGGGCGGAGTCGTCGGCGCTGCCGGTGTCGGCGGCGACGACGTCCTGGACCGGGCGGTCCTGGGTGAGCAGGCCCTCCAGGGCTTTGGGCAGCCAGCGCGCGCCGTCGTGGGCGACCAGCACGGCGGTGACGACATGGCGCGGGAACTCAGGGATGCCGGCCGGGTGTGCGGCTGGTGCTGGGCTGTTCACGGACATCGAGGTTCGGGCCCCGGTTCGCTGGACTGCGGTGGACGCTCGCTCCCGCTCCCTGCGGGTCCGAGGTCTCGGACGGGCCCCCACACTAACGGCTCCCACCGGGGGCGCCGTCCGGGTGCGGGAACAACGGCGGCCCGCCTGCCGTGCCGGAGGGCACGGAAGACGGGCCGGGAGCGGGGGCGGCGGGGCCTGGCCGGGCGGTGCGGGCGGCAGTGGCCGGGCGGCTGGTCAGTGCTGCCCGGCGGCGCCCTGCGGTCAGACGACGCCCTTCTTCAGGCGGCGCCGCTCGCGCTCCGACAGGCCGCCCCAGATGCCGAAGCGCTCGTCGTTGGCGAGTGCGTACTCCAGGCAGTCGGAGCGGACTTCGCAGGCGAGGCAGACCTTCTTGGCCTCGCGGGTGGAGCCGCCCTTCTCGGGGAAGAAGGACTCGGGGTCGGTCTGCGCACACAGCGCGCGCTCCTGCCAGCCGAGTTCCTCGTCGGCCTCTTCAGCCAGCAGCAACTGGAACTGCTCGGTCATGCGCGCCCCTGTCTGTCGTGCTTCCCCGTGATGTGCCTGCCGTCACCATGTCGGGCTGAACGACACGAGTGAAATTACAAGTGTGCCGATCCGGGCCAGTCAAGCCGAGATCTGCTATTGGGTCCGTTATTCACTCCGCTGAACCAAGGAGTGACAGATAGTGTTGATATCAGCCCAAAAGACTGCGTCCGTCACCCGCGGTCCGGTCGACGCACCGCTCACATTCCGTCAGACGCCGCGGCGGCGCGCCGCGTTCCGCCGTTCGGATGAAGCGTTACGGATCACATTTCGACCACGCGGGGGACGGCGCCGCACGGGGCGACCGGGGTTCCCCGGGGGGCCGAAACCGGATCTGCACGGATGCGGCACCTCATATCCGCAGCTCCCATTGCACAAACCTTTCGGCACCGGGCCGTGCCGGATCAGGTGAATATTCCTCGACATTCCGGACATCAAGTTGACAAGGCCGCACCTCGGACGGTCTGCTTGACCGCATGGATGTCGAGCTCCACGCGCCTTCACGGACCCGCCGCGGCGAGTCCTGCTGCGTCGTGCTCGCGCAGAGCTGTTGTTGTTCCTGTTGTTGCCGCTGATCCCCTGACCGATGACCGCCCCGCGGCCGTCGGCACCATCCGCATCATGCGCATCACAGAGGAACACACCCCATGTACTCCGACGTCTCGATCGCCGGTGACCCGCTCGCTCTGCCCCACCTGCTCCCCCCGGTGCCCCAACACCCCAGCACCGTCGCGGAGTTCGCCGGACTCGCCCGCTCCATCGCCGCCGACCGCGCGCGATGGGCCCCGCAGGTGCGCTACGACGCGACCACGCGCTGGTACGCCCGCCTGCTGACCGGCCCCGGCTACGAGGTCTGGCTGCTGAGCTGGCTGCCGGGCCAGGGCAGCGGCCTGCACGACCACGGCCGCTCCTCCGGCGTGCTCACCGTCCTTGAGGGCGCCCTGCACGAGCGCGCCCTCACCGCGCAGGGCGAGACCCGGCGCGTCGCTCGCCCCCGGACGGCAGCGCGTCTTCGCGCCCGGCTACGTGCACGAGGTCGTCAACGACTCCCTGGAGGGCGCGGTCAGCCTGCACGTGTACTTCCCGGGGCTGACCGAGATGACGCCCTACCCGGGCACGCCCGGGCACCGGCCGGCGGACCGCACGGTCGCGGGGCCCGGCGCCACCGCCTCGGCCTCCGCCTCCGCCTCCGCCTCGGCCTCCGCGCAGGCGTAAGGGCCCGTGGCCTTCGGGTTCGCCGGAGCGGGCTGACAGACTGGGCCCATGCGAATCGTGGTTCTGGCCGGAGGTATCGGAGGAGCGCGCTTCCTGCGCGGCCTCAAGGCAGCGGCGCCGGAGGCGGACATCACCGTCATCGGCAACACCGGAGACGACATCCACCTGTTCGGGCTGAAGGTCTGCCCCGACCTGGACACCGTCATGTACACCCTCGGCGGCGGCATCCACGAGGAGCAGGGCTGGGGCCGCGCCGACGAGACCTTCGCCGTGAAGGACGAACTCGCCGCGTACGGCGTCGGCCCCGAGTGGTTCGGCCTGGGCGACCGCGACTTCGCCACCCACATCGTCCGCACCCAGATGCTCGGCGCGGGCTATCCGCTCAGCGCCGTCACCGAGGCGCTGTGCGCCCGCTGGAAGCCGGGGGTGCGGCTCATCCCGATGTCGGACGACCGGATCGAGACGCATGTGCTGGTCGAGGTCGACGGGGAGCGCAAGGCCGTGCACTTCCAGGAGTACTGGGTGCGGCTGCGCGCCCAGGTGCCCGCGCACGCCGTCGTGCCGGTCGGCGCGGAGGGCGCCAAGCCGGCGCCCGGCGTGCTGGAGGCCATCGCCGGCGCCGACGTGATCGTCTTCCCGCCGTCCAACCCGGTGGTCAGCATCGGCACCATCCTCGCCGTACCCGGCATCCGGGAGGCGCATCGCCGAGGCCGGGGTGCCGGTCGTGGGCCTGTCGCCGCATCATCGGCGACGCCCCCGTGCGCGGCATGGCCGACAAGGTGCTCGCCGCGGTCGGCGTGGAGTCCACGACCGCGGCCGTCGCCGCGCACTACGGCAGCGGGCTGCTCGACGGCTGGCTCGTCGACACCGTGGACGCGGGCGCGGTCGACGAGGTCGAGGCGGCCGGCATCCGCTGCCGCGCCGTACCGCTGCTCATGGCGGACGTCGAGGCGACCGCGGAGATGGCGCGCGCGGCGCTCGCGCTCGCCGAGGAGGTGCGGGCATGACCGCGCCGCACTACGAGGTCTTCGGCGTGCCCGGTATCGGCGAGGTGCGGCCGGGCGAGGACATCGCCAAGCTCATCGTCGCCACCGGGTGCGAACTCGCCGACGGCGACGTGCTGCTGGTCACCTCCAAGATCGTCAGCAAGGCCGAGGGACGGCTGGTGCGGGCCGACGACCGCGAGGCCGCCATCGACGCCGAGACGGTACGGCTGGTGGCCCGGCGCGGGCCGACCCGGATCGTGGAGACCCGGCACGGCTTCGTCATGGCCGCGGCCGGCGTGGACGCGTCCAACACCCCCGAGGGCACCGTCCTGCTGCTGCCCGAGGACTGCGACGCCTCCGCCCGCCGCATCCGCGAGGGCCTGCACGAGGCGCTCGGGGTACGGGTCGGCGTCGTCGTCACCGACACCTTCGGACGGCCCTGGCGCGAAGGGCTCACCGACGTCGCCGTCGGGGCCAGCGGCGTCCGCGTCCTGGACGACCTGCGCGGCGGCCGGGACACGCACGGCAACCCGCTCGCCATGACCGTCACCGCCACCGCCGACGAACTCGCCGCCGCCGGCGACCTCGTCAAGGGCAAGGCGGCGGGGCTGCCCGTCGCGGTCGTACGGGGCCTGCCGGCGGTGCTGCTGCCGCCGGAGGACGGCGACCAGGACCCGGGCGCCCGGCCGCTGGTACGGGCGGCGGCCAACGACATGTTCCGGCTCGGCACCTCGGAGGCCGTACGGGAAGCGGTCGCGCTGCGGCGTACGGTCCGGGACTTCACCGACGAGCCGGTCGACCCCGAGGCGGTACGGCGCGCCGTCGCCCTGGCCGTCACCGCGCCCGCGCCGCACCACACCACCCCCTGGCGGTTCGTGCTCCTGGAGACCGCCTGCCGTACGGGAGCGGTTCCTCGACGCCATGCGCGACGCCTGGGCGGCGGACCTGCGCGCGGGACGGGTTCTCCGAGGAGAGCGTCGCCAAGCGGCTGCGGCGCGGGGACGTGCTGCGGCGGGCGCCCTACCTCGCCGTGCCGTGCCTGGTCGCCGACGGCGCCCACGACTACCCGGACGCGCGGCGGGCCGGGGCGGAGCGGGAGATGTTCCTCGTGGCCGCGGGGGCCGGGGTGCAGAACTTCCTGGTCGCGCTCGCGGGGGAGCAGCTCGGGTCCGCGTGGGTGTCCTCGGCGCTGTTCTGTCGGGACGTGGTGCGCGAGGTTCTCGTCGCTGCCGCCGTCCTGGGACCCGCTGGGCACGATCGCCATCGGGCGGCCCTCCCAGGCCGCCCTCGCCCCGGGCCGCCCGGGTCGCGGAGCCCTTCCTCGCCGTACGGTGACCTTCCCTTCGCGGGAGGCGGTTGCCGGGCAACGTAAGCGCGGCTCCCTCCGGCTGCCTGCCCCTCCCTACTTCCGCGTAGTGCGGCCACTCCGTGGGGGTTGTTCCCACCCTCCCCCAACCTCCGGCCGGGGGACCCCCAACCCGTGCAGGACGTTTGTCGGCTCTCCGTCCAAAACTGTGACCGGTTCCCCGCCGTCGGCGGCTCTCCGTGCAGACCCGTCACCCCCCGTTCACCGTGTGCCGCCGATGGCGCGGAGGGGACGGGGAGGCGGTGCCCCCGCAGAACTTCGAACGAACACCGGCCGCAACCCTGGATCGAGACCGGCACGTTCGAAGTTCGAGGAGGTGCCGGCGGACCGGCACCGACCCACCCACAAGAGACCCGCACACGCGGAAGAACCTGGGGCCCCGGCCGGAGGTTGGGGGAGGGATGGCGGGTGGGTGGAAACCGTACCCCGGAGGGACCGCACCCCCGGAGGGCCTAGCGGTGCCGCGCCGGCGCCATCCGCGGCGCCCTCCGCGGAGGAGCCGCCGCCCCCAGCAGGATGAGCCGCGCGGCACGGTGCCGCTGCCCCGCATACGGCTCGAGAAGCCGCAGCATCCCCTCGTCGTCCACCCCCCGCTCCCCCGTCAGCCCGTACCCCACCCGCCCGCGGCAGGTGCAGATCGCCCGACGGTCACCGCGTCCGCGGCCCCATGACTGCGCTGAAGCGTCTCCGCGGCCGTCCAGGGCCCGATCCCGGGGATGCTCTGGAGCCGTGGGGACGCCTCCTCGGCGGGCAGGGCCGCCAGGGCGTCGAGCCGGGACCCGACCCGTACCGCCCGCAGGACGGCGGAAGCGCGCTTGCCGTCCACGCCCGCACCGCGCCAGTCCCAGGAGGGCACGCGGGACCACCCGTGGGCGTCGGGCATGACGCGCATGCCGCCGGGGATGCCGGCCGGACCGGGCGCGGCCTCCCCGTGCCGGAGCAGGAGCAGCCGCCAGGCGCGGTACGCCTCGATGGTGGTGACCTTCTGTTCGAGGACGGCGGGGATGAGCGATTCGAGGACGAGCCCGGTGCGGGTGAGCCGCAGCCCGGGGTGCCGCCGGTGCGCGGCGTGCACGACGCGGTGGCGCGGGACGAAGACCGAGGGGTCGTCGTCGGCGCCGAGCAGGTCGGGCAGCGCGTCGAGCAGCCAGGCGGCGCCGGGCCCCCACGCGGAGCCCTCGATCGCGGCGGGGCTGCCGGTGAGCCGGAGGGTGCCGGGCCCGGCGGGGGTGCGGCTGGCCCGCCACACGGTCCCGTCGGGCGTGATGCGGAACGCGGGATCACCGCCGCCGCGCCGCAGCGGCATGACCGTCAGCCGGACGTCGAGCGGCCCGGCCGGCTCCCACGTACGCGTGAGGACGCGGGGGGCGGGTTCGGCGGGCACCCGCCGAGACTACCGTCCGGCCCGCGCGCGCGGCCCGCTGCGCCGACCGGGCCCGGCCGGGCCGCTGCCACCGGCCGGCCGCTACTGGTCGGACGAGAAGCGGATCGCCCCGCCCTCGATCCGCGCCCCGCACCACACCCGGGCCCCGCGCAGCAGCTCGTTGTCGGGGCCGACGTCGGCGCGGTCGCCGATGACCGCGCCCGCGCAGGACCGTACGGCTGCCGACCCGGGCCCCCTCCCCCACCAGCGAGTCGCGGACCACCGCGTCGGCCTCGATGCGGGCGCCGGCCAGCACCGTACTGCCCTCGACCTGCGCGCCGGAGCCGATGACCGCGCCCTCGGCGACCGAGGTGCCGGCGGAGAGCTTGGCGTCGTCGGCGACCCGGGCGCCGGGCAGCACCAGGTGTTCGCCGCGGCGGCCCGGGACGGCCGGCGAGGGGGCGCGGCCGAGGACGAGGTCGGCGGAGCCGCGGACGAACGCCTGCGGGGTGCCGAGGTCGAGCCAGTACGTGGAGTCGACCATGCCCTGGAGGTGGGCGCCCTGCGGCGAGCAGGCCGGGGAAGGTCTCGCGTTCGACGGAGACCGGGCGCCCGGCCGGGATGGTGTCGAGGACGGAGCGGGTGAAGACGTAGGCGCCGGCGTTGATCTGGTCGGTGACGATCTCCTCGGGCGTCTGCGGCTTCTCCAGGAAGGCGGTGACGCGGCCGCCGGGGTCGGTGGGGACCAGGCCGAAGGCGCGCGGGTCCTCGACCCGGGTCAGGTGCAGCGAGACGTCGGCGCCGCTGCCGCGGTGGGTGGCGACGAGGGCGCGGATGTCCAGGCCGGTGAGGATGTCGCCGTTGAAGACGAGGACGGGGTCGCCGGGTGCGGAGTGCAGCCGGTGGGCGACGTTGCGCAGGGCGCCGCCGGTGCCGAGCGGCTCGGTCTCGGTGACGTACTCCAGGTGCAGGCCGAGCGCGGAGCCGTCGCCGAAGTGGGGTTCGAAGACCTCGGCGAGGTAGGAGGTGGCCATCACGATGTGCTCGACGCCGGCGGCCCGGGCTCTGGCCAGCTGGTGGGTGAGGAACGGCACTCCCGCCGCGGGGATCATCGGTTTGGGGGTGTGTACGGTGAGCGGGCGCAGCCGGGTGCCCTTGCCCCCGACGAGGAGGATGGCTTCGGTCGCCGGGCGGCGGTGCTGCGCGTGGCGGTCGGTGTCGGCCGCGGAGGCGGGGTGTGCGCTCATGCCGAAGATAGTCGCATAAGCCGTAAACCCTGAGGAAACAATCACCTGACCGAACGTCAGATACGGCGGCGGCCCGTGGCGCGGCCGCCCCGATCATGCCAGGTAGCCTGACCGGCGTGACCTCCAGCGCCCTGACCCCCGCCGGACTGCTCGCCGACGCCCTGCGCGCCGACCCCGGCCGTCCGCTGATCACGTTCTACGACGACGCGACCGGCGAGCGCGTCGAACTGTCGGTCGCCACCTTCGGCAACTGGGTGGCGAAGACCGCGAACCTGCTCCAGGACGACCTGGGGGCGCAGCCCGGCGACCGGCTGGCGCTGCTGCTGCCCGCGCACTGGCAGACCGCGGTGTGGGTGATGGCCGCCTTCTCCACCGGCGTGGTCGTGGTGCCCGGCGGCGATCCGGCGGGCGCGGACCTGGTGGTGAGCGGCCCCGACACGCTGGACGAGGCGCGGGCGTGCGACGGCGAGCGGATGGCGCTGGCGCTGCGCCCGCTCGGCGGCAGGTTCCCGCAGCCGCCGCGGGACTTCGCGGACTACGCGGTCGAAGTGCCCGGCCAGGGCGACCGCTTCGTGCCCTACGTGCCGGTCGGCCCGGACGCGCCCGCGCTGGAACTCCCGGACGGCGAGGTCCTGACCGGGCGGGAAGTGCTGGTCAGGGCGCGTTCCGAGGCGGACGTACGGGACCTGGAGCCCGGCTCGCGGCTGCTGTCGGGGCTGTCGTACGACGACTGGGACGGCCTGGCCGCGGGGCTGCTCGCGCCGCTGGCCGCGGAGTCCTCGGTCGTGCTGTGCCGCAACCTCGACCGGCTGCCGGCCGACGGGCTCGCGCGCCGCCGGGAGGCGGAGCGGGTCACGCACACCGCGGTCGCGGGCATCGCCTGAGACGCAGGAATCACCCTGGTCACAGGGGTTACGCAGTGTCGGCCCGCCCGCACCGGACCGCGCGTCCGACCCTGGATGAAAATCAGCTCAACTTCCGTACGAAACGGGCTCCTCGGGCAACCATCCGCCGGGCTCGCATGTCTGAACGAGTGCCGTGCGGGCACTCGGGCCCGATCCCCGGCGACCACCGGACCCCGGCGCAGCCGCCGGGGCAACGATCGAGGGACGGGCACCGACGTGACCACGCCAGCAGAGCCTCCGCAGGGCGACTCCGCTCCCGACGACGCCGTCCCCGCCGCTGCTGAGGCCGCCGACGACGCCGAGGCCGCTCCCGCTCCCACCACCGGGGACGCCGTCCGGGCCGCCCCCCGAGCCGACGCCGTACCCGGACCCGGACCCGGCGCCGAGGCCGGACCCGGCGCCGACGCGATACCCGGGCCGGACCACCGGCCGGCCGCGGGGCGCCACCGCTGGCTGCGGGTCCTCGCGGTCTGCACCGCGTTCCTCGTGCTCGCCCTCGCCGGCGGCGCCTGGTACGCGTACCAGCGGCTCAACGGCAACATCACCACCGACACGGTGACCGAGACCGAGCTGAAGGCGCAGGACGTCGCAGCGGCCCGCCGAGGGCCCGACCAAGGCCGAGAACATCCTGCTGATCGGCTCGGACAACCGCGGCAACGGCAACGAGCAGTACGGCCAGGACACCGGCACCCAGCGCTCGGACACCACGATCCTGCTGCACCTGTCCGCCGACCGCAGCAACGCCACCGCGATGAGCATCCCGCGCGACCTGATGACGCACGTGCCGCAGTGCACCAAGCCGGACGGCAGCACGGTGGGCGCGAAGTTCGAGCAGTTCAACTGGGCGTTCGAGGCGGGCGGCGCGGCCTGCACGATCCGTGCGGTCGAGGAGATGACCGGCGTACGGATCGACCACCACCTGACCGTGGACTTCAGCGGCTTCAAGAACATGGTGAACGCGGTCGACGGCGTCGAGGTCTGCGTGGCCGAGCCGGTCCACGACGTCCAGGCGCACCTCGACCTGCCCGCGGGCCGGCAGAAGCTCGACGGCGAGCAGGCGCTCGGCTACGTCCGCGCCCGGCACAGCCTCGGCGACGGCAGCGACACCGAACGCATCCAGCGCCAGCAGGACTTCCTCGCGTCCCTGGTCAAGAAGGTGCAGAGCAACGGGGTGCTGCTCAACCCGGCGAAGATCTACCCGCTGCTGAACGCGGCCACCAAGTCGCTGACCGCCGACCCCGGCCTGGCCTCGCTCAGCGACCTGTACAAGCTCGCCCAGAGCCTCCAGAAGATCCCGACCGGGTCGATCCACTTCCTGACGGTGCCGCAGGAGCCGTACGTCGCGGACCACAACCGCGACCAGCTCGTCAGGTCCAAGGCCGAGCCGCTCTTCGCGGCCCTGCGCGCCGACCAGCCCGTCAACGTGACCGGTGACCTCGGACGGGTCGGGTTCGGGCGGTTCCGGCACGGCGGTCGGCCGGCGCTCCGGCGGCGCGAGCCCCACGTCGACGCCGTCCACGCCGTCCACGCCGTCCACGCCGCCCTCGACCTCTTCACCGTCCGCCCCGGACGCGACCTCGACCCCGTCCGCCCCCGCCACCGCGAGCCCGTCGACGGGCCCCACGTACCAGGGGACGACAGCCGACCGAAGCCTCTGCGGCAAGGACCGATGAACTAATGTGGGCGATCCGGCCGACGGCGGATGGAGGACCCGAGCGACCGTGGACACGCAAGGTTCCGGGTACGTCGACCCGGCCGACCAGTGGGTGCTCGACCCGGTCACCGGCACCTACCAACTGCGGCTGGAGCCGGCGCAGTCGCCGCCGCCCGCCCGGCCGGACCTGCCCGCGCAGCCGGAGCACGACGAGCCCGGCGCCGTAGCGGCCGGGCCCGGCCCGCAGCCGCATACCGGGCAGCCCTCCGCGGACCGCCCCGGGCCGTCCGAGGGCCGCCCGGCCGAACCCGCGGCCGCGCGGCCCCCGGTGAGCCGCCGCGCCCCCTCCGGGCGGGGCGCCCGCCGGGCCGCCGCGACGGCCGCCGCGACCGCGCCGAGCCGCCGCAAGCCCAAGCCGAAGCGGCCGAGGACCCTGCTGTGGACGGCGGGCGTCATCGGCCTCGCCGTCGTCGCGGGCGGCATCGGCGGCTACGCCGCCTTCCACCACAGCCCGATCGCCCTCAACACGGTCGACGTCGGCAACGCGGGCAGCGGCGCGCTCGCCGCCTCCGGTCCGCTCAACCTGCTGATCATCGGAACCGACAGCCGGGCGGGGCTGGGCCACGAGTACGGCTCGGCGGCCGCGACCGGCCGGGCGCACGACCCTGATCCTGCTGCACCTGTCGGCCGACCGCGGCAACGCCACCGCCGTGAGCATCCCGCCCGGCCTGGTCACCGACATCCCCGACTGCCCGGTCGACGGCTCGGTCGTGAAGGGCGCCGCGAGGCAGCCGGTCTCGGCCTCGCTCGCGGGCCGCGACCCGGGGTGCGCGATGCGGCTGGTCAAGCAGTTGACGGGGATCGCGGTCGACCACTTCCTGATGGTCGACTACGCCGCCGTGAAGACGCTGTCCACCGAGGTCGGCGGCGTCGGCCTCTGTCTGGGCAGGCCGCTGTCCGACCCGGGCACCGCACCTGTCGCTGGGCGCCGGCCGGCACACCGTCGAGGGCGACCAGGCGGTGGCGCTGCTGCGCACCCGGCAGGCGCTGCCCGGCGGCACCGACCTGGCGCGGGTGCGGGTCCAGGAGCAGTTCCTGGCCGCGCTGTTCGGCAAGGTGAAGGCGGCCGGGTCGCTCACCGACCCGGGCAGGACGCTGGCGCTGGCCCGTACCGCGGCCGGGGCGCTCACCGTGGACACCCCGATCGGCAGCGTCGGCGCGCTGCGCACCCTCGCCGGCGACCTGGGGAAGGTCGACGCGAAGCACTTCACGTTCGCCGAACTGCCGGTGAAGGACGACCCGGCCGGCCCGGCGCGCACGAGTGTGGTCGTCGACCGGGGCAAGGCGGCTCAGCTCTTCTCGCTGCTGAAGTACGACGTCTCGCTCTCCCGCCGCCCGGTCCCGCCCGACCCGAAGCTCGTCGGCGCCAAGGCGACCGCGCACGACACCCGGGTGACCGTCTACAACGGCACCGGCACCTTCGGCTCCTCGCAGGACGTGCTGAACTGGCTCCAGAACGACGAGGGCGTCAACCGCTCGACCAACGGCGGCGACGCGTCCGCCCGCTCCCCGCGGACCACCCTGAAGTACGCCCCCAACCAGGCCGACCAGGCGCGTTCGCTGGCCGCGATGATGGGGCTGCCGGCCTCCGCGCTCATCCCGGGCACCAAGGACGTGCCGCCGCTGACGTACATGACGCTCACGCTCGGCGCCGACTACACCAGTCCCGGCGCGCCGATCGCCCCGCCCACCACGCCGCCCAAGGGCCTCAAGACGCTCACCGCGGACAGCACCGCCTGCGTGGGATAGATCACATCGCGAGGCCGGCCGCCGGGACCCGGCCCGCACGCCGGCCCTTCAGGTAGCGGCGGCAGGTGTGACAACATCCCCGGAAGCCGTCGGCGCCCCGGGCCCGCAGCGGCCCCGTCGCACCGCGGGAGTCACAGCAAGTCACAGCTCCCCGTTGCAACTATGGGCAGTACCTGACCGTCTGAAGATGAGGACGGCTGGATCACGGCAGAAGACAGAAGGCGGCTGACACAGCCGGACCACGAGCAGTGGAGGGGTGCGCATGCGCGACGGCAGGGCGGGAGGGGCCGGCTACGACGCCGCTTCGAACCCCGGCGGCCCGGGGTGGGAGCAGGGCTCCTACGGTGGCGGCTACCGCGACGACGCCCGGTCGTACGCCCCGGACGACCGCGGACCCCACGCACCGGACCGCACTCCCGGCTACGGCGCCCCCGGCTACGGCGCCCCCGGGTACGCGGACCCGCAGTACGGGGGCCCGGGCCACGGGGCGCCGCAGTACGGCGCGCCCCCGTACGGGGAGCCGGACCAAGCAGATCCCGGCTCCGGTCACGACGGCGCGATACCCGGGCCGCGTTCCGGCGGCCACGGATCGGGGCCGGACGGACCCGGCGACGGTGACGGCCCCGGAGGCGGCGGACCCGGGGACCCGGCGGCCGGCGGCCACCGGCGCGGCGGGCGGCGCAAGCCCCGGAGCGGCAAGCGCAAGGCGCTGCGCTGGATCGCCGTCGTCGCCGCGGTGGCGGTGCTGGGCACGGCGGGCGCCGCGTACGGCTACTACGAGTACCTCGCGAGCAAGATCCGCAAGGGCGAGCGCAGCAGCGGCAGCACCAACGTCGCCAAGCCGAAGGTCAACCCCGACGGCACGGCCCCGATGAACATCATGATCCTGGGGTCCGACACCCGCTCCGACCCCGAGGACGCGAAGCTCGGCGGCGCGGCCGACGCGACCGGCGCCCGGGCGGACGTGATCATGATCGCCCACCTGGCGGCCGACCGCAGCAACATGTCGGTGGTGAGCATCCCGCGCGACACCCGGGTCGACATACCGCAGTGCACCGACCCCAAGACGCACAAGGTCTACCCGAAGACCAACGACATCATCAACGCCTCGCTCTCCCGGGGCGGCGCGGGCTGCACCCTGGCGACCGTGCAGAACCTCACCGGTGTGTACATCGACCACTGGCTGACCATCGACTTCGCCGGCGTCGTGAAGATGGCCGACGTGGTGGGCGGCGTCGACGTCTGCGTCAAGGAGAACGTCGACGACCACCCGACGGCGGCCCAGCCCGGCGGCTCGCACCTGCACCTCACCGCGGGCACCCACACCATCAAGGGCAACCAGGCCCTCCAGTGGCTGCGCACCCGGCACGCCTTCGGCAGCGACGCGGGCCGCTCGAAGGCGCAGCACATGTACATGAGCGCGCTCATCCGCAAGCTGCGCAGCCAGAACCTGTTCACCGACCCGGGCAAGCTCAACCACATCGCCACGACCGCGATGTCGGCCTTCGAGGTGTCCTCCGAGATCGGCACCCCGAAGAAGCTCTACGACCTCGGCATGCAGCTCAAGACGATCCCGCCGAACCGGATCACGATGCTGACCATGCCGCGCATCGAGGACCCGCAGGACCCGCAGGCGCACTACCTGCCCGAGCCGGGCGCCGCCGACACCGTCTGGTCGCTGCTGCGCAACGACGTGGCGATGGACGCGCACGGCAAGGCGAAGACCACCACGTCGCGCGTCGGCCAAGCCGACCACGTCCGCCCCGACCGGGCCGCCGGCCGCCGCCGCGGGCACCATCGCGGTCACGGTGGTCAACGGCACGGCGGGCACCGCGGACGGCGTGCCGACCTCCGGCCGCGCGGGCGGCCCTCGCGCAGACGCTCACCACCGCCGGGTTCACCCGGGCCACGGCGTCGCAGGACGCGAAGCCCAGCCAGGGCACCACGCTGACGTACCCGACGGGCTCGGGCGCGCAGGGCAGGTCCGACGCCCTGTCGGTGGCCAAGGCGCTGAAGATCCCGGCGAACCACGTGAAGGCGTCCACGTCCGCGCAGAGCGATCACGCTGACCGTCGGCTCCGACTGGAAGACCGGCACCGACTACAGCAAGACGCTGCCGAAGGCCGGTTCCGTGCCGTCCGACGCGGACGTCGTCAACGGCGCGGACACCACGGGCTGCATGGACATCCTGCCGACCTACCGGTTCTAGCCGGACGGGTTCCGGTCGGGCCGGTCCGACCGGGCCGAGCCCCGGTCGGGACCGCGAGTCGGACAGCAGTCAGCGGTGAAAGGGGCCCGGCCCGGCGGATGTCCGCCGGGCCGGGCCCCTCTGCCGTGTCTCCCGCGTCCCGTCGCGTCGCCACGGCGCCGCGGCCCGCGTCAGTTCGCCGCGCGCACCGCCGTGTCCGAGTCCGTTTCCGCGTCCGTCCGCTCGCCGGCCGGTGCGGCGGGGCGGCGGCTGGCGATGACCCGGCGGGCCAGCGACCGCGGGCTGGTGAGGAAGCCGTAGCCCCAGCACAGTGTGCATGGTGGCGAGGGCGAGCGGGATGCGGACCCGGGCCCCGAACGGCAGGCCGCGGCCCGCCGGCAGGGAGCCCAGCGTGATGCCGGCCACGTAGGCGGCCGGCACGAGCAGCGCCCACGGGGTGACCGCCGCGCCGACCACGACGCCCGCGACGAGGGCCAGCAGCGCCGCCGGCGCCGCGACGTAGCGCAGGTTGACCGAGCCGCGGTGGTAGCGGGTCACGACCCGGCGCCAGCGGCCGTAGTCCCGGTACTGCCGGGCGAGCGTGCGCACGGACGGCCGGGGGCGGTAGGAGACCCGCAGCTCGGGCGAGAACCAGATCAGGTGGCCCGCCTCGCGGATGCGGTAGTTCAGCTCCCAGTCCTGGGCGCGGATGAACTCCACGTTGTAGCCGCCGAGCCGCTCCAGCACCTCGCGGCGGAAGACGCCGAGGTAGACGGTGTCGGCGGGGGCGGCGGAACCACCGGTGTGGAAGGCGGCGTTGCCGACGCCGATCCGGGAGGTCATCGCGGCGGCGACCGCGTGCTCCCAGTGCGTTCTCGCCCTCGGCGTGCATGACGCCGCCGACGTTGGCCGCGCCGGTCTCGTCCAGCAGGCGCACGGCGGTGGCGATGTAGTCCGGCGAGAGCATCCCGTGGCCGTCGACGCGCACCACGACCGGGTGCCGGGACGCCTTGATGGCGGCGTTGAGGGCGGCGGGGGTGCGGCCGGTGGGATTGGGCACCGTGTGGACACGGGGGTCCTCGGCGACCAGTTCGGCGGCGATCGCGTCGGTCCGGTCCTTGGACGGTCCGAGCGCGATGACGACTTCCAACTCGCCCGGATAGTCCTGTTCCAGGATGTGCCGGACGGAGTTTCGCAGGTGGCGCTCCTCGTTGAGCACCGGCATGATCACGGAGACGGCCGGGAGCGCGGGGGGGTGGGCGGCGGCGTTCATCGAGGCAAACGTTACCGCTAACGGGGGACCCCAGCGCGTGGGGTCAAGACTGACAGTCCTATTTGTCCCTAGCCTGAACGGGTCCGTGCCCCGCTGCCCGGAGGTGACCCGTGCCGCCCACCCGCCGCCGTCAGCCGTCGTCGCCCGGCCGGCGCCCCCCGACCGGGCGGCGGCCGCGGCCGCGACCCGCCGATCCGGCTCAGCACGCGGATCGCCGGCGGGGTGGCCCTGATGGTGATCACGGCCAGCGGCGTGGGCCACGCGGTGGTGGCGGGACTCAACGGCGCGATCAACCGGGTCGACGCCTTCGGCGGCATGCAGAACCGGCCCGGCGAGACCAAGGGCACCAACTTCCTGCTCGTCGGCACCGACGGCCGGGACGGCCTGGACCCGGCGGAGAAGCAGGCGTACCACCTGGGCGGCGCGCCCTGCCACTGCACCGACACCATCATGCTGGTGCACCTGTCGCAGGACCGGCGGCGCGCCAGCGTGGTCAGCATCCCGCGCGACACCTACGTCCAACTCCCCTACGCGGGCGCGGCGGCGGCGCTGCACACCGCCAGGTCCGCCTCGGGGAGGGCGGTGCCCGCGACCCATCCCGCGAAGATCAACGAGGCGTACGCGGACGGCGGCCCCAAGCTGACCGTCGGCACGGTCGAGCGGCTGACCGGCGTGCACATCGACCACTACCTCGAAGTGGACTTCGTCAGCTTCATGAAGACGGTCGACGTCCTCGGCGGCGTCCCGGTGTGCACCACCCGCCCGCTCAAGGACTCCTACACCGGCCTGGACCTGCCGGTGGGCACCACGACCCTCAACGGCGGCGAGGCGCTCCAGTACGTGCGCTCCCGGCACATCGACGCCGACTCCGACCTCGGCCGGATGCAGCGCCAGCAGCGCTTCGTGGCCCAGGTCATCCACAAGGTCACCAGCGGCGGCACGCTGACCGACCCGGTGAAGCTGGAGAGGGTCACGGGCACCGTGCTCGGCTCGGTCCGCGCGGACGAGGGCCTGCGGCCCACCGACCTGATCGCGCTCGCCCGCAGCATGAGGGGCTTCACGTCCGACTCCTCGGAGTTCGCCTCGGTGCCGCTGAGCAACCTCAACTACAGCGTGCGCGGGCGTCGGCTCCACCGTGAAGTGGGACGAGGACAAGGCGGGCCGGCTGTGGGCGGCGATCCGCGCCGACCAGCCGATCGCCGCCGCGCCGCGCACCGGGGCCGGGCACGGGGACGGCAAGGACGGCCGGAGGCCACGCCGGCCAAGGTGGACGTCCCGCCCACCGCGGTCAGCGTCAGGGTGGAGAACGGCAGCGGGGTCAACGGGCTCGGCGCCGCCGCGCAGCAGGCGCTGCACGCCACCGGCTTCGTCAGCTCCGGCCTGCCCACCACCGCCGACCGGCACAGCGCGCGGACCGTCATCCGCTACGACCCGCGCTGGGACCGCTCGGCGAGGACGCTGGCCGCCGCGCTGCCGGGCGCCCGGCTGGTCACGGCGTACGGCCAGGGCGCCGTGATGGACGTCACGCTCGGCCGGGACTACCGGCGGGTGCGGCCGGTGACGGCGGACACCCCGCCGCAGGCGGCCGGCACGGCCGCGCAGCGGCGCCCAGGTGACCTGCTAGGCCGCCCGCGCCGCTGGGCCCGTACGCGCGGGCGGACGCCGCGGCCCGGCGGACGTCGCGGCAACCGCCGTACGGCGTACCGGTCCGCACGCCCGCGTGCCGCGCCGCGCACCGGGAACCTCGCCGGTCACGGTCTAGCCGTCCAGGCCCTCCGCCGCGCGCTCCCTGCGCAGCTCCACGATCGCGCGGCGCCGGGCCAGCCGGTGGGTGCGGCGGATCTGGGCCTCCTGCCAGCGGCGCCGGTCCCGGTCGGTCTCGGGCAGCACCTGCGGCACCTGGCGCGGCTTGCCCTCCGCGTCCACGGCGACGAAGACCAGATAGGCGCTGGCGACCTGCTCGCCGGGCCCCGACTCGTTCCAGCGCTCGGCGACGACCCGGACGCCGACCTCCATGGACGTCTTGCCGGTCCAGTTCACCTGGGCCCGCACATGGAGCAGGTCGCCGACCCTGACCGGCTCCAGGAAGGCCATCTCGTCCATGGCGCCGGTCACCGCGGGGCCGCCGGAGTGGCGGCCGGCGACGGCGCCCGCCGCGTCGTCGACGAGCTTCATGACCACACCGCCGTGCACGGTGCCCAGCAGGTTCGTGTCGTGGGCGCTCATGATGTGGGTGAGCGTGATGCGGGAGGCGGACGTCGGCTTGCCCGGGACCACCGGGACGGCCGGGGTGGGCAGCGGACGCGGCGCGGCCGGGCCCGCGGGGGTGTCGCGGCCCGGCTGCTCCGGGGTGGCGGATGAGTCGATCACGCCTTCCACTTTATGTCCGCCGCCGGTCCGTCACGGAACCGTCGCGGCTGGTGGCCGAATGCATCGGGTCTGGCTACAGAACCGCCCGCGATTGCAGGTCGCGCGCGCCGTCCGGGCACACTGGCCGACATGAACGGTTGGAGCGAAGACACCGAGCGCCGCAGGCTCGCCGAGCCTCCGCTGCCCCCAGAACTGTCCCCGCGCCGGGCCGCCGCGCGCGGCGGCGTCCCGCCGCAGCAGAGCCGCGGCGGCGGGCCGGGGCAGCAGCCCGGCGGCGGCCAGGGCGGCGGCTACGGGCCGCCGAGCACCGGCGGCCCCGGCCGCGGGCCGCGCGGCCCGCGCTGGAGCACCCGCAAGAAGATCGGCTACACCGCGCTCGGCCTGGTCGTGGTGCTCCTCGTGGTGTCCGTCTCCACGTACTTCTGGGCCGACTCCAAGGTGCGCCGCGAGGTGGACCTGAGCAAGGTCGAGGACCGCCCGCCGCAGGGCAAGGGCACCAACTACCTCATCGTCGGCTCGGACAGCCGCGAGGGCCTCACGCCCGCCGAGGAGAAGGCGCTGCACACCGGCTCCGACTCCGGGCAGCGCACCGACTCGATGATGATCCTGCACACGGGCTGCAACGGCACGACGATGATGAGCCTGCCGCGCGACTCGTACGTCACCATCCCGGCCTTCACCGGCCAGCAGACGCACAAGCGGTACGCGGCCTCCACGCACAAGCTGAACCGCGCGTACGCCGACGGCGGCCCCGAGCTGCTCACCCGGACCATCGAGTACAACACCGGCATCCACATCGACCACTACGCGGAGATCGGCTTCGCCGGCTTCGTCAACCTGGTCGACGCGCTCGGCGGCGTGCACATGTGCCTGTCCCAGCCGCTGCACGACAAGGCGTCCGGCGCCGACTTCAACGCCGGCTGCCAGAAGCTGAACGGCAAGCAGTCGCTGGCCTTCGTCCGGCAGCGCCACCAGCTGGCCGACCAGGACCTGGGCCGGATGCGGAACCAGCAGAAGTTCCTGTCCACCCTGGCCCACCAGGCCGCCTCGCCGTCCACCGTGCTCAACCCGTTCAAGCTCTACCCGGTCATCGGCTCGGGTCTGGACACGCTCGATCGTCGACAAGAAGATGAGCCTGCTGGACCTGACGCACATGTTCTGGGCGATGAAGGGCGTCTCGGGCGGCGACGGCACCTCCCTGACCGTGCCGATAGCCAACGCCAACTACCAGACGGCGAGCGACGGCGACGCCGTGAAGTGGGACATGACCAAGGCGAAGACGCTCTTCGACGAGCTGAAGCAGGACCAGAAGGTCACCGTCGGCTAGCGTTCCGCGCAACGGGAACGGCCCCGGCCGCGGTCCATCGGACCGTACGGCCGGGGCCGTTCACCTTCCCCGGGTGTTTCAGGTGGTACGCGTCAGCCGGTACGGATCACCGGGTGCGCGGCCAGCGCGATCAGACGCTGATCGGCGCGCCGGTCACGGCGGGCACCCACTGGTCCAGCTCCTTGCGCCAGTAGCGGCCGACGTTCAGCCGGGTCGGCTTGGCCTCTCCCGGGCAGCTGGAAGCGCAGCGAGCTCCACAGCGCCCGCCGCTTGACGTCGCTGACCAGTCCGGCCGCCTCGTGGCGCGGTATCGCCGCCACCAGCTCCTTGGGGCGCGCGGTCATCCGGCCGGCCTTGTGGAAGACCACGGCCTGCTCGGTGACGGTGACGAAGTAGTACTTCACGAACGCCTGGGCGAGCAGGCCCAGGTTGTCCATCAGCCACGGGCTGGGCCCGGTGACCGTGTGGAACGTGACGATCGGCCGGTCGCCCGGGTTGATCTGTGCGATGGCCTGTGCCACCTGCTCCTGCATGGTGGACTTGCGAATGGCCATGGACGTGCCCCCACTGTTCGACTTTCTGAACAGTGCGACGCCGCCGCCGGTAACCGGCGGCGGCGTCGCAGCGTACCGCCTGAAAGCTGTCAGGTACGCGTCCGAGGGCCCGGCCATACGAACCCGTGACGACCGTGACCATTCAGTGACGCGCGGCCGTGGTGCGACGGCGCAGCATGAACACCGCGCCACCGCCGACGGCGACGAACGCGGCCGCGATGCCCGCGATCATGCCGGTGTTGCTGCCGCCACCGGTCTCGGCCAGGTTGCTGCCACCGGAGGCGGACGGCGACGGCGAGCTGGTGTCGGCGACGGCGGCGGCGCTCGTGGTCGGCGCGCTGCTCGGCGTGGCCGGCGCAGAGGTGTCCTTCGTCGGCGACGGGGTCGGCGAAGCAGGCACGGCGCAGGCCGTGTTGGGGGCGACCGCGCCCCCGGGGACGTCCTCGTCGACAATCGGCTTGGCGCCGTTGCCGGCCGTGACGTGCACGGTGTAGGTCGCACCCTGGGACCAGGTCACCGGGATGGTGACCGTGGTGCCCTCGGCGGTCGGGTGCGCGATCGGGGCGCTGCCGACCGGGGCGCCGTTGAGCGACACGGTGACGTTCGCGGCGGTGCCGGAGCCGTCCTTGTCCGTGACGCTGACGACGCCCTTGCCGCTCGGCTGGTCACAGGAGACCGAGGTGCTGAAGTCACGGATGTTGCAAGCGGACGCGGTGCCTGCGACGCCCAGCGCGATAGCGGCTGCGGCGGAGGCAACGCCTATGGAACGCACCGTGAGAGAGGTGCGGCGGGATATGGACACGTTTGCCCTTCACAATTTCGGAGCAGAAGCGCGGGAAGGCCACTTGATGGGTGACGAATTGCCCCCCCGTCTCCACCTGTGGCCTCACAGCTCTACAAGTGACCGCAACCCCTTGTCAATTGATCGCAAACCGGCCGCTAAACCTCCCCAACCGCCCAAAGTTCTCCCGGCACGCCCTCCTCCCGCCGCTGTTTATTACAGAGTTGAGACGTATGCAGGTTTGCCCGCGGGACGACGGAACCCCGCCTCCGGGTGCGGGGGCGGGGTTCGGGTCGGGCGTCGGGGCCAGGGTCGGCCGGCGGGCGCGGATCAGCCCTTGAGCAACTGGCGGGCCATGACGATCCGCTGGACCTGGTTGGTGCCCTCGT
>CAWGAU010000008.1:0-198366 GCA_963820715.1 uncultured Actinomycetota bacterium | reverse complement strand
GCCCGTCATGAACGGACGACGACAAGCGGTCGTCGCGGGAGTGTCCCGCGCTCTGGCCGCCGTCGACGACCATGTCGTCGACTGGGCCGCTGACGAAGCGGCGTTCGCAGGTCTGCCGCTGCGTTTGCTTCACGCCCAGGAGTGGCCTCACGGCGCGTCCGCGGACACGCAGCCCGATCACCCGGCCCATACCTGGTCCAGGCATTTCCAGGCGAGGGGCGAGATGCTCCTGGCAGAAGCAAAGGCGGCCGCTGCCGCACGGCATCCCGCGCTGGAGGTGACCACCGAACTGCTGGCCGGACGGCCCACTCACGTGCTGCGCGAGGCGGGCGAGCAAGCTGCGCTGCTCGTGCTCGGAGCCCGGCGGTTCACCAGCCTCGCCGATGCGTTCGCCGGTGGAAGCAAGGGCCAGTCCCTGATGGGACACGTGCCGTGTGCGATGGCTCTCGTGCCCCAGCCGTCCAAGGACATGCCCGCCAACGCACCCGTCGTCGTGGGGGTGGACGGCTCGGCCGCAAGCAGGGCGGCGGTGGATCTGGCCTTCTCCGAGGCCGCAGCAGCGAAGACGGGCCTCACCGCCGTCGAGGTGCGCCGGCCGAGGGAAGCAGAGATGCCCGCGTTCTTGGAGCGGTCCGTACTGGAGCTGTCGGAGGTGCTGGCCGGCTACCGTGAGCAGTATCCGGACACCGAGGTCAGCCATGAGGTTCTCACCGGCGACACCGGATACATGCTCGCCTCGGCGGCCCGTCACGCACGCTGCCTGGTGGTCGGCACCCGCGGCCGCGGTGGCTTCCGGGGGATGGTACTCGGCTCCACCGGCCGGTCGCTCATCCACCGCACGCACTGTCCGCTCCTGGTCGCCGCACCGCTGCGGACCGCCGGTCCGACTCAGCGCTGACGGGGTACCCGATCGGCGCGTTCGAACCACCCGGCAGCAGGACGCCATCAGGCCGTGAGGTCCACGGTGGCGTCCTGACCGGGCGCAATCGTGCGCACCTGCCCTCCGACCTCGATCCGGACGGGCGACCGGTCGGAGTCAGGGACTTTCACGAGCAGGCGCCCTGAGCGCAGAGTCAGTCCGAGATCCCAGTGCCCGCGATAGCGCAGGGACAGGTGGAACCGGGACAGCTCCGGAAGGGGAACGGGGTCCAGCCGCAGAGTGTCGCCACGCGGTTCGAGACCGGTCAGGCCGCGCTGGACGAGGTCGAGAGTGCCCCCCATGGCACCGAGGTGGACGCCTTCCCCTGTCGTGCCACCCTGGATGTCCGCCACGTCTCCCAGAAGCGCCTCCTGGACGTAGCTCCACGCCTCGGCCCGGCGGGAACGGGCGAGGACCCACCCGTGCACCAGTCCGCTCAACGTGGAACCGTGGCTCGTCCGCGCCAGGTAGTGGTCGACGGTGGCGGTCCAGATCCCGTCGTCCAGCCGGTGACCCAGCCGCCGGAAGAGCGAGGCCAGCTCGGCGGGCGGGAAGAGGTAGCCGAGCATCAGCGCGTCGGCCTGTTTCGACACCTGGTACCGGTTCACGCTGTCCCCTTCCGCCTCCAGGACGCGGTCGAGCCGGCGGATGTCGCCGTACCTGCCGCGATAGGCCGCCCAGTCCAGCTCGGCGAGTTCGCCGTACCCCTCGAACTGGCTGATCACTCCGCGATGGAACGGCACGCGCAGCCGCCGCGAGACGTCCTCCCAGCGCTCGATCTCCGCCCGGTCCAGGGCGAGGCGCTCCCCCAGTTCGTCGCGGCGCGGGGCAGGCAGGGCGTCGAGCAGCTCCAGCGCCCGGCAGAGCACCCAGGCAGCCATGACGTTCGTGTACGCGTTGTCGTCGAGACCGGGCCGGTCCGCCCCCGGGTAGGCGTCGTGGTACTCGTCGGGACCGACGACCCCGCGGATGCGATATCGCTCGTACGCCGGGTCCCACACGGCCGTGTGCGCCCAGAACCGCGCGATCTGGAACAGCATCTCGGCGCCTTGGGTGTGCAGGAACGCCGAGTCGCCGCTGGCCAGACAGTACTGCCACACGTTGTACGCCACCGCGGAGCCGACATGGTGCTGAAGCCGCGAGTGGTCGGGAAGCCAACGTCCGGAGCGCGGATTGAGGTGCACGCGCTGCGTCTCCTCATGTCCGTCGCTCCCGCTCTGCCACGGGTACAGCGCCCCGGGCCGGCCGGCCTCGGCCGCGGCCCGGCAGGCTGCGCCCAGCCGGCGGTACCGGTAGAGCAGCAGCCCCCGGGAGACCTCCGGCAGGTGCAGGTTCAGGAACGGCAGGACGAACAACTCGTCCCAGAAGACGTGCCCCCGGTACGCCTCCCCGTGCAACCCGCGGGCGGGCACGCCGACGTCCAGGCCCGCGGTGTGGGGGGACAAGGTCTGCAGGATGTGGAACAGGTGCACCCGCAGCAGACGACCGGCCTCCCCGGGCACCTCCAGTTCGGCCCGCTGCCAAAGCCGCTCCCAGGCTGCGGTGTGGGAGTCCAGCAGCGCAGCGGCTGCGGGTGACGGATCAGCTCGCCCAGAATGCCGTGCCCCGACGGCAGCGCCCCGATCGCCTCCACCTGCTTCTCGGACGCCCCCACGGTGAGGAACTCCGACAGCTCCGTGCCCTCGATCACTCCCAGCGCGCCGAACTCGGCGTCGACCAGGACGACCGCCGCCTCCACAATCCGCCGCAGCACCTGTTGCAGATCCAGCTCGCGGCCTACCGCCAGGACCGCTTCCAACAAACTGCGCACACGGTCCTGGGTCCCCCGGACCATGTCGATACGGGTCTGCAACTCGTCAAGCAGCGCGTCCAGCCGCAGCCGGGGGAGCTCACCGCCCGCACCGGTGTCATCGCCCACCCGTGCCTCCGCTCATCCCCCACCAGGACCGAACGTGCATCACACCCCACGGTAACGTCCGCACTCCGACCGGGCAGAACCGACAGCACCGTCCGACTGCAAGGTGCCCCCGGCACCTGACGAGCCCGACCGGACGCCATCTGCGACGCGCCTGGTCCAAGCGGACACCTGGGCGCGGTCCCGGAAGTCGCCGCCTCGGCCCTGCGCGAGTATCTGCCGGGTCACGAACCCGCCCGCTGCTGCGGTCAGCCGCCCGCCGAAGGTCGCATGGCCGACAGCGTCGATCCTGTCGCCGACCCTCACCGCGCCGGGCACGGGAGGGATGTCACGCGCCCCGGCCGAGGGGTCGAGCGGGCCGCTGCTGAACAGCCACACGGGGAGGCCGAGCAGCGCCTTGCGGTGGCGTCGGGTGAATCGCACGGCTTCGCGGAGCCAGCGCCCCGCGTACACGCCGGAGCCGAGGACCACCGCGTCGTAGCAGTGGACATCCGCGACGCGTGCTGCCGACATGACGACCGCTTCGACGCCCTGTTCGGTCAGCTCCCGGCCTATCCACTGGGCGATCTCCTGCGTGCCACCCCTCTTCGACGCGTAGGCCACGAGCACCCGCGACGCGGTCATGGCGTTCACCCCTTCCGGCGGGTTCGTACGAAGCGAGTCGCGGGCTGATGAATACCTGTCCCCACTGTCCGTCCCCGCCCGCATTGACAGCAGGGGCCGCTCGGGCTGCTCCGGAGGGACGTTCGGCCCCTTCCCCGCACCAGGGTCACGGACGCGAAGGGCCGACGGCCGTATCCCGCGGCCTCCTCCTCGACGCACCCCGGGGCGCGTCGAGGAGGAAAGGACCCGACAGGCCCTGAGATGAGAACTGTTCGGCCCGTACACCGGGTCGGGCGCCGAAGCGAGCATGGGGGGTATGGGCCACAAGGCCGAGTAGCACCACGAGCAGACGGAGAGTGCGATGACGACCAGGTTGATGACCATGACGGGGAAGCTGGAATCCCTTTCGGACACGCACCACGATCGCCTCATGGCGCTCGCCGACGAGGTCCGGTTTCCGGCCGGAACGCGCATTTTCGAGGAGCGCGGTATCGCAGACCGGTTCTGGCTGATCCGCGAAGGTGACGTAGAACTCGGACTCAGAGTCCCCGGCCGTCCGGCAGCAGCGGTCGAGACACTGGGAGAGGGTTCCCTACTGGGCTGGTCGTGGCTGTTCCCGCCGCGCCGATGGCACATGTCCGCCAGGGCGGTCACCGATGTGCGGGCCTGGGAATTCGACGCGGCCGACGTGCGTCGGCTGTGCCGGGAGGACACGGAGTTCGGATACGTCTTCGTACTCGCCTGCGCCGAGGTCATCGGGCACCGGTTGGAGGACGCCCGCACCCGCCTGCTGGACTTGTACGGCCCCTACGGAAGTGGACTCGGCCACTGAGCCTCCGCCGAATCCCCGTCGACCGGCCGAAGGGCCCGTCCGGCCCTCTCGGGCCTCGGCCAGTCCGGAACTGTGGATGCAGGGCCTTCGGACGGCGCCGTTCCACCGGGTACCGCGCCGTCACACCGCACACGCCGGTCGGCATGCCCCGGGAGCAACCCCCACGCAGCGAAGGAGCGAATCATGAACGCGTCACCACACATAGTCAGTGACGTCATGACCCACACGGTCGTCGCCGTCGGTCAGCGCGCGAGCTTCAAGGAGATCGTGGCGACGATGGAGCAGTGGAAGGTGAGCGCCCTGCCCGTCCTGGCAGGTGACAACCGTGTCGTCGGGGTCGTGTCCGAGGCCGACCTGCTGCCCAAGGAGGAGTTCCGCGACGGGTACCCGGCCAGGGCCGACAGCGGACGGCGGCTCGACGCCCTGGCCAAGGCCGGAGGCGTGGAGGCCGAGGGCCTCATGACCACTCCCGCCGCCTGCGTGCACGCCGACTCCACCCTGGCGCAGGCCGCCCGGATCATGGCGCAACGCCGGATCAAACGACTTCCGGTAACCGACGCCGAAGGACGGCTGTGCGGCATTGTGAGTCGAAGCGATCTGCTCAAGGTGTTCCTCAGGACAGACGCGGAGCTCGCCGAGGAAGTTCGGCACGAGGTCGTCGACCGGTTGTTCCACGACGGGTCGTCGGTGTCCGTGGCCGTGCACGACGGTACGGTGCGGCTCGAGGGCACGGTGCAGCAACCCGGCCTGATCACTGTCGCCGCGCGCCTGGCCCGCGCCGTCGAAGGCGTAGTGGATGTCCAGTGCGCGGTGCGCGGCCCCTCCCCCCAGCACACATCAGCGGCCCAGGAACGGTGAGAGCCTCAGTCGCTGTCCGCGCCGAAGACGAGCCCGCTGTCCCGGGGACAAGCCGTAGATGCCCAGCGTGCCGCCGGCCGGTAGCGCACTCCACCGCAGGGTGCGGAACCCGATGATCCCGGCACACAGCAGCGGCGCCGACTCAATCGCGTCGGCCTTCTCCGGGAGTACGTAGGCGTACGCCGCAGGTCCCGCGCCGCCCATGCGCCGCCGACCCGGTCGCCGGTGCCCGGTGCGGGCACTTCACACCGCACCGGTACGAGCGGTCCCGCGCCGATGGATGCGGGCTCGGCGACGGCCCAGCCCTTCAATTCCTGCGCGGGAGGGACATGAGGACTGAAGAATCCAGCATGCGGCGTCCCGCCCGGACCGGCAATCGGTGCCCGAGTACCCACCGGCCTCGCCTCCGCCTCCTGGCGGTCGGCGGCCGACCGCACCCTGCCGGTGGGGCCGTACGGCCCCGACCTCCTGACCCGGCCAGCCCATGTCGGCACGCGCTGCGCCGAGCACGATGAACAAGTGACGGTGGCCGTCACCGGGACAACCGTCCCGGGGCCCGTGGCAAGAAGGCGGGAGCCGCTCGCATCGGCCCCGTCCAACCCGAACCCGTCATCGGACACACCGAGGAGCTGATCGCCGTGAAGGCACTCGTTTTCGGCGGGCCGGGCACGTCAGCCTGGCAGGACGTACCCGATCCCGCGATCAAGGATGCCGCTGACGCCATCGTGCGTGTCGAGGCGGTGACCATCTGCGGCACGGACCTGCACATCCTCAGAGGCGATGTGCCCGACGTACGACCTGGCACGGTCCTCGGGCACGAGGCTGTCGGCGAGGTCGTGGAGGTGGGCGCCGCGGTACGCGGTGCACAACCGGGCGATCGAGTGCTGATTTCCTGCATCACGGGATGCGGGCGCTGCCGCTACTGCCGCGAGGGGGCATACGGACAGTGCCTCGGGGGCGGCGGGTGGCTCCTGGGCCACCTTGTCGACGGCACCCAGGCGGAGTACGTGCGCGTGCCGTTCGCGGACATGTCGCTCCACCCGCTGCCCGCGTCGGTGGACGCGAAGGAAGCGGTGCTGCTGGCCGACATCTTCCCCACCGCCTACGAAGTGGGTGTGCTCAACGGGAACGTGCGCCCCGGGGACACCGTGGTGGTGGTGGGGAGCGGGCCCATCGGGCTGGCGGCGATCGCCACCGCCAAGCTCTACTCCCCGGAACGCATCATCGCCGTCGACCTGGCGACGACGCGCCTGGAGGCAGCCAAGCGGCTGGGAGCGGACGCTGTGGCCACGGCCGAGGACAGCGCCCAATTGGTCGACGATCTGACCGGCGGCCTCGGAGCGGACGTCGCCATCGAGGCGGTCGGCGTCCCGGAGAGCTTCGAACTGTGCACCCGAATGGTGCGCCCCGGCGGCACCGTCGCGAACGTCGGTGTGCACGGCAGACCCGTCACCCTGCATCTCGAAGACCTGTGGATCAAGAACGTGACAATCCGCACCGGGCTGGTCGACACCTCTACTACACCGACGCTGCTGCGCATGCTCATCGACCACAGGCTGCCCGCATCCTCGCTGGTGACGCACACGTTCGAACTGGACGCCATGGAGGAGGCGTACGACATCTTCGCAAGGGCGGCCGACACCGGGGCGCTCAAGGTCGTACTCGGCGGACCGCTCCATGACGAGGTGAGCCTGCGGACCGAGGAGGGTGGCATGCTCTCCTGAGCGACGGACCGGGCGAATCCACACACTGTGGGGCAACCGACCATCCGACGGTCCCCTGGGTCACCGAGCCCACAGAACCTCGTCATGGACCTCGGCGAAATGCCGTCGGGCACGGTTCCGATTCGGAACCGCCCCGAACCGCGGTGATGGGGCGAAGGGGAAGGTCCGCGCCCCACCACCGCGGGTTTGAAGGACTTCAGGGCGTAGCCGGTGGCCGCGTTGACGTTGGAGTAGGTGGCCAGCGTCGTGCTGCCGACCTGGACCGTCAGCGTGTCGAAGGCCGTGCTGCCGGTCTCGGCCGTGTCGATGTGCAGGTAGAAGGAGAAGGTGGCGGCGCAGCCCGCCGGGATGGTCACGGACTGGGAGAGGGTGTCGGTGTGGGTGGTGCCGTAGCCGTTCATCCACGCTTTCCAGCTACCGGAGTGCGCGGCCTCGCCGGTGGAGTTGTCGATCACGCCGGAGCTGGCGGTCCAGGGGGCGGCGGTGCCGGTTTCGAAGCCGGGGTTGCCGATCTTCTGGCCCGAGCTGGAGCAGCCGCCGGTGGTGCCGATCGTCCAGGTGAAGGACGTGCTGCCGGAGGCGCCGGTGGTGTCCTTGGCGGTGACGGTGACGCTGGAGGTGCCGCTCGTGGTGGGCGTGCCGGTGATCTTGCCGCTGGAGGAGATGCTCAGCCCGGTCGGCAGACCGGTCGCGCTGTAGGTGAGGGTCTGGCCCGAGGCCGAGTCAGAGGCTGCGATCTGCAGGGACACGGCGGTACCGACCGCGGTGCTCTGGTTTCCGGGGTTGGTCACCGTGACGGTGTTGCCCGTGCTGCCGCCGCCGACTATGGGGTGCGAAATGGCGCACGCGTTGGTGTCGTTGGACCAGCTCGCCTGCTCGGCGAAGGTGCCGGTGCCCATGGTGATGTTGGCCGCTCCCCCTTGTGTGCCGGGGTTGATCCAGGCGCACTCGTCGGAGTTCTCCTGGCCGTTGAAGGAGCTGAGGGTGTTGTTGGTCCACCCACCGGCCGGGTTCTGGTCCGACATCATCTCGTGCCACTCGTGGCCGAGCGTCATGGTGTAACCGTCAAGGGTTTCCCCCGACGTGCGCTGCTGCGTGCTGGTCAACGCCGAGGGCCAGTATTCGCTGTGGCCGGCCTTCGCCGTGGCGCCGGCCGGCTGGGAGTCGGTGCACGGCGCGACCGGCAGCGGCCGCCCGGTAGGCATCGCGTCCGCCGTTTTTTCCGACTTCACGGCTGATCGTCTACACCGCACGCCCCAGGAGGCCGGCGATTGTCCGGTAGGACTCACCGGCACCCAGTCCGCGCGAGATCTACTCCCGCTCCCCCATGGTCAGGCTTCCGGCCCGCGCCTTGCGGGGCACAGCAGCGATTCCTCCGTGGTGCTTGAGGACGGTGAACAGCGAGCCGGGCGGCTTGCCGGATCTGCCTTGAGATGACACTGATCGACTCCCCAGCCCTCCACCGCCGCCACAGGTCGGCCTTCATCTCGTCCGACATCCCCGGCCGACCCAGTCTCGCCACGAGCAGGGCCAAGCGCAGCAACTCGCGCGCGGGTGCCTTGCTCGCCGCAGACTGCTGGGGTTGCCGCACCGCCACATCTTCAGGTGACGACAAGACTCCCACGCACCCTCATACCGCCCTATCAGGAACCGCCCTACTCGGTTTCCTTCCAGGGTCTTGACCGTACATTGTCAAATCTTTAATGTCACCTCAAGCACCAAAAGTGCTACCCAACCCCACCCTCGGAGGATTGCATGCGCTTACAGCGCAGCACCACCGCCAGGTCCTTCCGCAGCCTGCGCAACAGCGTCGGCGTGCTGGCCGCGGGCGTAGCCGCGATCATCGGCACCAGCATGGCCGGCACGGCTTCCGCCCTACCGATGCCGGCCCAGGCGGCCGCCCACACCCACCCCCACGTCATGCCCATGAAAACCAGCAACGCCAGCCCGGCGATCTCCAGCGGAGTGCTGGACTACCACGGCGGCCCCACGCAGCACGCGTCCTCCGTGTACCTGGTCTACTACGGCAGCCAATGGAACAGCGACCCCAACGGTGTCAAGCCCTACATGCAGAACCTCTTCAACGGGCTCGGCACCTCCAGCGACTCCTGGTCCCGTGTAGCCTCGCAGTACACCGACAACTCTGGCCTGGGTCCGTCGTTCAGTGGCGCCGAGCTGCACGGCACCTGGTCCGACAACGCGTCCAGCGCCCCCACCAACCCCACCGCCGCGCAGCTCTCCTCCGAGGCAAACCGCGGCGCCTCGCACTTCGGCGTCTCGGGGCCGAACGTCCAGATCGTGGTCCTCAGCCCGAGCGGCACCCACCCCGACGGCTTCCCGAGCGCCGGCTTCTGCGCCTGGCACGACTGGAACGGCACCGTGACCTACACCAATATGCCGTACGTCCTCGACGCCGGCAGCAGCTGTGGTGCGAACTCGGTGCGCGGACCGCTCGACGGCTTCAGCATCGTCGGGGGCCACGAGTACTCCGAGACCCTCTCCGACCCGGAGCTCAACGCCTACTGGGACACCCAGACCGGCGAGGAGAACGGCGACCTCTGCGCCTGGCAGGGCCTCGCCTCCATCAGCCTGCCGACCGGCTCCTTCCCGATGCAGCCCACCTGGAGCAACTCGGCCAACTCCTGCCGGATGTCCTGACCACTGACCCGCACTGACCCACGCTGACCCGGTGAAGGCCCTGGCCTTCACCGGGTCAGTCACCTGCGCGGCAGATCAGTCCGCGACCGAGGTCTCCCTAGGCAGCGCTGATGCGTAGTTCTGCGCGCATCAGCAGGTGTCCGTCAGTGTCGGCCGTGACACGCCCGCTGACCAGGTTTGGGGCTCCGTCATCTGCGCCGAGGGCGGTGGGCTTCAAGAACGCCGTCGTCGCGCACGGGGAGAAGGTGGGCATCGAGGTGGAGGTCGTGCGAGCGCAATCACGCGCAGACGGGGTTCGCTCCCCAGGCGGTGGCTGGTGAAACGTGCCTATGAGATCTTGATGTTGCACCGTAGGCTGGTGCGCGACCAGGGTCTGCCGTTTGGATCTCCGCGGCGTCGCGTCGCCTGGCACGCACGCCCCCAGCCTGACGGCCGGGGGTACCCTCAGCCGGATTGTCGTCGGTCGCCAACTCCCCCAGCTGACGCTGGGAGGTGCCCCCACCGCGCCGACTCCCTCCTCCACCTTGCAGCTGCACGCACCGGTGTTCCACCCCCGGCGCCGTCACAGCCGGTCGCGCCGGTACAACGTGACCGGGCCGATGCCGCTGCGGGAGGGCGGCAGCAGCGCGTCTGCCTCAAGGTCGTCCTCTGCCCGTAAGAGCTGGCGGTGACCGTCTGCGGCCCATCCTTCGGCCGCCTGCCCCAGCACCAGGTCGGCGTCGGGGTCTTAGATGCGGGCGGCCAGCTTCGGCCACCTGTCCTCTGGTGTGCCAGCGCCGGTTTTCAACCCGCCGTGCCCGGCTGGAAGGGGCCGGCGTCGCGCTGAAGGCGGTCGCGTCGATGGCCGGGCGGGGCCGACCGGCGGATTGCGCGTCATCTTTTGGGTTTCGTCGCTCGCGCGCAGACCTGCGATGAGGGGTTTCGGCCGGATGCTGACGCTATTGATCGCTGAGAGCGCCCATGATGTTCGTGACTGTGCCTGGCGGGGCCGACGCGCGGGCCCGGCTACCGCGACCCTAAGGAGTGGGCCCATGGGGCTCCATCTGATCAACGGTGTTCCGGCGCACGTGCTGCTCGTCCATGCCGTCGTGGTGCTGGTGCCGCTCACCGCGCTGTCCCTCGTGGTCTGTGCCGTGTGGCCCCAGGTCATGCGGCGATGCGGCGTAATTCTCCCCGCCCTCGCCCTCGTCTCCCTGATCGCCGTGCCCTTGACGACGAATTCCGGTGAGTGGCTCCAGGAGCGCGTCCCCGAGAACTCCCTGGTGGAAAGGCACACCGGAATGGGTGACGAACTCCTTCCGTGGGCTGTGGGCCTGCTTGTCATGGCGGCGGCCGTGTGGTTTTTCTACCGGCGGGCCGGGGCGTCCGGCGTGCCGGTGGCAGACGGCGGGCGTGGCCCGGACCCGACGGTGAACCTACGGCTTCGAGTCGCGGCCGTGGTGCTGTCCGCGGTCGTGGCAGTCGGTGCGGTGGTGCAGGTCTATCGCATCGGGGATTCCGGCGCGAAAGCGGCCTGGCATGGCAGGGTCTCCTCCGCGTCGGGGCAGTAGGCGCCGCAGCCGCCGGTACCTGCCCTGGCGACACCCACGGGACGGTCCGTTACGGTCCGCACCTGAGCGGTTTCGGGATCGGCGGGTTCCGGTGGACGGGCGCGCGCCGTATACAGCTTCGGGAAAGGTATGGATCGGCGAATCGTGGCCACCGGTTGTTGCCTGCGCGTTACTGGCGGCAGGCGCTCCCGCGGCGAACGCTGCCGCGAGGGAAACCGGCCTTTCCGGCGCCCACCCGGCGGCTGCGTTCTCCAGCACCATCGACGCCGCCGCCCATGCCGACGTCTTCGAACCGACGAACCAGGTCGGCAACACCACATTCCGCTGCATGGGCGCCACGCCCACGGGCTCGGGCACCGCCAGACTCGGCAAACCCATCTACGTCGCAGGCACACCCACCGACACCTTCACGGTCACCGGCCTGACCTGAGCCCGCCCCGTCTCCGAACCGGCTGACAAGGGGCTGGCCGGCCGCTCACCGCGGACCTGTTTCGCCTGCGCCGCTCTGCGCCGCCCTCAGATGGGATGAAGACTGGAAGGGGCAGCCGGGCCATCAAGGCCGTCACCCCTGCAGGGCTGGAGGTCTGCTGTGGCGCACCAGAAGGACCGGGATGCCGGCCGGGGCCCGAAGAGCGAAACCCGAACGGGTCAGCTGGAACACGCCCTGCTGATCGGCACCGCGGTGGCGCTGTTCGGCGGCGGGATCGCGTGGCTCTCCGGAGACCGGGCTGTTGCTGACGTCTTCTGGGCGGCCGGAACGGTGGTGGCCGTCGTTCCGGCCGTGGTCTGGGTCGTCGCCACGCTGCGCAAGGGCAGGGCGGGCGTGGACCTCATTGCAGTACTCGCGCTGGGCGGGACTCTGGCGATCGGCGAGTACCTGGCGGGCTCTCTTGTTGCCTTGATGCTGGCAACGGGCCGCACCCTGGACGCGGCGGCCGAGCGCCGGGCCTCGCACGACCTGCGGTCACTGCTGGAGCATGCCCCGAGGTCGGCCCGGCGGCGCAGCGGTCGGCAGGTGAGCGCCGTGCCACTCGACGAGATCGTCGTCGGTGACCTGCTCGTGGTCGGTGCGGGTGAGGTCGTGCCCGTGGACGGCCGGATCAGCGCCGGTGTCGCGGTGCTGGACGAGTCCGTGCTCACAGGTGAGTCCGCCCAGGCGGAGCGCGGCCTGGAGGACGCCGTGCGCAGCGGTGCCGTCAACGCCGGCGGCGCCTTCGAAATCCGAGCGACGGCGACCGCCGCCGACAGCACCTACGCGGAGATCGTCAGGCTGGCGCAGAACGCGGGAGCGGAGCGTGCGCCGACGGTGCGGCTCGCGGAACGCTACGCGGCCTGGTTTCTCCCTGTGTCGGCAGGGTTGGCCGGCCTCGCCTGGTTGTTGAGTGGTTCGGCGGTCCGGGCTGTGGCCGTCCTCGTCGTGGCGACGCCCTGTCCTTTGCTGCTCGCCGCCCCAGTCGCCATTGTCTCCGGGCTGTCGCGGGCAGCCCGCAAGGGCGTCATCGTCCGGGACGGGGGAGCGCTGGAGAGCCTGGGCAGGGCACGCACTCTGGTGATTGACAAGACCGGCACGCTCACGGCCGGACTGCCACGCGTCACCGAGGTCGCCGCCGCACCCGGGCGGTCCTCCGCCGAGGTACTGCGACTGGCCGCCTCACTCGACCAGGTCTCCGCACATGTGCTGGCCGAAGCCATCACCCGCGAAGCACGCACCCGCAATCTGGCCCTGTCGATGCCGACGGACACCACCGAAGAAGCCGGGAGCGGTGCCTTCGGCACGGTGGACGGCCGCCGTCTGAGCGTCGGAAAGCGTGGATCCGTCGCAGCAGCGCTTCCCGCCTGGGCGCGCGCGGTGGACAACCGCGCCCTGCTCGACGGAGCAGCGGTCGCATGGCTCACCAGTGACGGCTCGCTCGCTGGTGCCGTCTTGTTGCAGGACCCGCTGCGCCACGACGCTCCGCGCACGATCCGACGGCTTCGCGCAGCGGGACTGACTCGGCTCATGATGCTCACCGGCGACCGCCCCGAAGCGGCCCGGGAGGTCGGAGCGGTCCTGGGACTGGACGAAGTGAGGGCCGGCCAGCTCCCTGCCGACAAGGTCGCAGCCGTACGGCAGGAAAGCGCGCGCGCCGTCACCGTCATGGTGGGCGACGGGGTGAACGACGCACCTGCCCTGGCCGCCGCCGACGTCGGCGTGGCCATGGGCGCCCGGGGCTCCACCGCGACCTCGGAGGCCGCCGACATCGTCCTCACCACCAACCGGGTGGACCGACTGGCCGATGCCATGGAGATCGCGGTGCGAGCGCGCCGCATCGCTGTGCAGAGCGCCGGCGGAGGGATGGCGATGTCCCTGGTCGCCATGATCGCCGCACTGCTCGGATGGCTGCCTCCGGCGGCAGGCGCGCTCCTGCAGGAAGGTATTGACATCGCCGTCATCCTCAACGCCCTGCGCGTGTTGCTGCCGGCCCGCGGGAGCGGTCGCACCCTCGAACCCGAGGCGGAGACCCTCATCCACCGCTTCGCCTCCGAGCACGACGACCTCAGGGACACCCTGGACGCGATGCGTACGGCCGCCGAGATGCTGTCCACCGACGAAGGTCCCCAGGACCTGGCTGCCGTGCACCGGGTCGACCGTCAGCTCACCGAGCGGCTGCTCCCCCACGAGTTCGCCGAGGAGCACCAGCTCTACCCGGCACTGGACAAGCAGTTCGGCAACCCGGAAGCCACCGAGACCATGAGCCGCGCCCACACCGAGATCGAACGCCTCGCGCGCCGCATCAGCACGCATCTACGCCTGGCCGACGAAGCGGGGGCACTGCAGCCGGACCAGCTCGACGACCTGCGCGCGACCCTGTACGGACTCCACACCGTCCTACGCCTGCACTTCGCACAGGAAGAGGAGAGCTACTTCTCCCTCACACCCTGATCCTCCCTCGCGCCCTGAGCCCCACACTCACCCCGTGCTCAGCGGCGCCACGCCGCCCGGCGGCGGCAGGGATCAGGCGCAGTGCCAGTACCGCATGGGCCGACCGCCCGTCGGGCGTGGTCGAGCAGGGGCCGGGACAGTGACATCCTGCAGCACCGGATAGCCCCATTCATCCAGGCCGATGAGCTCAGACAATAGCTCGGCGCACAGACCGTGGCCGTCGCATGCGGCGAAGTCGAAACTCAGCTCGTGGTCCCGGCACATCACCACTCCTCATGCGCCGGGATACGGGCAGCGGGCACGGACAGCACCGGGCAGCGTCACCAGTGTCGTCCCCGTCTCTGTGTCTGCGGGCTGCCGAGTTCCCGGAACGGTTCAGTCACGTGCCCTGCGGTCGGGCGATGTTGGGGAAGCAACTGGAGTGGTGTGGTGGGCGTGGCGCACCTAATCTGGCCCCGCGACGTAAAGGTCCCGTTCACCGGGCGGTCTCGGCGTCCGGCTGTCCGGGTGGGTGGGGGATGCGGAGGGTGGCGGTGAGTCCGCCGCCGGGGCGGGCAGTGGCGGTGGCGTGGCCATCGTGGGAGAGGGCGACGGCCTTGACGATGGACAGTCCCAAGCCGGCCCCGTCCGGGACGGACGTACTCGTGCCGCGGCGGGTGTGTGCGCCTCGTTCGAAGGGTTCGAAGAGTTCGTCCAGGTGGTCGGGATCGAGGAACGGACCGTCGTTGGAGACGGTCACCTGCGCCCATTCGCGCTGCGTGCCGAAGGCGTCGGCTGCCTGGACCGTACGCGTGCTCACCCGCAGCAGTCCGGCGTCGTGGTTGTACTTGACGGCGTTCTCCAGCAGGTTGGTGACGGCGATGTCGAGCAGAGCGAGTTTGCCGCGCAGGGGTGCCGGTGCCAGATCCGTCTCCAGCCGCAGGCCGCGGGCGGAGCAGCGGGCGGCGACATGGTCGAGTGCCTCGGCGGCGACGTCGGCCAGGTCGTCGTCCTCGACGTCGGTGGCGCGCTGCTCGGAGCGGGTGAGGACCAGAAGGGCGTCGATCAGCCGCCGTGCCCGCTGGGTGGCGTGCGAGACATCCTGGGCCATGGCGCGCCACTGTTCGTCGGTGGGAGTCTGTTTGGCGACAGTGACCTCGACGGCGGTGCAGATCACGGCCAGGGGGGTGCGCAGTTCGTGGCTGGCGTTGGCGACAAAGCGGTGCTGGGCGGCGAAGGCGGCGTCGAGGCGCTCCAGCATCTCGTCGAAGGTGTCGCCGAGCTGCTTGAGCTCGTCCGGGGGCCCTGGGAGGTTGAGGCGTTCGTGGAGGGTGGTACCGGACGCCCTTCGGGCCGCGGCGGTGATGGCGGTCAGGGGACGCAGCAGGCGGCCGGCGATCCACCAGCCCAGCAGTGCGGAGACGGCGACGACGACGAGGAGCAGGATGAGGGAGTCGCGCAGGAGGTGGGAGACAGCGGCGTCGCGGAACTGGTCGCGCAGGCCGATGAAGTGGTCGTGGTCGGGGTCGAGCCGACTCGGGCTCGCGTCCGGGGGCAGCGGCCGGGAGACGGCACGGTAGAAGGCCGTGGTGAGGCCGACCAGCAAGGTGGCGCCGCCGACGGCGAACAGCGCGGTGTTGGTGAGGGTCAGGCGGGTGCGGATCGTCAACGGGGGGATCCGCACCCAGGCGGGCAGCCCGCGCCGCCGCGCCACGGTCACAGGGCGATCCGGTAGCCGGCGCCGATGACGGTCTCCACCAGTTCGGGCGGTCCCAGTTTGCGGCGCAGCCGATTGACGGTGACGCGAACGGTGTTGGTGAAGGGGTTGGTGTGCTCGTCCCAGGCGCGTTCCAGGAGTTGTTCCTGACTCAGGACGGCTCCGTCGGCGGCGAGGAGGACCTTCAGGACGGTGAACTCCTTGGCCGTGAGGACGATCGGTCGGCTGGCCCGGTGGACGGTGCGCCGCAGGGTGTCCACGGTGAGGTCGCCGCGGGTCAGCACGGCAGTGTGGGCACGGCCGCGACGGCTTAGGGCCATGACCCGCAGGACCAGTTCTGCGAAGGAGAAGGGCTTGCCGAGGTAGTCGTCGGCGCCCAGGGTCAGACCGTCCACCCGGTCGCCGGTGCCGGACAGGGCGGTGAGCATCAGCACCATGGGGGCGTCGTGGCGGTCCGCCAGCCGGCGGCAGACCTCGTCGCCGTGCGTACCCGGCAGGTCCCGGTCCAGCACCACGACGTCGTAGGAGCCGTTGACGTCGATCTTGTACAGGGCGTCGTCGCCGTCATGGCTGACGTCGACGGCCGCCCCCTGGTCCCGCAGCCCCTCGGCCACACGGGCCGCTAAGCGTTCCTCATCCTCTACCACCAGAATGCGCATCACTCACCTTCCCATCGTGCTGCGGCAGCGTCGGGGAGGGAGGAGCGCAAGGCGGCATCGACATAGCCAGGTGGGTGAGGGCCGCGTTGGCGACGGTGTGCTAGACCCCGGTGCCGGTGCTGCGGGAGGGCGACGGGGGAGGGGACGGTACCCGTGATGTGCTGGCCCGCGGTGCGCGATGCGGTCATCGCCTGGCCGTGTCGGAACCCCGGTCTGCCGCAGGTGGCGAGTGGCGCTGTCGGTCATACCGCTGGGCCCGCAGAGGTAGACATCGCGTCCGGCTACGTCCGGAACCAGCCGGCGGATGATGCCTCGGGCGGCGATGCGCATCGCGCGGGTGTCGGCTTGTTCGGCGCGAGTGTGGCTGCGGGTGGCGCGTTCGAAGGAGCGGGCCGCGGCGGCCAGCTCGGCGCGGGTGGGGGCCGGGGAGATCTGCGCGATGGCGTCGAGGAGTTCGCCCATACCGACGAGTTGGGAGGCGGCTTCGTCGCTGTCGTGGTCCAGGAGGAGGACTGCGCGTTCGGCGATGCCGGTGGCGGTGCGGCGCCCCCGGGCGGGCGCCGACCAGTGCTGCCGGGCACCCTCGGTTCGCAGTGACGAGTCCTGGTCGGCGGTGCCGTCGGCGAGGCGGCGTTGGATGCGGGGAAGGGAGAGGTCGGCGGCCAGGGTGGAGCCGGCGAACCAGATGGGTTCGCCTGCGGCGTTGCGGTCGCCGGGCAGCGCGACCGCGTAGCCGAGGACGTCCCCGGACGAACCCTCGGTGAGTTTGATCCGCAGGCCCTTGTCCCGCAGGCGGGTGAAGAACTCGGCCTCGGTGGCGGCTCCGGCCAACGCCTGGCGGACGGCCTCGCGGAGCGTCTCGCGCGGAGTCTCGGGCCGTCCGGTGCGTTCGGCTTTGAACCGCTCCTGACTGGTGGGGTTCTTCGCGGCGGTGCCGTCACCGGGGTTGAGCTGCCGCAGGCCGTAGTCCTTCTCTATCTGCCGGGCTTCGGCCTGGGCTTTGCGCTGGTCGAACTTCAGGTCGGCGCGGCGGCCGTCCTGGCGCACCAGGGTGGCGGCGATGTGGATGTGGTCCTCGGCGTGGCGGACGGCGACCCACCGGCAGGCGGTGGTGTCGCCTTCGGGGGCGATGCCGACGGCGGCGACGATGCGGCGGGCGATGGCCGCCCAGTCGGCATCATCAAGGTGCCGGTCGCCGGGGTCGGCGCGCACCGAGCAGTGCCAGAACGTCGTGGCCGGGGCCCGGTCACCGATCGCTCTGACGGGCTGGTCGAGCTGCCCGGCGAGTTGGACGATGGTGTGCTGCGGGTTGCGTCCGGGGTCGGGGGCGTAGTCGTTCCAGGAGGCGACCAGGTGCTGGTCGGTGTGCTCGTCGCGTTTGCCGGGGCCGAACAGGTAGCGGATCAGCCCGTACGTACCACCGGTGCCGTACCGGATCTTGGGGATCACCGGCGCACCAGCCACCCGACGGCCTCGTCCACACCGGCCAGCGCGGTCGTCGATGCGCCGCAGGAGCTGCTGGAGGTCGGTGGCGGACTGCCCGCCGGCGTTGAGGAAGTGGGCGACCTGGTTGAGGTTGTTGCCGACGGCGGCGAGCTGGCGGTTGGACTCCATGAGTTCCTGCACGCCGCGCCGGTAGTCGGCGACCGCGGCGGTGGGATTGGTGCTGGTGGCGGCGGCGGTTGTTCCTCCCCCGACGGCACCCCTGGGCCGTCTTCCCGTTCGGCAGCAGGCACCCCCGGGCCTGCTGCCGAACGGGCAGCTCCCGCCCCCTTCGGGGCGGGAGCGGGGTAAGGACTCCTTACCCCACAACTTGCTCCGCCAGGAGCCGAGTTGATGTTGCTCTGCTGTTCCGCGGTGGTGGCTGCCGGGTCGTTGGCGGTCACCGGCCCGACTCCGTGTCCTGCTGGTGGACGTCGCGCAGGATGTCCTCGATGAAGTCCATGGCCAGGACCGGGTGGTGCAGGGTCCACGGGCGGCTGTGGCGTCGGCGCTGCACGGTCCAGGTGTGGTCAGGTCCGGGTTCGGCGCAGTGAAGGTGACCGCTTCGTTGCAGGACAGCCAGTCAGGTGTCCACCTCGGCCTGGGTAGCGGGGTTCGTGCGCATGGTGGCGCTCTCCAGTGAGTGAGAGGAAGTCGGAAGGTGGCGATTGGGGGCGGGTGACCGGCCGAGCTGTCCGACTCGATCACCCGACCCCGTGGTGTGGGATCAGCCCCCGTTGGTAGTGACCTGTTGTTCGCGCTGCTCACGGAGCTGTGCCATCAGGGTGGTCAGCGTGGCGCTGGACAGCGGGATCTTCTGACCGCGTATGGCCTGGGAGACGACCTGCCGGGTCAGCTTGTCCTCGGCTCTGACGGCTGACCGGGCGATCTCCAGCAGTTCCTCGGTGTCCGGGTCAGACCGCCGGTCACCGGCTCTGCGGGACTCGCGGTCACTGACCGGCGCAGGGGTAACCGGCGGGTCAACGACCGGCGGGTGACTGACCGGGCGGGTGGTGACCGGCTCCGTGGTGACCTCACGGTCACTGACCGCCGGGCCGCTGCCGGACTGACCGCCCAGGTCAGCAGCCTGATTGCCCTGGACGTGTACTTCGTGGTGACCGGTGACCGGTCGGGCGGTGTCCGCCGGGTCACCTGCCCCGGGCAGTGACTGCGTGGCGTGGGTGGGTCGGTCAGCAGCCGCTCTGGGCGGGTCGGCGGGTGCGGTGGCCGGCTGACCGGCACTGGCCTGACCGGGGTGCGGTGACCGCTGACCTGCCCGGTCAGCCGCAGTGACCGCGATGCCCTCGAATCGGTCGCCCTGACCGAGGTGACCGACCTGATGGTGCGCGCGGTCAGCGTGGTTGTCCGGGCCGCGGGCGATGAGGATGTAGAGGTGGACCGCTCCGGCCAGTGCGAGCGGTGCGACCGTGGACAGGTAAGCGACGACCGTGTCGCCCAGCTGCAGTCCGCCGGCCGGGGCGGTCTGGTTGAGGCGGACGGCGTGCAGCGCGTTGGCCCACACGCTGACCCCGGTCGCGGTGCCGACCAGCGTCCAGACGTAGAGGCGGGCGCGCAGCGGGGCGGTGCGCAGGACCAGCAGGGCGCGGATGCCGTAGGCGATGAAGCCGTCGACGACCAGGGGGAAGAGCCAACGCAGGGCGGGCGGATGTGGACAGCTATGGCCATCCACTCAGCGCGCTGACAGACAGCCCACATCCGGCGCCGCCCAGGACGATGACGGCCAGGCGGTCCCAGCCGGTGACCAGCGCCGCCTCCGGCGCGCTCGCAGCGTTCACGCTGCCGTCCGCAGCCCTCGCGGTCCAGGGACTGCCCGCCGTGCCCGGGTGGTGGGGTGGAGTCGGTCGGGTGGTGTTCGGTGGGCTGACAGACGGCCTGCTGCCAGTCCTGCTCCTCCAGCGACCGGTGGTGGGCGGGGGTGTTCGTCGTGCTGGGCATGCGGGATGTGCTCCGATCGCTCTCCGCGCGCTGGTGGTGCGTCGGCGGAGGTGCCCTGGTCGGGAAGTTCAGGTGGGCCGCGCGCTGGGGGCGGGCCCGGCGGGTGCGGCTTGACCTGGGGTCAGGCGGCGGGGCGGGTGCGTCTGCGGTCGACCGGTGCGAACTCGACTCTGGTGGTCATCTGCGCCAGGCGGGAGGCGACGCGGTCACCGACGTGCGCCCGCAGGGCGCTGATCGCCAGGTTGGAGGTGATCAGCGTCGGCAGCATGTGGTTGTACCGGCGGTTGACCAGCCGGTACGTGATCTCCTCGACCCACTCGCTGGCCTTGGCCGCGCCGAGATCGTCCAGGATCAGCAGCGGCACCCGGCTGATGGCCGCCAGCTCCCGCTCGCTGTCCACCCAGGCCCTCGGGCGCAGTTCGGCGTACAGGTCGGCCGCCGTCGTCGCCCGCCACCGCACCCCGACACCCGCCCCAACCAGCGCCCGCACCGCCCCGTACGCCTGGTACGTCTTGCCTGCCCCGACGACCCCGGCCATCAGCAGCGACGGCCCCGTCGCGACCTGCCGCCGCGCCCCGGTGCCCGGCGCGACCGCCTGCGCGGCAACCTCCCGGCACCAGGCCAGTACTTGGGGGTGGTCGGCCGCCGCGTCCCGGTAGCGCGGCGGCATCCCGGCCACGAGGGCGTCCAGCGGTGAGTACGCCCCGGACTCCTCGGCCACGACGGCTGTCGGGTCGATGTTCCGGGCGGCCAGGATCCGGGCGATGCGGTCGAGGGTTCCGGCTCCGGCGAGGGTCTGCGGTTCGCGGGTTCGGGTGCGCATCACAGCTCCTCGGCGTAGGCAGTGGCCGGGTAAGCGGGATTGGTCCATGCCCTGTGAGCGGGCACGGTAGACCGGAATCCCGGACCGGCCAAACCAGCGGCAGGGGCGTTCATGGCGTCGTTGACCAGGCTCGGCAGCCGCGACGGGTGCCCCTGGATCCCGGCGTACCGCCGCAGCCCGGCCCGCACGTGCTCCGGGGTGATGCCCTCGTCCAGCAGCTTCCTGGTGATCCGCCCCAGGTGCCCGATCACGTCCTCGGGGGGCCGTCGGCTGCACGAGGCGACGTACTCGCCGATCAGCTCCTTCGCCGAGACGCTGCCCGCGCCGGGCGCATCGCGCCCCGTAGGAAAGAAAGATCCAGGATCCAAGATCCTAGATCCAGGCGCAGACCCCTCGGAGAGTATTCGGGGAGTCTTCGGCGAGGGTTCGGCGAATGCCTCCTGACCTGCGGCTTTGCCAACGCCCTCCTGGGGCGTGGTCGCGGCGGTGTCGCGGGTGTCCAGGGTCGGGGCCGAGGTGGCCCGGGTGGGTGCGGGAGGGGTCGGCGCGGGCCGTGCGGGCGTTTCGAGGGCTCGGGGAGGGTTCGGCGAGTCCTCCCCGAACCCTCCGGGAGCCTTCGGCGAAAGGTCGGAGTGCTGGGTGCAGGGGCCCTTACAGGGGCCGCACCGGTGGTCGGAGTGGTGGCCGGTGCAGACCGGCATCCGGGACTGGCTCGGCTTGTCGATCTTCTGGTGCTCGAACCACCCGACGATGTGCAGGTACCGCTTGCCGTCACACCCGGTGTACCGGCAGATCAGCCCGGCAATCGCCAGCTGGATGAGGTCGTCCTCGACGTGGACGGCGGTGTGCTCGGCGCGCTGCGGCCAGATCACGCCGCCGATGATCGCCGCGTTGTCCCGGTGCCGACCCCAGTCGTCGGCCTGCGGGAGTAGCCCGATGAAGGTCAGCAGCGCGGTCACCGAGACCTCGTTGCACCGGTCGTTGATGAACAGCTCGGGCTTGATCGTGCGGATCCTCGGCACGTCAGCGGCCCCGCACTGCCGCGACCAGGCCGCTGCGGATGAGGGTGGCGGTGGCCAGGTCGACGGTGCGCGGGCAAGTCCAGTCCGCCTCCGGCCAGGTCCACGCCGGGCCGGTGAGGCTGACGCGGAGAGTGGTCGCACCGGGGATCGTGTCGGCGAGGCGGCTTGGACGGTCGGCATCAGCGCAGGCCGGACTTCCGCTCGGCGTGGCGGGCATGTGCTACTCCGTTGCTTGTAGGAGCGCGGTGCGGCGGTTCGCGTGCAGAGAAGGCGCTGCCGCCCGCGAGATGTGAATCGGTGCCCGTCGGGGTGCCGGCCCGGCGCCCAGGAGTTGGTACCTCCTGGGCGCCGGTCGCATTTCCGACGGCTGTCCCGCGCCCTGCCTCATTGGATCCACGGCGATTCCTCCTTCCCTGCCGTGCATTCGGACGAGCGCGGACCAGCAACGTAGGGGGGAAGCCTCTATCCATCCAGCGGATAGAGTCCCTTCGTCCGCCTCGACGCCTAAACGACATCTCCCTTTGGCGGTGAGGCTTTCTCACGAGGTGATTTCGTGTGGTGACTCGGCCCAGGGGATCCCACGAGCTGCGATGAGTCCTGCGGCGTCCGGCAGTCATACGGTCGAGCCCGTTTCCGAGGAGGACTTCTGATGCGCAGCGTGACCTGTTCGATGAGCGTTTCGCTGGACGGCTACATCGTCGGGCCGGACGGCGGTTTCGACTGGGCGCCGCCCGACGAGGAGGTCTTCCGCTTCGCCACCGACGAGGTGCGGGAGGCCGGTGTCCATCTGCTGGGGCGGCGGCTGTACGAGACGATGCTGTACTGGGAGACCGCCGACCAGGACCCCGCGCTCGGCTTCTCGACGGGCGAGTTCGCCGCGATCTGGAAGGCGCTGCCCAAGGTGGTGTTCTCCACCACGCTGTCGGCGGTGCAGGGCCATGCCCGGCTCGCTTCCGGCAGGCCTCGCGGAGGAGATCGAGCGGTTGCGGGCCGAACCGGAGGACGGCACCATCGCGATCGGCGGTGCGACCCTCGCCGCCGAGGCGGCCGCGGTGGGCCTGATCGACGAGTACCGGGTCAAGGTCCACCCCGTGCTGGTCGGCGGCGGTATCTCGTTCTTCCCCCAGCACGGACGCCGGGTGAACCTCGAACTCGTCGAGACCCGCACCTTCCGCTCGGGAGTCGTCTACCTCCGCCACCGGGTGGCGCATTAGCCCGCCCGTCCGCCGGGCCCCGGGGCCCGGGCCCCGGGAATGATCTGCCCGAAGCGGCGTCAACCACCGCCTGATGAAGGCAAGTCGGACGGTCCGCACCCGAAAGCTCAGTCAGTGGTCTCCGGGTCGATGCCCTGCGCGCAGGCGAGGACGAACAGGACGCGTTCGATCGTGCCGAGCCGCTCTTCGATGGTGTCGAGGCGGCCAGCGATGGCGCGCTCCCCTGGCACGCCGATGGCATTGCCGAGGGGACCGGTGCAGCCGAACGTGGTGCGCGGTTCCTCGCGTACGGTCGCCAGTTGCTCGTTGTGCTCGGCGAGCGTGCGGCTCGTGCGGAACGCTGCAGCCTCCAGGGCCCGCAGTCGTCTGCCGTACGCCATGGTCTCGTCCGCCGTGCTGTTCTCGTGCCAGTCGGCCATCCTCGCCTCCACGTTCGGGAACTACGCGCATGCGAGAACGGACCACCATGGTCTGTTCGGGGGCCCGTTCGTCTTCCAGTGGTGATGTCCGCGCCACTGCTTCCGGGCAAGGATGTGCCCACGTCGGCGGCCGGCGGGTCGGGGTCTCGGCGTTGACAGCCCTTCAGTCCTGAAACGAAGGCGTCGCGCGCTTGCGCTCCACCACGAGGATCGGGCAGTTCAGCGCCTCGGCGATCTTGATCAGGTTGGCCGGGGTGGCGCTGCGCCAGCCGGACTCGATCTCGCCCATCAACTGCTCGCTTATGCCGACCAGATCCGCCAGCGCCCGCTTGGTCAGCCCGGACTTTTCCCTTGCCCAGGTGACCGCCTCGGGCTCCTGATGAAGTCTGCTCGGCCGGGTGCGCTGACGCACGGACACTCCAACTCCCCGTGAGGTGTTCGGTGTGACGGTCATGAGCAACAGGACGGGACCGGAGTCGGTGGCCCGCCCTGCCGGTAGCGCAGAGCGTGGTGAGCGGTCAGTCCGGTTGGCGAGTGGCCCAGTCCTCGCGGGCGGCGATGAGCGCGGGCAGGACGTCGTCGTGGAGCCGGTCGGCCTGGACGCGTAACTTCAGCGCGATCTCGGCGAGTGCCTGCGGGTCCAGGCCCAGGATTCGGCGACCCAGGCAGACTTGGATGTTCACTACCGGCACGCGCAGGCGGGGGTCCGCGTCGTTCGGGTTGCAGTCGATGCTTCCCTCGAAGATCGCGTCCTCCTCCGCCTCGTCTCTGCTATCCGTGGTGGTGAGGGGCATCATCGCGCCCTCGAAGAAGTTCCGGTGGTTCATGCCAGCCAGCCGTAACGGCAGCACGTCCAGCGGCACGCCGACCTCCGTCGGATCGTCCTCGGCCCACTCGGGCAGATAGCCGCTCGCCGCGAAACCGGTCGTAGTGGTGATCGTCCACGAACCCGGCGTGCTCCACGGCTTCGGCCGCTCCAGCGGGCCGGCGGACTGTGGGGCCTGGGGTATGCGCTGCTCGTTGATCTCGATCTCCTTCTCCGTACGAAAACAGCTGCGCTGCTGATGCCGCGGCCGACCGCGCCTGGGGCGGCAGCCCGCGGTGTCTCTTCTCCAACCTCATCAACTCGCCGACGCCGCCTGGGGGATCTTGAGGACGCACCAGGTCCGCGTTCCGTCGGGGCTGACACCCCACTCGTCCGCCACAGCGGAGACCAGGAGCATGCCGCGCCCGCTTTCATCGTCCGGCCCCGCCGCACGGACCTGCGGCCGACCGGGCGATCCGTCGTCCACCTCGATCACGAACGCGTCGGCGACGAGGACGAGTTTGAAGGCGATCGCCTCGTCCGCTCCATACCGCAGAGCGTTGGTGACCAGCTCGCTGATCAGCAGCTCCGCGCTCTCGACGAGCCCGGGATATCCCCAACGAGCCACCATCGCGGCCCCGATGCGGCGGAGACGTCCGACCCACAGTCCGTCGTCCTCCGACACCGTGTCGCTGCCGCGGTGGGGTCCACGCTCGATGCGGAGGGCCAATTCGTCGAGTACGGGCTCCGCGTGCGCCGGGCTCTGCGCGAGACGTTCCGGAGAGTGGGCGGTCATTGAGGGCTCACTCCCCAAGTACGGCTGCCGGGCCGGTCGGTAGGAGTAGTCCGGCTGACCTGCCCGTTGTGAGGGCGTGCTGCCGGGCCGAGAAGAGACAGCCTCTTCTTCACGCTCATCTGATCCTCCTTCCGGCTTGCCGGGAGTGACGCGCATGCTCTTCCCTCCCGGAACCGTGGTCTTGGCGAGTACGTTGAGTGTTCCGCCGATCACAGAGCCACGGAATGAGGTCAAGGCCCGTGAGCTGGTGAAGGTGGTGAAAGATCGCTCCGGCACGGGAGGACGCGAAGATGGCGCGTAGCCGTAATGAGAAGTTGGCGCAGGTCATCGCCCAAGCAGGGTGGTCGCACGCGCAGGTGGCGGCGGCCGTCGTACGTGTCGCCACGGAGAACAGCATCAGCGCGTGCACGGCCGTCGGACGGTCACATGTGACCTACTGGGTGGGAGGAACGGTGCCCTCCGGCGACGCGCCGTTAATGTTGCGCGAAGCGCTGTCCCGTCGCCTCGGCCGTCATCTCACGCTGGACGAGATCGGTCTCGCGGACTCTTCCGCGACGGCGGTCGGCGCGCTGGACTGGCGTGCTGATGCCTTGGTGACCTTGGCAGAGTTGGGGAGGGTGGAAGTGGACGAGGAGCGGCGTCGCCTGCTCAGCCGGTCGGCGTATTCGCTGGCGGCCCTGGCACTTCCGTCGCCGTCGCGGCCGGAGCCCGCCGGGCGGCCGGTCACATCTGCTGGCGGCGCTCGCGCGCTCACGGTGGGAGCGGCGGATGTGGAGGCCGTACGCGACATGGTCCGGTTCTTCTCGCAGATAGACCAGAAGCGGGGCGGCGGCCACGGGCGTACTGCCGTGGTGGCGTACCTGCGGACCGAGGCGCTGGGCTACCTCAACGGATCGTTCGCCGACGACCACGTCCGTCGGGCAATGTTCTCCGCCGCCGGGGAACTGGCCTACCTCGCCGCGTGGATGGCGTTCGACAACGACGAACACGCCGTGGCACAGCCGTACTTCACCACGGCCGTGAAGCTTGCCGTCGAGGCCGAGGACGCCCCGCTGGCCGGCCACATCCTGCGGGCGATGGCGCATCAGGCTCTCGAGCTCGGCCACGGCCCGGAAGCCGCGCGTATCGCGGCCGCCTCCGTGGAGGACGACCGCTATCGGCTCGCCTCCCCGCGCGAACGGGCACTTCTCGGGGTCGTTCACGCCCGGGCCCTGGCCCACATCGGCGACCAAGGCGGCTCCGCCGCGGCCTTGCTGCGCGCCGAGGACGACCTCGCGTCCGCCGGCCCTGATCGCGAGGAGCCGGGGCGGACGTTCTTCTTCGGCGAGGCCAGCCTCGCCCACGAGACAGCCCGCACACTCCAGGCATCCGGCGATACCGGAGGCGCCCTGCGCGAGTTCCGCCGCAGCGTCCGGACCCGCAACGCCACGAGCTTCTCCCGCACCCACGCGGTAACGCTCGGCTATCTGGGCTCCATCCAGGCCACGACCGGCCGGGTGGAAGAGGCGTGCGCGACCTGGAATCGCGCGCTCGACGCCATGGCGGGCGTCACCTCCGGCCGCACCCGTCAGACGGTGGTGGACATGCGACGGGCGCTGTCGCCCTTCCGGCGGCGCGGTATCGACGCGGTGGCAGAACTAGACGTGCGGGCGGCCCAGTTCCTGGGGCGCCCGGTAGCCTGACAGCCTTGGCACGCTGCCCGGCCATTGTGCCGGGAAAGGGGAAACGGTGAGCGAATCGTACGAGGTCACAGCGCTGGCCCACGTCGTCGGCGGGCGCAAGGAACCCACGGACGACTACTGGGGCGGCACCCGGTCCATCATCCGGATCGACCCCGCCTTCCCGGCCGACTCCACCGCCGGACTTGCCGACTTCAGCCACCTTGAGATCGTCTTCCGCTTCCACCTCACTGACCCCACCGATCTCCACCCCGGCGGCCGCCGGCCTCGCGACAACCCCGACTGGCCCCCCGTCGGCATCTTCGGCCACCGCAACATGCGCCGCCGCAACTGGCTCGGTGTCTCCCGCTGCCGCCTCCTGCACGTCGATGGACTCGACCTCCACGTCGAAGACCTCGACGCCGTCGACGGCACCCCCGTCCTGGACATCAAGCCATGGTTCGCGACCATGGGCCCACGCGGCGAAACCCACGAACCCGAATGGCCCGGCATCATGCTGGCCGACTACTTCGCCCCGAATCGGGGCTGAAGCAGCCACACCAGCAGTGGCATGAGCCAGGACCGCTCGTGCCTGCTGCGGCGGGCAGGCCGCGCCAAGGACAGGTCCCCAGGGCTCGCCGCGAATCCAATAGGTCCTCGAACGTCGCGTCCAACTCCGGCCCACGCTTGTATCAGCGGTCACGCAAGCGACCCCTACTCCTGAGAAAACCGTGTCCACGGGAAGGATCCGCACGGAACGTCGCGGCTGAACATCACGCATTTGCCCCAGGCTGTTGTCTCATCACGTGAACGAAACACCACGAGTAGCCCCGCCCGGAGGACGATCGCTTATCACGGATGCGCGGTACGTCCAAGCCCGGACGCTTCCCTCACTCTTGCGACGAGCTGATTCCCGCCCGCAGGAGAACCCCACCATGAACAGCAGCAGTACCATGCACCGGCCCGAACCCGCGTTCCTCACCCTGCCGCGCGCTGCGGCCTACCTCGGCATCTCCCCCAACACCCTCTACGTGTGGCGGCATCGCCGCCAGGGGCCACCGAGCTTCCGCATGGGCCGACGCGTCATGTACAGGGTCGCCGCACTCGACGAGTGGGTGGATCAGCAGGAGAAGGCCGACTCTCGGTCCAACCCCGCCTTGAATCCGCTGAACCGGAAACCGCAGCGACACACATCGTGAGGCCTTTGACTTCACAGAGCAACGACACCCAATCGACACCATATTCGCGGCCCACATCGGGATCCGACCTGCCTGGAAGAAGCGTTCCCAACACCGTCTTGATCGGAACGGCACATTCACGCAGACAGGAAACCGGTGATGGCTGGCTACATAGAAGACCGGTGGCTCAAGAAGCGGCCCAACAAGGAAACCGGAAAGCGCGAGCGCACCTCCCTGTGGGGTAAGGGCATGCGCTACCGGGTCAAGGGCATACCCGGGGTCCAGGACAGGTCTTTCGAGACCAGCGACGACGCCAAGCGCTGGCTGGCTACCGCCCAGGCCGACAGCAATCGCGGGGAGTTCATCGACCCGCGAGACGGCGAGATCACTCTCGCCGACTACATCGAGGACCACTGGTGGCCGAGCCGCACCGACGAGCCTTCGACCGCGGCTCCCATGCGCAGCCGGATCTGGAGGCACATCATCCCGATCCTCGGCTCGTACGCCTTGCGGGACATCGACGCCTCCGCCCTGCGCGTATTCAAGTCGGAGCTGCTCTCACGGGTGGAGGAGTCCACTGCCGAGGTCATCTGGATCCACCTGACGACGATCTTCAATGCCGCAGTCGACGACAAGCGCCTGCTCAAGAGCCCGACCGTGGCGTACCGCACGGTGAAGCGCCCCAAGCCCACCAAGAAGAAGGCGAAGGCATGGCCGCGCGAAACGGTCGATGCCGTCCGCAGCGGTTTGCAGGAGCGGTACCGCTTCGCCGTCGACCTCGGACTCGCGCTGGGCCTTCGCCAGGGGGAAGCGTTCGGGCTCGACGAGGAGGACTTCGAGTTCACAGCCGGCGTCGTCCATATCCGGCGCCAGCTTCGGTGGGACGCGAAGGGACGCCCGTACTTCTGCCTCCCCAAGGGCGGCAAGACCCGCGACGTACCGCTCTCCCCCAACCTGGCCCAGCGCGCCCGCGCGCACTTCCGGCGCTTCCCACCAGTGGAGTGCACCCTTCCGTGGCGAAACCCCGAAGAACCGACCACCCGCCTCGAAGAACGACAGCGCAGGCCCGTCACCGTACGGCTCGTTCTGAGCACGTCCCAAGGGCTCCGCATCAACTACAAGACGTGGAACGAACGGAGTTGGAGGCCGGCCCTCGCCGAATCGGGCGTCATCCGTCGAATCGGCGAGAAGACCGAGAACCACGGCGCCCGCATCCGTCGCCATCCCGTCTTCGAGCTGTCCAGGACGGACATGTTCCACGTCCTGCGGCACACGTATGCGAGTGTGCAGTTGGAGGCGGGCGAGTCCGTCGTCAGCGTGTCCGCCTGGCTCGGGCACTCCTCTCCGAACATCACCCTCGACCACTACGCTCACTTCATGCCCGGCGCAGGCAAGCGCGGCCTGGCCGCCATGGACACCTGGCTTGCGCAAGATCAACAGCCGAAAGTCCCTGAGAAGTCCCTGGCATACCCATGGCTCACAAGCCTGGCCGTGAAACCGCAGGTCAGCGACACTCTGACCACCGCGGCCCAAGTGAAGGTCAAATACAAGGAGACCGCCCGCGGCGGCCTCGCGGTCAACGTCATCGAGTGCTGACCCCGCGGGGCTGACCTGTGGTCTTCCCGTCCTTCAGCCCGGCCGGAGCCTTCCCTGCCCGTACGGCGGAAGGTCCCTCGGAAGTCCCTCCGGCGGAGCGGGTGGTCCCCGGGTCCCGGGTGCCGCCTCGTGTGGCTGCCCACAGGAGGAGCGCGAGGAGGCTGATCCCAGCGCCCAGTGCGCACACGGCCGTCCAGCCCGCCGCCGCGTAGAGGGTGGTCGCGGCGAGGGCGCCGGAGGCGCTGCCGATCGAGTAGAAGACCATGTAACCGCCGATCAGTCGGCTCCCCGCCTCCGGACGCAGTGCGTGGATCAGGGTCTGATTGGTGACGTGGACCGCCTGTACGGCGAGATCGAGGACGATCACGCCGACGGCCAGTGCCCAGAGCGAGTGCCGGGTGAAGGCCAGGGGCAGCCAGGAGACGGTGAGCAGGGCCAAGCCGATGCCGGTGGTCCGCTGGGAGAAGCCGCGGTCGTTGAGCCGGCCGGCCGCGGTGGCCGCGAGGGCGCCCGCGGCCCCGGCCAGTCCGAATGCTCCGATCTCGGTGTGGGACAAGGCGAGCGGGGGTGCGCTGAGCGGCAGCGCGATACTGCTCCACAGTGCGCTGAAGGCGGCGAAGATCAAGAGGGCGAGCAGGGCCCGCACCCGCAGGACTCGCTCGCGCGCGAACAGCGTGATGGTGGAGCGCAGCAGTTGCCCGTACCCCCCGGCCGCCGGCGAGGCACTGTGGCGGGACGGCAGCAGGCGGTGGAGTGCCAGGGCGAGCACGCACGTGACAAGCGCCGAACAGAGGTAGACGGAGCGCCAGCCGGCGAGGTCGGCCAACAGGCCGGATACGGTGCGGGCGAGCAGGATGCCGGTGACCACGCCGCTAGTCACCAGGCCGACGACCCGTCCGCGCTCCTCGGGTGGAGCGAGGGAGGCGGCGAAGGCCACCAACGTCTGGGTGACCACCGCGAGCAGCCCCACGGTGGTGAGGCCCACGAGGAGGAGCGCCGCGTCGCCGGCGGCGCCGACCGCCGTCAACGCCAGTGCCAAGAGGAGCAGTTGCGCCACGATGAGGCGTCTGCGGTCGAGCAGGTCTCCCAGGGGCACGAGGAGGAAGAGCCCCAGCCCGTAGCCGATTTGGGTCAAGGTCACGACCGCGCCGAGCGTCGCCGTGCCGATCGAGAAGTCGCGGCCCAGTGTCACCAGGAGCGGCTGCGCGAAGTAGACGTTGGCCACCGCTGTTCCGCAGGCCACGGCGAAGAGCAGGGTGACCCTTCTGGACAGCTCGAACCCGGACGTGCCCGGTCCCGTGGCCGCTGTCGCCACGACCCCGTGATCCGCTCCCACGCGAAACACCTCCCCATCGGTTGCATCTTGCTACCAGAGAGAAGATAGGCCCACCTGGTAGCATGTTGCAACCGATGTGAGGACGGAGGACGGCATGGTGGAGCGGACACGCTTCGACGACAGCGACTGTCCCGTCGCGCGATCGGTCGACACGATCGGCGACTGGTGGTCCTTGCTGATCGTCCGGGACGCCTTCGACGGCAGCCGCCGCTTCGGGGAGTTCCAACGCAGCCTCGGCGTGGCGAAGAACATCCTTGCCGCGCGCTTGCGCTACCTGGTCGCCGTCGGAGTCCTCGACTCCGTCCCCGCCTCGGACGGCAGCGCCTACCGCGACTACGTACTGACGCCGAAAGGCAAGGGCCTGTTCCCCGTCATCGTCGCGCTGCGGCAGTGGGGCGAACAGAACCTCTTCGCCCCCGACGAGCCGCACTCGGAACTGGTTGACCGCCGGTACGAACGGCCCCTGCGGGCGCTGGAGGTCTACTCCGCCGACGGGCGGCGACTCGACGCCGACGACACCTGTAGAACGTGATGGGGTCCGTACGGCCGGCGGATGTGGACTAGGTTGCCCCCATGACTGAACTGGGGTCCGTCACCTGGCCGCCCGCCCCGATACGGACCGAGCGGCTCGTGCTCCGTGAGCCCGAGGCACGGGACCGTGCGGCGGCCATCGAGCTGCTGGCCTCGCCGGAGGTGGGCACCTACCTCGGTGGCCCCCGGCCGCGTGACGAGCTTGAGCGCGAGATGCCGGGGGCGCCCGAGCGGCACCCCGGCCTCTTCACAGTCGATCTCGACGGGTCCATGATCGGCCAGGTCATTCTCAAGAGGGCACAGGGGCAGGCCGCTCCGGCCGCTGCCGGGAAGGCCGAGCTCGGCTACCTGTTCCTGCCGCGGGCGTGGGGATTCGGGTACGCCGCCGAGGCGTGCGCGGCGGCACTCGGCTGGCTCGCCGGCGAGCTTCCCGGCGAGCCGGTGGTGCTCTTCACCCAGACCGCCAACGCCCGCTCGATGCGCCTCGCGGCGAAGCTGGGGTTCACCGAGGTGGAGCGGTTCGAAGCCTACGGCGCCGAGCAGTGGCTCGGCCTGCGGTCCCCGGTCACGCCGTCCGGTTGAGACCGTTCCCGACATCGCCGGCCGGTTGGGCCGCGACCCGTCGACCGGGACGGCATCTCCCCCTGACGCCGCCTCGGCTCCTCGACGCACCGCCGGCTCCCGGCGTCCGTCACTCCTGGACGGACGGCGACAGCCGGCGGTAGAGCCCGACGACGGCGGCGCCGCCGAGGCCGATGTTGTGGGTCAGGCCGACCCGCGCGCCGGGGACCTGCCTGGCGCCGGCCTCGCCGCGCAACTGCCAGGTGATCTCGGCGGCCTGGGCCAGGCCGGTGGCGCCCAGCGGGTGGCCCTTGGAGATCAGGCCGCCGGACGGGTTGACCACCCAGCGGCCGCCGTGGCTGGTGGCGCCGTCGGCCACCAGCTTGCCGCCCCCGCCGTCCGCGCACATGCCCAGCGCCTCGTAGGTGAGGATCTCGTTGATCGAGAAGCAGTCGTGCAGCTCCACGACGTCGACGTCCTCGATGCCCAGGCCGCTCGCCTCGTAGACCCGCCGGGCCGCCGCGCGTGACATCGGGACGCCGACGGCGTCGATGCAGGAGCCCCCGGCGAAGCTCTCCTCCGTGTCGGTCGTCATGGCCTGCGCCAGGATCTCCACCGCCCGGTCCTGCAGACCGTGCGCCCGCACGAACCGCTCGCTGGCCACCACCACCGCGCCGGCGCCGTCGGAGGTGGGTGAGCACTGGAGCTTGGTGAGCGGGCGGTGGATCTGACGTGCCGCCAGCACCTCCTGGAGCGTGTAGACGTCCCGGAACTGCGCGTAGGGGTTGTCGGCGGAGTGCCGGTGGTTCTTCACCCCGACCAGGGCGAGTTGCTCGGTGGTGGTCCCGTACCGCTCCATGTGCTCGCGTGCCGCGTTGCCGAAGATCTGCGCGGTGGGCGGCGACGTCGTGAACCCGTGGCCGCGCTCCATGACCCCGAAGTGCCGGCCCAGCGGGCTGGCGGACAGGTCGTCGCTGCTCAGCGCGCCCTTCTTCATCTGCTCGAAGCCGAGTGCGAGGACGCAGTCGTTGAGGCCGCCGGCGACGAACTGCCGGGCCATCATCAGCGCGGTCGAGCCCGTCGCGCAGTTGTTGTTGACGTTGTAGACCGGGACCCCGGTCAGGCCCAGTTCGTAGACCGCGCGCTGGCCCGCGGTGGACGACTCGTAGCAGTAGCCGACCGGCACCTGCTCCACCGCCTCGTAGCCGATCCCGGCATCCCGCAGGGCCATGGCGCCTGCCTCGCGCACCATGTCGGGGTAACGCCAGTCACGCGACTCCGGCTTCTCGAACTTGGTCATGCCCACGCCGACGATGAAGACCTTCTCCGGCATTGCCCTCGCTCCCCTTCCCTGCTTCTCCCTGGTGCTCCTCAGCGGTTGGACGTGGGGGTGGGCGCGGGGGGTGTGAAGTCCCCTCCGGGGATGCGGTACTGCTCGTCGGCCGGTACCCCGGCCCGATCCCGCACCGCGTCCACCAGGTCGTGTACGTGGCCGGCGTCCTGCCTGCTGTCAACTGCCATCGCGGACGTCCAGCTTCGCGTAGAGCGCTCTGGAGCCCGGGCGGCCGCGTTCGGCGCGCTGCCCCGGGGTCCAGTACGAGACGGGGCCGGCGGCCCGGAGGAAACCCGAGCGGGACCCGGGCAGACCGTGGCCGGCCTGCGTCAGGACACCCGCCACCCGCGGCCCACCGACCGGACGGCCGCCTACCATCTCGGCGAGCCGACGCTGAGGATCGGTAACGTGACCGATCCGCCCATCGTCCAGATCACCCACAGCGTCCAACTCCACTTCCTCGGCCTCCTCGGCATCGAAGTCATTCGAACCCGCTGGCCACGGGGCCGAATCGGTGATGTGCGAAGTACAGGGCTAGTGGACCGCACGTTCGTGCCCGATCCAGTAGGGCGCCCGCAGGGCCTTCTTGTCCGCCTTGCCGAGACCCGTGAGCGGGATGGTGTCCACGAAGTCGATCTGTTTGGGCGCGGCCGGCGGCCCCTTGCGGGACTTGACGAGCTGGATGAGCTCGGCCTTGTCCAGCGGTGCGCCGGCCCGGGGGACGACCACCGCCCGTACGGCCTCCCCCCAGTCCGGGTCCGGCACCCCGATGACGGCTGCCATCAGCACTCCGGGATGGCTGGAGAGCACATCCTCGATCTCCCGGGGGAAGACGTTGAACCCGCCGGTGACGATCATGTCCTTCTTGCGGTCGACGATCGTCAGATAGCCCTCGTCGTCGGCCCTCGCCAGGTCGCCGGTGTGCAGCCAGCCGCCGCGCAGCGCCTCCGCGGTCTCGGCCGGGCGGTTGTGGTAGCCGGCCATGACCAGGGGTCCCCTGACACAGATCTCACCGGTCCGCCCGGTGGCGACCTCCGTCCCGTCCTCGTCGAGCAGCGCGACGTCCAGCCAGGGCACCGGGCGCCCGCAGGAGGTCAGCCGCTCCGGCCGGCCGCAGCGGTGGTCCTCCTTGGTCAGCACCGTGACGGTCGTGGGGCATTCGGCCTGGCCGTAGAACTGGAAGAACACCGAGCCGAGCCGGGCCATCCCCTCGGCGAGCCGGCTGGGGGACATGGCCGACGCGCCGTAGAACAGGGTCTCCAGGCTGCTCAGGTCCGCGGCGTCCAGCCCGGGGTGCTCCAGCAGCCGGTAGATCATCGTCGGGACCAGGAACGTCGTGGTGATCCGCAGGCGTTCGACGGTGTCCACGAACCGGTCCGGGTCGAAGGACGGCAGGACCGCGAGCGAGCCCCCCTTGAGCAGGGTGGGCAGGAACAGCGCGGACGCGGCGTGGCTCAGCGGGGTGGCGCACAGCGTACGGACCTGCGCCGGCCAGTCCCACTCGGCCATCTGGATGTACGTCATCTGGGCGACGGCCCGGTAGGTCTCGACGACCCCCTTGGGCCGCCCGGTGGTACCGCCGGTGTAGAGCAGCCACGAGACGTCCGAGGGGCGGACGGCCGGCGCGCTCAGGCGGCGGGCGCCGAAGCGGGCGGACGCGGTCGCCATGTCCTCGGCGTCGGGGGTCGGCGACAGGGCGACGACCCGCCGTAACCCGGGTACCAGGGCGCCGAGTTCGGCGGCGCGGTCCTGCTGGGTCGCCGGGTCGAACAGCAGGATCTCCACCCCGGCGTCGGCCAGGACGAACGCGTGGTCCTCCAGCGATCCGAGCGGATGCAGCGGCACCCAGCGCACGCCGGCGATCAGCGCCGCGCCCATGGCGACCGGCACCTCGGGGGTGTTGGCCGACAGGATGCCCACCACGCTGCCCCGGCCGATCCCCCATGCCTGCCACGCCTGCACATAGCGGCTGATCTCGTCGGCGAGGCGCCCGGCGGTCCAGACGTCGTCGCCCACCCACAGCGCGGGCCTGGCGTGATGGCGGGTCAACGCGCGTATCAGGAGGTCGGGTTGGAGCGCCGGCCGGCCGAGGGGGGTCGCCGAAGCGGTGTCGCTGTCCACAGTTCGGTCCACGGTTCAGCCCTCCGTTCCGGTGGCGCGGGACAGGGAGGCGAGCAGTTCGCGGGTGAGGCGGGCCGCGGTGGGCACCGCGGCGGGTCCGGGGAAGTGGTGCAGCATCCCGTCGATCCGCACCTGGCGGACGTCGGTGCCGGCGGCGACCAGCCGCCGCCCGTACAACTCGCCCTCGTCGCGCACCGGGTCGTACTCGACGGTGACGATCACGGCCGGGGGCAGGTCGGTGAGGTCGGGTACGCGCAGCGGGGACAGCAGCGGGGTGTCGCGGGCGACATCGGGGGCGTACTGGTCGTAGCACCAGTCGAGTTGCCGCAGGGTGAGCGCGTACCCCTGTCCGTACTCCTCGGCCGACGGCTGGGCGAGGGTCGCGTCGAGGAGCGGGGTGAACAGGATCTGGAAGGCGAGCCGCGGTCCGCCCCGCTCGCGGGCCAGGAGCGTCACGGCGGCGGCCAGGTTGCCGCCGCTGCTCTCGCCCGCGACGCCGACGAGATCGGGGCGGCCGCCGAGGTCCGCAGCGTGCTTCGACGCCCATACGGCCGCCGCGTAGCCGTCCTCCAACGGCTGCGGGTACCGGGCCTCGGGGGACAGCCGCTGGTCGACGGCGACCACGATGCAGCCGCTGCTGTTGGCGTAGGCGCGCCGCACCGCGTCGAAGGTGTCGAGGCCGCCGCGCACGAAGGAGCCGCCGTGCAGCCACACCACCACGGGCAGCGGCCCCGCCGCGGCGGGCACGTACACCCGCAGGCCGAGCGGCTGGCCGGCCCCGCCGGGAATGGTGCGGTCCTCGACCAGCGCGACCTGCTCGCGCTCGCCCTGCCCGACGAAGCGCTCGGCCAGGGCCCGGAATTGCGCGACGGGTATCTCGTAGGGCTCAGGCGTACCGCGCACGGCGTCGAGGAAACGCCGTGCGGAGGCGTCCAGGGGCATGGGGGGTCACCCGGCCTTCCGTGCCGCGCGGGTCTCCCACTCGCGCGGCCGGACCGGCACCTCGCGCCGGGACCGCTCGCGCCGGGACTCCAGCAGCATGCGCCCGTGCTCGGTCATCGACTCCTCGGTCCAGCCCGGCCGCGCGTCGGCCTCCACCACCGCCTCGGTGATCCCGGGCACCTTCAGCGCCTCGGTCTCGGCGGCCTGGGCGATCGAGCCGACGAGCGTGCACATCGCCGAGGTGGTGCGTACCCCGATGCGCGCCCGGCCCTGCGCGTCCACCGCGATCCCGGTCACCAGGCCCATGTCCACGATGCTGATCTGCGCGCCGGTGCTGACGCTGCACGGGTCGTAGACCTTCTCCAGCGCCCGGGCGACGGCCTTTTCCAGCTCGTTCACACCGCCTCCCCGAGGAAGGCCCGCCAGTTGGAGTAGGGCGCCTGGATTCCGGTCTCCGCCCGCTCGCGGGCGAACTCGTCGTCGGCGACTGCGGCCTTGGCGGCCTCGATGTCGATGCCCAGTATCCGCGCGTAGTTCCCGCCCAGGATCGCCGCCCGGTCCTCCGCGGTGATCTGCGGGATGCCGTAGGTGTGCAGGATCTCCTCGCTGAAGGTGAAGTCCTTGAAGCGCTCCAGCAGCGGCTGCGAGTGGAAGACCATGTGGCCGTCCGACCACAGGATCTTGCTCGGACCGCCCCAGAACAGGAACTGGCCCATGACCTTCTCGAACATGCCGGGGCTGGTGGTGACCAGCGCGGAGGTGACCTCCAGGTTGGCGTACACGTTGGGGTAGCGGGCGATGGCCATCGCCGTCTCCTCGGCGAAGGCGATACCCGCGTGGACGATCTCGAAGGACAGGTCGGGGAACTCGTCCGCCGCGTTGTCGATGTCGTCGATGCGGTAGGGGCTCAGCGGCACCGGGCCGAGCGGGGACGCCTTGTGCACCGCGATGGTCTTGATGTTGCGCTGCTGGGCCCGCTCGAACAGCGGGAACGCCAGCTTCGGGTCGTCCATCCGCCAGGAGCGCATCGGGTCGACCTGGGCCGGGTACAGCTTGAGGCCCACCGCCTCGGGCAGTTCGTCCAACTGCTCGTCGAGTTCACGCAGGCAGACGTCCAGGCCGAGGGTCGGGTCCACCCCGACGTAGCCGACGAACCGCTGCGGCCACCTGCGCACCGCCTCCACCGTCTTGCGGCGGGCGCACAGCCCGTCCTTGAAGTACGAGTCGAGCCGCAGGGTGTGGGTCGCCGCCATGTCGACGTCGCTCTCCAGGAACAGCGTCTTGGCGAGTACCTCGATCGGCCAGTCGGTGCGCTGCCGCTCCTCGTCCAGCCCGAACCCGGGCTGCCAGTCCCGGTGCAGGCTGATGAGCTGGTCGCGGACACTCTCGGCGTACTTGTTGGGCTGGGTGTTCCCGTCGCTGAGGTCGTAGGCGTGGGTCACGGCGTTGAACACGAAAGTGTCGTCGATCATGGTGTTCTCCGTCCCGGAGGAAGGTCGGCCCGGGCCGTGCCGGGGGCCGGGGAGTGCCGCGGAGCGGGAGCGCGGCGGGCTCGGCAATGGCACGGCCCGGGAGCACCGGAGAAGCGGGCGCTGTCGCGGGGAGGCACGTCAGCCCCCGAAACGCCGGTGCAGCATGGCGATGCCGTCGTCGTACAACTCGCGTACGGCGCCGGCCGCCGTCTCCTCGTCGGAGCCGACCGGCTCGAACGTGCCGGTCCAGCTCAAGTCGGTGCCACCGTCGGCGGCGGCCCTGAGGCGGATCGTCGCGTGGTAGCCGGTCACGGGGAACCGTCCGGGGACGAGCATGGAGTGACTGGTACGCCAGTTCGCCTCGTCGTGGATCTCCAATCGCTCGACCACCCGGTCGGGGCCGACGGTCACCGTGCGGAGCATTCCGACCCCGTCGCCCTCGAACACAGCTCGTGCGTCGTCCAGGTCCTCGATCAGCACCTCGACGAACCGGGCGAAATCGCCGACCAGCTTCCAGATCTCGGCCGGCGGCGCGTCGAAATGCCCCGTTGCCTTCACTTCCGTCATGGTTCGGCTTCCTCCCGTCAGCAGTTACCGTAACAGGCGTTACGCTAATGTCAACGGCGTGGGAAAATATCAGACGTCGACTTCCGCCGCGGGCGGATGCGACGACGCGGAGGGACGTACATGGCAAGGCCCAGGACAGACACACGGGAGCGGCTGCTGGCGGACGCGGTCGCCTATGTGACCGCGCACGGCGTGAGCGAACTGAGCCTGCGGGACCTGGCAGCGGGCCTGGGCACCAGCCCGCGCATGCTGATCTTCCACTTCGGCTCCAAGGAGGAGCTGCTGGTGGAGATCGTCCGGTCGGCGGAAGAGGGGCAGCGGGAGTTCCTGCTGCAACCGATCGCGACCGACGGCCCGGAGGAGCCCACCGCGGTGCTGCGGTCGCTGTGGCACCACCTGCTCGACCCCGTACTCGCGCCCTTCGAGCGGCTGTTCTTCGAGCTGTACGGCCAGGCACTCCAGGGGCGCGGGCACTCCGCCACCTTCCTCGACGGCATCGTCGAGACCTGGCTCACGCCGGTGGCCGAGCTCTTCACGCAGATGGGGCACCCCGAGGACCGCGCCCGCCAGGAGGCGCGGCTGGCCGTCGCCGTCATCCGCGGCCTGCTGCTGGACGTCCTGGCCACCGGCGAACAGGCCGCGGCGACCGAGGCGTTCGAGCGCTATCTGGCGCCGTACGAGAAACCGTCCGTGGACGGATGAGGAGAGAAAGCGTCAACCGGCCTTCCTCGTCGGGGTCCGGAGCGGTGGGCGGGCCGATGAGGTATTCGTAGCCGAGGATCGCCTCGTTGGGCTCTTCCTCGCGCGTACGCGTCGGAAGCGGGCCCCGGCCGCCGCACACCGCCGCCGCACCGCGTCCGCACCGGCGCCACAAGCCGCCGCGGCATGGCTGCGGCCCCCACCGCCGCGCCGCCAACTGTGGCGGCGGACCACGTGTGCCGCCACTCGCGTGGTTCCTACCGTGGCGGCCATGGAGAGCACCCGGAGCTCTGGCTTCGGCACGGACCACCGTGCCGCCCGCCCGGCGGACACCGAGACGCCCGGCGCCTGAAACCGCTCCCCGGAAACGGTGCCATCATGGCCAGCAGTCCCCCTGCCCCGCATGCCGCGAACCCGCCCGCCCCCACCGGACCCGCCACCCCGCCCAGGGGCCTGACCAAGGTCGTCGCCGCCAGCCTCGTGGGCACCACCATCGAGTGGTACGACTACTTCCTCTACGGCTCGGCGGCCGCCCTCGTCTTCGGCAAGGTCTTCTTCCCCGACTCCGACCCGCTGACCGGCACGCTGCTCTCCTTCCTCACCTACGCCATCGGCTTCGCCGCCCGCCCGATCGGCGCCCTGGTCTTCGGCCACTTCGGGGACCGGATCGGCCGCAAGAAACTGCTGGTCGTCAGCCTGCTGATGATGGGCGTGTCCAGCGCCCTGATCGGCTGCGTCCCCGGCTACGCCACCATCGGCGTCAGCGCCCCGATCCTGCTCACCACGCTGCGGGTGATCCAGGGCTTCGCGCTCGGCGGTGAGTGGGGCGGCGCGGTGCTGCTGGTCTCCGAGCACGGCGACGCCCGCCGGCGCGGGTTCTGGGCCTCGTGGCCGCAGGGCGGGGCGCCGGCCGGCAACCTGATCGCGGTGGGCGTGCTGTCGCTGATGACCAGCGTCCAGTCCGACGCCGCCTTCGCCGCCTGGGGCTGGCGCATCCCGTTCCTCTTCTCCGGCGTCCTGGTCGGCATCGGCCTGTGGGTGCGGCTGAGCGTGGACGAGTCGCCGCTGTTCAAGGCGGCCCAGGCCAAGGCGGCGGCCCGCAAGGCCGCGCAGGGCCCGGCCGAGCCGTCACCGCTGCTGTCCGTGCTGCGCCACCACTGGCGCGACATCCTGGTGGCGATGGGCGCCCGGATCGCGGAGAACATCTCGTACTACGTCATCACGGCCTTCGTCCTCACCTACTGCGTGGACCACCTCAAGCTGCCCAAGCAGACCGCGCTGAACGCCGTACTCATCGGCTCCGCCGTGCAGTTCTGCCTGATCCCGCTGTTCGGGGCGCTGTCGGACCGGATCGGCCGCAAGCCGGTGTACCTGGCGGGCGCGGTCGGGACGGGCGCGTGGGCCTGGGCGTTCTTCGCGCTGCTGGACACCAGGTCGTTCCCGATGCTGGTGCTGGCGGTGACGGTCGGGCTGATCTTCCACAGCGCGATGTACGCGCCCCAGGCGGCGTTCTTCTCGGAGCTGTTCGCCACCAGGATGCGGTTCTCCGGGGCCTCCATCGGCGCGCAGTTCGCCTCGGTGGCGGCCGGCGCGCCCGCGCCGCTCATCGCGGTGGCGCTGCTGGCCCACTACGGCAACGCCCACTCGATCTCCCTCTACATCACGCTGGCGGCCGTCGTCACCGTCGTCGCCGTCCTCTTCGCCAAGGAGACCCGCGGCCGGGACCTGGCCGAGGCCGACGCGGAGTCCGACGCGGAGGCCGAGCCGGCCGCCGCGGCCGAACCCGCCGCCGTCCGCGCCAACGCGGTCTGACAGCGGAGAAGTCAGAACACGGCGGTCCGAACGGGGCGGTACGGGCCGCCGTGTTCCGGACCGCCGTGGCCCGGTTCGGGGCAGGTGCCCTGCCGGCACCGCAACGGCGTCCCTACGATGGCCGCATGACTCTCCCTCTGGTCCGGCACTGCCACACCGCGCTCAACACGCTGCACTCCCTGAGCTACTTCGCCCCTGAGACGGAAAGGGAGTTCACGGCCCTCGGCCTGAAGCCGGGGCGCATGTGCTACTTCGCCGGACGGTCGGCGGCGATGGGCGCGGTGGGGGCGGGTCCGGTCGCGGCCACGTTCTACAACTTCAGTCCGTCCCTGGTCGCCCGCCACCTGCCGCGCGCCTGGGAGTCGGCCACGCCGGCGCAGGTGCTCCAGGCGCGGCTGCGCGCGGCCGACGCCGCACTGCGCCGGCTGCTCGGCGCGGACATAGCCGAGGACAAGGAGGTGGCCGAGGCCGCCCGGCTCGCGCTGACCGCGGCCGAGGCGTGCGCCCCCGCCGGACGCCCGCTCTACGCCGCGCACGCCGACCTCGCGGTGCCGGAGCCGCCGCACCTCGCGCTGTGGCACGCCGCCACACTGCTGCGCGAGCACCGCGGCGACGGGCACAGCATGGCGCTCGCCACGCTCGGACTCGGCGGCCTGGACGCCCTGGTCACCCACACCGCCACCGGCGCCGGCATGACCGTGGACTTCGCCCTGGCCAGTCGCGGCTGGAGCCGCGAGGAGTGGGACGGCGCCCACGCGGGGCTGCGCGAGCGCGGGCTGCTCGACCCGGAGCGGGACGTCCTCACCCCCGCGGGCGAGGAACTGCGCCGCGAGGCCGAGGACCTCACCGACCGCCTGGCCGCGGCGCCTTACGAGCACCTCGGCGAGCCGGCGTCCGAGCGCCTGGCCGAGATCGGCCGCCGGCTGAGCCGTACGGCCGTGGCGGGCGGGGCGTTCCCGGAGGGCGTCTTCGCCGCCCGCAAGTGAGCACCGCACGGCCCCGCCCGCCGTACGGCCCCGCCATGCCGTACGGAACCGGCCGCGTCCGTCCGGGAGTTGCGGACGGACGCTGCAGCCGCCGGGCGGGCCCTGGCCGTGCGGACCCCGCGCCCGCGGTGAATATGATCGGACAACGGGCCCGCGCGCGAGGAATTCCCCTTGGTCCGATCCGCGATGCCCCGCCGTGCTCTATGGTTCGGATTCGGACGTTCGGCCGCGCGGGGTGAGGGAGGCGGACACCGATGGAGCCCGGAGCAGTCCTCGACGGGCGCTACGAGTTGCTCGGCGTGCTCGGCAAAGGCGCAATGGGCGCGGTCTGGCAGGGCAGCGACCGCATGACCGGCAGGCCGGTGGCCGTGAAGACCGTGACCGGTGCCACCGATCTGTGGCGGACCGACCGGATGGGGCGCGAGGCGACCGCGGTCGGGCGTTTATCGCACCCGCATATCGTGGCCGTCCATGACTACGGTCAGACGACCTACCACGAACAGCCGGTCACCTATATCGTCATGGAACTGGTCGACGGCCGGCCGCTGACCGCCGAACTGGCCGAGGGCAGACCGGAGTTGTCGGTGGCGCTGGGCTGGGCCCGGCAGATCGCGCTGGCGCTGGGCGCCGCGCACGCGCCGGGGGTGGGCGTCGTCCACCGCGACCTCAAGCCCGGCAATGTGCTCATCACCGAGGACGGCCTGGTGAAGATCACGGGCTTCGGCGCCGCCCGCTTCACCGACGGCCCGGCCGGCGCCGACCCCGGCGGCTCCTCCCCGGCCGATCCCCGGCCCGCCCACTCCGCCCCGCCGGCCGGTAACGCCGCCTACCTGGCCCCAGAACAATGCCTGTACCGGCCGGTGGACGGCCGCACCGACCTGTACGCACTGGGCTGCCTGCTCTACGAGATGGTCACCGGCGCGCCGCCTTTCACCAAGGGCTCCGCCGGGACGGTCACGCTTTCCCAGATCCATGAGATGCCGGCCGCCCCGCGCAGCCGCAACAGCGCGATATCCCCGGAATTGGACCTGCTGATCAGGGAATTGCTCGCCAAGGACCCGCGAATGCGGCCGCCCGACGCGGCTTCGGTATACCGGCGGCTCGGCGTGGTCGCGGCCGCCCGCGCCGAGGAAACGGCGGACGCGCAGCGCCGGAGCGAATTGCCGCGCCCGCCCGCTCCGATGCCCAGGCCGCCGGTGAAGGACATCCCGTACGCGGAATTGCTGCACCGGTTCGGCGGCGCGCACGCCCTCTGCCTTGAGGACGATCCGGCCACGGCCGTACTGCTGTGGCAGCGGGCGGTGGCGGAACTGACCGCCACCGTCGGTGCGGCCGATCCGAAGACGCTGGTCGCGCGCCGCGCGCTGGCCTGCCACACGGGAGCGTGCGGCGACTACGTCGGGGCCATCGCCATGTGGCAGGCGCTGCTGCCCGACGTGCGCCGCGTCCTGGGCGACGCCCACGAGTCGACGTACACCGTGCGGCGCATGCTGGCCTGGAACATCGGGGTCGACGGCCGCCCGGCGCAGGCCGTGGAGCTATTGGCCGGCATGCTCCCCGGCGCCACCCGGCTGCTCGGCCGCCGCCACCCGGACGTGCTGGAGGCCCGCCGCTTCCTGGCCTGGAACACCGGCCTCACGGGCCGGAACGCCCGGGCGGTACGGCTGCTGCGCCGGTTGCTGCCCGACCTGCGCGACACCCTCGGGCCGGACCACGAACACACCCTGGAGGCCCGGGGCATCCTCGCCTGGAACACCGGCCAAGGCGGCGATCTCGTCAAGGCCACCGCCCTGCTGCGCGACCTCGTGCCCGACAGCACCCGCGCGCTGGGCACCGCGCACCCGCTGACCGTCGACGTGCTGCTCGTACTGGACCACTGGACCCAGTGAGCGCGGCCAGGCCCAGCGCTCGGGCCCGAACTCCCGGGCCCGGCGGGCGCGATCAGCCCCGGTGGACCCGGCAGTCCTGGTCAACGTGATCGGCCCTCGTGAACGTGGTCAGGGCGTCCACTGCGCGACGGTGGTGACCGTGGCCTGCCGCGGGAAGACCTTCTCGGTGAGCACCCGGTGCACCTCGGGGTCGCCGTCGCCGCACGCGTCGGCCAGCACGGTGAGGCCGAAGTCGAGGTCGGCGGCCTGACGCAGCGTCGACAGCACCACGCCGCTGGTGGCCAGGCCGGCCAGCGCGAGGTCACGGACGCCGCGGGAGCGCAGCACCACGTCCAGGTCACTGCCGGTGAAGGCGCTCACCCGGCGCTTGACGACGACCGGTTCGCCGTCGCGGGGCTCCAGTTCGGCGTGCACCCGGGTCTTCGGGTGGGCCTCGGTGAACTCGGGGCCGGCGTCCGACAGCGCGGCGAAGGAGGCGTTGGCCGGGGACACCTCCGGGTAGCCGGGCCGGAAGGCGACCCGCACGTGCACCACCAGCAGCCCCGCGTCCCGCGCCTTGGCCAGCGCGCCGCCGGCCGCCGCCAGCACCTCGGGGGCGCCGAGCCGCTCCACGATGCCCTGCTGGAAGTCCATGAGCAGCAGGGCCGTAGCCGCCTGGTCGTTCGTCCGCACCGTGCTTCTCCTCGCCGACGTGCCCGGTCCCGGGCGCTTCCTCGTGCCGTTTTCGCGCACGTACCTTACGTCACAGCAGGGTGAGCACGCGCGGGCCGTCCTCGGTGACCGCCACGGTGTGCTCGATGTGCGCGGCCCGGCTGCCGTCCGCCGTGCGCAGCGTCCAGCCGTCGGCGGCCGTGACGTACGCGTCCTGCCCGCCGGACATCAGCATCGGCTCGATCGCCAGGGCCAGGCCGTGCCGCAGCGGGTAACCGCGGCCGGGGCGGCCGCGGTTGGGCACGTGCGGGTCCTCGTGCATCCGGCGGCCGATGCCGTGGCCGCCGAAGTCCGCGGGCATCCCGCAGGCCGCGGCCCGGGCGACCCGGCCGACGGCGTGCGAGATGTCGCCGATCCGGTGGCCGACGGTGGCCGCCGCGATCCCCGCGTCCAGCGCCTCCTGGGTGGCGGCGATCAGCGCCACGTCCTGCGGGCGCGGTGTGCCCACGGTGAAGCTGATGGCGGCGTCACCGGTCCAGCCGTCGAGTTCGGCGCCGCAGTCGACGCTCACCAGGTCGCCGTCGCGCAGCCGGTAGTCGTCGGGGATGCCGTGCACGACGGCGTCGTTGACGGAGGCGCAGATCACGGCGGGGAACGGGGTCGGCGCGAACGACGGGCGGTAGCCGAGGAAGGGCGAGCGGGCCCGTGCCGCGTCGAGCACCGCGCGGGCCGCCTCGTCGAGTTCGGTGAGGCGTACGCCGACGGCCGCGGCCTCCCGTACGGCGGCCAGGGTGCGGGCCACCACCCGGCCCGCCTCCCGCATCGCGTCCAGCGCCTCGTCCGTCTTGATCTCGACCATGGGTCCCGCTCTCCCCATTCTCATACCGGATAACTATCCCGGTATTAGTATCACGTCCATGGTGAGAAATCCTCTGACTCCGGAAGAGCGGGCCCGCGGCGAGCGGCTCGGCGCGCTGCTGCGCTCCGCGCGGGGGGCCCGCAGCATGACCGCTGTCGCGGCGGCGGCCGGGATCTCCGCGGAGACGCTTCGCAAGATCGAGACGGGGCGGGCGCCGACGCCCGCGTTCTTCACGGTGGTCGCGTTGGCCGCCGCGCTCGGGCTTGTCCACGGACCGCCTCGCGGCGGCGGCGCTGCCGAACCGGACGAGGCCCCCCTCTCGGCATAGCCGGCTCCGCCTACGGAACAGGGCGCCCCACTCGTGGGCCCCTCCCCCACTCCCCACGGTGCCCCTGCGGAAGGGGACCACCACCCAGCCGCCCGCGGTGGGCGCCGCTGCGGAAGGCGGCGCCTTACCAACGGGCGCCGGGTGCCTTCGCGGAAGGCGGCCACCACCCCGGCGCGCGGGGTGCCGCTGCGGAAGGGGGTCACCACCCGGGGCGCGCGGTGGGCGCCGCTATGGATGGCGGCGCCTTACCAAGGGGCGCGGTGGGTGCCGCTACGGATGTGGATCACCACCCAGCCGCCCGCGGTGGGCGCCGCTGCGGAAGGCGGCAACCACCCAGGGGCGCGGGGAACTGCGCGAGCAACCGGCCACCGGCCGGTGGTCCGGATGCGACAGCAACTGCCCCGTTGGGGCGGTGACGACGTGCAGCCACGTCGTGGCTTGTCGCGCAGTTCCCCGCGCCCCCAAAAACGAGGCACCCTCGTGCGGCAACGGCACCCCGCGCCCCTGAAAAAGCGTGGCGCCGCCCGGCGCAAGGGCGCCCCGGAGCCCTGGGGAGTGGCCGCCGCCCTCCGCAAGGGGACCCCCGCCCGGGGTCAGGGCGCCGCCCCACGCAGGGGCACCCCGCGCCACTGGGTAAGGCACCCTCGTGCGGAAGGGGACCCCCCGCCCGGGGGCAAGGGACCGCCCTCCGCAAGGGGACCCCCCGCCCGGGGTCAGGGGGCCGGGCTCCGCAAGGGCACCCTGCCCCGGGAAGGGCGCCCCGGGCGGATACGTGAGGGCGACCCCCCACGTCGGCCCGGAAAAGCGTCACGCCGCCGCGGCCGCCTCCGCGATCTGCTCGGCGCTCGGCGCCAGCCGGGGCGAGACGAGGGTGACGGCGACGGCCACGACCATGAAGAGCGCCGAGACCAGCAGCCCCCGGTGGAACCCGGCGACGAGCGCGTCACCGGTCGAACTGCCGGAGGCCAGCGCCGACGTGGTCCTCGACGTGGAGACCGTCGTGACGACCGCGAGCCCGAGCGCGCCGCCGACCTGGTTGAACGCGGTGACGACCCCGGAGGCGGCGCCGGCCTCGCGGGGCGTGACGTCCACGACCGCCGCGATCTGCGCGGGCACCATCACGGCGATGATGCCCGCCCCGAAGAGGATCAGCCCGGGCAGCAGCCGCGCCGCGTAGGCCCCGTGGGCGTTGGCCCCGGCGAGCAGCAGCAGCCCGGCCACGCTGATGACGGCGCCGGCCGTCTGCACCGGGCGGGTGCCGAACCGCGTGACCAGCGGCGTGGCGGCGACCGCCGCGAAGATCGCGGCCCCGCCCATCGGCAGGAACTCGACCCCGGCGCGCAGCGCGCTGCCGCCCCTGACCTGCTGGAGGAAGATCGCGGTGAGGAAGAACATGGACAGGAACGCGGCCCCGGTCAGCGCCAGCGAGCCGCCCGCCGTGCTCAGCGCGCGCGAGCGCAGCAGCCGCAGCGGCACGAGCGGGTCGGCGGCGCGGGCCTCGACGCAGACGAAGGCGACGAGCATGGCGACGCCCGCGGCCAGGCAGCCGATCACCTCGGCGGAGGACCAGCCGACGGGTTCGGCGCGCACCACGCCGTAGACGATCGCGAGCAGGCCGCCCGTGCCGAGCAGCGCGCCGGGCAGGTCGAAGGAGCGGTGGCCGGCCTGGGGCGCGAAGTGCCGTACGAACACCGGGGTGATGGCGACCAGCGCGATCACGATCGGCACGTTGACCATGAAGACCCAGCGCCAGCTCAGGGCGTCCACCAGCAGGCCGCCGGCCACCACGCCGAGCGTGCCGCCGAGGCCGGCCAGGCCGCCCCACACGCCCATGGCGATGTTGCGGCGCCGCCCGTGCTCGAAGGTGACGGTGAGGATGGACAGCGCCGCCGGCGAGAGCATCGCGCCGCCGAGTCCCTGGACGGCGCGGGCGGCGACGAGCAGGCCGGGCGATCCGGCGAGCCCGCCGGCCAGCGAGGTCGCGCCGAAGAGCACGAGCCCGATGACGAAGATCCGGCGCGCGCCGAGCAGGTCGGCCGCCCGGCCGCCGAGCAGCAGGAAGCCGCCGAAGAGCAGGGTGTAGGCGTTGATCACCCATTGCAGACCGTCGGTGCTGAAGCCGAGGTCGGACTGGATGCTGGGCAGCGCGACGTTCACGATCGTGACGTCGAGGACCACGATGAACTGAGCGAGGGCCAGCACGGTGAGCGTGGCCCAGGGACTGCGTCGCATGGCGTCTCCGCAGGTAGCAGGTCAGAAGAAGGGGTGGGTACGGCGGCAGTGGACGCATACCCGCCGGATGTTTACGACGTATGCTTACGACGAACCATACACGAGTTGTGTACGACGTATACATCTGGTGCGGCACTCGCGCACGGGATGCCGCTCCCGGCGTCCTCGGCAGCCGGTTTCCGCGCCCGCCCGGCGCCGTGGCAGGAGGGGGACGGGGTGTGCGCGGGTGCGTACGATGTACACATCCGAGCGAGCCGGAAGGCGGAGGACATGGCCGCGCACAAGCGCCTCAACCGCGACGACCTGATCGCCACGGCGCTCGCCGTGTCCGACGCGGAGGGGCTCGACGCCGTCACCATCCGGCGGGTCGCGCAGCAGCACGACGTGACCCCGATGGCGCTCTACCGGCACTTCCCCGACAAGGAGGGGCTGCTCGACGCCGTCGCGGAGCAGCTGCTCTCCGACGTGTGGCTGCCGGAACCCGACGACCGGCCGTGGCACGCGCAGATGGACGACGTGCTCTCCGGCCTCCTGGCGGGCCTGCGCCCGCACCCCAACGCCGCCGCGGTGCTGCTGAACCGCGTCATGGGCAGCGAGCCCGGCCTCGCGCTGACCGAACGCGTGCTGGCCCTGCTCGACGAGGCCGGCATGTCGGTCGAGGAGAGCGCCGAGACGGCGGGGCAGATCCTCAACTCGCTGGTCACCATGGTCATGGGCGAACCCGGCCGGGCGCCGGGCGGCGACCCCGAGGCCCATGAGGACGGCATACGCGCCAAGCGCGCCTACCTGATGTCCCTGTCGCCGCGCCGCTACCCCCATGTGATCGCCGCCGCCGACACGTTCGCCCAGTGCGCGAGCGACGACGCGTACTACCGGCGCGGCGTCGAACTCATCGTCACCGGACTGCGCGGAATCGGCGACCCGGTGGCGCCGTGACCGACTCCGTGACCGACCCGGCAAGGCGGGCCGAACGGCCCGACCGGGCGGCCCGGTTGAGGGCAACACGCCTGAACGACGCGGCTGGATCACCCTGTTGGAAGGCTGAGCGGCGCGCTTGAGCGGCAGGGGACAGGTCCTCCCGAAAACCCGCAGTCCCGCCCGCCGCAACGGCCACGCCGGCCTCCTGCGCGAACGCGTCGGCGGCCGCGCGGGCCAATAGCCCCCGCGTTGCGGGCCGATGGCGGGCGCCGGGTCCGCGCGCACAGCGCAAAGCGCCCGCAGAATTAACCCGAAACACCTTCTCCGGACAGGTCTACGCGCGTATCTTGAGCCGCGTTCCCGCCCATCCGCCGCGGGAGCCGGACCGCATGCCGTGCCTCGGCGTGCGCCCGTCCACCCACGTAGACCCCTTGATCCGGGGGACCAGTTCCCCCAACCGCCCGCAAGAAGGAGACCCTCTCCGGTGTCGCACTCCTCCGAGGCCACGCCTCTGCCCGCGAGACCCGGCCCGTCCGGGCCCTCCGCCCGGCTCCGCAAGCGCGTCCTGCCGTTCGGCATAGCCGGCGCCGTCGTCCTGGCCGCCGTCGGCGTCCACTCCGCGTTCGCGACGCCGTCGGCCGACGCGCTGATCGCCGAGGTGTACGGGGGCGGCGGCAACTCCGGCGCCACGTACACCAACGACTTCATCGAGCTGGCCAACGCCGGTCGGCTCCGCGACGGACCTGGGCGCGTACAGCGTGCAGTACCTGCCCGGCGCCCCGACCGCGACCTCCACCTGGCAGGTCACCCCGCTGACCGGCTCGCTGGCGGGCGGCGGCCGCTACCTGGTCGGCGAGTCCGCCGGCACCGGCGGCAGCACCGCGCTGCCGACGCCGGACGCGACCGGCACGCTCGCCCTGTCGGGCACCTCGGGCACCGTCGCGCTGGTCTCCGGCGCGGACCCGCTGACCTGCGTGACCGCCGCGGACTGCGCCGCCGACTCCCGGGTGAAGGACCTGGTCGGCTACGGCACCGCCGTCGTCCACGAGGGCAGCGGCCCGGCGGCCGGCGCGAGCAACTCCGCCTCGGTGGCCCGCAACGCGGCGCTGACCGACACCGACGACAACGCGGCGGACTTCACCGCGGGCGCGCCCACCCCGCAGAACTCCGGCGGCAGCGGCGGTCCGACGCCGCCGCCCACCACCCCGCCGACGACCCCGCCGCCCGCGGCCGTGCAGATCCACGACATCCAGGGCGACACCCGGGTCTCGCCCGTACGAGGGCAAGGCCGTCACCGGGGTGCCCGGCATCGTGACGGGCGTGCGCGACCTACGGCTCGTCGAAGGGCTTCTGGTTCCAGGACCCGCACCCCGACAACGACCCGCGCACCAGCGAGGGCATCTTCGTCTTCACCAGCTCCGCCCCCACCGTCGCGGTCGGCGACAGCGTCACCGTCGCCGGGTCGGTCTCCGACTACTACCCGGGCGGCGCCTCCGTGGGCGGCCAGGCGGTCACCGAGATCAGCAAGCCGACGGTGACCACGGTCTCCACCGGCAACCCGCTGCCCGCACCGGTCGTGCTCGAACGACAAGAAGCGTGCCCGACGCGCTTCGTCCCCTCGGCCGGCGGCGGCAGCATCGAGAACCTGCCGCTGCGCCCGGCCGACTACGCGCTCGACCTGTACGCCTCCCTCGAAGGGCATGAACGTGCAGATCGGCGACAGCCGCGTGGTCGGCGCCACCGACCCGTACTCCGAGCTGTGGGTCACGGTCAAGCCGCACCAGAACCCGACCCAGCGCGGCGGCACGCTGTACACCGGCTACGACGACTCCAACTCCGGCCGGCTGATGGTCCAGTCGCTGATCCCGACCGCGACCTCGGCGTTCCCGACCGCGAACGTCGGCGACACGCTGCGCGGCACCACCGCGGGCCCGCTGGACTACAACCAGTTCGCCGGGACGTACGCCCTCGAGGCCCGCACGCTGGGCACGGTCAGCAGCGGCGGCATCCAGCCCGAGGTCACCGCGAAGGCGCGGGCGGACCAGGCGACCGTCGCCACGTACAACGTGGAGAACCTGGCGCCCGACAACCCGCAGTCGAAGTTCGACGCGCTCGCCAAGGGCCTGGTCACCAACCTGCGTTCGCCCGACGTGGTGGCGCTGGAGGAGATCCAGGACAACAACGGCGCCACCGACGACGGCACGGTGGCCGCCGACCAGACGCTGAAGAAGCTCACCGACGCGATCGCGCGGCCGGCGGCCCGGCGTACCAGTGGCGCGAGATCGACCCGGTCAACGACAAGGACGGCGGCGAGCCCGGCGGCAACATCCGGCAGGCGTTCCTGTTCAACCCGGCGCGGGTGGGCTTCACCGACATCCCCGGCGGCGACTCGACCACCGCGGTCGGCGTCACCGGCACCGGCGACCAGACCTCGCTGACCGCCTCCCCCGGCCGGATCGCGCCCGACGACCAGGCGTGGACCGACAGCCGCAAGCCGCTGGTGGGCGAGTTCACCTTCCGCGGCAAGAAGCTGTTCGTGATCGCCAACCACTTCGACAGCAAGGGCGGCGACCAGGGCGTCGACAGCCGCTTCCAGCCGCCGGTGCGCAGCTCCGAGGTGCAGCGGGTGCGGCAGGCGATCATCGAGCACGACTTCGTCCAGCAGTTGGAGACCGCCGACCCGAAGGCGGAGGTGGTGGTGCTCGGCGACCTGAACGACTACCAGTTCTCGCCGGCCGTCACCTCCCTGACCGGCAACGGCAAGGTGCTCACCGACCTGGTCAACACCCTCCCGGCGGTGGAGCGCTACTCCTACGTCTACGAGGGCAACTCGCAGGTGCTCGACCACATCCTGGTCAGCCCGGACCTGCGGAACGTGGACTACGACGTGGTCCACATCAACTCCGAGTTCGCGAACCAGACCAGCGACCACGACCCCCAGGTGATCCGCCTGACGCCGTAGCCGAGCGCGCCGCCGCCAGGACGGCGGCCGGAGCCGTACCCGCGGGCCGCACGAGCACCCGCGCACGCGGCCGTTCACGCCGCCGTGCACCCGGCCCGAAAGCGCCGGAACGGCTGTGACAGGTGGGGCAGGACCGTACAACGGACCTGCCCCACCTGCATGTCCTGCCCGACGCCTTGACTCCTTCTGACGAGGGATATAGACAATTCCCTGACTGAGAGAGCGCTCTCAAAAGGAGCGCCTCCCCCGTGCGCGGCCCCCACGCCGCGCACGGGGTTCCCCTCACAACGGGCCCTCCCCCCGGGCCCCATCGGGACAGGAGATTGCATGTCCACCCGACAGACGCCGGACCAGCTCACGACAGGTCACGACCCAGGCCGCAGGGCGCACCGCGTCCGGCGGTCCCGCGGCCGGCTGGCCCTGGCCGCGCTGGCCGTCAGCGTGCTGAGCCTGGTCGGCCTCACGGCCACCGCGGGCACCGGCGGCGCGGCCACCCCGCAGGCCGGGAACGCGGCCCGCCCGGCCGCCGCCCCGCACGACGTACCGGGCCCGCCGTCCGGTTTCACCACGACCTGGAGCGACGACTTCAACGGCGGGTCCGGCAGCGGCGTGCCGAGCTCCGACTGGAAGTACGACACCGGCCCCGGCAGCAACTTCGGCACCGGTGAGATCGAGACCATGACCAACAGCACGTCCAACGTCTTCGAGGACGGCAACGGCCACCTGGTGCTCAAGGCGCTGCACTCCGGCAGCGACCCGGGCTCCGGCTGGACGTCGGGCCGGATCGAGACGCAGTCGTCGTCCTTCGGGGCGCCTCCCGGCGGCGTGGTGATGATGCAGTCGTCCATCCAGCAGCCGAACCTGAACACCTCCAACGGCGCCGGCTACTGGCCCGCGTTCTGGATGCTCGGCTCGACGCTGCGCACCGGCACCTCCTGGCCGACCTCCGGCGAGGTCGACATCCTGGAGGACATCAACGCCCGCAGCTCGGTCTTCGGCACGCTGCACTGCGGCACCAACCCGGGCGGCCCGTGCAACGAGTCCACCGGCATCGGCTCCGGTGAGCGCGCCTGCTCCGGCTGCCAGACCGGCTACCACACCTACGCCGTGCAGATCGACCGCTCGGTCTCGCCCGAGCAGATCCGCTGGTACCTCGACGGGCAGAACTACTTCACCGTCAACTCCACCCAGGTGGACGCCACGACGTGGGCGAACGCCGTGGACCACCCGTTCTTCATCATCTACGACCTGGCCATGGGCGGCGGCTTCCCCGACGCCTTCGGCGGCGGCCCCAACGCCGCCACCGTGTCCGGCGGCCAGATGAACATCGACTACGTGGCCGTCTACAACAAGGGCCCCGCGAGCTGAGGCGCAGCCCCGACAGGCGGGCGGCGGACCGGACTTCGACGTCCGGGCCGCCGCCCGCCCGCTGCCGTCCCCGGCCCGGAGGTTCCCCTGGACGCCGGATGCCGGCCGCCGGCCCCGGACGTCGCGCACAGGCGTCGGACCGCGAGGTCAGACGGTGATGACGATCTTCCCGGTCACGTGCCCGCCCTCGCTCTCGCGCTGCGCGTCCGCCGCCTGCTCCATCGGGTAGGCGTGGTGCACGGGCAGCTCCAGCTTCCCCGCCGCCAGGAGCGCGACCGCCTCCTCGAAGGCGGGCTTCCCGCGGTACTCGTCGCCGCCGCCCGCCGTGAAGGTGACCCCGTACTCCGCGGCCGCCGCCGGGTTCGCGATCTCCACCACCCGGTCCTTGCCGCCGATCAGCTCCAGCGACGCGGCCAGCGCCTCGCCCCGCCCGGACAGGTCGAACGCCGCGTCGACGCCGTCCGGGGCGACCTCCCGCACCCGCTCGACCAGGCCGTCGCCGTAGCGGACCGGGGTCACGCCCAGCGCGCGCAGACGCGCGTGGTTGGCCTCGCTCGCGGTGCCGATCACCCGCACCCCGCGGGCCACCGCGAACTGCACGGCGACCGAGCCGACCCCGCCGGCCGCGCCGTGCACGAGCAGCGTCTCCCCGGGCCGCACGGCCAGCAGCTCCAGCACCCGGTACGAGGTCTCGGCGGCGACCGGCAGGGCCGCGGCCTGCTCCCAGCCGAGCGGTCCGGGCTTGCGGCCCAGCTTGTCGGCGGAGGCGAGCGCGACCTGCGCGTACGTCCCGGTGTCCGTCAGGCCGAACACCTCGTCGCCGACGGCGACCGAGGTCACGCCCTCGCCGAGCAACTCGACCACGCCCGCGCCCTCCACCCCGGGGATGTGCGGCAGGGTGGTGGGGAAGACCTGCTGCATGGCGCCCTCGCGGATCTTGCAGTCCAGCGGGTTGACGCCCGCCGCGCGCACCGCGATCCGCACCTGGCCCGGACCGGGTACGGGCACCTCCACCTCATCGACGTGCAGCACGTCCGCGCTGCCGAACTCGTTGAAGACGACGGCCTTGCTGGTCATGGTGAATCCCCGTTCCTGGGAGTGCGTGGCGATCGTGCCGGCGGCCGCCGAGCGGCCGCCGTGGTCCAGCGTGTCCGGGCCGGACCGCGGACGCGGCCGGTCCTTCGGCGGGTTTCGCCTGGCCGAAAGCCCGGTCCGCCCTCCTCCATCGTCGCCGTACGGTGGAGAACACGCAGATCGAAGGCCGGCCCCGGCCGACGGGCCAGGCCGGCTGGGGTACGAGGCGCCGGCGGCCCGCCGTATCCCGGACCGGCCGACCGCGCTGGACGGGGGCGGCGCGGCGAGCACGGCGGGCGCGGGCCCGTCCGGTGGTTCCCCCATCCCGGTGGGGGCTACCCCTGCCCCCGCCGCAGGGTCGGAGTAGGGGTCGTTTTCATTATGAAAAGGTCATGAGAGCGTTTAGCCGTTGTTTATAAGGCAGGTGGCACACATCACCCTTGCTTTTAGCAGAGATATGTCCGTAATATTGCGACTCGCCGGGATCAGAGACTTGCCCCGGCCCGGTCCGCCGTGCCACAGTCGATGTCAACGGCCCCCGCGGACCCGGGCTCGGCCGTTCCACAGACGTCGCGGAACACCCCCCCTGCTTCGCGGCGATGCCGAAGAGGCCCTTCCGCTGTCATCCCCCCCGACGCGGAGGGCCTCTTCTCTTTGCCTCGCTCCCCGGGTCGGCGGACCCGGGCGACGGCCCGCGGACGTTCAGCGGTCGATGACCCGCAGCTCGAACCAGGTGGTCTTGCCGCGCGGCTGGAGGTCGACGCCCCAGCGGTCGGAGAGCTTGTCGACGAGGAAGAGCCCGCGCCCGCTGATGTCCGTCTCCCGCACCGGCATCAGGCAGGGCAGCGCCCGCGACGGGTCGCGCACCTCGACCCTGATCCAGCCGCGGCGCTGCTGCATCCGCAGCCCGAAGGTGCGCGCCCCGGTGTGCCGTACGGCGTTGCCCACCAGCTCGGAGACCAGCAGCTCCACGGTGTCGGACAGGTGGGCCAGGCCCCAGAGCCTGACCACCGAGAGCGCCAACCGGCGTGCGGTGGAGGCCGATTCGGGCCGCGAGGTGAGATGGACCTCGCCGGCCGAGGGGTCGCCGAGCAGATCGAGCACCTTCGCGGCCGCGTCGTCGTCGGCCGGAACGGGCGCGGGTGCCGCCGCTGTCTCCGCGTGCTGCGGCTGTTCCGATGCACCCCGACCCGACATGTCTTCATGATGGCCGCCACGGGCCCGTTTCGCGGGGTAACCCCGGGATTTCATCAAGTTGCCTGAAACGGGCCCCTGGCCGGAACGAACTCAGCCGAACGTGGCCTTGCCCGGGCCGTCCTCCACGAAGCTGCGCATCCCCGCCTCCCGGTCGGCGGTCGCGAACAGGCCGGCGAACAGGGTGCGTTCGAGGGCGAGGCCGGAGTTGCAGGTCGGTCTCCAGACCGCCGTCCACCGCCTCCTTGGCCGCCCGCAGCGCGTACGCGGGGCCGCGGGCCAGCCGCCGCGCCCACTGCGCCGCCTGCGCGTACACCTCCTCCGCGGGCACCACCCGGTCGACCAGGCCGAGCGCGAGCGCCTCCTGCGCGTCGACCGTCCGGCCGGTGAAGATCAGGTCCTTGGCGCGCGAGGGGCCGACCAGCCGGGCCAGCCGCTGGGTGCCGCCGGCGCCCGGGATCAGGCCGAGCAGGATCTCCGGCTGGCCGAGCTTCGCGTTCTCCGCCGCGATCCGGAAGTCCGCGCACAGCGCCAGCTCGCAACCGCCGCCCAGCGCGTAGCCGTTGACCGCCGCGACCACCGGCTTGGGGATGCTCGCCACCGCGGTGAAGGCGTCCTGCAGGCCGCGGGAGCGGTCCACCATGTCCTCGTACGACATGGCGCGCATCTCCTTGATGTCCGCGCCGGCCGCGAACACCTTCTCGCCGCCCCACACCACCACGGCCCGCACCTCCGCGCCGCGCGGCGGCCTCCTCCGCGAGGGCCTTGAGGGTGTCCTGCATGGCGCTGTCCAGCGCGTTCATCGGGGGCCGGTCCAGCCGGATCGTGCCGACGCCGTCGTCGACTTCGAGGGTCACAGTCATGCCGGGAGCGTACGACGAACGGCCCGCCCCCTGCGAGAGGGGACGGGCCGCCGAGCCGTCACACGCGTGCCCCGCACCCGGTGAGCGAGCCGAAGGGCGCGCCCGGAGGCGAGCGAACACCATCAGGCGGTCCACTCGCTCCAGGGGAGGTTCCAGCCGTTGAGGCCGTTGTACCACTGGACCGTCTTGTCCTTGGAGTTGATCACCTGGACGACGTCGCCGATGATCGAGTTGTCGTAGAACCAGGCGGCCGGCGTGCGACGGGTCGCCCGCGCCGCGCACGTCGTGCAGGCCCACGCAGCCGTGGCTGGTGTTGCTGTTGCCGAACACCGAGGTCGCGGCCCAGTAGTTGCCGTGGATGAAGGTGCCGGAGTTGGTCAGCCGCATGGCGTGCGGCACGTCCGGGATGTCGTACTCGCCGCCGAAGCCGACCGTGTCGCCGTTCATCCGGGTCTTGATGTACTTCTCGGAGATCACCATCTTGCCGTTGTACGTGGTGTGCTCCGGGGCGCCCGAGGAGATCGGGATGGTCTTGAGGACCTTGTTGTCGCGGTAGACGGTCATCGTGTGCTTCGCCGCGTCCACGACGCTGACCTGCCGGCGCGCGACGGTGAAGTGCACCGACTTGTGCTGCGTGCCGTAGACGCCGGGGGCGCCCTCGACCCCGTTGAGGTTCAGGTCCAGGGTGACCTTGGTGCCGGCCGCCCAGTAGTTCTGCGGGCGGAAGTAGAGCTGCGGTGTCGCCGTTCCAGTGCGGCGGCGATCTGCACGGCCGGTGACGCGCTGACGTTCAGGCCCTTCTCGACGGCCTTCTTGTCGGTGATCGGCCGGTTGAAGTCGAGGTAGACCTCCATGCCGACACCGACCGTGGAGCCGTCCTCGGGGGTGAAGAACCCGACGAAGGTGTCCTTGGGCACGACCGTGGTGAAGGTCGAGTGCTTGTCGGACTCGCGGCCGGCGGGGTCCTTGGCGACCGCGTCCACCGTGTACTGGGTGGAGGTGTCGAGGTGGTCGGTCGGCGTCCAGCCGAGGCCGTCGGAGCTGATCGTGCCCGGGACCGGGGTGCCCTTGGCGTTCTTGACGATCACCGAGGAGAGCTTGCCGCCCGACGCGGACACCTTGAGGGTGCCGGTCGTCGCCACGCTGCTCGCCCCGTCCTTGGGCACGATGTCCACCACCGCCGTGGAGACGGCGGTGTCCGGCCTGCTCGCGGACGTCGAGCCGCCGGTGGCCTTGCTGTCGCCGGCCGCTGCCGCCTGTCGGGGCCGCACGCCGCGACCACCAGCAGCATCGCCCCGAACACCAGGGCCGCGGCCGCTCTGCCGCCGGCTCCCCGTGCCACACCTATCGGCTTCAACTTGCCTGCTCCCCTACGGCCCGAAACACCCGAACTCCCCCTGCCGGCGCAAGACAACCACACCGATCACATCGATCCACTCACCGGAATGTCACCGTTCCGTCCCAAGTGGGCCCCCCGCCCGGCCGGCCCTGGCAACCGGGTCACAGGGCCGATCCCGCCGTCCACCGCGGCCAGCTCAGATTCCAGCCGCTCATCCCGTTGCCGGGGTCGACGGTGCGGTCCGCGGAGCCGGTGACCAGGACCGCGTCCCCGACGATCGACTGGCCGTAGAACCAGCCCGCGGGGGTGTCCCGGCCACCGCCCTTGCGGTCCGCCAGGCCGATGCAGCCGTGGCTGACGTTCTGCGTGCCGAACACGCCCGGCGGCGACCAGTAGTTGCCGTGCACGAAGGTGCCCGAGGTGGTCAGCCGCAGGGCGTGCGGCACGTCCGGGATGTCGTACTCGCCGCCGAAGCCGACCGTCCTGCCGTTCATCCGGGTGACCGCGTACTTGTCGGAGATCACCATGATCCCGTTGTACGTGGTGTGCCGGGGGCTTCCCGCCGAGATCGGCAGCACCCGCAGCAGCCGGCCGCCGCGCACCACGCTCATGGTGTGCGCGACCGCGTCCACGGTGCTGCGCTGGTCGCGGCCGACGGTGAAGGTGACGTCCTTGTCCTGGGTGCCGCGCACGCCGGGGGCGCCCTGCACCCCGCGCAGCCGCAGATGGAGGGTGACGCGGGTGCCGGGCCGCCAGAACCCGGCCGGGCGCAGGTCGAGCCGCCGGTCGCCGAACCAGTGGCCGAGCACCTCGACGGGCGGCTCGCTGGTGACGGTGATGCCGCGCTCGACGGCGGCCCGGTCGGTGAGGCGCCGGGTGAAGTCCAGGCTGATGATCATCGCGGTGCCGACGGTGGAGCCCTGCTCCGGGGAGTAGACGCCGAGATACGTCACCGGCGCGTGCGCGGGCCGGGCGCTCGCCGCCCGCGCGGACTTCGCGTCGGCCCCGCCGTCGCCGGAACCGCATCCGGCCGTCAGCACGGCCGCCGCCAGCGCGCCCGCGAGCAGCGCGCACCTGCCTGCGCGCACCGCGCGCCTCACCACAGCTGTCACACCAGGTCAACGACGCCGCGGCCGCGAAGTGACTGCGTGGTGTCCGCGGGGTGGCGGCGGCCCGGCCGGCGCGAACGCCGCCACGGGGGCGGCCCGGGGGCCGCGACGGATCGCAGCGGAGGCGCAAAAGACGTTCGGGGCGGTGGCGCAGCGGGAAGATCGCAGGTAGGACGGCGTCGCAGGGCGCCGCGCAGGGTCGAAGGACACGGTCGGCCGCCGGGCACGGGACGCCGCGGCGACGCCGGGAGCCGTGACAGAGCCGCAGGAGGCAGACACGTGTCCGAGACGCGCGAGTTCGGCGCCGCCGGGCGGGCGGAGTCATGGCCGCGCCCGGTCCCGGGTGTCCGTGAAGCGGCCGCGGTCCCGGAGGTCGACGGGGCACCGGCGCCGGCGCCGCCGCGCCCCCGTACCGACCCCGACAGCTCGCCGCGCACCGCGCCCGGCCCGGAGTCCGCAGAGGGCCCGGCGTCCGCAGAAGGCACAGAGTCCGCAGAAGGTACGGAGCCCGCGGGCCGCCCGGAGCCGCTGCTTGCGACCGTGTGGCCGGGCTCGCCGCAGCCGCTCGGCGCGCGCTTCCACCACGGCCCCGACGCGACGGCGGGCACCAACTTCGCGCTGTGGGCGGGCGGCGCCGAGTCCGTCGAGGTGTGCCTGTTCGACGACGACGGCACCGAGACCCGCGCCCCGCTGACCGAGCTGACCCACGAGATGTGGCACGGCTTCGTGCCCGGGGTGCGGCCCGGGCAGCGCTACGGCTTCCGGGTCGGCGGCCGCTGGGACCCGTGGACGGGCGCGCGCTGGAACCCGGCGAAGCTGCTGCTCGACCCGTACGCGCGGGCGGTGGACGGCTCGTTCGCGATGGTCCCCGAGGTGTACGGGCACGTGCGGGACTGGCCGGAGCCGGACGTCGCCGACACCGTGCGCGACAACCGCGACTCGGCGCCCTTCGTGCCCAAGGGCGTGGTCGTGGAGGACGACGACGACTGGGAGGACGACCACCGCCCCAAGACGCCCTGGTCCGACACCGTCATCTACGAAGCTGCACGTGCGCGGCTTCACCGCGCGGCACCCGGACATCCCGCCGGAGCTGCGCGGCACCTACGCCGGGCTGGCGCACCCGGCGGCGATCGCGCACCTGACCCGGCTGGGCGTGACGGCGGTCGAGCTGCTGCCGGTGCACCAGTTCGCGCACGAGGACCACCTGGAGCGCCGCGGCCTGACGCAACTACTGGGGCTACAACTCGATCGGCTACTTCGCGCCGCACGCCGCGCTACAGCGCCAGCGGCAGCCGCGGCGCGCAGGTCGGCGAGTTCAAGCGGATGGTGCGGGCGCTGCACGCGGCCGGGATCGAGGTGATCCTCGACGTCGTCTACAACCACACCGCCGAGGGCGGCGCAGGGCGGCCCGACGCTGTCGCTGCGCGGCATCGACAACCGCGGCTACTACCGGCTCGGCGACGACCCGCGCGGCTACACCGACTACACCGGCTGCGGCAACACGCTCTCACGTGGTGCAGCCCCAGGTGCTGCGGCTGATCACGGACTCGCTGCGGTACTGGGTGACCGAGATGGGCGTGGACGGCTTCCGCTTCGACCTCGCGGCGGCGCTGGCCCGCTCGATGCACGACGTCGACATGCTCTCGCCGTTCCTCGCGGTGATCGCCCAGGACCCGGTGCTGCGCCGGGTCAAGCTGATCGCCGAGCCGTGGGACGTGGGCGACGGCGGCTACCAGGTGGGCGCCTTCCCGCCGCTGTGGACCGAGTGGAACGACCGGTTCCGCGACACCGTACGGGACTTCTGGCGCGGCGCGACCGGCGACGTGCGCGACCTCGGCTACCGGCTGTCCGGCTCCAGCGACCTGTACGACTGGGGCGGCCGGCGCCCGTACGCCTCGGTCAACTACATCACCGCGCACGACGGCTTCACCCTGCGCGACCTGGTCAGCTACAACGGCAAGCACAACGAGGCGCAACGGCGAGGACGGCCGGGACGGCACCGACGACAACCGCTCCTGGAACTGCGGCGCCGAGGGCGACGACCGACGACCCGGCCGTCCTGGCGCTGCGGCAGCGGCAGTTGCGGAACCTGCTGGCCACCCTGCTGCTGTCCACCGGCGTGCCGATGCTGGTGGCGGGCGACGAGATGGGCCGCACGCAGGGCGGCAACAACAACGCGTACTGCCAGGACAACGAGGTCGGCTGGGTCGACTGGTCGCTGCTGTCGGACCCGGGGTGGGGCGCGCTGTGCGCGCTCGCCTCCCGGCTGATCGCGCTGCGCCGGGCGCATCCGGTGCTGCGGCGCGGCGGGCTTCTTCTCCGGCCTGTCGCTGGCGCCCGAGGGGCTGCGGGACGTGGCGTGGTTCGGCCCGGACGGGCGGGAGATGGCCGAGGAGGACTGGTTCGCGCCGTCCGCGACGCTCGGGATGTTCCTGTCCGGCCGGGACATCCCGCAGCGCGACGCGCGCGGCGAGCCGGTGGTCGACGACAGCTTCCTGCTGATCGTGCACGCCGACCACCGGCCGACCGCGCTTCGTGCTGCCGCCCGAGCCGTGGGCGCCGGCCTACGAGGCGGTGCTCGACACGGCCGAGGAGGGCGGCGGCGGTTTCGCGGCGCGCGGGCGGGGCGGTGGTCGCGGCCGGCACGCGGGTGCGGCTGGCGGCGCGGTCGGTGCGGCTGTACCGGGTGCGGGAGGGCGGCCGGTGAGCGCGCGGGCCCGGTGGACGGCGGCCGAGGTCCAGCGCCGTCCACCAGGTCCAGCGCCTCCGACCGCGTCCACCGCGTCCACCGCGCCCACCGCGTCCACCGGGCGAAACGCTTTGGACGGTGCTCGGTGGTCTAGTCCATGATGGGCCCGGTGAGCTCCTCGCCCTCCTGTCCCGACACGGAGGCCGCCCCGCTCGGCGGCTCCGTGCGCCCGCCGGCCGGCGGGTTGTGGTCCACCGGCTTCCGGCTGTACTTCACCGCCCGCTCGGTCGCGATGCTCGGCGACACCATGCTGCCGGTGGCCCTGTCGGCCGGGCTGCTGTCCTACGGGTACTCGGCCGGCGACATCGGCCTGGTGATGGCCGCGTCCACCGCCTGCTTCGCCGGGCTCGTCGTCTTCGGCGGGGTGTTCGCGGACCGCTTCGACGCGCGGGCCCTGATGATCGGCGCCGACCTCGTCCGGGTCTGCTCGCAGTCCACCGCCGCCTTCCTCTTCGTCAGCCACCGGGTGCGGCTGTGGGAGATGGTGGTGATCGCGGTGGTCAACGGGACCGCCGCCGCGATGTTCCAGCCCGGCGTGGCCAGCACGGTGGTCCGGGTCGCCACCGACGTGCAGGGCGCCAACGGGGTCACCCGCACCGCCGAGTCCGTCGCGGCCCTGGCGGGACCCGCGTTCGCCGGCGTGCTGGTCGGCTTCACCTCCCCCGGCGCGGTCTTCGCCGTCCACGCCTCCACCTATCTGACCAGCGCGCTGTGCCTGATCTCGCTGCGGCTCGCGCCGCTGCCGGCCCGGGTCGGCGCCGCCGCCTCCACCTTCCGGGCCGATCTCGCCGAAGGCTGGCGCGAGTTCAGGGCGCGGACCTGGATGTGGTCGGTGATCGTGGTCTGGATGGTGTTCATGGTCTGCATGGTCGGGCCGTACACGCCGCTGGCCGCCGGCCAGATCATCCCCGCGCACGGCGCCGGCGCCTACGGACTGGTCAACTCCGCGCTGGGCGGCGGCACGGCGGTCGGGGCGCTGCTCGCGATGCGGGTACGGGCCGCCCGGCCGCTGCGGGCGGGCGCGCTGGCGCTGTTCTGGACGGCGCTGATGCCGGTGTCCGTCGGGCTCGGGCTCCCGGTGTACGCCATCGCGTCGTGCGTGTTCCTGGCCGGCGGCGGCTGGGCGTACTGGGGCGTCAACTGGGCGACCAGCGTGCAGACCCAGGTGCCCGGCTCGGTCCTCAACCGCATCCACGCGTACGAGGTCGCCGGGTCGGTCGCCATGATCCCGGTCGGCCAGGCCCTCGCGGGTCCGGCCTCCGCGCTGTTCGGCGCCCGCCACGTCCTGCTGGCCGGCGGCGCGATCACCGTCGCGGTCGCCGCGACCCTCCTGGCGATCCCCGCGGTCCGCACCCTCCCCCGCGCCCGCGCCCGCGCGTAGCCAACGGCGGGGCGGCCACCGCCTCACCCCTCGTCACCCCTTGCTGAGGCAGGCGCCCAGCGCGTCGAGCCAGTCCCCGGTGCCCTGTTCGCGCCACTGCGGCGGCTCGGCGCCGTCGAGGAAGGTGCCCTGCTCGGTCAGGGACAGCTCAGTGCCGCCGTCGGCCGCCGGCCCGAGGCTCACCGTGGTGAGCGAGACGGTCGCCGTGTCCCCGTCGGCGTAGAGGGTGGAGGCGTACACGATCCGCGCGCCGGGGACGATGTCGCGGTACACCGACTCGAACCGCAGGGCCGGCTGCCCGGGTGCGCCGGGCCGCAGCACGGTCTCCACCCCGCCGACGCGGAAGTCGAGCGCGTGCTCCGCCTCGCCGGCGAACCAGCCGGCCTTCTCCTCGGGGTCGGCCCACGCGGCGAACACCCGCTCCGGCGGCGCCGGGTACGCGCGGTCCAGGGTGAACGTGGAGTGCAGGACGGAATGCTCGGTCATGGCGGTGCTCCTTCACTGGCATGTACGCGCGTGGACGCGGCACGGGGACGGATTCGGCACCGGCGGTCCCCGGCGCTAGGACGCTTCCGGCGGGGGCGGCGGGGGCCGTTCCCCGGCGAGGTGCTCGCCGAGCCGGTCCAGGCCCTCCTCCCAGGCGGTGCGCTGGCGGCGCAGCCACTCCTCGGCCGCGCGCAGCCCGGCGGTGTCGAGCCGGCAGGTGCGCACCCGCCCGTGCTTCTCGGACCGTACGACCCCGCTCGCCTCCAGCACCGCCAGGTGCTGGACCACGGCGGCCAGCGACATCGGCATCGGGCGGGCCAGTTCGCTGACCGAGGCCGGCCCGCGGGCGAGCCGTTCGACGATCGCGCGCCGGGTCGGGTCGGCCACCGCGTGGAACACCCGGTCCGGAGCCTCCTCTTTGTTAAGCACATTCTTAACCATAGGTCGGCCGCCACTAATGGTCAAGCAATTGGTTAAGTATTCGCGAGGCCGTCCTCCGGCGGCCGGCCCGGGGCGCCGCGCATCGCGGGAAGGGCGAGGAGTACGGCCACCGCCGCGATCTGCCACACCGCGCCGAAGCCCAGCACGCCGGACGGGCCGAAGCGTGCGGCGAGCGGTCCGGCGGCGGCCAGCCCGGCGGGGCCGAGGACGAAGGCCCCGAGGGTGTTGTAGGCGGTCACCCGGGCGAGCGTCTCCCGCGGCACCTGGCGCTGCGTGGTGGTCGCGTAGAGAGTGCCGCAGACCGCCGAGCCGATGCCGGCGACGCCCGCGGCGGCGCACACCCACGGCAGCGGCCGGCCGGTGGCGAGGGCCGCGGAGGGCAGCGAGAAGCCGAGCGTGGCGGCGGTCGCCACGAACAGCGGCCGGCGCGGACTGCGGCCGAGCATCGCGATGCCGCCGCCCACCGCACCCGCCCCGTAGAGAGCCATCACCGCGCCCCACGAGGTCGCGCCGCCGAGCCGCCGCTGGGCGACGACCGGGCCGAGGACCAGGAACGGCGCCCAGACGAGGACGTTGAAGAGGCCGAAGTGCAGCGAGGACGCCCACAGCCAGGTGCGGGAGCGGAACTCGGCCCAGCCGTCCCGGAGATCGGCCGCGAACGACGAGGCGCGCACGGCGGGCAGGGCGGCGCGGGGCAGCAGCAGGAGCGCGACGACGCTCACCGCGTAACTGGCGGCGTCCAGGGCCAGTACGCACGACGCGCCGGCGGCCGCGGTCAGCAGTCCGGCGAGTACCGGTCCCGCGATGGAGGCCGCCGAAGCGGACACGCCCAGCAGCGCGTTGGCGTCGGACAGCGCCTCGCCGCGGGTGAGGTCGGGGACGAGGGCGTTGAGGGCCGGGCTGAAGAGCGCTTCCGCCGTGCCCCAGAGGGCGACGAGCGGGACCAGCGTCCACAGTTCGGGGCCCTCGCCGAGCAGGAGGCCGGCGAGGGCGGCCTGGGTGAGGCAGCGCACCGCGTCGGCGGTGAGCATCACCCGCCGGCTGCCGAACCGGTCGGTGACGACTCCGCCGGTGAGCAGCATCAGGACGATCGGCACCGTCCGGGCGGCGAGGACGCAGCCGAGTTCCGTACCGCCGCCCCCGTTCTCCAGGATCGCGAAGGTCACGGCGACGGAGGCCATGGAGGAGCCGAGCAGCGAGGTGCTGTGGCCGACGAAGAAGCGGCGGAAGTCGCGTACGCGCAGAGCAGCCGTGCCGGGGACGGAGGACATGAGCGCAGCGTTCAGCGGCCGATTCGCGACACGCCAGACCCGCTACCTGAAAAACGTGAGTCCGGTCTCCTCAAGTTAAGCTGTGCTCCAGGGAGTTCGGAGTTCGGTTTACTGCGGTCCGTCGGAAGGAGGTCGTATGGGCGGGCCCCCCGTGGAGTACGCCGTCGCCGTCGACCGGTTCCTCGGCGCCGCCGCCCTGGGCGAGGGCTCGCGCCGCGTCTACCGGATCGCCCTCACCACGTGGGCCTGGGCGCTGGTCGACCGCGCCCCGCCGGTGGGCGAGGGCCGGCGGGGCGCGGTGCCCCCGGCCGTCGCGCTGGCCCTGCTGGACGCCCCGCACGCCCGCGGACGGCTGCGGCAGGCGTTCACCGCCCGATCCGCCGCCGTCGGCGTCCGCACCGCGAACCGGGAGCTGTCGATACTCGCCGCAGCGGTGAACTGGTGGTGCGCGCAGGGCTGGTTGGCCGGCGATCCCACCGCCGCGGTCCGCCGGCTTCCTGCCGCGGCCCCGCGCGGCGCCGGGTCCCGGCTCGACGCGGAACAGGCCCGCGCCGTCCTGGAACTGCCCGTACCGCTGCGCGAGAAGGCCCTGTGGCACCTGCTGCACGAGACCGGGGCGACGATCGAACGCGTCCTCGCGCTCGACGTCGACGACCTGGACCTGCCCGGCCGCCGCACGCGCGAGCGGGCGCCGCTGCGCTGGGGCGACGGCGCGGCCGGACTGCTCCCGCTGCTCGCCCTCGGGCGCCTGGGCGGACCGCTGTTCACCACGGCCGCGGCCGGCTGTCGTACCGCCGCGCCGCGGAGGTCTTCACCGCCGCCACCAGGCCGCTCGACCCCCGCGGACGGGGCTGGACCCTACGTCAACTGGCCGCCGCGCAAGGCGGTAGGAGCCGCGTGGGTTCCGCGATGTCGTGAGGACGCGACTGTGCCAGCACCGACTACCCGGACCTGGGCGGCCGGCTGTCCCGGGTGGCTCGAAGCGCCACCTGTTCGGCGGGCGGCCGGATCACCCCGAGCTGGGCCGCGATCTCTTGCAGGCACGCCGGCTCCAGGGCGGCCAGTGGGGCGATGACGTCCTCGGCGAAGCCGCGGGCCAGGGAGCGCCTGACCAGGTCGGCGGACGGCGGGGAGGTGACGGCCGCGGCGAGGGCCAGGCAGTAGGCGCCGTCGTCCCGGAGGTCGTCGATGAGGGGCAGGGCCTCGGTCAGGAGGCCCGCGTCGAGCATGGCCTTGACCATGTCGGTGAGGACGACCTCGGCCAGCACGTCGCCCATCCGGCGGGCCTCGGCCCGGTAGCGGTCCCACAGGCGCAGGCGGACGACTGCGTCCAGCGGCACGGTTTCGGTCCCGTAGCCGGCGCCCGTGACCAGGGCGGCGTGCCGCAGCGTGTCCAGAAAGCGGGTGAAGTCCTCGGTGAGGCCGACGGCCCGGCAGGCCGCGGTGAGCCAGGGACGGGCCCAGAGGCCACTGTCCAGCATCACGTCCGGGTCCGCGGTTGCGGCGAGTTGAGCCGTGACGTCGCGGCACAGGGGCTGGTGGCCGGCGTCGCACATCTCGACGATCATCGCCGCTGCCAGTTCCTGACGGCCGGCCACGTCCTGCGGGGAGCTCGCGGGCACGCTCAGAGCCGTCTCGCGGATCAGGGAGACCGCCGAGGGGATGTCGTCCGACAGCAGGTGCGCGCGTAGCTCAAGTGTGCGGCCGGAGAGGTCGGTCCTGGCGCGCCGGCGTGCCAGGTCGAGGGCCGCCTCGGCGTGCCCGGCGCGCAGGTGGAGGGAGATGAGCTCGTGGGTGACGCGGGTACGCCGGCCGGCCGCGCCCGGGTCCGTCGACGTCTCGATGCCTTCGGTCACCTGGGCGATGAGCAGGTCGAGATCGGCCGGGCGGTCCGTGCGCTTCGACGGCCCTGGCGGCGTCCAGCAGGATGTCGACGCGGTCGAGCTGCGCCGCCTCGAACCCCGCCGCGATCCTCAAGGCGTGGTCGAGGTGGCCGAGCCGGGCGGCCGCGCCCGCCACGGCCCGCGCATCCCACTCGGCACGGGTGTCGTCGCCGTCCTCCAGCACCGTGTGCAGGGCCAGTTCCAGGGCCGGCGTGGCCAGGTCCGTTCGTCCGGCGGCGCCGGCCGCCCGGGCGAAGGCCGCCAGGACGGTGGGCGGCGGCGTGTTCCTGGTCTCGTCGAGGGCCGCCTCCACCTCGCGCACCACGGGAGCTGTGTCCTGGGGCGGGTCGGAGTCGAGCAGCGCCAGGGCGATCTCCGTGAGGCGGGCCGCACGGACGGCGTGGCCGGCGATGTCCTGGGCCAGGGAGACCGCCAGTGAGAGGTGGCCGTTGGCCAGGGCGGACGTCGCGGCGTCGTCGAGCAGGTCGTCGCACGCCCCGGGCTGCCGGGGGTCGAGGCCGTGGGCGGCGAGGGCGGTATAGGCCAGCTCGACAAGATCGGGACCGGGAGAGGCCGAGGCGGGCAGGGCGAGCAGGTGGCGAAAGCGGTCCTCGTCCTGGTACGCGGCCGATTCCACGAGTTCGGCGGCGGTGAACTCGTTGTTCAGGGCGGTGAGGAGCACCTCGGGCACGTTTCGGCCGGCCTCCCTTGGCGAAGTGCTCGCCGCAGGCGGTGAGGAGGGCCTGTTTCCTGCCGTCCCGGTCCAGATCGGCGAGGTGCTGGAAGAGGCGGTCGAGGTCGCCGAGAACGGCGAACGCCGGCGCGAGGAGGCCGCAGAAGTCGGGGCGGTCCTCGGCGTCGGCGTGTTCGACGGCCTCCTCGATGAGAGACCGCGTCAGCGCGGGATCGATCTCGGCCAGTGCGTCGGCGGCGGTGGTGAGGGACCAGCCCCGCTCGTCGCCGCTCCCGGTGACGGCTTCGCGAGCGAGGTCGGCGGCGCCCGGTTCGCCGTACCGCGCAAGCGCGAGGGCCGCGCGCACCGTATGCGGCATCCGCTCCAGGGGCAACCGCCCCGGTACGGCCATGGCTTCGCGGATGAGGTTGCGCGCCTCGGCCGGCCGGCTGTCCAGCAGGTGCTCGCCGATCGCCAGCAGAGCGTCGGCCTGCACGTAGACGTTCTGCAGGGTACGGGCGAACTGGATGCCCTCCTCGGCCCGGCCGAGGCGTACCAGCAACAGCGGATACGTGGTGGGCCCGGTGAAGTTGTCGTCCTCGATGCGACTCGCGGAGCAGCGACACCCGCGTCAGCAGGGTGAGGTCGCCGTCGGGGGCCGCCGCGAGGAGCCTTGCCGCGTTCGACAGTTCGGACAGTGCGGCCAGATCGCCGTCGGTCCGGCGGCGGAGCAGGGCGCGGCGCGCCGGGGAGGCCAGGGCCGCCAGGGTCCGGCCGGCGCCTTCGGTGAGCAGGAGGGTCGGGTACGCCTCGGTCAGGTAGTCCGGGGTGTCGTCGGGCCAGCCGGCCGCGGCGAAGCCGAGGGCCCAGGCGTCGACGGCGGCGCGGGCCCGGATGGACTCCTCGGGTTCCAGGTCCTCCTGGACGGCGGCGGCCAGGGTGTCATGGGCGAGGGTGTAGCGGGTCGGCGTGCCGGGGCGCGGCTCCACGACCCGGGAGAGCCCCCGTTCCAGGGTCCTGCGGATCGCCAGCGCGGAGCCGTCGACGATCGCGGCGATGTCCCTGCTGCTCAGCGCGCCGCCGGCGACCGTCATCGCGGTCAGGACGCTGCGCGGGACAGGCTCGGCGAGTACGTGGTCCAGCTCCTGGCGGGCGCGCAGGAGCAGGCTCGTCGCCGCGGGGAACGGTGTCAGCACCTGGCGGCGGCAGGTGCGCAGCGGGTGGCTGCCGTCCACGTCGAGCGGCACGTCGAAATGGCGGCTCGTCACCAGGACGTGTGCCGCCGGACCGAGAGCGGTCGGGAGCTGCGCGGCGATACTCGGCTCGGCCAGCTCGCGGTGGTCGTTCTCGTCCAGGCCGTCGACGAGCAGCAGCAGGGAACGTCCGGGGATGTGCGTCGCGCGTCCCCAGAGGCTGAGGAAGGCGGCCGCGTCGGGTTCGGCGGGTGGGAACTCGCCCAGCAGAGCGGCGAGTTGGTCGCACACGGCCCGGTGGAACTGCTCGACGCGCATCTGCCCGTCGCGCCGGGAGATGACGAACGACACCACGTCCAGCCCGGGGTGGGACCCGGTGGCGAAGCGGGTCACCAGCGAGGTCTTTCCGGCCCAAGGACCGGCGACGAGCACGAGGTAGGGGTCCGGCCCGGTCGCGAACGCCAGGAGGCCGGCGAACTCCCTTTCGCGGCCGGTCAGTTCGGCGCACCTGGCCGCGTACTGGCGGAGCATCGCCTCGTAGGCCGGGCGACGCCGCTCCTGCCCGCGCAGGGGTTCCGGCACGACGCCGTGCGAGGCCAGCAGCTCACGCGCGGCGGTGGCGCTCGCCCCGGGCTCGCGCTCGACTTCCGCGCGCGGCTCGTACGCGCCGATCACAGCGGCCAGCCGCACGGCCTCCAGCCCGCCCGAGTGGGTCGACTCCACGACGACGCCGACCGCCGACCCCTCACAGACGACGCCCGCGCCCGAGAAACCGCTCCAGTCGCGCGCTTCCAGGCGGCGGCCGTCCGCCCGGTGCAGCAGCAGGCGGCCCCGCTTCAGACTCGACCCGAGCGGGATCACCCCGTCGATCTGGTCGCTGTCGCGCCAGGTCGCCGTGTCCGTGTCCGTCCAGCTCTGATGGCGCGGAAAGCCGATCGCGGTGAACGCAAGCCGCCCGTCAGCACCGTCCGGTACGACTGCGACGGCCATCGGAGCGACCTCGTCGAGGGGGGCGTCCGGGGCGAGTTCGACGAGCGCGACGTCCAGCCGGGCGCCTCGCCACACCGTCCGGCCGGTGACGACGATCTCGTCGGGAGCGCCGCCGGACAGCCGCACCCTGACCGACCCGCCGCCCTCGACCACATGCCCCGCCGTCACCACCAAGGACGTCGCCAGCCGCAGCCCCGAGCCGTACCCGGTGCCGCCGTCCTGCTCGACCAGGACCTCCGCGCACCGCCCGGCGAGCGAGTCCGCCACCACTGGCCTCAGCGCGGGAGCTCGGGCAGCCGGTCGACGACCGACAGCGGCCGGCCGGCGTCGTCGGTGGGCGTGAGGGTCATCCGCACACGCTGTGTCCGGCCGCCGCCGCGCCTGCCGTCGGCGCCCGCCTCGACCACCCACAGCTTCAGCCCGCCGCGCCCGCCCGTCTCCCGCGTCATCGTGACCTCGAACTCCAGCTCCACGGCCCCGACGCCGAACGTGACCCCGCGGCCCGCCCCTTCCTGCTGCGCCGTCTCCAACTGGTCGCGGAGCACGCGGATGTAGTCGGCCAGGGGCACGCCCTCGGGATCGCTCATCAGATGCTGCCTCCGCGTATGTCGATGTCCACGAGTCTGCCAGGCGGCTGCCTGGCCCGTACGCGAACCGGACGCGTCCGGCCCGGCAGGCCCGGCCTTTCGCACCGACGCGTCGTCGTACCGGATCGACGCAGCCGGCTGCCGTCCCGGCCGACGCAGTCAACTGGACCAGCCCGGTCAGACCAGGCTGTCCCGCCATGCCTGGTGCAGGCCCGCGAAGTGGCCCTCGTCCGCGATGAGGCGATCCGGTGTGCCGTCCTCCACGATGCGGCCGTCGCGCATCACCAGCACCCGGTCGGCGATCTCCACCGTGGACAGCCGGTGCGCGATGATCACGGCGGTACGGCCGCGCAGCACGGTGAGCATCGCGTGCTGGACGGCGCGTTCGCCCGGGACGTCGAGCGAGGAGGTCGCCTCGTCGAGGATGAGCACCGCCGGGTCGGCGAGCAACGCCCGTGCGAAGGCGACCAGTTGGCGCTGCCCGGCGGAGATGCGGCCGCCGCGCTTGCGCACGTCGGTGTCGTAGCCGTCGGGCAGGGCCGCGATGAAGTCGTGCGCGCCGATCGCCCGGGCGGCGGCCTCGACCTCGGCGCGGGTGGCCTCGGGGCGGCCGATGGCGATGTTCTCCGCGACCGTGCCCGAGAAGAGGAACGCCTCCTGGGTGACCATGACCACGCCGCGGCGCAGCTCGGCCCGCTCCAGGTCCCGCAGCGTCACGCCGTCGAGCAGCACCCGGCCGTCGGTCGGGTCGTAGAAGCGGGCCAGCAGCTTGGCCAGGGTGGACTTGCCCGCGCCGGTCGCGCCGACCACGGCGACGGTCTGCCCGGCCGGAACGCGCAGGTCGAACGTCGGCAGCACCTCGCCGCCGGTCCGGTAGGCGAACCGCACCCCGTCGAAGACGACCTCCCGGCCGGGCAGCCCGGACCGCGCCCGCACCGGCAGCGGCACCGGCCGCTCCGGCTCGGGCACCGTCGGCGCCTGGGCGAGCAGGCCGGCGATCTTCTCCAGCGAGGCGGCCGCGGACTGGTAGGTGTTGAGGAACATCCCGAGCCGGTCGATCGGGTCGTACAGCCGCCGCAGGTAGAGCACGAAGGCGGCGAGCACGCCGAGCGCCATGCCGCCCTCGGCGACGCGGTAGGCGCCCCAGAGCACGATCGCGGCGATGGTGACGTTCGCGATCAGCCGGGAGCCGACGACGTAGCGCGCCATCTCCAGGATCGCGTCGCCGTTGGCCCGCACATGGCGGCCGTTGAGCTCCGCGAAGTCCGCGTCGTTGGGCTCCTCGCGGCGGAACGCCTTGACCGGGCGGATGCCGTTCATCGTCTCGGTGAACTTCACGATGACCGCCGCGATGGCCGTCGAGCGCTTGCGGTACGCGACCATCGAGCGCCGCTGGAAGGAGCGGACCGCGACGTACAGCGGGACGTACGACACCATCGTCGCCAGGCCCAGCCGCCAGTCGAGGACGAGCAGCAGCACGCGTGATGTACACCGCGGACAGCACGACCTCGATCAGCTCGTCCAGCCCGTCGTTGAGCAGTTCGCGGATGGACTCCACGTCGGAGGTGGCGCGGGCGATCAGCCGGCCCGAGGTGTAGCGCTCGTGGAAGTCCAGGCTGAGCGTCTGGGCGTGCCGGAAGATCCGGCCGCGCAGGTCGACCAGGACGTCCTGGCTGACCCGGGCGGCGTTGGTGATGAACAGCCGTTGCAGCACGCCGGACAGCACGCCGCAGCCGATGTACCCGCAGGCGACGGCGATCAGCGGGCCGTGGCCGCCGTGCCGTACCGCCGGGATCGCGTGGTCGATGGCGTACGCGACCAGCAGCGGGCCGACCTGCACGGCCGCCTGCTGGACCAGCAGCAGCACGGCGGCGAGCCGGACCCGGCCGGCGTGCGGGCCCAGCAGGGAGCGCAGCAGGGTGAGTTGGGCCCTGGGCGGGGCGGGCAGGACGTCCTTGGCGAAGGGGTCGTCGGGCCCGGTGGGACCGGCGGCCGGGTCCTGGCCGCCGGGTCCGGCGGGTTGGACGGGTTCGGCGGGCTCGGCGGGCTCTTCGAGTGCGGCCCGCTCGTCGGGCTGCTCGGCCACGGACGTCATCGGACGTCGCTCCTCTCCAGGACGGCGGCACCGTCCGGCTCCTCGGCCCCCGACATCAGATGCCGGTACTCGGCGCTCGTGCGCAGCAGTTCGGTGTGCGTGCCGACGGCGGTGATCCGGCCGCTCGGACAGCAGCGCGACCCGGTCGGCGAGCATCACGGTCGACGGCCGGTGGGCCACGACCAGCGCGGTGGTCTCCCGCAGCACGTCCCGCAGCGCGGCCTCGACCCGCGCCTCGGTGTGCACGTCCAGCGCGGACAGCGGGTCGTCGAGCACCAGGAAGCGCGGCCGGCCGACCACCGCCCGGGCCAGCGCGAGCCGCTGCCGCTGCCCGCCGGACAGGCTCAGCCCCTGCTCGCCGACCTGCGTGTCGACGCCGTCCGGCAGCGCGTCCACGAAGTCGCACTGGGCCACGGCCAGCGCCCGCCGTACGTCCTGCTCGTCCGCGCCGTCCGGGCCCGCGCCCATCGCGACGTTCTCCCGTACGGTCGCCGAGAACAGCGTGGGCTCCTCGAAGGCGACCGCGACCAGTTCGCGCAGGCGGGCGACCGGGAGTTCGGCGATGTCGGCGCCGTCCAGGGTGATCCGGCCGCCGGTGGCCTCGTGCAGCCGGGGCAGCAGCGCGGTCAGCGTGGTCTTGCCGCTGCCGGTGGCGCCGACCAGGGCCATCGTCTCGCCGGGGCGGATGTGCAGGTCGACGCCGGTGAGCAGTTCGCGCGTCCGGGCGCGGCGTCGGGGTAGCGGAAGCGGACGCCCTCCATGCGCACGCCGTCGGCGGACGGCTCGGTGACGCGTGCCGGAGATGTCGGCGCGCGGGGTGTCCATCACCTCGAAGTAGCGGTCGGCGGCCGTCGCCGCCTCGTTGCTCATCGCGAGCAGGAAGCCGATCGACTCCACCGGCCAGCGCAGGGTGAGCGCCGTCGACAGGAAGGCGACCAGCGTGCCGGCGGACAGCTTGCCGTCGGAGACCTGGAGCACGCCGAGCACGAGCGCGGCGCCGATCGCGATCTCGGGCAGCGTCATGATGACGGCCCAGATGTCGGCCAGCAGCCGGGCCTTGCGCATCTCGGTGCGCCACAGGCCGCGGGTCTGCTCGCGGAAGGCGGCGGCCTGGCTGCGGTGCCGCCCGAACGCCTTGATGATCCGGATGCCGAGCACCGACTCCTCGACCAGCGTGGCCAGGTCGCCGGCCTGGTCCTGGGCCCGGCGGGCGGCCAGCGCGTAGCGGCTCTCGAAGTACGAGCACAGGATGGTCAGCGGGATGATCGGCAGCGAGCAGCACCAGGCCGAGCAGCGCGCTCTGGGTGAACAGGATCGCGAAGCCGATCAGGATCGTGGCGCTGTTGACGACCAGGAAGACCAGCGGGAAGACGAGGAACATCCGCAGGATCTGGAGGTCCATGGTGGCCCGGGACAGCAGCTGGCCGGACGCCCAGCGGTCGTGGAACTCCACCGGCAGCCGCTGCAGATGCTCGTAGAGGTCCTTGCGCATCGCCGCCTCGACGCCCGCCAGCGGCCGGGCGACCAGCCAGCGCCGGACCCCGAACAGCCCCGCCTCCAGCAGGCCGAGCAGCAGCACCAGGCCGCCGCCGAGCCACACCCCGCCGGGGTCGTGGTCGCTTCACCGGCCCGTCGACCAGCCACTTCAGCACCAGCGGGATCAGCAGCGCCATGCAGGAGGCGACCACCGCGCTCACCGCCGACAGCCCCACCTTGCCGCGCACCGGCCGGACGTACGGCCACAGCCGCAGCAGCGAGCGGACCGAGGACCGGTGGCGGGCGTCGGGTCCGTCGGCCGGGTCGGGGGTGGTACCGGTGTCGGGAACGGCGGGGGCCGCACCGGTATCGGGCTCGGCGGGGGCGGGACTGGCGGCAGGCATCACCTCCCGACCCTAGGCCCGCCCCCTGACACTCCTCACCTGGTTTTCACTCCTGGCGCCGCGGCCCCACCCCGCCGCCGGCGGGAGGACCTCCCCGCCGCGTGGCGCGCAGTCGACGCGCGCGATCGACCCCGGCGGCCGGTTCCATCGCGCCGACTCCAGCCACCGCACCCGGCGGCCGATTTGACAGCGGCAGGGCCGGTCGTTCCACCTTCCGGACCGATTCGCCCGTCTTCGGGGCGATTTGCGGTGCCGAAATCTTCTTCCGGCCGCAACACGGTCATCACACACGCCCGTTATACGAACATCGAACACCGGACTTCGGACGATTTTCAGCCAAGTTCCGCCCATGGCAATGACATGGACAGGCAAAGGATGCCACTCTTTGGGCCGTTCCACAGCAACACCTCAGTTCCACCTGCACCATCCGACCCAGTCGGACAGCTCACCGCTTTCCCCCACCATTCGGGCAGCCCACCAATCCCATCTGCCCGTACTGTCCCGGCCGCCATCCGCGGCCGCCGCAGAAGGAGTGACGAGTGCGACAAACCCCCCGCACAGCAAGCCGGTCGGCCAGAACCGCCGCCGGCGCGCTGATAGCCGGCGCCGCGATGGTCGCGGTAGCCCTCCCGGCGAACCCGGCGTCGGCCAGCCCCGCGCAGTCCGCGGGCACCGCCGCCACCCACGCCCAGCCCCGCGCGGGCGCCCTGCCCGCCACCCTCTCCGCCGCCCAGCACAGCGCCCTGCTCCAGCAGGCGCAGGCGGGCGCCACGGCCACCGCGCAGTCCCTGCGCCTGGGGGCCAAGGAGAAGCTGGTCGCCAAGGACGTCGTCAAGGACCAGGACGGCACCGTCCACACCCGCTACGAGCGGACCTACGACGGCCTGCCGGTCCTCGGCGGCGACCTGGTGGTCGCCACCAACGCGGCCGGCGCCACCACGGCCGTCGACAAGGCGACCAACGCGACGCTCACCGTCCGCACGGCAGACCGCCGAGCAGAGCGCCGCCAAGGCGCAGTCGTTCGCGATCACCACCGCCAAGGCCGCGGGCGCGGCCTCCCCCACCGCGGCCGCCTCCCCCCGCAAGGTGGTCTGGGCCGCCAACGGCGTGCCGACCCTGGCGTGGGAGTCGGTGATCGGCGGCTTCCAGGACGACGGCACGCCCAACCAGCTGCACGTCATCACCGACGCCACCACCGGCGCGAAGCTCTACCAGTACCAGGGCATCGAGAACGGCGTCGGCAACAGCGAGTACAGCGGCCAGGTGAGCATCACCACCACGCAGTCCGGCTCGACGTACAACCTGACCGACGGCACCCGCGGCGGCCACAAGCACGTACAACCTCAACCACGGCACGTCCGGCACAGGGCACCCTGTTCACGGACACCGACGACGTGTGGGGCGACGGCAACGGCACCACCGCCGAGACGGCCGGCGTGGACGCGGCCTACGGCGCCCAGGAGACCTGGGACTTCTACAAGAACACCTTCGGCCGCAACGGCATCGCCAACGACGGCAGTGGCCGCCTACTCCCGCGACCCACTACGGCAACGACTACGTCAACGCCTTCTGGGACGACAGCTGCTTCTGCATGACCTACGGCGACGGCGACGGCAACGCCCACCCGCTGACCGCGCTGGACGTGGCCGGCCACGAGATGAGCCACGGCGTCACCGCCAACACCGCGGGCCTGGACTACAGCGGTGAGTCCGGCGGCCTCAACGAGGCGACCTCCGACATCTTCGGCACCGGCGTCGAGTTCTACGCCAACAACGCCTCCGACCCGGGCGACTACCTCATCGGCGAGAAGATCGACATCAACGGCGACGGCACGCCGCTGCGCTACATGGACAAGCCGAGCAAGGACGGCGGCTCGGCGGACTACTGGTCCTCCAGCCTCGGCGGCCTGGACGTGCACTACTCCTCCGGCCCGGCCAACCACTTCTTCTACCTGCTCTCCGAGGGCAGCGGCGCCAAGGTCATCAACGGGGTCAGCTACAACAGCCCGACCTTCGACGGCCTGTCGGTGCCGGGCATCGGCCGGGACAACGCGCTCAAGCTCTGGTACAAGTCGCTGACCGAGCGCTTCACCTCGACCACCAACTACGCGGCGGCCCGCACCGAGGCGCTCCAGGCCGCGGCGGACCTGTGGGGCTCCGGCAGCGCCACGTACAACACGGTCGCCAACACCTTTGCGGCGATCGGCGTCGGCAGCCGGGTGACCAACCCGTCCGGCGTGACCGTGACCAAGCCGGCCGACCAGTCGACGGCGCTCGGCACCGCGGCCGAGCCTCCAGATCCAGGCCAGCTCCACCAGCGGCGGCGCCCTGACCTACAGCGCGACCGGACTGCCGGCCGGCCTGTCGATCAGCTCCTCGACCGGTCTGATCTCGGGCACCCCGACCGCGGCGGGCACCTCCTCCGTCACGGTCACCGTCAAGGACTCGGCGAACGCCACCGGCACGGCCACCTTCACCTGGACGGTGTCCACCTCCGGCGGCGGTGGCTGCACGGCCGCCAACGTCATCGCCAACCCGGGCTTCGAGACCGGCACCGCCGCCCCGTGGACGGCCAGCTCCGGTGTGGTCGACAACAGCACGGACGCGCCCGCGCACTCCGGCTCGTACAAGGCGTGGCTGGACGGCTACGGCACGACCCACACCGACACGCTCTCCCAGTCGGTGACCATGCCCGCCACGTGCAGCACCGCGACGCTGAGCTTCTACCTGTACGTCAGCACCGACGAGACCGGCACGACGGCCTACGACAAGCTGACCGTGCAGGCCGGCTCCACCACGCTGGCGACGTACTCCAACGCCGACGCCTCCAGCAGCTACGTGCAGAAGTCGGTGAACCTGTCCGGCTACGCCGGGCAGACCGTCACGCTGAAGTTCACCGGCACCGAGGACTCCTCGCTGGCGACGTCCTTCCTCATCGACGACACCGCGCTCAACGTCGGCTGACCGGCCGAAACCGGAATGATTTTTGCCGGTTCCTCCCGGTGTGGGGTGATCCGCTACCGGTGTCCGATTCCGTACAGTGCCCTTCTGGAAACCGCACCACCCAGTAGGAGATGGATATGGCAACCGGAACCGTGAAGTGGTTCAACTCGGAAAAGGGCTTCGGCTTCATCGAGCAGGACGGCGGCGGCTCCGACGTCTTCGCCCACTACTCCAACATCATGGCCACGGGCTACCGCGAGCTGCTCGAGGGCCAGAAGGTGGAGTTCGACGTCACTCAGGGCAACAAGGGCCCGCAGGCGGAGAACATCCGCGCGGTGGGCGGCGCGGTCTGAGCGACGCCGTCCGGGTTCACCCCCACGGCTGACCGAAGGGAGGCCCGCACCGGAAGTTCTCCGGTGCGGGCCTCCCGCATGCGCGGCCCGCGCGACCCGCGCGGCCGTCGCGTACGGTGCGGCGGCTAGCGCAGCACGCCGGCCGTCATCCCCTCGGCCTCGGCCGGGAAGGCGACCAGGCCGAGTTCCGCCGGGGTGGCCAGCAGCGGGTGGGACGGCAGCACCCGGACGGTGTAGCCGAAGGCACCCGTACGGTCCAAGGTCAGCGGCCCCTCGAACGAGTGACGGCCCGACACGTCCGGACGGGCCACCGGTTTGAGCGACACCGCGGTCGGCGCGGCCAGCCGGTCGCCCGCGTCCACCCGCCCGGCGACGAGCTGCACGTCCACGTCGGACGGGTCGAGGCCGCCGAGGGCGACCTGCGCGCGCAGGGTGAGGGTGGAGCCCAGTCCCGGCGCGTCCTCCCCCGGTCCCTCGACGAAGTCCGTCTCCACGTGGTCGACCCTGACCTGCGCCCCAGCCCTGCCGCACCCGCCGCTTCCACCCGGCCAGCTCGGCCGCGGCCTCGCCCTGCACCGCGCGGTGCGAGCGGGCGGCCGGGGCGTAGAGCCGGTCGACGTAGTCGCGGACCATCCGGCCGGCCAGCACCTTGGGGCCGAGCGTGGCGAGGGTGTGCCGGACCATCTCGATCCAGCGCTGCGGCAGGCCGTGCCGGTCCTGGTCGTAGAAGCGCGGGGCGACCTGCCGCTCCAGCAGGTCGTACAGCGCCGCGGCCTCCAGCTCGTCGCGCCGGTCCTCGTCGCCGACGCCGTCGGCGGTGGGGATCGCCCAGCCGTTCTCGCCGTCGAACCACTCGTCCCACCAGCCGTCCAGCACCGACAGGTTGAGGCAGCCGTTGAGCGCCGCCTTCATCCCGGAGGTGCCGCACGCCTCCAGCGGGCGCAGCGGGTTGTTGAGCCAGACGTCGCAGCCGGGGTAGAGCACCCGGGCCATCCGCATGTCGTAGTCGGGCAGGAAGACGATGCGGTGCCGGACCCGGGGGTCGTCGGTGAACCGGACCAGCTCCTGCACCAGGCGCTTGCCGCCGTCGTCGGCGGGGTGCGCCTTGCCCGCCACCACGATCTGGATCGGCCGGTCGGGGTCGCAGCAGCAGGGCGGCGAGCCGCTCCTTGTCGCGCAGCATCAGGGTGAGCCGCTTGTAGGACGGGACCCGGCGGGCGAAGCCGATGGTGAGGACGTCGGGGTCGAGCACCTGATCGGTCCAGCCGAGTTCGGCGTCGCCGGCCCCGCGCTGCCGCCAGGAGGCGCGCAGCCGGCGGCGTACGTCCTCCACGAGCTGTTCGCGCAGGGTGCGGCGCAGCTCCCAGACGGCGCTGTCCGGGATGTCGGCGACCGCCTCCCAGCGGTCGGCGCCGCCGATCATCAGGGCGTCCTCGGCGCGCTGGGCGCCGAACTGGCGGGCGCCCAGCCGCAGCACCTCGGGGGCGACCCAGGTGGGCGCGTGCACCCCGTTGGTGATGGAGGTGATCGGCACGTCGTCGGGGTCGAAGCCCGGGCCACAGCGCGGCGAACATCTCCCGGCTGACGGCGCCGTGCAGGGTGGACACGCCGTTGGCGCGCTGGGCGAGCCGCATGCCCATGACGGCCATGTTGAAGAGGTTGGGGTCGCCGCCGCGGTGGGTCTCCAGGCCCAGTTCCAGGATGCGGCCGACGTCGACGCCGGGCAGTTCGCCGCCGTCGCCGAGGTGGCGGGCCGACCAGGTCGCGGTCGAAGCGGTCGATGCCGGCGGGGACGGGGGTGTGGGTGGTGAACACGGTCCCGGCGCGGACGGCCTCCAGGGCCGCGTCGAAGTCGAGGCCGTCGTGGGACAGCTCTCTGATGCGCTCCAGGCCGAGGAAGCCGGCGTGGCCCTCGTTGGTGTGGAAGACCTCGGGGGCGGGGTGGCCGGTGATCCGGCAGTAGGTGCGTACGGCCCGCACCCCGCCGATGCCCAGCAGCATCTCCTGGAGCAGCCGGTGCTCGCTGCCGCCGCCGTAGAGCCGGTCGGTGACGTCGCGCTCGGCGGGCTGGTTGCCCTCGACGTCGGAGTCGAGCAGCAGCAGCGGGACCCGGCCGACCTGGGCCTGCCAGATCCTGGCGGCGAGGGTGCGGCCGCCGGTGAGCTGCGAGGGCGACCTCGGCCGGGGTGCCGTCGGCCTCGCGCAGCGGGGTGACGGGCAGCGAGTTGGGGTCGAGGACCGGGTAGTGCTCCTGCTGCCAGCCCTCGCGGGACAGGCTCTGCCGGAAGTAGCCGTGCCGGTAGAGCAGCCCGACGCCGATCAGCGGCACGCCGAGGTCGCTGGCGGCCTTGAGGTGGTCCCCGGCGAGGATGCCGAGGCCGCCGCTGTACTGCGGCAGCGCCCAGGTGATGCCGAACTCGGGTGAGAAGTAGGCGATGGCGGCGGGCAGGTCGCTCTGGTCCTGGTACCAGCGGGGGTTGGCCAGGTAGTCGGCGAGGTCCTCGGACGCGGTGGACGAGTCGGCGCAGGAAGCGGCGGTCGGCGGCCAGCGCGGCGAGCCGCTCCTTGGACACCGACGCCGAGCAGGCGGACGGGGTCGCCCTGGGCGGCCCGCCAGCCCTCGGGGTCGACGCTCCGGAACAGCTCCCTGGTCTCCTGATGCCAGGACCAGCGGAGGTTCTGGGCCAGTTCCCCCAGCGGGCGCAGAGGTTCCGGCAGGACGGTGCGCACGGTGAATCGACGGATTGCCTTCACGTATTCGACCGTAGCCGGACGGGCGCGGGACCGGTACGCGTGTCCATGATCCGGTGGTTCAAACGCTCGGGCCGCGGCTCACGGAGGTGAGCCGCCGCGCCGGCCGGGCGCGGGCGCACTCGGCGGCCGGCGCGGCCCGGTTCCACTGCTGGTACGGAGGTGTGCGTCGAGGGGCGGGCGGTGCGATGCTGGTGGCTTGAACGAGACGGCTCACCACAGGTGGTGCGGTGGCTTTCGCGTCGCCAGGGGCGTACGCGGGGGCGCACTTCGGGGCGCGAACGCGGCGTGCCGGGTGCGCGTAAGGGGTGCGCCCGGGTGGCGTAGCGGGCGGCGCGCATATGCGTGTTCGACGCGCGCTACCGAAACGCCGTCAGGTGGTGCGTTCTCCGCGGGATGCGGGGGCAGGCTCCACCATGCTCGCCGCCGCCGCGGCCACCACCCGGGTGAACGCGTCCGGGAGGGCCCGCCCGGGCGAGCCGGTCCGGCCAAGAACAGTTAAAAAGAGCGGGGGGCAGTCGCCCCGTTCTCCCGTGGTGTCGCAAGCCGTCCGAGGTGTCAGGTGAGGCAATGATCGGTCGAATTCCCGTCGTCGACGTCCGTCCCGTGCGTGGACTGCGGCCGCCGGCCGGCCAAGGCGGTGGTCGGCGAGACCTTCCAGGTCACCGCCACCGTGTTCCGCGAGGGACACGACGCGGTGGCCGCGAACGTGGTGCTGCGCGACCCCGCGGGCCGCTCGGGACCGTGGACGCCGATGCGCGAGCTCGCCCCGGGCACCGACCGCTGGGGCGCGCGTGTCACCCCGACGGCCGAAGGCCGCTGGACCTACACCGTCGAGGCCTGGTCGGACCCGGTGGCGACCTGGCGGCACACCGCGGGCATCAAGATCCCGGCCGGCATCGACACCGAGCTGGTGCTCGCCGAGGGCGCCGCGGCTGCTACGAGCGGGCCGCGGCCGGCGTGCCGAAGAACGACGGCCGGCCGGCCGTGCTGGCCGCCGTGGACGCGCTGCGCGACACCGGCCGCGCCCCGGCCGCCCGGCACGCGGCGGCGCTCGCCCCCGAGGTGACCGACGCGCTCGACCGCCACCCGCTGCGCGAACTGGTCAGCTCCTCCCGGCCGATGCCGCTGCAGGTCGAGCGGGAGCGGGCGCTGTACGGCTCCTGGTACGAGCTGTTCCCCCGCTCGGAGGGCGCGGTGGTGCGCGCCGGGCCGGCCGCCGCGCTCGGGCACCTTCCGCACCGCGGCCGAGCGGCTGCCCGCGGTCGCCGCGATGGGCTTCGACGTGGTGTACCTGCCGCCGATCCACCCGATCGGCACCGCCTACCGCAAGGGCCGCGAACAACAGCCTGACCGCCGGGCCCGCAGGACGTCGGCTCGCCGTGGGCGATCGGCTCCCCGGAGGGCGGCCACGACGCGATCCACCCGGACCTGGGCACCATGGACGACTTCGACCACTTCGTGCGCGCGGGCCGGCGAGCTGCGGCTGGAGGTCGCGCTGGACTTCGCGCTCCAGTGCTCGCCGGACCACCCGTGGGTGGCCAAGCACCCGCGAGTGGTTCGCGCACCGCGCCGACGGCACCATCGCCTACGCCGAGAACCCGCCGAAGAAGTACCAGGACATCTACCCGATCGCCTTCGACGAGGACTTCGCCGGGATCGTCCGCGAGACGCTGCGGGTGCTGCGGCTCTGGATGGCGCACGGGGTGCGGATCTTCCGCGTCGACAATCCGCACACCAAGCCGGTGGTGTTCTGGGAGAAGGTGATCGCGCGACATCAACCGCACCGACCCCGACGTGATCTTCCTGGCCGAGGCGTTCACCCGCCCGGCGATGATGAGCACCCTGGGCGCAGATCGGCTTCCAGCAGTCGTACACCTACTTCACCTGGCGCAACGACAAGAGCGAGCTGACCGACTACCTCACCGAGCTGAGCGGGGAGACGGCCGCCTGGATGCGGCCCAACTTCTTCGTCAACACCCCCGACATCCTGCACGGCTACCTCCAGCACGGCGGCCGCCCGGCCTTCGAGGTCCGGGCCGTGCTCGCCGCCACCCTCTCCCCGAGCTGGGGGGTGTACGCGGGCTTCGAGCTGTGCGAGGCGACGCCGGTGCGCCCCGGCAGCGAGGAGTACCTGGACTCCGAGAAGTACGAACTGCGGCCGCGCGACTGGGCCGCCGCGCGAGGCCGCAGGGGCGCTCGCTGGCCCCGCTGATCACCACGCTCAACCGGCTGCGCCGCCGTCACCCGGCGCTGCGCAGCTGCGGGACCTCACGTTCCACCCCGTGGACAACGACGCGCTGCTGGCCTACTCCAAGCGGCGCGGCGACGACGTCGTCCTGGTGGTCGTCAACCTCGACCCCTTCCACACCCAGGAGGCCACGGTCTCGTTGGACATGCCGGAACTCGGCCTCTCCTGGCACGAGTCGTTCCCGGTGCGCGACGAGCTCACCGGCGAGACCTACCACTGGGGCAGGGACAACTATGTGCGCCTCGAACCGGGCCGCGCGCCCGCGCACGTCCTGTCGCTGCGACCGTCTCCATCGATCGGAGGGTCACTCAGTTGATCGTCAACGAACCCGTCCCTGACACCTTCGAGGACACCCCGGCCAAGGACCGCGATCCCGACTGGTTCAAACGGGCGGTGTTCTACGAAGTCCTCGTCCGCTCCTTCCAGGACAGCAACGGCGACGGCGTCGGCGACCTGAAGGGGATCACCGCCAAACTCGACTACCTGCAATGGCTGGGCATCGACTGCCTGTGGCTGCCGCCGTTCTTCGCCTCACCGCTGCGCGACGGCGGCTACGACGTGGCCGACTACACCGCGGTACTCCCGGAGTTCGGCGACCTGGCCGACTTCGTGGAGTTCGTGGACGCCGCCCACCAGCGCGGCATGCGCGTGATCATCGACTTCGTCATGAACCACACCAGCGACCAGCACCCGTGGTTCCAGCAGTCCCGCAGCGACCCCGACGGGCCCGTACGGCGACTACTACACCTGGGCCGACGACGACAAGCAGTTCCCCGACGCCCGGATCATCTTCGTCGACACCGAGACGTCCAACTGGACCTTCGACCCGGTCCGCAAGCAGTACTACTGGCACCGCTTCTTCTCCCACCAGCCGGACCTCAACTACGAGAACCCGCAGGTGCAGGAGGAGATCCTGGCCGCGCTGCGGTTCTGGCTGGACCTGGGCATCGACGGCTTCCGGCTGGACGCGGTGCCGTACCTCTACCAGCGAGGAGGGCACCAACTGCGAGAACCTGCCGCGCACCCACGAGCTTCCTCAAGCGGGTCCGCGAGGAGATCGACGCGCAGTACCCGGACACCGTGCTGCTCGCCGAGGCCAACCAGTGGCCGGAGGACGTCGTCGACTACTTCGGCGACTTCCGCAAGGGCGGCGACGAGTGCCACATGGCGTTCCACTTCCCGGTGATGCCGCGGATCTTCATGGCGGTGCGCCGCGAGTCGCGCTACCCGGTCTCCGAAATCCTGGCCAAGACCCCGGCGATCCCGGCGGGCTGCCAGTGGGGCATCTTCCTGCGCAACCACGACGAGCTGACCCTCGAAATGGTCACCGACGAAGAGCGCGACTACATGTACGCGGAGTACGCCAAGGACCCGCGGATGCGCGCCAACATCGGCATCCGCCGCCGGCTGGCCCCGCTGCTGGACAACGACCGCAACCAGATCGAGCTGTTCACCGCCCTGCTGCTGTCGCTGCCCGGCTCGCCGATCCTCTACTACGGCGACGAGATCGGCATGGGCGACAACATCTGGCTCGGCGACCGCGACGGCGGTGCGCACCCCGATGCAGTGGACCCCGGACCGCAACGCCGGGCTTCTCCTCCAGCGACCCGGGCCGGCTCTTCCTGCCGACGATCATGGACCCGGTCTACGGCTACCAGGTCACCAACGTCGAGGCGCAGATGAGCTCGCCCAGCTCGCTGCTGCACTGGACCCGGCGGATGATCGAGATCCGCAAGCAGAACCGCGCCTTCGGCCTCGGCTCGTACACCGAGCTGCCCTCCAGCAACCCGGCGGTGCTCGCCTTCCTGCGCGAGGACGGCGACGACCTGGTGCTGTGCGTGAACAACTTCTCCCGCTTCGCCCAGCCCACCGAGCTGGACCTGCGGCGGTACGCGGGCCGCCACCCGGTGGAGCTGATCGGCGGGGTGCGCTTCCCGGCGATCGGCCAGCTGCCGTACCTGCTGACGCTGGCGGGCCACGGCTTCTACTGGTTCCGGCTGCGCCGCGACCCGTCGTGACGCCGGGGGGCCGGGTCGGCCGGCCCCCCGCGCTCCACCGTGTGTGACGTTCGTGGTCCCCGCAGGTAAACGTCCGCGCCCCGAGGTGCGGTGGGGCCACTCCTTTGGGACGATCTCCAGAAGTACCCCTCGTAGCAGCCCGTACGGCGGTTTCCTGTCACCCGCCCGGGGCAGGCTCCCCGTGTCGCCGGACAGCCCGAACCCGTCATCCGGGAGGCTGGCGCCCCCGCCACTGGTATGCAGCGGACGGGTGCGCGACTCCCCGGGGAAAGGACGTCATGTCGGACAGCTCCTGGACCCGTATGCCCACCGCGCCCCGGCCGTGATCTCGTGCCCGGACTGCTGCGTTCGCTCGATCCGCTGCTGCGCGGCTGGCTGCCGCGGCAGCGCTGGTTCGCCGGAAAGGGCCTGCCCATCGGCGGTTTCCGGCTGGCCGCGGCCACCGAGCTGGTTCCCCCGGGTGGCCGATTGGGTCCGATCGGACTTCTGCACGTCCTGGTCGACGTCGAGCAGCCCGGGCGGCCGGCCGACTGCTACCAACTGCTGCTCGGCGCGCATCCGCTGCTGCCGTCCGCGCTGGTGCGCACCGCGCTGGGCCCGGCCGTCGGCGGCCCCTACGACGGGCTGACGCTCTACGACGCGCCGCACGACCCGCGGCTGGCCGCGCTGCTGCTGGAGCGGCTGCGGCTGCCCGGCGCCAGCGGGCGGCTGCGCTTCACCACCGAGCCGAGCGCGCAGTTCCCGGCCGGCGCTCACCCCCCGGGTCTCCACCGCCGAGCAGTCCAACACCTCGGTGGTCTACGGCGACGCGTACATCCTCAAGCTCTTCCGCCGGGTCTCGCCGGGCACCAACCCCGACCTCGAACTGTCGCTGGCGCTGGCCCGGGCCGGCTCGCGGCGGGTCGCCGGAGCCGGTGGCCTGGTTCGAGGCGCTCGCCGCCGAGGACGACGAGGCGCCAGGAGCCCACCACGCTCGGCGTGCTCCAGCGCTTCCTGCCCGGCGCGTCCGACGGCTGGGCGCTGGCGCTGGCCTCGGTGGCCGAGGACGGCGACTTCCGCGACGAGGCCGCGGCGCTCGGCCGGGCCACCGCCGAGGTGCACGCCTCGCTCGCCGCCGCGCTGCCGGTCCGCGAGCTGGACCGGCGACGCGCTGGAACGTATCGCCACCGCGCATGGCCCGGCGGCTGGACGGAGACCGCGGCCGAGGTGCCGGCGCGTGCGGCCGTACGCCGGGGCGCTGCGGGCCGCCTTCGACGACCTGGCCAAGCTCGGCGCGAGCGCGTCCGGGATCGCCGGCGCCGTCACCGCCCAGCGGATCCACGGCGACCTGCACCTGGGGCAGGCGCTGCGCGGGCCCGACGGGGAGTGGGTGCTGATCGACTTCGAGGGCGAGCCGGCCCGGCCGCTGGCCGAGCGGCGCCGCGCCGCGCCCGCCGGTCCAGGACGTCGCGGGGATGCTGCGCTCCTTCGACTACGCGGCCCACCACAGCGGCAACGGCCCCTGGGCGGCCCGGCACCGCGACGCGTACTGCACCGGCTACGCGGCGGTCTCCGGCGTCGATCCGCGCGAACAGCCGGTGCTGATACGGGCGTTCGAGACGGACAAGGCGGTGTACGAGGCCCGCTACGAGGCCCGGCACCGGCCCGCGCTGGCTCCCGATCCCGCTGTCCGCCCTCGCCCGCCTCGCCGCCGTCCCCGGGCTGACCCCGCTCCCGCGCCCCGCCCGCCGTCCGCCCCGCAACGACCCGCCCGAGGAGAACCACCCGTGACTCCCCGCAACGCCGAACCCGACCAGCCCACGCCGCCGACCGAGCCCGCCGCGACCCCCGTCGGCGAGGCGTCCGCACGCGGCTACCGGACCCGACGGCCCGCGGCCCGCGCGCCTCGGCCACGGCGCCGCGGACCGCCGGCGACGGACGGCGTCCGCCGCCGGCCGCCCCCGCCCGGCAGCGGCACCCGCGCGGCCGGTCGCGGCCGGAGCCCGCGCGGGACGGCGACCGGACCCGCCGGCGGACGCCGTTCGCCGGCAGCCTCTCGGCGAGCGACCGGTGGCGGCTGCTCAACGGCGCGCACCACGACCCGCACGGCCTGCTGGGCGCGCACCCGGTGGGCGGCGGCGTGCGGTTCCGGGCGCTGCGGCCGTACGCGCGGGCCGTGGCGGTCGTGCTGGACGGGGCGCGGACCGAACTGGCGCCGGAGGGCGACGGGCTGTTCTCCGCGGTGCTGCCGCTGGCCGCGGTGCCGGCCGAGTACCGGCTCGCGGTGACGTACGACGACGGCGAGCACGTGGTGGACGACCCGTACCGCTTCCTGCCCGCGCTCGGCGAGCTGGACCTGCACCTGATCGGGGAGGGCCGGCACGAGCAGCTGTGGAAGGCGCTCGGCTCGCAGCCGATGGCGCACGCGGGCGTGGCCGGCACCCGGTTCGCGGTGTGGGCGCCGAACGCGCGCGGGGTGCGGCTGGCCGCCGACTTCGACTTCTGGGACGGCACCGCGCTTCCCGATGCGCTCGCTGGGCTCGTCCGGGCGTGTGGGAGCTGTTCGTGCCGGGCGTCGGCGCGGGCACGGCGTACAAGTACGAGATCACCCGCCCCGACGGCTCGCGCGGGCACGCAAGGCCGACCCGATGGCGCGGGCCGCCGAGCTGCCGCCCGCCACCGCCTCGATCGTGACCGAGTCGCGCGTACACCTGGGCGGACGCAGGAGTGGATGGCGCACCGCGCGGACACCCCGGTGCACCGCGCGCCGTTCTCGGTCTACGAGGTGCACCTGCCGTCCTGGCGGCCGGGCCTCGACTACCGCGAGCTGGCCGAGCAGCTGCCCGCGCTACGTGCAGGAACTGGGCTTCACCCACGTGGAGTTGATGCCGGTCGCCGAGCACCCCTTCGGCGGTTCGTGGGGCTACCAGGTCACCTCGTACTACGCGCCGACCTCGCGGCTGGGCTCGCCGGACGACTTCCGCTTCCTGGTGGACGCGCTGCACCGGGCCGGCATCGGCGTGATCATGGACTGGGTGCCCGCGCACTTCCCGAAGGACGACTGGGCGCTGGCCCGGTTCGACGGCGAGCCGCTGTACGAGCCGGCCGACCCGCGCCGGGCCGAGCACCCGGACTGGGGCACCCTGGAGTTCGACTTCGGCCGCACCGAGGTCCGCAACTTCCTGGTCGCCAACGCCGTGTACTGGTGCGAGGAGTTCCACATCGACGGGCTGCGGGTCGACGCGGTCGCCTCGATGCTCTACCTCGACTACTCGCGCGAGGGCGGCGACTGGCTGCCGAACGAGCTACGGCGGCCGGGAGAACCTGGACGCGGTGGCCTTCCTCCAGGAGATGAACGCCACCGTCTACCGGCGCTGCCCCGGCGTGGTCACCATCGCCGAGGAGTCCACCGCCTGGGACGGCGTGACCCGCGCCACCCACCACGATCGGCCCGGGCGGCTTCGGCGGCCTCGGCTTCGGCCTGAAGTGGAACATGGGCTGGATGCACGACTCGCTGGAGTACATGTCGCACGAGCCGGTGCACCGCAAGTACCACCACGACGAGATGACGTTCTCGATGGTGTACGCGTACAGCGAGAACTACGTGCTGCCGATCTCGCACGACGAGGTGGTGCACGGCAAGGGCTCGCTGGTCAGCAAGATGCCCGGCGACTGGTGGCAGCAGCGCGCCGACCACCGCGCCTACCTGGGCTTCATGTGGGCCCACCCGGGCAAGCAACTGCTCTTCATGGGCCAGGAGTTCGCGCAGGGCGCGGAGTGGTCCCACGACAACGGCCCGGACTGGTGGCTGCTGGACGAGACGTATACGGCCGCCGGCCGACCACCGCGGGGTGCGCGACCTGGTGCGCGACCTGAACGCGGTCTACGCGGCGACGCCCGCGCTGTGGCAGTGCGACACCGACCCGGCCGGCTTCGAGTGGATCGACGGCGGCGCGCGTCGGAGGACAACACGTTCTCCTTCCTGCGGTACGACGCGCGCGGGCGGCCGCTGCTGTGCGTCAGCAACTTCTCGCCGGTGGTGCGGCACCGACTACCGGCTCGGGCTGCCCCGGACGCGGTGTGGGCCCGGTGCTCAACACCGACGAGGAGCGGTACGGCGGCAGCGGCGTCCTCGTGGACGCGCCCGTCAAGTCCGAGCCGGCGGCCTGTCACGGGCGTGGCCACAGCGTCACCGTGACGCTCCCCCCTCTCGCCACGGTCTGGCTCCGCCGGCTCGCCTGATCCCGGGGTGCCCCCGCGGAGGGGCTCGCCCCACGTTCCACGGGGCCCGGGGTGCCCATGCGCCCCGCGGCGCGGGCCCTGCCCCCGCGGCGATGTCGCCGGACCACCGGCCGGTGGCCGGTTGCCCGCGCAGTTCCCCGCGCCCCTGGTAGGGCGCCCACCTACGCAACGGCACCCGCCCTGCGCCCAGGGGAAGGCGCCGCCTTCCGTAGCGGCACCCGCCCTGCGGCCCTAGGGTGCGTACCCTCTTCCGCGACGGCGGCCCCCGCGCGGGCGGGTGGTGTGATCGTACGAGCGAAAGCTCGGGTGGGGACGGAAGGTTCGGTGGACCGTACGAGGCGAGCCGGAGGCTTCCCGTACATAGGGTGGGCCAAGTGCACCCCGTACCCTTCGACGGCTCGGCGATCCGCCGCCTCCGCGCACAACTCGGCCTGACGTACGGGCACGTCGCCCACGCCATGCAGGTGTCGTACGGCCTGCCCGTGCGCCCGGAGACGGTCGCCGCGTGGGAACAGGGCCACGCGGCGCCCAGCCGCGCCGAACTCCCCGCGCTGGCAGCCGCCCTGTGGTGCGCCCCGGCCGAACTCATGACGATGCCGCGCACGTTGCTCGAACACCGGCTGGCCCGCGGCCTCGCCGCCTCGGACGTGGCGCGGGCGGTCGGCATGACGCAGGCCGCGTACGAACGGGCGGAGGCCCGCGGCGAGTGGCCCGGCAACGCCCGGCAGACCGCGGCGCTCGCGGACACCCTCGGGCTCGGCGCCCCCGCGCTGCTGACCGCGACGGGCGCCGAACCCCGGCTCGCGGAGCTGCTGCGGCAGGCCGTGACGACCCGCTGGCAGCCGTACGTCCGCCCGGTCGCCGCGCTGGTGGCCTCCCCGCGCGAACGCGTCACCCCGGCGCTGCGCCACCTGCACGCCGACTACCAGGCGACCGTCCTGCCCAGCCTGTCGTGGGCGCCGACCTCCGCGTCCTCGGCCACCGACCGGGCCGGCCAGGACTTCCTGTCCACCGCGGTCGCCCGCTTCTGGTCGGCCCTGAGCTGAATAACCTCAGAAGACCGACTCCGCCTCGTCCATCCGGTCCTCGGGGACCGTCTTGAGGTGCGTGATCGCGTCCGCGAGCGGGACCAGCGAGATGCGGGTGCCGTGCAGCGCGGTCATGTGGCCGAAGGCGCCCGCTGTGCGCGGCCTCGACGGCGTGCCAGCCGAAGCGGTTGGCGAGCACCCGGTCGTAGGCGGTGGGGACGCCGCCGCGCTGGACGTGGCCGAGGATGACCGGGCGGGCCTCCTTGCCGAGCCGCGCCTCCAGCTCGCGGGCGAGCGTCGTGCCGATCCCGGTGAAGCGCTCGTGGCCGTACTTGTCGATCTCGCCGACGCCGTAGTCCATGGTGTCCTTGGCCGGGTGGGCGCCCTCGGCGACGCAGATGACGGCGAACTTCTTGCCGCGGGCGAAGCGTTCCTCGACCATCTCCACCAAGTCGGCCGGGTCGAAGGGGCGTTCGGGGACGCAGATGCCGTGCGCGCCGCTGGCCATGCCCGCCTCCAGGGCGATCCAGCCGGCGTGACGGCCCATCACCTCCACGACCATGACCCGCTGGTGGGACTCCGCGGTGGTCTTGAGCCGGTCGATCGCCTCGGTGGCGACGGTGACGGCGGTGTCGAAGCCGAAGGTGCGGTCGGTGCCGTTGATGTCGTTGTCGATGGTCTTGGGCACGCCGACCACCGGCATCCCGGCGTCGGAGAGCATCCGCGCGGCGGTCAGCGTGCCCTCGCCGCCGATCGGCAGCAGCACGTCGATGCCGTACTGCGAGCACAGTTCGTCCGCGTTGTCCGCGGCCTCGCGCAGCCGGGCGCGCTCCAGCCGGGCCGAGCCGAGGATGGTGCCGCCGCGGGCCAGGATGCCGCTGACGGAGTTGAGGTCGAGGGGCCGGAAGCGGCCTTCCAGCAGGCCGACGAAGCCGTCCTCGAAGCCGATGACCTCGTCGCCGTGGCCGGTCAGCGCGCGGTGCACGACCGACCGGATGACGGCGTTGAGGCCGGGGCAGTCGCCGCCGGCGGTGAGGACTCCGATGCGCATGGGAGGTGTCTCCAGGAAGGGGTTCGGGGTCGGCCCCGGCCTGTCGGCGGGTCCGGCCGGACTCGGGGCGTCACGGGGACTTCGGGATCAGCGTGCACTCCGTGATCCGTCCGGCGAGATAGTCGTCCACATTGCGGACGGTCGCCGCCACGATCTCCTCCACCGCGTCAACCGTGAAGTATGCCTGGTGCGAGGTCACCAGCACGTGGGAGAAGGTCAGCAGCCGCGCGAGGGTCTCCTCGGTCATCACTTCCAGCGACTTGTCGTAGAAGAAGACCCCGGCCTCCTCCTCGTACACGTCCAGGCCCACGCCGCCGAGCCGGCCCTCGCGCAGCGTCTCGACCAGCGCGGCCGCGTCGATCAGGGCGCCGCGGCTGGTGTTGACCAGCAGGGCGTCGTCCTTGAGCTCGGCCAGCCGCCGCGCGCCGAGCAGGTGGTGGGTGGAGGGCATCAGCGGCACGTGCAGGCTGATCAGGTCGGACTCGCGCAGCAGCCGGTCCAGTTCGACGTACTCCATGCCGAGTTCGGCGCAGTCGGGGTTGGCGGTGATGTCCCAGCCGAGCAGCCGCATGCCGTAGCCGCGGGCGATGGCGGCGAACGCGGTGCCGATCCGGCCGGTGCCGATGACGCCCGACGGTACGGCCGTGGAAGTCGCGGCCGAGCAGGCCGTCGAGCCGGAAGTCGAAGTCGCGGGTACGGCCCGCGGCGCGCACGATCCGGCGGTTGAGGGCCGTCGCCAGCGTCCAGGCGAACTCGGCGACCGCATACGGTGAGTAGCGGGCGACCCGGGAGACGGTCAGGCCCAGCCGCTCGGCGTGCGCGAGGTCGATGTTGTTGTAGCCGGTGGAGCGCTGGGTGATCAGCCGGGTGCCGCCGCGCACCAGGGCCTCCAGGGCGGGCGCGTCCAGTACGGCGTCGACGCTGGTGGAGACCGCTTCGTAGCCTGCGGCCAGCGGCAGGGTGTCGGCGGTCAGGAGCGTCTCCAGGCAGCGGACCTGGTGGCGGGGCGCGAAGGCCCGCTCCAGCAGCGGGCGCTCGTCGCGTTGCACGCCGGTGGCCAGTACGTCCATCGCAGCGCCCTCCTTGTCCGCTTTCTCCTCACTCTACGTGCACATCACGCCTCGCGCGGCGTAACAGGGCCTTCCCTCCCCCGGGCCGCGGGGTGCCGCTGCGCACGGCGGCTCCCTCCCCGCGGCGCGGGTGCCCCTGCGGAAGTGCGTCAGCACCCAGGGGCGGCGTGGGTGCCCGTGCGTAAGGCGGCGCCTCACCCGCGGCGCGGGGTGGGTGCCGCTGCGTAAGGGGGCGCCTTACCAGGGGCGCGGGGTGGGTGCCTGCGCGGGAGGCGGCCACCGGCCGGTGGTCCGGACACGACAGCAACAGCCCCACCGGGCCGGTGACGACGTCACAGCCACGTCGTGGCTTGATCGCGCAGTTCCCCGCGCCCCTAAAAGCCAGGCACCCTCGTGCCGGAAGGGCACCCCGCGCCCCTGTAAGGCGCCGCCCCGCGCGAGGGCACCCCACCCCTCAAACGGGCGCCGTCGGGCGCAAGGGCACCCCACGCCCCTGGACGGGCGCCGCCCAGCGCAAGGCACCCCACGCCCGTGGACGAGGCGGCCTCTGCCGGAGGGGCGCCGTGGGAGGGGTTACCGTCAGGGTGCGTACCGCCCGTACGCGCAAGCCCGGCGCGAGCCGGACGGATGGAGACGGAGCACAGGCGTGACGCGCAGCGTCTATGTCACGGGGATCGGCCGCGGCGACGGCCGCCAGGTCGTGGAGCTGGGAGTGATGGAGCTCCTGACCCGCCAGGTCGACCGGGTCGGCATCTACCGCCCGCTGGTGCACGACACCCCCGACCGCATCTTCGAACTGCTGCGCGGCCGCTACCGCCTCACCCAGGAGCCGGCCACCGTCTTCGGGATGGGGTACGAGGAGGCCGCCGCCCTCCAGGCCGAGCAGGGCCAGGAGGCCCTGACCGCCCGGCTGGTCGAGGGCTACCTGCGGGTCGCCGAGTCGTACGACACCGTGCTGATCCTCGGCTCGGACTTCGCCGGCACCAACCTGCCGGCCGAACTCGGCGTCAACGCGCGGCTCGCCAACGAGTGCGGCGCCTCCGTGCTGCCGGTGATCGGCGGCCGGGAGCAGAGCGCCGAGTCGGTGGTCGCCGAGGTCCGCAACGCCTACCACGCGTACACCAACCTCGGCTGCGACGTGATCGCGCTGATCGCCAACCGGGTGGACCCGGCCGAGGCCGACCGCGCGGCCGTGCAGCTGCGCCGCGCGGTGGACCTGCCGGTGTACGTGCTCCCCGACGAGCCGGCGCTGTCCGCGCCGACGGTCCGGCAGATCGTGGAGACGCTCGGCGCCGAGGTGCTGCTCGGCGACGACGCGGGGCTGTCCCGGGACGCGATGGACTTCGTCTTCGGCGGCGCGATGCTGCCGACCTTCCTGCCCAAGCTGACCACCGGGCTGCGTGGTGGTGACCCCGGGCGACCGCGCGGACCTGATCATCGGCTCGCTGGCGGCGCACTCGGCGGGCTCGCCGCCGATCGCGGGCGTGCTGCTCACCCTGGACGAGAAGCCCGGCCCCGACATCCTGGCGCTGGCCGCCCGGCTCGCGCCCGGCACGCCGGTGCTCGCGGTGCCGACCGGCTCCTTCCCGACCGCCGCCGAGCTGTTCGGACTGGACGGCAAGCTCGGCGCGGGCACCCCGCGCAAGGCGGAGACCGCGCTCGGCCTGTTCGAGACGCACGTGGACACCGCCGAGCTGACCGAGCGGCTGTCGGTGGCCCGCTCCGCGCGGGTCACCCCGATGATGTTCGAGCACGCGCTGCTGGAGCGGGCCCGGGCCGCCAAGCGCCGCATCGTGCTGCCCGAGGGCGCCGAGGAGCGCATCCTGCGCGCCGCCGAGGTGCTGCTGCGCCGGGGCGTGTGCGACCTGACGCTGCTCGGCGAGGAGGACGCGGTCCGCAAGAAGGCCGGCGACCTCGGCATCGGCCTGGACGACCCGGCCCTGGCGATCGTCGACCCGCAGACCTCCCCGCTGCGCGACCGGTTCGCCGCGCTGTACGCGAAGCTGCGCGCGCACAAGGGCGTCACGCTACGAGCTGGCGTACGACGTGGTCGCGGACGTGTCGTACTTCGGCACGCTGATGGTCCAGGAGGGCCTGGCCGACGGCATGGTCTCGGGCGCGGTGCACTCCACGGCGGCCACCATCCGGCCGGCCTTCGAGATCATCAAGACCCGGCCGGACGCGGCGATCGTCTCGTCGGTGTTCTTCATGTGCCTGGCCGACCAGGTGCTGGTCTACGGCGACTGCGCGGTCAACCCGGACCCGGACGCCGAGCAGCTCGCGGACATCGCGATCCAGGCGGCGGCCACCGCGGCCCGCTTCGACGTGCGAGCCGCGGGTCGCGATGCTGTCGTACTCCACCGGCACCTCCGGCTCCGGCGCCGACGTCGACAAGGTGCGCGCGGCCACCGACCTGGTCCGCGCAGCAGCGGCCCGACCTGCTGGTGGAGGGGCCGATCCAGTACGACGCGGCGGTCGCGCCCTCGGTGGCGGCCACCAAGCTGCCGGGCTCGGCGGTCGCCGGGCAGGCGACCGTGCTGATCTTCCCCGACCTGAACACCGGCAACAACACGTACAAGGCCGTGCAGCGCTCGGCCGGCGCGGTCGCGGTCGGCCCGGTGCTCCAGGGCCTGCGCAAGCCGGTCAACGACCTGTCGCGCGGCGCGCTGGTCCAGGACATCGTCAACACGGTCGCCATCACGGCGATCCAGGCCCAGGGGGACGACCGTCGGTGAGCGTGCGCGCGAGGCCGCCGGGCGGCGGCAGACCGGGCACGCCACCCGCGTCCTGGTGCTCAACTCCGGCTCCTCGTCGGTGAAGTACCAGCTGCTGGACATGGCCGACCACGCGCGGCTCGCCTCCGGCGTGGTGGAGCGGATCGGCGAGGTGGGCGGGGTCGGCGGACCACGCCGAGGCGCTGCGCCGGGTGGCCGGGCAGCTCGGAGGAGCGGGGCCTGGGCCTGGACTCCCCCGCGCTGGCCGCGGTCGGCCACCGGGTGGTGCACGGCGGCACCCGCTTCACCGCGCCGACCCTGATCACCGACGAGGTGCTCACCGAGATCGAGCGAGCTGGTGCCGCTCGCCCCGCTGCACAACCCGGCGAACATCACCGGCATCGAGGTGGCCCGCGGCGCTGCGCCCCGACCTGCCGCAGGTGGCCGTCTTCGACACCGCCTTCCACGCGACCATGCCGGAGGCCGCGGCCCGCTACGCGATCGACGCGGCGACCGCCGACCGCGCTACGGCATCCGCCGCTACGGCTTCCACGGCACCTCGCACGCCTACGTCTCGCGGGCGACGGCCGCCGCTGCTCGGCAAGGACCCGGCCGACGTCAACGTCATCGTGCTGCACCTGGGCAACGGCGCCTCGGCCTCGGCGGTGCGCGGCGGCGTGTGCGTGGACACCTCCATGGGGCTGACCCCGCTGGAGGGCCTGGTGATGGGCACCCGCTCCGGTGACCTCGACCCGGCGGTGGTCTTCCACCTGGAGCGGGTCGGCGGCATGGGCACCGACGAGATCGACGACCTGCTGAACAAGCGCTCCGGGCTGCTGGGCCTGTGCGGCGACAACGACATGCGGGAGATCGGCCGCCGCATGGGCGAGGGCGACCCGGCCGCGCGGCTGGCCTTCGACGTCTACGTGCACCGGCTGCGCCGCTACATCGGCGCCTTCACGGCGGTGCTGGGCCGGGTGGACGCCGATCGCCTTCACCGCCGGCGTCGGCGAGAACTCGCGCGGCGGTCGCGGGCGGCCGCGCTGGACGGCCTGGAGCAGCTGGGCATCGCGCGTCGACCCGGTGCGCAACGCGGTGCGCGTCCGGCGCGGCGCGGCTGGTCTCGCCGGACGTACTCGCCGGGTGGCCGTCGCGGTGGTCCCCACCGACGAGGAGCTGGAGATCGCCCGCGATACTTACGCACTGGCCGCGCGGTTGAACCGTCCCGCAGCCACGAAGCCCCAGATTATTCCGCTGCGGAACAAACCGATAGGATAGCGCCCATGCGCCGAGCCAAGATCGTCTGCACCCTGGGTCCCGCCGTCGACTCCTACGACCAGCTGAAGACGCTGGTCGAGGCCGGCATGAACGTGGCCCGCCTCAACTTCAGCCACGGCAGCCACGCCGAGCACGAGGAGCGCTACCAGCGGGTGCGCAAGGTCGCCGACGAGACCGGCCGGGCGGTCGGCGTGCTCGCCGACCTCCAGGGTCCCAAGATCCGCCTGGCGCAAGTTCGCCGACGGCCCGGTGGAGCTGGTGGCGGGCGACGAGTTCACCATCACCACCGAGGACGTGCCCGGCGACAAGTCGCATCTGCGGCACCACCTACAAGGGCCTGCCCGGCGACGTCTCGCAGGGCGACCCGATCCTGATCAACGACGGCAACGTGGCGCTGCGCGTCATCGAGGTCGACGGCCCCCGGGTCCGCACGCTGGTCGTCGAGGGCGGCGTCATCTCCGACCACAAGGGCATCAACCTGCCCGGCGCCGCGGTCAACGTGCCCGCGCTGTCCGAGAAGGACATCGAGGACCTGCGGTTCGCGCTGCGCGATGGGCGTCGACATGGTCGCGCTGTCCTTCGTGCGCGACGCCAAGGACGTCCGCGACGTGCACCGCGTGATGGACGAGGAGGGCCGCCGGGTCCCGGTCATCGCCAAGGTGGAGAAGCCGCAGGCGGTGCGAGAACATGGAGGACGTCGTCGTCGCGTTCGACGCGGTGATGGTGGCCCGCGGCGACCTGGCGGTGGAGTACCCGCTGGAGCAGGTGCCGGTGGTCCAGAAGCGGCTGGTCGAGCTGTGCCGGCGCAACGCCAAGCCGGTGATCGTGGCGACCCAGATGATGGAGTCGATGATCACCAACTCCCGGCCGACCCGCGCCGAGGCGTCCGACGTGGCCAACGCGATCCTGGACGGCGCGGACGCGGTGATGCTCTCCGCGGAGTCCTCGGTCGGCAAGTACCCGATCGAGACGGTCAAGACGATGTCCCGGATCGTCGAGGCGGCCGAGGAGGAGCTGCTCGTGCCGCGGCCTCGCAGCCGCTGGCCCCCGGCAAGAAGCCGCGCACCCAGGGCGGCGCGGTGGCCCGCGCGGCCGCCGAACTGGCCGACTTCCTGGACGCCAAGACGCTGGTGGCCTTCACCAAGTCCGGTGACACCGCCCGCCGGCTGGCCCGCTACCGCGTCCCGGAGCCGGTGCTCGCCTTCACCACCGACGCCGCGACCCGCAACCAGCTCGCCCTGACCTGGGGCGTGGAGACCTTCGTGGTGGAGCACGTCGACACACACCGACGCGATGGTCGAGCTGGTCGACCGCGAGATGCTCAAGCTCTCGCGACTACGCCAAGGGCGACACCGTGATCATCACGGCCGGCTCGCCGCCCGGCGTGCCCGGCACCACCAACCTGGTCCGGGTCCACCACCTGGGCGACTGACCCGCCGCGCCGCGACCGGCGGCCGACACCCGCAACGCCGCGCGGCCCGTACCCCTGTGGGAGGGGGTACGGGCCGCGCGGTCCTGCGGTACGGCTGCCGCGGCCTGCCGGTTGCGGTCAGGGCTGGTTGGGCAGCACCTGCATGCCCGGGACGTGCAGGTCGCCGCCGAACTGGCCGGCCTGGATCACCGTCACGTTGGTGAAGAACAGCTCCGGCAGCGTCAGCGGCGGCGGGGCCTTCGGGGTGAAGGTGATCGGGATGAGGCCGAGCAGGTTGCCGCTGAGCGACTCGGTGTACATCGTCGTGGTGCCGTTGCGGATCGTCGACGTGGAGCCGGCGGCGGCCTTGACCCCGGTGTGGCGTGCCGCTGCGGGCCCTCCACGATCTGGTAGAGGTCGCCGATGTCGATGCCGGTGGTGGTGAACTTCAGGACGTCCTTGACCGTGCCGCTGTAGGTCCGCACCTGCACGATGCCGTCGTACTTGAGGCCGTGCAGGGTGAGCTTGCTGCTCTTCAGCGTCCACGGGGCGTCCGGCAGCAGCGGTATGCCGGTCTCCGTGTTCGCGTCGGCGAGCGCCTTCGCGTCGTACGTCGGGCAGGGGTACGCCTGCGTGCCGTCGGCGGAGCCCGTGGACGGCGTCCGTGGCGCGCCGTGGCCGCGACGCCGTAGGCCTTCGGACTCGCCGCGGCGTCCGTGAGGGCCTTGGTGGCCTTCTTGACGGCGTCCGTGGCGTCCTTGGACGCTCCCGCCCGCCGTACTCGGACGGACCGCTGCCGGTCGGCGACGGGTCCGGCTTGGGCGCCGTCGTCGTCGGGTCCGGCTTCGGGCTCGCCGTGGTGGGCGCCGGCGTCGGGTCGGTGTCGCCTGCCGCCGCCGAGCAGGCCGCCGAGCAGGTTGCCCAGGCCCAGCGGGTCGAGCGGGTTCGACGGACTTCGCCGGGCGTCGGCGGTGGGGCTCGCCGAAGCGGGCTGCGCGCTCGACGGGGACGTGGTCGTCTTGGGCAGGAGCTTGGCTCACCGGGTCCGCCGCTGCTCGGACGCGGACGGGCTGGTGGTCGGGTCCGGCTGTGTCCGTGGCGCTCGCGCTCGGGCTGGTCGTCGGCTTCGGCGTGGCCTTGCCGCTCGACGAGCCCTTCGACGTGTCCTTGGTGCCCTGGCCGCTGGCCGTCGGCGTCGGCGCTGTCGGACTGGGTGACGCAGGGACCCGGCTTGAACGGGTTCTTGGGCATGTCGTCGGCCTGCGCGAGGTGCGGCGTCAGGCCCATGCCCATGAGCACCGCCGTGGGCATGGCGGCCAGCGCCACCGCCTTGCCGGCCGGCACGTGCAGCTTGGTCAGCAGCGACTTGCGCGGGGCCGCGTGGCGCGGCCCTGAGGTCGCCGTGGCGCGGGGCCCGTCGCTCGTCGGCCGGCTGAGCCTCGTCACCCAGCACGGTGCCTCCCGTTCTCCTCGATGGACTCGTCGTCGGGGCGCGCGCCCGCGTGCACCGGCTCGGGCTGCCGAACGGGTCCCGGCCGGGCGTACGGCCGCGCGAGGCCCGGTCGCGGCCGGCTCCTCGTCGCCGTCGGAGCCCGGGGCGCCGTCCGGCAGTTCGGCCTTGCTCTCCCGGGTCGTCCGTGGCCGGGGCGCCGGGCGCCCACGAGACGGCGAGTGCGCCGCCGATCAGCGCGAGCAGGAAACCGACCAGGAAGCCGCCGAAGTTGGAGACCACCAGCGACACCAGCGCGAGCAGGATCGAGGCGACACCGGCGAAGACCCGTACCGCGCTCTGGAACCACATGGTCAGACCGAGGACGAACAGCAGGACGCCGATGATCAGCGAGCCGGAGCCCGCGGTCGTGGCCATCCGGACGGTCAGCTGGCCGAGCGTGAGGTTCGCGTACGGGAAGTACGCGATCGGCACGCCCGCCAGCGAGGGTCAGCAGGCCCGCCCAGAACGGGCGCTGCCACCGCCAGTGGCGGAAGGCCAGCCGCCGATGTAGCGGATGCGGGCACGCAGTCCTGTCGACTCGGCGCTCATGGAAAACAGCTCCCTGGGACTGGCATTGCGTGAAGGTCGTTCGGTGGCATGGGCGAGCCGCGTCCCGCGCGGCTCGCCCGCCACCCGGCCGACTCACGGCGGGTGCTCAGTAGCACTCGACGCCGGCGCCGGAGCCCTTGTGGACGCGCAGGCTCAGACCGCGCGAGCTTGAAGGTGCCCGCGCTGGTGGCCCACGCCGTCTGCTTCACGCCGGTCAGGTCGGCCGAGTCGGCCTCCTGGGCGAAGGAGCTCGGGTCGGCCTTGTCGCCCGGCTTGATGCCGGGTCCTTGGCACGCTTGTCGCCGGCCGCGACACCGATGTTGATGTTGTTGAACGTCGCGTCGGCGTCCAGCTGGTCGAGGTCGATGTAGAGGTTCTTCGCCGTGACCGTCTTGCCGCCGTTGCCCGCGGTGAGCTTCAGCGTCACGTCGCCGATCGGCGTCGGGACGACCACCGACTGGCACAGGCCGTTGATGGTGGCGTCGGTGAACGCCGAAACCGCGACCGGCACCGGACCCTTGCCGCTGTGCTGCGCGTCGATCGATGCCGTACTGCTCGAACCCCGTCACCGTGCAGGGTCTCGGCGGTGACCTTGAACTGCTGGCCGGACACGCTGAACGACGCGGCGAGCGCACCCTGTGCCAGGGCCACGCCTATCGCGGCGGTGGCCGCGACACTCGGCACCATGACGACGGCGAACCGCCTCCATCTGGTACCGCCACGAACGAGCGACTCCATACTTCCTCCTTCTCGGACGTACATCTCCGGCCCGGATCCTGGGTCCCGGCCTGGGATGGGAGAAGTGCTACGTCCTCGGGAAGGAGAGCGCCGGTGATCGGCGGGCCGTCCGCTCCCGGAGGGAGTGCGGACGGCGATGTCCGAACTTCGGCGATCACCCCCGAGCGACAACCACTGGCCACGCTCTCGCGCAACCTGCGGGACAGGCTCCGGTCCGGTTCCATCCGGCGGACGGAGACCCCCCTGTCCCAGGGCGACGGCGGTCACCGCGCACCCCGCTCGGTGGGGACCCGTAGCCGTCGCGCCGACTGGCTGCCGGGCTGTGGCTACGGACCGAGCTTGGCCGATCGTGGTCCATTCGCGGCCGGGGCACAAGGGGGTTCGTTACCAGTGAGTAACGGAAGTGGGTCGCAGGGCATGATCGCCACGCGGAGTGAAGCTACGCCGCGTAGTCGACTCGGGGGTGAAGTAAATCCGGCATATAACACCATCGAGCCGACAAAGCCGGGCGGGATTCTTACCGGAAGTAACAGCGGCCGCGCATTATCACGGTTTGATAAAGTGCGGCCGCCGTGTCGCTAAATCTCCGCAGCGTACAGCGCGGAGCGGACAGCGGCCCGACGCAGCGAGTCAGAACAAGACCCTGGCCAGCGCGCGTGCGCGCCGACACCACCCGCGGGTCGTCCGGGCCGATCACCTCGAACAGCTCCAGCAGCCGCAGCCGTACGCGCGTCCCGGTCCTCGCCCGCGGTGCGCCGCACGGTGTCCACCAGCCGGCCGAAGGCGTCCTCGACATGACCGCCGACCAGGTCCAGGTCGGCCGCCGCGAGCTGCGCCGCGACGTCAGCCGGCGCGTCCGCCGCCGCCTGGCGCACCTTCTGCGGGTCGGCGTCCTCCACCCGGCGCAGCAACTCGGCCTGCGCGAGGCCGAGCTTGGCCTCGGCGTTGGCGGGCTCGTCGGCCAGCACGTTCCTGTACGCCTGGATGGCGCCGTCCAGGTCGCCGGCGTCCAGCGCGTCGTGGGCGGCGGCCAGCGCCAGCTCCTGCGGGGTGGCCGGGCGCGGCGGCGGCCTCGGCCGGCGGCGCTCGGCCTCGTCCGGCCCGGTCTCGGCGCCGACGATGCCGAAGCGCTGCTCGGCGACCGCGATCAGCTGGTCGAGCACCTCGGTGATCTGGTCCTCGGGGGCCGCGCCCTGGAAGAGCGGCATCGCCTGGCCGGCGATCACCGCGAAGACCGCGGGCACGCCCTGGACGCCGAACTGCTGGAAGAGCAGCTGGTTGGCGTAGACCTCGGCGGTGGCGAGGACGAAGCGGCCCGCGGTACTCGCTCGGCGAGCCGCTCCAGCACCGCGTTGAGCTGCTTGCTCTGCTCGGCCTGCTCGGCCCAGAAGCTGATGACGACCGGGACCTCGGCGGAGCGCTGGAGGACATCGCTCTCGAAGGTCGCCTCGGTCACCTCGATGACGAGCGGGGAGCCGGCGGTGGCGTCGGCGGCCGGCGTCCTGCCGCTGCGGCCCTGGCCTGCTCGGCCTTCGCCTTGGCCTCACCGGCCGCCTTCACCGCGGCGAGGTCGACCACGCCGCTCATGGACATGTTCCGTGGCTGCATGAGGTCAATCCTCCCCCCTCGTGGAGCAAAGCGTGAACAGACCCCGGTTCCCCGCCGGATCGCGGGGGCCGCGGGCCGTTCGTCGCACTGTCGGTGGTGCGAATCCCCATCCGCACCGGCGTGGTTGTCGCGAGTGAGCTGTCGCTCGTTTCGCTACGAGTCGTAGCGTAACTGGACCGGGCCCGGCGCGCGCGGCACCACCGGATGTGACACCGCTCACTCGTCGTTGAAACCTACCGGCCGGTATGGTCCGGCCTATGTGTTCTGCCCGTCCGACCCGTACTCCCAAACGCACCGGGCGCCCCAGAAGTGCCGACGCGGACCGCGCGATCCTCGACGCCACCCGCGCCGCGCTGGTGGAGCTGGGCTGGGGCGGGCTGACGCTGGGCGACGTGGCGGCCCGCGCGGGCGTCGCCAAGACCACCCTGTACCGGCGCTGGGCGGGCAAGAACGAGCTGGTGGTGGACGCGCTGGCCGCGCTCTTCGAGGAGCAGCTCGAACTGCCCGACCGCGGCAGCCTCCAGGCCGACATCGAGGGCGTGGTGCTGCGCTTCGCCGCGCTGCTCGACCGGCCGGAGACCAGGACCGCGCTGATGGCGGTGGTCGCCGAGGCGAGCCCACGACGACGCGCTGCGGCTGCGGATCCGCGAGGCGATCGTGGACCGGCAGAAGCACCTGGTGCTGCTGGGCCGCGAACGCGCCCAGGCGCGCGGCGAGACTGCCGCCCGACGACGGCGCCGGCCGACCCGGCCACGGGACGACCTGATCTTCGACGTGATCGCCGGGCGCGGTGGTGCACCGGGTGATGGTCAGCTCGCGAGCCGGTCGACCCGCAGTGGGCGGACCGGCTCGCCCGGCTGCTCGTCGTCGGGCTGGCCGGGCTGCACCCGCGGCCGTGAGCGGCCGGCCGTTCACGCCGCGGCAACCCGGGTCCGGGACCAGCCCGCCTCGACCTCCACCCCGCCACGAAGTGGTCGAACTCCCCCGCCTTGACGCCCTTCACGAACGCCTCCCACTTGGCGGGGGTGGTCACGGCCACCACCTCCGGCTGCTCTGTCTCGCGGATGTAGATCATCCCGTCGTCGCCGACGGTCGCTTCGAGGGACACGAGGTTCCTTCCTCGGAGAGCCGGTTGGGTGCGTACGAGCCTACGAGGATTCGCGGGCCGACCGTGATCAACTCGGCGTCGGGAAGGGGCCGGTTCGAAGGGACGCGGATTCCGGCTCAGAACCGGGCGGGCTCGGTGTACGTCCCCCACTCCTCGCGCAGCACCCCGCAGATCTCGCCGAGCGTGGCCTCGGCGCGCACCGCGTCCAGCATCGGCGCGATCATGTTGCCGCCGTCGCGGGCGGCGGCGAGCATGCGCGTCCAGCGCGGCGCGCACCGCCGCGTCGTCGCGGGCCGCCTTGCGGGCGGCCAGCGTCGCGCACCTGGTCGCGCTCCACCTCGTGGCTGACCCGCAGGATCTCCAGGTCGCCGGTGACCGAGCCGTGGTGGCAGTTGACGCCGACGACCCGCTTGTCGCCCTTCTCCAGGGACCGCTGGTAGCGGAAGGCGGACTCGGCGATCTCGCCGGTGAAGTAGCCGTCCTCGATGCCGCGCAGGATGCCGGAGGTGATCGGGCCGATCTCGTGCTCGCCGCTGGGCACGGCCTTGGCGCCCAGCTCCCTGATCCGGTCGAAGATCTTCTCCGCGTCGGCCTCGATCCGGTCGGTGAGCGCCTCGACGTACCAGGAACCGCCCAGCGGGTCGGCCACGTTGGCGACCCCGGTCTCCTCCATCAGCACCTGCTGGGTGCGCAGCGCGATCTCGGCGGCCTGCTCGCTGGGCAGCGCCAGCGTCTCGTCCAGGGCGTTGGTGTGCAGCGAGTTGGTGCCGCCGAGCACCGCGGACAGCGCCTCCACGGCGGTGCGCACCACGTTGTTGTACGGCTGCTGGGCGGTCAGCGAGACGCCGGCGGTCTGGGTGTGGAAGCGCAGCCACTGCGCCTTGTCGGAGGTCGCGCCGTAGACGTCGCGCATCCAGCGGGCCCAGATCCGGCGGGCGGCGCGGAACTTGGCGATCTCCTCGAAGAAGTCCAGGTGCGCGTCGAAGAAGAAGGACAGGCCGGGCGCGAAGGTGTTCGACGTCCAGGCCGCGGGACAGGCCCAGCTCCACGTAGCCGAAGCCGTCGGCGAGGGTGTACGCCAGCTCCTGCGCGGCCGTCGCGCCCGGCCTCGCGGATGTGGTAGCCGGAGACCGACAGCGGCTTGTACGCCGGGATGGCCGTCGGCGCAGTGCTCCATCAGGTCGCCGATCAGCCGCAGGTGCGGCTCGGGCGCGAAGAGCCACTCCTTCTGCGCGATGTACTCCTTGAAGATGTCCGTCTGCAGCGTGCCGTTGAGCACGCCGGGGTCGACGCCCTGGCGCTCGGCGGCGACCAGGTACATGCAGAAGACCGGGACGGCCGGCCCGGAGATCGTCATGGAGGTGGTGACGTCGCCGAGCGGGATGTCCTCGAAGAGCACCTCCATGTCGGCGGCCGAGTCGATCGCCACCCCGCAGTGGCCGACCTCGCCGAGCGAGCGCGGGTCGTCGGAGTCGCGGCCCATCAGGGTCGGCATGTCGAAGGCGACGCGACAGCCCGCCGCCGCCGGCGGCCAGGATCATCTTGTAGCGCTCGTTGGTCTGCTCGGCGTTGCCGAACCCGGCGAACTGCCGGATGGTCCAGGTACGGCCGCGGTAGCCGGTCGGGTACAGCCCCCGGGTGAAGGGGTACTCGCCGGGCCAGCCGATCCGCTCGAAGCCGGGTACGTCTGCGCCCGGCGGCGGCCCGTACACCGGCTCGACCGGGTCGCCCGAGAGCGTGCTGAAGTCGGCGTCCCGCTTGCGGGCCGAGTCGTAGCGTGCCTGCCAGCGGCTGGCGGCCTGTCTCGATCTCGTGGGCGTCCATCCCTCAAATTTACTAGGACGTCCAACTAAATGTCGATGCGGCGCGGCTCACCGGAGGGGTGAGCCACGTCTCAGTCGGGTGCGGGGGCCGCGCGGCCCGGTCGGGCAGGGCCCTGGCGGGCGGGGCCCCGGCCGGTGCCGGCGGTCAAGCGTTGGCGGGCTCGGCGGCCTCGTCCGCGTGCACCACCGTGGGCCCGAGCTCGCGGGTGACGCGGCGCTCGACGAAGAACGCGGCGGTGGGCACCGTGCCGGCCAGCAGCACCCAGGCCATCCGGCCGAGCGGCCACTTCGCCTTGGCGCACAGGTCGAAGGCGAAGACGAGGTAGACGACGTACAGCCAGCCGTGGGCGAAGCCGACGATGCCGGTGGCCGTGCTCGCGCCCTTCATGTCGAGCACGTACTGGGCGATGACGCAGAGGGTGAGCGCGATCAGCAGCACGCCCGTCACGTAGGCCATCACCCGGTAGCGGGTCAGCACGCTGGATTTCATGCCAAGCAGCGTAACCCTTGCCTTTCGGGTCCCTTCGCCCGGCCTGGCACCCGGGCCCGGGTCCCGCGCCCCGGCCGGGCCCCCGGCCGTCCGGGCCTCACTCCTCGGCGAAGTCCCCGGCCGCTATCCGCAGCGGGCGCAGCATCGCGAAGATCTCGCCGCACTCCTCGGCGTCGTAGGCGCCCAGGCCGAACTCCATGGCCATCAGGTCGCGGGTCGCCGCCTCGACGATGTCGCGGCCCTTGTCCGTGATGGAGGCCAGGGTGCCGCGGCCGTCGTTGGGGTTGGGGCGCTTGTCGACCAGGCCCGAGGCGACCAGCCGGTCGACGGTGTTGGTCACGGAGGTGGGGTGCACCATCAGCCGCTCGCCGATCTTCGACATCGGCAGCTCGCCCGCCTTGGAGAAGGTGAGCAGCACCAGCGCCTCGTACCGGGCGAAGGTCAGGCCGTACGGCTTGACCACCGCGTCGACCTGGCCGAGCAGGATCTGCTGGGCGCGCATGATCGAGGTGATCGCGGCCATCGACGGGACCCCGCCCCAGTGCCGTGTCCACAGCTCGTCGGCGCGGGCGATGGGGTCGAAGGGCAGGCTCAGGGGCTTTGGCACGCGCCAGAGCCTACCCGGCGGTCACATACCGGGTGCGGGCGTCTCGTCAGTCGAGAGCGCTCAGCGCGCGCCACTGCGCCGGCCCTACGTTCCAGTCCCCGTAGCCGTTCCCCTTGTCGACGGTGGCCCGGGTCGACCCGGCGGCGACCACCACGTCGCCGCGGGTGGCCCGGGCGAAGAACCACTCGGCGTCCGGTGTGCTCATCCCGATGCAGCCGTGGCTGCCGTTCCTGACGCCCATCAGGGCGTCGTTCCAGGGCGCGGCGTGCACGTAGGTGCCGGAGGTGGTGACGCGTACGGCGTACGTCACGTTCTCGTCGTAGAAGTCGGAGGAGTCCTCGGAGGTGGCGATGCCGACGGAGGAGGAGGTCATCCGGACCACGGACTGCTTGTCCATCACCACCATCCGGCCGTTCCAGGTCGGGTGGTCCGGGCGCCCGGCGGAGATCTTGAAGTTCTTGACCGTCCGGCCGTTCTCGGTGACCCGCATGGTGTGCGCCTTGAGGTCGACGTAGGAGACGCGGGCGGCGCCGATGGTGAAGGTGTCGTCGATGTCGCGGCGCAGGTAGCGGTGGCCGCCGGTGTCGACGCCGCTGAGCCTCGCGGTGAGCGTGACCTCGGTGTCCGGCTTCCAGTACGTCGCCGGCCGCCAGTCGACCCGCTGGACACCGGTCAGCGGATCGGTGATCCAGCCCCAACTGCCGTGTACGGCGGGCACGGTGGTGACGGTGAGCGCCTTCTCCACGGCGGCCTTGTCGGTGACCGGCTGGTCGAAGGCGAGCGAGACGGGCATGCCGACGCCGACGACGGCGTGGTCGAGCGGGGCCGGCGTGACCCCGTTGACCTTGTCGGCGTCCCGGGTGCTGAAGGTGCTGGTGGCCCTGGCCGGACGCCCGGCCGGGTCGGCCGCGGTGACCGTGACGGTGTACGAGGTGCCGGGGGTCATCGTGCGGTCGGAGGTCCAGGTGTGCCCGGTCGGGTCGAGGGCGCCGGTGACGGTGACCGGCCGCACCCCGTCGGAGGCGTCGCCGTCGGGGGTGACGGTGACCGTGCGGAGCGTGCCCGCCGCCGCCGTGACCTTGACCGGGGCGCCCGGGTCGACGGCGTGGCCGCCGGCTCCCGGGGTCACCGAGATCCGCGGGACGGTGGTGGCGACCGGGTGGGCGGGGGCAGGGGCGCCGGCGCCCGCCGTGGCCGCCGGGTGGCCGCCGCAGGCGGCGGCGCCGAGGGCGGCGGCGAGCAGCACGGCGGGCAGGGCGAGCGTTCTCGGCCGGGAGGTGCGTATGCGGTACACGGGGTGTCCTGTCCTGGAAGACGGAGAGTCACGGGGCGGCACGGGCCGCGGGGCCGGCCCGGTGAGCGCGGCGCGGGTGGGTGCGCGGTGCGGGTGGCTGCGGGGGTGCGGGTGGCTGCGGGGTGCGGGTGGCCGGGCGGTGCAGGTGCCCGGGCGGGCGGTGTCAGCAGTGCGGGGGGCGCGGCGGTTGCGCCGCGTCCGCGCCGGAGCCCTTGGTGGAGCCCGTGGTGGAAGGAGTGGTGGAGTCCTGGGGCGGCTGGGCCGGGGCGCCGCCGAGCGTGGCGGGCGCCAGCCGGTTCAGCGACTGGTCGATGCACAGCCAGGGCGGCGCGCCCGGGTACCGCTGCTTGCCGTCCGTGTACGTGCCGTGGGCCCCGGGACCCGCCAGGGACAGCACGGCCACGTAGTCGCCCGCGCGGTCCAGCCAGACGGACTTCGTCCTCGGACCCGAGGTGATCAAGTAGTAGCCGGGGGTCCCCTTCGCCTCGGCCTTGTGGCTCGCCGGGATGTGCGCGCAAGCCGTCTTGACCCCCGAACCCATGGTGGCGACCGCCTCCTTGGCGGCGAGACCGCCGCTGAAGGCGAACAGGTGGTAGTACGCGACCGTGCCGTCGCCCGCGAGGTACGTACGGCTCGCCTCGGCCCGCAGCGCGCTGTCGCCGGGGGTGATCGGGCACGCCTCGGGGAACTTCGCCGCGTCCGCCCCGGAGACCACCCGCCACTTCCCGCCGTGGCCGCCCGGCAGGGAGCTGACCGGCAGGAGATCGGCGTCCAGGCGCGCGGTGGGGTCGGGGCCGGCCGTGGGGCCGGCGGCGAGGCGGCGGGGAGCGTACGGTCCTGGCCGCCGCCGGCGTGCGGTCCGAACTGCCGGACGCCGAAGCCCGCCAGGGCGAGCGCGGCCACGAGCGAGACGGCTCCCGCCCGGCGCCGGGCCCGCCGCCGCTCGCCCCTGGCCCGGGCGGCCTCCGCGCCGGCGAGGACGACCAACGGCTCGGCGTCGCGGGCGAGTTCCCGCAGCCGGTCGTCCAGCCGGTGGTCGGTCCTGTCGTCGGCCCGGTTGTCGAACGGGTCGCGGTGGTCAGCCATGGAGGGGCACCTCCTCGGTGCGTCGGGACCCGGGGCGGGCGGTGCGGCGGTCGGCGGCGGGGGGCGCGGGCGCTCGTACGGGTACGGCGGTCGCGGCGGGTTCGGGGTCGTCCGGCTCCTCGCGCAGCCGCGCGCCGAGCGCCTTGCGGCCGCGGCTGAGCCGGGTGCGGACGGCGGCGCTGGACACCCCGGTCTCCCGGGCGATCTCCTCGATCGGCAGGTCCAGCAGGTGGTGCAGGACGACGGCGGTCCGCTGGTCGTCGCCGAGCGCGCGGAGGGCGGCGACGAGGGCGACGCGGTCGGGCGCGAGGGCCGGGGCGTCCGGCGGCGGGCCGTGCCGGAAGTGGGCGCGCACCCGGGTGCGGGTCTTGCGCCAGGTGCTCACCGCCAGCCGCAGGGCGACGGTGCGGACCCACGGGGCCGGGTCGCCGTCCGCGGTCAGCCGGTCCCAGCGCTGCCAGGCGCGGGCGTACGCCTCCTGGACGGCGTCCTCGGCTTCCGACAGGTCGCCGGTGACCGCGTAGACGGCGGCGACGGTGCGGGTCGCCGTGGCGGTGTAGAACTGGTCGAATTCCGCGGTTCGGGCTGCGCCCGGGGCGGAGTGGGGTGTCATCGTCGTTGTCCCTCCCGCTGGTTACACGCGGGAGCGGGGTGGGATGTGACAGCCTCACCCGGAAAAATTTCGGGCCTCGCGCCGCCGGTCCGTCCCCCAACGCCGGACGGGCTTATGGTATGGGGCCGTTCCTACGGGCCGGGCGGGCCGGCGTCACGGCGTTCGGCGGGGTCAGCGGGGGCGTTGGGCGCGCAGGTGGTGGGCCACCGGGACGAGGGCCTGGTGGTAGGCGTCGAGCGAGCCCGGGGGGATGAGGTCGATGAAGTGGGCCCGGACCGAGGCGACATGCCGCGGGGCGACCTCGCGCATCGTCGTCCCAGCCCTGCTCGGTGAGGACGGCGTACAGCCCGCGGCGGTCGGACTCGCAGTTCTCCCGGCGGACCAGGCCGGCCGTCTCCATGCGGGTGATCTGGTGGGAGAGCCGGCTCTTGGACTGGAGCGTGGACCGTGCGAGGTCGCTCATCCGCATCCGGCGGTCCTCGGCCTCGGAGAGGTTGACCAGGATCTCGTAGTCGTTGTTCGTCAGGCCGAACGGCTGGAGGTCGCGCTCCAGTTGGTACATCAGCAGCCGGCTGACGTCGAGGTGAATCCGCCAGGCCCGCTGCTCGTCCTCGGTCAGCCAGGTCGTGACGCCGTCCGCGGTCTCGGTCTCCATGAGGGTGATCCTATCGGCGGTTGAACAGTGGAGCATCGCCAGGGTAGCCGACCGGTCACACGGGGTCCTCGTCACGGGTGCCCGGCTTGCCGGCGCCCGGCGCCGGTCGCGCGCTCGGCGAGCACGGATCTCGGTGGACTGCAGCAGCACCTGCCCCGCGCCGACGAACTCGAACTGGTGCTCCTCGCCCGAGGCCCCGCCGATTCCGGTCAGCGCCCGGATGCCGCCGAGGACGCCGCGCAGATAGGCGTGGTCGTAGTGGTGGCACGGCGAGGGGCAGTCGGCCCAGCCGACCAGCGCCTGCGGGTCGACCCGGATCGGCGGCTCCACGAAGTGCACGGCGCCGTTGGACGCGGCGACGAACTTGCCGGTGCCGATGAGGGTCAGGAAGCCCGGGATGATCGACTGCTTGAGCGACAGGCCCGGTTGGTAGGCGAGCAGGTTGCCGGAGCGGATGGTGAGGTTGCCCTCGTCCAGGTCGTAGGAGTTGATGTCGTACGACCGGTCGGCGAGCAGCATCTTGCCGCGGCCGGTGGCGACGACCCAGTCGGCGGCGTGCAGCGGGGAGTGGAAGTTCGTCGGCGATGAGCCGGTCGAGCGCGCCGTGCGCCGATCGCCTGGAAGTCGACCTGCCCGTAGTAGGCGATCATCTTCCCCTTCTGGAGGAACCACTGCCCGTCGAGCTCCACGCTGAAGGCGTACGCGTTGACGTTGTCGTCGGCCGGCAGCGTCCAGGCGTCGTGGACGACCGGGCCGCCGGGCTGGGCCGGGGGCGCGGCGGGTGGGGGCGGATACGTCACAGCTTCTCCTCCGACGCCTGTACGTACACCGTGCCCTGGCCGGACAGCTCCAGTTGGAATGCCTCGCCGGAGCCGCGGCCGACCATCTCGCGCCAGCCGAGCGCGGCGGTGAGCCGGTTGCGTACGTCGCCGCGGTGGGCGACGTACGCCTGCGGGTCGACGTGCACCGGGCGCTGCGGGGTGATCGGGCAGCTCGACGACGCCGCCGTGCGCCATGAAGGCGACCGAGCCCTTGCCCTGGAGCGTGGTGGTGAACAGGCCCTGCCCGGTGACCTGTCCGCGCACGACGCCCATCACGCCGCCCTGCGAGCCCATGAACATCGTGCCCTGCTGGAGCGAGCCGTCGAAGGCGAGCAGCCGGTCGGCCTCGACGTAGAGGGTCTCGCCGGTGAGGTCGACGGCGTGGATGTGGTGGCCGCCGTGCCCGAACATCACCGAGCCGTTCCCCTCGACGGTCATCAGCGGCGTCGCCTCGTTGGCGACGCGGCGGCCGATCATCGACATCACGCCGCCCTGGCCGCCGGTGATGCTGGGGGTGAAGGTGACCTGGCCGCGGTAGGCGAGCATCGCGCCGCGCTGGCTGAAGATCCGCTGGCCCGGCGGCGATCGGCGCCTCGACCATCTTGGAGTTGATCCGGGTGAACGGCATGGTTAGAACTGGCCCCCGATCGTGGTGCGCTCGCTGGGCTGCACGTACACCAGCCCCTCGCCCTCGAACCGGATCTGGAAGCTCTCGCCGGAGCCCTCGCCGATCAGCGTGCGCCAGCCGACCGCGGTCTGGAGCTGCTGGCGCAGGTTGCCGGTGTGCGCGACGTACGCGCCGGGGTCGACGACGAGCGGGCGTCTGCGCGGTGACCCGCAGCACGATCGCCGGCCCGTCGGACATGATCGCGGCCTGGCCGGTGCCCTCGACGGTGGTGGTGAACAGCCCGTTGCCCTGGGAGGCGCCGCGCAGCCCGGTGAAGGTGGTGCCGGTGCGCAGCGCCGGCTCGGTGACGAGCAGGTTGCTCGCCTCGACGTAGAGCTTGTCGCCGTTCAGCGCGGACCAGGTTGATCTCGGTGGCGCGGTCGGCGAAGTAGCAGGTGCCGTGGCCCTTGACCTCCATGACCGCCATGGCCTCGCCGGTGATCCGGCGGGTGACCAGGCCGCGCAGGCCCTCGCCGCCGCCGGTCATCTTCTTGAAGGTCATCTCGCCGTCGTAGGCGACCATGGCGCCGTTCTTCGCCTTGACGGCGTCGCCGGCGAGGTCGACGGCCAGGACGCGGGTGCCGTGCAGCCGGAAGTTCGCCATCGGGTCAGGAGCCGTCCGCGGCCGCCGGCGGACCGCTGGCGTACGGGCAGCGGCTCGACCGGCTCGCCGGCCGCCTCCTCGACCTCCAGCAGCGACGCCCCGCGCCGCTCCGCCTCGAAGGCGGCGGCGCCGCCGCGCAGCCCGAACAGCCGCTTGGCGAGCAGGATGTAGAGGACCGCGAGGACGTTGAGCGCCAGCGTGCCGATCTTGAACGAGCTGATCTTCTCGGTGAGTTCGTAGACCTCGATGCGGCAGGAAGGCGGCGGTGGCCACGACCGTCAGGTACTCCGCCCAGCGCTTGGCCCACCACAGGCCGAAGCCCTCGACGATCTCGATCAGCGCGTAGCGCCAGCAGGCCGCCGGCCACGATCTGGAGCGTGGACTTCTTGTAGTCGAAGGTCTTGCGGATGGTGTCGACGACCGGCGAGTGGTCCAGGTCGTAGTGGAAGTGCTCGGCGACCGGCTTGAAGGCCGTCAGGTCGTCCTCGAAGAGCTTCTGCGACCGCGTCCTGGGAGTTGGAGAACTTCCACACCGCCCAGGCCGCCAGCACGATCAGCAGCCCGCGCAGCACCCGCTCCACCGCGAGCACCCGCAGGATGAACAGGTCGCGCAGCGCCTTGCCGCGCGGCACCAGGGGCGCCCGGTCGGCGGGGCCGGAGCCGTGCGGCTCGCCGAGCACGAAGTCGCCGCAGCGCAGGCAGCGCCAGGCGGTGCCGACGGCGGTGCTCGCCTGCAGCCGGGCGTGCAGCCGTGCCTCGTCGGGCGCGTAGGTGATGTGGCCCTTGCGGGCGCAGTGCCTGCGGTCCCAGTCGATGCTCATCGGTGGAGTCCCCGTGGTGGTCGGTGAGCGCTGTACGCGAGTACCGTACGCGCGTCCTGCTGCGTGTTACGTGGAAGGGGACGTTATCGTCCGGCGCACGGTTGCCGCCCCCGGGGCACGGCCATCGATACGGGCCGGTGATAATGGGGACGGTCTTGTGATCGCCTTCACAAGACCTGCACGGCGGGTGCGTGAATGCCGGCCGCCGGCAGCCAGCCCCCGCCCGACAGTGAGGTTCCCGTGGACCTGAAGACCGCCGCCGCCCTGCGCAGGCTTCGCCTGATCTCCGCCCCGGAGGCGGTGTCCTTCCTGCTCCTGCTGGTCTGCTCGGTGCTCAAGCGCACCACGGACTTCAACGCCGTCCCGGTGATGGGCATGGTGCACGGGGTGCTCTTCCTGCTGTACGTGCTGCTGCTGGGCGCTGGCCTGGAACCGGGTGCGCTGGCCGCTGGGCCGCGCCGCGCTGTACTTCGTGCTCTCCGTCCTGCCGACCGGCGGCTTCTTCGCCGAGCGGATGCTCGCCCGCGAGTGCGCGGCCGCCGTCGTGGCCGCCCGCACCGAGCAGGCGCGGAGGCGGTGACCCCCGCATGATCGTCGCCTTCTCCGTGACCCCGCTCGGCGTCGGCGAGGACGTCGGCGAGTACGTCGCCGACGCGGTGCGGGTGGTCCGCGAGTCGGGCCTGCCCAACCGTACGGACGCGATGTTCACCTCGGTCGAGGGCGAGTGGGACGAGGTGATGGACGTCGTCAAGCGGGCCGTCGCCGCCGTGGAGGAGCGCGCGCCCCGGGTGTCGCTGGTCCTCAAGGCGGACATCAGGCCCGGGGTGACGGACGGCCTCACCTCGAAGGTGGAGACGGTGGAGCGCTTCCTCGGGCAGTGAGTCCGCTCACCCCGCCCGCCAGGCCGGGCGCTCACAGCAGGCCGCCGGTCGCCATCGCGATGCCCAGCGGCGTGCGCTCGTAGAGCACCTGGTGCCCGTAGCGGCGCGACCTGAGCAGGCCCGCGTCGCGCAGGACCGCGAGGTGGGCGGAGACCGAGGACATCGCCATCGCGTGCCGGTGGGCCAGCGCCGTGGTCGTGGTGGGCGCGTCGAGGTCGGTGAGTATCGCGGCCCGGTTGGGGCCGAGCAGGCGGACCAGGGCGGTGGAGGCGGTCGGCCCGGTCTGCACCCACAGGCCGCCGATGCCGCGGGCCGGGTAGACCACGGTCGGCTGCCAGGGCGGGTCGAAGGCGCTTCCCGCCTCCGGCCAGAAGAAGACGCTGGGCACCAGGACGAGGCCGCTGCCGTGCGCGGCGCCCGGATCGGGCAGTTGCGCGGTGTGCCCGGCGGCCGTCAGCGCGCCCTCGGACCAGCTCAGCTTCGGGTGCAGCCCGGTGAACAGCCGCTGCATGCCGCCGTCCGCCAACCGCCGTGCGTGGTAGGCGACATCGGCCTCCAGCACCGCCCGCAGCCGCGGCCAGTGCGGGGCCAGCAGCGCGCGTCCACACGTGCTCGTAGAGCCCGGCCAGCTGGCGTACGGTGCCGGCCGGGTCGGCGAGCATGCCGCGCCCGCGCCGGCTGCGGTCGCCGCCGGGGGTCTGGGCGAGCGCGCCGGGCGATCTGGTCACGCGCGGTGGCCGGGTCGGTGGCCCGGATCGCGTCGAGTTCGTCCTCCAGCGCGGCCAGCGGCACATCGGGCACCGGATGCAGGAAGTCCGGGCCGTAGCCGTTCTCCGGGGACAGCAGCCAGATGGCGGCCAGATCGAGCCCGGCGGCGGCGGAGCGCACCTGGCGCAACCAGGGCAGATGGTAGCCGTGCCGGTCGGGCCGGGAGAGCGTGCGGACGGCGCCCTGGACCTCGCGCAGCGGGGAGATCGCGAAGCGGCAGCGGAGCAGGTCCTCAGCCGCAAATCGCATGCGAAACGACATCACGACCCCCAAGATTCGGCTCCGGCCGAAAGACTACGACGGGTGGGGCCACTGCCACCAGTGTGATGTCATGACAACGGACAGCGAGCACCCTCCTCGTGAGGACACCCCCCCTTCGCCGGCCGGTTCCAGACAACGCTCCCACCACCTCCGGGAGCGGGCACGACAAGGCCGTCGGGTACGGGGCCGTGTTCGCCGTCCGGGAGTTCCGGGCGATGTTCGCCGCCCATGTCCTGTCGATACTCGGCACGGTCTTCGCGACCGTCGCCCTGGCCGCGCTGGTCTTCCAGCGGACCGGCTCCGCCCTGCTCACCGCGCTCGTCTTCGCGCTGACCAACCTGCCGTACGCGCTCAGCGGCGTGCTGCTGTCCGGGATCGCCGACCGCCACCCGGCCCGCGAGGTGCTGGTCGCCTGCGACGTGCTGTCCGCGGTCTGCGTGGCCGGCATGGTCGCTGCCCGGCGCGCCGATCGCGTTACTGCTGGTGCTGCGCACGGTCGTCCTCGATGATCTCGCCGCTGTTCACCGGCACCCGGTCCGCGAGCCTGGCCGACGTGCTGGAGGGCGACCTCTTCATCCTCGGCCGGTCGCTGATCCGGATCGTCTCGCAGAGCTCGCAGATCGTCGGCTTCGGCGTCGGCGGCCTGGTGCTGGTGTGGCTGTCGCCGCGCTCGGCGCTGGGCGTGACCGTCCTGCACCTTCGCCGGCTCGGCGCTGCTGCTGCGCTTCGGCACCCGGCACCGGCCCGCCCGGCAGTCCGGCAGCGGGGCGCTGATGCGCGACTCGCTCGCCTCCGCCGGGCGGCTGCTGGCGATGCCGCGCATCCGCGCGCTGCTGCTGATGTGGTGGGTGCCGCCGATGTTCTTCACGCTCGCCGAGGGCGTGGCGGCGCCGTTCGTCAAGGACGCGGCCGCCGGGTCGCTGGGCTTCGGGATCTTCCTGGCGGCGATGCCGGCGGGCACCGTGCTCAGCGAGATGCTCGCGGGCACGCTGCTCGGGCCCGACCGCCCGGGACCGGATCGCGATGCCGCTCGCCGGGCGTGTCGCTGCTGCCGCTGATCGGCTTCGCCTTCCACCCGCCGCTTCCGGTCGGGGTCGTGCTGCTCTTCCTCACCGGCCTGTGCGCGGCCTACGCGCTGGGCATGGACCGCTGGTTCGTCGCGGAGGTGCCCGAGGAGATGCGCGGGCGCGCGATGACGCTGCTCGGGGCCGGGCTGATGACTCTTCAGGGTGTCGGCATGACGGCGGGCGGCGCTGTTCGCCGACTGGGCGCCGCCGTACGCCGTCCTCGGCGGGGGTGGGGTCCTCGGCACGCTGAGCCTTCTCGCCGTCCTGAAGACGGTCGAAGAAGAGTCATCCGACGGTTTCCGTCCCCGCGGCCGCCGGGACCCTCAACACCTAGCACCTGGCGGTGAGCAGCCCCTCCCCGCGCAGAGGGCGCCCATCCGCAAGGCGCCGCCTTCCCACCACCGCCCGGCGGCCACCCCCGCGTACAAGGGCACGCACCCTAGTGCCGCGCGGCGGCCGCCCCCGCGGAAGGGGGCGTCATCCAGGGGCGCGGGGCGGGTGCCCTTGCGGAAGGGGGCGCCATCCAGGGGCGCGGGGTGGTCGCCCTTGCGGAAGGGCAGCACCTACAGGGGCGCGGGGAACTGCGCGAGCAACCGGCCACCGGCCGGTGGTCCGGCGACATGGCCGCAGGGGCTGGGCCTGCGGGCCCGGCGCGCCACCGCCGTGGCTGGTCGCGCAGTTCCTCCCCCAGACTCCGTCCGGGGGTGCCCCCAGCGCCCCTGAAAACGTGGCGCCGCCCCGCGCAGGGGCACCCCAGCCCCAAAAAACGCGTGCCCCGGGGGCAAGGGCACCCCAGACCCATAGAGGGCGCACCGTCGGGGCAAAGGACCCCAGGCCCATAGAAGGGCGCGCCCTCGGGGGCAAAGGGCCCCAGGCCCGAAAACGGGTGCCCCGGGGGCAAGGGGGGCCAGGCCCTCCTGGAGCCGTCCCCGGCGTCAGGGACCCGTGAGGGTGGCGATCAGAGCGTCGGAAGCCGCGTACGGGTCCAGCTCCCCGCCCGTGACCTTCCCCGCAAGCGCGGAAAGGTGCTGGTCGCCGTGCAGGTCGCCGATCCGCTCGCGCAGCGCGGTGAGCGCGATCGTCTCGATCTCGTGCGCCGCGCGCGCCGCGGCGGCGCTCGGCGAGCACGCCGTGCTCCTCCATCCACGCGCGGTGCTTCTCCAGCGCCTCGACGACCTCGTCGATGCCCTCGCCGCGGGCGGCGACCGTCTTGACGATCGGCGGCCGCCAGTCGCCGGGGCCGCGCGACTCGCCGAGGCCGAGCATGTGGTTCAGCTCGCGGGCGGTGGCGTCCGCGCCGTCCCGGTCGGCCTTGTTGACCACGTAGACGTCGCCGATCTCCAGGATGCCGGCCTTGGCCGCCTGGATGCCGTCGCCCATGCCCGGGGCGAGCAGCACCACGGTGGTGTCGGCCTGCGCGGCGATCTCGACCTCGGACTGGCCGACGCCGACCGTCTCGACCAGGATCACGTCGCAGCCCGCCGCGTCCAGCACCCGGATCGCCTGCGGCGCGGCCCAGGCGAGCCCGCCGAGGTGGCCGCGGGTGGCCATCGAGCGGATGTAGACGCCCGGGTCGGAGGCGTGCTCCTGACATCCGGACCCGGTCGCCGAGCAGCGCGCCGCCGGAGAACGGCGAGGACGGGTCGACGGCCAGCACCCCGACCCGCTTGCCCGCTCGCCGGTAGGCGGTGACCAGCGCCGAGGTCGAGGTGGACTTGCCGACGCCGGGCGAGCCGGTCAGGCCCACCACGTAGGCGCCGCCGGTGAGCGGGGCGAGCGCGGCCATCACCTCGCGCAGCTGCGGGGACGCCTCCTCGACCAGCGAGATCAGCCGGGCCACCGCACGCGGCCGGCCCTCCCGGGCCTGCTCGACCAGGGCGGCGACGTCCATCATCGCTGAGCTCCGTTCGGCGTCGGCTCGCGGTCGGGGCCCGGGCGTTACCGCGCGGGCTGCGGGTCACTTGCCCGGCACGCGCAGATCAGCGCGTCGCCCTGGCCGCCGCCGCCGCACAGGGCCGCCGCACCGGTGCCGCCGCCGCGCCGCTTCAGCTCGAGGGCCAGGTGCAGCACGAGCGGGCGCCGGACATGCCGATCGGGTGGCCGAGCGCGATCGCGCCGCCGTTGACGTTCACCTTTTCCGGCGGTGACGCCGAGGTCCTTCATCGACTGCACGGCGACCGCCGCGAACGCCTCGTTGATCTCGATCAGGTCGAGGTCGGCGACGGTCGAGGCCCTCCTTGCCCAGCGCGTGCGTTGATCGCGTTGGAGGGCTGGGACTGCAGCGAGTTGTCCGGGCCCGCGACGTTGCCGTGCGCGCCGATCTCGGCGATCCACTCCAGGCCCAGCTCCTCGGCCTTGGCCTTGCTCATCACGACCACCGCGGCGGCGCCGTCGGAGATCTGCGAGGACGGTGCCGGCGGTGATGGTGCCGTCCTTGGCGAAGGCGGGGCGCAGCTTGGCCAGCGACTCGACGGTGGTCTCGGCGCGGATGCCCTCGTCCTTGGCGAAGACGACCGGGTCGCCCTTGCGCTGCGGGATCTCGACCGGGGTGATCTCGGCGTCGAAGAGGCCGTTCTTCTGGGCGGCGGCGGCCCGCTGGTGCGAGAGGGCGGCGAACTCGTCCTGCGCGGCGCGGCTCGATGCCGAGCCGGGTGTTGTGCTTCTCGGTGGACTCGCCCATCGCGATGTTCTCGAAGGCGTCGGTCAGGCCGTCGTACGCCATCGCGTCGAGCATCTCGATCGCGCCGTACTTGAAGCCCTCGCGGGACTTGGGCAGCAGGTGCGGGGCGTTGGTCATCGACTCCTGGCCGCCGGCCACCACGATGTCGAACTCGCCGGCCCGGATGAGCTGGTCGGCCAGCGCGATGGCGTCGAGGCCGGACAGGCAGACCTTGTTGATCGGTGAGCGCGGGGACGTTCATCGGGATGCCGGCCTTGACGGCCGCCTGGCGGGCCGGGATCTGGCCGGCGCCGGCCTGCAGCACCTGGCCCATGATCACGTACTGCACCTGGTCGCCGCGCGACGCCGGCCCGCTCCAGCGCGGCCTTGATCGCGAAGCCGCCGAGGTCGGCGCCGGAGAAGGAGCGCAGGGTGCCGAGCAGCCGCCCCATGGGCGTGCGGGCGCCCGCGACGATGACGGAGGTACCGGTCGTTCCTGGCTGGTCATGGGTGCGGCCCCTTCAGCTGAAGAGAGGTTAACGAGGGTTATCTCCAATGTACTGACCGGTAGAGGCCGGGGTCACCCGGCAGACCGTGTGATGGCGCGCACGTTGCGTGACCACTGGTCCGTAGCGGTGCACTGGGCTCATGCTGACGCGAATCGACCACATCGGGATCGCCTGCTTCGACCTCGACGCGACCGTCGAGTTCTACCGTGCCACGTACGGCTTCGAGGTGTTCCACACCGAGGTCAACGAGGAGCAGGGCGTGCGCGAGGCCATGCTCAAGATCAACGAGACCTCCGACGGCGGCGCCTCCTACCTCCAGCTCCTGGAGCCGATCCGCGAGGACTCGGCGGTCGGCAAGTGGCTGGCCAAGAACGGCGAGGGCGTGCACCACATCGCCTTCGGCACCGCGGACGTGGACGCCGACTCCGAGGCCATCCGCGACAAGGGCGTCCGCGTGCTGTACGACGAGCCGCGGATCGGCTCGATGGGATCGCGGATCACCTTCCTGCACCCCAAGGACTGCCACGGCGTGCTGACCGAGCTCGTCACGGCGCCCGGAACCCCCAAGGACGCTCAGCACCACTGACCCAACCACCGCGCTGCCCGGTAGAGTGACCGAGCCGACCGGGGTGGACGGCCGGGAGCTCGCTCCTGGGTACGGTCCCGCTCTGCGACGTTGATCTGACACCATTCTTCGTGTCGCTTCCGTTTCTTCACACGGGACGACGGAGAATCTCACCCGGTTGGCGGGTGAGTACGCCAGGAGACCGATGGGACCGCGGAGTGCGGGGCAACGACAGCTACCGGGCTGACGACCACCTCTCTCGGCTCGATGCCGAGATGGAACGGCTGCGGACCGAGCGCGGCAAGGCCGTCGACCACGCCGACGACCTCGGCTACCAGGTCGAGGTGCTGCGCGCCAAGCTGCACGAGGCGCGGCGCAACCTGGCCGCCCGGCCCGCCTACGACAACATCGGCCACCAGGCCGACCAGCTGCTGCGCAACGCCCAGATCCAGGCCGACCAGCTGCGCACCGACGCCGAGCGCGAGCTGCGCGAGGCCCGCGCGCAGACCCAGCGGCTGCTCCAGGAGCAGGCCGAGCACCAGTCGCGGTTCGAGGCGGAGTGGCACGCCGAGGCCATCGCCCGCCGCCGCCAGCTCGACGACGAGCTGGCCGAGCGCCGCGCCACCGTCGAGACCCACGTCAACGAGAACGTGGCGTGGGCCGAGCAGCTGCGGGCCCGCAGCGAGTCGCAGGCCCGCCGGCTGCTGGACGAGACCCGCGCCGAGGCCGAGGCGGCGCTCGCCGCCGCCCGCGCCGAGGCCACCCGGGTCGCCGAGCAGACCAGCCAGCGGCTCGACCGCGGACGCCGAGACCGCCCGCGCCGAGGCCGAGCAGCTCCTGCGCCGGGCCCGCACCGACGCCGAGCGGCTGCTGAACGCCGCCTCGACGCAGGCCCAGGAGGCCACCACCGAGGCCGAGCAGCTCCGTACCTCCACCCGCAGCGAGTCCGACGAGGCCCGCCATCCGGGCCACCGAGCTGTCCCGGCTGCCGAGGAGCGGATGCGGGAGGCCGACGAGGCGCTGCGCGACGCCCGCGCGGAGGCCGAGCGGCTGCGCGAGGAGGCGACCGCGGGCGCGGCCAAGCGGCTGGCCGCCACCGAGACGGAGAACGAGCAGCGCACCCGGACCGCGCAGGGCCGAGATCGCCCGGATGGTCGCCGAGGCCACCAAGGAGGCCGAGGCGGCCAAGGCCGAGGCCGAGCAGACCGTCGCCGACGCCCGCGCCGAGGCCGACCGGATCAAGTCGGAGGCCGCAGGAGAGCGGCCAAGGCCAAGGCGACCGAGGACGCCGCGGCGCAGCTCGCCCAGGCCGCCAGGTCGGCGGAGGAGATCCTCACCAAGGCGTCGGAGGACGCCCGCTCGACCACCAAGGCGGCGGCCGAGGAGGCCGAGCGGATCCGCCGCGAGGCCGACGCCGAGGCGGAGCGGCTGCGCGCCGAGGCGGAGGCATCCGCGCAGGAGCTGCGCGGCGCCGCCCAGGACGACACCGAGGAGTACCGCGCCAGGACCGTCGAGCTCCAGGAGGAGGCCAGGCGGCTGCGCGGCGAGGCCGAGCAGCTGCGGGCCGACGCGGTCGCCGAGGGCGAGCGGATCCGCGGCGAGGCCCGGCGCGAGGCCGTCCAGCAGATCGAGGAGGCCGCCGAGCAAGGCCGAGGAGCTGCTCGCCAAGGCGAAGGCCGACGGCGACGAGCTGCGGCAGAGCGCGGCCACCGAGTCCGACCGGATGCGCACCGAGTCCGTCGAGCGGGCCTCGGCGCTGCACACGCAAGGCCGAGGAGGCGCTGCGAGCAGGCCCGCGCCGAGGCCGAGCGAGCTGCACGCCGAGGCCGAGCGGCAGGCCGCCCGGTCCGGCAGGAGGCCGAGCGGGCCGCGGCAGGAGCAGCGCGCCGAGGCCGACACCCTCGTGGCCCGGATGCGCGACGAGGCCGAGGCCGACCTCGTCCGGCTGCGCGAGCGAGGCCGAGGCGCGGGTCGCCGCCGCCGAGCAGGCGCCTGCGCGACGCCACGCGACGAGGCGGACCGGATCCGCGCGCGAGGCCGCCGAGGAGGCCGAGCGGCTGCGCACGGAGACCGCCGAGCGGGTCCGTACGCTCCAGGAGCAGGCCGAGGCCGAGGCGGTACGGCTGCGCGACGAGGCCGCCGCCGACGCGGCGCAGAGCCGCGCCGAGGGCGAGTCCGTCGCCGTACGGCTGCAGGCCGAGGCGGCCGCGGAGGCCGAGCAGCGCAGGACCGAGGCGCAGGAGACCGCGGACCGGGTGCGCGCGGAGGCCGCGGCCGCGGCCGAGCGGATCGGCGTGGAGGCCGCGGAGGCGCTGGCCGCCGCCCAGGAGGAGGCCGTCCGCCGCCGCCGGGAGGCCGAGGAGCTGCTCGGCGCGGCCCGCGGCGACGCGGAGCAGGAGCGCGTCCCGGGCCCGGCAGGAGAGCGAGGAGCTGCTCGCCTCGGCCCGCCGCCGGGTCGAGGAGGCGGCCGCGGAGGCGGACCGGCTGGCCGCGGAGGCCGAGCAGCGGGCCGCCGAACTGGTGGGCGCCGCCGAGACGACCGCGCAGCAGGTGCGGGACTCGGTCGTCGGGCCTGCACCAGGAGGCCGAGGAGGAGATCGCCGGGCTGCGGTCGGCGGCCGAGCACGCCGCGCAGCGGGTGCGCGCCGAGGCGCAGGACGAGGCGGACCGGCTGCACGCGGACGCCAACTCCGAGCGGGAGCGGGCCGTCCGAGGACGCCGGCCGGATGCGCCGGGAGGCGCAGGAGGAGGCCGACGCGGCCCGGTCGCTGGCCGAGCGCACGGTCGGCGAGGCGATCGAGGAGGCCGACCGGCTGCGGTCGGAGGCCCGCGAGGACGCCAACCGGATGCGTACCGACGCCGCGAACCAGGCCGACCAGCTGGTCGGCAAGGCACGCGAGGAGGCCGAACGGCTGGGCGCCATGGCCGCGGCGGCGCTGGCCGAGGCCGAGCACGACGCCGAGCAGGCCCGTACCGACGCGCAGCGCATCCTCGACGAGGCCAGGGAAGCGGCCAACAAGCGCCGCAGCGAGGCCGCCGAGCAGGCCGACGAGCTGATCGGCAAGGCGCAGGCCGAGGCGGTCAGGACGCAGACCGAGGCCGAGGAGCAGTCCGACGCGATGGTCGGCGCGGCCCGCGCCGAGGCCGAACGGATCGTCACCGAGGCCACCGCCGAGGGCAACGGCATGGTGGAGCGGTCACGGACCGACGCCGACACGCTGCTCGCCGAGGCGCGCAGCGACGCGACGACGACCCGGGACCGCACCGAGGAGCTGCGCCGCCGGGTCGAGACCGAGGTGGAGGAGCTGCACGAGCGGGCCCGCAAGGAGGCCGCCGAGGCGATGAAGTCGGTGGGCGAGCGGGTCGACAAGCTGGTGGCCGCGGCGACCGAGCAGCTGCGCCGAGGCCGAGGCGAGGGCCGCCGAGATGAAGTCCACCGCCACGTCGGAGGCGAGCAAGGTCCGCATCGCCGCCGTGAAGAAGGTCGAGGGCCTGCTCAAGGAGGCCGAGCAGAAGAAGGTCGAGGCCGAGCGGGAGGCCGAGCGCGTCAAGGGGGAGGCGCGGGCCGAGGCGGAGCGCGTCGTGGCCGAGGGCAGACGGGAGCTGGACACCCTGGTCCGCCGCAGGGAGGACATCAACGCGGAGATCTCCCGTGTCCAGGACGTGCTGGAGGCGCTGGAGTCGTTCGAGGCGCCGGGCGGCGGCGCGCCCAAGAGCGCTGTGGCCGCGGGGGCTGGAGCGCCTTCCACCCGAACGAGTGGCAAGCGTGGCGACGAGGCTCCACTCGATTGAGCGGACATTCTGCATAGCTAATGTGTAATGGCTCGGTGACACGCCGCCCAGCCCCCTAGGATTCCCTCTATCACCTCACCGGTCTGAATCATCGACAGGAACCCCATGAGCGACACTTCCTCCCCATTCGGCTTCGAGCTCGTGCGTCGCGGATATGACCGCGGGCAGGTGGACGACCGCATCACCAAGCTCGTCGCCGACCGTGACAGCGCGCTGACCCGCATCACCGCGCTGGAGAAGCGCATCGAGGAACTGCACCTCGAAACCCAGAACGCCCAGGCCCAGGTCACCGACTCCGAGCCGTCGTACGCCGGCCTCGGCGCCCGGGTCGAGAAGATCCTCCGTCTCGCCGAGGAGGAGGCGAAGGACCTGCGCGAGGAGGCCCGCCGCGCCGCCGAGCAGCACCGCGAGCTGGCCGAGTCGGCCGCCGCGCAGGTGCGCAGCGACGCGGAGAACTACGCCTCCGACCGCAAGGCGAAGGCCGAGGACGAGGGCTCGCGGATCGTCGACAAGGCGAAGGGCGACGCCACCCAGCTCCGCGCGGACGCGCAGAAGGACGCCTCGGCCAAGCGCGAGGAGGCCGACGCGCTGTTCGAGGAGACCCGCGCCAAGGCCGCCCAGGCCGCCGCGGACTTCGAGACCAACCTGGCCAAGCGCCGCGAGCAGTCCGAGCGCGACCTGGCGTCCCGTCAGGCCAAGGCCGAGAAGCGGCTGGCGGAGATCGAGCACCGCGCCGAGCAGCTCCGCCTGGAGGCGGAGAAGCTGCGCACCGACGCGGAGCGCCGGGCCCGCCAGACGGTGGAGACCGCCCAGCGCCAGTCCGAGGACATCGTCGCGGACGCGAACGCGAAGGCCGACCGTATCCGCAGCGAGTCCGAGCGCGAGCTGGCGGCGCTCACCAACCGCCGCGACAGCATCAACGCCCAGCTGACCAACGTCCGCGAGATGCTGGCCACGCTGACCGGTGCCGCCGTCGCCGCGGCGGGTTCGCCCGCCGACGACGAGCCCGTCTCCCGCGGCGTTCCGGCCCAGCAGTCCCGCTGAGCCGTCCGCCGATGCCCGGTTCGGGCCGCCGACCGGTGTCGCGGGCCTGACCCGTTGACGGCTTTTTCCACAACCCCCGCCCCCTCCTCGGGCGGGGGTTGTGCCGTCTGAAGTAGCCTCGGGCCCATGATTGAGTTGCAGGGGCTCACCAAGCGGTACGGGGACAAGACCGCTGTCGACCATCTGACCTTCACCGTGCGCCCCGGCGTGGTGACCGGCTTCCTCGGGCCCAACGGCGCCGGGCAAGTCGACGACGATGCGGATGCTGCTGGGTCTGGACAACCCGACCAGCGGCGACGTGCGCATCGACGGCAAGCACTACGCCCAGCTCAGCGAACCGCTGAAGTACATCGGCGCGCTGCTGGACGCCAAGGCGATCCACGGCGGCCGCACGCGCGTACAACCACCTGCTGTGCATGGCCCAGTCCAACCGCATCCCCAAGCACCGGGTGGACGAGGTGCTGGAGACGGTGGGCCTGACCGCCGTCGCCAGGAAGCGCTCCGGCGGCTTCTCGCTCGGCATGGGCCAGCGCCTGGGCATCGCGGGCGCGCTGCTCGGCGACCCGGAGATCCTGATGTTCGACGAGCCGGTCAACGGACTGGACCCCGAGGGCATCCACTGGATCAGGAACCTGATGAAGGGCCTGGCCGCGCAGGGGCGCACGGTCTTCGTCTCCAGCCACCTGATGAGCGAGATGGCGCTCACCGCCGAGCACCTGATCGTGATCGGCCGCGGCCGGCTGATGGCCGACACCTCGATGTCGGACTTCATCGAGAAGAACTCCCGGTCCTACGTCCGGCTGCGCAGCCCGCAGCCGGAGCGGCTGCGGGACGTGATGGCCCAGGCGGGGCACACGGTGGTGGAGACCGGAGACGGCGCGTTCGAGATCCAGGACAGCGACGCGGCCACGCTCGGCGAACTCGCAGCGCGGCACCAGTTGGTGCTGCACGAACTGAGCCCGCAGCGGGCGTCGTTGGAGGAAGCGTTCATGCAGCTGACCGCGGAGTCGGTGGAGTACCACGCGGGCGGACCGATGGGCTCGTCGCCCACCGGCGGACCGGAGGGACTGCCGCCGGGGCAGGGGTGGCAGCAGCCGGGCGGACAGCCCGCCCAGCCGCCCGCGCAGCCCCAGTGGGGCGCGCAGTGGCGGGACGGCTCCGGTTCCGGCTCCAAGAAGGGACGCTGACATGGCCTCCCCCGCGGCCGTCCTCCAGTCGGAGTGGACGAAGATCCGGTCGGTGCGCTCCACCGTGTGGACGCTGGCGCTGGCCTTCCTGGTGACCCTGGCGCTGGGCGCGGTGATCTGCCTGGTGTTCAACAACAACTGGCACTCCATGTCGGCGTCCGACAAGGCCACCTTCGACCCGACCAACACCAGCTTCTTCGGCATCTCGCTCGGCCAGCTCGCGCTGATCGTCTTCGGTGTGCTGGTGATCGCCAGCGAGTACAGCACCGGCATGATCCGCACCTCGCTGGCCGCCGTGCCGCAGCGCGGCTCGTTCTACCTGGCGAAGGTCACCGTGGCCGGGACGCTGGCCCTGGTCGTCGGCATGGTCACCAGCTTCCTGACCTTCTTCGTCGGGCAGTCGCTGCTGGGCTCGCACAAGGCGTCGATCAGCGACCCGGGCGTGCTGCGCGCGGTCTTCGGCACCGGGCTCTACATGACGCTGCTGGTGCTGTTCTGCGTCGGCGCGACCGCGATGCTGCGCAGCCCGATGCTGGGCCTGGGCATCCTGATGCCGTTCTTCTTCCTGGTCTCGCCGATCCTGTCGGCGGTGCCGAAGGTGAAGACGGTGGCCCGCTACTTCCCCGACCGGGCCGGCCAGAAGATCATGCAGGTCGTGCCGTCGTCGGACAACCACACGTCCTACGGCCCGTGGACCGGCATCGGCATCATGGCGATCTGGGTCGCCGTGGCGCTGATCGGCGGTTACGCAGTGCTCAAGAAGCACGACGCGTGAGCCGCCGCTGACCGCGGAGCGTCACCCGCCGGCGCCGGGGGAACCGAACCCCCTCCGCTACGCTTCCTCCCTCACGGGGCGAACGGCCCCGTGTACGCGAGGGGCAGAGCATGATCCAGGCAGTCGGCCTGACCAAGCAGTACGGCGCGAAGACCGCCGTGTACAACCTGTCGTTCCAGGTGCGGCCGGGCGCCGTGACCGGTTTCCTGGGCCCCAACGGGTCCGGCAAGTCGACCACGATGCGGATGATCCTGGGCCTGGACGCGCCGACGGCCGGACAGGTGACGATCGGCGGGCTGCCGTACCGCCGGCTGCCGAACGCCCCGCGCCGGGTGGGCGCGCTGCTCGACGCCAAGGCGGTGCACGGCGGCCGCAGCGCGCGCCAGCACCTGCTGTGCCTGGCGCAGCTGTCCGGCATCCCGGCCCGCCGGGTCGACGAGGTGCTGGGCGTGGTGGGCCTCCAGGACGTGGCGGGCCGGCGCTCCAAGGGGTTCTCGCTCGGCATGGGCCAGCGCCTGGGCATCGCGGGCGCGCTGCTCGGCGACCCCGAGGTGCTGCTCTTCGACGAGCCGGTCAACGGCCTGGACCCCGAGGGCATCCACTGGGTGCGCAACCTGATGCGCAAGCTCGCCTCCGAGGGCCGTACGGTCTTCGTCTCCAGCCACCTGATGAGCGAGATGGCGCTCACCGCGGACCACCTGGTCGTCATCGGCCGCGGCCAACTGCTCGCCGACATGAGCGTCAAGGACTTCATCGCGCGCAACTCCACCGGCTACGCGCTGCTGCGCACCCCCGCCGACACCGGGCAGCGCGAGAAGCTGACGGCGGCGCTGGCCGAGGCGGGCGGCTCCGTACAGCCCGAGCAGGACGGGGCGCTGCGGGTCACCGGCCTCGAACTGCCGCGGATCTCGGACATCGCCCACGACGCCGACGTGCGGCTGTGGGAGCTGTCCCCGCACCAGGCGTCCCTGGAGGAGGCGTACATGCGCCTGACCAACGGCGCGGTGGACTACCGCTCCGCCCAGGACCCGCGGCAGGGCCTCCAGCAGCACCGGCGTACGCGATGCAGGGGCCGCCGCAGCAGGGCTGGGGCCAGCCGCCGCAGCCCGGGTGGGGCGGCCAACCGGCCGCGCCGCAGCCGCAGTTCGCTCCCCCGCCGGGCGTACGGCGCCGCGCCGGTGCCGGCCCAGCCCGCCGCGCCGCCGCCGCACCGCCGCACCCGTGGCCCCGCCCGCGGCTCCCGCCGCCCCCGACCTGACCAAGCACGACAGCGAGGACGCCCGATGACCGCCCCGGCCCCCGCCCCCGCGCCCTACGGCTACCAGCAGCCGCAGTTCTCCTCGCAGATCCCCGTCGAGAAGACCCGGCTCAGCCAGGCGCTCGCCTCGGAGTGGACGAAGATCCGCACCGTGCGCTCGACGGTGTGGACGCTGGGCGTGATGCTGCTGCTCGTCGTCGGCATCAACCTGCTGGTGCTGATCCCGCTGCACAGCAGCGACGACACCAGCGTCCCGGTGCTGGCGCCCGGCCTGTTCGGCCTGATGCTCGGGCAGATGGCGATCCTCACGCTCGGCGTGCTGGTGATCACCTCCGAGTACGGCACCGGCATGATCCGCACCACCTTCACCGCCTGCCCGCAGCGCTCGCGGGTGCTGGCCGCCAAGGCGATCGTGTTCTTCGCGGTGTCCTTCGTGACGACCACCGTGGCGTGCGCGATGACCGCCGTGGTCAGCAACGCGGTCATCGGCGGCCGGCGGATCACCTCGGACGCGGTCCGAGCCCGGCGTCGTGATCAAGAACGGCCTGACCGCCGCCAGCGGCTCCGAGTGGCTGGGCGCGACCGTCGGCGTCGGCCTGTACGTGGCGCTGCTCGGCCTGCTCGCGCTGTCCGTGGGCACCCTGCTGCGGCACTCCGCGGGCGCGATCACCGCCATGATCGGGGTGGTGCTGCTGCCGCTGATCGTGGCGCTCTTCCTGCCCGGCAGCCTCCAGTCCACCCGCGACCACCTGATCAGGTACTCGGCGCCCAACGCCCTGGCCTCGCTCTACCACATCCCGATGATCGGCAGCGGCGACCAGAACGGGGTGCGGCAACTGGTCATCCTCGCCGTCGTCACGGCCGTCGCCCTCGCGGGCGCGTTCGCGGCGCTCACCTCGACGCGACGTCGTGAGGCCGTGCCGGGGGTCGACCCGCGGGTCAGTAGCGCGGCGCGTTACGGGACCGCTGCACCTTGCTGGTGCGGCGGTCCTTGGCGTTCCAGCAGGCGCGGTGCCAGTGCCTGCGGTCGTCGAGGCCGTCGTACTCCCGCCAGGCCACCACGTGGCCGACGCCCGGCGGGATCTCCTGGTCGCAGCCCGGGCAGCGGTAGTGCTTGGCCGAGGCGCTGCCCGCGATCGGCCGCACCACCCACTCCTCGCCGTGCCACTCCTCGGTGTCGCTGTCGCCGAACGCGCCGGCGCGTTCGTCGGCCCAGTCCGGCTTGTGCGGACGGTTTCGTCGCGGCGACATGGGCACCTCGCGTTCTGCTCGGCTGGCGGCTGGTCGGACCGGCCTGACGGGGTCTGTCCGGGCTGGTTCAGGGCTGGTTCAGGGCTGTCCGGGTCGGGCTGTTCGGGCCGGGACGAACCGGGTGCAACCGGTCGGACCGGGTCGGGCGTGCGGACAGTCGTTGCGGACGGGCCGTCCGTCCAGGTTACGCGCAGTACGCGGCCGTTCGGCCGTACCCGCGCCCGGCCGGTGGGCGCGCCGGGCTGCCGAAAATCATGAAAACGCCCGCGAAAGCCGTGCCTTTGGCACGTGCCAGGCGTTGAAGGGGGTGGAGGGAGTGTGCGATGCGAGTTGGGACGTTCGTACTCGCGGCCCAGTTCCCCGGTCAGGGCCAGGGCGAGGCGCTGCACCGGGCGATATCCACGGCCGAGGCGGTCGGAGCGGCCGGGCTCGACGCGGTGTGGCTGGCCGAGCACCACTTCGTGCCGTACGGCGTGTGCCCGTCCGCGATCACCCTCGCCGGGATGCTGCTGGGCCGCACCGCGCGGATCGGGGTGGGCACCGCGGTGAGCGTGCTGCCGACCGCGCACCCGGTGGCGCTCGGCGAGCAGGCCGCGCTGCTGCACCTCGCCTCCGGCGGCCGCTTCACGCTCGGCGTGGGGCGCGGCGGGCCGTGGGTGGACCTGGAGGTGTTCGGCGGCGGCCTGGCCGCCTTCGAGAGCGGCTTCCCGGAGTCGCTGGACCTGCTGCTGCGCTGGCTGCGCGAGCCCGCGGTCGGCGCGCACGGCCCGCGGTACGCCTTCCGCGAGGTCGCGGTCGTGCCGCGGCCGGACGAGCTGGACGGCCGGCCCGGGACCGCCGGTCGTCGTCGCCTGCACCTCCCCCGGCACGGTCCGGCTGGCCGCCCGGCGCGGGCTGCCGATGCTGCTGGGCATGCACTGCGGCGACGAGGACAAGGCCGAGATGGTCGCGCTGTGGCGGGAGACGGCGCTGGCCGCCGGGCACAGCCCCGACGACGTGGCCGCGGCCGGGCACGTGTCCGCCGGCCTGGTGCAGATCGCCGACACCCGGGCCGACGCGGCGGAGACGCTGCTCAAGACGATGCCGGGCTGGCTGCAGCAGGGCCTGTCCGCCCACCGCACCTACGACGGCAGCCCGCGCCGGATGCGCGACCCGCGCGGCTACACCGACCTGCTCTGCGGCCTGCACCCGGTGGGCCCGCCGCGGCTCTGCGCCGACCGGCTCGCCGCGACCGCCGAGCGCACCGGCATCACCCGCTTCGCCCTGCTCGCCGAGGGCTCGGGCGACCTCGACGCGACGCTGGAGAACGTCGCACGGCTGGGCTGCGACGTACTCCCGGAACTGGCCTGAACCGGTGCGGCCGGCCAGTCGCGGGAGCACGCCTGGTTGTGCGGACACCGTTGATCGTTTACGTCGGCGAGCTCAGCAGTCCCGGAACTCCGGCGACTGGTTGAGCACTTGGGACCGGACCGAGGTGAACTTCCCGTAGCTCTCGGCCACTTCGGAGGTCAGCGGGAAGACCGCGACGCGGTGGCAGTTCTGGAAGGCGAGCCGCACCCCGAAGTGCCGCTGCAGCGCCCCGCGTATCGCGTCGCTGGCCAGCGCGCGGAGCAGCTGACCGCGCTCCTTCTCGCTGGGCGGCGGCACCTGGTTGTCGGCGAAGTCCCCTCCGTCGACCTTCAGTTGCGCCACCAGAGAGCTGATCATCTCCCAGGCGTACGGGAGGGACGTCCGGACGCAGTCGACGAACTCCTGCTCGTCGACCTCGCCTCGCTCGGCCTGTTCGAGAAGGGCCGGTGAGACGTCGAGCGACATGGGTACTCCTCTCGTGACCACACGCCTGACAGGGCGGGGTCTGCGGGTACGCCCATGCCCGAGAGGCCATGCGGGAGGGCATGTGACCCGAAACCACGGAACGTGCGCGTGTCGGCTCCGGGCTTCAACCGTAGGCGTCCGCGGCACGGGCGCACCAGGCGGCAGTCACCCACAACCAGCCAATTTCTCCGGGCGCGGGCGGGTACGGGTAGCGTTGCCGCTCCATGCGCCTCGTCATCGCCCGCTGCTCCGTCGACTACGCGGGCCGGCTCTCCGCCCACCTCCCCTCCGCCACCAGACTGCTGCTGATCAAGGCGGACGGGAGCCTGTCCGTCCACGCGGACGACCGCGCCTACAAGCCGCTCAACTGGATGTCCCCGCCGTGCACGCTCAAGGAGGGCCGAGGACAACCTCTGGACGGTCACCAACAAGGCCGGCGAGCAGCTGATCATCACCATCGAGGAGGTGCTGCACGACTCCTCGCACGAACTCGGCGTCGACCCCGGCCTGATCAAGGACGGCGTCGAGGCCCACCTCCAGGAGCTGCTGGCGGACCGGATGGAGGTGCTGGGCGACGGCTGGACCCTCATCCGCCGCGAATACCCCACCGCCATCGGGCCGGTGGACATCCTGTGCCGGGACGGCTCCGGCGGCACGGTCGCCGTCGAGACTCAAGCGGCGCGCCACGATCGACGGCGTCGAGCAGCTCACCCGCTACCTCGAATTCCTCAACCGCGACAGCACGCTCGCGCCGGTCGCCGGAATCCTCGCCGCCCAGACCATCGCCCCGCAGGCCCGCACCCTCGCCGAGGACCGCGGCATCCGCTGCGTGACGCTCGACTACGACGAGATGCGCGGCATCGACAAGGCGGAGGACCGCCTGTTCTGACCGGGACCCCGAGCCCCGGTCACGGGGCTCGGGACGGCTCCGCCGGCCCGCACGGCCCGACGCCCCTCACACCCGCCCGAACTCGCCGCCCGCTATCGCCCGCACGAACGCGGCGAACTCCCCCGGGCTGAACACCAACGCCGGACCGGACGGGTCCTTGCTGTCCCGCATCGCCACAACCCCCGGCACCACGGCAACCTCGACGCAATCCCCATTGGCGCCGCTGTAACTACTCTTACGCCAGGCGGCGTTGGCCAGGTCCACGGTACGCATCCGAGTCACCTCCTCCACGTCAGCGCAACCCGCCATCGGCTATCGCCCGCATGAACGCGGCGAACTCCCCCGGGCTGAACACCAACGCCGGACCGGACGGGTCCTTGCTGTCCCGCATCGCCACAACCCCTGGCACCACGGCAACCTCGACGCACTGGCCATTGCCGCTGCTGTAACTGCTCGTGCGCCAAGCGGCGTTGGCGAGGTCTGCCCTGTCCATCCTTGCGGCTCTCCTTCAGTTGATGTCTTGCATCACGTCGCTGACCAGGTTCGCCGAGGCACCAGGACTCAGCGCCATCGCTCGCAGGTGGTCAAAGCTCTGCTCGTACCGCCGAACATCCACTTCGGCTTCGAGGAAAAGATCCCCACCCATGCTGTCGATGTAGACGAGGGAAGGGTCCGCCGGGTCCGGGAAGTCGATGAGAACGAAACTGCCCGGCATCCCCGGGTGGGCGCCGGCCTTGAAGGGGATCACCTGGAGCGTCACATGCGACTGCTCGGAAAGCTGGAGCAGTCGCTCCAACTGATCCTTCATGACCTTCGTTCCGCCGACTGCTCGCCGCAGCGACGCCTCGTCCAGGATCGCCCATAGTTTGAGTGGGTCCTCCTTGTCGAAGACAGCCTGCCGTTCCATGCGAGCCTGGACCCGCTGGTCTACCTGCTTGCTGGTGGCCGTGGGGAGCACGCCCTGAATCACAGCCTGCGCGTAACCCTCGCTCTGAAGCAGACCGGGGACGAAGAGGGACTCGTAGTTGCGAACGCTCTGAGCCTCGGCCTCGAAGCTGATGTACGTAGTGTAGGCGTCAGGCAGATCGGCGTGATAGGGCCGTAGCCAGCTCTGCTCGTCGGCCTGCCGCAATAGCGCCAAGATCTCCGAGCGCTGAGGGTCCACCACTCCGTACAGGTCCAGCATCCCCATGAGCGTGCGGCGCTGCGGCCGTACCCGCGCCGTCTCGATGCGGTACAGGGTCGCCTCGTTGATGCCGGTACGTTCTGCGACGTCTTCCCTGGTCAACTCATTGGTTTCGCGCAGCCGTCGCAGCTCGCCAGCCATCCGGCGGAGTCGAACAGTCGGCGTCTGCCGCTTCGTTGGCACTCGCCACACCCCTTCGTATGCACAGCTGACCGAGGCGAGTTTGACCGACACTCGCTCCCATCAGCAAGTCGGATAGCAAATGCCTACTAGGCATTTGACAGTCTTGCATATGCGACTACGCAAGAGCATGCTGGCAAGTGCCAGTATGGCACGCTCTGTTTCCAGCCGGTGGCAGACCGCAGACGAACCACGCCTTCGGGCGACCGGGAGGGCGCGCCGTGAAGCCACGCGGGTACGGCTACATGCGGGTGGGCGAAGAGCAGTCGGACGAGGACGTCTTGGCGGCGGAGCAGGAGTTACGCGACTTCGCCGAGGCCGAGGGGCTGGCGCTCGCCGGGCTCTTCCAGGACGACGAGTCCGGTCGACGGCAAGGCTTCGACGCGCTGATCGGCGCGCTGAAACGCGACGACGCGACGTTCGTGCTCGTACCGAACCCGGATCACCTCTCGCCGGTCGGAGTGCTGCGCGACCAGTTCACCCTGCGACTGGAGCACGAGACGGACGCCGTACTGCTCATGGTCGGCGACCGTTCCCGGAACGGGGTGACGACGTGACCGCGGCGCCCGCGGCGAGGAGTTGCTATGTCTCGGCGGTCCGGCTCGCCGCGGTGCTCACGGCGGTGAGCGCGTCCCGCGCGTTCATCCGGCAGACGCTCCACAACTGGCGGCTGCCCGCCCAAGTCGACGCCGCCGAACTGGTGGTGAGCGAACTGGTGACCAACGCGGTGAAGAGCACGGGCGTCACCGACCCCGAGCCGCGGTGGACGGACCTGCGGGCCCACCATGTGGTCGGCGTGCAACTCCGGGCGATGGACGCCGGGTTGTACGTCGAGGTCTGGGACGGCGGCAGCGGCTCACCCACGTTGCAGGAGCCGGCCCCGGAAGCCGAGGGCGGTCGGGGGCTGTTCCTGCTGGACGCCGTCAGCCAGCGGTGGGGCGTCCATCACCCGGGGTCCGGCGGCAAGGTCGTATGGGCGCGCCTTCCGCTCGCCGGACCGCCGAACCCCGCCGCCCTCCAACAGGCCCTGCCCCCCTACGGACCCGGCGGGGCAGAGCACGCCGGCGAACCCGACGTCCCCGACGGCTTCTTCGGGCGCGACGCGATGGCCGCCGCCCTCACCCAGCGTGCCGTGGACGGTCTCCGCGGCCGCCGGCTGCTGTGACGGCCGCTGGCACCGGCATACAGCGCTGGGGCTTACGAGGTCGGCGACGTGGTGGCGGTGTCCGTGGCCGTACCGGAGGGCGTACCGGAGGCCGGGGCGGTGTCCGAGGCCGAGCCCGAGGGGGTGCCGGGATCGCTCGCGGTCGCCGTGTCGGACGCCTCCGCGGGGGGCGGGGACGTCGGCGGCGTCGTCGGCGGGGTGGTGGGCGGAGTGGTCGGGGGTGTCGTCGGCGGCCTGGTCGTCGGCGGCCTGGTCGTCGGCGGCCGCGTCGTCGGGTGCCCTCCCCCGCCCGGCGCCGACGTGTGCGTGCTCGGGGGCGAGGTCGTACCGCCGCCCGGTGCCGGGGTCGTACTGCCGGAGGTCGACGTGGCCGGGCCCGACGTGCTCGCCGTCGTGGACGGGGACGCGGTCGTGGTGGCGGACGACGGCGGGGCGGCGCTGGAGCCGTCGGCGGGCGGGGTCGTCTCCGCCGGGCCGTCCTGCTGCACGGACTCGATGGGCTTGACCTGGTTGTCGGGCGCGCCGTCGCCCCCGGAGGTGGCCCCCAGGGTGACGAACGTGCCCAGGACGGCGGCCAGCAGCACGCCCGTACCGGCGGCGACGAGGTTGCGGCGGGAGCCGACCACGGCGAGCCGGTGGGCGCCCGGGCCGCCGGAACCGGCCGGGGCCGGCGCCGGGGCGGCAGCGGCACTCTTGCTGATGACCACGGGCGCCGCGTCGGACAGCGCCGCGTCGTCGGCGGGCGCCATCGGGTCGTACGGTGCGCCCGCGCTCTCCTCGGCCGACGCCACGTCGTTGACGAGCGCGAGGGTGCGGCGGCCGACGACGGTGCCCTGCCGGTCGGCGAGCGCGCCGCGCAGCGCGATGGACGCTTCGAGTTCGGCCCTGGCCCGCTCGGTGTTGCCGGTGCACAGGGCGAGCACACCGAGTTCGTGCAGGAAGTACGCCTCCTCCGCGACCTCCCCGGAGATGCGGGCGGCCTCCTGGCCGGTACGCAGGGCGCGTTCCCAGGCACCCCAGTGCAGCGCGGCGGCGAAGGCGGGGGCGACGGTGCGGGCGAGCAGGACCGCCGCGGTGGCGTGGCCGCCGTCGCGGCAGGCGGTCATGGCCGCGAGGATCGCCTCGGACTCGGCGGTGGCGCGCTCGGCGGTGACCGACGGGTGCCCGGTCCACCAGGCGTAGTGCAGGGCCGCGGTGTGCGCCTGCACGTCGGTCAACTCGCCCTCGTCCGCGAACGTGGCGGACAGGTGCTGGACCACCCCGGCGGCCAGCCGGTAGTGCGCGGCGACCGGTACGGCGAGGCCGACGGAGGCGAGTTCGCCCAGCGCCGCGTCGCCGTGGGTGTCGCCGACGAGCGCGGGCAGGTGCGAGGGCTGCGGGCACTCCCCGTCGAGCGCGACGGCGAAGGCGAGCGCCTCCCGGGCCGACTCGCTCAGCCGCGAGGCGAGCAGTTCGGCGGGCGCGGCGCTCTCGGCCAGCGACGGCAGCGGTACGGCGGCGGGCTGCCGCTGCGGGCCGGGCAGCCCGATGACCGGCAAGGGGGGCATGGGGACGTCCGGCGGCCCGTCGAAGGCGCTCAGGTCGGGACCGGCCGGGCCTGCCGGGTCGGGGCCGAAACCGGTCAGGTCGGGTATGAGCGGTCCGGCGGGGCCGCCGGCCGGGGTGCCCTTGTCCCAGACCGAGTCGTCCCAGTCCGGCTCGGGCGGGTGGCGCAGGGCGTCGCGCTGCCGCAGCAGGGCGCCGGCCTGGACGAACCGCAGCGGCAGCCCCTCGGACTCGAACCACAGGTCGGCCGCCCATGCCGCCTCGTCCTCCTCCAGCGGCCGGCCCGCGACCAGTTGGAGCAGGTCCATGCAGGCGACCCGGGACAGCCCGGACAGGAAGACCTCTTCGACCATGGAGTCGGCGGCGGGCGCGGGCACGTCCGGCGTGGCGGACATCACGAACGCGCACTCGGGGGCCGCCGCGAGCAGTTCCTCCAGCGCGGCCCCGCCGCACTCCAGGTCGTCCAGGACGACGACGGCGCCGACCTCGCGGAGCAGGCCGGGCAGGTCGGCGCGGGCCGGGCGGTGGCCGGCGCCCGCGTAGACCACGGTGTAGAGGTCCTGGAGCAGGTCGGCGGTGGTGCGGTGGTAGCCGGAGAGCCGGATCACGCCGTCGGGGGCGAGTTCGCCGCAGGCGTTGGCGACGGAGTCCAGCAGGGCGGTGCGGCCGACCCCGGACGGGCCGGTGACCCGTATGGAACGGCCGCGGGCCAGCAGTCGTATCAGCCGCTCGCGCTCCTCGTCGCGCTCCAGCAGCGGCGGCTCGGGGGCGGGCGGGCCGGGCGGCGGGGCGGGCTTGGCCGCCTTCATCCGCGCGGTGCGCTCCTCGCCGGTGCGGCGGACCGGCGTCCGGCGCTCCTCGGGCGGGAGGAGGGCGACCTCGGTGCCGTCGATGGGGTTGACGGTGAGCACGTAGTCCGCGGCGACGACGCGCTCCACCCGGGAGGGCCCGCCGCCGCTGGTCAGGTCGGGTGCCAGCGGGTCCCGGGCCGGGCGGGTGACCTTCGGCAGGGGGGCGTCCGCGTCGAACAGGGACGCCTCGCCGCTGCCGCGCACGGCGGGCAGCGCCAGGTTCTCGCCCGCGGGGCGGACCGCCCCGGCGGCGAACGCGTCGAAACTGCCGCCGGCCCGCTCCTCGCGCTGCCCGGCAGCGGCGATCCCGAAGGCGGTGAAACCGCTGCCACCGGCGGACCCGCCGAACGGCTCGACCGCCGCGCCGGACCCGTAGTCCGAACCGAAGCCCGCGTCGAAGGCCGTGAGGGACTGCGAGCCCGCGTCCGGCCCGAAGCCGGTGTCCGCGGACAGGGCGTACGGTTCCGCGCCGCTCGCACCCTCGGCGTCGGCGCCGGAGCCGGGGGCGCCGAAGGCGTCGAACCGCTCGCCGCCGCCCGGCGCGTCGCCGTCCCGGCCGTCCCGCGCACCGGACGCGGCCGAGAACTCCAGCGGTGACGGCGGTGACGGCCGTGACGGCAATGGGGGCAGCGGTGACGGCCGTGACGGCAGTGGGGGCAGCGGAAGGGACGCCGGGAGCATCCCGGACCCCGGGGCAGCCGGAAGCCCGGGCCCGCTGCCGCCTTCGGCGGAGGGTTCCTCGTCCGGGTCTGCGACAGAGTCGAAACGCTCGGTGTGATCCATGTCGTACGCCCCCAAGGTGCGTCACGGGCGGGGGCCTTCCCGAGCCGTCACGAGTCCGTGGCTACGGACCGCTGCCCGGTTCCCCTTCTGTGGCGCACGCGGTGGCGCGCCTCTTGGCCATCGATGCGCAAACTCTAAAGGCTCGCACAGTATCCATGAAGTCCCGGGGGTGCCACGCCGCCGTTACGTCACCTTTCAGCCTCGATCGCGAGGATTCGGTGCAGCCGGGTGGCGACGAGCAGGCGCTGCATCTGCGGGGGCACCCCGCGCAGCACGAGCCTGCGGTTGGCTCGGCCGGCGCGCCGGTGCGCGCCCATGATCACGCCGAGCCCGGTCGCGTCCCACGAGTCGAGTTCGGTGAGGTCGAGCACGAGGTCTCCGTGGCCGGAGTCGAGCGCGGTGTGCAGGGCCGTCCGGGCGTCCGCCGCGCTGCGCACGTCGAGGCGGCCCCCGACGACCAGCTCGGCGTGGTCGCCCCTGATGTGCATAGTCGCTCCCCGACAGTGCTGGCAAGAATGCCGTGGCGTCGGCACGGCACCGCTCTCGCCGTGCCGACGGCCTGGGTGATCCGTCTGTCTTCACACAACTGACGGTCCGTCGTATAGAGAAGTTGCCGCCTGTGAGCGAACCGAGACCGAATTCACTCGTCCGGGTGACGTCGGTTAGTGCGTGTAGAACCCCTGCCCGCTTTTACGGCCGAGGTCACCCGCGTCCACCATCCGGCGCATGATCTCCGGCGGTGCGAACTTCTCGTCCTGCGACTCGGTGTAGATGTTCCCGGCCGCGTGCAGCAGGATGTCCACCCCGGTCAGGTCGGCGGTGGCCAGCGGGCCCATCGCGTGGCCGAAGCCGAGCTTGCAGGCGATGTCGATGTCCTCGGCGGAGGCCACCCCGGACTCGTAGAGCTTGACGGCCTCGACCACGAGCGCCGAGATCAGCCGGGTGGTGACGAAGCCCGCCACGTCGCGGTTGACGACGACACAGGTCTTGCCGGTGCTCTCGGCGAACTCCCGGGCCCGCGGCCAGCGTCTCGTCGCTCGTCTTGTAGCCGCGGACCAGTTCGCACAGCTGCATCATCGGCACCGGCGCAGAAGAAGTGCGTGCCGACGACGCGTTCGGGCCGCTCGGTGGCCGCGGCGATCTTGGTGATCGGGATCGCGGAGGTGTTGGAGGCCAGCACCGTGTCGTCGCCCACGAGCCGGTCCAGGGTGCGGAAGATCTCCTGCTTGACCTCGATCTTCTCGAAGACCGCCTCCACCACCAGGTCGGCGTCGGCGGCCGCGTCCAGGTCGGTGGTCGTGGTGATCCGGGCCAGCGCCGCCTCGGCGTCGTCGGCGGCCAGCTTCCCCTTGGCGACGAACCTCCCGTACGACGCCGCGATCGCGTCCCGGCCGCGGGCCAGCGCCTGTTCGGTGACATCCCGCAGGACCACCTCGTAGCCCGCCTGCGCGGACACCTGCGCGATCCCGGCGCCCATCAGTCCGGCTCCGACGACGGCGAGCTTCTTCGCCACGGCACACACCTCTCCATTGGGGTATCTGGCCGGACCCTAACGCCCGTTCAGCATCGGGCGCACCACGATGTCGGCCGCGTCACCGTGTGTCCTTGGTCGCACAGTTGGGGGGCCGGGCCCCGGTCAGGCCCTACGCTCGTGCGCATGGTCAACCTCACCCGCATCTACACCCGCACCGGCGACGGCGGCACGACCGCGCTGGGCGACATGAGCCGTACCGCCAAGACCGACACCCGGATCGCCGCCTACGCCGACGCCAACGAGGCGAACGCCGTCCTCGGCGTGGCCCTCGCGCTGGGCGACCTGCCCGAGCCGGTGGCGGCGGTGCTGACCCGCGTGCAGAACGACCTGTTCGACGTGGGCGCCGATCTGGCCACCCCGGTGGTGCCCGACCCCGAGTACCCGCCGCTGCGGGTCGAGCAGTCCTACGTCGACCGGCTCGAAGCCGACTGCGACACCTTCCTGGCCGACCTGGAGAAGCTGCGCAGCTTCATCCTGCCGGGCGGCACCCCGGGCGCGGCCCTGCTGCACCAGGCGTGCACGGTCGTGCGCCGCGCCGAGCGCTCCACGTGGGCCGCGCTGGCCGAGCACGGCGACACGATGAACGCGCTGACGGCCACCTACCTCAACCGCCTGTCGGACCTGCTCTTCATCCTGGCCCGCACGGCGAACTCCGACCGCGGCGACGTGCTGTGGGTGCCGGGCGAGAACCGCTGAGCGCACTTCGGGGCGGAGTGCAGGGCGGGCGCGGAGCCGCGTAGCATCCCAACGGCAGGCGCTAGGCCACGTTGACGCGCTGGCCGGGCGGGGCGGCCTCCAGCCAGGCCAGGAACCCGGTCAGCGCGTCGTCGCTCATCGCGAGTTCCAGCCGGGTGCCCCGGTGGGCGCAGGCCAGCACGACCGCGTCGGACAGCAGCGCCAGCTCCTCGGAGCCCTGCGGCTCGCGGCGGCCCATGACCTCGATCAGCGGGCGTTCCAGCACCCGCCGGGGGCGGAAGGCGTAGGAGAAGACCCGGAACCACTCGACCCGGTCGTTGCTGTAGCGGGCGACGCCGTAGACCCAGCCCTTGCCGCTGGGCTCGGCGCCCTCGGCGGGGGCCACCCGCAGCGAGCAGTCGAAGGTGCCGCCGGGGCGCTGGATGAGGCGCCGGCGGAGACCGAAGAGGAAGAGCCCCAGCAGCGCCGCGACCAGGATCGCGCCGCCCACTTCGAAAGCGAGGATCACCTCCACCGACCTCCTCGCCTAGGAATGGTTGCCGCCCTTGCTGTGCCGGAGCCGCGGACCGCCCCTGAGGGCGGTCCGCGGCGCCGTGGTCCTGCTTTCCCGCGTGCTGCGGGGTCCTTGCGTCGTCTACTGCTTCGTGTCCTGCGCCTGCGTCGTACGGCCTACGGTGACTCGTTCAGTGCGTGCCCGCCGCAGCGGCCAGCCGGACCTCGGCGCGGCGCTCGGCGCCCGCGTCGGTCTCGGACTTGGAGCGCTGCAGGGCCCGCTCGGCGCGGTCGACGTCGATCTCGTCGGCCAGCTCGGCGATCTCCGCGAGAATCGAGAGCTTGTTGTCGGCGAAGGAGATGAACCCGCCGTGCACGGCGGCGACGACGGTGCCGCCGTCGCTGGTCCTGATGGTCACAGGACCGGACTGGAGCACTCCGAGCAGCGGCTCGTGGTTGGCCATGATGCCGATGTCACCCGACTTGGTACGGGCGACGACCAGGGTGGCCTCGCCGGACCAGACGTTGCGGTCCGCGGCGACCAGCTCGACGTGAAGATCGGCCAAGACGGCTCCTCGGGTTGGCACCCACCGTCTGCGGTGCGTGCGTAAGACAAAGAATAAGGGGTGCGAGAGGGGGGCGGACTCCCCGGGGCTGTCCCCGTAGGTCGCCGCCCCCTCCCGCGCGTGCCGGGTGCCCGGGTCAGTTGACGCCGAGCTTGGCGGCGTTGGCCTTGAGGTCGTCCAGGCCACCGCACATGAAGAACGCCTGCTCCGGGAAGTGGTCGTACTCACCGTCGGCGATCGCGTTGAAGGCCGTGATGGACTCGTCCAGCGACACGTCCGAGCCGTCGACACCGGTGAACTGCTTCGCCGCGTGGGTGTTCTGCGACAGGAAGCGCTCGATACGGCGGGCGCGGAAGACGGTGAGCTTGTCCTCCTCGCCGAGCTCGTCGATACCGAGGATGGAGATGATGTCCTGGAGGTCCTTGTACTTCTGCAGGATGCCCTTGACCCGCGAGGCGCAGTCGTAGTGGTCCTGCGAGATGTAGCGCGGGTCCAGGATGCGGGACGTGGAGTCCAGCGGGTCCACCGCGGGGTAGATGCCCTTCTCCGAGATCGGCCGCGAGAGCACGGTCGTCGCGTCGAGGTGGGCGAAGGTGGTGGCCGGGGCCGGGTCGGTCAGGTCGTCCGCGGGGACGTAGATCGCCTGCATCGAGGTGATCGAGTGACCGCGGGTGGAGGTGATGCGCTCCTGGAGCTGACCCATCTCGTCCGCCAGGTTCGGCTGGTAGCCCACCGCGGAGGGCATACGGCCGAGCAGCGTGGAGACCTCGGAACCGGCCTGGGTGAACCGGAAGATGTTGTCGATGAAGAACAGCACGTCCTGGTTCTGCACATCGCGGAAGTACTCCGCCATGGTCAGGCCGGCCAGGGCGACGCGCAGCCGGGTGCCCGGCGGCTCGTCCATCTGGCCGAAGACGAGCGCGGTCTGCGGGAGCACGCCGGACTCGGCCATCTCCTCGATCAGGTCGTTGCCCTCACGGGTGCGCTCGCCGACGCCGGCGAACACCGAGACGCCCTCGTGCAGCTTGGCCACACGGACGATCATCTCCTGGATGAGGACGGTCTTGCCGACGCCCGCACCGCCGAACAGACCGATCTTGCCGCCCTTGACGTACGGGGTCAGCAGGTCGACGACCTTCAGGCCGGTCTCGAACATCTCGGTCTTCGACTCGAGCTGGTCGAAGGCCGGCGCCTTGCGGTGGATCGGCCAGCGCTCGGTGACCTGGGCCTCGGCCTCGGGGTCGTTGAGGATCGCGCCGAGGGTGTTGAAGACGCGGCCCTTGGTGACGTCGCCGACCGGCACGGTGATGCCGTTGCCGGTGTCGGTCACCGGGGCCTGGCGGACCAGGCCGTCGGTGGGCTGCATGGAGATGGCGCGGACCAGGCCGTCGCCGAGGTGCTGCGCGACCTCCAGGGTCAGCGTCTTGATGGCGCCGTCCTGGGCCGGGTCGGCGACCTCGACGTGCAGCGCGTTGTAGATCTCCGGCATCGCGTCGACGGGGAACTCCACGTCGACGACCGGGCCGATGACCCGCGCCACGCGCCCGGTGGCCGTGGTGGTTTCAACAGTGGTGGTCATAGTGGTCTAGTCACTCCCCGCGTTCGCGTCGGCCAGTGCGCTCGCGCCACCGACGATCTCGCTGATTTCCTGGGTGATGTCGGCCTGTCGGGCCGCATTGGCAAGCCGCGTGAGCGACTTGATGAGGTCTTCCGCGTTGTCGGTCGCGGACTTCATCGCCCGGCGCCGGGCCGCGTGCTCGGAAGCGGCGGCCTGGAGCAGGGCGTTGTAGATGCGGCTCTCGACGTACCGCGGCAGCAGCGCGTCCAGCACGCCCTCCGCCGACGGCTCGAACTCGAAGAGCGGCAGTGCCTCGGTCTTGGCGGTGCCCGATCCGTCCTCGGAGCCGGCGCCGCGCTTCTTCAGCGACAGCGGCAGCAGCCGGCGGTCGACCGGGTTCTGCGTCATCATCGACACGAACTGCGTGAAGACGATGTGCAGTTCGTCCACGCCGCCGTCCGCCGTGGCCGCCAGCACCGCGTCGATCAGCGGTGCCGCGACCGTCTTGGCGTCGGCGTACGACGGACTGTCGGAGAAGCCGGTCCAGGACTCGGCGACCTCGCGCTCACGGAAGCGCGTAGTACGCCACCGCCTTGCGGCCGATCAGGTAGGAGTCGACCTCCTTGCCCTCCGCGCGCAGCCGCTCGGAGAGCCGGTCGGCCGCCTTGATCGCGTTGGACGAGTAGCCGCCCGCCAGGCCGCGGTCGCTCGTGATCAGCAGGACCGCGGCGCGGCTGGGGTTCTCCGCCTCGGTGGTCAGCGGGTGCCTGGTGTTGGAGCCGGTCGCCACCGCCGTCACCGCACGAGTGAGCTCGTCGGCGTACGGAGAAGAGGCCGTCACCTGGCGCTGGGCCTTGACGATGCGCGAGGCGGCGATCATCTCCATCGCCTTGGTGATCTTCTTCGTGGCGGTGACGGACTTGATCCGGCGCTTGTAGACCCGAATCTGTGCGCCCATGCGATCAGCCCTCGACCAGCAGCGCGCCGGAGGACGTCTCGAACTGCTTCTTGAACGCGGCCACGTTCTCGGTGAGCGTCTGCACCGTCTCGTCCGGCAGCTTGCCGGTCTCGACGATCGCCGTGAGCAGCGACTTGTGCTCGCGGTGCAGGTAGTCGAGCAGCTCGCGCTCGAAGCGGCGGACGTCCTCGACGGGTACGTCGTCGAGCTGGCCGGTGGTGCCGGCCCAGATGGAGACGACCTGGTCCTCGATCGCGTACGGCGCGTACTGGCCCTGCTTGAGCAGCTCGACCATGCGCTGGCCGCGCTCGAGCTGCGCCTTGGAGGCCGCGTCCAGGTCGGAGCCGAAGGCGGCGAACGCCTCCAGCTCGCGGAACTGGGCGAGGTCCACGCGCAGCCGGCCCGCGACGCCCTTCATGGCCTTGATCTGCGCCGAGCCGCCGACCCGGGAGACCGAGATACCGACGTTCAGCGCGGGGCGCTGACCGGCGTTGAACAGGTCCGACTCCAGGAAGCACTGGCCGTCGGTGATGGAGATGACGTTGGTCGGGATGAACGCCGACACGTCGTTGGCCTTGGTCTCCACGATCGGCAGGCCCGTCATCGAACCGGCGCCCAGGTCGTCGGAGAGCTTCGCGCAGCGCTCCAGCAGCCGGGAGTGCAGGTAGAAGACGTCGCCGGGGTACGCCTCGCGGCCCGGCGGGCGGCGCAGCAGCAGCGACACGGCGCGGTAGGCGTCGGCCTGCTTCGACAGGTCGTCGAAGACGATCAGGACGTGCTTGCCCTGGTACATCCAGTGCTGGCCGATGGCCGAGCCGGTGTACGGGGCGAGGTACTTGAAGCCGGCCGGGTCGGACGCCGGGGCGGCGACGATCGTGGTGTACTCCAGCGCGCCGGCCTCCTCCAGCGAGGCGCGCACGCCCGCGATGGTGGAGCCCTTCTGGCCGATGGCGACGTAGATGCAGCGGACCTGCTTCTTCGGGTCGCCGGAGCGCCAGTTGTCGCGCTGGTTGATGATCGTGTCGATCGCCAGGGCGGTCTTGCCGGTCTGGCGGTCGCCGATGATCAGCTGGCGCTGGCCGCGGCCGATCGGGGTCATCGAGTCGACGGCCTTGAGGCCGGTCTGCATCGGCTCGTGCACCGACTTGCGCTGCATGACCGTGGGGGCCTGCAGCTCAAGGGCGCGGCGGCCCTCGGTCTCGATCTCGCCGAGACCGTCGATCGGGGTGCCCAGCGGGTCGACGACCCGGCCGAGGTACCCCTCGCCGACGGCGACCGAGAGCACCTCGCCGGTGCGCTGCACCGGCTGGCCCTCCTCGATGCCGTTGAACTCGCCGAGGATGATGGCACCGATCTCGCGCTCCTCGAGGTTGAGGGCGAGACCGAGGGTGCCGTCCTCGAACTTCAGCAGCTCGTTCGCCATGGCCGAGGGCAGTCCCTCGACCTTCGCGATGCCGTCTCCGGCAACGCTGACCGTGCCGACCTCCTCGCGCGAGGCGGCGTCCGGCTGGTACGACTGGACGAAAGTCTCCAGCGCGTCCCGGATCTCCTCCGGCCGGATCGTGAGCTCCGCCATCTGGGTTCCCTGCTCTCCTTGTTGGGCCCGAAGTTTCTTTCTGGGGGGTCCCCCCAGTGCACACTGTCGGCCCAACTCGGGCCGCCTTCATGCGTGTTGAGTTGGTGGCTGTCAGCCGGCCATCCGCCGGGCCGCCTCGTCGAGCCGGTCCTCGATGGAGCCGTTGATGACCTCGTCGCCGACCCGTACCCGCACACCGCCGAGAACCTCGGGGTCCACGTCCAGGTTCAGGTGCACCGGACGGCCGTAGATCTTCGCCAGCGCGGCGCCGAGGCGCTGCTTCTGCCGCTCGCTCAGCGGAACCGCCGAGACGACCTCCGCGACCATGCGGCCCCGACGGGCCGCGGCCAGCTTGGACAGGGATTCGATCCCGCCCTCCAGGCTACGTCCTCGCGGGACGGTGACCAGCCGTACGACCAGCCGCTCGGTGACCGGGTCGACACGGCCGCCGAGCAGGGTGTGCAGCAGCGCGGCCTTCGCGTCGTTCCCCGCGGTCCGGTCGGCCAGGGCCGCGCGCAGCTCGCTGCTGCCCGTGGCGATCCGGCCGAAGCGGAACAGCTCGTCCTCGACGTCGTCCAGACCGCCGGCCCGCTGGGCGGCGATCAGGTCGGCGGTGTCGGCCAGCTCCTCCAGCGAGTCCACCAGGTCGCGCGACTGCGACCAGCGGGCCCGGACCATGCCGGTGAGCAGGTCGAGCGTCTCGCCGCCGACCTGGCCGCCGAGCAGCCGCCGGGCCAGTTCCGCCTTGGACTCGCCGGACTGCGCCGGGTCGGTCAGGGCGCGGCGCAGCGTCCGCTCGCGGTCGAGCAGCGCGGTGACCGAGGCCAGCTCGCCGGCGAGCGCGGCCGCGTCCACCGAGGTGTTGTCGGTCAGCGCGTCGAGCCGCTCGCGTGCGGCGGCCAGCGCCTCACGGCTCGCACCGTTCATCGCGCCGCCTCGGCGGTGCTGGCGCTGTCCTCGAGGCCGTCGAGGAAACGGTCGACGACACGGCTCTGCCGGGCGGTGTCCTCCAGGGACTCGCCGACGACCCGGCCGGCCAGGTCGGTGGCGATCCGGCCGACTTCCTGCCGGAGCGTGACGGTGACCTGACGGCGGTCCGCCTCGATCTGGGCGTGGCCCGCGGCGATGATGGCCTCGCGCTGGCGCTGGCCCTCCTCGCGCATCTCCGCGATGATCGTCGCGCCCTGCTCCCGGGCCTGCTCGGTGATCCGGGCCGCCTCGTGGCGGGCCTCGGCGAGCTGGGCCTTGTACTCGTCAAGCGTGCGGTTCGCCTCGGCCTGCGCCTTCTCCGCCCGCTCCAGGCCGCCCTCGATCGCGTCGTGGCGCTCGTTCAGGGTCTTCTGGATGTTCGGCAGCAGCTTCTTGCCGAGAAAGCCGAAGACGATGAAGAAGCAGAGCAGGCCGATGATCAGTTCCGCGGTGTCGGGGATGAGCGGATTCTGCGCCCCCTCCGCCGCCAGGAAGTTCATCATGTCTGAACCTTTCGTCGAGTGTCGCTACCGGCCGGTCGTCAGGCCTTGAAGATGAACGGCACGACCAGGCCGAGGAGCGCGAGCACCTCACAGAGGGCGAAGCCGAGGAACATGTTGGTGCGGATGATCGGCATGGCCTCGGGCTGGCGGGCCATGGCCTCGATGGAGTGGCCGAAGACGAGGCCGATGCCGACGCCGGGGCCGATGGCGGCGAGGCCATAGGCGATCGCGCCCAGACGGCCCGTGACGGTGGTGGAAGCGGCGAGGTTGATGAGCTCGGCAGACATATCTCTGTCTTCCTTTGTGATGCAGTCCGCCGGGGGGCTTCCCGGCAGAGGTCTGATGGGGGTGGTGAAGGCCGCTGGTACGGTCAGTGGCCCTCTTCGAGCGCTCCGCTGATGTAGATCGAAGCGAGCAGCGTGAAGATGTACGCCTGGAGGAACTGGATCAGCACCTCGAAGGTGGTCATGACGATCGCCAGGACGAACGAGCCGCCGGACACCGCGGCGAGCACCGACGGGGTCAGCAGGTACCAGCTCGCGATGGTGAACATCACGATCAGCAGGTGCCCGGCGAACATGTTGGCCCACAGCCGCACCGCGAGGGTGAAGGGGCGCAGGATCACGTTCGAGAAGAACTCCAGCACCACGATGAGCGGCACCAGGGGCTTGGGCAGACCGTCGATCCAGACCAGGTTCTTGATGCCGCCGCCGAAGCCGTGCGTCTTGAACGTCAGGTACATGTACGTGATGAACACCAGCGCGGCGAGCCCGACCGGGAACGCGAAGAGCGAGGTCGCCGGGAACTGCGCGAGCGGGATGATCGACATGACGTTCATGATCCACACGAAGAAGAAGATCGACGTGAGGAAGGGGACGTACTTGTCGCCCTTCTTGCCGATCACCTCGCGGGCGATGCTGCGGGCGACGAAGGTGTAACCGATCTCGCCGACCAGTTGCAGCTTGCCCGGAACCAGCTTGGGCTTGTTGAACGCGGCCCAGAAGAACCCGACCACCAGCACCATGCAGATGATCGCGAGCAGCATCGGCTTCGTGAAGTCGAAGCTCCCGATGCTGAAGATCGGCTTGAAGTCGAACGAGTCGAGGCCCGGAGCGGGGAATGCGCAGTCGTGCTGGATGTGACATCCAGCCTCAGCGAGCAGCGTGTGGGCACTCACCCGTGACTCCTTCGTCGTGACGCATAAGTAACGGCAACCTTGTGTGTCAGCGCGGCTGGTGGGGCCGCTGGTCGGCACTGCGGGTGGGGCGTGGCGAAGCCGGCGCGATCCGCTGGGAGCCCGCATCGCCGTGCGGGCATCCGTCGTCCGTGCCGCGCGGGCGGTTCCGGTTCCGAATACACCGCAGGGCGCGGGGGCATGACCCTCTTCACTTCAGAGGGGCCCTCACGTCCGGATGCGACTTCGGACGATAGCAGACCAGGGTCCAGGCTCCTTACCCTCCCCTTACGTTGCATCGCGCGACCCCGTCGTGATCGCGTCCGCCTCCTGATTCCGCGGCGGAACCGAGGGTTCGGGATCGACGTAGAGCATCCGGCTGGTCAGGCTCTGCTTGATCTGGCCGCCCACCCAGGCCAGTGCGGTCACCAGCAAAGTGAGGCCGAAGGCGCGGCCGTTGAAGACGGTGGTCCCGCTGAAGGCGACGATGAAGATGCCGATGAAGAGGATCTGCACCACGTAGACCAGCATCCCCGCGGTCATCGCGACCTGGGGGCGGTCCTGGGTGAGGCGCATCAGCGCCCATGAGCCCGCCGCGAAGAACACGGCGACCACGGCGACCGCCACCAACCCGCCGATCAGGCCCTTTTCGCCTGCGGCGACGGCACTGACAACGGTGGCGACGACTCCGACCGGCGCGGCCACGATGGCCGAGCCGCGCAGAATCCGGGCGTCGTTGGGCTGCATGGGGGCGGCTCCTCCGGCGGGAGTTGGGGCGTGCGGGTGTCGTCGGAGACGAGCAGGCGCGGGGATCGAGGGTGTGCCTCGTGCCGGAAGACCATCTCTCAAGGTCTTTCGGCGTGTTCCCTGCTTTCGTGAACGGTATCACAAAGTATTTGATGCGGTCTTTACCATGAAGATGTGCTGCCTGTCACACGCAAGAGGTAGCGACACGCCGTCCCATTTACCTGAATTGCGCCCTCACGAGGTGACGTCGTCGCGGGTGACAGGGTGCGAGGTGCCACGGTCCGGCGGCGCCGCTCAGCGGGTGCTGTCCGCGGTGTACCGCTCGGGTTGTGCCGTTCCGGGCTGTGCCGCTCCGGCAGCCGCGGCCGGTCGCCGACCGCCGTCGACCCGTTGAGCGCCGGGCGGTCCGCCGAGCGCATCTCCCGCTCGGCCGCGGCCGCGGCGGCCGCCAGCCGGCGGCGCCGGCGCCGGAAGCGCGGCGGCACGACCGACTCGGCCCAGCGCGGCGCGTGCGGCGAGAAGGTCGGCAGCAGCAGTACGACCAGGCCCAGCGCGCTGAGCGCGACGATCACCAGCACGATCCACAGGCTGGAGGAGTTCACCGAGAACGCCACCGCCGCGAAGGCGAACAGCGCCGCCCAGAAGTACATGATCAGCACGGCCCGGCTGTGCGAGTGGCCGATCTCCAGCAGCCGGTGGTGCAGGTGGCCGCGGTCGGCGGCGAACGGCGACTGCCCGCGCCAGGTCCTGCGCACCACCGCGAGCACCAGGTCGGCCGCCGGGATCGCGATCATCGTCAGCGGCAGCAGCAGCGGCATGTAGACCGGCACCATGAAGTGCACGGTCTCCCGGGTGGACCCGGTGAAGTCGGTGACGGCGTCCGGGTCGACCTGCCCGGTGATGGAGATGGCCCCCGAGGCGAGCACCAGGCCGATCAGCATCGAGCCCGAGTCGCCCATGAAGATCCGCGCCGGGTGGATGTTGTGCGGCAGGAAGCCCAGGCACATCCCGATCAGGATCGCGGAGAAGAGCGTCGCGGGCGCGGCCGCCTCGATGCCGTAGCCGTACCACATGCGGTAGGCGTACATGAAGAACGCGATGGCGGCGATGCAGACCATGCCGGCGGCCAGGCCGTCCAGGCCGTCCACGAAGTTCACCGCGTTGATCGTGATGACCACCAGGGCGACCGTGAGCAGGGTGGACTGGATCGGGGTCAGCGCGACCGTGCCGATGCCCGGCACGGGCAGCCACAGGATGGTCAGGCCCTGCAGGACCATCACGCCGGCGGCGATCATCTGCACGCCGAGCTTGATCAGCGCGTCCACGCCCCACTTGTCGTCCAGGACGCCCAGCAGCCAGATCAGCCCGGCGCCGCTCAGCAGCGCGCGCGGCTCGTTGGAGAGCGAGTAGACGCTGCCCAGGTTGGTCAGGTGGGCGGCCACCAGCAGACCGGCGCACAGCCCGCCGAACATCGCGATCCCGCCGAGCCGCGGGGTCGGCTCGCGGTGCACGTCGCGGGCACGGATCGGGGGCATCGCGCCGGCCGCGATGGCGAACTTGCGCACCGGCCCGGTCAGCAGATAGGTGACCGCAGCCGTGACGAACAAGGTCAGCAGATACTCGCGCACGCGCAGCCTCCGACGTTTTCGGGGGCGTAGCAGCGCTGCGCACACGTCCGGGGGAACCTCACAGCGTCACACCCTAGTGGTGGCAGGGCCGGGACGGCGAACACCTAACGAGACTCACAGCGGGCCCACACGGTTGCGGTTGCGTTGTTGCGGGCATGTAACAAGGTCGGCCGGAGCCGGGTCCTGGTACGTCGCCGCAGGTCGCGGCCGCGCCGGGGGGCGGCCGCGGGCGTTCAGACGGCGGCCGGGATGCCGGTCAGCGCCGTGACGACGGGATCGAGCGCGGTGTGGATCTCCTCACCGATGCTGCGGAAGTAGGACACCGGGGCGCCGTACGGGTCGTGCACCTCGTCGGCGTCGGGGCTGGGGGCCAGCAGCCAGCCGCGCAGCGCGGCGGCGGCCCGGACCAGCGCGCGGGCCCGCTCGGTGACGCTGCCGTCCGGCAGTGTGGCCGGGTCTATCGCCCGCACCAGCCGGGTGAACTCCTTGAGCGTGAAGGTGCGCAGGCCCGCCGCGTGGCCCATCGAGATGACCTGCGCGCGGTGGTCACGGGTCGCGGTGAGCACCAGGTCGGCGTCGATCACATGGTCGTCCAGCAGTTCGCGGCCGGTGAAGCCGGAGCTGTCGGCGCCGTACTCGGCGAGCACGGCGGCCGCGTGCGCCTCCATCGAGGCGCCCTCGTGGCCCCAGGTGCCCGCGGACTCCACCAGGATCGCGCCGGCCGCCGTGCCCAGCCGCTGGGCCAGGCCGTGCCGCATCAGCCGCTCGGCCATCGGCGAGCGGCACACGTTGCCGGTGCAGACGTGCAGCACACGCAGTACGTCGGAGCCGCCGCCCCCCGGTACGGCCGGCAGGCCGGCGAAACCCCGTATGGCACGCCCGTCGGGCGTCGTCAACGGCGCTCCTCCAGGTCGGGTACGACCTTGCGCAGCTCCTCCGCGCTGATCGCCCCCGCGCGCAGCAGCACCGGCACCTTACCGGTGACGTCCACGATCGAGGACGGCACGGCGGCGGGGGTGGGGCCCGCGTCCAGGTAGACGGCCACGGAGTCGCCGAGCATGCCCTGGGCGGCGTCGCAGTCCTGCGGGGACGGCATGCCGGTGAGGTTCGCGCTGGAGACGGCCATCGGGCCGGTCTCGGTGAGCAGCTCGATCGCCACCGGGTGCAGCGGCATGCGCACCGCGACGGTGCCGCGGGTGTCGCCGAGGTCCCACTGCAGCGACGGCTGGTGCTTGGTGACCAGGGTCAGCGCGCCGGGCCAGAAGGCGTCCACCAGCTCCCACGCCTGCTCGGAGAAGTCGGTGACGATGCCGTGCAGGGTGTTCGGGGAGCCGACCAGCACGGGCGAGGGCATGTTGCGGCCGCGGCCCTTGGTCTCCAGCAGGTCGCCGACCGCCTCCTTGTCGAAGGCGTCCGCGCCGATGCCGTAGACCGTGTCGGTCGGCAGCACGACGAGTTCGCCGCGCTTGACCGCCGAGGCGGCCTCTCGCAGGCCGGTGACCCGGTCGGTCGCATCCGAGCAGTCGTATCGCCGTGCCATGAGATGACCTCCTGAGACTGTGCTGCGTGTGCGGGGTGTGCGGCGCTCACGGCGTGGCCTTGCGGGCGGTCGTGAAGCGGGGACGGTTGTTGAGGTCGGGGTGGTCGGCGGCGTCCGCCCAGCCCGCGTCCTCCTTGAAGATCCAGGGCACCTGGCCGCCCTGGGAGTCGGCGTGCTCGATGACCACGACGCCGCCGGGCCGCAGCAGGCGGTGCGCGGTGCGCTCGATGCCGCGGATGGTGTCGAGGCCGTCCTCGCCGGAGAACAGGGCGAGTTCGGGGTCGTGGTCGCGGGCCTCGGGCGCGACGTACTCCCACTCGGTGAGCGGGATGTACGGCGGGTTGGAGATCACCAGGTCGACCTGGCCGTTGAGGTCGGGGAAGGCGCTGAGCGCGTCGCCGTGCCGCAGGTCGACCTTGCTGCCCTCGACGTTCTTGCGGGCCCACTCCAGCGCCTGCTCCGACAGCTCCACGGCGTGCACCCGGGACCGCGGCACCTCCTGGGCCAGCGCCAGCGCGATCGCGCCGGAGCCGGTGCACAGGTCGACGATCAGCGGCTCGGCCACGTCCATGGCCCGTACCGCGTCTATCGCCCAGCCGACCACCGACTCGGTCTCCGGGCGGGGCACGAACACGCCCGGCCCGACCTGGAGTTCGAGGTAGCGGAAGAAGGCGCGGCCGGTGATGTGCTGGAGCGGCTCGCGGGCCTCGCGGCGGGCCACGGCCTCCCAGTAGCGCGCGTCGAAGTCCGCGTCGGCCACGCTGTGCAGCTCGCCGCGCTTGACGCCGTGGATGTAGGCCGCGAGCTCCTCGGCGTCGAAGCGCGGTGACGGCACGCCGGCGTCGGCCAGTCGCTGGGCGGCCTGCGCCACCTCGGCGAGCAGCAGGTTCACTTGCGGCCTCCCCGTCAGCTGCCGTCGCCGGCCGCGGCCAGCTTCGCGGCCGAGTCGGCGTCCACGCACGCCTGGATCATCGGGTCGAGGTCCCCGTCGAGCACCTGGTCCAAGTTGTACGCCTTGAAGCCGACCCGGTGGTCCGAGATGCGGTTCTCCGGGAAGTTGTACGTGCGGATGCGCTCGGAGCGGTCGACCGTGCGGACCTGGCTGCGGCGGGCGTCGGACGCCTCGCGCTCGGCCTCCTCCTGCGCGGCGGCCAGCAGCCGGGAGCGCAGGATGCGCATCGCCGACTCCTTGTTCTGGAGCTGGCTCTTCTCGTTCTGGCAGGAGACGACCAGGCCGGTCGGCAGGTGGGTGATGCGCACCGCCGAGTCGGTGGTGTTGACGGACTGGCCGCCGGGCCCCGAGGAGCGGTAGACGTCGATCCGCAGGTCGTTGGGGCCGATCTCGACCTCGACCTCCTCGGCCTCCGGGGTGACCAGCACGCCGGCCGCGGAGGTGTGGATACGGCCCTGCGACTCGGTGGCGGGCACCCGCTGCACGCGGTGCACCCCGCCCTCGTACTTCAGCCGGGCCCACACGCCCTGTCCGGGCTCGTGGCTCGCCTTGGCCTTGACCGCGACCTGGACGTCCTTGTAGCCGCCGAGGTCGGACTCGTTGGCGTCGAGGATCTCGGTCTTCCAGCCGACCCGCTCGGCGTACCGCAGGTACATCCGCAGCAGGTCGCCGGCGAACAGCGCGGACTCCTCGCCGCCCTCGCCGGCCTTGACCTCCAGGATGACGTCCTTGTCGTCGCTGGGGTCGCGCGGCACCAGCAGCAGCCGCAGCCGCTCGGTCAGCTCCTCGCGCTGCCGCTCCAGGTCCTTGACCTCGGCGGCGAACTCCGGGTCGTCGGCGCCCAGTTCGCGGGCGGTGGCGATGTCGTCGCCGTACTGCCGCCAGCCGCGGTAGGCGGTGACGATGGGGGTCAGCTCCGCGTAGCGCTTGTTGAGCTTGCGGGCGTTGGCCTGGTCGGCGTGCACCGCTGGGTCGGCAAGCTGCTTTTCGAGGTCGGCGTGCTCGCCGATCAGTTCCTCGACCGCCTCGAACATCATGGATTCCTGGAGGACTAGTGGCTGCCTGGGGGCTGGGGACGGTCCCGGTACGGCACGGGGGACGCGGCGTCCCGGGACGACAAAGCGCCGGTCCGGTCACCCTGGGCCGGGCGACCGGAGACCGGCGCTTGCAGGTCGCTACTTCTTGGCGGACCCGGCGTTCTTGCCGAAGCGGGCCTCGAAGCGGGCCACACGGCCGCCGGTGTCGAGGATCTTCTGCTTGCCCGTGTAGAACGGGTGGCACGCCGAGCACACGTCCGCGCGGATCTGGCCGCTCGGCTCGGTGCTGCGCGTGGTGAACGAGGCGCCACAGGTACAGGTGACCTGGGTCTCGACGTACTCGGGGTGGATCTCGCGCTTCAAGGGTGCTCCTAGGTTCGGGAGGGCGCCGGGTCGCACGGCGGGTTGCGCGTACGTGAACCGGGGCCAGCGGTCCAGTCTGCCAGGACTGGTCGCATCTCCCAAAACCAGGTCGGGGGCCCAATAATTCCCGGGACATCGTCGCAGGTCACGGCGGCGGGGCGGGACCGCTCGGGAGGGTGACGGCCGCGGTCACGAGTGTGACGGCCGGGGCTTGGCGGAGGGCGTGGCGGACGGTTTCGGCGGTGCTGGTGCCCTCGACGACCTTCTTGGCGTCGACCCGGTCGGCGGCCGAGCCCTTGGTCGCGGCGGCCGGGATCGGCCGGTCGGCGCGCAGCGCGGCCCACACCATGGCGGCCTGCCGGTCGATCGGCTCGACCCGGTTGGGGTCGCTCACCGCGTAGTGCACCGGCAGGGTCACCATGTGCACGTTCTTGGACGTGCAGGTGCTGCACGCTCTGCGCCAGGCCCATCAGCTTGCTCACCGAGCCGAGCCCGGAGTCGGTGGTGACCGCCCTGGTCGCGGTGTCGGCGACCGAGAACAGCTTGGTCGGGCTGGTGAACAGCCCCAGGCCGTTCACCCGGTCCATGAGCGCCTTCATGAACGCCTGCTGGAGCTGGATACGGCCGAGGTCGCTGCCGTCGGCCACGCCGTGCCGGGTGCGGACCAGGCCGAGCGCCTGCTCGCCGTTGAGGGTGTGGGTGCCGGCCGCCAGGGCGAGGTGGCTCTTCTGGTCGTGGATCGGCCGCGTGGTGGTCAGCGGCACGCCGCCCAGGGCGTTGACCAGGTTCTTGAAGCCGGTGAAGTCGACCTCGACGTAGTGGTCCATCCGCAGCCCGGTGAGGTGCTCGACGGTCTTGACCGCGCAGACCGGGCCGCCGACCTCGTAGGCCGTGTTGAACATGACCGAGGACAGCGCGGGCGCGGTGCCGCCGCCGGTCCGTGCGCACGACGGGCGGCTGATCGAGGGTGTCGCGCGGGATGCTGACGACGCTGGCGCGGGTGTGGCCCTTGTCGAGGTGGACGATCATCGCGGTGTCGGAGCGGGCGGTGCCGCTGTCGTGGCCGTACTCGTCGTTGGCGCCGGAGCGGGAGTCCGAGCCGAGCACGAGGATGTCCATCGAGCCGTTGCCGAGCGGGGCGGGCCGGTCGCGGCCCAGGGCGCCGTTGATGTCGACGCTGTGGATGTTGCTGTTCAGCCGGTAGTACACGTAGCCCGCTCCGGTGGCTCCGAGCAGCACCACCCCCGCCGCGGCGCAGGCGGCGATCCGCAGTCCGCGACGGCGGCGCCTGCGGCCCTCTCCGGCCCCGATCGGGCTGGAGCCGGTCCGCGGCCGCTGATCGTCCGGCATGGGCGGTACCTCGGCTTCCCTGAATGTCCGAAATGTCAGACATTCCATCGTGCGCCCGGTTCCCTCCGGTCCGCCATCCGAGCGACGGCGCCACCCGACCGGACCTGCTCCGCGACACGCAGGAGCGCCCGCGTCCCCCCAGGTCGATGGGGGTACGCGGGCGCTCGTACGAACGAGGTTGCGGCGTCAACCGTTGCGGGCTTCAACGCAGCTGTCCTGCTCAGCCGTTGGCTGCTCGCGTGCTCAGTCGTTGCTCTGCTCAGTCGTTGCTCTGGCCGGGGCGCCGTCTTGGCGATCTGCATCAGGAACTCGGCGTTGGACTTGGTCTGCTTCATCTTGTCCAGCAGCAGCTCGATCGCCTGCTGCTGGTCCAGGGCGTGCAGCACCCGGCGCAGCTTCCAGACGATGCCCAGCTCCTCGCCGCCCAGCAGGATCTCCTCCTTGCGGGTACCGGACGCGTCCACGTCCACCGCCGGGAAGATCCGCTTGTCGGCGAGCTTGCGGTCGAGCCTGAGCTCGGCGTTGCCGGTGCCCTTGAACTCCTCGAAGATCACCTCGTCCATCCGCGAGCCGGTCTCGACCAGCGCGGTGGCCAGGATGGTCAGCGAGCCGCCGTCCTCGATGTTGCGCGCCGCGCCGAAGAACCGCTTCGGCGGGTACAGCGCGGTCGAGTCGACACCGCCGGACAGGATGCGGCCGGAGGCGGGCGCGGCCAGGTTGTAGGCGCGGCCCAGGCGGGTGATGGAGTCCAGCAGGACGACCACGTCGTGGCCCAGCTCCACCAGGCGCTTGGCGCGCTCGATGGCCAGCTCGGCGACGGTGGTGTGGTCCTCGGCCGGGCGGTCGAAGGTCGAGGAGATGACCTCGCCCTTCACCGACCGCTGCATGTCGGTGACCTCTTCCGGCCGCTCGTCGACGAGGACGACCATCAGGTGGCACTCGGGGTTGTTGGTGGTGATCGCGTTGGCGATCGCCTGCATGATCATGGTCTTGCCGGTCTTCGGCGGGGCCACGATCAGACCGCGCTGGCCCTTGCCGATCGGCGCCACCATGTCGATGATCCGGGTGGTCAGCACGCCCGGGTCGGTCTCCAGGCGGAGCCGGTCCTGCGGGTACAGCGGGGTGAGCTTGTTGAACTCCGGACGGCCGCGGCCGGAGTCGGCCGCCATGCCGTTGGCGGAGTCCAGCCGGACCAGCGCGTTGAACTTCTCGCGCCGCTCGCCGTCCTTGGGCTGCCGTACGGCGCCGGTGACGTGGTCGCCCTTGCGCAGGCCGTTCTTGCGGACCTGGGCGAGCGAGACGTACACGTCGTTCGGCCCCGGCAGGTAGCCGGAGGTGCGGATGAACGCGTAGTTGTCGAGGATGTCCAGGATGCCCGCGACGGGGATCAGCACGTCGTCGTCGGCGACCTGCGGCTCGCCGGCGCCACCGAACTCCTCACGGCCGCGCCCGCGCCCGCGGCGGTCGCGGTAACGGCCCCGGCGCCGGCCCCGGGCGTCGCCGAACTCGTCGTCGTCGGCCGGGCCGCCCTGGCCGCCCTGGCCGCCGCCCTGCTGGTTCTGGCCCTGGCCGCCGCTCTGCTGCTGGCGGTCGCGCTGCCGCTGGCCGCCGCTGTCGCCGCCGCCGTCCTCGCCGCGGTTGCGCTGGCGGTCGCGCTGCCGCTCGCGGCGGTCGCCGCGCTGGCCGCGCTGCCGGTCCTGGCGGTCGTCGCCCTGGCCCTGCTGCTTGTCGGCGCCCTTGCCGTCCTTCGCGTCGGCGCGGCCCTCGGCGGTGTCGGCGGCGGCCTCCGCCGCGCGCTCGGACTTCGCCTTCTCGGACGCGGCGGCCTTCGCCTTCTCCCCGGCCGGCTGGCCCGGGATCTCGATCTGCTGCCCCTTGGCCTCCTGCGCGGCCGCGGCCGGAGCCGCGGCGTCGGACCCGGCGGCCTCGAGGCGGGCCCGCGAGGTGGCGCGGCGCTTGGGCTTCTCGGCCGGCGCGCCGTCGGAGGCGGGCGCCGGCGCGGCCGCGGCCCCGCCGCCGGCCTGGCGCTCCTTGATCGTCTCGATCAGCTGGCCCTTGCGCATCCGCGCCGTGCCCTTGATACCGAGCCCGGAGGCGACCTGCTGCAGTTCGGCCAGCACCATGCCCTCAAGTCCGGTACCGGACCGGCGTCGCCGTGAGGCACTGGCCGTGGCAGCACCGTTGGCAGGCGCGTCGGCTTCGGACGCGGCGACAGTGTTGTCTGCGCGCACGCCCATCAGATCGGTGGTGTCGCTCACGAAGGGTCCTTCCCTGGAGCGGACGTCGGCCTGTCTGGCTCGGCGACCGGTCGTGCTGTCCGGATCTGGCGTTCCCGCTGTTCAGATCCGGGGCGGTGGTCCGCCTGATGGCGGCAGAAATACATAGGTGCTCTCGGCACGGGAGAGAACTCGTACCGAATCCGGAGCGTGCTCGACACTGCCCAAACAGGCTGCCCGACGGATCAGGCAGGCTGCCTATGCGGTGTGGGAGGCTCCCGGAAGAAATGCGGTCCCACGGCGGGGACACAGCCCATCGCGCCCACTGGGCGGCGAATGCTGGCTTGAGGTTAACACTACCCGGTCCAACAGATATTCCCCCTCTCCTCGACCGGCAATCGTGTCACTGCCCACCTGCGAGGGGCAGGACACTCGCCCCGCCGGCGTCCAGGGCCAGGCGGTTCGCCGCCCAGCCCTCGCCCGCCAGCCGGGAGACCTTGTCGGCCGCCCCCTCGTCGGTGAGCGCGAGCACGGTCGGCCCGGCACCCGATACGACAGCGGGGACGCCGTCGGCCCGCAGACGGTTCACCAGGGCCAGCGTGTCGGGCATCGCCGACGCCCGGTAGTCCTGGTGCAGCCGGTCCTCGGTGGCGGCCAGCAGCAGCTCGGGACGCCTGGTGAGCGCCTCGACGAGCAGTGCGGCCCGGCCCGCGTTCACCGCGGCGTCCACATGCGGGACGGTACGCGGCAGCAGCCCGCGGGCGGTCTCGGTGAGCAGCGGTACGGCGGGCACGAAAACCACCGGAACCAGCGACGCGGCGGGGTCCATCCGGACCGCACGGGCGGCGCCGCCCTCGGTCCAGGCCAGGGTGAACCCGCCCATCAGACACGCCGCGACGTTGTCCGGATGGCCCTCGATCTCGGTGGCGAGCTCCAGCAGGGCGGTGTCGTCCAGCCCGGCCGGCCCGCCTATGGTCACCGCGCGGGCGGCCATGATGCCCGCGCAGATGGCGGCGGACGAGGAGCCCAGGCCGCGGCCGTGCGGGATGCGGTTGGCGCACACCACCTCCAGGCCGCGCGGCTGCCCGCCGAGCAGGTCGAAAGCGGTCCGCAGCGAGCGTACGACCAGGTGTTTCTCGTCCCGTGCCAGCGTGTCGGCGCCCTCGCCCGCGATGTCGACGTGCAGCCCGGAGTCGGCGACGCGGACCACCACGTCGTCGTAGAGCCCCAGGGCCAGCCCGAAGGCGTCGAAGCCCGGGCCGAGGTTGGCGCTGGTCGCGGGGACGCGCACTCGTACTGCGGCAGCGCGGAACGCGGGACCGGCCATCGTTCGACGAATCTCCTTGGTGCGTGTCGCCCTGCGGGCGCGGCTTCATCGCCGGGCGGCTGGACGGGGAGTGGCGGTCTGGCAACCGCTCGATGCAGCGCGGTACGCGCCGCTGGGGTCAAGCGTATCGAAACAAGGTTCCCCTGCGACATAGGGCGCACGCACCGCGCGTGATGCGTGTCGGCTTTGGGGCGTGCGCCCCCACTTTTCCGGGTGCCCCTGCGCTCGACGGTTCCCCCTCCCCGGGGGGAGGGTTCTCCCGTCCCGGGGCTGCCCCTTCCCAGGGGCGGGGGGTGCCCCTTCCAGGGGCAGGGTGCCTTACCGGCACGAGGGTGCCCTACCAAGGGCCGGGGGTGCCCTTCCGGCACGAGGGTGCCCTACCAAGGGCCGGGGGTGCCCTTCCGGCACGAGGGTGCCTCGTTTTTAGGGGCGCCGGGGGTGCCTTTGCGGAAGGCGGCCACATCCCAGGGGCGCGAGGAACTGCGTGAGCGACCGGGCACCGGCCGGTGGGCCGGCGGCGACCGCAACTGCCCCTTTGGGGCGGTGACGACCCGCAGCCACGTCGTGGCTGGTCGCGCAGTTCCCCGCGCCCCTGATGGGGCACCCTCGACCCGGGAAGGGCCCCGGCGCTGGGATGGGGCACCCTCGTGCCGGGAGGGGGGTGCCCTGGAACGGGCGGGGACCGCGAAGCGGAGGAGGTGGCTAGGCGAGGCCGAGCTTTTGCGCGGCCGAGTCCGCGTCGACGGGAACCGTGGTGGGCTGCGGCGCCCCGGCGACGGCCCAGTCCGGGTCCTTGAGCCCGTTCCCGGTCACCGTGCAGACGATCCGCTGCCCCGGGTCCACCCGCCCCTCCTCCGCGGCCTTGAGCAGCCCCGCGACCGACGCCGCGGACGCGGGCTCCACGAAGACGCCCTCACGCGCCGCCAGCAGCCGGTAGGCGGACAGGATCTGGCGGTCCGTCACCGCCTCGATCAGCCCGCCGGACTCGTCCCGCGCCTCCTCCGCGAACTGCCACGACGCCGGGTTCCCGATCCGGATCGCGGTCGCGATCGTCTGCGGGTTGCGCACGGGCGCCCCGTTGACGATCGGCGCCGACCCGGACGCCTGGAACCCCCACATCCGCGGCTTGCGCGTGGACATCCCGTCGGCGGCGTACTCCCGGTACCCCCGCCAGTACGCCGTGATGTTCCCGGCGTTGCCGACCGGCAGCACATGGATGTCGGGCGCGTCGCCGAGCGCGTCGACGACCTCGAAGGCGGCGGTCTTCTGCCCCTCGATCCGGGCCGGGTTGACCGAGTTGACCAGGGCCACCGGGTACTTCTCGCTGAGGCCGCGGGCGAGGTCGAGGCAGTCGTCGAAGTTGCCGTCGACCTGGAGGATGCGGCTGCCGTGGACCAGCGCCTGCCCCATCTTGCCGAGCGCGATCTTGCCCTGCGGCACGAGCACCGCGCAGATCATGCCGGCCCGCACCGCGTAGGCCGCCGCGGACGCCGAGGTGTTGCCGGTGGAGGCGCAGATGACGGCCTGGGCGCCCTCCTCCTTGGCCCGGGAGATGGCCATGGTCATCCCGCGGTCCTTGAAGGAGCCGGTGGGGTTGGCCCCCTCGACCTTCAGGTACACGTCGCAGCCGGTCCGCTCGGACAGGAGCTGGGCCGGGACGAGCGGGGTGCCACCCTCCAGCAGCGAGACCACCGGGGTGCTCTTCGTGACCGGCAGCCGGTCGCGGTACTCCTCGATGACACCCCGCCACTGGTGGGTGCCGGACATTCGGGGCTGGTCGATCGTTCCGTTCATGAGGGTCTACTCCCCTTCCACGCGCATGATGCTGGCCACACCGCGTACGGTGTCGAGTTTCCGCAGGCTGGCGACGGTCGCCGAGAGCGCGGCGTCCAGCGCGCGGTGGGTGACCACGACGAGCGACGCCTCGCCGCCCTCCCGTGGTCCGGCGCCGCCCTGCTCGACGGCGGCTTCGTCGCCGCCGCCCTGGTTCCTGCCCTGCTGCCGCACCGTGTCGATCGACACATCGTGCTCGGCGAAGACCGTGGCGACCTGTGCCAGGACGCCCGGTTTGTCCGCCACGTCGAGGCTGATGTGGTAGCGGGTGACCACATCCCCCATGGGACTGACCGGCAGTCGCGTGTACGCGGACTCGCCGGCCCCTGTGGTGCCCGCGAGCCTGTTGCGGCACGCGGTCACCAGGTCGCCGAGAACGGCGGAGGCGGTGGGTGCGCCGCCCGCCCCGGGACCGTAGAACATCAGCCGCCCGGCCGCCTCCGCCTCGACGAAGACGGCGTTGTACGCCTCGCGCACGGAGGCCAGCGGGTGGGTCAGCGGGATCATCGCCGGGTGCACCCGGGCGGTGACGGAACGGCCGTCCGCCGCGCGCTCGCAGATGGCGAGCATCTTGACCGTACAGCCCATCTTGCGCGCCGAGGCGATGTCGGCGGCGGTGACCTCGGTGAGTCCCTCGCGGTGCACGTCGTCGATGGTGACCCGGGTGTGGAAGGCGATCCCGGCCAGGATCGCGGCCTTCGCGGCGGCGTCGAAGCCCTCGACGTCGGCGGTCGGGTCGGCCTCGGCGTACCCCAGCGAGGTGGCCTCGTCGAGCGCCTCGCTGTAGCCGGCGCCCGTGGAGTCCATCTTGTCGAGGATGAAGTTGGTGGTGCCGTTGACGATGCCCAGCACGCGGTTGACCTTGTCGCCGGCCAGCGACTCGCGCAGCGGCCTGATCAGCGGGATCGCGCCGGCGACCGCGGCCTCGTAGTAGAGGTCGACGCCGTGCTCGGCGGCCTTGGCGTGCAGGGCGGCGCCGTCGGCGGCCAGCAGCGCCTTGTTCGCGGAGACGACCGAGGCGCCGTGCTCGAAGGCGGAGGTGATCAGGGTGCGGACCGGCTCGATGCCGCCGACGACCTCGATGACGACGTCGAGGTCGCCGCGTTTGACCAGCGCGGTCGCGTCCGTGGTGAGCAGGTCGGCGGGCACGCCCTCGCGCACCCGGTTGGGGCGGCGGACCGCGATCCCGGCCAGCTCGATCGGGGCGCCGATCCGCGCGGCGAGGTCGTCCGCCTGCGTCGTGATGATGCGCGTGACCTCGGAGCCGACCACACCGCAGCCCAGCAGCGCCACTTTCAGCGGACGCGTACGCATCATCCGACCTCGTCTCTCGTACTGCTCGTTCGGTCTCATCGGTTTCAACGGCTTCAACGGCTTCGCGGTTCTTTCGGTGCCGCCGGTCCCGTCGATGCGACCGGTGCCCTCGCGTGCCCCGCGGTGTCCGCGGCGTGATCACTGCGATCACCGCGGTGGAGCCCGGTGAAGCCGATGCGGTTCGGTGGAGGAGTCCAGTCTCATGCACCGGACGGGAGAAGCCACGCCCTGTCCGGATCGCGAGACCGCCCGGCTCGCGCCGGGCCGCCACGACGAATTTTCGCGCGCCCCCGGCGATCTTGCGGCGATTCGGGTCAGCCGACGTCCAGCGACAGAAGATCCTCCTCCGTCTCCCGGCGGACGATCACCCGGGCCAGGCCGTCGGCGACGGCCACCACCGGCGGGCGCAGCGCGTGGTTGTAGTTGCTCGCCATGGCCCGGCAGTACGCGCCGGTCGCGGGCACCGCCAGCAGGTCGCCGGGGGCCAGGTCGGCCGGCAGGAAGGCGTCCTTGACCACGATGTCGCCGCTCTCGCAGTGCTTGCCGACCACCCGGCTGAGCATCGGCGCCGCGTCGCTGGTCCGCGAGACGAGCGCGACGGAGTACTCGGCGTCGTACAGCGCCGTACGGATGTTGTCCGACATCCCGCCGTCGACGCTGACGTACGTCCGCAGGCCCTCCAGCGGCTTGACCGTGCCGACCTCGTAGAGCGTGAACGCGGTCGGGCCGACGATCGCCCGGCCGGGCTCGACCGACAGCCGCGGCACCCGCAGGCCGGTCGCCTCGCACTCCCGGGTGACGATGTCGCCGAGCGCCTTGGCGATCTCCTGCGGCTCGCGCGGGTCGTCGTCGGAGGTGTAGGCGATGCCGAGGCCGCCGCCGAGGTCGATCTCGGGCAGCTGCACGCCGTGCTCGTCGCGCACCTCGGCGAGCAGCGCCACCACGCGCCGCGCGGCGACCTCGAAGCCGGCCGTGTCGAAGATCTGCGAGCCGATGTGGCTGTGGATGCCGATCAGTTCGAGGCTGTCGAGCTGCAGGACGCGGCGCACCGCCTCGGCGGCCTGCCCGTCGGCGAGCGCGATGCCGAACTTCTGGTCCTCGTGCGCGGTCGCGATGAACTCGTGGGTGTGGGCCTCCACCCCGACCGTCACCCGGATCTGCACCCGCTGCCGTACCCCCTGCCGCTGGGCGACCGCCGCGACCCGGGCGATCTCCTGGAAGGAGTCGAGCACGATCCGGCCGACGCCGGCGCTCAACGCGCGCTCGATCTCCGCGGCGCTCTTGTTGTTGCCGTGCAGGGCGATCCGCTCGGCCGGCATGCCCGCGTCGAGCGCGATGGCGAGTTCGGTGCCGGAGCAGACGTCGAGGTTGAGCCCCTCCTCGTCCAGCCACTTCACCACCGCGCGGGACAGGAACGCCTTGCCCGCGTAGAACACGTCGGCGTCCGGCCCGAAGGCCGCCCGCCAGGCGCGGCAGCGGGCCCGGAAGTCGGCCTCGTCCAGGAGGTACGCCGGCGTGCCGAACTCGGCGGCCAGGTCGCGTACGTCCAGGCCGGCCACCTCGACCGCGCCGTCGGCGTTGCGGTCGACGGTGCGCGACCAGATGCGCGGGTCGAGGGAGTTGAGGTCGGCGGGCGGTCCCGTGTAGTGCCCCTCGGGCAGTACGTCGGCGTGGCGGGGACCTGCGGGGTGTGCGGAGCGGCTCACGTGGATCTCTCTTGCGGGGTTCGGGGTCGGATCGGGGGGTCGATCGGGGTCGCGGTCCGGCCGGCGTCAGAGCCGGTCGGGGGCGCTGATGCCCAGCAGGCGCAGGCCGTCGGCGAGCACGATGCCCGTGGCGTCGGCGAGGCCGGTCCGGGCGGCGTGGACGGCCGAGGGTTTCTCGTCGCCCTTCGGCAGCGGCGGGCACTCGTCGTGGAAGCGGCAGAAGGCGTCGGCCAGCCGCTCCAGGTGCCGGGCGACCCGGTCGGGGCCGCGGCGGCGGGCGGCGGACTCCACGACGCGGGGGAAGTCGGCGATCAGGCCGAGCAGTTCGGTCTCCGCGGGGTGGTACGGAGTGGGGTGGTACGGGGTCGGGGGGTGCGGGGTGGAGGGGTACGGGGTGGAGGGGTACGGAGTCGGATCGGACGGCGCGGGGTCGGCGCCGGGCGGGGTGCCCGCGGGGTTCGCGGGGTTCGCTGCGTCCGCCGGATTCACAGTGTTCCGTGCGTCCGCCGGGTTCGCGGGGTTCGCTGCGTCCGCCGGGCTCGCGGTGTCCGCCGGGTCGGCGGGGTCCACGGTGTCCGCGGTGTCGACGCCCAGGTCGCGGGCGTTGCGCAGCAGGGCCCGGGTGCGCGCGTGGGCATAGCGGATACGGAACAGCGGGTTGGCCTCGCGCTGGGCGAGCAGGGCCGCGGCGGCCGGGCCGGTCAGCCGGGGGGTGTCCTCGGCGGGCGGGCGCAGCAGCGCCCAGCGGGCGGCGTCGGGGCCGAGGGCCGCCAGGGCCGTGTCGAGGGCTCGCGGGTCCGACGCCTCCGGCTCGGCGACGGAGAGGAGCTCGGCGGGGCCGCCGGGGTCGGCGGGCCGGGCGCCGGCGGTGGCCAGCAGCACGTTGACCACCTCGGCGGTGAGCCGGCCGCGGACGGCGCCGGGCCGCGCGGCGACGGTGACCCGCTGGTCGGCGAGCCCCTCCCCCCGGCCGTACTCCCCCGCCAGCGCGCGCACCTCGCGTACGACGTCGCCGTACGCCCGCGCGCTCAGGGTGATGTTCAGGAAGCCGGCGCCCGCGATCTCCACCTGGGCGATCCCGGGCTCCCGGGCGAGCCGCCGGCGGAGGATCTCGGCGACCTCCCGCGGGGGCCGGCCGGCCGGTCCGGCCAGTTGCAGCGCGACGTTGGTCGCGTAGTCCCCGCAGCCGGGCCGCGGCGGCCGCTGCACCAGCACCTTCTCCGGCACGTCCACGACCAGCTCCGCCGCGTCCACGGCACGCCGCACCGACGTGAGAACGGCACGGGAGAACTCGGCGGGGGTCACGGGAAAAGCGTAGGCGAGCGGGGGGTGGGGTGGGCGAGTGGGTTTTTACGGAGATGGGGGCGCGGGGGGTACGGGTCGTACGGTCGTACGGGACGGGAAGGGGTGCCGCTGGGGGCGGGCCGAGGGTACGGCCGGGCGCGGGCTGACTCGGGCGCGGGCCGGGCTCGGGCGCGGCCCGGAGTGAGGGTACGGCCGGGGGCGGACGCGGACCGGGCGCGGGCCGGACGCCGCGGGCCGGGGAAACGCGGCGAACGGTGGGCCGGGGAACCGGCCGGGAATCGTACGACCCGTGACGTAGGCGGGCCCGGGTCCGGGTCAGGGCTCGACGTCCGGCCAGGTCAGATCTTGGGGGCGGCAGCGGCCTGGCCGCGCGGCTGCTCGGGCGGGGGGCCGCGCCGTACGAGCCGGCGTACGGTCTCGACCAGTTGCTCGGGTTCGAACGGCTTGGCCACATAGGCGTCCACCCCGTCCGGCCCGCCCGTACCCTCCGGCAGGCTGCCGGCGGTGACCATGACGATGCCCACCTGCCGCGTACGCGCGTCCGCCCGCAGCCGCTCCGCCGTGCGCACCCCGTCGAGCCGGGGCATCACGACGTCCAGTGTCACGACATCGGGCCGCACCGTATGCACCACCTCCAGGCACTCGGCACCATCAGCGGCGGTCACGACCTCGAAGCCCTCCAGCTCAAGGTTGACCCTGATCAGCTGCCGGATCACCTTGTTGTCGTCAACAACAAGCACCCGGCCGGACGCTCCCGTCACACCCGAAATCGTAGGCGCCACCCTCGCGATGCGTCCGCGTTTTGCCCATTTCTTCCCCGCCACGGGTGAACCCGGCCCCCCACCCACCCGCGCCGCCCCCGACCCGCCACCCCCACGAAACCCCGTACACGTCCACCCTCCCCAACCTGCTAATGTTCTTCCCGTCGCCCCCGTAGCTCAGGGGATAGAGCAACGGCCTCCGGAGCCGTGTGCGCAGGTTCGAATCCTGCCGGGGGCACTCGCCAACTGCCAGCGTGAATCAACCGCTGACCAGGGCGGATGCCATGAAGAAGGGGCGGGAGTCAGTCTCACTGACTCCCGCCCCTTCTCGTTGTCTCCCACGGTTCGCGACACACCTCCGACACAGACCGCATGCCGAGGCCGGCGTGGGCCGCGCGCCCGATCAGCGAAGGCGCGCGACCCATGCCCACCGAAACGCCCTAGCGCAGCGAGAGCCCCCACCACGGACGGCGCCCCCCACCGAAGACCAAGTCGGACCACCCGGCCGGGAGCGGTCGACGAAGCCCGTAAACGATCACCCAGATCACCACGACAGCGACGGGCGGGTTTGACAAGACCGGCCACTGCACAGTCAAACTCATATTTGGTGCCTCCCATGGCATCATCTGCCCGTCACCGACGCTTCTTGGATTGAGCCCCTGGTCGCGTTGGTGACGGGCACCTTCGTTTGACCCATGATGATGGCCACCGTGCCACTGAGCGCAAATCGCTGTTGCCCTGCAAACGAATGCGCCCTCGTCGTAGTCGAAGTAGACGACGAGGGCGAGCCACGGATAGCGGCCTAGCCAGCGCTACTGCCGTGACCAGGACAGACCGAAGTCCCATAGCACACCTACCCGACAACGAAGCGCGACAATTGGCACTCCAAGGATTCTTGGAGTGACCAATTATCGCTACATGGGCCATTTTGAGCCGCTTTGGCGACGTGAGGAAAGTCACCTGCTCAACTTAGGTCCCCGTCCTCCTGAAGGGCCTTCGTGATCTTCTCGTTGGCCATTGCCTCGTGCCCGTCGATACAGCCGTGATAGCGACGGTGAATCACCTCAGGGGAGTTGCCCACCCGCCGAGCCACTTCCGCAATGGGCACCCCGGCGTTCAGCCATCGCGTGATGCAGGTGTGCCGAAGGTCGTACGGTCGGCCGGCTAGGGGCGAATCTGCGCGATCGGGTGGGAGACCGTACGGTCGCGCCTCCTCCCACACTCGCCAGTAGGTGGACGTGCCCACCAACCCGCCCCGCTCGTTGCCGAAGACTCTGCCGTCCTTGGCCGTGCCGAACTCTGCAAGGTGGGCCCGCAGAATGGCCACCAGAACGGGCGGGATCGGCACCGGGCGGTCGGTCTTCGCCTCACGGGCTTTGAGGCCGCGGCGGTCGTGACGCTCGCCGGAATCCGTCCACTGCTTCCCCGACACCGGCCGGGTCTCTCGCAGCGTGAGCATGCCCCATTTCGGGGGCGGCTGCTGGAAGCCCTTGACCAGGCTCAAGACGTACGGCGGCGGCTCCGGCAAGTCGCAGTCTGACCGTCGCAGACCGACCACTTCGGCGGGCCGCAGGGCGGCATAGAGCATGACCGCGTAGAAGGCCACCAAGCGCCGCCCGCGGTTGCGGTGGTACGAGCCGATGTACGACACAGCCGCGAGCAACTGGCGCCCCTGTACGGCGTTCACCAGGACCCGCCGGTCTACGACATCGTTCGCACCCGCGCGCTTCCCGCGGCTGCGCTGGAGTGGGTTGGACGTAAGGTGTCCGGCGTCTACTGCATACTCAAGTGCGGTGTTCAGGGCTCGCCGGCGGCGCCGCACGGTGTCTCCCGCAGACGGCTTCCCGTCCAGCCGGTACCCGAGCCGATATTGAACCTCCCGGAACACCTTCGGATCTTCCAGCGCACTCACGGGTAGATCCGATGTGCACAGCCACTCGTACGCGGACCTCAGGTCGACGGGCGGCTGTTCGTCGCAGTGCTCGGGCACCATCGCCCACCGCACTGCAAGCCGCAGATCCTTGTCCGGCGGGACCCCTTCTCCGCGCTCCACCATGGCCAGCGACACCGCAGCGAAACTGTCCGCAAGGCTCTCGCGGGTCTTGGCTGCACTCGTACGCCAGCGAGCTTCCGCGTACTCCCGGGAGAACTCGAACCACCGCGCCGGTTCGGGTGCGGCTTTCGTCTCGGCTACGGCTTTCACCGCGCGCACCTCGGACTCGGGCAACCCGGATTCGAGGTGGAATGCCTCGCCTTTCCGCATGGATTGCCAGAGTTCCGAGCGGCGGCTTTCAGCGAGCGCGGACGTGGTGAATGTATCGCCGAATACCTCACCGGCCACCACCCACCGAAGCCGGTACGGGCGTGCGTTCCGGCCCGTCTTGCTGACCTTCCATAGCCGGACATCGAGGGAGTAACCCTCTCGGGCCGACCCGCGCGGGCGGCGGGTCGACGTTGAGTCGTTCGTGGTCACGCAGCGTCCTCCATGGCGGCAAGCCACCGCTCGTACTCGGACCGGCGAATGCGCACCGCGCCGTTAGCCTCGCTGTTTCAGTTGGTTGGCTGAGCTGGTCTGGTCGTCGTGGGTTGTGGTTGTCGGCGGGTGATCATGGCTGGGGCCCGACGCTCGGTCGGGTGCTCCAGGTTCCTCGGGTCGTTTGTGGGCAGGACGTGTCTTTGGTCAGGTGCTCGGTCTGGGCAGGGCCGCGAGGCGGGTGAATGCCCTGGTCAGTTCGTGGCGCCAGGGCCAGGTGGCGGCGATCCGCAGGCGGAGGCGGCGTCCGCCGCGGGTGATGCGGGCAGCTGCGTGCAGCAGGCGGTAGCGGAGCTTCTTGGGTTCGGCAGTGGCCAACTCGCCGTCCAGCAGGAGGGTCCGGGTCCAGGCGAGCAGGTCGGCAGCGGTCAGGGACAGCTCCAGCCAGGCGGTGTTGATGGCGAAGCGGCGGGAGGGGAAGCGGCCGAAACCGGTGGTCTTGCCGCAGCGGATGCGGTCCTCGACACGGGCGTGAGCACGGTGACGCACTTCCAGGTGCTGCAGGGATCCCTCACCGAATGGGGTGTCGGTGAGGAAGACCTGGTGGCGCATGCCTTCGTCGAGGTCGAACAGGGAGAGTTGGGCGCCGGGGTGCGGGCGCTCGCGCCGGACGATCATCCGGGTGCCCTCGGGATGTCCGGTCAGGTCGATCGCGCCGGTCAGTTCGGCCACGTCAGCGCCGGTCCGCAACGTCCCGTCCTGTTCCAGCGCGGGGTGCCAGACCTGCTCGGGCAGTGCCCGGATTGCTCGGCGGACCGGTTCGGTGACCGGGTATCCGACGGAGAAGGATGTCTGGATGCCCCGGTTTCGCAGAGCTCGTATGTGGGTGAGGAACGCTTTCGCGCCTCCGGCGCTGTCGGCGCGGATGAGGATGCCGGTCCCGTGGCGGTGTGCGTCGGGGATCTGTGCCAGAGCCTGGTCGAGGACGGTGAGGTGATCGGTTGCGGTGTTGGCGCCGGCGTTGCCCGGCCTGAGCACCCCGGCCAGTGCTTCGCCGGTGTTGTCCAGGAAGCACAGCAGCGGGTGGTAGCCGAAGCCGCGTTTGTAGGTGGCCGCCGCCTGTTCCTTCTCCGAGTGACAGGTGACGAGGGTGGCGTCGATGTCCAGGACCAGGCCCGGCAGGTCACGCCCGCCGGCACGGGCTGCGGGGATGCTGCCCTGGGTTTCGGCTGCCTGGAGCCAGGCCACCTCCCGGGCGGCGGCCCTGGCCGAGCGCAGGCCGGCAAGTGCAGCCGGGTCGATGCCGGCCAGCATGCGCCAGGCGGTGGGAGTGGAAGCGACCGGGCCGAACATTTCCGCCTGGTCGCGCAGCAGGGCCAGGTCCGCGATGGCCTCACCGCCGTCGGCGAGCGTCACCGCCAGATCGACCGCGATCCGGCCGGGGTCGTGCCCGGTGCCACGCGGCCGCAACCGACGCAGCGCGTCACTGAACGTGTCGGTCAGGCCGGTGGCATCGGCGAGATCAGCCAGCAGACGCGACCCGGCATGGCTGACCACCCCACGACCGTCGGCTGACACAACAAGCTTGGGACGCGACCCGGTAGTCTGCACGCAGAAAGTGCCTTCTCGCTGTGATGACAGAAGCCCTAGACAAGCCTCATCATCCCAGCTCAGAAGGCACTTTCGCGTTCCCGCTCAAGATCCGGACATCACCGCAAACGAAAAGCGGAGGCTAGCCGTTTTCCCCCAGTCCTTGCATGATCCGGTCGTTCATCCCGGCTTCCTGGCCGTCGATGCACTTCGCGTAGATCCTCAGGAGCACGTCCACGGAGTGGCCGGCGCGCCCTCTCTGTCAGCCTGTGGTGAGACGGCCCGATCGTTCGGGTTAGTGTGTGGGGCACGACAGGAGACGCACTACTCATGACCAGCACTGAACCCGTCGGGTCCGACCCGGCGCCGAGGCCGAAACGGCGTACGTTCACCTCGGAGTACAAACTGCGGATCGTCGCCGAGTACGACGCCGCGCCCCGCAACGAGAAGGGCGCGGTTCTGCGCCGGGAGCGGCTGTTCCACTCGCATGTCACCGAGTGGCGGGCGGCGCGGGATGCCGGGGGCCTGGAGAAGCTGGTCGACCGGCGGACGAGCCCGGCCCGTGCGAAGAAGTCCGCCGTGGAGGTGGAGAACGAGAAACTGCGCAGCCGGGTCGAGCGCCTGGAGAAGGACCTGGCCCGCAACAAGGCCGCCCTCGAGGTGATGGGAAAAGCCTCCGCGCTCTTGGAAATGCTCTCCGAGAGCGCGGACTGAAGCCTGCCGCCGACCCGGTCATGGACACCGCGTTCACGGGCGTCGCGGACCAGTTGGGCATCACCGCGGCATGCCGGCTGACCGGCCGGTCCCGCGCCACCCACTACCGCGCGCTCAAGCCCCCGGCGCCCCGCGGGCCCCGGACCATCCCGGTGCAGCCATCGGCTCTCACAGCCGAAGAGCGGGCCGTGGTACTGGAGTTGATGAACAGCCCGGAGTACGCGGAGCTGCCGCCCGCGCAGATCTGGGCCCGCGAACTGGACGCGGGCCGCTACCACTGCTCCATCTCCACGATGTACCGGATCCTGCGCGAACACGGCCAGGCCGGCGAGCGCCGACGCCAGGCCACCCACCCGGCCAAAACGGTGCCCGAGCTGGTCGCCACCGCTCCCTCGCAGGTCTTCACCTGGGACATCACCAAGCTCGCCGGCCCGGACAAGGGCATCTGGTACCAGGCATACGTCGTCATCGACATCTTCAGCCGCTACATCGTCGGCCACACCGTGGAGCGCGCCGAATCAGCCGAGCGCGCAGAGGAGTTGATCCGCGAGACCATCGAACGCAACGGGATCGTCCCGGAAACCGTGCACGCCGACCGCGGCACCTCGATGACCTCCAAGAAAGTCTCCCAGCTGCTGATCGACCTCGGCGTCACCCGCAGCCACTCCCGGCCGAAGGTCTCCAACGACAACCCCTACAGCGAGGCGCAGTTCAAGACGACCAAGTACATGTCGGACTACCCCGACCGGTTCGATTCACTGGCCCACGCCCGCGAATGGTTCGACGCCTTCACCTCGTACTACAACCACGAGCACCGGCATTCAGGCATCGGATGGCACACGCCCGCCAGCGTCCACTTCGGCACCGCCGAAGAGATCCGTGATCAGCGCGCCGTCACTCTCGCCGCCGCCTACGCCCGACACCCCGAACGCTTCGGCCGACGACCCGCACCACCCGAAATACCCCAGACCGCCTGGATCAACGACCCGGCGAAACGCCGGGTACCCACACCACAAACCCCATAACCACACAAACGTCTCATTGGACTTGACAGCTACCGGCGAGCCGCGACCTCTGGGGCCGGGACTCCGGAGTTGAGCCACTGGGAGACGCCGGCGTGGCGCAGGTCGTACGGACGGGCCGCCATGACCGATGACACTTGGTGCGGGACAAGCGCCAGTTCGCGGGCTTGCTTCCAAACGCGGGAGTACGAGGACGCGGCCACGACGTTGCCGTACTCACTCTGGAAGAGCCGACCGTCCTCCGCCATACCGAACTCCCCAATGAGCTCCAGGAGCAGGACCACCAGCGGAGGCGGGATCGGCACGATACGCACCTCGCCCTCCCCCCGTTGCTTCAGACCCCGCCGGTCGTGCGCTTCTCCGGAGTCCGTCCACACCTTGCCGGCTGTCGGCCGAGTCACGGTTCACCACGACCCGGCGGTCAACCTCCTGCACTGCCCGCTTGCCGCTCTTACGGCGGACCTGGGTCAAGGGATTCGAGGCCAGTAGGTCCAACTCCACCGCGTACTCCAGCGCGTTGAAGACCACCACGCGCCGACGCCGATACGTCTGTTCGCCGCCGGCTTGCCGTCCAACTTCCGACCCAGCGCGTCAATCAGTTCGTGCGCACGTTCACGCTCCCGCAACTCCGCGACCGGCAGGGAAGCCTTGGCAATCCACGCCGCCGCAGCAGCAGCGATCTCCTCCGGGCGTCCCGCTCCCGGCGCGACGGAGGCAACACGTACGACCGCAGGGCCCGACGAAGCACTTCCGGAGTGGGCCGCCCACGCCCCGGCTTGACCACCACCGGGACAACGCCGGCGAGGGCGTCCGTCATGCTGTCACGGTGCTTGGCCGACGCCTTCTTCGTGACCCATGGTGCTCGCCGACGCGCACCTGCGGGCAGGTGACGTGGAGGAGGCATGCCGGGTCATGCTGGACGCTCTCGACCTGGGCGAGCAGTTGCGCTCCGCCCGATGCGTCAGCTACCTCCGTGAATTTCGGACCTCGCTCGCCCCGCACGCGAAGAACTCAGCCGTACGGGAACTGCACGACCAGGCGGCCGAGCACAGGCTGTGGATGGCCACCGATGTCAACAAAAGCGTAGGAACGCGTAGTTAGAAGGGTTGCCAATCACGGCGGTCGCCGCCCGTACGGATTGTTTCGACGCGTCGGGCGAACTCTGCCGCCGCTTTCGGCTCCGCTGCCGCCTTGCTGCCCATCCACAACGTCATCATCAGCTCGCGCAGGTCCGCGAGCACGGGGTAGCCAGGCCAGTTCATGATGTCGAAGCCGTAGTGGTGGACGAAGGACTCGTACTGCTCGCGCGAGTGCCAGCCGAAGCGGTCATAGAACAGGGCTGTCTGAATCAGGTCCCACTCGCGGGGAGCAAGGGCGACGCCGTCGAGGTCGATCAGGACAGCATGGCCGGCGCGGTCACGCAGGATGTTCCCGATGCTCGCGTCACCGTGGATGAACCCGAAGGGCAGAACGAAGTCCAGCCGCCCATAAGCCTTCTCCAACCGGTCGGCCCGCTCAGTGACGAAGGCCGCGTCCTCCGGCCGCACGCCGCCACCCAGTCCGCTCAGCGACGCACGCACCTTCGCCATCGGGTCGAAGTAGCTCAGCCCCAGCGACTCCGGCTCCTCCAACCAGTGCAGCCGCTTCAACAGGTCCGCCAACTCCGTTACGGTCGCGTACTCCTCGTCGTCCTGGACGCTCTCCCAGAACGTCACCACGCGCCCACCGACGACCGCCGGCTGCGACACCCCGGGCAGCACCCGATTCACCGGAAACTGCTCCTCCCCCAACCACCGCGCCACCCGCACAGCCCGTTCCATCCCGGGTAGCGCACCACGGTCCGCCGCAATCCGTACGATCACCGGCCGGCCCGCCAAGGAGTAGACCGCGTTGGAACCGAGCCTCAGCAGCCGGGCGCCGGAGGCGTCCAGGCCGACCAACGCACACGCCTCCCGCAGCACCGCGCAAGCCATCCCACCATCACCCGAGCCACCACTCACCATGCCCCGACGATACGTGAGGCACTTGCGCGACGTCGTCCCGATGGTCAGACCGCGCAGGGTGATCCGGTACGCAACGAACACACATCAACTGCCACCAAGCCGATTAGGCCAACAGCAAGAGTACATACGCGTGACCGAGAAACGCGACACAAGCTGACGGCATGAGTCAAGTCCCATTCCGTTTCTCACGTGCGTAGGACAGCCTCATCGGTGTGCACGTGGCAAGCGGCTCGTCCCGCCTACGCGGGACGAGCCGCATCCCCGCGTGCGCGGGGCGGAGTGCCGGCAGTGCTGCTTCAGCTCGTCGCTGACCGAGTCATCCCCGCGTGCGCGGGGCAGACTGAAGGGACTGCGGAGCGACAGCACGCATTGTACTCGCCGCGCACTCCGTAGGGACGTAATGATCATGCCGGACCGAGTCACCTGACGCGACTCAGCCACAGCTCAGCGCCTCGCAAAGGGCAACGGCCTCCCCGGCCTCCGGAGCCGTGTGCGCAGGTTCGAATCCTGCCGGGGGCACTCCCGGAAAAGCCCGTTGACCTGCGGAAACGCTGGTCTGACGGGCTTTTATTTTGCCCAAATACCCTTCGCGCCCGGACCGTTTTCGTTTCAGCCGCAAGCCTCGACCGCAGCCCTGTGAGCTGCGGTTTCTCGCCCAGCACGAGGTCGACCGAGGTGCCCGCACGGCCCTTCGTCCAGCCTTGTGGGCTATTTCCGGGCCGCCGCAAGCAGCAGCAGCTGCTACCCGCGTGGCGTAGCGCTCTGACCAGCGGAGATGTGGCGTCGCACCCCGCTGACAGTCCGTTAGGCACACGGTCCCGCAAGCCGCTGTCCACTCGCGCCAAGATCATGATGGGCGTGCAGGCTATCGCCGCCCTGCTGACGTCACTCCTCGTTATCGCCCGCGCGGTGAGCATTCTCCACTGACGGATCGCTCGCCGGCGGTTGCGGGGCGGCCCTCAGCCGGGCCCACCGTCGCGAGCGTGCTCACCCGAACAGCAACTCCTGCGAAGGCGGAAGGCTCGGGCCGCTTGGGGAATGGGCGGATCGAGACGAATACACCCGTTCGCCTCACCGGTGCGGACATACGACTCATCCGTTGGTCCAATGTTCTGGGGTGCTGCGGGGAGGACGGCGGCCGCGGTCCACGTTGCCGAGGCCTGTTTCGGTGCTTTCTCACCCCAGACCGGGCCCACAGGCCCGACCCACCCAAGGCAGCGGAAGGATCACAAGATGGTGGACACAGGTTTCTCCTCGTTCGACGTCATGGTGGACAAGGCGAATCACGTCCTCAAGGAGATCGAGCACGCCTACGGGTGGCCCAAGGAGCGCCGGAAGCAGTCATACGCAGCACTGCGAGCGGTGCTGCACACGGCGCGGGATCGCTTGACCGTCGAGGAGTGCGTCCAATTCGGAGCGCAGCTACCGACGTTGGTGCGGGGCGTCTACTACGACGGGTGGAAGCCTTCGCAAGCACCGATGAAGATGAGCAAGGAAGAATTCTTCACGCGAGTCCGGGAGAACTTCCCCTATGCGATCGAAGGCGACACCGAGCAGCTCGCACGCACTGTCCTCAAGGTGCTGCAGCAGTACGTCAGCAGCGGGGAGTGGGATGACGTGAAGGCCGTTTTTCCCGGTTCACTGGCGGCCATCCTGCCGCAGCCCTAACCGCGGATGAGGGCGCGGCGCGTCTCCTCGGCGATCTGCTGAGGCGACGACGAGGATCGGGACGCCCGTGCCCGGTGCGTCGATCCTGCGTGCTCCGTCTTCGCGCAGCTCCTTGTCCGAGGGGACGGACAGCCCGCCACGTACTCCCAGGACGGATAGGCGCGTGCAGATTTCCTCGCGTACCTCGGGCTGGTCCTCGCCGATCTCGCCGGTGAAGACCAGAGCGTCGAGGCGGTCCAACGAGGCGGCCATGGCAGCGATGCCGCGGCAGCAGCTGTGGACGAAGGCGGCCAGAGCACCCTGGGCGGACGCGCACGCACGAGGTCGCGCGTGTCCCCTGAGGTGCCCGAGAGGCCGAGAAGACCCGAGTGCCGGTGGAGTGTCTCCTCGATCTCCTTTGCGCTCAGTCCGTGTTGACGTTGGAACCACACAAGCGCCCCCGGATCGATGCTGCCGCTACGACGGCTCATCACCAGCCCCTCCAACGGGGTCAGTCCCATGGTCGTGTCCACGCTGCGGCCGTTGCGCACCGCGCAGGCCGAGCAGCCACCGCCCAGGTGGCCAGGCCCGCCGCCACCGCTGAACCGAGAGCACACTGAGCCGAAACTCCTTGGCGACCTCCGTACGGGAGACCCCGTGGTGAACCGCTCGACGGCCTCCAACCGAACCCGCTCACGAAACGCCTGCCGTTCAGGCGTCAACCCACCACCCTGCGGATATCTCATACTCGGCGGGGCCGCGCGGGTCCTTCGCCAGGAGCCCCCTGTGCCTGGCACCCCGCACGCGGAATCGGCCTGACGGCTGCAGGGCCTCGGCGCCCGTCGGGATCGGCTTCGATGGCGACGTCCACGTGTTGCTGTCGGCGTTTCCCGGAGCAACGAGTCTGCCGACTGGCCGCCGCCGCTTGATCGGCCCCGGGCCGAATCGGCCCGCAGGATGTGCCCGCTCAGATCAGCAGGTCGAAGAGTTCGAAGGCTTCGTCCCACTGGTCCGTGGAGGGGCGGCGGGTGTCGCGGGCGATGGTTTTGAGGGCGCGGGCGAGGGCGACGCTGAGGCCGCCGGCCAGGTCGGGCAGCCGCTGCTGGGTCTCCTCGGCGGCGTCCATGCCGAGGGCGGGGCGGGCGGTGAGTTGGTCGAGCAGGGGGCGCAGTTCGATGCCCTCCTCCAGCTTGTTGAAGGCGTGGATGCTCTCCTGCAGGCCTTTGGTGACCGGTAGGTCCTGTGGCTCGATGATGTCCCGGCGGTTGGCCTTGGCGCCGGCCGTGCCGATGAGGAAGAGGTCGTAGAGCTTGGCGTCCACGAAGTCGTTGTAGCGCTTGAGGTCGTTCTTGCTGACATCAAGGCCGGCGGCTGCGCGGAAGAAGCGCTCGAACTTGGGGACTCCCATGACGGGCATGTCATGTCACCTTCTCGTGGCGGTGATGGGTTGAGGCCAGTGGGCTGAGGTCATCGGATGGCGGGTGGTCCCACCTCCCCGAGGTGCTCGTGAGCCAGGCGGACGGCCATGGCTCCCTCACCGACGGCGGAAGCCACCCGTTTGACCGAGCCGCTGCGGACGTCGCCGACGGCGAAGACTCCCGGCAGACCGGTCTCCAGGGCGAGTGGGGAGCGGGCCAGGGGCTTCCAGAGGTCCGCTGTTACCTGGGCCACGTCCTTCCCGGTCGGGATGAAGCCGCGCCGGTCCAGGGTGACGGCGTCGGCGAGCCAGGAAGTGGCGGGGCGCGCGCCGATGAAGACGAACAGGGCGCGGGCGGCCAGTACCTGCTGCTCGCGGGTGCGGTTGTCCTCGACGATGAGGGATTCGACCCGGTCCTCGCCGGTGACCTCCCGGACTTCGGTATGCAGCTGGACATTGATCCGGGGGTGCCGCTCGATCCGGTCGATCAGGTAGCGGGACATGCTGTGTTCCAGGTCTCCACCGCGGACCAGAAGATGGACGGCGGGCGACTCGCGAGCCATGAACAGGGCTGCTTGGCCGGCGGAGTTGCCGCCGCCTACGACGGCGACCGTGTCCAGGCGGCAGGTCCGTGCCTCCCAGACGGTGGCGGCGTAGTGGATCCCGAGTCCTTCGAACCGTTCGACGCCGGGGGCGGTCAGCCGCCGGTAGTGGGCGCCGGTGGCCACCACGACGTTGGTGGCGGAGACCGTGCCGCCGTCGGCGAGCCGCACCACGTTGGTCCCGTCGCGCTGTTCGAGGCCGGTGACCTCGGCGGGGACGTCGATCCGGGCGCCGAACCGGTCGGCCTGTACGACGGCGCGTTCGGCGAGCTCCATGCCGGAGATCCCGGCGGGGAAACCGAGGTAGTTCTCGATCCGGGAGGAGGTGCCTGCCTGGCCGCCGGTCGCCACGCCGTCCAGGACGACGGTGGAGAGTCCCTCGGAGGCGCCGTACACCGCGGCGGCCAGGCCCCCGGGTCCCGCGCCGACCACCACCAGGTCGCAGACGGCCTTCGCGACGGACTCGGTCCGCAGCCCGATGATCTGGGCGAGTTCGACGTTGGAGGGATTGCGCAGTACCCGGTGGTCGTTCCAGACGACGATCGGGGTCTGCTCGGGAGCGATCCCGAGACGCGTGAGCAGCGCCTCGGCCTCGGTGTCCTTCTCCAGATCGGCCCAGCGGTGCGGGAGGCGGTTGCGGGCGGCGAACTCCAGTAGTCGCCGGGTGTCGGGGGAGAAGGCGGAGCCGATGATGCGGAAGCCCGTGCCCGCGCCGACCAGCATCGTACGGCGCAGAAGGTAGGCCCGCAGGATGACGTTGCCGAGCGCGGGTTCGCGGCTGAGCAGGTCGCGCAGGGCGGCCGAACCCACAGCCAAAACCTCTCCGGGTGTGTTCACCACTGCGCTGACGAAGGCGGTCTGGCCCTCCAGTACGCCGAGTTCGCCGAGGAAGCTGTGCGGACCGTGCAGCCGGACGATGTGCTCCTGGTCGTCGTTTCCTTCGACCACGGCCACCGTGCCGCTGAGGACGACGAAGAACTCCTCACTGCGTTCGCCGGCCCGGAAGAGCTGTTCCCCCTCGCGGACCTGTCGTTCCTGTCCGCACGATTTCAGGATCGCGATCTGGTCGTCCGTCAGCCGCGGGTAGGCGCCGTGGATGTCGGCGGTCGGGGTCAGGGTCGGCACGGTTCGCTCCCTTCGTCGACGGAGGCGGAAAAGCAGAGCTGGAGAACGGGGGCGCGGTGATGGTGGAGGCGCTGTGCTCACCCACCGGTTCAGACCATCGCTTCGTGCACGAAACACCACCGCCAGTCCTCTCCGGGCTCGAACGACCGGACGATCGGGTGCCCGTCGGTCGCCGCGTGAGCACGGGCGTGCCGCATCGGTGAGGAGTCGCAGCAGCCGACGTGGCCGCAGGTCAGGCACAGGCGCAGGTGCACCCACGGAGTCCCCGCGCGCAGGCAGTCCTCGCAGCCCTGCGGTGTTCTGGGCGCCACGGGCCGGACCATGGACAGGTGCGGGTCGGGAAGGCTGGTCATCACGGCCTCCTGGTGCCGGGGTCGGCTTGTCCGTGGGACGCTGACAGCGACTCGTCCACCCACTGGCGCAAGGCGTACGCGGGCGCTGCGCCGGTCTGGCGGGCGACTTGCCTGCCGTGGTCGAGAACCAGCAGGGTGGGTACGGCTTGGACCTCGAACCGCTGCGCCAAGGCGGGTGATTTGTCGATGTCGACCTTCACGAGCTTGATCCGGCCGGCCAGGTCCTCGGCGACCTGTTCGAGGGCGGGGCTGACCATGCGGCAGGGGCCGCACCAGGTGGCCCAGAGGTCGACGAGCACGGGCAGGCTCGCCTGCTCGGCGACCTCCCTGAAGTCGGCGTCGCCGGCTTCGGCGATCCACGGCAGCGGAGCCCGGCAGTTTCCGCAGCGGGGGCTGCCCTCCGCCGCGGCGGGTACGCGGTTGGTCCGGCCGCAGTTGGCGCAGGCGACCGTCCGCACCGAGGTCTCGGCGCGGTCGGTGGTCCCGTCACGGCCGCCGCGGTCGGCGCGGCCGTCTGGAGAAGTACTCATCACGGCTCCTGCGGTTCGTCCTGGAGGGTGACGGTCAGTTCGCCGCCTTCGGCGTCGACCAGGATGGTCACGCCTTCGCGTGCCTCACCGCTGAGCAACGCGCGGCCGATCCTGGTCTCGACCTCGTGGGAGATGAAGCGGCGCAGCGGCCTGGCTCCGTATACGGGGTCGTAGCCCTCGGCGGCGATCAGGTGGCGGGCCGGCTCGGTGAGGACGAGCGTGATGCGCTGCTCGGCGAGGCGGTCGCGCAGCTCGTCGAGGAGCAGATCGACGATGCGCTCGATCTGCGCGATGCCGAGCGGGTGGAAGAGGACGATGTCGTCGACGCGGTTGAGGAACTCGGGGCGGAAATGGCCGTTGAGTTCGGTCATCACCAGTGCCCGCGCTTCGGGTTTGATCTCGCCGGCCTGGGTGGCGTCCTGGAGTAGGTACTGGGAGCCGAGGTTGGAGGTCATGATGATCACGGTGTTGCGGAAGTCGACGGTACGTCCCTGGGCGTCGGTGATCCGGCCGTCGTCCAGCACCTGGAGCAGGGTGTTGAAGACGTCGGCGTGCGCCTTCTCGATCTCGTCGAACAGGACGACGGAGTACGGCTTGCGGCGTACCGCCTCGGTGAGCTGGCCGCCCTCCTCGTAGCCGACGTATCCGGGGGGCGCGCCGACCAGTCGGCTGACGGTGTGCCGCTCCTGGTACTCGCTCATGTCGAGGCGGATCATGTTGGTCTCGCTGTCGAACAGCGCTGCGGCCAGCGTCTTGGCCAGCTCGGTCTTCCCGACGCCGGTGGGGCCGAGGAAGATGAACGAGCCGATCGGCCGGCGCGGGTCGCGCACTCCGGAGCGGGCCCGTATCACCGCGTCGGCGACGAGCTGGACGGCCTCGTCCTGGCCCGACCACGCGCTCGCGCAGGATCTCGTCCAGCTTGAGCAGCTTCTGCCGCTCGCCCTCCTGGAGCCGGGTGACGGGGATGCCGGTCCACGCGGAGACGATCTCGGCGATCTCCTCGGCGGTGACCACCTCGCGCAGCAGCCGGGTCTCGCCCTGCTTGCTGGCGAGCTGCTCCTCCTCGGCGGCCAGGCGGCGCTCCAGTTCGCTGACGGTTCCGTAGCGCAGCTGGGCGGCCCGGTTGAGGTCGTAGGCGCGTTCGGCCTGCTCGGCCTCCTGCCGGGCGCGTTCCAGTTCCTGGCGCAGTTCCTGGACCTTGCGGATGGCCTGGCGCTCGGCCTCCCACTGGGCGTGCTTGGCGTCCACCTCACCCCGCAGGTCGGCCAGTTCACGCCGCAGGTCCTCCAGGCGGGCGCGGCTGGCCGGGTCGGTCTCCTGGTCGAGCGCGGCCTCCTCGATCTCCAGGCGGGTTGCCCGGCGGGTGAGTTCGTCGAGTTCGGCGGGCATGGAGTCGATCTCGGTCCGCAGCCGCGCGCAGGCCTCGTCGACCAGGTCGATGGCCTTGTCCGGGAGGAAGCGGTCGCTGATGTAGCGGTGGCTGAGGGTGGCCGCGGCGACCAGGGCGTTGTCCTGGATCTTGACGCCGTGGAAGATCTCCAGCCGCTCGCGGATGCCGCGCAGGATGGAGATGGCGTCCTCGACGGTCGGCTCGTCCACCAGCACGGTCTGGAAGCGGCGCTCCAGGGCGGCGTCGGACTCGATGTGCTTGCGGTACTCGTCCAGCGTGGTGGCGCCGATCATGTGCAGCTCGCCGCGGGCCAGCATCGGCTTGAGCATGTTGCCCGCGTCCATCGCGCCCTCGGCGGCGCCGGCCCCGACGACGGTGTGCAGCTCGTCCACGAAGAGCAGGATCCGGCCCTCGGCGCCCTTGACCTCCGACAGAACGGCCTTGAGGCGTTCCTCGAACTCGCCGCGGTACTTGGCTCCGGCCACCAGGGAACCCATGTCGAGCGAGAACACCGTCTTGTCCCGCAGTCCTTCGGGCACGTCGCCGCGCACGATCCGCTGGGCCAGGCCCTCGACGATGGCGGTCTTGCCGACGCCCGGTTCGCCGATCAGGACGGGGTTGTTCTTGCTCTTGCGGCTGAGGATCTGGATCACCCGGCGGATCTCGGCGTCCCGGCCGATCACCGGGTCGAGGCGGCCGGTGCGGGCCTCCACGACGAGGTCGCGGCCGTACTTCTCCAGGGCCTCGTAGGCTTCCTCGGGATTGGCGGAGGTGACCCGCTGGTTCCCGCGCACCGTGGTGAGGGCGGCGAGGAAGGAGTCCTTGGTGACGCCCTGTTCGCCGAGGCGCCGGCCGGCCGCGGTGGTCGACCCCTCGTCCACCAGTGCCAGCACCAGGTGCTCGGTGGAGACGTACTCGTCCTTGAGCCGCTTGGCCTCCTGCTCGGCGGTGTCGAGCAGCCGGGCCAGCCGTTGGGTCACCATCACCTGGCCGGGGGCGGCGCCCGGACCGGTCGTGCGGGGGCGCTTGGCGAGATCGGCCTCGACAGCGGCCCGCAGGGCGGCCGGCTCGGCGCCGGCGTCGCCGAGCAGACGGGTCGTCAGGCCGTCCTGCTGATCGAGCAGCGCCAGCAGCAGGTGCTCCCCGTCGACCTCGGTCTGGCCCATCCGTACCGCGACGCTCTGCGCTTCCTGCAGCGCTTCCTGGGACTTCTGGGTGAGGCGGTTCATGTCCATGTCGTCGGCTCCTTGGCGGCTCTTTCGCTGCGCCGCAGTGCGGTTTCCAGACGTTCGATGCGGTCGAGCAGGTCCAGGACGACGCCGATGGCCGCGTAGTTGAGACACAACCCGGCCCGCAGTCGCTGCACCCGGGCGATGGCCGACGGCGCGCTTCGGCGGAACCACAGCCCGCCCCGGGCGTCACGCTCGGCCTCCACCAGCCCGAGGGCCACGAAGCGGCGCACCAGGTCGGGCGGCAGTCCGCTACGGGCGGCCACGTCGGCCATGGGGAGCCGATAGGCGCTGGTGTACGTACGGTGGACGCGCACCAGGGGGTAGGCAGCCTTGCTGCCGGCTTGTCCGGCGCCCTCGGGGGGAGAACGGTGTTCGGTCCTCATGTCTGCTTCCTCGGGTCGAAGGAGGAGACGGCGGCCAGTTCCTCGAACAGCTCGCGTTCACGCGGGCCGGGCGAGGGCGGCACCATGACCTTGATCTCGGCGTAGAGATCACCGGGGGAACCCTTGGGGTGAGGCATCCCCTCGCCGCGCAGCCGCAGCCGGCGGCCGGTGGAGGTGCCGGGCGGCACGTGCACCTTGGCTGTCCCGCCCGGACCGGCGACCGGCACCGTCGCCCCCAGTGCGGCTTCCCATGCGGCGACCGGCAGATCGACGTGGATATCGCGCCCGTCGAGCCGGTAGCGGGGATGGGGGGCGATACGGACCACCAGGTAGAGGTCCCCGGCGGAATTCGGGCCGCTGCCCTGGCCGCCCTCCCCCGCGAGCCGGATGCGCTGCCCGTCGACGACCCCGGCCGGGATGGTGACGTCGTAACTGCGCTCCCCGCCGGGGCCGCCGAGGGTGATCTTCCGCCGGCCGCCGCGGTAGGCCTCCTCCACGCCGAGGGTGAGTTCGGCCTCCTGGTCCGCGCCGGGGATCGGGCTGCCCCGCCCGGCGCGGCCGGCCCGGCCGCCGAAGATGCCTCCGAAGAGGTCCTCGAAGTCCACGCCAGAGGCGTCGAAGTCGGTCTCTGTCCAGGTCCGGGCGCCTGCCCGGTCGGCGCCCCGGGCACCTCCGAAGGGACTGCCGCGGTACGCGCCGGCTCCGCCGCCGAAGCCCTGGCCGGCCGCGACACGCTCGTCGTAGTCCTCCGGGATCTGCCGGAAGTCGGGGCCGAAGCGGTCGTAGCGGGACCGGGTGTCGGGGTCGGACAGCACGCTGTACGCCTCGTTGATCTGCTTGAAGCGCTCCTCGGCGGCCGGATCGCGGTTGACGTCCGGGTGGTAGCGGCGGGCCAGGGTGCGGAACGCCTGCTGGATCTCGGCCGCGTCGGCGCTGCGGGGAACGCCCAGCGCCTCGTAGTAGTCCTCTGCCATGGCGGCCTCACTCCTGCTTGCGGCTGACCGCTACCGCGGCGGGCCGCAGCTGGCGGCCGGGTTCGCCGTAGCCGGGCCGCAACACCTGGACGACGGTGCCTGGGGCGGTGTCCGGGTCGTCCACCACGGACACCACCTCGTGCTGCTCGGGGTCGAAGGGGACGCCGGTCTCCTCGTGGCGGGGGTAGCCCAGGCTTCGCAGCACCTCTACGGCCTGGTCGCGTACCGCTCGGACTCCGCTGACGATCGCGCCGGGGTCGTCGGCGCCCGCGTGGGCGAGGGCCAGTTCGAGGTTGTCGACGACCGGGAGGAACGCGCCGGCCACCCTGGCCCGCTCGGCCTCCCGTTCCCGGGGGAGCTCGCGGGCGTAGCGCTTGCGGAGGTTGTCGAGGTCGGCGAGGGCTCGCCGCCACCGGTCCTCCAACTCCTCCACTTCGGGGCTAGGGGGTGCCGTCGCCTGCTCCCCGGTTGCGGGCTCCGGCGGGGACGGCTGCGGTGCGGGCGTCTGCCCGGGCTCGGGCGGGGAGCGGTCCTCGGCGGGACGTGTCTGTTCCTGATCCGGCATGTCGCCGCCTCAGCTCTTGTCGAAATCGGCGTCGATGACGTCGTCGTCGCCCGCCGGGGATTCGCCCTCGGGGCCCTGGCCGGGCGCCGCGCCGGGCTGGGCGCCGCCCGCTCCGGCGGCGTGGGAGGCCAGCGCCGCGTGGATCTGCTGGAGTTCGGATGTCAGGCTCCGGGCCCGATCCGCCGGTGCCTCCTCCTTGACGGCGGTACGTGCCTCATCGATGAGCAGTTGAGCGCGGGCGCGCTCGTGCTCCGGTGCTGCGTCGCCGAGGTCATCCAGCCGGCGCTCCACCTGGTACGCGGCGGTGTCGAGCTCGTTGCGGGCGTCGATGGCCTCGCGCAGGGCCAGATCGGTGGTGCGGTTGGCCTCGGCCTCGTTGATCATCCGCTCGACCTCGGTCGGGTCGAGGTTGGAGCCTTCGCTGATGGTGATCGACTGCTCGGCGCCGGTGTCCCGGTCCTTGGCGCTGACCTTGAGGATGCCGTTGGCGTCGATGTCGAAGGTGACCTCGATCTGGGTCTCCCCCCGCGGGGCCGACCGCAGGTTCTCCAGCCGGAAGCGGCCCAGCACCCGGTTGTCGGCGGCAAGCTCGCGCTCGCCCTGGAGCACCACGATGTCGACGGCCGGCTGGTTGTCCTCTGCCGTGGAGAAGGTCTCGGACCGGCGGGCGGGGATGGTGGTGTTCCGTTCGATGATCTTGGTCATCACGCCGCCGGCGGTCTCGACGCCGAGCGAGAGCGGGGTGACGTCCAGTAGCAGGACGTCCTTGACCTCGCCCTTGAGCACGCCGGCCTGGACGGCGGCACCCAACGCCACGACCTCGTCCGGGTTGACGCTCATGTTCGGGTCCTTGCCGCCGGTCATCCGGCGGACCAGGCTCTGCACGGCGGGCATACGGGTCGAGCCGCCGACGAGGATGACCTCGTCGATGTCGTTGTCGGTGACCTTGGCGTCGCTCATCGCCGTCCTGACCGGCTCCAGGCAGCGCTCCACCAGGTCCGAGGTGATCTGCTCGAAGGTGGAGCGGCGGACCGTCTCGGTCAGGTGCTTCGGCCCGGCGGCGTCCGCCGTGATGAACGGCAGGCTCACCTGCGTCTGGCTGACCGAACTCAGCTCGGTCTTCGCCTTCTCGGCCGCCTCGAACAGCCGCTGCAGAGCCTGCGGGTCCTTGCGCAGATCGATGCCCTCGGCCTTCTGGAAGCCGTCCGCCAGGTGGTCCACCAGCCGGCGGTCGAAGTCGTCACCGCCCAGGTGGGAGTCGCCCGCCGTGGCGCGGACCTCCACCACGCCGTCACCGACGTCCAGCAGGCTGACGTCGAAGGTGCCGCCGCCCAGGTCGAAGACCATGACCGTCTCGTGGCCCTTCTTGTCCAGCCCGTAGGCCAGCGCCGCAGCGGTCGGCTCGTTGATGATGCGCAGGACTTCCAGGCCGGCGATCCGACCGGCGTCCTTGGTGGCCTGCCGCTGGGCGTCGTTGAAGTACGCCGGCACGGTGATGACCGCCTCGGTCACCTTCTCGCCGAGCGCCTTCCCCGCGTCGTCGGCCAGCTTCCGCAGCACCTGCGCGCTGATCTCCTCCGGCGCGTACTGCTTGCCGTTCACCTCGAAGCGGGCCACCCCGCCTGGCCCCTCGACGACGTCGAAGGAGACCGCCTTGGCCTCGTCGGAGATCTCGTCGTATCGGCGGCCGATGAACCGCTTCGCGGAGGTGATGGTGCCCTTGGGGTTGAGGATCGACTGCCGGCGCGCGAGCTGTCCGACCAGCCGCTCACCGTCATCGGAGAAGGCCACCACCGACGGGGTGGTCCTGGCCCCCTCGGCATTCGGGACGACGGAGGGCTCACCGCCCTCCCAGGCCGCGATGACCGAGTTCGTGGTACCGAGGTCGACGCCTACTGCCTTCGCCATGGGGATCTCCTCCGTCGCGACACGGGACCGATCGGCGGGCTGCCAGGCGCACGGCGCCGGACCCGCACCTTCTGCGAGGGTTACGCGGAACGCGGCGCGCTTCCTCGCCCCGGGATGACCAATCCGCGCCGACTTTCCGGTCCCCGAGGACGGGGCGCGGCGACAGCTCGCAGGTGAGGCCCCGTGCCAAGCGGCGTACGTTGGAAAAGGGGCTGCTTCGAGCCGCGAATGGACCTGCGATGGTCGCTCTTCCGTTTCCGACCGCCGGCACGCTTCACCCCATGCCGCAGCCGGGGGCCGCGCGTCACGCACTGCTACGGCTGGTGACGGTCATGCTCGACGGCGACGACGAGCATGAGGTGCTGTGGGGTGCCATGGCGGCGATCGCCGCCACCGGCCCTTTCGTCGCCGAAGCGGCGTACGCCGTGCACCACGGTTCGGCGCGACGCTGCCCACCGGGCCCGGTGGCTGCCTCCGCCATCGCCCGATCGGGGAGCGCGGTGGCGCGGGAACCGGGTGTGGACCCGAACGGCCGAGCCCCGGCCGATGCAGCCGCCGAGGTGGTGGCCGCCGATCGGCTCGACCGGCGGATCGACACTCTCGACGGCCGCAGCCGGACTCTGCACCGGCCGGACGGACGGTGGGTACGGGCTATCGCGCTGCGATACCGGGACGACTGCCTCGGCTATCTCGTCGTCCGGTCCGCGACCACGCCCTCAGCTGACGAAACCGCGCTGACGGATCTGCTCGCACAGCAGACCGGGATCGCCCTCGCGCGCCTCATCGGGCGCCAGGGAGAGCAGGCCGGCGCCCGCTCACAGAGTTTGCCGGGGATCGCGGACCGGCCGACGCCCGGGGGCCGCTCATCCACCGCCGGCCCCGGCGCGAGCGTCTCCGCCATGGCCTCACAGCTTGCCGTTGACCACGCGCTCTCCCGCGCCGCCGCCTCCGGCAGCGGTGAGACGGGAATCCTGCAGGCCCTGCACGACCACACGGGATTCGCGGCCCTCACCGAGGACCGCTTCGGCAACCCGCGGGCCTGGGCGGGCCACGGCAGGGGCGAACCCCGCAGACGGCCCAGGAGTGGACCGCGCCCCGGCCCGGGACACCGGCAACGGGACGCCCTCATCGATGACTTGCGCCACCAGCCCGGCGCCGTCCGCGACGGGGACCGGCTGCTCGTCCCCATCGAGATGGCCGGGGAACTGCTCGGCGTAGCCGCACTGGTCGATCCGGACCGGCGAGCGGCGGAAACGGACTACTCGGCGCTCGAACAGGCCGTCCTGGTGCTGGCCCCCCTGCTCTCGCACGAGCGCAGGCTGGCCGAGCTGGAGCCCCAGCTACGCCATGACCTGGTCGACCGGCTGATCTCGGGCGAGACGACCGACGACGACTTCACCCAGGCAGCGGTCCTCGGCCACGACCTGCGCCAGCCGTACAAGGTCGCCGTACTGGAGTGGCCCGGGACGGCCGGCAGGGCCGAGCTCGGCGACGCGGTGGCGCGGGCCGCCCGGCGGCTGCGCCTGGACGTACTCGTCGGCTCCCGTGGCCCGACCACGGTCGTTCTTGCGGCCGACGGGGACCGGCATGACCCGGAAGGCGAGCTGTACAGGGCCGTCTCGGACGAACTCGGCACCGGGGCCGGAGCTATCGGGGTCGGCGGCCACTGCCAGGTCGTCGCTGATCTGCCGCACTCCTACGACGAGGCCGTCCGCGCCCTCACCGTCCGCCGCCGCTCCCAGGACCCGTACGGCAGCACCGGCTTCGAGGAGCTGGGCCTATGCCGCATGATGGGCACCGGCGAAGGCGAACGGGAAGCCGACCGATTCGTCCGCGAATGGCTGGGACGCCTACTGGACTACGACTCCCACCACCACACCGAGCTGGTGACGACGCTCTCCCGTTATCTGGAGAGCGGCTGCAGCTACGACGCGACCTCCGAGACACTCCTCATCCACCGCAGCACCGTCCGCTATCGCCTCCAGCGCATCCGCGAGATCACCGGGCACGACCTCAGTGACGTCGAGACCCGCCTCAACCTGCACGTCGCCACCCGCATCCGCAACGTGCTCGACGCCCCGCGCTGAGTATCCGGTGGGCCGGGGGCCGGCCATCGCGCAGGACCGCCGGAGGCATCAACCGTACGTGTCCTCGAACCCGCCAGTCCGCTGCTCCGCCGTGCACCTCGTGGCGTCAGCCTGCGGGAAGGTCATCCGTCGTTGAGCAATCTCCTGGTCTCCAGGGCGACTTGGCGGGTCTCGCCGGTGGGGACCAGGACGACGGGCGTGTCGGCGCCGGGATCGCTGAGCAGCTCGGCCGGAGCCTCGGAGCCGCCCGCTGGGACGCGCAGACCCCCGGTCAGACCCAGCGTCGTCAGCCCGGCGCAGACCGCTTCCCGTACCTCGGGCTGGTCCTCGCCGATCTCGCCGGTGAAGACCAGGGCGTCCAGGCGGTCCAGGGAGGCAGCCATCGCGGCGATGCCGCGCCGGCAGTGGTGGGTGAAGACATCCAGCGCCAGGGCGGCATTCTCGTCGCCGGCCACGCGGTCCCGCACGAGGTCGCGGGTGTCGCCCGAGGTGCCGGACAGCGCCAGCAGCCCCGCATGGTGGTTCAACGCGTCGTCCAGATCCCGCGCGGTCAATCCGTGCCGCTCCTGCAGCCAGATCAGGGCGCCGGGGTCCACGCTGCCGCTCCGGCGGCTCATCACCAGACCTTCCAGCGGGGTGAAGCCCATGGTGGTGTCGACGCTGTGCCCGCTGCGGACGGCACACGCCGAGCAGCCACCGCCGAGATGTGCGATGACGATCTGCAGGTCGTCGGGATGGGTCCCGAGCAGGTCGGCAGCGCGGGCGAGCGCCCAAGCGTAGGACAGCCCGTGGAAGCCGTAGCGCCGGATGCCGTACTCGCGGCGCCACCTCGCAGGCACGGCGTACTCGCGGGCGGCGGCGGGGAGGCGGGCGTGGAAGACCGTGTCGAAACACAAGGCGTGCGGCAGGTCGGGCAGCAGGTCGCATGCGGCGTCCAGGACGGCGAGGGCCGGTGGCACGTGCAGCGGTGCCAGCTCGGCTGCGCGGCGCAGCCCCTCGCGGACCGGCCCGTCCGCCAGGGTGTGTGCCCGCAGCTCCGGACCGCCGTGCACGATGCGGTGCCCCACCGCGATCGGTGCCGGCACGTCCTTCAGCAGCTCTCCCAGCCGCTCGGCCACGTCGCTTCCGGGCGCGGACGCACTGTCGCGGGACGCGAGGACCGTGCCGTCGTCCGCGAAGGCGGTGAGGTGCAGGCTCGAAGAACCCGCGTCGGCGACCAGCACGGGCCCTTTGCTGCGGCTGCGGTCGGGCATCGTGATCCCTCCTGGGACTGCGGGCCGCCCGCGAACGGCGTTGCGCCGATCTGTATCACCCGTGGTGTCAGGACATGACCAGGCGAGACCATCGGCCTTCTGCTGTGCGGCTACCCGTGCGGCAGAAGCGAAACAGCGACCGGTTGCGCCGGTCGCCGGCTAACGGAGGACGCTGACGGCCCGGGCGATCACAAGGAGCGAGGTCAGCAGGGCGGCGATGCTCTGGACGCTCATCATGACCTTGGCGCGGGTCGACAGCGGCATGGTGTCGGTCGGGCTGAAGGCGGTCGAGTTCGTGACGGACACGTACAGGTAGTCGATCAAGGTGGGCATCCAGTCCGAGACGACACTGGATCCGTCCGCGACCTCCTGGACCGCGTCGTCGTTCTCGTCCTGGGAGAAGCGGAAATCCGCCAGCGGCAGTTCGCCGCGAGGGAGCTGCGTACGGAGGACGGGACCACCCCGATCCAGTTCCCAGAAGGCCAGGCCGAAGACGAAGATGTTGGTGGCCCAGACCTGCAATGCGGCCACCAGCAGCGAACGCCCGTCCTTCACCCCCGCGTACAACAGGTCGTGGATCAGCAGACCCAGGGCGAACAGGTTGCTCGCGGCGATCATCGCGACGAGCGTCAGCGACAAGACGCGGAATACCGGGGTCTGGCGCGTCAGGCGCTTGGGATTGACCGCGATCAGCGGCACGAGCAGCAGCACTTCCAACGCCGGGAGCAGATAGCGCGGCGCGACCAGCAGGCGCTGCGGCAGGGCGAGATACAGCATGATCGCGGCGAGCGTCGCAAGAACACCGGGCAACCGGGCCTCCCCGCGGCGCTCGTGCCGGGGATGTCCGGTCCGGGCCTGGACGAGCCTGCGGGTCATATCCAGCGCGCTTCCCTTCGTCGGCCCTCGGCCCCCTGCCGACGGCCCGTCACCGAGATCTAACCACCGAGGGCACGACGGCCGGCGGACCGCGATCGGGTTTCTCCGCCGAATCGTGCCCGCCCGCCTGGCAGCTGATCGACGCGCTTCCACCAGCGCGGAGGCGGTGGTGGAGACGCGGGCTCGAGCGCGGTGCCGTGGAACCCGCGTCAGTCGTCTGTCCGGCGCTCCGGCGAGGAGTACGAATCGGCGGATGTCCGCCGCGCCCGGGACTCGAAGACGGCTTCGCCGAGGGCCTTGCGGAAACGGCCGGGACCCCAGCCCTTCCCCTTCACCAGCTTTTCGAGGGCGGCGCGGTCCATCGTCCCGTTCGCGCGGAGCGCGTCCTCCACCTGTTCGATCTCACGGTCCTCGGCCTCGTCTGCCATCGCGGCCGTGCGGCTGTTCTGCCCTCCGGTGCCGGCCAGTCCCGGTGAGTAGAAGGAACTGCCGACGCCGGGTGCGTAGCGGTTGCCGCCGGTGCGCTCCCGCTGGCTCTGCCTGGCCTTGCGCTCCGCGATCCGGGTGCCGCGCGCGCCGAGATCCGGCTGCGGGGCGGGTTCGCGTCCTTCGGCCTCGGCCTCGGCCTCTTCGGCGGTGAGCGGGCGGGCGATGTTCTCCAGCGACTGCTGCTCCGCGCGCACGCCGAAGAACATCTCCGCCACACCGCCCAGCAGCATGGCGCCCGCGCCGATCAGGAAGCCGACGGCGACGAGGTTCCTGCTTCCGCTGTTGATGAACTGGCCGAACAGCAGTGGACCAGTGATACCGCCGACAGCTGTTCCCACCGCGAAGAACAGGGCGATGCACAGCGCCCGGCTCTCCATCGGGAAGACCTCGCTGACCGTCAGGTACGCGGAGCTGGCTCCCGCCGAGGCGATGAAGAAGGTCACCAGGACCAGGGCGAAGAAGGACCAGTCGGTCAGGTTGTTGTTCATCAGCAGCGCGGCCAGGATGGCGACGACGATCGCCGACCCGAAGTAGGTCGCCATGATCATGGGCTTCCGCCCGACCGTGTCGAAGAGCCGGCCGAGCAGCAACGGTCCGAGGAAGTTGCTGACCGCGAAGATCACCATGAAGTAGGGCACCTGGCCCGCATCCACGCCGAAGAACCCGCTGAGGAGCGTGCCGAGATTGAAGGTCACCGCGTTGTACAGGAAGGCCTGGCCCACGAAGAGGGCCAGGCCCAGCAGCGCCCGCCGCGGGTAGCGCTGCGCGGCGCCCCGAACGATCTCCCGGAACGGGATCACGCGCCGCTGCCGCACGGCAATGGTCCCCTGCGGCCGCGGCAGTTCCTGCTGTGTCTCCGCCCGCACCTCGTTCTCGATGCGGTCCACGATCTGCTCGGCTTCCTCTTCCCGGCCGTGGATGAAGAGCCATCGGGGGCTCTCGGGCACATGGCGGCGGACGATCATGATGCCCACTCCGAGGATCCCGCCGATCCCGAAAGCGATCCGCCAGCCGATGTGCACACTGACCCAGGAGGTGTTGAGCAGGATGAGCGACCCCAGGCTCCCCAGCGCGGCCCCCACCCAGTAGCTGCCGTTGATGGTCAGGTCGATCTGGCCCCGGTTGCGCGCGGGGATGAGTTCGTCGATCGCCGAGTTGATCGCCGCGTATTCGCCGCCGATGCCGGCGCCGGTGAAGAACCGGATCAGGAAGAAATACCACGGCGCAAAAGCGAAGGCGGTGGCGAGTGTGGCCACGATGTAGAGCGCCAGTGTGACGAGGAACAATCTCTTGCGGCCGAACCGGTCGGTGAGCTGCCCGAAGAACAATGCCCCCACGCACGCGCCGGCGACGTAGATACCGGCCGCGGTACCGATGTCGGCGGAGGACATGTGGATCCCGCTGCCCTTTTGGGTCATCCGGGAGGCAACCGACCCGACGATGGTCACCTCCAGGCCGTCGAGAATCCAGACGGTGCCAAGGCCGATGACGATCCGCCAATGGAAGCGCGACCATGGTAGCCGGTCCAGGCGGGCTGGGATGTCCGTGCGAATGGTGCGCAACGTGCCGGAATCGCTCACAGGTGTCGCCTCAGCTCTCTTTTCGGAATAGACCATTCGGGCGATCCGGCAGGCGTCCCGGGGATCGGCGCGCGCAATTCCGCGTATGGTCGACGAAATGCTGCACTGCCGTCTGCTCGGCCACTGCTACCGCTTTTCCCATGAGGGCTGCACCCTGCTCTGGTCTTGCCTGCGGGAGTGCGGTGCGTCCGGGCACAAGCGTTATCCGACCGCCGAGGAGGCGGAGCGGTATGCCCGGGCATTCAACCGACGGGACATCGATTCCCTCGGCCGACACGCTCCGCTGTTCGGACTTTACCCGCTGCGACTCTGGCGGGCCTGGCGTGACCGGCGGCGTACCCGCTAATGGGCGACGTAATCCCGCCCAATGCGGGTGACTCGGCCGGCCCTGTCCATGAGACGGCGGCTGTGTCCACCGGCAGCCTGCCCAGTCCGGAAGCGGTGGATAACGCGCTGGCCGTTGCCTACGCACGATTTCGGGACGACGCCTCGGGACGCGTGGCGGACTACATTCCCGCTCTGGCCGAGGCCGATCCGCGCATGTTCGGACTCAGCGTCGCCGACGTGCAGGGGAGCGTCCGCCAGGCTGGTGACGCCGGCCATCCGTTCTCCATCCAGTCCATCTCGAAGGCGTTCGTGTTCGCCCTGGTGAACCAGGTCCTCGGGCGCGACACGGTCCGTCGGCGGGTGGGGGTCAACAACACCGGACTGCCGTTCAACTCCATCCTGGCCATCGAGCTGAATGACGGCAGTCCCATGAATCCGATGGTCAACGCCGGCGCACTCGCCACCACGAGCCTGGTCCCGGGAGCGGATGCCGCCGAGCGGTGGGACGTTCATCCAGCACGGACTGTCCCGGTTCGCCGGCCGTGAACTCGATCTGGACATGCGGGTGTACCAGTCGGAGGCCGCGTCCAACCAGCGCAACGAGTCCATCGCCCGGCTACTCGACAGTTACCAGCGCCTCGGCTGGGATCCCGTCGAGACTACGGACGTCTACACCAGGCAGTGCTCCCTCTCGGTGACCACCCGCGACCTGGCCGTCATGGGGGCCACCCTCGCCGACGGCGGCGTCAACCCCGTCACCGGCGAGCGGGTCGTCGATCCGCGGTCTGCCGCGACACGCTGGCCGCCCTGGCCACCTCCGGCCTGTATGAGCGCAGCGGCGACTGGCTCTACGAGATCGGCATGCCGGGCAAGAGCGGCGTGTCCGGTGGCATCCTGACCGTCGCTCCCGGCAAGGGCGGGCTGGCCGTGTTCTCCCCAGGTCTGGACCCGGCCGGCAACAGCGTCCGCGGACAACGAGCGACCCACTACCTGTCCGGCGCGCTGGGCCTCAACCTCTTCGCATCCGCCCCGTACCTGAGATCCTCACACCCGTGACGTGGCTGCGGGCCTTCGGGGAGGTCGTGCGATCCGGGCTCACGATCGAGGAGACACGGCTGGAGCCCCTGCTCGCGCTGCGCGCGGCGGCTGGGGTGGCGATCGTCATCGGGCCGGCGCTGTGGCTGGTCTCCCCCGCCTTCGCCGCGTCCGCCGCCCTCGGTGCCTACTCCGCGGGTGGCGCCACCTTCCAGCGCACCTGCCGTCCACGCAAGGTGATCGCGCTCGGCGCGGGCGCGGGTCTGGCGCTCAGCACCTTCGTGGGCTACCTGGCGGCGGGACGACTCGTGACGTTCCTCCCGCTGCTGGCCGTATGGGCCTTTGCCGCGGGGATGGCGTGGGCCGTCGGGTCGACCGCTGGGATCGTCGCAGCGACGACCGTCGGCAGCATGCTGGTGACCGTCACCCTGCCCACGAGCGTCGGGCGAGCCCTGGAGCACGCCGGGGTCATCGCGCTCGGAGGCGTGGTGCAGGCCGTGCTGATCTTGCTGTTCCCGATCCGCCGTTGGGGGGCGCATCGTGACGCGCTCGCCGACGCCCTGGCCGCCGTGGCGGACTACGCCCGCCGGCTGCGGCACGACCCGACGCGCCCCGTTCGACCCGGAGCCGTTGATGACGGCCCGGGACGCGGCCGCCGTGACGCCGTCACAGGCCCGCACCCGTCCCCCGGTCCTCCACGGCCCCCGGGGACTCGCCGAGCGCATTCGGCCGGTCGTCGCCGCGCTCGCCGACCCGGACGTCGGCGCCCCGGCGGAGGGACCCGGGCGGGACCGCGCTCGGGAGTTGCTCGACGCGGCCGCCGACGTCCTGGATACGGCCGCCCGTTCGATCCGCCGCGGCACTCCCGCCGAGGTGCCGCCCGAGAGCACGGACGTCCTGCGCGTCGACGAGGACCACGAGGTGCTGGAGGGGCCCGCGCGGCAGGCCGCCGAGCGGCTCGTGGAACTGCTCGGCGAGGCGTTGGAGATCGCCCGGAGCGGCGACGAGCGCGGGAAGACGCCCACGCCGCCCGGCCCCGCGGGCGCCCAGTTCCTGGTGCGCCCGACAATGTTCCGGCTGGTCCCGGTCGTCGTCCGGGCGGTCCGCCGTGAGCTCCGCCGGGACTCGCCCGTGTTCCGGCACGCCGTCCGCCTGGCGGCGGTGGCCGCGCTCGGCTACCTGATCGCCGCCCGGCTACCCCTGGGCCACAGCTACTGGGCGCCCATCGCCTCGGTGATGGTGATGCGGCCGGACTTCCACCGGACGTACGCGCGCGCGGTGGCCCGTTTCGCCGGGACACTGGCGGGAGTCGCGCTCGCCACCGGGATGGTGCGGGCCCTGGGCCCGGACGCCCATGTGTTCGGCGCGCTGGCGGTGGTCTCGGCGGGCCTGTCGTACACGCTGATCCGTACCGGCTACGCCTACTCCCAGTGCTTCACTGCCGCGTACGCCGTCTTCCTGCTCGGCATGGGCGGTCAGGGATGGGAGCAGACGGTCCCGGAGCGGGTGGTGCTCACCCTGCTCGGCGGGGCCCTGGCCATGCTGGCGTACGTGGTGTTCCCCGCATGGGAGACGCCCCGGCTGCCGGGCCGGCTTGCGGACTGGCTCGCCGCCAACGGCCGCTACGCGGCCGCGGTGCTCCGCAACTACGCCGAACCGACCCGGGAGCATCACGCCGACATGCGCAGGGCACTGCTGGCGAGCAGGCGGGCACGTGCCGCCTGGCAGGAGGCCTACGACCGGGCAAGGCAGGAACCGGTCCGCCCCCGGGGTCTGACGTCGCGAGAGGCGAAGGAGGCGCAGGAAGCGCTCAAGGGGTTCGGCCGGGCGGCGATGCTCATGGAGAGCCACACCCCGCGGGCCGACAGCCGTTTCGCCCCCGAGTCGGAGCGATTCGCCGAGGCCCTGGAGGCGGACACCGCGCAGGCGGCAGTGGACGTGCGCGAGCACAGGAATCCGGACTGGAGGCGCGTGGACGAGGCATTCCAGGCGTGGGATGAAGCCGCCGCCGGAGACCGGGGTCCGGTGGTGCGGCGCGAGGCGGAACTGCAGAAGCGGGCCCTGGAGGACCTGGCGACAGCCGTGAGCCGAACACCCCTGGAACGGGATGTCGGCTCCGCGCGGGAGGAGCAGCGGGTGCGGGGGGCCGCGACGGCGGAAGGTGACGGTTCAGGGTCCCCGCGCCGGGGTGGATGACGGGTGTGGCTGCGTCACGCTCGCACCGTCGGTGTGAGCCGGCGCTGGCCGCTCACGCGTACCACCGCCCGATGAAGGCTCGCTCGGGCATCGCAGGTCGGCGCAGGTCGCCGCCCGACCTCAGGCCTCAGCGGTCGGTCTCCCCCGCCTGCGGTGTTGTTATGCTCCCCCCGTGCGGGGGGGTCGACATGAGCGGCCAGGTTCGCAGGCAACTGCGGGGGCGGCGCCTCGAGTGCACCGCGCTCGAAGAGCTTGCGGCGAACGTCGAGGACGGACGGAGCTCCGTCCTCGTCCTGCGCGGCGAGGCCGGCATAGGGAAATCCGCCCTGCTCGACCATCTGTCCGCACACGTCGCCCGGTACCGCGTCGCCCGTAGCGCAGGCGCCGAATCGGAAATGGAACTCCCGTTCGCAGGACTGCATCAACTGTGTGCACCGTTCCTCGAACACGCCGACTCCCTTCCACCGCCGCAGAAAGAAGCGCTGACCACAGCCTTCGGAGTCAGCACGGGACCTCCCCCGGATCGCTTCCTGGTCGGTCTCGCCGTGCTTGGCCTGCTGACCGAAGTGGCCGCCGTGCAGCCACTCTTCTGCCTGGTGGATGACGCGCAGTGGCTCGACAGGGTCTCCGCGCAGACGCTGGCCTTCGTGGCGCGCCGGATGCTCGCCGAACCCCTGGCACTGGTCTTCGCTACACGCGAGATGAAGGCACGTGACGATTTCGCGGGACTGCCTGAACTGACGATCTCCGGTCTGGGGGACACCGACGCGCGCGCTTCTCGCTACGGAAGCCACCGGTCCGCTGGACGAACGAGTCCGCGACCGAATCCTCGCGGAAGCCCACGGCAATCCCCTCGCGCTTCTCGAACTTCCGCACAGCCGGCAAGAGGCGGAGCCCTCGGACGGATTCGGCCTCCCGGGTCCCGGACCGGTGACCGGCCGCATCGAACGAAGCTACCTCGAGCGGGTCCGCTCGCTCCCGGCCCCGACACAGCGACTGCTGCTGGTCGCCGCCGCCGAGCCGATCGGTGATGTGACGCTCCTCAGACGTGCGGCGGCGCTAGCGCTGCTCATCGCCGAGAGCCTCAGTGTCCAGGAAGCCGCCGGCGCAGACAGCTTCTCGCCGTACGGGCCGCTGACCCTCGCTGCCTGGCAGGGAAAGGAACACGAGGCGACCGCGCTGATCAGCACCAGTCTGGAAGACGCTCGAATCCGGGGGGAAGGCATCGGCGTGTCCGTCGCTCACCGTGCCGCGGCGGTGCTCTACAACGGCCTGGGCCGCTACGAGGAGGCTTTCGGCTCCGCCCGTCAGGCCAGCGCCCACCCGCAGGACCTCGTCGCGTACGGCTGGGGATTGACCGAGCTGGTGGAGGCCGCTGCCCGGAGCGGTCGCGCGGAGGCGGCCCGGGTCGCACTGGATCGGCTGACCGCGGCCACGGAAGCCGCGGCAACCGATTGGGCCCTGGGTATTCAAGCCCGCTCGCACGCGCTGGTCGGACCGGAGGAGTCCGCCGAAGCGCTCCACCGCGAGGCGATCGAGCGGCTCGGACGTACTCGGGTGAAGGCTGATTTGGCGCGAGCGCACCTGCTGTACGGAGAGTGGTTGCGGCGACACAACCGCCGCGGTGACGCCCGTGAGCAACTGCGCGTCGCCCACACGCTGTTCAGCCAGTTCGGCGCCACCGCGTTCGCCGAGCGCACCGTACGCGAACTGCGGGCTGCCGGGGAGACCGTGACGAAGCGCCACGGAACCGCACCGGTCACTCTGACCCTGCAGGAGATGCAGATCGCGCAACTGGCTCGTGCGGGACTGACGAACCCGGAGATCGGCGCACAGCTGTTCCTCAGCCCGCACACCGTGGAATGGCACTTGCGCAAGGTGTACGCCAAGCTGGGCATCCCTTCTCGGCGGCTCCTGCACACGGCCCTTTGACCCAAGGCGCTACGCGGCACACTTCGTCACCTGCTCGCTCGGCCTCACGGCCGCGGCTCCTGAGCCGGTATCCGCGACCAGAGCTTGCTCGAGGAGGGTCATGTCACCTCCCTGTGCCGCCGCCAGGAAGGCCCGCACCAGCCGGCCGTGGGCGATCGCATCCACCGGCTGCCTCTGGTACCCGACATTGAGTCGTTGCTGTGCCCGAGAGACCTGCTGCCTCGCGTTGACGACGCTCAGATGGAGGAGCCCGGCGATCCGCTCGTACGGATAGCCGAACCCCTCGCGGAGAACGAATGCGGCTCGCTGCCGCGGGGTCAGCGTCTCCAGGAGCAGCGAGACACCTTGCTCCACCGTGTCCCGCTGCTCGGCCCCCGTTTCCGGGCTGGGACCAGGGTCCAGGACATCAGGCAACGAGGGGCTGGCACTGCGTTCCCTCCGTCGGTAGGCCGACTGCACCGAGTTGATCGCCAGCCTGACGGTGATCGCCCGCAGCAGCGCCTGCGGGCTTCGCACCAGTGACCGGTCCGTGCGTTGCAGCCGTACCCACACTTCCTGCACCACATCTTCGGCCTCGCTCTCGTTCTCAAGGATCCGGTAGGCGATCTTGAGCAACGACGGCCTGGTCCGGAGGTATATGGACGCGGCGTCCTTCAGATCGGCGATGTCCGAGGTCGCCGCGCGACCACTCGCGCTCGACGGCTCTTCGGCGTCGAGCAGAAATATGCCCATGGTCGGCTCCTGCGCCAGGTAGGTCACAACGAGGAAATTCGAGCTGTGACCAACTTGGCGCCAGGGGGGTGCGCCGCGCGCCTTCAGTTGTGCGTGGCCGACCCTGAGGGACTGCGTGGTCGTGCCCTGGTGAGTCCGTAGGCCGTGCCTGACCAGCGGGTCGCGACGTGGCGCCGCCGTCGGCCGCTACCGCGATGTCAGGCCCGGGCCCCGGTGCTTTCGACCATCTCCGTTCCGTCGCACGAGAGCGTGGTCGCCGACGGCAGGCTACGGCGCGGCCGCGGTACCCTCCGGCCGCACGGAGGCAATCTCTTTCCGGGAGGAGATCCCCAACTTCGCGAACACCTTGCGCAAATGCCATTCGACCGTATGCGGGCTGAGGAACAGCCGAGCGCCGATCTCCGGGTTCGTGAAACCCTCCTTCGCGAGTCGGGCGATCTCCATTTCCTTCTGCGTCAGCACCTCCGGAGCAACCGGGACACGCTTGCGGACCTTCGCTCCCGCGGCATGCAGCTCTCGACGGGCCCGCTCTGCGAACGCCGCGGCGCCCGCCTCGCCGAACATCTCGTGCGCTTCGCTCAAACGTTGACGAGCGTCGGCCGACCGCTCTTCACCGCGCAACCACTCACCGAACCGAAGGCGTGCCCGGGCACTGTCCATCCGGGCCTGCGACGTGTCGAGCAGCTCGATGGCTTCGCGGTGCAGTCCCTCGGCCGGCTCTCCGTCGGTCACCAGGGCCCGGGTGGCGGCCGACATACCAAGTGCCCAGGGTGTTCCGCTCGCCCGAGCCATCTCGTCGACGACCCGCACCGCCTCCGCCGCCTGGGTCGTCCGCCCCGACCGAGCAGCCGCTTCGATCAGTTCCGCCCTGGACTGGAGAGACAGGCCAAGCTCTTGCGGATTCTCACAGCCGCGTTCCGCCGCAGAATATGCCTCCTCGTAACGTCCAAGACCGTTGTAGAGCACCGCCAGAGCCCATTGCGTGGCTGTTGTGACCTTCCCCTCGTCCTGCAGCAGATGGTCTTCCGTAAGCGCCTCGATCGCCTGGTAGGTCGTGGACTCCCGTCCCTTGAAGGGCTCTACGACCAGTGCGCCGTAATGCGCGAAGAAGGTACTGCCCGTCGCCTCACCGATCGCGCTGGCCTCCGCGACGAGGGAGTCGGCGCCTTTCAGGTCGCCGGCGAACACCCGATTCGACAGGCGCAACAGGAGGGACGGCGGCAGGACGGCGAGGGCTCCTGTGGTGCGGGCCATGTCGACCAGTTGTTCC
>CAWGAU010000007.1:0-471802 GCA_963820715.1 uncultured Actinomycetota bacterium | reverse complement strand
ATCCTGTTCACCGCCGGCAACCTCCTCCCGCAACAGGTCATCATCACCCCGCTGTTCCGGATCTACCTGAAGATCCCCCTGCCGCACTTCCTCGCCGAGCAGCGGCCTGATGTACAACTCAATCTTCGGTCTGATCGTCATCAACGTCTCCTTCCAGCTCGGCTTCTGCGTCTTCGTGCTGAGCAACTACATGAAGTCCATCCCCGGCGAGATGTACGAAGCCGCCCTGGTCGACGGGGCAAGCCTGTGGACCCGCTTCTGGCGACTGACCGTCCCGCTGTGCCGCCCCGCCCTCGCCGCACTGGCCACCCTGCTGACCACCTGGATCTACAACGACTTCTTCTGGGCCATCACCCTGATGTCGTCCGGCGACAAACGCCCCGTCACCTCCGCGCTCGCCAACCTCCAGGGCCAGTTCGTCAGCAACCAGAACCTCATCGCGGCCGCCGCGATGATCGCGGCGATCCCCACCCTGGTCGTCTACCTCTGCCTCCAGCGGCAGTTCATCGCGGGTCTGTCCCTGGGGTCGAGCAAGGGCTGAACCACGCGCCGTGCGCCGCCAGCGCGGCCTGGATCTTCGGCAGGTCCGGGCCGTGCGTGGCACTCAGGCCGGTCAGCGCGGTGGTCCTGCGCAGCCGGTAGTCCACCGTGTTCGGGTGGATGTGCAGCCGCTCCGCGGTGCGCCGCCGGTCCAGGCCGGTGGCCAGGAACGTCCGCAGGGTGTCCAGCAGATCACCGCGGCCCTCCAACGGCGCCAGCAGGGCGGCCAGTTGGTCACGGGCCGGGCTCGGCAGCGTCAACTGGTACTCCACCAGCACGTCGTCCAACCGGTACAGGCCGGGGCCGCGCCCGCAGCCGCCGGCGACCTGCCGCACCTCCGCGGCCAGCCGGGCGGCCCGCGGCACGTCCTGCGGCCGGGCCGGCTCGGCCGCGGCGGTCAGCTCGCTGCCGCCGGCCCGGGCCACGTGCCGCAGCAGGGCCGCCAGCCGCTCCCAGTCGGCGTCGGTGAGGTCCTCGGGGGCCGCGGCGGTGGGCACCAGCACCAGTCCGCCGTCGGGCGCCAGGGCGGACAGCACGGCGCCGTGGCCCTGGCCGTCGAGTTCGGCGCGCATCCGGCGCAGTTTGCGGCCCGCGGCGATCGAGGCGTCCACGCCGGGGGTGTGCTCGTCCGGGTGCCGGTCCGCGGCGACGCTCACCACCCAGTAGCCGGCCGGCAGCCGCAGCCCGGCCCGTTCGGCGGCCTGCCGGACCGGACCGCCGTCGAGCAGCGCGGACAGCAGCGCCTGCCGCGCGCTCTGCTGCTCGCCCAGCGCGGCCTGGCTCTCCGCGATGTACCCCGCGAACACCGACCCGGTCACGGCGTTGAGGTAGCGCAGCAGCAGCCGCTGGGCGGCGATGACGTCGGCCAGGTCGTCCGGGCCCGCGTCGGCGAGTACGTGGTCCAGGCACTCGTGGGCGCCCAGGAAGTACGCCCCGACCACCGCGTCCAGCGGCACCCGCTCCTGCGCCCGGCGCGCGGCCGAGCGGTGCATCAGCTCCAACTGCGCGGCGGTGGGCGGCGCCCCGGTGCGCAGCGCCTGGGCGAAGCCGCGGATGCCGCGCACCGCGATACGGGTGATGTCGCCGCGCAACTGCTCGCCGGGCAGCGTCGCGTAGACCGGAAGCTGCTCGGTCAGCCGGGTCACCACCCGCGCGGCCAGCTCGTGCACGGCGGTCACCAGCCGCTTCTCCAGGGCGATCCCGCCGATGGTGATCGGGGGCGGGCCGGGTGCCGGGGCGGGCTGCGTCACAAGGCACCTCGCGGGGTTGCAGGCGTGGGCCAGGACCTGGGGCCGCGGGAGGCGGCCCGATCCGGGACCTTGCCACATTACCTACGGGTAACCCCGATGTGAAGTGGCGGCACCGGCTTTGTGAGCCGTCACAAACCGGCGGGTGAAAGTCTGCCCCGCCGTCCCAGGTCCACCCGCCCCCGGCCCGGCCCATGATGGCGTACCACCGCCACCGAAGGATTCGAGGAGAGCCGTGCGCAAGCCCTACGCCGTGGCCGCGACCGCCGCACTGACCTGCACCTGCATGTTCCTGCCCGCCGTCGGCGCGTCGGCGGCGCCGTCCGCCGCGGCCGTCGCGCCCGGCTCGACCGTGCCGGACCAGGACCCGTTCTACGCCGCTCCCGCGGACATCGGATCGTACGCGCCCGGCTCGGTCGTGGGCAGCCGGCCGGTGCCCGGGGTGAACCTGTTCGGCATCCCGGTGCCGGTCGACGCCTGGCAGATCTCGTACCGCACCAACGACTCGCACGGGCAGGCCGAGTTGGCGGTGACGACCCTGGTCGTGCCGAAGTCCGCGTGGACCGGCGCCGGGCCGCGCCCGGTGGTCTCGCTCCAGACGCCCGAGGACAGCGTGGGCACCAGCTGCGCCCCGTCGTACCAGATCGCGACCGGCAAGGACGTGCAGGACGCGGCGCTGGGCGCGCAACTGCTGCTGGCCGGCTGGGCGGTGGCGGTACCGGACTTCGAGGGCCCCAAGTCGGTCTTCCTGGCCGGGCCGCAGGCCGGCCACGCGGTGCTGGACGGCATCCGCGCGGTCAAGCAGTTCGGCACGGCCGGCATCGGGCCGGCCAACCCGTGGGCGCTGGACGGCTATTCGGGCGGCGCCGAGGCGACCGGGTGGGCGGCGCAGCTCCAGCCGTCGTACGCGCCGGACGTGAAGCTGGCCGGCGCCGCGCTGGGCGGCACGCCGTCCGACCCGGCGGCGGTGGCGAAGTACATCGACGGCACGGCCTTCGCGGGCTTCGAGTTCGCCGCGGCCTACGGCATCGACACCGAGTTCCCCGAGGCGGGCATCGACGGGCTGCTCAACAGCCGCGGGCAGCAGGACTTCGCCGGCATCAAGGGCTCGTGCGAGACGAGCATCCTGCCCGCCTTCGCCTTCCGCAGGCTCGCCCAGGACACCACGGCCGCCGACCCGTTGAGCGTGCCGTCGGTGGCCGCGGCGCTGCACGAGAACACCCTGGGCACGGCCGCCCCCGCCACCCCGGTCTACGACTACCACGCCGACACCGACGAGATCGTGCCGGTCGGCCAGGACGACGCCATGGTCAAGGGCTGGTGCGCCGCCGGCGCAAGCGTGCAGAAGGTACGCGACCTGCTCGGCGAGCACGTGGAGGAGGTCGCGGCCCGGGCGGTGTCGGTGGAGGTCTTCCTCGCCTCGCGCTTCGCCGGGAGGAGCCCGTCCAGCACCTGCTGACCGGGCCGCCCGCACGCCCGCCCTCTCCGGTACGGGACTTCTATTAACACAGCTTTAGAACGGTGCGCGACGATCAACGCGGCAACCCGTGCTCCCGTCCCGTCTGTGTTCCGTACCTGATGGAGGGTGAAGAATCGATGATCCGCACACCCAATGTCGTCCTGGTCGGCGGGCCCGACATTCCCGACGACGAACGTGTCCGCTACCTGGAGAACACCGCGGAGCGCTTCAAGCTGTTCCGCGGGAACCGCTACGAGCACTTCGAGCCGACCCCGTCGGTCTCGCAGCACCGGGGCCGGCCGCTCCAGGTCTTCACCTGGGCGCGCTCCACCTTCGTGGCGGAGTGACCGAACCCGGCGCCCCCTCACCCGCGGGCCGGGTGAGGGGGCGCCGCCGTGTCCCGCGGCGCCCCCGCGGCCGCCCCGACCACCCCTGACCTGTACGACAGGGGTTGGCCGCCCCGAACGCCGATGCCAGACTCCACAGCCAACCGATCATTCGGATGAGGTGACGACATGGCCGAGACGCCCGCGGAGGCAGACCTGTGGTTCCGGCGCTTCCGTGCCGGGGCGCCATCGCGCTGCACGCTGGTGTGCTTCCCGCACGCCGGCGGCGCCGCGACCTTCTTCCATCCGCTGTCCGTGCTGCTCGGACCCGACGTCGAGGTGGTGGCCGTGCAGTATCCCGGCCGCCAGGAACGCCGCCGCGAGGCGCCGGCGCAGGACATCGGCACCCTCGCGGACAGCGTCAGCGGCCTGCTGCCCGCACTGGGCGACGGGCCGTTCGCGTTCTTCGGCCACAGCATGGGCGCGATCGTCGCCTACGAGACCGCGCTGCGCCTCCAGGAGCGCGACCCGGACCGCTCACCCGTCGCCCTCTTCTGCTCCGGCCGCCGCGCGCCGGGCACCTTCCGGGACGAACACGCCCACCTGCTGTCCGACGACGAGCTCGTGGACCATGTGACCGAACTCGGCGGCCCGTCGGCCGAGGTGCTGCGCGACGAGGAGATGCGGGGCATGCTGCTGCCCGCGATCCGCGCCGACTACCGGGCGCTTGAGACCTACCGGGCGCGGGCCGGCGCCCGGGTCGGCACGCCGGTCAGTGTGCTGATCGGCGACCGCGATCCGCTCGTGACGGCCGAGGAGGCGGAGGCGTGGCGGCGGCACACCACGGGTCCCGCGGAGGTGCGGGTCTTCCCCGGTGGTGGTCACTTCTACCTCACGCGGGAGTTCGCCACCGTGGCCGGGCATATCCGGCACCGGCTCAGCGGGGTGAAGCCCGCGCATGCGCAGAGCGGTTCCGCTCGGCTCCCGTAGGCCCTCCCGGGCCCCCGTCCGCGGTGTTCGGCTCCCTCCGGGAAGTGCGGCTCCCTCCGGGGGTACCCCAGCTTTTTCCACCCACCCTCCCCCAACCTTCGGCCGGGGGGACCCCCAACCCGTGGCCCTACTTCCGCATGTGCGGGCCTTTGCGTTGTGGGTCGGTGCCAGTCCGGAGGTGACTCTCCCCCGGCTAACGCTGGGAGGTGCCTCCACGAACTTCGAACGTGCACGTATCAGTTTTGGCTTTCCGCCCGGTGTTGCGTTCGAAGTTCTGCGGGGACACCTCCTCCCCGTCCCCTCCAGCCGGTCGGCGTCTGCGAGTAGAGGGGGGTGGAGGAAAAACAGCCCCTCCCGGGCAACCCTGCGGACGAACGGCACCGTGGAGGAGTTTCATAACCCCCGTCTTCCGTGTGCCGCCGATGGCGCGGAGGGGACGGGGAGGCGGTGCCCCCGCAGAACTTCGAACGAACACCGGCCGCAACCCTGGATCGAAACCGGCAGGTTCGAAGTTCGAGGAGGTGCCGGCGGACTGGCACCGACCCACCCACAAGAGACCCGCACAAGCGGAAAACAGTCACGGGTGGGCGGGCGGGTGGAAAAAGCTGGGGCACCCCCGGAGGGAGCCGCACGCTCAGAGCCGTTCGGATGAAATACCCCATTTGCGGGGGCATATACCCAATGCCATGCTGAGGCCGGGCCGATCGACGGAGGGTCCCCACGGCTCCGGCACCCACGGCCCCCGTCCGCCGAAGACGGACGTCCGCTGACGGCAAGGGGTACACGGTGGCCGAGCAGGCACAGCAGGAGGACACCTCGCTGGACACCGTGGTCGCCGACGTCGCGACAGGAGTCGCGCTCGCCCTCGACGGCGAGCGCGGCTCCTACGCGCTGTCGGCCGTCCTGGCGCAGGACGACGCGCTCGCGCTGGCGGCGATCCGCGTCCTGGGGGCCGACGTGCTCGCGCCGTACGCGCTGGAGGGCGGCGCCCCGGCATCGCGCGGCGCCAGGGACGAGACGTTCGTACGCAGGGCGCTGGCGGCCCATCCGCCGCGCGCCGACGCCTCGGACGTGTCCGTGTGGAGCTATCGGGGGCTGGTCGAGGCGTCCCGCGTCTACCTCAGCGGCGGGCCGGCGGCCGCGGGCGAGTGGCCGCCGGAGCCGGCGGCCGGCGAGGACTGGATGCGCACCGACCCGTGGCCGAGGCTCGCGCACCGGGCCTCGCGGCTGGCGTCGCTGTCCCTGCCGGGCCTGGCCCCCGCCGTGGCGGCCGGACTGGCCGCGCGCACCGACGACCTGGCCCGCGGCTTCGTCCGGGCGGTGCAGCCGCCGCGACTGGCTCCAGGCGGCCGGGCTCGGCCGCTGGCTTGCCAGGCTGCCGGAGGTGCCCGAGTCCCTGGGGCTGGACACCGGCCTGGTCTACGTACGCCGGATGAGCGCGGACGACGCCCGGGTGGCGCTGCATGTCACGGTGGCCCGGCGCTTCCACGGACGCGGCGTGTGAGCGGGCCGGGCGGGGCCGCGTCCGGGGCGAGCGGCGGGCCGGGCGGCGAACCCTTGGTCGATGCGATGGGCGGCGCGGCGGCCGACCACGCGCTGCTCGACGCGATGGCGGTCGGCGCGCTGACCCGGATCGACGGGCTGCGCGCGTCCTTCCGGCTGCCCGCCGACGTCGCCGCGGCGGCCGACCCCGGCGCCGCGCTCGAGCCGCTCGGCGAACTGGCCGAGCTGACCCACCTCATCCGGGACCGCCACCCGCTGCCGGCCGCCCGGGCGCTCGCCGACGGCCTGTTCCGCTTCGCGTGGCGAGGAGACCCGGGACGGCGAGCTGTTCACCGCACTGGTCCGCGGCGAACCGCAGGCCACCTACCCCGTCGAGCTGTACGGGGTGTTCGCGCGGGCGGGCCTGCGCAACCGGCGGGCCGAGGAGCTGATGGCGGTCACCACCTCGCTGCGGCAGTGGCGGGTGCCCCGCGAGGACCCCACCCGCACCCTCGCCGTGGTCGGCGCGGAACGCAGGATCGGGCTGCCGCCGCACGCCGACTTCGACGCCGTGCTGGCCGCCACCGGCCTGGGGCAGCGCCCCGAGCCGTGGGCGCTGGACCGGCGGGCGGTGCACGGCATCACCCGCGACGTCTTCCACGTCACCGACTGGGGCCGCGCCCCGCACCGGCTGCCGCGCCTGCTCGCGGAGTACCTGCGGCTGTGGGTGCCCGCCTGGACGGAGAACCGGATCGAGGAGCGGCTGCTGGGACCTGGCCGGTGAGCTGCTGGCCGTCTCGGCGTGCCTGCCCGGCGCCCCGTACGACGGCGCGGCGTGGGCGCGGCTCGCCGCCGCGCAGGGTCCCGACGGCGCGGTGCCCGGAGGGGACCACGCCGGGCGGCTCCCGCCCGGCGAGGTGTTCGCGGCCTGCTACCGCTCGACGCTGGTGACCGCCTTCGCGGCGACCCTGGCGCGTACCGCCGACGCCTCCCCCGCCCTCGGCCCCGCCGCGGCCCCCAGTGCCGCGCCGATCCGTGCGAGCGAGGCCGCTTCGTGACGACGGCGCCTCCCGCGCTCCGGGCGCGGCCGGTTCGCGGCAGCACGTCAGAACAGGCCCGTCGAAGGGGCCGGTCGGGGTTTCGGGCCGGTCCTTGAGGGGTCGGCGGCAGGAGGGGTGCGGGCCGGTCACGGCGGGGTTAGGGGTTGTGGGCACGGGGTCGGATATTGGAGCGTTGGCACCGGGGCAGCATGACCACGGTGCCCAGGGAAGGTGCGTTTGACATGCCAGAATCCGCCGATCTCAGCGCGGCGTGGGTGCGCAGGTTCCATCCCTCGGCGGCGCCGGTCGCCCGGCTGGTGTGCTTCCCGCACGCGGGCGGCTCGGCGAGTTTCTTCTACCCGGTGTCCGACGCGATGGCGCCGTCGATCGAGGTACTCGCCCTCCAGTACCCGGGCCGGCAGGACCGCCTGGCGGAGGAGCCGCTGACGTCCGTGCGCGACTTCGCGGCGCACGCGTTCGAGGCACTGCGCCCTTGGTCGGACCTGCCGCTGGTGTTCTTCGGGCACAGCATGGGCGCGACGATCGCCTTCGAGACGGCCCGGCTCTTCGAGCGGGCGGGCACGCCGCTGCTGGGCCTGTTCGTGTCGGGCCGGCGGGGCCCGGCCACGCTCCGGGACGAGCGGGTGCACCTGCTGCCGGACGACGGGCTCGTGGCGGAGGTCATGAGGCTGAACGGCACGGACCCCGAACTGCTCAGGGACACGGACATCCTGCGGATGATCCTCCCGGCGATCAGGAACGACTACCGGGCCATCGAGACGTACCGCTACCGGCCGGCCCGCAGGCTGCGCTGCCCGATCACGGCGATGGTCGGCGACAACGACCCGAGGGCGACACCGGACGAGGTGCGCACCTGGCAGGAGCAGACCAATGGCGGCTTCGATCTCCAGGTCTTCACCGGTGGGCACTTCTACCTGACGGATCATCAGGAAGCGATCGTCAACGCCATCTCCGACCATGTGCTGCTCGAATGCGGCGCCGCGCCGCACTGCCCGGACACCCGGGAGGCGTGAGCCGCGGCCGCGCGGCGGGCATGCGGAATTCGACGGGCCGGAGGCACCGAGTGCCATTGTCCGGGCCGTCCCGCAGAACCCCCGTCCGACCGGCCGTCCGGACAATGCACTGCGCGTATGGATAGCCCGCTGCATTTGGGCGCATGGATGCCCCGGCAACTTCCCGTAATGCACTGATCACTGCGCGTAGCAAGCGCTCTTGGTCAATCCTTTACGAAAATTCGGCCGCCCTCTCCGACCGTCGGCCCCTACCCGGCAACACCCCTGCTCACAGGGCCAGTTCGGAGCGGCCACCCCTACCCCTATGCGCCGGTGGCCGACGTCACACAGGCCGCGAGGTGACTCAGTGTGTTGAAGAGTATTCACACGAAGGTGCTAGGTTCGAGCGGACGGGGAAGCGGTTGTGTAGCGACCGGGTCGGGCAACCGGCAATTCATCCCCGTCGGTACGGAAAGTCGGTACAGAAAACCGATTGACGCAGCTTGGATGCTTTCGCACGGGGGCGATAGTGTATGGCGTTTATCGAACGATGCTCTGCTATGGATCGCCTGAAAGACCTCTACGAGAGGTCGGCTCAGGGCAAGGCACAGATCGTCCTGGTGGACGGTGCCGTCGCCAGCGGCAAGACCGAACTGCTGCACGCGTTCGGCGAGCGGGTGGTGGAGTCCGACGGCGTCCTGCTCACCGCGGCCGGATCACGGGCGGAGCCCACCGTCGCGTTCGACGCGCTCGGGCAGCTCTTCCTCAACTCGCGGCTGCCGAGCGGGACACGCGAGGCGGTCGCCGCGCTGCTCGCGGAGTACGCAGCTCCGCCCGACGCACCGTCAGGCCGGACGTCCCGCGGGCGGCGTCCCGGCGTACGGCTTCCCCGCGGACGGGAACGGCACGGCGAGTGCCGGCCCGGCCACGGGCACCCGCCTCACGGCGGTCGGTGACCCGGCGTCAGAAGGCCCTGCCTCAAAGGACTTTGCGCCGGAGGAGCACTTCCCCGCACCGGGCGACGTCCTCCCGGCCGTCACCGGTACGATGCTGCGGCTCGGCCGCGCCCTGTGCGACGTCCTGCTCGACCTGTGCGCCCGGCAGCCCGTGGTCATCGGCGTCGACGACGTGCAGCACGTGGACGAGGCGACCCTCGACATCCTGCTGTACCTGCTGCGGCGGCTGCGCACCAGCCGGCTGATGGTGATCCTCAACGAGTGGACCGGCCCGCGCCCCGCCCACCCGGCCCTGCGCGCCGAACTGCTGCGCCGTCCCGACTGCCACCGCATCCAGCTGAACCTGCTGACCGCGGCCGACGTGATCGGCGCGCTGTCCGACCGGCTGGACCCCGGTACGGCGGCCCGGCTCGCGGCCGGCTACCACGCGATCAGCGGCGGCAACCCGCTGCTGCTGCACGGGCTGGTGGAGGACAGCACCATCAGCCTGCCGGACGGCTCCCGGACCGCTGTCCGCCGAGCCGATACCCGACGAGTCGTTCCGCCAGGCGGTGTTCGCCTGCCTGTACCGGTGGGACACCGGCACCATCGACGTGGCCCGCGGGCTGGCCGTACTGGGCCGCCAGGCGACGCCCGCGCTGATCGGCCGGCTGATCGGCCTGGAGAGCGAGCGGGTCCGGCAGTGCCTGGACACGCTCACCAAGTCCGGTCTGCTGGAACGCGGTTGGTTCCGGCACGACGCCGTGCGCACGGTCGTCATGGACTCCCTCGCCGCCGGCCAGCGCCCCGTCCTGCACCGGGGCGCCGCCCGCCTGCTGCACGACAGCGGGCTGCCCGCCAGCGACGTCGCCCGGCACGTACTGGCCGCGGGCCAGGTCCGGGAGAGCTGGGCGGTGACGGTGCTCCAGGACGCCGCCACCCACGCGCTCGCCGAGGACCGGCTCGAATTCGCCCTGGAATGCCTGGAGTCGGCCCAGCGCGACTGCGACGACCCGGGGCAGCGCGCCGCCCTGACCATGACGCTGACGCGCGTCGAGTGGCGCAACCACCCGTCCGCCGCGGCCCGCCATCTCACGCCGCTGCGCCAGGACCTGATGGCCGGTCACCTCGGCCCGCAGCACGGCGCGACCCTCATCCGCTACCTGGTGTGGCACGGGCGCGGCGCCGAGGCCCTGGACACCTACCAGTGGCTGATGCGCTCGCAGGCGCCCCGCGACCCGGCCGTCGCGGCGGACCTGCGCCTGGTCCACTCCTGGCTGGAGCCGGTCCGGTGCGACGGCGTACTGAGCGATCCGGCCGACATCCCGTCCGTCGACGGCACCGGCGGGCGGGTGCACGGCGGACTGGTCAGCGCGGCCGCCTTCGGCTCCGTCCTGCACCACGGGCCGAACGAGCGGGCGGTGGAGCAGGCCGAGCAGGTGCTCGCGAGCTGCACCCTGTCCGACGAGAGCCTGATGGCGGTGCGCTCGGCGCTGTACACGCTGATCCACGCCGACCGCGCGGACAAGGCCAAGCCGTGGTGCCAGATCTTCGTCAGCCAGGCCCGCGCCCGCCACTCCGCGAGCTGGGAGGCGCTGCTCAGCGGCCTGCGCGCGGAGGCCGCCGTGCAGGAGGGCGACCTCGCGGACGCCGTGCACTGGGCCCGCCGGGCGCTGGACCTGCTCCCGGCGCACGAATGGGGCGTGTTCATCGGCCTGCCGCTGTCGGTGCTGGTGCGCGCGCAGACCGGGCTGGGCCGCTACGACGACGCCGCCGCGAGCCTGCGGCAGCTCGTACCGGAGAGCATGTTCCGCAGCCGCTGGGCGGTGGCGTACCTGCACGCGCGCGGCCACTACTTCCTGGCCACCGGGCGGGCGCAGGCCGCGCTCGCGGACTTCCGCAGGTGCGGTGAGCTGATGACCGGCTGGTCCATGGACTCGCCGGTGCTGGTGCCGTGGCGCAGCGACATCGCGCAGGCGCAGATCCAGCTCGGCGAGCCGGATCAGGCGCGCGCGCTGCTGGAGGAGCAACTGGCGCTGCCGACCGGCTCGGTGGCGCGGGTGCGCGGCACCTCGCTGCGGGTGCTGGCCACGACCTGTGAGCCCGAGCAGCGCCCGGCGCTGCTGCGGGAGGCGGTCGACCTGCTCCAGGCCACCGGCGACGCCATGGCGCTGCTGCTGGCGCTGGCCGACCTCGGCCTCGCCCACCGGGAGCTGGGCGACCTCAACATGGGCCGCATGCTGGAGCGCAGGGTGCTGCGGCTGGCCCGGGAGTGCGGCGCGGAGGAGCACTTCCGGCAGGTGCTCAGCGGTCCGGACGGGACGCGGGACGGCGACGGCGCACGGCGCCCCGACCTGCTGGTCGTGCTCAGCGACGCCGAGCGGCGGGTCGCCGAGCTGGCCGCCCGCGGCTACACCAACCGCCAGATCAGCCGCAAGCTCTACATCACGGTCAGTACGGTGGAGCAGCACCTCACCCGCGTCTACCGCAAGCTCAACGTCACCCGCAGGGCGGACCTGCCGCCGTGGCTCCGGGAGGAGGACGACGAGATGGAGGCTCCCCGCCTGATGACCGCGGACGGGCTGGCGCTTCCCCGCAAACGGTAAGTTGCGCCCTCCGGGCACGTGGTCCGGGTGCCTTCCCCGCTCCCCGGGGCGGGTGCCTTCGCGGACAAGGGCGCCTTGTCAGGGGCGCGGGTTGCCCTTGCGGATGAGGGCGCCTTGTCAGGGGCGCAGGTTGCCCTTGCGGAAGGCAGCCACCACCCAGCGGCCCTGGGGTCGCCCGGGAGTCTGCGGATGAGGGCGCCTCCCAGCCGCCAGGCTGGGGGAGAACTGCGCGAGCAACTGGCCACCGGCCGGTGGTCCGGCGACATAGCCACAGGGGCTGGGCCTGCGGGCCCGGCGCGCCACCGTCGTGGCTTGTCGCGCAGTTCCCCGCGCCCTAAAACACATGGCGCCGCCCCGCGCAAGGGCACCCCGGCCCGGAAGGGTGCGCCGTCCTCCGTGAGGGCACCCCCGGAAGACGTGGCCCGCACCCACGTAAAGGGGCCCCCGCCCCGGAAGACGTGGCTCGCACCACGTAGAGGAACCCGAGTCTCGGGAGAGCGGGGCGAGCACCCACGTGGAGGGGCCCGGGCTGCGGGGGAGCCGGGGGAGGCTCAGCGCGTGGGTTCGGGGCACCCCCGGGGGATTCGGCACCCCGGAGCGGGAGCGGCTATGCCCGGTCGATATGCACGCTCGTCGACTTCACCCGCGCCACCGCCTCCGCGCCCACCTCGAGGCCGAGCTCCTCGACGGCCTCGCGGGTCACCAGCGAGACCAGCCGGTGCGGCCCCGCCTGGATCTCCACCTGCGCGGCGACGTCGCCGAGCTTGACCGCGGTCACGATCCCGGGGAACGCGTTCCGCACCGACGTGCGCGAGACCTCCGCCTCGCCCTCGGCCGAATGCGCGAGCTCCACGGAGAAGGCGGCGAGGTCGCGGCCGTCGATGAGCCGCCGCCCCGAGTCGTCGCGGTGCGTGGCGACCCGCCCCGCGTCGGCCCAGCGGCGCGCGGTGTCGGGGCTGACGCCGAGCAGGCGTGCCGCTTGTCCGATCGTGTACGACTGCATACCGCCACGATAAGGCCCGCGGGACGCCCGGCCCGCGGACCGCCGGGCGCCGCGAATCGCCCATGCGGGCCGCCGGAGCGGACCAGTAGGCTGAAACACGATGGCCTTCGGACATATGAACGACTGGGGACGGGGATGCCCATGACCGAGCCGGACGGCACGCGCCGCGCCGCGCTCCTGACCGTCGACGACGACCCCGGGGTCTCCCGGGCCGTCGCCCGCGACCTGCGGCGCCGCTACGGCGACCGGTACCGGGTGGTGCGCGCGGAGTCCGGGCGGGACGGCGCTGGACGCGCTGCGCGAGATGAAGCTGCGCGGCGACCTGGTGGCGGTGATCCTGGCCGACTACCGGATGCCGAACATGAACGGCATCGAGTTCCTCGAACAGGCCATGGACGTCTATCCGGGCGCCCGCCGCATCCTGCTGACCGCCTACGCGGACACCGGCGCGGCGATCGACGCGATCAACGTCGTCGACCTGGACCACTACCTGCTCAAGCCGTGGGACCCGCCGGAGGAGAAGCTCTACCCGGTGGTGGACGACCTGCTGGAGGCCTGGCGCGGCTCGGACCACCGGCCGGTGCCGGAGACCAAGGTCGTCGGGCACCGCTGGTCGGCGCGCTCGTCGGGGGTCCGGGAGTTCCTGGCCCGCAACCAGGTCCCGTACCGCTGGTACCTGTCGGACCAGCCGGAGGGCAAGCGGCTGCTGACGGCCGCGGGGCACGACGGGATGCGGCTGCCGCTGGTGATCGCCCCGGGCGGCGACGTGCTGGTGGAGCCGTCCGACCACGAACTGGCCGCGCAGGTGGGCCTGTCCACCACCCCGGCCGAGGAGTTCTACGACCTGGTGGTGATCGGCGCCGGCCCGGCCGGGCTGGGCGCGGCGGTCTACGGCGCGTCCGAGGGGCTGCGTACGGTCCTGGTGGAGCGCACCGCGACCGGCGGGCAGGCCGGGCAGAGCGCCAGGATCGAGAACTACCTGGGCTTCCCCGACGGCGTCTCCGGCGCGCAGCTCACCGACCGGGCCCGCCGCCAGGCGACCCGGTTCGGCGCGGAGTTGCTCACCGCGTGCGAGGTCACCGGCCTGGAGGTGAGCGGCCCCGCGCGCACCGTCCGGTTCGCCGACGGTTCCGCGGTCGCCGCGCAGAGCGTGATCCTGACCACCGGCGTGGCCTACCGGCAGTTGGACGTGCCGGGGCTGGCCGAACTGACCGGCCGCGGGGTCTACTACGGCTCGGCGCTGACCGAGGCGGCCGGCTGCGAGGACCAGGACGTCTACATCGTCGGCGGCGCCAACTCCGCGGGCCAGGCGGCGGTCTACCTGTCGCGGCACGCGAAGTCGGTGACGCTGCTGGTGCGCGGCGCGTCGCTGGAGGCGTCCATGTCGCACTACCTGGTCCAGCAGATCGCCGACGTCCCGACCATCCGGGTGCGGACCAGGACCGAGGTCGTGGGCGTGCACGGCGAGGACCACCTGGAGGGCCTGACGCTGCGCGACTCCGGCAGCGGGTCCACCGAACTGGTCGACGCGCAGCGGATGTTCGTCTTCATCGGCGCCGCCCCGCGCACCGACTGGCTGGAGAGCGTCGTCCGCAGGGACGGGCACGGCTTCGTGCTCACCGGGCCCGACCTGGTCGACGAGGGCCGGCCGCCCGCCGGCTGGGAGCCGGACCGGCTGCCGTACCACCTGGAGACCAGCGTGCCGGGCGTGTTCGCGGCCGGCGACGTACGGGCGGAGTCCGCGAAGCGGGTGGCGTCCGCGGTCGGCGAGGGCGCGATGGCCGTCATGCTCGTCCACCGCTATCTGGAGGGGCTGCTGTGACCTCGACCCCGCCGCACTGCGACCCGGCGGAACTGCGCACCCTGTTCCTCTTCGAGAAGCTGGACGCCCGAGCAGCTGGAGACGCTGTGCCGGCTGGGCCGGGTGGAGACGATGGAGCCGGGCCCGGTCTACGCCGAGGGCGACCCCGCCACGTGCTTCTACGTCCTGCTGGACGGCACCCTGGTGACGTCGCGCAAGGTCGGCGTCGACGACGTGGAGGTCGGCCGCACCTCGCAACGCGGCGTGTACTCGGGCGCGTTCCGGGCCTACCTGGGCGACCGGGTGCCGCAGCTGTACACCAACTCGCTGCGGGTCACCGAGACCTCCCGCTTCTTCGTGCTGGCCGCGGACGACTTCGCCGGCATCATGACCGAGTGGTTCCCGATGGCGGTGCACCTGCTGGAGGGGCTGTTCTTCGGCAACCAGACCTTCCAGCAGGTGGTCAGCCAGCGCGAGCGGCTGCTCGCGCTCGGCTCGCTGTCGGCCGGGCTCACCCACGAGCTGAACAACCCGGCGGCCGCGGCGCTGCGGGCGACGTCCGCGCTGCGCGAGCGGGTGGCCGGGATGCGGCACAAGCTGAAGATCCTGGCCGGCGGGCCGTACCGGCAGGCCGACCTCGACACGCTGGTGAGCCTCCAGGAGCGGGCGGCCGAGCGGGTCGCCAAGGCGGGCAGCTCAGCCCGATGGAGGCGTCCGACCAGGAGGACGCGGTCGCGGACTGGATGGACGGACCACGGCATCGCGGGCGGCTGGGATCTCGCGCCGGTCTTCGTGCAGGCGGGGCTGGACGAGGAGTGGCTCGACCAGGTCGCGGCGGCCGTGGACGGCGACGCTGCTGGAGAGCGCGGTGCGCTGGCTCAACTACACGGTCGAGACCGAGCTGCTGATGAACGAGATCGAGGACTCCACCTCCCGGATCTCCGGCCTGGTCAACGCCGCCCGGCAGTACTCGCAGCTGGACCGCGCGCCCTACCAGGTGGTGGACGTGCACGAACTGCTCGACAGCACGCTCCAGATGCTCGCCGGGAAGATCGGCCCGCAGGTGCGGGTGGTCAAGGACTTCGACCGGACGCTGCCCCGTATCCCCGCCTATCCGGGCGAGCTGAACCAGGTGTGGACCAACCTGATCGACAACGCCGTGTCGGCGATGGACGGCGCGGGGACGCTCACCGTACGCACCTGGCGGGACCACGACCGGCTGGTCGTGGAGTTCCGCGACACCGGCCCCGGGGTCCCCGACGAGATCAGGCAGCGGATCTTCGAGCCGTTCTTCACCACCAAGCCGGTCGGCCAGGGCACCGGCCTCGGGCTCGACATCTCCTGGCGGATCGTGGTCAACAAGCACCACGGCGACCTCCAGGTCGAGTCCAGCCCCGGCGACACCCGCTTCCGGGTGCGCCTGCCGCTGACCGCCCAGGACCCCGCACCGCACACCGAGGAGGCATCCGCATGACCACGCCGGACACTTCTGGGATCGACCCGTCCGTACCGCCCGGCGGGGCGGGCTGCGCGGAATGCGACGCGGGCGGCGGCTGGTGGTTCCACCTGCGCCGCTGCGCCCAGTGCGGCCACATCGGCTGCTGCGACTCCTCCCCCGCCCAGCACGCGAGCGCGCACGCGGCGGCCACCGGCCACCCGGTGATCCGCAGCTACGAACCGGGCGAGGACTGGTACTGGCACTACCCCACCTCGCAGTACGCCGAGAACAGCGGCAAGGAGCTGGCCCCGCCGCTGAGCCACCCCGAGGACCAGCCGGTCCCCGGCCCGGCCGGCCGGGTCCCCGCGGACTGGCAGCGGCACCTCAACTGAACTCCGCCCGCCCGGCACTCCGCGACGGCCGCCACGGCGGCGTCGCGAGGCCGGGCGCGCCCGGCCGAGGCACGGCTGCGGCGAACCGGTCACGCCCGCGTCAGGTGGCCGACCGCCTGCCGGAGGGTGCGGAAGCACGCGTCGGCGGCGCCGAGCGACGCCTCGGGGTGCGTGGTGGACACGGCGTAGACGGTGCAGCCGGCGGCGCGGCCCGCCGCCACACCCGCCGGGGAGTCCTCGACGACCGCGCAGAGGCGCGGGTCGGCGCCCAGCCGGGCGGCCGCGGTCAGGTACCCCTCGGGCGACGGCTTGCCCTCGGCCACGTCCTCGGCGCACACCCGCACCGCGGGCACGGGCAGTCCGAGGGCGGCGAGCCGCCTGCGGGTGGACGCGCCGTCGCTGGAGGTGACCACCGCCCACGGCAGGGGCAGCGCGCGCAGCAGTTCGCCGGCCCCTTCGTACGCCCGCATGTCCGGCTCCTCCCGCGCCATGAAGGCGTCGAGCGCCCGGTGCTGCTCCGCGGCGTCGAGCCGGGGCGCCACGATCCGCAGCGTGTCCGCTCGGCGCCGCCCCTGCGTGACCTGCCGGACGTACTCCGGGTCCAGGCCGCGCAGGCGCGCCCACGCGTCCCAGACCCGGCCGTGGACGGCCCCCGAGTCGATCAGGACGCCGTCCACGTCGAACAGGACGGCTGACACGGCAGTGCGCATGGCGGCGGACCTCCGGCGGGGGCGCTTCCCGGTCCGGCCCCGGCCCGGACGCTCGGCGCGGGCCGGACCGGCCCCCGCTGCCGTCCAGGATCGGGCGTCCCGGGGGCGTGCGGGAGCCCGGTGGCGCCTCTTCCGGGCCCGCTGGGAGAACGGGTCCGACGCCTTCGCGATCTCGTGCATCCAACTACCTTGTCCCGCAAGGAAGTTGGCCGACGGCCGGTCAGGAGCGCGCGGACCGCCGTTTTCCCGCCCCCGCCGTCGGCCCGGCGCCGCTGGGCGACCACCGTCACGTCGTTGTCGGCGAGCTCGAACTCGTAGAACCCGTCGAAGAGTTCGACGTCCGCCAGGCCGCCGGTGACGGGATGGTCGGCGACGATCTCGACGGTGTGCCGGCCCTCGTGGCGGCCGGGGCCGTGCGAGAGGCAGACGTGAGCCCGGTCCGTGAGCGGGCCGCGCCGATAGCCGTACGCCCGGCCCCGCCCGTAGAACCGCGCGTCAAGCGTGCGTGGCCGGACGCCTGCCGTACGGCCGCGCCCTCAGCCGTACCAGCGCCCCGCCGCGGCGCGGATGGCGCAGCGGCGGGGCGGCAGGGCCGTGGGGCACGGGGGCGGTGCTGTGCGCCGGGAGGCGCCGGAGGGTCACCGCCCCCGGCCGGGCCGGCGGCTCAGGAGGCCGCCGGGTTCCAGTAGTCGCCGGACATCACGATGGTGACCAGCATCTTGATCGTCTCGCCGTAGTAGGCGTCGCCGAACGGGTTGCTGCCCAGCTGCGTCCAGATCGCGTCGGTCCACGCCTGGTCGCCCGCGGCCATCGCGGCCGGACCCGCCGAGTCGCCGGCCTCCTCGGCCTCGGTGTCGCCCGAGACGTTGCCGTTGGCGCAGTTGAGCTTGATGTGCGGCTAGCACCTTGGCGGGCTTGCCGCCGGACAGCGGACTTCAGGCAGGCCGACTCCTTCTTCGCGGTGCTGTACGCGACGGCCGCGGTGGAGGAGCCGTTGACGCAGCGCGTCGGTGCCCAGGTGCCACGGCACCCGCAGCGAGTTGTAGCCGACGATGTTGTCCGGCTGGTCCTCCTGGTAGTCGGCGGGCGCCGGCTTGGGGCTGGTGGTGTTGGCGTTGACCACGAAGTCGGAGAGCAGACCGGCGGAGGAGGAGTAGCGCGGAGGTGAACTCGGAGATGACCGCCTCGGTGCGGGTGACGACCTTGTTCCAGTCGTGCGCGGTGTCGTACGCGGCGAACGCCCGCAGGTGGTCGAGCATCATGTCGGAGGGCCGGGTGTCGGTGTTCGGGCCGTCGTCCTCGCACTTGAGGTGGCCGTCGGGGGCGACGTCGTGGGCGTAGAAGGACGGCCAGCCACGCCTTGGCGTCGGCGGTGTAGCCGCCCCACTGCTTGTCGGCGAGGATCAGGCCGTAGCCGATGTCGAGGTCGCCGTCGGTGGCCGAGTCCGGGGTGCCGCTGTCGGTGTACTTGCAGCTCTTGCCGTCGAGCTGCCACTGCATCAGGCCGTCGCCGTCCTTGTGGTCCTTGACCAGCTGCCACAGTCCGTCGAACTCGGTCTTCGCGTTGGCGTCGTAACCGGCCATCAGCGGCACGATGTTCATGCCGTAGCCCTGGGCCTCGGAGACGGTGCCGTTGTTGGGGGCGTCGTCGTCGCCCTTGGTCGAGACGTAGTACTCGTTCGAGGCGCACCCGTTGACCAGGTAGGTCTTCTTCCACGAGTCGTACGTCTTCGTCACCGCGGCGTCCCGGGTGGACTGCGACGCGGAGGGCATGACGCCGACCTGGTAGGTGGTGTGGGCGGGGAAGGGGTGGGCCGGGGCGGTGGCGGCGCCGGCGGCGCTGCCGGTGCCGATCACGAGCCCAGCGGTGACACAGCTCGCGGCGGCGAGGGTCGCCGCCAGCCTGGTGAGGGGGAGGGCCATGCGTCAGCTCCTTGACGGGTGGGGGCGCGAGGGTGCCGCGTCGGAGATAGTTAGGAAAGGTTCCTAACTGGTTCGCGGTACAGAGTGTGGCCCGGCGTCCCGCCCGTCAAGGGGTGCGGCACAGCTCGTTGTGCTCCGTCAGTCGCCCAACACCCTTCAGGCGAAGGCGTTCACGCCGGTCAGGTCGGCCGACAGCGCCCACAGCCGGGCCGCCTGATCGGGATCGGCCGCCCAGTCGCGTACGCCGGCCCGGTCGCCGTCGGCCGTCGCCGGCTCGGCGATGTCGCAGTCCACCAGGTACACCCCGCCCTTTCCGGCCAGTTGCGGCGAGGTGGCGGCCCAGACCTGGGTGGCCGCGCCCTGCTCGGGGGTCTTGAAGCCGGCCGGGTTCAGCGGCGTTGCCGTCCTCGTCGATCCAGCCGCGCTGGACCATCTCCTCCTTGGGCAGGTGCCGTTGGAGCGGGGTGAGGATGCCGCCGGGGTGCAGCGAGAACGCGCGCACGCCGCTGTCCCGGCCGAGGCGCGTCCAGGTGGAGCGCGAAGAGCGCGTTGGCGGTCTTCGCCTGGCCGTACGCCTGCCACTTGTCGTAGTCGTGGCCGAACTGCACGTCGTCCCAGCGGATGCCGGAGTTGTGGTGGCCGGCCGAGGACACCGACACCACGCGGGCGCCGCCGCGGGCGATGGCCGGCCACAGCAGGTTGACCAGCGCGTAGTGGCCGAGGTGGTTGGTGGCGAACTGCGCCTCCCAGCCCGGGCCGACCCGGGTCTCGGGGCAGGCCATGATCGCGGCGCTGTCGATGACGATGTCGATGTCCCGGCCCGAGGCGAGGAACCGCTCGGCGAAGCCGCGGACGCTGTCGAGGTCGCCCAGGTCCAGTTCGTCGACCTCGACGCCCCCGATGCCCGCGAGCGCCTGCTCCGCGACGTCCGGCCGCCGGGCCGGCACGACGACGTGGGCGCCGGCCGCCGGCGAGCGCGCGGGTGGTCTCCAGCCCGAGACCGGAGTAGCCGCCGGTGACGACCGCCAGCTTCCCGGTCAGGTCGATCCCGCGCAGTACGTCGGCCGCGGTGGTCTCCGCGCCGAACCCTGAACCCAATGCGTGCTGAGGAGTGGTCATGGAACGCAAGGCTAGGAGTTGGAGGGCGCTCCAAGGCAAACGGACGCGCGTCCCGTACGCACCAGTGGCCCCAGAGGTCTTGACATGGCCGGGTCGACAGGGCCACGATCCCTCACCAGGTCGTTAGGAAACCTTCCTAACTCCGATACGGAGTCGGTCACTTCACCACTACGCCGCCAAGCCGCTCCACCGCTCCACCACCCCCCACGTTCGCCGTCTCACGGATTCGAGAGGTCCCCATGGCCAAGTCCGTCGCGCGCCCCCTCCTCGCCGCCGCCACCGCGCTCAGCCCGGCGCTCCTGCTGCTGTCCGGCGCGCCGTCCGCGCACGCCGCGAGCCACGCGCTGCCCGCGCAGTTCGCCGCCCCGTACCTCCAGATCGACAGCAGCACCGCCAAGGACATGGCCGCCGACCAGAGCGCGAGCGGCCTGAAGAACTACACGCTGGCGTTCCTGACCTCCAAGTCCGGCTGCACCCTCCAGTGGGAGGACGGCGGCGACTCGGTCGGCGCCTTCAGCTCGCAGATCAACGCGGTGAAGTCGGCCGGCGGAAACGTGATCATCTCCTTCGGCGGCGCCGGCAGCAACGAGCTGGCGCAGACCTGTACCTCGGTCTCCAGCCTGACCGCGGCCTACCAGCAGGTGGTCAGCACCTACGGCATCACCCGGCTCGACTTCGACATCGAGGGCGACACGCTCTCCGACGGCGGCTGCCAACCAGCGCCGCGACCAGGCGCTGGCCGCGCTCCAGCAGGCCGACCCGTCGGTGCAGGTGGACTTCACGGTGGCGGTCGACCCCGACGGCATGGAGTCCGACGTCACCACGCTGCTCGACGACGCGCAGTCGGCGGGCGTGAACACCACGGCGGTCAACCTCATGACCATGGACTTCGGCGACGGCGAGAACGCCCTCAACGACGCGGAGTCCGGCGCCAACGGCCGCCGAGAAGCAGTTCGCGAGCATCTACGGCGGCTCGGCCGCGCAGAACTGGGCCCGGATGGGCCTGACCCCGATCGCCGGCCAGAACGACGACGACGAGAACTTCACCCAGTCCGACGCGTCCACCCTGGAGAGCTTCGCGGCGGGCAAGGGCGTCCAGGAGCTGGCCTTCTGGGAGGTCGACCAGTACGACAAGCCGACCGGTTACGCGTACTCCACGATCTTCAACAAGATCTGACCCGACCGGCCGACCCGGCGACTTCTCGCGGCAGCCCCTGCGGCCCCGGGCGGACCGGCGCGTTTCGGCCGCGCCGGGCCGCTCGGGGCCGAGGCGGCGGATCACTCGGCCCGTGGTCGGCGAGGTGTCGGTGGAGCTCAGCCCGTGGAACTCAGCCGGTGGAGCTCAGCCGCTGAGGGCGGCCGGGAGTTCGTCGAGCGAACGGATGACGCGGATACCGCGGCCGACGGCCGTACCGGCGCCGGTGTCCGCGCGGTCGAGCCAGTAGGCGTGCAGCCCCGCTCGGTGGGCTCCCACCGCGTCGAGGTCGTACTTGTCCCCGACGTAGGCCACTTCGTGCGGTGGGAGGCCGAGGGAGGTGCAGCCGGCGAGGAAGATGCTCGGCGCGGGCTTGGCCGCCCCGTGCCGGTCGGAGCACACGAGCCTGCCGCCGAAGTAGCGCAGCAGGCCGAGGGTGTCGAGCTTGTGGCGCTGGTGGTCGGCGGAGGAGTTGGAGACGATCCCGAGGCGGTAGGCGGGTGCGAGCTTTCCTGAGAACGGGCTCGGCGTCGGGGAACGCCGCCCAGGCGGCGTCGCGGTGGGCCTGGTACCCGGCGAACCAGGCGGAGGCTTCCCGGTCCGACAGCTCGGCGCGCGTGGTCGGCCCGATACGGGAGAGGAACTCCCGGGTTCGTGCGCGTCTGCTGCTCGGTGAAGGTGAGTTCGCCGTCCAGGAAGCGGGTGTAGTGCCTCTCCATGATGTTCCGCCAGAGTGCGAACGCCGTGGCGGCGTCGGGAAACCGGTCGAGCAGCCCTTCGGTCCGCAGGTGGGCGAGCACGCCGGCTTCTTCCGAGGCCGAGTAGTCGGACAAGGTGTCGTCCACGTCGAAGAGCACACCCTGGATCGGCACGGGGTCGTCCCTTCCGCCCTGGGGGCCGGTTTTTGCCTGGGAGGCAAGAAGTTTGTCTCTGAGGTGAAGGAGGCGTTCCATGGAGTCATGGACGAGCAGAGGACCGACGGAGCTGCCGACGACGCGGACGACATCGCTCTGGCGCCGCGGCTGCGGGAGCGCAGGCGGGCCGGCGGGCTGACGCTGGAGGCGGCGGCGCGGCGGGTCGGGTTGTCGGCGGCACATCTGTCGCGGCTGGAGTCCGGTCTGCGGCAGCCGTCGCTGCCGGTGCTGCTCGGGCTCGCCCGGCTGTACGGGACCACCGTCTCGGACCTGCTGGGCGAGACGGCGGCTGAGCCCGATCCGATTGTACGCGGGGCGCAGATGGACGCCGTGCCCGCCGGCGGCTGGACGTACTGGCGGGCGGGCGGCACCGGGCGGGCCATGCAGGCGCTGCGCGTGCACGTACCCGCCCGGGTCCAGCGCGCCCTGGTCCGGGTGCACCCCGGCGAGGAGTGGCTGCACGTCACCGGGGGCGAGCTGGAGTTGACCCTCGGCGAACCGCACCCACACCCTCGCCGCGGGCGACTCCGCGCACTTCGACTCCCTCGTGCCGCACCGGCTGGCCTCGGCCGGCCCCGGCGGGGTCGACCTGCTCTTCCTTCACACCCTCATGCAGAGCGAGACCTCGGCACTGTGCGTCGTGCCCCGAGAGCCCACCGACCCACGAGGAGAGCGATCATGACCACGAACGACACCCGCCCGGCTGATCACCCCCGTCGTCGTGCCGACGACCAACGGCAGCGAGCAGCACAAGGAGCGCGGCGTCATCCTGCGCGTCCTCGTCTACGTGGTGGTCGCGCACTTCATGGCGTTCTTCCTGTGGCTGATGTTCGCGGTGCTCGGCAAGCGCTGAGCCGGACGTCGACCCGGCCCTGCCCCGGGCCGGGTCCCGCGGCTGGCGTACGGGCTGTATCCCGTACGCCGCGGCATACGGGATACAGCCGTGCTCGCGGCCCGCAGCCCCCGCCGCGAGCCTCGCGGACGCACGGGGGGCCGCTTGGTTGACACGTGATTCGGCCACGATCCGTACGGCTCTACCCATGGGTTTGGATCGGCCGCCGGGGCACCGCCCGCGCACCCATGGGGCACAGGTGCAGTCCCGCGACGGATGGGGCGGTCCCACGTCCCAGCACACCCGGGACCCCCGGGGGGCTATACAGCGGTTCCGGCCCGGGGAAGTGTCACGGGATTGACGATTTATGGACGGCTGCCACCTCCCCGTCCCGGGCACAGGTAGGAGAGACAGAACGTGATGACCATCCCGCACTCCCCCACCCCTCAGGCGCTGTGCGCCGGAGAACGATTGGCACTGGCGCTCGCAAGGGAAGAGATGATGCAGGACTACCACCGCTGGGAGAACGATCCGGCGACGGTCGTCGGCTTCGGCGCCCGCTGGCCGGTGTCCTGGGAAGTGTTCCAGGCGCGCTTCCACAGCACCCACACCTCGACCCACTACCAGCTCTTCGAAGTGATCACCACGCAGGACGCGGTCCCGGTCGGGACGACCGCCCTCAACGTCGACCAGTCGGTCAACAGCGCCGAGTTCACCCTCGTGATCGCCCCGGAGCACCGCGGCCGGGGCTACGCCGCCGATGCCACCGCACTCACCCTCGACTGGGCCTTCACCATCGCCTCGCTCAGCGTGGTCTGGCTGGAGGTCCTCGCCCCGCACACCGCAGCGGTCACCGCCTATCTCAAGGCGGGGTTCCGTTCGGCGGGGCGGCTGCGCAGCGCCGGCCTCTGGCACGGCGAGCGCGTCGACAAACTGCTCCTGGACTGTGTTCCCGACGACCTGGCGGAAGCGAGGTGAATCGAGATGTCCTGCCCCGACGTGAACTGCCGCAAGGGCGGCTGCACGACCGACCCCGGCCGTGGCCGACCCGCCTCTGACAGCGGCCGCAAGAAGGCCTGACCCGCTCGTCACCGGCCGGGCCCCGGCCCGGCGACACCGTCCGGCGGTACGGCGGCAGCGCCCTCCGTACCGCCGGACAACCTTGTCACCTCCAGCGGCCGGCTCACCCGATGAGCCGGCCGGCGGCCCGGTACGGTGTGGGCGAAACCGTGCCGCCGAGCCTGGAGGACCGCACCGATGGCCCTGTTCGACCTGCCCCTGGACCGGCTGCGCGAGCACCGCAGCGCGTCCGTCGAACCGCCGGACTTCGACCGGTTCTGGGCCGACACGCTCGACGAGGCACGGGCGTACGACCTGGACGCGCGCTTCGAGCCCGTCCGCACCGGGCTGACGACGGTGGAGTCGTACGACGTGACCTTCTCCGGCTTCGGCGGGCACCGGATCAAGGGCTGGTTCACCGTGCCGGCCGGCGCGAGCGGGCCGCTGCCGCTGATCGTGGAGTTCATCGGCTACGGCGGCGGGCGCGGCCTGGCGCACACCCATCTGCTGTGGGCGTCGGCCGGCTACGCGCACTTCGTGATGGACACCCGCGGCCAGGGCAGCGGCTGGTCGACCGGCGACACCGAGGACCCGGTGGGCTCCGCGCCCGGCCACTCCCGGCTTCCTGACCCGCGGCATACGCGACCCCCGGGACTTCTACTACCGCCGGGTGTTCACCGACGCGGTCCGCGCGGTGCAGGCGGCCCGCTCGCACCCGCTGGCCGACGCCTCGGCCACGGTCGCCACCGGCGTGAGCCAGGGCGGCGGCATCACGCTGGCGGTCGGCGCGCTCGTCCCCGACCTGGTGGCGATCGCCCCCGACGTGCCGTTCCTGTGCGACTTCCCGCGCGCGGCCCTGATCACCGACGCGCTGCCGTACCGGGAGATCGGGAAGTTCCTGGCCGTCCACCGGCCGCTGCGCGCGCAGGTGTTCGACACCCTGCGCTACTTCGACGGGGTGCACTTCGCCGCCCGGGGCCGGGTCCCCGCGCTGTTCTCGACCGCGCTGGAGGACGACACCTGCCCGCCGTCCACGGTCTTCGCGGCGTACAACGCCTACGCCGGGGACGACAGGCACATCGAGGTGTACGACTTCAACGCGCATGAGGGCGGCGGCCCTTACCAGCAGGTTCGCCAGTTGGAGTGGCTGGCGTCGCGGCTGGGCGGCGAAATAGCCGCCGGGAGGACGGGGCATGCTCCCCGAGTCAGCGGGCAGGCGGGCGGGGACGGGTCCGACGAGTGCGAGGCGATGACGTGACCGCAGTGGTTCAGCAGTCGGAGTGCACGGACGGGACGGCGACGGGCGTGCGGCCGGCCGGAGCGCCTCAGGAGGCGACCGGCGGACTGCCGTGGATCGACGACGCGACGAGCGTCGCGCCGCAGGACGCGCGGGCGCTGTCGAAGCTCTTCTTCGACCGCCTCCAGGAACTGGAGGAGGGCACCAGCGCCTACAGCTACGCCCGCAACACGCTGATCGAGATGAACCTCGCGCTGGTGCGCTTCGCGGCGGCCCGCTACCGGAACCGTCCGGCCACCGACCACGAGGAGATCGTCCAGGTCGGCACGATCGGGCTGATCAAGGCGATCGACCGGTTCGACCTGTCCCGGCAGACGGAGTTCACCACCTTCGCGATCCCGTACATCGTCGGCGAGATGAAGCGGTTCTTCCGCGACACCTCGTGGGCGGTGCACGTGCCGCGGCGGCTCCAGGAGCTGCGGGTGGAGCTGAGCAAGGCCAAGGAGACGCTGGCGCTGCGGCTGGACCGGGACCCGTCGGTCGGCGAGCTGGCGGAGTACCTCGGCCTCGGTGAGGACGAGGTCATCGAGGGACTGGTGGCCTCCAACGGCTACACGGCGGGCTCGCTGGACATCCCCTGGTCCGACGGCGAGAGCGGCCAGGACGGCGAGGGCCGCACCCTGGCGGACACCTTCGGCGCGTGCGACCCGGCGATGGAACTGGTGGAGGACTTCCACAGCCTGGCGCCGCTGATCGGGAAGCTGTGCGAGCGGGACCGCCTGCTGCTCCGGATGCGCTTCGGCGAGGAGATGACGCAGGCGCAGATCGGCGAGGAGATGGGCTACTCGCAGATGCACGTCTCCCGGCTGCTGAGCCGCACCCTCGCCCGGCTGCGGGCGGGCCTGCTCACCCGGGACTGACCGACGCGCGCCCCCGGCGCCGCGCCTGGACCGGCCGGCGGCCGTGACCCGGACTCCTCTCCCGGGCCACAGCCGCCGCGCGTGACGGGCTTTGCACGCGCTCGCTACGGGTTCCAGACGTCCGCGCTGTCCACGGCGATGTTGTCGCCGCTGCTGGCCGCGTTGTGGCTGCCGGTGTTGGTGATGGTCAACGTGTGGCTGCCGGTGGCCAGTTGGGGGCTGGTCCACACCACGCCGGACGCGTTGCGGCTGGGCGCGTAGTCGTCCACGGTGACGGCCGCGCCGCCGTCCACGGCCAGCGTCATGGTGCCCTGGTCGACGTCCCGCACCGCGTGCAGCGCGACCTTGCCGCCGGTGAAGTGCAGGACGGCCTGCGCGCCGCCGGTGAACGACCAGTCGGCCGTGGAGTCGTACATGTCGGCGACGCCGTTGGTGACGCCCCAGTTCGGTCCGTACTCGAAGTGGTCGGTGTCGCCGGCCGCCGTGTCGTTGCCGTCCAAGGACACCTCGGTGTTCACCGGGCCGGTGGAGCCGTTGCCCGGGGTGAGGGTGACCGTGTAGGCGTCGGTGCCGCTGACCAGGGTGACCGGCACGTGCAGGGTGCCGCCGTCCGGGGTGAGGTCGCTGTCCAGGACGGTGACGGGGGCGCTCAGCGGGCTCTGGTCCGGGATGCGCCGGATCGTGACGTGCACCGCGCCGTTGTTGAGCAGGTACGGGGTGGCGGACAGGTTCTGGAAGTCCACCGTGGTGGTGCCGCCCTGCCCGGAGTTGTTGCCGAGCAGCGCGTACGCCTGCTGGGCGCCCGCGTCGGCGCCGGCGGCCACCGCGATGCCGCCCGCGGTCGTGCTGCCCAGCATCTTCCCGCTGAGCTGCGCGTACGCCTGGTACACCCACCACTGGCCGGTCGGCCGGCCGCCCGCGAGCAGCGAGTCGAGGGTGCCGGCGCCGCAGCAGTCGGTCCAGATGGCGTGGGCGGCCGCGCTGACCCCGGAGGCGGCGAGCCGGTCGAGGAACCAGGCGGTGTAGCCGGAGTTCTGCTGCTGCGAGAAGAGGTACTCGTTGACGGTGAGCGGCAGCGGGCCGACGCCGTGCGCCGCCAGCAGGGAGCGGGCGTCGGCCGCGTCGTTGGCGGGATCGTCGCCGAAGTGCCAGTTGACCACGGACGGCAGGGTGCCGTCCGCCTTGGTCTGGCCGAGGAAGCCGTCCAGCCAGGTGTGGTTGTAGCCGCTGTAGGACGGCCCGACGATCACCGCGGACGGCTGGAGGCGGCGGATCTCGCGGACCGCGGTGTCCCACATCTGGTAGTACTGCGCGCTGTTGACGCCGCGCTGCCAGAAGCCGGTGCCGTCCGGCTCGTTCCAGATGTCGTACGCCACCGGGACGCCGGACGCGCGCACGTCGGACACCAACTGGTCGATGAACGCGGTCCAGTTGGAGCAGTCGCCGTTGTCGCACGGGTAGACGGTGTTCGACGGCTGGGTGGTGTCGGCGCCCCACACGTCGGAGACGAGCAGGTGGTAGGTGGCGTCGTACGGCGCCGCGGTGACCCGGCGGGCCTGGGAGAGCGCGGAGTCGATCCGTATCCGGTAGCCGGAGCCGGCGGTGTAGCCGTCGCCGAGCCAGCCGCCGCCCGCGATCCGGGCGCCGCCGCCGCGGAAGAGGGTGGGCTTGAGCGGCTGGAGCAGGTTGTCGGCGGGACCCGATCCGTCCTGGCTGAGGCCGTAGAGGAAGCCGGAGCCGGCCTGGTCGGGGGCGGCGCCCTGGTTGCCGAGGTCGACGCTCACGGTGGTGTCCGCGGCGGCGGCCGGGGCCGGGGTGAGTGCCCCGGCGGCCAGCACGGCCGCGGCGAGGGCGGCGAGGCCGGCTGCGGCGCGGGGGCGCCACCGGCCGTGTGTGCGTGGGGGGTTGGTGCTGCGCATTCGATCCTCCGGTCAGACGGTGAGGGGGTGGGGGGTGAGGGGGTCCGCGTCGTCGCGGACGAAGAAGGGGACGCGGTCCAGGAGGGCGGGCACGGTGATCCAGCCGCCGCCCGGGTGCCGGTCCCCGGCGGTGTGGGCGGTCCAGTCGGTCCAGTCGGCGCCGGCGGGCAGGTAGACCCGGCGCTCGCGGGCGCCCGGCCGGACGCCGACGGCGGCGAGCGCGGCCACGGTGCCGGATCTGGCCGGCGATCGGGGAGTACGGGACGGACGCGGGGTGCGGCTCATGACGTGCCTTTCGACTTCCGGGTGCGGCTCGGGCAGAAGGGATGCGGCTCAAGAAGAAGAGGGGGTGCGGCTCGGGCAGAGGAGGTGCGGGGGTCGGGTCCAAGCAGGGGGCGGACCGGGTCGGACGGTGCCGGAGCGGTCGGCGAATCGCTGTCGCGCACTGTCGAATCAGTTCGACAACCCGGTCGCGTCCGCCGGTCCGCCGGCGGGCGCCGCCGGGTGCTAGTCGAACGTGGGAGGGCCGGTCCACGGACCTTGCGCGCGGTCGCGCCGCGGCCCCGTACTCGCCCGGACCTTCAGGGCCGGGGCCAGCAGCGTGCCCGACGGCAGCTCCTCCCCCTCGATCCTGCGGGCGAGCAGCCGCACCGCGGCCCGGGCGAGCTCCTCGGCGGGCAGCGACACGGACGTCAGCGGCGGCCTGCACCGCTCGGCCTCGTCGTCGGGGCAGATGGCGATGACCGAGATGTCGTCCGGCACCCGGGCGCCCAGCCCGGCGAGCCGGTCCATCACCAGCGGCAGCACCCGCTCGTTGTAGACGATCAGCGCGGTCAGCGCGGGCTCACGGGCGATCAGCTCGTCCAGGGCGCGGACCACCCCGCCGGGCGCGGGCTCGCAGGCCGCCCACACGCTGCGCTGGCCGCGCGCCCGCAGCGCCTGCGTGACGGACTCGCGGGCGTGCACGGCGTACGCCACGTCCCGGCCGAACGCCTCGGGTGCCTGCCCGAGGTAGCCGACCGCGGTGTGGCCGGCCTCGTGCAGGTGCTCCGCGCAGGCCCGGGCGGCCAGCGCGAAGTCGAAGTCCACCCGGGGCAGCCCGTGCGGGTCGTCCGGGGTGCCGACCACCACGGCGGGGCACTGGAGTTCGGTGAGCAGCGCGACCCGCGGGTCGCGGCGCTGCACCTCCATCAGCATCACACCGTCGACCAGCACGCTGCCGACCGCGTCCCTGATCGCCGCCTCGCCGTCGTCGTCGGTGAGCATCAGCACCTTCAGGCCGTACTCCTGGGCGGCGGTCAGGGCCGCCCACACGTACGGCATCTGCACCTGGTTGTGCGGGCCGTGCACCATGGGCAGCGCCATGGCGAACACGCCGGTGCGGCGGGTGCGGATCGAGCGGGCGCCCGCGTGCGGCCGGAAGCCCAGCGCCTTGATGCTGCGCTCGACCCGCTTGGTCGTCTCGGCGGAGATGGTGCGGTTGCCGCTGAGGACGTAGCTGACCGTGCTGCGGGACACGCCGGCGTGGCGTGCCACGTCCGCGATGGTGACCGTCATGGGCCGACTCCACTGGGCTGTGCCTGGCCGGGACCGCCGGCCTGCGCCGGGACTTCCGGTCCGGTCCGTACCGGACCTGTCGAACCCGTCAGAAGCTGTCGAACTGATTCGACGGGCTGTGAATGGCCGTGAACGTAACACGCGTCCACGACGCCGACAAGGGATCGCGCACGAACGGCCGCGGCGGGCCCGGCCGGGACCTCGGGGGCCGGACGACGCCCCGCCCGGCCGGCCCCGCACCCGCCGTGCCCCCCCTGCCGGTCAGCCGGTGGCGTCCGCGCCCGCGGGCACCGACGACAGCGGAGTGGCGATGTCCTCAAGGGACCTGCCCTCCGCCCTGACCGCGAGGAACGCGGCCACCAGCCCGGCCGCGCACATCAGCGACGCGCCGATGCAGAACGCCAGCACGGTGTCGCCGACCTTGCCCGAACTGGTCAGGTCGGCGAAGACCAGCGGGCCGGTGATGCCGCCCGCGGCCGTACCGAGGGCGTAGAAGAAGGCGATGGCCATCGCCCGGGTCTCCATCGGGAAGATCTCCGAGACCGTCAGGTAGGCGCTGCTCGCCCCGGCGGAGGCGAAGAAGAGCACCACGCACCAGCAGGCGGTGAGCGTCTTCGCGTCGAGCGAGCCGCGGTCGAACAGCCAGGCGGTGACGAAGAGCAGCGCGCCGGAGAGGATGTAGGTGGAGGAGATCATGATCCGGCGGCCGACGGTGTCGAAGAGCTTGCCGAGCAGCAGCGGCCCGAGCAGGTTGCCGGCGGCGATGACCGCGAAGTAGTAGCCGGTCTTGCCGGAGTCGACGTGGAAGAACGTGATCAGGATGCTGCCGAAGCCGAAGGTGATCGCGTTGTAGAGGAACGCCTGGCCGATGAAGAGCGACAGGCCGAGCACCGCGCGCTTGGGGTAGGAGCGGAAGACGGTCTTCGCGATGAGGCCGAATCCGACGCTCGCGCGCTGGTGGATGGTGATCTCGCCGGCGGGCGGCGGCAGCGGTTCGCCCTTCTCCTGCTCGACGCGCCGCTCCACGCCGGCGACCAGTTCCTCGGCCTCCTCGCCGTGGCCGTGGATGAACTGCCAGCGCGGGCTCTCCGGCACCTGCCGGCGGACCAGCAGGATCACCAGGCCGAGCACGACGCCGAGGGCGAAGGTGAGCCGCCAGCCGACGTCCTTGGCGAAGAGGTTCGTGTTGAGGGCCACGATGGACAGCAGCGAGCCGCCGATGGCGCCCAGCCAGTAGCTGCCGTTGATGGTGAGGTCGACCCGGCCGCGGAACTTCGACGGGATCAGCTCGTCGATCGCGGAGTTGATGGCCGCGTACTCGCCGCCGATGCCGAAGCCGGTCAGGAAGCGGAAGGTGAAGAACCACCAGGGCGCGAAGGACAGCGCGGTCATCGCGGTGGCGCCCAGGTACACCGCGAGGGTGACCATGAAGAGCTTCTTGCGGCCGAAGCGGTCGGTCAGCCAGCCGAAGAAGAGCGCGCCCACGCAGGCGCCGGTCACGTAGAGCGCGGCGGCGAGCCCGGTGATCTGGGAGGAGGTGACGGAGAGCCCGGAGCCGGGCTCCGACAGGCGGCCGGCGATGTTGCCGACGATGGTCACTTCCAGGCCGTCCAGAATCCAGACGGTGCCCAGTCCGATCACGATCATCCAGTGCCAGCGCGACCAGGGCAGCCGGTCGAGCCGGGCCGGGACGTCGGTGGTGACGGTGTCGCCGCCGGCGGCGGCCGCGGCGGGGTCAGGGGTGGACGGGGCCATGGAAGATCACCTCCCTTGCCGGTCAGGTTCACATCGGCCGACGCGCCTCGCGCGGCAACCGCTTCCCACGGGCCGCGTCCGGCCACCATGGTGGGTGGACCCGTCGCTGCCCGCGCTCTTCGTCTGTCCAGGACGGCGGCGGGCACGCACCCGTACCCGCGCCCCGGGAGGCGACCCGTGCCCACCACGCTCCGCGAGATCCGCGAGACCCTCGTGCCCTCCCGGTCCGGGCCGCACGGTCCGCTGCCGCCGCTGCTGCTGGTGCTCACCGTGGTCACCGGGCTGGTGGACGCCTTCAGTTATCTGGCGCTCGGCCGGGTCTTCGTCGCCAACATGACGGGCAACGTCGTGTTCCTGGCCTTCTCGCTGGCCGGCGCGAACGGCTTCTCGATCACCGCGTCGGCGCTCGCGCTGGCCGCCTTCGCGGCGGGCGCGGTGCTCGGCGGGCGGCTGTGCGTGCTGCTCGCCGCGCACCGCGGGCGGCTGCTGCTGGCGGGTACGGCGGTGCAGGTCCTGCTGGTGCTGGCCGCGGCGGTGACGGGCCGGCTGGTCGACCTGCCGGCCGGGGGCGGTACGCGGGCGGCGCTGATCGTGCTGCTGGGGCTGGCGATGGGGACGCAGAACGCGGTCGTACGCCGGCTGGCGGTACCCGATCTGACGACGACGGTGCTCACGATGACGATCACCGGCATGGCGGCGGACTCGCGGCCGGCGGGCGGTACGGACGGCAAGGTGGGCCGGCGGCTGCTGTCGGCGCTGGCGATGTTCCTCGGCGCGCTGGGCGGGGCGGCGCTGATCGTGCACGGGCACCCGGGTGTGCCGCTGCCCGTCTGCGCGGGGCTGCTGCTGGCGGTCGCGGCGGCGCTGGCACCGTACCGGCGGGCGAGGCCGGCGTGGGCGCGGTGAGCGGGGTGCGCGCGGCAGCCGGGTCGGCCCCGGGCCGCAGGTCTTGGGGCTTGGGGCTTGGGTCGCCGATCACGGATCGCAGATCGCAGATCACGGTTGACGGGATCACGGCGGGAAATTTTTCCGGCCGGGTGTAGATCCGGGCGGTTCCCGTTCGTCGTAGTGGTGACCCTGGAAGAACCGCACGAAGGAGAAGCGCCATGAAGTACCTGCTGCTCATCTGCAGTGAAGGAGAAGGTCTCGACGCCACCCCGGAGGAGCTGGACGCGACGGGCTGGGTGGAGGAGATGGAGAGCCGCAAGGTGCGGCTGGACGGCAACCGGACCCGCGGGCCGGCCGACGCCACGACCGTACGGGTCAGGGACGGCGGCCTGCTGACCACCGACGGGCCGTACGCGGAGACGAAGGAGCAGATGCTCGGCTTCGACATCCTGGAGTGCGCCGACCTGGACGAGGCGATCGAGGTCGCGTCCAAGCACCCGGTGGCCAAGTACGGCATGGTCGAGGTGCGGCCGTTCTGGACGGAGTGACCGGCCGGGCCAAGGAGGCGGTGGCCGCGGCCTGGCCCGAGGAGTGGGGCCGGGTCGTGGCGGCCGTCATCCGGCAGACCGGCGACTGGGACCTGGCGGAGGAGTGCGCGCAGGACGCGTTCGAGCGCGCCCTGGAGCGCTGGCCGGGCGACGGGGTGCCGCGGCGGCCCGGCGCCTGGCTGACCACGACCGCCCGCAACCGGGCGCTGGACGTGCTGCGGCGGCGGGCCAACGAGGCGCTGAAGCTGCGGGAGGCGGCCCGGCTGGAGCCGGCCGTCCCCGCGGCGGACGCGCCGGCGCCCTCCGACGAGGACGCGGTGCCCGACGACCGGCTGCGGCTGGTCTTCACCTGCTGCCACCCGGCGCTGCCGCTTCCCGCGCAGGTCGCGCTCACCCTGCGCTCGCTCACCGGGCTGACCACCGCCGAGATCGCCCGGGCCTTCCTGGTGCCGGAGCACACGATGGCGCAGCGGCTCACCCGCGCCAAGAACAAGATCCGGCACGCCGGCATCCCCTTCCGGGTGCCGCCGCGCGAACTGCTGCCCGAGCGCACCGCGGCCGTGCTCGCCGTGCTCTACCTGCTCTTCAACGCCGGTTACGCGCCCGGCGCCGACGGTCCTGACCAGCGGCGGGTGACGGCCGAGGCGATCCGGATGGCCCGGCTGCTGGTCCGGCTGCTGCCCGAAGAGCCCGAGGCGGGCGGGCTGTTGGCGCTGATGCTGCTGCACGACGCGCGCACCGCGGCCCGTACCGACGCGGCCGGCGACCTGGTGCCGCTGGAGGAGCAGGACCGCGGCCGCTGGGACCGGGACCGGATCGCGGAGGGCCTCGCCGTCCTCGACACCGCGCTGCGCGGTACGGCGGCCCGGGCCGTACCAGGTGCAGGCCGCGATCGCCGCCTGTCACGCCGGACGCGCCGGACGCGGGCGGATACGGACTGGCCGCAGATCGCCCTGCTGTACCGGGAGTTGGCGCGGTTCGCGCCCGGACCGGTGGTGGAGCTGAACCGCGCGGTCGCGGTCGCGATGGCCGAGGGGCCGCAGGCAGGGCTCGACCTGGTCGAATCGCTGGCGGAGGCGGGCGGGTTGACGGGCTATCACCTGCTGCCGGCGACCCGGGCGGATCTGCTGCGCCGGCTGGGCCGCCGGGCGGAGGCGGCCCAGGCGTACCGCGAGGCGCTGGAGTTGGCCCCGACGCGGGCCGAACGGCGCTTTCTGGAGCGGCGGTTGGCGCGAGGTGGAGGGGGCCGGAGGCCGGTGAGGGTGCCCGTGGGGGCGTGGGCGTGAGGGATCGGCGCGTCGGCGTGCGGCGGCGCCGTGACCGGGAGGGCTGTCGTGGGCCCGGACGGCGGCCGGGTGGGGAGGGCCGCGGGAGCGCGCCCCCGGGGCTGTGCGAGGCTGTGTGGGAGCTGTGTGGGAGCGCTCCCGCCCGCACTACGGGATGCTCCCGAGCCACTCCCGGGCCGTACATCCGCGGGGCGGAGGCGTACGGAACGGGGCTGCGGGTCCGGGCCGGCGGACGGCTGCCGGAGGCGCCAGGGGATGCGGGACCGGGCGGTCCAAGGGCATGCTGGCCCCTCACGAGGGTTTCTTTTCGCCACAGGAGACAACCCGTATCCCAGGTGGCACGGAAACACGGCACACGGAAAAGGAGACGCCCGCCCGTCCCGTCCACGACCCCGGCCGCCCTTGCCGCCGACCGACCCCCGAGGTGTGAGGTCCCGCCGTGCGCCAGCAGTCAGCTCCCGAGTCCTCCCGGCTCCCCCGCCCCGCGCGCCGCGTCCGCCGCGGGCGCGCTCGCGATCGGCCTGCTCGTCACCGTCGCCGCCTGCGGCAACGGCCACAAGGCGGCACCGGCCACCAGCGCGCCCGGAGCACCACGGCGACGAGCACGCACCGCGAGCGTGTCACCCACTCGGACCAGCCCGTCGGCGACCGGCACCACGACCGCCAGCCACGTACCGCCGGCACCGACCTCCGCGAAGCCGCACGGCGTCCGCGGCGAGCTGCGTCGACCGGACGGTCGCGCGCGATGACCACCGCCCAGCGGGTCGGGCAGCTCTTCATGACCGGTGTCAGCAGCAGCGGCATGACCACCGCGGAGGCCACCGCCGTCACGCAGGGGAAGGTCGGCTCGGCGTTCCTGAAGGGCCGCACGAACGGCGGAACGGCGGCGGTGAAGTCGCTGACCGACCGGGTGCGCTCGCTCGGGCCCGACCGTGCGCGGCGCCCGGCTGGGGATGTTCGTCTCCACCGACCAGGAGGGCGGCCAGGTCCAGGTGCTCAACGGGCCGGGCTTCAGCACCATCCCGAGCGCGGTGACGCAGGGCACGGTCGTCCGCCGTGACCTTGCAGGGCAACGCGGTGGTGTGGGGGCGGCAGCTGCTGTCGGCCGGGGTGAACATGAACCTGGCGCCCGTCGCCGACACCGTCCCGCCCGACCTGGTCACCGTCAACGCGCCGATCGGGAAGTTCGACCGGGAGTACGGCAACGATCCGACGACGGTGGCCGTGCACAGTACGGCCTTCATGCGCGGGATGCGGCAGGCCGGGGTGGACCCGACGATCAAGCACTTCCCGGGGCTCGGCCGGGTGATCGGCAACACCGACGTGACGGCGAACGTCGTCGACGGCGTCACCACGGCGACCGATCCGTACCTCCAGCCGTTCCGCAGCGGCATCCAGGCGGGGACGCCGTTCGTGATGGTGTCCTCGGCGATCTACTCGCGGATCGACCCGAGGAATCAGGCGGCCTTCTCCTCCGCCGTCATCCGGGGCATGCTGCGCGGCTCGCTCGGCTTCCGGGGTGTGGTCATCTCCGACGACCTCGGGCAGGCCGCCGCGGTCGCCGACCGCACTCCCGCGCCAGCGCGCCGTCGACTTCTTCACCGCGGGCGGCAACCTCCTGCTCACCGTCCTGCCGGGCGACATCGCCCCGATGACCAGCGCGGTCATCAACACGCTCCCCAAGAGCGCGGCTCTGCGCTCCGCGGTCGACGACAGCCTGCGGCGCGTCCTGACGGCGAAGCGGAACGCGGGCATCCTGACCTGCGGATAGCCGCCTGCCGCGACGCAGGCGGGTACGCCGGGCCGGCACGCCGCAGCGGATCGGGCGGCGGAGCCGTTCAGGGCCGCGTGGAGGTGGCGGCCCGGGTGAAGGCCGGGGTCAAAGGGGACGCGGTGGTGGTGTGGGCGAGGGCGACGTGGTCGGGTGGCAGGTCGGTGACGGGGAGGTAGGTGACGTCGGGCCGGTGGTGGAGGAGGGCCGCGGAGCGGGGGAGGTAGGTGATGCCGCGGCCGGCCGCGACGTACTCCAGCTTCTCCTCGACCGTGCGGACGGCGGACCGCGGGGCGGCGCCGGGCCCGGGTCCGGGGTTGGTGCACAGGTGCAGGATCTCGGCGTGGGCGGCGAGTTCCGCCCGGGTGACGGCGGGGCGTGCGGCCAGCGGGTGCCCGGCGGGGAGCGCGGCCATCCGCGGCTCGCTGTAGAGCGGGTGCAGGGTGAGCCCGCTCTCGTCGACGGGCAGCCGTACGTACGCGACGTCGACGCTGCCCGTCGAGCAGCGCCTCGGCCTGGTCGTCCCACTCCACCCGCCGCACCTCGACGGCGACTTCGGGGTGCTCGGCGCTGAACGCCCGTACCGCGTCGGTGACGCGGATGCCCGCGCGGAAGCCGACGACGAGGGTGCGCGGCCCGCGCGCGGCACGGTCCACCCGCCGCCGGGCCGCCTCCGCCGCGGCGAGCAACGGCCTTGCGTCGAGCAGGAGTTGGCGCCCCGCGTCGGTGAGTTCGACGCCGTGGCTGTCGCGGACGAACAGCTCGGCCCGCAGCTCCTTCTCCAGCGCCCGGATCTGCCGGCTCAACGCGGGCTGCGCGATGAGGAGTTCCTCGGCGGCGCGGCTGAAGTGCAGCCGCTCGGCGACCGCGACGAAGTACCGCACCTTGCGCAGGTCCAGATCCACGGCCCTCTCCCCGTCCACGCCCCGCCCCCCGGGTGCCGCCCACCGGCGCCCGCCGGCCATGCCCCGAGGGTATCGCCGCGACCGGAACGGGTCTTGGACACCCGCGGCCGGGGCCGCGCAGACTCGGTGCCGCCGGCCCGCGGCGCCCCGCGCGGCCGGTCCCGCCGCACCCCGCACCCCGCACCAAGGAGCACGATGAGCACAGCAGCGCCGTACCCCGTCGTCACCGAGACCGTCGCCGTCCCCGTCGGCGGCGCCGCGATGGGCGCGTACGTGGCCCGGCCCGCGGCGCCCGGCCGCCGCACCGCGGTGATCGTGGGGTTCGAGATGTTCGGGGTGACGCCGTACATCCGGCGGACCGCCCGGCGGCTGGCGGCGCTCGGCCATGTCGCGATCGTGCCGGACTTCTACCACCGCACCGCCCCGGGCTTCGCGGGCGTCGCCGACGAGGAGGGCCGCGCCGCGGGCTACGCGCTGCTGAACCGGCTGGACCGGGACGAGGTCCGCGAGGACCTGGCGGCGGTCCTGGCGCACCTGGGGCGGCGCCCCGACACCAGCGGCCGTGCCGGGATGGCCGGCTTCAGCCTCGGCGGCCACCTGGCCTACTTCGCGGCGACGCAACTCCCGCTGGCGGCGGTCGCCGTGGTCTACCCGGGCTGGCTGGACGTCGCCGGCACCGCGCTGAGCGCGCCCGGACCGCTGCTGGAGCTCACCCCGGGCATCGCCCGGCAGGGCGGCCGCGTGCTGTACCTGGTCGGCGCGGACGACCACGTGGTGACCGCCGACCAGACCCGGCTCACCGCGCGAGGCGCTGACGGCCGCGGCGGTCCCGCACGAGGTGGTCGTCTACCCGGACACCCCGCACGGTTTCCTCGCGGACGAGCGCGACACCTTCCGGCCCGGCCCCGCCGAGGACGCGTGGCGCCGGATCGCCGCGTTCCTCGCGGCCGAACCGGGTGCGGAGCCCGCCGGCGGTGGGGACGGCGGCCCGGCCGGCGGTACGGGCCCCGGCGCGCGGGACGGCGCGGCCCCGGCGTAGGACCCTTCCGGGACCGAGCGCGGCGCGGTCACCCGTACGGCGGCGCCCCGCGTGAACCCCGCGCCGCCGATCTACCGCGGTTGGGGGGGAATTACGGTCCATACGGGTGGCCGAGCCGTTTCCCTCGGCCGGTTCCGCCGCTCGGCATGCCATGAAAGAGGTGAGCACGAATCGTCAGGAAAGTCAGGAAGAAGGCCGCAATGTACTCAGCGCATGCCAAGCACCGTGTCACCACCGCGATCGCCGGTCTGCTGATCGCCGGCTCCGGCCTGCTGGCCACCGCCACGGTCAGCGTCGCGGACGCGCAGCCGGGCACGGGGGCGTCGACCGGCACGGCGTCGTCCCGGCCGCCGGCACGAACGCCGTCGGCACGGTGGCAGTCCCGGCCGCCGGCACGAACGCCGCCGGCACGGTGGCAGTCGCCGCCGCCGGCACGAACGCCGCGCCCACGACCGTACCCCCGCCCAGGTCGTCGCGGGCACGCACGCCACCGGCGCGACCATGACGCCCACCCTGGCCGGCGCCGAGCCGCACGGGCAGGTCACCTCGCACCTGCCGCTGTCGATCCGGGAGCACGCCACCAGCAACTCCCGCCTCGCTCGGCTCGCTCCCGTCCGGCGCGGTGGTCTCCCTGCGCTGCAAGGTCGTCGGCCAGAACGTCGACGGCAACCAGCTGTGGTACCGGCTCGGCACGGCCGCCCCGGCTACGTCTCCGCGCGCTACGTGGACAACCTGTCCCCCGTGCGCGTACTGCGCCTGACCGGTCCGGAACGGTCCGCGGCCGGAAAGTCGCGGTGAGGGTACCCTTACAGTGACGCGCGGGTGAACTGCGGCGGAATTGTGGGTTCCTGGCCTTTGGGCAGGTGCGTGGGCGCGCCGGCGCATGCTTAGCATGTCGGCGACCAACGTTCCGCTGCACCGATTCCCGGAGGTCCGGTGTGTCCGCCGAACCCGCTCCCGAGTCCGCCGCCGGCGCCGCAGCCGGCGGCGGGCCGGCGTCCGACATACCGGCCGGAATCACGGGCGGTGCGCAGGCCGCAACCACGGCCGACGCACCGCCCGCAGCCATGGGCGCGGCCGCGCGCACCGCGTCCGGCGATGGGCCGCAGGGCCCCGGCAGGTCCGGGCCCGGCGCCCCGGGCCCGCGCCCTCAGGCCGCACCGGCACCCGTAGTGCCCCGGTGACCCCGGTCCCGCGCGCCCGCACCGGGTTCCGGCGCGGGCGCCTGATCGCCGCCGCGGCCGTGGCCGTGGCCGCCGCGGTCACCGCGGGCGTCCTGGTCACGGGCGGCGGGCACGGCGCCGGGACGGCGGGCGGCGACGGCAAGGACGCGGCGGCCTCCGACGGGCTGCCGCACACCGCGGTGGACGTCTCCCCCGGCGCCTGCGGCCGGGGCTGGGGCGGCAGCGGCGCGGCGCCCGGCCGCACGCGGGGACGCAGGTCTTCGACCTGCACAACACGCGCGGCCGGCGCGACCGAGGTCGATCTGACCGACCCGCGGACCGGCAAGATCTACGCCGAGGTGGAGGGCCTGGCGCCCGGCACGACCCGGCAGATGCCGGTCGACCTCGGCAGCGGCACGTACGCCTTCAAGTGCCTCCAGGAGGACACCGACGCGGTCACCGGGCCGACCGTGACCGTCCCCGGCACGCAGCCGCGGGGCCCGGCCGCCCTGCCGGTCAACGAGCACGACCTGATCCCGCCGACCCTGGCGTACCAGCGGTGGATCGGCGCGCGGATGGCCGAACTCGCCGCGCGACACCGGCACTGCTGAAGGCCGACATCGACGGCGGCGACCTGGCCGCGGCCCGCCGCGACTGGCTCACCGGCGCACCTGGTCTACGAGCGGATGGGCGCGGCCTACGACACCTTCGGCGACGCCGACGGCGTCGATCAACGGCACCGCCGCCGCGGACTCCCGGGCGCGGTCGCGGACCCGGACTTCACCGGCTTCCACCGGATCGAGTACGGGCTGTGGCACGGCGCAGTCCGCGGCCTCGCTGCGGCCCGGCCGCCGCGCGGCTGGACAGCGCGGTGCGCGGCCTGCGCGCGCAGTGGACGCAGGCGCGGATGGACCCGGCGGACGATGGGCCTGCGCGCGCACGAGATCGTCGAGAACGCCGAGCAGTTCGAGCTGACCGGCCGCACCGACTACGGCAGCGGCACCGAACCTGGCCACCGCCCGCGCCAACCTCGACGGCACCCGCGAGATCCTGGACCGGCTCGCGCCCTGCTCGCGCCCCGCGATCCGGGCTCTGCCGCGGCTCGACGCGGCGCTGGACCGCGCCGCGGCCGCGCTCGACGCGCAGCAGCGGCACGGCGCGCTGGACCCCGCTGGACCGGCTGACGCGTGCCCAGCGCGAGCAGATCAACGCCGACTTCGGCGATCTGCTGGAACAACTCGCCCCGGTGGCGGCGATCTTCGATGTACGGAGGACGGCATGACGCCCGACACGCAACCGCCCGGACGGCGCCGGCGACCTGCGCCGGCGCGGCTTCCTGCGCGGCGCGGCCATCGGGCGTCGGGGCCGTCGGCGCGGTCGCGGGCGGCGCGGCCGCGCCTGGCCGGGGCGCCGCCGCCGCGTCCACGCCGGCCGCGCCCGGCCGCGCACGCCGGCGCCCGACTTCCACGGCGCGCACCAGGCGGGCATCGTCGCAGCCGGTCCAGCAGTCCACCGTCCTCCTGTCCTTCGACGTGACGGCCGCGGACCGGCGCGAACTCACCGAGCTGCTGCACACGCTCACCGACCGGGCCCGCTTCCTGACCGCGGGCGGCACCCCGGCCGCGCTCGGCATCACCGACTCCGCCGTCGGACAGCGGCACGCTCGGGCCCGCAGGTGCCCGGCGACGGGCTGACGGTGACCGTCGGGGTCGGGCGCGTCGCTCTTCGACGGCCGGTTCGGGCTCGCGGACCGCAAGCCGCTGCGGCTGACGCGATGCCCGCGTTCCCCGACGACGACCTCGACCCGGACTGGTGCCACGGCGACCTGAGCCTGCAGCTCAGCGCCGCCGCACACCGACACCGTGCTGCACGCGCTGCGCGACATCGCCCGGCACACCCGCGGCGGCATGCAGGTGCGCTGGCGGATGGACGGCTTCACCAGCCCGCCGCGGCCGAGCGGCACGCCGCGCAACCACCTGGGGTTCAAGGACGGCACCGCCAACCCCGACGTCACCGACCCGGCGGTCGCGCGACGGCGCTGGTGTGGGCCGGCGCCGGCGGCGAGCCCGCGCTGGACGGCCGGCGGCTCGTACCAGGTGGTCCGGCTGATCCGGATGCTGGTCGAGTTCTGGGACCGGGTCTCGATCACCGAGCAGGAGCGGATGTTCGGCCGCGCCCGGGACACCGGCGCGCCGCTGGACGGCGTCCACGAGTTCGACACGCCGAAGTTCGCCCAGGACCCGATCGGCGACGTCATCCCGCTCGACAGCCACATCCGGATGGCCAACCCGCGCACCGCGCAGACCGCCGACTCCCGCCTGCTGCGCCGCGGTTACAACTACGACCGCGGCATGGACAGCAACGGCAACCTCGACATGGGGCTGATCTTCGTCTGCTACCAGCAGGACCTGGAGCGGCAGTTCGACGCCGTGCAGAAGCGGCTGGCCGACGAGCCGCTGGTCGACTACATCACGCCGTTCGGCGGCGGCTACTTCTTCGCGCTGCCGGGCGTGCGGACCGCACCGACTGGCTCGGCCGCGGCCCTGCTCGCCTGAGCCGGCCGGTCACGGTCAAGATTGCCCCGGACCGACTGACCCGCTGTTCACCTGGACGTCACCGTCGGTCCGTTGGCGTGTCGCGGCCCGACCGGACGATCGCGTTCGACACCGTGCGCGAAGTCCTCAGCGGCACGCGTACAGCACCACGCAGCGGAGGCTGACAGAGCATGAGCAACACACGCGGTACGGGCAGGAGACAGAGGGCGGCTCGCGGTCACACGCCGCGCGCTGGGGGGCGTTCGCCGGGGCCGCGGCGCTCGTACTGCTGGGCGGCACCGCTCCGGCCTACGCCGACTCCCGCGCACCACGGGGGCGGCGACGGCACCGCCACCCCGATCAAGCACCTGGTCGTGCTCTTCGACGAGAACATCTCGTTCGACCACTACTTCGGCACCTACCCGAAGGCGGCGAACACCGACGGCACGAAGTTCACCGCGGCCCGGCACACGCCGAAGGCCGACAACCTCAGCAACGACGACCTGCTGAAGAAGAACCCGAACCAGTACGCGCCCAACGCGGCTCAGCCCGGCCCAGGCGCTCACCTGCGACCAGAACCACACCTACGGCCCCGAGCAGTACGCGGCCAACGGCGGCAAGGCCGACGCGTACGTCCAGAACACCGACTCCGGCAAGTGCTCGGGCAACCTGTTCGGCGAGCCCGGCCTGGTGATGGACTACTACGACGGCAACACCGTCACCGGCCTGTGGAACTACGCCCAGCACTACTCGCTCGGCGACAACTCGTACAGCACCACCTACGGGCCCTCCACCCCGGGCGCGCTCAACCTGATCTCCGGCCAGACGCACGGCGTGATCTCGGTCGACCCGAAGTCCGGCACCGAGAACCCGAAGCAGACCGCCACGCCCGACCCGTACACCGTGGTCTCGCCGAACGCCAAGGGCGTCGGCACGGTCATCAACGACCCCGACCCGGCCTTCGACGACTGCTCGGACAACAGCCACACCAGCACCAACGCGCTGGCCGTCGCATGCAGGGCAAGAACGTCGGCGACCTGCTCAACGCCAAGAACGTGACGCTGGGGCTGGTTCCAGGGCGGCTTCCGCCCGACGCACCGCGTGGGACGGCAAGCAGGGCGACTACGCCAACTGCCAGGGCGCCACCCACACGAACATCGGCGGCGCGGCCTCGGTCGACTACAGCCCGCACCACTCGCCGTTCCAGTACTACAAGTCGACGGCGAACCCGCACCACCTGCCGCCGAAGAACACCGCCGAGATCGGCCACAACGGCCAGGCGAACCACAACTACGACCTGACCGACTTCGACGCGGCGCTGCAAGGCGGGCAACCTGCCGGCCGTCAGCTTCCTGAAGGCCGCCGAGTACCAGGACGGCCACGCGGGCTACTCCGACCCGATCGACGAGCAGCACTTCCTGGTCAAGGAGATCAACGCGATCCAGTCCTCGCCCGAGTGGAAGGACACCGCGGTCGTCGTCGCGTACGACGACTCCGACGGCTGGTACGACCACGCCTTCGCCGAGCCGCAGCAACGGCTCGAAGGACACCACGGTCGGCTCCAACGGCAAGGCCGCTCGACAGCCCGGCCTGCCAGGCCGGCCCGGCAGGCGGCCGGCGGCTACGCCGACCGCTGCGGCCCGGGCACCCGGCAGCCGCTGCTGGTCATCTCGCCCTACAGCAAGGTCAACTCGGTCGACCACACCCGCACCGAGCAGGCGTCGATCACCAAGTTCATCGAGGACAACTGGCAGACCGGCCGGATCGGTGACGCGTCCTTCGACAGCCGCGCGGGCAGCCTCACCGGCGCCTTCGACTTCCGGCACCCGAACGACAAGCAGGTGCTGCTCAACGCCGACGGCTCGGTGAAGTCCGTCAAGCCGATCAGCCCGACCAGCGCCCGGAAAGCCCGGCCACGGCAGCTCCGACGGCTCCTCGGCCGCGGGCGGTTCGTCCACCGGCGGCGGCAACGCGCCCTCCACGCAGACCCTCGCGGAGACCGGCGGCTCGTCCCCGGCCATGCCGCTGGGCATCACCGCCGGCGTCCTGCTGGTCGGCGGCGGCGCGCTGTACTACGCCCGCAAGCACCGTCGCGGCGCGGCCACCACGGCCTGACGTCCCGCCCGCCCGCACAGGCGGCGCACGGTCCCGCAGGCCCTCGAGGGCCGTCCCGGCACACCGCCGGGGCGGCCCTCCGTCATGCCCGGGCAGGGGCGGAACGGGCCACCGGTCTCGGGTCGGGCCTTGAAACGAGTGCGTCACGTGGGCGCCGTGGTGCGTTTACGACCTGAACACATATCACCGCGCAACGGAGGCCGCCGTCATGGAGAGGTTTTCCAACCCGCGCTTTGTACACAACTCTTGACAGGGATGAAACACAGGGAGAAACATCTCGGTGTGCGTCGGGAGAGCGCTCTCTCAGTCCAACCGGAGGGCGCTCCACCGGACTTCGCACCGTTTCCGCACCACGTTTCGGCACCACGCCTTCCGCGTCACGCTTTCGGCATCGCCGTCCGGCCGCCCGATGACCGGACGGTCACCCTCATCTGCCCCCACCTGTGAATCAGGAGAGTCGCCCATGCTCGCTCCCCCCACCGGCTCGACGGCGCCGAGACCCGCGGTCCCGCGGGCCCAGCGCAACATCGTCGCGGCGGTCATCACGGCGCTCATCGCGTCGGTGCTGCTGTTCGTCCCCATGCACTCCGCCCACGCGGCCGACACCCTGCTCTCGCAGGGCAGGACCGCCACGGCCTCGTCCACCGAGAACGGCGGCACCCCGGCCGCCGACGCCGTCGACGGCAACACCGCCACCCGCTGGTCGAGCGCCGCCTCCGACCCGCAGTGGCTCGAAGTGGACCTCGGCGCCACGGCGACACCTCAGCTCCGTCACCCTCAACTGGGAGACGGCGTACGCCAAGTCGTTCAAGATCCAGACCTCGGCCGACGGTTCGACCTGGACCGACGTGTACTCGACCACGACCGGGACCGGCGGCAACCAAACGGTTTCCGTAAACGGTTCCGGGCGCTATGTCCGGATGTACGGGACGGCCCGCGCCACGCAGTACGGCTACTCGCTGTGGGAGTTCCAGGTCTACGGCACCGCGGGTGACGGCGGCGGCACCACGCCGGCCCGGCGATCCAGGGCGGCGGCGACCTCGGCCCGAACGTGAAGGTGTTCGACCCCTCGACGCCGAACATCCAGGCGCAGCTGGACACCATGTTCCAGCAGCAGGAGAGCAACCAGTTCGGCGACGCCCGCTACCAGGTGTTCTTCAAGCCGGGCACGTACAACAACATCAACGACCAGATCGGCTTCTACACCTCCGTCTCCGGCCTGGGCAAGAACCCCGACGACGTCCAGATCAACGGTGACATGACCGTGGACGCCGGCTGGTTCAACGGCAACGCCACCCAGAACTTCTGGCGCTCGGTGGAGAACATGGCCCTCAAGCCGGTCAGCGGCACCGACCGCTGGGCCGTCGCGCAGGCCGCGCCCTTCCGCCGCATCCACGTCGAGGGCGGCCTCAACCTGGCGCCCAACGGCTACGGCTGGGCCAGCGGCGGGTACATCGCCGACAGCAAGATCGACGGCACCGTCGGCCCGTACTCGCAGCAGCAGTGGTACACCCGCGACAGCTCCGATCGGCGGCTGGACCAACGGCGTGTGGAACATGACGTTCTCCGGTGTCCAGGGCGCTCCCGCGCAGGGCTTCCCGAACCCCGTCTACACCACGCTGAACACCACCCCCGAGTCGCGGGACAAGCCGTACATGTACCTCGACGGCAACGGCGACTACCAGGTGTTCGTGCCGAACATGCGCACCAACGCCAGCGGCGTGGACTGGCCGAACACCCCGGGCACCTCCATCCCGCTCACCCAGTTCTACGTGGCCAAGCCCGGTGTGTCCGCCGAGACGATCAACGCGGCGCTCGCCCAGGGCCTCAACCTGGTGCTCACCCCGGGCATCTACCACGTGGACCAGCCGATCAACGTCACCCGCGCCAACACCGTGGTGCTCGGCCTCGGTTACGCCACGGTCATCCCGGACAACGGCGTGGACGCGGTGAAGGTCGCCGACGTCGACGGCGTCAAGCTGGCCGGCTTCCTCATCGACGCCGGCGCCGGCAAGTCGCCGCAGCTGCTCCAGGTCGGCGCGCCCGGCTCGTCCGCGAGCCACTCCGCCGACCCCACCACCATCCAGGACGTGTTCGCCCGGATCGGCGGCGCGGGTCCGGGTCAGGCGGGCACGGCCTTCGAGATCAACAGCAACGACGTGATCATCGACCACACCTGGCTGTGGCGGGCCGACCACGGCGCGGGCGTCGGGTGGACCACCAACCCGGCGGACGAGGGTCTGAAGGTCAACGGCAACAACGTGCTGGCGACCGGCCTGTTCGTCGAGCACTTCGAGAAGTACGACGTGGAGTGGGCGGGCCAGAACGGCCGGACGATCTTCTTCCAGAACGAGATCGCCTACGATCCGCCGAACCAGGCGGCCGTCCAGAACGGCAGTACGCGAGGGTTCGCGGCCTACAAGGTCGACGACCAACGTCACCAGCCATGAGGGCTGGGGGCTGGGCAGTTACTGCAACTTCACCGCGGACCCGACGATCATCCAGGACCACGGGTTCGAGGCGCCCGACACACCCGGGGTGAAGTTCCACGACCTGCTCGTGGTGTCGCTCGGCGGGATGGGCCAGTACGCCCATGTCATCAACGACACCGGTCCGGGCACCTCCGGCACCTCCACCACCCCGTCGACGGTGACGTCCTACCCGTAACCCCGGGGGGACCGCCGCAGGCACGCTTGAGGTGAGCACGAAGTGAGGGGCCGCCGCGGCGCTGATCGCCAACCGCACGCCGATCGGCCCCTGGGAGGAGTTCGACCTGGTCAAGGACTGACCCGGACCCCTCGGCACGCAGGACCGCGGCCCCGCCCCTCCCGGCGGGGCCGCGGTGTTCTCGCGGGACGGCCGGCGGGGGCGGGTACGTAGCCCCGAGGCCGGACCGCCCGCGCGGTCAGTGCCCGTGATGGCCGCCCAGCGCCTGCGGCTTGCCGCGCGGCACCAGGCCGAGCGCGACCACCGCCGCCCCGCCGGCGGCGACGGCGAGCACCGTGAAGGCGTCGGCGAAACCGCCGGGCACACCGCGCTCGATGCCGCCGGCGGCGACCGAGGACACGACCGCCACGCCCACCGAACCGCCCACCTCGTGGAAGGTGTTGACGACCCCGGAGGCGAGCCCGGACTCCTCCGGCCGGACCATCGCCAGCGCCGTGGTGATCGCGGTGACGAACACCGCGCCCACCCCGAAGGCGGCGACGGCGAAGGCGGGCGCCACCGTCGACCAGATCCCGGTGCCCGCGCCGAGCCCGGTCAGCGGCGCGATCCCCGCCGCGGCGACGGCCATCCCCCCGGCGGCGACCGCCCGGGCCCCGGCCGACGCCCAGCAGATGGCCGGCGAGTTGGGCGCCGAGCACGGTGGTGGCGGCGACCGGCAGGAAGACCGGACCGGTGCGCAGCGCGCTGTAGCCGCGGACGTGCTGGAGGTAGACCGAGCCGAGGAAGAAGGTGGAGATCAGCAGCGCGGTGGCGACCAGCATCAAGAACGCCCCGGCCACGACCGGCCGCCGGGTGAACATGCGCAGGTCCATCAGGGGCGCGCGGGCGGCCCGTTCGACGGCGGCGAAGACCGCGTAGAGCCCGGCGGCCAGGGCCAGCGGCATCCAGGTGGCCGCCGCGGACCACCCGGTGTCCCCGGCCTCGACCAGGCCGTAGATGAGCGCGCCCGTGCCCGCGGTGACGAGCAGGCCGCCGGGGACGTCGAGCCGGCCGCGTCCGGCGGGCGGGGCCGCCGGGGCGCTGACGAGCACCGGCAGCAGCGCGAGGACGAGGACACCGACCGGCACGTTCACGTAGAAGATCCAGCTCCAGCCGGGCCCGCTGGTCAGGGCGCCGCCGAGCAGGACGCCGACGGCCGAGCCCGCGCCGCCGATCCCCGCCCACACCCCGAGCGCCCGGCGGCGCTCGGGGCCGTGGAAGGCCGAGGTGACCAGGGACAGCGCCGCCGGCGACATCAGCGCGGCGCCCGCCCCCTGCGCCACGCGCGCGCCGAGCAGCACGGCCGCGCCGCCGGCGAGGCCGGCCGCCAGCGACGCCGCGGTGAAGACCACCAGCCCGGCGGCGAGCGTGCGGCGCGCGCCGAGCGCGTCGGCGAGCCGGCCGCCCAGCGGCATCAGCCCGCCGAAGCACAGCGTGTAGGACGCGACCACCCAGGTCAGCGCGGTACGGCCGAGGCCGAGGCCGGTGGCGATGTCGGGCAGCGCGACGTTCACCACCGTCACGTCGAGGATCAGCATGAACTGCGCGGCGCAGAGCAGCGCGAGCGCCGCCCAGCGCCGTCGATCGGCCGGCGGCCGGTCCTGCCCCGGGGCGTGCGGGGTGCCGAGTACGGGATGGGTCATGACGAGTCCTCGCCTCCAAAGGCCCTAACTGAACTGTACGGCACAGTACAGATAGAACCATCTGAACTCAACGGTTCAGTTCAGTTGACCGGATAGACTCCGCTCATGGGCAAGAACACGACGGCCGACGGCGCGCCCCCCAGCGCGGGCGGGAGCCGAGCGCGTGCCGCGGCCCGCACCGCCTCCCCCGGGCCGCGGCACGCAGGGAAGTCCGCGCCCGCCGGGCCGCGCGCGGAGCGGAAGCGGGCCGCGATCCTCGACGCCGCCCGCACCGCGTTCCTGCGGGACGGCTTCGACGCCAGCGTCGACGTGATCGCCGCCGAGGCGGGCGTGTCGAAGGTGACGGTCTACAACCACTTCGGCAGCAAGCAGGCGCTGTTCGTGGAGGTCATCAAGGACTCGCTGGACGGCCCGCTCGGGCAGACGCTGGTCAGCGCGGTGGACGGGCTGGCCGAGACCGACGACCTGCGGGCCGCGTTCACCGCGGCCGCCCGCGCGTGGGTGGCGGAGGTGCGCGCCGACCCCGAGGTACTGGCGATCCGCAGCCTGGTCGCCCGCGAGGCGCACCGATTCCCCGAACTGCACGCGGCCTGGCACGAGGGCGGCGGCCCGGGTCTGCACCACCCGCAGGCGGGCGCCGCGCTCGGCAGGCTCGCGGCCGCCGGCCGCCTGGACATCCCGGACCTGGACGTGGCCATCATCCAGCTCTACTCACTGCTGGTCTTCCCGCACCTGGTCTTCGCCACCTACGGCACGGCCGTGGCCGACGACCTCGCCGACCGGCTGGTCACCGGCGGCGTCGACATGTTCCTGTCGTCGTACGAGCCGGCGCACCCGCCGACGCCGGGGCCGTCCCGCGGCTAGTGCTGTGGCCGGAGAGCTCTGCCTGGTCCACGGCGTCCCGTGCGGCGCGTCGCAGGGCGGAGGTCCGTCCTCGTACCGGGCCGTACCCGGACGGGTCCGGCAACGCGGCGAGGCGCCGTGCGGGGCGCCGCGAACCGGTGAACCTTTCCGGTCACAGCGCTAAGGTCTGTCGTTCGGATCTCCACAGCGTCGCGCCATGACGCCGGCCCGGGGTCTACGGCGCCGCCGGCTTGCGCGCCTCGATCAGGTAGCGGGTGGAGTGTGCCACGAACGGCCCCTCGGCCTCGATGAGTTCGTGCAGGTCGCGCAGCCGGTCCCGGTACCGCTCGACGGTGAAGTCGGGCACCATCCAGATCACCTTGCGCAGGAAGTACACCATCGCCCCGACGTCGTGGAACTCCATCCGCAGCCGTTCGTACCGCAGGTCGACCACGTCCAGTCCCGCGGCGGCGGCGCCCTCGCGGGCCCGGTCGGGGTGGCGGGCGCCCCGGGCCGCGCCGGGCTGCGGTCCGAGGAAGAACTCGCTCGTCTCCACCGCGCTGGCCGGGCCGACGTGCTGCGCGAAGTACGTGCCGCCGGGCCGCAGCACACGGGCGATCTCGTCCCACCACGCGGTGACCGGATGGCGGCTGGTGACCAGGTCGAAGGCCGCGTCGGCGAACGGCAGCGGCGGCTCGTCCGGGTCGGCGACGACGACGGCGCCGCGCGGGTGCAGCAGGGCCGTGGCCTTCGCGAGGTTCGGCGGCCAGGACTCGGTGGCGGCCATCACGGGCGGGAACGACGGCGCGCCCGCGAGCACTTCGCCGCCGCCGGTCTGGATGTCCAGGGCCGCGGCGGCCCGGGCGATCCGCTCGCCCATCAGCCGCTGGTAGCCCCAGGACGGCCGCTGCTCGGTCGCCCGGCCGTCCAGCCAGGAGAAGTCCCAGCCGTCCACGGACACCGTGTCGGCCTCGGCCACCAGTTCGTCGAAGGACCGTCCCATGGCCCCAGCATGGCCGCCGCGCCGCGGCCCGGACAAACGGATTACGGCACCGGCTCCGGCGCACGCCGGCCCGGCGGGCGAGGAGGTCCCTCGTCGGCCGGGCGAGCGCTCTCAGCGGTCGGGGCGGGCCGGCGCGGTCAAGGGGCACCGCGCGCGAACCGGCCGGGGCGCGGGCTGCGGATCAGCTCGCGGTGCAGGTCAGCGTGGGCGGCGCGCCGCCCGGACCGGTGCCCTGGAGGCCGAACTCGGTACTGGCTCCGGTGCCGAGCGGGCCGTTGTAGCCCTCGTCGGCCGCGGTCACGGCCGTGCCGGACTGGGCCACGGCCGCGTTCCAGGAGTTGGTCACCTGCTGGCCGCCGCCGTAGGACCAGCCGACCTTCCAGCCGTGGATCGCCGAACCTCCGCCGGTGACGGTGACGTCGGCGGTGAACCCGCTCCCCCAGTCGTTGACGACCTTGTACGCGGCCGTGCAGCCGTCGGACGGCGGGGTGCCGCCGCCGGACGGGGCGCCGTTCGCGGTCGCGTCGAACGAGAAGCTGTTGGTGGCCAGCCCCTGGCCGCCCTGCCAGATCTCGAACCCGGCCTCGGCGTCGATGAGGTAGTGCGAGGGGTTGACCGAGCCGCGGCCGACGGCGTCGTCGATGAGCGCCTTGACGTCGAGACCGGAGAAGGAGGTGCCGCCGCCCTGGAGGACGTAGGAGATGATCTTCCAGGAGGTCTGCTGGCCGGTCCACACGTCCCAGTTGTGCCCGGCGGCCGACGAGGTGCCGGTCTTGCCGCCGAACGGCTGGACGCCGCCCCTGTCGTTGAGCCAGATCATGATCTCGGTGCCGTCGGGCTGGCCCGCGGTGGTCGGCGTCGAGTTGATCCACAGGTCGTACGCCACGTCGTAGGCGCCGGACGCGGGCTGCGACGGTGCTCCACGACGAGGTGGCGCTCGCGAGTTGGCTCACCTGGATCGGCAGCCCGCTGTTCGGCGTGCAGGCGCCCCAGTGGCAGCCCTTGTAGATCGAGGGGTACGTGGCCGGCGCGCCGTTCACGCCGAGGCCGAAGTTGGCGGTGTCGACCGACCACGCGGTGCCGCCCGAGTACGAAAGGCACTGCTGGGCCGAGGAGTTCCACTCGTTGGCCTGGATGGTGTAGTCGCCGGCGGCGATCGTGCCCTGCGGGTCGCAGGTGCCGGTGGCGGCGTGCGCGGACTGGGCGGCGGTGACCGGCAGCAGCAGGGCCGCGACGGCGGTGAGCGCCGCGGCGGCCCGGCGCAGCGTGAACCTGCGGCGCGTGCTCCCCGGAGGAGGCCCGGTCCGTGAATGGTGCGGAAGGCGTTTCACTGCGGTGGTCCCTTCACCGTTGTGGGGGGTTGGCGGGGTGCCACGGCAACACGAGTGGGAGCGCTCCCAGTTCGTTGCCGCCTCACATCAAGCCAGCACGCCCGGCCGCCGTCAAGACAACCGACCGCCTTCACTTCCCGAACGCACCCGCCTGATCGGCATCCGCCCTGGTACGGCCCGTACTGCCGCGTCACGGCCGGCGGCGGCGCGGCCGCGGCCGCGCGGTGTAAAGCTGTCGAACGGACACGGGTCCCCGAGGGGCGCCAACGGGCCCCGCAGCCCCAGGAGATGAAGGCGCGGTCGACGTGGACCGAGAGGGAACTACGGCCTGAGGTCGAGGTAGCAGCGGATGGCGGTGCCGTCCGGCGCGGTGTGGGTGCGGACCAGGTCGGAGAGCTGATGGACCATCAGCAGGCCGCGGCCGCCCGGGCGTTCGGAGGGCGGCGGCCGGCTGCCGGCCAGCGGGTCGGACAGCCGCCCGCCGTCCCGTACCTCGCAGGCCATCCGCCCGTCCTCGGCCCACACCCGGATCACGCCGCGACCGCCGCCGTGCAGGACGCTGTTGGTGGTCAGCTCGGCGACCGCCAGTGCCAGGTCGTCGAGGCGGGCGCCGTTCAGGCCGAGCCCGGCGGCCGTCCGCACCGCGAACTCCCGCGCGTCGCGCAGCCGTACATCGTCGAAGGCGAACGCGGCGGCCCGGCGGGGCTCGGCCAGCGGCCGGTTGTAGGAGGCGGCGACCGCCTCGGGCGCGTACCGCCCGCTCGCCCGCCGGCGGCCGCCCTCGATCACCACCGGGTGGGTGGCGTACGCGTCGCCGAGCACCCGCGGGTCGAGGCGGGCCGCGTCGTAGGGGCACAGGATGGTCAGGGGGCGGCCGTGGAAGGCCGCGTTGATCCGCGCCTCGTGCTGGACGCAGGCCGGGTACTCCAGCGGGCTGCGGCCGGGCCAGACCGGCTCGCCGACGATCCGGACCGGACCCGGGCGCTGCGCGTCGGCGAAGGCGGCGAGCACCCCGGGGATGATCCGGCCGGGGTTGCGGCCCGCGGTCGCCATGTCGATGAAGTGCACGCCGTCCGCGACCGGCCCGAGCGCGTTGTGGATCAGCGCCAGCCGCGGGGTCGGCACCGCGACCGCGACGGGTTCGCCCGCGGCGAGGCCCTCCGTCACGAAGCCGAGCGTGCCGTCGAGGTAGTCCGCCTCGTCGCGGTAGAAGAAGGCCGGATGGGAGAAGGCGCGGGCCGCTTCCACTGCCTCCAGCCCCCTTTTCCGGACACGTGTGCTGGCTTCGCCAGTATGCGCCTGCCCCGCACGGGCCCGGCGGCGGCCCGGTCCGCGGTGCTCCCGTGCAGGCCGGGGCGGGTGGCGGACGGAGGCGCGGCCGGGGTGGCGGGCTCAGCCGTGGTTGATGGCCTCGAACGCGGCGGACAGCGTCTCGCTCTCCTCGGCGGGCACCACGCGTTGCAGCGCGGGCGCGAGGTCGCGCCGCTCGTGGATGAGGTACTGGTACATCTGGGTGAGGGCGCCGTCGATGGTGAGCTGGCGGGTGTCCTCGGGGTGCCGCGCCGGTGAGCGCGCGGTCCAGGATGCTCTGGATCAGGTCGCTCTCCTGCCGGTCGCGCCGCACGATCAGCTGCACCTCGTGGTGCCGCTCCAGCACCTTGCGGACGGTCGCCTCCTTGGCGGCGCTGTGCCGGGCGAAGGTGTCGGCGAGCGGGCGCAGGTCCTCCGGCTGCGTGCCGCCGCGCATCCGGACGTCCTCCACCATCGCCAGCAGCATCCCGCCGGAGGTCACCATGCTCGCGGCCAGACCGGTGGGGTGACGCGGGTCGTACTCGGGCTGCGCCGCCCCGTGCCCGTGGCGGCGCCCCTCGCGGCGGGCCTCGCGCCGCGCCTCCCGCCGGCCGCCGTGCGGGCGCGGGGCCCGCTCTGGGCCTCCGGGGAGGGAGCCGTCCAGGCCGTCGCACCGGGTGCGTCCGCCGCCGGGCCGCCACCCGAATCCGGGCGCTCGGCCGTCTCGTCGCGTTCGCTCGCTTCGTTCATGCCACCGGCTCCTTGTCTGCGCTCACGGGTCCCGTGTCGTGCGCGGGGCGCCGCGGGGTCCCGCTGGCTCTCCGGGCACCTGCGGCAACCGCCCGCGGGGGTCCGCCACCTCTACGGTGCTACGGTCCGGCCGTCGCCGCTCACCCGGCGCCCGGGTGCCGCCCGCCCGCCGTCGCGGGGCCCGGAACGCGGCCGGTGCCCGCCTCAGCGCCCGCCGTCGCCGCCGGACGGCTCCTGCGGCTCGTCCACGACGTGCACCGCGGCCTCCTCCGCCGACGCGGCGCCGCCGTCGATGCCGACGTCCTCACCGGTGAGGCCCGTCCTCCCGGGCGTGGACGCCCTCGTCGGGGGCGACCAGGCGGCCGGAGCGCAGATCGCCGGCCTCGGGGTCGAGCAGTTCGCCGTCGCTGTCGGAGCTGTCGCCCAGGCCGTCGCCGAACGGCGGTTGCGGCTCGGGGCGCTCGCGGGCCAGCCGGGTGTCCAGGGACTCCCCGGTGTGCTGCTCGCGGTCGGTGGTGCCGGTGTCCTCGACGGCCAGCGGCCGTTCGGGCGGCGAGTAGCCCTCGTCGAGGACGTCGGCCACGCCCCGGTCGACCAGGGTGTCCTCGGGCTCCAGCGGGCCGGTGTCCTCCCGGATCTCCCGGTCGCCGTCCTCGTCGGGCTGGTACACGTCGTCCCCGCGGGCACCGCTCCCGTTCGCGTCCTGGTTCGTCATAGGCGTGCGCTCATTTCGGCGAGGATCGCGTCGTTGAAGTCACTGAATCCGATGATGTCGCTGAGACCGCTGAGCCTGGGCGGGCGTCCGGCTGGTGGCGAGGGCGCCGCGGGCCGCGACGCGGGGCCGCCGGGGCGGCGGCCCGCCCTGCCCGGCGCCCTCGGGCGCGACGGGAATCGCGGTGCGCACGGACATCACGTCCTCTCCGGTTCCGCGGGCCGCGTGCCGCCGACCGCGGACGCTTGGCTCCGCCCGCTCGCCTACCCCTGCGCCGAAGACGGAAACGGGCATACCGCCCGGGTCGGCGCTGGCCGGCAGCCGGGTGCGGCGCTGCCGGTGGGAGGCGTCAGGCAGCGGCGGACGGAAAGCCGGAGGGGTCCGGTACGGCCGTCCGGGCGACCCGGCTCCCCGCGCCGGACGCCGCGATCCCCGGGGGCGCCTCCCGCGTAGGGCTCCCGACGGCGGGCGGCTCCCCCGGCCGGTGGGCTTGAGCAGGCGTTCCACCGGGCACGCGTCCCGGTACGTGCACGGGCCGTCCCGGCCGGGGCCGGGAGGAACGGAGACGTCGTTGGGCACCACAGCGCCGGAGCACACCGCGAGCGGCCGGGAGACCCGGGACCGCCGCTGGCCGGCCCTGGCCGTATGCCTGGTCGCCAGCTTCATGACGCTGCTCGACATCAGCATCGTGAACGTGGCGCTGCCGTCGATCCGCACCGGCATCGACGCGTCGCAGAGCGGTCTGCAGTGGGTGCTGTCGGGTTACGCCCTGACCTTCGGCCTGGTGCTGGTGCCCGCGGGGCGGATCGGCGACGTGCGCAGCAGGCGCGCGGTGTTCCTCACGGGCCTCGCGCTCTTCACGGCGACCAGCGCGCTGGCCGGCGCCGCGCAGAACGAGGGCTGGCTGGTGGGCGCCCGGCTGCTCCAGGGCGTGGCGGGCGGCATCCTCGTCCCGCAGGTGTCGGGCTTCATCCAGCAGATGTTCCGCGGCGCCGAGCGCGGCCGGGCGTTCGGCCTGCTGGGCGCGACCATCGGGGTGTCGACCGCGGTCGGACCGCTGCTGGGCGGGCTGCTGATCCAGGTGTTCGGCACGCACGAGGGCTGGCGCTGGGTCTTCTACGTGAACCTGCCGATCGGACTGGCCGCGCTGCCGCTGGCGTACCGGCTGCTGCCCGCGCCCCCGCGGCGCCGGAGGGCGGGGGCGGCGCCGGACGCACCGACCTCGACCCCGTCGGCGTGCTGCTGCTCGGCGCGGGCACCGTGGTCCTTCTGCTGCCGTTCGTGCAGGAGGAGCAGTGGAAGGGGCCGCTCAAGTGGCTGCTGGTGCCGGCCGCGCTGCTGATCCTGGCGGCGTTCACCGGCTGGGAGCGGCGCTACGCCCGCGGCCACGAGCCGCTGGTGGACCTGAAACTGTTCCGGCGAGCGGTCGTACGGGCTCGGTGTGCTGCTGTCGCTGCTGTACTTCGCCGGTTTCACCGCGATCTTCTTCATCCTGACGCTCTACCTCCAGAACGGGCTGCACTACTCGGCGCTGGAGGCGGGGCTGTCGATCATGCCGTTCGCGCTGGGCTCGGGGGCGGCGGCCGCGGTCGGCGGGCGGATCGTGACCCGGATCGGCCGCCCGCTGGTGGCCGCGGGCCTGGTCACCGTGGTGGTCGGGCTGCTGGCCACGGCGCTCGCGGCGCACCTGGACGACGGGCGCTCGGTGGGCTGGGCGATGGCGGGGCCGCTGCTCGTGGCGGGGCTCGGCAGCGGGCTGGTGATCTCGCCCAACCAGACGCTCACCCTCAGCGAGGTGCCGGTCGCCCGGGCGGGCAGCGCGGGCGGGGTGCTGCAGACCGCGCAGCGGATCGGGTCGGCCGCGGGTATCGCCGCGGTGGGCTCGGTCTTCTTCTCCCAGGTCGACAGCCGGCCGGCCGACTGGTCGGGCGGCTTCCAGCGGGGGCTGATCACCTCCACGGGGCTCGCTGTGCTCGCGCTCGTGGTGGCGCTGGTGGACATCTTGACGGGGGCGCTTCTCCTTGCGGAGTGACGGTCCCTCGGCCGCTCCGAGGTGCCCCGTCCCGTCGGCCCCCGGACCACCCGCCGGTCGGGTGGCTTGTCAGCGCGGTTCCTCGCCCCCCTTTCGGCAACCCGCCGCGACGGTTCCTCACCGCTCCCGGCCACCTGCCGGTGGGTGGCTTGTCGCGCAGTTCCTCCCCCGGACTCCGTCCGGGGGCGCCCCCAGCGCCCCCTGTCGTGGCTGAGCGCCGCGGAAGAAGTGCGCCACCAAGGCGCTGGGCACCCCCATGCGGGCAGCCGGGAGGTGACGGTGAGCTCAGAGAACGCCGGGGGGCGGAACTGGACGCTGATGCGGCCGCCGACGGCCGCCGCGCGTCTTGGGAATCGCGTGGTCCCAAGTCCGCTGGCAGGACCCGCCCATGACGATGAGATCCCCGTGCCCGAGCGGCCGCCGCACCGCCGCACCGCCGCCCCCGCGGGGCCGCAGCAGCAGCGGCCGCGGCTCGCCGAGCGAGACGATCGCGACCATCGTGTCGTGGGAGTCGCCGCGCCCGGTGCGGTCGCCGTGCCAGGCGACGCTGTCCCGCCCGTCGCGGTAGAAGCACAGCCCGGCGGTGGCGAAGGGCTCACCGAGTTCCGGCCGCGGTAGTGGGCGCTCAGGTCGTCGCGGGCCCGCTCCAGTACGGCGTCGGGCAGCGCCTCGCCCTCGCCGTAGTGGGCGAGCAGCCGGGGGACGGTGACCACGTTGTCGTACATCCGGCGCCGCTCGGCCCGCCAGGGCACCTCCGCGGCGAGGCGTTCGAACAGGTCGTCGGCGCCGGTGAGCCAGCCGGGGAGGGTGTCGATCCAGGCGCCGCGGCCCAGGTGCGTACGGCGGGCGCCGGCCAGGCCGCCGAGGCCGGGTGCGCCGGTGCCGAAGATGGACGCCTGCTGGTGGTGCATACGGCCAGCGTAGCCCATATTCGTACATGTATTCGAATACCTGCGGTCCGGGAGCGAACGCCCGCGCGACGGCGCACGATGGGGGCATGCTCTTCGCCGAGGTCGCCCGGGTGTCCCGGGAGGTCGCGCGGACCTCCGCGCGGTCGCGCAAGACGGCTCTGCTCGCGGAGTTCTTCCGGGCCGCGGAGCCGCCGGACGTGCCCATCGCCATCGCCTACCTGGCCGGCCGGCTGCCGCAGGGCCGGCTCGGCATCGGCTGGGCCGCGCTGCGCGACCGGGCCGGGCCCGCGGCCGAACCGGCGCTGACCGTGGCCGGTGTGGACGCGGCGCTCACCGCGGTGGGCGAGGTGTCGGGGCAGGGCGCGCAGGCCGGCCGCCGGGCGCTGCTCCAGGACCTCTTCGGCGCGGCGACCGCGCCGGAACAGGAGTACCTGCTCGGCCTGCTCACCGGCGAGGTGCGGCAGGGCGCGCTGGACGCCGCCGCCGTGGAGGGCCTGGCCGCGGCCACCGGCGCCGAGGCGGCGGACGTACGGCGCGCGGTGATGCTCGCGGGCGCCCTGGAACCCGTGGCGCAGGCGCTGCTCGGCCGCGGCCCCGAGGCGCTCGCCGACTTCACGCTGACGGTCGGGCGGCCGCTGCTTCCCGATGCTGGCGAGCACCGCGAAGACCGTCGAGGAGGCCGTCGGCAGGCTCGGCCCGTGCGCGGTGGAGGAGAAGCTCGACGGCATCCGGGTGCAGGTGCACCGCGACGGCGACGACGTCCGGATCTTCACCCGCACCCTGGACGACGTGACCGCGCGCCTGCCGGAGATCGCGGCGCCTGGTCCGGCGGTTGCCCGCCGAGCGGCTTCGTCCTCGACGGCGAGGTGCTGGCCTTCGACGCCGAGGGGCGGCCCCGGCCGTTCCAGGAGACCGCCGGGCGGGTCGGCTCCCGGGTGGACGTGGCCACGGCGGCGGCCGCGCTGCCGGTGCACCCGGTCTTCTTCGACGTGCTGGCCGTCGACGGGCGGGATCTGCTGGACCTGCCGTACGCCGAGCGGCACGCGGCCCTGGAGGCCCTGGTGCCCGCCGGGCTGCGGACGCGCCGCCAGGTGGTGGCCGACCCGGACGACCCGCAGGAGCTGCGGGCCGCGGCCGGACTTCTTCACCGCGGCGCTGGAGCGGGGCCACGAGGGGGTGGTGGTCAAGGGCGCCGGCGAGCGCCTACGCGGCCGGGCGGCGCGGCGCCTCCTGGATCAAGGTCAAGCCCGTGCACACGCTGGACCTGGTCGTGCTCGCCGTCGAGTGGGGCCACGGCCGCCGCACCGGCAAGCTCTCCAACCTGCACCTGGGCGCCCGCGCCGAGGACGGCTCCTTCGTCATGCTCGGCAAGACCTTCAAGGGCCTCACCGACGCCCTGCTCGACTGGCAGACCGAGCAGCTGCTGGCCCGCGCGGTCGGCGACGACGGGCACGTGGTGACCGTACGGCCCGAACTCGTCGTCGAGATCGCCTACGACGGCGTCCAGACCTCGCCCCGCTACCCGGCGGGCCTGACCCTGCGCTTCGCCCGCGTGCTGCGCTACCGCGACGACAAGACGGCGCAGGAGGCCGACACGATCGACGACCGTCCGGGCGGCGCACACCGGCGGCTGAGCCGACCGCGCCAGGACGCGGCCCTTCGGAGCCCGGTCCGACGGCGCCCGCGCCGGGCGCCTACGCGGTCCCGGCTTACCGGTTCCCGGCTACTGGCTCTCGCCTACTGGTTCTCCAGGCGCAGCCGCGCCTCCTGCTCCTGGTCCCCGGCGGCCGTGCCGACGACCCGCACGGCGAACGCTTCGGCGAGGCCCTCGCGGAGGCGGTCCACCGCGCGGTAGCCGCCCTGGGCGGTGACGGTGACCGGCTCGGAGAGCCGGGCGGGGCCGGCCAGGCCGAGGGTGCGGGAGACGTCGAAGGTGGCGGTCCACACGCTGGGCCGCCCCTCGTCCGCGTCCTGCGGCACGTCGCCGGGCTCGCGGTCGGACGGGAAGCTGGCCTGCAACGCCTCCAGCACGATGCGGGCGTCGTCCTTGTCGCAGCTGTCGAGGACGACGGCGACCTGGGCGGACGGGTCTGCGGATGGGCCGGGCGCGGTGCTCACGGTGAAACCTCCGGAGGGGCGAGGCAGTCCTTGGTCTGCGCATTTCCGCTGGGCGGCGGACAAAACCCGCCGTTCGCCCGTTCGGGGGTGGACCTTTCGGGTGGTTTCCGCGAACGGTCCGGCACAATCGGGGGATGCCCCGACGCCCCTCCCCCACCGCCGCCTGCCCCTGCGGGCTCGGCGCGCCCTACGGCGAGTGCTGCGGCCCCCTGCACGCCGGCCGCGCCGCCGCGCCCACCGCGGAGCGGCTCATGCGGTCGCGGTACAGCGCCTTCGCGGTCCAGGACGAGGACTACCTGCTGCGTACGTGGGCGGCCGCGGCCCGGCCGCCCGCCGTCGACCTCGACCCCGGCGTCCGCTGGACCGGCCTGGACATCCTCGGCTCGACCGGCGGCACCGCCTTCCACGCCGAGGGCACCGTCGACTTCCGCGCCAGGTTCCGGCGTGCGCGGGCGCGACGGGCGAGCAGCGCGAGAACAGCCGCTTCGTACGGGAGGACGGCGGCTGGGTGTACGCCGGAGAGGCCGGGTGAGCGCACGGCGGGCTCGATCCCGCGGTCCGGGCCGCCGTCGCCCGGCGGGTGCTGGACGTCCTGGCCGAGTCGTGTCCCGGCGGCCGGGCGGCGCTGCGCGGGTCGCTCGCGGCCGGCACCGCCGACGTCCACAGCGACATCGACGTCGCCTGGGTGGTGCCCGCGGGCGCGGTTCGGCGAGTGCGTGGACCGGGCGGCGCAGATCCTGGCGCGGGTACGTCCGCTGCTGTCGCTGCGGGGCGACCCGGAGTCGGCCGACGCGGACGGGCGGCGGCTGCTGTTCGCCGCCTTCGACGGGCTCCCGCTCTTCTGGCGGCTCGACCTGGACGTGTCCGCCGCCCCCGGCGGGCCCGCCACCGCGCCCACCGTCCGCCATCCCTGGCCGCCCGCCGCCAGCGCCCTCGCCAACGCCGTCGCCGCCGTCAAGGCGCTGCACCGCGGCGATCAGGACACCGCCGCGGGAACTGCTGCTGCGGGCCTGGCCGCGCGTGGGCCTCCCGGCCCGGCTCACCGGCGACTGGGCGGCCGACCTCGCCGCGCTCGCCGCGCGGCCACCGCCCTCGACCCCGCCCAGGCGCCCCTGGCCCGGCGCCTCCCGCCGCCCCCGTAGCCGCCGCCGTAGCCGCCCCGTGCCGCTCCGGCGCTACGCCACCGGCCGGCGTGCGTCGTAGCGCGGGAAGCCGGGCTGGAACACGGCGATCAGGGAGATCGCGGCGATACAGGCGAGGCCGCCGCCGACGACGGCGGCGGTCGGGCGAGAACAGGTCGGCCGCGGAGCCGGCCAGGAAGTCGCCGAGCCGCGGGCCGCCGACCACGACGACGAGGAAGACGCCCTGGAGGCGGCCGCGCATGTCGTCGGGGGCCGCGGACTGGACCATGGTGTTGCGGAAGACCATGGAGACGGTGTCGGCGCAGCCCGCCAGGGCCAGGAAGAGCAGCCCGAGCCAGAGGTTGCGGGTGAGCCCGAAGACGGCGACGGCGGCGCCCCAGGAGCCGATGGCGACCAGCACGGCGAGCCCCTGCCGGTTCACCCGGCCGAGCCAGCCGGAGAAGACGCTGCCGAGCAGCGCCCCCGCGGCCGGGCGCGGCGGCGAGCAGGCCGACCGTACTGGTGTCGCCGCCGAACCAGAGCCCGGCGACGGCCGGGAAGAGGACGCGGGGCTGGGCGAGCACCATGGCGCACAGGTCGGTGACGAAGGTGGTGCGCAGGTTGGGCCGGGCGGCGAGGTAGCGCAGCCCCTCCAGGACGGAGGGCCGCCGCCGGGCCGCCGCGGCCGCGGCGCCTGCGCCGCTCGGCCCGGTCGCCCGGCAGCATCGCCGGCAGCCGCCACATCGCGTAGAGCGAGGCGGTGAAGGCGGCCACGTCGATGAGGTAGGCCGCCTGGTAGCCCCAGAAGCCGACGAAGACGCCGCCGAGCATGGGCCCGGCCATCTGCCCGACGCCGCCGGCCAGCGAGGCCAGCGCGTTGGCGGCGGGCAGCTTCTCGGCGCGGCAGGAGGCGCGGGGATCATCGAGGAGCGGGCGGGCGAGTTCATCGCGAAGCAGACCGCCTGGAGGGCGACGATCGCGTAGAGCGGCCAGACGTGGCGCACGTGCGCGATGGCCACGACGGCGAGCGCCGCCGACAGCACGGTGGCCCCGGAGGCGGTGACGAGGCCGAGCCTGCGCCGGTCGACGACGTCGGCGACGGCGCCGCCGTAGAGCCCGAAGACGATCAGCGGGACGAGCGAGCACAGGCCGACCAGCCCGACGTAGAAGCTGGACCCGGTGATCGCGTAGACCTGGAGCGCGACGGCCATCGCCGTCATCTGCTGGCCGATGTACGACACGGTGTTGCCGAACCACAGCCGGCGGAAGTCGGCGTGCTCGCGGAGCGGGGAGATGTCGGCGAGCAGCCGGGAACGGCGGCGGGCGGGGGCGCTCGCCGGGTATGCGCGACCCGGACGGCCCAGTGGGCTGCCCGGTCTCCTGGCGGCGGTCTTCTTCGCTGTTGAGCACGCGGAACCGTAGCAATCGTGCCCTGCTCCCGGAAGGCCGGGGCGCCCTTGCACGGGCGCGCGGGTCGGCCGCGGCGGCCGCGGCGCGGCCCGGACGGCCGTAAACCGGCTGGTGGCAGGGGCGGCGCGGCATAGGCTGTGCGGGGACGAGCAGGCTCCCGGGCAGGTACCGGGCCTCGGAGCCCGTCCCGGAACGAGTCGCCAACTCGGCCGCGCTTCCGGCTCTCCCCCACCGCCCGCGCGGCCCGGGGGAACCCACAGGCGCCACCGCGTCCGCATCGCCCGAAGTCCACAACCCCGCCGGGCGCCGACGACGCGAGTCATGGCCGCGCTCGGCGTTCCGGTCCACGCGACGCTAAGGAGTGCGCGGTGTCAGCAGACAAGCTGAAGGTCAGGCCCGAGAAGACAGCGGCGGAGCGCGGCGGCAAGACGGCCGCCGCGCTCCTCGACGAGGAACGCCCCCTGGACGCGTGGTCGCGCTGCGCCCCGATCCGGCTGGCGGGATACGAGGACGACCCGTCCGAGACCCACATCCTGCGGAGCATCGACTGAGGCGGGGACGGCCGACCGCCGCCCCTTGAGCCGACCGGTTCCCCGGTCGGCGCCTTCGCCCCCGGTGGGCCCGCCCGGAAGTCGTTCCGGGCGGGCCCACCGCTGCGTCCGGCCGCTCCGGCACGCCGACGCGCGCCGTCAACGGCCCTGCGGGGCTCCGCAGTCGGCGGTGTCCTGACGGTACGTCAACCCCAACTCCCGCGTGACGAGCGGCACTCCCCGCCGGCGTCCGCTGCGCCGAAGCGTCCCGTAGAATTCTTGCGTGCATTGCGCATGCAGTCACAAGTCGTGGGAAGACGCCGCTCGACTTCGCCGAAAACGAGGAGTACGACGATGCTCATGGCCCACCCGACCGTGCTGAGGAATCTGGTGGAGCGCTACGAGGCGCTCCGCACGCTTGCGGACAGCCGGCACGTGGACGGATCGGACGACGCGGAGAGCACGGACCCGCAGATCCGGCAGCAGTTGCAGGACACGGTCTACACGCTGTGCGTGTCCACCGGTACGAGGGAGATCGGCGCGGCGCTCAAGGCGGCGCGCACGCACATCGAGCGCGACACCTTCGGCGGCGACGCCGTACGCAGCGCCGCGGCCGCCTGAGCCCGCGCGCCGGAAGGACGTTCCGCCTCGGGCGGTGGGGTGCACAACGGCGAGTGCCCCGCCCGCCCGCACAATGACCCGCATGACCCAGCCTGTTCCGCGGCCCGGCAAGTACGCCCGCGTCGAACGTGAGCGCCGCTTCCTGCTCCCGGGGCCGCCCGCTCCCCTTCCGCCCGGCACGGGCCGCCGCATCACCGACCGCTACATCACCGGCACCCGGATGCGGCTGCGCCGGATCGCACCGGCCGACGAGCGCCCGCGGACCGCGCAAGCCGCCCGACCGGCACCCGGCGAACCCCGACTCCCGCCCCCGGCGGTCGAGTTGAAACTCACCCAGAAGATTCCGGCGGACCGGCCGGGGCCCGTACAGGGGCTGATCACGAACACCTATCTCTCGCCCGCCGAATACGACGTGTTCGCCGCCCTCCCGGCACGTGTCCTGCGCAAGACCCGGTACAGTCTCCCGCCGTTCGGAATCGACGTGTTCGAGCCGCCGCTGCACGGACTGGTGCTCGCCGAGGCGGAGTTCGACTCGGACCAGGAGACGCACGCCTTCGCCGTACCGGAGTTCGCCGTCGCCGAGGTCACCGCGGACCCGCGCTTCACCGGTGGGCGGCTGGCCGCGACGGGACAACCGGGAGCTGTCGGAGTGGCTGGGCGGATACGGAATCACACCGCCGGACACGCTCCTGGGTAATTCATAGGAATGCCGCCGGCGGTGCCCGCAATTCCCGGGAAAAGCGCTGGCGACGACGTGTGCGCGGCCCATATCGGCCGGTCCGGTACAAGGCCAGTACACGGTCACTCGTTGGGATGAATTACCGGCCCGGCATGCCCTGTTTGGCGGCGTCGAGCGTTGTCATCGGTGCGGGCATACCGCCCGCGAGGTTTTCCGGAAGGCAGTGAGCGTATGAACAGGGTCGCCCGAAAGGGACTCGTCACGGCGATGGTCGCCGGCGGCGTGCTGGCGTCCGCGGGCTACGCGCAGGCGGACTCGGCGGCCGACGGGGACAGCGCGGGCTCGCCGGGCGTCCTGTCCGGCAACTCCGTTCAGGTCCCGGTGCACGTCCCGGTGAACGTGTGCGGGAACACCATCAGCGTGATCGGCCTGCTCAACCCGGCGTTCGGCAACCGCTGCGCGAACACCTCGCGGCAGCCTACGGCACGCGGTTCCGGTGCGTACGGCGGCCGCGCCGCGTCCCGCCCGGCCAGGCACGCCGGCGCGCCCGCCGTCGAGTCCGCGGCCGCCGGCTCGCGCTCGGTCGGCGGCGCCCACGCGGCCGGCGACACGGCCGGCTCCCCCGGCGTGCTGTCCGGCAACGCGCTGGAGGTCCCCGCTCGACCTGCCGGTCAACATCTCGGGCAACTCCGCGAACGTGGTGGGCGTCTCGAACCCGGCCTTCGGCAACACCGCGGCCAACAGCGACCAGCCCGCTCCCCCGCCGCCCGCCCACCAGCCGATCCCGGCCCCGCCGAACCAGGCGCCCGTGACGCCGAGCACCCCGCAGTCCCCGGCCCTCGCCGACACCGCGGACTCCGGCCCGACCCTCGCCCACACCGGCGCGGACGGCCTGGGCTGGGCCGCGGGCGGCAGCGTGGCCCTGCTGCTCGGCGGCACCGTCCTGTACCGCAGGGCCCGCCCGGCCGCCCGCCGCTGACCCCGGCACCGGCTTCCGGGCACTCCGCCGACCGGGCTTCACGGGCCGCACTTCACCGGCCACTTCACCGGCCACGCTTCACACATCACGGGCCGCCGACCGGTCAAGTCGATTACGTACGGCGGTGACCAGCGAGGACACCACCGGGCCGGGCGCCGCGGGGCGCCCGGCCCCTAGGGTGTATGCGCGCACATGCAGGCACGCCGCTTCAGCGCGGAAGCGGGCCCGTGCCGCCGCGCACCTGTGTCGCCGTACGCCGAGAGCCCGTACGCGAAGCCGTGATGCGAGGAGCCCCGCAATGGCGTTGCCGCAAGGCACGCTCAGCCACCGCTACCGTGGCGAGCACCCCGTCCGAACCCTCCTCTACCTCTTCCATCCCGACCGGCGCCGGGTGGGCCTGGCCGTCGCCGCGTTCTTCGGCAAGCACACCCCGGTGTGGCTGCTCCCGCTCATCACCGCGAACGTCGTGGACGTCGTGGTCCAGCACCAGCCGATATCCGTGCTGTGGTGGAACTCGGCCGTCCTGCTGGTGATCCTGGTGCTCAACCTGCCGCTGCACCTGGCCTACGTCCGCTGCATGCAGGGCTCGATCCGCCGGACCGGCACCCGGCTGCGCACCGCGCTGTGCCACCGCATGCAGCAGCTGTCCATCGGCTACCACTCCCGGGTCAGCGCGGGCGTCCTGCAGGCCAAGGTGATCAGGGACGTCGAGACGATCGAGACCGCCGCCCAGCAGACGGCCGACAACGGCCTGGCGGCCGTCGCCACGCTGACCGGCGGCCTGGTCGTCATCGGGGTACGGGCGCCGGCGTTCCTGCCGGTCTACCTGGTCGTGGTGCCGGCCTCCGCGGTGCTGGTGGTCAAGCTCCGCCGCCGGCTGCGCGACCGCAACGAGCTCTTCCGCCAGCAGGTCGAGCAGCTCTCGTCCCGGGTCTCGGAGATGACCACCCTCATCCCCATCACCCGGGCGCACGGCCTGGAGACCACCGCGCTGCACCGGGTGGACCGCACCCTCGGCGAGGTGCTGCACGCCGGGCTGCGGCTGGACCGGCTCAACGGCTGGTTCGGCTCGATCGCCTGGATTCTGCTCAACGCCATCGGTGTCGCCTGCCTGTCGGGCTCGGCGCTGGTCGCGTACTACGGCTGGCTGAGCGTCACCCCCGGCACCGTGGTGATGCTCAGCGCCTACTTCTCCAGCCTCACCGCCTCGGTCACCACGCTGCTCACGCTGACCCCGCAGATCGGCAAGGGCCTGGAGTCGGTGCGCTCCATCGGCGAGGTGCTCCAGGCGCCCGACCTGGAGCAGAACGACGGGAAGGCCGAAGTGACCGGTGTGGTGGGCCGGTTCGAGTTCCGCGGGGTCGGGCTCACCTACCCCGACAGCGACGGCCCCTCGCTGGCCGGCTTCGACCTCGACGTCCGGCCGGGCGAGACGATCGCCCTGGTCGGCGGCTCGGGCGCGGGCAAGTCCACCGTGCTGAACCTGGTGATCGGCTTCCTGCGGCCCACCGAGGGCCGCATCCTGCTGGACGGCGCCGACATGGAGACGCTGGACCTGCGCGACTACCGGAGCTGGCTGTCGGTCGTCCCGCAGGACTCGATCCTGTTCGAGGGCAGCATCCGGGAGAACGTCACCTACGGCATGACCGACGTGCCCGACGAGCGGGTCAGGGCGGCGCTGCGGGACGCCAACGCGATGGAGTTCATCGACCGGACGCCGATGGGCCTGGACACGGTGGTCGGCGAGCGCGGGGCCCGGCTGTCGGGCGGCCAGAAGCAGCGGCTGGCGATCGCCCGCGCGCTGATCCGCGACCCGCGGGTGCTGATCCTCGACGAGGCGACCTCCGCGCTGGACTCCCGCTCCGAGGCGCTGGTGCAGCAGGCGCTCACCCGGCTGGTGCAGGGCCGTACCGTCTTCGTGGTCGCGCACCGGCTGTCCACGATCAGGAACGCCGACCGGATCGTGGTCCTGGACGAGGGCCGGATCGCGGAGATCGGCTCGCACGCGGAACTGCTCGGCGCGGCGGGGCGCCTACGCGGGCCTCCAGGCGGCGCAGCTCGCCTGACCCGGATCGGGCACCCGGGACACCCGGCGGCCGGACGGTCCGGTCGCCGGGAGCCCTGCCGCCGGGGGCCTGTTCAGCCGCCGAGCGCCTGCGCCACGATCGCCTGCGCCTCCTCCTGCACGCGTCCCAGGTGGTCGTCGCCGAGGAAGGACTCGGCGTAGACCTTGTAGACGTCCTCGGTGCCGGAGGGGCGCGCGGCGAACCAGGCGTTGTCCGTGCACACCTTGATGCCGCCGAGCGCCGCGCCGTTGCCGGGCGCCTCGGTGAGCACGGCGGTGACGCGTTCGCCCGCCAGCTCCTTCGCCGGCACCTGGTCCGGCGACAGCTTGGCCAGTACGGCCTTCTGCCCGCGGTCGGCGGGCGCGTCGATCCGGGCGTACGAGGGCGCGCCGAACTTCCCGGTGAGGTCGGTGTAGTGCTCGGAGGGGGTGCGGCCGGTGACGGCGGTGATCTCGGCGGCGAGCAGCGCCAGCAGGATGCCGTCCTTGTCGGTGGTCCACACGCCGCCGTCGCGCCGCAGGAAGGACGCGCCCGCGGACTCCTCGCCGCCGAAGGCCAGCGTGCCGCCGAGCAGCCCGTCCACGAACCACTTGAAGCCGACCGGGACTTCGGTGAGCGGGCGGCCGAGGCCGGCCACCACCTTGTCGATCATCGAGGACGACACGAGGGTCTTGCCGACCGCCAGCTCCGGGCCCCACTGGTCGCGGTGGCCGACCAGGTAGTCGATGGCCACGGCCAGGTAGTGGTTGGGGTTCATCAGGCCGCCGTCGGGGGTGACGATGCCGTGCCGGTCGGCGTCCGCGTCGTTGCCGGTCGCGATGGCGTACTCGTCCTTGCGGGCGATCAGCGAGGCCATCGCGTACGGCGAGGAGCAGTCCATCCGGATCTTGCCGTCCCAGTCCAGCGTCATGAACCGCCAGGTGGGGTCGGCGACCGGGTTGACCACCGTCAGGTCCAGGCCGTGCCGCTCGGCGATCCGGCCCCAGTAGTCGACGGACGCGCCGCCGAGCGGGTCCGCGCCGATCCGCACGCCCGCGCGCCGCACCGCCTCCAGGTCGAGCACCGACGGCAGGTCGTCGACGTAGGAGCCGAGGAAGTCGTAGCGGCCGGTGGTCTCGGCGGCCAGCGCCCGGCTGTACGGGATGCGGCGGACGTCCGCGAGGCCGTCGGCGATCAGGACGTTGGCCCGGTCCTGGATCCAGCCGGTGGCGTCGGAGGCGGCCGGGCCGCCGTTCGGCGGGTTGTACTTGAACCCGCCGTCGGTGGGCGGGTTGTGCGACGGGGTGACGACCACGCCGTCCGCGAGGCCGCCGGTACGGCCCCGGTTGTGGGCGAGGATGGCGTGCGAGACGGCCGGGGTGGGGGTCCAGCCGCCGGCCTCGTCGACGAGCACGGTGACGCCGTTGGCCGCGAAGACCTCCAGCGCGGTGACCCGGGCCGGCTCGGACAGCGCGTGCGTGTCGGCGCCGAGGAAGAGCGGGCCGCCGGTGCCCTGCTGCTCGCGGTAGTCGCAGATCGCCTGGCTGGTGGCGGCGATGTGGTCCTCGTTGAAGGCGGTGGCGAGCGAGGAGCCGCGGTGGCCCGAGGTGCCGAACGCCACGTGCTGGGCGGGGTCGCCCGGGTCGGGGTGCAGAGCGTAGTACGCGGTCACCAGGCGGGGTACGTCCACCAGGTCGTCCGGCCGGGCCGGGGTTCCGGCACGCTCGTGCGGCATCCGTGTCTCCTTCGCGTTCTTGGGGCTTCTGCGTACGTCCCCATTCTCCCGCGGGTCGCCCTCCCGGCGGGTCCCCCCACCCCCCGCGCGGCGGGTGGCTCCGCGTCCAAGGTCACGCACCCTCGACCGCGCCGCGGTGCCCTCGCGGAGAACGGCCACTTACCCAGCGGTCGCGGGTTGCCCACGCGGACGGCGGCCACTATCCAGGGGCGCTGGGTGCCCATGCGGAGGACAGCCACTTACCCAGCGGGCGCGGGGTGCCTATACGGACGGCGGCCCCCACCCAGGGACTCGGGGTGCCCTCGCGGAGAACGGCCCCTTACCCAGCGGTCGCGGGTTGCCCACGCGGACGGCAGCCCCCATCCATGGGCGCTGGGGGCACCCCCGGACGGAGTCTGGGGGAGGAACTGCGCGAGCAACCGGCCACCGGCCGGTGGACCGGACACGACAGCAACAGCCCCACCGGGCCGGTGACGACCCGCAGCCACGTCGTGGCTTGTCGCGCAGTTCCCCGCGCCCCTAAAAACGGGCACCGCCCTCCGCAAGGACACCCGCCCTCGCGGGAGCAAGGCGCCCTCATCCGTGGGCGCCCTCCGCGCACGGATAAGAAGGACACCCGCCCCGCGGGAGCAAGGCGCCCTCGACCGCGAGGGAGGAACCCGGCGCGCACGGGGGAGGCGCCGTCATCCGCGGGGGCGCCCTCCGCGCAGGAGTGGGACGACTTCCGTGCGAGCACGCGGCACGCGACGAAGCGGGGCCATACGCTGAGAGAGCCGACGCACCGGCCGACCAGAGAGGTGGTGCCGATGAGCACCGTTGCCCCGCCCGCGCCGGCAGGCGTCAAGCTGGCATCCCCCACCGGCCGCTGGGTCCTGGCCTGTTCGGTACTCGGCTCGGGCATGGCCCTGCTCGACGGCACGATCGTCAACATCGCGCTGCCCCGCCTCGGCGAGGACCTGGGCGCGTCCCTGGCCACCCTCCAGTGGACGGTCAACGGCTACCTGCTCACCCTGGCCGGCCTGATCCTGCTCGGCGGCGGCCTCGGCGACCGCTACGGGCGGCGCAAGGTGTTCGTGATCGGCGTGGTGTGGTTCGCGCTGGCGTCCGCGCTGTGCGGCGCCGCGCAGAACAGCGGCATGCTGATCGCGGCGCGGGCCCTGCAGGGCGTCGGCGGGGCGCTGCTGACACCGGGTTCGCTGGCGCTGGTGCAGTCGACCTTCCGTCAGGAGGACCGGGCCAAGGCGGTCGGCGCGTGGTCGGGGCTGGGCGGCGTGGCGGGCGCGGTCGGCCCGTTCCTGGGCGGCTACCTGGTGGACGGCCCCGGCTGGCGGTGGATCTTCTACGTCAACGTGCCGCTGGCCGCCGTCGTGGTGGCCATCGCGGTCCGGCACGTGCCGGAGAGCCGGGACCGTACGGCGTCGGGCTCCTTCGACGTGGGGGGCGCGGCGCTGGCCGCGCTGTGCCTGGCCGGGATCACGTACGCCCTGATCAGCGCCTCGGCGCATCCGTCGCTGCTGTCGGTCGGGCTGCCGGTGCTGGCCGGGCTGGTCTGCGGGGCGGCCTTCCTGCGCACCGAGCAGCGGCGGCGGCACCCGATGCTGCCGCTCAGCGTCTTCTCCTCGCGGCTGTTCACGGCGATGAACCTGGTGACGCTGTGCCTGTACGCCGCGATCGGCGGGGTGTTCTTCCTGCTGCCGGTGCAGTTGCAGATCGCCGCGGGGTACAGCGCGCTGCGGGCCGGGCTGGCGACGCTGCCGGTGACCGTGCTGATGCTGCTGCTGTCGGCGCCCGCGGGCGGCCTGGCGCAGCGGATCGGGCCGCGCTGGCTGCTCACGGCCGGGCCGCTGCTGGCCGGCGCCGGGATGCTGCTGCTGACCCGGATCTCGCCGGGCGCGTCGTCGTACTGGCTGGACGTGCTGCCCGCGGTGGTGGTGCAGGGGCTGGGGATGAGCCTGTTCGTGGCCCCGCTGACCGCGACCGTGCTGGCGTCGGTGGCCGTCGACCACGCCGGGGTGGCCAGCGGGGTGAACAACGCGGCGGCCCGGGTCGCCCAGCTCCTGGTGGTGGCCGCGCTGCCGCTGCTGATCGGGCTGTCCGACACGGCGTACACCTCGCCGCACGCGGTGGACCGCAGCTTCGGGAAGGCGATGGTGATCTGCGCGGGGCTGTGCGCGGTGGGGGCCGCGCTGGCCGCGGTGCTGGTGCCCTCGGGGGCGCTGCGGGAGGGGGAGGGGGCCCAGCCGGAGTGCGCGGCCAACTGCGGGTTCTCCGCTCCGCCGCTTGAGCCCGGCCCGGGCGGACGCCTCACGTCCCCTCCCGCCCCGGAGCCGGGCGCCTCGTCGTAGAAGGGTGGGGACCCGCTACGAAGCGGGGTCGTCCTCCGGGTCGGTGAGGAGGAGCTCAAGGACGGGGAGGGCCGCCAGCAGGGCGTCCCGCTGGTCGGGCGGTGAGGCGGGCCATCCGCCGGGCGAGCAACTCCGAGCGCTCGCGCCGGATGCGCCCGAGCACGGCGCTGCCCTCGTCGGTGATGCGCACCAGCCACGACCGCCCGTCGGACGGGTCGGGCTCCTTCCCCATCAGCCCGGCCTCGGCCAGCGGCCGCACCGTGCGGGTCAGGGTGGGCGCGGCGACCTGTTCGAGCGCGGCCAGCTCCCCGAGCCGGATCGGACCGTAGTCCTCGGCCCTGGCCAGCGCGGAGAGCTGCGCGTAGGTGAGGTTGAGGTCGTCCGCCGACGCCTGCGCCATCTGGCGGTACAGGCGCGCGACGATCAGCCGCAGCCGGGCGACGGCGGCCGCGGAGGCGCCCCCGCGCCCGTCGGGGTCGGTCATGGCGGGGGCATCTCCTCGGGGTCGCGGTGTCAGCCCAGCTCGGCGCCGGACCTGCGGCTGCGGATCAAGGACGCGGCCGCCGCGACCAAGGACATCACGATCGCCAGGGCGAACACCACGACCAGCCCGTCGTGGAACGGTCCGGAGATCAGGTGCGGGAAGAACTCCCGGCCGGTGAGGTTGTGCGCGTTGGCCGCCGGCAGCTTCTTGAGCAGACCGGGGCCGAGCAGCTGCTGGATCGGGTTGTAGCCGAGGAAGGCGGCGAACAGGGTGCCGACCGGGGGCAGGCCCGCCACCTGGTGGGCGTTGGCCGCGGGTACGCCCTGGGCGGTGAGTCCGCTGCTGAGCGTGCCGGGCAGCGAGCGGGCCAGGCCGGCGACCATCAGCGAGAAGAAGACGCCGATGGACAGCACCATGCCGGCGTTCTGGAAGGTGGCCCGCATGCCGGAGGCGGCGCCGCGGGCCTCGGCCGGGACGCTGGCCATGATGATCGAGGTGTTGGGCGCGGCGAACAGGCCGCCGCCCAGGCCGTTGAGGAAGATCACCAGCGCGAAGACCCAGTAGCTGAAGTCGGTGGGGATCAGCAGCAGCCCGCCGAAGGACGCGGCCATGACCACGAAGCCGGCGGACGCGAACAGCCGGGCGCCGTAGCGGTCGGAGAGCGCGCCCGCGATGGGGCCCGCGGCCAGGAAGCCGACGGTGAGCGGGAGCAGGTAGATGCCGGCCCACAGCGGGGTGTCGGCGTAGTTGTAGCCGTGCAGCGGCAGCCAGATGCCCTGGAGCCAGATGATCAGCATGAACTGGAGGCCGCCGCGCGCGATGGAGCCGAGCAGGGTGGCCGCGTTGCCGCCCGCGAAGGCCGCGTTGCGGAAGAGCCTGAGCGGGAACATCGGCTCCGCGACCCGGGTCTCGATCATGCAGAACACGACGATCAGCGCGGCGCCGCCGATCAGCCCGGCCAGCACCCAGGGGTTGGTCCAGCCCATGGTGTGGCCGCCGTAGGGCTGGATGCCGTAGGTGATGCCCGCGAGCAGCGCGGTCAGGCCGACGGCGAAGGTGATGTTGCCCCACCAGTCCATCCTGGCCGGGCGGCGTACCCCGGTGTCGTGCAGCGAGCGGTAGGCCCAGACGGTGCCGACCAGGCCGATCGGCACGTTGACCCAGAAGATGGAGCGCCAGTTCCACTCGGCGAGCAGGCCGCCGAGGACCAGGCCGATGAAGGAGCCGGCGATACCGGCGACCATGTTGACGCCGAGCGCCATGCCGCGCTGGCGGGCCGGGAAGGCGTCGGTGATGATCGCGGCCGAGTTGGCCATCAGCATGGAGCCGCCGACCGCCTGGGCGACGCGCCAGCCGATCAGCCAGAGGGCGCCGGCGCCGCCGTGCAGGGGGTCGACGGACAGGATCACCGAGGTGACGGTGAAGATCAGGAAGCCGGAGTTGTAGATCTTGACCCGGCCGATGATGTCGCCGAGCCGGCCGAGGGTGACCACCAGCACCGCGGTGACGAGCATGTAGCCCATCAGCATCCACAGCAGGTAGCTGACGTTGCCGGGCTGGAGGGGGTCGAGCCGGATGCCGTTGAAGATCGCGGGGAGCGAGATCAGCACGATCGAGGAGTTGATCGTGGCGATGAGCATGCCGAGCGTGGTGTTGGACAGGGCCACCCACTTGTAGCGCGGATGGTCGGCGGCGATTCGCGGTGTCCGCCGCGGTATTCGGGTCGTCGAGTCTTCTTCGGTCGCCATGCGGCGGTCACACCCCACCCGGAGAGCTGTTACTTAACTTAGGTTAAGTAACTCTATCACCGGGGAGCCGGCCCGAGCAGGGCGGTCGCGGGGCGGGGGGAGCACGCGGGCCGTCCGCGCGCTCCCCCGGCGGCTCCCCGCGGCGCGGCGCGGGGAGCCGCCGGGGCCGGTCGCCGTCAGCGGCGGTCGAGCAGGAGCCCGCGCAGGTAGGCGGCCTGTCCGGCGTGCAGGAGGTCGTCGTTGACGACGCTGACCAGGCGGACGCCGAGGGTGACCGGCGGGTCCCAGCGCTCGTCCACGACACGGTCGAGGTCGGCGTCGGTCAGCCCGGCGAGGTAGTCCAGGCTCGCCTCGTGCACGGCGTCGTAGTAGCCGGTGAGCAGGGCGGGGTCGGCCACCCGCACCTGGCCGACCTGTGCGGCGCTGTGGCCGTATCCGGTGGCCCGGGCGGGGAAGGGCAGGTCGAAGCGCTTCTCCCAGCCCTCGGCGGTCCAGATCTGCTCGCGGCCGGCCACCTCGGCGACGTGGTCGTCCTGCACCCGGGTGAGGTGCCAGACCAGCCAGCCGACGGTGTTCGCGCCGTCGGCCGGGCGCCAGGCCAGTTCGTCGGCGGTCAGGCCGTCGACGCCGGCGTGGACGGCCTCACGGATGCGGCCGTAGCCGTCGGCGAGGAGTGCGGCGGTGTTCATCGGGGCTCCCTGTACGGAGGTCGGAGGTCGGTCCGGCCGCCCCGCACGCACGTGCGTACCGGGCAGCCGCACGGTGATCGTTCGGGAAACGCGGCCATCCCCTCCACCCATGCCCGTTTTCCCTGCACGTGTGTTCTGTCGCGTTCGAATCGCATTACCGACGTACTTCGACACGCATTATTTCTGCATTCATGTCGCTGATTTGCGCGGAACCATGGACGCGATGCGGTCCGGCTCATAGTCTCTGGACGCTCGGGCGAGACCCCCACCTCTCCCATGACGCAAGGACGTGACCCGCGTGCCCACCTGGGTGTCCATCACGTCCTTCAACGAGTGGCACGAGGGCACGATGATCGAGCCCGCCACCAACACCCCGCCGTCCGGCTACGGTTACCAGACCTTCGCCGGGGCGTAACGGCACGACCGGCTCGGCCTCCGAGACCGCGTACCTGGCCCGCACCCTCTTCTGGGTGCAGCAGTTCACCGGCGGTACGGCCACCCCGCCGCCGACCACGCCCCCGGCCGGCGACCTCGCGCAGGCGGCGCGGATCGAGATGTACGCGAGCTGACCGGCCGCGAGCTGGCCGGCGGCGGCCGGTCCCGGGCCGCCGCCGGAGGGAAACCGGTCCCGGGCGGGTGCGCTCCCCCGCCCGGGACCGGCTGTCAGCGGGTCAGGACGGCAGGGTCCACTGCTGGTTGGGGCCGCCGGCGCAGGTCCAGATCTGCAGCCGGGTGCCGTTGGCCGAGCTGGGCCCGGTGGCGTCCAGGCACTTGCCGGAGCCGGTGTTGACCAGCTCGCCGTTGCTGGCGGTCCACTTCTGGGCGTTGGTGCCGTTGCAGTCGTAGAGCTGCACCTGGGTGCCGTTGGCGGTGCCGGCCGAGGTGACGTCCATGCACTTGCCGAGCGCCGACAGGGAGTTGTCGGAGCCCACGGTCCAGGACTGTGCGGAGGTGCCGTTGCAGTCGTAGAGCTGGACGGCCGTGCCGTTGGCGGTGCTGGCGCGCCGCCACGTCCACGCACTTGCCGGCGTAGCCGGACGTGATCGGCCCGGTGCCGCCGCCGGGCGGCGGCGTGGTGCCGCCGCCGGTGATGGCGTTGAAGGTGCTGGAGAACTGCCACGGCGACTGCGAGGTGCCGCTGCACGAGTCCTGGGCCGAACCGCCGTTGGTGGCGCACGCCTTGTCACGGCCGAGCGACCAGAAGGACAGCTCCTGGATGCCGTTGGACTTGGCGAACGACTCCAGCGACTGGGCGTTGCCGGTGGAGAAGACCTCGTTGCTGGAGTCGTTGACGCCGATCATCGGCGTGTTGCCCTCCATCGCCCAGAGCTGGGCCGAGGACTTGGTGTTCCAGATCTGGCCGAGCTGGGTGTGCAGGCCCTGGGCCGCGCTGATGGCGGCCTGGCCCATGTCCATGGAGCCGCCGTAGTCCATCGTCATGATGTTGACGAGGTTCACGTTCAGCCCGTGGCTCTTGGCGTTGTTCAGCAGGCTGAGCGAGTTGGACTCCAGGCCGGAGGGGTCGACCGGGAGGGTGTAGTCGATGTCCAGGCGCTTGCCGGCGGCGGCGTAGCTCTGCTGGAGGTCGGCCAGGGCCTGGTTGCGGCGGTCGTTGGCGGCGGTGTTGTCGAGCGCGCCGCCTTCGATGTCGAAGTCCAGCCGGGTCAGGTTGAGCCCGTCGATGACCCGCCTGTACTGCGTCTCGAGCGACGACACCGAGGTGCAGGCGATGGCCTCCTCGTTGCCGGCGGCGCCGCCGAAGGAGGCGATGACGTCGCCGCCCGCGGACGCGCAGGCTGTTGATCGCGGAGGTCCAACTCGCGTCCGTGATCGAGGTGTCGCCGTTGAAGGTGGCGTTGCAGCCGCCGCCGTCGATGACGAAGGCGAGGGTGAAGTACTTCAGTCCGGTCGCGTCGCCCACCGTGGAGAGCGCCGAGGGCGAGTTCCACACCTCGGCGTACGGAGCGGCGTACTGGGCCGGGAAGCCGGGGCCGGCGTTGGCGGCGGCCTGCGCCGTACCGCCGGTCGCCAGCAGCACGCCGGCCGCGAGCGCGGGGGCGGCGAGCAGGGCTATCGAGCGCCTTGGGCTTAAGACGCGGTCTTCTCATGTGGGGGGCCTTCCTTAGCGGACAGCCGAACCCGCACATTCACATGAATGAATGGGGGACGCCGACATGACTGTCGGCGCATCGGCGAAGGTAGGACTAGACCAATGCCACGTCAACCCCCCGCGTTCACCGACTGAATACAGAATCGCCACACCGGTCTGTCCCGGGCGCGCTGGGACGTGCCCGCGTTCATCTGCCGAACGCGGGCACATCCGGGCGCTGTTGTACTCCTGCTGCTGTCGATCACCGTCCCTTCGGGAGTCGGCCGGCGCCTTCGCGGCGCGTCAGGTGACGTTGATGGTGAACGTGGACGTGGTGTTCTCGATGTCCACGGCGTTGTTGCTCTCGTGCAGCCCGTTGATCGTCACGGAGCCGACCGCCGGTCCCTGCCCGGACTCGGGAGCCGGGTTGGCCCACAGCCCGAAGCCCGACTTCGCGTCGAAGTCGTCGCCGCTCTTCTGCGCGCCGGTGACCGACAGGTCGGTGATGATGGTGTCCGCGATCGGGTTGAGCGAGGTGCTGCCGTTCCACTTGGTCTGGAACATCACGCCGGAGTACGTCGGATCGGTGATGTCGACATCGCTGATCCTGATGCCCTGGAGCTTGAACTCCGCCGAGAAGATCCACAGCGCCGGGAAGGTCTGCCCGCCCCAGAAGTGGCCGCCGTCCCGAACCAGCGAGATGTTCGAGAAGTTGGTCTGCGGGGTGGACTCGAAGCCCATCGCCGGGATGCCGCCGAAGGCCAGCGACCCGATGGTGACACCCGGGTAGGTGAGGCTGTCGGCGATGTAGAGGTTGCTGAACGTGTTGCCCCCGCCGCCGTAGACGGCCAGGCCCGCGGCGCGCCAGACGGTCTTGACGGTGAGGTTCTGGAAGGTGTTGTTCAGCTCCTGCTCGCTGGTGTGGTCCGTGGCCGGGAACAGCGCGAAGCTGTCGTCACCGGTGCTGCGGGCCTCGTCGTTGCTGACCGTGTTGCCGCTGCTGCCGTTGGTCAGGTTGACGCCGTCGGCGAAGGTGTCGCGGATACGGAGGTTGGTGATCGTGGAGTCGTCGACGTTGGTGGCCCAGACACCGCAGATCGTGTGCTCGACCCAGATGTTGTCGATCGTCATGTCGGACACGCCGGTGAGGTCGAAGACCTTGCCGGGGCCGTCGATCCGGCTGGTGTAGTTGCCGAAGAAGGCGAACCCGCTGAACTTCGTGCCGCTCACCGTCGCCGCGAAGCCGCCGTCGGTGTTCTCCTGCGTGTCCGGCGTGTGGAACCGGGTGAACCACGGACCGGCGCCGATGACGTTGATGGCGCGGCCGTAGACCTGGAACTTGTTGGCCGTCTGGTAGTCGCCCGCGGGCAGGTAGACACCGAGCTTGGTGGTGTCCTGGCGGGCGGTGTCCAGCGCGTTCTGCACGTCCTGCTGGGTGAAGCCGGCCGGCACGACGTACTTCGTCGGGTCCGGGTTGGCGATCGCCGTGGCCTGCTCGAAGTCGACGGAGTCGATGTTGTAGTAGGCCGCGGAGTTGGCCGCGTCCTTCTGCAGCCTGATCTTGTGGCCGGCCGGGACGGTGGTCCCGAGCATCAGGTTGGCCTCGTCGTAGATGTGCCGCGGGGAGCCGGCGCTCGGCGACGTTGCCGGGGCTGGCCTCGTCGCCGTACAGCCACTCGTACTTCGAGGTGAGGCTGATCGTCTTCAGCAAGGTGCCGTCGACGTAGACGTCGAGCGTGGTGGAGTCGGTGCCGTCGGGGATGTTGAACCGGGTGACCAGCGTGTTGGTGCTGGCCCGGGTGGTGAACTCCACGGACGCGCCGTTGGCCGCCAGGTGCACGGCCTTGCGGCCGGACGCCTCACCGGCCGGGTCGCCGATGGTGCGGTTCGGGCCCGAGCACCGTGGCGCCGCCGGCCGAGCACGCCGTCCTCGGCCTCGTAGGTGTCGTACGGCATGTTGGCGCCGCGGCCCACGAAGAAGGACTGGCTGCTGGTGTTGTTGGCCTGCTTGATGGACACCTCGTTGGTGTCCACCGCGATGACCGTCTTGACGGTGTACTTGCCGTTCGACCGCGGTCCAACTGCCCAGGCTGACCGGGCTGGTGGTGGCCCCGGCGGCGATGGCGCCGCTGTAGGAGCCGGTGAGCGTCTTGACGACGTTGCCGTGGTGGCGTCGGCGATGGTCAGCGTGACGCCGTGCGCGCCGGACGCCGAGGCGATCGTGCCCTGGTTCTTGATCGCCACCGAGAAGTTGACGGTGTTGCCCGCCGACGGGTTGCTCGGCGACCAGGCCACCGGCGAGGCGACCAGGTCGGAGCTGTCGACCGGCTTGACCACCAGGGCGGTGGGGTTGGTGTAGCTGTTGTTCGTCTCGTTCTGCTCGATGACCGTGTTGGACTCGTCGACCTTCGCGGTCAGCTGGTAGGTGCCCGCGTCCTTGGCGCCGATGCTCACCGACACGGTGGCTGCTCGCGCCGGCCGCGAGGGCGCCGACGTTGGCGGTGCCGACCTTGGCGGTGCCGAGGTAGAAGTTGACGTTGGTGGCCGTCGACGCGTTGGTGCCGATGTTCTTCACCGTGGCGCTGAGCGTGATCGGGTCGGTCTCGACCGGGGCCGACGGGCGACGCGGTGAGCGCGCTGACGGTCAGGTCGGGGTTCGGGCCGGGCACGCCGATGACCTGGACCTCGGCCGCCTGGCCGCCGCCCGCACCGGAGTTGGCGCTGAAGATGAGCTTCACGTCGGCGATCCGGCTGGTGACCGGGATGCGTCACCGAGTTGCCCGAGGCCGGGTCGAAGGAGTAGCTCGTCGGCGCGACCAGCTGGGTGAAGGAGGACGCGCTCTGCTCGCGGCCCTGGATCTCGATGGTCTGCGTGCGCGGGCCCCAGCGAGCCGTCGGGGTTGAGCTTGACCACGACCGAGCTGGTGTCGACGTTGGCGCCGAGCTGGACGGTCAGCGAGCTGGTGCCCGTGCCCTCCCAGTACGTCGACAGGTTGTCGTCGTTGGCGTTGGTGGCGACGAAGTTCTGCACGGTCGAGGAGGCGGTGATCGGCTTGCCGACCGCCTGGTTGGTGCCGTTGGCCGGCGGCGTGGTGCCGTTGCGGGTCACCGTGTTGCTGTTGCGCCGACTCGTTGCCCGCCGCGTCCACGGCGCGCACGAAGTACGCCACGGTCGCGCTGTCCGGCTGGTTGTCGGTGTAGGTCGAGCGTGCTGCCCGACAGTGGTGGCGATCTTGCTGCCGTTGGCGAAGACCTCGTAGCCGGTGACGGCCACGTTGTCGCCGGCCGCGCTCCAGGTCAGCTTGATCTGGCCGGCGCCGGGCTGGGTGTAGGCCAGGTTGGACGGCGCGCTCGGCGGCTGGTTGTCGCCGGACGTGCCGGTCCGGGTCACGGTGTTGCTGCTCGCCGACTGGTTGCCGGCGGCGTCCTTGGCCTTGACGTAGTACGCCACGGTCGCGCTGTCGGGCTGGCTGTCGGTGTACGTCGTGACGTTCCCGGCGACCGAGGTGCGCAGCGTGCCGTTGGCGTAGATGTCGTAGCCGGTGACGCCGACGTTGTCGGTCGACGCGCTCCAGGTCAGCTTGACCTGGCCGGAGGCGGGCTGGGTGTAGGCGAGGTTGGAAGGCGCCGACGGCGCGGTGACGTCACCGCTGGTGGGGCCGTAGACCTCGAACTCGGACACCTGGCCGGCCGGCCAGCCGGTGTTGGCGGTGATGTTCAGCCGGACGTACCGGGTGGTGGCCGTGTTGAAGTTGATGGTCACCGTGTTGCCGGACGACGGGTTGAAGGTGTAGCCCGCCGAGGCGACCAGGTCGGAGAAGGTCGACCCGTCGGTGCTGCCCTGGACGGCCAGCGTCTCGGTGCGCGTCGCCCACGAGGTGTCCGGCGGCAGCTTCAGCACCACCTGGTCGACCGGTACGGCCGAGCCGAGGTCGACCCGCAGCCACTGCGGGAAGGCGTTGTCCGTGCTCTCCCAGTAGGTGTTGGCGTCGCCGTCCACGGCGTTGCCCGACGGGTAGACGTCGGCGTGGCCGGACTCGGCGGTCGTCCGGCCCTGGGCGAGGTTGGCCGTGGAGGCCGCTGCCGCCCGCACGGTCATCTCGGACAACTGGGCGGCCTTGGCCGCGGTGTTGCCGGTGACGTCGGCCCGTACGTACCGGGCCAGCGTCGCCGGGAAGGAGATCCTGACGGTGTTGCCCGAGGCGGGCTTGAAGGCGTACTTCGCGGAACCGACCAGGGTGCTGAAGGTCTTGCCGTCCTGGCTCGCCTGGAGTGAGAGCGTCTCCGAGCGGGCGCTCCAGCCGGCCGGCACCTTCAGCTGCACCTGGTCGATGCGGCGGGTGGCGCCCAGGTTGATCTGCGCCCACTGCGGGAGGGCGCTGCCGGAGCTCTGCCAGTAGGAGTTCTGGTCACCGTCGTCGAGATGGCCGGCGGCCAGGGCGCCGTCGGTGCTGCTGGCCGACGCCGCCTTGCCGGTCGCCAGATTCGGTCCTCCCGCGGCCAGCGCGGGGACGGCCTGCAGTCCCAGGAACATCAGGCAGGTCGTCATCACCCCCGCTATCAGCCGCGGGATGGAGCGCTTGGAGCGCATGGGTCTCATAGCGTCCCTCTATGTCGTTGTCCGGAGGATCAGGAGACGGATCACTTACGAAATCCGAAACGTGCGGGAATAAGCCACCGAAGTTGCACTCTGCCAGTACAGATCCATCGTTGATCTGCTCATAATTTGCGTATGTGTTGGCAGAGTGTTACAGACGCGCTACGGCGGCGTCTACGCCTGTGACGGGACCGATTCGGGCCGGGACAGCGGAAGCCGGCAGCGGCGCCCGCGGCGCCCCGCGACCGGGCGCGGCACGGCGGGAACGGGGCCGGCGGCGCCGGCCGCGGGGGCCGCGGCGACGGGCCCGGGCTTCAGTCGCGGTCCGGCGAGGACCGGCGGAAGGCGGCCCGCACCGGGGCCGAGGTGCGCAGCGCGGCGCCGCTCCCGCTGATCCGGCGGCGCAGCAGGGCCAGCCGCGGATAGCGCTCGCTCTGCTCCTTGCCGTACCGGTCGAGTTCCTCCACCAGCCGCTCGGAGCGCTTCTCCACGGCGAGTTCGTCCAGGATGCGGTCGACCTCGGCGAGCAGGGCGCCGTGCAGCTGCCACTGCCGCGGGTGCTCCTGTACGCCCGCGAGCAGCAGGTCGGCGGTGCGGTCGCGGACCTCGGCGCTGTCGGCGAGCGCCTGGGCGAGCCGGTCCTCCGCGCTCTGCGCGTTGGCGGCGACCTGAGTGGTGATCAGCACCGCGAAGCTCTCGATGGCATTGGCCACGTGGCCGAAGAGCAGTTCCAGCTCGCGCCCGACGTCCTCGGCGAACAGCGGCTCGTCGGTGCGCGCCTTGGCGAGGTCGGTGAGGGTGCGCGAGAGCACCCGCAGCACCACCGCGCAGATCTCCAGGGTGTCGAGACCGGTGCGCAGCACGATCCGGGAGAGCGCTCCCTCGCGCACCCGCGGGTTCCAGCGCAGGCTGTCCTCGGCCTGCCGCAGCGACGCGTCGACCTCGGTGATGTCGTGGTCGACCCGGCGCGCCTCGTGCAGCCGGGCCGCGGCCCGCTCGACCGGCAGATGGCCGGCCACCTCGCCCGCCGAGGTCCCGGAACAGCCGCCCCATCCGGCGGGCCAGCGCCTCCAGCGAGCCGCCGGCGGACTGCACCCACACCGGGGGCGCGAAGAAGAGGTTGAACAGCAGCCCGACGGCCGCGCCGATCAGCGTCTCGTACACCCGGTCCCACGCCGTGGTCGCGACCCGGGTGACGCCGAGCACGAGCATCGCGCTGATCGCCACCTCGGCCTCGAACTCGCCGACCCGCACCACCCGGCCGACCAGCAGCGCGGTCATGATGACCAGGCCCAGGCTCCACCAGCTCAGGCCCACCAGCGCGCTGAAGCCGATCGCGATGAGCACCCCGACCACCACCGCGTTCACCCGGCGGATGCCGGTGACGAAGGTGGAGTAGAGGGTGACCTGCACGACCAGCAGGGCGGTCAGCGGCGCGGTCAGCGGCGCCGGCTGCGGGGTGAGCCAGACCGCCGCCACATAGGAGATGACGGCGGCGGCGGTGGACCGCAGCAGTTGCGCGGCGGCCGGTTCGGCCGTCCAGCGCACCAGCTTGACCATGGGCTCTGGTACGTCGGGCATCCCGTGCCCTTTCCCGCTCTCGGCGATCTCACTGCATCCGGCCCAGACTAGAGTCGATCCTCACAGGGCGGTATGTGGCACGCGGGGCGCTCTTGCCCCGATACGTCCGCGGCCGGCCCGCGGCGCCGGCCGGCGCCCGCTCGGCCAACAACGGCATGACGATCGAGATGCCCGGCGGCTACTTCTACGCCGACTTCCTCAGCCAGGCGCCGGCCAACGGCACCGTCAGCCAGGCCACGCTGGACACGATGGTCAGCCGGGTGCTCACCCAGATGTTCGCGTTCGGCCTGTTCGACAAGACCAAGACCGGCAACCGGGACACCGTGGTGACCACCCCGGCGCACCAGGCGACGGCCCGGCAGGTCGCGGAGCAGGGCAGCGTGCTGCTGAAGAACAGCGGCATCCTGCCGCTGTCGACCGCGTCGACGAAGTCCGTCGCCCTGATCGGCCCGGACGGCGGGGCCGGGGTGCGCAGCGTCGGCGGCGGCAGCGCCACGGCGACGAGTTCGGGCACGGTCTCGCCGCTGACCGCCCTGCAGAACCGGGTGGCGAGCACCGGCACCACGGTGACGTACAGCGACGGCACCGACGTCAACGCGGCGATCGACACGGCCAAGTCGGCGGCCGTGGCGGTCGTCTGCGTCGGCTACGGCGAGAACGAGGGCACCGACCTCACCGGCATCGACCTGTCGTCGGGTACGCCGACGGCGGCGGGGAGAGCACGGTGGGCGTGACCGCGTCCGACGGGCACGGGGCCGCGGACACCGCCACGTTCGTGTGGACGGTGACATGATCGGACCGGTGACCCGCTGACCTGACCTGCGCCGGGGCCGGTCCGCGCACCGTTGCCGTTCCGGGCCCGCGGCGCGGGGCCCCGGCCGCCACCGGTCAGGTGAATCCGGGGCCGCCTCGCGGCGGGTACGCCGCCGCATCCCCGCGCGCGGGCCATGATCGTGCTCGGCCGGCGCCCGCGTCGTACCCGTCGGCGGACGGAGAGACATGGACATCCTGCTGGTGGCCAGCGCGTTCAACAGCCTGACCCAGCGCGTGTTCGCCGAACTCGGCGACCGCGGCCACACCGTCGCGGTCGAACCGGCCCGGGGCGACGAGCCGCTGCGGGCGGCGGTGCGCCGCAGCGCGCCCGAGTTGATCGTCGCGCCGATGCTCACCACCGCGATCCCCGCCGACATCTGGTCGGCGCACACCTGCCTGATCGTCCATCCGGGGCCGGTGGGCGACCGCGGGCCGTCCTCGCTGGACTGGGCGATCCACGACGGCGCCGACGAGTGGGGCGTGACGGTCCTGCAGGCGGTCGGCGAGATGGACGCCGGCGACGTGTGGGCGTCGGTGCGCTGCCCGCTGCCGCCGGCGGCCAAGAGCGACCTGTACCGGGGCGAGATCTGCGACGCGGCGTCGGCGGCGGTGCTGCTGGCCGTCGAGCGCTTCGCGTCGGGGACCTACGTGCCGCGGCCGCAGCCCGCCGCCGGGTGGGCGGGCGCGGTGCGCACCCGGCCCTACCTCGGCCAGGACGTACGGCGGATCGACTGGGCCGCCGACCCGCGCGGACGGTGCTGCGCAAGCTGCGGGCCGCCGATTCGCAGCCCGGCGTGCTCGACGACCTCCTGGGCGGGCAGTGGTACCTGCACGGCGGGCACCCGGAGGACACGCTGCGCGGGCGCCCCGGCGAACTGCTGGCCACCCGGGCCGGCGCGGTGTGCCGTGCGACGGTGGACGGCGCGGTGTGGATTCCCGAACTGCGGCCCCGCCGCGAGCCCGGCGGCCCGGCCACCTTCAAGCGGCCGGCCGTCCTCGCGCTCGGCGACCGGCTGCCGCCGCTGCCCGAGTCCGCGGTCCCGCTGTGCCTGCCGGCCGGCCGCCGTACGTACAGCGACATCCGCTACCACGAGGAGGGGCCGGCCGGCTTCCTGCGGTTCTCCTTCCCCGGCGGGGCGATGAGCACCGACCACTGCCGGCGGCTGCTCGCGGCGCTGCGGTTCGCCCGTACCCGGCCGACGTCCGTGCTGGTGCTCGGCGGGCAGCGGGACTTCTTCTCCAACGGCATCCACCTGAACGTGATCGAGGGCGCCGCCGACCCGGCGCAGGAGTCGTGGGAGAACATCAACGCGATGGACGACCTGGTCGAGGAGGTGCTGACCACCACGGACCGGCTGGTGGTCGCGGCGCTCGGCGGGAACGCCGCGGCGGGCGGTGTGGCGCTCGCGCTGGCCGCGGACGAGGTCTGGTGCCGCGGCGGGGCGGTGCTCAATCCGCACTACCGCCTGATGGGCCTGCACGGTTCGGAGTTCTGGACGTACACGCTGCCCGGCAGGGTGGGGGCCGCGCGGGCGGACCGGCTGATGGAACGGGCGGCGCCGGTGACGGCGGCCCGGGCGTACGACATCGGCCTGGTCGACGTGGTGCTGGACTGCGCGCCGCGCGGACTTCGGCGCCCGAGTGGCGGAGCGCGCCGCGCGGCTGGCGTCGGCGCCGCACACCCAGCGGCGGGTCGGCGAGAAGAAGGCCCGGCGCGAACGGGACGAGGCCGGCACACCGCTGCGGGCCTACCGGGAACGGGAACTCGCCGAGATGCGGCGGACGTTCTTCGACCCGGACGCGCCGTACCACGCCCTGCGGACCGCTTTCGTCACCAAGGGGCGGGGCGCCGCGCGTCCGGCCGGGCCGGCCCCGTACGAGACACCGGGGCCGGGGCCGCATCAGGAGCCGGGCCAGGGGTCGGATCGGGGGCCGGATCAGAGCCCGGGCCACGTGCCGGAAAGCGTTCTCCCGGCCGCCCTGTGAGTCCCCGCGGAGCGCGGAGGACCGCCGCGAGAACGGCGGCCTCCGCGCCCGTCAACGGCCGGTCAGGCGGCGGGTTCCGCGGCCTCGGCGCGGGCCGGGGTGGCCGAGCCGAAGATGTCGACCGCGTGGTAGTACGTCCACGCCGTGTCGTCGCACGCGGTCTTCGTGGCGCCGCGAGTAGCCGGCGCACACCCGCTCCAGGTCCGCGTAGAGCATGTTGTCCAGGCGGGCCTTGTTGGCGGAGAAGGTGCCGGCCGCCTTGTAGTTGCGGTAGCCGAAGTCGTGGCGGGCGCACGACAGCTTGAAGGGGAACCCGAAGGGGTTGTCGGGCGAGTCGGAGCAGTAGTCCGTCGACCAGTCGAAGCCGTACGCCGACCAGGCGCTCTGGTCGTTGCGGGCGGCCAGCCACGAGTTGTAGCTGCTCGCGCTCGTCTGGGTCCAACTGCTGAGCACCTGGGCCTTGTCGGCCGGTGCGGCGCCGGCCTGACCGGCCGTCGCCAGTACGCCGGACAGGGCGAGTGCGGCGGCGGCGAGGGGAAGTGCCAGACGTGTGCGCATGCGAATCCTCCGGGCGGGAACGGGCGGGCGCCGCGGCCCTGTCGGCCGGAGCGCCCGAAGTGTGAGCGGTGCGGGTGGTGTACGGGTCTACGCGCGGTGACCCGCGCCCGGATCGTGCCCCGCTACCCGGCCACGGCAAACATGTTCACGCCAAACCGACGGTCATCGGCCAGGTACGCCAACTCCCTTGACGGCAGCGGATGTTGCGCGGACCTGCGGCGATGGTCAGTGCTTGAGGCCGGTCAGCAGGCTGCGGGCCGCGGCGATCAGCGCCGGGCGGAAGGCGGGCAGGGCCGGGGTGGCGGGCAGGGCCGTGGTGCTCGCGGTGATGCCGTCCGGCCCCGGGCCGTAACCCGAGCCGGACCAGAAGGTGTTGTCGGTCAGCCGCATCGTGACCACCGCGCCGCCGCGCAGCACCTTCAGCTCCTGGGCCTGCCCGGTGAAGGTCAGGGCGTACGCCTCGTCGCCCAGGCCCGGAACGGGCACCGAGGAGTCGGCGACGGTCAGCGAGGAGGTGTCGAAGGAGCGCTCCTGCTCGAACTCCCCGCGGGTGTCGGAGAGTTTGTGCAGGTCCACCGAGACGTCGAGGGTGTAGGCGGTGGTCCAGCCGACCGCGGGCGAGGTGGTGGCGGAGTAGGTGCACTGGGCCCGGTCGACCGCGGTGCCGTGCACGATGGACGCGGGCGTCGACTCGCTGCCGGTGGCCTTGACGGCCTTGGCCAGCACGGCGAAGGTGCCGCCCGCGCACGGACTGCCGTCGATCCGGTAGCCGTGCAGGTCCGGCCGGTCGGCGTGGTACGGGCCGATCCCGGCGGCCAGCAGCACGCCCCACACCGCGGACGCCGCCACCGCCCCGGCCAGCGCGCCCCACAGCCACAGCGGCGCCGTGGGCAGCCGCGGTCCGCCGCGCGCCGGCCACCACGTCCGGCGCGGGGCGGTCCCCGTCACCGTCGTCCCGCCGTCCCCGGTCAGCTCCAGCTCGGTGATCATCAGCGGCTCCCCCATCCGGCGCAGGGGGCCAATGTACGGTCGGCGCCGGGTCGCGGTCAGCCGTACGGTCAGCCGCCCGCGTCCCGGCCGGCCAGGGCGGCCATCATCGCCCGGGCGGCGCCGGCCAACTGCGGGGTGTAGCCGCCCAGATCAGAGGTGTCGGGCTGCTGCGGCGTGTCGGAGACGAGGTCGCCGGGCGTCGGGCCGGCGCCCGACCCGGCCCAGCGGCTGGCGGCGGTCAGCCGCAGCGTGATGACGGCGCCGCCGCTGAGCACCTTGAGCTGGGTCTGGTCGCCGAAGGTGAGGGAGTACGCCTTGTCACCCAGGCCGGGTACCTCGGCGGTGGAGTCGGCGACGGTCAGGCTGGTCGTGTCCAGCGCCCTCTCGTCCTCGAACTCCGCCCGGGGATCGGTGAGTTTGTGCAGGTCGACGGTGGCCCGCACGGTGTACGAGGTGGCCCAGCCCTGGTCGAGGGCGCCGGCCGCGGTGAAGGTGCACCGGGCCCGGTCGAGGGCCGGGCCGTGCGCGAAGGACGCGGGCGCCGTACTGGTGGTGCGGGCCCGCACCGCCGTGGCCAGCGCGTCGAACGGGCGGCCGGCGCAGGGGCTGAAGCCGATCGCGTAGCCGTGCAGGTCCGGCCGGCTGTCCTGCGCGGACCCGCCGTGCGCCAGCGGCGCCGCCCACACGGCGGACGCCGCCACCGCCCCGGCCAGCGCGCCCCACAGCCACGGCGGACGGCGCCACGGCGGTGCGCCGCGCGGCGCCAAGTCGTCGACCAGGTCGGCGGTTTGCGGCCGTCGGCGGACCGTCCCTGCGTACTGTCCCCGGTCAGCTCCGGTTCCGTGATCATGGGCATCCCCCCAGGTCAGCGTGCGAACACTGTACGGTCGGGGGGCCGAAACGTCACGGGTCGGCCGGAGAGAGGGTCGGTGGCGGCGCCACGGCGCTCGGCGGTGCCGCCGGCGGGCGGTGCCGCCATGCGGCCGGAATGGACCGGCCGGGGCGGGGCGGCCGGTCCATGAGCGCCGGAGCGGGATCGGCCGGAGCGGCCGGGCGGTCAGCGGCCGTACCAGACCGTCGTGACGTTGCAGAACGCCCGGATGCCGTGGGCGGACAGCTCGCGGCCGTAGCCGGAGCGCTTCACGCCGCCGAACGGCAGCGCGGGGTGCGAGGCGGTCATGCCGTTGAAGAACACCCCGCCCGCCTCGAGGTCGCGGGCGAAGCGCCCGCTGCTCGTCCTCGTCGCGGGTCCAGACGTTCGAACTCAGCCCGAACGGCGTGTCGTTGGCGACCGCGACGGCCGCGTCGAGGTCCGCGCACCCGGTAGAGGGTGGCGACCGGGCCGAACGCCTCCTCCTGGTGGATGCGCATCTGCGCGGTGACGCCGGCGAGCACGGTCGGCCGGTAGTACCAGCCCGCCGTCAGCCCCTCGGGGCGGCCGCCGCCGCAGAGCGCCAGCGCGCCCTGGGCGACCGCGTCCGTCGACCAGTTCCTCCAGGTCGGCGCGGCCCTGCTCGGTGGACAGCGGGCCGATGTCGGTGCGCGTCGGACATCGGGTCGCCGACCACCAGCGCGTCCATGGCGCGGGCGAAGCGCTCGGCGAAGTCGTCGTAGACGTCCGTCGTGCACGATGAAGCGCTTGGCGGCGATGCAGGACTGGCCGTTGTTCTGCACCCGGGCGGTGACGGCGGTGGCCACCGCGTGGTCCAGCTCCGCGGCGGCGGACGGCATCACCACGAACGGGTCGCTGCCGCCGAGCTCCAGCACCGTCGGCTTGACCTCGTCCCCGGCGACGGCGGCCACCGCGCGGCCCGCGCCCTCGCTGCCGGTCAGGGTCGCGGCGGCCACCCGGCGGGTCGCGCAGCACGTCCTCGACGGCGCCGGAGCCGACCAGCAGGGTCTGGAAGCAGCCCGCGGGGAAGCCCGCGCGGCGGAAGAGGTCGCCGAGGTACAGGGCGGTCTGCGGGACGTTGGAGGCGTGCTTGAGCAGGCCGATGTTGCCGGCCATCAGCGCCGGGGCGGCGAACCGTACGACCTGCCAGAGCGGGAAGTTCCACGGCATCACGGCGAGCACCACGCCCAGCGGGCGGTAGCGGACGTAGGCCCGGTGGGCGCCGCTGTCCTCGACGTCGGCCGGGTCGGGGTGCTCGTCGGCGAGCAGCCGCTCGGCGTGGGCGGCGTACCAGCGCATCGCCTTGGCGCACTTGGCGGCCTCGGCGCGGGCGGCGGCCAGCGTCTTGCCCATCTCGGTGGTCATGGTGCGGGCGATGTCGTCCCGCTCGCGGTCCAGCAGGTCGGCGGCGGAGTTCAGCAGCGCCGCCCGGGTGGCGAAGTCGGTGCGCGCGGTAGTCGAGGAACGCGCTCTCGCGCCGCGGCGACGCGCGCGCTCGACCTCCTCGCGCGGTCAGCGGCTCGAAGGTCTTGAGGGTCTCCCCGGTGGCCGGGTTCACGGTGGCGATGGGCATGCTGCTTCTCCTCGTGTTCTCCTCCTGGCGGACTCCTGCCGGTGCCCGGCCGGAGTCGGCCTGCGGGGCGCGGTCGCGGGCGGCGCGCACAGGGCGCCCGGCCGGGGCGCCGCCCCGTCGTCTCCCGGGCGTCGTCCCTGCGGGCGTCGTCTGTCCGGGCGTCGTCCACCTGGGCTCGTCTACCCGCGGCCGCCGTGCGCCATGCGCCGGGCACCCGCCGCCCGCCCCATCGTCCCCCGGTCCGGCCGGCCCCGCGACAGTACGGCGGCCGTGCGGGGCACGGGCGGGGCGGCCCGGGGGGCGAGCCGGCCGGCCGCGGGCGCGGCCCGCCCCGGGGTGCGGCGGGTACGGCCGGGGGTGTCCGGGACGGCGTCCCGGAGACCGTCCGGCCGCGGCGTCACGGGCCCGGACGGCGGTCGGCTGCGACACCTTGTCGGATGACGTTCACGCTCTCGTCACATCGTCCACTTCCTTCCCGGGCTCTACGCGCGGAGAATGACTCGCACCGCACAGCCGTTCCACTGACGGTTCCCCAAGCACCGCCCCCCACCAGGAGGTTGACGGATGCCCATTCCCCTGGGTCCTCTCGCACCCCGTAGATCCCCCAGTCCGCACGGTTCCGGCACATCGCGCCGGGCCCGCCTGCCGCGCGGCCGCGTGCTGCTCGGCGCGGTGGCCGCGCTGGGCGCCGTGGCGCTCGGCGGCGCCGGGCTCGCCACGGGCAGCGCGCAGGCCGCGCCCAGACCGCGGCCCCCGCCGCCGTCGACGACGCACCGCGTGCTGTTCGACAACACCAAGGCCGAGACGGCCGGCAACGCCGACTGGATCATCAGCACCAGCCAGCCCGACCCGCTGGGCCAGAACTCCGTCGCCCAGCAGCGAGACCGACTGGACCGGCGCCCTGTCCGTCGTGGGGCGTGGCCCTGCAGAAGGCCGGCGGCTACCAGCTCGACACCCTGCCCTCCGGCAAGACCATCACCTACGGCGACTCGCTCGAACCCGCAGGACCTCAGCAACTTCGACACGTTCGTGCATGGACGAGCCCAACGTGAAGCTGAGCGCGGCGGAGAAGACCGCGGTGATGACGTTCGTGCAGAACGGCGGCGGCCTGTTCCTCATCTCGGACCACAACAACAGCGACCGCAACAACGACGGCTGCGACTCGCCCGTGCGTCATCAACGACCTGCTGACGAACAACGGCGTGGACAACACCGACCCGTTCGGCTTCTCCGTCGACCTGCTGGACATCAGCACCGACAACCCGCGGGCGATCAGCGACAGTTCCGACCCGGTGCTGCACGGGCCGTTCGGCACGGTGACCGGCAGCATCCTGCGCGACGGCACCACCTTCACGCTCAAGCCGGCCGACAACCCGAACGTCAAGGGCCTGCTGTACCACACGGGTTCGTCCGGCAACACCGGGGCGTTCTTCGTCACCAGCACCTTCGGCAGCGGCCGGGTGGCGATCTGGGGCGACAGCTCGCCGGTCGACGACGGCACCGGCCAGTCCGGCAACACGCTCTACAACGGCTGGACCGACCCGGCCGGCACCGACGCGGACGCTCGCGCTCAACGCCACCGCCTGGCTGGCCGGCGCCGGCTCCGGCGGCACCACGGGCGGCACGAGCGCGGGCACCACCTCGGGCACGACGTCCGGCACGACGTCGGGCTCCACCACCGGCGGCAGCGGCGGCTGCACCTCCGCCCAGCTGGTGGCCAACCCGGGCTTCGAGTCCGGCGACACCGGCTGGTCCGCCAGCACCAAGGTGATCACCAACGCCACCGCCGAGCCGGCCCGCACCGGCTCGTACAAGGCATGGCTGGACGGCTACGGCACCGCGACCACCGACACCCTCTCGCAGAACGCTGTCGATCCCGACCGGGTGCGCGGCGCAGCCTGTCGTTCTAGCTGCACATCGACACCGCGGAGACCGGCTCCACGGCCTACGACACGCTCAAGGCGCAGGTGCTGAACTCCTCCGGCACGGTGCTGTCGACCCTGGCCACGTACTCGAACGCCGACGCGGCCTCGGGCTACACCCAGCGCACCTTCGACCTGAGCAGCTACGCGGGGCAGACGGTCACGCTGAAGTTCACCGGGGTGGAGGGCGCGAAGCTCCAGACGTCGTTCGTCATCGACGACACGGCGCTCAACGTGAGCTGACCGGTCCCGCCACCGCTGTCGCCGGTCTCCCGGCGCGCGTCGGCCGCGGGGCCGAACTCGCACCACACGGCCTTGCCGTCGCCCCGCGGCTCGACGCCCCACGCGTCGGCCAGCGCCTCGATCATCAGCAGCCCCCGGCCCGAGGTGGCCGCCTCGCCGGGGGACCTGCGGTGCGGCCACACGCTGGAGCGGTCCTGCACCGACAGCCGGACCCGGCGGACCGGCTCGGGCAGCACCTCAAGGGTGAGGACGGCGCCGCCCTCGGTGTGCAGCAGGACGTTGACCAGCAGCTCGCCCGCGGCGAGTTCGACGTCGTCGGCCAGCTCCGCCAGGTCCCAGGCGGTGAGCGCCTGGCGCAGCGCCGAGCCGGGCCTCGGCCAGCCCCTCGGGGTCGGCCTGGTGGACGTACTGGTGGATGCGCGGCGCGCGCCGGGTGCCGGGGTCGGGCGCCCGGCGCAGGATGAGCAGCGCGACGTCGTCGTTGGAGCCCCAGCGCTGCCAGAGGCTGTCGGCGAGGTGGTCGGCGAGTTCCTCCGCGCGCTCGGGGCCGTGCTGGACCGCCTCGGCGAGCGCCTCCATGCCGATGGTGATGTCCACCCCGCGCTCCTCGACCAGGCCGTCGGTGCAGAAGACCAGGGTCTCGCCGGGCACCAGGTCGAGCCGGGTCTCGGGGAACTCGTGGAGGTCGAGGGTGGTGGCCAGGCCCAGCGGCAGGCCGCCGCGCACGTTGGGCCAGCCGGTGCGGCCGTCGGTGTGCCGGATCAGCGGGCCGATGTGGCCGGCCCGGGCCGCGTGGCACGCGTGCCGGTGGCCAGGTCGAGCTGGGCGTAGCCGCAGGTGGCGAAGCGCTCGGTGTCGAGTTCGGCGAGGAAGCGGGAGGCGCGGGCCAGCACGGTGGACGGCGGGTGGCCCTCGGCGGCGTACGCGCGCAGGGCGATCCGCAGCTGGCCCATCACGGCGGCGGCGTGCGTGTCGTGGCCCTGGACGTCGCCGACGACCAGGCCGACCCGGTTCTGCGGCAGCGCCACCACGTCGTACCAGTCGCCGCCGACCTCCCGGCCGCTGGACGCGGCGTGGTAGCGCACCGCGATCTCGGCGCCGTCGAACCGCGGGATGTGCCGGGGCAGCATCGAGGACTGGAGTCCGGTGGCGAACTCGCGCTCCTGGTCGAAGAGGATCGCGCGCTGCAGCGACTGGGCCAGGATGCCGGCCAGCGCGGTGCCCAGCTCGCGGTCCTCGCCGGTGAACGCCGTCGTGGCTGCGGTAGAGGAGCGCGAGGACGCCGATCGGCGGGCCTGGGCGATCAGCGGCAGGAAGGCGGCGGCGTCCACCGCGGCCGCCTCCAGGTAGGGCCGCAGCAGCGGGATAGCGCTCGGCCAGCTCCGCGAGCGAGGTCGACGAAGCGGGGCCGCCGGGTCAGCCACGGCCTCGGTGAGCGGCAGCGACTCGTCCAGCCGGCGCACCGGCGGCCCCGTCGTAGCCGGACTCGGGCTCGCCGCTGAGCGCCGACGATGCCGCAGGTTGGCGCCCTCGACCAGCGCCAGGGCCAGCCCGTCGGCGCCGAAGCGCTCCAGCCCGCCGGCGCCGGTCAGGACGGCGATGACGTCGTCGACGGTGACGGTGTGCGACAGCGCCTCGGTGGTCCGGCCGACCGATGGAGGAGAAGCGGCGGCGGCGGCGGCCCGCTGGCCGGCTCGGCCGCGGACGGGGCCTCGGACAGCTCGGCGGTGGCGTCCCTGACGATGCCGACGATGCGGTGCGCGTCGCCGGCGTCGTCGCGCAGGATGGTGCCCTGGGCGTGGGTCCACTGCTTGACGCCGTCGCGGCGGGTGACCTGGAAGTAGCCGCTGTAGCTGCGCCGGCCCTGGACTGCACGGCGGTGCGCAGCGTCGCGGTCCAGGCGGTCGCCCTCCTCGGGGCCACCCGCAGCACCAGCGCGTCCGGGCGGCCGTTGAACTCCTCGGGACGCAGGTCGAACACCCGCAGCCCCGCCTCGTCGAGGTCGAAGACGCCCTGGTCCAGGTCCCAGTCGAAGCTGCCCATGCCGGCCATGGCCAGCCGCTGCCCGGGGCCGAACGACGGCGGCACCGGCCGGCCGGACGCGGACAGGCCCACCCGGGGGTCGTACGGTACCCGCGGCTTGCGTTCCGTCATACGGTCGCTCCGCCGTGCGGTGGTCCCGCGGCCGGGGACCGCGCACGCCGGACGACGCCGCGGCATGGCTTGGCGCTGATGGAGCACTATGAGCGATTTTACTGGCCATTAACGCCATTATCACCCAGTCGGCCGTCCCGGTCTCCGGTCGCCCGGGGCGCGGGTGGGGGTGAGCACGGCGAAGGCCACCAGACCGGGGCGGACCGGCCGGGGGGTGGGCGGCTCCACGCCGGGGAAGCGCTCCACGAGGGCGTCGAAGACCAGATAGGCGCTCGACTCGTCACGGGCGGTGATCAGCACATGGACGAGGCCGTCGCCGTCGCGCTGCGGGGGTACGCGGTCCTGCCGCACGGTGTGCTCCTTCCGCAGGGGGTTTCCGGAGGGCCGGTCTCCGGGAGGGCCGGTCTCCCGGTGGGACGGTTTCCGGAAGGGACATGGCGGGCCGGAGGGCGGTTGCCGATCGCCGCCGGGTTCACCCGCACGGGAGCGGGCGGCGGCCGGAAGGACATGTCGGCGGGGTCTTCGGGTACGCGTGGAGGGTCACGCCGTGCGGGTCCGCCGGTCCCCCGCGGCCCACGACCTCGGGAGGAAGCCATGAGCGAGCCGTTCCCCACCCCCCTGCCCCCGCGGCCGGGCGATCCCGCGCCGGGTCCGTACCCGACGCCGACCCCCGGGCCGGGACCGTCCCCGACGCCGCCCGGCCCCGCGCCGGACCCCGTGCCCACGCCGCCGGGGCCCGAGCCGACTCCGCCGCCGCCCCCGCCGGACCCCTTCCAGCCGGGCCCGGGGCCGACGCCGGAGCCGGCGCCCGCACCGCCCCCGCCGCCGCTGCACTGACCAGTCGGCCGCACTGGTCGCCGCACTGATCGGGGGCGCGCCGCCGGCCGGGGCACCGGCCGGCCACCGGATCGAGCGGCCGGCGGCCCGACCGCCGCGGGGCCGCTCGCGCACGGGCGCCCCGGACCCGTGGATGACGGGTCCGGGGCGCCCTCGCGACTCCCCGGAACGGCTTCGCCGACCGGCTCAGGCCCTCAGATGAGCCGCCAGAGGTGGTCGGCCGAGCCGTTGTCCGTGTACTGCGTGACCTGGGCGCTGTCGGCCTGCGACATGCCGTCCACCGCGAGCACCTTGCCCGAGTGCACGTTGACGATCTTGGACCAGCCGTCGCCGTTGTCGACGATGCGCCACAGGTGGTCCGGGGTGCCGTTGTCCTCGTACTGCTGGACGTGCGCGCCGTCGTCCGTGCTCTGGTCGTGGACGGCGAGCACCTTGCCGCTGTTGCGGTTGGCGATGCGTACGGTGCCGTCGCCGTTGTCCAGATAGCGTCCACACGTGGTCGGCGGTGCCGTTGTCCGCGTACTGCGTGACCTCGGCGGTGTCGGCGAGCGACATGCCCGAGACGGCGAGCACCTTGCCGGAGTTCTTGTTCTGGATACGGTGCCAGGCGACCGTGGAGGCGGCCGGCGCGAGCAGCGAGCGCGAACATCCCGCCGACCACCGGCCGGTCCTGGAAGCCCTGCTGCGCGCCGCTGGCCACCACGTACCAGTCGCTGAACGGCACCCGCTGCGGGGAGGTGTTGGCGAATCCGTAGACCCCGTCGACCAGCAGGTCGCGGGTGGCGCCGTGGTCGGCGAGCCAGCCCGGCGGTCCACAACTCCCAGTCGCCCTTGGTGTAGTTGTTGCGCGGGTCGAGGACGACGCCGTAGGCGCCCGCGTTCGCCGCGTACCAGTCCGGCCTCGCGGGCGGTGGTGCCCAGCGGCACCAGGTCCAGGCCGAGCAGCCGGTCGGGGAAGCCGTTGTACTTCAGGCTCCACGTGCCGTCCTGGTCGTAGGCGAGCTTGAGGTGCGCGCCCGAGGAGTCCTCGGCGAGCGTCGTCCACTGGCTGATGTAGCTGCGGGCGACCGTGGCGTAGTGCGCGGCGTCGGCGGCGGCGCCGTTGGCGGCGGCGACCACGCTCATGGCGCCGATGCCGACGATGCCCTTGAGCGCGAGGTTGGCGCTGTGCGCGATGAAGCCGGTGAAGTCGTCGGTCTGGTTCTGGAAGCCGGGGTCGAGCGCGTTGGCGGCCAGGTACTCCGCCCACTGGCGCAGGATCGTGTAGTGCGCGGAGGCGAACGCCTGGGCGTCGGCGGCGGGCAGCCGCTGGATGACGGCGGCGGCCATGATGAGCATGTTCGCCGACTCCTCGACGGGCATGTCCTCCTCGTTGCCGTCGTTGTGCCCGGTCGCGTTGGGGTAGCTGGAGCCGACGTCGTGCTCGGCGAACTCCTTGGGCCAGCCGCCGTGTTCGGCGTAGTCGAGCAGCGGTTCCAGCAGCAGCCGCAGGTAGGCGGGCGAGAGGTGGAGGTAGGCGGGGAAGGCCGGGTAGGTGACGTCGATGGTGGACATGTTGCCGTCGGAGGAGATCTCCTTCAGGAACGCCCACGGGCTGCCGCCGCGGTCGACGAGTTCGGTGCCGGCGACGGCCTGGCGCAGCGCGAGCGCGCACACGGCCGCGTAGTGCTCGCCGGTGGCGCCGCCGCCGGCCGCCGCGGACGCCTGGTCGTGGATGCTCTGGTCCAGGGCGGTCGCGGCCGCCAGCGCGGAGGCGTGGTCGGCGTCGAACCAGCCGATCATGTCGGTGGCCGAACCCCAGTAGTGCGTCCACCACGGCTGGAGCTGGGCTGCCGAGGTAACTGACCGCGGGGGTGCGGACATGGCCGAGGGTGGCGGTGAACTCCGGTGACGGCGTGCCGGGTTGGACGGTGCCGAAGTCCCGGTTGAGGCCGAGCACCGGCCAGCGGTCGTTGATGGCGCGCGGCTGGCCGCTGTCGGAGGTGCCGGCCAGGGCGCCGCTGCCCGCGGAGGCGCCGCGCACCACCGTGTCCTGGCCGATCTGCCAGGTCAGGCCGCCGCCGGTGGGCGCGGCGAGCACCAACTGCCCCCAGGACGCCTGGTCGGAGTTCTCCTGGAGCACGCCGGGGGCGGCCGGCTGGCAGGTCAGCACGGTCATCGGGCCGGCCGTCTGCTGCGCCCAGGTGACCGGCGTCGTGGGGTCGCCGTGCACCCACTCCCCCGACACGTCGAGGTGGACGTCCACGGCGTGCGCCTTGCCGTCGGTGGCCGCGGCCTGCACGGTGACGTAGCTCAGCGGCACCGACTGGCGCTGCAGGTTGCCGAGGTCGACGGGCGAGAAGAACGTGACGGTCAGGGTGACCCCGCCGCCGCTGAGGGTGTAGATCGAACGGGTGGCGGTGAGTTGCAGCGAGACCTGCTGCATCGGGGTGAGGGCGGGACCGCCCGGCAGGCTGGGCGCGCCCGCGAACACGTAGGCGGCGCCGTCGATCCGGGCCAGGCCGCACAGCGCGGTGGTGTGGCCGGTCCAGAAGGTGGACCAGGTCCCGGCGAGGTTGTCGGCGGGCACCCAGGTGGACAGGTACGGCGAGCGTACGGCCAGCGGTACGGCGGGCGGCCGCAGCGGCGAGAAGGTCGAGGCGGCCGGGGCCGCGGCGGCGGCCGGACTCGTGGCGGGTGCGGCGGCCTGCGCGGTTCCCGTGCCGAGCCAGCCGCCGGTGGCCGCGGCCGCTGTCAGCGCGCCGCTCCACAGCAGGAGTTGGCGGCGGCCGGGGTGGCGGGAGGCGGGGGTGTCGTCGTGCGGGGTCACGGTGGGGGGGTCCGTCCTGGTCGAAGGGGCGGTGGGCGGGCGGGCGGAGTGGGGCGCCCGGGTCAGGCGAGCTGCCAGAGGTGGTCGGCGGTGCCGTTGTCGTCGAACTGCACCACCTGGGCGCTGTCGGCGGTCGACATCCGGTCGACGCCCAGCACCTTGCCGGAGTTCTTGTTGCGCAGCCGGAACCAGCCGTCGCCGTTGTCGACCGGCTGCCAGAGGTGGTCGGCGGTGCCGTTGTCGTCGAACTGCACGACCTGCGCGCTGTCGGCGGTCGACATCAGGTCCACGCCCAGCACCTTGCCGGAGTTGCTGGTTGCGGACGCGGTACCAGCCGTCGCCGTTGGGGACGAACTGCCACAGGTGGTCGGCGGTGCCGTTGTCGCTGAACTGCACCACGCGGGCGCTGTCGGCGGTCGACATCTGGTCCACGCCCAGCACCTTGCCGGAGTTCTGGTTGCGGATCTTCTGGTAGCCGCCGGTCGGGGTCCACGGGTGGCCGCTCGCGCGAGGTGGTCGGGAAGGCGGAGATCCGCAGCCGGGCCGCGCCCATCGGGATCAGCGTGACCGTCTCGACGGCCGCGGCGGTCTGCGCCGGCGAGGCCTGCAGCGGGCTGACCACGTGCTCGCCGTCGTCCTGCCAGTCCGGCGATCTGCCGGGCCGGCGCGGTGATCGTCACCGGGGTGCCGTCGTGGCTGAACGGGTTGTCGGCGAGCGCGCCGCCGGCCCGGCTGAAGGCGGGTGAACCGGCGTCGAGCGCGAGGCCGTAGTTCCAGGGCGTGGTGGCGTGCACCTCGTACTCGGGGAACTGCGGCGCTGCCGGCGTACTGCACGTAGTTCTCGCCGATGGACAGCGCGTACGTCAGCGGGCCGTGGTCGACGCTGAGCGGCGCCGTGCTTGGCGGTCCAGGTGCGCACGGTGGTGGTCTGCGGGAGCGTCAGGACGACCGTGTCGCCGTTGTTCCAGGTGCGGTTGACCGTCGGTGTAGGCCGGTCCCGCCGGCGCGCTCGACCTGGCTGCCGGCCACGGTGAGCCGAGGGGCCGAGCACCAGCCCGGGATGCGCAGGTAGAGCGGGAAGGCGAGCGGCGCGCGGGGTGGAGACCGTCAGCGTGACCGTCTCGCCGAAGGGGTAGTCGGTGGTCTCGGTGATGGTCACGGTGGTGCCGTCGGCGACCTTGGCGGTGACCGCTGCTGGGCGCGTACATCGCGGCGGCCAGGCCGTTGTCGGGGGTGGCGAGCCACAGCTCCTCGGTGAAGTAGGGCCAGCCCATGCCGTAGTTGTGCGGGCAGCAGCGGTACTGGTCGACGCCGGGCATGTACGCCTGCATGGCGAAGCCGTTCTGGAACTGCCCCTGCGTCTTGGGGGTGTTGTCCAGGTCGACGCTGTTGGCGCTGGTGATGTAGTGCACGCCCTTGCCGTCGGGGTCCAGCGCGGCGGGCAGCGAGTTGAAGGCCAGGTCCTCGCAGCGGTCGGCCCACACCGGGTCGCCGGTGATCCGGCCGAGGAGCTGGTGGCTGGCCATGAACTCGACGATGCCGCAGGTCTCGAAGCCCTGCCGGGGGTCGCCGAAGCCGGCCCGGGCGTTCTCGTCGCCGGCGAACCCGCCGCCGGGGAACTGCCCGTAACTGCCCATCACCGAGTTGTAGTTCTGGTACGCGGCCTGGGTCAGCGCGCTCGACGGCGAGCGCAGGGCGTACTGCGCGGGCTCGCGGAAGCCCTGGGCGACGTTGACGTTGTGCAGCGACGGCAGGTTGTTGACCCAGTTGGCGCCGTCGGCGTGGATCTTGTCGGCGAGGCTCGAGCAGGAAGGAGTCGCCGGTGCGGTTGTAGAGCCAGAAGACGCTGTCCAGGCCGTCGCCCCAGCGCACCGAGACCCAGCTCTGGTTGAAGGCGGACGGGCCCTGCGCGTTCATGTAGCCGGAAGAAGGCGGTGAGCAGCGGCACGATCCGGCTGTCGCCGCTGTACTCCTGCCAGTTGCGCAGCGCCCAGGTCATCGGCAGGAACGGCCAGAAGTCGGGGCCGCCGCCGAGCGAGGTGCGCAGCGCGGTCGGGCCGAAGAAGCCGTCGGGCTGCGCGGTGGCGACGATCGCGTCGACCCAACTGCGCACGGCGGCCAGCGCGGTGGCGTCCTGGGTGAGCACGGCCAGGTCGACGTAGCCGCGCAGCCAGTACGGCACCTCCTCCCAGCCGACCTGGGCCGGGGTGGACCCAGCCGGTGCCGGACCATCTGGAGGAAGTGCGAGGTGGACGCGTACTGCCCGCACAGTCCGGCGAGTTGGCGGCGCAGCTCGCCGGCGAGCCAGCCGGACGGCGGTGACCGCGCCGGGCGGCAGCCGCAGGAACGCGGTGGGGGCCAGCGGCGCGGCGTTGGGGCTGTAGAGCCCGCCGGCGCGGGGGCGACCCGGGTCCGGCCGCCGCGGCTGGCGGCGGCCTGGCGCGCCGCGGGCGAGCGGCAGGGTGCAGTCCGGCCGCGCCGGCGAGCGCGGTGGTGACGAACTGTCTGCGGTTCAGGGGCATGGGGGGTGGCCTCCTGGCGCCTCGGGTCGTGCATTCCAACGTTGGAAAGTACGATGCCAACCGGCATGACAGCACGCGTCGGCGGCGATGTCCATAGCCTGCACAAAAGTCACAGCGGCGTACCCGGAACCCTTGAGCCAGCCGATCCGTATAACGTTGTAAAAGCGTGCGGTTGAGGCCAGCAGCGGATTGCCGCACCACAGCGGCCGGGCGGGTTTGCGCGGCGGTACGGATCGCGTACCGCACATGGGCGCGGGGAATGGCGGCGGAGCGCCCGCCACCGGGGATCGTACGGCCCCGGCCGGGCGCCTGGGCGATCGGGTCGAAGGGGAGGCGGGGGGCGTGGCGGACGAGCCGGGGTGTGCGGACGGCGCGGTCCGGCGGCGCCGGCCGCTGCTGATCGTGGACGCGGCGAACGTCGTCGGCTCCGTGCCGGACGGGTGGTGGCGCGACCGGCGCGGCGCGGCGGAACGGCTCCGCGACGCGCTGGCGCCGCTGGCCGCGGCGGGGCTCCCCGCGCGGGGGCCCGCGCCCGCAGTGGGCGGTCGGGCGCCCGCTGGACGTCGTCCTGGTCGTCGAGGGCGCGGCGCGCGGTGTGGCGGCCGGTCGCGGGCGTCACCGTCGAGTCGGCCGCCGGCAGCGGCGACGACCTGATCGCCGCTCTCGCCGCCCGCGCCCGCGCCGCCGACCCCGGCCGCCCCTGCCTGGTCGTCACCGCCGACCGCGGCCTGCGCGCCCGCGTCACCGCGACCGGGGCGACCTGCGCGGGCCCCCGCAGCGTGCCCCGCCGCTGAGCCGGCGGCCGGGACCCGCTGGCGGAACCCGCTGGCGAAACCGGTGGCCGAGACCCTGCCGCGGCAGGCGTCCGCGGCCCCGGCGGACGGCCCCGGGGCAGCGGGGTACGTCCGGTTCCGCCGGGTCCGTGGCGTCCGAAATCCGCCAGCCGAGGGGCTCGGACCGGCCCATACTGGAACCTATGACGAGCGAGGACAGCAGGTACGAGGCCGTGCGGAGCCGGGACGCGCGGTTCGACGGGGTGTTCTTCTTCGCCGTGGCGACCACCGGGATCTACTGCCGGCCGAGCTGCCCCGCGGTGACGCCGAAGCGTGCCAATGTCTCGTTCTTCGCCACGGCCGCCGCCGCGCAGGGCGCCGGGTTCCGGGCGTGCCGGCGGTGCCGGCCGGACGCGGTGCCGGGCTCCGCCGACTGGAACGCGCGCGCCGACGTGGTCGGCCGGGCGGTGCGGCTGATCGGGGACGGCGTGGTGGACCGCGAGGGCGTGGCCGGGCTCGCCTCCCGGCTCGGCTACAGCGCCCGCCAGGTGCAGCGCCAGCTCACCGCGGAGCTGGGCGCCGGGCCGATCGCGCTGGCCAGGGCGCAGCGCGGGCACACCGCCCGGGTGCTGCTCCAGACCACCTCGATGCAGGCCGCCGAGATCGCCTTCGCCGCGGGCTTCGCGAGCGTGCGGCAGTTCAACGAGACGATGCGGGAGATCTACGCGGCCACGCCGACCGAGCTGCGGGCAGGCCGCCCCGGCCGCGGCCACGGCTTCGTCCCGGGACGGCGCCGCCGGGGTGCCGCTGCGGCTGGCCTACCGCGGCCCGTACGACAGCGGGCAGGTCTTCGACTTCCTGGCGGCCCGCACGGTCGCCGGGGTGGAGGAGGTCGCCGGCGTCGCCGGGCGCGCGTACCTACCGCCGTACGCTGCGGCTGCCGCACGGCGCGGGCGTCGCGGAGGTGGCCGAACGGGCGGGCCCCGAGCGGCTGGTTGACGTGCCGGCTGCACCTGGACGACCTGCGCGACCTGACGACGGCGACCCAGCGGATCCGGCGGCTGTTCGACCTGGACGCCGATCCGTACGCGGTCGCCGACCGGCTGGGCGCGGACCCGGCGCTGGCCGGACCGGTCGCCCGGCGCCCGGGGCTGCGCGCGCCGGGCGCGGCCGACCCGGAGGAGCTGGCGGTCCGGGCGGTGCTCGCCGAGGGGCTGCCGCCGGCCCGCGCGCGGCGGGCCGCCGACGCGCTGGCGGCGGCGTACGGCGAGCGGCTGCCGTCGCCCGACGGCGGTCTGTCGCTGCTCTTCCCGCGCCCGGCGGACCTGGCGGCGGCTGACCTGGCGGCCGTCGACGTACCGGACGACCGGCGGGCCGCGGTCCGCACGGTCAGCGCGGCGCTGGTGTCCGGCGCGGTGCGGCTGGACCCGGGGTCCGACCGGGACGAGGCGGAACACTCCCTGCTGGCCCTGCCGGGTGTCGGCCCCTGGACGGCGGGCTACGTGCGGATGCGGGCGCTGGGCGACCCCGACGTGCTGCTCGACCTGCGGGCGCGGGGCGCGTCGGCCTGGCGGCCGTGGAGTTCGTACGCCATGCACCACCTGTGGTGCGCGGCGCGGCCGGCGCCGCGGAGCGAGGTGCCGCAGCCGTAGCGCCGTGCCGCCGTACGGGCTACGGCTCTTCGCTCCGAAGGTGCTCGCGGCGGCGGCGCTCCTGCTCGAACAGCGCGAGGAACCTCCGCGCGCGCTCGTCGCTTTCGCCGTCGTCCTCGTCCGGGGTGTCCACCGGGCTTCCCTGCTCGCGCAGTTGGCGCTCCTGGACCATGGCCGGGGGGACGGGGTCGGCGTCGGAGGGGCGCGGGCCCTCGGGGCCCCCGGGGCCGACGCGGAGCAGGCGTTCGACCCGGACGACGCGGAAGTGGCGCCCGGCCACGTCGAGTTCGTCGCACTGCTCGGTGTCGAGGCGGTCGGCGGCCCGCTTGTAGAGCTCGTGCTCCTCGTCGGTGAGGTCCTTCTGCCAGGGCACCATCACCCGCAGCTGCACGGCGAGTCCGTCGCGGGCGTCGCGCGGGGTGGGCGCGGTGCCGGTGGACTGCGGCCGCCAGCGGCCGCCCTCGCGCTCGGCGGCCATGAAGGTCGCGGGCAGCAGCACGCCGCCGGGGTGGGTGCGGGCGGCGGCGCGGGAGTCCTCGCGGACGTCGCGCGGCACGCTGCCGTTCTTGCAGCAGGGCGGTGAGGAGTTCGACCCGCAGCACGCCGCGCCGACAGGCCGTCGTCGCTGTCGGGGTCGATGACCAGTCCGGCGGCCGGGTCCAGCGGTGCCTGCCGGGGTCGGTGCGGTCGGGGTCGGTGACGCGGGGCGGCTCGGGCCCGTCGGGACCCATCCGGATGAACCGCTCGGCGCGCACGATCCGGTACCGCGCTGCCGGCCGCCGTCAGCTCGTCCAGCGGCTCCCAGTCGAGGCGTTCGGCGGCCGCGGCGCACTCGGCCGCGGCCGGTCCGCCCGCCGCGGCGAGCGCGCGGAAGTGGGCGCCGAGCGCGTCGCGGGCGTCCTGCGGGGCGAGTCCGGTGAAGTGCGGCTGCAACTCCCAGCCGCCTTCGGCGCCGGCTCGCGGGCCACGCCGAAGACCGGACCGCCGGCGAAGAGCGTGGAGGGGTAGCGACTTGCGCGCCTTCCACGTCTCCACGTCCGCGAGGGCCGCGACCGGGGAGGGCGGCGCGGTCACCCGCGTCCCGCCGTCCGCGGACGTCTCGTCGTACAGCGCCGCCGTTCGGGTCCATGCCACCAGCATGCCCTTCCCGCATCCCGGTACGCGTCCGTTCCGCCAAAGCCGTCTCCTCCGGAGCCCCCACGGACCCCCGTCACCGCACGTCCGGCGGCCGCCGCCGCCTGAACTCCCGTGACATCAGGGAGAATGCGGTCGGGGTGCGACGGCCGCCCCGTCAACCCCCCACACGTGGCGTGAAGTTGGCTGATGCCGACAGCATATGCCCGATGCCGTCGGGTGACAGCAGGTGCTGGACGGCCAGCCGGCGGGCGCCCTCGATGCCCGCGCGGCGGCCGAGCAGGGTGGTCTCGATGGCGACCGTGCGGGTGGCCAGCGGCAGCGCGCGGCGGTAGACGGCGGCGCGGATGTCGGCGAGCAGGTCGTCGTGGAGGCTGGCGATGCTGCCGCCGAGCACGATCGTGTCGGGGTTGTAGAAACTGACCAGCGAGGCGAGGACGTCGCCGATCCGCTGTGCGGCGAGCCGTACCTGACGGCGCGCCAGCGGGTCGCCCGGCGGCCACCAGCCGTACGACGTCGGCCGCGTGCTCCGCGGGCAGCCCGGCCTCGCGGAGCCTCGCGGCGATGGCGGCGCCGGACGCGACGGCCTCGACGCAGCCGGTGTTGCCGCAGTGGCAGAGCACGTCGTCGTGGCCCGGCACCCGGATGTGCCCGATGTCGCCGGCGGCGCCGGTCGCCCCGCGGTGCACCAGGCCGCCGGAGACGATGCCGCAGCCGATGCCGGTGCCGACCTTGACGTAGAGCAGGTGCGCGGTGGCGGGCCGGTGGGCGTACTCGCCGAGCGCCATCATGTTCACGTCGTTGTCGACGAGGACGGGGGCGGCGTAGCGGCCCTCGAAGAAGGCCGGGCACCCGGGTAGCCGTCCCAGCCGCGCATGATGGGCGGCCGCACGACCGTGCCGGTGCTGGCCTCGACCGGTCCCGGTACGCCGATGCTGATGGCGCGGACGTGCTCGCGCGGGGTGGCCGGCGGCGGCCAGCAGCCGGCCGATCTGCTCGTGCAGGGCGGTGAGTACGGCCTGCGGGCCGTCGTTGATGTCCAGGTCCTCGGTGGCCTCGGCGAGCACGGTGCCGCCGAGTTCGGCGACGCGCGACGGAGGCGTGGGTGGCGCCGAGGTCGACGGCGCACACCACGGCGGTGTGCGAGGCGAGTTGCAGCGTGAGCGGCGGGCGGCCGCGCTCGGTGGCCACCGTGCCGGTCTCGACGAGCAGGCCGCGGTCGATGAGCAGGTCCACCCGCTGGGCGACGGCCGCGCGGGACAGGCCGGTGGCGGTGGCGAGCTCACTGCGGCGGCTGGTGCCGCCGGCCACCAGGCCGGCGAGTTCGCTGAGCGAGGTCAACTGGCGCGGTCCCGCTGCGGGCACGTGGTCCTGCCTTTCGTCGTTCTCGCCCTGCGGACGGCGGCCTGCGGTCCGACCCGCCGTACGGTTCGGGCCTCGGCCCGGTGCGCCACCGTCGTGGCCGAGCGCGCCGTCCCGCCGGCCACCCGCCTGGTGGGCGCCGACCCGCGCGGGGGCGCCCCGGGTGCCGGGGGTCGTCGGGTGCACGTCGGTTCCCCACCGCCCATCGGAGATTTATGACAGAAGTTAGCGTAAATATTGCCATTGTCAACCGAAAGAGCGATGGCTAGCGTTTCGATGGAGCGGAAAGGGAGGGATCTCGTGGGCGGAAACGCACCGGGCCCGGCGGGCCGTCGGCGCCTGCGCACGGCCATCGCCGGCGCGGGCATGATCGGGCGGGTCCACCTGGACGCCGTACGCCGCACCGGCGCCCCGGTGGTCGGCGATCAGCGCCTCGACCCCGGCGCGCGCCAAGGAGGCCGCGGCCGCGCTCGGCGTGGACCGGGCGTTCGACTCCTCGCGAGGAGCTGGTCACCAGCGACGACGTGGACGTCGTGCACATCTGCACGCCGAACGACGCGCACGCCCCGCTCGTCGAACTGCGCGCTGCGCGCGGGCAAGCACGTGGTCTGCGAGAAGCCGCTGACCACCTCGCTCGGCGACCGCCGACGCGCTGGCGGCGCTGGCCGCGCCGAGCGGCCGGGTCGCCGCCGTGCCCGTTCGTCTACCGCTACCACCCGATGGCGCGCCGAGGCGCGGGCCCGGGTGCGGGACGGGCGGGCCGGCGACGGTACGGCTGCTGCACGGCCACTACCTGCAGGACTGGCTGTCTCGAGCCCGGCGACACCAACTGGCGGGTGGACGCGGTGGCCGGCGGCCCGTCGCGGGCGTTCGCCGACATCGGCTCGCACTGGTGCGACCTGGTGGAGTGGGTGACCGGCCACCGGATCACCGCAGCTGTCACCGCGGTGCCCGGCGGGCCAGACGGCCGTCGTTCGGCCGCGAGCGCGGCGGACCGGCCCGGTCGCCACCGAGGACGTGGTGCAGCTGCTGTTCCGCACCGACCGCGGCGCCACCGGGTCGCTGGTCGTCTCGCAGGTCTCGCCCGGCCGCAAGAACCGGCTGTGGTTCGAGGTGGACGGCGCCGCGCACCTCGCTCGCCTTCGACCAGGAGAACCCCGAGTCGCTGTTCGTCGGCAGCCGCGGCGAGAACGCGACGGTCGCTGCGCGACCCGGCGACGCTGCTCCGCCGACGCCGCCCGGCTGTCGCGTGGTGCCCGGCGGCCACCCGATGGGCTACCTCGACTGCTTCGCCGCCTTCGTCGCGCGACGTGTACGCGCGCGATCCGCGGCGACGGCGCCGGCGCCGCGCGCCGCCTGCCCCACCTTCGACGACGCCGCCCGCATGGTGCGCCTGACCGAGGCCGTGCTGGGCTCGGCGGCCGACCGGACCTGGAAAGAGGTCTCCTGAGATGAAGCTGGGCTTCCTGACCGCCTGCCTTCCGCAGCTGTCCGCTCGCGCAGATCGCCGACTGGGCGGCCGCGCACGACTACGACGCGCTGGAGGTCGCCACCTGGCCGTCGACCGGCTCCCGGGACTTCGAGGCGAGCCACATCGACGTGGCGGACTTCGGCAAGGCCGAGGCCGACGGGGTGCGCGCCCTGTTCGACAAGCACGGCGCTGACGCTGTCCGCGCTCGCGTACTACGAGAACAACCTGCACCCCGACACCGGCCCGCAGGGCCGAGATCGCCGCCCACGTGCGGGCCAACGTGGACGCGGCCGCGCTGCTCGGCGTCGGAGTACGTCGGCACCTTCATCGGCCGCGCACCCGGGCCTGTCGGTCAAGGAGAACCTCGCGCAGGCCGAGCGCGAACTGCCCGCCGCTGGTCGAGTACGCGGGCGAGCGCGGCGTGCGGATCATCATCGAGAACTGCGTGATGGAGGGCTGGCACCCGGACGGCTACCCGGGCAACCTCGCCTACTCCCCCGAGCTGTGGGAGTGGATGTTCTCCCTCGGCCTCTACCTCAACTACGACCCCTCGCACCTGCTCTGGCTCGGCATCGACCCGGTCGACGGCGCTGACGCCGTACGTCGACCGCATCCCGCACGCGCAGGCCAAGGACGCGCAGCTCGACCCGCGCGCCCGGGACCGGTTCGGCTTCTTCGGCCGCACCGTGGACCGCGACCGACGGCTGGGACAGCGGCTGGTGGCGCTACCGGGTGCCGGGCCTGCGGCGACGTCGACTGGCGCCGGCTGGTCGACGCCTTCTACGAGGGCGGCTTCACCGGAGTGCTCTCCGTCGAGCACGAGGACCCGGTGTGGAGCGGGGACGTGCGGCGGATCACCCAGGGGCTGGAGATCGCCCACCGCACGCTGCGCCCGCTGATCGTCGGCTGACCCGCCCCGGCGGCCGGGCTCCCCGCCGCGAGCACGCGGCCGCCCGCCCGGCCCGCCCGCCACCCGCACCCGCACCCCGCCGTACTTCCAGGAGGCATCGCTTCGATGGCCACACCCCTGAGCATCCAGCTCTACACCCTCCGGGACCAGATCGCCGCCGACCGCGACGGCACGCTGACCCGGCTCGCCGAGATCGGCTACCGGTCGGTCGAGACGTACGACCCGACCGCCGACCCGGCCGGCTTCCGCAAGCTCGCCGACGACCTGGGCATCAGCGTGTCCAGCACCCACGCCTACGCGCTGTTCAGCAAGGACGCGGGCGAGGTCTTCGACGCGGTCGCCACCGTCGGCACCGACCTGGCGATCATCCCCGGCGGCATCGACCACGACGAGTTCACCACCACCGACGGCCTGCGGCGCACCGCCGACCTGCTCAACGGCTTCGCGGCCAAGGCCGCCGAGCGCGGCATCCGGATCGGCTACCACAACCACTGGTGGGAGATCGAGCCGCGCTTCGACGGCCGTACCGGGCTCGAAGTGCTGGCCGGCCTGCTCGCGCCGGAGGTCTTCCTCGAAGTCGACACCTACTGGGCGCAGGTCGGCGGCGCCGACGTCCCCGCAGCTGCTGCGCGCGCTGGGCGACCGGGTGCTGGCCCTGCACGTCAAGGACGGCCCGGGCGTCAAGGACGAGCCGCACACCGCGGTCGGCAGGGGCGCCATCGACGTGCCGTCGATCCTGGCGGCCGCCCCGGACGCGCTGCGGATCGTCGAACTCGACTCCTGCGCCACCGACATCTTCGAGGCCGTCGCCGAGAGCCGCGCCTACCTGACCGCGCTGGAGGGGCGTTCATGACCGGCGGCTCCGGCGGCGGGCCGGTGGGGGTGGCGCTGGTCGGCGCCGGGGTGATCAGCACCCAGTACCTCACCGCGCTGTCCGCCTTCCCCGACGTCGCGGTGCTGGCCGTCGCGGACCTCGACACCGAGCGGGCCCGCGCCCAGGCCGAGGCGTACCAGGTGCCGGTGTCGGGCGACGTCGCCTCCGTGCTGGCGATCCCCGAGGTGGAGATCGTCGTCAACCTCACCATCCCGGCCGCGCACGCCGAGGTCGCCTCGGCCGCGCTCCGGGCGGGCAAGCACGTCTACGGCGAGAAGCCGCTCGCCCTCGCCCCGGCCGACGGCGCGAAGATCCTCGCCGAGGCGCGGTCGCGGGGCCTGCGGGTCGGCAGCGCCCCGGACACCTTCCTCGGCGCCGGCCTCCAGTCCGCGGCCCGCGCGGTGCGGGCCGGCCTGATCGGCGAACCGGTCGGCGTCACCGCGGTCACCCAGGGCCCCGGCCCCGAAAGCTGGCACCCCAGCCCGGAGTTCCTCTTCCAGTACGGTGCCGGGCCGCTGTTCGACATCGGTCCGTACTACCTGACCGCGCTGGTCGCGCTCTTCGGCCCGGTGGCCCGGGTGTCCGCGACGGCCCGGCAGGCGCGCGCCGAGCGGGTGATCGGCTCCGGCCCGAAGGCCGGCACCGCCTTCGCGGTCGAAGTCCCCACCCACGTCAACGCGTTGCTGGACTTCGCGAGCGGGCCGAGCGCGTCGGCGACCTTCAGCTTCGACTCGGCCAGACCCCGCCGGATGATCGAGATCACCGGCACGGAGGGCACGTTGTCGCTGCCGGACCCGAACACCTTCGAGGGGCCGCTGCGGGTCCAGGCGTTCGGCGAGGAGCGACTGGCGGGACCTGCCGGTGACCGGCACGACCGCGGGGCGCGGCATCGGCGTGCTCGACATGGCCCGCGCCCTGCGCAGCGGCGGCGCGCACCGCGCCTCGGGCGAACTCGCCCAGCACGTCCTTGAGTTGATGGCCGCCGTGACGGACGCCGCCGAGCGGCACGGCGTCCTCGCGCTGGAGTCGGGCGCCCCGGAGGTGCCGACCCTTCCCGAGGACTGGGACCCGGTGGCGGCGACGCTGACCTGACCGGCGCACCGCCACCGCCGACCGGGTCCGCTCCCGGTCGCCTGGCCGGCCCACCCGTGGGGGGATGGGTCGGTCAGGTCTTTCCCGCGCGGAGGGGCCGGCCGGCGGGTGCGCCCCCTTGGCCGGCCGGCCCCGATCCCGTGACCCCCGGGGGAACTAGGGGTAGCTGGTCAGGTCCGCCACGTTGTGGCTGGCGGTGACCTGATCCCCCGTGTTGTCGATGATGTGGTTGATGGTGCCGGCTCCGCCGAGCGACCGTGGTGACCATGTCGTGGAACTGCACTCCGGAGGTGGTGGGCACCTCGATGGCGTGGCCGAGGACCAGGGACGGGTTGTCGCGGAAGTAGGCGTAGATGCCGAGCCCCCATGCCTCGTGGACGGTGACGGTGTTGGCGACCTTGTAGGAGGCGTAGCCGAGATCGCCGCCGCTGGTGGTCCAACTGCCCTGGTCCGGCACGTCGTAGGGCATCTCGCTCTGGTAGAAGTACGTTCTGCCGCCGTTGCCGTTCCAGGTGATCTGGTACTTCTCGTAGTGCTCGACGGCCAGGCCGTACATGGTGACGTTGGCGCCGTTGACGATCAGGCCGTTGGCGGCCGGGTTGGTCGTCCAGCCGACGCCGTTGGAGTGGTCGGCGCGCCACAGCCACAGGTCGTCGCCGATGACGTTCGCGCTGTTGACGACCAGCGTCTGGGTGGCCTTGCCGGCGATGTCGCCGCCGACGCGGAAGAACACGTCCTGCAGGACGGTCGGGTCGGCGGCGTGGCTCGCGCGTGGAGCCGGTCGGGCCGATCTGCATCAGCGTCGCCGAGTTGGTGGTGCTGGCGCTGATCAGCAGGCCCGCGATGTCGATGCCGTCGACGTCGGCGGTGGTGATCGCGGTGACGCCGTTGTCCGGTACCAGGGTGGCCATGCCCAGGCCCAGCACGACCGTGTCGGGCCGGGTGATGTTGAGGGACTCGGACAGGTGGTAGACGCCCGGGGTGACGATCAGGTTCTTGCCCGCGGCGAGCGCGGCGTTGATCGTCGGCGGCGGTGTCACCGGCCTTGGCGATGTAGAACTGGTCGATCGGGATCGAGGTCCCGGCCGGCGGTGCCGTTGGTCCAGTCCGGACCCTGGGCGTTGGTGCGCAGCGCCGGCGACGAACACCTGCCAGTTGCCGGAGTCGTCGACGTACAGGAACGGCTTCTCGCGCGTGGTCGGGCTCTGCGCGACCGTGGTGTAGGGCGGGTTGGGGAAGCTGGTGCCCGGGGCGTTGTTGTCGCCGACGAAGACCATGTTCCAGTTGGAGCCGGACCAGCCGCCGTCATCGCGGTGTCCTGGGTGAGGAACTGCTGCTGGGTGCCGGAGTTGATCTGGCCGGAGATCCGCGAGTCGCCGATGTAGCCGCCGCTGGACCAGTTGCCGGAGCTGCCGTGCGTGTTGTCGTACAGCAGCATGCCGCCGTGCACGTCCATCCGCCGGAACGGGTCGGCCTGCGAGACGGCCCACATGGTGCTGCCGGAACTCGGGCTCACCGACATGTTCTCCACGTCGCGCCAGAAGTTCTGGGTGGCGTTGCCGTCGCTGGTGTGGCCCGTCCACGTGCACGCCGCCGCCGGTGATCGAGACGTGCGTCGGGCGACAGGCCGAGGCCGGCGACCTCGGTGTAGTAGCCGACCGGGACGTCGACGTTGTACGTGCCGGGCGTGAACAGCAGGGCGTTGCGCTGGCTGCCGAACTGGTTGGTCTGCTGCGGTGCTGTAGACCGAGTTGATCTTCGACTGGATCGTCGGACGCCGACATCGACGGGTCGAACACCGTGACGTTGGGGCCGAAGTCCGGCGTGTTGCCGGGCGGCGTGGTCGGTGCCGCCGCCGGAGCCGCTGACGTTGAAGGACTGCGCGGCGGTGCCGTTGCAGGTGTACTGCTCCAGCTGGACGCTGTCGGCGGTCGAGGCGCCGGGCACGTCGAGGCACTTGCCGCTGTTGCGGTTGACGAAGTGGAAGGCGCCGCTGGACTCGGCGACCGGCTGCCACTGCTGGTTGGCGCCGCCGCCGTACAGCCACAGCTGGGTGAGGGCGCCGTCGGCGGTGGACGACGTCGGTCTCGTCCCAGACCTGGTCGGGGGCGGTGGACACGCCGATCCGGTAGTAGCCGCTGTCGGTGGCGGTGAACTGCCAGGACTGGGCGGCGCTGCCGTTGCAGGTGTACTGCTGCACGGCGGTGCCGTTGGCGGTGGCGGCGGCGCGGGCGTCCACGCACTTGCCGCTGCCGACGTCGGTGACGGTGGCAGGTGCGGTGGGGATGGTCGCGGCGCCCGCGCCCCCGGCGGTGATCAGTGCGAGGCCGGCGCCCGCCGGGAGCAGGAGAGCCGCCGCGAGGGCGGCGATTCGTCTGCGGTGGCGCTTGGTGCGGACGGGTTCGGGCTGGAAACCTGGGTCACGCGTGTCTCCTCGGTCGCGTTGTGGGGTCGCGATGCGGTCTGGACGCTAGGGGCCGCCTGCCGGGGAGTCAATACACATCAAAAAATAAGTCGTGAACTATCGCCGGGAGCGAGGCCCGGCCTCAGGCGGCCCCTCGGGCGGACGTTGGGCGCGGTCAGGCGTCAGTGTTGGTCGCAGCAGGCCGATCAGCACGACGCCGACCACGATCCGGTAGATCACGAAGGAGTTGAAGGAGTGCCGGGCGACGAACCGCAGCAGCCAGGCGATGGAGGCGTAGGCGACGACGAAGGACACCAGCGTGCCGACCGCGAGCGCGGGCAGGCTGACGCCCCCGCTGGTGGCGTCCTTGAGCTCGTACAGCCCGGCGCCGGTGAGCGCGGGCAGGCCGAGGAAGAACGACAGCCGGGTGGCGGCCATCCGGTCCAGGTCGCGGATCAGCGCGGTGGAGATGGTGGCGCCGGAGCGGGAGAAGCCGGGGAAGAGCAGCGCGAGGATCTGCGAGCAGCCGACGACCATCGCGTCCTTCATGGTCACGTCGGCCTCGCCGCGCTTGAACCGGGCCATCTGCTCGGCGGCCCACATCACGACGCTGCCGCCGATCAGCGAGAAGGCGACCACCCACAGCGAGCCGAGCGGCCCGTCGATGAGCGACTTGGCGGCCAGTCCGACCAGCACGATCGGGATCGTCGCGTAGATCACCCACCAGGTGAACTTGTAGTCGTGGTTGTCGCGCTGCCCGCTGGTCGGTCAGCCCGCGCAGCCAGGCGCTGACGAACCGCGCGATGTCCTTGAAGAAGTAGACGAACACCGCCGCGATCGCGCCGACCTGGATCACCGCGGTGAAGCCGACCACGGCGTCGTCCTTGACCGGGATGTTCATCAGGCCCTCGGCCAGCTTCAGATGGCCGGTGGAGGAGACCGGCAGGAATTCGGTCAGCTCCTTCCACGATGCCGAGAATGACGGCCTGGCCGACGCCGATGGCGCTCATGGGTGTTCCCGTCCCCTGGTGTTCCGGCAGTGCGCCGGCGAGTCGTGCTCGGAGGTCCGCCGATCGCCGGAGACGGACCGGGTGCGCCGTGAGCGCGCCCGGTCCGTTCCGGCGACGTTCGCATGGACGTCCGGGGAGACTCTAGAGGATCGCGGGAGCTGCCACGAAGCCGGGTCAGCAGGCGCCCAGGTCCTGCCAGACCCCCCACTCACCAGTGGTTCCCGGGCGTCTCGCCCGTCGTCCACCACTTGGCCTTCCAGGTGTGGCCGCCGTACGAGACGGTGTCGCCGCCGACGTAGACCGCGCCGCTGTCTCCAGGCCACGGCGGTGCAGCCGCCGCCGCTGCCGCCGGTGACGGTCAGGGTGTAGGTGGCGGTGTGGCGTGGTGGAGCCCGCCGTGCCGGTCACCGTCAGGGTGTAGCGTGCCGGCCGCCGCCGCGGAGGTGGTGGCGACGCGTCAGGGTGGAGCTGCCGCCCGCGGTGACCGAGGCCGGGGCTGAGCGAGGCCGTGACGCCGGCCGGGCGCGCCGCTGACCGTCAGGGCGACGGACTGCGCGGTGCCGGAGGTGACGGCGGTGCTGCACGGTGGAGGTCGGCGGAGCCGCCGGCCGCGACCGAGCCGGAGGCCGGGCGAGAGCGACACCGAGAAGTCGTTGGCCGGCGGCGGTGGTGCTGCCGCCGCCGGTGAACGGCTCGAAGGTGTGGCTGAACTGCCAGGTGCTCTGCGTGATGCCGGAGCAGGAGTCGGAGCCGCCGGTGCCGGGGCAGCCGCCGTTGTCGCGCTGGAGCGCCCAGAAGGACAGGGTGTTGATGCCCTTGGCGACCGCCCAGTTGTAGACGGTGGTGGCGTTGGCGGTGGTGAAGGTCTCGGCGGCGCCGAAGTCGTCGATGCCGGGCATCTCGGTGACGCCGACCATGCCCCACAGCTGCGCGTCGGTCTTCGACGGGTAGAGCTGGGCGAGCTGGTCGTGCAGGCCGGTGGCGGCGGTCTCGGTGTCGGTCGCCATGTCGTGGCGTGGCGCCGTCGTAGTAGTCGAACGTCATGAGGTTGACGACGTCGAGCCGGACGCCGTTGGAGACCGCGTTCTGCAGCACCGGAAGCCGAGCCGTCGCCGGCGGTGCCGGTGGTCAGGCCGTGCGTGGTGGTCGGCAGGGTGTAGGAGAACTGCACGGTGCGGCCGTTGGCCGCGGCCCAGTCCTGCGACCATCTTGATCGCCTTGTTGCGGCGGTCGATGCCGGCCGCGTTGGTCAGCGAGTTGTCCTCGATGTCGAGGTCGATCCGGCTGACGTCGTAGGTGGTGATGACCTTCTCGTAGGCCGCGGCGATCGAGGTGACGTCGGTGCAGCTGTCGGCGATCTCGGTGCCGCCGTTGTCGGCCGCGTAGCCGCCGAAGGACGGGATGACGTCGCCGCCGCCGGCCTGGATGGTGCTGATGTCGCTGCCGAAGCTGGACGAGGCGATCGGCAGCGAGGTGTCGCCGTTCCAGTACGGCGTGCAGGAGCCGGGCGACGGCGGTCTGGATGAACGCCATCGTCAGGTACTTGTTGCCCGAGGCGGTGGCCAGCCCGGAGAGGCTGTCGCCGTTGTACGCCTCGAAGTAGGGGGCGGAGACGTGGCTGGGCAGCGCGGTGGCGTGCGGCAGACGGCGTGCGCGCGCGTGGTGCGGGCGGCGGCCTGCGCCGCTCCGGCGCCGGTCAGCACGAGGCCGGCCGAGGCCGCGGCGGTGGCGAGGCCGGTGAGCAGGGCTCGGGGGTGGCCCCATGCCCGCGTACGGGCTATGGAGGAGGGTCTGCGAACGGGTCCGGTCATGGACCGCGCTCCCTTCGGCGGTGGGAGTCCGGCACCGGGGGCCAGTGCTGGTCTGGACCAATAATGTTGGTCTGGACCACCCAACTGTCAAGAGTCCTAACAGATCCGGTGGGGCGACGGTCCCGGGCCGCCGCCGGCCCCCGCGCGGGCCGGACCACACGGACACCGCCGCGCCCGTCGGGCGCGGCGGTGACCGGTCTGGCCGGCGGCGCGCCGGGTCAGTGCAGGCGGCTGAACAGCGCCAGCGCGGGGACGAACCGCGCCGCGTCGACGGTGCCGACACCGGTCGCCATGTCGTAGCCCTTCACCGCGGTGTAGCCGGTGACGCCGTCGTAGGAGTTGTTCGTGCCGTCCTTGACGTCCACGACGCCGCCGAACGCGCCGGAGCCCTTGGACAGCGCGTACAGCGCCGTGTGGATGTCGCCCACCCGGTGCCCGGCGACCTGGTCGGCGAGCGCGACGATGCCCGGAGAAGAGCGGGCTCGCCTCGCTGGTGCCGCCGTAGACGTCCCAGCCGACGGCCGTCGGGTCGTAGCTGGAGTACACCCACGCGCCGCCGTCGACCGCCGCGGACATCGAGATGTCCGGGGTGCCGCGGCGGGCGCCGACGACGCCCTTGCACGCCGTTCTGGTACGACGGGCCGGGCGAAGACGTGCGACTGGCCGCCGCCGCCCGCGCCGTAGTCGTTGTACACGCTCTCCGGGGCGGTGCGGTTGCCCGCGTCGTCCAGGTGCAGCTGGGTGCCGCCGATCGAGGTGACCAGCGGGTCGGCCGACGGCCAGGAGTTGACCGGGTACGGGTAGTTGGCGCTGCCGTCCTCGGTCGCGTCGGTCGCGCCGCCGTCACCGGAGGAGGCCAGCACCGTCACACCGTGCCGCTGGCGCGTCCTGGAAGGCGTACCGCAGCTTCTGGATGCTGGAGAAGTCGCCCTTGTCGAAGCCCGGGAAGGTGTTCTCGGTGGCCCCGAAGCTCTGGGTGATGACGTCGCCGACGCCGTGGTCGATCAGCGACTTCTCGGCGTCCATCATCTCCGGCAGGCCGGTGACGCCCTCGGTCTCGGCGACCCCGGTCTCGACCAGCACGATGTGGGCGTCCGGGCGCGACGGCGTGCGCCATCTCGACGTCGAGCGTGGTCTCGCCCGCCCAGCCGGTGTGGTCCGGGTTGGTCGGGTCGAACGGCGGCACGTCGCCCCACTTGACGACCTGCACCGGTGCTGCTGGGCAGGCCGAACTGCTTGCTGTACGACGTCGAGGTCGTGCTGGATCGTCGGCGAGCCGAACGAGTCCACGATCACGATCGTGCGGCCCTTGCCGGTCACGCCCGGCGCGGTAGAGCGGGTTCAGGTCGTACGCCTGACGGTACTGCGTGGGCGTGTAGCAGTTGATGCCCCACGTGGCCTGGCACTGGGCGATGCGTCAGCGGGCTGCTGGCGCCCTTGACGAGCTCGTGCCCGGTCGACGGCCGGGACCGGCTTCACGGCGGGTGCGGCGTGGTCCGGCGGCGGCGGTGGCCGCACCCGTCAGCGGAGCTGCTATCAGAGCGGCGGCCGTGAGGGCGGTGGCCCCGGCCGCGGCGACCACGGATCTGGGCCGTGGACGAGATGTGCGCATGGACTCTCCTTGTGTGGAGGTTCTCCTGGCAAGACGTGCGGCCGTACGGTGAGACGACGGCTGCGGTGATCACATCGATACATCATGCCCAGGACAAGGGAGTTCGCCGTTTGCTGCCAGTCGTTTTACCCGAACGGCTGATAATTTTGCCGTTCCGTGGCCATGCCATGGTTGGCGGGGCTGGACAAGAGCGTGGTGATCCGCAGTCAGCCCGCCGCGCCGACGCCCTGCTGCCCGCCGCCGGACCCGGCCGCCGAGCCGCGGCCGGAGCGCTGTGCCGCGGCCGGGACGCCGAGCCGCCGTCAGGACACGATGTCCTTGCGTGCGGAAGCCGCGGAAGGCCAGCGCGGCGAGCACCAGCGCGTACGACACGCGAGACCGCCGTGCCCTGGATCATCGCCGGTCCACTCCAGCGGTCGGCTGGATCGCGTCGGCCCAGGCGAACTGCCAGTGCGCGGGCAGCACGTCCCGCCACGAGTCGCAGCGCGGTCACCGCGTCCAGCACGTTGCCGACGATGGTCAGGCCGACCGCGCCGCCGACCGCGCCGAGCGGCGCGTCGGTCACCGTGGACAGCCAGAAGGCCAGCGCCGCGGTGACCAGCTGGCCGACGAAGATGTACGCCACCGCGACGGCCAGCCGCGGCAGCGCGCTCGCCGGCCGGCAGCGCCCCGCCGGTCGGCAGCTCCAGGTCGCCCCAGCCGTACGCGACCGTGCCGGCGACCAGCGCGACCGCCGGCAGCAGCACCAGCGCGACCGCGCTGAAGCCGAGCGCCACGGTGAGCTTCACCGCGAGCAGCCGGGCCCGCGGCACGGGCGCGGCCAGCAGGTAGCGCAGGCTCGACCAGCCCGCCTCCGAGGCGACGGTGTCCCCGCAGAACAGCGCGACCGGCACCACCAGGACGAAGCCCGCCGACACGAACAGGCAGGTCGCGGCGAAGTTGGCGCCGGAGGCGGTGGCGGTGTCGATCAGCGTCGGGCCGTTGCGCGCCGTCGCCGTCGGGGTGCCGCCGATCGCGAACGCGGCCATCAGGATGAACGGCAGCGCCGCCAGCAGCGCGCCCACGATCATCGTGCGGCGCCTGCGCAGCTGGCGGCGGGCCTCGACCCGCAGCCGCAGCGTGCGGCCCGGCCGGTAGCCGGGCGCGGTCGGCGCGCGGCCGGCCGCCGCGGGGGCGCGCGGCGGCTGCGGCACGGGCGCGGCGGGTACGGCGCTCATGCCGAGCCTCCGATCAGGGTCAGGAAGGCGTCCTCCAGGCGGCGGTGCGGGCCCGACCCGGTCCACCGGCACGTCCAGCCGGACGAGTTCGGCCACCAGCTGCGGCCGCGGTCATCCCGTCGAGCACGGCGAGCAGCCCGTCCTCCTCGCGGACGGCGGTGGCCACCCCGGGCAGCGCGGCGACCTTGTCCACCACGGCCTGCGGCATCTCGCCCGTCCGACGCCGACCAGCACGGTGTCGGCGGAGCCGACGATCTCGGCCACCGGGCCCGGCGGTGACCAGCCGGCCGCGGTCCATGACCACCAGGTGCGTACAGCTCTGCTCGACCTCGGCCAGCAGGTGGCTGGAGACGATGACGGTCCGCCCGGCGGCCGCGTACCGGATCAGCACCTCGCGCATCTCGCGGATCTGCGGCGGGTCGAGGCCGTTGGTCGGCTCGTCCAGGATCAGCAGGTCGGGCAGGCCCAGCATGGCCTGCGCGATGGCCAGCCGCTGCCGCATGCCCTGGGAGTACGTGCGCACCGCGCGCTCCAGCGCGTCGCCGAGCCCGGCGATCTCCAGCGCCTCGGCCAGGTGCGCGTCCTCGGCCGGGCGGCCGGTGGCCTGCCAGTACAGGTCGAGGTTCTGCGCGGCCGGTCAGGTGCGGCAGGAAGCCGGCGCCCTCGACGAACGCGCCGACCCGGGACAGCACCGGCGCGCCGGGGCGCACCGCCTCGCCGAACACCCGGATCTCGCCCTCGTCCGGGCGGATCAGGCCCATCAGCATCCGCAGCGTGGTGGTCTTGCCGGCGCCGTTGGGCCCGAGCAGGCCGAGCACCTGGCCCGGCTCGACCCGGAAGGACAGGTCGCGCACCGCGTACCGGTCGGCGGACTTGGCGTACTGCTTGCTCAGCCCGGTGATCTGCAGCGGCACCGTCGGCCAGCGCCGGGTCGGCGGGGCGGGGCCGGACCCGGCGGCGGCCGGTGAGCAGCAGCGCCGCGGCCAGCACCAGGGCGGCCGGCGGCAGCGCCCAGACCCACCAGGGCAGCGCGGCGGCGTCGGTGTGCAGCGTCGCCGTCGACGGGCACGGTCAGCGCGGGGCCGGCCAGCGAGACGGTGTACGACGGCGGGCGCGGCCGGGGAGGCGTAGCCGAGGTCGGTGGTGGCCAGCGACCAGGCGCAGCCGGTGGCCCGGCGGCGAAGTCGTGGTCGACGGCGGGCAGTCGGATCGTCACGGTGCCGCCCTGCCGGCGATCCGGCCACCCGCACCGGGGCGGCGAGCGCGGCGGGCAGCGTCTGCTTGCCGTCCGGGCCGACGTCGTAGAGCTTGGCGAAGAGCACCGCGTCGCGGCGCGTCGGTGGCGACCCTGCACGGTGACCGAGGGGGCGCCGGTCGAGGGTGGCGGCGCGGCGCAGCGGCGCCGAGTCGAAGCGCGCGGTACTGGCCGGGGAAGTCGACGGACAGGCCCGCGCGCCGAGTCGAGGAGAGCTGGGTCGAGGCGCGCCGGCGCCGGGCACCGCGGAGATCGCGGGCGGTGCGCCGCCGGCCGGGTTGGTGATGTGCTGCTGCGCGGCCGGTCAGCGCGATCCGCGCGGGCGCCGGCGCCGTCGAGGCCGGGGTAGCGGCCGCGCTCGCGCCGCGCAGCACGACGCTGCCGTCGGTGGAGTTCAGGCCGCCGGTGCGGGTGACGCGGAAGGCCGGGCCGGTGCGCGGTGCCGGTGTCGCCCTTGAGGTAGCGGTCGAACCACGCGGTGACCCGGCCGTCGACCCGGGCGGTCTCGGTGTCGCCGCCGTCGTGGCCGCCGGCGATCCAGTCGACCGACACCGGGCGCGCCGTTGGCCTTGATCGCCTTGGCCATCGCGTCGGACTGGGCGAGGGTGAACAGCGAGTCGGTCTGGCCCTGCACGATCAGCGCGGGCACCTTGATCCGGCTCGCGACCGCCGACGGGCTCAGCGCGGCGAGCTGCGCGCGGGCCGCGGCGTCCGGGCTCGCCGGCGTCGGCGACGCGCTTGTACAGCGCGCAGACGGCCGGGGTGAAGCGGCCGCAGACCGGGTCGGCGGCGGCCGGTCGCGCACGGCGGGCCGGGCGGGGCGCCGGCCGGACCGGGGGCGGCAGGGGCAGGCGGTGGCGCCCGGGGCGGCCGAGGAGGCGTTCTCCGGCGGAGCCGCCGGAGAAGAAGATGCCGGCCCACAGCTTCTTGTAGACGTCGTCGGGGAACAGGGCGTCGGAGAGGTTCCAGTACGTCTCGCGGGGCGCGATCGCGTCGATCCGGTGGTCGTAGCCGGCGGCCAGCAGCGAGATCGCGCCGCCGTACGAGATCCCGGAGATGCCGACCCGCGGGTCGCCGGGCGCGTCGAGCCGCACGTCGGGCCGCCGGGCGAGCCAGTCGACGAGCCGGCTGACGTCGGCGACCTCGCCGTCCGGCGCGTTGAGCCCGATCTGTGCCGCCGGAGTGGCCGAAGCCGCGCGCGGACCAGGTCAGCACCGCGTAGCCGTGCCGGGCCAGCTTCTCCGCCTGGCCGCGCACGTCGTCCTTGCTGCCGCCGAAGCCGTGCGCGAGCAGCACGGCGGGGCGGCGGGCGGCGCCGCCCGTGGTGAAGTACGACGTGTCCAGCCGCACTCCCCCGGCGCCGGTCAGCATCGCGTCGCTCTCCCGTACGCCGCCGCCCCCGCCGGCCGCCCGCGCGGTCCCGCCGGCCACCGCGCCGACCGCGATCACGGCGAGCGCCCCCGCCGCGGCGAACCACCGTCTGCGGCGCGGCCATCGAAGATCCATCCCTCGATCCTAGGCGCGGCCGGCCGGTGTCCCGGTCGCGGTGGGGCATTCACCGGGTTTTCCCAGGGTCCGGGGCCTTTGCGCCCGGCGCGCGGGCGTACGGCCGGGGCTGTCGGCGGGCGCGGGTACGGTCGGGGGGTGGGCAGAGGGCTGACGGCCGCGCAGCGCCGGGCGGTGGAGGGTTCGGAGGCGGGCACCGGGCGGGTGACCGCCCGGGCCGAGGTGTGTACGGCGCTGGTGGCCGCCGGGCTGGCGGTGCGTCATGGCCGGGCGGGGCACGTCGGCTGCTACCTGACCCAGGAGGGGCTGCGGGTACGGGGGGAGCTGGCCGCTCGGGCGCAGGAGGCGGATGACACCGCGAGCACCGCCGCCGAGGCGCCGCGGGCTGCGGACGTCGGGGGGCGGTTCGTCGCGGACGACGGGACCGGGGCGGCGCCGGCGACGGCGGGGCGGGCGGCCGAAGTGGCCGCCGCCTGGGAGGGGTTGGTGCAGATCCGGGCGGTGCTCGGGGACGGGGAGACGCAGGTGCCCGCCGGGTGGGAGCGGGAGCGGCTCGTCCACGCGGTGGCGCTGGCGCTGGAGGCGGCCGGGGTGCCGCCCGCCCGGGGCGACGGCTCGGCCGGCTACCGGGTGCGGCGCTCCGGCCATCCCGGGACTGGCCGAGATCACCTGGTCCGAGCCCGGGTTCGCCGCCACGGCCCTCCCGCGCGTCGCGACTCTGCTCACCCCGCTCGGCTGGCAGTCCACCACCCACCACACCCGCGACGGCTCCCCCTACCTCCTCGCTTCCCCCCGCACGCTGTAGCTTCCAGCTCGGAAGAGGCTCGGGCGCCGCGCCGGCATCGAGGGGGCGCACGTCCGCACGTCCGCTGCCGCGGCGGAGGGCCCGGCACCTCGTCGTCGCCCCTGAGGCGGAGTTGAGGGTGCGGCCCCGTCCGGCCCGCAACCCGAGCGCGGCAGCCCCGCCAACCGGGCCACCCGGCCCGTCAGTTCGGCACCGCCGAACACCACCGTTCCGCTTCCCGCCCCCTACAGCAAAGGGGTACGGCCCCTCCCCGCCCGCAACCCGAGCACGACCGCCGCCCCCTGCGGCAAAGGGGGTCGGCCCGCAACCCGAGCGCGGCAGCCCCGCCAACCGGGCCACCCGGCCCGCCAGTTCGGCACCGCCGAAGACCACCATTCCGCTTCCCGCCGCCGCGGCGGCACCGGGGGTGCGACCCCTCCCGTCCGCAACCCGAGCGCGGCCACCGCCCCTGCGGCACAGGGGGTCGGGCCGCAACCCGGGCGCGGCAGCCGTCGCGGCGGCGGGGCGGACGTATGGCACCCCTAGTGGAACGAATATTGCGGGGAACAATCGCCATTTTGCGCAGACTCATTTACTTACTGCGGCCTTACTCGTAGTGTCTCCACCGCCCGGCCGGGTGTTCCGCTACGCTCCCCCCTCATCCCCGACCCGCAAGGACGAGTGCCCGTGTCGCATTCACACGCTCTGAACCCCCCACCCCAGCAACGGAACAGACGGCGGGGGCTGGCCGTCGTGCTGGCGTTCGCCGTCGCCGCCGCCACCGCGCTGACCGCCGTCACGCTGGCCGGGGCGCCCGACGCGCACGCGGCCGCCGGTGTGCCGGCGCCCTCGCCGATCGGCATCCCGGGGCGCGGCGCGACCGTGCCGTTCACCGAGTACGAGGCGGAGTACGCCAACACCAACGGCACGCTGATCGGCCCGGACCGTACGTACACGCATCTCGCCTCGGAGGCGTCCGGCCGGCAGGCGGTCACGCTCGACGCGGTCGGCCAGTACGTGGAGTTCACGCTGACCAAGCCGGCGAACGCGATGTCGCTGCGCTACAGCATCCCGGACTCCGCCGACGGCAAGGGCCGCGACGCGAGCCTGGACGTCCAGGCCGACGGCACCTCCGTGAAGACGCTGCCGGTGACCTCCAGGTACAGCTGGTACTACGGCGGCTACCCGTTCAACAACAACCCCGGCGACTCCAACCCGCACCACTTCTTCGACGAGTCGCGGACCATGTTCGGGACCACCTACCCCGCGGGCACCAAGATCCGCGTGCAGGTGACCTCGACCGCGCAGTCGCCGTCGTTCACCATCGACCTCGCCGACTTCGAGCAGGTGGGCGCGCCGATCGCGAAGCCGTCCGGCGCGATCGACGCGGTGGCGGACTACGGGGCCGACCCGACCGGCGCCACCGACTCGACCGCGAAGATCCAGGCCGCGGTCGACGCGGGCCAGGCGCAGGGCAAGCCCGTGTACATCCCGCAGGGCACGTACACCCTCTACAGCCACGTCATCGTGGACGGCGTGACCGTCGAGGGCGCGGGCCCCTGGTACTCGGTGTTCGGCGGCCGCGACCCGGTGAACCGGGCCAACGCGGCGGGCTTCTACGGCAAGTACGTCACCAGGGCGGCCCGAGCAAGAACGTGGTGCTCAAGGACTTCGCCATCATCGGCGACATCACCGAGCGGGTGGACGAGGACCAGGTCAACGGCATCGGCGGCGCCATGTCGAACTCGACCGTCGACGACCTGTGGATCCAGCACGTCAAGGTCGGCGCCTGGATGGACGGCCCGATGGACAAGCTGACCATCGAGAACAGCCGCATCCTGGACACCACGGCCGACGGCGTGAACTTCCACACCGGCGTCACCAACTCGACCGTCACCAACACCTTCGTGCGCGACACCGGCGACGACGGCCTCGCCTCGTGGCCGGAGAACACGCCGAACGTCAGCGACAGCTTCACCCACGACACCGTGGTCCTGCCGATCCTGGCGAACAACATCGTCACCTACGGCGGCAAGGACTTCACCATCTCCGACGACGTGATGGCGGACACCGTCACCAACGGCGGCGGCCTGCACATCGGCAACCGCTACCCGGGCGTCAACGCCGGCTCCGGCACAGCGGTCGCGGGCACCATCACCGCCGACAGCAACACCCTGATCAGGGCCGGGAACAGCGACTTCAACTGGCAGTTCGGAGTCGGCGCGATCTGGTTCGACGGCCTCCAGGGCCAGGTCAACGCCGACATCCAGATCACCAACACCGACATCCTCGACAGCTCCTACGAGGCGATCCAGTCCATCGAGGGCAACGGCGTCAGCCGGCGTCAACTTCAAGAACGTCAACATCGACGGCGCGGGCACCTACGCCATCCAGGCGCAGGCCCCCGCCTCGATGACGTTCACCAACGTCACGGCCAAGAACATCGGCCAGTCGAGCACGCCGATCTACAACTGCCTGGGCGCGAGCAGCCTCCAGATCACCGACGGCGGCGGCAACTCCGGCTGGAACACCGGCTCCACCTGCACCGGTGTGTGGCCCGACGCCGATCTGGACCAACGGCGGCGTGCCCACCGGCGGCAGCGGCGGGACCACCGGCGGCGGCACCACGCCCCCGACCACGCCGCCCACCACCCCGCCCAGCGGCAACCTCGCGCAGGGCCACCCGGCCACCGACACCGGCCACAACGACGTCTACGTGGCGTCGAACGCGGTGGACGGCGACCAGAACAGCTACTGGGAGTCGACGAACAACGCCTTCCCGCAGTCGCTGACCGTCGACCTCGGCGCCGCACAGACCGTCGGCCGCCTGGTCCTGAAGCTCCCCGTCCTCCTGGGGCGACCGGACCGAGACGCTGTCGGTCCTCGGCTCCACCGACAACAGCAACTGGTCGACCCTGAAGTCGTCGGCCGGCCTACACCTTCAGCCAGGGCACCGACACCGCGACGGTGAACCTGACCCCGGCCAGCACCCGCTACCTGCGGCTGACGTTCACCGCCAACACCGGCTGGCCCGCGGGCCAGCTCTCGGAGCTGGAGGCGTACTCCTCCTGACCGCGGTCCGCCGCGCGCCGGGGTGACGATCTACAGTCGACCACCATGGAATACCGTCACCTCGGCCGCAGCGGCCTGATCATCAGCGAGATCGCCTACGGCAACTGGCTCACCCACGGCTCCCAGGTGGAGGAGGACGCGGCCACCGCGTGCGTGCGCGCGGCGCTGGAAGCGGGCATCACCACCTTCGACACCGCGGACGTCTACGCGCAGACCCGCGCCGAGTCCGTCCTCGGCCGGGCGCTGAAGGGCGAGCGCCGCGAGGGCCTGGAGATCCTCACCAAGGTCTTCTGGCCGACGGGCCCCGGTCGCAACGACCGGGGCCTGTCGCGCAAGCACATCATGGAGTCGATCGAGAACTCGCTGCGCCGGCTCCAGACCGACCACGTCGACGTCTACCAGGCGCACCGCTTCGACGTCTCCACGCCGCTGGAGGAGACGATGGAGGCGTTCGCCGACGTCGTGCACGCGGGCAAGGCGCACTACATCGGCGTCTCGGAGTGGACCTCGGACCAGATCCGCCGGGGCCACGCGCTCGCCCGCGAGCTGCGCGTCCCGCTGGTCTCCAACCAGCCGCAGTACTCGGCGCTGTGGCGGGTCATCGAGGGCGAGGTCGTGCCCACCTGCGAGGAACTGGGCCTGGGCCAGGTGGTGTTCTCGCCGATCGCGCAGGGCGTGCTCACCGGCAAGTACCTGCCGGGGCAGCAGCCGCCGGAGGGCTCGCGGGCCACCGACGACAAGGGCGGGTCGGACATGATCAGCCGCTGGATGCGCGACGAGGTGCTGGAGCAGGTGCAGCAGCTCCAGCCGCTGGCCGGGAGGCCGGTCTGTCGCTGGCCCAGCTCGCGGTGGCCTGGGTGCTCCAGAACCCGAACGTCTCGGCGGCCATCGTCGGCGCCTCGCGCCCCGAGCAGGTCGCCGAGAACGCCAGGGCGGCGGGCGTGCGCCTGGACGCCGACCTGATGGCGCGGATCGAGCAGATCCTCGAGCCGGTCGCGGCGACCGACCCGCTGCGGGTGCACGAGAACGTGCCGGCCCGCCGGTAGCGGCCGGCGCGCGAGGTCCCGCGGCACCGGCGGGCGGCCCGCGCGCCGCGAGGTCCGGCCAGGTCCGGCGCAGAGCGACTACAGTTGTGTAGACGCAACTCGCGGACGACCGGCCGGGCCTCGCGCGCTCCCGGGGAAAGGCGCGCCCACCCGATGACCCGCCCGCACCGCATCCGGCCGTCCCTCGTCACCGCCGCCGTCCTCGCCCTCGCCGTCGGCGCTGCTGGCCTGGCTCGTCCTGGCCCGGCACGGCGCCCCGTACGCCGTTCGACACCGCGCCCGCACCACTGGTCGGTCGCCCACCGTCCGCACGGGCTGCGTGACGGCCGCCCGCGCGGTGACGTACACCGGCACCGGGCCGTACCCGTACCTCGTCGCGGCCGCCGGCGGCTGGCTGGCCGGCAGCAGGGGACGCAGGGCACGGGCCGGGGACGGGGTGCCCGCCGCGCTGCTCGCGGTGGTCGCGCTGCTGGCCGAACAGGCCGTACGGGGGCTGCTGGTGGTGGCCCTGCACCGGTCGCGGCCGCCGGTCGCGGACTGGGCCACGGCCGCCTCGGGGCACTCCTTCCCGTCCGGCCACTCCGCGTCCAGCGCGATGGCGGCGGGGCTGCTGGCGTGGGGCGTCCTGCGGGCGCGGCCGGGCCGGACCGGGCGGCTGCTGACGGCGGTGTGCGCGCTGTACGCCGCTCGCGGTGGGCTGCACCCGGGTGTACCTGGGCGTGCACTGGCCGAGCGACGTGCTCGGCGGCTGGCTCTTCGCCGGGTGCTGCCTCGCCCTGGCCCTGCCGCCGCTGACCGCCTACGCGCGCAGGGGCGACGGCCGGACCGGTCGCGGGAACGAGCCGGACCGGACGGATCGGGCCGACCGGCCCCATCGGACCGACCGGGCGGATCAGCCGGACGAGCCCGACCGGCCCGACCCGGCAGATGGAGCGGACCGGGCGGATCGCCGGGGATCAGACCGAGACGCCGTGAGCGCGCAGGAAGCGCAGCGGGTCGATGTCGTCGCCGTAGTCGGGGCCGGTCCTGATCTCGAAGTGCAGGTGCGGGCCGGTGGCGTTCCCGGTCGCGCCCGAACGCGCTATCCGCTGGCCCTCGTTGACGTGCTGGCCCGACCTTCACGGAGATCTGCGACAGGTGGCCGTACTGGCTGTAGTGGCCGTCGGCGTGCCGGATGACGACCTGGTAGCCGTACGACCCGCCCCACCCGGCCGTCACGACCGTGCCCGGCGGCCACCGAGTGCACGGCGGTGCCGGTGCCGACGAGGAAGTCCACGCCGGTGTGGTAGCCGCTGGCCCAGCTGCCGCCGCTGGTGTGGTAGCCGGTGCCGATGGCCGCGTGCACCGGCAGGGTGAAGCCGGAGGTGTGCGCGGGCGCGTGCTCGGTGGCGGTCCTGCCCGCGGGCTCGGCCGCGGACTTCTTCCGCTCCGGCCTGGCGGCGGGCTTCGGCTGGGGCGCGGCCTTGGGATGCGCCTTCGGGGCGGCTTTCGGCGCGGCCTTCGGCTGCGCCTTGGGGTGGGCTTTCGGCTGGGCCTTCGGTTGGGGCGCGGGCCGCGTCGCCGTGCCCGCGGCGCCGGTCGGGTCCAGCGCGAGCCGCTGGCCGGGCAGGATCAGGTCGGGGTCGTCGCCGACGACGGCGCGGTTGGCGGCGTAGAGCTGCGGCCAGCCGCCCTTGACGGCGTGGTCCGCGGCGATCCCGGAGAGGGTGTCGCCGCGCACGACGGTGTAGCGGTCCTCGGCGCCGGCCGGGTGCGCGGCCGCCTGCGCGGCCTTCGGCCCGGCGGCCTTCTTCTGCTCGGCGCCGGCCGCCGAGGACTTCTCGGCCGGGTGCGCCGTCGCCGTCTTCGGCGCGGCCTTCGGCTGGGCCGCCTTCTTCGTGGTGACGGGCACGATGTGCGAGGCGGTCGCCGGCCTGCCGGTTGAGTCCGGCGCGGACCGAGCAGACCGGCCACGCGCCCGGGCCCTGGCTGCCGAGCACCTTCTCGGCGACGGCTATCTGGTCGCCTTTGGTGGCGAGGTCGGCGCGCGCGGCGTAGGCGCCGCCGCCGTACGCCTTCCAGGTGCTGGAGGTGAACTGGAGGCCGCCGTAGTAGCCGTTGCCCGTGTTGATCTGCCAGTTGCCCGAGGACTCGCAGTCGGCCACCTTGTCCCACACGCCCGGGGACGCCGCGTGCGCGCTGCTGAGTCCGATGAGCGGCAGTGCGAGCCCGGCGCCGCCCGCGGTCACGGTCAGCGACGCCTGGGAGACCCGGCTGGGGCGGTAACGGCGGTGGCGTCCGCGTAAGGGCATAGCGCGCGACCTCTCAAGGACCGGCCCCGCGGGGCCTGGCAGCCGTACGCCCGGGTGCCCGGGCGGGCCAAAGATAGGCCCGCCTCTCACCTCGCCACAAGAGTGCCCGCAACACCACAGGTGGGACTAGCGGGCCCATCGCGGACGTTGCAGTGGACGTGACTTCCGTACTGCGCGACACGCCGTTCTCCGTGCTGGACCGGTCCCGTACCCGGGAGGGGCAGGACGGCCCGCGGGCCCTGCGGGACACCGTCGCCTTCGCCCGGCAGGCGGAGGCCCTGGGGTACCACCGGTTCTGGGTCTCGGAGCACCACGGCGTGCCCGGGGTGGCCGGTTCGGCGCCGACCGTGCTGGCGGCGGCCGTCGCCGGGGCCACGACCCGCATCCGGGTCGGTACGGGCGGGGTGATGCTGCCCAACCACCGGCCGCTGGTGGTCGCCGAGCAGTTCGGCGTGCTGGAGTCGCTCTTCCCCGGCCGGATCGACATGGGCCTGGGCCGCTCGGTCGGCTTCACCGGCGCGGTGCGCAAGGCGCTCGGCCACGGCCGTGAGGCCGCCGACGGCTTCGACGAGCAGATCGGCGAGCTGCTGGGCTGGTTCGACGGCACGCAGCGGGCGTACCCGCAGGTGCACGCCTGGCCGGCCGAGGGGCTGCGGCCGGCGCCCTTCCTGCTGGCCACCGGCAGCGGCGCCGACCTGGCCGCCGCGCACGGGCTGCCGCTGGTGATCGGCGCGATACGCGGCGAGGACGCGATGCTGCGGGCCGTGGACCGCTACCGCGCCGCCTTCCGCCCCTCCCCCTGGGCCGCGCGGCCTTACGTCGTGCTGTCCGGCACGGTCGCGGTCGCCGCCACCGGGGAGGCGGCGCGCAGGCTGCTGGTCCCCGAGGCGTGGTCGACCGCCTACTCCCGCACCCACGGCGTCTTCCCGCCGCTGGCCTCCTACGAAGCGATCACCGCGCGCACCATGACCGGCGCGGAACGGGCCCGCTTCGACGAGGCGATGGACGGGCAGCTCCACGGCACGCAGGAGGACGTCGCCAAGTCGCTCCGGTCCCTGCTCACGCGCAGCGCAGCCGACGAGTTCCTGGTCACCACCAGCACCTACGACCGGTCCGAACTGCTGGATTCCTACCGGCTGCTGGCCGAACTGGTGCGCTGAACCCACCGGGTAGGGTCGCGACGTGAGGACACGAAACACGGACGGGCTCGATGTGCGCTGGCATGCGGGGTGGCCGTCCCCCGCACACGACCCGGCGCCCGCGATCCACGTGCACGCCTACGACGAGAGCACCCTGATCCTGCGGCAGAACATGTCGGTGCACTTCGAGGCGCCGTTCGTCTTCCTGCTGCTGGGCGCGCGGCGGGCGCTGCTGCTGGACACCGGCGCCACCGCGGACCCGGAGCTGTTCCCGCTGCGCCGCGTGGTGGACGGGGCGATCGACCGGTGGCTCGACCTGCATCCGCGCGACGGGTACGGGCTGGTGGTCGCGCACACCCACGGGCACGGCGACCACATCGCGGGCGACGGGCAGTTCGCGGACCGGCCGGACACGGTGACGGTCGGTCCCGGGCTCGACGCGGTCACCGGCTTCTTCGGTCTGTCGCGGTGGCCCGAGGGCACGGCCCGGCTGGACCTGGGCGGCCGGGTGGTCGACGTGCTGCCCGGGCCGGGCCACGAACCGGCGGCGGCGCTCTTCCACGACCGCCGCACCGGCCTGCTCCTCACCGGCGACACCCTCTACCCCGGGCACCTGTACGTCCGCGACCTGCCCGCGTACACCGCGACCGTGGACCGGCTGCTGGCCTTCTGCGAGCGCCGCCCGGTCACCCACCTGCTCGGCTGCCACATCGAGATGACCACCACGCCGGGCGCGGACTACCCGCGTGGCACCACCCACCAGCCCGACGAGCCGCCGCTCCAGATGGACGTGGGCCATCTGCGCGCCCTGCGCGCGGCCCTCGGCGAGGCCGCCGGGCGGCCCGGCGTGCACCGCCACGACGCCTTCCTGCTCCACATCGAGGACCCCCGGCAGGGCGCGGCCGACGGCGGGGCGGACCGTTGAGCGCCGTGCGCGTCGGCATCGTCGGCGTCGGCAACTGCGCCTCGTCCCTCGTCCAGGGCGTCGAGTTCTACCGGGACGCGGACGAGGGGGCGGTCGGGCTGCAGAACCCGGTGTGCGCGGGGTACGCCGTCGGCGACGTGGAGTTCTCCGCCGCCTTCGACGTGCAGGCGGGGAAGACCGGCCGGGACCTGTCGGAGGCGATCGGCGCCGCCCCGAACAACGCCCGGGTCTTCGCGCGGGTCCCGCACCTGGGCGTGCCCGTGGCCGAGGGCGCGCTGAGCGACGGCGTCGGCCGCGGCAGCGCCCACCGGCTGGAGGCGCGCGGCGAGGCGGGCGTGGACGACGTGGCGCGGCGGCTGGCCGACAGCGGCACGCACGTGCTGGTCAACTTCCTGCCGGCCGGCAGCCAGCAGGCGTCGGAACTGTACGCGCAGGCGGCGCTGCGGGCCGGGTGCGCGTTCCTCAACTGCATCCCGTCGGTGATCGCCCGCTCCCCGCACTGGGCTGCGCGGTTCGCCGAGGCGGGCCTCCCGCTGGCCGGCGACGACCTGAAGAGCCAGTTCGGCGCGACCCTGGTGCACCGCGCCCTGGTCGAGGTGCTGCGGCGCAACGGCGTCGCGCTGCGCAGCACGTACCAGTTGCTCGGCGGCGGCAACATGGACTTCCTCAACCTCCAGGACCCCGAGCGGATGGCCGGCAAGAAGGCCACGAAGGCGTCGGGGATGTTCGGCGGGGACGCGGGCGGCGGCGCGCGGACGGCGGCCCGCAGGTGCACGTCGGCGCGGACTTCATCCCGTTCCTCGGGGACCGCAAGGTGGCGTTCATCCGGGTGGAGGCGGAGGCGTTCGGCGGCACCCCGCTCGACATCGACCTGCGGATGGAGGTCGACGACTCGCCGAGCGCGGCGGGCAGCGTGCTGGACGCGGTCCGCTACCTCAAGGCCGCGCTGGACCGCGGCGCCGGCGGTGTGCTGGACCCGGTGTCGGCCGCGCTGATGAAGGCGCCGCCGGTCCCGCTGGACGAGGCGGCCACCGCCGCCGGGCTGCGGGCGCTGTCCGAGGACTGATCGGCCAGGGGTTTCACCACCGGTTCACCGGGCCTTCCCGGGCGGCCGGGGTACGGCAGCGGGCCCGGCCGGCGGGCGGCCGTACCGTCCGGCGCGAAGGCCCGGCGGGCCGCACCCGACGGGCGGTCAGCACCGTAACGCCGCTGATCATGTGACGGTACGTCCGGTTGGCGGCGAGGTGTCACCCGCAGGCGCGGCCCCCTCACCGGGATGGGCTGCGCCACCGCGCCCCCCGGGTGCGCCGTTCCTACGGTGATCACATGACTGCCACCCGCCCTGTGCGCCGCGTCCTCGTCCGCACGTCCGCCCGTACCGCGGGCGCGCTGACCGCCGTCTGCTGCCTGGCCGCGCTGTCCAGCGGGCCCGCGGCGGCCGCGGCACGGCGACGGGCACGGTTCCGGCGGCTCCGCCGCCGCGGCCGGGGCGGACGGCGGACTGCTCGCCGAGCCCGGCACGCACGTCATGCCGCAGGACGGGACGCCCGACCTGCCGTCCGGGCCTGTCCGCGCTGTCGTGGACGGTCTCGGACGCCACCACGGGACAGGTGCTGGCCGCCAAGGACGCGCACCGGCAGCTGCCGCCGGCCTCGACGCTCAAGACGCTCTTCGCCGACACCGTCCTGCCGCGCTTCCCCGGCGACCTGGCGCACAAGGTCACCGACGCGGACCTGGCGGGCATCGGCGAGGGCAGCAGCCTGGTGGGCGTGCAGACGCGGGCAGACGTACACGGTCGCCGACCTGTGGCGCGGGGTGTTCCTCGCGTCGGGCAACGACGCCGTGCACGTCCTGGCGCACATGAACGGCTCGGTGCCGCTGACGGTCTCCCAGATGCAGGCCGAGGCGAAGATGCTCGGCGCCGACGACACCCACGTGGTCTCGCCCGACGGCTACGACGAGCCGGGGCAGGTGTCCTCCGCGTACGACCTGGCCGTCTTCGCCCGCGCCGGGCTGGCCAACCCCGACTTCGCGCGGTACTGCTCCACGAAGGAGGCGCAGTTCCCCGGCGGCTACGACGACCGCGGCGCGTACGTGCAGTCCTTCGGCATCCAGAACACCAACCGGCTGCTGACCGGCGCGAAGGGCGTCACGCCGTACCCGGGGCTGGTGGGCGTGAAGAACGGCTACACCACCAACGCGGGCAACACCCTGGTGGCCGCGGCCCGCAAGGACGGCCGCACCCTCATCGTCACCGTGATGAACCCGCAGTCCGGGGTGTACAACGCGGTCTACCGCGAGGCGACAGAACTGCTCGACTGGGGGTTCTCGGCGGTCGGCCGCACCTCGTCGGTGGGCACCCTCAACGCCGCGTCGGCCACCGAGCACAGCGTCCCGACCGCCGCCCCCGACCTCCCGCACGGCGTACCGCACGACCCCGCGCACGGCGCCGGCCACGGCGCCCCCGGTCCCGCGCACGGCGGGCCGGCGCCCGTGCCAGGACAAGCCCTCCCAGGCCCCCGCGGCGCCGCCCTCGAAGCACTCCGCGGTGGCCTCCCCCGCCGCCTGGTCGGTCGGCGGCGCCCTGGTGCTGATCGCCGGCGCCTGCGTGGTGCTGCTGCGCCGCCGCGCCGCCGCGAAGGCCCGCTGAACGGGCGGTGAAACCCCTGGCCAAGGGGTACGCTCGGTGACCGGGCGGTGGGCGCGTTCGGTGCAACTGCCGCGCGCTGCCGAGGGGGAGCTGTATCCGCATGAGCCGTCGTCAGACCGGGCTGGTGTCCACATGGGCGGAGATCCAGCGCCAGCAGCAGCGTCAGGCGGAGGCACAGCACCGGGCCCGGCTCCAGCAGCAGCGCGAGGACGGAGCCGCCGGCAGCGGGCGGCCGAGCGCGCGCTGGCCCGCTCCCGGCAGGAGGAGAAGGCCGCCTACCGGCGCCGCCGCGAGGAGGACGCCCGCCGCCGCACCGAGGAACTCGACCGCAGGTACGAGGAGTTGGCGGGCCTGCTGCGGGCCGGCTGCGCGTCGCCGCTGTTCTCCGCCGCGGCGATGGTGCTGCCGGAGGAGCTGGAGCCCTTCGCGCCCGGCCCGCTCGCCCGGCCCGTCGCCATGCCGCGCCCCGAGGCGTACACCGCGCAGCACGCGGGCCGGTGGGGCGGGCGGCACGCGCAGCAGGAGGCGCAGCGCGCCTACGAGTCCGACCTGCGGGCCGCCCGGGCCGCCGAGGCGCAGCGGCAGGCGCAGCTCGCCGACTACCGCGCGCGCTACGACCGTTGGGCCGGCGAGCGGCTGGCGGAGATACGGCGGCACAACGCCGGGGTGCGCGACTGCGCTGGCCCGGGTCTCGGAGCGCCGGCCCGACGCGGTCGAGGAGTACGTGACCGGTGCGCTGTACGCGTCGCGGGCGTGGCCCGAGGGGCTGCCCCGGCAGGTGTCGGCGACCTTCGAGGCGCCCGAGCGGCGGCTGGTGCTCAACTGGGAGCTGCCGCCCTTCTCCGTGGTGCCCGAGGCGGCGGCGGTCCGCTACATGCCGACCGCGGACCGGGACAAGGAGCTGCCGCGGCCGGTCACCGAGCGCCGGGCCGCCTACCGCGACCTGCTCGCCCAGTGCCTGCTGCTGGTGCTGCGCGAGGTGTTCGGCGCCGACTCCTTCGACCTGCTGGAGTCGGTGGTGCTCAACGGCTTCGTGGACGACACCGACCCGGCCACCGGCCACCGCACGCCGGTGTTCCTGGCCACCGCGATGGTCTCCCGCGCCGACTTCACGGCCGTCAACCTCGCCCAGGTCAACCCGGTGGACTGCCTGGTCGACGGGCTCGGCGGCCAGTTGTCCGCCCGCCCGGACAGGCGGGCCGCCGTCACCCCGGCCCGGCTGCCCGGCGAGGCCGGCCGGTCGGTCGTCTCGCACGGCGGCGGCGACGAGCCGGACCTGCTGACCATGGACCCGCTGGAGTTCGAGGAGCTGGTCGCCGAGCTGTTCCGGGCCATGGGCATGCACGCGGTGACGACCGTACGGTCCGGCGACGGCGGGGTGGACGTGGACGCCCTCGACCCGGACCCGATACGCGGCGGCACGATCGTGGTGCAGGTCAAGCGCTACCGCAACACCGTGACGCCCAGCGCCGTACGGGACTTGTACGGCACCGTGCAGAGCCTCGGCGCCAACAAGGGCGTCCTGATCACCACTTCGGGCTTCGGCCCGACCTCGCACGCCTTCGCCAACGGCAAACCGCTCACCCTGGTGTCGGGGACGGACCTGGTCGAACTGCTCCACCAGCACGGTCTGGCAGGGCGGTTGGGCGGCGCGCCGGTCCGCGAGCCGGCGCCGAGGCCGGCGTGGACGACGAGCCCGACGCGAGCGTGCTGGGCATGTGGTGGGCCGGGGACGTGGCGCTGGACGTGTGCGCGCTGGTGTGCACGGGCGGCCGGGTGCTCGGCGACGACCACTTCGTCTTCTACAACAACCCGCGCACGCCCGACGGCAGCGTGCGGATGATGCCGGGGCTCGGCGGCGACAAGGCCGCGGTCTGGGTGGACTTCGACCGGCTGCCCGCGCGGCGCGGACCGGGTGGTGCTGGTCGCGGCCGTCGACCCGCAGGTGAACCCGGACGCCGACCTGTCCGGCTTCACCGACGCCCGGATACGGCTCACCGACCCGGCAGGGCAGCGAGGCGGACCGGCTGGAGGTCTCCGACGGCCGCCCCGGCGAGACCGCCCTCGTGCTCGGCTCCTTCCGCAAGCGGTCCGGCGGCGACTGGACCTTCGTGCCCGGCGGCAAGGGCTATCCCGGGCCGGGCGGCCTGGTGGACCTGGTGCAGGAGCACGGTATCGAGGTGGACTAGCCCGCCGTCGGACGCGCGTGCTAAGGTCACTACAGGGACATATAGTCCGCGTCCTTCTGAGGCGCCGTGTCCCTCTTCCGGGTTCTTTCTTCCGGTCCTTCTTCCGGGCTCAGTCCCACTTCCGAGGACTCATACCGTGGATTCACCAGCCCTGACGAGCGAGGTCCGGACGGGCACGGTCCACCAGGGCGCGTCCACCAGGGCCCACTTCGGACGGGCCCCTCCGGACGCACCCGGATACGTCTGATTCCCCCGCTGCCGGAACACCGGTGGCGGCTCTCGCGGCACGCGGAGCGTGACCAGTCCGCTCGCGCCGCACCTCCTCAACCCATGTCACAGGCGGCGCGCGGCGCCGCGTACAGCATCCGTCCGCGAAAGGACGACCATTCATGACCGAGATTCTCGAACGCCCCCTGGTCCGGCAGGAGTTGCCGCAGCGGGTGCTCACCGGTGTGTTCGACACCGAACGCGGCGGGCAGGGCCGCCTGCGCGGCCCCGGCCTGCTCCCCTCCCCCGACGACGCCGTGGTGTCCCCGGCGCTCGTCCGCGGCCACGGGCTGCGCCGGGGCGACCTGGTGGAGGGCGTGGCCGGGCGGCCCGGCACGCTCGCCGAGGTGCGGCTGGTCAACGGCCTGCCGCCCACCGCGACCCGGCCGCACTTCGCCGAGCTGACCCCGCTGCACCCCACCGAGCGGCTGCGGCTGGAGAGCCCGGCGCTCAAGGGCCCGGCCGCCACGGCCGGGCGGGTCATCGACCTGATGGCCCCGGTCGGCAAGGGCCAGCGCGGCCTGATCGTCGCCCCGCCCAAGGCGGGCAAGACCATCGTGCTCCAGGGCATCGCGGCGGCCGTCGCCGCCAACCACCCCGAGGCCCACCTCATGGTGCTGCTCCTGGACGAGCGCCCCGAGGAGGTCACCGACATGCGCGCCGGAGTGCGCGGCGAGGTGATCTCCTCCACCTTCGACCAGCCCGCCAAGCAGCACGTCGCCGTCGCCGAACTCGCCGTGGAGCGGGCCAAGCGGATGGTGGAGCAGGGCCGGGACGTGGTGATCCTGCTGGACTCCCTGACCCGGCTGTGCCGGGCGCACAACAACGCCACCGCCGGCAGCGGCCGTACCCTGTCCGGCGGCGTGGACGCGGCGGCCCTGCTCGGCCCGAAGCGGCTGTTCGGCGCCGCCCGGAAGGCCGAGGAGGGCGGCTCCCTGACGATCCTGGCGACCGTGCTGGTCGACACCGGGTCGCGGGCCGACGACTTCTACTACGAGGAGCTCAAGAGCACCGGCAACATGGAGCTGCACCTGGACCGCGCGCTCGCCGAGCGGCGGATCTTCCCCGCCGTGGACGTCACCGCCTCGGGCACGCGGCGCGAGGAACTGCTGCTGCCGCCCGGCGAGGTGAGCGTGATCCGCGGCCTGCGGCGGGCGCTGGTCGGGCGGGACTCCCAGTCCGGCCTGGAGGTGCTGCTCGACCGTATCCGCCAGTCGCCGGACAACCGGACGTTCCTGCGGCAGGTGCAGGGCACGGTGCACGGCGAGGCGTGACCCCCCGCCCCGCCACTGGCCCGGTCCGATGCGCGCCGCCCCCGGCGTCAGGCGGCCCGGGGCCCGCGGCCCACAGCCACGGCCTGCGGCGGAAATCCGGTGGCCCCGGCCCGCCCCGCCGGGTGACGATCGCCCGATGGACGACGACGCGATGGTCGACGCCTTCCTCACGGACGGCTTCGTGAAGATCGAGGGCGCCTTCCCGGGCGCCACCGCGCGGGAGTGCGCGGCCCTGCTGTGGGAGGCCACCGGCTGCGCCCCGGACGACCCGGCGACCTGGACCGCGCCCGTGCACCGGATCGGCGACATGGCACAGCGGCCGTTCGAGGACGCCGCCAACACCCCGGCGCTGCACGCCGCGTTCGACCTGCTGGTCGGCGCCGGGCGCTGGGCGCCGCGTGCGTCGCTCGGCTCCTTCCCGCTGCGCTTCCCGCACGAGCAGGAGCCGGACGACGCGGGCTGGCACATCGAGGCCGGCTACCAACTGCCCGGCGAGCGGACCTGCTTCACGAACGTACGGTCCCGGGACCGGGCGCTGCTGATGCTGTTCCTGTTCACCGACGTCGGCGAGGACGACGCGCCGACCCGTATCCGGGTGGGCTCGCACCTGGACGTGCCGGCGGTGCTGGCGCCGTACGGCGAGCGCGGCACCTCGATCTTCGCGGCGGCGGCCGCGATCGACGCGGCCAGCGCCCACCGGCCACTGGCCCGTGCCACCGGCCGGCCCGGCGACGTCTTCCTCTGCCACCCCTTCCTGGTGCACGCGGCGCAGCCGCACCACGGCAGCCGGCCGCGGTTCATGGCCCAGCCGCCGCTGTACCCGGCGGTGCAGGTGGACCCGGAGCGCGCGGACGGGGCGTACTCGCCCGTGGAGACCGCGATCCGCCGCGGTCTGGGACTGATCGGTTAGCGTGCTCGGCATGCTGCACGGACGGGACGGGGAAGCGGCCGCGGTCAGCGCGCTGCTGGACGGTGCGCGGGACGGCCGCAGCGGCGCGCTGGTGCTGCGCGGCGACGCGGGGATCGGCAAGACCGCGCTGCTGCGGCAGGCGGTCGCCGAGGCCGGGGCCGCCGGGATGACGGTGGTGCGCGGCTCGGGGGTGGAGTTCGAGGCTGAACTTCCCTACGCCGGGCTGGAGTTGCTGCTGCGCAAGGCGATGGGCGCGCTCGACGTGCTGCCGGGGCCGCAACAGCGGGCGCTGCGGGCCGCGTTCGGGCTGGCCGCCGACGGAGCGGCCGAGCCGATGTTCGTCGGGCTCGCGGTGCTGTCGCTGCTGTCCGGGCACGCCGGCGAGGGGCCCTTGCTGTGTGTGGTGGACGACGCGCACTGGCTGGACCGGGCGTCCTGCGACGCGCTGGCCTTCGCCGCCCGGCGGCTGGACGCCGAGGGCGTCGCCATGCTCTTCGCCGCCCGCGACACGGAGGGCTCCTTCGCCGCGCCCGGCCTGCCGGAACTGCGGCTCGGCGGGCTGGACGAGGCCGCCGCCGCGGCGCTGCTCGCCGAGCGCGGCGGGACGCTTCGTGAGGGCGTACGGCGCCAGGTGCTCACCGAGGCCCAGGGCAATCCGCTGGCCCTGCTCGAACTGCCGCTCGGCCTCGGCACGGCTGCCGCCCGCGAGCAGCCGGCCGCCGCGGGGCCGGGTTCGCTGCCGCTGACCAGTCGGCTCCAGATGGCCTTCCACGGCCGGGCCAGCCATCTGCCGCGCCGCACCCAGACGTTGCTGCTGGTGGCCGCCGCCGACCACACCGGCGACCCCGACCTGCTGCTGCGGGCCACCACGGCGCTCGACGCGGGCGTGGCCGACCTGCCGCCCGCCGAGGAGGCGGGCCTGGTGCTGGTCGACGAGGACGACAAGCTCCGCTTCCGGCACCCGCTGATCCGGGCCGCGATCTACCAACGGGCGCCGCTGGGCGAGCGGTTGGCCGCCCACCGGGCACTGGCCGAGGCCGCCGACCCGGTCCTCGACCCCGACCACCGAGCCTGGCACCTGGCGGCCGCGGCCACCGGCCCCGACGAGGCGGTCGCCACCGCCCTGGAGGCCACCGCCGCCCGGGCCCGCGAACGCAGCGGCCACGCAGCGGCGGCGGCCGCCTACGAGCGCGCCGCCCGGCTGAGCACCGACCCGGCCGCCCGCGTCGGCCGCCTGCTGCTCGCGGCCGAATCCGCCGCCGAATCAGCCGCGTTCACCCAGGCCGGCGCCCTGGCCGCCGAGGCCGTCCGGCTCGCGGCCCACAGCGCCGCGCCCGGGGGCGACGGCGTTCCCGGCCCGGTCGTCCGGGCCCGCGCGCTGCACGTCGACGCGCTCGGCGAGTTCGGGCGGGGGGCGTACCCCAGTGCGCACCGGATGCTGCTGGAGGGCGCGGAGTTGGTCGCCCGGGCGGAGCCGGTACGGGCGGGGCGGATGCTGGTGCAGGCGACCCACACGGCCTGGTACTCGGGGCCGGAGGCGGTCGAGGAGACCGTACGGCGGCTGGCGGCGCTGGAGTTGCCGCCTGACGCGCCGATCCGGCCGGTGGCGCGGTTCCTCACCCGGGCGCTGGGGCCGGACGCCGCCTCGCACGCGCCGCCGGCCGTTTCCGAGGCCGCCGCCGCGGCCCGGGCCGGCGGGGTGGACCCGCGCGACCTGGTGATGGTGTGCGGGGTCGGCCTCACCCTCGGCCAGGACGCGCAGGCGTACGACCTGACGACGGCGCTGGCCGCCGAGAGCCGGGAGAGCGGCGCGGTGGGCCGGCTGACCACCATCATGTTCTTCCACGCCGAGGCGGAGATCTTCGCCGGGCGGCTGGACGACGCGCACGCCTCGGCGGCCGAGGGCCTGCGGATCGCCCGGGACACCCGGCAGGGCCAGTGGGTCAGCCAGTTGAGCAGCACCCTGGCGCACATCGCCGCCGTCCGCGGCGACGAGGCCGCCTGCCGCGCGCACTGCGACGACTCGCTCGCCGCCGACACCGGCAGCGCGATGGCGCCGGGCGCGCCCTGGGCGTACTGGTCGCAGGGCCTGCTCGAACTCGGCCTGGGCCGCGCCCGGTCGGCGCTGGACCGGCTCGCCCTGCTCACGGAACCTGCCGTCACGCACCTGATCTGCGCCACCCGGAGCGTCCCCGACCTGGTCGAGGCGGCCGTGCGGCTGGGCGAACCCGGGCGCGCGGACGAGCCGTTCGCCCGGTTCGAGCAGTGGGCGCGCCGGTCGCGGGAGGACTGGGCGCGGGCGCTGGTGGCCCGCTGCCGGGCGCTGCGCGCGTCCGACGCCGACGCGGAGGCGTACTTCACCGAGGCGCTGGCGGCCCACGACCCGCACCTGCGCCCGCTGGAGTCGGCCCGCACCGCGCTGCTGTACGGCGAGTGGCTGCGGCGGGCCCGCCGCACGGGTGAGGCGCGCGGGCGGTTGCGGACCGCGCTCGACACCTTCGAACGCCTCGGCGCGCGGCCCTGGGCCGACCGGGCCCGGGGCGAACTGGGCGCGACCGGCGCCGCGGTGGCGACCGGCGGGCAGCAGCCGCGTTCGGTCGCCGAGGAGGCGGGGCTGACCCCGCAGGAGACGCAGATCGTACGGCTGGCCGCGCGCGGCCTGTCCAACAAGGACATCGCCGCGCAGCTCTTCCTCAGCCCACGGACGGTCGGCTACCACCTGTACAAGGCGTATCCGAAGCTGGGCGTGGTCTCGCGCGGCGAACTGGCCGCGATGTTCGGCTGAGCCGGACGCGGGTCGTACGGAGCAGGTGGGCGCCCGCCCGGTTGTGCAGACCGGGCGGGCGCGTCGGCCGCCCGAGGCGGGCGCGGCGGTGCCGGTGTCAGATGCTGACGCCGTGCGCGCTCATGTAGGCGACCGGGTCGATGTCCGAGCCGTAGTCCGGCGTCGTGCGCACCTCGAAGTGCAGGTGCGGGCCCGTGACGTTGCCGGTGGCGCCGGAGACGCCGATCTGCTGTCCCTCGGTCACGCTCTGCCCGGCGGAGACCAGGGTCTGCGAGAGGTGGCCGTAGAGCGTGTACCTGCCGTCGGCGTGCCGGACGATCACGTCGTTGCCGTACGAGCCGTCCCAGCCGGCCGACACGACGGTGCCGGCGGCCACGGAGTGCACGGGCGTGCCGGTGTTCACCAGGAAGTCGACGCCGGTGTGGTAGCCGCTGGACCAGTTGGAGCCGGCGACCTTGTAGCCGGTGCCGATGGGGGCGGAGCCGACGGGAGTGGTCCAGCCGGTGGCGGCCGGGCCTTGTGCGCGGGCGTCGGTGCGGCCCGGGTGAGCGGGTGGGCGGCGCCGCCGCGGCCCAGGGTGAGGTGCTCGCCGGGGCGGATCAGGTCCGGGTCGGCGCCGATGACCGGCCGGTTGGCGGTGTAGAGCCGGTGCCACCCGCCGACGACGTGGTGGGTGCGGGCGATCGCGGACAGGGAGTCGCCGCGGACCACGTCGTACGTGCGGGCGGCCGGCTTGGCGGCGGCTTGCGGGGCGGAGCCGTCGGGCGCGGACTTCACCGGGGCGGACTTCGCCGCGGCGGCGGCCGAGGCGTTCGTGGCGGTGAGCAGCGGCAGGGCCAGGGCGGCGCTCCCGGTGCCCGCGGCCATGAACAGGCGGGTCAGGCGGTGGTCGCGGGGCGCGGATCTGCGGTGCCGGCCGGATGCGGGCATGGGGGATGTCCTCTCCTACGCCTGCGAGGTGAGCTGTCGGGTTCGGGCCGGAGCTGCCCGGTCGCTGGCGCGACTTCACCCCGAGCCGTCCTGGTGGCGATGTGCCCCGGGACGGCGGCCTACCTGGGTCCCCCGCTCCTGCCCGCTGCGTTCTCGGCTGATCCGCGGTGCGGGCGGCGGCAGGATTCGGCGGTCCGCCCGGCGGAAGGGGTTCGCGGGCGAGGTGCCCGCAGGACTCGGAACCTAAAGGACGCCCTCCCGGCGGGCAACCACCTCCGCGGCGGCCCGCCCGCGACGCCCCCGGCCCCGCTCACCGCCCGTCGCCGTACGCCCCCGCTGCGTCCCCACGTCACTCACCGCGGGTGTCCGACCGCGCGCCTCCGGGTGATCCTCCCCCGCCCGTCTCCACACCCCGTACCCCGCCGAACCCGTACGGTTCCCACACCGTGATCCCGCTCACACGGCTCAACTTTGCGTCGATTGCCCGCATTTGCCCCTCCTCGCCCGGAACACCCGTACACCCCCCGCCGCGGCGGGACGCGGAACGACGGAGACCGGCGGTGCCGCGCGAAGGGGTCGAGCCCCCTTCCCCAAAGGGCAACCCGCACCCGGGGTGGGCACCCGCACCTCAGCGCGCCGCGCCGAAGCGAAATGACCCCGCTCCGGGAAGTCAGCCCCGCACGGAGCACCCGCACGCACCCGCCGCGGTGGGAAGCGGGACAGCGGAGACCGGCGGTGCCCGACGGGCGCCGGCGCGTCACCCGCCCGCCCGGCGCCGGCCCCGCGGAAGAGGGTGGGCGTCCGCTCCCGCGTGCAGCCCGCAGGGGGTTCGTCAGGACGTCCCCGGGGGACCCGTCAAGCGGGAGTCGAGGGTGCGGGTGAGGCGGTAGGCGACCGGGCGGAAGCCGATCGCGGGGAAGTGGCCCGCCGCGAGCGGGGAGGAGGAGCGCCAGCGGGCGGACATGTAGCGGTGGCCGTTGTCGTACGCCCAGGCGATGGCCGTCGCGAGCAGCACCCGGCTGACCCCCTCCCCGCGCGCCGACGGGCTCGACGAACGCCTCGACGAGTTCGACGCAGGACGCCGGCGTGACCGGATCGGGGTCGGCGGGCACGAGCAGCACCATGCCGATCTCCTCGCCGCGCCGGGAGGCGATCCACGCCCCGCAGCGCTGGTCGGCGAGCGCGTCGGCGTAGTGCAGCCGCAGTGCGGCGAGCGCCGCCTCCGGCTGCGGCTGGAAGGTCGCGGTGCCGCGCTGCCTGCGCGCGGACTCGGCCGCCATCCTGCCGACCTGCGGCAGGTCGCCCGGCCCGGCCCGGCGGATGCCGAGCCCTTCGACGCCGCGCGGCTGCCGTCCGCGGGCCTTGACGGCCATCAGCCCGTGCACGAGTTCACGGCCGAACCCGAGGTCGAACCAGGGCCCGGTCGCGGTCTCCCCGGCCGGCACCTCCACGTAGTGGACGAGCCGCCGCTCGGCGACGAGCCGTTCGGCGACCCGGGCGTAGAGCGACCGCAGCACCTCGCCCTCCCGCCCGGAGGGCAGCGCGTGGCCGCCGTACGGGACGAGCGCGGAGCGCGGGTGGCCGCGCAGGGCGGCCGGGTCGTCGGGGCCGATGTCGACCGGCCGCGCGGCGAGGTACCCGATGAGGCCGCCGTCGCCGTCGAGGGCGCGGCAGGCTTCGAGCCCGGGGGCGTGCTGGAGCTTGCCGAGGAGTTCCTCGCCGCGCACCGGGCCGTCGGCGAGCCACGACCGCTGCGAGGGAGGGCGGCGGGCCCGCGCGAACCAGCGGTCGTACCGCTGCGCGGCCTCGGGTATGTGCTCGGTGGTCAGCGGCGCGATGGCGACAGTCATGGTGGTCGAGGACGCTAGCGGTGGGCGCCGCCCCACGGCAAGGCGGGGCGGTAACGGTCCGGGACCGGGCGGGCGCGAAGCGGTTCCGAACCGGGGACAGTACGGGACGGGACGCCCCGAAGGACCCCAAATGCCCTGTCCGGCAACAGCGTTGGCCGCACCGACCGCTCCAGCCCGCGCACCCTGCGGCCCGCCGCCGCGTTCACCCCGTCCACGCCGGATGGCGCGGATCGTCCGCCCGCACCAGCACGTCCGCCGCCTCCTCGGGCAGCGCCTCGCGCGCGTAGCGCTCGTACGCCGGCAGCGTCCACCGCTCGTCCTGCGCGGTGCGCCGCTCCAACGCGCCCGCGGACAGCCGCAGATGGACGGTGAGGTCGAACGGCAGCCCCTGGCCGAGCAGCAGCGGCCCGTCGAGCACGAGGACGCCGCCGGGCGGGAGTTCGACGTAGTCGGCCCGGGTGGAGCGGTCGGTGGCGGGGTCGCGCAGCGACGGCAGGGCGCGGCCGGTGCCGCCGGGGCCCAGCGGTTCGAGCACCTCGCGGCGCAGGGCGCCCGTGTCCAGCCACAGTTGGTAGTACGCGTCGACGTCCTCGTGCCCGTACTCCAGCCGCTGGGACGCGGGCCGCCAGAAGGCGGCGGCGCTGACCCGCAGCACCGGGTGGCCGAGGGCGGGCAGCGCGGCGGCGACCGCGTCGGCCAGGTCCGCGGGGCCGGCGGCGGGGGCGCCGTCCACCGCGACGCGCCACCAGGAGCCGGGCGGCGCGGCGCGGGCGACGCGCTCGGCGAGGGCGTCGGCGAGCCGGGGCCAGGTGATCGGGGTGAGCTGCACCCGGCCATCCTCCCCGGAGCGGCCCCGGACCGGCGCCCGCCCCCGCCTTCCGGACGCTCCGGCCCCCGGGCGCCCGCCGCCACCGCCGACCGCCTCCCGTAGGACTCCCCGCGACCACCTGCGACCGCCCCGCGACGGCCCCCGTCACCGGGAGCGCGCGGCCGTCACCCGATCGGACGCGGTGCCTGCTCCACCGGCGGGGGCGGTCCCGGATCGGCGCCCGGGGCGGCACATCCCGGCAACGATCGCGGCCAGGCCCGCCGCGGGACGCCCGCCGACTCACCCAGGTGGTGGAAATCCGCTACAAATCACCCGTTTGCCGCCGTGCGCGATCTATTACTTTTTGTGAGCCTGGAAGAACTCATGGTGACCGTCCCCATCACCTCAGGAGAAGAGCCCAATGATCCTGTCCATCTCAGGCGTCGTGCTTCTCGGCGTCATCGTGTTCCTGTTCTTCCGCAAGGACGGCCTGAAGGCGTCGCACGGACTGGTCTGCGCCCTCTTCGGGTTCTACCTGGCGGGCACGGCCATCGCCCCGAGCATCACGGCGGGCGGGGCGAGCCTGGCCAGCCTGATCGGCGGACTCAAGATCTAGCGCCGTCCCCGGCGGCCCCTCCTGCCCCACCCGTCCACGGGCCCGGCAGCGGTCGATCCGCTCCGGGCCCGTACCCGTACCCGTTCCCGCACGCGTTCCCCACCGCGTCGCCCCCGCGTCCCCCCGCACCCGAACCACCCCATGGAGCACCCGTGGCCAGGCGTCCCCTTCCCAGCATCCTGATCAGCCGACCGGCGGTCGCCCGCGGCCGCGATCTGGCGCGTAGCGCGGCCGACGGCGCCAGCGACGTGCTCCACCCCGTCATCACCATCGCCCGTGGCATGCGCAGGCAGGCGTCCTGGGCGGGCGGCTGGTGGGGCCGCACCCCCAAGGACCGGCGCGGCCCGGCCCTGCTGCTCGCCGCGGCGGCCGTCGTGATCGTGGCGATGATGCCGTACGGGCCGATCCTCGGGATCGCCGCGCTGATGGTGTCGGCCGCGTGGATGGGCCGCGAGCGCGGCGACTCCGCGCCCGCCGGACCCGACCGAGGCCGAGAGCGTACGGCTCCAGTCGCTGTACGAGGCGCTGGTGCCGTACCTGTCCGACGCCGGCGACCCGGCGCCGCTGTACGCCCACGACGGGGGCTGGGACCGGGCGTTCAGCTCGTACGAGTTCCAGGACGGCCGGCTGGCGCGGCTGCACCTGCGCTACCCGGCGTACTTCACCGACGGCGAGGCGGACTCCCGGGCCCGGGTCGAGCATCTGCTGCACGCGAAGGCCGGGCGCGGCCGCGAGTACCGCTTCGACTGGAACGAGGAGGAGAACCACCTCACCCTCACCGCCCTGCCGCCGCTGCCGACCGACATCGTCGCGCAGCGGTTCGTCACCTCACCGGGCGAGACGGTGCTCGGGTTCACCGACGCCGACGCCGTGCAGCGGACCGTGCCGGTCACGGCGGGCGAGGACGAGCAGGGGCGCAGACCCGGGACGCGCCGCCCGTGGTGTGGCGGACCGGCGCCCGCTCCACCGAGCCGCACCTGCTGGCGCTCGGCCAGCCCGGTACGGGCACCACCAGCCTGCTGCGGTCCATCGCGCTCCAGGCGCTGGTGCACGGCGACGTGGTGATCGTGGACGGCAGCGGTACGGGCGAGTACGCGTGCCTGGCCGGCCGGCCCGGCGTGCTGGCCGTGGAGGACGGGCTGCTCGGCGCGTCCGCGACGCTGGAGTGGGCCGCGCACGAGACCGAGCGGCGGCTCATCGCCGTCAACCGGGCGCGGCAGGCCGGGAATCCGGTCGCCGAGGACGTACGGCGGCCGCTGTGGATCCTCGTCGACCGGCCGACCGCGCTCACCCAGCTCGCGCTCGCCGAGGGGCGGCCGGACCCGCAGGCGCTGCTCGACGTGCCGCTGCGGCACGGGCGTACGGCGAACGTCGCGGTGGCCGTCGCGGACCAGCTCGACGCGACGGAGACGCTCGCGCCGGTCGTGATCGCGCAGACCCGCGCCCGGGTCGTGCTCGGGCGGCTGGACCCCGAGCACGTGCAGGCCGTCCTGGGGGCGCCGCAGCGGACCACCCCGGCGGCCGACGTCCCGCCGGGGCGCGGCTACGCCCGGCTCGGCACCGGGCCCGTCCTGCGGCTCCAGGTGCCCGCGACGCCCGATCCCTTCGACGAGGAGACGCCCGACGCGCAGCGCGCCGCCGTCCTCGCCCTCCTCCCCCCCGACTCACCCGAGCCCCCGCAGCCCCCCGCCGCCGACCCCGAGCCGCTCCCCGAAGCCGTCACCCTCCGCAAGGACGCGGTGGTCCGCACGGTGGCGGACCTGGAACTCGGCTGACGGCTCGCCGCCGGGCCGAGCCGGACCCACCGCCCCCGGCCCGGCAACGCGGTGCCGCCCAACCCCGCCCCGAGCCCCCTGCCCAGCCCGAACACAGCAACGAGTCGCACGCGGCCCGAACCCGGGCGCGCCCCGCCCCGCACCGCCGAACACCACAACCCGCTCCCCACCGCGGCGGCGGAAACCCCGACGCACCCCCGCACGTAGGCGCGGGAACGCCCAACCCCACCCCTACCCACCGCCACACGGTGACGCGAACCCCTGGCCCAGCTCCAACACAGCAGCCCCAGCCGGGGATCGGGCAGCCCATCCCACACCGCCGCGACGGCGGGACGCCCGACGACACCGCACCGGCGGCCCCGAAGCCGGGCGCGGTGCCCTGGGGGTTGCCCAACCCCCCAGGGTCACGCACCGCGGGTGCGTCGGAAGGCCCCCGGGACGGAAGAAGCTGAGGTGGAGGGTCCGGCGGGCCTCCCGGGAAGGGAGGGTCACGCCACGAAGAGGCCCGTGGCTTCACCGTCCGCGCCGGCGCCGGAGCGGACGAGGTCGGCGGCCTGGGCGAGGCGGGACGCGGCCTCGCTCCGCGGCGGCGCCGCTGACGGTGAACGGGATGCGCACGTAGGACTCGAAGGCCCCGTCGACCCCGAAGCGCGGGCCCGGACGGGACGCGGACGCCGAGGCGCTCGCCGGCCACCGCGAGCCGCGAGCCGGAGACGTCGCCGGTCCGTACCCACATGGTCATGCCGCCGCGCGGCACCGTGAACTCCCAGCCGGGCGTGTGCTCGCGCAGCGCGGCCGCGAGGTCGTCCCGGCACTCGCGGGCCCGTACCCGGCGCTCGGCCAGCGCCTGCTCCCAGCCGCCTCCCCGCAGCAGCCAGGCGACGGCGAGCTGGTCGACGACCGGTGAGCCGAGGTCGAGGTAGGCGCGGGCGGAGACCAGCCGCCGGACCACGTCGGGCGTGGTCCGCACCCAGCCGATCCGCAGCCCCGCCCAGACCGCCTTGCTCGCGGAGCCCACGGTCATCACCGTGCCGCCGCGGTCGAACGCGGCCATCGGCCGTACCCCGGACTCCTCGCCGTCGAGGGTGAGTTCGGCCATCGTCTCGTCGGCGACCACGACCGTGCCGGCGGCGCGGGCGGCCTCGACCAGCTCGCGGCGCTGCTCGTCGCCGACGAGGGTGCCGGTCGGGTTGTGGTAGTCGGGCATGACGTAGGCCATCCGCGGCGCGGCGTCCCGCAGCACGCGCCGCCAGGCCGGCATGTCCCAGCCGGCCAGGTCCTCGCGCAGCGCCACCGGCACGAGCCGGGAGCCGGTCTCGCGGAACAGCTCCAGCACGTTGGCGTAGCTGGGCGACTCGACGGCGACCCGCTCGCCGAAGCCGACCAGCCGCCGGGTGGCGGCGGCGATGGCGCCCATCGCGCCGGTGGTCACCATGATCTGCTCGGGCATGGTGGGCACCCCGCGCGCGGTGTAGCGGTCGGCGATGGCCTCGCGCAGCACCGGCAGCCCGGCGGGGAAGTCGCCGTGCGTGGCGGCGTACGCGGGCAGCTCGGCGAGCGCGCCCTCCATGGCCCGGGTCAGCCACGGCTCGGGGGCGGGCAGCGCGGCGCAGCCCAGGTCGATGACGGAGCCGGCGGCGTCCGGCGGCAGCGGCTCCAGGCTGCGCGAGGGCAGCGATGTGGCCCTCGGGGATCGCGGTCCAGCTGCCCGCGCCGCGCCGGGAGCGGGCGAACCCCTCGGCCCGCAGCGCCTCGTACGCGGCCGCCACCGTCGTGCGGCTCACCCCGAGCGCGAGGGCGAGTTCGCGTTCGGCGGGCAGCCGGGCGGCGACCTGCACCCGCCCTTCGAGCACCAGCAGCCGCACCCCGTCGGCGAGCCCGCGGTAGGCGGGCAGCCGGCGCGCCGCCCGGCGCCCGCGCACCGGCGCCGGAGCGCGGTTCGAGCAGCCGGGCCAGGTGTGCCGCGCTCACCGAAGCAGTCCACTGAGGCATCGAATTCAGTCCACCTTCCGCAGGATTGGCCGTAGAACATGTGCCCGTACAGGCCACAGAGTGGCATGTGCGTCCGATCGACCGCCAGGGGGGCTCCGTGTTCCGTCCGTCTTGTCCGGCTGTACGCCGGCCTCGCGCTGTACGGCGCGAGCGACGCGCTGCTGATCCGTGCCGCCCTCGGCCTGGACCCGTGGGACGTCCTCCACCAGGGCCTGTCGCCGGCTGACGGGGATCAGCATCGGCATCATCTCCATTGTCGTCGGTGCGGTCGTCCTGCTGCTGTGGTGGCCGATCCGGCAGCGGCCGGGCCTGGGCACGGTCTCCAACGTCGTCCTGGTCGGCACCTTCATCGACCTGACGCATGGCGGTCGTGCCGCAGTACCACGCGCTGGCCGTACGCGTCCCGCTGATGCTGGCGGCGGTGCTGCTCAACGGGGTGGCCACCGGCCTCTACATCACCGCCCGCTACGGCCCGGGCCCGCGCGACGGCCTGATGACCGGGCTGCACCGCAGGACGGGCCGCTCGCTGCGGCTGCTGCGGACCGGCATCGAGCTGACCGTGCTGGCGGCCGGCTTCGTGCTCGGCGGCGGGGTGGGCGTGGGCACGGTGCTCTACGCCGTGGCGATCGGGCCGCTGGCGCAGTTCTTCCTGCGGGTCTTCGCGCCATCCTCGGAGACCGGCACGCGGAGGGCCCCGTGGCCGGTTCTGCGGCGATTCGCCGGGAAGCGCCGGAACCCGCGGCAGTGGACACGATTTAGTCCTGAGCGGTGCGGACCGGTAGTGTACGCGGTTGGCCCAGCGAGCCTGACCGTCACTGCACGCAAAAGATATGACAACGCCGGGTGACATATCTGCGCGGATGTGACAAACCGGACGCCGGTGGGTACAAACAGGGGCGACACGACGGGCGACGCATATCCCTCAACGGGAATCTTCACCGCCGACCGGACGTTGACCGGATGACGACGACAGCGACACCTGTCCTGTGGGCGACCAAGCCCGGGAGGCACGATTCATGAGTGAGCGAGCTCTCCGCGGCACGCGACTCGGGGCCACCAGCTACGAGACCGACCGCGGTATCGATCTGGCCCCGCGCCAGACCGTTGAGTACGCATGCCGGAACGGACATCGATTTGAGATGCCGTTCTCGGTTGAGGCCGAGATTCCGCCGGAGTGGGAGTGCCGCGCCTGCGGCCAGACCGCCCTGCTGGTGGACGGAGAAGGCCCCGAGGAGAAGACGACCAAGCCCGCGCGCACGCACTGGGACATGCTGATGGAGCGGCGCACCCTGGAGGAGCTGGAGGAGGTGCTGGCCGAACGGCTGGCCGTCCTGCGCTCCGGGGCGATGAACATCGCGGTGCATCCGCGGGACAACCGCAAATCCGCCTGACAACAGGCCCCCGGGCCCGCGATGACGCGGGCCCCCGACACTCACGCCCGGCCGGAGCTTCACGCACTCCGCGCCGGGCGCCCCATTTTCCGCCGCGCCGCGCGCCGGGCCGGATGTCGTGGCCGCGCGGCGCCCGGCGCCGGATGCGGTCCGGGCCGGGCGGCCGGTGTCCGGCCCGCTCCGGAGGCGCTAATCGCGGTTGATGACCTCGCCCTGGATGACCTTGCCGTCGGACGGGGGCGGCGTGGTGGGTCCCGCGGAAGGGGTCGGCGGGAAGGCGTCCGTGGGGACGCCGTGGCTGCGCAGGGCGCGGGCGGCCGCCGCGGTCGGCGAGCCGGCCGATCAGCCTTGCGCGTCGGCGGGAAGAGCAGGAACAGCGCCACCGCGTCGGAGAGCGAACCCGGGGATCATCAGCAGCAGCCCGCCGAGCATGGCGAGCCCGTTGCGGCCCCCGCTGCTCGGGCGCGGTCGGCGCCTTGCCGGCCTGCTGCGCGGAGACCGAGGCCGCGAGATTGCGCCACGCGCTGCGGCCCGGCGCGCTTGACGGCCGCCGCGCCGAGCACGAACCCGGCCAGGAGCAGCAGCAGCGACCATGAGCCCGCTGGTCGCGTCGGCCACCACGATCATCAGCCAGATCTCCAGCACCGCCCACGCCGCGACCCCGAGCGGCACGCAGGGTGCGGGCCCGCGAACGCCGCCGTCCGGGCGGCTGCCGACGGGAGTCGTCCGGCCTCGGCCGGACCGGGGGCGGTGTACTCGTTGTCATAGCTCAAGTGTGCCAAAGTCCGGGTAAAGCCCGGATCTGTGCCCGGCCCCGAGGTGGACCGCGGCCGCGCCGGCGGCGACGATGTCCCGCGTGACGCACCAGGAGCCCCCCGAGGGCGCAGACCAGCCCCAGCCGCGCCGTACGACCCGGCGCCCCGCCCGGCCGGCGGGGGTGACCGCGACGGTGACGGCGAGGACGACACCCTCGCCGACCGGCTGGCCCGCATCGAGGCGCTGCTCGCCCCGACCCGCACCGGACTCGCGCAGGCCGGGCAGCGGTTCGTCCCCGCGTGGCGGCGGGTCACCCGCGGCGAGGTGCGCTGGGCGTCGAGCAGCGCCGTACTGGCGGTGGTGGTGATCCAGCTGACGCTGCCGCGGCTGGCTCTCGGTGCAGCCGCAGGGCGCTGATGCCCGCCCTGGAGTTCGCGCTGCTGGTCTGCCTGATCGCGGTCAACCCGCACCGGATCGAGCGCCGCTCGCGCGGCTACCGGGCGCTGGCCCTGCTGCTGACCGCTGATGATCTGCGGCGCGAACGCGTACTCCGCCGTCCGCCTGGTGGACGGCCTGGTCCCGGCACCGACCACGCGGCGGCGGGGACGCTGCTGCTGACCGGCGGGGCGGTCTGGCTGACCAACATCGTGATCTTCGCGCTCGGCTACTGGGAGCTGGACCGGGGCGGCCCGGCCGCCCGCGCGCACGGCGACCGCGACGTGCCGGACTTCCTCTTCGTGCAGATGCAGACGCCCGGAGCTGGCTCCCCCGCACTGGGAGCCGGCCTTCCTCGACTACTTCTACCTGTCCTTCACCAACTCCACGGCGTTCAGCCCGACCGACGTGATGCCGGTGACCTCGGTCGCGAAGCTGCTGATGCTGGCGCAGTCCGCGGTGTCGCTGATCACCGTGGTGCTGGTGGTGGCCCGGGCCGTCAACATCCTGGCCTGACGGCCCGGCGCGCTACGGCAGCGGCCTGCGCCCGGTGATCTTGCCGGCCCGGGACCCGACCCCCCACGCGGTGACCCGCCACAGCGCCTCGACGACGATGTTGCGGCTCATCTTGCTGTCGCCGCGCTCCCGCTCGACGAAGGTGATCGGCACCTCCACCACGTGGAAGCCCGCCTTGACCGCGCGCCAGGCCAGGTCGACCTGGAAGCAGTAGCCCGGCCGAGGCGACGTCGTCCATGCCCAGGCCCTCCAGGGTCTCGCGGCGGAAGGCCCGGTAGCCGCCGGTGACGTCGCGGATCGGCACGTCGAGCATCAGCCGGGAGTACGTGCTGCCGCCGCGGGAGAGGATCTCGCGGGACTTGGGCCAGTTCACCACCCGGCCGCCGGGGATCCAGCGCGAGCCGAGCACCAGGTCGGCGCCCTTGAGCGCGGTGAGCAGCCGGGGCAGCTCCTCCGGCTGGTGCGAGCCGTCGGCGTCCATCTCGACCAGCACGTCGTAGCCGTGGTCGATGCCCCAGCGGAAGCCGGCCAGGTAGGCGGCGCCCAGGCCCTCCTTGCCCTGCCGGTGCAGCACGTGCACCTGGTCGTCGGCGGCCGCCAGTTCGTCGGCGAGCTTGCCGGTGCCGTCGGGGCTGTTGTCGTCGGCGACCAGGACGTCGGCGTCGGGCACGGCGGCCCGGACCCGGCTGACGATCGGCTTGACGTTCTCGGCCTCGTTGTAGGTCGGGATGATGACCAGGACCTTGCCGAGCGGGCCGAAGCTCCGCTGCTCGTCCTCGTTCACTGGTGCGTGTGCCCTTTCGCCATGCGGGTGCGGTCGCGCCTGCCGATCGCGAACGCGGCCGCGCACGACAGGAGCCCCACCATAGCGAGGGCCCACTCGGGTGCCGCACCGACGCGATCGGCGACGGTCTTCTCGTCGCGCAGCGGAAGGTCGGCACTGATGACCTGCTGGGTGAACTCCTTGCTGCGCTGCTCGATCTTGCCATCGGGCGCGACGACCGCGCTGATCCCGCTGGTCGCGGCCGCGACCACGGCCCGGCCGTGCTCGATCGCGCGCAGCCGGTACATCGCCAGCTGCTGGTCGGGCTGGCCGCTGCGGCCGTAGGTGGCGTTGTTGGTCTGCACGACGATGGCGCGGGCGCCGGCGTTGACGGTGTCGCGCACGATGCCGTCGTAGGCGACCTCGAAGCAGATCACGTCGCCGAGCCTGGCCGGGCCGACCTGGAGGACGCCGTTGGTCCTGCCCGGGTAGAAGTCCCGCGGGATCTCGTTGAGCTGGGTGATGACCTTGGTGAGTTCCTTGCGGAAGGGCACGTACTCGCCGAAGGGCACCGGGTGCTGCTTGGTGTAGTGGGCGCCGGGGCCGGTGACCGGGTCCCAGACGATGCCCTCGTTCTGCACGTGCTGCGCGTCCGGGCCGTCGACCAGCGCGCCGACCAGGACCGGGACGCCGACGGCCTGCACCGCCTCGGTGATCTTGTCGTACGCCTGCGGGTACGTGAACGGGTCGAGGTCGGAGGAGTTCTCCGGCCAGATCACCAGGTCGGGCTTGGCCACCTTGCCGGCCTTGATGTCGGCGGCCAGCTTGAGGGTGGCCTTCACGTGGTTGTCGAGGACCTGCATCGGGCGGCCGAGGAAGTGCATGCCGGGGCGCTGGACGTTGCCCTGGACGACGGCGATGCGGACGTGGTCGGTGGCGTTGGTGGGCAGCGGCACGAACAGGCCGGCGCAGAGCACCGCCGCGGCCAGGACGAGGGCGCCCGCGCCCGGCAGGGCGGCGCTCAGGGTGCCCGGGTCCCGTTTCCACACGTGGTACCCGCTGAGGGCGGCAGCGGCCAGCAGGGTGCCGCACAGGGCCACGCCGAAGCTGACCAGCGGGGCGCCGCCGAGCGCGGCGAGCGGGGTGAACGGCGAGCCGGTGTTGGCGAAGGCCAGCCGGCCCCACGGGAAGCCGCCGAACGGCAGCCGGTCGCGGAGCAGTTCCTCGCTCACCCACAGGCAGGCGGCCCACAGCGGCCAGGCCGGCAGCTTGTGGGTGAGGACCAGGCAGGCGGCCATCACGACCATGAACAGCGCCTCGATGGCCGACAGGCCCACCACGGCGTCCCAGCCGACCGACCGCAGCCAGTCGAGCAGCAGCAGGAAGAACGGGAACCCGAAGGCGAAGCCGAGCCAGGCGCCCTGCCGCAGGGTGCGGCCGCGCACCAGCAGCGACAGGGTGGCGACCGCGACGAACGACAGCGGCCACAGGCCGTACGGCGGGAAGGCCAGCGGCCATCGAGATGCCGGCGACGGCGGCGACGGCGCTGCTGGGCGCGGCCTTGCGCGAGGTGGCCGCCCACCGCTGCGGCGCGGCAGCCTGGTCCGACGGGCGCGAGTCCCGGTCGTCCCCTCGGGCGCCGCGGGCTCCCCGGCCCCGGGCACGACGAGGGGCGCGAGCGCGGCCGGCGCCGTCTCCGGCACGGTGGAAGCGAGCCCGGGGGGCGCCGCGGTGGCGTTCAGAGGGCGCAGGCGCACGTTCGCGGCCTTCCAGCAGGGGCAGACAGGTGGTGAAGGTGACCGTACCTCCTGATTGCCGCAGATTGGGCCGCGGGTCGGCAAAAGCGCAGGCGCGCGGCCGAGGGGGGAGCGGGTGCGACGGGCCCGACCCCGGCACGGGACTACCCGGGCACCCGCGCCCCTACGGAACGGGCCCGGACACCCTTCGGGCCGACCCGGGAACCTCCCCCAGACTCCGTCCGGGGGGCACCCCCACGCTGCGGACAACACCCCAACCACCCCACCCACACCCCACACACAGCCCTACGGAACGGGCCCGGACACCCTTCGGGCCGACCCGGGAACCGCTGGCTGCGGTTCGGCACCGAGGCCGTTGTCTACTGGGCGTCCGGGCCCTTCCCGGGTCGCACCTGCCGATCGGGCGGCACTCCCCCCGCGTTCCGCGTCGCGGACGCTGGACCTGGCTGCCAGTGGTGTCGCGCGTGCGGCGCGACGCCCCATGGCCCAGCGGTGGTCGACGCAACCGCGGAGAGCCCCCGGTCCGACGTCCTGTGGTGGACTTGGCCGAACCTACCCGCCCCCGACCAGCAACTGTCAACACCCCTGTGACCTGCGGGCTTTCGGCAAATCAGCAGGTCAGTACCGACCCGCCCGCGGCGCGGCGACACGCCGCCGCGGGTCGAGGGCGCACCGTTCGGCGGCATGGGGGAAAGCGCAGCTCACCCGTTCGGCGGCCGGTAGACCGTACGGCCGCCGACGACGGTGCGCAGGGCGGTCGGCAGGGGGCCGCCGGGGGTGAGATCGGGCAGGCCGGGGGTGCCCGAGCGGGGGTCGGTGGACCAGTTGGCGACCCGCTCGTCGGGGGTCTGGACGACCAGGTCGCCGACGCTCCAGACCGCGTAGTCGGCGGGCGCGCCGGGGACCAGGACGCCCGCGTCGTCCCGGCCGACCGCACGCCAGCCGCCGCGGGTGTGGGCGTGGAAGGCCGCGCGGGCGGAGATCCGGTGGGCGGGGGTGCGGTGGAAGGCGGCGGCCCGCACGGCGCCCCACGGGTCGAGCGGGGTGACGGGGCTGTCGGAGCCGAGGACCAGCGGGACGCCGGCCCGGGTCATGGCCGCGAACGGGTTGAGGGCGGCGGCCCGCTCCGCGCCGAGCCGGGCCGCGTACATGCCGTCCGCGCCGCCCCAGGTGGCGTCGAACGCGGGCTGTACAGACGCGATCAGGCCGAACTCGGCGAACGCGGCGATCGTCTCGGCGGACATCAGCTCGGCGTGCTCGACGCGGTGCCGCAGCGCCCGTACCCGGTCCAGGCCGGCGCGTGGCGGCGGCCGCGCGGACGCCGTCGACCACGGCGGCGACCGCCGCGTCGCCGATGGCGTGGAAGCCCGCCTGGACGCCTGCCTCGCGTGCACAGGGTGAGGTGGCGGGCGATGGTCTCGGCGTCGAGGTGGCTGACGCCCGTGTGGCCGGCGTCGGCGTAGGGGGCGTGCAGGTGGGCGGTGCGGGAGCCGATCGAGCCGTCCACGAACAGGTCGCCGCCCGCGCCGACCGCGCCGAGGTCGCGGATACGGTCCAGGTCGGCGGCGGTACGGGCCGGCTCGGCCCAGTAGCCGTGCACCCGGGGGCCGGGGCGGCCCGCGGCGAGCGCGAGCAGCGCGGTCAGGTCGTCCTCCGAGGAGATGTCGGGGCCCGCGCACTCGTGGACGGCGCCGATGCCGCGGGAGGCGGCGTGGTCGAGCGCCGCCTCCTGCGCGGCGGCCCGCTGGGCCGGGGTGACCGCGGCGTAGGCGGCGCGGCGCACGGCGTGGTGGGCGTCGCGGGTCAGCGGGCCCCGCGGGTCGTACCCGGGCTCGTCCACGACGCCGGGGACCAGGTCGAGCAGCGCGGTGGTCACCACGGCGGAGTGCACGTCGGTACGGGCCAGGTACAGCGGCGCGGCCGCCGGTGGCCGCGTCGAGTTCGGCCCGGCTCGGCGGGCGGCCCTCGCGGCCAGCGGGTCTCGTCCCACCCGTGGCCCGAGCAGCACCCGGTCCCCGGGGCGGGCGGCGGCGTACGCGGCCGTCCGCGCAGTGCCTCCGGCAGGGAGGGCGCGTCGGTCAGGTCGAGGCCGGTCAGGGCCAGGCCGGTCGCCGTGACGTGCACGTGGGCGTCGACGAAGGCCGGTGTGACCAGGGCGCCGTCGAGGTGGACGACGGCGGTCACGCCGTCCGCGAAGGAGTCGGCGGCTCCTTCCGAGCCGACCCAGGCGATCGTGTCGCCGTCGACCACCATCGCCGTGGCGAACGGGTCCGCCGGGCTGTACACGAAGCCGCCGCGCAGCAGGACGGGGCCGAGGGGTTCCTCGTACTCCCGGGGTACCGGAGCGGAGGGTTCACGGGTCGTGGAAGCGTGGTGCATACGGTCAGTCTCCCCCGGGCAGTGGTTCGGCTCCCCCGGGGGTGCCCCAGCTTTTCCACCCGCCCGCGCCACCCGTGGCCCTACTTCCGCACCGTGGGAGGGGTTTTATCACCCCCGTCTACCGTGTGCCGCCGATGGCGCGGAGGGGACAGGGAGGCGGTGCCCCCGCAGAACTTCGAACGAACACCGGCCGCAACCCTGGATCGAAACCGGCACGTTCGAAGTTCGAGGAGGTGCCGGCGGACCGGCGCCGACCCACCCACAAGAGACCCGCACAAGCGGAAGACATGGGGGTCCCCCCGGCCGAAGGTTGGGGGAGGGTGGCGCGGGCGGGTGGAAAAAGCTGGGGCACCCCGGGAAGTGGGTGCGCTAAGCGCGCGGCGGCCTCGCCTCGTACGGAGTGGAAAGCACCACGGTGGTGCGGGTCGAAACGCCCGCCAGCGTCCGAATCCGCCCGAGCAGGTGCTCAAGCTCGATCGGCGTCGCCACCCTCACCTTGAGAATGTAGTTCTCGTCCCCCGCCACGCTGTGGCACGCCTCGATCTCGGGCACCTCGGCCAGCCGGTCCGCGATGTCGTCCGGCGCGCTGGGGTCGAAGGGTTTCACCGAGATGAACGCGGTGAGCGACAGACCGACCGCCTCGGGGTCGATGAGAGCCGCGTAGCCGCGGATCACCCCGCGCTGTTCGAGCCGCCGCACCCGCTGGTGCACGGCCGAGGTGGACAGGCCGGTGGCCTTGCCCAGGTCGGTGTAGCTCATCCGCCCGTCGGCGACGAGTAGTTCCACGATGTGCCGGTCCAGCTCCTCCACAGCGGATGACCTTACCGGCATGGACGCACTTTCCGTGACGGAATCGGCTGTGCGGCCGGCCGCACGCTCGCCGTGGTCGCTCACGGCCGGAACATCCGGCGCAGGAAGGCGTTGGTGAACTTGCCGCCGGGGTCGAGGGCGGCGGCGAGCGCCTGGAAGTCGGCGGCGCGGGGGTACAGGCCGCGGACGGTGGCGGGGTCGGTGGTGAAGAGCTTGCCCCAGTGCGGGCGGGCCCCGTAGGGGGCGAGGGCGGTTTCGAGCCGGCCGAGGACGGGGGTGACGGCGGCCGGGTCCTTGATCCAGGTGAAGTGGAAGGCGACGGTGTCGCGGCCGTGGGCGGGGCTGAGCCAGAGCCGGTCGGCGGCGACGGTGCGGACCTCGCAGATCTGCAGGACGGGCGCGAGGGCGGTCGCGCAGGTCGGCGAGCGCGTCGAGGGCGGCCGGCGCGTGGGCGCGGGGCAGCAGGTACTCGGACTGGAGCTCCTCGCCGCTGCTGGGCACGAACTCGGGCCGGAAGTGCGGGAGCCGTTCGTGCCAGGGGCCGGGCGCGCCGTCCTGCGGGGTGCAGTGCACGGGGTCCACGCCGGGCACGGGGTGCATCGGCGCGGTGGCGGGCACGGTCCACGGCAGGTCGGGGGCGGGGGCGCCGTCGAGCTGTTTGAGCCAGACCTGGGTGAAGCGGGCGGCCCGCCAGTCGGTGAACAGGCTGACGCTGTAGGCGGCGCCGGTGAGCGCGTCGAAGTGGTCGCGGGCGTCGGCGAGTTCGAGCCCGGTGCGGACCTGCTGGCGGACCCGGAAGGCGGGCACGAGGTCGAGGGTGAGGTGGGTGACGACGCCGAGGGCGCCGAGGGCGACCACGGTCGCCGTCGAAGCGGTCGCCGTCGCCGTCGCGGCTGAAGGTGACGGTGTCGCCGTCGGCGGTGACCAGGTCGAGGGCGCGTACCGAGGTGGCCAGCGAGCCGTTGCGGTCGCCCGAGCCGTGGGTGCCGGTGGCGACGGAGCCGGCCACCGAGATGTGCGGCAGGGACGCGAGGTTGGGCAGCGCGAAGCCGTGCGTGTCCAGTACGGCGGCGAGTTCGGCGTAGCGCACCCCGGCGGCGACGCGGACGGTGGCGGCGGCGGTGTCGATGTCCATCTGCGGCGGGAGCGCGCCGAGTTCGACCAGGTCGCCGTCGGTGTCGGCGATGTCGTTGAAGGAGTGGCCGCTGCCGAGGGCCTTGACCCGGCGGGCGCCGGCGACGAGCCTGCGCAGTTCGCCGAGGGTGGCCGGTCGGTGCACGCGCTCCGCGGAGAAGGTCAGGTTGGCCGCCCAGTTGGTTCGCATCGTCCGCCGCTCGTCACGCTGTCGGCGGAACCGCCCTGGTCGCGCCCGTTCGCACCCTATAAGGCGCGGCGGCAAGAAGGGGGCGGGGGCGTGAGGGCGCACTGCGGGGGGCGCATCCGCGGGATTCGCCAGAGGTGTGACGAAGGCCACACCGTACGTGGCCGTCGTGCATCGGATGGCGCGATTACCCGCGTAGCACGGCGGGAAGTGCTCGCTATGGCCGCGTAGCGCGGCGGGAAGTGCTCGCTATGGCCGTGTGCCTGTAGCCGGGCCGGCCCATCTGAGGGCATCCACCCAAGGGGGAACGCAGTATGCGTAACCATGTGCGTCACAGCCGCAGCGAGCGGACGCAGCCCTCGTTCGCGGAGGGGCACGAACGCGACCTCGCGCTCGCGCCCTTCCCCGGGACCGACGGCCTCGACGACGACGACGACAGGACGGCGACGACGCCTTCGACGACGAGTTCGCGGACGTCGTCCGGCTGACCTGCCCCGACTGCGGGCAGTCGATCGCCGTGCTCGACGGCGAGCCGCTGCTCCCCCAGCACGCCCTGTGCGCGTCGCCGTGGAACCCGTTCGGCCTGACGGTCTGCGCGGGCGCCGGGCGCCCGGTCGCCGAGGCGCTGCCCTTCATCGGCCCGGAGCACCGGGGCGGAGCCGGAGCGGGCCGCGGTGCTGACGCTGCCCGCCGGACTCGACTGGCGCACGCAGCCGTTCTCGCACGTGGGCGGCCCGGGCTCGCGGCCGCTGCCGATGCCCGAGCAGCCCCTGGCGGCCTGAGCCCGGGACCGGCTCGCGCCCCGGGCCCGGCCCCACGCCCCGGTGCGATCCGACGCGTCCGGTCAGAGGCCCGCGGTCACTCCCGGGTCTCCGGGCCGGCGACGTGCCGGGCGATGACCATCCGCTGGATCTGGTTGGTGCCCTCCACGATCTGGAGCACCTTCGCCTCGCGCATGTAGCGCTCGACGGGGAAGTCGGCGGTGTAGCCGTAGCCGCCGAAGAGCTGGACGGCGTCGGTGGTCACCTGCATCGCGGTGTCGGTGCAGAAGAGCTTGGCCATCGCGGCCTGCGCGGCGAACGGCTCGCCCGCGTCCCGCAGCCGGGCCGCCGCCAGGTACAGGGCGCGGCCCGCCTCGATCCGGGTGGCCATGTCGGCCAGCATGAAGCGCAGCCCCTGGAAGTCGGCGATCGGCCGGCCGAACTGCCGCCGGTCCCCCATGTAGTCGACCGCCGCGTCCAGCGCGGCCTGGGCGACGCCGATCGCGCAGGCGGCGATGCCGAGCCGGCCGGAGTCCAGCGCGGACAGCGCGATGGCGAAGCCCTGGCCCTCCTCGCCGATCCGGCGCGTGTCGGGCACGGCCACCGCGTCGAAGTGCACCTGGGCGGTCGGCGAGCCCTTCATGCCCATCTTCCGCTCGGGCGGGGCCGCGCTCAGACCCGGCGCGTCACCCGGTACGAGGAAGGCCGAGATGCCGCGGGCGCCCTCGCCGCCGCTGCGGGCCAGCACCGTGTAGAAGTCGGCGACGCCGCCGTGGGTGATCCACGCCTTGGTGCCGTCGATCGTCCAGGTGTCCGCCGTCGCCGTACGGCCCTGGTGCGCAGTGCCGGCCGCGTCGGAGCCCGCGGTCGGCTCGGACAGGCAGTACGCGCCGAGCAGTTCGCCGCCGAGCATGTCGGGCAGGTGGTCCGCGCGCTGCTGCTTGCTGCCGAAGCCGGCCAGCGCGTGGCAGGACAGGGTGTGGACGCTGACGCCGAGGCCGACGGTGAGCCGGGCGGCGGACAGTTCCTCCAGCACCTGGAGGTAGACCTCGTACGGCTGGCCGCCGCCGCCGTACTCCTCGTCGTAGGGCAGGCCGAGCAGTCCGGCCCGGCCGATGAGGGTGAAGACCTCGCGCGGGAAGTGCCCGGCCTCCTCCTCGGCCGCCGCCCGCGGGGCGATCTCCCGCTGGGCCAGCTCGCGGGCGAGCGCGAGCAGCTCGCGGGCCTCCTCGGTGGGCAGCTGCCGGGCGACCGGCTGCGGGCCTTGCTGCGGCATGGCGCACATCCTCCCTGTCGGGGGTGACGGCGGCTCCCGCCGAGGGTGTGGCGGAGCCGTCCGGTGAGCAGTACCCCGTACCCGCCGATCCGTCCCGCGCCGGGTCACGGTACGGGAGATCAACAGGTCCGGCGGATGGAGTATGCCCGATTCCGGCCCCCGCCGACACCGGGCCTCCCGGCGCGCCGTGCGCCGGGTACCCGCAACCGCGGGCGGCGGTGCGCGCGTCCCTTCGTCCGGCGGTCCCGCGATCGCCGGAAACGGAACGGAAGGGGGCTCTACGCTGCTGCGCATGGAGAGCTTGGGGGAGGCCGATCCGCGGTCGGTCGGCGGGTATCCGCTGTTCGCGCGGCTCGGCGCCGGGGGCATGGGCCAGGTGTTCCTGGCCAGGACCGTGGCCGGCCGGCCGCTCGCGCTCAAGACGGTGCGCGCGGAGTTCGGGCGGCGACCCGGACTTCGGCGCGCGCTTCGCCCGCGAGATCCGGAACGCCGACCTGGTGCGCTCGCCGTGGACCGCCGCGGTGGTGGACTTCTCCCCGGAGGGCGCGGACCCGCAGTGGCTCGCCACCGAGTACGTCGCCGCGCCGTCGCTGGCGGACTGGGTGGGCGGGCACGGGCCGCTGCCGGAGACCGCCGTCCTGGCGCTGGCGGCCGAGCTGTGCGAGGCGCTCGGCGCCGTGCACGGCGCCCGGCTGGCGCACCGGGACGTGAAGCCGTCCAACGTGCTGCTGCCGGGCACCCGCCCGCTGCTGATCGACTTCGGCATCGCCCGCGCGGCGGAGGACGTCCGGCACACCAGGACCGGCGCGGTGATCGGCTCGCCCGGCTACATGGCCCCCGAACAGGCCACCGCGGGGATCGCGGCCGAGCCGGGCGACCTGTTCGCGCTGGGCGCGCTGCTGGTCTACGCGGCCACCGGGCACGGCCCGTTCCACCGCCCGGGCGAGGAGCGCGTCCACGCCGGCGCTGCTCTACCGCGTCGTCCACGAGGACGCCGACCTGGCCGGCGTGCCCGCCGCGCTGGCCTCGCTGGTCGGCGCGCTGCTGGCGAAGGACCCGGACGAGCGGCCCACGGCCCGGGAGGCGGCCGGTCTGCTCGCGGGCCCGGCCGGGCCGGACGGGTCGCCGCCGGGGTCCGGCCCGCGCTGGGCGGACCACCTGCCGCCGGGCCTGGAGGACGAGCTGCGCGCCCGCGAGGGCGAGATGCGGGCGGCGCTGGGCGGCACGGGGACGCCGGTCGGCGGGACTCGCGGGCGCGCGGTACGGGCCGGGCGGCCGGTGGAGCCGGCACGGGCTCACGCCGGGCGCGGCCTCCGCGCGGCCGCCGCGCCCCCGCCCCTCGCCCACGCTCCGGTCCGCTCAGCCCGGCATCCCGCTGCCCAGCCGTCCGGCCCCGCCCCGTCGGCGTCCGCCATGTCCCCCGCTCCCCCGCTCCCGCCGGCCCCGGCGGGCGGTTCCGCGACGACGCGGCCCGCGCCGTACTCCCCCGCCCCGACCGGCGCCGGACCGTCGCCGTACCCGCCGGGACCGACGTACCGCCATCCCGGTCTACCGGCAGCGGTCCGGCGCGACGGGGGCCGGGCGGCCGACCGGGCGCCGTACCGCGGGGCGGGCCGGCCAGGTGGGGCGCGGCGCCGCCACGGCGGACCGGCGGCCGTCGGCGCCGTGGCGCGGCGGCGCCGCGGTGGCCGTGCTGGCCGTGGCCGCCGTCCTGGGCACGCTGACGGTCCCTGCACCGCCGGCACGTGGAGGAGGTCGGGGGCAGGGCTCGCCGGGCGGACGGCACGCCGACCGCCACCCGGACGGCGGACGACCGCGCGCTGCCCGCGTCGTGGGTGGGCACCTGGATCGGCAAGGGCCCCGGCGACCCGCCGGGCACGGGCCCGTTCACCGTCGACCCTCACCCTGCACGCGGGCGCGCGCGGCAGCGTCGTCGGGACGCAGGTCAGCCAGGTCAGAAATCTGGTCACCGGGCACGAGATCGGCTGTACGGAGTCGCTGCGGCTGCGGTCGGTGCTGGGGAGCACCCTGCGGTTCGAGGCCGCGTCGAGCCGGCCGACCGCGGGCGGCACGGGCGTGTGCCTGCCGGGGCGTGTCTACATGGTGCGTCGGGACGCCGCGGCGGACGTGCTGCGGCTGGGCCCGGGCGCGCAGGCGGCCGGTTCGCCCGCCGTGTTCACCAGGAGCGGCTGAGGGGTCGTCGGGGCAGCGTCGGCAGGCCGGCCGCTCAAGGCAGCCCCGGCGGCTCACCGCGGCTCCGGACGGCCGCTCACATCCCGGAGAGCCGGAGCGCACCCCACAGCGCCACCGTGGAGCCGACCAGCGTGGCGGGCACGGTGAGCAGCCCGAGCCGGGTGAAGGTGCCGAGGTTCGCCTCGGTGCCGTGGTCGTGCAGGACGCGCCGCCACAGCAGGGTGGCGAGCGAGCCGGCGTAGGTCAGGTTCGGCCCGAGGTTGACGCCGATGAGCACGGCCAGCACCGGGCCGGGGCCGCCCGCGGAGACCAGCGGCAGCAGGGCGAGCACGGCGGGCAGGTTGTTGACGACCGCGGCCAGCACCGCGGCGAGCGCGGCGACCGCCGAGCAGCGCGGGCAGCCCGGAACCGCCGGGCAGCACACGGCGGGCGCCGTCGGCCAGCCCGTTGTCGACCACGGCCTTGACCACGATGCCCAGCGCCAGCACGAACAGGCAGAACAGCGGCCCGGCCGCCCCGATCAGGCCGCGGGTACGGTCGTCCGCCGCCGGATCAGCGCGCGGACGGCGAGCACCAGCGCGCCCGCGAACGCCGCCCACGCCGGGTTGATCCCGGCGAGCGAGGTGACGACGAAGCCGGCCAGCGTCAGCCCCAGCACCACCAGGGTGAACACCGGCAGCGCGGGCGGCTCGCCCTGCGTCTGCGGGTGTTCGCGCGACGGCCAGGTCGGCGGCGAAGAAGCGGCGGAGCACCGCGTACTCGATCGCGATGGACAGCAGCCACGGCAGCGCCATGAGCGCGGCGAAGCGGGGGAAGGACACCCCGGCGGCGGCGAAGGCGAGCAGGTTCGTCAGGTTGGAGACCGGCAGCAGCAGCGAGGCGGAGTTGGCCAGGTGGGCGCACGCGTAGACGTGCGGGCGGGGGCGGGCGCCGGCCCGGGCGGCGGTCGCGATCACCACCGGGGTGAGCAGGACCACGGTGGCGTCCAGGCTGAGGACGGCCGTGACCAGCCGCGGCGACCGCGAAGACGCCGACGAGCAGCCGGACCGGCTCGCCCCGGCAGGCGCGCGCCACCGCGTCGCCGGCGGCGGTGAACAGGCCGTCGTCCGCGCACAGTTCGGCCAGCACCAGGATCGCGGCCAGGAAGCCGACGACGGGGGCCAGCTCCTTGGTCTGCGCCCACGCGTCGGACAGGGGCACGGCGCGCACCGCGACGAGCAGGGCGGCCGCCGGGACCGCGGCGTACGCCTCCGGCCGGCCGCGCGGGCGGACCACGGCGAAGGCGAGCACCCCGAGCAGCGCGACGGCGGAGAGGGCCTCGGCTGCGGCGCTGTTCAGGGGGGCTCCTGGAATCGGGCGGACGGTATGCCCGATTCCATCACGCCGGGGAGCCGTGCCGCGGCCCGGCCGGTGTGCGCCGCCGGGCGCGTCCGGCGGCGGTCGCGGCCGGGCCCGTCAGCCCGCGTCGGCCAGCCGCAGCGTGTGCAGCCGGTCGGGCGGGCCGGGGCGGGCGTAGTACCAGCCCTGGCCGGTGTCGCAGCCGAGGTCGCGCAGGTGCTCGGCCTGGGCGCGGGTCTCGACGCCCTCGACGGTGACGGTCAGGCCGAGGCTGTGGGCGAGCGAGACGATGCCCTCGACGATCTTCAGGTCGATGGGGTCGGCCGGGTGGCGGCGCATGCCGCGGGTGAAGGCGCGGTCGAGCTTGAGGACGCTGACCGGCAGCCAGCGCAGCGAGGAGAGGTTGGAGTAGCCGGTGCCGAAGTCGTCCAGGGCGATGTCGACGCCGAGGTCGGCGATCTGCCGCAGCGGCTTGAGCGAGTCCTCGTCGGCGCCGATCAGCGCGCTCTCGGTGACCTCCAGGCAGAGCGAGCCGGGCGCCAGGCCGGTCTCGTCCAGCACCCGGGCGACCTCGGCGACCAGGTCGGGGTGGTGGAGCTGGATCGGCGAGAGGTTGACGTTGACCCGGGGGGCGGGGCCGCCGCGGCGGTGGTCGCCCTGCCAGATCCGGGCCTGCCGGGCGGCCTCCTCCAGCACCCAGCGGCCCAGCGGCACGATCTGCCCGGTGTGCTCGGCGAGCGGGATGAACTGGTCGGGGCCGAGCACGCCGTGCACCGGGTGGCTCCAGCGGACCAGCGCCTCCGCGCCGTGCACGGCGCCGTCGCCGAGGCCGATCAGCGGCTGGTACTCGACGAAGAACTCGCCGCGCTCCAGGGCGCTGGGCAGCCGGTTGGTCAGGCTGTGCCGGGTGATGGCGCGGGCGTCGGCGTCGGGGTCGGCGACCTCGTAGCGGTTGCCGCCCTGCTCCTTGGCCCGGTACATCGTGATGTCGGCGCTGCGCAGCACGTCGGCGGCGACGCGGGAGTCGACCGGGCCCTGCACGATGCCGATGCTGCCGTGGACGGGCAGTTCGCGGCCTTCGAGCAGGACGGGGGTGGACAGCGCGTCGAGGATGCGCTCGGCGAGGTCGGTGACCTCGCGCAGGCCCGGCGGGTCGGTGTAGAGGGCGACGAACTCGTCGCCGCCGATCCGGGCGACGAGCTGGTCGGACGAGGTGAGGCAGCTGCTCAGCCGGTCGGCGACGGCGACGAGCAACTGGTCGCCGACGGCGTGGCCGAGGCTGTCGTTGACGGCCTTGAAGCCGTCGAGGTCGAGGTAGCAGACGCCGATCCGGCTGCTGCCGGGGGCGGCGAGCGCCTGGTCGAGGCGCTCGAAGAACAGCGCCCGGTTGGGCAGGCCGGTGAGCGCGTCGTGGGTGGCCTGGTGGCGCAGCCGGCTGAGCAGGCCGCGGCGCTCGGTGATGTCCTCCAGCAGGGCGAGCTGGTACTGGGGTTGGCCGGCCTCGTCGCGCAGCAGCGGACCTGGCAGTTGGCCCACAGCACGGAGCCGTCGGCGCGGGGGAACGCCTTGTCGATGTGGTAGCCGTCGCGTTCGCCGCGGACGAGTTCGCCGTTGAGGCGCGGACAGGCCCGGGTCGTTGGCGGGGTGTATCCAGTCGCTGACGTTGCGCCGCATGACGTGCGACTGGCTGCCGAACATCCGGCTCAGCGCGTCGTTGATCTCCAGCACCCGGCCGTCGAGGTCGGCGATGCCGATGCCGATGGCGGCGCCCTCGAAGACCGCGCGGAACCGGGCCTGGCTGGCGGCCAGCGCGCTCTCCGCCTCGGCCTGGGCGGCCAGGGCGGCGCGGGAGAGCGACTCCTGCTCGTACAGGGTGCGTTCGCGCAGGGCCCGGGAGAAGCCGACGGACACCGCGTGCTGGAGCCGGGAGCAGCGGGTGCGGCTCTCCTCGGCGGGCAGGACGGGAGTCGGGCGGGCAGTAGAGCACCAGGTAGGCGTCGATGACGCCGAGGATGCTGGGCAGCGCGTCGGGGTCGGTGCAGTGCGCGTCGACCAGGGCGACGCCGACGGGGACGGCCGCGCGCGGGTCGAACGGGCAGGCCCCCAGCGCGTCGGCCAGCACCCGGGCGAGCGGCACGAGGTGGTCCTCGAACTCGGTGCGGGTCATCGAGGTGGCGGTCACGGGGTAGATCGCCCGGCTCCATATGGTGGCGAACCGGCGGAGGTTGTCGTCCGGGGCCGGTTGCACCGCTCTGTCGTGCGGTGCGTCCCCGGCCGGCGCGGGTGCGGCGGTCACGCCTTCAGTCCCACGCCGGCGAGCCCGTGCAGCACCGACGGGTCGTCCTCGTCGCTGGGCGGGGTGTCGGGGCGCCAGAAGGGCAGCGGCACGATGCCCGGCTCCACGATCTCGAACCCGGCGAAGAACGGCCGCAGTTCGGCGGCGGTGCGCATCATCAGCGGGGTGCTGGTGCGCTGGTAGACCTGCTGGACGCCGCGCTGGCCGGAGGGGGTGGGGCCGTGCTCCAGGGTGGCGTGGGTGATGACCATGACGCTGCCGGGGGCCAGGGCGTCGCGCAGGGTGGCGATCAGCTCGGCGGGGCGGTCGTCGTCGGACACGAAGTGCACGACGGCCACGAGCATCAGCGCGACGGGCCGGGAGAAGTCGAGCAGCCGCAGGGTCTCGGGGTTGTCGAGGATCGAGCGCGGGTCGCGCAGGTCGGCGGCGGCGATGGCGGCGTCCTCGTTGCCCTCGAGGACGGCCCGGCTGTGCGCGACCGCGACCGGGTCGTTGTCGACGTAGACGACGCGGGCGCCGGGGTGGGCGGCCTGGGCGACCTCGTGGACGTTGCCGAAGGTGGGGATGCCGGAGCCGATGTCCAGGAACTGGGTGATGCCGCGGTCGACGGCGAAGCGTACGGCGCGGCGCATGACGGCCCGGTTGGCCTGGCTGATCCTGGGGATGCCGGGCAGTGCCTCCAGCGCCACGCGCGCCGCTTCCCGGTCGACCTCGAAGTTGTGCGAACCGCCGAGGAAGTAGTCGTAGATCCGGCTCACGCTGGGCACGTCGAGGTCGATGCCCTGCGGGGCCCAGGAAGGACGGTCGGTCACGGTTGGGGCTCCAGGTCGTGGGACGAGGCGTACGCGACGGCGGGCAAGGGTCCGCCGGGGTGCACGGGTCCCGGCGCGGCGGCCGCGGATGTCCGACCGCTCGAACCGAGGCTACTGATCACCTGTTCGGAGTGAAACACAGAACCGGAGACGCGAGGTCCGTTTTGGTCGACTACCACCGGCATGTGCATTTGCGAAAACGCGCACCTGCGGAGATGCGCATACGCGCAAGCGGGCCCGCGGCGCAATTGCACCGCGGGCCCGCCTAGGGTTGCAAAGTTGACGCCCCGATCCCCTGCTACCGGCACGGGAGTCTGTCAGGGTGTCAGCAGGCGCCCTCGTCCTTCCAGACGCCCGAACCGCCGGTCGTCGGCACCTCGTTGGTGGTCCACCACTGGGCGAGCCACTTGTGGCCGCCGTAGGAGACCTCGTCGCCGTTCGTGTAGACCGCGGACGCGCTCCACGCCGCGACGCCGGAGCAGCCGCCGCCCGGCGGGGTGGTGGGGGGCGTGGTGGGCGGCGGGCGTCGACGGCGGGGTGGCGCCGGCGAACTCCACCGAGAACTTCGCGAAGTCCCACGCGCCCTGCGGCACCGAGCTGCACGTGCCGGAGGTGCGTGCCGTTGTTGTCCGGCGGGCTGCACTGGCGGTCGCGGTTCAGCGACCAGAAGGTGAAGCGGCCCATGCCGTTGCTGGTCGCGTAGTTCAGCACGGTCTGGAAGTCCGCCTGGTAGAAGTACTCGCCCGAGTCGCTGCGGCCGTTCATGCCGGAGAAGCCCTCGTGGGCGTACGCGGTGGCGGTGTCCCAGCCGAAGGTGGTCTTCAGCAGGCCGTTGAACGCGGTGAGCGCGGCCGTCTGGGAGGAGGCGCCGTTGAAGCCGCCGTCGAAGGGCATGATGGAGAAGTTGTCGGGCGTGAAGCCGAGCGACTTGGCCTCGTTGAGCATCTGCTGGCCGAACCAGCCGGTGCCGGCCGCGGTGCCGGGGGTGGTCACCGAGATGTAGATGCCGGGGTTGTTGCGCTGGAGGATCTGGGCCGCGCCGAGTTCGTTGGCGACGGCGGCGGTGTTCTCGTACTCCGGCTCCTCCAGGTCGAAGTCGATCGCGTTGAGCTGGTACTTGGTGACGACCTGCTGGTAGGCCGCGGCGGTGGAGGCGGCGTCGGAGCACGCCTGGCCGAGCTTGGTGCCGCCGTAGCCGCCGATGGACACCGACACGTCGCCGCCCTTGGCCCGGATGGCGGAGATGGTGGAGGCGACCGAGGTGTCGGAGGAGACCGCCGCGGTGCCGCCCCAGGTCGGGCTGCACCCGCCGCCGTTGGGCGCGAGGATGAAGGCGAGCTGGAACGCCTTCAGGCCGGTGGCGTCCATGATGGCGGTGGCGTCCGGCGGGTCGTTGTCCAGAGGCATCAGGTACGGCGCGGCGGCGTACCAGTTGCTGCTCAGCGCGTTCGCCGTGACGTCGGCTCCGCCGGCCCGCCCGGCGCCGAACGCGGCGGCGGTGCCGAGACCGCCGACGGCCAGGACCGCCGCGGCGAGTCCGGAACCGAGTGCTGTGAGACGTTTCACGTCGGACCTCCTGTGGGGGAACGTGGCAGCAGCGTCCTGCCCTGACCCGTAACCCGTCAATAGTTTGGTCCAGACCTTTGGGTCAATCCACGAATTGGTCTCGACCACTTGCCCGTTGGGTCCGCTTTCCATCGGGTCCGCGCGGGAAGCGGCGCCGAACGCGAAAACCCCGCCCCCGCGCACGGGCGCGGGGGCGGGGCAGTCCCGAACAGCGGTCGGGGCGCGGTCAGACCACGCCCACGCTCGCCAGCGCGCGGCGCTGCGCCAGGCTCGGGCGGGCGGGGAAGTACAGGTAGCAGACGCCGCCCGTACCGCTGCCGACCGACCCGCTGGCCGTGATCCGCTTGGTGCGCAGCCAGACCGTCTCGAACTGGGCCCGCTTGTAGACGTTGCGGACCGCGTCGTCGCTGTCGCACGCCGGGTCGTTGGCGACCACGTCGCCCTCGGGGGTGAAGCCGGCCAGGCACATCAGGTGGCCCGAGGTGCCGTATCCCGCGCCGTCCAGCTCCGAGGCCAGGAAGGACTGGGACGTTATCACCGGGATGCCGGCCTTGATCAGCGTCTCGACGTCGTTGAGGGAGTGCAGCCGGGTGATGACCCCCTGCATGTCCTTGTACGTCGCCGCGTACGCCGCGTTGAACGGCCAGTTGCCGCAGCCCTCGTACTGGTAGTCGTAGGTGTAGCGGGCGCCCTGGTCGACCTGCGGGTCGGCGTAGGTCGGGTCGACCCAGGACAGGTCGGCGGCGGTCGGGCCGCGCCCCCAGTACTCGATGTTCATCGTCGACGAGGTGGGGCTGCACCACGCCTCGCCGCCGTTGTCGTACTGCGGGTACTGGCCCTTGTGGATGTTCTGCGAGTAGTGCGGCACCGGCAGTTCCACGCCCGCGCCGGCGCCCGGCACGGAGGCGGGCACGGTGTAGCGGTCGGGGATGTGCGACGCCATCGCGCCCAGCCGCCACACGACCGGCGTCTCGTGCGAGCCGGGCTTGCGCAGCAGCGTCAGCCGCAGCCGGTACGAGGCCAGCAGCGGACCCGCGGTGGTGTCGTCGATGGCGAAGGTGTCGGTGTAGATGCTGCTCTTGCCGTCGGTCTGGTCGTCGACCGAGGTGCGGCGGATGTCGTCGTCGGTGTCGCCCGCGGTCCAGCGGCCCATGACGTAGGCCGGGGTGGCGGTGCCGTCGGTGTACGTGCCCAGCAGCTCGACCTGGATCCAGGTGCCGGTGGGGGTGTGCGCGTTCCACGAGGAGATCAGCTCGCTCGCGGGGTGCGGGATGTGCCGCTCCGGCGAGGTCCAGGAGGCCGTACTCCCAGGTGGCGGTCGTGCCGGTGTGCGGGTCGGTGTAGTCGAGCGTGCCGGTGGCGCGGGCGATCGCCACGCCGGGCCGCACCCCGGGCAGCGGGAGGGTGCCGTCGTGCACGCCGAACAGCCAGTCGGGGTACGACGTCCAGCCGTGGTAGTCCACGGGGGCGTCGTCGGTGCGCGGCGGTCCGCCGGGCGGGGGCGGCCTTGCCGGAGCCGGCGGCCTTGCCCGCGGACGCGGCGGCCGGGGCGGCGCCGGCGGTCTGCGCGGTCGCGGCGGCCGCCGCGGCGGCGAGCGCGGCGGTCAGTACGGCACGCCGGGGCGCGTTTGTGGTCATGACGGTGGTACCTCGGTTCCCCTCGACGTGAACGGGAAAGGCCCGGCCGCGCCTGGCAGGCCGCGGCGGGTGCGCACCACTATCGTCGTTCACCCGCCCTTTCCACCAGGGTTATCCGGTTGCGTGCCGTGACCAATATTGGTCTGGACCACTGGCGGTCAACCCGGGAAGAACCACCAGGTCACGCCCGGTCAGATTGAGCCGCTCGCCACCGGTTTCCGTGCACACCGCGATGTCCTCGATGCGCGCGCCGAAGGTGCCGGGCAGATAGATGCCCGGCTCGACCGAGAACGCCATGCCCGGCTCCAGCGGCCGCTTGGCTGCCCGCCACGATGTACGGCTCCTCGTGCGTCTCCATGCCGATGCCGTGGCCGGTGCGGTGGATGAAGTGCTCGCCGTAGCCGGCCGCGGTGATCAGGTCCCGGCCGACCGCGTCCAGTTCCTCCGGCGGTGATGCCGGGCCGCACCGCGTCGGTCTGCGCGGTCTGCGCGCCGCAGCAGCACCTCGTACAGCTCCCGGAAGGCGGCGGGCGGTTCGCCGACGGCGTAGGTGCGGGTGGAGTCCGAGCAGTAGCCGTCGGCGGTGGTGCCGCCGATGTCGACGACGACCGGGTCGCCGGCACTGGATCACCCGGTCGGAGACCTCGTGGTGCGGGCTCGCGCTGTTGGGCCCCGAGCCGACGATGACGAAGTCCACGCCGGACGTGGCCGGCCTCGACGATGGCGTCGGCGATGTCCTTGGCGACCTCGCGCTCGGTGCGGCCGGGCCGCAGCCACTCGCCGATCCTGCGGTGCACCCGGTCGATCGCGGCGCCCGCCCGGCGCAGCGCCTCCACCTCGGCGGGGCTCTTGCGCATCCGCAGGACCGACAGCACGTCGCCGGCCAGCCCGGCGGTCGCGTCGGGCAGCGCGTCCTGGAAGGCGAGCAGCTTCTCGGCCCACATGTGGTTGTCGACCGCGAACCGTGCCGACGTTCGGGCGGCAGCCGGCGGGCGATCAGCTCGTAGGCGTCGTCGGTCTCGGCGAAGCCGGTGATCTCGATGCCGAGGCCGCCGGCCGGGGACGCCTCGGCGGCGGGCTGCTCCAGCGCGGGCACCACCAGGAAGGGGTCGCCGCCGCGCCGGCACCACCAGGCAGGTCAGCCGCTCCAGCGGCGCGGCCTGGTACCCGGTCAGGTAGCGCAGGTCGGCGCCGGGGCTGACCAGCAGCGCGTCCAGGCCGGCGTCCGCGGCGGCCTGCGCGGGCCAGTGCCAGCCGCTCGGGCGGGAACAGGTCCGGATGCGTCCCGGGCCGGCCGGGCGACCTGACGGAGTCGTCGTGCGTCGGGCGCGGAGTACGTGCGCGGAGTCGGTCACGGCCCGGTCAGCACGGTACACGGCGCCGCGCGGCCGCCGCGGCGCGCCACGGGCGGGGTCGGACGCGGCGGCCGGCCGTAGGCTCTGCCGGGTGGAGGAGACTCGGCGCGGTGGCGACCTGACGCTCGCCGGGCTCGCCGCCGCGCTGCCCGGCGCTCGCCGCCGTCCTGCGGTCCGGTGCGGCTGGTGGCGGTGGACGGGCACGCGGGCTCGGGCAAGACGACGCTGGCCGCGCGGCTCTCCGAGCGGCTCGGCGGGGCGCCGGTGGTGCACCTGGACGACCTGGCCACGCACGAGGAGCCCTTCGGCTGGACCGGCCGGCTGGCCGCGCAGGTGCTCGGCCCGCTGAGCCGGGGCCGCGCCGCCGAGCACGAGGTGTACGACTGGACCGCGCGGCGGTTCGCCTCCCGGCGGCGAGATCCCGGCCGCGCCGGTGGTGCTGCTGGAGGGCGTCGGCGCCGGGCGGGCGGCGCTGCGGCCGCACCTGGCGCTGCTGCTGTGGCTGGAGGTGGACCCGGACGAGGCCCGGCGGCGCGGACTGCGGCGCGACGGGCCGGAGTTGGCGCACTTCTGGACCGGCTGGAACCGCGGCGGAGGACGCGCACTTCGCCGCCGATCCGACCCGGCCGTACGCCGATCTGCTGGTCCGGCAGACGCCGGGCGGCGACGGTTACACGGCCGTCCCGGGGCCGCGGGCGCGGGCCCCGCACCGCCCGCCGCGGTGACCGACCGTAGTCGCCCGGCGGCGGCCCGCGCAGGGCGCCGCGACGCGTCCGGACGCGGAGTGGTCCGCGAACCGCTTGACCGGCCGGGTATCCAGCAATTACGTTTTCAACTAGCGGCGGAAAGCAGCCGCTCAGCAGACGCGGAGCCCCCGGTTGTTCCCCCGTGACCGGGGGCTTCGTCCTGTCCCGGACGACCGCGATTCGCCCGGTTCGCGACGCCCGGCTTTCTCACGCACCGTCACCGTCCGGCGTCTCCATGTCCGTGCACCCGCCGCGCCGCTCCGCCGCTCCGCTTGCCACGGCACCCTACGGTGATCGGACCATCGCGGGTACGATGCGCGAAGGGGTGCGGCGGCGCCGGGGGAGCGCTGCTGCCTGCCTCAACTCCCGCCCGGCGGCCACGGGTTGGGGGCGAGGGCGTCGGCGAGGCGGGGGACGGAGTTGGTGGGGACTTGATGGACTTCGGCACCGACCGACCGGGTTCCCCGGCCGATCTGGCCTGGCTGCGCGGTGTGGACGCGTACACCGTGGGGGCCTACGTCCAGGCCGAGGAGGAGTTCAGGTCCGCGGTGCGGATGGACCCCGGGATGGCCGACGCCTGGCTCGGGCCTGCACGCGCTGCGCGCCGACACCTCGACCGCGCTGCTCCAGATGTACCGGCACCGGGACCGCTTCGGCGAGCAGCGCGCCGGCCCACCGCCGAACCCTCAACTCCTGGTACTGGCTGGGCTGGTGGGTGCAGCCGGTGCTGGAGACCAGCCGCGACCTGCTGCTCGCGCACGCCTCGCACTGGCTGGACGGCCGCCATGTCGCCGAGCTGGACCGGGCGCTGGCCGACTGCCCGCCGGTCGACACCGACCCGCAGGTCCGCTTCCTGCACGCCTGCCGCGCCTACCTGGTCAAGGACTGGGAGCAGCTGGTCCGGCACACCGAACCGCTGCTCGGCGACTCCGTGCTCGGCATCGAGGCCGGGCTGTTCGGCGGCATGGCCCGGGTCCGGCTGGAGATGTGCGGCCAGGCCGAGCCGCTGCTCGCCGCCGCCCTGATGCGCTGCCGCAGCGAGCAGCCGCAGCGCAAGGAGCTGCGCTACTGGCTGGCCCGCGCCTACGAGGGCACCGGCCGCACCGCGGCCGCCGTCCCCCTCTACCGGGCCGTGCACCGGGTCGACCCCGCCTTCATGGACACCGCCGCCCGGCTCGCCGCGATCCACGAGAGCGACGACGGGCTGGACGAGGGCGCCGGCCTGGCCGCGGTGTCGCTGGCCGGGAACGGCCAGAGCGTGCCCGAGGGCGCCGACGGGCTGGAGACCTTCGCCGTCGACTTCCCGCCCGACCCGTCGGCCGGCGCCGGCCCCTCCCCCGACCTGGACGAGGCGCTGCTGCTGGCCGGGCCGCTGGACGACGGCCTGCGCGACCGGTCCGGACCGCCGCTGGACGCCGTCGCGTCGCGGCCCAGCTGCCGCTCGGCGGCTCCGATCCCGTCCTGCTCGCCCAGGCGCTCGCCGAACTCGACCGGATGGTCGGCCTGGAGCCGGTCAAGCGCCAGGTGCGGGCGCTGTCGGCGCAGCTGCGGATGGCCCGGCTGCGGGCCGGCCAGGGCCTGCCGGTGCAGCCGCCGAAACGGCACTTCGTCTTCTCCGGCCCGTCCGGCACCGGCAAGACCACCGTCGCCCGCATCCTCGGCCGGGTCTTCTACGCCCTCGGCCTGCTCGGCGGCGACCACCTGGTGGAGGCCCAACGCTCCGACCTGGTCGGCGAGTTCCTCGGCCAGACCGCGGTCAAGGCCAATGAGCTGATCGACTCCGCGCTCGGCGGCGTGCTCTTCGTCGACGAGGCGTACGCCCTGTCCAACTCCGGCTACAGCAAGGGCGACGCGTACGGCGACGAGGCGTTGCAGGTGCTGCTCAAACGGGCCGAGGACAACCGGGACCGGCTGGTGGTGATCCTGGCCGGCTACCCCGAGGGCATGGACCGGCTGCTCGCCGCCAACCCCGGGCTCAGCTCCCGCTTCACCACCCGCGTCGACTTCCCCAGCTACCGGCCGCTGGAGCTGACCCGGATCGGCGAGGTGCTCGCCGCGGAGAACGGCGACCGCTGGGACGAGGAGGCGCTCGACGAGCTGCGGGCGATCAGCGGGCACGTCGTCGACCAGGGCTGGATCGACGAACTCGGCAACGGCCGCCTGCTGCGCACCCTGTACGAGAAGAGCTGCGCCTACCGCGACCTGCGGCTCTCGGAGTACCCGGCCATGCCCGAGCCGCGACGAGCTGTCCACGCTGCGGCTGCCGGACCTCATGCAGGCGTACGGCGAGGTCCTCTCCGGTCGCGGCCCGGGCGTCCCCCCGCCCGACCCGACGGAATAGCTCCCGACCGAGCGCCCGAAGGGGCGCCGGGGGCAATTCCCCGCGCCCCTTGGGCTGCCGTCCTTCCGCCAGCGCCGCGGGCACGCCGAGGGGACGCGGCGTCAGCGGACGAGTTCGCCGGAGGAGGAGCCGCCCGCCGCGGACGGGGTGGGGGACGGCGGACCGGCCGACCACACCGGCGGGCGAGCGGTGCGCGGGGTCGCGTACCTCGCCGACCAGCATTTCGAGCACGTCCTCCAGGGCGACCAGACCGAGCACCCGCCCGGCCGGTCGGCGACGGCGGCCAGATGGGTGGCCGCCCGGCGCATCGCGGTGAGCGCGTCGTCGAGCGGCAGGTCGGCCCGCAGCGTGGTCATCGGCCGCCACAGCCGCTGCGGCACCGGCCGGTCCGCGTCCTCGACGTCCAGCACGTCCTTGACGTGCAGGTAGCCGAGATAGCCGGACCCGTCGCCCGTCCGCCGCGGCGACCGGGAAGCGGGAGTAGCCGGTGCGTACGGTCAGCTCCTCGACCTGCCGCGGGGTCACCGCGGGGTCGAGGGTGATCAGCTGCGTCCGGGGTGAGCAGCACCTCGGTGATCGGGCGGGTGCCCAGCTCCAGCGCGTCCTCCAGCCGCTCCTGCTCGTCGGAGTCGAGCAGCCCGGCGGCCCGGGCGTCCTCGACGAGCACGGTCAGCTCCGCGCTGGTGAAGACCGCGTCGACCTCGTCCTTCGGCTCGACCCTGAAGGCCCGCAGGATCAGCCGGGCGCAGGCGCCGAGCACGACGATGACCGGCCGGAAGACCCGGGCGAAGGCGACCAGTCCGGGGCCGAGCCGCAGCGCGGTCTTCTCCGGGTCGGACATCGCCAGGTTCTTCGGGACCAGCTCGCCGATCACCAGGTGCAGGAAGACCACGACGGCCAGCGCCAGCACGTAGCCGATCGGGTGCACCAGGCCGTCGGGCACGCGGACCGCGGAGAAGACCGGCTCCAGCAGGTGGGCGACGGTCGGTTCGGCGACCGCGCCGAGGGTCAGCGAGCAGACGGTGACGCCGAACTGCGCGGCGGCCATCATCTGCGGCAGGTGCTCCAGGCCGTGGATCACCGTACGGGCGGCGCGGTGGCTCGCGGCCAGCGGCTCGATCTGGCTGCGGCGCACCGAGACCAGCGCGAACTCGGCGCCGACGAAGAAGCCGTTGCCGAGCACCAGCAGGGCGGCGAAGAGGAGTTGGAGTGCGCTCATCGCTCGCTCTCCTCCCCCGTCGCCGGGCCCGGTACGCACGATCCGCACCCGCTCGGCCCGGTGGTGGCCGACCTCCTCGACCCGCAGCAGCCAGCCCGGCAGCTCGCGCGGTGTCACCGGGCTCGGGGATGCGGGCCAGCAGGTCGGCGACGAGTCCGGCGACCGTCTCGTACGGGCCCTCGGGCGCGTCCAGGCCGATCCGGGCGAGGGTGTCGACGCGGCAGCCGCCGTCGGCGTCCCAGGCGGGCCGGCCGGCCTCGGCCGGGGCCTGGGCGAGTTCGGGCAGGTCGGCGGCGTCGTGCTCGTCGCGCACCTCGCCGACCAGCTCCTCGATGATGTCCTCCAGGGTGACCACGCCGGCCGTGCCGCCGTACTCGTCGACGACGACCGCGATCGGCTGCTGGCTGCGCAGCAGTTCCAGCAGCTGCTGGCCGGGCAGCGTCTCGGGCACCAGCAGCGGGGCGACGGCGATGCCGGCCGACCGCGCGTGCGGCCGCGCTCGTCGGCGGGGACGGCGAGGGCGTCCTTGAGGTGGACCATGCCGGTGATGTCGTCCAGCCGCTCCCGGTAGACGGGGAAGCGGGACAGGCCGGTGGCGCGGGTGAGGTTGAGGACGTCGGCCGCGGTGGCGGTGTCCTCCAGGGCGCTGACCCGTACCCGCGGGGTCATCACGTTCTCCGCGGTGAGGTCGCCGAGCGACAGGGTGCGGACGAACAGGTCGGCGGTGTCCGCCTCCAGGGCGCCGGCCCGCGCGGAGTGCCGGGCCAGGGAGACCAGCTCGCCGGGGGTACGGGCGGAGGCCAGCTCGTCGGCCGGCTCCACGCCGAGCATCCGCACCAGGCGGTTGGCGGCGCGGTTGAGCAGCTCGATGACCGGGCGGAAGGCGCGGGAGAAGGCGCGCTGCGGGCCGGCCACCATCCGGGCGACGGCCAGCGGGCGGGAGACCGCCCAGTTCTTCGGGACGAGTTCGCCGATCACCATCTGCACGGCGGAGGCGAGCCATCATGCCGAGCACGACGGCGACGCCGGCGGCGGCGCCGTCCGGTAGCGCCGGCCGAGCGCGAGCGGGCCGGTCGAGCAGGTCGGCGAGCGCGGGTTCGGCGAGCATGCCGACGACCAGCGAGGTGATGGTGATGCCGAGCTGGGTGCCGGAGAGCTGGAAGGAGAGCTTGCGCAGGGCCGCCACGACGCTGCGGGCGCGGCGGTCGCCGTCGGCCGCGGCGCGTTCGGCGGCGGGGCGCTCCACGGTCACCAGGCCGAATTCGGCGGCGACGAAGAAGCCGTTGGCGAGGATCAGGACGAGGGCCGCTGCGAGCAGCAGCAGGGAGGTGCTCATGAGGCCGCCGCTCCGGATTCCCGGGAGGGAGGGGCGGCGCAGGTACTACCGGACGGTTCGTCCATCGGGGTGGGAGTGTCACTCCTTGGCTGGTCGGGGCCCCGCGGGTGGTGCGGAGGACGCGGTGTCACGGGTGTGCGGGGCGAGCGTGGCGGGGGACGCTCGCCTCCAGGGTAGTCATTGCGGCGGCGGCCGCGAAGAACGGTGGCCGGCGCGGTTCACCGCGGTCCGGCTGCCGGCGGCCGCCGCGGGCCTCGCCGAGCGCCTCGGCCAGCGCCCGCAGCCGCCGGGCGTCGCGCAGCGCCTGCTCGCGGGCGATGCCGGGCTGGATGCCCATCACCGGCGAGGCTGGTGCCGTCGGCGAGGTCGAGCCGGACCCAGGCGTCGCCGTGCCCGAGGGTGACCCGCAGCACCTCGGCCCAGGCCAGCCGGCGCCGGACCGTGAGGTTGACCACGGTCAGCCCGTCGCGCGTCGGCGACGGCCTTGGGGCGGCTGAGCAGCACCAGCACCGCGCAGAACAGCACCGCGGTGCCGATCACGGTGGCCCGTTCGCGCGGTGCTCCAGGGCGCGGCGCCGTCGTGCGGCATGAGCAGCGCGACGGTGGTCAGCACGGTCAGCAGCAGCGCGCCGCCATGGTGAGCAGCACCACCCGGGTGACGACCGGCCGGAAGGTGACGGGCAGTTCCGCCCGGGCGGCGGCCGCGCGGTCGTCGTCCGGGTTCGCCGCGTGGTCACAGCCGGGCGGCGTGGATGCCGGTGGTGAGGATGGCGCGGGCGCCGAGGTCGTAGAGCTCGTCCATGATCCGCTGGGCGTCGGCGGTGGGGACCATGGCGCGGACCGCGACCCAGCCCTCGTGGTGCAGCGGGGAGACGGTCGGCGACTCCAGGCCGGGGGTGAGGGCGACGGCCTTGCTCGACCTGCTCGACGCGGATGTCGTAGTCCATCATCACGTAGCTGCGGGCGACCAGGACGCCCTGCAGACGGCGCAGGAACTTCTGCACCTTGGGCTCCTCGACGTCGGCGCCGGTGCGGCGGATGACGACGGCCTCGGACTCCATGATCGGCTCGCCGAAGGTCATCCAGGCCGGCGTTGCGCAGCGAGGTGCCGGTCTCCACCACGTCGGCGATGACCTGGGCCACGCCGAGCTGGATGGCGGTCTCGACGGCGCCGTCGAGGTGGACCACGGAGGCGGACACGCCGTTGTCGGCGAGGTGCTTCTCGACGATGCCCTCGTAGGAGGTGGCGACCGTCATGCCGCCGAGGTCCTGCACGCCGGTCGCGGTGCCGGGCTCGGCGGCGTAGCGGAAGGTGGAGCGGGCGAAGCCGAGCTGGAGGATCTCCTCGGCGCTCGCCTTGGAGTCCAGCAGCAGGTCGCGGCCGGTGATGCCGATGTCGAGCCGGCCGGAGCTGACGTAGATCGCGATGTCCCGCGGGCGCAGGTAGAAGAACTCGACCTCGTTGGCGCTGTCGAACAGGACGAGTTCCTTGGACTCCTTGCGCTGCCGGTACCCGGCCTCATGGAGCATGGCCGCCGCGGGTCCGGACAGTGAGCCCTTGTTCGGGACGGCGATGCGCAGCATGGGACGTCTTCCTTGTCTGGGGAGCTTGTCTGGGGAGGGGCGGTGCGGTCGGGCGGGTCACGGGTGCGGCGGACGGCTCACAGATGGGCGTAGACGTCGTCCAGGGAGATGCCCCGGGCGACCATCATCACCTGTACGTGGTAGAGCAGTTGGGAGATCTCCTCGGCGGTGGCGTCGTCGCCCTCGTACTCGGCGGCCATCCACACCTCGGCGGCCTCCTCGACCACCTTCTTGCCGATCGCGTGCACGCCCTTGCCCGACCAGCTCGGCGGTGCGGGAGGTGCTGGGGTCGCCGGTGGCGGCCTTGTGCCGGAGCTCGGTGAAGAGCTCCTCGAATGTCTTGTTGGCCATGGTGGTCCTAGCGTACGGGGAAGCGGGCCGTCCGGTCAGCGCCAGGGTTCAGATACTGAGCGCAGGGTGGTCGCGGTGGCCACCGCGGCGGTCACCGCTTCGTGCCCCTTGTCCTCGTTCGAGCCGGGCAGGCCGGCCCGGTCCAGCGCCTGCTCCTCGGTGTCGCAGGTGAGGACGCCGAAGCCGACCGGGCACCCCGCTCTCCACGGCGACCTGGGTGAGGCCGGCGGTGACGCCGTGCGAGACGTACTCGAAGTGCGGGGTGCCGCCGCGGATGATCACGCCGAGGGCGACGATCGCGTCGTAGCCGCGGCCGGCCAGCACCTTGGCGACGACCGGGAGTTCGAAGCTGCCCGGCACCCGCAGCAGGGTCGGCTCGTCGATGCCGAGGTCGTGCAGGGCGCGCACGGCCCCGTCGACGAGGCCGTCCATCACCTGGGTGTGCCACTGCGCCGCGACGACCGCGACGCGCAGGTCGCCGCAGTTCTTCACGGTCAGCTCGGGGGCGCCCTTACCGCTCACTTCTCTCCTCGGGTGGTTCCGTGTGCGGTCGGTCGTACGGGTCGTGCGGTCTGCCGGCGGTGGTCGTGCGGCCGGCCCGGGTGGCCGGCCCGCCGTCACTGCGCGTCGAGCCACGGCAGGTCGTGGCCCATCCGGTCGCGCTTGGTGCGCAGGTAGCGCAGGTTGTGCTCGCCGGCCGCGACCGGCATCGGCTCGCGGCCGAGCACCTCCAGGCCGTGCCGGACCAGCGCGCCGGTCTTGGCGGGGTTGTTGGTCATCAGCCGCAGCGAGCGCACCCCGAGGTCGGCCAGGATCGTGCGGCGGCGGCGGCGTAGTCGCGGGCGTCGGCGGGCAGGCCGAGTTCGAGGTTGGCGTCGAGGGTGTCGCGGCCGCGCTCCTGGAGTTCGTACGCCCGCAGCTTGGACAGCAGGCCGATGCCGCGGCCCTCGTGGCCGCGCAGGTAGACCACCACGCCGCGGCCGGCCGCGGCGATCTCGCGCAGCGCGGCCTGGAGCTGCGGGCCGCAGTCGCAGCGCAGCGAGCCGAAGACGTCGCCGGTCAGGCACTCGGAGTGCACCCGGACCAGGACGTCGGTGCCGTCGCCGAGGTCGCCGGCGACCAGCGCGATGTGCTCGACGCCGTCGGTGGTGCTGCGGTAGCCGTAGGCGCGGAAGTCGCCGTGGGCGGTGGGCAGCCGGGTGTGCGCCTCGCGGCGGACCGTGCTCTCCGTGGCGCGGCGGTAGGCGATCAGGTCCTCGATGGAGATGATCGACAGGCCGTGCTTGCGGGCGAAGGGCACCAGCTCGGGCAGCCGGGCCATGGTGCCGTCCTCGCGGGCGATCTCCACGATGGCGGCGGCCGGCCGCAGTCCGGCGAGCCGGGCCAGGTCCACCCCGGCCTCGGTGTGGCCGGCGCGGACCAGCACGCCGCCGGGGCGGGCGGCGAGCGGGAAGACGTGCCCGGGGCGGACGAAGTCGGCGGCCGTCGGCGGTCGGGTCGGCGAGCAGCCGGATGGTGGTGGCCCGGTCGGCGGCGGAGATCCCGGTGGTCACGCCGTGCGCGCCGCTCGCGTCGACCGAGACGGTGAACGCGGTGCGCATCGACTCGGTGTTGTCCTGCACCATCTGCGGCAGGTCGAGCCGGTCGAGCTCGGGGGTCTCCATGGGCACGCAGATCAGCCCGCGGCACTCGTTCATCATGAACGCGACGATCTCGGGGGTGATCCGCTCGGCGGCGACGATCAGGTCGCCCTCGTTCTCCCGGTTCTCGTCGTCGACGACCACGACGGGCCGTCCGGCGGCGATGTCGGCGATCGCCCGCTCGACGGGGTCGAGGACGAGATCGGCGTCGTCGTACCACTGGTCGTGCGGTCCCGGTCCTGCGGTGCGGTCACGGTGGTCATGCCGTCACTCCTTCCGCGACGGTGGCGCCGCTGTGCTGCGGGCTTGCGGTCGGACGGGTCGTCGGGGCGCCGGGTCTGCTGCCACCACGCGTACATGCCGGCGATCACCAGGACGAAGTAGATGATGTAGACCAGCCCGGAGAAGGGCAGGCCGCTGTGGAAGTTGAGCGGCACGCCGACCAGGTCGACGGCGAGCCAGGCGAACCAGAACTCGACCCAGCCGCGGGCCTGCGCGTACATCGCGGCGAGCGTGCCGACGAAGATGTACGCGTCCGGCCACGGGTTCCAGGACAGCTTCGGGTAGGCCGAGGAAGAGCGAGGCGACCGCGACGGTGCCCAGGGCGGTGGCGGCGACCAGCACGGCCCGCTCGCGCCAGGTGGCGAACCGGACGGCGAGCCGGCCGGTGCCGCCGCGGCCGCGCCGCCACTGGTACCAGCCCCACCCGGCGACGGTGATCACCACGAACTGCTTGCCGACGCCGCCGCCCAGGTGCGCGCCCCAGAAGGCGGCGACCAGCACGACGCCGGACAGCAGCTGGACCGGCCAGGTCAGCATGGCCCGCCGCCAGCCGAGCGCGAGGGCGCCCAGGCCGAGCAGGTTGCCGATCATGTCGGACCACATGACGTGCTGGTCGAAGGCGGTGAACGCCTCGCTGTTCAGCCAGTGCACGACGGCTCACTTGACGGCCTCCGGCTGCTGGTCGCCGCTGCCGAGCATCCGCTCGACGTACTTGGCGATGACGTCCACTTCGAGGTTGACCGGGTCGCCCGGCTGCTTGATGCCGAGCGTGGTCAGCGCGAGGGTGGTGGGGATGAGGCTGACGGTGAAGTAGTCGGCGGCCGGCCTCGACCACGGTGAGGCTGATGCCGTCCACGGTGATGGAGCCCTTCTCCACGACGTAGCGGGCGAGTTCGGCGGGCAGGGAGATCTTCACGATCTCCCAGTGCTCGGCGGGGTTGCGCTCCAGGACCGTGCCGGTGCCGTCCACGTGGCCCTGCACGAGGTGGCCGCCGAGCCGCCCGCCGAGCGCCATCGGGCGCTCCAGGTTGACCCGGGAGCCGGCGCCCAGCGCGCCGAGGCTGGAGCGCTGCAGCGTCTCGGCCATCACGTCGGCGGTGAAGGCGCCGTCGCCGAAGTCGACGACGGTCAGGCAGACGCCGTTGACGGCGATGGAGTCGCCGTGCTTGGCGCCCTCGGTCACGACCGGGCCGCGCACGGTGAAGCGGGAGGCGTCGCCCAGGTCCTCGACGGCGGTGATCTCACCCAGTTCTTCGACGATTCCGGTGAACACGTCAGCTCTCCTGTGGGGCAGTGGGGACGGCGGGTACGGCGGTGACGCGCAGGTCGGGGCCGAGGCGGGCGACATCGGTCACGTCGAGCCGCAACGCCTGCGCGATGGTGGTGATTCCTGCGTCGGCCAGGGCGGCGGGCCCGGCGCCGAGCAGTGCGGGGGCGAGGTAGCCGGTGACGGCGTCGACGGCCCCGGCGGCGACGAACGCCCCGGCGAGCGTCGGCCCGCCTTCGAGCAGCACCGAGCGCACCCCGCGGCCGTACAGCTCCGCGAGCAGCGCGGTCACGTCGAGGCCCGAGCCGGGCCGCGCGTACGGCAGCCGCACGACGTCGACGCCGGGCAGGTGCGAGGTGTCGGCGTCCTTGCCGACGGCGATCAGGGTGGGCGCCGCGTCGTCGAGCACCCGGGCGCCGGCGGTGCGTACGGGCCCGCGTGTCGACGACCACCCGCAGCGGCTGGGTGACGCCGTCGATGCCGCGTACGGCCAGGTGCGGGTCGTCCGCGCGCAGGGTGCCGGAGCCGACCACGACGGCGTCGGCCTCGGCGCGCAGCCGGTGCACGTCGGCGCGGGCTCGGCCCGGAGGTGATCCAGCGGCTGCTGCCGTCGGCGGCGGCGATCCGGCCGTCGAGCGTGGCGGCGTACTTCCAGCGCACGTACGGGCGGCCGAGCCGCACCGAGGTCAGCCAGGCGGCGTTGACCGCCTCGGCCTCCGCCGCCAGCAGGCCGCCCGTCGACGTCGACGCCCGCGGCGCGCAGCGTGTCGGCGCCGCCGGACGCGGCGCGGTTGGGGTCGGCGACGGCGTAGACGACCCGGGCGACGCCGGCCTCGATCAGCGCCTGCGCGCACGGGCCGGTGCGGCCGGTGTGGTTGCACGGTTCGAGGGTGACCAGCGCGGTGCCGCCGCGGGCCCGCTCGCCGGCCGCGAACAGCGCGTGCACCTCGGCGTGCGGGCCGCCGGCCCGCTGGTGCCAGCCCTCGCCGGCGACCGCGCCGTCCGCGTCGAGGATCACGCAGCCGACGACGGGGTTGGGGGAGGTGGCACCGAGGGCGCGCGCGGACAGCGCGACGGCGCGACGCATCGCGTCGGTTTCCGTGGTGGTGGCCACCGGGTCCTCCTGCCTCATCGGGCACGGACTCCGGGGCGATGGAACGGACGGACCCCACCCGGGTCGGGGACGCCTGTCGCGGAATCGACCCGCACGCTCGCGCGCGGGCCCACCTCATGGCGGCCTTTCCGAGTGAACGCCCGCCGCGCACTGCCTCCCATCCGGACTTTCACCGTCGGTCCAGGAATTTCACCTGGTCAACCGGCCGCTGGCTGCGGTCGGGTCGCGGACTGTAACCGCCGGTTCGGAATTGCACCGACCCCGGAGTGCGCGAAACGTCACTTCTGCTTTCAGTCTGCCACGTCCGGCTCCACCCGCTCCACCCCCTTCCTGTGCGCTCCCTCACACCGTCCTCGGGCGGTGCCCTACCTGTGGGCCCGGGGTGCCCTTCCGCGGGGCGGCGCCCCGTTTCCGGGGTGCAGGGTGCCCTTGCGGCACGGGGGTGCCTTCCCCCACGGGGGTGGGTGCCCTTCCGCGGGCGGCGCCCCGTTTCGGGGCGCGGGGAACTGCGCGACCAGCCACGCCGGGGCGCACCGCGCACCGCCGGCGAGCGCCGTCGCGGGTCCGGACACCGGCCGGTGGCCGGTTGCTCGCGCAGTCCTCCCCCGACTCCGTCCGGCGGTCCCCCAGCGCCCCTGGTAAGGCGCCGCCGGCCGAAGGCGCCCGCCCCGCGACGTGGATGGCGCCGCCGGGCACGAAGGCGCCCGCCCGGCAGACGTGGGATGGCGCCGTCCTCCGCAATGGGCCCCCCGCCGAGGGGCCCGCGGGGGTGGGTCGAAGGAGGGCCCGCCCTCCTTACTCTGACGGGGCGAACAGTTCGCCCTGCGCCGCGTCCATCGCCGTGATCACGGCGCCGCGGAGAATCGGCGCCGCCCGCACCGCGCTGACCTCGCACCCGGTCCGCAGCGGCGAGAGCCGGGCGAGCGCGGTCGCCGACGCGGCCGGCGAGGACCGTCGCCGCCGGCCTCGCCCACCTCTCCGGCGAGCACGACCCGCCCGGGGTCGAGCACCGCGCAGATGGACGCGGCCCCGAGCGCGATCCGGGTGGCGAGTTCGTCGAGGAACCCGCTCCCGTCCGGCCCCGCGCCGAGCGCCGCGCCGCACCGCGCCGGCCGCGGCCGCCGCGTCCTGCGCCGCCCCCGGCGGCCACCCCGTGCGCGCGGGCGAGCGCGCAGACCGCCCGGCTGCCGACGAGCCCGTGGTAGCCCGTTGTCGCAGTCGTCGGCGCGTGGGCATGTCGCCGCCCGGGGAGACCGGCAGGAAGCCGACCTCGCCCGCGCCGCCGGAGACGCCCCGCCGCAGCCGCCCGTCGAGCACGACGCCCGCGCCGACCCCGCCGCCGATCCAGAGCAGGACGAACGTGTCGTCGCCGTCCGCCGCCGCGGGTGCGCTGCTCGGCGACGGCGGCGAGGTTGGCCTCGTTCTCCAGCAGGACGGGCACGCCGAGCCGCTTGCGCACCTCGTCGACGAGGTCGGCGTGCCAGGCGGGCAGCGCGCCCGACGGGCTGAGCCGCCCGGTGCCGGGGTCGATCGAGGCCGGGGGCGCCGAAGGCGACGGTGTGCAGGGCGGCGGCGCCGGCCGCGGCGGGCGGCGCCGAGCAGCAGCGCGATGCCGTCCTCGATGATCGCGGCCGGGTCGGCGCCGGGCGGCACGGGCCGCTCGGCGCGGGCGACGGTCCGGCCGAGCAGGTCGGCGATCTCCACCCCGATGCTCTCGATGCGGACGTCGAGCCCGGCGACGTAGGCCCGGTCGGCGACGATGCCGTAGACCCGCGCGTTGGGTCCGCGCCGGTCCCCGCCGGACTCGCCGACGACCTCGATCAGCCCGGAGTCCTGGAGGCGTTCGACCAGGTCGGCGACGCTGGGCCGGGACATGCCGGTGAGCTCCTTCAACTGCCCGGCGGTGAGCGGCCCTTCGTCCTGGAGCAGGCGCAGGGCGAGCCGGTCGTTGATGGCGCGGGCGGTGCGGGGCGAGGCGCCCCGCCCGTAGTGCGCGCGGGTCACGGTCATGCGGGCGATCCTTCCAGACCGGGCGGCCGGGCCCCGGTCCTGTACGCGTCCGGCGCCCGCCCGGCGCGGTGGGCGCTTCCGGCCGGGACGGTACGGGTCGCGCCCCGGCCGCGCGCGCGACCGGACGACCGGAAAAACCCTTAACTTTCAGGCAGGCTTCCTGATAGTTTACCGCGCATGACGAGCACCGCCACCGCCTCCGAGCTGGTCCCCCGCCGCGGTCCGCCGGGCCCACCTGACGATGCGCGCGTCCTTCGCCGTGCACGGCGCGGTGCAGGGCACCTTCGCCACCCGCATCCCCTGGATCAAGGACCATCTGGGCCTGAGCGCGGGCGCGTTGGGCCTCGCGCTGGTCTGCCCGGCGGTCGGCTCGTCGCTGCTGATGCCGCTGGCCGGGCGGCTGATGCACCGGCTACGGCTCGCGGACGGCGCTGCGGCTGCTGCTGGGCCTGTGGTGCGCGGCGCTGGCGCTGCCCGCGCTCGCCCCGGGCCTGCCGTGGCTGTGCCTGTCGCTGCTGGTCTTCGGCGCGACGCGCCGGCATGGCGGACGTGGTGATGAACGCGCTCGGGATCGCCGTCGAGGAGCACCGGGGCAAGTCGATCATGTCCGGGCTGCACGGCATGTGGAGCGCGGGCACGCTGGTCGGCGCGGCGATCGGCGTGCCGGCCGCGCACGCCGGGCTCGACGGCCGGGTGCACCTGGCCGCGATGGCGGCGGTGCTGCTGGTGGTCGCGCTGGCTGATCACCGCGGGCGCGCCGGACGTACGGCCGGCCGAGGACGAGGCGGCGCCGCCGCGGTTCGCGCTGCCGCCGCGGGCGGCCCTGGTGATCGGGGCGATCGGCTTCTGCGGGGTGTTCGCGGAGGGCGGCAGCTCCGACTGGTGCGCGGTCTACCTGCGCGACATCGCGCACGCCTCCCCCGCGGTGGCCGCGCTCGCGTACACCGCGTTCTCCTGCACGATGGCGACGGCCCGGCTGCTGGGCGACCTGGCGGTACGGCGGCTGGGCGCGGTGACCGCGCTGCGGGCCGGCGGCGTGCTCTCGACGCTCGGCGGGCTGCTGGTGGTGGTCTCTCGCACGCCCGGCCCCGGCCATCGCGGGCTTCGCGCTGATCGGCGTCGGCATCTCGGTGATGGTGCCGCTGTGCTTCGCCGCGGCCGGGCGGCGCGGCCCGGTGCCGAGCCAGGCCATCGCGGGCGTCGCCACCGTCACGTACACCTCGGGGCTGGTCGCGCCGGCGGCCATCGGCGGTATCGCCGGGGCGAGTTCGCTGACCGTGTCCTTCGTCCTGGTCACCGTCCTCACGCTGGGCCTGGTGCTGGGCGCGGGCGTCGTCCGCCCCACCCCGGTCGGGGAGGTCGCCTCCGGCGCCGGGTCGCGGGCCGGCCGGACGGCGACGGCCGGCGGCAGGGCGGCCGACTGACGCCCGCGGGGACATCCGGCCCGGGCCCGCCGAGGTGGCCGCGCGGACCGGGTGACGAGCCGGCCGCACGTGAATCCGCGGGCCGCCGGCCGCCCGCACAAGACCCTCCGGGCCGCGGCCCCGCCGACTCAGGGACGGCGGTGGACGCGGCCCGGAGGCCGTCCCCGGGGCCGCGGCCGACGGCGGCCGGGTGCGCCCCGCCCGAAGACCGGCGGCCGCGCCGCCCGGGGACCCGGGTGCGCGCGGGCACGGCCCGTACGCACCCGGAGCCTTCAGCTCGTCATGGGGTCCAACTGCTCCGTGGCCGGCCGCAGCGGCCACAGGTCGCCGCCGGGCGGCGCCTCGCAGATCCGGTACGGCGGCCCTGCGCCGCCGGATCGCCCGCGTCGGCGGCGGCGCGCACCACGTCGCTGGCCGCGAACCGCTGGAACTGCAGCTCCGGATAGGTCCACTCGGCCTTGCCGGTGGCCGCGGGCAGCAGGAAGTCGCACGGCGTCGAGGATGCTCGCGCCCGCCGGATTGCGGTACGTCCACAGGTCCACGCCGACGTGCCGGCCGATCTGGGCGAGCCGGGTGAGGGCGACCAGGTCGAAGGTGGAGTAGTGGAAGCTGCGGGTGCGGGCGAGTTCCTGCGGCAGGCTGCCGTCGGCGGCGATCTGCGGGTCGATCCGCCTGGCCCGCGCGGCGAGCACGGTCGGCCCGGGCCAGGTCCCGGTGGCCGGTGGCCAGTTGGAGCGCGGCGAGCTGCATGTCGAAGAACGTGCCGTGGTTGTTGTCGGCGTTCGGCCTCGTCCGCGGCGAAGCTCCCGCCGAGCCAGCTGGTGAAGTCGGCGTACCAGCTCTGCATGCCGCTGTGGTCGGCGCGGCTCCAGCCGGGCGCGCCGGTGTCGAGGATGGCGGTGGCGTCGAGGACGTCGGTGAACTGCTGGGAGAAGTCGATGATGCCGATCGCGCGGCCGTCGGTACTGGCACGGGATGATCTGCCCGTGGTCGAGGTTGGGGTTCATCCTGGTGGCCGGGTCCAGGAACCAGGTGCGCAGGATGTCCGACGCGTGCTCGGCGTAGGCGGACCGGCCGGTGTAGTACCAGGCCAGGCGAGAGCGTGTAGACGGCGCTGAACATCTGGCCGCGCTCGTCGTGGTCGGTGATGGTGTCCACGTCGGGGTTGCGGACGCCGTCCTTCTGGACGTACGGGCAGCCCCACGGGTTGTCCGCGGTCTTGGCCTGGGTGGGCCACCAGTACGGGGCCTGGCTGAGGTAGTCGTGCTTGTCGCCGCCGGGCGGGGTCTGCGGCTTGTCCATCACCGACCAGGGGCCCTTGGTGAGCCAGCCGTCGGCCTGCGCGGTCAAGTCGCCCAGGGTGGCGGTCAGTTGCCGGTCCCCGTCGTGCAGCCGGATGCTGGCCTGCCGCAGCCGGGCGCCGTCCAGCACCACGGTCTGCGGGGCCCTGCGGACCGGCGGCCGGCCGGCGCGGTGGTGGCCCGGCCGCTCCGGCCGGCGATCCGGACAGCAGCAGCGCGGCGACGGTCAATCCGACGGCGAGCCACTGCGGGTAGCCCTCTCCTCATCACGACTCCCATTCCAACGGTCACACATGTGAACTCTGTTCATCCCTGCGACCGTTGGAGCGTAGAGCCCTCCGCCCGCGCAGACAATGGGGCGAGCGCGACCAGGCGATATGCGTGCTATCCGGGGAGTTCGGGGAGAGTGCGGTGCTCGATGTGCGTACGCTCCCGCGCGGCGCGACCGCGTCCGTGAACGGAAGCGCGATCCGGCCGATGGGTCCCGCGGGCGACCGCGCGCCGCGAACCGCACACCCGGCCCGCCGGGCGGATGCGCCGGCGGCGGGCGGGAAGAGAGGGTTCGGCGGGCGCGCACGGGGGAATCGAACCCGCCGAACCGTGTCTCCACGTTAGCGTCCCCTCACGCGGAGTTGGAGCAGGAGCCGGACAATTCGTGCCGCGCGAATACGCCATGGCACAGGCGCGCCGCCATCGTCCGTCCAGGGCAAGGGAGTTGACGCAGGCTCAGTGCCTGCCTCCGGGTCAACCGACCGACAGGTCCTGGAGTCCGACGACCCGCAGCAATTGCAGCCGCTCGTACGACTCGGAGCCCGGCCGCGCGGTGAAGACGACCAACCGCTGGTCGTGGGCGGCGCTGAGCAGCACCTCGCAGTCCAACTCCAGCTCCCCCACCACCGGATGCCGGAACCGTTTGACGTCGGAGCGGCGCACCGCCACCTCGTGGTCCTCCCACAGCCGCGCGAACAGCGGGCTGGCCGCGCGCAGTTCGGCGACCAGCGCGGCCGGGCGCGGGTCCTGCGGCCGGGCCGCGCAGCACCGAGCGCAACTGCGCCACATGGCTGCGGGCCAGCCGCTCGAAGTCCTCCGGCCGGGATGGTCGCGCGCGCGTCCGGGTCGAGGAACATCCGCCGGATGATGTTGCGCATCGCGGGCGGGCGCGCGGACACGTCGCCGTGCAGCGCCGCCGACATCGCGTTCTGCGCGAGCACGTCCCCGATGTCGCTGAGCACCTGGGCGGGTGTGTCGTGCAGCCGGTCCAGGATCAGCAGCAGCCCGGGCCGGACGTGCGTGCTGCCGGCCGGTCTCGCGCGGCGGCTCCTCGCCGGTGAGGTGGAACAGGTGGTCGCGCTCGTCCGCGGTCAGCCGCAGCGCGCGGGCCAGCGCGCCGAGCATCTGCCGCGACGGGCGCGGGCCGCGGGCCTGCTCCAGCCGGGCGTAGTAGTCCACGGACATCCCGGCGAGCTGGGCCACCTCCTCCCGGCGCAGTCCGGGGGTGCGGCGCCGGGCGCCGCCGGCCAGGCCCACGTCGGCGGGGGTCAGCCGCAGGCGGCAGCGGCGCAGGAAGTCGGCGAGTTCGGGTCGGTCCACGCCCTCCAGCATGCGGCCACCGCGCGCGGCTATCCAGGCAGTGCCACTCCCTGGATCGGCAGGTCTCTCCCGCCGGGCCGCCGCCGCCCGCAGGCTGACCGATGTCGCGGCGGACCGCCGGACCGCCCGACGCACCGGGCGAGTACAGAACGCGAGGAGCACGCCATGAGGATTCTGGTCACCGGCGCGACGGGCCAGGTCGGCCGCAGGTTCGTCCCCCGGCTGCTGCACCGGGCGGGCCGGGCCGACGGCGTACGGCTGCTGGTCCGGGACGAGGCGAGGGCCGAGCCGTTCACCCGGCTCGGCGCGCGGGCCGTGACCGGCGAGCTGCGCGACGGCGGCGACGTCCGCAAGGCGGTCGCCGGGGTCGACGCGGTCGTCAACATCGCCGCCTCCTTCCGCGGCGTCCCCGACGAGGAGTCGTGGGCGGTCAACCGGGACGCGGCCCTCGACCTCGGCCGGGCCGCGCTGGAGGCGGGGGTACGCCGGTTCGTGCAGGTCAGCACCACATCTGGTGTACGGCGCCGGCCGCGGCCGGCCCGCTGTCGAGACGGACGAGCCGCTGCCCGACACGGCCATGTGGGGCGCGTACCCGGCGGCCAAGCGCGAGGCCGAGACGGGGCTGCTGGCGCTGGACGGGCATGGACGTACGGGTCGGCCGGCTCGCCTTCGTCTACGGCGAGGGCGACCCGCACCTGACGCAGTCGCTGCGCTGGGCCGGCTCGTGGGCCGCCCACCAGCGGCTGCACATGGTCCACCACGCCGACGTCGCCCAGGGCCTGCTCCGGCTGCTGTACGCCGCCGGCGCGGACGGCCGGGCCTACAACATCGCCGACGACGCCCCGGTCACCGCGGTCGAACTGCACTGGCTGGCCGGTGTGGAGCCGCCGGCCGACGCTCCCGGCCGGCCCGCCCCCGACCCGTGGAGCGGCGTGGTGGACACCCGCCGCATCCGCGACGAGCTGGGCTTCCGCCCCCTGCACCCGACGGTGTGGACGGCCCGGGACGCGGGCGCGCTGTAGCGCCCGCGTGCCGGGCGGTGCGGCGGGGCCGGCCTCAGGGGGTGAGTTCGGCGATCCGCGTGTACGGGTCCTGGTCGGCGGTCACCACCACCCGCACCTGGTCGGTGGTGACGGGCGCGGCGAACGCGATCCAGCGGTACCGGTCCGTGTTCGCGGTGACGTCCGCCCGCGTCACCCACTGCGAGCCGTCCCAGCTCTGCACGGTGAAGGCGGTCGGGACGCCGTCGCTGCTGGAGGCGAACCCCACCCCGTCGAGGGTCTGCGCGGCGGGCGCGGTGACGGTGAGGGTGTCGGGGAAGGCCGACGGCGTGTCGTCGTTCCAGAAGGTCGCCGGGTTCCCGTCGATCGCGTTGCCGGCCGTGTAGGTGCGCGTCCGACCGTCGACGACGTTCGGCGCGTGCTCGCTCGACGCCGTGGCGGTGGTGCCCCGCGGCCAGCCGCCGAGCACCAGCACGTCGACGGCGGCCTCGGCCGTGGCGCCGCCGGGCGAGGCGACGGTGACGGTCACCGGGTAGCTGCCGCTCTTCGTGCCGCTGGGCGGTGTGACGTGCACGGTGGCCGGGGTGGCGGTGTCGGCCGGGGTCAGCGGCACCTGGGCGGGAGTGGCGGCCACCGTCCACCCGGCGGGGACGTCGGCGCCGACCACCGCGGACCCCGCGGCCGTCGAGCGCCCCTCCACCACCGCGCTGATGTCGGTCGCCGGCGCCCGCCACGGCCGGCGCGGGCCGGGCCGCCGAGACCGACACCGCGCTGAACGGCGCGGCCGGCGGCGTGACCGTGAAGGTGTAGTCGCCGGACCCGGCGGTCAGCGTGAGCGCCTGGTCGTCGGCGGTCCCGACGGTGAGGCCGGGGTCGTCGGCGCCCTTCTTCCCGGCCGGCGAAGACGACCGTGCCGCTCTCGCTGACGGTGGAGTCCGCGCCGCCGAGCAGCGGCAGCCGGACCGTCGCGGTCGAGCCGACGGGGACGACGGCGTGGTAGGTGAGCGTGGCCCCGTCGCGCTGCCAGGAGCTGACGATCGTGCCGCGCACGGTGCGCTGCTGGGCCGAGACGTGGGTGAGGTCGCCGACGACACCGGGCGCGAGGGTGAAGGTGCGGTACGCGGCGCCGGTCGTGCCCGGCTGGATGCCGCCGAGCTGCTGGTAGTACCACTGGCCGACGGAGCCGCCGAGGCCGATGTGGTCCTTGGACGACGTCCCGTCGGGGGCCGAGGAGTCGGGCCACTTCTCCCAGATCGTGCCGGGGCCGTTGGCCACCATGTAGCCGAAGCTGGGGGCGTCGGTCCGTTCGGCCAGCGCGAGCGCCACGTCGTTGCGGCCGTTGTCGCCGAGCGCCTGGTAGACGAAGGTGGTGCCGACGAAGCCGGTGGTGACGTGGTCGCCGTGGGCGGCGATGTCCTGGACCAGGCGGTCGACGGCCGTCTGCCGGTCGGCGGCGGGGACGATGCCCAGCGCCAGCGGCAGCGCGTACGAGAGCTGCGTGCCGGTGCCGTACACCCCGGTGGCCGGGTCGAGGTAGCGCTTGGTGAAGCCGGCCGCGATCTGCGTGGCGAGGTCCTGGTAGTGCGCCGCGTCGGCGGTGTTCCCGGTCACCGCGGCCATCTTCGCCAGCAGGCTCGCGTCGAGGTAGTAGAAGCCGGTCTGGAAGAAGACGTGCGGGGTGCTGACCGGCGCCTGCCAGTCGTCGCCCCACGAGCCCGGGCGCGCCGACGACGACGTGGTCGCTGTCGCTGATGGTGCCGAGGTAGTCGACCCAGCCCTTCACGTGCGCGTAGTTGGCCCGCACCATCGAGGTGTCGCCGTAGTTCGTGTAGGCGTCCCAGATGATCTGCGGGTAGGCCGAGCCCCAGGCCGGGTCGGTGAACCAGCCGGTGCCGCCCTCGGTCGGCGCCACGGACGGCAGGCTGCCGTCGGGATTGGCGCTGGTGACGATGTCGCCGAGCCACTGGGTGTAGAGCGCCTGCATGTCGTAGTTGCCCATCGCCTCCTGGTCGGAGTCGCCGGCGTCGCCGAGCCAGCCGTGCTTCTCCCGGGTCGGGCAGTCCATCGGGATGGACTGGAGGTCGTTGAGCTGGGTCTGCGCGACGGCCGTCTGGATGCCGTTGAGCACGGCGTTCGAGGTGCTGAACTGCCCGGTCGTGGCGACGTCGCTGTGCACCTCCTGCGCGGTGACGGTGACGGCGGCGCCGTCCGGCAGGCCGGTCAGCTCGGCGTAGCGGAACCCGGAGTAGTTGAAATGCGGGGCGTACGTCTCGGTGCCGGTCCCGGCGAAGGTGTAGTGGTCGGTCTGCCGGACCGGATCGCTCGCGGAGAAGCTGATGTTGGAGGTGGTGACCTGCCCGTCGGCGGCGAGGATCTCGCCCTTCTCGACGGCGACCGGGGTGCCGGCCGGGGCGGTGGCGCTGATCGTCACCCAGCCGGTGCGGTTCTGCCCGAAGTCGTAGACCCGCGCGCCGGGCACGGGCGTCGTCACGGCGACCGGCTCGATGGTGCGGACCACCCGGGTCGGCGGGGTGGTGTCGGCCTGGAGCCGGGTCAGCGCGCTGTACGCGGTCGCCGGATGCGGCGCCGTAGACGCCGAGTTCGGCCAGCCGGAAGGAGCAGCCGGCGCCGTTGCAGTAGAGCCTGGTGGCGGTGACGCGCACATAGCGGGCCGTCACCGAGGCCGGCAGGTCCACCGACGCGGTGCCGGGGTTGGGCTGGTCGGAACCGGTGCGGTCGGCGATCGTCGTGGCGGTGGCGAAGTCCGGGTCGTCGCTCGCCTGCACCAGGTAGCGCACCGGGAAGCCCGCGCCGGGCAGGTCGCCGGCGGTGTCGTTGGTCGGCCGGGCCGGGAAGAGCCGCAGCGACGCGATCGGCTGGTCGGAACCGAGGTCGACCTGCGCCCACTTGGTGGTGTCCGGCGTCGTCGGCGATGGCCGAGTGGTAGCCCTCGGAGGCGTCCGTGGAGCCGTCGACGCCGTCGGTGAGCGCGGCCGGCGACCAGCCGCAGCAGGTCGTCGTGTCCAGGGCGGTCACCGGCCTGCCCTGCGCGAGGCTCTGCGGGTGCGCGGCGGGCGCGACGGCCACCGCGGGCGCCCACCCGCTGTCGTCGTAGGCCGCGGTGTCCCAGCCGCCGACGGCCCTGCGGGCGTCGTAGCTCTCGCCGTAGTAGAAGTCGTCGCCGGTCACCGGGCCGGCGGTGGTGCGCCAGGACGGGTCCGTGCCGAAGGTCGCGGTGGAGCCGTCGGTGTAGGTGACGTCGAGTTGGGCGGTGAAGGTCGGCTGCCCGGCGAACTGGCCCTTGCCGGCCATGAACGCGAGCGCGTTGCGGCCCTGGGTGAGCTGCCGGGTGACGTCGAAGTCGCGGTAGAGCACCCGGGCGTCGTAGTCGGTCACCGAGGAGTCGAGCACCTCGGACGGGTCGACCACGGCGCCGTTGACGTGCGGTTCCACGATGCCCTGCGCGCCGAAGTACAGCCGGGCGCGGGCCACCGGGCGGGTCAGGGTGATGTCCTCGCCGGGCCAGCGCGCCGTCGCCGACCCGCAGCCACCACGCGGACCAGTCCGACGCGGTCAGCAGCCCGGTGTCGAAGCTCGCGGCGGCCGACCACGGGGAGGCGGCGCCCTCGCGGTCCCAGGTGCGCACCGTCCAGGTGTACGTGGTGTTGCTCGCGAGATCGGGGCCGTCGTAAGAACGATTCACCGACTCGTCCGACGCGACCTGCCCGGAGTCCCACACCACGGCCGGCCGGCGGGCCGCGCCGGACGCCGCCCGGTCCACCACGATCTCGTAGCCGGTCTGCGCCTCGGCCCGCTGCGCGTCGTTGACGACCCACGACAGCTCGGGCTTCGCCTCACCGACGAGCGCTCCGGACGATCTGGCCGTCCACCTGCAACGACGTTGGCGCGAGCGCCATATGGGGCTTCGGGTGCGCCTGCGCGGGGGTGGCGGAGCCGACCCCCGCCAGCACCGACACGACGGTCACGGCGGCCGTCAGCAGAGCCGACCGGCGCACCACTCCCACGGGCGGAAAATGACGTCGCGTCACAAAGCCCTCCCAGGCTGGGACTCGAAACGATTCAAAGCGCTGAGGAGATTCATACGGCCTGACGCGAGGCCACGGCAAGGTGTCCGACACGGATTTCTGCGCCGGGCCGCCCGAAGGGCGCGGGCGTGTGGGCCGTTACGGCGACGGTCCGGCGCGCCGTCGGCCGGGCGCCCACCGGCCGCCCGCGGGCGCGGAAGCTGGGCGTATGCGAAGGCTCGGCGTATGACGGCGGTGCGGTGTTCCGCGCCCGCGGACGTGGACGATGTGCTGGCGCGGATGAGGGAGTTGGCGGCGGGTCTCGACCCCGGGGACGGCGTGGCGGTCTTCAACCGGGTGTACCTGTCGGTGACCGAGGAGGTCGCCCGGCGGCTGGCGGCCGGGACGTTCCCGGACGGGCCGGACGCGGCCGCGCTGGCCGTACGGTTCGCGGCCCGCTACCTGGCCGCGGTGGAGGACGGCGGGGCGGACGGCGGGGCCGGGGCGCCCGCGTGCTGGCGGCCGCTGCTGCGAGTCGCGCGCGCATCCCGGCATCCGCCCGCTCCAGTTCGCGCTGGCCGGGATCAACGCCCATGTCGGCCACGACCTCGCGCTCGCCGTCGTGGACACCTGCCGCGCCACCGCCGCGTACGCCGGAGGCGGTCGCCGCCGAGTACGACGGGGTCGGCGGGGTGCTGACCGCGATCGAGGAGGCGGTCCGCGAGCAGCTGATGCCGGGCCCCGACCTGCTGGAGCGGTTCGACCCGCTGACCCATCGGGTGGGCGCGTGGAGCCTGGAGCGGGCCAGGGACGGGGCGTGGGCGGCGGCCCGGCTGCTGTGGGCGCTGCGCGGCCGGCCGGCGGCGTACGAGGAGTGCGCGCGACGGCCTGGACGCGGCGGTCGCCCTGCTCGGCCGCGCCCTGCTCACCCCGCTGGACGGATAGGCCGGACCCGTACGCCGCCTGCCCGTTGTGCGGTTCCTAGCCCTTGCGTGCGGTGCCCGCGCGGGCGGAGTTCAGTCCTCGGGGAGCAGGACGGGCGCGATCTCGTCGTAGACGTCGCCCGGGCCCGGGTTGAGCGGGTCGGTGGCGCCGCCGAGGTGGTGCATGACGCCCCACACCGCGTTGAGCGCGGTCTGCACGGCGCCCTCGGCCCACCCCGCGGTCCACGACACGTCGTCGCCCGCGAGGAAGAGCCCGCGCCGGTCGGCGGGCAGCGCGTCCTGCATGAAGTGCGTGAACAGCCGCCGCTGGTAGCGGTAGTGGCCGGGCAGGTTCGCCTTGAACGCGCCCATGAAGTACGGCTCGTCCTCCCAGGAGACGGTCACCGGGTTGCCGATGACGTGCTTCCTGATGTCGACGCCCGGGTAGATCTCGCCGAGCGACTTGAGCATGACCTCCATCCGCTCGTGCGCGCTCAGCGGCAGCCACTTCGAGCTGTCGTCGCACCAGGTGTACGACAGGCAGATCACGGCCGGCCGGTCCGGGCCGTCGTCGAGCAGGTAAGTGCCGCGGGTCATCCGGTCGGTGAGCGTCATCGACATCGTGTCGCGGCCGGTCCGCGGGTCCTTGTCGAGCCAGAACGGCCGGTCGACCGGCACGAACAGCTTGCTCGACTCCATGTAGTGGGTGCGCTCCACGGCCGTCCAGTGGTCGATCGGGAAGCAGCGACGTCGTCGCAGGCGATCTTCGACAGCAGCATCCAGCTCTGCGCGGTGAAGACCGCGGCGCGGTAGGTGCGGATGTCGCCGGTGGCGTCGGTGACGGTGATCCGGTTGCCCGCGGTGCGGTGCAGGCCGGTGACGGCGGGGCGCGGCGCGCCGCCGTGCAGCGAGCGCAGCGAGGTGCCCTTGCGGCCAGTGCAGCGCCTTGTCCGGCTCGCGGTCCCACAGCCGCAGCGGCAGCTGCTGGCTGCCGCCGACGATGCCGCGGTGGTCGTCGTCGGCGCCGGTGTAGACGACCCGCAGGATCTCCAGGATCGAGTTGGGGAAGTCGGTGTCCCAGCCGCCGGTGCCGAAGCCGACCTGGCCGAAGATCTCCCGGTGCCGGAAGGAGCGGAAGGCCGGCGAGTCGCACAGGAAGCCGTAGAAGGTCTGGTTGTCGAGCTTGTCGACCAGCGCCGACCAGATCTCCCGGATCCGGGGGACGTCCCTGGTGCGCAGGGCGTGCTGCATCGCGGAGAAGTCCGCGCCGTCCTCCAGGCAGGCGTTCCAGGCGTGCATCACCTGGTGGTAGACCTCGGGCAGGTCGTCGACGCATGTGGCGTAGTGCGACCGGCCCTTGAGGTCGACGACGGTCGACGGGGTGCACGGCGCGAGCGGGTTGGGGAACGGCTCGGTGCGCAGGCCCACCAGGTCGACGTAGTGCTGGAACGCGGTGGACGACGGCGGGAAGCGCATCGCGCCCATCTCCGCGGTCAGTTCGGGGTCGCAGCCGTCGAAGCCGACGGTACGCAGCCGGCCGCCGATCCGGTCGGCCTCGTAGACCACCGGCCGCAGGCCCATCCGCATCAGCTCGTACGCGGTGACGATTCCCGACAGTCCGCCGCCGATCACCGCGACCTCGCGTGCCGTGCTCGGTGGGCGGCACCGCGCCGAGGCCCGCGGGGTGCGCGAGGAAGTCGTCGTAGGGGAAGGGGAAGTCCGGGCCGAACATCGTGATCGGCGGCTGCGCTTGCGCCTGGGCGTGCTGCTCGTCGTGGACGGCGGTGGGCACGGACGTCATGGGGTGGTACTCCTGGGGGCGAGGGAGCCGTACAACTCCGGTCGTCGGTCGGTCAGATACGGGGTCTGCTCGCGGGCGGCGCGCAGCGCCCGCGGATCGGCGTCGGCGACCAGGAGCGCGGGGCCCGCGCCCGGCCCGGGCCGGCGTCGCGCCGTCCGGACCGGCCAGGCAGCTCAGCCCGGTGAAGTCGTACTCCCCCTCCGGGCCGCAGCGGTTGACGTACGCGATGTGCAGGCCGTTCTCGTACGCGCGGGCCGGTACGAGGGTCTGCGCGACGAACTCGTACGGGCGCATCAACGCCGTGGGGACGGCGAGGAGTTCGGTGCCGGCCAGGGCGTGGGCCCGGACGGCCTCGGGGAACTCCACGTCGTAGCAGATCAGCAGGCCGATCCGGACGCCGTCCACGGCGGCCTGGACGACGGGCGCTCGCCGGGGGTGAAGACGGACCGCTCGTAGGCGCCGAACAGGTGGGTCTTGCGGTAGTCCGCGAGGGCCGCGCCGTCCGGGCCGGTGAGGCGGGTGGCGTTGTACACGTGGTCGCCGTCCCGCTCGGGGTAGCCGTGCACGATCGCGAGGCGGTGGCGGGCGGCGATCTCGGCGACGCGGCGGCCCGACGGGCCGTCCGCGGGTTCGGCCAGTTCGGCCGTCCGCCCGCCCAGCGCGTAGCCGGTGGTGAACAGCTCCCCCGTCACCAGCAGCCGGGCGCCCTGCCCGGCCGCCTCCCGGGCGGCGCCGTCCAGCGCGTCGAGGCTCTCCTCCACGCTGCCGGGCACGCCGCCCGGCCCTTGCAGCAGCGCGGTGCGCAGCGGCCCCATGTCGTCTCTTTCACCAGGTCAAAGGTCTGTTTCCCCACTCCCCCGACGCTACGGGCCGCTTGCCGCGGCGACAATCCCCGAACATTGCGGCGGTACCCCCGATCCATTGCGCCTTTCGCCGGAAAGCCGGCGATCCATTGCGTCCCGCCCTCCGGGCCGGCAGCCCACGAACCAAGGGTCCCCCTCGGACTCCGGAACAGGGGTGCCCCTCGAACCCGGAACCGAGGGTCCCCCTCGGACTCCGGGCCAGCATCCGCTGTGGGCCCACGGCGGCGGAACACGGGTGACCGGCCCGCACGCCAGGAACCCCACCCGGCAGGGGGTCAGGGCGACCCCCGAACACCGGTCGGCACCCACTGTCCGCCGCGACGGCGGGACCCACCGCCGCGCGGCCCGACGGTGCTCCAACCCACCGATCCCACACAGCCGGATCGGCACCGCCGAACACCGACACCCCGCGTCCCGCCGCCCCGGCGGAACAGGGGTGACCGGCCCGCACCCCAGCACCCCCACCCGGCAACGGGTCGACTGTGCCCCTCGGACTCCGGGCCAGCATCCGCTGTGGGCCACGGCGGCGGAACAGGGGTGACCGGCCCACCCCCCAGGACCCCACCCGGCATGGGGCCCACCGCGTCCTACGCGGAGGCGGACCCGGCAAGCGGCGGGAGGCCCGCACCCCACTCGCGTGAGCCGCGCCCGGTGGCGGGCGGGAGGTGGGTGGCCCTGAGGGGGTCAGGAGCCCTTTCCCGGGGGTGGGTGGTAACCCGCGGGGCAGGGGCCCTGTTCCGGCATGGGCCGGGCGCCCAGCCCCGGGTGGGGGGTGGGCGCCCGGCATGGGAAAGGCGGGGCTAGTGGAAGGGCTCGTCGCCGCGACGGGAGCGGTCCTGCTCCGTCTCACGCGAGGCCTTCTCCGACCCCGTCATGTCCGCCTCGATCCGCTCCTTGCGGACCCGCCCGTGCACGTGCTTCTGCTCGGTGTGCTCCTCGACCCGCATCCGGACCCGCTCCTTGGGCACGACCTCCGTGTCGACGACGGCCTTGTCCTCGTGGAGGGTGACGACCTGCTCGTCCTCGGTGATGTCGGCCCCGGTCCGCGCCGACCGCGTCGGTGATCGGCTCGCGCTCCAGCCGGATCTCCTCGTGCACCACGGGCACGACCTTGTCGACCTCTTCGACGTCGACGTACTTGTGCAGCCGGGCCTGCCCCGTGGCCTGCCGTTCGACGTGGACGTGCATCTCCTCCTCGGAGCGGATCATCGCCTCGCCCTTGGCGTCGCCCGTGTCGGGCGCGAGCCGCTCGGCCGCACCGGTGCGGCCCGCCGCGTACGCGGCCGTGCCCGTACCGGCCCCGGCCTCGCTGCCGGACATCCCGGTGGCCTTGCCCGTACCGACGCCGCTCTCCATCCGCGGGCCCTCCGCGGTCTGCTTGCCCCGCGCGTGCCGTCCGGCGGCGCCCGCCGCACCGGCCGCGCCGGCGGCGCCACCCGCGGCGGCGGCCTTCTCGCCGGTCGCCCATCCCGGTGCCGCCCGCGCTCTCCAGCCCGTAGTAGCGGTACAGGTGGCGCTCCTCCTCGGCGGACAGGTGGCCGCCCGGAGTCGACGTCGACGTTCGGCGCGCCCTTCACCTTGTCCTTCTCGTAGGGCACCTCCACATGGTCCTGCACGATACGAGCGGCGCGCGTCGGCACGAACGTCTCGTTGTTGCCGAAGAAGCCGGTCTTGACCGTCACCCACTCCGGGGTCGCCGGTGGCGTCGTCCAGGTACATGTGCTTGGCGTCGCCGATCTTCTTCCCCTGCGCGTCATGGACCGGATGGCCCACGACTTGGGGTATCTGCTCGCGCGTGATCATGTCGCCTCCTCAAAGGCTGCCGTGGCCGAACTGGCCTCATTCACCGCGTTACCCCATTGGAGTCGGCAAAACCTCTCACATCACATCAATCACGACATTCACTGCCATACCAGTCATGGAATCCGCAGGTCAGGGCCGTTCCCACGGTCAGTCCGGCGCGCCCGCCCCGTACCGCCTGCAGCAGCGGCGACAGCACCAGCACCGACTTCGTACGGGTCACGAACGGCTCCCCGGCGATCCGCTCCAGCACCTGCTCGAAGTGGCGCACGTCGGAGGCGAAGACCTGCACCACCGCGTCCGCCTCGCCGGTCACCGTGGACGCGGAGGCCACCTCCGGGTAGCGGGCGAGGCCGCGCCTGATGTCGGAGGGCGAGGTGTTGTGCCGGCAGTACAGCTCCACCAGCGCCTCGGTCTGCCAGCCGAGCGCGGCCGGGTCGACCCGTACGGTGAAGCCGGTGATCGCGCCCGCGGACAGCAGCCGGTCGACGCGGCGCTTGACCGCGGGCGCGGACAGGCCCACCTCGGCGCCGATGTCGGCGTAGGAGCGGCGGGCGTCGATGGCCAGGGCGTGGACGATGCGTTCGTCGAGTTCGTTCAGCGGCACAGCCGGAGTCTCGCACTCCGGCCGCGCCCCTCATCCCGGGCCGCGCCCGCGGCCCCGCCCCCGGCTACTGCCAGCTGGCGTGCAGCGGCTTGCCCTCGGCGTAGCCCGGCCGCGCTCTGCACGCCGACGACCGCCCGCTCGGCGAACTCCGCCAGCGAGCCCGCGCCCGCGTAGGTGCAGGAGCTGCGCACGCCGGCGATGATCGCGTCGATCAGGTCCTCCACGCCGGGCCTGGCCGGGTCGAGGAACATCCGCGAGGTCGAGATGCCCTCCTCGAACAGCGCCTTGCGGGCCCGGTCGTACGCCGACTCCTCGCTCGTGCGGTTGCGCACCGCGCGGGCCGAGGCCATCCCGAAGGACTCCTTGTACAGCCGGCCGTCGGCGGTCTGCTGGAGGTCGCCCGGGGACTCGTACGTGCCGGCGAACCAGGAGCCGATCATCACGTTGGACGCGCCGGCGGCCAGCGCCATCGCGACGTCGCGCGGGTGCCGCACGCCGCCGTCGGCCCAGACGTGCTTGCCGAACTTGCGGGCCTCGGCCGCGCACTCCAGCACCGCGGAGAACTGCGGGCGGCCCGACGCCGGTCATCATCCGGGTGGTGCACATCGCGCCGGGCCCGACGCCGACCTTGACGATGTCGGCGCCCGCCTCGACCAGGTCGCGCACGCCCTCGGCGGCGACCACGTTGCCCGCCACGACCGGCACCTGCGGGTCCAGGCGCGCGCACCGCGCGGACCGCGGCGAGCATCGACTCCTGGTGGCCGTGCGCGGTGTCCACGACCAGGGTGTCGACGCCGGCGTCGAGCAGCTGCTTGGCCTTGCCGGCCACGTCGCCGTTGATGCCGACGGCCGCGGCGACCCGCAGCCGGCCCGTCGGCGTCGACGGCCGGGCTCGTAGAGCGTGGCGCGCAGCGCGGCGGTACGGGTGAGGATGCCGGCCAGCCGGCCGTCGGCGTCGACGGCGGGGGCGAGCTTGCGGTGGGCGTCCTCCAGCCGGTTGAAGGCGTCGCGCGGGTCGATGGCGGCGTCGAGCAGCAGCAGGTCGCGCGGACATCACCTCGGAGACCTGGGTGAAGCGGTCCACGCCGGTGCAGGTCGGACTCGGTGACGACGCCGACCGGCCGCCCGTCCTCGTCCACCACGACGCCCGCGCCGTGCGCCCGCTTGGGCAGCAGCGACAGCGCGTCGGCGACGGTCTGCGTGGGGACGAGCGCTGATCGGGGTGTCGAGCACCAGGTGCCGCCGCTTGACCCAGCCGATGACCTCGGCCACGACGTCGATCGGGATGTCCTGCGGGATGACCACCAGGCCGCCGCGGCGGGCGACGGTCTCGGCCATCCGGCGGCCGGCGATGGCGGTCATGTTGGCGACGACGAGCGGGATGGTGGTGCCCGTCCCGTCCGGCGACCGCAGGTCGACCGCCTGGCGGGACCCGACCGCGCTGCGGCTCGGCACCATGAAGACGTCGTCGTACGTCAGGTCGTACGCGGGCCTGACATCGTTGAGGAATCGCATACTAACTCTCTCACCTGCGGCTTTACCTGGGTAGCGGGCGGGAAGTCAGCGCCGGCCGGCATCGGGTCGGGCTGCGGCTCCTACGCCATCATCGCCGATGGCGCGGCCGAACGGCGAACCCGGACCCGTATCCCTGTGCCTTCGGCCGACCGGCGGCCCCCTGCCCTGTGCTTTCCGCCAAAGCGCTTTCCGCCCAAGGCCGGTCCCCCATCCTCCGACCTGGCCGGGCGGGACGCCCCGCGTACCCACCGGGACCCGGAGCCTGCCGCGGGCCGGTGCGCACCCGGGTGGAGGGGCCCGACCGGCGGGATGAGACCGTCATGACCATGACGGTCATGAACATGCTCCGGCGCCGGGGCCCGGCGTGACCGGCTGGCCCGCCGACGCCGCACTGGCGGTGGCCGTCCTGGCGGGTTCGTCGGTGCAGAGGATGACGGGCATGGGGTTCGCGCTCGTCGCCGCGCCCGTGCTGGTGCTGCTGCTCGGCCCGGCGCAGGGCGTGGTGCTGGTGAACTGCGCGTCGGGCTGCATCAGCGCGATCGGACTGGCCGAGAACTGGCGCCGGGTCCGGCTGCCCGCCATGGGGCCGCTGGTCGCCGCGGCCGCGTGCACGGTGCCGGTCGGGGCGTGGGCCGTGCACCGGGTGCCCGAGCCGGTGATGCTGGCCGGGATGGGCGCCCTGGTGACCGCCGCGGTGCTGCTGACGATGGGCGGCCTGCGGATAGCCGCACTGCGCGGCACCGGCGGCGCGCTGACCGCGGGCGCGGCGAGCGGCTTCATGAACGCCTCCGCCGGGGTCGGCGGCCCGGCCCTGTCGCTGTACGCGGTCAACGCGGAGTGGACGGTACGGGAGTTCGTGCCCAACGCGCAGTTCTACGGCCTGGTGGTGAACTCCTTCTCGGTGGCCGTCGGCGGTCTCCCGCACCTGTCGGGACCGTCCTGGTCGGCGGCCGCGGGCGGCCTCGCGGTGGGCACGGCGGCCGGTGTCGTACTCGACCGCCGGGTGCCGGAGAGGTGGGCGCGCCTCACGGTGCTGTCGCTCGCGCTGGCCGGCGGGCTCACCACGCTCGGCAAGGGGCTGTGGTCGCTCTGACCGGCGGCCGGGACCGTAGCGGCAGCGGCAGCGGCTGAGTCGCTGTCCCGCGCACCGGACTGTCCTTGCGTAGCGGCCTGTCCCGCGCACCGGCTTGCGGGTCGGCTACACGTCGGGCAGCGACTCCGGCGGGCCCGGGTCCGGGCCGGCGTCCAGGATCACGGTCAGCTCGCTGTCGGTGTGCCGCCAGAAGAGTTCGGCGTCGCGCAGGATGTCCTTCACGATCCGCCACTCGCGGGGCAGCGCGGTCGCGTAACCCTGCCAGTTGCGTACCTGCAGCCGCCGGCCGCCCGGCTCCACCGGCCACCAGGACAGGTCGGTGAGGCAGTCCGCGAGCGCGTCCCAGCTCCGCCCGAACCAACCGGGGAGCCGCAGGTCGGCGGCAGACCCGGTCCATGAACGCCTGCCTGCTGGCGACGCCGGTCAGATCGAGCACGAGCATGGCGCAGATGCTGCCACAGTCGGTCATCACGGTGCCGGCAACGCGCGCCACGAGCACGGCATGTCAGGCATATCGCGCGGATCGGGCGCCCGCGGCGCGGCCCGGCGGCTCAGGAGCCGTCGGGGTCCGCGCGGTCCAGGGCCGGGCGCGGCGGCCGGCCCGGTGGAGTGCAGCAGGTGGTCGGCGGCGGCGGTGTCCGTGACCAGGCTGGTGACCAGGCCGGAGCGCAGCACCGCGTCGATCGCGGCGGCCTTGCGCATGCCGCCCGCGATGGCCAGCACCTCGGGGATGCGGCGCAGCCGGTCCGCGTCGATGGTGATGCAGCGCTCGCCGAGGTCGCGGCCGACCCGGCGGCCCTGGGCGTCGAACAGGTGCGAGGACATCTCGGCGGCCACGCCCAGGCTCGCGTAGTGCTCGCGCTCGGCGTCGGTCAGCGGCGTCGTGGACGGTGGAGATGCCCGCCGCCCAGGAGCCGATGGAGACGACCGCGACGGTCACCTTCTCGAAGTAGCCCATGGCGGCGGCGATCTGGCTCTGCGCGCGCAGCGCGGAGGCGGTGGCCGGGTCGGCGAGCACCATGGGCGCGTACAGCGGGTGCGCCTCGCCGCCGGAGACCGCGGCGGCGGTGCGGACCGCCTCGACCGAGCCGCGCTCGGCGGTGCCGACGTCGTAGACCCCGGTGAGCTGGACGACCGTGCAGGGCGCGAGGCGGTCCAGGGCGTTGGCCATGGTGATGATGGAGCGGCCCCAGGCCAGGCCCAGCACGTCGCCGTCGCTGACCAGTTCGCCGAGCAGGTCGGCGGCGACCGCGCCCAGGTTCTCCGGGTCGGGCGCGTCGGCCTGGTCGGCGGGCGTCTCCACCACGACGGCGTGCCGCAGTCCGTAGTGGGCGCGCAGGGCGTCGGAGCGCTCGGCGTCCAGCTCGGCGGGGACCCGGATCTCGATCCTGACCAGGTCGCGTTCGAGGGCGGTCTCCAGCACCCGGGCCACCTTGAAGCGGCTGACCCCGAACTCCTCGGCGATCTGGATCTTCGACTTGCCCTCCAGGTAGAAGCGACGTGCCATCGCCGCGGCCTGGACCATCTCGCCGGGGCCCATGCGCACCTGTGTGCGGCCTGTGCTCACGTCGCTTCTCCCCAGTTGCCCATCGTGATCCGCTCCGCTGTTCATCCTCCCAGACGCGCGGGGTTACGGGCGCGTAGTCTCGCGCCCGCCCCGCACCCGTACGACGGCTCGCGGCGCTGCCGCCACCGGCCGTCCGCACCGCCGGTCACCGGCCCGTCCGGCCCGCGGCCCGCGGCCGCCCGTGCCAGGTCAGTGGGCGCAGGCGGACGCGCCTGGTCGCGCAGCGCGCGGACCGCGGCGGCCGGGTCGTCGGAGCCGTAGACGGCGGAACCCGCGACGAAGACGTCCGCGCCCGCCTCGGCGCAGCGCTCGATCGTCTCGGCCGAGACGCCGCCGTCGACCTGGAGCCACATCTCCAGGCCGTACTTGTCGATCAGCGCCCGGGTCCGGCGGATCTTGGGCAGCATGATGTCCAGGAACGCCTGGCCGCCGAAGCCCGGCTCCACCGTCATGATCAGCAGCATGTCCAGCTCGGGCAGCAGGTCCTCGTACGGCTCGATCGGCGTGGCGGGCTTGAGCGCCATCGAGGCGCGGGCGCCCTTGGCCCGGATCTCCCGGGCGAGCCGGACCGGGGCGGCCGCGGCCTCCGCGTGGAAGGTCACCGAACCCGCGCCGGCCTCCACGTAGGCGGGCGCCCAGCGGTCCGGCTGCTCGATCATCAGATGGCAGTCGAGCGGGGTGCCGGTGGCCTTGGCGAGGGACTCGACGACCGGCACGCCCAGCGTCAGGTTGGGCACGAAGTGGTTGTCCATGACGTCGACATGGAGCCAGTCGGCGCCCTCGACCGCCCGTGCCTCGTCGGCGAGCCGGGCGAAGTCGGCGGACAGGATGCTGGGGCAGATCTGCACGGTCATGGCCCCAGCAAACCAGATGGGGGCACCGCCGCGCGAAATACGGACCCCAGTGCGATGACCGGCCGGGAGGAGCCTGCTCGTGCACCGGGATCGGCTTCGCGGGCCGGCCGCGACCGGCGGCGACTGCTCGGCCGGTCCGGTGCCGTACGGGTCCGTGCCGGGCACCGTGCCTGGCGCTGCTGACTCTACGATCGCGGCTGCGGCTCGGCACCTTCGCGACGGTCCGTGCTGGCCGGAGGTGACCGCGTCCCGGGTCGCGGCCGCCGGTCGCGCCGCCGACGCCCTCGGACCCCGAGGAGGACGGGCCGGCGCCGCGGCCGTGGCGCGCGGCGCCGGCGTGCGGCCGTGCCGCGGCGGTTCAGCCGGTGCGGCGCAGCAGTGCGAGGTACATCGCGTCCGTGCCGTGCAGGTGCGGCCAGAGCTGGAGGTCGGGGCCGTCGCCGAGGGCCGGGACTCCGGGCAGCAGCGGGCGGGCGTCGATCAGTTCGGCGGGCGGGACCCGGTCGGCGCGCAGCACGTCGTCGACCACCGCGCGGGTCTCGGCCGGGTGCGGGGAGCAGGTCGCGTAGCCGACCACCCCGCCGGGCCGCACCGCGTGCAGCGCCTCGGTGAGCAGCGCGCGCTGGAGCGGCCCGAAGCCGGCCACGTCCTTCTCCCGGCGCCGCCAGCGCGCCTCCGGGCGGCGGCGCAGCGCGCCGAGCCCGGTGCACGGCACGTCGACCAGCACCCGGTCGAACGACCCCGGCACCCACACCGGCCGCGTCCCGTCGGCGACGACGACCTGGTACGGGCCCGGGTTGCCGTCCAGCGCGCGCGCCACCAGGCGGGCGCGGTGCGGCTGCTTCTCGGCGGCGACCAGGGTCGCGCCGCGTCCGGCGGCCAGCGCCGCGAGCAGCGCCGCCTTGCCGCCCGGGCCCGCGCAGCCGTCCAGCCAGCGCGTGTCGGGGCCCTCCAGCGGGGCGGCGGCCAGCGCGGCCGCGACGAGCTGGCTGCCCTCGTCCTGCACCCCGGCCGTGCCCGCGCGCACCGCCGCCACGGCCGCCGGGTCGCCGCCCTCGGCGAGCCGCACCGCGTACGGCGACCAGCGGCCGGGCAGCGTCGAGCCGTCCGGCAGCGAGCCGGCGATGTCCTGCGGCGGTGGAGCGGCCGGGCCGGGCCACGAGCGTCACCTCGGGCCGCTCGTTGTCGGCCTCCAGCAGGTCCTCGATGCCGGCCCGGCCGCCGCCGAGCGCGTCCCACAGCGCGGCGACGATCCACCGCGGGTGCGAGTGCACGACGGCCAGGTGGTCCTCGGCGTCCTCGTCGTACGGCGGCGCGACCTGCTCCAGCCACGCGTCGCGGTCGTGCGCGGAGATCCGGCGCAGCACCGCGTTGACGAACTTCGCCCGCCCGTCGCCCAGCACCGCCCGGGCCAGCTCCACGGTCGCCGAGACCGCGGCGTGGGTGGGGATGCGGGTGGAGAGCAACTGGTGGGCGCCCAGCGCCAGTACGTCCAGCACCGGCGGGTCGACCTCGCGCAGCGGCCGGTCCACGCAGGCCGCGATCACGGCGTCGTACGTGCCCTGGTGGCGCAGCGTGCCGTAGACCAGCTCCGTGGCCAGTGCCGCGTCCCGCCGGTCGAACGTCCGCCCCTTCGCGGCCGCCTCCTGCTCCGCGGTGCGCAGCAGCCCGGGCAGCACCAGGTTCGCGTACGCGTCCCGCTCCCCCACCGCCCGCAGCGCCTCGTACGCGAGGACGCGGACGGGGTCCCGCTTGGGCTCCCGGTACGGCTTGCCCGGCTGGGGCTTGGTGCGGTGCCTGCCCTGCGGCTTGCTGTGCTGGCCCTGCTGCTGCTGCCGGCGGACGGCGGCGCGGCTGGTCGTTCACGGCGAAAGGTGCTCCGGATTTCTCTGAAGATCGGACGCGGTCCAGCGTACGGGTCCCTCCGGGGGTGCGGCCGGACACACCCACGGTGCCGCCTTCCCCCGGGCTCGCCCGGGTCCGTGCGGCGGCGATCAGGGCGCCGTCCCGCCCCCGGCTGACCCGAACCCGTGCGGCGGCACGGCTTCCGCCGAGTTGGCCAGCAGCGGCGTCGGCCGCTCCCGGCCCGTCCGCTACGACCCCGCCAGGTCGGCTCGGCACCGCCGAACACCCCGGCCCGGACTTCCCGCCGCCGCGGCGGCCATGAGGGACCGTCCCTCCCTCAGCTCACCCGGACCCGTGCGACGGCAATCAGCGTGCCGTCGCTCCCCAGGCTCACCGGGCCCGTACGACGGCAATCAGGCCGTTGCCGCCGGGTGGGCCGGGGAGGGACGCTCAGGGCCGATACGGCTAGGCGCCGAGGTGGAGGGGAGTCGTGGGGCGGAGGCCGCGGGCCCAGTCGGCGGCCGGCATGCGCTTCTTGCCCTGGGGCTGGACCTCCCCGAGGGCGACGGCGTGGCTGGCCGTGCCGACGTGGACGGCGTGCTTGGAGACGGCCAGCTCGCCGGGGGCGAGGCCGGTGACGTCGGGGGCGGGGCTGACCGGTCCGAGCTTGAGGCGCTCGCCGTCGACGACGGTCCAGGCGCCGGGCGCCGGCGTGCAGCCGCGGACCAGCCGGTCGACGCGCAGCGCGGGCGCGGCCCAGTCGACCTCGGCGTCCTCGACGGTGAGCTTGGGCGCGACGGTGACCCCGTCGGCGGGCTGCGGCCGGGCGACCAGGTCGCCCGCTCTCGATCCCGTCCATGGTGGCGGCCAGCAGCCGCGCACCGCTGTGGGAGAGCCGGCCGAGCAGGTCCCCGCTGGTGTCCTTGGCCCGGATCTCCTCGGTGATCACCCCGTAGACCGGCCCGGAGTCGAGCCCCTGCTCGATGAGGAAGGTGGACGCGCCGGTCACCTCGTCCCCGGCCATCACCGCGTGCTGCACGGGCGCGGCCCCCCGCCAGGCGGGCAGCAGCGAGAAGTGCAGGTTGACCCAGCCGCGCGCGGGCACGTCCAGCGCGACCTTGGGCAGCAGCGCGCCGTACGCCACGACCGGGCAGCAGTCGGGCGCGATCTCCCGCAGCCGGGCGAGGAAGTCCTCCTCGCGCGGCCGGCCCGGCTTGAGCACCTCGATCCCGGCCTGCTCGGCGCGCTGGGCGACCGGGCTGGCCAGCAGCTTCCGGCCGCGCCCGGCGGTCGCGTCGGGCCGGGTCACGACGGCGACGACCTCGTGCCGGTCGGAGGCGAGCAGGGCGTCCAGTGCGGGTACGGCGGCCTCGGGGGTGCCGGCGAAGACGAGCCTCATCGTGCGGGGGTGCCTCTCGTTGGGCGGGTACAGGGGCGTGGCGCTCGTCCGTACGAGCGGCGGTGCGGGCGGACGGGCCCGCGCCGCGGGTCAGGCCCTCACAGGGCGCGGCCGAACGTGTCGTGCGGCGAGATCCGCACCTGCGGGACGCCCGCTCGCCCCACTCGGCCTCGCGGATCGCCTTCATCGCCGCCTTGCGCTGCTCGGCGTCGAGCCGGTCGACGAAGATGATCCCGTCGAGGTGGTCGGTCTCGTGCTGGATGCAGCGCGCCAGCCGCTCCGTGCCCTCGATGGTGACCGGGTCGCCGTACATGTTGAAGCCCTTGGCGACGACGCCGTACGCGCGCAGGCAGTCGTAGGTCAGTCCGGGCAGCGACAGGCAGCCTTCGGGGCCGTCCTGCTGGTCCTCGCTGAGGGTCAGCTCGGGGTTGATCAGGTGGCCGAGTTCGCCGTCCACGTTGTAGGTGAACACCCGCAGGGAGACGCCGAGTTGCGGCGCGGCCAGGCCGGCGCCCGGGCGCCTCCAGCATCGTCTCGGTCAAGTCCCTGACCAGGTGGCGCAGTTCGAGGTCGAAGGTGGTGACCGGCTGCGCCGTCATGCGCAGCACCGGGTCGCCGAACAGGCGGATGGGCTTGACGGGCACGGGGGCGTCTCCTGGGGCACGGTCGGCGGGCACCCCCGCCGCAGGCGGGGGGAGGGCGAGCGTCAATTCTAGGGCGGCTCGCGACGGGGAGTGCACGAGGCCGCCGCGCGCCCCCCGGCGGCCACGCCGCGCCCGGATTGCGTGACTCCTTGGGGCGGTGGCGCGTTGGTCAAGAGAGTTTGACCGAAATCGGGCCACCGCACAGCGAGAACGTGCGGCCCGTTCGTCGCTACCGTCGGTTGGAGAGGCTTGTTGATGCCCGACCACGCAACCCCCGATGCCCAGGCACGGGCCAGCCTGCACCTGCTGGTGCGGGACATCGAAAGGGTCCGCCGGCAGGTGGACGCGCTGCGGACCCTGACCGCCCAGCTCGGCAACGTCTACCGGCCGCGGCGCAGCGGCCCGACCGCCGGATTCGTGGTCTACGGGCGGGCGCCGGCGCCGACCGTCCGGCTCGCCCAGGAACTGCGCGACAGCGTGGAGACCCTGGTCACCGCCGCGGTCGAGTTCGACCGCTCACTCGGCTTCTCCTGGGACGCGGTGGGCTCCGCGCTCGGTGTCACCAAGCAGGCGGTCCACCGGCGCTACGGAGCGCGCCGCAGCGTCCCCACCCCCGACGAGCAGGCCGCGCTCAACGCGGCGACCGTGCCCGCGGCCCGCACGGTCCACGAAGAGCCCTCCCCCACCTTCCCCGGCCCGCGCAACGGCTGACCCGGCGATCCGCGCCCCCGCCGACCGGCCGTCCTCCGGCGCCCCCGCCCCCGCCCGCCCCGTCGGCGTCCGCACGCATGCGCGCGCCGGCGGCCCCCGACGCCGGCCCCGGCCCGTCCGCAAGGCGCCCAGACGGCGTCAGCCGATGTCCGGCGGGTCCATCCGCAGCGCGAGCGGAAGGGGGTTGCCCCGCGTCGCCCGCGCCACCTGCCCGGCCTTGAGCGCGGCGGCCAGCGCGGCCCCGCCGCCGGGCGCGACCCGGTAGAGCAGCCGCTCCCACGGCTCCCCGCCGCCCGGCGCCCCCTTCCGCCGCGGCGCGGTCACCGGGACCGGCCCGAGCACGTCCGTCCCCGGGGGCAGCCGCACCACCTCGGCGAACTCGGCGAGCGCCTCGGCCGTGCCGGCGACCGACGCCATCCGCGCCACCGGCGGGAACCGCAGCTCGGCGCGGTCGGACAGCTCCCGCAGCGCGTGCCCGGCCGGGTCCCACCGCACCAGCGCCTGCACGGGCCGCAGCGTCGGCTCGGCGAGGACGACCACGGTCCCGCCCTCCCCGGCCGGCCGCACCAGCGAGGCGGCCAGCGCCCAGCGCCGCAGCGCCTCCTCCCCGGCCCGCAGGTCGGGCCGCCCCAGCAGCGCCCAGCCGTCCAGGAGCAGCGCGGCCGCGTATCCGCCCGTCGGCGACCGGCTCGGCTCCGGGAGTGGCGATGACGAGGGCGGGCGCGGCGCCGACGGAGGCGAGGACGGTGTCGCGCCCGGAGGTGCGTACCGGCACTTTGGGGAAGGCCCGTCCCAGTTCCTCGGCGGTGCGCCGGGCCCCGACCACGCTGGCCCGCAGCCGGAACCCGCCGCACTCCTGGCAGCTCCAGTCGGCGGCGGGCCGCCCGCACCAGCCGCAGGCCGGGGTGCCGCCCTCCTCCCGCACCTCCAGGGGCCCGGCGCAGGACGCGCACCTGGCGGGCTCGCGGCAGCGGTCGCAGGCGAGCCGGGGGACGTAGCCGCGCCGGGGCACCTGGACCAGGACCGGCCCGTCGGCGAGCGCGTCGCGGACGACCCGCCAGGCCAGCGACGGCAGCCGGGCCGCCCGGGCCGCCTCGTCGCGCGCCTGGTCGGCGTCGCCGACGGTACGGATCAGCGGCGCCGCGGCCCGTACCTCGTCGCGGGAGGCGGCCAGCGGCAGCGCCCAGCCGCTGTCCACGAGCTGCGCGCCCTCCACGGTGCTGGTCACCCCGCCGAGCAGGAAGGCGGTGCGCTCCTCGCGGGCCCGCAGCAGCAGCACGTCGCGGGCGTGCGGCTGCGGGGCGTGCGGTTCGGCGTGGCTGGAGTCGCCGTCGTCCCACAGCGCGACCAGGCCGAGGTCGGCGACGGGCGCGAACATCGCCGCCCGGGTGCCGACCACCGCCCGGACCGCGCCGCGGCTGACCGCGAGCCAGCGCCGGTAGCGCTCCTCGGGCCCGGCGTCGGCGGTGAGCAGGACGTGCCGCCCGTCGCCGACCAGCGCGGTCAGCGCCGCGTCCACCCGGGCGGCCGCGCGGCCGTCGGGCAGTACGGCCAGGGCGCCGCGCCCCGAGGCCAGCGCGGTGGCGAGCGCCGCGGCCAGCTCGCCCGGCCAGTGCGGCCCGGGCAGGGCGAGCCACACCGCGCGGGGCGTGTCGCCGCGGGCCAGCGCCTGGAGGTAGGCGGGCCCGGTGGCGTAGCGCGCCCAGGTGCCCGGCTCGGGCGGCTGGGGGTCCGGTGCGGGCCCGGGCGAGGCGGTCGCGCTCGGCGCGGGCCATCCGCGGGCGGTACGGCGAGTTGGACGACGTCGGCGAGCGCGCCCGCGTAGCGGTCGGCGACCTGGCGGCACAGCCGCAGCAGCGGCGGGGTGAGCACGGCCTCGGTGGACAGCACCTGGGCCAGCGGGGCGAGCGGGCCGCTGTAGTCGCTGTCGGCGCGGCGCTCCACGACGAAGCCGTCGTGCAGGGTGCCGCCCTCCCGGCGGCCCTTGACCACCCGCGCCCCGAAGCGCACCCGGACCCGTACCCCGGGCCTGGCCTCCTCGTCCATGGCGGCGGGCACCGCGTAGTCGAAGAACTGGTCGAGGTGGAGCAGCCCCTTGTCGACCAGGACGCGGGCCACCGGCAGCCCCTCGGCGAGCGCGGCGCCGCGCCAGGTGCGGGGCTTGGCCCGCGGCTGCCGGGCCTTGGCCACGGTCTCCCGGATCAGGGCGAGCTGCTCGCCGTCTGCCGGGGGCTCGCCGTCCTGCCCGTTCTCGCCGCTCACCCTGTGATTCCTACCAGACGCTTCCGACACCGGGGCCGTCCCGCCGCCCCTCCCCCGGCCGTGCCCGGCCGCGCCGGTCCTGCCGCCGATGGGCGCGGGGCCGGGCCGGCAGCACGCGGCCCCCGCTCCCGGGGTGAACCGGGGAGCGGGGGCCGGGGCGTGCGGACCGCGGTGGGTGGTCAGAGGCCCGCGGCCGAGCGCAGAGCGTCCACCCGGTCGGTGCTTCTCCCAGGTGAAGTCCGGCAGGTCGCGGCCGAAGTGGCCGTACGCCGCCGTCTGGGCGTAGATCGGGCGCAGCAGGTCGAGGTCGCGGATGATCGCGGCCGGCCGCAGGTCGAAGACCTCGGAGATGGCCTGCTCGATCTTCTCCACGTCGACGTTCTCGGTGCCGAAGGTCTCCACGAACAGGCCGACCGGCTCGGCCTTGCCGATCGCGTAGGCGACCTGGACCTCGCAGCGGGCGGCGAGCCCGGCGGCCACCACGTTCTTCGCGACCCAGCGCATGGCGTAGGCGGCGGAGCGGTCGACCTTGGACGGGTCCTTGCCGGAGAAGGCGCCGCCGCCGTGGCGGGCCATGCCGCCGTAGGTGTCGATGATGATCTTGCGGCCGGTCAGGCCCGCGTCGCCCATCGGGCCGCCGATCTCGAACCGGCCGGTGGGGTTGACCAGCAGCCGGTAGCCCTCGGTGTCGATCTTGATGCCCTCGTCGAGCAGCGCCTTCAGCTCGGCCTCCACCACGAACTCGCGGATGTCGGGGGCGAGCAGCGACTCCAGGTCGATGTCCGAGGCGTGCTGGGTGGACACCACGACGGTGTCGAGGCGGACCGCCTTGTCGCCGTCGTACTCGATGGTGACCTGGGTCTTGCCGTCGGGGCGCAGGTAGGGGATGGTGCCGTTCTTGCGCACGTCGGTGAGGCGCTTGGACAGCCGGTGCGCCAGGGTGATCGGCAGCGGCATCAGCTCGGGCGTCTCGTCCGAGGCGTACCCGAACATCAGGCCCTGGTCGCCGGCGCCCTGCTTGTCCAGCTCGTCCTCGGTGGCCGCCGCGCCCGCCACCCGCTTCTCGTACGCGGTGTCGACGCCCTGCGCGATGTCCGGGGACTGCGCGCCGATGGACACCGACACGCCGCAGGAGGCGCCGTCGAAGCCCTTCTTCGACGAGTCGTAGCCGATCTCCAGGATCTTCGCGCGCACCAGGGAGGCGATGTCGACGTAGGCGGTGGTCGTGACCTCGCCCGCGATGTGCACCTGGCCGGTGGTGATCAGCGTCTCGACCGCGACCCGCGAGGTGGGGTCGGCGGTGAGAAGGGCGTCGAGGATCGTGTCGCTGATCTGGTCAGCGATCTTGTCTGGGTGTCCCTCGGTGACGGATTCCGAGGTGAAGAGACGGCGGGACACATCGCTCCCTGGGGTTGCAGCGGCTGCTGGCTGAATCGTGGTGGAGTGCGCGAGGCTGCGCCGCGGCGCTCCGCGGCCAGCCTATCGTCCACTCCGCGGATACGGACAAGTCATCTCGGCGATTGGATGCGAGGTGGCCAGGGTCACCATTCCGGTGTGACAGGGCGGCGCCCTGACAGCCGCGGCCGGGCGCAGTGCGCCGGTCGCCCGGACGGCTTCGGCCCGGTCGTCAGGCCAGTCGTTGGACCAGCCGTCGGCCACCAGGTCCCACACCTGGTCGGCGAGCGCCTCCTTGGGCCCGTGCGGCACCGGCGTCGCGCTGCCGTCCGCGCCGAGGACCACCGCCTCGTTGTCCTCCGTGCCGAACGCCTTGCCGTCCCCCACCTCGTTGACCACCAGCAGGTCGCAGCCCTTGCGGGCCAGCTTGGCCCGGCCGTTGGCGAGCACGTCGTCGGTCTCGGCGGCGAAGCCGACCACGAGCTGCCCGGGCCGGGCCCGGTGCGCGGCCAGTCTCGGCGAGGATGTCGGGGTTGCGGACCAGCGCCAGCGGCGCGGGCTCCTCGCCGTCCTTCTTCTTGATCTTGCTCGCCGGCGTAGACGGCGGGCCGGAAGTCGGCGACGGCCGCGGCCATCACCACCGCGTCGGCGTCGGCGGCCGCCTTCAGCACGGCCTCGCGCAGCTGCTCGGCGGTCCCGACGGCGCACCACGTCGGCGCCGGCCGGGTCGGCGCAGCGCGGTGTTGGCGGCGACCAGCGTCACCCGGGCGCCGCGGGCGACGGCGGTACGGGCCAGCGCGTAGCCCTGCTTGCCGGACGAGCGGTTGCCGAGGTAGCGGACCGGGTCCAGCGGTTCGCGGGTGCCGCCGGCGCTGATCACCACGTGGCGGCCGGCCAGGTCCGGCGCGGCGGCGCCGCGGGCCAGCACGCGGCGGCAGACCTCGTAGATCTCGGCCGGGTCGGGCAGCCGGCCCTTGCCGGTGTCCACGCCGGTGAGCCGGCCGACGGCGGGCTCGATGACGACGGCGCCGCGGCGGCGCAGCGTCGCCACGTTCTCCCGGGTGGCGGGGTGCTCCCACATCTCGGTGTGCATGGCGGGGGCGAAGACCACCGGGCAGCGGGCGGTGAGCAGGGTGTTGGTGAGCAGGTCGTCGGCGAGGCCGTGCGCGGCCTTGGCGAGCAGGTCGGCGGTGGCCGGGGCGACCACGACGAGGTCGGCGTGCTGCCCGATCCGCACGTGCGGGACCTGCGTGGACGTCGTCCCAGACCTCGGGTGGAGACCGGGCTGCCCGGACAGCGCCGACCAGGTCGGCCTCGCCGACGAAGTGCAGCGCGGACGTCGGTGGGCACCACCCGCACGTCGTGACCGGACTCGGTGAGGCGGCGCAGCAGCTCGCACGCCTTGTAGGCGGCGATGCCGCCGCCCACCCCCAGCACGACCTGCGGCGTGCCTGTGCCCGTGGCCATGGTCTCTCCCGATTCGCCGGTGGTGTGCTGCTCCCATGACACACCACGGGCCCGGCGGTCGCGCCGCCGGGCCCGTGGGAATGAGAATCGGTGCGCCCCTACTGGGTGGGCGGCGCCTCGACGGCCTCGGAGGTGAGCAGGCCGGCGTTGATCTCGCGCAGCGCGATGGAGAGCGGCTTCTCGTGGACGTGGGTGTCCACGAGGGGTCCGACGTACTCCAGCAGGCCCTCGCCGAGCTGGGAGTAGTACGCGTTGATCTGGCGGGCGCGCTTGGCCGCGTAGATCACCAGGCTGTACTTGGAGTCGGTGGCTTCGAGCAGCTCGTCGATCGGCGGGTTGATGATGCCCTCGGGCGTGGTGATGGAAGAGGACACGCTCTACCTACCCCTACTAGTGGAAGACGGAAGACTTCTGTGCGCCTCGGTGAGTCCCGGTGGCCGCGTCGGCCGCTGTCTGCGCGGTGGACGTCGCGGTGATCGTGAGGTCAGCCGATTCCATCAAGGCTAGCAGCTCACGCGCTACATCCTCGACGGAGGTGTTGACAAGGGTCTCGTCGAACTCGGACTCGGCGGCCAGCTCGACGCGGGCGGCGGCCAGCCGCCGCTCGACCACCTCGGGCGACTCGGTGCCGCGGCCGGTGAGCCGGCGGACCAGCTCGTCCCAGCTCGGCGGCGCGAGGAAGACCAGATGGGCCTCGGGCATCGACTGGCGGACCAGCCGGGCGCCCTGGAGGTCGATCTCCAGCAGCACCGGTTCGCCGGCGGCGAGCTTGTCCAGCACGGCCCGGCGCGGGGTGCCGTAGCGGTTGCCCGCGAACTCGGCCCACTCCAGCAGTTCGCCGTTGGCGACGAGCTTGTCGAACTCGTCGTCGTCGACGAAGTAGTACTGCACGCCGTGCTGCTCACCGGGGCGCGGCTTGCGGGTGGTGGCGGACACCGAGAGCCAGACCTCGGGGTGCACCGACGCGCAGATGGGCGACGACCGTGCTCTTGCCGACCCCGGAGGGGCCGGAGAGCACGGTCAGCCGTCGGTGCCTGACCGGAGGGGCCGGGGAAGCCCCCTGCGAGGCGAGGGGACTGGCCGCCCCCGGGGAGACTGTAGAGCGCATGGAGCGATTATCCCCGGTTCCCGGAGCGGCTGGGGCACGGGTGCCGCTCGACTAGGCGGCGGCGCCGCCGAACTCGCGCTCCAGCGAGGCGATCTGGTTGGAGCCGAGACCGCGGACGCGGCGGCTCTCGGAGATGCCGAGCCGCTCCATGATCTGCTTGGCGCGGACCTTGCCGACGCCGGGCAGGGACTCGAGCAGGGCGGAGACCTTCATCTTGCCGATGACATCGTTCTCCTGGCCCTGCTTGATGACCTCGTGCAGCGAGGCGCCGGAGTGCTTGAGCCGGTTCTTGACCTCGGCGCGCTCCCGGCGAGCCGCGGCGGCCTTTTCGAGCGCGGCAGCGCGCTGTTCAGGGGTAAGGGGCGGAAGAGCCACGCCTACGTCACCTCGGATGTAGAGCAATCGGATATGGACCGTGCGGAGCCGCCCGACTCGGGCTGGGCGACCAGGTGGCGCGCCTCAACGGCGCGCTCCTGTCGGAGACTAGCGGTCCGAACGGCCCAAGTCAGCGAGAACAGATGAAAAGTCCTGGTCAGACTCGATCCAGGGGGATATTTGGGGCATAACGGAACAGCTTTAGGGGTCAATGCCGGCGGTGGTTGAATCCAGCCCCTTTTTCAGCCGATTATCCGGCTGATTACCGGACGGTATTCCCGCCGGAATCACTCGCTCCGGTCACCGCCGCGCGCACCTGTTCGGCATACGTCCGGGCGGCATTGCGCAGCGCGGCCGGCGTCCGGCCCGTGCCGGAGCACGTCGCGGCTCACGCTCGGCAGCACATTCGGCAGCGCGGCGCCGAAGAGCGCCGGGCAGGTCGGCGGGGGTGGCGCCCTGGGCGCCGATGCCGGGCGCCAGCAGCGGGCCGTTCACCGCCAGGTCCGCGCCCGCCTCGCCGAGCGTCGCGCCGACCACCGCGCCGACCGAGCCGAGCGGCGCCGCGCCCGGTTCTCGGCCGCGATGTGGTCGAGCACGACCTGGGCCACGGCGCGGCCGTCCGCCGCGGTCGCCCGCTGCACCTCGGCGCCCTCCGGGTTCGAGGTCAGCGCCAGCACGAAGACGCCCGGCGCCGGCCACGCGCGCCGGCGTCCAGCGCCGGGCGCAGCGACCCGAAGCCCAGGTACGGGCTGACCGTCACCGCGTCGCTGAACAGCGGCGCGTCCTTGTCCAGGTACGTGGCGGCGTAGGCGGCCATCGTGGAGCCGATGTCGCCGCGCTTGGCGTCCATCAGCACCAGCGCGCCCGCCTCCCGGGCCCGCGCCACCGCGCGCTCCAGGACGGCGATCCCGCGCGACCCGAAGCGCTCGAAGAACGCGGACTGCGGCTTGAGGACGGCGACCTGGTCGCCGCGAGCGCCTCCACCACCGTCAGGGTGAACCGCTCCAGCCCGGCCACGTCGTCGTTCAGGCCCCAGTCGGTCAGCAGCGCGGCGTGCGGGTCGATGCCGACGCACAGCGGGCCGCGGGCGTCCATCGCGCGGTGCAGCCGGGCGCCGAACGGTTCCGGCGCGCCTGGTCGTGGTCCTGCTGCTCGGAGGTCATGCGGACCCCTTCCGGGAGTCGGCGCCGACGGCGTCGGCGAGGGTGGCGTACGGGCTCGCGGCCAGCCGGGCGGCCAGGCCCTTGTGCACGGCGCGCATCCAGAACGGGCCCGGTAGATGAAGGCGCTGTAGCCCTGCACCAGGGTGGCGCCCGCCAGGATGCGCTGCCAGGCGTCCTCGGCGTCCTCGATGCCGCCGACGCCGACCAGGGTGATCCGGTCGCCCACCCGCGCGTACAGCCGGCGCAGCACCTCCAGCGAGCGCGCCTTGAGCGGCGCGCCCGGACAGGCCGCCGGTCTCCGCCGGTCAGCGCCGGGTCCGACGCAGGCCGAGGCCCTCGCGGGCGATGGTGGTGTTGGTGGCGATGATGCCGTCGAGGCCGAGTTCGACCGCCAGGTCGGCGACCGCGTCCACGTCCTCGTCGGCGAGGTCGGGCGCGATCTTGACCAGCAGCGGCACCCGGCGGTCGGTGACCGTGCGGTCGGCGGCCTCGCGCACCGCCGTGAGCAGCGGGCGCAGCGCCGCGGTGGCCTGGAGGTTGCGCAGGCCCGGGGTGTTCGGCGAGGAGACGTTGACCACGAGGTAGTCGGCGTACGCCGGCCAGCCGCTCGGTGGACGTCACGTAGTCGGCGACGGCGTCCTGCCTCCGGCGACGGCCTTGGTCTTGCCGATGTTGACGCCGAGCGGTGGTGCGGAAGACCGGCCTGCGGGCGGCCAGCCGGGCGGCGACGGCCGCGGAGCCGTCGTTGTTGAAGCCCATCCGGTTGATCAGCGCGCGGTCCGCGACCAGCCGGAACAGCCGCTGGCTGCGGGTTGCCCGGCTGGGCCTGCGCCGGTGACGGTGCCGATCTCGACGTGGTCGAAGCCGAGCATCGCCATGCCGTCGATCGCCGACGGCGTTCTTGTCGAAGCCGGCGGCCAGGCCGAACGGGCCGTGCATGCGCAGCCCGAACGCCTCGGTCCGCAGCGCGCGGTGGCGGGGTGCCAGCACCGCGGCGCGAACGTGCGCAGGCCCGGCACGCGGGCGGCGAGCCGGATCCACCGGAAGGCCAGATGGTGGGCCTGCTCCGCGTCCATCCTGCGGAAGACCAGCCTGAAGAAGAGGGAGTACATGCGGTTCGCCTGTCATCTCGTGGTCGACGTGCCCTGGCGGGGCACCGTGCGCCCCGCCGGGGCACCCTCGACCGAGCCGGACGGCTACTCCGCTCGGGCCAGCGCCAGGCGTGCCGCGTGCTCCTGGAGGGAGCGGACCCCGATGTCGCCGCGGTTCAGGGCGTCGATGCCCTGGACGGCGGCGGCCAGCGCCTGGACGGTGGTCAGGCACGGGACGCCGCGGGCGACGGCCGCGGTGCGGATGTCGTAGCCGTCGAGGCGGCCGCCCGTGCCGAACGGGGTGTTGACGATCAGGTCGACCTCGCCGTCGTGGATGAGGGTGCACGATCGTCGGCTCGCCGTCGGGGCCGACGCCCTCGCTCTGCTTGCGCACGATCGCGCGCCTCGATCCCGTTGCGCCGCAGCACCTCCGCGGTGCCGGAGGTGGCCAGCAGCTCGAAGCCGTGCTCGACCAGCGCGCGGGCCGGGAAGATCAGCGCGCGCTTGTCGCGGTTGGCGACCGAGACGAAGGCGCGGCCCTTGGTGGGCAGCGCGCCGTACGCGCCGGCCTGCGACTTGGCGTAGGCCGTGCCGAAGACCGCGTCGATGCCCATGACCTCGCCGGTGGAGCGCATCTCCGGGCCGAGGATGGTGTCGACGCCGCGGCCCTGGACGTCGCGGAAGCGGCTCCACGGCAGCACGGCCTCCTTGACCGAGATCGGCGCGTCCAGCGGCAGGGTGCCGCCGTCGCCGTCGGCCGGCAGCAGGCCCTCGGCGCGCAGCTCGGCGACGGTCGCGCCGAGCGAGATCCGGGCGGCGGCCTTCGCCAGCGGCACGGCGGTCGCCTTGGAGGTGAAGGGCACCGTGCGCGAGGCGCGCGGGTTGGCCTCCAGGACGTAGAGGATGTCCCCGGCCAGCGCGAACTGGATGTTGATCAGCCCGCGCACGCCGACGCCGCGCGGCGATCGCCTCGGTGGAGGCGCGCAGCCGCTTGATGTCGTGGCCGCCGAGCGTGATCGGGCGGCAGCGCGCACGCCGAGTCGCCGGAGTGGATGCCGGCCTCCTCGATGTGCTCCATGACGCCGCCGAGGTACAGCTCGTGTGCCGTCGTAGAGCGCGTCCACGTCGATCTCGATGGCGTCGTCGAGGAAGCGGTCGACCAGCACCGGGCGGTCGGGGCTGATCTCGGTGGACTCGGCGATGTACGACGCGAGCCGCGCCTCGTCGTAGACGATCTCCATGCCGCGGCCGCCGAGCACGTAGGACGGCCGGACCAGCACCGGGTAGCCGATCTCGTCGGCGATGGCCTTGGCGCCGGCGAAGGAGGTGGCGGTGCCGTGCTTGGGCGCGGGCAGGCCGGCCTCGGCGAGCACCCGGCCGAAGGCGCCGCGGTCCTCGGCGAGGTGGATGGCCTCGGGCGAGGTGCCGACGACCGGCACGCCGTTGTCCTTGAGCGCCTGCGCCAGGCCCAGCGGGGTCTGCCCGCCGAGCTGCACGATGACGCCGGCGACCGGGCCGGCCAGCTGCTCGGCGTGCACGATCTCCAGCACGTCCTCCAGGGTGAGCGGCTCGAAGTAGAGCCGGTCGGAGGTGTCGTAGTCGGTGGAGACGGTCTCCGGGTTGCAGTTGACCATCACGGTCTCGTACCCGGCGTCGTGCAGCGCGAAGGAGGCGTGCACGCAGGAGTAGTCGAACTCGATGCCCTGGCCGATCCGGTTGGGCCCGGAGCCGAGGATGATCACCGCGGGCTTCGGTCGCGCGGCGCGACCTCGCTCTCCTCGTCGTAGGAGGAGTAGAAGTACGGCGTGCGTGGCGGCGAACTCGGCGGCGCAGGTGTCGACGGTCTTGTAGACCGGGCGGATGCCGAGCGCGTGCCGGACCTCGCGGACGACGTCCTCGCGCAGGCCGCGGATGCCGGCGATCTGGGCGTCGGAGAAGCCGTGCCGCTTGGCGTCGGCGAGCAGCTCCGGGTCGAGCCGGTCGGCGGCGGCCAGCTCGTCGGCGACTCGTTGATCAGGAAGAGCTGGTCGACGAACCAGGGGTCGATCCTGGTGGCCTCGAAGACCTCCTCGCTGGGTGGCGCCGGCCCGGATCGCGGCCATCACGGTGTTGATCCGGCCGTCGGTGGGCACGGCCGCCTCGGCCAGCAGCTCGGCCTTGTCCGCGGGGTCGACGGGCGCGGCGAAGTCGAACTGCGAGCCCTTCTTCTCCAGCGAGCGCAGCGCCTTGTTGCAGCGCCTCGGTGAAGTTGCGGCCGATGGCCATGGCCTCGCCGACCGACTTCATGGTGGTGGTGAGGGTGGCGTCGGCGGCCGGGAACTTCTCGAACGCGAAGCGCGGCACCTTGACCACGACGTAGTCGAGCGTCGGCTCGAAGGACGCCGGGGTCTTCTCGGTGATGTCGTTGGGGATCTCGTCGAGCGTGTAGCCGACGGCGAGCCGGGCGGCGATCTTGGCGATCGGGAAGCCGGTGGCCTTGGAGGCGAGCGCGGAGGAGCGGGACACCCGCGGGTTCATCTCGATCACGATGACCCGGCCGTCGCTCGGGGTTGACCGCGAACTGGATGTTGCAGCCGCCGGTGTCGACGCCGACCTCGCGGATCACGGCGATGCCGATGTCGCGCAGCGCCTGGTACTCGCGGTCGGTGAGCGTCATCGCGGGCGCGACGGTGATCGAGTCGCCGGTGTGCACGCCCATCGGGTCGAAGTTCTCGATGGAGCAGACGACCACGACGTTGTCGTTCTTGTCGCGCATCAGCTCCAGCTCGTACTCCTTCCAGCCGAGGATGGACTCCTCCAGGAGCACCTCGGTGGTCGGCGAGAGCGTCAGGCCCTGGCCGGCGATGCGGCGCAGCTCCTCCTCGTCGTGCGCGAAGCCGGAGCCGGCGCCGCCCATGGTGAAGGAGGGGCGGACCACGACCGGGTAGCCGCCGAGGGTGCCGACGCCGGCCAGCACGTCGTCCATGGAGTGGCAGATGACCGAGCGGGCGGACTCGCCGTGGCCGATCTTGGCGCGGACCGCCTCGACGACGCCCTTGAACAGCTCGCGGTCCTCGCCCTTGTTGATGGCCTCGACGTTGGCGCCGATCAGCTCGACGCCGTACTTGGCCAGCACGCCGTTCTCGTGCAGGGCGATCGCGGTGTTGAGCGCGGTCTGGCCGCCGAGGGTGGGCAGCAGCGCGTCGGGCCGCTCCTTGGCGATGATCTTCTCGACGAACTCGGGGGTGATCGGCTCGACGTAGGTGGCGTCGGCGATCTCCGGGTCGGTCATGATCGTGGCCGGGTTGGAGTTGACCAGGATGACCCGCAGGCCCTCGGCCTTGCAGCACCCGGCACGCCTGGGTGCCGGAGTAGTCGAACTCGGCGGCCTGGCCGATGACGATCGGGCCGGAGCCGATGACCAGGACGGACTGGATGTCGGTGCGCTTAGGCACGCTGGCCCTCCATCAGGGCGACGAAGCGGTCGAACAGGTACGCGGCGTCGTGCGGGCCGGCGGCCGCCTCGGGGTGGTACTGGACGCTGAAGGCCGGCCGGTCCAGCAGCCGCAGCCCCTCGACGACGTCGTCGTTGAGGCAGACGTGGCTGACCTCGGCCCGGCCGTACGGGGTGTCGCTGACCCGGTCCAGCGGCGCGTCGACGGCGAAGCCGTGGTTGTGCGCGGTGACCTCGACCTTGCCGGTGGCGCGGTCCTGCACGGGCTGGTTGATGCCGCGGTGGCCGTACTTGAGCTTGTAGGTGCCGAAGCCGAGCGCCCGGCCGAGGAGCTGGTTGCCGAAGCAGATGCCGAACAGCGGGGTGCCGCGCTCCAGCACGCGCCCTGATGACGCGACCGCGAGGTCGGCGGTGGCCGGGTCGCCGGGGCCGTTGGAGAGGAAGACGCCGTCGGGCGCCGGTCGCGTAGACCTCCTCGACGCGTGGCGGTGGCGGGCAGCACGTGCACCTCGATGCCGCGCTCGGCCATCCGGTGCGGGGTCATCGCCCTTGATGCCGAGGTCGAGCGCGGCGACGGTGAAGCGCTTCGTCGCCGATCGCCGGGACGACGTACGGCTCGGTCGGTGGCGACCTCGGCGGACAGGTCGGCGCCGGTCATCTGCGGGGGCCTGCCGGACCCGGGCGAGCAGCGCGCCGTCGTCGGCGAGCGCGGCGCCGGAGAAGATGCCGACCCGCATGGCGCCGCGCTCGCGCAGGTGGCGGGTCAGGGCGCGGGTGTCGATGCCGCTGATGCCGACGACGCCCTGGCGCGGTCAGCTCGTCGTCCAGGGAGCGCCGCGAGCGCCAGTTGGACGGGACGCGGGCCGGGTCGCGGACGACGTAGCCGGCCACCCAGATGCGCGACGACTCGGGGTCCTCGTCGTTGACGCCGGTGTTGCCGACGTGCGGGGCGGTCATGACGACGACCTGGCGGTGGTACGACGGGTCGGTCAGCGTCTCCTGGTAGCCGGTCATGCCGGTGGAGAACACGGCCTCGCCGAAGGTCTCCCCCACGGCCCCGTAGGCGCGGCCGCGGAAGGTGCGGCCGTCCTCCAGGACGAGTACGGCGGGCGCGGTGGCCGCCCGGGTGGAGGTCGTCATTGTGCGCCTTCCTTCGTCGGTCGGTGCGACGGGCACGCCCGGCCTCGCGCTGTGCGCGGCGGCGGGCCCGTGTCGGTGAGCGACGGCGTTGTCGCCGCGGAGCCGGTGATCCGCTGACCCACGCGGGGTGGTCGGCGGCCCGGTCGGAGCGGAAGCCGGAGTCGATCAGGGTGCCGCCGAGCTCCCAGGTGACCACGAGCAGGCCGCCCTCGGGCAGCACCTTGCCCGCGATGGCCCGGTCGAGCCGGGCGCCGCGCAGCGCGTCCGGCGGGCACGAAGAAGCCGGGCGCGCCGGCGCGGTCGACGTCCAGGCCCTGCTCGGTGAGGGTGAGCCGGACCTTGCTGCGCACGCCCAGGCCGTGGGCGACGATCCGGTCCAGCCACTGCCCGGCGGTGGTGCTGCCGTGGTAGCGGCCCTCCGTCGCCAGCAGCGGCTCGCCGGGGTCCTCGGGGGCGCTGCGGGAGGGCGGGCAGGCCGCCCTGGAGGGTGCGGCGCCACTGCCAGCCCTGCCGCATCAGCCAGTAGACGAGCCCGACGACCAGGGCGAGGCCGACGATCCAGCCGATCCGGCCGGACCAGTGCGGTGACCTTCGCCGAGTGCTTGGCCGCGCCCTGCGCGGTCACGACCGCCAGCAGCTGCCGCAGGAGTCGTCACGTGAGCTTCCCGTCCATGACCGTCGCGTGGCCCCGCAGGAAGGTCGCGTGCGACCCGGCCCGGCAGCTCGCGGCCCTCGTAGGGGGTGTTGCGGCTGCGGGAGGCGAAGCCCGCGGGATTGACCGTCCCACGGTATGCGGGGTCGACCAGCACCAGGTTGGCGGGCTCGCCCACGGCGATCGGCCGGCCGTGCCCGGCGAGCCGCCCGATGACGGCGGGCCGGGCCGACATCCGGTCGGCGACGCCCGCCCAGTCCAGCAGCCCGGTGTCGACCATCGTGTGCTGCACGACCGACAGCGCGGTCTCCAGGCCGACCATGCCCATGGCGGCGGCGGCCCACTCGCAGTCCTTGTCCTCGTGCGGGTGCGGGGCGTGGTCGGTGGCGACGCAGTCGATGGTGCCGTCGGCCAGCGCCTCGCGCAGCGCCATCGACGTCGGCCTCGGTGCGCAGCGGCGGGTTGACCTTGTAGACCGGGTCGTACGTGCGCGACCAGCTCGTCGGTGAGCAGCAGGTGGTGCGGGGTGACCTCGGCGGTGACGTCCCAGCCCTTGGACTTGGCCCAGCGGACGAGCTCGACCGAGCCGGCGGTGGACAGGTGGCAGATGTGCACGCCGGGAGCCGACGTGCGCGGCGAGCAGCACGTCGCGGGCGATGATCGACTCCTCGGCGACGGCCGGCCAGCCGGTCAGGCCGAGCTCGCCGGAGACGATGCCCTCGTTCATCTGGGCGCCCTCGGTGAGCCGCGGCTCCTGGGCGTGCTGGGCGACGACGCCGTCGAACGCCTTCACGTACTCCAGGGCGCGGCGCATGATCACCGCGTCGTCCACGCACTTGCCGTCGTCGGAGAAGACCCGCACCTGGGCGGCGGAGTCGGCCATGGCGCCCAGCTCGGCGAGCTGCTTGCCCTCCAGGCCGACGGTGACCGCGCCGACCGGCTGCACGTCGCAGTAGCCGGACTCCTGGCCGAGCCGCCAGACCTGCTCGACGACGCCCGCGGTGTCGGCGACCGGGAAGGTGTTGGCCATCGCGTGCACCGCGGTGTAGCCGCCGACGGCGGCGGCGCGGGTGCCGGTCAGCACCGTCTCGGAGTCCTCGCGGCCGGGCTCGCGCAGGTGGGTGTGCAGGTCGACCAGGCCGGGCAGCAGCGACCATGGCCGTCGGCCTCGACGACGGTGGCGTCCGCCGGCGTCGAGGCCGGTGCCGACCGCGGCGATCGTCTCGCCGTCGATGAGGACGTCGCGGGGCTCGCCGCCGAGGATCTTCGCGCCGCGGATCAGGATCTTGCTCATGGTCACTTGCTCTCCTCGGTACGGGCGGCGACGGCTGGGCGGGCTCGGCCTGCGGCGGCGGCGGCGGGGCGGTGGCGAGGGCGGGCTCGGAGCCGCCGAGCAGCAGGTAGAGCACGGCCATCCGGGTGCTGACGCCGTTGGCGACCTGCTCGACGGCGGTGCAGCGCGGGGAGTCGGCGACCTCGGCGGTGATCTCCATGCCGCGGTTCATCGGCCCGGGGTGCATCACGATGGCGTGCTCGGGCAGCGCGGCCATCCGCAGGCCGTCCAGGCCGTAGCGGCGGGCGTACTCGCGCTCGGTGGGGAAGAAGGCGGCGTTCATCCGCTCGCGCTGCACCCGCAGCATCATCACCGCGTCGGACTTGGCGAGCACGGCGTCCAGGTCGTACGACACCTCGCACGGCCAGTGCTCGACGCCGATCGGCAGCAGGGTGGGCGGGGCGACCAGGGTGACCTGGGCGCCGAGCGTGGTCAGCAGCAGCACGTTGGAGCGGGCGACCCGGCTGTGCAGCACGTCGCCGACGATCGTGATCCGGCGGCCGTCCAGGTCGCGGCCGACGCCGGACAGGTGGCGGCGCATCGTGAAGGCGTCGAGCAGCGCCTGCGTGGGGTGCTCGTGGGTGCCGTCGCCGGCGTTGACCACCGACGCCGTTGATCCAGCCGGAGGTGGCGAGCCGGTGCGGCGCGCCGGAGGAGTGGTGGCGGATGACGACGGCGTCGGCGCCCATCGCCTCCAGGGTGAGCGCGGTGTCCTTCAGCGACTCGCCCTTGGAGACCGAGGAGCCCTTGGCGGAGAAGTTGATGACGTCGGCGGACAGCCGCTTGGCGGCGGCCTCGAACGAGATGCGGGTGCGGGTCGAGTCCTCGAAGAACAGGTTGACGACGGTGCGGCCGCGCAGGGTGGGCAGCTTCTTGATCGGCCGGTCGGCGACGCGGGCCATCTCCTCGGCGGTGTCGAGCACGAGCAGGGCGTCGTCGCGGGTGAGGTCGGCGGCCGAGATCAGGTGGCGCTTCAAGGGTCACTCCGGGGGTGCTGGGCGGGCCTGGGGCGTGGTCGGTGGGCGGACGCGGGCGCGCGGCGGCGCGGGGACCCGCGGGCGGGTCCCGGGCGCCGGTGCGCTAGTGGTCCGCGGGCAGGCCCGGGGCCGGTTCGGCCTGCTGGTTCTGGCCGAGCAGCACGCTGTCGCGGCCGTCCTCCTCGGTGAGCAGCACCTTGACGGTCTCGCGCAGCGAGGTCGGGAGGTTCTTGCCGACGTAGTCGGCCCTGATCGGCAGCTCGCGGTGGCCGCGGTCGACCAGGACCGCGAGCTGGACGGCGCGGGGGCGGCCGATGTCGCCGAGCGCGTCGAGCGCGGCGCGGATCGGTGCGGCCGGAGAAGAGCACGTCGTCGACCAGGACGACGAGCCGGCCGTCGATGCCGTCGCCGGGGATCTCGGTGCGGGCCAGCGCGCGCGGCGGGTGCAGCCGCAGGTCGTCGCGGTACATGGTGATGTCGAGCGAGCCGACGGCGGTGGCGCGGCCGGTGATCTCGGCGAGCTTGTCGGCGAGCCGGCGGGCGAGGAAGACCCCGCGGGTGGGGATGCCGAGCAGCACCACGTCCTCGGCGCCCTTGGCGCGTTCGACGATCTCGTGGGCGATGCGGGTGAGGACCCGGGCGATGTCCGGGGCCTCCAGCACGGGCGGGCGAGCCGCCGGTGCGGGCGGCGCTGGGCCGGCGCCTGGCCGCCTGGGGCGTACGGGTGCTGCGGTCGTCGACCATGGGTCGGGGACCTCCTTCCCCGCCTCACAGGACGGGCATTAAAGGACGTCTGGGGTACGTCACCACCGTATCAGGTGGCCGTGACCGTCCCAGGTCAGAGACCGGTCGGCCCCCTTCGGCTTGACGAGCCCGGATTACGCTGCGTAACCTCACAGTGAGTCACCGAGTTTCCGTCCGGGGAGCCATATGTCCAGCGATTACGCCAAACAGCTCGGAGCAAAGCTCCGCGCCATCCGCACGCAGCAGGGGCTGTCCCTGCACGGCGTCGAGGAGAAGTCCCAGGGCCGCTGGAAGGCAGTGGTCGTGGGGTCGTACGAGCGCGGCGACCGTGCCGTGACCGTGCAGCGCCTCGCCGAGCTCGCCGATTTCTACGGCGTGCCGGTCCAGGAGCTGCTGCCGGGGACCACGCCCGGCGGGGCGGCCGAGCCGCCGCCGAAGCTCGTGCTCGACCTGGAGCGGCTGTCCCAGGTCCCGCCGGAGAAGGCCGGCCCGCTCCAGCGCTACGCCGCCACCATCCAGAGCCAGCGCGGCGACTACAACGGCAAGGTGCTGTCGATCCGCCAGGACGACCTGCGCACGCTCGCCGTGATCTACGACCAGTCGCCGTCGGTCCTCACCGAGCAGCTCATCGCCTGGGGCGTGCTCGACGCCGACGCGCGGCGGGCGGTGCAGCACGAGGAGGGGTAGCCGGGCGAGGGTGCAGAAACGTACCGTCGCGCTGGGCGCTGGGCCGGGGCGGGTTGTGGCCGGTCCACCGGCCGGCCGGCCGTGTTGGGTGCGGCGTTGCTCGCGCGCCTTTAGGTGAGCGCCTGTGCCTTGGGCCCGCACGTCCCCCGGGTGGGGTGGTCCCGTTCGTGGCGGACCGCCCCACCGGCGGGGGCTGGGCGCGCAGTTCCCCGCGCCCCCATAGGTGACCTCCTTACGCAGGAGGGCCGTGCATCCACCGGGTGGAGTGGTCCCGTTCGTGGCGGACCGCCCCACCGGCGGGGGCCGGGCGCGCAGTTCCCCGCGCCCCCATAGGTGACCCCCCTACGTGCTGTGGGGGGTGAAGGTGCCGCGGCCCTGGGTGTGGCAGCGGAGGCGGGTGGCGTAGCCGAAGAGCTCGGCGAGCGGCACGGTGGCCGTGACGACCGTGGAGCCCGCTCGGACGGCCGAGCCGGTGATCCGGCCGCGGCGGGCCGCCAGGTCGCCGAGGACGCCGCCCACGGCGTCGTGCGGCACCGTGGCGGTCACCTCGGCCACCGGCTCCGGCAGGACCGTCGCACAGGCCCGCGGCGCCTCCCGGAGCGCGAGCCGGCTGGCCGGCCGTGCGGAAGGCCGGCTCCGAGGAGTCCTTGGGGTGCGTGGCCCCGTCGGCCGGCGTGACCCGCAGACCCGTCACCGGATGCCCGCCGAGCGGACCTCGGCCAGCGCGTCCCGGCAGCCGTCCTCGACCGCCCGCACGTACTCCCGCGGCACCCGCCCGCCGACCACCGCCGAACCGAACGCGAACCCCTCCGCGGCCCCGTCCAGCGGCTCCACGTCGAGCACGGCGTACGCGAACTGCCCTGCCCCGCCGTCCTGCTTGACGTGCCGGTAGAGGAACCCGGAGCCGTCCCAGCCGCAACTGACTGCCGCGGTGGAGATGGTGATGCCGCGGTCGCGCTCCTGCGGGTCGAAATCGGTGACGGTGGCGCCGTCGTGGACCTCGCCGCGCTTGTGGGTGGCACCGGTGACGTAGAGGAACGGCTCGGTGAGGGTGGTCTTGCCGGCGTCGACGTGGGCGAGCCCCTGCCGCGCCACTTGCGCGGTGCGGTTCCGGTACGGCCCTCGACGAGAGCGGCACGCGGCATACCGGGGACCCGGACGGGCGGGCGTCACGCAGCGTGCTGATGCTCCGTCAAGTCCTGTCAGGCAGGGGCGGGTTGTCCGTCACGGTGTCCGGCGCCGGCCGCGCGGCGGGCGCCGGACGGCCGGAGACACCAGCATCACCCGGTGCCGCGACGGGGGGACGACGGCTGCGGTGCGGACGCGCACGGCCCGGCTCCCCTCACTCGTCAAGGCGCGCGCCGGAAGGTGGTCGCGGCGCGCTTCGTCGTGGTGAGTGCGGGGAAGCGGGCGGCGCCGGGGCACCCGGTTTCCCGCGGCGGGTACGGGCGGTTGAGCACGGCGATCGGCGCCCGTCGCGCCCGCCGCCCGTACGCGCTCAGCCCGTGTAGAGCCGGGAGACGACCTCCGGCAGCAGGCGTTCGGTCAGGGCGGGCGGGAGCGCCTGGAGGACGGCCAGGACCGGGGCCATCCGCTCCGGCAGCGCGCCGTCGGCCGCGACCCCGGCGGCCTGGAGGGCGAGCGAGACCTCGTCGGGGGTGAGCGCCAACGGGTCGAGGGCGCCCGCGAGTTCGACCAGCGCCGGGTCGACCTCGGGCGGCCCGACGGCGCGGGCGCGGGCGACCGCGGCGGCGAGTTCGGCGAGCAGTCCGGCGATCCGCGCGGGGTCGGCGACCGCCGCCGTGACCGTCAGGTGCAGGTTGGCCGGGGACCCGGCGAAGGCGGGCTGCGGCTGGAGGTACCAGCCGCGCAGCCGCATCTCGTCGGCGACCACGAAGGGGTCGAGCCCGGGGTCGTCGGAGGCGACGGCGACCAGGGACGCGTCCGGCGCGCCCAGCACCCGCAGGCCCTCGATCCGCCCGACGCCGTCGGCCAGTTGGCGGGTCGCCGCGTGCACCCGCCGGGCCAGTTCCACGTACCCGTCCGTGCCCACCCGGCGCAGTACGGCCCAGGCGGCCGCCAGCGGTCCGGCGGACTTGGTGCCCTGGAGCGTGGCGTTGACCACCGGGTAGCCGGGCCAGGAGGCGTGCGCGAACCAGCCGTGCCGCCGCAGTTCCGCGTCCCGGAAGAGCAGTACGGACGCGCCCTTGGGCGTGTAGCCGTACTTGTGCAGGTCGACCGAGAGCGAGGTGACGCCGGGCACGGAGAGGTCGAAGGGCGGCGTGGCCGGGAGCCCCTCGGCCAGCCGGCGGTGGCCGAGGTACCAGCCGCCGATGCAGGCGTCCACGTGGCACAGCACGCCGCGCGCCGCCGCGGCGCCCGGCCACCTCGGCGACCGGGTCGATCACGCCGTGGGCGTACGAGGGCGCGGAGACCACGACGAGCGCGGTGCGCCCGGTGAGGGCCGCGGCCATGTCCGCCGCCCGTACCCGGAAGGTGGCCGGGTCCACGTCCACGGCGACCACCCGCAGCCCGAACAGGTGGGCGGCCTTGTGGAAGGCGGCGTGCGCGGTGGCGGGCAGCACGATCTCGGGGTCGGTGACGCCGCGGGTGCGCCGGGCGTGCTCACGGGCGGTGAGGACGGCCAGCAGGCAGCTCTCGGTGCCGCCGCTGGTGAAGGTGCCCGCGGTGTGCCGGGCCGCCGCCGAGCAGGGCGGCGGCCCGGCCGACCACCTCGTTCTCCAGCGTGACGACGCTGGGGAAGGCGGTCATGTCCAGGCCGTTGACGCCCGCGAAGGCGGTCTGCGCGCCGGCGGCCAGCTCGTCCAGGCCCGGCAGCCCGGAGTCGTAGACGTACGCCATCGTGCGGCCGCCGCGCACCGGCAGGTCCTCCGCGCGCAGCGCGGTGAGGCGGGCGAGTATGTCCGCGTCCTGATCGTCCATGCGGAGACCCTACGCGGGGTCTTCGCCGGAACGACCGGGGTGGCCCCCGTCGCCCCGTCCCGGACCACCCGCCGGTGCGGGCTCCGACCGGACGGGAGTGCCCCGTTCAGGCAGATCCCGGACCATCCCCCGGTGGGGCGGACCGGACGGGGGTGCCCCGCCCTGCCCGTCCCGGGCCATCCGCCGGTGGGAGGTTGCTCGCGCGGTTCCTCGCGCCCCTTGGGGGCTGTCCTTCCGCGGAAGGAGCCGTACAGACCCAGGGGCGCGAGGAACCGCGCGGGTGACAGGCCACCGGCCGGCCGCCACGCGGGGAACCGCGGCCACGACGGCGCGGGCCTCCCGTTACCGGGGCAGCGTCGGCTTGAGCTCCATCAGCCGGCCGAGCAGCCCGTTGACGAACGAGGGCGACTCGTCGGTGGAGAACTCCTTGGCGAGCTGCACGGCCTCGTCCAGCACGACGGCGTCCGGGACGTCGTCCTCCCAGATCAGCTCGTACGTGCCCAGCCGCAGCACATTGCGGTCCACGGCCGGCATCCGGTCGAGCGTCCAGCCGACCGCGTGGCCGGACAGCAGCTCGTCGATCCGGTCGGCGTGCGCGGTGTACCCCTCGACGAGCTGCGTCGTGTACTCGGTGACCGGCGGCTGCCGGTCGTCGGTCCGGGCGAGCCTGATCCAGTCCGCCATGACCGCCGTCGGGGCGGCACCCCGCTGCTCGGCCTCGAAGAGGATCTGGAAGGCACGCTTGCGGGCCTTGTTGCGAGCAGCCACGGTTAGCCGTTCACCCGGCCGAGGTAGTCGCCGGTGCGGGTGTCGACCTTCACCTTTTCACCCGTGGTGATGAACAGCGGCACCCCGATCTCGTACCCGGTCTCCAGGCGCGCGGGCTTGGAGCCGCCGGTGGAGCGGTCGCCCTGCACACCGGGCTCGGTGTACTCGATGACCAGCTCGACGGAGGCGGGCAGCTCGATGTACAGCGGCGCGCCCTCGTACATCGCGACGACCGCCTCGAAGCCCTCCAGCAGGTAGTTGGCGGCGTCGCCGACCACCTCGGGGGTCACGGTGATCTGGTCGAAGGTCTCGGTGTCCATGAAGACGAAGTCGGTGCCGTCCTTGTAGGAGAACTGCATGCCGCGCTTGTCGACGTTGGCGGTCTCGACCTTCACGCCCGCGTTGAAGGTCTTGTCGACGACCTTCCCGGAGAGCACGTGCTTCAGCTTGGTGCGCACGAAGGCGGGGCCCTTGCCGGGCTTGACGTGCTGGAACTCGACTACGGTCCAGAGCTGGCCGCTGTCGAGCTTGAGCACGAGGCCGTTCTTGAGGTCGTTCGTGGTGGCCACGGTTGCGGAATCTCCTGAAAGTGCTGCTTCGGGACCGCGGAAGCGCCCGGCCCCGGTCGGAAGGTGATCGCGGTGATCACAGGGCGAGGAGTTCCTTGGTCGTGATGGTGAGTAGCTCGGGCCCGCCGTCCGCCATGGGGCGTACGACGAGTGTGTCGTCGATGCGGACACCGCCGCGGCCCGGAAGGTGGACCCCCGGTTCGACGGTGACCGGCACGCAAGCGTCCAGTTTACCCATGGCCGCAGGTGACAACTGAGGGTCCTCGTCGATTTCCAGGCCGACGCCGTGCCCGGACCACGGTGCGAGGCCCTCGCGTGTGGCCCGCGGCGGTCAGCGGGCCGCGGGTGGCGCGGTCGACGTCACGGCAGGCCACACCCGGTGCGAGGGCCTCCCGGCCGGCCCGCTGGGCGGCGAAGACCAGCGTCGTACAGCTCGATCTGCCAGGCCGCGGGAGCGGTCCCGATGACGAAGGTACGGCCGACCTCGCAGCGGTAGCCGCGGTAGGTGGCGCCGAGCCGGACGGTGAGGAAGTCGCCCTCCTCGACCCGGCGGTCGGTCGGGGCGTGGCGGGCGGCGCCCGAGTGCGGGCCGGTGCCGACGGAGGTGGGGAAGGCGGGGCCGTCCGCGCCGTGGTCGACCAGGCGGCGCTCCAGCTCCAGCGCGAGGTGGCGCTCGGTGCGGCCGACCAGGATCGACTCCAGCAGTTCGCCGAGCGCCTGGTCGGCGATCTCGGCCGCTATCCGCAGGCTGGCGATCTCGTGCTCGTCCTTGATCAGGCGGAGCTGTTCGACGGCGCCGGCCAGGTCGGTGAGCGGGATGCCGTCGGCGACCGAGCGCAGGGCGCGGTGGCGGGTGACGGTGAGGTGGTGCTCCTCGACGGCGAGGCCGTCCGCGCGGCGCTCGCGGGCGAGGTCGGCGGCGGCGACGGCGGCGTCGCCGTCGGGCGAGGGCAGGACGAGGTCGCGCAGCGTCGTCCGCGGCCGGCTGCGGGCTGTCGTCGGCGGCGGGCGCAGGTGGATCAGGGTGTCCTCGGTGCCCGGGCCGACCAGCAGGGCGCCGCCGGTGCGGGGCGGAGCCCGTCAGGTAGCGCACGTTGGCCGGGCGCGTGACCAGGGCGGCGCCCGCGCCGACCGCCGCGCAGCGTTCGCGCAGCCGTGCTCTGCGTACCGAGTGCACCTCCGCCATGCGGCGAGCGTACGACGCCCTCGCGCTCGCGGCTTGCCGATCGCCGTGTCCGGCTCGGCCCGCACGCCTTGCTCTCCCGGCCGGGTGGGGGTCTTCCGCCGGCGCGGTCCGGCGCCACCGATCGAGTGATCCCCGGCGTCCCGCCCGGAAACCGGGGCAGGGTGCCCTTGCGCCCGGCGGCGCCCCCTCCCCCGTCTCGGGGTGCCCTCACGGTCGAGGGTGCCTCGTTTGGGGCGCTGGGGGTACCCCCGGACGGAGTCTGGGGAGGAACTGCGCGACAAGCCACGACGTGGCTGCACGTCGTCACCGGCCCGGTGGGGCTGTTGCTGTCGCATCCGGACCACCGGCCGGTGGCCGGTTGCTCGCGCAGTTCCTCCCCCAGCCTGGCGGCTGGGAGGTGCCCCCACCCCCGCGTCCGGGGGTACCCCCAGCGCCCCTGGTAAGGCGCCGTCCGACGTCACGGAACCCAGCGACCGCGGAGGGGGCGCCGCCCCGCGCAAGGGCACCCCGGGACCGGGGAGGGGCGCCGTCGGGCGCGGGGGCGCCCGGGGGCTACCAGATGGGCGGGCCCTGGAGGCTGCGGGTGACGACCCGGTCCAGGGCCGCGGCGGCAGCGGCGACGTCGAGGTGGGAGTTGTCGATGATGGGCAGCCCGGAGCCGTACCAGCCGGCCATCCGGCCGTGGATGCGGGCGACCTCCTCGTCCGACAGCCGGCGGTTGCCGCTGCGCTCGGCGTTGCGGGTCAGCACGATGTCGAGGCCGGGGAGCAGGACGACCGGGCAGCAGCCCGGGGCCGACGTGCCGCTTCCAGCCGCCGAGGCCGACGGCGGGGCGGTCGGGGAAGACGGCGTCGTCGATGATGCAGGACACGCCGTTGGCGAGGAAGTTGCGGGCGGCGAAGCCGCAGGTGCGGCGGGCGAGGCGGTACTGCGCCTCGGAGTGCTCGTTCCACCCGGCCTGGGGGTCGGCGAAGCCGGACCGGACCCATTCGCGGACGTCGTCCAGGCTGATGTGCGCGGTGGGTACGCCGCGGTGGTCCGCCCAGTGCCGGGCGATGGTGGTCTTGCCCGCGCCGGCGGCGCCGATCAGCAGCACGGCTATCGGGCCGTGCGCGGCGCCGGGCAGCGAGCCGTTGCCGTGCGGGTCGGGGATCTGGACGGGGGTCGCGCGCGGGCAGCGGGAAGTGCCCGGTGGTGCCGGCTCCGGGGCCGGGCGGCGGGCCGGGTGCGGGTCCGGGGCCCACGGCCCCCGGCTGCTGCGGCGACGGGCCGCCCGGCTGCGGCGCCCCCACGGCGTGCTGCATGTCGGCCCACTCCATCCCGTACCGGAGGTTCAGCTGCTTGACCGGGCGGTAACGGTCCGATCGACACCGAACGGTACCGCCCCCGGGCGTCCTTGTGTGAACGCCCTGCCCGCGCGGTGCCCACCCGCCGCGGTCCGCATCCCGGGGCCGCGCCGGAAACGGGCCTGCCCGGGCCCGTGCGCCGACCGCGTCGGGACGGAGCCCCGACCGCCGTACGCCCGCAGGCACCCGACGTTCCGCCGGACCGTACCGCGGACGGGCGGCAAGCCCATCCGGCGCGGCCCGGGTGCCGGCACCGGCCCGAGCTGCGGGCCCGGCCGTCGCTGGACTCCGGCCGGCGGAGGCCGCGCAGTCCCCGCACCCCTGGGTAGCCGGCACCCACGTGCTGGACCCGGGCCCGGCCCACGGGTCGAGCCCCGCGGCCGGCAGCGCCCTACGCGTCCAAGGTTCCTCCGCGAGCGCGCGCAGCGCGAGCCGGTAGGAGCCGAGGCCGAACCCGGCGACCGTGCCGGAGGCGACCGCGGCGATCACCGAGGTGTGCCGGAACTCCTCGCGGGCGTACGGGTTGGAGATGTGCACCTCGATCAGCGGCGCGGTGCGCTGCGCCGCGGCGTCCCGCAGCGCGTACGAGTAGTGCGTGAAGGCGCCCGGGGTTGAGCACCACCGGGAATCCGGCCGTCGGCGGCCTCGTGCAGCCAGCGGATCAGCTCGCCCTCGTCGTTGGTCTCGCGGACCTCGACGTCGAAGCCGAGCTCCGCGCCGAGCTTGCTGCACGCCTCGACGAGCCCGGCGTAGGACGTGGCGCCGTAGACGTCGGGCTCGCGGGAGCCGAGCCGGCCGAGGTTGGGGCCGTTGAGCACCAGCACCGGGCGGGTCACTGCGGACACCTCCCCGTAGGCGGCGAGCAGCACGGCCGGGTCGGGGCCCTCCAGCACGGTGGGCTTGGCCGAGGCCGTCCAGGACGATGAAGCGCAGCAGGTCGCCGCGGGACTTCTTGTCGACCTTCATCGTCTCGAGCAGCTGCGGCCACTGGTCGCCGCGGTAGGTCAGCGGCAGGCCGACCGAGCCGAGCACGGCGCGGTGCCGGTCGGCGGTCGCGTCGTCCAGCCGCCCGGCGAGGCGGCCGAGTTCGGCGGCGAAGACCATGCCGACCGAGACGGCGGCGCCGTGCCGCCAGTTGTAGCGCTCGTTCTTCTCGATGGCGTGCGCGAGGGTGTGGCCGTAGTTGAGGATCTCCCGCAGCCCGGACTCCTTGAGGTCGGCGGAGACCACCTCGGCCTTGACCCGGATGGCGCGCTCGATCAGCTCGGCGGTGTGCGGGCCCTGCGGGGTGCGGGCGGCCGGCCGGGTCGGCCTCGACCAGGTCGAGGATCACCGGGTCGGCGATGAAGCCGGCCTTGATGACCTCGGCGAGGCCGCTGACGTAGTCGTTGGCCGGCAGCGAGTCGAGCGCGGCGAGGTCGCAGAGCACGCCGGCCGGCGGGTGGAAGGCGCCGACCAGGTTCTTGCCCTCGGCGGTGTTGATGCCGGTCTTGCCGCCGACGGCCGCGTCGACCATGCCGAGCACGCGTGGTCGGCACCGCGATCCAGCGCACCCCGCGCAGCCAGGTCGCGGCGACGAAGCCGGCCAGGTCGGTGGTGGCGCCGCCGCCGACGCCGACGATCGACGTCGGTGCGGGTGAAGCCGGTCTGGCCGAGCGCCTTCCAGCAGTAGGCGGCGACCTCGGCGGTCTTGGCCTCCTCGGCGTTGGGCAGCTGGATCGGCGATGGCCTGGTAGCCCTGCTCGGCGAGGTCCTCGCGGATCGCCTCGCCGGTGCCGGCGAGCGCCTCGGGGTGGAGTACGGCCACCCGCGGCGGCGCCTGCGGTCGCCGATCAGTCCGGGCAGCTCGCCGAGCAGCTGGTGGCCGACGAGCACCTCGTACGGCGCGGTGCCCGCGGTGCCGGCCGACCTGGATGCGGGTGGGGGGCGCGACCGACGGGTCCTGCGGGGTGTTGTCGCTCATGCGTCCTTCAGTTGGAGTGCGTCGAGTACGGCGTCGGCCACGTCCTCGGGGGTGCGGTCGGTCGGTGCTGACGACCGCGCGGGCGACCTCGGTGTAGAGCGGGCGGCGCTGCGTCCATCAGCTCGCGCCAGCGCTGGCGCGGGTTGACGGCGAGCAGCGGGCGGGGCGCGTCCAGGCCGACCCGGTGCACGGCGTCGTGCAGGCTGACGTCGAGGAAGACCACCGGCAGGCCGGCGAGCAGCGCGCGGGTGCCGTCGTCCAGGACGGCGCCGCCGCCGAGCGACAGCACGCCGTCGTGGCCGGCGAGCGCGGCGCGTACGGCGGCCCGCTCCAGGTCGCGGAAGTGCGGCTCGCCGTCGTCGATGAAGATCTCCGGGATCGGCTTGCCCGCGCGCTGCTCGATGTCGGCGTCGGTGTCGCGGTAGGTCAGCGCCGAGCCGCTCGGCGAGCAGCCGGCCGACGGTGGTCTTGCCCGCGCCGGGCGGGCCGACCAGGACGACGGCGGGCGGTCCGGCGGCCCGGCCGCGGCGCTCCCCGGGGCGGTCACCGGACGACCAGGTGGTCGAGGTAGCCGCGACGTTGCGCCGGGTCTGCGCGACCGAGTCGCCGCCGAACTTCTCCGCGACCGCGTCGGCGAGCACCAGCGCGACCATCGCCTCGGCGACGATGCCGGCGGCCGGCACCGCGCACACGTCGGAGCGCTGGTGGTGGGCCTGCGCGACCTCGCCGGTGGCGACGTCGATGGTGGCCAGCGCGCGCGGCACGGTCGCGATCGGCTTCATCGCGGCCCGCACCCGCAGCAGTTCACCGGTGGTCATGCCGCCCTCGGTGCCGCCGGAGCGGCCGGAGGTGCGGCGGACGCCGTCGGCGGTCGGGCACGATCTCGTCGTGCGCCTTGGAGCCGGGCACCCGGGCGAGGTCGAAGCCGTCGCCGACCTCGACGCCCTTGATGGCCTGGATGCCCATCAGCGCCGCCGGCCAGCCGCGAGTCGAGCCGCCGGTCCCAGTGGACGTGCGAGCCGAGGCCGACGGGCACGCCGTAGGCGACGCACCTCGACGACGCCGCCGAGGGTGTCGCCGTCCTTGTGGGCCTGGTCGATCTCGGCGACCATCGCCTTGCTCGCGTCCGCGTCGAGGCAGCGCACCGGGTCGGCGTCGAGCCTGGCCTCGTCGCCGGGCACCGGCACGACGCCGTACGGGGCCTTGGCCGCCGGCCAGTTCGACCACGTGCGAGACGATCTCGATGCCCGCGGTCTCCTTCAGGTACGAGCGGGCGACCGCGCCGAGCGCGACGCGGGCCGCGGTCTCCCGGGCGCTGGCCCGCTCCAGCACCGGCCGGGCCTCGTCGAGGTCGTACTTCTGCATGCCGGCGAGGTCGGCGTGGCCGGGGCGGGGCCGGGTCAGCGGGGCGTTGCGGGCGAGCCCGGCGAGGACCTCGGGGTCGACCGGGTCGGCGGCCATGACCTGCTTCCCACTTGGGCCACTCGGTGTTGCCGACCATGATCGCGACGGGGCTGCCCATGGTCAGGCCGTGCCGCACGCCGCCGAGGAAGGTCACCTCGTCCTGCTCGAACTTCATCCGGGCGCCGCGACCGTAGCCGAGCCGCCGCCGCGCCAGCGCGTCCGCCACCATCGCGGTGGTGACGGGCACGCCCGGAGGGCAGTCCCTCCAGCGTCGCGACGAGTGCGGGGCCGTGCGACTCCCCCGCGGTCAGCCAGCGCAATCTGCTCAACGGTGCTCCCTCAAACGCCCGTGCCGGTGGTCGCCTCGATCCTCCCACGATCGGCCGGGTCGCCCGGACCCGCGTCCCACGGAGCGGGACGTGGTTCCGCGGCGGCCGGCCGGGCTCAGCGCGCGACCAGCGCGGCCTCCCCGGCGGCCCGCATCGCGGCCAGCGGCGCGGGGGCCCGGCCGGTGTGCTGCTCGACCTGGAGGACGGCCTGGTGCACCAGCAGGTCGAGGCCGCTGGTGACGCGGCCGCCGCGGGCGCTCCACGCGGCGGCGAGCGGGGTGGGCCAGGGGTCGTAGAGCACGTCGAAGAGCGCGCCGGGGGCGGCGGGTACGGCGCGCGGCCAGGTGGTCGGCGGCGCCGGCCGGGGTGGTGGCGACCACCAGCGGCTCGGTGAGCGCCTCGGGCGGCGTCGGCCCAGTCGGCGGTGCGCACCGTCGACGCCCGAGCCGTTCGCCCCACTGCCGCATCTGCGCGGCGCGGGCCGGGCCCGCGGACGTAGGCGGTGACCGGGCCGGTGCAGATCCGGGACAGCGCGGCCAGCGCGGAGGACGCGGTGGCGCCGGCGCCGAGCACCGCGGCGGACGGCACCGAGGTGACGCCCCGCTCGGCGAGCGCGGCGAGCATGCCGGGGATGTCGGTGTTGTCGCCGCGGCGGCGCCCGTCGCCGTCGAGCACCACGGTGTTGACCGCCTCGACCGAGGCCGCGGTGTCGGTGATGCTCGTCCAGCAGCGGGATCACGGCCCGCTTGAGCGGCATGGTCAGCGACAGCCCGGCCCACACCGCCGGGTCGAGGTCCGCGACGAAGCCGGGCAGCGCGGCCTCGTCGACCTCGAACCGGTCGTACCGCCACCGGTCCAGCCCGAGCGCGGCGTACGCGGCGCGGTGCAGCACGGGCGAGAGCGAGTGGGCGATCGGCGAGCCGAGCACGGCGGCCCGCCGCTGCCCGGGGTGTCCTGCGGTGGTGTGCACGGTGGGTGTCCTGCGCGTCCTACTGGGAGTTGTACTGCTGGTAGAGCTTGTCGAACTGGGCCTTGGTCTCGGTGAACTTCGTGGTCTTGCCGTCCAGCGAGATGAAGTAGTACCAGTTGCCGCCGTCCGGGCTCATCGCGGCCTTCAGCGCGTCGACGCCGGGGTTGCCGATCGGTCCGGGCGGCAGGCCCTTGTACTTGTAGGTGTTGTAGTAGTCGTCGAGCGACTTCACCTGGTTCAGGTTGAGCTTCGTGGCGCTGGTGTTCTTGATGTAGTTGTACGTCGAGTCGAACTGGAGCAGCCCGTAGGTCTCCTGGTTCGAGGGGTCCATCCGGTTGTAGACGACCTTGGCCATCTTCCTGAAGTCGTCGTTGGTCTTGCCCTCGGCCTGCACGAGGCTGGCGACGGTGAGCAGTTGGAGCGGGCTCTTCAGTCCCTGCTTCCTCGCCTCGCCGGCCATGTCGAACTGCGCGTACTGCTTCTTCGCCTCGCCGACCATCTGCTTGAGCAGCACCTCGGGCTTCTCGCCCTTGGAGATGCTGTAGCGGGACGGGAAGAGGAAGCCCTCCAGCGGGTCCTTTATGTGCGGTCCGCTGTCGGCCCAGTCCGGCAGGCCGAACTGCTTGGCCTGGGAGCGCGCGGCGCTCGCGGTGGTGCCGGACTTCAGGCTGAGCCGCTGGTCGATGGCCGCGTAGATCTGCCGGTCGCGCATGCCCTCGGCGATGATCATCGTGTTCTGCGACTTGGGGTCGAGCATCATCGTGACCGCGGCGGAGCCGGACATCTGCCGGTGCAGCACGTACACCCCGGCCTGGATGTACTGGCCCTTGGGGTTCTTGCCGGCGGCGGAGGTGAAGGCGCCGACGCTCTTCACCACGCCCGCCTGCTTGAGCAGGTTGCCCATGGTGGTGACCGACGAGCCCGCCGGGATCGCGATCTGCACGTCGCCCGCGCCCTGGCCCGAGTAGTCGGGCGCGGGGCCGAAACGGTTCTCGTAGAAGTGGTAGCCCGCGTAGCCGACGCCGCCGACACCGCCGACCAGCACGGCGAGCACGACCGCGCAGGCGCAGCCGCTGCGGCGCTTCTTGCCGCCCTGCTGGGACTTCCCGGACCGGCGGCCGCCCGCCGAGGACGAGTCGGTGGTGTCGTCCTCGTCGTCGTCGCCGCCGGAGAAGAACGCGTGCGCCTTGGCGTCGTCCTCGTCGCCCGAGTCCCACTCGCCGGTCTCCTCGGGCGCACCCCGCATCGGCCGGGTGCCGGGCTCCTGCGGGTGGCCCTGCGGTTCGCCGCCGGGGCTGTACGCCGGGCTGCTGGCACGCCGGGCTGCCCGGCCCTGCGCCTGCGGCATGCCCTGCCCCTGGCCGGGGCCTGGGCCCATGCCCTGCTGCGGTCTGGCCGCGGAACTGCGGCTGCTGCGGGGGCGGGTAGCCGTTCTGCCCGTAGAGGTCCGGGCGCTGCCCGCCGCCGTACGGGTCCTGCGGCTGCTGCCCGCCGTACGGGTCCTGCTGCCCGTAGCCGGTGGGGTACGAGCCGGTGTCGTACCCGTCGTAGCCGGCCTGCGGGTATCCCTGCCGGGGCTGCTGCGGGCGCTGGGGTTGTTGCGGCTGCTGGGGGCTGCTGGGGCTGCTGCTGGTACGCCTGCTGGTCGTACTGCTGCTGGGGGTAGCCCTGCTGCGGGTACTGCTGCGGGTGCTGGCCCGTCGCGTACGGGTCCTGCGTGCGGGTGCTGACCGGTCGCGTACGGGTCCTGCGTCGGGTGGCTGCCGGTCGCGTACGGGTCCTGCGTGGGGTGCTGGCCGGTGGCGTACGGGTCCTGCCAGCCGCCCTGCTGCTGGGGGTTCGGCTGCTGCTGCGGGTATCCCTGGTCCTGTCGGCCCTGGTACCCCTGCTCGTACACGTCACCGAAGAGCGGGTCCTCGGGGTGCCACGGTTCGGAGCCGGAGCCCCGGCCATAGTCAGTCATCGGTCCCCTTGGTACGCGGTCGGCATCGGGCCTGCCGACCTTGCGAAACGGGCGGCACCCGAAGGCGCCGCCGTGTCGCGCGGAACGTTACCGTATCGCGATCAGATGACCACTTCGACGCTCTCGCCGGGAGCTTTACCAGACACCCGTTCGGTCTCCAGCGCGCTCTGCAGGATAACGACAGCGGCCGCCTGGTCGACCACGGAGCGTCCCTTTTTGGCCTTCACGCCGGACGCGCGCAGGCCCTGAGTGGCCGTCACCGTGGTCATCCGCTCGTCCACGAGCCGCACCGGCACGGGCGCGATGACTTTCGCCACACTCCGCGCGAAGTCGCGCACCTTGGCCGCGGCCGGCCCCTCGGCTCCGCTGAGCGACCGGGGCAGTCCGATCGACGACCTCGATCGGCTCGTACTCCGCGACGATCGCGCCGAGCCGGCGCAGCGCCGCCGGGCACGTCCCGGCCGGGGACGGTCTCCACCGGTGTGGCGAGGATGCCGTCGGGGTCGCAGGAGGCGACCCCGATCCGGGCGTCCCCGACATCCACGGCGATCCGGCGGCCGCGGCGCATCGTCGCGTCACGCCTTCTCGGCGACGAGCCGCCGTACGGCCTCGATCGCCTCGGGGACGGCCGCGGCCTGCTGGCCGCCGCCCTGGGCGACGTCGTCCTTGCCGCCGCCTCCGCCGCCGAGGGTCTTGGCGGCGGCCCGGACCAGCTCGCCGGCCTTGATGCCGCGCTCGCGGGCCGCCTCGTTGGTGGCGATGACGGTCAGCGGGCGGCCGCCCGCGACGGTGAACAGCGCCACGACGGCGGGGCGGCCGCCGCCGATCCGCTGCCGCGACGTCCAGCACCAGCCGGCGCAGGTCGTCCGCGCCGGTGCCGTCGGGCACGGCGGCCGGTGACCAGGGCGACGCCCTTGACGTCCTCGGCGCCCTCGGCGAGCCCGGCGGCGGCCTGGAGCACCTTCTCGGCGCGGAACCGCTCGATCTCCTTCTCGGCGTCCTTGAGCTTGGCGAGCATCCCGGAGATCTTGTCCGGCAGCTCCTCGGGACGGCCCTTGACCAGGTCGGTGAGCTGGGCGACGACCGTGTGCTCGCGGGCGAGGAAGTTGTACGCGTCGACGCCGACCAGCGCCTCGACCCGGCGCACGCCGGAGCCGATGGACGACTCGCCGAGCAGCTTGACCAGGCCGAGCTGCGCGGTGTTGTGCACGTGGGTGCCGCCGCACAGCTCCTTGGAGAAGTCGCCGATGGTGACGACCCGGACGTGCTCGCCGTACTTCTCGCCGAACTCGGCGATGGCGCCCTGCCTCTTGGCCTCGGCGATCGGCATCACCTCGGCGGTGACGTCGAGTTCGCGGGCCAGCACCTCGTTGATCTTCTGCTCGACGTCGGTGAGCACGGTGCCGGGCACGGCGGCCGGCGAGCCGAAGTCGAAGCGGAAGCGGCCGGGCGAGTTCTCCGAGCCGGCCTGGGCGGCCGTCGGGCCGAGCGCGTCGCGCAGCGCCTGGTGGGTGAGGTGGGTGGCGCTGTGCGCGCGGGCGATGGCGCGGCGGCGGGTCAGGTCGATCTGCGGCGTGCGCCTGGGCGCCGACGGTGACCTCGCCGACCTGGACGACGCCCTTGTGCACGCTGACGCCGGGCACCGGCTGCTGCACGTCGCGGACCTCGACGACGGCGCCGGAGTCGAGCCGGATGCGGCCGGTGTCGGCGAGCTGGCCGCCGCCCTCGGCGTAGAAGGGGGTGCGGTCGAGCACGACCTCGACCTCGTCGCCCTCGGTGGCGGCGGGCGAGGACAGGCCGTCGACGAGCAGGCCGACGACGGTGGCCTCGTTGTGGTCGTGGGTGTAGCCGATGAACTCGGTGGCGCCGGCCCGGTCGGCGACCTCGCGGTAGGCGGACAGGTCGGCGTGGCCGGTCTTCTTGGCGCGCGCGTCGGCCTTGGCGCGGTCGCGCTGCTCCTTCATCAGCCGGCGGAAGCCGTCCTCGTCGACGCGTCAGGCCCTGCTCGGAGGCCATCTCCAGGGTGAGGTCGATCGGGAAGCCCCAGGTGTCGTGGAGCAGGAACGCCTGGTCGCCGGGGAGCACGGTGCCGCCCGCGGCCTTGGTCTCGGTGACGGCGGTGTCCAGGATGTTGGTGCCGGCCGACAGGGTCTTGAGGAAGCGCGGCCTCCTCGGCGAGGGCCACCGTCTCGATCCGCTTGCGGTCGGTCGAGCAGCTCCGGGTACTGCTCGCCCATCGTGCTCGAGCACCACGTCGATCAGTTCGGCGACGACCGGGCCGGTCGGCGCCGAGCAGCCGCATGTTGCGGATGGCGCGGCGCATGATGCGGCGCAGCACGTAGCCGCGGCCCTCGTTGCCGGGGGTGACGCCGTCGCCGATGAGCATCACGGAGGTGCGCATGTGGTCGGCGACCACGCGCAGCGACACGTCGGAGTCGTGGGTCGGCGCCGTAGTGGACGCCGGTCAGCTCGGTGGCCTTGTCGATGACGACGCGCAGGGTGTCGGTCTCGTACATGTTCCGCACGCCCTGCAGGATCATCGCGAGGCGTTCGAGGCCGAGGCCGGTGTCGATGTTCTGCGCGGGCAGGTCGCCGAGGATCGGGAAGTCGTCCTTGCCCTCGCCGGCGCCGCGCTCGTACTGCATGAAGACCAGGTTCCAGATCTCCACGTACCGCTCGTCGTTGACGGCCGGGCCGCCCTCGGCGCCGAACTCCGGGCCGCGGTCGTAGTTGATCTCGGAGCAGGGGCCGCAGGGGCCGGGGACGCCCATGGACCAGAAGTTGGGGCCCATGCCGAGGCGCTGGATGCGCTCGGCGGGCACGCCGACGACGTCCCGCCAGATCCGCTCGGCCTCGTCGTCGCTGCTCGTAGACGGTGATCCAGAGCCTCTCCGGCTCCAGGCCGTAACCGCCCTTGTCCTGGGGGCTGGTGAGCAGCTCCCAGGCGTAGCGTGATGGCGCCTTCCTTGAAGTAGTCGCCGAAGGAGAAGTTGCCGCACATCTGGAAGAACGTGCCGTGCCGGGTGGTCTTGCCGACCTCTTCGATGTCCGGGGTGCGCACGCACTTCTGCACGCTGGTGGCGCGCGGGAACGGCGGCTTGACCTCGCCGAGGAAGTACGGCTTGAAGGGCACCATGCCCGCCGGGACCAGCAGCAGGGTGGGGTCGTCGGCGATGAGGGACGCCGACGGCACGACGGTGTGCCCGCGCTCCTCGAAGAAGCGCAGCCAGCGGCGGCGGATTTCTGCCGACTCCATCAGTGTTCGTCCTTCCGGTTCTTGGCGGCGTCCCGCGCGTCGTACGCGTTCGGCGCGATGCCCCGGCGCTGCGCCGGGAAGTCGGGGTCCTGCGCGGGCAGGACCGGGGTGTCGTGGCGGGTGCCGCGGCGCGCCGGTACGGCGTCGCGGCGGGCAGTTCCCGGGGCTCGCCGTGGGTCCGCAGGCCCAGGGCGTCGTGCAGTTCGGCTCTCGCGCTGCGCCATGCCGGCCCGCACGTCGTGGGCGAACAGCCGCAGCCGGGCGCCGGTCTCCAGCGCGCGGTCCGCCGCGGTGGCGGCCAGGCTGTCGGGGCTGAGCCTGCGCACCGCGCGGTTGACCTTGACGGTGGCCCAGACGCCGGTGGCGGCACCGGTGAAGAACCAGAACAGTCGGCGGAACATGGGGGCCTCAGTCCTTCGAGCGGCGGTTGCGGCGGCCGCCGCGGCGGGCGTCGGGCAGCACCCGGCCGGTGAGCGTGCGGGCGCGGGCCTTGCCGGCGCCGCCGGTCTGCAGGCCCACCGCGCGCCGCACCCCGTAGCCGAAGGCGGCGACCTTCACCAGCGGGCCGCCGAACGCGGAGGCGACGGTGGTGGACAGCGCGGAGGCGTTGGCGGTCACCTCGGCGACGTCCGCGGTGATGGTGTCGACCCGGTCGAGCTGGGTGTGCGCGGTGCGCAGCGCGTCGGACGCCTCGCCGAGCAGCGGTACGGCCTGCTCGGTGATCCCGGCGACCAGTTCGGTGGTCCGCCGGAGCGTCTGCGCGAGCCGGGCGAGCGCGACGGCGAGGAACGACACGAGAATCGCCCAGAAGACCGCCACGATGAGGCCGGCCACCTCTCCACCGGACACGCTGCCGCACTCCCTCGTTCCGCCACGCCGTGTGTGAGCCCCGACCTTATCGCGCCGCGGGTCATGGGCGGGCCGGGCGCACCCGCCCTCCACGGACGGTGCGCGCCGGACCCTCCACGGACGGTGCGCGCCGGACCGCCCCGCCCTGCCCCTTGCGGCACGGCGCCGGACCTTCTGCCGGTGGTCCGGACACGACAGCAACAGCCCCACCCGGCCGGTGACGACCCGCAGCCATCGTCACGGCTGATCGCGCAGTTCCTCGCGCCCCTGGGATGGTGCACCTCTTCCGCGGCGCGCAGCCACAAACAAGGGGCGCGGGGAACTGCGCGAGCAACCCACCAACGGCCGGTGGTCCGGATGCGGCCGTAACACCCCCACCGAGCCGGTGACGACGTACAGCCACGTCGTGGCTTGTCGCGCAGTTCCTCCCCCAGACTCCGTCCGGGGGTACCCCCAGCGCCCCTGGATAAGGCACCCTCGTGCCGAAAGGGCACCCGGCGCCCCGGGTGGGGCACCCTCGTGCCGGGAGGGCGCCCGGGACCGCGGGACCCGCCGCGGAGCGGACTAGCGGGCGTAGAACTCCACGACAAGCTGCTCATCGCAGATCACCGGGATCTCCCGGCGATTGGGGTCCCGGTCCAGCCGGAACGCGAGCGCCTGAAGGTTGACCTGGAGATAGCGCGGGGTCTCGCCCTCGCCGGCCCAGCCGCCCTCGCGGGCGACGAGGAAGGGGGTCTTCTCGCGCGACCGCTCGCGCACCTGCACGACGTCGTCGGGCCGGACCCGGTAGGACGGCTTGTCGACCTTGCGGCCGTTGACCTCGATGTGGCCGTGCACGACCATCTGCCGGGACTGGTAGATGGTGCGGGCCAGCCCCGCGCGCAGGATCAGCGCGTCCAGGCGCCGCTCCAGCTCGATGATCAGCGCCTCGCCGGCCTTGCCGGAGACCTTGCGGGCCCGGTCGAACGCGCGCTGCATCTGCCGCTCGCTGATGTCGTACTGGGCCCGCAGCCGCTGCTTCTCCATCAGCCGGGTCTTGTAGTCGCTGTTCTGCTTGCGGCCGCGGCCGTGCTCACCGGGCGGGTAGGGACGGGCCTCGAAGTACTTGACCGCCTTCGGGGTGAGCGCGATACCCAGCGCCCGGGACTTCTTGACCTTGGGACGCGACTGATTCACGTGCGTCGGACCTCCGTGTAGATTAGGTAAGGCTTACCTTAGCTGAGGAGTACGCATGATTCGACCCGGGAACCCCACGCCTGAGCTGTCAGGCAGTGGTCAGCCGCGTCCCGCAGTGAAAGAGGCGCCCAGGCAGCCGTCAGCCGCCGAGCGCGCACGCACTCTCTTCGAGGGTAACCCGTCCCTCGCCCTGGCCATTCCCGGTATGCGGCCGGGTCCCGCCGGGCCGATGGTGCCGCTGCGGCAGTCCGTCGGCCCGCAGGGCGACGTCTTCCTGCTGTTCCCGCGCGACTCCCCGGCCGTACGGGCGGTCCGGCACGCGGCCGGCGACGAGGCCGAGGCTGTGCTCGAAGTCACCGACGTCGCCCCGGTCTCCGTGCCGCACCGCATCCGCGGCCGGGCCTGGCTCGCGGGCTGGCTCACCGCGGTGCCCGGCGGCGCTTTCGAGGCGGGCACCGAACTGCTGCGGCTGGAACCCGGCGACATCACGCTCGACGACCTGTGGGGCACGGCGCTGGTGGAGCCGGACGAGTTCGCGGCCGCCGAGCCCGATCCGCTGCGGGGCTGCGAGACGGAGGTGCTCCAGCACCTGGCGGCCGCGCACGGGACGCACGTGGGCCTGCTGTGCGCGCTGGTCTCCCCCGCGGCCGGCGCCGGCGGCGTGTGCCCGTCGCGGGCCGCGGTCCGGGCGGTGCCGCTGGCGCTCGACCGGTTCGGGCTGCGGGTGCGGTTCGCCTCCGACGGCGGTGGCTTCGACGCGCGCTTCGACTTCCCCGAGCCGGTGGACGGCCCCGAGGGCGCCCAGCGGGCCCTGCGCGCCCTGTTCGCGGCGGCCGAGGCGGCGTAACCCCGTTGCGGGCCAAGGGATTTCCGGCCCGCGCCGGGGCTACGCCGCTACGGGGGCGGGTCGCCGGCCAGGCGCCTGCGGACGCGGTCGACGACGTCGGCGTAGCGCGCCTCGGCGCCGTAGCGGGTGGGCTCGTAGTAGTGGCGGCCGGCCAGTTCCTCCGGCAGGTACTGCTGCGCGGCGATCGCGCCGGGCACGTCGTGCGGATAGACGTAGCCCTGGGCGTGGCCGAGCTTCGGCCGCGCCCTTGTAGTGGCCGTCGCGCAGGTGCGGCGGCACCGGGCCGGCCTTGCCCGCCCGTACGTCCGCCAGCGCCGCGCCGATCGCGGTGGTCGCCGCGTTGGACTTCGGGGCGAGCGCGAGGGCGATCGTGGCGTGGCTGAGGGTCAGCGACGCCTCGGGGAAGCCGATCATCGCCACGGCCTGGGCGGCGGCCACGGCCGTCGGCAGCGCGGTCGGGTCGGCCAGGCCGATGTCCTCGCTCGCGGAGATCATCAGCCGGCGGGCGATGAAGCGGGGGTCCTCGCCCGCCTCGATCATCCGCGCCAGGTAGTGCAGCGCGGCGTCCACGTCGGAGCCGCGGATCGACTTGATCAGCGCGCTGGCCACGTCGTAGTGCTGGTCGCCGTCCCGGTCGTACGTCACCGCGGCGCGGTCGACGGTCTCCTCCAGGGTGGCCAGGGTGATGCTGTCCTCGTCCTTGGCGAGGGCCGCGCCCGCGCCCGCCTCCAGGGCGGTCAGGGCCCGGCGCGCGTCGCCGCCGGCGATCCGCAGCAGGTGCTCCTCCGCGTCCTGCGGGAGCGTGACGGCGGCGGCCAGCCCGCGTTCGTCGCCCAGCGCGCGGTGCAGGACGCCGCGGATGTCGTCGTCGGTGAGCGGTTCCAGGGTCAGCAGCAGGGAGCGGGACAGCAGCGGGGAGATCACCGAGAAGTACGGGTTCTCCGTGGTGGCCGCGACGAGGGTGACCCAGCGGTTCTCCACGGCGGGCAGCAGGGAGTCCTGCTGGGCCTTGCTGAAGCGGTGGATCTCGTCGAGGAAGAGGACGGTCTCGCGGTTGTAGCCGCCGGCCTGGCGCTTGGCGCTCTCGATGACGGCGCGGACCTCCTTCACCCCCGCGGTGATCGCCGAGAGCTCCACGAACCGCTTGTCGGTGGCCTTGCTGACCACGTACGCCAGGGTGGTCTTGCCGGTGCCGGGCGGGCCCCACAGGATCACCGAGGACGCGCCGGCCGGGCCGCCCTCCCCCTCGCCGACCAGCCGCCGCAGCGGAGAGCCCTTGCGCAGCAGGTGCTGCTGGCCCACGACCTCTTCCAGGGTGCGCGGGCGCATCCGTACGGCCAGCGGCGTACTGCCCGGGTCTTGCTCCCGGCGCTCCTCGGCCGCGGCACTGAACAGGTCTGGCTCCACCCCCACACCCTAGTGCGCGTACGGGGCCGGCCGCCGTGCGCGGCGGCCGCGGTGCGCGCCCGCGCACCCGCCGCGGGGCGCGCGATCCGGCCGGAAACCGCCGGTCGAACCGGCCCCGCGGACCGGGGAGAGCGGTCAGATGACCGTCTTCCAGTAGTACCAGAAGTGGGTCAGGATCAGCATCGCGATCACGCCGTACCACAGCACCGGCACCACCCAGTGGAACTCCAGGACGAGCGCGCGGGCCTTGGGCGGCAGCTTGATCAGCTCGTGCCTGATGTTGTGCACCGCCGTGTACCAGAAGATCAGGATCGTCACGACCCAGGCCAGGCAGCACCACAGGCAGATCGCGTTGATGTGGTAGATCGTCTGGTACTGGAGCCAGGAGATGAAGCCCACGCCGAACAGGCCGCCGGCCTGCAGGCCGTACCAGAACCACGGCTTGTAGCTGGCACCCGCGAACACGCCCATGGCCACGCAGATCACCACGGAGTACGCGACCAGGCCGATGATCGGGTTCTGGAAGCCGAAGGCGTGCGCCTGCGAGCTCTCCATCACGTTGCCGCACGAGATGATCGGGTTCAGGCTGCACGACAGGTGGAGCGTCTTGTGGTCGACCTTCGCCTGGAGCAGGTCGAACTTGTCGTTGGTGATGACGAAGGCGGCGAGCAGCCCGAGCGCGCCACAGATCAGCAGCAGCCAGGTGAACGCCTTGCTCGGCGCGATGGCCTGCGGAGGTCGCGCGGGTCGCGGTCGCCGTCCGTTCGCGTCTCGTCCAGGGCGGAAGTCGTCATGATGGCCGTTCTCTAGTCCGTGGGGGCGGGCACCCATCATTGTGCACCAGGGCGGTCGGTACGGTGTAAGATCCGCCGCCCTGGTACCCCGACGAGGGTGTCAGACCAGCCGTTCCTTGACGGTCGTGACGAGGTCGGCGAGCGTGACCGGACCCTGCTCGCCGGTGACCAGGTCCTTGAGCTGCACCACGCCCTCGGCCAGGTCCCGGTCGCCGGCCACCAGCGCGAGGCGGGCGCCGGAGCGGTTCGCGGACTTCATCGCGTTCTTCATGCCCTTGCCGCCGAAGGCGAAGTCCGCCGCGACGCCGGCCCTGCGCAGCGCGGTCACCGCGGTGAACAGCGCCCGCCGGGCGTCCTCGCCGAGCGGCACCGCGTAGACGTCCGTGGCCGCGGGAAGTCGGCAGCTCCACGCCCTCGGCGCGCAGCGCGAGCACCGTGCGGTCCACGCCCAGCGCCCAGCCGACCGACGGCAGCGACGGGCCGCCGATCATCTCGGACAGGCCGTCGTACCGCCCGCCGCCGCCGACCGCGGACTGCGAGCCGAGTCCGTCGTGCACGAACTCGAAGGTGGTGCGGGTGTAGTAGTCGAGCCCGCGCACCAGCTTCGGGTCGTCCTCGTAGTCGATCCCGGCCTCGGCCAGCAGGTCGCGGACCTGCTCGTGGTACGCCTTGCACGCCTCGCACAGGTGATCGCGGATGAGCGGGGCACCGGTCGAGTTGACGCTGCACCGACTCGCGCTTGTCGTCCAGGACGCGCAGCGGGTTGATCTCGATCCGCCGGCGGGTCTCCTCGTCGAGGTCGAGGCCGCGCAGGAAGTCCTGGAGGGCGGCCCGGTAGACCGGGCGGCACTCCTTGTCGCCCAGCGAGTTGAGCAGCAGGCGGAAGTTCGCGCAGCCCCAGCGAGCGGTACCCGTCGACCGCCAGGATGATCAACTCGGCGTCCAGCGCCGGGTCCTCCGCGCCGATCGCCTCGGCGCCGACCTGCGAGAAGTGCCGGTAGCGGCCGGCCTGCGGGCGTTCGTAGCGGTAGTACGAGCCGGAGTACCAGAGCTTGACCGGCAGGTTGCCGGCCTTGTGCAGGTTGGCCTCCAGGGCCGCGCGCAGCACCGAGGCGGTGCCCTCCGGGCGCAGCGCCAGTTCGGAGCCGCCCTTGGTGGTGAGGGTGTACATCTCCTTGGTGACGATGTCGGTGGACTCGCCGACGCCGCGGGAGAAGAGTTCGACGTGCTCGAACCCGGGGGTCTCGACGTAGCCGTAGCCGGCCCGGCGGACCGGCGCGGCGATGGCCTCGCGCACCGCGAGGAAGGCCGCCGAGTCGGGCGGCAGCAGGTCGTAGGTGCCCTTGGGGGCCTGGAAGGTGTTCACAGCATTCACAGCGGAAGTCGTCACATTCCTCGTCGTGGAGCCGGGCCGCCGGCTCCGTGGCCGCGGGCCGCCTCTCCCAGATAGGGATTGGTGGCGCGCTCGCGGCCGATGGTCGTCTGGGGGCCGTGTCCCGACAGCACCACGGTCGAGTCGTCGAGCGGCAGGCACACGCGGGCCAGCGACTCGTACAGCTCGGCGGTGGAGCCGCCGGGCAGGTCGGTGCGTCCGACGGAGCCGGCGAACAGCAGGTCCCCGGAGAAGAGCACCGACGGGATGTCGGCGCGCTCGGGCAGCCTGAAGGTCACCGACCCCCTGGTATGGCCGGGGGCGTGCGCGACGCCGAACTCCAGGCCGGCCAGCGGCAGCGTCTCGCCGTCGGCCAGCTCCCTCAGGTCGTCGGGCTCGCCGACGGTCAGCTCGCCCATCAACTGGGCCCCGACGGCGCGGCCGAGCGCCTTCTCCGGGTCGCTGAGCATGTAGCGGTCCTCGGGGTGCACCCAGGCGGGCACGCCGTGCGCGCCGCACACCGGGACGACCGACGCGACGTGGTCGATGTGGCCGTGGCTGAGGATGACGGCGACGGGCTTGAGCCGGTGCTTGGCGAGCGTGTCCTCGACGCCCTGGGCCGCGAGGTGGCCCGGGTCGACGATCACGCACTCCTCGCCGGCGGCGGGGGCGACCACGTAGCAGTTGGTGCCCCAGGCCCCGGCGGGGAACCCGGCAATGAGCACGTTCGTCCTTCTGTCGTCCGCGCCTTGCGCCGCGGGTGGTGTCGGTGTGCACCGAGCCTACCGGCGCGCGCACGGCGGCCGCGAACGCATACCGTGCCCGGATCGACCGGATCGACCGGTTCGCGGACTGGACGGGGGGCGTGCCGTGACGCGAGGATCTGCGGCACGTACATTCGCGTACGACACCAGCAGCACCGGCCGTGTCCACCTCGATACAGCCGGCACACAGGGAACATACAACGTACCGCGCCGATGCGCGGCACTGACGTAACCGACCGACACACAGACGACGGAGACGGCGAAGTGGTCACCAAGGATCAGCGGCGGCGGCAGCTCGCCCGGGACAAGTTCGCGCGGCAGCAGCAGCGGCGGGTGGGTATCCAGCGCAAGTCGCGGGTGCGCAACGGGCTGATCGCCGTGGTGGTCGCCGTGGTGGCGGCCTCGCTCGGCGGTGCCTACGCGGCCGGCGCGTTCGACAGCAGCAAGAAGACCGACGCCGCGAGCAAACCGCCCGCCACCCCGACCGCTTCCGCGGCGCCGAAGACCAAGGCGCCCGACCCGTGCGCCAAGCCGGCCGCGGGCAAGCCCGGCACCAAGCAGTGGAAGAAGGAGCCGGCGCTCAGCGTCGACAAGAGCGCGAAGTACACCCTCACGCTCACCACGACCTGCGGCGCCATCCCGATCGCGCTGGACGCGGCGAAGGCCCCGCACACCGCGAACTCCTTCAAGTTCCTCGCCGACCAGGGCTTCTTCGACCACACCAAGTGCCACCGGCTGACCACGACCGGCATCTACGTGCTCCAGTGCGGCGACCCGACCGGCAGCGGCCAGGGCGGCCCCGGCTACACCATCCCGGACGAGAACCTGACCGCGCTCGGCAAGGCCGGCGCCGACGGCTCGGTCACCTACCCGCCGGGCACCGTGGCGATGGCCAACACCGGTCAGCCGCACACCGGCGGCAGCCAGTTCTTCCTGGTCTACAAGGCCAGCCCGCTGCCGCCGAAGTACACCCCGTTCGGCACGGTGACCACGGCCGGCATGAAGGTGCTGACCAAGATCGCCGGCGCCGGCGAGAGCACCGGCCAGGGCGACGGCGCGCCCAACGCCACCGTGGTGATCAACAAGGCGACGGTCGCCGCCTCCTGACCGCCGCGGGCACCGGCCGCTACCGGCTCATGATCGGACCGAGTCCTGATCGGTATCCGAATTCGGGATTGGGCGCGCATCGGATGCGGACAGCCGGGGCGCCGGTCGCCTATGTTGGCGTTGGACCGGTCAGGGCCTGCGGCCCGGCCGGGCAGACACTGTGGACGATGCCCGCCGGCGGTGACCCGGCGGGGCATCACGTGGAGGAGGCGCTGTGAGCAGCGACCCGTGGGGCCGCGTCGATGAGACGGGGACCGTGTACGTGCGTACGGCCGACGGAGAAAAGGAGGTCGGTTCGTGGCAGGCGGGCTCCCCGGATGAGGCGCTGGCCTACTACGAGCGCAAGTACGAGGGGCTCGTCGTGGAGATCGGCCTCCTTGAGCGACGGGTGCGGACCACCGATCTGGCACCCAAGGACGCGCTGACCGCGATCGAGCACCTGCGGTCCGCGGTGACCGAGGCGCACGCGGTCGGCGACCTCGAAGCGCTGGGCACAGCGGCTGGACGCCCTGGTGGCCCTGGTGGACTCCCGGCGCGAGGAGCGCAAGGCGGCCCGGGTCAAGCAGACCGAGGAGGCCAAGACCGCCAAGGAGCAACTGGTCGCCGAGGCCGAGCAGCTCGCCGAGAGCGAGCAGTGGCGTACCGCGGGCGAGCGGCTGCGCGCCCTGGTCGACACCTGGAAGGGCCTGCCGCGGCTGGACCGCAAGGCCGACGACGAGCTGTGGCACCGCTTCAGCCACGCCCGTTCGGTGTTCTCCAAGCGGCGCAAGGCGCACTTCGCGTCGCTGGACGCGCAGCGCGAGGATGCCAGGCGGACCAAGGAGAAGCTGGTCACCGAGGCGCAGTCGCTGTCCGGCTCCACCGACTGGGGGCCGACGGCGGCCCGCTACCGCGAGCTGATGGCGGAGTGGAAGGCGGCCGGGCGGGCGCAGCGCGAGGCCGAGGACGACCTGTGGAACCGCTTCCGCGGCGCGCAGGACGTCTTCTTCGCGGCGCGCTCCGAGGTGTTCGCCGAGCGCGACACCGAGCAGCGCGACAACCTGGAGCGCAAGGAGGAGCTGGTCACGGAGGCGGAGAAGCTGCTGCCGGTGACCGACCTCAAGGCGGCCAGGGCCGCGTTCCGCGCCATCAACGAGCGCTGGGAGGCCATCGGCCACGTGCCCCGGGACGCCCGGCCGCGGATCGAGGGCCGGATGCACACGGTCGAGCGGGCGCTCCAGGAGACCGAGGAAGCGGAGTGGCGGCGCACCAACCCGGAGGTACGGGCCCGCGCCGCGGGTCTGACCGGCCAGCTCCAGGCGGCCGTGGAGAAGCTCCAGTCGCAGATCGACGCGGCGCGCTCCGCGGGGAACTCGGCGAAGGCCGACAAGCTCCAGACCGAACTCGACGGCCGGCAGGCCCTGCTGGACGCGGCGCTGCGGGGCATGGGCGAGTTTCGCTGACGCGGGGTCGGGGCCGGACCGCTCAGCCTGCCCCGTCCTGCCGGCTTCCGGACCTGCCGGCCTGCTCCGTCGACGTAGTTGCCGGACCTTCCGCCGGTGGGTGGTTGCTCGCGCAGTTCTCCCCCAGCCTGGCGGCTGGAGGTGCCCCCACGCGCCCCTGAGTGTGCGGGTCCGTCCGCGAAAGGACGGCAACCCTCAGGCGCGGCACTCCCAGCGGTAGCGCTAGGAACCGCGCGACAAGCCCACCGCCGGAGGACGGTCCGGGAACCGGCGGGCAGGGGCACCCTGGGTGGTTACCGCTGCCGACCGGAAGTCACCCTGTAGACGTCGTAGACGCCCTCGACGCCGCGGACGGCCTTCAGGACGTGGCCCAGGTGCTTGGGATCGCCCATCTCGAAGGTGAAGCGCGAGGTGGCGACCCGGTCGCGGGACGTCTGCACGGCCGCGGACAGGATGTTGACGTGCTGGTCGGACAGCACCCGGGTGACGTCGGAGAGCAGCCGGGAGCGGTCCAGCGCCTCGACCTGGATGGCGACCAGGAACACCGAGGACTGGGTGGGCGCCCACTCGACCTCGATCATCCGCTCGGGCTGCTGCGACAGCGAGTCGACGTTGACGCAGTCCGCGCGGTGCACCGACACCCCGTTGCCGCGCGTGACGAAGCCGATGATCGGGTCGCCGGGCACCGGCGTGCAGCAGCGGGAGAGCTTGACCCACACATCGCTCTCGCCCTTGACGATGACGCCCGGGTCGTTGTTGGCCCGCCGCTTGCTGCGGCCCTGCGTGGGCGTGGTGATCTCGGCGATGTCCTCGGTGGCGCCGTCCTCGCCGCCGAGCGCGTCGACCAGCTTCTGCACCACCGACTGCGCGGTGATGTGCCCCTCGCCGATCGCCGCGTAGAGCGCGGAGATGTCGGGGTAGCGCATCTCGTGCGCGAGGGTCACCAGGGAGTCGCCGGTCAGCACCCGCTGGATCGGCAGGTTCTGCTTGCGCATCGCGCGGGCGATGGCTTCCTTGCCCTGCTCGACGGCCTCCTCGCGGCGCTCCTTGGAGAACCAGGCGCGGATCTTGTTGCGGGCCCGCGGCGACTTGACGAAGCCCAGCCAGTCCTGGGAGGGCCCGGCGCCGGCCGCCTTGGAGGTGAAGACCTCCACGGTGTCGCCGTTGTCGAGCGTCGACTCCAGCGGCACCAGGCGGCCGTTGACGCGTGCGCCGATGGTGCGGTGGCCGACCTCGGTGTGCACGGCGTACGCGAAGTCGACCGGGGTGGCGCCGGCCGGCAGCGCTATCACGTCGCCCTTGGGCGTGAAGACGAAGACCTCGTTCTGCGACAGGTCGAAGCGCAGCGACTCCAGGAACTCGCCCGGGGTCCTCGGTCTCCTTCTGCCAGTCCAGCAGCTGCCGCAGCCACGCCATGTCGTTGACCGCGTCGTCCTTCTTGTCCGAACGCGGGCTGTCGGTACGGACCTTGGAGGCGCCGGCCACGGCGTCCTGCTTGTACTTCCAGTGCGCGGCGATGCCGTACTCGGCGCGGCGGTGCATGTCGAAGGTGCGGATCTGGAGCTCGACGGGCTTGCCGCTGGGGCCGATCACCGTGGTGTGCAGCGACTGGTACATGTTGAACTTCGGCATCGCGATGTAGTCCTTGAACCGGCCGGGGACCGGGTTCCATCGCGCGTGGATGGTGCCGAGCGCCGCGTAGCAGTCCCGGACGGTGTCGACCAGCACCCGGATGCCGACCAGGTCGTAGATCTCGGCGAAGTCCCGGCCGCGGACGATCATCTTCTGGTACACGCTGTAGTAGTGCTTCGGGCGGCCGGTGACGGTGGCCTTGATCCGGGCGGCCCGCAGGTCCTGCTGGACCTGGTCGGTCACGACGGCCAGGTACTCGTCCCGCTTGGGCGCGCGCTCGGCGACGAGGCGGACGATCTCGTCGTACATCTTCGGGTAGAGGATCGCGAAGGCGAGGTCCTCCAGCTCCCACTTGATGGTGTTCATGCCCAGCCGGTGGGCGAGCGGGGCGTAGATCTCCAGCGTCTCGCGGGCCTTCTTCTCCTGCTTCTCCCGCTTGAGGTAGCGCATCGTGCGCATGTTGTGCAGGCGGTCGGCGAGCTTGATCACCAGGACCCGGGGGTCCTTGGCCATGGCGACGACCATCTTGCGCACGGTCTCGGCCTGCGCGGCCTCGCCGAACTTCACCTTGTCCAGCTTGGTGACGCCGTCCACCAGCAGCGCCACCTGGTCGCCGAAGTCGCGGCGGAGCTGCTCCAGGCCGTACTCGGTGTCCTCCACCGTGTCGTGCAGCAGCCCGGCCATCAGCGTGGCGGGGTCCATGCCCAGCTCGGCGAGGATGGTGGTGACGGCCAGCGGGTGCGTGATGTACGGGTCGCCGCTCTTGCGCTTCTGCCCGCGGTGCCAGCGCTCGGCGACCTGGTACGCCGCCTCGATCTGCCGCAGCTGCGCGCTGTCGCCCTTGGGGTCGTTCCCCCGCACGATCCGCAGCAGCGGTTCGAGGACGGGGTTGTACGCGCTGGAGCGCTGCACGCCGAGCCGGGCCAGCCGGGCCCGGACCCGGCTGGAGGAGGCGCCGGGACGGGTGGGCGCCACCGCGCCGGGGGTGCGCACCGGCCGTACGGATGAGGGCGCGGGCTTGGCAGCACCGGACTCGTCCGCGGCGACTTCGGCGGAGGCGCCGCTCGCTTCGCCTGCGGCCGGCTCCGTCCCGCCGGCGGCGTCGAGCGGCTGGGCCTGGTCTGGCAAGGGGGCTCCTCACGCGGGTGGAAGTCCCATGGTATCGAGCCGGCGCGCGCGGCGGGCGCCCGGCGGTGCAAGGAAGCCCCGGCGGCTCCCGCCGGCGCGGCCGGGCGCCCCTGGCAGGCCCCGGGCGGTTCCGGCGCCCGCCCGTGGCCGCCGGGCGGGCGCCGCAAGCCGTCAGACGGCGACGAGCGCGTCCAGGGGGGCGCCCTTGAGGGCGGGGGCGAGGCGGTCGCGGCCGCCGAGGAAGCCCAGCTCCAGCAGGACGGCGACACCGGCGAGGTCGGCGCCGGCCCGGCGGATCAGGTCGAGGGCGGCTTCCGCGGTGCCGCCGGTGGCGAGCACGTCGTCGATCACCATGACCCGGTCGCCGGCGGCGAAGGCGTCGGTGTGCACCTCGATCTCGGCGGTGCCGTACTCCAGCGCGTAGGTCTGCGCGTGGGTGGCTCCGGGCAGCTTGCCGGCCTTGCGGACCGGGACGAAGCCGAGTCCGGCGCGGGCGGCGGCCGGGGCGGCGAGGATGAAGCCGCGCGCTTCGAGGCCGACGACCTTGGTGGCGCCGTACCGGGTGCACAGCGCGGCGAGCGCGTCCACGAGGGCGGTGAAGGCGACCGGGTCGGCGAGCAGCGGGGTGATGTCCTTGAACATCACGCCGGGCTGCGGGTAGTCCGGCACGTCGCGGATACGGGAGACGAGCAGGTCCCGCAGCTCCGCGGAGGCGGCTTCCGTCGAGGTCATGGTGCTTCTTTCGGCGAGGGCGGGGCGTGGGCCGGGGGCCCGCGGGGCTCCCGCGACGGGGTCCCGGGGAGCGGTCGCGGCCCGGGGAGTGTACGGGACGGCGGCAAAAGTCCGCCGCCGCCCGGGCCTGGAGGGCCGGGCGGCGGCGGACCGACGGTCAGCGGCGCTTGCCGGAGGGGCGGCCGCGGCCGCGGCTGCCCCGGTTGGAGGACTGGCTGCCGTCGCGGACCGAGCCGCCGGCCGACGACGAGCGCTGGCCGCGCGGGCCGACGACCGCGGGGGCGGACTCGTCGTCGTCCTCGTCCAGGTCGACGAACTCGTCCTGGTCCTCGGGCTCCAGGGTCTCGCCGCGGGCCGCGGCCTCCTTGGCCTTGGCCGCGTCGGCCTTGCGCTTGGCGAGCACCCGCTTGCGCAGTGCCTGCATCGCCGGCTCGCGCTCCTTGAGGTCCGCCACGATCGGGGTCGCGATGAAGATCGAGGAGTACGCGCCGGCGGTGAGGCCGACGAACAGCGCGAGCGCGATGTCGTTGAGCGTGCCGGCGCCGAGGATGCCGCCGCCGATGAACAGCAGCGCGGCGACCGGCAGCAGGGCGACGACCGTGGTGTTGATCGACCGCACCAGGGTGCTGTTGAGGCTGCGGTTGGCGACATCGCTGTACGTGAAGCGGTTCTGCTTGGTGACGTCCTTGCTGGCTTCCTTGAGACCGTCGAAGACGACGACGGTGTCGTAGAGGGAGTAACCGAGGATGGTCAGCAGGCCGATGACCGTACCGGGCGACACCTCGAAGCCGACGATCGCGTACACGCCGGTGGTGATGGTGAGGTCGTGCAGCAGGGCGACCAGGGCGGCCACGGCCATGCGCCACTCGAAGGCGATGGCGAGGTAGATGACCACCAGCACCAGGAAGATGATCAGACCTTCCAGCGCCTTGTTGGTGATCTCCTTGCCCCACGTCGGGCCGACGATCTCCGCGTCGATCTTCGACGGGGTGATGCTGAGGTCCTTGCCGATCTCCTGCTGGATCTGCTTGGACTCCGCGGTGGACACGCCGCTGATCTGGATGCGCAGGCTGCCGTTGCCCAGCTTCTGGACGGTCGCGGTGCGGCCGCCGGTGTCGCCGGAGATCTTGTTCTGGGTGTCCGTGACCGACAGCGAGGTCTTCGGCGTGGTGAAGACGGCGCCGCCGGAGAAGTCGATGCTCTCCTTGAGGCCGTTCACCGCCAGGCCGACGATCGCGACGATCGTGACCAGGATGGAGAGCGCGTACCAGTATCTTCCGCTTGCCGACGAAGTCGTAGCTGACCTCGCCCCGGTGCAGCCGGTGACCGAGAGTGCCGAGCTTGGACATCAGGCTTCCTTCGTCTCGGAGTTCTGGCGGCGGACCCGGCGCACTGGTGCGTGCACGCCGAGGCTCTCGGGATTGAGCCCGGACCACTTGTGGCCCTTGGCGTAGAACGGCCGCTGGGCGAGCAGCGTCATGAGCGGCTTGGTGAACAGGAAGACCACCGCGACGTCGAGCAGCGTGGTCAGTCCCAGGGTGAAGGCGAAGCCCTGCACCTTGCTGACCGACACCGTGTAGAGCACGGCGGCGGCGAGGAAGGACACGAAGTCCGACACCAGGATGGTGCGCCGGGCGCGCGGCCAGCCGCGGGCGACGGCGGGTTGCAGCGAGCGGCCCTCGCGCAGGCCGTCCCGGATTCTCTCGAAGAACACGATGAACGAGTCGGCGGTGATACCGATGGCGACGATGGCGCCGCAGACCGCCGGCAGGGTCAGCGCGAAGCCGATCGCCCGGCCGAGCAGGCACATGATCGTGTAGGTCAGCCCGGCGGAGACGAGGAGGCTGAGGACCGCGACGAAGCTCAGGCCGCGGTAGTACGCCAGCAGGTAGAGCACCACGAGGGCCAGGCCGACGGCGCCGGCGATCAGGCCGCCGCGCAGCTGCTCGCTGCCGAGGGCCGCCGAGACGGTGGTCCGGTCGGAGATGTTGAACGCCAGCGGCAGCGAGCCGTACTTCAGCACGTTCGCGAGGTTCTGCGCGGACTGCTGGGTGAAGCTGCCGGAGATCTGGGCGCTGCCGCCGGACAGGGCCTGCGAGACCGACGGGGCGGAGATCACGTTGCCGTCGAGGTCGATGGCGAACCGGTTGTTCGGCGCGGCCTGCTTGGCCAGGTTCCCGGTGACGCTGGTGAACTGCGAGGCGCCCTTGGAGTCGAAGGTGAGGTTGACGACCCAGCCGTTGCCGCCCTGGGTGTCGAAGCCGGAGTTGGCGCTGGAGACGCGCTTGCCGTCGATCAGGGAGGGGCCGAGGGCGTACTTGACCCACTGGCCGCCCTCGTTGCCGCAGGCGATCACCTTGTCGGTGGGCTTGGTGCCCTCGGAGATCTGGGCGCGCTGGTCCTGTCTTGGTGCAGTCCAGGGCGTCGAACTTGGCCTGCAGAGCGGGCGGACAGGGTGGTGTCGGTGGTGGAGCCCGTGCCGGTCGACGGCGTGGACGGCGGGGCGGTGGCGGGCGGCGCGGTCGGGACCGGCGTGGGGGCCTTGCCCACGGACGACTTCAGCGCGTCGGTGACCGCCCGGCCCTGCTTGCTCGCGGTGCTCGACGGGCTGGCCGTCGACTTCGCCGTCGAGGACGGCGTCGCGGAGCCCGAGGGCTTGGGGGTGGCGCTGCCGGACGGCTTCGGGGTGGGGGTGCCCGACGGGGCCGGCGTGGGCTTGGTCGGCGTGCCGGCCACCTCGTTGAGCACCTGGCGGAAGTACAGCGCGGCGGTGGTGCCGACCTGCTGCTCCGCCTGGTCGGCGTTGGTGCCCTTGGGGATGTCGACGATGATGTTGTTCGATCCCTGGGTCTGCACCTCCGCTTCGGAGACGCCGAGGCCGTTGACGCGGTTGTTGATGATGTCGACCGCGGTGTTCATGTTGGCCTTGGTGACCGCGCTGGCCGGCTGGTGCGGCTTGGCGGTCAGCGTGATGCTGACACCGCCCGCGAGGTCGATGCCCAACCGGGGAGTGGTGTTGCCGGAGAGGAAGATCCCTCCGGTCAGCGCCACCAGGGCGATGAGGATCACGGCCAGAGCGCGTCCGGGGTACCCCTGGCTCCCCGAGGACCTGCGGCCCTTCTTGGCTGCTGCCACCTTCTTGTTTCTCCCTGTCCTACCGCCCCGGAGCCTGCGCGCTCACGGAGGGCCACGAGTGTTTGGAAGCCGGACCCTTACTTGGAGGCGGAGCCGTCCTGCCCCTGCACCTCGTCGGACTTGTCAGGCTGACGTGCTCGTCCGCACCGTCCGGCCGACTTCTCCGCGTCGTCGCGTCGCCCGTCCGCCGCGGCGTCCCCGGCGGCCGCGTCGGCGGTGTCGTCGGCGTCGAGGGCGACGCCCTCGGGCTCCTCCGGCTCGATGCCGTGCACGATCCGGTTGAACTCCTCCTCGCCGAGCACCGCCCCGATGGCGTTCTTGGCGAAGTGGGCGTGGACGCCGTCCGTGATCTCAAGGAGCACGGTCTCGTCGTTGACCTCCTTGACCACGGCGTACATGCCACCGATGGTGCGGACGCCGGCGCCCGGCTCCATCTGGTTGCGCATCTCGGCAGCCTGGCGCTGCTTGTTCTTCGCCGACCGGGTCATCATGAACATGACGCCGACGATCAGGATCAGGGGGAGGAGAGTAACGAGGCTCACGGTCTGGACATTCCTTCGCACGGCCAACGTGGGGGATGGCCTGGATTTCGGGATGTAGGTGCCGATCCGGAGGAAGGGCGTCGGCGGAGTCTAAGCGCTGGCTCGCCGCTGGAACAACGCCCAGCATGGCACTGGGGTTCCTGATCCGTGGAGTCTAGCCGAGGTCACGCCCCGAACAGCCCGCTCTGTCCGGTTCCCGCCACACTCGTCCCACCTGCCCCCTGGGGCGGTACGAGCCCCAGGTGCGCCCAGGCCGCCGGGGTGGCGACCCGGCCCCGGGGCGTCCGGGCGAGCAGCCCCTCCCGCACCAGGAACGGCTCGGCGACCTCCTCGACGGTCTCCCGCTCCTCCCCCACCGCGACCGCCAGCGTGGACAGGCCGACCGGACCGCCGCCGAAGAGCTTCAGCAGCGCGTGCAGCACCGCCCGGTCCAGCCGGTCGAGGCCGCGGGCGTCGACCTCGTAGACCTCCAGGGCCTGCGCGGCGATCTCGCCGGGTGATCACGCCGTCCGCCCTGACCTGGGCGAAGTCCCGGACCCGGCGCAGCAGCCGGTTGGCGATGCGCGGGGTGCCGCGGGAGCGCCCGGCGATCTCGGCGGCGCCCTCGGCGTCGATCTCCACGTCCAGCAGGCCGGCCGAGCGGTGGATGCACCCGCTCCAGCTCGGCGGGCGCGTAGAACTCCATGTGGCCGGTGAAGCCGAAGCGGTCGCGCAGCGGCGGCGGCAGCAGTCCGGCCCGGGTGGTGGCGCCGACCAGGGTGAAGGGCGGCAGCTCCAGCGGGATCGCGGTGGCGCCCGGGCCCTTGCCGACGATCACGTCGACCCGGAAGTCCTCCATCGCCATGTAGAGCATCTCCTCGGCCGGGCCGGGACATCCGGTGGATCTCGTCGAGGAAGAGCACCTCGCCCTCGGTCAGCGAGGACAGGATCGCGGCGAGGTCGCCCGCGTGCTGGATGGCCGGGCCCGAGGTGATGCGGATGGGGGCGCCCATCTCGGCCGCGATGATCATCGACAGGGTGGTCTTGCCGAGGCCGGGGGCGCCGGAGAGCAGGACGTGGTCGGCGGTGCGCCTGCGCGCTGCCGGGCGGCCTTGAGCACCAGGTCGAGCTGCTCGCGGACCCGCTCCTGCCCGATGAACTCGTCCAGGTCCTTGGGCCGCAGCGCCGCCTCGACCGCCTGGTCCTCGCGGTCGGCGGCCGGAGCCGACCAGTCGCTCCGGCGTGTCGGCGTTGCGGCGTCGTCCCAGTTCATGGATGGTCTCTCGGGTCGGGCGGGCGCGGCGGGTCGGTGGCGGCGTCGGGCGGAGGGGCCGCCGTACGACGGGGTCGGCGCGGTCAGCGGGTGCGGTTCAGGCTCTGGAGGGCGGCGCGCAGCAGCGCCCCGACATTGGGCTCCGCGCGCGGCCTCGGCCTGCGGGGTGACGGCGGCGACCGCCTCGTCCGCCTCGCGGGTGGCGTAGCCGAGGCCGATCAGGGCCGCGTGCAGCTGGTCGCGCCAGGAGGCGCGGACCGGAGCCGCCGACGCCCTGGCCGGCGCCGGTGCCGAGCGGCGCGCCCAGCCGGTCCTTGAGCTCGAGCAGCAGCCGCTGGGCGCCCTTCTTGCCGATGCCGGGCACGGCGGTGAGCGCCTTCTCGTCGCCGGTGGCCACCGCCGAGCGCAGCGCGTCCGGGGCGTGCACGGCGAGCATCGTCTGGGCCAGCCGCGGCCCGACCCCGCTGACGGTCTGGAGCAGCTCGAAGACCTGCCGCTCGTCGTCGTCGGCGAAGCCGTACAGCGTCAGCGAGTCCTCGCGCACGACCAGCGAGGTGGCCAGCCGGGCGGGCTGGCCGATCGCGCAGCGCGGCGAGGGTGCCGGGCGCGCACTGCACGGCCATGCCGACGCCGCCGACCTCGATGACGGCGGTGTCCGGGGCGAGGGCGGCGACCTGGCCGCTGACGAAGGCGATCACGGGGCGGGCTCCTGGGTGGTTCGGACGGTCCGGTGGGCGGCGACGGCCTGCTGGAGGCGGTTGGCGGCGGCGCCGCGCCAGATGTGGCAGATGGCCAGCGCCAGCGCGTCGGCGGCGTCGGCGGGCTTGGGCGGGGCGTCCAGCCGCAGCAGCCGGGTCACCATGGCGCCGACCTGGGCCTTGTCGGCCCGGCCGCTGCCGGTGACGGCGGCCTTGACCTCGCTGGGGGTGTGCAGGTGGACGGGCAGGCCGCGGCGGGCCGCGCACAGGATGGCGACCGCGCTGGCCTGGGCGGTGCCCATCACCGTGCGCACGTTGTGCTGGCTGAAGACCCGCTCGACGGCGACGGCCTCGGGCGCGGTGCTCGTCCAGCCAGGCGTCGAGGCCGCGCTCGATCAGCACCAGCCGGTGGCCGATCTCCGCGTCGGCGGGGGTGCGGACGACGCCGACGCCGACCATCGCAGCGGGCGGCCGGGCGCGCCGTCCACCACGCCGACGCCGCACCGGGTCAGCCCCGGGTCCACGCCCAGCACCCGCATGCCGCCCCCTTCGTCGCCCGCCTGTTCGTGCAGGCTATCGGGTGGGACCGACAAAGCGGCGGGCCGACGGGGTGTGTCCCGTCGGCCCGTTGCTCTGCTGCTGTGCGGTCCCGCCCGCCCGGCCCGGTGCGCTCAGTGCCGCGGGCCACCGTACGAGTCAGGCGTCGACCTTCTCCATGACCTCGTCGGAGACGTCGAAGTTGGCGAAGACGTTCTGCACGTCGTCGCTGTCCTCCAGCGCGTCGATCAGCTTGAAGATCTTGCGCGCGCCGTCCTCGTCGAGCTCGACCTGCATGGTGGGCAGGAAGTTCGCGTCGGCGGAGTCGTAGTCGATGCCGGCCTCCTGGAGGGCCTTGCGGACCGGCACCAGGTCGGTGGCCTCGCTGATCACCTCGTAGGACTCGCCGAGGTCGTTGACCTCCTCGGCGCCCGCGTCGAGGACCGCGCCGAGCACGTCGTCCTCGCCGAGCCCGCCCTTGGGGACGATGACGACGCCCTTGCGGTTGAACAGGTACGACACCGAGCCCGGGTCGGCCATCGAGCCGCCGTTGCGGGTCATGGCGACCCGCACGTCGGAGGCCGCGCGGTTGCGGTTGTCGGTCAGGCACTCGATGAGGACCGCGACGCCGTTCGGCCCGTAGCCCTCGTACATGATCGTCTGGTAGTCGGCGCCGCCGGCCTCGAGACCGGCGCCGCGCTTGACCGCGCTGTCGATGTTCTTGTTGGGGACCGAGCTCTTCTTCGCCTTCTGGATGGCGTCGAAGAGGGTCGGGTTGCCGTCGGGGTCGGCGCCGCCGGTACGGGCCGCGACCTCGATGTTCTTGATCAGCTTCGCGAAGAGCTTGCCGCGCTTGGCATCGATCACGGCCTTCTTGTGCTTCGTCGTAGCCCATTTAGAGTGGCCGGACATCCGACAGTCTCCTTCGCGTCACCGTTACCGCTGTTCTCTTAGCGCGATCGATCCTACCGGGATGCGGTCAGCCGCCCGGCGCGCACGGCGGACACGAAGAGTTCATGCACCCGGTGGTCGCCGGTCAGCTCGGGGTGGAACGAGGTCGCCAGCACGTTGCCCTGCCGTACGGCGACGATGTGGCCGTCGTGCTCGGCGAGCACCTCGGTGCTCGCGCCGACCGACTCCACCCACGGCGCGCGGATGAAGACGCCCTCCACCGGGCCGCCCGCCGACGCCCGTGACGTCGACGAACGCCTCGAAGGACTCGTTCTGCCGGCCGAAGGCGTTGCGGCGCACGATCATGTCGATGCCGCCGAAGGTCTCCTGGCCCGACCGCGGGTCGAGGATCTTGTCGGCGAGCATGATCAGCCCGGCGCAGGTGCCGTAGACCGGCAGGCCGCCGCGGATCGCGGCGCGCAGCGGCTCCATCAGGCCGAAGAGCACGGCCAGCTTGGAGATGGTGGTGGACTCGCCGCCGGGTATGACCAGGCCGTCGAGCCGGTCGAGTTCCTCGGGGCGCCGGACCGCCGTGGCCGCGGCGTCCGCCGCGGCCAGGGCCGCCAGGTGCTCCCGCACGTCGCCCTGGAGGGCCAGGACGCCGATGGTGGGAGTGCGCTCGATCATCGTCGCCGTCGCCCTACCAGCCGCGGTTGGCGTAGTGCTCGGACTCCGGGAGGGTGTCGATGTTGATGCCGACCATGGCCTCGCCGAGGTTGCGGGAGGCGTCCGCGATGACCTTCGGGTCGTCGTAGAAGGTGGTGGCGCGGACGATCGCCGCGGCGCGCTTGGCCGGGTCGCCGGACTTGAAGATGCCGGAGCCGACGAAGACGCCCTCGGCGCCGAGCTGGCGCATCAGCGCGGCGTCGGCGGGGGTGGCCACGCCGCCCGCGGAGAACAGCACGACCGGCAGCTTGCCGAGGTCGGCGACCTCCTTGACCAGCTCGTACGGGGCGCGCAGCTCCTTGGCCGCGGCGTACAGCTCGTTGTTGTCCAGGCCGCGCAGCCGGGAGATCTCGCCCTTGATCTGGCGCAGGTGGCGGACGGCCTCGACCACGTTGCCGGTGCCGGCCTCGCCCTTGGAGCGGATCATCGCCGCGCCCTCGGCGATCCGGCGCAGGGCCTCGCCCAGGTTGGTGGCGCCGCAGACGAAGGGGGTGGTGTAGGCCCACTTGTCGGAGTGGTTGACCTCGTCGGCCGGGGTGAGCACCTCGGACTCGTCGATGTAGTCCACGCCGAGCGCCTGGAGGACCTGGGCCTCGACGAAGTGGCCGATCCGGGACTTGGCCATCACCGGGATGGACACCGCGGCGATGATGCCGTCGATCATGTCCGGGTCGGACATACGGGCCACGCCGCCGTCCTTGCGGATGTCGGCGGGCACCCGCTCCAGTGCCATGACGGCCACGGCTCCGGCGTCCTCGGCGATCTTCGCCTGCTCCGGGGTGACGACGTCCATGATCACGCCGCCCTTGAGCTGCTCGGCCATGCCGCGCTTGACGCGCGCGGTGCCGGTCTCCGGGGTCGGTGCGGTGGGCGGGGTGGTGGACACGGTGACCTCACTCCTGACGAAAAGGGACGATTGTCTTTATCGTCCGGCGGTCGCGCCGCTATCCGGAAAGGGCCAATCCGCCTCAGGTGGCTCCCCCGCCGGACGGGTCGTGACCCGCCGGACGCCGCCGTCGGCGGTGAGCGGGGCGGGCGGCTCGTCGTCCATCTCGAAGGCGAGCGGGAAGGGAGCGTGCCCCGCCAGCCGCAGCCAGCGCACCAGCCGGTGCCGGCGGACCGCCCGCGCGGCGCGTACGGCGTCGTTGTGGAACCGGCGGGCCATCGGCACCCGGCGCACGGCCTGGGTCAGTTCGCCGACCGCCTCGGTGCCGCCGGGGGCCTCGCGGATCTCCGCGACCGCGTCGGACTCGGCGAAGACCGCCCGCAGCGCCTGGCTCAGTTCGCTCTCCGCCACCTCGCGCTGGTCCGGGTCGGCCTGCCGGGCGCCGTGCGCGGCCTCGTAGAGCACGATCGAGGCGGCCGGGTCGAGCACGCCCGAGGTGGCCAGTTCCTGCGCGACCGAGGCGCGGCGCAGCAGTTGGGCGTCCAGCGCGGCGCGGGCCGCGTCGATCCGGGCGTGCAGGCGGTCGAGCCGGCCGGCGGTCCAGCTCAGGTACAGGCCGATCGCGACGATCGCCAGGGCGACCCAGATGATGGTGGTGGTCACACGAGGGAACCCTACTCATGGGTTGTTTTCGCTGGGGTCGTGCGGCCGTACGTTCACCCGAGCTTTCAGTCTCCGGCCGGTGGGGCGTTCTCGCGCGGCTCCGCCGCAGCGGCCCCGACAGGTGGGTGCGCCTTGCGGCAGTCGCCAGCCACCATCTGTCGCGTGGACCTGCTGAGCGCGCAGTTCCCCGCGCCCGCTAGGTGGTGCACCGCGTCCGCGGCGAGGCAGCCACATAACCAGGGGCGCGAGGAACTGCGCGGGCAACCACCCACCGGCGGACGGAGTGGACGACCCACCGCAAGGGGCAGCCCCGGGAAAAGACATCAATCGCGGGGAGCGCGCAAGCGGCCGAGGAGACCGGGGCGGTCGTCGGGTTCGACGACCTTCGCCCCGTCGGTGACCGTCTCGTAGACGGAGAGGATGTCCGCGCCGACCGACGGACCAGTCGAAGCGCCGCACGTGGGCGCTGCCCCGGTCCCGCAGCTCCGCCCGCCGCTCCGGGTCGGCGAGCAGCCGGACCGCCGCGCCGGCGAGCGCGTCCGCGTCCTCGTTGGCGAACAGCTCGCCGGCCGCGCCCTGGTCCAGCACCTGCGCGAAGGCGTCGAGGTCGCTGGCCAGCACCGGCGCCCCCGCCGACATCGCCTCGACCAGGATGATCCCGAAGCTCTCGCCGCCGGTGTTGGGCGCCACGTACAGGTCGACGCTGCGCAGCAGCCGCGCCTTGTCCTCGTCGCTGACCATGCCGAGGAACTCCACCCGGTCCCGCATGCCCTCGGGCAGCGGGGCGACCGCCTCCTGCTGGTCGCCGCGGCCGGCCACCAGCAGCCGGGTGCCGGGGCGTTCGGCGAGGATGCGCGGCAGCGCCCGCATCAGCACCGGCAGGCCCTTGCGCGGCTCGTCGATCCGCCCGATGAAGCCGATGGTCCCGCCCTGCCACTCCTTGCGCGGCTCGGCGCGGGCGAAGAAGTCGACGTCGACGCCGTTGGGGATGACCACCGCGTCCCCGCCGAGGTGTTCGACCAGGGTGCGCCGGGCGTACTCGCTGACCGCGATGCGCGCGCGGATCTTCTCCAGCGCGGGCTGGAGGATCGGATACGCGGCGATCATCGCCCGCGAGCGCGGGTTGGAGGTGTGGAAGGTGGCCACGATCGGGCCGCGGGCCGCCCAGCAGGCCAGCAGCCCGAGCGAGGGCGAGGCCGGCTCGTGGATGTGGATGACGTCGAAGTTGCCGTCGTGCAGCCAGCGGCGGACCCGGGCGGCGGACAGGAAGCCGAAGTTGAGCCGCGCCACCGAGCCGTTGTACGGCACGGGCACCGCGCGGCCGGCCGAGACGACGTACGGCGGCAGCGGGGTCTCGTCGTCGGCCGGGGCCAGGACGGACACGTCGTGGCCGAGGGCGACGCAGGTGCTCGGCGAGGTCGCGGATGTGGAACTGGACGCCGCCGGGGACGTCCCAGGAGTACGGGCAGACGATCCCGATCCTCACGTGGTCTCCGTTCCGGGGAGGTCGGTGGAGCCGTCCGGCCGGGGGCCGTCGAGGGGGCGGGCGCGCTCCCCGGGCTCCGGCCGCGGCGGCAGGTCCGCCAGCCACAGCCGCTGCAGCATGTGCCAGTCCTGCGGGTGGTCGGCGATCCCGGAGGCGTACGCGTCGGCGAGCGCCTGCGTCATCACGGCGGTGCGGCGACGCCCGGTCCCCGTCGGCGGGCACCTCGACCGGCGGGTGCACCCGGCCCTGCATGACGGGCGAGTCGTCGTACCAGAGGGTGACCGGCAGCAGCAGCGCGCCGGTCTGCTGGGCGAGCATCGCGGGTCCGGCGGGCATCCGGGTCGGCTCGCCGAAGAACTCGACCTCGACGCCGCCCTTGGACAGGTCGCGGTCGGCGACCAGGCAGACCAGGCCGCCCGCGCGCAGCCGCCGGGCCAGGGTGCCGAAGGCGGAGCCGCCGGTGTGCGGCAGCACCTCCATGCCCAGGCTCTCGCGGTAGGCGACGAACCGGTCGTAGAGCGTCTCGGGCTTGAGCCGCTCGGCGACGGTGGTGAACGGCGTCTCCAGCTTGGTGGTGACCCAGGCGCCGGCCAGGTCGTAGTTGCCCATGTGCGGCAGGGCGAGGATCACGCCGCGGCCCGACGCCAGCCCGTCGATCAGGTAGTGCACGTCCTCGGGGGCGAAGCCGCCGCGGATACGGTCCTTGCTCCAGGACGGCAGCCGGAAGGACTCCATCCAGTAGCGCAGGTAGGAGCGCATGCCCTCCCGCGACAGCTCGCGCAGCCGCGCCGGGTCCGCGTCCGGCACGACCCGCGCGAGGTTCGCCTCAAGGCGCTGGACGCCCTTGCCGCGCCGCCGCCAGGCCGCGTCGGCGACGGTCCGGCCCAGCGCCCTGGCCGCCGGTTCCGGCAGCGTTCTGACCGCGCTCCAGCCGAGCCCGTACAGGCCGTCGGTGAGGCGCTCCTTCACGCGCCGCTCCCGTGGTCGGCGGTCGCGGCCCGGGCGGCCGCCGCCTCCGCGTCCGCCTCGGCGGACTCGCGGCGGACGGTGACCACCCGCTGGATGAGGGTGATCAGGCTGCCGACGGCGACCACCCACAGCGCGATCGGCAGCAGCCACTGGATGCCGGGCACCCCGAAGGTCCGGTGGAAGCCGGACAGGCCGCACAGCACCAGGGTGATGACCAGCCGCTCGGAGCGCTCGACCAGGCCGTTGACGGCGACCTTGAGGCCGATCGCCTCGCCGCGCGCCTTGGTGTACGACACCACCTGGCCGCTGGCCAGGCAGAAGATGCTCACCGCGCACAGCGTCAGGTCGTTGCCGTGGCCCGCGTACCACATCGCGAGGCCGCCGAAGACGGCGCCGTCGGCGACCCGGTCGAGGGTGGAGTCCAGGAAGGCGCCCCAGCGGCTGGAGCGGCCCATCTGGCGGGCCATGTTGCCGTCGACGAGGTCCGAGAAGACGAACAGCGTGATGACGACGGTGCCCCAGAAGAACTGTCCCCTGGGGTAGAAGGCCAGCGCGCCCGCGACGACACCCGCGGTGCCGATCAGGGTGACCGCGTCCGGCGTGACCCCCCTGCGCAGGAGAAATGCGGCGAACGGCGTGAGAACACGCGTGAAGAACGCACGCGCGTACTTGTTCAGCATGGCCTTCCCGACGGGTCGGTGGAGTGTGGTGAACGGACACGGCGGCCGCGTCCTGCCGGCCACCGGATGGCCCATCGTAGCCAGCCGCCCGGGCCGCCGACGCGCCCGGCACCGCCACGCCCCGTCACCGCGGGGGCTCGCGTACGACGTATGGACGCACCGTGACCTCCGTGGGAAGGTCGAAAGAAGATGGGGGTGTCGCCGAGGTCTCCCCCAGCGCCGGTCTCCGCGGCGCCCCCGGGCACGCGCCCGCCCAGCGCGGGCGTGGTCCCCCATGCGGTGACGGACCGGGAGGCGAGGCACATGGGTGCGGACAGGAAAGACACGACACCAGGGGCCGCCGGAAGGGCACCCGCGGCCGACCGCCCAGAACGGTTGCGGAACGTGGTGCTGGTCGGCCACAGCGGAGCGGGCAAGACGACGCTGGTGGAGGCGCTCGCGCTGACCACCGGATCGGTGAACCGGGCCGGCCGGGTCGAGGACGGCGGCTCGGTCTCCGACCACGACGAGATCGAACAGCGGCAGCAGCGCTCGGTGCAGCTCTCGCTCGTCCCCGTCGAGTGGGACGGCATCAAGGTCAATCTGCTGGACACCCCCGGCTACGCGGACTTCGTCGGGGAGCTCCGGGCCGGTCTGCGGGCGGCGGACGCGGCCCTGTTCGTCGTCTCGGCCGCGCAGGACGGCGAGGGCATCGGCGGCGCGACCCGCATGGTGTGGGAGGAGTGCGCCGCGGTCGGCATGCCGCGGGCGGTGGTGGTCACGCACCTGGAGTCCGCGCGGGCCGGCTTCGAGGAGATGGCCGCCCAGTGCGCGGCCGAACTGGGCGGCGACGACCCGGACGCGGTGCTGCCGCTGTACCTGCCGGTGCACGGCCCGGCGGGGCCGGACGGCCACGCCCCGGTCACGGGCCTGGCCGGGCTGCTGACCGGCCGGGTGTACGACTACTCCTCCGGCGAGCGCGCCGGCTCGCCACCCGGCCCGGAACTGGCGCCGGCCCTGACCGAGGCGCGCAACCGGCTGATCGAGGGGATCATCGCCGAGAGCGAGGACGAGACCCTCATGGACCGCTACCTGGGCGGCGAGGAGATCGACGTCGACACGCTCGTCACCGACCTGGAGCGCGCGGTGGCCCGCGGCACCTTCCACCCGGTGCTGGCCGCCGCCCCCGCCGCCGAGGGCGCCCGGCAGGGCCTGGGCACCGTGGAACTGCTGGAACTGGTCACCGGCGGCTTCCCCACCCCGCTGGAGCGCGCGGCCCCGCCCGTGACGGCTCCCGACGGCGGCCCGCGGCCGGCCCTGGCCTGCGACCCGGACGGCCCGCTGGCCGCCGAGGTCGTCAAGACCTCCTCCGACCCGTACGTCGGCCGGATCAGCCTGGTCCGGGTCTTCTCCGGGACGCTGCGGCCGGACGAGACCGTGCACGTGTCCGGGCACGGCATGGAGGACCGCGGGCACGAGGACCACGACGTGGACGAGCGGATCGGCGCGCTGTCGTCGCCGTTCGGCAAGCACCAGCGGCCGGTGCCGTCCGCGGTGGCCGGCGACCTGGTGTGCGTGGCGAAGCTGACCCGCGCCGAGACCGGGGACACCCTGTCGGACAAGGACGACCCGCTGCTCATGGCGCCCTGGCAGATGCCCGACCCGCTGCTGCCGATCGCCATCGAGGCGCACAGCAAGGCGGACGAGGACAAGCTGTCGCAGGGCCTGTCCCGGCTGGTCGCCGAGGACCCGACGATGCGCCTGGAGCAGAACCCCGACACCCACCAGGTCGTCCTGTGGTGCCTGGGCGAGGCGCACGCCGACGTGGCCCTGGAGCGGCTGCGCAGCCGTTACGGCGTGCAGGTCGACGCCGTCGCGCACAAGGTGCCGCTGCGCGAGACGTTCGGCGACGCCGCGACCGCCCGCGGCCGGCACGTCAAACAGTCCGGCGGGCACGGGCAGTTCGCGATCTGCGACATCGAGGTGGAGCCGCTGCCGGTCGGCTCGGGCATCGAGTTCGTGGACAAGGTGATCGGCGGGGCGGTGCCGCGGCAGTTCATCCCGTCGGTGGAGAAGGGCGTACGCGCCCAGGCCGCCCGCGGCGTCGTCCTCGGCTTCCCCGTCGTCGACATCCGGGTCACGCTCTCCGACGGCAAGGCGCACTCGGTGGACTCCTCCGACGCCGCCTTCCAGACCGCGGGCGCGCTCGCGCTGCGGGAGGCGGCCGCGGTCTGCGACATCCACCTGCTCGAACCCGTCGACGAGGTGGGCGTGCTGGTGCCCGACGCGTACGTCGGCCCGGTGATGAGCGACCTGTCCAGCCGCCGCGGCCGGGTGCTCGGCACCGAACCGGCCGGCCCCGGCCGGTCCGTGGTGCGCGCCGAGGTGCCGGAGATCGAGATCGGCCGGTACGCGGTCGAGCTGCGCTCCCTGTCGCACGGCACCGGCCGGTTCAGCCGGCACTACGCCCGGCACGAGCCGATGCCCGCCCAACTCGCCACGAGGATGCGCCGGCAGGAGGAGCACGACCAGGAGGCGGCGCACGCGAAGTAGCAGGGGCGCGCGAGGGCGGCGCACCGGCGAACACCTGCCAACTCACCCTCCGTAGAAGGCCAATCGGCGGCTCGTGGCCACCCCGCGGGCCGCCGCGCCGCTACTGTGGACACTGCTCCGAACGTGTGACACGCCCAACCGCGGGGAATGGGCCGGTCGGAGCCGGTGTACGGGTGGTTTGACAAGGCGAGTGGGGGCCTGCGGTGACGGACGGGTTCGACTTCAGCCCCGGGGCGCAGATCCCGCTCACGGGCACCGACGGCGAGACGGCCGCGACGCAGGCGCTCGCCTCCGCCGCGTACCGGGACTCCGCGGTCGCCGCCCTGGTCGACATCAACGACGCGACGACCGTGAAGGCGCCGCGGCTGTCGCTGTTCCAGCCCAACCTGGGCGAGGCGTTCGCCCGCGCCGTCCAGGTCCGGATGCTCGGCGCCGCCCGCGGCGAACTCGTGCAGTCCTTCGGCATCGAGCCGCAGACCGTCGTGGAGCACTGCCTGGCCGCCAGCCGGATACGGCAGGAGCGCGACACCCGGCTGACCGTCGTCATGGGCGTGTTCGGGGTGCTCTTCCTGCCCGGCGTGCTGGTCTGGCTGGGCGCCTTCCAGCTGCGCAAGTCGCTCGCCACGATGAAGTCGGCCGGCAAGCGGGCCGGGGGGCTCAGCGGCGCCGTGCTCGCCGTCGCCGTGGTGTTCGCCGTGCTGCTCGCGATCAGGCCGCCGTTCAGCGGCTTCTGGTCGCTGTACTTCCGGATCGTGATGATCGCCCCGGTCATCGGCTGGTACTGGGCCAAGCGGATCTGCGAGAAGACCGCGCGGGACCTGCGCGAGCGCTGGGGCGGGCTGGCGGGCGGCTCCGGGATGGGCGCGAAGATCCCCGAGGCGGTGCCGCGCAACCCCAACCAGCTCCGCGCCGAGACCCTGCGGCAGAGCCTGGCCAAGCTCACCGCCGAGCAGAACAGCAACGTCGTCTTCTACGCGGGCCCGCGCGGGATACTGGGCATGGGCAGCCGCTGGGCGAGCTGGCAGATGGCCGAGGAGCTGATCCCGCGCGAGGGCCTCAAGGAGATCAACCCGTTCCGGAGCTGGGACGTGGTGCGCGCGATCCACGACCGGCTGCGGATGCTGGAGCGCGGCCCGCTGCACACCGGCGGCTTCCCGAAGCCGTCGATACGGCACTGGGTCGTCGTGCCCGTGGGCGAGGGCGCCGGCAAGATCGTCCGGCCCACCGGCACCGAGGTCGACGCGTTCACCGTCAAGGACTTCGAGATCCAGCGGATCTGCAACAACCAGCAGTTCGGCAAGGGCAACCGGCACTACCTCGGCATCCAGTTCACGCTGTGGGACGGCAACCTCGTCATCACCCTGATGGTCACCGTCACCGTCCTCGCGCACACCCTGCGGGTCGAGGTGACCGGCCACGCCCTCGGCCCGATCAACGGCCTGTTCACCTCGGGGCCGAGCCCGAAGACCAAGACCGTCAGCAAGTCGGTGAAGTTCTGGGAGACCAGGACGGTGACGCTGCCGCTGATCGAGCCCGGCGAGGTGGTACGGCTGGCCGCCCGCGCCCCGCTCACCTGGTTCCCGCCGATCCTGGACCACCTCGGCGGCTCCGCTGAAGCTGCCCGAGCCGTTCGGGCTGCGGCACACCTGGGCGGACAAGCCGTGGAAGCACCGCTTCATGGCCGACGACGCGATGCGCGCCGCCACCCCGGTCCTGCGCGCCGTGCACGCCGCGGCGATCCAGGTCATGGAGGAGAACGGCGTCGACACCACGCACTTCACGAGCCGCTCGATGAGTCTGAGCGGGCAGGTCCAAGCGGTGGAGCCCAAGCGGGCCGACGCCTACGACGCGTAGCGAGGGGGAGCGGACTGCGCCGCTCAGCCACGGCGTGGCTGAGCGTCGTCACCGGCCCGGTGGGGCTGTATCTGCCGTGTCCGGACCTTCCCGGGGGAAGGTCCGGCGCCCCACAGCAAGTGGCACCCGGCAGCGACCGCTCACACCGGCCAGGAATCCGCCAGCAACTTCCGCGTATCCGCCAGCAACTGCGGCAGCACCTTCGTATTGCCCACGACCGGCATGAAGTTGACGTCCCCGCCCCAGCGCGGCACGACATGCTGGTGCAGGTGCGCCGCGATCCCGGCGCCCGCCACGTCGCCCTGGTTCATGCCGATGTTGAACCCCTGCGCCCCCGACGCCGACCGCAGCGCCGTCATCGCCTGCTTGGTCAGCTCCGCCAGCTCCGCCGTCTCCGGCCCGTCCAGCTCCGTGAAGTCGGCGACGTGCCGGTAGGGCACCACCATGAGGTGACCGCTGTTGTACGGGTACAGGTTCAGCACGGCGTACACGTGCTCGCCGCGCGCGATGACCAGGCCGTCCTCGTCGGACTTCGCCGGGATCGCGCAGAACGGGCATCCGTCGCCGGCACCGGGACCGGTCGGCTTGTTCTCCCCCTGGATGTACGCCATCCGGTGGGGGGTCCACAGCCGCTGGAAAGCGTCCGGCACCCCCGCCCCGATCCGCTGCTCCGGCTCACTCGTCATGCCGATCAGCATATGGCCAACCCCTCGGCCCGCGTGTCGCCGGGCCCGCCGCCCGGCCCCGGCCGCGATCCTGGCCGGATGGACGCCGACACCCCCCTGAGCCGCTGGGAGACGCGGAGCGAACGCCCCCTGTCGGCTCGTCTCCCTGATCTTCCTCACCGCGTACGCCGTGCACGTCCTGGCCGTCGGCATGCCGCCCGCCGGGCACGAGGCGTGCCTGGCGGTGATCTTCGCCGCCTGGGCGGTCTTCCTCGTGGACTACCTGGCGCGCTGGCGGCTCGGCCCGCGGGGGCGGCTGGGCGCGTACATCCGCCGCCACCCGCTCGACACCCTGGTGCTGATCCTGCCGCTGCTGCGGCCGCTGCGGTTCGTCGCGGCCTACCAGGCGGTCCAGCGGCGCCGGGACCGGCCGCGGCTGGGGCTGCACGGCCGGGTGATCGCGTACGCGGGGCTGTCCTCGGTGCTGATCGGCTTCGCCGCCGCGCTCGCCGTCTACCAGCAGGAGCGGGACGCCCCCGGGGCGACGATCCGCACCTTCGGCGACTCGGTGTGGTGGATGTGCTCCACCCTCACCACCGTCGGCTACGGCGACACCACCCCGATCACCCCGGGCGGCCGCGTCATCGCGGTCGTGCTGATGATCTGCGGGCTGGCGCTGCTGGGCGCGGTCACCGGTTCGTTCTCGTCCTGGCTGCTCCAGGTCTTCGCCCGGGAGGACGAAGAGCCCCCGATCCGCTGATCTCGGCGGACCGGGGGCTCGACGGCGCGGGCGTCAGACCTGGACCCGGCGCTCCACCACGTCGACGAGCTTGGCCAGCGCCTGGTCGCGCGGCACGCCGTTCTCCTGCGAGCCGTCGCGGTAGCGGAAGGACACCGTGCCGTGCGACATGTCGTCGTCGCCGACGATGATCATGAACGGCACCTTGAGCTTCTGGTGGTTCCTGATCTTCTTCTGCATCCGGTCGGAGGACGCGTCGACCTCGACCCGCAGCCCCTTGCGCTTGGCCTCGGCCGCGAACTCCTGGAGGTACGGCACGTGCGCGTCGCCGACCGGGATGCCGACCGCCTGCACGGGCGCGAGCCAGGCCGGGAAGGCGCCCGCGTAGTGCTCCAGCAGGACCGCGAAGAAGCGCTCGATCGAGCCGAACAGCGCGCGGTGGATCATCACCGGCTGCTGGCGGGTGCCGTCGGCCGCGGTGTACTCCAGCTTGAAGCGGGCCGGCTGCTGGAAGTCGACCTGGATCGTGGACATCTGCCACGTCCGGCCGATCGCGTCGCGCGCCTGGACGGAGATCTTCGGGCCGTAGAAGGCCGCGCCGCCCGGGTCCATGACCAGCTCCAGGCCCTGCTTGCCCGCGGCCTGCCGCAACTGCTCGGTGGCCTCGGCCCACTCCTCGGCGGAGCCGATGAACTTGTCCGAGTCGCCCCGGGTCGACAGCTCCAGGTAGAAGTCGCTGAGGCCGTAGTCGCGCAGCAGGTTGAGCACGAAGGTGAGCAGCGAGTCCAGCTCGTCGGGGACCTGCTCCTTGGTGCAGTAGATGTGCGAGTCGTCCTGGGTGAAGCCGCGGGCCCGGGTCAGGCCGTGCACGACGCCGGACTTCTCGTACCGGTACACCGTGCCGAACTCGAAGAGCCGCAGCGGCAGTTCGCGGTAGGAGCGGCCGCGGGCGTCGAAGATCAGGTTGTGCATCGGGCAGTTCATGGCCTTGAGGTAGTAGTCCTGCCCCTCGAACTCCATGGGGGGGAACATGCCCTCGGCGTAGTGCGGCAGGTGGCCGGAGGTCTCGTAGAGCTTGGCCTTGGTGATGTGCGGGGTGTTGACGAACTCGTAGCCCGACTCCTCGTGCCGGCGCCGCGAGTACTCCTCCATCTCCTTGCGGATGACCCCGCCCCTGGGGTGGAAGACCGCGAGGCCGGAGCCCAGTTCGTCGGGGAAGGAGAACAGGTCGAGTTCGGCGCCGAGCTTGCGGTGGTCGCGCTTCTCGGCCTCCTCCAGGAACTCCAGGTGCGCCTTGAGCTCGTCCCTGGTGGGCCACGCGGTGCCGTAGATCCGCTGGAGCTGCGGGTTCTTCTCGCTGCCGCGCCAGTAGGCGGCGGCGTTGCGCATCAGCTTGAAGGCGGGGATGGCGCGGGTGCTCGGCAGGTGCGGGCCGCGGCACAGGTCCTTCCAGCACAGCTCGCCGGTCTTCGGGTCGAGGTTGTCGTAGATGGTCAGCTCGCCGCCGCCCACCTCGACGTCCGCGCCGTCCTCGGCGTTCGCGGCGGAGCCCTTGAGGCCGATCAGCTCCAGCTTGTACGGCTCGCCGGCCAGTTCCTCGCGGGCGGCCTCGTCGGTGACGACGCGGCGGGAGAAGCGCTGGCCGCGCTTCTGGATCTCCTGCATCTTCTTCTCGACGGCCTTGAGGTCCTCGGGCGTGAAGGGCCGCTCGACGTCGAAGTCGTAGTAGAAGCCGTCCTTGATGGGCGGGCCGATGCCGAGCTTGGCGTCGGGGAAGACCTGCTGCACGGCCTGGGCCATGACGTGCGCGGTGGAGTGCCGCAGGATGTCCAGGCCGTCCTGGCTGGTGATGTCGACCGGTTCGACCCGGTCGCCGTCGGCCACGGCGTAGGCGAGGTCCTTCAGTTCGCCGCCGACCCGGGCGGCCACCACCGACCGCTCGCCCTCGAACAGCTCGGCCGCGGTCGTGCCCGTCGTGACCACCCGTTCTTCCGGTTCGGCGGAATCGCGGTCGATGGTCACACGGAGGTCTGACACCGGTCTGCTCCTGACATGGGTCGTACGGGCCTGCGCGGCGTCGTCCGCCGCTGGGCTGAATCGTACCGAGCCGGACGGTCTCCCCGCGAAGCCGAGCCCCGGGCTGCGCCCCCTCACGTCACCGGCTGCGGGCGGATGCGATCAGGCGGGCTGCCACAGCTCGATCCGGTTGCCCTCGGGATCGGTGACCCAGCCGAATCGGCCGACGCCCTCCATGTCCTGCGCCTCGTCCGGCCACGTCCGCTCCCTTGGCGCGCAGTTGGGCGAGCATCGCGTCCAGGTCGCGGACCCGGAAGTTGAGCATGGTCTGCTGGGCGCGGGACCCGAAGTAGTCGGTCCCGGTCTCGAACGCCGCGAACACCGTCGGCCCGGCCTCCTGACTCCACAGGCCGTTCTCATCGGCGTCCAGGCCCAGGCAGTCGCGGTACCACGCGCCCAGGGCCGCGGGGTCGGCGGCCCGCACGAAGTACCCGCCGATTCCAAGCACACGTTCCATGCCGCCATCCTGCCAGTCCGGCGATCGGCCCTCGGCGCAACCTCCGCCGTCCGGCCCGCCTGCAGGCGGTCGACGACGACACCCGGAACGGGCGGGGCCGATCGGCAGGTGGAAACGACGAAGGCCGGACGCTGGGTCCGGCCTTCTGTGGTGGGCGATACTGGGATCGAACCAGTGACCCCTTCGGTGTGAACGAAGTGCTCTCCCGCTGAGCTAATCGCCCGGGACGCGATGAACCATACAGGCCAACGGGCCGGGCGTTCAAACGAGATGCGCCGCGTCGGCGGCGAGCCGGGCGAGCAGGCCGAGGCGCCCGCCGCGCATCATCAGGGCGTGGTTGGCGCGGAACAGCGGGCGGCACGGGACGGCCAGCGCTCGCATCAGCGCCTTGCGGACGACGACCTCCTGCTCGAACAGGAGCCGGGTGGTGCGCGCGGCCGCGCCGGGCTGGACCGTCCAGCGCACCCAGCCCTCCAGGTCGCCGGTCATGGCGACCTCCAGCACGCGGGCGTCCGGGTCGTGCCGGGTGGAGCGGGCGGTGACGGTCAGGTCGTAGGGCAGGACCGAGCGGAAGCGCAGCACGCCGCTGATGTCGCCGGTCTGCCGCACCTCGCGGACCTGGGGCCACCAGCCGGGGTAGTGGTCGGGGCGCTCCAGCACGCGGTAGACGGCGTCGGGCTCGGCGTCGAGCCGCCAGACGCTGCGGAATCGGTAGTGACTCCAGTCCATGGGCCCAAGTGTGCGCCCGCGCAAGGGAGTACGGGTCCGGAACGCCGGTTCGGACGGGTTACGGGGGCGGAACGCGCGAACCCCGGGACCGTACGTGACGGTCCCGGGGTTCCCGATCCGGGTGGGCGATACTGGGATCGAACCAGTGACCCCTTCGGTGTGAACGAAGTGCTCTCCCGCTGAGCTAATCGCCCCGGCGTGCGCACAACTTTACCGCACCCGGACCAGGGCCCCCGACCGCCGTCACTGTGCGTGATATTTCGATCGCCCGAGCACCGCTTCCGAGGGCTCACCGGAATGGCCCCGGAGCGGGGTCCTGACGATGGGCCGGACGAGGTACCAGAACCCTCACAAACACCTCAGAGGGGTTTACAACGTCCCCGCAGGTGGCATGTCGATTTCGCCGACGTGCGAATCCCCGAGCGCACACTGAGCGAAAGGCCCTGGCGCTTATGAACACCACGGTCAGCTGCGAGCTGCACCTGCGCCTCGTTGTGTCGAGCGAATCCTCACTGCCCGTACCCGCGGGCTTGCGGTACGACACGGCCGATCCGTATGCCGTGCACGCCACCTTCCACACCGGAGCCGAAGAGACGGTCGAATGGGTGTTCGCCCGCGATCTGCTCGCCGAGGGGCTGCACCGCCCTACCGGCACCGGCGACGTCCGAGTCTGGCCGTCCCGCAGCCACGGTCAGGGCGTCGTGTGCATCGCCCTCAGCTCCCCGGAGGGCGAGGCCCTGCTCGAAGCCCCGGCGCGGGCCCTGGAGTCCTTCCTGAAGCGGACGGACGCCGCGGTCCCACCGGGCACCGAGCACCGTCATTTCGATCTGGACACGGAGCTCTCGCACATCCTCGCGGAGAGCTGAGCCCCGTTTCCCATACGTCCGCGGCCGTCCTACTCGGGGGGACGCCCGGACCGCACCCCGCCGCGCCGGGCGGTCTCCAGCCGTCCGACGCCGCAGGCACCGGAGCCGTCACCGTGGGCACCACAGCCCCACGGCGGCGGCTCCCGCGCGCTAGGCTCACCGGAAACCGCAGCCGTCAGACCACGCCGGCAGGAGCGTTTCCGTGCTCATCAACCACGACACCAGGTGCGCGCTCGACAGCGTGGTCGACCTGGTCAACACCGCGCCGCCGATCGCGGGGCGCGAGACGCTGACCGACGTCGCGGACCTGCGCGGCTTCGTGGACCAGCACAAGGTCAGCGAGATCGGCCGGCTGGAGCCCGCCGACGTGGCCGCCGTCCACGCGATCCGGGCCAGGTTCACCGAGGTCTTCGGCGCCGCCGACGACCTCGCCGCGGTCGGCGTGCTCAACGCGCTGATCGCCGGGGCCGGCACCACCCCGCGGCTGACCGACCACGACGGCTACCACTGGCACGTGCACTACTTCGCGCCGGGCGCCTCGCTCGCCGACCACCTCGCCGCGGACTGCGGCATGGCGCTGTCGTTCCTGGTCATCGCCGGTGAACGGGAGCGGCTGCGGCGCTGCGACGCCCCGGACTGCCGGCGCGCCTTCGTGGACCTGTCCCGCAACCGCTCCCGCCGCTACTGCGACAGCCGCACCTGCGGGAACCGGCTGCACGTCGCCGCGTACCGGGCCCGCAGGCGCGAGGCCAGCGCCTGAAGCGCCCCGAGGGCCGCGAGGGCGCCCCCAGGTCGTGAGAGCGGCCCCCAGGGTCGGGGTCGGCGGGTCGGCGGGGACGTCCAGGACGGTCCGAGGGCGCGCCGAGGCCCCCGACGCCTCCTGAGGCGGTCCCGTAGGGAGCCGCGGGCGGCGGGGCGGCAGGCACGGCGGGCAGGGCCCGGGAACGGGCAGCGGGCAGCGGGGCTAGACGAAGAGCATGTCCCAGGCGGCGCCCAGCCCGATCAGCGCGGCGATCACGCACAGGAACAGCATCAGCGGCGGCTGGGACAGCGCGTACAGGCACCCCTTGGGCTCCTCCGCGAGCCCGAGCCCGGTGTCTTCCGGCGGGACGGGTTCCGGCCGGAGCGAGCGCGAGAGCGCACAGCGGGGCGGGGGCAGGGCGCTCGGAGCGCTCCTGGCGGACGGCGGTGAGGGCGGTGACGGGCGGTTCGGCACGATCCGGCCGCGGAGGGGCGAGGGAGTCCCCTGGGGTGGGCAGCACACGGCGATGATCGCGTAGCGCGGTCGCCGCCCGTGGCCCAACACGCGGACTTTACAAGGGCGTTTACCTGCGTCTCGGATGCCGGAACCGCGTGCGTGCGCCCGTCCGGTAGTCGCGCCGGTTCTGCATCCGCCGCGCCGGGCCGCCGCCGTCCACCGGCGGACGGGCGCCCGCGCCCTCGGACGCGGGGCTCGGACGCTCCGTGCGGACGCCGCGGTCAGATGCCGCGGCGCTTGAGGATCTCCTCGACGTCCGAGAAGTCCGACAGGCCGCTGTCGGAGGACGACGGCCGCGCGACTTGCCGCGCTCGCGGCCGGCCGTGACCGCGGCCGGTGCGGGGGCGCCGGGCGCCGCGGCCGGCGGCCGCGCCGCCCTCCACGCCGCTCGCCGCGCCGGCCCGCGGCGGGAGAACAGCCGGGTGACGCCGTAGAGCGCGGCCGAGCAGGCGAGCACGCCGAAGCCGAGCCACACCGTCGGCTTGAAGACCAGGTCGGCCGCCCAGTCGCCGGTGGCCGTGCCGACCTTGCGGCCGAGGGTGACCAGGCCCGCCATGGCCAGGCCGAGCGGCAGCAGGGCGAGCGCGGCGATCCGCGTCGCGGCGAGGTAGCGGCGGCGGTAGGCGGTGAGGATCGGCGATGGCCAGCCCCGCCGCGGTCAGCGCGGCGCACAGCGTGTCGGTCAGCATCCTGCGGCTCCTGCGGCAACGCGGTCGGACTCGGAGGGTCCTGCCGGGGCCCTGCGGGGTCTGTCCCCTCCATCGTGCCTCGCCGGGGGCCGCCGGGGCCACGCCCCGGCCGGGGATGCGGCCGGATATCGGGGAGATCTCGGGGGCGCCTCCTCCCGGAGCGCTAGGTCGCGCAGGGGCGAGGCGGCGGCGCCGGAGGGGCCGGCCGCCGGATGGGAGACTGGGCGCATGACCGACCTCCTCCCCGAAGCCGGACGCCGCTGTCGTCCTCGAAGTCTGGTGCGAGCTCCAGTGCCCCGACTGCCGCACCGCCCTGGCCGATCTGCGGGCGCTGCGCGACCGCTTCGGCGACGCCCTCGACATCCAGCTGCGGCACTTCCCGCTGGACAAGCACCGGCACGCCCTCGCGGCGGCGCAGGCGTACGAGGAGGCGTTCGCGCAGGGGCAGGGCTGGCCGTACGCCGAGGCCGTGCTGGCCCGGGCGGAGGACCTGGCCAGGCGACGGGCGAGCCGGTGCTGGTGGAGGTGGCGGCCGCGCTGGGCCTGGACGCGGAGGAGGTGGACACCGCGCTGGTCGACGGGCGGCACCTGCTGGTCGTGGACTCCGACCAGGCCGAGGGCAAGGCGATCGGGGTCACCGGCACGCCGACGTACGTGATCGGCGGGGAGCTGCTGGACGGCTCCAAGGACCAGCAGGGGCTGCGGGAGCGGATCGCGGAGATCGCCGACCGGCTGCTCGGCGCGCAGCGGCCCGGGCCGAGGCTCCCCGGGGCCGCGGGGCCGGCCGTCGGAGCCGGTGTCAAGCAGCGGCTTGGCGAAGTGGTGGTCGGTGGTGCGGTAGCCGAGGGACTCGTAGAGGCCGAGGGCCGGGGTGTTGTCGGCGAAGACGTTGAGGTGCGAGGGTCGTGGCGCCCGCGGCGGCGACGGTGTCCTCGGCGACGCGCATCAGCGTGCGGCCGTGGCCGCGGCCCCGGTGGGCGGCGTCGACCTCGACGGAGAACACCCAGGCCGGGCTCGGCCAGCGCGCAGCCACAGGTGGCCGACGGTCGCGCCGTCGTGTTCGAGGCACGAGCAGGGCGGTGCCCTCGGTGGCGGGCCCGTCGGGGAGCGCGGCGGCGAAGGACGCGGACTCGTAGCCCTCGGCCTGCTCGCGGGTGCACCCCGCGCTCGGTGAGGACCGCGACGTAACCCTCGCCCGCGTGCTCGCGCCAGGGCCCGTACTCGGCGTCGCTCATCGGGCGGACGGCGCTGCCGGGCGGCAGCGGGTGCGGCCGCGGCGGGCCGTCGAGGGCCTTGGCCATGTTCCGGTTGCGCTCGGTGTAGCCGAGGGCGGCGGCCATCCGCAGGCCGTACGCGGCGGCGGCCGGCACCGAGGTCTCGACCCGGGTGCAGCCCCACTGGCGCAGCACCTCCTCGGCGGCGAGCGCGGCCACGGTGCCGCGGCCGCGCCGCCGGTCGGGCTCGTCGATGGCCAGCGCGTCGATCCGGCCGACCCGCGGGCCGTAGCGGCGGTCGGTGCCCAGCTCGAGGCCGCCGACCGGACGGCTGTTGACGCACACGGTGTAGGCAGCGGGCGCGGGTGCCGTCCGCCTCCCGCCGCTCGGGGCCGGCCGGTCGCAGGGTGGTGGTCATGGAGGGCTCCCGGGGGTCTCGCGGCGCTGGGGCGTGGGCCGTTCTCGGTGCTGCGGGCGCGGCCCCGTCCCGCGCCGCACCGCGGGGGTCGCGGCGACGGGGCCGTGCGCGGCTACGGGTTCGGGTCGGCGGCGGCGCGCTCGGCGAAGATCCGCATGGCCTTGGCGGTGACCGGGCCGGGGGCGCCGGGCAGTTCCCGGTCGTCGACGCGGTGCACGGCCTGGACGTCGCGCAGCGAGGAGGTCAGGAAGATCTCCTCGGCCTCGGCGAGGGCGTCCATCGGCAGGTCGGCCTCCTGCGCGCCGGCCCACTCCACGACGAGGGCGCGGGTGATGCCGGCGAGGCAGCCGGAGGTCAGCGGCGGGGTGAGCAGCCGGCCGCCGATGACGACGAAGACGTTGGAGCCGGTGCCCTCGCACAGCCGCCCGCGGGTGTTGGCGAACAGCGCCTCGGTGGCGCCGTGTTCGTGCGCGCGGGCGAGGGCGACGACGTTCTCGCCGTAGGAGGTGGTCTTCAGGCCGGCCAGCGCGCCGCGTCTCGTTGCGGGTCCAGGGGACGGTGACGACCGCGGTGGTGTCGGGCCGCGCCGACGCCTCGCCGAGCGCGACCACGAGGGTGGGGCCCGCGTCGCCGCGGTCGGAGCCGAGCGGGGACAGCCCGCCGGTGTAGGTGATGCGCAGCCGCCCGAGCGGCACCGGGTTGGCGGCGAGCACCGCCGCGCAGGCGCGGGCGACCTCGTCGAGGTCGGGCTCGGGCAGGCCGAGGCCGCGCGCCGAGCGGGCCAGCCGGTCGCAGGTGGCGGGTGGTCGCGAAGGCGCGGCCCTCGGTCGCCTTGAGCGTCTCGAAGACGCCGTCGCCGACCGTCAGGCCGTGGTCGAGCACCGACACCGTGGCGTCCTCGGCGTCCCGCAGTCCGCCGTCGACCCAGATCCTCACCGCAGTGTCCTTCCGCTCGTCCGGCCGGGACCGCCGGTACGGTCCGCGTCGCGCCGCGACCCGCCTCCCCGCCGCGGCCGGAGCCGCCGGCGGGGCCCGTGCCGCGCACCTCCGACGCTACCGCCAGCAGGCGCGCGGCCTTCAATTCCGTCTCCGCCCACTCGCCGTCCGGGTCGGAGCCCCAGGTGATCCCGGCGCCGGTGCCGAAGCGCAGCACGGGGCCGCCGGGGACGTCCCGGTCGATCCAGAACGTGCGGATGCCGACGGCGAGTTCGGCGGTGCCGCCGGTCGGCGTCGACCCAGCCGATCGCGCCGCAGTACGGGCCGCGCGGGGCGGTCTCCAGCTCGTCGATGATCCGCAGGGCGCTGAGCTTCGGCGCGCCGGTGACCGAGCCGGGCGGGAAGGCGGCGGCGAACAGCTCGGGCCAGCCGGCGCCGGGGCGCAGCTCGCCGCGGACGGTGGAGACCAGGTGGACCAGGCCGGGGTGCGGCTCGACGGCGCACAGCGCGGGCACGGTGACGGTGCCGGTGGCGCAGACCCGGCCGAGGTCGTTGCGGACCAGGTCGACGATCATCACGTTCTCGGCGTGGTCCTTGGGCAGGAGCTCGGCGGCGGTGCGGGCGGTGCCCTTGATCGGCCCGGACTCGACGGTGGCGCCGTCGCGGCGCAGGAAGAGCTCGGGCGAGGCGGTGGCGATCTCGACGCCGTGCGCGGGCAGCCGGATCGTTCCTGCGTACGGGGCCGGGTTGCCGCGCGCGAGGACGGCGGCCGAGGGCGTCGATGTCCGGGCCGTACGGGCGCCGGCGCTGCCGGAGGCCGGGTCCGCGGGCAGCGGCGCGCTCAGCACCCGGCAGAGGTTGACCTGGTAGACCTCGCCGGTCGCGATCCGGTCGCGGATGGCGCGCACGCCCCGCTCGTAGCCGGCCCGGTCCAGCGAGGAGGTCCACGCGGCCGGGTCGGGTCCGCGCCAGGCGCGCGGCCGGGCGCGGTACGCGGGCTCCTCGCGGACGTCGCCGAAGCGGGCGCAGACGGTGCGGCCCTCGAAGTCGGCGGCCACCGCCCAGAAGCCCGCGGAGTCGAGCGCGGACAGGTCGCCGGTGACATCTCGCAGGTCGGAGGCGACGAGCCGGCCGAAGCGGGCCATGGGGGCCAGTGGGGAACGGTCGCTCACGGTGGCTTCCCTGGTCGGCGGGGCGGGGGCGCGGGCCGGGTCCTGGCGGCCCCCGGAAGCGGGGGTCCACCGGTCGGTCGGCACGTCAACAGCTTGTCATTGGCCCGGCACGCTGCGGAAACCGGTTTTTGAGCTGGACCCGGGAATCCGCTAGAGTTCAACTCGTCGCCGGGGAGTTGGTCCGGCGGCGGTATCTGCGGACGTGGCTCAGTTGGTAGAGCATCACCTTGCCAAGGTGAGGGTCGCGAGTTCGAATCTCGTCGTCCGCTCGATGTGGGGGATCTTCCCGAACCCCCGCTGTGTTGGTGGAGTGGCCGAGAGGCGAGGCAACGGCCTGCAAAGCCGTCTACACGGGTTCAAATCCCGTCTCCACCTCCAAGGACGATTAGCTCAGCGGGAGAGCGCTTCCCTGACACGGAAGAGGTCACTGGTTCAATCCCAGTATCGTCCACTGGGCCCTCGTGGTCCTGGCAGGACAGCCCGCGCGATTAGCTCAGCGGGAGAGCGCTTCCCTGACACGGAAGAGGTCACTGGTTCAATCCCAGTATCGCGCACGTGACACCGGCGCCGCCCGCGGTGCCCGGTGCGAGCGAGGACGATTAGCTCAGCGGGAGAGCGCTTCCCTGACACGGAAGAGGTCACTGGTTCAATCCCAGTATCGTCCACACGGCAGCCGGAGGGCCGGAAGCGATCATGCTTCCGGCCCTCCGGCGTGTGTGCGGGGCGCCGCTGTGGCGCGCAGGGCGCGGGGCGTACGAGGGCGCCGCGGCCGGCGCCCGCCGCGGCCCGACACCCGGCCCGGACATGGCGGCGCCCGGGTATCGGCTGATACCCGGGCGACCGCAGTCGTCCGCCGTACCCCCGTCCCCACGGGGTGGATACCGGTGAATCCCCGGCCCGGACCGCTCTTCCGGGCCTGAAGCGTTGTGCAGGCGCCCCAACAGGCCGGTCACGGACGACGTATGTGGCGACCACCGCGGGGCGGTGATCGGGTCTTGTGGTCGAGCTGGGCGGCGGACTGTGACCTCGGGGGACGAGTGCGTCGCCCGCCGCTTGACCTCAAATCTAGGTGCCGCCGGAGCCCGGGGCGTCATGCCCTCGTACCCCTTTGCGGGCCTCCCGGAGGATGACGACGGCGCCCGCTGGATACTCCTGTGGGTGGAGGACGAGACCCTAGGACCCTGACGGGGTCGCGGACGGGTCCTCACGGGGGATGGGGTGCTCGACGAGCGCGAGCACCCGGTTGGCCATGAAGCGGGCGGTGCGGACCGCGGTGCCGCTGCGGGTCACCTCGCTGACCTCGACCACGCCGCGGCGCACCGCCGTCTCGACCCGGCGGCCCGCGCGGGTGGCGATCACCTCATAGGTGCGGGTGGTGTCCCCCGCGTCGACGACTATCTCCACACGATCACCTTTCACGGCGTCACTCCCCCTCGGCAGAAGGCCCGTTGGCGGAGCAGGGGCCGCGATCCGGCGACGGCGCACCCTGCCCACGTCCTCAGGATGCCACCGGGCACTGACAATTCACGGCCCGTCGCCTGCGAGGCTTCAGCGCGGACGGCGTTGCGAGTACGTAAGCTGTGGGCGGCCGACCGGCCATTCAGCGGAGTGGGGCCCTGTCCCCCACCACCGGAGGTAGGGGACGGCAGACATGGCGATGATGCGGCTCCGGCGCGAGGACCCGCGGGTCGTCGGCGCGTTCCGGCTGCATCGGCGGCTGGGCGCGGGCGGCATGGGCGTGGTGTACCTGGGCGCCGACAAGCGCGGCCAGCGGGTGGCGCTGAAGGTGATCAGGCCCGAGTTGGCGGAGGACCAGGAGTTCCGCTCCCGGTTCGCCCGCGAGGTGTCGGCGGCCCGCCGCATCCGCGCCGGCTGCACCGCCCGGCTGGTGGCGGCGGACCTGGAGGCCGAACGGCCTTGGTTCGCCACGCAGTACGTGCCCGGGCCGTCGCTGCACGACAAGGTCGCCGAGGGCGGTGTGCTCCCCGCGGCGCAGGTCGCCTCCATCGGGGCGGCGCTCGCGGAGGGCCTGGTGGCCGTGCACGAGGCCGGGGTCGTGCACCGCGACCTGAAGCCGTCGAACATCCTGCTGTCGCCCAAGGGCCCGCGCATCATCGACTTCGGCATCGCCTGGGCGACCGGGGCGAGCACGCTCACCCACGTCGGCACGGCGGTCGGCTCGCCCGGGTTCCTCGCGCCCGAGCAGGTGCGGGGCGCGGCCGTCACCCCGGCCACGGACGTCTTCGCCTTCGGGGCCACGCTCGCCTACGCGGCGACCGCGGACTCGCCCTTCGGGCAGGGCAGTTCGGAAGTGATGCTCTACCGGGTGGTGCACGAGGAGCCCGATCTCGTCGGGGTGCCCGACGCGCTGGCGCCGCTGGTCCAGGCGTGCCTCGCCAAGGACCCCGGCGAGCGGCCGAGCACGGTCCAGCTCTCCGAGCGGCTGGCGGAGATCGCGACCCGCGAGGCGCGCGGGATCGGCGCGCCCCGGCCGCGGCCGGAGAGCGCCGCGAAGGTGGCCGGGCCGCGGCCCGAGCGGCCCACCGGGCGGCGGGCCGAGGAGTACGCGCAGCAGCGCACCGAGCGGCGGCCGGCCGGCGGGGGCGGGCCGAACCCGCCGTCGACCGCGGGCCGCTCCGGCCCGCGCACCCCGGTGCCGCGCCCCACCGGCGGCCGCCCGGTCCGTACGCCCGTGCCCCGCCGCCAGCCCGCGCCCGACGCCGGGCGGCGGCTGCTGCGCCAGCGGGTCTTCGTCTTCGTCATCGTGACGCTGCTCGCGGCGGTCTGCATCGCCGCGCTCCAGGGCTGCCACCGCTTCTCGTAGCAGGCGGCGCACCAGGCGGCCCGACGCGGCCTGTGCACGCGGGCGCGGTCCGGCGCCGCCGCTTCCCGCGGTCCCGCCGCCCGGTCTCCCGCGGACGCCCCGGCCGGGCGCGCCACCCTCCTCCCGGATCACGGCGGCGGCCGCGGGAGTCGGCGCCGCCGGAATCACCGCGGCCGGGGGTGGCCAGGCGCGGGCGACGTCCGTTACGTTAACAAGCGCTTGCTTAGACGGAAGGACGGCGGTCATGACGAAGAGCGTCAGCACGCAGGCCGGAAGCCCGGACGCGGCCGGGCTGCGGGAGCGGGTCCGGGCGCTCCTGGGCGCGCACGACCCCGCGACGACCGACCCGCTCGACTTCCTGCGGGCCCGCTTCGACGCGGGCCTGGCCTGGGTGCACTTCCCCGAGGGCCTCGGCGGCCTCGGCGCGCCCGCGCGCGCTCCAGCCCGTGGTGGACGCGGAGCTGGCCGCCGCCGGCGCGCCGGACAACGACCCGCGCCGGATCGGCATCGGCCTGGGCATGGCCGCGCCGACCATCCTGCGGTACGGCACCGACGAGCAGAAGCTGCGCTTCCTGCGCCCGCTGTGGACCGGCGAGGAGGTCTGGTGCCAGCTCTTCTCCGAGCCCGGCGCGGGCTCGGACCTGGCGGGGCTGCGCACCCGCGCGGTCCGCGACGGACGGCGGCGACTGGATCGTGGACGGCCAGAAGGTGTGGACCTCCAGCGCCCACACCGCCCGCTGGGCGATCCTCATCGCCCGCACCGACCCCGACGTCCCCAAGCACCAGGGCATCACCTACTTCGTGTGCGACATGACCGACCCCGGCGTGGAGGTCAGGCCGCTGCGGCAGATCACCGGCGAGGCCGAGTTCAACGAGGTCTTCCTCACCGGCGTCCGCATCCCCGACGCGCACCGGCTGGGCGAGGTCGGCGACGGCTGGCGGGTCGCGCAGGCCACGCTGATGAACGAGCGGGTCGCGATCGGCGGCATGCGCGCTGCCGCGCGAGGGCGGCATGATCGCGCGGTCCGCGCCGCGGCCTGGCGGGAGCGGCCGGAGCTGCGGACGCCCGAACTGCACGACCGGCTGCTCGGCGCGTGGGTGGACGCCGAGGTGGCCCGGCTGTCGGCCGAACGCGTCCGCCAGCAGCTCGCCGTCGGGTCGCCCGGCCCCGAGGGCGCGGGCCTGAAGCTGGCCTTCGCCCGGCTCAACCAGCAGCATCAGCGGCCTGGAGGTCGAACTCCTCGGCGAGGACGGCCTGCGCTACGGCGACTGGACGATGGTCCGCCCGGAGGCCGTCGACTTCTACGGCCGCGACGCCGGCTACCGCTACCTGCGCGCCAAGGGCAACTCGATCGAGGGCGGCACCTCGGAGATCCTGCGCAACATCATCGCCGAGCGGGTGCTCGGCCTGCCCGCGGAACCCCGTACCGACAAGGACGTCGCCTGGAAGGACCTGCCCCGATGAACCTGCTCTACTCCGAGGTCGAGGACGACCTGCGGGCCGCCGTCCGCGCGCTGCTCGCCGACCGCTGCGGGCCGGCCGCCGTGCTCGCCCGGGTCGAGGGCAAGGAGCCGTACGACCCGGCGCTGTGGCGGGCGCTGGCCGCCGAACTGGGCCTGGCCGGGCTGCTGGTGCCCGAGGCGCTCGGCGGCCAGGGCGCGTCCGCGCGTGAAGCGGCCGTCGTCCTGGAGGAGTTGGGCGGCGCGGTGGCGCCGACGCCGTTCCTCGGCAGCGCGGTGCTGGCCACCTCCGCGCTCCTCGGCTGCGACACCGCGGACGAGGCGGTCGCGGGCCTGCTGGGGCGGCTGGCCGCCGGCGAGGTCGGCCGCGGCGCTGGCCGTACCGCTGTCGGCGGCGCCCGGCGGCGGCTTCCCGGCGACCGTACGGGTGGACGCGCGACGGCCGGCTGACCGGGCGGGTGACGAGCGTCGCGGACGCGGTCGGCGCGGACGTGCTGGTGGTGCCCGCGGTCGGCGTGCGGCGGCCCCGGGCTGTACGAGGTGGCCGCGGCCGACGCGGCGGTCGAGCGGTTCAGCTCGCTGGACCTGACCCGCCCGCTGGCCGACGTCATCCTTCGACGGCTGCGCCGCGCGGCCGCTGCCGGCCGGTGACGCGGCCGCCGCGCTGGACGCGGCGCTGCTGACCGGTGCGGGCCTGCTCGCCTCGGAGCAGTTGGGCGTGGCGCAGTGGTGCCTGGACGAGACGGTGCGCTACCTCGGGCAGCGGCACCAGTTCGGGCGGGTGGTCGGCTCGTTCCAGTCGCTCAAGCACCGGCTGGCCGACCTGTGGCTGGAGGTCGTCTCGGTACGGGCGGCGGCGCGGGCCGCGGCCGACGCGCTCGCGGCCGGCTCCCCCGACGCCCCGGTGGCCGTCGCGGTCGCGCAGTCGTACGCGGCCGGTGTCGCGGTGCACGCGGCCGAGGAGGCGGTGCAGCTCCACGGCGGGATCGGCATGACGTGGGAGCACCCCGCGCACCTGTACCTCAAGCGGGCGAAGGCCGACGAGATCGCGCTGGGCACGCCGGGACGGCACCGCGCCGCGCTCGCCGCCCTGGTGGACCTGCCCGCGCCCGACCCCAGTTGACGCCGCCGCGGCCGTACCGGTTCCGCTTCTCCCCCGTGGCGCCCCCGCCGCGGCCCTGGGTTCCCGGCCCCCTGTGAACCCGTCCGGGCCGGGCGGCCCGCCGACCGTGGCGCACGCCATGTCCGGCCGGAAGAACCGGCCGCGCCGGCCGTACGCGTACGCGCACGGCCGGCGGCCACCGGTCAGGTACGGGTGACGTAGAAGGCGACGGCCGAGGCGGCCGCCACGTTGAGGGAGTCGACGCCCGCCGCCATCGGGATGGTGACGCGGACGTCGGCGGCGCGCAGGGCGGCGGGGGTGAGGCCGTCGCCCTCGGTGCCGAGCAGCAGGGCGAGCCGTTCCGGGCCGCGGGCGGCCAGCGCGTCGAGCGGGACCGCGTCGTCGGCCAGGCACAGCGCGGCGACCGTGAAGCCCTGGGCGCGCAACTGCCCGATGTCCTCGGGCCATGCGGTCAGCCGGGTCCACGGCACGGAGAAGACCGCGCCCATGGAGACCTTCACGGCGCGGCGGTAGAACGGGTCGGCGCAGCGCGGGCTGAGCAGCACCGCGTCCACGCCGAGGGCGGCCGCGCTGCGGAAGGCGGCGCCCAGGTTGGCGTGGTCGACCATGTCCTCGAAGACGGCGACCCGCCGTACGCCGTCGCCGAGCAGGGCGGCGGGTTCCGGCAGGGGGGCGCGTTCCATGGAGGCGAGGGCGCCGCGGTGGACGTGGTAGCCGGTGACCTCCTCGGCCAGCTCGGGGGTGACCGCGTACACCGGGGCGGCGGCCGCCTCGATCACGTCCCGCATCGGGCCGAGCCACTTGGCGGACAGCATCATCGAGCGCATCGCGTAACCCGCCGCCAGCGCGCGGCGGATGACCTTCTCGCCCTCGGCGATGAACAGGCCCTCGGCGGGCTCGCGGTGGCGGCGCAGCTCGACGTCGGTGAGGCGCGGTGTAGTCGGCGAGCCGCGGGTCGGCGGGGTCGCCGACCGGGACGGGCTCAGCCACGCCGGTCCGCCCCGTCCTCCTGGTCCGGGCGGCTGACGGCCGATCTGGCGGCGTCCGCGACCGCCGCGCCGACCGCCACCACGTCGCCGATGACGATCACGGCGGGCGGCCGTACGCCCTCGTCCACGACCTTCTGGCCGACCGTCGCGAGCGTCGCGTCGACCCGGCGCTGCGCGGCCGTGGTGCCCTCCTGGACGACGGCGACCGGGGTGGCGGCGTCGCGGCCCGAGGCGACGAGGGTGCGCGCGATCGCGGCGATCCGCTCCACGCCCATCAGCACCACCAGGGTGCCGCGCAGCCGGGCGAGCGCGGCCCAGTCGACGAGGGAACGCGGGTCGTCGGGTGCGACATGGCCGCTGACCACGGTGAACTCATGGGCCACCCCGCGGTGCGTGACCGGAATCCCGGCGGCGCCCGGCACGCTGATCGAGCTGGAGATGCCGGGCACCACCGTGACCGGGACGCCCGCCTGCGCCAGCGCCTCCGCCTCCTCCATGCCGCGGCCGAAGACGTACGGGTCGCCGCCCTTGAGGCGGACCACGGCCTTGCCCGCCTTGGCGTGCTCGATCAGCGCCTCGTTGATGGCCTCCTGGGCCATCGCCCGGCCGTACGGGATCTTCGCCGCGTCGATCACCTCGACGTGCGGGGGCAGTTCGTCGAGCAGGTCGCGCGGGCCGAGCCGGTCGGCGATCACCACGTCGGCCTCGGCGAGGAGCCGGCGGCCGCGCACCGTGATCAGGTCCGGGTCGCCCGGGCCGCCGCCGACCAGGGCGACGCCCGCGGTACGGGCCCGGTGCTGCGGGGCCACCAGCGTGCCGTCCCGCAGGCCCGCGACGACCGCGTCGCGCACGGCGGCCGAGCGGCGGGGGTCGCTGCCGGTCAGTACGGCGACGGTGACGCCCGCGGTCCGGCCGGTCGCCGGGGTCCACGCGGTGGCCGCGGCGGCGTCGTCGCTGCGGACGCACCACACGCGGCGCTCCTCGGCTTCGGCGCTCGCGGCGGCGTTGGCGGCGGGGTCGGTGGTGGCGATCAGCGCGTACCACGCGTCCGCGAGGTCGCCGGGCTGGTACCTGCGGGACTCCCAGCGCAGTTCGCCGGCCGCGATCATGGCCTCCACGGAGGGGGTCACCGACGGGGAGACCAGCACGATGTCCGCGCCCGCCGACACCAGGGCGGGCAGCCGGCGCTGGGCCACCTGGCCGCCGCCCAGCACGATCACCCGGCGCCCGGCCAGCCGCAGTCCTACGGGGTACGCGGGGGCGTCTTGACGATCCATCCGGCTCCGGCTCCTTGCCCATCCCTGGCTTTCCCCTGGCGGGAAGCCTTCTCAGCCTACGTTGCCCGTCCCTTTGCGGGAGCACTCGCCGGTCTGCCGCTCACGGCCGGCTCAGCACCGCCGCACCCGTCCGCCCCGCGCCCCGCCGCGACGACGGTCTTGGTGAAGGCACCCCCTCAACAGCACCCAGCCCACCCGGCCGGGCAGAGAACGCACCCCTTACCGCAGCACCGCCGGATACGCACGAACAACGCCCCTCCGCGGCCAAGCACGCGACCAGCCGCTCACGGCCGGCTCGGCACCGCCGCACCCGTCCGCCCCGCGCCCCGCCGCCCGGGCGGTGTTGGCAAGGGCACGCCCTCAACAGCACCCAGCCCACCCGGGGGACGCGGCCCTTGCCGCGGGACCGGCGGGCAGGCGCGAAGAACGGCCCGCCGTTGGGGCGGTGTTGGGGAGGGCACGGCCGCAACGGCACCTGGTGGTGCGAGGGCACGTACCCCCCTCCGCGGAGGGGGCGAGCCGGGTTCGGCGGGGCCGAGGAAGCTCCCAGGGCGTGCCCCCGGACGGTGGGGCTAGGACTTTTCCGTGACCCCCGCGGCGTCGAACGTGGCGACCTCGTGCATCACGCGGGCTGCGCTCTGGACGAGAGGGAGGGCGAGGAGAGCGCCTGTGCCCTCGCCGAGGCGCAGGTCGAGGTCGACCAGGGGGCGCAGGCCGAGGGTGGTGAGCGCGGCGACGTGGCCGGGCTCGGCGCTGCGGTGCCCGGCGATGCAGGCGGCCAGCACCTCGGGCGCGATGGCCCGGGCGACCAGCGCCGCGGCGCCCGCGCTCACGCCGTCGAGGATGACCGGCGTGCGCAGCGCCGCCGCGCCGAGCAACAGCCCGACCATGGCGGCGTGTTCGAGCCCGCCGATCGCGGACAGCACGGCGATCGGGTCGGCCGGATCGGGCCGGTGGAGCTCCAGCGCCCGCCGTACGACCTCGACCTTGCGCACGTGCATCTCGTCGTTGATCCCCGTACCGCGCCCGGTGACCTCCGCCGGGTCCGCCCCGGTGTAGACGGCGATGAGGGCCGCCGAGGTGGTCGTGTTGGCGATCCCCATCTCCCCGGTGAGCAGCGCCTTGTTGCCCGCGGCCACCAGGTCCCGCGCGGTCTCGATGCCGACCTCGATGGCCCGCAGCACCTCCTCGCGGCTCATCGCGGGCCCCGCGGTGAAGTCGGCGGTGCCGGGCCGTACCTTGCGGGGCAACAGCCCCGGCGTGGCGGGCAGTTCGGAGGCGACGCCCACGTCGATGACGCAGACCTCGGCCCCGACCTGGTTGGCGAAGGCGTTGCAGACCGCGCCGCCGCCGAGGAAGTTGGCCACCATCTGGGCGGTCACCTCCTGGGGCCAGGCGGTGACGCCCTGCGCGTGCACCCCGTGGTCCCCGGCGAAGATGGCGACGGCCGCGGGCTCGGGGATCGGCGGCGGGCACTGCCGCGAAAGCCCGCTGAGCTGCGCGGAGATGATCTCCAGCATGCCGAGCGCGCCGGCCGGCTTGGTCATCCGCTTCTGCCGCTCCCACGCCTCGCCGAGCGCCTTCGCGTCGAGCGGGCGGATGCCGCGGAGCGTCTCCTCCAGCAGGTCGTGCGGCTCCTCGCCGGGCAGCGCCCGGTTGCCGTACTCCTCGTCGTGGACGACCCACGACAGCGGGCGCCGCTGCGACCAGCCCGCCTGCATCAGCTCGGGCTCCTCGGGGAACTCGTCGACGTACCCGACGCACAGGTAGGCGACGACCTCCAGGTGCTCGGGCAGGCCGAGTTCGGTGACCATCTGCCGCTCGTCGAAGAAGCTGACCCAGCCGACGCCGAGCCCTTCGGCGCGGGCGGCGAGCCACAGGTTCTCCACGGCGAGCGCGGAGGAGTAGGGCGCCATCTGCGGCTGGGTGTGCCGGCCGAGGGTGTGCCGGCCGCCGCGGGTGGGGTCGGCGGTGACCACGATGTTGACGGGGGTGTCGAGGATCGCCTCGATCTTCAGCTCGCGGAACTGCCGGGCCCGCGCCTTGGGCAGCGACTTGGCGTACGCCTCGCGCTGCCGCATGGCCAGTTCGTGCATCTTCTCGCGGGTCTTCTCCGAGCGGATCACGACGAAGTCCCACGGCTGCGAGTGCCCGACGCTCGGCGCGGTGTGCGCCGCCTCCAGCACGCGCAGCAGCACGTCGTGCGGGATCGGGTCGGAGCGGAAGCCGTTGCGGATGTCCCGGCGCTCCCGGATCACCCGGTGCACGGCGTCCCGCACGGACGGTTCGTACGCCTCGGCGGCCGGCGTCTGCGCGGCGGGCGCCTGGACCTGCGGTTCGGCGTCGGCGGCCGGCTCACCGGCTCCGTCCGGCCCGGCGGCAGTGGCGGCCTCGGCGGGGGGTACGACCAGGCGTACGGCCTCGGGCGCGGCGGCCGGGTCCTCGGGGTGCTCGACGGCGGGCGCGGCGCGGCGCCTTCCGCGGCGGCCCTTGCCGGGGGCGGCCTCGGCGGGTGCCGCTTCAACGGCTGTCGCTTCGACGGCTGTCCCTTCCGCGGGCGCGACACCTTCGACGCCGTCGGCGCCTTCCACGGAGACGCCTTCCACGGAGGCGGCTTCGCCGGTGGCCTCGGCGGGGGCCGAGTCCCCCGTCTCCGCGGCGACTTCGGCGGGCTGCGCGGCGGGGTCCGGCGCGGGCTCGGCCGCGACCGGGGCCGATTCCACCGCCGCCGGGGGCTGCGCGACCTGCTCCGGGACCGGCTGCGCGGGCACCTCGGCGACGGGCGCGTCCGCTGCCGGAACGTCGGCTGCCGCCTCACCACTGGCGCCGGGGCGGCGACGACGGGGGCCGGGCCGGCGGGCTGCTCCGGCGTTCCGGACGCGCCCGCGTCCGTGGTCCCGTCGGCGGCGGGAGCCTCCACCTCGGCGGGCACCGGAGCGGCCTGCGGCTGCGGGACGACGGCCGCGGCCTCGGACGGGCGCAGCCTCGCCGGCGGCGGCCGCGAACTGCGGTCCGCCCGCCTGCGCGGGGATTCCCACGCCCACCGAAGGGGCCGCGGGTCCGCCCTGCGCCGGGATGACCGCCTCGGGCGCCGCCACGACCAATGGCGCCACCACCGACAGGTGCGGCGCCGCGGGCGCGGCTTCCTCGGCCTGCGGTGCGGCCTCGGCGGCAGCGGGCTGCGCGACGGCGGGTACGGCCTCGGGCGCGGCGGCGGCCTGCTCCACCGCCGGGGCGGGGGCCGGGGCCGGCACGGCAGTCGGGGCCGTGGCCTGGACGGGTTCGGGCCCGGATGCCGGGGCCGGTGCCTGAACGGGTGACTGGACGGCTTCCTGGACGGGCTGCTGTACGCGGCCTTCCGGCGCGCCGCGGTTCCGGCTGCGCCGCGGGGACGCGTCGGGCGCTGGGAGCCCGGCGCTCTCCGGCGGCTGCGGGACGCTGTCCGCACGCGGGATCAGCGACTGCTGCGACGCGCCGCCCGCGCCGCGGGCCAGGCGCTGCCGGTGGTCGGAGCCGCGGGCTCGCCGGAGTCCCCGGTCTGCTGCGCGGGGATCTGCCCGGTGTCGTCGCGCGGCACGTCGAGGTACTCGGGCCCCGACGTGGGCGGCCCGGACGCGCTGACGGCGGGACCCCGGTCGGCGAGCGAGCGTACGGAGACGCCGCCGCTGTGCGGGTCGGGGACGGCCGGGCCCATGTGCAGCGGGCGGCGCGGGGTGGGCGTCGCGGTGGTGGGCACGGCGGGCGCGGGCGGCCCGGCTTCACCCGCCGCCGGGACGCCGTCGGGGTAGGCGGCGTCGACGCCCGCGGGCTCACCGGGCGCGCGCGGCCGCGGACGCCTCTGGTTCAGGGGCGGTTGAGGGCTCGGCCGCGTCCGGCACGGCGGCCTGCGGGGCACCGCCGTACGCGGCCTCCGCCACGGGCGCGGCCGTTTCCACGGCGGGCGGCAGCGGACCGCCGGCAGCGGGAGCGGGCACCTCGGCCCCGGTGGCTTCCGCCACCGGCTGGGCGACGGCGGCGGGACCGGCCGGCGCGGCGTGCGCGGGACCGGCCGGCACGCGGAGCGCCGTGCACGGAGCCGCGCAGCACCGAAGCGCCGTGCACCGAACCGCCCTGGGCCAGGGCGTACCCCTGCCCGGCCCCCGCCAGCACCACGGGCGACACCGTCTCCAACGGCACCTCCACCGGCACCTCGACGGTGATCGGCAGGCCCACGGCCGGCGGCAGCGGTACGGGCATCGGCGACGGCGACGTGACGACCGGCGGCACCGGCTGCTGCTGCGGCGGCGGCACGGGCTGCGGGTCGCTCCACGAGCCCTGGGGGCCGGGCATGAGCAGCACGTCGTCCTCGTCGTCGAGACCGGTGCCGGGCGGCGCCGGGTGGTCCAGGTAGGTGTATGCGGGTGCGCCGTGCTCGGTCAGCGGTTCGGTCCCCCAACCGGGCTGCTGCGGTACGCCGTTGCCGGGAATGCCGGGGTGCGGGGCGAGCGGGTCCCCGCCGCCTCCGCGCCCGCGTTCTCCGGTAGCCCCTCGCCGGGGATCTGACCGGTGTCCGTCATGCGTGCCCCTCGCCCATCGGTTTCGCTCCTTCCAGCCGCTGTGCCGCGCACAACCCCGACCCCCACGAACAAGAACGAGCGTGCCGGGGATGTGGCAACGACGGCGTCGGGCGCCGGTACAGCTCGACGCCCCGTCAACGCGCGACGACGGCACAACGATCCGTCAGCCTACCCCGGCCGGCAGCGCCCTCCGCCCGATGGTCCGCACCTCGGGACGTATCTCACACAGACCCCGTACGTACCGCTTCCACCAGCGAAAACGTGTATCGCACCGGCCCCGTTGGCCTGATGGCGACGGCAGTCGGCCGGGGCGTGCGGGGCGGTCGGGGATCAGCGCCGGGTGGCACTCAGCGCGAAGGTCACGGACCGTTCGCGCTCGGCCCATTCGCTGTCCAGTTCGACGGATTGGAGCAGGACGCGCTCGACGGTGTAACCGCCCTCCTCCAGCGCCCTGGTGACCGCCTCGGCCTCGTCGCGGGTGTCCGCGCCGGTGACGATCCGCTCGGGCCGGCGGGCCGCGCAGGCGGCGGCGACCTCGGCGTCGGCGGTGCCGATCCTGACCACGTCGGGCTCGGGGAGGTCTTCGAGCGCCTCGGGCGCGGGGCCGTGCACGACGTGCAGATGGACGCCGGTGCGGCGGGCGGTGGCGGTGACCCAGTCGCACGCGTCGGCGTCGCGGTCGACGGCGATGACGGCGGCGCCGAACCGGGCCGCCTCGACCGCGACCGACCCGTCGGCGGCGCCGACGTCCCAGACGAGGTCGCCGGTGCGCGGGCCGAGCCGGGCCAGTTGGAAGGCGCGCACCTGGGCCGGCAGGCGGCCGCCGTACTCGGACGGCGGGCAGCGCCCAGCCGCGGACCGGGCCGGGGAAGCCGGCGTCGCGGCCGGCGATCCAGCCTCCCCCAGCTTCCCCGCGGCGAGGCCCGCGCCCTGCGCCGGCAGGGCGCCGATCCCGGCGATGCCGCGGGCGCCGGTGGACAGCCCGCCGACGACCAGGACGACGTTCGGGTCGCGCCAGATGTGGTCGGCGACCTTGTCGGAGGTGAGGACGGTGACCTGTTCCTGCTCGGTGCCGAGTGCCTCGCAGATGACGAAGGTGCGGTGCACTCCGGTCGAGCAGCAGGGCGAGTTCGGCCGGGCCCGGCGCCGGGCGAGGTGAGCACGGCGACCTTGGGGTGGGCGCGGCAGACGTTGACGGCGCGGCGCAGCGTGCGGGTGCCGGCGACGACCACGCGGGCGTCGTCCCAGGGCATCCCGGCCCGGGCGAAGGCGCGGGCGACGGCGGAGACGCCGGGCACGACCTCGACCTCCAGGCCGTGCTCGGGGGCGCGCAGCGCGCGGACCACGCCGAAGAAGCCGGGGTCGCCGTCGGCGAGGACGACGGCGGTGCCGCGGTGCTGGGCGATCCGCCGGGCGGCGATGTCGATGCTGCCGAGCACGATCTGCTCGGCGCGGCTCGGGACGTGCGGCAGGGCGAGATGGTGGCGGGCGCCCGCCACGAGGGTGGCGGCGTCGAGCGCGGCCCGCGCGGCGTCCGGACGGGGGTGAGCCGTCCCATCCGATCACGGTGACCCGGTCGGCCATCGTCGTCTGCCTCCATGGCTGTGTGGGTCCCCGGTGAGCACCCTAACCCGGGCGCGGTCGCGGCGGCGGGGACCGCGGTCAGCGCCAGTCGGCGTAGGAGGGGTACGCGGGGTCGTAGCCGGCCTCGTCGGCGCCGCCTCCCAGGCCCGCGCCGTGGTCCGCGAGGTCGTCCAGGTCCTCGGGGAGCAGGCTCCACACGAGCAGGTCGGTGCGCGACCTCGCTCCACGCGCCGGCCGGGTCGCCCTCGGGCCGGGTGCGGACCAGGCCCGCGCCGCGCAGCACGCCCTCGCTGACGCAGCCGATCTTCTGGGCGACCTGCTGGGAGGCGGTGTTGTCGGCGGCGGTGCGCAGTTCGACGCGCTCGAAGCCCTGCTCGCGGAAGAGCCAGCGGCACAGGGCGAGCACGGACTCGCAGGCGTAGCCCTCGCCGCGGGCCCAGGAGGCGGTGAGGTAGCCGGCCTCGGTGCCGCGGATGCGCCAGTCGGTGCGCGGCCAGGCTGACGGTGCCGACCAGCCGCTGGGTGAGGAACTCGGTGACGGCGAGCACGATGCCGCGGCCCTGCGTCGCGCTGGGCGGGGGCGGTCCTGGTCACGAACTCGCGGGCGTCGTCGGCGGTGTACGGGTGGGGGACGCCGGTCCACGCGGTCATCAGCTCGTCGTTCATCATCTCCACCAGCGCGGGGATGTCGTCCTCTTCGTACGGGCGCAGCACCAGCCGCTCCGTACTGATGGAGATGTCCGGAAAGGTGGCGGTCATGCGCGGCTCCGTAACCAGGGCGGTGTGGATTGCACAGCATGCAGCATCGGGCGGGGCGTCCGCCGGGCAGGGGTCCGCGCGGTGGGCGCGGTGGCGGCGCGGCGGGCCGAACGGTCTTCCAGAGTAGGGGGAAATAGGGGGTACTGCCGTTCGGGCGCGGTATCCGTGAACGTCATCCGATCCTGCTACCGTCAGCCCGCGTGAGAGTGCACCACGCAGCAGGAGTCGGCTATCAGCGGGCCGCGGGGGTCTACGAGCGCTCCCGGCCCTCCTACCCGCTGGCCGCGCTGGCCGCGCTCGCGGACGCGCTGCCGCTGGAGGCGGGCCGCACCGTGGTCGACCTCGGGGCGGGGACGGGCAAGTTCACCAGGCTGCTGGCGCTGACCGGGGCCGAGGTGCTCGCGGTGGAGCCGGTCACGGAGATGCGCGAGCGGCTGGCGGAGCTGCTGCCCGCGGTCGCGGTGTCGGCGGGGACCGCGGAGGACACCGGGCTGCCCGGCGGACGCGCGGACGCGGTGGTGGCGGCGCAGTCCTGGCACTGGTTCGAGGCGGAGCGGGCGCTGGCGGAGGTCGAGCGGCTGCTGCGGCCCGGCGGCGCGCTGGCGCTGGTGTGGAACACCTACGACACCTCGGTGCCGTGGGTGAAGGACTTCCAGGACATCTACTTCCGGCTGGCGCCGAGCGACCTGCCGAGCCCGCCGCTGGTGCACGCCGAGGCGGGCGCCGGCTGGCGGGCGGCGTTCTCGGCGCGCGAGGGCTGGGGCGCGATCGAGGAGCGGCACTGGCCGAACCCGTACACCACGACGGTCGCGGACGTGGTGGAGCGGATGATGTCGTCGAGCCACATAGCCGTGCTGGACCGGGCCGCGCAGGAGCGGGTGCGGTCCGAGGTGGAGGCGGTGCTGGGGGCGTACGAGGCGACGCGGGGCAGCGGGGAGATCGAGATGCCGTACACCACGGACGTGTACTGGGTGCGGTACGGCTGAGGCCCCGGTCCCGCGGGCGCACGGCCCGGGGCGGGCGGGGCGCGGGACCGGGGGCGGCCGCGAGGGCGGGGGTGGCGGACGGGCGGCGGTGCGGCTCGTAATACAGTCGTCGCATGCTGGACTGGGTCATCATCACCGTCACCGTCATGGCGCTGCTGCTCGCGGCGTGGTGCGGGTGGGCGGCGTACCGGGACTCGCCGACCAAGGACTGGCACCTCGGCGGGATGGCCGCGGTGACGCTCGTGGTGCTCGTCCAGGTGGTGATCGCGATCGCGCAGCTCGCCGGGGGCGACCGGCCGGCCCAGGGGATGGCGGTCTTCCTCGCCTACCTGGTCGGCTCGCTCTTCGCGATCCCGGCGGCGGCGTTCATGTCGCTTGCCGAGCGCACCCGTTGGGGCTCGGTCATCGCCGCGGCCGGCGGCTGTCATCCTGGCCGTGCTCGAACTGCGGCTGCACCAGATCTGGGGGGCGGGACATGGCTGAGGACTCGGCCGGCGGTACGACGGAAGGCACGGACGTGAGCACGACCCCGGACGGCGAGGCCGCACGGCCGGAGCGGGCCGCGCAGCCGCAGAAGATCGGCACCGGGCCGGGGCGGCTGCTGCTGTCGCTGTACGGCGTCTTCACCGTCGCCGCGCTCTCCCGGTCGATCGTGCAGCTCAGCACCAAGTACCACGAGGCGCCGCTGGCGTACGTGCTGTCCGGGGTGGCCGGCGTGGTCTACGCGGTGATCACCTTCGCGCTGTGGCGCGGCGGCGAGGCGGCCCGCAAGGTGGCTCTGGTGTGCTGCACGGCCGAACTGGCCGGGGTCATCGCGGTCGGCACCCTGACCGTGGTGGACTCCTCGGCCTTCCCCGACGCGACCGTGTGGTCCGACTTCGGGGTCGGCTACGTCTTCCTGCCGCTGGCCCTGCCGGTGGCCGGCCTGCTGTGGCTGCGCCGGTCCGCCCGGTTCGCGGCGCAGGAGCAGGAGCAGGCTTGATCGCGGTCGGCCGGGGCCTGACCGTCCTCGCGCGCGATGGGCGCGGGACCGGTGGGTGCGGGGCGGGTGCGCGCCGGCCCGGGCAGCGTGCCGCCCGGGCCGTCCCGCCGGGGGGTCAGGCCGTGGCCGCGTACGCCGTCTCGGGGTGGGCCTGCGCGGACTTCTCCATGTGCACCAGGCTCAGCCGGCGGTTGACCGGCTCCTCGGCGCCCACCTGCTCGTAACCGAGCTTGCGGTACATCCGCAGGTTGACCTGGCTGCGGTGGCCGGTGAACAGCCGGTACCGCTTGGCCTCCGCCTCGGCGGCGAGACGGCCCTCCAGGGCGGCGAGCAGCCGGCCGCCGAGGCCGTGCCGCTGGAGCCGCGGGTGGACGATGAGCTTGCCGATCCTGGCCGTGCCGTCGTCGTCGACGGCGCCGCGGACCGAGCCGACGACCTCCTGGCCGAGCCGCGCCACCAGGACGGTGCCCCCGGCGAGTTCGGCGCGCAGCTCGTCCAGGGTCTGGGTGAGGGGTTCAATGGTGTAGTCGCCGTACAGCTCGGCTTCGCCCTGATAACACAGGTACTGGAGTTTGAGGATCTTCTCGGCGTCGCCGTGCTCCGCCGTCGAGATGGTCACGCTCATGCCCATGCGCGCGGGCCTCCCCTTCGAATCCGTCCGGGCAGCTGAGGGTGAGGGTGTGCGCCCGGGACGTGTGCCTGAGCGGAGTTGGTGCGGGTGTGCGCCGCCTCCGTTGGCGCCGATGATCGCACAATCACTCCGGCTGGGTACCGTCACTGCGGGGCCCGTCCCAGGCCGCTCCGCACGGGCCAGAGGTGCCCATTGCCGTCGGCTGTTTACCGTGCATTACCCCGTACTACCGGGGCTCCAACCCTCGAATTCCAGATCGCCGCAGGACGGCCGGGGCGGTGCCGGCGCCGCCGTCCGGTCTCTCCCTGTGAGATTCCCAACTCCCGGGAGTTTCCGGGTAAGTGAGGCCGTAACCGGACATCTGCCCATCCGGGCCCGTCCCCCGGACGGCGCAGGCGGCCGCGGCGGGCCCGCGAGCAGGCGTATCCGGTGGGTGAACCCGGCGTGCGCGGGGGGCGGATGCGGAAGTATGGTCCAGGTGTACGGGCCGGTAGGGCCGGTGCGCAGCAATCGTCCGTACGAACCCGGAGGGGTCTGTTGTCCCGCATGTCCCGCAGCGTGCTGAAGGCGATTCTCGGGGTACTGATGCGCGTGCTGTACCGCCCGGTGGCCGAGGGAGTGGAGCACATTCCCGGTGACGGTCCGGTCATCCTGGCGGGCAACCACGTCACGTTCATCGACTCGATCTTCCTCTCGCTCGCGGTGAAGCGGCAGGTGTACTTCATCGGCAAGGACGAGTACGTCACCGGCAAGGGCGTCAAGGGCCGGGTGATGGCGTGGTTCTTCACCACCTGCGGCATGATCCCGGTCGACCGGGACGGCGGGCGCGGCGGTGTCGCCGCGCTGATGACCGGGCGCCGGGTGCTGGAGGAGGGCCGGATCTTCGGCATCTACCCCGAGGGCACCCGCTCCCCCGACGGCCGCCTGTACCGCGGCCGCACCGGCGTGGCCCGGCTGGCCCTGATGACCGGCGCCCCCGTCGTGCCGTTCGCGATGGTCGGCACCGACAAGGTGCAGCCCGGCGGCACCGGCATGCCGCGCATCGCGCCGGTCGCCATCCGCTTCGGCGCCCCGCTCGAATTCGCCCGCTACGAGGGCATGGACCGCGACCGCTACGTGCTGCGGGCCGTCACCGACGAGGTGATGGCCCACGTCATGAAGCTGGGCGGCCAGGAGTACGTCGACATCTACGCCACCAAGGCGAAGGCCGCCTGAGCGGGAACCGCCGTACCGGCCGGTTCGTCTCTGTGCGAGACAAGCGGTGAAGTCGAGGGCGCCATGGCGTGGGGTCGACGGGGGTCTTGTGGTCATACGCGGGAAGCGACGCGCTGCGGGAGCGGTCTTAGCCGCCGGAGCGCTGGTGGCCGTCACGGGGCTGGCGGCGTCCGGGTGCGCGCGGCAGCCGACCGCGGACCGCTCGCCGGGGCCGGTACGGGTGGCGCAGCCGGCCGCGGCGCCCGCGCTCGCACCCGCTGACGACCAGTCGTGCCACCCGCTGGAGAGCTTCCGGCCGCAGGGCGCGCTCCCCCGGCCGGGGCAGATGCCCCACGGGTCGACGATGGCCGCGATCGTGCGGCGCGGACGGCTGATCGCCGGTGTCGACCAGAACTCGTACCTGTTCGGCTACCGCGACCCGCTCAGCGGGCAGCTCGACGGCCTTGAGATCGAGATGCTGAAGCGGATCTCGACCGCGCTGTTCGGCGGGCCGGACCACATCCAGTTCAAGACGATCTCCTCCGACGACCGGCTCAAGGTGCTCGACCCGAAGCACGCCTCGGTGGACATCGTCATCGACTCGATGACGATCAACTGCGCCCGGTGGAAGTCGGTGGACTTCTCCAGCGACTACATGGACGCCGGGCAGCGGGTGCTGGTGCCGAAGTCGTCGGCGGCCAGGTCGATCGACGACCTGGGCGGCCGGAAGGTGTGCGCGGCGGCCGGCACCACGTCGATCCAGACCCTGAAGGACATCACGAAGCACCCGGTGGTGCCGGTGGCGGTGAAGGACTGGACGGACTGCCTGCTGCTGATGCAGCTCGGGAAGGCGGCCGCGGTCTCCACCGACGACACGATCCTGATCGGCCTGGCCGCGCAGGACCCGAACACCAAGCTGGTCGGCCCGCGCTTCACCGACGAGCCGCACGGCGCCGCGATGCGCCAGGACCAGCCGGACTTCGTCCGCTTCGTCAACGGCGTGCTGGAGCAGATGCGGCAGGACGGCTCGCTGGTCGCCCTGGAGAAGCAGTGGCTGGGAGCCGACAGCGCGTCCTTCGTGCCGCCCCCGGCCGCTTCCTACAAGCCGTAGTGAACCGCCCGGCTCCCCGCCCGCCGTGCGGGGAGCCGGGCGCCGGCCGGGTACGGGTCCCGGTCCGGCGGCGGTTCTCCGGCTCCCGGCCCGGCTACGGGACGGTGCGGCCCTTGGCCGCGGCCCAGGCGTGCTGGGCGGCCAGGTCGGCCTTGACCTCGGCGAGCTGGACGGCGACCGCGCTCGGCGCGGTGCCGCCGCGGCCGCTGCGGGAGGCCAGCGAACCGGGCACGTTGAGCACGGTGCGCACCTGGGGCGTCAAGTGCGCGGAGATCTTGCCGAACTGATCGTCCGTCAGCTCGTCCAGGCCGATGCCCTCGGCCTCGCAGACCTTGACGCACTCGCCGGCCACCTCGTGCGCGACCCGGAAGGGCACGCCCTGCCGCACCAGCCACTCGGCGACGTCGGTGGCGAGCGAGAAGCCGGCCGGGGCCAGTTCCTCCAGCCGCTCCCGGTGCACGGTGAGGGTGGCCATCATCCCGGTGAACGCCGGGAGCAGCACCTCCAGTTGGTCGCAGGAGTCGAAGACCGGCTCCTTGTCCTCCTGGAGGTCGCGGTTGTACGCCAGCGGCAGCGCCTTGAGCGTGGCCAGCAGCCCGGTCAGGTTGCCGATCAGCCGGCCGGACTTGCCGCGCGCCAGCTCCGCGATGTCCGGGTTCTTCTTCTGCGGCATGATCGAGGAGCCGGTGGAGAAGGCGTCGTGCAGCGTCACGTAGGAGAACTCCTTCGTGTTCCACAAGATCACCTCCTCGGCGATCCGGGAGAGGTTGACGCCGATCATCGCGGTGATGAACGCGAACTCGGCGACGAAGTCCCGGGAGGCGGTGCCGTCGATGGAGTTGGCGGCGCTGCCGTGCTCGAAGCCCAGGTCCCGGGCGACCGCCTCGGGGTCCAGGCCGAGCGAGGAGCCGGCGAGCGCGCCCGAGCCGTACGGCGACACGGCGGTCCGCTCGTCCCACTGCCGCAGCCGCTCTGCGTCCCGGGACAGCCCCTGGACGTGGGCGAGCACGTGGTGGGCGAAGAGCACGGGCTGGGCGTGCTGGAGGTGGGTGCGGCCGGGCATCGCGGTGTCCGGGTGCGCCTCGGCGAGGCCGACCAGCGCGTCCTGGAGGTCGGCGATCAGGCCGCCGATGATCCGGGCGTGGTCGCGCAGGTACATCCGGAAGAGCGTGGCCACCTGGTCGTTGCGGGACCGGCCGGCCCGCAGCTTGCCGCCCAGTTCGGGGCCGACCCGCTCCAGCAGGCCGCGCTCCAGGGCGGTGTGCACGTCCTCGTCGGCGACGGTGCCGGTGAACTCGCCCGCGGCCACGTCCGCTTCGAGCGCGTCGAGCCCGGCGATCATCCGCTCCAGCTCGTCCTTGCTGAGCAGGTCGGCCCGGTGGAGCACGCGGGCGTGCGCCCGGGAGCCGGCGATGTCGTACGGCGCGAGCCGGAAGTCGAAGTGCACGGAGGCGGAGAGCCGCTCCAGGGCGGCGGACGGCCCGTCGGCGAACCGGCCGCCCCACAGCTTGAGTTCGGGGCTCCGGCCGGCGTCGCCCTTGCTGCCCGTCACTGGGCCAGGTCCCGCTTCGCGGCGATCTTGCTGGACATGCCGAAGATCTCGATGAAGCCCTTGGACAGCGACTGGTCGAAGGTGTCGCCGGTGTCGTAGGTGGCGAGGTTGAAGTCGTAGAGCGCCGTGCCGGACCGCCGGCCGTTGACGACCGCCCGGCCGCCGTGCAGGACCATCCGGATGTCGCCGCTGACCTGCTCGTTGGCCTCGGCGATGAAGCCGTCCAGGGCCCGCTTGAGCGGCGAGAACCACATGCCGTCGTAGACCAGTTCGCCCCAGCGCTGCTCGACCTGCCGCTTGTAGCGGGCGAGTTCGCGCTCGACCGTGACGTTCTCCAGCTCCTGGTGCGCGGTGATCAGCGCGATGGCGCCGGGGGCCTCGTAGATCTCCCGGGACTTGATGCCGACCAGCCGGTCCTCGACCATGTCGATCCGGCCGACGCCCTGGGCGCCGGCCCGGGTGTTGAGCTGCTGGATGGCTTCGAGGACCGAGACCGGCCGGCCGTCGATGGCGACCGGGACGCCCCGCTCGAAGGTGATGACCACCTCGTCGGCCTCCCGGGGGGCGGCCGGGTCCTGGGTGTACTCGTAGACGTCCTCGATCGGCGCGTTCCAGATGTCCTCCAGGAAGCCGGTCTCGACGGCCCGCCCGAAGACGTTCTGGTCGATGGAGTACGGGGACTTCTTGGTGGTCACGATCGGGAGGTTCTTCTCCTCGCAGAACGCGATGGCCTTGTCCCGGGTCATGGCGTAGTCGCGGACCGGGGCGATGCACTTCAGGTCGGGGGCGAGCGAGGAGATGCCCGCCTCGAACCGGACCTGGTCGTTGCCCTTGCCGGTGCAGCCGTGGGCGACCGTGTCGGCGCCGTGCTTCTTCGCGGCGGCCACCAGGTGCTTGACGATGGTGGGCCGGGACAGCGCGGAGACCAGCGGGTAGCGGTCCATGTACAGCGCGTTGGCCTGGATCGCCGGCAGGCAGTACTCGTCGGCGAACTCGTCCTTGGCGTCGGCGACCTCGGCCTCGACCGCGCCGCAGGCGATCGCGCGCTTGCGGATGATGTCCAGGTCCTCGCCGCCCTGGCCGACGTCGACCGCCACGGCGATCACTTCGGCACCGGTCTCCTCGGCGATCCAGCCGATGGCGACGGAGGTGTCCAGGCCGCCTGAATAGGCGAGTACGACGCGCTCGGTCACGGGTCTCTCCTTACGGTGCATCCACTGACTGGTATAAGTATGCACTCTTCCGCATAGCTCGTCAAAGTGGCAGCTCAGCGTGTCTTCAATCCGCCTTGGGTGCCCCGTCCTGTCAGCTCCTTTCGCGGAGGAGCCGCACATACCCAGGGGCGCTGGGGGCACCTCCCAGCCGCCAGGCTGGGGGAGGAACTGCGCGACCAGCAGGCCACCGGGCCGGGGCCGGGGACGGGACCGGAACCGTGACGGCCGCGGAGCCTAACCCTCGCCCTGCGCAAGCCGCAGCAAGTGATCCGCCAGCTTCTGCCCGCCGACCGGATCGCGGCTGATCAGCACCACCGTGTCGTCCCCGGCGATCGTCCCGAGGATGTCGTGCACCTCGGCCTGGTCCATCGCGGACGCGAGGAACTGCGCGGCGCCGGGCGGGGTGCGGACCACCACCAGGTTGGCCGACGCCTCCGCGGAGATGAGCAGCTCGGCGGCCAGCCGCCGCATCCGCTCCTCCTTGACCGACTCCCCCAGCGGCGCCTGCGGGGTGCGGTAGCCGCCCTCGGACGGCACGGCGTAGATCAGCTCGCCGTCGTTGGTACGGATCTTGACCGCGCCGAGTTCGTCGAGGTCGCGGCTGAGCGTCGCCTGGGTGACGCTCAGCCCGTCGTCGGCGAGCAGTTTGGCGAGCTGGCTCTGCGACCGCACCGGCTGCCGCCCGAGCAGGTCGACGATCCTGCGGTGGCGTGCGGTACGGGTCTGCGGTACGGCCTGGCTGCCGCCGTGTGCTTGCGCCTCGGTCATCGTGTGTCGGTCTCCGTCACTGTCCCCGTCGGTCGGGCCGGGCGGCCCGGTGCACCTGGTCGAGCACGCCGGGCAGCGCCTGGAGGAACGCGTCCGTCTCCTCGTCGGAGACGACGAGCGGGGGCGCGAGCCGCACCGTGCCGGGCACGGCGGCGTTCACCAGGATTCCGGCGTCCTGAGCCGCCGTCTGGACCTGGGCGGACAGCGGCTCGGTGAGCACGATACCGATCAGCAGGCCCGCGCCGCGCACATGATCGACCAGCGGGTGCCGGAGCGCCTCGACGCCCTGCCGCAGTTTCTCGCCCTGCCGCTTGACGTGGTCGAGCAGGCCGTCGGCGGCGATGGTGTCCAGGACGGCCAGCGCGGCGGCGCAGGCGACCGGGTTGCCGCCGAAGGTGGTGCCGTGCGCGCCCGGGGTGAGCAGGTCGGCGGCCGGCCCGAAGGCCACGGCGGCGCCGATCGGCAGGCCCCCGCCGAGGCCCTTGGCGAGGGTCACCACGTCGGGCTCCACGCCCTGGGCCTGGCACTCGAACCAGTGCCCGGTGCGGCCGACGCCGGTCTGCACCTCGTCCAGCACCAGCAGGGTGCCGGTGGCGGCGGTGATCTCCCGGGCGGCCCGCAGGTATCCGGCGGGCGGCACGACGACGCCGTTCTCGCCCTGGATCGGCTCCAGGATCACCATCGCGGTGTCCGGCGCCGACGGCCGCCCGCAGCGCTTCGGCGTCGCCGTACGGGACATGGGTGACGTCGCCGGGCAGCGGCTCGAACGGGTCGCGCTTGTTCGGCTGCCCGGTGAGCGCGAGCGAGCCCATGGTCCGGCCGTGGAAGGCGCCCTCGGTGGCGACGACGCCGGTCCTGCCGGTGAGCCGGCCGATCTTGAACGCGGCCTCGTTGGCCTCGGCGCCGGAGTTGGCGAAGAACACCCGGCCGGGCCGGCCGAAGAGCTGGAGCAGCCGCTCGGCGAGCGCGACCGGGGGCTCGGCGATGAAGAGGTTGGAGACATGGCCGAGGCTCGCGACCTGCCGGGAGACCGCCTCGACGACGGCCGGGTGGGCGGTGCCGAGCGCGTTGACCGCGATGCCGCCGACGAAGTCCAGGTAGACCTTGCCGTCGGCGTCCCAGAACCTGGCGCCCTCGCCGCGGACCAGGGGCAGCCGGGGCAGCCCGTAGTTGTCCATCATCGAGCCCTGCCAGCGCTGGGCCAGTTCCTCGTTGCCGGTCACCGGGCTCCCCCTGGTGCGCCTGTGGTCGATACGGTCACGCCGCCCTGCGCGGCCTCGGTCCCGGGGTCCGGCACGTCGTCGGGGACGACCATGGTGCCGATGCCCTCGTCGGTGAAGATCTCCAGCAGGATCGAGTGCTGGACCCGGCCGTCGATGACGCGGGCGGTGGTGACGCCGTTGCGCACGGCGTGCAGGCAGCCCTCCATCTTCGGCACCATGCCGCTGGACAGGTCCGGCAGCAGCTTCTCCAGCTCGGTGGCGGTGAGCCTGCTGATCACGTCGTCGCTGTTCGGCCAGTCCTCGTACAGTCCCTCGACGTCGGTGAGCACCATCAGCGTCTCGGCGCCCAGGGCGGCGGCGAGCGCGGCCGCGGCGGTGTCGGCGTTGACGTTGTAGATGTGGTGGTCGTCGGCGGAGCGGGCGATGGAGGAGACGACGGGGATGCGGCCGTCGTCCAGCAGCGCCTGGATCGCCCCGGTGTCGATGGCGGTGATCTCGCCGACCCGGCCGATGTCGACGAGTTCGCCCTCGATCCGCGGGAAGTGCTTGACCGCGGTGATGGTGTGGGCGTCCTCGCCGGTCAGCCCGACCGCGAGCGGGCCGTGCCGGTTGAGCAGGCCGACCAGGTCGCGCTGGACCTGCCCGGCGAGCACCATCCGTACGACGTCCATCGCCTCGGGCGTGGTGACCCGCAGGCCGGCCTTGAACTCGCTGACCAGGCCGTGCCGGTCGAGCTGGGCGCTGATCTGCGGGCCGCCGCCGTGCACGACGACCGGCTTGAGCCCGGCGTGCCGCAGGAAGACCACGTCCTGCGCGAACGCGGCCTTCAACTCCTCGTCCACCATGGCGTTCCCGCCGAACTTGATGACGACGGTCCGGCCGTGGTGCCGGGTCAGCCAGGGCAGCGCCTCGATGAGGACCTGGGCCTTGGGCAGCGCCGTGTGCTTGCGCGGGGTCACCCCGGGGCGGGGCTCGGCGGCCGTCATGAGCTGTACGCGCTGTTCTCGTGGACGTAGTCGGCCGTGAGGTCGTTGGTCCAGATCACGGCGGACGCGTCCCCGGCGGCGAGGTCGGCGGTGACGGTGACCTCGCGGAAACGCATGTCGACCAGGTCGCGGTCCTCGCCGACCGAACCGTTCCTGCACACCCACACGCCGTTGATGGCGACGTCGAGCGCGTCGGGCTCGAAGGCGGCGGAGGTGGTGCCGATCGCGGACAGCACCCGGCCCCAGTTGGGGTCCTCGCCGTGGATCGCGCACTTGAGCAGGTTGTTGCGGGCGATGGAGCGGCCCACCTCGACGGCGTCCTCCTCGCTGGCGGCGTGGACCACCTCGATCTTGATGTCCTTTGCCGCGCCCTCGGCGTCGCCGATCAACTGCCGGGCCAGGTCGGCGCAGACCGCGCGCACCGCTTCGGCGAACTCGGCGTACTCCGGCGCCGTCCCGGACGCGCCGGAGGCGAGCAGCAGCACGGTGTCGTTGGTCGACATGCAGCCGTCGGAGTCGATCCGGTCGAAGGTCTGCCGGGTGGCGTCGCGCAGCGCCTTGTCCAGGGTGCCGGCGTCCACGTCGGCGTCGGTGGTGAGGACGACCAGCATGGTGGCCAGGCCCGGCGCGAGCATGCCCGCGCCCTTGGCCATGCCGCCGACGGTCCAGCCTCCCCGGAGCCCGCGGACCGGGCGCCGCCGCCGGGGCCGGCCACCGCCGTCTTGTGCACGGTGTCCGTGGTCTTGATCGCGATGGCCGCCTTCTCGCCGCCGTACTCGGACAGTTCGGCCGCGGCCCGCTCGACTCCCGGCAGCAGCTTGTCCATCGGCAGCAGCAGGCCGATCAGCCCGGTGGAGGCGACGGCGATCTCGCCCGCGCTGTGGCCGAGCACCTCGGCGGCCCGCTCCGCGGTGGCGTGGGTGTCCTGGAAGCCCTGCGGGCCCGTACAGGCGTTGGCGCCACCGGAGTTGAGCACGACGGCGGTCACCGAGCCGCCCTTGACGACCTGTTCCGACCACAGCACGGGGGCGGCCTTGACCCGGTTGGAGGTGAAGACGCCCGCGGCGGCGCGCCGCGGCCCGGAGTTGACCACGAGGGCCAGGTCGGGCTCGCCGCTCTCCTTGATCCCGGCGGCGATGCCCGCCGCCGTGAAACCCTTCGCTGCCGTCACACTCACCGCTGGCTCCTCGTCGCCGCGCCCGTTCCCGCCGCCTTGCCCGTTGCCGTTCCCGCGCCCGCTCGGCGCCGGGCCGCGGCCGTCGTCGTCCGCCGCCCGGCGGTCCCGCGCATGTCGCTCACGGCGCTACTCCGATCGTGGTCAGTCCCGCGTCCTCGGGCAGTCCGAGGGCGATGTTCATGCTCTGCACCGCGCCGCCCGCGGTGCCCTTGGCCAGGTTGTCGATGGCGCTGACGGCGATGACCCGGCCGGCGTCGGCGTCGTGGGCGACCTGGACGTGCACGGCGTTGGAGCCGTAGACCGACGCGGTCGCCGGCCACTGCCCCTCGGGGAGCAGATGGACGAACGGCTCGTCGGCGAACGCCTTGGCGTACGCCGTCCGGACGTCCGCCGCGCCCACGCCGGGCCTGGCCTTCGCCGAGCAGGTGGCGAGGATGCCGCGGGCCATGGGGGCCAGGGTCGGCGTGAAGGACACGACGACCCGCTCGCCGGCCGCGGCGCTGAGGTTCTGGATGATCTCGGGGGTGTGCCGGTGGCCGCCGCCGACGCCGTACGGGGTCATGGAACCCATCACCTCGGAGCCGAGCAGGTGCGGCTTGGGCGCCTTGCCCGCGCCGGACGTGCCGGACGCGGCGACCACCACGGCCTCGGGCTCGACGAGCGCGGCGCCGTAGGCGGGGAAGAGGGCGAGCGAGACGGCCGTCGGGTAGCAGCCGGGGACCGCGATGCGCCTGGACCCCTCCAGCGCGGCGCGGCCGCCCGGCAGCTCGGGCAGGCCGTAGGGCCAGCTACCCGCGTGCGGGGAGCCGTAGAACCGCTCCCAGTCGGCCGCGTTCCGCAGCCGGAAGTCGGCGCCCATGTCGACCACGAGCACGTCGTCGCCGAGCTGCTCGGCGACGGCCGCGGACCGGCCGTGCGGCAGCGCGAGGAAGACCACGTCGTGCCCGGCGAGCACCTGCGCGGTGGTCTCCTCCAGCACCCGTCCGGCCAGCGGCACCAGGTGCGGCTGGAGTGCGCCGAGCGGCTGCCCGGCGCTGGAGTTCCCGGTCACCGCCCCGATCTCGACCCCGGGATGCCCGACGAGCAGTCTGAGCACCTCTCCCCCGGCGTATCCACTGGCTCCGGCCACCGCCACCCGCACTGCCATCGAATCCTCCTTCTCGACAGCATGACTATACGGCGAGCCGCACTTTTATGCAAAGATCCGCGGTGCCGGCGCCCGATCGGGGCACCACGCAGGTACGCTGCGCGGGATCTGGCCCTTCTCGATGGACGGATCGACCTCATGGACGTCGTGTTCACCGGCCGCGTGATCGAATGGCGCGGGCCGTCGCCGTTCTACTTCGCCGCCGTCCCCGAGGAGCAGGCCGCCGACATCCGCCAGGTGGCCGCGATGGCCACGTACGGCTGGGGCGTGATCCCCGTCGAGGCCCGCATCGGCGGGACCGCCTTCACCACGTCGCTCTTCCCCAAGGACGGCGGCTACCTGCTGCCGCTCAAGAACGCCGTACGCAAGCCGCTGGGCCTCGCGGCGGGCGACGAGGTATCCGTGCGGATGACCGTCCGGCTCTGACGACGGGCGCCGTCCCGGCAGCCCCGTCGCCGCCCGCCGGCCCCGGCCCTCGGGACAGGTCGCCGTGGCGCCCTTGCCCGGCTCCGTACTCCTACCCCTGAGCGGGAGTGATCCGGACACCGACCGTGCCCGCCGCGCCGCGCCGCAGCTTGCTGCCGAAGAGGGTGAGGCGGCCGACGAGTCCGTACTTCTTCGTGATGAGCGAGCGGTAGCGGGCGGTGCCGGCCGCGTCCAGGACCTCCGCCGTGGCGGGCGTGGGCGGGCCGGTGGGGTTGCCGCGCATGTCGCAGGGGCCGACGAGGACGTCGGCGCGGTTGCGGATGCGCCTGACCTTCCAGGAGTCGGCGGCGGTCCAGATGCCCAGGACGTCGCCGTCGGGGACCACCCAGACCGGGGTGGGGACGGAGGAGCCGTCCTTCTTGTACGTCGTCACCAGGAGGTACTTGCCGGAGGCGAGATCGGTCGGTGCCATGGGTTCGGCCTTGTCCGCCGGTGGAGTGGGTACCGGCCGGCTGTGGGGCGGATGAGGGTCCATCTGCTGTCGGGACGGCCCGGCGGGGCCGTCCCGGCGATTGTCCTGCACCATCCGGGTCCGTGTCAGGACCAGCCCGGCGCGGGGTCCGCCCGGCGGACGGCAGGCCCTACACGGGCACGGCGCTGCCGACCGTCGCGGCCGGCAGGTCCGGCCGCCCGGCCAGCCGCCGGACGGCGAACTCGCGGTTGGCGACGGTCTGCCGGCGGAAGGCGTCCGGCAGGTCCGGCAGGGCGAGCAGCCGCTCGCACGCCTGGAGCGACGCCTGCGGGTCGCCCACCCAGTAGGCGGTGATCGAGAACTCGAAGAGCAGGCCCCACCGGTAGACCCAGGGCCGGACGAACAGCAGGTCGTCCGGCGCGCTTCGGTCCAGCACCCCGCTGACCAGGGCGTGCGCCGCGTGGTGACGGCCCTGCCTGCGCAGGCCCGCGGCCAGTTCGTAGCATGCCTCCAGGCGCTGCGGGCGCACCTCCCAGGCGCGGCAGAGGGCGTCCATCGCACCGGGCCAGTCGTCGGCTCCGGCCTTGATGAGACCGGTCTGGAAGAGCGCCCAGTAGACCTCCTCGCTCCAGCCGCCCATGGCGGCGCGCCGCTCGTACAGGGCGACAGCCTTCTTGGCGCGGCCCATGTCGCGCATGGTCTGGGCCAGGTAGAAGACCGTACGGGTGTTGCCCGGATCGCGCTTCAGCTCCGCGGTCAGCAGCTTCGCGTCGCGCTCGAACTTGTCCGCCTTCGACCCGCCGTCGCCGAAGTCCTCGATCACCAGCGCGTCGAGGTTCTGCTGGCCCGTTTCCGGATCACTCGTCAGGTACTCGTGCGTCGCGCCCACGTAGCGCCAGGCGACGTCCCCTCTGACCAGGCGCTTGATGCGGTACGAAGTGGGGCCGTCGTGCCGCAGCATGTACGCGGCCGTGGTCAGTTCGGGCAGGGGGCCCACCCGGCGTACCACCAGGTCCGCGTCCAGCAGCAGGAGGTAGTCGGCCTTGCCGCGGGCCCGCTCGATGTTCGCGGTGCGGTTGCGGCCGAAGTCGACCCAGGGCTCCTCGTGGAGTTCGCCCGGGACACCGGCCAGCGTCGAACGGATCAGGTCCTGGGTGCCGTCGGTGGAACCCGTGTCGGTGATCACCCAGGTGTCCACCAGGTCCAGCACGGACGACAGGCAGCGCTCAATGACCTTCGCCTCGTTCTTGACGATCATGCAGAGGCAGATCGACGGCTTCACATCATCACCGGTCCCGAGATCTGTAACGCGACTGTGGGTGGGTCGTCCAGGAGTGGGTCGTCCAGCGGAGCCGGTCCCCGCCACGAAGCACGAAGGCTTCGTGGCGGGGACCGGCGAACCGACATCAGCGGTCGTTCACACCGTGATCCGACGTCACGGCGAGCACTCCGCGACGGCGGTGACGGTGCCGGACAGGACGCCGACGGGGACGAACCCGCTGACATCCCACTGGTTGGGGTTGGTGGCGTCCCGGCTCGAGTCGGTGATCTGCGCCACGCTCGCGGCGCCGAGGCGGAAACCGCCGCCCAGCAGGACGCTGCCCGCCGGGCAGGTCGCGGTCGCGTTGACCGAGCCCAGCAGCGGGGCAGCCGTCACCGGGGTGCCGACGACCTGACTGCTGGTGGTCGGGCCCGCCGGACCGGTCGGACCGGTCGCGCCGTCCGGACCGTTCGTACCCGGAGCACCCGCGGGGCCGGTCGGACCCGTCGTGCCGTTCGTGCCCGGAGCGCCCGCGGCACCATCCGCACCCGCAGGACCCGTCGGACCCGTAGGACCGGTCGGACCCGTCGCGCCGTCCGTACCGTTCGTACCCGGAGCACCCGCGGCACCATCCGCACCCGCAGGACCCGTCGGACCCGTAGGACCGGTCGGACCCGTCGTGCCGTCCGTACCGTTCGTGCCCGGAGCGCCCGCGGCACCATCCGCACCCGCAGGGCCGGTCGGACCCGTAGGACCGGTCATACCATCGGTGCCGGGAGCACCCGCGGGGCCCGTCGGACCGGTCGCACCGTCAGTGCCGGGAGCACCCGCAGGGCCCTTCGCACCATCGGTACCCGGCGCACCCGCGGCGCCCGTCAGCACCCGCGGGGCCGGTCGGACCCGTGTCGCCCATCGGACCCTGCGGGCCGGTCGGACCGGTGTCACCCGTCGGACCCTGCGGGCCGGTCGGGCCCTTCGAGCCGCTTCCGTCGTCGCCACCGCCGCCGCTGCAGCCGTAGCTTTCGGGCTGGCAACTGGCCGCGGCGTGGTGGGTCGTGTCGGAAGTCGCACCGTGACCTGCGGTCGCGCTCGCCGTTCCGACGGACGCGGTGCCCGCGAAGACGGCGGTCGCGATGCTCACTCCGCCGGCCAGACCCCACAGCCGTTGACGGCGCACGCGCCTGGATATGGCCTGCCTCGATCGTTCACTCATCAGCTCACCTTTGTGAGAGAAGGGAGGGAAGTCGCCCGACGTTCGGAGCGACCAGAGCCCATCGTTACCTTCCGTTTATCGACGCGCACTCCGAGTGACCCAACTGGGCAACAGGCACGTCCGCGCCCGGCGCCGGTCCTGCTCCCGGCCTGAATCGAACGGCCGGACGCGGCAACGGCAGCGGCGAACGGAAGCACCCTCGTACGCCGCCGACGGACTCCAGTTCGGCTGATTCACCCGTTCGGAGGCGTGACTCTGGGCCGAGCGGCGGAGTTAACCGAGCATCTGTGCGTATTCACCCCACATCAGGAGGAGTCATGTCACTCATCCCCGAGCCCGCCGCCACCTCCGCTGTTCGACTCGACCGGCTCGCTCCGCCCCGGCTCCACCCGGCCCGGCTCGACAGGGGGCGCGGCGTCGACCGGCCGCCGCTTCCCGCGCCCAGCGGGACGAGCGGGCCGGAGCGAGGGGGCCCGGTCATACGGGGAAGACCGGGGAAACGGGCCGGCACGGCGGCACTGATCGTCCGTCAGATTCCGTCCTGGGCCTTGCGATCGGAGCGCAGCATGGCCTGGTGCACCACCTCCGCGCTGGGCGAGGGGATCTCCTCGGCCGGCCCCCGTACCGCCCCGGCCTCCTCGACGACCTGGCGTCCTGACGATCCGGCGATCCGGCGATCCGGCGAAGGCCACCGCAGCGGCCGCCCCGGAGCACCCGGCTCAGCCCCCGCCCGGCTATGAACCCCGCTCCCGGGCCCGCCCCGTCCGCGACCGCCCACCCGACCCCGCGCACCCGGCCCCGATCCCGTGACCGGAGCCACTGTCGAGTCCGCCCCGGCAACGGGATATCTTGATATCAAGCAATGTTGGAGACTGGAACGGAGAGCAACCGGTGGCTGACTCGACCATCATCTACACGCACACCGACGAGGCCCCGGCCCTGGCGACGTACTCGTTCTTGCCTGTGATCGAGGCGTACGCCTCGACGGCCGGGGTCACCGTCGAGAGCCGTGACATCTCGCTGGCGGGTCGGATCATCGCCGGCTTCCCCGACTACCTCGAAGCAGGGCCAGCGGATCGACGACGCCCTCGCCGAGCTCGGCGAGCTGGCGAAGACCCCCGGCGCGAACATCATCAAGCTGCCGAACGTCTCGGCCTCGATCCCGCAGCTCAAGGCGGCCGTCGCCGAGCTGCGCGAGCAGGGCTACGCGCTGCCGGACTACCCCGACGACCCGAAGACCGACGAGGAGCGGGACATCCGCGCCCGCTACGACAAGGTCAAGGGCAGCGCCGTCAACCCGGTGCTGCGCGAGGGCAACTCCGACCGCCGCGCCGCCGCCGCGGTCAAGAACTACGCCAAGGCGCACCCGCACCGGATGGGCGCCTGGAGCAGCCGACGTCCAAGACCAACGTCGCGCACCATGTCCGCCGACGACTTCCGCTCCACCGAGAAGTCCGCGGTCATCGCGCGGGACGGCACGCCTGCGCATCGAGCTGCACGGCGACGACGGCAGCACCACCGTGCTGCGCGAGTCCGTACCCGTGCTCGCCGGCGAGGTCGTGGACGCGTCCGTGATGCGGGTCGCCGCGCTGCGCGAGTTCCTGACCGCCCAGATCGCCCGGGCCAAGGCCGAGGGCGTGCTGTTCTCGGTGCACCTCAAGGCCACCATGATGAAGGTCTCCGACCCGATCATCTTCGGCCACGTGGTGCGCGCCTTCTTCCCGGAGACCTTCGCCGCGTACGGCGCGGTGCTGGCCGCGGCCGGCCTCACCCCGAACGACGGCCTCGGCGGCATCCTCAAGGGCCTGGAGTCGCTGCCCGAGGGCGCGGCGATCAAGGCGTCCTTCGAGGCCGAGCTGGCCGACGGGCCCGGCGCTGGCCATGGTCGACTCCGACCGCGGCATCACCAACCTGCACGTGCCGAGCGACGTCATCGTCGACGCCTCCATGCCGGCCATGATCCGCACCTCCGGCCACATGTGGGGCCCGGACGGCCAGGAGGCCGACACCCTCGCGGTGCTGCCGGACAGCAGCTACGCGGGCGTCTACCAGGTCGTCATCGACGACTGCCGCGCGCACGGCGCCTACGACCCGGCGACCATGGGCTCGGTGCCGAACGTCGGCCTGATGGCGCAGAAGGCCGAGGAGTACGGCAGCCACGACAAGACCTTCGAGATCCCGGTCACCGGCACCGTCCGGGTGGTCGACGCCGACGGCACGGCCGTGCTGGAGCAGGCGGTCAGCGCCGGCGACATCTTCCGGATGTGCCAGACCAAGGACCTGCCGATCCAGGACTGGGTCAAGCTCGCCGTCACCCGGGCCCGCGCCACCGGCGACCCGGCCGTCTTCTGGCTGGACGCGACCCGCGCCCACGACGCCCAGCTGATCGAGAAGGTCCGCGCGTACCTGCCGCGAGCACGACACCGAGGGCCTGCAGATCGAGATCATGTCGCCGGTCGAGGCCACCGCGTTCTCGCTGGAGCGCATCCGCCGCGGCGAGAACACCATCTCGGTCACCGGCAACGTGCTGCGCGACTACCTGACCGACCTGTTCCCGATCCTGGAGCTGGGCACCAGCGCCAAGATGCTCTCGGTCGTGCCGCTGATGAACGGCGGCGGCCTGTTCGAGACCGGCGCCGGCGGCTCCGCGCCCAAGCACGTCCAGCAGCTGGTCAAGGAGAACTACCTGCGCTGGGACAGCCTCGGCGAGTTCCTCGCGCTCGCGGTCAGCTTCGAGCACCTCGCGCAGACCACCGGCAACGCCCGCGCCCAGGTCCTGGCCGACACCCTCGACCGCGCGACCGGCACCTTCCTCAACGAGGACAAGTCGCCGACGCCGCCGGCTCGGCGGCATCGACAACCGCGGCAGCCACTTCTACCTGGCGCTGTACTGGGCGCAGGAGCTGGCCGCGCAGAGCGACGACGCCGAGCTCGCCGAGGCGTTCGCGGCCGCTGGCCAAGACGCTGGCCGAGCAGGAGCAGACCATCGTCGACGAGCTGATCGCCGTGCAGGGCTCGCCCGGCCGACATCGGCGGCTACTACCAGCCCGACCCGGCCAAGGCGACGGCCGTGATGCGCCCGTCGGCGACCTTCAACGAGGCGCTGGCGTCGCTGGGTTGACCGCCGCGTGACGCCTCGCGCGTGACGTGCCCCGCCCCGGCCGGCATCCGCCCGGCCGGGGCGGCTGACGGGCCGGCCGGGCCGTACGGGCTCGCCGGATCTCGTACCGGGCGTCGACGGCTCGCCGGCTGGCCGCGTCATCCGGCGCCCGTGCGCGCCCCGGGCTCAGCTGCTTGACGGCGCGCAGCACCACGAACTTCGGGTCGGAGGCGACGACTTCGCAGTTGCCGAACAGGCGGCGCAGCCGCACGTGGTAGCCGAGGTGGCGGTTGCCGACCACCCACAGCTCGCCGCCCTCGCGCAGCGCGGCCCGCGCGGTGCCGAACATCCGGCGGGCGGTGGTGTCGGTGGTGGCCCGGTGGGAGTGGAACGGCGGGTTGTTCAGCACCAGGTCGGCGCTGCCCGGCGGGCACCGCGGTCAGGGCGTCCCCGACCACGAACTCGGCCTTGGCGGCCGGGCCGGCGTTCGCCGCGAAGGTGGCCTCGGCGGAGGCCACGGCCTGGTGGGACTCGTCGACGAACAGCACGTCGGAGTCCGGGTTGGCCAGCGCGGCCGCGGTGCCGACCACGCCGTTGCCGCACCCGAGGTCCACCACCCGGTCCCGGCCCTTCGCGGTCCGGCAGGTGCCGCAGCAGCAGCCGGGTGCCGATGTCCAGCCGCTCGGCGCAGAACACGCCCGCGTGGTTGGTCACCGTGCGGCCCGACATCGGGCCGATGCCGTCCGGGAGCGCGTAGCGCAGCGGCCACGGGTTCGCGGTCCGTGGCCGGCGCCGGGTCCGGGGTCGCAGAAGATCAGCCGGGCCTTGCGGACGGCCGAGCGACGTGCGCGTCGGGCCGATGATGCGCTCGAAGAGCCGCAGCGTCGAGGTGTGGATCTCGCTCGACCATGCCGGTGCCCGACGACCACGGTGTCCGGGTGGACCGCGGGGGCCAGCCGGTGCAGCTGGTCCTCCAGCAGGGCCAGGCTCTTGGGGACCCGGACGACCAGCACGTCCACCCGGGCCGGCGGGTCGTCCCGGGTGGACAGCAGCCGCACCCGCTCCGCAACGGCGGCCGGCACGTTACGCGCCAGGTTCGCCCGGGTGGCCTGCTGGCCCAGGTAGGAGTCCGAGATCTGCGTCGGCGCCAGCCCGGCCAGCGCGGTGGCCAGGGCGCCCCAGCGGTCGCCCACCACCACGACGTCCCCGGCGGCGCCGGTCTCGCGCCAGGTGCCGGGCGGCGTACGTCGTCCGCCGCGTCCCACGCCCGTAGCTGCTCCCGCGCCTCCGCCGGATATCGCCCCAGCTCGACCTCGCCCCACGGCGATTCCCACAACTCCATCGTCCCTCCACCCTATCCGCCCGGTGCGGCGGACGGATCACCAGGGAACCGGATCACCAGGGAAGCGGGCCCTCGGCGTCGAAGTAGCCCCCGGTGGGGCCGTCGGGGCCGATCTGCGCCATGCGCACGATGATCTCGGCGCCCTCCTCGACGGTCTGGGTGCCGGTGTTCGCCGTTCAGGTCGGTCCTGGTGAAGCCGGGCTCCACGGCGTTGATCCGCATCGTGCGGGAACGCCTTCGCGTACTGCACGGTGATCACGTTGACCGCGGTCTTCGACGCCGGGTAGGCGACGCCCGGGTAGGCGTACGCCGCGGTGCCCGGGGTGGCTGACCCGCGCCAGCGAGGCCAGGCCGCTGCTGACGTTGACCACGACCGGGGCGGCGGACCGCAGCAGCAGCGGCAGGAACGCGTGCGGTGACGCGTACCGTGCCGAAGACGTTCGTCTCGAACGTCGCCCGCATCACGTCGGCGGTCAGGTCCGCGGCGCCGATCACCGGCGTTGCCCTCGCCTCGCTCCTCGATGCCGGCGTTGTTGACCAGTACGTCCAGCCCTCCGTCGGCCTCGACGGTCCGCGCCGCGGCCGCCACGGACGCGTCGTCGGTGACGTCGAGCCGGACCGCCCGCGCGCCCAGCCGCTCGGCGGCCGCGCCGCCCGCGGTCGGCGTCCCGGCTGCCGAGGTAGACGGTGTGGCCCGCGGCGACGAGCCGGCGGGCGGTCTCGAAGCCGAGGCCCTTGTTCGCTCCGGTGATCAGTGTCGTTGTCATGCCTCCACGATGCGGCGCGGCGGCGCGGTCAGCCAGGCGTCCCGTCTTCCTGGGACTGGCAGTACCAGGAAGATCCGGGCCGGCGCGGTGCACAGTGGGGGCATGGGGACCACGGAGTTCGGGCACACGGTGCGGCGCTGGCGCGACCGGGTCGCCCCGGAGGCGGCCGGGCTGCCGGCCGGCGGGCACCGGCGCGCGGCCGGGCTGCGCCGCGAGGAACTGGCGCTGCTGGCCGGGATCTCGGTCGACTACGTCACCCGCCTCGAACAGGGCCGGGCCACCAACCCGTCGGAGCAGGTCGTCGAGGCGCTGGGCCGGGCGCTGCGGCTGTCCGCGCAGGAGCGCGAGCACCTGTTCCACGCCGCCGGGCTGGTACCGCCGGGGCAGGGCACGGTGCCGGCCTACATCACGCCGAGCGTGCAGCGGATGCTGGACCGGCTGACCGGGACGCCCGTCGCGGTCTCCGACGCGATCGTGGACGCTGCTGCTGGCCAACCCGCTGTACACGGCGCTGATGGGTGAGCGGCACGGCAAGGAGCGCAACGCGGTGTGGCGCACCTTCCTCGGCTCGGGCAGCCGGTCCGGCACACCCCGCAGGCCCGGCGGGCGCTGGAGACCGCGCAGGTCGCCGCGTTGCGGGCGACGGCGAGCCGGTATCCGGCCGACCAGCGGCTGCGGCAGCTGATCGCGGAACTGCGCGCGAACAGCGAGCGGTTCGCCGAGCTGTGGGACGGCGGCGCCGTGGGCCGGCACGAGGCGTCGCGCAAGACGATCGACCACCCGCAGGTGGGCGCCCTGACGCTGGACTGCGACCTGCTCAGCGTCGCGGGCAGCGACCTGCGCATCATGGTCTACACGGCCGAGCCCGGCACGCGGGACGCCGAACGGCTCGCGCTCCTCGGCGTCCTCGGCACCCAGACCCTCGTCGGCTGACAGCGGGAATCCGCGGCCGCCGCCCGGTCGCGTCCGGCACGGTAGACGGACCCGGCGCGGTGATCGGAGCCGGCCCGGACACGGAGCGGGGCCCGGAGGCATGTCCAGCCTCCGGGCCCCTGAGGTGCCGCCACAGTGCACACACCGGCACGCTTGAGGCCACAGGTCAGTCTGATGTCGTCTCGTTCTGCCATTGAACTACCGGTGCAGGAAGAGCACCGGACCGGATTCGAACCGGCACCTGACGACCTAGCCCGTGGCCGGTCGATCCGGCGATCGGCGGCGAATGCTGAGTCTGGAGCAAGAGTCTGAGATTGACCGCGGTCTGCCTCTGCCGGTTGGGCCACCCCGGCCGGATGTGCCGGGGGAGGGATTCGAACCCCCACTGGAACCGCGTGGTTCACGACAAGCTTCAGCTTCAGCTTTGCGCTCCTCGCGCACCCTCCCGCGCAAAGGCGGCGGGGAGGGAGTCTGATCCGGGCCTACGGGCCCAGCAGGTAGCCGAACACCGCGTCGCCGACCCGCTGGTCGGTGACCTCGGAGCCGTTGGCCTCCTCGCGGGCGAACTTCACCGCCTGCTGCAACTTCTCGACCCGCTCCAGCAGTTCGTTCACCCGGCGGGCGGGCAGCGCGCCGGAGAACTTCACGGTGGTCCAGTACCCGACCGGCACGTCCTCGTAGTACACCTCCACCTGCGCGGGGTGCTTCTCGGTCGCCTCGGCCTTCACGTGGTTGCGCGGCACCTTCTTGGTGCGGATGGTGCGCACCGGCTCGGTCTTCCACGCGTCGGTGGACGCGTCGAGGTTCCACGCCTCCGAGGCGTCGAGCACCGGCAGCTTGCGTACGAAGGTGTTGAGGTCGGTGAGCTGCTTCTCCAGGAAGAGCAGGTACGACACCGGGACGTCGCGCAGCAGTTCGCGTCCGTCGACGCTGACGTGGGCGCGCGCCTCGCAGTTCGCCCAGTCCTTGGTGGCGGTCACGTCGAACAGCCGGGTGAGCGCGGTCGCGGTGGACTTCAGCGCCTGTTCGGCCTGGAGCTGCACCCGGGTCGACTCGGGCGGCAGTTGCTCGCCCTCCTCGTCCTTGGGCTGGTAGGTCCGCGCGATGCCGGAGAGCAGCGCCGGCTTCTGCAAGTCCGTGATGGGCCGCGGTCAGTTCCTGCTGCGCCTTGGACTTGACGCCCTTCTCGACCGCGATGATCTGATTGAGTTTCGCCACGGCCCGACCGTAACAGCGGACCGTACAGCCGTACGACCTGTTTTACCGATCACCGCCGGGTCGTGACCGCACCACGGCCCGGCGGTGACAGGGGATCATCTCACGGCGTGCGCACCCGGGTCGGGTAGTGGTCGGCGACGACGCGGCTCATCGCGCCGAGCGGGTCCGCGGTGACCTCGCGTGGCGGAGAAGTAGATGTTGCCCCGCACCTCGGGGTGGTCCTGGTCGAAGGTGAGGTGGCGGGACAGCTCGGCCGGGTCCTGCCACTGCGCGGGCTGGCCGGCGACGCCGACCTTGTACAGGGCCTCGCCGACGTAGAGCTTGGCCCGGGTGCCGGCCACGACGTCGGACCACCAGGGCACCAGGACGCCGTAGTCGGCGACGGCGAAGCCGATGTTCCAGTAGATCTGCGGCGCGATGTAGTCGAGCCAGCCGCGCTTGACCCAGCCGCGGGTGTCCGCGTGCAGGTCGTCGTAGGTCTGCACGCCGGCCTGGGTGGCCGAGCCGAGCGGGTCGTTGGCGGCGTTGCGCCACACGCCGAACGGGCTGATGCCGAAGTCGGTGCCGGGCCTGATCCGCTTGATCCGGGCGGCCGTCTCGCTGACCAGCAGGTCGGTGTTGTTGCGGCGCCAGGCGTCGCGGTCGGCGAAGCCGGCGCCGTAGCGGGCGTAGGCGTCGTCGTCGTCGAAGGTCTGGCCGGCCACCGGGTACGGGTAGAAGTAGTCGTCCCAGTGCACGGCGTCGATCGGGTAGCGGCGCACCGCGTCGAGCATGGCGTCCTCGACGAAGCGGCGGACCTCGGGCAGGCCCGGGTTGTAGTAGAGCTTGCCGCCGTAGGGCAGCACCCAGTCCGGGTGCAGCCGGGCCGGGTGGGTGGGCACCAGGCGTGGTCGGGTCCTCGGTCATCGCGACCCGGTACGGGTTGAACCAGGCGTGCAGCTCCAGGCCGCGGCGGTGCGCCTCGTGCACGGCGGTGCCCAGCGGGTCCCAGCCGGGGTCGCGGCCCTGGGTGCCGGTGAGGTACTGCGACCAGGGCTCGTACGGGCGAGGGCCAGAAGGCGTCGGCGGTCGGACGGACCTGGAGCATCACGGCGTTCAGCCGCCGCTCGACGGCGATGTCCAGCAGGTCGAGCAGTTCCTGCCGCTGCTCGGCGGGCGACAGGCCGGGCGCGGACGGCCAGTCGGTGTTGGCCACCGAGGCGATCCACATGCCGCGCAGTTCCCGGTGCCGCGGCCCGCTGTCCGGGACCGTCCCCCCGGTCCGCGGGCGCGGCGGCGGGTGCGGCGCCGGCGGCCGGCGCGGCGGCGCGGGCGGCGCCGACCGCGGCGGCCGAGGCGAGCGCGCCCGCCGCCGCCACGGTGAAGGTTCTGCGCGAGAGTGGCTCCATGCCGTCCTCCTGATCTCCGGTCACGACCCGCCGATGATGGACGCGTTCGGCGATGGCGGCAACCGCCGAATGGTCTACTCCACTGCAACCGGCGGCCGGGGGCGGCGGGTTGGCGGGCCCCGGCCGCCTCCCGGCGCGGTACGCACGGCGCGCCCACCTCACGCGCGCCCCCTCACCCCGGGCCGCCCCGCGCAAGGGCACCCCGCCAGGGGGCAGGGCACCGTCCTCCGCGAGGGCACCCCCGCCACGCCCCGGACGGCACGGGCAGCCCCCCGGCGCCGCGGCCGGCGGCGGCTCCACCGGGGCTGAGCGGCGGGAATCCCCGGGAGCGGCCCCGGCCGGTCCCGGGGATTCCGGTGACCGGTAACGTCTGTCCGGAACACGAGAAGTTCGGACACGCGGTCGGGAGGCTGACGAGTGAGTGACATCCAGCGCGTCGGAGTGGTGGGCGCCGGGCAGATGGGCTCCGGCATCGCCGAGGTCTGCGCCAAGGCGGGGCTCGACGTCCGGGTCGCGGAGACCACCGGGGACGCGCTGGAGCTGGGCCGGGCCCGGCTGTCCAACTCGCTCGCCAAGGCCGCCGAGCGCGGCAAGCTCACCGAGGAGCAGCGGGACGCCGCGCTGGGCCGGCTGAGCTTCACCACCGACCTCGGCGAGTTCGCCGACCGCGACCTGGTGATCGAGGCCGTCGTGGAGAACGAGCAGGTCAAGCTGGACATCTTCAAGGTCCTCGACCAGGTCGTCACCCGCCAGGACGCGATCCTCGCCTCCAACACCTCCTCCATCCCGCTGGTCCGGCTCGCGGTCGCCACCTCCCGCCCCGACCAGGTGGTGGGCATCCACTTCTTCAACCCGGCGCCGGTCCAGCGCCTGGTCGAGCTGATCCCCGCGCTCACCACCGGCGAGCGAGACCCTCAAGCGCGCCGAGCACCTGGTCGACCGAGGTGCTGGGCAAGCACCCGATCCGCGCCCAGGACCGCTCCGGCTTCGTGGTCAACGCGCTGCTGGTGCCGTACCTGCTCTCCGCGATCCGGATGTACGAGTCGGGCATCGCCACCCGCGAGGACATCGACAACGGCATGGAGATGGGCTGCGCCCACCCGATGGGCCCGCTCAAGCTCTCCGACCTGATCGGCCTGGACACGGTCGCCGCCATCGCGGACTCGATGTACGCCGAGTACAAGGAGGCGCTGTACGCCGCGCCGCCGATCCTCCAGCGGATGGTCGACGCGGGCCGCCTCGGCCGCAAGAGCGGCGCGGGCTTCTACGCGTACTGAGCCCCCGCGCGCGCCGACCGCGGGGGCGTCCCGCGCGGCCGGGCGCGTCAGCCGTTCTCGTAGGCCCCGACCACCTCGTCGGTGGGGCCGTCCATCAGCAGCTCGCCCGTGCTCGATCCACAGCACCCGGTCGCAGGTGTCGCGGATCGACTTGTTGTTGTGGCTGACCAGGAAGACCGTGCCGGCCTCCTTGCGCAGCTCCCTGATCCGCTCCTCGGAGCGGATCTGGAAGGCCCGGTCCCCGGTGGCCAGCGCCTCGTCGATCATCAGCACGTCGTGGTTCTTGGCGGCGGCGATGGAGAAGCGCAGCCGGGCGGACATCCCGGAGGAGTACGTCCGCATCGGCAGCGTGATGAAGTCGCCCTTGTCGTTGATGCCGGAGAACTCCACGATCCCCTGGTAGCGGGCCGAGACCTCCTCCCGGGACATGCCCATGGCCAGGCCGCCCAGCACCACGTTGACCCCGCCGGTCAGGTCGCTCATCAGCGCGGCGTTGACGCCGAGCAGCGAGGGCTGGCCCTCGGTGTAGACCCTGCCGCCGTCGGCGGGCAGCAGGCCGGCGATGGCCTTGAGCAGCGTGGACTTGCCGGAGCCGTTGGACCCGATGATGCCGATCGCCTCGCCGCGGTAGGCGGTGAAGCTCACGCCCTTGACCGCGTGCACCAGATGGACGTTCGGCGAGCCGCGGCGCAGTACCAGGCGGGCGAACGCGGCCGGCGCGCTGCCCTTGCCCGCGCCCGCCCCGTAGACCCGGTACACCACGTGCAGGTCGTCCACGATCACGGTGGGCGTGGCGGGCGGCGGGGGCCCGGCCGCCGCCGCGGCGAGACCTCCGGCGTCCTCGGCGGTGCCGGGCGGGTCCGGGCTCGGCCGCTCCGGCGGCCCCGCGGGCGGCTGCGTCGTGGGCTCTTCCGTCACCTTCGGCTCCTCCACCGGTCCCGTACCCCTGTCCCGGCCCCGTCGTCGGTGCGGGCGTTTTCCCACCGTACGCCCCAGTCCGTTCCCTCTCGGTTGTAGCAAGGAAGCGGCCGCCGGGCGCCGCGGCGCTCCGTACGGCGGTGTGGCCGGGGGTCTGTCTCCCGGGGGTTTTCGGCAGCGGGGAAGCGGCGGCGCGGCTACGCCGTGGCGACGGTCAGCAGTCCGGGGCCGGCGATCACGTACTCCCGGCCGCCGTGGCCCTCCTCGGTGAGCGCGACCGCGGTGACGGCGCCGAACGGGGGGCGGTGAACCCTGTCGGCAGCCTCCCCCGGGACCCTCGGCAGGCCCGGGTACGGACCCTGAGCCGCGTACGCCCGCGGGCCCCGGCCGGAATCGGCACCCGGCCGATCACTGTCCTCGGCGAGAGCCTACGCACGCGGGCCCCGGCTTGCCGCCCGCGCGTGCGCGGGCGGCAAGCCGGGGCCGTCATCCGTGTGCCCGGCCCGCAGGGCGGGGATCAGGCGCCGCGGAGGGTGGCACCCGTGCGGGCCGTGGCGGCGGCGACGGCCGCGTCCCGGGCGGCGGACGCCTCGTCCGCGGTGAGCGTGCGGTCCGGCGCGCGGAAGCGCAGCGCGTACGCGAGGGACTTGCGGCCCGCCCCGATCTGCTCACCGGTGTAGATGTCGAACAGCCGGACGGACTCCAGCAGTTCGCCCGCCCCGTCGCGCAGCGCGGCCTCCACGTCGGCGGCCGGGACGGCGCGCGTCCACGACCAGCGCGACGTCCTGCGTGGCCACGGGGAAGGTGGAGACCCGCGGCCCGGTCGGCGCGTCCGTCGCCGGCCCGCTCGATCAGGTCGAGGTCGACCTCCATCGCGCAGGTCCGCTCGGGCAGCCCGAGCGCCTTGGTCACCCGCGGGTGCAGCTCGCCGGCGTGCCCGACGACGCTCGTCGCCGGCCAGCAGCGCGGCGCACCGGCCGGGGTGGAAGGGCGCGTACTGGTCCTGCCGACGGTCAGTTCGACCCCGGCCTCGCGGGCCACGGTCCGGGCGGCCTCGACCGCGTCGGCCCAGCCCGCCGGGCGGCCCGCGCCCCACCAGCCGGCCTGCTCGCGGGCGCCGGCGAGCACCGCGCCGACCCGCCGCGGCTGGTCGGGCAGCGCGGCCTGGAGCGCGGCGATCTCCTCGTCGGTGGGCCGCCGGTCCACCGGCAGCCGCGGCGGCGCGACGGCCTCGCCCGGTCGGCAGGAAGACCAGCCCGGTCTCGAAGAGCGCGAGGTCGTGCGCGCCGCGCCCGTGGTTGCGCCGCAGGGTGGCGAGCAGGCCGGGCAGCAGCGTGGTGCGCAGGTCCGGCTCGGTGTCGTAGAGCGGGTTGGCGAGCGGTGACCGTGACGCCGCCGCGGGTCGTCCGCGTCCAGGCCGAGCTGGTCGAAGACCTCCGCGCCGAGGAAGGGGTAGCTGGGCGCCTCGACGTAGCCGGCCCCGGCCAGCGCGCGGCCGACCCGGCGGCGCAGCAGCTGGCGACTCGGTCAGGCCGCGCCCGGCCGGCGGGCGCGGCAGGGTGGACGGCAGGTTCTCGTAGCCCTCCAGCCGGATGACCTCTTCGGCGAGGTCGTTGGGGAAGGTCAGGTCGGGGCGCCAGCTCGGGACGGTGACGATCAGGTCGTCCGTCCCGCCGCGGAGCCTCGGCCGGGAGCCCCCGACGTCGCAGCCGATCTCCTGGAGCCGGCGGACGACGGTCTCCCGGCCGTACTCGGTGCCCGCGACCCGGTCCGGGTGGTCGGCGGGCATGGCGATCGTGCGCGGCGCGGACGGCGGGGCGACGTCGGTGACGCCGGGCTCGGCGGTGCCGCCGGCCAGCAGCACCAGCAGGTCGACCGCGCGCTGCGCGGCGGCGGCGGTGGCCTGCGGGTCGGTGCCGCGCTCGAAGCGGCGGGACGCCTCGGAGCCGAGCCTGTGCCGGCGGGCGGTGCGGGCGATCGAGACCGGGTCGAAGTGCGCGGCCTCGATGACGATCTCGGAGCTGCCGCCCTCGCCGGAGTCGGCGATCTCGGTGTGGGCGCCGCCCATGACGCCGGCCAGGCCGATCGGCCCGGAGTCGTCGGTGATGACGCAGGTCCTCGGCGTCGAGCACCCGCTGCGGCGCCGTCGAGCGTGGTGAGCTTCTCGCCGGGCTGCGCGCGGCGCACCCCGATCGGCCCGTCGAGCCGGGTCCGGTCGTAGGCGTGCAGCGGCTGGCCGACCTCGAACATCACGTAGTTGGTGATGTCGACGGCCAGCGAGATGGGCCGCATGCCGACCTTCTGGAGGCGGCGCTGCAGCCAGATCGGCGAGCGGGCCTCGTGGTTGACGCCGGTCACCGTGCGGGCGGTGAAGCGGTCGCAGCCGGCCGGGTCGGCGATCCGCGACCGGGTAGCCGGCCGTGTTGGGCGCCGGCACGTCGATGAGCGCCGGGTCGCTGCAGCGGCAGCCCGTAGGCGATGGCGGCCTCGCGGGCGACGCCGCGCAGCGACAGGGCAGTAGCCGCGGTCGGGGGTGACGGCGATGTCGAGCACCTCGTCGCGCAGTTCGAGCAGCTCGATCGCGTCGGTGCCGGCCTCGTGCTCCGGCGGCAGCACGATGATGCCGTCGTGGTCCTCGCCCATGCCGAGCTCGCGGGCCGAGCAGATCATGCCGTGCGAGATGCGGCCGTAGGTCTTGCGGGCGGAGATCCGGAAGTCGCCGGGCAGCACGCCGCCGGGCAGGATCACCACGACCTTGTCGCCGACCGCGAAGTTGCGGGCGCCGCAGACGATCTCCTGCGGCTCGCCGGTGCCGTTGGCCTTGCCGACGTCCACCGTGCAGAACCGGATCGGCTTCTTGAAGCCCTCCAGCTCCTCGATGGTCAGCACCTCGCCGACGACCAGCGGGCCCTGGAGCCCGGCGCCGACCTGTTCGACGGTCTCGACCTCCAGGCCGGCGGAAATGAGTTTGGCCTGGACGTCGCGGCCGGTCGCACCGGCGGGCAGGTCGACGTACTCCCGCAGCCAAGAAAGCGGGACCCGCATCAGATCTCCATCCCGAACGGAAGGGTGAAGCGCACGTCACCCTCGACGATGTCTCGCATGTCCTCGACGCTGTGACGGAACATCAGCATCCGCTCGATGCCGAAGCCGAAGGCGAAACCGCTGTACTTCTGGGGGTCGACGCCGCAGGCGACGAGCACCTTCGGGTTGACCATGCCGCAGCCGCCCAGCTCGATCCAGCCCTCGGAGGAGCAGGTGCGGCAGGGCCGGTCCGGGTTGCCGACGGACGCGCCGCGGCAGACGTAGCAGACCATGTCCATCTCGGCGGACGGCTCGGTGAAGGGGAAGTGGTTGGGCCGCAGCCGGGTCTTCATGCCCTCGCCGAAGAGCGAGACCACCATGTGGTCGAGGGTGCCCTTCAGGTCGGCCATCGTCAGGCCCTCGTCGACCGCGAGCAGCTCGACCTGCATGAAGACCGGGGTGTGGGTCGCGTCCAGCTCGTCGGAGCGGTAGACCCGGCCGGGCGCGATGACGTACACCGGCAGCTCGCGCTCCAGCAGCGCGCGGATCTGGACCGGCGAGGTGTGGGTGCGCAGCACGACCCCGGACGCGTCGGCGCCGAGCGAGCCCGCGGAGCCCCTGCCGCCGTCGAGTGCGTCGGCGCCCTCGACGAAGAAGGTGTCCTGGGTCTCGCGCGCCGGGTGGTCGGGCGGGAAGTTCAGGGCGTCGAAGTTGAACCACTCGGCCTCGACCTCGGGGCCCTCGGCCACCTCGTAGCCCATGGCGACGAAGATGTCCTCGATGCGGTCGCTGAGGGTGGTCAGCGGGTGGCGGGCGCCCGCCGGGACCCGGTCGTAGGGCAGCGTGACGTCCACCGCCTCCTCGACCAGCACCCGGGTGTCGCGCTCGGCCTCCAGCTCGCCCTGGCGGGCGGCGAGCGCCTTGTTCACCGCGCCGCGGGCCTGGCCGACCCGCTTGCCCGCCTCGGCCTTGGCCTGCGGCGGGAGCGCGCCGATCTCCCGGTTGGCGAGCGCGAGCGGCGAGGTGCCGCCGGTGTGCGCGGTCTTGACATGGGCCAGCGCGTCCAGATCGGCGGCCGCCGCGATCGCGGCGAGCGCCTCGTCGCGCATCCGCTCGATCTGCTGCGGCTGCAATGCCTCGACCTCGACAGGGTCGTACGACTTGTTCGGTGCCGACATCTCTTCCCGTTCCGCATTCGGATGATGGTGGGGGCGCTCCCCCTGGCTTCGCCGCAGGCACCCCGCCCAGGGCTCGAACCTGTGGGGGAGGCTCTGCCCGACCGGACACATGCCAAAGGCTGAGTCTACTGGCCGCGCGGAGCCCGCCGGGTGGCAGGCGACTACGGGCGGTGGTGACCGCGGGCGGCGAGCCCGTCGGGGCGGCTCTCGCGCCCTGCCGGCGACCGGTGAGGGTCAGGCCAGGTAGGCGGGGGCCCCGACGGGCAGGATAAATCGGAACTCGGCGCCGCCGCCGGGCGCGCGGCCGACCGCGATGGTGCCGCCGTGCGCCTCGACGATGCCCTTGACGATGTACAGCCCCAGACCGGTGCCGCCGCGCTTGCTGCCCCGCCAGAAACGGGTGAACACGCGGCTCATGGACTCCTCCGGGATGCCGGGCCCCTCGTCGCTCGACGGTGACCGCCGTGCCGGTGCAGCTCGCGCTCGCGCGGGCCGTAGCGAGGCCGTGACGTCGATGGTGACAGTTCCCTCGCCGTGCCGCACCGCGTTTTCCAGCAGGTTGCCCAGCACCTGGTCGACCTTGTCCGGGTCGGCCCACAGCGCGGGCAGCGTGCCGTCGACCCGGACGGTGAACCGCTCGGCCGGCTGGCCGGCCGCGACGTGCCCGTCCACGTGGTGGCGCACGGCCGCCGCCATGTCGACGGGCTGGCGGCGCACCTCAAGGCGCCCGGAGTCGATCCGGGAGATGTCGAGGAGTTCGGCGATCAGCCGGGTGACCCGGTTCGCGTCGGCGTCCACGGTCTCCAGCATCAGCTTCTTCTGGTCCTCGGTGAACCGCTCCCACTTGGCGAGCAGCGTCGCGGTGAAGCCCTTGACCGAGGTGAGCGGGGAGCGCAGTTCGTGGGCGACGGTCGCGATCAGCTCGGCGTGCGAGCGCTCGGTACGGCGCCGGGCCTCGGTGCCGCGCAGCGTCACCACCAGCCGGCGCACCGGCCCGCGCGGCTGCTGCCGTACGTACCGCGCCGACACCAGCACCTCGCGGCCGCCGGGCAGCAGCAGATTGCGCTCCGGCTGCCCGACCCGGATCGCCAGCCCGCCGTACGGGTCGGTGACCTGCCACCAGCGGCGGCCCTCCAGGTCCTCCAGGGGCAGCGCCTGCTCGACCGGCATCCCGAGCACGGCGGCCGGGCGCAGGGCGGTGATCCGGGCGGCGGCGGCGTTGAAGCAGACCACGCGGCCCTGCTCGTCGGCGATCACCAGCCCGTCGGGCAGGTCGTCCGGGTCGATGGCCAGGGGGTGGGCGTCCAAAGGCGCACGCGCCTGCGACTCGCGGTCCACCGGGTGGGCGGGCCACCCCACCAGCGCGCCCCGCGCGCCGTTCTGCGGCATCACGTCCACGCCGCCACCCCCCTCTCAGGGCCCCCCGGGCCGCCACCCTACTAGCTGGACGGGACGCCGCGGCACCCTCCGGGTGCGCGCTGCGCCCTCGCGGAGGCGTACAGGCACACCGCCGCGGCCGTGGCGAGGTTCAGGCTCTCCGCCGCGCCGTGGATCGGCACGCGCACCACCGCGTCGGCCAGCGCCCTGGTCTCCTCGGGCAGGCCCCACGCCTCGTTCCCGAACACCCAGGCGGTCGGGCCGGCCATCCGGCCGGCGTCCAGCTCCTCGTCCAGGTCCCGGTCGCCGGCCCCGTCGGCGGCGAGCACGCGCACGCCCGCGGCCCGCAGCCCCGCCACCGCCTCCTCGACGGACACGCCGACGGCGACCGGCAGGTGGAACAGGCTGCCGGCCGAGGCGCGCACGGCCTTGGGGTTGTACGGGTCCACCGACGCGTCGGTGAGCACGACCGCGTCGGCGCCCGCCGCGTCCGCGCAGCGCAGCACGGTGCCCGCGTTCCCGGGGTCGCGGACGTGCGCGAGGACGGCCACCAGCCGCGGCCGGGCGGCCGGCACCTCGGCGAACGGCGTGTCCACGAACCGGCACAGGCCGACCAGGCCCTGCGGGGTCACCGTGCCGGAGATCTCGGCGACCACCTCGGGCGTGGCGGTGAGCACCGGCGCCCCGGCCGCCCGGGCCGCCGCCACGATCTCCGGGTGCCGCTCGGCCGCCTCGGGCGTGGCGTACAGCTCGATCAGGGTGCGCCCGGCCGCTCCCCCGGCGTGCGCGATCGCCTCGCGCACGGCCTGCGGCCCCTCCGCGATGAACCGCCGCTCCTTGCCGCGGAAGCTCCGCTTGGCCAGGCGGTGCGCGGCGGTGACGCGCGCGGACCGCACGGAGGTCAGCTCAGGGGTGGCCATGGATCTCTTTCTTCGGAAGCGGAGCGGAGAGCTGCGCCGGGGCGGCGCTCGGCCGGGCCGGCGGAGTCCGGCGGCGCCGTACCCGCCGCGGGCGACCCATCGCGCGCGGACCCGTCGCCACCGGGCTCACCTCAGGCGGACAAGCCACAGGCCCGCAGGGGGCAACCCACCCGCGGGCCCGGCGCCGTACCGGCTGTGCCGCTCGCGCGGCGTGACCTCACGCCGCCTTGGGCGCGTTGACGTCGCTCGGCAGGGCCTTCTGCGCCACCTCGACGAGCGTCGCGAACGCGTTCGCGTCGTTGACGGCCAGCTCCGCGAGGATCTTGCGGTCGACCTCGACGTTGGCGGCCTTCAGGCCCTGGATGAAGCGGTTGTACGTGATGCCGTTGGCGCGGGCGGCGGCGTTGATCCGCTGGATCCACAGCTGCCGGAAGTCGCCCTTGCGCTTCTTGCGGTCGTTGTAGTTGTAGACCAGGGAGTGGGTGACCTGCTCCTTGGCCTTGCGGTACAGGCGCGAACGCTGGCCGCGGTAGCCGCTGGCCTGCTCGAGGATCGCCCGGCGCTTCTTCTGGGCGTTGACTGCCCGCTTGACGCGTGCCACTTGATAACTCCTTTTGGGGGACCGCGGTCGTACTCACACGGCCCGAAAGCGAATAGGGGTCCCGGATCGCGACGGCGCGCCCCGGTCGGGGGCGCACCGGCTCACTTGCCGAGGAGCTTCTTGATCTTCTTGGCGTCGGCCGGGGCCACCTCGACGGTGCCGGTCAGGGCGCGCGTCTTGCTGGACGGCTTGTGCTCCAGCAGGTGGCGCTTGCCGGCGCGCTCGCGGAGCACCTTGCCGGAGCCGGTGATCTTGAAGCGCTTGCTCGCACCGCTGTGGGTCTTGTTCTTCGGCATGGCGCCGTGGTCTCCTCTTCGCTGGCCCTCCCGGCCGCCCGGTCCCGGGCGTACGGAGAGCGTCAGTCCTGCATTGCCGCCCGGAACGGTCCGCTCCGGGTTGTTACGTGTGCGGCGTCAGCCGGCGTCGGCCTGCGACTCGACCGGAGCGTCCGCCGTCGCGTCGGCGTGCTCGTCGTCGTGCTCGTCGGCCGTCGCGTCGCCGACCGGTCTCACCCTGGCGGACCGCCTTGCGGGCGGCCTGGGCCTCGCGGGCCTCGGCCATCGCCTCGGTCTTCTTCTTGTGCGGACCGAGGACCATGATCATGTTTCGGCCGTCCTGCTTCGGGCTCGACTCCACGAACCCGAGGTCCGTGACGTCCTCCGCGAGCCGCTGGAGCAGGCGGTAGCCGAGCTCCGGCCGGGACTGCTCACGGCCGCGGAACATGATCGTGATCTTGACCTTGTCGCCCTGCTTGAGGAACCGGACGACGTGACCCTTTTTGGTGTCGTAGTCGTGCGGGTCGATCTTCGGCCGGAGCTTCATCTCCTTGATGACCGTGTGCGCCTGGTTCTTGCGCGCCTCACGGGCCTTCATGGCCGACTCGTACTTGAACTTCCCGTAGTCCATGAGCTTGCACACGGGCGGACGGGCGTTCGCCGCGACCTCGACCAGGTCGAGGTCGTACTCCTGCGCGAGCTCCAGTGCCTTCGCAAGCGGCACGATGCCCACCTGCTCGCCACTGGGACCGACAAGTCGCACCTCGGGAACGCGAATCCGGTCGTTGATGCGGGGCTCGGCGCTGATGGGGCCTCCTCGGTTGCACTACGCGGCTGACTGGCCGACAGCCGCGCTCGGGTTACGTCTGCGTGCGACCCCGTACCCAGGCGCAAAAAACGCCCCGTACGGGACACAGGCGGGGCTCCTCACAACCGGGAGCACCGCCGCGATATTCCGCGGGGCGCATCGGACGGCGCTCGGACCGGCGCTTTCTCATGCCGGACCGTGCCGTCTGACCGGGACCCATCGGCCTTGCCGGCCGATCAGGTGGGAGATCGGAGCCTCCACTTGGTGGTCGGACACGTGGGTGCCCGACCGGTCGATGTCCCAGCATACCAGCGACCACCCGCAGGACGTAATCGGCCGGACGGGGCATATCGTGTGGCGCATGAGCGACGCACCCGCCCCCGACTTCGACGCCATGACCCGCGACATCGCGGACGTACCCGCGGTCGAGGTGATCACCACCGTGGCCGTGCACCTGATGAGCGCCGCGGCGGTGAACCTGGGCCTGGCCGAGGAGGGCGACGGGCCACAAGGACCTGGACGAGGCCCGCAAGCTCATCCAGGCGCTGGCCGGGCTGGTGACGGCGAGCGCCACCGAGATCAGCAGCTTCCACGCGGCGCCGCTGCGGGACGGGCTCAAGTCGCTCCAGCTCGCCTTCCGCGAGGCGTCGCTGGTGCCGGACGAGCCCGGCCAGGGGCCCGGCGAGAAGTTCACCGGTCCGGTCTACGGCTGAGCCGCCGGGCGGTCCGCGGCCGTCCCGCGCCGTCCGCGCCGCCGACCGTCCGGCATGGGCCGGACGGGGCCGACCGAGGCGGGGACCGGGCCGGGCTACTCCTCCGGTGAACCGCTCGCGCGGGCCGCGTCCTCCGCCTGCTCCGCCGCCGCCCGGGCGGCCCGCGCCGCCGCCATCGCCGGGTGCGTGACCTGGTGCACCACGGCCGCGAGGGCGCCGCCGACCAGCGGGGCCACCAGGAACAGCCAGAGCTGGGACAGCGCCGGGCTGCCGGCGAAGAGCGCCGGGCCCAGGCTCCGCGCCGGGTTCACCCCGGTGCCGGTGAGCGGGATGCCGATCAGGTGGACCACGGCGAGCGCGAGACCGATCGGCAGGCCGTCGAAGCCCACGACCGCGACCTTGTGCGTGACCGCGAGATAGACGAAGACCAGCAGGAACGTCAGGATCACCTCGGCGACGAAGGAGCCGAAGACGCTGATGCCGACGGCCGAGCGGTAGCCGTAGCCGTTGGTGCCGAAGGCGCCGTGCGTCCTCAGGCCCGGCACCTGCTCGGCCACCAGGAGCAGCAGCGCCGCGCCCACGATGGCGCCCAGGACCTGGGCGATCCAGTATTCGACGGCGGTCCGCAGATCGATCCGCCGGGCGACCAGCATGCCCAGCGTCACCGCCGGGTTCACATGGCTGCCGGAGATCGGCCCGACCGCGTAGGCGATCGCCAGCAGGACGAAGCCGAAGGCCAGCGCGATGCCGAGCGTGCCGATGTACTGCCCCGCGAGCACGGCGGCGCCCACCGCGAAGAACACCAGCAGGAGCGTGCCGAGGAACTCGCAGATCACGTTTCGCCTGTCCAGCATCCGACCTCCTCGAAATGATCAACCCCTGCCCTTGCATTGTGGGCTCACCGGGTGAAGGACACATCTCGGCTCGCATGCGGACGATTGCGGGCGCGCGCGAGAGTGTCGGCCGACGGGAGCGGGGCTCGCGCCGGCCGAGGGGCCGACCGGTGTCAGCGGGCGTCAGCGGGACAGCAGGGGCTCGCCCGGGAGGGTCGCGTCCGGCGGGAGGAGGGCGAGTTCGAGGCCCTGGAGCAGCACGGTGCGCAGCGTCTCGTCGGCGGCGAGGGCCGAGGCCAGGCGCCCGGCGGTCGCGTTCAGGTCGGCGTCCGGGGCCAGCACGAGGCCGAGGGTGCCGTCGGTGCCCGGCCGGCCGGGGCCGAGGTGGGCCCGTACCACCGCCGGTTCGGCGGCGACCGCGGACCGCAGCGCCTGGCGTACGGCGGGGTCGGCCAGCGGGTCCGTGGCCCCGGGACCCGCCGCGGCGGCCCGCAGCGCGGCTCCGGTCAGTTCGTACGTCACCGGTCCTGCCAGGTCGATCAGCAGCGTGTCCGCCTTCTCGTGGGCGAGGGCCTGGAGCGCCTGCGGCAGCGGGACGGCCACCGGCCGGGCGTCCTGGCGCCAGCGGGCGAGCGCCTGGACCGAGGTGAACGCGGGCAGCGCGCGGCGGCCGTCCGGCGCCTGGATCGTCGGCACCGCCATGTCGCTCGTCTTGTCCCGACGCAGTCCGTCCGGGCCCGTCCCGGCCTCGCCGAGCACCGCCACGACCGGCACGAGCAGCCGCGCGCCGTGCAGCGCCGCCACCACGTCGGCGTCGGTCGCCCGCCCTTGCGCGTACGCCCCCAGCGCCGCGGTGAGCGCGGCGTCCGCCGACCCGTCGTCGTCGGAAAACCCCGGGTCCGGAATGCTCTTGAGCGTCACCCTCGCACCCTACTGGGTGCGCCGACGCACCCAGAGCAGGGCCGCTGCGGCGATCAGGGCGGCCCCGACGGCGGCGAAGGTGGTGGCCAGGCCGTCGCCGAGGAGCCGGGAGGCGGTGGGCGCCGCGGGCGCGGCGGTGGGGCCGGGGGCGAAGTAGGTGCGGCCGTAGGAGACGGGGACGGGGCTGTCCGGGGCGGGCTTGAGCCGGCGGGCGGCGGCGACGGCGGCCTCGGGGTCGATCAGCCCGGTCCCCACCTCGTCGTTGCGCCCGCCCTTGGGCCTGTCCTGGGTCGTGTCCTCCAGCACCTGCTTGACCTGGGCCGGGCTGAGCCGCGGGTTCACCGAGCGGACGAGGGCGGCGGCGCCGGAGGCGTACGCCGAGGCCGCGCTGGTCCCCCACCCGTTGTAGTAGGTGCGGTCAGGATCGGCGATGACGACCTCGACGCCGGGCGCGGACACCGAGGCGTACCACCGGTGGGTGGAGAAGGACGCGTGCTCGCCGTGCCGGTCGACGGCGGCGACGGCGATGACGCCCGGGTACGCCGCCGGGTAGGAGGAGCGGTCGGCCGCGTCCCCGCCGTTGCCCGCGGAGGCGACGACCACGACGCCCTTGCCGAGCGCGTACCGGATCGCGTCGTCCTCGGCGGCGACGGGCGCGGCCGTGGCGCTGTCGTCGCCGAGCGAGAGGTTGATGACGTCGGCGCCGTGGTCGGCGGCCCAGCGGATGCCGTCGGGCAGCGCGTCGCCGCGGCTGGTCCTGGCCCGCTGCCGCTGCGGGTCCTTGTCCTCCAGGATGACCCGGACGGGCAGGATGCGGGCCTGGGGCGCGATGCCGAGCACGCCGTCGCTGCCGCCGGGGCCGTGGCCGTGCCCGGCGATGATCGCGGCCATCCCCGTACCGTGCCGGGCCCAGGCGCCGTCCCCCGGTTTGGCGCCGAAGCCGACCTCGTCCTTGCCGGGGAGCACCTGGCCGGTCAGGTCGGGGTGGGTGGCGTCGACCCCGGTGTCGAGGACGGCGACGGTGATGCCCTTGCCCCGCGTGGTCTGCCAGGTCTGCTGGGCGTGCAGCGCGCTGAGCGCCCAGTCGAGGCTGCGCGCGGGGTCGGCGGTGGCGGGGGGCGCGCCGAGGGCGAGGACGGTGCCGGCCGCGGCGAGGGCGGCGAGCGTGCGGGCGGCGCGGGTGCGGGCGGCGGTCATCGCTTCTCCGTGCCGTCGGTCGGCGGGTGCAGCAGCGCGGTGACGGCGGCGTGCAGCCGGTCGTCCACGGCCGACGCGAGGCCGGTCGCGTCGAAGCCGAGGCCCGCCTGCGCGGCGGCGGTGGTCGCCCCGTCGGCGTCGGCCTTGTCGGCGGGCTGCGGTACGGGCACGGCCCGGCCGTCGGCGAAGCCGCTCACCGCGTAGACGACGAAGGGCAGGTCGGCGGAGATCTGGACGTCCCAACTGCCGCGCTGCGGGGCGCCGAAGTGCGCGGTGGGCGTGCCGGGGAAGGCGACGGGCCGGGGCACCAGGTCGGTGCGCTCGCCCAGGTGCCGGCCGGTCCACCGCCGGTTGAGGGCGCTCATGGCGGCCGCCTGGCCGGAGGCGACGACCACGCCGACCGTGGTGACGGTGGTCGACGTGCTGTCGACGTAGCTCGCCCTGAGCAGCTTCAGGCAGCCGACGGGCGCCAGCGCCTGGGACAGCGGCGGGTCGAACGCCCCGGCGCAGCCCGCCGGCGCGGCGACGCCGACCCGGGTCCAGGTGCGGTCGGCGCCGCCCGGCCCGGCGTTCTTGGCCGAGACGGTGGGCGGGAAGAGCTGGTTCACCGGCGTGTTCCGCCAGACGTCCCGGACCTTGGCGAACGCCTCCGGGCTGCCGTCCGCGGGCGGCGCCGCCGCCCGCGGCCCCTGGCCGATCACCGCTCCTGCCACCGCTCCGCCGACCAGTCCGAGCCCCGCGACCAGGCACACGGCGGCCACGACCCCTCGCCGTCCCCGCCCGGCCGGCGCGGGCGCGGGGCGGGGCGGCAGGTCCTGGGCCGGATACGGGTTCCGCGCGGGCCCGGCGGGCGGTATGGGGCCGCGCGGGCGCGGCGGGGCGGCCGGCGGCAGAGGCACGGCCGCCGGTGGCAGCGGAACGGCGGCCGGGCGCGGCGGACCGGCCGGGCGCGGCGGGGACGGAGGGGGCGCGGACCGGGCGGGCGGAACGTTCGGCACCGGGGGTGCGGGCGGGGTTACGGGCGGGGCCGCGGGCCGCGGCGGGGCGGCCGGAGCGGGCCGGCCGGAGGCGGGGAGGGGCGGAACCGGCGGGGCCGGCACGGGCGGGGCCTGGGGCGGCCGGGGCGGCGCCACCTCGTAGTCGGCCGTGCGGTACGGCCGTTGGCCGCCGGGGCCGTCAACGGGGCCGTGGGGCACGGCAGTCGGCGCGGCGGACAGCGGTTGGACGGACGGCCGCGGCTGCGTCCCGGACGGCGGCCCGGCCTGCGAAGGGGCCGGGGGAACCGTGCGGTCCGGCCGGCCGGCCGGCGGCTGGACACGGGGGTGCAGCGTGGGGAACGGGGAGGGCGGGGTCTTTCCGTTGTCCACTCCGGTGCTCACCCGGCGCTCCCTCGTGACCTGTACCTGAACGGCTTGCGCGTCACTCTACGGGGTTGGCGCGGGGTGCGGTTCCGGCGGGGCGAGCCGGCGGGGGCTACCGCTGGGTAAGTCCTTCTGGCAGGCTGCGCACCATGGCCACCCGCACCGCCGACCGGGCCCGCTACGACCGGGCCACCGCGCACCTGGACGCCCCCGTGGCGATCGTCGACCTGGAGGCGTTCGACGCGAACGCGGCGGACCTGGTGCGGCGCGCGGCCGGGAAGCCGATCCGGGTGGCGTCGAAGTCGGTGCGCTGCCGGGCGCTGCTCGAACGCGCCCTGTCCCGCGAGGGATTCGCGGGCCTGATGTCCTTCACGCTGGCGGAGTCGCTGTGGCTGGCCCGCACCGGTTTCACCGACGTGCTGCTGGCGTACCCGTCGGCGGACCGGGCCGGATACGCGGAGCTGGCCGCCGACCCGAAGCTGGCCCGTACGGTGACCGTGATGGTCGACGACGCGGCGCAGCTCGACCTGATCGACGCCTCGCGCGGCGCCGGCGGCACCGAGACCGTCCGGGTGTGCCTCGAACTCGACACGTCGCTGCGGAAGTTGGGCGGCCGGGTGCGGATCGGCGCGCTGCGCTCGCCGCTGCACACACCGGAGCGGATGGCGCACATGGCCCGCGCGATCGCCGCCCGGCCGGGCTTCCGGCTGGTGGGGATCATGGCGTACGAGGGCCATATCGCGGGCGTCGGCGACGCGGTGGCGGGACGGCCCGCCCGGTCGCTGGCCATACGGCTGATGCAGTCCGCCGCCCGCAAGGAGCTGGCGGTGCGGCGCGCGGCGGCGGTCCGCGCGGTGCGCGCGGTCGTGCCGGACCTGGAGTTCGTCAACGGCGGCGGCACGGGCAGCGTGCAGACCACGGCCGCGGAGGACGCGGTCACCGAGATCGCGGCCGGCTCGGGGCTTTACGTGCCGCGGCTGTTCGACAACTACACCTCCTTCCACGGGCGCCCGGCCGCGCTCTTCGCGCAGCCGGTGGTCCGCCGCCCGGGCGTGGGGGTGGCCACGGTGCTGGGCGGCGGCTATCCGGCCTCGGGCGCGGCCGGCCCGGACCGGCTGCCGGTGCCGTACCTGCCCGAGGGGCTGCGCTACGACCCGCAGGAGGGCCCGGGCGAGGTGCAGACCCCGCTGCTGGGCTCGGCCGCCGACGACCTGCTGATCGGCGACAAGGTGTGGTTCCGGCACGCGAAGGCGGGTGAACTGTGCGAGCGGTTCGCCGAGTTGCAGCTCGTCGAGGGCGAGCGGGTGACGGCGGTCGTCCCGACGTACCGCGGTGAGGGCAAGACCTTCCTGTGAGGGGCCGCCCTCCCCGCGGCCGGACACTCAGACCCCGGTGCCGCTGCCGCCGCCGCTGCTGCTGTCGGCCTTGATGCCCTGGGTGATCTGGTCCATCGCGCTGAGGCCGGGGGCCTTGGGGCCGATGTCGAAGCCGAAGCGGACCACGACCAGGCGGCCGCCCTGCGACGGTGACGGGAAGGCGAGCGACTCGACGTAGCCGCTGGTGCCGGACTGGGTGTTGACCTTCCAGCGGACCAGGTAGCCCTGCTGCCCGGCGACGGTGACCGCCTGCGACGCGACCTGCTGGTGGGAGGTGGTGGCGCCGTAGACGTCGGGGCCGTAGGAGCCCTTGGCGTTGCCCGCTATGTCCTCCTTGGCCGCGGCCTGCGCGCTGGTGGCCGTCAGCTGGAGGGAGTCGGCGGGCTGCGAGAAGACGCCGCCGCGCACGCAGCTCTGCGTCGTGTCGCCGGGGCACGGGTAGGTGCCGGTGACGACGCTGGCCGGCGAGGACGAGCCGCTGTCGGTGCCGCTCCAGCCGGAGAGTATCGGCAGGCTGATCCCGTCGTTGGAGTCGAGCGAGGTGCTGCCCGTGCTCTTCTTGCCCTGGCCGCCGCCCCGGGGCGCCGGGGTCGGAGGGGCCGCCGGGCACCTGGGAGTCGGGGGGCTGCCGGCCCCCCTTGCCGGGCAGGGTCGACGCGGGCGAGGGCGACTGCTTCTTTCCGGCGGTCGAGTCGCTGTTCTTCCCGAGCACCAGGATGCCGGCGACCACGCCCCCGATGATCACGAGCGCGACCACGATCGCGAGGATCACCGGACCGCTGCGCCGCCCGCCGCCCGGCGAACCGATGATGTCGCCGGACGGGTACGGATACGGGTACCCCTGCTGCGGGGCCGTCGGCACCGGGGCGGTACGGGTGTACTCCGTCCACGTAGTGCCGTCCCACCAGCGTTCCATGGCCGGGCCGTTGCCTGTGTGCCCGGGTTCTGGATACCAGCCGGGCGGGGTCGTCGTCGTCACAGCGGTCACCTTATGGCCCAAGCATGAGAATCCCGTAAGCACCGGGTTCACAGGGAGTTCACACCGGCATTTTTCGGTCGCGGCCGGCCGCCCGGGTCCCCGCGTGCCGCCCCTGGGCGCCCGGAGCGGTCAGCCGCCGCGGGTGCGGGTCAGCGCGAGCAGGTCGCGGGCCGGGCCCGCCGGACGGTGGCCGGCCGGCCACACGGCGCGCAGCGAGCGGGTCAGCGCGAGGCCGGCCAGCGGTACGGCCGCCAGCCGGCCGGCCGCCAGTTCCTCGGCGACCGCGAGTTCGCTGAGCACCGCCGGGCCCGCGCCGCTGACCACCGCGGCCTTCACCGCGGTGGTGGAAGCCAGTTCCAGCAGCGGTACGGCCGGCCCGCCGTGCCCGGCCAGCGCCGCGTCCAGCACTTGCCGGGTGCCGGAGCCCTCCTCGCGCAGGACGAGCGCGGTCGCGGCGAGTTCGGCGACGGGCAGCGGCGTACGGCGGCGGGTCCACGGATGGCCGGGGGCGGTCACCACGAGCAGCCGGTCGTGGCCGATGACGGCCGCGTCCAGGCCGGGCGGCACGTCGAGGCCCTCCACGAAGCCGAGGTCGGCCTCGCCGGAGACGACCTGCTGGGCGACGACCGCGGAGTTGCCCGCGGCCAGCGACACGGCGGTGCCCGGGTGCCGCCCGTGCAGGGCGACCAGCCAGCCCGGCAGCAGGTACTCGGCGACCGTCATGCTGGCCACCACCCGCAGCCGCGAGTCCCGGCGCCCGCGCAGCGCCCGCGCCCCCGCGTCGAACGCCTCGGCCGCCTCCATCACCCGCCGGGCCCACTCGCTGACCAGGGCGCCCGCCTCGGTCAGCCGCGATCCGCTGGGCGACCTGCGCACCAGGGCCACCCCGAGCTGTGTCTCCATCGCCCGCAGCCGCCCGCTCGCCGCCGGCTGGCTGATGCCCAGCTCCCGGGCCGCCCGGCCGAGGCTCCCCAACCGGGCGAGGGCGAGCAGCAGTTCCATGGCCCCGAGGTCGGGGACGCGGTGGGCCAGCGGCGGGTGCGGGCCGTGTTCCGGAGGGCGGTCGGCATGCTGGCTCATAAGTGCAGCTTATGACCTGATAGCCGGGAGGGCGCTACCGGCCCCGGCGGTGCGGCGGGAAGGTCGGAACATGGCCGCATCCACCGTTTCCCGCCCGTTCGACGCCGCCGTCCCCCGCCCCGCCCCGATCCGGGCCGTGACCGTACGGGACTTCGGGCCCAACTGGTACGCGACGGTGATGGGCACGTCGATCGTGGCGAACGCGGCGGCCGCGCTGCCCGGCTGCCCGGGGTGGCTGCGTGCGGCGGCGACCGGGGTGTGGGTGGTGGCCGCGGCGCTGCTGGCGACCGTGCTGGCGGTGCGCGCGGCGCACTGGGCGCGCCACGCCGACCGGGCCCGCCGCCATCTGCGCGACCCCGCGGTCGCGCCCTTCTACGGCTGCCTGCCGATGGCGCTGCTGTCGGTGGGCGCGGGCGCACTGGCCGTGGGGCCCCGGCTGCTGGGGACGCGCGCGGCCGTCGCGGTCGACGCGGCGCTGTGGTCGGCGGGCACGCTGACGTCGCTGGTCGTCGCGGCGGGAGTGCCGTACCTGATGGTGACGCGGCACCGGATCGGCGCCCGGGCAGCCTCGCCGGTGTGGCTGCTGCCGGTGGTGGGGCCGATGGTCGCGGCGGCGACGGGTCCGGCGCTGGCCGTCCGCCTGCCGGCGTCCGACGGCCAGGCCCGCGAAGCGCTGCTGCTGGGGTGCGTGGCGATGTTCGGGATGAGCCTGCTGGCGACGCTGATGATGCTGCCGCTGGTGTGGGGGCGGCTGGTCCGCGCGGAACTGCCGCTCGCGCTGACCCCGGCCCTCTTCCTCGTCCTCGGCCCGCTCGGCCAGTCCACCACCGCGGTCGGCAGCTTCGCGGACGCGGCGCACGCGGCGCTGCCCGGCCGCTACGTGCCGGCGTTCGACGGCTTCGCGGTGGTCTACGGCGTGCCGGTGACGGGCTTCGCGCTGCTGTGGCTCGCGCTGTCGGCGGCGCTGGTGGTCCGGGCGGCGCGGCGCGGCATGCGGTTCTCGATGACGTGGTGGGCGTTCACCTTCCCGGTGGGGACGTGCGTGACCGGGGCGGCGAGCCTGGCGCGGCACACCGGGCTGCACGCGCTGACCTGGCTGGCGGTCGCCCTGTACGTGCTGCTGGCCGCCGCCTGGCTGACGGCCGGCGGGTTCACGCTGCGGGACGTGCTCGGCGGGCGGCCGGGTACGGCCCGGACCTCCTGACGTCCCCGGTCACCGGGGGCGGGCGGCGCGCAGCGCGTCGCCGAGGACCGCGGGCGCCTCGGCGAGCGAGGGGCCGTACCAGGTCAGGTGCCGGCCGCTGACCAGGGCGGCGGGCAGGCCGGGGAACGCCTCGGGGCCGTCCTCCGCGGTGAAGCGGTAGGGCTCGTCGGGAAGGACGACGAGGTCGGCGGGCGGCAGGGCGGCCAGGTCGACCCGCGGGTAGCGCTCGGGGTCGCCGGCGTGGACGTGGTCGACGCCGAGGCGGGCGAGCAGGTCCCCGGCGAAGGTGTCGCGGCCCAGCGTCATCCACGGCCGGCGCCAGATCGGCACGACGGCGCGCCGCCGGGGGCCGTCCTCGGCGGGCAGGTCGCGCCACGCCGCTTCGGCCGCGTCCAGCCAGGCCGGCCGGGCCAGTCCGCAGCCCTCCACGAGCACCCGCTCCAGTTCGGCGAACGCCTGCGGCAGGGACCGTACTTCGGTCACCAGCACGTCGAGCCCGGCGGCGCGCAGGGCGGCCAGGTCGGGGGCGCGGTTCTCCTCCTCGTTGGCGATCACCAGGTCGGGTGCCAGCGCGGTGATCGCGGGCACGTCAGGGTTCTTGGTGCCGCCGACGCGTACGACGTCCAGGTCCGCGGGGTGCGTGCACCAGTCGGTGGCGCCGACCAGCAGGCCGGGCGCGGTCGCGGCGACCGCCTCGGTGAGGGACGGCACCAGCGACACCACGCGGCGCGGCGCGCCCGCGGCGGCGGACCCGGTCACAGCGCGGCCCCGGGGCCGGGGTTCGGTCGCGGCGCCGCCTCGCGAGCGCGGTTCGGTTGGGTCACGGCCCCACCGTACGGCGGTCTGTCGGTGCGGCGTGCCATGCTGGCGCCGTGACTGACGACAAGCCCGGCGGGGGCGGCCGGGGGCTGCTCCTGCTCGACACCGCGAGCCTGTACTTCCGCGCGTACTTCGGTGTGCCCGAGTCCGTGCGGGCGCCCGACGGCACCCCGGTCAACGCGGTGCGCGGGCTGCTGGACTTCATCTCCCGCCTGGTCGCGGACCACTCCCCCGGCGCGCTGGTGGCGTGCATGGACGCGGACTGGCGCCCGCAGTGGCGCGTCGACCTCATCCCGTCGTACAAGGCGCACCGCGTCGCGGACCCGGAGGCGGGCAGCGAGGAGGTGCCGGACACCCTGTCCCCGCAGGTGCCGGTGATCGAGGCGGTGCTCGACGCGATCGGCATCGCGCGGATCGGCGTGGCCGGGCTACGAGGCGGACGACGTGATCGGCACGCTCGCGACCGCGTCGGCGGCCCCGACCGCGATCGTCACCGGCGACCGCGACCTGTTCCAGCTGGTGGACGACGCCCGCGGGGTGCGCGTGCTCTACCCGCGCAAGGGCGTCGGCGACTGCGACGTCATCGACGAGGAGGCCATCGGCACGCGCTACGGCGTGCGCGCCGACCGGTACGCCGACTTCGCGGCGCTGCGCGGCGACCCCAGCGACGGGCTGCCCGGGGTGAAGGGCATCGGCGAGAAGACGGCGGCCGAGCTGATCACGCTGTACGGCGACCTGGCCGGGGTGCGGGCGGCCGCGGCCGACCCGTTCTCGAAGCTGACCCCGGCCCGGCGGCGGAACATCGTGGCGGCGGCCGCGTACCTCGACGTGGCGCCGACCGTGGTCCGGGTGGCCACGGACGTGCCGCTGCCCGGCTTCGACCCGTCGCTGCCCGCCGAGCCCGCGGACCCCGAGGTGCTGGAGGAACTGGCCGCCCGCTGGGGGCTCGGCGGTTCGCTGACCCGGCTGCTGGACGCGCTCGCCGGCGGTCAGTAGCCGACGGTCGGCGGTCGGCAGCCGCGTGGTCGGCAGCCCTGGCCGGCGGTCGGCAGCCGTAGCCGGTGGTCGGCAGCCAGGTGGCCGGCAGCCGTATTGGGTGGCAGCCGGCCGGTGGCCGCCAGTCGGTAGGAGAAGACAACCGACGGGGTTACGCTGGAGGGCATGGACGTGGATGCGCAGGTCGACGGCCCGGGAGCGGGGGTCCGGGACCCGCTGCTCGTCATGGCGGAGCAGCCGGTGGGGGTGCGGCCGTGCTCGATCGCCGCGGCGCTGGAGATCCTGGGCGAGCGCTGGTCGCTGCTGGCGCTGCGCGAGTTGGCGTACGGCGTGCACCGCTTCGCCCGGATCGCCGGCTTCACCGGGGCGTCCCGCGACATCCTCGCGGACCGGCTGCGCAAGCTGGAATCCGCGGGCGTGGTCGAGCGCCGCCAGTACAGCGAGCACCCGCCGCGCCACGAGTACCACCTCACGCGGGCCGGCCGCGAGCTGTTCCCGGTGATGCTGGCCCTGCGGGAGTGGGGCGACCGCTGGGCGGTGGACGCGCCCGCCGTGGACTTCCGGCACACCTGCGGGCAGCCGGTCCTGCTGGATCTGCGCTGCGGGCACTGCGGCGAGGAGGTCACCCGCGCGTCGCTGACCCCGGTCCGCCCGGGCTGACCCCGCCGCGCCGGTTCAGCCCAGCCGGACCGGGATCTCCTGCCAGCCGAACGCGATGAACGACGGGACCTGGCGCAACTCCTCCACGGGTACGGCCAGTTCGAGGCCGGGGAAGCGGTCGAAGAGCGCGGGCAGCGCGGTGCCGGCCTCCATCCGGGCCAGCGGGGCGCCGATGCAGCGGTGCACGCCGATGCCGAAGGACAGGTGGTCGTCGGCGCCGCGGGCCGCGTCGAAGCCGTCCGCGGTGGCGCCGTAGTGCGCCGGGTCCAGGCCGGCGGCGGCGAACGTGCCGAGGATCGCCTCGCCCGCCGGGATGGTCACCCCGCCGATCGTGATGTCCTCGACGGCGAACCGCAGCGGCAGCGCCGCGATCGAGGGATGCACCCGCAGCACCTCGTCGATCACCGCGTCCCAGCCGTCCCGCCCGACCGTACCGCCGCGAGCTGGGCCGGGTGGGACAGCAGCGCGACCACCGCGTTGCCGATCAGGTTGACCGTGGTCTCGAAGCCGGCGCCGATCACCAGCAGCAGTGTGTAGAGGAGTTCCTCGTCGCTGAGCCGGTCGCCGTCCTGGTCGCGGACCCGGATCAGCTCGGTGGTCATGTCGTCGCCGGGGTGCCGGCTCTTGTGGCCGATCAGCGCGGGGAGCACCGTGCCGATCTGCTCCTGCACGAAGGCGCCGTGCTCCGGGCTCGGGTCCGAGGTGTCCATGATCGCGGCGATCAGCGTGCCGGTGGACTCCACCAAGTGGTCGGGCACGCCGAACAGTTCGCAGATCATCCGCATCGGCAGCGGGTGCGCGTACCCGGCCCGCAGGTCGACCGGGCCGCCCGCCGGCCGCCGCCTCCAGCGACGCGAGCAGTTCCCCGGTGATCGCCTCGACCCGCTCGCGCATCGCCTCGGTGCGGCGGGCGGTGAAGCTCGGCGCGACCAGCTTGCGCAGCCGGGTGTGGTCGGGGCCGTAGGTGGAGAGCATGTTGACCACGCCGACCCAGCCCATGATCCAGGCCCAGGACGGGTGTTCGCCGATCTCCGGCCACAGGGACCAGTGCCGGCGCGGGTCCTTGCTGACCCGCGGGTCGAGGATGAGCGACCGGAGGGTGGCGTGACCGGTCGGCGCCCAGGCGGGGATGCCGCCGGGCAGCTCCACCGGGACCACCTCGCCCAGGGCGCGCAGCCGGGCGCTCTCGCCGGGGATGTCGTTGCCGAAGGGGTCGATGGCCAGACGGGTGGAGGTGGTCATGCGCGCTCTCCTGGCTGGTCGGGGGTGCGGGCGGTGAAGCGGACGGGCAGGGACGTCAGGGAGCGGTGGAACGGGCCCGGGCGCCAGGTGAGATGGGCGCGGGCGGCGACCGGTTCCAGGTCGGGCAGCCACTGGGTGAGGCGCTCGATGGCCTCGGTGGCGATCAGCACGGTGTGGTGCTTGACCGGGCACGCGTGCTCGCCGGCCGACCACGACAGGTGGGAGGCGTCGTTGGCGTGGTGGACGTCGCCGAACCGCTGCTCGGCGAAGTGGCCGAGCGCGCCGTAGGAGATGACCACCGGCACGGCCGCCTGCACCCACACGCCGTGGAAGGTCAGGGACTCGCGGGCGAAGTGGATGCCGTAGTTGGACAACGGCGTCTCGTAGCGCAGCACTTCGGCGACCGCGTCCAGCACGGGACGGGAGCCGCTGGTGAGGGTGGAGTAGAAGTCGGCGTTGCCGATGATCCGGGAGAGCGCGTTGGAGACCAGGTTGGCGGTCGGCTCGTGGCCCGCGCCGAGGGTGAGGAACACCTGCCAGGTGACCTCCTCCGGCGTCAGCTCCACCGGGTGGTCGAGCAGCCAACTGGTGATGTCGGGGCCGCGCTCGGCGGTCTTGGCGGCGATCAGCCCGAGCACGTAGGCGCCGAACTCGGCCTCGCCCTCGGCCGCTTGGGCGCCGCCCTCCATCATCTTGCCGAGCGCGGCCTCCAGCCGGCCGCTCTCGCTGTCGGGCAGGCCGAAGAGGTTGTTGAAGACCAGCGACATCAGCGGCCGGGCGAAGTCCGTCACGAGGTCGGCGTGGCCGGCCGGGCCGAACCGGCCGACCAGCACGTCCACCGCGCGGTGCACCCGCTCGCGCAGGTCGTGCGGTTCGACCAGGTCGAAGGCGTCGACGAACGCCTGGCGGTAGCGCACGTGCGCCTCGCCGTCGGCGAACAGGGTGTTGGGCCGCCAGCGCATCATGCCGAGGATCGGCGCGTCCTGCGCGACGCTCGGCTCCCAGGCCCGCGGGTCGTGCGACCAGGTCTCCTCGTCGTGCAGCAGGTCGAGGGCGGCCTGCCGGTCGGTGACGACGTACGCGGGTACGCCCGGGGCGAGTTCGGCCCAGCCGAGCGGGCCCTGCGCCTTGAGCGCCGCGTAGTAGCGGTGCGGGTCGGCGGCGAAGCCGTCCTCCCAGAGCCGGACCGGCGCCGACAGAGAGAACGCCTCGGCGGGGGCCGGGTAGGGCGAGGGCGACGGGGACTGGGTCGATGCGTTCACCAGAGGCTCCGGGTGCGGGCGGGGGCGAGGGTCGGGGTGTCGTGCGCCGGGCGTCGGGGACGGTGCGCTGCGGCGGCGGTGCGGTGCTGATGGTGGTACGTCGGGCGGTGCGGTGCTGCGGGGGCCGTACGGGCTCGGTGCCGCCGCGCCGGCGGCGGGTCAGGCCGTGCGGTCGATCAGGTGCTGGACGAGCGCGAGCAGCGCGTCGATCGAGGAGTTGGTGTCGCGGGCGTCGCACGCCACCATCGGCGTGCCGGGCTCCAGGTCGAGCGCCTGCCGCAACTGCTCCTCGGTGTAGGGGCGCGAGTCGGGGAAGGTGTTGAGCGCCACCGCGTACGGCAGTCCGGTCTCCTCGACCAGGCCGAGTACGTCGAAGGAGTCGTCGATCCTGCGGGTGTCGACCAGCACCAGCGCGCCGAGCGCGCCGTACGCGATGTCCGCCCACAGGGAGCGGAAACGTTCCTGTCCCGGAGTGCCGAACAGGTACAGCACCACGCCCCCGCCCAGGCTGATCCGGCCGAAGTCGATGGCGACGGTGGTGGTGGTCTTGTCGCGCACCCCCTCCAGGTCGTCCACGGCGACGGACGCCTCGGTGAGATGCTCCTCGGTGTGCAGGGGCTTGATCTCGGAGACGGAGTCGATCAGCGTGGTCTTGCCCACGCCGAACGGCCCGGCCACCAGGATCTTGACCAGTTCGCGGGCGCTGTCCGGCAGGTGCGGCCCGCCGGTGCGGGTACCGGGCTGGTTGACGCCGCTAGTGCTTGAGGGCGCGGAGGCCATCGGCCACTCTCTTCAGCAGGTCGGGGTCGGGCAGGTCGGCGGGCGGCACCGGCGGGCGCGCGCTCACCAGGCCCTGGTCGGTGAGCTCCGCGGCCAGGACGCGGATCGCGGAGACCGGTAGTTCCAGCAGGGCGGCCGTCTCGACGACGGTGAGCGAGCCGCCGTCCAGCACGTCGAGCAGCGCGTACTGAGCGGCCGGCAGTCCGGTGGGCGGCGGCCCGGGGTCGCCGGTGAGCACCGACAGGCGCTCCAGACTGCTGCGACTGGGCCGCGCCACCCCGCCGGTGGACAGATAGGCGGGGACCAGCGGCCGGCCGCTCCTGCGGGTCATTCCGCCTGGCCGCCATCGGTCCCGCGCGGCGCGGCGGCCATCGCCTTCTCGCCGAGTCTCGCCACCTGCGAGTGCACCCGGTGGGCGAGCAGGTCGAGCCGCACCTCGGGGTCGCCGAAGGCGGCCACACAGGTGCCGTGGGTGGTGGGCGCGACCAGGATGTAGCCGTGGTCGGACTCGACCACCACCTGGCGGACCTGGGCGTCGTCCTTGTCGGCGAAGGCGGCGGCGGCCGTACGGCACGCGCCCTGCACGGTGCTGATGATCGCGGCGGTGCGCTCCGCCGTCGGCTGTGAGAGCGCCTCGGTGTACCCGGAGACCAGGCCGTCCCTGGTGAGCAGGACGGCGGCCATGACGTGCGGGATCTCCAGGATCGGATCGAGCACCCACGCGCTGTCGCCGGTGTCGCGGCTGGTCATCGCGGGTCATTCCCTTCGGGGTCGGCTTCGGAGCAGGGCGGCGGCGGTGCCGGCCTGGAGGGCGCCGAGGGCGGCGGCCGCCTCCTCGGGGGTGCGCGTGGACGGCTTCGGCAGGGGGGCGGGGCTGTCGCCGGCCGTGTCGCCGCGGGGCCGGCGGCGGCGCTGCGGCAGGATCTCGTCGGCGTCGGCCGCGTCGGTCCCGGCGGGCCCCCGGGCCGGACCCGGGCCGGACGGTGGCCTCGGTGCGCGGCCGGCTTCGGTGGCTTGCGGTGGCCGCGGTCGCTTCGGCGGCTGCGGTGCGGTCGGCTTGCCTCCGGCGGCTTCGGCGCGATGGGGCGCTGCTCGGGGTGCTTCGGTGCTTTCGTCGACGGCGTCGGGCTCGGCCGAGCCGGGGTGGGTGGCCGCGGGGCGCTCGGTGTCCGAGGAGGCGGCGGCGCGGGCGTGGCCGCCGTTGGCCGCGGGCTGCGGGGCGCCGGACGGGCGGGTCGAGCGCGGGGTGCTGGCCGCGGGCGGCTGCTCGACCGGGTCGATCCGGCTGAGCAGGTGGTTCTTGACCAGCAGTACGGCCCGCACCCCGCCGTACGGCGACGGCGAGGACAGGTCGACCGACAGGTCGAAGCGGCGGGTGAGCTGGCCGATCGCGGCCAGGCCCATCCGTGGCGGGTCGCCGAGTTCGGAGAGCAGGATCGGCTCGGTGCCGGCGACCATCCGCTGCGCCCAGGCGCGTTCGTCGGCGGCCATGCCGACACCGGAGTCGTCGACGGTGACGACCACGCCGTGGTGCACGCGTTCGAGGTTGACCACGACGTCGGTGTCGGGGGCGGAGTGCCGCAGCGCGTTGTCCAGGAGTTCGGCGACGATGATGGCGACGGGCTCGACGGCGTGCGAGACCAGCGCCGTACCGGGTTCGAGGTGGTTGTTGACCTTGACCCGGTGGTAGCCGACCAGCCGGGACTGGCCGCCGCTCACCGCCTCGACCAGGTGCGACTCCTCGCGGGCCAGGCCCACCCAGGCGCCGCAGACCACCGCGGTGACCTGGGCCCGGCGCAGCGACTGCTCGTTCTCGTGGTCCAGCGCGAACAGCGTCTGCGCCAACTCCGGGTCGTCGTAGCGCTGTTGCAGGCCGCGTAGCTGGTCCTGGAGGCGGTAGAGGCCGGCCTGGATGTCGCGGGTGGCGCCGCGCATCCCGGCCCGGGCCGCGGCGTCGACCCGTTTGCGCTCCTGGGCCATGGCCGAGAGGACGCCGGCGAGGACGTCGCCGAGACCCTTCTCGAAGGCCGCGTCGGTGTCGTCGGGGTGCAGCGGGCCCGGCACCCGCACATGCGGGTGGGCGGCGTGCGTGGCCTCGGCGGGGATGCGCTGCCCGGCGAGGTGGACGACCTCGGCGGTGTACGTCCGCGCGGCGGACTCGGCCTCGGCCAGCGCCGTGTCGAGTTCCTCGCGGGCGCCGTCGAGGGCGCGGCGGGCGCTGTCGAGCTGGGAGCGGAGCCCGGCGCTCTCCTCCTCCCGCCGGGCCCGGTGCCGTCGGGCGCGCCACAGCGCGCCTCCCAGGACGAACGCCAACAGGGTCCCGGCGGCCAGGCCGCCGAGGGCCAGGTCCGGTATCTCGATCATTGAATCGACCTCAGGGCGATCAAGGAGGGGCGTGGTCGCGGCCCGCCCGGAGGCGGGCCGTGCCCAGTACACACCGCTACGGGCGGCGAGTGTGTCGGTTTCCGTGAAGACCGTTGGGAAATTGGTCGCGACGGTACCGGTTGTGACCGAAGTGTCCGCGGGGGCAACTGCGGGGAGCGCTCCGAGGGATCGTCGGAATCACCCCCGCGCGGACCTGCGGAGTCGGCGGGTCCGCGGCCGCGGACCGGGTTCCGGGTAGGGGTCCGGGTAGGGGTCGGGTGCCGGCCGGGGTACGGCCCGACCGACCGTCGTCGGGTGGCGGTTCGGCGCGGGCCGGCGGATAGGCTGATCGCCGACGAGTCCCCGGACAGGCTGAGAGGTGCGGGGTGCCATGGCGCCCGCGTGCAGGCGTCCTCGGACACTCGGGACGACTCCGCTGACGACACATCAGGAGGTGCGGCGGTGAACGCGCTGCTCCCCCGGCCCCGTTCGTCCCCCGCGCCGGGCGCGGTCCATGTGCCGGGCTGGCTGAGCCTGGACGAGCAGCGCCGGCTGGTCACCGCGTGCCGGGCGTGGGCGAGCGGTCCGGTGCCGATGCGGCACACCCGGCTGCCGCGCGGCGGGGTGATGTCGGTGCGCACGGTGTGCGTCGGCTGGCACTGGCGGCCGTACGCGTACTCCCGTACCGCGCCGGACGTGAACGGCGAGCGGGTGGCCGCCTTCCCCGACTGGCTGGGCGAGTTGGGCCGCCGGGCGGTGGCGGACGCGTACGGCGACCCGGCGGCCGGCGCGGCGTACGCCCCCGACACCGCGCTGGTGAACTTCTACGACGCCGACGCCACGATGGGCATGCACCAGGACAAGGACGAACGCTCCGGCGCCCCGGTGGTGTCGCTGAGCATCGGCGACACCTGCGTGTTCCGCTTCGGGAACACCGAGACCCGCACCAAGCCGTACACGGACGTGGAGTTGGAGTCGGGCGACCTCTTCGTCTTCGGCGGGCCGTCCCGCTACGCCTTCCACGGCGTGCCCAAGGTCCGCCCGGCCACGTCCGATCCGGCCACCGGCCTGACCGCCGGCCGCCTCAACCTCACCCTGCGCACGACCGGCCTCAGCGACTCCTGAGGCCGGCGAAGAGCGGGGAACGGCCCCCGCCGTGCGTCCGTGCGGACAGGCGGGGGCCGTTCGGTGTTCGGGCCGAAGGGAACTGACGGGAAGTCAGTCCTTCAGGAGGGTGAAGTCCTTGGTCGTCGTGGCTCCCTTCGCGATCTTCACCGTGGTGGCGGTCGGCTGGTAGCCGTCCTTGGCCACGATGAGCTGGAGCGGGTTGTTGCGGACGTCGAGCCACAGGGCGTACGTGCCGTCCGCGCCGGTCTTCAGCGTGTAGTGGGTGGCCCAGGTGGTGATCTGGACGGTCGCCCCGGCGAGCGGGGCCCCGCCCGACGCGCTGACCGTGCCGGTGATCTTCCCCCAGGTGGCGGGCGGTTTGACGGTGAGCGACACGCCGATCGGGTCGAGCCGGTACGGCGTGTCGGTGCCCAGGCCCAGCGAGGCGGTGTACGTGCCGGGCTGGCCGATCTCCGGCGCGGACGCGTCGAGCGTGACGGTGAGCGTGGCTGCAGGCGCCGGGCTGGAGGGTCAGCGTGTCCGCGCTCTCCGACAGCCAGGTGACGTCGGTCGAGCCCGTCTGGTCGTAGCCGGGCAGCACCTCCGCGGTCTTGTCCGGGACGTTGCCGACCAGGCCGCCGACCGAGTAGAAGCCGACGGCGCCGCCGCCTCGGTAGAGCGAGGAGTCGGCGTTGGCCAGGGCCGTCCAGGTGTTGGCGCGTCGGGTCGTAGGCCCAGGTCTGGTTGGTCAGCGCGGCGCCGTTGTTGATGGCGCCGCCCTTGACCAGCAGCAGCCCGTTCGCGGCGGTGTAGGCCGCGCCCCACGCGTCGGTGGGCTGGTCGGCGATCGGCGACCAGGCGTCGGACGCCGGGTCGTAGACGTAGGCGTGGGTGAGGCTGCCCGCGTCCACCGTGCCGCCGGAGCAGTACAGCTTGCCGCCGATGGCGCCGCAGGACTCCCAGGCCACGGCCTCGGGGTAGGAAGCGGCCGCGGACCAGGTGTCGGTGGCCGGGTCGTAGACGGTCACGTCGGTGGTGCCGCACGCGTCGGCGGTGCAGCCGCCGACCGCGTACAGCTTGCCGTCGAGCACGGCGCTGCCCGAACCGGCGTACGGCTTGGGGGTGTTCGCGCCCGTCGACCACGTGCCGGCGCCGATGTCGTAGATCTCCAGCTTGGCGTCGGGGTTGCCGTCGGAGCCCCAGCCGCCGGCGGCGTAGAACTTGCCGCCGATGATGCCGTGGGCCGGGGCCTCGCGGGTGTCGGCGGCGGAGGCGAGCTTCGTCCAGGCGCCGCTGTCCGCGCTGTACGCGTACAGGTCGCTGGTGTCGGAGGCGCCGTTGTAGCCGAACGCCGAGTAGACGGTGCCCTGGTCGGCGGCCACCGCGTTGTCACCGCTGGCGACCGGCAGGTCGGGCACCGGCTGCCAGGCCGTGCCCGCGGCGCCCTGCGCGGCCGATGCCGCACCGGGGTCGGTGCCGGGCTTCGCGCCCGCCTTGGCGCTGTGCGCGGCCGGCGACAGCGGCGAGTAGTGGCCCTTGACCAGGTGCAGCGGTGCGCCCGCCTTCTGGACGACCACGCCTCCCGCGTTCTCGCCGAGGGTGAGGGTGGCCGGCGCGGTGCCGGTGTTCTTGACCGTCACCGTCTGGCTCGCGCTCCTGCCCCAGGCGACGGTCTTGGCGATCGAGGCCGGGGTGACCTGCAACCGGCCCGCCTTCAGGGCCAGGCCGCGGCTGACGGTGCCGTCCGCGGTCACGTTCGCGGCCGGCCGTGGTCGCGCTGTAGTGGGTCGCCTCGGCCGTCACCGGGTGCTTGCCGGTGAGGTGCGAGAACGTCCAGTAGAAGCCGTCGCCCAGGTTCGGGTCGTCGGGCGTGGCCGCGGTGGTGGTGTGGTCCGCGGGGTGGTCGGCGCTGGTGACCGTGGCGCCGTCGACGCCCGCCTTGGTGTTGGCGTCGGTGACGTTGCCGACGACCAGGCCGCCGGGCACCGGCTCGTAACTGCGCTGCCCCACGAAGACGTTGTCCAGCTCCCACCAGTACGCCCACGCACCGGTGTAGTGGAAGCGCAGCCGGACGTCGGACTTGCCCGCGTAGTCGTCCAGCGCGATGCCGATGTGGCCGTTCGCGGGGTCGGCGCTCTGCTCCCACAGCGTCTTCCAGGTCGCGCCGCCGTCGGCGGAGACGTCCACGTCGGCGGTCGAGGTGCTGAACGCCTTGTAGTCGGTGTCGAATTGGAGCACCGGGCTGGTGGCGGCGGACAGGTCGTAGGAGGGGGACAGCAGCGAGGTGTCCTGCTGGGTGCCCTGGCCGGTGTTGTCGCTGTCGACCATGGCGAAGTTGCCGTCGCCACCGGTGAGGTTGCCGCGCGCACCCGGGTCGTCGAACGCCCAGCCGCCCGTCGTGCCGTCGGCGTTCGCCACGGTCCAGCCGGCCGGCGGTCCGTCGGTGGAGGTGAACGGCTCGGTCGCGCCCTTCAGTTCCACCTGGTAGCCGGGCGCCTGGCCGGAGTCGGCGTCGATCGGCACGGACACGTTCGCGCTCTGGTCGGCCGCCTCGACCTGCACGGTCTTGTCGACGGTCTGGTAGCCGGGGTAGTCGGCGGCGATGTGCAGCGTGTAGGTGTGGTCCTGAGGGAGCGTCAGCGAGTAGCCGCCGGTGACCGGGTCGGTGAAGACCGGGCCGCCCGGCACGCCGTCGGCGGTGATCTTCGCGTAGAGCGGCCAGCCGTGGCCCGAGCCGTCGGTGACCCTGCCGGTGACGGTCTGCCGGGGCACCGAGTCGAGGGCGAAGGACTGCGTGACGGAGCCGCCGTCGGTCAGCGCCACGCCCGCGGCCGCGCCGTCCGCGTAGCCGTACGCGCTCGCGGTCAGGTCGTACGTCCCCGGCGGGATGTCCAGCTTGTACGTGCCGGCGGCGTCCGAAGTGGCGCTGTGGTCACCGGCCTTGACGGTCGCGCCGGCCAGCGGGGCGCCGGTCGCGTGGTCGGTGACCTTGCCGGTGATCACGCCGTGCGGGCCGCTGCGGAACGCGTCGAGGCCGTTCGGGGTGCCGAGGCCGGTCGGGCCGTCGTACCCCGGGCCCGCGGTGCACAGCGCGGCCGGCGTGCAGGTGCCGTTGTCGCCGGTGGTCACGTCGTTGAGCGCCCCGGCCTGGGCGTACGGGTACGCGTTGGGGTACGTGTCCGCGGCCGGGTCGCCGGCCGACGCGTACACGCCCGCGATGATCGGGGACGAGGCGCTCGTGCCGCCGTACACCGACCAGCCGCCGCCACCGTAGGTCTGGTACACCGACACGCCGGTGACCGGGTCGGCGACCGCGGAGACGTCGGCGACCGTCCGGTTGGCGCAGGCCGTGTCGGTCTGGAAGGCGGGCTTGGGCTCATAGGCCGAGCAGCCCGAACCCGGGCCGCCGTAGGCGTTGTTCCACACCGACTCGGTCCAACCGCGGCTGGTGCCGGTGTCCTTGGTCAGCGCGGTGCCGCCCACCGAGGTCACGTACTGCGAGGCGGCCGGGTAGCTCACGCCGTAGTCGCCGTCGCCGGAGGACGCGACGACCGCGACGCCCGGGTGGTCGTAGTACGGGTCCATGGACGTGAGTTCGGACGGGTCCTCGCCGCTGCCCGGCGAACTGTCGTAGGACGTGCCGTAGGAGTTGGAGACGTACTTCGCGCCGAGCGTGACCGCCTCGTCCACGGCCGCGCCGAGGTCCTCGAAGTTCGCGGTGTCGGCCTCGACCAGCAGGATGTGCGCGTTGGGCGCGACCGCGGAGACCATGTCGACGTCGAGGGAGATCTCGCCCGACCAGTCCGGGTCGGGTGCGGGCAGGTCGCTGCCGCCGCGCTCGCTGACCTTCTCGAAGCAGCCGCTCGCCGACGTGCACGCCGGCAGCCCGAACTGCTGCCGGTAGACGGCCAGGTCCGCCTCGGCGTTGGGGTCGTCGTAGGCGTCCACGACGGCGACGGTCTCCCCCGCGCCGCCGTCCGCCGGCAGCGCGTACGCGCTCTGGAGGTCGCCGGGGCCGAAGCCGTCCACGGTGCCGGCGTGCGGCTGCACACCCTTCTTGGCGGGGATGTCGGTACGGCGCAGCGCCAGGCAGGAGAACTGGCCCGGCTTGGGCGTTCCGCACTGGCGGACCACTTCGGCGCCGGTCTTGGTCTGCGCGGCGGCGTGCGCGGTGTGCGCGGGTGAGGACGGCGCGGCCGACGCGGAGGCGGCGAGGGGTACTTGCAGCCCGACGACGGCCAGCGCGGCCGAGGCGAGTGCGGCGACCGCGGCGGCCGCGCCGCGTCTGGCAGAGGGTATGCGCAAGGTAGGGCTCCGTTGGCTTGACCTGGGGCCGGGAGTTCCGGCTGCGGCTCGCTCGAACCGCTGGCGTATACCTGTGCATCACTCACCCCTTGGGAATCCTTTACGCATTGACGGATACCTGACACCCTTCCGGTGGGGGGAGGGGGCGCCTTCCCGCCAGTACCTTCCCGGGTGGGCTCGCCGGAAAAGGGCTCCCCGGACCCCCCTCCGCGGGGTGCGCCTCCCTCCGGGGTGCCCCAGCTTTTCCATCCCACCCGCGCCACCCGTGGCCCTACTTCCGCATGTGCGGGCCTTTGCGTTGTGGGTCGGTGCCAGTCCGGAGGTGACTCTCCCCCAGCTAACGCTGGGAGGTGCCCCCACGAACTTCGAACGTGCCCGTTTCGGTTTTGGCTTTCCGCCCGGTGTTGCGTTCGAAGTTCTGCGGGGACCCCTCCTCCCCGTCCCCTCCAGCCGGTCGGCGTCTGCGAGTAGAGGGGGGTTGAGGAAAAACAGCCCCTTCCGGGCGACTGTTCGTACGGACGGCACCGTGGGAGGGGTTTATAACCCCCCGTCTTCCGTGTGCCGCCGATGGCGCGGAGGGGACGGGGAGGCGGTGCCCCCGCAGAACTTCGAACGAACACCGGCCGCAACCCTGGATCGAGACCGGCACGTTCGAAGTTCGAGGAGGTGCCGGCGGACCGGCACCGACCCACCAAGAGACCCGCACATGCGGAAGACATGGGGGTCCCCCCGGCCGAAGGTTGGGGGAGGCGCGGGTGGGATGGAAAACCTGGGGCACCCGGGAGCCGCCCGCGGAGGAGCCGCGGCGGACCGGCAACCGCCTCCTGCGAAGGCCCGCACCGGAGAAGGAGGGAGTCCTATTCCGGCGGGCCCACCCGGGAAGGGTCGAGCCACCCGCGCCGCGCCGCATGCCAGACGAGCTGGATTCGATTGTCCACCCCCGCCGCCCTCTGCATCGCAGTGATCCTGCGCTGGACCGTCCGCACGGCCACCCCCAGCGAGCGGGCCATCGCCGCATCCGTACTGCCGAGGACGAGCATCGCCAGAATGCGCTCCTGGAGGGCGTCGCGGGCCCCGTCGACCGGGCCGAGCGGGACGCCGCCGGTCCAGACGCTCTCGAAGAGCAGGACCAGCGCGTCCAGCAGCCCGCTCGCGGCGACGACCAGCAGGACGGAGTCCGGATCGGGCAGCGGGCCGGCCGCGGCCGGCAGCACGAGGGCGACGCCGCGGTCGGCGACGCACATCCGCATCGGCAGCCGCTCGACGAGGCGGACGTGGGCGCCCGGGTGACCGCCGCTCCAGCCGTCGGTCTCCAGCAAGGCGCGCTCGACCACGACGCGCCGCCGTACCCCGGGCGCCGGCGTCCGGGAAGCCGGGGCCGCGGGCGAAGAGCAGCAGTTCCTCGCGGGCCGCCGCGCAGGCGGCGTCGATCCGGCGGCGTACGGCGTCGGCGCCCTCGACGATCTGCACGACGTCCTCGGCGCGGTGCCCCTCGTGCACCCGCTCGTACTCCACGCCGAGCCGGTCCAGGAGTTCGCGCCCGAGCCGCAACTGCTCCTGGGCGCGGGAGAGCAGCGGGAGCAGCCCGGTGTTCGGGGGCAGCGGGTACCAGCGGGCGTCCCGGCCGAGCCGGATGACCGCGCGGGCCGCCAGCTCCTCGCAGGCGGCCCGCGCGCGCTCGGCCGACACGTCCATCTGCCGGGCCAGTTCGGCGACCGCCACTCCCCTGGTGGCCACCAGTAACGGATAGGCCCGGTCCGCGTCGGCGCTCAACCCCAGTGCCTCAAACGGACGTTCGGTCATGATCGTGGACTGTAGCCGCCGTCCCGGCCGGGAACGGGACATTCCGCGGATCAGGCCCGTACGGCGCCCTGTTCACTCAACGTCGCTCCCCGTGCGAACGGGCGGTCAGGCCCGTTCCGCGGTGAGCGCCGCCAACTCCCGGTCCACCGCCGCCTGGTGGAGTTCGGCGTCCTCACGGGCCCGCTTGGGGCTCCACCGGCCGGCCATCAGGAAGACGAACGGCAGGAAGAGCACCTGGCCGCCGACGCAGATCCACCACCAGTCCCGCCACTGCCCGGGGCCGTCGGCGGCCGCCTTCTGCACCTTGGCGCCGTAGGTGTTGAGCACCGCGAGCTGCGGCTGCGCCTTCGCCACGACGGCCAGCCCGGCCGGTCCGACCTGCTGGACCGCCTGCGCGGTGAGGGGCGCGGGCGCCTTGCCCGCCGGGTACTTGCCGAGTTCGGCGAAGAGCTGCGGGTGCGCCTTGACGATCGCCAGCGCCGGCGCGGCCTGCTCGCTGGCCGCGGTGACCTGCGGGCCGTGGTCGACCAGCGGGGTCACCGAGGTGACGAGCACCGGGATGAACGCGGCGGAGACCGCGATCACGATCCGTACCGTCCAGCCCCACACGGCCAGGCCCGCCGCCGTGGCGGCCGGGTCGTGCTTCTCCACGGTCTCGGTGAAGCCCGCCATCCACGGACCGTACGCGACGCCGCTGAAGACGCCGATGCCGATGAACAGCAGGCGAAGTGTGGTAGCTGGTGGTCGGGTGGGTGGCCCGGGTCGCGAAGATCGAGGTGAACACGATCGAGCCGACCGCTCCGGCGATCATGAACGGCTTGCGCACCTTCAGCCGGTCCGAGAGCAGCCCGACGACCACCAGGGCGATGGCGTTGGCCGCCCAGTACCAGTTGGCCAGGGCGTTCGCGCGCTGCTCGGTGTAGCCGAAGGTGGTGGCGAAGTAGACCACGAAGTTGCCGACGGCGGCGTAGTAGAGCAGCAGGAACACCGCGATGGCCAGCGCGGAGCCGACCACGTCGAGCCGCAGCATCCGGCGCCACTCGCCGTGCCGGGCCGCGGCCGGGTCGATGCCCTTGGCCCGCGCCTCGACCAGGGTCCGGTCCCGCAGGCTGACCATGATCTGGTCGCGCACCGCGGGCGCCAGCTCGCGCAGCGCGGCGATCGCGACGACGAAGACGATGAACCCGGCGATCGCCGAGTACCGCAGTTCGTCCTGCCAGCTCGCGCTGTTCAGGGTGTGGCTGGTGACGACGGTGACGACGAGGCTGCCGACCACCGGCCCCATCGTCCAGTACCCCATCGCGGTCGCCCGGCCGAGCTGCGGTGAGAAGTCCCTGATCAGCGCCGGGGTCGCCACGAGCACGATGCCCTCGATAAAGCTGACCAGCGCGAACAGCACCAGGTACGTCGTCTTGCCGCCCGCGTTGGGCAGGCCGAAGAAGACCAGCACGGAGGCGATCAGCAGCCCGTAGACCACCATGTTCGCCCGGCCCCAGCGGTCGGCGAGCCCGGCGACGAGCGAGGCGACGGCGCCGACGGCGTTGCCGATCACCGACACCCACACGAAGTAGCGGTAGGTCATCCCGAAGTGCGTGATGATCGAGGTCGCGACCGCGTACTGCACGTAGAGCATGTAGTAGAGCACGACCGTGGTGAGCACCACGATCGCCAGGCACGCCATCCGGCGGCCGGTGGGCGGGTAGCCGGCCAGGTCCCGGCGGTAGAGCCGGGAGAGCACGGTGCGCGGCGCCGGCGTCCGAAGCGCCGGGACCGGGTCTGTCGGCTTGGAACGGGGTCGGGGTGGCGGACATACGGCTCCTCCTGAGGTGCGGAACCCGGGAACACGCGTACGGGGCGGGCCCGAGTGGGGAGAGGTTAGTACCGACCAGTCGGTATGCCTAGAGGTCTCGCGCAACGTCCTGACAACGGCGGTTCGGCGGGCCCCCGCTGCGGGGACCCGCCGAACCGGAACCGGTGGGACAGGAGTGGTGAGATGGGACGGCAGGTGGCGCGGAGGCCGCCGTGTCAGGAAGCCGTGCAGGTCAGGGCGGGTGCGCCGAGCGATCCCGCTGGCGGTGCCCTGGAATCCGAAGCTGGTCGATGCCGGCGGCGGGCGAGCGCGCCGTTGTAGCTCAGGTTCTTCGCCGTGACCGACGCGCCGGTCTGGGTGACGTCCGCGCTCCACGCGCTCGTCTCCTGCTGGCCGCCGGCCCAGGTCCAGGTGACCGTCCAGCCGGTGACGGGCGCGGCTCCGGCGGTGACCTGGACGGTCGCGGTGAAGCCGGTGTCCCACTGGTTGTCCACGCTCAGCGCGGCGGTGCAGCCGCTGCTGCCGGTACCGCCCGAGGTGCCGGACTGGTGGTCCCCGAGGTGGTGCCGGACGTGTCCGGGACGGTACCGGACGCGTGCCCGCGGACGTACCGGCCGACGTACCCGACGTGGTGCCGGACGACGTACCCGCTGACGTACCCGAGGACGTGCCCGCCGAAGTGCCGCCCGAGGAGCCGCTGTTGTCGAAGGCGGGCGCCTTGATGGAGGCGAGATAGCCGTCCTTGACGGTGTCGACGGTCTGCCAGTCGTCCTTGAGGATGCCGCCGGTGTCACCGGAGTCGGGGTTCCAGGACCAGAAGGTCCAACTGAAGCTGTCACCGCCGTACGGTGGCGGTCGGCCGCATGTAGTCCACGAGCGCCTTCAGCCACTGCTGGTCGGTGGTCGACTGGAGCGTGGTGCCGAACTCGCCCACCCACACCGGGGCGATGTTCTGCTTGAAGATGTAGCCCCAGTATTTGTCCCATATGCCCGGCATGTTCGCCGGGAAGGTCGGGTCGCTGAACCAGGACTGCTGGGCGACGCTGGTGGCGTAGTCGTGGGCGGAGTACACCACCCGGTCGGCGACGTCGAGTTGCACCGGGTACTGGCCGACGCCCATCAGGTTGCCGCCCCACCAGCCGGAGGTGCCGTTGAAGGTCTGGATGCCTTCGACGAAGATCAGCAGGTTCGGGTTGACGCCGAGCACGGCGTCGCCGGCCCGCTCGGCGGCGAGCCGCCAGTCGACGGTCGCGTCGCCGCAGCCCCAACAGGCCGGGTCGTGCGGCTCGTTGTGGAGGTCGATGCCGACCACGGCCGGGTTGTCCCGGTAGCGGGTGGCCAGCGCCGTGAGGTCGGTGATCCAGGTCGACTCCGGGACCGAGCTGGTGTACCACAGCGCCGACTGGCCGCTGGCGTCGGGACGGTGCCGGTCCAGGATGACCCGCAGGCCGATGGAGCCGGCGTAGTCGACGATCTTGTCCATCACCTGAAGGGATGTCAGGCCCTGGAGGTCCTCGTTCATGTTGTAGAAGTTGATGCTGTTCGGCATCGTGCCGGGCTTGAAGATGTCGTCGCTGTAGGGCAGCCGGATGGTGTTGTAGCCGAGCGACTTCATCTGGTCGATCATGCTCTTGTAGTCGCGCGACCAGAGGCCGTGCGCCACGTAGTTGGACGTCTCGAAGCCGAACCAGTTGACGCCCGCGATCCGCACGGGCTGGTTGTCCGCGTCCAGGATCTGCCGGCCGCTGGTGTGCCAGTACCCGGTACCCGCGGCGGCGGGAGCGGCGGCCCGGGTCGCGGCGGCGGTGGCCGGCGCCTGCCCGGCGAGGACGAACAGCGCCAGCAGCGCCGCGGCGACGGCCGCGGCCAGCACCGCCCGCGTCCGGCCGGGGATTCTCGTGGGGCTCAAGGAGCCCGGAATGGGGACCACGGGGGCGATTCCTCTCGGTGGGGGGACGGAGCGCCAGGGGTTCACGGTGGGGCCGAACACCGGGAGTCAGCCGATGGGAGCGCTCCCAATCACTCCGCTCCTGCATGTAAGCGATGCCACGGGAGGGCCGTCAAGGGGCCGTACCGGCTTCAAGAGGTGAAGCAGCGAAAGGACCGATGCGACCGACGGTCAGTTAGGCTTGCCTAACTACGATCGGACCAAGTGAGAGAGCGGGGCTCCCCAGATGGCGGACCGAGTGGACCGGCGGGCCAGCAGGGCCGGCCGGAGCCAGCAGGGGCGGCGGGAAGCGCCGGGCGGCCCGGGCGACCCGGGGCAGCCGCAGCCCCGGCCGGACCGCCCGCAGCGCAAGGCCCCCACCCCCAAGCACGCGACCGTGGCGCGCACCGAGTGGCTCACCCCGCACATGGTCCGGGTGGTGCTGGCGGTCGACCCGGGGACGCACCTGGAGCTGGGCGCCTTCACCGACCACTACGTCAAGCTGGTCTTCCCGCCCGACGGCGAGGTCTACCCCGAGCCGCTGGACATCGAGGCGATCCGCCGCGACCTGCCGCGCGAGCGGTGGCCGCGCACCCGGACGTACACGGTACGGAGCTGGGACGCCGCGGCCCGCGAGATGGCGGTGGACTTCGTCGTCCACGGCGACGAAGGGCTCGCCGGGCCGTGGGCGGCGCGGGTCCGGCCGGGCGAGGGCATCTGCTTCATGGGCCCGGGCGGCGGCTACGCCCCGGACCCGGCGGCCGACTGGCACCTGCTGGTCGGCGACGAGAGCGCGCTGCCCGCGGTCGCGGCGGCCGCCGAGCACCTGCCGGCCGGCGCCCGCGCGAAGGTCTTCGTCGAGGTCGCCGGGCCCGAGGAGGAGCACAAGCTCGGCACGTCGGGCGACGCCGAGGTGGTCTGGCTGCACCGCGGCGCCCGCCCGGTCGGCGAGGCGCTGGTGGAGGCCGTCACCGCGCTGGACTTCCCGCCGGGCGAGCCGCACGTCTTCGTCCACGGCGAGGCCGGCTTCGTCAAGGAGCTGCGCCGCCATCTGCGCCTGGAGCGCGGCATCCCGCGCGAGCGGCTGTCGATCTCGGGCTACTGGCGCCGCGGCGCGGACGAGGACGGCTGGCGGGCGTCGAAGCGGGAGTGGAACGCGGAGGTGGAGCGGGAGCAGGAGGGGCGGTAGGCCCGTACCCCTCCTGCTCCCGCTCGCGGACGGCGGTCCCCCGTCCGCGACGGGGCTCCCCCATCCGCAAGGGCAGCGCTCGCCCATCGGCGGACGGCGCTCCCCCGTACCGTCAGACCGCCTTCTGGTACGAGGCGAGCGTCCGCAGTGGACAGCCAGAGCGCGGCCGTCGCCAGGGCGAGCAGGGCGCCGCCGCGGCCGAGGACGACTCCCCAGTCGGGGTGCTCCGCCATGGCCGAACGGCCGCAGATCAGCGCCCAGTTGACCGGGTTGAAGTCAGCGACGTGCCGCATCCAGGACGGCATGAGGCGCGGCGCCATGAAGGCCGAGGACAGGAAGGTCAGCGGCAGCAGCAGGAAGGTGTTGATGCCGATGATGCTCTCGCGCTGCCTGACCAGCATGCCGAGCGCGTTGGACAGCGCGCCGAAGACGGTGCCGAGCAGGATCGAGGCGAGGACCAGCAGCGCCAGGCCGCCGATGCCGCCGGGGTAGTCCGCGCCGCCGAGCTTGCCGAGCAGCACGATCAGGACGGACTGCACGGCCGTGGTGACGCCCTGCTGCACGACGTTGGCGTTCATCAGCGCGGCGCGGCTGACCGGGGTGATCAGGAAGCGGTTGAGCGTGCCGCGCTCGATCTCCTCCAACGCGCCCATGCCCGCCCACATGTTGCTGGACACGGCGCTCATCACCACGACGCCGGGGACCAGGTAGGCGAGGTAGGAGCCGGAGCCGAAGCCCGGCAGTTCGACGACCTTGCGGAACAGGGAGCCGAACAGGAAGAGCCAGATGACCGGTTGCACCAGGGTGATGACGACGACGACCGGCTGCCGGAGGATCGCCGTCAGTTGACGCTGCGTCATGTACCAGGTCTGCCGGAGCACTTGGCCGCCCCGGCGGCCGCCCGCGGTGCGGGCGGAGGACTGCTGCGGGGTCTCGTCGTAGGTCGCGGTGCTCATCGGGCGTCTCCTGCGGTCGTCGCGAGGGCGGGAAGGGCGGCGGCGGTGCCCGCGGTATCGGCCTCGGCGAACCGGCGTCCCGCGTACCGCAGATACACGTCGTCGAGCGAGGGCCGGGCGACGGTGACGGTGGCCACGGCGCCGCCCTCGCGCTCCAGCGCGGCCAGGACGTGCGGTACGGCGGCGGGTCCGTCGTCGGCCCTGGCGCTGATCCGACGGCCGTCGAGCACGACCTCGCGGACCCCAGCGAACGCGCCGAGCGCGGCGGTCAGCAGTTGGGCGTCGACCGGTCCGGGCGTCTCGCGCAGCTCCACATGGACGGCGTCGCCGCGCAGTTCGCCCTTGAGGTCGTCGGGGGCGCCCTCGGTGACGACCCGGCCGCGGTCGACGATCGCGATGCGCTCGGCGAGCCGGTCGGCCTCCTCCAGGTAGTGCGTGGTGAGCAGGATGGTCAGGCCCTCGTCGCCGGCCAGCCGGGCGATCTCGTCCCACATCGCGGTGCGCGCCTCGGGGTCCAGGCCGGTGGTCGGCTCGTCGAGGAAGAGCACCTGCGGGCGGTGCACCAGGCCGAGCGCGACGTCCAGCCGGCGCTGCATGCCGCCGGAGTACGTCCTGACCATCCGCGCGCCCGCGTCGGCCAGGTCGAAGCGGTCGAGCAACTCGTCGGCGCGGCGGGCGAGTTCGGCGCCCCGCAGGCCGTACAGCCGGCCCTGGAGCACCAGATTCTCCCGGCCGGTGGCGACCGGGTCGGCGCCGGACTTCTGGGCGACGACGCCGATGGCGCGGCGCACCCGGTCCGGGTGGCGCAGCGCGTCGTGGCCGGCCACGAGCGCGGTGCCGGAGTCGGGGCGGGCGAGGGTGGTGAGGATCTTGACGGTGGTGGACTTGCCGGCGCCGTTCGGGCCGAGCAGGCCGAAGACGGTGCCGGGGGCGACGGTGACGGACAGGCCGTCCAGGGCCGTCACCCCGCCGGGGTAGGTCTTGGTCAGGTCGGTGGCCGCCACGGCGGGCGGGTGGGTGGTCATGGTGCGGTTCCTCCGGTGCGCATGTCGCATGCGCGGGTCGCGGGGCCGCACGGCGGGGGCCGTGCGGGATCGCCGGGAGGCCGCGCGGCCTGCGGGGAGGAGCCGGGCTATCGTGGGTGTGCCGCACCTCGATCGCCCGATGCCCCGCTCACGCGCGGTGTCCGGTCGTGGTTCGCGTTCCGGCGTCCGCTGTTGCCGCAGCGGGCGCCGGGGTCAGTTCACTCGTGGTTCGAGTCGTGATCAGTCGTGGTCGGTCGCGGGCGTCCCCTCCTCGGCCGGTGCGGGCTCCTGGAACCGGTCCTCCAGGCGTTCCCACTTCTCCGGCACCTCGCCGGTCTCGTGCCAGTGGCGCCACTCCGCGGTGCCGGACAGCGTGCCGGCCGCCAACTCCCCCAGCAGCCCGCGGACCCAGTCGGCCTGCGCGCGGACCATGTGCACCTGGTACTCGGTCTCGATCAGGAAGACCCGCGGCAACTCGCCGTCGAGCTTGATCGAGCATCCCGCTCAGCGCGGCCGCCTCCAACTCCAGCGCGCGGGCGCGCTCGGTCAGCAGGGCCGCCGCCTCGTCGGGGTGCAGGGCGCCGAGCAGCGAGAGCGCCGTCTCGAACAGCGGGTACTCCCTGGCGGGTACGGCCACCAGGTCGGCGAGCCAGTCGTGCATCTCGGCGCGGCCGGCGTCGGTGAGGCCGTAGATCGTGCGCTCGGGCCGGTTGCCCTCCCGCTGTACGCCCGCGACCTCGACGAAGCCGTGCTTTTCGAGGTTCTGGACGACGGTGTACAGCGAGCCGTAGTTGATCTTGAGGGTGTTCTCCTTGCCGCGCTGCCGCAGCAGCCGGGCGATCTCGTACGGGTGCATCGGGCGCTCGTTGAGGAACACCAGCACCGCCAGGGCCAGCGGGTTGGAGAGCTTGCGCCGCTTCGGCACCGCCGGCCACCTCCCGTACACCGGGCGCCCCCGCGGGGCCGCCGTACCCGCGACGGGAGCTAGTTGTCCGTCGCCGTATATCCGGGACCGAATATATCGCGTGCGAGACGCGACAGCAACCGCGATGTATCGCGTATATCCACAAGGGAGGCGGGGGTGGGCACACAGAAGAACGGCGCGCGGTCACCATGACCGTGCGCCGTGAGCGGCGAGTGCAGGAGTGCGGGACGCGAGGACCGCCGACCCGCCGATCACCTTGTCGACAAAGCGAGCAGGACACGCCGAACTCGCCCTTGTTACTACCGATTTGTCCGCCTGATTATCGGCTGCCGTACCCCGACACGCCGGGCCGCACTACCGCGCGCGCCCCGGCGCCACGGCCGCCGCCGGCAGCGCCGGCTCCGCGCCCTCGACGGGACCGCCCGCCGGGGCGGGAACCGGCTCGCGCCTGCGGTACTTCAGCCGCCGGCACGGCTCCTCGACGAGGTAGTACGACGCCGCGGCCATGATGAACGTGGCGAGCAGCGTCGACGGGAAGAGCATCCGCTGAACCCCCAGGTCGGAGAGCAGATGCATCAGCGGGTAGTGCCACAGGTAGAGCCCGTAGCTGAGATTGCGGCCCACCCAGGCCAGCGGCACCAGCGACAGGAACCGGCCGAGCGGCGCGCGCGGCAGGAGTTCGACGGAGGCCAGCAGCACCACCGTGAGCAGCGCGATGACCAGGAAGCCCGCGGTGTAGACCGACTCGTTCCAGCCGCTGTTGCCGGTGATCGGCACCCGCCAGGCGATCAGGCTCAGCAGGGCGACGGCGGGCAGCCACAGCCGCGCGGCCCAGGTGCTCATCATCCGGCGCCACGGGCTGTCCGCGTGCAGCCGGGCCAGCGCGATGGCCAGCACGGCGCCCGCGAGGAGCTGGTCGGCGCGCGTGTCGGGCCCGTTGTAGATACGGTGCGCCGCTGTGGCGCTCCACAGGTGATACCGCCACAGAACCGGAAGAAGCGCCAGAATTCCGGCGGCGGCCAGCACGGCGGTGCCGCCGAGCCTGCGCAGCAGGGCGAGCAGGACCGGCGGCCACACCAGGTAGAACTGCTCCTCGACACCGAGCGACCAGGTGTGCCCGAGCGGGGCGGTCACCCCCGAATAGCCGCCGGACTGCGCGGCTCTGACGATGTTGACCAGCGAGGCGGCGGCCAGCAGCGCGGCCGACCAGCCGTTGTCGAAGCTCTGCACGGGGGCCCAGGTGAGGACCGCGGTCAGCGCGCAGACCACCAGGAGCGCGGGCACCAGCCGCAGCCAGCGGCGCCGGTAGAACTGCCGCAGTCCGATGTCGCCGGTGCGCGCGTACTCGGCGAGGAGCAGCCGGGTGATCACGAAGCCGCTGATGGTGTAGAAGACGTCCACCCCGATCGAACCGCCCAGCAGGATCTGGGGTTCGAAGTGGTAGACGATGACGAGCATCACGGCGAAGGTGCGCAGACCGTCGATGCCGTCGACCCGGGTGCCCGGGGCGCGGACCGCCGACGGGAAGGAGTGCCGCGGGCTCGCCCGGTCGGCGGGCCGGGGGTGCTGCCGTGGGTCCGGTGGGCCGCCTCTCGTTCGCTGTCGCCGTGCCGCGTGGTGGTGGGGGATTGACTGCTCACGCAGGTACCGCTTCCCAGCTTTCGCCTGTTGATGGCAAATACATCCGCATCAGACAAGCAGCGTGAAGGTAAGCGGGTAGTAAAGCGGAATCCGCGGTTCACATCTTTCGCACAGGTCGCGGAGAGGTCAGCGCCCGTATGCGGCAGCGCTGTCGGGCGGGTACGAAGGCCCCGTCGTGCTCAGCGGCAGTGCGGCCGGGGGGAGTTGGGGCCGACGTCCACCGGACGCCGCCGACGGCCGGGTACGGCGCCGGCCGCCGGGGCGGCCCGCGGCCGGGATGACAAGATTCACCCGGCCGGCGGATGGCTCACCCGACTGAGGAATACGCCACAACACCGCGCCGCAGCCCGTCGACCGCCCGGCGCGCGTTGCGCCGCACCGGGCTGGTGTCGGGCGCGGCGTCCGCGATCTGCCCGAGCACGTCGATCAGTTGCTTGCACCAGCGGACGAAGTCGCCGGCCGGCATGTCCGCGTCGGAGAGCACCGCGTCCAGGCCGTGGCCGGACGCCCAGCGGTACGCGGGCCAGGCGAAGCCCAGGTCGGGTTCGCGCTGGCCGACGCCCTCGGTCTGGTTGATGCCGTGGTCCTCCTCCAGCGCGTCGAGCCGGCCCCAGATGCGGACCATCTCGCCGAGCGCGGCCTTCGCGTTCCCGGTCGGCAGCTTGGGCGCGACCGCGTCGTCCGCCTGCCGGGACTCGTAGACCAGCGCCGAGGCGCACGCGGCCAGTTCGGCCGGACCGAGACCGTCCCACACCCCGTCGCGCAGGCATTCGCTGGCCAGCAGGTCCAACTCGCCGTAGAGCCGGGCCAGCCGGCGCCCCTCGGGGGTGACCTTGTCGCCTTCGAGGTAGTCCAGTTCGGTGAGCACCGCGCAGACCCGGTCGAAGGTGCGGGCGATGGTGTTGGTCCGGCCCTCGATCCGGCGCTCCAGCGCCTGGGTGTCGCGGCGCAGCCGCTGGTAGCGCTCGGCCCAGCGGGCGTGGTCCTCGCGGTCGTCGCAGCCGTGGCAGGGGTGGGCGCGGATCTCGGTGCGCAGCCGGGCGATCTCGGTGTCGTCGGCGGCGGCCGAGCGCTGCTTGCGGTGCCGGGCGGGCGCGGCCCATCCCGCGGTGCCGGCCTTGGTCCGCATCGCGGAGGCCAGGTCGCGCCGGGACTGCGGGCTGCGCGGGTTGAACGACTTGGGGATGCGCATCCGGTCCAGCGCCTCGACCGGCACCGGGAAGTCGATCTGCGCGAGCCGCTTGACCTGCCGCTCGGCGGTGAGCACCAGCGGGCGCGGCCCGTCGTGGAACTCCTCGCCGCGCCGGTAGCCGCCGGTCCGCCCGGCCGGGACTCCCGGCTCCAGCACCAGCGCGAGCCCGGCGTACTTCCCGGCCGGCACGTGGATGATGTCGCCGGGCTTGAGCTTCTCCAGGGCGTCGGAGGCGGCGGCGCGGCGCTGGGTGGCGCCCTGCCGGGACAGCTCGGCCTCGCGCTCCTTGAGCCGGCGGCGCAGCCTCATGTAGGCGTCGAAGTCGCCGAGGTGGCAGGTCATCGACTCCTGGTAGCCGTCGAGCCCCTCCTCGTTGCGCTGCACCTGCCGGGAGATGCCGACCACCGACCGGTCGGCCTGGAACTGCGCGAAGGACGTCTCCAGCAGCTCGCGCGAGCGGTGCCGCCCGAACTGCCCGACCAGGTTGACCGCCATGTTGTACGACGGCCGGAAGGACGAGCGCAGCGGGTACGTCCGGGTGCCGGCCAGGCCCGCGACGGCGGAGGGGTCGAAGCCGCGCTGCCAGAGCACCACGGCGTGGCCCTCGACGTCGATGCCGCGCCGTCCGGCGCGGCCGGTGAGCTGGGTGTACTCGCCGGGGGTGATGTCGGCGTGCGTCTCGCCGTTCCACTTGACGAGCTTTTCCAGCACCACCGAGCGGGCCGGCATGTTGATGCCGAGCGCCAGGGTCTCGGTGGCGAAGACCGCCTTGACCAGGCCCTTGACGAAGAGTTCCTCGACGACTTCCTTGAACGTCGGGAGCATGCCGGCGTGGTGGGCGGCGATGCCGCGCTCCAGGCCCTCCAGCCACTCGAAGTAGCCGAGGACGTGCAGGTCCTCGTCGGGGATGGCGCGGGTGCGCTCCTCGACGATGGCGCGCACCCGCAGCCGGCCCTCGTCGGTGTTGAGCCGCAGGCCCGCGTACAGGCACTGCTGGACGGCGGCCTCGCAGCCGGCCCGGCTGAAGATGAAGGTGATGGCGGGCAGCAGGCCCTCGCTGTCGAGCCGGTCGATGACCTCGGCGCGGCTGGGCGTCCAGATCCGGCTGCGGGACCGGCGCTCGCGCTCCCGGTCGGCCTCGCGGACGCGCTTGGCGCGCGGGTTGTGGCCGCGCTGGTTCTCCATCCGGGCCAGGCGTTCCAGGTCGGCGTTGACCTCGCGGCGGCCGCGCTGGTCGGGGGCGGCGCCGGCCTTCTCCTCGAACAGGTCGTACATCCGGCGGCCGGCCAGCACGTGCTGCCACAGCGGTACCGGCCGGTGCTCGGAGACGATCACCCGGGTGTCGCCGCGGACGGTGTCGAGCCAGTCGCCGAACTCCTCGGCGTTGGAGACGGTCGCGGACAGTGACACCAGGGTCACCGACGGCGGGAGGTGGATGATCACCTCCTCCCAGACCGCGCCGCGGAAGCGGTCGGAGAGGTAGTGCACCTCGTCCATCACCACGTAGCCGAGGCCGTCGAGGGCGGCGGAGCCCGCGTAGAGCATGTTCCGCAGGACCTCGGTGGTCATCACGATCACCGGGGCGTCGCCGTTGACGCTGTTGTCGCCGGTGAGCAGGCCGACCTTGTCGGCGCCGTAGCGCTTGGCCAGGTCGTTGTACTTCTGGTTGGAGAGGGCCTTGATCGGCGTGGTGTAGAAGCACTTGCGGCCCTCGGCGAGGGCCAGGTGGACGGCGAACTCGCCGACGATGGTCTTGCCCGAGCCGGTCGGGGCGGCGACGAGGACGCCGCTGCCGTCCTCCAGCGCCTGGCATGCCTCTATCTGGAAGGGGTCGAGGCCGAACTCGTACAGCTCGCGGAACTGTGCGAGTGCGGTGGCGTTCTCTGCGGCGCGGCGACGGCTGGCGGCGTAGCGCTCGGCGGGCGACATCTCATCGGTCATCTCGTCCACGAGCCTACCCGGGGGCACTGACACCGTGCGTGACCTTTACCGGTCCCGGGGGCAATTCACGGGGCACAGTTGCCCTCACACCAGCAGCCGCAGCGCCTTCGGGACGGTCTCGGCGGTCAGCGGCAGCGCGCCGATCCGCTCCCCGTCGGCGTACGCGGTCACGTCGTCGGCGGCCAGCCGGACCCGGGCCGCGCGGTGCACGGTGACGACCGGGTGGCTGGGGTGGGTGCCGCGGTAGACCCGGGGGAAGACCCGCAGCAGGGTGGTGCGGCTGCACGGTCCGACCACGCACACGTCGAAGAGCCCGTCGTCCATCTCGGCGTCCGCGCAGATCCGCATGCCGCCGCCGTAGGACGAGCCGTTGCCGACGGCGATCAGGGTGGCCTCGATCTCCCGCTCGTCGGCGTCGTCGAAGGTCACCCGGTACCGGATGGGGCGCAGCGCGGCCAGTTCGGCGACCATCGCCACGTCGTAGCGGAACCGGCCGCCCGGCCACCGCATGCGGTTGCCGCGGTCGTTGACCTTGGAGTCGAAGCCGGAGGCCAGCACGGTGCCGAACCAGCGGTCCCCGGTACGGCCCAGGTCCAGTTCCCGGCTGCTGCCGCCGGCCAGTGCCCGGGCGACGACGGCGCCGGCGGCGGCCGGGTCGCGCACCGGCAGGCCGTTGACCCGGGCGAAGTCGTTGCCGGTGCCGACCGCGACCACGCCGAGCGGGGTGCCGGTGCCCGCGACCGCCTGGAGGGCGAGCGAGACCATGCCGTCGCCGCCGACGGCGACGAGCGCCCCGGTGCCGTCGGCGACCGCCTCCCGGGCCCTGGCGAGCGCGTCGTCCGCGTCCTCGCCGACGACGGTCCGCACGCCGAAGCCGGCCTCGCGCAGCGCGCGGGCGGCCGGCTGGGCGGCGCGGGCACCCCGGCCGCGGCCGGCGGTGGGGTTGACGAAGAGAATGATCTCGCTGGTCACGGCGGGACCCTATCCCGAGCGGGGGGTGCGGGTCAGGTCGCGTCGTCGAAGTCGTCGTCGGCGGCGCGCCGCTCGGCGTCGGCGTCGAACGGCTGGGCGCCGATCTGCTCGGGCACGTGGTCCAGGTTGGACGCCTCGTCCTCGTCCAGACCGAAGTCGGGATCGGCGGCGCGGCGGCGGGCCCGGCGGCTGTCGTTGAAGAAGCACACGCCCATGGCCAGGAAGTACAGCAGGACGATCGGCGCGGCCAGCAGGCTCATGGTGAGCGGGTCGCCGGTGGGTGTGGCGACCGCGGCGAAGACCGTGATGCCGATCACCATGCCGCGCCACCAGCCGAGCATGCGCCGCCCGCTGACGATGCCGGTGAAGTTGAGCAGCACCAGCACCAGCGGCAGTTCGAAGGCGAGGCCGAAGACGACGACGAGCCGCACCACGAGGTCGAGGAAGTCGTCGAGCGCCAGCAGGTTGGTGGTGTCGTTCGGCACGAAGCCGATCATGATCCGGGCGGTCTGCGGCAGGATCTCGTACGCCAGCAGGGCGCCGGCCAGGAAGAGCGGGACGCCGCTGGCGACGAAGCCGATCGTGTAGCGCTTCTCGTTGCGGTGCAGGCCCGGCGCGAGGAAGCCCCACAACTGGTAGAGCCAGACCGGGGAGGCGCCGACGACGCCGGCCATCAAGGAGACCTTCAGCGCGATGGAGAAGCCGCCGAGCAGACCGCTGACGGTCATCTGGGCGCAGGGCGCGTCGGTCTTCTTGTGGGTCGCCCCGTCCACGCAGCGCACGCCCTGCGGGATGCGGTGCTGGAGGATCTGGATGATGTCCTTGTAGAAGAACGCGGCCACGATCGTGATGACCAGGACGGCCAGCACCGATTTGAACAGCCGGTTCCGCAGCTCACGCAGGTGGTCCCCGAGCGGCATGCGGCCCTCGGGGTCCTTCGTCGCCTGCTTGCGGGCAGTCTTGAGCACCCACGTCCTCGTCTCGTGCGGCAGCCGTCAGCGCGTGTGCCGGCTTCGTCCTTCACCTTCACCTGAGGCCGGTCGCCGGGCGGACCGGCCGGACCCGGTGACCGGTCCCGGGTCAGCTCTTCGCGGTGGTCCGGTCGTGCTCGCCCACCGGGCGGGCGCTGGCGGTGTCGCCGGGCGCCGACTGGATGGTGCGGGTGGCGGGCTCCTGTGCGGGGGCGGGCTCGGCGCCGCTGTCGTGCCTCATCGCCTTGGCCTCGCTCTTGAGGATGCGGGCGGACTTGCCGAGTGACCGGGCCAGGTCGGGCAGCTTCTTGGCACCGAAGAGCACGACGATCACCAGGAGGATGAGGCCGATCTCCAGAGGCTTGAGATTGCCGAGCATAAAGATCTACCTTCTCACCTTGGCGGCGTGGTCGTCGTGTCTGCTGGTGCCCGTCGTCCGGAGGGGGTTCCGGCCGCCGTGCCTGGCTGTGATCGTAGCGTGCGGGGGTGGACACCGATACGTAGCCGGCGGCCGCCTCCGCGCGGCCCGCCCCGGGGAACCGCCGGCCCGGGGGTCCCGGGCGCGCTCCGCGGATGTGAGCCGCCCGGCCAGCGTACCCGCACCCCCCGGCGGCGCGGCAGGCTCAGCGCCGGGAGATCTCCCCGCCGCGCTCGGCCACCGGGCCGCGCGGCCCGCCGCAGCCGCTCGCCGGCCGCGGTCAGCGCGGCGGTGCTGGCGTCGACCTGACGGGCCAGCGCCTCGACGGCGAGGAAGACCCGGACCGCCAGCGCGCCGAGGACCAGCAGGCCGGCGGCGGACAGTGCGACGTAGACGAAGAGCCACCACATGGCGCAGGAGCCTATCGGCCGTGCAGGCGCATCGTGCGGACGCCGCCGCCGGTGAGCAGTTCCACGATCCGCTCCCCCGCCGGTTTGCGGACCGCCTCGCCGCACGCGGGGCAGGTGAAGGAGTAGAAGGTGGTGCGGGCCGAGCCGCCGATGGCCAGCCGCAGCGCCGCCGCGTCCAGTTCGGAGCTGGTACGGCAGTGCGGGCAGCCGGCGCGGAAGAGCACCGGCCGCGCGGTGGGCGGCGGACAGGCGGCGGTCACCGCGGACCCCTCACTCACCGTAGGCGGCCAGGGCGGCGACGGCCGCGTCCCGCGCCTGCGCGGCCAGGGCCTGCGGGGAGACGATCCGGCCGTCCTTGCCCAGCCGCAGCGCGAGCCGCCGCAGGGAGCCGGGGTCGGGGGTGCGCAGGGTGATCCGCAGGCCCCCGTCGGGCAGTTCGTCGGCGCTGTCGTGCGGGTAGTACTCGGCGACCCAGCGCCCGCCGGGGCCCACCTCGACGACGACCTCGGGGTCGTCGCCGGCGGGCTGCACCAGCCCCTGGGACAGGTCGCGCGGCTCGATCCGGGGCGGGTCGGACGCCTCGTCGAGCAGCCGGATCTCCGCGACCCGGTCGAGCCGGAAGGTGCGGCGGTCCTCCGAGAGCCGGCACCAGCCCTCGACGTAGGTGTGGCCGACGGCGAACAGCCGGATCGGGTCGACCTCGCGCTCGGTGAGCGTGTCGCGGGCCGGCGAGTAGTAGCGCATCCACAGCCGGCGGCGCTCGGTGATCGCCCGGTCCACGGTGGCGAAGACGCTGCCCTCGGACTCGAAGGTCACCGAGAGCTGGGCGCTGGCGCCCGGCGGCCTCCCCCGCGGCCGTCTCCAGCTTGGCGGCGGCGCGTTGCAGCGCCTGCCGGTCGCGCTCGCGCAGGCCGGGGAGGTTGGCGACGGCGCGGGCGGCCACCAGCAGCGCGGTCGCCTCGTCGGCGGCCAGCCGCATCGGCTGGGCCACGTCGTCGGCCGTGCCCGGGTTGTGCCACCAGATGCGCTCGCCGTCGGTGTCGATGTCGAGCAGGTCGCCGCCGCGGAAGCTGGTGCCGCACAGCGGCAGGACGTTGAGGTCGCCGATCAGTTCGGCCTCGGTGACGCCGAACGCCCGGGCCACCTCGCTGACCCGCGCGCCGGGCCGCTCGCGCAGGTAGGTGACCAGGGACAGCATGCGCCGGGTCTGGTCGATCGCGTTGCTCATCGTGGAACCGCCCCCTCAGCCCTTCGCCACGGCGCGCAGCCGGTCCAGCACGTCGGCGCGCAGCTCCTCGGGCGCCAGCACCACCACGTCCGGGCCGAACTCGGCCAGCCACGCGTCCAGTCCGTGCCCGTACGGCACCTCCAGCTCGTCCCAGTCGGCGTCGACGGGGCGGGAGGTGACCGCGCGGGCCCGCAGCGGGTAGCCGCTGCTGCGGCGCAGCCTGATCCGGGCGGTGGCGGCGGTGGCGCCCTCGCCGGCCCAGCGGGCGACGGTCTCGCGGACGTCCACGTGGTCGGGCACCTCGGCGGTGAACGCGCCGCGGGCGCGCACCTTGCCGGTGATCCGGGAGAGCCGGAAGACCCGCACGGCGCCGCGCTCGCGGTCGTGCCCGGCCACGTACCAGTGCCCGCGCCAGCACTCCAGCGCCCACGGCTCCACCAGCCGCGGCTCGGGGCGTACGGCGTTGGCCTTGCGGTAGTCGAAGGCGACGGCCTTGCGCTCGCGGGTGGCGAGCATCAGCGCCTCGAACGCGGGCTCGGGCGCCGGGATACGGGGCTCCAGCGCGCTGGAGGCGTCCTCGTACGGCACCCCGGCCGCGCGCAGCTTCTGCAGCGCCCCGCTGGCCGCCTCGGCGAGCCGGGCCTGCTGCCAGACCTTCGCGGCCAGCGCGAGGGCGGCGGCCTCCTCGGGGTCGAGGGCGATGTCGGGCAGCCGGTTGCGGTCGCTGCGGGCGAGGTAGCCGAACTCGCCGTCGATGCTCTCCACCGTGTCGATGACCAGGCCGAGTTCGCGCAGGTCGTCCTTGTCGCGCTCGAACATCCGGTTGAAGGAGTCGTCGGAGGTGACCTCGTGGTACGCCTCGATGGACGTGCGCAGCTCGCGCTTGCTGACCGGGCGCCGGGTGTTCATCAGGCACAGCGCCAGGTTCATCAGCCGTTCGGCCTTGGCAATCGCCATCCCGCACCCTTCGTCAACGCCCTCGATCGCTGACCGTACCGCTACCGGGTGCCCCGCCAAAACCCGAGGCCCCCGCCACGGGGGCGGGGGCCGGGCCGGCGACCGGTCAGACGGAGACGAGGTCGCAGACGAAGATCAGCGTCTCGCCGGGCTTGATCGCGCCGCCGGCGCCGCGGTCGCCGTAGGCGAGGTGCGCGGGGATGGTCAGCTGGCGGCGGCCGCCGACCTTCATGCCCTGCACGCCCTGGTCCCAGCCGGCGATGACCTGGCCGACACCGAGCTGGAACTGCAGCGGGGTGCCGCGGTTCCAGCTCGCGTCGAACTCCTCGCCGGAGGAGAAGGCCACGCCGACGTAGTGGACGGAGACGGTGTCCCCGGCCTTGGCGACGGCGCCGTCGCCCTCCCAGATGTCCTTGATCTCCAGGTCGGCCGGCGGCTCGCCGCCCGGGAAGTCGATCTCGGGCTTCTCGATGCTCACTTCGGTGCTCCTTGTGCTGTTGCGGGAAACCCGGACAGTCTTGCAGACCTCACAGGATCGCCAGGATGTCCAGCGCGAACACCAGCGTGGAGTTGGCCGGGATGCCGCTCTGCGCCTGGCTGCCGTAGGCCAGGGCGGGCGGGGTCACCAGCATCACCCGGCTGCCGACCTTCTTGCCCGCCAGGCCCTGCTGCCAGCCCTTGATGAGCTGGGCCAGCGGGAAGGCGGCCAACTGGCCGTGGCTGTAGCTGGCGTCGAACTCCTTGCCGGTGGTCCACAGCACGCCCTTGTACTGGAGCAGCAGCGTGTCGCTGGCCTTCACCGCCGGGCCGCTGCCTTCGAGGATGTACTCGGCGACGAGCTTGGTGGGGGCCTTGGCGCCCTTGGGCACGGTGATCGAGGGCGCCTTGCCGTCGGTGTTGGTGCCGACCTTGGGCAGGGCCGAGTCGGTCTGCGGCACGGCCTTGCCGTTCGCGGAGCTCTTGGCGTTGAAGCGGTTGAGGATGTCGATGACGAAGACCAGGGTGTCGGTGCCCTTGATGCCGGCCTGCGAGTTGCCGGAGCTGCCGTAGCCCAGGGCCGGCGGGATGGCCATCTCCACCCGGCTGTCGACCTTGTGGCCGAGCAGGCCCTCGTCCCAGCCGGGGATGACCTTCCCCTGGCCGATGACGTTGGTGTACGGGCCGCGGCCGAAGGAGGTGTCGAAGACCTTCGCGGTGTTCCAGATCTGGCCGAGGTAGTTCACCTGGACGTAGTCGCCGCTGGCGATGGCCGGCCCGCTGCCGGGGATCACCGTGCTGACGGCGAGCTTCGGGGACGGCGTCCCGGAGCCCTTGGCGACGGTCGGCTTCTGGTTGAAGCCCTTGCCCGCGGTGATGGCGGGGACCGGCCCGGACACGATCTGCGTGGAGGGGGTGCCGGACGGGGTGGGCGAGCCGGTCGCCGAGCCGCTGGGCGAGGCGGCGGACGAACTGGGCGACGCCGAGCCGCTCTTCTTGTGAGCTGCCGCAGCCTGCGGCGGTGAGCATGAGCGCGGGGACGGCGAGCAATGCGGAGCGTCGGCGCACGGGTTTCCTCGTTACGGTCGTCGGAGTGGGGGGAATGCCGCCCCACACCCTACGGCGTACCGCAGGCCCCGTACGCGATTCGCACGGGGCCTGCGGGGGCGCTGTGACGCGGTCCGGGCCGCCGGGACGGCGGCGCCGTGTGGACGGTGCCGGCTACATCCCGGCGATCAGCTTCTCCACCCGGTCGTCGACCGACCGGAAGGGGTCCTTGCACAGCACGGTGCGCTGCGCCTGGTCGTTGAGCTTCAGGTGCACCCAGTCGACGGTGAAGTCGCGGCGCTGCTCCTGGGCGCGGCGGATGAAGTCGCCGCGCAGCCGGGCCCGGGTGGTCTGCGGGGGCACGGACTTGGCCTCGAAGATCTTCAGGTCGCTGCAGATCCGCTTGGCCTGGCCCTTGCGCTCCAGCAGGTAGTACAGCCCGCGGCGCCGGTGGATGTCGTGGTACGCGAGGTCTATCTGCGCGACCCGCGGGTGGGACATCGTGATGTTGTCCCGGTTCCGGTAGCGCTCGATGAGCTGGTACTTCATCACCCAGTCGATCTCGGTGCCGATCTTCGCCAGGTCGCCGCTGCCGATCGACTCCAGGGTGCGGCCCCACAGCTCCAGCACCTGCTCGATGACGCCGCTGCGGATGCCGCGGCGCTCGCAGAACTCGACGGCCTTGGAGTAGTACTCCTGCTGGATGTCCAGCGCGGACGCCTCGCGGCCCGAGGCGAGCCGGACCTTGCGGCGGCCGGTGATGTCGTGGCTGACCTCGCGGATGGCCCGGATCGGGTTCTCCAGGGTGAGGTCGCGCATCACGGTGCCCGCCTCGATCATGCGCAGCACCAGGTCGGTGGCGCCGACCTTGAGCAGCATGGTCGTCTCGGACATGTTGGAGTCGCCGACGATGACGTGCAGCCGGCGGTAGCGCTCGGCGTCGGCGTGCGGCTCGTCGCGGGTGTTGATGATCGGGCGGGAGCGGGTGGTGGCCGAGCTGACGCCCTCCCAGATGTGCTCGGCGCGCTGGCTGACGCAGAAGACGGCGCCGCGCGGGGTCTGGAGCACCTTGCCCGCGCCGCACAGCAACTGCCGCGTGACGAGGAACGGAATGAGGATGTCCGCGAGCCGGGAGAATTCCCCGTGCCGGGCCACCAGGTAATTCTCGTGGCAGCCGTAGGAGTTGCCGGCCGAGTCGGTGTTGTTCTTGAACAGGTAGACGTCTCCGGCGATGCCCTCCTCGTGCAGGCGCCGTTCGGCGTCGACCAGAAGTCCTTCGAGGATGCGCTCCCCGGCTTTGTCGTGCGTGACGAGTTCGGTGACGTTGTCGCACTCGGGAGTGGCGTACTCCGGGTGCGAGCCGACGTCGAGATAGAGGCGGGCCCCATTGCGGAGGAAAACATTGCTGCTGCGGCCCCATGACACGACACGGCGGAAGAGGTACCGCGCCACCTCGTCAGGGGACAGACGCCGCTGTCCCCTGAACGTGCATGTGACGCCGTACTCGTTCTCCAGCCCGAAAATGCGGCGGTCCATGACTGAACATTACGCCTGATGCGAGGTGCTGAAACGGGGTTCGACGGCACGGTTTGGATCTTTTTCCGCTGCCGTTTCGAGGTTTGGCGCCGTCAGGATTCGACCGGTGGACAGCAGTACGGCCAGCGCGACCGCCCCGCACACCGCGCAGACGGCGAATCCGGCGGCCGTCCCACCGTGTTGCGCGGCCAGTCCGGCCGCCGCCGTGCCCAGGGCCGCGCCCACGCCCATCGCGGTCACCACCCAGGAGAACGCCTCGGTCACCGTGCCGGCCGGGGCGTGCCGGTCCACCACCAGGAAGGCGCAGGCCAGGGCGGGCGCCAGGAACAGCCCGGCCAGCGCCGCCAGCAGCAGCATCCAGCCCAGGGCCGGGGCGAGCATCAGCGGCGGGTAGCAGGCCGCCAGCCCCACCGCGAGCAGCCGCAGCCGCCGCTCGGGGACGCCCGCCCAGGACCTGGCGCCGTACCAGAGGCCGCCGGTGAGCGCGCCGGCGCCGTTGGCGGCCAGTACGTAGGCGGCGGCCGGTCCGCCGCCGTGCGCGTCGCCGTAGGCGACGGCGGCCAGCGAGAAGGCGCCCAGTGCGACGCCGACGAACAGGCAGGCGGCGAGCAGGACGGCCAGGCCGCGCGAGCGCAGGGCGCCGAGCCAGTGCGCCTCGCGGACCGGGGCACGCCAGCGCCGGGACGGGCCCGAGCTGACCACGATCAGCGTCCCGGCCACGCCCGAGCAGCCCGGTCAGCACCACGGCGGCGGCCTGCGAGGCGGCGGCGACGGCCGCGGTGACCAGCAGCGGCCCGAGGGTGAAGAGCACCTCCTGGGCGGCCGCGTCCAGCGCGTACGCCTTCTGCACCTGCTCCTCGCGCTCCAGCACCACCGGCCACAGCGCCCGCAGCCCGCCCTCCAGCGGCGGGGTGGCGACGCCCGCGAGCAGGACGGCGGCGACGGAGACGGGCAGCGGGTACGGTCCGTTGGCGGCCAGGGCGGCGAACCCGGCGGCGGCCAGCAGCGCCGCGGCCGTCATCACCCGCGGCTGCCCGCGCCGGTCCACGGCCCGGCCGAGCAGCGGCTGCCCGACGGCCACGGCGAGCCCGTAGAGCGCGGACAGGGTGCCCGCGAGCCCGTAGCCGGCGCCGTGGGCGCGCAGGAACAGCACGATGGCGAGCGCGGACATGGCGTTGGGCAGCCGGCCCAGCAGGGTGCCGCCGAGCAGCCGGGCGGCATGCCGCGTCCGCAGCAGGTCCGCGTACCCGCTCGCCATGGGTCCTCCCCCTCTAGTGTTACGTATAACGTCCGCGTCATACGTACCATGACGGCAGCTCACGGGTCCAGCCGTGGGACGGACGGGACGGCGGCGGGCCGGTGCGGAAGTTGCGGATCGTGCGGGGCGGAAGGCGGCGGGCGCGGTGAGCGGGAGCGTGCGGCCGACGTCGCGGGACGTGGCGCGGGTGGCCGGGGTGTCGCAGGCGACCGTGTCCCTGGTCCTCGGCGGGAAGTGGCACGGCCGGGTGTCGGAGCGCACCGCGCGGGCGGTGCGGGACGCCGCCGGGGAGCTGGGCTACCGGCCCAACCTGGCGGCGCGCAGCCTGCGGCTGGGGCGGACCAGGACCGCGCTGCTGGTGGTGCCCGCGCTCACCCACGAGTACTTCGCCCGGGTCTACACCGGGCGCGGCCGAGGTGGCGGCCGAGCACGGCTTCGGGGTGGTGCTCTACCCCTCCCCCGCGGGCATCGGGCCGGCCCGCGACCCGTTCGGCTCCGCGCGGGCCGCGATCGACGGGGTGATCGCCTCCTCGATGGCCGCGGACGCGCTGGCCGGCATCGGCGACGGCGGGCTGGACGGCGGGCTGCCGCTGGTCATGCTGGACAGCGGGCCCGGCGTGCCCGGCGGCCCGCCGACGGTGGACCTGGCCGTCGCCGACGGCATCCGGCAGATGGTCCGCCACCTGCTCGCGCTGGGCCACCGGCACATCGCCCACCTGGCGGGGGACGTCGACACCTGGACCTTCCGGGTGCGCGCGGAGGCGGTCGCGGCCGAGCTGGCGGCGGCGCCCGGCACGCGGCTGTCCACGGAACGCTGCGCGCTGGACGTCGGGGCGGCCCGGGAGGCGGCCGTACGGGCGCTGTCCGGGGCCGGGGCGCGGCCGACCGCGCTGCTGTGCGACGGCGACATCCTGGCGGCGGGCGCCTGCAAGGCGGCGCGCGGGCTGGGGCTGAGGGTGCCGGACGACGTGTCGGTGTCCGGGTTCGACGATCTGGCTCTGGCGAGGGCGCTGGACCCGGAACTCACCACCGTTCGGCTGCCCGCCGAAGCGGTGGGGGAACGGGGGATGGCGGCCCTCCTCGCCCTCCTCGACGGCGTGGCCGTCCCCCCCGCGGAGCTTCCGGTGGAACTGGTGGTCCGAGCTTCTACGGCTCCCCCTCGGGTCTGACCCCCACGGGCTCCCCGCCGCGGGCCCGGGCCCGCGCCCGGCCTCCCCCCGGTGGGGGGCTGCCCCTTGCGGAAGACGGTCACCCACCCGCCGGTGGGGGGTTCTCGCGCAGTTCCTCGCGCCCCCAAGGAGGTGCCCCTTGCGGAAGACGGTCAGCCACCCGCCGGTGGGGGGTTCTCGGGCAGTTCCTCCCCCAGACTTCGTCCGGGGGTGCCCCCAGCGCCCCCAAGGAGGTGCCCCTTGCGGAAGGCGTCCACCCACCCGCCGGTGGGGGCTGGTCGCGCAGTTCCTCGCGCCCCCACGGAGGTGCCCCTTGCGGAAAACGTCCACCCACCCGCCGGTGGGGGCTGGTCGCGCAGTTCCTCGCGCCCCTGGTTGTGGCTGGCCGCCACGGGAAAGGTGCACCTACTAGGGGTGGCACTTCCGTAAAACGCACTTTCGTGCGGGACGGGAGCGTCGGATCATGGAGGACATGCGCACTACGGAATATGACGGGTGCGGTCGGTGCATGGTTGGGGTGCGGCGGCTGAGCCGGAAGACGGATGCGACCAGCAGCCCGGAGCGGCAGGGGCAGCAGATCCTTGCCGCTGTCGCAGATGTCGGCGGGCATGTGATCGCGTGGGCGGACGACTGGGAGGTGTCCGGCGCGACGAACCCCCTGGAGCGCAAGGGGTTCGGTCCCTGGTTGCGCGGTGAGATGGGGCCGTATGACGGGATCGTGTCGGCGAGTGTGGACCGAGTGGGCCGCAATGTGCGGGACACGCTGAACACGCAGGAGCTTCTGACCGGTCAGGGCCGGCTGATCGTGACCGCCGACCACGCGGGGGTGTGGGACTTCGGCGACCCGAATCAGGAGAATGAATGGATGATCAAGGCGTGGGGGTCGCAGATGGAACTCCGGGCGATCCAGAAGCGCAACCGGGACGAGACGCTGCGAGCCCGTGCGGCAGGTCAGCCCCGCCAGATGCCGAGCTACGGGTATCAGTACGTGCGGCTGGTTCCCATGGGGAAGGTCGATCACGTGGCGGTCGATCCCGAAGCGGCAGAGGTCATCCGGGAGGTTGCCCGGCGTCTGCTGTCGGACGGGACCGGGAAGATCACGGCGGCGTCGGAGGCAGCGCGGCTGACGCGGGCGGGTGTGCCGTCGCCGTACGACAGGCGGGCCCAGTTGTACGGGCGTCCGGTGAAGGGCGCGATGTGGAACCGCAAGGCTTTGCAGCAGATCCTGACCAGTGAGGCGGCGCTCGGGTATCTCATGCACGACGGGCGGCCGGTGATCGGGCCGGATGGTGAGCCGGTGAGGCTGGCCGATCCGTTGTGGGACCGGGCGACCCGGGATGCGCTGGTCGCCAGGCTCGCGCGGCGCAGGGACGGGGCTCGGACGCCGAAGGGTGTCCGTCTGCTGTCGGGGCTGTCGTTCTGCGGGACGTGCGGGCGGCGCCTGTACGTCGTGACCCGCAACACCCGGACCGGGACGGAGCCCGCGTACGGGTGCAACGGCCGGGTCCGCGGGATTCCCGGCTCGCAGCACTGCAAGCCTGCACCGACGGTGACGACCACCGCTCTTGATGCCGCTGTGGGGGAATGGTTCCTGGCGGAGTACGGCGCGGGTGAGGTCATGGAGAAGGTGTATGACCCGGGCACCGGGCACGCGGCGCGCATTGCTGAGGTCGAGGCCAACCGCAGGCGGCTGCGCGAGGACCGCGCGGCAGGGCTGTACGACGAGGCGGACGACGCCGAGTGGTACCGCACCCAGTACACGCGTCTCGGGCAGGAGATCAGCGAACTGCGAGCACTGCCGGAACGCCCGGCGGGCATGCGGATGATGCCCACCGGCCGGACCGTCGCGGACGAATGGGCCAAAGCCCAGGACGACGCCGCACGCCGCGAGATGCTGAACGAGTTCGAGGTCAAGGTGGTGCTGCACTCGCGCAAGGCCGCACAACGGTTCGCGATCACCGGTATGCAGTTCACCCCACCACAGGTGTAACCCGACAGGAGCACCAGGGGGACAGCCCTCTGCTCACGTGGCATCCCCGGTTCAGGGAGTCGAATCATCTGACTGAGCCGGGGACTGGCGCCGTAGGGGGTGATGGGGTGTGGATGGGCTGTTTCGCCCTGTGGCCCGGGGACGGGGGTCTACGGTCGTGGGTGGAACGGTGAGCGGAGTGGGGGTGCAGCGGTGGGTGTGGAAATAGCCGTCGGGTACTTGATTGCGTGGGCAGTGGGCAAGGCACGTCGGGTAGCCGGGCGCGTCGATGCTGAGGTCGACCATGTGCTGGATGCGGGGATGGACCACCTCCATCAGGTCGTCGTGACGCGGCTGGGTACAGATCCGGCCCTGGAACAGGCCGTTACCGAAGCCGGGTCGGGGCAGACGGCACCGACGGACCGCACCCGGATGCGCCTCCAACTCGCCCTGGAAGAGGCAGCAGAGCAGGACCCCGCATTCGCCCAGGCTTTGGAGGAGGCCACAGCGGAGGTGCGGGCCGCCGCTGCGACGGCCGGGCCGGACTCGCGTGCGGTGTACGGGAACGCCTTCAACGGACCGACCGCGTTCCAGAGCGGTGACCACAACACGCAGACCAACACCTTCGGGTCCTGACCATGACCGGCGACACCTTCAACGGCCCGACAGCCGAACAGCACGGCGACCACGGCCATCAGACCAACAACTACTACAACGGGTCCCGCCCCCCGGCACGGTGGCCGCATCAAGTCGGAGTGATCCCGCCAAGAGCGGAGTGCTTCCAGGACCGTGCCGAGATGGCCCGGTTGCAACAAGTGCTGGAGGGTGGCGGGACCGCGGTGGTCGGTCCGGCCGGTCGAGCGCTGGTCGGTGGGGTGCTGGCCGGTCTGGGCGGAGTCGGCAAGACGCAACTGGCAGCCGACTACGCCCGCACCGCCTGGTCCAGGGGCGAGGTGGACCTGCTGGTGTGGATCACCGTGGGCAGCCGCAGCGCCGTCGTGACCGGCTACGCCCAGGCGGCGGCCGAGGTGCGGGGCATCGAGGTCGATGATCCCGAGGACGCCGCGAAGGCGTTCCTGACGTGGCTGGAGCCCAAAACCTCCCCCGGGCCGTGCCGGTGGCTGGTGGTCCTGGACGATGTGGCCGACCCGGCCCATCTGCGCGGGCTGTGGCCCCCGACAAGTCCCGTGGGGCGGACCCTGGTCACCACCCGCCGCCGCGACGCAGCCCTGACCGGCCCAAGCCGACGCCCGATCCCGGTCGGAATGTTCACCCCGCCGAAGCAGCCGACTACCTGATCACGGCACTGGCCGTCCACGACCGCACCGAACCCGACCACGACATCACCAAACTGGCGGCGGACCTGGGCTGCCTGCCGCTGGCCCTGTCACAGGCCGCCGCATACATGATCGACGCGGGCAGAACCTGCGCCGCCTACCGGACCCTGCTCAGCGACCGGGCCCGAACCCTGGCCGAACTGCAGCCCCGACACCCTGCCCGACAACCAGAACCACACCATGGCCGCCGCCTGGTCCCTGTCCATAGACCACGCCGACCAACTGCGCCCGACCGGGCTGGCGCGCCCCATGCTCCAACTGGCCGCATTCCTGGACCCCAACGGCATCCCCGCCAGCGCCCTGGCCAGCCGACCCGCCCTGGAGTATCTGGCAGCCCACCGCACCGGTATCGGCCCGGGCGGCGATCGGGGACCGCCCCCCGGTGGGCGGGGATGACGCGGACGGCGCCCTGATGGCCCTGCACCGCCTCAGCCTCCTCCACCACGCACCCGGCCACACCGGCGGTCCGGGCGGTGGGATGGTCCGCGTCCATCAGATCGTGCAGCGCGCCACCCGCGACGTCCTCAGCCCCGCGCAGCACGACCGCACCGCCCGGGCAGCCGCTGACGCCTTGACCGCCGCCTGGCCGGCCACCGAACCCGATACCGTCCTCGCCCAGGCACTGCGGACCAACGCCACCACCCTGACCGCTAACGCCGAGACGGCTCTCCATCAGCCCGACGGCCACCCGGTGCTGTTCCGGGTCGGCCGCAGTCTGGGGCAATCGGGCCAGGTGATCGCCGCTATCGGCTACTTCCGGCACCTGGCCACGACCACCTACTACCACCTAGGCCCCGACCACCCCGACACCCTCACCGCCCGCAGCTACCTCGCCCATTGGCGGGGGGAAGCGGGGGATGCGACGGGGGCTGCGGCGGCCTTCGCCGATCTGCTCACCGACCGGGAACGGGTGCTGGGCCCCGACCACCCCGACACCCTCACCGCCCGCAACAACCTCGCCCATAGGCGGGGGGAAGCGGGGGATGCGGCCGGAGCCGCACAGGCCCTCGCTGAGCTGCTCACCGACCAGGAACGGGTGCTGGGCCCCGACCACCCCGACACCCTCACCGCCCGCAACAACCTCGCCCATTGGCGGGGGGAAGCGGGGGATGCGACGGGAGCTGCGGCGGCCTTCGCCGATCTGTTACCCCGCATGGTGCGGGTGCTAGGTGCCGACCACCCCTACACCCTCACCACCCGCAACAACCTCGCCTCCTGGCAGGGGACGGCGGGGGATGCGACGGGAGCCGCGGCGGCCTTCGCCGACCTGCTCACCGACCAGGAACGGGTGCTGGGTCCGGACCACCCCGACACCCTCACCACCCGCAGCAACCTCGCCTCCTGCCGGGGCACGGCGGGGGATGCGACGGGAGCCGCGGCGGCCTTCGCCGACCTGTTACCCCGCATGGTACGGGTGCTGGGTGCCGACCACCCCGACACCCTCACCACCCGCAGCAACCTCGCCTACTGGCAGGGGACGACGGGGGATGCGACGGGAGCCGCGGCGGCCTTCGCCGACCTGTTACCCCGCATGGTACGGGTGCTGGGTGCCGACCACCCCGACACCCTCACCGCCCGCAACAGCCTCGCCCGTTGGCGGGGGGAAGCGGGGGATGCGACGGGGGCTGCGGCGGCCTTCGCCGATCTGCTCACCGACCGGGAACGGGTGCTGGGTCCGGACCACCCCGACACCCTCACCGCCCGCAACAACCTCGCCCATTGGCGGGGGGAAGCGGGGGATGCGACGGGAGCCGCGGCGGCCTTCGCCGACCTGCTGGACCACATGGTGCGGGTGCTGGGTGCCGACCACCCCTACACCCTCACCGCCCGCAGCAACCTCGCCCGTTGGTGGGGGGAGGCGGGGGATGCGGCCGGAGCTGCACAGGCCCTCGCTGAGCTGCTCACCGACCGGGAACGGGTGCTGGGTCCGGACCACCCCGACACCCTCACCGCCCGCAGCAACCTCGCCTACTGGCAGGGGACGGCGGGGGCCCTCGACTGAATGAATCGGTCACTTTACCCGACTCATCACACTTTGACAGAGAGGGGGGCTGCGGCGGCCTTCGCCGACCTGCTCACCGACCGGGAACGGGTGCCGGGTCCGGACCACCCCGACACCCTCACCACCCGCAACAACCTCGCCCATAGGCGGGCGCGGAACGCTGAGGGCACAACTGCTGTGGATTGACGGCATCGCTATCGCCGGGAGATCCGGTCGCCGGTTCATGGGAGATGGTCAGAGGGCCTGTCGTTGTCCCGGGTCAGGGCGTTCGGTCGGTCGCTTGGAGGGACAGTGTTGGCAATCCGTAGCGCACGTGTCGTCCGCTGCGTGTGGTGATGTCCACCGGGCGCACCGTCAGTTCGCCCGGTACGGGGGTGTCCGGTTGGTTGCGCAGGAATGCCCATACGGCGGGGGTGCACAGGTGGGTGGTCTGCCAGGAAGGCATCGTCAGTGCGAAGCCCGTGGCGGGGTCAGCGGCGAAGCTCACCGTCAGGCCGGTGTGTGGTCCGACTGCCGCGAGCATGCCCTGTAGCGGCCCTGGGCAGACGATCTCGCAGTGGTGACCAGTTGCCGTCAGTGCTGGGCGCAGGTCCGCTGCCAAGTGCTCAGCGGTCGAGTGGTGATCGGTGGTGATCTTCCACCGGTACTCACCGGCATGGTTCGGCCCGTGGACTGTGATCCGGCCCCGTATGTCAGCCCCCATCGGCGCTCCGGCCTGTCCAGTGATCACCGGGAGCCGGCTCCTCAGCCCCTGGTGAGGCTCGCCGTGCTCTGCCCGCCCGCCCGTGTCCCAGTTCCCGTATGATCTCCCGATTCCGCGCCAGTTCTTCGGCGATGCCGGCTGCGATCAGTGCTTCAGCGGTGGAGTGTCCGGATGCCACGTACCACCAAGCCGAGACGGTGTCCGTACCGTCGTCCCAGTCCGCGTACAACGTGCGGTCGTTCGCGGCGTGGGCGTGTTCGGCACGGGCCGCGCGGAGTTGCCCGTAGGTCGTGGAGTAGGTGCGGGTCTTGGTCAGGCAGTGGCCGCGGTAGCCGAGCATGTGTGCCCAGGCCCACAGTCGCAGGTGTTCCAGTTCGGGCAGGCCGCCCAGGCGCCATGCGGTCCCGATCAGTGCCCGTACGTGATCGGTGACGTGCAGGTGCCGGATCTCCGCGCTCGTCGTGATGCGGCGGTCCACCGCGCCAGCGGTCTCAACGCTCTTGGTCGTGTACTTCGCCACATACGCGGCCACCTGCTCATCGGTGATCTGGCCGCCGTCCCCGTCGCTGAGAGGGTGGACCTCCAATTGTTCGCCGAAGCGCAAACAGCGCTCGCTGTAGGCGACGGACGGGGGCAGTCGCAGAGCCACGGCTCCCGCAGCGGTCCGCGTGCACTCGGCCAGAAGTTCGGCGGTTGCCCAGGGGGGCGGTTCGCTGTCCGGCCCGTCGGGTCCGTCGAGGCGAAGGACAGCATGGAAGTGCACGGCCCCGCGCTTCTGGTACTCGGAGACCTTGGCCGCCGACACCCGCAGCAGCCGCCGCACCTCAGTCCGGCCGACACCCGCCCGAGCTGCGAAGTGGTGGTAGAGGTTGTCGCGGAATGCTTTCCAGAGCGCTGGAGCGTGGGCGTTCCAGAGCACGTGTCCGGTGTAGTCGTAGCAGTGCGGGCACAGAGGTTGCCCGATCAGCGGGTCGCCGTCGGCATGGGAGCGTCCGCATTCGTGCGGGAGGTCGTGCGGGCAGGTGCCGGGCCGGATCGGATGGCAGGTGCCGGCGCGGTGTACGGGGCCGAAGCCGGGGGCGGTGAGGGTCAGGAACAGCCGGGGATGCGTGCGGACGTGTGCGGGGACGCCCTTGCCGCCGACCAGCCCAGCGCGGACGAGGTGGAAGGTATCGCCCTGGTACTCCCGGGAGCAGGGTGCGCATCGCGTCGCCCGTCGGTTGCGGCAGCGCACTGCCAGTCGTTCGCGGGGTTCGCCGGTGGTGCTGTAGCGGCGCAGGACTTCACCAGTGGCCCGGTCGTAGACAGTGGTTGATCCGGCGAGGTAGATCGGGTGGGCGCAGCCACCGGTCGCCCGGATCTGTTCCAGCCAGCGGCCCAGGTCGGGCAGTTGGCCGAGGCGGACGAAATCGCGGTCTTCCTCGCTCAGGGACCGCACGCGGGCTTCGCGGTCGAGGTAGGCACGGCGTGCCCGGGGGTCTTCAAAGGGGTTGCCGGGCGGGAGGGCCGGGCGGGTCAGGGCAGCCAAGCGCTCTCCCTCATGCCGGGATGGAGCGCCGGGCCCGGCCGGACCCCACAGGTGGGAGCCAGGCCGGACGCGGCATCGGTCACGGAAGCGGCGCTGTGCGCGAAGTGGTTGTTCATGGTTAACGTCCTTTTCGGTCGGGGCTGTCGGTGTTAGCAGCTCAGCGGATGATGCCCTTGCCTTTGCAGCACCGGCAGCGGTGCCGACGCCCGCCAGGGATACGGCGGTTGCGCTGGCCGAGGCATTCGGGGCAGGTCACGCGGCGGAACATGTTCGGCTCTCCTCCGGATCAGTCGAGGCGGTACGCGAGGGAGGACACGAAGTGCCCGATCGGATCGGCGAGGCTGGTGCGGTCGAGGTAGAACCCGAACAGGGCGACCAGGACCACCTGCCACCAGGAAAGTTCGCCGGAGCGCAGGATCAGGAAGATCACGAATCCCAGCAGCACGACGAACGGCACGGCGAGCGTCACGCGAACAACACCCCCTTCTCGTCCTCGGCCATGTCGGTGCCGTTCGGGGAGCCCAGTTGCCGCAGCGACGGTGTGAGCCGGGTGTACTTCGCGGCGGTCCTGCGTGCTTGCTCCGGGGTGGTGAGTACGGATCGCACTCGGGTCCACCGGCCGTTGTCGCCGAAGGTCACAGCGACGCCCGGCTGCCCGGCGGTGATCTGCTGCGCGGCGGCCAGCGCGTCCTTGTCCAGGTCGCCGAGCGCCATCTCTGCCGTGCCCGGGTCGTGGACCTGGTGGCAGACCCGGCCGCCCAGTTGGGCGCGCAGCGCCGTCACGCCGGGGCCGAGGTCGGAGCCGACCCGTTGGCCGGCCACCACCAGGTGCACCCCGAGAGCGGCGCCGAGCTGTCCCAGCCGCAGCAGGGCCGTGCTGACGTGGGCCACCTCGTCGCGTTCGGACCGGTCGGCCATGAGGTACAGCTCGGCCACTTCGTCCACGAGCACCACCACCGGTACTGGCCGCAGCCGGGCGGGCAGGCCCCAGACGGATTGCGCCCCGTAGCGGCGGCACAGACGCATGCGCCCTCCGGTGATCTCCACCAGCCGGGCCAACAACTGCGCCGCCTGCGCCCGGTCAGTTGCGAGCGCAGTCAACCTCGCTTCGTACTGGCCCAGTTCGAGCCCGCCCTTCAGGTCGATCCCGATCAGCGCGACCGGTTGTCGAGCCCAGGCCCGTACCAGCGTCGCCAGCAGCGTGGACTTACCCGACCGGGTGGCGCCGACGATCAGCCAGTGCGGCACTCGACGCAGGTCGACCACCCACGGTGCCCCGTCCTCCCGCCACCCGGCCGCAGCCGCCAGCACCCGACGGGCCGGCATCGGCGGAGGTGTGGGATCGTCCAGCACGTCCCACGCGGAGGCGATCAGACGGACGAAGCCGCGATGATCGGACCGCACCCGTACCGCGTGGACCCGCCAGGCATGCGCGAGCGCGTCAGCCGCCGCAGCGAACTGCTCAGGCACCTGCCCCGGGTGCAGCCGCACCACCACCTCAAGCCCACCGCGCCGGACCCGAGGCAACCCGAGCCGAGGCGGAGAGGGCCTGAGCGGGGTGCCCTTGACCATGAGGTCTCCGAGCAGCCCGACCGCCGGACGGCGGGGCACCGCGAGGTCGAGCAGCACGGTCAGCTTGCGCCAGGTGAACACCACACGCAGCGCAGCCGCGGGAAAGCCCAGCACCGCCCACCACTGATGCGGCCGACGAGCCCGCACCACCCGGGCGCCGAACAGAACCGTGCACACCACTACGAGCAGCAACGCCCAGGCGAAGCCGGGCGCTTGGGCTCCCTCACGCGAGGCGATCAGGCCGGGAACGGCCGGGGCCGATGTTGTCGTCATCCGGTATCCCCGGTCGGACAGCCGTTCTCCCCGGCCGTGTTGGTGATCTCCGTAGCCAGGTCGGAAGCCAGACGCGCCACGCGCTCAGCCCGCTCCGCGATCTCCCGCAGCAGCGTCACCGTGGCGGACCAGCGCTGAGCGCCCAACTCGTCCACCAGATCGGCCAGCATGTGCACACGCCTGCGCAACTCCCGTATTCCCGGAGGCAATGGCGTCATCGGCTCTCACCCGCCTTGGGCCGGGCCACCACAGCCGGGGCCGCATCCGACCGGCTGGGCCGGGCGGGCGGGGCGGGTACGACCGCGGCGGCGCGGAAGCTGATCCCGCTGCGGTCCCCCATCGTCCAGGCGTACGCCTCCAGATCCACCAGCGTGACCGCGCCACCCTCATCCACGTCCACAGGCTCGGCGGCCAGGCTGACGTCGATCACCGAGGCGCGCCGGCCCTGCTGGCGGACCGCGACGCCGACCGTCCACACCGCCTTACCCTCGCGGTTCCGCCTCACCTCTCCCGTCTCGGGGTTGGTCTTCTGCTCCGGCGGGACGATCACCGTCACCCGCCCGAGCCGTGCAACATCCACAGGGATGGTCTGCATAGGGATGGAACTCCTCTGTCGTCACAGAAGGAAGGAACACCCTTCCTCCGTCCTCACTCGTCCTGATGAGTAAGGCGAAAGTGAGTGTGCATCCCTTGACGGAAGAACGCAACGCCATATGCTGACGAGTGAGGACGGGCAAGCGACAACACTGGACTCAACCAGTGCATATGCCAGACGTCACGAATCGATAACGAGCGGCGGGGGATCTTCACCCGCCGTACAGGAGGGGCCACCTGCCATGGCGATCATCCGCAACGAAGCGCTCTACAAGCAGGTAGCCGCCGAGATCCGCGACGCCATCCACGCCGGCACCCACACCCCCGGCCAGCCCCTCCCCTCCGAGACCGACCTCATGGGCACCTACGGCGTATCCCGTCCCACCGTCCGCCAGGCCGTCAGCATGCTCCGCGCCGAAGGCTTGGTCGACGTGATCCACGGGAAGGGATCGTTCGTCCGCGCACTCCAGGCCACCGGCAGCGACACCGCCCCCCTCGACCGCACCATCACCCGCAGCGGCCAGCGCTACCAGACCCCCGCCGGACCATGGAACCCAGCCGAGCAACCAGCCATCTACCGCGCACGCACCGACCGCACGACCGGGCCTCTCCTCGCCATGGACGAGGAAGAACTCATGATCGCCTGCGACCGGCTACTGATCCACGAGCCGACCGGTAGCCGCGCCCTCCATCGCGTACTGCTGCCCATGGCCACGGTCGAAGGCACGCCGCTGGCCGACGCCCCCGAAACACCACCGGAGCAGGCGTACGCCGTCCTCGCCGCCGCCGGACACAAGCTCACCTGGCGCGAAACCGTACGCACCCGGCTGCCCCAGCCCGACGAACGCGCCGCCCTCGGCCTGCCCGAGGCCACACCGATCCTGATCGCGTACCGCGTCACCTGCGACGCGAACGACCATGACCGGGCGCTGATCCTCGAAGAGACCCGCATCGGCGGCGACCGAGGCGAACTCACCTACGCCCTGCCCGCCCAGGCCCCACAGCGCCACCGCGACCAGTAGCAGCCGCCGGTCGAAGCCACAGCCGTCGCATACCTTCTCTACTTCCTCAAGAGCGCGCCTGCGGCGCGCCGCGCGATCCCTGCCTCCCCGGCCGGGCGTGCGGCCTTCGGCCGATCCCGGCCGGGCGCCGGATCACCCCGCGCGCCAACCGCCACCAGGAGGCAGGAAGCGCCGAACCGCAGATCGGCGGGTTCGCCGCACGGACGCACGCAGCCGGCCCGGGAGCAGCCGGACGGCCGGGACCCTCCGGGCGTTGTCATGCCACGCCCTTCTTCCGCCCCGCAGCCACGTGTGCCGCCTCCAGAACCTCAGCAAGTCGCATCGCGCCATCTGCCGTGCCCAGGAGCCGTACCCTTCCGTTGCCTTCAGCGTCGGTATCCGCCACGGCGCGCAGCTCCCACGGCCAGACATCCAGGGTGAGAAGGGCCGCGTTCAACGTGTCCGCCGCGTCCTTCGCCGACCGCCACCCCGACACATAGTCGACTCCGCGTATCCACGCCCACACCTCAGGGTCGATGCCCGCAGCTAACGGCTGACCATCCTGCTCTTTGCCCTGCATAACCTGGTCCTTCCGGCTCCCGGTGCCCCGTTGGGCGATCAATTCCGGCCGGTGCGAACGCGTAGGCATGCGGGCATAGAGACGGCCCCGGTACGATCGCACCGGGGTTCGCCCCCCGGACCACCCCGCTTGCTTCCACGCGGAGGGGTGGTCCGGTCCTCATCTCTTCAATTTGGTCAATCAGGAGTGCCGCGGTCCCCGGGGGATGTCGGTGCGGCTGGTGCCGTGCGCGGCCGGGCGATCCAGTCGGCGCGGGCAGCGATCAGAGCAGGGCGCAGCTCGTGGTCGAGATAGTCGGCCTGAGCCCGTAACTGCCCGATGATCACGGCAAGTTGGCCGGGGCCAAGGTCGTGCACCCAGTAGTCACCGATGATCTGGAGGTTGACGACCGGGAGCACAGCGGCCGAAGTCGGCGTGATCGGGACGTCGCCGGTATAGGGGTGATGATCGATGCTGCCGCCGAGAACCACCGCGTCCGTACCCGGACCGCCGTCACAGGCCACCCGCATACTCTGGCCGGGAAACTCCGCCCAGTGGCAGATGTCGGCCAGCGCCTTGCCCAGCCGCTCCACGGGCACCCCGGTCTGGCTCGGGTCCTCCTGCGCCCACGACGGCAGGTAGCCGGAGACGATAAGGCCAGTCGTGGCGGTGACGGTCCAGGTCCGGTCGAGCTTCCCGGTCGTGTCGTCGGCACACTGACGCCCGCGTATGGCCTGCTTGCCTGTCACAGCTGGGCAGCCGCAGAGAGGGTCGGGATGGAACGACCACCAAGGTCGAAGCGGCAGAAGACGCTCTTGCCCCCCTCATCGCGGGGCGCCCACCACACGAAATCGGACAGGTAGCGCACGATGCCCAACCCCCGTCCGCTGTCCGGCAACAGTGCCTCGGGCAACTCGCCCGCAATCTCGGGTGTGAACGGCTCACCTTCGGGCAACGTCGGTGGGGTTGAGTCATCGTCGCCCACGTCCACCAGGAGCCAGCCCGGCCACAGCCGTAACGTGACCGCCAGGACGGGCCTCTGTAGTGGCGACCCCTCATCCGGAAACGCATGCTCCCTGACGTTGCCGACCAGTTCCGCGACGCAGGAGCGCACGTCGTCCACCAATGCACTCAGGCCCCAGGCATCCAGAGTCAGAGTGACCATTTCGCGCGCCGCGCGGCCCGTGTCCGGCGCATCGACGGGGAGAGTGAGCTTTCGAAAGCGGTCCGTCGCCGCCACCTCACGATCCCCGACGTGGGCCGCTCGTCCCGGTCCTGTGGGCCCTGCGTAGCCCATGCCTTGCAGCGATTCCATGTCACTGGTCACCATCTCTCACTCGCGGGTGGTGCTTCGCGTAGCCGGCGGAGTTGACCTTCCATGACACGCATGTGGTGATCGCGACCCTGACCGACTACTGTCCTGAGCCAGTGATACAACTGGCTTGCACCAGTGAACTGGCTCAGGCCAGTTGGTGTCAACCCGTACGAGGAACCTGGCTCAGGCCAGGCAATAGACTGGTCAGAGCCAGCCAGGAGGGATCATGTTGGACGGCTCCGCCGACAAAAAGCCGCGCAGTCAGCAGATCGCCGCAGAGTTGCGCAAGGCGATCGCAGACAGGACCTACGCGCCGGGCGCCAAACTCCCCTCCCAGCGCGATCTTGCCCGGCAGTACAACGTCGCGCGCAACACCGTGGACGAAGCCCTCAAGATCCTCAGCCAGCAAGGGCTTGTTACGTCCGAATGGGGACGAGGCGTTTTCGTCCGAGAAAAGACACCGCTGATACGACTTGGCAGCGACCGCTACTCTCCGAAGTACCGCAAGCTAGGACTCTCGCCTTTCCTTCTGGAATGTGCGAAGCAGGGGAAGCGCGGACGGTTCGAAGTTCTCAGTATCGAGCGAGTACAGCCAGATGCAGAACTCGCGGGACAGCTCAAGGTCCCGACAGGGCGGAAGTCACTTTTGCGTCGAGAGAACGTGTTCTACGCGGACGAAGATCCGGTCTACCGCGTGACAACCTGGATTCCGTGGAGCATCGCTCAAGGCTCTGGGCTGCTTGAGGCAGAAGTACCGCACCAGTTCGGCATTCACGGGGTCCTGGAGGAAAAGGGACATGCGATGGCCAGGATCGACGATGACATCACGGCCCGGATGCCGACCCCGGAGGAGAGCCAGCACCTTCAACTCCCACGCGGCGTGCCCGTACTCGACGTGCGACACACGAGCCTTGACCAGGACGGCGAACCGTACGAAGTGACTCGCTTCGTCATGCGAGCCGACATGAACGGGCTCCACTACAACGCCCCGGTCGAGTAAAGCCAAGGAGAATCAGCATGGCCGATCACACCGCCACCGATGGCATCCCGGTTATCCGCTTCCGCATCGAAAGCGATATTCCCGCAGCGGCGGCTGGGCTGGTCAAAGTCCACGCCACCGACGGCTATCCGGTCGAAGGAGTGAGCCGGCCCGAGGTGTGGCTCACCCCTCCCGGAATGCTCAAAGCGTGGGTAGCGGAGATCGCGGGGAACGTCGTCGGGCATGTTACGGTCAGCCGCTCCAACGGCGAGGAGGCCGTCTCATTCTGGCTCAGCCGGAGCGGAAGCGACGAGGAGAAGATAGGCGTCCTAGCCCGGCTCTTCGTGATCCCAGAAGCACGAAAGCGAGCCGTAGGCGAATACCTCGTGCGTGCAGCAGTCGAGTATGCCCAGAGCAAGGGAATGCGGCTCGTCCTGGACGTGATGGCCAAGGACGTTGCCGCCGTCCGTCTCTACACGCGGCTTGGCTGGACAGAACTCGGCACCGCCGTCCACACCTTCGGCGAAGAGGGGCAGACGGTAGATGCCCTCTGCTTCGTCTCGCCGCCGACGGACCGAGCAGCGGAACCAGCCTCCGCCGGGGGCTGAGCCAGTTCCAGGGACCGGGACCGCCCGACCGTTGAATATATGGGCCGCGACGACCTGTCAAGGGCGCCTCCGGCGTCGCTAACGCGATGAACTGCGTTCACCCCTGACAGCCCGCCACGGCCCTGATCGCGGCTGGCTATCGGGCGGCCCCTCCGCTGTGCCGCCCGTCCGCACCACCAGCACGCCGTCCGTTGTCCTCGCAGGACCAGGTCAGCGAGCTTCCGGTAATTGCGCAGGTCAGACCGCTAACTAAGCTGAGAAAAGCACCTTGAACGCGTCCTCCTTCGGCCCCAGTTGAACTAGACTATGCATAGAGGAAGTGCCCGGGGCGCGAGGAACTGCGCCGCCAGCCCCCACCGGCAGGTGGTGTGGCGACTGCCGCAAGGGGCAGCCCCTCAGGGGCGCTGGGGGCACCCCCGGACGAAGTCTGGGGGAGGAACTGCGCGCCCAACAGGCCACCGGCAGGGGGCCGCAAGGGACAGCCCCCCACCGGGCGGAGGTGGGAGGCGGGCCGTGCCCCGGCGGCGGGGAGCCGTAGGGGGAGCCGAGCCGGAGGCTATTCCTCGTCGGAGGGGTCGTCCGTCTTCGCCGTGGCGGCACTCTCCGTGTCGAGGAGCCGGGAAAGCTGCCGCCCCAGAATGCGCTTGAACTTCCGCTGCTGCGGCCGCGTCCGGTCGAGCACGGCCACTTCGAGCTGCTCGGCGGTGAGCTGCCGGTCCGCGTTGCCGCTGGAGTCCCGGCCCAGCGACTCCACGGCCAGCGCCAGCGCCTCCGCCAGCGTCATCCCGTCGCGGTGCCGCTGGTCGAGGTAGCTGCCGATCTGGTCGGAGTTGCCGCCGACCGCGACCGCCCCGTGCTCGTCGACGATCGACCCGTCGTGCGGCAGCCGGTAGATCTGGTCGTCCTCGGGGGCCGCCCCGACCTCGGCGACGATCAGCTCCACCTCGTACGGCTTCTCGCCGACGCTGGAGAAGATCGTGCCGAGCGTCTGGGCGTAGACGTTGGCCAGCCCGCGGGCCGTGACGTCGTCCCGGTCGTAGGTGTACCCGCGCAGGTCGGCGTAGCGGACGCCGCCGATCCGCAGGTTCTCGAACTCGTTGTACTTGCCGACGGCGGCGAAGGCGATCCGGTCGTAGATCTCGCTGACCTTGTGCAGGGCGCGGGAGGGGTTCTCGGCGACGAAGACGATGCCGTCGGTGTACTGGAGCACGACGACGCTGCGGCCGCGAGCGATGCCCTTGCGGGCGTACTCGGCGCGGTCCGCCATGGCCTGCTGGGGTGATACGTAAAAGGGCGTGGACACCGGCTAACCGTGCCTTTCTGCTGTCGGCGCTGTGTGGGGCGGGACAGGCGTCACCGGACGGCCCGTCGCCTGGCGTACTGTCATCTGAGCCGCTGTCACAGCACCTCGGCCCGCGGTCCGTCGGGGTGTTCGAGGCGGCCGTCGAGGACCGAGCGGGCGATGTCGGAGACCTCGGACTCGGCGAGCCGGCGGAAGCCCTCCTCGGTGATGACCGTGATGATCGGGAAGATCCGCCGGGTCAGGTCGGGCCCGCCGGTGGCCGAGTCGTCGTCGGCCGCGTCGTAGAGCGCCTGGATGACGGCGGTCACCGTCCGGGTCTCGGTCAGGTCCTTGCGGTAGAGCTTCTTCAGGGCGCCGCGGGCGAAGACCGAGCCGGAGCCGGTGGAGGCGAAGCCGACCTCCTCGCTGCGGCCGCCGGTGACGTCGTAGGAGAAGATCCGGCCCCTGCCCGCGGTCGGTGTCGTACCCGGCGAACAGCGGGACGACGGCCAGGCCCTGGAGGGCCATGCCGAGGTTGCCGCGGATCATCGTGGACAGCCGGTTGGCCTTGCCTTCGAGGGAGAGCGTGGCGCCCTCGATCTTCTCGTAGTGCTCCAGCTCCAGCTGGAAGAGCTTGACCATCTCCACGGCGAGGCCGGCGGTGCCGGCGATGCCGACCGCGGAGAACTCGTCGGCGGGGAAGACCTTCTCGATGTCGCGCTGGGCGATCACGTTCCCCATGGTGGCGCGGCGGTCACCGGCCAGCACGACGCCGGAGTCGAAGGTCGCGGCCACGATCGTGGTGCCGTGCGGGAGTTCGACGGCGCCCTTGACCGCGGGCAGCGTGCGGTTCCCCGGCAGCAGCTCCGGCGAGAGCTCGCCGAGGAAGTCGAGGAACGACGACGAGCCGGGGGTCAGGAAGGCGGCCGGCAGACGCCCGGTGGTGCTGCGAGTGTTGGCTTCCACGCGATTCCTTCCACACGATCATGAGAGTCGGTACGGACCCTACCCGCGGCCCGGAAATCCATCCGCCCCGCGGTCCTCTGGGCGCGGGGCGGGCGGTCGGGGGTGCGGCTACTCGCCGCCCTTCTGGACGAAGGACCGCACGAAGTCCTCCGCGTTCTCCTCCAGGACGTCGTCGATCTCGTCGAGGACCGAGTCCACGTCGTCCGAAAGCTTCTCGTGGCGTTCCTTGAGCTCGTCGGCGGCCTTGGCGTCCTGCTGGACCTCCTCGACCTCTTCCGTGGAACGCGATCGCCCGCTGCTGTCCGCCGTCGGTGTCCTTCGTAGCCATGTCCCTCACCCCGCTCGGTTGCGTGCCTACAAGATCAGACCCTACAAGGAGGGTCCGACCATGGCCCTCGAATACGACAACGTCCGAGTGCTACCGGGTTGATTCCCGGTTCTGACCCGTTTCAGCCGCCGGACAGGATACGGACCAGGTCCTCCGCCGTACGGCAGCGGTCCAGCAGCTCCTTGACGTGGTTGCGGGTGCCGCGCAGCGGCTCCAGGGTGGGTACGCGCTGCAGGGAGTCCCGGCCGGGCAGGTCGAAGATCACCGAGTCCCAGGAGGCGGCGGCCACGTCGTCCGCGTACTGTTCCAGGCAGCGGCCGCGGAAGTACGCCCTGGTGTCCTCCGGGGGCTTCAGGACGGCCCTGAGCGACCTCCGGCTCGTCCAGCAGCCGCTTGATCCGGCCGCGGGCCACCAGGCGGTTGTACAGGCCCTTGTCGGGCCGTACGTCGGCGTACTGGAGGTCGACCAGGTGCAGCCGGGCGGCGTCCCAGTCCAGGCCGTCCCGGCGCCGGTAGCCCTCCAGCAGCTCCTGCTTGGCGACCCAGTCCAGCTCGCCGGACAGGCTCATCGGGTCGGTCTCCAGCCGGTTGAGCACGTCCTCCCAGCGGCCCAGGACGTCCCTGGTCTGCTCGTCGGCGTCCGTGCCGTACCGCTCCTCGACGTATTTGCCGGCCAGCTCGAAGTACTCCATCTGGAGCTGGACCGCGGTCAGCGTGCGGCCGCTGCGGAGCGTGATGAGGTGTTGCAGTGTGGGGTCGTGGGAGACCTCGTGCAGGGTGCGGACCGGCTGGTCGACGGCGAGGTCGACCTTGATGAAGCCGTCCTCGATCATGGACAGCACCAGCGAGGTGGTGCCCAGCTTGAGGTAGGTGGAGATCTCCGAGAGGTTGGCGTCGCCGATGATGACGTGCAGCCGGCGGTACTTCTCGGCGTCGGAGTGCGGTTCGTCGCGGGTGTTGATGATGGGGCGCTTGAGGGTGGTCTCCAGGCCGACCTCGACCTCGAAGTAGTCCGCCCGCTGGCTGAGCTGGAAGCCGTGCTCGCGGCCGTCCTGGCCGATGCCGACCCGGCCGGCGCCGGTGACGACCTGCCGGGAGACGAAGAACGGCGTCAGGTGCCGCACGATGTCGGAGAACGGGGTCTCCCGCTGCATCAGGTAGTTCTCGTGCGTGCCGTAGGAGGCGCCCTTGTTGTCGGTGTTGTTCTTGTACAGGTGGATCGGCTGGGCGCCGGGGAGCTGGGCCGCGCGCACGCGCCGCCTCGGCCATGATGCGCTCGCCGGCCTTGTCCCAGAGCACCGCGTCGCGCGGGTTGGTGATCTCGGGCGAGGAGTACTCGGGGTGGGCGTGGTCGACGTAGAGCCGGGCGCCGTTGGTGAGGATCACGTTGGCCAGGCCGATGTCCTCGTCGGTGAGCTGGGTGGAGTCCGCAGCCTCCCGGGCGAGGTCGAAGCCGCGGGCGTCCCGCAGCGGGTTCTCCTCCTCGAAGTCCCAGCGGGCGCGGCGCGCCCGGTGCATCGCCGCCGCGTAGGCGTTGACGATCTGGGACGAGGTGAGCATGGCATTGGCGTTGGGGTGGCCGGGCACGGAGATCCCGTACTCGGTCTCGATGCCCATTACTCGCCGTACGGTCATGCGGCCCTCCTTGCCCGGCTCCGGCCCGTCCGAGCCGGAAAACGCACCGGCCGCGGGTACCCGCTGTCGGGACCCGCAGCCGGTGGGTCGTGCTTAAAGATACTGTCCGGTGTTCGCCACCGTGTCGATGGAGCGTCCGGTGTCCGCCCCCTGCTTTCCGGTCACCAGGGTGCGGATGAAGACGATCCGCTCGCCCTTCTTTCCGGAGATCCGCGCCCAGTCGTCGGGGTTGGTGGTGTTGGGCAGGTCCTCGTTCTCCTTGAACTCGTCGACACAGGCCGCGAGCAGGTGGGAGACGCGCAGGCCGCGCTGGTCGTGGTCGAGGAAGTCCTTGATCGCCATCTTCTTGGCCCGGTCCACGATGTTCTGGATCATGGCGCCGGAGTTGAAGTCCTTGAAGTACAGGACCTCCTTGTCACCGTTGGCGTAGGTGACCTCCAGGAAGCGGTTCTCCTCGGTCTCCGAGTACATCCGCTCGACCACGGACTGGATCATGGCGTCCACGGTGCCGGCCGGCGACCGGCCGTGCTCGGCGAGGTCCTCGCTGTGCAGCGGCAGGGTGTCGACCAGGTACTTGGAGAAGATGTCCTTGGCCGCCTCGGCGTCCGGCCGCTCGATCTTGATCTTCACGTCCAGGCGGCCGGGCCGCAGGATCGCCGGGTCGATCATGTCCTCGCGGTTGGAGGCGCCGATCACGATGACGTTCTCCAGGCCCTCCACGCCGTCGATCTCGGCGAGCAGCTGCGGGACGATGGTGTTCTCCACGTCCGAGCTGACACCGGAACCGCGGGTGCGGAAGAGGGACTCCATCTCGTCGAAGAAGACGATGACGGGGGTGCCCTCGGACGCCTTCTCCCGGGCCCGCTGGAAGACCAGGCGGATCTGCCGCTCGGTCTCGCCGACGTACTTGTTGAGCAGCTCGGGGCCCTTGATGTTGAGGAAGTAGCTCTTGCCCTGCGGGCTGGCCGGTCACCTCGGCGACCTTCTTGGCCAGCGAGTTGGCGACCGCCTTGGCGATGAGCGTCTTGCCGCATCCGGGCGGGCCGTAGAGCAGCACGCCCTTGGGCGGCCGCAGTTCGTACTCCTTGAACAGATCGGCGTGCAGGTACGGGCAGTTCCACCGCGTCGCGGATCTGCTCGATCTGGTTGCCGAGTCCGCCGATCTGGCGGTAGTCGATGTCGGGCACCTCTTCGAGGACGAGCTCCTCGACCTCGCTCTTGGGCACCCGCTCGTAGACGTAGCCGGAGCGGGGCTCCAGCAGCAGGGCGTCACCGGTGCGCAGGGTGCCGTCGAGCAGCGGTTCGGCGAGGCGCACCACCCGCTCCTCGTCGGTGTGCCCGACGACCAGCGCGCGTTCGCCGTCCTCCAGGATCTCCTTGAGGGTGACGATGTCGCCGACGAGCTCGAACTCCATGGCCTCGACCACGTTGAGCGCCTCGTTGAGCATCAGCTTCCTGGCCGCGCCGGAGCTCCTCGAGTTCCACGGACGGGCTGACGTTCACCCGGAGCTTGCGCCCGCCGGTGAAGATGTCCGCCGTCCCGTCCTCGTTCGCCTGCAGGAACACGCCGAAGCCGGCCGGCGGCTGCGCGAGCCGGTCGACCTCCTCCTTGAGGGCCACGATCTGGTCGCGGGCCTCGCGGAGCGTGCTCGCCAGCCGTTCGTTCTGCGCGGAGACGCCCGCCAGATTGGTCTGAAGCTCGACGATCCGCTCTTCGAGAATCCTCGTGTGCCGCGGAGAGTCGGCGAGCTTGCGTCGCAGGACGGCGATCTCCTGCTCAAGAAAGGCGACCTGGCTCATGGGATCTTCCGATCCACGAGCGGGTCGGCCGCCACGGTTGATGTCGTCGTCGTGGGCCGCCACGGTCCTCACCTCCTCCAAGGGGAGCTGGACGTTTCCAGACCCTACCTGGGCCAGTGGGGGTTGAAACCCCTAGATCACAAAGACGATCGCGGTGTGTCCGATCTTCACCCTTGCGTACGTCCCTCCGCCACTGGGATACCCGCCGATCACCATCCGAAAGCCGCCGGTTGTATCGTCGTTTCGGTCAACAGCCGTCGAGGGCGGTTGCTTCCTGAACGAGGAACGGCAGGGATGAGTTTCCGTGAGCGACAGCAGCGGCACGGCCGAGGCGCTGGAGGTCTGGATCGACCAGGACCTCTGCACGGGCGACGGGATCTGCGTGCAGTACGCGCCCGAGGTCTTCGAGCTGGACATCGACGGCCTCGCCTATGTGAAGGGCGACGACGACGAGCTGCGGCAGTCCCCCGGCGAGACCGTGCCCGTACCGCTGACGCTGCTGCAGGACGTGGTGGACTCGGCCAAGGAGTGCCCGGGCGACTGCATCCACGTGCGGCGGGCCGCCGACCGCGTCGAGGTCTACGGGCCCGGACGTGCCCTGACCGGCCGCTGAACGCCCGGGCCGCCGGCCGGAGCCGGTCAGATGCTGGTGGCGGACGGCGTCGGGCGCGGCGCCGGGGATGGCCACGTAGCGGCCGTCCCGCCACTCCCAGGTGTAGGTGCGCTTGAGGTCCGGGCAGCAGCGCGGCGATGCTGTCGCTGGAGAAGCCGAGGACGGTGGCCCTGACCGTGCGGCCGTCCAGCCGGAAGTCGGCGATCTGCCGGTCGTCCTTGGGGTCTGACCAGGGTCTGCACGACCTTCGGCCGGCCGCCCGCCGCGGCGGGCGCGTCCAGGATGTAGACGCCGCTGGGCGGGGTGCCGGTGTCGGAGTGGCAGCGCACCACGACGACCGTCTCGGGCCGCCCGTCGCCGTCCAGGTCGGCCGACACGTGGGAGACCACGTCCACCGCGGCGCCGGGCGCGCAGGTCAGCGGGTACGCGGCGGCGTGCGGGTCGGGGGCCGCGGCCGGCGGCCCCGGCGGCCTTGGCGTCGGTGTGGCGCCTGGGAGGCGTCCGCGGGCTGCACCGGCGGCCACCGCGGCCACGACGGCGCCCAGGGCCGCCGCGGTGGTGATCCAGTGCACGCTGCGGGTGCGGGTGTGCGGAAGGGCCGGGCCTGCGGACGGCTGCACGCGCCTGTCTCCTGGGGTCGAACTGCGGGGGTGGCCAGCATGGTGCCACAGGTCACACCCGAGCGGAACGGCGGGGCGCCCCCCACCTCGGCGAATGTCGCCCCGGTCGGGGTGCACGCCACGCGCGGAAGGGCCCGGCGGGACGGCGCAGAAGGCGCCGCCGCCGGTGTCCGGGGCGGACAAACCGGCGGCGGCGCGGTGAAGTTGGCCGAAAAGCGGACCCTACGACTGCGTCTCGGTGGCGGAGCCCCCGCTTCCGCTTCCCGGGCCGGCGTAGTCCTCGCCGTAGGCGCCCTTGGCGGGGCGGCGGCGGCGCAGCGGCGGCTCGACGCCGTCGGCGAGCCGGCGGGCGGTGAGCAGGAAGCCGGTGTGCCCGATCATCCGGTGGTCGGGCCGGACGGCCAGGCCCTCCACGTGCCAGGTGCGCACCATGGTCTCCCAGGCGGCCGGCTCGTTGAAGGTGCCGTGCTCGCGGATCGCCTCGACGGTGCGGGCGAGCTGCGTGGTGGTGGCCACGTAGGCGCACAGGATGCCGCCGGGCACCAGCGCCTTGGCGACGGCGCTCCAGGCACTCCCAGGGGGCCAGCATGTCGAGGATGACGCGGTCGACGTCGGTGTCCGACAGGTTGTCCTGGAGGTCGCCGACGGTGAGCTGCCAGGCCGGGTGCGGGCCGCCGAAGTAGCGCTCGACGTTCTGCGGTGGCGATCTCGGCGAAGTCCGCCCGGCGCTCGTAGCTGTGCAGCATGCCCTGGTCGCCGATCGCCCGCAGCAGGAAGCTGCTGAGCGAGCCCGAGCCGACCCCCGCCTCGACGACCCGCGCGCCGGGGAAGATGTCGGCCATCGCCAGGATCTGCCCCGCGTCCTTGGGGTAGACCACGGCGGCGCCGCGGGGCATGGACAGGACGTAGTCGGGGAGCAGGGGGCGCAGCGCGAGGTAGGCGACGTTTCCCGTGGTACGGACCACACTGCCCTCGGGGGCACCGATCAGCTCGTCGTGCGGGAAAGCGCCCTTGTGGGTGTGGAACTGCTTTCCGGCTTCGAGCGTGAAGGTGTAGTGGCGTCCCTTGGGGTCGGTGAGCTGGACCTGGTCCCCGACTTTGAAGGGCCCGCGACGGCGGGCGGCACCGGTCGGTTCGGACATGGGGTGCAGCCTACCGGCTGCCCGGGCGGGTGAATTTCGCGCTGCTCCCCGCCGGGGGGCGCGGCTGTCAGGCGGCGGCGTCGCGGGACATGGCGGCCACGAAGGCGCGTTCCACGTCGGCGGTGGACAGCACGCCGTAGATCTCGCCGGTGGGCTCGACCACCAGGTACTCCGTGGAAGGGGTGGCCCGCAGGGTGTCGAGGAGTTCCTCGCCGCCCAGTTCGGCGGAGACGCGCATGCCCGGGGTGAGGTCCTGGGCGAGGCCGCTGACCGCGACCCAGGGGCGGCGGTGGTCGGGGACGGCGACGATCGCGGACTCGCGGACCAGCGCGGTGGGGTCGCCCTGCCCGTCGACCACGACCAGGGCGCGGGCGCCGGCCTCGTTGGCCCGGCGCAGCGCCTCGGACAGCGGGGTGTCGGAGGTGACCGGCACGGCCCGGCGGGTGAGGGTGCGGGCCCGCAGGCCGGGCAGCCGCTCGCGCAGCCGGGCCATCCGCAGGCTGTTGCCGGCGCCGGTCCAGATGATCGCGGCCAGGATCGCGGCGAGCAGCGCGTCGGTGAGCGAGTCGGTGCCGCCGCCGCTGCGGTGGCCGCCGACCCCGCCGGCGTACGACAGCAGGGGCAGCCCGATCAGGACGGCCAGCGCCAGCGCGCGGCCGACCCAGGCGGCGGCGACCGTGCCGGTCATCGGCTTGCCGCTGATCTTCCAGACCACGGCCCGCAGCATCCGGCCGCCGTCCAGCGGCAGGCCCGGCAGGAAGTTGAAGATCGCCACGATCAGGTTGCTCACCATCAGCCCGGCGAGCAGCACCCCGGGCACGGTGCCGCTGTCGACGAGCTGCATCCCGCCGAAGAAGACGGCGGCCAGCACCAGCGAGAGCAGCGGCCCGACGAAGGCGAGCACGAACTCCCGGCCCGGGGTGTCGGACTCCTTCTCGATCTCCGAGACGCCGCCGAAGAACTGGAGCTGGATACGGCGCACCGGCAGGTCGAAGCGGAGCGCGGCCACGGTGTGGGCGAGTTCGTGGATGAGCACCGAGGCGTAGAAGGCGACCGCGAAGAAGAGCGAGACGAGGTAGCGGACCCCGCCGAGGTCGGGCAGCACGGTGTCGAGCTGGCCGCCGAACACCCAGGTGATGAGGGCGGCGACCAGGAACCAGCTCGGGGCGACGTAGATCGGGACGCCGAAGAACCTGCCCATCAGGATGCCGCCGCCCGGCTCCCGCTGGGAACCGCTGTCGCCGCCGTCACCGTCCCGGCCGTTGCTGCGCTTCTTCTGGGACGGCGGCTGACCGCTCTCGCTCACTGGTTCCCCTCGTTGTGACCACAGGCCCCCACGGCCGATGCTGCGGCGCGAGGGGCTCCTCTTCCATGGTATTGCCATGACCGCTTCCGACACACGGCGGCACAGACTGTCATTGGCAGGCCGTAAGGTCGTCTGCCATGGGCATCCCCGCCGAGAGCACCCGATCCGAGGGCGTCCCGCCCGGCCGCACCTCGCCCGAGACCCGGCCCGCCGAGCCCGGTCCGCCCGCGACACCGCGCGGACCCGGGTCGCCAGCCCGGCGCAGTCCGAGCGCGCCCGGCGCAGACCCGGCCGCCGCGGCCGCCCGCCTCGCTGTCGCCGTCGCGCGCCGCGGACTTCATGCGCTGCCCGCTGCTGTACCGGCTGCGGGTGATCGACCGGCTGCCGGAGAAGCCGAGCGAGGCCGCCACCCGCGGCACCGTGGTGCACGCCGTGCTGGAGCGGCTCTTCGACGCGCCCGCCGCCGAGCGGACCGCCGACCGGGCCCGGGCGATGGTGCCGGGCGAGTGGGAGCGGCTGCGGGCGGCCCGCCCCGAGCTGGCGGAGCTGTTCACGGCGGCCGAGGGCGCGGCCGACCCGGCGGCGCTGGCGGCCTGGCTGGAGAGCGCGGAGCGGCTGGTGGACCGCTGGTTCACCCTGGAGGACCCGACCCGGCTGGAGCCCGCGGAGCGCGAGCTGTACGTGGAGACGGTGCTGGAGTCGGGCCTGACGCTGCGCGGCTACGTCGACCGGCTCGACGTGGCCCCGGCCACCGGCGACCTGCGGGTGGTGGACTACAAGACCGGCAAGGCGCCGCGCCCGCAGTACGCCGACGAGCCGCTGTTCCAGATGAAGTTCTACGCCCTGGTGCTGTGGCGGCTGCGCGGTGTGGTGCCGCGCCGGCTGCAGCTGGTCTACCTGGGCAGCGGGGACGTGCTGACGTACGACCCCTCGGAGGCGGACCTGCGGCTGACCGAGCGCAAGCTGCTGGCGCTGTGGGAGGCGATCCGGGAGGCGACGGCCAGCGGTGACTGGCGGCCGCGCCGCAGTCCGCTGTGCGGCTGGTGCGACCACCAGGCGGTGTGTCCCGAGTTCGGCGGGACTCCCCCGCCGTACCCGCTGGCGCAGGTCGCCCGGGCCGGAGCCGGCCGTGGGCGAGAATGGTGCGGTCTAGCGAAGGAGTACCCGTGGCCATTCGTGTCCTGCTGGTGGACGACCAGCCCCTGCTGCGCACCGGATTCCGGATGATCCTGGAGGCCGAGCCGGACCTGGCCGTGGTCGGCGAGGCCGGTGACGGGCAGCAGGCGCTGGACCAGGTCCGGGCGCTCCAGCCCGACGTGGTCCTGATGGACATCCGGATGCCGCGGATGGACGGTGTGGAGGCGACCCGGCAGATCACCGGCCCCGACCGCTCGGGCCCGGCGAAGGTGCTGGTGCTGACCACCTTCGACCTCGACGAGTACGTGGTGGAGGCGCTGCGGGCGGGCGCCAGCGGCTTCCTGCTCAAGGACGCGCCGGCCGCGGAGCTGGTGCAGGCGATCCGGGTGGTGGCGGCCGGCGAGGCGATGCTCGCGCCGAGCATCACCCGGCGGCTGCTGGACAAGTACGCGGGCCGGCTGCCGTCGGGCGAGGAGTCGGTGCCGCAGCCGCTGCACGCCCTGACCGAGCGCGAGGTCGAGGTGCTCAAGCTGGTGGCCCGCGGGCTGTCCAACGCGGAGATCGCCGCCGAGCTGTTCGTCAGCGAGACCACGGTGAAGACGCACGTGGGCCATGTGCTGACCAAGCTGGCGCTGCGCGACCGGGTGCAGGCGGCGGTGTACGCGTACGAGAGCGGCCTGGTGCGGCCCGGAGCGGGCTGAGGGCACGGCAACGGGCGCACGGGCGCCGGGCGGCCCTCCGAGGCCCGCCCGGCGCCCGTGGCGCGTGTGCGGTCAGCTCCCGGCGCCGCGGCCCAGCTCCCAGAACTGGGTGGTGGTCGAGGAGTTGAGCGCCCACTCGGTGCCCGTGATGTCGTTGCGGGCGACGATGTACTGGTTGGCCTGCCACAGCGGGATGACCGGCACGTCCTGGGCGACGATCTTCTGGGCCTGCCCGAAGTCGTCGCTGGTCGCGCTCCGCTCGGCCTGGCGGCGGGTCTCCGGCAGGATCGTGTCCTGGATCTCGGTGCTCTTGTACTTGAGGTTCAGGAAGTTGTCCTTGTCGAAGAACGGCGCGATGTAGTTGTCCGGGTCCGGGAAGTCCGGCAGCCAGCTCACGGTGAACATCTGGAAGTGGCCCGCCGCGGCCGACTGGAGCAGCGCGTTCCACTGGTCGCCGCGGATGTGGACGTCGAACAGTCCGGTGGCGTTGAGCTGCTTCTGGATCTCCGCGGCCTCGGCCTGGTTGCTCGTACCGCCGTTGTCGCGGCGGAAGTCCATGGTCAGCGGCACCTTGCCGGTGATGCCGGCGTGGGCGAGCGTCTGTCTCGCCGCCCCCAGGTCCGGGTTGCCGTAGAGGTCGAAGAACGAGTTCACATGGCTGGTGGTGCCCTGCGGGACCACGGAGTACAGCGGGACCGCGGTGCGCTGGAAGACGTCGCGGGTGATCGCCTGGCGGTCGATGACCTGGGCCATCGCCTTGCGCACGGCGGTGTTCTTCAGGTCGGTGGCGGCGGTGTTGAGGATCAGGTAGCGGGCCTCGCCGCCGGGCGACTCGGTCAGCTTGATGTCCGGGTCCGGGTCGTTCTGCAGCTCCTGGATCTGGCTCGGCAGGAGCTGCCGGGTCATGACGTCCAGGGTGCCCTGCTTCAGCGCCGCCTCCATCTTCTTGGAGTCCGCGAACAGCTTGAGCGTCACGGCGCTGTTGTTGAGCTTGAGGATGCCGTTGTAGTGCGGGTTCTTGCTGAAGTCGGCTTCCTTGCCCTGCGTGAACGAGTTCAGGACGTACGGCCCGGAGCCGACCAGCTTCCAGCCGTCGTAGGGCCTGTCCATCGGGTACACGTGGCTGTCGACGATCGCCGCGGCCGGGGTGGCGAGCTTGGCCGGGAAGGTCGAGTCGGGCGCCTTGAGGTGGAAGACCACCGTCGAGGCGTCGGGGGCGTCCACGGATTTCACACCGGATATCAGCGATTCCGGACCGGCGCCCCACTTGATCTTCAGCATGCGCTCGATGGAGAACTTCACGTCCTGTGACGTCATGGCGTCACCGTTGGAGAACTGTCCGCCGTCCCGCATCGTGCACTGGTACGTGAGCCCCGAAGTATCGGTGTAGTGACACTCCTTGGCCGCGTCCGGCGACGGCGTGGTGCTACCGCGCGGATAGGTCAGCAGCATCTGGAAAGTGTTGTAGAAGACGTTCCAGGTGGCGCTGTCGTACGAGGTCGCAGGGTCGAGTGGGGCCGGGTTCGTCTTGGTCAACTCGATGCTGTCGGTGGTGCCGACGACGATGGGTTTGCCACTGCCGCCGCTCCCTCCGCCGGAACTGCCGCACCCGATGATGACGGGTGTCATGGCGCCCAACAGGGCGGGCAGCACCAGAAGCTTGCGATTCATCGTCGTGGTTCTCCTCTTGCGCATGTGTCCGTGGAGCTCGTGGAGTTCCCCCGTGCAACCGAACTCGCCGTCCACACACCCGAGTTGAGAAGACGAGACCGGGGGCCGAGACGGACGTGCGGGTACAGCTGCCGGTGCGGCGTCACGTAGTGCGCCCGCGGATATTGCAACACATCCCGCGCGCTCGCTCGGGCGACGATACCGAGATTGCGTGTGATCAGCACCAACGGGATGCCAAAGTTCGGCATGCGACAGAAGGGAATTGCGTTCTCGCGCACGCTCAGTGAATGCGCGTATTCACAGAGCGCAGAAAAGGCACGCTCAACTCCTCGAGTGATCGCACGACGGTCCGGCCGGGGGCCGGCGCGATCGGCACCACCGACGGCACCGCGACCACCCGGCAGCCGGCCGCCTCCGCGGACGTGACCCCGGTGAGGGTGTCCTCCACGACCACGCACCGGCCGGGGTCCGCGCCGAGCCGGGCGGCGGCGGCCAGATACGGGTCCGGGTGCGGCTTGGTGCGGGCGATCTCGTCGCCGGCGAGGGTGAAGGCGAAGTGCTCGGGGCCCAGCGAGCGCAGCATCACGTCGATCGTGCGCCGGTGCGAGGCCGACACCAGCGCGGTGGGCACGCCGTGCGCGGACAGCTCGGTCAGCAGCCGCCGGGCGCCGGGCATGAGCGGGGCGCCCTGGGCGACGAGCTGCTCGAACCTGGTGTTGATGGCGTGCATCAGCTCCGCCAGGGTCGCGGTCACCCCGGTGACCGCGACCAGGTGGCCCGACGCTGCGGGACATCGGACCGCCCACCACCACCGCGCGGTGCGCCTCGTCCAGCACGTGCCCGAGATCCGCGAAGACCTCGGACTCCGCCGCCCACCACAGTCCCTCGGTGTCCACCAGGGTGCCGTCCAGGTCCAGGAGTACCGCAAAGGACCCGGGCCCTTGCGCCGTACGGGTGTCGGCGACGGGAATGCTGCTGGTCATAGGCCCCACTCCTCGGTTCTGGGGGACACAGAGGCCGGTCGCCGCACCCCGCGGATCGCGGGGAGGCGACCGGCCTCTGCCGGACCGACCAGTCTACGTCGTGCGGCTACGGGACGCTCTGCGGACGGTGTACGGGCCCGGGACGGCCGCTGAACGCCCGCTGAACGCGCCGGCGGGCCGGTGCGGGACCGCGAAGGTCCCGCACCGGCCCGCCCGCCGCGGCGCGCCCGTCAGCGCGCGTTGAAGTACTTCGCCTCCGGGTGGTGGATGACGATGGCGTCGGTGGACTGCTCCGGGTGCAGCTGGAACTCCTCCGACAGCTTCACGCCGATCCGCTCGGGCTCCAGCAGGTCGGCGATCTTCGCCCGGTCCTCCAGGTCGGGGCAGGCCCCGTAGCCCAGCGAGAACCGCGCGCCGCGGTACTTCAGCGCGAACATGTCCTCGACCTGCCGCGGGGTCCTCGGCGCCGTAGCCCAGCTCCGCGCGGACCCGCGCGTGCCAGTACTCCGCCAGCGCCTCGGCGAGCTGCACCGACAGCCCGTGCAGCTCCAGGTAGTCGCGGTAGGAGTCGGTGGCGAACAGCTCGCCGGCCGCCTCCGAGACCCGGCTGCCCACGGTCACCACCTGGAAGCCGACCACGTCCGTCTCGCCGGAGTCCTCCGGGCGGAAGAAGTCGGCCAGGCACAGCCGCCGCCCGCGGCGCTGCCGCGGGAAGGTGAAGCGGGTCCGCTCGGTGCCGTCCTCGTGGAGCACGATCAGGTCGTCGCCCTTGGACACGCACGGGAAGTAGCCGTAGGTCACGGCCGCCTCCAGCAGGTGCTCGGACTGGAACTTCGTCAGCAGCCCGCGCAGCCGGGGCCGCCCCTCGGACTCCACCAGCTCCTCGTACGACGGCCCGCTCGCCCGCGACTGCTTCAGGCCCCACTGGCCCTTGAAGAGCGCGCCCTCGTCCAGCCAGGACGCGTAGTCGGCGAGCTGGATGCCCTTGACCACGCGGCTGCCCCAGAACGGCGGCACGGGCACCGGGTTGTCCGTCGCCACGTCGGAGCGGACCTGGCCCAGGTTCTCCTCGGGCTCCTCCTCCGGCTGGTCGCGCCGGGCGACCCGGCGGGCCTTGAGTTCGGGCAGCGCCGCGCCGGGCACGCCGCGCTTGATGCCGATCAGGGCGTCCATCAGCCGCAGGCCCTCGAAGGCGTCCCGCGCGTACCGCACTTCACCGGCGTAGATCTCGTGCAGGTCCTGCTCGACGTAGGCGCGGGTCAGGGCCGCGCCGCCGAGGATCACCGGGAAGTCGGCGGACAGGCCGCGCTGGTTCAGCTCCTCCAGGTTCTCCTTCATGATCACCGTGGACTTCACCAGCAGCCCGGACATCCCGATCACGTCGGCCCGGTGCTCCTGCGCGGCCTCCAGGATCGCCGACACCGGCTGCTTGATGCCGAGGTTGACCACCGTGTAGCCGTTGTTGGACAAGATGATGTCCACCAGGTTCTTGCCGATGTCGTGCACGTCGCCGCGGACCGTGGCCAGCACGATGGTGCCCTTGCCCTCGTCGTCGCTCTTCTCCATGTGCGGCTCCAGGTAGGCCACCGCGGTCTTCATCACCTCCGCCGACTGGAGCACGAACGGGCAGCTGCATCTGGCCGGAGCCGAACAGCTCGCCGACCACCTTCATCCCCGACAGCAGCGTGTCGTTGACGATGTCCAGGGCGGGGCGCTCGGCGAGCGCCGCGTCCAGGTCGTCGGTCAGGCCGTTCTTCTCGCCGTCGATGATCCGGCGCTGGAGCCGCTCCTCCAGCGGCAGCGCGAGCAGTTCCTCGGCCCGGCTGGCCTTCAGCGACGTGGAGTCGACGCCCTCGAACAGCTCCATGAGGCGCTGGAGCGGGTCGTAGCCCTCGCTGCGCTTGTCGTAGATCAGGTCGAGGGCGACCTGCCGCTGCTCCTCCGGGATGCGGGCGATCGGCAGGATCTTCGCCGCGTGCACGATCGCCGAGTCCAGCCCGGCCTTGACGCACTCGTCGAGGAAGACGGAGTTCAGCACGGTGCGGGCGGCCGGGTTGAGGCCGAAGGAGATGTTGGACAGCCCCAGCGTGGTCTGCACGTCCGGGTGGCGGCGCTTGAGCTCGCGGATCGCCTCGATGGTCGCGACGCCGTCCTTGCGCGACTCCTCCTGGCCCGTGCAGATCGTGAAGGTCAGGCAGTCGATGAGGATGTCCGACTCGTGGATGCCCCAGTTGCCGGTCAGGTCCGCGATCAGCCGCTCGGCGATCTCGACCTTCTTCTCCGGCGTCCGCGCCTGGCCCTCCTCGTCGATGGTCAGCGCGATCAGCGCGGCGCCGTGCTCGGCCGCGAGCTGCGTGACCCGGGTGAAGCGCGACTCGGGGCCGTCGCCGTCCTCGTAGTTCACCGAGTTCAGCACCGCCCGGCCGCCGAGCTTCTCCAGCCCGGCCCGCAGCACGTCCACCTCGGTGGAGTCCAGCACGATCGGCAGCGTCGAGGCGGTCGCGAACCGGCCGGCGACCTCCGCCATGTCGGCGGCACCGTCCCGGCCGACGTAGTCCACGCACAGGTCCAGCAGGTGCGCGCCCTCGCGGATCTGGTCGCGCGCCATCTCGACGCAGTCCTCCCAGCGGCCCTCCAGCATCGCCTCGCGGAACTTCCTGCGAGCCGTTGGCGTTGGTGCGCTCGCCGATCGCCAGGTACGAGGTGTCCTGGCGGAACGGCACCGTCTGGTACAGCGAGGCGGCGCCCGGCTCGGGACGCGGGTCGCGCGGGACGATGTCGTGGCCGCCGATCCGCTCCACGAGCTGCCGCAGGTGCTCCGGCGTCGTGCCGCAGCACCCGCCGACCAGCGACAGGCCGTACTCGGCGGCGAACATCTCGTGGGCGTCGGCCAGTTCGGACGGGGACAGCGGGTAGTGCGCGCCGTCCTTGGTGAGCACCGGCAGGCCCGCGTTGGGCATGCAGGTCAGCGGGATACGGGAGTGGCGGGCCAGGTAGCGCAGGTGCTCGCTCATCTCGGCGGGCCCGGTGGAGCAGTTGAGGCCGATCAGGTCGATGCCCAGCGGCTCCAGCGCGGTCAGCGCCGCGCCGATCTCCGAGCCGAGCAGCATCGTGCCGGTGGTCTCCACCGTGACCGAGCAGATCAGCGGCAGGTTCACCCCGGCGGCCGTCATGGCCCGGCGGGAGCCGATCAGGGCGGCCTTGACCTGGAGCAGGTCCTGCATGGTCTCGACGACCAGAGCGTCGGCGCCGCCCGCGATCAGCCCGGCGGCGTTGGCCTGGTAGCCGTCGCGCAGCGTGGCGTACGTGGTGTGGCCCAGGGTCGGCAGCTTGGTGCCGGGGCCGATCGAGCCCAGGACGAAGCGGGGGCGGCCGTCGGCGGCGAACCCGTCGGCGACCTCGCGGGCCAGCCGGGCGCCGGCCGCGGACAGCTCCTCGATCCGCTCCGGGATGTCGTACTCGGTCATCGCGGAGTGGTTGGCGCCGAAGGTGTTGGTCTCGACGCAGTCCACACCGGCCCGGAAGTACTCCTCGTGGACCGAGGTCACGATGTCGGGGCGGGTGACGTTCAGGATCTCGTTGCAGCCTTCGAGCTGCTCGAAGTCGTCCAGGGTGGGGTCCTGCGCCTGGAGCATGGTGCCCATGGCGCCGTCGGCGACGACGATCCGGCTGGCGAGGGCCTCACGCAGCGCGGTGACCCTGGCTGGGTCCACGGCGGACGGGGCGTGGGCGGACGGGGACGGCAAGGCCATGGACTGCTCCCTGGGATGCGACGGCTGTCGGCTATGCGCTCTTCTACCCCGAGGTCCGGCCGGCTCTCCCGTGGATTCCGTGGAATCCACCGGGCGCCGTACCCCTGGGACAGGACACGCACCCCGCAAGGGTAGCGGCCGGGCGCGGCGGCGGCCCGGTCTATTCGAAGGGCGGACGGGTGGTGCCTCGGTCGTCTCTGCGATGATGAGGGTCGACAATGTCGACCGGGGCCGGGTAGACCTGGAGACGTCGGCCGGCCGACCGGGGCCGGATCGGCGCCGACAGGAGCCGTCGTCCGGCCGCCCCGGCCACCGTCCGTCCACCCCGATCGCCACCCCGATCGCCACCCCGATCGCCACCCCGGCCGCCGGCCGACCGTCCCGCCGTCCTTCCTTGGAGCGCACGACATGCCAGGTCCCATCCAGTCGCTGGAACGCGCGGCGGCGATCCTGCGGCTGCTGGCGGGCGGCGAGCGCCGGCTCGGCCTGTCCGACGTGTCGTCCTCGCTGGGCCTGGCCAAGGGCACCGCCCACGGCATCCTGCGCACCCTCCAGCAGGAGGGCTTCGTCGAGCAGGACCCGGCCTCGGGCAAGTACCAGCTCGGCGCCGAGCTGCTGCGGCTGGGCAACAGCTACCTGGACGTGCACGAGCTGCGGGCCCGCGCCCTGGTGTGGACCGACGACCTGGCCAGGTCCAGCGGCGAGGCGGCGTACCTGGGCGTGCTGCACCAGCAGGGCGTGCTGATCGTGCACCACGTCTTCCGCCCGGACGACAGCCGCCAGGTGCTGGAGGTGGGCGCGATGCAGCCGCTGCACAGCACCGCGCTGGGCAAGGTGCTCGCCGCCTTCGACCCGGTCGCGCACAGCGAGGCGACCGAGGGCGAGCGGGCGGTGCTGACCGCGCGGACCGTCACCGGGGCGGCCGCCTTCGAGTCGGTGCTCGACCTGACCCGGGCCAGGGGCTGGGGCGCCGACCTGGAGGAGACCTGGGACGGGGTGGCCTCGCTGGCCGCGCCCGTGCACGACCGGCGGCGGATGCCGGTGGGCGCGGTCGGCATCACGGGCGCGGTGGAGCGGATGTGCGACGCGGACGGCTTCCGCGCCCGGCTGGTCGCGGCGGTACGGGACTGCGCGCGGGCCGTCTCCCGGGATCTGGGCGCCGGGCGCTTCTGAACCGGGCCGCACCGCCGGCCGGCGGTGCATCACGACCGCACAACCGATCGGAGTCTTACCTCACATCCCTCTTGACCTGCATCACCCCCGGGGAGAACACTCTCGTCCATCGGTCGACAATGTCGAACGTCGTACGGCACCGGTCGACCCGGTACCGGCAGCGCACCGGAGTCGGCCGCTCAAGGGAACTTAGACAAGGGAGTCGCTGTGTCCCACGGCCACATAGTCGTCGGCGAGATCATCGGTACCGCCGTCCTCATCCTGCTGGGCGGCGGCGTCTGCGCCGCCGTGACCCTCACGAAGTCCAAGGCCAAGGGCGCGGGATGGGTCGCCATCACCTTCGGCTGGGGCTTCGGCGTCCTCGGCGGCGCGTACATCGCCAACGGCTACTCCGGCGGCCAGCTCAACCCCGCGGTGACGCTGGGCGTGGCCATCAAGACCGGCCAGTGGGGCACCGTTCCCTACTACCTGATCGGCCAGCTCGTCGGCGCGATGATCGGCGCCTTCCTGGTGTGGGTGGTCTACATGGGCCAGTTCCAGGCCCATCTGACCGACCCCGAGGTGCTGGAGGGCCTGGCGGGCGACCCGGCAGGACCGGCCACCGGCGACAGCTCGCTGCCCGGCGGCCCGGTGCTCGGGATCTTCTCCACCGGCCCGGAGATCCGCAACCCGGTGCAGAACCTGCTCACCGAGATCGTGGCCACCGCCGTCCTGGTGCTCTTCATCCTCACCCAGGGCATGACCAGCGGCCTGGCCCTCAACGGCATGGGCATCCTGCTCACCGCCCTGCTGGTGGTCGGGCATCGGCCTGTCACTCGGAGGGCCGACCGGCTACGCGATCAACCCGTTCCGCGACCTCGGCCCGCGTATCGTGCACAGCCTCCTGCCGCTGCCCAACAAGGGCGGGTCCGACTGGGGCTACGCGTGGATTCCCGGTCGTCGGCCCGCTGGCCGGCGCCGCCCTCGCCGGCGGCCTGTACCGGCTGGCCTTCACGTAGGCCGCCGCCCGCCCGCGGACCGCCCGGGCCCGCGGCCGCCCCGCCGCCCCACCACCCGCCTCCCCCCGGACCACCAGCGCCGACCTCACGAGGAGCACACCGTGACCGACACCCCGACCGCCGCCACCAGCTCGCACGGCTCCGGCCCGTTCATCGCCGCCATCGACCAGGGCACCACCTCCAGCCGCTGCATCGTCTTCGACCGGGACGGCCGGATCGTCGCGGTCGACCAGAAGGAGCACGAGCAGATCTTCCCCAAGCCGGGCTGGGTCGAGCACGACGCCGCGGAGATCTGGGCCAACGTCCAGGAGGTGGTGGCCGGCGCGATCGGCAAGGCGGCCCAGGACATCCCCGGCTTCACCCCCGCCGACGTCAAGGCGATCGGCATCACCAACCAGCGCGAGACCACCCTGCTGTGGGACAAGCACACCGGTGAGCCGGTGCACAACGCGCTGGTCTGGCAGGACACCCGCACCGACGCCCTCTGCCGCGAGCTGGGCCGCAACGTCGGCCAGGACCGCTTCCGCCGCGAGACCGGCCTGCCGCTGGCCTCCTACTTCGCCGGGCCCAAGATCCGCTGGCTGCTGGACAACGTCGAGGGCCTGCGCGAGCGCGCCGAGGCCGGCGACATCCTCTTCGGCACCATGGACTCCTGGGTGATCTGGAACCTCACCGGCGGCGTCCGAGGCGGCGTGCACGTCACCGACGTCACCAACGCCTCCCGCACCCTGCTGATGAACCTGCACGACCTCGGCTGGGACGAGAAGATCCTGGCCTCCATCGGCGTGCCGGCCGCCGTGCTGCCCGAGATCCGCTCCTCCTCCGAGGTCTACGGCACCACCAGCGTCGGCGGCCTCGACGACGTGCCGGTGGCCTCGGCGCTCGGCGACCAGCAGGCCGCGCTCTTCGGCCAGACCTGCTTCGCCGAGGGCGAGGCGAAGTCCACCTACGGCACCGGCACGTTCATGCTGATGAACACCGGCGAGACCCCCGTCAACTCCTACAACGGCCTGATCACCACGGTCGGCTACCGGATCGGCGACGACGCGCCGGTCTACGCCCTGGAAGGCTCCATCGCCGTCACCGGTTCGCTGGTGCAGTGGATGCGTGACCAGATGGGCCTGATCAGCACGGCGGCGGAGATCGAGACGCTCGCCTCGTCCGTGGCGGACAACGGCGGCGCGTACTTCGTGCCGGCCTTCTCCGGCCTGTTCGCGCCCTACTGGCGCGACGACGCGCGCGGGGTGATCGCGGGCCTGACCCGTTACGTCACCAAGGCGCACATCGCGCGCGCCGTGCTGGAGGCGACCGCCTGGCAGACCCGGGAGATCGCCGACGCGATGACCAAGGACTCCGGCGTGGAGCTGACCGCGCTGAAGGTCGACGGCGGCATGACCTCCAACAACCTGCTGATGCAGACCCTCGCCGACTTCCTGGACGCGCCGGTGGTGCGGCCCGATGGTCGCCGAGACCACCTGCCTGGGCGCGGCCTACGCGGCCGGGCTGGCGATCGGCTTCTGGCCGGACACCGACGCGCTGCGCGCGAACTGGAAGCGGGCCGCCGAATGGACGCCCCGCATGGACGAGGCCGACCGCGACCGCGAGTACCACAACTGGCTCAAGGCCGTACAGCGGACCATGGGCTGGATCGAAGAGGAGCACTGAGACACGCCATGACCACCCTCCAGCAGCGCGTTCCCTGCCCTGGGGACGCACCCGACCGCCGGCGCGAACCCCGGCCGGGCCGAGACCCGCGACCTGCTCGGGCACGCCGGCTACGACCTCCTGGTGATCGGCGGCGGCATCCTGGGCATCACCACCGCCTGGCACGCCGCCCAGTCGGGGCTGCGGGTGGCGATGGTGGACGCCGGCGACTTCGCCGGCGCCACCTCCTCGGCCTCCTCCAAGCTGCTCCACGGCGGCCTGCGCTACCTCCAGACCGGCGCGGTGAAGCTGGTCGCGGAGAACCACGTCGAGCGGCGCGCGATCTCCCGGGACGTCGCGCCGCACCTGGCCAAGCCGCTCACCTTCTACCTGCCGGTCTACAAGGGCGGCCCGCACGGCGCGGCCAAGCTCGGCGCGGGCGTCTTCGCGTACTCCGCGCTGTCCGCCTTCCGCGACGGCGTCGGCCACGTCATCACCCCGGCCAAGGCCGCCCGCGACGTGCCGGAGCTGCGCACCGACAACCTGCGCGCGGTCGCCGTCTACGAGGACGGGCAGATGAACGACGCCCGGATGGCGCTGATGACGGTACGGGCGGCGGTCGACGCGGGCGCGACCGTGCTCAACCACGCCGAGGTCACCGGGCTGCGCTTCACCGGCGGCCGGGTCACCGGGGCGGAGCTGCGCGACCGCACCGACGGCACCGAGTTCGGCGTGGACGCCCGGCTGGTGCTCAACGCCACCGGGCCGTGGGTGGACCACCTGCGGCGGATGGAGGACCCGGCCGCGGCGCCGTCCATCCGGCTGTCCAAGGGCGCCCACCTGGTGCTCAAGCGCACCTCGCCGTGGCGCGCGGCGCTGGCCACGCCGATCGACAAGTACCGGATCACCTTCGCCCTGCCGTGGGAGGACATGCTGCTGCTCGGCACGACCGACGAGGTGTACGAGGGCGACCCGGCGGACGTGCGGGTCACCGAGGGCGACATCGCCCAGATCCTGGACGAGGCGGCCCTCTCCGTCCGCGACCAGCAGCTCTCCCGGGACCTGATCACGTACTCCTTCGCGGGCCTGCGGGTGCTGCCCGGCGGTCCCGGCGACACCGCGAAGGCCAAGCGGGAGACGGTCGTCACCGAGGGCAGCGGCGGCATGCTGTCGGTGGCCGGCGGCAAGTGGACCACCTTCCGGCACATCGGCCGGACCGTGATGGACAAGCTCGCCGAGCTGCCCGGGCACCCGCTGGCCGACGACATGGAGCCGATGTCCCGGCTGCCCCGGCGCGCCCCGCTGCCCGGTTTCGCCAGCCCCGGCGCGGTCGCCCACCGGCTGCTGGTCGACGGCGCCGCGCCCGGCCCGCGGATGGCGGCCGACACCGCCGGGCACCTGGCCGGGCACTACGGTTCGCTCGCCTTCGACATCGCCCGGCTCGCGAACGAGGACCCGGCGCTGGCCGCGCGCATCCACCCGGACGCGCCGGAGATCTGGGCGCAGGTCGTCTACGCCCGCGACCACGAGTGGGCCGCACGACGCGGACGACGTGCTGCGCCGCCGCACCACGCTGACCGTCCGGGGGCTGGACACGCCGGAGGTGCGGCAGGAGGTCGAGCGGCTGCTGCGGCAGGGACGGCTGACCGTCTACGGCGACCCGCGCCGGTGAGGGCGTCCAGCTCGGCGAACAGGGCGGCCGGACGGGGGCGGCCGGCCCTGGCCAGCAGGGTGAGCCAGCGGTCGCGGCCTTCGCGCCACAGGGCGCGGGTGTGCTCCCCAGAGCGTCGCCCGGCAGGTGCGCCCCAGTCGGCGGCCGCGACCGTACGGGCGGGCAGTTCGGCCTCGGCGGCGCGGGACGGGGTCAGGTAGTGCGCGGTGCTGCCGTCGGCGAGGCGGGCCATCCACAGCAGGTGGCGGGCCGCGTGGCCGAGCGCGTCCTGCGCCCGCAGCCGCTCGCCGCGGGCGGCCACGTGCAGGGCGAGCACCAGCCAGTTGGCGAACCGCCCGCACAGGTCGGCGATCTCCTCCGGGTCGGCGGGCAGGGCCGGCCGCTCGGGGAGCGACTCCAGGACCGGGGTGAGCGTGCCGTCCCGGTCCACGACGACCATCGCGTCCACCGCGGCGCCCCGGGCCGGCCACTCGCGCGACCGAGTCGATGTCCCGCACGGTCGCGAAGTGGAACTCGCCGCGGACCGGCCCGGGGAAGAGCGCGACGTGCGTACCGAACTCGTTGCGCAGCACCAGGTTGACCGGCGCGACCCGGGCGCACCACGCGGCCGGGTCCAGGGCGGCGCGGGCCGCGGCGTCGAGGAACAGCCAGAACTCGACGTCGCTGTGCGCGTCGCCCTCCCCCGCCGCGAACGAGCCGTACATCAGGGCCGCGCGGATGTCCTGGTCCGCGCGGCACATCTCCCGGACCCGGGCGATGAGTTCGTGTTGGATCACGCGCCCCAGTATGGGTCGCGGCCGGACAGGGCGACAGCGAGTTCCAGGTCCGGGGCGCCCGCGCGGGCCGGGACGGGCTCGGCGAAGCCCTGGTACTGGCGGTACATCGCGGCGAACTCCTCGACGGTGGCGAGCACCTCCTTCGCGGTGGCGTCGTCGGCGCGGTAGTCCTGGCCGGTCGCCTTGGCCAGGTCCCAGCCGTGCAGGACGAGTTCCAGGATCAGCATCCTGGCCATGCCCTCGGCCGGCATCGCGCCCTCGCCCGTCGCGATCTCGCCCTCCCAGACCGCCGGGTCGGCCCACGCGGCCACCGAGCGGTCGAGCTGCCGCGCGTACTGCGCCGCCCACTGCGGGTCGGCCGTGAAGTCGCGGGTGGCCAGGTCGTCGGGGTGCGGCTCGCGGCGGGCCCGCAGTTCCATGCCGATGCCGGTGTACGCGACGAGGTGGTTGACCAGGGTGCGGGTGTCGTAGTCCGGACAGGGGGTGGCGCCGTCGAGCCGGTCCGGCGGTGATTCCCGCGGTGATCCGGGCGGCTTCGGCGGCGCTGCTCTTCATCTGTGGGTGGAGGTTCATGGGGACGACGCTAGGCGGCGGACGGCGGCGGGTCTTGAACAAACGCGACAGGTCGGGGCGGTTTTCCTAGGCTGGGGGGATGAGCGGGAACGGGATGGGGCGGGGGGTGCTGCGGCCGCGGCTGGCGGCGGCGCGCTTCGAGCTGCGGCGGCACGCCCCGGCCGCCGGGCTCGCGCAGTACGTGGAGTTCTACTGGAACCCGCGCTGGGACCTGCGGGGGCGGCCCGACCACGAGCAGGAGGTGCTCGCGCACCCGAACGTCCACCTGGTCTTCGAGGAGCCCGAGCCGCTGGTCTACGGGGTGCAGCGCGGGGTCTTCCGGCGGGTCCTGCACGGCAGGGGGCAGGCGTTCGGGGTGAAGTTCCGGCCGGGGGCGTTCCGGCCGTTCGCCGGCGGGCCGGTCACGGAGCTGGCGGACCGGACGGTGCCGGCGGCTGGCGGTGTTCGGGGCGGAGGCCGGGCCGCTGGGGGCGGAGATCCTGCGCGGGGACGACCTCGGGGAGATGGCGGGGCTGGCCGACCGGTTCCTGCTCGCGCGGCTGCCCGCCGAGGCCGATCCGCGGGTCGCCGAGGTGGCCGGCCTGGTCGAGCGGATCACCGCCGACCCGCGGCTCTTCCGGGTCGACGCGCTCGCCCGCGAGCTGGGGATGCCGGTACGGCGGCTCCAGCGGGTCTTCGCGGAGTACGTCGGGGCCTCGCCCAAGTGGGTGCTGCGGCGGGCGCGGCTCCACGAGGCCGCGTCCCGCGCGGACGAGGGCACCGGCGTCGACTGGGCCGCCCTCGCGGTGGCGCTCGGCTACGCCGACCAGTCCCACCTCGTCCGCGACTTCACGCGGTCGATCGGCTCTCCGCCCACCCACTACGCGGCGCCCTGACCCGGGGGGTACGCCATCTCCCGATCCGCCCGGGGTACGCCATCCCCCGAGCCCCGATCCGCCCGGCTCAACACCGCCGGACCACACCGTCCCACGTCCCACCGCCGCGGCGGACAAGAGGGGTTGGCCCACCCTCTCGGAGCCCCCGAGCCCCGATCCGCCCGGCTCGACACCGCCGGACCACACCGTCCCGCGTCCCGCCGCCGCGGCGGACAAGAGGGGTTGGCCCACCCTCTCGGAGCCCCCGAGCCCCGATCCGCCCGGCTCGACACCGCCGAGCCACACCGTCCCGCGTCCCAGCGCCGCGGCGGATGAGGGAGCGGGCCCGCCCCCGCGGAGCCGTTGGATCGGGGGAGCCCAGCGCAGCGTTAGGCGTGGGAGGGGTTGTGGCTCATAATGGGGGGAGACATCGGAGGTCTGGCATGTTGGTCGTGTCAGGGGAATCGGACGGGGAGGGCGCTGATGGCGGTCACCGATGAGGCCATCGAGAAGATCAAGGAGATGATCGTCTCGGGGGCGTTGCGGCCCGGCGACCGGCTGCCGAAGGAGAGCGAACTCGCCGCCGAACTCGGCCTGTCGCGCAACTCGCTGCGCGAGGCGGTCCGCGCGCTGTCGCTGATCCGCATCCTGGACGTCCGCCAGGGCGACGGCACCTACGTGACCAGCCTGGACCCCCAACTCCTCCTGGAAGCCATGAGTTTCGTCGTGGACTTCCACCGCGACGACACCGTGCTGGAGTTCCTCGCGGTGCGCCGCATCCTGGAGCCCGCGGCCACGGCGATGGCGGCGGTCCGTATCCCCGCCGACGAGCTGGACGCGCTGGAGGGCAAGCTCGACGCCCTCGGCCCGACCCCCTCGGTGGAGGAACTCGTCGCGTCCGACCTGGAGTTCCACCGCGGCATCGTGCAGGGCTCGGGCAACTCCGTGCTCTGCTCGCTGCTCGACGGCCTGTCCGGTCCGACCACCCGGGCCCGGGTCTGGCGCGGCCTGACCCAGGAGGACGCGATCAGCCGCACCCTCCACGAGCACCGGGCGATCCTCAACGCCCTGCGCGACCGCGACGCGGAGGCCGCCCGTTCCTGGGCGACCGTCCACGTGGCCAGCGTCGAGCAGTGGCTGCGCTCCACGCTGTAGGCATCCGCTCAGCCGAGGCCGTAGACCCGCGCCGCGTTCCCGCCGAGCACCGCGTCCCGCTCGGCGGGGGCCAGCGCGGCGACGGCCTGCTCGGCGAGCGCGTACACGTCGGCGTACTGCCCGGCGAGCGTGCAGACCGGCCAGTCGGAGCCGAAGAGCAGGCGCTCGGGCCCGAACGCGGCGAGCAGGTGGCGGGCGTACGGCAGCACGTCCCGCGGCTGCCAACCGGCCCAGTCCGCCTCGGTGACGAGCCCGGAGAGCTTGCAGGTGACGTTGGGCAGCGCGGCCAGCTCGGTGACGAGGTCGGCCCACGGCTGCCAACCGCCGTCCGCGATCGCGGGTTTGGCGCCGTGGTCGAGGACGAAGCGCACCTCGGGCAGCGCCCGGACGGTGGCCGCGGCGACGGCGAGTTCGCGCGGGGTGACGAGCAGGTCGTAGACGAGGCCGGCGGCGGCGACCGCGCGCAGGCCGTCGCGGACGTCGGGGCGGGCCAGCCAGTCCGGGTCGGGTTCGTCCTGGACCTGGTGGCGGATGCCGACCAGCGGGCCGTCCAGCGAGGCCAGCACCTCGGGCAGGCCGGGGTCGGTGAGGTCGGCCCAGCCGACGACGCCGGCGATCAGGCCGCTCGGACCGCCGTGCGGTGTCCAGGAGTTCGCGGGTCTCGTCCAGGGACGAGCTGGACTGGACCACGACGGTCGCGTCGATGCCGTGGGCGGCGAGCTGCGGCGCCAGTTCGGGCAGCCGCGAAGGTGCGGTTGATCGGGTCGAGGGCGGCGCCGCGCAGCCACGGCTGCGGCCGCCGTCCGAGGTCCCACAGGTGGTGGTGGGCGTCGATGCGCATACGTCACTCCCCCGCGTACCGGTGTCCGGCGGCGTTCCGCTCGACCACCTCGGCCAGCGGCAGCGGCACGTCCTCGTCCAGCAGGCCCGCGCTCGACCAGCGCGTGCCACATCTCGTCGGGGATCTCGCGGCCGAACATCTCCGCGTTGTCCCGCGTCTCGGCCGCGCTCGCCGCCCCGACGACCGCCGAGACGACCGACGGGTGCGCGAACGGGAAGCGCAGCGCCGCCGCCCGCAGCGGCACCCCGAACTCCCCGCACACCCGCTGCCATGTCCATCGCCCGCCCGAGCAGGTCCGGCGGCGCGGCGGCGTAGTCGTAGTGCGCGCCGGGCCTGGGGTCGGCGAGCAGGCCGGAGTTGTAGACCCCGCCGACCACGACCCGGGTGCCGCGGCGTTCGCACACGGGCAGCAGGTCGTCGTAGGCGGTGCGCTCCAGCAGCGTCCAGCGGCCCGCGCACAGCACCACGTCGACGTCGAGGTCGGCGACGAGCCGGGCCATGACGCCGCTGTAGTTCATGCCGAAGCCGATGGCCTTGACCACGCCCTGGTCGCGCAGTGCGGCCAGCGCCGGGAAGCCGCTGGCGTACACCTCGCGCAGGTGGTCCTCGACGTCGTGCAGGTAGACGATGTCGACGCTGTCGACGCCGAGCCGGGCCAGCGAGCCGTCCAGGGTGGCGCGGATGCCGTCCGCGCTGAAGTCCCAGACCCGGGCCCTGGCCGGGGTGTCGGTGAAGCCCTGGCCGTCGGGCGCCTCGCCCGGCTCCAGGTCGCGCAGCCTGCGCCCGACCTTGGTGGACAGCAGGTACGAGCCCCGGTCCCGCCCGGCCAGCGCCCGGCCCAGCCGCTCCTCGGAGCGGCCGAGGCCGTAGTGCGGGGCGGTGTCGAAGTACGTGGCGGGCCCGCCGGACGTGTCGAACGCGGCGGCCACGGTGGCCTCGGCCTCGTCGTCGCTGACGGCCTGGTAGAGGTTGGCCAGCGGGGCGCAGCCGAGGCCGAGCCGGGGCAGTGCCGGTACGGGCATGAGGGGTGTCTCTCCTTGCCGGCGGGCGCGCGGGCCGGGCGCGGCGCGCCGCTGTCGGTTCAGTCCTGCTGCTCGCCGCTGGCGAAGCGGGAGATGATCAGGGCGACGATGATGATGGCACCGTAGAGGAACTTGTCCCACAGCGGCGGGACTCCGCCGAGCGTGGTCACGTTCACCACGAGCTGGAGCGCGACGACGCCGGTCAGGGCGCCGAACAGGGTGCCGCGGCCGCCGTTGAGGCTGACCCCGCCGATCACGGTGGCGGCGAAGACCTGGAAGATCCAGCCGTTGCCCTGGGTCGAGGAGATCGCGCCGTAGTGGCCGACGTAGAGCACGCCCGCGAAGGCGGCGAGCACGGAGGCGACGCCGAGCACGACCCAGGTGATGCGGTCGACCCGGATGCCGGCGGCGCGGGCGGCCTCCTTGTTGCCGCCGATCGCGTAGAGCGCGCGGCCGTGCCGCAGGTAGCCCAGCGCCAGGCCGCCGATGACGAACAGCACCAGGCAGATCCAGATCGCGGCCGGGGCGCCCAGCCAGGACGCGCCGCCGAGGTAGGAGAAGGACTCGGGCACCTCGACGATGGACTTGCCCTGGGAGATGCCGTCCTGCAGGCCGCGCAGCATGGTGAGCATGCCCAGGGTGGCGATGAAGCCGTTGACCCGCAGCTTGAGGATCAGGAACCCGTTGAAGCCGCCGATCAGCAGACCGACCAGCAGGCACAGCGGGATCGAGGTCCAGCCGGGCAGCAGCCCGATGCCGTGGTAGGTGGCCGAGCCGGTGGTCGGCATCACCAGCCACATCGCGATCACCGGGGCCACGCCGATGGTGGACTCCAGCGACAGGTCCATCCGGCCGCAGATGAGGATCATCGCCTCGCCGAGCACCAGCAGGCTCAGCTCGCTGCACTGCTGGAGCACTCCGATGAGGTTGTCGGAGGTCAGGAAGGTGGGCGAGACGATGAAGCCGATGATGCCCAGCAGCAGGATCACCGGCAGCAGGGACAGGTCCCGGTAGCTGGAGAGCTTCAGGCGCGGCCCGGCGCGCCCGGTCGTGTCGGGTACCGCCACATCGGCGGTCAGCTGACTGGTGTCGCTCATTGCTCGGCTCCCTCGTCGCCGCCCTGGAGCAGCCCTTCCGCTGTCCCCGCGCCGCCGGCGGGCGGCCCCTGCGTTTCCTTGCCGCCGCCCGTGGGCAGCCCTTCCATCGCCGAGACCAGGTCCCGGTCGCTCCATCCGCTGCCGAACTCGGCGATCACCCGCCCGTGGAAGAGCGCGAGCACCCGGTCGCAGACCCGCAGGTCGTCCAGTTCGTCGGAGACGATCGACGGCCGCGTCGCCGCGCGTCGGCGACGCCCCTGACCACGCCGAGCAGCGCGTCCTTGGACTTCACGTCCACCCCGGCGGTGGGCCGGATCGCCACCAGCACCCGCGGCTCGCGGGCCAGGGCGCGGGCGATGACGACCTTCTGCTGGTTGCCGCCGGACAGGGCGTCCACCGGCTGGGCGGGCCCGGAGGTCTTGATGTCCAGCGAGCTGATCATGCGCTGGGCGAACGCCCGGGTCCGCGACGGCAGGACGGTGCCGTACGGGCCCGAGCTGGTCGGTCACCGACAAGGTGGCGTTCTCCGCGACGCTGCGGCCGGGCACCAGGCCCTGCCGGTGCCGGTCCTCGGGCACGTAGCCGATCCCGGCGCCGAGCGCGTGCGGGACGCTGCCGGGCCGTACCGGGCGCTCGCCGACCAGGGTGCGGCCCGGCGGTGGCCCGGCGCAGGCCCGACCAGGGTCTCGCCGAGCGCGGTGTTGCCGCTGGCGGTCGCCCCGGCCAGGCCGAGCACCTCGCCGGGGCGCACGGCGAAGTCGACGGGCTCGAAGGCGCCGTCCAGCGCCAGCCCCTCGGCCCGCAGTACGGCGTCGGCGCCGGTCTCGCGCGCCGAGGCCCGGGCGTGCCAGGCCGTCTCGCCCCGGGCGGTCTCACCGGTCATGGCCTCCACCAGCTCCGGCTTGCCCAGCTCCGCGACGCGGCGCGGTCAGCACGTGCCGGGCGTCGCGGTAGACCGTGACGGTGCTGCACAGGTCGTAGACCTCCTGGAGGTGGTGCGAGATGAACAGGAAGGCCACGCCCTGCCGCTGCGAGTTCGCGCAGCTTGGTGAAGAGCCGCTCGATGCCGGCCGCGTCGAGCTGCGCGGTGGGCTCGTCGAGGATGATGAAGCGGGCCCCGAAGGACAGCGCCCGCGCGATCTCCACGAACTGCCCCTGCTCGACGGTGAGGTCGCCGGCCCGCGCGGTGGGGTCGACGTCGACCCCGTACTCGGCGAGCAGGTCGCGGGCCCGGGCGCGCAGCGCGGACCAGCGGATCGGCCCGGCGCGCGGCCGGCCGCCGGCCGGAAGCGGTTGAGGAACAGGTTCTCCGCGACCGTCAGGTCGGGCACCACCATCGACTTCTGGTAGACGCAGGCCACCTTGGACTGCCAGGCGGCGGTGTCGCCGGGCGCCGGCGCGGGCTCGCCCTGGAAGGCGACCCGCCCGGCGTCCGGGCGGTGTGCAGCCCGGTCAGCACGGAGACGAGGGTGGACTTGCCCGCGCCGTTGCGGCCGACGAGCGCGTGCGAGTCGCCGGCCGCGACGGTGATGCCCACCCGGTCCAGGGCCATGGTGGCCCCGAACCGCTTGACGATGCCCTCCGCGTGGACCGCGGCGGCGGCCCGGGGGGCGGTACGGCCTCGCTCATCGGTCAGCTCTTCCCGAGCTGGTTGGCCCACAGGCTGGGGTCGTCGACGTTGGCCTTGGTCACCAGCGGCGCGGGCAGCTGGTCCTCCAGGCCGTTGGGGATCTTGATGATGGTCGAGCCGTGGTCGGTGGGGCCGGGCTGGAAGGTCTTGCCCGGCCATCGCCGCCTTGGCGTAGTACAGCGCGTACTTGGCGTACGGTCGGCGGGCTGGGAGATGGTGGCGTCGATCTGCCCGGCCTTGATCGCCTTGAACTCCTCCGGGATGCCGTCGTTGGAGATGATCGTGATGTGGCCCGCGGTGCCGGCCGGCTTGAGCAGGTCCTTCTGCTGGAGCAGCGCCAGGGTCGGCTGCAGGAAGACGCCGCCGGCCTGCATGTAGATGCCGTTGAGGTCGGGGTTGGAGGCCAGCGTGGTCTGGAGCTTGGCCGAGGCGATGTCGCCCTTCCAGTCGGTGGCCAGCGCGATCACCTTGATGCCGGGGAACTTGCTCTTCATGCAGGCCGCGAACGCCTCGGAGCGGTCACGGCCGTTGATGGAGTCCAGCGCGCCCTCGAACTCGGCGACCTTGCCCTTGCCCTTGAGCTGCGCGCCGAGGTACTCGCACGCCTTCTGCGCCGTACGCCTTGTTGTCGGCGCGGACCACCATGTACACCTGCCCCTTGTCCGGGCGGGTGTCGACGCTGATCACCGGGATCTTCTTCTTGGCCATCTGGTCGAGCGTGGAGGCGATGGCGCCGGTGTCCTGCGGGGCCATCACGATCGCCTTGGCGCCCTCGTTGGCGAAGCTCTGCACGTTGGCGACGAGCTTGCCGATGTCGTTCTGCGAGTTGGTGCGCGGCAGCGCGGAGACGGCGCCGGCCTTGACGTCCTTCTCGATGTAGCTGTTGTAGGAGTTCCAGAAGTCGCTGTCGGAACGCGGCAGGTCGATGCCCACCTTGCCGGAGTTGCCTCCGGCCTTGCTTTCGCTGCCTCTGTTGCAGCCCGCGAGCGCGGTGACCGCGAGCAGGGCGGCACAGGCGGCCACGGTCGTCGTACGCAGTCTCATCGTCGAGTCCTGCCCTTCCAGGTGGGATGGTGTCCGGTCTGTGGTGGGTGACGGAGCGGGTGGGGACGGGTGGGCGGACGGGGTGTTCAGTCGGCGGCCGGACGCAGGCGCAGGCCCTGCATGCCGCCGTCGACGGCGAGCGCGGTGCCGGTCACGCCCGCGGCGGCCGGGCTCGCCAGGTAGACGATGGCCGCGGCGACCTCCTCCGCGCTGACCAGCCGGCCCATCGGCTGGCGGGCGTCGAGGGCCGCCCGCTCGGCGACCGGGTCCTCGGCCTGGTCCAGCAGCCGGCCGACCCAGGGGGTGTCGGCGGTCCCGGGGTTGACGCAGTTGACCCGTACGCCCTCGCGTACGTGGTCGGCGGCCATCGCCAGGGTGAGCGAGAGCACGGCGCCCTTGCTGGCGCTGTACAGGGCCCGCTGCGGCAGGCCCGCGGTGGCGGCGATGGAGCAGGTGTGGGTGATCGAGGCGGAGCCGGGCCGGTCGGCGGCGGCCTTGCGCAGGTGCGGCAGGGCGGCCCGGGCGGTCCGCACCATGCCGAGGACGTTGATGTCCAGCACCCGCTGCCACTCGTCGTCCGGGTTGTCCTCGACGGTGCCGATGGCGCCGATCCCGGCGTTGCTGACCAGGATGTGCAGGCCGCCGAGTTCGCGTCACGGCCTCGCCGACGGCCGCCCGTACCGCCGTCGTCGGAGGTGACGTCGGCGGTGACCGGCGACGGTGCCCTCGGGGGCGCCGGACGGGTCGCGGTCCAGGACGGCGACCCGGGCGCCGCGGGCGGTGAGCAGCGCGGCGGTGGCCGCGCCGATGCCGGAGGCGCCGCCGGTGACCAGGGCGGTGAGCCCGGCGAAGTCCTGCGGGTGCTCGGTGGGTGCGGATGCGGCGGTCATCGGGCGAGCTCCTGTCGGGCCACCCAGACCGGGCCGTCGGGGTAGCGGTAGTCGGCGAGGGTGTGCGGGGACCATGCGGGCGGAGAAGCCGGGGGCGGTCGGGCGCGCGGTAGCGGCCGTTGTCCATCACCACCGGGTCGGTGAAGTGCTCGTGCAGGTGGGGACGTACTCGATGACCCGGTCGTCCCAGCGTGCCGGAGACGGCGACGTAGTCGAACATCGACAGGTGCTGGACGAGTTCGCACAGGCCGACCCCGCCGGCGTGCGGGCAGACCGGCACGCCGAACTTGGCGGCCAGCAGCAGGATCGCGATGTTCTCGTTGACCCCGGCGACCCGGGCGGCGTCGATCTGCACGAAGTCCACCGCGCCGGCCTGGAGCAGCTGCTTGAACACCACGCGGTTGGCGACGTGTTCGCCGGTGGCGACCCGGACCGGCTGCCCGGCCCGGACGGCCGCGTGCGCGAGGACGTCGTCGGGGCTGGTGGGCTCCTCGATCCAGTACGGGTCGAAGGGCGCCAGCGCGCGCATCCAGTCGACGGCCTCGGCCACGTCCCAGCGCTGGTTGGCGTCGACCGCGATCCGGATGCCGGGGCCGACCGCCTCGCGGGCCAGCCGCATCCGGCGCAGGTCGTCGTCGAGGTCGGCGCCGACCTTCAGCTTGATCTGGGTGAAGCCGGCGGCGACGGCCTCCTTGGCCAGCCGGGTCAGCTTCTCGTCGGTGTAGCCGAGCCAGCCGGGCTCGGTGGTGTAGGCGGGGTAGCCGCGCGGCGCGCAGTTCGGCGGCGCGCTCGGCGCGGCCGGGTTCGGCGCGGCGCAGGATCTCCAGCGCCTCGTCGCGGGTGAGCGCGTCGCTGAGGTAGCGGAAGTCGACCAGGTCGACGAGCTGTTCGGGGCGTCATGCCGGCCAGCAGCTCCCAGACCGGGCGGCCGGCCTGCCGGGCGGCCAGGTCCCAGGCGGCGTTGACGACCGCGCCGGCCGCCATGTGCATCACGCCCTTCTCCGGGCCGAGCCAGCGCAGTTGGGAGTCGTGGGTGAGCAGCCGGTAGAAGCCGCCGAGGTCGCCCGTGACGCTGTCCACGGTGCGGCCGACGACGTAGGGTCGCAGCGCCTCGATCGCGGCGGCGACCACGTCGTTGCCGCGGCCGATCGTGAAGCACAGTCCGTATCCCGCCAGTCCGCCGGGCGCGTCGGTGCGGAGCACCACGTAGGCGGCGGAGTAGTCGGGGTCGGGGTTCATGGCGTCCGAGCCGTCGAGCTGCTCCGAGGTCGGAAAGCGGATGTCGTAGACGTCGACCTCGGTGATGGTCGGACTCATGCACACTCCCGTCGCTAGACATCGGATCTTTTTTCGATGATCCGATGTATAGCCGCGCCGCTGGCTCCTTGTCCAGGGGGAAGCCGGAAATTCGTCGGTAACAGATCGGATGTCTCCGGCTGTTTCGTCGCCGCACCTGGCCGCTCCACCGGCCCGCGGCGGCCGCGCCCGGCGCCGGCCGCCGGGAACGGCGCCCGGTCCCGGCACCCCTATGACCGCCTTGGACTGCGGCGCACCCCTGCGTACGCCGTAGGCTGGTGCCGCACGTGAAGGAACAGCAGCCGGTGCGGGGACGGCACGCCCCCGCACCGGCCGGAAGGAGGCGCTGGGTGATCGAGCTCGAGGGGGTACCCGAGCTGATCGACCCGGTCATGGTGGCCGCGTTCGAGGGCTGGAACGACGCGGGGGACGCAGCCTCCACCGCGGTCGGCCACCTGGACCGGGAGTTCAAGGGCGAGGTCTTCGCGGCGCTCGACGCCGAGGACTACTACGACTTCCAGGTCAACCGGCCCACGGTGTGGATGGACGGCGGAGTCCGCAAGATCACCTGGCCGACGACCCGGCTGTCCGTGGTCCGCATCACCAGCGCCCAAGCCGCGCGACCTGGTCCTGGTCCGCGGCATCGAACCCAGCATGCGCTGGCGCTCGTTCTGCAACGAGATCCTGGGCTTCGCCCACGAACTGGGCGTCGAGATGGTCGTGGTGCTCGGCGCGCTGCTCGGCGACACCCCGCACACCCGCCCGGTCCCGGTCACCGGCGTCACCTCCGACGCCGGACCTGGCCACCGCGCTCGACCTGGAGGAGTCCCGGTACGAGGGCCCCACCGGCATCGTCGGCATCCTCCAGGAGGCGTGCACGCACGCGGGCATCCCGGCGGTCAGCCTGTGGGCCGCGGTCCCGCACTACGTCTCGCAGCCGCCCAACCCCAAGGCCACCCTGGCGCTCCTCAACCGCCTGGAGGACCTGCTCGACCTGCGCATCCCGCAGGGCGAACTCCCCGAGGACGCCCGCGCCTGGCAGGTCGGCGTGGACCAACTCGCCGCGGAGGACACGCGAGGTGGCCGAGTACGTCCAGACGCTGGAGGAGGCCCGCGACACCGCGGAGCTGCCCGAGGCGTCCGGCGAGGCGATCGCCAAGGAGTTCGAGCGGTACCTGCGGCGGCGTGATCCCGGGGATTACGCCACCAGCGAGGGCGGCGACGGGGTTCCCCAGTTCCGGCCGCAGCCGCCGAGGCCCGAGGAGGAGTCCCCTCCGGAGGACCCGCCGGACGACCCCCCGGACGACCCGGCAGCCCCGCCAGGGGCCGTTTAGGGGCGCGGGGTGGGTGCCGCCGCGAAAGGCGGCCACCACCCGGGGGCGCGGGGAACTGCGCGAGCAACCGGCCACCGGCCGGTGGTCCGGACACGACAGCAACAGCCCCACCGGGCCGGTGACGACCCACAGCCACGTCGTGGCTGAGCGCGCGGTTCTCCCCCAGCCCGGCGGGTCAGTGCGGGCGAGGCCGTAGCGGGTGTCCCCGCCGGGGCGGAAAGTGCGGCGCCCACCGGGGGCGGGAGGCCGGGCCGGTGGGCAACTGCGGCGAGAGGGGGTTAGAGGGCGACCCCGAGGAGGGCATCGACAGCTCGGGAGACGAGCCCGGGCGCCCCGGTGTCCCCTCCTCCGGCGGAGGACTGAGCCTCGGCCCAGCGGTCGACAGCAGCCAGAGCACGCGGAGCGTCCAGGTCGTCCGCGAGCGCGTCCCGCACCTCCTCGACCAGCGCCTCCGCCGACGGCCCGTCGGGCCGGGAGACGGCCGCCCGCCAGCGCCCCAGCCGCTCGACCGCCTCGGCGAGCACCGTGTCGGTCCACTCCCAGTCGGCCCGGTAGTGGTGCGCGAGCAGGGCGAGCCGGATCGCCGCCGGGTCGACGCCCTCGCGCGCGCAGCGCGGAGACGAAGACCAGGTTGCCCTTGGACTTGGACATCTTCTCGCCGTCGAGCCCGACCATGCCCGCGTGGACGTACGCCTTCGCGTACGGGTACTCGCCGGTGAGCACCTGGGCGTGCGAGGCGCCCATCTCGTGGTGCGGGAAGGCCAGGTCGGAGCCGCCGCCCTGGACGTCGAAGCCCATGCCGAGGTGGTCCAGCGCGATGGCCACGCACTCGATGTGCCAGCCGGGCCGGCCGGGGCCCAGGGACGCGCCGTCCCAGCTCGGCTCGCCCGGGCGGGCGGCCAGCCACAGCATCGGGTCGAGCGGGTTCTTCTTGCCCGGCCGGTCCGGGTCGCCGCCGCGCTCGGCGGACAGCACGCCGCATCGCGGCCGCGTCGAGCCCGGACACCTTGCCGAAGTGCGGGTCGCACTCGACGGAGAAGTAGATGTCGCCGTCGAGTTCGTACGCGGCCCCGGCGTCCCGCAGCCGCTCGACGAGCGGCACGATGCCCGGTATGGCCTCGACCGCGCCGATGTAGTGGGCGGGCGGCAGCATCCGCAGCGCGGTCATGTCCTCGCGGAACAGCGCGGTCTCGCGCTCGGCGAGCGCGGTCCAGTCGCTCGCCGGTGGCGTCGGCCCGCTCCAGCAGCGGGTCGTCGACGTCCGTGACGTTCTGCACGTAGTGGACCTGGCGCTTCGTGTCGAGCCACACGCGCTGCACCAGGTCGAACGCGTTGTACGTGGCCGCGTGACCGATGTGGGTGGCGTCGTAGGGGGTGATCCCGCAGACGTAGATGCGGGCGACGGGGCCGGGGTCGATGGCCACCGGGCCACCGGTCGACGTGTCGTGGAGACGGAGGGCGCGTCCGGTGCCCGGAAGGGCGGGGACGTCGGAAGCGGGCCAGGCATGCATGCTTATGAGATTAACCGGGCCGGTCGCCGTCAAAACGACCGGGAGCCGTCGGAACGCCGCATCCCGCTCCCGTGATCAGGCGACCACCTGGGGTTTCACACCGGGGGCCAGGGGATGGAGGGCCACTGGCCGCCCGGCTGCGGGTGCACACCGGTCTCCAGCAGCCGGTGCACCCTGTCCCGCAGCGCGGCCGTCTCCGCGGGCGTCAGCAGGCCCGCCAGCCGCTCCCCCAGCGTCCCGGACAGCTCGGCCGCGAGCCGCTCCAGCACGGTCACGGCCTCGGCGGGCAGCGGTTCGCCCGCCCAGCCCCACAGCAGCGTGCGCAGCTTGTCCTCGGTGTGGAAGGTCACGCCGTGGTCGATGCCGTAGAGCCGGCCGCCGGCCGCGGGCAGCAGATGGCCGCCCTTGCGGTCGGCGTTGTTGACGACGGCGTCCAGGACGGCCATCCGGCGCAGCCGCACGTCGTCGGCGTGCACCAGCAGCGCGGTGCGGCCGTCCTGCGGTCTCGGCCTCGACGACGGCCTTCCAGCCGGCCGCGGGCTCGGTGTCCTCGGTGAGGGCGAGCAGCGCGTCCGCCTCGTCGCCGGCCGCCTCGATCCACAGCTGCACCATGCCCTCGCCGTACGGCCCGTCGCGCAGCACGGTGGGCGGCACCAGGCCCCAGCCGGTGGCCTCGGAGACGAGGTAGGCGGCGACCTCGCGCTGGGCGAGGGTGCCGTCGGGGAAGTCCCACAGCGGGCGCTCCCCGGCGACGGGCTTGTAGACGCAGGTCACGGTGCGGCCCTCGTACGCCGCCTCGCAGTACAGCACGGCGTTGGAGGCGTCGCGCACCTGGCCGCGTACGGTCAGTTCGCCCCGCTCCAGCACGTCGGTGTCGCGCGGGCCGGGGACGGGCGCCCCGCCGGGACCTGCCGCGCGAGCGCTCAGGCCGACCTCCGGTACCCGTTCTGACGCGGGCATACGTGTCCTTCCGGGTCCAGGGGGAGGCTGCACAGCGGGCAGGGCGGGCGGCCGGCGGAGACGACGTCCAGGGCGCGCTTGGCGAAGGAGCGGGCCTGGGCGCCGGTGAGCATGCACCCGCAGCAGCGGCGGGCCGTTCTCGTCGTCCTGGAGCAGCTCCTCCTCGGCGGCCTCCAGGTCCTCCTCGTCCTCGCCGACCAGCTCGACCAGCGCCTGCGCCTCGATGACCATCCGCTCGTGGGCGCCGTCCCAGGCCAGCGCCATGGTGCCGACCCGGAACTCCTCCTCGACCGGCACGTCCAGCGGCGCGCTGTCGGAGAACTCGGTCGGGGCGACGGCGGGGACGGGGGCGTTGCCGCCGGTCCTGCGCACCACCTCGTCGAGGAGTTCGTCGATCCGCTCGGCGAGTGCGGCCACCTGGGTCTTCTCCAGGGCGACGCTGGTGGTCCGGCCCGAGGCGGTCGCCTGCAGGAAGAACGTCCGCTGGCCCGGCTGACCGACGGTGCCGGCCACGAAGCGGTCCGGTTGTTCGTAGAAGAAGACCTGACGGGGCACGCCTTGCTCCGTTTGCTCGACTCGATCGACTGCCTGTCCGTGTGCTGCTCGCGTGTGCGCAGCCGCGGTGGTTCAGCGGACGCGCCGCCGGGCGTCCACCCTACTGCGGAAGCTGATCACGAGGTGCCCGTGGAGCCTCCGACGACGGCGTCGCTCCTGCTGTCCGGCGTGGCCTGCGGCCGCTTCCTTCGGCGGCGCGGGGACCAGGGCGGTGAGGTCGCCGGTGTCGCCGAGCCGCAGCAGGAACGGGCGGTGCGGGGTGTAGCGGATCGACGGTGACCGAGCACGGGTCGGCGCTGATCCGCTGGAAGAGGTCCAGGTGCATGCCGAGGGCGTCGGCGGCCAGCGCCTTGATGATGTCGCCGTGCGAGCAGACCAGGTACAGCGCGTCGGGCCCGTGCTCGGCCTCGATCCGCTGGTCCCAGTCGCGTACGGCGTCGACCGCGCGGGCCTGCATGGCGCGCAGCGACTCGCCCTCGGGGCCGGGGAAGACCGCGGCCGAGGGGTGCCGCTGGACGGTGGCCCACAGCGGCTCCTCGGCCAGCTCGCTGAGCTTGCGGCCGGTCCAGTCGCCGTAGTGGCACTCGCCGACCCGGTCGTCGGTGTGCAGCGGCAGTTCGGGGCGGGTGTCGAGCAGCGGGTCCACGGTCTCCTGGCAGCGCTGGAGCGGGCAGCAGACGACGGCGGCCAGCGGCAGGGCGGCGAGCCGGGCGGCCAGCGCGGTGGCCTGCGCCCGGCCGGTGTCGTCGAGGCCGACGCCGGGGCTCCAGCCGGCCAGTACGCCGCTCGACGTTGGCGGTCGAGCGGCCGTGCCGGACAAGGATCGCGGTGGGCATGCCCGCCACCGTAACCCTTTCCGGGGGCGGGCGTTGTGCTGGGTGACGGCCGTGGCGGGGAAGATCCCCCCGAGCCCCCACCACGGCCGCTGAATCCGCGCCCGGATTCCCGCGACATTCCCGCGGTCCGCAGTCCCCGGTGTGCTCCTCGCCGCCTTGCCCCCTGGGTAAGGTGCAGCAGGGGGGCGAGGGGTGCTCCAGGAGCCGGGACGCGAAGCGGGTGGAGATGTTCGGCAAGGCGACGAGGAGCCGCCCGGCGGCCGATACCGGCGGGGGCTCCGCGGGCGCGGACTGGTCGCCCTACCGCCGGCTGGAGGACGCCGCGGAGGTGTACTTCCTGCACCCGGACATCGCGCTCGACGCCATCGCGGGGGTGCTGGGGCGCCACCGGGTGCGGGGCTTCACGCTGGAGCGGGTGGTGGACCTGACCGAGGCCGGCGCCTCGGTGTGGCAGGAGGCGGCGGTGTGCGACGGGCAGCGGCTCATCCTGTGGCACAGCGAGGAGTTGGCCGACGCCACCGCGCCCGGCGGCACCGTGCTGGACTCCTCCGTGCAGGTGCTGCCGCTCGGCTCGATCGGCCATGTGGGCATGCGCACCCTCGTCGGGCGGGACGAGCGCGGGCGGCGGGTGGACCGCGGGGTCCACCTGGTGCTGGCCACCGCGATGCCGCACGAACTCAGCGCCGTGCAGGCCGACCCGGGCTCGCCGCTGCCGGTGGCGTCGGCGAAGTTCCGGCCCGAGTCCTTCCGCTTCAGCAAGTCCCTCGATGACGGCGGCGCCGGGCAGATAGCCCGCCTGATCGCCTTCGGCCGCCTGCTGGGCCGCCTGGTCGCTTGACGCTCTGTCCAACGGCCCCCGGTCGGTGCCCCACCCGGCCGTCCCCGGACCTCCCCTGCCGGGGTGGCTTGTCGCGCAGTTCCCTGCCCCTGCGTGGTGCACCTCTTTAGCGGCGAGCAGCCACAAACAAGGGGCGCTGGGCCCCCTCGCAAGGGGCCCCCTCAGGGGCGCGAGGAACTGCGCGAGGAACCCATCACCGGCGGAAGGCCCGGCAGCCGGGCGGGACCGGCCGCCCCGGCCGGAACCCCACCACCGGCGGAAGGTCCGGCAGCCGGGAGCCGGGGGCACCCCGGCCGGAACCCACCACCCGCGGAAGGCCCGGCAGCCGGGCAGGACCGGCCACCCCGGCCGTAAATCCGGCAACCCTCTCAGGCGAGCCCCGCCAGGGACAGAGCCTCGACCCCCGCCCGCAGTCCGGCGACCCGCTCCTCCAGCGTGAAGCCGGACGGCGCGAGGGTCAGCGTGGTGACGCCCGCGGCGGCGTACTCCGCCATCCGGTCCGCGATCCGCTCGACCGGGCCGAGCAGGCAGGTGGAGTCGATCAGCTCCTGCGGCACCGCGGCCGCGGCGGCCGTCCTTCTCCCCGGCCAGGTACTTGTCCTGGATCTCCGCGGCCTGCTTCTCGTACCCCATGCGCTGCGCGAGCTGGTTGTAGAAGTTCTGCTTGCGGCTGCCCATGCCGCCGACGTAGAGCGCGGTGTACGGGCGGAAGATGTCGGCGAGCGACGGCGATGTCGTCGCCGGAGCCGAGCGCCAGCGGCAGCGTCGGGCAGACGTCGAAGCCGTCCATCGTCAGGCCCGCCTTCTCCCGGCCCGCGCGGATGTGCCGCAGCGCGGTCTCCTCCAGGTGCGCGGCGGAGGGGAAGATCAGCAGCGCGCCGTCGGCGATCTCGCCGGTCTGCTCCAGGTTCTTCGGGCCGATCGCGGCGATGTACAGCGGGATGTGCTCGCGCTCCGGGTGCACGGTCAGCTTGATCGGCTTGCCCGGGCCGCCGGGCAGCGGCAGCGTCCAGTGCTCGCCCTCGTACGACAGCCGCTCGCGGGACATCGCCCGGCGGACGATCTCGACGTACTCGCGGGTGCGGGACAGCGGCTTGTCGAACTTGACGCCGTACCAGCCCTCGGAGACCTGCGGGCCCGACACGCCGAGGCCCAGCCGGAAGCGGCCGCCGGACAGCGAGTCGAGGGTGGCGGCGGTCATCGCGGTCATCGCCGGGGTGCGGGCCGGGATCTGGAAGATCGCCGAGCCGACGTCGATCCGCTCGGTCTGCGCGGCCACCCAGGCCAGCACGGTGGGGCGCGTCGGAGCCGTAGGCCTCGGCGGCCCAGCAGACCGCGTAGCCGAGCCGGTCCGCCTCCTGGGCGACGGCGAGGTTGTCGGCGTCCATACCGGCGCCCCAGTAGCCGAGGTTGATCCCGAGCCGCATACCGCTCCCCTTTTACTGGTGAGTAACGTCGTTGTCCCTCCGGACTTTAGCGCCCCTGCACGGGGCTCTGGCGCCTGTCGGGTACGTCACTGCTGCCCATTCGGCCGGTGCGGGCGCTAGCCTCAGCGGTCATGGAGCATAGGCACCTCGGCCGCACCGGGTTGCGCGTGTCCCGGCTCGGGCTCGGCACGCTCACCTGGGGACGCGACACCGGCGAACGCGACGCCGCCGACCAGCTCAAGGCGTTCTGGGAGGCCGGCGGCACGCCTCGTCGACACCGCCGACGTGTACGCCGACGGCGGCGCCGAGTACCTGCTCGGCCGGCTCGTCGAGGGCCTGGTGCCGCGCTCCGATCTCGTCATCGCCACCAAGGCGGGCAGCGTGCCCGACCCCGAGCGGCGCTTCGACGCCTCCCGCGGCCATCTGCTGTCCGCGCTCGACGCCTCGCTCCAGCGGCTCGGCACCGACTACGTCGACCTGTGGCAGGTGCACGCCTTCGACCCGGGCACGCCGACTGGAGGAGACCCTCCAGGCGCTCGACATCGCGGTCAGCTCCGGCCGGGCCCGCTACGTGGGGGTGTCCAACTTCTGCGGCTGGCAGCTGGCCAAGGCCGCGGCCTGGCAGCTCGCCGCGCCCGGCCGCACCCCGCTGGCCAGTACGCAGATGGAGTACTCGCTGCTCCAGCGCGGGGTCGAGCGCGAGGTGCTGCCCGCCGCGCTCGACCTCGGGCGTCGGGCTGCTGCCCTCCTCGCCGCTGGGGCGCGGCGTGCTCACCGGCAAGTACCGGCAGGGCACGCCCGCCGACTCGCGCGGCGGCTCGGAGGACATGGCGGCCTTCGTCGCGCCCTACCTCGACGACACCGCGCGGCTGCATCGTGGAGTCGCTGGCCATAGCGGCCGACGGGCTCGCGGTCGCCCCGCTGCACGTGGCGCTGGCGTGGGTACGGGACCGGCCCGGGGTCGCCGCGCCCATCGTCGGCGCGCGCAACGCCGCGCAGCTCACGGCGGCGTTGTCAGTGGAGGCCCTTACGCTTCCCGAAGAGATCTGCCAGGCCCTGGACGACGTGTCGGCGCCGCTGCACCGCTATCCGGACCACGACTGGACGCACCCTGTGAGTCGCGGTCCCGCCCCACGGAGGCCCCTCGCGTGACCAGACACCCCCGCCCCGCCCCCGGCGCCCCGACGCGAGGCCCGACCGTCCCCGCTCCCCCGGGTCCTCCGGACGGGCCGGTCGGGTGCGGCGGCGCCGAAGAAGGCGGACCTGGCCGACGCTCGCGGCGGCGATGCGCTCCATCGAGCGCGGCGAGAACCCGTCGGCCCCCGCCCCGCGCGGCGACGCGGCCGAGGCCCGGCGCAAGCGGCGCGAGGCGATGGCCGCGGAGGCGGCGGCCACCCAGGCCACGGAGGCGGCCGAGGCCGCGGCCACCCCGCCCGCCCAACGCCGGTCCGCGGCGGCCCTTTCGGGTGACACCGGAGAACGGCGCCCCGGACCCGGACCCTCCGAGGACGCGAGCCGCGGAGCGACACGGCCCCGGCGCGACGGCGGGGACACGCCGCCGGACGCCGAGGACGGCGACGGACCCGGCCGGCACCGCCGCCGGACGGCGGCGACGGGACCGCACGCGGCCGCGGGGACCTGGACGGGCACGCGCGACGCGGCGGCGGGCACGCCGAGGGCTCACGGGCGGCGGCGACGGCACGCCGAGGGCGCCGAGCAGGCCGCGGTGGAGGCGGACGACCCGCCGGGGACGGTGACGGCCGGACGCGGCGCGCCCGTGACGCCGCTTCCGGGCCGGCCGGCCCCGGGGAGCGCGCGGCGCCGCCGGCGGCCCGCCCCGGAGCGGACGGCGCAGGAACCCGCCGCGCAGCGCGCCGCCGTTGGACCCGGAGGCCGTGGACGCCGTGCGCGAGGTCCTCGTCGGGGGCGGGGCGCCCGGCGACGCTCGCGGAGGCGGCCGTGCGCGGCCTCGGCGACGGGGCCGCGCAGGAACTGCGGGCGGACCCCTGGCTGCTGCTGGGCCTGGAGGGCGTCCGGGTGGACGCCGAGCACGCGGACGCCTTCGCGCGGGCGCTGCTCGGGCGCCGAGTGCGGTCCGGGCGACGAGCGCCGGGTGCGCGCGCTGGTCGGGCACCTGATGGAGAAGGCCGCGCGAGGCGGGCCACACCGCGCTGCCCGCCGCAGGAGTTGAAGGCCGCGCTGGCCCGGCACGCCGTCCCGGACCCGGACCGGGCGCTGGGCACGGCCGTCGAGGAGGGCCAGGTGCTGGTCTTCCGCGAGGAGCGGCGACCCGCCCGGCGCGCCGGACGCAGGACCGCGGACGACGGCGGCGAGGACGACGAGGACGCGAGGCCGAACAGGCGCGCCGTACCGCTGCTGTTCGGGCTGGACCGGTACGCCCTGGCGGAGGAGAGCCTGGCCGACGGCTGCGTCCGGCTGCTGCGGTCCTTCGAGGGCGACGGCGGACGACGCTGGACTGGGACGGCGCCGCGGCCGCCGCGCCGTCCCCGTCCGCGGCGGAGCTGATCCGTACCGCCGCCGGGCACGCCCTGGTGCTGCACACCGGCGGCGAGGCGGCCCGCGCGGAGCCCGCCGCGCTGGTCGCGGCGGCCCGGGCGGCGGGCCTGCGGGCGTACGCGGCCGCGTACACGGAGAACGGCCGGCGGCGGCTGGCCGCCGCGGTGGGCGAGGAGGCCGCGCTGACCGTCGGCGGGCTGCTCGCGGTGCGGCCGCGCGCCCGGACGGCAGCCTGCCGGTCGACCTGGTGGCCGTGCTGGACGCGCCGCAGCTGTCCGTCGAGGAGGCGGCGACGCTGGTGGAGGCGGTGCCGGACGGCGCCCGGCTGGTGCTCAGCGGCGACCCGTACGCGCTGTGGTCCGCGGGCGCCGGCCGGGCCTTCGCCGACCTGCTGGCGAGCAAGGCGTGCCCGCGGGTGACCTCCCGCACCCCCGACCCGGGCCCGATCGGCGAGCTGGTCTCCTGCGTCGGCGGAGGGCGAACTCGCCCGGGTGGACGCCCCGGACAAGGAGGTCGTGGTGGTCCCGGTGCGCGACCCGCGCGAGGCGGTGCACCGTGCGGTCCAGCTCGTCGCCGACTCGGTGCCCCGGGCGTTCGGCGTCGCGCGCCGGAGCAGACCCAGGTGATCACCCCGGCGCACGGCGGCCCGGCCGGCACCCGCGCGCTCAACGCGGCGCTCAAGGAGCGGCTCAACCCGGGCCCCGGCCGGTTCGCCGGCTTCGACCCGGGCGACCGGGTGGTGCACGTGCCGGCCCCCGGCCGTACGCTCCCGGGCACGGTGGTCGGCGCGGAGCCGGACGGCCTGCGGCTGGCGTGCGAGCCCGGCCCGGTCCTGGTGCCCCGCGAGGACGTCGCGGCGACCGTACGGCACGGCTGGGCGATCACCGGCCACCAGGCGGCGGGCATGCGCTGGCCCGCGGTCGTCGTGGTCGTGCCCGGCGACGCGGGCCCGCTGCTGAACCGCTCCTGGGTGTACACCGCCTTCGCGCCGCGGCGAACGGCACCTGTCGGTCGTGCAGGGCGCCGAGCAGGGCCTGGCCCGGGCGGTCGGCGGGACCGGCGGCCAAGGAGCGTACGACCAGGCTGAGTTCGGTGCTCAGGGAGCTGGCCGCGCAGAGCTGAGCGGGCGCAGAGGCATGCAGGGGCCGGCCCGCGTGCGGCGGGTCCGGCCCCTGGTCCGGTCCTGCGTGTCCGGTGCGGCTCAGTCCTGGTCGAGCATGCTCAGGTCGTCCTCGAAGACGGCGCTCATGTCGAAGCGGCACACCGTCAGCTCCGGGTCGACCTGGTCGAAGGGCGCGTCGAGCCACTCCCCCGGCTCGGTGGGCTCCAGCGCGCTGACCCACAGCGTGGAGTCGCCCTCCTCCAGGCCGAACTCCTTGTGCCGCTGGGCGATCTCGTCGGGTTCGTACTCCCCGAAGACCGCGCCGAGGGCGGCGCTCACCGACTCGCCGGCCTCGTCGTCGCCCTCGGAGGTCCGCCTGGCCTGCGCGAACAGCCGGTCCGGCTCGACGATCGCGTAGTCGCGGCGGATCAGCACGCTGAACGCGTCCGGGCTCTCGGCCCCGGTGTACTGCGGTGCCCCCTCGCCCCCGGGCACCTCGAACGGGGTCACCTCGTCGTACCTGTCGTACAGCAGCTCGTCGTACGACTCGGCGGCCGAGGCCAGCGCCTCGAACGCCGTGTAGACGGACGGGTCGTCGTCGCCGGTACGGTTCTCGATCGCGTCGAGGTGACGGTCGAGCGCGGCCTTGAGCGTCTCGACCGCGGCACGGACCTCGGCCACGGTGGGCTGCACGTCATCAGACATGGAGCAGACGCTATCCGCACCGGGGCGTTGCCCGCACAATAGATGCGATGCCGGAATACGAATTCAGAGAGATCTACGTGCCGCGCGGGGTCTCCCGCAAGGACGCGGCACGTCTGCTGGCCGACGAGGCGGAGTACCGGCACTGGGAACTGGACCGGGTCCGGCTCTTCGCCGACGGCAGCCGCCGGGTGCGGCTGCGTCGCCGGATCATCCGCCAGGTGCGCGCCACATGGTGAGACGGGAGGGCCCGGGACGGCGTCGTCGTACGCCGCACCGGGCCCGCCGGCAGTGGCGGGACGCGCGCATACCCCGGTGACCGGGCGGTGAGGGCCGCCGCCCGGTCGGGGGCGAGTGCGCGCCGGCGCCCGGTTCAGCGCTGGGCGGCCCGGCCGCGACGGTAGAGCAGGGCGCCGCCGAGCAGCAGCGCGCCCGCCGAGGCGCCGGTCAGACCCATGCCGTCCGTGCCCGTGTGGGCGAGGGTCTGGGTGGCGGGGGTCCGGCTGCCCGCCGACGGGGTGTACGAGGCGGGCGTGGTGTGACCGCCGGAGGTGGTGCCGGGGATGCCGGGGTGACCGGGCTGGCCCGGGGTGCTGGGAGTTCCGGCGGTGCCCGGGGTTCCGGGGGTGCCCGGGGTTCCGGGCTGGCCCGGCCAGCCCGGGTGGCCGGGGTGGCCGGGGTGGTGTGCCGGCGGGCAGTGGTGGACGGGGTGGCCCGGGTGCCCGGGGTGACCCGGGTGGCCCGGCCAGCCGGGGTGACCGGGGTGACCGGGGTGACCGGGGTGGCCCGGGTGGCCCGGGTGGATGGGGCCGCCCGGGTTCGGGTGCGACGCCTCCTCGTTGCCGCACCGGTCGCCGAACGCCGGGTTCAGCAGCGCCGCCACGTCGGCGGTGTTGCCGCACGCGTTGACCGGGATGTCGCATCGGTGACCTGGACGGTGTTGCCGGACCCCACGCCCGGCGAGTGCGCGGTGCCGCCCTTGGCCGTCGCGCCGCCGCCCGTGCCGTTGAGGCCCGACGACGTGTTGGCGCAGTGGTTGCCGAACACCGGGTTCAGCAGGCCGATCACGTCGACCGTGTTGCCGCACGCGTTGACCGGCACGTGCACCGGGACCTGGACGGTGTTGCCGGACCCGACGCCCGGCGAACCGGCCGACACTCCCCGCGGCGCCGGCGTCGGCGTACGCCGCACCGCCGCCTGCGGCCATCAGGACCCCACCTGTGGCCATCACCGTGAGCAGGCCCTTCTTCGCGACCTGTCGCATAGCTTCGCTCCCCTACCTTGACCTTGGACTCTGACCGGACGGGATCGGGAACACCCATGCCCCCACCCGTCCCGGAAATGGCGAGCGGCCCCGGAGCGCGTCCTGCGCCCGGGGCCGGCCCGGCGAACGGCCGCGAGGCGGCCGGCCCGGGAACTACTGGGTTGACGCAGGCGCTGCCGAACGCGGGGTTGAGCAGCCCGATCACGGAAACGGTGTTGCCGCACAGGTTGACCGGCACGTGCGACCGGGACCTGGACCACGTTGCCCGACAGCACGCCGGGGGACTGCACGGCGGCGCCCTCGGCGCCGGTGTCGGCAACGGCCAGACCCGCACCCGCGAGCACCAGACCACCGGTGGCTGCCGCGACAGCGGCGACCTTCTTCATCATGGAAATTCCTCCTCGTGGGACATGTGTGGCCCCAGCCGCGGACCACACACGTCGTAACGACGAGGAGGAAATAGAGCTACCAAAGCATTGGATCATTCACCCGTACTGGCGACGGAAACCACCGGTACGGGTACAAACAGTCGAATGATCAGCAGTTGTCGATGAAGCGGTCGAGGACCCGCACGCCGAACCGCAGGCCGTCCACCGGGACCCGCTCGTCCACGCCGTGGAACATCCCGGCGAAGTCCAGCTCGGGCGGCAGCCGCAGCGGGGCGAAGCCGAAGCAGCGGATGCCCAGGTCGGAGAAGGACTTGGCGTCCGTGCCGCCGGAGAGCATGTACGGGACCGCGCGGGCGATCGGGTCCTCGGCCGTGCAGCGACGCCTGGATCGCGTCGACCAGCGAGCCGTCGAACCCGGTCTCCAGCGCCTTGTCCGAGTGCAGCGTCTCGCGCCTGACCCGCGGGCCGAGGATGCGGTCGAGGTCGGTGAGGAACTCCTCCTCGTAGCCGGGCAGGAAGCGGCCGTCGACATGGGCGGTGGCCTGGCCGGGGATGACGTTGACCTTGTAGCCGGCGCCGAGCATGGTCGGCTGGGCGGTGTTGCGGAGCGTGGTGCCGATCATCTTGGCGATGCCGCCGAGCTTGGCGAGCGTCTCCTCCATGTCCTCGGGGTCCAGCTCGACCCCGAAGGCGTCGGACAGCTCGTCGAGGAACCCGCGCACCGACTTGGTCAGCCGGACCGGGAACTGGTGCCGGCCCAGCCGGGCGACCGCCTCGGACAGCTCGGTGATCGCGTTGTCCTTGTTGGTCATCGAGCCGTGCCCGGCGGTGCCGTCCACGGTGAGCCGCATCCAGTGCATGCCCTTCTCCGCGGTCTCGATCAGGTAGAACCGCAGGTCCTCGTTGACCGTGAAGGAGAAGCCGCCGACCTCGCCGATCGCCTCGGTGACGCCCTCGAAGAGGTCGGGGTGCTGGTCGACCAGGTGCCGGGCGCCGTACGTGCCGCCGGCCTCCTCGTCGGCGAGGAAGGCGAGCACGATGTCGCGCGGGGGCTTGCGGCCGCTGCGCATCCGGTCGCGGACGACCGCCAGCGTCATCGCGTCCATGTCCTTCATGTCGACCGCGCCGCGGCCCCACACGCAGCCGTCGGCGACCTCGCCGGCGAAGGGGTGCGCGGGTCCAGTCGTCGGCGTTGGCCGGCACGACGTCGAGGTGCCCGTGGATGAGCAGCGCGGGCCGTGCTCGGGTCCTCGCCCTCGATCCGGGCGACGGTGGAGGCCCGGCCCGGGTGCGACTCGAAGATCTCGGGTTCGAGGCCGACCTCGGCGAGCTTCTCCGCCACGTACTCGGCGGCGGCCCGCTCGCCGGGCCCGGAGTGGTCGCCGTAGTTGCTGGTGTCGATCCGGATCAGCTCGCCGCACAGGTCGACGACCTCGTCCTGGCCCGCGATCCGCCCGCTCTCCGCCCTGCCGGGCACCGACTCGCTCACGCTGTCTCCTCGCTGGTTGCTGCCGCGGCGACCCCGACCGGTACCGCTCCCTCTCCGTACCGTTCCCATCCTCTCTCGCCGCCTGCGCGGTTCCCACCCCCACCGCGGCCGGCGTCCCCCGGCAGCCGTCCCGACCCCTGTTCCCGCCTGCCCCGCGGCCGTGCGGCGGCGTGCTGGAGCCGTCCGGATCTTTGCTATGGTTTACCTCGTCGCCACGGCCCCGACGCCGCGGTGACACACCCGGTCCGGGTGGCGGAATGGCAGACGCGCTAGCTTGAGGTGCTAGTGCCCTTTATCGGGCGTGGGGGTTCAAGTCCCCCCTCGGACACACTCTTTGCCCACAGTCGATGATCGTGGGCAGGCGTCACAGGCATCCGTATCCCGGCCCCCGGCCGCGTGCGGGTGCCTTTCGCGTTTCACCGCGCCGTTCCACCGCGCCGCCGGTTCGTACCCGAGCGTGCTGCCGCCGGGGCCGGACCCGCTGCCGCCCGGTGCGGTGGGCCGGCGGACGGCGGGCCCGGCCCGCGCGCCGGGCGGCGGCCGGCCACCGCGGACGCCGGCCCGGGGACGCGGGTTTGTGCCCAAGCCGTTGCGGCGACCGGAGTCAGGTGCAACACTCCCCCACGAAAACGCACTTGATCGCTCAGGTAGCGACGGCAAACCTGGTGGTTCCTGCGCGGTCATGCGTGTCCCCGCCGGCGGGCGCGGGCACGGCGCTTCACGGTCACCCGGGTGCACAGCGTGGAGGTTGAGTATGTCTGCTCGCCGTATCGGCCGCCGCTTCGTTCAGCGCTGCCTGACGATCGGCACCGCGGTCGCCCTGGTGGTGGGGCTGAGCGCCGGCCTCGGCTCGGCCGCCGCCGCGCCCCCCACCCGCGCCGCGGCCCGCCGCCCCGGCGGCCCCGGCGACCGCCGCCCGGGCGGCCACCGCCACGAAGCACACGGTCAGCTACGACGGCTACTCGTACCTGATCGACGGCAAGCGGACCTATCTGTGGTCCGGTGAGTTCCACTACTTCCGGCTGCCCAGCCAGGCCCTGTGGCTGGACATGCTCCAGAAGATGAAGGCGGCCGGCTTCAACGCCGTCTCCCTCTACTTCGACTGGGGCTACCACTCCCCCGCGCCCGGGGTCTACGACTTCACGGGCGTCCGGGACGTCGACAAACTCCTGGACATGGCCGACCCGGTCGGGCATCTACGTCATCGCCCGGCCCGGCCCGTACATCAACGCCGAGGTCGACGGCGGCGGCTTCCCCGGCTGGCTGGCGACCACGGCGGGCGACACCCGCACCGGCGACCCCGCGTACCTGAAGTACAGCGACCAGTGGCAGACCCAGATCGACCGCATCCTGGCCCGGCACCAACTCACCGACGGCACCGGGTCGGTGATCGAGTACCAGGTCGAGAACGAGTTCTACGACGGCAGCGCCGCGGGCCGCACCTACATGAAGCACCTGGAGGACAAGGCCACCGCGGACGGCATCACGGTGCCGCTGGTCGGCAACAACAACGGCACCTTCAACTCCGGTGACGGCGCCCTGGCCGTGGACGGCGCCGACTCCTACCCGCAGGGCTTCAACTGCAGCAACCCCACGGCGTGGAACGGCGTGCCGGACATCAGCTACGACCACCCGGCCGGAAAGCCGCTGGAGACCGCCGAGTTCCAGGGCGGCGCCTTCGACCCGTGGGGCGGCCCGGGCTACGACAAGTGCGCGCAGCTGATCAACGACCAGTTCGCGGACGTGTTCTACAAGCAGAACATCGCCGTCGGCGCCACCTCGCAGAGCTTCTACATGACCTACGGCGGCACCAACTGGGGCTGGCTGGGCGAGCCGGAGAACTACACGTCCTACGACTACGGCGCCGCGATCCGCGAGACCCGGCAGCTCGACCCGAAGTACGACCAGGACAAGCTGATCGGCTACTTCACCCAGGCCGTCGCCCCGCTGACCAAGACCGACGCGCTGCCCGCCGTACCGACCGACGACGCCGCGATCGTCGACACCGCGCGCCGCAACCCGGACACCGGCACCCAGTTCCACGTGCTGCGGCACGCCGACTCCACCTCGACGGCCACCGACAGCGCGCACGTGACGATCGACCTCGGCGCCCACAGCGGCTACACCTACGACGACCCCGACGCCGCGGTCTCCTACACCGGCGACCTGGTCGCACGTCGGCGCCGACCAGAACTACACCGGCGGCGACTACCAGCACACCGAGTCGTTCTCCGACACCGCCGGCGACAGCGCCTCGCGTCGACTTCACCGGCACCGGCGTCACGCTGGATCAGCAACCTCGACGGCAACCACGGCATCGCCGACGTCTACCTCGACGGCGCGAAGGTCACGACCGTCGACCTGTACGCGGCCACCAAGCAGAACCAGTACGTCGGCCTACCGGGCGACCGGGCTCGCCGCCGGCCCGCACACCCTGCAAGATCGTGGTGACCGGCACCAAGAACCCCGCGGCCTCCGGCACGTTCGTGACGCTCGACGCGATCGACGTCGACACGGGCACCGCCCCCGCCGCGCCGGTCTACACCGTCCCGCAGCAGCCGGGCACCGCCATCGGGCTCGACGGCCGCGCCTCGAAGATCATCGTCGCGGACTACGACCTCGGCGGGAACCACCTCCAGTACTCCACCTCCGAGATCATGACCAACGCCACCATCGCCGGCCGCGACGTCGCGGTGCTGTACGGGGACCACGGCTCCGACGGCGAGACGGTGCTGCAACTACCCGTCCCGGCCCACCGTGACGTCCTCCGGCGGCGCGGTGACCTCCACCTGGGACCCGGCCACCGGCGACCTGCGGCTCAACTACCGGCACACCGGCCTGACCCGGGTGCAGATCAGCGGCGGCGGCCACCCGCTGCTCCTGCTGCTCGCCGACACCGCGACGGCCAAGACGTTCTGGCGGCAGGACACCTCGGCCGGGCCCGGTGCTGGTCCGCGGCACCCACCTGCTGCGCGGCGCCACCGCCCACGGATCGCGCCTGGACCTGACCGGCGACACCGGCTCCGACGGCGCGGTCGAGGTCTTCGCCGCCGCCGACGTCGCTCACCTGGAACGGCCGGCCGGTGCACACCGCGGCCACGGACAGCGGCAGCCTCACCGGCACCCTGCCGACCGCGGCGGCCGTCACGCTGCCCGCGCTCACCGGCTGGAAGCACACCGAGGAGTCGCCCGAGGCGCAGCCCGGCTTCGACGACTCCGGCTGGCAGGTGGCCGACAAGACCACCTCGCACAGCACCACCACGCCCGGCACGCTGCCGGTGCTGTTCGCCGACGACTACGGCTTCCACACCGGGAGCACCTGGTACCGCGGCCGCTTCACCGGCACCGGCAAGGAGACCGGGATCACGCTGTCCGCGCAGAGCGGCGGCCGCGCGGCGGCGTCCTCGGTCTGGCTCAACGGCGTCTTCCTCGGCAGCTCCACCGCCGACGGCGCCAAGACGTACACCTTCCCGGCCGGCGCGCTGCAAGTCCGGCGCGGACAACGTCATCTCGGTGCTGACCGTCGACATGGGCCACGAGGAGGACTACACGCCGCCCAACGGCAGCAAGGCCGCCCGCGGCCTGACCGGCGCCACGCTCGTCGGCGACCCGCTCACCTCGGTCACCTGGCGGCTCCAGGGCGTGCGCGGCGGCGAGGACACCGTCGACCCGGTCCGCGGCCCGCTCAACACCGGTGGCCTGTACGGCGAGCGCGCCGGCTACTACCTGCCCGGCTACCCCACCGGCGGCTGGCAGCCGGTCCAACTCCCGGCCACCGACACCACGCCGGGCGTGTCCTGGTACAACACCGACGTCACGCTCCACCTCCCGCAGGGCCAGGACACCTCGGTCGGCCTCACCATCGCCGACGACCCGGCCCGCAAGTACCGCGCCGAGATCTACGTCAACGGCTGGGACATGGGCAACTACGTCAACTACCTCGGCCCGCAGCACAGCTTCCCGGTCCCCAACGGCGTGCTCGAACCCGCACGGCAGGAACACGATCGCCATCGCCGTGTGGAACCTGGACGGGTCGCACCGGCGGCCTCGGCAAGGTCGGACTGATCGACTACGGCAGCTACGCCTCCTCGTTGACGGTCCCGCAGAACGACAGCCCCGCGTACAGCAGGACCCGCTACGCGATGCCGGCCGCCCCGGGCGCGACGGTGGCGCTGGCCGTCCCCGGCGCGGTCGGCGCGGGGCAGCACTTCACCGCCACCGCGACGGTCGCCGTCCCGCAGGGCAGGCCCGACGCGCGCCGGGTGACCGCGGCCCTGAAGCTGCCGGCCGGCTGGACCGCGAGCGCCCACTCCGTGCCCGCCTGCGTCGACCGGATCGCCGGCGGCAGCGTCCGCCACGCTGAGCTGGGACGTCACCGCTCCCGCCAGCGTGCCGAAGGTCGGCGCGCTGTCCGTCACCGCCCGGTTCTCGCAGGGCGGCCGGGCCGCGACCGCGTCCGACGAGCGCACGGTCGGCCCCGTCCCCGCCGCGCCGCCGGCCGGCACCGACCAGGTGAGCGACCTGCCGTTCCTGTCCGCCGACCAACGGCTGGGGCCCGGTCGAACGCGACCAGAGCGTCGGCGGCACCGCGGCGGGCGACGGCACGCCGCTCACCCTGGGCGGCACCACCTACGCCAAGGGCCTGGGCACCAACTCCCCCAGTGACGTGGCGCTCTACCTGGCCGGCGCGGTGCAGCCGCTTCACCGCCACCGTGGGCGTCGACCACGGCGACCCCGGCACGGTGACGTTCACGGTCGTCCTCGACGGCAAGACGCTCGCCACGACCCCCGTCCTGAACGGCGCGTCCGCTCCGGTCTCCATCGACGTGCCCGTCACCGGCGGCCAGGTCCTCGACCTGTCCGTGGGCGACGGCGGCGACGGGAACGGCAACGACCACGGCGACTGGGTGAACCCGACGCTCACCTGCACCGGCTGAGCGCGGCGGTGGCGGCCGCCGTGCCAACGGCGGCCGCCACGCGGTGAGTTCGCCGCCTTCCGCGGTGTCTCCACCGTGACGGCCCGCTCCGTACCGCTGCTGTCCTGCGGCTGCCCGCCGCCGCGCCGTCGCGCCCCTGCTGCCCGCGAGTCACCCGAGCGCGATGTCCCCCGAGCGCGTCGGGACGGCGTCCAGCGCGGCGAGCGTCGCGTCGTCGAGCTCGATCGCGCCCGCGGCGACGTTCGCCTCCAGGTGGTCGGCGTTCGCGGTGCCCGGGATGAGGAGGACGTTCGGGGCGTGGTGGAGCAGCCAGGCGAGGCCGACCTGCGAGGGGGTGCTGCCCAGGGACCGCGCCGCGGCAGCGACGGCCGGCTCGTCGGTGACCTTCGGCAGGCCGGGGAAGGCGCTGCCGAGCGGGAAGTACGGCACCCAGGCGATGCCCTCGGCCGTGCAGAGTTCGAGCATGTCCTCGTCGTCGCGGGCCACGAGGCTGTACGCGTTCTGCACGCAGGCGATGCCCGCCGGGACCGCCCGGCGCAGGCTGTCCAGGGTCACGCTGCTGAGCCCGATCGCGCCGATCTTGCCCTCGTCGCGCATCGCCGCCATGACGGCGAGCTGGTCGTCGAGGTCGACCACCTGGTCGCCCTCGGCCCGCAGGCCGGGCCCGGTCGTCCGCGCGGCGCAGGTTCACCAGCGGGACCTGGTCGAGGCCGAGGCTCGCGAGGTTGTCCTCGACGCTCGCCCGCAGCTCCTCGGGCCGCTGCGCGAGCCGGAGCGGGAGGGGCCCGCCCCGGTGCGGGGTGGCGCCGACCTTGCTGACGACGATGACACCGTCCTCGGGGCGGATCGCCGCGCGGATCGCGCCGTTGGCGAAACCGTCGCCGTAGAACTGCGCCGTGTCGACGTGGTCGACGCCGAGCTCGACCGCGCGCCGCAGGATCGCGACCGCCGCGTCCCGGTCGCCCCGCAGCCGCTCCAGTTGCATCGCCCCGTAGCCGACGCGGGAGACGGTGCGGCCGGCGAGCGGGCCCGGGCCTGCGGGGCGCGGGGCGCCGGTGGCCGTGGTCTCGGAAGAGGGGGTACCGGTGCGGGTCATGGACATCCTGCCCTCATGCGAAGATAGGGAAAGCGGAGGAGCCTCCGTTATTCGACTGTAGCACTACCGGAGGTGCCTCCGTTTTGAGCCCGTCCGCATCGCCGTCCCCCGGCTCCGAGGCCGAACCGCCCGCGGGCACCGGCCGTCCGGCCCGCGCCGACGCGCGGCGCAACCGCGAGAAGCTCCTCGCCGCCGCGCGGGCCGCCTTCGCGGCCGCCGACGACACGGTCGTGCTCGAAGCCATCGCCCGCGAGGCCGGGGTCGGCATCGGCACGCTCTACCGCCACTTCCCCACCCGCGAGGCACTCGTCGAAGCCGTCTACGCCGCCGAACTCGACGACGTCGCCACCAGCGCCCCCGCCCTGCTCGCCGCGCTCCCGCCCGACGCGGCGCTCCGCGCGTGGATGGACCGCTACGCGGCCTTCGTCGCGACCAAGCGCGGAATGGTCGACACGCTGCGCGCCGGCTGGGCGTCGGGGAGAATGGCGACGCCGACCACGCGGGAGCGCGTCACCGCCGCGATCGCCCTGATCCTCGCCGACGGGGCGCGGGCGGGCTCGCTCCGCGCGGACGTCGACCCCGAGGACGTCACCGCCATGCTCCTCGGAGTGTTCCTCTCCACGGCGGCCAGCAGCACCCCGGAGCAGACCGGCCGGCTCTTCGACCTCATCGTGGACGCGCTGCGTCCGCCGGTGCCGCGGTGAGAGCCGGGTCCGAACACCGAAAGAAGGAGTCACCCATGCCCGCCACGACCACCTGGGACGTCCTGGACCGGGCGCACGGCGCGCTGCTGGCCGCCGCGGCCGGCGTCGCCGAGAAGGACTGGACGCTCGCCACGCCGTGCGCCCTGTGGAACGTCACCCAGGTCCTTCAGCACGCGGTCGGCGACCAGTTGGCGTACGTCGCCGCGATCACCGGCAGCGGCGGCCCCGCGGAGAACCCCTTCGAGCCGTCCGGCGTCCTGACCGGCGACCCGGTGGCCTTCGTCCGGACCGCCCTGGACGCCTCCGCGGCGGCCTGGTCGACCGTCGCCCAGGGCGCGCCGGACGTCCCCACCCCGCTGCCGCAGGGCGCGATGGACGCCGGGACCGCCGTGGGCGCCTGCGCGCTGGACGCGGCCGTGCACGCCTGGGACCTGGCGGTCGCCACCGGGCAGCCCTCCCCGCTCGACCCCGGCCTCGCCGCCCGGCTGGCACGGCCCGCCCGGGCGGTCGTCGAGCCGCTGCGGACCTACGGTGCCTACGCCGCCGCGCTCGACCCGCGGCCCGGCGACGACGACGCGGCCGCGCTGCTGCGCTACCTCGGCCGCGACCCGGAGTACGACCGCTGAGGCGGTCGACCCCGCCACTGCGGTCAAGCCCGGAAAGGCCGTACGCGCGGCCCGCTCAGGGCTTGACCAGCACCTTGAGCGCGGTGCGCTCGTCCATCGCCCGGTAGCCGTCGGGCACGCCCTCCAGGCCGACGGCGAGGTCGAAGACGGGCGCCGGGTCGACGCTGCCGTCGAGCACGTCGGGCAGCAGGTCGGGGATGTACGTGCGGACCGGGGCGACGCCGCCGGCCAGCGCGATGTTCCGGTCGAACATCTCGCCGAGGTCCAGGCCGGTGCCGCTGCCGTGCGGCACGCCGACGTAGCCGATCGCGCCGCCGTCGCGGGCGATGCCCACGGCGGTGCGCATCGACTGCTCGGTGCCGACCGCCTCGATCACCGCGTGCGCGCCCTGTCCGCCGGTCAACTCCCGTACGGCGGCGACCGCTTCCTCGCCGCGCGCGGCGACGACGTCGGTGGCGCCGAAGGTCCGGGCGAGATCGGTGCGCGCCTGGTGGCGGCCGAGCGCGATGATCCGCTCGGCGCCCAGCCGGCGGGCGGCCAGCACGCCGCACAGCCCGACCGCGCCGTCACCGACCACCGCCACGGTGCTGCCCGGCCGCACCCGGGCGCCGAGCGCGGCGTGGTGGCCGGTGCCGAGCACGTCGGAGAGCGCGAGCAGCCCGGTGAGCAGCCGGTCGTCGGAGAGGGCGTCGGCGGGCAGCTTGACCAGGGTGCGCGTCGGCGTACGGCACCCGTACGGCCTCGCCCTGGCCGCCGTCGGACTGGCCGTCGGCGCCGATCGAGCCCCAGAAGCCGCCGTGCACGCAGGACGTGGTCAGGCCGTCGGCGCAGTAGGCGCACACGCCGTCGGACCACACGAACGGCGCCACCACCAGGTCGCCGGCGCGCAGGCCGGCCACGTCGGCGCCGGTCTCCTCGACCACGCCGAGGAACTCGTGCCCGATCCGCTGGCCCGGCGTGCGGGCGGACTCACCGCGGTACGCCCACAGGTCGCTGCCGCAGATGCAGGCGCGCACCACCCGCACCACGGCGTCGGTGGGCTTCCTGACCTGCGCGTCCGGCACCTCCTCCACGCGGATGTCGTGCGGGGCGTGGATGGTGGTGGCGCGCATGGCGGTGGTCCTCCGGTACGGGCGGCAAGGGGCGCCTCCACGGTAACCGGAACCCGCGGACAGCCGCGCGGGCGGCCCCGTGACCTGGGCCGCGGCCCCGCTCTCCCCCGGGTCGCGGTCCGCCTTGCCACCGGGGCCCCGGACGACCCCGCGCCCCGCCCGCCGGCCCGGCGGGCGAGGGACGCCGGTTCAGCCCTTGGGCTCGGACACCTTCGCCAGCCAGGCCGCCGCCTCGTCCGCGTCCATGACCTGCTCCAGGACGAGGGCGCCCGGCATGCCGGGGAAGAAGCGGCCGGCCGGCCAGCTTCGTTCGTACGGCGGCGGGTCGAGGACGAGGACGCGGACGCCGTCGACGGCGGGGATGTCGGCCGGGGTCCCCTCGTTCCAGATCCAACTGCCGTCCGGGGCGGCCAGGTTGAACGAGCCGACGGTGAGCACCTGGCCGGGCTCGTCACGGCAGACGGCCACCGCCTCGGCGGTGGGGGCGACACCCGGCACATGGCCGCCGACCGACGAGTTCGGCGGCCAGCAGCGTGTGGAGCTGGAAGTTGTCGCCGATCCCGGTCATCCGCAGCCGGTAGCCGGTCCCGGTCGGGCGGTGCAGCACGACCAGCGGTTCGTCGTCGAGCACGAGCAGCGCGTGCACGAGGTACTTCAGGCCGCCGTCGAGCGCCTCCGCCACCTGCCGCGCCGAGGCGAGCAGCCGGTCGCGGCCGGTCAGCGCCACGCGTACGGCGCGCTGGTTGAGGACGGCCACCGCGGCCATCTCCCACTGCGGGAGCGTCCACCACGCCTGGGCGGCCTCCGGGCCGACCCGGCCGAACACCGCGTCGTCCGGGGCGCCTTCCTCCGGGTCGGGCAGCGCGCCGCCGCCGGTCGACGCCCAGCGCTCGGCGAACTCCAGCGCGCCGACGAGGGTTTCGGCCACCGCGGCGAGGACCGAGGGGGCGCAGGCCATGGCGTCCGCGCCACGCTCGACGCAGGCGCCGACCACGACGGCCACGATCGCCCGCGGGCCGGGCGGCACTTCGGGCAGCAGCGCCGCGAGTCCCGGTGCGGCGGCGGCGAGTTCGGCGTCGTCCGCGCCCTGGAAGGTCTGCTGCAACAGGTCGAACGCCTGCTCCGACGCCTGGGAGTCCCGCGCCCGTACGGCGTTCTCGAAGTCGGCCACGGCGCCCGCGAATGTAGCTCGTCCAAAGATCACCAAGGCACCCTACCGGGCCGCTCCGGCCGTCCGGTCTTCCGACCTTGCGGCCGGTCAACCGCCGCCTGCCAGCACCGGTGTTGGGCGGCTCGACGCCGGGACGCCGCGAGGCCGGGCGGGACGCGGAAGGCCCCCGGGACCGGGTCCCGGGGGCCGAGGCCGGCTGCTGGGCGGGACTCAGGCGTACACGCCGAACTCGTAGAGCGAGTAGCCGTATCCGGTGCCGCGCTGCGTGCCCAGGACGCGCACGTAGCGGCCCGTGCCGCTCACGTCGATGTCGTCGATGTTGCCGTCGCCGTCGGTCACCGACTTCACCGTGGTCCAGTTCGTGCCGTCGTCGGAGGTCTGGATGTCGTACGCCTTCGCGTACGCCGCCTCCCAGGCGAGCTGGACGTGCTTGAACGTGGTGCTCCGCGCCCAGGTCGACCTGGAGCCACTGCGGGTCGCTCCAGTCGCTCGACCAGCGGGTGGTGAAGCTGCCGTCCACCGCGTCGCCCGCGGTGCACGGGCAGCCGCCGGTCGGGTCGGTCTGGTACGAGGACGCGGTGGCGGGCTTGCCGAGCGCCACGTCGGTGCCGTCCACCTTCGGGGGCACGACCTTGAGCGACTGCGAGCCGTAGCCGACGTTGCCGTGGTCGTCGGTGGCCTTGACGTAGACCTTGTAGACGCCCACCTTGTCGGGCACCTTCGCGGTGAGCGTGCCGTTGCCGCCCACCGTGGTGGTGGCGGGGGTGAGGGCGCCGTTGTTGTCGATGTAGAGGCTGCTGAAGAGCACCTGGTAGGTGATCGGGTCGTTCTCCGGGTCGCGTGGTCCTCGTGCTCACCGTCACGTTGCCGCCGGCCGGCACGCCGGTGGTGGCGTCGGTGACGTTCATGCCGGTCACCTGCGGCGGCAGGTTGTCGCCCGAGGTGTCACCGCCGTACGCCCTCTTCACCGCGTAGTACGACGGCCGCTTGAGCCCGTCCGGCACCAGGTTGAACCAGATGCCGCCGAAGTCGTCCTCGTTGCCGTAGTGGAAGAGCGTGGCGCCCAGCGAGACGCCCGGGTTGCTGGTGATGCAGTTCCAGGCGTTGGTGTAGCCGTCGGCCTTCTGCTGGTCGGTCGGCTCGGCCGGCACCCCGTTGGCGTCGTTGGGCACCTCCCAGGAGCCGGCCGGGCCGCCCTCGGTGACGATGTACGGCTTGTCGTAACCCCCGGCCTGCCAGTCGGACTTGACGTTGCAGACGTCCTTGTAGGAGTTGACCGCGTACAGGTCCAGGTCCGGGGCGTTCCGCTTGTAGTACGGCCAGGCGCCGGTCCAGGCGTCGGTGGAGGTGACCGGGTGGTTGGGGTCGATCGAGTGGATCTTCTGGGCGATCTGGTTGACGAAGGTGGTGTACGCGTTGCGCTGCTGCTCCAACTCGTCGCCGCTGTAGCAGTTCTGCAGCCCGAGCACCGACTCGTTGCCGACGTCCCACATCAGCACGCCCGGGTTGTCCTTGTAGGTGTCCACCCACTTGGGGAACTCGGCGAGCATGTCGTTCTTGTAGCGTGTCGTCCGTCAGGTAGTTGACACAGCCGCCGGAGCCCGGACCGCCGCCCGGCTGGAGCCAGAAGCCGGCGATCACCTTGATGCCGTTGGCGGCCGCCGCGTCGAACAGCGGCGCGCTGGTGGCGTCGGTGCCCCAGGTGCGGATCGTGTTGACCCCCATCTTCGCCACGTCCGGCAGGTCCTTGGCCGCGTCCGCGGGCGAGGGACCCCAGGTCAGCCCCTTGACCTGGTACGGGGAGCCGTCCACGGTGAGCTGCCAATTGCCCTGCGAGCCGGTCACCTTGACCACGCTGCCCGCCGCGTGCGCGGCCGGCGCCTGGACGGCGGCCAGTCCCGCGACGGCGAGGGCGGTCGCCGCGAGCGGAGCCGCGGCGCGTCGCGCCCGCCCCTTCCTGATGGGTCGCTGCATGTCTTCCTCCTTGATGCGATGGCGCCCGGTCACGGGTAGCTGACGAGGTAGCTGATACCGGAGTTGGTGCTGTCCACCGGGTCGCCGGTGGTGTTGACCACGTGGCTGATGGTGCCGTCGCCGCCGAGCGAGACGGTCACCATGTCGTGCAGCCGCACGCCCGCGGCGTCCGGCACCTGGATCGCGCTGTCGGCCACGACCGTGGGGTCGGCCTGGAAGAGGCAGTAGCTGCCGAGCCCCCACGCCTCGTGCGAGGTGACGGTGTCCGCGACCTGGTAGGCGGCGTAGCCGTTGCGCGACCCGTCCGTCCAGGCGGCCTGGCCGGGCGGGTCGTACGGCATCTCGTTCTGGAAGAAGTACGTGCGCCCGCCCTCGCCCTTCCAGACCACCTCGGCCTTCTGGTGGTGCTCGACGAACAGCCCGTACATGGTCACGTCCGCGCCGTTGACGACGAGGCCGGTGTCGCTGGTGTTGACGTCCCAGCCGACGCCCGCGCCGTGGTCGGCGCGCCACACCCAGAGGTTGTCGCCGATCACGTTGCGGCTGTTGATCTCCAGGCTGACGCCCGCCTTGCCCGCCTGGGCGCCGCCGATCCGGACGAACACGTCCTGGAGCAGCGTCGGGTCGGCGGAGTGGTCGGCCGAGGAGCCCTGCGGACCGACCCGCACCAGCACGTCGGACGCAATCGGGCCCGCGTCGATCAGCAGCCCGGAGATCTTCACGCCGTCCACGTCGTCGACCGCCAGCGCGGTGACGCCTCCCTGCGGCACGAGGGTGGCGATGCCCAGGCCCAGCACGACGGTGCCGGGCCTGGTGATCGTGATCGTGTCGTCCAGGTGGTAGACGCCCGGTGTGACCAGCAGGTGCTTGCCCTGCGCCAGGGCGGCGTTGACGGTCGCCGCGGTGTCGGCGGCGCCGGTGACGTAGAAGTCGCCGATCGGCACCGACTCGCCCTTGGCTCCGCCGCTCCAGGTGATGCCGCGCGCCGAGGACCGCAGGGCGGGGACGAACACCTGGTACGCGCCGGAGCCGTCGATGTACAGGAAGGGCTTCTCGCGGACCGACGGGGCGCTGTCGACCACCGTGTAGGACGGATTGGGGAAGTTCTGGGCGGGGGCGCCGTCGACGCCGACGAAGACCATGTTCCACACCGAGCCGGCCCACTCCCCCAGCGTGCTGGTGCGGGTGAGCCACTGCTGCTGCGAGCCGGACACGACCCGGCCGTCGACCTTGCAGTCGGCCATGAAACCGCCGCTGGCCCAGCCGTCGTAGCCGTTCCACAGGGGCACGTCGCCGCGGATGTGCACCCGGCGGATCGGCGCGGCCTGCGACACCGCCCAGCGGTTGGAGCCGCCGGTGGGGGTCACCGACAGGTTCTCGGCGCTGCGCCAGAAGTTCTGGGTGGCGTTGCCCTGCATCCAGTCGGCCTCGACGTGCACCAGGCCCTGGATGTCCACGTCGTCGGGCGACAGGCCCAGCCCGGCGACGTGGGTGTAGAAGCCGACGTTGGCATCGAGGCCGGGGTACGTGCCGGGCTTGAAGAGCAGCGCGTACCGTTCGGAGCCGAACTGGTTCGTCTCCTGCGCGGCGAACACGGCGCCGACCTTGGCCTGGATGTCGGAGATCGCCATCGACGGGTCGAAGACCAGCACGTTCGGACCGAAGTCGGGGTCCGCCGCGGCGGCCCGCCTACCGGCCGCGGCGGACACTTGCGCACCGGAACCGGGCGCCGCCGCGGCGGCCGTTCCGGTGAGTACGGGGGTTGCCGCGAGGGCTGCCAGCGCGCCGAGGGCCGCGCGGCGGGGGAAACCGGGGGTGGGGGGATGGGCGGGGGGAAGTGCGGGGGCTGACATACATCACCTGTGAAGTCGGGGGGACAGGCGGGAGCTTGGACGTGCGGGGTGGTGTCGGGGGTGCCGGGGTTATGGGGTGGTGGGGCGGAGGATTGGAGAGCGCTCTCCCGAGGGGCCTGGGAAAACCCGCCCGGGAGAGCCCCGCGGACGGGTCAGTGGATGAGCTCGTAGTTGTCGTCGAGGACGGCGCCCTTGTCGGGCTGGCTCTGGTCGTAGCCGTGGGCGTCGCACTGGAGCCCGCCGTTGATGCAGTGGGTGACCATGGCGGCCTGCGTCGCGTCGTCCCAGTCGGCGAAGAAGTCGTAGTGGAAGCTGAAGCCGGTACCGCTGGCCAGCTTCACCTGCGACATGTCCCCGTTGACCGGCCACGCCATCTTGAACTCGATCATCGGCAGGGCCACCGGGTGATCGGCCGGGCAGACGTTCTCGTTGGCACCCGTCGGCACCGGGTACGCCATGTGGCTCTTGTGGTCCGGCGTGTCCAGGTGGATGCCGTCCCAGCAACTCGGCGCCTGGAGGCGGATGTTGAGCTGGGTGTCAGCGGTGTCGGGGCAGGTCGCGGGGAACTCGAAGTTCTCGTAGCTGTTCCCGCACTCCCAGCCCTCGACCGTGCCCTTGAGGTTCTTGAACTCGTCCTCGGTCTGCATGGGGTTGCCGACCACGAAGCGCAGGCCCTTGGGGAAGGGGCGGACGCTGGTGTAGTCGTTCACACCGGACTTGTAGTAGATCGTCTGCGGACCGACGGGCAGGATCTTCTGGTCGCCGTTGAACAGGCTGGGCATCCAGTAGGCCGACTTGTCGCCGGGCGCCAGGCACGTGGTCCCGCTCGCCGCCTCCAGGGAGGCGGTGGTCGAGTTGGCGTCGGTGCTGACGTTGCCCATGAAGGTGTGGTCGTGCGACTTGCCCGGCTGACCGGGGAAGACGATCGGGTCGTCCGGCGCGGTGTGCGACGGCGCGCACTTGGCCTGGAACTCGTGGAAGTACGCGTGCGGCGGGTCGTACGTCGACGGCACGACGCCGGTGACCGGCGGGTTGGCCATGATGTAGCCGTCGCCGTCCGGGTCGTCGCCCGACGTCTGCGTGGAGACGGGCATGCTCATCGACATCTGCTGCGCCGCCGGGGCGGACGTTCCGGACGACGGCGTGCTCGCCGACGCGTTCGCCGTCAGCACGGCCCCGCCGCCGACCGCGAACAGCGCCAGGGCGATGAGCAGTCCGGGGACTTTTCTCCTCTTCCGTGCCATGGAGACCTCCTTCTCACCTCGTGGGGGGATCACCGGGAGAGCGCTCTCCCAGGGCTCGGAATGTTCCGCCGCGGATACGGGCGTGTCAACAGTGGACGAAGTGGTGGGAGCGATACCGCGGTACGTGCCGTGACCCGCGAACACGCCCTGGCCTGCGCGGAGTACGAGTCATGTGGATTTCGTGAAGGTCCCCGCGCACAGCTCTTGAACGCCTTGGTCACCAAGTGATTTATTCACTTCATGACGGCGAAGTGTCCGGGGAGCGGCGATGCGGCGCGATGAGGGTTCCCGGCGGCCGGGCGCCGAGGGTCCGGCGCCTGTCGCGGAGCGGCCGGCCGGGTTGTCGGAGCGGCTGGCCGGCGCGGTGCTGGACCTGGTGGCGGAGCGGCGGCTCGGCCCGGGGGACGTGCTCCCCTCCGTGCGGGACCTCGCCGGGCGGTTCGGCGTCACCCCGCCGACGATGCGGGAGGCGCTGCGTCGCCTTCAAGCCACGGACACCGTGGAGTTGCGGCACGGCTCGGGCGTCTACGTCGGCCCCGGCCTGCACCGCACGCTGATGCCGAACCCGAACTCCCGCCCGGTGCGCGCCGATGCGCCGCTCCAGTTGGCCGAGGCCCGGCTCACCGTCGAACCGGACATCGCGGCGATGGCGGCCGAGCGCCGCACCGAGGCGCATCTGGCCCGGCTGGAAACGGCGCTCGACGCGGCCCGGCAGGACCCGGCCGGCCGCGCGCCCCGGCTCGACTTCCACCGCGAGCTGGCCCGGGCGTCCGGCAACCAGGTGCTCTACGAGCTGGTCGACTCTCTGCTGTCGGTCCGCGCCCGCCAGCCGCGCACCGTACGGCGGCTGCTGCACGGACAGTCGGGCGACCACGAGCAGCACATGGCGATCTTCGGCGCGGTCAGGGCGCGCCACCCGTCGGGGGCCCGGTCGCTGACCCGTACGCATCTGCAGCAGGTGCGGGAGGACGTCGCGCGGCAGACGGGGTGAGCGGTGGTCCGCCCGAACTCCGTGCACCGGCCGATGCGTTAGACGCGACCCGCCTTCGCCGGCCCCGCACCGGGCCGACCGGGTGGCCGCGGCGCCGCAAGGCACCGAAACCGGCCACCGGGCGGGCCGTGCGGCGACCCGCGCGGCGCTCACGCGGGCGGGTGGAGCCGCCCGCGGAAGGCCGTCACCGCGTCGCCCGTGATGGAGGCGGTGACGCGGCCGCTGGAGCGTACGTCCACGGCGACCTCGACCCGGCCCGGACGCCCGGCGGCCGCGCCCTGGCCGCCGGTGAAGCACAGCCTGCCGTCGGGGACCGGGACCAGCCGGTGGTGGGCGAGGTAGGCGCCGAGCGGGCCGTGGGCGTTGCCGGTGACCGGGTCCTCGGGGATGCCGATGGCCGGGGCGAACATCCGCCCCCAGGTGAGCAGTTCGGGGTCGGGGGTGGCGCGGGTGAAGGCGAAGTAGCCGTTGCAGCCGAGCTGCCGGCTCAGTTCGGTCAGAGCGGCGGGGTCGGGGCGCAGGGCGTCCACCGCCCGGTGGTCGCGCAGTTCGACCAGGATCTTGGAGTGGCCGGTGGAGACGGCCTGGACCGGTCCGTACCCGGTGAGGTCGTCGGGGGCGGCACCCAGGGCCCGGGTGAGCGCGGCCAGCCGGCGGCGGTCGAGCGGGTCCCCGAACTCGGCCGCGCCCTGGTGCATGCCGATCCGTACCCGGTCCCCGTCGCGCCGGACGTCCACGCGCTGGAGCAGTCCCGTGCCGGTCTTCTGCACCAGCGAGCAGGACGGCAGACCGTACTCGACGGCGCGCGCGAAGTGCGCCGCCACGGTGGCGTGTCCGCAGGTCGGCACCTCGGTGGTCGGGGTGAAGAAGCGGACCCGGACGTCGTGGTCGGGGGCGTCCGGCGGCAGCACGAAGGCGGTCTCGGAGGCGTTCACCTCCCGGGCCACCGCCTGCATCTGATGATCCGTCAGTCCTTCGGCGTCCAGGACGACGCCCGCCGGGTTGCCGGTGAAGGGGGTGCGGGTGAAGGCGTCCACCTGGTAGAGGGTCCTCATACGCGCTGCCTCGCACGGGAGTCGGCGCCGGTGCGGCGGCTTCCGGCCGCCGCGTCCGTGTCCGCCGTGACGGCCGTGCCGGTGGGGTCCGCCGCCTCCGCCACGTCCGCGGCCAGCGCGACGAGGGTGCGCACGCCCGTCCCCGTACCGCCGCGCGGCGTGTAGCCGTACGCCCCGCCCTCGTGGAAGGCCGGGCCCGCTATGTCGAGATGGGCCCAGGGGGTGCCGGGCGGGACGAACTCCTTGAGGAACAGCCCCGCGGCCAGTCCCCCGCCCATCCGCTCACCGGAGTTGGCGATGTCGGCGACCGGGGACCGCAGGGAGTCGGCCAGTTGGGCGGGCAGCGGCATCGGCCAGGCTTCCTCACCGGACCGGGCGGCGGCGTCCAGGACCCGGCCGCGCCACGCGTCGTCGTTGGCCATGACGCCGTAGACGCGGTGGCCCAGCGCCATCTTCATCGCCGCGGTCAGCGTGGCGACGTCGACGATGGCATCGGGCCGCTCCTCGCCCGCGCGGACCAGGGTGTCGGCGAGCACGAGCCGTCCTTCCGCGTCGGTGTTGAGCACCTCCACGGTCCGGCCGCCGCGCATCCGCAGGATGTCGCCGGGGCGCAGGGCGGAGCCCGAGGGCATGTTCTCGGCGAGGGCGAGCCAGCCGGTGACCGCGACCGGCAGCCCGAGCCGGGCCACGGCCAGCACGGCGCCGAGGACGGCCGCCGCACCCGACATGTCGCGCTTCATGATCTCGTTGGCGCCGACGGGTTTCAGCGAGATGCCGCCGGAGTCGTAGGTGATGCCCTTGCCGACGAACGCGAGCCGGGTACGGGCCCCGGCGGGCGCGTAGGCGATCCGCACCAGCCGGGGTGGGCGGGCCGAGCCGCGGCCCACGCCGAGGATGCCGCCGAAGCCGCCCTCTTCGAGGGCTTGCTCGTCCAACACCTCGACCTGGAGGCCGTGTTCGCGGCCGGCCTGCTCGACGGCGGCGGTGAAGGCTTGCGGGTGGAGGTCGTTGGCGGGGAGGTTGACGAGGTCGCGGGCGCGGTTGACCTCCTCCGCGACGATCGTGGCGCGCAGCACCGCCTGCTCGGCGGCGGCCCGCCGCGCGGAGTCGGTGACGACCACCAACTCCCCTACGGGCGGCTTGTCCTGGCCGCGGGTTCGGTAGCCGGTGAAGGCGTACGCGCCCAGCAGCGCGCCGAGAGCCAGCGCCTCCACGGCGCCGGGGGCGGCGGCCGGCAGCGCGAGGACGGCCCGGCCGGTGCCGGCGAGCGCCCGGGCGGCGGTGCCGGCGGCGCGGCGCAGCGCCTCGGCGTCGTACGCGGGCACGGTGTTTTCCACGGGCACGGTGTTGTCCGCGGGCACGGTGTTTTCCACGGCTACGGTGTTGTCCGCGGGCACGGTGTCGTATGCGGGTATGGGGCCGTCCGGGGCCTCCCCGAGGCCGACCGCCAGGATCAGCCGCCCTTTCAGCGGCGCGGGGGCGGGCAGGGTGACGGCCTCGCCCGGCGCGCCGGTCATCCCGAGGGCGGTCAGGGTGTCTGCGAGGACTCCTCCGCCGGGCGGTCCGCCGTAGGAGCGGACTGCGCCTTCGGCGCCCGGCGCGAGCACGAGCCCCTTGTCGCCCCTGCCCGCCCCGATCACGAGGACGTCGGCGCGGAGTGCGGTCGCGGACGAGGTGCTGACGGTCACGGTGGTCACGTGCGTTCCTGTTCGTCTTCCGTAAGGGGTGCCCGGCCGGCGGCGTCGCGTGCCGCCGGGCCGGAGGGGATGGCTGCGGCCGGACTGCCCGGCGGCAGGGCGGGGTTCGTACCCGTCGGCCGGTGCTCCGCAGGCACAAGGGGGGCGGGCGCCCGCCCGTCCGGGCGGCCCTGCTCCGGGGAGCGCCGTGCGGGCGGCGGCCGGCGGCGGGTCATGGCGATGCCGACGAGGACGACCACCATGCCCGCGGCCACCCGCGGGCTGAACGCCTCGCCGAGGAAGACCGCTCCGAGGGCGACCGAGACGACCGGCAGGAGGTAGCCGACGGTGGCCGCGTTGGTCGCGCCCTCGTCCGCGATGATCCGGTAGGTGAGGTGGAAGGTGACCCCGGTGGCGAGGACGCCCAGGACGAGGGCGGCCACCGCGACCGCGGGCCTCAGGTGCACGGCGGACAGGCCGCCGGCCGGTACGGTCAGCGCGGTCAGCCCGGTCGCCGCGAGGATCTGGCCCGAGGACAGCGAGATCGCGGGGATGCCCCGGCCCACGAGCCGGCGGCCCATGTACGCGAAGCCGACCGCGTAGCTCACCGCCGCGCCGACGATGGCCAGGGCGCCCCAGCCGACGGAGCCGGAGTGCCGCCAGGGCGCGAAGATCACCGCGACGCCGGCGAAGCCCAGCAGCAGGCCGCCGAGGCGGACCGGACGCAGGCCGCGCTCCGTCCCGATGGCGATGCCGATGAGCAGCGACCACAGCGGGGTGGTGGCGTTGAGCACCCCGGCCAGCCCGGAGCCGACGGTCTGCTCACCGATGCTGAACAGGGCGAACGGCAGCGCGTTGCAGAAGAACGCAGCGACGGTGAGCCGTCCCCAGACCGCACGGCCGCGGGGCAGCCGGCGGCCGGCGGCGTACCGCCAGCAGGCCAGGGTGAGGGAGGCGAGCACGCAGCGCGCCAGGGTGACCTGGACGGGCGACAGGCCCTCAAGGGCGACCTTGATCCACAGGAAGGTCGAACCCCACAGGAGCGCGAGCACGCCCATCCGGGTGTACGGCCGGGCCCGCGCCCAGGACCCGTCCCGGACCGGCGGCCCGGCCGATGATCCCGGCCGGCGCCCCGGCCCGCGCTGCGGCCTGCGCACTGCTTGCGGCGGTGCCGTTCACTGCTGCCGTCCCTCCGGTCCCGGTCGTCCCCCTGCCGCGAGCATGGACCGGGCCGACCTGGTAGGACAAGCGAAGGAAACTACACCACCGTTAAGCCTGGCTACATCGATGGACCCGGCCTATCGTCGGAGGCATGCTCGACGTCAGACGTCTCCAAGTGCTCCGCGCCGTGGTCACCAGCGGTTCCGTGACCGCCGCGGCGAACCACCTCGGCTACACCCCCTCCGCGGTCAGCCAGCAGGTCGCCGCGCTGGAGAAGCAGGCGGGCGTCGCCCTGCTGGAGCGGGCCGGCCGCGGTGTCCGGCCGACCGCGGCGGGACGGCTGCTCACCGAGCACGCCGCCGCCATCGGCCGCCGCGTGGCCGAGGCGGAGACGGCGCTGGCCGACCTGCGCGCCGGGCGTACGGGGCGGCTGGCGGTGCGCTACTTCGCGAGCGTGGGCTCCACGGTCGTCGCGCCCGCGCTCGCGGCCTTCCGCGCGGAGCACCCGGGCGTACGCGTCGACCTGCGGATGACCGACCCGCACGACCCGCTGACCGAGGTGACGGACGGGGAGGCCGACCTGGCGCTGGTGATCCGGCCGCCGGGCCGCCGGGACGAGGGGGTCCACCTGGAGCACCTGGTCGACGACGACTACCGCGCCGTGCTGCCCCGCGGCCACCGGCTCGCGGCCAAACGGACCCTGGACCTGGGCGACCTCGCGGACGAGCCGTGGGTGCGCAGCGACCTGCCGGGGCCGTGCCTGGACACGGTGACCGGCTACTGCGCGGCCGCGGGCTTCAGCCCCGACTTCGCCGTGGAGAGCAGCGACTACACCACCGCACAGGGCTTCGTCGCGGCCGGTCTCGGCGTCAGCCTGATCCCGGACATGGGGCTGACCGGCCGCCACCCGGGCGTCGTCGTCCGCAAGGTGCGCAACCCCGTCCCGGTCCGGGCGATCCACGCGGCGGTACGGGCCTCCGCCGTGGGCCACCCGGCGGTGGAGGCGCTGCTCGCCGCGCTCAGGACGGCGGCCGGCTGACCTCTCGGGCACCCGGCGAGCGCGCCCGCGTACACTCTGCGGGCCGCCGGAACCGTGCCCCGCCGCCCCGCGTCCTCCCGGCAGATACGCCCGCCACCAGGACAGGAGCCCCGAACCATGCCAGGTACGGCCGACCGGTACCTCTACCTCGCCCGGCACGGCGAGGCGACGCCGGACGAGAGCGGGCTGACCGACCGGGGCGGGCGGCAGGCCGTACTGCTGGGTGAGCGGCTGCGGAGCGCGCCGCTGACCCGGGTGTGGCACGGCCCGCTCGCCCGGGCCCGCCGGACGGCCGAGCTGATCGGCGGGCGGCTCGACGGCGCCGCCGCTGCGGGAGTCGGCGGCGGCCGGGGACTACGTGCCCCACCTGCCCGGGCGGGACGAGCTGCCGGATGACGTGTCCGACACCGTCCTGGGACGGCTGGCCGCCTTCCCGCCCGAGGAGACCGGGGGCGGCGCGGAACGGGCCCGCCTGGCCGAGGAGTTGTTCACCGGCCCCGTCCCCGGTGACACGCCCCGCCACGAACTCGTCGTCACGCACGCCTTCCTCATCGGCTGGCTGGTCCGGGCCGCGCTCGACGCGCCGCCGTGGCGCTGGTTCGGCATCAACCACGCCAACGCGGCGCTGACCGTGATCCGTTACGCCCCAGGACGGCCGGCCGCGATCCTGGCGTTCAACGACATGGCCCACCTCCCGGAGCCCCTGCGCTGGACCGGGTTCCCGCCCGAACTGCGGTTCTGAGGGCGGGACTTCGCCACCACCCGGCCAACTCCCGGGCCCACCCGTTCAGCGCCCGGGCCCAGCAGGTCAACGCGCCGGGCCCGGCAGGGGCCCACCCCCGGGCACGGTCCGCCGACTCCCGGGCCCGCCCGGTCACTTCCCGAACGCCCCCTCCCAACTCCCCGACGCCCCCGGTCAACTCCCGGACGCGGCCGCCGCGAACCGGCCGAGCGCGGCCACGGTGAGCGCCTCGACCCCGGTGCTCAGCGTGGGTTCGATCAGCGGCGCGAACCGCGGCGAGTGGTTGCCCGGCAGCTCGTCGTGCCGCCCCTCGGCCAGCGCGGTGAGCACCGTAGCGGCGTCGAGGCCGCCCCAGAACCAGAACACCGTGGGCACCCCCGCGGCCTCGCCGAAGCGGCCGACGTCCTCGCTCGCGCTGATCTGCGGCATCGGCAGCATCCGCTCGTCCCCGAAGTGCGCGGACAGGTCCGCGACGACCGCGCGGGTGACGTCCGGGTCGCTGACCAGCACGGGAGCGGAGGAGTGCCAGGTGATCTCGGGCTCGCGGGGCGCGCCGCCCGCCAGTGACTCGCCGCGCGCGACGCGTTCGACGGCCGCCTTGAGCCGGCCGCGGGTCGCGTCGTCGTAACTGCGCAGGCTGACGCCGAGTTCGGCGGTGTCGGGGATGATGTTCTCCTTGGTGCCCGCCTGGAGCCGGCCGACGGTGACCACCGCGGCCTCCTGCGGGGACACCTCGCGGGCCACGATCCCCTGGAGGCGCAGCACGGTGGCCGCGGCCATCACGACCGGGTCGATCGTGTTCTCCGGGCGCGAGCCGTGCCCGCCGCGGCCGAACAGCGTGACGGTGCCCGCGTCGGCGGCGGCCATGACCGTGCCCTCGCGGTGGCCGATCATGCCCGCGGGCAGCGGGCCGACGTGCTGGCCGAGCACCAGGTCGGGGCGCGGGAAGCGCTCGAAGAGCCCGTCGTCGATCATCGCGGTGGCGCCGGCGACGTGCTCCTCCGCGGGCTGGAAGACCACCAGCAGCGTGCCCGACCAGGTGTCGCGGGTGCGGCCGAGCACGGTGGCCGCGCCGACCAGGCACGCGGTGTGCATGTCGTGCCCGCAGGCGTGCGCCACCGGCACCGTCTCGCCGTGCCCGTCCTCGGCGCGCACGGTGCTGGCGTACGGCAGGCCGGTCTCCTCGCGCACCGGCAGCGCGTCCATGTCGGCGCGGAGCATGACGGTGGGTCCGGGGCCGTTGGCCAGCACCCCGACGACCCCGGTGCCGCCGACCCCGGTGGTGACGTCGTAGCCGGCCGCGAGGAGCGGTTCCGCGGCCCGGGCGGCGGTGCGGTGTTCCTGGAAGGAGAGCTCCGGATGCTGGTGCAGGTCCTGGTAGAGGGCGGTGAGGCGCGGCAGCAGGTCGGTCTGCCAGCCGTCGGGCATGAGCGGCATCGGGCATCTCCTCGGTGGTGCGGGTACCGGTGCCGGGCGCGCTGTCCGTGCCGGCCACGTCGGCGACCGGCACGGACAGTAGCAGCCGTTCCCGGCAGGCCCGCGGCGCCTCACCCGTCCGTCGGCGGACGCATCGACGGGGATGTCAGGGGGGAGCCGGGGCGCGCCTCACCAGCACGTCACCAGTACGTCACCAGCAGCGAGTTGACGAGCAGCGCGAGCGCGGCCTGCGCGGCCAGCCATCCGCGGCGGCCGGGCGCGGGCAGCAGCGCCGCGGTCGCGGGCAGCCACAGCGTGAAGGGCAGCCAGATGCGCTCGGTCTCGGCCTTGCTCATCCCGGACAGGTCGGCGGCCACGACGGCCAGCACCAAGGCGCACGGCAGGACGACGGCGCCGGCCGTCCCCGCCGCGCCGCGCCGCCACGCCCGTACGGTCCCGGGCGCCTGCGCGAACACCCGCCGCAGCCCGGCGAAGGAGGCGAGGCCGGCGGCGGCCACGACGGTGCCGAGGTCGCCCCACAGCCAGTACGCGTACGGGCGGATGCCGCCGGAGCCCTGGTAGTAGCGCACCTTCAGCAGGCGGTAGGCGTCCCACCAGTCGAAACCCGCCAGGGTGAAGCAGGCCGGGGCGACCGCGAGGCCGAGCAGCAGCAGCGGCAGCGGCCGGGCGGTGCGGGCGGCGATCAGGACGGCGAGCGCGGGGACGGCGAGCAGCGTCAGCCCGTACGAGAGGTACACCGCCAGGCCGAGCAGCAGCCCGCTGCCGAGCGCCGAAACCGCCCGTCCGGTACGGGACTTCGCGGTGCAGGCCAGCGCGAGCAGGGCCAGCGCCCAGGCGGCGACGGCGGCGAAGTAGCCGTCGGCGGAGGTGCCCACCCAGACCGCGCCGGGGGTGAGGACGAGGAAGGGCGCCGCCGTCCGGGCGAAGTCCTCCCCGGCCAGGGCGCGCAGCGCGACCAGGGCGGCGGCGGCGACCGAGCTGCCCGCCGTGATGACGAAGGCGCCCGCCCAGGCGCCGCCGCCCAGCCCGATCCGGTCCAGGCCGACGAAGGTGAGGACGGCGCCGGCCGGGTGGCCGGCCACGTGGGCGGGCCAGTTGTGCGGCGAGCCGATCAGGATGTGGTGGGTGAAGTCGCGCAGGGCGGGCCCGGTATGGCGGAATCGGGGCACCGACGTCAGGTATTCGCTGTCGATGGCCAGCCGGCCGGCGACGCCCCGGTACCAGCCGTCGATCAGCGCCAGCGACCAGGTCCAGGCCATGGCGGCGCCCCACGCCGACCAGGGCAGCGCCCGCCACGGCAGCCGCCGCGCGAGCCCGGGCCCGTAGCCGACCGCGAGCACGGCCACCGCGAGCGCGGCCGGGGTGCCGGGGCCGATGTGCGGGTCCCAGTCGGCGAGCAGCGGCGGCCAGGGCGCGCGCAGCTTCCCCGTGGCGTGCTCGATCCGCCCGCCGATGACGGCGACCACCGCGAACAGCACGATTCCGGTGGCCGCGGCCGCCAGGTCGGACCGCCCGCCGGGGATGCGGAGCCAGGCGCGCCGCCGGGACACGGCGGGCTCGGACGGCGGCTCCGCGCCGGTCCGGTGCGGGGAGGAGGGGGTCAAGGTCACGCAGGTCACCCTAGGCACGGCGGGCACCCGCGGTCCGGACCCGCCCGGCGACGTCAGACTTTCGTCATGGTTCGCTGCACGGGTTCCGGCCCTCTCGCGATCTACAGTCCAACGGCATGAAGGTCCCCTCCCCCCTCCCCCGCCGGCCCGCCCCGCGGCTGCCCGAGCGGGTGGCCGCCCGGCTGCCTGCCGGGCCGTGGCGCAGCCCGCTGCGCGGCCCCTGGCTGACTTCCGTGTTCGGGGTGGTGCTGCTCGTCGGCATCCCCGTCCTGTTCGTGACGGGCCTGCTGTCGTACGCCGCGTACAACCCGAATCTGGCGGCGGTCAACGACAAGACGCCGGACAAGGGCCTGCTGGGCTTCTACCTGTTCTCCTGGCCGACCCACCCGTACTGGATCTACCGCCTCAACCAGGGGGTGCACGTCACCCTCGGCATCGTGCTGGTGCCGGTGCTGCTGGCCAAGCTGTGGTCGGTCGTGCCGAAGCTCTTCACGATGCCGCCGGTGCGCTCGGCCGGGCACGCGCTGGACCGGCTGTCGCTGCTGCTGCTGGTCGGCGGCGGGATCTTCGAGTTCCTCACCGGGGTGCTCAACGTCCAGGTGGACTACCTCTTCCCGGGGTCGTTCTACCCGCTCCACTTCTACGGCGCCTGGGTGTTCTTCGGCGCGGCCGCCGCCCATGTCGCGCTGCGGCTGCCGCAGGTGGTACGGGCGCTGCGCAGCCGGGAGTTCCGGGCGGAGCTGCGTACGCCGACCGCGCGGACGAGGCCGGAGCCGCAGGACGGCGGCGGCCTGGTGTCCACCCATCCGGCCGAGCCGACGATGTCGCGGCGCGGGGCGCTGGGCATGGTCGCGCTGGGGTCGCTGACGCTGTTCGCGGTGACGGCCGGGCAGAGCATCGGCGGGCCGCTGCGGCGGA
>CAWGAU010000006.1:0-174462 GCA_963820715.1 uncultured Actinomycetota bacterium | reverse complement strand
GCGGGAGCCGCTTCCGGGCGGGGCCGGCTCACGGGGTTCACGGAGAGTCGTCGGCGGGTCAGGGCGCTTACGGAACGGGGCAGTTTCCTAGCGCATGGCGGGCAAGATCCACAAGTGGTAGACGTGTGACGGGAGTCACGTGAAATCCCCCGGCGATCGAGGAACCGGAGGCCCTCCGGAGGGCTGTCGATTTAATATGTGCAATGGCACCTGCCCGGAAGGTGTGTTCCACGGCACACCGATCCCCACGGAACCCCACACAAAAAGGATCGCACCGGGCCCGGCGGAGCCCGATGCGATCCTGGTGAAGCTGTGTGTTTCAGGGTGGAACTGGGGTGTAGCGGCCCCTGGTACGACGGATGGGGTGGGGGCCCCACAAGTCGCCCAAAGGGGCTGTCAGGCCTCGCTGCGCTGCTGCGGAATGCCCGCCAGCAGCGCGCGGACCTCCGCCTCGCGGTAACGGCGGTGCCCGCCCAGCGTGCGGATGGACGTGAGCTTGCCAGCCTTGGCCCAGCGCGTGACCGTCTTCGGGTCGACGCGGAACATGGTGGCGACCTCAGCAGGGGTGAGCAACGGCTCGGCATCAGGGGTGCGAGCGGTCATGAGCGGCCTCCTCGAGAGAACCGAACCAACGCGGTTCTTTCCTCTAAATTCTGCACCTTGACCCACGTTGCCCGAAATGGCGGACGCGGGCCGAGTCGGTAATAGGACGAACGGCTTGTCCTCGGCACTACAACTACACCATCCGTCCAGCCACGTCGGCCAAACCGATGGATTTGCCCTCTCAGGTGTTCAAGCTCGACGGAAGCCGATGGACCGGGCCATAGCGGACAGTCACACCATAGTGACGATCAGTCACAGCGCGATCACCTGCCACATCCCCACCTTCGATGCGAGCCCGAGGCGGACCCGATGTCCCATTTTGGCATGACAGATGGTGATGCAGGCAAGAGTCCGGTTACGTGCTCTGCGTCACGCTTGGGCCAATAGCACCACTAGCAGGGGCAGAAGCCGACCGAAACGGGACAGGAGACAACACCCGGCCCAGCAGGAGACAACAGACCATCAGGTACCGCTGCCCGCCCGTACGGTCGCGAGTCCGTCCGAGGACCTCCCGGGACCCTCCCCACCGGCCGTCCGCCCGCGATGCGTTCACCTCTCGCGCTCCGGCGGGCGCCACGGGCCGCTCTCAGTTCGAGAACTGAAGCTCCCGCACCGCCCGCCACCGCTCGGTCAGCCGCTCGTACGCCTCCCCGGCCGCCGCCGAGTCGCCCTCGCGCAGCGCCGCCAGCCCCTCGGCCACGTCCGCCGCCGAGCGGTCGTCCGACAGCCGGTCCTGGCCCATCACGTGCACCAGTCCGCCGTAGTCCAGTTCGACCAGCGAGCGCGGGTGGAACTCCTCCAGCCAGCGCCCCACATCGGTCAGCCCGTCGATCAACGGGCCCTCCTCCAGGGCGTCCCGCAGCACCCGCAGGCCGCGCGCCACCCGGCGCCGGGCCTGCACCATCGGCGTGCGGTAGCGCAGCACGGGCTCCTTGGACTCCCCCGCGCCCGCCGGCTCGTACTCCCGCTCGTCGTCGCCGACCAGGACGAACCAGCGCACCGGTACGTGCCAGGTGGCCGATTTGATCCACGGCCGCGCGTCCGGATTCCGCTCCCGCCACTCCTCGTGGTCGGCCTCCGCCTGCCGGCGGACCACCGGCGGCAGCATCGCGTCCAGCACCGGCCCGGTCAGCAGCCCTTCGAGCTGTTCGAGCGCGAGCCAGCCGCGCAGCCGGGTCCGCCACGGGCACACATGGGTGACACCGCCGACGACCGCCACGAAGGCGTCCGTGCTCTCGTGCACCGGCACCGCGATCGGCGGCACCGGCACCAGGTCCGCGAGCGACTGCCGCAGCTCGTCCTGTGCGGTACGCGCCCGGCCCTCGGCCGCGTACCGGTACCAGTGGGTCCGTTCGGGCTCGGGAAAGGCCGCCAGAGGCTCGTACACGCGCAAATACGCCGTGTACGGGACCAGTACCGGTGAACCGCCCACACCCGCTCCCTCGCCGCCGTACCGACCCCCCGATCGTCCCACGCGGCCCGCCCCGCCGGAGGTGATCCCGGCCACTGCGGTGATCGGCCGCGCGGTTGTCCACAGGCCCACTCCGTGAGCGGGCCCGCAGGGCCTACTCTGTGGCTGTCGCACCCTCCGCCACCCGCACGGGGGGCCGAGACACCCGAACCCACTGGGACCTCAGGACTATGGGAGTCACCACCGTGACCGACGTACGTCAGACCAGCAGCCATCGGCGCCGCCGACACAGCGGAGGGCGTCATCGCCCGCCTGTTCCGATCGGACCAGGGCGGACACGAGCAGGTCGTCCTCTGCCAGGACCGCGCCACCGGCCTGCGGGCCGTGATCGCCCTCCACTCCACCGCCCTGGGCCCGGCCCTGGGCGGCACCCGCTTCCACGCGTACGCCAGCGACGACGAGGCCGTCGAGGACGCCCTCAACCTCGCCCGCGGCATGTCGTACAAGAACGCGCTGGCCGGGCTCGACCACGGCGGCGGCAAGGCCGTCATCATCGGCGACCCCGACACCCTCAAGACCGACGAGCTGCTGCTCGCCTACGGCCGATTCGTGGCCTCGCTCGGCGGCCGCTACGTCACGGCGTGCGACGTCGGCACCTACGTCGCGGACATGGACGTCGTCGCCCGGGAGAACCGGTGGACCACCGGCCGCTCCCCCGAGCAGGGCGGCGCGGGCGACTCCTCCGTGCTCACCGCCTTCGGCGTCTTCCAGGGCATGCGCGCCGCCGCGCAGGTCCAGTGGGGCGAGCCCTCGCTGCGCGGCCGCCGGGTCGGCGTCGCCGGCGTCGGCAAGGTCGGCCACCACCTCGTCGACCACCTGGTGGAGGACGGCGCCGAGGTCGTGATCACCGACGTGCGCGCGGACGCGGTGGACCGGATCACCGGCCGCCACCCGAAGGTCACCGCGGTGGCCGACGCCGAGGTCGCTGGTCCGCACCCCGCTGGACGTCTACGCGCCCTGTGCGCTCGGCGGCGCCCTCGACGACGCGACCGTGGCCGCGCTGACCGCCACCGTGGTCTGCGGCGCGGCCAACAACCAGCTCGCCCACCCCGGCGTCGAGAAGGACCTCGCCGACCGCGGCGTCCTGTACGCCCCGGACTACGTGGTGAACGCCGGCGGCGTCATCCAGGTCGCCGACGAGCTGCACGGTTTCGACTTCGACCGGGCCAAGGCCAAGGCCGCCGAAGATCTTCGACACCACTCTGGCCATTTTCGAGCGGGCGAAGGCCGACGGGGTGCCGCCCGCCGTGGCCGCCGACCGGCTCGCCGAGCAGCGCATGGCCGAGCGCACCCCGGCCGCCGACTGGCTGCGCCCGACGGCCGGTTGAGGCTTCCGAGGGGGCGCGGCGCCCGCCCGCCGCGCCCCGGCCGGTCCCCTTGCGGGCCCCGCCGGAGCCCCGCCCGGACCCCGTTCCGGGGGTCGGCGTGACCGATAGCACGGCCCGATAGCAAGTTCGCGCTAGAAGAAGGTAAAATCGGGCCTGACCAGGCAGGACAGGGCCGCAAATGTCCCCTGTTCCGACGCGCGTCGTGCGGGCGACGTACCGTGCGGCGTCGGAAGCAGGTACCGTTGAGGCCCTACGGACCGGTCTCTCTCCGGGGAGGCCGTCCGCATCATGAACGCGTGTCAAGACTCGGGGCCGTCGAGCCCCGCCGTTAAGGGGGTCGAGCCATGGGGCGCGGCCGGGCCAAGGCCAAGCAGACGAAGGTCGCCCGCCAGCTGAAGTACAACAGCGGCGGCACGGATCTCTCACGTCTGGCCGACGAGCTGGGCGCATCGCCGTCGAGGCCGGTTAATCCGGAGCCTGTCGAGGACGATGACGACGAGTTGGACGACGACCCGTACGCTCAGTACGCGGATCTGTACAACGACGACGATGAGGACGAGGACGACGAGTCGTCCGAGCCGTCCCCCTCGTCGCAGCGCCGTCGCGCTTGACGCCGCCAACACTTCGACCCGGTCCGGGGCCCGCCCCGGACCGGGTTTCGTCGTCGCGTCGACGGATCACAGCGCGTAAGCCGCCGGTCAGGCGTAGTCACCGACCAGCTCCGCGGCCGGCGCGCCGCCTTCGCGCGCGCCGATCTCGCCCGCCACCCAGGCGCCGGCGTCCCGGTCGGCGAGCACCGACAGCGCGACGTCCACCGACTCCTGCGGCACCACGGCGATCATGCCGACGCCCATGTTCAGCGTCTTCTCCAGCTCCAGCCGCTCGACCCCGCCCAGCTCGCCGACCAGCCCGAAGACCGGGCCGGGCGTCCAGGTGGACCGGTCGACGCGGGCGCTGCAGGCCGTCCGGGATCACCCGGGCCAGGTTGTTGGCCAGCCCGCCGCCGGTGATGTGCGAGAAGGCGTGCACCTCGGTGGTACGCGCCAGCGCCAGGCAGTCCAGCGAGTAGATCCGGGTCGGCTCCAGCAGCTCCTCGCCGAGCGTGCGGCCGAACTCCGGGACCTCGCCGGTCCAGCGCCCACCCGGCCCGGTCGAAGAGCACGTGCCGGACCAGGCTGTACCCGTTCGAGTGAAGCCCCGAGGACTCGATCGCGATCACCGCGTCGCCGGCCCGGATGCGGTCCGCGCCCAGCAGCCGGTCCGCCTCGACCACGCCGGTGCCCGCGCCCGCCACGTCGAACTCGTCCGCGCCCAGCAGCCCCGGGTGCTCCGCGGTCTCGCCGCCGACCAGCGCGCAGCCGGCCAGTACGCAGCCCTCGGCGATGCCCTTGACGATCGCCGCGACCCGCTCGGGGTGGACCTTGCCGACGCAGATGTAGTCGGTCATGAACAGCGGCTCCGCGCCGCACACCACCAGGTCGTCCACGACCATGCCGACCAGGTCGTGCCCGATCGTGTCGTAGACGCCCATCCGCCGGGCGATGTCGACCTTCGTGCCGACGCCGTCGGTGGCCGAGGCGAGCAGCGGGCGCTCGTACCGCTTGAGGGCCGAGGCGTCGAAGAGCCCGGCGAAGCCGCCGAGGCCGCCGACCACCTCGGGGCGGGTGGCCTTGCGCACCCACTCCTTCATCAGCGTCACCGCGCGGTCGCCCGCCTCGATGTCGACGCCCGCGGCGGCGTAGCTGGCACCGGTTGTCTCAGACATGGCTGGGGAACCTTCGTGTCGTTCGTACGATTGCCGGAATCACGGGGACGGTCCGACCGGCCGGCGCCGGCGGGACAGCCGCGGCGCCCGGACCTGCCGGAACCGCCGGGACGGTCACAGCGCCCGACCGGGAACCGGTCACGGCCTGCGCAGCGCGTCGGCCGCGTCGGCGCCGCCGGCCAGCTCGACTTCGAGCAGCTGCTTGCCGAGCAGCTCGGGATCGGGCAGGTCCATCGGGTACTCGCCGTCGAAGCAGGCCCGGCACAGGTTGGGCTTGGCGATCGTGGTCGCCTCCACCATCGCGTCGAGCGAGATGTAGGCGAGCGAGTCGGCGCCCAGCGAGGTGCCGATCTCGTCCACGGTCATGCCGTTGGCGATCAGCTCGGCGCGGGTGGCGAAGTCGATGCCGAAGAAGCACGGCCACTTCACCGGCGGCGAGGAGATCCGCACGTGCACCTCGGCCGCGCCGGCCTCGCGGAGCATCCGCACCAGCGCGCGCTGGGTGTTGCCGCGGACGATCGAGTCGTCCACCACGACCAGCCGCTTGCCGCGGATGACTTCCTTGAGCGGGTTGAGCTTGAGCCGGATGCCGAGCTGCCGGATGGTCTGCGAGGGCTGGATGAAGGTCCGGCCGACGTAGGAGTTCTTGACCAGGCCGGAGCCGTACGGGATGCCGCTGGCCTCGGCGTAGCCGACGGCGGCCGGCGTGCCGGACTCCGGCGTCGGTATCACCAGATCGGCGTCGACCGGCGCCTCCTTGGCCAGCCGGCGGCCCATCTCGACCCGGGACAGGTAGACGTTGCGGCCCGCGATGTCGGTGTCGGGGCGGGCGAGGTAGACGTACTCGAAGACGCAGCCCTTGGGGCGGGCCTCGGCGAACCGCGAGGTGCGCAGGCCCTGCTCGTCGATGGCGACCAGCTCGCCGGGCTCGATCTCGCGGACGAAGCTGGCGCCGCAGATGTCCAGGGCCGCGCTCTCGGAGGCGACCACCCAGCCGCGCTCCAGCCGGCCCAGCACCAGCGGGCGGATGCCCTGCGGGTCGCGGGCGGCGTAGAGGGTGTGCTCGTCCATGTAGACGAGGCTGAAAGCGCCCTTGATCTTCGGCAGCACCTGTGGTGCGGCCTCCTCCACCGAAAGCGGCTCGCCGTCGGGGCCGGTCTGGCCGGCCAGCAGCGCGGTGATCAGGTCGGTGTCGTTGGTCGCGGCGACCTTGGTGGCCCGGCCGGGGGTCGCGGAATGGCGGCGACCAGCTCGGCGAGCTCGGCGGTGTTCACCAGGTTGCCGTTGTGGCCGAGCGCGATGGAGCCGTGCGCGGTGGCCCGGAAGGTGGGCTGCGCGTTCTCCCACACGGACGCGCCGGTGGTCGAGTAGCGGGCGTGGCCGACGGCGATGTGGCCGGTCAGCGAGCCGAGTGAGGTCTCGTCGAAGACCTGGGAGACCAGGCCCATGTCCTTGAAGACCAGGATCTGGGAGCCGTTGCTCACTGCGATACCGGCGGACTCCTGTCCGCGGTGCTGCAGGGCGTACAGCCCGAAGTAGGTGAGTTTGGCGACCTCTTCGCCCGGGGCCCAGACACCGAAGACGCCGCAAGCGTCCTGGGGGCCCTTCTCACCGGGGAGCAGGTCGTGGCTGAGTCGTCCGTCACCACGAGGCACGTTGTCGAGTCTAGGGCAGGATTGCCCATCGTCCGAACGAGCGATCCTTCGAATTTGCGGCTCTACGCGCGTCATCCCTTGCAGCTCAAGGGGTGTGACGTTGGCCCCGTCCGGCGGCCGGGAGAGGGGCCCGGGGCGCGGCCGCGGGCCGGCCCGATGCGTTTCGGCCATTTACGGGCGGCGGCTCCGCCGGGGGATGCGGGGAAACGGCTCCTGGGAGGGCGGCGCCGGGGAAGCGGGCCGGCGGGGCGCGGCCCGGAGGGAGAGGCGGCGCGGGGGTGCGGCCCGGGAGAAGTGGCCGACGAGGGAAGCGGCGCCCGGGGAAGCGGGCCGGGTCAGCCCATGACGGGCAGGTACGGCTCCAGGTCGGCCCGGTCGCCGCTCGCCGTGAGGGCCGCCGCGTCCAGCGCCTCGGCCCACGCCAGCCGCCCGGTGGCCAGCCGCAGCCAGGTGACCGGGGTGGTCTCCACGACGTTCGGCGGGGTGCCGCGGGTGTGCCGGGGCCCGGGAACGCACTGCACGGCGGCGTACGGCGGCACCCGGACCTCCACGGAGTTGCCCGGCGCCTTCGCGGCGAGCGCGTCCGCCAGCAGCCGTACGACCGCGGCGAGCGCCTGCCGGTCCAGCGCGACGTCGCGCACCGGTCGCGCGGGCCAGGTCGTCGCTGTGCACGACCAGCTCGACCAGCCGGGTCACCGTGAAGTCCAGCGCCCGCATCCCGGAGAACGGGCCGGGCAGCAGGAGGTCGGTGCGCAGCGCCTGCGCCTCCACGCCGGCCAGCAGCTCCGCCTCCGCGTCCAGCGCGGCCACCGGGTCGGCGGTCGCCGCCGCGGACTGCCGGGTGGCGGCGTCCAGCCGGTCGGCGATCCCGGCCGTGGACAGCGCCCAGGTGTCGAGGTCGGTGGGCCTGGCGCCGGCCGGCGGCGGCTCCTCGGCGAGGATCGTCCGCAGCGCGTCGACCTGCCGCACGATGTGCACGACGAGCAGCCTCACGTCCCAGCCGGGCAGCCCCGACGGCGCGCTCCACTGCTCGTCGCCCAACTCCCCTACGGCCGCCCGCACATGACCCACCTGCGCGACCAGCGCGGCCCACGTCCTGGCGGGATCGTACGTGCGGGCGCGGCGACGGCTCTCGGACCTGGGCGGCATGCCCCGAGCCTAATCGCCGCGCCCGCACGGAGGGGTACGGCCGCCGGTCAGCCCTGGCGGGGCCGCTCGAAGGTGAGCAGCAGGCCCTCGACGGCGCCGGGGCCTATCCGGCCCTTGACGTCGGCGGCGGTGATCGACTTCAGCGCCCAGCCGTCCCCCGCGTGCTTGTTGAGCGTCTTCTCCAGCTTGTCGCCGTCCAGCGCGTCGCCGATGAGCGACTCACGGAAGGAGACGACCTTGTACTCGTACATGCCCGGCCTTTCGGTGGTGTTCACACGGTCTTACGGTCGTGCGCGGTCTCTTACGTCGTGCGGTCCTGCTGTCGTACGCGGCGCCGCTGTCGTACGCGGGTGCCGCGCACGGCGGGGACAGCCAACCACGGATGGCCGCGCGCGTCAGGCGCCCCCCAACCGCCGTGCGGGGCACCGGGCTCAACGACGCCCGGACGGGAGCGCCCGGTTCCGGCGGCGCCCCGGCGGGGCCGCGGCCGGCTACTCGAACGGCGTGGACCCGGGCGGCCGGGTCGTCAGCGCGCGGGAGAGGAACTCGCTCTGGCCGGGGCTGAACAGACCGCTGAAGGTGCGCAGCGTCCGCTTCGCGTACTCGGTCTGGCCCCGCTCGTGCAGGTGGGCGATGAGCGAGGCGATGGCGCCCGGCGAGCCCCGCCCGGTGTCCTCCATGACGGCGTCCGCGCACGCGTCCAGGCCCGCGCGCTTCAGCCCGGCCAGCCAGTGGATGATCTCCTCGATGGTCAGGCCGGTGGTGGAGCCCCTGAGCGCCTTGTCCACCTGCTCTTCGCGCCCCACCGCGCACAGCGCGGCCATCAGGTGGACCCGCGTCCCGGCGGCGAAGGGCTGCTCGGAGACCAGCGCGTGCACCTCGTGGTCGGTGGGGCGCCCGGGCAGCAGCCCCGCCTCGTTCATCAGGGCCGCCAGCACGGCTTCCTCGGCGGCCAGGTGTTCGCGGGCCAGGGCGTTCAGGCGTCCCATGGCCATCGCCGGGTCGGTGTTCACCAGGTGCGACAGCATCGGGACCAGGACGGCGGGCGCGTCGTAGTCGCCGGCCGCCCGCACGGCCAGGAGGAACTCCGCCTCGGAGCCGAGCAGCAGCGCCTCGGCCAGGTCGCCGCGCTCGCGGGGCGGGACGGCGCCGTCCTCGAACACCGCCACGCGATCGACGACCGGCCGGCGGGCGAACGCGGCCAGCAGCCGGTCCCCGTCCCTGTCACCCTCCCGGCCGCGGCTCCTCAACCACCCCAGGAAGAAGGCGACTTCCGGCAGCGACCGGCCCGCGGCCCTGGCGAGCAGCGTGTTGGCGTCCAGCGGTCGGCCCATCGAGCGCAGCGCGTCCACGTAGACGGCCGTCTCCTCGACCGGCGCGGCGAGCGCGGCGGCGCCGAGCAGCGAGTCCAGGGCTTCGCCGCGGTCGAACCCCCGCAGCCGGTCGGCGAGTTCGATGACGCCCTGGGTGCCCAGCGACGCGGGCGCGCCGATGAGCAGCGCCTGCGCCTGCGCGTCCAGGCCGGCCGCCCACAGCGCCTCGCACACCTCCGCCATGGCATCCGGCCCCACCGCGCCGGACGTCACGCGCGCCAGCAGCTCAGTGGCCGCGTCCGAGCGCCCGGCCGCCTCCATCTCCCGCAGGACGCGGGCCAGTTCAGCGGGCGGGCGGCGGACCACGACGTCGGCCGCCCGCAGGTACAGCGCGAACGCCTGGTCCGCGCGGCCCATCGCGAGCAGCGCGTCGGCCAGCCGGGCGGCCTCCTCGGCGGAGTCGGTGGTCGCGCGGGCGATCACCCGGTCGGCCACGTCCTCCAGGTCGGCGGACCACAGGGCGCCGACGAGGTCCACGAGCCGGTCCGACTGCTTACGGCTCAGGACGGCCTCGTCCGCGAGGTCGTCGCCCTCGTCGGTGTAACCGGCCGCCCGGAAGGCCCTGATGATCGCGGCGACCTGCTGCGGGGCCCGGTCGGCCGCCATCATGACCAGCCGGTTGACCGACTCCCGCGTGCCGTCCAGCGCGTGCATCGCCTCCAGGCAGGCCGTGACCGTCTCCGGGGTCCGCTCGGTGAGGGCGCCGAGCACGGCGCCCGCGCCCAGCCCCCGGCTCCCGATCAGCAGCGAGGCCAGGGCGGCGACCTCCTGGGCGGGGCGCAACGCCCCTACCAGGCCGTAGAGTTCGTCGGCCAGTGCGCCCTTTCCCTCCTGCCGCAGCGCGGCCGCGTGGTCGATGATGTCCTTGGGCCGACCGCGCAGGACCGAACGCAGTTCGGACGGCACGACGTGGAGGGCGGGTTCGCCGACCGCGGCGGAGGGGCGGTCGGCCGGGACGACCACGGGGTCCTGGACGGCTGCGAGTTCCGGGCCGGCCGTCGCGTGCCGGTTGCGGGCGAACGCCAGCGACCGCCCGGTGTTGCTGAGCCGCTGCTGCGGCAACGGCCGTCCCTTCGCCCGCAGTTCGGCGTAGAGGTGTTCGTAGATCCGGCTGACCTCGATGACGCTGTCGCCGCCCGGTAAACCGTGCTCCAGCAGCCGGATCAGCTCGCCGGTGAAGGCGGTGTACGTCTCTTCCGGCGGCGACAGCGCCTTGCGGGTGGCGGCGCTCGCCGTGAGCAGGTACGACCCGGCGATCCGGCTCTGCTCGGCCATCTCGACGGGCGCGGCGGCGCCGCTCATGCCGCCCGCCATGGCCCGCCCGCTGTAGCAGCAGTCGAGGATCACGATCCGGTTGGCACCGCGGGCACGCAGCACCTCGCGGCGCAGTGCGTCGAACTCCAGGGCCGTGTACGGCTCTTCGGGGTCCGTGTCCGGCAGCGTGAGCAGCAGGTCGCCCTCGTCGGACAGGCCGTGCCCGGCGTAGTACACCAGCAGCGTGTCCTGGGTGGCGCGGGCGGCGTGGTGGATCGCGCGGAGCACGGTCGCGGGATCGGCGGGCTCCGCCACCTGCACGCACCGGCCGGCCGGCAGCCCCCACACCGCCGGGTCCTGGAGCAACTCGGCCAGCCGGCTGAGGTTTTTCGCGACGGCGGGCAGGTCGTCGAGAGCGTCGGCGCCGTACGCGGAGGTGCCGATGAGCACGGCGTACGAGCGGAGGGGGTCGGCCAGTTCCATGGGTTACGGGGCGCCCTGGGCGGGCCCGCCGGGGCTGGGTCCAGGGTCGCCGGCGCCGGGTCCAGGGTCACCGGCGGGTGGACGGCGCACGGCGGGTGAGGGGCGGGCGCCGGGTGAGGGGCCGGCAGCGTGAGTCGGCGGCAGGAACGGTGCCTGGGGAAGAACCGGCGCCTGGGCCAGAACGGTGAGCACCTGGCGCACCGCTTCCTCCGACCCACCGTTCACGGTCACGGTCAGCCCGTCCGAGGCCCGCCGGAAGGTGAAGCCGTCGGCCGGCTGCTCACGGCGGGTGCCGCGCCATGTGACGTACGCCAGAGCGAAGTTGGCGAGCGCGACACCTTGGGTGAGCATCAGGTCGATGACCTGCTCGGGCCCCATCTCGCCGTCGGCGCCCCCAGTGGAGCGCGTCTCCAGCCGCAGTTGTTCGGGACCGTCCTCGTTCTGCGTCAACCACCCGAAGAAGTCACGCAGTTCATCGCCGCCGTCCTCGCCGGCAGCCCGGATTTCCACCCGCACCCGTACACACCCCCAGGCAGGTCACGTTCACGGGATATTCCCACAACGGGCGTACCTGTGCGCGGTTTTCGCCCCCGCGGCCTCCCACCGGGGACCCGACGCACCGCGCGGCTCAGCCACATACGGTCCGGCCGGGCGCTCCCCGCGGGCGCCGTTCGGGGCAAGGGTGGTGTGGTGTGGGGGCGTTCACGCGCAAGGGTGCAGTTGCGGGGGGCGTTCGGGCGCAGGGGTGCCGTTACGGGGGGGGCGTGCTTACGGGAACGTGCCGTCACGGGGGAGCCGTTCTTACGTGTGTGCGGCGCTCAGCCCCTTTTTGCCGCTCTTCGCCTCCGGCCGCTTAAATCCGGTGTCGACGGTCGATCATGCTCGCCCCTCGTTCCTCGGGCCTGCGCGTGTTCTCCCTTTCGACACCGGCGCGGCCTTTGGCTCAGAGCTACACGGGTCAACGCCCCACCTCAACGCACCCCAACAGCGCACCGTGAGGGCACGTTTGCGGTGTACGGCTCGCCGTGTAGCCAGGGAGCCGAAGGGCGCGCCGGTGTCGAAAAGGAGAGCGCGCGCAGTGAGTGATGGGGGTACCCTCGGACGGAGTCTGGGGGAGAGTCGGCGGGAAAATAAGAAGCCAGGACCCGCACACACGTAAGAACAGCTCCCACGTGTCGGTACGTTTGCGGAGGTACGGCTCCCCCGTGTCGGCACGTTCCCGTAAGTACGGCGGCGGCCCGTACGGGTCCCGACCGCCGTGGTGCCCACCGCGCCGCAGGCCAGCAGCACCCAGCCGATCGCGGGGCCCGGCGCGCACCGGGCTGGCAGCGGCACGAGAGCGGCGAAGAGCCAGCCCAGCGGCGGGAGCAGCTCGCGCCGGGTACGCAGCGGCGGGCCGCCCTCGACCCGGAAGTCCTCCGGCGAGCCCTGGACGTAGCGCACCGGGACCTCCCGGCCCTCCCATGCCGCATCCAGCCGCCCGTACTTCCCGCCGCGGGCCGTCCCGACGATCTCGCGGCCGCCGACCCGCCGGCACCCCCGCGCTCAGCCGCACCGGCTCCACGCCGAACTCCGGTACCCGCAGCACCTTCGCGCCGACCCGGACGGCCCGGCGCTGACTCACCGCGTACCGGCCGGGCCGTACCAGCGCCCGCGCGCCCACCACCGCCGCCCACAGGCCGATCCACGCGTCGAACGTCATCCCGGTAACCTCCCGGGGCGAGGACGCATCGGCCGCTGGGGCCGGTTGCGGTGTGCCCGGAGGGTCGAGGACCGTATGGAGAACCGTTTCGCCTTCGTCGTCAACGTCTGTGTGGCGCTGCGCCGCGACGGGCGGTGGCTGCTGATCGTGCGGCACCCCGATCTGCCGCACGCCGGCGGGACGTTGTCGGTCCCTGGCGGCAAGGTGGAGGGCGACGCGCTCGGCGATGACGTGCTGGAGGAGACGGCCCGGCGCGAGGTCGCCGAGGAGGTCGGCGTGGACCTCAAGGGCGCCGAACTGCGGTACGCGGAAAGCGGGTTCTTCGTCACCGACACCGGGCAGCGCGTGGTGAACGTGGTGTTCGCCGCTGACCTCCCGGAAGGAGCCGCCCCCTACCCCGCGGCCCCGCTGGAGGTCTCCGAGATCCGCTGGCTCACCCCGGACGAGGCCCGGTCCCAGTGCCCGCCATGGACCGTGAGCCACATCGAGCGCGCCGAGGCCGTACTCAACACCTGAGCCCCGCACCCGCGCCCCCGGGCAAAAGGGTGCCCCGGTCCGTTTCCGCACGGACCGGGGCACCCTCATTACGCGACCGCGCGGAGCGCCTCAGGCCAGCAGTCCCGGGATCGCCCGCTCGTGGGCCGAGCGCAGTTCCTCCAGGGGGAGCGTGAACTCGCCCTGGACCTCGATCGCTTCGCCGTCCACGACGCCGATCCGCACCGCCGGGAGGCCGCGCGCGCCGCACATGTCGGTGAAGCGCAGTTCCTCGGAGCGCGGCACCGCGACGATCGCGCGCCCGGCCGACTCCGAGAACAGGAAGGTGAACGCGGACAGCCCGTCCGGCACGACCAGCCGCGCGCCGAGGCCGCCGCGCAGGCAGGACTCGGTGACGGCGGAGATCAGGCCGCCGTCGGACAGGTCGTGCGCCGCGTCGACCATGCCGTCGCGGGACGCCGAGATCAGGATCTCGCCGAGCAGCCGCTCGCGCTCCAGGTCGACGGCCGGCGGCAGCCCGCCGAGGTGGTCGTGCACGACCTGCGACCAGGCCGAGCCGCCGAACTCCTCCCGGGTCTGCCCGAGCAGGTAGATCAGGTGGCCCTCGTCCGTGAACGCGATCGGCGTGCGCCGCGCCACGTCGTCGATCACCCCGAGCACGGCGACCACCGGCGTCGGGTGGATCGCGGCGCTGCCGGTCTGGTTGTAGAGCGAGACGTTGCCGCCGGTCACCGGGGTGCCCAGGGTCAGGCAGCCGTCGGCCAGCCCGCGGATCGCCTCCACGAACTGCCACATCACGTCCGGGTCCTCGGGCGAACCGAAGTTCAGGCAGTCCGAGATCGCCAGCGGCTTCGCCCCCGAGGCGGCGACATTGCGGTACGCCTCGGCGAGCGCGAGCTGCGCGCCGGTGTACGGGTCGAGCTTGGTGTACCGGCCGTTGCCGTCCGTGGCGATGGCGACGCCGAGACCGGTCTCCTCGTTGACCCGGATCATCCCGGCGTCCTCGGGCTGCGCCAGCACGGTGTTGCCCTGCACGAAGCGGTCGTACTGGTCGGTGACCCACGCCTTCGACGCCAGGTTCGGCGAGCCGACCAGCCTCAGCGCCTGCTCGCGCAGCTCACCACCGGTCGCGGGCCGGGGCAGCTTCCCGGCGTCGTCGGCCTGGAGCGCGTCCTGCCACGACGGACGGGCGTACGGCCGCTCGTAGGTGGGGCCTTCGTGCGCGACCGTGCGCGGGTCGACGTCCACGATCTTCTCGCCGTGCCAGAAGATCTCCAGCCGGTCCCCGTCCGTCACCTCGCCGACGACGGTGGCGATGACGTCCCACTTCTCGCAGATCTCCAGGAAGCGCCCGACCTTGGCGGGCTCCACCACCGCGCACATCCGCTCCTGCGACTCGCTCATGAGGATCTCCTCGGGCGAGAGCGTGGAGTCGCGCAGGGGTACGTCGTCCAGCTCGACCCGCATGCCGCCCGAGCCGTTGGACGCCAGCTCGCTCGTCGCGCAGGACAGGCCGGCCGCGCCCAGGTCCTGGATGCCGACGACCAGCTTCTCGGCGAACGCCTCCAGCGTGCACTCGATCAGCAGCTTCTCCTGGAACGGGTCGCCGACCTGGACCGCGGGCCGCTTGCTCGGCTTCGTCGCGTCGAAGGTCTCCGAGGCGAGGATGGAGGCGCCGCCGATGCCGTCGCCGCCGGTCCGCGCGCCGTACAGGATCACCTTGTTGCCCGTGCCGGACGCCTTGGCGAGGTGGATGTCCTCGTGCCGCATGACGCCGATCGCGCCCGCGTTGACCAGCGGGTTGCCCTGGTAGCAGGCGTCGAAGACCAGCTCGCCGCCGATGTTGGGCAGGCCCAGGCAGTTGCCGTAGCCGCCGATGCCGGCCACCACGCCGGGCAGCACCCGCTTGGTGTCGGGGTGGTCGGCCGCGCCCATCCGCAGCGGGTCGACCACGGCGACCGGCCGCGCGCCCATCGCGATGATGTCGCGCACGATGCCGCCGACGCCGGTGGCCGCGCCCTGGTAGGGCTCGACGTAGGAGGGGTGGTTGTGCGACTCGACCTTGAAGGTCACCGCGTAGCCCTCGCCGACGTCGACCACGCCCGCGTTCTCCCCGATGCCGACCAGCAGCGCGTCGGTCCGCGGCGCCTTCTCGCCGAACTGCTTCAGGTGCACCTTGCTCGACTTGTACGAGCAGTGCTCCGACCACATCACCGAGTACATCGCCAGTTCGGCGCCGGTCGGCCGGCGGCCCAGGATCTCCCGGACCCGCGCGTACTCGTCCTCCTTGAGGCCGAGCGCCTTCCAGGGCAGCTCCACATCGGGCGTCTGCTCGGCGTGCTTCACCGTGTCGAGAGTCATGCGTCGACCAACTTCTTGAGGACCGAGGTGAAGAAACCGAGCCCGTCGGTACGGCCGGTGCCGACCAGCGGCTCGACCGCGTGCTCGGGGTGCGGCATCAGGCCGACGACGTTGCCCGCCGCGTTGCTGATGCCGGCGATGTCGCGCAGCGAGCCGTTGGGGTTGCCGTGCCCGTCGGCGGGGTCGCCGCCGGTGAGGTAGCGGAAGACCACCCGGCCCTCGGCCTCCAGCTCGTCGAGCGTGTGCGCGTCGGCGGTGTAGCGCCCGTCGATGTTCTTCAGCGGGATCGAGATCTCCTGGCCGGCGGCGTAGTCCGCGGTCCACGCGGTGCCGGCGGTCTCGACCCGCAGCTTCTGGTCGCGGCAGACGAAGTGCAGATCCGTGTTCCGCAACATCGCGCCGGGCAGCAGATGGGCCTCCGTGAGCACCTGGAATCCGTTGCAGATCCCGAGCACCGGCATTCCGCTCTTCGCCTGGGCGATGATCGTCTCCATCACGGGCGAGAAACGCGAGATGGCGCCGGCCCGCAAGTAGTCGCCGTAACTGAAGCCGCCCGGCAGAACCACCGCGTCGACCTGCTTGAGGTCCTTGTCCCGGTGCCACAGCGGTACGGCTTCACCGCCTGCGACGCGAACAGCGCGCTGAGTGTCGCGGTCGTCGAGGGTTCCCGGAAATGTGACGACACCAATGCGTGCAGTCACGACTCCACCTTTACATTGAAGTCCTCGATCACGGTGTTGGCGAGAAAAGTTTCCGCCATCTCCCGAATGCGGGCGAGGGCGGCGTCGTCAACCGGACCCTCGACCTCCAGTTCAAAGCGCTTTCCCTGGCGGACGTCGGAGATCCCGTCGAAGCCCAGACGCGGCAGCGCTCGCTGTACCGCCTGGCCCTGGGGGTCGAGGATCTCCGGCTTGAGCATGACGTCGACTACGACGCGTGCCACTGGCACTCCCGGTGGTGTGGTGCGTGAGGTCCTCTCAGCGTACCGGCTGAGAAAATCTACGCGAGTAGATATAGCCGCCCTGCCAACACCTCGGCCAAGAACCCTGCCAACGGCCCCACCGGGGTCCGGGAAGGCCGGATTCGCGGCGGCATGCGCACGCCTCCGCGAGATCGCGGATCACGTTTATGTATCGGCTGACGAAATATCTACGGAAACCACGGCGGAAAACATAGGGTCCCGGTTGCGAAGAGGCTTGCGGCGGGCGTTGCGCGGGAATTAACTGCAACATCGGGAATCTCCGCTGTCCCATTCCCACCGTGGCGTCCGACTCCGGCCCCGCACGGGACACCGGCCCCGTCGCGACCGCAGGCAGATGGCGTAAGAAAGGACCTTTCCCTATGGCGCAACGCGTGCTGGTCACCCTGGCCGACGATCTCGACGGCGGCCAGGCCGAGGAAACCATCGCATTCGGCGTCGACGGACAGTGGTACGAGATCGACCTCTCGTCGCAGAACGCGGACAGGTTGCGCAAGGACCTCGCGCCCTACGTGGAGGCCGGCCGGCGCCGTACGCTTTCCGGTCGCGCCTACAAGCGCACCCCCATCGCCCCGACCCCGGCGACCGTGCGGGCCTGGGCCCAGTCCAACGGCTTCGAGGTGCCGGCCCGCGGCCGCATCCCGAAGAAGGTCTACGAGGCGTTCAACAAGGCGGGATGAGTCGTCCGTTGGGCCTGCGGCGGCGGGACTGCCGGGGCGCGGAAACACCGCGGCCCGGCCCCGCCGAGTCGACTGGACAGCCACCCCCATCCGTCCGCTAGTGTGGGGACCACGCCGAGGGCAGGGCCGAAAAGGCCAGGTCAGCGGAGGTCACGCGGGTGTAGCTCAGTAGTAGAGCGCCCCCCTTCCAGGGGGGAGGCGCAGTGTGCGATTCCTGTCACCCGCTCTGATCATCATCTGGCTGGTCCGTTGGTATGACGCGGATCGGGTAGGGTGGTCGCAGCACGTGCGGACGTGGCTCAGTTGGTAGAGCATCACCTTGCCAAGGTGAGGGTCGCGAGTTCGAATCTCGTCGTCCGCTCCAGCAGGACGAGGGCCCCGGTCGGATCACCGACCGGGGCCCTTGTCGTTGGCCGCGGTGATGTTCCGACGTGGCGCCGGTCCTGTCGCCGGCCCCGGCGTTGATCTTGTTGGTCATCCTGTCGTTTATTCGGTTTCGGGGCGCCCCGGGGCATCGGGTACAGTGTCTGCACGCCCTGCGGACGTGGCTCAGTTGGTAGAGCATCACCTTGCCAAGGTGAGGGTCGCGAGTTCGAATCTCGTCGTCCGCTCCAGCAGGAGGAAGGCCCCGGTCGGATCACCGACCGGGGCCTTCGCCGTGCAGGGGCGCGCCCTTACGACCTGGGCCCGACGGGCCGCCTCACACCCAGGGCGTGCCGGTGAGCAGTTCGTACGCCTCCACGTAGCGGCCGCGGGAGCGGGCGACGACCTCCGGGGGCAGCTCCGGCGGCGGCTGCTCGCCGTGCCGGTCCCAGCCGGAGGCGTCCGAGGTGAGCCAGTCCCGGATGATCTGCTTGTCGTACGACGGCTGCGGGTGGCCGGGCTCCCACACGTCCGCCGGCCAGAAGCGCGAGGAGTCCGGCGTCAGCACCTCGTCGGCGATCACCAGGGTGTCCTGCGCGTCGAAGCCGAACTCGAACTTCGTGTCCGCCAGGATGATGCCGCGCTCACGGGCGACGTCGCGGCCCCGGGAGTAGACCGCCAGGGTGGTCTGGCGCAGCAGCGCCGCCGTCTCCGCGCCGACCTGCCGGGCCACCTCCTCGTACGACACGTTCTCGTCGTGCTCGCCGACGGCCGCCTTGGTGGCCGGGGTGAAGATCGGCGCGGGCAGCTCCGAGCCGTCCACCAGGCCCTCGGGGAGGGCGAGTCCGCAGACCGTGCGGTACTCGTCGTACTCCAGCAGGCCGGAGCCGGTGAGGTAGCCGCGGGCGACGGCCTCCACCGGGACCATCCGCAGCGGACGGCACACCATGGTGCGGCCCGCCCAGTCCGCGGGCGCGCCCTCGGGCACGTCGGTGGAGATCACATGGTTCGGCACGAGGTCGGCGAGCTGGTCGAACCACCACAGCGACAGCTGGGTGAGGACGCGGCCCTTGTCCGGGATGAGGGTGGGCAGCACCCAGTCGAAGGCCGAGGTGCGGTCGCTGGCCACCATGACCAGCTCGCCCGCCTCGTTCCGGTAGAGGTCGCGGACCTTGCCGGTGTGCAGATGGACGAGACCGGGCACCTGGACGGGCTCGGGCTTGTCGACGAATCCGGGCATGGGTGTCCTCCCCACTTGGTGGTTCAGCTGCCGATTCTCCCGTACCGGGACGGACTCGGCGCGCAGGGGTCGGCCTGACCTGTGGACAACTCCGCAGCCACCCGCGCGCGGGACGGGCAACCGGCGCCCGCCCACCGGGGCGCCGGGCCGCGCCGCCGGGTCAGTCGCGCTTGCAGATCCGGTCCAGCAGGTTGGCCGTGGCCCGCTGCACCCGGGCGTCGACGTGGCCGGGCCGGTCCAGCGCCGGCGACCAGGCGAACGTCCCCGACGCGAAGACGTACGCCCCGCTCGGCGCCCGGTACAGCGACGTCTCCTGGTGGGAGCGGCGGCCGTCGCCCGAGTCGTAGGGCGAATGGGCCAGCAGGATGCGCTCGGTGGACTCCGGCAGCGGGGCGCGCGGGAAGTAGTGGTCGGCCTCGCCCGCGACCAGACCGGGGATCTTGTCGCCCTCGCCCGCGCCGGTGGCCTCCCACAGCCAGTGCGAGGCGTTGCGCACCACGAGCGGGGACGGCTGCGGCACCCGGCCCGCGTACTGCACGCCGAGCAGCGAGCTGCTCGGGCTCGCCCTGGTCCCGCCACAGCGCGGTGCGCCCTCTGGGCGCCTCGCCCGGGCCGTGCTCCCCGTGGCGCTTGCGGCAGGTCAGCAGGCGGTCCTGGTCGCCGGCCGGGGAGGCGGCCAGGTCGATCTGCCAGTACATGGTGTTGGCGGACAGGAACACCAGCGAGGTGCCGCCGTCCCGCGCCTGCCTCCGCGCGCCGGCGCATCGGGCGCGACCAGTATTCGTCGTGGCCGGGGAAGACCAGGCCGCGGTAGAGGGACGGGTCGATCCGGCCCGCGTGCAGGTCGCGTGCGTCGGCGTAGGCGAGGTCGTATCCGTAGCGCTCGGCGAAGCGCACGAAGTCGTAGGCGTGGCCGATGTGCAGGGGCAGGCCCGCGCCCGCGTAGGGGCGGTCGAAGGACACGGTGGTCGCCGCCTGCTCCTCGCCCAGCAGCCGGCCCCCGGCGTCCCAGGCGTGGTAGAGGCTCGCGCCCGTCCTGCCGTCCTCGGGATACAGGTTGTACGCCTGCCAGGTGACGTCGGGCAGCAGGAGCAGCAGATCGGCGCGGGCCGTCAGGTCCCGCACGGTGAAGGGCACATGGCTGCGGTAGCCGTCGGCGGTGGTGAGCACGGCGACATAGGCGCCCGGTCTTCCAGTGCGGCGGGACCTGGAGCCGCCACGACTGCCACCAGTGATGGCAGGAAATCGTCCGTCCGGCGGCCAGCGGCGCCGGCTGGACGATGCCGGACAGCCGCGGGCTCGCCGTCACGTGCGAGGCGCCGTCCCCGCCGTAGTGACCGATCCGGTAGACGTCCACCGTGAACTCCTGCGGCGGGTCGACGGTGATCCGGAAGTCGATCGGCTCCCCGGGCGCCACGGCGCTCGCCCCGGCGAACCCCTTGATCTGCCGGCGTACGTCATCCGCCGTGCGCGGACCCGGCACATGCGGCTTGTGCGGCGTCTTTCCGCTGCTCGCGGCCAGGTCGACGTACCAGGGCACCACGTGACCCTCGTCGCCCAGATACTGCTCCTCGCCGCGCAGCCAGGGCAGCGGACCCTGGCCGAACGGGTCCGAGACGCCGTGGGCCAGCGCCCCCGACTCCCACCGCCGCACGTCCCCCATGTCCCTCGCCCTCCCCACCACCCCGCTCCGCCCCGCCCGGTGCAACCGTGCGGTCTACCGCTCCCAGCACATCACACATAGCACTACCGTCATCACGTTTCGTGTCGTTTCCCTACGCTGATTTCGCTCCGAGGGACGACCTTCCGGCCACGCGACGGCGTGGCGCGGCCGGTCCGGGGGGATCCTGGCGGAGGCGCGCGGGGCCGCGGGGTACGGGGTGCCTGGGTCCGCGGGACGGGGGCGCGGGGGTCCGCGGGTACGGGGGCGCGGCGCTCCAAGGACGCCGGCGTCCAAGGGGCCGCGGTCTCAAGGAGGCCGGGGTCTCAAGGGAGCCGGCGTCCTGTGACGGGCGCCGGGCGCTGAGGTGCGCGAGGGAGTGCCGAGGCCCGAGGGCGCGCGGGAGGTGCCACGCGCCCGGGAAGTGACCGAGAGCCCGGGAATCGCCGAGGACGCGGGAGTTACGGGAGCCGCAGCGGCTTGTCGGGCCTGATCCCGGTGGAGGTCAGCCACTCGCGCAGGGGCGCCGCGTCCCCGTGCTCCACGAGCTGGAGCACGACCTTCGCCAGGTCGCTGCGCCGCACCCCGGCCAGCCGCAGCGTCGGCCCGTCCAGCCAGTCCAGTCCCGGCGTCGCGCCCGCGGTGTCCATCGCGGCGCAGCTGACGACCGCCACCACGTGGTCGGCGAGCAGTTCCCGGCCGGTCCGGGCCGGCACCAGCGGATACGGGGACCCGGGGATGTCCGGCTCCCCGGACGGCACGGCCTCGTCCAGCCGCGCGGCGACCGCCTCGCCGGCCGAACCCCCGGGCACGGCCAGCCGGTCGATGATCCGGCCCAGCGTCACGCCGCCGAACGCGGAGGACTCCTCCCGGCCCCTGAGCAGGATGCCGCGCCGCCCGGAGGCTCCGGGCACGTAGGAGGACATGGCGGGCGCTGGCTCGACCGCGGGCCGCATCGCGTCGAGCACCCGTATGAGCCGACCCGCCTCCTCGCGCCAGATCCGGTCCACGACCTCCTCGGGGTAGCGGGTCCAGCTCACCGGCTCCCAGCCGGGGCCGGGGCGCTCGGGGCCGCCGTGGAAGATGCGGGCGGCCAGCAGGGACACCGCCTCGTCCACGGCGCCGGGCTCCTCCAGCAGGTCGCACGCGGGGCGTTCGCCCAGCCGGGTCTCGAACCCGTCGGCCAGCCGGTCCCGCCGGGACAGCTCGGTGAGGGCGGCGACCACCCCGGCGTCCAGCCGGGACGGCCAGCGGCCGGTCCGCCACGCGGGCAGCGCGACCCGGGTCAGCAGCCGGTCCCACCCCGCGTAGGCGAGTCCCACCTGCTCCTGGGCGACGATCCGCAGCCCGTAGTCGACGGCCTGCGCCCGCTCGGACGCGGACGCGGCCACCCCGCGCTCCATCTCCGCCGCGTGCCCGCGGCAGCCGCGCAGCAGCAGCCGCGTCACCCAGCCGAGCAGGCCGTACGCCGGGCGCAGCGGCAGGGCGCGGCGGCTGCCCTCGGAGGCGACCGCCGCGGCCGCGTCGAGCCCGCGGACGAACCGGCGGGCTGCGAATATCTCGGGGTCGGCGGCGGGCGCGGTGCCGGCCACGACGGGGGCGAGCAGCGCCCGCAGTTCGGCGACGCGCATCCACCACATGAAGGGCGAGCCGATGACCAGGACGGGCGCGGGCCGCCGCTCGGGGCCGCGACGGCCGCGGACGGTCCTGCGGTCCTCCAGCCAGCTGTCGCAGTCCGGGGTGAGCTCTATGGCCGAGGGCGCGGGCACCTGGAGCCGGTCCGCGAGGTCGCGGACCATCAGGTAGAGGTCGGGGGCGATCGACTCGGCGACCGGCACGGTGGGGCTCACGGCCGGCCTGGCGCGGGCGATCACGGCCGCGACGGCCGCGGCGACCGCGAGGACGACGACCGCGCCTGCGGTCACGGCCCACCGCACACCGTCCCAGGCCGGGCCGTCGATCCGGCCGGTGGCCCGTCCGGCGTGCAGCACCACGGCGGCGGCGGCCGGCAGCAGCGCGACGGCGAGCGCGGAGCCGCGCAGCCGCAGCACCGCCAGCGCGCGGGTCCGCGCGGCGGCCTCACCAGCTTGTCCGGCCATCGGCGGCTCACCCCCAGCGCTAGCGGCGACCGCCCCTGTGACGGCCTTCTCCCCACTGTCGCACCGCCCACCGACATCGCAATGCCGGACGGCTGAATGCCGCAATGTCCCGCGGTGCGCCTTCCGGGCACCATAGTTGGGCGCTGCTGAGGAGTCAGCCGTATGGCCGAGGCATCACTCCTTGGAGTGGCTTTCCGGCCGACGGGCCGCCGCAGTTCCGGCCGCAGCGGGAGCCGTAACGGCCGGGCGCGCAGGGCTACGGCCGGGCGCGTCGGGGCGTACGGCCGCCGGGGCCCGGGGTGTGCGAGCAGGGGCCGGTGCGGGCGGCGGCGGTCAGGCGCCGGGGGTCCGCGCGGCCCGGGCCGCGTCCGCCGCGTCCTCGGCGGCCTTCGCCGCGATGTCCGTACGGTGCTGGCCGCCGTCGAGGCCGATCCGGCCGACCGCGCGGTAGGCGCGGTCGCGGGCCTTGGCGAGGTCGGAGCCGGTGGCCGTGACCGACAGCACGCGGCCGCCGGCCGACACGGTCCGCCCGTCGTCCTCCGTGCGGGTGCCCGCGTGCAGGACGTAGGCGTGCTCGTCCTTCTCGGCGACGTCGTCGAGCCCGGTGATCGGGTCGCCGGTCCGCGGGGTGTCGGGGTAGTTGTGCGACGCGATGACCACGGTGACCGCGGCGCCGTCGCTCCAGCGCAGCGCCGGGTAGGCGGCGAGCTGCCCGGTCGCGGCGGCGCGCAGCACCCCGGCCAGCGGCGTCTTGAGGCGGGCGAGCACGACCTGCGTCTCGGGGTCGCCGAAGCGCGCGTTGAACTCGATGACCCGCACCCCGCGCGAGGTGATCGCGAGCCCGGCGTAGAGCAGCCCGGCGAAGGGCGTGCCGCGCCGCCGCAGCTCGTCGACGGTCGGCTGGAGCACGGTCCGCTCGACCTCCTCGACCAGCTTGGGGTCGGCCCACGGCAGCGGCGAGTACGCGCCCATGCCGCCGGTGTTGGGGCCCTCGTCGCCGTCCAGGGCGCGCTTGAAGTCCTGGGCGGGCTGGAGCGGCAGCACCGTCTGCCCGTCGGTCACCGCGAACAGCGACACCTCGGGGCCGTCGAGGTACTCCTCGATGACCACCCGGTCGCAGGCCAGCGCGTGCGCGCGGGCGGCCGCCAGGTCGGCGGTGACGACGACGCCCTTGCCGGCCGCGAGCCCGTCGTCCTTGACGACGTAGGGCGGCCCGAAGGCGTCGAGCGCGACGTCGATCTGCTCGGCCGTGGTGCACACGTAGGAGCGGGCGGTCGGCACGCCGGCGGTGGCCATGACGTCCTTGGCGAACGCCTTCGAGCCCTCCAGCGCCGCGGCCTCCCGCGACGGCCCGAAGCAGTCGATGCCCCGGTCCCGTACGGCGTCGGCGACGCCGGCGACCAGCGGCGCCTCGGGGCCGACGACCACCAGGTCCGCGGCCAGCTCCACGGCCAGCGCGGCGACGGCCGCGCCGTCCATGGCGTCGACCGGGTGCAGCTCGCGCGATCTGCGCGATGCCGGCGTTGCCGGGCGCGCAGTGCAGCGAGGTGACCTCGGGGTCGAGGGACAGGGAGCGGCACAGGGCGTGTTCGCGGGCGCCGCCGCCGATGACAAGGACCTTCACGCCACCAGGGTAGTGGGCGGCGCCGGGCGCGGCCGCCCTCACTCTTTCGAGCGACGGCACCAGACGTCGTATACCTGATCACACAGGCCCTTACGGGGGTAATCCCTGACATCCTCACTCCCGCCTCAGCCGTTCGGCGGTAGAAGAGAACGTCACACCGGGCGGGCAGGTCGAGGGAGCGTGCAGTGAGCCAGCCGGACATGTTTCCCGAGGAGACCCCTCGGGAGGAGCCTCAGCGGCGGGCGCTGCACCATCATCACGAGGACCTGCGGCCGCTGCCCTTCCCGCTGGGCGACTGGGGCGAGCCCGCCGAGCGCCTCGAACAGGTCTACCGCTGGGCCGAGGAGGGCGCGCAGCGCACCGCCGACTGGTACCTGTACGACCGCCTGTGGAAGCGCCGCGGCGCCCGGTGCCTGCGGACGGGCGCCGCCCTGTGCGCCGCCGGCGCGGCGGCCCTGCCCCTGGTCGAACTCGCCCACGGCGGCGCCTCCCTGGCCCGCTGGGGCTATCTCGCGCTGCTGCTGTCGGGTGCGTGCGTGGCCTTCGACCGCGTGCTCGGGCTGACCTCGGGCTGGATGCGGGACGTCGCCACCGCGCAGGCCGTGCAGCGGCGGCTGGAGGCCCTGCGCTTCGACTGGGCGTCCGAGAGCGTCCGCGAGGTGCTCGGGCCGGCCGACGGCACCGCCGCCGAGGCCGCGGAGCGCTGCCTCGCCATCCTGCGGCGCTTCTGCGACGACGTCGCCGACCTGGTCCGGCTGGAGACCTCCGACTGGATGGTCGACTTCGGCGCCCGGGCCGCCGGGCCCTCCCTGCGCACCCAGTCCCCCGCCTGGTCCCCCACCCGCACCGACGCCCCGCCCGGCCCGCGCATGGCGCACCCGAGCACCCGCCCCAACATGCCCCGCCAGCGGCCCCCGGAGGGGCCGCGCTGAGGACGGCGGGGAGCGGCGCTGGCGCCGGCCGTGTACGGTCGCGGGCCGCGACGTTCGCGGGCCGGTGGGACGCCGGCCTGTACGGTCGCGGCCCGGCGCGGTCGCAGCGTCACAGCGTCACAGCGTCACAGCGCTAGCTGAAGACGATCATCGAGCCCTGGCCCAGGGAGCGGGTGGCGGCCGCGTGCAGGCCGAGCCACACGTGGGTCTCGCGGGCGAAGGGACCGGGGCCGGACGCGGAGGACGGCGTCCGGGCGGGCTCTTCGAGCGAGGTGTGGCGGTCGGGCGGCGCCGGGGCGGCCGGCGGGTTGGCCGGGTCGATGCCGATGGCGGGGGCGACGAATTCGAGTTCGCGCAGCAGCCCGTGGCTGGAGCCGAGCGGGCCGCCGCCTTCGAGGAGTTCGTCGTTGACCACGGGCTGCGGGAAGTCCAGCGGGACGTACGCGCCCGCGTGGTCGTAGTGCCACACCAGGTGCGACGCCTGGGCGGTGGACTCGAACATCTCCAGCAGCTGCTCGTAGTCGCCGCCCAGGGCGTCGACCGGACCGACCTCGAGGCCCTGGAGGGCCAGCAGGTAGGCGCGGCGCAGGAAGTGCAGGGCGTCGTAGTCGAAGCACGCGATGGGCGCCACGTCGCCGGAGAGTCCCGGCATGTAGCTGTAGACGGGGATCGGGGGCTGGCCCGCCTCGCCCAACGCCTTGTCGTAACGGGCGAGTTCCTCGGAGAAGGGATTTTCCGGGCTGTGGCAGAGCACGTCCACGAGCGGCACAAGCCACAAGTCGCAGGCCACGAATCACTCCATCCGGTCGGGGGCGTACAGCGTAAGGCGGCCGCCCCGGTCGCGTCAGGAGCGTGCGGGCGCCAGCTTCTCCATCAACGCCCTTGTGTGCACGTTGTACTCCTGGGTGAGGTGCAGCGCGGTCGCCGTGTCGCGGGCGGCGATGGCGTCCACGAGGGCGACATGGTCGGACCAGCACACGTCGGCCGGCTCGCTGAGGCCGCGCAGGTGGGGCACGGCGTAGATCCAGGTCTGGGTGCGCAGCCGCTCCAGGAACTCGCACAGGTGCCGGTTGCCGAGCATGGCCTCCAACTCGGCCCAGAAGCGCAGGTCGCAGCCGACCAGGACGTCCAGGACGCCGGACCGCGCGGCGCGGGCGGCGGCCTCGGCGCGGCGGCGCACCGAGGCGAGGGCGTCGTCGGGCAGCTCGCGGATGCCGTGCTCGGCCATCCAGCGGAAGCCCGCCTCGACGACGAAGGAGAGCGCCTCGGTGAGCGAGCGGAAGTCGGCGGGGGTGAACCGCCGCACCTGGAAGCCGCGGTGCTGCTCGACCTCCAGCAGTCCTTGTGCGGCGAGGTCGACCAGGGCCTCGCGCACCGGCGTGGCGGAGACGCCGTAGGTCTCGGCGATCTGCTTGACGGTGAAGTGGCGGCCGGCCTGGAGGCGGCCGGTGAGGATCTCGTCGCGCAGGGCGTCGGCGATCTGCTGCCGCAGGCTGCTGCGCCGCACGTGTGAGACGTGCGGCGCCTTAGGTGCCCGGGGCTCGCCGGCGTCCGGCATGCCGTCTCCTTTTCGTATGAAAGGGCCGTACGGTCGTACATGCGTATGACCCTCGCACACGATAGGCGAGGGTCACGGTCATATGCGCCACAACCGTCGGTCCGCGGCCGCCGGGGCTCCTCAGGCGCCGCGACGGTGCTCCTTGGCGGTCAGCCCGCGGCCGCGGTGGTGTGCCGGTCGGCGACGCTCAGCGCCTGGTCGAGGAGGGCGAGCCCTTCCTCCGCCTCGGACGCGGTGACCGTGCACGGCGGGACCACGTGCGTACGGTTCATGTTGACGAACGGCCACAGGCCGGAGTGCTTGCAGGCGGCGGCGAACTCGGCCATCGGGGCGTTGTCGGCGCCGGCCGCGTTGTAGGGCACCAGGGGCTCGCGGGTGATCTTGTCCTTGACCAGGTCGAGCGCCCAGAAGACGCCGAGTCCGCGCACCTCGCCCACCGACGGGTGGCGGTCGGCGATCTCGCGCAGGCCCGGGCCGAGCACGGTGTCGCCGATGTGGGCGGCGTTCTCCACGACGCCCTCCTCGCGCATGGCGTTGATGGTGGCGACGGCGGAGGCGCAGGCCAGCGGGTGGCCGGAGTAGGTCAGGCCGCCGGGATAGGGGCGGGTGGCGAAGGTGGCGGCGATCCGCTCGGAGATCGCGACGCCGCCCAGCGGCACGTACCCGGAGTTGACGCCCTTCGCGAAGGTGAGCAGGTCGGGGACGACGTCCCAGTGGTCGGCGGCGAACCAGCGCCCGGTGCGGCCGAAGCCGGCCATCACCTCGTCGAGGATGAAAACGATGCCGTGGCGGTCGCACAGGGCCCGTACACCGGCCAGGTAGCCGTCCGGCGGGACGAGGACCCCCGCGGTGCCCACGATCGTCTCCAGGACGACGGCGGCGACCGTCTGCGGTCCCTCGAAGGCGATCAGCTGCTCCAGGTGCTCAAGGGCGCGGGCGCCCTCCTCGGCCTCGTCGGCGGCGTGGAACTGCGAGCGGTAGAGGTACGGCCCCCAGAAGTGCACGACTCCGGCCGAGGCGGTGTCGGAGGCCCAGCGGCGCGGGTCACCCGTCAGGTTGATCGCGGCGGCGGTGGAGCCGTGGTAGGAGCGGTAGGCGCTGAGCACCTTAGGGCGCCCGGTGTGCAGCCGGGCCATGCGGACCGCGTTCTCGACGGCCTCCGCGCCGCCGTTGGTGAAGAAGATCTTGTCGAGGTCGCCGGGGGTCAGCTCGGCGATCAGCCGGGCGGCCTCGGAGCGCACGTCGATGGCGAACGCCGGCGCGAAGGTGGCCAGCTTCGCCGCCTGCCGCTGGATCGCCTCGACCACCTTGGGGTGCTGGTGCCCGATGTTGGTGTTCACCAACTGGGACGAGAAGTCCAGATAGCGGTTGCCGTCGTAGTCCCAGAAGTACGACCCCTCCGCGCCCGCGACCGCCAGCGGGTCGATGACCTCCTGCGCCGACCATGAGTGGAAGACGTGGGCGCGGTCCGCGGCCTTGACCGCGGCTCCGGTCCCGGGGTCGGCGAGCGGGGCGCCGGGCGTCGTCAAAGGGGTCGCGGTGGTCATGTCTCCAGGCTAGGTACGGTCGGCACCGGCGGCACAGCGGCAGCCTGTATCGCGAGGCGGGGATAGGCCGACACGGTGTCAAGGCGGCGCTCCGGCGGGCCTCCGCCCGGGGCCGATACCGGCCCTGACCCGGTGGCGTTCATACGCTTATTGTTCGCCGTAAAGGTGCGCCGCACTGACCGGCGGCGGCCCGGACGGCCGAAGTGGGGGGCGAACACACGCGATGGACGAGCTGAGAGCCGATGATCCGCGCTGGATCGGCGCCTACCGGCTGCTGGGCCGGCTCGGCGCGGGCGGCATGGGCCGGGTCTACCTCGCCCGCTCGGAGCGCGGCCGCACGGTCGCGGTGAAGCTGGTCAGGCCCGATCTCGCCGAGCAGGACGAGTTCCGCTCCCGCTTCCGGCGCGAGGTGCAGGCCGCGCGGCGGGTCGGCGGGCAGTGGACGGCGCCCGTGCTCGACGCCGACACCGAGGCCGACGTCCCCTGGGTCGCCACCGGCTACGTCGCGGGCCCCTCGCTGCAGGAGGTGGTCGGCAAGGAGTACGGGCCGCTGCCGGAGCGCTCGGTGCGCGTCCTCGCGGCGGGGCTGGCGCAGGCCCTGGCGGACATCCACGCGGCGGGGCTGGTCCACCGCGACCTCAAGCCGTCCAATGTGATGATCACCATCGACGGGCCCCGGGTGATCGACTTCGGTATCGCCCGCGCCCTGGAGACGGTCGCCGACGGCTCCATCACCCACGCGGGAGCGATGGTCGGGTCGCCCGGCTTCATGTCGCCCGAGCAGGTCAGGGGCGACCGGGTCACCCCCGCGTGCGACATCTTCTGCCTCGGGTCCGTGCTCGCCTACGCGGCCACCGGCCTGCCGCCCTTCGGCGCGGCCGGCAGCGGGGTGCACGCCCAGATGTTCCGCATCGTGCAGGAGCCGCCGGACCTGGCCCCCGTCCCCGAGGGGCTGCGCGAACTGGTGGCCGCCTGCCTGGCCAAGGAGCCGGCCGCCCGGCCGTCCCTGGACGAGGTACGGCACCTGCTGGGCGCGCGGGTCGACGGGCCGCAGCCCGGGCAGGACGCGGCGCACGGGCCGGATTCCGCGCACGGGCCGGACGGCGAGCCCTGGCTGCCCGGCGCGATCGTGGCCCGGCTGGGCCGCCACGCGGTGCGCCTGCTGGAACTGGAGTCCGAGGCGGAGGCCCCGCCCCGGGAGGCGCCGACCCGCCCGGACGCCGTGCCGGAGCAGGCGCTCGCGGCACCGGCGCCCGAGGCGGTGCCCGAGACCGGGTCCGGGCCGGTGCCGGAACCTGTGCCGGAACCTGTGCCGGAACCTGTGCCCGGCGGGGCGGGCGGCCCGGTCAGCGCCGCCGCCACCGGCCCCGCCGTACGGAATCCGGGCCGCCCGCTGCCGCCGACGGCGTACTCGCCCACCTATGTGTCGCAGCCGGCACCGACGCCGGTCCCCACGCCGCCGCCCATGACGACGCCGCCCCCGGCGTCCCCCGGGCCGGGCCACCCGGGGCAGGGGCCGGGCGGGCCCCAGGCGCCCTATACGGCGCCCAAGAGGCGGCGCGGGCCCCTGCTCGCCGCGGTGATCGCGCTGGTGGTCGTGGCGGGCGGCGCGACCGCGTACATCGCCACCCAGGGCAGCGGCAACAGCGCGGACCCGGCGCCCGATCCGTCCAGCGGGACGCCGAGCGGGTCGGCGCGCCAGGTGGACCCGGCCGGTGCGACGGTGCCCGGCGGCATGGTCGGCGTGTGGCGGACGTCCTTCAACAGCGCCGACGAGGGCGACAACACCCGCACCCTGACGGTCCACGGTGACGGCACCGTGGACCTGGCCGGCGAGAGCGCGTCGTACACCTGCACCTGGTCGATGCGGGTCGTCGCGCCCGGGCCGCCGGTGCGGCTGAGCCCGTCGAAGGTGGTCAGCGGCACGCCGCTGTCCTCGTGCAGCCCGGGCGACGCCACCACGCTGACCCTGGTCGACAGCACCCACCTGCGCCGCGACAACGTCGACCCGGGCAAGAGCCCGCTGACGTACGAGAAGGTCTCCGGCTGACAGCCGCGGGCCTGCCGGGGCCCGCCGTTCCCTCAGGAACACCGGCAGGGACTCGAACAAGGGCACACGTAGAGGTAACAGGTAAGCCCCGTCCACCAGGTGGACGGGGCTTACCTGTACTCCTAAGGAGGCCGACGGACGGGCTACAGGAAGGAGTTGATCTCGATCGTCTCGTCGCGGCCGGGGCCGACCCCGATCGCGGAGATCGGCGCGCCGGACATCTCCTCCAGCGCCTTGACGTAGTCCTGCGCGTTCTTCGGCAGTTCCGCGAAGGTCTTCGCCTTGGTGATGTCCTCCGACCAGCCGGGAAGGTATTCGTAGACGGGCTTGGCGTGGTGGAAGTCGCTCTGGCTGTAAGGGAGTTCGTCGACCCGGCGGCCGTCGACCTCGTAGGCCACGCAGACCGGGATGCGCTCCCAGCCGGTGAGGATGTCGAGCTTGGTGAGGAAGAAGTCGGTGAGACCGTTCACCCGGGTGGCGTAACGGGCGATGACCGCGTCGAACCAGCCGCAGCGCCGGTTGCGCCCGGTGGTGACGCCGAACTCGCGGCCGATCGTCCGCAGCTTCTCGCCGTCCTCGTCGAGGAGTTCGGTCGGGAAGGGTCCGGAACCGACCCGCGTGGTGTACGCCTTGAGGATGCCGATCACCCGGGTGATCTTGGTGGGGCCGATGCCGCTGCCGGTGCAGGCGCCGCCGGCGGTGGGGTTGGACGACGTGACGAAGGGGTAGGTGCCGTGGTCCACGTCGAGGAGCGTCCCCTGTCCGCCTTCCATGAGCACGACCTTGCCCGCGTCCAGGGCGTTGTTGAGCACCAGCGCGGTGTCGGCGACGAAGCCCTTGATCTGGTCCGCGTAACCGAGGTATTCCTCCACTACCTGTTCGGTGGTGATGGCCCGCCGGTTGAAGATCTTGACCAGGATCTGGTTCTTGTCCTGGAGCGCCGCTTCGACCTTCTGCTGGAGGATCGATTCGTCGAAGAGGTCCTGCACCCGGATGCCGACGCGGTTGATCTTGTCCGCGTAGGCGGGGCCGATGCCGCGTCCCGTGGTGCCGATCTTCCGGTTGCCGAGGAAGCGCTCGGTCACCTTGTCGATGGTCTGGTGATAGGGCGTGATCAGATGGGCGTTACCACTGATCAGCAGTTTGGACGTGTCGACACCCCGCTCGTTCAGTCCGCTCAGCTCGGAGAGCAGGACCGCGGGGTCGACCACGACACCGTTGCCGATCACCGGGACACATCCCGGTGACAGGATTCCGGAGGGGAGGAGATGCAGTGCGTACTTCTGGTCACCGACGACGACGGTGTGGCCGGCGTTGTTGCCGCCCTGGTAGCGCACTACATAGTCCACGGAACCACCGAGCAGGTCGGTGGCCTTCCCCTTGCCCTCGTCACCCCACTGAGCACCGAGCAGCACAAGTGCGGGCACAGGCGTACACCCCTTCCGGGCGGGGCATGTCCAACGTGCAGAGAGCCGTCGAACCTGCCCCGGAATAGACGAAGCCCCTGACGCAAAGGCGCAAGGGGCTCTTGCACCGAGATTTTACCTGAGGAAGGACCAAGGTGTCGGCTCACGTCCCGGCCGGGCATCCCCTGCTCGTCGTCATCGACCCCGCGGCCCGCGCCACCGACGGCGAATCCGTCCGGATCGCCAAGGATGTGCTGTGCGCGGGCGCCGTTTCCGTGAAGATCGTCTTCCCGGAATCGGTGGAGGAGGCGGAGCGCATGCTCGCCCACCGCGGCCGTCGCCATCCCGTGGTGCTCGGCGACGACGCGGCCCTGCTGCGCACGGTCAGCGCCCTGCGCCGCGAGCACACGCTGCACGACGCCCCGGTGTCCGTGGTGCCGATCGGGCCGCGCTCCACCCTGGCCCGCGCGCTGGGGGTGCCGGCCGGTGTGCCGGACGCCGCCCGGGCCGTACTGGGAGGCGTCGAACGCGAACTCGACCTGCTGGTCGACGAGTGCGGCGGCATCGTGCTCGGCACGCTGAGCATCCCCTGCGGCGCCCCGGTCGCGCACACCGCGGCGCGCTGGTGGACGCCGGTCGAGAAGACCGCCCGCTCCCTGGTGCGCACCCTGACCTCGCCGGTCGCGGTCAACGGCAGCCCGCCGCCGCGCGCGCAGCGGCTGCGGGTCGAGGCCGACGGGGTGCTGCTGGCCGACCTCGACGAGCCGGTGCACGAGGTGTCGGTACGCCCCGCGCCCGCCGGATTCGCGGAGGTCTTCGTCCGGCGCACCCCGGGATCGGCGCAGGTGAGCGCCCGGGCGCGGACGATCACCGTCTCGGGGCGCGACTTCCGCTACCGCGCGGACTCGGCGATCACCGGGCCGGTGCGGACCCGTACGTGGACCGTGGAGCCGTCGGCCTGGCGGCTGACCGTCCCGGAGTAGCGGGAGGTCCGGAAGCGAGAGGGCCATCCCGGAGCGCGGCCGGGTCCGCCGTAGCGGCCGGTCCGGACGTGGCGGCCGGGGGACGATCCTGCCGCGCGGCGCCCGGGTGGCAGCCGGCCCCGGAGGGACCGACGCGCCCGTCACAGCGTGGCCTTGTGCTCCCGCCAGCGCTCCATCATCCCGGTCAGCTCCTTCTGGAGGAACTCGAAGAACGCCGCGGTCTCGGCGAGCCGCCGTCCCGCGTCCGTCTCCTCGCCCACGCTCCGGGCGCCGGTGCGCAGGGCGTTCTCCCAGCGGTACCAGGACGCGGTCGCGGCTGGTGAACGTCTCGTACCACTGGTCGCTGTGCACGCGGTACCGCTCGCGGCGCGAGCCGGGTTCGCGCTCGCGGGCGAGCATGCCGACCTGGGCGAGGTAGCGGACGGCGCCGGAGATGGCGGCCGGGCTGACCTGGAGGCGCTCGCCCAGTTCGGCGGAGCTGAGCGCGCCCTCCTCGGAGGCGAGCAGCGCGGAGAAGACACGGGCCGGCATGCGCGGCATCCCGGCCTCGACCAGTTCGGCGGCGAAGTGCTCGACGAAGGACATCGCACGGGCTCCGGTGGCGTCCGGCAGGCCCCCGCGGTCGGCGGCCTCGGAACGCGCGGTGCGTCCGCCGTCATCGCTCATCGTCGCCTCCCCGGGAGTCGATCCGAAGTTTATCCGCAGTTGTCCCCGGGCCCGCCCGGCCCGGTCAAGGCGTACGGCCCGCTCGTACCGCGCCGCGGCCTCACCAGCTCACCAGCAGCTCCTCCACGCCGCGGATCACGTAGCCGGGGCGCCACCGGGGCTCCGCGGCGAGCGTGAGGCCGGGGGCCTGGCGCAGGAGGGTGCCGAAGGAGGCGGCGAGTTCGAGGCGGGCCAGCGGGGCGCCCAGGCAGTAGTGGATGCCCGCGCCGAAGGTGAGGTGGCGGTTGCCGTCGGCGGGGCGGGTGACGTCGAAGCGGTCGGGCGCGGTGAAGCGGGCCGGGTCGCGGTTGGCGGAGCCGAAGAGCAGGGCGATCTCGGAGCCGCGCGGGATGACCGTACCGCCGACCTCGATGTCGTCCAGCACCCAGCGTTCGAACATCTGCAAGGGGGTGTCGTAGCGGAGCATCTCCTCCACGGCGTCCCGCAGCCGGGCGGGGTCCTCGCGCAGCAGCGCGAGCTGGCCGGGGTGCCGGAAGAGGGTGAGCCAGCCGAGGGTGGTGGTGTTCACGGTGGCCTCGTGGCCGGCGTTGAGCAGCAGCACGCAGGTGGAGACCATCTCCTGCTCGCTGAGCCGGTCGCCGTCCTCGTGGGCCGCGATCAGCGCGCTGATCAGGTCCTCGCCGGGGTCGCGGCGGCGTACGGCGATCAGCTCCCGCAGGTACGCGGAGAACTCCTCGCTGGCCAGGACCGCGCGCCGGGCCGTGTCCTCGGTCGGGTTCAGCTCGAACATGCCGGTGATCGCCGACGACCAGGGCCGCAGCAGCCCGCGGTCGGCGGGCGGCACGCCGAGCATCTCGGCGATGACCGCGACGGGCAGCGGTTCGGCGACGCGGGCGAGCAGGTCGCCGCCGCCGTCCGCCTCGCAGGGAGGCGACCAGTTCGGCGGCCAGCCGCTCCACGGTCGGCGCCAGGCGCTCCACCGTGCGCGGGGTGAACGCCTTGGCGACCAGCCGCCGGATACGGGTGTGGGCCGGGGCTTCGAGGTCGAGCAGGCCGTTGCCGTTGAGGGTGGTGAACGGCTCGTGCGCGGGCGGGGGCGCCGTGCGGCCGAACTCCTCGTGGGTGAAGCGGTGCAGATAGCCGCGGCCGAGCCGGCGGTCGCGCAGCAGGGCGCTGACGTCGTCGTGGTGCGGGATCAGCCACTGGTCGGACGGCTCGAAGTAGTGCGCGCGGCCGGCCGCGCGCAGTTCCCCGTACGCCGGGTAGGGATCGGCGACGAAGGCGGGCGACCAGGGGTCGAAGGAAGAAGGGGCGAGCCCGGCGTCCGGGGTGCCCGGGGGGTTCGGGGAATTCGGGGGGAGGGTCATGGCAGCTCGATGAGTCCGTGTTCGCGCAGGTAGTCGAGTTGGGCGCGGACCGACAGCTCGGCCGCGGGCCACAGGGCGCGGTCCACGTCGGCGTAGACGTGGGCCACGACGTCGGAGGCGGTGCGCAGGCCGGACTCGACGGCGGTCTCGACCTGGGCGAGGCGGTGGGCGCGGTGCGCGAGGTAGAACTCGACGGCGCCGCGGGCGTCGTCGAGCACCGGGCCGTGCCCCGGCAGGACCGTGTCCACCTCGCCGTCCACGGTCATGGCCTGGAGGCGGCGCAGCGAGTCGAGGTAGTCGCCCAGCCGCCCGTCGGGGTGGGCGACCATGGTGGTGCCGCGGCCCAGCACGGTGTCGCCGGTCAGGACGGCCCGGTCGGCGGTCAGGTGGAAGGACAGCGAGTCGGAGGTGTGCCCGGGGGTGGGGACCACCCGCAGTTCCAGGCCGCCGGTGGTGACGGTGTCGCCCGCGGCCAGGCCCTCGTCGCCGAGCCGCAGGGCGGGGTCGAGGGCGCGTACGGGGGTGCCGGTGAGTTCGGCGAACCGGGCCGCGCCCGCCGCGTGGTCCGCGTGGCCGTGGGTGAGCAGGGTCAGCGCGACGCGTTTGCCGTGCTCGGCCGCGGTGGCGACCACCCGCGCCAGGTGCGCCTCGTCCAGCGGGCCGGGGTCGATGACGACCGCGAGCGGGGAGTCGGGCTCGGCGACGATCCAGGTGTTGGTGCCGTCCAGGGTCATCGGCGAGGGGTTGGGCGCCAGGACGCACAGCGCGCGGGCGGTGGCCCGGCCGCCGACGGCGGACTGCGGGCGGCCGGGGGGCGTCGCGGGGACGGTCACCGCTCCTCCTCGGTGAGGGGGCCGGTGGGCCCGGCGGCGGGCTCGGGGACTGATTCCGGAGCGGCCTCGGCGGTACCGCGACGCGCCCGCTGCGGCGTCTTCCGCGGGCTTTTCCATGCGCGCCTGCCGCGGGCTTTTCCTCGGCCTCTTCCGCGGACCCGGCGACGGCCCCGGTGCCCTGGCCCGGCCCTGCGGGCGGCCCTTCGCCCACCTCGGCCCCGATTCCCGCACCGTCCTCGTCGTCGTGCCCCGGCCAGGTCAGCACGATCTGGCCCGCGCCGTCGAACGAGGCCCGCGGCGGTCACGGGCGCCAGGTCGCGGTCGGCGGACGCGGCGAGCGCGTCGGCGGCGGTGCCGTGCGGGAGCAGGGCGCGCAGCGTGGCGAGGGTCGGCGGCAGCATGGCCATCTCGCCGCTCGCGTGGCCGGCGAGGGCCCGCGCGGGCCGCAGCCACACCGTGCGGTCGGCCTCGCCCGAGACGTCCCGGGTGCGCTGCCCGGCCGGCAGGAGGGCGAGGAAGAACCACGTGTCGTAGCGGCGCTCCTCGAACTCCGGGGTGATCCACCGGGCCCACGGCCCGAGCAGGTCCGAGCGCAGCACGAGGTCGCGGCGGGCCAGGAAGTCGGCGAAGGCGAGGTCGTGGGCGACCAGGGCGGCCCGGTCGGCCTCCCAGTCCGCGCCCGTGGTGTCGGCGACGACGGTCGCGGCGTCCGGGCCGGCCAGCAGCACGCCGGACTCCTCGAACGTCTCGCGGACCGCCGCGCAGACCACCGCCTGGGCGTGCGCGGCGGGTACGCCCAGCGCCGCCGCCCAGTGGTCCAGCGGCGGGCCGGCCCAGCGCACCGGGCGCTCGTCCCGCGGGTCGACGCTGCCGCCGGGGTAGGCGTACGCGCCCGCGGCGAAGGCCATCGAGGCGCGCCTGCGCAGCATGTGGACCGCGGGCCCGCCGCGGTCCACGGTGTCCCGCAGCAGCAGTACGGTGGCCGCCGCCCGCGGCGGGACCGGGGTCAGCTCCCCGCGGGCCAGCGCCCGCGCCCGCTCGGCCCATCCGGCGGGTACGTCGCCGCCGCTCATCGCACTCATGGGCGGAGCCTACGTTGCCCCGTCGCCATGTTCGAGGGCGCCCGGTGCGGGCGCCGCCGCGACGGCGGTCCGCCGTACCCGCCCGCGGTCGCGCCCTCACTCCGAGAGCTCGACCTGGATCTCGACCTCGACCGGGGCGTCCAGCGGCAGCACCGCGACGCCCACCGCGCTGCGGGCGTGGACGCCCTTGTCGCCCAGGACCTCGCCGAGGAGTTCGCGACGCGCCGTTGATCACGGCCGGCTGGCCGGTGAAGTCGGGGGCGGAGGCCACGAACCCCACGACCTTGACGACGCGGGCGATCCGGTCGAGGTCGCCGGCGACCGAGCGGACCGCGGCCAGCGCGTTGAGCGCGCAGATCGCGGCCAGTTCCTTGGCCTGCTCCGGGGTGACCTCGGCGCCGACCTTGCCGGTGGCGGGGAGCTTGCCGTCCACCATGGGAAGCTGCCCGGAGGTGAAGACGTAGGCACCGCTGCGTACGGCGGGCTGGTAGGCCGCCAGCGGCGGGACCACGTCCGGCAGCGTCAGTCCCAGTTCGGCGAGGCGGGCGCCGACCGCGCCGCTCATGCCTGCTTCTCGCGCTTGAGGTAGGCCACGAGCTGTTCGGAGTTGTTCGGCCCCGGCACGACCTGCACCAGCTCCCAGCCGTCCTCGCCCCAGGTGTCGAGGATCTGCTTCGTCGCGTGCACCAGCAGTGGCACGGTCGCGTATTCCCACTTCTTCGCCATGCGGCGACTTTAGTACGTCCCCGGCCCGGCTCCGTCACGAGAACCGGCGGCCACCCGAGTAGCCGGGCCGCCGAGTGGTTAGGCTCGCAAGGGTGAGCCCCCAACAGTCATCAGCCGTCAGGCTCCACATCGTGACGGGCAAGGGCGGCACGGGAAAGACCACGGTCGCCGCCGCGCTGGCCCTCGCCCTCGCGGCCGAGGGCCGCAGCGTGCTGCTCTGCGAGGTGGAGGAGCGGCAGGGCATCGCCCAGCTCTTCGAGACCGAGGCGCTGCCGTACCAGGAGCGCAAGATCGCCTCGGCGTCCGGCGGCGGCGAGGTGCACGCGCTGGCCATCGACGCCGAGCTGGCGATGCTCGACTACCTCGACCTGTTCTACAAGCTCGGCCGGGCCGGCCGGGCCCTGAAGAAGCTCGGCGCGATCGACTTCGCCACCACCGTCGCCCCCGGGCTGCGCGACGTGCTGCTCACCGGCAAGGTGTGCGAGGCGGTGCGCCGCAAGGACAAGGCGGGCTGGCCGGTGTACGACTCGGTGGTGCTCGACGCGCCGCCGACCGGCCGGATCACCCGGTTCCTCAACGTCAACGACGAGGTGGCGGGCCTGGCCAGGGTCGGCCCCATACACAATCAGGCGCAGGCCGTGATGCGGGTGCTGAAGTCCTCGCAGACGGCGATCCACCTGGTGACGCTGCTGGAGGAGATGCCCGTCCAGGAGACGATGGACGGGGTCGCGGAGCTGCGGGCGGCCGGGCTGCCGGTCGGCGCGGTGATCGTCAACATGGTGCGGCCGGTGCTGCTCGGCGACGCCGAGCTGGCCGAGGTCGCCGCGGCCGAGCAGGGCGCCGGCAACGGCAAGCGCCGGGCCGCCGTCGCCAAGGCGCTCTCCCAGGCCGGGTTGGGCGGCGCCCGCCGCGGCGGGGTCGCCGAGCGCCTCGTCGAGCCGCTGCTCACCCAGGCCCACGAGCACGCCCAGCGGGTGGTGCTGGAGCGCGAGCAGCGCGCCGAGATCGCCGGACTGGGGCTGCCGGTGCGGGAGTTGGAGCTCCTGGGCGACGGCGTGGACCTCGGCGGGCTCTACCGGCTCGCGGAGAGCCTGCGCAAGCAGGCGGTGGTCCCGCCGTCCGCGGACGCCGACTTCCCGGACGACGAGGACGACGCGCCGCGACGCCACCTTGGAGGAGCTGGCGCAGGCGGAGAGCCGGAAGGCCGGCCCGGACAGAGCCCGGGGCGGCGCGCACGGAACCGAAGCAGCGGACGACGAGCCCGAGGTCTGACGGATGAGCCTGGAGAGCCCCCTGCTGGAGATCGACCCCCTGCTGGACGACCCGAAGACGCGGATCATCGTGTGCTGCGGCTCCGGCGGCGTCGGCAAGACCACCACCGCCGCCGCGCTGGGCGTGCGGGCGGCCGAGCGCGGCCGTACGGCGGTCGTGCTCACCATCGACCCGGCCCGCCGGCTCGCCCAGTCGATGGGCCTGACCGAACTCGACAACACGCCCCGCGAGGTGGCCGGAATCGATCGGTCGGCCGGCGGCTCGCTGCACGCGATGATGCTGGACATGAAACGGACGTTCGACGAGGTCGTGGTCCAGCACTCCGACCGGGAGCGGGCCAAGGCGATCCTGGAGAACCCGTTCTACCAGTCGCTCTCGGCGGGTTTCGCCGGCACGCAGGAGTACATGGCGATGGAGAAGCTGGGCCAGTTGCGGGCCCAGGACGCCTGGGACCTGATCATCGTCGACACCCCGCCGAGCCGCAGCGCGCTGGACTTCCTGGACGCGCCCAAGCGGCTCGGGTCGTTCCTGGACGGCCGGTTCATCAAGCTGCTGATGGCGCCGGCGAAGGTCGGCGGCCGGGCCGGGGTGAAGTTCCTCAACATCGGCATGTCGATGATGACCGGCACGCTCAGCAAGGTGATGGGCACCGGGCTGCTGCGCGACGTGCAGACCTTCGTCGCCGCGATGGACACCATGTTCGGCGGCTTCCGCACCCGGGCCGACGCCACGTTCCGCCTGCTCCAGGCGCCGGGCACCGCCTTCCTCGTGGTCGCCGCGCCCGGAGCGGGACGCGCTGCGCGAGGCCGCGTACTTCGTGGAGCGGCTGGCCGCCGAGGACATGCCGCTCGCCGGGCTCGTCCTCAACCGCGTGCACGGCAGCGGCGCCGACCGGCTGACCGCGGAGCGCGCGCTGGCCGCCGCCGAGGCGCTGGAGGAGGCGGTCGCGGAGGCCGTCGCGGAAAAACTCGCCGACGGCCGCATTGTGGATCTCCCGGACGGGAAGGCTGACTCCGGTGCCGCCGACGGGACGGGGGACCGTACCGAAGGAGACCGCCAGGACCGTACGGAAGTCCTCGCCGCCGGACTGCTGCGGCTGCACGCGGAGCGCATGCAGGTGGTCGCGCGGGAGCGGCGCACCCGCGACCGCTTCGTGTCCGTGCACCCCGAAGTCCCGATGGTCGACGTCACGGCGCTGCCCGGCGACGTGCACGACCTGGAGGGCCTGCGGGCGATCGGCCTCCGGCTCGGAGGCGGTCAGCCGGCCGCCGCGTAGTCCGCCTCGTCGTCGCCGCCGAGCGGCAGCAGACCGGTGCTGCGCTCGTACTCGGTACGGGCCGTCTCCAGCAGTTGGCGCCACGACATCACCGTGGGCCGGCGGCGCAGCAGCGCGCGGCGTTCACGCTCGGTCATCCCCCCCCACACACCGAACTCCACCCGGTTGTCGAGCGCGTCCGCCAGGCACTCGGTCCGCACCGGGCATCCGGTGCACACCGCCTTCGCCCGGTTCTGGGCCGCACCCTGGACGAACAGTTCGTCCGGATCAGTCGTCTTGCACGCGGCCTGCGTGCTCCAGTCGGTTACCCAGCTGCTCATGCTGGCGCCGTCCTCTCCCGAATCGAGGCTCCCCCACGGCGGCAAGCGGCATATTCACCGTTGCCAGTTGAGGACGTTACGGAAGGTAGGCGCGGCGCAACAGCCCTTTCAGGCCCAATCTTGCATGGCCCGAATGGACTATGCGTGCGCGGCAGATCACCCACCGGAGTGAGTGACGGCAAAAACGGATCTATGGGGCGAAAGTGAGCAGTTCACCCGCCGTGAGGGCCAAGTCCTCGGGCATATACCGAAATTCGGGCAGTTCTCATCACTCACAAGAGTGACGGGGAGAGGCAGGAGCGCACGCTGCGATTGCGCCCTGTCCGTTACAGAGTAGGCGAACAGATGGGCGCGCGTCCGGGGAATCGCAACGTAGGCTGCTCCCCATGGCTCACAAGCGTTCCGGCGGGGGGCTGTCGACGGCCCAGCAAGTCGCCAAGTTCCTCGGTGTCAGCGTGCTGGCCGGTGTGGTCGCGGCGGGGATCGCCCTGCCGGCCGCCGGCGCCCTCGGGCTGTCCGCGAAGGGCACGGTCAAGGGCTTCGACGACCTGCCGGGAGAGCTCAAGCAGCCCGCCGCTGAGCCAGGCTTCGAAGATCCTCGACGCCAATGGCGGCCTGATCGCCACCGTGTACTCGCGGGACCGCACCGTCGTGCCGATCACGCAGATGAGCCCCAACATCCTCAGCGCGCTCGTCGCCATCGAGGACGCCCGCTTCTACCAGCACGGCGCCCTCGACCTCAAGGGCATCCTGCGCGCGCTCAGCCACAACGCCGCCGCCGGCGGCACCCAGGGCGCCTCGACGCTCACCCAGCAGTACGTGAAGAACGTCTTCGTGGAGGAGGCCGGCGACGACCCCACCAAGGTCGCCCAGGCCACCCAGCAGACCGTCGGGCCGCAAGATCAAGGAGATGAAGTACGCGATCCAGGTCGAGAAGGAGCTCGGCAAGAAGAAGATCCTGGAGAACTACCTCAACATCACCTTCTTCGGCGAGCAGGCGTACGGCATCGAGGCCGCCTCCGAGCGCTACTTCAGCACCCACGCCAAGGACCTCACGCTGCCGCAGGCCGCGCTGCTGGCCGGCCTGGTGCAGTCGCCGACGCGCTACGACCCGATCAACGACGAGCAGGAGGCGATGGACGCGCCGCAACACCGTGCTGGCGCGCATGGCCCAGCTCAAGGACATCACCGCGGCCCAGGCGAGGACCGCGCAGAAGACCCCGCTCGGCCTGAAGGTCAGCACCCCGAAGAACGGCTGCATCACCGCCGTCAACGGGGCCGGCTTCTTCTGCGACTACGTCCGCGAGACCTTCCTGCAGAACGCGGCCTTCGGCGCGACCAAGGAGGCCCGCGCCAAGATCTGGAACACCGGCGGCCTGACCATCAAGACCACGCTCGACCCGACGTCGCAGAAGTCGCTGCTCGCCGGGATCAGCAACCACGTCTACAAGAGCGACTCGGTCGCCGCGGCGATGACGATGGTGCAGCCCGGCACCGGCAAGATCGTCGCGATGGGCCAGAGCAAGCCGTACGGCTTCGGCAAGAACGAGACGCAGATCAACTACTCGGTCAACGAGAACATGGGCGGCGGCATCGGCTTCCAGAACGGCTCGACGTTCAAGCCGATCACCGCGGCGGCGGCCCTGGAGGCGGGCTACAAGCCCGCGCAGAGCTACCCGGCGCCGTACAAGATCCCGTACCCCGACGTGACCACGTGCAGCGGCGCGGTCCTGCACAGCGACAAGACCACGCAGAACGAGATGACCTCCGAGGTCGGGCCGTTCACGATGCCGGACGCGCTGAAGCAGTCGATCAACACCTACTTCGTGGCGCTCGAAGCCGACGTCGGCCTCTGCCCGATCCTGAAGATGGCCGACAAGCTCGGCGTCGGCCGGGCCGACGGCAAGCCGATGGTGGAGGGCGCGTCGCTGACGCTGGGCACCAACGAGGTGTCGCCGCTGTCGGTGGCCACCGCGTACGCCGCCTTCGCCGACCGCGGCACCTACTGCACGCCGATCGTGATCAACGCGGTGACCAGCGCCCAGGGCAAGCAGCTGCTCGGTGCCCAAGTCGATCTGCTCGCAGGCGATGTCGCAGCAGACCGCGGACACCCTGAACACCATGCTCAAGGGCGTCGTCGACGACGGTACGGGCACCGCGGCCAACCTCCCCGGGCGCGAGACGGCCGGTAAGACCGGCACCACCGACAACCGCTACGCCGCCTGGTTCGCCGGCTACACGCCGAACCTCGCCTCCGCGGTGTGGATGGGCGACCCGCAGCACAAGCAGCGGATGATCAACATCAGGATCGGCCCGACCTTCTACACCGAGGTGCAGGGCGCCGACGGCCCGGCGCCGATCTGGAAGGACGCCATGAGCGGCGCCCTGGCGTCGACGCCCCCGCAGAACTTCGTCACGGTGCCGCTGAACGTCCCGAACCCCAGCCAGAGCGCGACCCCGGGCCAGCCGACCGACAACGGCAAGCACGGGCACCGCGGGCACGGCGGGTTCACGGTGATGGGCGCCACGACCGGTGCGATCACCGGCGGCGGCACCGGGCTGCCGACGGGCGGTACGGCCGCGGGGGCCGCCGGCGGGCCGACCGGCGGCACGACGGACGGCTCGACCGGAGGGGCGCCTCCGCCGATACTGCTGCCCTCGGGAGGCGGCGGGCTGACGGGTGGGGCGCAGTAGCGGCGGCCCTGCCGCTAGCGGCCCTCGCCGCAATAGGAGTACGGGTAAGGGGCGTCCACTTGGGTGGGCGCCCCTTACGTATGGCCGGGTGTGCGGGTGTTGGTACGGGTGGTGTCCGTAGGCGGCGGTGTCCGTACGGGCGGGAGTCCGTCCGGGCAGGGGTCCGTACGGGCGGGAGTCCCTCCGGATATCTGCCAGAGCGGGTATCCGTCAGGTCGGACGTACGGACGCCGTCATCCCGCGAGCTGGCGCTTGACCTCGGCGGCCACCCGGCCGCCCTCCGCGAGCCCGGCGACCTTCGGGTTGACCGCCTTCATCACGGCGCCCATCGCCTTGGGCCCGGCCGCGCCGGACTCCTCGATCGCCGACCGTACGAGCTCGGCCAGCTCCTCGTCGGTGAGCTGCTTCGGCAGGTACTCCGCGAGCACCTCGCCCTCCGCCCGCTCCCGGTCCGCGGACTCGGCCCGGCCGCCCTGGGCGAACGCCTCCGCCGCCTCCCTGCGCTTCTTCGCCTCGCGGCCGATCACCTTGAGCACCTCGTCGTCGGAGAGCTGGCGGGCCGTGGTGCCCGACACCTCCTCCTTGGTGATGGCGCTGAGGGTCAGCCGGATCGTGGCCGAGCGCAGTTCGTCGCGGCCCTTGATCGCCGCGGTGAGGTCGTCGTGGAGTCGCTGCTTGAGGGTCGTGGTCATACCCCGATGGTCGCATCCCCCGCGCGCGGCCGCGTCGCATTAACCGTTGCTTCGATCCTCGATGGATCTCAGTGATCCGGGTATTTCGGCCCGGATGGTCCGTCACATCACCAAAGCGTGAGGGCTTCGGCTTGAGTACGATCTCCCGTTTCCGTCTGCCGCTGTTGCGACAGGATTGCGCCACCTGCCCGCCCCGCCCTGGCCTTGCGGCCGGGGCGGGTGGTGCGGGTCTTCCGGTCGGCTCCGCGGGGTTTCGACACCTTGGCGGTGTCCTGGTCTCCGGCCACTCCGGTACCAGTTGCTGCTGTTGCCGCGAGGGCGGCGAGGTTGCGGGCCGCGTTGTCGTCCCGGTCGATGACCAGGCCGCAGGCGTCGCATGCGTAGGTCCGGACGTGCAGCGGCAGCTTGGCTTTCACCGCGCCGCACCCGGAACAGGTCTTGGAGGAGGGGAACCAGCGGTCGGCGACCACGATGCGGCAGCCGTTCCGTCTGGTTTTGTAGGTGAGCTGGCGCCGGATCTCGCCGAACCCGGCATCGGCGATCTGGCGGGCCAGGCGCCGGTTACGGAGCATCCCGGCGACGTTGAGGTCTTCGACCACGACCGTGCCGTACTCGGCCGTCACAGCGGTGGTGAGCTTGTGCAGAGCATCCGCACGGAGGTTCGCCACCCGGTGGTGCACCTTGTTCCGGTGGGCGTTGGCCTTCTCCCACCGCTTCGACGGCCTGCGCCCGGTCCTGCGGTCCGGGCCCTGGCGGCGGGACACGGTGCGGGAGGCCCGGCGCAGGAGCTTCAGGGCACTGTCCAGATGCCAGGGGTTGGGCACCCACCGGGATTCTCCGGTGCTGTCGGCCATGACCGCCAGTGTCTTCACACCGAGGTCGATACCCACCACAGCATCGGGGCGGGCGACGCGGTTGATCTCCCGCGCGGCCTCGACCTGGAAGGCGACGAACCAGCGTCCGCGTTCGTGCCGGACCGTGGCGGACAGGATCCGGGCCGTCCCTACCTGAACACGGCCCAGCAGCTTCGCGGTGGGCTCGTGGACGCGGATCGTGCCCAGCCGGGGCAGCGTGACGTGCCGGCCGTCCGCCTCGACACGGATCGTACCGGTGGTGAACCGGCAGGCCAGGCGCGTTTTCCGCTTCGACTTGAACCGGGGCATCCCGACCTTCCTGCCCCGCCGCTTGCCCTGCTTCGACATGGCGTAGTTGTCGAACGCCACTGCCGCGTTCGCCAGGCCGGTGGAGTACGCCTCCTTAGAGTTGGCTTCCCACCATGCGGCGAACCTGGGGTCGGTGTGCTTGGCGGCGTTGAACGCCTTGCGCAGCGCGGGCAGCGACCACGGCCGCCACTGCGTCAACTGGTCGGCGCCGATGCCGTAGGACTCCTCCGCGAGGCGCTGCCACCACGACGCCGTAACCCAGCCCACCGCCCAGTTGTACGCGGCGCGGGCGGCGCCGCAGTGTGAGTGGAGCGCGGCCTCCTGGGCGGCGTTCGGGTCCAGCGCGAACCGGAACGCCTGCACCACGAACCCGGGCTGCGGCCGGAACTTCTTCACCCGGCATCCTCGCCGGTCGCCACGGCCACCGCACGGGCGGCATGGGTTTTCGCCGCGCGTCGCCCGTACAGGCGGGCGCACATCGAGGTCAGCACCTCGGTGATGTCCTGCACCAGGTCGTCGGCGGTCTCGGTGGGGTCCAGGACGACCGGCGGGCCCGCGGACCGCCGACAGCACGGCATCCAGTGCCCGCCGACGGCCGCCGACACGCTCGCGGCGCCCCCGGTCGGCCGCACCCGGCCGCGGCGCCCGCCCGTACCGGACTCTGACACGATGGAGGCATGCGCTCGCGATACGGAATCCCCCTCGGTGTGACGGCGGTCGGCGTGGCCTGTGTGGCGTACGCGGCCGGGTTCGAGGCGCGGTCGTTCCGCCTGCGCCGGGTCGAAGTGCCCGTACTGCCCGCGGGCATGCGGCCGATCCGCATCCTCCAGCTCTCCGACATCCACATGGTGTCGGGTCAGCGGAAGAAGCGGCGCTGGCTCCAGTCGCTGGCCGGCCTGCGCCCCGACCTCGTCGTCAACACCGGTGACAACCTGTCCGACCCCGACCGCCGTCCCCGAAGTGCTGGACGCCCTGGGCCCGTTGATGGACTTCCCCGGCGTACGTACGTCTTCGGGTCGAACGACTACTACGGCCCCAAGTTCCGCAATCCCACCCGGTACCTGGTGGAGAAGGCACGCGGGCAGCACGGCCTCAACGGCAAGCAGACCGGCGCGCACGGCGTGATCCGCAACCCCTGGGGCGACCTGCGCGACGCCTTCGACGCGGCCGGCTGGGTCGGCCTGAGCAACACCCGCGGCCAGGTCAAGCTCGACAGCGGCACGGTGCTGGGCCTCACCGGCCTGGACGACCCGCACATCAAGCGCGACCGGTACGCGGAGGTGGCCGGCGGCCCCGACCCGGACGCCGACTTCGACCTCGCCCTGGTCCACGCCCCCTACCTGCGGGTCCTGGACGCCTTCACGGCCGACCGCTACCCGCTGATCCTGGCCGGCCACACCCACGGCGGCCAGGTCTGCATCCCCTTCTACGGCGCCCTGGTCACCAACTGCGACCTCGACACCGACCGGGTCAAGGGCCTGTCCACCCACACGGCCACGGGCTTCACCTCCTACCTGCACGTCTCCGCGGGCTGCGGCGCCAACCGCTACACCCCGGTCCGCTTCGCCTGCCCCCCCGAGGCGACGCTGCTCACGCTGACGTGATCGCCGCGCACGGGCGGTCACGGTGAGCCCTCCTCGACCCCGCAGCCCCCGCGCGTACCGGCACGGCACGGCCGCGCCCCGCCTTCTGTCGGCCGCCTCGGCGGTCCCCGGCATCGCCCTGGGACGCGCCCGCTTCTTCCTCTCCCGGCGAGCCTCCCGGTCCGTCGACACCGACCCCCACGGATGCCCGGCGGTGCGGCGGTGCGGCGGTGCGGCGGATCACCCTGCTCCGCAGCGCGACCTTCACGACGCTGGTCCTGCTCCTCACCCTCCCCGACCCCCACCGCCGCCACCTCCCCGAAACCGGATTTCGCCTCCGGCCCCGGGTCCGCTAAAGTAATCGACGTTGCACCGGGGTGTGGCGCAGCTTGGTAGCGCGCTTCGTTCGGGACGAAGAGGCCGTGGGTTCAAATCCCGCCACCCCGACGGTAAAGCAGCAGGTCAGGGCCCCAGACTCATCCGAGTCGGGGCCCTGATTCGTACTGAGTGTCTAACTGAGTGCCTACGGTTTTGGATCACGCCTGAAGATGTGGTCCATGGCGATGGCTCCGGTCTGGATGACCGGCCGGATCTGCTTCCGGTAGACCTCCTCCGTGACGGCCGTGCTGGAGTGCCCCACGAGCCGGGAGATCTCCTCCAGCGGTACCCCGCTGTCCGAGAGCAGCGAGACGAAGCTGTGCCGGAGCTCCCGAGGCGTCCACTCGGCAGCGTCCACACCTTCCGCCTTGCTGAGCGCCGCCCGGAACGCCCGGCGGACGTGGGAGGGGTCCTGTTCCTTGCCGACCGCGGACGCGAAGACGAGCCCGTGTTCCTCCCAGCCCTCGCCGGCAGCCAAGCGGTCCCAGCCCTGGTCTTCCCATTGCTGCCACAGCACCTCCACACAGCGTGCCGGCAGAGCGAGCGTGCGGCGGGACTTCTTGGTCTTCGTGTCTCCCCCGGCCCGCACCGAGCGCCACACAGCCATGTAGCGGCGGAATCGGCGGGTTCGCCTTCGGGTCTCCCTTCAGAAAGACGTGATCCCAAGTGAGCGCGCGCAGTTCTTCCGTTCGGGCTCCGGTGAGCAGCGACACCACGATGTACGCGTGCATGTGAGTACGCGCGGCAGCCGTGAGTACAGCTTCGGCTTGGGCGAACGTCAGCGCCTTTGACGGCCGTCCGGGCTGCCCCTTGGGGATCTGGCACAGCTCCACGACATTGCGCTTCACCTTGTCCCGCGCCATGGCCCGTTTGACCGAGCGATTCAGGCACGAGCGAATGCCTTGCAGGGTGCGCGTGCTCAGCGTCTTGGCCTTCACCGCAAGCCACTTGTCCACGTCCTCCGCGCTCAGGTCCCGAAGCTTCCGGGCGCCGAGGGACGGAATCACGTGGTTCCGGCTGAGACCGGTACAGGCGTCTAGAGTCGCCTTGTCTCGCCCAGCCAGTCCGTACATGAGCCAGTCGTCAACAGCGTTCGCGACCGTGTAGCCGGTGGGCGCGATGGCAAGGCCGTCTTCGTAGTCCCGCAGGACTTCCTTGAGCTTGTTCTTCGCCTCGGTCTTGGTCCGACCGCTGCCGCGCCGCACGATGCGCTTTCCGCGGGCGTCGTAGCCGAGCGAGGCGGCAGCAATCCAGCGCTGTCGCTTCTCGCTCCAGTACAGGCCACCGTCGCCGTGTGCGCGACGCTTCGTCATCTCTCTCCCCGTGCCTCGCGCTCCAACAGCGCGACGTACTCGGTGATGGCGGACTGTCGGGACCAGCCGAGTGCGGCCCTGCTTCACCGTGCGAAGACGGCCCGCGCGGATCAACTCATAGATAACGCTCCGGCTCAGGCTGAGGACGCGCGCTGTGTCCTCCACTCGGAAGAGCGCGAGAGCACCGAGTGAGCCGCGCTCCGGGATGGCGAGCGTCACGAAGTCCTCCTCAGCGAATCGGGACCGGACTGCCCGGACAATTCCTCGTCCGGCTGTCCGGGGAGTTCCCGCTGTTCAGCGGGGCCAACCGGACAGTCGGACAGCGCGGGCCCCTCCGGAGTAGCCCCTGTCCGGCTGGCTGTGTCCGGGTAGTACCGCCCGCCGGCGTCTTTCGCGAGCTGACCCGCGTCGGCCATGCGTGAGCAGGTACGGCGCACGGTGTCCGCGTCGACCTCGGGCATCGCCTCCGCGATGTCTTTGGGCTTGGCTCCGGGGTGAGCGCGGACATGCCGCAGGATCGTGGCGCGGGTGTCGCCAATGGTGTGGTCGGATGCCGGTCCGTCCAACAGGTGCCAGGCACCGGATTCCTGCTGAAAAGCGAGGGCGTATTCAGCTTCCTCCACGTCGCGGCCGGTGACGTGGAGAATGCCGTCCGCCTGCCCACGGGCCCGCTTGAGAACGAGCGTCGCGTCCGCAGCGCCCGCGATGCCGTTGGTACCGGAGACCTCGGCCAGGAAGTCCTCGGACGCCATCTTGCGTACGTGGTGAACCAGCACGACCGCGATGCCGTAGTGGTCGGCGAGACGCTTGGCGTGACCCACCGCCACATAATCGGCGTCATACGCGGAAGCGCCCTGGGGCGAAGCTCCGCGCATCTTGGCGAACACGTCGATCACGACCATGCGGGCATCGGGGTTGCGGTCGAGCCATCCCGCGATGGCCTCCACTCCACCTTGTGGGAAGGGCGGACACTCGGTGACCAGCGTCAGTCCGGCCGGTGCCTTCTGTCCGCCCAGGAGTTTGCCCATACGGGTTTGAAGCCGCCGCGGGGTGTCCTCCAACGCGAGATAGAGCACCGGTCCGCCATTGACGGGCACGGAGTCGAACGCCTTCCCGCCGGCCGCGACGGCGAGGGCGAGTCCCAGCGAAAGCCAGGACTTCCCCACCTTCGGCGGTCCGGCGAGCAGGCTCACGCCTTCGGCGAGGATGCCGGGCACCGCCCATTTCGGCTCGGGAAAATGCGCGTCCATGAGCTGATCGGCGGTCCACGCGGTCCGCGGCCGTTCGCGCTTGGGCGGCGCGACCGCGGGCATACCGGTGTCGCTCGGCACCGAGTACAGGTGCAGCGGCGGAATCGGCTGGCCGGTCATGCCGCAACCTGCCTCGGCCGCTTGGCGCCGGCACGCAGACCGGAGGCGACGGTACGGCGCGCCTCACCCTCGCCCTGCCCGACGTTGCGCGCGGCGGTGACGAGCCATTCGATGACGTCGCCCTCGTACAGCTCGCCTCCTCTTACGAGCTGCCCCAGAGCCACCGCCGCGAGGTAAAGCGCGGTGTTGTGCTGGTTCGGACCGGAGTTCGTTACGCGCGAGACTTCGCCCTCGACTGCGGCGCGCAGCCACGCCCCCCGCCGGTCGGTGGCGTTCAGGGCGACCTTGACGGGCCGTTGCGGCGGCAGCCGGGCGGGGCGGAGGAGTTCCGCGAGCCATTCGGGCAAGAGCGCCGTGGGCGCATCGCTGGTGACCGCGTACGGGAAGTTGTTGACGATGCTGCCGGCACCAACGACGTACCCACCAACCGCGCGGGTATCCACCTTCCAGCCCAGGGCGCCGGCGCTGTTGCGCAGTTCGACGTCGTTGGGAGCGGTGAAGTACAGGTGCGTTCCCCCGCTGCCCGTGCGCACCGTGTGGGTGTTCATCGGATACGGCTCGCCCTGCTGCTCGCAGAGCGCGGCGAGTACGTCCGCGCCATCGGTGATTCCGGACAGGTTCCACGGGGCCGGCGGAACGTCGTCAGCGCCCTTGGGGATGTCCAAGTCGATGACGACGAGCCGGGCCGGACCGGTCGGGATGCCGATGTTGTACGGGGCGTGCGTCCAGCACCGTTCGATGCGCGCCAGGTCGGTAGTGGCGCGCCCTTCCCACGCGGTGATCGCGGGTCGCTTGTCGCCGGGTCGCAGCGGGAAGATGGGCCACCCGCGGGCGGCGGTGTCCAGTGCCGCGGACAGCAGCGCGGCAGGGTCTGAGTAGGGCATTCTGGGGTTCTCCTGTCTGTCTTCGGACGGGCGGGGAGAACCGCGGCGGTGGGCGACCTTGCTGGGGAGTCCCGCCGCCGCGGCGTTGTCAGGACTCAGCCGAAGGAAGCTCCGGCAGCCCGGCCTTGCTGAGCGCGGCCGGGTCGAATCCGGGGAGCATGGCGCGGGCGGTGAGTGCCGCAGCGAGCGCCGTGGTGTATTCGCCGCCGGCGCGGGCGGTTTCGACCTGGGCACGAGCCCGGATGGCCTCAACGGTTTCGACGTGTCGCTGTGTCTCGCGTCGCGCCTCGGTGGCGCGGTCATATGCGGTCGCCTCGCGTCGGTTGGTGCGCCAGTGCCGGTGGGCCAGGACGTAGCTGAGCATGGTGGCTACCGACCACAGCAGAAGCGGCAGGGGAAGCCCATCGCTGTAGGCGGCGGCGCCGGCGAGGGCGAACGTGCCGGCCGCGGTGAAGCCGATCGTGGCGGCCGTGCTCTCGCCGTGCTCCCCCGTGGCGAGCGCCCCACCGGCGAGCGCGGCGCCAAGGGCGAAGGTGCCCATGAGCGCGGCGTCGCCGATGCTGTGCTCGGCTCCGTTGGCGTTCCAGATGCGGGCCAGGATCAGCACGGTGGAGGTGGCAATGGTGGGCACGGCTTTGGGCGCGACAGCGGCGAGCCAGTGCCGGGCCACGATGGGCGAGTTGAGTTCGTTCACGGTGGTGCCTCCTTTCTGCGGTCAGCGCATCTGGCCGAGGGCGTGTGCGGTGGCGGTGACGATCTGGGTGATTGGTTGTGCGGCGCCGGTGGCGGCGGCGTAGAAGCCGAACAGGAACACGACGATCGCGGCGCCGATGTTGGTGGATTTGGCGCGGATGGCCAGTGCGGTGCCGGTGCCGAAGAGCAGCACGGCGGAGAGGGACACGATCACGGGGGCGGGTCTCCGTTCCGGTGGTCAGCGGGTGCCGTCGTGGTGGATGCCGCGGGCGAGGTTGAGCAGGTGGCGGCCGGTGCGTATGCGGATGCCGTGCCCGTGGCAGCGGCGGCAGGTCTTGCCGCGTTTGGGGCGGCCCTTGCGGTCGGTGGTGGTGGCGAAGCCGAATCCGTGGCAGCGCCGGCAGGTCGCGAACGGCTGAGCGACGCACGCAGCGATGTAACCGAGCGTGATTATCAGGAGGAGGGCGATAGCGAGCAGGACGGGGGGCATGACGGGCCTCCAGGGCGGGTTTTCGGGGTTTCCGCAGATGAGGCCGCTATCCGCTAGCAGCCTGATCAGATGCGGTGCGGGGTGCTAGCGGGGCCGCTAACGTTAGCGGGGTGTGCCGCTAGCGCTAGCGGCCCCGATCGGTCGGCAACCGGCCTACTTTTCGTCACGCTCCGCAATGGCGGTGGTGAGGTGGGAGCGGTCCACGCCGCGCCGGTTGACGACCTTGCCGTCGACCCGGCGGCCGACCTGGATGGTGGAGATGCCGTGCGGCTTGAGCGCCGCGGTCAGCGCCTCGGGGTCCCAGCCGGTGTAGACCTCCGGCCGCAGCTCCGCCAGGCGGGCCACCAGGGTTTCGGACCACACCTTGGGCTCGCCGGCGGGGATGACCGCGAGCAGGTCGGCGAGCAGGTCGTAGCCGGGGCCGGTGACCTGCTCGGGAGCCTCCCCCAGCGCGTACCCGGACAGCGTTCCGGCCTTCTCGCGCAGGATGCGGGCGCGGGCGGCAATCGCGTCCGCGCCGGGGGCATCCACGTAGGTGGAGGCGACGATCCGGGCGTCGGAGCCCTCACCGATGAAGTAGTGGATGCCCTTGTCGCCCCAGGCGAACATGGTCGCCCGCACCCCGCGCTTGTAGCTGCTCGTGCCGAGAACCATGTCGTTCTCGGTCTGGCCCATGACCTTCAGGCACCACCGGGCCGAGGCGTTCGCGCTGATCCCGGTCGGCAGCGACTTGGCATCCGGGCGCTGGGTGGCGAGCAGCAGCACGATGCCGGTGGCGGGGCCGCGTTTGACCAGGTCGGTGGCGATCTCCTCGAACTCCCCGCCGTGCTCGGGGTGCTCGAACAACACCTGGCACTCGTCCACCCCGACCACGATCGGGTGCAGCCCCAGCGACGGCTTGTCCGCGAGCTGGGAGGTGACCTTGTTCTCGGGGCAGATGTCCCGCGGCAGGGACCGGATGACCTTGGTGCGGCGCCGCAACTCCTCGCGCAGGGCGCGGAAGTCGGCCAGGGCGTAGGCGATCGACTCGTCGTCGTCGCCGGCCGCGTGCCGGTGGGAGACCGCGTTGCCCACCGGGTCAAGGTCTCCGGTGCCCTTCATGTCGTAGGAGTGCAGCTCCGCCCGCACGTCGAGGGCGGCGATGAGCAGCAGCAGCCTGAGCAGGAACGTCTTGCCCATACGCGGGATCGCGCCGATGACCCCGGCGATGAACATCAACGTGACCTCGACCCAGCGTCCGCGCTGGTCGGTGCCGTAGGCGGCGGGCTTGAACAGGTCCACCGCTCCACTCTTGGCCAGCGGCCACGCGGGCTTGGCGGCCTTGTTCATGTCCTGGTCGCCGACCCACAGCACCAGGTGCCCCGTGTGCTCGTCCGGGACGGCTTCGGGCCACACGCAGCCCAGCGGGCGGCGCAGCCCCGACGCGAGGCGTTCGCGGCGCTCGATCACGTCGGTGACGGTCACCCCGTACGGGAGGTTGCCCTCCGCGCGCCAGCCGGGCCCGTCGCGGGTGATCGGGGCGGTGAACTCGAACCCGTCCCGGCCCTTGCCCTGTGCCTGGTTGATCGCCGGAATACCCAGCGCACCCAGTGCGCGCAGCACGATGTCGGAGGTCAGGCGCTGGGCCTTGGGGATGTCGACCGCGCGGGCGATGACCGGCGCGTCGGCCGGCGCGCCGGCCCACCCCAGCATCGCAGTGACCGACACCGCGGCCAGCGCGAGCAGCCAGGTCGGGGCCAGCACCCACACCGCCAGCGCCATGCCCAAACCGACCACCGACCCGAGCAGCATCAGCAGCGAGCGGAGCTTGACCCGGCCGTCGCGCTGCCGCGACAGCTTCAGGTAGTCCCCGGCGTCCTCCCGCGCCACCGCGTCCGCCCGCACGGGGGCGCCTTCGGCGTCGGCGGCCCACCGCAGTGTGCCGCCGAGGAACTTCGCCGCACCGGCCGGAGCGCGCAGCACCAGCGTGCCCGCGTACAGCGGCGAGCGGACCGCGTGGAACGCGGCCACATGCCCGACGTACCCGGCCGCCCACCGGGCGGTAGCACCCAGTTCGGTGCGCGAGCGCAGCCATCCGGGCAGCACCTGCCGCCGCTTGGCGTCCTTCAACCGGCCCAACCCGACCGTGCGCGGCGCGGGCGCGGAGTCGACCAGAGCCGCACCCGATCCGTCGCCCGACGCGTCGGCCGCCCTGGGCCCCGATCCGTCGGACACGGTTCGGCGGTTGGAGTCGGCCGACCGGTCGGCTATCGGGCCGCCCGACGCGGGCGGCTTCGCGTCGGCCGACTCACGGGCAGCACGGGGCTTGCCCAAGTCGACCACGTCACCGCCGAAGTCGGCGGCCATGTCGGCTTCCAGACGCGCGAACAAGTCGCGCTCGTTGTCGTCACCATCAGGGTGCTTCACTTGAGGTTCCTTCCAGAAATGGGAGTGGAAGCGGGCCCGGCCGACGCTGTGAGAGGTGGGCGGCCGGGCCCGTGAACGAAGAGTGGTTCTGCGGCAACCCGCCTGATCAGGGGTTGGCTGTCCACGGCTGTCCACAATCGTGTGGGCAGCCGTGGACACGTGCGGCTGCCGGTTACGCGGCGCGCTGTTCGTCGGGGTAGGCGCACGGCACGCAGCACCCGAGCGAGGCGGGGATGACGTATCCGGCGTCGGTGTGGCACAGCGGGCAGGTGCGGCGGGCGAGCATCGCCGCACCGAGCGCCGCCCACTTGGCCGGCGTCATCGGCCGCACCGGCAGGGCCAGTTCGACGCGGTACAGGAACGCGACCGCGCATCCGGCCTTGCGGCGGCGCGAGCGGCGCATGATCTGCGCGGCGACCGGCTGTCCGCCCGGCCGCAGCCCCTTCGCCCGGAGCTGACGGCGCGTCGCCATGTCCTCCGGTGCCAGGCGCCAGGGGTAGGTGGGTATGCCCCAGCGGGCGCCGGTCGGGTCGTAGCACTGACCGAACGTCGGCGACATCAGGCAGCCACCGCCTCAGACGGGCTGTCGTCGGCCGTGCGCTCACTGCGCAGTGCTTCGCGGACAGTCCGGGCGTGAGCGGCACCGCAGCTGACGGCCTGCCGGATACGGTCGGCCGTCAGGTGCTCGACCGGCCACCCCGCGGTCACCGACCGCGCTTCAGCCAGCACGTCATCCACGCTCCGCCGGCCCGGCCGCGGCTTGGCCGCAGGCTTGCCGGTGCGCTTGCGCGCGGTTGGCTTCGGCCCGATAGGTGGGGACGGCGGTTCGGCCGCCCCAGCCTCCGGCACCGGAACCGCGTCCGCGTCGCTGTCGTCCGCGGGGGCGAGTTCTCCGAGCTTGAGCAGTACGCGGGTGCGGCGGTCGGTCTTGGAGCGCCACCGCCGGCCGTGCTCGGTGCGCAGGTCGGCGCGGGCGAGCTGGCGTTCGCGCTCCCGGGCGAGCGCGTCGGTGTAGGAGGTGATCTCCCACAGCGTCATCCGCCGCCACAACGTGAACGTCGTGACCGGGGCGAGCAGCCACCGCGAGCGGCGGATCTTCTCCATTCGCCGCCCGGTCACCGCACCGATCCGCGCCGCGTACACGTGCGCGGCGACCTCGGACAGCGCCACCCACAGCATCGGCATCGTGCCGTGCGCGATCTTCGCCGACAGCGAGTGCCCGGCGGCGACGTTGAGCCAGCACGTCACCCCGGTCAACGCCCACGGCAGCAACCGCACCCAGCCAAGCGCCATGTCCATCCGGATCAACAGCAAGTTGACCACCGTGAACACCGGAATCGCCAGGTCAATCGCCAGCGGGAGCATCTGCGGGGTGGCGAACCCCCACCGGGCACCGGCAGCCGACACCGTGTCAAACGACAGCGCGAGCCCCACACCGCCCACACCGACACCCAGCACCGACGCGGCAACCAACAAGATCCGGTCCCCGCGCGACAGCGGCGGCAGCTCCGGCCGCTCCACCTGCGTTACGGCAGTCATCGCTCCTGCTCCCATCCGTCGGTGCCCCGGCGGCCGTCGCGGCGGCCGTTGACGGTCGGGACGCCCGATACGACACCCGCAACCAGCCAGTCACTCCGGCCGTGCGACGTCTGCTTGATCGCGTACATCGCCTCATCCGCCCGCCGCAGCAGGTGCGGCAGATCCGGCGCTCCGGGGTAGGTCGAGGTGAGCGCGACACCGACCGCGGCCGACGCCCACACCCCCTGCCCGTCACACGCGATGTCCTCATCCAGCCGATTCAGCAGAGCAGTCATCGCCTCCCGCACACCCGTGTCGCTGTCGGTGCAGATCACCGCGGCGAACTCGTCACCACCCAGCCGCCCGGCGGTGCCGCCGAAGTCGGCGGCCCACTGGTTCAGGCGGCGGCCGGTCGCCGTGATGACCGCGTCGCCGGCCGCGTGGCCGTGCACGTCGTTGATTGCCTTGAAGTCGTTGAGGTCGACCAGCACCACCGCACGCGGGCGGAGGGTGCTGGCCAGGTGCCGGCGGGCGCGGACCTCGAACGGCTCCCGCGTCCACAACCCGGTCAGCGGGTCCCGGCGGGCAGCCTCGATCCGGCGCCGTAAACGCCAGGCATGCACCGGCCACCCGGCCGCCAGCGGACCGGCCGCCGCCGCAGCGGTCATCAGGGCACTCATGCCGCCACCGCCTTGCCACGCGACCGGCGACGGCCCGCGCCCTGCGGTATCGCCGCGACGTTGAACAGCTCCGGGGCGTACGCCTCGATCACCTCGGCGGCGACCTGGCTCACCCGGTCCGGCATGGTCGGGTCGTCGGCGAGAATGTCGGCCGCCGCGGCGAGCCGCGCCGCGTGCTCCTCCGTGCTCTCGCCCTTGACCCCGAGCCACAGCTCAACCGGCGTGCCCAGGGCGAGTTCCACAAAATCGGTGTCGGTGACCGCCTGATGGCGGCCGATGTACGAATGCATGAGTGCTCTCCTGTAGATCAGCGAAGTGGGGGAGAACCGCGGAGGGGGCGACCTTGCTGGGGAGTCCCACCACCGCGGCGAAGTACATGTGCGAGCGAGTCGCGCCAGCCCGAAGGGAGGGGTGCGACAGCCATACGTCGATGACGAGTGGCCATGGCCACCGCCGCCGCTGAGCTGCGGCGGCGGGACCAAAACCACTGGTGCGTGCACGGTCTGCTTGCCAGGCGCCGTGCGATTCAGTTCTCAAGGAACGAAAGCTTCCTTCAGACCGCCTAAACGGCCCTCCGGGCTTCTGAGCAGCACGAACAAGGCCACTCATTCGCAGTCCCAGGACTGCGAACCACTTGAGAAGAGAATGCACCGCAGTCCCGGGACTGTCAACAGTCCTGGGACTGTGTTTGACTGGTGGCCTTGAGAGGAGGCGCGATGGCGTCGAAGTGGAGAGAACTGGCAGACCGACTTGCCGAGCAGATCCGGAACGGCGACTACAAGCCTGGCCAGCCCTTGCCACACATCCGCACGCTGGTCGAGGCAGGTGAGGGGTCCAAGTCCACCGTGCACATGGCGTACAAGGCGCTGGAAGCGGAAGGACTCGTCACGTCATCGCGCGGGCACGGCACGGTCGTACGCCAGCAAACGCCCTTGAAGCGGCTCGGTGTGGCTCGCTACGACAAGGCCAAGTGGCGCGACGGGGACGAGGTCGCGTTCATCGCGGACCGAGTAGCCTCCGGCCGTCCGTACAACCGCGGCGAGCAGACCCAGACCGTGAGCCGCATCGAGGGCAACCACCTGGTCACCAGTGCGCTCGGGCTGCCGGACGGGGCACAGGTCTATGCGCGGGCAAGGCTCGTCAAGGAAGGCGACCAGCCCACCCACACCCTGACCAGCTACTACCGCCCCGAGCACGTCGAGGGCACGCGCATTGTCGATCCGGCTCCGGGGCCCGCGGGCCGCGGCGGTGGCTTCCGCGTGCTGTACGACGCGGGGTACGAGATCGACCACATGCGAGAGCAGATCTTCGCCCGCGTGCCCACAGCGGACGAGGTGGACCTCTTGAAGCTGCCGGCCGGAGAACCCGTCGTAGAACTGCACCGGACCACCTACACAGCAGACGGCACCGTTGTCGAGTTCGCGTTGGGCGTCCACGCCGCATCTCGGTTCGCCTGGGAATACGACTTCAAGGTGCCCGACTCAGCCCAAGACGGAGAGTCCGCGTGACCCTCTCACCGGAAGTCCGGTCAGACGCCCTGCTGCTCTGGGACTACCTCCAGATGCACCACGAGCCGCGCCCTTGCTCTGTGGCCATCGCCCTCGGCAGCCACGATCTGGGAGTCGCAGACACCGCGGCCGACATGTACCACCGCGGTTTCGCCCCCCTCATCGTCATGACCGGCGCCACCAGCCCCACGACCGAGGCCAAGATGCCCCGCGGCGAAGCAGCCCACTACCGCGAACGCGCCTTCGCCCTCGGCGTCCCCGACTCCGCGATCCTCGTAGAACCCCGCGCCCGGAACACCGGCGAGAACATCACCTTCTCCCGGGAGCTACTGCAATCCGCTGGCGTGGACGCCGCCTCGGTCCTCCTGGTCGCCAAGCCCTACGAAGAGCGCCGCGCCTACGCCACCACCCGGAAGCTCTGGCCGTCTGTCGAACTCGTCTGCGCATCCGCAAAGCCGGCCTTCGACGAGTACGTGACTGCCATCCAAGACGACCGCCTGGTCATCGACATGATGGTCGGCGCTTTACAGCGTCTCCTGATCTATCCCAAGCAAGGTCTCATGATCAGCCAAGAGGTCCCGCGGGAGGTGGAAGCGGCTTACCAACGCCTGCGAAGCGGCGGTTTCACTACGCGCTTGATCCCCGACGGTGCCCGAAGCAGTTGAGCGAAGGTTCCTGTGTCCTCACTGTCCGACTGTCTGGTTGAGTCCCTGACCTGCTGAGCCTGCCCGGACAGTCCCGCGTACAGGCGTCCGGCCTGTCCGGGCAAAACCGGCTGTAACACTTCAGGGTGTTACAGCTCTTCGGCGACGTGGGCGGAGTTTCTCTACCTGTTCAAGGCTCCCCGCGGCGCTCCGCTCCCGTCTCTGCCCCGCTGGCGCTGCCGTCGGCGCGCGCCCCGCGATGGGGAGGCCGGCGGCATGAGGTCAGAACAGTCGGCAGCCTGGGGTCAGTCGGTTCCACGGCTATAGACAGCCACCCATGGGGCAAGCCTCGAAGGTCGAGGCGCATATCGGGCTAGTGCAGGCAGGTTCACAGCCTGCCCGAGTCGCGGGCGCGCTGACAGCCCGACCTCTCACCCCGTGGCAGCTCCCGCCCACAGCCGATGCACCGACCCCAGCGCGTCATCAACCGGCAGCCGACCCCACTCGTCCTCTAATACCAGGACGCAGAGCGATCAAGGAGATACTCTGTGCCCACGAACCGGTTGCGGCTAAGGCGGGCATAGCCAAAAATGAAGCAAGACTACAGGGAATTAACTCTCGATCAGATTGAATTGATCGAAAAGCAGACCCTCCGCACGATTGTTCAAGCCGTTCAACAATACAGTCGCGAAGCAAAGCAGATTTTCGAGACAACAGCAGCGGATTCGGCTGGAGAAATTATCGTTCTGGCTGAAGACCTAACACAGTACGCTTTGGAGGTTGCCGAATTTTATCCCATCAACAAGCGGTTTGCAGGATTCATCGACTACAAGCGCGCACGCTGGCTCCCTACGCCATACGGACTCATCCCACAAGCTCTTCTCGTTGACGCTAAAGCATCAAAAGAAAACTTCCGCGAAACACTGCAAAGATCACAACTGCCAATGGACGCAGAGTTTAAGAAGAAGACAACTGGCGATATTGTACACCTATCGGCGGGCGTTCCACCGCATCTTCCTATCGTGGCCACCAACGGAGCGGAGTTGCCAGCCATAAGCACGTCCATCTTCGTTCATTTTCATTACAAAGATGCGCCGCCAGATACCGGACTCCATCGAGAGCTAAAAGGAATCTACGTCCTATCGATACCACATGGCGTTTTGAAAGACCGCTACAATCCGAGCCCAGATAAGACAATTTTCGGCGAGGGGAAACACTCACCGGCCAGGGCAGAAGACGCCAGGATTCGAGTCTATTACAAGTCGCTTCGCACGGCACGACCCTGGCGCCTGCAAGAGCTCTTGTACGCGGGCGGATCCAACGGATACACTTATCCCCTATGGCGAGATGAAGACGCGACCGGAATGGAGACTACCACAGAGTTTCTGTATCTGGAGAGATAATTCCAGACTCAATAAGGTAGTCCATCATATACTCTGCATTCACGTCTATTCCCACAAAGCGACCGTGGAGTTGTCGCGTCACTCGCCCAGAGGTACCGCTTCCCATAAATGGATCGAGGCAAGATCCACCCGTGGGAAGCGTTGCTTTTAGTGCAAATTCGGCCAGTTGCCGCGGCATGAGCGCGAAGTGATTGGAGTCGCTCGCGGCTACAGGGATGCGCAGCACATCTCCTGGGTTTCTACCCTTAGGATGATTGCGGAAGACATTATCCCCTACCTCGACAGCCATGGCCTCGTCATACTGAGTGTCCAGCTCCAAGAGTTCCTTCAATTGCTCCCATACTTCCGGCGGGGGCAACCGAGACCCAATTTGGTCTGTTCGGAAATAGTGCCGCGTGCGCTCAAAAGGAAGACCAAGCTCCTCAGCAACCCAGCCGATCGACCCTTTTTGTTCCTTCAATGCAGCTCGAAGGTAGGCCGCCAACTCTACCGCTTCCGGAGCATTTGGCCGCCGTTCGATCTCCTTTATTCCGTCGATAGTCGCCCGATGACGAGGAGAATTTAGCCACTGCCGAAGTTCTGGCTTGTCTTGCGCTTTTCCTTTGGCGCTGCCAGACTCAGCCCTTCTTCGTTCGACCGCATCATTCGTTTTGTGCGGAACCCGAATCGCGTCCAGATCAAAATAGTATCGATCCGACTTCGTCAATAGGAATACCGGTTCCCAAGAATTTGTTAGCCGATCTCGCATGCTTGCAGGCATCGCATTAGTCTTATGCCATACTGCAGTATTACGGACCCACCAACCCTCTTCTTGCAAGGCCAGGGCGACTCGAAATGGGACCAGTGTTAGCTGCTTATTACGCTTCCATCCCGTGCGCGGCGGACGACCATTGACCGTAATTGTCTTATTGTAGTAAGAATCCCCGATGTTCAGCCACACACTGCCGTCATCGGCGAGGGTTCTATGGACTTCTCGGAAGATCTCCACGAGACGGTCCACATAATCGTCAACCTCAGCTTCAAGACCTAGTTGACCATCATGGCCATAGTCCCGTACTGCCCAGTATGGAGGGGAAGTCACAACGGTGTTGATGGAACCATCTGGAATCTTGGCCAACCCGTCGAGGGCATCGCCTACAAACAGGGCACAGTCTGCGCCGGAGTAAGCCGCTGCACCCCTGGTCTCATCCCAAGTCTTGAGTCCTGCTGGTTGTCCTGATGATGGCTTGCGCATGATGGAAGAGGCTACCTAGGGGGTCTGACATCTCGGACGCGAACATACAGCGACACGCAATCGTACGCTAGCATCCTCAGGAACGGCCCAGTCACAGCAAGTGACAGGTACGTTGCGCGTGACGCTCTGTCAGGTACAGCGAGCGAGCGGTGCCGCCACTGCGAGGCGTGTTAACTCGGGCTCCAAGCTGGCAGTCCTCGCGTAGGCACGGCGGAATCGCTAGTCCTACGTAGAGCACTGTGACCAGTCTCTTTCCCGCCGCGTTGAATGGCTCCGGCGCCGTTTGTAGGGGTGCCACCCACCACGAGGTAACGAATGACTGAGTGTCTAACTGCGCCACAACGGCCCTGGATTTGGCTGGACTCCCACGGATGCTGGTGGACGGTTCGCACAGGTCAGCCGCAGTTCACCCGCAGGTCGCAAGCTCTTCCGGATTGCTTCGGGACGAAGAGGCCGTGGGTTCAAATCCCGCCACCCCGACGGTATAGCAGCAGGTCAGGGCCCTGATCCTTCCGAGGATCGGGGCCCTGATTCGTTCCCGGGGGCGTCTTGGGAGCCGAACCCGAAAGCTGGCTCCCGAGCGGGAGCAGAGCGGGCGGGCGGAACGCCTGAGACGGCCCGAGCAACGGCGCTACGGTCGCCTCCACGGATTCATTGCCGGCCGGGGGAAGCCACATGCAGGGCACATCAGCGGAACAGGGTCCGCGGGCCGTGACGACGTCCGGACCTCTCATCGCCGGAGAGGTACCGCTGACCGAGGTCATAGCCCGGCTCCAGCAGACCCGACCTGTCTTCCACTCGGAGGCGGACCTCCAGCACAGCTTCGCGCGCGTGCTGTGGGAACTGGCTCCCGATATCCGGTCCAGGCTGGAAGTCCGGCAGAACGCACCGGGCGCCCTCGGCGCCGACTACCTCGACCTCCTGTGCACCGGCCCCGCAGCCCGCACGGACCCGGGGGCGAGTTCCGCTACCTCGCCGTCTTCACCGACCCGCAGCCCGCATGACTGCCGGCGCAGATCCACCCGACCGTTCAGCAAGTGCGCCCGAGCCCCGAGCCGTAGCGGCCGGACCGCCGGTCGATCATCGTGATGTAGCCGTCGCGGGCCTCCTCATACGCCGCGTCCTCGGGGGTGATGACCGATCCGCGCAACGCCGTTCGTATCGCCTACGGCGGAGATCCCGACCACATACCGGACGCACCGCCCAACTAGGCACGAGCGGTCGTCATCGGGACGTCCTGACGTCGGCGGGCCGCTCTGGGAGAGAGTCGTAACGGCTGTGCAGGCACGGGCGGTTGAGATCCTCGGCCGGTTCGCCAAACTCCCTTGCTCCGGTGTCGGGGACAGGCGCTAGAGTCCGGTGTGTTGCGTGACTTTCACAGCAACTGCACAAAAAGCGCGGCCGGCCTCCACGGATATCCGGGGCAGCGAGGCCGCGCCCTTCCCGTGGGGGGAATCCAGCAGTGAGAACACGCTCTTTGGTGTCGGCGGCCGTGTCCGCCGCACTGGGCGCCGCGCTCCTCGCCGCGCCCGCGCTGGCGTACGCGGCCGACGGCGGCACGCCCGGGCAGGACCCGGCGGCCACCGCGACCCCGAACCCGACGGCCGATCCGACGCCGGCGATCACGCCCACCAGCGCCCCGTCCGACACGCCTGCGGACGCCCCGACCCCGTCCAACCCGCCCGTCGGCGAACCGTCGGACACCCCGACCCCCGCCGACCCGACCCCGTCCGCCCCGTCCGACCCGCCCTCCGGCGACCCGACGCCCACCCCGAGCAGCAGCGCGCCCGCCGACGGCACCGGCGCCCCGGTGTTCGGCGACGTCGGCTCCGATCCTTCCGACGCCGGCTTCCTGACGGTCGCCGTCTCCTCCGATTCGGCGATCACCGAGGTGTCCGCCGACCTGACCGAGCAACACGGCGCGGACCCGGCGACCGTCGCGGTCACCGGCTTCACGCTCGTCTCCGGCACGCCGCAGGACGGCGTCTGGCGCTCGCCGCGCATGTCCCAACTGCCGTCGTACGGGCACTACGACGTGACGGTCAGCGCCCAGGACAGCGACGGCGACAGCACCTCGGCGGCGGACGCCACCACCGTGGACGTCGAGCCGAAGCCGGTCTTCGCCGACCGCAGCATCAGCCCCGCCGCGCTGGACGTGGAGCACACGCACGTCCAACTCAGCGGCCGCATCTCGCTCTTCGACCCGATCACCGGCGACACCTCGCCGCTGGCCGACAAGCCGCTGAGCGTGACGGCCGAGAACGCCTTCAACGCCGTCACCGCCGCCGACGGCAGCTACGCGATCGACGTGGCACCGAGGTTGAACGGCGAGAACGCCACGTCCGTGCAGGTCTTCCTCTCCTTCTGGATCGCCAACCCCGACGGCACGAACACCTACGTGCTCGTCGACACGAAGACCCTGCCGGTCGTGGTCAGCCCGAGCCGGATCCGGCTGGACCACTCCAGCGCGCAGATCAAGTTCGGCGCCAAGGCGTCCTCGTCCGGCGTCGTGGAGTACCTGTACGACGGCACCTGGCGCCCGGCCGAGGGCGTCGCGCTCGACATGGGCTACTACGCCACGGCGACCAGCGGTGCCGACGGGCGCTTCACGCTCACCGACCTGTACATCCCGTACGACGACGTCACGTACACGGTCGAGACCAGCCTCGACGACTACCTGGCCGACCCGTATCTGACGGCGTCGAACGCGCAGTTCAAGGTCGACGTCATCAACCGGACGAACATCTGCTTCTGTTCAAGCTGGCTTGACGAGTACTCCGACCTGCACATCCAGGGCAGCATGACCGGCAGCAACAGCAAGGTGCCGCCGAACCGGAAGCTGTACCTCCAGCAGTCGGCCGACGGCAGGACCGGCTGGAAGTCGCTCGGCTGGTTCACCACGAAGTCCGACGGCACCTTCAACCTCGACGGGTACGTGTCGGTGCCGAAGGGCTACTGGCGGCTGTACTCGGCGGGGTCGTCGGACTACCAGTCCGGCTACTCCAACTCCGTGCACTTCAACCGCACCGCCACCCGGATCGCCGGCTTCAACGCCGGTCCCGAGCCGGTGCGCAAGGGCCACACCGTGACCACCACCGGCACCTTGCAGCGGCTGAGCGGCACGAAGTGGGTGGCGTTCGGCAAGCAGCGCGTCTACATCGTCTTCCGGGCCAGGGGCAGGAAGTCCTGGACGGAGTTGGGCTCCGTCAAGACCGACTCGCACGGCCACTTCACCGCCCGCTTCACCGCGAAGCAGGACGGCACCTGGACCGGGGTCTACCTCGCGTCCGGCTCCTACGTGGACGCCGAGGGCTACCACGACTACGTGGACGTGCGCTGAACAGCCTTTTCCGACGACCACCGCGAAGGGCGCCCCGGGAACCTCCGGGGCGCCCTTCGCCCTTGCCGCCGCGTGGCTACGCACCGCCGCCGCACCCGCCACTGCCCACCCTGATCTCCCTGACCGTATCGGCCGACCGTGGGGGTGCGGAACCGGCGATCGATCTCGTCCAGCTCAAGCTTGCGGAAGTCACGAACCCGCAGCGGCAACAGCGGCCAGACGTCGGCCAGCGCGGTGCGACACCACAGATCGTTGGCGAGCTCCGGAGCCGACCGCCCACAGCCCCCTTCCACCTCGCGTACGAGCGCGTCCCACTGTTCGAAGAGCGGGTCGAGCGTGCAGGGCAGGCCGTTCCACCCAGCCCGGGCAGCGGTGCGGGCGGCTGCATGCACAGCGTCGTACTCCTCGGCCGAGAAGAAGCCTCTCTCGGCCGAGTCGGCAGAAGTGGTCCATGGGCCGGCTGTCCCAGGCCGCCGCGCGTGTTGACCGCGTCAATAGCCGCATCGGCGGCGGATACGACCCCAAGGCGTTCATACTCCGGGGTCCCCTACGCCCGCAGCCTGCCCGCAGACGAATCGCGTACGTGGTTCGCCTGCACCTCGTTCGCCGGCGATGGGACCGCGCGGGCATCCCGACTCCGACGACCGGGGGTTGCGTAAGGCAACGCGCGTACTGCCTCGTCTCGGACCGGGCGCCTCAGTTGGCGCCTTCGCCGTACGCCGCCGCGATCTCCTGCGACGATGCCCAGCGGCTGTAGGTCGGCGACTGGGGCCAGCCTTCCGGGGAGTCCTGCCACTCCTCCTGGCGGCCGTAGGGCAGGACGTCGACCAGCGGGAACAGGTGGCTCAGCTGCTCGGTGCCGCGGCCGTCGGTGTGCCAGGTGCGGTAGACCGTGGCGCCGTCCCGCAGGAACACGTTGACCGCGAATCCGTCGTTCGGCGGGGCGCCGACGTCGCTGCCGAACGTGCTGTTCGCCGTGGAGTACCACGTCATCGTGTTGCCCACCCTGCGCTTGTAGGCGAGCGCTTCGTCGATCGGCCCCTGGGTGACGATCACGAACCGGGCGTCGAACTTCTCCAGGCCCGCGAGCCGGGTGAACTGCGAGGTGAAGCCCGTGCAGCCGCCGCACTGCCACTCGGCCCCTTCGTGCCACATGTGGCTGTAGACGATCAACTGCGGGTGTTCGCCGAAGACCTCAGCGAGCCGCACGGGACCCTCCTCGCCCTCCAGCACGTAGTCGGGCATCTTCACCATCGGCAGCCGGCGGCGCTGCGCCGCGATGGCGTCCAACTCGCGTGTGGCGGCCTTCTCCCGCACGCGCAGAGCGGCCAGCTCCTTCTCCCAGCCGGCGGCATCGACGACAGGGGGCAGAGCTGGGGCGTTGCTGCTGGTGGACATGGTTCCTCCGGACGGTCGGGTGCCTTTCTGGAAGTACGGACTTCCCGTCCGGCCAAAACTCATCGGTCATCCGTCGATGTGCTGTGCGCGCCAAAGGGTTCCCACCGTCATGGGGTCCTGCGGCGGACCAGCCCCCAGGGGCGCGCCCTGCTCCCAGGGACCTGTACCGATGCCGTCACCGCTGATGGGCACCGCGATCGAAGCTCCTTCGCGACGAAGAGGCCGTGGGATACGCGTCCCGGCGCCCCGGCCCAGTGCGGACGCTCTGCCGGAGACCTCCGGCGGAGGGGCACCCCCGGGAGGCCCGACGCGCAGGGGGCGGGTGCCTGGCCGGCGGCTGCGCAGGTGGTGGGCGAGGCATCTTCGCCCGAAGCGTTCACCGTTGTCAGTGGTGGTGCGTAGCCTCGTCTGCATGGAGGAACCGTCACAAGAGGCCCCTTCGGCGCAAGCCGAGCGCGACGGGGTATGGCAGCGGTTGACGGCGTACGCCTACCTGAGCGCGCCCGAACGGCTGGAGCACATAGCGATCATGCGGGTCTTCTGCGGGACCCTGCTGGCCGACCTGGCCGTTCCGGACGTGCGGGAAAGGCTCGCCGCTGTCGGCGGGCCGGCGACGGCGTTGGACGCCGATACGCTCGCCACGCGGCTGGATCAGCTGGTCAAGTGGGGCAACCTGCTGCCGAGCACGCACACGGTCAAGGCGTCGAGCATCACCGAGTACCAGCGCGCCCGGTCGCGCTATCAGCTCTCGAAGCTGGGTGAGCGCATCCAGCGGGACGCCGACGAGGTTCTCGCGAGTGCGGACGCGGCGCGTGAGGTCAGCAGCGAGCTGCTGTCGCTCGTCGAGCGCGGGCTGCGTGAGCTCGCCGGGTTGGTGGTGCGGCCGGGCGGCGCGGAGCCGCAGGAGGCACTGGAGCGCATCAGCACGCTCTTCGTGCAGTTCGCCGAATTCGCTGACTCCGTCCGGGACTTCTACGCATACCTGGGTCAGGTGCTGGCCCGCTACGATCTCGACACCGCCGAGTACCAGGGCTTCAAGGAACTGCTGCTCGACTACGTCGAGGCCATCACCGAGGACGTGTCCTTCCGTGCGCCGCGGATCGCGGGGGCCCTCGACCAGCTATGGCCGCACCTTCCCGACCTGCTGAAGCAACTCGACACCCACAGCCGGGGGCTCTCGGGCGTTCGAGCCGTCGCGGGCGGGGAGTCCGCGACGAGGGTCCAGCGCAGCCGCGGCCGCGAGCTGTCGGACTGGGAGGGGCTGCGGGGCTGGTTCACCGACCTGGAAGGGCGAGGGAGCCAGGTCGATCAGCTCCGTGACGCCACCATGCGCGCACTCCAGTCCCTGCTCGCCAATGCCAAGCGGATGCTGCGCTCGGCCTCGGGAGAGATGTCACGGCGGAAAGACCTGTTGCGGCTGGCCCGCTGGTTCGACGAAGCCGCTCCGGAGGACGCGCACGACATCGCGGTCGCCGCCTTCGGCCTGTACGGCGCCCGGCACCTCGGGATCCCGCCGGCCGCCGACGAGGCTGTGCCCGCGTACGCGAGTTGGTGGACCGGGCCGGTCGTCGCTGTACCGGTGGCCCTGCGGGAGCGGGGCAGCCGCGCCCAGCGGGGCAGGGCCTCGGCGGTGGAGGACCATTCCGAGCAGAAGCGGCGGCTGGCGGAGACGGCACAGGCACAGGAGGAGGCCAGACGCGCCGCCGCCGAGGAACTGCGCAGCGCCTCCGGCCGCTTCGCACACATACGGCTGACCCCGGCTGCCTTGTCACTGCTGCTGGAACTGCTGGCCACAGCGCTGGGCAACGCCCAGCTTCGCCGGGCCGGAAACGGCCGTTCCGGGCCGGACCGCCCTTTCGCGGTGGAGGGCGCCAGCAGCGAGGACGTCGAGCTCGGCGTGCGTCTCACCGTTCGCTGTGCGGACGGCTCCGGGACCGTGCTGCACTCGGCCGATGGCGACCTCACCCTCGACGGCCTGGAGCTGTCGGTGGTGGGCGTCACCGGCCACGCTCCCGTCGAAAGGCAGGCGAGCGTCTCGTGACCCTGCCCTCGGCTCACGACGTCGCCCTCGCGGCGGAGCGACGCAGCGCCGGACGGCTGTTGCTCGCCCATCCGCTGGTGACCGCGGACGGCCCCCACGCCGACCTCTTCCCCCTGATCCGCCGCCACGCCGACTGGCTCACGCAGCGTTTCCAGCAGGTGCTCGGCTACCGTCTGCTTGTCGACACCTCCTACGCCCGGCTGTTCAAGGCGGGTCTGGGGCGTGGTGCGGGACACCGGTTGGAGCGGTCCAGCGGCACGCCCTTCACGCCACGCACCTATGCCTGTGTGGCCCTCGCCCTGTCGGTGCTGGTCACGGCGCCCGAGCAGATGCTGCTGTCCCAGCTGGTCGCCGACATCAAGGCGGCGGCTGCCGACGCCGGCGTGGACTGGGAGGACGCCGGCCGGGCCACCCGGAAACGCACGCTGGGCGCCGCCCTCCGGCAGTTGGTCACCTGGGGTGTGCTCGCCGAGACCGAGGGCAGCGTCGGGGTCGTCGAGCGGGAGGACGGCGGCGAGGCCCTGATCTCGGTGGACCGGGAGATGGCCCGTGCCGTGGTCGCCGGCCCGCTCACGCAGAGCAGCAGCGGGGCCGACCTCGTGCGGCGGGCAGCCGACCCCGGCTTCGGCGGGCCGCGCACGTACGTACGGCGGATGCTCGTGGAGACTCCCGTCGTCCACCTCGACGAGCTGACCGACGCCGAGCGCGACTGGCTGCGTACCCGGCAGCGCCGCGAGGCCCAGGCGTTCTCCGAACTCCTCGGTCTGGAGACGGAGATCCGGGCCGAGGGCGCCGCCCTGGTGGACCCCGAGGACGAGATGTCGGACCTGGACTTCCCCGGGAGCGGGACGGTGGCGCAAGCCGCCCTGCTCGCGGTGGGCGGACTGGTCGAAAGGCTGCGTCCCGACAGTCCCGGCCACCCCGCGACCGGTGGCCGCCTCGTCATCGGTGTACCGGTCCCGGACGGGCTGATCGACGAGGTCCTGACGGAGATCGTCGCGGTGTACGGGCGACGCAGCAACTGGAAGCGTGAGCTCGTCGACAGTCCGCCGGCGCTGAGCGCGGCCGTCGTGGATCTGCTCATCCGGATGCGGCTCGTCGCCCGCGACGGCGCGCTGCGGTCCCAGGGGGCCGGACTTGCCGAGGGCTACGACGACGCCGTTCCCGAAGGCCGGTCCGTGACCGACGTCTCCGGTGCGCGGACTTCCGGCGGCGGCCTGGTGCTGCTGGCCGCCGCGGCCAGGTATGCCGCACAGGTCACCGTACGGCCCGCTCAGCGCGTGGCCGCCATGATCGACGGACAGCAGGAGCCGCCTTCATGACCACCGGGTTCCCCACGGTCGTCCCCGGCCCGCGTTCGGCTCCGGCGGCGGCCGCACGCCGATTCCGGCTGCACCGGGCCGGCATCCGCAACGTGTGGCAGTACGACGAGCAGGAGTTCGCCTTCGGCGACGGCAGACTGCTGCTTCGCGGCAAGAACGGCGCGGGCAAGTCCAAAGCGCTGGAGATGCTGCTGCCGTACCTGCTCGACGGCGACGCCCGTGCGCTCGACGCGACGGGCACGGGCCGCACCACGCTCGTCTGGCTGATGCTGGACGGCGTCGAGCAGACCAACCGCACGGGCTATCTCTGGGTCGAGTTCCGCAGGCCGGCGGACGAGGACGGTGGCAGGGAAGGGTTCCTCACGCTGGGCGCCGCGATCCGGGCGTCGAAGTCCACCGGCAGGGCCGTACCGGCCTTCTTCGTCACGCCTCTCCGGGTGGGCGAGGACCTGCACCTCGTGGAGGCGGGCCGGCCGTTGCCGGTGGAGAAGCTGAAGGAGCGGGTCGGCGCCGAGAACGTGACGGAACGGGCCGTCGAGCACCGCACCCGGGTCGCCCGCGAACTGTTCGGGATCACCGACACGACACGCTTCCGCAACCTCGCCCAGCTTCTTCACCGGCTGCGCCGGCCGACCGTGGGCGACCGTATCGAATCCGGCGGCCTGGTCACCCTGCTGAGCGAGACGCTGCCCGGTCTGGACGACGAGGTCGTCGAGAAGGTCGCACGCAACCTGCACGACCTGGACGCCGTCCGCAACGAACTGGGCCGGCTCGAAAGGACGGACGCGGCGCTGCGCACCTTCCTGGACGACTACCGCGGCTATCTGTCCGGGGTCCTGCGCAGGGCCTCCCAGGCAGTCCTCGGCGAGTTGGACGTGCTCGCACAGTGGCGTAGAAGGGCCGGGGACGTGGCCAAGGAGGTCAGCGCGCTGCGGGAGGCGGAAAACCAGGCCGTGCGGCGGCTGACCGACATCTCGGAGGAACGGGAGGCGGCCCAGGACGAACTCGCCGCGCTGCGGACCAGCGACGGCTACCGCGGTGTTCAGGAGTTGTCGGAGCGCCGCACGACCGTCCGGGCGCTGCACACCGCGGCCCTGACGGCCCACTCGGCCCTGCTGACCGCCCACCGGGCGGAGCAGGGCGCGTCGGCGCGGCTGGCCGACGACCTCCGTCAGTCGGCGGACCGCCTCAAGGACATCGCCTCCGACCACCGGGAACTGCTGTCGGACGCCGAGAAGGCCGGGCTGCCCGCCGCCCACCTCGGTGAGGCCGTCCCGCCGCGGCAGATCGAACTCGCCGCACCGCGCACGGTCGAGGTGCCGGACCCCGACGGTGAACACCGCACCGTGCGTCATGAGCGTGTCGCCGCCACCGACACCGTTGCGACGTCGACCGCGCTGGACGAATGGCACCGGCAGCTGGAAGCGGGCCGGAGCGTCGCCGCCAACCGCTCACGCGCGGTCGCCGAGGTGCGGCGGCTCTTCGCCGAGGCCCGCACGGCACTGACCGAAGCGGCCGGCGCGGACGCCGAGAGAGAACGCTACGAGCAGGACCTGGGGGAAACCGCCGCACAACTGGAGACGGCCCGCACCCGCGTGGTGGCGGAGAGCGCCTCGTACGCGCGGGAGGTCGCGGGATGGGCGGAGCGTCTTGACGCCGCGCTCTCCCCCGGCTGCCCCGACCTCGGCGAGATCATGGCCCTGACCGGGGTCGACACGGCGCCCGACGCTCCACTCGCGGACCGGACACTGCCGGCGGAGATCGACGCCCAGGCCACTGAGGCCGCCCATCTCGTTCTCGTCCCCTGCGCCCGTCGGCTGTCCGCTGAGCGCGACCGGCTCGCCCTCACTGCCGAGCAGTTGCGCACCGCGCTCGACGGTCTGGACGGGCAACGACGGGTGTGGGAGCGGCTGTCCGATCCCGCACCCCCTCACCCACCGCATCGCCGGGCCGCCCGGCAGGCGGGGACAGGTGCGCCCTTCTACCGGCTCGTCGACTTCGCGGACGGACTGTCCGGTACGCAGCGGGCCCACCTCGAAGCCGCGCTGCAAGCGAGCGGGCTGCTGGACGCGTGGGTCACCGCCGACGGGTCCGTTCTCGACCCCGAGACGCTCGACACCCTCCTCGGCTCCAGCACCGCGGCGGTCGAAGGCCGGACCCTCGCGGCGGCCCTGCGTCCGGTGGACGCCACCGGCAGCGGCGTCCCCATCGAGCGGATCGAGCACGTGCTGTCGTCCATCTCCCTGGCCCCCGGCGATGAGCCTGGTACGGCAAGCGCCGTGCATTGGGACGGCAGTTGGCGTCTCGGCGTGCTCAGCGGGCGCGGCACCAAGCCCACCGCCGAGTTCGTGGGGGCGTCCGTGCGTGCCGAGACGCGACGACGGCAGCTCGCCGAGCTGGAAAGGCAGACCGTCGAGGTGGGCGAACAGCTCTCCGACGTCCAGGAACACCTCACGCGCGTCGACCTCCGTCGCACGGCTCTCGACGACGCCTTGCGCCGGTTCCCGCCTTCCCGGCGGCTGTCCGGCGCCTGGGCGGAGGCAGCCGGAAAGGAGGCCACAGCACGGGAGCTGACCGAGAAGGCATCGGCGGCCGCCCGCAAGGCGGACGACTCCCGCACCGCCTCGGTGAAGGCCCGTACGGCGGCCGAGGCCGCGGCGACCGCGAACGACCTGCCCATCGACGCCGAGGCCCTGGCCCGTACCGCCACCGCCCTGACCGTTGTGCTCAGCGGACTCGGGCGGCTGGCCAGGATCGTCCACCGCGCGTCCGGGTCACTCGACGATGGGCAGGCCGCGCGAGCGACGTACGGCAGAGCCCACGAGGACCGCCTCGGCGCCGAGGCGGACTACCGGTCCCGGATGGACGAACTGCGTCCCGCCCGTACCCGGCTGGCGACGCTGGAAGAGGCGGTCGGCTCGTCCGAGAGCGAGATCCTGGCACGCGAGGCAGCCGCCACGGCGCGGATCGGTGCGGCTTCCCGCGCCCTGCCCGTCGCGCAGGACACCGTACAAGGGGCGCGCGACGGGCGGGTGCGGGCGGAGGAGAAGGAGAAGCGGCTCCGGGAGGATCTGGCGCGCCAGGAGTCCGCGGTGATCGAGGCGGGAAGCACCTTGCGGGGCGCGCTGGGCCGCTCCGATGTGACGAGGGGCGCGGGGCTGGAGACGGACGCTCTCTTGGCCGGTGACGCCGAGCTGCCCGCGGCAGACGTCCGCGGCAGGGTCCGGGTGCTCAGGCAGCTCGCCGACGCCGTGAGCGCGGGACTCGGGCGACCGGCCCGCGACGTGTCGGACAGCACCCTCATGAACCGCTACACCGGCCTGCGCGACGCGCTGGCCGGCGGCTTCGACGCGCAGTTGCTGGAAAAGGACGGCATCAAGGTCTGCCGTCTCCTCGACGACCACGGCTCCCACGATGTCGCCGTCGTCGGGGAGCGGATCGCCGAACGGGCCGCCGAGGCGCGCGGCCGGCTGACCCAGCGCGAGAGCGAGGTGTTCCAGCGCTTCCTCACCGGCGAACTCGGCGACCACCTGTCCGCGCAGGTCATCGCCGCCGCCGGTCTCGTCGCTGCCCTGAACGGCACGCTCGCCACGGTCCGGACGTCGCACGGCCTCGGCGTCGAGCTGCAGTGGAAGCTGCACCAGGACGTGGACGCCGACGTACGCGCCGCGGTGGAACTGCTGCGCAGCCCGTCGGGCCTGCGCACCCGTGAACAGACGGAACGGCTGCGGGAGGTGCTGCAACGGCGGATCGAAGAGGCCCGCAGGGCCGACCCGGCGGCCGGATACGCCGCACACCTGCGCACCGCACTCGACTACCGGGACTGGTTCCGCTTCCACGCCTTCGTCGTCGAAGACGCGCACCCGGGGCGCAAACGGCCGCTGACCGGCCGTACCGGTCTGAGCCAGGGTGAACAGCGCGTGCTGTCCTACCTCGTCCTGTTCGCCGCGGCCGCCTCGCACTTCACCACCCTCGGCGAGTCCGCCCCGCACGCGCCGAGGCTGATCCTGCTCGACGACGCCTTCGCCAAGGTGGACGAGCCGACCCACGCACGGCTGGGGCGCATCCTCGTCGACCTGGACCTGGACTTCGTGCTGACCAGCGAACGCCTCATGGGCAACTGGGCCGACGTCCCGTCCCTGCACATCTACGAGTGCCTGCGCGATCCCCACGTCCGCGGTGTGGCCACGCTCCACTACACCTGGAACGGCCGGAACCGGCGGCTGGTGCCGGTGTGAGCGCGATTCCCGCCGAGACGCGCGCCTGGCTCGCCGGACCAGGTCTCCAGCGGCTGTGGAACGGCCTGCGCGCCCGCCTGGAGCGCAACGGACTGGAGGCGACCGGCACGCTCAGGCTCACCGGTCTCGACGCGCCCGAGCGGACGGCCCTGTCGCAGCTCCTGGGCAGGTCCCTCACCGGCTCCGACGTGACCGTGCGGCTCGGCGAACTCGATGCCCGTCTGCGCGCCTCGGCCGCCGAAGCGGGCCTGGTGGCCGTCCTCCAGGCCCTCGGGCCGCCCCTGACCGACCGGCGTGCGATGCGCGCGGACGCCGACGCCCGCCGCGAACACGTGTGGGCCTCGCTGTCCGAAGCGCTGGGCTCTTCACCTCTCGCCGACGAGGCGTGGGCGCACCAGTGGTACGACGAGCTGCGGCGGGCGGGCCTGCCCCGGGGGGTGGCTCCCGACACCGCTGTCCGCAGCCTCCACCAGGCTCTCCACATCCTCGCCCTGCTGCTCGACCCGATGGACACGGCCGTAGGAGGCCGGGGCGAGATCGCCACCGAGGCGACGGGGTCGGCGCACGGCTTGGACGACGGCACCTGGCTGTCCCGACTCGTCCAGCGCGGTATCGCACTCGCCCACGGAACCGGCCTCCCGGCCGACGCCGCGGGCCGGCGAGCCCTCTGGCGGCTGGCCGGCATCACACCGGACGAGGTGTCCAGCACCGTCCTCGTCTACGGCCTGCGCCCGGAGGGCACCGGCTGGCGCGAACAGGCCCTGCGGGACCGGGCGGACCACCATGCCGAGACACACCTGACGCTCCGCGACCTGCGCGCCCTGGAACCGGCCCTGCCACCCGGCACGCTCATCCGTATCTGCGAGAACCCCCGGGTCCTGGAGGCCGCGGCCGACGCGGCATGCACGCACGCTCTCGTCTGCACGTCGGGCAGCGCCTCCACGGCGGTCAGCACGCTGCTCGACGCCCTGGCCGCCACAGGTTGCCGCTTCGCCTACCACGGCGACTTCGACTGGCCCGGCATCGCCCTGGCCAACCGCATGATGCGCCGATACGACGCCGCACCATGGCGTTACCAGGCCGAGGACTACGAGAGGCTCGCCGCCCGCGCCCGGGCACGGGGCACCCCGCAGCTTCCGCTCTCGGGCCCGCCCGTCGAAGCCGACTGGGATCCTTCCCTCGCGCCCGCCATGGAGGCACTGAGCGTCGCCCTTCACGAGGAGGCCACCCTCGACCTGCTGGTGGAGGACCTGCGCTGAAGGCCCGGTGCGATCCGGCCCTCGCTCACTCGGAGCAAAGCTCCGGCGGCGAGGAGCGCTCGTCCAGGGGCGTCACGCCTGGAGGAGGGCTGCCAGGACGACGGCCGGATCGGCGTCCGGGGGGCCGGAGGGCCACCACGCGCGTCGGTCCCGGGTGTACGGGTACCACCGGCCGTCCCGGCCCAGGCGGAGCTGGGCGTCGCGTCCTTCGACGGTCCAGCGGTTGCGCCAGGTACGCAGCCGGGGCGGGGCACCGTCCGCCCAGTCTGCGCGCAGGGCCTCGCGGTCGCGCTCCAGCCGCCCGGCGGGCGGGTTCCACGGGTGCTCCAGCACGTCGAGGGACGCCGCGCCGCCAAAGCGCCAGGCGCGGGTGGCGGCGGCGAGTTCGGCGGGAGCGCGGCCGCAGTTCGCCGCGATGCGGGCGAAGACCTCCACAGTGGGGTGCTCGGCGGCCAGGCGGACGGCGTCCTGCCACTCGGTGAGCGGGACGGGCGGCGCGGTTGCGGCGTGGCGGGGAGCGTCCAGGGCCGCGGCGAGCAGGTGGTGGGCGCGCAGGGCGGTGTCGGCGGCGAGCAGTTCGAGCGCGACCGGGTCCACGCCGGGCCCGGGCGCGGCCGTTCCCGCCAGCGCGGGTCCGCGGCCGGCCTGCTCGGGCAGCGGCGGCACGGCGGGCAACAGCGGCGGCTCGGTCCGGGCGGCGAACGCCGCCGCGGCGGGATCGCCGGTACGGGGCCGCGGTACGACCGTACGCGAACCCGCCGACGGGACGGGGACGGCGGCCTCGGCAGCGGCGCGGACCAGGTTCCGGCGGCCGAGTTCGTCGGTGAGTTCGTGCTCACCGCGGCCCCGCAGGAGCAGCAGGACGAAGGGGTCCCGGTCGAGCAGCCGGGCGAGCTGGTAGCAGAGGGCGGCGGCGTGCTTGCAGGGGACGCCCCAGTCGGGGCAGTTGCACGCCGGGTCGAGGTCCTGCGGGCCGGGCAGCAGTGCCACACCCGCGGCCTCGGCGTCGTCGGCGAGCCCGGGCGGCATCTCGCCGTCGAGGAGCGCGGCGATGTGGGCGGCCCGCTCGGCGATCACGTCGAGGAGGTGGTCCCACTGCTGATCGGTGAGCTGCCGTACCCGGACCCGCGACCGGTAAGGGGACGGGCGGCTGCCCTGCACCGCGGCGGTCGCCGAACCGGCGTCGACGGTGACCTGACCGACCGCGCCGCGCCGCGCGTACGTGCGTCCCCGTCCCAGGCGGCCGGGGTCCAGCGAGGACTCCTCCAAAGCCGCCAGCCACGCCCGGCCCCACCAGGACTCCGCGAACGGGGCGCGACTGCCCTTGGCGGGAGGCAGGGCGTCGAAGGTGCGGACCCTCCGCCGTGCTGCGGGACGCTTCCCGGCCGGCTTCGTCATCGCCGCGACCCGCGCAGCGCGACCAGGTCGGCGAGTTCGGCGTCGCTCAGCTCGCTGAACGCCGCCTCGCCCGACCCGAGGACCGCGTCGGCCAGTTCCCGCTTCTGGCGGAGCATGTCGGCGACCTTCTCCTCCACCGTCCCCTCGGCGATCAGCTTGTGCACCTGTACGGGCTGGGTCTGCCCGATCCGGTAGGCGCGGTCGGTGGCCTGATCCTCCACGGCGGGGTTCCACCACCGGTCGTAGTGGACGACATGCCCGGCCCGGGTCAGGTTCAGACCGGTCCCGGCCGCCTTGAGGGACAGCAGGAAGACCCTCTTCTCACCGGCCTGGAAGGTGTCGACCATCTCCTCCCGGCGTTTGACCGTGGTCCCGCCGTGCAGGAACAGGCTCTCCACGCCCCGGTCCGCCAAGCGGCGCTCGATCAGCCGGCCCATCGCCACGTACTGGGTGAAGACCAGCGCGGACCCCTCCTCGGCGAGGACGGTGTCCAGGAGTTCGTCGAGCAGTTCCAGCTTTCCCGACCGGCCCGGCAGTCTCGGGCGGCGTCCGGCTCCTTCAGGTACTGCGCGGGGTGGTTGCACACCTGCTTCAGGCCGGTGAGGAGCTTCATCACCAGCCCGCGCCGCGCCATGCCGTCCGATCCCTCGATCTCCGCCATGAGTTCGCGGACCAGCGCCTCGTACAGGGAGACCTGCTCCTTCGTCAGCGACACCGGCTGATCGGTCTCGGTCTTGGGCGGCAGTTCGGGCGCGATGCCGGGGTCGGACTTGCGCCGCCTGAGCAGGAACGGCCTTACCAGTGCGGCGAGTTGGCGGGCCGCCTGTTCGTCGCGGTCGCCCTCGACGGCCTTCGCGTAGCGGTCCCGGAAGGCGGAGAGCGTGCCCAGCAGCCCGGGGGTGGTCCAGTCGAGCAGTGCCCACAGCTCGGAGAGGTTGTTCTCCACCGGGGTCCCGGTCAGCGCGACGCGGCCCCGCGAGGGGATCGTGCGCAGCGCCTTCGCGGTGTGCGCGTGCGGGTTCTTGACGTGCTGGGCCTCGTCGGCGACCAGCAGTCCCCATCCCTGCTCCGCCAGGCGCTCGGCGTCGCGGCGCATCGTGCCGTACGTGGTGAGGACGAACCCGTCCCCCGCTTCCGCGCCGAGGGTGGTGAGGTCGCGGTCGGGGCCGTGGAAGCGGCGTACGGGCGTGGCCGGCGCGAAGCGGCGGATCTCGCGCTCCCAGTTGCCCAGCAAGGAGGCGGGACACACCACCAGCGTCGGGCCGGCGGTGGTCTTCCGCTCCTGCCGGCGCAGGTGCAGCGCGATCAGCGTCACGGTCTTGCCCAGACCCATGTCGTCCGCGAGGCAGCCGCCCAGACCGAGCGAGGTCATCCGGTGCAGCCAGTTCAGGCCGCGCAGCTGGTAGTCGCGCAGGGTCGCCGCCAGGCCCTTCGGCGGGCCTTGGGGTTCACGTGCGGCGCGGGCCTCGGGGTCCGCGATCCGGGCGCGCAGCTCCTCCAGTACGCCGCCCGCGGTGACCGCGACGCGTTCGCCGTCCACCTCGACGCTGCCGGTCAGCGCGGCGCCCAGGGCGTCGATCGCGGTCAGCGGGGGCGCCCCTGACGTGGCGGCCCGCCGCAGGCGGCGCACCAGCTCCGGGTCGACGACCACCCACTGGTCCCGCAGCCGCACGACCGGCTGATGGGCCCGGACCAGCCGTTCCAGCTCCTCCTCGGTCAGTTCCTGGTCCCCGAGCGCGACCCGCCAGCGGAAGTCCAGCAGGCCGCCGGAGGACAGGAAGGACGCGGCCGAGGACGTCGTGCTCTTCCGTGCCGGTTCCAGGACGCCGGACGCGGTCAGCCCGCGGACCAGCTCCTTGGGCCAGTGCACGGCCACTCCGGCCCCGGCGAGACTCTCGGCCGCATCACCCAGCAGGGCCAGTGCCTCGTCGTCGGACAGCTCCAGACCGACCGGAGCGGCCGTCTCCAGCAGTCGCGCCGCAGGCGGCCACACCCGTGCGGCCCGGCGCAACGTCAGCAGCGTGTCCACGCGGGCCCTCGGGCCGAACACCTCGGGCGCGACGGCCGATCCGGCCCACAGGTCCGCGGCGTCGGCGAGCACGGTCGGATCGGCCAGGCTGCGCAGCTGGACGACGGCCCGGAAGGAACCCCGGCCGGCCTCTCCGGCTTCCTCGTCGGCCCACGGCTCCCCGCCCGGTTCCGCCGTGCCCGGCAGCTCCAGCCGCAGCGACACCTGAAGTCCCGCGTCACGGCCGGCGGCGACCTCGGCCGCCCAGGCCCGCTGCTCGGGCACGGCCTGCGGCGCGCGGTCCGCGAACGCGGGCCCGCCGGTCAGGTGACGCGCGGCGGGCGTACGGGTCAGCGAGTCGGCAACCGCGTCCAGGAACGCCCGCACCAGCGGCTCGGCCGCCGGAAGCGTGAGCGGAGAGAGGCCGGGGACCGGAACGGCGCGGGCCTCCGGCGGCATGGCGGCCGCAAGCCCGCGCAGCCGCTCCAGGTCCCCGGCGTCGAACGGCCCCACCCGCCACGCGTCGAAGCCCTCCGCCGACACCCCGGGCAGCACTCGGCCCCGGGCCAGCAGGCTCAGTCCCAACGTGGCCGCCGCACCCCAGAACGCCGTGGCGGCCGAAGCCCGCCCGCTGCCGTCGGCGCCCAGCGCGCGGCAACGCGTCAACAGCGGCAGTGCCCGACCCACCGGCACTGCGACAGCCCGTACCCCCGTTCTCCGCACGGACGACCCGTGCGGGCGGACCACCGTGAGCTCCTCGGGCTCCACCCCGAGGTCCGGGGGTTCGCCGCCGGGCGTCCAGAAGGCCATCCGCCCCAACCGGGGCGGGTCCGCCGGAAGGTACACCGCCTCGCCCGCGGCCAGTTCCGGCAGCGACGCGAGCAACCGGTCCCGGTCCGGAACCCCCGTCGCGGGTGCGGGCGAACGTTCGGCCGCAGCAGGTTCGAAGGGGCCGCCTCGTGCCGACGGATGAGCCCTGGCCGCAGCACCCACTCCTGAACCCTTTCCCACTTGTACGTCCGGAGCCGCTGGATCCCCGTAAACCCTCGGCGGATCAAGGCTAACCATTCGCTCGGAGGCGATGCGGCCGGAACGGCTTCCGTCACCGTCCTACGGGCCCGGACAAGGGTGAACCGGTCCGCGGAACTGGCTACCCGCCGCGCGATCACCCGGCTCGCCCCACTCGCCTTCGGCTCTGTCGCCGGACCGTCGCAGACCTCAGTGGCCCGCCTGATCGACCTGTGGACGGGCCCGGGCCGCGCGGGCGACTCCCGCCTCCCGCGCGGGAGCGCCCACGTCGCCCAGGAGGACCACATGGAAGACCGCGCCGGCGACGACGGCCACGAAGCGGGAGATCTTACGGGCGCCGCGCATGGTGGGGGCCGCCTTTCGATCAGGGTTGCGGGACTGGGCGGGATTGTGCGGGTCGGTGCTGGTCGGTGCACTTCGGTGCTCTTCGGTGCTGGTCCCGCGCCTCACCAGGCGAGGACGTCGTCCATCGACTGCTCCCAGTACGTGGTCTCGAGCGAGTCGTCGATGTAGAGGCCCTTCGCGGGCAGCGTCGGGTGGGCGGCCGCGCCGACGGTCGCGTTGCCGGAGCGACCGTAGAAGTAGACGGTCAGGGACTTCACGGTGCGGCCGTTCGAACCGCTGCCGTCGGCGGCGGCCAGGCTCACGGAGGCGAAGCCGGACTCGCCCGGGTCGAGGGTGACCACGGCCTGCGGGTGGGAGTCCTCGATGACCGGCGGCACGGCCTGGGCGCCGCTGAAGCGCAGCGCCGGGTAGTCGTAGAGGTAGCAGGTCCTGCTGCCGGTGTTGGTGACCGTGAGCAGCATGTGGTTCACAGGACGGTTCAACGGGGCCGCCACGGTCTTGGTGTCGGAGCCCTCGCAGGTGACCGGCTTGCCGGAGGAGGCCGGAGCCTTGGTGGCCGCGCTGGCCGCCGTCGGCTGCGAGCCGTCGTTCGCGGCGGGCGGCGTGGTGGAGGGCGACGAGGACCCGCCGGCGGTGGACGCATCGGCCGCGGGGGCGCCCGTAGGAGTAGAAGGCGACGTGGTCGTGGGCGAGCCCGTCCCGGCGCCCTCGTCGCGCACGCCGGTCCCGTCGTTGTTGCACGCGGTCAGGGACAGCGCGGCGAGAACGACGGTGGCGGCGGCGCCGACGAGACGGGTACGGGAGTCGCGGGAGTTGCGGTTGCTGGACATGTGGCCGTGCCTCTTTCGCTGCCGGGGTGGGTGTGATGCTTGGATGGCCTGAGCTTGTGGGGTGATCCGTCCCAACCGCCACGTATGGCGGGCGGTTGGGACGCTGAAACGCCGATACCTGCTCTGAGCAGGGGGAATACAGCGGCCCTGGAATGCCGAACGGGACGCTGCGGGATGGAGGAACGGGTGTCAGAGGCGACAGGGGCCCTGCCGGCGGAGGAGTTCGCGACGCTGTTGCGGGACCTCAAGGACCGCTCGGGACTGAGCTACGGGGCGCTGGCCAAGCGGCTGCACATGAGCGCGTCGACGCTGCACCGCTACTGCAACGGCACCGCGATCCCGAACGAGTACGCGCCGATTGAGCGCCTCGCCCGGGTGTGCCGGGCGACGCCGCCGGAACTCGTGGAACTGCACCGGCGCTGGGTCCTGGCGGACGCCGCACGCAGGCCCAGGGCGGACCAGGCGGCGGCGCGGGCCGGGGGAGCCGGCTCGGCCGACGCCGCCGCGGAGCCGGCCGCGGCGAAGGACTCGCCTCAGGAGGCCGGTTCGGCCGAGCCCACCGTGGCGCCGCAGGGACAGGGCGCGGATGGACAGCGCGGGGGCGGAGAGGGCGGCGACGGAGAGGCGGACGAGCCGGTCGTCGTCCGCGTGGCGCCGGAACCCGCGTCGCCACGACGGCGCCGTACCGCGCTGGTCGCCTCCGCCGCGGTGGCCGCCGTGCTGGTGGCCGCGGTGCTCGTCGCGCATCCGCCGTACGGCGGAGGCGGGAGCGACGCGGGGTACCCGCAGGCGGACAGCACCACCGCGAGCGGCGGCACGGCCGACGCCAAGGAGCCGTCCACCGCCCCCTCCCCGAGCGGGCCGAGCCGCACACCGTCCGCGTCGGCCTCCACCGGCCGGCCCCAAAGGAGCGGAGCCGCCGCCACGCAGGGCAGCGCAAAGCAGGGCGCGGCAGCGGGGTCCACCGGTGCCACCAGCGCCGTCCCCCTCACCGTCGGCACCCGCCCCTACGTCTACGACAACCCGTGCAGCCAGCACTTCCTGGTCGACAGCGCGCCCGCGCAGGTCGGCCCGCCCGCGAACGAGCAGGACGCGCCGCGCTGGGCCGCCGCGTACGGTGCGGTCTCCTCGGGCGAGCAGCGGGTCGCCCTCACCGTCCAGGGCACCGGCGCGGACACCGTCGTCCTGGAGGCACTGCACGTGAGCGTCGACTCCAGGGACGTGCCGCTCGCCTGGAACGACTACTCGATGGGCGTCGGCTGCGGCGGCGGCGTCGACTCCAAGTCCTTCGACATCGACCTGGACAACGGCAGCCCCACGGTCACCGTCAAGAACGGCCAGCGCGACTTCCCGTACAAGGTCAGCGAGTCGGACCCGGAGGTCTTCTACGTCACCGCCCACACCAAGGCGCACGACGTCCGCTGGGACCTCACCCTGGACTGGTCCAGCGGCAGCCGCCACGGCACCGTCCGCATCGACAACGACGGCACCCCGTTCCGCACGAGCGCCGACGTCGACCGCCCCGGCTACGACTACCCGCTGGGCGGCAGCGACTGGATCACACGCGAGGAGCTGACCCGCCGCCCCGGACAGGCCGCACCGGAGGGGTCGCACCGGACGGGCCGCCCGGAGGCAGTCCCTGACGAGCGCCGCGCCCGCGCCCCCGGCGTCGACGCCCCTCACCGCCTCGCTCGGCAGAACCGGCCGCGCCCGCGCCGCGGTTCGGGTTGCGCGGGCGGAGTCGGGGCACACGTGAGCCATGGACCGCAGTGCGCGTGACATACCTGGCCCGGCGTTCGTGCTGGGTGGCGGCGGGGCCCTGGGAGCGTACGAAGTCGGCATGCTCAAGGCGCTGTTCACCGCCGGGGTGAAGCCGGGCCTGGTGCTGGGCACCTCCGTCGGCGCGATCAACGGCGCCGCCGTGGCGGCCGAGCCGTCGCCAGTCCTCCGTGAGCCGCCTGATCGACCTGTGGACGGGCCTGGGCCGGGCGGGGGTGTTCGCCGGCTCCCTGGTGGGCCGCCTGTCCACCGCCGTGCGGAGCCGTACCCATCTCTACACCCCGGCGCCGCTGCTCGACCTGCTCCGCGACCACCTGCCGGTCGCCCGCATCGAGGAACTGGCGGTGCCCTTCCAGTGCGTGGCGGCGAGCATCGAGCACGCCGCCGAGCACTGGTTCGACAGCGGTCCGCTGGTCGAGGCGGTGCTCGCCTCGTCCGCCGTGCCGGGGCTGCTGCCGCCGGTCGGGATCGGCGGCGAGCACTTCGTGGACGGCGGCCTGGTCAACAGCATCCCCGTGGGCAGGGCCGTCGCCTTGGGCGCCCGCGAGATCTACGTGTTGCAGGTCGGCCGGATCGAACGGCCGCTCAGCCCGCCGAGGTTGCCGTGGGAAGTCGCCACCGTCGCGTTCGAGATCGCCCGCAGGCACCGCTTCGCCCGCGACATGGCCGACCTGCCGTCGCACGTCACCGTGCACGTGCTGCCCAGCGGAGCGGCCTCGGGCGAAGTGGGCGGAGCCTTGGGCCAGTTGCGGCACCGGGCCTTCGGGCAGACGGCGGAGCGCATCGACCGTGCCTACGCCGCCTCCTCGCGCTATCTGGACTCCGCCCTCGACGCCGCGGACGGCCCGGCATGATGGGCCCCGCGACGGGCGACGACCAGGCAGGGCGGCAGCCGGCCGGCGGCCGACCGCGCAGGCCGCCGGTACGTACCGAGCCGACCCCCGCGACCCGCCGTACCGAGCCAATCCGCCAGGCCGAGCCGCCCGTACGCACCAGTCGACCTACCAGGCAGAGCCCGCCGCGTCCGCCGGCCCGGCGGCCGGTTACGAGCCCGGCGGGGCCCTCCCAGGCCACGGCCCGCGGGCCCCCCCACCGGCCGGCCAGGCCGTACCGGCAGGGGAGCGCGCCCGCCCTGCCGCGAACCGCGCCCCTGGCGGACCGGTACTCGCCGCCGCACTGCTCACCGCGGCCCGGCGGACGGTCACCACCGCGCTCCTGATCGCCCTGATCCCGGTGACCGCGGCCGTGCTGGTCGCCGTGAGCGTCCTCGGCGCCCCCGTGTCGCTTGCCGCACGCGGGCCGTGGCGTCCGACGCGTATGACGGGCTTCCTGCTCGTGTACCTCGTGGTCGACCTCGCCGGGCTGCTGGCGGCGGCCGCGCTGTTCCTGCGCTGCCCCCTTCGCGGGGCCGGCCGCGCGGGACAGGCGGGCGGCCGATGCTTTCGCGCTGCTCGCCCGGCTGCTGGCCGTGGCGCGCGGGACGGCGGAGCGGCTGTTCCGCCTGGAGGTGGAGACGACGCCCGCGCTGCCCGTGGCCGACCGAACGCCCGGTGTGCCTTTGGTGATCCTCATCCGGCACGCGGGGCTCGGCGACTCCTTCCTGCTCCTGCAGATCCTGCTCACCGAGGCCGGTCTGCTGCCGCACACCGTTCTGAAGGGCGTGCTGCGCGCCGATCCGTGCCTCGACGTCCTGCTCGGCCGGGTGCCGCACTGCTTCCTGCCTGCCGTCCGCGGCACCGCCGAGGACGCGATCGCGGCACTGGCCGCGGGGCTGCGTCCGCGGGACGCGCTGGTGATCTTCCCCGAGGGCGGCAACTTCACGCCGCGCCGCCACCGCCGCGCCGTCGCCCGGCTGCGCCGCCTCGGCCAGTACCGGCGCGCCGCCCGCGCGGCCCGGCTGCACTACGTCCTGCCGCCGCGGAACGCCGGAAGCCTCGCCGCGCTGGCGGCGGCTCCCACCGCCGACGTGGTCTTCGTCGCCCACGCCGGGCTGGACGTCATAGCCTCCCCGCGCGCCGCCTGGTCCTTCCTGCCGCTCCAGCGCCCGGTCCGGGTCCACTGGTGGCGGATCCCGGCCACGGACGTCCCGCACGGCGACGAGGCGCGCGGCGAGTGGCTGCTCGCGCAGTGGGAGCGGATGGACCGCTGGACGGCCGAGCAGGCGGTCGCCGCGACGCCCCGCGTATAGGAGACGTACCGAGCGACCTGCGCCGCAGGTGTCCGGCGCGCGAGCGCCGCGACGGCCCTGTGTCCGTTCGGCGGCGTTCGAGCGCCCCGGCCCGCGGCAGTTGCGACTGCCGCGGGCCGGGGGCTTGCCGGTTGGCCGGGGCCCGCCCCTTCAGCAGTGCGGGGCGGGCTCCGCGCTCACAGGGTGCGTTCGAGGCGGTCCGCCATGAGCTTGACGAAGCGGGAGGGGTCGGGGAGTTCGCCGCCCTCGGCCAGCAGGGCCATGGCGTAGACGAGTTCGGTCGTCTCTTCGAGCGCGGTGTCGCCCTGGCGTTCGGTGTGCGTGCGGTTGAGGCCGAGGACCAGGGGGTGCTTCGGGTTGAGTTCGAGGATGCGCTTGACCGGGGGAAGCTCCTGGCCCATGGCGCGGTAGATGTTCTCCAGGGCCGGCGTCACGTCGTGCGTGTCCGAGACGATGCACGCGGGCGAGACGGTGAGGCGGGAGGAGAGCCGTACCTCCTTGACGTTCTCGCCCAGCCGGCCGGTCATCCAGGTCAGCAGGTCCGCGTACTCCTCCTGCTGCTTCTCGCGCTCGGTGCCGGCCTCCTCCTTCTCCTCCTCGGTGCCGAGGTCGACCTCGCCCTTGGCGACGGACCGGAACTGCTTGCCGTCGAACTCGGGGACCACGTCGACCCAGACCTCGTCGACGGGGTCGGTCAGCAGCAGCACCTCGATGCCCTTGGCCTGGAACGCCTCCATGTGCGGCGAGTTCTCGATGGCCTGCCGGGACTCGCCGGTGAGGTAGAAGATGTGCTCCTGGCCGTCCTTCATCCGCTCCACGTACTGCGCCAGCGTGGTCGGCGCGTCCTTGTCGTGGGTCGTGGCGAAGGAGGACGCGCCGAGGATGGCGGCGCGGTTCTCGTTGTCGCCGAGCAGCCCCTCCTTCAGCACGCGGCCGAACTCCCGCCAGAACGTGGCGTAGCGGTCCGGGTCCGCCGACATCATGTCCTTGACCGTCGACAGCACCTTCTTGGCCAGGCGGCGGTGCATCAACTGGATCTGCCGGTCCTGCTGGAGGATCTCGCGGGACACGTTGAGCGACAGGTCCTGCGCGTCGACGACGCCCTTGACGAAGCGCAGGTACGGCGGCATCAGCGCTTCGCAGTCGTCCATGATGAAGACGCGCTTCACGTAGAGCTGGACGCCGCGCTTGTAGCCCTGCATGAACAGGTCCTGGGGCGCGTGCGAGGGGATGAACAGCAGCGCCTGGTACTCGAAGGTGCCCTCCGCCTGGAGGCGGATGGTCTCCAGGGGGTCGCTCCAGTCGTGGCTGATGTGCTTGTACAGCTCGTGGTACTCGTCGTCGGTCACCTCGTCGCGCGAGCGCGCCCACAGGGCCTTCATGGAGTTGAGCGTCTCGGGCTCGGCCGGGGCGCTGTCGGCCTCGGAGTCGGCGTCGGAGTCCGCGTCGGCCGCGGCCGGGGCCGCGGGCTGCGCGGCCATCCTGATCGGCCAGGTGATGAAGTCCGAGTACCGCTTGACGATCTCCTTGATCTTCCACGGCGAGGTGTAGTCGTGGAGCTGGTCCTCGGAGTCCTCCGGCTTGAGCCGCAGGACGATCGCGGTGCCCTGCGGCGCGTCGTCGACGGTCTCGACGGTGTACGTGCCCTCGCCGCTCGACGTCCAGCGGGTGCCCTGGCTCTCGCCGGCCCGCCGGGTCAGCAGCGTGACCTCGTCGGCCACCATGAAACTGGAGTAGAAGCCGACGCCGAACTGGCCGATCAGCCCCTCGGCCGCCGCGCTGTCCTCGGCCTCCTTGAGCTCCCGGAGGAACTTCGCCGTACCCGAGTTGGCGATCGTCCCGATGAGCTGGACCACCTCGTCGCGCGACATGCCGATGCCGTTGTCCCGCACGGTCAGCGTACGGGCCTGCCGGTCGGCCTCCACGGCGATGTGGAGGTCGGACACGTCCGCGCCGAGCGAGTCGTCGCGGAGGGCCTCGAGCCGCAGCTTGTCGAGCGCGTCGGAGGCGTTGGAGACGAGTTCGCGCAGGAACACGTCCTTGTTGGAGTAGATCGAGTGGATCATCATCTGCAGAAGCTGGCGCGCTTCCACCTGGAACTCGAACGTCTCGGTCGGCATAATCCGTTGGTCCTTCTCAGGTCACCAGGTGACGGGCAATAACCCCAGCACTGTAGATCAGCCGGTCCGCGCTCGTGGCCGCCGCACAGGCATTCGCGAAGAGCCCGGCGCCCAAGGCGCCGAGGAGACGGGGGCGGGCGGGGGCCGACGCCTAGGACGTCGAGGACGGTTCGCAGAGGTAGAGCCGGTTCGGGCGGTAGGCGGTACGGGTGCAGTGGGCGCGCACCCACGGCTTGATCCAGGTGCCTGGCCTGCTCACGGGGTCGTCGAGGACGACGTAGCGGAGTCGGCCGGTGGCGATGAGGTGGAGGAAGGCGGAGCGGGTGGGGCTGGCGGCTTCACCGGTGAAGCCGCCGGCGGGCAGCACCTTGGCGTCGGAGTAGAGGAGGTAGGGCGAGGCCAGCCGCCAGTTGAGGGTGGCGAAGAGGTAAGGGGCGCCGTCCTGGTGGGCGGTCGTATACGCCAGCAGGCGGCGCTGCTCGGGGTCGAGGTACGCCCTGAAGGACAGCGGGCCGGGTGTCCTGGCGGCGGACCGCGGGTGCCCGGGAAGCCGCACCGTACCGACCGCGCCGGGCCCGCCGACCCTGCCGTCCCGCGCATGGGAAGCGGCCCCGCCGCCGGCTCCCGCTGCCCGGTGGACGGTCAGCGGCCCGGCCGCGCCCATCCCCGAGTGCCCGTACCTCGGATTCAGCACGGACGACGCCCACGCCGCCGGCGCCAGCAGCATGGCCACGATCGCGACGGCGAGGCCCAGCGCGGCGGTCGTACGCCCCGCCCGCCCGGCCGCCCCCGCGCGGCGGGACGCGGCCAGCAGCGCCAGCGCCGCGGCCCCGAGGGTGCACACGGCCGGTGTCAGCCACGGCAGGAAGGCGGGGAACCGTCCGGCGATCAGAGCCGCCCACGCCACGGTGGCGGCCGCCATCGCCGGCAGGCCCCAGGTGCCGACCCGGCCGCCCGCCCGCCAGGACCGCCACAGCTGCACCGTCCCGGCGCCGAAAAGCGCGGCCATCGGCGCCGCCACGACGCCCATGTAGTAGATGTGCGTGCCCACCGACCCCGCGCTGAAGACCAGGAAGTACGTCGCCAGCCACACCGTCCACAGCAGGAAGCCGGCCCGCAGCGGGTCGGTACGGGGCCGGCCGCGCCGCCGTACCAGACCGGCCGCCGCGGACAGCGCTGCCGCCGGGTAGAGCCAACCCACCTGGGAGGCCAGCGACTTGCCGAACATCTTGGCCCACTGCCGGGGGCTCTGGCCGCCATGGGAGTGCGCCGACGGCACCGAGCCGACCATGGTCGCCCCGGAGACGCTGCCGGTGTCCTTGGCGCTGACGCCGAGGGCGGAGAAGCGGTTGAGGAAGTTGTAGCCGACGACCTGGCTGACCGCGGAGTTGTCGGTCGTGCCGTCGATGTAGGGGCGGTCGTGGGCCGGGGTGAGCGTCACCAGCACTACCCAGGACACCGACACCGCGACGCATAGGGCGCCGGCCGCCGCGAGATGGGCGAACCGACGCCTCAGGGCTGCGGGCGCCGAGACGCCGTAGAGGAGTCCCAGCGCCGGGATCACCGCCCACGCCTCCAGCATCTTGGCCTGGAAGCCCAGTCCCACCCAGGCCGCGGCCGCCAGCAGGGGGCGCAGCCGGGCCCCGCGCGCCGCCCGCAGGGTGGCGTCGCCGGCCAGCAGCACGAACAGGGTGAACGACGGGTCCTCGACCTCGGTGCGGAACAGTCCGGCGATCACGGGGGTCAGCGTGAAGGCCGCCGAGGCGAGCAGGGCGGCGTCGGTGCCCGCCCAGCGGCGGACCGCCCGGTGCATCACCCAGACGCTCAGCACGCCCTCGACAGCCTGGGGCAGCGTCAGCGCCCAGCCGTGGAAGCCGAAGATCCGGGCGCACAGCGCCTGGGGCCAGAGGAAGCCGGGCAGCTTGTCGATGGTGATCGAGTTGCCGGGGTCGTACGCGCCGTAGAGGAAGCCCTTCCAGCTCATGGACATGCTGTGCGCGGTCTCGGAGTAGAACAGGTGGTAGCCGCTGTGCTGGATGTCCCAGCCGAACAACACGGCCGCCATGGCCAGAATCGCCAGCAGCGCGGGCCTGGCGTAACGCGGCTGCGCCTCGGGGGAGCCGCCGGGGCTGCCCGCGCCGGCGGCGGCGGTGCGCGTGCGCGCGGGCCAGGGGAGCGGGAGGGCGCCGATCATGGGAGTGGCCTTCCGGGTCTCGTGGGATGGGTCCGGCGGCGGACCGGGGTCCCGGCCGCCACCCTTCCGGCCGCGAGTACGGCGAGCGGTTCGGGTCGGTCTGCTAGACGGCCGAAGTGAGCGGCGGGATTCGTCCCCGGGCCGCGAGATGCCCGGATATCGCAGTGTTCGCCCGCCGTTCACAAGGGCTTCGCCCGCAGGCAGGCATCCGTCGCCCGGAGCGGAGTGACGGCCTCCCCAGGAGGCGGAACGGCGGGTCCGGGCGGCGCCCGAGCACCTTGGGGTTTCAGGCGAACGCCCGGCGGCCGGAGAGACGGGCCGCCGGTTCAGAACCGCAGAACAGACCACTCGCTATCATCGGTTCCGTTTATGGAAGGTTCATGCCACCCGGACCCGTACGGGCGGTGGCGGGCACGGGGGAACGGAACGGGGAACGGGGCATGGGAGCGACGGACGACGCCGCCGGCATGGACCAGCGCGCGGCGAAGCTGCGCGAGTGCGCCAAGGACGCGCGGGCGATAGCGCGGAGCCTGGGGCCGTACCTGGACGACGCGGTGAGCAAGGCGGCGCCGCGGGCCGGCGGGGCGCAGGACGGCGGTCAGGCGATCTGGCTGGGCCCGTACGCCGACCAGTGCACGGGCACGCTCAAGCAGCGGCAGGCGAAGCTGAGTTCCATGGCGTCGGCCCTGATGGCGGACGCGACGCGGTGGGAGGGCCAGGCCGGCCGGCTGGAGGGCGACGCCAAGGCGGCCAGGACGCAGGCCAAGGCCGAGGCGGACGCCAAGGCGAAGGCCCAGGCGAACGCCAACGCCACGACGGGCGGCCGCTGATGGGCTTCAAGGGATTCGACCCGGTCCGGCTGACGTCGCTCGCCGGGGAACTGGACGGCCTGTCCCGGGGCGCCGCCGGGCTGCACAGCCGGCTGGCCGGCGTGCTGACCACCGCGCAGCAGAACCTGCCGGCCGGCCAGAGCGCCTCCTTCGACCCGGACCTGCAGAACCTGGTCGGCGACCTGATCCCGATTCCGCTCTTCGGCCCGAACCTGATGCCGGGCTCGCTGGCGGGCGAACTCGGCGACATGCAGGCGTCGATGAAGCGCCGGATCACGCAACTGGAGTCGCTGCAGAAGTTCGCCGACCTCGGCTACCCGGTCGACCCGAGCGTGATCTTCCTGGACGAGAAGGGCCCGGACGGCAAGAAGGTCGACGCGGCCCTGAACGACCTCAAGGCCCTCAACGGCGCCGACTTCGGCGTCAACGGCAACCGCGACGACCTGCAGAAGGTCGCCGGCGACCTGGACGGGCTCACCTCCGCCGAACTGGACGCGGTGTTCAGCAAGGCCGCCCCGGCGGACCTGGCGCACTTCAACCAGCTCATCAGCAGCACCGGCGACTCGGGCTTCAACCCCTTCGACCACAACGGCCTGTCGGACACCGAACGCAGCGACGTCGTCAGCCGGATGCTGTCGAAGATCGGCGCGGACAACCTGGACAAGCTGATGACGGCCTTCCCGGAGGCGCAGCCGACCTTCACCAACTCCGACGCGTACAAGAACGGCGGCAACAGCCAGAACGGGCTGAACAACTCCGGCATCCACTGGCAGGACCCGGCCGACCCGCTCTTCAACGGCCCGGTGTCGGCGGACGACATCAACCAGCACCAGTTCGGCGACTGCTGGTTCGTCTCCTCGCTGTCCGCGGTCGCCCAGAAGGACCCGCAGTTCATCCAGGACGGCATCAAGAAGAACACCAACGGCACGGTGAGCGTGCGGATCTGGGACAAGGACGGCAACAACCGGTGGGTCACGGTGACCCCCGACCTGCCGACCGACACCAATGGCAGCCCGATCAGCACCTACGGCAACGGCGACACCTGGTCGGCGTACTACGAGAAGGCGTTCGCGCTCACCTACAAGGACGAGAACGGCGAGAGCGGCTACGGGGGCATCGAGGGCGACGACCCGAAGAACTCCGCGCCCTTCCTGACCGGCCACTCCGGCTCGGACATCACCAGGAGCGGCGGCTTCCTGGACCTCCAGTCGGTGCCGGACACCCGCTTCTCGACGCTGAAGCAGAACTTCGACGCGGGCAAGGCCGTCACCGTCTCCACGCCCGACGACGAGAACCTGGACAAGGACCACCCGGCCGAGTGGGGCGGCACCTATCACAGCAACCACGCCTATTACGTGCGCGGCTTCACCCCGGACGGCCGGATCATCCTCGGCAACCCCTGGGGCGTCCAGGGCTATCCGCCGATCTACGTCACGCAGGACCAGTTCAACAAGTACTTCCAGAGCCCGGAGGCGTACGACGTCCCTTAGCGCCTGAGCACCTAAGGCGCCCGACCGGGCCGTCCGCGGCACACGACGCACCGACGCACCGACGCACCGACGCACCGACGCACCGACGCACCGACGAGAGAGACCATGACCGAGCACGTGAAGTACCCCTTCGAGGGCGACGACGGCCGCTGGGCGGTGCGCTACCACATCCCCTACACCGTGGAACACGACGGGCAGTCGTACGGCGTCGTGGCCGGCATCTACGAGCAGCCCGCGGTGCACGGCAGCATCCTGGTCACGCACGAGGGCCGGCCCGTCGCGCGGTACGACGACCTGACGCCCGGCTCCGTGGTGGAGATCACCGGTGACACCTGGCGGGTGGCCGCGGTGGACTACCGGACCCGGATCGTGCTGGAGCGCGCAGGCGGCGAGGGGTCGGCCGATGCGTAGGGCGGCCGGCCGCGAAGGCGGTCAGGGCACGGGCCGCGGCTATGGGCGCGGTTACGGCTACGGGATCGCGGCGGCCGTCGCCCTGGCCGCGCTGACCGGCTGCGGCTCCTCCGGCGGAGGGGGCGAGCGGCCCACGAGCGGGCCGTCCCCGACCGCCTCCGCGGCCCCGGTCCGCGACAAGGGCCCGGTGTGCGTGGGCACTTCGCCCGCCGACAGCGTCCATGTGCTGCGCGGCGGCGGCTTCCGGCTGCCCGGCGGCGGGGGCGTGCAGTACGAGGCGGCGACCGCCGACGGCAGCACCCGTACCGCGACCCTGCGCGACGGCGCGGCCTACCAGGCGGGCCAGAGCGGCCGTACGGTCACCATGGGCGAGAAGGTCACCCTGGGCGGCCACCCCTACACCGTCGCGCAGATCTGCTCCTACCGCGTCGCCCTCGAACCCGGGCGCGCGGCCGACCGCAGCGCCCTGGCGGCGGCGCCCGCGTCGCTCAAGGCGACCGGCGGCGCCGCCGACGCCGGGCTGTGCTTCAGCACGAACGCCGCTGTGCGCGCTGCCGCGTCGAAGGGATTCGCGCCCAAGGGCGCGGCCTGGACGCTGTCGGACAACGGCAGCAGGCAGACGCTGCCCGGCGGCCTGTCCGTCGCCCTGTACTCCGTCGACACGGGCGCCGGGACCGCGGTGATCGGCGCCAACTGCGCCGCGATCCAGGTCGCCTCCTACAAGGACGCGGCCGTCGGCGACACCCTGGAGTTCGCGGGCGCCACCTTCAAGGTCGCCTCGCTCACGCCCACGGCGGTGACCTTGACCCGTACCGGCTGACCGGTCCGGGTCAGGACGCGGCGCCGGCGGACCGCGGCTCGCGCCACATCGGGTACATGAACGGGCCGTCGGGCAGTTCGACGGGCGTGCCCAGGAAGGCGAACCCGAGCCGCTCGTAAAGGCCGCGGCTGCGGGCGCTGCTCGCTTCGAGGTAGGCGGGCAGTCCCTCGCGGTCGCAGCGGTCGAGCACGTGGGAGATCAGGGCGGCGCCGGTGCCCTGGCCGCGCACCTTCTCGTCGACGGCTATGAGCATCAGGTACTCGTGCGCGCGCCCTTTGGGGTGCAGGGTGTCCATCAGGTGCGCGATCTGCTCGATCCGCCGGTTGCCGGGGTCGACCATCTCGCGGAACTGCGCGGGCCCCTCCGGGTCCGCGTGCGGCTCGGCCGGCACGGACAGCCACAGCGCGCACGCCGAGCCGTCCTCCGTGACGTCCACGTACCCGTCGGTGAGCGCCATGCCGAGGAAGCCGCCCATCAGCCGGCCGTGGGTGCGGCGCCGGTCCTCCTCGTCGGGGAAGACCCAACTGCTCACCGGGTCGCGCTGGAACGCCTCGTCCAGCAGCTTGTTCACGGCCTCCCGGTCCGCCTCCCCGGCCCGCCGAATCGCCACACCCATCGCCCGTCCCCGCCTCTCGCTCCGACTGGTCACGTGTGCAAAGCGGTTGCAGCCTAATGCTGCGGGCCGTCGGTGCGGGCCTCCAAGGCGTGCAGGACGGCGACCATGTCCAGGTCCGCGTGGCCGAGGGCGACGGTCTCGGCGAACAGGGCGTGGCAGACGTCCAGAAGGGGCGAGGACAGGCCGCGGGCGCGGGCGGCGTCCGCGATGAGCCGGTTGTTCTTGAGGACGTCCAGGGCCGCAGCCTGGACGGCGAAGTCACGGGCGTGCAGCTTGGCGGCCTTCATCCGGGAGACGTCGCTTGCCATGGGTCCCGCGTCGAGGACGGCGAGCAGGCGTCCGGCGTCCAGGCCGTGCCGGTCGGCGAAGTGGAACGCCTCGGTGAAGCCGGTCACCATGGTGATGAGGAAGTGGTTCACGGCGAGCTTCATGAGCAGGGCGTTCGGCGCCGGCCCGCACACGAACGACTGGTGGCACATGGGCCGCAGCAGGGGCCGTACCGAGGCGACGGCCGCCTCCTCGCCCGCGAGCATCGCGACGAGCAGGCCGCGTTCGGCCGGAGTCCGCGAGCCGGAGACCGGGGCCTCGACGTAACTGCCGCCCGCCGCGCGGATGTCGGCCTCCAGCGCGAGCGAGTAGCCGGGCGAGGTCGTGCCCATGTGGACGACGGTGTGCCCGGCGACGTTCGCGGCGAAGGCGGGGGTGCCGCGGCCCAGGGTCGCGTCGACCGCCGCGCCGTCGGCGAGCATGAGGAAGACGGTGCCGGCCCGCTCGAAGACCTCGGCCGGGGTCGCGGCGACTCGGGCCCCGGCCGCGCGCAGCGGTGCGCACTTGGCGGGGGTGCGGTTCCAGACGACCGGCGGCGGGCCGGAGCGGGCCAGGTTGAGCGCCATAGGGGTGCCCATCACCCCGAGGCCGAGGAAACCCGTGCCCGCCTGTGTGCTCACCGCGCACCACCGCCTCGTCGTCCTGGTCGCCTTCGTCGGCGCTGTCGCCTTGGCCGTCACCCGCTGCCGAGCCGCGTACGGCGTTCATGTCAGCCCGCACGTTCGCGGCTAAGGTCTATGACAGCAGTCATAGTAGCCACAGCTATGACGACGGTCATAGGGGGTACGACGTGCCGGCACCCGGACACGACGGCGGCGCACGGCGGCCGCGGCGGGAGGAGGACGGGAGCGCCAAGGCGTACGGCCCGCGCGAGCGGATGGTCTTCAGCGCGGCGCAGCTCATCCGGCGCGACGGCGTCGGCGCCACCGGCATGCGCGAGGTCGCCGCCCACGCGGGCGCGCCGCGCGGCTCGCTCCAGCACTACTTCCCCGGCGGCAAGGAGCAGTTGGTCGACGAGGCCGTGGCCTGGGCGGGCCGGTACGCGGGCGGCCGCGTCGCCCGCTTCCTCGCCGCGCTCCCCGAGCCGTCGCCGAGCGCCCTGTTCGCCGCGATGGTCGGCCAGTGGACGAGTGAGTACGAGCGGGAGGGGCCGCTGTCCGGCTGCCCGGTCGCCGCGGCCACGGTGGACCGCGCGGCGACGGCCGACTCCACCCGGGCCGCGGCGGCCGCGGCCTTCGCCGCCTGGCGCGAGCCCGTGGCCGAGGCGCCTGGCCGGCATGGGCGTGCCCGCCGACCGGGCCCCGGCCCTGGCCACCCTCATGGTCAGCGCGCTGGAGGGCGCGATCCTCATCGCCCGCGCCGAGCGGGACGTCCGCGCGCTGACCACGGTGGCGCGGGAGTTGGGCCCGCTGCTGGACGGCCAGGTGGCCGGAGCGCAGCGGCGGACCGGCACGCCGCACGATGCACCGTATGTCCGCTTCCCCTAGGGTTTGGAATACGTACGGGCGGCCCGACGACCGGCCCGTACGTATCTTCCGATCTACGGACTCCGGAACCTTCGGATCTACGGAACTTGCGACGGACCGTAAGGAGCAGGCCATGGCGGAGCCGATTCCCCAGCAGCCCGAGCAGCCTGCGGAGGCCGCGGAGGCCGCGACCGCGCCGACGATCGAGACGGCGATGGAGCGCGGCCGGATCGTCGTGGGCGTCGACGGCTCCGAGCCCTCACTGCACGCGCTGCGCTGGGCGGACCGCCAGTCGGCGCTGACCGGTGCGACGTTGGAGGCGGTGATGGCCTGGGAGACGCCGGCCGCGTACGGCTGGGGCGGCGTGATGCCGGCCCTGCCCGAGAGCTTCGACCTCGGCGCGTCCACCGAGCAGGCGCTGTCGGAGGCGGTCGAGGAGGCCCTCCCGCCGGACCGGGCGCGGGCCGTCAGCCAGGTCGTGGTCACCGGCAACCCCGCGCAGGCGATCATCGACCGCGGCCAGGGCGCCGACCTGATCGTGGTCGGCGCCCGCGGCCGCGGCACGTTCCGCGCCACGCTGCTGGGTTCGGTGAGCCACACGGTGACGCTGCACGCGCCGTGCCCGGTGGTGGTCGTCCGCGGGGAGGCCGAGCAGGCGGAGTAGCCCTGCGGGCCGCACGGAGCGGGGCCGGCGTCCTCGCGGGGCGGGGGGACTCGTGGGTCCGGGGGCTTCGCGGGGTCGGGATCTCCGCGAGGCCGGGGTTCTCGCGAGTTCGGGCTCACGGGCCGGGATCTCCGCGAGGCCGGGCTCAACACGGGCCGGGGGCACGCGCGGCCGGGTCCTGGCGGGGCCCGCGGTCCCGGCCCGGCCGGGACTTTCGCGGAGTTGTCCACAGGCTGTGCGGAGCACCCCACCGGATGTGCGTGCGGCGGAGCATCATGGGGACATGAACGAGATCAACGGACCCGCCGCCGGGTCCACGCCGGAGGCCGGCTCGATGCCGGAGTGGGAGAATGCGGTTCCGCGCGCCGCGCGTCGGACTGCCGGAGTGGGCCGAGGACGCACCCGACCGCAGCCTGTTCGTGTCGAACGTGACGGGCACGTACGAGCTGTACGCCTGGGACCGGGCCACGGGCGGCCGCCGCCAGGTCACCGACCGGCCGAACGGCACGACGGACGGCTCGCTGAGCCGGGACGGCGCGTGGGTGTGGTGGTTCTCCGACACCGACGGGGACGAGTTCGGGATCTGGATGAGGCAGCCGTTCGCCGGCGGTGAGGACGTGCCGGCCGCGCCGGGCCTGGCCCCCTCCTACCCGGCGGGGCTCGCGCTGGGCGTCGGCGGGCTCGCCGTGATCGGCCGGTCGACGGACGACGAGGGCACCTCGGTGCACGTCGTGCGTCCGGACGGCGGGAGCCGTCGAGATCTACCGGCACCCGGAGTCCGCGGGCGTCGGCGACCTCTCGGAGGACGGCACGCTGGTCGTCATCGAGCACACCGAGCACGGCGACGCCATGCACAGCGCCCTGCGCGTGCTCCGCGTCGAGGACGGCTCCACCGTCGCGGAGCTGGACGACTCCGACGGGCGGCCGGCGCGAACTGGGCCTGGACTGCCTCGGGTTCGCGCCCGTCCCCGGCGACACCCGGCTGCTCGTCGGCCACCAGCGGGCCGACCGCTGGCTGCCGATGATCTGGGACGTGGCGAGCGGCACGGAGACCGCGCTGGCCATCGACCTGCCCGGTGACGTGCACGCCGAGTGGTACCCGGACGGCTCCGCGCTGCTCGTGGTGCACGACTTCCACGCCCGCAGCGAGATGTTCCGGTACGACCTGGCGGACGGCTCCCTGACCGCGCTGGAGACCCCGGCCGGGCTCGGTCAGCGGGGCGACCGCCCGGCCGGACGGCACGGTGGAGTACCTGTGGTCGTCGGCCGCGCGCCCGCCCGCCGTCCGCTCCACCGACGGGAGCACGGTGCTGGAGGCGCCGGGGCTGCGCGCCCCGGACTCGGTGCCGGTGGAGGACGTGTGGGTGGACGGGCCCGGCGGCCGCATCCACGCGCTGGTGCAGCGGCCGGCGCCCGGCGAGGCGGGCGCGTCGGGCCCCTTCCCGACGGTCTTCGAGATCCACGGCGGCCCGACCTGGCACGACTCCGACTCCTTCGCCGCCGGCCCGGCCGCCTGGCTCGACCACGGCTTCGCGGTCGTCCGGGTCAACTACCGCGGTTCGACCGGGTACGGCCGGGAGTGGACCGACGCCCTCAAGCACCGGGTGGGCCTGATCGAGCTGGAGGACATCGCGGCGGTACGGGAGTGGGCGGTCTCCTCGGGCCTCGCCGACCCGGCCCGCCTCGTCCTCACCGGCGGCTCCTGGGGCGGCTACCTCACCCTGCTCGGCCTCGGCACCCAGCCGGACGCGTGGACCGTGGGCATCGCGGCCGTCCCCGTCGCGGACTACGCGACCGCGTACGCGGACGAGATGGAGGCGCTCAAGGCCCTGGACCGCACCCTGTTCGGCGGCTCACCGCAGGAGGTCCCCGAGCGTTACGAGATGTCGTCCCCGCTCACCTACGTCGACCGGGTCACCGCCCCCGTCTACCTCAGCGCGGGCATGAACGACCCGCGGTGCCCGATACGCCAGATCGACAACTACGTCGAGCGGCTGCGCGCCCTGGACAAGCCGCACGAGGTGTACCGGTACGACGCGGGGCACGGCTCGCTCGTGGTCGAGGAGCGGATCAAGCAGGTGCGGCTGGAGCTGGCCTTCGCGCTACGCCACGTGGGCGGCTGACGCCGGGTCGCGCCCGCCCGGCAGCGCCGGTCCCCGGGGGCTGCGCGGCGTCCTCGTCCCCGGACGCCGCGGGGTCCCCGGGGACGGCGGGGCCGCCCGCTCCCCCGGGCCCTGCGGTGGTGTCCGCGCTGCCGCCGCCCCCGCTCGGACGGGCCCGCGTCCCCGGGCCCGTCCAGGTCCTCCGGCAGGATGCCGAGCGCGGCGTCGGCCCGCGCCTCGGCCTCGCGCCGGACGAAGCGGAACCACATGAAGACCACGAAGCCGGCGAAGACGAACCACTGCCCGGTGTAGCCGAGGTTCTGGAACGCCTTCAGGTCCAGCCCGCTGTTGGGCGGGGCCGCCGGGGGCACCGCCTTCAGGGGTGCGGCCGCGTGCTGGTCGGTGATCCAGCCGCCGGCGTAGACGGGGTAGGGCAGGACGTTGACGAGGGAGGCGGCGCTGATGATGCCGAGCTGACCGGAAGGAAGGGTGCCGCTGGTGTCCACGCCGTCGGAGTCCGACGCCTCCGGGTACTGCATGGCACCGGTGACGGTCACCTGGCCGGCCGGCGCGGCCGGCACCGAGCCGCGGTGCTCGGCGGCGGACGCGCTGCCGGGCAGCCAGCCGCGGACCACGGGCAGGGCCGCGCCGCCGCCTATCCGCAGCGGGGTGAGCACGTAGTAGCCGTCGCGGCCGTCGAGCGTGCGCTCGGGGACGAGGAGTTGGTGCCCGGTGTCGTAGCGGCCGGTGGCGCTGACGATCCGGCCGGAGTCGTCGCCCCGCACCTGTGCGTGGCGGTCGGGCAGCACCCGCGCCAGCGGCACGGGGGCGGCCTGTGCGGTCTTCTGCTCGTCGTGCTCGGCGCTCTTGTGCTGGTTGACCCGCGCCTCGAACCGGCTGAGCTGCCAGCTGCCCATGAACACGCAGACCGGCACGGCGAGCAGGGCGAGCGCGCTGACCGCCAGCCAACGAGGGGTGAGCAGGAACCGGTACACGCCCCCACGGTACGGCGGCGGCCTGTGGACCCGGCAACCACCCCCGGGGTGCGCCCCGGACCCGCGGCGGTGCGCGGGCGCAAGCGGGGCGGACGGCGCGGGGGCGGCGGCCAAGCGGGCGGCTCCGGGGAGCCGCCCCTCGTTACGGCGCCGTGGTGCCCGTGGCCGGTGCGGGCATCGCCGTGGTCGTGTAGACGGTTCCCGCGCAGGCGCCCTGGATGACCGGGCCGACGACCACGGGGGCGCCCGCGGCCGGGGTGTGGTTCAGGGCGATGCCGGCCGCCGGGGCGGAGGTCGGGGGCGGGGCCTGCTGCTGGCCGCTGACGTTGCCCGCGGTGCCGGAGTCGCCGCTTCCCGTACCGGAGCCGCCGGAGTCGGTCGGGGTGTCCGACGGCGTGGGGGTGACGGGCGGCGTGGTCGGGGCCGGGCAGCCGCCGGAGCCGCTGGCCGCGGGCACGAAGGCGAAGGCGATCTCGTAGTCCTGGCCGGGGCCGAGGACGACCGGGCCGGAGGTCGCCGCCGAGGGCAGCCCGAGCGAGGGGTCGCCCGAGGCGTGGTCGATGACCTGGATCTTCGCCTGGTCGGCCGCGCCCTGCGCCACGGCCTGCACGACACCGCCGCTGGGCACCGTACAGGCGGAGTCGGAGACGTTGGCGACGCGGAACCAGCCGTTGACGCGGCCGCCGGAGTCGGGGGTGCCGGCCTGGCTGGCGCCCTGGCCGAGTTGGGCGCTCGGAGCAGTCCGGGATGGGCGGCGCCTGAGCCGGTCGGGGTGGCGGACACGTCCGTCGTACCGCCGCCCGAGGGCTCGATCGAGGCGCCGTCCGGCGGAGCGGAAGCCGGCCCGGTGGGCGGCGCGCCCCAGGTGCGGGTGGCGCCCTGACCGCCGTGCGTGGCCCGGTGCGAGCCGCCCAGGCCGACGGGCGCGGCGCTCGGGCTGCCGGAGCCGGCCGCCGCGTGGATCACCGCGGGGACGGCCAGGCCGACGAGCAGCACGGCCGCGACCGCGCCGAACGCGGCCTGCCTGCGGCGCTGGCGGCGCAGCGGGACGCCCCGCCGCAGCCGGTCGAGCGCGTCGGGCGAGCCGTGCAGGTCGCGCACGGCGCCGTGCATCAGGGCCCGCAGCGCCGCCTCGCCGACGGTCTCGCCGAACAGCGCGGCCTCCTCCGACGTGGCATCGCCGAGCGTGTCGCCCTCGGAAGCGGCACCGTCCGGTGCCTTGTCGTTCGCCGCCTTTCCGTTCAACGCCTCGCCGTTCGCGGCCGGGGCCTTCGCGGCGGCGTCGTCCGGGCGCCTGGGCGCGGGCACGCTCGCGGCCCTGGACCCCGCCCCGGAAGCGGGCGCAGGCATATCCGCGGACCCGGACCCGGAGGCGGGCGCAGGCGCGATCCGCAGGCGCGGAACCGTCCGCGGGCAGGGGTGCGGGCGCGTCCGCCGGCCCTGCACCAGCGGCGGAAGCGTCATCTCGGGAGTCGCGTGGGTTCGGCTGTTCCATACCGTCGGCGTCGTCGGGGACATTGTCGTGTGCGGTCATGCCGTCGCCTCCATCGCGACGCGCAGCGCCGCGAGGCCACGGGAACCGTACGCCTTCACCGAGCCCAGCGATATCCCCAGCGTCTCGGCGACCTGGGCCTCGGTCATGTCGGCGAAGTAGCGCAGCACCAGCACCTCGCGCTGGCGCCGCTGGAGCGCGCGCATGGCGGCCTTGAGCTGGTCGCGCTCCAGGATCTCGTACGCGCCCTCCTCCGCGCTCGCCATGTCGGGCATCGGCTTCGACAGGAGCTTCAGCCCGAGGATGCGGCGGCGCAGCGCGGAGCGGGAGAGGTTGACGACGGTCTGCCGCAGGTAGGCGAGGGTCTTCTCGGGGTCGCGCACCCGGCTGCGCGCCGAGTGCACCCGGATGAACGCCTCCTGGACGACGTCCTCGCACGAAGCGGTGTCGTCCAGCAGCAGTGCGGCCAGGCCGAGCAGGGAGCGGTAGTGCGCGCGGTAGGTCTCGGTGAGGTGATCGACCGTGGTGCCGACTGCCATCGGGGCGTCAGAGTCCTCGCGGTCCGCGGTGGTGACCCGCACGGGCCAGGGGGCGATCACCGGCAGACCGCCGCGCGGCGCCGCGGCCGGCCGGCCCGCGGGCCGGGGTCGCGCAGCGCGCGGGGGCACGAGTGTGCCCACGCGGCGTCCGAATGCCGTCTCGATACCCAATGCCTCCGCCACGCCTGTTGGACACGCATCCCCCCCTCAGGGTTGTACGCGCCGGGCACATCGCCCGATGGAGCGTCGACTTTCCCCATGCGTACCAGCTCTTCCTCAACGCCCGTCGTACACCGACGTCCCCCCGCAGCACGCTCGGTGTGCGCCACCCTAGGGCAGTGCGCTGACACAAAGACGCTCCCCCTCGGCGGTCGGTTGCAGCCGAGGGGGAGCGAATTGTCCAACGGTTGGGGCGTTCGGTTCAAGTGGTCCAGACCAGGGGACCGGTCAGCGGCCGGTACCGCCGTAGACGACCGCCTCTTCGGTGTCGCTGTCCAGCCCGAACGCCGTGTGCACCGCCTGCACGGCCGGCTTCACATCGTCTATCCGGGTGACCACCGAGATGCGGATCTCGGAGGTCGAGATCAGCTCGATGTTCACCCCGGCGTTGGACAGCGCCTCGAAGAAGGTCGCGGTGACCCCGGGGTTCGTCTTCATCCCCGCGCCGACCAGCGAGATCTTGCCGATCCGGTCGTCGTAGCGCAGCGAGTCGAAGGCGATCACGGTCTGCGCCTTGGTCAGCGCCTCCATCGCCTTGTGGCCCTCGGACTTCGGCAGGGTGAAGGAGATGTCGGTGAGGCCGGTGGCCGCGGCCGACACGTTCTGCACCACCATGTCGATGTTGATCTCGGCGTCCGCGATGGCCCGGAAGATCGTCGCCGCCTCGCCGGGCTTGTCCGGCACGCCGACCACCGTGATCTTGGCCTCGGAGGTGTCGTGCGAGACACCGGAGATGATCGCCTGCTCCATCGGGCTTTCCCCTTGCGGTGATTCGGTCCCTTGCGGTCGGATGCCGCGCGGCGGTTCGCTGCTGACCCAGGTGCCCGGCAGCCCCGAGAACGACGACCGTACGTGGATCGGGATGTTGTAGCGGCGGGCGTACTCCACGCAGCGGTGCAGCAGCACCTTCGAGCCGGAGCTGGCCAGCTCCAGCATGTCCTCGAAGGACGAGCCAGTCCATCTTGCGGGCCTTCTTCACCACCCGCGGGTCGGCGGTGTAGACGCCGTCGACATCGGTGTAGATCTCGCACACCTCGGCGTCCAGCGCCGCGGCGAGCGCGACCGCGGTGGTGTCGGAGCCGCCCCGGCCGAGCGTGGTGATGTCCTTCTTGTCCTGCGACACCCCCTGGAACCCGGCGACGATCGCGATGTTGCCCTCGTCCAGCGCCGTACGGATACGGCCCGGCGTCACGTCGATGATGCGCGCCTTGTTGTGGACGGAGTTGGTGATCACGCCGGCCTGGCTGCCGGTGAACGACTGCGCTTCGTGGCCGAGGTTCTTGATCGCCATCGCCAGCAGCGCCATGGAGATGCGCTCTCCGGCGGTCAGCAGCATGTCGAACTCCCGGCCGGACGGGATCGGCGACACCTGTTCCGCGAGATCGATCAGCTCATCCGTCGTGTCGCCCATCGCGGACACCACGACCACCACCTGGTGGCCGGACTTCTTGGTGTCGACGATTCGCCGGGCGACCCGCTTGATGCCTTCGGCATCGGCGACGGAGGAGCCGCCGTACTTCTGCACGACAAGGCCCACGTGCGCTCCTCGCTCAGGGGTGAATGCGGTCGGCCCAGTTTAACGAGCAGGCCGCGATACGCCCGGGATGTATCGCATGGTGAGACGAGTAGGTTCAGAAGGTGATCACCGGGCCGCCGAGGGCGCCCTGCGAGGGCACCCCGAAGACGCTCGGCCTCCCGTGCCGCGCGGACCCACGGACCCGGGCCGCGGGCCCGACAGCCGGGACCGGGCCGCGCCGTACGTCTCAGCGCCCGTGCCGCAGCCCGATCGTGCCGAGCTCGGCCTCCATCACGCGGCCGGCCTCCTTGGCCAGCTTCTCCTCGTCGGTCGTCGTCGGTGCCCGTGTCCAGGCCGTCCAGCTCGTCCAGCGGGCTGTCCAGCCGTACGTGCGCCACCAGCGACTGGAGCGCGCGCAGCGACGCGCTGGCCGTGGAGCCCCAGTTGGACAGGTACGAGAACTGCCACCACCACAGCGCCTCGGACACCCGCCCGGCCCTGAAGTGGGTCAGCCCGTGCGCGAGGTCGGCCACCACGTCGGCCAGGTCGTCCGAGATCCGGCAGGCCACCGGCGTGGAGCGCGGCACGTACGGGTCGAAGACCTCCGAGTACACGTCGATCGGCTCCAGCAGCGTGGCCAGCCGCTGCCGCAGGTCGTCCTCGTCCGGCTCGGGGCCCGCGTCCGGCTCGTACCGCTCGTCGGGGACCATGTCCTCGTGCGCGCCGAGCCGGCCGCCGGCGAGCAGCAGCTGCGAGACCTCCAGCAGCAGGTAGGGCACCGCGCTGTCCGGGTCGTCGCCCTTGGCGACCTCGCGGACCGAGAGGATGAAGCTCTCGATCTGGTCGCCGATCTGCACCGCGAACTCGTCCGGCTCCTGCGGCTCCTGCGCTTCCCGCGGCTCCTGCTGTCCGGAGACGGCCGCCGCCGTGCCCGCCTTCGCCGGATCGGCCTTCCCCGCACCGGTCCTGGCCGAACCACTCTTCGCCGTACCGCTCTTGGCCGTACCGGCAGCCTTCTTGCCCGCCACGTTCCTACCCGTCAGTTCCTTGTCCACCACGGCGTCAGACATCCAGCAACCGCCTCCCTTCGAAGGCCCGCCCCAGCGTGACCTCGTCCGCGTACTCCAAGTCGCCGCCCACAGGAAGACCACTGGCCAGCCGGGTCACCCGCAAACCCATGGGCTTCACCATCCGGGCCAGGTACGTCGCCGTCGCCTCGCCCTCCAGATTGGGGTCCGTCGCCAGGATCAACTCGGTGACGGTGCCGTCCGCGAGGCGCGCGAGCAGCTCCCGTATCCGCAGGTCGTCCGGGCCGACGCCCTCGATCGGGCTGATCGCCCCGCCCAGTACGTGGTACCGGCCGCGGAACTCGCGGGTGCGCTCGACCGCCACCACGTCCTTCGGCTCCTCGACCACGCAGATCACCGAGGGGTCCCGGCGCTGGTCGAGGCAGACCCGGCAGCGCTCGTCCTGCGCGACGTTCCCGCAGACCGCGCAGAACCGCACCTTCGCCTTGACCTCGGACAGCACGTGCGCGAGCCGCCGGACATCGGCCGGATCGGCCTGGAGGATGTGGAAGGCGATCCGCTGCGCGCTCTTGGGACCCACGCCGGGCAGCCTGCCCAGCTCGTCGATCAGATCCTGCACCACGCCTTCGTACACGCCGTGCCTTCCTCTCTGGGTGCCTGCTGATGTGCCTGCGATGCCTCTGATGTCTCTGCGGATCTTGTCCCGGGCCTATCCGGCCCCGCGGTTCGCCGACGCTGCGGTGTCAGCGGCGCGCGACGGTCAGAACGGCATGCCGGGCAGGCCCTGCGCGAGCGGACCGAGCTTCGTCTGCTGGAGCTTCTGCGCCGCCTCGTTCGCGTTGTGCACCGCGGCCACCACCAGGTCGGCGAGGGTCTCGGTGTCGTCGGGGTCGATCACCTTGGGGTCGATGACCAGCGCGGTCAGCTCGCCCGCGCCGGTGACCGTGGCCTTGACCAGGCCGCCGCCCGCGGAGCCCTCGACCGTCGACTCGGCCAGCTCCTGCTGGGCCGCGGCGAGATCCTGCTGCATCTTCTGGGCCTGCTGGAGCAGCGCCTGCATATTCGGCTGACCACCGGGAATCACGGAATCGCTCCTGCCTGTGCCGTGCCGTCTCGTCCCGTGTTTTACGTGACAAGGCTGAGCCTACGTGCTCGTACGGCCCAGCGCTCTACGCCGTACGGAGGATCGGCGCGGCGGCCCCGTACGCCCTCGGTCGGGGGGCGGGTCATGCCCTGGTTGTGCCCGCTTCGTGCGGCGCGGCCGCGTCCCGGCGACAGGCCGACGGCAGCCGTCCGCGGGCGGCTGCTCAGTCGGCTCAGTCCGTGCCCCGGCTCGCGGCCTCAGCCGCGCCTCACTGGTGCCGGATCTCCTCGATCACGGTGGCGCCCAGTTCGCTGATGAACAGGTCGTGGCCGCTGACCACCGAGTCCACCAGGTCGGGGTCGTCGTCCTCGGGGATGTCGTACTCGATCGGGGGCGGCTCGTCGGCCGCCATGTCGCCGGCGGCGTGCCGGCTCGCCCGGGCGTGCCGCGGCGGGCCGGAGGCCGGGGCCGGGCACCCGGCGCGGCGGGGCCCGGCGTGTCGCGGCCGGGCGTGTCGCGGCGTGGCGCGGGCGGGTCCCGCGTGCGGGGCCTGGCCGCCCGGGTCCGGGGGGCCGGCCGGTGCCGAGCCGTACGGTGCCGGGCCGGCGGGCGGCTGCGGGCCGGTCTGGGCGGGGGGCATCCCGCCCTGGTGCTGGCCGGGGCCGGGGCCCGGGTTCTGCGGCCGGGGCGGGCGGCCGCCTCCGCCGCCCCCTCCCCCGCCACCGTTCCCACCGGGGTCGACCATCGTCTCGATCCGCCACTGCGCGCCGGCGACCTCGCTGATCGCCCGCTTGAGCACGTCCTCGCTGTCGCCGTTGACGAAGCTGTTGCGCGCGCCCGGGTTGTCGAAGCCGATCTGCAGGGTCTCGCCGTCGAAGCCGAGGACATGGGCGTTGTTGAGCAGCAGCATCCAGGTCAGGCGGCGGTGCTTGACCGCTTCCAGGATCTGGGGCCAGAGCTGGCGGACGCGGGTGGGGTCGCCGACGGGTGCCTGGGCGGGCGGCTGGCGGGGCCTGGTGCGCTTGGCTTGTGCTGTACGGGGGCGGCGGCGGGCCGGGGGGCCGGCGGCGGGGACCGGGTTGGAGGGGGGCGGGGCGGTGGGCAGCGAGCCCGTGCCGGCGGTGGTCGGCCAGGCGCCGGGGCGGGGCGGGGCGGGCGTACCCGCGTCCGGGGCGGGCGGTGCGGGTGTCGGCGCAGGCGCCGGGGCGGGGGCGGGGGCGCCTGGAGCGACGGGCCAGGCGCCCGGGCGGGCGGGCGCGGGGGCGTCCGGCGCGGGGGTCACGGCGGGGTCGGGGCGTCGGGGTCGGGCACCGCGGGCTGCCGGGTCTCCGCGGGGTGCGGCGCGGCCGGGGTCGGGGACGTCGCGGCGGGCGGCTGCACCGGGGCCGTACCCGTATGCGCCGGGCCCGTACTCGTACCGTGGCACCCGTGGCGGGGCCGCTGCCTGCGGCGGGGGCGGGGGCCGTACGGCCGAGGGCGGCGCGGGCGGCGGCGGGGCCGACCGGGCCGCCGGACGCGTACTCACCGCCTGGCGCGCCGGCGCCAGGACCGCCGCCGGCGCCCGCGGAGGCGCCGAAGCCGCCGCCGAGGCTGACGCCCCTCTCCAGACGTTCCAGCCGGGCCTGGAGCGAGCGCGCGTCGTCGTACGCCGCGGGCAGCAGCACCCGCGCACAGATCAGTTCGAGCTGCAACCGCGGCGAGGTCGCGCCGCGCATCTCCGTCAGCCCGGTGCTGACCAGGTCGGCCGCGCGGCTCAGCTCGGCGCCGCCGAAGACGGACGCCTGCGCCAGCATCCGCTCGACCACGTCCTGCGGCGCGTCGATGAGCCCCTTGTCCAGGGCGTCCGGCACCGCGGCGAGGATCACCAGGTCCCGCAGCCGCTCCAGCAGGTCGGCGACGAACCGGCGCGGGTCGTGCCCGCCCTCGACCACCCGGTCGACGATCTCGAAGACCGCGGCCCCGTCACCCGCGGCGAACCCGTCCACCACGTCGTCGAGCAGCGCCGCGTCCGTGTAGCCGAGCAGCGCGGTCGCCATCGCGTACGTCACCCCGTCCGCGCCCGCGCCGGCCAGCAGCTGGTCCATGACCGACATCGAGTCGCGCACCGAACCGGCCCCGGACCGTACGACCAGCGGATACACCCCGTCCTCGACCTGGATCGCCTCGCGCTCGCACACCGCGGCGAGGTAGTCGCGGAGCGTGCCGGGCGGCACCAGCCGGAAGGGGTAGTGGTGGGTGCGCGACCGGATGGTGCCGATGACCTTCTCCGGCTCGGTCGTCGCGAAGATGAACTTCAGGTGCTCCGGCGGCTCCTCGACCACCTTCAGCAGCGCGTTGAAGCCGGCCGACGTGACCATGTGGGCCTCGTCGATGATGTAGATCTTGTAACGGCTGCCGGCCGGCCCGAAGAACGCCTTCTCGCGCAGGTCGCGGGCGTCGTCCACACCGCCGTGCGAGGCCGCGTCGATCTCGATGACGTCGATCGACCCCGGGCCGTTCCTGGCCAGGTCGCGGCAGGACTGGCACTCCCCGCAGGGCGTCGGCGTGGGCCCCTGCTCGCAGTTCAGGCAGCGGGCCAGGATCCGCGCGCTGGTCGTCTTCCCGCACCCGCGCGGCCCGCTGAACAGGTACGCGTGGTTGACCCGGTTGTTGCGCAGCGCCTGCTGCAACGGGTCGGTGACGTGCTCCTGCCCGATGACCTCGGCGAAGGTCTCGGGTCGGTAGCGGCGGTACAGAGCGAGGGACACGCCTACGAGGTTATCCGGGCCCACCGACAACGCGCCCCACCCGCCGACGCCCCGCCTCCGCCGTCGGCCCGGCCCGGTTACGCGCGGGTGCCGCGCGGGCGCGGTCCGTACGGCCGGTCCGTACGGGTCCGTACGAGCTTGCGCGCGACCGGCGCCCCGGCCGCCGCCCGGCCTCGGCACGGCACGGCACGCACCGCACCGGAGCATGCGAAGACCCCCCACGCACCCGCCAGAGCCCACCTACCCTTGCTGCCTTCCGGCCCTGGGGGAGTTCAGCGAGATAGCGCCACGTGAGGGGCTGCGCCCACCCTACCCCACCCCCGCCCCCCGAATCGAGTTCGCTACGCACCCCCCTCCACCCTGTAATGTCTCCCCCGGAGGATTCGCCTAGTGGCCTAGGGCGCACGCTTGGAAAGCGTGTTGGGGGCAACCCCTCACGAGTTCGAATCTCGTATCCTCCGCCAGTGCCTCACCGGGCAGGACGTGGACCCCGACCGCAAAGCGGTCGGGGTCTTCGTCTTGCGCTGGTCTCATTTCTGGTCTCGTTTATTTCCGGCAAAAAGTGCATTCCGATCGACTCTCTCAGGGGTGATGCCATAGCCACCGTCTGATCTGGTCGGCTTGGGTGCGCCATCCTGGAGCTGTGTCGTGCGGGCGCGGCGGCACGTCTTTGCTCGTGCGAGATGAGGTGTGCCGTCATCGGTAAGTCAGGTGGTTCGAGGCTGGCGTCGTGGTTGGTGGGGCTGGACGTGCCGCGTTTGGAACGGGTGCTCGCGGCACGTCCTGACGCGGTGTCGCCTCCGGAGCCGAGGTCGCTGGGGGAGCTGGCGGATCGCTTGCAGCGTCCGGGGTCGGTGGCCCTGGCTCTGCACCGGCTTGCTCGGCCTGCCCTACAGGCGGCGGAGGCGCTGGCCGCGTCGGGGACGGCCATGACGCGGGACGCGCTGGCGAGCCTGCTGGGACTGGTGGACGTGGCGGAAGTCCGCGGGCTGGACGTCGCGCTGGAAGTACTTGCCGATCACGCGCTCGTCTGGCCGGACGGCAGCGGGACGCTGCACATGGCGTCACCGCTGAGGCAGGCCTGGGACGCACCGTTGGGGCTGGACCCGCCGCTGGAGCAGTTGTTGGCAGGAGTTGCGTCCGAGGAGCTGCGCGGAATGCTGGCCTCGTTGGGCGTCAAGCCGTCCGGCAACAAGCAGCAGCGGCTCGCGGCTCTGGTGGATCACCACAGCGATGCGAAGCGCGTCGTCGCGGTGGTTGCGCGGGCCCCCACGGATACGCGCAAGCTGCTTGAACGCATGGCGAAGTCCGGGTCCCAGGGCCCGCGGTTCGTGGTGTTCGGCTCTCCGGAGCTCACCTCCGGGCGGGCGGCCCGGTGGGCTCTGGAGCGGGGACTGCTGGTTCAGGACCGGTATCGGTACGGTCCGACCCGGATGCCCGCCCAGGTCGCGATGGCTCTGCGTGGACCCGGTTGGCATGCGCCGTTCGACTCCGCACCTCCCGTCGCGCGGACGCAGCCGGTCACTGAGGAGGAGGTGGAACGGGAGGCCGCGGCCGCGCTCACGGCGTTCGCCTCGCTTGCGGCCTCTGTTTTGTCGGTGTGCGCGGCCAAGCCGCCCGCCAGGCTCAAGTCCGGTGGTGTCGGGGCACGCGAACTGTCGCGCCTCGGCAAAGCGGCGCGGTGTGACGAGCCCGTCGTGCGCCTGGTGCTGGAGACGGCGTACGCGGCCGGGCTGCTTGCGCGGGACGGGGATCTCGTGCCGTTGACCGAGGCGTACGACGCCTGGTCCGAACTGGAGCCGGGAGAGCGGGTCCCGTTGCTGCTTCAGGCCTGGTGGACGATGGCGCTCACCCCTGCCCAGGCCCGTGACGAGGAGGGCAAATCGCTTCCCGCCCTCGCCGGGACACCGCCTTGCAACGGCTGCCGGCAGGCCAGGCAGGGACTGCTCACCGCTGCGGCGGACTTCCCAGCCGGGCAGGGGGTGCGGCGTACCTCTGATCTGGGGTCGCTGGTTACCTGGCACCGCCCGCTCGCTGATCAACTTCCGCAGGACGTGGAGCCGTTCGCGACCGTCATCCGGGAGGCGGAAATACTCGGTGTCCTCGCCCGCGGCGCCCTTTCCGGCGTCGGGGCGGCTCTGCTGGCCGGCGATGGGGCGGCCCTGTCGTCCACCGCGTGCCGGCTTCTGCCCGCCGCCACCGGGACGGTGCTCGTCGGCGCCGACCTCACGGCCGTCGCTGCCGGAACCCCGGCTGCCGGGCTCACCGAATTCATGGACTCGGTCGCAGACCGCGAGACCGGCGGTGCCGCATCGGTGTGGCGGTTCAGTGCGGGGAGCATCCGCCGAGCCCTGGACGCCGGATGTACAGGCGACAGCATCGCTGAAGGGCTGGCCGCTTGCGCCGCCGGGCCCCTGCCGCAACCGCTGTCGTACCTGATCGCGGACACCGCACGGCGCCACGGGCGGGTTCGCGTCGCCCAAGCGGCCTGCGTGATCCACAGCGAGGACGCCGCACTCCTGGCGGAGATCGCCGTGCACCGCAAGCTCGCCAAGCTGGGCCTGCGTCCATTGGCCCCGACGGTGTTGATCAGCCGTACCCCTCTTGCCAAGACCCTCGCGGCGCTACGGGCCGAGGGCTACGCACCCGTCGCCGAGGCCGACGACGGCGCCGTACGCATCGAAAAGGAGGAACGGCGTCGGGCCGCCCTGCCGGTTCCCGCTCCCCGGCGCACGCCGAGCGGCGACGGATCACGGCTCCCGTCCGACACCGTCCAGCAGGTGAGCGGGCCCGGCAGTCTGCGGGACCTGGCAGCCAGGCTGCGTGCCGCCCCGCTGTCGAGCCCGGAGCCCGACCCGGACGACGGAGTCCCCTTCGAGACCGACACCGAGGAGATCGTCGCCGGGTACGCCGGTCGGCTGTCTCTCACCGACGTTCGCCAGCTCGCCCACGCCGTCAACACCGGTCAGGCGATCACCATCGAGTACGACGCCGCCTCCGGTGGTCACAGCGTGCGAAGCGTCAGCGAACTGGTTCTGGACCCGCCCTACCTCCATGCCTGGTGCCATCTCCGAAACGACGAGCGCGTCTTCACGCTGTCCCGCATCGCGAGCGTCATGCCCGCACCGCCTCCGTGAGTACCGGAAAACTTCCGGCTGGCCGGTAGCAGGTTCTGAATACCGCGAGTATGGTTCTTTGTATGGCGAGTAAGAAGGTAACGGTGACCATCCCTGAGGATCTCCTCGACGAGATCCGGACGGAAGCGGCTGAGCGCGGCCTGTCGGCGTACGTCGCCGAGGCACTGCGGGCCAAGCGCGACCGGGACCGGCTGGTGGAACTCGTCGGCTGGCTGGAGGAAGAGCACGGTCCGGTCACCGAGGACGAACGCGCGGCGGCCCTCGATGAGCTGAACAGCCTCGACGCCGAGCACGCCCACCGTCGACCGGGCAGCGCCGGAGAGGCCGCGTGAAGAAGCGCGGTAGCGAGCACCGGCCTCCGCTCCGGGTCTTCGTGCTCGATTGCGAAGCCTTGTCCCTGGCCGTACGCGGTGACCGGAAGATGATCGCCTGGCTCGACCTTGCGGCCCGGGGCGAAGCTGAGGTGGTGACATCCCCGATGACGCTGGTCGAGGCGTACGACGGCCGCATCACCGAGCAGCGGTGGGACTGGGTGCTCTCCCGCCTCAAAGTCGCCGACATCGGAAAGGACGAAGCCCGACAGGCCCGCCGGCTGCTGGCCGATGCCAAGTTGCACGGTCACAAGTACGCGATCGATGCGGTGCTCGCCGTCGTCGCGCGTCGACAGCAGGGCCAGGTCACCGTCTTCACCTCCGATGTCGACGACCTGGAGAAGCTGGTTCCGGACACGGTCGTGGTCAAGAAGGTATGACGCGGTCGTCCGGTCTCAGTTCTGGTCTCATTCAGCCTCGTCCGGGGCCGTCCGCCACCTGCCCAGACACCCATTCCGTCGCAGCTCAGAACGCCTTTGCCCGCTCGTGTACGGCGTCGTGACCCGTTGGAAAGCGTGTTGGGGGCAACCCCTCACGAGTTCGAATCTCGTATCCTCCGCCAGTGCCTCACCGGGCACGACGTCGAAGGGCCCCACCGTTCGCGGTGGGGCCCTACGACGTCGTAGTTGCAGTTTTAGTTGCAGTTCGTGTGGCGGGCGTAGCTGGAGGACCTCAGCGGACAGCCCACTATCGGCACCTAGGCCCGGACTTCGCGGGTCACCGTTCAGGTTTGTGGCCAGCGGGTTTGTCCGATGTCGGTGTCGAGTAGGTCGAGGAGGTGGAGTTGGACGCCGCGGGTGATCTGGACGGTGGCGGGTCGGTGACGTTGCCGATCCGCAGGGTGAGTTCGCCGAGATGGTAAAAGATCATACGGCCGGTGGGGCGGACGCGGCGGTTGTCGGGGTAGAGGCCGCTCATGGTCTGCTCGGGGCCGAGCGCCCGTCTGACCTGCCGCTCGATCAGGCAGAAGACCAGCAGAGCCAGGCAGATGACCTGGATCAGGGCGGCGACGCGCCGGTTGTGCTGCACGAAGACCGGCGCGACCGCGAGGGGGCACTTGAAGTCGTGGTATCTGCGTTCGACCGCGCCCTGACCCTTGTAGTGGATCAGGGCCTCGGCCGGGTCTGCCTGGTCGGCGGGGATGCTGGTCAGCAGCGCGTACCGGCCGTCGACGGCGGCTTCGGCGTCCAGCACGCCCTGGTCGAAATGCCAGGTCAGGGCCGGGGACCGGCTCTCGTTCCCGGTGATGGTCCAGCGCAGGCAGGACACGACGCGACGCTTGGCGGCGATGACACCGATCGGGGTGACGATCTTCTCCCGGGTCTTGTAGTGTCGTCCGCCGGCCGCAGCGGTGAGCTTGTTCAGGTCCTCGGCGGCCTTGGCCAGGCGTTTGTCCCGGGCGGCTTGCTGGCCGGCGGCGTTCGCGGTGGAGTGGACCAGGATCCGGCGCACGGTGAGCGGAGGATCGCTCTTGCGGGGCCCGGTCAGGGTGTGGGTGTCCTCCAGCACGCGGTAGGTCTCGCGCCGCTCGGCGGGCTTGCCCGCCTCCCGGTCGGGCGTCCGGTCCACGACGTGGCCCGCGCGGGCTCGAGGGCGGCATAGACCTCGTCCTTGACCTGCGCGGCCGGGGCCGGGGCGATGAACTGGACCCCGGCCGCCAGCAGGGCACGGGCGTTGGAGTAGGACACCAGCTTGGAGTCGGCGACCATCAGGAAGTCGCGTTCACCGGCCATGGCCCGCAGGTCTTTCATCGCGCCGACGACCTGGCTGAACTCGGCCGTGCCACCAGCGAAAACCCGGGCATGGAGCGGGATGCCGCCGTCGGCCGACACCGCGAGGCCGGCCTGGACCTGCTTCAGATCAAAGCGCCGGTCCTTGGGATGCCCGTAGCCGATAACGGGGAAGTCCTCATCCTGGCCGTCGACCGGGAAGGCCCCGTGCACGGACATGCTGGTCATGTCCCAGTGCATCCGGGCCACATCGATCCCGAACTCACCGATCGCCCGTGCCCCGACCGTGCCCGCGATGTGCTCCAGCTGCGGCGCGATCGCATCCAGTGCCCGGGCCAGACGATCATCATTGAGCAGACCGGGCTCGATCCCGAAGACCTCTTCCACCGCCCAGCACCTGGCCCAGTCCTCCACCCGCACGAGCGGCGCCGGCGACGTCAGCCGGTTGGCCACCAACGCCTCGATCACCTGCCCGTGCGTCACCAGCCCACTCGCGCCACCAGGACACACCTCGTCGACGATTCCGGCGACATCCAGCCGGCGCAGAAAGAGGAATTCGACCGCGACGCCGCGACGGTCGCGGCCGACCTGGACCGCCTCAGGCAGCTCCTGGAGGCCGCCCCGTCCGCCGGGGCGTGAGCACCGTCAGCCGTCGCCCTCGACGATCGTCCAGGGCCGCATCAGGTCGTCGTCCTCGTGTTCGAGGATGTGGCAGTGGTGGACGTAGGTCGCCGGGAATTCGGTGCGGCTGCCCGGGATCGACGCGATCAGGTCCGTCGGCGGGGTGAAGTCCGGGATGACGATCCTGGTGACCTGCTCCTGGTAGGCGCGGACGGTGTCCTTGTTGGAGTCCGCCTCGTCGGGGTCCGGCGGGTAGGGCGGGCCTGTGAGGTAGTTCTCCAGCACCGGCAGGTCCTCCGGCCGGCGGCCGCCGTCGATCCACTTCTCGTACTGCGCCTGGTAGGCGACCGCGTCGATCGGCTGCCTGTTCAGAACCTGGAAGTTGATGAGGTGGACGTGCATCGGGTGCGCGTCGTGGTTGGGGTTGACGTACTCCCAGACCTCGGTCGCACCGTTCTCGATGAAGTCCTGGGACGGCTCCTCGAAGGGCATGGCGTTGAAGGTCATGGTGTGGAAGAGCTCGTGCTGGTAGACGACCCACTGCCGCCGCCTGGTCCGCGGTGTCACCTCGACGGGCGGTACGACGTCCGGCAGCCGGAGCCTGTCGGGCGGCGTCGTCCGGTCCACCCCGGACCGCGGCTTGGTGACCTGGAATTCCATGACCTCGCCGATTTCCGGCCCGTCGCCGCCGGGGAAGTGGACCGGCGCGTTGTAGTTCGTCAGCTGGATCTTCGTGCCCATGGGCATCTGGCTGAAGTCGACGATCAGGTCGTACCGTTCGGCCGGGCTGATCAGAAAGTTCAGCATCTGCAGCGGCTTGCGGAAGCCGCCGTCGGTGCCGATCAGCCAGAACGGCAGCGTGGGCTGCGGCAGTACGTCCGTGGGCGTGACGAACTGCAGCCGCCAGAAGCGCTCGTTGGAGGCGTTGAGAATGCGCAGCCGGTAGCGCCGCTGCTCGACGGCCAGGAAGGGGTAGGCCTTGCCGTTGACGACCGGGGTGTCCTCGCCCTGCTGGTCCATCATCGTGTACGCGAGTGTGCCGTCGTCGTTGAAGGTCCGGTCCTGGATGACCAGCGGGATCTCGAACTCGCCCTGCGGCAGGCCGAGTCGCTCGTCCGCGGGGTCGCGGATGACGTAGAGCCCGGCGAGGCCCGCGTAGACGTTGATGCTGGTCATGCCCATGGCGTGGTCGTGGTACCAGAGCATGCACGAGGCGTCGTGGTTGGTGTAGCCGTAGATCGCCTCGTTGGGCTTGGCCCGCTCCGGGTCCAGCGTGGAGTACGACTCGGCGTGCACGCCCTTCGGGCTGTACGACTGCTTCGGCATGCCGTCGGACTGCGGCGGGGTGTAACCGCCGTGCTGGTGGACGACGTTCCAGACGTCGACGTCCGCGGGGAAGGGCTGCACCGGCTGGTACGGAGGCGGCGGGGTCGGGGTGAGCTGCGGGTTTCCGCTGCGGATGGCGTCGATCACGGCAGGGAAGAGGTGCTCGGTCGGCAGCTCGTTGCGCCATTTGACGACCGTCGGATGGTCGACAGTCACGTCGAGGGTCGGCCCGAGGTAGCCCATGCCGATCGGCTTGTGCCGGTCGTCCGGGTTCTCGGCCCAGTAGCCCCACACCTTCGCCGGCCCGAGGTCCCGGTGGAAGCGCCAGCTGCCCTCGCGCATCGTGATGTCGTAGTAGTCGGCCCCCGGATAGACCGTCGGGTCCGGGACGGCCGTCAGCGGAACGGGCAGCGCGTCGACGAACTTCGCCAGCGGCGGCGTGTGCGGCACGGTGTCGTCCGCGGCGCCCCCCATCCAGACCGCCGCCGCCTCCGCCCGCGCCCCGCCGACGGCCGGCGGCACCAGCCCCACCGCCCCGCCCGCGGCCCCCGCCGCCAGAAACTGCCTGCGCCCGACCATGTCTGCCGCCTTCCGTCGCCTCACGTGATGCAGCCAGAGATACCGCTCCCCCTTCCGGCCGCCCCGCAGTGCGCGGCGACGCCCCCTGAAAGAGCACCCATTGGGGCTCTTCGGCGCCACCACCCTTCCGCAGGCCGAACCGCCCGGCGACGGGCTCAGTAGGGCGACATGTTCGGAATCGCCTTCTCGGCCAGCTCGAGAGAGCTTCCACCTTCGCCAGGTCGGCGGCGACCTCCTCCGGTGTCATGGCCGGACCTTCGGAAGACCGGTACTCGATCTCGTTGCGCCGGGCGCGCATGCGGTTGAACGGACGCAAGACGGATCCGAGCGGCGGATCGAGCTGTGCTCGGACCGCCTCGTAGACGACGGTGTGGCCGCCACGGCTGGTCGCCCGCAACCCCTATCCGCTTTGCCTGCGGGCGCCGAGGATTCCGAACACATGAAGACCATCGCCCGCCGGCTCGCCGGGCGAGTTGGTCAACAACACCGTGGGCATCAAGATCCTCGGAGGCCCCTTCGATGGCCGGACCAAGATCGTCACCCTCAGCTCGGACGGCACGCCGCCGCCACGCTTTCGCGCACGAGGCGGCCGCCACAGCCTGCCCGCCGAACAAACAAGCCCAGGCGACTGGCACGCCTACGAGGCCGCCCCATCCACTGACACCTGAGCAGGCTGGAACTACAGATACGTCGGCATTGCCCCGACCGACAACCACTGAGGTCCCAGCACGGCGTGCTTGACGAAACCCATGGGGGCATCCCCGCCTCTCCCGGGATGGATACCAAGGTGCAGCGTGGCCAGGCGGGTTGGGGGGCAACTCCTCACGATTTCGAATCCCGTATTCTCCGCAGGGCTGATCAGTTAGGACGCGAGTCCGACCAAGATCAGGTCGGGGCAGGTCTCGTGCTGTGGTGATGGTTCGGGGTGCGGTTGGTCAGCGGTGCGGTGGTGGCCGATTCAGCGGTCTCCGCCACCCCCATCGGTGCTGTGACCGCTGGATCCGGTGCGGCGTGTGCCGTCGCAATCGGCTGAAGAATCGCAGGCTGGCAGGCAAGGAGGATCGGGATGAGGATGGACCAGGTGGCTCTTGAAGCCGCTCTCCACGATGCCGAGCAGAGGCTGCAGGCCGCTGTTCGATCAGGTGATGCGGAGGCATTGGACCTGCTCCTGGACGACCGTGTCGTCTACACAGGACCTGACGGCAGCACCATGACGAAGGAGGAGGACCTGGGAGCGCACAGGTCCCGGACCATGGCCGTCGAGGTCTTCGACCAGCAGGACCTAGACGTGATCGTGGTGGGCTCTACCGGAATCACCCGCGTACTGGCCGGGCTTGAGGGCACCGCTGGAGGACATCCGTTCAAAGCGCGCCTTCGCTACACCCGCACCTGGATACACGCTGACGGCACCTGGCGCGTCCTTGCCGCCCATGCCGGCGCCGTCCCAGATCTCGGGTAAAGACTTACGGATCGGCCTGGCACGCGGGCGGGGCGCCCTTGGCGATCCCGGCGCGGCCAGCCGGAGCCAGTGGTTCCTCGGTGTTGCCCAGGCCACCTCGACCTCTGGCTCGCCACGATGGCCACCCGACCTCAGCTTCGCCCGCCTCTCCATCGGCCCCGCAGCCCACGCCCTCGGCCTGGCCGACCCCGCCATCCGCTGGGCCGGCGCAACCCTCCACGACGGCGGAGCGATCACCTACCTCACCACCCGCCCGGTCAGCGACGACGCGGACGAACTCGGCCTGATCACCCGCCCCAGCAGCACCAAACTGACCGACCAGGCCAACGACCTCCTCCACCGCTGGGCCCGCGAACGCCCCGCCCAACCGGTCATCTCGGCCTACCCCGCGCCCACCCCCGCCGACCAACTCGTCCCCGGCACCCACGTCACCCGACCGGACACCCATCTGACCATCGCCTGGTAACCCGGGCCAACCGCCGGCGGCGGCCCTCACCTTGCGGGGCCGTCGGCCAGGCATCCTGCGCGGCGATCCGTCGTCCGCCTCGGACACTTCGCCGACGACGAGCTACAGGGCGGAAGCTGACGCCCAGGAGGATTCGCGCCTCCCGAGCAACTTCCGGCCATTCTCCCCGGCAGGAACACGACGTTTGGCCGATTCGCTGCGTTCAGTAGCAGGGTGACTACGGTCAGAGGAGGATCGCCACGTTGCTGGCAGCGTGACGACGACAAGAGCCTGGGGGGGCTGCAATGTCCACGACTGATGATCTCTCGATCTTCGGCGTTCCTGCCGTCCCAATCGGACCGGAAACCTCAGAAATATCCGACGAGTACACAGGTCGCATCACCCGCCAACTGTGCGCTGCGGCCTACGTACGCCCTGATCGTCTGGCGAACGCTCGCGGTCGGTTGGTAGGTATACGGAAGCAGTTGACAGCCCGGGCCAAAATGCGTTTGCACATCAAGCCCGCACCCGTGTCGACCAATCCTTCAGGTGATGATGAGCCGCAGGCGCCGTCAGTCGTACTCGGCCCGGACTACGCGGGATGGGTACGAACGCGGATCACCTCACAGACCCACCGCATACCGACGCACGGCTTCGACCAGGGAACCGTCCTCAAGATCTGCGACTCGGCTGCCCGACAGGTGCGTCGGCGCACCGCCACGCTGGTCGCCGTGGTGCTCGGTGCGCTCGTGACGATGTTGCTCAAGTGGCTGACCTTCGACGCTGCGGCCGCCGCCGCGTTAGTCGGCTGTTGGGCCACCTATCTGATGGATAGGTACGCCTCGCAGCGCCGGATGAACGCCGTCCTGGACAGTGACCTACCGAAAGCAGCCGTGGAACCGCCCAGTTACGCCCTGCCCTATGTACGCGAGATGCGCAAGGGCACGCCGCGCGATCGCTTTCTGGGAGCTGGGCTACAAGCGTGGCCACAGGCCGCCATCGGGATCGACGTGGAACCCGCTCCTCCCGGGCAGGAAGACGAGACCACGCCTCCGGTCATTCCAAATCCGACGCGTAGTACGAAGAGTGACGAACTGGCCGCCGTATTGTCGGCCATCTCCAAAATCGGCAACCAGTCAACCGAGCGCAAGCCCATGAAGCCGTTCACCAGCGCGCAACTTCACGCCTACGTGGTCAAACGGTTGTCCAACCCAGCTCCCTCTCACGACCGAAGCCACCCGGTTCCTCGGATCGACATCGTCGGCATTGCCGGTATCTCCCGGAAGCGATGGACCACCCTGGACGAAGCAGCTTGGCGCGGACTGAGGTCCCTTGCGCTCAACGACGGCGTCAGCAGGGCACCAGACTCCGACACCGCACGCCGCTACATCTGGGCTCGGATCACGAAGTCGAACGGCGAACTGATCGTCTCAGAGGGCGGTATGAGACCTGATGCCCGATTCTTCGTTTCGTGCGGGACAAGCGGGCAGGTCGTGGCGACGTCGGTCGACTACGGCCGGGGCTGGGTGAACAAGCCTGGCTCGGTCTCGGTCAGGATTCCGCGGTCGGTCAGCCGCTTGAGCTTGAGGCGGACGTTGTTGATGTTGTTGGGCGCGACCGGCAGGTCCATCGCCTCGCACACCTGCCGGGCCCGCAGCGGGTGGTCGGCCGCGGTGAACACCGCCATGATCTGCTGGTAGGCCGGATGATCCGGCAGCTTCGGTGCCGGCGGCGCGGGCGGTTGCGGGTCGGGCAGCCCCAGCAGTGTCTTGCGGGTGATCCGGACTTCCTCGGCGGCCCGGCCGAGTTCGTCGAGCTGTGCGGTCAGCTGCGTGATCTGTTCCCGCATCGTCTCGGCCTGCGCGGTGATCTCCCGTTCCCGCTCCTCCAGCCGTGCCAGCACCGCGCCGAGGGTCAGCTCCCCGCCGGTCATGCGGTGCGCCAGGCCGGCGTGGTCGCCCCGGTCAGCCGGCGCAGTATCACCGCGGTCATCGCCCAGTACACCCGCGACTCCGAACTGCGGGGCAGATGCTCGTAGTCGCGCACCAGCCTGCGGTGCAGCATCAAGATCCCATAGGCGCGCTCCACGACCCACCGCTTGGCCTGGGGAACGAACCCGGTCTGCGCGGGATTGCGCTCCACGACCTCCACCTCGATGCCCACCTTCTCCCCGTGCGCGACGACGGCGTTCTTGAAGCCCTGGTCGACCAGGGCCTTCTCCACGGTGTCGGTGTCGGCGGCGACCTTGTCCAGCAGCGCGATCCCGACGGCGTTCTCGTGCGCCGACGCGGCCGCCACGACCACCGCGATCACCAGCCCCAACACGTCAACGGCCAGGCCGCGCTTGCGGCCCGGTACTTTTTTTGCCGCATCACGCCCCGTCGACTGCGCGGGCACTCCGGCCGCCGCGTGCACGCTCTGGGTGTCGAGCACCACCAGGCTCGGGTCCGCCTTCCGACGCGCCTTCTCCCGCACCTGCCAGCGCAGCAGGTCGTGAATGGTCTGGTCGATGCCGTCGTCACGCCAGGTGTAGAAGTAGTACTTCACCGCGCCGGGCGGCGGAAAGTCGTGCGGGAGCAGGTCCCACTGGCAGCCGGTCCGGCCCTGGTAGAGCAGCGCGTTGACGATCTCCCGCATCGCGTACCGGCCCTGATGGCCGCTGACCGAGGGATGCGCGGCCTTCCACGCGGTGATCACCGGCTCGACCAGCGCCCACTGCTCGTCGCTCACGTCGGTCTTGTAGGGCTTGCGCTCGCTCACGGCGACCAGCCCAACATGCCCATGGCCGCCGACCGGCCGGGATGCCGCACCGCCACACGTTCAGGTGACGACAAAACTCCTATGCACTCTCATTCCGCCCTCTCAGGTCTATTTGCTATCGACGCGGCCTTATGCCTACTATAGTAACGATGTCTGACTAGTTCGCGTGATGCGTGATGACCCAACGTCCCTGCTGGATCAGAGGCTGACGGCGGCGTTGCCATAGGGTGTGAGGCTGGTTTTATTGGGCGAGCGACGGATCCGAGGGCGGCATGGACGACGGGCAACGGGTTGATCTAGGGGTGTCGTTGTTCATCCCGTACCGGTACACCGAGGACCGGCTCTTCCGGGCCTTGCAGGATGCCGGGTTCGACGACTGGACGCTCGCTCAGTGTCGGGTCTTCCAACGCATCACCCCGAACGGCTCGCGCCTCAAAGACCTCGCCGACCAGGCACAAATGACCAAACAAAGCGCCAGCGTGATGGTCGACCAGCTCGAACGCCTGGGCTACGTCCGCCGGATCCCCGACCCCACGGACGGCCGTGCCCGGCTGATTGTGATCGAGGAACGCGGCCGGCGTGCGGTTAAGGTGGCCATGGCCACGCTCGATGAGATCTACGCGGAGTGGAAGGCATACCTCGGCACCCGCAACTTCACGTTGCTGCACCAGATTCTCGATCAACTCCGCGAGATCACCGACCCCTACGCTTGATGGCCCAGACCCCGCGCAGCCCCAGCCGCCGTGACCGACGCCGGCAGGCCGGAACCCTACGGCCATAGTCGGATCTGTTGACTCATTTCATCAATGATCCTGACGATACTCCGGCGTGGACGGGTGATTGCCACAATGCACGTTGCCAGACGAGGCGCACCCGTCACCACGTGGCAAGCGCGGCCACGGGCTGGACTTGCCCCACGAATATCCCCGCGTCGCCTGGCCGACGTTGATGGAGTTCTTGGCACCTTCATGCCGAGAGCAGCGCCTCAGCCACCGTGTCCGGCGTGGTCAGCATGGTCATGTGAGTGCCCGGTATCACCAGCGGGTCGACGCCGAGCCGCGCCGCGAACTCGGTGCCGGGCCGGGCCAGGGCGCTGTCGTCGGCGCATAGCACGTATGCCGCGTCCACTCCGATCTCCGTGACCGGCGGCAGGTCGAGGCTGCCGGTCATATAGCCGCCCGGCTGTGGCAGCAGCAGTCGGCTCACGAGTTCCTGGAGTGGCGCGGGGTCTCCCGGCATGAGCACATTTTGAACCGCGTCGAGGTCGAGTGGGACGGTGGCATCGGGGGTGGCCTTGATGGCCTGCCGGATCATCTCGCCGTACTGCTCGTTCTCGTCGAGCATCGACGTGCCCCGCTCGGGAACCACCGCGCTGAAGTAGATCACCTTCGTGACGCGGCCCTGCAGCCGGTGGGCGGCCCCCGTGGCCGGGTATCCGCCCCAGCTGTGGCAGGCCAGGACCACATCGGACAGGTTGCGGCGTTCGACCTCACTCACCACGTAGTCCACAGCGTCGGCGAGTTCGAGCCCTGCCGGCGAGCCGTCGTACGACAGTCCGGGCAGAGTCAGCGCCAGCGCCCGATGACCGCGCTCGATCAGTGCACGGGCCACCGGCTGCCAACTCCAACCTCCCAGCCATGCGCCGGGGATCAGGACGAACGTCTGCACGCGCTTGTCGTCGGTCATGTCAGATCTCTTCCCTTCTGGTCAAAGGCACGAGCTGGGCAGTGTGGGAAGCGGCGGAGGATCTGCATCTCGCGCGCCCTGCCGTGGCACGGAGTTCGGGACGCCGTTCGCAGTCGGCCGACGCCCTTCCTCAGGGGACCGTGCCCGTTCGTTATGCGGTGTGCTGCTTGCGGTCCCCAGACCAGGAGACGTGGAAGGCTCCGGGCCGGTCAGTGCGCTGGTAGGTATGCGCGCCGAAATTGTCGCGCAGTCCCTGGACAAGCGCGGCCGGCAGTCGCTCGGCGCGCAGCGCGTCGTAGTAGGCGAGTGATGAGGGGAACGCCGGGGTAGGCACGCCCGCCTGGACGGCGGCTGACACCACCCGCCGCCACGCTGGTACCCCACCCTTGATCGCGTCGGCGAAGTAGGGTGCCACCAGCGAGGGCAGTTCGGGGTCGGCATCGTATGCCTGGCGCACACGGTCGAGGAACCGGGCGCGGATGATGCATCCGCCGCGCCAGATGCTCGCCATCGCCCCGCGGTCCACGTTCCATCCGAAGGCCTCGGAGCCGGCTTTGATCTGGTCGAAGCCTTGCGCGTAGGCGACGACCTTCGAGGCGTAGAGCGCCTTGCGGACGTCTTCCACGAATGCGTCGCGATCGCCGATGTTCCACTCGCCGATGCCGGTGCCGAACACCGCGCGGGCCGGGCCTCGCTGCTCGGCGTGGCCGGAGAGCGAACGGGCGAAGGTGGCCTCGGCGATGCCGGTGATCGGAACGCCGAGATCGAGCGCGCTCTGCACCGTCCAACGGCCGGTGCCCTTCTGCTCGGCCTGGTCGAGTACGACATCGACGAAGTCCTTGCCGCTGTCGAGGTCGATGTGGGCGAGCACGTCGGCAGTGATCTCGACGAGGAACGATTCCAGATTGCCCTCGTTCCAAGTCTTCAAGACCTCGGCGATCTCGCGCGCGGGCGCGCCTTCAGGCCCAGCCGCAGCAGGTCGTAAGCCTCGGCGATCAACTGCATGTCGGCGTATTCGATGCCGTTGTGCACCATCTTCACGAAGTGGCCGGCACCGTCCGGGCCCACGTGCACCACGCACGGCTTGCCCTCGCCCTCGGCCGCGATCGGTGAGGATCGGGGCTAGGCGCGTCCAGGCGTGAGCGGACCCTCCGGGCATGATCGAGGGACCGTTCAAGGCGCCCTCCTCACCGCCGGACACCCCGCAGCCGACGAAGTGGAGGCCGTGCTGTGCGAGCGCGGCCTCACGCCGCCGCGTATCGGTGAAGTGCGCGTTTCCGCAGCCCACGACGATGTCGCCGTCGTCGAGCAGCGGAACGAGCTCGTCGATCACCGCGTCGGTCGCCGCGCCGGCCTGCACCATCACGATCACCGCGCGGGGCCTTTTCAGCGACGCGACAAAGTCCTCGAGCGACTCGGCAGGCACGAACTCGCCTTCTTGCCCGTACTGGTGCACCTGCGCATCGGTGCGGTGCGGGGAGCGGTTGTGCACAGCCACGGTGTGACCGTGGCGTGCGTGGTTGCGTGCGAGGTTGTGCCCCATCACGGCAAGCCCGGTCACACCGATGTCCGCGCTCGCCCCGCACGGATCAAGATCGTCGCGATGGAATCCAGAGGAGGCCATGTTTCCGTCTCAGTTCTCGTAGTGCCGCTCGATCAGCGGCAGCGGGAGTGTGATTGCCGCGAGCAGGTCCCGCGGTGGCCGCGTCGCGCCCCGCACGACGCGACGCGGCTGCGACTCCGCCGCACTGGCCTTGGCCCGTCGCGTGGGTGTGGTGTTCGGGTCGCGGGTCGGTCAGCCGCGGATCGCGGTGGTTTCGCGGGTGAACTGGCGGTGGCCGATCAACTTGTAGGCCAGACGGGCTGGGGCCGGAATGACCTGCATGAACTTCTGCCGTTCGGCGTCACTGGCCTCCTCGGTGATGTGGCCGAGGATGACCAGCCGCCGCGTGAGCGGAATCGCGCTCATGCCGTGCTTGGCGAGCGCGTCCCATTCACTTTGCGTGACCGTGACAGAGACAATCGGGAGCAGTTGCTGCTCCTCCTCGGCCAGGTGGGCGATCAGTGTCGGCATCGTGGCTTCGACGCGGGTCGCCATCCGCTCGCCGGCGGCGGCGTCAGCGCTCGTGGTCCACGCCGGCAGTTCCGCCTCCAGAGCCCTGACAGCGTCGTCGACCTGCATGTGCTGCGCATCCATCCGGTCCATCAGCTCCGGGTCGAGCGCGGCTCGCTCACGGAGCAGGGGAAAGAGTAGTTCGTCCTCGCCGGTGTGGTGCGTGTGCAGGAAGTCCAACATCTCGCGGGCATGCGCGCCGATGACTTTGGATCGGGCCCGGTCATCGGCCGCGGAGCGGAACAGCCGGGGCAGCTGACCGAACTCGCGCCGGAGGACGCGGTGGATCAGAACCATCTCGTGGGTGTCGACGCGGGGCCCGGAGGCGCTCATCGTGACTCCTCGATGGTTGCGGCGTCCTGGACGGCGTCGGGGGTGGGGAACGCGGCGCGGTGGGCCTTGGCCCAGTCGGTGAATCAGTCCTCTGGATGTGGGCAGTCCTTGGGTCGCACCGCCCGCTCCTTCATCGGAGCCGCCATCCAAAATAGTCAGCTTTCATGACTACGATAGTCATGAATCCGAACTAATGGCAACAGCGCCTGGTGCGAGGTCGACGAGGCGCAGGTGGCGCCTGCCGAACACGGCGCACAGCACCCCGCATGCGCTCCCGCAATCGAGTGGGCGGCGTTGGCGTGGGGGCGTGGACCCGCCCGGACCAGACGGGCCAGGCGGGCCAGGCGGGCCAGGCGGGCCAGGCGGGCCACGGAACCGGGAGCGGCATGGACGACGAACGGCGAGTCCATCCAGGCGTGTCGCTGTTCATTCCGAGCCGGTACGTCGGCGACCGGATTCCTGGGCCCTGCAGCATGCCGGGTTCGACGACTGGACCCTCGCCCAGTGCCGGTGCCCCAGCCAAGGCGGTACTCGACGAGATCCTCTCCGAATGGAAGACCTACCTGGGCGCCTGCAACTTCAGTTCCTGCACCAGATCCTCGATCAACTCCGCGAGATCACCGACCCCTATGCGCGCCGAACCCGGCCCCGCCCGGCCGCCATCCCCGCTTCCTGCTGGCCGCGAGCGTCAGTGCGGCCGGCGCGGGCAGGCGTTCGACTCTGATTTGACATGGTCAGCTAACATGACTACATTAATAAATGATCCTGACGATATCCCGGCGATGAACGGGGCGGCTGCAGCGATGTGCAGCCCCCATGTGCCGGACCGCTGCCGCACAGGCCGCCGCCAGCAGAGGCATGGGTGGCGGCTCCGACACGGCATGGGTGGGAACCGGGCCCCTGCGCTCGGCCGCAACGCTGGCACACCCATTCGGCCGTCAATAGAGAGGGAAGTATCGTGAAGTTTCTTGTCCTTGGAGCAACGGGGCGGACCGGCGTCCTCTTCGTCAAGAAGGCGCTCGACGAGGGACACCAGGTCACTGCCCTCGTCAGGCGGGCCGGCTCCGCCGTTTACCCACGCGCTCAAATCGTCACCGGTGACGTCACCGACGCTGCCGTGATCGCGAAGGCGGCCCAGGGCCACGACGCGATCATCAGCACGCTCGGGGTGAAGAAGGCCAGCGAGACCCCGACGCTGATCACCGACATGGTCCGCGCGGTCATCGCGTCCGCGAAGACCTCTGGCGTCGACCGTTTTGTCCTGCTGTCCGCGTTCGGAGTCGGCGACTCCCTCGCCAAGGCATCATTCCTCGTGGGCCCTCTCTTCCGAACCGTGCTTCGGAAAACCTACGCAGACAAGGCCGCCTCGGAAGTGCTCTTGAAGGCCAGCGATCTGAAGTGGACCCTCGAATATCCCGGAGCGCTGAACAACGGTGACAGCACGCGCTACAGCACCGCTGTGCTCGAGGACGTCAAGAAGACGCCGATCTTCCCCTCGACCTCTCGCACGAACGTCGCAGACTTCCTCCTCCGCTCTGCCGTGGGCGACACCTTCATCCGTCAGATCGCAGTAGTCCTCGACGCCAAGTAGGTCACCGATGCAGGCCCAAGAAACGCCGATCGCCCTGAAGCCCGAAGAGGTCCGTGCGCTCTATCCGGACTTCGGCATCGCAGTCGGCGACCAGCGCCCCATGCGTCAGGGCTTGCTCCGAGAGTACGTACCCCTCGATGGAGGGCGGAGCTGAGCCAGGGGGCGAAGCCGTTGACAGGCCCAAGGATTCGTCACTATCTGCTACCTGTCTGGTGGCGTCAGCTATACGAGAACCGGGCCTTGCACCATGCCGTGGTGCGCGTGATCGCCGATACACACCGGCACGCCGGGCGCGCGGATATCCTCCGGGAACTCATAGACGGGGCTGTGGGGGATGAACCAGGGCAATGACAGCATGCCGCCGGGCGACTCAGCATGGTGGGAGAACTATCGAACCCGGCTGGAGCGTGCAGCTCAGGAAGCCGACCAAGACGCCTAATTGCGGACCAGACCGAGTCAGACGACTACCGGCATCGGCTTTCACAGGGATGTCGCTCGTTGGGGTGACGCCTTCCACGTCCGGGACATGAGACCCCGCTGGGTGTTCCACCCTCGCAGTGCAGGGGCGAGGGTGGCGAGGAGGTGTTCGTGGGCAAGCCCGCGAAGGCGACACCTGCCTGGGAGTACGCGTCGGACGTCCAGGTCGGGTTCGTCGGTGCCGACGGCGCCGCACGGCTCGGTCCACTGGCCCGCTACTGGGCCGAGCCGTTCGAACTGACCTCGCCAACCCGGAAGTTCATCGCGTTCAAGGGGCAGAAGAACTTCACTGGTGACTACTGGGCGGCGACCTCGCGTGACCTGGTGGGTTACGAGTCGTGGGTGGAGCGGGACGCCGCGATGGCCCTGGACTTCGATCCCGCCGTCGTCGCTCTGGCCTCCCAGCCCTTCCATCTGGTCTGGGCGGATGGCGAGCGGGATCGTGAACACACCCCGGACTACTTCGCCAGGTTGTCCGACGGCACCGGCGTGGTGGTCTATGTCCGGCCTGAAAGTCTCGTCGGTGAGGAGGCTGCCGAGGTCTTCGCGTTCACCGCGCGGGTCTGCACGACAGTGGGGTGGCAGTTCCGGCTGGTCGGGGACTTGGATCAGCCGTTCCGGGCGAATCTGCGATGGCTGGCGCGCTACCGCCATCCGCGCTGCCACCAGGCGTCGGTGGCGGAGGTACTGCAGAGGTGTTCACCGAACCACAGATGCTGTTCGCGGGGGCCGGGCTCAAGCCCTGGCAGTACCGGTCCTGGATCTTCATCCGCGACCCCGACTTCCGCGCCAAGGCCCAGCGTGTCCTGGACCTGTACGCCCGCACCTTCGAGGGCATCCCGCTCGGCGACGGACGAGTACGTCATCTCCAGCCGACGAGAAGACCTCCATCCAGGCCCGCTGCCGCTGCCACCCGACCCTGGCCCCGGGCCAGGCCCGCGCGATGCGCGTCAACCACGAGTACGACCGCGGCGGCGCCCTGGCCTACCTGGCCGCCTACGACGTCCACCGGGCCAAGGTCTTCGGCCGCTGCGAGCCCACGACCGGCATCGTCCCGTTCATGAACCTGGTCGACCCAGGTCATGACCCAAGAGCCCTACGCCAGCGCGAAACGCGTGTTCTGGATCGTCGACAACGGCTCCTCCCACCGCGGCCAAGCCGCCATCGACCGCCTGGCCAGCAGCGTTCCCGAACGCCGTCATGGTCCACACCCCCGTCCACGCCTCCTGGATGAACCAGATCGAGATCTTCTTCTCCATCGTCCAGCGCAAGGTCGTCCCACCCAACGACTTCACCGACCTCGACCAGGTCCGGGACCGGCTCCGAGCCTTCGAAGACCGCTACAACGCCACGGCACAGCCGTTCCAGTGGAAGTTCACCACCTCCGACCTGGACGATCTGCTGGCCCGGCTCGACCGACACACACCCTCCGACCCACAAGTAGAATCCTCCATCGCCCCGGCAACCTGATCAACCCCCGAAGGACTTCCGGAGCCGACCACTAAGGGCTCCGCCGTCTCCGGTGGAGCCCTTCGACGTTGAGGGTTGCAGTTGCCGAGAGCAGACGGCGGGAGCCGCTGGTCCGGGGCCGAGCCCGGCGGTCCCGGGTCAGGTGAGGGCGAAGTAGCGCAGCCACAGGTAGGCGGCGGAGACGAGCGAGGGTGGCGGCGGTGACGATGAGGCCGTAGCGGGTGAACTGCCAGAAGGAGATGGGCTGGCGGGCGCGTTCGGCGATGCCGAGGACGACGACGTTGGCGGAGGCGCCGATGGCGGTGGCGTTGCCGCCGAGGTCGGCGCCGGCGGCCAGGGCCCACCACATGACGTGGTCGTTGTCGCCGCCGAGATGGTGGACGAGGTCGGCGGTGACCGGGGCCATGGTGGCGACGTAGGGGATGTTGTCGACGACGCCGGACAGCACGCCGGAGGCGCCGAGCATGAGCATGGAGCCGCCGAGTTCCTTGTCGCCGACCGCGTCGGCCAGAGCGGTGGAGACGCGGCTCGATGACGCCGGTGTCGATGAGGCCGCCGATCATGACGAACAGTCCGGCGAAGAACGCCAGGGTGGGCCACTCGACCTCGGCCAGGACCTCGTTGGTGTCGGCGCTGGAGACGGCGACCAGCAGGCCGGCGCCGAGCAGGGCGACGATGCTCGGGGCGAAGTGCAGCACCGGGTGCAGGACGAACCCGGCGATGACCAGGGCCAGCACGATCAGGCCCTGGACCAGCATGCGGGGGTCGCGGATCGCCTCGCGTTCGTCCAGGTCCATGATCTCCGCCGCGCGGTCCGGGTCGTGGACGAAGGCGGAGCGGAACATGACCCGGGCCAGGGCGATGAGGACCAGGACCAGCACGGCGGCCAGCGGGGCGAGGTGGACGAGGAAGTCGTTGAAGGTCAGGCCGGCGCGGCTGGCGATGATGATGTTCGGCGGGTCGCCGACCAGGGTCGCTGTCCCGCCGATGTTGGAGGCGAACACCTCCGCGATCAGGAACGGCGCGGCGGGCAGCGCGAGGCGCTCGCAGACCAGCAGGGTGACCGGTGCGATCAGCAGCACGGTGGTGACGTTGTCCAGCAGCGCGGAGGCCGTCGCGGTGATGACGATGAGCATCACCATCACCCGGAACGGGCGGGCGCGGGCCTTCTTCACCGACCAGATCGCCAGGTACTCGAACAGCGCCGGTGCGCTTGAGCACGCCGACGATCATCATCATGCCCATGAGCAGGAAGATGACGTTCCAGTCGATGCCCGGAGTCCTCCGGAGTAGAACGCGGAGGCGTCGTCGGTGGCGCCGATCAGCAGCATCAGGCCGGCGCCGCCCAGGGCGGCGGCGACCCGGTGGACCCGCTCGCTGATGATCAGGGCGTAGGTGCCGCGAAGACGGCGACGGCTGCCCAGCTGTGCCAGTCGTTCATGTCACCTCAAGGAGTCGGTCCAGCAGGTGGGAGGCGGTGATCACGCCGAGCAGGCGGTTGCCGTCGCCGGGGTCCACGACGGCGACCAGGGGGCTGCGCTCGCGGGCCATCAGCGCGGCCACTTCGAGCGCGGTGTCATCCGCGTCGGCGACCGACGCCTTCGTCCGTTCGCGGGGTTCGGGCGGAAGGGTGTCGGCGACGGTGCGGCCGGCCAGGGACTGGCAGAGCCGGTCCGCGTGGTGTTCGTCGACGACCGCGGCCAGCGCCGGGTCCTCGATCACGTACGCGGGCACCAGCAGCTTGACCAGCCGCGAGGCGGGCAGGACCGCGTACGGCGCCCCGTCGGCGTCGACCACCAGCACCCCGGGCAGTCTGCCCGCGGCGAGCAGGCGGGCCGCTTCCAGGGCGTCACTGTCCAGCGTCACCATGGGGTAATCGGTGGCGAGTTCACGTGCGCGCATCGCCGGTCTCCTCCGTACGGGCCGCGGTCAGCGGCATCTGGGCTTCCCCCGAAGTCTCACCCGGCGTCGGTCCCGCGCTGCTCCTGGCGGCGCGCTGGGCGGCGCGCGCGTCGTCCAGCGGGTTGAGCCACGCGGTCCGCGGGGAGGGGAGGCAGACGTGCGTGCCATCGGTGAACAGCACCGTGAACAGCGCCGGATCCGTAGTGGCCACCACGATCCCCGCGCCGTCGTCGACCACGGCGCCACCGAGCAGAAAGAGCAGGGAAATCAGGGAGATCGCGAGCACCGAGCGGGCCACCGGGCCCGGCAGCGGTACCGCCACCGGCAAAGCCGTCCCGAAGACGACCGTCAGCACCATGGGCATTGCTCCGATCAGCGAAGAGAGTTCTCTCCTATCGCCGACCAGGCTTCCCGGCACACCACCGGCCAACTTACACGGTCATGACGCGATTTTGACGGCTGATCGACCTCCGGTCATGGCGGGAAGGACTGCTTGGACAGCCCGTTCGGCCCGGCCCGGCGGTGCGTAGGCTCTGGTACCGCGGCGCGCGATCGAGGGCGCGGTGGGTGGATGGCGTTGATCGTGGCAGGAGGCGGTTTCCAGTGCTGCACGTGCGGCTGATCGTTCCGGCGGACCGTACGGAGCGGGTCGTCGCGTTGATGTCCGCGGCGGTGGGGGCGACCCATCTGACGGTGGTCAAGGGTGCGGCACTGGATCCGGCCGGGGACCTGGTGACCTGTGATGTCGCGCGGGAGGCCGCTGACCCGCTGCTGGCCGGTCTGCGGGAACTCGGGGTCGACCGGGACGGGGGGATCGCGGTCGATCCGGTCGACCTGTCGCTGTCCGGCAGCGCCGACCGCGCGGAGGAGGAGGCGCCGGGTGAGGGCGCGGACGCGGTGCTGTGGGAGTCGATGACGGAACTGACCGGCGAGGAGTCCACCCTCACGGTCACCTACCTGGCGTTCCTCGCGGCGGCGACCATGCTGGCGGCCTACGGGGTGATGCTGGACAGTTCCGTCCTCATCGTGGGGGCGATGGTGGTGGGGCCGGAGTTCGGGCCGCTGGCCGGGTTCTGCACCGGAGTGGTACGGCGCAAACGCCACCTGGTCGGGAAGTCGTTGGCCGCCCTGCTGGTCGGCTTTCCGGTGGCGGTGCTGGCCACCGGCGGCTTCAGCGCGCTGATGGATCTCCTGGGGCTCTTCAGCCGCGCGCAGTTCGCGGGCCCGCACCCCGCGACCCGGTTCATCTGGCAGCCGACCGCGGACTCCTTCGTCGTCGCCTTCCTCGCGGGCGCCGCCGGAATGCTCTCGCTCACCTCGGCCAAGTCCGGTGCGCTGGTCGGCGTGGCCATCTCGGTCACCACGGTGCCCGCCGCGGCCAACGCGGCACTGGCGGTCTCCTACGCTGCCTGGCACGAAGCACTCGAGTCCGTATGGCAGCTGGCGCTCAACCTCGCCGGCATCATCGTGGCGGGCTGCCTCACGCTCCTCGTTCAGCAGCGGTACTGGGCACGGAAGCACGGGGACGCGCGGGTGCCGGGGTGGGCCGTGCGCGGTTCATCGCTGCCAGGACGCACTGGTGGGTGACCCACCCGACCAGCTGGTCGTGTGACGCGTCCAGGACGGGCAGGCCCGCGCCTTCGGCGCTGACCAGTGCGTCCAGGGCGTCGGAAAGGCTGGTCGCGGTGGCGACGGCCCGGGGGAGGTGGGTGATCGTGCTGACCGCCGAGCCGGCGTGGTCGTCGTCGCCGAGTGTCTCGGCGGCGGTTCTGGCCGTGGCGGTGCCCAGGTAGACGCCGTCGGCGGAGACCACCGGCAGGATTCCGTGCGGTGAGCGGGCGAGTGCTCCGGCGGCGTCGGCCAGCGGCATCGAGCCGTCGAGCGGGGCGGGCACCGCTTCCATCACCGAGCCGACGGTGAGGTCGGCGAGCAGTCCTGTCGTGGGGTGCTCGTCGAGATCGACGCCCCGACGCCGCAGTTTGAGGGTGTAGATCGTGTCGCCGGACATCAGCTGGCTGACGCCGGTGGCCAGCACGATCGCGGCCATCAGCGGCAGGATGATGGTGTACTCGCCGGTCAGCTCGAACATGATGATCACCGCGGTGATCGGTGCCCGGGCGGCGCCGGCGAACACCGCGCCCATGCCGATCAGCGCCGTAGGCACCGACGGGCCCGGCGACGGCCGGCAGCAGGTGATGCGCCGCGGCGCCGTAGGCCGAGCCGAGCATGGCGCCGATGAACAGGCTCGGGCGCGAAGACGCCGCCGGAGCCGCCGATCCCGATGGTCAGGCTGGTCGCGACCATCTTGCCGACCAGCAGGACGAGCAGGAAACCGATGGCGTACTGGCCGCCGACCGCGTGCTCCAGGACGGGGTAGCCGACGCCGTACATCTGCGGCAGGACCAGCAGCACGACGCCGAGCAGCGAGTCCGCCGACGGCCGGGCGCAGCCACTCCGGTCCGCGCCAGGCCGCGTCGCAGACGTCCTCGATCGAGTACAGGATGCGGGTGAAGCCGACGCCGACCGCCCCGGCGAGCAGCCCGAGCAGCGGCGAAGAGCAGGTACTCCGACGAGGTGGGTCGACGGTGAAGGCGGGCAGGTGCAGGAAGGGCTGGTCGCCGAGCGCGGCGCGGCCGATCGACGCTCGCGGTCACCGAGGCGAGCACCACCATGCCGAACGACTCGGCGGCGAAGTCGCGCAGGATCAGCTCCATCGCGAAGAACACCCCGGCCAGCGGGGCGTTGAACGTCGCCGCGATGCCGCCGGCCGCGCCGCAGGCGACCAGCACCCGCATCCGGTCCTCGGCGACCTCGCACGCAGCCGGCCCAGCGTGGAGCCGAGCGCCGAGCCGATCTGCACGATCGGCCCCTCGCGGCCGACCGATCCGCCGCCGCCGATGCACAGCGCGGAGGCGAGCGCCTTGACCACCGCGACCTGCGGGCGCGATCCGGCCGCCGCGGCGGGCGACGGCGTACATCACCTCGGGCACGCCGTGGCCGCGGGCCTCCCGGGCGAAGCGCTGCACCAGCGGGCCGTAGAGCAGCCCGGCCACGACCGGGGCGAGCAGCACGAACCAGCGGCCCAGCCAGGGCACGTGCGGGTTGGCGACATGTCCGGCGGCGGAGTAGTCGGCGTGCCCGGAGAGGGCGCGGGTGAAGGTCTTGATCAGCCATCGGAAGCCGATGGCCCCCAGGCCGGCCCCCGATCCGACCACCAGGGCCAGCACCAACAGGCCGCCCTTGGCCTCCCGCAGCACGGTCATGGCGGCGGGCAGGCCGCGGCCGACCCTGGGGAGGGCTACGGCCGGGGGCGGCGCTGCGGGCGGGAGGTCTGTACGGCGTGGCATGTTTGCATTATGCAATACAGACCCTTGCTTTATGCAAAGGAAGTCCGGACTTCGAGACGGCGCCCCGGCGCGGCGGCCGGATGAACCGCCCGGCACGGCGGCCCGGTCGTCCAGGGGGACAGACGGCCCCGTACGGGAACCGGTAGAAAAGAGAACATGCCCAAGCACGCGCCCACCGCAGCCGACCCCGCTGCTGACGAAGCTGCTCGCGAAGCCGACGACAGAGCGGCCGACGAGGTCGTCACGGCCGTCCTGACCGCCTCCCGACTGCTGGTTGCGGTCTCGGCCCGCTCGCTGGCCGCGGTCGAAGAGGCCCTGACACTGCCGCAGTTCCGCATGCTGGTGCTTCTCGACAGCCGGGGCGCGATGAACATCTCCCGGCTCGGAGAGCACCTGGACGTCAACCCCTCCACCGCGATGCGGATGGTCGACCGGCTCACCGCCGCCGGAATGCTGGGCCGTGAACCGGGCCTCGGCAGCCGCCGCGAGATCCTCATCGACCTCACGGTCAAGGGCCGCAACGCCGTCCGCGAGACCACCGAACGCCGCCGGGAGGAGATCGCCCGCATCGTCGCCGCCATGCCCGTCTCACAGCGAACCGGCCTGGTCACCGCGCTCCAGGCATTCACCGAAGCAGGCGACGAACCCCTCGCCCACCGCAGGCCCGAGGCCGACGTCGGCTGGTGACGCGACAGCGCGGGCGTGGCGCGGGTGACCTGCCGCCGCGGGGCGCGGCACAGCGTCCCGGAGCTGCCATCAGCGCGCCTCCGCGACTTTGGCATCGTGCGAAGATAACCGCCTTTACCGGCGCCACGGCAGCCTCGGCGAGGCAACCCGGGCGGTGGCTCCCGCACCGCCCGGACCGTCGCGGCAGCCGGCCTGCGTAACCCCGTTTCCGCACCCCCGTCGGCGGGGTCCCGCGCTCAGCGGCCGGCCCCGCGACACCGCCCGGCACTCGCTGGTGATCGCACCGGCCGCCATCACTCGGCCCCGAACGGGAGATGATCCACTGGGGAGGAACAGGGAACCGGAGGACATGCTCAGGATCGCGAAGGCACTGACACGGGCCATGCGGGCCGCACGCCTCCGTTACGCCCGCCCCGGCCCGCCGAGGGCCATCCGCGCGCCTGACCCAGGCCCGGATTCCGAGCCTGGCCTGTTGTCCGCTCGGGAAGCGGCCTCGTTGTGCCAGACGCGGGACCAACTGGTCTCCGTGCTGGCGTCGTTGCGGCGGATAACACCCTGTCCGGCGCCGATTGCTCCGCGATCCGTTGAACGGCACCGTGACCCGCTCACCGGGGTCCGTGCGGACCTGCAGACCGCGCTCGCCAACCTGCGCCGCATGGAGAGCGAACACACCCGTCTGTCGATGAACGGTCGGCCCGAGCCAGGAGGCCAGGAGGCCAGGATCGCCACGGTTCAATCACCGGAAGTCGAGCCTCTCAGCGGCAGGTCAGGACGCTGACGGACTTGCGCAAACTCCCGGACGAACAGTCGGAAAGCGTGTTGGGGGCAACCCCTCACGAGTTCGAATCTCGTATCCTCCGCCAGTGCCTCACCGGGCACGACGTCGAAGGGCCCCACCGTCCGCGGTGGGGCCCTTAGACGTGCGCAGTCTCATCCACAGTCCCAACAGGCCCTGCCGGGCGGCTCCGAGTCACCCTCGGCTCCCTCCTTCGGCACCTCCCAGATGAGGCCACCGACGCGCTTGGCGACGTCCGCCGGGATGCCGGAGGTGACGTGCTGGTACCGGGCCGCCATGGCGGTGGACGACCACCCCATGATCTGCATCACGACCCGCGCGGGGACGCCCAGGATGAGCAGCACAAAGGCGGCGTCGTGTTGGCAGTGTCTTCGTTCCCGCGGACGCGCAGCTTGCAATAGCCGCGTTTCCGGCCGCGGTCACCACCACACGCGTGAAGGTATTTCGCCCGGAGACGGTTCTTCCGAACCCGCACGGTGCCGCAGCCTCTTCGACCTTGAGCAGAACGAATCCGGTTTCGTCTTCGGGGCTGTTGTTGGCGAACTCGGTGATGGCAGTGGCCACTGCATCCCCCTGGTCCGGACGTGGGTAGTGCCCCGCAGCGGATGACGCAGCGTCTTCCCCCTTAGGACAAAAGAGGAGGTGTCTGTTTTCGCCGGGGTGCCCTTACAACGTGAAGAAGGAGCCGCTTCGCGGCGCGACCCTCGGGCGGCCCATGGGCCGAACAGCAAGAGGTACACGTGAAGCTACTTCAAACACGCAACACCAGACTCCAAAAGAACCTCCCTGACCAGGGCATATGGAGTAGTGCAACTGGAGTACCAGCCGATCATGGACTACCCGAGCGACGTGGGGGCGGCGTGTCATCCGCGGCGGTATAAAAGGTATGTCCTAGAGTCTGGCTGACAACATCTACAAACTCCTGCTGGAGGATTCATGTCGGTCTCCCCCATCATGCCATTCGCCGCCCTCGACCGGCTTGATGAGGTAGAGGGGTGGTTCTTCCCAGCAGACCGCTTCGTCTTTGGCTGGCTTCTCCAGCGCGGACGCGGTGACCTCCTTGAACTCGGCGCGTACAAGGGCAAGAGCGCCATCCTCATTGGCGCCTACGCTGCGGAGAGCGAGCGGTTCACGGTATGCGACCTCTTTGATTCTCCTGCACCGGATGGACCTACGGTGCACGAGATGCAGGCCTACTACCCGACCCTCACACGTCAAGCCTTTGAGACGAACTACCTGCGTTTCCACTCTCGTCTTCCGGAGATTATCCAGGGCCCGTCCTCGGTAATCACCTCGCACGTGGCGGCAGAGTCCTGCCGCTTTATCCACATCGACGCCTCACATCTTTATCCGCACGTGAAGGGCGACATCGCATCGGCACGGCAACTGCTCGCAGCGGACGGTCTGGTCTGTATGGACGACTTCCGCAGCCCCCACACTCCAGGAGTGGCAGCTGCGACCTGGGAAGCCGTCATCAACGGCGGACTGCGGCCGGTCATGTTGACCGAGAGCAAGTTCTACGGAACCTGGGGCGATCCCGCCCCGGTACGTGACGCCCTGGCTGCGCATCTGAACACCCATGGCCAATTCTGGGGCACACAAGAAGACGTCGCCGGTCATACCCTCTTGCGTGTCCACAACCGCTGATCACGTCAGCCTCGATTCTTCAGGCGAAACCGCCCCTGTCCGGGACTGCTCCTATACGGCCGTGCGGCAACCGACGCGACCCTCGCGGACCGATCTCTGGCTGGAGCTACGGGTCGGAAGCTCGCTGTGCACCACCGTCTCAACGGCAATCGCACCGCTCCCGGGTCTGCCGCGGCTCCCCGTCGTCACGTGGCCGGCGCCCGTCTTCGTACCCGACGGGACCGCTCCATCCGTGGGGAGTCCTCAAAGACGGGTGGCGGCCCGGACGAGGGCGGCGACCGCCCGCGAGCGGCTGTGGGGCGGCCACGCGATCACCGTCGTCACCGTCGGCGCGTCGGCTACGGGGACGGTGACGAGGCCGTCCCTCAGCTCGGCGCGCACCGACTCCGGCAGGATCGCCGACGCCCGGCCGAGCGCGATCAGCTGGAGCAGTTGCGTGTGGTTGTGCACCGGCGGGCCGGCGCCGTCCGGGAAGGTGCCGTCGAGGTTCGGCCAGCGGGGCATGGGCAGGCCGGGCAGTGCGGCGACGTCGGACATCCGCACATGGGCCCGGCCGGTGAGGGGGTGACCGGCCGGAAGGACCACGACCTGTCCCTCCGCGTGCAACTCCTCGGTGTCGAGCCCGGCCGTCGAGTCGAACGGCCGGTGCAGCAGCGCCACATCGGCCCGCCCGTCCCGCAGCAGCCGCTCCTGCTCGCCGATCCCGCACAGCATCACGTCGACGGCGAGCGCGCCGGGTTCGGCCGCGTAGGCGTCGAGCAGTTTCGCCAGCAACTCGCCCGTCGCTCCGGCCTTCGTGACGAGGACCACGCCGGGTCGGCCGGTCGGCGCGAGAGCGGCGCGGCGGGTTCGGCGCTCGGCTGCATCGATCGCGTCGAGGGCCGCCTGCCCTTCCCGCAGCAGCACCGATCCGGCCTCGGTCAGGGTGACACCGCGGCTGCCGCGTTCCAGCAGCGCGGCCCCGAGCCGTCGTTCGAGCTGCTGGATCGCCCGCGACAGCGGGGGCTGGGCGATCCCGAGCCGCTGCGCCGCCCGCCCGAAGTGCAACTCCTCGGCGACGGCGACGAAGTACCGCAGCTCCCTCGTCTCCATGCCGCCAAGCTACCTGACCCCGCCTCGGCGCCGGATGAAATGACCGCGGTGAGCTGGTCCGATACCCGGGAGGTATCGCCGCTTACCCAGATGGTGTTGGCCGCGTCGCGGGGGTGCGGGACACGATGGACCGCATGAGCGGACAGACGATCGCGCTGGTCACCGGCGCGAACAAGGGAATCGGGTACGAGATCGCCGCGGGCCTGGGTGCCCTCGGCTGGAGCGTCGGCGTCGGCGCCCGGGACGAGGCGCGCCGGGAAGCCGCCGTACAGAAGCTGCGGGCGGGCGGCGCGGACGCGTTCGGCGTGCCGCTCGACGTGACGGACGACGCGAGCGTGGCGGCCGCCGCCCGGCTGGTGGAGGAGCGCGCCGGCCGCCTCGACGTCCTGGTCAACAACGCCGGAGTGACCGGCGGCATGCCGCAGACGCCCACCACGGTCGATCTCTCGGCCGTACGGACGGCCGTGGAGACCAACGTGATCGGCGTCATCCGCGTCACCAACGCGCTGCTGCCGCTGCTGCGCCGTTCCGCGTCGCCGCGGATCGTCAACATGTCCAGCAGCGTCGGCTCGCTCACGAAGCAGACCGCTCCCGGCGACGGAGACGGGGCCGATCTCCGCGGCGTACGCACCGTCGAAGACGTTCCTCAACGCCCTGACCGTCCAGTACGCCAAGGAGCTGCGGGACACGAACATCCTGATCAACGCCGCCTGCCCCGGCTACTGCGCGACCGACCTCAACGGCTTCCGCGGCGTGCGCACCCCCGAACAGGGCGCGGCGATCGCGATCCGGCTCGCGTCCCTCCCCGACGACGGCCCGACCGGCGGGTTCTTCGACGAGGACGGGGTGGTGCCGTGGTGACCTCGGCAGCACTCCCGGGCTGAGGCCCGTAGGACGGGCGCCGGCGGCTTTCTCGGGTAGTCGCGTGCGCCCGCCTCGTTCTCGCGTACGGCCTCGTGACCCGTTGGAGAGCGAGCAGTCGTTCGGACGTCGGATCCCACGTGGCGCTGGGACATGCACATCGCGCCTGTACCTCGTTCGTTGTGAAGCCGGGACGGCAAAACGGCCGTGCCGGGAACAGCCGGTCGGGCCGGCACGGTTGCATTGACCGAGGGAGCGGCGCCGCAGGGGTGGGGAAGACTGAGGCCGCAGGGTCGCCCGTCCGCCAGTATCCGGGCCCTGCATCGTGGTAAGCCCGCTACGCGCTTCGGATCACGACGTATTTCTGCAGGAGGACTGTTTCATGACTGACCGGCCCTTGACGCTCATGGCAGTACACGCCCACCCCGACGACGAGGCCACCGGAACCGGAGGAATCCTCGCGCGGTACGCGGCCGAGGGCATCCGTACGGTTCTCGTGACGTGTACCGACGGCGGTTGCGGTGACGGACCGGGGGGTGTCAAGCCCGGCGATCCCGGGCACGATCCGGCAACGGTCACCGCGATGCGCCGTCAAGAACTCAAGGCGAGCTGTGACGTCCTGAAGATCAGCGATCTGGAGATGCTCGACTACGCCGACTCGGGGATGATGGGCTGGCCGAGCAACGACGCCCCTGGGTCCTTCTGGCAGACCCCGGTCGAGGAAGGCGCCGCCCGACTCGCGGAACTCGTCCGGCACTACCGACCTGATGTGGTCGTCACCTACGACGAGTACGGCTTCTACGGCCACCCCGACCACATCCAGGCCCACCGCATCACGATGGCGGCGCTGGAGATGACCTCGCCGACACCGAAGGTGTACTGGACCACGATGCCCCGCTCGATGGTGCAGCGGTTCGGCGAGGTCATGCGGGAGTTCGGTGAGGACATGCCCGAACCGGATCCTGCCGAGGCCGCCGCGATGGCCGAGATCGGCCTCCCCGACGATGAGATCACCACGTGGGTGGACACCACCGCGTTCAGCGGTCAGAAGTTCGACGCGCTGGCCGCGCACGCCAGTCAGGGCGAGAACATCTTCTTCCTCAAGATGGGCAAGGAGAGGTTCGGCGAGTTGATGGGCGTGGAGACCTTCGTACGTGTCCGGGACACCACCGGCGCGGCCGTACCCGAGAACGACCTCTTCGCCGGACTGCGCTGATCCGCCGGCCCTACCGGCAGAGAAGGCTCACCGACCGCACGGCGCGATCGAGACCCCGGGGCAGACCAGGGTGCCGACCGGCCGCATCGTGGTTCCGGGCCGCACCGACCACCTACCGGGCGCTGCGCGCTTCGAAGTCCCCGAACGCTTCGTGCGCGTCCGTGCCTCGCGGGCGAACCTGGCCGACGTTCGCCGGCCGGTCCAGGAAGGGTGCGACGCCTCCGAGGCCATGGAGCAGGTACACCCTCCGGATCTGGCCGGCCCACACCAGGCACGACGTCGAAGGGCCCCGCTGCGAGCAGCGGGGCCCTTCGACGCGTGTGGAGGTACCGGGCCCGCATCCGCGACACTACCCGGCTCCCAACCCATGATCCGATCGGGGACGCTCAGGAGCGTCAGCACGGCGCCGGCCGTATGACGGGCATCGTGCAGTCGGCCATCTCGAACCCCGGCGTCTTCGAGCAGTCGCTTCCAGTCGTGGTAGTCCGTGTTCGGACTGAGTGGAGTGTTCTTGGTCTCGCGCCGCACCTGCACCCGGTTCGGGCAGTGTCCGGCCTTCCAGCCGCAGGGCGCCGTCTCCGAGCATCCGTGCTCGTACGGGGAACATGTCATACGACACGGACAGGCAGAGCGGGGACGAGGGGGAAGAATGAGCGCTGGGGCCAGGATGCCGTTGCACGTCGACATCAAGATCATGTGGAGGCATCCAGACGGATGGTTCAGCAACTATCCGCCGCCGACCGGGAACGGCGAGCGCGTCACGGTCGCCGAAGTTACCTTCCGGATCGGACATGGTGAGCTGGGCAGCCAACTGGCGCGCTATGCCAGCCAGGAAGGCTTACCAGTAGGTGGGGGAAGCACCTACCACTCCGCGGGTCCTGGGGTCGACTACTCGACACTCATCGGGGCGACAGTCATTCTCGGGGCTGCCGGGGGCATCGGCGGGATTGCGGCTGTGCTCAAGGTGTTCTTCGAGCGCAACAACGGCAAAAAGGTCACCTTCGGTCAAGACGGTGAAGTGCTGGGTGTCGAAGGGCTGAGTGCCAAGCAGATCGTCCGCCTCCTTGAAACGCTCCGCGACCAGCGCGTGGAAGTGGAAGAGGAGAACGCGAGAAGTAACGCGGAGGAAGAGAACGAGTCGTAGCGTCACCAAGTCCACGCCGAGGCCGGCGGCCAGGCCCCGGACTTCCACTCCGGGTAGACCATCGCCAACGCAGCCATCATCCCCGTCGGCGCAGACGGTGTGATCGATCTCTACGACAACGGCCCAAGCTCCGTCCGCTGCATCGCCGACCTGTCCGGCTCCTACTGCGACGATTCCCCCGACTGTGCCTCTCGTTCGGACCATTCGAGCCTTGGTCCGGGTGTGCCGTCCACCAACCACGAGGATCCCCACTGAGTCGGCCGACGGACGGGGACAGTTCAGGGGACGTCCGACAGGCGCGGATAGTACGATCCGCGTGGTCCTGTGCAGGGCCACGGATACACCTGGGGTGGGGAATCGTGGGGATATCGCGCGGCTTTGTCGTGCTCGCCGCAGCAGCGGCCATTGGATGCGCCAGCCTCGTGCCGGCAGCCGCCGCCACGGACAGCGCGCCTGTCACCGATCTGTATGTGGGGCCGACGAACTGCGCGGATGGCGGTTCGGGCACGCAGGCGCAGCCGTTCTGCACCATCCAGGCGGCCGCCGATATCGTGGCGCCCGGCCAGACCGTGCACGTCGCCCAGAGCAACTACCAGGATCCGGTCACCATCAACCGCTCGGGTACACCCGGCGCGCCGATCGCCTTCGTCGGAGATGGCGGCCCCAATGCCAACCGCCTCGATACGGTCCTGACGACTTCCGCGAGTACACCCGCGCTGACGATCTCCGGCGCACACGACGTTCGGATCTCGGATCTCATCATCCGACCGGGGGCGGCGGACGCCGTGGACGTGCTCGGATCAACGGATGTCTCCCTGGAGGAGAACCAGATCTCGCGGACCGGTGGCGCTTCGGACACGTCAGCCTCCTTCTATGTCGACGGAGCCTCGTCGGACGTATCGATCACCCGGAACAGCACCCGAGTGGGCCGCGGTTACGGCGTGCACGTCGCCTCTGGCGCCCGGCGCGTCACCGTCGCCACCAACCTGCTCGAGGGTGATGTCAACGGCGGCGTCGAAGCAGCCGACGTCTCGGGGTTGGCAGTTACCGGTAACTCCATCTTTGAGACGCCCTGTGCCCCCGGCGTGTCCATCGTCGGAACCACCTCCGCCACCGTGGAGAACAACGTTCTCGATGGCGCATGGTCGAGTGACACACCGTCGTGCAAGGCAGCCGGACTGATCTCCGCCGCGCCGGCGTCGACGGGCACCGTGACGACGGACTACAACGCCTTCTGCTCCTACGCCCACGCTCCCGACCTCGACTACACGTGGGACGGCACCGACTACGCCACCGCCGCGGACCTCGCGGGTGCCGTTCCCGGACAGGCCGGTCACGACATCGAGGTGCCCGGGAACACCAACTGCAGCGAGTCCTTCCAGTACGAGGGCTCCCCGCTGATCGACTCCGCTGACTCCAATGCGCCCGGCGTGACGAGCGAGGACTACCTCGGAGGTCCGCGAACCGCCGATGACCCGAACACCGCGAACACCGGCGCGGGCACGGGCGCCACGGACCGCGGGGCCTTCGAGACCCCGGCCCAGATCTCGGTGAAGCCCACCTTCAGCCCGGCTTCCGCGACCGGCGCCGCCCCTTTCGCCCTTACCGTCACTCCCGCGGTGCACGACACCTGGGGTGAGGCGACCAGCGTGCACGTGGACTTCGGGGACGGTGGCGGCCCCCAACTGGTCAACGGCGACACGGCCTCGCACGTCTACACCGCCCCGGGCACGTACACCGCAACCGTGTCGGCCACCGACACCGACGGCCATCCCGTGAGCTGGTGGGAAAAAGTCCAGGTGGCTACGACCGATGCCCCGAAAATCGTCCTGACCGCGGCGCCATACACGACAACTAGCGCCCCGATGGCCATCAACCCCGACTCGGCGGCGTTCACCGTATCCGCGGGCACAGCCGATTGGCAGCTGAACGGCGGCACGGTCAGCTTCGGCGACGGCGCCACACGCGCGATCACGGCGAACGACGTGAACCGACCGCTTTACTACTCGTACGCGCACGCCGGCACCTACACCGCGACCATCACCACGACCGACGTGCTCGGCCGGACATCGACCGCCACAACGGCCATCACCGTCGGTGACGAGATCCTCCCCCTGACCCCGAACCGTGCCTACGACAGTCGAAGCGGCGACAAGCTCGCCAACATCGCCGCCGGTGCAACTGTCAAGCTCTCCCTGAGCAGGCTTTGGGTGGACTACAGCGGAGTGGACGGGGTCGAGTTGACCGCGACGGTCACGAATCCCAAGGCGGCCGGTCACCTCATCGTCTACCCCGACGGGACGGCTCGGCCCAACGTCTCCCTGCTCAACTTCGCCGCGGGCCAGACCGTCCCGAACCTCATGCTCGCCAAAGCGGGGTCCGATGGGGTCATCGACTTCTACAACAGCAGCAGCGGGCCGATCGACCTGCTCGTCGACACCGTCGGCCTTGAATACAACAGTGCCCAGATTGGCGACGCCTACTCGCCCGTCGGTCCCACCCGGATTCTCGACACCCGCAACGGCACCGGGGCGGCGAAGTCCCCCGTAGCAGCGAACGGGGATCTGAACCTTGCCGTCGCGGGGCAGAACGGTGTGCCGTCCGACGCCACGTGCGCGCTGCTCGACGTGGTGACGACCGACACGAATGCGACCGGTCATCTCACGGTATACGGCCACGGCATCGACCGTCCCGACACCTCCAGTTCCAACTGGACCGCTGGCCAGACCGTGTCCAACCTTGTCTTCGTCCCCCTCGTCGACGGCAAAGTCGTCCTCCACAACGGCAGCAAGGGAATGGCTGACTTCGTAGCCGACCTGGTCGGGTACTACAACTACTTCGGCACCGCCTCCTCGTACCTGCCGACCGCGCAGACACGCGTGCTCGACACCCGCGACGGGACCGGAACGGGCGGCACCATCGCCAAGATCGGTCCCAAGAAGCACATCAAGGTCCAGATCGCCGGCCGCAACGGGGTCGTGGCCACCGGCGCCACCGCCGCCACCCTCAACATCACCGCCGTCTCTCCGGCCGACCACGGCTTCCTGTCCGTCTACCCGGACAGCGCCACGGTGCCCACCGCCTCCAGCCTCAACTACCCCGCCACGCACACCGTCGCCAACAGCGCTGTCACCCCACTCCCCTCCGACGGCGCCATCGACATCTACAACGGCGGCACCTCACCCGTGGACGTCCTCGTCGATCTGTCGGGCTACTACTACGGCTACTCGGCCACGGCGCCGCCCGCTGATGAGTGATCTCCGGCTCAGATCAACCAGCGGCTCCAAACGGACGACGTCGCGATCGCGGATGTCGAAGTGGGGGCCACCGTGGGAAGCGCCGGTCGCGGCAACCTGAGTCCTCTCATCGGCCAGCGCAACACGCGGGGGAGCCCCGGGGCATCTGGTCTCAGTTCTGGTCTCATTCGCCTGTGTTCAGCAGCGTCCGACCGAACGTCTGGCGACCCTTTCCCCGCAGGTCAGCACGTGCCTGGCCATCGGCGATCGACGTCGTGACCCGTTGGAAAGCGCGTTGGGGGCGACCCCACCACGAGTTCGAATCCCGTACCAGCCGCCAGTGCCTCACCGGGCACGACGTCGTAGGGCCCCACCGTTCGCGGTGGGGCCCTTCGACCGTCATGGGGTGTCACGTGGGCGTACTGCCCGAACGGCGTCAGCGTGCTCGTTCCGCCGGGACGGACGCGCCCGGCCGGCTTCAGCGATGGGCGAAGACGGCCTCCCACCGCGCCGGCGACTCCTCCTGGTTCGTGTGCCGCGCTCCGGAGAGGGGCACCTCCGAGTTGCCCCCGACGGTGACCATTACCAGCCGGGTTCCGAACTCGTTGCCGCCGGACGGGATGTCCCAGGCGATGAGGTGGCTGTCGTCGACCCAGGCGAGCAGCTTCTGCCCGCGCTGCAGCGCGGCCCGCTTGCCCGTGGCCGGGTTGAGCACCTCGGTGGCGGTCTTCGAGCCCTGGCCGGCGAAGCCTCCCGCCATCAGGGTGCCGTCGGGGGACAGCCCGGCCGGTGCGAAATCGGGGTCCTCGTACTTCTCCTTCACCGGTGCGGGCACCTTCGTGCCGTCGAGGCGGTGGAACACGAGCAAGGGCGATGCCATGCCGCGCTCCGTCAGGAGCGTGCCGTCGGCGTTGAACTGCAGGCTGGAGCCGGAGATGGAGACGCCCAACATCTTGGGCTTGTCGGGTGCCAGCGCGTGCCACCGCGACGCTCCGGAGGGCAGGTCGATGACCGAGAAGCCGGTACGGGAGTACTCCGGCTGCGGTTCGTAGGAATCGTTGACCAGGACCCGCTGGGTCCAGAAGAGGCGGTTCGGGTTCTTGTCGTACGTGGTGATCACCAGCTTGCCGCCGTCCGGCGAGAAGGCCACGGTGCCCGCCCCCTGGGGCACGGCGATCCAGCGGGTCACCCGGCCCGTGCCGAGGTCGAGGATGCCCACCCGGCTTGCGGGCAGCGCCTGTTGCAGGACGGCTGCGGTGCGCAGGCCGGGGGCGACGGCCACGTCGGACCAGCGCGAGTCCGTCGCGTAGCGGCCGGTGCCCGGGTTCAGCAGGTGGTAGGTGCGGGTCTGGATCACGTCGTGGTCGGGCTGGCGCACGTTCCGGGTGGAGTAGTAGGCGGCCAGCACCTGGTCTCCGGCCGCGATGCGGTCGCGGGGCGGGGACTGCGACGGATGGCTCTCGATGCCGCTGACGGCGGTGGTGTGCGCCGGGCCGCTGTGGTGCCGGTCGATCCGGTCGTGCCCGTGGCCGGTGTGCAGCGTGATCGGCGTAACGACAGCGGCGACGGCGACGACGGCCACGACGGTCGCCGCCGTGATGCCGCGAGTCCTGCGCCGGGCGCGCCGTGCGAGGACCCGCGCGGCGAGGTCGGCGGGCGCGGGCCGGGAGGACAGCGCCTGCTCGTGGAGAGTGTCACGGACGAGGTCGTCGAAGATCATGGCCGTATCTCCAGGGGGGTGCTGGGAACCGCCGAACGGCCGGCGCCGCGGGGATCGTCGGACAAGCGGACGGAGGCGGCCGGTTCGGCACTGTCCGCGGGGCTCCGCGACGGCGCGGAGCCGGGTGGTGCGCCGCTGGGTGCGGCTGGCGCCGTGCGTGCGGTCGGCGTCTTCGCGGCGTCCGCACCCTCCGTGCCCGCGGACCCGTCGGACAGCACCGGGCTGTTGTGCGGCGCCTGCACGCGACGGCGGTCGCCCGTGGCGGCGCCCTGCGGCGACCGCGGGTCGGCGTGCTCGTCGAGGGCGCCGAGCTCGGGTGCCAGCGCGCGCAGCCGGGCGAGCGAGCGGTGAGTGGTGGAGCGCACCGTGCCGACCGAGCAGCCGAGTATGTGGGCGACGTCGGCCTCGGGCAGGTCCTCGAAGTAGCGCAGTACGAGAACGGTGCGCTGGCGGGCGGTCAGACGGGCCAGGGCCCCGCGCATCACAAGCCGCAGATCGGCGGCGCCGGTGCCGTCGCCCACGGCTGTGCCGTCCGGCGGCTCGGCGACGGACAACTCCTTGCGGCGCCCCTTGAGCCGCCACCGGCTGACCTGCTGCCGGTACAGGACCTGCCGGACGTACGCCTCCGGCTCGTCGATCCGGCGCCACCGGTTGGCCACCTTGACCAGCGCGTTCTGCAACAGGTCCTCGGCCGCGTGCCGGTCGCCGCCGCTGAGCAGCACGGCGGTTCTCAGCAGCGCGGTGGACCGGTTCGCCACGAACTCCTGGAAACCGTCCCGTTCTTCTTCATCCATGGTCACCATCGCTCTCCGGCGGCCCGTTGCCCCCCTGCCAGTACTGACGCCTGCCGGCGGCTCCGGCTATGCCACTTCTGTGCGCGCTCCGTTCCGACCGCCGGCGGCGGGCCGCACTCACGCCTTCCGGCACCGCCCTCGCCGGACGGGCCCGCGACCCGTAGGTCAGCGGGGCCCAACGACGTTCGGCACGCCACACGGTGTGCGTAGGGAACGCGTTGGAGTGCCGGGCGGGCGCGGGTCGACTTCGTCGTCACGACGCCCGGGAAACCGTACGCGTCAACGACCATCGTCAGCGGTCCGCGCGGGGGCGTCCGGGGTCGTCGCGGGCCCGCGCGGGGTCGTCGTCAGAGATCCTCGTCGTGCGCGTCCGGTGCGAACACGACGGCGATGGCCTCGGCGTGCTCGGGCACCTCGGGATCGGAGACGACCTGGGACATCACCGTGGCCTCGTGGTTCTCCGGGTCCATCTCCAGGATCTGCCGCAGCACCTCTTGTGCCTGCGGCAGCGCGCCGTGCTTGATCATGATGAACGCGGCCAGCCGCAGCTTGTCGATCGTCACCGGTTCGACCGGCTCGCCGTCGGCGCGGATCTCCACGCACCTGTCGAGCAGCGGCTGGAAGCGTGCGGGCGGGCCGAACAGCTGCAAGCCGACGATGATGCCCGGGACGGTGTTCGGAGCGCGCATCGGGGCGGCGAGCGCGGCTTCGAAGTCGGCCATCGCCTGGTCCCACTTGCCGAGCTGGAAGCGGATCTGGCCCAGGACGGCGGTGCGGTCGCCGCCGACGTCCGGTAGCTCGATGCGCTCGATCAGCCGCTCGGCCGCCCGGTTGTCCTGGTACTCGACCATGTAGAGCGAACCGAGTTCGAACAGCGCCGTCGTCTCGGTCGGGGCATCGCGCAGGATCGCCTTGTACGCCGCCTTGGCCTCGTCCTTCAGGCCCAGCCGCTTGTAGACGTTCGCCACGGAGGTCAGGGCCCTGGGATCGCCGGCGGCCAGGTCGGTCGCGACACCGGCGGCTTCCACCGCCTCGTCGCGGCGGCCCAGTTCGGCCAGGACCCTGCCGTGCAGGCTCGCGGCCTGGCTGGACCGCGGGAAGCGGTGGCGCCCGTCGGCGGCGAGCTTGAGGGCGTCGTCCAGGCGGTCCAGATGTTCGAGACCTTGGACGGTGTACCGGTAGAGCTGACGGGTCCCCTCGCCCTCGGCGATCAGCGGCTCCGCGAGGTCGATCAGGTCCTCGTACCGCGCGTCGTCGCTGGCGATCTCGGCGGCCAGCAGGCGCGCGGGAACCAGCGCCGGGTCCGCCGCGAGCATCGCCTCCACCAGGGCCCGGCAGCGGTCGCGGGAGTCCTTGGACCAGGCGTGGTTGTACGTGGCGGCCTTCCACATGGACGCCGCGATGCGTGCCTGCTCGCGCAGCAGTTCCGGGTCGGTCCCCGCGGTGCCCGGCGTGCCGAGGTCCGGGATGTCCAGGGCCTCGCAGCCGAGGGTGTAGACGTCGAGCAGCGGTGCGGGCAGCCCCTGCGTCTCCAGGGTGTCCAGCACCTCGCGGACCCGGTACGGCCTGGGCTTCAGGCGCAGGGCCGCGGTGAGCGCGTCGCGGGCCGTCGCGATCATCCCCAGGCGGAGCTTCACGATGCCGGCCTGCATCAGGTAGACGGCGTCGGTCGGTTCCAGCCGGAGCGCCTGCTCCATGGCGGCGTCCGCGTCCTGCCAGCGGCGCAGACTCACCAGCACCACCGCCCGGGTCTGGAAGCTCTCGCCGTCCAGCGGGTCGACCTCGACGGCCCGGTCGGCCACCGGCAGCGCCTCGGGAAGCCGCTCGGGGATCCCGGCGAGCACCTGCGCGTACAGCCGCAGCACCCGGCCCTCGTCCGGCGCGATCTCCATGGCCCGTTGGACCAGCGGCAGCGCCCTTGCGAAGTCCCTGTCCTTCTTGAGACACAGCGCCGCCCGGTAGAAGCCCTCGGTGTTCTGCGGCCAGCGCGCGATCACCAGGCGGGCGGTCTCCACGGCCTCGTCCCGGCGGTCGGCCAGATCGAGCAGCCAGGCCAGGTTGGCCAGCGCGCCGTAGTGATCGGGGGCGGCCGCCAGCACCCTGCGCAGGATCGGCTCGGCCTCGGCGTAGCGCTCCAGGCGGGCCAGCGCGATGGCGCGTTCCACCGCGGTCTGGAGCGATCCCTCCTCCGCCATCACAGACCCTTCGTGCCCTTGTGGCTCTTGAAGTAGGCCGCGAGGTCGTCGTAGGCGCCGCCCTCGTTGGCGAACAGCGCGACCGAGCGCGCGGCGTCGAACCACGGTCCGGTGGACGGGCGCATGTCGTCGAGCGCGGTGTCGAAGTCGGGCATGCCCATCAGCCGCACCTCGCCGGTGCGCACCGCGTCCATCAACGCGGTCTCGGCGGCCGACTCGCAAAGATGCGCGAGGTCGGCGCCGGAGAAGCCGTCGGTACGGTCGACCAGGGACGCGAGGTCGACTCCCGCGATCGGCCGGTCCCTGAGGTGGTAGCGCAGGATCTCCTCGCGCGCCACGGCGTCCGGCGGCAGGACGAGGACGGTCCGGTCGAAGCGGCCGGGGCGGCGCAGCGCCGGGTCGACGTCCCACGGGGCGTTCGTCGCGCCGAGGACGAACACCCCCTCGTTGTCCGATCCCACCGAGTCCAGCTCCGCGAGGAACTGGTTGACGGTCGTGCGCATCGTGGAGTTGCGCGTCTGGCTGCGGCGCTGGCCGAGCGCGTCCACCTCGTCGAAGAACAGCACGCACGGCGCCTGACGGCGTGCCAGCTCGAACAGTTCGCTCAGGTTCTTCTCCGACGCGCCGATCCATACGTCGAGCACCTCGGAGATGCCCACGGAGACGAATGACGCGCCGAGTTCGCCGGCGACGGCGCGGGCGATGAAGGTCTTGCCGCAGCCGGGCGGGCCGTAGAGCAGCAGACCGCCGCGCAGCGACTTGCCGTAGAGCCTGCGCAGTTCGGGGTTCCGCAGGGGCGCGAGGAACGCGGCCTGCAACCGGTCCTTGACGTCGGACAGCCCGCCGACGTCCGCGAGTGTCAGAGCCGGCCGCTCGACGTCGTGAGCCGAGGCGCCCCGCGGGTCCTCGTGCTCGTCGTCGGCGGCGGCCGGCGCCGGGGTGGCGGCGGAGGTGAAGCGGGGCGGCGGGGCCATGTCCCCCAACTCGGCCTCCGCCGTGGACCAGTCGAAGCCGGCGTCGTGCTCCCCGGCGGGCTCCACCGGGCCGGCGATGTCGGAGGCGGCACTGTCCGAGGCGGCGCTGTCGGAGGCGGCGCTGTCGGAGCCCGGTACGGTCGTGCCCGCCGAAGCAGCGGCGCCCGAAGAGGCCGCGCCCGCGCCCGCCGCGGCCTCCGGGGACGCGGCGGGCGCGCTCTCCGCCGGCACCCCGCCGCTCAGGGCCTTGAGCATCAGATTCCTGGCCGGCACGGAACCCGGCTCCAGATGAAGCGCCTCGCCCAGCTCGACGATCGCGGCTTGCGCGTCACCGGCGTTGATGAGCGCTTCGGCGAGGGCGACCCGGAACTCGGCTTGCTCCGGCGCGGAACGCACCGCCTGGCGGAGAGCGTTGAGCAGCGGGCTTTCCGCGTCAGCCATGGACGATGTCCCCCTCTTGGCGAATTTTCCGCGAGCTTAGCCCGTACGTTCCGTCCCCCGCGGTGGGCCGGGTCTGCCGCGCGTGTGCGGCTCCGGCGTCTTCCCCGAAGTCGTCCGGCGCCGAGCTTCGCCGTCGTGGACACCGACGACGCGGCGTCCCGGAATGGTTCCCGCGCCCCGCCCGGCCCCCGCCCAGGCGCGGCGGTGCGGTTGCGTCCGCCCCGTCCGGAGGCGTCCTGGGCCGGACTTGGGCCGCTCCCGGACCGTACCTGGGACGCACCTGGACGGCACCTGGGCCGCCACGAGCGCGTCGAACAGGCGGAAGCCCCGACACGGCCGGGGTGCGGGGCGGACGAACGCGTCCGCTCCCGCACCCCTACGCGGTGGTCACGCTTACTGGCCGAAGACCTGGAACTCCCAGAGCGAGTAGCCGTACTGGCTGGAGCGGGCGGTGCCGTACATCCGGACGTAGCGGCCCGAACCGGTGAGGTTCAGGGTCTGGGTGCCGCCGGTTCCGGTGGTGGTGGAGTAGATCGGCGTCCATGCCGAGCCGTCATTGGAGGTCTGGATCTGGAACGACTTCCCGTAGGCGGTCTCCCAGTTCAGGACGGCCTTGCAGATCGTGTGCGTCGCGCCGAGGTCCACCTGGAGCCACTGGGGGTCGGAGAAGGCGGACGACCAGCGGGTGCCGTTGTCGCCGTCCACCGCGCTGGACGCGGGGAACGCGACGCTCTCGGTCGAGGAGGCCGTCGCGGTCTTGTCCAGGGCGAGATTCGCGGTGCCGCAGGTGCCGCCGCCCGTGGTGACGGTCCAGGTGAAGGTCGTGGTTCCGGTGGTCCCGGCGGAGTCCTTGGCGGTGACGGTGACGGTCGAGGTGCCGGCCGCGGTCGGGGTGCCGGAGATCAGGCCGGTGGTGGAGTTGATCGACAGCCCGGCGGGCAGGCCGGTGGCGCTGTAGGTGAGGGTCTGGCCCGCGGTGGAGTCGGTGGCCTGGATCTGCGTGCTCACCGCGGACCCCGTCGTGGAGCTCTGGTTGCCCGGGTTGGTGACGGTGACGGTGGGGGACGATCCCCCGCCGGGCAGCGTCCACAGCTGGCTCGCGGCGCCCGTGCAGGTCTCGATGTCGAGCCGGGCAGCGGTGTTGCCGCCGGGATCGGTCAGGCACAGGCCCGAGTTGGTGTTGAGCAGCTCACCGTTGGCCTGGTGGGCCCAGTTCTGCGCCCCCGTGCCGTTGCAGGGGTACCACTGGACGGTGGTGCCGCTGGTCGTTCCGGCGCTGGTCACGTCCAGGCAGCCGCCCTGGACCCGTACGGTGCCGTCGGTGTACGGCGACCACTGCTGGCCCGCGCTGCCGTTGCAGCCCGCCAGGCCGATCGGGTTGGCCTCGGTGTTGAGGCTGTTCTGGTTGGCCGCGCACAGGCCGCCGGCGCCGGTGAGGGTCCCGGTCGAGGTGGGAGTGCCGGTCGGAGTGGAGTTGCCGCCCTCCTCGTAGACCGCCACGTAGCCGACGCTCAGCGTCCCGCCGGACGTGGTGGCCGCGGTCGGGGTGGTGGAACCCTGGATGCCGTCGGGGTAGTTACCGCCCATGGCGAGGTCGAAGATGATGAAGAAGCCGTGGTCGATGGCCTGTTGCCAGGCCGCGGTGCCGACCGACGCCTCGGTGACCGTGCTCTCGACGGTGCCGTCCATCAGGAACTGCAGTGTCTCGGCACTGGTGTTGGTGCGGTCCACGATGACCGAGTACGTGTGGTAGCCGGTCTGGCAGCTCGAACCGCTCCCCGGGCAGGCGATCAGGGCGTGCCCGCTGCTGCCGGCCCCGTCGTGGAGCGTCTGCGACCCCTCGTTGAGGGCGTTGACGTCCTCCATCATGTCGATCTCACCGGACTGGGGCCAGCCGCCACCGGTCCGCATCGTCGACCCGAGCGCCCAGAACGCCGGCCAGTAGCCGAGGCCGTTGGCCGGGTTGGGCTGCTGGAGGGAGGCGGTCATCTCCAGCTTCCCGCCGGGCGGCGCCTGGAAGTCGCCCCGGGTGCTCTCGATCCGGCCGGAGGTCCACGTCCCGCCGCTGTTGACCGCCTTGAGCGTCAAGTGGCCGTTGCCGTCCAGATAGACATTGGATGTCGAGTTGGTGGTGTGCTCGATCTCGCCCGTGCCGAAGCCGGACCCGATGTCGTAGAACCAGTTCGCCGAGGAGGGGGCGGACCCGGCCGAGCCCGCGAAGTCGTCCCCGAACACCGTGGTCCAGCCGGGCGGTGCGGTCGGCACCGAGTCGGCGGACGCCGCCGGGGCCGTCGCCAGCGTCGTGGCCGCGGCGCCGGTCAGCCCGGCGGCCAGCAGGGCGAGCGAGGTGACGGCCGAACGTCCGCGCGGCCGTGCACGGCGGCTCGGACTGCGGCGGATGACGCGCGATAAGGAGAACATGCGGGTGTCCCTTCGAATGCGCTTTCCGGTGACGGACGAGAATCAGGGAATGCCGGCGTCGTCTCCCGCAACGGGTGGACTCGGCCGTGGAGTTGCCGTACGGGACCTTCGGAGAGCGCTCTCACGGAGAGGTGTACGGCGCGGCACCGGCCATGTCAAGGATTCGCGCAGCGGCATTCGCCCCTGAGACCCGGCAGGGGGCGGTACGGGCCTCGGCCCGTACCGCCCCAGCGTCGGAATGCTCTTCCGGACCGCTCCGGTCAGGGAGCTGTCAGGACTTGGTGAGGGAGAAGACGTGCAGGGCGGGGTTGTTCGGCAGCTTGATCGACACCAGGCTCTTGCCGGCCTTGATCGCGACCGGCGCGTAGGAGACGACGTAGTGCGTGCCGGTGCTGTCGGGGCCCTTCGGGGTGTCGCGGTGCAGCGCCGTGACGGCGGTGCTGTCGCCGAACGCCGTCGGGTTGGAGGTGACCCAGTTGGGGAAGCCGAGGGTGGCAGTACTGCTGGTGCCGTCGCTGTAGTTGAGGGTGACGGTGCCGGAGACGTCGCCGCCGCTGGATGCCCCCAGGAAGCCCAGGGTGGTTCCACTGCCGAAGTAGTCGATCGTCTGGCCGGAGGCGGTGATGCTGTCGGGGCGGCCGGAGCCGTTGTTCAGCCAGTCGAAGTTCTGGCCGTTGACCGACACCTTCCCGCCGGCGGTCGCGCCGCCCGCGGCCAGGGCGTCGGAGGAGAAGCTGTCGCAGCCCCGGTCGAAGCAGCCTTCGGTGGCGGCGTCGTCGTCACTGATCACGGTGGCGTTCAGCGCGGTGCGCCAGGTGGAGAAGTGACCGGACTGGTCGGGGTGCACGCGGTACAGGACCGCGCTGGTGGCCGGAACCGCCGCCGAGATGCTGCCGGTGCTGGACGTGGTCTTCTTGCTCCACAGGTCCTTGAGCGTGAAGTCGGTGGAGGAGGTGCCGATCGCCGACCCGGTGGTCGAGATCGTCTGCGCCGACGTCGACTTGTTCAGCAGCAGCACCGCGTAGTCGCCGTTCGCCAGCGGCTTGGAGTAGACCTCGGTGTCGGCGTCGGTGGCGATCCGCTTGGCCTGGACGCCCAGGCGGTCCTGGTCGACGGCGATGACGTCGGCGTTGCCGGCGTCGGCGACCGCCTGCGGGGTGAAGGCGGCCGTGCCCTCCAGATTGACGTTCAGCGGCGAAGCCATCTCCGCCCAGGCGCTGAAATGCGCCTGCTGCTGCGCCTCGGTCATCGCGCTCTTGCCGATCGACAACTGGTCGATGTCGTTGAAGTGCCCGGCGCGGGCGAAGGATTCGGAGGCCACGTCCTGGGCCAGCATCGTCTCTACGGTCGCCCAGTCGCCGCCGTTGGTGTCGGCGCCGATCCGCCACTCCTGGGACGACTGTCCTGCCCCGGCCATCACCTGCTTGAACAACGGGCTTCCGGTGCTCTTGCCGTCGGAGTTGAAGTACGCCGGCGCCGAATCGTTGAGCACCATATGCGTGCCGTACTTCTTGTTCGCCGCCGCGATCGCATTGGCGGCGTCCTTGTAGGCAGTTACCGCTTGGTCTGCGTCGTGCTGCGTGTTCAGAACCGATCCGGTGGACGTGTTCTGGTATCCGTTGCAGTAGTCCATCTTGATGTAGTCCACGCCCATGGACGCGAAGTAGTCGGCGTCCTGGGTGAAGTGGTCCCAGCTGCCTGATCCGCCGTCACAGGTCTCCGTGCCGCCGTCCTCATAGATGCCGAACTTCAGGCCCTTGCTGTGCACATAGTCGATCGTCGACTTGATCCCCTTGGGGTACTTGCTCGGCGAGGTGATCAGATTCCCTTTCAGGTCACGGCCGTTCTGGCTCGCCGGAACGACCTGGGTGCCGTCCCAGTCCTTGCCGTCGGCCTGGATCATCCAGTCGTCGTCGACCGCGATGATTTTCCAGCCCTTGGCCGCGAGACCGGACGACACGGCGGCGTCGGCGTCCTGCCGCATGAGCGTGTCGTTCGTGTGCTTCCACGTGCCGGGCCGGATGATCATCGTGGGCACCCCGGCCAGGGTGTGATCGGCGATGTTGCCGGACGCGGACACCGCGGACACCGCGGGCACCGCGGACGCGGACGGGGTCGTCGTCAGGGCGACGGCACCCGCCAGGGCGACGGTCACCGCGACTGCGGCCGCCTGAAATGCTCTCTTACGCACAGGGATCTGCCTTCCGAGTTGCGAGGGGACAAAGGCTTCCGCGAGACAGCGGCGTGATCGAGGGCGACTGGGGAGGGAACGCCCGTCACCAATTCATCGGCTGAACGACGTCGCCGCCGTGCGGAGTTGCGCGCACCCCGCGGAAGGACTTTCGCTACGGACGTCCCATCCGGATGCCCGAAACGGTAAGGACGTGATTCCGGCCGGTCAACCGCTTGCCACCGGATGACTCAGCAGGTGAATTCGTAGGAGATTCATGCGGCCGAAGCACGGTTGACATCTGGTGATCGGACGCGGGCCGGCATTCGCTGGCGGCCGAAGCGGCGCAGAATCACGCCGAATTCGCCGGACGGGGTGGCGTCCGGCCTGCGTACCGAACGCACGACGTCGAGGGGCCCCGCTGCGAACAGCGGGGCCCCTCGACGTTCGGTGGTGCACTTTTAGCTGCGGTCGGCCGTCCGGTTTCGTTGCGGTCGGCCGTCCGGACACGCTGACCACGGGCTCGGCGAGATCAGGCCCGGCCTCACGGCGTCAGCGGCACGCGAAGCTCACCGAGTTCCGCGTGCACCGGTTGCCGTCAGCATCCCCCTCCGTTGCTGACGGCCCCCCGCTGTCACCCGCACCGCACCAACTCACCCCGGAATTCCCGTGATCGGCCGAAGCCGTCACGGCAGTTTCAGTTGGCCGTCCCGTGCTCGGTGGCGCACCACTGGTGGGCGCCGTTCGCGCCGTTCATCAGGCACGGACCCGCTTCCCGGCACCTGTCCCGGAACGTCCACGCGATTTCATGGGGTCCCCTCCCTGGAGCGCACTCTGCGCCCGCGTGCCCCGATCGTTTCAGGGGTCATTCGGGGACTCCAGGACGGAGCGATGACACTCCGGTCCCGATCCATAAACTAACGGTTATGACCGAAGCCGAGGACGGTACCGGCCGGGCAGGCAGGCCGGGCGGGCCCGAGCCCACAGTCCACCAGTTACGGCTGCTGCTCGTCATCGCCCAGGAGCTGCATTTCGGGCGGGCGGCGGCACGGCTGTTCATGTCGCAGCCCGCGCTCAGCAGACAGCTGAGGGCGCTGGAGGAGCGACTCGGTCTCCAGCTGTTCGAGCGCGGCAGCCGGAAGGTGGAGATGACCGAGGGCTGCCTGGCGCTGCTGCCCCGGGCGGAAGCGGTGGTGGAGGCGATGGACCGGTTGCGGCGGACCGCCCGGGAGCACGCCCGGGGGCCGTCGGGACGGCTGGTGGTGGGCGCGATCGGCGCCGAGGCGTCGATGCCGCACGCCCGCGCCGTCCTGGACGAACTCCACCGCCGGTACCCGCGGATCACCGTGGAGATCCGCAATCTCAACTTCGTGGACCACATGACCCGGCTGATCGACGGCGAGGTCGACGTGGTCTTCCTGCGCCCGCCGGTCCCGCCGGGTATCCAGTTGCTCCACATGGCCAGCGAGACACGGGTCGTCTGCCTGCCCGCGAGTGACCCGCTCACGGCGCGCGACTCGGTGGCGCTCTCCGATCTCGCGGGTCGCCCGGTGGTGGATGTGCCCCCCGAAGTACCGCGCCTGTGGTGGGACTTCTGGGTGACCGACCCGCGTCCGGACGGCTCGCCGGTACGGTACGGCCCGGTCGCGGCCGACCTGGAGGCCCTGCTCCACACCGTGGCGGCCGGCACCGCCGTGGCCTTCCTCCCGGCGGCGGCCCGAACCTTCTTCCCGCGTCCCGGGGTGGCGTACGTCGACCTGCGCGACGTGGCACCGTGCACCTCCGCTCTGGCCTGGTCGGCCGCTGCCCGCACGCGCCCTGCCATAGCCGCGATCCGGCAGGCGGCGGCCGCCGTGCTCTCGCGTTAGGCGCTTGATCGGATGGGTCCGGGATGTCTCGGCGGGCGAGCCCGGCGGGCGGGCTCGGCCGGCCGTCTCCGAGGGCCGGCGGGCTCGGGCGGCTGTCTCGGCGGGCCGGCGGGCTCCGGCACTCTGGAGCGGCGGGGTGGCGAGCGAGGGGAAGCGGCCTGGAAGCCGCGGCGGCCCGGCCGTAGGACGAGGCAGCCGGCTCCGGGCTCCGGGCTCCGGGCGATTCCGTCGGACACCGCGTGCCGGATGATGGGGTCGGACGGTGGGACAGTGGATGTGAGGGGCGGCGCGATGACAGACAGCGAATTCGTTCGGTCGGAGTCGGGCCCTCCGTCGGCCGGTGGGGGGCCGGAGAGCGTCGTGGCCGGTGCCCGGCCCGAGGCGGAGGCGGAGACCGAGACGGCGGCCGAGCCCAGGGCAGAGGCCCAGGCCGGCGGGTCGGCGGCCGTGCCGAGCGCCGAAGCCGAGGCCGTGCCCGGCGCCGAAACCGAGGCCGAGACCGAGGGCGGGAACGCCCGTCCTCGGCGGTCCCTGCGTCGGCGGCTGGGCGGGACCGTGGTCTTCCTCGTCCTCGCGCTGCTGTTCTTCCTGCCCTGGTGGACGCTGTTCGCCTCCGGCGTCGACTGGCCGTTCCCGGTCTTCCTGGCCGGCACGGTCGTCTTCGCCTGCTGGCTGGTCTCCTTCCCGTTCCTGATGGTCGCGGGCCACGGGCGGCGGCGGGCCGACCGGGCGGCTCGCGTCGCGGACAGCACCCTCGGCATGGTCTGGGTGCTGTTCACCTGGTCGGCGCTGGGCGGCCTGGCGCACCTCGTGCTGATCGGGCTCGGCGTCGGCGGCGCCGACCGGGCCAGGATCGTCGCCGTGACCGTCGCCGCGGTCTCCGCCGTACTCCTGGGCTGGGGACACTACGAGGCCATGCGCGTACCCCGGGTGAAGCGGGTGGACGTCCACGTCCCGCGGCTCGGCGGCGGTCTGGACGGGACCCGGGTCGTCGTGCTGGCCGACACCCACTACGGGCCGATCGACCGGGCCCGCTGGTCGGCGCGGGTGGCCGAGGCGGTCAACGCGCTCGACGCGGACGTCGTGGTCCACGCCGGCGACATCGCCGACGGCACCCCCGCCCAGCGCCGCGGGCAGTCCGCACCGCTCGGAACGATCCGGTCACGGCTGGCGAAGGTCTACGTCACGGGGAACCACGAGTACTTCGGGGAGGCCCAGGGCTGGCTGGACCGGATGGCGGAACTGGGCTGGGAGCCGCTGCACAACCGCCATGTCGTGGTGGAGCGGGGCGGGGACCTCCTCGTCCTCGCGGGCGTGGACGACGTGACCGCGGAGTCCTCGGGCCTGGCCGGGCACCGCGCGAACCTGCTCGGCGCGCTGGCCGGGGCGAACCCGGACCGGCCGGTCCTGCTCGTCGCCCACCAGCCCAAGTACGTCCGGCAGGCCGCCGGCGCCGGCATCGACCTACAGGTCTCCGGGCACACCCACGGCGGACAGATCTGGCCGTTCAACTTCCTCGTCCGGATCGACCAGCCGGTGGTGCACGGCCTGAGCCGGCACGGCGAGCGGACGCAGCTCTACACCAGCCGGGGCGCCGGCTTCTGGGGGCCGCCCTTCCGGGTCTTCGCGCCGAGCGAGATCTCCCTGCTCACCCTGCGGGCGGGCGGAGAGCAGGCCGCGGCGGCGCGCACCGGAGACACGACCGGGGACGGTAGGGACACGGACCTCGCGGCCGGCACGGGCGTCGACGACAGCTGACCCGGCGGTACGCTCCTCGCCCCGCCGATTTGCCGCTGCCAGGGTGACCCGGCCCGGGGTCGGGCACCCACGAAACGCCCCACGAAATACGTGCGGGCCGGGACCACGGCAGCCGTGGAACTCCGCGCCGAAGGCAACCCGCGACACGGCGTACCGTCACGATCCTCTGCTTGCCCGAAGGGGCGAACGCTGAGGATCAGACGGACTTCAGGCCCCACGTCTGCAGGGCGTAGGCGCGACCCTTCTCCTCCCCCACGATCAGCGGCACGTCGAGCGGGCCGAACCCCGCCTTGGTGGCCACGGCCACGCTGGCCGCGTTCTCCGCCTCCAGCTCCAGGATCACCTGTTCCACGCCCAGTTGCTCGAAGGCATACGCCGCCATCACCCGCACCGCGCGCGCGGCCAGCGCCTGGCCGCGGTGCGCGGGGCCGACCGCGTAGCCGATCTCCGTGCCCTCGGGGGCGCGGCGCAGCATCACCTCGCCGAGCGGTGCGCCGCCGTCAACGGTGATGGCGAGCAGGACGGCCGTGCCCTCCGCCCGCAACTGCCGGTCCCGGTCCAGCCGCGCGCGGGCGGCCGCTTCGTCGAAGGGGGAGATGATCGGCGTCCAGTACGCGATGTCGGGGTGGTCGAACAGATCCGGCATGGCGGCCAGGTCCGCTTCGGTCCAGTCGCGCAGGACGAGCCCCTCGCCGGTGAGCTCGATCCGATCGGGAAAGGGCGAAACGGTGCTGCTCATGGTGGGGACCTCCCTGGCCTGGTGGGAACGAGGCAGGATAACCGGGGGAAGCCGTCGGACCGGCCGGAATTTCCGGGGCCCTCTCACGACGGTCCGCCCGACCCGTGACATCCGGGTACGTCCCCTGGCCGGTCACGTCACCACCGATCAGGCCAGTGGTGCGCCGGTCTTGGGACGGGCGCGGCCTGCTCCGGTGTGCAGCGACCCGTCTTCTGTCGGCGCACTCGGCGTGGCGTCGATACGGGACGCGACGTCGGAAGGCAACGGATAAGGGCGTTCGGCCGGTACCAGCGCGGTGGCCTGCTCGATCGACCCTTCCAGGAGGCGGGCGTGGACCGAGTGGGCCAGCTCGGTGATGTCATCGATTCCGGTGATCCAGTCGTCGAGATAGCTGTTGACAGCTTCCCCGCGCAGCCCGATCTGCAGGGACCTCCAGGGCAGGGGCCTCAGCCGTATGTCCCGCTCAGGGTCCCACTGGATACGTACCGGGCTTCGACGCAGATCGCGCTTCCACTGGTCGTGAGAGGCGTGCACCTGGCCGGTGTAGCTGGACGCGACCGCGCGGGCGAGGGCTGACTCGAAGCCGCCGCGCCGGAGGCGGATGGCCAGGACTCGTTCCTGCCCGAAGGCGGTCCCCCAGGAACTCCGGTACATCATCCACAGGAAGGAGGGCTTGATCCACGTCATCCGGCCGCGATCGTAGTCGGGCGGAAAGCGCCCTTCCGCGGCCGCCGGGCCGGCGATGGCCATCGGATAGGCCTGATAGACCGTGATCGTCTCGGCGGAATAAAGGGCGCGGATCTCGCGCAGTGGAACAGTCACGGGGGACATGCTCGCAGCCGACGGCTCCCACGGGCGAGCGGGATTTCGCCCGCCGGCGGGGCCCACGGCTCAGCCGTGGAGCCCTCCGCGTGCTTCCGTCCCCCACCTGGTGGTCCGCCTCCTCAGCACGCGTGAGACGGCGCGACCGTCAGGGGCGGTAGGTGTTCTTCCACCGCTTGCGGTGGGTGCGGTCGCCCTGGCCGGTGCCGTTGAGCGGCAGGAGGGCCGGCAGCGCGGTGCCGGTGTTCCACTGGTCCAGCAGGTCACGGTGAAGGGCCAGCACTCCATGCTGGACGGCGAGCCCGAGCGCGGCTTTGCTGAACGGGCAGGTGGCCACGAACACCGCGACATCGGCCTTGTGGTGCAGCCAGGCGGTACCTCGCCACGCATTCCCCCTCGCCCCGCCCCCGCCGACGCGAGTGTGACCGACCGGGAGTAGGCGGGGAAGGGCGCCTACTGGCCAACGATTCGGCCCAGCCCTGGAACAGCGGGTCGCCGCCCACTGGTTGCGGTTCTGCTGACGGCGTGGGCCCGACCGTTCCAACGGCCGGGCCCACGCCCGGCCCGAGGCAGGGCGCGCCTATCCCGCCAGGTCCGTTGCGACGTCGGAGGGTCACGCGCCCTCCGTCCGTGGGGGCAGGGTCCTGATGCCTGGTCAGGGGGTGCCCGGGCGGGGTGAGGGCAGGGGCGGAGGTGGCGTAGGGGCTCCGGCGACTGCCGCGGCGGCGTCCCGCGGGCGGGCCCGCGGAGGGGGCCCTTGAGGGGCGGGTCGCGCACCGTGGGCCCCCGATGACCTGGCCTGGCTGTACGATTTTCGCTGAGCGCTGGGGAAAATCGGCCATCAGCCACGGCTCACAGGAGGATCGGTGCGACGGGAGAGCGGCGACGGGAGCTTTCTGCGCAGGCTCAACCACGTGGCGGTCCTGCGCAGTCTGCACGACACGCAGAGCGCGACGCTGGCGGGGCTCGCGCGGCAGGCGCAGATCTCGCGGGCGACGGCCGAGGGGATCATGGAGATCCTGCTCCGGGACGGCTGGGCCGAGGAGTTCACCGCCGGGCCGTCGGAGGGTCAGCGCGGCAGGCCGGCGCGGCGGTTCGCGTTCCGGGCGGCGGCCGGGCACGTGGCGGGGGTGAGCATCGGCGCCTCGCGGATGGTCGGCAAGGTGGCCGACCTGAGCGGGCAGATCGTGGCCACCGCCACCGAGAGCGTCCCCGCGGACCTGCCGTCGGCCGACCGGCTGGCCACGATCGTCCGGCTGGTCGAGCGGGCCGCGGCGGCGGCGGGACTGGCGCCCGGTGAGCTGACGGCGGTCGGGATCGGGACCACCGGTGTCATCGACGGCGAGGGCCGGGTGGTCAAGAGCGTCGTGCTCGCGGACTGGACGGGCGTGCCGCTGCAGGCCGAGCTCAGCGCCCGGCTGCCGGTGCCGGTGCTGGTCGAGAACGACATGCGCCTCGCCGTACTGGCCGAGCACTGGCTCGGTGCGGCGCGCGGGCGGCAGAACGTGATCTACCTGCACACCGGCAGCCGGATCGGCCTGGGCCTGCTCTTCGGCGGGGTCCCGTACCGGGGCTCGCACGCGGCGGCGGGCGAGCTGGGCGGGCAGCGCAGCAGCCGCTGGGCCGCCTTCCACCACGTGATGGACTACGCGATGTCGGTCGACCCGGGGGACCTGCGGGCGCCCTCGCAGGCGGCGCTGTTCGCCATGGACCGGGCCCGGGAGGGCGACGAGAAGGCGGCGGCGGCCGTCGAGTCCTTCGCCAACGACCTGGCCGAGGGCCTGGTCACGCTGGTGACCCCGCTCGACCCGGAGCTGGTGGTGATAGGCGGCAGCCTCGCGCAGGCCGGCGAGCTGCTGGTCGATCCGATCCGCCGCTACCTGGGCGGTGTCAGCCTCTACCCGCCCGAGGTGCTCGCCTCCGAGCTGGGCGCCGACGCGGTCTGCCTGGGCGCGGTCCGCTACACGCTCAACCACGCCGAGCGGCTGCTCTTCTCGTCCTGACGGGCGCGCCCACGGCAGCGGCAGCCGCAGCCAGGCGCCCCGGCACCCCCATGCGCGCCGGGGCGCCTGGCTGCCGCGCCTGAGGCCCTCGCTGCCATGCCCCGGCGGAGGCCCACCCCGCCACCTCGCGAAGAACACGAGGTCAGGTAGTTTTCATCAGCGGATCACATAAATGATGTCCGATTTTTACCCCTGAGGTCACGAGACGGTCTCGGCAAGGCATCTTTCCCGCCTCGGCTGCTCGCATCTGCTCGATTAACGCTAGTTCTACGCATAAACGCTCGCTAGTGTCCGGCCCACGAAGCACCCCTCAGGGATTGGACCGAAGATGATCAGAAAGGTGTCGGCGCTGCTCTGCGCCGCAGCACTGGTGACCGGGATCGCCGGCTGTTCGTCCGCCTCGACCTCGTCGAACAGCGCGGACTCCGGTCCGGTGACGATCACGTACGGCATCTGGGACCCCAATCAGATGCCGGCGATGCAGAAGATCGTCGACGCCTTCCACGCCTCCCACCCCGACATCACGGTCAAGATCCAGCTCACCCCGAACACCGACTACTGGACGAAGCTGCAGACCGAGGCCGCCTCGGGCTCCGCCCCTGACGTCTTCTGGATGAGCAGCACCCGGATCGGCCTGTACGCCGGGCAGGGCCAGCTCCAGTCGCTCTCCGGCAAGAGCGGCTTCGACAACAGCAAGTTCCCCAAGTCGCTGAACGCCATCTACACGATGGACGGCAAGCAGTACGGCATGCCGAAGGACTACGACACCATCGGCCTCTGGTACAACAAGAAGCTCTTCGACGCCGCCGGGGTCAAGTACCCCGACGCGAGCTGGACCTGGCAGAACGTGATCGACGCCTCGCGGAAGCTGACCGACGCCGCCAAGGGCGTCTGGGGCATCGCCTCGCCGTCCTGGACCCAGGAGAACCTGTACAACACGATCCAGCAGGCCGGCGGCAACGTCATCTCCGCGGACAAGAAGAAGTCCGGCCTCGACGACCCGAAGAGCATCGCGGGCCTGCAGTACGCGCTCGACTTCGTCACCAAGTACAAGACCTCGCCCACCGCCCAGCAGATGACGGACACCGACCCGTCGCAGCTGTTCGCCTCCGGCAAGGTGGCGATGTTCACGGACGGCGACTGGGACACCCTGACGTACAAGAACGCGCCCGGCCTGTCCGCCGACGTCGCGCCGCTGCCCGCCGGCCCGGCCGGCAAGGGCACCGTGATCAACGGCCTGGGCAACGTGATCTACGCCAGGACCAAGCACTCGGCGGCGGCCTGGGAGTTCGTCAAGTTCCTGGGCGGGCAGCAGGCGAACCGTATCCAGGCCGCGTCCGGCGCGGTGATCCCGGCGTACAACGGCCTCTCCGACACCTGGGTGAAGTCGGTGCCGCAGTTCCACCTGAAGACCTTCATCGACGAGCTGGGCAGCGCCGTCCCCTACCCGATCTCCAAGAACACCCAGACCTGGGCCAAGGACACCCAGACGATCCTGGACCAGATCTGGGCGGGCAAGCTGAGCCTGGCCGCGGGGGCGAAGCAGGCGGCGGACGCGATGAACACCGACCTGGCCAAGGGGTAGCCGATGACCCTCACCGAAGCGTCCCCCGTCGCCGCCCCCGAGGCGGCGGCGCGGGGGCGCCGCCGAAGCAGGGAGAACGGGCACCCCCGGGAGTGGATCTGGGGCTACCTGATGATCCTCCCGCTCGCCCTCGGGCTCTCCGTGTTCTACCTCTGGCCGATAGCCCAGTCCATCTACTACAGCTTCACCCAGTGGGGCGCCTTCGGCGGGCAGACCTGGGTCGGAGTCAAGAACTACCAGGCGTTCCTCTCCGACCCCGCGCTGCCCAGGGCGGCCTGGAACACGGTCAAGTACTCGCTGCTGATCCTGCTGGCGATCCCGTTCTCGATCGTCTTCGCCGCGCTGCTCAACCAGATGCGCGGACGGTACGTCGGCCTCTACCGGACGCTGTACTTCATCCCGGTGGTCAGCATGCCGGCCGCCGTGGCGATGGTCTGGCGCTGGCTCTACAACGGCGACTACGGGCTGATCAACTACCTGTTGTCGCTGGTCGGCATCCACGGGCCGCACTGGGTCTCGGACCCGCGCTTCACCGTCTACGCCATGGCGGTGGTGGGCATCTGGGCCAGCCTCGGCTACAACATGATCATCTTCTCGGCCGGTCTCAAGGGCATCCCGCAGCACTACTACGAGGCCGCCTCGATCGACGGGGCGGGCCGGGTCCGGCAGTTCTTCTCGATCACGCTGCCGCTGCTCAGCCCGAGCATCTTCTTCGTCTCGGTGCTCTCGGTGATCAGCGGCCTGCAGATGTTCGACACCGTGCTGATGATGCTCGGCAAGTCCAACCCGGCGCTGGCCGGCAGCAAGACCATCGCGTACCTCTACTACGAGGACACCTTCCTGAACAACCAGCAGGGGATGGGCTCGGCCATCGCGGTCGTGCTCATGCTGGTCCTGCTGCTGCTGACCGCGGTCCAGTTCCGGCTGCAGAAGAAGTGGGTGCACTATGAGTAGGCAGCGGCTGTGGCCGGTCCACGTGGTGCTCGCGATCGGTGCGGCCGCCATGATCGCGCCGTTCTTCTGGCAGCTCCTCACCTCGGTGCAGAGCTTCGGCGAGGCGACCAGCGTGCCGCCGACCTTCGTACCCGGCTGGCACTGGGAGAACTACTCGGCGGTCTTCAGGACGACGCCGTTCCTGGAGCAGTTCCTCAACACCGTCGTCATCACGGTGGTCCGGGTGACCGCCCAACTGCTGTTCTGCTCGATGGCCGCCTACGCGTTCGCCCGGCTGCGCTTCCCCGGCCGCAACGCGCTCTTCCTGGTCATCCTCGCGGTGCTGATGGTCCCCAGCCAGCTCTACCTGCTGCCGCAGTACCAGATGGTGATGAACCTGGGCCTGCTGAACACCCTCTCCGGGATCGTGCTGCCCGGCATGTTCAGCGCCTTCGGCACCTTCATGCTGCGCCAGTTCTTCCTCTCCCTGCCCAAGGACGTGGAGGAGGCGGCGCGGCTGGACGGCGCGGGACCGCTGCGGGTCTTCTGGTCCGTCATGCTGCCGCTCGCCAAGCCGGGTCTGATCTCGCTGGGCGTGCTGACCGTGCTCTGGTCCTGGAACGACCTGCTCTGGCCGCTCGTGGTCACCAGCGACTCCAACCGGATGCCGCTGTCGGTCGGCCTCGCCTCGCTGCAGGGCGAGCACGTCACCGACTACCCCGTACTGATGGCCGGCTCGCTGCTGGCCAGCCTCCCCATGATCATCATGTTCATCGCGGCACAGCGCCGGATCACCGAGGGCATCGCCTTCACCGGCTCCAAGTGACACCGCGTCAGCCATTCAACGTAAGGAATCCCGTGAACGACGTGCGCCTCGGCGTCATCGGTCTCGGTCTGCGGCTCTCGCTGCCCCTGGCCGCCCACCGCCCCGGCGGCGGGACGGTGGTGGCCGCGGTCTGCGACACAGACCCCGCCGCCCTCAAGCGCGGCATGGAGCGGCTCGGCGTCGAGGAGGGGGTCACGGACTACCGGGACCTGCTCACGAGGGACGACCTGGACGCGATCCTGGTGGTCACCCCCGACGACACCCACGAGCGCATAGCCGTCGACTGCCTCCAGGCCGGCAAGGCCGTCTACCTGGAAAAGCCCATGCACATCACCGTGGAGGGCTGCGACAACATCCTGCGCACCGCCTACGAGACCGGCACCCGGCTCTACGTCGGCCACAACATGCGGCACATGGGCGTGGTCCGGCAGATGCGCGACATCATCGCCCGCGGTGACATCGGCGAGCCGAAGACCGTCTGGGTGCGGCACTTCGTCTCCTACGGCGGCGACTTCTACTTCAAGGACTGGCACGCCGAGCGCGCCCGTACCACCGGTCTGCTGCTGCAGAAGGCCGCGCACGACATCGACGTGGTGCACTGGCTGGCCGGCGGCTACACCGAGCGGGTCAACGCCTTCGGCGACCTGATGGTCCACGGCGACCTGCCGCGCCGGCAGCCGGGCACGCCCCGCCCGGCCGGCTGGCTCAAGGAGTACGAGTGGCCGCCCACCGCGCGGGAGAACCTCAACCACCACATCGACGTCGAGGACGTCTCGGTGATGAACATGCGCCTGGACAACGGGGTGATCGCCTCGTACCAGCAGTGCCACTTCAGCCCGGACTACGTACGCAACTACACCGTCATCGGCACCGAGGGCCGGCTGGAGAACTTCGGCGACGAGGCGGGCGCCGTGGTCAAGGTGTGGAACACCGGCCCCTCGCGCTACCGCGAGGACTGCGACATCGCCTACCAGGTCCCGCGGAGCGAGGGGACGCACGGGGGCAGCGACGTGTTGATCATGCGGGAGTTCGCGCGCTTCGTCCGCGACGGCGGCCGGACCGACACCTCGCCGCTGGCCGCGCGGATGAGCGTGGCGGCGGGCTACATGGCGACGCTGTCGCTGCGCAACGGCGGGATGCCGTACGACGTCCCGCCGCTCGACCCGGCGCTGGTCGCCTACTTCGAGGGGGGCCAGGTTCCCTCCTGACCTGCGGGGGCGCGGGGGGACGTGGGCGCGCGGGCGGGCGGGCGGAAGGCAGGCGGGGTGAAAACCCGTTGGGCGGGGCGGCGTTCGGTTGGTAGCGTGCGCGGCACCGTGACGTCGTGCGAGGAGGTGGGACCCATGAACGCTGTATCCGTATGGGTGCTCCCCCTTTTGTCACGGCCGGGCGATTGACGTAGGTGTCGCCGGGAGCGCCTCACACCAAGGCACTCCCGAAAGGCAACAACCTATGCACTCTGTGCAATTCACCGCGGAGACATCGTCGAACGGTGTCGTCGAACGCGACTTCACGGTGGGCGAGCTCACCGGCGCGCTCTGGTCGCCGGCTTCCGGCGCCGATCGCGCGCCACTGGTGCTGATGGGGCACGGTGGCGGCACGCACAAGAAGGCTCCGGGGATGGTGGGCCGTGCCCACCGCCTCGTGGCCGACGGCGGTTTCACCGTCGCCACCATCGACGCGCCCGGTCACGGCGGCCGACCGCGTACGGCGTTCGACGAGTCGGAGATCGCCGCGATGCATCGGGCGATGGCGGCGGGCGAGCCGGTCGGCCCGATCGTCGTCCGGTACAACGCCCACCTGGCGGAGCGTGCCGTGCCGGAGTGGCAGGCGACCCTGGACGCCCTCCAGGAACTGCCGGAGATCGGCGCCGAAGGGCCGGTCGGCTACTTCGGCCTCAACATGGGCACCGCGATCGGCGTGCCGCTGGTGGCGGTCGAACCCCGGATCACCGCCGCGGTCTTCGGCCTCCACTGGCCCGACGCCCTGGCCGAGACGGCGAGGCGGATCACCATTCCGATCGAGTTCGCGCTCCAGTGGGACGACGAGCACATCCCCCGCGCAGTCGGGTCTCGCGCTGTTCGACGCCTTCGCCTCGAAGGAGAAGACGCTGCACGCCAACGCGGGCAGGCACAAGGAGTTGCCCAGGTTCGAGGCGGACAGCGCGGTCCGTTTCTTCGTCCGCCACCTCGGCCGGCCGGGCACCTCACCGGCCTGACCTGATCCGACTATCCGGCGGGACGTGACCTGACCTGACGGTGTCGGCGCCCGGCAGCCGGCCGGGCGCCGACACCCCAAGTGCTCGGCGCCGGGGGGACGGCGGTCCCGTTCGCCACGACGGACTCAGTCCGGGCGGGGGGCCGGCGGGGCGGCCCGGGTACGCGGCTGACGGCAGGGCGCGGTCCAGCGCTCCCCGTGTTCCGCCCAGTCGCCGTCACGGGCGAAGCCGCACTCCCGCAGCATCCGGTCGAGATCCTCCGAGGGAAGGCCGTCCGGCGACCCGGTCGGCGTCACGGTGACCACGAGGGCGTCGACCTCGCCCCGGTCGGGGTGATCGTCCAGGCTCCGCACCGTCAGGTGCCACTGTCCGTCCCCGCGGACGGCCTCGGCCCGGTACGGCGCCTGCTCCGGCCCCGGTCGCGCGGACAACTCGGTTGTGGCGGCTTCGGGTTCGGGCACGGGTTCCTCCTCATGGTCGCGTCGTGGTCACGTGTGCCCTCCTTCCGGGCCCGCATCCGCCCGGCCGGCCGCCTCCCTCCCCGCAGCGTCGCCTGCCCGTTGCATCGCCCGCCCGCAGATCGCCCGCCCGCAGCCGAGGGCTTCGTAGCGACGACCCCTTCTTCACCGGAACGGAAGATGCCAGGCTGGGCGCACCCCGCTCCGGCCCGACGCTCAGGAGCTCAGGAGCAACTCGCCTAAGGAGCATGTGTGTTCCGGTACCAACCGCTGGACCCGACCCGGCGCCGCCGCGCCCGGGCCGTCACGGTCGCCGCCCTGCTGCTGGCCTCCCCGGCGGCGCTGCCCGCCGCCGGTGCGCAGGCCCGGGGCGCGCACACGCCGCCGCCCGCGCTGGCCTGCGGCGCCGACGCCTGGGCCGTCGGCTACAGCGACGCCATGAACAAGCTGGTGGTCGACGGCGACACCGTCGGCGGCCTGTCCGCGCTGAGTTACGACACCCGCCGCCACGCCTACGGCTCGGTCGTCGACCACAGCGCCGGCGAACTCGCCAAGATCTGGTTCTTCGACCGCCCGGCCGATCCGCACGTGGTGGGCAGCCTGGTGCTGCGCAAACCCGACGGAACCGCCTACGACGAGAGCGACTTCGACGGCGAGGGCCTGACCGTCCTGCCCGACGGCGACTACCTGGTCAGCTCCGAGACCGAGCCCTCGGTACGGGTGTTCGACCGCCAAGGCACCGAGAAGTCCGACCTCCCCGTACCGGCCCGCTTCCGGGTCGCGCCGGCCGGCGAGGCCACCTCGAACGCCACGCTGGAAGGTCTGAGCGTCTCCCCGGACGGCCGCACGGTCTACGCGGCCATGGAGGGCGTGCTCAGCGGCGACATCGGCAGCGCCGGCGGCGCGGACGACCGCCGCATCCTGGTCTACCGGAGCAACCACGCGGGCGGCTACGACCTGGTCAAGGAGATCGGCTACCGGGTGGACCCGGGCAACCGGATCTCCGAGGTCGCCGCCTACGGCTCGCACGGACTGCTGGTCCTGGAGGCCGCGTTCACCGCCGGCGTGGGCAACACCATCAGGGTCTACGCGGCGCCGCACGCCCTGCGGTCCACCGACGTCACCACCGTCGGCGACCTCGGCGACGCCGGCGGCAGCCGCGCTGGCGACGAAGACCCTGCTGGCCGATGTCGGCCTGTGCCCGTCCCTCGGCGCGACGGCTCCGGAGCCGCAGCCCAACCCGCTGCTGGACAACTACGAGGGGATGACCCTCGCCCCGGGACCGGCCGTCGGCGGGCTGCGCGAACTGCTGCTCATCAGCGACGACAACTTCTCCACCACCCAGAACACCCGCCTGGTGCGCCTGTTGGTGCGGCTCCCCTGAGCAGGCGTCAGAGTCAGGGGCGCCGGGGGTCAGGGGTCATGGGCCGGGAGCCAGCGGTCAGGGGCCGGGGCGCGGGGGCGCTCCGGCCGCGGCGGACCCGGCCGATAGCGTGATCCGGCAGCAGCCCACGGCGCCGCACCGCGACCGTGGCCGCCGCACCACACGGGAAACGGGGAATCCACCATGGCTCACTGCTCTCGTCGCACGATGTCGACCGTCCTGCTGGCCGCCGCCGCGCTCACCCTCACCGCGGGCTGCAGCGGTTCGTCGTCCTCTCTCCGAAGACGTCACCGACCCCGAAGGCCGAGCAGCCGGTCGTCAGCACCGCGCAGGCCGACAAAATCGTCGACACGTACCAGAGCCTCAACAACCAGGCGAACGCCCGCCTCAGCACGACGCTGCTGGCCAAGGCCGAGGGCGGCGCGATGCTCGCCTTCGACCGGGCGTACTTCAAGCAGGCGCACGGCCTGGACCAGAAGGACGTCAAGGCGAACCTGGCACCGTTCGTCTACGTCCACCGCACCTTCTACATACCGCCCGCCGCCTCGAAGGCCGACTGGTTCATGATGAAGGCCCAGGGCGCGGACCTGAAGGACGGCAAGCCGGGCACGGTGTGGACGACGACCACCCGCTTCCTCGTCTTCAGGCACACGAGCGGCGGTTGGCGGTCCGTGGCTGTCCGGCGACTTCTCCGGAGCCGAGCAGAAGGACGTCCCGCGCATCGCCGTCGACCGGGACGGGCTCGCGCAGGTCGCCGATCCCACCGTCAAGATCGGCTCCACCGCGCCGAAGGACCTGGCCGCCCAGGTGACCGACCTGTACGTCACCGGCGGAAGCAACTCCACCCTGACCACGACCAAGGCCCGTGACGCGGCCATCTCCGACTGGGGCGACCGTACTTCCACCCTGGACGACCACGCCTTCGCCGACTACAAGAAGACCGCCCCGCGCGACGGCACCGCCTACGCGCTGCGCACCGCCGACGGCGGCGCCCTGGTCCTCGACGACAGCGGCGTCGACAAGACCGTGCTGGCCAAGGACCTCAACTCGTACGTCACGATCGGCAAGGACCTCCGGCCGTTCGTGAAGAACGGCGGCGCGCACATGTACCAGGTGGTGCAGCACTTCATGCAGACGGAGGTGGGGGTCGTGCCCGCCGGCGGCCACCCGGCGGTGTACGGCATCGACCAGCAGACGACCGGCGTCGACGCCACCCCGATGAGTTCCGTCTGACGCCGCGTCCGGGACGGGCGAGGGGCCCGGCCGGGGTTCGGCAGGCCCTTGCCGGGGGATCAGCGAGCAATGACCCAGTGTTCACCCGGCATTTGGGCCCCGGTCTCCGGAGTGGCCGAACCTGCACGGGGCGTGCATCCCCTCGCCTGCTGCCGCGACTCGCGAAGAGGACGACCACATTGCATAAGAATTGGCATGCGCCCATCACGCTGATCATCGCGTTGCTGACCGCCGCGCCGCTCTCCCTCGCGGTGTCGCCCGCCTCGGCGGCAGCCCCGGCGGCGTCGGCCGCGCCGGCCGCGTCGTCGACCGTGCGGATCAACGAGGTCGAGTCCAGCGGCGGCTCACCGGGTGACTGGGTCGAACTCGTCAACATCGGCGCGTCGCCGGTCGACGTGTCCGGCTGGATCGTCAAGGACAACGACGACTCCCACGTCTTCCCGGTCCCCGCGGGCACCACGATGGCCGCCGGCGGCTTCCTCGCGCTCGACGTCGACCCGGTCTTCGGGCTCGGCAGCGCGGACTCCGCCCGCCTGTTCCTTCCCGACGGCAGCACGCTCGTCGACTCCTACAGCTGGACCGCCCACGCGGCGACGACCTACGGCCGATGCCCGGACGGTACGGGCGCGTTCGTGACCACCACGGCCTCGACCAAGGGCGCGGCGAACGCCTGCGCCACCAGCCAGCCGCCCGCCTCGGCGTGGCCGGGCGGCTCCGCGGTGGCCACCGCCGACGACGCCGACACCTTCGGTACGAACCTGAGCGGCCTGGCGTACCAGGCGTCCGGCGGCGCGACGCCCGGCGTGCTCTGGGCGGTGAAGAACGGCCCCAGCACGCTGTACCAGCTGGAGTGGAACGGGACCAAGTGGGCGCCCGCGACCACCGACGGCTGGAAGGCGGGCAAGTCGCTGCACTACCCGGGCGGCAGCGGCGACCCGGACTCCGAGGGCGTGGCCCTGACCGGAGCCGGCCCGGCCGGCGGCGTGTTCGTCTCGACCGAACGCGACAACGACAACAGCGGCGTCAGCCGGCCCGAGGTGCTGCGCTTCGATCCGACGGGTACGGCGACCAGCCTGACCGCCACGAAGGAGTGGAACCTCACCTCGGACCTGCCGGCCGTGGACCCGAACAGCGGGCTGGAGGCGATCTCCTGGATTCCCGACTCGTTCCTGACCTCGCACGCCTTCCACGACGAGCACACCGGCGCGGCCTACGACCCGAACTCCTACCCGGACCACGGTGACGGCCTGTTCTTCGTCGGCCTCGAAGCCACCGGCACCGTCTACGCCTACGCGCTCGACCAGAGCGGCAGCGGATTCACCCGGGTCGCCACGATCGCCAGCGGGTTCCCCGGCGTGATGGAGCTCCAGTTCGACCCCCAGACCAGCCGCCTGTGGGCGGTCTGCGACGACACCTGCGACGGCCGCACCGCGACCCTCGGCATCGGCGCCGACGGGAAGTTCGCCGTCACCGACGTGTACGAGCGGCCGGGCTCGATGCCCAACCTCAACAACGAGGGGTTCGCGATCACGCCGCAGGCGGAGTGCGTGGGCGGCGAGAAGCCCGTCTTCTGGTCCGACGACAGCGACGACGACGGGCACGCGCTGCGCAGCGGAACGATCGACTGCTCGGTTTCCTGAACCAGGCCTGACCGCCTTCGCTTGATTCGACGAGACGGGGAGGGCCGGCCTCGTGGCCGGCCCTCTCTTCTCATGCCCGCGAAAAGGTGACCGCGCCGCCGGAATCGGTGGGGCGTGCATTCCTTGTCCGAGGTCCAGGAATGCGGTCCGCGGCCTGCGCTAAGCGTTCGTCATGTTGTCGTATCGGACGATGTGAATACTTGTAGCGGACGGAAGCGATCGGTGGTGTTCCGTCGCACCTCCGTGCGCCCCTTTGTTCGCGACTACTCGTCAGAAGTCCCGGGAAAGTCTTTCAGCGCGGGGCGGGACGGACAGGAACCGCCCGGCCGTGTTCGAGGCCCTCTCTCCCGGGCGGCCCCGGAACAGGACCGGCAGGGGACGGGCTGGGGACCCGTAGCGGACTTCACAGGGGAATCGGCGGTCGAGCGGCGATCACGGATGCCTTCGTGCGCCCCGGGCCGCCGGCTCGGCGGGGGCCGGCCGCGGCGGGGGCCGCGGCGCTCGTCCCGTTCCGCCCCGCCCCGCGCCGGACCGACACGCCGACGACGACTTGCGACGACGACTTGCGAGGTCAGCTTGCTCATCCCAGCCATGCGCACCGAGCCCTTGAACCTGAGGACGTACGCCCCGCCCCGCGCGGAAAGGAGCTGAGCACGATGGCACCCGGCATCCCGTACGGGCCGACCGGCCTGGGGACGGCGGGGCTGCGCATCGCCGGGACGGCGCCCCCGGGTCCGGAGCAGTGGAGCGGCGCGCGGGAAAACACGGCGCACCGGCAGGGCGGCGCGCAGGGGGCCAGCGGAGCAACGCAGCGGACGGCCGCGGGACGGCGGACAGGGGAGCAGCGGCAGGGGAGCAGGGGGACGACGGGCACCGCGGCGGCGAGCAGGGAGGCGGCGGGCCGCGGAGCGGTGAGCAGCCGGTGCGGCCCATCCCCGGCATCCACTACCGTCCGGCGGTCCAGCCGGACCCGGCGCTGGTGGCGGAGGTCGACCGCAGGACCAAGGAATGGGCCCTGGGACTCGACCTCGTCCCGCCGCAATGGGAGGACCAGTTCGAGGGGTTCGGCTTCGGCCGCGCCGTCTGCCTCGCGCACCCCGACCACGCCGACGTCGAACGCCTGCTGGTCGCCGCCCGGCTGCTCGTGGCGGAGAACGCGGTGGACGACTGCTACTGCGAGGACCACGGCGGCTCGCCCGAGGGGCTCGGCGCCCGCCTGGCGATCGCCCACTCCGCGCTCGACCCGCTGCGGGCCACGCCCGAGTACGAGGCCGACTGGTGCGAGGGCATGGCCGCGGACGCGCCGTTGCGGGCGTACCGGTCCGCCATGGAGCACACCGAGCGGTGGGCCGCGCCCGCCCAGGCCGACCGGCTCCGGCACGACCTGGCGCGGCTCCACCTCGGCTACCTCGCCGAGGCCGCGTGGAGCCTGGACGGGGTCACGCCGCCCGTCTGGGAGTACCTGGTGATGCGGCAGTTCAACAACTTCCGGCCCTGCCTGACCCTCACCGACCTGGTGGCCGGCTACGAACTGCCGGCCGCGCTGCAGGCGCTCTCCGCCGTGCAGCGCCTGACCGCCCTCGCCGGCAACGCCGCGACCCTGGTCAACGACCTGTACTCGTACACCAAGGAGAAGCGCTCCGAGCGCCCGCACCTCAACCTGCCCGTCGTCCTCGCCTGCCGCGACGACGCTGTCCGAGCGCGAGGCGTACCTCAAGGCCGTCGAGATCCACAACGCGGTCATGCGGCGGTTCGAGAGCGGGAGCGAGGAACTGAGCGCCCGGCTCCCGGACCCCGTGCTGGCCCGCTACCTGACCGGCCTGGCCGCTTGGGTGGCCGGCAACCACGAGTGGCACTGCACCAACACCCATCGCTACACCCTGCCCGATTTCTGGACCCAGGAGAGCGCCGCATGACCACCTCGACCAGCCCCAGCCCGTACCAGAACGACATCGCCCGCTACTGGAACGACGAGGAGCGCCCCGTCAACCTGCGGCTGGGGGCTGTGGACGGCCTTTACCACCACCACTACGGCATCGGCGACGTGAACTGGAGCGTCCTGAACGCCCCGGCGGCCGACCGGGAGCAGGCGGTCATCGACGAACTGCACCGCCTGGAGACCGCCCAGGCGGAACTCCTCATCACCCACCTGGGTTACGCCGCCCCCGAGGACCGCGTCCTCGACGCCGGATGCGGCCGCGGGGGCACCTCCCTGCTCGCGCACGCCCGCTTCGGCTGCCACGTCGACGGCGTCACGCTCTCCAGCAAGCAGGCCGACGTTCGCCAACGAGCAGGCCGAACTGGGCGGTGTGGCCGACCGCGTGGCCTTCCACGTGGGCAACATGCTGGACACCGGCTTCACTCCGGGCGCCTACCAGGCCGTCTGGAACAACGAGTCGACCATGTACGTGGACCTGACGGACCTGTTCGGCGCCCACTCACGGCTCCTCAAGCGGGGCGGCCGCTACGTCACCATCACCGGTTGCTACAACGAGGTCTACGGCCAGCCGAGCAAGGCCGTCTCCACGATCAACGCGCACTACGAGTGCAACATCCACGGGCGCAGCGAGTACTTCCGCGCCCTGACCGCCAACCGTCTCGCCCCCGTCGAGGTCCGCGACCTGACCGCGCAGGCCCTCCCCTACTGGGAACTGCGCGCCAAGTCCGCGGTCGCCACCGGCATCGAGGACGCGTTCCTCTCCTCCTACCGGGACGGCTCCTTCCAGTACCTGCTGATCGCCGCCGACCGGATCTGAGGCGGCCGGATCTGAGGCGGGCGACGGCCGGTGCCCGCGCGGGCGCCGGCCGGCGGGTCCGGTGGTCGGTCAGTTCTGGGGGGAGGACGGGGACCAGGTGGTGCCGTCGTAGAAGTACGTCGGGGCGCCCTTCAGGCCGACCGTGCGGAAGGGGGCGCCGTTGTCGTCGATGCGGAGGGTGCCCTGGCGGCCGCCGCAGGTCCAGACGAGGTCCAGGTACCAACTGACGTCGTGGTCGAGGGTGTGGGCGTCCACGTCGATGACCTGCGCGTCGCGCGCGGAGACCTGGAACGGGAAGTCGGCGACGGCCGCCTTCTGGTCGTTCCCCACGTAGCCGGCCACGGCGCGGGCCCGGGGGACGGTCGTGTCGAGGTCGACGGCGAAGGACGCGGGCTCGATCCCGCCGCCGCAGCCGGACCCGGGGGTGTAGCCGTTCCCCTTCGGGGCCGCGGCGCTGCTGACGACTTTCACGTACAGGGCGTGCAGCACCACCGGTTCGCCGGGCAGGCCCTGCGCGGTGAGCTGCAACCGCAGGTCCCGGGCCGGTATCCCGCCGAGCGCGGCCCCCCAGGCGTTCGTCTGCTGCAACGACGGTGGCGGCGGGACCTTCCCGGGCTGCTGCTGGAGCAGGAACCACTGGTCGCACTGGGTGTCCCAGTTGTCCGACAGGACGGTCACCTGGACCGGCGGCTTCGTGCTGCCGACGGC
>CAWGAU010000005.1:532500-827377 GCA_963820715.1 uncultured Actinomycetota bacterium | reverse complement strand
GAGCTGAACCCGCCCGCGCCGATCCCCTCCCCGCAGGCCCGCCGCCACGGTGGGCCTGCGCCGCATGTCCGAGGTGGGATGATCCCAACCGAGCCCGTACGCAGGGCCGTTCGGCCCCAGCCGGGACCTCGGCCCCCTGCGCCGTGCCTCGGACGCACAGGACATTGATGCCGTCACCGATCGAGTGCACCATCGAGCCCTCCCAGCAGCCCCGTGATGGCCACCCACCAGGCACCTCGTTTTACCGAGAGTGTGCAACTGTGGCGGCGGCACCGGTTTCGGCTCAGGCGACCGCCGTCGTCAGGATCGTCACCGGCTTCGTGTTCCTCTGGGCCTTCTTTGACAAGACCTTCGGTCGGCACTACGCCACGGGGACGGGAAGGGGTTGGATCGACGGCGGCTGACCCACCAAGGGGTCCCTGTCCGGGGCTGCCGCAGGCCCGCTCCAGTCGTTTTCCACGACATCGCGGGCAACGGGTGGGCCGATACCCGGTTCCTGCTTGCCCTGCCCGGTATCGGAATCGCGCTGCGGGTCACGGCGGCCGCCGGAACCGTGCTGATGGCCCCTATACGGGTCGCCGACCGCCAGGTGCTGTCCGTTCTCGGGAATATCAACCGGCTCGATCCGGGTGCCTCCCGGGACGACGAACAACCGCTGCCGCCTCATCCGTGGACCAAGGGCCATTGCACCCCTCTGCCCAAGCGCCCGCAATCGGTCGGGTTGCCGAGCCTTCTAGTAGAAGCGTGGGATCTGCTGGTCGACGGCTTTCGTGCAAGGCTGGAATTGTCGGTCAGTTGGCCTTCGAGTCGCAGACCCCTCCTGGGAGGTAGGAAAATCGCCAATGCAGAGATTCGCCGCGACAATGTGGACAGCAGAGGGCGTGCGCCCTGGACTTCCGGATGGACCGCGTTTGCCGCCTTCATGATGATCTTCGGCGGAGTGATGGCGATATTCGAGGGAATCTCCGCCATTGCCAAGGACAACATCTTCATCTCCACCCGGAACTACAGCTACGCCTTCAATCTCACCGGCTGGGGCTGGATACACCTCATCCTGGGCGTCCTCGTGCTCCTCGCGGGGTTCTCGCTGCTCCGAGGTGCGCTGTGGGCGCGCTTGGTCGGCATCGCGCTGGCCGGCCTTTCCATGATCGCCAACTTCGTGTGGCTGCCGCGCTATCCCTTCTGGGCCTTGGTCGTCATTGCCATCGACGTCTTTGTCATCTGGGCACTGGCCACCCATCCCGGCCGGGAGGCCCGCGACTAGTCGGCTCGGCAACCGCTTGGGTGATCGGCGCGGCCAAAGATCAGGACGCGATTCCGCAAGGGGCTCGATACCGGACGAATGATCCATCCCGTGGCCACAGGTGTGCCTCCGACGGCATCCGACCGCCTCGACAGAACCGAATGGCCCGGGTCACGTCGGCTGGAGTGGTGTATCGATGGCCACTCGGTGATCCAGTTTTGAGGCTATGCGGTGAGTTCGGTGGGCAGGGTGGTCTCGTGGGTTTGTGATCCGTTCGGGTGGGTTCGGGTTTTGGTGAGGAGTTCGTGGCTCATGTAGCGGCGGGCCTCGGTCCATTCGTCGTTCTGTTCGGCCAGGACGGCGCCGACCAGGCGGATGACGGCGGTGCGGTCGGGGAAGATCCCGACGACGTCGGTGCGGCGGCGGATCTCCTTGTTCAGCCGTTCCTGCGGGTTGTTGGACCAGATCTGCCGCCAGATCTCCCGGGGGAAAGCAGTGAACGCCAGCACGTCCGCCTGGGCGGCGTCCAGGTGGGCTGCGGCCTTGGGGAACTTGGCCTCCAATGCCTCCAGGACGTGCCGCATCTGGGCGTGGACGGCGTCGGCGTCGGGCTGCTCGAAGACCGTCCGCAACAGTGTCGCCACCCACGGCTGGGCCGACTTCGGAACGTGGGAGAGCAAGTTCCGCGCGTAGTGGGTGCGGCAGCGTCTGGTGCTGGCGCAGGAGGCCCGGTTACTTGGGCACGGCGGGGTGCGGGCGGTGGCGCAGGCGGCCCGGGTCAGCGAGACAACCGTCCGCAACGGCGTGTTCGAGCTGGAGGCCGGCGGAGAGCCCCTGCCGGAAGGGCGAATCAGGAGATCTGGCGGCGGCCGGCGCCTGGCCGAGGTTCTGGATCCGCAGCTGGTGCCAGCGTTGTTGGGGATGGTCGAGCCGGATGAGCGAGGAGATCCGATGTCGCCGCTGCGATGGACGATTAAGTCGTTGCGCAATCTGGCGGAGGAGTTGACCAGGCAGGGGCATCCGGTGTCCGCGCCGACGGTGGGCCGGCTGTTGAAAGAGCATGGCTTCAGCCTGCAGGCCAACGCCAAGACGCTGGAGGGGAAACAGCACCCCGACCGGGACGCCCAGTTCCGCTACATCAACGAGCAGGTCATCGAGCACCAGGCGGCCGATCAGCCGGTGATCAGCGTCGATGCGAAGAAGAAGGAACAACTGGGCGATCTGCCGAACCCTGGTCGGCAGTGGCGGCCCCAGGGTGATCCGGTGCAGGTCGAGGACCACAGCTTCTTCTTCACCGGCCCGGACGTGCCGCACGCCATCCCGTACGGCATCTATGACATGACCGCCGATCGCGGGTGGGTTAACGTCGGGGTCGACCACGACACCTCGGTCTTCGCCGTCGCCTCGATCCGCGGCTGGTGGCAGGCCCGCGGCCAGGCCGGCTATCCGCATGCGACGCGGTTGCTGGTCACCGCGGACGCCGGCGGCTCCAACAGCTGCCGCTACCGGTTATGGAAGGCCGAGCTCGCGGACTTCGCTGCCGAGACCGGCCTGGCTGTGACTGTCTGTCACTTTCCTCCAGGCACGAGCAAGTGGAACAAGATAGAACACAGACTCTTCTCGGCCATCACGATGAACTGGCGCGGCAGACCGTTGACCAGTCACGAGGTCGTTGTCAACACGATCGCCGCCACGCGCACCCGCGCCGGACTCCGCGTGGACGCCGTGCTCGACACCGGCGACTACCCCGTGGGCGTGTCGGTGAGCAGGGAGCGGATGGATGCCCTGCCGATCACACCCCATGCTGAGCGCGGGAAGTGGAATTACACCATCGGGCCCGCCGCGACCGGCACGAAGGCCGCCGTCGGGACCGGCGAGCGGGACCGCAACCGGTCGGCGGCCCTGCATACCCTGGCCGACCCGCGGCTAACCGGCATGAGCCGGGGCGACCTGCAGGAGTTGGCCGCCAGCCTGGCTCCTGCACAAGCGGCGCGGGCCGAACAGCGCTACTTCGAACAGCGTGGCGGCAGACGTCGCCAGGTCAAGGGAAGTCACGGCCGGCCTCTGCTCACCGACGCCGACAGGGTCCTGATCGCTGTTGTCTACCTGCGGCAGGTCTGCTCCCAGCTCGTCTTGTCCGAGCTGCTGGAAGTCAGCACGGGCCCGATTGCGGCCGCGGTCGTCGAGACCGGCAAGTTGCTGGCCGAGCGCAAGCACGGCATCGAGCCCACTGTCCTGCGCTTCACCAGCGCGACTGCGCTGCGGGACTTCCTGGCCACCGACGTCGTGCCGACGCGGCCGAACCGCCTGGCTACCCTCGGCAATCCAGCGTTGACCGGGATGAGTCGCCAGGACCTGGCGAACCTGATCGGGCGGCTGTCCTTGCACCAGGCCGCCGCCGCGGAACTGCGCAAGCACCGGCAAGCGCGGAGCAGACCGGCAGTTCGGGGCTCGCGGAGGGATCTTCTCCGAGAAGATCACCGACGCCGAACGCGTCCTTGCGACCATCCTCTGCCTGCGCAAAGTATGCAGTCGCGACGTGGTGGCCGACCTGTTCCAAGTGAGCCAACGCACCATCGGCAACGCAGTCCTGTGGGTCCGACCCCTGCTGGACCAGGAGGGATACACCGCAACACGTGCCACCCGAAGTTACTCGACCGCCGCCGATCTCCTCAGTGCCATCGCAGAACACGAGGACAACCCGGACGCACCGATATCGCCACGTTGAATCTTTACGACTCCAATGGGTGCGGCACCGCTGCCAGGAAGCGCCGGGCAGGACGGCGCCGATCGCGTTGACCAGGCCGGTGTGGGCGTCGGAGACGACGAGTTGGACGCCCGCCCAGGCCGCGGGCGGTCAGCGATCGCAGGAACGCCAGCCAGCCGGCGCCGTCCTCGGCGGTGGCGACGTCGAGGCCGAGGATCTCGCGGTGCCCGTCGGCGTTGACGCCGACCGCGACCAGCGCGTGGACGTTGATGATCCGCCCTTCCTCGCGGACCTTCTGCGTGAGAGCGTCGACCCAGACGAACGCATACGGGCCGGCGTCCAGCGGACGGTTGCGGAACGCTGCGACCTGCTCGTCCAGGTGCTTGGCCATCGCGCTGACCTGCGACTTGCGACAGCTGGGTCACGCCGAGGGACTGCGCGAGTTTCTCCACCCGGCGGGTGCAGACGCCGAGCAGGTAGGCGGTGGCGACCACGGAGATCAGGGCCTGCTCGGCCCGGCGGCGGCGTTCCAGCAGCCAGGTCGGGAAGTAGCTGCCCTGCCGCAGCTTGGGCAGAGCGAGTTCGACGGTGCCGGCGCGGGTGTCCCACTCGCGCGGGCGGTATCCGTTGCGGTGGTTGACGCGTTCGTCGCTGACCTGCCCGTACTCGGCATTGCACAGCGCGTCGGCCTCCGCCGACATCAGCGCGTCGGCGAACGTCTTGACCATCGCGCGCAGCAGATCCGGACTCGCCGCAGCGAGATTGTCCTCGGTCAGGGCGTGCAGGGGCAGACTGTCAGGTGCGGTCATCGTGCTGATCTCCTTCGAGGCTTCGACACTTCGAAGATCAGCCGGTGGCCGTCTCTCTATGCGGGCACCAACCCGAACGCCGGAGCAAACCCCCGGATCAGGTCCAACCCGCTACACCACTTCCAAGGACGCAACCATGGCCCCCGAACCTGCGTGATCGAACGGTTGGGACGCTGAGGTGCGAAGAACCTGACCGCGGCAGGGGCCAGAGAGGGTTCTGCGGCTGCGAAGGCGCGGTTGAGCGGCGCCGACCCGGAAGTGAGGTGCTGGGCGACAATGACGTACTCGGACGGCGCGGACGCTCCCGCCGACCCCGCCGCACGCCCCGGGTTCGCATCGGGGACGCCCGACCGCGACGGGCAGGAGCCCGATCCGCGCGAGCCGCTGGCCCGGCTCTTCCGTGACCTGCGGACCTCGCCGACCGGCCTGCCAGAGCGAGAAGCAGAACGCCGACGCGTGGTGTACGGGCCCAACACGTTGGTACGGCACGACCGGCGTCATCGGACGAGGGAACTCGCGAAGCAGTTCACACACCCGTTGGCCTTGCTCCTGGCCGTCGCCGCGGTCTTGGCCGCGATCACGGGCAGCCTGCCACTGGTCGTAGCGATCGTGGCGGTAATCGTGCTGAACGCACTGCTGGCCTTCGCGCAGGAGGAACAGGCGGAGCGCGCAGTCGAGGCGCTGTCCGCGTTCCTGCCGGAACTGGCGGAAGTGGTGCGGGACGGCGAGCCCCGGCAGGTACCGGCGGTGGACCTGGTCCCGGGAGACGTCCTGGTCATCGACGAAGGGGATCGTGTGTCGGCCGATGCCCGTCTGATCGACGGCGGGGTCGAGGTCGACCTGTCGGCCCTCACCGGGGAGTCGGTACCGACCTTCCGCTCCACCGAGCTCATGGACCGTGCCGACCGGCTGCTGGACGCCCGCGACCTCGTCTTCTCCGGCACGACCTGCACGGGCGGAAAGGCCGCGGCGGTGGTCACGGGAACCGGAATGCGGACGGAACTGGGCCGGATCGCTGCCCTCAGTCAACGCACCCGGCGGGAGGTGGGCCCACTGGAACGCCAGGTCAAGCGGGCCGCCCGGCTCATCGGCCTGGTCGCGATCGGCGTGGGGCTGGCCTTCCTGCCGATCGGGCTGGCGGCCGGGTTGTCGCTGGCGGCCGCCGCCACGTTCGCCATCGGGCTGCTCGTTGCCAACGTGCCCGAGGGGCTGCTGCCCACCATCACACTCGCCCTGGCCGGCGGCGTCCGCGATCTGGCCCGCCGCGGGGCCGTGGTCAAACGGCTCTCGGCTGTGGAGACCCTGGGTACCACCACGGTGGTGTGCACAGACAAGACCGGCACTTTGACCGAGAACCGGATGCGGGCGGTCGCGTTGTGGACGCCGCAGGGCGAACGGCCGGTGGATTCCCCGGAACCCCTGCCGGAAGGCATGCGCCTGACCGTCGATGCCGCTGCTGACTGCACGACGGCGAACCGCGCCGACCGGCAGGGTGACCCCACCGAGCTCGCACTGCTCGACCTGGCCGCGGACATCGGCACCGGGGAGACCGACTCGGCCCGGGACACGGGAGATCGGACGCTGTTCCGCTTCGACCCGCGGATCAAGCTCATGTCCGTCGCCCAGGTGCGCGAAGGCCACGTGGTCCTGCACACCAAGGGCGCGCCCGAGGAGGTACTCGGCCGTGCGGACCGGGTGCTCGGCACGGGCGCGGAGCGCGGCTTCGCGCCCGAGGACCGGGCGGCGGTGGTGCGCGCGGTGGGGCGGCTCGCCGATCACGGGCTGAGGGTCCTCGCGGTGGCCCGCCGCGGTCTGCCGGCCGGCCAGCCGCCGCCCGCGCGCAGGGAGGACGCCGAGCAGCACCTCTGCCTGCTCGGACTGGTGGCGCTCGCGGACCCACTGCGGTCAGAGGTGCCACGTTCCATCGAACGCGCTCATCGGGCCGGCATCAGGGTGCACGTGGTCACCGGTGACAACGGGCTGACCGCGGCGGTCATCGCCGGCCAGGCCGGCATCGGTCACCGCGGGAGCAGGATTGTCACCGGCACGGAACTCGACGCGATGAGCGACGGCCAACTGGGCAGCCTGCTCGCCGAGGACGAGGAAATGATCTTCGCCAGGTCCTCTCCCGAGTCGAAACTGCGGATCGCCGACGCCCCGCGCGCGCGTGGACAGACAGTCGCGATGACCGGCGACGGCGTAAACGACGCACCCGCGCTGCGGCGTGCGGACATCAGCGTCGCCATGGGCCGTTCGGGTACTGATGTCGCGCGTGAGGCCGCCACCATGGTGCTGACCGACGACAACTTCGCCACCATCGTGGCGGCAGTCGAGGCCGGACGGCGTACCTACGCGAACATCCGCAAGTTCATCGTCTACACCTTTACCCACGCTGTTCCTGAGGTCGTGCCCTTCCTGGTATTCGCCCTGTCGGGCGGAGCCATCCCACTACCGCTGACCGTGATGCAGATCCTCGCGGTCGACCTCGGTACCGGCACCCTCCCCGCCCTGGCCCTGGGGCGCGAGCGCGCGGAGCCAGGGCTGATGGACCAGCCCCCACGGCCCAGAGCCGCCAAGATCATCGACCGGAGCATGCTCGTACGCGCCTGGGGCTTCCTAGACTGATCTCCGGGGTACTGGTCATGGCCGGTTTCGTCCTGACGCCCCTGCGCGGTGGCTGGCGCCCGGGAGACCCGACCGGCGCTGGGATGCTCTGCACGAGGTGTACCGCCAGGCCACCACCGTCGGCTGGCTCGGCATCGTCGCGTGCCAGATCGGTACGGCGTTCGCCGTGCGCACCGACCGCGCCTCCCTGCGGTCCATCGGTGTGTTCAGCAACCAGCGATTGCTGGGCGGAATCGGCTTCTCTCTGGCCTTCGCCGCGGTGATCGTCTACACGCCCGCCCTGCAGAGCCTGTTCGGGACCGAGGCGCTGACCCGGGCACAGCTGCTCACGGTGGCACCGTTCAGGTTTCTGGTCTGGGGAGCCGACGAACTGCGGAAGGCCGCACTGCGCCGACGCACGACGGGCGAGCCCACGCCCGAGCTTCCCCCGGCACCGCAGCCCGCTCCCGACATCGTGAGCCCGCACCATCCCGTCGCCGTACTGCTCGCCCGCCACGGCTGGACCACGGGAGCACTGGTCAAGGCCCTCGGAATGAGCGATCACGCCGCAGTCGAGGTAGTCGCCCATGCGCGCCGGACAGGCCCGCAGCACGGACGCCGCACCGCCGACCCAACCCGCGAGCACGGCAGCGGGCAGTGGCACTGAATGGCCCAGGCGCGGGCAGTCGAACCAGGTCGAAGCGATCATCATCGTCGTATGCCTGATATCAACGAATCTCCCGCCACGGATCAGCGACGCATCGGCGGGGTGCCCGTGCGGCCCAAGACAGAGTTCCTTGCCGTGATCACAATCCTGGCCGTCTGGTTCATCGTTATCAACACCGGTTCGGTGAAGATCCACCTCTACTTCTCCGCCATCATGGCCCCCTTGTGGATCGTGCTCGCGGCGACCGCGCTCGGCGGCGTTCTCATCGGATGGTTCGGCACCCATCGGGCCGCCCGGGGACGAAGGCGGCGCGGAGCGTAGTACCCGCGCCGGAGACCCGAGTGTCGAAACCGTCCGGCACGGCTTTCGTGGCATGGTCCACTGCTCCCGGCCCGGTCGGTCGGATGGCGACCCACCACCACTTGGGCAAGGCTGGTGTGAGCAGGCCGGGCTCAGCGTGACCTGCTTCGGCCCCGCGGACGACCGACGACGTGTCAACCGACGGGCCGCAGAGCGCTTCCCGGCGCACCGCCACCACGGACTTGGGAGGACTCGGTGTGAACGAGAACGCCGATCTCGCGGCACATCCCCCTGAGCGTGGTCTCCTCTCGCAGCAGGTTGCCGAGCACCGCCGCCGCCTGGGCCTGACCGAAGAGGAGCTGGCCGCGCAGGCGGGCATGTCACCTCGCTATCTGCGGCACCTTCTGGCGGCGGATGCCGACTTCGACCCGGGCGGGGTCCTCCGTGTCGCTGCGGCTCTCCACCTGACCTATACAGAGCTCCTTCGAGGACGTGCCGATCCGCCATCGGGACAGGCCGGAGCCGGCCCACGCCCCTCTCTCGCCCACCTCACCACGGCCGAGTGCTGGGACAGGCTCGGCACGCACGGAGTGGGCCGCGTCGCGGTGCCCGCCGAGCCAGCTCCGGACGTGCTCCCCGTCAATTACGCGGTCGATGCGGGGACCATCGTCTACCGGACCGCGCCCCAGGGGCCTGCCGCGCTGGACAGCGGCGCCGACGTCTCCTTCCAGGTGGACCGGATCGACGATGGGATGCGGCAGGGATGGAGCGTTCTCGTCATCGGAACGGCCGAACGCTTCCACGACCAGGCGGTGATCCGGCGTTTGGAAGAGCAGCACGTCACCGAACCGTGGGCGGGCGGTGACCGCCCGCTGTGGATACGCATCCGGCCGCAGTCCACTACGGGACGCCAGGTGGAGGGCGGGTGAACGACAGCGGCTGCCGAAACTCCCGGAGCCGGCCGGCCCGGCCCTTGCCGGGAGGCGTTCGCTGATGACATCGGACTGGATCTGGGCCTACCACGGATACGTACCGGGGGAGGAACGGCTGCGCGAGGCCCTGTGCACCCTGGGGAACGGGTATTTCGCCACCCGGGGAGCGGCTGCCGAAGCGGTGGCGGACGGGGTCCACTACCCGGGCACCTACGCGGCGGGCTGCTACAACAGGCTGACCTCGAAGGTGGCGGGCCGGGCGGTGGAAAACGAGGACATGGTCAATCTGCCGAACTGGCTGCCGCTGCGGGTGCGTGCCAAGGGCGGGTCCTGGTTCGCACCCGACCTCTGCGCGGTACGCGCCTATGAGCAGGTGTTGGATCTGCGCCGGGCCACGCTGACGCGTCGGATGCGGCTGAGGGACCCTGCCGGACGCCAGGTGCTGACGGAGGAGACCCGGCTGGTGCACATGGGGGATCCGCACCTTGCCGCACAACGCCTGCGGATCGTCCCCGAGGGCTGGACGGGGGAGTTGGAGGTGGAGTCGGGCCTGGACGGCAACGTCCGGAACGACGGCGTGGAGCGTTACCGCGATCTGGAGGGACGTCACCTCATCGACGTCCGGACCGGCGTCGCCGCGCCGGACAGAGTGTGGCTGAGCTGCCGGACCTCGTCGTCCGATATCCGCATCGCGATGGCGGCCCGCACCCGCGTCGCGGACGGCACCTCGAATGCGACGGCATCCGCCCAGGGTGACGGCCGGACGGCCCACTTCCTTACCCTCCCCGCCACACACGGACGGGCGGTCATTGTCGAGAAGACGGTCGCGCTGCACACCTCGCGGGACCCCGCGATCGGCAACCCCCTGCAGGCGGCGCTCGAGCGGGCGGCGCGGGCCCAGGACTTCGCCGCTCTGCTCGACTCCCACACCGCAGCCTGGGAGCGGCTTTGGCAGCGGGCCGAACTGGAGGTGCCCGGGGAGGCCGGTCGTCTGCTGCGGGTGCACCTGTTCCACATCCTGCAGACCTTGTCCCCCCACACCGCGGGCCTAGACGTCGGCGTGCCCGCCCGCGGGTTGCACGGGGAGGCGTACCGGGGGCACGTCTTCTGGGACGAGTTGTTCGTCCTGCCGTTCCTGAACCTGCACCTGCCGGAGGTCTCCCGGGGGCTGCTGCTCTACCGGTACCGCCGGCTGGGCGCAGCCTGCCGAGCCGCGGCCGAGGCCGGCCGGCCCGGAGCGCTGTACCCGTGGCAGAGCGGGAGCGACGGACATGAGGAGACGCAGCGCGTGCACCTCAATCCGCGCTCCGGACGTTGGCTTCCCGACCACTCGCGGCTTCAGCACCATGTCGGCTCCGCGGTGGCGTACAACGTGTGGCAGTACTGTCTGGCCAGCGGCGACTCGGCGTTCCTGCACACCCAGGGCGCCGAGATGCTGTTCCAGATCGCGCGGTTCTGGGCGCACACGGCCGTGTGGGACCCGGCGTACGAGCGATACCGCATCCGCGGGGTCGTCGGTCCCGACGAGTACCACGACGCCTACCCGGGTGCGGACCAACCCGGTCTCGACGACAACGCGTACACGAACGTCACGGCCGCCTGGGTGCTCTGCCGGGCGCTGGAGCTGCTCGACGCCCTGCCTGCCCCGCGCCGCGACGAACTGGGGGAGCGCCTCGCCCTGGACCAGGCGGAGATCGAGCGCTGGGAGGACGTCTCGCGGCTGTTGCGCGTGCCGTTCCACCGCGGACTGATCAGCCAGTTCGAGGGGTACGGCGAACTCGCCGATCTGGACTGGGCAGCCTATCGCGGCAGGTACGGCGACATCCGGCGGCTCGACCGCATCCTTGAGGCGGAAGGGGACAGTGTGAACCGGTACCAGGTGTCGAAACAGGCCGACGCGCTGATGCTCGGCTACCTTTTCCCGCCCGCCGAGCTGGCCTCGCTCTTCCGGCGGCTGGGTCACCGGCTGGACGACGGGATCTGGACCGCCACCGTCGACCACTACCTGGCGCGGACGAGCCACGGATCCACGTTGAGCGGACTGGTGCACGGGTGGGTCCTCGCCCGTTCCCGCCGGGCCGAGGCGTGGAGCTACGTCCAGGAGGCGCTTCTGGGAGACGTGGCGGACATCCAGGGTGGCACGACACGGGAAGGCGTCCACCTCGGTGCCATGGGGGGCACTCTCGACCTCGTCCAGCGCGGCCTGACCGGTCTCGAACCGCGTGGCGACACTCTGCGGCTGGACCCTGTTCCCCTTCCGGAGCTGTCCCGGTTCCACCTGTCCCTGCGCTATCGCGGGCACTGGGATCTCGGACTGACTCTGCACTCAGGGCGCCTGCTCGTGAAAGTCCCGGACTCCGACCGGTCGCCCGTCCGGATCGAGGTCGGAGGGCAGGTGTGCACGATTGCGCCCGGTCAGGAGGCCACCGTGGACCTCACGGCCTGATGGCGTCCTGCTGCCGGGCGATTTTGGATGCGCCGATCGGGTACCCCGTCAGCGCTGAGTCGAACCGGCGGTGCGCAGCGGTGCGGCGACCAGGAGCGGACAGTGCGTGCGGTGGATGAGCGACCGGCCGGTGGAGCCGAGTACCATCCCCCGGAAGCCACCGCGGCCGCGGGTGCCGACCACCAGGCAGCGTGCGTGACGGGCCGCCGAGGCGAGCATGTATCCGGTGTCGCCGGTGAGAACCTCATGGCTGACCTCGGTGTCCGGATACTGCTCACGGTAGCCGGCCAGCACCTCCGACAGCTCCAGTACGGACCGCTCCAAGAACGCGGGCATCTCTGCTTCCCTCGGCCGGCGCACCTCGACGGCGGTGAGGCCCGTCTTCGCTGCTGCGGCCTCGGTGAAGGCCAGATCCACCGCCGCCCTGCTTGCGGCCGAGCCGTCCACCCCCACGACGACGGGTGCGTTGGCGGGCATGTCCTTGGACGGCTGGGGCACGAGGGCCATCGCACACGGCACGTGTCCCATCAGGGACTGGCCCTTGCTTCCACCGGCGAACGCATCGGCGAGGCTGGTGAACCGCCGGGCTCCGAGCACGAGCAGGGCGGCTTGCTCGCCCGCCTCGCGCAGCACGTGAGTGGGCCGTCCGGCCAGCAGTTCGGTGGTCACCTCCAGCGCGGGATGCCGTGCGGCAGCGGCCGCCTTTGCTTCTGCCAGGAGCATCTCGCCCCTAGCCTGGAAATGCCTGGACCAGGTATGGGCCGGGTGATCGGGCTGCGTGTCCGCGGACGCGCCGTGAGGCCACTCCTGGGCGTGAAGCAAACGCAGCGGCAGACCTCTGAACGCCGCTTCGTCAGCGGCCCAGTCGACGACATGGTCGTCGACGGCGGCCAGAGCGCGGGACACTCCCGCGACGACCGCTTGTCGTCGTCCGTTCATGACGGGTTCCTTCGTCCCGTGCCTACGCGCGTGTTCGTCCGGCGCTGTGCGGCCGGGCGGATCGGTAGCCGGGGGATCTGTCGAGCAGCCCCAGCAGGCTGAAGCCGAGTGAGCGGTCCAGGACGTCGCCGCTGGTCTCCTCTCGGATGGCGGGGTCCTGGCGCAGGGAGAACCGCAGCCGGTCGGCGCGGCTGACGACGCCGACCAGTCGGCCGGTCTCGTCCACCACCGGCAGCCGTTTGACGTCGTAGCCGGAGATGATCTGGACGACCTCCTTGAAGGGCGTCTCGGCACCGACCACTCACGTTGAGGTGCTGCATGATGTCTTCCTCTCCCTGTGCAACACGACGCTTCCGCTCCTCGCACCTGCTCCGGACCGCATCGGCGCGTTCGCCGGTCCCATGGGCCGGAATGGCGGGCTCAATCGTGCGGGACCACGGCGACCGGGCTCGCCACGTGGTGGAGCACACCGTGTGTCACCGGTCCGATGCGGATACCGGACGGGGTGTGGCGCCTCCTTCGCCCAACGACGAGCAGGCCCTTTCCGCGGCCTTCCAGGGTGAGTCGCTGCGTCACGGGGCCTTCGACGATGCGTTCCTCGACGCCGACTTCGGGGAACTTCGCCCGCCACGGCGCCAGGACCAAGGACAGTTGATGCCCCTGTTCCCCCCGGAGCTCATTCGCCAGACGGGCGTCCAGGCCTGGCGCCGCGTATCCGTACAGCTTGTTCTCGTCCCATACGTGCACGGCTCGCAGCATGCTCCCGCGCGCGTTCGCCTCTTCGAAGGCGAACGCGATCAGTGAGTCGCAGGGCTGCCCGAGATCGATCCCCAGGACGACTTCCTCCTCCTCGTCCGTGGCGTTCCCCGCCTCGACCGCTCGTACGAACACCACCGGGCCAAGCGTCCGGGCCAGCAGGTGCAGGCCGACCGAGCCCAGGAAGAAACCCGTGATCCCGCCGATTCCGCGCGAGCCGAGCACGATCATCTCGGACTCCTGTGCGGCCTCCAGCAGCACTTTCATCGGGGTGCCGGTGACCTGTCCGGCGGATACGGCGAGGTTGGGATGATGATCGGCAAGGACCTTGCCGGCATCGCGCACCTGACCCTCCTGCCACAGGCGCAGACCTTCGGGACCGGGGGAGAACTGGATGTTGCTCACCGGGTTCTGCCACACGTTCACCAGGTGGACGGGCATTTCCCGGCGTGAGGCCTCCCGGCCGGCCCACCGCGCTGCGGCGAGGCTCTCGGGGGAGCCGTCGATTCCGACCAGTACGGGTTTCCTCATCGTCGGCACCGCCCTTCCGGACCTTCTCGGCGAGGATCGTCGCTTCGCCGTGACGTCGTGGATTTCCCATCCTCGTGCCGCGCCGGGGACGCGGTGCAGGGCCGTCCGGGCCGCCGTCCGGCCCATCCGGCCCTGCCCGGTGTCACCGGCGGCCTCGACGGACCCGAAGCGGGGACCGTACGGCCCATGCGCACGGCCTGGTCGGCACCGATGGTGGAAGGAGCCATCCCCGAAGAGCCTGGAGTAGCCATGGACAAGGCAGCGCTGGAAACCGGCCTCGGCCCCGTCGCGGTGGGAACCGACGGCTCGGACCACGCGGCGTCCGCCGTGCTGTGGGCGGCCGCGGAAGCAGTGAACCGGAACCAGCCGCTCTCCGTCGTGCACGCCACAGGAAGCGACCGTACCGGGCGCATCACCCCGCAGGGGGCACGGTTCCTGCTCGACGAGGGCGAACGCTGCCTGCGGGAGGCCGTCACCTCCGTCACCGACAGCTACCCGGACCTGCGCGTCGAGACCGTGCTCAGCCGCGGCGAGCCGGCCGAGAGCATCCTGGAGGTCGCGGCTCCCGACGGCACCGCGGTCGTGGGCTCCCGCGGGCTCGGGGGCTTCTCCGAACTTCTGCTCGGGTCGGTCAGTCTGCGCGCGGCGGCGCGGGCACAGGGGCCGCTCGTCGTGGTGCGGCGGCCTCCTGAACAGGACAGCGGCGCTGTGGTGGCCGCCGTCCGTGACGACGGTGACCGGGACGCACTGCGATTCGCGGCGCGGACCGCGCAGCTGCGCGGAGCGATCCTGCGCGTGGTCAGCGTGTGGATGTTCCTGGAAAGTGTGGGCAGCATGGCGCCGATGGTCGACGACGTGGGTGTCGTCGCTGCGGCCGAGGAGGCCGCGACCCGCCGGACGGTGGAACCGATCCGGCACGAGTTTCCCGACCTGAAGATCACCGACGAAGTGGTGCGGGCGATGTCCGTCGCCGGCACCATCGTCACGGCATCCGGGCAGGCCGACCTGCTGGTGATGGGCGCGCGCCGGCCCACCCACGCGTTCCGGACGCCCGTCGGGGGCGTGACACACGCGGTGCTCCACCACGCACGCTGCCCCGTCGCGGTGATCCACCGGAGCTGACCGGCGCGCAGCCCCGGCCCGCTCCGTCTCCGCCCGCCGTCGGCGATCTCCGCTGCCACCCGCCCCGGGCCGTTCGGCCCGGCTCTGGGCGGTTGAGGGGCCGACCGACCCGGAACCGGGCCCAGTGGCCCCTGCCGGAGGCGACCCGCGGGCGGCAAGGCTGGAGGAAGACGACACACCCAGCAAGGAGGCTGACGTCATGCGCCGCAATGTCACAGCAGGAGTCGACGGTTCAGCCGCAGCCCTCGCCGCGTGCGAGTGGGCGGCTCGTGAGGCGGAGCGGCGGGGGGCGTCCCTGCGTCTGGTGCACGCCGTGACACCACTGCCCGGGCGGACCACCGTCACGACCCCAACCGACCCCGCCCCGCGTCCGCGCACGGCGTCCCGGGCCCCGCTGGAGGCCGAATCCCGTATCCGCACCCAGTTCCCGGACCTGAGTGTGGTCGCCGACGAGGTGGCGGGTCGGCCTGTCGACGCGCTGGTCGCCATCGCGGCGGACACCGAGATGGTTGTCCTGGGCTCGCACGGCGCCGGTACCGTGCGAGGAGCGCTGCTCGGCTCGGTGGGGCGCGGCGTCGCGGGGCGGGCGCCCTGCCCCGTCGTGCTCGTCCCCACGGAGGCAGAGACGAAGGAACCCTCCACCACGCAGGGTGCCGAGGACGCCACCCGGTACCGGGACGTCGTACTGGGGTTGGACCCCGACCGCACGGGCGGCCGCGCGATCGGGTTCGCCTTCGAGGAGGCTGACGTCAGCGGGCAGAACCTGAGGGTGGTCCATAGCCGCGGAGCACGTGCGGAGGAGGCCCTTGCCGAGGAAGACGCCCTCATAACAGAACTGGAGCCGTGGCAGGCGAAGTACCCCAGCGTCAACGTGATCGGTGAGGAAACAGTCGGCGGAGCCGCAAGCCATCTCACCGCCGCGGCCGCCACAGCCTCTTTGGTGGTCCTCGGACGCAGCACCAGGCACGGCACCGACCGCCTCGGCTCGGTGGCCCAGGCGGTCCTGCACAGCGGTGCGGCACCCGTCGCCGTGGTCCCGGACGGGAATTCCCGCTCCGTCCGGTGACGCCGGGTAGGGACAAGCCGCGTCTCGGCGCCGGAATCCCGGATGTTGACGCGCCGTCGGCGGTCAGCGGTCCTCGTTCGCCGCCGCGTCGGCGGTCGCCGCTCCGAGCAGATGACGGCCCAGTTCCAGCAGGGCCCGGCCGGTCGCGTACTCGTCCCCGATCTCGGGAACGGCCGGGTCGTGCGGGTTGCGCCGAGCGGTCGTGCGGGTGACGAGGGTGGTCTCTCCGGTGTCGAGGGTCGCGTGCACCGTGGTGGCGTCGTCGTCCTCCTCGAAGATGTCCAGGCGCACCCTCCATGTCTTGGTGCGGGCCGGCCTGGCGGTCTCCTGCCCAGTCATCGCCTTCACCCTTCCCGTGTCGTCGGCGCGCGGCGGCTGTACCGCGCGCTTCCTCACATCGTGTGCGCCCGGGCGGTCCTTCCGCGTGTGCCGAACGGCCCTGCCGGCCCGGCGTCCGGCCCTTCGCCGACGGTGCGCCTCGGACCCGGGCGCACGTGGACCCGCCGCCCGCGGGTACCGCTCCAAGCCGCCCGCAGCCTGTGCGCTGTTCGGGCCGGCGCCGGAGCACCGGGCACGCGGCAGGGCGACGCGCAAGCTCCCTCGTCGTCGGGTTCCTGCCGGCCGGAGGGACGATCAGCGGGTGGTGGTGCGCGGCGGGGAGGTCAGGCGCAGGGCCATCACCGGGCAGGCGGCGACCGCCCGCCGCGCGTCGGCGGTCAGTGCGGCGGGCACGTCCTGGGAGGTGAGGACCGGGTAGCCCCATTCGTCCAGGGCGACGAGTTCGGGGAGCAGTTCGGCACACAGCCCGTGGCCGTCGCAGGCCGCGAAGTCGACGGAGAGCACACGGCCGCGGCTCATCGCCACTCCTCGTCGGCCGGCGGGCGCGCTGCCGGTACGGACAGCACAAGGGGCTGCTGTGAGCCGAAGCACGGCCCGTAGCGCAGGTGCCGGTGCACGTCGTCTCCGAATACCTGGAGAGCCGAGGCGGCGAGCCGGGCCGCCCCGTCGGGGTGTCGGCAGGCGCCCCGCCCGGGCAGCAGGCCCAGCCGTCGGTTCAGGCGCTCCAGCAGGGCGGCTTCCGGTCGTGCCCAGGCGAGTTCGGCGAAGTCCTCGGCGACGGAAGGGAGTCCGAACATGCACGGGCCGCACTGCTGGGCGCTTTGGGCTCCCAGATAGGCGAGCGCGGCGGCCGTCTCGGCGAGCCCGCAGGCATCCTCGGGCAGCGCCATCAGCACGCCCGCGCCGGGCGCCGGGACCTCCGGGTCCAGGGGTACGGGCAGCCAGCTGCCGAAGAACCCGCCGGCGAGCACCGCGCTGATCCGCCGTGCCGGTCCGCCTGCGGTGTTCAGCGCGTGACCGGCCGGGGTGCCCATCGGCACTTCGTAGACGCCGGGCGCGCGGACCGCGCCGGAGAGGGTCACCAGCATGGTGCCCGGCGCCTGCGGGCTGCCGTACTCCCGGAACCAGTCCGGGCCGTAGCGGGCGATCAGCGCCACGTGGGCGAGGGTCTCCACGTTTCCGATGAAGGTGGGCCGCTTGCCGACCCCCTTCTCGAACGGCCGCGGCGGAGTGGGCCGTGGGCGGGCGTCGCCGCCGTTGAGCCAGTTCACCAGTGCCGTCTCCTCGCTGGAGACGAAGTGGTGCGGAAGCAGGTGGACGCGCACCTCTACGGGGTCGATGCCCGCGCGCCGGCGCTCCCCGATCTCGTGGACCAGTCGGCGCGCCTGCTGCTGGCGGCTGCGTGGTAGGCACAGGTGGACGGTGGTGGCGCTCACCGCGACCGCGGACAGCACGGCCCCGTCCAGGACGAGATGGGGTGAGAGGGCCAGCAGCGTCTCGTCCTTGCGGCTGGCCGGTTCGCTCTCCATGGCATTGGCCACCACGACCGCGCGCCCCCGCTGCCGGGCCACGGTGCGCAGCTTTCGGCCGGCCGGGAAGCGGCCGCCGCCTCGCCCGGTGAGCCCCGAGCGCTCGACGGCCTCCACCAGTGACATGGGGGTCGCGTCGGACGGCTGGGGTCCGTAGCGCCTCAGGTGCTCGGCCAGGCCGGTGGGCCGGCCGGTCTCGTACCAGCCGTGCAGCAGGCGTGTGCCGTGCGGGAGGGCCGACGTGCCCTCGGCGAGGGTGGTCGTGGTGTGCGGGTTCACGCGGTGCCTCCTTCTGGTCCGGCGCCGGCAGGCGGTGACGTGGGGACGGCGTGCGGCGCGGTGACCGAGACGGCGGGGGCGCTCACCGGGGCGTCGCCTTGGGCCCGGTGCGACCAGCCGGGCCGGAGCGGGCCCATGGCCAGGAACACAGCGAGCAGCACGGGCACGAGCGCGGTCGCGGACAGCACCCACCACCGCAGCCGGTGCGCCGCCCGCCCGGCCCGGGCGAGCCGCCACCAGACGGCCCCCAGCACGGCCGTCAGGCAGGCCCCGTACAGCACGAGCTGCGGGGTCAGCCGGGTGTCGGTCCCTGTGCCGGCCGCGTGGAACATGGCCACAGGCCAGGCCGCGTACGCCGTCCAGTGCACCGCCTTCCACACCCGGTGGCCCAGCCGGCCGCGGAAGGCACTGGTCACCGCGACGGCCAGTAGCAGGTCCAGTGAGACCGCGCCCAGCCCCACCCACAGCGGGCGGTACGACGACGCGAGCGGGACCACGATGGCCGTCCACCCGATGTGGGTGAAAGTGTCGACGACCGCCGTCACGATGTGCAGGGCCAGGAAGACCAGGGTCATGAGCGACAGGTTGCGGTGCAGGGCGGAGACCTCGAACCGGGCGATCCGCTGAGGCGCGTACCGTCCGGCCGCGGCGATGCCGAGCGCGACAGTCGCGGTGAGCAGCACCAGGGACGCGGTACCGGCCGCCCGTGTGGCGTACCACAGCGGGCTCGGGCCGGACGACGCCAGCATGACGAGGGCGGGTGCGGCGCTCATCGGTGGCCTCCTTCCGGTGGGCGCAGCCGGTCTTCGGGCCAGCCGCCCAGGCGCCGCACGCTTCCGTCCGCACGGACCAGCCGGGCGGGCAGACCGGTGCCGCGCAGCCAGTCGACCGCGCGCTCGCCGAGCACGATCGCGGCCGTGCTGGCGGTGTTGGCGTCCACGCAGTCGTCCGCGGCCACGGTAACCGTGCGCCAGACCTCCGGCGCCGAGTCCCCGGTGGCGGGGTCGATGATGTGGTGGCGGGCCCGGCCGCCGCGTACCCACGCGCGCACGGTGGTGCCGGACGTGGCCATGCCCCCGCCGAGGACGGAGACGACCGGTGTGCCGGGCGCGGCCGGTCCGGCGTGGTCGTCGGTGACGGCCACCCGCCAGCCGCCCGGTGGCGGGGTCCCCACCGTGGACAGGTCGCCGCCGAGGTTGACCAGGACCCCGCAACCGGCTGCGGCCGCGGCCAGCCGGGCCGCGCGGTCGGCGGCCAGCGCCTTGGCGGTCGCGCCCAGGTCGAGCGCGGTGCCGGCGGGCAGCCGGAGTACCCGCAGTGCGGGGTCCCAGCCGACCGAACGCCAGCCGGGCGCCGGACGCAGCGCCGGCGCGGGACCGGTCGGCGCGATGTCGGTGAACGTGGTGTCGTAGCCGAGCGCGACGAGCGCCGGGCCGATGGTGGGGTCGACGGCGCCGTCGGTCAGCCGGGCCGCGCGCAGCGCAGCCTCCACCGCCTCGGCCAGCAGCGCGCCGACCGGCACAGGACGGCCGCTGCCCGCCGAGGCGTTGGCTCGGGACAGCTGGGAGTCTGGCCGGAACCGACTGCACGCGAGGTCGACGGCGTCCAGCTCGGCGCGCAGCGCCTTCATCGCCGCGCCGGAGCGGGCCGGGTCGGCGGTGAGCAGTACGGCTGTGGTGCCCAGCGCGCGGAAGGTGCTACGTGCCGGCCCTGGGCCGTAAGAGGCAGCGCGGTTCGGCAGCGCGTCCGTGACCGGGGTCATGACCCTCCCGATGTGGTCTGGGGCGGCTGTGTGGTCGGCTGGGGCGGCTGGGTGGGCGTGCGCAGTCCGCCGGAGGGCTTCGACGCATGCGGGGAGGCGGTGGAGTGGCCCGGCTTGGTGGTCGCGCGATGGGTCGACGGGTGGTGGGTCGGGCGGTGGGCGGCGCCACCGCTGGGCGCGGCGGGCGAGGACGCGCCGCTGGACGGTGCGGTGGTCGCGGGGGCGCCGGCGCCGGCCGGGGAGGTGCCGGTGGGCGCGGTCGGCGCCGGGTGCGCGGAGGTGCCGGGGATCGCGTAGGCGTATCCCGCGCCGAGCGCGGCGGTTCCCGCCACCGTGGCGGCCACCGCCCAGCGGGTGGCGTTCCTGACCCGGCGCCGCCCCTGGTCCCGGCGGCGCGCGGCCTCCTCGACGGACAGGTCGGTACGGCCGTGCGGGTCCTTCGGACGGTCGGGACGTGACATGTCGGGCGATCTCCTCGCGGGGAGGCGTTGGGTCTCCTCCAGCCTGCCAAGCCACCCGTCGGGAACCCGTTCAGACAATCCTCAGAAGTCGTTAAGACGCGAAGAGCGGCGCGACGAGCGTGCGCGGGCGGGGCCGTCGGCCGGTCACCGTTGGGGCGCGGGCAATTCCAGGACCACGGTCAGACCGCCGCCCGGGGTGTCCTCCAGCGTGACGGAGCCCCCGTTCGCGGTGATCAGCCGGTGGACGATGGCGAGCCCCAGCCCGGTGCCCGACGCCTCCGGGTTGCCGAACCGGTGGAACGCCGTCGCTTGCGCCGCCGCGCTCATGCCTGGTCCGTCGTCGCTGACCGTGAGAACCGCGCCGTCGCGACGGGCATATCCGCCGATCCACACCCGGGTGCCCTCTCGGGCCGCGTCCAGCGCGTTGGCCAGCAGATTGTCGAGCATCTGCTCAAGGTCGCCGGGCCCGAGCCGGGCGGTCAGGCCGCGGGGGCAGCGTGAGGAGAGCGCCACTTTCCGGTCCTGCGCCACCGGGTTCCAGGCGGCGAGCCGGTCGGCCACCACCTCGCCGATCCGCACCGGGACCGCCCGCGGTACGGAGTTCTCCGCGCGGGCCACCGCCAGCAGCCCGTCGACGAGCCGGGACAGTCGGGCGACCTCCTCCTGGGCGGCGCCCAACTCGGCGGCCGTGCTCTCGTCCGCGTCCGCGGCGAGCACGTCCAGCCGCAGTCGCAGGGCCGTCAGCGGGGTGCGCAACTGGTGCGAGACGTCGGCGACGACCGCGCGGTTGCCGTGGATCAGCGTCTCCATACGGGCCGCCATGGTGTTGAACGTGGCTGAGAGGCGGCGTACTTCGACCGGTCCGCCGCCCCCTGCCGTACGCGCCTCCAGCCGGCCCTCGCCCAGTTGCCTGGCGGCGGCATCCACAGCCCGCAGGGGCCGACCGACCCAGCGGGCCAGTGCCACGGCGAGCAGTCCGCCCGCGGCGAGGCCGCCGAGGCCGATCAGGGCCAGCCGCCCCCACATGACCGCGATCCGGTGGTCCATCGACTCCGCGGATCGGGACAGCACGGACACGCCGACCGGGTCCGCGGCGTCGCCGACCGGCACCGCTACGGCGAGGCGGTCGTCGTGCTGCCGGGTGACCGTGCCGGGGTGGGCTATCACCCGGCGGGCGAGCCCGGCCCACTGCTTGCCCGTGGCCGCCGACCCCGAGGTGTCCTGGCCTGGGCACGCCGTGGCCGCCACTTCGCGGCCGGCGGCGTCGTAGACCGCTGCGCAGTCGCCCTCCTCGGTCGCGCGCTCCAGCAGTTCCCGCATGGACGCCGCGGAGCCCCTGTCCGACAGATGTTCCTCGGCTGCGGCGGCCAGCGATCGGTCGGCCCCCTCGGCGCCGTCCCGGAAGGAGGTCCGCTCGCGTCCGGCCAGGGACAGTCCGAGCGGCACGACGGCCAACACGAGGAGCACGCTGACCAGGGCCATCACGGTCAGGGCGATCCGCCGGGTCATCGCGGTACGGGCGGATCGGGGGCGCCGAGGCGGAAGCCTCTGCCGTAGACCGTCTCCACAAGGCCGGGCACGCCCAGCTTGCGGCGCAGTCCTGCCATGTGCACGTCCAGGACCTTCGTCGGGCCGTACCAGTGCGCGTCCCAGGCGCGTTCCAGGATCTCCTGCCGGGTGACCACCCGGCCGGGGTCGGCGGCCAGGGCCTCCAAGATGTCGAACTCCTTTGGTGTGAGGGCCACTTCCCGCTCACCGACGGTCACCTTGCGGGTACGCAGGTCCACGGTGAGCTCCCCGTGGCTCAGCAGGTCCTGCTCGACCGGCCGCACTCGCCGCAGCACCGCCCGGATACGGGCCAGCAGCTCGGCCAGACCGAACGGCTTGACCAGGTAGTCGTCGGCCCCTCCGTCGAGAGCTGCCACCCGGTCGCCCTCCTCCCCGCGGGCGGTCACCACGATGACCGCCACACCGGAGCGCTCGTGCAGCAGGCGGCACACCTCCAAGCCGTCCATGTCGGGCAGGCCCAGATCCAGCAGCACGACGTCGGGCTCGGGGACGGCCGTCAGGGCGCGCTGCCCGTTTGCCACGCTCTCCGCCTCGTAACCGGCCCGTACCAGTCCCCGTACCAGGAGGTCGGCGATCCCTGGATCGTCCTCGACGACAAGCACCCGCATTCCTTCATCGTAGATCCGCCGCGACAGGGCAACCCGGCAGGTCGGGGTGGGAGTGGAGGGGGGTCGGCTGGAGGCTGTCCGGAGTGGGGTTCTTGGACGAACACCGGCACCCCGTCCCCGGAAGGATTCGTGTGGGCTTTCTCACGCCCCGTCCCTCAAGTCGCACTCGTGCTCATCCGTCTCAGCGGACACGGTCACGGCAACCTGTCCGCAGAGCCGTCCGGGTGGGAGGGAATCGCCATCCCGTTCGCCCACGGCGCGGCATGACGCCGGGACTTCGGCTCGCGCCGAGGGTGCCGCGCTCTCCACCCGGGCCCCAGGACCAGCGGTGAACACGAAGAAGGAGCCCTGCCCGGACAGGCACCGCCGTCCGTCCGCAGAGCGATGGTGCGCTGGCCCGAACCCTGCCGAACGGCGGTTCTCAGCCGGGCGGCTCCGGTCGTCGGTGGGAACCGTCTCCGCGCCCGGCCCGCGGGATTCGTACCTTCACACTTTTCCCGCCCCCGCCTAACGCCCCGGTAACACGGCCGGAGCTTCGCGCAGACCCGTCCCGGCGGCCGTTTGGCCTACAAAACCGGCCGCGAGTGAGTAGTAGCTTTTGCCACCCCCGAAGCCACACCATCCGAGGAGATCATCCCGTGGGCCCCACACAGATCAGCGGCCTCCCTGCCCATGTGCTGCTCGTGCACGCGGTCGTCGTCCTGGTCCCGCTGACCGCCGCCGTCCTCGTCGGCTGCGCGATATGGCCCGGCCTGCTGCGCCGGATGGGTGTCTTCCTTCCGCTCCTGGCGCTGGCGACCCTGGCCTGCGTCCCCCTGACCACCCACGCCGGTGAGTGGCTGGAGAGGCACACCGCCAGTACACCCCTGGTTCGCAAGCACACCGAACTGGGCGACAGCCTGCTGCCCTGGACCGTGGGCCTGTTCGCCCTCGCCACCGCCCTGTGGTGGTGGCACCGGCACACCGCCGCCGGTACTTCTGGCAACCCTGGTACCGGCACGGCTACGAGCAAGGCCACGACCGCCGACGGGACCGTGGGTACGACCGCTGCTGCCGGAATCCGAACCGACGCTGGCACTGCGGCCCTGGCGCTCCCCTTGCGCATCGCCGCCGTGGTCCTGTGCGCAGCCGTCTCCGTCGGCTCGGTCGTGCAGGTCTACCGGATCGGCGAATCAGGCGCGAAGGCCGCCTGGACCGGGAACTTCTCGCAGCAGCCCGTCCGGGGCCACGGCGGATAGCGCAGCGAGATGATCGTCGCGCCGCGCGGCCCCTCCCTGGTTTCGGCAGTCGGCCGGGGAGGGGCTGTACGGATGCCAGCGCGGAAAGCCGTGTGCGGGAGAACCACACGCTCGGTTCGAAGTGACGGGGACGTGCCGGTTCCCGAACGGACTCAACTCTTCGCGGGCTCCTGGTCGTTCACCGCTCTCACCTTTGACTCACGATGACGTACGCCACGAACCGGCCATTGGCGCCGACGCATCTCATCGCTTCGCCGCAGACGGTGCGGGTGGCGGGCACGGATGTACGGCCGGCGCCGACCGCGGTGAAGTCGGCCGTCCGCGTGCCGCAGCCCGCGGTGCCGATCGGCCCTGCACAGGTGGCGGTCGGCCTGACGGTCCCGGAGGAGTCCTGCCGCAGTACCCGGGGCGCGTCCGGCCCGTGGAAGGTCCAGTACGGAGTGCTCAGTGCGATGTGCAGGTGTTCGCCCACCTTCAGGTGCACGGGCTTTCCGTTGTCGGAGAGCGACAGTGACACGGTGCCCGGGCGGCCTGGCGCCGTGGACGGCGGCGGCGGTGTGGTGGCGCTGTCGGAGGCGGTCGGCGTCGGCGGGCCGGAGGTGGGGGCCGAGGTGGTCGGTCCGGAGGCCGGCGGTGTGTCTGCGGTGCTGCCGGAGGTACAGCCGGCGAGTGCGAGCGCCGTGGCGGCGCAGGCGCCGAGCAGATGGGTGTGACGTCGCTGAACCATCGGTACTTCCTTCCTCGGCCCGTACCTGTTCCCGGGTCCGTCGCCCGGCCGTTTCGGGCGGGTCGCCGGGTCGCCGGGCCGCCGGGCCGCCGGGCCGCCGGGTCCTGCGTGTCGTGGCTTGGACGCCGGCAAGGGGGTTGAGGTTCCCGGCTCCCGCAGCATGCGCGACCTGCTCGACCGGTACGGCGGCATCATCATCCCCCGACACCGTCTTGTTCGGCGGCTCCGGCGGCGCCCTTCTTTCGTATCCGCGGGCGGCGACCTCCGGGCGTGGCTGAAGCCCCTGCCGCGGCGGGAGTTCCGTCATCAGGTGGGATAACAGCGAGATAACACGCGGGCCAATTCACCCCACGTAGCTTCACCAGCCCCTCACTCCTCAGGCGCCCCTCGAATATTGCTGTCACCACTGGCCGGGGTGTTTGATGAGACACGGTCAAATCGAGGGACAAAACCACCCAAGGCGGTGTCAGTTCCCGGTTGCGCGCAAGCGCGTTCCCGCCGCCGTGCCCACCAGGGCGGGGCCGGGGCCGGGGCTCCCGAGGAGGGTGCCAGCCCTTCGCTTCTTCCACCTTCCCCACACCGAAGGAGCACCATGTTCCGTTTCAGAGGCGGCAACCCCACCCGCCTTTCCCCTGCCCGTAGTTGGCGGCTGCTGCGCGGTACGGCACTGGCCGGATCGGTCGCCGCGGCCACTGTGCTCGGCCCGCCGCCGCCGGCCATGCCACCGCCCCCACCGCGCCTGCCCCTGCCGCCGGCGTCCACCACGTCCTCAGCCACGGACACGTCTACACCGTCGAGACCCACGGACGGCACGGCGTGATCCCGATGCGGACCGGCGCGGCCGCGACACACCAGGCGCGACCCGCCGCCAGCGACCTCCAGTACGGCGGCGGCCCGGTCGAACACCACGTGAAGGTCTACCTGGTCTTCTGGGGCAGCCAGTGGAACAGCGACTCCAACGGCGTCGAGCAGTACCAGCAGGGCCTCTTCCAGGGCCTGGGCACGTCTCAGGACTCGTGGTCGACGGTCACGTCCCAGTACACCGACAGCTCCGGGCAGGGCCCGACGTTCAACGGAGCGGTACTGGGCGGCACTTGGGTCGACAACGCCAGCCCGGCCCCGAGTTCGTCCAGCCAGGCCGACATCGCCGCCGAAGCCGACGCGGGCGCCCAGCACTTCGGGGTGTCGGGCACCGACACCCAGATCGTCGTCATGAGCCCCAGCGGCACCTCCCCTGACGGCTTCCCCAACTCGGGCTTCTGCGCCTGGCACGACTGGAACGGCAACGTGTCCTACACGAACATGCCGTACGTGCTCGACGCCGGCTCCAGTTGCGGCGCCGACTCGGTGCAGAACCAGCTCGACGGCTTCAGCATCGTCGGCGGCCACGAGTACGCCGAGAGCCTGACCGACCCGCAGCCCGCCAGCGGCTGGGTCGCCTCCGACGGCGAGGAGAACGGCGACCTCTGCGCCTGGCAGGGCCTGGGCGCCATCGGCCTGCCCACCGGCTCCTTCGCCATGCAGCCCACCTGGAGCAACAACGCCGGCGGATGCGCCATGTCCGGCTGAGTCCCGTCAACCACCGGGGACCGGCCGACCCCGGTCCCCACGGGGATATCAGTCCACGGGCCCGGGTGCGAGCACCACCGCACCCGGGCCCAGCCCGTTGGGGCGCCACTCGCGCGGGCGCCATGTCTGTGCCTGCCAACTGTCGCCGCGGGCATGTGCCCGCGGGGTGTTCAGGCCCGGCGGAGTGCTGAGGCGTGGTCGGGTACGTAGGTCTGTACGTCGTGAGGGGGCCGCTCGTACCCGGTGGAGGGAGGGTGGGGCGGCAGGCTCAGCGGGGGCGGCTGCACCTCGCGGTACGACACGGTGGACAGCAGGTGCGCGATCATGTTGAGCCGGGCGGAGCGCTTGTCGTCGCTCTCGACGACGTACCACGGGGCCTCGGGGATGTCGGTGTGCACGAACATCGTGTCCTTGGCGCGGGAGTAGGCCTCCCAGCGGGGAATGGACTCCAGATCCATCGAGGAGAGCTTCCAGCGGCGGGTCGGGTCCTCCAGCCGGTCGCGGAACCTCTGTTCCTGGACGGCGTCGCTCACCGAGAACCAGTACTTGCGCAGCAGGACGCCGTCCTGCGTCAGAAGCCGCTCGAAGATTGGGCACTGCTGGAGGAACCGCCGGTAGTCATCCGTGGTGCAGAACCCCATGACGTGCTCGAGTTCGGCGCGCACGGGGCGATGTTCCCGGTGTGCACCCCAATGGACACTTAGGGTGGGGATTTGCGCCCCTGTTTGAGACGGGACGGCGGGGTCGGGCACTCGGCGCGTCGCCCGTGTGTCGCTGTCCAGGCGATGACCCTTGTCTCGGGTGAAGGAGTGCCGATGAGCCAGTGGGGTGTGGTGGCGGCCGGTAGCGTGGTTGCCGGCTACGGGGCGCTCTCACGGAGGCTGTCGACCACCGTGCTGTCCGGTCCCTTGGTGTTCGTGGTGTTCGGCCTGGCGATCGGGCCGCTGGGCCTGGATCTGCTGAACCGAGAGCGGGATACAGGGGTCATCCGGACGCTGTTTGAGAGCGCGCTGACCCTCGTGCTGTTCACGGACGCGGCGGCGATCAGGATTCGGGACCTGCGCAGGGAGGGGTTCCTGCCGTTGCGACTGCTCGTGGTCGGGCTTCCCGCCACGATGGTGTTGGGGTGGCTGGTGGCCTGGCCTCTGTTGCCCGGTCTGAGCGTGTGGGAGTTGGCGCTTGTCGGCATCATCCTGGCTCCGACGGATGCCGCGCTCGGGCAGCAGGCCATCTCCAATGAGCGGGTTCCAGCATTGCTCCGCGGCGGTCTCGGGGTCGAATCGGGTCTGAACGATGGTCTGGCGCTTCCGTTCTTCGTTCTCGCGCTGGCGGCTGCAGGTGAGGGCCAAGGATATCCGGGCGTCGCGCTGACTTTCATTCGTGCGTTGCTGCTGAGCGGTACGGTCGGACTTGTGGCCGGCTGGGGCGGGGCGAGCGTGTTGCGCTGGTCGGTCGCGCGGGGCTGGAGCAGCCCTGACTGGCGGCAGTTCCTGACGCTTGCTGTTCCGGTCATCACCTATGCGGTGTGTGTCGCGGCCGAAGGCAGCGGCTTCATCGGTGCATGGACCGCCGGCTTGGCCTTCGGGAGTCGTCTGCGTGAGGTGTCGTCAGGTCAAGGGACTCGCGCGGGCGGCCCGGATCCCACGCAGAGCACGGACTTCGCCGAGCGGCTCGGTCTCCTGCTCGCCTCGGTGAGCTTCCTGGCCTTCGGCGCGGTCATTCTGGGGCCGGCACTACAGCACCTGACGTGGCGGATTGTGGTGTACGCGCTGATCAGTCTGACCGTGGTCCGGATGATGCCGGTCGCTGTCGCATTGATCGGCACCGGTCTGCGGCCCGCCTCCGTCGGCTACGTCGGCTGGTTCGGTCCACGTGGGCTCGCCTCCCTGGTATTCGGTCTGATCGCCTTCGAGGAGCACCTGCCCGGGGTGGAGCTGCTGAGCGCCGTCATCGCTGTGACCGTGGGTCTGAGCGTTCTTCTGCACGGCGCGTCGGCTCCACCTCTGGGCAATCGCTACGGCGATTGGTTCGCGAGGACGCTCGGCGTCGAACCGGGCCTACGGGAGAACGCACTCGCAGCCGACGATACGCCCGGTATACAGGGCCGCCGAGGTTCTCCGTAGACGCGAGCGTGCCACTTGTCGTTTTCCTCACGGTGTGACCTGACGACGTCGCATGGGCGCCGACCCACGCGCCGGCGACGTGCGACTGCAGAGGATTTTCAACGCTGGCCCTGCTGGACCTGCGGGTGGGGCTGGACGACATGGCCGATGGCGTTCGCTGGCCACTCCCGCAGGGTGACTGGAGCGAGGACCGCGTCGGCGTCGTGTACGGCCGCCGCAAGTGCCCCCGAGATGCCTACACCTGGCGCGCCTTCGAGTCTGTCCGCCGACAGGCGGTCGAACTCCTCACGCCGTTGACGGGGTCGGGGGCGGCGTCAGCCGCCGAGGGCGTGGAGCATGTTGATGATGGCCGTCATCTGGGGGGCGCTTTTGACGGCGAAGTTGGCGCCGTCGTAGCCCCACCAGTCCCAGCAGCCCTCCGGGTTGACTGGTACGGCGGATGCGATGGCCTGCGGGTAGAGCACCACCAGGTTGTTCGTGTCGGCGTAGTTGTCAATGTTGGCCAGTTGCGGGAATGAGTTGCCGAGCAGGTACTGGCCGGACAGGCAGCCGTGCAGGGCGACGACGAGCTTGCAGGGGGCTCCGGCGGTGCAGCCGGGTGGGGTGTAGAGCATGCCTGTGGTATCCAGGCCCTTGGAGGGGCCGTAGCCGCCGGGGACGTAGGAGTTCTGGTCGTAGTGGGTCAGGGTGCCGCTGGGGGCGCCGGTGTTGGGCGGGTTGACGCTTCCGAGCCAGTGGTTGAGCATCTCGCCCTCGGGGTCGTCACCGCAGTTGTTCATGAACGGTGCCGAGGTGAGTGAACAGGCGACCGGTCCGTACGGGGTCACCCACGAGTGCCCGGCCGGGTCCCAGTTGTGGTACTCGGTGGTGGCACCGAAGTGCTGGTAGAAGCTGACGCCGGCGTCGGAGATCAGGGGGTTGACGACCGGGTCCGCAGTGCCGTGGTAGGTGTAGATCGGCTTGTTCGCCAGGTTGGACACCGGGTCGATCTTGCCCTGATCGGCCCAGGTGACGGCCTGCTGTTCCAGGGTGGGCAGGCCGATACCGAGGTCACAGGCTTCGTAGCTGATCACGTTGCCCTGGCCGCAGTCGTAGGGGCCACCGGCCATGATGCCGGCGCCCTTGAAGGTGCCGGAGTAGGCGACTTGGAGTTGGGTGGCCATGAACGCGCCGGAGGACACGCCGGTGACGTAGTCGCCGGTGATGTTCAGGTGGGGCAGGGCGGAGTTGGCCGCGTCGGCGGGGTCGGCCGCACCGAAGAGCGCGAGGCCGGCGGTGGCGGTCAGGGCCGCTGCCGCTCTGGCGACTCGGCGGACGGCCTTGTGCTGGGAGCGGAACGTCATCGGGCACACTCCGTGGGTGAGGGCAGGCCACGGTTGGGCGGCCTGTAGGCGGGCGGTGTGCGGTGGCGCTGTTTCTCGGGCCTCCCGCCCGGACGGATCATCGGGCGCGTGGGAGGGAGGCGTTTACGGCCGGGGTGTTTGGGCGTCGGTCGGGGGCTTGATGTCGCGTTTGAGGATCTTGCCGGTGGGGCCCTTGGGCAGGGCATCGACGATCCAGACGTGGCGCGGGTACTTGTAGGCGGCGACCTGGGACTTGGTGAACTCCCGAAGGTCGGCGCCTGTGGCGGCAGCGCCGTGTTTGAGGGCGACGGCGGCTGCGACTTCCTCGCCGAGGGTGGGGTGCGGCAGGCCGATCACCGCGGCTTCGGCGACGGCCGGGTGCTCGTAGAGGATCTCCTCTATTTCGCGCGGGTAGACGTTGAACCCGCCCCGGATGATCATGTCTTTACTGCGGTCGACGATACGGAAAAAACCGTCCGGATCCTTCACGCCCAGGTCGCCGGTACGCAGCCAGCCGTCGGGAATGACCGCGGCGGTGGCCTCGCGGCGCCGCCAGTAGCCTTTCATCACGTTGTGTCCGCGGATGGCGAGCTCGCCGACCTCTCCGTCGGGAACCTGCCTGCCCTCGGCATCCAAAATCCTGATGCGGACGCCTTGGATCGGGGTGCCCACGGTGCCTGGCCGGCGCGGCCGGTCCGGGTGGTTGAAGCAGGCCACCGGCGAGGTCTCTGACAGGCCGTAGCCCTCCAGGATCGTGCAGTCGAAAGTGGCCTCGAACTCCTGCAGCACTTCCACCGGCAGCGCCGCCCCGCCGGACACGCACACCCGCAGCGACGTCACGTTGTGGGATTCACGCTCAGGGCGGTCGAGCAGGGCGGCATACATGGTGGGCACGCCCAGGAACGCGGTGACCCGGTCCCGCTCGATGATCTCCAGCGCCTTGCCGGCGTCGAAGCGCGGCATCAGTGTGAGACAGGCACCGGCGGCAACGGCGCAGTTCAGCCCGACGACCTGGCCGAAGGAGTGGAACAGCGGCAGCGCGCCGAAGACCACGTCCTGATCGGTCAACTGCAGCAGTGTGGTGGCCGTGACCTCGGTGTTGCGGAGCAGGTTGTCGTGGGTGAGTTCGGCGCCCTTGGGCCGGCCGGTCGTCCCCGAGGTGTAGAGGATCACCGCGGTGTCCAGCGGCCCCCTGTGCACGACCGTTGATTCCGGGGTGCCCACACTCGTCGCTTCTGCGAAGGCTCCCAGCGTGATCGTATGGGCGGCAGTCCCCGCCCGGCGGGCGCCCTCGGCGGCCTCAGGCGCACACTCGTGCCAGGCCAGCAGCAAGCCGGCTTGGGCATCGGTCAGGTAGTACTCCACCTCACGACGCTTGAGCAGCGGACTCATCGGCACAACGACCCCGCCGGCGCGCAGTATCCCGTAGTACAACACGGCGAACTCCGGCACGTTCGGCAGCATCAGCCCCACACGGTCGCCCGGGCCGACCCCGTGCTCGCGCACGAAGGCCGCTGCCCGCACGCTGGCCTGCTCCAGGTCCGTGTAGCTCAGGGTCCTCCCGTCCTGACGGACGGCGGGGCGGTCGGCGTGTCGGACCGCAGAGCGCAGCAGGACGGCGGCAAGCCCAGACGGGGAAGCAGTCACATTAGTCTCCTTCGGCGCTCACCAAAGCCAACCAATCGATTGGTTGTTTCCATGGGCTTACGCATACCATCGGGCTTCCGCGCTATCGTGTCAACCAATCGATTGGTTGTTCCTGATGATGGCCAAGGCGGAGTACGTGGACGTCCTCGCCCTGGCAGCCCCGCAGGTCCGCACGCCGCAGTGGCCATCGCCCGGCCGGATCTGATCGTCACCCGCCCGGTATCCGCGGCCAGATCCTCCGCGAGGTTCTCGCCGACGAGATCGCCGCCCGCGGCGGGCTGCCGGACATGCGGCACCTGCTGTGCGGCGGGGCCCGTCCGCCGCGGGTGCTGATCGGGCGCTACCGCCGGGACCTCGGCATCCCGCTGGTGCAGATGTGGGGGATGACCGAGACCTCGCCGCTGGCCAGCCTGGCCTGGCCGAAGGAGCGGATGCGCGACTGGGACGACCGGAGGATCACCGACGCCGCCCGGACTCCCGCTGCCCGGAGTGCAGCTGGTTCACGGACAACAACTACAAACCAGACCGCTGCCGGCTGTGCCCACCAAAGCGGCGGCAACGTCTATACCAGCGGCTCCAACCAGGCCATGGGCCCGTGGAACACGTTCACCACCCACACCCTGGAGGAGACCTCCGACGGCTACTACGTGATCGCCGATTCCGGGTGCCCGGCCTGAGCAGGCCGCAATGTCCGAGGGCATGCCGCCCACCGTGTGGCGTGCCCTCGCCTGCTTGTGCGTTCTGTGCCTGTGTCGCCCACCGCAGTGTCAGCGATGGCCGTCCCACAGGGCGCGTTCCTCGGGCCGGGGATCGGCAAGTGAGGAGGAGACGGAGTCGAAGCGCATCGTGGTGCGTCGAGCGGTGTCGTACGGGGCCCAGCCAGGGGCGCCGGTGGTGGCGAAGGAGACCCAGGCAGCGTGCATGGCATCGGCGAGTTGCTGTGGGGGCTCGGTGCCGATGAGGGCCGTGAAGCCCTTGTCGTGCAGGTTGTCGAAGACAAAGGGGAGTTCGGCGGCATGGCAGGCGCCGAGGTGGCCGTCGAACACCGGGGGCTGCCAGGCGAACTCGTAGAGGTGGGTTTTCTGGGCCGGATGCGCCAGGCGTGCTTCGGCAAGGCGGAGGGCCGGGATGCGGTAGAACCAGTCGGTCGTGATCGCGGCGAGGAGATCGCCAGGGGTGGCCGCGGGTCTTGTGGCGGCGTAGACCGCAAGCGCGTGGTCGGGGTCCAGTCCGTAGCGGGCAGCCGAGATACGCGGTACGTGCTCGGATATCTGATCGAGGACACCGGTGGGGGTGAGGAAGAGCCGGAACTCCTCGGTGTTGGTACCGATCAGGAGATCGACCGAGGCGCCGGCGCCCGCGGCGATGCGGTCGATCGGGGGTCCGGGGAGTAGTTCGCCGTCGACGACGGGTTCGAAGGGCATCAGATTGAGTGCGACCTCGCCCCAGCGCGCCGGGTCCGGGTCGGCGGAGACATCGGCGCGCAGGTGCTGCTGGGCGTGGAGCAGGCGGTCGGCGGGGACAGCGGCCATGCCCGCAGCGGTGGGCGGTACGGCTAGAAGAGCGGCGATGTGGCGGGTGATGCGCGCGGCGGTTGCGGGGGCAACAGTGTGGTGGGCGGCGCCGCTTTGCAGGATCGCCCGGTGGAACAGTCCTTCGGCTCGCGGGACGGCCAGCAGTGTGCCGATGCTCATGGCGCCGGCGGATTCGCCGAAGACCGTGACCTGCTGTGGGTCGCCGCCGAAGGAGGCGATGTTGTCCTGGACCCAGTTCAGGGCGGCGATCTGGTCGAGCAGGCCGAGGTTGGCGGGAGCATCGTCGAAGAGGCCGAAGCCGGCGGCGCCCAGGCGGTAGTTCAGCGTGACCAGGACGACGCCGTCGCGGGCGAAGGCGGTGCCGTCGTAGCCGGGGACCGAGCCGGAGCCGTTGGTGAACGCGCCGCCGTGCAACCACACCATGACCGGGAGGCGTCCTGCCGGGTCCGGGGTCCATATGTTGAGGTTGAGGCAGTCCTCGCCTGGGATGTCGACCTCGGGGATGAGGAGATCGAAGGGCGGGGCGTAGGGAGCCTTGGGCGCGGTCGGACCGTAGTCCAGCGCGTCGCGCACGCCGGTCCAGGAGGCGACGGGCTGCGGCGGCCGGAAGCGGTTCGGGCCGGTGGGCGGGGCGGCGTACGGGAGCCCCTTGAAGACGGAAACCGGGCTCCGGGTACAGGCACCGCGCACTCTGCCGGATCGAGTGGTGACGACGGGCTGGGGCATGATGCCTTCCTTCGCGGGGGCGAGCGGGTTACGGCTGCCGGCAGGTCACAGCTTCGCGACGCCCGCGATCCGCAGGGCGAACTGGACGTAGGCGGCGGCGACCTGCTCGCGACTGTAGGGCTGGTCGGGACCGAACCACTGGGCGACCTGCATGCCGATGCTGCCGATGGCGGTCGCGGCCAGCAGAAGGTCCGGCACACGGAAGTCACCGTCCTTGACCCCGCGTTCCAGCGAGTCCACCAGCAGACGCCGACAGGCGGCCCGCAGCTCCAGTGCGGGTGCGGCCTGCTCGGCGGACAACGCGTGCAGTTCGCCGTTGGTCACCACCGCCAACAGCGGAAAGTCCGTGTGCACGTAGACGTGCGCGCGCACCAGGGCCGCCAGCTCACCGGCAGCCCCCTGCTCCGGCACGGTTGCCGCCAGCGCCCCGGTCAGACGGGTGAGCAGTTCCCGATGGCCGATGCGGACCAATTCGGCCAGGACGTGTTCTTTGGACGGGTAATGCGCATAGAGCGTGGCGGAGTTGATCCCCACCTTCCCGGCGATCGCCCGAATCGAAGTGCCGTGGAAGCCGGTCTCCGCATACAGGGCCAGCGCCTCGCGCAGGATCTGGCCGCGGGTGCCGGGCGGGGCGACCCCCTCGGGCAGTTCGATAGCCACGGCGGCAACCCTGCGCGGCTCCCAGACGGGGACATCCACCTGCTCCTCCTTGGGCCGTCTTCATGACAACCGATCGATTGGTTGACAGGCTAGCGCGGAAGTCCGACGGTGTCCCTAGTGGCCCCTCATTGCAACCAATCGATTGGTTGGATCAATGTATGCTCGAAGGAGGTCGGACGAGACCCGCTCCGGGGTGGCCGCGCCACCAGCCTGCTGCGCCTGCCTTCCGCCACGCGGACCATCGCGCTGGCCGTCAGGACGCGGTGATGCTGAGCTGCACGGAGCTGGAGCAGGCCAGTGCCCGCGCGGCTGCCCACATGCGCCGGCACGGGGTCGGCCCGGGGGCCGGGTGCGGCCTGGTGCTGCTGAACTCGCCCAGAATTCGCCGTGCAGTACTACGGGACCCTGCGCTCTGGCGGAGTCGTGGTTGATGAGTCCGTTGCTCAAGCATGAAGTGGTGTACTACCTCACCGACGCGTAGGCCGGCCTGCTGGGCGGGACCGGGGCATCGCTTTCCTGGGCGTGTCCACCATGTATGCCGCCCTGCAATAGAAAGGCGATACTGGTCAGGGTGGCGGAGCGGATGGTAGTCAGGACCAGCAGGGGGAACCTCATCCCGAGGGTCGTGCCCGCCCGGGGGCTGAGCTGAGTGATCGTCGGGTGATGTGACCGCCTGTTTGGGAGACGTCGACTCGCTCCCTCCGGAGGGGGCGAGTCGGTTCTGACGTCTGCGATCCATGTTCGTGCCAAGCGAGGGACCGTAACGGATGTCACCGCGTGAGCCCGGTGTGAGCACGGACGCTTGCGGACGGGGTGGCACCGCCTACCGAGATACGGACGGGTCAACCTTCTGAACTGCAACGATGGGGTCAGGAAGGATCACTCGTCATCTTCCGGCACGGAATCCGGGCGACTCATAATCCGTCGGTCGTGGGTTCGAGTCACGGTGCTTCGGCCCGCCCGGCGTCGCAAGGTGTGAGGAAGCGCGGCCGCTGACCTGCCCCGGCGACCGCCCCCGCGGCTGATGAAGCACGGAGCAGCCCCTGGTGGAGGGCCCTCTGCTGCCCGGGAGCCCAGGGACTTTTCAGGGACTTTCAGCTCTGTCGGAGGGACTTCCGAGGGACATTCCGCCGTGCATATGGGGAAGCTTCCGACAGAGCTGAAAGATGGGAAGCTCCAGGTCAGGGGCTACCGCGTCAGCACTCGATGACGTTCACCGCGAGGCCGCCGCGGGCGGTTTCCTTGTACTTGACCTTCATGTCCGCGCCGGTCTCCTTCATGGTCTTGATGACCTTGTCGAGGGAGACGTGGTGGCGGCCGTCGCCGCGCATGGCCATGCGGGCGGCGGTGACGGCCTTGACCGAGGCCATGCCGTTGCGCTCGATGCAGGGGATCTGGACGAGGCCGCCGACCGGGTCGCAGGTCAGGCCGAGGTTGTGCTCCATGCCGATCTCGGCGGCGTTCTCGACCTGCTCGGGGGTGCCGCCGAGGACCTCGGCGAGGCCGCCGGCGGCCATGGAGCAGGCCGAGCCCACCTCGCCCTGGCAGCCGACCTCGGCGCCGGAGATCGAGGCGTTCTCCTTGAAGAGCATGCCGATCGCCGCCCGCGGCGAGCAGGAAGCGGACGACGGCGTCCTCCTGCTCGGCGGCCGGGGCGGTGGGGGAGCAGACGAAGTTCAGGTAGTAGTGCAGGACGGCGGGGATGATGCCCGCGGCGCCGTTGGTGGGCGCGGTCACCACGCGGCCGCCGGCCGCGTTCTCCTCGTTGACGGCCATCGCGTACAGGGTGACCCACTCCATGGCGTGCGCGCGCCGGGTCGCCCTCGGCGCGCAGCTGGCGGGCGGACTGCGCGGCGCGGCGCCGGACCTTCAGACCGCCGGGCAGGATGCCCTCGCGGGACATCCCGCGCTCCACGCAGGCCTGCATCACCCGCCAGATGTCCAGCAGCCCGGCGCGGATCTCGGCCTCGGTGCGCCACGCCTTCTCGTTCTCCAGCATCAGCGCGGAGATCGACAGGCCGGTCTCCCGGGTGAGCCGCAGCAGTTCGTCGCCGGTGCGGAACGGGTGCCGCAGCACCGTGTCGTCCAGCTTGATCCGGTCCTCGCCGACCGCGTCCTCGTCGACCACGAAGCCGCCGCCGACCGAGTAGTACGTCTTCTCCAGCAGCGGCGCGCCCGTCGCGTCGTACGCGAACAGCCGCATGCCGTTGGCGTGGTACGGCAGCGAGCGGCGCCGGTGCAGGACCAGGTGGGTGTCCGGGTCGAAGTCGATCTCGTGGGCGCCGAGCACGCTGAGCCGCTTGTCCTCGCGGATACGCGGCGACCTCGTCGTCGGCGGTCTCCACGTCGACCGTGCGCGGCGAGTGGCCCGACAGGCCGAGCAGGACCGCCTTGGGGGTGCCGTGGCCGTGGCCGGTCGCGCCGAGCGAGCCGAACAGCTCCGCGCGTACGGAGGCGGTGTGGGCGAGCAGGCCCTCGTTCTTCAGCCGGTGCGCGAAGATGCCGGCCGCCCGCATCGGGCCGACGGTGTGCGAGCTGGAGGGGCCGATGCCGATGGAGAAGAGGTCGAAGACCGAGATTGCCACGTGCGTTGCTCCTTGGTTGCGGGGACGCCGTTGTCCCCTGCATGTCCCCTGCGGGGCGCTTGCGGGATGGGGCCCTTGCACCCAAGGGTGCTCCCTTTGCGCACCGGAGTGCCTTTCGAGGGGCGCGCGGCCCCCGCCCCCAGGGTCCCTCCCCGGAGAGCGGCGCCCTACCCCGGGCGAGGGGCGCCCTTGCGTGGGGCGGCGCCCCCTCCCCGGGCGAGGGGCGCCTCGTTTTTAGGGGCGCGGGGAACTGCGCGACCAGCCACGACGTGGCTGTACGTCGTCACCGCCCCAAAGGGGCTGTTGCGGTCGCATCCGGACCACCGGCCGGTGGCCGGTTGCCCGCGCAGTTCCTCCCCCAGACTCCGTCCGGGGGTACCCCCAGCGCCCCTGAAAAGGCGCCGTCCTCCGCAGAGGGCCCCCGAGCCGCTCGGGGAAGCCCCCTTCCGTGGAGGGACCCCTGAGCCGCTCGGGGGAGGCCCCTTTCCGCGGAGGGCCCCCGGGACGCTCGGGGGAGCCCTCTTCCGTGGAGGGGAGCCTTATTGCGGGGCGCCGTCAGGCGTAGAGCGGGTGTTTGGCGGCGAGGGCGGCAACCCTCGCCACGAGCGGCGCCCGCTCGGACTCCGGGAAGCTCGGCGCAGCCGTAAGAGTGAGGGCGATGACGTCCGCGACCTCCCGGAAGTCCTCCGCGGTGAAGCCCCGCGTGGCCAGCGCGGGCGTGCCGATGCGCAGCCCCGAGGTGACCATCGGCGGCCGCGGGTCGTTGGGCACCGCGTTGCGGTTCACGGTGATGCCGACCTCGTGCAGCCGGTCCTCGGCCTGCTGGCCGTCGAGCGCGGACGTCGCGCAGGTCGACCAGCACCAGGTGGACGTCCGTGCCGCCGGACAGCACCGACACGCCCGTCCCGGCGACGTCCGGCTCGCGCGAGCCGCGCGGCGAGGATCTCGGCGCCTTCGAGCGTACGGGACTGCCGGTCCTTGAACTCCTCCGTCGCCGCGGCCTTGAAGGCGACCGCCTTCGCGGCGATGACGTGCTCCAGCGGGCCGCCCTGCTGACCGGGGAAGACCGCCGAGTTGATCTTCTTGGCGAGCTCGGCCGTGGACAGGATCACCCCGCCGCGCGGGCCGCCGAGGGTCTTGTGGGTCGTGGTGGTGACCACGTCCGCGTACGGCACGGGCGAGGGGTGCAGCCCGGCCGCGACCAGGCCCGCGAAGTGCGCCATGTCGACCATCAGGTAGCGCGCCGACCTCGTCGGCGATCCGGCGGAACTCCGCGAAGTCGAGCTGCCGCGGGTACGCCGACCAGCCGGCCACGATCGAGCTGCGGCCGGTGCTCCTTGGCCAGCCGCTCGACCTCGGCCATGTCGACCAGGCCGGTCGTCCGGGTCCACGTGGTAGGCGGCGACCTTGTACAGCTTGCCGGAGAAGTTGATCTTCATGCCGTGGGTCAGGTGGCCGCCGTGCGCCAGGTCCAGGCCCAGGATGGTGTCGCCCGGCTTGATCAGGGCGAACATCGCGGCCGCGTTGGCCTGCGCGCCCGAGTGCGGCTGGACGTTGGCGGCCTCGGCGCCGAACAGCGCCTTGACCCGGTCGATGGCGAGCTGCTCGATCACGTCGACGTGCTCGCAGCCGCCGTAGTAGCGGCGGCCCGGGTAGCCCTCGGCGTACTTGTTGGTCAGCACCGAGCCCTGGGCCTCCAGGACGGCGACCGGCGCGAAGTTCTCCGAGGCGATCATTTCCAGGGTGGACTGCTGGCGGTGCAGCTCGGCGTCGACCGCGGCGGCGACGTCCGGGTCGAACTCGTGCAGGGACTGGTTGAGAAGCGACATCCGGCCCGTCCCCTCAGTTCTCGATGAACGCGTCGTACTCGGCGGCGGTCAGCAGGTCCGCGCCGTCGTCCGACACCTTCACCTTGAACAGCCAGCCGCCCTCGAACGGCGCCGAGTTGACCAGGGACGGGTCGTCGGCGACGTCCTGGTTGACCTCGGTGACCTCGCCGGAGACCGGCGAGTACAGGTCGCTGACGGACTTGGTGGACTCCAGCTCGCCGCAGGTCTCGCCCGCGGCGAGCGTGGCGCCCACCTCGGGGAGCTGGACGAAGACGACGTCACCGAGCGCGTCGGCGGCGTGCGAGGTGATGCCCACGGTGGACACCCCGTCCGCGGGGGCGGAGAGCCACTCGTGCTCCTTGCTGTAACGCAGCTGCTCAGGGTTGATGCTCATGGCGGAATTCTCCCGGATCAGAAGGGGTGCTCGCGCGCGGCGCGGGCGGTACACAGGGGACGGCCCGGTGGCGGGCGGTGTCGGGTAACGGCGGGCGGGACAGGTGTCGGGCGGGGCCGCGGGCGGACCCGCGGCCGTACCCGGGCGGATCAGCGCTCGCGCTTGTAGAACGGCAGCGCCACGACCTCGTGCGGCTCGCGCGCGCCGCGGATGTCGACCGCGACCCCCGACGTGCCGGGCGCGGCGTGCGCGGCGTCCACGTAGGCCATGGCGATCGGCCGGCCGAGCGTGGGGGACGGGGCGCCGGAGGTGACCTCGCCGATCACCGCGCCGGCGGCGTCGGTCACCGGGTAGCCGGCCCGCGGCACCCGGCGGCCCTCGGCGACCAGGCCGACCAGCGTGCGCGGCGGCGTCTCCTCGGCCTTGCGCGCGGCCGCGGTCAGCGCCTCGCGGCCGACGAAGTCGCCGGGCTTGTCGAACTTCACCACCCGGCCGAGCCCCGCGTCGAAGGGGGTGACCGCGGCGGTCAGCTCGTGCCCGTACAGCGGCATGCCGGCCTCCAGGCGCAGCGTGTCCCGGCAGGACAGCCCGCACGGCACCAGGCCCGGCCGACGCGCCGGCCTCGGTGAGCGCCTGCCACAGCCGCTCGGCGTCGCCGGGCGCCACGAACAGCTCGAAGCCGTCCTCGCCGGTGTAGCCGGTCCGGGCGATCAGCGCGTCCACCCCGGCCACCACGCCGGGCAGCCCGGCGTAGTACCGCAGGCCCGGCAGGTCGGCGTCGGTCGACCGACGTCAGGATCTCCGGCGAGCGCGGGCCCTGGACGGCGAGCAGCGCGTACGCCTCCCGGTCGTCGCGGACCGCCGCGTCGAAGCCCGCCGCGCGCAGCGCGACGGCGTCGAGCACCGTCTGCGCGTTGGAGGCGTTGGCGACGACCATGAACTCCTCGTCGGCCAGCCGGTAGACGATCAGGTCGTCCAGGATGCCGCCGTCGGGCGCGCAGACCATCGTGTAGCGGGCCCGGCCGACCGCGAGCGCGGACAGGTGGCCGACCAGCGCGTGGTCCAGCGCCTGGCCGGCCTGCGGCCCGGTCACGGTGATCTCGCCCATGTGCGAGAGGTCGAACAGGCCGGCCCTGGTGCGTACGGCCTGGTGCTCCTCGCGCTCGCTGGCGTACCGCAGCGGCATGTCCCAGCCGGCGAAGTCGGTCATGGTCGCGCCCAGCGCGCGGTGCAGCGCGTCGAGCGCGGTACGGCGGGATTCGCTCATCGGTTACGGGCTCCCAGGTGAGAACGGGTACGAGGACGGTACGCGGGTGCGGAACGGGATCGGCCGGCGCGGACCGGTGCCCCGCTCTCCCCATCTGTCATCGGAACCTGAGAGGTTCACCGTGACCCCGCCTGCGCGGGCCCGCGGCTTGCACCTTGGGTGGGACGGGCCCGGTCACGGCCCCTCCGCTTTTCAGATCTGCCTCGCCCGCGCGGTATCTGTGCCTGAGAGATTCAAGGGAGGACTTGCTCCTTCGGCGCCCGGGCCCCGGGGTTACGGGGTCCGGGACTCTCCCGCGCGGCCTCCAACGGCCGGTATGCAAGTTGTGGCCTCATCATTGCACGCCCGGGTCCGCGCGGGCATGTCCGCGTCCCCACGCAGCGGCTAGGGTTTCCCGGGCAGCAGCGCAGTGGCACGGACAAGGGTGGACATGGAGAATCCGGCACCGTACATATGGCCGGCGAACGAGCTGGAAGAGGTGCTCACCGCGAGCCTCGGCAACCCCGCGGCCACGCCCAGGCTGCTGGAGGTGCTCGGCCGCTCGCAGGTGTGGGTGCCGCTGCCCAACGGCGGCGGGCCGGGCGCGCCCGGCTTCGACCTGCCCACCGTCGAGCTGGGCGGCGCGCCCTACGTGCCGGTCTTCAGCTCCGAGCAGCAGTTCCGGCAGGCGGCCGACGGCATGTCGTGCACCGTCGCGCCGGTCCGCGAGTTCGTCCGCGGGCTGCCGCCGATGGTCGGGCGTGGCGGTCAACCCCGGCGGGGCCGTGGGCGTGCCGCTGCCGCCGGCCGCGGTGGCCGAGCTGTGCCGCGGGCGCGGCGAGCCGGGCGTGCGCGGCGCGGACGCGCCCGCCGGCGCGCGGGTGCGGCTGTGGGAGCCGGAGCACGACGAGGAGCCGGTGGACTTCCTGGCCGTCGCGGCCGGCGAGTTCGCGGTCACCCCGGTGGTGCTGACCGCCCGCCGGGCGCTGGCCGCCGTCGAGGACGAGCCCACCGCCCTGTTCGTCGGCGTCGAGCTGGACCGCTGGCAGGACACCGACCGGGCCGCCGCGATGGACGCGCTCGGCCGGGCGCTGGGGGCGGTGCCGCTGCCCTGGGAGGTGCACCTGATCCTGCTCGACGTGGCCCAGGACCCGGTCGGCGACTGGATGCTGGAGGTCGTGGCGCCGTTCTTCAGCCGCGACTGAGGGTGACCGAGCGTACCGGGTCCGCTCACGTATACCGGCCGTATACGCGGCATTTAGGCGACGGCGCTTGAGTCGGTCGACGTTACACAGGGAACACTCGACCTGATTTGATGTCGTGCGAACAACAGACGAGGGGAAAGGGGCGGTCCCACGTGATCGCGGGCGCGCAAGGCGGTGCGGCGGCGGCCGGACAGCTGGAGCAGATGATGCTCCAGGTGGCTCCGGGCCGTTACGACGCATACGAGAACCTGCTCGCGTCGCTCGCCGAGGGCGAGGTGTGGATGCTGCTGTGGCACGGCACCCCGGGGTCGCCGGACGCGCAGTACGGCACCATGGAGGTCGGCGGCCACGGCTACGCGCCGTGCTTCACCTCGCCGCGGGAGATGTCCGCCAGCGGCTGGAACCGTGAGCACGAGGTGGTCTCCGGGCGGGACATCGCGCTCACCCTCTACCCCGACCGGTCCGGGCTCTGGCTCAATCCGCACGCGTCCGGCGGCGGCGTCGGCATCCCGTGGGCCGACCTGCGCCGGATCGCCGTCGGCCTGGACCTGCTGCCCGCCGGCCCGCTCCAGATCGGCGAGCCCTCGCTCCAACTCCCGCAGTTCTACGCCCTGCTGGCGCAGGCCGCGCACCGCACCCCCGCGGTGCGCGCGCTGCGCCAGGCGTGGGTGCAGCCGGTGCTCGGCGAGCCGTACCTCGCGATCGGGGTCGAGCTCTACGACGGCGCGGCCGCAGGCGGTCGAGGCGGTGCGGCTGATGATGCAGCAGGCGGTGGCCGGGGTGCCGGACGGGGTGGCCGTCTCCACGGTGGCGATGGGCTGACCCGTACGACCCTGTCGCGCTTGTGGATGCGGGCGTTCGGCCGCCCCTTCTTCGACCGCGTAGCTCCCACGCAGGCGGCGGACCGCCAGCGCCTGGCGGCCCGCGCCGACGAGGACCGCTGTCGCGTCCGACCACCGGCCGGTGGCCGGGCGCGCACTCCAGCTCGCTGGAGTGCCCCAGCGCCTGGGGGCGCCGCGTTCCGGGGGAACGGCGGCAGCCGGTGAGGGCGGCGTCGAGGAGGCCGAGCGGGGGGCTGCCGAGCCCGAGCAGCGCAGCGTGGAAGCGGGGGAGCGGTGAACCCGCCGCGCCACTCGCGCCGGGCCCGCTCGCGCAGCCGCAGGATCTCCAGCTTGCCCCAGGTGTAGCGGCCGTAGCCCGCGTCGAAGGTGCCGCGCCGGGCCTCGGACGCGGCCGCCGCGCGGGACAGGTGGGCGTCGCGCATGAACAGCCGGGTGGCCTCCTCCAGGTCCATCGCCCCGGTGTGCAGGCCGATCGCGCAGGTCAGCCGGGTGACCCGGACCAGCGCTTCGAGCGCGACGCCGATCGCGAACCGCGGGTCGCGGGCCCGGAACCCCTCTTCGAGGCAGACCTCCTCGACGTAGTGCGCCCAGCCCTCGGCGAAGGACACGCTGTGCAGTATGCGGCGGACCGGGCCGGCCGCCCGGCGCAGCGCGCGGCCGTGGGCGAAGTGGCCGGGGGCGACCTCGTGCACGGTGATCGACGGCAGGCTGGTCCGGCTGAAGACGCTGAGCCACTCCTCGCGCTCCTCGGCCGGCCAGTCCGGCTCCGGCGGGGTGACGTGGTACCACGACGGGCTCTCGGACTCGCCGGGCGCGGCCCAGGTCATCATCGCCATCGCCCAGCGCCGGGAGGCCGGCGCCGGGCCGACCAGGCACTCGCCGTCGAGGTACGGCGCCAGGCCGCGGTCGCGGGTGAAGGCGATCACCTCCTCGGTGAGCCGGGCCGCCTCGGGGATCACGCCGTCCGCGTCGGGGTGGTCGGCGAGCAGGCCGGGGATCAGCTCGTCGACCGTGCGGTGCGGGTCCAGCGCGCGGCAGGAGTCGGTGAGCAGTTCGGTGAGCCGGGCGCGTTCGCGGTCGGCGTCGTCGGCGAGCGCCGCCAGGTCCACCCGCATGCCCTCCTGGGAGCCCATCAGCGCGGCCAGCGCCGTCGCCGCCGAGCCGCGGGTCGGGGTCGCCGTGCTCGGCGGCCTGCTGCAGATGTGCGCGATCAGCCGGGCGTGCGCCCGCAGGCCGCCGCCTCCTCGCGGCCCCGCGTCCGGGTCGAGGTCGGCGGCCAGGCCGCGGGCGGCGCCGAGCAGCGCGCTCGGCCACCGGCGCCGTCACCCGGTCGAGCGAGGCGAGCGCGCCGTCCACCGCGTCCGGCCACTGGGCCAGGTGCTCGCGGCGGGCCGCCGCGCGGTCCCTGCGGGGGGCGTACTCCCGGTCGTAGCAGGCGAGTTCGAGGTTGGACAGGTGCGGATACGGGTCGCGGCGGTGCAGTTCGAGGTCGCCGTACTGCACCCGCATCGACTCCTCGAAGGCCGCCAGGTGCGCCTCGTCGTGGCGGTCCTCCAGCGGGCCCGTGCCGGCGCGCGCGCTCCACCGCCGCCAGCGACGCCGCGCACCCCGTCGGGGGACAGGTCCTGGACCCGTCCGTCGTATTCGTGCAGGCCGGACATCTCCCGGGCCTGGGGCATCATCAGGTCGCACACCGCGCGCAGACGCTCGTCCATCACCCGACCGTACCCCGAGGTACGCGCGGGTAACGGACAAAGAATCACCACATCACAGTTGCGCATCCCTTCGCCGTGAGGTCTGGCGGGTGATCGCCGACCACCACAAGAATCCACCGGCAGGGGCCTTGTGGTCTTGACCTGATTACTCCGCACCATCCGCAACGCGCGTAGCGAAGGCGCGTTCCGTCACTCAGGTACCGCAGACCGATCGAGCAGGACCGCACGCGTACCGCGTACGGCAGCACCGCACGAGCATGCAGCACGACTGATGAGTAAAGCCGCTACAGCGGCGGGCGCGCGCCGGTTACCCGCCGGCGAGAGGGGTCAGTTTCACCATGACCACACCGATGGATACCACTCCCGGACAGGCCGAGGCTCAGCCCGAGGCCATCCTCAGTGGGGCCGGGCGGAAGATGATCGAGGGCAGATCCCTCGGCCAGATCGCCTGGATGCGGTTCAAGCGCGACAAGGTGGCCGTCGCGGGCGGCGTCGTGGTGATCCTGCTCGTGCTGCATGGCCGTCCTGGCCAAGCCGATCGAGTCGATCTTCGGCCTCGACCCGAACCAGTTCCACCAGAACCTGGTCGACCCCGACCTGCTCGCCCCCAAGGGCGGCTGGGGCGGCATCAGCTGGAGCCACCCGCTGGGTGTCGACCCGCAGTACGGCCGGGACATGCTGGCCCGGATCATCGAGGGCTCGTGGGTGTCGCTGCTGGTCGCGACCGGCGCCACCGTCCTGTCGAACGTCATCGGCACGGTGCTGGGCATCATCGCCGGCTACTACGGCGGCTGGGTGGACAGCGCGATCAGCCGGATGATGGACATCTTCCTGGCCTTCCCGCTGCTGCTCTTCGCCATCTCGATCTCGGCCGCGCTCCAGGACGGCGCCTTCGGCCTGAGCGGCCTGCCGCTGCGCATCTCGGTGCTGATCTTCGTGATCGGCTTCTTCAACTGGCCCTACATGGGCCGGATCGTCCGCGGGCAGACGCTCAGCCTGCGCGAGCGCGAGTTCGTCGAAGCCTCCCGCAGCCTCGGGCGCCCGCGGCCCGTTCATCCTCTTCCGGGAACTGCTCCCCAACCTGGTGGCGCCGATCCTCGTCTACTCGACGCTGCTGATCCCCACCAACATCCTCTTCGAGGCGGGCCTGAGCTTCCTGGGCGTCGGCATCGCCCCGCCGCAGGCGTCCTGGGGCGACATGCTCACCAGCGCCGTCGACTACTGGCAGATCGACCCCGAGTACATGATCGTGCCGGGCATCGCGATCTTCGTCACGGTGCTGGCCTTCAACCTGCTCGGCGACGGGCTGCGCGACGCGCTCGACCCGCGCGGCAAGTGATGTACCCCACCGACTTGTCCCGGCTGCCCCATCCGGCGGCCGGCGTTACGCACATACACCGATCTGGGAGGCTTTCCTCGGCATGAACACCAGAAAAGCGACAGCAGCGCTGGCGCTGGCCACGGCACTCGCCCTGGGAGCATCCGCCTGCAACGGCAAGAACGACAACAGCGGCGGCGGCAAGGCGGCGGCGGCGGCTCCACGGCTGCCAAGGACGCCGGGCTGACCGGCATCGTGAACCCCTCCACCAAGAAGGGTGGCACGGTGACCATGGAGGACTCCGACGTACCGGACTCCCTGGACCCGGGCAACACGTACTACGGCTGGGTGCAGAACTTCTCCCGGCTGTACGGGCGCTCCCTGCTCACCTTCAAGCCGGCCGCCGGCAGCGACGGCCTGTCCGTCGTCCCCGACCTGGCCACGGGCCTGGGCAAGGCCAGCCCCGACGCGAAGACCTGGACCTACACGCTGCGCAGCGGCATCAAGTTCCAGGACGGCACGCCGGTCACCTCCAAGGACGTCAAGTACGCGATCGAGCGCAGCAACTTCGCGCCCGAGGCGCTGTCCAACGGACCGACCTACTTCAAGGCGTACCTCGCCGACGACGCGAAGTACCAGGGCCCGTACAAGGACAAGAGCCCGAGCGGGCTGGCCTCGATCGCGACGCCGGACGACCACACGATCGTCTTCCACCTGGCGAAGCCGTTCGCGGACTTCGACTACCTGGCGACGTTCTCGCAGACCGCCCCGATCGAGCAGTCCAAGGACACGGGCGCGAGCTACGTGAACCACATCCTGTCCACCGGCCCGTACATGTTCCAGTCCTACCAGGACGGCAAGAGCGCGACGCTGGTCCGCAACCCGCAGTGGGTCGCCTCCACGCGACCCGATCCGCAAGGCGCTGCCGGACAAGATCACCGTCAAGTTCAAGGTGAACGCGGTCACGATCGACAACAACCTGCTCGCCGACAACTCGACGGTGGACGCCGCCGGTACCGGTGTGCAGCCGCAGACCCAGCCGAAGCTGCTCACCCAGCCGAAGCTCGCCGCGCAGACCGACGACCCGTACGCGGGCGCCACGTCGTACATGGCGATCAACCCGAAGGTCGCGCCGTTCAACAACATCGACTGCCGCGAGGCCGTCGAGTGGGCGCGTCGACAAGGTGTCGATGCAGCAGGCGTTCGGCGGCCCGGTCCACGGTGACGTGGCCAGCACGCTGCTGCCGCCGTCCGTCAACGGCTACAGCAAGTTCGACCTGTTCCCGTCGGCCGGCAACAAGCGGCGACGCGGCGAAGGCGAAGGCCGCGCTGGCCCAGTGCGGCAAGCCGGGCGGCTTCTCCGCGAACATCACCGCGCGCTCCGACCGTCCCACCGAGGTGGCCGAGGCCACCGCGATCCAGCAGGCCCTCAAGCCGGTCGGCATCAACGCTCACCATCAAGCAGTACCCCTCCGGCAAGTACTTCTCGAACTTCGCCGGTGTGCCCGAGCTACGTGCACCAGCACAAGCTCGGCCTGATGATGATGGCGTGGGGCGCCGACTGGCCGACCGGCTACGGCTTCCTGGACCAGATCGTCGACGGCAGCGCCATCAAGCCCTCGGGCGGCAACAACCTGATGGAGCTGAACGACCCGAAGATCAACTCGGCGCTCGCCGCCGCCATCGCCAACACCGACGCCGCGGCGCGGACCAAGGCGTGGGGCGACGATCGACAAGCAGGTCATCCAGACCGCGACCGTCGTGCCGCTGATCTACCGCAAGAACCTGCTGTACCGCCCGGCGTCCGCGACGAACGTGACCGTCACGCAGGCGTACCTCGGTATGTACGACTACACCCTGATCGGCTCGTCCAAGTAAGCGACGGCATTGCGTTCATCTTGAAAGGCAGGTGAAGGCAACGGGGCCGCCGGGCCGTGATCCGGTCCGGCGGCCCTGATGCCGGACAGTTGTGACTGCGTACATCATCCGACGCGTGATCGCGGCGATAGTGCTGCTGCTGGTGGTCAGCGCAGTCACCTTTGCGATCTTCTTCCTGGTGCCACGCCTCGGCGGGCAGACCACCACGCAGCTTGCCACCCAGTACGTCGGCAAGGACGCCAACCCCGCCTCCATCGCGGCGGTCAAGAAGAACCTCGGCTTCGACCTGCCGCTCTACGAGCAGTACTGGCACTTCATCAAGGCCATCGTCATGGGGGCGAACTACAAGTTCGGCCCCGACGCGGCCCAGTGCCACCGGCCCTGCTTCGGCTACTCCTTCAAGAGCCATGTCGAGGTCTGGCCGGAGCTGAAGACCCGTATCCCGGTCACCCTCTCGCTGGCGGTCGGCGCCGCCGTGCTGTGGGTGGTCTCCGGTGTCGCCATCGGCGTGCTCTCCGCGCTCAAGCGGGGCTCGATCTTCGACCGCCTGTCCATGGGCGTCGCCCTGGCCGGCGTCTCGCTGCCGATCTTCTTCACCGGCCTGCTCGCGCTCGGCGCTGCTCAGCTACCAGTGGGCGATCTGGAACAACGTCCACTACGTGTCGATCCTCGACAACCCCGCTCAGCTGGGCGTGGAACCTGATCCTGCCCTGGGTCACCCTCGCCTTCCTGTACTCCGCGCTGTACGCCCGGCTCACCCGGGCGGGCATGCTGGAGACCATGGGCGAGGACTACATCCGCACCGCCCGCGCCAAGGGCCTGCCCGAGCGCACCGTGGTCGTCAAGCACGGGCTGCGCTCCGCGCTCACCCCGATCGTCACGATCTTCGGCCTCGACTTCGGCCTGCTGATCGGCGGCGCGCTCATCACCGAGCAGGTCTTCTCCCTCCAGGGCATCGGCGACTACGCCGTCGGCGCCGTGCAGGACAACGACCTGCCCAAGATCCTCGGGGTCACCATGATCGCCGCGGCCTTCATCGTGGTCTGCAACCTGCTGGTGGACATCGTGTACGCCGCACTCGACCCCCGTGTGAGGTTCTCGTGAGCACCGACGGCACCAGCAGCGACGCGGGCACGGACAAGACCGTGCCCGGGAGCAGCCGGCGAGCCGAGCCCGGCCACGGCCGATCAGGCCGAGCAGCGCGAGCAGGCCGAGCGCCCGCGAGCCGAGCCGGCGGACGAGCCGGTCCGAGGCCGAGCAGCGGCGCAGCCCGAGTCGCGTCCGGCCGACCTGGCCAAGGCCGCTCCGCGCAAGGCGACCGTGCCCGAGCAGGCCGGCCCGGCGACAGCCGGGCCGTGGTCGGCGAGCCGGTGCAGTCGCCGGCCCTGGGCGGCGGCGACGCGTACCTGTCGGTGCGCGACCTGCGCATCCACTTCGACACCGACGACGGCCTGGTCAAGTCCGTGGACGGCCTCAGCTTCGACCTGCAGCGCGGCCGTACCCTCGGCATCGTCGGCGAGTCGGGCTCCGGCAAGTCGGTCACCTCGCTGGGCATCATGGGCCTGCACCGCGGCACCCGGGCGAAGATCTCCGGTGAGGTCTGGCTCGACGGCGAGGAACTGGTCGGCGCCCACCCGGACGCCGTACGCCGGCTGCGCGGCCGCAAGATGGCGATGATCTTCCAGGACCCGCTGTCCGCGATGCACCCGTACTACACGATCGGCTCGCAGATCGTCGAGGCGTACCGGGTGCACCACAAGGTGACCAAGAGGGCCGCCCCGCGCGTGGCCGTGGAGATGCTCGACCGGGTCGGCATCCCGGAGCCCGCCAAGCGCGTTCCGGCGACTACCCGCACCAGTTCTCCGGCGGTATGCGCCAGCGCGCGATGATCGCGATGTCGCTGGTCAACAACCCGGAACTGCTCATCGCCGACGAGCCGACCACCGCGCTCGACGTGACCGTGCAGGCGCAGATCCTGGACCTGATCCGCGACCTCCAGAAGGAGTTCGGCTCCGCGGTCATCATGATCACCCACGACCTGGGCGTGGTCGCCGAGGTCGCCGACGACCTGCTGGTGATGTACGCGCGGCCGGTGCCGTCGAGCACGGCACCGCCGAGAAGGTCTTCACCGAGCCCCAGCACCCGTACACCTGGGGCCTGCTGGGCTCGATGCCGCGGCTGGACCGGGAGCGCTCCGAGCGGCTCAACCCGGTCAAGGGCGCCCCGCCGAGCCTGATCAACGTGCCGTCCGGCTGCGCCTTCCACCCGCGCTGCCCGTACGCCGCGCTGACCGGCGGGGCCTCCGAGTCGATCGTCCCCGAACTGCGCGAGGTGGCCGCCGGCCATGTCGTCGCCTGCCATCTGGCCGAGGACGAGCGGGCCCGGATCTGGACCGAAGAGATCGAACCGAAGCTGTGAAGGGCCAGGACGAAGCCGTGGCGGAGAACGCTCGCTGGACAGGAAGCACCGGCGGCACGACGGCGCGGACGAGGCGGCCGCTGCCGTCGACCGGACGGCGCCGCACGGCTCACGCCCGCAAGCCGTCGGCGAGCCGCTGCTGCGGGTCTCCGGGCTGGTCAAGCACTTCCCGATCACCAAGGGGCTGCTGCGCCGGCAGGTCGGCGCCGTCCAGGCCGTCGACGGCATCGACTTCGAGGTCGCGGCGGGCGAGACGCTCGGCGTGGTCGGCGAGTCCGGCTGCGGCAAGTCCACGATGGGGCGGCTGATCACCCGGCTGCTGGAACCGACCGGCGGGAAGATCGAGTTCGCAGGGCCGGGACATCACGCACCTGAGCACCGGGGCGATGCGCCCGCATGCGGCGCGACGTGCAGATGATCTTCCAGGACCCGTACTCCTCGCTGAACCCGCGGCACACCATCGGCACGATCGTGGGCGCGCCCTTCCGGCTCCAGCACGTCGCCACCGAGGGCGGGGTGAAGAAGGAGGTGCAGAACCTCCTGGAGCTGGTCGGGCTCAACCCCGAGCACTACAACCGCTATCCGCACGAGTTCTCCGGCGGCCAGCGGCAGCGCATCGGCATCGCCCGGGCGCTCGCGCTCAAGCCGAAGCTGGTCGTGGCCGACGAGCCGGTCTCCGCGCTGGACGTCTCCATCCAGGCGCAGGTGGTCAACCTGCTGGACGACCTCCAGTCCGAGCTCGGCCTCACCTATGTGATCATCGCGCACGACCTGTCGGTGATCCGGCACGTCTCGGACCGGATCGCGGTCATGTACCTGGGCAAGATCGTGGAGATCGCCGACCGCGAGTCGCTCTACGCGGCGCCGTTCCACCCGTACACCAACGCGCTGATGTCGGCGGTGCCGGTGCCGGACCCCAAGCGCAAGCAGCAGCGCGAGCGGATCCTGCTGACCGGGCGACGTGCCCTCGCCGATCGCGCCGCCGCCGCGGCTGCCGGTTCCACACCCGGTGCTGGAAGGCGACGGAGGTCTGCCGGACGGTGGAGCCGCCGCTGATCGAGCTGGCCCCCGGCCACCAGGTCGCCTGCCACCACCCGGAGAACACGCGTCGGCGGGTCCCCGGAGCCGGCGAAGGCGCCGCAGAACGCGTAGCCCCGGCGGAGCCGCGGGGAAGCACGGGAGACACGTAAGAGGGGGCGCCCGGCCGTCGGCGGGGCGCCCCCTCTCGCGCGCCCGGAGGTCCGGGCGGCCGGTCGGGCCGGTCCTACGGGACGGCGGCCGCGACGTCCGGCAGCACATGCGGCTCGCAGGCCGCCCGCAGCGCGTGCAGCATGGCCTCGACGGCGTCCACCCGCATCCGGTCCGGCCACAGCTCGACCTCGATCCGGCGGGGCGTCCAGTCGCGCACCGGACGGCAGACCACCCGCTCGTCGCGGTGCGCGTGCAGGGCGAGCCGGGGCAGGACCGTCACCCCGAGCCGGTGGGCGACCAGCGCCTGCATGGCCACGTAGTCGTCGGCGACCATGGTCACCTTGGGCGTGAACCCGTACAGCGCTCGCGGCCCGGTTGAGGATGCCCTCGAAGTTCTGGCTGCTGATGATCCAGGTGACGTCCGCCAGTTCCTCCAGCTCGATCTCCTCGCGGTCGGCCAGCGGGTGGTCGACCGGGAGGAGCAGCCGGACCGGGTCGTCGAGCAGCGGGATGCGCTGCAACGGCGTCTCCCGGGGCCCCGCCCGGCGCTGCTGCTCCGGCGGCGTCCCGTAGTGGTAGGAGACGGCGATGTCGGCCTCACCGCGGCGGACCATGGACGTCGCCAGCGGCGGTTCGGCCTCGCGGAGCTGGATCTCCACCGCGGGACGCCGGCGCCGCATCGCGGCCATCGCGGCGGGCACGATCGTCGCGCAGCCGCTGGGGAAGGCCGCGATACGCACCAGGCCGGTCTGCGACCTGACGATGTCGGCGAGGTTGCGCTCGGCGGTCTGGATCGAGCTGAGAATACGGTCCGCGTGCGCCGCCAGCGCCTCCCCGGCCGGTGTCAGCCGGGTGGAACGGCCGTTGCGCACCACCAGGACGGTGCCGACCTCCCGCTCCAGACTGCGCAGTTGGTAGGAGATCGCCGGCTGGCTGAAGCCGAGTTCGAGCGCCGCGGCAGACAACGATCCGGTGCGGGCGATTTCCTGGAGCAGCCGCAGATGGCGCGGGTCGAACATGGACCACAGCGTAGAGGAGACACCGGCGGCCGGGCGGTCCGGTGATCGGACCGTGACGTCGGGAAAGGCGTGCTTATGGGGCGTATTCGACATCCCGGGCATCGGCGCTGAAGGAGGTTGTATAACCGATTCTTCGAAGGGACGAGAAAGACTCTATTAGTCTCCGGGTCGGCCGGGTCCTATCTTCTTCTTCATGGTTCATGACGGGGACACAACAGGCGTCGGCCTCGGCAGGGTGCTGCTGAGCATCGAGTCGGTGAGCAAGCGGTTCGGGGACTTCACCGCCTTGCGCGATGTCGCCCTCGACGTGCACGAGGGCGAGGTCGTGGTGGTCCTCGGCGCCTCCGGCTCGGGCAAGTCGACGCTGTGCCGCTGCATCAACCGCCTGGAGACCGTCGATTCGGGCCGGATCGTCTTCGACGGCCGCGAACTGCCCCAGGAGGGCGCCGCGCTGGCCGCGCTGCGGGCCGATGTCGGCATGGTCTTCCAGTCCTTCAACCTCTTCGCCCACAAGACCGTGCTGGAGAACGTGATCCTCGGCCCGGTCCGGGTCCGCAAGGTGGCCCGGGCCGCGGCGGTGAAGGAGGCCAGGGCGCTGCTGGAGCGGGTGGGCGTGGGCGACAAGGAGTCCAGCCACCCCGCCGAACTGTCCGGCGGCCAGCAGCAGCGGGTGGCCATCGCCCGCGCGCTGGCCATGCACCCCAAGCTGATGCTCTTCGACGAGCCGACGTCCGCCCTCGACCCGGAGATGATCCGCGAGGTCCTGGACGTCATGGTCGGACTCGCCCGGGACGGCATGACCATGGTCGCCGTCACCCACGAGATGGGCTTCGCCCGCCAGGCCGCGGACCGGGTGGTGTTCATGGACGACGGCCAGATCGTGGAGACCGGCGAGCCCGACGCGTTCTTCACCGAGCCGCGCACCGAGCGCGCCCGCGACTTCCTCTCGACGATCCTCCAGCACTGACCCGGACGGCCCGCCGCCGGTATCCGCCCGCCCGCGCGCAGCTCGGCCCGATCCGGTCCGATCCGGTCCCAGGCGATCCGGTCCGATCCGGCCCGGTGACCGCGGGGCCCGACCCCGCACCGGCCCGACGCGGTCGGCCCGTACGCCATTTCATCCCGTACCGAAGGAGACCCATGAGGCTTCAGAAGAACGCCGACCGACCGGCCCGCGGCACCGTGCGGATGGGCGCCCTGGGCGCGGTCGTGGCGCTGGCCGGCACCCTGACCGCCTGCGGCGGCGGGTCCTCGTCGCTGCCGTCGTCCCCTTCGGCGACCTCCGGCGCCGGGAAGCCGTCGGCCTACACGCAGGCCCAGGTGGTCGCCGCGGCGCCGGTCGCCCCGGCCGCCGAGATCACGGCCGGCTCCTGGATGGACAAGGTCCGCAAGCGCGGCACGCTGCGGGTCGGCGGCACCGACTCGGGCGCGATGTTCTCCCAGCGCAACCCCGTCAGCGGGCAGTTGGAGGGCTTCGACGCCGGCCTGTCGCAGATGCTGGCGAAGTACATCATCGGCAAGCCCTCCACCAAGCTCTCGCTCACCGCGGTGGACACCCGCGAGACGATGCTCCAGAACGGCACGGTGGACACGGTGTTCGCCACCTACACCATCACCCCGCAGCGGGCCCAGAAGGTGAACTTCGCCGGGCCGTACTACGAGTCCGGCGACGCGATCCTGGTCAAGTCGAGCAACAGCGCGATATCCAAGCCGGGCGATCTCAACGGCAGGACGGTGGCCACCGAGAGCAACTCGACCGCCGCGCTCGACCTGAAGAAGTTCGCCCCCAAGGCCAAGACGCTGCTGTTCCAGGAGGACGGCGAGTGCGTCGCCGCGGTCAAGCAGGGCCGCGCCGACGCCTACGTGCTCGACCAGGGCATCCTGCTCGGCGACTCGGTCAGCGACCCGCAACTGAAGGTGGTCGGCCAGCCCTTCACCCAGGAGCCGTACGGCATCGGGCTGCCCAAGGGCGACCCGGAGGCCAAGACGTTCGTGGACGCCTGGCTCAAGAAGATCTACGCCGACGGCGAGTGGGCGAAGCTGTGGAAGGCCACCATCGGCACCAAGGTCGCCGGGGCGCCTCCCGCCACGCCGACCATCGGCTCCGCCGACGGTTCCTGACGAGTCGTCATGCATGAGGTCGTGAAGCACATCGGGTTCCTGGCCGCCGGTCTGGGGACCACGCTCGAACTGTCCCTGCTGGGCTTCGCCGGCGCCCTGGTCCTCGGTACGGCTCTGACGATCATGCGGGTGAGCCCGATCCTCCCGCTGCGGCTGTGCGGGACCCTCTACGTCGAGGTGTTCCGCAACCTCCCGCTGCTGGCGTTCCTGGTGCTGTTCGTCTTCGGGCTGCCCGACGCCGGGATCACCTACTCGCTGTTCACCTCCGAGGCGATCTGCCTGGCGCTGTACTTCGCCACGTACGTGTGCGAGGCGGTGCGGGCGGGCATCAACGCGGTCCCGGTGGGCCAGGCGGAGGCCGCGCGGGCGATCGGGATGACCTTCGGCCAGTCACTGGGCACGGTCATCCTGCCGCAGGCGTTCCGCACGATGATCCAGCCGCTGGCCAACGTCTTCATCGGCGTGGTGCTGTCCTCGTCCCTGGGCGCGGCGGTCGGCGTCAGCGAACTGACCGGCCGCGCCCAGTTCATGGACCTCAAGTACGACGAACCGGTCCCGACCTTCGCGCTGGCGACCGTCGGCTACGTCCTGATCACCCTGGCCGTCGCCCTGCTCGCCGGGCGCGTCCACAAGCGGATGGCGGTGCGCCGATGAGCGGGACCGACCGGGTGCTCTTCGACGCACCGGGACCCAGGGCGCGGCGCCGTATCCGTGTCGCCACCGCGGCCTCGGTCCTGGTGATCGCCGGCGTGATCGCGCTGGGCGTCCACCAGTTCGCCGCGCACGGCCAGCTCAGCCACGCCAAGTGGCAGCCGTTCGGGCAGTGGCCGTACCAGCGGTTCCTGCTCCAGGGCCTGGTGAGGACGCTGAAGGCCGCCGCGATGGCCGCGGTGCTGTCGCTGCCGCTGGGAGCCTTCCTCGCCCTCGGCCGGCTGTCCCCGCACAGGCCGGTGCGCGCGTGCGCCGGCGGCTTCGTCGAGCTGTTCCGCTCGGTGCCGCTGCTGCTGGTGCTGTACGTGTTCCTGATGGCGGTGCCCCGGGCCGGCTACACCTTCCCGGTCTTCTGGGAACTGGTGATCCCGGTCGTGCTGTGCAGCTCCGCGCTGCTCGCCGAGATCTTCCGGGCCGGCGTACTCGCCCTCGACAGCGGGCAGTCCGAGGCGGGGTACGCCCTCGGGCTCAAGCGCCGGCAGGTGATGTGGCTGGTCGTCCTGCCGCAGGCCGTCCGGCTGGTCGTGCCGACCCTGGTCTCCCAGATGGTCAGCCTGCTCAAGGACACCACGCTCGGATACGTCGTCAGCTATCCGGAACTGCTCAACGAGGGCAAGGTACTGGGCTCCTACACCCACGACTTCGTCCAGAGCTACCTCACGGTGACCGTGATCTACATCGTGGTCAACGCCGTGCTGTCCCAACTCGCCCACGCGCTGGACCGCCGCGGACAGCGGCGGCCGCAGGCCGGCCTCGCCCCACCGGGTCCCGTCGACGCCTGGCCGGCGGACATCGACGCCGGCACGCTGCGGCCGGTGTAGGCGACGGATCGCTTTTCGCCCCTTCTCCAGGATGGACGGTCCCCTTCATGTGCCGACTGCTCGGTGTCGTCTCCGCCACGGCGCGGCCGTTGACGGAACTCCTCAGGGACGACCTCGAACCGTTCACCGCGCTGTCGTCCGTGCACTGCGACGGCTGGGGCGTCGCGCACCGCGACGAGCGGGGCGCACTCACCGTCCGCAAGGAGCCGCGGGCGGCCCGGGACAGCGCGGCCTTCCAGGACGCGCTGGACCAGGCGCACACCGACGCGGCCCTGCTGCACCTGCGGAAGGCGTCGGCCGGAATGGTCAACACCGCTGCCAACACGCACCCGTTCAGCGCCGACGGGATCGTCTTCGCGCACAACGGGTGGGTCGGTGACCCGCCCGCCCTCGACGCGGCGCTCGCCGAGGCGGGCGGTCCTGCGTGCGGGGGCAGCACCGACAGCGAGCGCTACTTCGGGCTGGTCGTGGCCGCGATGCGGCGCGTCGCACCCGAGGCCGCGCTCGCCGCGGTCGCCCACCGCCTGCACTCCGAACTCCCCGTCGAGGCGCTCAACTGCCTTCTGCTCACCCCCGACTGCCTCTACGCCCTCACCAGCTTCGACCACACCCGCCCGACCGCGTCGGGCCACGACCCGGTCGAGTCCTACCAGTTGGGCTTCCGCGTCACCGGCGACAGCGTCGTGGTCGCCTCCAGCGGCTGGGAGCACTCCTCCGTTCCCTGGCAGCTCCTGCCCAACCACCACGTGCTCCGCATCAACCGCCGTGACCTCAGCACCTCCATACACAGCCTGCCGCCCGCCACCACGACGTCCGTCGCCTAGGCCCGCGCCGGTCCGGCCGGGCAACTCCACCGGAGGCGGGCCGGAGTTCGAGGGCGGCCCGAGCCGCCACCCGGGCCGGTCCGGTATGCGGGGACCCGAAGGGCGGGCCGGGCGGGAGCAGCCGGCGTCACGTCTGGCCGGCCGCCCGGGCCCGTTCCACCGCCGGGCCGATGGCCTTGATCAGTGCGTCGACCTCGTCGCGGGTGGAGGTGTGCCCCAGGGAGAACCGCAGGGTCGCCCGCGCGTGGGCGGCCGAGCGCCCCATGGCGAGCAGCACGTGGCTCGGCTGGGCGACCCCCGCCGTGCAGGCGGACCCGGTGGAGCAGGCGATCCCCTGCGCGTCGAGCAGCAGGAGCAGCGCGTCCCCCTCGCACCCGGGGAAGGTGAAGTGCGCGTTCCCCGGGATGCGGCCGCCCGCGGCGGGGTCCCCGTTGAGCACCGCCTCGGGCACGGCCGCCCGTACCCCGGCCACCAACTCGTCCCGCAGCGCGCCCACTTCGCGGGCGAAGTCCTCCCGCCGGGCGGCCGCGAGGGTCCCGGCGGCGGCGAACGCGGCGATGGCGGGCACGTCGAGCGTGCCGGACCTGCTGCGCTCCTGCCCGCCCCCGTGCAGCAGCGGCACGGGGGTGTCCTCGCGGCGCAGCACGAGCGCGCCGACCCCGTAGGGCCCGCCGACCTTGTGCGCGGTCACCGTCATCGCGTCGAGCCCGGAGGCGCCGAAGTCGAGCGGCGACTGCCCGAACGCCTGCACGGCGTCGGAGTGCATGGGGATGCCGAACTCCCGGGCGACCTCGGCGAGTTCGGGCACCGGCAGCAGTGTGCCGACCTCGTTGTTGGCCCACATCACGGTGATCAGGGCCACGTCGTCGGGGTCGCGCTCGACGGCGGCGCGCAGCGTGGCCGGGTGCACCCGGCCCAGTTCGTCCACGTCGAGCCACTCGACGACGGCGCCCTCGTGGTCGGCGAGCCAGTACACGGCGTCCAGGACGGCGTGGTGCTCGACGGGGCTGGCCAGCACCCGCACCCGCCGCGGGTCCTCGGCGCGGCGGGCCCAGTACAGGCCCTTGACGGCCAGGTTGTCGGACTCGGTGCCGCCGCCGGTGAAGACGATCTCGCTGGGCCGGGCGCCGAGCGCGGCGGCCAGGCTCTCCCGGGACTCCTCGACGGTACGCCGGGCCCGCCGTCCGGCGGAGTGCAGCGAGGAGGCGTTCCCGGTCACCGCGAGGTGAGCGGTCATCGCCTGGACCGCCTCCGGAAGCATCGGCGTGGTGGCGGCGTGGTCGAAGTAGGCCATGGTGCACCGATTCTACGGTTCGCCCGCGGGCGCGGGGTACGGGCCCGGTCGCGCGCCCGTCGGGTCGGCCGCCCGTCCAGCCGGGCCGCCCGGCCGGTTCAGCCGCGCGGCGCCCGGGCGAGCTGGCGGGACTGGGCGACGAGCCGGTCGTCGGCGTCCCACACCTCGGCGTCCTCCTCCATCAGCCCGCCGGCCAGGTTGCGGGTGACCAGGCTCACCCGCACCGGGCCGGGCGCGGGCCGGCGCCGCAGGTGCACGGTGAGTTCGAGGGTGGGGGTCCAGCCCTTGAGGCCGAGGTCGAAGGCGGTGGGCGGCAGGGCGTCCACCGCGAGCAGCAGCGACAGCGGGTCGTGGTCGCGCCCGTCGGCCAGGCCCAGCCAGCCGCGCATGTCGCCGGCGCCGGACGGGGCGCCGACCGCCCAGCCGGCGGTGGCCGGGTCCAGCCGCAGGTCGAGCCGCTCCAGCAGGGCGTTGGAACCCGGCACCGGGCTGACGTCGGGGGCGCTGTCCTGGCCGACGCAGTCGCCGTAGCCGGGCATCCGCGGGGGAGTGGCCGACGGTGCGGACCTCGGCGGGCAGCGCGTCGAGGTCGCCGTACCCCGCCAGCACCCGCAGCCGCTCGACCTCGCGGCCGTCCTCGTCGTACTGGAAGAGCGACGCCTGCCCGGTGGACATGGTGCGCCCGGCCCGTATGGTCTGCGTCCTGATGACGGCCGGGCCCGCGCTGGGAGGTGGTGAGGTAGTGCGCGGTGACGGTGATCGGGTCGTCGTGCGGCAGTTCCGCGCGCAGCGCCCGGGCGGCCAGGGCCAGCAGATAGCCGCCGTTGACCGCGGAGATGATCGTCCAGTCGTCGGAGAGCACGGCGTCGTACGTCCCCGGCTCGCCGGGCCTGGGCGTGATCGCCGTGTCGCGGTCGAACTCGCTGTCGCCGATGGCCGCGCGGGCCGTGTCCTCTGCCATGTCCGTATGTTACCCATCGGTAGAAGCCGGTTGTCCAGACCTGACGGGCACAACACTGAGCAAGCGCTCAGTGTTCCTGTGCGCCGGGCTCGCCGCCGGCCCGCCCGTTCCGGCGGGCCGCGCTTGACCTCAAGCGCGCTTGAGGGAGCACGATCGCGGCATGACGACAACGGGACACCGGGCCGGCCGCGACGACGGCGACGACGGCGGGCACCGCGCCGGCAGGGAAGAGATCGCCGACCTGGTCAGCCGCTACTTCCGCTCGCTCGACGAGCGGGAGTTCGACGCCGGGTGGGCGCGGGCGTACTTCACCCCCGACGTGCGCACGGTCACACCCGTGGGCGACGCCGAGGGCGCCGAGGAGATCGTCCGCCACACCGCCCGGGCGCTCGCCCGCTTCGCCCGCACCCAGCACATGTCCGCCGACGTGGTGGTGGACGCCGACGGCGACGGCCGCACCGCCCGCGTCGGCTGGAACGCGCTCATGACCCACGTGCACCGCGACGGGACGCTGCGCGAGCGGGGGCCGGACGCCGACCCGGTCTTCACCGTCGGCGGCCACTGGCAGGCCGACGCGGTGCGCACCGCGGACGGCTGGCGCTTCGCGAGGATCGCCGTCGAGCCGCTGTGGACCCGTGGACAGCCGCCCGAAACCGACTGAGGGGCGGCGGCGCCGTCCCGTTACCCTGAGAGGGTGAACGACTTCCCTCCCGCCGACCGCAAGCCGCTCCGTGTGCTCGCCGCGATGAGCGGCGGCGTGGACTCCGCCGTCGCCGCCGCGCGGGCGGCGGAGGCGGGCCACGACGTCACCGGGGTGCACCTGGCGCTGTCGGCGAACCCGCAGAGTTTCCGTACCGGCGCCCGCGGCTGCTGCACCGTCGAGGACTCCCGCGACGCCCGGCGCGCCGCCGACGTCATCGGCATCCCGTTCTACGTGTGGGACCTCGCCGAGCGCTTCCGCGAGGACGTGGTCGAGGACTTCGTCGCCGAGTACGCGGCCGGCCGCACCCCCAACCCGTGCCTGCGCTGCAACGAGAAGATCAAGTTCGCCGCGCTGCTCGACAAGGCCCTCGCCCTCGGCTTCGACGCCGTGTGCACCGGCCACTACGCGAGCGTGGTCACGGCCGCCGACGGCACCCGCGAACTGCACCGCGCCAGCGACGCCGCCAAGGACCAGAGCTACGTCCTCGGCGTGCTCGACGAGCGGCAGCTCGCCCACGCGATGTTCCCGCTCGGCGACACCCTCACCACCAAGGACGAGATCCGCGCCGAGGCCGAGCGCCGCGGCCTGGCCGTGGCCCGCAAGCCCGACAGCCACGACATCTGCTTCATCGCCGACGGCGACACCCAGGGCTTCCTGGCCCGGCGGCTCGGTACCGCCGAGGGCGCCATCGTGGACGAGTCCGGCTCGGTGCTCGGCACCCACAACGGCGCCTACGGCTTCACCGTCGGCCAGCGCAAGGGCCTGCGGATCGGCGTCCCCGCCGACGACGGCAAGCCCCGCTACGTGCTGGACATCTCCCCGGTGGACAACACGGTGACGGTCGGCCCGGCCGAGGCCCTCGACGTCACCGCGCTGACCGCGATCCGCCCGCGCTGGTGCGGCACCCCGCCGACCGGCCCGGCCGCGTACACCGCCCAGCTGCGCGCGCACGGCGAGGACGTGCCGGTCACCGCGGCACTCGCCGGCGACCGCCTGCACGTCGACTTCGCCGCGCCGGTCCGCGGCATCGCGCCCGGCCAGGCCGTGGTGCTCTACGACGGCACGCGCGTCGTCGGCTCGGCGACGATCGCCACCACGGACCGCGCCCCGCAACGCTCGGCGGTGGGCGCGTGAGCGCCGCGCCCGACGGCCCGGCGGCCATGAACGTCTGCGTGTTCCTGTCGGCGGCCGACCTCGGCGAGCAGTACACGCTGCCCGCGCGGGAGTTCGCCGAAGCTGCTCGGGGAGGGCGGCCACACCCTGGTGTGGGGCGGCTCGGAGTCCGGTCTGATGAAGGTCGTCGCCGACGGCGTCCAGGAGGCCGGCGGACGGCTCGTCGGCGTCTCGGTGGAGTTCCTGCGCGCCAAGGCGCGGCAGGGCGCCGACGAGATGCTGATCGCCCCCGACCTCGCCACCCGCAAGGCCGAGATGCTGCCGCCGCAGCGACGCGGTCGTCATCATGGTCGGCGGCACCGGCACCCTCGACGAGGCCACCGAGATCCTGGAGCTCAAGAAGCACGGCCTGCACGCCAAACCGGTGGTCCTGCTCAACAGCGCCGGGTTCTACGACGGGCTCAAGGAGCAGTTCCGCCGGATGGAGGCCGAGGGCTTCCTGCCCCTGCCGCTGTCCGAGCTGGTGTACTTCGCCGCAGGACGCGCCCGCCGCCATGGCCTACCTCCGGGAGCACCGTGTGAGCGTCCACCTCGTGACCGGTGCCGGATCGGGCATCGGCAGCGCCGTCACCCGCCGGCTGCATGGAGCGCGGCGACGAACTCTGGCTGCTCGCCAGGGACGCCGGGCGGGCCCGGCGAGCTCGCCGAGGCCCACCCCGGCGCCCGCACCCTCGTCGGCGACCTCGCCGAGCCGTCCCGGCTGTCCTGGGCGCTCGGCCACCAGGCGCCGCCCGACCGGCTGGACTCCCTGCTGCACATCGCCGGCGTCGTCGAACTCGGTCCCGTCGGCGACCTCACCCCCAAGATCTGGAACGAGATCCTCGCGGTCAACCTCGTCGGACCCGCCGAGCTGACCCGGCTCCTGCTGCCCCAACTGCGGCTCTCCCGGGGCACGGTGGTGTTCGTCAACTCCGGCGCCGGGCTGAACGCGAGCGCCGAGTGGGGCGCGTACGCGGCCAGCAAGCACGGGCTCAGGGCGCTGGCCGACGCGCTGCGGGCCGAGGAGCGCCCGTCCGGCGTCCGCGTCACCTCCCTCTACCCCGGGCGCACGGCCACGCCCATGCAGCAGAAGGTCCACCAGCAGGAGGGCAAGACCTACGATCCCGCCCGCTGGATCGACCCGGACTCGGTCGCCACGGCGCTGCTCACCGCCCTCGACCTCCCCCGCGACGCGGACCTCACGGACCTCACGGTGCGCCCTACCGGCGGTTAGCCCCGGAATACCCGGCCCCGTCCTCCACGCCGCCCCGCCGGCGTGGTTGGCGCTGCCCGCCAGGGTGCCCTACCAGGGGCGCTGGGGGCACCCCCGGACGAAGTCTGGGGGAGGAACTGCGCGACAAGCCCCCCACCGGCGGGTGGCCGGGAGCGGTCCGCAACCGTGACGGCGGGTGCCCGTAGCCCACCGGCGGCGAGCCGGGGACGGCCGGGAACCGTGACGGCGGGTTGCCGTCGTCCACCGGCCGGTGGCCCGGAGCGGTCCGCAACCGTGATGGCGAGTGCCCGTAGCCCACCGGCGGCGAGCCCGGGACGGCCGGGAACCGTGACGGCGGGTTGCCGTCGTCCCCGGCGGGTGGCCGGGAGCGGGGCCGCAACGGGAACGGCGAGCCGCCGTAGCCGACCTCCGCGCCGGAGGCGTCTACGCTGCGGGCGTGACAACCGAAGCGAACCCGGACCCCGCCCCGCCCTTCACCCTGCCCGCCGCAACAGCGACGGGGATCGGCTCGATGCCGGGCACCGACGCCCGGGAAGCCGCCCGCGTGGCCGTCGAGGCGGTCGGGAACCTGCCGTTCCTGCCCGAACTGCCGGCCCGCGGCCCGGGCGCGGACATGATCGGCCGCACCCTCGGCCTGCTGGTCGAGCTGTACGCCCGGGTGGAGCCCAGCGGCTGGCGGTTCGGCGACCGCCCCGGCCGGGACACCAAGCGGGCCCGGGCCTGGCTGGGCGAGGACCTGGACGCCCTGGAGGAGTTCACCCAAGGCTACGAGGGCCCGCTGAAGGTCCAGGCGGTCGGCCCGTGGACGCTCGCCGCGTCCGTCGAACTGCACAGCGGCGAGGGGACCCTGCGCGACCCCGGCGCCGTACGCGACCTGACCGCCTCCCTCACCGAGGGCCTCACCGCGCACCTGGCCGACGTACGCCGCCGCATCCCGGGCGCCCGGGTGGTGCTCCAGCTCGACGAGCCGTCGCTGACCGCGGTGCTGCTCGGCCGGATCAGGACCGCCAGCGGCTACCGCACCCACCGCGCGGTGGACCGGGCGGTGGTCGAGGGCGCGCTGCGCGACCTGGTCGCGGCCGCGGGCGTACCCGTGACCGTCCACTCCTGCGCCCCCGACGTGCCCTTCGCGCTGCTGCGCGCGGCCGGGGCGGCCGGCATCTCCTTCGACTTCGACCTGCTCACCGAGCGTGACTGGGACGCCTTCGGGGAGGCCGCGGAGGCGGGCACCGCACTGTTCGCCGGTGTCGTGCCCGGCAAGGATGCCCCATTGTCAGACCCTGGCGGTAGCGTCAGTGGTGTTCGGGCGCTGTGGCGCAGGTTGGGGCTGGCACCGGGGGCGTTGGGCGGCTCCGTCGCCGTCACCCCGTCCTGCGGTCTGGCGGGGGCCTCGCCGGCCTACGCCCGGGCGGCGCTCGTGCACTGCGCGAGGGCGGCCCGCTCGCTCGTCGACAACCCTGAGTGACGGTTGGATGCGGCCCGGAGCCGGGCCGGAATGAGGAAGGACGGACACGTGGCAGCTGTGGAGGACGCCGGCCGGGCGGAGATCCCCGCCGAGGCCCGGGAGCAGCACGCGCGCCTGGCCGAGCAGGTCGAGGAGCACCGCTTCCGTTACTACGTGAATGACGCGCCGGTCGTCAGCGACACCGAGTTCGACCGGCTGCTGCGGCAGTTGGAGGCCGTCGAGGAGGAGCACCCGGGGCTGCGCACGCCCGACTCGCCCACCCAGAAGGTCGCGGGGGCGTACGAGACGGAGTTCACCTCCGTGCAGCACCGCGAGCGGCTGCTCTCGCTCGACAACGCCTTCACCGACGAGGAGTTGGCGACCTGGGCCGAGCGGGTCGCCGCCGAGCTCGGCGCGCCCGACAACGAGCGGAGCCCGTACCACTTCCTGTGCGAGCTGAAGGTCGACGGCCTCGCGGTCAACCTCACGTACGAGCGCGGCCGGCTCACCCGCGCCGCCACCCGCGGCGACGGCCGGACCGGCGAGGACATCACGCCGAACGTCCGGACGATCGCCGACATCCCCGACCGGCTCGCGGGCGAGCGGGTGCCCGAACTGGTGGAGATCCGCGGCGAGGTGTACTTCCCGGGCGAGAAGTTCGAGGAGCTCAACGCGCGGCTGGTCGAGGGCGGCGACAAGCCGTTCGCCAACCCCCGCAACGCGGCGGCCGGTTCGCTGCGGCAGAAGGACCCGCGGATCACCGCGACCCGCCCGCTGCGGATGGTCGTGCACGGCATCGGCGCCCGCGAGGGCTTCGACATCGACTGCCAGTCGCACGGCTACGAACTGCTGCACGAGTGGGGCCTGCCCACCGCCCGGTACAACAAGGTGGTCGACTCCCTGGCCGCCGTGCGGGAGTTCATCGCCTACTACGGCGAGCACCGGCACGACGTGGAGCACGAGATCGACGGCGTCGTGGTCAAGGTCGACGAGATCCCGCTGCAGGGCCGGCTCGGCTCCACCTCGCGCGCGCCGCGCTGGGCCATCGCCTGGAAGTACGCGCCCGAGGAGGTCAACACCAAGCTGGTCGACATCCGGGTCGGCGTCGGCCGCACCGGCCGCGTCACGCCGTACGCGGTGGTGGAGCCGGTCACCGTCGCCGGGTCCGAGGTCGAGTTCGCCACCCTGCACAACCAGGAGGTGGTGAAGAAGAAGGGCGTCCTGATCGGCGACACCGTGGTGCTGCGCAAGGCCGGTGACGTCATCCCGGAGATCCTCGGCCCGGTCGCCGACCTGCGGGACGGCAGCGAGCGGGAGTTCGCGATGCCCGCCGAGCTGCCCCGACTGCGGCACGCCCCTCCAGCCCATGAAGGAGGGGGACATCGACCTGCGGTGTCCCAACGCCCGTTACTGCCCGGCCCAGTTGCGCGAGCGGATCTACTACCTGGTGGGCCGCAAGTGCCTGGACATCGAGGCGTTCGGATACGTCGCGGCGACCGCCCTCACCCAGCCGCTGAAGCCCGCCGAGCCGCCGCTGCGCGACGAGGGCGACCTGTTCTCGCTCGACATCGAGCGGCTGCTGCCGATCCGCTCCTACGTGCTCGACCAGGACACCGGCCTGCCCAAGCGCGACCCGGAGACCGGCGAGGAGAAGATCGTCACCTTCTTCGCCAACCAGAAGGGCGAGCCGAAGAAGAACGCGCTGGCCATGCTCGACAACATCGAGGCCGCCAAGGACCGCCCGCTGGCCCGTATCCTCACCGGTCTGTCGATCCGGCACGTCGGACCGGTCGCCGCCGAGGCGCTGGCCCGCGAGTTCCGCGACCTGGACCTCATCAAGGACGCCCCCGAGGAGCGAGCTGGCCGCCGTCGACGGGGTGGGGCCGACCATCGCCGCCTCGGTCAAGCAGTGGTTCGCCGAGGACTGGCACCTGGAGATCATCGAGAAGTGGCGGGCGGCCGGCGTCAACTTCACCGAGGAGGGCTCGGACGAGGGGCCCAGGCCGCTCGAAGGACTGACCGTGGTGGTGACCGGGACGCTCGCCGGCCACACCCGGGACGGCGCGAAGGAGGCGCTGGGCAGCCGGGGGGCGAAAGTCACCGGATCGGTCTCCAAGAAGACGGACTTCGTGGTGGTCGGCGACAACCCCGGCTCGAAGTACGACAAGGCGATCGCCGTGAAGGTGCCGGTCCTGGACGAGGACGGCTTCGCCGTCCTGCTCGAACAAGGGGCCGACGCGGCGCGGGCGGCGGCCGTCAATCCGCCCGAGCCCGAGCCGGAAGCTGATTTCGAGGCGGCAGCCGAGGCCGCGGTCGAAACGGGCCCGGACACACCGCCGGCCGCGGCCGAAGCGGCGTCCGACGCGGAATCAGCGGGGGCACCGGACGGCGAATAGCGCTGAATAACCGCCCCATGTCACCCGATCGGCCCATATCAGAACACGGCGATCCCCCAGGTCGCATTCGGGTAATGGGGGCCGATCGGTGCCCGCGGTGGCATCTTGCGTCCTACTGTTGAGTCACGCTCCTGCCGGGCCATCAACAGTGCGATGGCACAGCGGTATCGGCCACCGACGGCCCGGCGGCGCGCACCGCTTGCCGGACAGGCTGTGAGAGGGACGGGCATGGAACCCACGGAGAGCGCCGCAGCGGCGCCGCTGCACCGCAGCGCCGCCGCGTCCGTACTCCCTGCGAGCCCTGCGCCCGTGGTGCGGTGGGTGGTGCCGGGCGCGGCCGCCGCGGCGCTCGTCGTGGGCCTGGCGCACGGACTCGGCCACGGCCACGCGCTGTTCCCCGCCGGCACCGTCGGCTGGGCCTTCGCCGCGCTCACCGGCATCATCGTCGGCCACCTCGTCGCCATGGGCCGCGACCGCTGGTGGGGCGGCACCGGCTCCGGCGCCGCCCTCGTACTGGCGATGCTGATGCTCTACGGCTGGGTGCCCGCCGTGCTCGTCAGCCTGGCCGTCGTCGTCCTGGTCGGCGCCGCCCGCCGGCACCGCTGGCGGCAGGCCGCGCTGCACGGCGCGATCGACATCCTCGGCATCGGGGCCGGCGCGCTGACCCTCACGCTGTTCGGCGCGCACCCCTCCGTCGAGCACCCCTGGGACCCGTCCCGGTGGACCTGGGCCGCGATGCCCGCCGTCGCCGTCACCGCCCTGGCCTACCTGGCCGGGACCCGTACCCTGCTGTGGTGCGGCGTTCGCCCCGCGCGGCGGCGGCCTGCCGACGGTGGCCCGCAGCGCCCTGGTCCGGCAGGGCATGGTCGGTGTCGCGCTGCTCGGCATCTCCCCGCTGATCCTCGTGGTCGCCCGCGACGAGCCCGTGCTGCTGCCGCTGTTCTCCGTCCCGCTGATCGCCCTCGACTCCACCCTGTGGATCGCGCACGCCCGCGCCGAGGAGCAGTTGCGCGACCCGCTCACCGGACTGCCCAACCGCCAGTGGCTGCTGGAGCGGGCCCGCGGCGCCATCGACGCCGCCCAGGAGCGCGGCGGGCGCGGCGCCGAAGCAGGAGGAGCGGCGAGGACTGGCGGCGCTGGCGGGAGCCACCGCCGGGGACCGGGGCCGGGTGGGGCTGATCCTCATCGACCTCGACAAGTTCCGTTCCGTCAACGACACGCTCGGGCACCTCGCCGGCGACCGGCTGCTGCTCCAGGTCGCCGACCGGCTCCGGCTCGCCCTGCCGCGCGGCGCGGAGGCGGCCAGGCTCGGCGGCGACGAGTTCGCCGTCCTGCTGCCCGGCTGCGACTCGCCGACCCGGGCCCAGCGGGTCGCCCGGGCGCTCGTCGCCGCCCTCGGCTCACCGCTCAGCCTCGACGGGCTGACCCTGGTGCTGGAGGCCAGCGCCGGGGTCAGCGTCTTCCCCGACCACGCGCTCGACGCCGAGGGGCTGCTGCGCCTGGCCGACGTGGCGATGTACCAGGCCAAGCGCGACCGCAGCGGCGCGGAGGTCTACGAGGCCACCCGCGACGGCAACACCCCCGACCGGCTCGGGCTGCTCGGCGACCTGCGCCGGGCGCTGGACTCCCGCGAGGTGCGAGCTGCACTACCAGCCCAAGGTGCGGTTCGACGGCCAGGTGGCCGGGCTCGAAGCGCTGGTGCGCTGGGTGCACCCCGAGCGGGGGCGGGTCAACCCCGAAGAGTTCATCACGATGGCCGAGACGTCCGGGCTGATGCCGCAGCTCACCGAGTACGTGCTCGACACCGCCCTCGCGCAGATCGCCCGCTGGCGCGCCATGGGGCTGGACGTGCCGGTCGCCGTCAACGTCTCGCCGCGCGACGTGCACAGCCCCGGGTTCGCCGGGGCGGTGGCCGCGCGGCTGGCCCGGCACCAGGTGCCGCCCGGGTCGCTCCAGTTGGAGATAACCGAACACGTCCTGCTGGAGGACCCGCAGCGCGCCGCCGACACGCTCAACGGCCTCACCGGGCACGGCGTGAAGATGTCGCTCGACGACTTCGGGACCGGGTACTCCTCGCTGGTGCACCTGCGGCGGCTGCCGGTCAGCGAACTCAAGATCGACCGCTCGTTCGTGGCCCGGCTCGTCGTCGACACCGAGGACGCGGAGATCGTCCGCTGCACGATCGACCTCGCGCACTCGCTCGGGCTGATGGTCGTCGCGGAGGGCGTCGAGGACGACGAGACGTGGGAGCGGCTGCGCGACCTGCGGTGCGACGCCGTGCAGGGGTGGCTGGTCGCGGCGGCGATGCCCGCGGAGGAGGCCACGGCGTGGCTGCGGGCCCGCGGTGAGCGCGGGTGGCAGCGCCCCGCCGCCCTCTCCGCCGCCGAACCCGACCCCCAGCACGCCCCGACCACGGACACGGCCCAGCCTTCGGCTCGCCCCTGATCCGCCCTTCCCGGGGGGCACGCCGGACCCGACGCCTGCCCCTTTCCCGTGGCCGGGGTGCCCATGGGGTGATGGGTTCCCTTTTCCCGTGGCCGGGGTGCCCTTGAGCCGAGGGGCCCCTTCCCGTGGCCGGGTGCCGTTGAGCTGAGGGGCGCCCCCCTCTCGCTTGTGCGGTGCCCATGAGGTGATGGGTGCCCCCTTCCCGTGCCGGGTGTGCCCTTGGGGTTGTGGGTGCCCGCTCCCCGCGGCCGGGGTGCCCTGTAGGGCGGCGGCCCCCTCCCGGCGCCCTGCACCCACGGTGCCTGGCGCCTTCGGGGGTTCATGGGGGGCGGGTCCGCCCCCCATGTCCCGCCGCGGCGGCGGGAAGTTCGACAGTCCGGTTCGGCGGTGCCGAACTCTCCGCACCCGTCCCGCCTCACCGGCCGGCTTGGCACCGCCGGTATCAGCCGTCCCGCTTCCCACCGCGGCGGCGGATGAGGGGATGCGGTCCTCCTCCGCGGGGAGCCGCGCCCGCCCCGCGTGGGCCCTACGACCGCGTCGCAGCCCACCGGGACGCCAGGTCGTGGGGGTGGCGGCCCCCTTCCGAGGGGCACCATGACTACGCCGGGTGCGGAACCCCCTTCCATGTGGGCGCCGTGACTACGCCGGGTGCGCAACCCCTTCCGCGTGGGCACCGTGGTCGCGCGGGGTGTGGAACCCCTTCCGAGGGGAGCCGTGATTGCGCCGGGTGCGGAACCCCTCGCGGGGAGAGCCGCGGGGAGCCGTGGGGGCGCCCCACGATTCCGGCGCGGCCCCGCAGGGAACCGTTTCGACCCCGGGCCGGGCAGCCCCATAGGATTGGGGCCACAATCGACATCTCACCCCCCAGAGGATCGCTGCATGCCTGGCATCACGCGCGAGGAGGTCGCCCACCTCGGCCGGCTGGCACGTCTGGAGCTCTCCGGCGAAGAGTTGGACCACTTCGCCGGACAGCTCGACGACATCATCGGCGCCGTAGCCCGCGTATCCGAGGTGGCCGGCGAGGACGTACCGCCGACCTCCCACCCGCTGCCCCTGACCAATGTGATGCGCCCGGACACCGTCCGGCCGTCGCTGACCTCGGAGCAGGCCCTGTCCGGCGCTCCCGCGCAGGAGCAGCAGCGCTTCAAGGTGCCGCAGATCCTGGGGGAGGACTGACCGCCATGACCGACATCATCAGGCTGACCGCGGCCGAGACCGCCGCGAAGATCGCCGCGGGCGAGCTGACCGCCGTCGAGGTCACCGAGGCGCACCTGGCCCGGATCGAGGCCGTCGACGAGAAGGTGCACGCCTTCCTGCACGTGGACCGGGAGGGCGCGCTCGCCCAGGCCCGCGCGGTGGACGCCAAGCGCGCGGCGGGCGAGCCGCTCGGCCCGCTGGCCGGCGTGCCGCTGGCGCTGAAGGACATCTTCACCACCGAGGGCGTGCCGACCACCGTCGGCTCGAAGATCCTCGAAGGCTGGATCCCGCCGTACGACGCCACGGTCACCAAGCGGCTGAAGGCCGCCGGACGTGGTGATCCTCGGCAAGACCAACATGGACGAGTTCGCGATGGGCTCCTCCACCGAGAACAGCGCGTACGGCCCGACCGGCAACCCGTGGGACCTGACCCGTATCCCGGGCGGCTCCGGCGGCGGCTCGGCCGCGGCGCTGGCCTCGTACCAGGCGCCGCTGGCCATCGGCACCGACACCGGCGGCTCGATCCGGCAGCCGGCCGCGGTGACCGCGACCGTCGGGGTGAAGCCGACCTACGGCGGCGTCTCCCGCTACGGCATGGTCGCGTTCTCGTCCTCGCTGGACCAGGGCGGCCCGTGCGCCCGTACGGTGCTGGACGCGGCGCTGCTGCACGAGGTGATCGCCGGCCACGACCCGCTGGACTCCACCTCGATCGACGTCGCCCGTCCCGCCGGTGGTCGAGGCGGCCCGCAGCGGTGACGTGACCGGCCTGCGGGTCGGCGTCGTCAAGGAGTTCGGCGGCGAGGGCTACCAGGCCGGCGTCGTCCAGCGGTTCAACGAGGCCGTGGACGCTGCTGCGGAGCCTGGGCGCCGAAGTGGTCGAGCTGTCCTGCCCGTCGTTCACGTACGCGCTGGCCGCGTACTACCTGATCGCGCCGTCGGAGTGCTCCAGCAACCTGGCCCGCTTCGACGCGATGCGCTACGGCCTGCGGGTCGGCGACGACGGCACCCAGCTCGGCCGAGGAGGTCACCGCGCTGACCCGCGAGGCCGGCTTCGGCCCCGAGGTCAAGCGCCGCGTCATCCTCGGCACCTATGCGCTCAGCTCCGGCTACTACGACGCCTACTACGGCTCGGCGCAGAAGGTCCGCACCCTGATCACCCAGGACTTCGAGCGCGCCTTCGAGAAGGTCGACGTCGTGGTGTCGCCGACCACGCCGACCACGGCGTTCCCGATCGGCGAGCGGGCCGACGACCCGCTGGCGATGTACCTGGCCGACCTGTGCACCATCCCGGTCAACATGGCGGGCAACGCGGCGATGTCGCTGCCCTGCGGTCTGGCCCCGGAGGATGGTCTCCCGGTGGGCCTGCAGATCATCGCGCCCGCGCTGAAGGACGACCGGCTCTACCGGGTCGGCGCCGCTGTCGAGGCCGCCTTCGTGTCGAAGTGGGGCCACCCGCTACTTGAGGAGGCACCGCAACTGTGAGCACCGACGCCAAGGCCGCCGACCGGAGTTTCGGCACCAAGACCCCCGCTTCCGCGGACAAGGCGAGCAAGGGCAAGAAGGGCACGTACCTGTCCATCGGCACCTCGCTGTTCAGCGCCTTCTCCGCGGTGAAGAAGGTGCGCACCGCGCGCTCCGAGGACGACAGGCTGCTGCTGATCGACGCCGTGCTGCGGGCCGCCGCCGTCACCACCGGCATCGTGCTGCTCGTCCGCGAGCTGCGCCGGCTGGACGACGACGACATCCTGGCCGGATGACCGGACGGACTGAGAGGTAGAGCGAAAAGTGACCGTCACGGATCTGCTGTCCTACGAGGACGCGCTGGCGTCGTACGACCCGGTGATGGGCCTTGAGGTCCATGTGGAGCTCGGTACGAGGACGAAGATGTTCTGCGGCTGCTCCACCGAACTGGGCGCCGCGCCCAACTCCCAGGTGTGCCCGACCTGTCTGGGGCTGCCCGGCGCGCTGCCGGTGGTCAACGAGATCGGCGTGGAGTCGGCGATCAAGATCGGCCTCGCGCTCAACTGCGAGATCGCGTCGTGGTGCCGCTTCGCCCGGAAGAACTACTTCTACCCGGACATGCCGAAGAACTTCCAGACCTCGCAGTACGACGAGCCGATCGCCTTCAACGGCTACCTGGACGTCCCAGCTGGAGGACGGCGAGGTCTTCCGGGTGCAGATCGAGCGCGCCCACATGGAGGAGGACACCGGCAAGTCCACCCACATCGGCGGCGCGACCGGCCGTATCCACGGCGCCTCGCACTCGCTGCTGGACTACAACCGGGCCGGCATCCCGCTGATCGAGATCGTCACCAAGCCGATCGAGGGCGCCGGGGCGCGCGCCCCCGAGGTGGCCAAGGCGTACGTCCGCGAGCTGCGCGAACTCATCCGCGCGCTGGGCGTGTCCGAGGCCCGGATGGAGATGGGCCAGATGCGCTGCGACGTCAACCTGTCGCTGCGGCCGCACGGTCAGAGCAAGTTCGGCACCCGCAGCGAGACGAAGAACGTCAACTCGCTGCGCAGCGTGGAGCGGTCGGCCCGGTTCGAGGTGCAGCGGCACGCCGCCGTGCTCTCCTCGGGCGGCACGATCGTGCAGGAGACCCGGCACTTCCACGAGGAGGACGGCTCCACCACCGCCGGCCGGATCAAGGAGGAGGCGGAGGACTACCGCTACTTCCCCGAGCCCGACCTGGTGCCGGTCGCCCCGGCCCGGGAGTGGGTCGAGGAGCTGCGGGCCGGGCTGCCGGAGCTGCCGTCCGCCCAGCGGGCGCGGCTCAAGGCCGAGTGGGGCATCGCCGACCACGAGATGCAGTCGGTGCTCAACGCGGGCGCGATCGAGCTGATCGTCGCCACCACCGACGCGGGCGCCGACTCGGCGTCGGCCCGCAAGTGGTGGATGGGCGAGCTGGCCCGGCACGCCAACGAGAGCGGCGTGGAACTGGCCGACGTGCCGATCACCCCGGCCCAGGTGGCCCGGGTCTCGGCGCTGGTCGCGGCCGGCGACCTCAACGACAAGCTGGCCCGGCAGGTCATCGAGGGCGTCCTCGCGGGCGAGGGCGACCCGGACCAGGTGGTCGACAAGCGCGGCCTGAAGGTCGTCTCCGACGACGGCGCGCTCGGCGCGGCCGTCGACCAGGCGATCGAGGCCAACGCGGCCGTCGCCGACAAGATCCGCGGCGGCAACCTCGCGGCGGCCGGCGCGCTCATCGGCGCGGTGATGAAGCTGACCCGCGGCCAGGCGGACGCCAAGCGGGTCCGCGAACTGGTCCTGGAGAAGCTGGGCGTCCAGGGCTGAGCCGGGCCGTCCGGCCGCTCCCGCCCGGGACCGCGACCGGACACGAGCCGCGGACAGGCCCGCGGACAGGCCGCGCATAAGCCGCGTATAAGGGCGGCACCCCTCCACGGGGTGCCGCCCTTATACGTACCAAACACGCATGGGCCCGCTCTTGTGAGTAACCGCACGAATCCGACCAATGATCTCTTTTCGCTGGCAGAGTGGGCCGGACGTCGCGAGCCCAGTCGCGCCCGTACACGAGCCCAGGGGTACCCACGCCAATGGCCGCACTCGCCCGGTGGTGCCTCAACCGCCGCATCACCGTCGTCCTGCTGTGGGTCGCCGCCCTCGTCGGGCTGACCGCGGCCGCGGCGGTCGCGGGGTCCACGTACTCCAAGCAGTACGAGGCCCCGAACACCGAGTCCGAGCCACGCGGCGGCGCTGCTGGAGCGGGCGTTCCCCGGGCAGGCGGGCGACTCCGACACCATCGTCTGGCACACCGACCGGGGCACGGTACGGGCCGGCGACGTCGAGCAGACCATGACGCACGTGCTGGACCAGGCCCGCACCCTGCCCGGCGTCACCTCCGTCACCAGCCCGTACGGCTCGGCCGGCGCCGGCCAGATCAGCCGCGACGGGCACACCGCGTACGCCACCGTCGACTACGCCCAGGCCGCCGACAGCATCAGCGGCGCCCAGGCCCAGCGCCTGGTGGACACCGCGCAGGCCGGGCGGGGCCCCGGCCTCCAGGTCGAACTGGGCGGCGAGGCGGTCGGCAACACCGAGGGCACCAGCGCGCACCTGAGCGAGATCGTGGGCGTCGCGGTGGCGGCCGTGGTGCTGCTGATCGCCTTCGGCTCCTTCGCGGCGATGCTGCTGCCCATCGCGACCGCGCTCGTCGGCTGCGGCACCGCGTACATGGGCATCGTGCTGCTCGGCCACGCCATGACGGTCGCCGACTTCGCGCCGATGCTCGGCATGCTCATCGGGCTCGGCGTCGGCATCGACTACGCGCTGTTCATCGTCACCCGGCACCGCCGCGGGCTCAAACGCGGCCTGAGCGTCGCCCGGGCCGCGGAGCAGGCCGTCGCCACCACCGGCAGGGCGGTGGTCTTCGCGGGCGGCACGGTGTGCGTGGCGCTGCTCGGCATGCTGATCCTGCGCCTGAGCTTCCTCAACGGTGTCGCCGTCGCCTCCGCGCTCACCGTCCTGCTCACGGTGGCCGCCTCGGTGACCCTGCTGCCCGCGCTGCTCGGCCTGATCGGGACCAAGGCGCTCAGCCGCCGGGAACGACGCGCGCTGGCCGAGCACGGCCCGCAGCCCGAGCTGCCCACCGGGTTCGCCGCCCGCTGGTCGGCCTTCGTCGAGCGCCATCCGCGCGCTCCTGGCGGGACTGGCCGCCGCGGTGATGCTGGTGCTCGCCTACCCACCTTCTCGCTGCACCTGGGCACCTCCGACCAGGGCAACAACCCGGCCACCACGACCACCCGCAAGGCGTACGACCTGCTCGCCGACGGCTTCGGCCCCGGCACCAACGGCCCGCTCACGCTGGTGGCCACCACCGGCGGCGCCGACGGCGCCGTCGCCTTCGACCACCTGCCGCAGACCCTGCGCACCATCCCCGGCGTCGCCTCCGTCAGCGCCGCCGACGTCGACCGCTGCGGGCGGCACCGGCGTCATCACCGTCGTCCCCGACAGCGCCCCGCAGTCCACCGACACCTCCCAGCTGGTCGGCACGCTCCGCCACGAGGTGCTGCCCGCCGCCGAGCACGGCACCGGGCTGTCGGTCTACGTCGGCGGCTCCACCGCGAGCTACGACGACTTCGCCGCCGTCGTGATCGGGAAACTGCCGCTCTTCGTCGGCTGCGTGGTGGGCCTCGGCTGCCTCCTGCTGCTGCTCGCCTTCCGCTCGCTGGGCATCCCGGTCAAGGCCGCCGTGATGAACGTGGCCGCCGTCGCCTCCTCCTTCGGGGTGGTGACGGCGATCTTCCAGTGGGGCTGGGGCAGCGAGTGGATGGGCCTGGGCCGGGCCGGCCCGATCGAGCCCTTCCTGCCGGTGATCATGGTCTCGGTGCTCTTCGGGCTGTCCATGGACTACCAGGTCTTCCTGGTCAGCCGGATGTACGAGGAGTGGCGCGAGACCCGCGACAACCGGCGGGCGGTACGGGTCGGGCTCGCCGAGACCAGCCGGGTGATCAACTCCGCGGCCGTCATCATGATCGCGGTCTTCCTCGCCTTCGTGCTCAGCGGCGACCGGGTCATCGCGATGTTCGGCATCGGGCTGGCCGCCGCCGTGGCGCTGGACGCCTTCGTGCTGCGCACCCTGCTGGTGCCCGCGCTCATGCACCTGCTGGGCCCGGCGAACTGGTGGCTGCCCGGCTGGCTGGAGCGGCGGCTGCCCCGGCTCAGCATCGAGTCCTCGGGCGCCGCCGCCGTGCCGGAGCCGGCAATCGGCGTCCCCGCGGACGCCCGGGCCGCGGCCCTGCCCCCGGGCGCCGGGCCGCGGGTCGAGGCGGAGGTCGAGCCTCGGGTCGAGGCGCAGGTCGACGCGGAGGTCGGGCCGGCCGCGGGCCGGTCCTAAGCACCGGCGGGCCCGCCTAAGCCCTACCGGCCGCTGCCTCAGGCGGGGTCTTAGGTGCCCGGGCCCCGCCCTAAGGCCCCGTCGGGCGCCCCTAAGACCCCCGGACAACGCCCGGAACGGTCCGGACTTCGGGAAAGTGCCCGATGTGCCGGACCCCCCTTGGAGACGAAGCTGGTTACCAGCAAACAGCGACGACATCCAAGGGGAACAGACCATGTTCGCTTACGAACTGCACGAAGCCCACCGCGCCGAACTCCAGCAGCGCGCCGACGACTGGCGGCTGGCCCGCGAGGCGAAGGCGGCCCGCACCGCCGAGCGCCGGGCCCGCGCCCAGGCCCGCCGTACCCAGGCCCGCACAGCGGTACGCACGGACGCCGAGGGGGCCGCTTCCCAGGGCGCCGAGCCCAGCCCCCTCGGCCGCGTCCACCGGGCGCTGCACCCGCGCGGCGCGGCGTGACCGCGCAGCTAACCGCTGTCGCGGCGGGGGCCGGGCGTGCGATGCTCGGCAGCGTGCAGACCCAGTCCCTCAGCCCCGTGTTCATCGGCCGCGACGCCGAGTTGACCAGCCTGTCCGCCACGCTCGCCGCGGCGGACCGCGGCGAGCCCCAGGCGGTGCTGATCGGGGGCGAGGCGGGCGTCGGGAAGACCCGCCTCACCGAGGAGTTCCTCGGGGCGGCCCGCGCGGCCGGGGCCGTCACCGCCGTGGGCGGCTGTGTGGAGATCGGTGCGGACGGACTGCCGTTCGCACCGGTCTCCACCGCGCTGCGCGACCTGTACCGCACCCTGGGCGCCGAGCTGACCAGCGCCGCCGCCGGCCAGGAGGCCGAACTGGCCCGGCTGCTGCCCGAACTGGGCGACGGCGGCGCCGGCCGCCGCGAGCCGCACGGCGAGGACGGCCGGGTCCGGCTCTTCGAACTCACCGCCCGCCTGCTGGAGCGGCTCGGCGCCGACCGTACGCTCGTCGTGGTCGTCGAGGACCTGCACTGGGCCGACCGCTCCACCCGCGAACTGCTCTCGTACCTCTTCCGCTCGCTCCAGCGCACCCGGGTGCTGCTCGCCGCGACCTACCGCACCGACGACATCCACCGCCGCCACCCGCTGCGGCCCTTCCTCGCCGAGACCGACCGGCTGCGCACCGTCGAGCGGATCGAGTTGGCGCGCTTCAGCCGCGAGGAGGTGCGCCGGCAGATCACCTCGATCCTCGCCGGGCCGCCCGAAGAGGCCCTGGTGGACGAGGTGTTCGCCCGCTCCGACGGCAACCCGTTCTTCGTCGAGGAGCTGGCGTGCAGCATCCGCGGCGACTGCGCGACCGGGATCAGCGACTCGCTGCGCGACCTGCTGCTGGTCCGCGTCGAGGCGCTGTCCGAGGACGCCCAGCGGGTCGCGAAGTTCGTCGCCGAGGGCGGCAACACCGTCGAGTACCGGCTGCTGGACGCCATCACCGGGCTCGGCGAGGACGACCTGCTCGACGCGCTGCGCACCGCCGTCGGCGCGAACATCCTGCTGCCGTCCGACAGCGGCGACGGCTACCGCTTCCGGCACTCCCTGGTCCGCGAGGCGGTCGGCGACGACCTGCTGCCCGGCGAGCGCAGCCGTATCAACCGCCGCTACGCCGAGGCCATCGAGGCCGACCCGTCGCTGGTGCGCGCCGACGAGCGCGCCGCCCGGCTGGCCACCTACTGGTACGCCGCCCACGACCCGGCCAAGGCGCTGCCCGCCGTGCTGCACGCCTCCGTCCAGGCCCGGCACCGGCACGCCTACGCCGAGCAGTACCGCATGCTGGAACGGGCGCTGGAGCTGTGGGAGTCCGCGCCCCGAGGAGGTCCTGGACGGGCTGCGGCCCGCCGACTACGCCGAGCCGACCCGCCGACTGCGAGGGCGGCCGAGCCCGCCGCGCCCGGCCGGCCCGTGACCTTCCTCGACCTGCTCGCCGAGATCACCGTCGCCGCCCGGTACGGCGGCGAGCGCGAGCGCGCCTACACGATGACCAAGCGCGCGCTGCGGCTGATGGAACGCGAGGGCGACCAGGACCCGCTGCGGGCCGCCTGGTTCTGGTCGCAGCGGTCCCGGCTGGTCGAGGACCTCGGGCGCGGTGACGGCTGGGAGGAGCTGGAGCGCTCCCGCGAGCTGGTCAGCGGGCTGCCGCCGTCGCGCACCCACGCGGAGGTGCTCTCGCACATCGCGGGCTGGATCATGGTCCACAAGTCCACCGCACGACGGCATCGCCATCGCCGAGCGGGCCGCGGAACTGGCCCGCCTCTCCGGCGCCCGGGACACCGAACTGCACGCGCGTGTCACCTCTCGGCGTGCTCCAGGCCGACATGGGCGGCGCCGAGTCCGGCATCGCCCGGATCGAGGAGGTACGGCGGCTGGTCTGCGACGAGCCCGTGCCCGCCATCATCGCCCGCACCTACGGCAACCTGTCGTCCGTGCTCGAAGGCGCCGGGCGCTCCGCCGAGGCGGTGCGGATCACCCGGGAGGGCCAGACGCTCATCGGCACCCAGGTCACCGGCACCACCCGCTCCTGGCTGCTGCTCAACGAGGGCGAGTCGCTCATCGCCATGGGGCGCTACGGCGAGGCGGCCGTACCGCTCGCGGAGTCCATCCGGCTGGTCGAAGGGGCGTATCCGCGCGCCGGGGTCGAGCTCCAGCTCGGCTTCCTCGCGCTCGGTGTCGGCGACGTCGAGGCCGCCGCCGGGCACCACGCCTCCGCGGCGGAGGGGCTGCGCCGCGACACCCAGCCGCAGCACCACATCCCGCTGCGGATGCTGGCCCTGCGGCTGGCCGTCGCGCAGGGCAGGCCGCAGGACGCGCGCCGCGAGCTGCTCGCCGCGATCGAGGCGGGGTTCCCGCCCGGTACCACCCGGTTCGCCTGGCCGCTGCTGGCGATCGGCGCGGCCGTCGACCCCGAGGCGGTACGGGACGCCGCCCGCGAACTGAGCCGGCCGACGCCTTTGGCGCAGGCTTACGAGCTGCTGGTCCGGGCGGAGTTGGCCCCCGCGCCGGGCGACCCCGAGCTGTGGGGCGCCGCGGAGGCGGCCTTCGTGAAGGAGGAGCGGCCCGTGGAGCTGGCGGAGATCCGCTGCCGGTGGGCCGAGGCGCTGCTGGCGGCGGGCCCCGAGTCCCGGGAGGAGGCCGGGCGGCTGCTCGGGCTCGCGCACGCGGCGGCCAAGGAGGCCGGGGCCGTACCGCTGGCCGAGCAGGTGGCCGCGCTCGCCCAGCGGGCCCGGCTGCGCAGCGCCGCACCCACCGGCGCCGTCGAGTCGCTCGGGCTCACCGCCCGCGAGCGGGACGTCCTGCGGCTCGTCGCCGAGGGCCGCACCAACCGGCAGATCGCGGAGCAGCTCTTCATCTCGCCCAAGACCGCGAGCGTCCACGTCTCCAACATCCTCGCGAAGCTCACGGTGTCCACCCGCACGGAAGCCGCTGCGCTGGCCCATCGCCTCCACCTCTTCCCTCCTGCGCAGTAGCCCCGCCTTCCGCCTGACGGCCCTCCGCTTCTCCGCTTCTGCGGATTGGCCCGGGAGGGCGGTGCCTCGCTTCTCCGCATCCGCGGGTTGGCCCGGGAGACGGTGCGTCCTGTTTTCCGCGGCCGCGGTGGGACGCGGGGTGGTGGATGTCGGCGGTGCCGGGCCGGCCGGTGGGGTGTGGGGTTGCGGGGGATTCGGCACCGCCGGTCCGGTCCGCGGGGCGTCCCGCCGTCGCGGCGGTTTCAGGGTGACGTTGCGGGTCTCCCTGGCCCGTCCCGCGGATGACGCCGCGCCCTTTCCCCGCTGCCGCGGGCTCTTTCGGGGGGACGGCGCCCTGCTTCTCCGCTGGGGCGGGTCGGTTCGGGAGAGCGGTGCGTGCTGTTTTCCGCCGCCGTGGTGGGACGCGGGGTGGTGGATGTCGGCGGTGCCGGGCCGGCCGGTGGGGTGGTTGGGCACCGCCGGTCCGCGCGCGGGGCTTCAGGGCGACGCCCGGCCCGTCCCGCGGATGGCGCCGCACCCTTTCCCCGCCGCCGCGGGCCCTTGCGGCGGGAGGGCGCCGGACCCCTCCCCCGCTGGTGCGGGCTTCGCGGGGGACGGGGTGCTCCCGGGTTTTTTGTGGCGGGCCTTCCGGGGAGGACTAAGTGGTGGCGATGCGCAGGATGCGGTCGTCGCCCGGGTGCGGCCGGCCGCGGTCGTCGGTGTTGCTGGTGGTGACGCAGCAGCGTGTGGTCGTCGAGCGCCACCACCGTACGCAGCCGGCCGTACTTCGACAGGAGGAACGACTGCGGCGCCGCCAGCGGCCTGCTCCCCGCCGAGCGGAATCCGCCAGAGCCGCTCGCCCTTCAGCGACGCCATCCACAGCGAGCCGCCGCGTAGGCGATGACCGCTGGGGGACGCCGTCGTCGGTGTGCCACTGCTCGACCGGGTCGACGTACCCCGGCCGGTGCGCGATGCCCTCGACGACCGGCCAGCCGTAGTTCTTCCCCGGCCGGATGAGATTCAGCTCGTCCCACGTGTCCTGCCCGAACTCCGAGGCCCACAGCCGCCCTTGCGGGTCCCAGGCGAGCCCCTGCACATTGCGGTGCCCGGGGGAGTAGACGAGCGACCCGGCGGTCGGGTTGTCGGACGGGACCTGCCCGTCGGGCGTCATCCGCAGGATCTTCCCCGCCGAGCGAGGACATGTCCTGGGCGAGGCCGCGCTGCCCGGTCTCCCCGGTCCCGGCGTAGAGCATGCCGTCGGGCCCGAAGGCGATCCGCCCGCCGTTGTGGATGGTGCCGGTGGGGATGCCCCGCAGGAGGGTGTCGGGCGCCCCGAGCTGCTCGCCCTTGGGCCGCGAGGGGTCGTAGAGCAGGCTCGCGATCCGGTTGTCGGAGTCGGTCGAGAAGTAGGCGTAGACGAGGTGGTCGGACCCGAAGGAGGGGGAGACGGCGAGCCCGAGCAGGCCGTTCTCGCCGCCCTGGGTGTGGGCCACCCCGGGCACGATGCCGACCTCGGTGACCGTGTGCTTCGCCGGGTCGACCCGGGAGATCCTCCCGGTGTCCCGGGAGGCCACCAGCAGCGTGCCGTCGGGCAGTTGGGCCACTCCCCAGGGCGCGGCGAGGCCGGTGGCGACGGTGCCGGTCACCTTCGCCGTGCCCTTCGCGGGGGCGACCGGCCCGGACGCCGAGGCGCTGGGGGCCGCGGTCGGCGACGCGCCCGCCGTGGCCGGCGCCGTGCCGGACGGCGGGTGCGAGAAGAAGGGGGACGGCTTCCCGCTGTCCCCGGAGGAGCATCCGGCCGCCAGCACGACGGCAGCGGCGGCGGCCGCCAGCGCGGACGTACGGCGGACCCGGCGGCGTACCGTTCCTCGTGCAGTGCTCACCTCTCCAGCACACCACACAAGCCGCCCGCCCCGCGCGCCGTTCGCGATCAGGGCGGCGCCGTACCGGGACGGAAGCCGGCAGCCCGCGCACCCGTAATCCCGCACCCCTGCACCACCCCGCGAGGACGCACACCGGCAAATCCCGCGAGGACGCCCACCCGCAACGTCCCGAAGCCGCGACGGGCCCGCGCTCAGTCCCAGGAGCCCCGCGCGGCGGGCAGCTCCGCGATCTCGGCGAGATCCTCCGCGGTCAGTTCCAGGTCGGCCGCCGCCGCGTTCTGCGCCGCCCAGCGGGCCGTCTTCGTCCCCGGCACGGGTACCACCGCGGGGGCCTGCGCCAGCGTCCACGCGAGCGCGACCTGCGCCTGCGTCGCGCCGTGCCGCGCGGCCACCCGGCGCAGCCCGGCCACGATCGGCTGGTTCGCGGCCATCATCTCCGCGGTGAACCGCGGGTGCCGGGCCCGCAGGTCGTCCGGCTCGAAGCCGCCGCCGGGGGTGAGCGTGCCGGTCAGGAAACCGTTGCCGAGCGGCATCGCGGCCAGGAAGCCGACCCCGCGCGCCGTGCACCACGGCAGCAGCTCGTCCAGCGCCTCGGGCGCCCACACCGACAGCTCCGCCTGCACGCAGGAGACCGGGAAGACCTGCTGGGCCCGGACCAGGTGGCGCGAGCGTCTCGTCGTGCAGCCGGGCGGCGGGCCGGGCCCCGCGCGGCGCCCGCCGCGCGCCCCGACCGCGCACAGGCCGAGCGCGCGGACCTTGCCCGCCGCGACCAGCTCCGCCATCGCGCCCCAGGTCTCCTCCACCGGCACCTCGGGGTCCACCCGGTGCAGCTGGTAGAGGTCGATCGTGTCGGTCTGGAGCCGCCGCAGCGACGCGTCGCAGGCCCGGCGCACGTACGAGGGGCGGCCGTTGGCGACGAGGTGCTGCTCGCCCACCAGCAGCCCGCACTTGGTGGACAGGAAGACCTCGCCGCGCCGCTCCCGCAACACCCGCCCGAGCAGCAGCTCGTTGGTGAACGGGCCGTACATGTCGGCGGTGTCCAGCAGGGTCACGCCGTGGTCGAGCGCGGTGTGCACCGTACGCAGCGACTCCTCGCCGTCCTGCCGCGACGTGCTGTACGCCCAGCTCATCGGCATGCACCCGAGGCCCACCGCGCCCACGTCGAGCGCTGCCGCCCCGATCCTCCTGCGCTCCACCCGTCCCGACCCTCCCCGCGCCCGGAGCCCCCCGGCCCCGCCTGCGCCGCCCCACTGTGCCACACGGCCGGCCCGGTGGATCTTGCCGGGCGGGCCGTGTGACAGGCCGCAGCCGCCCCGCTCCGCCCCGCGTCCGCGCTGTTTCCGGTCCGCCCCGTTCCGACCCGTTCCGTCCCGACCCGGACCGATCCGCCGGACAGGCCGTAGCCTCCTGACCATGACCGACACCACCCGAAGCCACACCGCCCCCGGTCCCAGCGCGCCCGACGGGAGCCCGCGACCCCAGGTGTGGGTGTCGCTGCCGCCCGAGGAGATCGACGGACTGCCCGACGCCTTCGACTACGTCTACTGGGACGGCACCGGGGACTTCCCGGCCGACCCCGCCGACGCGTCGTTCTACGTCGTGCCGTACATGAAGGGCGCCGACGCCGCCGCCCGCCCGCTCGCCGCGGATGCGCAACGTCCGTGTCGTGCAGACGCTGAGCGCCGGCGTCGACCACATCACCCCCCACCTGGACCAACTCCCGCCCGGCGTCACGCTGTGCAACGCCCGCGGCGTGCACGAGGCGAGCACCGCCGAGCTGGCCCTCACCCTGATCCTCGCCTCGCTGCGCGGCATCCCCCGCTTCGTCCGCGGCCAGGCGAGCGAGAAGTGGTACGCGGGCTTCTACCCCGCGCTCGCCGACCGCCGGGTGCTGATCGTCGGGTACGGCTCGATCGGCGCGGCCGTCGAGGACCGGCTCACCGCGCTTCGAGTGCACGGTGGACCGGGTCGCCCGCAGCGCCCGGCAGTCGGCGCGCGGCCCGGTGCACGCCTTCGACGAACTCCCGGGCCTGCTGCCGGTGGCGGACGTGGTGGTGCTCACCACCCCGCTGACCGAGCAGACCACGGGCCTGGCCGACGCGCCCTTCCTGGCCGCGATGAAGGACGGCGCGCTGCTGGTGAACGTCGCCCGCGGCCCGGTCGTCGACACCAAGGCGCTGCTCGCCGAGGCCGAGTCGGGGCGGCTGACCGCGGCGCTGGACGTCACCGACCCCGAACCGCTGCCGTCCGGCCACCCGTTGTGGCACGCGCCGGGCGTGCTGATCAGCCCGCACGTGGGCGGCAGCACCTCCGCGTTCCTGCCGCGGGCCCGCCGCCTGGTGGCCGCGCAGCTGCAACGCTTCGCCGCGGGGGAGGAGTTGGCCAACGTGGTGGCGACCGGCTGACGGCACGTCAGCCGAGGCCGCGGCCGGGCGCGAGGCGGTGCCGGGCGGCCGGGCCCAACTGCGGTGCACCCCCTGACGGTTACACACAGTAGAAAAGCCCTATCCCTGAGTGACGAATCCTGGTGTATCGTCGCCGTACGGGGGCGCGTTGTGACGGAGTGACACCGCGGCGTGGTGAGCGACGAGTGAGCAAAGGGGGGCGACGGGCATGCACGACCGACGCGAAGTCTCGATCACGCGGGCCCAGCGCACCGCAGGGACCATCGGGCGCGGCCGGCGGCTGACCGGCCGCCGCCCCGCCGCCGCACGCCGGGCCGCGCCGTGAGCGCCGGCGGAGCGGTCCTCGCCGCACCGTGCGCCGAGGCCGGCGGACGCGGCGGCCTGCTGCCCCAACTGCTGCTGGCCCTGGTCTGCGGCGGCTACACCACGGGCGCCGCCCTGGGCTGGGGCAGCCCCGAAGTCGCGCTGTTCATGGGGGACTTCGGCCTGTCCGGCGGCCGCCGCGCTGGCCACCGTCTCCGCGCTGCTCTACGCCCGCCGGGCCGCAGGACCGCACCGCCCGGCCTGGCTGCTGTTCGCCTTCTCCTCCTCGATGACCGCGCTCGGGAACGGCATCTGGGGGTGGTACGAAGTGGTGCTGCGCCGCCCCGTGCCGCAGACCTCGGCCGCCGACTTCTGCTTCCTGATGTTCGCCCCGCCCGCGATCACCGGCCTGCTGGTGCTCGCCAAGCGGCCGGTGACCAGGGCGGGTTGGGTGTGCCTGGCGCTCGACACCTGGCTGATCGGCGGCTCCCTGCTCACCTTGTCCTGGAGCCTGGCGCTGGCCCGCACCGCGACCTTCGACGGCCCGAGCACCGCGCGGATGGCGCTCTCGCTGGCCTACCCGCTGCTGGACATCGTGCTGGTGAGCATGGTGCTGGCCCTGCACTTCCGGCGCTCCGGCGGTGAACCGCGCGGCGGTCAACACCGCGATCGCCGCCCTGGCGCTGACCGTGCTGTGCGACGCGCTGTTCACCTCCCCGCTGCTGCGGGCGCACTACCGCTCGGGCCAGGTGCTGGACGCGGGCTGGTTCGCCGGCAGCCTGCTGATGGCGTACGCCCCCTGGGTCGGCTCCCGGGCGCACCCGCCGCGCCGGCCCGGCGCCGGCGGCGCCACCACCCGCCGGGTCGCCACCTCGCTGACCGCCCTGACGCCGTACCTGGCCGCGGCCGTCTGCACCCTGGGCATCCTCTACAACGTCATCACCGGCCAGAAGGTCGACCGGGTGGTGCTGCTCACCGGCAGCACCGTGGTGCTGGCCCTGGTCGTCCGGCAGGGCATCATGCTGCTCGACAACATCGCCCTGACCCAGGAACTGGCCCACAAGGAGAACCACTTCAGGTCCCTGGTGCAGGGGTCGAGCGACGTCATCATGATCGCCGCCCCCACCGGTGTGCTGCGCTACGTCAGCCCCGCCGCGCACGGCGTGTACGGCCGCGACCCGGACGACATGGTCGGCACCGAACTGGCCGCCCACATCCACCCCGAGGACCTGGGCCGGGTGCTGCACGAGGTGCGCCGCTTCCTGGCCGCGCCGCCGGGCGAGGAGCCGGCCACCCGGATCGAGTGCCGTATCCGCTCCGGCCACTCCGCGCGAAGGCCGCGCACCGAGGGACGGCCGCGCCCCCGCCCCGGCGAGGGCCGCCGCGGCTGGCTCAACGTGGAGTCCAGCGTCACCCGCTACCAGGGCGGCCTGATCTTCAACAGCCGCGACGTCACCGAACGGGTCAGGCTCCAGGCCCAGTTGCAGCACAACGCCTCGCACGACCCGCTCACCGACCTGCCCAACCGCGCGCTGTTCCTGGAGCGGCTCGGCCGGGTGCTGGGCGGCCGCCGGGCCGGCGACGCGCGGGCCGCCGTGCTCTACGTGGACCTCGACGGCTTCAAGGAGGTCAACGACACGGTCGGCCACCAGGTGGGCGACGACCTGCTGGTGCAGGCCGCCCGCAGGCTCCGCGACACCCTGCGGGCCGGCGACACCGCGGCCCGGCTGGGCGGGGACGAGTTCGCCGCCCTCATCTGCGGCCCGGACGCCGCGGCCGACCCCGCCCGGCAGCGCCCCGCGGCGCCGCCGCCGACCCGGCCGCCCCCGGCCGTATCCGCGACATCGCCGACCGGCTGCGCGCCGCCCTGTCCGAGCCCTACCGGGTGGACGGCATCGAAGTGCGGGTCGGCGCCAGCATCGGCATCGCCTTCGCCGAGCCCGGCGCCACACCCGGCGACATCATGCGCCACGCCGACCTGGCGATGTACCGCGCCAAGCAGGCGGGCAAGGGCCGCGTCGAGCTGTACGCCCCGCGGCTGCAGGCCGACGCCGTACGCCGGACCGAACTGGCCGGACGGGTCAGGAAGGCCCTGGACGACGGCGAGTTCACCCTGCTGCACCAGCCCGTGGTCGAGCTGTCCGGCGGCCGGATCACCGGCGTCGAGGCCCGCGCCCGCTGGCGCTCCAGCCAGGGCGGCCTGTTCACCCCGGCCGAGTTCCTGCGCGGCGCCGACGACAGCGAGCGGGGCGTCAGAGATCGGGCGGTGGCTGCTGGAGCAGGCGGTGGAGCAGGCCGCGCTCCGGTACGGCGCGGGCCACCGTATCCCCGTCACCGTGCGGCTCTCCGCCCGCCGCCTGCTCCACCGCGACCCGCCCGCCACCCGCATCGAGCACCTGCTCGCCCGGCACGAGCTGCCGCCCGGCGGACTGGTGGTCGAGCTGCCCGGCGCGCGACCCCGAGATCGCCCCGGAGGAGCTGGAGCGCCGGCTCACCGGCCTGCGCAGGCTCGGCGTCCGGATCGCGCTGGGCGGCTTCGCCGGCGGGTTACGGCGCGCTCGGCGCCCTGCGCACGCTGCCGGTCGACGTGATCAAGCTGGACCGCGCGCTTCACCGAGGGCGTGGTCGAGTCGGCCCGGCTGCACAAGATCACCAGCGGGCTGCTGCGAATCGCCGCCGACCTCGGCATCCGGACCGTCGCCGACGGCGTCGACCGGCCCGAGCAGGTCCAGACGCTGCGCGACATGGGCTGCCCGCACGGCCTCGGGCGTGGCCTTCTCCGGCCCGCTGGACGAGAGCCCGCTGCGCGGCTCGCTCACCCGCGGCGGCTACCCCGTACCCCGGGCAGAGCCCGCGTGAGCAGGTCACCTCCCGGGTGCTGCCGCTGCCCTCCCGGCGTTCAAATGCTGAGACGCCCGTCCCACCCGCTTGACACTCCCTGGGGAGCCGGAGGAAGGTCAACGCCATGCGCACCCGAATTCTCGTACTTGGAAAGCGCGTCGGCTGACCGAGGCCCTCACCGCCTCGCACCGCACCGGCGCGCTCCCCTCGCTTGCCTCACGGCACGAGGGGTTTTTTGTTGTCCGGCACCCACACGAAAACCCTCATCTTCGAGAGAAGAGAACGCAGATGACCGAGCAGGCCACCGGGTCCCACCATCCGCAGCCGCGGACCCGCAGCGCGGCGCCCGCCGCCCCCGCCGAGCGCATGACGGGCGCGCAGTCCCTCATCCGCTCCCTCGAGGCGGTCGGCGCCGACACCGTATTCGGCATCCCGGGCGGCGCGATCCTGCCGGCGTACGACCCGCTGATGGACTCCACCAAGGTCCGGCACGTCCTGGTCCGGCACGAGCAGGGCGCGGGCCACGCGGCCACCGGCTACGCCCAGGCCACCGGCCGGGTCGGCGTGTGCATGGCCACCTCGGGCCCCGGCGCCACCAACCTGGTCACGCCGATCGCCGACGCCCACATGGACTCGGTGCCGATCGTCGCCATCACCGGCCAGGTCGCCTCCAAGTCCATCGGCACCGACGCCTTCCAGGAGGCGGACATCTGCGGCATCACCATGCCGATCACCAAGCACAACTTCCTGGTCACCGACGCCGGCCGACATCCCGCGCACCATCGCCGAGGCGTTCCACATCGCCTCCACCGGCCGCCCCGGCCCGGTCCTGGTCGACATCGCCAAGGACGCCCTGCAGACCCAGACCACGTTCTCCTGGCCGCCGCAGCAGGACCTGCCCGGCTACCGCCCGGTGACCAAGCCGCACGCCAAGCAGATCCGCGAGGCCGCCCGGCTGATCAACGAGGCCCGCCGCCCGGTGCTCTACGTCGGCGGCGGCGTGCTCAAGGCGCAGCGCCACCGCCGAGCTGCGCATCCTCGCCGAGCTGACCGGCGCCCCGGTCACCACCACGCTGATGGCGCTCGGCGCCTTCCCCGACAGCCACCCGCAGCACGTCGGCATGCCCGGCATGCACGGCGACGTCTCCGCGGTCACCGCGCTGCAGAAGTCCGACCTGATCATCGCGCTCGGCGCCCGCTTCGACGACCGGGTCACCGGCCAGCTGGACACCTTCGCGCCGCTACGCCAAGATCGTGCACGCCGACATCGACCCGGCCGAGATCTCCAAGAACCGCGTCGCGGACGTGCCGATCGTCGGCGACGCCCGCGAGGTGCTCGCCGACCTGATCGTCGCCGTCCAGGCCGACCACGAGGCCGGCCACAAGGGCGACTACACCGACTGGTGGAAGCAGCTCGACGCCTGGCGCAAGACCTACCCGCTCGGCTACGACCTGCCCGGCCGACGGCAGCCTGTCCCCGCAGCAGGTCATCGAGCGGATCGGCCAGCTCGCCGCCGGAGGGCACCCTCTTCGCGGCGGGCGTCGGCCAGCACCAGATGTGGGCCGCGCAGTTCATCAAGTACGAGAAGCCCGGCACCTGGTTCAACTCCGGCGGCGCCGGCACCATGGGCTACGCGGTCCCGGCCGCGATGGGCGCCAAGGCCGGCAGGCCGGACGCCACGGTCTGGGCGATCGACGGCGACGGCTGCTTCCAGATGACCAACCAGGAACTGGTCACCTGCGCGCTGAACAACATCCCGATCAAGGTCGCCATCATCAACAACGGCGCCCTGGGCATGGTCCGCCAGTGGCAGACACCTCTTCTACGGCGAGCGGTACTCCAACACCGTGCTGCACTCCGGCGCCGAGACCGTGCCCGGCTCCACCCGCGGCGTCGGCTCCATCCAGAACCGCGGCACCCGCGTCCCGGACTTCGTCAAGCTCGTCCGAGGCGATGGGCTGCGTGGGCCTGCGCTGCGAGTCCCCCGACGACCTGGACGCGGTGATCGCCAAGGCGAACGCGATCAACGACCGCCCGGTCGTCGTCGACTTCATCGTCCACGAGGACGCCATGGTGTGGCCGATGGTCGCCGCCGGCACCTCCAACGACGAGATCATGGCCGCGCGCGACGTCCGCCCGGACTTCGGCGACAGCGCAGACGACTGAGCCGACGACCCGGACGAGCGAAGGAACCCCACGACATGTCCAAGCACACGCTCTCCGTCCTGGTGGAGAACAAGCCCGGCGTCCTGGCCCGGATCACCGCGCTGTTCTCCCGCCGCGGCTTCAACATCGACTCCCTCGCGGTCGGCACCACCGAGCACCCCGAGATCTCCCGCATCACCATCGTCGTCAACGTGATCGACGAACTGCCGCTGGAGCAGGTGACCAAGCAGCTCAACAAGCTCGTCAACGTGCTGAAGATCGTCGAACTCGACGCCGGCGCGGCCGTCGCAGCGCGAACTCGTCCTGGTGAAGGTGCGCGCCGACAACGAGACCCGCTCGCAGATCGTCGAGATCGTCCAGCTCTTCCGCGCCAAGACCGTGGACGTCTCCCCGGAGGCCGTCACCATCGAGGCCACCGGCGCCGCGGACAAGCTGGAGGCGCATGCTGCAAGATGCTGGAGCCGTTCGGCATCAAGGAGCTGGTCCAGTCCGGCACGATCGCCATCGGCCGCGGCGCCCGCTCCATCACCGACCGCTCGCTGCGCGCGCTCGACCGCTCCGCGTAGCGAGTCCGCACGGCCCGGCCGACCGCATGCGAGACCCGCCGACCACCGCCCGCCCGTCGTACGGTGGGCCGCACCAACCCGAACCAAGGAGAGACCCGAAGTGGCCGAGCTGTTCTACGACGACGACGCCGACCTGTCCATCATCCAGGGCCGCAAGGTCGCGGTCATCGGCTACGGCAGCCAGGGCCACGCCCACGCGCTGTCGCTGCGCGACTCGGGCGTCGACGTGCGCGTCGGCCTGCACGAGGGCTCCAAGTCCAAGGCGAAGGCCGAGGAGCAGGGCCTGCGCGTGGTGACGCCGGCCGAGGCCGCCGCCGAGGCCGACGTCATCATGATCCTGGTCCCGGACCCGATCCAGGCCCGCGTCTACGAGGAGTCGATCAAGGACAACCTCAAGGACGGCGACGCGCTCTTCTTCGGCCACGGCCTCAACATCCGCTTCGGCTTCATCAAGCCGCCGGCCGGTGTCGACGTCTGCATGGTCGCCCCCAAGGGCCCGGGCCACCTGGTCCGCCGCCAGTACGAGGAGGGCCGCGGCGTCCCGTGCATCGTCGCCGTCGAGCAGGACGCGACCGGCAAGGGCTTCGCGCTCGCGCTGTCGTACGCCAAGGGCATCGGCGGCACCCGGGCCGGCGTCATCAAGACGACGTTCACCGAGGAGACCGAGACCGACCTGTTCGGCGAGCAGGCCGTGCTCTGCGGCGGCACCGCCGCGCTGGTCAAGGCCGGGCTTCGAGACCCTGGTCGAGGCCGGCTACCAGCCGGAGATCGCGTACTTCGAGTGCCTGCACGAGCTCAAGCTCATCGTGGACCTGATGTACGAGGGCGGCCTGGAGAAGATGCGCTGGTCGGTCTCCGAGACCGCCGAGTGGGGCGACTACGTCTCCGGCCCGCGGATCATCACCGACGCCACCAAGGCCGAGATGAAGAAGATCCTCGGCGAGATCCAGGACGGCACCTTCGCCAACAACTGGATCGCCGAGTACAACGCCGGCCTGCCCAAGTACAACGAGTACAAGAAGGCCGACGAGTCCCACCTGCTGGAGACCACCGGCAAGCAAGCTGCGCAAGCTGATGAGCTGGGTGGACGAGGAGGCGTAAGCCGTACGGGTGCGTCGCTTCGTATCCGATCGTAGGAAGAGCCGACCGGCATGTGCCCCGGGCTTTGTACGAAGCGACGCAACCCCTGCGGGTGATCCTTCCATTTCGGCGATGGCGCCCGTGTGACCCGCCGATACACTCCCTTAACAAGCGCGTCAGGCTCACAGCGTCGTGCGTCTTCCACGCGGCAAGCCATCCCGCCCTCCCCGGAGCGGCCCCATGGGACCGGCCGCCCCCGCAGGACAAGTGAGGACCACGTGAGCCAGAAGCCTGTCGTACTCATCGCCGAAGAGCTGTCGCCCGCGACGGTCGACGCCCTCGGCCCGGACTTCGAGATCCGGCACTGCAACGGCGCGGACCGAGCCGAGCTGCTGTCCGCCATCGCCGACGTCGACGCCATCCTGATCCGCAGCGCCACCAAGGTCGACGCCGAGGCCGTCGCCGCCGCGCGCAAGCTGCGGGTCGTCGCCCGCGCCGGCGTCGGCCTGGACAACGTCGACGTCGCCGCCGCCACCAAGGCCGGCGTCATGGTCGTCAACGCGCCGACCTCCAACATCGTCACCGCCGCCGAGCTGGCCTGCGGCCTGCTGCATCGCCACCGCCCGCAACATCGCGCCCGCCAACGCCGCGCTCAAGGCGGGGGAGTGGAAGCGGAACAAGTACACCGGCGTCGAGCTGAGCGAGAAGACCCTCGGCGTCGTCGGCCTCGGCCGGATCGGCGTCCTGGTCGCCCAGCGGATGACCGCCTTCGGCATGAAGATCGTCGCCTACGACCCCTACGTGCAGCCCGCCCGCGCCGCCCAGATGGGCGTCAAGCTGCTCACGCTCGACGAGCTGCTGGAGGTCTCCGACTTCATCACCGTGCACCTGCCCAAGACCCCCGAGACGCTCGGCCTGATCGGCGACGAGGCGCTGCACAAGGTCAAGCCGTCGGTGCGGATCGTCAACGCCGCGCGCGGCGGGATCGTCGACGAGGAGGCGCTCGCCGCCGCCCTCAAGGAGGGCCGGGTCGCCGGCGCGGGCCTGGACGTCTACGCCAAGGAGCCGTGCACCGACTCCCCGCTCTTCCAGTTCGACAACGTGGTGGCCACCCCGCACCTGGGCGCCTCCACCGACGAGGCGCAGGAGAAGGCGGGCATCGCCGTCGCCCAGTTCGGTCCGGCTCGCGCTGGCCGGCGAGCTGGTCCCCGACGCGGTCAACGTCCAGGGCGGCGTCATCGCCGAGGACGTCAAGCCCGGCCTGCCGCTCGCCGAGAAGCTCGGCCGGATCTTCACCGCCCTGGCCGGCGAGGTCGCCGCCCGGCTCGACGTCGAGGTGTGCGGCGAGATCACCCAGCACGACGTGAAGATCCTCGAACTCAGCGCGCTCAAGGGCGTGTTCGAGGACGTCGTGGCCGAGACGGTGTCCTACGTCAACGCGCCGCTGTTCGCCCAGGAGCGCGGCGTCGAGGTCCGGCTGACCACCAGCTCGGAGTCGCCCAACCACCGCAACCTGGTCACCGTCCGCGGCACGCTCGCCGACGGCAGCGAGGTCTCGGTCTCCGGCACGCTGGCCGGCCCCAAGCACGTGCAGAAGATCGTCGCCGTCGGCGACGAGGACGTGGACCTGGTCCTCGCCGACCACATGGCGTTCCTGCGCTACACCGACCGGCCCGGCGTCGTCGGCACCATCGGCCGCATCCTCGGCGAGGTCGGCGTCAACATCGCGGGCATGCAGGTCGCCCGCGCGGTCGAGGGCGGCGACGCGCTGGTCGCGCTGACCGTCGACTCCACGATCCCCGCGGGCGTGCTCACCGACATCGCCGGCGAGATCGGCGCGACCTCGGCCCGCGCGGTCAACCTCACGGACTGACCCCCGAGCCGAGCCCGCCGGTTCTCCGGTCGGCCGTCGACGACAGCTCCGCCCTTCACTCGGGGGGCGGGGCTGTCGTTTCTTGTCGCTCTGGTCGCTGCGGACAGAATCCCGTCCATGGGAGGAATCATGTGACTGCCGAATCGCTTCCGGGGTGGGCGTTCCCGCCGCCGGGTGGTTTCACCGCGGACGACCTGACCGCATCCCCGAACTCCCGCCGCACACCGAACTGATCGACGGGAGCCTCATCTTCGTGAGTCCGCAGAAGATTTCCACATGCTGGCGTGGATCTGTTCAGGTTCGCGCTGGACCAGGCGCCTGCCGAGTTCCGCGTCGGCCGTGAGATGACGATCGTGCTCAACCGGAGCAACCGCCCCGAGCCCGATGTGACGGTCGTGCGGGCGAGCGCGGTCTCGGAGGCGGGCGACGAGACCGCCTTCCCCGCGGCCGACGTGCTGCTCGCCGTCGAGGTCGTCTCGCCCGAATCGGAGGAGCGGGACACCAAGCGCAAGCCGGTGCTCTACGCGGAGGCGGGCATCCCGCACTTCTGGCGGGTCGAGCAGGGGATCGGCCGCCACCCCGTGGTCCACGTCTTCGAGCTGGAAAGAACCACAGGGGCCTATGTTTCGACCGGCATCTTCCGCGACCGTCTGAAGCTGGCCGTCCCCTTCACCCTCGACATCGACCTCACCGAGATCGACCGCATGTAGGCGCGCCGGACCGGGTCGGGACTTCGACTCCCGGTATCAAGGCGACCGAAGGCGGTCCGGCTCACAGCCGGGCCGCCTTCAGGGCCATGTGGAGCAGCAGGCGGGACTCGCCGTCGGCCAGGTCGAGGCCGGTGAGCTGCTCGATACGGGAGAGCCGGTAGTAGAGGGTCTGGCGGTGGATGGCCAGCGCGGTCGGCGGTCCGGCCGGCCTGGCCCGCGTGGTCGAGGTACACCTCGGCGGTGTGGGCGAGTTCGCTGGTGGGCCGGGGTGAGCAGCGGGGCCACCGCGGGGTCGGGCGGGCACGTCCGACGGGCAGGGCGGTGAGCAGCCGGTACGGGCCCAGGCCCGACCACTTCGCGACCGGGCCGAGCAGCGGCTGCGCCCGGGCGGCCCGCGCGGCGGCGGTCGCCTCCCGCCAGGCGCCGGGCAGTTCGCCGAGCGCCGTACGGGAGTCGCTGACCCCGGCCGCCGGAGCGGCGCCGGCCGGGCCCGCCGCGGCCCCCGCCGTCCCTCCCGCCGGCTCCGGCCCGCCGACCGCCGTCAGCACCCGGGTGGCCGCGGCGCGCGCGGGCGCCAGGACGTGCGGCGACCGCAGCCGTACCAGCACCGCGACGGTCCCGCCGCGCCCCCACCCCGGCATCGCGCACGATCGCCGCGGCGCCCGGCACCGTACGCACCCCGGGCAGGTCCTCGCCGGCGTCGCCGTGGCCGGCCGGCCGGGGCGCGCCCGGGGCCGGCGGCCAGACGCAGACCAGGGCGTGCGGCTCGTCCGCGTCCGGGCCGAGCGCGCGTGCGCAGGGCGTCCTCCGCCTCGTCGCGGGCGGCCCGGGAGACGGCGCAGAGCAGGGCCCGCAGCGCGCGGGCCACCTCGTTGCCGGTACGGGCGCCCGCCGCCAGCCGGTCGCCGATCCGCTCGGCGACCGCCATCGCGGCGGCGAGCTGCGCGGGGGAGTGCTCGGCCTCGTCCAGCAGCCAGACGTAGCCGTAGACCACCCCGCCGTGCCGGACCGGCAGGCACAGCCGGCCGCGGAAGACGCCGGCCGACGGGGCCGCCGGGATGCGGACCGGCGCGGTGGCGCGGGCGATGCCGAACCGCTCGAACCACGCGCGGACCTCGGCGGTCGAGCGGCGGGTGAGGATGGAGCGGGTGCGCACCGGGTCGACCGCGGAGTCGTCCTCGCTGTCGTGCACGCCGAAGGAGATCAGCCGGAAATCCCGGTCCTCCAGCGTCGCGGGCGCGCCGAGCAGCGCCGACACCTCGTCCACCAGTTCCTGGAAATCACCGTACTCAGCGGGCACGCGGCCCATTGTCCCCCATCCCCCTCATACATATGTATGAGGGTCCGCACCCGGATGCGTGACAGGTGTCGATGGTCCACGGGGTAGCCGGTACCTAGATTCACGGTGACGGCGGCCCGGCCCGGCCCGCTCGGATCAGACCAGCTCAGCCGATCAGCCCCGTTCAGACCGATCCGCTCCGCCCCTGTCCAGGAGGACCCCGTGCTCGGTCCCGTGTTGCTCGCCGCCTCGCGCAGCGACCGTATGCGCCGCGTCGTCGCCGCCGCGCCCGTCACCCGTCCCGTGGTGCAGCCGCTTCATCGCCGGCGACGAGCTGCACCCGGCCATGGACACCGTCCGCGCGCTGACCGCGAGCGGCCTGGAGGTCACCCTCGACCACCTCGGCGAGGACGTCACCGACCGGGCCACCGCGCACGCCACCCGCGACGCCTACCTGCGGCTGCTGGAGACCCTCGCGCGCCGACGGCCTCGGCACCCGCGCCGAGGTCTCCGTCAAGCTCTCCGCGTTCGGCCAGGCCCTCCCCGGCGGCGGCCACGACATCGCGCTGGACGAGCGTCCGGCAGGTCGCCGAGCTGGCCTCGCACGACCGGCACCACGGTCACCCTCGACATGGAGGACCACACCACCGTCGACTCGACGCTGGCCATCCTGCACGAGCTGCGCCGCGACCACCCCGGCACCGGCGCGGTCCTCCAGTCGTACCTGTTCCGCACCGAGGACGACGCCCGCGACCTGGCCGTCGCCGGCTCCCGGGTGCGGCTGGTGAAGGGCGCCTACAAGGAGCCCGCGCGCGTCGCCTTCCAGGACCGCAAGGACGGTCGACCGGGCCTACGTCCGCGGCCTGCGCACCCTCTTCGCAGGGCGACGGCTACCCGATGGTCGGCTCGCACGACCCGCGGATGATCGCCATCGCCCAGGAGCTCGCCGCCCGCAACCGGCGCACGCCGGACACGCTACGAGTTCCAGATGCTCTACGGCATCCGCACCGCCGAGCAGCGGCGGCTCGCGGACGAGGGCGATGCGCATGCGCATCTACGTGCCGTACGGCGCAGACTGGTACGGCTACTTCATGCGCCGCCTCGCGGAGCGCCCGGCGAACCTCACCTTCTTCCTCCGGTCCTTCGCCCCCGGCCGCTGAGCCCCGCGCCGACTTCCCACAAGGAGACACGCTTCATGGACGCTGTGACCCAGGTCCCCGCCCCGGTCAACGAGCCGGTGCACACCTACGCGCCCGGCAGCCCGGAACGCGCCCGGCTCGAAGCCAAGCTCAAGGAGCTGGCCGGGACCCCGGTCGACCTGCCGATGTTCATCGGCGGCGAGCAGCGCATGGGCGGCGGCGAGCGCGTTCGACGTCGTCCAGCCGCACAACCACGGCGCCCGCCTGGGCACCTACGCCAACGCCACCACCCAGGACGCGCAGGACGCGGTCGACGCCGCGCTCGCCGCCGCCCCCGGCTGGCGCGCGATGTCCTTCGACGACCGCGCCGCGATCATCCTGCGCGCCGCCGAGCTGCTGGCCGGTCCGTGGCGCGAGACGATCGCCGCGTCCACCATGCTCGGGCAGTCCAAGACCGTGCAGCAGGCCGAGATCGACAGCCCCTGCGAGCTGGTCGACTTCTGGCGGTTCAACGTCCACTACGCCCGGCAGATCCTCGCCGAGCAGCCGATCGCCAACGCCCCCGGCGTGTGGAACCGGCTCGACCACCGCCCGCTCGAAGGCTTCGTCTACGCGATCACGCCGTTCAACTTCACCGCCATCGCGGGCAACCTGCCCACCGCGCCCGCCCTGATGGGCAACGTCGTGGTGTGGAAGCCGTCGCCCGACCCAGACGCACTCCGCGGTCCTGCTGATGAAGGCTGCTGCGCGAGGCCGGGCTGCCCGACGGCGTCATCAACCTGGTCACCGGCGACGGCATCGCGGTCTCCGAGGTCGCGCTGGCCCACCCGGACCTGGCCGGCATCCACTTCACCGGCTCGACCAGGACCTTCCAGTACCTGTGGCGCACGGTCGGCGAGAACATCGAGCGCTACCGCTCCTACCCGCGGATCGTCGGCGAGACCGGCGGCAAGGACTTCGTCGTCGCCCACCCGTCGGCCGACCCGGCGGTGCTGAAGACCGCGCTGACCCGCGGCTCCTTCGAGTACCAGGGCCAGAAGTGCTCGGCCTCCTCCCGCGCCTACATCCCGCGCTCGATCTGGGAGAGCGGCTTCAAGGAGGAGTTCGCCGCCGAGGTCGACGGCATCACCATGGGCGACGTCACCGACCTGACCAACTTCGTCGGCGCCGTCATCGACGAGCGCGCCTTCGCCAAGAGCAAGGCCGCCATCGACCGTGCCAAGGCCGACCCGTCCGTCGAGGTCGTGGCCGGCGGCACGTACGACGACTCGGTCGGCTTCTTCGTCCGCCCGACCGTGCTGGTCTCCACCGACCCGGACAACGAGATCTTCCGCGAGGAGTACTTCGGCCCGGTCCTCGGCGTGTACGTCTACGAGGACGCCGAGTTCGACGCCGTGCTCGCGCAGATGGAGTCCGTCTCCGCGTACGCCCTCACCGGCGCGGTCATCGCCCGCGACCGGGCGGCGGCCGCCGACGTGATGGAGAAGCTGCGGTACGCCGCGGGCAACTTCTACATCAACGACAAGTCGACCGGCGCGGTCGTCGGCCAGCAGCCCTTCGGCGGCGGCCGGGCCTCCGGCACCAACGACAAGGCGGGCGCCGCGCAGAACCTGATGCGCTGGACGTCCACCCGCTCGATCAAGGAGGCGCTGCGTCCCGCCCACCGACTACCGCTACCCGCACCAGGGCTGACCTGCGTCACCGGCCCCCGAAGCACCGCCCCCGTCTCCAGGCACCCCGCGGAGACGGGGGCGGTTTCCATGAACGGGTGATCGTCCGTCTCAGATAGTAGGAAGTCCGAGTAATTGTGGAGACAGGACGTCCGCTGTGTCCTAGCTTTGGAGGAAGCCGAACGTTTCCGCTCGATCGAGCGAGCGGCGGTTGCGTGCCTGGCGCCTCCTGAGCGGGTCATCCCCCGCGGCGCCCGCCCACCGCCCAGCGTTCCATGGCTGCCTCATCTCCATCCCACCGCTTTCCTCCTGGAGTTGGTCCCCATGGACGAGACCGCACGTCAGAACGCCCTGCGCGCCCTGCAGCGCTCCCTCGACCGCCGTGACAACGGCGGCTCCACCGGCCACGAGAAGTAGTCCGCGCCCGGGCACCCTGGGCCGCCGTCGTCCGACATGCGGACACCCCATGTCACAGGGCAAGACGCGGAGTAGGGTGCCCCGCATGTCTCGCAGCATCAGCCTCGCAGTGATCCCCGGTGACGGAATCGGCCAGGAAGTCGTCGACGGAGGGACTCAAGGTCCTCGCCGCGGTCCTCCCGCAGGACGTCAAGCTGGAGACCAAGGACGTACGACTTCGGCGCCAAGCGCTACCACGCCACCGGCCAGACCCTCACCGACGCCGACCTCGCGGAGCTCAAGGAGCACGACGCGATCCTGCTCGGTGCCATCGGCGACCCGTCGGTCCCCTCCGGCGTGCTGGAGCGCGGCTTCCTGCTCAAGCTGCGGTTCGCCTTCGACCACCACGTCAACCTGCGCCCGAGCAAGCTCTACCCGGGCGTCGGCACCCCGCTCGCGGGCAGCCCGGAGATCGACTTCGTGGTGGTCCGCGAGGGCACCGAGGGCCCGTACACCGGCAACGGCGGCACGATCCGGACCGGCACCCCGCACGAGGTCGCCACCGAGGTCAGCCTCAACACCGCCTTCGGCATCGAGCGCGTGGTCCGCGACGCCTACGCCCGCGCCCAGGCCCGCCCGCGCAAGAAGCTCACCCTGGTCCACAAGAACAACGTGCTGGTGCACGCCGGCCACCTGTGGACCCGGATCTTCGAGGCCGTCGGCGCCGAGTTCCCCGACGTCACCACCGACTACCTGCACGTGGACGCGGCGACGATCTTCCTCGTCACCCAGCCCGAGCGGTTCGACGTGATCGTCACCGACAACCTCTTCGGCGACATCATCACCGACCTCGCCGCCGCCGTCTCCGGCGGCATCGGCGTCGCCGCGAGCGGCAACATCAACCCCGCCCGCGACGTTCCCGTCGATGTTCGAGCCGGTGCACGGCTCGGCCCCGGACATCGCCGGCCAGTCCAAGGCCGACCCGACCGCGACCGTGCTCTCCGTCGCCCTGCTGCTCCAGCACCTGGGGTACGAGGCGGAGGCGGCCCGGATCGACGCCGCCGTCCGCGCCGACCTGGCCGAGCGGGCCGGCCGGCCCGCCCGCAGCACGGTCGAGATCGGCGACGCGCTCGCCGCCCGCGTCGCCGGCTGACCCCGGCCCGCCACGGCTCGCGGAGCCTGCGCAGGCTCCACCGCTGGTACCCGGCCCCGCCACTGCGATAATCAGTGACGGGGCCGCAGTGCGGCGGGAAAGTCGGACGTCCTAGCACTACGGGTACGGACGCCCATGCGAACACGGTGAAGGACACAGACATGACGACGCCCACGATCGAGCTCAAGCCCTCCTCGCACCTGCTGGCCGACGCCGAGCGCGAGGCGATCCTGGCCGCCCCCGGCTTCGGCCGCCACTTCACCGACCACATGGTCACCATCAAGTGGACCGAGGGCCGCGGCTGGCACGACGCGCAGCTCGTCCCGTACGCGCCGCTGTCGATCGACCCGGCGAACATGACGCTGCACTACGCGCAGACGATCTTCGAGGGCCTCAAGGCGTACCGCCAGCCCGACGGCTCCGTGGCGACCTTCCGCCCCGAGGCCAACGCCCGCGCGCTTCCAGTCCTCCGCCCGGCGGCTGGCGATGCCCGAGCTGCCGGTCGAGACCTTCATCGAGGCGTGCGACGTGCTGGTCGCGCAGGACATGGCGTGGGTGCCCAGCCAGGGCGAGGCGTCGCTCTACCTGCGGCCGTTCATGATCGCCACCGAGGTCGGGCTCGGCGTGCGCCCGGCCAACGAGTACCTCTTCCTGGTCATCGCCTCCCCGGCCGGCGCGTACTTCCCCGGCGGCGTGCAGCCGGTCTCGGTCTGGCTCTCCGAGGAGTACGTGCGGGCGGCCCCCGGCGGCACCGGCGCGGCCAAGACCGGCGGCAACTACGCCGCCTCCCTCGTCGCCCAGGCCCAGGCCAGCGAGCACGGCTGCGACCAGGTGGTCTGGCTGGACGCGATCGAGCGCCGCTGGATCGAGGAGATGGGCGGCATGAACCTGTACTTCGTGTACGGCGACCAGGATCGTCACCCCCGAGCTGTCCGGCTCCCTGCTGCCCGGCATCACCCGGGACTCGCTGCTGACCATCGCCGCCGACCTCGGCTACGAGGTCGACGAGGGCCGGATCAGCGTCGACGACTGGAAGCGGGGGAACGAGGACGGGTCGATCACCGAGGTCTTCGCCTGCGGCACCGCCGCGGTGATCACGCCCGTCGGGTCCGTGAAGTCCACCCGCGCGGACTGGACGGTGGGCGACGGGTGAGCCGGGCGAGGTCACCACGCGGCTGCGCGCCGCGCTGCTCGACATCCAGACCGGGCGGGCGGCTGACGCGCACGGCTGGATGCACTTCCTCGGCGCGTAAGCGCTCCCCGTCCCAGGGCGCCCCCCTGGTCGAGGGTCCCCCACCCCCGGGCGTGGGGCGCCCTTCCGCAGGGCGGCGCCCACCCCGAGGCTCGGGTGCCCTTGCACGGGGCGGCGCCCGCTCCCGAGGCTCGGGTGCTCTTGCGCGGGGCGGCGCCCGTCTTTTAGGGACGCGGGTGCTCCCGCCGGAGCGGCGCCCGTCTGGGGCGCGGGAACTGCGCGACCAGCCACGACGGTGGCGCGCCGGGCCCGCAGGCCCAGCCCCCGCGGCGATGTCGCCGGACCACCGGCCGGTGGCCGGTTGCCCGCGCAGTTCCCCGCGCCCCTGGGTGGTGGCCGTTCTCCGCGAGCGGCACCACCGCGCCCCTGGGTGGTGGCCGCTCTCCGCAGGGGGCACCCCGTGGCGGTGAGCCGTTCTCCGCGAGGGCGACCCCTCACGGGGGCCGTGGACCGGATGGTGAGACGCGGAACCGAATCGCGGAAAGGTGTGCCAAGATACTGCTGTGTCCTCGTACGCCACGCAGATTATCGGCATCAGGCACGCCGGTCCGCAGTGACCGTCCCACGCCACCAGGTGGAACGCTCACCGTGCCCCAGACCCGCGTGCAGACCTCTCGCATCCGCGAGAGGTTTTTTCGTTTCCCGGCCCATCCGCGCCGGAGGCGACCGCGCACGGGGATGATGGGGGCAAGTGGAGTCGGAACCTCCGGATGGCTCAGGCCCGTTCGGAGGCACCACTCACCCGACAGGAGTTGCGACACCCATGACCGCCGAACTGGACGACAGCTTCCATGTCTTCGACACCACGCTGCGCGACGGAGCCCAGCGCGAGGGCATCAACCTCACCGTCGCCGACAAGCTGACGATCGCCCGGCACCTGGACGACTTCGGGGTGGGCTTCATCGAGGGCGGCTGGCCGGGCGCCAACCCCCGCGACACCGAGTTCTTCGCCCGTGCCGCCACGCGAGCTGGACCTGCGGCACGCCACCCTGGTCGCCTTCGGCGCCACCCGCCGGGCCAACGCCAAGGCCGCCGAGGACCCGCAGGTCAAGGCGCTGCTCGACTCCGGCGCCCCGGTGATCACGCGTGGTCGCCAAGTCCCACGACCGCCACGTGGAACTGGCCCTGCGCACCACCTGGAGGAGAACCTGGAGATGGTCACGCGACACCGTCTCCCACCTGGTCGCCCAGGGCCGCCGGGTCTTCGTGGACTGCGAGCACTTCTTCGACGGCTACCGGGCCAACGCCGAGTACGCCACCAAGGTCGTCCGGGCCGCGCACGAGGCCGGCGCCGCCGTCGTCGTGCTGTGCGACACCAACGGCGGGATGCTGCCCGCCCAGGTGCAGGCGGTCACCGGCCTGGTGCTCGCCGACACCGGCGCCCGGCTCGGCATCCACGCCCAGGACGACACCGGCTGCGCGGTCGCCAACACCCTCGCCGCCGTCGACGCGGGCGCCACCCACGTGCAGTGCACCGCCAACGGCTACGGCGAGCGGGTCGGCAACTCCAACCTCTTCCCGGTGGTCGCCGCGCTGGAGCTCAAGCACGGCCGCCGGGTGCTGCCCGAGGGCTCGCTCGGCGAGATGACCCGGATCTCGCACGCCATCGCCGAGGTCGTCAACCTGCCGCCGTCCACGCACCAGCCGTACGTCGGCGTCTCCGCCTTCGCGCACAAGGCGGGCCTGCACGCCTCCGCGATCAAGATCGACCCCGACCTCTACCAGCACATCGACCCCGAGCAGGTCGGCAACACCATGCGGATGCTGGTCTCCGACATGGCCGGCCGGGCCTCGATCGAGCTCAAGGGCAAGGAACTGGGCATCGACCTCGGCGACGACCGCGAGCTGGTCGGCCGGGTCGTGGAGCGGGTCAAGGAGCGCGAACTCAAGGGCTACACCTACGAGGCCGCCGACGCCTCCTTCGCCCTGCTGCTGCGGGCCGAGGTCGACGGCCGCCCGCGCCGCTTCTTCCGCACCGAGTCCTGGCGCGCGATCATCGAGGACCGCCCCGACGGCACGCACGCCAACGAGGCCACCGTCAAACTGTGGGCGAAGGGCGAGCGGATCGTCGCCACCGCCGAGGGCAACGGCCCGGTCAACGCCCTCGACCGCGCGCTGCGGGTCGGCCTGGAGCGCATCTACCCGCAGCTGGCGGGCTTCGCGCTGGTCGACTACAAGGTCCGTATCCTGGAAGGCCGTTCGGGCACCGACTCCACCACCCGCGTGCTGATCACCACCACGCGACGGCGCCGCCGAGTGGTCCACCGTCGGCGTCGCCGACAACGTCATCGCCGCCTCCTGGCAGGCGCTGGACGACGCCTACGCCTTCGGCCTGCTGCGCGCGGGCCTGGACCCCCAGGAGTAGCCGCCCGCTCCCGCCCCGGCCCGCCCCGACGTCCCGCGGTGCGGGCCCTTCTCCCTCATCTCCGGGCGAATCGCCGTACCGGTCAGCGAAGTTGACCGGCCACCCCTGGCGGACGCGCGTAGACCTCGGGCACACTCCTCATGCGCCACCTGCACACCCCCGCCCTCTGCGGCAAGGGCCGCCGAACCAGCAGGAGGAACCGCATGAGCCTCAGCCTCAGCCTCAGCACGCGCAACGCTGCCAGCCGGCGCGGGCGCACCCGGACGCGGACCGTGATCAGCGCCCTCGCCCTCGCCCTCACCGTGGTCTTCGCCCCCGGAGTGGGCCTGGCCTCCTCCCACAGCGCCTACGCCGTCACCAAGCTGACCCAGGCGCAGGCGGAGAGCATGTTCCGCGCGGCAGGCATCACCTGGTCGTCGTCCGGCGGCTGCACGACCCGCAGCAACTCGACGTGTACGTCGTTCTCCCAGCTCAACCAGGCCACCGCCCAGGGCGCCGTCACCCTCAAGCACGCCAGCGGCTGCGCCCTCAACATCACCGGCGGCACCGAGGTCGGCCACGCCAGCGGCACGTACTCGCACTACAACGGCTACAAGCTGGACTTCGCCAAGAACACCTGCCTGAACAACTACGTGCACAACACGTTCACCTACATCGGCCTGCGCGGCGACGGCTACCCGCAGTGGCAGGCCGCCTCCACCAACGTCTACTGCGACGAGGGCTCCCACTGGGACGTCATGTTCTACAACTGCGGCGGCTGCTGACCCCACTCGGCCCCACCCGGCCCGACCGGCCCCACCCGTCCGCCGGGCCCCGCGTTCCGGAGCCCGGCGGACGCTTCTCCGCGCCCCGCGGCAGCCGGAAATCCGGTCGAGGGCCGGGGCCCGGGACCGTAGCCTGCGGGGATGACGCAGAGCGTGGGGAAGATCGCCGTACGCGGGGCCCGGGCCGCCGACGCCGCCGCCATCGCGCGGGTGCACATCAGGTCGCGTGAGGTGGCGATGCCGTTCCTGCCGCCGCGCCGGCGCAGCGACGCCGAAGTGGTCCGGTGGGTGCGGGACGTGGTGCTGGCGGAAGCCGCCGTGTGGGTCGCCGAGGACGCCGCCGGCGCCGTGGTCGGGTACGCGGCGGTGGAGGGGGAGTGGCTGGAGCACCTCTACCTGCTGCCGGAGGTGCGGCGGCGCGGCATCGGGTCGCTGCTGCTCGCGCAGGCCAAGGCGCACCGGCCGCGGGGACTCGACCTGCACGTGTTCCAGCGCAATACGGACGCCCGGGCGTTCTACGCGCGCCACGGCTTCACGGTGGTGGATCTCGACGACGGTTCGCGGAACATGGAGAACGAACCGGACATGACGCTGCGCTGGACACCCGGTGACCAACGGCACACCTACTGACGGGTAATCAACGGTGCCCCGCGGTCGTAGGGTGAGCGCCAAACCCTCGACCGCACCACACCGGGAGATCGCATGCGCTCGGCGAAGGACTTCTTCCGTCCGCTGGCAGTGGGGGCCCCGACCCCCGTGCGGGAGGTGCCGTTCCGGCCCTCCCGGATGATCCACTTCTTCGACCCCGGCAACGAGAAGATGGCCGCGAAGATCCCCGCCCTCGTCCCGCAGGCCGACGTGCTGCTCGGCAACCTGGAGGACGCGGTCCCGGCCGACCGCAAGGAGGCCGCCCGCCACGGCCTGGTCAAGATCGCCCGCGCCACCGACTTCGGCGACACCCAGCTGTGGACCCGCGTCAACAGCCTCGACTCGCCCTGGGCCCTGGACGACCTGGTCACCCTGGTCACCGAGATCGGCGACAAGCTCGACGTCGTGATGGTGCCGAAGGTCGAGGGCGCCCAGGACATCCACTACGTCGACCGGCTGCTCGCCCAGTTGGAGGCCAAGGCCGGGATCGGCCGGCCCATCATGGTGCACGCGATCCTGGAGACCGCGACCGGCGTCGCGGCCGTCGAGGAGATCGCCGCCGCCAGCCCCCGGATGCAGGGCATGTCGCTCGGCCCCGCCGACCTGGCCGCGAGCCGCCGGATGAAGACCACCCGGGTCGGCGGCGGCCACCCCGGCTACCTGGTCCGCGCGGACCCTCCCCCCACCTCCGGCGGGGGGACCGCCGGTGACGCGCCGCGGCCCACGTACCAGCAGGACCTGTGGCACTACACGATCGCGCGGATGGTCGACGCCTGCGCGGCGCACGGCATCCTGCCGTACTACGGGCCGTTCGGCGACATCCAGGACGTGACGGCCTGCGAGGACCAGTTCCGCAACGCCTTCCTGCTCGGCTGCGTCGGCGCCTGGTCGCTGCACCCGGTCCAGATCGCCATCGCCAAGCGGGTGTTCTCGCCCGCCCCCGACGACGTCGCCTGGGCGTACCGGGTGATCGAGGCCATGGGCGACGGTACGGGCGCGGTGATGATCGACGGCAAGATGCAGGACGACGCGACGTACAAGCAGTGCCGGGTGGTGGCCGAACTGGCCGACGCGCTCGCCGCCCGCGACCCCGAACTCGCCGAGGCGTACGCCGCGGCCCGCCAGGAGGCCCAGCGATGACCGACGCCCCCCGCCCCCGCCGCTCCGTGCTCTACATGCCCGGCGCCAACGAGCGCGCCCTGGAGAAGGCCAGGACGCTGCCCACCGACGCCCTCATCCTCGACCTGGAGGACTCCGTCGCCCCCGACGCGAAGGAGGACGCCCGCAAACGGGTCGCGGCCGCCGCGGCGAGCGGCGCGTACGGCTACCGCGAGGTGACGATCCGGGTCAACGCGCCCGGCACCCCCTGGCACGCCGACGACCTCAGGGCCGCCGCCGAGGCCGGTCCCGACGCGGTCGTGGTGCCCAAGGTCGACTCCGCCCGGACCGTCCGCGAGGTCGAGGCCGCGCTGGAGGCGGCGGGCGCCCCGGACCGCACCGCGATCTGGGCGATGGTCGAGACCCCCACCGCGATGTTCGACGCCCGGGCGGTCGCGGCCGCCTCCGAGCGGCTGACCGTCCTCGTCATGGGCACCAACGACCTGGCCAAGGAACTGCACGCCGAACACGTCCCGGGCCGTGCGCCGCTGCTCACCGGCCTGGGCCTCGCGCTGCTCGCGGCCCGCGCCACCGGCAAGGTCATCTTGGACGGTGTCTACAACGACGTCCAGGATGTGGACGGCTTCGAGGCGGAGACCCGGCAGGCCCGGCAGTTCGGCTTCGACGGGAAGACCCTCATTCATCCCCGGCAGCTCGAACCGTGCAACCGGATCTTCGCGCCCGCCCAGGAGGAGGTCGACAGGTCCCGCCGGATCATCGCCGCGTTCGAAGAGGCCACGTCACAGGGGCGCGGGGTGGTGACCGTGGACGGCAGGATGATCGAGAACCTGCACGTCGAAGAGGCGCGGCGGGTGCTCGCGCTCGCCGAGGCGGTCGCCGGGCGCTGACCCGCGGGCCGGGCCGAACCGCCCGGACCGAGCGGCGGGCGGGGCCCCGGACCGGCCGGCCGGGACCCCGCCGACCTGCCCGACTGTCGGGACCCACCATGAAGAGCCGAAGGACACTGTACGAAGTAGATGGCCCGTTTTCGGGGCTCTCGCTCGTACTGTCGATACATGACCACATCGCAAGAGGTGCCCGCCACGGCGAACGACGCCCGCGGGCGGGTGGCCGAACTTCACGCGATCCGCGAGGAGGTTCGACGGGGGCCCAGCGAGAAGGCGACCGAGGCGCAGAAGGCCAAGGGGAAGCTCACCGCTCGCGAGCGGATCGAACTCCTCCTGGACGAGGGGTCGTTCAGCGAGGTCGAGCCGCTGCGCCGGCACCGGGCGACGGGCTTCGGCCTGGAGGCGAAGAGGCCGTACACCGACGGCGTCATCACCGGCTGGGGCACCGTGCACGGCCGGACCGTCTTCGTGTACGCCCACGACTTCCGGATCTTCGGCGGCGCACTCGGTGAGGCGCACGCCACCAAGATCCACAAGATCATGGACATGGCCATCGCGGCCGGCGCGCCGCTGGTCTCCCTCAACGACGGCGCCGGCGCCCGTATCCAGGAGGGCGTCTCCGCGCTCGCCGGCTACGGCGGCATCTTCCAGCGCAACACCCGCGCCTCCGGCGTCATCCCGCAGATCTCGGTGATGCTCGGCCCGTGCGCGGGCGGCGCGGCCTACAGTCCGGCGCTGACCGACTTCGTGTTCATGGTCCGCGAGACCTCGCAGATGTTCATCACCGGGCCGGACGTCGTCCAGGCGGTGACCGGCGAGGAGATCACCCAGAACGGCCTGGGCGGCGCCGACGTGCACTCCGCGGTCTCCGGCGTCTCGCACTTCGCCTACGACGACGAGCAGAGCTGCCTGGAGGAGGTCCGCTACCTGCTGTCGATGCTCCCGCAGAACAACCGGGAGAACCCGCCCGAGACCGAGTGCCACGACCCGGCCGACCGGCGCGGCGACGTGCTGCTCGACCTGGTGCCGGCCGACGGCAACCGCTCGTACGACATGCACAAGGTCATCGAGGAGATCGTCGACGAGGGCGACTTCCTGGAGATCCACGAGCGCTGGGCGACCAACATCATCGTGGCGCTGGCCCGGCTGGACGGACGGGTGGTCGGCATCGTCGCCAACCAGCCCGCGTCGCTGGCCGGCGTCCTCGACATCGAGGCGTCCGAGAAGGCCGCCCGCTTCGTACAGATGTGCGATGCCTTCAACATCCCGATCGTCACTCTTCTGGACGTACCCGGCTTCCTTCCCGGAGTGGCCCAGGAGCACGGCGGAATCATCCGGCACGGCGCGAAACTGCTCTACGCGTACTGCAACGCGACGGTCCCGAGGATCTCGCTGATCTTGCGGAAGGCGTACGGCGGTGCGTACATCGTCATGGACAGCCAGTCCATCGGCGCCGACCTGACGTACGCGTGGCCGACCAACGAGATCGCGGTCATGGGTGCGGAGGGCGCGGCCAACGTCATCTTCCGCCGCCAGATCGCGGACGCCGACGACCCCGAGGCGATGCGGGCCCGCATGGTCAAGGAGTACAAGGCCGAGCTGATGCACCCGTACTACGCGGCCGAGCGCGGCCTCGTCGACGACGTCGTCGACCCGGCCGAGACCCGGGAGGTCCTCATCCGCTCGCTCACGATGCTCCGCACCAAGCACGCCGACCTGCCGTCGCGCAAGCACGGCAATCCGCCGCAGTAGCCGGGGCCTTGCGGGAATAGGGCGCCGGAACACGATGGTTGCCACCACGTACCGCGCTCGTCACGCAAGTGATCCATCCTGGAACCACTCACCGCGGACCACCTATGGAGACGACCTTGAGTACCTCCGCTGTTTCGCTCGTGCGCGTCGAGAAGGGCCACGCCGATCCTGAGGAGCTGGCCGCGATCACCGCGATCCTGCTGGCGCGCGCTGCCGCCGGCAAGGCGGACGAGGGTGCGCCTGTTCGGTCCACCGCGGGGTGGCGGCGCCTTGAGCGCACGCCGGGCTTCCGCGCCCCCCACTCCTGGCAGGGCTGACCCCGCCCGCACCGCGGCGCCCTACGGGCGGCGCCTGTTCTTCAGGGGCGCTGGGGGTGACCGCCCAGCGCCCCTGGTAAGGCGCCGCCGGGCGCAAAGGCACCCCGGGGTGCCCCCGGGGCGCCCTCGGGGGGCTAGCCGAGTCGGGAGAGCGCCCCGTCGATCCGGCTGAGCGAGCGCTCGCGCCCCAGCACCTGGAGCGACTCGAAGAGCGGAAGGCCGACCGTGCGGCCGGTGACCGCCACGCGAACCGGCGCCTGGGCCTTGCCGAGCTTGAGCCCGTGCGCCTCGCCGGCGTCCAGGACGGCCTGCTTCAGCGCCTCGGGCGACGACCAGTCGGCCCCGGCCAGATTCTCCCGGGCGGTGCGCAGCAGCGCGTCCGACCCCTCCTTCATCGCCTTGGCCCAGGACGCCTCGTCCCGCGCCGGCTCGCGCAGGAAGAGGAAGTCCACGTTGTCGGTGATGTCGGACAGCACGGTGAGCCGGGTCTGGGCGTACGGCGCGATCGCCTGCCAGGCGGCCTCGTCGAAGTCCTCGGGCGCCCAGGGCGCGAACGGGGCCCGCAGCCAGGGGCGGCACGCCTCGGCGAAGGTCTTCGGGTCCAGCCGCCGGATGTGGTCGGCGTTGATCGCCTCGGCCTTCTTGAGGTCGAAGCGCGCCGGGTTGGCGTTGACGTCGCCCGAGGTCGAACTTCGCCACCATCTCCTCGATCGAGAAGACGTCCTGGTCGGCGGAGTACGACCAGCCCAGCAGCGAGAGGTAGTTGAGCAGCCCCTCGGGCAGGAACCCGCGCTCCCGGTAGAGGTTGAGGGACGCCTGCGGGTCGCGCTTGGAGAGCTTCTTGTTGCCCTCGCCCATGACGTAGGGCAGATGGCCGAACTGCGGCACCGCGGTGGCCATGCCCAGCTCGATCAGCGCGTCGTACAGGGCGATCTGGCGCGGGGTGGAGGAGAGCAGGTCCTCGCCGCGCAGCACGTGCGTGATCGCCATCAGCGCGTCGTCCACCGGGTTGACCAGGGTGTACAGCGGCGCGCCGTTGGCCCGCACGATGCCGTAGTCCGGCACGTTCTCCGGGGTGAAGGTCAGCTCGCCGCGGACCAGGTCGGTGAAGGTGATGGTCCGGTCGGGCATCCGGAAGCGCACGATGGAGGCGCGGCCCTCGGCCTGGTAGCGCGGCGGTCTGCTCGGCGCTGAGGTCGCGGCAGTGGCCGTCGTAGCCGGAGGGCCGCCCCGCCGCGCGGGCGGCCTCGCGGCGGGCGTCCAGCTCCTCGGTGGTGCAGTAGCAGTCGTACGCGTGCCCGGCCTCCTTCAGGCGGCGGGCCACGTCGGCGTAGACCTCCATGCGCTGCGACTGCCGGTAGGGCGCGTAGCGGGCCGCCGACCTCGGGGCCCTCGTCCCAGTCCAGGCCGAGCCAGCGCATCGAGTCCAGCAGCTGCTCGTACGACTCCTCGGAGTCGCGCGCCGCGTCGGTGTCCTCGATGCGGAAGACCAGGGTGCCCTGGTGGTGCCGGGCGAAGGCCCAGTTGAACAGGGCGGTGCGGATCAGCCCGACGTGCGGGTTGCCGGTCGGGGAGGGGCAGAACCGGGCGCGGACGCCGGTCGCCGGGACGGGGGAGGGGGTGCTAGCCACGCGAGATCACCTTGTTGGTGAGAGTGCCGATGCCTTCGATGGTGACGGCGACCTCGTCGCCGGGGAGCAGCGGGCCGACGCCCGCGGGGGTGCCGGTGAGCAGGACGTCGCCGGGGAGCAGCGTCATCGCCTCGGTGATGTTGACGATCAGGTCCTCGATGGAGTGGAGCATCTGCCGGGTGCGGCCGGCCTGGCGCAGCTCGCCGTTGACGGTCGCGGTGACCGCCAGGTCGCCGGCCGTGCGCGAGGTCGAGCGAGGTCTCGATCCAGGGGCCGAGCGGGCAGGAGGAGTCGAAGCCCTTGGCCCGGGCCCACTGCTTCTCGGTCCGCTGGGTGTCGCGGGCGGTCACGTCGTTGGCGCAGGTGTAGCCGAGGATGACGTCCTTGACGCGTTCGCGCGGCACCTCGCGGCACAACCGGCCGATGACGACGGCCAGTTCGGCCTCGTGGTGCACCTCGTTGGAGAACGAGGGGTACACGATCGGGTCACCGGGGCCGATCACCGAGGTGGACGGCTTGAAGAACGCCCAGGGCGCGTCCGGCACCTCGTGGCCGAGTTCGGCGGCGTGGGCCGCGTAGTTGCGGCCGATCGCGACGACCTTGTTCGGCAGGACCGGCGGCAGCAGCCGCACCTTGTTCAGCGGGACCTTCGTGCCGGACAGCTCGAAGTCCGCGAACGGGATGCCCTTGATGATGTCGATGACGAGCCCGTCCGGGTCGCCGGTCGGGTCGCCCTCGACCGCCCCGAACGCGACGTTGCCGTCGATGGAGAACCTGGCGATGCGCATGGCCCTCAGCCTAGCGGCCGGGCCCGCCCCGACTCACCAGGAATACCCGCAGGTCAGCCGGGGCTTCCCCGAGGTGCGCCGGGACACTCCGCCCGTGGTCAGGGGGCGATCGGGGCCGGCGGCAGCTCGTTGAGTACCGTACGACGCGGGTTCGCGGTGCGCTGCGGCAGCTCGCGGACCTCGCCCGCGGCCTCCCGCAGGGCGTCCGCGGCGGCCGGCTGGACCGCGAGCTCCGAGACGTCCTTGAGGTGCGCGAGGGTGGTGCGCCGCGGGTTGGCGATCTGACGGGACATCAGGGTGGTCTTCACGGCCGTGGGGACCTCGGGTCTCGGTTGACGGTTCGGTCGTTTTTGTAAAGCACCAGGCTAATGGCCTCGATTCCCTGTTCCGCGGGCCGCAGACCTCTGATCGAGTTGTGATTTTGCTCACGAAGTGAGTCGCACATCGTGCATTACGGACAAATCATCGCAAGACTTGGAACGGACATCAGGTGCGTAAGCGGTCAATACGCCCATGATCCGCCTGGGCCGAACCCCTAGAAACCCCCGGAAGCGGTTACCGTCGCAGTCCGGAATCGCCCGTTATCAACGACTCGTTGATCCACAGCTGCGTACATGTCCCATAGCGACGAGTGACACATTTCCAACAGGTCGGCTACGGGCCTTGTTGGGAGATCCGGCACTGTGCTGGAATTCCCCGGACCGCCGCATCACATCGAACCGGCGCGCAGGGGGCGCGTACGAGTACCGAGCGACGGTGAAGGGCACATCGGCCTCCTCATGATCCGGGGTGGGCCTGAGCCCCCATGACTCGACACCGTCCTGTCCGCTTCGCGGCGGGGGACGCCTGGTCCAGAGGTTGCGACGCTAGTGCAGGGACGTTTCAAGAGGGACAGCGGCGCCGCGGGTGACCCGGAGCAGCAGTCTGGTGGGACCGGCAACGGTTCCCAGCAGGCAGCGGACTCCGGCCCCGCCACGTCGGGGACCACTGCGGCCGCGGGCCGGATGAATATGCCCAGCGGCATGGAAGCCGGGAAGATCACCGGTCTCGACGCCAAGCCCGGCCCGCGAATAGCCATGCGCAACTGGCGCATCAGCACCAGACTCATCTCCCTGCTCGCCCTGCCGGTGGTCACCGCCTCCGCGCTCGGCGGTCTGCGTATCCAGAGCTCGCTGGACAACATCAACCAGCTCGAGCACATGAAGACGCTGACCGACATCACCGAGCACGCCACCGACCTGGCGGCCGCCCTCCAGGAGGAGCGCGACAGCTCGGCCGGGCCGCTCGCGTCCAACCAGAGGGGCAGCGACGCGGTCGCCTCGGCGCGGCAGAGCACCGACCGCGAGCTGAAGCTCTACGAGACGGCGACCGACCACATCTCCGACCACGACCCGGTCTTCACCGGCGTGCGGGCCACCCTGGTGGCGATCGGCGGCCAGCTCGCCAGCCTCAACGAGGTCCGCGGCCGGGGCGTACACCCCCCAGGCGGGCATCGCGCAGACCGTCTCCGCGTACGACGGCCTGGTCACCTCGCTGCTGTCGCTGTCCGCAGGACATGGCCCAGGCGACCAACAACTCGCAGATGATCAAGGCGACCCGCGCGCTCGCCGCGTTCTCCTCCGCCAAGGAGTACGAGTCGATCCAGCGGGCGATCATCAGCGCCGCGTTCGCCACCGGCGGCACCCTGAGCACCGACGACTACCAGACGATCAAGTGGGCGGCGGCGGACGAGGACACCTCGCTCACCCGGTTCCAGAAGGTCTACGGCCCCAGCAGCGCCGAACTGCTCAAGCCCATCGAGGGCGGCAACAACGTCATCAGCGCGCACGACAGCATGCGCGAGCGGATCGCAGGTTCGCAGAACGCCATCACCAAGATCCAGAGCTCCTACCTGGACTGGGACGACGCCGCGAAGACCAAGATCCAGGCGATGAACCAGATCGAGCGGTCGCTGCTCAACGAGATGCAGCAGAAGTCGATCAGCCTGCAGAACGAGGCCAAGCAGGAAGCGCTGATCTCCGGCGCGATCATCCTGCTGGTGCTCGGCGTCGCGGTGGTCGGCGCCTTCGTCGTCGCCCGCTCGATGATCCGCTCGCTGCGCCGGCTCCAGCAGACCGCCCAGGACGTCGCCCAGAAGCGGCTGCCCGAGCTGGTCAAGCAGCTCTCCGACTCCGACCCGCAGGACGTCGACACCTCCGTCGAGTCGATCGGCATCAACAGCCGCGACGAGATCGGCCAGGTGGCCCGCGCCTTCGACGAGGTCCACAGCGAGGCCGTACGGCTCGCCGCCGAGCAGGCCCTGCTGCGGGGCAACGTCAACGCGATGTTCACCAACCTCTCGCGCCGCAGCCAGGGCCTCATCCAGCGCCAGCTCTCGCTGATCTCCGAACTGGAGTCCCGCGAGGCCGACCCGGACCAGCTCTCCTCGCTGTTCAAGCTCGACCACCTCGCGACCCGTATGCGCCGCAACGGTGAGAACCTGCTGGTCCTCGCCGGTGAGGAGCCGGGCCGCCGGTGGACCCGCCCGGTCCCGCTGGTCGACGTGCTGCGCGCCGCGGCCTCCGAGGTGGAGCAGTACGAGCGGATCGAGCTGACCTCCGTGCCGTCGGCCGAGGTCACCGGCCGTATCGTCAACGACCTCGTCCACCTGCTCGCCGAGCTGCTGGAGAACGCCACCTCGTTCTCCTCCCCGCAGACCAAGGTCCGCGTCACCGGTCACTCGCTGCCCGACGGACGCGTGCTCATCGAGATCCACGACACCGGCATCGGCCTGTCGCCGGAGGACCTCGCCGACATCAACGAGCGGCTCGCCAGCCCGCCCACGGTGGACGTCTCCGTCTCCCGCCGGATGGGCCTGTTCGTGGTCGGCCGGCTGTCCCTGCGGCACGGCATCCGCATCCAGCTCCGCCCGTCGGACTCCGGCGGTACGACCGCGCTGGTCATGCTGCCCGTCGACGTCACCCAGGGCGGCGCCAACGCCAAGGCCGCCGGCTCCGGCGGCCGCGCCGCTGCCGCCGCGCCCCAGGGCGTCCGGCAGCTCCGGCATCGCCGGCGCGTTCGGCAACTCGCCGCGGTCCGCGGGCAGCGCCCCGCAGCGCGGCCAGGTCGGCGGCGGGGCCCAGCGGCCCGCGCTGCCGGGACGGCCGGGCGTCGGCCAGGGCGGCCCCGGTGCGCCCGCGGGCTCCCCGCAGCCCGCCGGGCAGCGCTGGGGCGGCGGCCAGGACGGCCGCGTCCAGGGCTTCCCCGACGAGACGCCGCGCGGCCACGAGGAGGCCGACGCGACCCGCCGCGTTCGAGCAGCAGGGACCCGGCGGCTTCCCGGCCCCGCAGCCGCAGAACACCGGCCCCGGCGGCTTCCGCTCCGACGTCTTCGGCGGCCGTCCCGGCCCCACCCCGCGGCACGGCGGCGGCCCCGGCGACACGGGCGACTTCCCGCAGTCCGGGCAGCAGGGCGGTCCCGGGGACACCAGTCAGTTCCCCGCCGTGCGCGACGACGACTTCGCTCCCAGCGCCCAGGGCGGTCCGCGCCCCGGCGGCCTGCCGCAGCGCGAGTCCCGCGGCCCGCAGGGCACGCCCGGCTGGAACCCCAGCGCATCCGGCGGCCAGCAGGACGTCTTCGGCTCCGGCAACCCCGGCGGCACCGGCCAGTTCCCGGCGGTCCGCAACGATGGTTTCGTGCCGTCGGGTCAGGGTGGTCGGCCCGGTGACACGGGTTCGTTCCCGATGCCGCCGCAGGGTGGTCCGGGGGACACGAGTCAGTTCCCGGCCGTTCGCAACGACGGTTTCGTGCCGTCGGGTCAGGGCTGGTCGGCCCGGTGACACGGGTTCGTTCCCGATGCCGCCGCAGGGCGGCCGCGCAGCCCGGCGACACCGGCCAGTTCCCGGCGGTCCGCGGTGAGGACTCCGGTCAGTTCCCGGCCCCGCCCCTTCCCGGGCGCCCCAGCGGTCTGCCGCAGCGTGGGTCGCGCGGCCCGCTGGGCATCCCGGACTGGGCCCCTCAGCAGCAGCCGCAGCAGCGCGACGGCCAGGACCCGTTCGACACGGGCGCCCGGCCCCTGCCCGTCCGGGGCGAGGGCACCGGTCAGTTCCCGGCCCCGCCGCAGCCGCAGAACGGCCAGCTCGGCGGCCGGCCGAACGGCCCCCAGCAGGGCCCCGGCCAGCCGGGGCTCAACGGCCAGAACGACCAGGGCGGCCAGAACGGCCAGCCGTACCCGGGCCGCCCGCAGGGACAGGACAACCCGCTCCAGTCCCCGGCGGAGCCGATGGCGCTGCCGCCGGCCCCCACCCGCGGCGACGAGCCGACGCCGATCTTCTCCTCGATCGAGTCGGACTGGTTCCGCACCGGCCAGGCCGAGCGCATGCAGCAGATCCACGTCGAGCAGTCGCCGCGGCCAGCAGGCCCCGCCGCCGCGCCCGGTCGGCCGCACCGCGCCGCCGCAGCGCCGCCCGGCGCCGGGCCCGCAGCGTCCGCCGAACGGCCCGCAGCCGACCGTGCAGCCCGCCTCCGGGGGCCCGGGCGCCCCCGCCACGGCCAACGCCGCCCCGAGCGCGCCCCAGGCGCAGCCGCTGCCGCGCGAGACGCCGAACTGGCGCTCCTCGCCGAACGACGAGCTGCGGCAGCGGGCCGAGGCGGTCCGGGAGCCGTCGGCCGGCGGGGTCACCCCGTCCGGCCTGCCGCGCCGGGTCCCGCGGGCGAACCTCGTGGCGGGCGGCGCTCAGCAGCAGCAGGTACCCCAGGGCGGTCCGCAGGTCTCGCGGTCCCCCGACGACGTGCGCGGGCGTCTGACCAACCTCCGCAGGGGCATCCAGCAGGGCCGCCAGGCCGGCGGGACCACCGATGGCCGCGGTTTCGGCACGAACAACCAGGAGCGCTAGTTGAGTGCGATGAGCCAGGCGGCACAGAATCTGAACTGGTTGATCACCAACTTCGTGGACAACACCCCGGGGGTGTCCCACACGGTGGTGGTCTCCGCCGACGGCCTGCTGCTCGCGATGTCCGACGGCTTCCCGCGGGACCGTGCCGACCAGTTGGCGGCGGTGGCCTCCGGGCTGACGTCGCTGACGGCCGGTGCGTCCCGCATCTTCGAGGGCGGCAGCGTCAACCAGACCGTCGTCGAGATGGAGCGCGGCTTCCTCTTCCTGATGTCCGTCTCCGACGGTTCCTCGCTGGCCGTGCTGGCGCACCCCGAGTGCGACATCGGCCTCGTCGGCTACGAAATGGCTCTGCTCGTCGACCGGGCGGGCACCGTACTCACCCCGGACCTCCGTGCCGAGCTTCAGGGCAGCCTCATGCACTGAGTCCCCCGGTCACCGACCCATTCGCGTACGACAACACGTTTTTCCGTAATTCCGCACCAGCGACAAGCACTGCCCGGACACGGAGGACCCTCATGACCCCGCCACCCGCCTCGCCGGGCCCGTACGGCGCGTCCCACCACGCGCCGTACGGGGTGGAAGGCGACCAGCCGCTGGTGCGGCCGTACGCCATGACCGGTGGCCGTACCCGGCCTCGCTACCAGCTCGCGATAGAGGCGCTGGTCAGCACGACCGCCGACCCGTCGCAGTATGCGGGGCTGCTTCCGGAGCACCAGCGGATCTGCCATCTGACGCGTGAGATCAAGTCGGTGGCCGAGATCTCCGCACTGCTCGCCATCCCGCTCGGCGTGGCCCGGATTCTCGTGGCCGACCTCGCCGAGGCCGGCATGGTCGCCATCCACCAGCCGGGCAGCGGCGAGGCAGGCGGCCAGCCAGATGTGACACTGCTTGAGAGGGTGCTCAGTGGACTTCGGAAGCTCTAGGCCGCAACCGCAGCAGGCGTACGGCGCGCCACCGGTGCGGTCGACCACCTCCGCGAAGATCGTGGTGGCGGGTGGCTTCGGCGTGGGCAAGACCACGTTCGTCGGTGCGGTGTCGGAGATCAACCCGCTGCGTACCGAGGCCGTGATGACCTCCGCCTCGGCCGGGATCGACGACCTCAGCCACGTCCAGGACAAGACGACCACCACGGTCGCCATGGACTTCGGCCGCATCACGCTGGACGACGACCTGATCCTGTACCTGTTCGGCACGCCCGGCCAGGACCGCTTCTGGTTCATGTGGGACGACCTGGTGCGCGGCGCGATCGGCGCCGTGGTGCTGGTGGACACCCGCCGGCTGGCGGACTGCTTCCCGGCGGTCGACTACTTCGAGAACAGCGGCCTGCCGTTCGTCATCGCCCTCAACGGCTTCGACGGACACCAGCCCTACCGTCCCGAGGAGGTCCGCGAGGCCCTCCAGATCGGGCCGGAGGCGCCGATCATCACGACCGACGCCCGGCACCGCGGCGAGGCGAAGAGCGCGCTGATCACGCTGGTCGAGCACGCGCTGCTGGCGCGGCTGCGCTAGACAGGGGCCCGGACCCGGGCCGGCGGCCGGACCAGGCGCCAACAGGCAAGTGCCGTCGGCAAGTTGACGGTTACCGGAGGGTCAGGGGACCCGTTGTGTCATTGGACACGGCGGGTCCCCGTTTTCATAACATTTCGAGAGAGTTTCGAGGGGTCTCGAACACGGCTCGCGCTCAGCCGGTGCCACAGCGCGTACGGCTGTCCTGTGTTTTGCAGGGCCTTTGGACTTATGACCGTTTTATCTCTAGCCTGCGGACGACGGGTCCTGTCCGGCCAGACGTTTGGCGTGTACCCGTATGACGTGCTGAAATTCGCAGACCCTAGCGTAGGAACGGCAGCCGTTGTTGCGCCGTCGCCGAGAGGTTGTTGGTCCAGTGAGGAACACCAGGCGAGCAGAGGCGGGTACCGCAGCGGGCCCGCGGGGGAACTTCACGCCGCCCCGGCGCCCTGGCGAGCGCCCGGTGCCCGGCGGCCGCCGACGTGCCCGAGCCGGCCGCCCCCGGCGGCCGCCTCAGCATGCGCAACTGGCGGGTGGCCACCCGCCTGAACGCGATCCTCCTGATCCCCGTCCTGGTCGCCCTGGTCTTCGGCGGGTTCCGGGTCAAGAGCTCGGTCGACACCTGGCACCAGGCCGACGACGCCGTCCGCACCGCCAACCTGGTCCGCGCCGCGGCCGCCTACAGCAACGCCCTGGAGAACGAGCGCGACCTCACCGTCGTCCCGCTGCTCACCGGCAAGCGCAACGCGCCCGCGGTCGACCGCCGCCCGCGCGCGCCACCGACAGCGCCGCCCGCGCCTTCGACGCCGCGGCCGTCGGCATACCCGACGGCGCCGACCTCAAGCGCCGGATGGCCAACTTCCGCAGCGTGGAACCGCAGCTGTCCTCGCTGCGCAAGGCCGCCTACACCGGCCAGCTCTCCGGGGTGCAGACCGAGGAGTGGTACGTCCGCATCCAGCACCCGCTGAGCGAGCTGTCCAACGAACTCGGCTACGGCACCGGCAACAGCGCCGCCTTCGGCCGCACCCTGTACGCCGTCTCGCTCGCCAAGGCCGCCGAGTCGCTGACCCGGTCGATCGGCACCCACATCCTGGTCGAGAAGACCACCTCGCCGGCAGTAGCTCGCCCTCCAGAAGACCGCGCTCGGCTCCTACCAGTACCTGGAGGGCATCGCGCTGGAGGAGTACGACGGCGGCGGCACCGCCGGACGACCAGGCCCGGCTGAAGGCCGCGCAGGACGCCGCGGTCAAGAAGGGCCAGGACGCAGGTCACCGCGGCCCTGGGCAGGGCCAAGACGCAGGCGCACCGCCTACGTCGTGCCGCCGGACCTGACCAAGATGGTCACCGACCTCGACCGACCCGTCGTACACGGTCACGCGGCTCGCGCGCCGAGGGCGTCACCCCCGAGTCCTACATGGCCGCCTCCACGCTCTCCTTCGACGCCTACCGCTCGGTCGAGGTGCACCTCGCCGACCAGGCCGCGACCGACGCCGCGCACGATCGCGTCGCAACGCCAAGCGGGACGCGCTGATCAACTCCGCGATCGTGGTCTTCGCGCTGATCCTCGCCTTCATCGTGGCCGGCCTGATGGCCCGCGCGATGAGCCGCAGCATGCGGCGGCTGCGCGCGCGCCGCCTTCGACATCGCCGAGACCCGGCTGCCGGGCCTGGTCGACCAGCTCTCCCGCACCGACCCCGGCCGGGTGGACACCGACGTCGCGCCGATCCCGATCAACACCCGCGACGAGATCGGCGAGGTCGCCCGCGCCTTCGACCAGGTGCACCGCGAGGCGGTCCGGCTGGCCGCCGAGCAGGCGCTGCTGCGGGGCAACGTCAACGCGATCTTCACCAACCTCTCCCAGCGCAACCAGGGCCTCATCCAGCGCCAGCTCACCCTGATCACCGAGCTGGAGAACAACGAGGCGGACCCCGACCAGCTGGAGAACCTCTTCCGGATGGACCACCTCGCCACCCGCATGCGCCGCAACGGCGAGAACCTGCTGGTCCTCGCCGGCGAGGAGCCCGGCCGCCAGTGGAACCAGCCGGTGCCGCTGGTCGACGTGCTGCGCGCCGCCGCCTCCGAGGTGGAGGCGTACGACCGGATCGAGCTGGTCGGCATCCCCGAGACCGACATCCACGGCAGCGCCGTCAGCGACCTCGTGCACCTGCTCGCCGAGCTGCTGGAGAACGCCACCTCGTTCTCCTCCCCGCAGACCAAGGTCCGGGTCACCGCGACCCGGCTGCCCGACGGCCGGGTGATGGTCGAGATCCACGACAAGGGCATCGGCCTGACCGCCGAGGACTTCGCGGACATCAACCACAAGCTGGCCGACCCGCCCACCGTGGACGTCGAGATCGCCAAGCGGATGGGCCTGTTCGTGGTCGGCCGGCTCTCCGACCGGCACGGCATCCGCGTCCAGCTGCGGCCCTCCGGCGAGCAGGCCGGCACCACCTCGCTGGTCATGCTCCCCGAGCCGATCACCCACGGCGGCGGCGGTGAGGAGCCGCTGCCCGACAACGACCACGACTTCACCGTCTCCCGGATCGTCCCCGAGCACATCGGCCGCCGAACCCGGCCTGCTCCGCCCGGAGATCACCGGTCCGCGCACCGCCGCCGAGTTCGGCTTCGACGACTCGCGCTACGACCAGAACGCCGTCGGCGGCGACGACCCGCGCGCGCTCGACCCGCTGGGCCGCTCCCTGATGCGCGAGGAGCGCCGCGCCCAGCTGGAGGCCGCGGCGCCGGCGGAGCCCGCGCCGGCCGAGCGAGCCGGCAGCCCGGCCGCCGAGCTCGACCGGCACCAGCGCGACGGAACCACGGTCGTCCGAGGGCTACGACCAGGGCTACTCAGCAGGGCTTCGACCAGAGCTACGACACCCTCCTACCAGCAGCAGACCTACGAGCAGGGCTTCCAGGGCGGCTACGGGCAGCAGGGCTACGCGGAACCGTCCGGCTATCAGCAGAACGGTTTCTCCGGGCAGCCCTACGAGGGCGGCTACGAACAGCCGTACTACCAGGGCGACGGTCACCGGACGCAGTTCCCCGGTTACAGCCCTGCTCAGGAGGGATGGCCGGCGGACAACCCGGAAGTAACGGATTCCGTTCCGCCGCTCCCCGAGGGGCCGTCGGAGAGCGTAGTCTCGCCTTCGCTGACGGACGCCGGACTGCCGCGCCGCGAACGCCAGCAGCCGAACCCGTCGTCGGAGCCGCGCAGCCACCGCAGTCCGCGCAGGCGCCGCAGGAGCAGCCTGCGCAGGAGCCCACCGAACCCCAGGAGCAACCCCAGCAGGACGACACCAGCTGGAGGTCGACCAACGACGAGCACTGGCAGCGGGCCGAGTCGGTCCGTGAGCCCAAGGCAGGCGGGGTCACCCCCTCCGGCCTGCCCCGCCGGGTACCCAAGGCCAACCTGGTCGCGGGCGCCGCGGCCCAGACCCCGCAGGGCGGCCCACAGGTCTCCCGCGCTCCCGAGGACGTACGCGGCAGGTTGAGTAACCTGCGGCGTGGCGTCCAGCAGGGGCGCACTGCTGGAACTGACACGAACGGACAGGCCCCCGACAGCCGATTCGGTGGCCCCCAGAACCAGGAGCGCTAGTTGAGTGCGATGAGCCAGGCGGCACAGAATCTGAACTGGTTGATCACCAACTTCGTGGACAACACCCCGGGGGTGTCCCACACGGTGGTGGTCTCCGCCGACGGCCTGCTGCTCGCGATGTCCGACGGCTTCCCGCGGGATCGTGCCGACCAGTTGGCGGCGGTGGCCTCGGGGCTGACGTCGCTGACGGCCGGTGCGTCGCGCATCTTCGAGGGCGGCAGTGTCAACCAGACCGTGGTCGAGATGGAGCGCGGCTTCCTCTTCCTGATGTCCGTGTCCGACGGTTCCTCGCTGGCCGTGCTGGCGCACCCCGAGTGCGACATCGGCCTCGTCGGCTACGAAATGGCTCTGCTCGTCGACCGGGCGGGCACCGTACTCACTCCGGACCTTCGGGCCGAACTGCAGGGCAGCCTGCTCAACTAACGCACGGACGTGCGGAGCCCGCCCGATCACCTCCCAGGTGTTCTGACGGGGCTCCGCGGCCGTATCAGGAGGAGGACCCGTGAGCACGTCCCCCGGCGCAGACCCGTACGGCAGCCAGCAACAGCCGCCTGTGAACCCGTACAACTACCCGTCCGGCTACCCTTCGGCGCCCACGCCGGACCAGCCGGGCTCGCCCTACCGGCAGCCGCGCATCCAGCCGTACGCGCCGCCGCAGGCACCGCCGCCGCAGACGGCGCGCGGCGGGAACCCGGGTCAGGGCGGCGGCACCGGCGGACGCTCACGCACGCCCTCGGGCCTGGTCCGCCCCTACGCCATGACCGGCGGCCGCACCAGGCCGCGCTACCAACTGGCCATCGAAGCGCTGGTCAGTACGACCGCCGACCCCGACCGGATGCGCGGCCAGCTTCCCGAGCACCAGCGGATCTGCCTGCTGTGCCGGGAGGTCAAGTCGATCGCGGAGATCTCCGCGCTGCTGACCATCCCGCTCGGCGTGGTCCGCATCCTCGTGGCCGACCTGGCCGAGGCGGGGCTGGTGGCGATCCACCAGCCCGGCGGCGACGAGTCGGCGGGCGGCCAGCCAGACGTGACACTGCTTGAAAGGGTGCTCAGTGGACTTCGGAAGCTCTAGCGGTCCGACCCGCGCCACCACCTCCGCGAAGATCGTGGTGGCGGGCGGATTCGGCGTGGGCAAGACCACGTTCGTCGGTGCCGTGTCGGAGATCAACCCGCTGCGCACCGAAGCCGTGATGACCTCCGCGTCGGCCGGCATCGACGACCTCACGCACGCGCCGGACAAGACCACGACGACCGTGGCGATGGACTTCGGCCGGATCACGCTGGACCAGGACCTGATCCTCTACCTGTTCGGCACACCGGGCCAGGACCGCTTCTGGTTCATGTGGGACGACCTGGTGCGCGGCGCGATCGGCGCCATCGTGCTGGTCGACACCCGTCGGCTGGCGGACTGCTTCCCGGCCGTGGACTACTTCGAGAACAGCGGCCTGCCGTTCGTCATCGGCCTCAACGGCTTCGACGGCGCCCAGCCGTACGGTCCCGAGGAGGTCCGTGAGGCCCTCCAGATCGGGCCGGAGGCGCCGATCATCACCACGGACGCGCGGCACCGCGGCGAGGCCAAGAGCGCGCTGATCACGCTGGTCGAGCACGCCCTGATGGCCCGCCTGCGCTAGGCGCGGCGATCCGGGCGCCCGGGGCCCCTGCGTGGGTCGGGGGGCCGGCAGGGCTGCTCAGGAGGGTGCGGGGCGATACCCGTTTTGGAGCGGTGTCCCGGATCGGGTAATGTTCTTCCTGCGCCGCCCGGGAGGGCCGAAAGGTCCGGCCGGGAGCGTGATCCGAACAAGACTCCTCCGGGAGTTGCGTTTTGGTGGGGTATGGTGTAATTGGCAACACGGCTGATTCTGGTTCAGTTGTTCTAGGTTCGAGTCCTGGTACCCCAGCGCATGTTTTCGCAGCTGATGTCTGCGCAGTGCGAGCCCCCGTTGTGTAGTGGCCTAGCACGCCGCCCTCTCAAGGCGGTAGCGCCGGTTCGAATCCGGTCGGGGGTACAGATCCTTTCCATCCGTCTTCGTCGGGTCGCTCCCGGCCGGGACGACGTTGAGGATCGCCAGGGCCCCCGTTGTGTAGTGGCCTAGCACGCCGCCCTCTCAAGGCGGTAGCGCCGGTTCGAATCCGGTCGGGGGTACCAAGTCGAAGGCCCGTCACAGGCGTGACGGGCCTTCGCTGTTTCCGTCCGCCCGGCGGCCACGAGTTGTTCCCCTGCCTGCCGTCGCTCGCTCAGGCGGCGACGCACGGCGCGGCCGCCGCCAGTGCGGCGGACGCGGGGGAGCGGAGCGCGGGGCGGAGTGCGGCGTCGGACGCCCCGGAGTGCGGGGCGCTCCGGGGCGAGGCTTCAGCCGGTCCTGCGGAGCGCCTCCGACAGCCGTCCGGCGGCGTCCATGACCGCTTGCGCGTGCATCCGCCCCGGGTGCCGGGTCAGCCGCTCGATCGGCCCGGACACGGACACCGCGGCGACCACCCGGTTCGAGGGCCCCCGCACCGGCGCCGACACCGACGCGACGCCGGGCTCGCGCTCGCCGATCGACTGGGACCAGCCCCTGCGCCGTACGCCCGACAGCGCCGTCGCGGTGAAGCGCGCGCCCTGGAGGCCGCGGTGCAGCCGCTCCGGCTCCTCCCAGGCCATCAGGACCTGCGCGGCCGAGCCGGCCTTCATCGGCAGCGTGGAGCCCACCGGGACGGTGTCCCGCAGTCCGGACAGCCGCTCGGCCGCGGCGACGCAGATCCGCATGTCGCCCTGGCGCCGGTAGAGCTGCGCGCTCTCGCCGGTGACGTCCCGCAGATGGGTGAGTACCGGGCCCGCGGTGGCCAGCAGCCGGTCCTCGCCGGCGGCGGCGGCCAGCTCCGACAGGCGCGGGCCCAGGATGAAGCGGCCCTGCATGTCGCGGGCCACCATGCGATGGTGTTCGAGCGCGACCGCGAGCCGGTGCGCGGTGGGGCGGGCCAGGCCCGTGGCTCCGACGAGACCGGCCAGGGTGGCCGGTCCGGACTCCAGAGCGCTGAGCACCAGAGCCGCCTTGTCGAGAACGCCGACGCCGCTAGAGTTGTCCATGACACGATACTCGCGTCTCACACTATGAAACGCAAGTTCAATTTCCGGCGGAACGCGTCACGCTTGGGGACACAGCGCAGGACCAACACACCGAGTAGTTGGCCCGCGACGATGCGGGCCGGAGGGACAGCGATGGGTAGGACACTCGCGGAAAAAGTCTGGGACGACCATGTCGTCCGCCGCGCCGAGGGCGAGCCCGATCTGCTCTTCATCGATCTCCACCTCCTCCACGAGGTGACCAGCCCCCAGGCGTTCGACGGTCTGCGGATGAACGGCCGGCAGGTGCGCCGTACCGACCTCACCATCGCCACCGAGGACCACAACACCCCCACGATCGACATCGACAAGCCGATCGCCGACCCGGTGTCGCGCACCCAGCTCGAGACGCTGCGCAAGAACTGCGCGGAGTTCGGGGTGCGGCTGCACCCGCTGGGCGACGTCGAGCAGGGCGTCGTGCACGTGGTCGGCCCGCAGCTCGGGCTGACCCAGCCGGGCACCACCGTGGTCTGCGGCGACAGCCACACCTCCACCCACGGCGCTTTCGGCGCGCTGGCGTTCGGCATCGGCACCTCGCAGGTCGAGCACGTGCTGGCCACCCAGACGCTGCCGCTGGCCCCGTTCAGGACCATGGCCATCACCGTCGACGGCGAACTGCCCGACGGCGTCACCGCCAAGGACCTGATCCTCGCGGTGATCACCCGGATCGGCACCGGCGGCGGCCAGGGCTACGTCATCGAGTACCGCGGCTCGGCCATCGAGAAGCTGTCGATGGAATCGCGGATGACCATCTGCAACATGTCGATCGAGGCGGGCGCGCGGGCGGGCATGATCGCCCCCGACCAGATCACGTTCGACTACCTGGAGGGGCGCGCGCACGCCCCCGAGGGCGACGACTGGGACGCGGCGCTGGCGTACTGGAAGACGCTGAGGACGGACGAGGACGCCGTCTTCGACCACGAGGTGCGGATCGACGCGAGCACGCTCGCGCCGTTCGTCACCTGGGGCACCAACCCCGGGCAGGGCGCGCCGCTGAGCGCTTCGGTGCCGGACCCGGCGTCCTACGCCGACGCCGGCGACCGGCTCGCCGCCGAGAAGGCCCTGGAGTACATGGGCCTGACCGCCGGGCAGCCGCTGCGCGAGGTCGCGGTGGACACCGTGTTCGTCGGCTCGTGCACCAACGGCCGGATCGAGGACCTGCGGGCCGCCGCGTCCGTGGTCGAGGGCCGCAAGGTCGCCGACAGTGTCCGGATGCTGGTCGTACCCGGTTCGGTACGGGTCGCGCTCCAGGCCGTGGAGGAGGGACTGGACAAGGTGTTCACCGCCGCGGGCGCCGAATGGCGGCACGCGGGTTGCTCGATGTGCCTGGGTATGAACCCCGACCAACTGGCCCCCCAGGAGCGCTCCGCGTCCACCTCGAACCGCAACTTCGAAGGACGGCAGGGCAAGGGCGGCCGCACCCACCTGGTCTCCCCGCAGGTGGCCGCCGCCACCGCGGTGCTCGGGCATCTCGCCTCGCCCGCCGACCTGTCCGACGCGCCCGTCCTGACGGAGGTCTGAGCCCCATGGAAGCCTTCACCACGCACACCGGCCGGGCCGTACCGCTGCGCCGCACCAACGTGGACACCGACCAGATCATCCCCGCGCACTGGCTGAAGAAGGTCACCCGCAACGGTTTCGAGGACGGCCTGTTCGAAGCCTGGCGCAAGGACGACTCCTTCGTCCTCAACGCACCCGAGCGGGCCGGCGCCACCGTCCTGGTCGCGGGGCCCGACTTCGGCACCGGCTCCTCGCGCGAACACGCCGTGTGGGCCCTGCAGAACTACGGCTTCAAGACCGTGATCTCGTCCCGGTTCGCGGACATCTTCCGCGGCAACTCGCTGAAGAACGGCCTGCTGACGGTCGTGCTGCCGCAGGAGACCGTCGAGCGGCTGTGGAAGCTCACCGAGGCCGACCCGAACGCCGAGATCACCGTGGACCTGGTGGCCCGCGAGGTGCGCGCCGACGGTGTCATCGCGCCGTTCGACCTGGACGACAACGCCCGCTGGCGGCTGCTCGAAGGGCTGGACGACATCAGCCTGACGCTCGCCAACGAGGACGACATCGCCGTCTTCGAGCGCACCCGGCCGTCCTTCAAGCCGAGCACCGTGCAGGTCTGACCGCGCAGGTCTGACCGCTGTGGGGCCCGGCCGGGCCCGGTAACCGGGCGTCACCGCGCGGCCCTCACGCACCGCGCTCGGGCACCGCGCCCACGCACCGCCCCCGAAGCGCCTTCCACCGACGGTGGGAGGCGCTTCGACATGTGCGGACGACCCGGGCACGGACCCGCCATGGGTACGGTCGAAGCGGCCCGGAACACCCGGTTGGCCCTGTCGCTCCCGACAACTCGCCGCAGATGGCACAATCGACGCATGGAACGTGACGGCCAACTCCACCTCTACGGGGTGCTGGCCGCGCGTCTGAAGCAGGCGCACACACGCGTGGCAAATCCCGAAGTCCCTGATGAGACCAGGCGGGAGTTGAGTCGGCGGCTGCTCGCGGTGACCGCCGTGGCGAAGCACGATCTCGCCGACGCGGCACGGCGTCTGGACGTGTTAACGGCTGAGTTGGACGACCTCGGAATCCCCGATCGGTAACACGCGGAGCGCCGAGTTCGTTGCGGCACAAGGGTGATTCGCCCGTTTCGTATTTGATTTGCGGTATATATCCGCCTAGCGTGCGAAATCAGCCCGTACTCATTCGCCGGGCAAGTTTCCGAAGGGGAAGACGTGAACAAGGCGCAGCTCGTAGAAGCGATTGCCGACAAGGTAGGCGGCCGGCAGGCCGCCGCGGACGCGGTTGACGCGGTTCTCGACGCGATCGTCCGTGCGGTGGTCACCGGGGACCGGGTGTCGGTCACCGGATTCGGTTCGTTCGAGAAGGTCGAGCGTCCGGCCCGCTACGCTCGCAACCCCCAGACCGGGGAGCGGGTCCGGGTGAAGAAGACCTCCGTGCCGCGGTTCCGCGCGGGCCAGGGCTTCAAGGACCTGGTCAGCGGGTCGAAGAAGCTTCCCCGCGGCGGCGAGGTCGCGGTCAAGAAGGCTCCCAAGGGCAGCCTGAGCGGCGGTGCCTCCACCACGGCCCGCACCAGCACGAAGAAGGCGGCGGCCGCCAAGAAGGCCACCGCGAAGAAGGCCGCCGCCAAGTCCACGGTCGCGAAGAAGACCGCGGCCAAGAAGACGACGGCGAAGAAGACCACCGCCAAGAAGACCACGGCCAAGAAGGCCACCGCCAAGAAGACGGCCGCCAAGAAGGCGCCCGCGAAGAAGGCCACCGCCAAGAAGGCTCCGGCCAAGCGGGCCAGCGGCCGCAAGACCGCCAAGCGCGCTGCCGCCAGGTGATAGTCCCGCCTGACTTATCCGGCCGTACCAGCGGCCGCCCACCCGCGACGGGCCGGGCCCCCGATCCAAGGGGAGCCCGGCCCGCGCTTTTTCGCGTCCGGCGGACCGGGCGCTACGCGGGAGGGTCGGGGAAGGTCTGGAGGGTGACGAAGACGACCCGGCGCGCGTCGCCGGAGCCCTCGGTGCGGATGCGCACCCGCTGTCCCGGCCGCAGCAGCAGCAACCCCCCGGCGTCGAACGCCTCCGTGTCGAACGCCAGCGGCGTCCCGTCGTCGAGCAGCACACTGCCGCCGCGGGTCTCAGGGTCGAAGGTGAACGCGGTTGCCTGCATGGCGCCCAGCGTAGGGGCTCTCCCGGCGCGGGCGGCCCCGGTCCCGCCCCGGCCGGAAATCCGCCCCGGGCAGGCCGCCGGCCGCCGCGGGACCGTTCCACGATCGGTACGGGGCCGGTCCGGGACCACTGCGCGACCGGCTGCGCAGGTCCGTCCCCCGACGACCGGGGTCAGTCCGGGATGAGCAGCCCCTGCGCCGCCGCGAGGGTGCGGGGGCCCACGCCCAGCGCCAGGGCCGCGCGCAGGTCCTCCGCGGTGTCGACGTCCTGGCGGACGCCGGGGACGGTCGCGCAGTGTGATCTCGCGGGCGCCGGAGGCGAGGTGGCGGGCGCGGGAGGGGCCGCCGAACCCGGGGGAGAGCGGGATGTCGCGCCGCCGCCGTGAGCAAGGTTGTCCCCAGTCCGGCCGCGTCGGCCAGGAACGCCCGCTGCGGGGCTCCAGCGGCCTCCTGGAGCACCAAGGACAGTTCCGCGGGCCGCAAGGCCGGGAGATCGCCGTTCAGCGCCGCGACCGCGGCGCCCGCCCGGCGCCGCCGGACGGCCTGCGCGCCGTGCCGCAGCGCCGCGTTCAGACCGGCCGCCGGGAGCGTCGGGCACGACGAACGCCCCCAGGGCGGCCAGCTCCGCACCGGCCGTCGGGTCGTCGGTGACCACCGTCACGTCGGCCACCGCCTCGCAGGCCAGTGCCGCCGCCACCGTGTCCAGCGCGAACGCCAGCGCCAGCGCCCGCCGTACGCCGCCGGCCGCCGCCAGCCGGCTCTTGGCCAGCGCCAGCGGCTTCAACGGCACGACCACCGACCAGCTCACATCGTTCACGCCGTCCATTGTGCGGGCCCGCACCCCCGGTTCGGCGCCGGGCGATCTCCTCACCGATCCGGTAACAGAGGTGCCCCGCTCGCGTCCGGCCGGTGGCGTTAACCTCTCGGTAGCCGCGATGCTTGTGCGGCGCACCGGCAACGAAGAGGAGTCAGGGTGTCCCGCCGCAGAATCGGTTTCTGGTACCGCCTGGCGGCCGCCATCGCCAAGCCGCCGCTCATTGTCCTGTTCAAGCGGGACTGGCGGGGAATGGAGAACATTCCGGCCGAGGGCGGATTCCTCACCGCGGTGAACCACAACTCCTACCTCGACCCGCTGGTCTATGCGCATTTCCAGTACAACACCGGCCGCGTCCCGCGATTCCTGGCGAAGGCGTCCCTGTTCACGCCGTTCTTCGTCGGGCGCGTGCTGCGCGGCACCGGCCAGATCCCGGTGCTGCGCGGCGGCACCGACGCCGCGGCCGCCTACCGGGCCGCCGTCGAGGCCGTCAACAAGGGCGAGTGCGTGGCCTTCTACCCGGAGGGCACCCTCACCCGCGACCCGGACCAGTGGCCCATGGTCTCCAAGACCGGCATCGCCCGGGTCGCCCTGCTCACCAAGGCCCCCGTCATCCCCGTCGCCCAGTGGGGCGCGAACGAGTTCCTGCCGCCGTACGCGAAGAAGCCCCGCCTGCTGCCCCGCAAGACCCACCGCGTGCTCGTCGGCACGCCGGTCGACCTGAACGCCTGGTACGACATCGAGCCCACCGCCGATGTGCTGCGCGAGGTCACCGACGGCCATCATGACCGATGTGACCGCACTCCTTGCGCAACTGCGCGGCGAACCCGCCCCCGACGGCCTGTACGACCCCCGCAAGGCGAAGGGGGCCGCATGACGGCCCGCTGCGCCGTCTACGGCACCGGCTCCTGGGGCACCGCCTTCGCGATGGTGCTGGCCGACGCGGGCTGCGAGGTCTCGCTGTGGGGCCGCCGCCCCGAACTCGTCGACGCCATCAACACCACCCGCACCAACCCCGAGTACTTCCCCGGCATCTGACGCTGCCGGACACCGTCACCGCCACCGCCGACCCCGCGCGGGCCGCCGACGGCGCCGAGTTCGTCTTCCTCGCCGTGCCCTCGCAGTCGCTGCGCGCCAACCTCGCCGCCTGGGCGCCGCTGCTGCGCCCCGACGCCGTGCTGGTCAGCCTGATGAAAGGCGTCGAACTCGGCACCGCCAAGCGGATGAGCGAGGTGATCGAGGAGGTCGTCACCAAGGCCGTGCCCGCCGGCGGCAACACCGACGTCACCGGCCGGGTCGCCGTCCTGTCGGGCCCCAACCTCGCCCCCGAGATCGCCGACCGGCAGCCCGCCGCGTCCGTCGTCGCCTGCCGGGACGAGTCGGTGGCCCGCCGCATCCAGACCGCCTGCCACACCGCGTACTTCCGCCCCTACACCAACACCGACGTGGTCGGCTGCGAACTCGGCGGCGCCGTGAAGAACGTGATCGCGCTCGCCGTCGGCATCGCCGGCGGCATGGGCCTGGGCGACAACACCAAGGCGTCGCTGATCACCCGCGGACTGGCCGAGACCACCCGGCTGGGCCTGGCGATGGGCGCCGACCCGCTACACCTTCGCGGGCCTGGCCGGGATGGGCGACCTGGTGGCCACCTGCTCCTCGCCGCTGTCCCGCAACAACACCTTCGGCCACAACCTCGGGCGCGGGATGAGCCTGGCCGAGACCATCGCGGTCACCAGCCAGACCGCCGAAGGCGTCAAGTCCTGCGAGTCGGTGGCCGATCTGGCCCGCAGGCACGGCGTCGACATGCCGATCACCGAGACCGTGGTCGACATCGTGCACAACGGGAAACCGCCCGTCGTGGCCGTCAAGGAGTTGATGTCACGCTCCGCGAAGCCGGAACGGTAAGGTCAACGCGACATGAGCAACCTGCCTGCGCCCCAGAGCCCGGAACAGCACCCCGAGCGGCCGACTTACGGCCGCAAGCCGCGCGTCGCCGTCGTCTTCGGCGGCCGCAGCTCCGAGCACGGCGTGTCCGTGGTGACCGCCGCCAGCGTGCTGCGCGCCATCGACCGCGACAAGTACGACGTCCTGCCCATCGGCATCACCACCGAGGGCCGCTGGGCCCTCACCGCCGACGAGCCCGAGCGGATGGCCATCGAGGACCGCACGCATGCCCAGCGTCGAGCAGGTCACCGACCACGACGGCGCCGTGCTGCTCCCGGTGGACCCGGCCAGCCGCGAGGTCGTCTACACCGAGGCCGGCGCCGTGCCCAAGGCGCTCGGCGAGGTCGACGTCGTCTTCCCCATGCTGCACGGCCCCTACGGCGAGGACGGCACCCTCCAGGGCCTGCTGGAACTCTCCGGCGTCCCCTACGTCGGCGCGGGCGTGCTCGCCTCCGCCGTCGGCATGGACAAGGAGTACATGAAGCGGATCTTCACCTCGTTCGGGCTGAAGGTCGGCCCGTACACGGTGATCCGGCCGCGCGAGTGGGAGCAGGACCCCGAGGGCGCCCGCCGCCAGGTGGCCGACTTCGCCGCCGAGCACGGCTGGCCGCTGTTCGTGAAGCCCGCCCGCGCCGGGTCGTCCTTCGGCATCAGCAAGGTCGACGGCCCCGACGGGCTGGACGCGGCCGTCGCCGAGGCCCGCCGGCACGACCCCAAGGTCATCGTCGAGGCGCTGCTGCGCGGCCGCGAGATCGAGTGCGGCGTGCTGGAGTTCGAGGACGGCCCGCGCGCCTCGGTGCCCGCCGAGATCCCGCCCGTCACCGCGCACGACTTCTACGACTTCGAGGCGAAGTACATCGACTCCGCCGAGGGCATCGTGCCCGCCCCGCTCACCGCCGAGCAGACCGCGGAGGTCCGGCGGCTGGCCGTCGAGGCGTTCGAGGCGGCCTCCTGCGAGGGCCTGGTCCGCGCCGACTTCTTCCTGCTCGACAGCGGCGAGTTCGTCATCAACGAGATCAACACCATGCCGGGCTTCACCCCGATCTCGATGTACCCGCGGATGTGGCAGGAGAGCGGCGTCGGCTACACCGAACTGATCGACCTGCTCATCCAGGCGGCGCTGCGCCGCTCCACGGGACTGCGCTGAGCCGGCCGCGCCGGGCCCCGCCGCGGCGGCGCGCGCCGTGCGCGGACCGGCCGGGCCGCGCGGTACGCGCTCAGATCCCGGCCGGGATCGTCTGTCTTCACGGCGCCGGCGAGGTCGGTCAGCGGACCGAGCGTCGCGCGGCGTACTTCTTCGGCAGCGTCACCTCGACGTACGCCTTGCGCAGCGTCGTGGTCAGCCGGAACGACGCCGTCGGCGCCCTGCTCGATGGACCAGCCCACCCCGTCGACCTCGACGCCCGTCGGTGTTCGGGTCGTCGTCGGCCGCGGGCCGCGGCACCCCGCAGCGCAGCACGATGGCCGGATTTCCCCACCCGGCGGTCAGCGCGGACTCGCGGCTTGAGATCATGCCGGGGGAGCCCGTCGACCGTTCTCGGCAGCCGCGCGTGCAGCGCGGCGCAGTAGCCGGTCACGCGGGCGTCCGGAACCGGCACGGCGACCTGGTCGTCAGTACCGGACGTGATGAACGCGTAGACCGCCGCCGCGGACAGGCACGCGACGGCGGACACGGCGATCAGGGCGGCCCGGCGGTAGAACCTCACCGGGTGAGCATATGGAGGACCCCTCAAGGGGGTTCAGTGGGGGGCTAGATATGCACGACCGGACAGGTCAGCGTACGGGTGATCCCGTCCGCCTGCTGGACCTTGGCGACCACCATGCGGCCGAGTTCGTCGACCGTGTCGGCCTGGGCACGGACGATGACGTCGTAGGGACCGGTGACGTCCTCGGCCTGGATGACTCCTTCGATCTTGGAGATCACCTCCGCTACTGCCGAGGCCTTGCCGACCTCGGTCTGGATCAGGATGTACGCCTGTACCACGGAACCTCCAGGGCGGCTTCGAGGATCATGTGGGAGGGGGGACGCCACGTTATCGCGTCGCCGCGCGCAGCGGGGAGACCCGCGCGGTACCTGACCCCCGTATTGACGGGAAACACGCAGCGAAACGGCCTCGGGTGTGGACACGAGCCGAGAATCGAGGGGACGACCATATGAAGGGGACTGTGGGCGAGCTGGGGGAGTTCGGGCTCATCAGGGAACTGACCTCCCGCCTCACCTCGACCCCCGCGGTGCTGATCGGGCCCGGCGACGACGCCGCCGTGGTGACCGCGCCGGACCGCCGGGTGGTGGCCACCACCGACGTGCTGCTCGAAGGCCGCCACTTCCGGCGCGACTGGTCCACCGCGTACGACGTCGGCCGCAAGGCCGCCGCCCAGAACCTCGCGGACATCGCCGCCATGGGCGCGGTGCCCACCGCGGTGCTGCTCGGCCCTGGTCGTCCCCGCCGAACTGCCCGCCACCTGGCCGGTGGAGCTGATGGACGGCATCCGGGACGAGTGCCAGGTCGCGGGCGCGGCCGTGGTCGGCGGCGACGTGGTGCGCGGCGACACCATCACCGTGTCCGTCACCGCTCTGGGTGACCTGCGCAACCGGACCGCGGTCACCCGTTCGGGAGCCCGGCCCGGCAACCTGGTCGCCGTCACCGGCTGGCTCGGCTGGTCCGCGGCCGGACTCGCGGTGCTCTCCCGCGGCTTCCGCTCCCCGCGCGCCTTCGTCGAGGCGCACCGCAGGCCCGAGCCGCCGTACCACGCGGGCCCCGCGGCGGCCGAACTCGGCGCCACCGCCATGACCGACGTCAGCGACGGCCTGGTCGCCGACCTCGGCCACATCGCCGCCGCCAGCGGCGTCGACATCGACCTGCGCTCCGCCGACATCGACGTGCCCGCGCAGATGACCGACATCGGGCAGGCCGTCGGCGTCGACCCGCATCCACTGGGTGCTCACCGGCGGCGAGGACCACGCGATCGTGGCCGTCTTCCCCCGCGACGTGAAACTCCCGGCCCGCTGGCGGATCATCGGCGAGGTCACCGCGCCCGCCACCCGCCACCCGCGGGTCACCGTGGACGGCGCGCCCTGGGAGAAGGCGGGCGGCTGGGACCACTTCGACGGCGACGCGTGACCGCGGCCCCCGCCCCGGTGCCCGCCGCCCCGCCCCGGGTGCTCACCGTCGCCGGATCCGACTCCGGCGGCGGCGCGGGCGTCCAGGCCGACCTGAAGACGATGCTCGCCCTGGGCGTGCACGGCATGAGCGTGATCACGGCCGTCACCGCGCAGAACTCCCTCGGCGTGCACGGCGCCTGGGAGCTGCCGCAGGAGGCGGTACGGGCCCAGTTCCGCGCCGTCGCCGACGACATCGGGGTGCAGGCGGTCAAGACCGGCATGCTCTCCTCCGCCGCGCTCACCGGCGCCGTCGCCGACCTGCTGACCGGGATCGGCGTACCCGTCGTCGTCGACCCGGTGGGCGTCTCCAAGCACGGCGACCCGCTGCTGAGCGCGGCGGCCGTCGAGGTGCTGCGCACCCGGCTGCTGCCGCTGGCCACCGTCGCCACCCCCAACCTGGACGAGGTGGACGCAGCTCACCGGGGTCGTCGTCCGGGACGAGGCCGGCATGCGCGACGCGGCCGCTGGCGGTGCTCGCGTACGGGCCGCGCTGGGTGCTGGTCAAGGGCGGCCATCTGCCGGACCCGCGGCGGCGGTCCGAGGCCGTCGACCTGCTCAGCGACGGCCGCACCGAGCACTGGTACCGCGCCCCCCGGCTACGCCAACCGCCACACCCACGGCACCGGCTGCACCCTGGCCAGCGCCCTCGCCTCCTACCTCGCCCTCGGCCACGACGTGCCGGAGGCGATCGGGCCTGGCCAAGGAGTACGTCACGCGGCGCCATCGCGGCCGGCTTCCCGCTGGGCGCCGGCATCGGCCCGGTCGACCACGGCTGGCGCGCCCGCGGGCACGCCGGCACGACCGGCCGGTGGGCGGGCCCGGACATGCTGAAAAGCCGGTCCACCGTGAGGTGGACCGGCTCTCCTGGGCCGTAAAGGCTGCGCTGCCACGACGTGGGTATGCGTCACTCCAGCGCGAGACCGGATCATCCCGCCGGGGCGGGAGCTCGGGCTACTCGCTCAGCGCGAGACCTTGCCGGCCTTGATGCACGAGGTGCAGACATTGAGGCGCTTCGGCGTCTTCCCGACGACCGCACGCACGCGCTGGATGTTGGGGTTCCAACGACGCGGGGTACGGCGGTGCGAGTGGGAGATGCTGTTGCCGAAGCCCGGCCCCTTGCCGCAGACGTCGCAGTTGGCAGCCACGGGTCACTCCAAAGACTTCAGATGCATTTACGGTGATCAGTCCGGGAGAGCCCCGGACAACCGGAGCAGCATACAACGGCCGCTCCCGTACAACGAAACTACCATGGTCCGGGCGGTCCTCCCGCCGCCGCCGGCTCCGGCCCACCCGCCGTGACCTGCCTCACTGCCGCCCTGGCCGGCGCGGTCGCCGTCCCGGCCCGCGGCGCGGACGGCAGTACCCTCACCAGCAGCCCCCGCTCCCCGGTGCCCCGCAAGGAGGACCTGTTGCCGTCCACGCTCGACGCCGCCGCGGTGCGCGCCTGGTGCCGACTCTCCCTCCGGGCGCTGGGGCGGGCCCGCGAGGAGATCGACGCGATCAACGTCTACCCGGTCGCCGACGGTGACACCGGCACCAACCTCTACCTCACCGTCGAATCCGCGGCCCAGGCCGTCGACGCCGTCTTCGACGCCCACGCCACCGCCGCCGGCGGCCCCGGGCCCTCCTTCGCCGAAGCCTTCCGCGCCCTGTCGCACGGCGCCCTGATCGGCGCCCGCGGCAACTCCGGCACCATCCTCGCCCAGCTCCTGCGCGGCATGAACGGCTCGTTCGCCACCCCCGACGGCGCCCCCGGCCACGCGGACGGCGACGACCTGCGGCACGCGCTGCGGGCCGCCGCGGTCTCCGCCTACGGCGCCGTCGCCCGGCCCGTCGAGGGCACCATGCTCACCGTCGCCGCCCGCGCCGCCGACACGGCGGCCGACGCCGAGGGCGGCCTCGACGCCGTGGTCCGGGCCGCGTACGACGGCGCGCGCGTCCGCGCTGGCCGCCACCCCCGGCCAACTCGGCGCGCTGCGCCGGGCCGGCGTCGTGGACGCCGGCGGCCTCGGCCTCGTCGCCGTCCTCGGCGCCCTCGCCGAGGCGGTCACCGGCGAGGCCCCGGCCGCCCCGCCCACCGCCGCGCCCGCCCCGCCCGCCGGCGCCCCGGAGCCCGCGAGCCTGCGCCGAGGAGGGCCATCCGCCCGGCGCCGGGCCCGCGTTCGAGGTGATCTTCCTGCTCGAAGCCGACGGCGACGCCCCCGTGGACCGGCTGCGCGAACGGCTCGACGCCCTCGGCGACTCGCTCGTGTCGTCGGCGGCGACGGCCTGTGGAACGTCCACGTCCACGTCGACGACGTCGGCGCCGTCATCGAGGCCGGCATCGAGGCCGGCCGGCCGCACCGGATCAGGGTCACCCACTTCGCCGACCAGAACCGCCGCCCCCGCGGCGAGCGGGCCGTACGCGCCGTCGTCGCGGTCGTCCCCGGCGGCGGCGCTGGCCTCCCTGTGCGAGCAGGCCGGCGCCACCGTCGTCGCCGTACGCCCCGGCGAGCCGCCCGCCGGCGGCGAGATCGCCGCCGCCATCCGCCGGGCGCACGCCCGCGAGGTCGTCCTGCTGCCCAACGACACCGAACTGCGGCACGCCGCCGGCGCCGCCGCCGAACAGGCCCGCGCCGACGGCGTACGCGTCGCCCTCATCCCCACCCGCTCCGCCGTCCAGGGCCTCGCCGCCCTCGCCGTCCACGAGCCCACCCGGAGCTTCGACGAGGACGTCGTCGCCATGACCGCCGCCGCCGGGGCCACCCGCTACGCCGAACTCACCGTCGCCGAGCACCAGTCCTGGACCATGGCCGGGGTCTGCCAGGCCGGCGACGTCCTCGGCCTCATCGACGGCGACGTCGCCGTCATCGGCGGCACCCTCCCCGAGGCCGCCACCGCCGTCCTCGACCGCATGCTCGCCTCCGGCGGCGAACTCGTCACCCTCATCACCGGCCCCACCGCCCCCCCCGACCTCGCCCACCTCCTCCAGTCCCACGTCCGCGACGCCCACTTGGCCGTTGACACGGTGGTCTACTACGGCAGCGAGGACTCCCGCCCCCTGGTCATCGGAGTGGAGTAGGCCGGGGGGTGGGTGTTGGGGGTGGGGGTGCAGGTTGGGTGCGGGTGGGTGGATACGGCTCGCCGATTGGGTGCGGCTACGGAGTAGGGCTCGCTGGCTACACGGCGAGCCCTACTCCGTAGCCGCACCCCCACCGGCGGACCCACCCACGCACCCGTACTCCCACCGCGCACCCTCGATACAAAGCCGCACTCCCCGCGCACCGTAGGACCCCCGCGCACCCTCCGTATCCCTCGCCCTCCTGCGGAATGTCGGAAGCTTGGGGGAGGATTGGGGGTGATGACTGGGAACCCTCTCGACGAACCGTTGCGCAAGCTCGTCGGCGATCGCACCGCGAAGGTGCTCGGCGAGCAGTTGGAGCTGCGTACGACCGGTGACCTGCTGCACCACTACCCGCGGCGGTATGCCGAGCGCGGCGAGCTGACGCGGCTGGCGGACCTGCCCGTCGACGAGTACGTCACCGTGGTCGCGCAGATCGCGAAGGCGGACAAGCGGACGTACGGCGGCGGGATCGGGCGTACGCCTGGAGGTGGTGGTCACCGACGGGAGCGGCTCGCTGACCCTGGTGTTCTTCAGCAAGGCGGCGCACGCGCACGCCCACCGGCTGATCCCGGGGCGCCGGGGGATGTTCTCGGGGAAGGTGTCGGTGTTCAACCGGACCCGCCAACTGGCGCACCCCGACTACCAGTTGCTGGACGCGGAGGACGGCGAGGAGGCCGTGGACGCGTTCGCGAACCGGCTGATCCCGCTGTATCCGGCGTGCAAGCAGATCACGTCGTGGCGGATCGCGCAGGCCGTGGACACCGCGATCGACTCGCTGGCGGCGACGGGCTGGGCCGGCGTCGGGGAGCCGCTGCCGGCGGAGCTGCGGGCCGGCCGGGACCTGGTGGCGCTGCCGGAGGCGCTGGAGAAGGTGCACCGGCCGCGGAACAAGCAGGACATCGCGGTGGCCAGGCACCGGCTGAAGTGGGACGAGGCGTTCGTGCTCCAGGTCGCGCTGGCGCGCCGGCGGGCCGCGGAGTCCGCGCTGCCGGCCGTGCCGCGGGTGCCGGGTCCCGACGGGCTGCTGACGGCGTTCGACGCGAAGCTGCCGTTCACGCTGACCGAGGGGCAGCGGACGGTGTCCGCGGAGATCTTCGCGGACCTGGCGACCGACCACCCGATGCACCGGCTGCTCCAGGGCGAGGTGGGCTCGGGCAAGACGATGGTGGCGCTGCGGGCGATGCTCGGGGTGGTGGACACCGGCGGGCAGGCCGCGATGCTGGCGCCGACCGAGGTGCTGGCCCAGCAGCACCACCGGTCGATCACCGAGATGATGGGCGAGCTGGCCGAGTCGGGGATGCTCGGCGGTTCGGAGCTGGGCACGAAGGTGGTGCTGCTGACCGGGTCGATGGGCACCGCGGCCCGCCGGCAGGCGCTGCTGGACCTGGTGAGCGGCGACGCGGGGATCGTGATCGGCACGCACGCGCTGATCGAGGACAAGGTGCGGTTCCGCGACCTGGGCCTGGTGGTGGTGGACGAGCAGCACCGGTTCGGGGTGGAGCAGCGGGACGCGCTGCGGGCCAAGGCGCGAGCAGCCGCCGCACCTGCTGGTGATGACGGCGACCCCGATCCCGCGCACGGTGGCGATGACGGTCTTCGGCGACCTGGAGACGTCGGTGCTGGACCAGTTGCCGGCCGGGCGCTCGCCGATCGCGACCCATGTCGTACCGGCCGCGGACAAGCCGCACTTCCTGGCGCGGGCCTGGGAGCGGGTGCGGGAGGAGGCCGAGGCGGGGCACCAGGCGTACGTGGTGTGCCCGCGGATCGGCGACGAGGAGGACGCGAAGGGGGAAGAAGCCGGACGACGCCGAGCGCCGGCCGCCGCTGGCCGTGCTGGACATCGCCGAGCAGCTCGCCGCCGGGCCGCTGGCGGGCCTGCGGGTCGAGGTGCTGCACGGCAGGATGGCGCCGGACGCGAAGGACGAGGTGATGCGGCGCTTCTCGGCGGGCGAGACCGACGTGCTGGTGGCCACCACCGTGATCGAGGTGGGGGTCAACGTGCCGAACGCCACCGCGATGGTGATCATGGACGCGGACCGGTTCGGCGTGTCCCAGCTCCACCAGTTGCGCGGCCGGGTCGGACGCGGCAGCGCCCCCGGGCTGTGCCTGCTGGTCTCCGAGGCGCACGAGGCGAGCCCGGCCCGGGCCCGGCTGGACGCGGTCGCCGCCACCCTCGACGGCTTCGCGCTGTCCGAGATCGACCTCGAGCAGCGGCGGGAGGGCGACGTGCTGGGCCAGGCCCAGTCCGGCACCCGGTCCTCGCTGCGGGTGCTCACGGTGGTCGACGACCGCGAGGTGATCGAGGCCGCCCGGCAGGAGGCCACCGCCGTGGTCGCCGCCGACCCCGAACTGGCCGCCCACCCCGACCTGCGCACCGCCCTGGAGAGCCTGCTCGACGCGGACCGCGAGGAGTACCTGGACAAGGGCTGAGGCGGCGGCGCGGGGCGGTAGGGTCGAGCCGTGAGCAGCTCATGACCCGCGTGATCGCCGGCGCGGCAGGCGGGCGGCGGCTGGCCGTCCCCCCGGGCACCGGCACCCGGCCGACCTCCGACCGGGCCAAGGAGGCGCTCTTCTCCACCTGGGAGTCGCTGCGCGGCACCCTGGACGGCGCCCGCGTGCTCGACCTGTTCGCGGGCTCGGGGGCGGTCGGCCTGGAGGCGCTGTCGCGCGGCGCGGAGCACGTCCTGCTGGTGGAGGCCGATCCGCGGGCGGCCCGGGTGGTCCGCGAGAACGCCGCGGCGCTCGGCCTGCCCGGCGCCGAAGTCCGCGCCGTGCGCGCCGAGAAGGCCGTCGCCGGGGCGCCGCCCGGGGAGCCGTACGACATGGTCTTCCTGGACCCGCCGTACGACCTCGCGGACGACGCGCTGCGGGAGATCCTGATCACACTCTGCGCCGGGCACTGGCTGACGGCCGACGCGCTGGTCACCGTGGAGCGCAGGACCCGCGGCGGAGTCTTCGGCTGGCCGTCCGGGTTCGAGGACGTGCGCTCCCGGAGGTACGGCGAGGCGACTCTTTGGTACGGTCGCGCCGCCCAAGTTACCGCCGGGTCATGAGCCCGGCCGAGCCGACGTGAGCCCGCCATGAGCACCAGCACCGGTCACACTCGTACGGAGAGCGAGGAGCCACTCTTGCGCCGCGCAGTCTGTCCGGGGTCCTTCGACCCCGTCACCAACGGACACCTCGACATCATCGCCCGCGCCTCCCGGCTGTACGACACCGTGCACGTCGCGGTCATGATCAACCAGTCCAAGCAGGGGCTGTTCCCCATCGACGAGCGGATCGCGCTCATCGAGGAGGTCACCGCCGAACTCGGCAACGTCCGGGTGGAGTCCTTCCACGGCCTGCTCGTCGACTTCTGCAAGCAGCGCGACATCCCCGCCATCGTCAAGGGCCTGCGCGCCGTCAGCGACTTCGACTACGAACTCCAGATGGCCCAGATGAACATCGGCCTGACCGGAGTGGAGACCCTCTTCGTCCCCACCAACCCCGCCTACAGCTTCCTGTCCTCCAGCCTCGTCAAGGAAGTCGCGCAATGGGGCGGCGACATCTCCCACTTGGTCCCCCCGCTCGTCCTCGACGCGCTGAACGCGAAGCTGCGGCAGCAGTAGGCTTCCCGTCGTGGACGTCCAGAAGAAGCTCGATGAGATCGCCGCGACCGTGAGCAGTGCCCGGTCCATGCCGATGTCGGCCTCCTGCGTGGTGAACCGGGCCGAGCTGCTTGCCATGCTCGACGAGGTCGCGCCGCGCTGCCCGACTCGCTGTCCCAGGCCGAGGAACTGCTCGGCGGCCGCGAGCAGATGGTCGCAGGAGGCCCGGGCCGAGGCGCAGCGGATCATCGAGTCGGCGCACGCCGAGCGCGGCTCGATGGTCTCCGACACCCAGATCGCCCGGCAGTCGCAGGACGAGGCCGAGCGCATCCTCGCCGAGGCCCGCCGCGAGGCCGAGGAGATCCGCGCCGAGGCCGACGACTACGTCGACAGCAAGCTCGCCAACTTCGAGGTGGTCCTCACCAAGACCATCGGCTCCGTCGACCGCGGCCGCGAGAAGCTGCTCGGCCGCGACCGGTACGCGCAGGACGGCCAGGGGACGGCGAGGACGACCCGGAGGCCCCCGAGCGCAGCTCCGACCCCGAGACGCTGCGCCGCGCGCCGACGAGTACGTCGACACCAAGATGCGCGCCTTCGAGGCGGTGCTCTCCAAGACCCTGGAGGCCGTCGGCCGCGGCCGGCTCAAGCTCACCGGCCACAACCCGATCGACGACCTGGCCGCGCAGATGGCCGCCGCGGACGCGGCCGAGGCCGGCGGCGAGGTGCACCGGCAGTCCGACGCCGACTACATGGCCGGACTCGCCGCCCCCGTCCACGCGCCGGCCGCCGCGTCCGCCCCGGCGCAGTACGGCTACGAGCCGGCCGCCGCGGCCCAGCAGCAGCCCGACCCCGGCTACGGCTACCCGCAGCAGGCGGGCGTCCCCAGGCGGAGAACGGGGAGCGTACCCCCAGGGCGGCGGCTACGACGCGGAGGGCTACCCCCAGCAGCCGCAGCAGCAGCCGGAGTACGCCCAGCAGGCGGGCTACGCCGACCCGTACACCGGCCAGGAGTACGCGCAGGACCCCTCAGGCCAGGGCTACGACTACCCGCAGCAGGGCTACGACCAGCAGCAGTACGCCCAGCCCGGCTACGACCCGGCCGCGGCGCAGATCCCGTACCAGCAGCAGGGCGCGCAGGCCGACCAGCACTACGGGCAGCAGCCGGCCGCCCTGGACGAGACCAGCTTCTTCGACACCGGGATGATCGACCTCAACCGGCTGCGGGAGCTGGAACAGGGCCTCTGAGGGCGCCCGGACCGACGGCGTTTGGGACCGGGCTGCGCGTCCAGTATCCTGTCAGCTCCAGCCGTGTCACATCGCCGGCGCTTCGGCCTGCCCGCGAGGGAAGCGGGGCCGGCCGTACCGATGAAAGCAGGAAGCCCTGAACACCCGCCTCGACCACCGCAACCCTCTCGTGTTCGACACACACGAGCTGGGTCGTCGTCCTGGTGCGATGAAGAAGGTCTCCCGCTCGGTGCCGGCTCCCAAGGACCTCGGACTCACCGGGGTCATCTGGGTGCCGGAGGGCGTCGACGTCGAGCTGGAGCTCCGCCTGGAGTCGGTCATGGAAGGTGTGCTGGTCACCGGCACCGCCCACGCACCGGTCGAGGGGGAGTGCGTAAGGTGTCTGGAGCCGGTCGGGCGTGAGCTCGACGCGGAGTTCCAGGAGATGTTCTCCTACCCCGACGCCGACACCCGGACCGCCCGCAGGGACGAAGCCGGTGACGACGCCGAGGACGAGGACGTCGCTCAGCCTTGAGGACGATCTCTTCGACCTCGAACCCGTACTGCGTGACGCGGTGGTGCTCGCACTGCCCATGCAGCCGGTGTGCCGGGAGGACTGCCCCGGTCTGTGCGCCGAGTGCGGAGCGCGGCTCGCGGACGACCCGGACCACCACCACGAGGTCACCGACGCCCGTTGGGCGGCCTTGCAGGACCTGAGCAACGACCTGAACCAGCAGCACGGTGCCGGAGACGGCACCGACGACGACCAGGAGAAGTAGCCGTGGCTGTTCCGAAGCGGAAGATGTCGCGCAGCAACACGCGCCACCGCCGTTCGCAGTGGAAGGCTGCGCCCGTGAGCCTGGTGGCGTGCGAGCGCTGCCACGAGCCGAAGCTCCAGCACATCGCGTGCCCGAGCTGCGGCACCTACAACCGCCGTCAGGTCCTCGAGGTCTGATCGGCGGGTGACAGGCTCAGTGTCCTCCACGTCAGACGCATCGGCGTCGCCCAAGGCCACGACGGACAAAGCCTCGTCCCACACGATTCTGGAAGGGCGGCTCGGGTATCACCTTGAGCCCGCCCTTCTGGTACGTGCGCTCACCCACCGCTCGTACGCGTACGAGAACGGCGGGCTGCCCACCAACGAGCGGCTGGAGTTCCTCGGGGACTCCGTGCTCGGCCTGGTGGTCACCGACACCCTCTACCGCACCCACCCCGACCTGCCCGAAGGCCAACTGGCCAAGCTGCGGGCCGCGGTGGTCAACTCACGGGCCCTGGCCGGCGTCAGCCGCGGGCTCGACCTGGGTGCGTTCATCCGGCTCGGCCGGGGTGAAGAGGGTACGGGCGGGCGGGACAAGGCATCCATCCTCGCGGACACGCTCGAAGCGGTGATCGGGGCGGTCTATCTCGACCAGGGCCTCGACGCGGCCTCCGAACTCGTCCACCGGCTCTTCGACCCCCTGATCGAGAAGTCCTCCAACCTGGGCGCCGGCCTGGACTGGAAGACCTCCCTCCAGGAACTCACCGCGGCCGAGGGCCTCGGCGTACCCGAGTACGTCGTCACCGAGGCCGGACCCGACCACGAGAAGACCTTCACGGCTGCCGCCCGCGTCGGTGGTGTCGAGTACGGCACCGGCACCGGCCGCAGCAAGAAGGAAGCGGAGCAGCAGGCGGCCGAGGCCGCCTGGCGCGCCATCGACAAGGCGACGCCCGCGTCCGCGTCCTGACCCGCCCCTCACGCCCGCGGGGCCGGGTCGCCGTCAAACGCCGGCGGGGGCAGGGTTCGCCTCAAACGCCGGCGGGGCTTGGAAACCAAGCCCCGCCGGCGTTTGAGGCGCGAGCCCGCGCGGCGTGAGGCGCGAAAGCCCGCGCGGCGTCGGAGCGCGAGGAGAGCCGGGCCCCCGGTCGCGCGCCAGGAGAGGGTGGGAGAAGAACGTGCCGGAACTTCCCGAGGTCGAGGTGGTGCGCCGCGGCCTGGCCCGCTGGTCGGCCGGCCGTACCGTCGGCGAGGCGAGCGTCCTGCACCCGCGCGCGGTGCGGCGCCACCCCGCGGGAGCGGACGACTTCACCAGGACCCTGCGGGGCGCGACCCTGGGCGAGCCGCACCGCAGGGGCAAGTACCTGTGGATTCCGCTCACCCCCACCCTGGCGATGGTCGCCCACCTGGGCATGAGCGGGCAGTTCCTGATCCGCCCGGAGGCGGCGCCGCCCGAGACGCACCTGCGGGTCCGCCTCACCTTCGACGACACCACGGGCACCGACCTGCGCTTCGTCGACCAGCGCACCTTCGGCGGCCTGTCGCTGCACCCGACGGTCCCGGGCGACCCGGACGACCTGCCGCAGCCGCTCGCGCACATCGCCCGCGACCCGATCGACCCGGCCTTCGACGACGCGGCCTTCCACGCGGCGCTGCGCCGCAAGCGCACCACGATCAAGCGCGCCCTGCTCGACCAGACCCTGATCAGCGGCGTCGGCAACATCTACGCGGACGAGGCGCTGTGGCGCAGCCGGCTGCACTACGAGCGGCCGACGGCGTCGATGACCGCGCCGCGCACGGCGGAACTGCTCACCCACATCCGCGAGGTGATGGGCGACGCGCTGGCCGCCGGCGGCACCAGCTTCGACAGCATGTACGTCAACGTGAACGGCGAGTCGGGGTACTTCGACCGCTCGCTGGACGCGTACGGCCGCGAGGACGAGCCGTGCCGCCGCTGCGGCACGCCGATCCGCCGCCGCCCCTGGATGAACCGCTCCAGCTACTTCTGCCCGCGCTGTCAGCCGGCGCCGCGCGCCTCGTCGTAACGGCTCCTGGCCGCCAGGACGTCGGCCATGCCGGCCTCGACGTGGTCGATCAGCGCGAGCAGCCGCCGTGCGGTCTCCAGGCCGAGCGGGCTGAGCCGGTACTCGACGTGCGGCGGGTTGGTCGGCCGGGCGTGCCGGATGACCAGGCCGTCGCGTTCCAGCGCCTGGAGCGTCCGGGAGAGCATCTTCTCGCTCACGCCGTCGACCCGGCGCCGCAGCTCGTTGAAGCGCAGCGTGTCCTCGGCCAGCGCGGTCAGCGTCAGGCTGCCCCAGCGCCCGGTGACGTGCTCCAGCGTGCCGCGCGAGGGGCAGTCGCGGGAGAACACGTCGAAGGCGTCGGCCCGGCTCTCCTCGCTCATACGAGCAAGCGTACCCGGCGCAGCGCTGCCCCCAGGGCTGCGCTTTCGAAAAGTCAGCTCCCGCCGCAGCCGCCGCCGGCGCCCGTGCCTCAGTAGCCGAAGTCCTGGGTCCACCAGGGGCCGCCGGTGCCGAAGTGGATGCCGACGCCGAGGGTCTTGTACTCGCAGTTGAGGATGTTCGCCCGGTGGCCGGGGCTGTTCATCCACGCGTCCATCACGGCCTGGGCGTCGGCCTGGCCGCGGGCGATGTTCTCGCCGCCCAGGTTGGTGATGCCGAGCTTCTTGGCCCGGTCCCAGGGGGTGTTGCCGTCCGGGTCGGTGTGGTCGAAGAAGCCGCGGGCGGCCATGTCGTCGCTGAAGTGCTGGGCCAGCGTGTCGAGCGAGGAGCTGGCGGTCAGCGGCTGGCAGCCGGCCGTCTGCCGCTGCTGGTTGACCAGGGTGAGGATCTGCGCCCGGGCCGAGGCGATCGCGCTGGTCGCCGGCGGACGTGGTCGCGGGGGCGACGGTGCGCGGCGCCGTCTTCGTCGCCACCGGGGTGGTGGGGGCGGCCGTGGTCCGGGTCGGCGTGGGCGCCGGGGTCTTCGTGGCCGCCTTGTGCGTCGGGGTCGCGCTCGGCCTGGTCGGCGCTGGCGCCGCCCGCGGACGGGGAGCCCGCCGTGGTCGTACCGCCGGACGCGGGGGAGGTGGTCGAGCCCAGCGGCGAGGGTATGTCGCTGCCGGACGGTGCGGGCCCGTCGGCCTGGGTGGCCGTGCCGTCCCCGGTGATCCGGTCCAGCCCGCCGCTCACCCCCGACAGCAGCCCGGAGGACGCGGCGACCGCGCCGACCGCCATCGCGGCCGAAGAGGCCAGCAGTCCCGGTGCGCACCGGGTGGTGCCTGCGCGCGGCCGCGGTGGCCGTGCGGGCCGGGCTGCGGGGCCGCGGGCTGGGCATGACGGCTGTGGCGCCCCATGTGCCGCACTCCTCACCTGTCGCCGAGCACCCGGACGGCCCGCCTCGCGGTCGCACGCTTGAGCCGAACGGGTGAACTATGTCGGGGGGCGACTGTAGCGAATCACGCGGGGGTGCGAGGTGATGCGGTCCGAACCCGGGGGATAGCGTGCCTACATGAACGAGAATGTCCGGCTCACCGCGTGGGTGCGCGGCCGGGTCCAGGGGGTCGGCTTCCGCTGGTGGACCCGGGCCACCGCGCTGGAGACTCGGCGGCCTGTCGGGATACGCGGGCAACCTCGGCGACGGCCGGGTGCAGGTGGTCGCCGAGGGGTCCAGGCAGTCGCTGCGAGCGGCTGCTGGACTGGCTGCGCAGGCGGCGACACGCCCGGACGGGTCGACGGGGTGACCGAAATCTGGGGCCCGCCGCGCGGGGGTTACCGAGGGTTCGAGATCCGATGAGCACAACCCGTTGCCATATGACGGGCCGCGTGTCAGGCTGCCCCCAGCGAGGATGATCGTGAAGCCTCGCCCCCCACGCGGGCAGCCCGCGGCGCGGTCGGCGCCGTGTTTTCCGAGGCGGACCCGATGGCTGGGCTGTGATCGTGTTGACCGTCCCTCTTTTTGGTGAGACGCTGGAAGCCCCGCGCATCGTGGCACCAATGAATGATATGGAAGCGGCCACAGCTTCATCCTGTGCGGGAGAGCACCCCTCACCCACGACCCACCCGCTCCGGTCGGTCACTCAGCGTGGAGGACCATCCATCATGGCAAAGGCGCTTCTCGGTTACGTCGGCGGTCCCGACCCGCGACTTCTCTCCGAGATGCGAAGGCTTCAGCAGCGCGTTCAGGACCTGGAGTCCGAACTCGTCCGGATGCAGGCGGAGAACGACGCGCTGACTGTCGCTTCGCATGAAGAGTCGCTGCTCAGCACCCTCGACGTGACCCGCGCGGAGCCCGTGCTCGCCTGATCGGGCGACACCAGGGCTCGCAGCAGTACGGCACGCAGAAGCACAGAAGAACAGCACGGTCTGCACGACAGCACGGTCTAGCAGCATGATCTGCACAGCACGCACCACCGTCTGAGACCGCGGTCTGGGACCACTGCGCCGCATCGGCTTTCACCATCAGCCTCGCGCGGCGCAGTAACTTCAAGGGACGCTTCGGCGTCCCTTCGTCGTGTGCCCCGCCGTCGGCCTCCCGGCCTTCGCTCGCCCGCCCTGATCGGCCTCCTGGATTTCCGCCGTACGTCACCCGCCTGCCCGCTCTACGTCTGATGTGCCCTGCACATTCCTCGGTGAAACCGCAGTCGGCGGGTAGAGTCGACCGGCGTGCATCTCAAGAGCCTCACGCTGCGCGGCTTCAAGTCGTTCGCCTCCGCGACGACGCTGCGCTTCGAACCCGGAATCACCTGCGTCGTCGGCCCCAACGGGTCCGGCAAGTCCAACGTCGTGGACGCGCTGTCCTGGGTGATGGGCGAGCAGGGCGCCAAGTCGCTGCGCGGCGGCAAGATGGAGGACGTCATCTTCGCCGGCACCACCGGCCGCCCCCCGCTGGGCCGCGCCGAGGTGTCGCTGACCATCGACAACACCGACGGCGTGCTGCCCATCGAGTACGCCGAGGTCACCATCACGCGGATCATGTTCCGCAACGGCGGCAGCGAGTACCAGATCAACGGCGACACCTGCCGGCTGCTCGACATCCAGGAACTGCTCTCCGACTCCGGCATCGGCCGCGAGATGCACGTCATCGTCGGACAGGGCCAGCTCGACTCCGTGCTGCACGCCGACCCGATGGGCCGCCGCGCCTTCATCGAGGAGGCCGCGGGCGTCCTCAAGCACCGCAAGCGCAAGGAGAAGGCGCTGCGCAAGCTCGACGCGATGCAGGCCAACCTCGCCCGGGTCACCGACCTCACCGGCGAGCTGCGCCGCCAGCTCAAGCCGCTCGGCCGGCAGGCCGCAGGTCGCCCGCCGCGCCGCCGTCATCCAGGCCGACCTGCGCGACGCCCGGCTGCGGCTGCTCGCCGACGACCTGGTGACGCTGCGGGAGGCGCTGCGCGCCGAGGTCGCCGACGAGGCCGCGCTCAAGGAGCGCGCGCGACACCGTGGAGGCGGCAGCTCGCCGACGGCGCTGGCCGCGCGAGGCCCGGCTGGAGGAGCAGGTCCGCGTCGCTGACCCCGCGGGTCAACGAGGCCCAGGCCACCTGGTACGCGCTGTCCCAGCTCACCGAGCGGGTCCGCGGCACCATCGGCCTGGCCGAGCAGCGGCACCGGCACGCCGTCGGCCAGCCCGCCGACGAGCGGCGCGGCCGCGACCCCGAGGACATGGAGCGCGAGGCCGCCCGTATCCGCGAGCAGGAGGCCGAGCTGACCGAGGCGCTCGACGCCGCCCAGCGGGCCCTGGACGACACCGTCGGCCACCGGGCCGACCTGGAGCGACGGCTCGCCGAGGAGGAGACGCCGGCTGCGGGCCGCCGCCCGCGCCATCGCCGACCGCCGCGAGGGCCTGGCCCGGCTGAACGGCCAGGTCAACGCGGCGCGTTCGCAAGGCCGCCTCCGCCGAGGCCGAGATCGGCCGGCTCGCCGCCGCCCGCGACGAGGCCCGCGACCGCGCCGAGTCCGCGCAGGCCGAGTACGAGGAACTGCGGGCCCAGGTCGAGGACCTGGACGCCGACGACTCGGAACTGGAGGCCCGCTTCGAGGCCGCGCGCGGCCGAACAGGCCGCCGCCGAGGAGGAGTTCACCGCCGCCCGGGAGGCGGCCACGGCCGCCGAGCGGCGCCGCGCGGCCGTCGCCGCCCGCCGCGACGCCCTCGCCCCGTCGCTGCGCCGCAAGGACGGCACCGGCGCCCTGCTCGGCGCGGCCGGCGCCGACCGCGCCGCCGGCGTCCTCGGCTCCGCCGCCACCCTGCTGCGCGTCACCCCCGGCTACGAGGTCCCGGTCGCCGCGGCCCTGGGCGCCGCCGCCGACGCGGTCGCCGTCACCGGCCTCGGCCGCGGCCGCCGACGCCCTGCGGCTGCTGCGCAAGGACGACGCGGGCCGCGCCGCCCTGATCCTGGCGGGCGCGCCCGAGCCGGACGCCGGCGTCCGTCGGCCCGTACTCCCGGCCGGGCGCGCGGTACGCGGCTGGACCTGGTCGCCGCCGACGCCGAACTGCTGCCCGCCGTGCGGCGGCTGCTGCGCGCGCGTGGCCGTCGTGGACGTCGCTGGGCGAGGCCGAGGCGCTGGTCGCCCGGCACCCGGAGCTGACCGCGGTCACCGCCGAGGGCGACGTGCTGGCCGCGCACACCGCGGTCGGCGGCAGCGCCAAGGCGCCCAGCCTGCTGGAGGTGCAGGCGCAGGTCGACGAGGCGGCCGCCGAACTGGACCGGCTGGAAGGGCGGTGCGCGGAGCTGGCCGACCGCCAGGAGGCCGCCAAGCAGCGGCGGGCGGCCGCCGCCCGCGCCGCGGACGAGCTGGCGAACCGGCGGCGGGCGGCGGAGAAGGAGAAGTCGTCGGTCGCGCAGCAGCTCGGCCGGTTCGGCGGGCAGGCCCGGGGCGCCGCCGGGGAGGCGGACCGCGCGGCGGCGGCCGTCGTACGCTCCGAGGAGACGCTCGCCGCCGCCCGTGAGGAGCTGGAGGAGCTGTCGTACCGGCTCAGCGAGGCGCAGGAGGAGCCCGGCGAGGAGGAACCGGACACCTTCGCCCGGGACCGGCTGGCCGCGGACGGCGCCAACGCCCGGCAGACCGAGATGGAGGCGCGGCTCCAGGTCCGTACGCACGAGGAGCGGGTCAAGGGCCTCGCCGGGCGGGCCGACGGCCTGGACCGGGCGGCCCGCGCCGAGCGGGAGACCCGGGCCAGGGCCGAGCGGCGCAGGGCCCGGCTGGCCTACGAGGCGTCGGTGGCGGCGGCGGTGCTCTCCGGCGCCCGCGGCCTGCTGGCGTACGTCGCAGGTCTCGCTCGGCCAGGGCCGAGGCCGAGCGGGCGGCCGCCGAGCAGGCCAGGGCGGAGCGCGAGGCGGAACTGGGGCAGGAGCGGCGGCGCGGCCGGGAGCTGAAGTCGCGAGCTGGACCAGCTCACCGGCGACGTGCACAAGGGCGAGGTGCTCGGGCGCCGAGAAGCGGCTGCGGATCGAGCAGTTGGAGGCCAAGGCGCTGGAGGAGCACGGCATGGAGCCGGCCGGGCTGGTCGCCGACTACGGGCCGGAGCAGCCGGTGCCGCCGTCGCCGCCCGCGGAGGGCGAGGTGCTGCCCGAGGACCCGCAGGACCCGCGCAACCTGCCGCGGCCCTACGTCCGCGCCGAGCAGGAGAAGCGGCTGCGGGCGGCCGAGAAGGCGTACACCCAGCTCGGCAAGGTCAACCCGCTGGCGCTGGAGGAGTTCGCGGCGCTGGAGGAGCGGCACAAGTTCCTCACCGAGCAGCTGGAGGACCTGCGCAAGACGCGCGCCGACCTGCTCCAGGTGATCAAGGACGTGGACGAGCGGGTGGAGCAGGTCTTCACCGCGGCCTTCCACGACACCGCGCGCGAGTTCGAGGGCGTCTTCTCGCGGCTGTTCCCCGGCGGGGAGGGGCGGCTGCTGCTCACCGACCCGGACAACATGCTCACCACAGGTGTGGAGGTTGAGGCGCGGCCGCCCGGGAAGAAGGTGAAGCGGTTGTCGCTGCTGTCGGGCGGTGAGCGCTCGCTGACCGCGGTGGCGATGCTGGTGTCGATCTTCAAGGCCCGGCCGAGTCCGTTCTACGTGATGGACGAGGTCGAGGCCGCGCTGGACGACACCAACCTGCAGCGGCTGATCCGGATCATGGAGGAGCTCCAGGAGAGCTCCCAGCTCATCGTGATCACGCACCAGAAGCGCACGATGGAGGTCGCCGATGCCCTGTACGGCGTATCGATGCAGGGCGACGGCGTGTCCAAGGTGATCAGCCAGCGGCTGCGGGAAGGCAAGCGGAAGAGCGCCTGAGCTCTTCCCTCTTCGAGTGGTGGCCCGGTATGTCGTCGGCCAACACTTGAAGATCCATACCCTCATGTGAGGGCTCACCGCCGAGCCCGAGGAGCTGACCTTGACGAGCACCGCACGAGCAGCCGGGACATCGGACCACCATCCGCCCACCGCCCACCTCGGCCACGTCGTCTTCATCGCCGCCGCCGCCGCGATGGGCGGCTTCCTCTTCGGCTACGACAGCTCCGTCATCAACGGCGCCGTCGAGGCCATCCGGAGCAAGTACGACATCGGCTCGGGCACCCTGGCCCAGGTCATCGCCATCGCCCTGATCGGCTGCGCGATCGGCGCCGCCACCGCCGGCCGGATCGCCGACCGGATCGGCCGCATCCGCTGCATGCAGATCGCCGCCGTGCTCTTCACCGTCAGCGCCGTCGGCTCGGCCCTGCCGTTCGCGCTGTGGGACCTGGCGCTGTGGCGGATCATCGGCGGCTTCGGCATCGGCATGGCCTCGGTGATCGGCCCGGCCTACATCGCCGAGGTCTCACCGCCCGCCTACCGCGGCCGGCTCGCCTCCTTCCAGCAGGCCGCCATCGTGCTCGGCATCGCCGTCTCGCAGCTCGTCAACTACGGCATCCTCAAGGCCGCCCACGGCGACCAGCGCGGAGCAGGTGCTCGGCCTGGAGGCATGGCAGGTCATGCTCGGCGTGATGGTCATCCCGGCCGTCGTCTACGGGCTGCTCTCCTTCGCCATCCCCGAGTCCCCGCGCTACCTGCTCACGGTCGGCCGCGAGAAGGACGCCAGGGCGGTGCTGGCCGGCGTCGAGGGCGAGAGCGCGGACCTCGACGGGCGCGTCGCGGAGATCCGCACCGCCATGCACCGCGAGCACAAGGCCAGCTTCCGCGACCTGCTCCAGTCCAGGCGCGGCTCGTTCCCGAACTTCCTGCCGATCGTCTGGATCGGCATCGGCCTGTCCGCCTTCCAGCAGCTCGTCGGCATCAACGTCGCCTTCTACTACTCCGCGACGCTGTGGCAGTCCGTCGGCATCGACCCGAGCAGCTCCTTCTTCTACTCCTTCACCACGTCCATCGTGAACATCATCGGCACGGTCATCGCGATGGTCTTCGTCGACCGGATCGGCCGCCGGCCGCTGGCCCTCGATCGGCTCCGCCGGCATGGCCGTGTCCCTCGGCCTCGAAGCGTGGGCCTTCTCCTCCAAGCACGGCGCCACCCTGCCGAACACCCAGGGCACCGTCGCCCTCGTCGCCGCGCACTGCTTCGTGCTCTTCTTCGCCCTGTCGTGGGGCGTGGTCGTGTGGGTCTTCCTCGGCGAGATGTTCCCCAACAAGATCCGCGCCGCCGCGCTCGGCGTCGCCGCGTCCGCGCAGTGGATCGCCAACTGGGCCATCACCGCCAGCTTCCCGAGCCTGGCCGGCTGGAACCTGTCCGGCACCTACGTCATCTACACCTGCTTCGCGCTGCTCTCCATCCCCTTCGTGCTGATCTTCGTGAAGGAGACCAAGGGCAAGTCGCTGGAGGAAATGGGCTGACCCGGCGGGCGGTGGCATGACGATCTTGGCCGGTCATTGATACTGGGGGGGTTATGGAAACCGTGATCCTTGCCGTAGTCATCGCCCTGGTCGTGGTCCTCGCGGCCGGCGGGCTGGTGGTCGGCAGCCGCCGCAAGAAGAAGCAGCAGCTGCCGACCGCGCCGCCGAGCACCCCGACGATCACCAAGCCTCCCGCCGAACCGCACATCGGCGACGAGGCCGAGACCCCGCGGGAGGAGCCCCGCCGGACCATCGAGGAGGTCGGGCTGCCGGGCGCGACCGCCGCGCCCGAGGCCGTGGAGGAGGTCGCCCTCCCCGAGCCGGTCGCCATCGAGCAGCCCGAGCCCACCGAGGGCCGGCTGGTACGGCTGCGGTCCCGGCTCTCGCGCTCGCAGAACTCGCTCGGCAAGGGCCTGCTCACCCTGCTGTCCAGGGAGCGGCTCGACGACGACACCTGGGAGGAGATCGAGGACATCCTCATCACCGCCGACGTCGGCGTGACCCCCACCCAGGAACTCGTCGAGCGGCTGCGCACCCGGGTCCGGGTGCTCGGCACCCGCACCCCCGACGAGCTGCGCGCCCTGCTCCGCGAGGAACTGCTCACCCTGGTCGACCCGACGCTGGACCGCACCCTGCACACCGAGAGCCACGAGGAGTCCCCGGCGGTCGTGATGGTCGTCGGGGTCAACGGCACCGGCAAGACCACCACCACCGGCAAGCTGGCCCGGGTGCTCGTGGCCGACGGGCGCAGCGTCGTCCTCGGCGCGGCCGACACCTTCCGGGCCGCCGCCGCCGACCAGTTGCAGACCTGGGGCGAGCGGGTCGGCGCGCGCACCGTCCGCGGGCCCGAGGGCGGCGACCCGGCGTCCGTCGCCTTCGACGCCGTCAAGGAGGGCGTCGCCGAGGGCGCGGACACCGTGCTCATCGACACCGCGGGCCGGCTGCACACCAAGACCGGCCTGATGGACGAGCTGGGCAAGGTCAAGCGGGTCGTGGAGAAGCACGGCCCGGTCGACGAGGTGCTGCTCGTGCTCGACGCGACCACCGGGCAGAACGGCCTGGTGCAGGCCCGGGTGTTCGCCGAGGTGGTGGACATCACCGGCATCGTGCTGACCAAGCTGGACGGCACCGCCAAGGGCGGCATCGTCGTCGCCGTGCAGCGGGAACTCGGCGTCCCCGTCAAGCTGGTCGGCCTGGGCGAAGGCGCGGACGACCTGGCGCCCTTCGAGGCCGGGCGCGTTCGTGGACGCGCTCATCGGGGAGTAGCCGCGCCCCGCGGGTCCGGTTCCGGACAGCGGCAGGACATCGGTAAGGGGCGCCCGCTCTTGGCAGGCGCCCCTTACCGATGTGAAACCGGCGAGTCCCACGTATACGCAAAGTCCGCGGCGCACCGCCGCACCGCACGGACCCCTGCCGCGAACGGCCCTCAGGCGTACGCCCGGTCGCGGTGGTCGCGGTGGGTGACGTACGCCAGGGTGCCGAGCAGCAGGCGGGCCTCGGGCGGCTGGGGGACCGAGTCCGGCGGCGGCTCGCGCAGCCAGCGCATCGGGCCGAGGCCGGCGAAGTCCGACGGGGGAGCGGTGACATGGTCGCCGGGGCCCAGGCAGCGCAGGTCCAGCCGCGCGTCGTCCCAGCCCATCCGGTAGAGCAGGTCCGGCAGTTCGGCCGCGGCGCCCGGCGCCACGAAGAACTGCGCCCGCCCGGACGGCGTCAGCAGCACCGGCCCCAGGTGCAGCCCCATCCGCTCCAGGCGCACCAGCGCCAGCCGCCCCGGCCCCTCCGCCACGTCGATCACGTCGAACGACCGCCCCGCGGGCAGCAGCACCGAGGCGCCCGGCACCTGGTCCCACACCGCCGCGGCCTGCTCGGGACCCGCGCCCGCCGGCACCTCGGCGCCCGCGGCCAGGGGGTGGGTGCCCGGCTCCGCGCAGGTGCGGTCACCGCAGGAGCACGCGCCGCCGCCGCGCTCGGCCCGGGTCCCCGGCACGACCGCCCAGCCGCACCGCCCGGCGTACTGCGCCACGCTGCCGCACACCGCCGCGTGCGCCCGGCGGCGCGCCACGGTCCGGACCGAGGCCATCGCCGCCACCCGTGCCGCGGTCCGCGCTCCGGTCCGGTGCTGCCGCATCTCGTGCGTGCTGCCGATCGTGAACACCATGACCCCTCCAACGGATCGCCTCGGCCGATGGTTACGCACGCTCGGGCGCCGATCCCGGCGGCATGTGTCAAGTGAATCGCCTGGCGGCGCGCCGGGGTTCATTCGAAGGGGTGGCGAATGGTGGCGTTTCCGGAACACCGGTCGCCGCACGGGTGACCAAAGGGCTACGTTACGTTGGAGAAGAGGCGGGGGGGACTGGGGGCGCGACCGTGACCGGCACACCGGACAAGCAGCCCAACGAACCACTCACGTCCTGGTTCGTGCGCAGCGGCTGGTCGAAGGGTGAGCTGGCCCGTCAGGTGAACCGCAGGGCACGGCAGTTGGGCGCCCACCACGTCAGCACCGACACCTCCCGGGTGCGCCGCTGGCTGGACGGGGAGCAGCCCCGCGAGCCCATTCCGCGCATCCTGTCCGAGCTGTTCTCCGAGCGGTTCGGCTGCGTCGTCCCCGTGGAGGACCTGGGCCTGCGCTCCGTCCACCAGCCGCCCTCCGGCGGCGACATCGACCTGCCGTGGGCCGGGCCGCAGACCGTCCAGCTCATCAGCGAGTTCTCCCGCAGCGACCTGATGCTCGGCCGCCGCGGCTTCCTCGGCACCTCGCTCGCGCTGTCCGCCGGGCCCGCCCTGCTCGAACCGATGCAGCGCTGGCTGGTGCCCACCTCGTCCGCCGGCGTGCCGGTGCTCACCGCCGCGGCCCCGGGAGCGGCGGCCGGCCCTCCCGGCTCTCCGAGGGCGAGCTGGAGCTGCTGGAGTCCACCGCCGCGATGTTCCGGGTCTGGGACAGCCAGTGCGGCGGCGGCCTGCGCCGCAAGGCCGTCGTCGGCCAGCTGCACGAGGTCACCGACCTGCTCCAGGAGCCGCACACCGACTCCGTCGCCCGGCGGCTGTACCGGATCACCGCCGACCTCGCCGCGCTCGCCGGCTGGATGAGCTACGACGTCGGGCTCCAGCCCACCGCGCAGAAGTACCTGGTCCTGGCGCTGCACGCGGCCAAGGAGGCCGGGGACCGCCCGCTGGGCGCCTTCGTGCTGTCCTCCATGAGCCGCCAGATGATCCACCTGGAGCGGCCCGACGACGCCCTGGAGCTCGTCCACCTCGCCCAGTACGGCAGCCGTGACTCCGCCGGCGCCACCACCCAGGCCATGCTGCACGCCCTGGAGGCGCGCGCCTACGCCAACATGGGCCAGGTCAACAAGTGCCACCGCGCGGTGCGGATGGCCGAGGACACCTTCGCCGACGCGCGGCCGGCCGAGGACCCCGCCTGGATCAGCTTCTTCAACGAGGCCGAGCTGCACGCGGAGAACGCCCACTCCTACCGCGACCTCGCCTATGTCGCCGGCCGCAGCCCCACCTACGCCTCGCTGGCCCGGCCCGAGATGCTGCGGGCCGTCGACGGGTTCCGCGACGACCCCGTGCACCAGCGCGCCTACGCGCTCAACCTCGTCGGCATGGGCACCGTGCATCTGCTGATGGGCGAGCCCGAGCAGGCGGCGCACTTCACCGAGCACGCCATCACCGTCGCCAAGCGGGTGCGCTCGGAGCGGGTCAACACCCGTATCCGCAAGACCACGCAGACGGCCTTCCGCGACTTCGGCGACGTCCCCGAGGTCGTGCAGCTCTCCGACCGCCTCGCGCAGGAGCTGCCGGAAGTCGCCGAGTCGGCCTGAGCCCCACCCGTATACATCCTTCACCGAACCCGCGGGCGGTTCATCTCCACGTAACACGCGCGACTTCTTCGTCACGGCGGCGAAACACGGGGCGGCATCGGTCGAAACCCGGCTCGGACAATCTCAAGGCGAAAACCGGCCCACCCCTTGCACCCCTCGCACGGGCCGTTCGGATGACGAGGAGACGCCGATGGCACCAGCCATCATGACGCTGGCCGCTGATGCGCCCAAGCTCGATTCTGGAAGTACGGCGTTCATGCTGATCAGCGCCGCCCTGGTGATGGTGATGACCCCGGGTCTCGCCTTCTTCTACGGCGGCATGGTGCGGGTGAAGAGCGCCCTGAACATGCTGATGATGAGCTTCATCAGCCTTGGCATCATCACTATTTTGTGGACTCTTTACGGATTCAGTTTCGCCTTCGGCTCCGGGCAACGGATTCATCGGCGGCACCGCACTGGTTCGGCATGCGCAACATAGGGATCACCGAGCTGTGGCCCGGTTACGGCATTCCCGATCTACGTGTTCGCCGTATTCCAGCTGATGTTCGCGATCATCACCCCGGCCCTGATCAGCGGCGCGCTCGCCGACCGGGTGAAGTTCACCGCCTGGTCGCTGTTCATCACGCTGTGGGCGACGGTCGTGTACTTCCCGGTCGCGCACTGGGTGTGGGCGTCGGACGGCTGGCTGTTCAAGAAGGGCGTCATCGACTTCGCCGGCGGTACCGCGGTGCACATCAACGCGGGCGCCGCGGCCCTCGGTGTGATCCTCGTCATCGGCAAGCGCAACGGCTTCAAGCGCGACCCGATGCGGCCGCACAACCTGCCGCTGGTCATGCTCGGCTGCGGCCTGCTGTGGTTCGGCTGGTTCGGCTTCAACGCCGGCTCCTGGCTCGGCTCCGACGGCGTCGCCGCCGTCGCCTTCACCAACACCCAGGTCGCCACCGCCGCCGCCATGCTCGGCTGGCTGATCTACGAGCGGCTGCGGCACGGCTCCTTCACCACCCTGGGCGCGGCCTCCGGCGCCGTCTCCGGCCTGGTCGCCATCACCCCCGCCTGCGGCTCGATCTCCCCGCTCGGCGCCATCCTGCTCGGCCTGGTCACCGGCGTCATCTGCGCGGCGGCCGTCGGCCTGAAGTACCGCTTCAACTACGACGACTCGCTCGACGTGGTCGGCGTCCACATGGTCGGCGGCATCGTCGGCTCGCTGTCCATCGGCTTCCTGGCCACCGGCGGCGTCGGCCAGACCGCCAAGGGCCTGTTCTACGGCGGCGGCCTGCACCAGCTCGGCCTGCAGTTCATCGGCGTCGGCGCGGTGCTGGGCTACTCCCTGGTGTGCGCCGCGATCCTCGCCAAGCTCATCGACATGACCATGGGCTTCCGGGTCACCGACGACGAGGAGGTCACCGGCGTCGACCAGGTCGCTGCACGCCGAGACCGCCTACGACTTCGCCGGCGTCGGCTCCCGCAGCGCCGGAGCCGCGACCGGTCAGCGGGGCGGACGCCTCCTCCAGCAAGAAGGTGGACGCGTGAAGCTCATCACCGCCGTCGTCAAGCCGCACCGGCTCGACGAGATCAAGGAAGCCCTCCAGGCCTTCGGCGTGCAGGGACTGACCGTCACCGAGGCCAGCGGCTACGGCCGCCAGCGCGGCCACACCGAGGTCTACCGGGGCGCGGAGTACACCGTCGACCTGGTGCCGAAGGTCCGGATCGAGGTCCTCGTCGAGGACTCGGACGCCGACCAGCTCATCGAGGTCGTCGTCAAGGCGGCCAGAACGGGCAAGATCGGAGACGGCAAGGTGTGGTCCCTGCCGGTCGACACGGCCGTACGGGTCCGCACCGGCGAGCGCGGCCCCGACGCGCTCTGACCCGCGGTCCCCACGACGACGGGCCGCGGTCCCGGGCCGCGGCCCACCGCCCACGAGCCAGCGCTGGAGAACGAGTGACCGACAGCGTCGACGCGCAAGGCCACGGTTACGCGGCGGCCCGGCTGCGCCTCCTCACCCAGGAGGCGCAGTCCGGGCCGCCGCGCCGCGCCGCCCTGGCCACCCTCACCGACCAGTGGCTGGCCTCGCTGGCCACCGAGGCGGCCGCGGCCGCCGGCACCGGCGACTGGGCCCTGATCGCCGTGGGCGGCTACGGCCGCGGCGAACTCTCCCCCCGCAGCGACCTCGACCTGCTGCTGCTGCACGAGTCCCCGCACTCGGTGGCCGCCCTCGCCGACCGCGTCTGGTACCCCGTGTGGGACCTGGGCCTGGCCCTGGACCACTCCGTGCGCACCCCCGCCGAGGCCCGCAGCGCCGCGGCCGACGACCTCAAGGTGCAGCTCGGCCTCCTGGACGCCCGGCACCTCGCCGGCGACAGCGCGCTGACCTCGGCGCTGCGCAGCGCCGTCCTCGCCGACTGGCGCAACCAGGCGCCCGCCCGGCTGCCCGCCCTGCACGAGATGTGCGCCGAGCGCGCCGAACGCCAGGGCGAGCTGTCCTACCTGCTCGAACCCGACCTCAAGGAGGCCCGCGGCGGCCTGCGCGACGCCACCGCGCTGCGGGCGGTCGCCGCCTCCTGGCTCGCCGACGCGCCCCGCGAAGGACTGGAGCGAGGCCCGTACCCGCCTGCTGGACACCCGCGACGCCCTGCACCTGGTCACCGGCCGCGCCACCGACCGGCTCGCCCTCCAGGAACAGGACCAGATCGCCGAGGCCCTCGGCCTGCTCGACGCCGACGCGCTGCTGCGCCAGGTCTACGAGGCCGCCCGCCGCATCTCCTACGCCAGCGACGTCACCTGGCGCGAGGTCGGCCGGGTGCTGCGCGCCCGCCGGTCCCGCCCGCGCCGCCGCCTGCTCGGCCGCGGCCGCGCCACCTCCGCGCCCGCCGCCCCCGAGCGCGTGCCGCTGGCCGAGGGCGTCGTGGAGCAGGAGGGCGAGGCCGTCCTCGCGCTCGCCGCGAAACCCGACCGCGACCCCGTCCTGCCGCTGCGCGCCGCCGCCGCGGCCGCCGAGGCCGGACTGCCGCTGTCCCTGCACGCCGTGCGCAGGCTCGCCGCCGGCGCCCGCCCGCTGCCCGTGCCGTGGCCCGCCGAGGCCCGCGAGCAGCTCGATCACCCTGCTCGGCGCGGGCGAGGCCACCGTGCCCGTCTGGGAGGCGCTGGAGGCCGAGGGGCTCATCACCCGGCTCATCCCCGACTGGGAGCGGGTCCGCTGCCGCCCGCAGCGCAACGCCGTGCACCGCTTCACCGTCGACCGCCACCTGGTGGAGGCCGCCGTCCAGGCGTCCGGCCTGACCCGCCGCGTGCACCGCCCCGACCTGCTGCTCACCGCCGCCCTGCTGCACGACATCGGCAAGGGCTGGCCCGGCGACCACAGCGAGGCCGGCGAGGTCATCGCCCGCGACCTCGCCACCCGGATCGGCTTCGCCGCCGCCGACGTCGACACCCTCGCCCTGCTGGTCCGCCACCACCTGCTGCTCATCGAGACCGCCACCCGGCGCGACCTGGACGACCCCGAGACCGTACGCACCGTCGCCGAGGCCGTACGCGACACCTCCACCCTCGAACTGCTCGCCGCCCTCACCGAGGCCGACGCGCTGGCCACCGGGCCGGCCGCCTGGAGCACCTGGCGCGCCCGCCTGCTGGCCGACCTGGTCGAGCGGGTGGCCGGCGCCCTCGACACCGGCGCGCTGCCCGACAGCGGCGACAGCGAGCCCACCGCCGAGGAGGAGCGCCTGGCCATCGAGGCCGCCCGCACCGGCGGCCCGGTCCTGACCCTGCACGCCCACACGGAGCCCGAGGCCGAGGGCGAGGCGCAGCACGAGGCGCTCGGCGTCGAACTGCTGGTCGCCGTCCCCGACCGGCCCAACCTGGTCGCCCGGGCGGCCGGCGTCCTGGCGCTGCACCGGCTCGCCGTGCGCGCCGCCGACCTGCGCTCCTTCGACCCCGTCGGCGAGGGCGAGGTCGCGCTGCTGAGCTGGCGGGTGTCCGCGGAGTACGGCGCGCTGCCCGAGGCGGCGCGGCTGCGTGCCGACCTGGCCCGCGCCTTCGAGGGCTCGCTCGACATCGAGTCCCGGCTCGCGGAGCGCGAGGCCGCCTATCCGCGGCGGCGCGGCATCACCCCGCCGCCGCCCCGGGTCACCGTCGCCCCCGGGCACACCTCGCAGACCGCCACCGTGCTGGAGGTCCGGGCCCATGACGCCCCCGGGCTGCTGCACCGGATCGGCCTGGCCCTGTCCGCGACGGGCGTGACCGTACGCTCCGCCCGTATCTCCACCCTGGGCGCCAACGCGGTCGACGCCTTCTACGTCGTCGGCAAGGACGGCAGCCCGCTGCCCGCGGAGCGCGCGGCGGAGGTGGCCCGCCAGGTGGAGGAGGCACTGCGGTGAACGGGCGCCGTGGCCGGCGGGCGCCTGCAGCGGCGCTATGGCCGGCGAAGGCGGCCGATTCCGCCCGCCGAGGACGGGCCGGCCCCCGGTCCGGATACCCTGGAAGGCGACTGTCTCCGCCCCCGACCCCGAGGATCTGCGACCACCGTGTTCGACACTCTGTCTGATCGCCTCGCGAATACCTTCAAGACCCTTCGGGGGCGCGGCCGTCTGTCCGAGGCGGACATCGACGCCACGGCGCGCGAGATCCGGATCGCGCTGCTCGAGGCGGATGTCGCACTCCCGGCGGTCCGCGCCTTCATCGCCAACGTCAAGTCAGCGCGCCCTGGGCGCCGAGGTCTCCCAGGCGCTGAACCCGGCGCAGCAGGTCATCAAGATCGTCAACGACGAGCTGATCACCATCCTCGGCGGTGAGACCCGCCGGCTGCGCTTCGCCAAGCAGCCGCCGACCGTGATCATGCTCGCCGGCCTCCAGGGCGCGGGCAAGACCACGCTGGCGGGCAAGCTCGGCCAGTGGCTGAAGAAGCAGGGCCACACCCCGCTGCTGGTCGCCTGCGACCTCCAGCGGCCCAACGCGGTGACCCAGCTCTCCGTCGTCGCCGAGCGGGCCGGCGTCGCCGTCTACGCGCCCGAGCCGGGCAACGGCGTCGGCGACCCGGTCAAGGTCGCGCGCGACTCCATCGACTTCGCCACGACGCAGCAGTACGACGTGGTCGTCGTCGACACCGCCGGCCGACTGGGCGTCGACCAGGAGATGATGCAGCAGGCCGCGGACATCCGCGACGCCACGCACCCCGACGAGATCCTGTTCGTGGTCGACGCGATGATCGGCCAGGACGCGGTGAACACCGCCGAGGCGTTCCGCGACGGCGTCGGCTTCGACGGCGTGGTGCTCTCCAAGCTCGACGGCGACGCCCGCGGCGGCGCCGCGCTGTCCATCGCGCACGTCACCGGCAAGCAGATCATGTTCGCCTCGAACGGCGAGAAGCTCGACGACTTCGACGCCTTCCACCCCGACCGGATGGCCTCGCGCATCCTCGGCATGGGCGACGTGCTCTCGCTCATCGAGAAGGCCGAGCAGACCTTCAGCCAGGCCGAGGCCGAGGAGATGGCGGCCAAGCTGGCCAAGGGCCCCAAGGAGTTCACGCTCGACGACTTCCTGGCCCAGATGGAGCAGGTCCGCAAGATGGGCTCGCATCTCCAAGCTGCTCGGCATGCTGCCGGGCATGGGCCAGATCAAGGAGCAGATCAACAACCTCGACGAGCGCGACGTCGACCGCACCGCGGCGATCATCAAGTCGATGACCCGCGCGCGAGCGGCGCCGACCCGCACATCATCAACGGCTCGCGCCGGGCGCGTATCGCCAAGGGCTCGGGCGTCGAGGTCAGCGCGGTCAAGGGCCTGGTGGAGCGGTTCTTCGAGGCGCGCAAGATGATGTCGCGGATGGCCCAGGGCGGCGGCATGCCGGGGATGCCCGGGATGCCGGGCATGGGCGGCGGCCCCGGGCGGCAGAAGAAGCAGGTCAAGAAGGGCAAGGGCAGCCGGCGCAGCGGCAACCCGATGAAGCGCCTCCAGGAGGAGCAGGCCGCCGCCGCGCGGCGCGAGGAGCGCCAGGCGGGCGCGGCCTTCGGCGCGGGCGGCGGCGAGGACGAGAAGTTCGAGCTGCCCTCGGAGTTCAAGAACCTGCTGCCGCCGCAGTAACCCGCAGCGGTCGCCGCCGTGGCCGCCGCCCCGGCGCGGGCGCGCGGGCGCGGCGGCCCGCCCGACCACAATGAGGCCATGCGAGTCACGATCCGAGAGCCCCTGGCCACCGACAGCGCGGCGTTCCGCGCGGCCGTGCTGCGGTCCGCGGACCACCTGCGGCCGTGGAACCCGGTGGAGCCGGACGGCTTCTCCGACCTGCTGCGGCGGCAGGGCACCGACCTGCGGACGCTCCTGATCCTGGACCAGGACACCGGCGGCCTGGCCGGCATGTGCAACGTCGCCAACATCGTCCGCGGCCGGTTCCGCAACGCCGCGCTCGGCTACGACAGTTACCTGCCGTACGCCGGGACCGGGCGGATGACGCTGGGGCTGCGGCTGGTGGTCGGCCACTGCTTCGCGCCGCGCCCCGAAGGGCTCGCGCTGCACCGGCTGGAGATCAACATCCAGCCGGACAACGGGCGTTCGCTCGCCATGGCCGAGCGGCTCGGCTTCCGCCACGAGGGCTTCTCGCCGCGGATGCTCTTCATCAACGGCGCCTGGCGCGACCACGAGCGGTTCGCGCTGACCGCCGAGGAGTGGCCCGTGCCCTGAAGCCGGACCGCGCTGGGATCGGACCGCGCTGTGATCGGACCGAACTGGGGCCGGGGCGCCCGGGCTCGGGCACCGGGGCCCGCGCTTCCGGGGCCGGATCTCGTCGGCGGACGACCGGCGGACGTCCCACGTACGCCGGACCGCGGGTCAGCCGGCCGGGGCCAGCACCTCGGTGAGCCGGCCGCCGCGGGCGAGCGCCTCCAGGTCGTCCAGGGCGCGCACGCGCCCGCCCGGCCGCCTCCGGGTCCCGCCCGGCCAGCCCGCTGGCGGCGAACTCGTCCTCGTCCAGCCGCCGTACGTCCGTGCCGTCGGCCGACACCCACAGGTCCAGGTCGAGGTCCTCCGAGACCAGGGTGGCGCCGGAGACGACGACCGGGCGGGTGATGTCGCAGTACCAGCCCTTGAGGGCGCCGGCCGGGTCGTGCACCTCCTTGACCGCGTACCACCGGTTCCGCCAGTAGTGCTCGGTGAAGAGGTCGCCGGGCGCGAAGCGGACGAAGCCGAAGTCGCGGACGGACGGCAGCGACCAGGGCGCGGTGACCGTGACGCGGACGCCGTCGTCGGAGCGTACGCGGGCGTCGTAACGGACCTTCTCGCGACCGGCCTTGACCAGGCGGACGACGGCCGGGGAACCGGCGGGCAGCAGGGTGGGCATGCGCCCAGCCTCGCCGACGCGGCGGGGGAGGGCCAGCCGTTTTCGCCCGCCCCGCCCCGCCCCGCCCCGCCCCGCCCAGCCCCGCCGCCCGGCCCCCTGCCGCCGGTCCGCCGCCCGCCCGTGCTCAGGCGCGCGCGATCACGTAGCGGAAGACGTTCTCCATCCGCACCGAGCCGTCCGGGCGCCGGTAGGGGTGCAGGGCCTCGGCGATCTCCTTGTCCACCTGGCGCGGCTCGGTCGCCGCCACCGCCGCGTCGAACAGGCCGGTGGACAGCAGCCCGCGCACCGCGCTGGGCAGGTCCGGGTAGCCGAACGGGCACGAGACGCGGCCCGAGCCGTCCGGGGCGAGGCCCGCCGCCAGGGCCACGTCCTCCAGGTCGTCGCGGCCGCTGAGCCGTAACCGCGGGGCCGCGGCGCCGCGCGGCTCGGCCAGGCGCGTGGCGACCCGCAGCACCCGCGCGGCCGAGCAGCGCTCCGGCGGGCCCCAGCCGACGAGCACCACCGCGCCGCCGGGCGGCACCGCGGCGGCCACCCGGGCCAGCGCGGGCCGCAGTCCGGCCGCGGGGGCGACCGGGTCGAAGGCCGTCACCACGTCGTAGCCGCCGTCCGGACCGCGGCCGCCGGCGGGTCGCCGGCCACCAGCCGGGTGCTGCCGCAGCCGCGCCCGGGCCGTGCCGCCAGCCGTTCGCGGGCCAGCGCCAGCCGGCCGGGGTCCGGGTCGCAGCCGGTCACCGCGGCGCCCCTGGCGGCCGCCAGCAGCAGCGCGAGCCCGGTGCCGCAGCTCCAGGCCCAGCAGCCGGGTGCCGTCGCCGACCTCCAGCCGGTCGTACACCGACTCGTAGAGCGGTACGAGCATCCGCTCCTGGATCTCCGCCCAGTCCCGCGCGCGGGCCTGCGCCCCGGGCCGGGTACCGCGGTAGAGGGTAGGTGCCATCGAAGCCCCCATCAGCCGGGAATTGCTGTTTGCCCCCCGTGGTGCTGTTCGGACCGCACTCGTCCCGAAAGCCAGACAACTGCTGATTCCCGCCCCCGTCCAGGGGTCTGCGGCCGCATTCTCGTGAACTTCCGCCGACACCCGGGCCGCGCGCGGGGGCCCGCGGCCGATTCACGCTCGGGCGGCGGCGGGCCGTACCATCGCCCCATGGCTAAGGCTCCCGTTCTCACCCCCCAGGCGGACGACTTCCCCCGCTGGTACCAGGACCTGATCAACAAGGCCGAACTGGCCGACAACGGGCCGGTGCGCGGCACCATGGTGATCAGGCCGTACGGATACGGCCTGTGGGAGCGGATGCAGCAGGACATGGACGCGCGGATCAAGGCGGTCGGCGCGCAGAACGCGTACTTCCCGCTGCTCATCCCGCAGTCCTACCTGACGCGCGAGGCCGAGCACGTGGAGGGCTTCGCGCCCGAGCTGGCCGTGGTCACGCACGGCGGCGGCAAGGAGCTGGAGGAGCCGGTCGTCGTCCGGCCCACCTCCGAGACGATCATCAACGACTACTTCTCCAAGTGGGTGCAGAGCTACCGCGACCTGCCGCTGCTGATCAACCAGTGGGCGAACGTGGTCCGTTGGGAGCTGCGCCCGCGGCTCTTCCTGCGCACGAGCGAATTCCTGTGGCAGGAGGGGCACACCGCGCACGCCACCTACGAGGACGCCCGCGACTTCGCCTCCCGTATCCAGCACGACGTCTACGGCGACTTCATGGAGAACGTCCTGGCGATGGACGTGGTGCCGGGCCGCAAGACCGTCAAGGAGCGGTTCGCGGGCGCCATCAACACCCTCACCCTGGAAGGGATGATGGGCGACGGCAAGGCCCTCCAGATGGGCACCAGCCACGAGTTGGGGCAGAACTTCGCCAAGGCGTTCAACATCCAGTACCTGTCCAAGGACGGCAACCAGGAGTACGCCTGGCAGACCTCCTGGGGCAGCACCACCCGTATGATCGGCGCCCTGGTGATGATGCACGGCGACGACAACGGGCTGCGGGTGCCGCCGCGCCTGGCGCACGTCCAGGTCGTCGTGCTGGCGATCAAGGGCGACGACGCGGTCGTGGCCAAGGTCCGCGAGCTCGGCGAGAAGCTGAAGGCGGCCGGGCTGCGGGTGGCGGTGGACGACCGCACCGACACCCCCTTCGGGCGGCGCGCGATCGACTGGGAGCTCAAGGGCGTGCCGGTCCGGGTCGAGATCGGACCGCGCGACCTGGAGGCCGGCACCGCGATGCTGGCCCGCCGCATCCCCGGCGGCAAGGAGCCGGTCGCCCTCGACGCCCTGGCGGAGCTGCTGCCCAAGGTGCTGGAGGAGGACCAGGCGCGGCTGCTCCAGGAGTCCCGCGAGCGCCGGACGTCCCGCACCGTGGACGTGGCGAGCATCGCGGAGGCGGCCGAGGCCGCGGCCACCGGCTGGGCCCGCATCCCGTGGGCCGACCTGGGCACCGAGGGCGAGGCCAAGCTCGCCGAGCAGGGCGTTTCGGTGCGCTGCCTGGTCGCCGAGGACGGTTCGGTGCCCGACAGCGAGGACGCCCCCGGCACCCTGGCGATCGTGGCGCGCGCCTACTGACCGCCGCCGGCGTCCGCTGACCGCACGCTCCTGTACGGAATACGGCATACGTCCGCTCGTGGGGCGGGTGCGCGGGTTCTCCGGTCTTCGCCGGTTGCCTCCGCACCCGCCCTTCGTCATGCCCATCATCCGGAACTGACCGATCAGTGCAAATTAATTGGGCTAGCCCGGAATCGGAACACCGGGGGCGCCTCGGCTCGTTGTCACGTCGTGAGCACGACACCACCTGTTCTCGCCGCCGAGCTGGCAGTCGCCTGGGCCGATATTCAACGGCACCATCCCGAGCTGCCCGATCTGGCCGCGCCCGAGTCCCTGATCGGAGAGTCCTCGTCCGCCTGCGGGACGGAACTCTCCTTCGAAAGGCTGCTGCACGAGGCCGTGCACGGGATCGCCGCCGTCCCGCGGCATCCGCGACACCTCACGAGCAGGCCGCTACCACAACCGCAGATTCCTCGCGATCGCCGACGAGATGGGCCTGGACCACGAGGAGGAGCCCCATCCCAGCAGCGGCTTCTCGCTCGTGGTGATGCGGCCCGACACCCGCAGGCGATATCGCGGCACCATCGACCGGCTCCAGCGCGCCCTGAAGGCGCACACGGTCGCCACCACCGAGGACACCACCCGCTCCTTCCGCGGCCCCGCCGCGCGGCACGGCTCGTCCGGAGGCGGTGTGCGGGTCAAGGCGGTCTGCGACTGCGGCCGCAACGTCCGGGTCGTCCCGTCCGTGCTCGCCCAGGCGCCGATCATGTGCGGTGCCTGCGGCCAGCCCTTCCGTATCCCGGAGGTCGTCGGGGTCGGCTGAGTGTGGCAGAATGTACAGCTGAGAACTCGACAGCCGTGCAGGAACCCTCTCTCCTTCGGCTGACGCGTCCGTCGGGCGCGCGACTCCACAACCCCACGTGGCCGTTCGTCGCGCCCAACCACGTCAACACCAGGAGAACCCGCTCCCGTGGCAGTCAAGATCAAGCTGAAGCGTCTGGGCAAGATCCGTTCGCCTCACTACCGCATCGTCGTCGCCGACTCCCGTACCCGCCGTGACGGCCGGGCCATCGAAGAGATCGGCCTGTACCACCCCGTGCAGAACCCGTCGCGTATCGAGGTCGACTCGGACCGCGCGCAGCACTGGCTCTCCGTCGGCGCCCAGCCGACCGAGCCCGTGCTCGCCATCCTGAAGCTGACCGGCGACTGGCAGAAGTTCAAGGGCGAGCCCGCCCCGGCCCCGCTGCTCCAGCCGGAGCCGAAGGCCGACAAGCGCGTCCTGTTCGAGGCCGCGGCCAAGGACACCGCGGACGAGCCCAAGGGTGAGGCGATCACCCCCAAGGCGAAGAAGTCCGAGAAGAAGGCCGATGACGCCGAGGCCACCGCCCCGGCCGAGTCCACCGAGGCCTGAGCGTGCTTGAGGAGGCTCTTGAGCACCTCGTGAAAGGCATCGTCGACAACCCCGACGATGTGCAGGTCGACATGCGCACCCTGCGCCGCGGCAGCGTGCTGGAGGTCCGGGTGCACCCCGACGACCTCGGCAAGGTGATCGGCCGCAACGGCCGTACCGCCCGCGCGCTGCGCACCGTCGTCGGCGCCCTCGGCGGCCGTGGCGTGCGCGTCGACCTCGTCGACGTCGACCAGGTGCGCTGAGCCGACCGGCGTCCATTGCAGCGGTTTATGCAGAGCCCGGGCCGGAGGCGGCTTCCACCGCCTCCGGCCCGGTGCGTTTTCTGAAGCGGAGCGGAGCGGAACGTGCAGCTGGTAGTGGGCAGGATCGGCCGCGCCCACGGCATCAAGGGCGAGGTCAGCGTCGAAGTGCGCACCGACGAGCCGGAACTGCGGCTCGCGCCCGGCGCCGTACTCGCCACCGACCCCGCCGCCACCGGGCCGCTCACCATCGCCACCGGGCGCGTGCACAGCGGCCGGCTCATGCTGCGGTTCGAGGGCGTCACCGACCGGACCGGGGCCGAGGCGCTCCGCAACACCCTGCTGATCGCCGAGGTCGACCCGACGCAGGTGCCGGAGGACCCCGAGGAGTTCTACGACCACCAGCTCATCGACCTCGACGTCGTCACGGTCGACGGCCGCGAGGTCGGCCGGATCACCGAGATCTCGCACCTGCCGTACCAGGACCTGCTGGTGGTGGAGCGGCCCGACGGCGGCGAGGTGCTGATCCCGTTCGTCGCCGAGATCGTGCCCGAGATCGACCTGGAGGAGCAGCGGGCCGTCATCGACCCGCCGCCCGGCCTGCTGGACGAGGCGGACGCGCAGGTCGCGAGCGCGACGGACACCGAGTCGGACGCCAAGGCGGCGGACACCGAGCCGACGCCAAGGCGCGGACACCAAGGCGCGGACGCCAAGGCGGCGGCGCGCCAGGACGCCGGACGACGACCGGCGACGAGGACGGCGACCCGGACGGGAACGCCTGAGATGCGCATCGACGTCGTCACGATCTTCCCCGAGTACCTCGACCCGCTGAACGTCTCGCTCGTCGGCAAGGCCCGCGCCTCCGGGCTGCTCGACGTCGGCGTGCACGACCTGCGCGCCTGGGCCGGCGACCGGCACCACACCGTGGACGACACGCCCGTACGGCGGCGGTCCCGGCATGGTCATGATGACCGGCCCGTGGGGCGACGCCCTCGACACCGTCCTCGCCGACGGCTACGAGGCGGGCGCCCACCACCCGGTCCTCGTCGTCCCCACCCCCAGCGGCCGCCCCTTCACCCAGGAAGTCGCCGTGGAACTGGCCACCCGCCCGTGGCTGGTCTTCACCCCCGCCCGCTACGAGGGCATCGACTCCCGGGTCACCGCCGAGTACGCCACCCGGCTGCCCGTGTACGAGGTCTCCATCGGCGACTACGTGCTGGCCGGCGGCGAGGCCGCGGTCCTGGTCGTCACCGAGGCCGTCGCCCGGCTGCTGCCCGGCGTGCTCGGCAACGCCCAGTCGCACGCCGACGACTCCTTCGCGCCCGGCGCCATGGCCGACCTGCTCGAAGGGCCCGTCTACACCAAGCCCCCGCAGTGGCGCGGCCGCGGCATCCCCGAGGTGCTGCTCAGCGGCCACCACGGCAGGATCGCCCGCTGGCGCCGCGACGAGGCGTTCCGCCGCACCGTCGCCCACCGGCCCGACCTGATCGAGCGCGCCGACCCCGCCGCCTTCGACAAGAAGGACCGCGAGATGCTCAGCATCCTCGGCTGGCAGCCGGGGCCCGACGGCCGATTTGGGCGGAACCCCGACGCCGTGGAAGAATGACCCGCTGTCGCCTGTCCCGTCGTGCGCCCCTGCCACAGGGGGAAAGACGCCGACCGGAGCACAGCGGCCACCCACGACACCCGAACCCGACATGCCGTCGATGACCTGTGGCATCGGCGAGGAAGCGAACGACCATGACCAACCTGATCGAGAGCGTCAACAGCGCGAGCCTGCGCGGACGACGTCCCGGCCTTCCGCCCCGGCGACACCGTCAACGTCCACGTGCGCGTCATCGAGGGCAACCGCTCCCGTGTGCAGCAGTTCAAGGGTGTCGTCATCCGCCGCCAGGGCGCGGGCATCAGCGAGACCTTCACGGTCCGCAAGGTCAGCTTCTCCGTCGGCGTCGAGCGCACCTTCCCGGTGCACACCCCGATCGTCGAGAAGATCGAGGTCGTCACCCGCGGCGACGTCCGCCGCGCCAAGCTGTACTACCTCCGTGAGCTGCGCGGCAAGGCCGCGAAGATCAAGGAGAAGCGCGACAACTGATCGCTTGACCCTTCCTTGGGACGGGCCGGATAGGATTCCGCCCCGATGGACAGCGAAGCAGTGACCCCGGAACGCGACCGTTCCCCCGCCGCCGACGAGGCGGACCCGGAGGAGCGGTCGCGTTCCGTCGTGACCGGACCCACGGCCCTGGCCCGCTGGTGGGCCGACTGGCGGCGCACCCTGCTGCTGGCCCTCGGCTGCTGCGCCGTGCTGCTGCTGGTCAGCCACTTCGTGGTGGAGCCCTTCCAGGTGCCCAGCGCCTCCATGGAGAACACGCTGCGGATCGGCGACCGGGTACTGGTCGACAAGCTGGCGTACCGTTTCGGCGGTACACCCGCGGCGGGGGGACGTGATCGTGTTCGACGGCAAGGACTCGTTCTCGGCAGCGGTGGGACCGACTACGTCAAGCGCGTCATCGGCGTCGGCGGCGACCGCGTCACCTGCTGCGACAAGCAGGGCCGGCTGATGGTCAACGGCCATCCGCTGGACCGAGGGTACCTGCATCCCGGGGACGTGCCCTCCCGGGTGACGTTCGACATCGTGGTGCCGGAGGGAAGGCTGTGGGTCATGGGTGACCACCGTGACGACTCCGCAGACTCCCGCGACCACCTCGGCGACCCCGGCGGCGGCACCGTGCCCGTGGGCGAGGTGATCGGCCGCGCCGAGTGGATCGCCTGGCCGCCCGGCCACTGGACCCGGCTGGGCCGCCCCGGCCGACTTCGCCGCCGTGCCCGCGCCCGTGGCCGGCCGGCATGGGTAACCGCGGGCGGCCGCGCGGCTCGGACAGCCGCCGCCCACGCCCGATCGTCAGCAGACACCCGGATCGAGCGGCGCAAGCTCGCCCGCAAGGTCAAGCGAAAGCGCCGCAGGTCGCTGGCGACGCGAGGTGCCGCTGCTCGTCGTGGTGGCGCTGCTGATCGCCCTGGTGCTCAAGACCTTCCTGGTGCAGGCGTTCGTCATCCCGTCCGGCTCGATGGAGCAGACCATCCGGATCGGCGACCGGGTGCTGGTCGACAAGCTCACCCCGTGGTTCGGCGCGCAGCCGCACCGCGGCGACGTGGTGGTCTTCAAGGACCCCGGCGGCTGGCTCCAGGCCGAGGCCGCGCCGAAGCCCGCCCCGGTGGTCGTCAAGCAGGTGAAGGAGTTCTTCACCTTCATCGGCCTGCTGCCCGCCTCCGGCGAGCAGGACCTGATCAAGCGGGTCATCGGCGTCGGCGGCGACACCGTCGCCTGCTGCGACACCCAGGGGCAGGCTGACGGTGAACGGGCACCCGCTCACCGAGCCGTACCTCTACCCCGGCAACCCGCCGTCCTTGATGAAGTTCAGCATCCAGGTGCCCCAGGGGCGGCTGTGGGTGATGGGCGACCACCGCTCCGACTCGGCGGACTCCCGCTACCACACCGACAAGTTCGGCGGCGGCACCATTCCGGAGAGCCTGGTGGTGGGCCGGGCCGTCGTCATCGCCTGGCCGCTGGGCCACTGGGCCCGGCTCAAGGAGCCCGGCACGTTCTCCTCCGTGCCCGCGCCGGGCACCGGGAAGGGTTCCACAGCTGCGGCCACTATGGTGGGCGGGGCCAACAACGGTCAAAGGACCGACCTGCTGCCGACTCCTGCGGAACTCCCGCTCGTTATGGGAGTGGTGGGCCTGCGCCGAATCCGGCGCAGGCGGAGATATCGAGTGAGGAGTGGATGTGGGGGACCTCGTGGTCGGCGCACGATCCGGTTCCGGCGAGCCCGAGAAGGGGGATGTTCACGTGCCCCCGGTCGACGGCTCGGAGGCCGATGGCGCGGTCCCCGATGAGGCGGCCGGCGGCGCCGCACCCGGCGCGGGCGGCGAGCGGCCCGTCGACAGCGGTTACGGCGGCGGTTACGGCGGCGGACCCGAGCAGGGACCGGGAGCCGGTTACGGCGCCGCCGATCCCGGCTACGGCGGCGGTGGGAACGGTTACGGCGCCCCGCCCGCGTACGAACCCGGCGCGGGCAACGGCGGCGCGCCCGGCCAGGCGCCCGGCGCCGGCTACGAAAGCGGTTACGACCCGGGTTTCGTCGGCGCACCCAGCACCCGGCCGGAGGACTTCGGCGGGGCAGGCGGCGTGAACGCGGGCAACGGCGCGGACGGCACGAGGGGCGCCCACCCCGCGGACCCGGACGGCCCCGGCGGCCCCGGTGGTCCCGGCGGCGAGGGCGGTGGCGGCTCCTCGGGCGGCTCCGGGCACGCGGCCGAACGCAAGCCGCGCTCCTTCTGGAAGGAGCTGCCGATGCTGATCGGCATCGCCCTGGTGCTGGCGCTGCTGATCAAGACGTTCCTGGTCCAGGCGTTCTCCATCCCGTCCGACTCGATGCAGAACACCCTCCAGCAGGGTGACCGGGTGCTGGTCGACAAGCTCACCCCGTGGTTCGGGTCCACCCCGACCCGCGGCGAGGTCGTCGTCTTCCACGACCCGGGCGGCTGGCTGCCCGAGAACCCGCCGCCGAGCAGCAACCCGGTGGTGCGCGGCCTCCAGAAGTCCCTGAGCTTCATCGGCCTGATGCCCTCGGCCGAGGAGAAGGACCTGATCAAGCGGGTCATCGGGGTGGGCGGCGACACCGTCAGCTGCAAGGGCACCGGCCCGGTCGATGGTCAACGGCAAGGCGCTCAACGAGCCGTACGTCTTCGCGGGCAACACCCCGTGCAGCGCCGACAAGCCGTTCACCGTGCACGTGCCCAAGGGCCGGATCTGGGTGATGGGCGACCACCGCCAGGACTCCCTGGACTCCCGCTACCACATGGACAAGCCCTTCCAGGGCACCGTCTCCACCAAGCAGGTCGTCGGCCGCGCCATCGTCGTCGCCTGGCCGGTGAACCGCTGGACGTGGCTGGGCATCCCCGGCACCTTCTCCCAGTCGGGTATCAACGCGGCGGGGACGGGCGTCCCGGTCGCCGCGGGACTCGCCGGAGCGGCACCCCTGGTGCTGCTGAGGCGGCGGAGGCTGCTGCACACGTACGAGTCCTCGGAGATCTCCGAGGGCCCGCGGAGCTGACCGCAGGGCGTACCGACGGGTAGGGTGCGGCTCCATGAGCGCCACGAGCACGAGCAGGGTCAGCAGTCCGATACGCGGCGACGGCGGCCGTCTGGGGCGGATCATCTCCGGCCTGGCGGTCGCCGTCGGCTGCGTGCTGTTCCTCGGCGGCTTCGGCTGGGCCGCCGTCTCCTACCGGCCCTACACCGTGCCGACCAACTCCATGCAGCCCACCGTGCACCCCGGTGACAAGGTGCTGGCCCAGAAGATCTCCGGGTCCCGAGGTGCACCGCGGCGACGTGGTGGTCTTCAAGGACCAGTTGTGGGGCGACCTGCCCGAGGTCAAGCGGGTGGTCGGCGTCGGCGGCGACACGGTGGCGTGCTGCGACAAGCAGGGGCGGATGACGGTCGACGGCAAGCCGGTCGACGGAGACGTACCTGCCGCGGCAGCGGGCCCGGCGTCGCTGACCCGGTTCAGGACCACGGTGCCCAAGGGCGAGCTCTTCCTGCTGGGCGACAACCGGTCGGTCTCCCTGGACTCCCGGGTCCACCTCCAGGACGCGGAGCAGGGCGCGGTCCCGGCGAGTGACGTACGGGGCCGGGTCGACGCCACGGCGTGGCCGCTGGGCCGCTTCGGGATGGTCGCCCGCACCGCCGCCTTCGACCCGCTGCCGGGCGGCGGGGCCTCGGCCCAGGGGCCGCTGCGCTGGATCGCCGCGATGATCGTGGCCGGCGTCGTGCTCATCTTCGGCGGCGCGGCCTACGGGCCTGTCGCCAATCTCTTCCGGCGGGCTTGACCGCGGCGATACGGCGGTGTGCGACTCCGGTGATGGCGCCGTGGCGCACAATAGGGTCACGTACGGCTGAAGGGGAACATGCCATGAGCGCCGAGGACCTCGAAAAATACGAGACCGAGATGGAGCTGAAGCTCTACCGGGAGTACCGCGACGTCGTTGGCCTGTTCAAGTACGTGATCGAGACCGAGCGACGGTTCTACCTCACCAACGACTACGAGATGCAGGTGCACTCGGTCCAGGGCGAGGTGTTCTTCGAGGTCTCGATGGCCGACGCGTGGGTCTGGGACATGTACCGGCCGGCCCGCTTCGTCAAGCAGGTCCGGGTACTGACGTTCAAGGACGTGAACATCGAGGAGCTCAACAAGGCGGATCTGGATCTGCCGTCGGACGAGTCGGGCTTCAACAGCTGACGGGTTCTTCTCCGGTTCGCGGGGCCTCCCGGTTCTCCGGGGGCCCCGGTTTTTTCGGGCGGCCGGGCTGACGGGCTGCCGGGTTCTCCGGGCCGGCCGGGGCGCGCCGGGTCCGCTGATGCCGCGGGTGTCCGCGGTTCCGCGGGGCCGCCGGGAGTTATCCACAGGGTGGACTTCAAGATCATCGCGGGGCGGCCGCACTCTGTCACATTCAGTGACGGAGGTGGTACGCATGAACGCACGAGGTGCGCTGGGGCGGTACGGCGAGGACCTGGCCGCCCGCACCCTGCGGGACGAAGGTCTCACGGTGCTGGAGCGGAACTGGCGCTGGGGCCGCCGCGGGGAGATCGACATCGTCGCGGCCGACGGCGACGCCCTGGTGGTGTGCGAGGTGAAGACCCGCCGCGAGGGCGACTACCAGCACCCCATGGCGGCACTCACCGCGGGCAAGGCGGCCCGGCTGCGGTCGCTGGCCGAGCGCTGGACGGCGGAGCACGGCGGGGCGCCACCGGGCGGCGTCCGTATCGACCTGATCGGCGTCCTCCTGCCCGCCCGCGGCGCGCCGCTGGTCCAGCACGCCCGGGGGGTGGCGTGATGGGCTTCGCCCGCACCTGCTCGGTCGCACTCATCGGCGTCGAAGGAGTGGTGGTCGAGGTCCAGGCCGACCTGGAACCCGGCGTGGCCGCCTTCGCCCTGGTCGGCCTGCCCGACAAGAGCCTCACCGAAAGCCGCGACCGGGTCAGGGCCGCCATCGTCTTCCCCGTCAAGTTGAAGTGTTCAGAAGCCTCGCACCTCGGCCGTGGGAAGCCAGAGGTCGTGGGGTGAGTGGCTTGCTGGTGGTGGTTGGGGTCGCGCATCTTGGCTAGCCAGCCCGACGCACTGAAGAGCAGAGGGAAAGCTGCCTGTGCCCGCCTGGCGGCCTGTGGGGGCTCATGTGACCCCCGGGCCTGATGAGCTGCTGGCGGCGCGAGGAGGCGCCTGAGGCGTTGTGGGTGCAGGGAGGGCATGTTCGAGGTTGGAACGCCAGCCGTGGAGCTGTATCCATCCGCCGCACCTCGATCCACCTGATGAGGGGACAGCGATCAGTAAGTAATCTTGATCCCCAGGGACTCGCCGTGACGGCGGACGAAGTCTTCGACGAGTTGCGGATTCCGGCGCATGGCAGCCTTCAATTGGTTGGCCTGAAACTTGACCCGGCTGGTGTTGAGCAGCTCTTTCCAGCCCGGTCGCGGGTTCACGATGCCTTCCACGATGAGGAATTCAACGATGTCTTCGACACATGGGCGGAATCTTGTGCCGCCCATGGGGAAGTGCAGCTTAGGTAGGGGGCGTCCCGGAAGGACTTCTTCCCATGTGGTTGAGGATCCGTATACCTGGAGGTGTGCGTCGGGGTATCCGTCACCTTTGCGCCGTTCGTAGTCGTAGTGGAAAAGACCCTCCTTGGACTCTTTGTTTTTAAATACGCCTACAAATGACTGCTGGACCGCAAGGTACTCACGCTCTTCGTCGAACCGGAGCTGGAAACTGACCTCCATCCACAGGTTCGGGCGCCCGGGCGGTGTGTCCAACTCAAACCGCTGTGACTTCATCGGGTTTTTCTGCACGTTGCTGGCGACCAGAAACGTACGTTCCTGACGGTGCTGCATCGCCAGTGCCCGGACCTGAACGTGACGAGCCACGGTCTGGCTGAGCATGGTGTCCATCTCCACGGCAAACTCGGTCGCCATTGACCGCAGAGCATCAGAGATCAAGAGTGCCCCCGATGAGTGACCACAGGGCGTGCGCCTGAGCGGAGGAGAAGTCCCGGTTACGGGCCTGTTCCTTCAGTTCGGCGTAGGTGAGGCCGAGCTCTTCGAGAGTTGCCAAGGCGCCGGCGTGCCACTCGTCGTAAGACAATTCCTCATACCGTGCGTCGCCCTGGTCTGTGGGGCGCTCCTCGATCGCTGTCACGGTCCTTCCCCCTCCTTCTCGCGCTCGTACGTGCTGGTCCTTTTTGAACCGTACGGCAGAGCACTGACAGCGACGAGATCGCGGCCATGAAGTCGCCATACGTGCAGATCAGAGACGTGGGTAAGTGTCGGCCCCCGCGGTGCTGGCCGATCAACGGTGAGTCCCACCGTCTGCGGATTTCGTCGGTTCGGCAGCTGAGTGCGCTCGGGCGCCGTCGCGGCCGCCCCGATGACCCGACCAACCGGCTCGAGTTATCGGTACGCCGCTGACGGCCGAATCCTGTCGGGGACATCCGCCCCGGCGCCGGAGCCGTCACCGAGCCCCGGTGGAGGGCGCCCTGTCCATCGACCATCTCCGATGGTAGAAGTGGGCACCGGCGTGTACTTGGGGAACGGGCGCACCGGGGGGTAGGAGTGGACGCATTACCGCAGGGCGGTGGCCAGAGGAGCGCGGACGGTGTGTCCGTGTCGCAGTATGTGCCGCCGCCGTCGGTCGTGCCGCACAACCAGTTCGACACCCGGACCCCCCTGCAGCAGGTCTTCTACTGGACGCCGGAGCAGTGGGAGCAGTTCACCTGCGAGTGGGTCCGCATGCGCAGGGATGAGTTCGGCTACCTCGGCGTGGAGGTCCTGGGCGGGACCAACGACCGCGGCGCCGACGTCGTCGCCTTCATGAGCGAGCAGCGGCTGAACAGTGTCTGGCACTGCTACCAGTGCAAGCACTATACGGACGACCTCACGCTCGACGACGCGCTGCCCGAGATGATCAAACCGTTCGTGGCGACGCTGGAGACGAGCCGGACGCTCCCCGCCCGGTACATCTTCGTGGCACCTAAGATCCATCCCCGGCTTAAGGACATGGTGTTGACCCCGGCCGCGCTGAAGGAAAGGTTTCTCACGTACCTGGACGGGCGGACTAAGCCGGTCGCCGCGTTGTCCCCACGGACCCGGGCGGCCGTGCGGGCGTTGGCGGAGAGCACGGACTTCTCGATGTTCTGGACCGTGAACCTGGACGAGGTCCTGGAGGTCTACAGCAAGTCGCCGCTGTTCGCCTCCCGCTTCAACCTGCCGCCCACCGGCAAGCCCCGCAAACTCCTTCCCCCGCCCGAACCCCAGGTCAACGAAGCGCGCTACCTCCAGCAGCTCCTGGACGTTTACCAGGAGAGGTTCGGCGAGGACATCGCCACCGTGCAGCACGCCTTCGAGCACCCCGATTCGGGAGAGCATCTTGGGCGGCAGCGAGTGGCGTTCTTCGACGCGGAGGCCCTACGCATGTATGCACGAGAGAGCATCGCGGGGGACACCTACGAGGAGCTGCAGGACGACGTGCTGACCAACCTGATCGAGGTGGCCGCCATCGACTACCCCTCGGGGTGGGATCGCCTCCAGCAGGTCCTCAAAGCCTCCGGGCAGATGACCCTCACCGGGTCGCCCCTGCTGCACCTGTTCCGCAACAGCCAGCGTCAGGGCATGTGCCACCAGCTGGCGAACGTCGACAAGCTGCACTGGTGCAAAGGAGGTTGCCGATGAACCCGCTCAACAGTCCGGTCGAACTGGGGATGCGTACGTTGGTCCTGCTGGCCCGCAGCCACCCTCGCCCACTGGACCTCTCCTGGCTGGTGGTCCTGGACCACGCCATGCTGCACAGCAGCCAGTTCGACGGTCCGCCCAGCCTCCATCCCCGCCTGCCCGCCCAGCCGGGCGAACTCGGCATGAAGCGGCAGATGATGCAGGAAGGGCTGGAGGTGCTGCTGCGCGCTGGCCTGGCCACGGTCGAGGCGACCGAGGGCGGGATCGTCTACCAGGTGACCCCGCGCGGCTCGGGGTTCGTCGGCATCCTGGAGGCCCCGTACGTCGGCGAACTGCGTCAGCGCGCGCAGTGGGCCGTGGATCAGTTTGCCTCGACCACGGACGCGGTGGCGGCCACACGCGACATCACGACCCGCTGGCACAACGAATTCACCACCGACATGCAGCACCTGGGGGTCGGCCGTGGCTAACTTCACCCTGACCCATCTGACGTACGCCGGTGCGGGCCTGCCGACGGCCAGCGTGGAGTTCGACCCCAAGTTGACGGTGATCTACGGCTCCTCCAACACGGGCAAGACCTTCCTGGTCGACTCCATCGACTACATGCTCGGCGGTCATGTCCGTCCCTCGATCCCGCGCGCCGAAGGATACGGACAGATCCTGCTCGGCCTGCTGCTTCCCGACGGCAGGCCTCTCACACTGGTCCGCAAGCCCGGCGGTAAGAGCATTCACGTACACCAGGACGACCTGAGGGAGCTGTCCCACGCCACCCCCGACGCGATCGTCTCGGCTCGCAGGATTCGCAGCCGCCGTGATATCTCGCACTACCTGCTCAGCAAACTGGGACTGGACGACACCTACGTTCGCACCAACGAAGGCGGCAACACCGAACTGCTCAAACTTGCCGACCTGACTCACCTCAGCGTGGTCACGGACACCCGCATGATCGATTCGAATCCGCCCTCGCAGCGCACCCGCGGCACCGCGGCCAGGACCACCGCACGCTCGGTCATGAAACTGATGCTGACCGGAGAGGACGAGCCCCCGGCGACCAAACTCCCCAATGCTGCTCAACGGCGCGTCCAACGGGGCAAGATCAACCTGATCGATTCGCTGGCACTGGATCTGCACGCCAAACTCTCCCGCGACCAGACCCCCGACGAGCTGCGAGATCAGCTGGCCCGGTTAGAGGACAGCCTCAACGACATGGCCCGCTCGCTGGCCGGCGAGTCCGAGCAGCAGGCCCGCGCCGTCGCCGCCCGTGCACACTTGACTGAGACGGATGCCGAGCTGGAGGCACGCCTGGGTGAGGTGCTCGACCTGCTGGGGCGATTCGACACCCTGCGTCAGCAGTACGAGACAGACCTCGCTCGTCTGGAGATGGTCAGCGAGGCGGGCAATCTGCTGGGCTACTTCCAGGTCGGCCGCTGCGTCTTCTGCGGGGCGGACCCCGAACACCAGCAGGCCCAGCACGGCCATCAGGAGACCACCCAGCTGCACGAGGCCGTGCTCGTCGAGTCCGCCAAGACGCACTCCCTTCTCGCTGACCTCCGGCTGACCATTGACGGGCTGGAGGGCCAGCGCGACGAGCTGGCCGAACGCCGCACCGCCCTGAGCGCGCAGGCGGCCGAGGTCGACCGGGCCCTGGCGCAGATCGAGGCACGACTGGCCCCTCTCCGCGACGGGCTGCAGGACACTGTCGGCGAGCGACTGCGTGTCGAACGCGACCTGGAACTGCGGGCTCGGCTCGATGAACTGGAAGAGCACCGCTCCCAGCTGGTGGCCCAAGGTGCCCTGCCGTCCAAGCGGCGGGAATCCCTGATCGGGGGCAGAATCCTGTCGTCGTTCGACGAGCTCTTCCAACGCACCCTGGATTCCTGGCGGATCCCCGACGTGGAAGGCGCCGGCTACGACCCCTACACCGGGGACGTCAGTGCCGGCGGAACGGCGCGCGCCGGCCACGGCCGGGGCATGCGCGCTCTGCTGCACGCCGCGTTCTCCATTGCCCTGGCCCGCTACTGCCTGGACCGCAGACTCCCCCATCTCGGCTTCCTCGTCCTGGACTCGCCCCTGGTGACGTACAAAGAGCCGGACTTTGACGCCGACCGCATCCCCCTGAACGTGATCGACCATTTCTACCGCTCGTTCCGGGCCTTCCCCGGCCAGGCCATCGTCGTAGAGAACGCGACGCCGCCCTCAGACGTCCTCGAGCAGGCACGGATCATCACCTTCAGCGGCAGCGGAGCCCGCCCCGGCTTTTTCCCCGCGCGTCCCAGCACCGCCAACCGGACCTGAGCCGCACCGAACCCGCATGGGGTGAAGCGCCGGATGGCCCGGCATACCGATACCGTGCTGACCGGCCGGCCATGACGTGGAACGGCGGCACACCAGGTCCCCTCAGCGCCGCGAAGCCGTAACGGGCTTTCTGTCGATCACCACGCACGGAGAACATCAGGCGACCCCCCGAGCGGCACGCTCACGGAAGCGGCCCGGGGTCCGGGGCCTCTCAGGCACCGGACCTCAGGCCGTCGCCCCGCGGTCGGAACCTCCACGCCTCCCCTGCTGCGGGGAGGGGCGACCTCACCAACGGCCGACTCTCCCCGGGGGTGCCAATGTTCCCTCTCGCTTGCGGGGGATCCTGAGGGCATGTGGCCGGCAACAAGCAGGTGGTCCATGAAGGGTCGTTCTTGAGATAGCTCCGGAACGGTTCACGAGATCCCGTCCGATCAATTCGATCGGACGGGATCTCGTCGTTTCCGGGCTTGCTGGGAGGTCTGGGTGCCGATTCTTGGGCGGCGTGGCGTGTGTGTGGCGCGTGTTTGCCTGGCTCCGGGCATGTGGAGCACGCCGATCGTGGTGATCAGCGTGCTTCAGCGATGTGGGGCTGTCCCGCGTGGGCCGGGTAAGCGCATCGGCCGGGCCGAGGCGATCAAGCTGGCTCATGGCCGGCGGCTTCATCTGGGGTCGGGCTGGGAACCACGCTGGGTGTCGGGGTGGTTGTCGATCCAGGCGAGGCTGCCGCGGTCGAGGCGGTGGCGGGCACGGGTAACGGCGACGTAGGCGAGGCGGGCTTCGGCGGTGTCGATCGGGCCGGGTACAGGGTTGCCGTGCTCGTCGCGGGTGTCGGTGTCCTTGGGCGGGTGGAAGTCGCCGGCGACTTTCACGCTCGGCCATTCGCGGCCCTTGGCCTTGTGGGCGGTGGAGACGGTGACCTGGGCGCCGACTTCGTCGTGGAGGCGGTCGGCGGCGTCCAGGACGGCCTGGGCGCCGTGCCGGTCGATGAGGTCGACGAAGGGCTGCAGGTCGCCTCCTGAGGGGTCGTGGGCGGCGTAGTCCTGGACCGTTCCCCAGGTGGGGAACAGGACGAGTTCGGGATGTGTGGTGCGGCGGCCGTCCTTGAGGTCGCGGGCCGCAAGGGCCAGGGCGCGCAGCGGTGCTCCGCCGCCGACGAGAGCGGTGCGGGTGCCGGCTTCCAGGAGGTTGAGGATCTCGGTCATGGCGCCGATGTTGGTGCGGCAGAGCAGGGCATTGGGGGCCCCCGGGGCGCCAGGGACGTCAAGAGTGCTCACGATGGCGTCGGTGCCGGTCAGGCGCAGCGGTGCGTCGGCAGCGGCAAGCCAGCGGTTGGCTTCGTGCGCGAGGGCGGGTCCGAAGCGGAACGAGCGGGACAGCGTGAGAGGGGTTCCCTCGAAGCCGGTCATGACGTCGCGGGCACCGCGCCAGCCGTAGATGGCCTGGGCGGAGTCGCCGACCATGACGATCTGGGCGTGGTCGCGTTGTGCGAGAACGACCTGTTCGACGACGGGGTTGGTGTCCTGCGCTTCATCAAGGAGGAGGAACTCCCCGTCGACGCGGGGGCGGCTCAGAGCCCAGATCTTGAGGTAGTGGTCGTGGTCGAAGCGCATCCGGCCCTGTCCGGGGTCCTGAAGATCCTCCCAGGCCAGAATCGCGAAGGGCACGACGATGTCGACGAGTTCGGCGTGGAGACCGGGGTCGTCCAGGCCGCGCAGGGCGGGGACGTGGCGGTTGGTGGGCTCAGGGTCGGCGGAGTGGCAAAAGCGGGCGATGGTGTGCGTCACCGTATGGGAGAGGGTGCGGGGCGTGATGTCGTGCGGTCCGATACGGACCGTGCGGGTGATGCCGAGGTCCTGCCCGGTCTGCCATGCGGGGCGGCGAGGGGCGTTGAGGCGGTGCCGGAAGCGGTGGCCGAGGGCACGGTAGGCCAGCGAGTGGGCGGTGGTGCAGGTGACGGTGGCAGGGAAACGGCGCGCCGCGTCGGTGGCTGCAGCTCGGTTGTAGGCGAGATAGCGGCCGCGGCGGCTGGTGCCGGCGGCGAGCAGCGACAACGTGGCGGTCTTCCCCGTGCCGGCTCCGGCCTGAACGGCCAGGTGGTGTCCGCTGCGGAAGGCGTCGTCGACGGCGGTCTGTTCATCGGTCGGCTCGTGCACGGATATCGGCTCTCCAGACGGGACGGGCTCGGGACAACGACGGGGCAGGCAGGGGGTGTCAGGGCCGGGCGCACCAGCAGGTCTGCCCGGCGGCGGGATGGCCGGCCCGGTGGCAGCGCGGCAGCCGGGGGCGGGGGCGTCCCTGGCCGAGGGAGATGTCTCCCCGGTCCGTCACAGCCCTGCCCGTGGCCGCGGTCGTGCGGGCCGTGCAGCGCCGGGAGCGCCACCGCGACTGCTCGGCGCAGGGCAGACCGCCGAGGCCGCCGAAAGCCATCAACAGGCCCAACGACAGGGCGAGTTGTCCGGCGGACGACACCAGCGGCCTGGCGCCAGCGGGCTGCTCGGGGACGCCGGCGGATGTACGGCATAGCCGCCGCGTGGCGGCTGCGCGGGCCGGGCAGGGGATCTTCGGTGCCGGTCCGGCGGCCAGGCAGCCGATGCCGGGGACGTGCATGGCCGCGCGGGCTGGAGCCCACGCTGGCAGTGCTGGGAGCATCGTGATTGCGGGAGCGAAGGGTCCAGTGCCGATCAGGAGGCGGGCTCGGGCGGCCAGCGCTGTGCGCAGGCCGGACCGTGCGGGCAGGTCACCGGGCGTGGTGCGGGCCGGGCACGGGGCGGTGTGCGCGAGCGTGCACCGGGCGCCGACGTTCCGGGGGAGCCGGGCGGTACCGGCACATTCGTGCTGGCGGCCGGCCCCGGGTCCCGCGACCGCGGGCGGCTGCCAGGTCTGCTGCGCGACCGGGCAGGACTGGGTGCGGCAGTAGCGCCCGAGGGCGCTGACGCCGCTTTGGAGATGGCCGCGTCGGCTGCGGTGCAGCGGCCGGGTGCCCTCGGCGGGGAACAGGCGCACGCGGGAGGGGCGGCCCCCGGTGCGGGAGCCATCCTGGAAGCGGTGCGGGCGGTGGCGGTGTGTGTCTTGCATGCGGTGAAGATGACAGCCGACACGCCGAGCCGGGCCGACCCTGCCCGCCAGGTCGCCCGGCTGGACGACAGCGCATGTCCACACATTCGATCCAGACACGGGCGTTCGAATACCGCCATCCGTTGAGGTACAGCAACCCCCGGGAGCCGGCCGGGGCGGGGCGACCTTCAGGCAACCGGCGGGCCCGGGGTGCCGTGACCGGTACACATGGCGCCCAGCAGCCGGTCGAAGGACGTGTCCAGCGCGTGCGCGAGAGCGTGCCAGGTGTTCAGAGAGCCGAGGGTGCGGCCCTGCTCGATCTCGATGAGTGTGCGGCGTGACACACCGGTGCGCTCGGCAAGCTGGTCGTAGGTCCAGCCACGATCCGCCCGCAGACGTGCCAGCTCCGATCGCAAAGCTCCGAAGTCCGGATCGGGCGGCAAGATCGTCACCCCACCATCCGACGGTGCAGGACCCTGCCCTGTCAGTGCAGACTCCTGCCCTATCTGAGGGCAACGGGCGACCTGCGCAGGGCAGATACCTGCACTACGGTGTCGGCACGCCGGCGCGGGCGGCGCGCCGGACCGAAACCTCTGGAGGACCCGCCCGATGGAGTCCGGACCACCCGCAACCGGGCCCTGGCGCATCTGGACCGTCGACATCCGCAGCCGCTGCGGGACCTCGGACATCGTGTGCCATTCCTGCGGGCCGCTGCCCCACCTGCCCGGCCGGCCGCTGCGCACTACGGCTCTGCGCCACCTCGCACGGCACGCCCGCCGTGACGTCACCCTCACGCACCTGCGGATCTGCCAGTGCAGCCGACTCGGCTGCCCCTGGCACCGCAGGCACCGAGGATGCACCGGCCCGGTCCTGCTCACCTTGACCTGCAGCGCGGGCACATGGCGCCTGGCCGATGTCTGCCACCAGTGCCGCGCTGCCACCTCACAGGCCGCAGCCATTCCCGAACACACCAGAACCGGCCCCGCCACCCCTGTCGACCAGGCACCCAGCGTCGCCCACGTTGAGCAGACCGAGGACGAGCAGGCACTGGTGTGGGAGACTTCCTGCCCCTCGTGCGGCGCCCCGGGACAAGCGAACGAATGCGCCTCCTGCTTCACCCCATGACCGGAACGACCGCTCGGATGCGGCGACCGCCGTCAGCACCCGGCAGGAGGCAGCACCCGCGCAGACGGCGATCCGCACCGTGATCCCCGGTGAGAGGGGCAGCACCTCCGTCGCCGCACAGCCGGGACCGTCGCCGACGGTGCCGGGGTTCAGTCGAGTTGACTGATTCCCGGGGTGAAGGTGAACAGATACGTCCCAGCCATCCCGGTAGCCGCTATGGCGGTCCCGTCGGGTAGCCAACAGCAGGATGCCAGCACCCCGTCGACGCGCATTTCCGTGGCGGGAAGCCTGGTTTCGGTGTTCCAGATCCGTACGGCCCGGTCGTCGCCGGCGGTGGCTATCCAGATTCCGTCCGGGGAGATCGCGACGGCATTCACGCGGTCGGTGTGGCCGGTGAGTGTGCCAGTGAGGGTTCCGGTTTGGCCGTTCCAGATCCGCACGAGCCGGTCTTCACCGGCGGTGGCCAGGCAGGTTCCGTCCGGGGAGATCGCCACCGCACGCACCCAGCCGGTGTGGCCGGTCAGCGTGCGGGTGAGAACACCGGATCGGACATCCCAGATCCGCACCGTCCGGTCCGCGCTCGCGGTGGCCAGCCATGTCCCGTCCTGGGAGATCGCCACCGCAGGCACCATGTGGGCATGGCCGGTCAGCGTTCGCAGGGGGGTCAGACCCGATTCGGCGTCCCAGATCCACACCGTCCGGTCCGTACCGACGGTGGCCAGCCATGTCCCGTCCGGCGAGATCGCCACCGCAGTGACTGTGAAGGCATGGCCGGTGAGCGTACGGGTCAGGGTGCCGGTTTGGGCGTTCCAGATCCGCACGAGCCGGTCGTCGTCGGAGGTGGCCAGTTATTAGACACTCCCCAGCCACGTCGGGTTGAGCTTCAGCGTCTTGTTGTCGGGGAGGAGCTCGAGAACCTGGATTCCGTCCATGTTCAGGAGTTGGGTGAGGACGGCGGCGTAGCCGCGGGCCCGGGCAGGTGGCATGCCCGCGGCGGCTGCCACAGCGGTCAGGGGGAGGGTGTTGTTCTCACAGAGCGCTGCAAGGGCCTGGCGAAGTCTTTCCGGGTCCTGTTTGCGGGGGAGGAGGGCGAGCTGGTCGCTGAAGGCCGGGGAGGCGAAGAGATCGTCCAGGAGCTGCTCCAGCGGTGACCGGGCTTGCACGGAGAGCAGAGTTCCCTCGGCCTCAGAGGGCGGTATGTGACGTGATGCCGCGTTTGTTGTCGCTGGAACGTGTGGCACAGGCGCATCGGGGCTGATCGGGGAGTGCTGTCGTGCTGGAGTGTTCTTCGTGAGCTACCGCCAGCCCTACAAGAGCGACTTGTCCGACGAGCAGTGGTCCTTGATCGAGCCCGTCATCGCCTCCTGGAAGGCTCGGCATCCTTCCGTCAGCGGTCACCAGGGCGGCTACGAGATGCGGGAGATCGTCAACGCCCTGCTCTACCAGTCCCGTACCGGCTGCCAGTGGGACTATCTCCCCCACGACCTGCCGCCGGTCGGAGCGGTGAAGTACTACTTCTACAAGTGGCGCGACGACGGCACCGACCAGACCATCCACGACCTGCTGCGCTGGCAGGTCCGTGAGAGCCGGGGGCGCGAGGCCGACCCGAGCCTGGTGGTGCTCGACACCCAGAGCCTGCACGCGGCCGTCGGGGTGCCCGCCGACACCACCGGAAGGGACGCGGCAAAAAAAGTCCCGGGCCGCAAGCGCGGCCTGGCAGTTGATGTTCTCGGTCTGGTGATCGCGGTGGTGGTGCTGGCCGCGTCAGCACACGACAACGCCGCCGGCACCGCACTCCTGGACAGGACCGTGGCCGCCACCGAGCCGGGCGCCGTGAAGAAGGCCCTGGTGGACCAGGGGTTCAAGACCACCGTCGTCGGCCACGGGCGGAAGGTGGGCATCGACGTCGAAGTCGTCGAGCGCAACCCGGCCACCAGCGGGTTCGTCCCACAGCCCAAGGGGTGGGTGGTGGAGCAGGCGAACGGGATCATGATGCTGCACCGCAGGCTGGTGCGGGACTACGAGCACCGGCCTGCCTCCGCTGAGTCGAGGGTGTACTGGGCCATAAGTGACCGGATGTCGAGGATGCTGACCGGGACTTCCTGGAGCGGTGCTCTCGCGCCTGGAGGAACAAGAGCGCGAGATCGCCACGCAGACCGAGGCCACGCGGGGACGCATCACGGAACTCACCGCGCAACTGGAGGAGTTCGACCGGGTCGCCGAGGAAGTTCGGATCACCCGCAAGACCCTGCTGGCGCTGCCTGATCCGTCCCCGCCGACGCCGCAGGCCGCGAAGCCGCCGGACCATCCCGGCCTACCGGCAGATCATGGCGGTGTTCGCCGCGGCCGATGCCCCGCTACGGGCACGGGCGGTCTGCGAAGCGATGGATCTGGAGATCGCGCCCAGCAACGTCAACAACGTCCGGCTGAAGCTGAAACGGCTGGTCGAACGCGGGATCCTGACCGAGCCCGAGCAGGGATTGTTCACCCAGCCACGGCCATAGCCACCCGGAGAGGCCACCACCAGCCCCAGCCGCAAGCACGAACCGGACAGCACGTCATTTACCGCCCTCTCAGACACTCCCGCGCCGGCAGGGGGCCTGGCGGCGGTAGCGAGTCGCCGGGTTCCTGCGCACCGTTAGAATCTGATGGCTAGTCAGTGGCTGGGAGAATGATGACGGGGATCGAGATCGCGGTTGCGGCCTATCTGTTCGCGTGGGCCAAGCGGCGTGGGAGGCCGCTGGCCGAACGGGCGGGACAGGAAGCTGACACTGCGGGGGAGCTGTTGATGGGCCGACTGCACCAGCTGGTCGCCGACAAGTTAGGCGCCCGGTCGCAGGGGCTGGATCGCCTGGAGCGGGAGGCGGTAGCGGGTGCGGAAGAACCCGGTAGGACGACCGGCATGCTGGTGACCGCCTCGCTCACGGCCGCGATGGAGGACGACCCCGTTTTCGCAGCCGCGCTGCACCGGATAGTGGCCGACCTGAGAGCCGCGGAAACCACGGAATCCGGGGCCGGGGGCGGGGGCGGTGGGGTAGTCGGCAGCAACACCTTCCACGGGCCGACAGCGGTACAGACGGGCAGCCACAACCAGCAGACCAACCATTTCGGGGCGTGACAGTGGGCGGCGAAACCTTCCACGGGCCGGCGGGCTACCAGAACGGAGAAGGCAACGAGCAGCACAACAACTTCTACGCCGCGCCGCCGCCACCAGTAGTGTGGCCGGTGAGGGTGGGGAACATCCCGCCGCTGGCCTCGGCCTACCAGCAACGCCCGGCAGTACAAGGGCGGATCGACCGAGCCTGGGTGGGGCACGAGACGGTGGTGCTGGCCCAGGTGCTGGCTGGCGGCGGAGGTACGGGTAAGTCACAACTGGCCGCCGACTACGCCCACCGGGCCCTCACCGGGGGAACCGACCTGGTCGTATGGGCACCGGCAACCGAAACAACCCAGGTCATCGCCCTCTATGCCCGCGCTGCCACCCGCGTACGAGCGCCCGGTACAGCGGGAAGGGACGCACAGGCGGACGCCGAGGCGTTCCTGGCATGGCTGGCCACTACTGCATGTTCCTGGCTAGTGGTTCTGGACGATGTCTCCGACCCGCAGGGGATGAGCCGCTGGTGGCCTCCGGCGTCGGCCGGCGGGCAGGGCCAGGTACTGGCCACCACCAGGCGGCGCGATGCCATCCTGTCCGGTGGCGGCCGAATGGCCGTCGACATCGATGCGTACACCACTCCCGAGGCCGCGGTCTACCTGCGCGAGCGCTTGACAGGCGCGGGCTGTGCGCACCTGCTGGACGGTACCCAGGACGTGGTCGCGAGGGCACTGGGATGGTTGCCGCTCGCGCTGTCCCACGCGGCTGCCTACATGATCAACGAGGCTATGCCATGCGCACGGTACCTGGACCTCCTCACCGCCCGGGACTCTCGCCTGGACACCCTCCTGCCGCCCGAGGCCGACACCGAGACATACGGGCGTCAAGTCACCGCGGCGCTTCTCCTGTCCCTGGACGCCGCCCAGGAGAGCGACCCCGCCGGGCTAGCGCTCGCGGCGCTCCGACTGGCAGCCGTCCTCGACCCTGCCGGGCACCCCCGTACGATCTGGGACACCGACGCCGTTCGCCGCTACCTCGGCAGCGGACAGGGCCCGGCCGTCTTGCGGATGCTCCACCGCTACGGACTCTTGACCGACCACGCCCCCGACGGGCCCCGCGCCGTTACCCTCAACACCCTCACCGCCCGCGCCGTTCGCGAAAACACCCCCCGAGCCGACCTCGCGGACATCCGCACCACAGCGGCCGACGCCCTCCTGGATATCTGGCCAGACCTGGACCACCCCGACCCTGCACTCAGCACCGCACTACACGCCAACTTCGCTGCCTCCCACCACCAAACCGGACACCCCTACGACACCACCACCCTCAAGGAACAGGTCACCACCAGCCTGGAGCACCTCCCCGGACCCGAACACCCCGCCATGCCCACCACCGGCTCACAACCCACACCAGCGGCAGGCAGGAAGCAGACAGGCTGGGCGACGCGGATACGAGGACCGCTGGCCACCGCAATCGCCCTCGCTGCCATCGCCTTAACGTGGACCTCTCCCCACCAGATCACCGACCGCTACAAAACCGCCTTCAGCGACCTCGGTGATGGCTCTCCCGGTGTCCGCATCGACGGCATCAACGCCCTCCAACGCATCATGCGCGACTCTCCTCGCGACCAGCCCGTCATCATCGACGTCCTGTCCGCATACATCCGCACCTACGCCCCCCTTCCGGCCAAAGGCACCCAGGGCCCGGACCGTCCACGCCCCGACGTCGCTGCCGCACTCACCGCCATCACCACCAGAAACCCCCACCACGATGGCAACGCGACCGTTGACCTGGCCAACACGTACCTGCATGGCGCCGGCCTGAACAGCGCCAAGAAACTGCGAGACGCAGGCCTGAACGAGGCGGACGTGCAAGGCGCAGTCGTGAAGCCGATCCAAATGGGTCCGGGCAGCGCGGATCCGACCGATGTGGGTCCGGGCAGCGCGGATCCGACCGATGTGGGTCCGGGCAGCGCGGATCCGACCGATGTGGGTCCGGGCAGCGCGGATCCGACCGATGTGGGTCCGGGCAGCGCGGATCCGACCGATGTGGGTCCGGGCAGCGCGGATCCGACCGATGTGGGTCCGGGCAGCGCGGATCCGACCGATGTGGGTCCGGGCAGCGCGGATCCGACCGATGTGGGTCCGGGCAGCGCGGATCCGACCGATGTGGGTCCGGGCAGCGCGGATCCGACCGATGTGGGTCCGGGCAGCGCGGATCCGACCGACGTGGGTCCGGCCAGCGCGGATCCCCTGTCTGTCAGTCTTGCTTGAGACGCGGAGTGCAGGACTCCGCTTGATGAAGCTTCGCCATCTTCGAACGTGCTGGTCGGAGGGGCTGTGTGACAGGGCTGCGGGGTGCTCGTGCCGGTCGCGGGCAGGAGACTGCGGTCTTGATCGTCCGGCGGGGTGGCGTCAGCGGCCAGCTTCGAGGTTGGTCAGGACGAGCAGGGCGCGCAGGAGGGCGGTGGCGCGGGCGGGGTCGGTGCGGAGCTTGGTGAGGATTCGCCATGCCTTCAGGTGGGCGAAACCGTGTTCGAAGGGGGCGCGTCCGGCGGCCAGGATCCGGTTGGCCTGCTTCTGGCCCGGGGTGAGCTTGCGGGCGCGGGTGGCCTTGTAGCCGGTGACGATGACCTGGTCATCGGCGTTCTTGGGTTTGTCCACGCCGAGGAAGCCGAGGTCGGCGAGTGCGCCGAGGTCGGCTGTCTTCAGGTGCTCGACGGTCTTGTCGCGGCGGACGGCGGTGGCGTCGTGGGTGCGGCCGGGCCGGGCGGCGGAGATCCAGATGAGGTTGCCCTTCTCGTCGGTCAGGGCGAGGAAGTGCAGGCCGTGGCGGTGGTGCTTGCCGGAGAAGTTGGGCCGGTTCGCCGTCCCGGTGCGGCGCTGGGTGGGGATCAAGGTTCCGTCGATCAAGACGACCTCCCCGCCCCGCGCGGCTATCTTGCGAAGTGCGCGGTCCAGGCGCGGAGCCTTCGCGGCGAGCAGGTCGATCATCTCGTCGCGCCAACGCCGCAGGGTCGACTCGGGCACGCCGTTGCCGCCGGCCAGGTCCAGCAGCCGCTGGTCGTGCCGCAGCATCACCAGCACCAGCACCGCGATCCGACCGAATGGTAGCGACCGGAACGGGGACCGGATCGCCTTCAGGCGGGATCGCAGCAGGTCACGGAGGTAGACGATGGTGTCGCGGGCGCATCTGACCGGGCGCGGCGGTGACGATGTTCTGGACGCTGTCGCGGTGATGCTGGTCGACCAGCACCGGGCCGGGCACCGCGCCGAGGCGCTGCGGCGCACGATCGCGCTGGCCCGCGAGCGGCGCTGCGCGGTGCACCTGATGCTGCACCAGGCCGCCCGCACCCGCACGACCAGCTACCCGCAGGCCCTGGCCGCCCTAGCGGATCGGCTGCGCGACCGCGGCACCCTGCGCACAACGACCACGGTGCAGCCCTGGGACATGCTGACCTGGTGCGGCACGACGACGGCGGCGCCGTGGCTGACCCGGTCCGGGCGCGACGCAGTAGCCGGCCTGGTTGCCGAGCGCGCTGCTCACGCCGACCCGGGAGCCACCCCCGGCCAGATCCACGAGCGCCTCGCGCTGGAGATGATGGGCGACGGCCACGCCACGTTCGACCAGATCGCCCGCCGGCAGTGGGGCGTCCCGGTCCACGCCCCGTTCCTGGACACCGCCGTGGTCGACGTCTGCCATGCGGCCCCCGGATGGGAGCCGCGCCGCCCCGGAGACTTCAAGCCGCTGGCCCGCGCGGCCTTCACCGACACCGTCCCGGACTTCCTGCTGCACCGCACCACCAAGACGGCGTTCACCGGCAGCCTCTACGGCGGCCTGCGCGCCAACGCCCCCACCCTGCGCCGTATCCTGGCCGGCTCCGCGCTGGCGCAGGCCGGACTGCTCGACACTGGGCAGGCGCTCGCCGCGCTGGACGCCGCCGTGCACGGCGAGCGAGCGCCGCTGGCCGCGCTCCACACGCTGCTGGTCACCGAGTTGTGGCTGACCCTCCTGCCCACCAGCCGTACCGATTGGTGGGAGAAGATTCCCGCCGCCGACCAGAAGAAGAACTTGGGTGGCGACTTGGGTCTGCCAGTCCTGGTGGGCGGCAACTTTCGCTGCCAGGGCGTGGTTGAACGCCCACCGTGCCGCACCTGTGTGGCGGGCCAGAGCGCTGATTTGTGCGGGTGTCGGGTCGAGGGTGAACTTGAAGGCCTTGAGGACTTCGGTCTGCACGGCTGCCTCCTTTCAGGTGCGGCAGGGTGAACGGTAGGTGCAGGGTGGGGCCGGCCTCTGGGTTCTGGTGGACGATTCCGGAGGTCGATCCAGGCCGGGTCGTTGGCTGGGGCTGTTATGCGGCCGGGGTGCTGGGTGGGGCGTCGTTCGGGTGGTAGCCGCCTGTGAGCAGTTTGACTGCGTCCTGGCGGCGCTTGAATGCGGCGTTTTCGGAGGTGTGCTGGGTTTCGGAGATCTCGCTCAGTGTGACGCTTTCAGGTGTGCCGCCGCGGGCGTGGATCATGCGGGCGATTTTGCGGACGCCTCGTTGTCGGGGGGCGAGTTGGGCGGCGTCTTCCATAGCGAGCGCGTGCAGTTCGATCTCGGCGGCGCTCCTTCGTTCTTCGGCTGTCGCGGCCCGTGGGGTCGGCGTGTTGTGTTCTTCCCGGGCTGTTTCATGCTCGGTGTCGCCGGCCGGGGCGCGCGCCCCGGCCGGGGTGTTGTCGGCTTCGGCGAGGTCGGCAGGTGCGGTTCCTTCCGCCGGGGCTGTTGTTGCGGTCTGGTCGTCGGGGTCTGGGCGGATGCCGTCTTCCAGGGAGATACGGACGGTGCGCTGTCCGGGCTGGGAGGTGACAGCGTCCAGTCCGTGGGTGATCCGGTCGTATGCGGTCGCGGCCAGGGCCCAGTCGGCGTCCAGGACGGTGGCGTTTTCCCGTGACTCCCACAGGACGATCAGGAGGGCGATGAGGGACCGGCCCGACAGGAAAGTCCGCACCTGTCCGCTCTGCATGGCGTGGACGGCCGGTGGTGTACGGAAGTGGGGGTGTCCGGATGCCATGCCGGCCAGGAAGTCCCACATGTCGTGGTGGCAGACCAGTTCCGCCGACGACAGCCCAGCGGCTTTCATCAGGCGCTTCCCGTGCACCACCCGGGGGTCGGCGGGCTGCCCGCCGTCACCGCCGGGCGCGGCCTCGGGCCCGGGCGCAGGCGGGGGCGGAGGTGATGACGGAGGCGGCGGTGGGCAGGCGGGACTGTCGCCGCGGTAGGCGGCTTCAATCGCCTCTTTCAACGCCGCATCGTCAGCCCCCGCCGGCCTACTGCCGTCACCGGATGGTTCCGTAGTCCGATCAAGGTCGGGGGTGTGGTCTGGCTGCTGTCCGATCCCGCCCATGAGCACTCCCTCGTCGCCGCTGTCAGGTGTGGCGGTGTCGCGGCCGTCCGATCCGCCGCCCTGGGCCCCGGATGCGCCCGGGTTCCCGAAGGCCGCGCTGCTTGTCGGTGCAGGCCCTGACGGAGGGTCGCCGCTATCGGCGGAGGCTGGGCCCGGGGGCTCCTGCGTGAGTTCTGTGAGCAAGGCATGGATGTCCGTGCGGTTCTCGGCGAGGCCACCGATCAGGTGTCCTCGCTGTTCCAGCAGTTCCCGGTTCTGTGTTTGCAGATCCGTCGCCACGGTCGTGATGGCGCCGAGGATCTCCTGGTGTTCGCGCACCTGCCCGTTACGTGAAGCGGCCAGCCCGTGCTCGTCGTCGTTCACCTGGTCGTGTATCGCCGTGAGGGAATCCCTACACTTCCGCTTCCACCTCATGTAACTCCCTGATCACCGTCCGTTGATGACCGTCGGAATCTCCCCACCCGAAGGTCCAGCAACGCGGCATTTTCCGGCCGTCCTGCCCCCCGCCGTCCCCACCCGCGACACGAAGGAAGACAGAGCGCCGCGGTCACCGAACCGCTGCCCGAGCGGGGCCAGGACCACCTGACCTCGCCCGCCTACTGTCCGGCGCTATCGGGAGGCCGTGATGAGCGCACAGCCCGGCCGCTGCCCGCCGCCGCAGGCCCCGGCGTCGACCGCGGCCGCGTAGCTGCTGGCTGTGCGCCTCAGGCGGGCGGGGTCATGGGTCCCAGCGGATACGTGGCCTTGATCAACTGGGCTAGTCCTTCCCGAGCTGCCCGCAGACCCTGCAGTGTCCTGTCCAGGTCAGCGCTGAGGTCATGCAGTCGGGCGGTCGGCGTTTCGGGGTCGGAGAGCGTCGCCGGGAGGTGATCGCGGTTGGCCACGACCCATTCTGCGCGTTCCGCCACCGCCTTCTCGAAGGCTTCCAGGAGGTCGGGGCAGTAGAGCTTCAGCATGTTGCGCAGGCTGCGGCGCCCGTCACGGCGGCGTGCTGATGCGCGCCAGCGCCTGGACCAGTGGACTTGCTGATGAAGAACGAAGTCGGAGTCCCGCACGACATCTACGACGAAGTCGCCGGTGATGTTGGAGACATTGGCGAGTTGGCGATCGTTATCTGGGGTTGTCAAGTCATCAGCGCAGGTATCGGCGCATCTGACGGCTTCTGACACATGAGGCATATAGGTTGGACTGCTGGTGTCTGGTGTGTGCTGGCGAGAAGACAGATGCCGATGATGCGGGTGCCCCGCCGCGACCGGGCCTGCTGCAGCAGCCCGCCCTCGCCGGTCAGCTGCAGCCCACCCGCACGGGCCCGGTCCACCAACTGGCCGAGCAACTGCTCGTCCAGCACATCCGCCAGCAGCTCGACCGCGGAGCCAGAAATCCATGACTTGAGGAGCAGACTGAGACCTTCCCTCGGCCTCCGCCGCCTCTCAGTAGACGCTCCACGGGCGCATCGCCAATTGGCGTAACCTACTCCGCCTTCCACGCGCTGGCGTCCGGGACTTCGACCAGAGGCGGTCGATGGTCAGGGCGCCGACGCCTATCATGAGCCTTCTGTCGGCTTACACCTGAATGCGGCCACCGAGGTACAGACATACGTCCCCACCCGAAGAGGGTCATGCGCAGGCCGGAGAGCCGGGGCCGCCCGACCTCCAGGGCCCCGGCAAAGTTGTTCTGTAGCCCTGTGACGTGGGGTTTTACGGATGGAAGAGGTGCGCGGGCGTGTTCCGGTCCGGTTGGGTGGAGGTTCCTACGCCTTACCGTCCGACCAGGGGATCACGCCCGCGCCATGTCATCGTCTCTCATTCCCGCGCCCGTTCGCATGCCTGTTCCGGACCATGAGCTCCTGGTCGAGTTGCTCGCCGGGATACCTGATCCGCGCCGTCGACGCGGTGTGCGGCATCCGGTGGGCGCTCTGATCGCCGTGGCGGTGTGCGCGGTGCTGGCCGGGGCACGGGGGTTCACCGCGATCGGGGAGTGGGCCCGGGAGGCCGGAAGTGCCGCGCTGCAACGGCTGGGCCTGGAGCGGGGCGGGGTGGATGAGTCAACGCTGCGGCGCCTGTTCGCCCGTCTTGACGCGGACCGCCTCGACGCGGCGCTGGGCGCCTGGGCACTGACCAGGACAGCACTCGTCGCGGGCCGCAGGGTGATCGCGATCGACGGCAAGACGCTCCGCGGCGCACGCGGTGGCGGTACTTCGGCCCCGCACCTCGTCGCCGCCCTCGCCCACGGTTCCGGGGCGGTGCTCGGCCAGGTCGCGGTGGGTGAGAAGAGCAACGAGATCCCTGCCGCCCGGGATCTGCTTCAACTCCTCGACCTGGACGGCGTGGTGGTCACGATGGACGCGTTGCACACCCAGCACGACACGGCGGACCTGGTGACCGGGTCCGGCGGTGACTACGTCCTGACCGTGAAGGCCAATCAGAAGTCGTTGTATGCGCAGCTCAAGGCGCTCCCCTGGGCTTCGATACCCTCCGTCACCAAGACGGTTCGGGGACACGGACGTCGTACCACCCGCACCATCAAGGCCGTCGACGTACCGGCATGGGTCGAGTTCAGCGGAGCCATGCAGGTCGCCCAGCTGCGGCGCACCGTCACCAGGAAGGGCCGGCGGACCGTCGAGATCGTCTACCTGATCACCAGCGCGGACGCCGTCACCGCACCGCCCGTGGTCCTGGCCGCATGGGTGCAGTCGCACTGGGAGATCGAAAATCGCCTGCACTGGGTCCGCGACGTTACCTTCGACGAGGACCGCTCCCAGATCCGCACCGGCAACGCACCCCGTGTCATGGCGGGCTTGCGCAACACCGCGATCACCCTGCTCCGCCTGGACGGACACCGCAACATCGCCGCCGCCCTACGGCATCACGCCCGCGACACCGACCGCCCCATCAACCTGCTCCTGGCAGCGTGATCAACTTTGCCGGGGCCCTGGCCCGACCTCTGAGGGTGTGTGACAGGACGGCGAGCGCCCCAAAGCTCTACCATCGATAGTGTGATCAACTGGGAACGGGTCGGGTACGGCATCCGTGCCACGGGCTTGCAGGTGACGGGCGGGTTCGAAGCGGACGGCCGGTGGGGCCTCGCTGAAGATCCTTATGCGCACCTCTTGGTGCCGATCCCGCTGTCCAGCGATGGGTGCTACGAACACAGCAGCGAGCATGCGTCGCTGGCGCAAACATTGTTTTTCGCTGACTGCATTGCGTTTGATCACGACTGCCCGACGGTTGTCTTGCCATTCAGAAGTGATGCGCCACCGCCATTTGAGGCGATAGGTCACCTGCGGGCATGGCATCAACCAGGCCGCTACTATCGAGATGCACTCGAAGCGTCGGTTGAATTTGCGCACCAAATCAGGTTCAATGACGCCCTCTCCCTGCGCTATGCGTATGAAGGGGATCCTCTAACCAATTTCGATGGACGGTTTACCGGTCGGCGTGAAGCTCTGTCCCTGTATGCGTCGGCAATCCGCCAGATAGACCTGCTCGCTGAGTATCTTGACCTCTATCGAGTCCTGGAGTGGCCTCGAAATGACAATGGGAAGAAGTTCATCGAAGGCCACTTGGATGAGATTCATAGCTACGATTTTGGATCTTTGCAGATGGTGGCGCCAGACTATCCTCGCGAACTGACCGAGGATCCGATAGAGGTCTTTGAAGTCCTTCGGGAGCGCGCATTGGGGCGAATTGAGGCGCTTCGAACAGCAGATGTTGATATCGCTGTCCATCTCTACGCTCTCCGTAATGGGCTCGCACATGGGAAGCAGGATCTGATCCTGAACGACTTTGGGCCCAGTGTGGATGCCGTGGCCGCAGAACTTCCTTTGGTTAAGCTCCTAGCGCGTATCGCCATCGAGGGAGGGCAGTGAGACTGCCGCAGTCATCATGACGAGGGCCAATGGATCGCCCTCACGGTTCCAATGATCCCCGTTCACCAGCCACCCACTGCTATTCTCTGCCAAACCTCACATATCAGGGTCTCTTGCATGATCGAGGTCTGTCCGGATTCATCCGGTGATGCCGAGGGCGGTCAGGGGTCTGCGGCAGTCGCGGGCGGTGTGGCGTAGGGCGGCGGCGATGTTGGTGTGGCCGTCCTGACGGTGGACGCCGATGGCGAGGTTGCGCAGGCCGGCCATGATGCGTGGGAGACAGCCGGCATGGATCTTGGAGTCGTCCTCGCGGAACGTGCGGTCGCGGACGTGGTGCAGATGATTCTCGATCTTCCAGTGCCCTCTGATCCAGTCCGCGAGCTGGGCGCCGGTAGCCGCGCCGGGTGGCAGGCTGGTGATCAGGTGGACGCGCTCGATGGTGAGCTTGCCGGTGGTGAAGTCCTTCCTCCAGCGCACGACTTGGAGGGCCTGACAGGCGTCTGGGTAGTCGAGGTGGGCGAAGGCGGCGGTCTTCAGCCGCCGGATCTCCAGGCGGTGGTGGGCCCGGGTGCGGTCGTGGTGGTCGAGCGTGATCTCGCGCCAGGGCAGGCGGCGGACGCGGTCGAGCAGGCCGGGATGGTTGGCCTTGACGTGGGCGATGTAGTGGGCACCGCGCCCGCGGAGGTAGGTGCCGTGAGAGTGCTGGGTGTGGAGCGCGTCTGCGGTGATGACCGTGCCGGTCAGGTCGACACTGTCCAGCAGAGGCCGGAAGGCGGGGATCTCGTTGCTCTTGTCCGCGACCTGGCGCTGGGCCAGGACGTGACCGTTGTGGTCCATCGCGGCGAGCAGAGTGACGTGCCTGGTGATGTGGGTGCGTGAGCCGCGCAGGGCCTTGCCGTCAACAGCGATCGCCCGCAGTCCGGGGCCGGCCGGGGTGGCGCGGGCGGTGAGGAAGGCGCCGATCGCCCGGTCGAGGGCGTCGCCGTCGATCTGGACGAGGAGACGACGCAGGGTGTGAGGGTGTGGGACGGACACGGTGCCGGTGAGCGGGTCGGTGGGGAAGCCGAGAACCCGGCAGGCCCACGCGGGGATGTCGCTGATCCATTCCGTGATCGCGGTGAGCGAGCGGGCGCCGGCCAGGACACCGGCCGCGGCTGCGACGACCAGGGCGGACAGCCGGTAGCGGCGGCCACGGGCGCCTCGCGGATCGGGCACCAGGTCCAGGAAGCCGGACAGCGCGACCGCGTCCGCCAGCGGAACCGGCGCAGCAGTCCGGCCCAGTTGGCCCAGCGCGGCGGGCATGAGGGAATATGCAGGAGCAGGCACGGACTCGCCAGGTGTTCATGGGACTTCGACACTCACATGATCACCGAGACCGTGTCTGCACTGCGTGTGCCCCCTGCCCGAACCGGGACATCCACTCCAAGATCTGACCAGCACGACGTTTTGAACAGATCGCGAACATGCAACGGGCCCTGATTGTCAGTCGCCCTCGGACGGCCCAAACAGCTCATCCGACTCACCACATAGGACCCGGTCTAAAGTGATGGCTCATCACAAAAGTCGAAGGGGTCAGTCGATGACTGGGATCGAAGTGGCCGTCTGTGCCTACCTGTTCGCATGGGTCAAGCGGCGAGGGAAGTCTGCGGCGGAGCGGGCAGGGGAGGAGACGGACAATATCTTCGGGAAGCTGATGGACCGCCTGCACCGGCTTGTGGAGAAAACGCTGGGCACGGGCTCGCAGCCGATGAACCTCCTGGAGCAGGAGGCCCGCGAGGGGCTGGAGCAGCCTAGCCAGGGCACGTCGGACCTGATGTTGATGTCGCTGCGGATCGCTGCCGAGCGGGACGAGGCGTTCGCGGCAGAGCTGGCCGACCTGGTCATCCGACTCAACGACGCCGAGACTGCGGCGGGCGGTGCGGCAGCGGTCGCCGGCAACACCTTCGGCGACCGGGCCTCCGTGCACGTCGGGGATGTCGGCGGTGACGTCCGCAACGAGGTCTCCGGCGGCACGAACTACGGAACGATCAACCAGGGCCGAGACATGCACATCGACTGACGCCGTCGGCAGCGGTGGGCAGGCGGCGAACTCGCCTCCCGCCCACCGCTGCCAGTCCGTACCGGCCGGAGCCGGAAGAACATCCAGGAGAGGAAAAGGGTGGCCGACGAACTGCGCAATCAGATGTCGAACTTCCTCAACAACGGCCAGGTCAACCAGGCCCAGACCATCGTCCAGCAGCAACTGCCGGACGGGATCATGGCCTCGGCTGGCCTGCCGCCGCTGTCGGACACCTTCACCGGACGCCAGGATGTCTTGGACGACTGCGTCAAACACCTCGACCCTGAGCGCACCCCGCACCAGCGTCCCCTGCTGATCACCGGCATGGCCGGGGTGGGCAAGACCGAGGTGGCTAAGCAGATCGCCCACCGGCTCTCTGCGGAACTCGGCCGCTACTCCCACGTCGTGTTCATCGACATGTCCGGCTACGACCGGCAGCATGCTCTCTCCGCCACGCAGGCGCTGGAGACGCTGCTGCTCGACCTCGGCCTACCCGCCCACGGCATACCGCAGGGCGAGCAGAACCGGCGCTCGCTCTACCGCACCCGGTTAAGCGAGCTGGCGGCGCAGGGCCAGCGCGTACTGGTCGTAATCGACAATGTGGCCGACCCCGCCCACGTGAAGAGCCTGCTGCCCTCCCAGAATACCGCCGGCGTCCTGCTCACCTCCCGCACCAAACTCTCCACCACGCTCGCTCGCCAACAGGACCTGAAGATGCTCGACTACTCCGCCGCCCGGAAGCTGCTGCGGGAGGCGGTGCAATACAACGACGAGGAGGACGGCCGGATTGACGCGGAACCCGAGGCCGCCACCGAGGTCGCCAAGCTGTGCGGTTGCCTGCCGCTGGCCCTGCGGATCTGCGCGAGCATCCTCAGCACCCACCCCCACTGGACCGTCAAGCTCCTCGCCGAGAAACTTGCCAAGAAGGGCAAGCGGCTAAGCGTGCTCGACGACGGTGCCGATCCCGTGCGTTCGGCCTTCGAGCTGTCGTACCAGCACCTGCCCCCCGACCCCGCACGGCTCTTCCGGCTGCTGTCGCTCTGCCCTGGCCGGGACTTCTCCCTCCGGACGGCGGCCTACCTGCTCGACGAGGACGGGTCTGTCACCGACGACCATATGGACACGCTGTACCGGGCCCACATGGTGGAGGCCCGCAGCGTTGCCGACCGCTTCCGTATGCACGACCTGCTGCGCCTGTACTCCGACGAGTGCGGCGACAAGGAGGCGGCCGCGGACCGCCGTCCGCGGGCCCGGAGCCGACTCGTTGCCTACTACCGAGACGACGCGCAGGATGCTGACTTGCACCTGGAGACCCTACCGATCGAGCGCACCGCGCGCTTTCGCGACCGGGTGGACGCCCTAGAGTGGCTGAGCGCCGAGCATGAGTCCCTGACGGCCCTCGCGACCGGATGGCGCACGAGCAGCGACAGCGCCGAGGACGCCGTGGCGATCGGCTTCTCCCTCATGCGCTTCTTCGACCACCGCGGCCACGTGGACGATCGCATCGCGGTCTCAGAGGCGATAGTGGACGCCGCCCGGGAGCTGGACGATCCCCTGCGACTCGGCTTTGGTTTGAGTAACCTCGGCTGCGCCTACGCTGAGACCGGGTTCACCAAGAGGGCCATCACGTCGTTCAACGACGCCCTCGCCATCTTTGGGGAGCACAGCGACGAGGGCCTGGCCATAACATTGACGAACGCTGGCAGCGTCCTGGCGGACGTGCTCCCGCGGGAGCAGATCGTCGGGATGCTGGAGGATGCGATCGGCCTCTTCGAGGAGATTGGCGCCCTGCACAGCGCCGCCAACGCCATGACGAACCTCGCCGGCAACCTGCGCCACCCGGATGACGAGGCCGACCTGGTACGGAGCGAGGAGCTGTACCGGCGCGCCGCCGGGATCTACCAGGAGGAGGGGGACATCCACGGCCAGGGTCTCGTGGCGCACAACCTTGGCGGCATGCGCTTCACCGTCGACGACACGGAGGGCGCTATCGCCGAATTTGGCCGCGCGATCGGGTTCTACGGCCAGATCCGGGACCACGAGCACGAGGCCCAGTCTCTCCTCTTCCTGGCGTTGGTCCACTACGAGGCTGGGGCGAACGACGAGGCAATCCGGGCGGCCGCCCGCGCCGCCGAACTGGACCGTGCCTCGCACCGGCACGTGCACGAACTCGAGGTCCAGAATATGCTGGCCGAGGTGCTTACCGCCGCGGATCGCCCCGACGAGGCCGCCGCGGCCCGGCAGCGCGCCGAGGAGCTCCGCCGAGAACTCTCCGGAGACGGTCGATGAAGCACGTTTAGACCGAGTACCAGTGCGTCCCCGATCGAGAGCGCTGCTACAGTAACCGCATTGCAGCACCCGAGTCGCCGAAGGCACCGGGCCCACCATCATGGACCGTGATTCGAACTCGGCGGACGTGCCCGCGACTTCCTCGGCGACCGTCGCTGACCCGTACCGGGGGCGGGATATGACGGCCCGGCCCGGGTCCAGGCCATCTCCAGCGGTGCCCGATACGGTGAGCCGGCCCCGACCGACTCCCGACCGGAAGAACACCTGTGATGGCCCCGGTGTCCTAGCTCAGACACCAGCCGCGAAGTAGCGGCGTGATCACGTACTCGCCGCCGTGGCGGTCTGCTCGTCGTGCTCGCGAAGAATCCGCATGACGGTGGCTCACGGCCCGGGTGATGTCTGGGCTTCACACCGTCCCCGTCACCGCCCATTAGGCGTGGGTGCCGCCGGCGGAGTCGGTGCGGATCAGTGTCTGCCGCCCGCGGCGCAGGACCTTGGGCAGCTGGGCCAGGGCGAGTCGGGTGGCCTCGATGTGGTCGGCGGCGGTGTTGGAGCCTGCGTTGCCGGGCCGCAGCAGGGCGGCCACCGGCTCTCCGGAGCCGGCCTGGCCGTGGTCGACGAACGCGACGAGCGGATGGTGGCCGAAGGTCTTCTTCCAGGTCGCGGTGGCGTCCTGCTTCTCGGAGTGTGCCAGGACCAGCACGCCGTCGATGTCCACGATCACCGGTCCGGCGGCGGCCGGACTGCCGGCGCCCGCCAGTTCCCAGACCGGCCGGCGGGCTTCGGCCCGAGCCGAGCGGATCGCGGTGAGCGCCTTGGGTTCCGCTGCGGCAAGGGTGTCGATGAGACGGGAGACCGTCGGGTCGGATGCCACCGGCCCGAACACCTCCGGCTCGGCCTGCAGGACCCCGACATCTGCCAGGCAGTCCCCGCCGAGAGCGGTCGCGAGCGCGACGTCCAGCAGGATCTTCCCCGGGTCGTGCACGGCCCGCGGCTTGCGCCATGGCGTCAGTGCCGCCGATATCGCATCGTCCAGCCCCGACTTACGGACCGTCTCGACCAGCAGAACTGCCCCGGCCTGCGAGACCACCCCGTGGCCACCGCCCTCGACGTGGGCACGCGGATAGAACCCGATAGTCTTCTTCACCTGAGAAGTGCCTCCGGCTGGAGCAGGAACAAGGACCTCGACAATCCTCATTCATACTGGTCAGAGGCACTTTTCGCTTACCCGATCACCCACCGGACAACCTGCCTGACGAAAGCGCGAGGTTAGCTGATGGGTGGACGGAACGGGATCACGTTGTCCGGGGCATCGGCGAGAGACGGCTCAGGTGCAGATAGGGCGCCTTGACCGTCGAGGAGGACGGCGCTGGCCATAGCGAGCAGGGTCACTTGCTGACGGAGATCATCGATCTCAGTCTTCTGGTTCGAGACCGTCTTCTTGAGCTTGGTGACGGTCTTCCGTAGCTGCTTCTCGATCTCCGGGACCTGTTGGGTTTCGTTGCGGACGCGCTCGTAGAACGCGTTCTTCAAGTCCGCATGCCTTTTGAGGAGGGCCATGCGGTGGACGCCGGCCTCCTCGGCGAGTGCCTTGACGGTGAGACTGCCGTTAGAGGTGGTGGCCTGTCCGGCCAGGAGTCGGTCCATCGCCTCGCGGATACGGGTGCGTTCGTCCTGGTGCGGCTGGTTCATGTCAGAGCCTCGGCGGTCTGGGCGGTGGTGTCGTGGGCGTCGGCCGCTTTACGAAGGTTGTCAGCATTGCGGCGCATTCGTTTGGCGAGTTTCTCCGGAACGACGGTGGCCTTCAGGTCGATCTCGTCGGCCTTTTCTCGCATCTGTTGTGCATGGGTGTCGGTGCGGACGGTGTTGCCGCAGCCTTGTTGGCAGGCGTACTGCCTCGGGGCAGTCGCGCCCGGTTCGGGGTCACAGAGCGCGTTGTCGTGCTTGAACGCGCAGATCAGGAAGGAGTCCGGGTTGTCGTAGAGCACGATGCCGTCCCGGGCGAGGAACTTGGTGGCCTTCTTCGCGAACGTCGTGGGGACGACCCGGCCTTCGAATTGCGGCGTCGTCGCGGCGGCGGTGATCGCCCGTCGGGCGCCCGGGCCGGAGATTTTCTCCCCGGCGGCCATGCGGTCGCGCAGGTGGGCGGCGGTGTCCGCGGCAGCGAGCGCGGTCTCGACATCGAGCACACTGTGGATACCCCCACGGCTGCGGGATCCGTAACCGCTGGAGGTCCGGGCGTCCAGAACCGTCCGCATGTGCCCGTACTGGATCGCGAGCGCGACCAGTCCGCCGGGACGCCGGGCGATGTGCCAGGCCAGCGTGCGCCGGAACCGGGCCAACCCGATCGCCCCGTGCGGGTCCGCGGGGATGATCTGATCGGGCAGGCCCTGGGTCTTCGCTTCGCGGTTCACCCAACTCACGAAGTCCTCGACTCGGTTGTTCAGACCTTGGTGCTTCAGCGCCCCGTGGTGGCCGCGCTGCTGCATGAAATCGTGGTGGGCAGCGCTCAGAAGGAGCTCTCCCGACGGCACCATCCGCTCGAGGACGCGGATGGCGTGGACGACCGGGCTGATAGCCACCCAAGGGACCTCGCGTTCCTCCCCCGCGGAGATCAGATTGCCGTCGGCATCGGTGACGTTTTTGTAGTGCCAGCTGCGGATTAGGTGTCGGCCGCGTGTGCCGTCGGCGCCAGATTCGGGCTCGGGGCAGCAGCCCGACCGCAGACCTTGTACTTCCTGCGGACGCATACCGGTCAAGTACAAACAGATGATCATTGCGGCCGTGCCCAGGTGCCGCATCAGTTCGGGGGCCTCGTCGAAGTCCATGTGCGTGCGCCAGGGCTTCCCATCGATCCGCCCGGTGACCGGCACCTGCAAAGAACACGGGCCGGGCCGCTCGTTGGCCAGGTCCGAGAGCCGGTGCCGCTCTGAGAAGCGGCCGACCTGGCCCAGACTCGCGCCGGTGAGCGCGGAGACGTAGGTGCGGGCAAGGCACATCTTGCCGTGCATCCGGATCGCCGGGAGCGCTTCACCCGCCTCGATGAGAGGCAGCAGGTAATCCGCAAGGGCGGTCAAGCCCTCGGGGACAGCCACGTTCGCGGCGGCCACGGCGACCAGACGTCGCCTCTCGGCCCAGGCGGCGAGGATGTCGTCGGCGAAGTCATCGACGAAGCGGATCGCCCAGATCAGCAACGGCCCCAGGGTCTGCGGGTCGAGCGGCTCCCTGCTGTTCTCCCCGGATGCCGAGCCGTCGGCCGCAGGAAGGAAGTCATCGACTCCCTCGACCTCCCATGGAGGTTGGGTGACGTTCGCGGGGCGAGCACTGAGCTGGTCAAATGCCCAAAGATCCGACAGAGCAATACTTATCTTCTCCGCGTAGACGCGGGAGACTCCCTCCTTCCACCGCTCGGGCAGGTAAGCCCGCCACACCTCTTCGGCACAGTCAGCGAGGCTGGTGAAGCGACGTTCATGCAGCCAACGTGCCAGCCGCATCCACTCATTGCAGGTGTCCCGCATGTCGGAGGCGGACGTCCTGCCCCGCGCCTGGACCCCGCGGCCCTTGAGGTAGGTGGGCCGAAGCCGACCGTTGAGCATCGTCCAGGTCACGAGTTTCACCTCGCCCAGCAGAGGTGCCGGGCAATTCCTCCACAAGATCGAGCACAGGCCAGTGCCGGGATTGTCGATGAGTGGCGCCAGAGGCCAGACGGGGTCCTCATATCGGGCGTTGTCGTGCGTGTTGCTGGGGTTGATCCACTCGGGCAGCACCACCGGGCTGCCCGGGGCGGGCATGGGCAGGATGTACGGGTCGTATTCGGCAGCGAGGCTGGTCACGGGGCGAGGTCTCCCTTCAGAAGGAGCTTGACAACACCGCGGTCGGCATCACTGATGCGGGCCAGGGCGGCATCCCAGGCGGCCGGGCCCACCTTCTTGCCGTCGTCGCGGAGATCCTCCAGCCGTAGCAGAGGATCGTTCCAGCGTTCACGGAACATGCGGTCGTCCGTGGCGGAGCGCAGGCTCACGATCTGCTGGTGCAAATGCGCGAGCCGGGGGTGGTGGCCGGGGTGGACATGCGCGTTTGAGCAGGCGAGACAGAGCAGGAAATCCGCCCCGCAGCCCCCCTCGGGAGCCGGCCATGGGCTGGACTCCTCGTCCTCGCAGTCCGCCGTCGCGGTCTCCTGATGTCCCGGGTCCGGCTTGTCCGCGATCTTCCCCTCGAAGACGACAGCACGGGCTTGCTGCAGGGCCTCGACGGCCCCCGCCTCGAAGACATCCCGGGAAGCACGCTGGACCCGCTTGTCCGGCAGCACATAGACGCTCTCGTGTGTGCCCTGGCTGTGCTGCAGGGGGCGGCCCTCATCAGTCACCGTGGTCCGGCGGACCCGCCCGAACGGCGACCCGCCCAGTCCATGCTTCTCGGCCCAGTACTGAGCCATTGCGTAGGAGACACCGAAAGATATGGGGCCCACCGGGGCGGGACGGTCCAGATCCGTGTGCACCGGCTCCAGGTGGTAAGCGCGAGCCGCCATGAACAGGTTGACCCCCGGCTTCAGCTCGTTGGCGAGCATGCGTGCGTGAGCGGTGGCTTCCATGGCCTGAGATATCAGCCGTCCCGGAGAGTCGGCCCCGGAGTCCGTGACGTTCTCCGTGGAGAACCACCGTCCCCAGCCGGTTCTGTGCTTCTCGACCTGGACTTGGTAGGTCACCGAGGCTGTCTCGCCGACCGACGGGCTCGTCGTCGGCGCCGGCAGCCGGTCATAGACCGACAGATTCCATGCGAACCGGTCAGTCAGCAGCACGGCCAGTGCGGTGAGCTCCGAATGTGTCAGAAATAGCTGACCCCAGGTCTTCTCCGGACTCGAGCCGCCCAGCAACTTGCGATGCGTCACGTGCCGCAGACCGCCCGGCAGGACTGTGCGGGGAACATCTCCGGTGCGGGCGACGTGGTCGAGAACCTGCCCGATCTTCCACTCCCGGCTGCCCTCGGCGAGGTCGCCCGCACGCCATCTGTTCAGCCGCCGAGAGTTCTCGGTGATCCGCAGCCAAGCCGACCGGAACTGACGCTGAGCCGTCAGCACCACCCTGTCGCGCTCGCTGTCCCCGTAAGACTGCTTGCTCGGCACCGGCTTCGGAATCCGTCGCGCCAGTTCGTCTGCCACCGGCCCACCATCCAGCCGGGCGTCCTCCTGCAGAATGCCTCGGACGACGCGCAGTGTGGTCTTGCCGCTGTTGGTGTTGATGTGCAGATCCCGCCAGCTCTGCAGGGCGGCCACGGTGAGACCGTCGAGATCATCCGGTGGACTGTCCAGACCGGCGACGAACTTCGCGAACATTTCAAGACCGGTCCAGCAGGTCCTGGCCGTGCTGTGGCTGGTCCAGCCGAGGGACCGGACAGCGAACAACGCAGCGAGCGACCTCTGCATCGGCTCGGCTACCGACAGTTCGGCGAAGTCCCACTCCTTCGTGTAGCTGGCCTTGTTCGTGACCGTGACCACGAGGCCGTCCGAGGCCACCGGCAGATCGACGTGGTGACCGGGCGGCAGCAGGACAGCCTTGCGTCCCCGCCCGCTCACGACGGCTTCCCGAGGAGTACGTCGATGTCTTGGATGCCGGCCGTCTCCCGGGCCAGCCGGGCGAACACCCCGTTCAAGTCATCCATTTCCTCGTCCTCATCCGTGGTGTCCGCGGCGGCGAGGATCGACTCCAGCTGCAGATGAGCAACAGGCGCCAAATAGTGCCGCTTCGTCGTCTCCACGTCCGCGTGCCCCAGCAACGTCTTCACCAGCCACCACGGATCGCCGAACAGTAGGGCGAAGTCCCGCCGGTCCTTGGCAGTGAGCCCGTATCGCTTCTCATACAGGTCGTTCAGCAGAATCAGCATGAACAGCGCGAACGAATGCCGGGCCGAGTGCGGGGTGGCGTACGGACTCTTGCTCTGCACCTCCGCCAGCCGCAGGTCCCGGGTGACCTTCCGCTCTTCCTCGTCGAGCAGCACCTGCTCGCAGCGCAGGTTCGCCGTCCTGAACACGCCGTTCCACCGGTCCGGGAGCATAGGCAGGCCCTTCTCCGTCAGCCACAACCACGCTGGCTCCGGTCCGTCGGGGCCCTCCAGGAACAGCCACTGCCGCTCACGCCACTTCAGACGGCTCAGCTCCTGTGAGCTGACCACACCGTTGCGGTCGACCCACTCCACCTCCGGCTTCAAACCGTGAGTCACCCTCGTGACCAGCAGCATCTGCTGCATCACCTCGAGCCGCTCGTAGCGGCCCGTCTCCTGGGCCCGCTGGACCGCCCAGGCCCGCTCGGACTGGACGTAGGCCTCGACTTGGCCCACCGCGTCCACCGAGGCGTAGTACGTCCGGCTGTTCTTCGACCTCGTCAGCGCACCCGCGAGACGACCGTGCATGTACCGCCCGCGGCGCAAGCGCTGAGTCGGCAACTCGAATAGCAGCAGACCCCCGCCTTCCTGCCGCCGCAGCCCTGAACTGAGCAGCAACTGCACGAAGGCCGTGTTCCGCAGCTCCGTACGCGACTCCCAGCTCGGAGACGCGACCCGGGCGAGGGTGTGGCCGCGCAGCCCGATGTCCGACCACAACCCCCAGGTTCGTGGCGTCAGCCACGACACCCGTGCACTGACCGAGTCCGCAGCCCGGTCCTCCCGCTGGGAAACGTCCACCGGCAGGGGATAGACCTTCCCCCACTTGAACAGCTTCGTGAACGCCGCCGCCTCGCGGTCCCACTTCGTCCCGCTGATCCGGTCCGGATTCCCCGGAGCGTCACATCGCCAGTTCCGGTAGTCCGCCAGGTCCTGACGCGTCGCCTGCCGCCACGACAGCCCGCGCAAGGAGAGGGAATTCAACAGCGTCCGGTAATCCGTTCCGTAATTCCTCTTGGTTTCCCTTTCCAGTTTCCGGAACACATCGGACCGCACGAAATCCAGGAGACAGCTGTCCACCATTCCGTCCGGCCTTATGTACACCGGGTCGCCCGGCAGCAGACCTATTCGGGCCACCGCCTCCGGCAGATCCCGTACCCCCAGGACGCCCTCAGTCGGCAGGGTTCCCCACTGCCCCGGATCCGGTACCCACACCACATGCCACTCGCTCAACGGGATCTCCTTCTGACGCGCTTGAACACATCAGATCATCAGGGAATGGCTGAACAGCGGCGAGACCTGGCCGCAGAAGAAGCTCACCGTGGGCCTGAGCCCGGCCTCCGTCCCCAAGGGCGGCTCCGGCTTCGACCTGGCCGTCGCCTGCGCCGTGCTCGCCGCCAACGACCGGATCGCCCCCAAGTCCATCGCCGACCTGATGATGATCGGCGAACTCGGCCTCGACGGCCGGCTCCGCCCGGTCCGGGGCGTGCTGCCCGCCGTGCTCGCCGCCGCCGACGCCGGCTACCGGCACGTGGTGGTGCCCGAACGCACCACCGCGGAGGCCGCGCTCGTCCCCGGCGTCAGCGTGCTCGGCGTCCGCAGCCTGCGCCAGCTCGTCGCCGTGCTCAACGACGAACCGGTGCCCGAGGAGCAGGACGACGCCGACGCCGAGGGACGGCCCGACCCCATGCTGGCGGGACTGACCGTGCCCGGCAGCGGCGTCGGCACCGGTCTGGTCGCGGGCTTCGGCGGACCCGGCGCCGGCGCGGGCGCCCGCCCGGGCGGCGGCCACGTCCCGGACCTGGCCGACGTCGCCGGACAGCGCGCCGCCCGGCTCGCCCTGGAGGCCGCCGCGGCCGGCGGCCACCACCTCTACCTGAAGGGCCCGCCCGGCGCCGGGCAAGACGATGCTGGCCGAGCGGCTGCCCGGCATCCTGCCCCCGCTCACCCGGCAGGAGTCCCTGGAGGTCACCGCCGTGCACTCGGTCGCCGGCATCCTGCCCGCGGGCCGCCCCCTGGTCGACACCCCGCCCTACTGCGCCCCGCACCACTCCGCCACCATGCCCGCCCTCGTCGGCGGCGGCAGCGGACTGCCCAGGCCCGGCGCCGTCTCCCTGTCCCATCGCGGAGTGCTCTTTCTCGACGAAGCGCCGGAATTCAGCGTGCGCTCCCTGGAAGCACTGCGGCAGCCCCTGGAGTCCGGGCACGTCGTCGTCGCCCGGGCCGCCGGGGTGATACGGCTCCCCGCCCGCTTCATGCTGGTGATGGCCGCCAACCCGTGCCCGTGCGGGCGGTACTCCGTGCTCGGCGGCGGCTGCGACTGCTCACCCACCGCCGTCCGCCGCTACCAGGCCCGGCTGTCCGGGCCGCTGCTGGACCGGGTCGACCTGCGGGTCGACGTCGGCGGCCGTCAGCCGCTGCGACCTGATCGGGCACGGCGGCCTCGGCGGCGCGGGCGAGTCCTCCGCCACGGTCGCGGCCCGCGTCCAGGAGGCCCGCGCCCGCGCCGCCGCCCGGCTGGCCGGCACCCCCTGGAGGCTCAACAGCGAAGTGCCGGGGCACGAGATGCGCACCCGCTGGCACGTCGCCCCCGGCGCCCTGCACGCCGTCGAACGCGACATGGAGCGCGGCCTGCTCACCGCCCGCGGCCTCGACCGCGTCCTGCGCGTCTCCTGGACCCTCGCCGACCTCTCGGGCCACGACCGCCCCGGACCCGAACACGTCCTGGAAGCACTCCAGTTGCGCACCGGAGTGAGCAGGGGCGTGGCGTCCGTGGCGGGAGGCGCGTGATGGCGCCGCGGGGACGTGCGGACCGCCGGCGCGGAGCCGGGCCGGCGAGCAGGACGGGAGAAGGCCCGCGGACCCGCCCGAGGCCGCGGGCCGCGACGGACGCGGCGCAGCGTCCCGGGAGGAGGCCGCGCTGCGGGCGGCCTACGCGGACGGGACGCTCACCGGGACGGAAGGGCTGGACGCCGCCGTGCCCTGGGACGAGCGGCTCGCCCGGATCGCGCTCACCCGGGTCGCCGACCCCGGTGACGAGGTGATGGGCCGGGCCGTCCGCGACGGCGGCCCGCACGCCGCGCTCCGGGCCGCCCGCGCCGGAAGGACACTGCCCGGCGCCGGGCAGCGCAGGACCGACAGCTACCGGCTCCGCGGCGCCCGGGCCGACCCGGTGGCCGACCTGGCCGCCGCACACCGCTCCGGGGGCCGCTTCCTGTGCCCGGGGGACGGCGACTGGCCCGGGCAGCTGGACGACCTCGGGGCCCAGCGGCCGTACGGCCTGTGGGTGCGCGGGCGGCCGTCGCTGCGGCTGTGGGCGCTGCGCTCGGTGGCCGTGGTCGGCGCCCGCGCCTGCACGGACTACGGCGCGCACATGGCCGCGCTGCTGGGCGCGGGCCTCGCCGACGCCGGGTGGGTCGTGGTGTCCGGAGCCGCCTACGGTGTCGACGGCGTCGTGCACGACGCGGTGCTCAGGGCCGGCGGGGCCACCGTCGGGGTGGTGGCCAGCGGCGTCGACATGCCCTACCCGCGGGGCAACGCCGCACTGATCGGCCGGATCGCCGAACACGGCCTGCTGATCGGGGAGCTGCCGCCGGGCGAACACCCCACCAGATCCAGGTTCGTGCTGCGCAACCGGGTCATCGCCGCGCTCACCCGCGGCACCGTCGTCATCGAAGCCCGCTACCGCAGCGGCTCGTTGATCACCGCGCGCCGGGCCGCTCGCGCTCGGCCGGGTCACCATGGGCGTACCCGGGCCCTGCACCAGCGGGCTGTCGGAGGGCGTGCACGAACTGCTGCGCGGCCGGCGCCGCCGTGGTCACCGACGCCGCCGAAGTCGTCGAACTGGTCGGCGAGATCGGCGCCGACCTCGCCCCGGTCCGGCACGGCCCGGTGCTGCCCCGCGACCGGCTGCGCGCCGCCACCGCCCGGGTCCTGGAGGCGCTTCCCGGCCAGGGCGCGGCCACCGAGGAGGACATCGCGCGACGCGGCCGGCGCCGCCGTCGCCGACACGCTGGGCCGCCTCCACGAATTGCAGGCGCTCGGCTTCGTCGCACGTGAATGCGGCCGCTGGACCCTGGTCCGTACCGCTCGCGGGAGTCCGCGGAGCTGAACCGGTTGACGCGAGCGACACACCATCAGGTGACAGCGGAACCGCCGTGACCTGGGACGATCGTAGGACCGGCCGGGGGACGGCGCGCGGCCGCGCATCATTGCGCCGCAGGTACCGCCCATCCGCCGCGGGGCGCGGCACCGCGCCCGCCCCGTCCGCCCGCACCCGTAGAGGAACGTATCTGCGCATGTCCCACACGGATGCCGTAGCTATCAGCGACACTATGGTCACGCTACGCTCGCGGAGATTCGATTTCCCGCCCACGCCACGGCAGAACGGCTCACAACGACGCATGCCCCAGCACACCCCCGGGTCCGAACGGGCGACGGCAGTGACCACCGCCCGGGCCACCCCCCGGCCCGCCGCACCCACCTCGCTCGACGCGCTGTGGCGGACCTACAAGTCCACGGGGGACGCACGGCTGCGGGAACAGCTCATCCTGCACTACTCGCCGCTGGTCAAATACGTGGCCGGCCGGGTCAGCGTCGGCCTGCCCGCCAACGTCGAACAGGCCGACTTCGTCTCCTCCGGCGTCTTCGGACTCATCGACGCCATCGAGAAGTTCGACCCCGAGCGCGCCATCAAGTTCGAGACCTACGCGATCACCCGCATCCGCGGCGCCATGATCGACGAACTGCGCGCCCTCGACTGGATTCCCCGCTCCGTCCGGCAGAAGGCCCGCGCCGTCGAACGCGCCTACGCCACCCTCGAGGCCAAGCTCCGCCGCACCCCCAGCGAACCCGAGGTCGCCGCCGAGATGGGCGTCGGCCTCGAAGAACTGCACGGCGTCTTCAGCGCGCTGTCGCTGGCCAACGTCGTCGCCCTCGAAGAACTCCTGCACGTCGGCAACGAGGGCGGCGACCGGCTCAGCCTCGTCGACACCCTGGAGGACACCGGCGCCGACGACCCCGTCGAGATCGCCGAGGACCGCGAACTGCGCCGGCTGCTCGCCCGCGCCGTCAACACCCTGCCCGAACGCGAGAAGACCGTCGTCACGCTCTACTACTACGAGGGCCTGACCCTCGCCGAGATCGGCCAGGTACTCGGCGTCACCGAGAGCCGGGTCAGCCAGATCCACACCAAGTCCGTCCTCCAACTGCGGGCAAAGCTCGCCGACGTAGGGGCGACGCTGAGCCGGACTGTCTACAGTGGTGGGATGCCGAGAATTCGAGCGGCCTCGGTGGCCGAACACCGGACGATGCAGCGCCGCGCCCTGCTGGACGCCGCCCGCGCCCTGCTCACCGAGGGCGGCACCGACGCCCTCACCTTCCCCGCGCTCGCCGAGCGCACCGGGCTGGCCCGCTCCTCGGTCTACGAGTACTTCCGCTCCCGGGCGGCCGTCGTCGAGGAACTGTGCGCCGTCGACTTCCCGGTCTGGGCCGCCGAGGTCGAGGCCGCCATGCAGGCCGCCGCCACCCCCGCCGAGCAAGATCGAGGCGTACGTCCGCAGCCAGCTCACCCTGGTCGGCGACCGCCGGCACCGGGCGGTCGTGGCGATCTCCGCGGGCGAACTCGACGCGGGCGCCCGGGAGAAGATCCGCGCCGCGCACGGCGGCCTCGTCGCCATGGTCGTCGCCGCCCTGTCCGCCCTCGGCCACCCCGAGCCCCGGCTCACCGCGATGCTGCTGCAGGGCGTCGTGGACGCCGCCGTCCGCCGGATCGAGCTGGGCGCGGCCGAGACGCCCCCGACGAGATCGTCGAGGCGGCGGTCACCATGGCGCTGCACGGCGTCACCGGCTGACCCGCCGGGCACGCTCCCCCGGGGGCCCTCCCCCCTCCCCCGCACCCGCCCCCGTCCCCGCCCCTCCACCCCCGCGTCCCGCCCTACGGCACCCCGTCCACCGGCAGCAGGCGGGACGGGCCGGAGCGGAGCAGCTCCGGGGGCAGCAGGGACAGCGGGTCCAGGTAGACGTCGCCGCGCAGCAGGCCCCAGTGCAGGCAGGCGCCCGGGCAGTGCGGGAGGCCGCCGCCCGCGGTCAGGCCGAGCCGGTCGCCGGCGGCGACCTCGGTGCCGACCGGCACGGTGGCGCGGGCCGGTTCGAAGGTGGTGCGCAGGCCGCCCGGCAGGCGCAGCACGACGACCGGGGTCCCGGCGACGGCGCCGGTGAAGGCGACCTCGCCGGGTGCCGGCGCGCGGACGGCGGCGCCGGGGCCCGCGCGTAGGTCGACGCCGCGGTGGCCGGCGGCCCAGGGCGTCGGCGGGCGGGTCGAAGCCGCGCAGGACCTGCGGCCGGCCGCGCACGCCCGGACCGGTCACCGGCCAGCAGCGCGCGGCCGGGCCGGCCGGTCCCGAGCACCCCGCGGGCTGCGGCCGGTGACGGAGCGGGGCCCGGTCCGGCCGTGGTCAGGACGGCCGCGAGCGACCGTCGCACGCACGTCGTCCACATCGTCGTGAATGTCATGGGTCGAGAATGGCGCAACTGCCGCGGCGTGGGGATGATCTTGGTCGCGGGCCTGTGGACAACTCGGGTGTCGCCTGGTGCTCCGCCGGTCCCGTACACTTCCTATGGCGATCCGGGTCACCGGATCGACTTCGCACGCCCCGCCACCAACCCCCTTGACCGGGGCGGTGGCCGCGCCCCTCGGTCCCTCGTGGCACGGCGCGTCGGGGCGTCAGGCGCGGCCGCCGTCCGGTGGTCGCGATAACCGAGTACCTCAAGGAGTACGGCCATGGCCGTCGTCACGATGCGGGAGCTGCTGGAGAGCGGCGTCCACTTCGGGCACCAGACCCGTCGCTGGAACCCGAAGATGAAGCGCTTCATCTTCACCGAGCGCAACGGCATCTACATCATCGACCTGCTCCAGTCGCTGTCGTACATCGACCGCGCCTACGAGTTCGTCAAGGAGACCGTCGCGCACGGCGGCTCCATCATGTTCGTCGGCACGAAGAAGCAGGCGCAGGAGGCCATCGCCGAGCAGGCGTCCCGCGTCGGCATGCCCTACGTCAACCAGCGCTGGCTGGGCGGCATGCTCACCAACTTCTCGACCGTCTACAAGCGCCTGCAGCGCCTCAAGGAGCTCGAGGAGATCGACTTCGAGGACGTGGCCGCCTCCGGCCTCACCAAGAAGGAGCTGCTGGTCCTCTCCCGCGAGAAGGACAAGCTGGAGAAGACCCTCGGCGGCATCCGCGAGATGCAGAAGGTCCCCAGCGCGGTGTGGATCGTCGACACCAAGAAGGAGCACATCGCCGTCGGTGAGGCGCGCAAGCTCCGCATCCCGGTCGTCGCGATCCTCGACACCAACTGCGACCCCGACGAGGTCGACTACAAGATCCCGGGCAACGACGACGCGATCCGCTCCGTCACGCTGCTCACCCGGGTGATCGCCGACGCCGTCGCCGAGGGCCTGATCTCCCGTTCCGGCGCCGCGGCTGAACGACAAGAAGGCCGAAGGCGCCGCCGAGCCGCTCGCCGAGTGGGAGCGGGACCTGCTGGAGGGCGAGAAGAAGTCGGACTCCGACGCCCCGGCCGCCCCGGCTGCCGAGACCGCCGAGGCCCCCGCTGCTGAGGCGCCCGCCGCCGACGCGGCCCCCGCCACCGAGGCTCCGGCCGTCGAGGCGCCCGCCGAGGAGGCCCCGGCCGCTCCGGCCGCCGAGGGCGACGCCGCTCAGAGCTGACGCCCTGAGCCGCTGACCGCCTCAGGCCTCGGGCAGCCGGACCGCCCGAAGCGACTGCGCGTTCGGACGAATCGGAAGAACCAGAAGAACCGCGCGTGACGACGGCGGGGGCGTGACGCCCCCGCCGTTCACCCGTAGATCCACCGACCATCCGGGAAGAGACTCACACCCATGGCGAACTTCACCGCCGCCGACGTCAAGAAGCTCCGCGAGCTGACCGCCGCGGGCATGATGGACTGCAAGAACGCCCTGACCGAGGCCGAAGGCGACCTGGACAAGGCCGTCGAGATCCTCCGCGTCAAGGGCCAGAAGGGCGTCACCAAGCGCGAGGGCCGCTCGGCCTCCAACGGTGCCGTCGTCTCCCTGATCGCCGACGACAACTCCGAGGGCGTCCTCGTCGAGCTCAAGTGCGAGACCGACTTCGTGGCCAAGGGCGACAAGTTCGTGGCCGTCGCCGACGCGATCGCCGCGCACGTCGCCGCGACCAAGCCGGCCGGCATCGAGGCGCTGCTCGGCTCCGAGATCAAGGACGGCCAGACCGTCCAGGCGTTCGTCGACGAGGCGAACGCGACCCTCGGCGAGAAGATCGTGCTGGACCGCTTCGCGCAGTTCACCGACGGCTACGTCGCCTCCTACCTGCACCGCACCAGCCCGGACCTGCCCCCGCAGGTCGGCGTGCTGGTCGAGCTGGACAAGGCCGACGCGCAGACCGCCAAGGACGTCGCCCAGCACATCGCCGCCTTCGCGCCGAAGTACCTGACCCGCGACGAGATCGACGCCGAGACGGTCGAGAACGAGCGCCGCGTCGCCGAGGCCACCGCCCGCGAGGAGGGCAAGCCCGAGGCCGCCCTGCCGCGCATCGTCGAGGGCCGGGTCAACGGCTTCTTCAAGGAGAACGTCGTCCTGGAGCAGGCGTTCGCCAAGGACTCCAAGAAGACCGTCCAGAAGGTGCTCGACGAGGCCGGCGTCACGCTGAAGCGCTTCGCCCGCTTCCGCGTCGGCGTCTGACCGGCCGCAGCAGCAAGCGCGGCCGGTCAGCCGGCCGCACGCCGCACCAGCAGCCGCCCGGGCGTTCGCGCCCGCGTCTGCGCGGCGAAAGCCAGACGGCCCCGGGTAGGGTCGTACGCGGTCGGCCGCACGCCGGCCGGCCGCAGATGTGACGAGGAGGCCGTTGCCGTACAGGGAACCCCACGAGGACCCGCGGCGATGGCCTCCTTCGTACGTGCACGAGGAGATCCCCATGGAAGACGGCGCCGACCACACCGACCAGACCGGCACCGCCGCCGGCCCCCGCAGCGGCGCCCCGCGCCGCCGCTACCTGCTCAAGCTCTCCGGTGAGGCGTTCGCCGGGGGTGGCGGCCTCGGCGTCGACCCCGACGTCGTGCACGCCATCGCCCGGGAGATCGCCGCGGTCGTCAGGGACGGCTACGAGATCGCCGTCGTCCTCGGCGGCGGCAACTTCTTCCGCGGCGCCGAACTCCAGCAGCGCGGCATGGACCGGGCCCGCTCCGACTACATGGGCATGCTCGGCACCGTGATGAACTGCCTCGCCCTCCAGGACTTCCTGGAGAAGGAGGGCATCGAGACCCGGGTGCAGACCGCGATCACCATGGGCCAGGTCGCCGAGCCGTACATCCCGCTGCGGGCCGTGCGGCACCTGGAGAAGGGCCGTGTGGTGATCTTCGGCGCGGGTATGGGCATGCCGTACTTCTCCACCGACACCACCGCCGCGCAGCGGGCCCTGGAGATCGGCGCCGAGGCCATGCTGATGGGCAAGAACGGGGTCGACGGGGTCTACGACTCCGACCCCAAGCACAATCCGGACGCCGTCCGCTTCGACGCCCTGGAGTACGGCGAGGTGATCGCACGCGACCTGCGGGTCGCCGACCTCACCGCGATCACGCTGTGCCAGGACAACAAGCTCCCCATCCTGGTCTTCGAACTGCTCGCCGAAGGCAACATCGCCCGGGCCGTCAAGGGTGAGAAGATCGGCACGCTGGTCAACAGCCGGGGCACCCGGTCGTGACCGGCGCGACGGGTGCGACCCGCGGGTGACCGGTAGGTGCCCGGTATGGACAACAGACTGCCCGGTCCGACACCGTGCAGGAAGACGCGCGCAGGGGCCAGGCTCTGCCTTCTGAAGACCAGGAGCACATGGTGATTGAAGAGACCCTCCTCGAAGCCGAGGAGAAGATGGAGAAGGCCGTCGCCGTCGCCAAGGACGACTTCGCGGCGATCCGTACCGGCCGTGCGCACCCGGCGATGTTCAACAAGATCGTCGCCGAGTACTACGGCGCCGTCACGCCGATCAACCAGCTCGCCTCCTTCGCGGTGCCCGAGCCGCGGATGGCGGTGATCACCCCCTTCGACACCACCAGCCTGCGCAACATCGAAGAGGCGATCCGCAACTCCGACCTCGGCGTCAACCCCAGCAACGACGGCCGCATCATCCGGGTGGTCTTCCCGCAGCTCACCGAGGAGCGGCGGCGCGAGTACATCAAGGTCGCCAAGACCAAGGGCGAGGACGCGAAGATCTCCATCCGCAGCGTCCGCCGCAAGGCCAAGGAGACCCTCGACAAGCTCGTCAAGGACGGCGAGACCGGCGAGGACGAGGTGCGCCGCGCGGAGAAGGAGCTCGACGACACCACGGCGAAGTACATCGGCCAGATCGACGAGCTGCTCAAGCACAAGGAAGCCGAGCTGCTGGAGGTCTGACCTCCGCGCGCGGAGGCCGACGCCTCCCGCGCACATGCCGCCGGGTTCCCGCCGCCCGGACCGAGCCCTCCCCCCGGCCCACCACCACCCTGACGACGACGCGAGGCGACGCTCCGTGAACGATTCTTCCTGGGGCGTTTCGCCACGCGCCGGTCACGCGGCGGGTTCCGCCACGGATTCCGGGGTCAGGAGGAAGATCTCTGCCATGCCGCCGCCACCCCCGCCCGTCCAGGACCCGCCGCCGGTCCCGGAGCCGCCGAGCGCCCCCGCGAAGAAGTCCGCCGGGCGCGACCTGCGGGCGGCGATAGGGGTCGGGGTCGGCCTCGGCGCGGTCATCATCGCCTCGCTCTTCGTCGTCAAGGCGGTCTTCGTCGGGGTCGTGGTCGTGGCGGTCGTCGTCGGCCTGTGGGAGCTGACCTCAAGGCTGGCCGAGCGCAAGCAGATCCGGGCGCCGCTGATCCCGCTGGCGATCGGCGGCACCGCCATGGTGGTCGCCGGCTACCTGCGCGGCGCCGACGGCGCCTGGATCGCGATGGCGCTCACCGCGCTGGCCGTGCTGGTCTGGCGGATGGCCCAGCCGCCGGACAACTACCTGCGCGACGTCACCGCCGCCGTCTTCGCCGCGTTCTACGTGCCGTTCCTGGCCACCTTCGTGGTCATGATGCTCGCCGCGGACGACGGCCCGCGCCGCGTGCTGGTCTTCATGCTGCTCACCGTGATCAGCGACACCGGCGCGTACGCGGTCGGCTGGCGCTTCGGCAGCCACAAGCTCGCCCCGCGGATCAGCCCCGGCAAGACCCGCGAGGGCCTGGCCGGCGCGATGGCCTTCGCCATGGTGGCCGGCGCGCTGCTCATGCAGTACGTGATCGACGACGGCCACTGGTGGCAGGGCCTGCTGCTGGGGCTCGCCGCCGCCGGCAGCGCGACCCTCGGCGACCTCGGCGAGTCCATGATCAAACGCGACCTCGGCATCAAGGACATGGGCACCCTCCTGCCCGGGCACGGCGGCATCATGGACCGCCTCGACTCCCTGCTGCCCACCGCGCCGGTGGTGTGGCTGCTGCTCGTGGTGTTCGTCGGCCAGGGGTAGCCCCCGCGGACGGCGGACCGGGCGGACCGGGCCCGAGCGGACCGGGCGCAGCCGCGGCCCCGCCGGACGGCCGGCGTCAGCCGGTGAAGCCGCCCTCGCCGAGGATCTTGTCGATACGGGCGCGGTGCGCGCTCTCCCACGCGTCCAGCGACTCGGCGGCCTCCTCGGCCAGCTTCGCCCGCGCGTCGCGCAGCACCTGCTCCGTACGGTCCCGAGGGGTGACCACGACGCCCTCCTCGTCGGCCACCACCAGGTCGCCGGCGTTCACCCGCACACCGCCGCAGCGCACCGGGCCGCCCAGCGGCAGCACGGCCTGCTTGCCGCCGGGGATCGGGATGACGCCGCGGGCGAGGACGGGGAAGCCCAGCGCCCGCACCTCGCCGAGGTCCCGGATCACCCCGTCGATCACGAAGCCCGCGATGCCGCGCCGCTGGGCGACGGCGCACACGTTCCCGCCGGCCACCGCGTGGTCCACGTCCCCGGCCTCCATCACGATGACCGAGCCGGGCGCCGCCCGGTGGATCGCCGCGTGCAGCATCAGGTTGTCGCCGGGCGGGCACCGCACGGTGAACGCCGGCCCGGCCAGCCGCGGCATCGCGGACCACAGCGGGCGGACACCGATGTCCATGACCTGCTCGCGCCCCAGGAGGTCGGCGCAGGGTGGTCGGGGGGATGTCCCGGAAACCGGTGACGTCGACGTCGTTCATGCTCTTCCTCCACGCTCCGGGAAACCGCACGGCCTCGCTCCGGGAATCCGCACGACCCTCCATGACGACGACCGCCGCCCCGCCCCGGGGCCGCCGCCCGCCACCGGAGACCACCGTCACGCCGCCGGTGGGCCGGGCCACCGCCTCGCGTCTGAGACACTAAGAAGCACCATGCCTGTGCCCGGAGAACTCACTTTCGCCGCCCCCCGCGGGGCCAAGCAGCCGCCGCGGCATCTCGCCGACCTCTCGCCCGCGGAGCGGAAGGAGGCGGTGGCCGCGCTCGGGGAGAAGCCGTTCCGGGCCAAGCAGCTGTCGCAGCACTACTTCGCGCGGTACGCGGACGACCCGGCCGCCTGGACCGACATCCCCGCCGCGTCCCGGGGCAGGCTCGCCGGGGACCTGCTGCCCGAGCTGATGACCGTCGTGCGGCACGCGTCGTGCGACGACGGCGACACCCGCAAGACCCTGTGGCGGCTCTTCGACGGCACGCTCGTGGAGTCCGTGCTCATGCGGTACCCGGACCGCGTGACGATGTGCATCTCCTCGCAGGCCGGCTGCGGCATGAACTGCCCGTTCTGCGCCACCGGCCAGGCCGGCCTGGACCGCAACCTGTCCACCGCGGAGATCGTGCACCAGATCGTCGCCGGCATGCGCTCGCTGCGCGACGGCGAGGTGCCCGGCGGCCCGGCCCGGCTGTCCAACATCGTCTTCATGGGCATGGGCGAGCCGCTCGCCAACTACAAGCGGGTCGTCGGCGCCATCCGCCGCCTCACCGACCCCGAGCCGGACGGCCTGGGCCTGTCCCAGCGCGGCATCACCGTCTCCACGGTCGGCCTGGTCCCGGCGATCCACCGGCTCGCCGACGAGGGCCTCAAGTGCCGCCTCGCGGTGTCCCTGCACGCCCCCGACGACGAGCTGCGCGACACCCTCGTGCCCGTCAACACCCGCTGGAAGGTCCGCGAGGTCCTCGACGCCGCCTGGCACTACGCCGACGTCTCCGGCCGCCGCGTCTCCGTCGAGTACGCCCTGATCCGCGACATCAACGACCAGGCGTGGCGCGCGGACCGGCTGGGCAGGCTGCTGAAGAACCACCGGGTGCACGTCAACCTCATCCCGCTCAACCCGACGCCCGGCTCGAAGTGGACCGCGTCCCGTCCCGAGGACGAGCGGGCGTTCGTGGCCGCGCTGGAGGCGCACGGCGTCCCGGTGACCGTCCGGGACACCCGCGGCCAGGAGATCGACGGCGCCTGCGGACAGCTCGCCGCCGCCGAGCGCTGACCTGCTGGTACGGTGCACCCGCGGTTCCACGCCGCCCGCAGTAGCCGTAGGATGAACAGTTCGTACGACTCGCGGCCGGTCTGCCCGACCGTGACCGTACAGCGCTGCACACGGCCGTCCGGGCCGCACAGGTGGTCCGGGCAGTACGGGCCAACCAAACAAATGAACATCCGACAGGGGAGCGCCTGAGACGGCGCTGAGAGTGCGGCTGGGACCACCGAGGGTCCCAGGCCGCAGACCCTCCCACCTGATCCGGGTCATACCGGCGTAGGGAGTCAGCCAGCATGAACACCATTCGTCGGCGTGCCATCGGCGCGCTCGTCATCGCCACCGCCTGCGCCACCGCGCTCGCCGCCTGCGGTCCGGCGGGTCCGGCGGCACGAAGGCGGGCGGCAAGCCGTCCAGGACCGTCACCCTGGTCAGCCACGACTCGTTCGCCGCCTCCCCGGCCGTCCTCAAGCAGTTCACCAAGGAGACCGGCTACACCGTCAAGGTGCTGCGCGGCGGGGACGCGGGCGCGGCCGTCAACCAGGCGATCCTCACCAAGGACGACCCGCGCGGCGACGTCTTCTTCGGCGTCGACAACACCCTGCTCTCGCGCGCGCTCGACAACGGCCTGTTCGACCCGTACACCGCCAAGGACCTCGGCACGGTCCCCGCCGACGTGCAGCTCGACGCCGGCAGGCACCGGGTGACGCCCATCGACTCCGGCGACGTGTGCGTCAACTACGACCGGGCCTACTTCACCTCCCACCACCTCGCCCCGCCGCGGACCTTCGCCGACCTGGTCAAGCCGAGCTACAAGAACCTGCTGGTCACCGAGAACGTCTCCACCTCCTCGCCGGGCCTGGCCTTCCTGCTCGGCAGCGCCGCCACCTACGGCGACGCCGGATGGCCCGGCGTACTGGAAGCAGCTCAAGGCCAACGGCGTGAAGGTCGTCGACAGCTGGGAGCAGGCGTACGACAGCGACTTCTCCGGCTCCTCGGCCGGGAAGAAGGCCAAGGGCGACAAGCCGCTGGTCGTCTCCTACGCCTCCAGCCCGCCCGCCGAGGTGGTCGGCGTCAACCCGCCGCCCGCGCAGTCCCCGGTCGGCGTGGCGACGGGCACCTGCTTCCGGCAGATCGAGTTCGCCGGGCTGCTGCACGGCGCGAAGAACCCGGCCGGCGGCAAGGCGTTCATCGACTTCATGCTGAGCCGGACCTTCCAGCAGGACATGCCGCTGCAGATGTACGTCGACCCGGTCCGCAAGGACGCGGTCGAGCCGCCGGTGTTCGTGAAGTACGGCGCGAAGGTCCCGCACCCCACGACGATGGCGCCGGCCAAGATCGCCGCCAAGCGGGACGACTGGGTGAAGGCATGGACCTCGATCGTCCTGTAACGGTCGCGGACCCCCGGCCCGAAGCGCCCGCGCCCGGTGCCGGGGCCCGTCCGCCCGCGGCCCGCCCGGCTGTCCCCGCGCGGCGCCGGCGGCCGCCGCTCCGCCGCGGTCCGGCTCGCGCTGACCGCCGTGCCGCTGGCGTTCTTCGGCGTCTTCTTCGCCTACCCGGTGACCGCGATCGTCGGCCGCGGCCTGCGCCGCGGCGGCCACTGGCGGCTCGGCCGGATCGCCGACGTGCTCGGCGACGGCTCGGTGCGGCACGTGCTGTGGTTCACCTGCTGGCAGGCCGCCGCGTCCACCGCGCTGACGCTCGCGGTCGCGCTGCCCGGCGGCGTACGTCTTCGCCCGGCTGGACTTCCCCGGCAAGCGGCTGCTGCGGGCCGTGGTGACCGTGCCGTTCGTGCTGCCGACCGTCGTCGCCGGATCGGCGTTCCTCGCGCTGCTCGGGCAGAACGGCTTCACCGACCGGCTGTTCGGCGTCCGGCTCGACACCTCGGTGTGGGCGATCCTCGTCGCGCACGTCTTCTTCAACTACGCCGTCGTGGTCCGCACCGTCGGCGGGATGTGGTCGCAGCTCGACCCGCGCCAGGAGGAGGCCGCGCGGGTGCTCGGCGCCGGCCGCCTGGCCGCCTGGCGCCGGGTGACGCTGCCCGCGCTCGCCCCGTCGGTCGCCGCGGCGGCCGTGATGGTGTTCCTGTTCACCTTCACCTCCTTCGGCGTCGTCCAGATCCTCGGCGGGCCCACGTACGCGACCCTGGAGGTGGAGATCTACCGGGAGACCGCGGAGATCTTCGACCTGCCGACCGCCGCCGTGCTGACCCTGCTGCAACTGGCCGCCGTCGTCGTCGATCCTGGCCGTGCACGCCTGGACGGTACGGCGCCGGGAGTCCGCGCTGAAACTGGTCGACCCGGCCGGCACCGCGCACCGGCCGCGCGGCGGCGAACGCGCCCTGCTGGCCGGGGTGCTCGCCGTCATCGCGCTGCTGATCCTGCTGCCGCTGGGCGTGCTCGTCGCCCGCTCCTTCGACGGCCCGGGCGGCTACGGCCTCGCCTTCTACCGCGCGCTCGCCTCCACCGGCGACGACGGCACCTTCCTGGTCTCGCCGCTGCACACCGTGCTCAACTCCCTGCGCTACGCCGCCCTCGCCACCGTCATCGCGCTGTTCGTCGGCGGGCTCGCCGCGGCCGCCCTCACCCGGCGCGCCGGCCGGCTGCTGCGCGGCTTCGACGCGCTGCTGATGCTGCCGCTGGGCACCTCCGCCGTCACCGTCGGCTTCGGCTTCCTGATCACCCTCGACAAGCCGCCGCTGGACCTGCGCGACTCCTGGCTGCTGGTGCCGCTCGCGCAGGCGCTGGTCGGCGTGCCGTTCGTGGTACGCGTCATGCTGCCGGTGCTGCGGGCCGTCGACCAGCGGCTGCGGGAGGCCGCCGCGGTCCTCGGCGCGTCCCCCTGGCAGGTCTGGCGGGAGGTCGAACTGCCCGCTCGTGGGGCGGGCGGTGGGCATCGCCGCCGGATTCGCCTTCGCCGTGTCGCTCGGCGAGTTCGGGGCGACGGTCTTCATCGCCCGGCCCGACAGCCCGACGCTGCCGGTGGCCGTCGCCCGCCTGCTCGGCCGGGCCGGCGAGATGAACTACGGCCAGGCGATGGCGCTGAGCACCATCCTCATGGTGGTGTGCGCGGCGGCCCTGCTGATCCTGGAGAACCTGCGGATCACCGACCCGTCCGGGGAGTTCTGAGGTGGGGCGTTCCGAGGTGAAGAGTTCCGAGAGGGGGAAGCCCGGGATGGGGAAGCCCGACATGACCGAGCCGTCCGAAGCCCCGCCGCGCCAGGCCCTGCCGCTGCTGCGCGTGGCGGACGCCACCGTACGGTTCGGCGCGCGGGCCGCGCTGGACGCCGTCGCGCTGGACGTCGCCGCGCACGAGACGGTGTGCGTGCTCGGCCCCAGCGGCAGCGGCAAGTCCACGCTGCTGCGGGCGGTCGCCGGACTCCAGCCGCTCGACGGCGGGCGGGTGCTGCTCGACGGCGCCGACCAGGCGGGCGTGCCCGCGCACCGGCGCGGCGTCGGCCTGATGTTCCAGGACCACCAGCTCTTCCCGCAGCGGGACGTCGGCGGGAACGTCGCCTTCGGGCCGCGCATGCACAAGGTGCCGCGCCAGCGAGCGCGCGCGACCAGGTCGCGGAGCTGCTCGACCTGGTCGGCCTGCCCGGCGCCGCCGGCCGCGCCGTCGCCACGCTGTCCGGCGGCGAGCAGCAGCGGGTCGCCCTGGCCCGCGCGCTCGCCCCCTCGCCGCGGCTGCTGATGCTGGACGAGCCGCTGGGCCAGCTCGACCGGTCGCTGCGCGAGCGGCTCGTGGTCGAACTGCGGCAGCTCTTCGGCCGGCTGGGCACCACCGTGCTGGCCGTCACGCACGACCAGGGGGAGGCGTTCGCGCTGGCCGACCGGGTCGTCGTCATGCGGGACGGGCGGATCGTGCGCTCCGGCACGCCGCTGGAGGTGTGGCAGCCGGCCCGGCTCGGAGTTCGTGGCGCGCTTCCTCGGCTTCGACAACATCGCCGAGGGCGACGTCAGCGGCGCGGTCGCCGAGACGGCCTGGGGCAGGCTGCCCGTGCCCGCCGGTGTCGCCGACGGCCCGTGCCGGGTGCTGGTCCGGCCCTCCGGGGTCCGGCTGGTGCCCGCCGAAGGGGCGGCGCTGCGCTGCGAGGTGGTGTCCCGGACGTTCCGCGGCGGCCGGGTCGGCGTCGTGCTGCGGCCCGAGCGCGGGCCGGGGCTGGAGGCGGAGTGCGGACTGGCCGACACCCCGGACCGGGGCGCGCGGGTCGGGGTGGCCTTCGCCGCGGACGACGTGACCGTCCTGGACGCCTGAGCCGCGCGGCCCCCTGTTCGCTACGCCGTATGCCCCGCCGGCCGCGCGGAACGGCCCGCAGGGGGACGGATGAGTTCCGCGCCGCCGCGCCGTCCTCCTGCTGACGGGTCCGGCCGCCGGGCCCGCGCGAGCCGAGGAGACCGCCGTGCAGAAGATCACGACGTTCCTCCGGTACGACGACCGGCGTCCGGCCCGGCCGGAGGGCGCCGGCTTCAGGCCGCGGACAGCCGGGCCAGTGCGGCCGGCACCTCGGTGACCGAGTCGACCAGGGCGATCCGGCCGGCCATCGGCCGGTCCGCCGCCAGGGCGCTCAGCAGCGGCCACGCGGGCAGCTCGGCCGTCCAGTGCGCCCGGTCCACCAGCACCATCGGGGCCGGCTCGCCCCGCGAGCCGTAGTAGTTCGCGGTCGCCGCGTCGAAGATCTCCTGGACGGTGCCGGCCGCGCCCGGCAGGAACACCACGCCCGCGGTGCAGCGCGCGAGCAGGCCGTCCTCGCGGGTGGCGTTCGCGAAGAACTTCGCGAGGTGCGCGGCGAAGGCGTTCGGCGGCTCGTGCCCGTAGAACCAGGTCGGCAGGCCGTACGACGGGCCGCCGTCCGGCCAGCGCTCGCGCACCGCGAAGGCGGCCGACGCCCACGCGCCCACCGACGGGCCGAAGGAGGGCGCCCGGCCGAGCACGTCCAGCGCCTTGCCGAGCATCACGTCGTCGTAAGGCGCCGCGTACGCGCCGAAGTTGGCCGCCTCCATCGCGCCCGGGCCGCCGCCGGTGGCCACCGTCAGGCCCGCCCGGGCCAGGTCGCGGCCCAGCCGCGCGGCGCCCGCGTACGCCTCGCCGCCGCGCTCCATCGCGTGCCCGCCCATCACGCCGACCACCCGCGCGCCGCGCAGCCGCTCGTCCAGGGCGTCCGACACGCGCGTCGTCGTGGATCGACCGCAGCATCGACGCGAACACGTCGCCCTGCGCCGCGGTCCGCCGCGATCCACGCGTACGTCAGCGCGTCCGGCGTCGCCTCGTAGCCGCCCTCCGCCAGTCCTGCGTACAGCTCGTCGGGGGTGTAGGGCGCCGCCCGGTACGGGTCGAAGGGCAGGTCCGGCACCGGCGGGAACACCAGCGCGCCGCCGGCCCGTACGTGCGCCAGTGCCTGCTGCTCCATCGGGCAGCCCAGGAACACCGCCTGCGAGGTGTCCGTCACCAGCAGGGCGAACGTCCGCTCGGTCAGGTCGACCGACTGCACCCGGCAGCCGGCGAAGGACCCGCCCAGTGCGACGCGGTCGAACTCCTCCAGCGTCTCGACCTCCCACACCCTGGCGGGCTGAACCCGGGGCGGCGGACCCTCGTCAAACGGCTTCTGCGCAGGCACGCGAGCACGATAGCGCGCCCGCGCCGTCCCACGGGCCGTCAGGACACGGCCGCGGGCGGCGCGTTGACGGTGGGTCGGCAGCCTCTACGGCAGCGGTGACAGGGCCGCGATCAGTACGGCGGGGGGCAGGAACGCAGCGATCAGCGCGGCGCCGCGCACGGCGGCGGCGGTACGCAGCAGGGCCGGGGAGGCGGCCAGGTCGCCGAGCGCGGCGGCGGCCGGCGCGCGGTTGCGGTGGGAGTCGGCGGCGGCCATCGCGGTGCTGGCCAGGACGCAGACCGCCACCAGGGTGGCGGCGAAGGTGGTGACCGGGCCCAGCGGGTGGCCGGCGTTCTGCCGCAGGCCGTAGCCGCAGAAGGCGGCGGCCGCGGTCGCCGCCAGCAGGCCCAGCGGGCGGCCCAGCCGGCGGGCCTCCTGCTGGAGGGCGCGGCCGGCGAGCAGCCGGACGGCGCCCGGCCGCAGGGCCGCGACCAGCCGGCCGCTGAGGTGCACCAGGCCCGGGCCGGCCAGCATCAGGCCCACGGTGGTGACGATCCAGCCGCCCGCCGCGGCCGGCGGGATCGAGCCGAGGCCGCTGGGCAGCGGCAGCGTGTCCCCGTGCCGCGCGGACACCTCGATCGCCAGGCCGACGGCGATCAGCGCGATGCCCCACGGCAGCCCGCTCGGCGTGTCGTCGGCCGGCGCGGGGGCGGTGCGCAGCCGGGTGGCGATCGCCCCGGCGGCGGCCGCGGGGACCAGGGCCAGCAGCGTCACCGCGCCCGGCGAGCGGCAGCGCGCGCCCGGCGGCGAGCACGCCGGGACCGACGCCCGAGTACGGCGCGCCGGTGATGTCGCCGCGCAGCGCGAGGAAGAGCAGCAGCGCCGCCACGCTGCCCAGGGCGCACACCACCGCGGCGGTCGCCGCCGACAGCAGCACCACACCGGTGCGGCCCAGCCCGGCCGCGGCGAGCCCGGAGCGCGGCCGGACCGCGGGCTGCGCCCCGCCCACCGCGACCGCGAGCTGCACGGTGACCAGCGACCGGCAGCACGCACCAGCCGAGCCGTACGACCGCGTCCGCCGTGCCGCCGCCGGGGTGCGCCAGCGCCCAGCCGAGCGCGGTCAGCAGCAGCAGACCGGTGCCGCAGGAGGTCAGCGCGACCAGCGCCAGCGCAGCAGGGCCGTGCCGCTGGAGCCGCGCAGCACCCGCAGGCTCAGCACCCGGCCACCGCCGCACGCGGCGCGGTCGCGGCGCGGGCCGCCGGGCGGCTCATACGGTCGCCGGCCACGGGCCGGCCAGGTCGTGGGTCTGCGCGGGCGAGACCGCGCCGAGCCTGCCGTCCACCAGTGCGACCGTACGGTCGGCGTAGTGGGCGATGTCGGGGTCGCTGGTGGCCAGCACGACCGTGATGCCGTGCGAACGGGCCGCGCTGGTCAGCGTACGGAGCACCTGCGCGCGGTCGCTCAGGTGCAGCGGCGCGGTCGGCTCGTCGGCGAAGACCACCGACGGCGAGCCGGTCAGGGCCCGGGCGACCGCGGTGCGCTGGCACTGCGCCGGGGTGAGCTGGGCCGGGCGCTTGCGGCCGATGTCGCCGATGTCCAGGCGCTCCAGCCACTCCTGGGCGGCGGCCCTGGCCGCCTTGCCGCGCTCGCCGCGCAGCAGCAGGGGCAGCGCCGCGTTCTCCCACACGGTCAGCTCGGGCAGCAGCCGGGGGTCGGCGCCGACCCAGCCGAAGCAGTCCCGGCGCAGGCGCTCGCGCGCGGCGGTGGGCAGGGGGTGGACGGGGCCGTTGTCGAACCACACCTCGCCCTCGTCGGGGACGAGTTGGCCGGACAGGCAGCGCAGCAGCGTGGACTTGCCGGAGCCGCGCGGGCCGAGTACGGCGAGGATCTCGCCGCCGCGGACGTTGATCGAGACGCCGTGCAGGGCGGGGGAGCCCTGGAAGGAGTGGCACAGGGCGCGGGCCCAGAGCAGGTCGGTGTCGGGCGGGGCCACCATGCCGTACCTCCGCGGTCGTGAGTCGTTCCCCCACGGGAACGAATGGGGGAGGGGGTGGGTCACTCTCCCCGCAACTTAGGCGGGGCCCGGCCGCGGCGCTCATCAGGCGCACCCGCCGCGCCCCGCCTATCGTCCATCCGGCCCCCCGCAAGGTCGCCCTTGCGGACGAGGGCACGCACCCAGGGGCGCTGGGTGGCTGCCCTCGCGGAAGGGCAGCACCTCCAGGGGCGCGAGGAACTGCGCGGGCAACCGGCCACCGGCCGGTGGCCCGGATTCAGACCGCAAGGGGCTGGGCCTGCGGGCCCGGCGCGCCACCGCCGTGGCTGGTCGCGCAGTTCCTCCCCCAGACTTCGTCCGGGGGTGCCCCCAGCGCCCTTGTGGGGCGCCCCGGCACCCCTTAAAGAACGCGTGCCCTCGCGGGCAGGGCGCCGGGGCAGGGGGCACCCTGGGGAGAGGGCGCCCCCTGCCCCGGTGGGTGTGGGGACCGCGCTGGAAGCGTCAGAGCTTGGACCACGCCTGCCCGAGGACATCCCGCAGGATGTCCTCGATCTCGTCGAAGAGCGCCTGGTCGGAGATCAGCGGCGGGCGCGAGCTGGACGACCGGGTCGCCGCGGTCGTCGGCGCGGCAGTACAGGCCGTTGTCGAAGAGCGCCTTGGACAGGAACCCGTACAGCACGCGCTCGGTCTCCTCGTCGTTGAACGTCTCCTTGGTGGCCTTGTCCTTGACCAGCTCGATGCCGTAGAAGAAGCCGTTGCCGCGGACGTCGCCGACGATCGGCAGGTCGTGCAGCTTCTTGAGGGTGTCGAGGAACGCGCGCCTCGTTGTCGAGCACGTGCTGGTTGAGGCCCTCGCGCTCGAAGATGTCGAGGTTGGCCAGGCCGACCGCGGCCGAGACCGGGTGGCCGCCGAAGGTGTAGCCGTGCAGGAAGGTGTTGTCGCCCGTGTAGAACGGCTCGGCGAGCCGGTCGGAGACGATGCACGCGCCGATCGGGGAGTAGCCGCGACGTCATGCCCTTGGCGCAGGTGATCATGTCGGGCACGTAGCCGAACTTGTCGCAGGCGAACATCGTGCCGAGCCGGCCGAACGCGCAGATCACCTCGTCGGAGACGAGCAGCACGTCGTAGCGTGTCGCAGATCTCGCGGACCCGCTGGAAGTACCCGGGCGGCGGCGGGAAGCAGCCGCCGGAGTTCTGCACCGGCTCCAGGAAGACCGCGGCGACCGTGTCGGGGCCCTCGAAGAGGATCGCCTGCTCGATCTGGTCGGCGGCCCAGCGGCCGAACGCCTCCGGGTCGTCGCCGTGGATCGGGCGCGCGGTAGATGTTGGTGTTGGGCACCTTGTGCGCGCCGGGCACCAGCGGCTCGAACGGCGCCTTCAGCGCGGGCAGCCCGGTGATGGACAGCGCGCCCTGCGGGGTGCCGTGGTAGGCGACGGCCCGTGAGATCACCTTGTACTTCGTGCGGCTTGCCGGTCAGCTTGTAGTACTGCTTGGCCAGCTTCCAGGCGGTCTCGACGGCCTCGCCGCCGCCGGTGGTGAAGAAGACCTTGTTCAGGTCGCCCGGCGCGTAGTTCGGCCAGCCGCTCGGCCAGCTCGACGGCCTTGGGGTGGGCGTAGCACCAGATCGGGAAGAACGCCAGCTCCTGCGCCTGCTTGTAGGCGGCCTCGGCCAGCTCGTGCCGGCCGTGCCCGGCGTTGCACCACGAACAGCCCGGACAGGCCGTCGAGGTACCGCTTGCCGTGGTCGTCGTAGATGTACGTGCCCTCGCCGCGCACGATGGTCGGCACCGGGGCGTTCTCGTACGACGACATGCGGGTGAAGTGCATCCACAGGTGGTCGTACGCCGTCTTCGACAGATCAGCGTTCGTGGAGGTCATGGCTATCGGGTTCCCCAGGTGTAGGTCTGCTTGCGGAGCTTGAGGTAGACGAAGCTCTCGGTGGAGCGCACGCCGGGCAGCGCGCGGATCCGCTTGTTGATCATCTCCAGCAGGTGGTCGTCGTCCTCGCAGACGATCTCGACCAGCAGGTCGAAGGAGCCCGCGGTGATCACCACGTACTCGACCTCGTCGAGGGCCGCCAGCGACTCGGCGACCGGGTCGATGTCGCCCTCGACCGTGATGCCGACCATCGCCTGCCGCCGGAAGCCCACGGTGAGCGGGTCGGTGACGGCGACGATCTGCATGACGCCCTGGTCGAGCAGCTTCTGCACCCGCTGGCGCACCGCCGCCTCGGACAGGCCGACGGCCTTGCCGATCGCGGCGTACGGGCGGCGCCCGTCCTCCTGGAGCTGCTCGATGATCGCTTTCGACACCGCGTCCATCGACGGGGAGGCGCCGTTCCTGTCACGAGTGGCCACGGGCACCACTGTGCAGGAGAGGTCGACGGTCACGCAAGCCCTTAACGATGAATTCCGTCGTGTGAGGCCGCCTGTAACACCGAATCGGTTGTTCCGGCGAGGTGGGTGTGTCGAATACGGCCGTCCTGGAGCTAAGCTGGGCTGCGTCTCAGCTAGTGGACACGGACCAGGGAGCAAGCGCCGTGACCGAACTCCGTACTCTGCGCAACTACATCGACGGAGAATTCCGCGACGCCGCCGACGGGCGCACCACCGAGGTGGTCAACCCGGTGACCGGCGAGGCGTACGCGCACCGCGCCGCTGTCCGGGCAGGCCGACGTCGACGCGGCGATGGCCGCGGCCGCGCGCGGCGTTCCCCGGCTGGCGCGACACCACCCCCGCCGAGCGGCAGAAGGCGCTGCTCAAGATCGCCGACGCGGTCGAGGCGCGGGCCGACGAGCTGGTCGCCGTCGAGAGCGAGAACACCGGCAAGCCGATCGGGCTGACCGCGAGCGAGGAGATCCCGCCGATGGTCGACCAGATCCGCTTCTTCGCGGGCGCGGCCCGGATGCTGGAGGGCCGCTCGGCGGGCGAGTACATGGAGGGCATGACCTCCATCGTCCGGCGCGAGCCGGTCGGGGTCTGCGCGCAGGTCGCGCCGTGGAACTACCCGATGATGATGGCCGTCTGGAAGTTCGCGCCGGCGCTCGCCGCCGGCAACACCGTGGTCCTCAAGCCGTCCGACACCACCCCGGCCTCCACCGTGCTGCTCGCCGAGATCCTCGGCGCGGTCCTGCCCAAGGGCGTCTTCAACGTGATCTGCGGCGACCGCGACACCGGCCGGCTGATGGTCGAGCACCCGGTGCCCGGCGATGGTGTCGATCACCGGCTCGGTGCGGGCCGGCATCGAGGTCGCCGGGTCCGCCGCCAAGGACGTCAAGCGCGTGCACCTCGAGCTCGGCGGCAAGGCGCCCGGTCGTGGTCTTCGACGACGCCGACATCGCCAAGGCCGTCGAGGACATCGCGGTCGCCGGCTTCTTCAACGCCGGCCAGGACTGCACCGCCGCCACCCGCGTCCTGGTGCACGAGTCGATCCACGACGAGTTCACCGCCGCGCTCGCCAAGGCCGCCGCCGACGACCAAGACCGGGCTGCCCGACGACGAGGACGTGCTCTACGGGCCGCTGAACAACGCCAACCAGCTCGCCCAGGTCACCGGCTTCATCGAGCGGCTGCCCGCGCACGCCAAGGTCGAGACCGGCGGCCACCGGGTCGGCGAGGAGGGCTACTTCTACGCCCCGACCGTCGTCTCCGGGCCTGCGGCAGGACGACGAGATCATCCAGCGCGAGGTGTTCGGCCCGGTCATCACCGTGCAGTCCTTCACCGACGAGGAGCAGGCCGTCGCCTGGGCCAACGGCGTCGACTACGCGCTCGCCTCCTCGGTGTGGACCAAGGACCACGGCCGCGCCATGCGGATGTCCAAGGCGCTGGACTTCGGCTGCGTGTGGATCAACACCCACATCCCGCTGGTCGCCGAGATGCCGCACGGCGGCTTCAAGCAGTCCGGCTACGGCAAGGACCTGTCCGCGCTACGGGTTCGAGGACTACACGCGCATCAAGCACGTGATGACGTCGCTCGACGCCTGAGCGGCGCGTCCCGGGCGGCGTCCTGAGCCGCGCCCTCACAAAGCCTGGACGGAGCCCCCTGCCGACGCCGGGGGCTCCGGGCTCCGGGCCCCCTTCAGCGCCGCTTGTCCAGCAGGCGCTGAAGGGCGGACAGGCGGTTGGTGGTGATGGCGTCCACACCTGCGGCGATCAGCCGGGACATCGAGCGGTTCCAGTCGGGCGTCCAGACCCCGACCATCAGGCCGCGGTCGCGGGCCCAGGCGATGGTGGCCGGGTCGGCCAGCGCGGAACCGGAGGTTGATCCAGCGCGGGGCGAGGCCCGTCAGCAGGGACTCCGCCGGGCGCAGCGAGGTCGTCCAGGTCATGGCGATCTCCGCGTCCGCGTCCATGGCCCGCACCGCGTGCATGGCGTCCATCGCGCCGCAGTAGTACACCCGGTCGTCCGCGCCGGCCTCCCGGACCGCCGCCATGACCGGGGCGATCACGGCGGTGTCGGCGATGTCCAGCAGCATGCGGCCGCGCCCGCCGTGCCCCAGCAGCTCGTCGAGCGCGTCCGCGAACGTCGGCACCCCGCCGTCGGTGGCCTTGGACAGCTCGTCGGCGGTGAGCGTGGCGACGGGCGCGGGATGCCGCCACATCCGGTCCAGCGTCCGGTCGTGCAGCAGAACCGGCACGCCGTCCAGCGTGAGGCGTACGTCGACCTCCACCGCGTCCGCGCCCTTGCGCAGCGCGGAGCGGACGGAGGCGAGCGTGTTCTCCCGCTCGTGGTAAGGGTCGCCGCGATGGGCGACGGCCGTTACAGGGCGCGGTGTCACGGGTGTCAGCTCCAGGAAGCGGTGTAGGAGTCGATCTCGGCGGCGAGCCGGGCCTTGCCCGCTGCGTCCATGAAGGACGCGCGCACCGCGTTCTTGGCCAAGCTCGGCGACCCCGGCGCGGTCCAGGTCCAGCAGCCGGGCGGCGACCGCGTACTCGGTGTTGAGGTCGGTGCCGAACATCGGCGGGTCGTCGCTGTTGACGGTCACCAGCACGCCCGCGTCGACCATCTGCCGGATCGGGTGCTCGTCGAGGGTGGCCACCGCCCGGGTGGCGATGTTGGAGGTCGGGCAGACCTCCAGCGCGATGCCGTGCTCGGCCAGGTGGTCCAGCAGCCGCGGGTCCTGGGCGGAGCTGGTGCCGTGGCCGATCCGCTCGGCGCCCAGCTCGTGTATGGCGTCCCACACGGTCTGCGGGCCGGTGGTCTCCCCGGCGTGCGGGACGCTGTGCAGGCCCTCGGCCCGCGCCCGGTCGAAGAACGGCTTGAACTGCGGCCGCGGCACCCCGATCTCCGGGCCGCCCAGGCCGAACGACACCAGGCCGTCCGGCCGCAGGTCCACCGCCATGCGCACGGTCTCCTCCGCCGCGGTCAGCCCCGCCTCGCCGGGGATGTCGAAGCACCACCGGAGTATCACGCCCAGCTCGGACTCCGCGGCCTTGCGGGCGTCCTCGATGGCCTCCATGAACGCCTGCTCGGGGATGCCGCGCCGGGTCGAGCTGAAGGGGGTGACGGTCAGCTCGGCGTAGCGGATCTGCTGGCGGGCCATGTCGCGGGCCACCTCGTAGGTGAGCAGCCGCACGTCCTCGGCGTCCCTGATCAGGTCCACCACCGAGAGGTAGACCTGGATGAAGTGCGCGAAGTCCCGGAAGTCGAAGTACCTGGCCAGCTCGGCCGGGTCGGCCGGGACGGCGGAGTCGGTGTGCCGCGCGGCCAGTTCGGCCACGATCCGCGGCGAGGCGGAGCCCACGTGGTGGACGTGCAGTTCCGCCTTGGGCATCCCGGCGATGAACGCGTCGAGACCGGTGCCGGCTGCTGCTGCGCGGCCCGGGATCTGACCGGGTGCGGTGTCGGGCATGCGGGGGTCCTCCCGTGGTACGTGCGGGGCGTGTGGCCGGTGCGGTCAACATCGTAATAGGCGGCCGGGACCGCCCGGCGGCGTACCGCGGGGCGGCCGTCAGGGGCGTACGGCGTCCAGGGCCAGCAGCGCCACGTGCAGCGACAGGCACGACTCGACCTGGTCCAGGTCCACCCCGAGCACGCGCTCCACCCGGGCCAGCCGGTCGTAGAACGAGGGCCGCGACAGGTGGGCGGCGTCGGCCGCGGCGGACTTGTTGCGGCCGCAGGCCAGATAGCCGCCGAGGATACGGACCAGGTCCGTGCCGTGCTCGGCGTCGTGGGCGAGCAGCGGGCCGAGTTCGCGCTCCACGTACGTCTGCAGGCGGGCGTCGTCGCGCAGCAGGTGCAGCAGGCCGCGCAGCCGGATGTCGGGCAGCCGGTAGTAGCCGCGGGCGGCGCCGCCGCTCGCCGCCGCTCCCGCCGCCGTCCACGGCGGCGTCGGCGACCTGCGCGGCCTCCAGCAGGGTGCGGCGGGCGTCGCGCAGCGCGCCCACCGAGGAGCCCGCGGCCATCACGAACGGCGGCCCGGCGCGCAGCGCGGCGGCCAGCCCGTCCAGCGCGGCCCGCTCGTCGTCGTGCGGGCCGAGCGAGACCAGCACGCCGACCGCCCCGTCGTCGAGCGCGCCGGTCAGCGCGGTCAGCCCGCGGGCCCGCACCGCGCCGGCCGCCGCCTCCGTGAAGTCCCGCAGCCGGGCCTGCGCCTCCAGCGCGGCCGACGGCGGGCCGCCGCGCTGCCGCAGCATCACCCCCACCAGCCGCCGGCCCTCCAGCGGCACCCCGAGCGCGCGGGCGCGCAGCGCCACGTCCGAGACGGTCATGGCGTGGGTGAGGACGCCCGACAGCAGGGTGCGGTGGGTCTGCCGCTCCAGGGACTCGCGGTCGCGGTCCAGCAGGCGGCCGAGCGCCAGGGTCGCGGCCGCGCGCTCCAGCAGCACCGTGTGGTGCGGCGGGGCGGCGCCGGGGCCCGGGCCGAGCAGCACCAGCCGGCCCCAGTCGTTGCCGCGCGCGCCCACCGCCGTGACCAGCCAGCCGGTCCGGGGGTCGGGTCCCGTCCGGCCCGCCGGGGCCAGCGCGCGGGAGCGGCGCTCCCAGCCGTCGAGCAGTGTGCCCGGGTCGTCGGCGGCCGGGTCGAAGGCCAGCACCTGGTGGGCCAGGTTCTCCAGCACGACGGGCGCGCCCGCCATCCGCGCCACCTCGCGGACCACGGTGGCCGGCTCCGCGCCCTCCACGGCCAGCTCGTTGAACGTCTGGTGCACCGCCTCCGAGGCGCGCAACTGCGTGAACTGGGCGTTCACCACCAGCGCGTGCACGGCCTCGGTCACGGCGACGAAGCGGACCTCGTGGGTCAGCGCGACCAGCGGCAGCCCGCGGCGGTCGGCCGCGCGGATCAGCGGGTGCGGCAGCCGGTCGGGGTAGCGGCGGCCCAGCTCCACGACGAGCCCGGCGGCGCCGACGTCGGCGAGGGTGTCCACGTAGGCGGTCAGGCCCGCGGCCGCCTCGGGGAGCATCACGCCGGTGGTCAGCACGAGTTCGCCGCCGCGCAGGGCGGTCGCGATGTCGGTGAGTTCGCTGACGTGGGCCCAGCGGACCTCCGCGGCCAGGCCCGCCGTCCCGGCCACCGTCACCGGGCGGCCGGACCGTACGGCGTCCAGGGCCAGCACTTCGGTGACGGTGGGCAGCACGGTGACCTCCGGTCGGGGTGGGGCTGGGGTGGGCCGAGGTTACGTGTGACCTCCGGTCGGGGTGCGCCGAGGTCACGTCACCGTCCGCACGGTGACCTCCGGGCGGGGTGCGCCGAAGATACGTCACCGTTCGCACGGTGACCAGCGCTCCACCCGACCGCCGAGGGCGCCTCCGCGGAGGGCGGCGCCGCGTTTCCCCGGAGCCCGGGGCGCCCTTGCGGAGGGCGGCGCCATGATTTTTTTTACCGGTCCGGGGTGCCCCCAGCGCCCCTGGCGGGGCGCCCTTGTCCGCAGGGGTGCCCGAGGGGCGTCGGCGGGGTGCCCCGGTGGAGGGGGTGCCCGGAGGGAATTCGTCGGGTAATCAAAAGGCAACAACGGAATCCCTTGTTGAGAGCCGCTCCCTCTGCCAGGATCGGCCATCAATCCAGGCTTTGGCCACGCAGGCGAGCGAATGTGCGGAGGCGACATGAGCCACGTGGGGGAGGGGCCCGAGACCCCGGCCCAGTTCATCGCGGGCGAGCCCCGCGCCGGCACCGGCGGCGACATGTTCCCCGTCGTCGACCCGGCCACCGGCCGCACCGTGTGGACCTACGAGACCGCCGGCCCGGCCGACGTGGACGCCGCCGTGGCGGCGGCGAAGGCGGCCCTGCCCGAGTGGGCGGCGGCCGCCCCCGGCGAGCGCGCCGCAGCGCTGCACCGGCTGGCGCGGCTGGTCGAGGAGCGCGCCGCCGACCTGGCCCGCGCCGAGTCGCTGCAGTGCGGCAAGCCGATCCGGCTGAGCAGCGGGTTCGACGTGCCGGGCACCGTGGACAACACCGACTTCTTCGCCGGCGCGGCCCGGCACCTGGAGGGCCGGGCGGCGGGGGAGTACAGCCCGGACCACACCTCCTACGTGCGCCGTGAGCCGGTCGGCGTCGTCGGGTCGGTCGCGCCGTGGAACTACCCGCTCCAGATGGCCGCGTGGAAGATCCTGCCGGCCGTCGCGGCCGGCAACACCATCGTGCTCAAGCCCTCGGAGCTGACCCCGCTGACCACCCTGATGTTCGCCGAGGCGGCCAGGGACGCGGGGCTGCCCGCACGGCGTGGTCAACGTGGTCACCGGCACCGGCCCGGTGGCCGGCGAGCACCTGGTCGGGCACCCGGACGTGGCGATGACCTCCTTCACCGGCTCCACCGCCGTCGGCCGGCGGATCGCCGCCCTCGCCGCGGGCACCGTCAAGCGCGTCCATCTGGAACTGGGCGGCAAGGCCCCGTTCGTGGTCTTCGACGACGCCGACCCGGAGGCCGCCGCGCACGGCGCGGTGGCCGCCTCGCTCATCAACTGCGGCCAGGACTGCACGGCGGCGACCCGCGCCTACGTCCAGCGGCCGCTGTACGACGCCTTCGTGGCCGCCGTCGCCGACCTGATGGCGCCGGGTGCGGCTCGGCGACCCGTTCGACCCGGACACCGACCTGGGCCCGCTCGTGTCGTACGCCCAGCGCGACCGGGTCGCGGCCCTGGTGGAGCGGGCCCGCGGCTACGCCACGGTCGTCACCGGCGGCGAGGCGCCCGGCGACAAGCTCGCCGCGGGCGCGTACTACCGGCCGACCCTGATCACGGACGCGCCCCAGCACAGCGAGGCCGTCCAGCAGGAGATCTTCGGACCGGTGCTGACGGTGCTGCCGTTCGACCACCGACGACGAGGGGCTCGCGCTCGCCAACGACACGCCCTACGGCCTGGCCGCCTCCGCGTGGACCAGGGACGTCTACCGGGCCGGCCGGGCCAGCCGCGAACTGGCCGCCGGATGCGTGTGGATCAACGACCACATCCCGATCGTCAGCGAGATGCCGCACGGCGGCGTGAAGGCGTCCGGCTACGGCAAGGACCTGTCCGCGTACTCCTTGGAGGAGTACACCCAGGTCAAGCACGTCATGTACGACACCACCGCGGTCGCCCGCAAGGACTGGCACCGCACCGTCTTCGGCGCCCGGCAGCCCCCTCCCGCTGAACCGCAGAACCGCTCGATCACCGAACCCGCCGAGCCCATCGCACCCGCCGAACCCGCTCCGCCGGAGCCCGGCCCCGCCCGTAACCGCCGCCGCTCCCCCGTACCCGCCCCCGGTCCCCCCGGCCGGTCCCTCGGAAGGGCACCATCCATGGAGAGTTACCAGCCCCTGTCACCACCGCAGCGCGCGGCCATGGTCCGCACCATGACCGGCGGACGCGGCGCGCTCGCCCGCCGGTCGCTGCTGCGGGCCGCGGGACTCGGCGCGGTCGCCACGGCCGGGCTCACCGCGTGCGGCATCCCCGCCGCCGGGCGCAAGGGCGACACCGTGTCCTCCACGGACCACTCGGCGCAGGAGAAGGTCGTCGACTTCTCCAACTGGACCGAGTACATCGACGTCTCCGACGACGGCAAGCACCGCCCGACGCTCGACGCGTTCACCAGGCGGACCGGCATCAAGGTCAAGTACACCGAGGACATCAACGACAACGTCGAGTTCTTCGGCAAGATCAAGCCGCAGCTCGTCGGCCGGCCAGGACACCGGGCGCGACCTGATGGTCCTCACCGACTGGCTGGCCGCCCGGATGATCCGGCTCGGCTGGGTGCAGGAGCTCGACCCGGCGCACCTGCCGCACGCCTTCGCCAACCTCGAACAGCGCTTCCGCAGCCCCCGACTGGGACCCCGGCCGCGCCTACTCCTACCCCTGGCAGGGCATCGCCACCTGCATCGCCTACAACAAGAAGGCCACCGGCGGCCGCAAGGTCACCTCCATCTCCCAGCTGCTCGACGACCGCTCGCTCAAGGGCCGGGTCGCGATGCTCTCCGAGATGCGCGACACCATCGGCATGACGCTGCTCGACATGGGCCACAAGCCCGGAGACGGTCGACCGACGACACCTACGACGCGGCCATCGCCCGGATCCAGAAGGCCGTCGACAACCAGCAGATCCGCAAGTTCACCGGCAACGACTACACCGACGGCCTCAGCAAGGGCGACATCGCCGCCTGCGTCGCCTGGGCCGGCGACCTGGTCCAGCTGCGCATCGACGACCCGGACATCGAGTACGTCTTCCCGGACGCCGGGTTCCTGTTCTCCACCGACAACCTGATGATCCCCAACAAGGCGCGGCACAAGACCAACGCCGAGCGGCTGATCGACTACTACTACGAGCCGCAGGTCGCCGCGCAGCTCGTCGGCGTACATCAACTACGTGTGCCCGGTGGCCGGGGTCCGCGCCGTACCTGGCGAAGATCGACCCGTCGCTGGCCGCCAACCCGCTGATCCTCCCGGACGCGGCGATGGACGCCAAGTCGCACGAGTTCCGCTCGCTCAGCGACAGCGAGGACACGCGGTACGAGGAGAAGTTCTCCAAGCTCATCGGCGCCTGACCCGCCCCCGCACCCACGAGGACACTCCATGACGACCCCCAGCAGCACGACCGGCGACGGCCCCGCCACCGAGCGAGCGCCCCCGGCGACGCCGTCCGCCTCACCGGGATCAGCAAGACGCTACGGCTCCTTCACCGCCGTCCACCCGCTCGACCTCACCGTGCCCGCGGGCTCCTTCTTCGCCCTGCTCGGCGCCTCCGGCTGCGGCAAGACCACCACCCTGCGGATGATCGCCGGCCTGGAGGACCCCACCTCCGGCGCGGTCCGCCTCGGCGGCAGGGACGTCACCGCCCTGCCGCCCGTACAAGCGGCCGGTCAACACCGTCTTCCAGAACTACGCGCTCTTCCCGCACCTGGACATCTACGAGAACGTCGCCTTCGGGCTGCGCCGGCGCGGCATCAAGTCCGTGAAGAAGCAGGTCGGCGACGATGCTCGACCTGGTGCAGCTCGGCCCGCTGGCCCGGCGCAAGCCGCACCAGCTCTCCGGCGGCCAGCAGCAGCGCGTCGCGGTGGCCCGCGCGCTGATCAACCAGCCCGAGGTGCTGCTGCTCGACGAGCCGCTCGGCGCCCTGGACCTGAAGCTGCGCCGCCAGATGCAGCTCGAACTCAAGCGCATCCAGACCGAGGTGGGCATCACCTTCATCCACGTCACCCACGACCAGGAGGAGGCCATGACGATGGCCGACACCGTCGCGGTGATGAACGCCGGCCGGGTCGAGCAGATGGGCGCGCCCGCCGACCTCTACGAGAACCCCGCCTCCACCTTCGTGGCGAACTTCCTCGGCACCTCCAACCTCATCGAGACCGAGGTGACCGGCGCCGACGGCGGCGACCCTCCAGCTCGTCGCGGCCGGGCGGCGGCTCACCCTGCCCGCCGCGCGCTGCCGGCGCCGAGGCGGTCCGCCGGCGGCCGGGTGCTGGTCGGGGTCCGCCCGGAGAAGATCACCATGGCCCACCGCGGACGACGAGGACGCGATACCCGAGGGCCGCAACCGCGTGCCGGGCCGGATCGTCGACTCCAGCTTCATCGGCGTCTCCACCCAGTACGTGGTCGACAGCCCGGTCTGCCCCGGGCTGGAGGTCTTCGTGCCGAACGTGGAGCGCGACGCCCGGCTGGTGCCCGGCGCGCCCGGTGGTCCTGCACTGGAACCCCGAGCACACCTTCGGCCTCGACGCGGGCCAGGACATCGACGCCGGCCTGAACGACGGGGCCGACCGCGGACGCCGCGCCGCGGCCGCAGCCGCCGAGGAGGCCGCCGTATGACCGCCGCGGCACCGCGCCCCTGCCGCCGCCCGCGGAGCCCGACCGGGTGCCGTCCCCGCCGCGCTGCGCAGGGCCGCCGCCCGCCGCCGCCGCGTGCCCGTACCTGCTGCTGCTCGCGGGTGTGGCCTGGCTGCTGGTCTTCTTCGTCGCCCCGATGGTCTACCAGGCGTCGACCTCCGTGCAGACCGGCTCGCTGGAGGCCGGCTTCAAGGTCACCTGGCACTTCGCGACCTACTGGGACGCGCTGACCGAGTACTGGCCGCACTTCCTGCGCTCGCTGGTCTACTCCGGCATCGCCACCGTGCTGTGCCTGGCGATCGGCTACCCGCTGGCGTACATGATCGCCTTCAAGGCCGGGCGCTGGCGCAACCTGGTGCTGATCCTGGTCATCGCGCCCTTCTTCACCAGCTTCCTGATCCGCACCCTGGCCTGGGAGACGATCCTCGCCGACCAGGGCCCGGTGGTGTCCTTCCTCAACCACATCCACCTGCTCGACGTGACCTCCTGGCTGGGCGTCACCGCAGGGCCACCGGGTGATGGCCACCCCGCTGGCCGTGGTCTGCGGGCTGACGTACAACTTCCTGCCGTTCATGATCCTGCCGCTGTACACCTCCCTCGAACGGGTCGACCCGCGGCTGCACGAGGCGGCCGGCGACCTGTACGCGACGCCGTTCACCACCTTCCGCAAGGTGACCTTCCCGCTGTCGATGCCCGGTGTCGTCGCGGGCACCCTGCTCACCTTCATCCCGGCCTCCGGCGACTACATCAACGCCGAGCTGCTGGGCTCCACCAACCAGAAGATGATCGGCAACGTCATCGAGTCGCAGTTCCTGCGGGTGCTGGACTACCCGACGGCCGCCGCCCTGTCCTTCATCCTGATGGCGGTCATCCTGGGGATCGTCACCGTCTACATCCGCCGGGCCGGGACGGAGGAGCTGGTCTGATGCGCCGCGATCCGCTGGCTGCGCCGCAACCTCGTGGTGATCGCGGGGCTGCTCACCCTGGCCTACCTCATCCTGCCCAACCTCGTGGTGCTGCTCTTCTCCTTCAACAAGCCCAAGGGCCGCTTCAACTACGTCTGGACCCGGTTCTCCACCGACGCCTGGCAGCACCCCTGCGGCGTCGCCGGCATGTGCGGCTCGCTCACCCTCAGCCTGCAGATCGCCGTCTACGCGACCATCGGCGCCACCGTGCTCGGCACCATGACCGCCTTCGCGCTGGCCCGCTACCGCTTCCGCGGCCGCGCGGCCACCAACATGCTGATCTTCCTGCCGATGGCGATGCCCGAGGTCGTGATGGGCGCCTCGCTGCGGCACCCTGTTCCTCAACATGCGCATCCAGTTCGGCTTCTGGACCATCCTCATCGCGCACATCATGTTCTGCCTGAGCTTCGTGGTGGTCGCGGTCAAGGCCCGCGTGATGAGCATGGACCCGCGCCTGGAGCAGGCCGCCCAGGACCTCTACGCCACGCCCGCGCAGACCTTCCTGCGGGTCACCCTGCCGCTGGCCGCGCCCGGCATCGCGGCGGGCGCCCTGCTGTCCTTCGCGCTGTCCTTCGACGACTACATCATCACCAGCTTCAACGCCGGGCAACACCGTCACCTTCCCGATGTTCGTCTGGGGCTCCGCGCAGCGCGGCACGCCGGTCCAGGTCAACGTGATCGGTACGGCGATGTTCGTGGTCGCCGTGCTGATCGTGCTCTGCGGGCAGCTCCTCGGCAGCCGCAGGAGGGCGCGCGCCTGAGACCTGGACCCGTACGCCGAGCCGCACGTCACAAGGGTGTGAGAACCATGGACCCAGCCCGCAGCCTCGCCGACGCCGAGCCGGCGCCGTACTGGCTGGACGACCCCGGCAGACCGCGCCGCCGAGGCCGCGCTGGGCGGCGAGGAGCACTGCGACCTGCTGGTGGTCGGCGGCGGCTACAGCGGGCTGTGGACGGCGCTGCTGGCCAAGGAGCGCGACCCCGGCCGGGACGTGGTGCTGATCGAGGCCGACCGGATCGGCTGGGCCGCCTCCGGCCGCAACGGCGGCTTCTGCGCGGCCAGCGTCACCCACGGCGCGGTCAACGGGCTGGCCCGCTGGCCGGGCGAGTTCGACGCGCTCCAGCGGCTCGGCGACGCAACCTCGACGCCATCGAGGCCGCGGTCGCCCGGTACGGCCTGGACTGCGACTTCGAGCGGACCGGCGAGATCGACGTCGCCACCGCGCCCGTACCAGTGTCGACGAGCTGCGCGAGGCGCACGCCGGCCGCGGCCCGGCACGGCCTCGAGCTGGAGCTGCTCGACCGCGACCAGGTGCGCGCCGAGGTCGACTCGCCGACCTTCCACGGCGGGCTGTACGACCGGCGCGGCGTCGCCCTGCGTCCACCCGGCCAGGCTCGCCTGGGGCCTGAAGCGGGCCGCCGCCGCCGCGGGCGTGCGCGTCTACGAGCACACCCGCGGCCACCGACCTGGTCCGGCACGGCGCCGCGCTCGCCGTGCGCACCCCCTACGGCAGGGTGCTCGCCCACCGGGTCGCGCTGGGCACCGGCGTCTTCCCGTCGCTGCTCCGCCGGGTCCGCCCGTACACCGTGCCGGTCTACGACTACGCGCTGACCACCGAGCCGCTCGACCGCCGAGCAGCGCGCCGTCGATCGGCTGGCGCGGCCGGCAGGGGCTGGGCGACAGCGCCAACCAGCTTCCACTACTTCCGGCTCACCGCCGACGACCGCATCCTGTGGGGCGGCTACGACGCGGTGTACCCGCGCGGCGGCCGGATGAGCGCCGCGCTACGAGCACCGGCCGGAGACGTACGCGAAGCTGGCCGGGCACTTCTTCGCGCTGCTTCCCGCAGCTGGAGGGGGTGCGCTTCAGCCACGCGTGGGGCGGGGCGATCGACACCTGCACGCGGTTCTCGGCGTTCTTCGGCACCGCGCTACGGCGGGCGGCTGGCCTACGCGGCCGGGCTACACCGGGCTCGGGGTCGGGGCCACCCGGTTCGGCGCCGAGGTGATGCTCGACCTGCTGGCCGGGGAGAGCACCGAGCGCACCCGGCTGGAGATGGTGCGCAGGAAGCCGCTGCCCTTCCCGCCGGAGCCGCTGCGCCACGGCCGGGATCGGGCTCACCCAGTGGTCGCTGGCCCGCGCCGACGGCTCCGAGGGGCGCCGCAACCTGTGGCTGCGGGCGATGGACCGGGCGGGGCTCGGCTTCGACAGCTAGGTGTTCTGTCCTGGGAGGCCGGGGGCGCGGAGGAGCGGCCGTACGGGCCGCCCGGGGCGTCCGGGTGGTACGGGCTGTAAAGCGAAACCGCCGTCCGCCGACAGCGTGGTGCTTGTGGCGCGGCGCGCACCATGGCGACACTGGCGGCTGACGACGACGGAAGGGTCCGCCCGTGACGACCGAGCACATCACCCACTGGATCGCCGGCCGGCCGTGGACCGGCACCGCCGAGCGCCGCGGTGACGTCTACGACCCGGCCACCGGCCAGGTCACCGCCCAGGTGGACTTCGCCGGCCACGACGTGGTCGACCAGGCGGTCGGCGCCGCCCTCGACGCCTTCCAGGAGTGGCGGCACACCTCCGTGGCCAAGCGCAGCACCGGTGCTGTTCGCCTTCCGCGAGCTGCTCAACGCCCGCCGCGAGGAACTGGCCGCGGTCATCGTCGCCGAGCACGGCAAGGTGCACTCCGACGCGCTCGGCGAGGTCGCCCGCGGCCTGGAGGTCGTCGAGTACGCCTGCGGCATCCCGCAGTTGTCCAAGGGCGGCTTCACCGAGCAGGCGTCCACCGGCATCGACGTCTACTCGATCCGGCAGCCGCTCGGCCCGGTCGCGGTCATCTCGCCGTTCAACTTCCCGGCCATGGTGCCGATGTGGTTCTTCCCGATCGCCATCGCCGCGGGCAACACGGTCGATCGTCAAGCCGTCGCGAGAAGGACCCGTCCGCCGCGAACTTCCTCGCCGCCCTGTGGAGCGAAGCCGGCCTGCCCGACGGCGTGTTCAACGTCGTGCACGGTGACAAGGCCGCCGTGGACCGGCTGCTGGAGCACCCCGACATCAAGGCCGTCTCCTTCGTCGGCTCCACGCCGATCGCCCGCTACGTCTACGAGACCGGCACCCGCTACGGCAAGCGCGTGCAGGCGCTCGGCGGCGCCAAGAACCACATGCTGGTGCTGCCCGACGCCGACCTCGACCTGGCCGCGGACGCCGCCGTCAACGCCGGCTTCGGCGCGGCCGGCGAGCGCTGCATGGCCGTGTCCGTGCTGGTCGCCGTCGACCCGGTCGGCGACGAGCTGGTCGAGCGGATCAAGGCAGCGGATCGCCACCCTCACCGTCGGGCCCGGGCTGCGCCCCCGGCTCCGAGATGGGCCCGCTGGTCACCGGCGGCGCACCGCGACAAGGTGACCGGCTACCTGGACGCGGGCGTCACCGACGGCGCGACGCTGGCCGTCGACGGCCGCAAGCACCCGGTCACCGGGGACGAGACGCCCGGCGGCGGCTTCTGGCTCGGCCCGACCCTCTTCGACCACGTGCGGCCCGGCATGTCCGTCTACGACGACGAGATCTTCGGCCCGGTGCTGTCGGTGGTCCGCGTCGCCCTCCTACGACGACGGGCTCGCGCTGATCAACGCCAACCCGTACGGCAACGGCACCGCGCTGTTCACCAACGACGGCGGCGCCGCCCGGCAGTTCCAGCACGAGGTCGAGGTCGGCATGGTCGGCATCAACGTGCCGATCCCGGTCCCCGTCGCCTACTACTCCTTCGGCGGCTGGAAGTCCTCGCTCTTCGGTGACGCGCACGCCTACGGCGAGGACGGCGTGCGGTTCTTCACCCGCGGCAAGGCCGTCACCCAGCGCTGGCTCGACCCCTCCCACGGCGGCATCAACCTGGGCTTCCCGACGAACTCCTGACCGCGGCCGAAGTCCTGGGCGGCGCCGCGGTCCTGGGCGGGACCGTGCCCGGCAGCGTCTGCGCGGCCGCCACGGCCGACAGCAGCGCCACCGTCAGGCACCAGCTGCGCCAGGACGTCCAGCGGCCAGTGGTAGTCGCACCACACCAGCGCGGCGCCGACCGCGAGCAGCAGCGGCGCCGTGCCCGCGGCCAGCAGCGCGCGCGCCGCCGTACGCCGCAGGTACGGCATCAGCAGCAGCGCGGCCAGGCCGAAGCCGACCGCCGAGGTCGCGGTGTGGCCGGAGGGGAAGTAGCCGTAGGCCGGGTCCGGGTGGACCCGGCCGGGCGCCGGGCGGTCCACCGCCGACTTGACGGCCGTCACCACCACCGGCAGCGCCGCCATCGCCAGCGCGGCCGCGGCCGGCGGCAGCCACCAGCGCGGCAGCGCGGCCCGCCGGCCCAGCCGGGCGGCCGCGACCAGGGCGAGCAGCAGGACGGGCACCGCGACCGGGATGTCGCCGAGGTCGCACAGCCGGTGGGCCGGGGCTGCCGTAGCCGGGGTGGGCTGCCGCCGTGCGCAGGAAGGCCGCGCAGCAGCCGGCCGTCCGGGCCGACCAGCCGGCCGTGCGCGGAGACCTGCCAGGTCAGCAGGCAGAAGCCGGTGACGCCCAGCGTGAACAGCGCGGCGAGCAGCGCGCGCAGCCGAAAGGGCGGGAGAAAGAAGTCGGCCGCCCCGGAACAGGGGGGAGAGTTCCGGGGCGGCCAGCGCGATCGCCGTACCGTCCGTCCCGGGGGGTTTGGGACGAACGGCCGACCGATCGGCGAGGATTGCCGGGGCCAGGGGACCCGGCGTTGTCGTGCGCGAGGGCACTGCTGCGCCGGTGATGGGGATTCATCGGCGCGTTGTCGCCCGTGGCTCCTGGATGAAGAGTCAGCCACGTGCGGGGTGTTCCTCGGAAACCGTACGGCACGGCGAGCCCTCCGAGGCCGCCGATCACCCGTCCGCCATCAGGCCCGCACACCTTCTTCACGACCGAATTCCCCCTCTCCGGCTGCGTGACCGCGCGGCCGCCCGGCGGCCGCGGCGCTCACACCGCGGCGAGGGCCTCCTCGATGATGTCCAGGCCCTCGTTGAGCAGATCCTCGCCGATGACCAGCGGCGGCAGGAAGCGCAACACGTTCCCGTAGGTGCCGCAGGTCAGCACGACCAGGCCCGCCGCGTGGCACGCCTTGGCCACCGCGCCCGTCACCGCCGCGTTCGGCTCCTTGGTGCCGGGCTCCACCAGCTCGATCGCGATCATCGCACCGCGGCCGCGGACCTCGCCGATGACCGGGAACTTCTCCTGCATCGCCCGCAGCCGCGGCTTCATGATCTCGCCGATCCGCCGCGCCCTCGCGTGGCAGGTCCAGCTCCTTCATGGTCTCGATCGCGCCGAGCGCGGCCGCGCACGCCACCGGGTTGCCGCCGTAGGTGCCGCCCAGGCCGCCGGAGTGCGCCGCGTCCATGATCTCCGCGCGGCCGGTCACCGCCGCCAGCGGCAGGCCGCCCGCGATGCCCTTGGCGGTCGTGATCAGGTCCGGCACCACGCCCTCGTCCTCGCACGCGAACCACTGCCCGGTCCGGCAGAACCCGGTCTGGATCTCGTCCGCGACGAACACGATCCCGTTGTCCTTCGCGAACTGCGCGATCCGCGGCAGGAAGCCCTTGGCCGGCTCGATGAAGCCGCCCTCGCCCGCGATCGGCTCGATCACGATCGCCGCCACGTGCTCGGCGCCGATCTGCTTGGTGATCTGGTCGATCGCCTGGTCCGCGGCCTCCTGCGCCGCGTTCTCCGGACCGGTCAGCCAGCGGTAGCCGTAGGCCAGCGGCACCCGGTACACCTCGGGCGCGAACGGGCCGAAGCCCTCCTTGTACGGCATGTTCTTCGCGGTCAGCGCCATCGTGAGGTTGGTGCGGCCGTGGTAGCCGTGGTCGAAGACGACGACCGCGGGGCGCTTGGTGTACGAGCGGGCGATCTTCACCGCGTTCTCCACCGCCTCCGCGCCGGAGTTGAACAGCGCCGACTTCTTCGGGTGGTCGCCCGGCGTCAGCTCCGCCAGCTCGCTCCGCGACCTGCACGTACTCCTCGTACGGCGTGACCATGAAGCAGGTGTGCGTGAAGTCCGCGAGCTGCGCGGTCGCCCGGCGCACCACCGCCTCCGCGCTGTTGCCGACCGACGTCACGGCGATGCCCGAGCCGAAGTCGATCAGCCGGTTGCCGTCCACGTCCTCGACGATGCCGCCGCCGGCCCGCGCGACGAACACCGGCAGGGTCACCCCCACCCCGTCCGCGACCGCCGCGGACTTGCGGGCCATCAGCTCCTGCGACTTCGGTCCCGGCACCGCGGTGACGAGCTTGCGTTCCTGCGGCACTTCGGTCATGGCGGGCGATCCCCTCGACGACGGACTTCTTCCCGCAGGCTAGGCCGGGCCCCGGCCCACCCGCATACGCCGATAGGTAGCACTCCCGGCCCGCTCTTCGACGGACCGGACAGTGCGCGCGGCGGGCCGCGGTCCGGCCAAGATCCTTCTGCCGCGGTAGCGGCTCGACTACATTGTGCGCAACGGTCGAGAGCTGGGGGCGGACGCGCCATGGATGCCATGGATCACGAAGGCACGCAGCGGTCTGCGGGCCAGGGGTACGGGGGGGCCGTCCCCGGCAAGCCCGCGGGGGCGCCGGCGCCGGGCCTGTCCAGGCCGGTGCCGCGACCGTCCGGACCCCCGCCGATGCCGGCCTCGGCCCCGCCGGCCTCCGCCCTCGAGGTGCTGGCTGCGCACCCCGCGGGCGATCGACGCGCCCGGCATCTACGGCTTCGGGCACACGCCCCGCCCCGACGCCCGACCCCGACCGGCTGCCGGCCCGCAAGCTCGTCGGGCTCGCGCTCCTGACCGGGCTGGCCGCGATCTTCCTGTGGTCGCTCTTCTTCAACGGGGGCGGGCTCGCGTTCAACATCGTGGTGGGGATACTCCGGGCGTTCCTGCCGGACGCGTGGACGCACGGGCGAGTTCTTCTACACGGTGTTCGGGTAGCTCCGGATACGCCGCCGTGCTCCTGCTGCTGGTGCTGCTGCTCGGCCGCCGGGGCCAGTGGCGCGAGGTCTGGCAGCGGTACTTCCGGCCGGTGCTGCGCAGCGCTCGTGGGACGAGCCCGGCGCCCGGTGCCGCGCCCGAGGACCGGCCGGACCCGGTCCAGTGGCCCGGAGCTGCGCGCGGCGCAGCAGTACGCGCTGGCCGACCGGCTCACCGCCGAGGTCCGCACCGGCCGGATGAACGACGTCGACTACGCCCGGATCCGCCGCGCCTGGAGCGGCGTGCGCGCGCGACCCCGCCCGGCTCGGCGCCTTCACCGACGCCGTGCTGCGGCGAGGGCGCCGCGGCCTGCGGGCACCCCTCGGGCGGCCGCGACCTGCCGCACCGCGGCGCCGCGCACGACCTGCTCAACCGCCAGGTGCGGATCGGCCTCGGCGTCGACGACGAGCGCAACCCGTACCAGCACCGCGGCTCCGGCGATCGCGCCTCGACCCGGCGCTGCTCGGCACCGGGCTGCTCGCCGTCGGGCCGCCCGGCTCGGGCAAGACCCGGCAGGTCGTGCGGCCGGTCGTGGAGTCGCTGTGCCTGCAGGCGCTCGCCGGACAGGCGGCGGTCGTCGCCGTCGGCGCGCGCGGGCGCCGACCTCGGCCCGGCGGACGCGTACGACGTCGTGATCACGCTCGGCCGACCCCTCCTCCCGCTACGACCTCGACCTGTACGGCGGCGCGCCGACCCCGACTCCGCCGCCGGCACGCTCGCCGAGGCGCTGCTCGACGCGCACAGCACCGAGGACGGCGAGCTGCGCCGCGCCGCCACCGCGCTCAGCCAACTGCTCGGCCCGTACGCCGCCGCGCACGGCCGCTTCCCGCCCGTCACCGAGCTGCGCGAACTGCTCGACGGCACCGCGCACGCCTACGCGGCCCTGCGCGAGGCCCTCGACGCCGCGGGCGCGCCCGGCATGATCAGGGAACTCGACGCCCGCGAGCGGCAGGCGCGCCCGCCCGGGCGACATCGGCGCCGCGGCTGGCCGACCGGGTCGCGCTGCTCGACCGGCCCGCGTTCGCCGGGTTCTTCGACGTCACCGGCCGCACCCGGCCGTTCTCGATGTACGCGCTCGAACACCCGCTGCGGGTCCGGATCGACCTGCCGGAGCGCGGCCACGCCGAGGCCGTCCCGGATCCTGGCCCGGCTGGTGCTGGCCCAGTTCACCGCCGCCGTCACCGCCCGCCGCGACCGCTCGCTGTTCGCCTGCCTGGTCCTGGACGACGCCGCCCACACCGTCAGCGCCGACGCCGTGCGCGGCCTGGCCCGGCTGCGCTCCGCCAACGCCGGGGTGCTGCTCACCCTGCGCACCCTGGACGACGTGCCGGAGCAGCCTGCGCAGCGCCCTGCTCGGCGCGGTCGGCTGCCGGATGACGCTGTCCGGGGTCACCACCTGGGACGGCAAGCGGTTCGCCGAGGCGTGGGGCACCACGTGGGTGCGAGACCCGGGACGTCACCCACAGCCCCGACCAGTCGGGCGGGATGCTGCGGCGCACCACGCGCGGGGTGCGCAGGCTGGTCACCGGCGAGGCCGTCACCACCGAGTCCGTCACCGTGCGCGAGGTCGAACGGGAGCGCTGGTCCGCCTCCGACCTGGCGCATCAGGTGCCCGCGGGGCACGCCGTGCTGTCCCTGACCACGACCGCCGGCGAGCACGCCCCGCCGGTGCTGCTCGACCTGCGGGCGTGAGCGGGTGCTGCTACGGTGCGGCACAATTGGAGGTGCCGACGGTGACAGGTCGGCCCGTACCTCTCCCGCCCGTACCCCTCACTCACCGCTCCCAGGACCGTATGCCCCTCACCCTCGCGTCCCTCGCCCACCACTCGGCGCTGAAGCTGACCGTCCTCGCCGGGGGCGAGCGGCTCGACGCCGTGGTCCGCTGGGTGCACACCAGCGAACTCGACGACCCGGGACCGTATCTGGAGGGCGGCGAGCTGCTGCTGACCACCGGGCTGAAGCTGGACGTCGGCGACCCGGGCGCGCTCGCCGGGTACGTCGGGCGGCTGGCGGCCGCCGGGGTGGTCGGGCTCGGCTTCGGGGTCGGGGTCGGGCACGACGAGGTGCCGCCGGCGCTGGTGGCGGCGGCGCGGGACGCGGGGCTGCCGCTGCTGGAGGTGCCGCGGGCCACACCGTTCATCGCGATCAGCAAGGCGGTGTCCGCGTCGATCGCCGCCGACCAGTACAAGGCCGTCACCGCCGGCTTCGAGGCCCAGCGCGAGCTGACCCGGGCCGCGCTCGCCGCGGACGGCACCGCCGCGCTGCTGGCCCGGCTCGCCGCCCACCTCGACGGCTGGGCCGCGCTCTACGACGCCTCCGGCGCGGTGCTCGCCTCCGCCCCCGACTGGGCGGTCCGCCGCGCCTCCCGGCTCTCCGGCGAGATCGACCGGCTGCGCGACATGCCCGCCCCCGCCAGCGCGGCCGTCCCCGGCCCCGAGGGCGGCGAGGACCGGGTGGAGATCCAGTCGCTGGGCACCGGCCGCCGCCCGCGCGGCTACCTCGCCGTCGGCACCGGCGAGCGCCTGGACACCTCCGCCCGCTACGTCGTCCACGCCGCCGTCGCCCTGCTCACCCTCTCCCTCGAACAGTCCCGCGCCCTCCAGGACGCCCAGGGCCGGCTCGCCGCCGCGATCCTGCGGATGCTGCTGGCCGGCCAGACCGACCACGCACGCGACGTCGCCGGAGGGCTGTACGGCACGCTGCTGGACGCGCCGGTACGGCTGCTGATGGCCCAGGCCGCGGGCGGCGCGGCGGACGCGGCCGGCGCCAGGGCCGCACGCGGCGCCGACGACGACGAGCCGCTGACGGTCCTGGCCGAGCGGGTGGAGGGCGACGCCCAGCGCGCGGGGGAGCCGCTGCTCGCCGTACGCGAGGGGACGCGGCTGATCCTGCTCGCGGCCGAGGACGCGACCGCGCTGGCCGGGGCCGTGGAACTGGCCGAGGCCGAGGACACGCTCGCCGCCGGGCTGTCCGCCCCCGTCGGTCCCGCCGACGTGCCGAGCGCCCACCGCCAGGCCGAGGGCGCCCTCGCGGTCGCGCTGCGCCGGGGCCTGAACCTGGTCGAGCACGGCGAGGTCGGTGCCGGCTCGGTCGTCCCGCTGCTCGCCGACGAGGCGGTACGGGCCTTCGCCGAGGGCCTGCTGCGGCCGCTGCGGGCACACGACGCCACCTCGCGCGGCGACCTGGTCGCGTCCCTGGCGGCGTGGCTGTCCCACCACGGCCAGTGGGACGCGGCCGCCGCCGACCTGGGCGTGCACCGGCACACCCTGCGCTACCGGATGCGGCGGGTCGAGGAGATCCTCGGCCGCTCGCTGGACGATCCGGACGTGCGGATGGAGCTGTGGCTGGCGCTGAAGACCGAGCGCTGAGGACCGGGGCTTGAGGACCGGGGCTGAACGGCCCGACCCGGCCGGTGGCCCGGTCCTGGCCGGCCGGGCGGTCCCGACGGCGCGGCCGGTCGCGGCGCCGCCGAGATCCGAACGGCAGACCCTAGTTGCCGGGGCCGGGCCGGTCCTCTCCCACCCCCGCGAGCAGAAGGTCGGCCATGCGGCGCGCCGCATGCCCGGCGGCGGAGCGCTCCGCCTCGGTGGCCGCGAGCTGAGAGTCGGCCCGCAGCACCAGCCGCATCACCGGCAGGCTCAGCGGCGCCGCGGCCAGGTGGCAGGCCAGCCGGAAGGCGGCGGGCGAGCAGCCCGCGCGGAAGCGCGCGACGCGGGCCGCCGGGCCGGGCGGCGGGGCGGAGGCGGGCGTACGGCGCGGGCGCGGCACCCCGCCGACCGGCGCGGCCAGCATCGGCGACCAGCCGCCCGCGCGCCCCGCGAGCAGTTCCGCCCACGGCCCCAGCCAGGCGCCGTCCACCTCCAGCACCGGCAGCCAGCGGGCGGCCCCGGCGTGCGGGAGCGCGGCGGTGGTCCTGACCTCGGCGACCGGCGACGCCGGGTCCTGGACGCGCAGTTCCACGGGGGCAGTGCGCAGCGCGGTGCGGTGCCACAGCCGGCGCGGGAGGACCTGGAGCGCGGCGGCCGGGCGGCGCGCGGTGACCCGGGCCAGGAAGTCCGGCAGCGCGTCGCCGTACCACGCCGGGCCCACCCCGTCGGTGAGCACGAGCAGGATTGCGCGGCCGGTCGGGTCCTCCAGCGGGCCGGGCCACGGCAGGGCCGGCGCGGGGAGTCCGGCGCCGGGGCCGCGCCGGAAGCGGGTCAGCCGGGGGCGGGGGCCGTCCGTGCCGAGCGACCAGCAGCGCACGTCCGCGAAGGCGCCGTGCCGCTCCAGCAGGGTGCACAGTTCGGCGGCCAGGCGGTGCCACACCGCCATCGTGGCGCCGGTGTCGATCACCAGGTCGACGGAGAAGCGCCGCTCCAGGGCCGGGCGCCACACCGGGATCAGCCGGCCCGCCTCGGCGGTCGCCTGCGCGGTCGCCTCCTCGTCCAGGACGGCCGGGCCCGGCGCGGCCCCCGACTGCCGCAGCGGGCGCAGCGCCCGGGCCAGGTCCAGCGTCCCGGCCAGCGCCGCCGGGCGCCCGACGCGGACGGTATGCCCTACGGCGCCGCTCTCCGCGGCCCCGGCGCCCTCCCGGCCGGCCTCCGCGGGGTGGTGCAGGCCGACCCGGGGCCCGGGCACCGCGGGGGCGCGGGGCGCGGGCCCGGCACCCGGAGGCGCCGGCGGTGCGGCGCCCGGCGAGGGCGGCCCGCCGCCCGGCGCGGAGGGCTCGGCGGGCGGCCCGGCCGGGGGCTCGGGTCCGGCCGGGCCGGGCGGGGGCGGCCGGCTCCGGCGCCGCCAGACCGGCGACGCGCGCCATCCACAGCACGTCGGTGAGGTCCTGGGCCGACGGCCGGCCGCGCAGCAGTTCGCCGAGCACGTCGGCGAGGGCGTCGCCCGGCGGCGCGCCCCCTTCCGGCGCGTCCCGGTCCCTTGCGGAGCCGCCGGCCATGTCACGCCTCGTTCAGCGGGCGCAGCAGCACGTCTTCGAGGACGGCGCGCCCGGCGGGGTCGTCCCACAGGCCGCGGGTGGCCATGAGGAGGGCGTTGAGGAGCTGGTCGTTGGCGAGTTCCGCGCCGTCCTCGCGCTGGCGGCGCAGGAACTCCGCGATCAGTTCGGGGCGGGCGCCAGAGGCCGCCGGGTCGCCCCCGAGGTGGGCGGTGACCATGGCGGCGAGCCGGCCGGCGCCCGACGGCTGGATCTCCAGTTGGATGCAGCGGCGCAGGAAGGCGGCCGGCCGCCCCCCGAGGGTCCGGGAGCCGGGGCCGTGTCCGCGCCGCCGGCAGCTCGGTCGGCACCCGCCCCGCCGTCCCACGCATTCCCGGCGTCCGCGGCGCCGGCGTCCGGTCCACCCGTCCCGGCCCGCGCGCCGTCCGCCGCCGGCCGCCCGGCCTCCGTGTCCCTCGCCCGCCACCTGCGCGGGCGCCACTGCGACGTACCCATCCCGTTACGCGTCCTCCCCGCCGGCCGCCGGGGCGGCTTCGCGCGCGGGCACCGTCCTGGGCCGCGCCATCGCCGTCCGCCTCCCCCTGCCCGGTCAGCAGGATATGCGGGGCCGCGGCGCGCGCGGGGGCGCGCTGGCCATTCCGTAGCGCGCGGCCGGCTCCGTACTCCTGAGTGGACAACGGGGTACGGGCCCGGCCGCCCCTACCGTGAACGCGTATCGAGCAGTCCAGGAGAGGGCGGTACCCACGGTGACAACGACAGGCGCAGACCCGTACGCGTTCTGGCTGGCCGGCCGGCGGGCCACCGGCGAGGACACCTTCGACGTCACCAGCGCCTGGGACGGTGCGCTGGTCGGCCGGGTCGCCGTGCCGACCGAGGAGCAGGTCGACCAGGCCGTGGCCGCGGCCGCCGCCGCGCGCGACGCCTTCGCCGCGACGCCCGCGCACGTCAGGGCCGCGGCGCTGGACCACGTGGCCAAGCGGCTCGCCGAGCGCGCCGAGGAGCTGGCCCGGCTGATCACGGCCGAGAACGGCAAGCCGCTGAAGTGGGCGCGCGGCGAGGTCGGCCGCGCGGTGTCCGTCTTCCGCTGGGCCGCCGAGGAGGCCCGCCGGTTCAACAGCGGCGAGGCGCAGCGGCTGGACACCGACCCCGGCGGCGTGGGCCGGCTCGCGCTGACCCGGCGCTTCACCCGCGGCCCGGTGCTGGGCATCGCGCCGTTCAACTTCCCGCTCAACCTGGTCGCGCACAAGGTCGCCCCGGCCCTCGCGGTCGGCGCGCCCGATCATCGTCAAGCCCGCGCCCGCCACCCCGCTGTCCGCGCTGGTCCTCGGCGAGCTGCTGGCCGAGACCGAGGGGCTGCCCGAGGGCGCGTGGAGCGTCCTGACCGGTGCCGAACGACCGGATGGCCGCGCTCGTGCAGGACCCGCGGCTGCCGGTGATCTCCTTCACCGGCTCCGACACCGTCGGCTACCAGATCATGGACGCGGTGCCCCGCAAGCACGTCACCCTGGAGCTGGGCGGCAACGCGGCGGCCGTGGTGCTCGCCGACTGGTCCGGCGAGCAGGACCTGGAGTGGGCGGCGACCCGGATCGCCACCTTCGCCAACTACCAGGCCGGCCAGTCCTGCATATCCGTGCAGCGGGTGATCGCCGACGCGTCCGTCTACGACGCGCTCGCCGAGAAGGTCGTGGCCAAGGTCGCGCGCCCAGGTCACCGGCGACCCGTCGGACGCCGCCACCGACGTCGGCCCGCTGGTCAGCCGAGGCCGCCGCCCAGCGCGTCGCGGACTGGGTGGACGACGCCGTCGCCAAGGGCGCCAAGCTGCTGACCGGCGGTGTCCTGGACGGCGCGAGCTACGCGCCGACCGTGCTGGCCGACCTGCCGGCCGACGCGGTCCTGGCCGACGGCGGAGGCGTTCGGCCCGGTGCTGTCGCTGCATCGGGTGAACGGCGCCGAGGAGGCGTTCGCGGCCGTCAACGACTCCCGGTTCGGCCTCCAGACCGGCGTGTTCACCCACGACCTGCACGCTCGCCTTCCGGGCCCACCGCGCCCTGGAGGTCGGCGGCGTCGTCATCGGCGACGCGCCCTCCTACCGCGCCGACCAGATGCCGTACGGCGGTGTCAAGGACTCCGGCACCGGCCGCGAGGGCGTGAAGTACGCGATGGAGGACTACACCGTACGAGCGGGTGCTCGTGCTCACCGGCCTCGACCTCTAGGACCTCGGCCCAGGACCTCGGACACGGCCGGGACCTCCGGGTCCTCAGGGACGTCCGGGAGCCCGGGAGCACAGGGGCATCAGGGCCGCCGGCCACGGCTGCGCCCGGTGGCTCCGGGTACGGCCCTGGCCACGGCTGCGGCCCCGGGTGCGGCCGGTCCGCTGACGCGATGTCAGCGGACCGGCCGCACTTCTTTGGTGGGCGCCGCGGAAATCGGGTAGTACGGACAAGTAGCACTCGTCGGCAGCCGGTCCCCGGAGGTGACGCAGCCGTGTCCGCACCCACAGCAGCACGCAAGGTCTCCGAACGCGAAGCCCGCCAAGTGGCGGAGGACGCCCGGGAGAGCGGCTGGCGCAAGCCCAGCTTCGCCAAGGAACTGTTCCTCGGCCGCTTCCGGCTCGACCTGATCCACCCGCACCCGGTACCCGCGCCCGAGGCGGTGGACAAGGGCGAGGCGTTCCTCGGCCGGCTCCGCGACTTCCTGCGAGACGAGGTCGACGGCGGGCTGATCGAGCGCGAGTCGCGCATCCCCGACGAGGTGATCCGCGGCCTGAAGGAGCTGGGCGCCCTCGGCATGAAGATCGACGAGTCCTACGGCGGCCTCGGCCTCACCCAGGTGTACTACAACAAGGCGCTGGCCATGGTCGGCACCGCCAGCCCCGCGGTCGGCGCCCTGCTCTCGGCCCACCAGTCGATCGGCGTACCGCAGCCGCTGAAGATGTTCGGCACCAAGGAGCAGAAGGACGCCTTCCTGCCGCGCTGCGCCCGTACCGACATCAGCGCCTTCCTGCTCACCGAGCCGGACGTCGGCTCCGACCCGGCGCGGCTGGCCACCACCGCCGTGCCCGACGGCGACGACTACCTGCTGGACGGCGTGAAGCTGTGGACCACCAACGGCGTCGTCGCCGACCTGCTCGTCGTCATGGCCCGGGTGCCGACGTCCGAGGGCCACAAGGGCGGCATCAGCGCCTTCGTGGTGGAGGCCGGCTCCGAGGGCGTCACGGTGGAGAACCGCAACGCCTTCATGGGCCTGCGCGGCATCGAGAACGGCGTCACCCGCTTCCACCAGGTGCGGGTCCCGGCCGCCAACCGGATCGGCCCCGAGGGCGCCGGCCTGAAGATCGCCCTGACCACGCTCAACACCGGCCGCCTGTCGCTGCCCGCGGCCTGCGTCGGGCGCGGGCAAGTGGTGCCTGAAGATCGCCCGCGAGTGGTCGGCGGCCCGCGAGCAGTGGGGCAAGCCGGTCGCCGAGCACGAGGCGGTCGGCGCCAAGATCGCGTACATCGCGGCCACCACCTTCGCCCTGGAGGCCGTCCTCGACCTGTCCTCGCAGATGGCCGACGAGGACCGCAACGACATCCGCATCGAGGCCGCGCTCGCCAAGCTCTACGGCTCCGAGGCCGGCTGGCGGATGGCCGACGAGCTGGTGCAGATCCGCGGCGGCCGCGGCTTCGAGACCGCCGACTCGCTGGCCGCCCGCGGCGAGCGCGCGGTGCCCGCCGAGCAGATGCTGCGCGACCTGCGGATCAACCGGATCTTCGAGGGCTCCACCGAGATCATGCACCTGCTGATCGCCCGGGAGGCGGTGGACGCCCACCTGTCGGTGGCCGGCGACCTCATCGACCCCGACACGCACCTTGTCCGACAAGGCGAAGGCGGGCGCGAAGGCCGGCGGCTTCTACGCCCGCTGGCTGCCGAAGCTGGTCGCGGGACCGGGCCAGCTCCCCACCGCCTACGCCGAGTTCGGCCCGCTCGCCGGCCATCTGCGGTACGTCGAGCGGTCCGCCCGCAAGCTCGCCCGCAGCACCTTCTACGCGCATGTCCCGCTGGCAGGGCCGGATGGAGCTCAAGCAGAACTTCCTGGCCAGGATCGTCGACATCGGCGCGGAGCTGTTCGCGATGAGCGCCGCCTGCGTGCGCGCCCAGCACCTGGCCGTCACGGGCGACCACGGCCCCGACGCCCGCCGGCTCGCCGACACCTTCTGCCGGCAGGCCCGGGTCAGGACCGACGAGCTGTTCGCCCGGCTGTGGACCAACACCGACAGCGCCGACCGCAAGCTGTCGGCCGCCGTCCTGGCCGGTTCGGTGAGCTGGCTGGAGGAGGGCATCGTCGACCCCAGCCGCGAGGGCCCCTGGATCGCCGACGCCACCCCCGGCCCGTCCACCACGGAGAACGTCCACCGGCCCGTCCGCTGACCGTCCCCCGACCGCTCCGGCGCCGGGGCGCCCCGCACCGACAGGGGCGGCCCCGGTGCGGCGGCGGGCCCGGGCCCGTGCGTGGGAGGCGGCCCGGGCAGGACAGAATGACTCCATGACGGACGCTCTCGCAGACCCGCACTACCGCCCCTTCGTCCCTTCGGGACCCGGTGACGGCCCTCGCGACATCGTGATCCTCGGCTCCACCGGTTCCATCGGCACGCAGGCCGTCGACGTGGTGGTGCGCAACCCGGACCGGTTCCGGGTGGTCGCCGTCTCCGCGGCGGGCGGCCGGGTGGGCCTGCTCGCCGAGCAGGCCCACCGGCTGGGCGTGCACACCGTGGCCGTCGCCGACGAGCAGGCCGTCACCCCGCTGCGCGAGGCGCTCACCGCGCTCTACGGCAGCCGCGCCGCTGCCGGAGATCATCGCCGGGCCGCAGGCCGCCACCCAGGCCGCGACCCTGGAGTGCCACTCGGTGCTCAACGGCATCACCGGCTCCATCGGGCTGCGGCCCACGCTGGCCGCCCTGGAGGCCGGCCGGGTGCTGATCCTGGCCAACAAGGAGTCGCTGATCGTCGGCGGCCCGCTGGTCAAGGCGATCGCCAGGCCCGGGCAGATCGTGCCGGTCGACTCCGAGCACTCCGCGCTCTTCCAGGCGATGCTCGGCGGCAGCCGCGCCGAGGTCCGCAAGCTGATCGTCACCGCCTCCGGCGGCCCCTTCCGCGGCCGCACCCGCGCCGAGCTGGCCGGGGTCACCCCCGCCGACGCCCTGGCGCACCCCACCTGGGACATGGGCCCGGTGATCACCGTCAACTCCGCGACCCTGGTCAACAAGGGACTTGAGGTCATCGAGGCGCACCTGCTGTACGACATCCCGTTCGACCGGATCGAGGTCGTCGTCCACCCCCAGTCCTTCATCCACTCCATGGTGGAGTTCACCGACGGCTCCACGCTCGCGCAGGCCAGCCCGCCCGACATGCGGATGCCGATCGCGCTGGGACTGGGCTGGCCGCAGCGGGTGCCGGACGCCGCGCCCGCCTTCGACTGGTCGAAGGCGGCGAGCTGGGAGTTCTTCCCGCTCGACAACGACGCGTTCCCCTCCGTCGCGCTGGCCCGACATGTCGGGTAGCCTCGGAGGCACCGCGCCCGCGGTGTTCAACGCGGCCAACGAGGAGTGCGTCGACGCCTTCCTCGCCGGCCGGCTCGCGTTCACCGGGATCGTGGACACCGTCGCCAGGGTCGTGGAGGAACACGGCACGCCGCGGCCGGGAACTCGACTGACCGTCGAGGACGTCCTCGAAGCGGAGACCTGGGCGCGCGCCCGGGCCAGGGAACGTGGCACAGGCATCGGAGGAAGCAGGCGTATGACGGCTCTCATGACGGTCCTCGGCATAGTCGTCTTCGCTGTCGGCCTGATGATCTCCATCGCCTGGCACGAGCTGGGCCACCTCTCCACGGCCAAGCTCTTCAAGATCCGGGTGCCGCAGTACATGGTCGGTTTCGGCCCCACCTCTGTTCTCCCGGCACGAAGGGCGAGACGGAGTACGGCTTCAAGGCCATCCCGCTCGGCGGCTACATCCGCATGATCGGGATGTTCCCGCCCGGCGCCGACGGCCGGATCACCGCCCGCTCCACCTCGCCGTGGCGCAGCATGATCGAGGACGCCCGGTCGGCGGCGTACGAGGAGCTGAAGCCGGGCGACGAGACGCGGATGTTCTACACGCGCAAGCCGTGGAAGCGCGTCATCGTGATGTTCGCCGGGCCGTTCATGAACCTGATCCTGGCCGTCGCGCTGTTCCTCACCGTCTTCATGGGCTTCGGCATCAGCATGTCGACCACCGTGGTCGGGCAGGTCAGCGACTGCGTGATCTCCCAGGCCGACACCTCGCACCGCGACCCCGCCAACCCGTGCCGGGCGAGCGACCCGGTCGCGCCGGCCAAGTCCGCGGGCCTGAAGGCCGGCGACAAGTTCCTGGAGTTCGACGGGCAGCCGGTGCACGACTGGTCGCAGCTCTCCCAGCGACATCCGCAAGGGCGCGGGCACCGCCACGCATCGTGGTGCTGCGGCACGGCCAGCGGGTCACCCTGCACCCGACGCTCACCACCAACATCGTGGCCAGGACCGACGGCGACGGGAACCCGACCGACGGCACCGTGAAGGCCGGCTTCCTCGGCTTCAGCCCGGCCACCCACATCCAGCCGCTGGGCTTCACCGACGCCGTCGGACCACATGGGCGACATGGCCAGAGCAGGGCGTCGACTCGCTGGTCTCGCTGCCCAAGCGCATCCCCGACCTGTGGAACGCGGCCTTCCACGACGCCCCGCGCAAGGCCGACTCCCCGATGGGCGTGGTCGGCGCGGCCCGGGTCGGCGGCGAGGTCTTCGCGCTGAAGGAGCCCGCCGTCGACCGGGTCGTGACGATGGTGATGCTCGTCGGCGGCTTCAACCTCTCGCTGTTCCTGTTCAACATGCTGCCGCTGCTGCCGCTGGACGGCGGCCACATCGCGGGCGCGCTGTGGGAGGCGATCCGCCGGCACGCGGCGAAGGTGTTCCGCAAGCCCGACCCCGGTCCCTTCGACGTGGCCAAGCTCATGCCGGTCGCGTACGTGGTGGCCGGAATCTTCGTCTGCTTCACGCTGCTGGTGCTGATCGCCGACGTGGTCAACCCGGTCAAACTGAACTCGTAACGGGCTCGAGCGGGATGAGAGCCGCGGGCGGTGTGCCGTAACCTCGAGTGCGGAGCCCGCCCGCGCGGGAAGTCGTTCCAGACCTTGGGGATGCCACGCAGATGACCGCGATTTCGCTCGGTATGCCGGATGTTCCGATCAAACTCGCCGACCGCCGCAAGAGCCGTCAGATCCAGGTCGGAAGCGTCGCGGTGGGCGGAGACGCACCCGTGTCCGTCCAGTCGATGACCACCACCCGCACGTCCGACGTCGGCGCCACGCTCCAGCAGATCGCCGAACTCACCGCGTCCGGCTGCCAGATCGTGCGCGTCGCCTGCCCGACACAGGACGACGCGGACGCGCTGTCGACCATCGCCCGGAAGTCCCAGATCCCCGTCATCGCGGACATCCATTTTCAGCCGAAGTACGTCTTCGCGGCGATCGACGCGGGGTGCGCCGCGGTCCGGGTCAACCCGGGCAACATCAAGCAGTTCGACGACAAGGTCAAGGAGATCGCCAAGGCCGCCTCCGCGGCCGGCGTCCCCATCCGGATCGGCGTGAACGCGGGCTCGCTGGACCGGCGGCTGCTGGAGAAGTACGGCAAGGCCACCCCCGAGGCGCTCGCGGAGTCCGCGCTGTGGGAGGCGTCGCTCTTCGAGGAGCACGACTTCCGCGACATCAAGATCTCCGTCAAGCACAACGACCCGGTGGTCATGGTCTCCGCCTACCGGCTGCTGGCGCAGCAGTGCGACTACCCGCTGCACCTCGGCGTCACCGAGGCCGGCCCCGCCTTCCAGGGCACGATCAAGTCCGCGGTCGCCTTCGGCGCGCTGCTCGCCGAGGGCATCGGCGACACCATCCGGGTCTCGCTGTCCGCGCCGCCCGCCGAGGAGGTCAAGGTCGGCATCCAGATCCTGGAGTCGCTGAACCTGCGCCAGCGCCGCCTGGAGATCGTCTCCTGCCCGTCCTGCGGCCGAGCCCAGGTCGACGTCTACAAGCTCGCCGACCAGGTCTCGGCCGGCCTGGACGGCATGGAGGTGCCGCTGCGCGTCGCCGTCATGGGCTGCGTCGTCAACGGCCCCGGCGAGGCCCGCGAGGCCGACCTCGGGGTCGCCTCCGGCAACGGCAAGGGCCAGATCTTCGTCAAGGGCGAGGTCATCAAGACCGTGCCCGAGTCCAAGATCGTCGAGACCCTCATCGAAGAGGCGATGAAGCTCGCCGAGCAGATGGAGGCCGACGGCGCCGCCTCCGGTGAACCGCAGGTGAGCGTCTCCTGACCACCAGCACCGCCCGGAGTGCCGCGTACGTGCCCCCGTGCGCGGCACCCGGCATGCCGGGGCGGGGTATGGTGCCTGTCTCATCCCCCGCCGTCGCCCACGGCCCGTACGGTGAGGCGTCCTCGTGTTGACCCACCCCGCTGCCCGCGTCCTCGACCCCGGTGACCTGGACGCCGCGCTGGCCCTGCTGGGCCGCGACCCGGTGGCCAACGCGTTCGTCACCTCGCGGGTCAACATCGCCGGGCTCGACCCCTGGCGGCTCGGCGGCGAGATGTGGGGCTGGTACTCCGGCGGCCGGCTCACCTCGATGTGCTACGCGGGCGCCAACCTCGTACCGATCTGCGCCACCCCCGAGGCGGTGAGCGCCTTCGCCGAGCGGGCCCGCCGGGCCGGGCGCCGCTGCTCGTCCATCGTCGGCCCGTCCGCGCCCACCGCCGACCTGTGGGCCCGGCTCGAACCGCACTGGGGGCCGGCCCGCGAGGTGCGCGCCCACCAGCCGCTGATGACCACCCGCGTGCTGCCCGCCGGCATCGTCCCCGACCCGCTGGTCCGCCGGGTGCGGCGCGACGAGATGGACGTGATCATGCCCGCGTGCGTGGCCATGTTCACCGAGGAGGTCGGCATCTCCCCGCTGGCCGGCGACGGCGGACTGCTCTACCAGGCCCGGGTCGCCGAACTCGTCTCCAGCGGGCGGGCGTTCGCCCGCATAGAGGACGGCGAGGTGGTCTTCAAGGCCGAGATCGGCGCCGCCACCCGGCACACCTGCCAGATCCAGGGCGTCTGGGTGGCCCCCTCGCACCGCGGCCGCGGGCTGTCCGAGACCGGCATGGCCGCCGTGCTGCACTACGCCCTGCGCGACGTCGCCCCCGTCGTCAGCCTCTACGTCAACGACTTCAACACCGCGGCCCGCGCCGCCTATCACCGGGTGGGCTTCACCGAGGTCGGGGCCTTCATGTCGGTGCTGTTCTGACGGACCGATAGGGTCGCCCGTCATGGAGAACGTGGTGGTCGGCCCGTGCGAGCTCGCCGCGCATGTCGACGAAGCCCTGGCCGTGCAGGCGCTGGCGTTCGGGCTGGGACCCGACGAGGTGGCCATCAGGCGGCAGATCGTCCTGCGGCACCTGGCCTGCCCCGGCGCCCGGTCGCTGGCCGCGCACACCCACGGCGGGCGGATGGTCGGATTCGTCTACGGCCTGCCCAACGACCGCGCGCACTGGTGGTCCAGCGTCGTCCAGCCGTACCTGGGCGAGCAGGGCAACGACGGCTGGCTCGACGACTCCTTCGTGATCACCGAACTGCACGTGCTGCCCGGCTTCCAGGGCCGCGGCATCGGCCGCCGGCTGATCACCGACATCACCGACACCGCGACCGAGCCGCGCAGCATCCTGTCCGCGATCGACGGCGAGAGCCCCGCCCGCCGGCTGTACCGCGCGCTCGGCTACCGCGACCTGGCCCGCCCGGTGCACTTCCCGAGCGCCGCCCGCCCGTACGCCGTGATGGGCGCCCCGCTGCCGCTGCTGCGCGGCCCGGAATAAACCGGTACGGGCCGGGCCGCGGGCTGGATATCCTCGCCGGACCCCGGAAAACCTGGAGAACCCCATGGTCATGCGCATGTCCCGGCTCCTGCTCAAAACGCTGCGCGACGACCCGGCCGACGCGGAGACCACCAGCCACAAGCTGCTGGTCAGGGCCGGATACGTCCGCCGCTCCTCGGCCGGTGTCTGGTCCTGGCTGCCGCTGGGCAAGCGCGTGCTGGACAACGTGACCCGGATCGTCCGCGAGGAGATGGACGCCATCGGCGGCCAGGAGGTGCTGCTGCCCGCGCTGCTGCCCCGCGAGGCGTACGACCTCACCGGCCGCGCCGAGGAGTACGGCGACCTGCTCTTCCGGCTCCAGGACCGCAAGGGCACCGACTACGTCCTCGGCCCCACCCACGAGGAGATCTTCACCCAGCTCGTCAAGGACCAGGTCGCCTCCTACCGCGACCTGCCGGTGATCCTCTACCAGGTGCAGACGAAGTACCGCGACGAGGCCCGGCCGCGCTCCGGGGTGCTGCGCGGCCGCGAGTTCCAGATGAAGGACGCGTACTCCTTCGACACCACCGAGGAAGGGCTCGCGCACGCGTACCGGCTGCACCGCGAGGCGTACATCCGGATCTTCCGGCGGCTCGGCCTGGACTTCCGCATCGTGGCCGCGGTGTCCGGCGCGATGGGCGGCTCCGCGTCCGAGGAGTTCCTCGCGCCCGCGGCGGCCGGCGAGGACACCTTCGCGGACTGCCCCGCCTGCGACTACGCCGCCAACACCGAGGCGGTCACCTTCACCGCGGCCGTGCCCGCGGTCGACGACCCCGGACCGGTCGAGGAGCTGGACACCCCCGACACCGCCACCGTCGAGGCGCTCGCCGCCCAGTGCGCCGTGCCCGCCTCCGCCGTCCTGAAGAACCTGCTGGTCACCGTCGACGGCGAGATCACCGCCGTCGGCGTGCCCGGCGACCGCGAGGTCGACCTCGGCAAGCTCGCCGAGCACCTCGCGCCCGCCGCCGTCGCGCTGGTCACCGCCGAGGACTTCGCCGCCCGCCCCGACCTGGTCCGCGGCTACGTCGGCCCCCAGGGCCTCGGCATCCCCTACCTCGCCGACCCCCGGATCGCCCCCGGTACCTCCTGGATCACCGGTGCCAACAAGCCCGGACGGCACGCCGCGAACGTGGTGTGCGGGCGGGACTTCACCGTCGACCGCCACCTCGACGTCGTCACCGTCGAGCCCGGCGACCCCTGCCCCCGCTGCGGCGCGGGGCTGGCCCTGGACCGCGCCGTCGAGATCGGCCACATCTTCCAACTCGGCCGCAAGTACACCGACGCCTTCCAGCTCGACGTCCTCGGCCAGGACGGCAAGCCGGTCCGCGTCACCATGGGCTGCTACGGCATCGGTGTCTCCCGCGTGGTGGCCGCGCTCGCCGAGCAGACCGCCGACGACCGGGGGCTGTGCTGGCCCGCGGCCGTGGCACCCGCCGACGTCCACGTGGTGGCCGCGGGCAAGGGCGCCGCCGCCGACCTGGCCGCCCGCGCCGCCGACGCCCTGCACACCGAGGGCCTGCGCGTCCTGCTCGACGACCGGCCCGCGCTGTCCCCGGGCGTGAAGTTCACCGACGCCGAACTCCTCGGCGTCCCCCTCGTGCTCATCGCCGGCCGCCGCGCGGCCGAGGGCACGGTGGAGCTGCGCGACCGCCGCACCGGCAGCCGCGAGGAACTCCCCCTGGAGGAGGCGCTGGAGCGGCTGGCGGCCGGTGCCGTGCGGGGCGTCGCGGACCGGTGAACCTCTCCGGTCACAGCGCGGGCTACAGCCAGCTCGCCAGCTCCAGCAGGAGTTCGCCGCCTTCCGGGTCGCCGACGGACAGCGACCACACGCCCGCCTCGACGGAGCGGAACACCGTCCACCCGCGCAGCCGCTCCGGGTCGACCTCCAGCGCGGAGGCGAGCTTGGCCAGCCGCCGCCTGGCCGCCGCCCGCGACCCGGGCTGCGCGGCCAGCGTCGACAGCCGGTCCCGTACCAGCCACGCCAGGTCGTACGCCCGCTCGCCGACGAGCGGCTTGGGGTCGATGGCGAGCCAGGGCATCCGCTCGGCGGCGAGCACGTTCCCGTGGTGGTAGTCGCCGTGCAGCAGCACCTCCTCGGGCGGGTCGGCGACCAGGTCCGCGTGCAGCGCCGAGCGCCTCGTCGATCAGCGGCCGCAGCTCCCGCGCGTAAGCCTGCTCGCGGCGCTCGCGCAGCACCGCGGCCAGGTCGCCCGTGTAGCCGGCGACCGTGCTGAAGGGGTGGTCCGCGGCCGGCGGCACCCACAGCCGGTGCAGCACCTCGACGGCCTCCAGCATCGCCTTGGGCTCGGCCAGCGACCGCAGGCTGACGTCGGCCTGGAGCCGTTCCAGCAGCAGGACCCCGGCGGCCGGGTCGGCCCGCAGCAGGCGTACGGCGCCGCGCCCGTCCCAGTGCGCGAGCGCCGCGTGCTCGTTCCTGGTCTCCGTGGTGACCATGCCGGCCTTGAGCACGGCGGGTTCGCCGTCATCCGTACGGACCAGCACGATCATGCTGATCTGCCCGCCCGCCGCGAAGACCCGCTCGACGGTCAGCCCCCAGCGCTCCAGGTATCCGGCGACGGTGGCCGGCAGCGCGGCCAGCCAGGCCCGGCCCGGCTCGCCCTCCCATGCGGCGACGGTGCGGGCCAGCCGCTCCGGCGGTTCCAGGCTCAGGCCCTCGGGCAGCCGCCCGTGTGCCGCTGAATCCATGGTGTCGCGTTCCCTCCGTGTGCGTTCCCCGTGATCGGCGGCGCCGGTGCGATCAGCCGTCGGCCGCCGATCCCGGGAAGGCTACGCTGCCGCCGCTCCACCGCACGGCCCGCACCGCCGCCTCCCGCAGCGCGCCCGCCGCGTCCCGCCGGATGCCGTCGACCGAGACCGCGACCAGGTCGCCGTACGCGTCCGCGACGTGTTCCTCCAGGTAGGCGGCGAACCTGACGGCGGCCGCCGGGCCGGTGACCGGGAACGGCAGCGCGTAGCCGGCCGCCGCGTACACCGGCGCCCCGCCGAGGTCGGCCACCGTGCGGGCCATCGCGTCGCGGCGGGCCCGGTGCGCGTCGTACGCCTGCCGCGCCTCCGCCTTGCGCGTGTCGGCGGCCTGGCCGCCGACCACGCCGTACCCGTAGACCGCCGCGTGCTCGGCGGCCAGGGCGGCCCGGGCCGCGTCGATCACAGTGCTCATGTGCCGCTCACTCTCCAGCCGTCCACGTTCCGCCCGTTCACCGTCCGCGGCCGCTCACGGCCGGGCCGGGGCGCCGAGCAGCACCACATGGCCCGCCCCGGACGCGGCCACCGACGCCAGCAGCCGGGCCAGGTCGCCAGGCACCCCCAGCAGCGCGGCCGCCCGGCGGTCGGCGAGCGCCCGCTCGGCGGCGGCCAGCGCCGCCAGCGCCTGCGCGGCGCCCGCGGGCACGGCGGGCGCGCCGGCCCGCGGCTTTCGGTCGGCGGGAGCGCCCGCGGGCGCGGGGGCCGGCGGCTTCCCGCCGAACGCCCGCACGTGCCGGGCGGTCTCCGCGCGCAGCGGGGCCAGCCGCGCGGCGAGCGCGGGGTGTGCGGCGGCCACCGCGTCGTACCGCGCCAGCAGCGCGGCGCTGTCCCGTCCCGCCTGCTCCCGCTCGGCCGCTCCTGGCACCGTGGCCGGCTGCCTCGCTCCGGCCGGCCGGCGGAGCGGCCCTGCCGGAGCACCCGGCCGCCATGCCGACGGTCGCCATGGCCACGGCACTACGCCGGGTCAGCTTGGGGATCATGGCGGGAGTGTATTGGGTGGCCGGGACGGGCCCCGCAGGGCATGCGGCGCGGCGCCGCGGTGGCGAACCCGGGGGGTCCGGCTCGGGTAAGGTCTGTGGATACACGAGCCCTCCCATGACAACAGCAGACGCGGCCGAGGAGTCACCCGGATGAGCACCACCCAGAGCGAGAGGCTGCGCGCGCTGCTTGAGCCGCTCGTCGCCCAGGCCGGTCTGGAACTGGAAGAGGTCAAGGTGTCGGCCGCGGGCCGGCGGCGCCAGCTTCTGGTCGTCGTGGACGCCGAGGAGGGCGTGCAGCTCGACACCGTGGCCGAGCTGAGCCGGGCCTTCTCGCAGGCGCTGGACGCCTCGGACGTCATGGGCGAGAGCGGAGTACGTGCTGGAGGTGACCTCGCCCGGCACCGACCGGCCGCTGACCGAGCCGCGGCACTTCGGCCGCAACACCGGCCGGCTGGTCAGGTTCCAGCTCAAGGAGCGCGGCGAGCTGATCGCGCGGATCATGGCGGTGGACGGCACGGGCCTGGACCTGGAGGTCCCGGGCGTCAAGGGCCGCAGGCCCAAGCCCGCCCGCGCGGACTTCGCCGAGATCACCGCGGCCCGGGTCGAGATCGAGTTCAACCGCAAGGCGGACGGCGACCCCTCCGAGGAGGACGGCACGCAGGACGCCGGGCGCTCCGACGACGGCGAGATCACCGCCGACGAGAGCACTGAGGAGGCGTAGCCGTGGACATCGACATGAAGGCCCTGCGGGGCTTGGTGACGGAGCGGCAGATCTCGTTCGACCTGCTGGTCGAGGCGATCGAGTCGGCGCTCCTCATCGCGTACCACCGCGAGCCGGGCAGCCACCGCCGGGCCCGGGTGGAGCTGGACCGCAGCAGCGGCCACGTCACCGTATGGGCGACGGAGGAGCCGGAGGAGGCGGGCGAGGGCGCCGAGCCGCGCGAGTTCGACGACACCCCGACCGGCTTCGGCCGGATCGCCGCGTCGACCGCCAAGCAGGTGATCCTCCAGCGGCTGCGCGACGCCGAGGACGACGTGACCTTCGGCGAGTACGCCGGCCGCGAGGGCGACATCGTCATGGGCCTGGTCCAGCAGGGCAAGGACCCCAAGAACGTGCTGGTCGACATCGGCAAGCTGGAGGCCATCCTGCCGGTGCAGGAGCAGGTCCCCGGCGAGGACTACGCCCACGGCACCCGGCTGCGCGCCTACGTCGTCCGGGTGGCCAAGGGCATGCGCGGCCCGTCGGTGACGCTGTCGCGCAGCCACCCCAACCTGGTGAAGAAGCTGTTCGCGCTGGAGGTCCCGGAGATCACCGACGGCTCGGTGGTCATCGAGGCCATCGCCCGCGAGGCCGGCCACCGGACCAAGATCGCGGTGCGCTCCACCCGCTCCGGGCTGAACGCCAAGGGCGCCTGCATCGGCCCGATGGGCGCCCGGGTGCGGGCGGTGATGGCCGAGCTGAACGGCGAGAAGATCGACATCGTGGACTGGTCGGACGACCCGGCCGACATGGTGGGGAACGCGCTGTCGCCGGCCCGGGTCTCGCACGTCGAGGTGGTGGACGCCGCGGCCCGGTCCGCCCGGGTGACCGTGCCCGACTACCAGCTCTCGCTGGCGATCGGCAAGGAGGGCCAGAACGCCCGGCTCGCCGCCCGGCTCACCGGCTGGCGGATCGACATCCGCCCCGACACCGAGCAGCAGCAGGACTGAGCTCGGGACCGTCGGCGGGTTTCCGCGCCCGCGGCCGGTCCCGACCGGCCGCGGGCGCGGCGAAACCGGCCAACCGCACCGTCACGATCGGACGAATCCCGGGCTGACGGCAGAGGAACAACCGTACGTGTGGCCACTCGAACGAGTGGGCCTCACGCGGGGAGGTAGACTTAAGGTGTCTGGTCGGACGCTGGCCGGAGCATGCCCGGAGCGAACCTGCATCGGCTGCCGTCAGCGCGCGGCCAAGAGCGATCTGCTGCGTGTGGCGGTGAGCGGGGGCGCGTGCGTCCCCGATCTTCGCGGTACGCTGCCCGGTCGGGGTGCGTATCTGCATCCCGCCCTTGCCTGCCTCGACCTGGCGGTCCGCCGCCGGGCGTTCGGCCGGGCCTTCAAAGGACCGGTCACGCCCGATACCGCGGAGTTGCGCCGGCACGTCGAGCAGGCAGCCCCGTAAGAAGAAGTACGGCACGGGACACCGTGCGGTCAGGTACCTCGCGAGATGGAAGTAGGTCGAGATTGCGATGAGCACTCGATGAGTACGCGATGAGTACGCCCATGAAGTAGCGACGGTCCGGCGGACGATCACCCCGGACCTAAAAGGAGCGAAGTGGCTAAGGTCCGGGTATACGAACTCGCCAAGGAGATGGGAGTCGAGAGCAAGGTCGTCATGGCCAAGCTCCAAGAACTCGGCGAATTCGTCCGTTCGGCGTCCTCGACGATCGAGGCGCCGGTTGTCCGCAAATTGACTGACGCTTTCCAGGGACCCGGCGGCGGTAGCGCCGGCAAGTCCGCTGCGAAGCCGTCCGCGCCGCGCAAGGCGGCGCCCGTGAAGCCGGCCCCCGCCCCGGGTGCGCCGGCCCGTCCCGCTGCCCCGGCGCCCAAGCCGGCCGGCGGCCCTGTCACCCCGGCCGCGCCGGCCGGCGGCCCGGCGCCCGCGTCGGGCCCGCGCCCCGGCCCCAAGCCGGCCCCGCGGCCCCCGCGGCTCCCGCACCGGCCAAGACGCCCCCGTCGGCGCCTGCGGCCCCCGTGCCCGCCGCGGACTTCCAGGCACCCCCGTCGGCGCCCGCGGCCCCGGCCGCTCCGCGCGCCGGCGGCGCCACCCCCGGCCCGCGTCCGGCCCGTCCGGCCGGTGCCGGCGGTCAGCGCGACGGCCAGCGCGACGGTCAGCGTGACGGCGGCGCCCGCCCCAGCGGCGGCCGTCCGGCCGCCGGTGGCCAGGGCGGCGCCCGGCCCGGCGCCCCGCGCCCGGCCGGTCCGCGTCCCGGCAACAACCCGTTCACGTCCGGCTCCACCGGCATGCCGCGCCCCGGTGGCGCGTCACGTCCCGGCGGCGGCCAGGGCGGCGCCCCGCGTCCCGCGGGTCCCGGCGGCGGCGCTCCGCGCCCCGGTGGTGCCCCGCGTCCCGGCGCGTCCGGCGGTCCGGGCGGTCCCGGCGGCGGTCGTCCGTCGCCCGGCGGCATGCCCCGTCCGCAGTCCTCGGGCCCGCGCCCGAACCCCGGCATGATGCCGCAGCGTCCGGCGCCGTCCCCCGGCGGCCGTCCCGGCGGCGGCCCCGGCGGTCGTCCCGGCGGTCCCGGTGGCCGTCCCGGTGGCGGCCCCGGCGGTCGTCCCGGCGGCGGTGGCGGCGGCTTCGCCGGCCGTCCGGCCGGTCCCGGCGGCGGCGGTCGTCCCGGCGGTGGCGGCGGCGGCTTCGGCGGCCCCCGTCCCGGTGGTGGCGCTCCCGGTGGTGGCGGCGGCTTCGGCCCCCGTCCCGGCGGCTTCGGCGGACGTCCCGGCGGCCCCGGCGGCCGTGGCGGCACGCAGGGTGCCTTCGGTCGCGGCCCCGGTGGCCGTCCGGCGCGCGGCCGCAAGAGCAAGCGCCAGCGGCGCCAGGAGTACGAGGCCATGCAGGCCCCGTCCGTGGGCGGCGTGCTGCTGCCCCGCGGCAACGGCCAGACCGTGCGCCTGTCGCGCGGTGCCTCCCTCACCGACTTCGCCGAGAAGATCAACGCCAACCCGGCGTCGCTCGTCCAGGTGATGCTCAACCTCGGTGAGATGGTCACGGCCACCCAGTCGGTCTCGGACTCCACCCTGGAGCTGCTGGCCGGCGAGATGAACTACGTGCTGGAGATCGTCAGCCCGGAGGAGGAGGACCGCGAGCTGCTCGAGTCCTTCGACATCGAGTTCGGCGAGGACGAGGGCGGCGAAGAGGCCCTGGTCTCCCGCCCGCCGGTCGTCACCGTCATGGGTCACGTCGACCACGGCAAGACCCGGCTGCTCGACGCGATCCGCAAGACCAACGTGGTCGCGGGCGAGGCCGGCGGCATCACCCAGCACATCGGTGCCTACCAGGTCGCCACCGAGGTCAACGGCGAAGAGCGCCGGATCACCTTCATCGACACCCCCGGTCACGAGGCGTTCACCGCCATGCGTGCCCGTGGTGCGAAGTCCACCGACATCGCGATCCTCGTGGTCGCGGCCAACGACGGTGTGATGCCGCAGACGATCGAGGCGCTGAACCACGCCAAGGCCGCCGAGGTGCCGATCGTGGTCGCGGTCAACAAGATCGACGTCGAGGGCGCCGACCCGACGAAGGTGCGCGGTCAGCTCACCGAGTTCGGGCTGGTGGCCGAGGAGTACGGCGGCGACACCATGTTCGTCGACATCTCCGCCAAGCAGGGGCTGAACATCGACAGCCTGCTGGAGGCCGTGATCCTCACCGCCGACGCCTCGCTCGACCTGCGGGCCAACCCGGAGCAGGACGCGCAGGGCATCGCGATCGAGGCGCACCTGGACAAGGGCCGCGGCGCCGTCGCGACCGTCCTGGTCCAGCGCGGCACCCTGCGGGTCGGCGACACCATGGTGGTCGGCGACGCGTACGGCCGGGTCCGCGCGATGCTCGACGACAAGGGCGACAACGTGGAGGAGGCGACCCCGTCGACTCCGGTGCTCGTCCTCGGTCTGACCAACGTGCCCGGCGCCGGCGACAACTTCCTGGTCGTCGACGAGGACCGCACCGCCCGGCAGATCGCCGAGAAGCGTGCCGCCCGCGAGCGCAACGTCCGCTTCGCCCGCAAGGGTGTGCGGTTCTCCCTGGAGAACCTGGACGAGGCCCTCAAGGCCGGTCTGGTGCAGGAACTCAACCTCATCATCAAGGGCGACGCGTCCGGTTCGGTGGAGGCACTGGAGTCCTCGCTGCTCCAGCTCGACGTCGGCGACGAGGTCGACATCCGCGTGCTGCACCGCGGCGTGGGTGCGGTCACCGAGTCGGACATCGACCTGGCGACCGGCTCCGACGCCATCGTGATCGGCTTCAACGTCCGCGCGGCCGGCCGTGCCGCGCAGATGGCCGAGCGCGAGGGTGTGGACGTCCGCTACTACTCGGTGATCTACCAGGCCATCGAGGAGATCGAGGCGGCGCTCAAGGGCATGCTCAAGCCCGAGTACGAGGAGGTGGAGCTCGGCACCGCCGAGATCCGCGAGGTCTTCCGCTCCTCCAAGCTCGGCAACATCGCCGGTGTGCTGGTCCGCTCCGGCGAGGTCCGGCGCAACACCAAGGCCCGCCTGCTGCGCGACGGCAAGGTCATCGCGGAGAGCCTCAACATCGAGGGTCTGCGCCGCTTCAAGGACGACGTCACCGAGATTCGTGAGGGTTACGAGGGCGGTATCAACCTCGGCAACTACAACGACATCAAGATCGACGACGTCATCGCCACGTACGAGATGCGGGAGAAGCCGCGCGGCTGATCCGGCGCCTGGTTACAGGCGGACAGCGGTCCGGGGCCGGTCGGCGGAGATATTCCGTCGATCGGCCCCGGCCGTCGCCTGTACCGTTCATGTTCATGTATGTGGGAACGCTCTGCTTCGACCTGCTCCTGGGTGACGTACGGTCGCTGAAGGAGAAGAGGTCCGTCATCCGCCCGATCGTCGCCGAGCTGCACCGCAAGTTCGCGGTGAGTGTGGCCGAGACCGGTGAGCAGGACCTCCACCGCAGGTCCGAGATAGGGATCGCGATGGTGTCCGGGGAGCTCGGGCACCTCAAGGACGTACTCGACCGGTGCGAACGCTGGATGGTCGCCCGGCCGGAGGTGGAGCTGCTGTCGGCACGGCAGCGCATCCACGGCGACGACGACTGAACCGAAGAAGAGAGAAGAAGACGATGACCGACACCGCGCGGGCGCGAAAGCTGGCGGACCGCATCCGGGTCGTGGTCGCGGAGACCCTTCAGCGGCGGATCAAGGACCCGCGGCTGGGCTACGTGACGATCACCGACACCCGGGTCACCGGTGACCTGCGGGAGGCGACGGTCTTCTACACGGTCTACGGGGACGACGAGGAGCGCGCCGCCTCCGCCGCCGCCCTGGAGAGCGCGAAGGGCGTGCTGCGCTCGGAGGTCGGCCGTCAGACCGGGGTGCGCTTCACCCCCTCCCTGGCGTTCGTCGCCGACGCCCTGCCGGACAACGCCCGCACCATCGAGGACCTGCTCGCCAAGGCCCGCGCGGCCGACGAGGAGGTCCGCAAGACCGCCACGGACAAGACGTACGCGGGCGAGGCGGACCCGTACCGCAAGCCGGCGGACGACGAGGACGACGAGGTCGACGAGGCGGGCCGGCGCCGTGGACGCTTCCGACGCCGCCGCGGCCCCCGGGACCGCACCGGACGGCGCCGCGGACGACGAGGACGGTTCGCCGAAGGCATGAAAGCGAAGACTCCCGGTCCCTCCGGCCTGGTCATCGTCGACAAGCCCGGGGGACTGACCTCGCACGGGGTCGTGTCGCGCATGCGGCGGCTGGCCGGCACCCGGCGGGTCGGCCACGCGGGCACCCTGGACCCCATGGCGACCGGTGTGCTGGTGATCGGCGTCGAGAAGGCCACCCGGCTGCTCGGGCACCTCGCGCTCACCGAGAAGGAGTACACCGCCACCATCCGGCTCGGTCAGACCACGGTCACCGACGACGCCGAGGGCGAGGTCACGGCCGCGGCGTCCGCGGCCGGGGTCGCCCGGGACGCGGTGCGACGCCGGGATCGCCGCCCTGACCGGCCCCATCCAGCAGGTGCCGTCCAAGGTCAGCGCGATCAAGGTGAACGGCGTGCGGTCCTACACCCGGGTCCGGGAGGGCGAGGACTTCGAGCTGCCGGCCCGGCCGGTGACCGTGCACTCCTTCACCGTGCGCGGACGTGCGCGGTGCCCGACGGCGCCCCGGACCTGCTCGACCTGGACGTCACGGTCGTCTGCTCCTCCGGTACGTACATCCGCGCGCTCGCCCGCGACCTGGGCGCCGGGCTCGGCGTCGGCGGGCACCTCACGGCGCTGCGCCGCACCCGGGTCGGGCCGTACGGCCTCGAACAGGCGCGCACGCTGGAGCAGTTGGAGGAGTCCTGCGACGTCATGCCGATCGAGCGGGCGGCCGACGCGGCCTTTCCCCGCTGGGACGTGGACGCGGAGCAGGCGCGGCTGCTCGGTCACGGCGTCCGCATCAAGGCCCCCGCGCTGGGCGCGGGCCCGCACGCCGTCTTCGGGCCCGACGGCCGCTTTCTGGCCCTGGTCGAGGAGGACCAAGGCCAGGTGCGAATCGTGGCCGGCTTCGCGCAGTAGCTGTCTGTGACAGCCCGCCGTCCCGGTTGCCGCCGGCTGCCGGCCTCAGCCCGGTGGACGGTTGCTCGCGCAGTTCCTCGCGCCCCTCGCGGAGTCTCGCCGTCTCGGTTGCTGCTCGCTGCCGGCCTCAGCCCGGTGGCCTGCTGAGCGCGCAGTTCCTCGCGCCCCTGTAGGGCGCCCTACGGGGGCGCTGGGCAACCGGGCACCGGCCGGGAGTTGGATGCCCTCCGTGAGGGGCAGCTCCTCAGGCGCGGCTCGGGGCGCATCGGCGGGAGCCCCGCGGCCCACGCGAGCCGCGGAGGTCCGGCGATCCCGGCCCGGCAGGGCCGTACAGCGGCGCCCTCTGTCCCCTGAGCGGCGCCGCTGCACGATCCCCTCCGACCCCCCTGACCTCTCCCTATCCATCCCGGCCCCGGAAATCACCCCGATGGGCGGGCGCTCGGAGTGAAGCGAGGGAGCACAGGGGGGCGCGTTCGTTCCGGCGATCTAGGCGGGAGATCATCGGGCACCTACCGTCGAAGCGGGACGAAACGGGGCGCTTGCGCAGGCTCCGGGCGCGGTCGGCGCGTGCGTGCGGGGAGCGGGGGAGGTGCCGGATGGCGCTGTCACAGGGCGGCACACGAGGCGGCACACCGGGCGGTGCGCGGGGCGGCGCCCCCGGGCGCACGGCCGGCGGCGGGCTCGACGGCGCGCTGATCCGGGTCTGCGACCTGGCCGGACGGCCGCGCGGCAGCGGCTTCCTGGCCGACACCGACGGCACGATGGTCACCAGCCACGAAGCGGTCGACGGCCTGGCCCGGCTCGTCCTGCACGCCCCGGGCGAACAGGTCTGCCTGGTCGAGGCGTCGGCCGTCACCGCGCTGCCCGAGCACGGCCTCGCGCTGGTCGCCACCGAGGGGCTCGACCTGCGCGCCGCTGCCGGTCGCGCCCGGCGGCCCGGCCCACCCCGAGCGGATGGTACGGCTGCGGCTGCCGCGCCGTACCGAGGGCTCGGTGGTCGGCACCACCGCGGTCACGTACACCGCGACCGACCGCTTCCACCTGATCGACGAGGTGTACGAACTCGCCCTGGACGGCGTGGACCTGAGCGGCGCCGACGTGCACGGCGCGGCGCTGCGGGCGTCGGGCGCGCCCGTGGTCGACGCGGCGACCGGGGCGGTGCTCGCCGTCGTGGTGACCGCCCTGCACGCCGGGCACCGGGCCGGCGGGTTCGCGGTGCCGCTGCGCGCCGCGGAGCCCGCCGGCGCCGCTCGCCGAGCTGCTGGCGCGCAACGCGGCGTCCGTCCCCGCCTACGGGGCCCACCTCAACCTGGCGGGCGCCCTGCAGCTGACCGGCACCTCGGTGGGCTCGGCCGCCGGGCCCGGGCCGTGGCGCGAGCCCGTCGCCCGGACCGGCATCGCCGACGCCTTCGCCGACTTCCTCTCCCGCAGGGGCGAGGGCGCCCCGCTCGCCCTCGGCCTGGTCGGTGAACCCGGCACCGGCCGCAGCACCGAACTCGCCGCGCTCGCCGTGCGCCGCGCCCGCGGCCTGGACCCCGCCCCCACCGTCTGGCTGCGCGGCGCCGAACTGCGCCCGGGCGACGGCGGCATCAAGGACGCGGTGGAGCGCGCGCTGCGCACCGCGGCCCGGATCGTCAGCGCCGCCGGCCGGGGCCGGCCCGGCGACCCGTTCGCCGCCGCGCCCGCGGACGACCCCACCGACGCGGTCGCCACCCTCGCGCTGGCCGCCGGGCGGCCGCTGCTGGTCCTGCTCGACGCGCCCGAGGAGATGCCGCCCGTGCTGGCGCACGCGCTGGCCGACTGGGCGGCGGGTACGGCGAGTTGGCTGCGGGCGACCCGGACCCGGCTGGTGGTGGCCGCCCGCCCGGAGTTCTGGGAGCAGGCCGGGGCGCTGCTGCCGCGCGAGCTGCTCTACGAGGGCGGCGGCAGCGGGGTGGCGCGGCCGCTGCCGCCGTGCGTGCGCATCGGCGACCTGGACGCGCAGGAGGCCGGGCGGGCCCGGGCGCGCTACGGACTGCCCGAGGAGGCGCTCGGCCCGGCGGACGCCGGGCACCCGCTCGCGCTGCGGCTGCTGTCGGAGGTGCGGGCCGCGCTCCCGGAGGAACCCGGCGCGGACGGCCCGCCGCCGACCCGGGTCGAGGTGCTGTCGGCCGCGCTGGACCTGGTGTGCCTGCGGATCGCGGTACGCCTGGCCGCCGCGTCCGCGTCGCCCGGTCCGCGGCACGGAGGTGCGGCGGCTGGCCGCCCGGGTGGCGGGGCAGGTGCACGAGGCGGCGCGGCGCTGTCTGGGGCCGGGGCAGGGGGAGCTGGACCGGGAGGCGTTCGAGGAGCTGTTCCCGTGGCGTACGGGGTGGGCGTCCGCCGTGCTCACCGAGGGCCTGATCGTGCCCGCCGGGTCCGGCTACCGGTTCGCCCACGAGGAGCTCGCCGACTGGCTCCAGTCGCTCCACCTCGACCTGCCCGCCGCGCTGCACGCCCTGGTCCACCGCTGGTCCGCGCCGTCCGCCCGGCCGCCGGTCCGGCCGCCGTCGCGGTTCGCGGCGGCCGCCCCCGGGGCCCGCGGCGCCCGGCGGTCCGGCCGAGGCGGCGGTGCGGCTGCCCGCGCGGTTCGGGAAGCGGGGCGGGCAGCCGCCGCCGGTCCCGCCCGCGCCGCCGGTCGCGCCCGCCGGCTACCCGCGGTCGCTGCCGGTGCCCCGGCACCGGGCCGGGCCCGTACTCCAGGCGCTGCTGAGCGCGCCGCGGGAGGCCCTGGCCGGTCATCTGGCGGCGCTGGTCGAGGCGTTGGACGAGGGGACGGGGCCGGTCGCGCCCGCGCGGGCAGGCGGACCCGGACGCGGACACGGTGCCCACCGCCCGGGCGGGCGGTGCGGGGCGCGAGGGCGCCGGCGCGCCTCGCGGAGCCGATCGGCGGACCCGGGCCGGCCGTGCGGCCCGGGGCGGACGGGGCGCCGGCCGCGGAAGCCGCCGAGCCGTACGGCACGGCCGGGCGGCGCGAGGAGGCCGGCTGGTGGGCGGCGCACCTGCTGCGGGAGGCGCTGCTGCGGGCCGGGGACGCGGCGCCGTACCGCGAGGTGCTGCGGGCGCTGGCCGGGCGGATCGTCGTGCGCGCGGTCGCCGCGGGCGGCTTCGGACGCGAACGGCTGGGCGGGCTGGGGGAGTTCGGCCCCTGGTTCTGGCGCCGGGTGCCGCTGCCCGCGCACGAGCGGCTCGAACTGCTGCGGGTGCTGCTGCCCGCCGACGGGCCGCCGCCCGGCGCCGCGGCGCCGCGGGAGCGTTTCCTGACCGCCGTCTGCCGACCTGCTGCGGGCCGACCCGCGCGGGACGCTGCCGGTCGTGTGCGGGTGGTTCGTCGACGACCGGCCGTTGCAGGTGCACGGGCCGGACGGGCCCCGGCTCACCGTCGCCTCGGCCGCGCAGGCCCTGCTGCACACCCATCGGCGGCTGGTCCGTCGACGACCTCACCGAGGCGCTCGCCGACGCCGCGCACCCCTGCGCCGACGACCTGCTCGCCGCCCTCGCCGAGGACGAGCCCGCCGCCGTCTGCCGGGCCGTCGACCGCTGGGCCCACGACCCGCGCTCCGGCCGGCACGTCGCCGCCGCGTCGTACGGCGCCCGCGCCGCGCTCCACGTGCGGTCACGAGGCCGACCGCGAACTGCTCCGCTACGCCGCCCTGGCGATCCTGGGCCGGCCCGGCGACCGGGCGCTGCACGGCGCCGCGCTCGGCATTCTCGTCCGCGACCCCGCCACCCGGGCCCGGCACCTGCCCGCCGCGCTGGAGCTGCTTCGCCGCGCGGCGACCCGGGGGCTGCCGGCCGGGGCGGTGGCGGCCGGCGCTGGCCACCGACCCGGAACCGGTGCTCGCGGCGTTCGGGGCCCGGCTGCGGGACGGGCGGGGACGTGGCCGCGGCGTGCTCGCGGAGCTGGCCGCGGTCGGCGAGCCCGGGCCGGCCCGGCGCGCCGGACGCGCTGGTCGAGGACGCACCTGCGGGCGCCGGCCCGGACGCCGCGGCGGACGTGGCGGGCTACCTCGACCTGCGGCTCGAACAGGGGCCCGGCGCGCGGGCCGTTGCTCCTGCCGCTGGCCGCGGCGCTGCTGCGCGACCACCCGGCGGACGTGCGGTGCGCGCTCGTGCCCGTCTTCGCCGCGCCCGGCAGCCGGCGGTCGCGGGCGCTGCGCCAGGAGCTGCTGGACCGCGTGCTGGAGGACGAACGCGACGCCGACGTCCTCGACGCGCTGCTCACCGCCGCGGCCGAGTGGGCCGCCGTGCGCCACCCGCTGCTCACCCGCGACCTCGTGCACCGCCTCGCGCTGCTGCTCGGGCGTACCCCGCACGGCGCCGCCCGCTTCGACCGCCGCGCCGTCGCCCTGTCCAGCGTCCACCCGCCTTCGCCCGCCTCCTGCGCGCCTGGCTCGCCGACAGCCCCACCTGGGACGCCCTGCTCGGCCCGAGCGCCCGCCGCAACCTGGACTCCGTCCGCTAGGAGCCGAGGGCGCGGCGCGCGGCACCAGCGGGCCGGTTCGTGCCCGTTCCGGCGCCGCGGGGGCGTCGCAGGCCGGGCGGTTCGTCCGCGGGAGCGGGTGGACGGGGCGCCGGACCGTGGTCACGGGACGTGCCGATGGGGACCGGGGCCGCCGGGCATGGCAGGCTTGGCGGTGCAGAATCCGGTCGCCGTACGGCGCCGCCGGATCAGGGCGAGAACGAGAAGCAGAAGCGGAGCGTCAAAAGTGCAGCGCTGGCGGGGCTTGGAGGACGTTCCCGGTGACTGGGGCCGCAGCGTCGTCACGATCGGCTCGTACGACGGGGTGCACCGCGGCCACCAGCTGATCATGGGGCGGGCGGTGGAGCGGGCCCGCGAGCTCGGCGTGCCGTCGGTCGTGGTGACCTTCGACCCGCACCCGAGCGAGGTCGTACGCCCCGGCAGCCACCCGCCGCTGCTGTCCGCGCACCACCGGCGGGCCGAGCTGATCGCCGCACTGGGCGTGGACGCGCTGCTGATCCTGCCGTTCACCAGCGAGTTCTCCCAGCTGACGCCGAGCGAGTTCGTCCGCACGGTGCTGGTCGACGTGCCTGCACGCCAAGCTCGTGGTCGAGGGCCCCAACTTCCGCTTCGGCCACCGGGCCGCGGGCGACGTGGACTTCCTGTCGGCGCTCGGCCTGAAGTACGACTACGAGCTGGAGGTCCTCGACCTGTTCGTGCGCGGCGAGGCGGGCGGCGGCGAGCCGTTCTCCTCCACGCTGACCCGGCGGCTGATCGCCGAGGGCGACGTGGAGGGCGCCGCCGAGGTGCTCGGCCGCCCGCACCGGGTCGAGGGCGTCGTCGTGCGCGGCGCCCAGCGCGGCCGCGAACTCGGCTACCCGACGGCCAACGTGGAGACGCTCCCGCACACCGCGATCCCCGCCGACGGCGTCTACGCGGGCTGGCTGCACGTCGACGGGCGAGGCGATGCCCGCGGCGATCTCGGTGGGCACCAACCCGACCTTCGACGGCACCGCGCGCACCGTGGAGGCGTACGCCATCGACCGGGTCGGGCTGGACCTGTACGGGCTGCACGTCGCCGTCGACTTCCTCGCCTACCTGCGCGGGATGGAGAAGTTCGACACGGTCGACGCGCTGCTGGAGCGGATGGCGGACGACGTGAAGCGGGCCCGGGACCTGGTCGACGCGGCGTCCGCGGCGGACGCGCCCGCCTGACCGCGGGCGGGCCGCCGCCGGGGGCGGCTTCGTACGGGAGCCGGGCCCGGGTTCGTACGGAGCGGGCGACTCCGGGTCAGGCGGGGCGGACCAGCCGGGTCTCGTACGCGTAGACCACCGCCTGGACGCGGTCGCGCAGTTCGAGCTTGACCAGCACCCGGCTCAGGTGCGTCTTGACCGTCGCCTCGGCCAGGTGCAGCGCCGCGGCGATCTCCGCGTTGGACAGCCCGCGGCCCACCTCGACCAGCACCTCGCGCTCGCGGGCGGTCAGCCGCGCCAGCCGGCCGTCGCCGCCGGGGCTGCTCCCGTCGCCGTCCGGCGACGGGAGCTGGTGCGCGAAGTGCTCCAGCAGCCGCCGGGTGACCCGCGGGGCCACCACCGCGTCGCCCGCCGCCACCGCGCGGATCGCGCCGAGCAGCTCCTCGGGCAGCGCGTTCTTCAGCAGGAAGCCCGAAGCGCCCGCCTTGAGCCCGGCGAAGGCGTAGGCGTCCAGGTCGAAGGTGGTCAGGATCAGCACCCGGGAGTCCGGACAGCTCTCGACGATCCGCGCCGTCGCCTCGATGCCGTCGACCCCCGGCATCCGCACGTCCATCAGCACCACGTCCGGCCGCAGCGCCCGGGTCTGCCGTACGGCCTCGGCGCCGTCGCCCGCCTCCCCGACCGGCACCATGTCGGACTGCGCGTCCAGCACCATCGTGAACGCCATCCGCAGCAGCGGTTCGTCGTCCACCAGCAGCACGCGGACGGGGGCGTCGGGCGCGGTCATGGCGGGTTGCGACGGGGCGGGTCGGGCGGTCACAGCGTCTCCGGGGTGGTCAGGGTGAGGACGGCGGCGACCTGCCAGCCGCCGCCGGGCAGCGGGCCCGCGGTGAGGCGGCCGCCGTACGCCGCGGCCCGCTCGCGCATGCCGGCCAGGCCGTGGCCGGGCGGGCCCGCGGCGTCCTCGGGCCGCGCACCGGTGGCCGCGGCGCCGGGGCCGTCGTCGGTGACGGTCAGCGTCAGCGTGTCGGCCGCGCACGCGACGCGGACGTCGGCGCGGGTGCCGGCGGGGGCGTGCTTGAGGGTGTTGGTCAGCGCCTCCTGGACCAGCCGGAAGGCGGTGAGCTGGGCGGCGGCCGGGATCGCCGCGGGCTCGCCCGCCACCTCCAGCCGGGTCGGCAGCCCGGCCGCCCGCACCTGTTCGGCGAGCGCGTCGAGCTGGGCGATGCCCGGCATGGGGTGGCGCATCGCGTCCGGCTCGTCCGCGCGCAGCACGCCCAGGAATCGGCGCATGTCGGTGATCGCCTGCCGGCCGGTGGAGGACACCTGCCGCATCGCGGCCGCCGCGCGCTGCGGGGAGCGGTCCTGGGCGAAGGCGGCGCCGTCGGCGAGGGCGACCATCACCGACAGGTTGTGCGTGACGATGTCGTGCATCTCCCGGGCGATCCGGGCCCGTTCACCGGCCACGGCGAGCTGTTCGCGCTGGTCCCGCTCGCGTTCCAGCCGCACCGCCCGGTCCTCCAGGAACTCCATCTGCTCGCGCCGGGTCCTGACGTTGGTGCCGATCACGGCCGCCGCGACCGCCATCGCCGACAGCGACACGAAGGTCGCCACCCCCCGGTCGTGCACGGACCAGCGCAGCGTGGCGAGCCCGATGCCCAGCTCCATCACGCCGAACGCGGCCAGCGTACGGTGCCGTTCGCGATGCGCGGCCACCGTGTACAGCGCGACGAGCAGAGCGGCGTCGGCCGGCAGCCGGACGTCGCCGAGCCACTGCCCGAACGCCACCGCGGCGATCACCGAGAACACCGCGACCGGCGCCCGCCGCCGCCACACCAGCGGCACCACGAGGCCGGTCTGGAGCAGGCCGATGACGACCGGGTCGGACCGCCACGCCCCGTGCTGGATCGCGGTGAAGAACACGTACACCCCGGCCGCGAACGCCACGTCCGCGACGGCGCGCCGCCCCGCCCACCGCCGCCACCGGGCGGGGGAGGCCAGCCGCAGGACGCGCGGCGTCCGCTGCGACGCCGCGGCCGGTCCCGCCCCCTCGGCCCGCTCCGGTCCCGTGGCCGGTTCCCGGCGCCCCGACGGCTCGGGCCGCCCGGATTCCGGGGTCGCGGGCGTCGCCGGGAGGCCCGGCCGCGGAACTCCTCCTCGGCCGGGCCCGGCGGCCCCCGTGCGTCCGGGCACGAGGCTTCTCACGCGATGTCGGCCGTTCACGCGTCGCGGCGCCGCATCAGGACCGCCGACCCGGCGAGCGCGACCAGCGCGTACCCGGCGAACACCGCCAGACCCGCCCAGGGATGGAGCGTGTGCGCCTCGTGGTGCAGCGGGATGACGGCCTGGCCGGCGTTGCTCGGCAGCCACGGGCTGATCGCGTTGTTCCACGAGGTGGGCAGCGCCTCGGCGAGGACGGGCAGGATCAGCAGGACGGCGAAGACGGTCGCGATGCCGCCCGCCGTGTTGCGGATCATCGCGCCGATGGCCACGCCGAGCAGCCCGACCACCGTCAGGTACAGACCGGTGCCGAACACCGCCCGCAGCACGCCCGGGTCGCTCAGCGACAGCCCGATGTGCCGCGAGGACAGCAGCGCCTGCCCGATCAGGAAGGCGGCCAGCGCGGAGACGGTCGTCAGCACCCACACCACGACCGCGTACAGCGCGGCCTTCGCCCACAGCACGGGCAGCCGCCGGGGCACGGCGGCCAGCGACGCGCGGATCATGCCCGTCGCGTACTCGCCGGTGACCGTGAGCACGCCGAGCACGCCGACCGCGAGCTGCGCGAGGAAGAAGCCGCGCAGGCTGGTCTGGGCGGCGTCGAACGAGGCGTGCTCGCCCGGCCCCATGTGCGTCCACCGGTTGGCGGTGACCGCGCAGAACAGCGCCCCGAAGCCGATCAGCGCGACCATCGCCCCGATCAGCGTCCAGAACGTGGACCGCAGCGTCCGCAGTTTGATCCACTCCGAGTGCAGCACCCGGGCCTGCGTGACCTCGCCGCGCGGGGCCGTGCCCGCGCCGGCGCCCGTGGCCGGCGCCGTGACCGTAGCCGTGCTCATGCTGCCTGTCCTTCCGCGACACGCGCCACCGGCGCCTGGAACTCGACAGCGTCCCGGGTGAGTTCCATGAACGCCTCCTCCAACGACGCGTGCTGCGGGGTGAGTTCCGCCAGCGCGATGCCCGCGTCGGCCGCGATCCGGCCGATCCGCTCGCTGCTGAGCCCGCTGACCTCCAGCACGGTCCGCTCGTCGGAGCCCACCGTGACCCCGGGCCCGGCCAGCAGCTTCCGCAACTGCTCGGCCTCGTCGGTGCGCACCCGCACGGTCGCCCCCGCCGCGCCCCGGACGAACTCCTCCACCGAGGTGTCCGCGATCAGCTCGCCGCGCCCGATCACGATCAAGTGCTCGGCGGTCAGCGCCATTTCGGACATCAGGTGCGAGGACAGCAGCACGGTGCGGCCCTCGGCCGCCAGGTCCCGCAGCAGCGTGCGAATCCACAGCACGCCCTCCGGGTCCAGGCCGTTGACCGGCTCGTCGAGGACGAGGGTGGCCGGGTCGCCGAGCAGCGCGCTGGCGATGCCGAGCCGCTGGCCCATGCCGAGCGAGAAGCTGCCCACCCGCTTGCGGGCCACCTCGCGCAGGCCGACGATGTCGATCACCTCGTCCACCCGGCTGCGCGGGATGCCGGTGGTCACGGCGAGCGACAGCAGGTGGTTGTACGCGCTCCGGCCGGTGTGGATGGCCCGGGCCTCCAGCATCGCGCCGACCTCGTGCAGCGGCGCGCGGTGCTCGGCGTAGTGCTTGCCGTTGACCGTGACGCTGCCCGAACTGGGCGCGTCCAGGCCGAGGATCATCCGCATCGTGGTCGACTTCCCCGCCCCGTTCGGACCGAGGAAGCCGGTGACGGCGCCCGGCCGCACGGTGAAGCTGAGGTCTTTGACGGCGGTGCGCTCGCCGTAGCGCTTGGTCAGGCTGTGGGCTTCGATCATCGGAGGTCCTCTGGCCGGTACGGCCGGTGTGGTCGGTCGGGGGTACCTCCATCCTCGTTTCCGCACGTCCCCGCGGCGACGCCCTGCGGGGGGACTCCGCGCCGGCCGGCCTGCACCCCCGGGGGGACGGTCCGTACGACCGGTGTCGTACGGGCCGGGTGCGCGCGGAGGGCCGCCGCCGTGGACGATCACGGCGGCGGCCCTCCGGCACGGCGCTGAACTGCGGGTTCTCCCGGCGCTACGGCTGCTGCTGCGGGGGAGCGGGGAAACCGTAGCCCTGCTGCGGCTGTTGCGGGTCCTGCGGCGGCCGGGCCGGCTGGCCCGGCTGGAGTTCGGGCTGCGGCCAGCCCTGCTGGGGCTGCGGCGCCTGCGGATGGGTCGACTGCGGCTGGAACGGCTGCGGCGCCGCGCCCTGCGCCGGCGGATACTGCTGCGGGGCGCCCTGCGGCGGCACACCGTACTGGCCCGGCGGGACCTGGCCGGGCGGCATCGGCCGGCCGTACGGGTCGGGCGGCGCCGGCTGCCCCGGCTGGCCGCCCTGCGGCGGCGGGTAGCCGCCCGGAGCCGGCGACCCGCCGTACGGCCCCGGAGCCCCGTAGGGCTGCTGCGGGGGCTGACCCTGCTGCGGGGGCGGGGCCTGCTGGCCCTGGTACCCGGGCATCGGGGGAGCCTGGACGCGGCGGCGGGTTGGACCCGTCCTGCGTCCACAGGCCCTGCGCCTGCTGCGCCCGTACGAAGTCCTCGGCCACCAGCGCGGACAGGTTGAAGTACGCCTCCCGGGTCTTCGGCCGCATCATGTCGAGGTCGACCTCGGCGCCCGCCGCCAGGTGCTCGTCGAACGGCACGACCTGCACCGCGCGGCACCGGGTCTCGAAGTGCCGCACGATGTCGTCGACCTTGATCATCTTGCCGGTCTCGCGCACCCCGGAGATGACGGTGAGGCTGCGGGAGACCAGCTCCGCGTAGCCGTGCGCGGCCAGCCAGTCCAGCGTGGTGCTCGCGCTGGACGCGCCGTCCACCGACGGCGTCGAGACGATGATGAGCTGGTCGGCCAGGTCCAGCACGCCGCGCATCGCGCTGTAGAGCAGGCCGGTGCCCGAGTCGGTGAGGATCACCGGGTACTGGCGGCCCAGCACCTCGATCGCGCGCCGGTAGTCCTCGTCGTTGAACGCGGTGGAGACCGCCGGGTCCACGTCGTTCGCGATGATCTCCAGGCCGGAGGGGGCCTGCGAGGTGAACCGGCGGATGTCCATGTAGCTGTTGAGGTACGGGATCGCCTGCACCAGGTCGCGGATGGTCGCACCCGTCTCGCGGCGCACCCGGCGGCCCAGCGTGCCCGCGTCCGGGTTGGCGTCGATCGCCAGGATCTTGTCCTGCCGCTCGCTGGCGAGCGTCGAGCCCAGCGCCGTGGTGGTCGTCGTCTTGCCGACGCCGCCCTTGAGGCTGATCACCGCGATCCGGTAGCAGGACAGCACGGGGGTGCGGATCAGCTCCAGCTTGCGCTGCCGCTCCGCCTCCTCCTTCTTGCCGCCGATCTTGAACCGCGACGGCTGGGCGTTCGCCCCGGGCTTGCGCGGCTTCGGCTGGTTGCGCAGCAGACGGTCGGAGGACAGCTCGACGGCCGCGGTGTAGCCCAGCGGCGCGCCGCCCTGCGAGGTGCGCTGGCGCTGGTCGGGCGTCACGGTCGGCCAGCCGCCGGCCCGGGGGTCGACGGGACCGGTGGGCGGCGCGTCCTGGGCGGCGGGCGGAACGGGCTGCCCCGCCTGGCCGAACGGGTCGGGCTGAGCGGGCTGGCCGGGTTGCCCCGGCTGCCCGGGCTGACCCGGGTGGCCCGCCTGCGGGAAGCCGTATCCGCCGTGCTGCGGCAGCGGCTGCAACGGCGCCGCCTCGCCCTGCGGCTGGCCCGGGTGCCCCGGGAAGCCGTATCCGCCCGGCTGCCCCGGCTGACCGGGCTGCTGGGGTACGCCACCGGGCGCGACGGGCTCCTGCGAGAGGCCGGTCGGTACGGGCGTCGGTCCGTGCGCGTACGGGTCCTGCGCCGGCGGAAGCGCGGGCGCCTGCGGCTGGCCCGGCTGCAACTCGCCCTGCTGCGGCCCGAACCCGGCGGGCGAGCCGGGGCCGCCGGGCCCCGGCGGGAAGCCGTAGGAACCGGGAGCGCCCGGGCCGCCCTGCTGCGGCAACTGGCCACCGTACTGCGGCGGTTGCTGCTGCGACGGCACGTGTGTGGCGGGAAGCCGGTCGGCGGGCTGCGGGTTGTCCTGCACGGGCGGGGGTGCTTGGGGGAATCCGTAGCCGCCGGCTGCGGGCGGCTGGGTTCCCGGGTGGGGCTGCTGCGGGGTGCCGTAGGGACTGGGCGCGGGTGCGGCGGTCGGCGTGCCCGTGGTGGCGGGGGGCTGCGGGAAGCCGTACGCGCCGGGTCCGGGGACGCGGTCGGCGGGCTGCGGGTTGTCCTGTGTCGGGCGGGGGTGCCTGGGGGAATCCGTAGCCGCCGGCCGCGGGCGATTGGATTCCGGGGTGGGGCTGCTGCGGGGCGCCGTAGGGGCTGGGCGCGGGTGCGGCGGGGTCGGGGGTGTCCGTGGTGGCGGGGGGCTGCGGGAAGCCGTACGCGCCGGGTCCGGGGACGCGGTCGGCCGGCTGCGGGTTCTCGTGTGCCGGCGGTGCCTGCGGGAAGCCGTACGAGCCCTGCGGCGGGCCCTCCGGCGGCGCCTGCGGTGCGGGCGGCGGGAAGCCCGGTGTCCCGGGGATCAACGGCCGGCCGACCGGCGGCGGGAAGTCGAGCCCCGGCTCGGGGGTCTGCGGCGGGGGAGCGGCGGGGTTGCCGAACTGCGGCTGCGGCGCGCGCCGGGTGCGCGTCGTCGGCGCGCTGGAACTGCGGCGGCAGCGGCGGTACGGGCCCCTGCGGCGCGGCCGGCGTCCACGGCCTCGGCTCCTCGGCGGCGGGCGGGGGCACCGGCGCGGACGGCGGCGCCGGGGTCTCGGCCGCGGGCGTGACGGGCAGCGGCGGACCCGCCAGCGGCGTCCGCGGGGTCTGCGGGTCCGCGGACGGCGTCGGCAGCGGCGTCCAGACCGGGGCGCGCTTCAGGGGCCTGGCGTCCTCGGGCTCGGGGTCCGCCTTCGGCGCGGACTCCGGCTCCGGCTCCGGCTTCACTCGCGGCGGGCGTCCGGGCCGCGGGCGGCTCGTCATCCTCGCGCGGGGGCAGCTTCTCGCCGGCCCGCTCCTCGATCTCGCGGCGCAGCGCGGCCGCGGAGAAGCGCAGCGTGGCGCTCGGCCGCGGCGGCTCCGCCGGCTCCGGGATGTCGGAGATGTCCGACGTGCTGGGCGGCTCGTCGGACGGACCGGACGCCGTAGCACCCGAGGCGCCCGAGGAAGCACCCGACCCGGCGTCGCCGATGCCCGACGGCGGCCGACAGCCATGACGGCGCGCTGTCCTGCGTGCTGTCCGTCTCCTCCGGGGCCGCCGTGTCGGCCGTGTACGTCGGGGTCGACGGCTCCGGCGCGGTGCGGGCCGGCGGGACCAACGGCACCGAGGACGCCGACCACGAGGACTCCGGCCGCTGGGAAACGGGCGGCTCGGGCTCCTCGGCGGCGGGCGGCGACGGCGGGGTCACCGTAGGAAGCGACGGCACGGACGCCGCCGACCAGGAGCCCGCCGAAGCGCTCGCCGAACCCGTCGGCCACCTGGCTGCCGCGTGGGCTCCGGCTCGGGCTGCGCCTCTTGCGGCGCATCCGCCTCGTCGGCCTCTTGCGTCCCGTCGTCCGCGTCGTCGTCGGAGCCCGCGGACGTGCCGGTGTTCATGTACCAGGCGCGCGGGGTGTAATCGACGTCGAACTCACCCGTGTGATCGACATCGGGTCGGCCGTCGTCGGACGCCGCCCCGCCTGCGCCGATGTCGTCCCGATCGTTGCCCACTGCGCTGCCTCCCGATTTGCCGAGCACGTTCGCGACCAGCATGCACGGAACAGGACGCACGGGCGCAGGTCGTGTCCCACCCGTTGCTTCCCACCCGGCGTACGGGTCCCCCGATCGACGGCGCCTTCCGCCGCTCGGGAGAACAGCCTAAATTACGCGGCCCTCCCGGGGGCAGGGCCGCCTGCCGTCCCCGCCCTTTCCACGGCCGCCCCCACCCCGCGGACGTACCCCGCGGACCCCCGCCCGCCGGGCCCGGGAAGCGCCCTTGACGGCCGGATGACCCGCCGGTAAGGACGACACCTCCCGGCTGGTACCCTGGGCGACGGTCACGTGTGTCCACACAACCGCGCGACCGCCGCCTCGCGAGTTACCTGAGAACTCCCCGCGATGAAGACCGGGGGCGCTCGGAGGCCCACGACACCTGAGGAGTCCGTATGTCGCTCGACGTCGAGACGAAGAAGCAGATCATCGCCGAGTTCGGCACCAAGGAGGGCGACACCGGCTCCCCCGAGGTCCAGGTGGCCCTGCTGTCCCGCCGGATCTCGGACCTGACCGAGCACCTCAAGACCCACAAGCACGACCACCACTCGCGTCGTGGTCTGCTGATCCTGGTCGGCCAGCGCCGCCGTCTGCTGCAGTACCTGGCCAAGAAGGACATCACCCGCTTCCGTGAGCTCCGCGAGCGCCTCGGCATCCGTGCCGGCGCCGCGGGCGTCCGCTAGCGCGACGATCAGGGAGCGGTTCCCGTTCGAACGGGACCGCTCCCTTTTCCGTACAACCGAGTGTCCGTACGCGGGGAGACGACCTTCCGGCGTACGGAGTGGACGAAAGGCCGGTTCACCGGGCCGCGGACCGCGCGCAGGACGTGCGCGACCCCGCCGGCTTCTGGTGCAATGGGCCTGTTGACAAACGAATGAGGAGGAGCGTCCTCCTATCCGCCGCATACGCCGGTCCTCGGTAGTGGCCCCCGGGTGGCAACACCCCCGGCGGCTTCGATCGAAGACCGGCCCCGGCAGGACGCCCCTCCACCGATGGCCCGCCAGGGACACGCCCCGCGGGCAAGGACGAGGAGAATCCCCATAGTGGAGAACGAGACCCACTACGCCGAAGCCGTGATCGACAACGGCACCTTCGGCACCCGTACCATCCGCTTCGAGACGGGCCGGCTGGCCCGCCAGGCCGCCGGCTCCGCCGTGGCCTACCTGGACGACGACACCATGGTGCTGTCGGCCACGAGCGCCTCGAAGCACCCCAAGGAGCACTTCGACTTCTTCCCCCTCACGGTGGACGTCGAGGAGCGCATGTACGCGGCCGGCCGCATCCCCGGCTCCTTCTTCCGCCGCGAGGGCCGCCCCTCCGAGGACGCCATCCTCACCTGCCGGCTGATCGACCGCCCGCTGCGCCCGTCCTTCGTCAAGGGCCTGCGCAACGAGATCCAGGTCGTCTGCACGGTCATGGCGCTCAACCCCGACCACCTCTACGACGTGGTCGCCATCAACGCCGCCTCCTGCTCCACGCAGCTCGCCGGCCTGCCGTTCTCCGGCCCCATCGGCGGCGTGCGCGTCGCCCTGGTCAAGGGCCAGTGGGTGGCGTTCCCGACGCACACCGAGCTTGAGGACGCCGTCTTCGACATGGTCGTCGCGGGCCGCGCCCTCGAGGACGGCGACGTCGCGATCATGATGGTCGAGGCCGAGGCCACCGCCAAGACGATCACCCTGGTCGAGGGCGGCGCCGAGGCGCCCACCGAGGAGGTCGTGGCCGCCGGCCTCGAAGCCTCCAAGCCCTTCATCAAGGTGCTCTGCAAGGCCCAGTCCGAGCTGGCCGCCAAGGCCGCCAAGCCGACCGGCGAGTTCCCGATCTTCCTGGACTACCAGGAGGACGTGTTCGAGGCCCTGGAGTCCGCCGTCACCGACGAGCTGGCGCAGGCGCTGACCATCCCCGGCAAGCAGGCCCGCGAGGCCGAGCTGGACCGGGTCAAGGGTCTGGCCGCCGAGAAGCTGCTGCCGCAGTTCGAGGGTCGCGAGAAGGAGATCTCCGCGGCCTACCGCTCGCTGACCAAGAAGCTGGTCCGCCAGCGCGTCATCCGCGACAAGGTCCGCATCGACGGCCGCGGGGTCACCGACATCCGCACCCTGGCCGCCGAGGTCGAGGCCATCCCGCGCGTGCACGGCTCCGCGCTGTTCGAGCGCGGTGAGACCCAGATCCTGGGCGTCACCACCCTCAACATGCTCCGGATGGAGCAGCAGCTCGACACCCTGGCGCCCGAGACCCGCAAGCGCTACATGCACAACTACAACTTCCCGCCGTACTCCGTCGGCGAGACCGGCCGCGTCGGCTCCCCCAAGCGCCGCGAGATCGGCCACGGCGCCCTCGCCGAGCGCGCCCTGCTCCCGGTCCTGCCGACCCGCGAGGAGTTCCCCTACGCGATCCGCCAGGTCTCCGAGGCGCTGGGCTCCAACGGCTCCACGTCGATGGGCTCGGTCTGCGCCTCCACCATGTCGCTGCTGAACGCCGGTGTGCCGCTCAAGGCCCCCGTCGCCGGTATCGCCATGGGCCTGATCTCCCAGGAGATCGAGGGCGAGACGCACTACGTGGCGCTGACCGACATCCTCGGCGCCGAGGACGCGTTCGGCGACATGGACTTCAAGGTCGCCGGCACGAAGAACTTCGTGACCGCCCTCCAGCTCGACACCAAGCTGGACGGCATCCCGGCGTCCGTGCTGGCCGCGGCGCTCAAGCAGGCCCGCGACGCCCGCCTGCACATCCTCGACGTGATGATGGAGGCCATCGACTCCCCGGACGAGATGTCGCCGAACGCGCCGCGGATCATCAGCATCAAGATCCCCGTGGACAAGATCGGCGAGGTCATCGGCCCCAAGGGCAAGATGATCAACCAGATCCAGGAGGACACCGGCGCCGACATCTCCATCGAGGACGACGGCACGGTCCTGATCGGCGCCACCGAGGGCTCCCAGGCCGAGGCGGCCCGCACGATGATCAACCAGATCGCCAACCCGACCATGCCGGAGGTCGGCGAGCGGTACCTGGGCACGGTCGTGAAGACCACCACCTTCGGCGCGTTCGTCTCGCTGATGCCCGGCAAGGACGGACTGCTGCACATCTCGCAGATCCGCAAGCTCGCCGGCGGCAAGCGCGTCGAGAACGTCGAGGACGTCCTCGGCGTCGGCGCCAAGGTGCAGGTCGAGATCGCCGAGATCGACCAGCGCGGCAAGCTCTCGCTGATCCCCGTCATCGACGGCGAGGACGGCGCCGACGACGACGCCGAAGGACGAGTCGGCCAAGTGACGACCCGCTCCACCGCAGTGACGGCCCGCCCCACCACCAAGGGGCGGGCCGTCCGCACGCGGACCCTGCTGCCCGGCACCGACGGCACCGGCACCGTACGACGCAGCGTGCTGCCCGGCGGGCTGCGCGTCGTCACCGAGACGCTGCCGACCGTCCGCTCGGCGACCTTCGGCATCTGGGCCGGCGTCGGCTCCCGCGACGAGACCCCCGTGCTCAACGGCGCCACCCACTACCTCGAACACCTGCTGTTCAAGGGCACCGAGCGGCGCAGCGCGCTCGACATCTCCGCCGCGATCGACGCGGTCGGCGGCGAGATGAACGCGTTCACCGCCAAGGAGTACACCTGCTACTACGCGCGGGTGCTCGACACCGACCTGCCGCTGGCCATCGACGTGGTCTGCGACATGCTCACCGGCTCGCTGATCCGCCAGGAGGACCTGGACGCCGAGCGCGGCGTCGTCCTCGAAGAGATCGCCATGACCGAGGACGACCCCGGCGACCAGGTGCACGACCTGTTCACCACCGCGCTGCTCGGCGACTCGCCGCTCGGCCGCCCCGTCCTGGGCTCCGTCGAGACCGTCAACGCCCTCACCCGCGACCAGGTCGCCCGCTTCTACCGCAAGCACTACGACCCCACCCGCCTGGTGGTGGCCGCCGCCGGCAACCTCGACCACGCCACGGTCGTACGCCAGGTCCGGCGCGCCTTCGAGCGGGCCGGCGCCCTGCGCGACCCCGACGCCGTACCGCAGCCGCCGCGCGGCCGGCGCCCGTACCGTCCGCACCGCGGGACGCGTCGAGATCCTCGACCGGCGCACCGAGCAGGCCCACGTGGTGCTCGGCGCGCCCGGCCTGTCGCGCACCGACGAGCGCCGCTGGGCGCTGGGCGTGCTCAACACCGCGCTCGGCGGCGGCATGAGCTCCCGGCTCTTCCAGGAGGTCCGCGAGAAGCGCGGCCTGGCGTACTCGGTGTACTCGTACACCTCCTCCTACGCCGACTGCGGCATGTTCGGCGTCTACGCCGGCTGCCAGCCGCGCCGGGTGCCCGAGGTGCTCAAGATCTGCCGCGACGAACTCCAGCACGTCGCCGAGCACGGGCTCACCGACGAGGAACTGCGCCGCGCCATCGGCCAGCTCTCCGGTTCCACCGTGCTGGGCCTGGAGGACACCGGCGCCCTGATGAACCGGATCGGCAAGAGCGAGCTGTGCTGGGGCGAGCAGCTGTCCGTGGACGACCTGCTGGCCAGGATCGCGGCCGTCACCCCGGAGGAGGTGCGCGAGGTCGCCCACGAGGTGCTGGGGCAGCGCCTCTCGCTGGCCGTCATAGGACCGGTGAAGGACAAGCAGGCCGCGCGCCTGCACGAAGCGATCGCGTGACCTTGCGGCGCCCGGACCCGCGACGACGGGCCCGGGCGCCCGACCCCTACGATCACCCTGTAGACGCGTGCACGAGCCGGAGGACCCAGAACGATGAGCAAGCTCCGCGTGGCCGTCATCGGTGCCAAGGGCCGCATCGGGTCCGAGGCGGCCCGGTCCGTCGAGGCGGCCGACGACCTCGACCTGGTCGCCGCGATCGACCGCGGCGACCGGCTGGAGGCGCTGACCGACGCCGGCGCCCAGGTCGCCGTCGAACTCACCCACCCCGACTCGGTGCTGGGCAACCTCGAATTCTGCGTCGGCCACGGCATCCACACCGTGGTCGGCACCACCGGCTGGACGCCGGAGCGGCTGGCCGCCCTGGACGTCTGGCTCGCCGCCGCGCCCGGCACCGGCGCCCTGGTCGCCCCCAACTTCTCCATCGGCGCCGTGCTCACCATGCAGTTCGCCCGGCAGGCCGCCCGCTGGTTCGAGTCCGTCGAGGTCATCGAACTGCACCACGACAACAAGGCCGACGCGCCCAGCGGCACCGCCACCCGCACCGCGCAGCTGATCGCCGCCGCCCGCACCGAGGCCGGCCTCGCCGCGCAGCACGACCCCACCACCCACGGCCTGGACGGCGCCCGCGGCGCCGACGTCGACGGCGTGCCCGTGCACTCGGTGCGGCTGCGCGGGCTCCTCGCCCACCAGGAGGTGCTCTTCGGCGGCACCGGGGAGACCCTCACCATCCGGCACGACTCGCTGCACCACAGCAGCTTCATGCCGGGCATCCTGCTCGCCGTCCGCACCGTGCCCGGCGTGCCCGGGCTCACCTTCGGCCTGGAGCACTTCCTCACCGCCCCCGGGGGCGCGGCCGCGGACACGGAAGGGGCCTGACGCCATGCGCGCCAAGCTCAGCTACGCCGCCTCCGCGGTCGCCCTGGTCTTCTACTTCGTGCTGGTCGGCGACCGCGGGGTGCTGCTCCTCCAGGACGGCCGCCCGGTCACCGTGGCCTTCGGCGCCGCCGTCCTGGTGCTGCCGCTCATCGGTGCGTGGTTCCTCTGGAAGACCACGCAGTTCGCCCGGCACGCCGGGCGGCTCGGCCGCGAGCTGGAGGCCGAGGGCGGGCTGCCCGTCGACGAGCTGGTCCGTACGCCCAGCGGCCGGATCGACCGCGACTCGGCCGACGCCGTCTTCGCCAAGCGCCGCGCCGAGACCGAGTCGGCCCCCGACGACTGGCGGAACTGGTTCCGCCTCGCGGTCGCCTACTTCGACGCGCGCGACACGCCCAGGGCGCGCAAGGCCATGCAGAAAGCGATCGCTCTGCACGACGCCATCCCCCGGCAGTAGCCCGGCGCCCTGTTGTCCGCCCGGGCTGCCCCGTCCTGCCGCCCCGGACCACCCGCCGGTGGCCGGTGCCCGCGCAGTTCCTCCGCGCTACCGCTGGGGCCGCGACCGCTGGCGCTCAGCCACGACGGCGCTGGACCCCCGGCGCTAGCCGCTGGGGGAGGAACTGCGCGACAAGCCACGACGGCGCCGCACCGTATCCCAGGCGCTCAGCCACACCCAAGCAGCGCCGCAGGCCACAGCGGGGGCACCCCGGGGCCCGATCCGGTGGGCCCACCCACCGGAGCCGTCCCCAGAACCGGCGGAGCCCTCAGCGGAGCTCGGTCGACCACCCCTCGATCGCATCGGCCGCGATGTCGAACGCCTCGACCCGCCCGAGGAAATCCGCGTTGTGATCGGTGAGCATCGGCTTCATCGCCGCCCCACCGCGCCGCGTGACGATCAGCGCCTGCCCCTGCACGCTGCGCGGCAGCCCCAGCACCCGCACCGGCTGCTGCGCCGTCCGCACCGACGCCACCTGCGGCCAGGGCACCGTCACCGTGCCGAAGTAGCCGACCTGCCGCAGGCCCTTCCCGCTGAGCCACACCCCGACCCGCAGCAGCCGCAGCGTCGCCGCGATCACCAGCACCGCCCACGAGCACCAGCACCCCGGCCCCCTGGACGCTCTTGGCCGCGGCCATGATCAGCGCGGCGAACAGCAGGTACGAGGCGAGCATCAGCGCCAGCGCCGCGACGCCGACGCGCCAGGGCCCCGGACGGTACGGGCGCAGCCAGTGGTCCCGCGCGGCGTGCGGCAAGGGGCGGCCGGTCGCGTACTCGTCGTCGACGGCCGTGGCGGAGCGGAAGGGCAGGGACACGCGGAGAATCCTCTTCGGGTTCCGTCAGGTGCGGGGGCTTTGACGGGTGAGGCTATCCGCCGAACCCGAGGTCGGCCAACCTCCGCGGCGGCCTCGCTGCCTGCGACCCCCTGTCGGACCCACCACTTAGGCTGGGCGGCGCACAACAGACAACAGGAAGGACCTGCCGGTGTCCACCGACCTGCCCCCCGGGGCGGCCGCTCCCGTCGAGTTCCGTGACGACGTGACCGTCGACCTCATCAAGCACAGCGCGTCGGACTCCGATGTGCTGTGGGCGGCCCGCGTCTCGACGGCGGGCGAGCAGTCCCTCGAAGAGCTGACCAAGGACCCCGAGCGCTCCAAGGGCCTGCATCAACTACCTGATGCGCGACCGCCACGGCAGCCCGTTCGAGCACAACTCCATGACCTTCTTCATCAGCGCCCCGATCTTCGTCTTCCGCGAGTTCATGCGCCACCGCGTCGGCTGGTCGTACAACGAGGAGTCCGGCCGCTACCGGGAGCTCCAGCCGGTGTTCTACGTGCCCGGGGCGGAGCGCAAGCTCGTGCAGCAGGGGCGGCCGGGGAAGTACGAGTTCGTGCACGGCACCGCGGAGCAGCACAAGGCCGTCGTCGCCGCGATGGAGGAGTCGTACGCCCAGTCGTACGCCGCCTACCAGGAGATGCTGGCGGCCGGGGTGGCGCGCGAAGTGGCCAGGGCCACCCTGCCCGTGGGGCTCTTCTCGTCGATGTACGCCACCTGCAACGCACGCTCGCTGATGCACTTCCTCGGGTTGCGGACCCAGCACGAGCTGGCCCGCGTGCCGTCCTTCCCGCAGCGGGAGATCGAGATGGTCGGCGGAGAAGATGGAGGCGGCCTGGGCGGAGCTGATGCCGCTCACCCACGCGGCATTCAACGCGAACGGCCGAGTCGCCCCGCTAAGAAATGTCCGAAGCGTTCGGATTGCAGGCATTCGAGAAGTTCATCTAGGCTGCAGAAACGGACCCCGGCGCTGCTTGAACCCCCGAGCAGGCAGCGCCGGAGTCCCTACTCGCAGGTCCCACGGCTGCGCCGCCGGACATCACACCAAGTACCGTGGGACCCATGGCACCGACCTCCACCCCCAAGGCCCCCTTCGGGCGGCTGCTGACCGCGATGGTCACGCCGTTCACCGCCGACGGCGCACTCGACCTCGACGGCGCCCAGCGGCTGGCCGCCCACCTCGTGGACGCGGGCAACGACGGCCTCGTCGTCAACGGCACCACCGGGGAGTCGCCCACCACCAGCGACACGGAGAAGGACCGAGCTGGTACGGGCCGTACTGGAGGCGGTCGGCGACCGCGCCTTCGTCGTCGCCGGTGTCGGCACCAACGACACCCGGCACAGCATCGGAGCTGGCCCGCCAGGCCGAGCGCACCGGCGCCCACGGCCTGCTCGCCGTCACGCCGTACTACAGCAAGCCCCCGCAGGAGGGCCTGTACCGGCACTTCACCGCCATCGCCGACGCCACCGGCCTGCCGGTGATGCTCTACGACATCCCCGGCCGCAGCGGCGTCCCGATCGACACCGAGACGCTCGTCCGGCTGGCCGAGCACCCCCGGATCGTCGCCAACAAGGACGCCAAGGGCGACCTCGCCGCCGCGAGCTGGGCGCATCGCCCGCAGCGGCCTCGCCTGGTACTCCGGCGACGACATGCTCAACCTGCCGCTGCTGTCCATCGGCGCCGCCGGCTTCGTCTCCGTCGTCGGCCACATCGTCGCCCCCGAGCTGCGCGCCCTCCTGGACGCGTACGCCGCCGGCGACGTGGTCAAGGCCGCCGAGATCCACCAGCGGCTGCTGCCCGTCTTCACCGGCATGTTCCGCGCCCAGGGCGTCATCACCACCAAGACCGCCCTCGCGCTGCGCGGACTGCCCGCCGGCCCGCTCCGGCTGCCGCTCGTCGAACTCGGCGACGCACGGAGACCGAGCAGCTCAGGAAGGATCTCGCCGCAGGCGGGGTACACCTCTGACCACAGACTTCACAACTGAATACGCGAACACGCACAGCGGATCAGAAATCCGCACCGACACGAGAAACAGAAACCGAACATTGTCGCGCCGACCACGGCCCCCACGAGGGGCCCTCTGGCATGCGCGGTAGGGAGAAAACCTTTGAGTCATCCGCACCCCGAACTCGGTCCCCCGCCGGCCCTCGCCGAAGGCGGCCTGCGCATCACCCCGCTCGGCGGCCTCGGTGAGATCGGCCGCAACATGACCGTCTTCGAATACGCCGGCAAACTGCTGATCGTCGACTGCGGCGTCCTCTTCCCCGAGGAGGAGCAGCCCGGCGTCGACCTGATCCTGCCGGACTTCAGCTCCATCCGGGACCGCCTCGACGACGTCGTCGGCGTCATCCTGACCCACGGCCACGAGGACCACATCGGCGCCGTCCCCTTCCTGCTCCGCGAGAAGGACGACATCCCGCTGATCGGCTCGAAGCTGACCCTCGCGCTCATCGAGGCCAAGCTCCAGGAGCACCGCATCCGG
>CAWGAU010000005.1:0-527500 GCA_963820715.1 uncultured Actinomycetota bacterium | reverse complement strand
CGTAGTCGATGGACAACCGGTTGATATTCCGGTACCCGCTTTGAAACGCCCAGTACTGAACCAGGTGATGCTAAGGCCGTGAAGCCGCCTCTGATCTCTTCGGAGTGAGGGGGAGTGGTGGAGCCGCTGACCCGAGCTTGTAGTAGGTAAGCGATGGGGTGACGCAGGAAGGTAGTCCAGCCCGGGCGGTGGTTGTCCCGGGGTAAGGGTGTAGGACGTTGTCCAGGTAAATCCGGGCGACATGTGTCTGAGACCTGATGCCGAGCCGATTGTGGTGAAGTGGATGATCCTATGCTGTCGAGAAAAGCCTCTAGCGAGTTTCATGGCGGCCCGTACCCTAAACCGACTCAGGTGGTCAGGTAGAGAATACCGAGGCGTTCGGGTGAACTATGGTTAAGGAACTCGGCAAAATGCCCCCGTAACTTCGGGAGAAGGGGGGCCACGCCTGGTGATCCGATTTACTCGGTGAGCTGGGGGTGGCCGCAGAGACCAGCGAGAAGCGACTGTTTACTAAAAACACAGGTCCGTGCGAAGCCGTAAGGCGATGTATACGGACTGACGCCTGCCCGGTGCTGGAACGTTAAGGGGACCGGTTAGTCCTGCTTCGGCAGGGCGAAGCTGAGAACTTAAGCGCCAGTAAACGGCGGTGGTAACTATAACCATCCTAAGGTAGCGAAATTCCTTGTCGGGTAAGTTCCGACCTGCACGAATGGCGTAACGACTTCTCGACTGTCTCAACCATAGGCCCGGTGAAATTGCACTACGAGTAAAGATGCTCGTTTCGCGCAGCAGGACGGAAAGACCCCGGGACCTTTACTATAGCTTGATATTGGTGTTCGGTTCGGCTTGTGTAGGATAGGTGGGAGACTTTGAAGTCATGGCGCCAGCCATGGTGGAGTCGTCGTTGAAATACCACTCTGGTCGTGCTGGATGTCTAACCTCGGTCCGTGATCCGGATCAGGGACAGTGTCTGGTGGGTAGTTTAACTGGGGCGGTTGCCTCCTAAAGAGTAACGGAGGCGCCCAAAGGTTCCCTCAGCCTGGTTGGCAATCAGGTGTTGAGTGTAAGTGCACAAGGGAGCTTGACTGTGAGACTGACGGGTCGAGCAGGTACGAAAGTAGGGACTAGTGATCCGGCGGTGGCTTGTGGAAGCGCCGTCGCTCAACGGATAAAAGGTACCCCGGGGATAACAGGCTGATCTTCCCCAAGAGTCCATATCGACGGGATGGTTTGGCACCTCGATGTCGGCTCGTCGCATCCTGGGGCTGGAGTCGGTCCCAAGGGTTGGGCTGTTCGCCCATTAAAGCGGTACGCGAGCTGGGTTTAGAACGTCGTGAGACAGTTCGGTCCCTATCCGCTGCGCGCGTAGGAGTCTTGAGAAGGGCTGTCCCTAGTACGAGAGGACCGGGACGGACGAACCTCTGGTGTGCCAGTTGTCCTGCCAAGGGCATGGCTGGTTGGCTACGTTCGGGAGGGATAACCGCTGAAAGCATCTAAGCGGGAAGCCTGCTTCGAGATGAGGGCTCCCACCCACTTGATGGGGTAAGGCTCCCAGTAGACGACTGGGTTGATAGGCCGGATGTGGAAGCCCCGTGAGGGGTGGAGCTGACCGGTACTAATAGGCCGAGGGCTTGTCCATGAGTGCTCGCGTCCACTGTGTAGTTCTGAAACAACCAGCAACCCACACCCATCCCCCGGTGAACACCGGACAGGGTGATGGTGTGGGGGTGTGTTTCATAGTGTTTCGGTGGTCATAGCGTTAGGGAAACGCCCGGTTACATTCCGAACCCGGAAGCTAAGCCTTTCAGCGCCGATGGTACTGCAGGGGGGACCCTGTGGGAGAGTAGGACACCGCCGAACAAATATTGAAGAAGCCTCAACCCCCGAGATTGTCTCGGGGGTTGAGGCTTTTTTGCTGTTCGTTCCCCTCATGTTCACATCTGGACGGGAACCTGGGCACCCCGACAGCGGAGGTGTGGAGACGTGCAGCAGATGACGACTGCCGGACGACGGCACAGGATCGCTTCGGACGTGACGGCCGCCGCGTACCGAGATGCCCTGGTCCACCTCGGCATAGGTGCGGGCTGCGAGGTCATCGTCGCGTCCTACGGCCCCGGCGCACCCGCCGACGCGGCCCGACTGGCCGGCGCCGTACCGGTGTTCGCCGACATCGACCCCCGGACGTTCTGCCTGGACCCGGCCTCCGTGGCGGCAAGCGTGACGCCGAGGACCGCCGCCGTACTCCCGGTCAACGTCTTCGGCCACCCGGCTCCCCTGGGCCGGCTCAACGACATCGCGGACCGCCACGGGCTCGCCGTCGTCGTGGAGCCGCCGTCCACCGAGGACGTGGGCGCCGTCGCCCGCCGCAGGGCCCACGCCCGGTTCCTGGACTCGGCGTTGACCGGCGTCGTGGTGCCGTACACCGAGCCCGGGGCGCACCACCTCTACCACGAGTACACCGTGCGGGTGCCGGGCAACGGCCGGCCCGACCGGGACGCCTTCGCCCGGGCGCTCGCCGTGCGCGGGGTGCGGGCGGCCGTCAGCGTGCCCGTACCCGTGCACCGGATGCCCGCCCACCGGTCGGGCGCCGTCCTTCCGCAGACCGAGCTGGTGGCCGCCGACAGCCTGTCGCTGCCGGTGCATTCCGCGCTCACCCAGCGGGAGTTGACGCATATCGCCGCTGTCTGCAACCGGCTGGGCGGATTGGTCTGACGGGTTTGCCGAACACCCGCGCCGATGGGTTAAGATCCTTCCGTCGACGCGCCCCAATAGCTCAGTCGGTAGAGCGTCTCCATGGTAAGGAGAAGGTCTACGGTTCGATTCCGTATTGGGGCTCCGCGAAGCGAAGGGCCCCCGCCGTCACGGCGGGGGCCCTTTCGCGTTCCTGCGGCTCAGCTCTCGGGCAGCGCCGGCACCCGCATCGCCAGGATGGCCATGTCGTCGGAGGGGGCGTCCGCCGCGAAGCGCTCCACCGCGCGCTGGATGCGGGCGGCCACCGCGCCGGCCGTCAGCCCCGTACAGGTGGCCAGGACGTCGGCCAGGCCGTCGTCGCCGAGCATCCGGGTGCCTTCGCGGCGCTCGGTGACGCCGTCGGTGACGCAGAGCATGACGTCGCCCGGGTCCAGCACGACGGACTGCTCGACGAGTTCGAGGTCGTCCATCACGCCGAGCAGCGGCTGCGGTTCCGCGGCGGGCTCGACGGTGCCGTCCGGGCGCAGCCGCAGCGGCAGCGGGTGGCCGGCGCAGACCATGCGCAGTTCGGCGCTGCCGTCCGCCTGCGGCCACAACTCGCCGTAGAGCAGGGTCAGGAAGCGGCTGCGGGCGCCTTCGTCGAGGATGGCGGCGTTGAGCCGCTCCAGGACCGCGGGGCCGCCGAAGCCCTCGCGGGCGAGCAGGCGCAGCGCGTGGCGGGCCAGTCCGGTGACGGCGGCGGCCTCGGGCCCCGTACCGCACACGTCGCCGATGGCGAAGCCCCAGCAGCCCTCGCGGATCGGGAAGAGGTCGTAGAAGTCGCCGCCGACCTCGTTGCCCTCGCCGGCCGCGCGGTAGACGACCTCGACCTCGACGCCGGGGACGTGCGGGAGTTCGGGCGGCAGCAGGCTGCGCTGGAGGGCCTGGCTGATGGCGGTGCGCTCGCTGTAGAGGCGGGCGTTGTCCAGGGCGAGGGCGGCGCGGCGGGAGAGGTCCTCGGCGAGTTCGAGGATCTCCTGGCGGAAGCGCTCGTCGGACGACTTGCCGAGGGTGAGCATGCCGATGACGCGGTTGCGGGCCACCAGCGGCAGCACGACCGTTTCTCCGCCGACGGCGGCCGCGGTGGCCAGGGCGACGCCCGGGGTGCTGGCCGGCCGGTTGGCGGCGGCGCCGACGCCGAGGCTGCGCAGGGAGGCGCGCAGCGCGCTGGAGTGCGCGGCGTCCGAGGGGGAGGTCCAGAACCGGGCGCCGGGGGTGGGGTCGGGCTCCGGCGGCCGGAGCTGCTGCAGCAGGGCCTTGATGCCGTCGATCCGGTCCTCGTCCTCGTGCAGCACGAAGGCGAGTTCGGGTTCCGACTGCTCGGCGATGGTGTAGACGGCGCACCAACTGGCCAGGGTGGGCACGGTCATCTGGGCCATCAGCGCGAGCGTCTGGTCGCGCTCCAGGGTGCCGGCGAGCAGGTCGGAGGCTTCGACGAGGAAGGACAGCGAGCCGCGGCGGAGCCGTTCCAGCTCGGTGAGTCGGGCGCTCTCGACGGCCAGCGCGATCCGGTCGGCGGCGAACTGGAGCCGCAGGGCCTCCTGGTTGGAGTAGCGGCCGGGCGCTTCGGCGGCGACGCCGAGCGAGCCGGTGAGGCGGCCCTCGACCTTGAGCGGGACGGTGACCACCGAGCGCATGCCGGTGCCGGACAGCAGCGGTACGGCGCCGGGGACGGCGGTGAGGTCCTCGTGGACGGCGGGCATGCGGGCGCTGCCGTAGCGTCCGGTGCCGGCCTCCACGGGGACCCGGGCGAAGCGCTGGCGGGCCGAGGGGAGGCCGGTGGAGGCGCGTACTTCGAGTTCGGTCTCGTCGTCGGTGGCGAGCAGCAGGTAGGCGGCGTCGCCGTCGAGCATGTCGCGGGCGCGCTCCACGGTGCGCTGGAGCAGCCCGTCGAGGTCGTCGGGGGCCGGGGAGCCGATGAAGACCTCGAAGGCGTCGGACGCCTTGCCGCGCTGGGCGGCGCCGCCGTCGGAGCCGGACGAGCCGCGGTGCGGTGACTGGAGTACGGCGCGCTCCTCGGCCCGTACCAGCAGGCATACGGTCGAGGGCTCGCCCGAGGTGTCGCGGACCCGCAGGTGCGAGCCGTAGACGGGCAGGACGCGGCCGTCGGCGCCGCGCAGGCCGTAGGTGCCCTCCCAGCGGGAGAGCTGGAGGGCGTCGGCGAGGCCGATGCCGGTGCCGGGGGTCTGCGGCCACGCGGTGAAGTCGGTGAGCGACTTTCCGACGATGTCGGCGGCGGCGTGGCCGAACAGCTCGGCCGCGTCGTCGTTCCAGCGCGTGATCGCGCCGTGCCGGTCGACCTGGACGACGGCGACCCTGACCCGCTCGTCGGCGAGCGGCAGGTCGACGGCGGGCAGGACCGGGCCGGCCGAGCGGGTGCCCGCGGGGCGCTCGGGCAGGTCGAGCTGGAACCAGACCTGCTTGCCCGCGGCCGTGTACTCCACGCCCCAGCGGCTGGCCAGCGCGGCGCAGAGCAGCAGGCCGCGGCCGCCCTCGTTGTCGGTGTCGCGGAACTGGCGGCCGCGGGTCTGCAGCGGCACCTCGCGCTCGGGGTAGTGGTCGGCGACCTCGACGCGGACTGCCGTGTCGTAGCGCAGGCACTGCACGTCGGCGGCGGTGCCCGCGTGCACGACCGCGTTGGTGACCAGTTCGCTGGTGAGGACGACCGCGTCGTCCACGATGTCGGCGAAGCCCCAGCCGTGCAGGGTGTCGCGGACGAAGGCGCGGGCGACCGCGACCGACCGTCCCACCGGTTCGAAGGTGGCCGCTGCCCGCGCCGTGATCACCGGACTCCTCGCTGTTCGTGTGCGGACGGGCTTGCTCGCCGCGACCGTCGACGTGTCGCCGCGCTGCTCCACTGTCACCGGCGGCTCCCCAGAGGCGTGCGCCCGTCGAGGGGCGGGCAACCCGATGCCAGGTTACTTACCCAAAGGGACGCCGCGTGCGCCGGTTGCTTGTGTTTCCACTCCGAAGGTGGGCGGAGTCTGTGCCGATGCTGCTGAACCGTTATGGGTGAACGGGGCTGGGATGGAACACTGGGCATGCTCTCAAGGCAGCAACCTTGCACATCGGCGGTTCGGTCAACCCTCCAGGAGGGACACGGTGGAGTCTGGCGCATCGGCGCGGGGCGCAGTCACGCGTACGAAGAACGGGCGATTCCGTGGGAGCGGGACCGTCGAGGTGGACACGGCCGCGCTCACCAAGCTGCTCGGCGCGCTGTCCGCGATGCGGGACGGGAACTTCCGGAAGCGGCTGCCGGTGTCCGGCGACGGCGTGATGGCGGAGATCGCGCTCGTCTTCAACGAGGTCGCGGACCGCAACCAGCACCTCACCGGGGAGCTGGCCCGGGTGCGGCGGGTGGTCGGCCGGGACGGGAAGCTGACCGAGCGGCTGGAGACCGGGGCCGGCGAGGGCGCCTGGGCGGCGGCCATCGAGGCGTCGAACGCCCTGGTGGACGACCTGGTGCGGCCGGTCTCGGAGGTCGGCCGGGTGCTGTCCGCGGTGGCCGAGGGCGACCTCGAGCAGCGGATGGACCTGCGGGCGCAGAACGCGGACGGTTCGGCGCATCCGCTGCGCGGCGAGTTCCTCAAGGTGGGCCGTACGGTCAACGGGCTGGTCGACCAGCTCTCGGCGTTCACCGACGAGGTGACCCGGGTGGCCAGCGAGGTCGGCACCGAGGGCAAGCTCGGCGGGCAGGCGAAGGTCCGCGGGATGTCGGGGTCCTGGAAGGACCTGACGGACTCCGTGAACACCATGGCGTACCGGCTGACGGCGCAGGTGCGGGACATCGCGCTGGTGACGACGGCGGTGGCCAAGGGCGACCTGTCGCGCAAGGTCACGGTGCACGTGGCCGGCGAGATGCTGGAGCTGAAGAACACCGTCAACACGATGGTGGACCAGCTCTCGTCGTTCTCGTCCGAGGTGACCCGGGTGGCCCGGGAGGTCGGTACCGAGGGCGAGCTGGGCGGCCAGGCGAAGGTGCCGGGCGTCGCCGGGGTGTGGAAGGACCTGACGGACTCCGTCAACCTGATGGCCGGGAACCTCACGGCGCAGGTGCGGGACATCGCGCAGGTGACGACGGCGGTCGCCAACGGCGACCTGACGCAGAAGATCACCATCGGGGCGCGCGGCGAGGTCGCGCAGCTCGCCGAGACGATCAACGCGATGACCGAGACGCTGCGCACCTTCGCCGACGAGGTGACGCGGGTCGCGGGGGAGATCGGCGCGGAGGGGCAGCTCGGCGGCCAGGCGCAGGTGCCCGGGGTGGCCGGCACGTGGAAGGACCTGACGGACTCGGTCAACACCGCGTTCCGCAACCTCACGGCGCAGGTGCGCGACATCGCGCAGGTGACGACCGCGGTGGCGGGCGGTGACCTGTCGCAGAAGGTCACGGTGGACGTCTCCGGCGAGATGCTGGAGCTGAAGAACACCGTGAACACCATGGTGGGCCAGCTCTCGGCGTTCGGCGCCGAGGTGACGCGGGTGGCCCGCGAGGTCGGTGTCGAGGGCCAGCTCGGCGGCCAGGCGGCCGTACCGGGCGCGGCGGGCACGTGGAAGGACCTGACGGACTCGGTCAACACCGCGTTCCGCAACCTGACCGCCCAGGTGCGCAACATCGCGCAGGTGACGACGGCGGTCGCCAACGGCGACCTGTCGCAGAAGGTCACGGTGGACGTCTCCGGCGAGATGCTGGAGCTGAAGAACACCGTGAACCGGATGGTCGACCAGCTCAGTTCGTTCTCCCAGCAGGTGACCCGGATGGCGCGGGACGTGGGCACCGAGGGGCGGCTGGGCGGCCAGGCGCGGGTGGACGGCGTCTCGGGCACCTGGAAGGACCTCACGGACTCCGTCAACTTCATGGCGGGCAACCTGACCTCCCAGGTGCGGCAGATCGCCCAGGTGACCACGGCGGTCGCGCGCGGTGACCTGTCGCAGAAGATCGACGTGGACGCCCGGGGCGAGATCCTGGAGCTGAAGAACACCATCAACACGATGGTCGACCAGCTGTCGTCCTTCGCCGACCAGGTGACCCGGGTGGCCCGCGAGGTGGGCACGGACGGGCGGCTGGGCGGCCAGGCGCAGGTGCCGGGCGTGGCCGGCGTGTGGCGGGACCTGACGGACTCGGTGAACTTCATGGCCGGGAACCTGACCGGCCAGGTCCGCAACATCGCCCAGGTCGCCACGGCGGTCGCGCGCGGTGACCTGTCGCAGAAGATCGACGTGGACGCCAAGGGCGAGATCCTCGAACTGAAGAACACCCTGAACACGATGGTCGACCAGCTCTCGTCCTTCGCCGACCAGGTGACCCGGGTGGCCCGCGAGGTGGGCACCGAGGGCATCATGGGCGGCCAGGCCGAGGTCAAGGGCCTGGCGGGCACGTGGAAGGACCTCACCCAGGCCGTGAACTTCATGGCCAACAACCTGACCTCCCAGGTGCGCAACATCGCCGACGTGACGTCGGCGGTGGCCGCGGGCGACCTGTCCCGGAAGATCACGGTCGACGCCAAGGGCGAGATCCTGGCGCTGGTGACGACCGTGAACACCATGGTGGACACCCTGTCCGCCTTTGGTGACGAGGTGACCCGGGTGGCCCGCGAGGTGGGCACGGAAGGGCAGTTGGGCGGTCAGGCGCGGGTACGGGACGCGTCCGGCATCTGGAAGGACCTCACCGACTCGGTGAACGGTATGGCGTCGAACCTCACCAGCCAGGTGCGGTCGATCTCCTCGGTGGCCACCGCCGTCGCCAACGGCGACCTGACGAAGAAGATCGACGTGGACGCCCGGGGCGAGATCCTGGAGCTGAAGAACACCATCAACACCATGGTGGACACCCTGTCCGCCTTTGGTGACGAGGTGACCCGAGTCGCCCGCGAGGTCGGCACGGAGGGCATCCTCGGCGGCCAGGCGCGGGTGCCGGGCGTGGCGGGCACCTGGAAGGACCTCACCGAGTCCGTCAACGGCATGGCGTCCAACCTGACCGGCCAGGTGCGGCAGATCGCGCAGGTGACGACCGCGGTGGCCCGCGGTGACCTGTCCAAGAAGATCGACGTGGACGCCCGGGGCGAGATCCTGGAGCTCAAGACCACGATCAACACCATGGTCGGGCAGCTGTCGGCCTTCGGTGACGAGGTGACCCGGGTGGCCCGCGAGGTGGGCACCGAAGGGCGCCTGGGCGGTCAGGCGCGGGTGCCGGGCGTCTCGGGCATCTGGAAGGACCTCACCGAGTCCGTGAACCTGATGGCCAACAACCTGACCTCCCAGGTGCGCAACATCGCGCAGGTGGCCACCGCGGTGACCCGCGGCGACCTGAACCTGCGCATCGACGTGGACGCGGCGGGCGAGATCCTGGAACTCCAGGACTACATCAACACGATGATCGTCCGACTGCGCGAGACCACGCTCGCCAACAAGGAGCAGGACTGGCTCAAGGGCAACCTGGCCCGTATCTCCGGCCTGATGCAGGGCCGCCCCGACCTCGGCGACGTCGCCGCGCTGATCATGAGCGAGCTGACCCCGGTGGTCTCCGCGCAGCACGGCGCCTTCTTCCTCGCCGAGGACACCGCGGAGGTGGGGGAGGAGTACGAGCTGCGCCTGATCGGCGGCTACGGCTTCTCCAAGCGGACGATGTCCTCGGTCTTCCTTCCCGGCGAGGGACTGATCGGGCAGGCCGCGGTGGAGAAGCGGTCCATCCTCATCGAGCAGGCGCCGCCCGGCTATCTGAAGATCACCTCGGGGCTGGGCGAGGCGCCGCCGGCCCATGTCATCGTGCTGCCGGTGCTGTTCGAGGGCCGGGTGCTGGGCGTCATCGAACTGGCCGCCTTCCAGCCGTTCACGCAGATCCAGAAGGACTTCCTCAACCAGATCACCGAGGTCATCGCGATCAGCGTCAACACGATCTCGGTCAACACCAAGACCGAGGGCCTGCTCAAGCAGTCGCAGGAGCTGACCGAGCAACTCCAGGACCGGTCGGCCGAGTTGGAGAACCGGCAGCGCGCGCTGGAGATGTCCAACGCCGAACTGGAGGAGAAGGCCGAGCTGCTGGCCCGGCAGAACCGCGACATCGAGGTGAAGAACACCGAGATCGAGGAGGCCCGCCAGGTCCTGGAGGAGCGCGCGGAACAGCTCGCGGTCTCCATGCGGTACAAGTCGGAGTTCCTGGCCAACATGTCGCACGAGCTGCGCACGCCGCTGAACTCGCTGCTGATCCTGGCCAAGCTGCTCGCCGACAACGCCGACGGCAACCTGTCGCCCAAGCAGGTGGAGTTCGCCCAGACCATCCACGGCGCGGGCTCCGACCTGCTCCAGCTCATCAACGACATCCTGGACCTGTCGAAGGTCGAGGCCGGCAAGATGGAGGTCTCGCCGACCCGTATCGCCCTGGTCCAGCTCGTCGACTACGTGGAGGCCACCTTCCGGCCGCTCACCGCGGAGAAGGGCCTGGACTTCTCGGTCCGGGTCTCGCCCGAGCTGCCGGTCACCTTGAACACCGACGAGCAGCGGCTCCTCCAGGTGCTGCGCAACCTGCTGTCCAACGCCGTGAAGTTCACCGACAACGGCTCGGTGGAGCTGGTGATCCGGCGGGCCGGCACCGAGGTGCCGCAGTCGATCCGCGAGCAGCTTCTGGAGGCCGGCACGCTGCGCGAGCCCGACCAGCCGCTGATCGCCTTCTCGGTGACCGATACCGGCATCGGCATCGCGACCAGCAAGATGCGGGTGATCTTCGAGGCGTTCAAGCAGGCCGACGGCACGACCAGCCGCAAGTACGGCGGTACGGGCCTGGGCCTGTCGATCAGCCGCGAGATCGCCCGGCTGCTCGGCGGCGAGATCCACGCCGACAGCCAGACCGGCCGCGGTTCGACGTTCACCCTCTACCTGCCGCTCAACCTGGGCGAGCTGCCGCCCGCGATGCCCCAGCTGCCGCCCGGCGGCCAGGGCGCGGACAGCGAGGGCCACGGCCGTACCCGCAGCCCGGGCAGCAGCCTGGCCCGGCTGCGCCGCCGCTCGGCCCTGCCCGCCCCGTCGCCCTCGGGCAACGGCCGGATGAACGGCACGGACGGCCGGGCGCAGCACGGCGGTCAGGACGGCGGCCGGCCACGACGGCGGGCGCCGCGGCGCCGACTCCTGGGTGGACGAGTCGCAGGGCGACGGGTTCTCCACGTTCACCGGCGGCTTCAGCGGCGAGAAGGTGCTGATCGTCGACGACGACATCCGCAACGTCTTCGCGCTGACCAGCGTCCTGGAACAGCACGGGCTGACCGTGCTCTACGCCGAGAACGGGCGGGAGGGCATCGAGGTCCTGGAGCAGTACGACGACATCGCCGTGGTGCTGATGGACATCATGATGCCGGAGATGGACGGCTACGCGACGACGACGGCGATCCGCAAGATGCCGCAGTTCGCCGGGCTGCCGATCATCGCGCTGACCGCCAAGGCGATGAAGGGCGACCGGGAGAAGGCCATCGACTCGGGCGCGTCGGACTATGTGACCAAACCGGTGGACACCGATCACCTGCTGACCCTGATGGAACAGTGGATGCACGAGCGATGACCGGATCTTTAGCCGACCTGAGTGTCTGGTGAGGTGTGAGAGCACCGGAAACTGGGAACCTTAGGGTCTCCGCCTACGTTTGCGGTGTGTGGTGAGTGACGTGGCGGTGACAGGGTGTGGCGAACGGTGGGGTGCGGCTACCATGACCGGCACAAGGGCGGGCGGCACGACGGAGTCGTCCCTGGGGGCGGCGACCGGACCAGTGCCGGGGCGAGGAGGGCGGGCCATGGTGCAGAAGGCCAAGATCCTCCTGGTCGATGACAGGCCGGAGAATCTGCTGGCGCTGGAGGCGATCCTCTCGGCGCTCGATCAGACGCTGGTCCGGGCATCGTCCGGGGAGGAAGCACTCAAGGCGCTGCTCACCGATGATTTCGCGGTGATCCTGCTCGACGTCCAGATGCCGGGCATGGACGGGTTCGAGACCGCGGCGCACATCAAGCGGCGGGAGCGGACCCGGGACATCCCGATCATCTTCCTGACCGCCATCAACCACGGCCCGCACCACACCTTCCGGGGTTACGCGGCGGGCGCGGTCGACTACATCTCCAAGCCGTTCGACCCCTGGGTGCTGCGCGCCAAGGTGTCGGTCTTCGTCGATCTCTACATGAAGAACTGCCAGTTGCGCGAGCAGGCGGCGCTGCTGCGGCTCCAACTGGAGCAGGGCGCGCCGGCCGGTCCGCGGTCGAACGGCTCCGGTGAACCCGCCGGGCTGCTCGCCGAGCTGTCCGCGCGGCTCGCGGCCGTCGAGGAGCAGGCCGAGGCGCTGAGCAAGCAGCTCAGCGGGACGGCGGACGCGGCGGCCGTGGCCACCGCCGCCCACCTGGAGCGCAAACTCACCGGTCTGCGGCGGGCGTTGGACGCGCTGGAGCCGGGCAACGGCGGCGTGGTCAAGCCGCCCAACGCGGAGTAGCAGAGACTCGTACGGGCGCCGCGGCGCCCGCACCCACCCGGAAGAGGGAGGGGGCGGGCCGCCGTTGACCCGGCGTCAATCCGCCGGACGGGCCGGTCCGACACGAACGGGCGTATGCGCGCGCACGCGTGTCCGCCGATCACAAGGGCGGTAACCTCGGCACCATGGCCTCCCGTACGTCCGGCACCGCCAAGAAAGCCCCGGCGAAGCCTGCGGCCAAGAAGACCGCGGCGAAGAAGCCCGCGGCGAAGAAGGCCGCGGGAAAACCGCCCGCCAAGAAGGCGGCCGCGGCGGCCAAACCCGCGCCCAAAGCGGCTCCTTCACCGACCGGCGGCCTCTACCGGCTGGTCCGCGCCCTGTGGCTGGCCTTCGCCCACAGCATCGGCGCGATCTTCCGCGGGATAGGGCGCGGCGCCCGCGGCCTGGACCCCGCGCACCGCAAGGACGGCCTGGCGCTGCTGCTGCTGGGCGTGACCCTGGTGGTCGCCGCCGGCACCTGGTCCAACCTGCACGGCCCGGTCGGCGACCTGGTGCAGACGGTGGTGACCGGCTCCTTCGGCCGGCTCGACCTGCTGGTCCCCTTCCTGGTGGGCGCGATCGCCGTCCGGCTGATGCGCCACCCCGAGCAGCCCGAGGCCAACGGCCGGATCGTGATCGGCCTGTCCGCGCTCGTACTCGGCGTGCTGGGCCTGATCCACATCGCCTGCGGCTCGCCGACCCGCGCCGACGGCGCCCAGGCGCTGCGCGACGCGGGCGGCCTGATCGGCTGGGCGGCCGCCTCCCCGCTGCTCTACACGGTCGGCTCGGCGCTCGCCGTGCCGCTGCTGATGCTCTTCACCGCCTTCGGGCTGCTGGTCGTCACCGCCACCCCGGTCAACGCCATCCCGCAGCGGCTGCGGGCCGCCGGTGTCCGGCTCGGGCTGTACGCACCGCCGCCGGACCCGGAGGCGGTGCCGCTGCGCGACCTGTTCGACGAGGACGAGGACACCGGCCCGGGCGTCCCGGCCGGCCCCGAGGACGAATCGCCGGTCCGCCGCATCCCCAGCCGCTTCACCAAGCCGCGGGCCACCGCCGCGGACGCCGACCCGTACGACGTGGACAGCGACGGCGCGCTCGGCTCCGGCGCGGACGAGCCCAAGCCGCGCCGCAGGCCCCGGCGCCGCCCCGAGCCGCTGCCCGGCGGCATGGACTCCGACGAGCCGAACCCGGTGGACATCGCGGCCGCCGCGGCCGCCGCGCTCGACGGCGCGGTGCTGCACGGCGTGCAGCCGTCCCCGCTGGTCGCCGACCTCACCAGCCGGATCAAGCGGCCGGTGCCCGCCGCCCGCGCGGAGGACACCGACACCGGCAACGGCTCGGTGCCGGACCTGACCAAGCACACCGCGGACGCTGGCCGGCCGCTGCCGCCGCGGGCGGAGCAGCTCCAGCTCTCCGGCGACATCACGTACGGCCTCCCGTCGCTCGACCTGCTGGAGCGCGGCGGCCCGGGCCGTACCCGCAGCGCCGCCAACGACGCGGTGGTCGCCTCGCTGAGCCAGGTCTTCAAGGAGTTCAAGGTCGACGCGGTCGTCACCGGCTTCACCCGCGGCCCGACGGTCACCCGCTACGAGATCGAGCTCGGCGCCGCCGTCAAGGTCGAGCGGATCACCGCGCTCGCCAAGAACATCGCGTACTCGGTGGCCAGCCCCGACGTGCGGATCATCAGCCCGATCCCCGGCAAGTCCGCGGTCGGCATCGAGATCCCCAACAGCGACCGCGAGATGGTCAACCTCGGGGACGTGCTGCGCTCGGCCGAGGCGGCGGGCGAGGAGCACCCGATGACGGTGGCCCTCGGCAAGGACGTCGAGGGCGGCTACGTGATGGCCAACCTCGCCAAGATGCCGCACGTCCTGGTGGCCGGCGCCACCGGCTCCGGCAAGTCCTCCTGCATCAACTGCCTGATCACCTCGGTGATGGCCCGCGCCACCCCCGACGAGGTCCGGATGGTGCTGGTCGACCCCAAGCGCGTCGAGCTGACCGCCTACGAGGGCATCCCGCACCTGATCACCCCGATCATCACCAACCCCAAGCGGGCCGCCGAGGCCCTCCAGTGGGTGGTGCGCGAGATGGACCTGCGCTACGACGACCTCGCCGCGTACGGCTTCCGGCACATCGACGACTTCAACGCCGCGGTGCGCTCGGGCAAGGCCAGGACGCCCGAGGGCAGCGAGCGCGAGCTGACGCCGTACCCGTACCTGCTGGTGATCGTGGACGAGCTGGCCGACCTGATGATGGTCGCGCCGCGCGACGTGGAGGACTCCATCGTCCGCATCACCCAGCTCGCGCGCGCCGCCGGCATCCACCTGGTGCTCGCCACCCAGCGGCCCAGCGTCGACGTCGTCACCGGTCTGATCAAGGCCAACGTGCCGTCCCGGCTCGCCTTCGCCACCTCCTCGCTCGCCGACAGCCGGGTCATCCTCGACCAGCCGGGCGCCGAGAAGCTGATCGGAAAGGGCGACGGGCTGTTCCTGCCGATGGGCGCGAACAAGCCGACCCGGATGCAGGGCGCCTTCGTCACCGAGGACGAGATCGCCAAGGTCGTCGACCACTGCAAGGCGCAGCTCACGCCCAGCTACCGGTCGGACGTCACCGTCGGCAGCGGCCCCAAGAAGGAGATCGACGAGGAGATCGGCGACGATCTCGACCTGCTGTGCCAGGCCGCCGAGCTGGTCGTCTCCACCCAGTTCGGCTCCACGTCCATGCTCCAGCGCAAGCTGCGGGTGGGCTTCGCCAAGGCCGGGCGGCTGATGGACCTGATGGAGTCGCGCGGCATCGTCGGCCCCAGCGAGGGCTCCAAGGCGCGGGACGTGATGGTGAAGGCGGACGAGCTGGACGGCGTCCTCGCGGTCATTCGCGGCGGCGACGCCTCCTGACGCCTACTCGGGCCGCGTTCCGCCGGAATCCGTTACACCAGTCACGTCCCGGGACGTGTGATATCCGCCAAGTCGGGGCACGTTTTCAGGCAACCGTTTCTCCCGTTCGCGCGTCAAGTTGATACAACCGGACGGCCGCCCGTTCGTGCCCGAGTGGCGGATAAAACAGGCCCTCCGGTTGCCCCCGTGTTTTGTAGCGCCCCTAGACTGAACTTCCAGCAGGTGGCTGCACGCTCGAAAGGCGCCCTCGTGTCCATCGGCAACTCGCCCTCCGACGACCTTCCTTCGGTCGGTCGCGCCCTCGCCCGAGCCCGCACCGCGGCCGGACTCTCCATCGACGAGGTCAGCACCAGCACCCGGGTGCGGGTGCCGATCCTCCAGGCCATCGAGCAGGACGACTTCTCCCGCTGCGGCGGCGACGTGTACGCCCGCGGCCACATCCGGACCATCGCCCGCGCCATCGGGGTCGACCCCGAGCCCCTGGTCGAGCAGTACGTCGCCGAACACCACGCCGAGGACACCCTCGCCCCCGTCGCACCGCTGTACGAGGCCGAGCGGATCAGGTCCGAGCCGCGCCGCCCCAACTGGACGGCGGCGATGATCGCCGCGATCGTCGCCATCGTGGGCTTCGTCGGATTCACCCTCTTCACCGGCAGCGGCAACGGGGCGAAGACCGGCGCCCAGACCACCACCGCGCCCGCCACGACCACCAGCGCCCCCACCGCCTCGCCCAGCCCGCAGGGCAACCGGGCGCCCACCGAGCAGCCGTCCAGCAGCGCCATCGCCGCCGCCCCGCCCGGCAAGGTCACCGTCAAGGTCACCGCGGAGGGCGGCGCGAGCTGGATTCAGGCCACCGACAGCAACGGCAAGCAGCTCTTCCAGAGCTCGCTCAAGCAGGGCCAGTCCAAGACCTGGACCGACGACAAGAAGATCAAGCTCATCGTGGGCAACGCGGGCGCCGTCCAGCTCTTCGTCAACGGCAAGGACCTGGGCGCCGCGGGCACGAACGGCCAGGTCGTACGCCTGACCTACACCCCGGGCGACCCGCACGCAGGGCTGACTCCCGCACGCGGGCGCGGCGGGCGCGAAGACGCCCGCCGCCTACGGGCGACCCCCCACGCTGCGGGTACGCTGGCCTCATGCCCGAACCCCGTACCGTCGCCCTTGTCACGCTCGGATGCGCCCGCAATGAGGTGGACTCGGAGGAACTCGCTGGTCGACTGGCGGCGGACGGCTGGCGACTGGTCGACGACGCCTCCGAGGCCGAAGTGGCGGTCGTGAACACCTGCGGCTTCGTGGACGCCGCCAAGAAGGACTCCGTGGACGCCCTGCTGGAGGCCAACGACCTCAAGGCGCAGGGCCGCACCCAGGCCGTCGTCGCCGTGGGCTGCATGGCCGAGCGGTACGGCAAGGAACTGGCCGACGCCCTCCCCGAGGCCGACGGCGTGCTCGGCTTCGACGACTACGCGGACATCTCCGACCGGCTGCGGACCATCCTGGCCGGCGGCGTCCACGCCTCCCACACCCCGCGCGACCGGCGCAAGCTGCTGCCGATCAGCCCGGCCGAGCGGCAGGGCGCCGCGAGGTGGCGCTGCCCGGGCACGGGCAGAGCGCGGACGGCGCGGGGGCGTCCGGGCAGGCGCCGTCCGACGACGCGGCGGCCGATCGGCGCCGGCCGTCGAGGTGCCGGACCTGCCCGAGGGGATCGCGCCCGCCTCCGGGCCGCGCGCGCCGCTGCGGCGCCGGCTGGACTCCGGCCCGGTCGCCTCGGTGAAGCTCGCCTCCGGCTGCGACCGCCGCTGCACCTTCTGCGCGATCCCGTCCTTCCGCGGCTCGTTCATCTCGCGCCGCCCCTCCGACGTGCTGGGCGAGACCCGCTGGCTGGCCGACCAGGGCGTCAAGGAGGTCATGCTGGTCAGCGAGAACAACACCTCCTACGGCAAGGACCTCGGCGACATCCGGCTGCTGGAGACGCTGCTGCCGGAGCTGGCCGCCGTCGAGGGCATCGAGCGGGTCCGGGTCAGCTACCTCCAGCCCGCCGAGATGCGGCCCGGCCTGATCGACGTGCTCACCTCGACCCCCGGCGTCGTGCCGTACTTCGACCTCTCCTTCCAGCACTCCGCGCCCGGCGTGCTGCGCGCGATGCGGCGCTTCGGCGACACCGAACGCTTCCTGGACCTGCTCGACGCGATCCGCGCCAAGGCGCCCGAGGCCGGAGTGCGGTCCAACTTCATCGTCGGCTTCCCCGGCGAGAGCGAGGACGACCTCGCGGAGCTGGAGCGGTTCCTGAGCGCCGCCCGGCTCGACGCCATCGGGGTGTTCGGCTACTCCGACGAGGACGGCACCGAGGCCGCGTCGTACGACGGCAAGCTGGACGAGGACGTGGTCGCGGCCCGGCTGGCCCGGGTCTCGCGGCTCGCCGAGGAACTCACCTCGCAGCGCGCCGAGGAACGCCTCGGCGAGCACCGTCCGGGTCCTGGTCGAGGCGGTGGACGAGGAGACCGGCGAGGTCACCGGCCGCGCCGACCACCAGGCGCCCGAGACGGACGGGCAGGTCGTGCTCAGCCCTGGGGCGGACGCCGGTACCGGTGCCGACGCGGCGGCCGGTGCGGGTGCCGGCGCGGGCCCGGCGTGGGGAGAGCATCTGCGGCCGGGCGTACTGGCCGCCTCGGGTCGGGACGTTCGTCACCGCGAAGGTGACCGGGACGCAGGGCGTGGACCTGGTCGCGGAGGTGCTGGACGAGGCGCCGCACGAGGCTGCGCGGCCACGCACGGGGCGGCCGTGCAGGACGCGGCCGGCGTGGTGGCCGCGCGTCGGTCGCCGGAGGGGAGCACCGGGCGCGCGGGCGCCGGCGCCCTTTCCGGGGCGGCCGCGCTCGTCGGCGCGGCCGGGCCTTCGGGCGGCGCCGCGGCCGCCGGCGCCCACGGCGAGGACTGTTCCGAGGGGGTGGCCAGATGACCGGAGCCGCCACACCCGCCCCTCCCGCACGATCCCCGGGCCCGCCCGACCACCTGGGCGACCCGGCGGCGCAGACGGCCGGGGTGTACAACGTCGCGAACCTGCTGACGATGATCCGCCTGGTCCTGGTCCCCGGCTTCGTACTGCTGCTCGTGCACGGCGACGGGCACGACCCGGTCTGGCGCTCGTTCGCCTGGGCCGCGTTCGCCGTCGCCATGATCACCGACCTGTTCGACGGGGAGCTGGCCCGGCGCTACGGGCTCGTCACCGACTTCGGCAAGATCGCCGACCCGATCGCGGACAAGGCGATCATGGGCGCGGCGCTCATCGGCCTGTCCGCGCTCGGCGACCTGCCCTGGTGGGTCACGATCGTCATCCTCGCGCGCGAGCTGGGCATCACGCTGCTGCGCTTCTGGGTGATCCGGCACGGAGTGATCCCGGCCAGCCGCGGCGGCAAGGTCAAGACGCTCACCCAGGGCGTCGCCGTCGGCATGTACGTCCTGATCCTGACCGGGCCGCTCGCGACGATCCGCGCCTGGGTCATGGCGGCCGCGGTGGTGCTCACCGTCGCCACCGGCGTGGACTACATCCGGCAGGCGGTCGTCCTGCGGCGGGCCGGTCTGGCCGCCGAGGCCGGCGGCGCGGATCGCCGCCGCGGCCGGCGGTCGGCTCGGGGCCGGCCCCGTGCGGCTCCCGCCGGCCCCACGGTTCCCGCGGCCGGTGCGACGCTCGCCGAGGCCGTGGTGGAGCCGCTCGCGGACGGCGGGCCACCGCCGAGGCCGTTTCCGCGGACGGGCCGCGGACCGCCGACTCCGTGCGGGCCTCCGACCCGGTCGCCGCGCCCGGGGCCGAACGGGAGAGGCAGCACGGCGTATGAGCACCGCCGCCGACGTGCTGCGCCTGCTGGACGAGCGCGGGGCGACGGTCGCCGTCGCCGAGTCCCTCACCGGCGGCCTGGTGGCCGCGGAGCTGGCCGCGGTCCCCGGCGCCTCCCGTACCTTCCGCGGGTCCGTGACGGCGTACGCGACGGCTCTCAAGCACGACATCCTCGGCGTGGACGCCGCCCTGCTCGCCGCCCATGGCGCGGTGGACCCCGAGGTGGCCCGGCAGATGGCCGAGGGCGTACGGGACCGGCTCGGCGCCGACTGGGGGGTCTCGACCACCGGCGTGGCCGGCCCTGAACCGCAGGACGGGCAGCCGGTCGGCACGGTCTTCGTGGCCGTCGCGGGGCCGGACGGGACCCGTGTCGCGCCGCTGCGGCTGACCGGGGACCGTACCGCGATCCGCCGGGCCTCGGTGGCCTCGGTCCTGGAACTGCTCGCGACCGGACTGCGCCGGAGTACGGTTGCGGGTCCGGACTCCGCCCCGGCACCGGGTGTGCCCGCGGAGCTGGAATAACGGTCCTGGCAGGAGTCCCGAGGCCCAGCACAGGGAAGAAGACGGGGGGAAGCGATGTTTGCAGCCCTGAGTGAACACGTCTTTGCTCCCCGCACGGCCGGCGCCGGAGGCGGTACGGTGGGGCGAGAACGATGCGGTTACGCGGTCCGAGGAGGGAGCCACCGATGATCCTGCTCCGTCGCCTGCTTGGTGACGTGCTGCGTCGGCAGCGCCAGCGCCAGGGCCGCACCCTGCGTGAGGTCTCCTCGTCAGCCCGGGTCTCGCTCGGATATCTCTCCGAGGTCGAGCGGGGGCAGAAGGAGGCGTCCTCCGAACTGCTCTCAGCGATCTGCGACGCCCTGGACGTGCCGATGTCCGAGGTGATGCGTGAGGTCAGCGACGATCTGTCGCTCGCCGAACTGTCGCAGTCGGCGGCCGGTGAGACCGCTGCCGCACCGATGCGGCCCCTGCTGGGCGCGGTCACATCCGTCACGTCCGTCAGTTCCGTGCCGTCGAGCCCGGACGAACGGATCACCATCAAGGCGCCCAAGAAGTCCGCGGAAGCCGTGGACGTGGTCGCCGCCTGAGCCCCGCCGCACGATTTCGTCGCGCGGTCCGCCCCGTCCGGGAGTCCTCCCGGACGGGGCGGCTCCGTTTCCGGGGCGGGATGCTCCTGAGCTGGACGGTGTCGGTCGAGGCCGGACGGCGCCTTCGGCCGCCGCCGCGCCTTTGCCATGTGTGGGGAGCCGGGGCAGGGTAGGCGAAGTAGGTCAGCAAGGGATCAAATCGGACCCGAACGCGTCGATCCGCGAGGAGACACACGCATGACTGTCGTGAAGAGCCCCCTGCCCGAGCAGGCCCGGAAGACCGTCGGAGACGCCCTCCAGGGTGCTCTGGTGGATCTGATCGACCTGTCGCTGCTGGCCAAGCAGGTGCACTGGAACGTCATCGGCCCGCGCTTCCGCTCCGTCCACCTCCAGCTCGACGAGGTCGTGGACACCGCCCGCGTCGCCTCCGACACCGTCGCCGAACGCGCTTCCGCGATCAGCGTCACCCCGGACGGCCGGGCGGGCACCGTCGCCAAGACCAGCGGCATCGACACCGTCACCGACGGGTGGGTCAAGGACGGCGAGGTCGTCGAGATCATGGTGGCCGCCCTGGACGCGATCATCACCCGTATGCGTGAACGGATCGCGGTCACCGACGAACCCGACCCGGTCAGCCAGGACATCCTGATCGGCATCACCGCCGATCTGGAGAAGTTCCACTGGATGTTCCAGGCGGAGAACGTCTGAGGCGCCGTGCGCGCCCACCAGGAGATACGGGCGGACCGCCGCCGCTTGTCGCCGTCCCGCCGTTCGTCTTCCCGCCGACGCCCGCATCCGCATCGTCCGTTGCCGTGGCCGCCACTGCGCGGCCTGCTCGCCCTGGTGGGCGGGGCGGTGTGGTGGTGGGCCGTGCTGCGGGTCGGTGTACGGCCGGGGACCGCCGCGCCGTGGCAGGGCGCCGTGGCCGCCGGCGGCTGGAGCCTCGGACTGATCCCCATGCACGCGGTGCCGGCCTTGCGCCGCCCCGCCGACCGCGGCTCCCGGCCGTCTACCGCGCCACCGCCGGCGCCGGTCCCCGCTGGCAGCGCGGACACCAGTACGCCACCCGGCTCTGCTCCTCCGGGCCGTGCCGGGCCGACCTGACCGGCGTACCGCAGCGCAGGCACGGCTGGTGCTCGCGGCCGTAGACCCAGTGCGTACGGCCGCGCCGCGTGTCCCCGGTCGTCACATGGCCCGGGCGGGCCTTGTTCGCCACCAGCAGCCGACGGGCCAGCGCCACCATCTTCTCCGGCGCCGCCACGTCGCCCACCGGGGTCCACGGCGTCACCCCGCGCAGGAAGCACAGCTCCGCCACGTAGACGTTGCCGATCCCGGCGAGATTGCGCTGATCGAGCAGCGCCTCGCCGACCGGGCGGCCGGGGTCCGCGGCCAGCGCCGCCAGGGCCCGCGCCGGGTCCCAGTCCGGGCCGAGCAGATCCGGGCCCAGATGGCCGACCACGCCGTCCTCCTCGCCGGTGGGCAACAGCTCCAGCACCGGAAGCCGGTACCCGACCGCCGTCCGCGCCTTCGTCCCCAGCACCGCCCGCACCTGGTGCTCCGGGCCGCCGCGCCACCGCTCACCCGGCGCGTACAGGTGCCACGCGCCGTCCATCCGGAGATGGCTGTGCAGCGTCACCTCCCCGTCCAGCCGCGTCATCAGGTGCTTGCCGCGCGGGACCACCGCCAGCACCCGCCGCCCCACCAGGTCCGCGGTCGCCAACTTCGGCACCCGCAGATCCGCCCGCACCAGCGGCTCCCCGGCCAGCGCCGCGTGCAGTCGGTGCGCGGTCAGCCAGACCGTGTCTCCTTCGGGCATCCCTCCATGATGCGGGGTTCCGCTCCGCGGTGGGCGGGGTGGGGGCAGTGCGGGTGCGTTCGGGCGGGGTGGGGTGAGGTGGTGCGCGGGTGCGTGACCTCGTCCCGGGGCGGGGCTCGGTCGGACCTGCGCGTGGCCGCTTGTTCGGGGTGGCCTCGTTCGGGCGCGCGTGACCTTGCCCGGCGGCGGACGGGGCCGGACGTGTCCGCGACCCTGCCCGCGGCTCGGCTCGGCTCGGCTCGGCTCGGCGGGGGTCGGGCGGGCGCGCCTGACCTTGCCTGGGGCGGGGCTCGGTCGGACGGATGGGTGCCGTCTGTCCGGGCGCTACCCGCCGTCGCGGAGGCGCAGGCCGCGGGGCGTGGCGTGGAAGCCGGCCGTTTCCAGTGCTCGGCCGAGCGGCGAGGTCAGGGCGGGCTCGCCGTTGGTCCGTTCCACCGTGAGGCGGCCCAACGCACCCTCGCGGACCGCCAGCGCGAGCGCGTCCGCGGCGGCCTGCACCCGTATCTCGTCCACCGGCCAGGCCAGCAGCGTCTTGCCGCCGCGCTCGACGTAGAGCGCGAGTTCGCCGTCGGTCAGCACGACCAGGGCGCCCGCCTTGCGTCCCGGCTTGTGGGTCACGCCCACGGGCTGCGCCGGCCAGGGCAGGGCGGCGCCGTAGGGATTGGCCGGGTCGGCGGCGGCCAGCACCACCGTACGGGTCCGGCCCGCGTGCTCCTCCTCCCGCTCGCGCGCCGTACTCAGCGCGCGGAGCCGGTCCACCGCGCCGTCCATCGCGAACTGCGCCGCGCCCAGGCCCTCCACCACGTATCCGCGCCGGGCCTGCCCGGTCTCCTCGAAGGCCGACAGCACCCGGTAGGCCGCCGAGAAGCCGCCGGCCACCCCCTCGGCGGCCACCGCGCCGCGGGTCACCACGCCGTGCCGGTCGAGCAGGGAGTGGGTCAGCGCGTGCGCCCGCAGGGTCGGATCGGGCTCGGCGGCGGGGACCAGCGACCAGCGGCCGGCGGTGGTGGGCGGTCCCGACCGGGAGGCGGTGGCCCGTGGCGCCCGGGCGGCCAGGGAGCTGTAGCGGCCGCGCGGCACCGAACGCGGTGCCCGGTGAGCCGTCGCTCCCGCGGTGCGGCCGGAGCCGAGCAGGGCGCGCAGCGGCGCGAGCGTGTCGTTGGTGAGCCGGCCCGACCAGGCCAGATCCCATACGGCGTCGGCGAGTTGGGGGTCGGTGAGCGTCCAGGCCGGCCCCGCGGACCTGGTCGGCGATCTGCCGGAAGAACAGGCCGTACCCGCCGGACAGCGCCGACAGCACCGCCTCGTGCAGCGGCGTCAGTTCCAGCGGCTGCGGACCCGGCAGCAACAGGGGCGCGCTGTCGGCGACGTAGAGCGACACCCAGCCGTCCTTGCCGGGCAGCGCCCCGGCGCCGGCCCACAGCACCTCACCGGAGGACGTCAGCTCGTCGAGCATCGCCGGACTGTAACCGACCACCCGGGAGGGCAGCACCAGCTTCTCCAGCGCGGACGCGGGCACGGACGCTCCCTGCAACTGCTCCACCGCCCGCGCCAGCCCGTCCATCCCGCGCAGACCGTGCGTGCCCACGTGCTGCCACTGCGGGAGGAACACCCCCAGCGTCGCGGGCGGCACCGGCTCCAACTCCTGCCGCAGCGCCGCCAGCGAACGCCGCCGCAGCCGGCGCAGCACCGCCGCGTCGCACCACTCCTGCCCGGCCCCGCCCGGCCGGAACTCGCCCTGCACCACCCGGCCCGACGCGGCCAGCCGGTGCAGGGTGCCGTCGGCCACCGCCGCGCCCAGGCCGAACCGCGTCGCCGTGTCGCCGGTGGTGAACGGCCCGTGGGTGCGGGCGTACCGGGCCACCAGGTCGCCCAGCGGGTCCTTCACCGGCTCGGTGAACGCCACCGGTACGCCCACCGGCAGGGCCGTCCCCAGCGCGTCCCGCAACCGGCCGGCGTCCTCGACCGCCGCCCAGTGCTCCTCCCCGGCGATCCGCACCCGGATCGCGCGCCGGGCCGTCTCCAGCTCGGCGGCCCAGTCCGGCTCCGCGCCGCGCACGGCCAGCTCGGCTCCGGTCAGCGGACCGAGCAGCCGCAACAGGTCCGCGACGCCCTCGGCGTCCTTGATCCTGCGGTCCTCCGTGAGCCACTGGAGTTCGCTGTCCAGGTCGGCCAGCACATCCGCGTCCAGCAGCTCGCGCAGCTCCGCCTGGCCGAGCAACTCGGCCAGCAGCCGCGAGTCCAGCGACAGCGCCGCCGCCCGGCGCTCGGCCAGCGGCGAGTCGCCCTCGTAGAGGAACTGCGCCACGTAACCGAACAGCAGCGACCGGGCGAACGGCGACGGCTCCGGCGTGGTGACCTCGACCAGCCGGACCCGGCGGGCCTCGATGTCGCCCATCAGCTCCACCAGGCCGGGCACGTCGAACACGTCCTGGAGGCACTCGCGCACCGCCTCCAGCACGATCGGGAAGGACCCGAACTCCGACGCCACCTGGAGCAGTTGGGAAGCGCGCTGGCGCTGCTGCCACAGCGGGGTGCGCTTGCCGGGACTGCGCCGCGGCAGCAGCAGCGCGCGCGCCGCGCACTCGCGGAACCGGGAGGCGAACAGCGCCGACCCGCCCACCTGGTCCGTGACCAGCTGCTCGACCTCGCCCTTGTCGAACACCACGTCGGCCGCCCCGACGGGCGACTGCTCCGGGTCGAACTCCGCGCCCCGCGGCCCAGGATCGGAGTCCAGCAGGTCCAGGCCCATCAGGTCGGCGTCCGGCAGCCGCAGCACGATCCCGTCGTCGGCGTGCATCGCCTGCGCGTCCAGGCCGTACCGCTCCTGGAGCCGGGCCGCGAGCGCGAGCGCCCACGGGGCGTGCACCTGGGCGCCGAAGGGGGAGTGGATGATCACCCGCCAGTCGCCCAGCTCGTCCCGGAAGCGCTCGACCACGATCGTGCGGTCGTCCGGCACGTGCCCGCACGCCTGGCGCTGCTCGGCCAGATACGCCAGCACGTTGTCGGCGGCCCAGGTGTCCAGGCCCGCCGCCGACAGCCGCTCCCTGGCCGCCTCGGGGGTCAGCGCGCCCACCTCGCGCAGCCAGCCGCCCAGCGCCCGGCCCAGCTCCAGCGGGCGGCCCAGCTGGTCGCCCTTCCAGAACGGCAGCCGGCCCGGCACCCCGGGAGCCGGCGAGACCAGCACCCGGTCGCGGGTGATGTCCTCGATCCGCCAGGACGTGGTGCCCAGGGTGAACACGTCGCCGACCCGCGACTCGTAGACCATCTCCTCGTCCAGCTCCCCGACCCGGCCGCCGCCCTTCTTCGGGTCCGCTCCGGCCAGGAAGACACCGAACAGGCCGCGGTCCGGAATGGTGCCGCCCGAGGTGACCGCGAGCCGCTGCGCGCCCGGACGGCCCACCACCGTGTTCGCCACCCGGTCCCACACCAGGCGCGGGCGCAGCTCGGCGAAGGCGTCCGACGGGTAGCGGCCCGCCAGCATGTCGAGCACCGCCGTGTAGGCGGAGTGCGGCAGCGACGCGAAGGGCGCCGCCCGGCGCACCACGGCCAGCAGGTCGTCCACGTCCCAGGTGTCGAGCGCGGTCATCGCCACGATCTGCTGCGCCAGCACGTCCAGCGGGTTCGAGGGCACCCGCAGCGACTCGATCGCGCCCTCCCGCATCCGCTCGGTGACCACCGCGGACTGCACCAGGTCGCCCCGGTACTTGGGGAAGACCACGCCGGTGGACACCGCGCCCACCTGGTGCCCGGCCCGGCCGACCCGCTGCAGGCCGGAGGCGACCGACGGCGGCGACTCCACCTGCACCACGAGGTCGACCGCCCCCATGTCGATGCCCAGCTCCAGGCTGGAGGTGGCCACCACCGCCGGCAGCCGCCCCGCCTTCAGGTCCTCCTCGACCAGCGCCCGCTGCTCCTTGGAGACCGAGCCGTGGTGGGCGCGGGCCAGCACCGGGGGCGCGCCCTTGGCCGCGCCGGACTCGGCCATGATCTCGGCGGGGGAGTGCGCCTCGGGCAGCGCCTCGCCCTCCGCCCGCTCGTAGGCGATCTCGTTGAGCCGGTTGCACAGCCGCTCCGCGAGGCGCCGGGAGTTGGCGAAGACGATCGTGGAGCGGTGCGCCTGCACCAGGTCGGCGATCCGCTCCTCGACGTGCGGCCAGATCGACGGCCGCTGCGCCGGGCCCGCGGCCGGCCCGGTGTGCTCCTCCACCTCCGTCACCGGCGAGCCGCCCAGCTCGCCCAGGTCCTCCACGGGCACGACCACCGACAGGTCGAACCGCTTCTGCGACGGCGGCTGCACGATCGTCACCCGGCGCTGCGGCGAGAGGAAGCGGGCGATCTCGTCCACCGGGCGGACGGTGGCGGACAGCCCGATCCGGCGGGCGGGCCGCTCCAGCAGCTCGTCGAGCCGCTCCAGGGACAGCGCCAGATGGGCCCCGCGCTTGGTGCCCGCCACCGCGTGCACCTCGTCCAGGATCACCGTCTCCACCCCGCTCAGCGCCTCCCGCGCGGCAGAGGTGAGCATGAGGAACAGGGACTCCGGCGTGGTGATGAGGATGTCCGGCGGACGGGTGACCAGCGCCCGCCGCTCGGCCGGGGGAGTGTCGCCGGAGCGGATGCCGACCCTCACCTCCGGCTCCGGCAGGCCCAGCCGGACCGACTCCTGCCGCAGACCGGCCAGTGGGCTGCGCAGATTGCGCTCCACGTCCACCGCGAGCGCCTTGAGCGGCGACACGTACAGCACCCGGCAGCGCCGGCGGGTCTCGGCCGGGGGCGGGGTGGCGGCCAGCCGGTCCAGCGCGGCCAGGAACGCCGCCAGCGTCTTGCCCGACCCGGTGGGCGCGACGACCAGCACGTCGGAGCCCTCCGCGATGGCCGACCACGCCCCGGACTGGGCGGCGGTGGGCTCGCGGAACGCCCCCGTGAACCACGCGCGGGTGGCGGGGGAGAACGCGTCGAGACTGTTCGGACTGGACATGGCTCCATCCTGCCTCGCGCCACCGACAGCGCGTCGAGCCCGGTCTCCCGGCCTGTGGAAAACTCGCTGGCGCGAGCACGCCACAATGGTCTTATGGCCACGCGTGAGCAGGCACGGTACTGGGAGCACCCCGGCCTGCCCGGGGTCGACCTGCTGCGGGCCCGCTACGTGCGGCACACCTTCTCCCGGCACGCCCACGACGCGTACGTGATCGCGGCCGTCAGCAGCGGAGTACAGGGCATCGGACTGTCCGGAGGCGCGGTGCGGGTGGGGCCGGGGAGCGTGGTCGCCATCAACCCGGAGATCCCCCACTCGGCGTACGCGGGCGTCGCCGACGGCTGGAGCTACCGGGTCCTCTACCCCTCGCCCGCGGTGGTCGCGGCCGTCGCCGCGGAGACCTCGGGGCTGCGCGGGACGCCCGCCTTCGGTTCCACCGTGCTGGACGACCCCGCCATCGCGCGCTTGATCGCCGACGTGCACGGCGCCGCGGAGCACGACAACGTCCTCGCCGCCGACACGCTGCTGCGCCTGGTCCTGGCCCGTCTGCTGGACCGCTGCGGCACCGCCCGCCCGTCCGGGCCCCGGCCGGCCCGTGCTCCCGGCGCCGCCGCCCGCGCCCGCGATCTGCTCGCGGCCCGGCTGACCGATCCGCCCGGGCTCGACGAACTCGCCGCCGAGACCGGCACCAGCCCCTTCGCGCTGCTCCGCGCCTTCAAGTCCGCCTACGGTCTGCCGCCCCACGCCTGGCTGACCGGCGAACGCGTCCGCGCCGCCCGCCGCCTCCTCGACGCCGGCGTCATGCCGGCCGAAGCCGCCGCCCGGCGTCGGCTTCGCCGACCAGCCCCACCTCAACCGTCACTTCGCCCGGATCGTCGGCGTCCCGCCCGGCGCGTACCAGCGCGAGCGGCGGACCGTGACGCGCACCGGCGTCGGCCGGGCATAGGTGCGGCTGCGCCCGGAAGACGTCGGCGAGCGACGGCGGCTGCAAGAACGTACAAGACCCGCGGGCGGCGCCTTTCTAACCTGAACCGGTGAATGCGCCACCGATACCGGGGCCGGCCGCGGCGCAGCGGCCGCCGAAGCCCCGAACCGCCGTAGTCCGCGACGCCATGGGCGTCGGCGTCGCCGTCGGCCTGTCCGGATTCGCCTTCGGCGTGACCTCCGCCGGCGCCGGGCTCTCCCTTCTCCAGACCTGCGTGCTCTCCCTGCTGGTCTTCACCGGCGCCTCCCAGTTCGCCCTGGTCGGGGCGCTCGGCGCGGGCGGCAATCCGTTCGCCGCGGCGGCCGGGGCGTTCTTCCTGGGCACCCGCAACGCCTTCTACGGACTGCGGCTGTCCCAGCTCCTGCGGCTGCCCCGCGCGGTGCGGCCGCTGGCCGCGCACGGGGTGATCGACGAGACCTCCGCGGTCGCACTCGCCCAGCGCGGCACGGCCGACGCCCGGCTCGGCTTCACCGTCACCGGCGTCAGCCTCTACGTGCTGTGGAACCTGACCACACTGATCGGTGCGGTGGGCGCCTCGGCGATCGGCGACCCCGACAGCTGGGGCCTGGACGCGGCGGGCCCGGCCGTCTTCCTGGCCCTGCTCGCCCCCATGGTCAAGGGCCGCACCGAGCGCACCGTCGCCGCGGTCGCCGTGCTGCTGGCCCTGGTGGGCCTTCCCCTGCTGCCCGCCGGAGTCCCCGTGCTGGTCGCCGCTCTGGCCGCGCCGCTGGTCCTGGCCGCCACAGCCCGCCGCCGGACCGGACAGGGCTCGGACGGCAGCGGCGCCGGCCGGCCCGCGGCGGACGACGCCAGGGAAGGGATGACGCGATGAGTACGACGACGGACACCTGGATCGCCATCGGACTGACGGCCGTCGGCTGCTACGGGGTCAAGCTGCTCGGCCTGTCCATGCCCGCGGGGGTGCTGGAACGGCCTGTCGTCAAGCGGCTCGCCGCCTTGGTGCCCATCGCGCTGCTCGCCGCCCTCACCGCCCTGCAGACCTTCGGCACGGGGTTGCGGCTGACGGTCGACGCGCGGATGGCCGGACTGGTCGCCGCCGCTGTCGCCTTGCTGCTGCGGGCACCTTTCCTGGTGGTCGTCGCGACAGCCGTGCTGGTGACGGCGGCGGCGCGGGCGATCGCCGGAATATAGGGACCACAGAGGGCCGTAAGGCCGACGCCCGGGCGGCGGGTCGTTACCGCCGCCGTGCGCGCGATACTGGCACCCATGCGGTTGACGATTTTCTGGGAGCGGATGCGCGCCCACTTCGGTGAGACCTACGCCGACTCCTTCGCGCGTGACCACGTGATGTCCGAACTGGGCGGCCGTACCGTCGTCCAGGCGCTCGACGACGGCTGGGAGGCCAAGGACGTCTGGCGGGCCGTCTGCGCGGCCATGGACGTGCCCGCCTCCCGGCGCTGACCGGTGAGGGCCTGATAGCCACGTAATCCCGGTAAATCCCCCTGATGTGCGCGAATGATCCGACAGCAGGACTTGACGGGCGGTTAGCCCCAGACTTGCCCTGTGGCAGGAAGTGACGAGACTCCCGACGCGCCGGGTGGCGAGCGGCGTCCGTCACGTGCCAGGATGCCGCGCTGGCTGCCCCGCGCGTTCGTCCTCGCGCTCGCCCTCTTCGCCTGCTACCAGTTCGCGCACTGGGTCTTCGCCCGGCTCGTCGGGCTGCTCGTCAACGTCCTGATCTCGTTCTTCTGCGCGCTGGCCATCGAGCCCGCGGTGGACTGGCTGGCCCGGCGCCGGATGCGGCGCGGCCTCGCCACCGGTCTGGTGATCCTGGTGGTGCTGGCCGCGGCCACGCTCTTCCTGCTGGCTCTCGGCTCCCTGCTGGTCGACCAGATCAGCACCATCGTGCGCAACCTGCCGCACTACCTGGACGACGTGGTGATGTGGCTCAACCGGACCTTCCACACCCACCTCGACACCGGCACGCTCAAGGACAAGGTCCTGCACTCGAACTGGGCCCGCACCTATCTGGCGAACGGCGCGACCAACGTGTGGGGCATCTCGGCCACGGTCCTCGGCACGGTCTTCCAACTGTTCACCGTGCTGCTGTTCACCTACTACCTCGCCGCCGACGGCCCCCGGCTGCGGCGCACCCTGTGCTCGATGCTGCCGCCCGCCCACCAGGCCGAGGTGCTGCGCGCCTGGGACATCGCCGTCGCCAAGACCGGCGGCTACCTCTACTCACGCGCCCTGATGGCCCTGGTCTCGGGCATCGCCCACTACATCCTCTTCCAAGTGCTCGGCGTGCCGTACGCGCCCGCCCTCGGGGTCTGGGTCGGCCTGGTCTCGCAGTTCATCCCGACCGTCGGCACCTACCTGGCCGGGGCGCTGCCCGTCCTGATCGCCTTCACCGAGGACCCGTGGGACGCCCTGTGGGTGCTCTGCTTCGTCGTGGTCTACCAGCAGTTCGAGAACTACCTGCTCCAGCCGCGGATCACCGCCCGTACCGTGGACATCCACCCGGCGGTCGCCTTCGGCTCCGTGGTCGCGGGGACCGCGCTGCTCGGCGCGGTCGGCGCGCTCATCGCCATCCCGGCGACCGCCACCCTCCAGGGCTTCCTCGCCGCCTACGTGCGGCGCTACGAGGTCACCGACCCCCAGGCGTGAACGGGGTGCACGTCCCGTCCGGGGCCGGCGGATCAGCGGGCCGGGCGCTGGACTCGCCGGTGCGGGACCCCGTGCGGAAGGCACGAACGGCCCACTCGGCGGGTCGCTTGACATGAAATTCGAACATCCATTCTTATGGGGTGTCCGGGCGGATTCCTCCCGGCGCCGACGCGGATTCGCGCCGCCGCCAGGAGGAGTTATCCACAGGTCCGGACCGACGTCCGGGCGCATTGTCAGTGGCAGGCGCTAGCGTCGTGGACGTGAAGCGATCGAACCAGACATCCCGGGTGGAACCCATGGCAGGAAACGACCGCGAGAAGGCACTCGACGCCGCGCTCGCACAGATTGAACGGCAGTTCGGCAAGGGCGCCGTCATGCGGCTCGGCGACCGGCCGAATGAGCCCATCGAGGTCATCCCCACCGGGTCGACCGCTTTGGACGTCGCGCTCGGCGTGGGCGGGCTTCCCCGCGGCCGCGTCGTGGAGGTGTACGGACCGGAGTCCTCCGGCAAGACCACCCTCACCCTGCACGCGGTGGCCAACGCCCAGCGGGCCGGCGGCACGGTGGCCTTCGTGGACGCCGAGCACGCGCTCGACCCCGACTACGCCAAGGCGCTCGGCGTCGACACCGACAACCTGCTCCTGTCCCAGCCGGACACCGGCGAGCAGGCACTGGAGATCGTGGACATGCTGGTCCGCTCCGGTGCGATCGACCTCATCGTGATCGACTCCGTGGCAGCCCTCGTGCCGCGGGCCGAGATCGAGGGCGAGATGGGCGACTCGCACGTGGGCCTCCAGGCCCGCCTGATGAGCCAGGCGCTCCGCAAGATCACCAGCGCGCTCAACCAGTCGAAGACCACCGCCATCTTCATCAACCAGCTCCGCGAGAAGATCGGTGTGATGTTCGGCTCGCCGGAGACCACCACCGGTGGCCGCGCCCTGAAGTTCTACGCCTCCGTCCGGCTCGACATCCGCCGGATCGAGACGCTCAAGGACGGCACCGACGCGGTCGGCAACCGCACCCGCGTCAAGGTCGTCAAGAACAAGGTCGCGCCGCCGTTCAAGCAGGCCGAGTTCGACATCCTCTACGGCCAGGGCATCAGCCGCGAGGGCGGTCTGATCGACATGGGCGTCGAGCACGGCTTCGTCCGCAAGTCCGGCGCCTGGTACACGTACGAGGGCGACCAGCTCGGCCAGGGCAAGGAGAACGTCCGCAACTTCCTGCGGGACAACCCCGATCTCGCGGACGAGATCGAGAAGCGCATCAAGGAGAAGCTCGGCGTCGGCGTGCCGAAGACGGAGGCCCCGGGAGTGCAGCCGGGTGCGGACGCGGCGGGCCCGACGGCCGAGGCGCCCAAGGCGGAGGTGCCCAAGGCAGAGGTCCCTGCCCCGAAGAAGGCGACCAAGGCCACCGCCGCCAAGGCCTGACGCCATGGCGCGCAGGTCCCAGGAACGCGGCGGCTCTTCCGAGTCGAGGGCCTCGCGAGAGCCGCCGCTCAGCCCCGAGGAGCAGGCGCGGGCACTGTGTCTGCGCCTGCTCACCGGGACACCCCGCACCCGCAGGCAACTCGCCGACGCCATGCGGAAGCGGGAGATCCCCGACGACGTCGCCGAGTACGTCCTGGAGCGCTTCCAGGACGTGGGCCTCATCGACGACCAGGCGTTCGCCAACGCCTGGGTGGAGTCGCGGCACCGCGGCCGCGGTCTCGCCCGCCGCGCCCTCGCCCGCGAGCTGCGCCAGCGCGGCGTGGAAGCGGAGCTGGTGACCGAGGCCGTCGGACTGCTCGACTCGGAGCAGGAGGACGAGACCGCCCGCGAGCTGGTCCGCCGCCGGCTTCCGGGCACCCGCGGGCTGGACCGCGACAAGCGCATCCGGCGGCTCGCGGGCATGCTCGCCCGCAAGGGATACCCGGAGGGACTGGCCCTCAGGGTGGTACGCGACGCGCTCGCCGACGAGCCCGCCGCAGAGGACGGGAAGGAGGAGCCGTGGATGTGGGACAGCGAATAGCAGAGCCGGGCTCGCCGCCCGTCAGCGGGTGTGCCCGCTGACCTCGTGTCCGGCCGCACTCCCGCTCGGGCCCCCGTCGGGGGAATCGGGGCCGTCCGGCCCGTCGTCCGCACTCCCGGACGTCATCGGCGGTCCGCCCCGCGCCAGGTCGGCGTAGGAGTACAGCTCGGCGGGACGGCAGCCCACCATGGCCGTCACCAGGTGCCCGTCCGGCCGGATGAGCAGCACGCTGTGCGCGGTGGCGCCCGGATAGGTCTCGGCGACCAGCAGTTCGGCGCGGGTCGGCAGCGCGGCCACCGCGGAGGCCAGCCGCGGCATCAGACCCGCCGTCAGCCAGTGCCGGGACTCCCAGACCCCGGTGCCGGGCGCGATCAGCACCACGACCAGCCCGCGCCCGAGCCGGTCGCTCAGCCGCCCGATCGTGCCGTCCAGCGCGGTCACCGGCACATCGCTGACCATCCCGCCAGGCGGGGTGTCGCACCCCGCGACCAGCGGTGAGGGTCCGGACCTTCCGCCCGCGCCGCCCCGCGGCGCGGGCAGGGCCAGCGGCGAGCGCCCGTAGACCGACGAGGTGGCCGCCACCCCGCGCCCGAGGTGGCTGTCGGTCAGCAGCTCCGCCTGCCCGCGGCCCGAGCCGGACAGCAGCGTCTGACGCACCGTCTGCCAGGCGCCGTTCGCCCGCAGCAGCGGCAGCGCCTGGTCGGTGGCGCGCAGCCGGGAGCCGACGGCACCCCGCCGTTCGGCCTCGTAACTGTCGAGCAGGAGATCGGAGGCACCGTCATGAAAGGCCAGCGACAGCTTCCAGGAGAGGTTCTCGGCGTCCCGCAGCCCCTCCTCGACGCCCTGCGCGCCCAGCGCGCCCATCAGGTGCGCCGCGTCGCCCGCCAGGAAGACCCGGCCGTCCCGCCAGCGCCTGGCCAGCCGCTGGTGCACCGGGTAGTCCGCCGAGCCGACCAGTTCGTAGGGCACCACATGGCCGCACCACGCGGTGAGGGTGGCGCGCAGCCGTTCCACCAGGACGTCGGAGGTGAGCCGGCGGGCCTGCACCGGCAGCAGCCAGTCCAGCCGCCACAGCCCGTCGGGCAGCGGGCGGGCCGTGATCTCCTGGCCCGTGGGGGCGCCCGGCGGATCGCGGTGCAGCAGCGCCACCCCGGGCTCGGGCAGTTCGGCCTGCACGGCCGCCACCGCGTGCCGGTCCACGGCGGTGCGGCCGGGGAACCGTACCCCCAGCAGCTTGCGGACCGTCGACCGCGGGCCGTCGCACCCCGCCAGGTAGCTGCCCCGCCACCAGGTCGCCTGGGCGCCTCTGGTGTGCACCGTCACGCCGCGCGCGTCCTGCTCGATCGAGTCCACCCGCGAGCCCGGCACGATCCGGACCGAACCGCAGGTCAGCAGCGCGTCCCGCAGCCCCTTCTCCAGCCGCTGCTGGGCCACGTGGACGGGCGCGTCCGCGGGGTCGGAGCCGAAGTCGATCCGCAGCGCCTCCGTACGGCGGTGCAGGGTGCGCCAGCCCGTCCAGGTCGCACCGTCCCGGCGCAGCCCCGGGTAGCCGAGGCGTTCGACGAGCGCGGCCGTCGCCGGGCCGAGCACGACGGTGCGCGCCTGGCGCAGCCCGTCGGCGTCGGCGAGCACTTCCGTCTCGTCGAGCAGGATCACGGGAACGTCGCGGCGGGCCAGCGCGAGGGCGAGGGTCAGGCCCACGGGGCCCGCCCCCGCGACGATCACCGGGTCCACGCAGCAGCCCCCGGAAGAAGTGCGGTCACAAAGCGTATGCAACTCACTGCGACTGCCCACGTCAAGCGACGGTCGCCCGTCGGCGCGGTGCGGCGGTGGCACATCCGGCGCACGCCGGGCGCTCCGCACGGCGCCCGCGAAGCGTACCGGGTGGGTAACGGTCCGGGGCGTGAGCCGGTACCCCCTTGACGCACCGGGCCCGGATCGGGGTGGATTCGGTCGAAGGGTCGGTCTTCCGGCTCGGACGCGAATGTTCCGCTTACCTGCGGAGACGAGACAGCGAGGAGGAGGTGACGCATGCGACTGCTGCTCGTGGAGGACGACGACCGGGTCGCCGCCGCCCTCTCCGCCGTGCTCGGCAAGCACGGTATCGATGTGCGGCACGCCCGCAGCGGCGAGGAGGCCATCCGGGCGCTGCTGCCCGACGAGGGTCCGGAGTACGACTGCGTGCTGCTCGACCTGGGCCTGCCCGACCAGGACGGCTTCGAGGTGTGCAGCCGCATCCGGCGCCGGACCGCGACGCCGGTCATCATGGTCACCGCGCGCGCCGACGTCAGGTCCCGCATCCACGGTCTCAACCTCGGCGCGGACGACTACGTCGTGAAGCCGTACGACACCGGTGAGCTGCTCGCCCGCATCCACGCCGTGAGCCGCCGCCCCCCGCTGCGGCCGGCCGACCGCGCCGCTCACGGCGCCCGCCCCGGCGCCGGCCGGGGCCGTCGCCGCGCCGCCGCCCGCAGGGCCCGAGCGGGAGACCGGGCTGCTGCTCGGCCCGGTGGCGATCGAGCTGTCCACCCGCCGCGTCACCGTGGACGGCGCCCCGACAGCCCTCACCCGCAAGGAGTTCGACCTGCTGGCCCTGCTCGCCCAGCGGCCCGGCGTCGTCTTCCGCCGCGAGCAGATCATCAGCGAGGTGTGGCGCACGGCCTGGGAGGGCACGGGCCGCACCCTGGAGGTGCATGTGGCGTCGCTGCGCGCCAAGCTCGGCAACCCGGCCATGATCGAGACGGTGCGCGGGGTCGGCTACCGGCTCGTCGTCCCGACCGCCTGACGGCCCGCCAGGACCGCGGCCGTGCGCTCACGACTCCTCCCGCTGCTCATCGTGCTGATGGCCGGCGTCCTGCTGGCCCTCGGCTTCCCGCTGGCGGCCAGCCAGGCGGCCGCCCAGCAGCAGCGCGTGGTGGTGGACCGGATCGACGACACGACCCGGTTCGCCGCCCTGGCGCAGTTCGTCAGCGCCCGCTACGAGCAGATGCCCCTCGACGCGGCGGACGACGAGCGCCTGCACACCCTGAGCACCGAACTCGAGGCGCTACGAGCAGCTCTACGGCATCAAGGCGGGCGTCTTCTACCGCGACCGCACCGTCATGGCCGCCGCGCCCGCCGCCTGGGGCGTCCCGGCGACGGGCGAGCTGCACGACGCGTACGAGTCGGCGCTGCTCGGCAGGCGCGCGCACGATCCGCAGCAGGTGTGGCCGTGGCAGCACCGCCTGCTCGCCATCGCCTCGCCCATCGTGCGCGACGGCGACGTCGTCGCGGTCGTCGTCACCGACTCGCCGACCGGGGCGCTGCGTTCGCGCATCCTGCACGGCTGGCTGCTCCTGGCCGCGGGCGAGTTGGCGGCCATGGCGATCGCCGTGCTGTTCGCCGTACGGCTGACCGCCTGGGTGCTGCTGCCGGTCGAGACGCTGGACCGGGTCACGCACGACATCGCCACCGGCCGGATGAAGTCCCGTGTCCAGGCGGCCGGCGGCCCGCCGGAACTGCGCCACCTGGTCCGGTCGTTCAACGAGATGGCCGACAACGTGGAGGCGGTCCTCGACCAGCAGCGCGCCTTCGTCGCCGACGCCTCCCACCAGTTGCGCAATCCGCTGGCCGCGCTGCTGCTGCGGATCGAGCTGCTCGGCCTGGCGCTGCCCGCGGGCAACACCGAGGCCGACGCCGTCAAGGAGGAGGGCCACCGGCTCGCCCAGGTGCTCGACGACCTGCTCGGCCTGGCCGTCGCCGAGAGCAGCGGCGGCCACCTGGCCGTCACCGATGTCGTCGAGCTGGCCCGTACCCGGGCCGACGCCTGGCGGCCGGTCGCCGACCGGGCCGGCGTCACGGTGGAGTTCACGCGCCGGGGACGAGGAGGCCGACGGGGTGGGCGGACGCGGTCGCCCTGTCCAGCGCCATGGACGCGGTGATCGACAACGCGATCAAGTTCACGCCGGGCGGCAAGTCGGTGGCGGTGCGGGTCGCCGTCGACGGTGAACGCGTCGCGGTGGCCGTGGCGGACAGCGGCCCGGGCCTGACCGACGACGAACTGGCCAGGGTCGGCGACCGCTTCTGGCGCAGCGCCCGCCACCAGAACGTGCAGGGGTCGGGGCTCGGCCTGTCCATCGCCCGCGCCCTGCTCAGCCAGGGCGGCGGCGGCATCGCCTTCGGGCGCCGCGAGCCCCACGGCCTGGAGGTGACGCTGACGGTGCCGCGCACGGCGCCCGTGACGACGGTGACGCTGACGACGGGCGGGCGCGGTGCCGGCCGGGCCTCTACGGCTTCACGGACCGGTAGTAGCGCTCCGCGCCCACATGGAGCTGGAGCGGGTCGGTGAAGACCGCGGTGCGCAGGTCCACCAACTGCGCCGCGTGCACGACCTTGCCGATGGAGTCCCGGCTGTCGATCACGGCCTTGGTCAGCCGCTGCACCAGGCCCGCGTTGGCGTGGTCGGTGGTGACCAGCAGGTTCGCCACCGCGATGGTCTCGACGGGCTGGCCCTCCTGCGCCTTGGGATAGGCGTCGGCGGGCATCACCGCCTGCCGGTAGTACTGCATCTGCGGCCCCATGGCGTGCAGCGCGGCCACCAGGTCGCCGAGCTGCACCAGCCGTATCCGGTCCACCGGGGCGGCCATCGCGCTCACCGCGGCCGTCGGCAGCCCGCCGGACCAGAAGAAGGCGTCGAGCTTGCCGCTGAGCAGCATCGCGGGCGCCTGGTCGATGCCGACCGGCTCCGCCGTGAGGTCCTTGTCGCTGTTCAGGCCGGCCGCGGTCAGCAGCCGCCTGGCGATCAGGTTGACGCCGGAGCCGGGCTGACCGACGCCGACCCGCAGCCCGCGCAGGTCGCGGGCGGAGCGCACCTTGGAGTCCCGTGGCACCACGAGCTGCATGTAGTCGTCGTAGAGGCGGGCGCAGGCGCGCAGATCCTGCTTGCCGGGTCCGTGGTAGTTGGCCACGGCGTCGGCCGCCGCGATGGTGAAGTCGGCCCGGCCGCTCACCAGGCGCTCGATGTTGTCCACGGAGCCCTGGGTGTGCACGAGGTCGACCGGGGTGCCGGGGAGCGCGGTCCTCAGGTCGTGCTTGAGCAGGACGCCGTACTCCTCGTAGACGCCGTCCGCCACGCCGGTCGCCAGCGAAATGGGCGCCTTGGGGTACGAAGGACCGTCCGACGGCAGCAGCCACCACAGCAGCAGCGCCAGCGCCGAGGCGGCGGCCAGCACGGCCTGCAGGGCGCGGCGCGTGCCCAGGCCGCGCAGCTTCCGGCGCAGTCCCGGGCCGATGCTCCGCGGTATCCCGCGGAGGCGTCCGCCGAGGTCGGAGAGGTCCATGCCACGCGATCCTGCCAGCCCGGGCCGCGTGGCGGAAGGCGTGACCGGCACGGGTCCGGCGGGTACGGGCGCCGGGCCGCCGGTCGGGCGGCCGGCGGCCGCGGGCGCTGTCAACAACCGGGTTCGGGGATCACCCGGGCAGCGCCTACTCTGGTGGGACATGACCGCGCAGGACACCGCTCTCCAGCGAAGCTACGAGATCCGCACCTATGGGTGCCAGATGAACGTCCACGACTCCGAGCGGCTGGCCGGCCTCCTGGAGGGCGCGGGGTACGTCCGGGCGCCCGAGGGCGCGGACGGCGCGGACGTCGTCGTGTTCAACACCTGCGCGGTGCGGGAGAACGCCGACAACAGGCTCTACGGCAACCTCGGCCAGCTCGTGCCGAAGAAGGCCGCCCGGCCCGGCATGCAGATCGCGGTCGGCGGCTGCCTGGCGCAGAAGGACCGCGACACCATCGTGAAGCGCGCCCCCTGGGTCGACGTGGTCTTCGGCACCCACAACATCGGCCAGCTGCCCGTCCTGCTGGAGCGGGCCAGGATCGCCGACGAGGCGCAGGTCGAGATCGTCGAGTCGCTGGAGACCTTCCCCTCCACGCTGCCCTCGCGCCGCGAGTCCGCGTACGCCGCCTGGGTCGCGATCTCCGTCGGCTGCAACAACACCTGCACGTTCTGCATCGTGCCCGCGCTGCGCGGCAAGGAGAAGGACCGGCGGCCCGGCGACGTGCTCGCCGAGGTCGAGGCCCTGGTCGCCGAGGGCGTCGTCGAGGTCACCCTGCTGGGGCAGAACGTCAACGCCTACGGCTCCGACATCGGCGACCGCGAGGCGTTCGGCAAGCTGCTGCGGGCCACCGGCGACGTCGAGGGCCTGGAGCGGGTCCGCTTCACCTCGCCGCACCCGCGCGACTTCACCGACGACGTGATCGCCGCCATGGCCGAGACGCCGAACGTGATGCACCAGCTCCACATGCCGCTGCAGTCCGGCTCCGACCGGGTGCTGAAGGCGATGCGCCGCTCGTACCGGCAGGACCGCTACCTCGGCATCATCGAGAAGGTGCGCGCCGCCATGCCGGACGCCGCCATCACCACCGACATCATCGTGGGCTTCCCCGGCGAGACCGAGGAGGACTTCGAGCAGACCCTGCACGTGGTGCGCGAGGCGCGCTTCGCGCAGGCGTTCACCTTCCAGTACAGCAAGCGGCCCGGCACGCCGGCCGCCGAGATGGACGACCAGATCCCCAAGGCCGTCGTGCAGGAGCGGTACGAGCGGCTGGTCGCCCTCCAGGAGGAGATCTCCTGGGAGGAGAACAAGAAGCAGGTCGGCCGCACCCTGGAGGTGCTGGTCGCCGAGGGCGAGGGCCGCAAGGACGACGCCACCCGGCGGTTGTCCGGCCGCGCCCCCGACAACCGGCTGGTGCACTTCGAGCGGCCCGAACAGCCGGTGCGGCCCGGCGACATGGTGACCGTCGAGATCACCTACGCGGCCCCGCACCACCTGCTCGCCGAGCGGCCCGCCCTGGCGGTGCGCCGCACCCGTGCGGGCGACGCGTGGGAGCGGCGCCAGGCGGCTGCCGCGGCCAAGCCCGCGGGCGTCATGCTCGGCCTGCCGACGATCGGCGCTCCCGCCGCCGCCGCAGGGCCAGAACGCGGTGCCCGCGGGTGCGAGCGGCTGCGGCTGCGACTGAGCGGGGTCCGTCCCGCCTGGCGGGTTCCGCGCGTAAGGGTGGGCGAGGGGCCGTGCTTGAAGGGTGCTCGCGCCAAAGGGTGCTCGCGTCCAAAGAGGCCGGCCCCAACAAGGTCGATACCCGCGGGGCCCGCACACATGAACCAGGGCGCGGACGCGAGCGCTTCCGGCGGGTCCTCGCGATCCGGGGGCCGACGGTGTGCCCGGGGCGGCCGGTAGTGTGCCGGGCATGCTGGTCGCCGCTGCCGTCTGCCCGTGCCCGCCGCTGCTCGTACCCGAGGTGGCCGCGGGTGCCGCGCCCGAACTCGACACCCTGCGGGCGGCGTGCGCCGACGCGGTGGGCGTGCTGGCCGCGTCCCGGCCGGAGCGCCTCGTGGTGATCGGCCCGGCCGAGCGCCCGGCCCGTGGTGTGTTCCCGCCCGGAGCCGCGGGCTCCTTCCGCCCCTACGGTGTCGCGCTGGACGTGACGCTGGGCCCGGCCCACGACCCCGGCGACGAGGCCGGAGGCGACGACGTACCGCCGCTGCCGCCGTCCCTGGCCGTGGCCGCGTGGCTGCTGCGCGGGTGGAGCGCCGCGCCCGTCGAAGGGCTCGGGGTGGGGGAGCAGCTGGAGCAGGAGCAGTGCGCGGTGACCGGGCGGGCGATCGCCGGTTCGGCCGACCGGGTGGCGCTGCTGGTCATGGGTGACGGCAGCGCGCGCCGTACGGTCAAGGCGCCCGGATACCTGGACGAGCGGGCGGAACCCTTCGACGCCGCCGTCGCCGCGGCCCTGGGCGGCGCCGACACGCAGGCGCTGGCCGCGCTCGACGCCGAACTGGCGCAGGCCGTGCAGGCGGCGGGACGGGCCCCCTGGCAGGTGCTCGCCGGCGCGGCCGAAGGCGCCGGGCTGACGGGCGAGCTGCTGCACGACACGGCCCCGTACGGTGTCGGCTACTTCGTCGCCGCGTGGACCTGAGGCGCGGTACGGAGAAGCAGCGCGGCCACGGGGGCGGCCGAATCCGGGCACGGGCGAACCGGGCCCGCGGTGGTCCGGCCGCGTCGCGTGTGGACCGGCCGCGGATGGTGGGGTCCGCGGCCGTCCGGTACCGGTGGCCGCTGCGTCGGCCCCGGCAGGGCGGCACAGCGGCTCAGGCGGCCGTCACCGGGTGCTCAGGCGGGGCCGTCGCCCTTGTTGCCGTAGTCCTGCACGGAGTCCTTCGCCTTGTCCACGCCGGAGTCGATCTGGCTGCTGTACTTGCCGCCGGTCTTCGAGTCGGCTGTCTGACCGGCCTTGTCCAGGCCCTGGTCGATCTTGTCCCCGTGCTTCTGCGCGAGGTCCCCGGCCTTCTCCTTCGACAGGCCGAGCTTGTCCTTGAGCGTGTCCATGAAGCTCATCTGGCACCTTCCCTGGGATTCCCTCGAAGATGACGGCCAAGGGACGGCCGGGGTGTGCCACCACACCCGATCTGATCGGGCACAAAACGCACAAGTGCCGCAAAGCACTCGTCTCAGTTCCGACCATACTCGCGCCCCCGCTTTTCCGCGTCGCCAGCCGTCGCGGCCTGTGGATAACCCCGTTCCCGGCCCTCCCCGCCCCGCGGTGCGAGATGATCACCCGATCGGGACGGGCCGTCGAAGTTTGGGAGACTGGCAAGGTGATGAAGCGCGTGATCGCCGTAGTCGGACCCACTGCGGCCGGCAAGTCCGAACTGGGCGTCGCCCTGGCACGGGCGTTGGGCGGTGAGGTGATCAACGCCGACTCGATGCAGCTCTACCGCGGCATGGACATCGGAACCGCCAAGCTCACCCCCGAGGAACGCCAGGGCGTCCCGCACCACCTGCTGGACATCTGGGACGTGACCGAGGCCGCCAACGTCGCCGACTACCAGCGGCTGGCCCGTATCGAGATCGACCGGCTGCACGCCGAGGAGCCGGGTCCCGATCCTCGTCGGCGGCTCCGGGCTCTACGTGCGGGCCGCCATCGACGCGCTGGAGTTCCCCGGCACCGACGCCGTCGTACGCGCCCGGCTGGAGGCCGAACTCGACATGCGCGGGCCCGGCGCGCTGCACGCCCGTCTGGCCGCCGTGGACCCCGGGGCGGCCCGGGCGATCCTGCCCAGCAACGGCCGGCGCATCATCCGCGCCCTGGAGGTCGTCGAGATCACCGGGCAGCCCTTCACCGCGAGTCTCCCCGGGCACGAATCCGTGTACGACACCGTGCAGATCGGTGTCGGCGTCCCGCGGCCCGAACTCGACGAGCGCATCGCGCTGCGCGTCGACCGCATGTGGAACGCCGGACTCGTGGACGAGGTGCGCGCTTTGGAGGCGGCGGGACTGCGCGCGGGCCGCACCGCCTCCCGCGCCCTCGGCTACCAGCAGGTGCTCGCCGTCTTCGCCGGGGAGAGCACCGAGGACGAGGCGCGCAGCGAGACCGTACGGGCCACGAAACGCTTTGCGCGGCGCCAGGATTCGTGGTTCCGGCGCGACCCGCGCGTGCACTGGCTCACCGCCCGCGGGGCGGAACTCACCGGTCAGGCGCTGGCGTTGGCCGAGCAGGCTCCAAGAAGCGGTCACAGCCTGATCACGTGATGGCATCGGGACGCTCCGGCGTCCCGGACCGGCCCTCCGACCGTGCCATCATCGAGCTTCGAGCTACTACGGTGTCGAGGACTTGGGAGGGCGCGTGGCGATGGCAGCCGGCCCACGCGACACCCCTCCAGGGCGCGACACTTCGGCAGATCCGGCGGTGTCCCACGAGTCGCACGACTCCCACGGATTTCCGGAGTCCCGTTCGCCGCGGGAACCGCTGGATCCCGATGGAACCCGCCGATTCACTCGACCGGCTGGACCGCCTCGACCGCCTTGAGCCGCTGGTGCCCCTTGAGGAGCTGGACGGCCTCGACGCCTTGGAGGCCGACGGCATCCAGGTGCCCGGGGAGGACGGCCAGTCCTTCCTCGAACTGCGGCCCTCACGGCGGCTGCGCATCTGGCAGATCGCCCCGATCATCGCCCTGGCGGTCGGCGGTTCCCTGATGTTCGCCTTCCCGCTGGCCTTCGAATCCGGTGACGCGGGCCCGGTCGTGGCGATGCTCGGCCTGCTGCTGTGCTGCTGCGCCGCCGGCTGGGGCCTGATGGCCGCCCGCCGGATCGGCCAGACCTGGCCCGGCCTGCCCGCCCGCGGCTCCGGCGCCCGCCCCGACTGGCGGTACGTCGCTCGGCTACACCGCCGTGATCCTGCTCTTGGCGGTCCTCGCCGTCTGGCGCGTGGCGCGGCTGCGCTGAGTCCGGCCACCCTTGTGCCGTACGTGCTCCGCGGACGCCCCCGACCTCCTGATCAGCGGCTGACCGGCGCCGCCCGTCGTCCTGTCGGTCCGACCGCGTACGATCGGACCCGTGACTGACGCACGCCCGGCTGCCGAGCCTGTGCACTTCCTCAAGGGGCACGGCACCGAGAACGACTTCGTGATCGTCCCCGACCCGGACGGCCGGCTCGACCTGTCCGCCTCCGACGTGGCGCGGCTGTGCGACCGGCGGGCGGGCATCGGCGGCGACGGGCTGCTGCGCGTCGTCCGCTCCGCCGCCCACCCCGAGGCCGCCGCGCTCGCCGCCGAGGCCGAGTGGTTCATGGACTACCGCAACAGCGACGGCAGCATCGCCGAGATGTGCGGCAACGGCGTCCGCGTCTTCGCCCGCCACCTCCGGCGCGCCGGGCTCGCCGGCGCCGGGGACCTGGCCGTCGCCACCCGGGCCGGAGTACGGCACGTGCACATCGCCAAGGACGCCGAGGACGGCACACCCGGCGACATCACCGTCCGGATGGGACGCGCGATGCTGCCCGGCGGCGACGTCAGCGTCGGCGTGGGCGCCCGCACGTGGCCGGCCGTGCACGTCAGCATGGGCAACCCGCACGCCGTCGCCTTCGTCGACGACCTCGACGAGGCCGGCGACCTGCTGCAAGCCCCCGCCGTCAGCCCCCGGGCCGGCCTACCCGGCAGGCACCAACGTCGAGTTCGTGGTCGACCGAGGCCCCCGGCACGTGGCGCTGCGCGTGCACGAGCGCGGCTCCGGCGAGACCCGCTCCTGCGGTACGGGCGCCTGCGCCGTGATGGTCGCCGCCGCCCGCCGGGACGGGCTCGACCCCGCAGTCACCGGCAACCCGGTCACCTATACCGTCGACCTGCCCGGCGGACGCCTGGTGATCACCGAACGCGCCGACGGCGAGATCGAGATGACCGGCCCCGCGGTGATCGTCGCCGAGGGCGTCATCGACCCGGACTGGCTCGCCCTTCCCGCCCGCTGAGCGCACTCCCACCCCACCACTACCCCCGGTACTACCCCCGTCGAACCGGACGTATCCGGTCACCACGCCCGTACGCCATCCCTCGAACGGGTGATGGGGATCACTCTCGGCGAGAGGGTGACAGCCGCACGTGGTGGGCTCGGTAGCATCAATCACCGGCGCGGCCCCACGGGGCGTGGTGAGCTCCCGCAGCCGGCCCACGCTGCCGGGAGGCGCCCGATGAGCGCAGACAACGCGGTCGACGCGGAACACCCTGCCGAAGTCATCCGGCGCGGACTGCGCCGGATCGACCTGCGCCGCATGGATCTGCGCAGACTGGGCCGCGCGGCGCTGCTGGGCACCGGGAGCAGGGACCGCCTGCCCGACGCCATCGAGCACCTGATCAAAGTGCACCGGGCCCGGCAGCCCGGCGCGGGCCCCCAGGACGTCGAGAGACTCCGCCGGGCCTACGTCCTCGCCGAGTCCTCGCACCGCGGCCAGACCCGTAAGAGCGGCGAGCCGTACATCACCCATCCGCTCGCGGTGACCCTCATCCTGGCCGAACTCGGCGCCGAGACCACGACCTTGACGGCCTCTCTGCTCCACGACACCGTCGAGGACACGGAGGTGACCCTCGATCAGGTGCGCCGCGAATTCGGCGAAGAGGTCACCTATCTCGTCGACGGCGTCACCAAGCTGGAGAAGGTCGACTACGGCGCCGCCGCCGAGCCCGAGACCTTCCGCAAGATGCTGGTCGCCACCGGCAGCGACGTCCGGGTGATGTCGATCAAACTCGCCGACCGGCTGCACAACATGCGCACCCTGGGTGTGATGCGGCCCGAGAAGCAGGAACGGATCGCCAAGGTCACCCGCGACGTCCTCATCCCGCTCGCCGAGCGCCTTGGCGTCCAGGCGCTCAAGAGCGAGCTGGAGGACCTGGTCTTCGCCATCCTCCACCCGGAGGAGCACGCCCGCACCGCCGCCATGATCGAGGCCCACGCCGGCCGTCCCGACCCGCTGGAGTCCGTCGCCGAGGACCTGCGCGCCGTGCTGCGCGAGGCGGGCATCGACGCCGAGGTGGCCATCCGGCCGCGGCACGCCGTCTCCGTGCACCGCCTCATGCTCAAGCGGAACCTGACCGAACTCGCCGGCTGCGACTTCGGCCGCCTGCTCGTCATGGTCGCCGACGACGCCGACTGCTACGCCGTGCTCGGTGAACTGCACACCTGTTTCACCCCCGTCATCGCCGAGTTCAAGGACTTCATCGCCGCCCCCAAGTTCAACCTCTACCAGTCGCTGCACACCGCCATCGCCGATCGGGAGGGCCGGGTCGCCGAGGTGCTGGTCCGCACCCGGCAGATGCACCGGGTCGCCGAGGCGGGGGTGATCGCCCTCGGGAATCCGTGCACCGCCGCCGAGGCCGCGCGGGTCGTCGAGAAGGACGCCGCCGCCCCCTTGGCGGACGCCGAGGGCTGGAGAGGCGCCGACCCCACCCAGCCGGGCTGGCTCGCCCGGCTGCTGGAGTGGCAGCGCGCCACCCCCGACCCCGACACCTTCTGGACGACGCTGCGCGACGACCTCGCCCAGGACCGCGAGATCACGGTCTTCACCATCCAGGGCGCCGACGCCTCCGGCACCTTCCGGCTGCCCGCGGGCGCCAGCTGCGTGGACGCCGCCTACGCCGTGCACGGCGAGGCGGCGCACGCCTGCGTCGGCGTACGGGTCAACGGCCGGCTCGCGCCGCTCGGCACCCGCCTGCGCGACGGCGACACCCTCCAAGCTGCTGATGGACGACTCCGGCACCTCTGCTCCCGACCCCGACTGGCTGGAGCACGCCACCACCCCCGCCGCCCGGATCGCCATCACCCGCTGGCTCACCCTGCACCCCTCCCACCGCGGCGACGACCAGCCCGCGGCCGCCCCCGCCGCCCGCCCCGCCCCCGCGGCGGACAGCCGCCCGGCACCGACCCGGTGGCCGTCACCGACCTGCCCGGCGCGGCCGTACGGCTGGCCCGCTGCTGTACGCCCGTGCCGCCCGATCACCTGACCGGATTCGTGATCCGCGGCGGCACGGTGGCCGTGCACCGCTCCGAGTGCTCCACCACCGCCCGGATGGCGGCCGCCGGCCGAACCTCCGTGCCCGTCAGATGGCGCGACGGCAGCCCGGCCGGGAACTACCGCGCCACCGTCCTCGCCGAGGCCCTCAGCCGCCCCCGGCTGCTGGCCGACCTCACCGAGGTGATCGCGGCGCAGGGCGTCGGCATCGTCTCCGCCGCCGTGGAGCCCCCGCAGGAGCACCGGGTCCGCCACACCTACACCGTGGAGCTGCCCGACCAGGAGGCGCTCACGGCCCTGATGCGGGCGATGCGATCCGTACCCGGCGTCTACGACGTCTACCGCGCCCGGCACGCCGTCACTGACGCCGAGAACTGATCACGCTGTGTAAACGGCCGCGGTGACCGCGCGGTTCCCCGCCTGTGTCGCCCGGACGGGTGAATCGGGCGTGGGCCCGGCCGGCGGCCGCAAACGCTCACGGAACCGAAGCCCGCGGTGAAACCCACGTGACCGCGGTGCCCCGGCGTGCGACCATCGACAGTGAGGGCACCCGCCACGGACGCCTTCCACAGACCGTTGACCGCACGACCAAAGGATCAAATGACCTCCAACTCTTCTTCCTCTTCGCACGGCCGCCAGCGCCTCCCCGAGAGCCTTCGGGCCGACGCCCTGATGGAAGAGGAGGTGGCCTGGAGTCACGAGATCGACGGGAACCGGGACGGCGACCAGTTCGAGCGCTCCGACCGCGCCTCGCTCCGCAGGGTGGTGGGCCTGTCCACCGAACTCGAGGACGTCACCGAGGTCGAGTACCGGCAGCTCCGCCTGGAGCGCGTCGTGCTCGTCGGGGTGTGGACCTCCGGCACCGTGGACGACGCCGAGAACTCGCTGGCCGAACTCGCCGCCCTCGCCGAGACCGCGGGCGCCCTCGTCCTGGACGGTGTCATCCAGCGCCGCGACAAGCCGGACCCGGCCACGTACATCGGCTCGGGCAAGGCGCAGGAGCTGCGGGACATCGTCGTCGAGACCGGCGCCGACACCGTGGTCTGCGACGGTGAGCTGAGCCCCGGCCAGCTCATCCACCTGGAGGACGTCGTCAAGGTCAAGGTGGTCGACCGCACCGCCCTGATCCTGGACATCTTCGCCCAGCACGCCAAGTCCCGTGAGGGCAAGGCGCAGGTGTCGCTCGCCCAGATGCAGTACATGCTGCCGAGGCTGCGCGGCTGGGGCCAGTCGCTGTCCCGGCAGATGGGTGGCGGTGGCTCCGGCTCCTCGGGCGGCGGCATGGCCACCCGTGGTCCCGGTGAGACCAAGATCGAGACCGACCGGCGCCGCATCCGCGAGAAGATGGCCAAGATGCGCCGGGAGATCGCGGGCATGAAGACCAGCCGCGACCTCAAGCGGCAGGAGCGCAAGCGCCACAAGGTGCCGTCGGTGGCCATCGCCGGCTACACCAACGCGGGCAAGTCCTCGCTGCTCAACCGGCTCACCGGCGCCGGCGTCCTGGTGGAGAACTCGCTGTTCGCCACCCTGGACCCGACTGTGCGCCGGGCCGAGACGCCCGGCGGGCGGCTGTACACCCTTGCCGACACCGTCGGATTCGTCCGGCACCTGCCGCACCACCTGGTCGAGGCGTTCCGCTCGACGATGGAGGAGGTCGGCGACGCCGACCTGGTGCTGCACGTGGTGGACGGCTCGCACCCGGTGCCGGAGGAGCAACTGGCCGCGGTCCGTGAGGTGTTCCGCGACGTCGGCGCGCTCGACGTGCCGGAGATCGTCGTCGTCAACAAGGCCGACGCCGCCGATCCGCTGGTCCTCCAGCGGCTGCTGCGCAACGAGAAGAACGCGATCGCGATCTCGGCCCGCAGCGGTCAGGGCATCGACGACGCTGCTGGAGATGCTCGACGAGGCGCTGCCGCGCCCCGACGTGGAGGTGGAGGCCCTGGTGCCCTACACCCACGGCGGCCTGGTCTCCCGCGTGCACGCGGGCGGCGAGGTGCTCTCCGAGGAGCACACCGGCGACGGCACTGTGCTCAGGGTGCGGGTGCACGAGGAACTGGCCGCGGAGCTGGCTCCGTTCACCCTCGCGGTCCGGCACTGAGCGCAGGCGTGCGCCCCATAGGCGCAGGCGCTCCGACCTGTAGGTGGGGGCGCTGTGCGCCCAGGTATGCAGGTAAGGACCCGTCTCCTGGAGACGGGTCCTTACTCATGCCGGGCACTCGCGGCTGCCCCCGCGGGTGCTCAGCCGAACTTCTTGCTCACCCCGTCGTAGACCTTCTTCGCCTCGGCGCCCAGCCGGGGTCCGGCGAGCCAGGTGTTGGTGATCGGGCCGATCGAGGTGTTGCTCACCAGCGCCGTCCTGCCGTCCGGCATCGGGGCGAACCAGCCGCCGCCCGATGCGCCACCCGTCATCGAGCAGCCGATCCGGTACTCCGTCGGCGCCGCGGAGGTCAGCGACAGCCGCCCCGGCCGGCCCTGGCACGCGTACATCGCCTGGCCGTCATAGGGCGGCGCCTCCGGGTAGCCCCAAGCGCCCAGGGTGCTGATCTTCGTCACCGAGGGAGCGTCGAACCACACCGGCATCGCCGCGCCGACGGTCTGCTGGAGCGACCGGCCGCCCGCGCCCTTCTCCGGCGTCACATGCAGCACCGCGAAGTCGTACGGCGACCCGCCGCCGCCCATCTCCGAGCCGGTGCTGCGCCACTCGTCGGAGGTGGCCGCCCAGTCGGCCCACCACACGCCATAGGGCGCGAGGGTGTCCTTGGACGCGTGGTCCAGCTTCTTGGCGCTCAGGCCGCCGTTGTTGTAGGAGGGCACGAAGGCGATGTTGCGGTACCAGCCGCCGTCCTTGCCGGCGTGCACGCAGTGGCCCGCCGTCCAGACCAGGTTCGACGCACCCGGGTGCGCCGGGTCGTCCACCACTGTGGCCGAGCAGACCATCGACCCCTTGGGCCCGTCGAAGAAGAGCTTGCCCACCGCGGGTGCGTTGTCGTGATAGGGCGTCGTGACCTGGCGGGCCGCCGCCGGCGCGGGGGCCGGGTCGGTCTTGCCCTGGTCGGCGGGCACGTCCGCGGGGACCTGCTTGTCGCTCTGGTCGGCGCCCTTCATCCGGTCGTTGCTCCACAGACCGTCGATCACCGGGTTGACGAAGTCCTTCGCCTTGCGTCAGCCAGGTCGACTTGTCCCAGTTCTTCCAGCCACCCTGCTTGTAGGCGTTCTCCCACTGCTTCAGGCCGGCCAGGCTGGTCGGCAGCGACGAGGGCAGCGCGGCGGTCACGCCGTCGTGGCCGCCGGTCGCCGTGGTCTGCGGCGGCGTGGGTTTCGACGACGCCGAATTCCCTGACGAGCCGCACGCCGTGGCGGTGAGCGCCAGAAGTGCGGCGGCTGCCGTCGCCGCGAGCGGCCTGCGTATGGATGGCATGGACGTGAGCCCCCTGTGTCGTGCGCTGTGCGCTTGTCGTGAATCCGGTCTGAGTGACGGTCACCGACCGGTGGCCGGTTCCGTACGGAAAGTTCTGTGAACCGCCCGTGATCGGTCCGTCACACCGTCGTTAGTACGGATGGGGGACGAGGAGACGGGACGCGACCCGGAGGAGACACTACGTGGCGGCCATTTCGAGCGTGCCGGGGCAACTGGCGGCACCGGGCGAGGACTTCACCGCGGAGGAGGCGATCCTCGGCCGGCAGGCCCAGCGGGAGTCGGCGGCGCGCACCTACGCCCGGTCGCTGCCCGTCGTGCCGGTCAGGGCCCGCGGCATGACGGTGGAGGGCGCCGACGGCCGCCGCTACCTGGACTGCCTGTCCGGCGCGGGCACCCTCGCGCTCGGCCACAACCACCCCGTCGTCCTGGAGGCGATCAGAAGGGTCCTGGACTCGGGGGCGCCGCTGCACGTGCTGGACATGGCCACGCCGGTCAAGGACGAGTTCACCACCGCGCTGTTCGAGACCCTGCCGCGCGAGCTGGCCGAGCACGGCCGCATCCACTTCTGCGGCCCGGCGGGCACCGACGCCGTCGAGGCCGCCATCAAGCTCACCAGGACCGCGACCGGGCGCGCCGGGCTGCTGGCCTTCTCCGGCGCGTACCACGGCATGACCGCCGCCGCCCTCGCCGCCTCGGGCGACACAGCGGTCCGCGACACCGTGGAGGCCGACACCCGCATCACCCGGCTGCCGTATCCGTACGACTACCGCTGCCCGTTCGGGACCGGCGGCGACCGCGGCGCCGAGCTGTCCGCGCGCTGGACCGCCCATCTGCTCGACGACCCCAAGGGCGGCGTGCAGCGCCCGGCCGCCATGCTGCTCGAACCGGTGCAGGGCGAGGGCGGCGTCATCCCGGCGCCCGACGCGTGGCTGCGCAGGATGCGGGAGATCACCGCGGCCCGCGGCATCCCGCTGATCGCCGACGAGGTGCAGACCGGCGTCGGGCGGACCGGCACCTTCTGGGCCGTCGAGCGCAGCGGCATCGTGCCCGACGTCATGGTGCTCTCCAAGGCGATCGGCGGCAGCCTCCCGCTCGCGGTGATCGTCTACCGCGAAGAGCTCGACACCTGGCAGCCCGGCGCCCACGCGGGCACCTTCCGCGGCAACCAGCTCGCCATGGCGGCGGGCACCGCCACCCTGCGACACGTGCGGCGGCACGCACTGCACGAGCGCGCCGAGACCGTCGGCTCGCGCATGATGTGCCGGCTGCGCGGCCTGGCCGCGCACCACAGCCTGTATCGGCGACGTCCGCGGCCGCGGTCTGATGATCGGCGTCGAACTCGTGGACACCGAAGCCGAACCCGACGACGTACGGCGCCCTGCCCGCCGCCCCGCGACTGGCCGCCCGCGTCCAGCAGGAGGCCCTGCGGCGCGGCCTGATCGTCGAACTCGGCGGCAGGCACGCCGGCGTCGTACGCCTGCTGCCGCCCCTGACCATCACCGACGAACAGGCGGAGGCCGTGCTCGACCGGCTCTCCGACGCCATCGAGGCGGCCGGCGCACCCGCCGCCGTGCAGCTCGGAGACACGCCATGAGCCAAGCCACCGACCCTTCCCGCAGCCCGGCGGAGCCGACAGCGGAACCGACAAGTCAGGCCCCGGGCATGACCGCACCCGTGGACCCGGACGACCCGGAGGCCGCGGGCCCCGCCACGGCCGGACCCGACACCACGACATCCGCCGTGCCGACCCAGCGGGTACCGGCCGCCGCGAAGTACGCGCGCCCCGGGTACGGGTCGGCCGTCGCGGCGACGGCCGACCCGCTGGCGCGCGAGGAGCCGTACGCCGCCGCTGACGCGGCCGGCACGGAAGCCCTGCTGCGCTGCTGGGTACGGGAGAAGCAGCTCGCGCAGTCCCGCGGACGGGCTGCTGCGCGTCCCGCTGCCCGCCAGCGGCGCCGAGGCGGGCGCCGCCGTCCACCACTGGTCCGCGACCGGTCACCACCGCTTCGGACCCGCCCGTCTGGCCACCGCCGACCAGCGGCCGCTGACCGCCGTCGAACTGGCCGCCCTGCTCGCCCGGGAGGGCGGCGGCGCCCCCGCCGAGGGCGCCGACCTCGTCGCAAGGGTGGCCGACTCCGTACGACGCACCGCCGTCTTCGTCACCGAGCGCCGCGAGCGGCCCGGTCCCGCCGAGCCCGAACTGCCCTTCCTGGACTCGGAGCAGGCGCTGATCCTCGGCCACCCCCTGCACCCGGCGCCCAAAGGCCGCGAGGGCCTCGCCGACACCGAGGCGGCCGCCTACTCGCCCGAGCAGCGCGGCTCCTTCCCGCTGCACTGGCTCGCCGTGCGACCCGTCGCTGCTCGCCACGGACTCCGCCTGGACCGAGCGCGGCCGCACGGTCTCCGCGCCCGATCTGCTCACCGCCCTCGCCGGTCCCCGGCTGATGAAGCTGCCCGACGGCGCCGCGCCGCTGCCGCTGCACCCCTGGCAGGCGCGTGACGTCCGCCACCGGCCCGCCGTGCGGGCGCTGTTCGAGGCCGGGCTGCTGCGCGACCTCGGCCCGCTCGGCGACCCCTGGCACCCGACCTCCTCCGTGCGCACCGTCTACCGGCCCGGTGCCCCCGCCATGCTGAAGCTCTCCCTGGGGCTGCGCATCACCAACTCCCGCCGGGAGAACCTGCGCAAGGAACTGCTGCGCGGCACCGAGGTGCACCGGCTGCTGCGGACCGGCCTGGCCGCCCGCTGGCAGGCGGCCCACCCGGGCTTCGACATCGTGCGCGACCCCGCCTGGCTCGGCGGTCGACGGCACCGACGGCGAGCCGGTCACCGGCCTCGACGTCGTGCTGCGGCACAATCCGTTCGGACCCGGCGACCAGGCGCACTGCGTGGCCGGCCTCACCTCCCCGCGCCCGTGGCCGGGGGTGGCCGCGCCCGCGCTGCGCTCACGGCTCGCCGTGCTCGTCTCCCGCCTGGCCGACCGTACGGGGCGGCCCGGCACCGCGGTCGCCACGGAGTGGTTCCTGCGCTACCTGGACGCGGTGGTGCGGCCCGTGCTGTGGCTGGACGGGGAGGCGGGCATCGCCCTGGAGGCGCACCAGCAGAACACCCTGGTGCTGCTCGACGCCGACGGTTGGCCCTGCGGCGGCCGCTACCGCGACAACCAGGGCTACTACTTCCGTGAGTCGCACCGCGCCGCCTTGGAGCGCGAAGCTGCCCGGCATCGGCGCGGCCAGCGACACCTTCGTCGCCGACGAGGTCGCCGACGAGCGCTTCGCCTACTACCTCGGCATCAACAACGTGCTGGGCCTGATCGGCGCCTTCGGCTCGCAGCGGCTCGCCGACGAGCAGGTGCTGCTCGCCGCCTTCCGCCGCTTCCTCGCCGCCGCGGACGGGCCGAGCGCCCTGCCCGGGCGCCTGCTGCACAGCCCGCACCTGCGCTGCAAGGCCAACCTGCTGACCCGCCTGCACGGCATGGACGAACTCGTCGGCCCGGTCGACACCCAGTCCGTCTACGTCACGCTGCCCAACCCGCTGGCCCGCTGAGCCCCGCGGACCCGCCGGACGGCCTCCGACCCGCGCGCCGTCCGGCCGATCCGCCCGGCCGAGGAAGGAGTTCCCTTGCCACCCGCCGACTCCAGCACCGAGGACACCCTCGACCTCAAACTGCCCCCGGAGTTCCTCGCCCTCCTCGCCGAGGGCGCGGCCGGGGCGGCAGACGACAGTGCCATGGGCGTCGGTACCGCGGCGGCCAAGGCAGAGAAGGCGGCCAAGGCGCCCTGGACGCCATAGGTGCCCACGACGTCAAAGGCGGCGGGGGCAGCCGGGGCGCCCAAGGCGTCGAAGCAGCCTTCGGCACCAGGGCACACCACGACCGGGCCCACCTCGTGGGCAGCCTCGACGCCTGGCCCGCGGCCGACACCCCGGCCGGCGCCTTCCGGCTGGTCCCGGTCGACCCGGCCCGCGACCTCGGCCTGATCACCCGGTGGATGAACGATCCGGCGGTCGCCGAATTCTGGGAACTGGCAGGTGAGTCCGCGATCACCGAATCCCATCTGCGCACCCAGACCGAAGGCGACGGCCGCAGCGTGCCCTGCCTCGGTGTCCTGGACGGCGCCCCGATGAGCTACTGGGAGATCTACCGCGCCGACCTCGACCCGGTCGCCCGCCACTACCCGGCCCGGCCGCACGACATCGGCGTCCACCTGCTCATCGGCGGGGTCGCCCACCGCGCCCGCGGCCTCGGCACGGCCCTGCTGCGGGCCGTCTCCGACCTGGTGCTCGACCACCGCGCCGCCTGCGGCCGGGTCATCGCCGAGCCGGACCTGCGCAACACCCCTTCCGTCTCCGCCTTCCTGTCCGCGGGATTCCGGCTCTCCGCGGAGATCGAACTGCCCGGGAAACGCGCCGCGCTGATGATCCGCGACCGCGCCCTGCGCGACCGCGTCTGACCCCTCGGACGCCCCGCCACGCCCCAGGCTGCCCGTCCCGCACCTGTGCTCCACCGTTCCGGTCCGCCGTCCCCGGCTCCCTCCCGTTCCCTCCTCCCCGTCCCACGCAGGAGCCCACCGTGATCACCCCGCCCACCACCGACTCCGCCGCCTGGCAGCGCGCCGCGCGCCGCCTGCTGGCCAAGATGCTCGCCGAGTTCGCGTACGAGGAGGTGATCGTCCCCGAAGCCGAGCCGGCCGCGGGCCCCGACGCCTACCGGATCGAACTCGGCCCCGACGTCACCTACCGCTTCCGCGCCCGGCGCGGCTCGTACGGCGGCTGGCAGGTGGACGCGGACAGCGTGACGCCGACCGGGGACCCCCTGCACTTCCTCGCGCACGGCCACCGGCCTGCTCGGGCTCAGCGGAGACACCACCGGCCACCTCATCCAGGAAGCTGCTGGCCACCCTGCGCGCGGACGTGCGGCTGGACACCACCGCGCTGCCGGCCGCCGACCTCGCCGACCTCGACTACGCCGAGCTCGAAGGGCACCAGACGGGCCACCCCTGGCTGGTGGCCAACAAGGGGCGTATCGGCTTCTCGGACGCCGACGCGGCCGCGCTGGGCGCCCGAAGCGCGCAGACAGCCACCGCCTGCCGTGGCTCGCCGTCCACCGCGACCTCGCCGCATACCGCGGCACCGGCACCCTGGCCACCCCCGATCGGCCTCTACGCGGAGGAACTCGCCTCCGACACCCTCGACACCTTCCACGACGCCATCGCCGACCACGGCGGTGATCCGGCCGACTACCTGCTGCTGCCCGTCCACCCCTGGCAGTGGGACCACGTCGTCGCCACGCTCTTCGCCCCCGCGATCGCCGACGGCTCCATCATCCCCCTCGGCACCGACAGCGACCTGCGGCTGGCCCAGCAGTCCATCCGCACCTTCCTCAACGCCGCCCGCCCGCAGCGGCGTACCGTCAAACTCCCGCTGTCCGTGCTCAACACCCTGGTCTGGCGCGGCCTGCCCACCGAACGCACCCTGGCCGCGCCCGCCGTCACCGCCTGGGTGCACGCCCTGCGCGACCACGACCGCTTCCTGCGCGACGAGGCCCGGGTGATCCTGCTCGGCGAGGTCGCCTCGGTCACCGTCGCGCACCCGCAGTACGACGCCCTGCCGACCGTCCCGTACCAGTACCGCGAACTGCTCGGCTGCATCTGGCGCGAACCGCTCTCCGGCTGCCTCGCGCCGGGCGAGCGCGCCCGCACGCTCGCCGCGCTGCTGCACACCGATCCGGCGGGCCGCGCCTTCACCGCGGAACTCGTCGAACGCTCGGGAATCGCCCCGCGCATTTGGCTGCGCCACCTGTTCGCGGCCCTGCTGCCGCCGCTGCTGCACTTCCTCTACCGCTACGGCACGGTGTTCTCGCCGCACGGCGAGAACGCCATCGTGGTCTTCGACGAGCACGACATCCCGGTGCGGCTCGCGGTCAAGGACTTCGTCGACGACGTCAACATCTCGGCGCAGCCGCTGCCGGAACTCGACTCCATGCCCGCGGACGTCCGCGCCGTACTCCTCACCGAGCCGCCGCAATTCCTCACCCAGTTCATCCATTCGGGGCTCTTCGTCGGTGTGTTCCGCTATCTGGCACCCGCTGTGCGAGCGCCAACTCGGCGTGCCGGAAGGCGAATTCTGGACGCTGGTACGCGCAGGAGATCCTCCGCCACCAGGAGCGCTTCCCGGAGCTCAAGGAACGTTTCGCCACCTTCGACCTGCTCACCCCGCGCATCGAGCGGCTGTGCCTGAACCGCAACCGGCTGCACCTCGACGGCTACCGCGACCGGGCCGAGCGCCCGCACGCCGCCGTCCACGGCACGGTCCCCAACCCGCTCCACGGCCCCTGACCGGCATCCCGGTCGATACGATCTCCCGGCAGCGAGGCCGCGGCGGCCAGCGGCAGGGCCGAGGGGGAGGGGAGCGGACCCGGGATGGGCGAGGGAACCGGCGGCGGGCCCTGCCCGGAGTGCGGTGCCGCAGGCGCGCACCCGGGGCAACTGGTCTGCCAGGGCTGCTTCGTGCCCTTCTCCCTGATGCCGTCCGCAGGGCGGGCCTCCCCGAGCACGGCCTCACCCGCGGGCAGGGTCCACCCCCGAGCCGGACACCGGTCCCGGCACGGATACCGGCCACGGGGCCGCAGGCGCGCCGACCCCGGCCGAAGCCGAGTGCCACCCGCGTCTTCGCCTTCAGGCCGGGCGGCGTCGCGCCGGGCGCCGCCAGACCGGCGCGGAGGCCCCGCCGCGCCGCCCTTCGGCTCCGCTTCCCCGGCGGCGAGATCGTGCCGGTGGAGCCGGGGACGCGCATCCGGCTCGGCCGCGACCCGCGAGTTCTGCCCCGAGGTCGGCTTCCTCGCCGTGCACGACAACCTGTCCCGTCTCCACGCCATCGTCGCCGTGGAGACCGACGGGTCCGCCTGGATCGCCGACGAGGGCTCCACCAACGGCACCTTCGTGCACGGCTACCGGCTCGCCGCCGAGGAACGCGCGCCCCTGCGTCCGGGCGACACCGTACGGCTGGCCGCCGACGTCACCGTGCGGGTGCTGCCCTGAGCGCCGTATAGGAGGCGACACAGCGCGTCAGAGGATGCCCGGCGCCCAAGGCGGCGCGGACGTCCGCGGCCAGGTCCTCCAGGCGACCGAGCACCGCCGGGACACCGTGCATGCCCTCCAGGGCGCGGACCCGGCCGAAGTGCGCGGCAAAGGAGGCGGAAGCCCTCCTCGACACCTTGGCGCGCGATCCGCTGGAGGGCCTGCCCAGTAGTGGCGGTCCGCGTCGGTGAACCTCCCGGCCGCGAGCATTCCCTCGCCCTCCTCCAGCAGCGCCCACACCATCTGCCGCGCACCGCGGTCCAGCGTCGCAGGAGTGCGCCGCGTCCGGCACCGACGGCGCACATCGCCACGCAGTCTGCCGCGCCACGTCGTCCGCGCTCACCGGGCGCTCCCCGGGCTCCTTGGCGAGCAATCCGTGCACCAGGTGCGCGAGGTCGCCGGGCACGTCGGGGCGCCGGCTCTCGATCCGCTCGGGCGTCTCGTGCGCATGGGCGTAGGCGTACTCGAAGGCGTTCTGCGCGGAGAAGGGCGGCCCCTCGGCGAGCAGGGCGTAGAGCACGCAGCCCAAGGAGTACAGGTCGGACCGCTCGGTCACCTCGCGCCCTCGCGCCTGCTCCGGTGAGAGGTAGGGCGGCGACCCCAGCACCGCGTGCTGGGCGGTGTAGCGGGTCTGGGCGGGGTCGCGCTGGACCACCAGGCCGAAGTCGCAGATCCTGACCGTGCCGTCGGCGAGCAGCATGAGGTTCTCGGGCTTGATGTCGCGGTGGACGAGGCCGTGTTCGTGGGCGTGCTGGAGTCCGGCGGCGATCTGCGCGCCATAGGCGAGGACGTCGGCGACCGGCAGGCCGCCGCGGTCCAGCAGCACCTGCCCGAGGTCCTGGCCCGCCAGCAGCTCCATGACCAGGTACGGCCGCCCGCCGTGCTCGCCCGCGGCATGGACCCTCGCCACGTTGGGATGGTCCAGGGCGGCCGCCGCGTGCGCCTCGCGTCGGAAGCGGCCCAGGCGCTCAGTGCGCTCGCCCTCGTCCCACTCCGCGCGCAGTGTCAGCACCTTCACCGCCACCCGGCGCCCCAGGCTCATGTCCAGGGCCGCGTACACCTGCCCGAAGCCCCCGCCGCCGAGCGGCTCCTCCAGCCGGTAACGGCCGCTGAGGACCGTACCGACGCCGATCTCCTCCGCCACGCCGCCCCCGTTCAGCCCCCGCCCGGCCGGTCCTGTTCCGGCTCGTCCTGCCACAGGTCGGCGGGCAGCCCCACCATCGTCGGGCCCGCCGCCGCGACGCTCGGGCCCGGTCCGACCGTACCGTCCGTGCCGTCCTCCTCGAAGACGAACCGGCGGCCGCTGGGCAGCAGTTCCAGCCGGTCGTGGAGGACCACCGAGTCGCCCCGCCTGAGCCGCCACACCGCGCCGTGGCGCAGCGGCAGCAGTTCGTCGCCCTGGGGGCGTCTTGCGGCGCACCCAGGTGCCGTTGGCGCTGTGCTCGTCGAGGACGGCCAGTCCCGCACCGTCGTAGCGGAGCACGACGTGCGTGCGGCTGACCGAGTCGACCGCCGTGTCGTCGATCCACGCGCCCGAGCCGCACCCCGCCGTCGGCGGGCGCGCGGCCGACGGCCAGCGGCTCGCCCGCCGTCACCATGAAACGGCCCCTGACCGTGCCGTCCATGACCACCTTGACCTGCGCGCGGCGCGGCCGCGGCCCGGTGTCCGCCAGGGGCAGGCCGTGTGTCGGGCACAGCACGCGGCTGCCGCGGCGGCGGGGCAGGCCGTTGCCCGGCGACTCCCCGGCGCCGAACAGCGGGCAGTCGGCCTCGGGGCAGCGCCAGTCGCGGCTGAGCACGGCCTGGTGCTCGGCGGGCGCCCAGCGCCGCAGCACCCCCGCCTCCAACAGGAGACCCTCCTCCTCCTTGCGCGAGACCTGCCACTGCGCGGGCACCGGCATGATCCGCGGGCGCACCGTGATCGCGCCGTCAGGGCCCAGCAGCGGGCGCAGGAAACGGTCGCGGCAGCCGGGAATCCAGGGATGGGCGCGATGGAAGTCGAGGAAGTTGTCCGCGCTGACCACGCGCAGCTCCAGGGCGTCGGCCAGCTCCAGAATCCGGTCGTCGGCCCGCGGCAGCACCTCCAGCAGCCCGTCGCGGTACCAGCGCTCCAGCCGCTCCCGCTCCTGCGCGGTCAGCCGCCCGTCGGTCAGCAGCGAGCGGTCGGTGATCGCGTACACCTGGACGGAAGGATCGCGGGCGAACTCCGCCAGTGCGTCGAGCAGCCCTTCCAGCCGGGCCAGGTCCGCCGCCCGCTCCCCGCCGAGAGCCGGTTCGCGCACCACGTTCGCCACGTCGATCACGTACTCGGCCGCGGAGGCGTCAAGCGTCAAGCGGCTCTCGCACTGCATGGGACCAGAAGCTAGCAGCCGCGGGCCGCGGCGGTGCCCGGAATCCCGTGCGGGTGGCAGCAGGCGGGATCGGGACGGCAGCTGTCGGTGGCTCGCCGTAGGCTGGCCTCCCTATGGACACCACCACCCGCCCCCTGCCTTCGGCGGAGGGACCCCCAGCGCTCACCGACCTGTTGCACGCCGCCGTCACCGCCGTCGGCGGCGTGGAGCGGGACGGTCAGGTCACCATGGCCCAAGCCGTCAAGGAAGCCGTGGACGGCCAGTCCCATCTGCTCGTCCAGGCCGGCACCGGCACCGGGAAGTCCCTCGGCTACCTGGTGCCGGCGCTCGCCCACGGCGAGCGCGTCGTGGTGGCCACGGCCACCCTCGCCCTCCAGCGGCAGCTCGTCGAGCGCGACCTGCCCCGTACCGTCGAGGCGCTCAAGCCCCTGCTGCGCCGCGAACCGCAGTTCGCGATGCTCAAGGGCCGCTCCAACTACCTGTGCCTGCACCGCCTGCACGAGGGTGTGCCGCAGGACGAGGAGGACGGGCTCTTCGACCCCTTCGAGGCGGCAGCGCCCACCAGCAAGCTCGGCAAGGACCTGCTGCGGCTGCGCGACTGGGCGGACGAGACCGAGACCGGCGACCGCGACGGCCTGACCCCGGGCGTCTCCGACCGGGCCTGGAGCCAGGTGTCGGTCACCTCGCGCGAGTGCCTGGGCGCCACCAAGTGCGCCTATGGCGCCGAGTGCTTCGCCGAGGCGGCCCGCGAGCGGGCCAAGCTCGCCGACGTCGTGGTCACCAACCACGCGCTGCTGGCGATCGACGCCATCGAGGGCGCGCCGGTGCTGCCCGAGCACGAGGTGCTGATCGTCGACGAGGGGCACGAACTCGTCTCGCGCGTCACCGGAGTCGCCACCGGAGAACTGACCCCCATCGGCGTCAACCGCGCGGTCAAGCGGGCGGCCAAGCTCGTCAACGAGAAGGCGGCCGACGCCCTGCTCAGCGCGAGCGAGGGCTTCGAGCGGGTGATGGAACTCGCCCTGCCCGGGCGGCTGGTGGAGATCCCCGAGGACCTGGGGTACGTGCTGGCCGCCCTCCGGGACGCCTGCCGCCAGGTGATCACCGCGCTCGGCGAGACCCGCGACAAGTCCGTGCAGGACGAGGACGCGGTCCGCAAGCAGGCCCTCGCCTCCGTGGAGCACGTCCACGAGGTCGCGGAACGCCTCGTGCAGGGCTCGGAGTACGACGTGGTGTGGTGCGAGCGGCACGACCGCTTCGGCGCCTCGTTGCGGGTCGCTCCGCTGAGCGTGTCGGGGCTGCTGCGGGAGAAGCTCTTCACCGAGCGCTCGGTCGTCCTCACCTCCGCGACCCTCAAGCTCGGCGGCGACTTCAACGGCGTGGCCGCCTCGCTCGGCCTGTCCGCCGAGGGCATCGAGGCCGCCGAGGGCGAGGACGAGGTGCCGCAGTGGAAGGGCCTCGACGTCGGCTCGCCCTTCGACTACCGCAAGCAGGGCATCCTCTACGTGGCCAGGCACCTGTCGCAGCCGGGCCGGGACTCGGGCCGGGAGGACATGCTCGACGAACTCGCCGAGCTGATCGAGGCGGCCGGCGGCCGCACCCTCGGCCTGTTCTCCTCGATGCGCGGCGCCCAGGCCGCGGCGGAGGCGATGCGCGGGCGCCTGGAGCATCCGGTGCTCCTCCAGGGCGAGGAGACGCTCGGGGAGCTGATCCGCACCTTCTCGCAGGACGCCGCGGACCTGCCTGTTCGGCACGCTGTCGCTGTGGCAGGGCGTCGATGTGCCGGGGGCGAACTGCCAGTTGGTGGTGATGGACCGCATTCCCTTCCCCCGCCCCGACGACCCGCTGATGAGCGCGCGGCAGAAGTCGGTGGAGGAGCACGGCGGCAACGGCTTCATGGCGGTCGCCGCCACCCACGCCGCGCTGCTGATGGCGCAGGGGGCCGGGCGGCTGATCCGGGCCACCGGCGACCGGGGTGTGGTGGCCGTGCTGGACCCGAGGCTGGCCACGGCCCGCTACGGGGGCTTCCTGCGGTCCTCGATGCCGGGCCTGTGGTACACCACGGACCGCAACCAGGTGCGGAAGTCGCTGGCCGCGATCGATGCGGCGGCGAAGGTCTGAGTGCCCCGGCGTGCCGGGCGTCCGGGCGCGCCAATGGGCCCAGGACGAGCCTCACGTGGGCCTGAGCGCGGTTGCGGACACGGCAGAGCCCCGGACGACCGACGGAGCGGTCCCGGGGCTCTGAGCGCTGCCTGATGGCGCGATGAGCAGGGTTTGCGGGACCCGTCGGTCCCGGCCCTGCGGCTGCTGCCGTCAGATGCGGCGCAGCACGGCCACGACCTTGCCGAGGATGGTCGCCTCGTCACCCGGGATGGGCTGGTAGGCGGCGTTGTGCGGCAGCAGCCACACATGCCCGTTGTCCCGCTTGAAGCGCTTCACGGTGGCCTCGCCGTCGAGCATCGCGGCCACGATGTCGCCGTTCTCCGCCACCGGCTGGCGGCGTACCGTCACCCAGTCCCCGTCGCAGATGGCGGCCTCGATCATCGAGTCGCCGACCACCTTGAGGACGAACAGCTCGCCGTCACCGACCAGTTGGCGCGGCAGCGGGAAGACGTCCTCGACCGACTCCTCGGCGAGGATCGGGCCGCCGGCCGCGATCCGGCCGACCAGCGGGACGTACGACGCGGACGGCTTGCCGGTGGTGTCGGTGGGCTGGGGGTGCCCGGCGTCCGAGGCGCGGACCTCGTACGCGCGCGGCCGGTGCGGGTCGCGGCGCAGGAAACCCTTGCGCTCCAGCGCCATCAGCTGATGGGCCACCGAAGAAGTGCTGGAGAGCCCGACCGCCTGGCCGATCTCGCGCATCGACGGCGGATATCCGCGGCGCTGCACCGAGTCCCTGATCACCTCGATGACGCGCCGCTGGCGCTCGGTGAGGCCGGAGCTGTCGGCGCGAATTCCCGGGGGCCGGCCGGGAAGTGAGCGCGCGGGCTTCGGGGTGCTGTCCTCGTTCGTCACGTCCAACGGGCCGATTCCATCCGGGGAGCGGTCATGGGCGGTCAATGTCGCTGTGGCGCTCTCTGCGGTGGTGGTCACGGCGGCCCCTTTCGAGATGTTCTCCACCGCATGGACTGCGGTCGGCCCGCATCCGTGTGCAGGCGGTTAGTACAACGGTAGCGACTTTCGAAAGGTTGCGCCAAACACACGTTCGAGTGAATTTGCATAAATCCGCTGACGTGATCAAGGTACCGGGTGTATTGATCGAATGGAAGTTCGATTGCCGTATTGCCTCGCGAGCCGTCTCGGAACGCGGTCCGCCGAACGGTGCCGACCAGTGTGTCACCGACCCCCGTCGACGGGTCGCGGCGGCCGGCTCCCGTACGCTCCGGCGTGCCGCGTACGCCCTCCGTGGTCGGCGACACGCGGATCGGGCCCGTTGGTGGGCTGCCACCAGATCTAGTGGTTGGATAGGGCCCGGCCACCACAAGTTGTGGTCGCGAGGTGGGCCCGGTGACTCCAAAGCCGGTGGCATCGCCTATGCTTGAGGCTGCTTCGGGGGTCCGTTCGGGCCCTGCGGAAGCCTGTTCGTCGTGCGCTCACCCATGGGTGAGGAAGGGAGTGGAAGACCGTGCACTGCCCCTTCTGCCGACACCCCGACAGCCGTGTGGTCGACAGCCGCACCACCGACGACGGAGCCTCGATCCGCCGTCGGCGCCAGTGCCCGGACTGCGGCCGCCGCTTCACCACCGTCGAGATCGGCGTCACTGATGGTGATCAAGCGCAGCGGCGTCACCGAACCCTTCAGCCGCAACAAGGTGATCGCGGGCGTGCGCAAGGCATGCCAGGGCCGGCCCGTCACCGAGGACGCGCTCGCCCAGCTCGGGCAGCGCGTCGAGGAGGCGGTCAGGGCCACCGGCAGCGCCGAGCTGTCGACCCACGACGTGGGACTGGCCATACTCGGCCCGCTCCAGGATCTCGACCTGGTGGCGTACCTGCGCTTCGCCTCCGTGTACCGCGCCTTCGACTCCCTCGAGGACTTCGAGAGCGGCGATCACGGAGCTGCGCGAGCAGTTGCCCCCCAATACCCCCGGCGGGCTCGACGAGGACCTCGGCGTCCCCGCGCCCGCGGTCGCCGACTGAGGCGGCTCGGGGCCCACGAATTTGCCGGAGCGCCCCTGGGCGCCGAGGCGGCAGACAACACCGTGCTGCGGGAAGAACCGCGCACTTCAGGGCGTTTTGCCCGTATAGGGAGGCGGAATGACAGAGACGACGAGCGGCCCGGCACGCGGTTCGCGCACCAAGGGGTCCAAGGCGAGCAAGGGTCTGCGTGTCGAGCGCATCCACACCACCCCCGGCGTGCATCCGTACGACGAGGTGGTCTGGGAGCACCGCGACGTCGTCATGACGAACTGGCGCGACGGCTCGATCAACTTCGAGCAGCGCGGCGTGGAGTTCCCCGACTCCTGGTCGGTGAACGCGGTCAACATCGTCACCAGCAAGTACTTCCGCGGCGCGGTCGGCAGCCCGCAGCGCGAGAAGAGCCTGAAGCAGCTGATCGACCGGGTGGTGCTCACGTACCGCAAGGCCGGTGAGGACAACGGCTACTTCGCGCTCCCCCGCCGACGCCGAGATCTTCGAGCACGAGCTGACGTACGCGCTGCTGCACCAGGTGTTCAGCTTCAACTCGCCGGTGTGGTTCAACGTGGGCACGGCCCAGCCGCAGCAGGTCTCCGCGTGCTTCATCCTGTCCGTCGACGACTCCATGGACTCGATCCTCGACTGGTACAAGGAAGAGGGGATGATCTTCAAGGGCGGCTCCGGCGCCGGCCTGAACCTCTCCCGTATCCGCTCCTCCAAGGAGCTGCTCTCCTCCGGCGGCAACGCGTCCGGCCCGGTCTCCTTCATGCGCGGCGCGGACGCCTCCGCGGGCACGATCAAGTCGGGCGGCGCCACCCGCCGCGCGGCCAAGATGGTCGTCCTCGACGTGGACCACCCCGATGTCGAGGCGTTCATCGAGACCAAGGTCAAGGAGGAGCAGAAGATCCGCGCCCTGCGCGACGCGGGCTTCGACATGGACCTGGGCGGCGACGACATCACCTCCGTCCAGTACCAGAACGCCAACAACTCCGTCCGGGTCAACGACGAGTTCATGAACGCCGTCGAGAAGGGCCGGTCCTTCGGACTGCGGGCCCGGATGACCGGCGAGGTCATCGAGCAGGTCGACGCCAAGGCGCTGTTCCGCAAGCTGGCGCAGGCGGCGTGGGCGTGCGCCGACCCGGGCATCCAGTACGACGACACGATCAACCAGTGGCACACCTCGCCGGAGTCGGGCCGGATCACCGCCTCCAACCCGTGCAGCGAGTACATGCACCTGGACAACTCCAGCTGCAACCTCGCCTCGCTCAACCTGCTGAAGTTCCTGCGCCAGGACGACCAGGGCAACCAGTCCTTCGACGCCGAGCGCTTCGCCAAGGTCGTCGAGCTGGTCATCACCGCGATGGACATCTCCATCTGCTTCGCCGACTTCCCGACCCAGAAGATCGGCGAGACCACCCGCGCCTTCCGCCAGTTGGGCATCGGCTACGCCAACCTCGGCGCCCTGCTGATGGCGACCGGCCACGCGTACGACTCCGACGGCGGCCGCTCGCTGGCCGGCGCCATCACCTCCCTGATGACGGGCACGTCCTACCGGCGGTCGGCCGAACTGGCCGCGGTCGTCGGCCCGTACGACGGCTACGCGCGCAACGCGGACGCCCACAAGCGCGTCATGAAGCAGCACTCGGACGCCAACACCGCCGCGGCGCGGGTGGACGACCTGGACACCCCGGTGTGGGCCGCGGCCACGGAAGCGTGGCAGGACGTCATCCGCCTCGGTGAGAAGAACGGTTTCCGCAACGCACAGGCGTCGGTCCTGGCCCCCACCGGCACCATCGGCCTGATGATGGACTGCGACACCACAGGCGTCGAACCCGACCTGGCGCTGGTGAAGTTCAAGAAGCTGGTCGGCGGCGGCTCCATGCAGATCGTGAACAACACGGTCCCCGCGGCGCTGAAGCGGCTCGGCTACCAGGGCGAGCAGATCGAGGCGATCGTCGCCCACATCGCCGAGCACGGCAACGTGATCGACGCGCCCGGCCTCAAGCCGGAGCACTACGAGGTCTTCGACTGCGCCATGGGCGAGCGGGCGATCTCCGCCATGGGCCACGTCCGGATGATGGCGGCCGCCCAGCCGTTCCTGTCCGGCGCCATCTCCAAGACGGTGAACCTGCCGGAGTCCGCGACGGTCGAGGAGGTGGAGGAGGTCTACTACGAGGGCTGGAAGCTCGGCCTGAAGGCACTCGCCATCTACCGCGACAACTGCAAGGTCGGCCAGCCGCTGTCCGCCAAGAAGAAGCAGGACGCCAAGGCCGAGGGCGCGGCGGACCAGCCCGCCGCGGCCAAGGTCGAGAAGGTCGTGGAGTACCGGCCGGTCCGCAAGCGCCTGCCCAAGGGCCGCCCCGGGATCACCACGTCCTTCACGGTCGGCGGCGCCGAGGGCTACATGACGGCCAACTCCTACCCGGACGACGGCCTCGGCGAGGTCTTCCTGAAGATGTCCAAGCAGGGCTCGACCCTCGCGGGCATGATGGACGCCTTCTCCATCGCCGTCTCGGTCGGCATGCAGTACGGCGTGCCGCTGGAGACCTACGTCTCGAAGTTCACCAACATGCGCTTCGAGCCGGCCGGTCTGACCGACGACCCGGACGTGCGGATGGCGCAGTCGATCGTGGACTACATCTTCCGCCGCCTGGCGCTGGACTTCCTGCCCTTCGAGACGCGCTCCGCCCTCGGCATCCACTCCGCCGGGGAGCGCCAGCGGCACCTGGACACGGGTTCCTACGAGGCCGCCGACGACGAGATCGACGTCGAGAGCCTCGCCCAGTCCGCCCCGCGCCAGGTCGAGCCGCCCAAGCCGCTCGCCGTGGCCAAGCCCCCGGCCGCCGTCCCGGCGCCCAAGGAGGCGCACAACTCCACGGAACTGCTGGAGATCCAGCTCGGCCTCAACGCCGACGCCCCGCTGTGCTTCTCCTGCGGTACGAAGATGCGCCGCGCCGGAAGCTGCTACCTCTGCGAGGGCTGCGGCTCGACCAGCGGGTGCAGCTGAAACCGGTGCAGCTGAAACCGGGCGGGATCGTATCGAGCCCAACAATCGGCGTAAGTTGATCTGAAGAGTAGCCCCTGATGGGAGGGGCGTCAGCGCGGCGCTGACGCCCCTCCCGCGCTGCCTGCGGACGGGACGCAGAGAGCCGAACAGCGGTCGCCCCGGAGGCCGGCCGAGAAGCACCGTTCGACGGCGTGCCGGGCCGAGATCACGCAGTCCGCTTGGAAGCGCCCCCGTGGTCGGCGCCGCAGGCAGGGGCGGTCCCGCTATGTGGAGGCTCACGACCTGCCCGGCCATGACCTGGGGAGGGTGCGGGAGCAACGACGCGAGTTTGTCCCGCACGACAGTTCGACGCCCTCAAGGTTGATTCCTCGGCGCCGGCCCGGTCCTGGAAGACGCTGGTCGAGACGACCACGTCGTTCCCGGCATCGACCCAGTAGAAGGCCACGAAGCCGGGGACCTGGCGGACCAGCGAGCACGAACCCCTCTTCGACGAGGCGTGCCACCTCGTCCGGATCGGTCACGCCTTCATACCGCCGCACCGCTGCGTACATGGCCGATCTCCTCGCGGGTTCCGGGTTCGTCCTGTGCTGAGACGCCATACCCCGGTGGCAGCTGTCTCGCTCACGAGACGTCTCGCAATCACTGAAAGAGCCGCTTGTGTTGATCCGGATGGCGACTTCGGTCCGGGCCCGCGGATCGGTCGGGGCGAACGTCGTATGAACCGATGGGGTGCCGTTCGGGTGAACGGCTCCCCATCACGGTTCCGCGGAGTTCTGACGGCACGCCCGGGAGGAGGGAGTGGGCGACGCCACTACGATGGCGCGGTGTTGGTCAAGTGGATACGCTGCGGAGTGGTCGATCAGCCGGGCTTCGAGCGAGGTCAGCGCAGGTGGGCAGCTCTTCGGGAACAGCCCGGGTTCCGCGGCCAGGGCGGCGGTTGGAGCCGGTCCCAGCCCGGGGTGGCGCACCTGTTCGCCTTCTGGGAGGACCAGCGGGCCTACGACGCCTTCCTCGCCGGGCCGCACGACGGCATCGCGGCCGCACAGCACGGCACCTTCGAAATGCTGGCCGTGCGTCTCTTCGAACACCGGCTGGACGTGAAGGTCGGCTTCGAGCCGCGCTTCGCCGACGCCGACCTGCTGCGGGTGGCGCTGTGCAAGGTGCGGCCCGACCGGGTCGAGCACTTCACGCAGATGCAGCAGCGGGTGTGGAACCCGGCCATGGCCGGCTCCCCGGGGATGCTGCGCGGGTCCTTCGGACAGGGCCCGGGCGACGACTTCCTGGTCCTGTCGATGTGGAACACGGCCACCGAGCGCGGCAAATACCGCGAGGCGGCGGTCTCCCGGCTGTCGGAGCGCGCCGAGTTGGACGCCGATGTGCTGTCCGTGGCGGGTGACGTGGTGGACGTGGTCAAGGCGTGGACGGTCTGACCGACTCCGCGGCCGCCCGGCGGCGGCACGGCGTGAGGGCGGCGGCGCGGCGGCACCCGTACGCGGAGCCGCCCGACCCCGCCCGTCGGGCCGGGATCGGGCGGCCGTGCGAGATGCGACCTCGCGGGAACCGCGCCAGATCACTAGCAGTGGCAGCTCCCTTCGTGAGCCGGGCGGTACGGCTCGGTTGACCGCCGGGATCGTTGATCGCCGGGACCGTTGACCGGTGGGTGGCAGGTGAGGTCCGCCCCCACCTGCTCCCGCTGAGCAGCGCTCCGACCCCCGGTCCGGCCACGTAGGGATGTGGCCGGACCGCGGGGCCGGGGCGGTAAGGGAAGGCGTCCCCGGCCCCGGAGACCGGGAGAGGCGCCTGGTGGCCTCCGGCTGCGTCCGGCCACTGGGGTCGTATCCGGCTGTGTTCGGTCGCCCCGGCCGCCTCCGTGACACGTTCCAGCAGGTCATCGCCGCTTCGTGCCCTCGCACGAGCCGGTCGGTACGATGTGCCGAATGAAGCCATCGTTTCGGGCGCCATGACCGCAGACGCCGGCGCCGTATCAGAACGCCTCTCCCGCGCCATGGCCAGCCTTCGCGGACTGGCGGTGGGCGACGCCCTCGGGTCGCAGTTCTTCGTCCCCGACAACTACGCCGCCCTCCAGAGCGGCGAGCTTCCGCCCGGCCCCTGGGGGTGGACGGACGACACGGAGATGGCCTGCTCGGTGCTGGCGGTCCTGGCCCGCCACGGCCGGATCGACCAGGACGCGCTGGCGCACTCCTTCGCCGAGCACCACGACTTCGACCGCGGCTACGGCCCCGCGGTGAACCGCATGCTGCGGCTGATCCGGCAGGAGGGCGCCGACTGGCGCGAGCTGGCCGCCGGACTGTTCAACGGGCAGGGCTCGTGGGGCAACGGCGCGGCGATGCGCGTCGCACCGCTGGGTGCCTGGTACGCGGGCGACCCCGTCCAGGCCACCCATCAGGCGGAGATCTCGGCGTACACCACCCACCAGCACCGCGAGGCCGTGGTCGGGGCGATGGCGGTCGCCGCGGCCGCGGCTCTCGCCGCCGATCCGGCCGGCCCCGACGACCCGGACGCGCTGCTCGGCGCGGTGCTCGACCTGGTGCCGCGCAGCGCCGTGCACGCCGGCATCCGCCGCGCCCGCGACATGCTCGACTACGCCGACGTGGCCACCGTGGCCGCGGTGCTCGGCTGCGGGCGCCGCACCAGCGCCCACGACACGGTCCCGTTCGCCCTGTGGTCCGCCGCCCGCCATCTCGGCGACTACGAGCCGGCGTTCTGGACCACCGCGCGGGCGGGCGGCGACGTGGACACCACCTGCGCCATCGTCGGCGGCATCGTCGCGGCCCGGCCCGGCGGACGAGCCGCCGGGCGCCTGGACACAGCGGACCGAAGCGCTGCCCGAATGGGCCGTACCGGCCTGATCGAGCCCCTCTGTGGTCGGCGCGTTGCCGGGGGGTAGGCTGAGCCACGTCATGCCGTACGAACCACCCACCCACAGCGTCGAGCGCTCGATGCGCGCCACCCTCGGCGTACGCAGCGTCGCCGGAGTGGACGAGGTGGGGCGCGGTGCCTGGGCCGGACCCGTCACCGTGTGCGCCGCGATCACCGGGCTGCGCCGGCCGCCGGAGGGCCTGACCGACTCCAAGCTCATCACCCCCAAGCGCCGCACCCGGCTCGCCGCGGTGCTCACCGACTGGGTGACCTCGTACGCGCTCGGCCACTCCTCGCCCGACGAGATCGACCGGCTGGGGATGACCGCCGCCCTGCGGCTCGCGGCGGGGCGCGCCCTGGAGGCGCTGCCCGAACGGCCCGACGCGGTGATCCTCGACGGCAAGCACAACTACCTCGGCGGCGCCTGGAAGGTACGCACCGTGATCAAGGGCGACCAGTCCTGTGTCGCGGTGGCCGCCGCATCGGTGATCGCCAAGGTGCGGCGGGATGCCGCGATGGCCGAACTCGGCCTGCAATACGCCCCGTTCGCATTCGGGGACAACGCCGGATATCCGTCACCCGTTCACCGTGCGGCCCTTGAGGAGCTGGGTCCCACCGAGCAGCACCGTCTGTCCTGGTCCTACCTGGACGCGATGCCGCGGTGGCAGCATCTCAAGAAGGTGCGCGAAGACCTCGACACAGGGGAACAACTCGGTTTCGATTTCTGATTCAGGACCCACCCCCCGCTGCGCATTCACGGCGCATTTGATAGACATCAACTCATGCCTCTCACCCCCGAGGAGCCTCAGATTCACGAGAGCGTCCCGGGTCCCCGCACTGCTCCGGCCGCCGGCCGGAGTGCGTCGACCCCCCGTCCCGTCCCCGGCCCGCCGCGGCCCGCAGCACCGCGACCCGCGCCGCCGAGGGAAGCAGCCGCCGCAGGCGTCGGCCCCGGGCGTCCCGGACCCACCGGTCCGCCGCCGAGCCCGCGCCGGCGACGTCCGTCGACACCGCCGCCGCGGCGAGTGTCCCCAAGCAGCGTTCCGCCGAAAGCGGCGCCGCCCAGATCCAGCTGATCCCCGCTTCCGCCGAAGGCGCGGTCGACGCCGCCGACGAAGCGGTCGACCTGCTGCTGGACACCGGCCGCGCGCCCGGCGAGATCCTCGTCCTGACCACGGGCGACCCGCACCCCTGGGCCGCCCACGAACTGTCCTTCGGCGAGGCCTCCTACTGGGCCCAGCACGACGCGCGCGGACGACGTCTTCTACGCCGATGTCTCCGCCGACCGCGCCGGGAGCCGGCCGGTGGTGATCGTCGCGGTCAACGGAGGCGACGAACAGCGGCTGCCGCGCGCCCTGGCGGGAGCGGTGGAACGCGCCCGGGTGCTGGTGATCGTGTGCGGTGACCCGGCCCGGATCAACGCCCTGCTCGGCGCCAGCGCCTGACCGTCACCGCAGGGCCGCCTGGCGGATCGGCTGCGGCGGCTCGTCCGGCAGGGCGGCGGACGCCTGACCGTCCGCCCGCCTCGCCGCCGAGCCGGCCTTCGGCGTACGCCCGGAACGGCTCTCCCCGATGACGTTCCAGCCGTCGCCGGTGAGGGTCACGTACGACCCGCAGCGCAGGCCGTGCAGGGTGCAGGCGTCCCGCAGCCCCCACATCCAGGCGCCGTCCTCCGTCGTCCAGTCCGGGCCGCCGTCGCGGCACACCACGAGCACCGCGGTGCGCACCGGCCGGCGCAGCCGCAGGTCGTGCGGGATGACCCGGCGCAGGTGGGACAGCAGGGCGTTGCGCCGTTCCCAGCCGTCCAGTACGCCGTCGCGTCCGGCGAAGGAAGCGCTGGCCCTGATCCGTCCGTCCGGGTCGTAGACCGCCACCACGGCCGTCGGCGGCGCAGGCAGGTGTCTGGCGTGCAGATCCTTGATCACGTCCCGCGGGCTCGCCAGCATCGGCACTCCGGTGCCGGCCCATTCGGCCGGTTCCAGATTCCGGGACACGCGGGGGGAAGTGGTGGATGACGTCTCGGGAACGAAGCCGATGGTCACGTTCCTCCCTTCCCGGATGCACCCGCGGACCGGGTGCGGGCGCACGCCGGTCAGGGGGCTCGAAGAGCCGATCGGGGATCCGCGGTCAATTCTTCCCCTCGTACTGCCGTGCGGCAACGGGCAATCGGCGTGGCTCGACCGGTATGGACCCCTCCGCCGCATAGATCCCTTCCGCTCCGTGCGGCTCAGCCGCCCGGTTCATCCCTGCACCGCCAGGACCAGCGGAAACACGGCCGTCGCACCTGCCTGGCGGAGCAGCCGCGCGGCGACCGCGAGGGTCCAGCCGGTGTCCGCGAAGTCGTCCACCAGCAGCACGGGGCCGGGCGTGGAGCGCAGCGCCCCGGACACGTCCGCGGACACCTCGAAGGCTCCGTGCAGGGCGCGTACGCGCTGCGCGCTGTTGCTGCGCGGCACGCTGCCCGGGTCGCCGTCCGCCGCGTAACCGACCTGGCCCAGCAGCGGCATCCGCCCGATCTCGGCGATGCGGTGCGCTCAGCGACTCGACCAGCAGCCGGTGGCGGTGCGAGGCCACCGCCACCACGCCGACCGGCCGCGCGGGTGCGTCGGGTTCCCCGCTCGCCCAACCGCCGGGCCCCTTGGCCCAGTCGGCGAGCACCCGGACCACCGCGTCCACGGCGTCCGGCGGTACGGCCTGGTCGTCGGCCCCCTGGGCGAACAGCGGGCGCAGCCGGTTGCCCCAGCCGATGTCGGAGAGCCGGCCCAGCGCCCGGCCGGTCGCCGCCTGTTCGCCCGCGGGGATACGGCCCTTGAGCGGGACGCCGACCGCCTCCATGCCCGGTCGGCCACATCTTGCGCGGCTCCAGTTCGACACCGGGGCGGCCCAGGGCGGCCCGCGCGACGTCCAGCGCCGCGGCGGACACCTCCACGGGGAAGCGCGCGCCCGCGCAGTTGTCGCACCGGCCGCACGGCTCGGCCTGCTCGTCGTCGAGCTGCCGGCGCAGGAACTCCATCCGGCAGCCGGTGGTCGACGCGTACTCGCGCATCGCCTGCTGCTCGGCCTCGCGCTGCGCGGGCCACCCAGGCGTACCGCTCGCGTGTCGTACGCCCACGGCTCGCCCGGTGGCCGTCCAGCCGCCGCGCACCCGGCGCACCGCGCCGTCGACGTCGAGCACCTTGAGCATGATCTCCAGCCGGGAGCGGCGCAGGTCGACCCGGGTCTCCAGGGCGGGCGTGGACAGCGGGCGGTCGGCCGCCGCCAGGACGTCCAGCGTGCGGCGCACCTGCTCCTCCGGCGGGAAGGCGAGCGAGGCGAAGTACCGCCAGATCGCCTCGTCCTCGCGGCCGGGCAGCAGCAGCACCTCGGCGTGGTCGACGCCGCGGCCGGCCCGGCCGACCTGCTGGTAGTAGGCGATCGGGGACGAGGGCGAGCCGACGTGGACCACGAAGCCGAGGTCGGGCTTGTCGAAGCCCATGCCCAGCGCCGAGGTGGCGACCAGCGCCTTGACCCGGTTGGCGAGCAGGTCCTCCTCGGCGGCCTGCCGGTCGGCGTTCTCGGTGCTGGCCCGAGTAGGCGGCGACCGGCGTGGCCGCGCCCGCGCAGGAACGCGGTGATCTCCTCGGCGGCCGCCACGGTGAGCGTGTAGATGATGCCCGAGCCCGGCAGGTCGTCCAGGTGGTCGGCGAGCCAGGCCAACCGGTGTGCGGCGTCGGGGAGTTGCAGCACACCGAGGCGACAGGCTCTCGCGGTCCAGCGGCCCGCGCAGCACGAGCGCGCCCTCCTCGTCGGCCCCCGTGGCCCCGGTGCCGAGCTGCTCCGCCACGTCCGCGGTGACGCGGGCGTTGGCCGTCGCCGTGGTCGCCAGCACGGGCACGCCGGGCGGGAGCTCGGCGAGCATGGTGCGCAGCCGCCGGTAGTCGGGGCGGAAGTCGTGGCCCCAGTCGGAGATGCAGTGCGCCTCGTCGACGACCAGCAGGCCGGTCGTCGCGGCCAGCTTGGGCAGCACCTGGTCGCGGAAGTCCGGGTTGTTCAGCCGCTCGGGGCTGACCAGCAGCACGTCGACCTCGCCCGCGGCGACCTCGGCCTCGACGGCGCCCCACTCCTCGGTGTTGGACGAGTTGATCGTGCGGGCCGTGATGCCCGCCCGCGCGGCGGCCTCCACCTGGTTGCGCATCAGCGCGAGCAGCGGCGAGACGATCACCGTCGGCCCGCTGCCGCGCTCGCGCAGCAGCGCGGTCGCGACGAAGTAGACCGCCGACTTGCCCCAGCCGGTGCGCTGCACGACCAGGGTCCTGCGGCCGTGCGCGACGAGCGCCTCGACGGCCCGCCACTGGTCCTCGCGCAGCCGCGCGGCTCCGGGCTCGGCGCCGACGAGTCGGCTCAGTACGCTGTCGGCCGCGCTGCGCAGCGCGGCGGTCGTTTCGGTCATGGCCCCATGCAACCCGACCGGACCGACATCGCGCGAACGCCGACCCCCTCGCCTGTGGACAACTCTTCCGCCGACGGGAGTCCCGGCCGGCTTTTCCACAGCCGAACGGGTGGGACTTGCACGGACGGGCCGGTCCGTGCGTCATCGTCGTGCCATGACACAGAGCAACGAAACTCAGCGCGAGCAGCACGGACAGTCATCGACACGAGAGGAGAGTGTCAAGGTCACCTTGCACGGCCCCGCGGAACTGGCGGACGCCCTGCCCTTTTTGATGGGCTTCCATCCGACGGACAGCGTCGTGCTCGTCGCACTCCACGGCGAGCACGGACGTTTCGGCGGCAGGCTGCGGGTCGGGCTGCCCGCCGACCCCGCCGACTGGCCCGCCACCGCCGCCCATCTCGCCGGCTGCCTGGTGGGCAACAGCATCCGGCGGGGCGGCCGGCCCGACGCCGTCGTCGTCTTCCTCTGCCAGGACCCGGCCGAGGGTGAGCGGGCCTCCGGGGTGATGGAGCGGCTGCGGCCGTTCGCGCAGCGGCTGCGCGTGGCCTGCGGAGCGCTCGACGTGCCCGTCGTCGAGGCGCTGTGCGTCTCGGCGGGCCGCTGGTGGTCGTACTGCCGGCCCGACGCGTCGGCCACCGCCGAGGAGGGTTCGGCGCTGCCCGTGCCCGGCAGCACCGCGATGGCCGCCACCGCCGCCTACGTGGGGATGCCCGCGCCCGGCGTCCTGCGGGACATCGAGGCGCGCTTCCGGCCCGCCGAGGCCCGCAACCGCGATCACGAGATCGCGCTCGACGCGGCGTGCGCGCAGATGGTGCCGCGGATGCTGGCCCGCGGGTGCGCCGAGGAGACCCGGCGGCGCACGCTCGCCCTGGCCCGCGGGGCACTGGAGCGGTTCCAGGCCGCACCGCGGATCGACGACGCCGTGCGCGGCGACAGGCGGGACGACAAGCTGCTGCGCGACGACGAGGCGGCCGTCGTCATCCTCGGGCTCCAGGACATCAGGACCCGTGACCGGGCCGCGGAGTGGATGGACACCGTGCTCGCCGACGCGGCGCTGCGGCTGTGGCGGGCGCTCGCCCGCCGCTGCGCCGGGCCCTACGCCGACCACGCGGCCGCCCCGCTGGCCCTGGCCGGATGGGTCGCCTACGCCTCGGGCGACGAGGCCGAGGCACGGGTCGCGCTGCGCCTGGCCCTCGACCTCGAACCCGGCTACACCTTCGCCCGGCTGCTGCACAGCGCCCTCAACGAGGGCATCGACCCCGAGGTCCTGCGCCGCACCCTGCGAGGGGAACGGCGCAGGCGCGTGACGGCCGCCGCTAAAGGTCGCCGCGCGCCAGGCGGACCAGCCGGTCGAGGACCTTGCCACCGCTCACCCGGAGACCGTCGTGCTCGTACTCGTCGGTGACCCAGGTCCGCAGGCCCCGTACCGCCCGGGCGGTGGCGAGCGAGTCCGCGGTGTCGACGTACATGTCGTCGTGGTAGATCGCCGCGGCCACCGGCACCTCGTTGGCCGCCAGCTGGCCGGCGTCGTACAGGTCCGGCCACTGCTCGCGCTGCGCGAGCAGTTCGGCCGCCTCGCGCAGTGGTGCCAGCGCCGGATCGGTCGCGAACATCCAGGGGTGGATCGTCTCCCCGGTGAAGAGCACCGGGTCGTCCCCGGCCAGCGCGGCGTCGGCGTCGAACCGGGGGAACTCGCGGCGCACCCGCTCGGCCGCCCACCGGGTGCCGCCCGGTGCGACCGACCGCTGCCCGTAGATGGGCTCGTGCAGCACCGCGTAGAGCGGGTTGCCCGCGAAGGACAGGTGCTGCTGCGCCTCGCGAGAGGAAGGAGTCGGAGAGCTGCGGGGCGGACGAGCCGGGGACGAAGGCGTCCTCGACCAGGTAGTGCAGGGTGTGGGAGCCGTTGCCCGAGCCCAGCATCAGGCCGAGCGCCTGGAACGCCTCGGCGGTGAGCCGTCCGCCGCCCGGCAGCGTCACCTCGTGGGCGCGCAGGTGGCGGACGACGGCGCGCACGGCCGCGATGTCGTCGGGGTAGCGGGCGTAGTGGGCGAGGTTCTTGCGCTCGATCCGCGGGAAGGCCGCGCGGTACACGTCGTCGGCGGTGCTGGTCAGCCCGGGCAGGCCGCCGGTGATCAGCACCTCGCGCAGGCCCTGCGGGGCGAAGGACAGGTAGGTGACCGCGCAGAAGCCGCCGAAGCTCTGGCCCAGCACGCTCCACCGCTCGTCCTCGCCGAGCAGCCGGCGCCGTACGGCCTCGCAGTCCCGCACGATCGCGTCGGCCCGGAAGTGCGCCAGATAGTCGGCCTGGGCGGCCGCGTCGCCGCGGGCGGGCAGCGTCTGCCGGGTGGCGGGCGTGGAGCGGCCGGTGCCGCGCTGGTCGATGAGCAGCACCCGGTAGTCCTCCAGGGCCCGGTCGAGCCAGCTGTCCCGGCCCAGCGGGCGCGGCGCGCGGCTGCCCGGGCCGCCCTGGAGGTAGACCAGCCAGGGCAGCCGGTCGTCTTCCCGGCCCGCCGCGACGACCTCCCGGGCGTAGACCTCGATCCGCTCCCCGCCGGGGTCCGCGTGGTCCAGGGGTACGGCGAAGGTGTGGTCGGTCAGGACGGTGCCGGGCTGGCGGTGGACGGGCATGGAGCGTGTCTCCGGAGGTACGAGGCGGTGTCGGCGGCAGCGGCGGCTCCCGCCCAGGAACGGTAGACGGGCGCTGACCTGTGCGCCGGCGGGGGTCGGCGGGCGAGGGCGCCACCGTTCGCCGCCGTCGGCGACCGCCCGGCACGGGGGCGCCCACCGGCCGCGCCGCCGATCCGCGCCGCGACGTGATCGCGGAGTGCTGTCGATCCGGCTGTTTATCGTCAGGCAGACGACTAAGATCACGGGCATGTCGCCCTACGACCCGTCGGCCTTCCCGCCCTTCGCCGTCACCGTCGACCTGGTCGTGCTCACGGTGCGACACCACGCGCTGTGCGCGCTGTCGGTGCGCCGTGGGGAGCCGCCCTTCCAGGGCCGATGGGCGCTGCCCGGCGGCTTCGTCCGCGACGACGAGGACCTGACCCAGGCGGCGGCCCGCGAGCTGGCCGAGGAGACGGGGCTGCGCGCCCAGAACGGCGCCCACCTGGAGCAGCTCGCGACGTACGGCGATCCGCAGCGCGACCCGCGGATGCGGGTGGTCAGCGTGGCGCACCTGGTGCTGGCGCCCGACCTGCCGGCGCCGCGGGCGGGCGGCGACGCCCGCAGCGCGCGGTGGGCGCCGGTCGGCACCCTGCTGGCCGAGGGCGGGCAGGAGCACGCGGGCGAGGCCGCGACGCTCGCCTTCGACCACGGCACGATCCTGGCGGACGGTGTGGAGCGGGCCCGGTCCAAGATCGAGTACTCGTCGCTGGCCACCGCGTTCTGCCCGCCGGAGTTCACGGTGGGGGAGCTGCGCCGGGTGTACGAGGCGGTGTGGGGCGTGGCGCTGGACCCGCGCAACTTCCACCGCAAGGTGACGGGCACCGTGGGCTTCCTGGTGCCGACCGGGGGGACGACGACCCGTCAGGGCGGGCGGCCCGCACAGCTGTTCAGGGCCGGGGGAGCCGCGCTGCTCAATCCGCCGATGCTGCGACCGGATGTGTAGTTTCGGATAATTTGTCCAATTTGGGGTTATTCGGGCGCTATGGTGCTGGGGTGATCCAGGCCATCGGACTGACCAGCGCCTCGCGCCGCAGAGCCCGCCCCGCCGTCGCCGACCTCAGCTTCGACATCCGGCAGGGAGAGGTGACCGGTCTGCTCGGCCCGGCGAACTCGGGCAAGTCCCGCGCGCTGCGCCTGCTGCTGGGCATCGACGCGGGCCGCGGCGCCACGCTCGTCGACGGACGACCGCTGCACGAGCTGGCCCACCCCGCCCGCGAGATCGGCTCCCTGCTCGGCGATGTGCCCGGGCACCCCCGCCGCTCCGCCCGCGGCCATCTGCGCATGCTCTGCTCCGCGTTCGGCCTCCCGCTCGCCCGCGCCGACGAGGTGCTGGAGCTGGTCGGGCTCGACGCCGTCGCGCGACGAGCGGCTGGGCACGCACTCGCTCGGCATGGACCGCAGGCTCGGGTTCGCCGTCGCCCTGCTGTCGCGCCCGCGCGCCCTGGTGCTCGACGACCCGGCCCGCGGGCTGCTCCCGCGCGAGGCGACCTGGGTGCACGACCTGGTCCGCGCGCACGCGGCCGCCGGCGGCGCGGTCCTGCTGACCGGAAGGGACGCGGGCGCCCTGGCCCGTACCGCCGATCATGTGATCGCACTGGACCAGGGGCCGCGTCGTCGCCGACGAGGCCGCGACGCAGTTCGCCCGCACCCGGCTGCGCCCCTATGTCGCGGTCCGCTCGCCGTACGCCCAGCGGCTGGCCGAACTGCTCAGCGGCGACGGCACGGAGGTGGTCGCCGCGAGCGGCAGCCGTATCGCCGTGTACGGCACCACCTCGGCGGCGGTCGGGGAGACGGCGTACCGGCACGGCATCCTGCTGCACGAACTCGCCGACGCGACCGGCGGCGGCCGCCGGCGAACCCCGTGCGGAAGGCGAGCCGGAGCCGGCGGCCGCGCCCCGGGGCGGCGTGCGGCGCCGTCGCCGGACCGGCCGCCGCCCGGGCCCGGTCCGGCCGCTCGGGTACGAGTTGCGCCGCGGCCTTCGGGGTCCGCACGCCCTGGGCCGGGGTGGTCGCCGCGCTGGTGTGCTCCGTACTGGCCACGGTGCTGATCGCCCGTACCGGAGCCCTGCCGCCCTCGCCGCTGCGGCTGCTGTCGGGGTGGGCCCCCGAACTGCCCCTGCCCGCCGCGGCGATCGGCGCCGGGCTGCTGGGCGCGCTCAGCTACGGGCAGGAGTTCCGCTATCCCGCGCTCGCCCCCGGCCACGGCCCGGAGCCGCGCAGCGCCCGCCTGCTGGCCGCCAAACTCGCGGTCGGCGCCGCCACCGCCGTCCTCCTGGCCGCGGCGGCCACCGCGGCCGACCTCGCCGTGCTGCGCCTGACCGCCGCCCCGCGCGCCCGGGTCCCCGTCCCGCTCGACGCACCCCGCCGCCCTGGCGGCCTGGGCGGCGCTGGCCGTCGGCTGCTCCTGGGCCGGAGTGCTCGCCGCGGCCCTGTTCCGTACCACCGCGCTCGGCGTGTCCGCGGTGCTCGCGGTGCCGCTGCTGGTCGTACCGGCCGTACGGATGCTGCTCGGTGGGCGGGAGGCCGGCGAACTCGCGGACGCGGGCGGTGCGTTGTGGTCCGTGACGAGCGGGGTCTCGCAGGACGGCGACGGATCGCTCTCCCGGGCGCTGCGCTTCGTCGGGCCAACCCTTCTTCCTCGCACTGGCGTTGTCGCTCACCGCGCTGGTCGGGGCCTACGCGGCAAGCGCGTTGTCGCGGCCGGCGCCGTGGCCGCCGGTCAACTGCCGTGCAGACCAGCCCAACTGCCCCGCTAACCAGCAAGAAGGGGTGATTCGCCCAGGAAAACGTCAATTATCAGGTGATGAGTGCTCACCCTTTCGTGTGCTTTTCAGCAAAGCCCTCAAGGCAGGCTTCGGCATCGCCGACAAAGGATGCGTGAGTACCCTTGCGCATTCCATGATGACCGCGGCTCGTTCCGCCGACTCCGGTATCGCCGGTCCGGGCGAGCTGGATCGCTATCCGTACACCGAAGCCCCCGGCGCCGAGCGACCCGGGATCACGTCCTGGGAGGGCGTGCGAGCCGGACCTGAGCCGGGTCGGCCGCCGCGCGGGCAGCCGTGGCCGGGGACTGCACGGCCAACTCGTCCAGCAGCTCGGGCAGATGATCGTCTCCGGCGACCTGGGCGCCGACCGCCCGCTGGTCCCCGAGGAGATCGGCCAGCGCTTCGAGGTCTCCCGCACCGTGGTGCGCGAGTCCCTGCGCGTGCTGGAGGCCAAGGGCCTGGTCAGCGCCAGGCCCAACGTCGGCACCCGGGTCCGCCCGGTCGGCCGACTGGAACCTGCTCGACCCCGACATCATCGAGTGGCGCGCGTTCGGCCCGCAGCGCGACGAGCAGCGCCGCGAACTGCTCGAACTGCGCTGGACGATCGAGCCGCTCGCCGCCCGGCTCGCCGCCGGCCACGGCCGCGAGGACGTGCAGCAGCGCCTGGCCGACATGGCCGAGATCATGGCCCACGCCGCCGCCCAGGGCGACAACCTCACCTTCTCCCGCGCCGACGTCGAGTTCCACACCCTGCTGCTCCAGATCGCGGGCAACCGGATGCTGGAGCACCTGTCGGGCATCGTCTCCGTCGTCGCTGCACGTCTCGGGCGGCACCGGGCACCGGGTGCGAGCGCCCCGGCGACACCTCCGTGGGCCTGCACCACCGGATCGTCGAGGCGCTGGCCGAGGGCGACGGCGGCACGGCCGAGGCGGCGATGCGCCAGCTGCTCACCGTGAACCCGGATCAGCCCGCGGCGCCCGCCGACCACGTGGTCCCCCCGCCGCGCGAGCAGCGCTGACCGTGCGCCCCGGCCGCCGCGGGCCCCGGATTCACGGGGCCGGCGGCGGCGCCATGCGTGGCAATTGCCCGACTTTGCCAAGAATCGTGTACGATTCGGGGTGTGACTCGGGCCACGTAAGCTTGGCGTAACGCTTGGCGAGGCAGTGCGATGACTTAAGAGGTGGCCGCCGCACAAGGAGTATTCAGCGGAATATTCGGTGTCATGTACGACGCTGAGTCGCTGGGCGGTTCCACCCAGTCGTTCCCATCGTTCCGAGAGGTTGTTCGTGTCGGCCAGCACATCCCGTACGCTCCCGTCCGAGATCGCCGAGTCCGAGTCTCTGATGGCGCTCATCGAGCAGGGTAAGGCCCAGGGCCAGATCGCCGGCGACGACGTGCGTCGGGCGTTCGAAGCGGACCAGATTCCGGCAACCCAGTGGAAGAACGTTCTGCGCAGCCTCAACCAGGTCCTCGACGAGGAGGGTGTGACGCTGATGGTGACAGCCGCTGAGGCGCCCAAGCGCACCCGTAAGAGCGTCGCAGCCAAGAGTCCGGCGAAGCGTACTGCCACCAAGACGGTCGCCGGCAAGGCTGCGGCGGCCCCAGCCAAGAAGACCGTAGCGCCCAAGGCCGCCGCCCCGGAGGCGGCGGCCGAGGCCGAGACCACGGTGGAGCCATGGTGGAGGCGGAGACCCCAGCCAAGAAGGCGCCCGCGAAGAAGACCGCCGCCAAGAAGACGGCTGCCAAGAAGGCCCCCGCGAAGAAGGCGACGGCCAAGAAGACCGCCGCCGGCGAGGACGAGGCAGTCGAGGCGGAGGAGCTTCTCGAGGAGGCCGCCGCGCCCGCCAAGGGCGAGGGCGACGAACCGGAGAAGCCGGAGTCCGAGAGCTTCGTGCTCTCCGACGACGACGAGGACGACGCGCCGGCCCAGCAGGTCGCCGTCGCCGGCGCCACCGCCGACCCGGTCAAGGACTACCTGAAGCAGATCGGCAAGGTCCCGCTGCTCAACGCGGAGCAGGAGGTCGAGCTCGCCAAGCGGATCGAGGCCGGCCTGTTCGCCGAGGACAAGCTGGCCGCGGCCGACAAGCTCGCGCCCAAGCTCAAGCGCGAGCTGGAGATCATCGCCGAGGACGGCCGCTGGGCCAAGAACCACCTGCTGGAGGCCAACCTCCGCCTCGTGGTCTCGCTGGCCAAGCGCTACACCGGCCGCGGCATGCTCTTCCTCGACCTGATCCAGGAAGGCAACCTGGGCCTGATCCGTGCGGTCGAGAAGTTCGACTACACCAAGGGCTTCAAGTTCTCGACCTATGCCACCTGGTGGATCCGCCAGGCGATCACCCGCGCCATGGCCGACCAGGCCCGCACCATCCGTATCCCGGTGCACATGGTCGAGGTCATCAACAAGCTGGCCCGCGTCCAGCGCCAGATGCTCCAGGACCTGGGCCGCGAGCCCACCCCGGAGGAGCTGGCCAAGGAACTCGACATGACCCCCGAGAAGGTCATCGAGGTCCAGAAGTACGGCCGCGAGCCCATCTCGCTGCACACCCCGCTGGGCGAGGACGGCGACAGCGAGTTCGGTGACCTGATCGAGGACTCCGAGGCGGTCGTCCCGGCCGACGCGGTCAGCTTCACACTGTTGCAGGAGCAGCTGCACTCCGTCCTGGACACCCTCTCCGAGCGGGAGGCGGGCGTGGTCTCCATGCGCTTCGGCCTCACCGACGGGCAGCCCAAGACGCTGGACGAGATCGGCAAGGTCTACGGGGTCACGCGCGAGCGCATCCGTCAGATCGAGTCGAAGACCATGTCCAAGCTGCGCCACCCGTCGCGCTCCCAGGTCCTGCGCGACTACCTCGACTGACCCCTGCCGACTGCGGCGCCCGTCCTTGCGGATGCGGCCTCCTGACCTGTCGATGACTCTGGGTACCCAGAGCGTTTCACAGGGTCAGGAGGCCGTATGCGTTTCACCGCCGTGCCGTACCGTCATCGCGTCCATAGTCGCGCTGCTGCCCGCTGTCGGCGTGCCGCTGGCGCTGCCCGCCACGCCGGCGGCGGCCAACGGGGTCGTGGTCGGCGGCACCCCCACCACGACGGACCAGGAGCCCTGGATGGTCGCCCTCTCCAGCCGCTCCCGCTTCGGCAGCCAGCGCTCCGGGCAGTTCTGCGGCGGCGTGGCCGTCGGGCCGCGGACGGTGGTCACCGCGGCGCACTGCATGGGCAGCGAGGCGCTGGGGGTCGACGACTGGCGGAAGCTGCCGGATCTGCGGGTCATCGCGGGCCGGACCGACCTGCGCCGGCGCCAGCGGGCGAGGAGCTCGGGCTGTCCGACGTGTGGGTGAACCCGGCCTTCGACCCGGCGACCAACGCCAACGACGTCGCCGTGATCACGCTGGACCAGGCGCTGCCCACCGGGTCGACCCTGCCGATGGCGCAGCCGTCGGACACGGCCGACTACCGGTCGGGCACACAGGCCGCAGGTCTACGGGTGGGGTGACACGACCGGCCACGGCGACTATCCGACCGCGCTGCGTACGGCGCCGGTCACGATCTTCGCGGACACGGTGTGCGAGCAGGCGTATCCGGGAGGTACGACCGGGACCTACGCTGCCGGCGACCATGGTCTGCGCCGGCGACCACGAGCGGCGGCCGGGACGCCTGCCAGGGCGACAGCGGCGGTCCGCTGGTCGTCGGCGGGCCGGCTGGTGGGCCTGGTGTCGTGGGGGAACGGCTGCGCGCAGGCCGCGTACCCGGGCGTCTACACGCGGGTCTCGGCGGTGGCGGTCACTGGTCGCGCAGCACATGTGAGTGCGGCCGGGCCGCCCGGCGTCGAGGGCAGGCGCGCCGGGCGGGACGGGAGCGCACAAGCCTGCGGGCGGACACCCCCTCATGGGGTCCGTCCGCCCGCAGGTCCGAACTCGTCGCTGGTGCGATGCGTCAGCGTTCGTCGTCTCCCGCCGGCGCCGGGGTGTCGTTCAGCCGGCCGGTCTCGTCCTGTATTTCGGCTGCGATCTTCTTCAGTTCCGGCTCGAACTTGCGGCCGTGGTGCGCGCAGAAGAGCAGCTCTCCGCCGCTGATGAGGACGACGCGCAGGTAGGCCTGAGCGCCGCAACGGTCACAGCGGTCTGCCGCCGTCAGCGGGCTCGCGGGGGTCAGAACAGTAGTCACGTCGCCTCTTCTCTAGCTCGACGAGCTGTCGTACCAGGGTCAACATCCAACCAGGCCGAAAACGTTCCCGCTGACGGCTTTTTCTCTGAAACCGGCCTTGAGATGACTGGGTGTTACCGATTGGCGGCGAATAGGAGTCAGTTGCGTCAGATGTCGCGTATGGGGCTTGTTGTCCGGACTTGCCCCCGGCTGGCTGTCGGGTTGTTGGTGAGGACGTGCCCGGAGCCTAAATGGTTCATGCCTCTTTGGGAACGTGACATGTGTATCACTCGCGCGGGTTATCGAACGTATGCTCGATAACGGCTAGGATCGGGCCGCCGGATACCGGGTCGCGGCACCGCTCCACCTGCCCGCTCTCGGTACCCTCTCACCGACATGGCTGAATACATCGAACATCTGGATCGAGGAGTTGCCCGCGTGACCGCCGAAACATCCGTGCCGTCCTCCGCGCTGCTGGCGGGCGCAGATCGCGACGGCTCCAACTACACCGCGCGGCACCTGCTCGTCCTCGAAGGGCTCGAAGCGGTCCGCAAGCGGCCCGGCATGTACATCGGGTCGACCGACAGCCGCGGTCTGATGCACTGCGTGTGGGAGATCATCGACAACTCCGTCGACGAGGCGCTGGGCGGACACTGCGACCGCATCGAGGTGATCCTCCACGAGGACGCGCTCCGTCGAGGTGCGCGACAACGGCCGCGGCATCCCGGTCGACGTCGAGCCCAAGACCGGCCTGTCCGGCGTCGAGGTCGTCATGACCAAGCTGCACGCCGGCGGCAAGTTCGGCGGCGGCTCCTACGCCGCCTCCGGCGGTCTGCACGGCGTCGGCGCCTCCGTGGTCAACGCGCTGTCCGCGCGGCTCGACGTCGAGGTGGACCGCGGCGGCCACACGCACGCGATCAGCTTCCGGCGCGGCGTTCCCGGCATCTTCACCGAGTCGGGCCCGGACGCGCCCTTCGACCCGGGCAGCGGGCTGACGCAAGGCCAAGAAGGTCCCCAAGACGCGCACCGGCACCCGGGTCCGCTACTGGGCGGACCGGCAGATCTTCCTCAAGGACGCCAAGCTCTCCCTGGACGACCTCCACCAGCGCGCCCGGCAGACCGCGTTCCTGGTCCCCGGCCTCACCATCGTCGTCCGCGACGAGCGCGGCCTCGACGGCGGACCGGCCGGTCGAGGAGACCTTCCACTTCGACGGCGGCATCAGCGAGTTCTGCGAGTACCTCGCCCCGGACAAGCCGATCTGCGACGTGCTGCGGCTGCAGCGGCAGCGGCACCTTCAAGGAGACCGTGCCCGGTCCTCGACGACCGCGGCCACATGACGCCGACCGAGGTCACCCGCGAACTCGGCGTGGACATCGCGCTGCGCTGGGGCACCGGCTACGACACCACGGCTGAAGTCGCTTCGTCAACATCATCGCCACGCCCAAGGGCGGCACCCACATCACCGGCTTCGAGCGGTCGGTCGCCAAGACGGTCAACGAGGTGCTGCGCGCCGCCAAGCTGCTCCGGGTCGCCGAGGACGACGTCGTCAAGGACGACGCCATCGAGGGCCTCACGGCGGTGGTCACCGTCCGGCTCGCCGAGCCGCAGTTCGAGGGCCAGACCAAGGAGGTGCTGGGCACCTCGGCGGCCAACCGGATCGTCGCCGACGTGGTGGCCAAGGAGCTGAAGGACTTCCTGACCTCCACCCAGCGGGACGCCAAGGCGCAGGCGCGCGCGGTCCTGGAGAAGATCGTCGCGCGCGGCCCGGACCCGGATCGCGGCCCGGCAGCACAAGGAGGCGCAGCGCCGGAAGACCGCGCTGGAGACGCTCCTCGCTGCCCGCCAAGCTCGCCGACTGCCGCAGCGACGACGTCGACCGCAGCGAGCTGTTCATCGTCGAGGGCGACTCGGCGCTCGGCACCGCCAAGCTCGCCCGCAACTCCGAGTTCCAGGCGCTGCTGCCGATCCGCGGCAAGATCCTCAACGTCCAGAAGGCGTCGGTCTCCGACATGCTCAAGAACGCCGAGTGCGGCGCGATCATCCAGGTCATAGGAGCCGGGCTCCGGCCGGACCTTCGACATCGACCAGGCGCGCTACGGCAAGGTGATCTTCCTGGCGGACGCCGACGTCGACGGCGCGCACATCCGCTGCCTGCTGCTGACCCTCTTCCAGCGCTACATGCGGCCGATGGTCGAGGAGGGCCGGGTCTTCGCCGCGGTGCCGCCGCTGCACCGGATCGAGCTGGTCCAGCCCAAGAAGGGCCAGGACAAGTACCTCTACACCTACTCGGACAACGAGCTGCGGCAGACCCTGCTCGAGCTCCAGCGCGCGCAACGTCCGCTACAAGGACGGCATCCAGCGCTACAAGGGCCTCGGCGAGATGGACGCCAACCAGCTGGCCGAGACGACGATGGACCCGCGCCACCGCACCCTGCGCCGGATCAACATCGGCGACCTGGAGGCCGCCGAGCAGGTCTTCGACCTGCTGATGGGCAACGAGGTCGCGCCGCGCAAGGAGTTCATCACCAACTCGGCGGCGACGCTGGACCGCGCGCGGATCGACGTCTGACCGGCCGCCGACCACCCTTCGGGACGGCGGCTGCGGTGCCGGTTGGCCGTCAGGCTCCGCGTATGGAGGGGTTATGAGCGCAAGGGGCGCCCTGTGGCCCCGTCAGCGGCCGGTCCGCGGGTACTGACGGGGAAGGCTCGCGTGGGCCCCGTGAGGGCCGCGACGGCCATTTTCAGCAGCATGGGCACCGTTCCGTGCGAACGGACCGTCTTCGAGGCCCACGTAGGCCCCTGGTCGGGTGGTGGATTCCCGCCGCGGCTGATCGCCAGGGCGTGACCGAGTGTCGTACGCGAGGCGCCTGCTTCAGTGGAGGCGCGCTCCGATCTGCGCCAATACCTCCCAAGGGTGTACTCCCAGGGCCCCGGCAAAGTTGTTCTGTAGCCCTGTGACGTGGGGTTTTACGGATGGAAGAGGTGCGCGGGCGTGTTCCGGTCCGGTTGGGTGGAGGTTCCTACGCCTTACCGTCCGACCAGGGGATCACGCCCGCGCCATGTCATCGTCTCTCATTCCCGCGCCCGTTCGCATGCCTGTTCCGGACCATGAGCTCCTGGTCGAGTTGCTCGCCGGGATACCTGATCCGCGCCGTCGACGCGGTGTGCGGCATCCGGTGGGCGCTCTGATCGCCGTGGCGGTGTGCGCGGTGCTGGCCGGGGCACGGGGGTTCACCGCGATCGGGGAGTGGACCGGGAGGCCGGAAGTGCCGCGCTGCAACGGCTGGGCCTGGAGCGGGGCGGGGTGGATGAGTCAACGCTGCGGCGCCTGTTCGCCCGTCTTGACGCGGACCGCCTCGACGCGGCGCTGGGCGCCTGGGCACTGACCAGGACAGCACTCGTCGCGGGCCGCAGGGTGATCGCGATCGACGGCAAGACGCTCCGCGGCGCACGCGGTGGCGGTACTTCGGCCCCGCACCTCGTCGCCGCCCTCGCCCACGGTTCCGGGGCGGTGCTCGGCCAGGTCGCGGTGGGTGAGAAGAGCAACGAGATCCCTGCCGCCCGGGATCTGCTTCAACTCCTCGACCTGGACGGCGTGGTGGTCACGATGGACGCGTTGCACACCCAGCACGACACGGCGGACCTGGTGACCGGGTCCGGCGGTGACTACGTCCTGACCGTGAAGGCCAATCAGAAGTCGTTGTATGCGCAGCTCAAGGCGCTCCCCTGGGCTTCGATACCCTCCGTCACCAAGACGGTTCGGGGACACGGACGTCGTACCACCCGCACCATCAAGGCCGTCGACGTACCGGCATGGGTCGAGTTCAGCGGAGCCATGCAGGTCGCCCAGCTGCGGCGCACCGTCACCAGGAAGGGCCGGCGGACCGTCGAGATCGTCTACCTGATCACCAGCGCGGACGCCGTCACCGCACCGCCCGTGGTCCTGGCCGCATGGGTGCAGTCGCACTGGGAGATCGAAAATCGCCTGCACTGGGTCCGCGACGTTACCTTCGACGAGGACCGCTCCCAGATCCGCACCGGCAACGCACCCCGTGTCATGGCGGGCTTGCGCAACACCGCGATCACCCTGCTCCGCCTGGACGGACACCGCAACATCGCCGCCGCCCTACGGCATCACGCCCGCGACACCGACCGCCCCATCAACCTGCTCCTGGCAGCGTGATCAACTTTGCCGGGGCCCTGGGTGTACTCCACGCTGAGGAATTGACGCCGTCCGTCACCAGTCCTGGTTCCCCCGTTCCGGGGAATTTCCCGGGGGGCGGTCCCGTCGACGGCGCTGCGGGTCCCGCGGTGTGCCCGGGGTGTGCCCGGGGTGTGCCCGCGCGGGGAGGAATGGGCCCCGGCCGGGACTCGTCCCGGGCTCGCCGAAAAATGGGCCACCAGGCTTCGTTGTCAGTGTGCCGGGCGTGGCGGGCGTGAGTTTTTACCTTTGGCGCGGCGCGACCGTGACCAGGGAATATGACAGTTCGAGTTAGGCCATGTGGGGATAGGTGGCGGCAGCACCGGTCTGATGGCCCGTCGTACGGATCGCCGAGATCCATACGCTGGGTCCGTCTCTTTTCTCGGGCTGTCACGATCCTGTCAGTTGGGGAATTGCGGCCTGTTGCTGGAAAGAGGGCTCGGCGATTCGCCGGCACCCGGTGAACCGCCCGCGAACTTTCGTTTCCCCACAGGGAGTAGGCTCATCGATGAAATTGCTGAATGTCCTGGGCATGCCTGGCAGACGTGCCTTGTCCTCGTCGGTCGCCGCGGTGGTGCTCGTCACCGGCGCCGCGGTGGCGTTGACGAGCACGCCTGCCTCCGCCATCGCGACCGCCGTTCCTCTGGGCACGGTCGACAGCTTCGCGGTGCTGGGCGGCCAGTCGGTGACCAACACGGGTCCCACGGTGGTCAACGGTGACCTGGGCGTGAGCCCGGGCACGTCGATCACCGGTTTCCCGCCCGGCGAGGTGAACGGCGCCTTCCACCCGACCGACGCCGTCGCCCTCCAAGCCCAGAGCGATCTGACCACGGCGTACAACAACGCGGCCGGCCAGGCGCCGGACGGGAGCATCTCCACCGACCTGGGCGGTCTCACCCTGGCGCCCGGCGTCTACAAGGCGTCGTCATCCATCGGGCTCACCGGAACGCTCACCCTCGACGCGGCCGGCGACCCCAACGCGGTGTGGATCTTCCAGATCGGCTCCACCCTGACGACCGCGTCGGCCAGCCAGGTGGTACTGATCAACGGAGCCTCGCCCTGCAACGTCTTCTGGCAGGTGGGTAGCTCCACCACGCTCGGCACCAACACCAAGTTCGTCGGCACCATCATGTCGCTGGCATCCACGGGCCTGAACACCGGCGCGACCCTCATCGGCCGTGCTCTGGCCCGCAACGCCTCCGTGACGCTGGACACCAACACCATCACGCGGCCCTCGTGCGGTACGACGACGGGCGGCACCACCACCACCGGTGGCACGACCACCGCGGGGACGACGGGTGGCACGACCACCGCGGGGACCACGGGCGGCACCACGGGCGGCACCACGGGTGGCCTGCTGGGTGGCGTCACCAACGGCGGCCTGCTGGGCGGGGTCACCACCGGCGGCCTGCTCGGCGGCAATTCGATCGCCGGCAACACCGTCGGTGGCAACACGGTCGGTGGCGGCAACACCGTTGGCGGTGGCAACACGGTCGGCGGTGGAAACACCGTCGGTGGCGGCAACACCGTAGGCGACACCGCGGGCAACACGGCGGGCAACATCGGAGGCGGCCAGGGTCGGCCTCCTCACCACGGCAAGCCCCCGCACCACGGCAAGCCGCCCTACCAGGGCAAGCCCCCTCAGCACGGCAAGCCGCCCTATCAGGGCAAGCCTCCTTACGAGGGCAAGCCTCCTTACCAGGGCCAGCCGGAGCACCAGAAGCCGGAGCACCAGAAGCCGAAGAAGAACTGTCCCCCCAAGAAGGACCACGACAAGCCGGTCAAGCAGTACGCCTGACGGTTCGTCCGGCCCGGCGAGCGCATCCGCGCTCGCCGGGCCCGGCCACGTGGCCCGCAGGCACAGCACGTCCAGTGGAAGAGTTGCGAGAGGAGGGCCGGGATGGCACCGACTGGCCCAGAAGACGTCAAGGACACCGGTGAAGCGGTGGGCGTGAGGACACCGGAGGCGATCCGGCTCGGCAGACCGCCCGCCGCCCGCCGCGAACCGCCCGGCAGACCGGTGCCGTTCACGTCTCCCGACGGCCAGGACCGGCTGGCGGCACTGCCGCTCCCGCTGCGCGCCGCGACGAGAGCGACCGCGGCCCTGCTCGTACTGGTGTCCCTCCTCCACGTGGTCTTCCTGTTCCTGCACGTGGCTCCCGCGAACCCCATCTCCCAGCGCTACGCCCGGCAGATCCAGGGCTGGGTCTACCCGTTCTTCGAACAGAACTGGCGGCTGTTCGCCCCTGAACCGGAGTCGTCCGTCCCGCAGATCTCGGCCCGGACGGTCCGTACCTCCGCCGGCGGCTCACAGCAGGTCAGCGGCTGGTTCGATCTCACGGCGGTCGACAACGCCGGTGTCCTGCACGATCCATTCCCGAGCCACACCACGCAGAACATGCTCCGCCGGGCGTGGTCCGGTTATCTCGAAACCCACGGCAACAGCGACGTGTCCTACACCGACCGTGCGGAGATGTGGCAGGAATACCTGCGGAACATCGCCGTGGACCGCGTGTCCGCCGCCGGGACCGGTGCGATCGACGGAATCCAACTCCGCGTCCGCACAACCCCGGTGGCCGGTGACGACGTCGCCGGCCACACACTCAGGGTTCCGCCGTCGGCGGTCGACACCCGCAACCTGCCCTGGTGGAAGGTGACCGCACATGGCCACTGAGCAAACCACACCTCCTGCGGCGGCCACGGGAGATGTCCCGCGAACGGACGCCGTCGACCCCGGGCCGGCGGCCCGCCCCCACCCCGGCGGACTGATCGCCCTGCTCACCCACCGCCCGATCTCGCTCTACGCGGCCTCGGTCCTGCGCATCGGCTACGGGCTGTGCTACCTCGTCTTCCTGGTGCGTGAGTTTCCGCACCGCGAACAGATCTGGGGCCCGGACTCGCCGTGGACCCCGGCCCTGGCCGGGGAACTGTTCCACCAGACGGGGTGGTTCAGCCTCCTCACCCTGTCGGACAGCAAGGTGTACTTCGACCTCTGCTACGCGCTGGCGCTCATCGTCTGCGCCCTGGTCCTGGTCGGCTGGCGGACCCGGGCGACGTCCGTGCTGTTCGCGCTCGTCGTGGTGTCGTTCCACGCGCGGGCCATCTTCATGACCGACGGGGGCGACAACCTGATCCTCCTGATGGCCATCTATCTCACGTTCACCGCAGGCGGACGCCGCTGGTCGCTCGACGCCCGCAGGACGGCACGCCGGGCGGCCGGGGCAGGGCCGGGGCGCTGGGCCATGTGGCGGGCCACGAGCGATGTGTGGTCCCAGTTCGGCCTGGCCCGCGAGAGCCTGGTCACCGCCCTCCACAACTGCGGGATGTTCGTCATCGCCGCCCAGGTCTGCATCCTCTACGGGTCGGCGGGGCTGTACAAGGTGCAGGGCGCCACGTGGCAGTCAGGAACGGCGCTGCACTACGTCGTGAACCTCGACCTCTTCCGGCCGTGGCCGGCCCTGTCCGCGCTGATGGACGGCCACCCGCTGTTCCTCGCCGCCGTCGGCTACCTCACGGTGCTGATCCAAGTGGCCTTTCCTTTCTCCCTGTTCAGCCGGCTCAAGTACGTGCTGCTGGTCATGCTGCTGGGTATGCACCTCGGCATCGCCGTGCTCATGGGGCTTCCGCTCTTCTCCGCCGCCATGATCGTCGCGGACGCGGCCTTCCTCCCGGACCGCTCCTACCGGTCCGCGGCGACGCTGTGCCGCCGCGTGATCGCCCACCTCACCGGCAGGAAGCGCGCGACGCCCTCCGTACCGCCCGGTCCGCGCGTGCCGGCCCAACCGGGCGACGCCGACCTGGCGCACCACCGCTGATCCCTGGCAAGTCCCCTTCAGCAGGGGAGAATTCGCCCGCTGCCGGCCCGATCGGCCGACGGCGGGCGGACGGCGGGCGATCCGTGGCACCGCCGGGGAAGGCGTTCACGCCGACGCGGCGGGTGTCGCGATCGTGCGGAGCCCGTACCGCTCTACGGGACGGCCTTCTGATAGCGCCGAAGGACATCGACCCCGTCGGGTACGAACGTCAGCCGTCCCATCATGTCCCGCAGTTCGTCCTCGGTGACCCAGGCGTGCCACGCTATCTCCGCCGGGTCCGGGGCTATCTCCCCGGTGACCACGGCTTCGTGCACACCGACCCAGTAGGGGCTGATCGCCCCTCGGCACAGGAACTTGAAGCCGAAGCGCACGGGGGCCTCGACCCCCAGTTCCTCGGTGAGTTCGCGCGCCGCCGCCACCTCGTACGACTCCCCGACCTCGGCGGCGCCGCCGACCAGCCAGTTGTACTGCCCCGGAAACCGGGACAGGTCCTCGGGCCGCCGATGCACCAGGATGCGACCCGCCGGATCACGGCAGATGGTGGTGGCCACGCGGTGCAGCCAGCGATTCGCGATCGCGGCGCTCCGGTCGACCACCCCGAGCACCCGGTCGTCCTCGTCCACGTGCTCCACCAGTTCGTCCATGGCACCCACGATCGCAGACGGGTACGACAGTGTCAGCGTTCGAAGGTACCGGTCAGGCGGCCTCGGGCCAGGACGGGAGCGGTGAGGGAGGAGAGCAGGGCGCGTGGCCGTGCCCGGTCGGGTGCGGGACGGTCGGGGGCGGTGCCCACGGCGCCGGCGAGGGCGAACAACTGGAAGGTGTAGTGGTGCGGCCCGTGGCCCTTGATGGGTGCAGGGCCCTGGTATCCGCGTCCGATGGTGGAGCGCAGCACCTGTACTCCGGCCGCGGGCCGCTGAGCGGCGAGGGCGCCGGAGTCGAGGTGTTCCACGGCCGGTTCGATCAGGGCCAGGCAGTGCGCGGCGGGCCTGGACAGGGGCACGTCGATGTCCTCGACGACCAGCAGCAGTTGCGCGGTGCCGGCCGGCGGCGGACTCCAGGCGAGGTGGGGGGACAGGTTCCGGCCGCCGATATGCCTGGCGCCGTGCTCCAGCGGTATCGCGCCGCCGTCGACGAAGTGATGGCTCGTCACGCTGAGCAGGTCGGGGCCCTGAAGGTGTGGCAGGTTCCACGCCGCGTGGGCCTCGCCCGCTCTGCGGTTGCTCAGAAGCCGGCCCAGCAGGGTCATCGCGCCACCTCCACCATGTCGGTGATCTCGGCCGTGGTGGCGGTTTCGCCGGTCTTGGGGAAGACGCGCTCGATGCTGTTGCGGTGCGCGTCGGCGTCGGGGTCGGTCATGGCGTCGGTGGCCAGGACGACGTGGTAGCCGTAGTCGTAGGCCGAGCGTGCGGTCGACTCGACGCCGCTGCTGGTCGAGATGCCGGCGAGCACGACCTGGGTGACGCCCAGGTCGCGCAGGAGCGTGTCGAGTCCGGTGTCGTGGAACGCGCTGCGCCGCCGCTTGGTGATCAGGTGATCGGTCGGCTGCACGTCGAGCTCGTCGACGAGGTCGGACCACCCGGGCGGAAACGCGGCACCGCCCCCGCCGCCTCCGCCGGACCGGCCGGCGTCGTCGTACGGCCCGGCGCCCGTCCGGTGACGTTGACCAGGACCACCGGCAGGCCGTGTCGGCGGAAGGCGGTGGCCAGCCGCGCCGCGCGCTGCACGACCGGAGCGGCGGGAACGTCCGCCCCGGCCGGGACGATTCCCTTCTGCAGGTCGATCACGACGAGTGCGGACGAGGGTTCGATCGTTGTCAGTGCCATGGTGCTCTTTCTCTGGATGACGGCGGGTTGCCGGGACGAGGGGTTGGGACGGTGGGTCCGGGTGTGAGGGTGCGTCAGTCGCCGCTGTCCTTGGACCGCTGTGTTTCGGCGAGGGCGTCTCCGGTCGGCGGAGTCGGGCCCGGGGCCGTCCCCGCGGGCGCCGCGGTGCCGCTGCCGGTCGGCGTCGTCGGTCCCTCGGCGGCGGGGGCGGAGCCGGTGCCGCGCAGTACGGAGGCGATCGCGGCCAGGAGGGCGAGGACGGCGCCGAAGGCGAACACGACGACCAGGCCGGAGTGGAAGGGCCCGGAGATCAGGTTCGGGAAGAACTCGCGTCCGGTCAGGGCCTGTTGCTGCTCCGTCGTCAACCTGGCCAGCACGCCGCTGGGTTGGAGCAGGTGGTGGACCGGGTTGACGCCCAATTGGGCGGCGAACAGGGACGAGACCGGGGGCAGGCCGCCGACCTGGGAGGCGACGTGGGCCGGCACGCCCTGCTGCCGCAGTCCGCTGGTGAGCGTGTGCGGGAGGCTGCCGGCCAGCCCGGCGATCATGAGGGAGAAGAACACCCCGATCGAGACGGCGGTGCCGGAGTTCTGGAAGGTGGCGCGCATGCCCGAGGCGACTCCGCGCAGGTGGGCGGGGACGCTGCCCATGATCGAGGAGGAGTTGGGTGAGGCGAACATCCCGCTGGCGATCCCGTTGAGTGCGATGAGCACCGCGAAGACCCAGTAGCTGAAGTCGATCGGCAGCAGCATCAGGCCCAGGAAGCTGGCGCCGAACAGCAGCGCGCCGCCGGTGGCCAGGCCCCGGGAGCCGATCCGGTCGGACAGGTACCCGGAGACGGGTCCGGCGGCGAGGAAACCGGCGGTCAGCGGCAGCATGAAGATGCCTGCCCACAGGGGCGTGGCGCTGTAGTCGTAGCCGTGCAGCGGCAGCCAGATGCCCTGCAACCAGATGATCAGCACGAACTGCATCCCGCCGCGGCCGATCGATATGCCCAGGCCGGCCAGGTTGCCGAAGGTGAAGGCCCGCAGGCGGAACAGGCTGAGCTGGATCATCGGGGCGGTGACCCGGTTCTCGATGGCCACGAACGCCGCGAGCAGCGCCAGGCCGCCGCCGACCATGCGCGAGCGACCAGCGGGTCGGTCCAGCCCATGGTGTGTCCGCCGTAGGGCTGAAGGCCGAAGGTGACCGCGATCAGGACCGCGCTCAGGCCCACCGCGAAGGTGATGTTGCCCCACCAGTCGATCCGGCCGCCGCCGCGCTGCCCGCTCTCGCGCAGGGTGCGGTAGGCCCAGACCGTGAAGAAGACGCCGACGGGCACGTTCACCCAGAACACCGCCCGCCAGTCCCAGGCCGACAGCAGGCCGCCGGCGACCAGGCCGATGAACATCCCGCCCAGCCCCGCGACCTGGTTGATGCCGAGGGCGAAGCCGCGCTGCTCCTTGGGGAACGCGTCGGTCAGGATCGCGGCCGAGTTCGCCATCAGCATCGACCCGCCGACGGCCTGCACCACCCGCCAGCCGATCAGCCACATCGCTCCGTGGCCGCCGTCGAAGGGGTCGAAGGACAGCAGGATCGAGGCGAAGGTGAAGACCGCGAACCCGGCGTTGTAGATCCGCACCCGGCCGAACATGTCGCCCAGGCGGCCCACGGTGACCACCAGGACGGCCTGCACCAGCCGGTACCCCATGATCATCCACAGCAGGTACGCGATGTTGCCCGGGGCCAGCGGGTCCAGGTGCACGCCCCGGAAGATCGCCGGCAGCGCGATCAGCACGATGGAGCCGTCCAGCGCGGACATGAAGACGGCGGCGGTGGTGTTGGTCAGCGCCGTCCACTTGTAGCGGTCACCGGCCGGGCGCTGTGCGGCGTGCGTCACCGCGGGAACGGTCATCGGTGGTCACCTCCTCGGTCTTCCGTATGCGTCAGACGTTCCGGGCCAGCCGCTCCAGCAGTGGTGCGACCGCTGCGAGCTGCTCCAGCTCCGCGGGGGTGAACGTGCCGGTGAGGACCCGGGAGAGCAGTTCGGTCCTGGCGTTGCGCTTGTCGCTCAGTTCCTGCCGGCCGGCGTCGGTCTCGGTGAGGATCACCCGCCTGCCGTCCTCGGGGTCCGCGCGCCGTTCGACCAGGCCGCGGGCCTGCAGCGCGCTGAGGGTGGCGCCCATCGCCTGCGCGGTGATCTGCGCCTGCCGGGCCAGCTCCGAGGACGTGGCGGGGCCGCCGTGGTCCAGCAGCGACAGCGCCTGCCGCTCGGGCATGGTGAGCCCGCCCTCGGTGGGGACCTGGCGGATCCGTCGCACCAGCAGGCTGACGCTCGCGAACAGGGCCGCGGCGATCCCGTCGGTGTCCAGCTCATCATTCATATGCTAAAGCTAGCTTATCAATCTGCCTTAGTAAATCCCGGCGCGTCGCCACGCGAGGATGTTCGTACGGTGTCGTCGGTGGTCCAGTGCTGGGCGACCCGGCCTGCTCGTCGTGGATCGACCAGGTGGAAGGCCGTGGACCGGCCAGGTCGGACGGTGGGCCGCCGTACTACTGCTGAGGGCCCTGTGGACCGGCCCACCGGCCGCCCGCGGTCACGGCCTTGAGCTCGTCCAGTGAGTCGCGCATCAACGGAGACATCTCGCGGCCCTCGTCCGCCGCGATCCAGCGCTCGAAGCCGACCTTGAAGACGGCGACCCCCGCCTCGGCGGTCAGGCTCGCGGCGGGCTCGGCAACGCCGCGCCGGCGCAGGGCGTCGGCGAGCGCGGCCGACATCGAGGCGAGCTTGATCAGCTCGCGCTCGCGGAGTTCGGCGTTGGCCACGATGACGGACTGCCGTTTCCGGGAGTGCTCGCGGCGGCCCGCGAACACCGCGGAGACCGCCTCCAGTCCCGCCGCCATCGCCTCGATCGGCGCGGCAGGCCGCGGAGCTTCGGCGACCGCGTTCACGAACAGCTCCTGCAGCTCGCCGGAGCCGACGAACAGCACCTCGCGCTTGTCGGCGTAGTGCCGGAAGAAGGTCCGCTCCGTGAGGCCGGCCCGCTGCGCGATCCCCGCCACGGTGGTCTGCTCGTAGCCGTGCTCGCTGTAGAGCTCCAACGCGGCCTCCGCCAGGCGTCCGCGCGCGTTCGGCTCCCATCTACCCATGTACTGATCCTACCGTGATGACAGCAACTGACATCAGGGCGTACTGTTGATGTCAGTAACTGACATCAACAGTCTGGGGCTCCTCCCATGCGTATCTTCGTGACCGGTGCGTCCGGCTGGATCGGCTCCGCCGTCGTACCCGAACTCCTCGACGCGGGCCACCAGGTCGTCGGGCTCGCCCGCTCCGACGCCTCCGCGGCCGCCCTCACCTCCGCAGGGGCGGAGGTCGTCCGCGGCACCGTCGACGACCTCGACGTGCTGGAGAGCGCCGCTGCCGCGTCGGACGGGGTGATCCATCTCGCCTTCAAGCACGACATCGCCTTCAGCGGCGACTTCCAGGGCGCGGCCGAGGCCGATCGCCGCGCCGTCGACACCTTGGGCGACGCGCTGGCCGGTACCGACCGTCCCTTCGTCATCGCCTCCGGAGTGGGCGGCCTCAGGCCGGGGCATGTGGCGACCGAGCGGGACATGCCCACGATCGACGGCTCGCCGATCTCGATCCGGTCGGCCACCGCCCAGGCGGTGCTCGCGCTCGCCCCGCGCGGCGTGCGCGCGTCCGTGGTGCGGCTCTCACCGACCTGCCACGGTGACGGGGACAACGGCTTCATGGCGACCCTGGTCGGCATCGCCCGGGCCACGGGCGTCTCCGGCTACATCGGCGACGGCGTCAACCGCTGGCCGGCGGTCCACCGCCTCGACGCCGCACGGCTGTTCCGCCTGGCGGTCGAGAAGGCCCCCGCCGGCTCGGTGCTGCACGGCGTCGCCGAGGAGGGCGTCGCGATCCGCGACGTCGCCGAGGTGATCGGCCGTCACCTCGACGTGCCGGTGGCTTCCGTGGCCCCCGAGGCCGCGGCCGAGCACTTCGCCTGGCTGGGCGCCTTCCTCGGCCTGGACACCCCGGCGTCGAGCGCCCTGACCGGCGAACTGCTGGACTGGCGGCCGACCCACCCCGGCCTTCTCGAAGACCTCGACAAGGGCCACTACTTCCAGACCCCTGCCGCCACCGCCTGACCGGCCGCGGGGACGCAGGTCTGCGCGGTGGGCGCCCGGTTCCTGGTCCGACGGCGGGGGACCGCCCCGTAGTCGCCGAAGCGGGCCGGGAGGCCGCGGCTTCCGGCGCCGCGGTCAGGACAGGGTGACCGTGGTGTTCGTGCGGCGGGCGTGCTCCGCCGCCCAGACCGCCCGGTGGCTTTGCAGCGACTCGCGCGGCCCCGAGCGGATCGGCCCGGTGTCGCCGGTGGTGACGGCGGTGAGGAACGCGTCGACTGCGGCGCGGTCACCGTCGCCGTGACCGGCCACGCCTCCGTCCGCGGCCGCCCCGCCCAAGACGTCGATGCGGTCCACCGTGGTGGCCGGGTGGGACCGGAAGTCGTGCACGGTGACATGGAGCCCGTCGGTCTCGATGCTGCCGTGGGTGCCGAAGATCCTGGTCCGCCGGTGGCTCATCTCGGTGAACGCGGTGACGGTGTGGGTGGCGGTGACCCCGTTGTCGAAGTCGATGGCCACCACCTGGTGGTCGACCACGTCGTTGTCGCAGGCGTAGACGCAGCGGCCGTAGGGGCCGGTGGCCAGCGCCTCGGTGAGGGCCTCCTCGGTGAGCGTGGGGGTGACCACGGCGAGCGGCCACTGCTCCCGGTCGCGGTGGCCGAAGCAGGACCGGTACAGGCGGGGCGCGGAGAACGGGCAGTCGGACTCCACCGCGCAGTCGAGGCAGCGGTCGGCCGCGCCCTGCGGCTGGTTCTCCGCGCGGAAGTGGGTGAGCCTGCCGAAGGAGGCGACCCGCGCGGGCCGGGCCTCCACGAGATACGACAACCAGTCCATGTCATGGCAGCACTTGGCCATCAGCAGGGAGCTGGAGAGGTCCTCGCGCCGCCAGTTGCCCCGTACGTAGGAGTGCGCGAAATGCCACGCGCCGACCGGCTCCAGGTGCTGCACGGACACGATCCGGCCGATCCGGCCGTCGCGCACCAGGTGCTTGATCGTGTCGGTGTAGGGCATGTAGCGCAGCGGGTGCAGCACGGCGAAGATCACCCCGGCGCGTTCCACCGCCTCCACCATGCGGGCCGCGTCCTCCTCGGTCGGCGCCATCGGCTTCTCGCAGAGAATGTGCTTGCCGAGCCCGGCGAACCGCACGCAGGGTTCCGCGTGGTCGGCGTCCTGGGTGGTGATCAGCACCGCGTCCGCCAGGTCGGGGCGCTCGACCAGTTCGCGCCAGTCCGCGAAACACGCCTCCGCCGGCAGGTCGTGTTCCGCGGCGATACGGCGCCTGCGGCCCTCGTCGGGTTCGGCGACGGCGGTGATCAGGCCGCCCCAGCCGCGGATGCGCCTGCTGTGGTCCCACCCGCGGACCCCGGCGCCGAGAACTGCCACGCGTACGGTCATCGTCCGCTCCTGGGTGTGGTGTTGGGCAGATGCGGCCGTGCCTCGTCGAGCAGATGGGCGAACGCGGTGCGCCGGGCGTGTTCCGCGGCGCCGAGCAGCACCGCGCGTCTCCCGAGCGTGGACAGCAGCAGCGGCGGCGCCACGGTGTCCCGGCAGGCCCGCTTGAACTGTTCGGCCAGCGGGTGCAGGACGGTCGGCCCGGCCAGCGAGACCGCCCCGCCCAGCACGATCAGCTCCGGGTCGACGGTGTGCACCACCTCGGCGAACGCCATGCCCAGCAGACGCCCGAGTTCGCCGACCTCGGCCACCGCCTCCGGCCGCCCGGCCCGAGCGGCGGCGAACAGCCCCTCCGCGCCGTCCTGGTGACGGCGCAGCCAGTCGTTGGCCCGCCCCCACCAGGAGTCACGGATGTTGGCCGCCTCGCCCGCCTGGTGGTGCGCGCCGCGGTGCAGGCTGCCGCCGTGCAGGATGCCGAAGCCGACGCGTCGCCCGGCGAACACCGCGACGAGTTCCCCGGTGTCGCCCGCGACGCCGAACCGCTGCTCGGCCAGCACGGCGAGGTTGGCGTCGTTGTCCACCGTGACCGCCGCGCCGGGGAACCGTTCCCCCACCCGGGTGCGGAGGCGGTCGCCGACCCAGTCGCCTGCACGGATCACCCGGCAGGCGGTGACGGTTCCGTCGGTGTCGACGATGCCCGGGGTGGCGACGGTGACCGCGCGCACCTGGTCGGCGGTGATGCCCGCGGCGGTCAGTGCCCGGTCCACGAGCCGGTCCATGGCGGCCAGCCGGCGATCCGCCCGGTCCTCGGGGCCCACGGCCGCCGGCGCCGGCTCGTGATCCCCCGCGTCCGCCGCCGGCCGTCCCGCCACCGGCCCGGCGAGGTCGTCGACGCGGGCCCGTACGGTGTGCGCGCCGATGTCGACGGCCAGCAGGTGGCCGGCTTCGGGAATCAGCCGGTACAGCGCCGCCGGCCGCCCGCTGACCAGGGCGACCGGATCGGATTTGGCCACCAGCCCCTGCTCGATGAGCAGGTCGAGCGCCCGCTCCACCGTCGAGCGGGACAGCCCGGTGTGGCGGGCCAGTTCGGCGTTGCTGCTCTGCTCCCGGTTGTACAGGCGTTCCAGCACCACCTCGGCGTTCCACCGGCCCAGGTCGGTCGTGCTGACCATGCGGCGCTGTTCGTCGGCCACCGTCGCCTCCTATTTACGCTCAGAGTTACGATAAGACTGATCGTAAATAGCGGCAAGGGTCTGTCCGGGAAACGTTGTCGACAGCGGAAAACCCACAGATTCGGACAGTTTGGCGGGATGAAGAAAATAAAAGCAACAAATATTGACGCAATCAACCAGTGCGCGTACCTTCCGAGCCAGTTGTCGAGGAGCGTGAACTCGGCCCCCACATAGACGAGTTCGAGCTCCGCCCCCCACTCCAGGAGCACATATGCGCAGAAAGAAATCTGCCACCGCCGCAGCCGTGCCGCGCGGCGCGATGGGACCGGTCCTTCGCTTCCGCAGGGCCCTGCTGTCCGCCGTCGCGACCCTCGGGCTCGTCCTCGGCGCCCTGATCAGCCTGCCCGCCGTGTCGCAGGCCGCCGGCTCGCTGCCGTGCGACATCTACGGCGCCGCGGGCACCCCCTGCGTCGCCGCGCACAGCACGGTGCGCGCCCTCTTCTCCTCCTACAACGGCCCCCTGTACCAGGTCACCCGCGCGTCGGACGGGGCCACCTCCGACATCGGACTGCTCGCCCAGGGCGGCTACGCCAACGCCTCCCAGCAGGACTCGTTCTGCGCCAACACCACGTGCCGCATCAGCAAGGTCTACGACCAGAGCTCGCGGCACAACGACCTGCTCCCGGGTCCGGCGGGCACGGCCGGCGGTGCGGACCGCGGTGCGGACGCCGCCGAGCTCTCGGTCACGGCCGGCGGTCACAAGGCGTACGGCATCTGGATCTCGCCGGGAGTCGGCTACCGCTACACGGGCGCCGCCTCCGGAGTCGCCGTCAACGGCCAGGCCGAGGGCGCCTACATGGTGGCCAGCGGCACCCACGTCGGTTCGGACTGCTGCTTCGACTACGGCAACGCCGAGAGCACGCCGTCCGACACCGGCAACGGCCACATGGACGCCGTGTCCATCGCCACCACCTGCTACTTCCAGCCGTGCACCGGCTCGGGCCCATGGGTCGAGGCGGACATGGAGAACGGCATGTTCCAGGGCGACAACGGCTCGAACACCGCCAACCAGGGCAACGGCAGCACGTTCGTCACCGCCGTGCTGAAGAACGACGGCCAGACCACCTACGCCATCAAGGGCGGCAACTCCCAGTCCGGCGGCCTGTCGACATGGTGGAGCGGCGGCGCTGCCCACCCGAGGCGGCTACCGTCCGATGCAGCAGGAAGGCGGCATCATCCTGGGCACCGGGGGCGACAACAGCAACCGGAACATGGGCACCTTCTTCGAGGGCGTGATGGTCTCCGGCTACCCGACCGACGCCGCCGAGAACGCGGTCCAGGCGAACATCGTCTCGGTCGGCTACTCCGGTGAGACGAACGTGCCCAACGGTCCCCAGGGGCGGATCACCGGCCCCGGCGGCCAGTGCGTGGACGTCGCCGGCGACGACACCGGCGGCGACGGCACGGCCGTGCAGTTGTGGAACTGCCAGTCCTACGCCGAGGACCAGTACTGGACGCACAACGCCAACGGTTCGCTGAGCACGATCGGCCGCTGCCTGGACATCAACGGCAACGGGACGGCGAACCAGACGCAGGTCGAGCTGTGGGACTGCAACGGGGTCGGCGGGCAGGTCTGGCAGCAGCAGTCCGACGGGTCGCTGCTCAATCCGCAGTCGGGCCGCTGCCTGGACTCGCCCAGCGGCGCGACGGGGAACGGCACCCGGTTGCAGATCTACGACTGCAACGGCTCCGCGGCCCAGAAGTTCGCGCTCAGTTGAGTCGGACTGAGTCGGGCTGAGTCGGTCTGAGGCCCGGCAGGTCGTACGGGTGCCGGTGCACCGCACCGCACCGTCGCCCGTGAAGGGGGCGTGGGAACGATGTTCCCGCGCCCCCTTTTCCGTGTCCCGGCCCGTGCCTCCACCCTCGGGTGGAGATGAGCTTTCCACCCTCGGCTTGATCCATTGACCAGCGGACTTCCGTAGATTCATCGATGCAGCCCATCGTCGAATCGTGTTTCGGAGGCGCCCGTCATGTCCGGTCCGGCCAATACCCTGGTGATCCTCGCGGTCGTCGGCCTGGTGATCGCCCGCCAGCTCAGGCCGCGTGTGGTCGGCGGCGGCCGCTGGTGGCTGATTCCCGCCGTGCTGGTCGTGCTGGCGATACGGAGCGGCGGCGGCCTGATCGACCCGCACCACCAGGAGGCCGCAGTGGCGCTGCTCGCCGCGGAACTGCTCGTGGGCGCGGTTATGGGTGTCATCTGGGCCACCACGACCCGGATGTGGACCGAGTCCGACGGCAGGGTGTGGGTGCAGGGCACGAAGGCGACCATCGCCGTATGGGTGCTGGGCATAGCCACGCGTCTCGGGCTGTACGCGATCGCCGCCTCGATAGGCGTCCACCAGGACTCCTCGTCCGTGCTGGTCGCGGTGGCCGCCACCCTCCTGATACGCACCGGCGTGCTGATCTGGCGGGCCCAGAGCCTGGAGCCGTCGTACCGTACGGTCTCATGACGACCTGGACGTCCTGGCCTTCGCGGGAAGCGCTGTCCCGCGCGTCCCGGCCGGTGGCCCGGCAGGGCATCGGCCGGGTGGTCCGCCTGCTGCTGCTGGCCGGCGCGCTGTGGGGGATCGTGGCCCGCGGCGGTCTGGACGCCTTGGCAGGCGGCGGCCGCGGTGCGCGGCGGTGCTGGCGGCCTGCGGGGTGGTGTTCGGGTACTTCCGCTTCACCCTCCACCACCGGCTGTGGCCCTCGGTCGGGATGCTGGTGCTGCTCGTGGCCGGCGCCGGTGGGGTGGACGCGATGGGCGCGCGGGTCGCCGCGGCCGTCGTGTGGTGCGGGTGCGCGGTGCTGGCCCTGGAGCGGCTGCCGCTGGCCGCGGGGGTGCCGGTGGCCGCGGTCTCGCTGCTCGGCTTCGCGTTCTTCACCGGAGAGGGCAACTGGATCGTGACGGTGCTGACCGCGCTGGGGCTGTCGCTGTCCGGCTACACGGTGCGGCTGGACGCGGAGTCGCGGGGCAACACCCAGCGACTGCTGGCCCAGGAGCGGGCCGCGCGGAAGGCGGAGGCGGAGTCGGCGGCGCTGGCCGAGCGGGCCAGGATCGCCCGGGAGATCCATGACGTCCTCGCGCACAGCCTGTCCGCGCAGACCGTCCACCTGGAGGCGACCCGGCTGCTGATCGAGCGGGGCGTCGACCAGAAGGTCGTGCTGGAGCGGGTGGTGGCGGCCCGCCGGATGGCCCGGGAGGGGCTCGCCGAGACCCGGCAGGCGCTCTCCGCGCTGCGCGGGGAGATGGCTCCGGTCGAGGAGTTCCTGCGCGAGCTGGTGGCGTCCGAGGGGGCCCGGCTGGAGGTGGCGGGGGAGTCGCGCGGCCTGCCCGCGGAGGCGGGGCTCGCGGTGCGGCGGGTGGCGCAGGAGGCGATGACGAATGTGCGCAAGCACGCGCCGGGGGCCCGGGTCGCGCTGCGGCTGGAGTACCGGCCGCAGGAGGTGGAGCTGGAGTTCCGCGACTTCGGCGGACAGGCGCCTGTGGACAACTCTCTGGGGTCCTCCGGTTCGGGCTACGGTCTTCGGGGGATGCGGGAGCGCGCCGAACTGCTGGGCGGCGCGCTGGACGCCGGGCCGGCAGAGGAGGGCTTCGTGGTGCGCTTGCGGGTGCCCGCATGACGCGGGTGGTGGTCGCGGACGACCAGACGGTGGTGCGCGAGGGGATCGTGATGCTGCTGGGCCTGCTGCCGGGGATCGAGGTGGTGGGGGCGGCGGCCGACGGGGAGGAGGCGGTACGGCTGGTGGCGGAGCGCCGGCCGGAGGTGGTGCTGATGGACCTGCGGATGCCGCGGTGCGACGGGGTGGAGGCGACCCGGCGCATCCGCTCGCAGTACCCGGGCACGCAGGTGGTGGTGCTCACGACGTACGCGGACGACGACTCGCTCTTCCCCGCGCTGCGGGCCGGGGCCCGGGGCTATCTGACGAAGGACGCGGGCGGGGACGAGATCGCCCGGGCCATCGCGGATGTGACGGCGGGTCAGGCGGGGCTGTCGCCCGCGGTGCAGAGCCGGGTGCTGGACGTGCTGTCCGGGGTGGGGCGGCCGTCGGAAGCGCCGGGAACAGGAGCAGGCAGGCAGGCAGGCAAGGACGGGAAGGAGCTGCCGGACGGGCTCACCGCGCGGGAGGCCGAGGTGCTGGCCCTGGTCGCGGAGGGGCTGTCCAACACCGAGATCGCCGGGCGGCTGCACGTGAGCATGGCCACCGTGAAGACGCACATCAACAATCTGTTCGCCAAGACCGGGGTCCGCGACCGGGCTCAGGCGGTCGGGTACGCGTACCGGCACGGGATCACCTGATGGTGTGAAGGTTTGGACTTGTTGGACCTGGATCTTCCCGCTCTGTCCATGATTGGGCGCACGGCCGAACGGCCGTGGAACGAGGAGAGTCCGGTGGACGAGCACGACGGGGGAGACCCCGGCTCACTGGGGGTCGAGGACCCGTGGCAGGACGCGACGACGTCGGCGTGGATGCCGCAGGCCCGGCGGGAGGATCCGGCGCAGCGACGGGCGGCGGCGTACATCGAGGTGCAGCGCAGCGCGACGTTCCGGGAAGTGCGGGACCGCTACCGGCGGTTCGCGTTTCCCGGGGTGGCCGCCTTCGTGAGCTGGTACCTGCTGTACGTGGTGGCCGCGACCACCGCGCCCGGCCTGATGGGGCACCGGGTCGCGGGTGAGCTGAATGTGGCGATGGTCGCGGGGCTGGCGCAGTTCGCGACGACGTTCCTGCTGACCTGGGCGTACGCCCGGCACGCCCGGCTGCGGCGGGACCAGGCGGCGCTGGACCTGCGGTGGACGCTGGCCACCAGGACCGGACAGGAGCGGGTGCGGTGACGGCGCAGGGCACGGCCGCCGGGTACCTGGCGGCACGGACGGGGGACCACCAGGGGCTGTCGATCGTGCTGTTCACGGTCTTCGTCGCGGTGACGCTGGCGATCACGGCGTGGGCGGGGCGGCGGCGCAGTTCGTCGGTGGAGTTCTTCGCGGGCGGCCGGCTGTTCACGCCCGCCGAGAACGGGTTCGCGATCGCGGGGGACTACATGTCCGCCGCGTCGTTCCTGGGGATCTCCGGGCTGATCGCGCTGTTCGGCTACGACGGGCTGCTGTACTCGGTGGGCTTCTTCGTGGCCTGGCTGGTCGTGCTGATGCTCGTCGCCGAACTGGTGCGCAACTGCGGGCGGTACACGCTGGCGGACGTGCTGTCGGCGCGGATGCGGCAGCGGCCGGTGCGGATCGCGGCGGGGACGGCGTCGGTGACGGTGTCGATCCTCTACCTGGTGGCGCAGATGGTGGGCGCGAGCAGCCTGGTGGGGCTGCTGCTCGGCGGCACCGGCGCGGCGCAGGACCTGGTCGGTGATCGGGGTCGGCGCGCTGATGGTCTTCTACGTGTCCTTCGGCGGGATGCGGGCCACCACCTGGATCCAGATCGTCAAGACCGTGCTGCTGATGGGCGGCACGATCGCGCTGACGGTGATGGTGCTGGTGCGCTTCCACGGGAACGTGGACGAGCTGCTGCGGTCGGCGGCGGCGGGCAGCGGGCACGGGAAGTCGTTCCTCGCGCCCGGGCTGAAGTACGGCGGCAGCGCGACGTCGCGGCTGGACTTCATCAGCCTCGGCCTGGCCCTGGTGCTGGGCACCGCGGGTCTGCCGCACATCCTGTCGCGGTTCTACACGGTGCCGACGGCCCGCTCCGCGCGGCGGTCGGTGGTGTGGGCGATCGGGCTCATCGGGGTGTTCTACCTGATGACGATCGTGCTGGGCTTCGGCGCCGCGGCGCGTGGTCGGGTCCGGACACGGTGCGGGCGTCGAACGAGGCGGGGAACACGGCGGTGCCGCTGCTCGCCGAGGCGCTCGGCGGCGGATCGGGGACGACCGGGGGAGCGGTGCTGTTCGCCGTGGTGGGCGCGGTGGCGTTCGCGACGATCCTGGCGGTCGTCGCGGGCATCACCCTGGCGTCCTCGGCGTCGGTGGCCCACGACCTCTACGCCACCTTGCGGCGGCGGCCCCGGCACGCGGCCAAGGGCGACCAGGGGAGCCCGGCCGGGGCGATGGAGGAGGACGAGGTACGGGTGGCGCGGTACGCGGCGGTCGGGATCGGGGCGGTGGCCATCGCGCTGAGCCTGTTCGCGCAGGACCAGAACATCGCGTTCCTGGTCGGGCTGGCCTTCGCCGTGGCCGCGTCCGCGAACCTGCCGGCGCTGCTGTACTCGCTGTTCTGGCGGCGGTTCACCACCCGCGGCGCGGTGTGGTCGATCTACGGCGGGCTGGTCCCGGCGCTGGTGCTGGTCGTGCTCTCGCCGGTCGTGTCCGGGCGGCCCGACTCGCTCTTCCCGGGGATGGACTTCCAGCTCTTCCCGCTGGAGAACCCGGGCGTGGTCTCGATCCCGCTGGGCTTCCTGATGGGCTGGCTCGGCACGGTGCTGTCGCCCGAACCGGCGGACGAGGGGGCGTACGCCGAGACGGAGGTGCGGTCGCTGACGGGAGCGGGGGCGGTGTAGGGGGGACGGCCGCCCGACGGCGGTCGGGGGCCGCCGCGTTCAGGGCCGGGCGCCGGGAGGAGGCCCGGACGCCGTGCCGGGCAGGGCGTCGATGCCGGTGACGTCCATCCGGGCCGGTGTGCCGAGGGCCGCGCCGCAGCTCTCCGGGCGCGGTGGAGTGGACACGCTCTCGGTGACGCGGACGAGCCAGGCCCGGCCGTCGGTGTGGGTGACGCGTACGGAGCGGGCGCCCGGTCCCGACCCGTCCGCGGGCTCCACCGTGAGCGTGTCCGCGCGGTCCTCACCGGTGAGGGCGCGGACGGCCAACTCGGCTGCCTGGCCCGGGCGGTCCCACGCGGAGCGCCCCCGGCAGCGGTCGGTCACCATCAGGCCGGAGCGGGCGGCCTCGAGAACGGCCTTGGCACGGGCGCCGTCGAGCCGGCCGTACGCGTAGCCGTGCGGGAGGACGAGCATGGTGGGCGCGAAGCGGTGGCCGCCGAGGTGGGTGGTCTCCCAGACGGCGTGACCGCCGCCGCTGCCGTGGCCGCCGTCATGGCCGTCGGCGCCGGCGAGTTCGGCGGCGAGCGGCCGGCCGTGGAGGGCGCAGCAGCGGTCGCGGGTGCCGTTGGTGCAGACGAGGGCGAGCGGCGGGCCGTCGTACGCGGACCCGAAGCCGGTGTCGGCGCCCGCGCCGAGGGCCGGGAAGTCCAGGGCGAGCAGTTCCGCGGGGTCGGCGATCTCGGCTGTGCGGACCCATGGGTTTCGCGGCGCCGTGTGGGCGGTGAACACCCGGTGTCGGGTGGGGCGGTGGGTGTCGGCGTGGCGGCCGGGGCGGCGGATCAGGCCGATCCGGACGCCGGTGCCGTTGGTGAGCCGGTCCAGTGCGCGGCCGACCGAGGGGTCGAGGTGGCTGGACTTCAGGGCTTTGGCACCCCAGGGGCCCGGTTGCTCGATCAGCAGCCAGGTCCGCGCGGTGGCGGCGGTGGCGGTGAGGGGCTCGGCCAGGGCCGCGGAGGTTCGTGTGCACGTGCTCACTCGGGGGAGCCTAGCCTGTGGTTTTCGGAGGCGGGGGCGCCGGCCGGGTGGGGTGGTTGCGGTAGTGGCCGGACCCGCGGCCGGTGGTGGGCTGCTCGCGCAGTTCTCCCCCAGCCTGGCGGCTGGGAGGTGCCCTCACCCGCGCCCCGCGCACCTTCGGGGCCCCCGTCCGCGGCCGCGCCCCTTCAGCGCCTCGGCCCGCCTTCGAGCCGCGCCCCTCGGCCCCCGTTCAGCTCCGCGCCTCGGCCCGTCCACCCGCCGCGCCCCCTTCCGCCGGGTCGCCCGGCCCCGTTCGGCCGCGGCACCCGTGGCCGGGCGCTCCCGCGGAGTGCCCGCCGCGGGGACGGTCAGACCGGGCCGGCGAGAGAGGTGATGGGCTTGGCGAGGGGGACGCCCGAGCCGTCGCGGCGGGGGTCCTTCGGGGGGAGGTCGGCGGGCGAGCCGTTGGCCGTGGCGGCGCGGGCGGGGGTCGGGCCGGCCCAGGCCAGTTGCAGGCCGGTCTCGCCGCGCAGGAACCGCTGGCAGCGCACCCCGCCGGTGGCCCGCCCCTTGCGCGGGTACTGGTCGAAGGGGGTGAGCTTGGCCGTGCCCTCGGCGGAGCCGTCGAGCGTGCCCTCCGAGCGGGCGACCGTGAAGACGACCGCGTCGACCGCCGGGTCGACCGCGGTGAAGGAGATCACCTTCGCGCCGTCGGTCGAGCTTGATGCCCGCCATGCCGCCGGCCGGGCGCCCCTGCGGGCGCACCTGGGAGGCGGGGTAGCGCAGCAGTTGGGCGTCGTCGGTGATGAAGACCAGGTCCTCCTCGCCGGTGCGCAGCTCGACCGCGCCGACGATCACGTCGCCGTCCTTGAGGCCGATGACCTCCAAGTCGTCCTTGTTCGCCGGGTAGTCCGGCACCACCCGCTTGACCACGCCCTGCTCGGTGCCGAGCGCGAGCCCGGGCGAGGACTCGTCCAGCGTGGTCAGGCACAGCACCCGCTCGCCGTCGTCCAGCGACAGGAACTCGGTCAGCGGCGCGCCGCCCGGCCAGCGACGGCGGACCCGAGGTCTCCGGCAGCATCGGCAGGTCGATGACGGTCAGCCGCAGCAGCCGCCCGGTCGAGGTGACCACGCCGACGTCCGCCCGGGCGGTGGTCGGCACCGCCGAGACGATCACGTCGTGCTTGGCCCGCTTGCCGCCGTCCTCGTCCCGCCCGTCGCCCGCCGCGGTACGGGCCAGCAGCCCGGTCGAGGACAGCAGCACCCGGCACGGGTCGTCGGCGACCTCCAGCGGCACCGCCGCGACCGGCGCGCCCGCCGACTCCAGCAGGACCGTACGCCGCTCGGTGCCGTACTGCTTGGCGACCGCGGCCAGTTCGGAGGAGACCAGCTTGCGCAGCTCCGCGTCCGAGTCGAGGATCCGGGTCAGCTCGGCGATCTCCGCGTTGAGCCGGTCGCGCTCGGACTCCAGCTCGATCCGGTCGAACCGGGTGAGCCGGCGCAGCGGGGTGTCCAGGATGTACTGGGTCTGGATGTCGGACAGCCCGAAGCGCTCCATCAGGCGCTCCTTGGCCTGCGCCGCGTTGTCGCTGGCCCGGATGATCGCGATGACCTCGTCGATGTCGACGAGCGCCACCAGCAGGCCGTCGACCAGGTGCAGCCGGTCGCGCCGCTTGGTGCGGCGGAACTCGCTGCGCCGCCGCACCACCGTGAAGCGGTGGTCGACGTAGACCTCCAGCAGCTCCTTGAGGCCGAGGGTGAGCGGCTGGCCGTCCACCAGGGCCACGTTGTTGATGCCGAAGGACTCCTCCATCGGCGTCAGCTTGTAGAGCTGTTCGAGGACGGCCTCGGGGTTGAAGCCGTTCTTGATCTCGATGACCAGCCGCAGGCCGTGCTGCGCGGTCGGTGAGGTCCTTGACGTCGGCGATGCCCTGGAGCTTCTTCGCGCCGACCATGTCCTTGATCTTGGCGATGACCTTCTCGGGGCCGACGGTGAAGGGCAGTTCGGTGACGACCAGGCCCTTGCGGCGCGGGGTGACGTCCTCCACCGAGACCGTGGCGCGGATCTTGAAGGTGCCGCGGCCCGTCTCGTACGCGTCGCGGATGCCCGACAGGCCGATGATCCGGCCGCCGGTGGGCAGGTCGGGGCCCGGGACGTGGCGCATCAGCGCGTCCAGGTCCGCGTTCGGGTACCTGATCAGGTGGCGGGCGGCGGCGATGACCTCGCCCAGGTTGTGCGGCGGCATGTTGGTGGCCATGCCGACCGCGATCCCGGACGCGCCGTTGACCAGCAGGTTCGGGTACGCGGACGGGCAGGACGCCCGGCTCCCGCTCCTGGCCGTCGTAGTTGGGCGCGAAGTCGACGGTGTCCTCGTCGATCGACTCGACCATGAGCTGGGCCGGCCCCGACATCCGGGCCTCGGTGTACCGCATGGCGGCCGGCATGTCGTCCAGCGAGCCGAAGTTGCCGTGCCCGTCGACCAGCGGCAGCCGCTGCGAGAAGGGCTGCGCCATCCGCACCATCGCGTCGTAGATCGACGCGTCGCCGTGCGGGTGCAGCTTGCCCATCACCTCGCCGACGACCCGGGCGCACTTGACGTAGGCGCGGTCGGGGCGCAGGCCCATCTCGTTCATCTGGTAGACGATGCGGCGGTGCACCGGCTTCATGCCGTCGCGGGCGTCGGGCAGCGCGCGGGAGTAGATCACCGAGTAGGCGTACTCGAGGTAGGAGCCCTGCATCTCGTCCACGACGTCGATGTCGAGGATGCGCTCCTCGAAGTCTTCCCGGAGTTCGCTCGGGCCCCCGGCGGGCCGTCTTCGTCGTGCGGCGGGCCATCTCGGCGGCGCTCCTTCGGCTGGCGGCGTCCGACAGTCTCGTCGGTACGGACCGGTGGACTGACGGTCGGCTGACGCCGACCATTGTGGACCGCAGCTACCGACAACGCGGACCGCGACCCGGCACGAGCGCGCCGGGGAGCCGGGAACTTCGCGCACCCGCGGCACGCTTGCCTAGAGTGGCAGCACTCTACGCAGTCACGCAGCAGCGACCGGAAGGACAGCTTGCCCATGGGTCACACGGCCACCCCGGAGGCACACTCCAGCGGCCTGACAGCCACCGAGCACCGCCTGGCGAACGGCCTGCGGGTGGTGCTCTCCGAGGACCACCTCACCCCGGTCGCCGCGGTGTGCCTCTGGTACGACGTCGGTTCGCGGCACGAGGTCAAGGGCCGCACCGGTCTCGCCCACCTCTTCGAGCACCTGATGTTCCAGGGCTCGGCGAGCGTGCAAGGGCAACGGCCACTTCGAACTGGTGCAGGGCGCGGGCGGTTCGCTCAACGGCACCACCAGCTTCGAGCGCACCAACTACTTCGAGACCATGCCCGCCCACCAGGTGGAGCTGGCGCTGTGGCTGGAGGCCGACCGGATGGGCAGCCTGCTCGCCGCGCTCGACCAGGAAAGCCTGGACAACCAGCGCGACGTGGTGAAGAACGAGCGCCGCCAGCGGTACGACAACGTGCCCTACGGCACCGCCTTCGAGACGCCTCACCGCGCTCGCCTACCCCGACGGGCCACCCGTACCACCACACCCCGATCGGCTCGATGGCCGACCTGGACGCGGCCTCCCTGGAGGACGCCCGCGCGTTCTTCCGTACGTACTACGCGCCCGGCAACGCGGTGCTCTCGGTGGTCGGCGACATCGACCCCGAGCAGACGCTGGCCTGGATCGAGAAGTACTTCGGCACGATCCCCGCGCACGACGGCAAGCCGCAGCCGCGCGACGGCTCGCTGCCCGACGTGATGGGCGGGCAGCTGCGCGAGGTCGTCGAGGAGGACGTGCCCTCGCGCGCCCTGATGGCCGCCTACCGGCTGCCCGCGGACGGCACCCGTGAGGGTGACGCCGCCGACCTGGCGCTGACCGTGCTGGGCGGCGGCGAGTCGTCCCGGCTGCACAACCGCCTGGTGCGGCGCGACCGCACCGCCGTCACCGCGGGCTTCGGCCTGCTGCGGCTGGCCGGGGCGCCCTCGCTGGGCTGGCTGGACGTCAAGGCGTCCAGCGGCGTCGAGCTGTCCGCCATCGAGACCGCGGTCGACGAGGAGCTGGCCCGCTTCGCCGAGAGCGGGCCCACCCCCGAGGAGATGGAGCGCGCGCAGGCCCAGTTGGAGCGCGAGTGGCTGGACCGGCTCGCCACGGTCAACGGCCGCGCCGACGAACTGTGCCGGTTCGCCGTGCTGTTCGGCGACCCGCAGCTCGCGCTGACCGCCGTGGACCGGGTGCTGTCGGTCACCGCGGACGAGGTCAAGGCGGTGGCCGCGGCCCGGCTGCGCCCGGACAACCGGGCCGTCCTCGTCTACGAGCCCACCGGAGGCGACCCGTCGGGCGCCGAGGACGCCGCCGACCAGGCCGATGAGGAAGAGGGCGAAGCGTGAGCGACACCGCCGCCGTCATGACGTTCCACCCGCGGCCGCAGGCCGGCGAGCCCCGGCCGTGGGCCTTCCCGCCGCCGGACCGCGGCGCGCTGGCCAACGGGCTGACGCTGCTCACCAGCCACCGCCCCGGCCAGCAGGTCGTCGCCGTCGAGGTGCTGCTCGCCGCGCCGCTCGACGCCGAGCCCGAGGGCCTGGACGGCGTCGGCCACCATCATGGCCAGGGCGCTGTCGGAGGGCACCGACGAGCACACCGCCGAGGAGTTCGCGGCCGAACTGGAGCGCTGCGGCGCCACCCTGGACGCGCACGCCGACCACCCGGGCGTGCGGGTCTCCCTCGAAGTGCCCGCCTCCCGGCTCGACAAGGCGCTCGGGCTGCTCGCCGAGGCGCTGCGGGCACCCGCCTTCCCCGAGGACGAGATCAAGCGGCTGGTCGCCAACCGGCTGGACGAGATCCCGCACGAGCTGGCCAACCCCGGCCGGCGGGCCGCGATGGCGCTGTCCAAGGAGCTCTTCCCGGCGGGCGTGCGGCACTCCCGGCCGCGCCAGGGCACCGAGGAGACCGTCCGCAGGATCGACGCGGCCGCGGTGCGCGCCTTCTACGCGGACGCATGTGCGGCCGGCCACCGGCGACCGCCGTCGTGGTCGGCGACCTCACCGGCATCGACCTGCCCGCGCTGCTGGACTCCACCCTCGGCCGCTGGACCGGCACGAAGGCCGAGCCCGGTCCCCGCCCGGCGATCACCGCGGACGACACCGCCCGCGTGGTGATCGTCGACCGGCCCGGCGCGGTGCAGACGCAGCTGCTCATCGGCCGGACCGGCGCCGACCGGCACGACCCGGTGTGGCCGGCCCAGGTGCTCGGCACCTACTGCCTGGGCGGCACCCTCACCTCCCGGCTCGACCGGGTGCTGCGCGAGGAGAAGGGCTACACCTACGGCGTCCGGGCCTTCGCCCAGGTGCTGCATCTCCTCGGCCGACGGCACCGGCGCCGCGCTGCTGGCGATCAGCGGCTCGGTCGCCACCGAGGTCACCGGTCCCGCGCTCGCCGACGCCTGGCAGGTCATCCGCACCCTCGCCGAGGGCGGCCTGACCGACGACGAGCGCGACGTCGCCGTGCAGAACCTGGTCGGGGTGGCGCCGCTGCGGTACGAGACGGCCGCCGCGGTGGCGAGCACGCTCGCGGACCAGGTCGAGCAGCAACTCCCGGACGACTACCAGGCCACGCTGTACGCGCGGCTGGCCGCGACCGGCACGGTGGAGGCGACCGCCGCGGTCGTCAGCGCCTTCCCGCTGGACCGCCTCGTGGTGGTCCTGGTCGGCGACGCGTCGTCGATCGCCGAGCCGGTACGGGAGCTGGGCATCGGCCCGGTGACGGTCGTCAGCTGACCGGAGCCGCTCCCGCAGCGGCGCACGCACCCGCTCCCGCGGTCCTTCCGGCCCCTGCCGCCGCGCACGGACCGCACGGAACCGGTGTCCGCCCGGAACCCCGGCCGCCCTCGCGGCGCCGGGGTTCCGGGCGTTTTCCGCCTCAATGGGCGTTGCCAGTGCGGTGTGTGGCGCACTGTGGCCTCCGTTACATATGGCCCGATCTGTTTGGCGGACGGCACGTCGCCCGGCTAGCGTCGTCGCCCGTTGCCCGGAAACGGCAACGCGGCCCCGGCTCACCGGGGTCGGCACCGCACATCGCCGAGTCCCCGTCAGGGGAGCCGGGGACCCGCCCTCCCGTCGCCGGGAGGGGTTCCGTTCCCGGGGTGAATCGGGGCCGCGCCGTCCGCACGGCGGCTGCCCCGTAGGAGACCTTCCTGCTCCGAACCCGTCAGCTAACCCGGTAGGCGAGAAGGAAGGAAAGGAGCGACGCCGCTTCATGGCGTTCACCGTCCGACCCGCTTCGCGCGGGAAGCACCGCCGTCCCCGGCGCGTCCGTACCGGCGCCACCCTCGCCGGGGTCGCCGCGCTCACCTCCGGAGCCGCGCTCGCCGCGACCGCGGCGGCCGCCCCCGGGCAGGCCGCGGCTCCCGCCGCGACCACCGTCTTCACCCAGGCGGCCGACATGCCCGGCGCCCTGGCGCACACCCTGGACTCGCAGGCGACCGCGCAGCACGAGGCGGCGCGGACCGCGAAGGCGGAGAAGGCCGCGGCGGAGCAGATCCGCAAGGCCCGCAAGGACGCCGCCGCGAAGGCGAGGGCGGCCGCCAGGACGAAGGCCGCGGCCAGCCGTTCGGCCGCGCGCGCCGCGCTGAACGCGTCCGGCGCCGGCTGGATGAAGCCGGTCGGCGACGCGCCGCTGGGCACCGGCTACCAGGCGTCCGGCTCGCTGTGGTCCAGCGGCTCGCACACCGGCGTGGACTTCCTCGTCGACTCCGGCACCTCGGTGCACGCGGTCGCCGCGGGCACGGTCGTCGTCGGCCGGCTGGGACGGCTCCTACGGCAACGACGTGATCATCCGGCACGCCGACGGCAAGTACACCCTGTACGGCCACCTCTCGCAGCCGCTGGTCGCGGCCGGCCAGCGGGTGACCGAGGGCGAGCGGATCGGCCTGTCCGGCGCGACCGGCAACGCCACCGGCCCGCACCTGCACTTCGAGGTGCGCACCGGCCCGGACTACGGCTCGGACATCGACCCGGTCGCCTACATGCGCGCGCACGGCGTCACCCTCTGAACCCTCCGGACCCGCTGAACGGCGTCGCCCTCCGGCCCGGGCCCCGCCTCCCTGAGGGCCCCCGCCTCCCCCCACACCCCCATACGCGAAGGCCCCGGCACCCCCCTCCGCCGGGGCCTTCGTGCGTGTCTGTCCAAAAACAATCCCATGAATTACGGGGCCGCTTTCCCATTCCCTGGCGCGCTGGAATAGAGTCACGGCAGAATACGGGGAAAGAACGGAGTCCTGCGATGCGGAAACGGACGTGAACGGGACGGAGGCCACCGGGCGGCGTATCTCCGCCCAGGTGGTGTGCACGGCGATCCGCGACGACATCGTCGCCGGTTTCTTCCCGCCGGGCAGCCGGCTGACCGAGGAACTGCTCGCGCAGCGGTACGGGGTCTCCCGGGTGCCGGTGCGCGAGGCGCTGCGCACCCTGGAGTCCGAGGGGTTCGTCCGCACCCGCAGGCACGCCGGGGCGTCGGTGGCCGAGCCGTCCGAGCAGGAGGCGGCCGACCTGCTGGAGATACGCGCGCTGCTGGAGCCGCTCGGCGCCGCCCGGGCCGCCCAGCGGCGCACCGAGGCGCATCTGAAGGTGCTGCGCGGCCTGGTCCGGCTCGGCCAGGAGCGGGCGGTGCAGGGGCAGTTGTCGGACCTGCCGGCGCTTGGGCGGCTGGTTCCACGACACGCTCGCCCAGGCGTCCGGCAGCCCGACGCTGGCCGCGCTGCTCACCCAGCTGCGGCACAAGATCGCCTGGGTGTACGGCGACGGGTACGGCGACGACGAAGCGGGCCGCGCGGCGCAGTCGTGGGAGGAGCACGCGGCGCTCGTGGACGCGGTGGCGCGCGGTGACGCCGAGCGGGCCCGCCGGCTCGGCGCGCTCCACGCGGAGCGGGCCTCGGCGGTGAGGACCCTGAAACATCCCGTACACGCGGGGCGCCGCCGCGCTTAACATCCGCACCGTATACAAGGTGCAGGAAATTGCGGCCCGGTTCGATTACGGAAAAGCGGGGCCGGACCATCCGTGGGGGATTGTCCGGTCCCGCTGAATTCCCTTGCGCCGAGCCGGCGGAATGCGTCAGACCGTCTCCGGCAGTTCTTCCAGGCCCTCGGCGACCAGCTTCGCCAGCCGGTCGAGCGCGGCCTGCGCGCCCTCGGCGTCCGAGGCGAGCACGACCTCCTCGCCGCCCTGCGCGCCCAGGCTGAGCACCGCCAGCATGGAGGCGGCGTTGACCGGCGTCGCCGTCGGCCTTCGCGATCGTCACCGGCACCCCGGCGGCCGTCGCGGCGCGGACGAAGATGGACGCGGGGCGGGCGTGAAGACCTTCCGCCCAGCCGACGTTGACGCGGCGCTCAGCCATGGTGTTGCCCTTCGGGTCGTTCACAGGTCGTTCCGGTTGTCTAGACCAGTTAAACATGTCCGGGGAGGTGCTCCCGCACGCCGGCCGGCTGCCCCCAGACTGCCTCCTGCGCGTCGGCCGCGCGAGCAGACACCCCACACTCCTACCCGCATACGCTGGGGGCCATGAGCGAACGGCCGTACCCCGTGCACTGGGAGGCGGACGTCGTGCTGCGCGACGGCGGGACCGCCCACATCCGGCCGATCGGCCCGGCCGACGCCGGGCGGCTGGTCGACTTCTACGAGAAGGTCTCCGACGAGTCGAAGTACTACCGCTTCTTCGCCCCCTACCCGCGGCTGTCCGACCGGGACGTGCACCGCTTCACGCACCACGACTACGACGACCGGGTCGGCCTGGCCGCCATCGTCGGCGACGAGTTCATCGCCACCGTCCGCTACGACCGCACCGACGAGCAGGGCCGCGCGGTCGCGGGCCGGTCGGGCACCCGGGCCGAGGTCGCCTTCCTCGTCCAGGACGCCCACCAGGGCCGGGGCGTCGCCTCCGCGCTGCTCGAACACATCGGCGCCGTCGCCCGCGAGCGCGGCATCCTGCACTTCACCGCCGAGGTGCTGCCCGCCAACCGCAAGATGGTCAAGGTCTTCACCGACGCCGGCTACACCCAGCAGCGCAGCTTCGCCGACGGCGTGGTCCACCTCGACCTCGACCTGGAACCCACCGACGAGTCCGTGCAGGTGATGCGGGCCCGCGAACACCGCGCCGAGGCCCGCTCGGTCCAGCGGCTGCTGCGCCCCGACTCCGTCGCCGTGGTCGGCACCGGCCGCCGGCCCGGCGGCGTCGGCCGCACGCTGCTGCGCAACCTGGTCGCGGGCGGGTTCACCGGGCGGCTGTACGCGGTCAACCACGCCTTCCCCGAGTCGGGCGCGGACCTCGACGGCGTGCCCGGGCACCGCTCGGTGCGCGGCATCGGCGCGCCCGTCGACCTCGCCGTGATCGCGGTGGGCGCGGACCGGGTCCCCGAAGCCGTCGCCGACTGCGGCGCCGCCGGGGTGCGCGGCCTGGTGGTGGTCGCCGACGGCTACTCCGAGACCGGGCCCGAGGGCCGGACCCGGCAGCGCGACCTGGTCCGCCAGGCCCGCGGCTACGGCATGCGCGTGATCGGGCCCAACGCGTTCGGCGTCGTCAACACCGCCGCCGACGTCCGGCTCAACGCCTCGCTGTCGCCCGAGATGCCGCACCGCGGCCGGCTCGGCCTGTTCACCCAGTCCGGCGCGATCGGCATCGCCCTGCTGTCGGGCCTGCACCGCCGGGGCGTCGGGCCGTCCACCTTCGTCTCCGCGGGCAACCGGGCCGACGTCTCCGGCAACGACCTGCTCCAGTTCTGGCAGGACGACCCGGAGACCGACGCGGTGCTGATGTACCTCGAATCGTTCGGCAACCCGCGGAAGTTCACCCGGCTCGCCCGCAAGGCCGCCGCCGCCAAGCCGGTGGTGGTCGTCAAGGGCGCGCTGCACACCGGGGCGGTGCCCGCCGGGCACAGCGTGCCGGTCGCCCGCATCCCCGACTCGACGGTCTCCGCGCTGTTCCGGCAGGCGGGCGTCATGCGCGTCGCCACCGTCACCGAACTCCTCGACGCCGGCCTGTTCCTCGCCCTCCAGCCGCTCCCGGCGGGCGACCGCGTGGCGATCGTCGGCAACTCCGACTCGCTCGGCCTGCTCACCTACGACGCCGCGCTCACCGCGGGACTGCGGCCCGCCGCGCCGCGCGACCTGACGACCGCCGCCACCCCGGAGGACTTCGCGGCCGCGCTCACCGCCGCGCTGGCCGACCCGGGCTGCGACGCGGTGCGTGGTCACCGCGATCCCCCGGGTGGGCACGGAGATCCCGGACCGCACGCCGGCGCCCGGCCCCGCGCACTCCCCGAGCGGTACGGAAACCCCGAGCGGCACGGAGTCCCCGAGCGGCACGGAGACCCCGAGCGGCACGGAGCCCCCGGACCGCGACGAGCCGCCGGACGGCGCGGTGCCCCCCGGCCCCGCGCCGGCGCCCGACCCCGAGTCCGGCGACGACCCGGACCTCGCCGACGCCCTGCGCCGGGCCGCCGACGGCGCCGCCAAGCCCGTGGTCGTCGTCTACCTCGCGCTGGACGCCCTGGCCGACCGGCTCGGCGCGCCCGGCGGCCCGGGCGCCCGTATCCCCGCCTACCGCGCGCCCGACCGGGCGGCGGGCACGCTCGCCGAGGTCGCCGCGTACGCCGCCTGGCGGGCGGGCGCCGGCCGAGCCCGGCCGGGTGCCGGCGCTGGAGGACATCCAGGAGGCGGCCGCGGCCGAGGACGTACGGCGGCTGCTGCCCCCGGGGACGCCGCCCGGCGAGGCGGTCACGCTCGGCGACGAGGACGCGGCGACCCTGCTGGGCCGGTACGGCATCGCGGTCCACCGCGCGCTGCCCGCCGCCGACGCCGGCGCGGCCGTCGCCGCCGCGGCCCGGCTCGGCTACCCGGTCGCCCTCAAGACGACCGCGCCGCACCTGCGGCACCGCGCCGACCTCGGCGGCGTACGGCTCGACCTGGCCGACGAGGGCGATCTGCGCCGGGCGTACGGCGAACTCACCGCCCGGCTCGGCGGCGCCCGCGGAACTGCTGCCCGTCGTGCAGGCGATGGCGCCGCGCGGGGTGGACACGGTGGTGCGCGCGGGGATGGACCCGGCGGCCGGCGCGGTGCTCTCCTTCGGCCTCGCGGGCGCGCCCTCGGAGCTGCTCGGGCGACATCGCGCACCGACTGGTTCCGGCCACCGACCGGGACGCGGCGGAACTGGTGCGCTCGATCAGGGCCGCGCCCCTGCTCTTCGGCTGGCGCGGCTCGGAACCGGTGGACACCGCGGCCCTGGAGGACCTGCTGCTGCGGGTGTCGCTGCTCGCCGACGACCTGCCCGAGGTGGTGGCCGTCGACCTGGAACCCGTCGTGGTCGCGGCCCGCGGGCTGAGCGTGCTCGGCGCGACCGTACGGCTGGCCCGGCCGCCCGCCCGCACCGACCTCGGCCCGCGCGCCCTGTCGTCGTTCTGACCGGCCGCCGCACCCGCGCGGCCGGCCGGCCCTCCCCGCGCCACGGCGACCTGGCAGTCATGGGGCGCCCTTAGGATGGTCGGCATGGCGAAGACCGGTACGACGACTCAGGGCCTGCGCACGGCCATCGAGCGCAGCGGCTACTACCCCGCCCTCGTGGCAGAGGCCGTCGAGGCCGCGGTCGGCCGGGAACCGGTCGCCTCGTACCTGGTCCACCAGGAGACGACCTTCGACGCCAACGAGGTGCGGCGGCACGTCACCGTGCTGGTCCTCACCGACAGCCGGTTCATCGTCAGCCACACCGACGAGCAGGCCGCCGACGACACCTCGCCGAGCCCGTACGCGACCACGTCGACCGAATCCGTGAAGATCGGCCGGATCTCGTCGGTCGTGGTGAGCCGGGTGGTGGCGAACCCCGAGGCGTACACCCCGGGCACCCTGCCGCGCGAGGTCGTGCTGACCATCGGCTGGGGCGCGGTCTCCCGGATCGACCTGGAGCCCGCGGCCTGCGCGACCCCAACTGCGAGGCGGACCACGGCTACACGGGCTCCTCGACCGCCGACGACCTGTCGCTGCGGGTGAGCGAGGCCGGCGACGGCCCCGACACGGTCCGGCAGACCCTGGCCTTCGCGCAGGCGCTCTCCGAGGCGACAGCGGCCACCGACTGATGGTCCACCCGCTGCCCGGCGGCTTCGGGCCCGTGCCGCTCGACCCGCGCACCGCCCCCGTCCCCGAGTACGGCAGAGGCGCGCTGTGCGACGTGATCCCCGCCGCCGTGGCCGGCTTCGCCGTCCCCGGGATGCCCCGCACCGCGCTGGCGCTCGAACCGGCCGACCGGGTCTGCGTCTTCCTCGTGGACGGCCTCGGCTGGGAGCTGATCGGGCGCCACCCCGACGAGGCGCCGTACCTCACCTCGCTGCTGGGCACCTCCACCGGCGGCAGCGGGCGGCCGCTGACCGCGGGGTTCCCCGCGACCACCGCGACCTCGCTCGCCTCCGTCGGCACCGGGCTGCCGCCGGGCGGCGCACGGCCTGGCCGGGTACACCACGCTCAACCCGGACACCGGCGCGCTGATGAACCAGCTCCGCTGGCAGCCGTGGACGGCGCCCGGCGTCTGGCAGCCGCACCCGACCGTCTTCGCGCTGGCCGACGCCGCCGGGATCGCCACCTGCCAGGTGTCCTCGCCGACCTTCCAGCACACCCCGCTGACGAAGGTCGCGCTGTCGGGGGGCACCTTCCACGGCCGGCTGACCGGCGAGGAGCGGATGGACCTGGCCGCCGACCGGCTGGCCGCCGCCGACCGCACGCTGGTCTACACGTACTACAGCGAGCTGGACGCCATGGGCCACCGGCACGGCGTGGACTCCGACGCGTGGCGCGGGCAGCTGATGATGGTGGACCGGCTCGCGGAGCGGCTCGCCGAGCAGCTCCCGCCGCGCGGCGTGCTGTACATCACCGCGGACCACGGCATGATCGACATCCCCTTCGACGAGGAGTCGCGGGTCGACTTCGACGAGGACTGGGAGCTGCGGGCCGGGGTCGCGGTGCTCGGCGGCGAGGGCCGGGCCCGGCACGTCTACGCGGTGCCGGGCGCCGCGGCGGACGTGCTCGCGGTGTGGAGCGAGGTGCTGGGGGACCGGATGTGGGTGGCCGAGCCGCGAGGAGGCCGTCGCCGCGGGGTGGTTCGGGCCCGACCCGGAGCGCCGGGTGCTCGGCCGGATCGGCGACGTGGTGGCCGCCGCCCGCGACGACATGGCGGTGGTGGCGTACCGCACCGAGCCGGGGGAGTCCAAGATGACCGGACTGCACGGCTCGATGACCCCCGTCGAGCAACTCGTGCCGCTGCTCGAAGTACGCTCCTGAGGCACCTGCCGCCGCCGTCCCCGGCCGTCCGCCGGCACCCGTCCACCGAAAGGCCGTCGTCCCACCCATGTCCGAGCTGGTCTTCTTCTCCGGAACCATGGACTGCGGCAAGAGCACCCTCGCCTTGCAGATCGTCCACAACCGCACCGCCCGCGGCCTCCAGTCGGTGATCTTCACCCGGGACGACCGGGCGGGCGAGGGCAAGTTGTCCTCGCGGCTCGGCCTGGTCACCGACGCGGTCGAGGCCCCCGACGGCATGGACCTGTACGCGCTACGTGATCGGCGCGCTCAGCCGCGGCGGCCGGGTGGACTACGTGGTGGTGGACGAGGCGCAGTTCCTCGCGCCCGAGCAGATCGACCAGTTGGCCCGGGTGGTGGACGAACTCGACCTGGACGTCTACGCGTTCGGCATCACCACCGACTTCCGCACCCGGCTCTTCCCCGGCTCGCGGCGGCTGTTCGAACTCGCCGACCGGGTGGAGGCGCTCCAGGTGGAGGCGCTGTGCTGGTGCGGCGCGCGGGCCACGCACAACGCCCGTACGGTCGACGGCGTGATGGTCGTCGAGGGCGCCCAGGTGGTGGTCGGCGACGTCGACCGGGCGGCGGGCGAGGTGGGTTACGAGGTGCTGTGCCGCCGGCACCACCGCCGCCGGATGACCAGCGCGTCGGCCGTCGCGGGCACGCTCTCGCCCGACGTGCTGCCGGTCAACCACGGCTAGCGGTACGGCCGGGGCTGGGCGACGCGGCCCAGCAGCACGCCCCATCAGCACGGCTCGGCAGGCAACAGCGGGCCCGGGCGGCGGTCCGCGAGGGACGGCCGGCCCGGGCCCGCTCACGGCCGGCCGGTCCCGGGGTCAGACTCCCGGGGCCGGTCCGGCCCGTGCGGCGACGGTACGGTCCGCGGTCACCGGCACCGCTTCCCGTCCGTACGCCGTTCTCGGGGTCCGGCACGAGGCGTCGCCCCGCGCCGGACCGCGGCCACCGGTCAGGGCCGCCGCAGCCGCAGCGTGAGGATCTGGAACGGCCGCAGCTCCAGCTCCAGCGCGCCGTCCGCCGCGGGTGACAGCTCCTCGCCCGGGCCTCCAGCAGATCGGTGACATGGGCCGCCGCCACCGGGAAGCCGGCCCGCAGCGCGCCGCGGGCCGTACCGCCGCGCGACTCGTAGAGCCGGACCACCACGTCGCCGCTGCGGTCGTCGGCGAGCTTGACGGCCTCCACCACCAGGTCCGGGTTGTCGACGGCGACCAGCGCGGGCCCGCCCGCGGGCGCCGAACCGGCGGGCCGCAGCGGCAGGTTGAGCGCGTAGCCCGCGGCGATCGCGTCGCCGACGTCCGCGCCGACCACCAGGCCGTAGCGTGAAGGTGTGCCGGCCGCGGTCGGCCTGCGGGTCGGGGCTGTGCGGGGAGCGCAGCAGCGACAGCCGCAGCGTGGTCGTGGTGCCGCCGTCGGCGCGGACCTGCCGGGACACGTCGTGGCCGTAGGTGGAGTCGTTGACGACCGCCGCGCCCCAGCCGTGCTCCCCGACGTGCACCCAGCGGTGCGCCCACAGCTCGAACCGCGCCGCGTCCCAACTGGTGTTCTCGTGGGTGGGGCGGCGGACGTGGCCGAACTGGATCTCGGCGCTCTCGTGCTCGGCGTGCACCCGCAGCGGCCAGGCGGCCTTGAGCAGGGTGTCCCGCTCCTGCCAGTCGATCTCGGTACGGACCGTCAACCGGTCGCTGCCGGCGGTCAGTTCGAGGTGCTGCACCAGGTGGGAGGCGCCGAAGGCGCGCTCCACCCGCACCGAGGCGAGCAGCGGACCGTCCTCGGCGACCTCCACCGCGCGGCCTCGGTGAGGTCGCGCACGGTGTCGCGGTAGTAGCCGTCGATGTTCCAGGCGCTCCACAGGTTCGGGTCGTCCGGGTGGAGCTGGAGCAGGTTGCCGGGGCGGTCCGGGTCGATCGCCTCGCGGCGGGCCCGGTGGTCGTAGGCGGAGCGCACCAGGCCGTCGCCGTCGACGACCACCCGCAGCACGCCGTTGTCGAGCGTGATCCCCGCGGCGTCGCGGCGGACCTCCACCGCGGGCAGCGACGAGCGGACCGCGCCGCCCGAGCCGAACGCGGGCGCCTCCACCAGCACGGCGTGCCGCCCGTCCGCCAGCGCCTGCGCGCCCACGGCGTCCGCGTCCGGCACCTCGGTACCGGCCGGCACGACGGCGACCTCGCGGCGGGCGAGGGGCCCGGCGTTGAAGAAGGCCAGCCCCTCGCCGCCGGACAGCGCGCCGCCGATCACCTCGGCCAGCTCCGCCTGGAGCCGCGCGTGCACGGCCTCCGCCTCCTGGTGCACCCAGGCGATCGACGAGCCGGGCAGGATGTCGTGGAACTGGTGCAGCAGCACCCGCTGCCAGATCGACTCCAACCGCTCGTACGGGTACGCGGCGCCGGTGCGCACCGCCGCGGCCACCGCCCACAGCTCGGCCTCCCGCAGCAGCGCCTCGGCCCGCCGGTTGCCGTGCTTGGTACGGGCCTGGCTGGTGTAGGTGCCGCGGTGGTTCTCCAGGTACAGCTCGCCGCGCCACACCGGCGGCCGGTCGTACTCCGCGCGGGCCGCCGCGAAGAACGCGTTCGGGTCGCCGACCTCGACCCGGACCGAGCCCTCCAGGTCGCGCAGCCGGCGGGCCTTCTCCAGCATCTCGCGGGTGGGACCGCCGCCGCCGTCGCCGAAGCCGAACGGGGCGAGCGAGCGGGTGGCGGCGCCCTTGTCGGCGAAGTTGCGCTCGGCGTGGGCGAGTTCGGCGCCGGTCAGGCTCGCGTTGTAGGTGTCGACCGGCGGGAAGTGGGTGAAGATCCGGGTGCCGTCGATGCCCTCCCAGTCGAAGCTGTGGTGCGGCAGCCGGTTCGTCTCGTTCCAGGACAGCTTCTGGGTGAGGAACCACTTCGCCCCGGCCAGCACGGCCAGTTGCGGGTACGCGGCGGTGTAGCCGAAGGAGTCCGGCAGCCACACCCCGTCCTGCGCGATCCCGAACTCCTCGGCGAAGAACCGCCGTCCGTGGACGAGCTGCCGGGCCAGCGCCTCACCGCCGGGCAGGTTGCCGTCGGCCTCCACCCACATACCGCCGACCGGCGCCCAACTGCCCTCCGTGACCGCCTTCTTGATCCGCTCGAAGATCTCCGGGCGGCGCTCCTTCATCCACGCGTACTGCTGCGCGGAGGAGCAGGCGAAGACCAGCTCCGGGTACTCCCGGGCGAGCGTGGTCATGTTGGTGAAGGTGCGGGCGCACTTGCGGACCGTCTCCCGGATCGGCCACAGCCACGCCGAGTCGATGTGCGCGTGGCCGACGGCGGTGACGGTGTGCGCGGAGGCGTGCGCCGGCCGGGACAGCACGCCGGTCAGCCGGTCCCGGGCGGCCTGCGCGGTGCCGGGGACATCGGCGGCGTCGACCGCGTCCATGGCGTGCTGGAGCGCGCGCAGGATCTCGTGCCGCCGCGAGGAGCCCTCCGGCAGCTCCCGCATCAGCTCGTCCAGCACCTCCATGTCGTGCGTCAGGTGCCACACGGCGTCCTCGCGGACCGCGATCTCGGCCGCCCGCAGCCGGTACAGGTGCTCGCTGCCCGCGGTCTCCTTGGAGCCGAAGCGGGTGCCGACCGCCCGCGCGCCCTCGATCATCGGGTTGGCGGCCAGCTCCACCAGCAGGTCCACCGGCTCGCCGCCGGCCGCGGACTCGGCCAGCAGCACGCTGCGGTGGTGCGGGTGCAGGCCCTGGACCGGGGAGCCCGACGCGTCGTGGACGAAGCCCTCGGCCTGGCCGCCGGGCCCCTTGGACAGGTCGAAGCCGAGGTCGAAGACGGCCTCCACCCGGCGCCCGGCCCAGCTCTCCGGGATGCGCCCGCTCACCTTGAGCCAGCAGGTCGACCAGGGACCGCCCCAGGTGTCGCCGATCGCCACGGGTTCGTAGCGGGCCGTCAGCGCCTCGGCGACCGGCACCGGTTCGCCGGGGACCTGCCAGGCGGCCAGGTCCAGGGTGCGCGGTTCGCCGTAGAGAGCCGGACGGACCACATGGGAGCGGAACTTGGTGATCCGCTGTTCGACGATGTGCCGGTCGTCATGCACAGGTGTGCTCTTTCTGCTGGTGTTCGGCCGGGAGTCGGTGGTGCGGGCAGGGGCCGGCTCAGCGGCCGCCGCCGGGCCGGTGCCGGGCCCGCTCGGCCTCGAACCGCGCCGCCCACCAGGCCGTACGGTCCAGGTAGGCGGTCTGCGCGGACCGGCCGTGGCGGCCGTACGCCCCCTCGAAGTCGAGGTACTCCAAGGTGCCGGGGGTGTGCGCGGTGGCCGGCTCGATCATGGTGCCCTCGTGCCACTCGTTGAACGAGGTGATGCTCACCCAGTCCGGCGGCGCGTCGCCGTTCCCGCCGGCCAGGGCGTAGGCCCACTCCTGGTCGTAGGTCGCCCCGTCGGCCCGGTCCAGGGTGGGGGTGGTGTTGCCCGGCACCGCGCGGTCGTCGAGGTAGCCGGGGCCGAGCGAGGGCGCCCAGACCATGCCGCGCTCGGCGCAGAAGGCGGCCACCCCGGTCCAGTCGGGCTGGTTGTGGGTGGCGATGGCGTCGTAGGTGTAGGCGCCGCCGAAGTCGCCGATCCGGGTCAGGTCCCAGGTCTGCGCCATCACGATCGCCTGGTCGTCCACCTGGTGCAGCGCCGACCAGTCCACGGTGAGCAGGCTGTTGAAGACGTAGTACGCGGTGCGGTGGCCGTGCTCGGGGTCGCGGTGGAAGGCCGGGTGGTCGCCGTACCTCCCGGCGATGTACCGGATGTCGGCGACCACCGAGTCGGCGTCCCTGCCGTCGTAGGGCTCGATGTGCCAGGCGACCTGGAGGCCCTCCCGGGCGGCGGCGTCCAGCACCGCCTGCGCCCGCTGGTCCTCGTAGCTGCCCTGCCCCCACCAACTGCTCACCAGCACGCCGGTGCCCGCCTGCCGCAGCCAGCGCATGTGCTGGGCGAGCGCGCCGTGCAGGTCGCCGGAGTCGTACGGGCCGAGCACCGGGTAGTAGTTGGAGCTGATGTCGTCCGGCGGGGTGGCCGAGCCCTGCGGCCAGTGCCGCCACTGGCCGTAGAACCGCGGGTTGCCGTACCAGGGGTAGTAGAAGATGTGGGTGTGCCGGGAGACCGGTTGCGGGGCGCGGCCGCTGTCCGCTGCGGCGTCCTGCGTGCCCAGGCCCACCAGGGCGGCGGCGCCGGCCGCCGCGGTGCCCGCCAGGAAGGTACGGCGGGAGGGGGAAGTGCGCGGTGCGGGGGACATCAGCTCTCTCCTTCGGTCGTACGCCAGGTGCGCCGGGGGCTGAACCCGAGCAGATCGGTGCAAACGGTCGTGTCGAAGAGCGTGGCGTGCCCGGCCACCTCGGAGCGGAAGGGCACACCGGGATGGTGCGCGGCCATCAGTTCGGCCGAAGGGCGTGCGGAGGTGGTGTCCGCGGCGGTGACGTTGACGACGTGCACGCCGGTGACCTCCCGCTCCAGCGCGCGGCGGATCGCCTCCACCGCGTCCAGTGTGTGCAGCCAGCCCCACAGGTCGTGCCGCTGGCCCGCCGGGTCGGCCGCGCAGGCGGCCAGGAAGTCCCCGAGCCGCTCACCGGTCCCGGTGAAGGGGAAGCGCAGGCACACCGCGTCCAGGCCGTACCGCCGGTGCGCGGCGCGCGCCACGTCCTCCAGCACCGCCTTGGACAGCCCGTACGGGTCGCGGACCACGCTCGGGTGCGCCTCGTCCAGCGGTACGTAAGCCGGTGAGACCGGCTCGGGCGACCAGGCCAGGCCCACCGCGGCCATGCTGGAGGCGGCCACCACCCGGCGCACCCCGGCCCGGCCGGCCTCCTCGAACACCCGGTGCGCGGTGAGGCAGTTGTGCGCGAACAGCGCGCTCGGGTCGGGCCCGTTGGGATGCGGGACCGCGCCGAGGTGGACCACCGCCTCGGCGCCGTCCACCGCCTCGCGCACCAGGTCCGGGTCCTGGAGGTCGCCGGTGTGCACCCGGTCGGCGCGCGGCTCGTCCACCGGCAGCAGGTCGGTGAGGACCAGCCGGTGCCCGGCGGCGAGCAGCCCTTCGACGACCTGGCCGCCGATGTGCCCGGCGGCCCCCGTGACCAGTACCCGCATCAGCCCTTCACCGCCCCGACCAGGCCGTTGACGAAGTACCGCTGGAGGGCGAGGAAGAGCAGCACCACGGGCACGACGACGATCAGCGCGCCGGCCATCAGGTTGTTGTAGTGCGGCACGTTCTGCGAGGACAGCGTCTCCAGGCCGAGCGGGAGGGTGTACGTGCCGGGGTTGTTGAGCGAGACCCGGGTGAGCAGGTACTCGTTCCAGGTGGGGATCGCGGTCAGCAGCCCCACCGTGACCAGCGCCGGCCGGGTCAGCGGCAGGTAGATCCGGGTGAAGACGTGGAACTCGTTGGCGCCGTCCACCCGCGCGGACTCCCGCAGCTCCTTGGGCACCGCGGCGAACGCCCCGGTCATCAGCAGCACCGACAGCGGGGCGCCGCCGTTGACGAAGGGCAGCACCAGGCCCAGGTGGGTGCCGAGGATGCCGAGCTTGTCCTCCAGCAGCACGATCGGCAGCATCACGGTGATGCCGGGCACGAACAGCAGCGCGATGAACAGCTTCTGGAGCAGGCCGCGGCCGGGGAAGTCCAGCACCGCGAAGGCGTAGCCGGCCGCCGCGTACACCAGCAGGGTCAGCGCCACCGTCATCGCGGTGACCTCGACGCTGTTGACGAAGTAGCGGAAGAAGTGGAGCTGGTTCCAGGTGCCGGCCAGGGTGTGGATCGTCGGGTGGTGCGGGATCAGGTGGCCGCCGCGGACCACCTCGACCTGGTTCTTGAACGCGGCCGAGACCATCCACAGGAACGGGTAGACGCTGACCAGCCCGTAGACCGCGAGCAGCACGCCGACGACGGCCCTGGCGCTGAGCCTGCGGGCGCGCGCGGCGCCGGAGGTCGGGTCGGCGGTGCGCGGGGGCAATGTCCGGGACGGACCGCCGGAGCCGGGTTCGCCGAGGGGAAGTGAGGTCATGTTCTGCTCCGCAGCACTCGGAGGTTGATCAGGGCGAGCACCACGGCGGCGGCGAACAGCAGCCAGCCGAGCGCGCTGGCCAGGCCCAGCGTCGGTGACAGGTCCTTGAGGAAGGCCAGCCGGTACGCCTCCAGGCCGAGGACGTTGGTGTGGTCGCCGGGACCGCCGTTCGTCATCACCAGGAAGGTCTGGAAGCCCTGGAGCGAGTCGCGCAGGTTCAGCAGCACCACGATCGAGGTGATCGGCCGCACCAGCGGCCACACCACCGAGAAGTTGGTGCGCCACCAGCCGGCGCCGTCGAGCTGCGCGGCCTCCAGCACGCTGCGGTCGATGGACTGGAGCCCGGTGAGGTACATCAGCATCGCCACCGGCACCGCGCCCCACACCGTGACCACGATCATCGTGGGCAGCGCCGTGTCGGGGTTGCCGAGCCAGCCCTGCGGCTGGGCGAGCGAGCCCAGGCCGGCGCTGCTCAGCAGGGTGTTGACGGCGCCGTCCGGCTGCAGGATGTACTGCCAGGCGAAGAAGACCGCGATACCGCTGGTCACGTAGGGCACGAAGTACACCGAGCGCAGCACGGACTGCATCCGCCGGGCGGAGTTGAGCAGCACGGCCAGCGGGAAGGACACCAGCACGGTCAGCAGCGGCACCGCGATCATCACGTACAGGGTCTGGATCGCGGCGTGGTGCACGCGCGGCGCGTACTCCGGGTTGGCCCAGAGCAGGTCCTTGTAGTTCTGGACGCCGACCCAGTCCCAGTGCGGCGCGAAGCCGTTCCACGTGGCGAAGCTGAGCAGGAAGCCGTAGCCGACGGTGTACAGGCCCATGACCGCGAAGAGCACCACGGCCGGGGCGACGAACAGCCAGCCGGAGACGGCCTCGTAGCCGCGCCGGCGCGGGGTGCTCCGGCGGCGGGGGCCGGCCGGCCGGGGGTCGGTGCCCCGGCCGGCCAGGGCCGGCTCCGCCGTCAGGGCGGGACGGGGAGCGGTGGTCACTTCGCGTTCTTCCAGAAGGAGTTGTCCAGCTTCGCCATCGCCCGGCCGGTCGGCTGCACGCCCTTTTGGTGCAGCGGGGTCAGGTCGGCGAGGATGTCGCCCATGGAGTCCTGGTCGTAGCCGGCCGCGCGGAAGCTGTTGTCGCTCGGGTCGTAGGTGTTCTCCGGCGTGCCGACGAACGTCCTGGTCATGTCGGCGAGGGTCGGGCCCATCACCTGGGCGGTGTCCGCGCCGAGTTCGGTGGCCGGGACCTCGGTGGCGTCCTTGGCGAACTTCGAGGCGACCGACGGCTGGGAGAGGAACTTCATCCACTTCTCGGCGTCCGCCGCGTGCGAGCTGGTGGAGCTGACGGTCAGACCGGTCAGCGCCAGCGGGCCGAGCGCCGGCCTGGGCACCGCGCCGGCCGCGGGGCCGGGGATGCCGAAGGCCATCACGTCGTCGGGGTTCATGCCGTTCTGTTGGAGGAAGGCCAGCGTGAAGGTGCCGCCGATGTCCCAGGCGGACTTGCCCTGCGCGAACGCCTGGTCGGCGGTGTCGATGTCCAGGGTCTGGGTGCCGGGCATCCAGTACGGCTGGAGCTGGTCGTACTCGCCCAGCACCTTCGTGCCGTCGGGGGAGGAGAAGTCGGCGGATGCGTCCTGGCCGAACAGCGCCTGGTACTTCTGCTTGCCGAGTTCGGCGAAGGCCAGCGGCTGGAGCACCCAGGTCAGGCCGGTGGCCTTGACCTTCAGGCCCAGGCTGACACCGCCGTTGGTGGCGTCCTTGGCCTTGGTGGCCCTCAGGTCCTGGAGCCACTGCTCGTACGTGGCCGGCGGCTTGGTGATGCCCGCCGCGGCCAGCATCTTCTTGTTGCCCATCACGATGCCGAAGGTGCCGGAGGTGAAGGGCACGCTGAAGCGCTGGCCCTGCTTGACGCCGTGCGACTTGGAGTCGGCGGGCAGCGACTCCTTGTACTTCTCGGCGGTCACCGAGCCCGAGATCTGCACGCCCTTCTGGTACAGGCCGCTCCAGTCGGCGCCCACGTCGCCCGACAGGTCCTTGGCGATGCCGGCGGCGCCCAGCGCCAGGTCCTCGCCGTCGGAGTGGATCTCCAGCACGTCGGGCAGGTCGTGGGTCTTGGCGGCGGCCTGCACCTTGGTGGTGTAGGCGTCGTCGGGGCCGTACGCCTCGATCCTGACCGTGATGCCGGTCTGCTTCTTGAACGCGGCGGCGGCGTTGCGCAGGCCCGCGACGTGGGACTGCTTGAAGGTCCACATGTCCAGCGTCCTGCCGCCGCCCGAGGAGCCGGACGACCCGCCGCAGGCGGCGACCGGGGCGAGCGAGAGCACCGTGACGACGGCGGCCGCGGTGAGCCCGGTTCGGCGGTTTCGGGTTCCGGCTCTGGTCACAGATCGTGCAAAAGGTATGCGCATGGCCCCTGCCTAGAGTTCGAGCGTTCAGATGACCGAATGACGTTGGAGTCCCTGAACTTACGGTGGCGTTTGATGTAGCGTCAAGGCGCGCGCTGCGATGAGAGTGGGCACCGTGGAGCCGTCAGGCGTCGGCGCGGGAGTGCGGGGAGCGGAGGATCGGTGGAATCGGTGGCAGATGCGGCGCGCGGGCGAAAGCCCGAAGAGGTCAAGTCCGCGGCTCGGGTGCTGGAGGTGCTGGAGCTGCTCGGCGCCGACGGCGCCCGGCTCTCGCTGGCGGAGATGGCGGCCTCGATGGCCGTCCCCAAGAGCAGCCTGCACGCGATCCTGCGGACCATGGAGGCCCGCCGGTGGGTCGACCTGGACCCGTCGGGCACGCGGTACAGCCTGGGCCTGAAAGCCCTGCTGACGGGGACGGCGTACCTGGAGGGCGACGACGTCACCAGCCTGGCGGGACCGGTGCTCGACGCGCTCGCCGAGGAGACCGGCGAGGCCGTGCACCTGGGCAGGCTCGACGGCACGCACGTCGTCTACCTGGCCAAACGCGAGTCCCGGCACGCCCTGCGGATGTACTCCGCGGTCGGCCGCCGGCTGCCCGCGCACGCCACCGGGCTCGGCAAGGCGGTGCTCGCGCAGTACGACCCGGCCGAGGTGCAGCGCCGGCTGGACTGGCCGCTGGAGCGGCTGACGCCCGACACGGTCGTGGACCCCGACGCGTTCCTCGCCCAGCTCGCCGAGGCCCGGCTGCGCGGCTGGGCGAAGGACGACGGCGAGAACTCGGTCGACATCCGGTGCGTCGCGGTCGCCCTCGGCGGCGGCCAGGGCGAGGACGCGATCAGCTGCTCCGCGCCCAAGAGCCGGATGGACGACGCCCGTATGGAGGAGATCGCGCAGGCCGTCACCGAGGCGGCGCATTCACTGGGCACTCTCCTCAAGCGCCTCGGCCGGCACTGACGCCCCGACTGCCGTGCGCCGCAAGCCCGTTGAGGACCGGCGGGTCCGGGTTTGTCAGACCTATTGACAAACTCGGACCGGCCTCCTTACGTTCGTGAGTCAGTACGCCATTCTGATACCTGTACGTGCTGTGGCGTACGGGCCACGGTGCGTGCACCCGCCCCGAACCAGTTCCTGTATGTGGGAGTTCGCATGGCTTTGCCTGATGCCGGCCCCGCACCGCTGGCCCCCGCACCCTGGGTCGACGAGCGCGGCGCAAAGATCCGCATTCGGGCCGTCCGCACATTCCTGACAGCCCCCCACGGCTGTCCCCATCTGATCGTCCGCGTCGAGACCAACGAGCCGGGACTGTACGGCCTCGGCTGTGCCAGCGACCCGCAGCGCACCCTCGCCGTGCGCTCGGTCCTCGACGACTACCTCGCCCCGCTGCTGGTCGGCCGGGACCCCGACGACATCGACGACATCCACCGGCTGCTGCTCAACAGCGCCTACTGGCGCGGCGGTTCGGTCACCGGCAACGCGCTGGGCGGGATCGACGTCGCGCTGTGGGACCTGAAGGCCAAGCGGTTGGGCGCTCCGCTGTACTCCCTGTTCGGCGGCCGGGTGCGCGCCTTCGCCGAGGCGTACACCCACGTCGACGGCGTGGACGCGAGCGAGATCACCGACAAGGTGCAGGCCGCCCGCGAGCGCGGCTACCGCCATGTGCGCGTCCAGGCCGCGGTCCCCGGCGCCGACACCTACGGCGCGCACGGCGCCGCCGCCGACCCGCGGGCGGTGCACGAGCGCCGCGCGGCCTGGGACGGCGCCGGCTATCTGCGGTACGTCCCCGGCGTGCTCACCGAGGTGCGGGCCCGCGTCGGCGACGGCGTGGAACTGCTGCACGACGTGCACGAGCGGCTCGACCCGCGGCAGGCCCGGGAGTTCCTGCGCCGGGTCGAGGACGCCGGGCTGTACTTCGTCGAGGACCTGCTCGCCCCGGAGGACGCCGGCCACTTCAAGCGGCTGCACGACGCCTCGCCCGTGCCGCTGGCGGTCGGCGAACTCTTCCACGACCCGGCCCAGTTCGCCGCGCTGGTGCTCGCGCCCGACATCGACTTCGCCCGTATCCGGGTGCCGACCCTCGGCGGCCTCACCCCGGCCCGCAAGATCGCCGCCCTGTGCGAACTGCGCGGCGTCCGGCTCGCGCCGCACGGACCGGCCGACGTCAGCCCGATCGCGCAGGCCGCCACCTTGGCCATGGACATCTCCAGCCACGCCTTCGGCGTCCAGGAGGCCGCGGTCTTCAAGCCGCCGGTGCACGAGGTCTACCCCGGCACGGTCACCGCGGTGGACGGCGGCCTGGTGCCGCCCGGGACCCCCGGCCACGGCGTCGACTTCGACGAGGCGGCGGCCGCCCGGCACCCCGTACCCGAACCGCTGGCCCACGACCGGTGGGCCCTGCTGCGCAACACCGATGGGAGCGTGCAACGCCCGTGACGAACGTGACTCCTCCGACCCGCAGGGCCCTGGTGGTCCGCGGCGGCTGGGAGGGCCACTCACCCGTGGCGATCACCGACCTCTTCCTGCCGTTCCTGACGGGCGAGGGCTTCCGGGTGGAGACCTCCGAGACGCTCGACGTCTACACCGACGCCGCGCTGCTGGCCGCCACCGACCTGATCGTCCAGTGCTGGACCATGGGCGAGATCACCGCGGAGCAGAGCAAGGGCCTGATCCGGGCGGTACGGGCCGGGACCGGCTTCGCCGGGTGGCACGGCGGGATCATCGACTCCTTCCGCGGCGACGTCGACTACCACTTCCTGACCGGCGGCCAGTTCCTGATGCACCCGCCCGGGTTCGTGCGGCACACCGTCAGTGTGGCGCCGGGGCTGTCCCGCCACCCGGTGGTCGGCGGGCTCGCCGACTTCGAGGTGGACACCGAGCAGTACTGGGTCTCCACCGACCCCGACATCGAGGTGCTCGCCACCACCGCCTTCCCGCCCGACGGGGAGCGCGACCACCCCGTGGTCATGCCGGCGGTGTGGACCAGGAAGCAGGGCGCGGGCCGGGTGTTCGTGTCCGCGATCGGGCACAAGGCCGACGACTTCGACGTGCCCGAGGTACGGGAACTCACGAACAGGGGACTGCTGTGGGCGAGCCGCTGAAGCAACCGGGGCCGCTGCGGATCGGCATGGTCGGCGCGGGGAAGATCAGCGGCCAGTACCTCGACACCATCGCCGCGCTCGGCACGCTGCGGCTGACCGCCGTCACCGACCTGGACGCGGCCCGCGCCCAGGAGGCCGCCGGGCGCGCCGGCGCCCAGGTCGCGGGCAGCGTCGCCGAACTCGTCGCCCGCGACGACGTGGACGCGGTGCTCAACCTCACCGTCCCCGCCGTGCACGCCGAGGTGGCGCTCGCCGCCATCGCCGCGGGCAAGCACGTCTACGGCGAGAAGCCGCTCGGCACCAGCCGGCAGGAGGCGGCCGCCATCCTGTCCGCCGCCGCGGGCCGCGGGCGTCCGCGTCGGCAGCGCGCCCGACACGGTGCTGGGCACCGGCACCCAGACCGCCCGCAAGGCCGTCGACGACGGGCTGATCGGCAGGCCGGTCGCCGCGACCGCGTTCATGACCACCGCCGGCCACGAGGCGTGGCACCCCGACCCGGAGTTCTACTACCGGCCCGGCGGCGGCCCGCTGCTCGACATGGGTCCGTACTACCTGTCCGCGCTGGTCCACCTGCTCGGCCCGGTGGTCAAGGTCACCGGGGCCGCGTCCACCCCGCGCGCCGAGCGGGAGATCGGCAGCGGCCCGCGGGCCGGGCAGCGGTTCGCCGTCGAGGTCGACACCCATGTCACCGGGGTGCTGGAGCACGCGGGCGGCGCCCTGTCCACGCTCGTGATGAGCTTCGACATCCACGCCGCGCACCTGCCGCGGATCGAGGTGCACGGCACCGCGGGGTCGCTGGCGGTGCCCGACCCCAACGGCTTCGAGGGGCCGGTCGAGCTCTTCGCCGCGGGCGGCGGCTGGCAGCGGCTGCCGGTGTCGGCGGGCTACCCGGGCGCCGGGCGCGGCACCGGCCTGGCCGACCTCGCGGCGGCCGAGGCGGCCGGCCGGCCGCACCTGGCGTCCGCCGAACTCGCCGAGCACGTGCTCGACGTGATGCTCACGCTGCTGGACTCCGCGCACGCCGGCCGGGCGCTGCCGGTCGCCACCCGTTGCGAGCGGCCGGCGCCCGCGGCGGGCCCGCCCACCGGCTGACCGGACAGGGCCGCCGCCGGGGAAATCCCAGGCGGCGGCCCCGGAGCAATCGCAGGGCGGCGGGGCGGAACGGCAGGAATCCACCCGCCGCTTTTTGCTTTCCCTCGTGTCATGCGACTTATCTGCCAATGGCGTCGGGAAATGGCGCGGAAATGGCCTGACATTTGCATTTTCGCAGGTCACGACCTGCAAGAAGGCGGAATTGGTGAGAGGCGTTGACTTGATAACACACATGGTTTTACATGGCGGGAACCAGCCGGACAGGAAGGGCTGCCCATGCATGACCGGATCGCCTCCGGCGAAGAACGCATAGCCGCATTCCTCGCCGACAGGCTGCGCCCCGCGCTGTACCCGCAGCGGCTCCCCATGGACGTCGGCGCCTGGCACATCGCGGGCGAACCGGTCCCTGCGGACGTGGCGCTGCGCGCCGAGTACACCCCGTTCGCGGTGGGCGAGCCCTGGGGCAGGCCCTGGGCCACCACCTGGTTCCAGGTCCACGCCACCGTGCCGGAACGCTGGGCCGGCCGCCGGGTCGAGGCGATCGTCGACCTCGGCTCGGACGCAGGCGGCGGCCGCGCCGAAGGGCTCGTGCACGACGAGCGGGGCCTTCCGCTCCAGGGCATCCACCCGCACCTGTCCGCCGTGCCGGTCGCGCTGTCCGCGGCCGGCGGCGAGCAGGTCCGGCTGCTGGTCGAGGCCGCCGCCAACCCGCAGATCGAGGGCGCCAGCGGCGCCGGCGCCCGCTACGGCGACCCGGCCACCGCCGGTGACACCCCGCTGTACCGGCTGCGCCGCGCCGACCTCGCCGTCCGCGACGAGGACGTCTGGCAGCTCCTGCACGACGTCGAGACCCTCGACGGGCTGATGCGCTCGCTGCCCGACGCGCTGCCGCGCCGGCACGAGATCCGCGCCGCGCTGGAACGCGCCGCCGACGCCGTCGACCCGCGGGCCGTCGCCCGGACCGCCGCCCTCGCCCGTACCGTGCTGGCCCCCGTCCTGCGGCGGCACGCCCACGACTCCGCGCACACCTTCGCCGCGGTCGGCCACGCGCACATCGACTCCGCGTGGCTGTGGCCGGTCCGCGAGACCGTACGCAAGTGCGCGCGGACCTTCAGCACCATGGCCGCGCTCACCGAGGAGTACCCCGGGCTGGTCGTCGCCGCGTCCTGCGCGCAGCACTACGCCTGGGTCAAGGAGCACCACCCGCACGTCTTCGAGCGCATCCGCAAGGCCGTCGCGGCGGGAACCTGGGCGCCGGTGGGCGGCATGTGGGTGGAGGCCGACGCCGAACTGCCCGGCGGCGAGGCGCTGGTACGGCAGTTCGCCTACGGACGGCGGTTCTTCCGCGACGAGTTGGGGGCGGACGGCGAGGGGGTCTGGCTGCCGGACGCCTCGGGCGCCTCCGCCGCCTTCCCGCAGATCGCCGCGCTGGCCGGGGCCCGCTGGTTCCTCGGCCGCCGCCCCGCCCCCGGCGCCGCCGGCCCGCCGCACCACACCTTCCGCTGGGAGGGCATCGACGGCACCCGGCTGTTCACCCACCTCGCGCCCGGCGCGTCGCAGGGCACCACCCTGACCGGGCCCGAACTCGCCGCCGCCGTCGACGACTTCGCCGACAAGGGCGCCGCGACCTGCTCGCTGCTGCCCTTCGGCCGCAGCGACGGCGGCCCGGACCGCGGGATGCTGGAGCGCGCCCGGCGGTTCGCCGACCTCGAAGGCGCGCCGCGGGTCGCGCCGCGCACCCCCGCCGCCTTCTTCCGCGCCGCGGAGCGCGAATACGCCCAGGCGCCGGTCTGGCGCGGTGAGTTGGACCTCGCCCCGCACCGCGGCACCTACACCAGCCAGGCCCGCACCAAGCGCGGCAACCGGCGCAGCGAGGCCCTGCTGCACGAGGCCGAACTGTGGTCCGCGACCGCCGCCGTACGGCATGCGATCCCTTATCCGTACGACGAGTTGGACCGGCTGTGGAAGCAGGTGCTGCTCCACCAGGGACACGACATCCTGCCGGGGACGTCCATCGCCTGGGTGCACGAGGAGGCGGAGCAGACCCACCGTGACGTCCGCCGCCGGCTGGAGCGGCTGGTGCGGCGGGCGGCCGGCCCGCCGGACGGCGCGAGCGTGCTCAACTCCGGTCCTCACGACCGGCGCGAGGTCGTCGTGCTCGGGCCGGAGGCCCGGCCCGTGCCGCACGGCCAGCTCCTCGCCGACGGCCGCACCGCCGCCCTCGCGCAGGCGCCCGCCCTCGGCGCCGGCCTGCTGGGCGCCCCGCCCGAAGACCTGGCACCCGTCACCGCCACCACCGGTCCCGACGGCGAACACATCCTGGACAACGGCCTGTTGCGGATCACGGTCGACGCCGCCGGGCTGGTACGGTCCGCCGTCGACCTCGTCACCGGACGCGAGGCCATCGCGCCCGGCGGAGCGGGCAACCTCCTGCAACTGCACCGCGACGAACCGGCCGACTGGAGCGCCCTGCACCTCGACCCGCGCGCCCCGCGCGACCTCGGCGCCGCCGAGCGGGTGGAGGTACGCGACCGCGGGCCGCTGCTCGCCTCGGTGCGCGTGGTGCGCGGCACCGGCCGCTCCACCGTGGTGCAGGACCTCACGCTCGGCGCGGGCGGCCGCGCGCTCGGCGTCGACACCGAGATCGACTGGCGCGAGCAGGACACCGTGCTCAAGGTGGCGTGGGCGCTGGACGTGCACGCCGAACAGACCAGCGCCGAGACGCAGTTCGGGCACGTCACCCGGCCCACCCACGAGAACACCGGCGACGACGCGGCCCGGCGGGAGGCCGCCGCGCACCGCTGGCTGCACGTCGGCGAGCACGGCTGGGGCGTCGCGCTCGCCTCGGACTGCTCCTACGGCTACGACACCACCCGGCACACCCGGGAGGACGGCGGCACGACCACCGTCGTGCGCAGCACACTGCTGCGGGCCCCGCACAGCCCGGACCCGCACGCCGACCGCGGGTTCCACCGCTTCCGGCACACCGTGCGGCCCGGGGCCACGGTCTCGGACGCCGTCGCCGAGGGGTACGCCCTCAACCTCCCGCTGCGGCCAGGACCCGACGGGCCCGCGGCGGAGCCCCTGGTGCGGGTCGACCACCCCGACGTCGTCGTCGAGACCGTCAAGCTCGCGGACGACCGCAGCGGGGACCTCGTGGTGCGGCTCTACGAGTCCCGGGGCGGCCGGGCCCGCGCCCGGCTCACCACGTCCTTCCCCGTGGCCGCCGTCCGGGAGACCGATCTGCTCGAATCCCCCCTCCCCGACCGCCCGCACGCTCCGGCTCCCACCCCGATCACCCTCCGCCCCTTCCAACTCCTCACCCTCCGCCTCACCCCGAAGGACCCCCACGGTGCGTAGCGTCTCCGGCCACCCTCGCCCGGCCCCGTCCGGCCGCCCTCCCCGGTCCTCCACCGGGGCGCCCCGGGAGTCCCTCACACGGGACCGCGGCCTGCGAGGTCCGGCGGAGGTGGCTCCGGCACCGCCGGTCCGCGTCGTGGGGCGGCCCGTGGCGGCGGGTCGGGGGTGCGGGGCCGGCGTCTCCCGTGACGCGCCGCGCGCCGGTCGGGCCCGGGGTTCCGCAGCAGCGGGGGGCCGGCTTCCGCTCGCCGCGGCGGTGTTCAGCCCTGAGGGTGCGGTCCGGCGGTGCCGGGCGGCCGGCGCGGGCGGGGGTTCGGCACCGCCGGTCGCCGCCGTCGGGAGTCCCGGCGTGGCAGCGGGTGAAGGGCGCGGGTTCCGGGGGCCTGTTCCGAGAGGCACGGTGGCGGGTCGTGGGTGAGGCGGTGGCGCGCGGCGCGCTGGAAGCGGAGGACGTGCTGGAGGAGTGGGCCCGTGGCGGGGGGCCGCTGGCGGTACGGGCGCGGGTGGTACTGCTGGCCGAGGAGGGGCTGCGGGACGCCCAGATCGCCCGGCGCCTGGGCGTCTCACGGCAGACCGTGGGGACCTGGCGGCACCGCTGGCAGAGCGCCGGCCTGGCCGGCCTCGAACAGCGCCCGCGCACCGGCCGCCCGGCCACCGTGGACGAGGCGGAGGTCGTGACGCGGGCCCTGCTCGCCCCGGGCGGCAGCGGCGCCAGCCGGGCCATCGCCCGTGAACTGGGCCTGTCGCACGCCACCGTGGCGGCGATCCGCCGCCGCTGGCGGCTGGCGACCGACGCCGCCCACGGCCCCCGCGTGCCGACCCGCCCGCCGCTGCCCGGCGCGGACATCTGGGTGATGGGCCTGTACGCCGACGGCCACCGCGCCGTCCTTCTCGCGGGCACCCGCCCCGACGCCCCGCCCCCGGCGGCCGCCGCCACGGTGATCGGCGAGGACGTACTGTCGGGCCTGGCCGAGGCGCTGGACACGCTGTGCACCGAGGACCCGGCCCCCGGCCCCGCCGATCGCCGCCCCGCCGATCGCCGCCCCGCCGATCGCCGCCCCGTCGGCCGCCGGCCCGCCGCCGGGCCTGGCCGCGTACCTGGCGGAGGCCACCGCCCACCACCCGGACATCGCCCTGCACGCGGTCACGCTCTGGGACACCGCCGAGCCGAAGAAGCCGAGGAACGCGCCGCCGTCCGACCCGGTCGCGGGCGTGACGCTGCACCGGCTGCCCGCCAACGCGCAGTGGCGCAGCTTCCTGCGGGCGATGGTCGCGCTGGACAGCACGAGCCACCCCGAGTCGTCGCGACGGGTGTACCTGGACCTGGTGGCGGCGCTGGGCCGCGGCAGCACCCCGGTGCGCTGGCTGCGCGAGAGCGTCGCGGGCCATCTGCGGACAGTCCCCGCCCCCGCGCCGGAGGCGGCCGCGCACCCGCCGTCGTCCAGCGGCGTGAACCAGATCGACCTGGGCTCGTTCAACGAGTGCGTGGTGATCGAGTCCGTCCGGCTGTCGGGCACGATCACCCGCGGCGAGATCGCCCACCGCACCGGCCTGACCCAGCAGTCCGTCTCGCGGATCGCCCGCTCGCTGATCGACCGCGGCATCCTGGTCGAGGACGCCCAGCGCCGGGCCACCTCGGGCAAGCCCCGTACCCCCGTGCGGCTGTGCGGGACGGCCGCGCACGCGCTGGGCCTGCACATCGACCCGGAGGTGCTGACCGCGGTCGTGATCGACCTGGACGGCGCGATCGTGTGCACGTGCACCCGGCCGGTGAACGCGGACACCGACCCGTCGGAGTTCGTCGCGCAGGTCGTGGCGCTGGGCCGCGAGGCGCTGGACAAGGCGCAGGGCTCGGTGCCCGAGGACGGCTTCCTCGGGATCGGCGTGGCCGTGCCGGGCCCGGTGGACATCGCCTCGGGCACGGTGCTCGGCCCGCCGCTGCTCACCGCGTGGAACGACCTGCCGCTGCTCTACCTGCTCAAGGACCACTTCCCGTGCCCGGTGATCATCGAGAAGGACTCGCTGGCCGCCGCGGCGGGCGAACGCTGGATCGGCCGCGACCGCCGGGCCCGCGACTTCGCGTACCTGTACCTGGGTACGGGCGTCGGCTCCGGCCTGTACCTCAACGGCGACCTCTACCGCGGAGTGAGCGCCAACGCGGGGGAGTTCGGCCAGCTCTGTGCGATATCGCTCGGCCGGACCGGGCCGGACGGCCGCCCGGAGATGGTCGCGGAGTGCAATCCACCGGTGTCGGTCACGGAGTTCGCCGCGGCCCGCGGCCTGCCGCCGTCCGGCGCGGTGCACGGCAGCACCGCCGCGTACCGGGCGGTGGGCCGGGCCGCCGCGGCCGGCGACCCGGCGGCGGTCGGGGCGGTACGGGAGGTCGCGCTCGCGGTGGGCCGCGGCGCGCTGGGCCTGGTCGACCTGCTCGACATCGACCTGATCGTGCTCGGCGGACCGTTCTTCACCGAGGACACGGCCGGCTTCTACCTGGAGGAGATCGGCCGGGTGGTCAACGAGTTCCCGACCGCGCGCCGGCTGCGCCGGGTCGAGGTCGAGCCGTCGGTGCTCAGCGCGGAGGCCGCGGCGGTCGGCGCCGCGTCGACCATCTTCCACGCCACGTTCACCCCCCGGCTGCGCGGCCGGGACCGCGTGTAGTCCGCTCCGGTGGGCCCGCCCGCCGGGGCGGGGCTGTCCAACACCGCCCACGATCACCATGTTTCGTCGTCATCAGTCAAAACAGTCGCCATCGACTCCCGTCACATGTCTTGACTGCGTATCAAACCTGGCAACAAACTGCCGAATTGAGAACGCAAGCCTCGGAATTTCATCGGACTTGCACCAAAGTTCGGCGCGGCCGAGTCTCTGCATCAAGCACGTTGATCACGCTGGATGACGCTCCACGGACGACGGAGGCAGGATGGACAAGCGAAAGCGCCGGCGCGCGGGACTCGCCGCGGTCTGCGCGATGGCGTGCGCGGTGGGACTGAGCGCCACGACCGGCGGTACGGCCGCGGCCCACTCGCCCCGCGCCACGGCGAGCACCCCGATCTACCTGGACACCCACTACTCCTTCCAGGAGCGGGCCGCGGACCTGGTGTCGCGGATGACGCTCCAGGAGAAGGTGCAGCAGCTCAGCACCAACAGCGGGCCCGCCATCCCCCGGCTCGGCGTCCAGCAGTACACGTACTGGAGCGAGGGCCAGCACGGCGTCAACAGCCTCGGCGCCGACCAGAACAACGGCGGGGTGCAGGGCGGCGTGCACTCCACCAGCTTCCCCACGAACTTCGCCTCGTCGATGTCCTGGGACAAGTCCCTGATGTACCAGGAGAGCACCGCGATCTCCGACGAGGCCCGCGGCTTCCTCGACAAGTCGCTCTTCGGCACCGGCCAGAACAACCTGGGCCCGTCCGCCGACGACTACGGTTCCCTGACCTACTGGGCGCCCACCGTCAACCTCGACCGCGACCCGCGCTGGGGCCGTACCGACGAGGCGTTCGGCGAGGACCCGTACTTCGTCGGGCAGATGGCCGGCCAGTTCATCGACGGGTACGAGGGCAACAACCCCGACGGCAGCTCGCAGACCGGCTACCTCAAGGTCGCCGCGACCGCCAAGCACTACGCCCTCAACAACGTCGAGGACAACCGCACCGGCATCAGCTCGGACGTCGACGACACCGACCTGCGCGACTACTACACCGCGCAGTTCCGCGACCTCATCGAGAACGCGCACGTGTCCGGCCTGATGACGTCGTACAACGCGATCAACGGCACCCCGTCCACCTCGGACACCTACACCACCAACGAACTCGCCCAGCGCACCTACGGGTTCGGCGGCTACATCACCTCCGACTGCGGCGCGGTCGGCACCAACTGGCGGCAGTTCCCCGGCGGCCACGACTGGGCGCCGCCCGGCTGGACCACCGACCACAAGGACAGCCCCACCTGGACCGAGACCGCGACCGGCACCACGATGTCCGGCCAGGCCGGCGGCCAGGCGTACTCCCTGCGGGCCGGCACCGACCTGAACTGCACCGGTGACGAGGCCACCACCGCGAACATCGAGGAGGCGATCGAGGCCGGCGCGCTCAGCGAGGGCGTCATCGACACCGCGCTGGTGAAGGTCTTCACCGTCCGGATGGAGACCGGCGAGTTCGACCCGGCCGGCAGCGTGAAGTACACCTCGATCACCAAGGACCAGATCGAGAGCCCGGCCCACCAGGCGCTGGCCGCGAAGGTCGCCGACAACGCGCTGGTGCTGCTGAAGAACGGCAAGCCGGCCTCCGGCGGCCCCGCGCTGCTGCCCGTCGACCCGGCGAAGGCGAAGAAGATCGTCATCCTCGGCGACATGGCGAACACCACCTCGCTCGGCCTGTACTCCGGCCAGCCGGACCACACCACCAGCCCGGTCCAGGGCATCGAGGACGAGGTGCACGCCGCCAACCCCACGGCCTCCGTCGTCTTCGACGCCGCCGGCACCTCGTCCACGGCCACCGCGCGCCGCGACCCTCAGCGACCAGACGAAGGCCGACATCCAGTCCGCCGACCTGGTCGTGCTCTTCGTCGGCACCAACCAGGCCAACGCCGACGAGGGCAAGGACCGCGCCGACCTCGACATGCCCGGCAACTACGACTCGCTGATCGACCAGACCGCCGCGCTCGGCAACGGCAAGCTGGCGCTGGTCGTCCAGTCCGACGGCCCGGTCAAGATCGACGACGAGCAGTCCAAGGTCGCCGTCGATCGTCTTCAGCGGCTACAACGGCCAGGCCCAGGGCACCGCGCTCGCCGACGTGCTGTTCGGCACAGCAGAACCCGTCGGGGCACCTCAACTTCACCTGGTACAAGGACGACTCGCAGCTCCCCGACAAGTCCGACTACGGCCTGACGCCGGGCGCGACCGGCGGCCTCGGCCGCACCTACCAGTACTTCACCGGCACCCCGACCTACCCCTTCGGGTACGGCCTGAGCTACAGCAAGTTCTCCTTCGGCGACGTGACGGCGAACAAGACCGCAGATCACCCCGGACGGCTCGGTCAAGATCGGCGTCGACGTGACCAACACCGGCAGCACCGCCGGCGCCACCGTCGCGCAGCTCTACGCGGCGACGCCGTTCACCGTGCCGGGCGTCCAACTGCCCAAGGAGCGGCTGGCGGGCTTCGCCAAGACCGGACGTCCTCAAGCCCGGCCAGAGCCAGCACCTGACCATCTCCGTGGCCGCCGCCGACCTCTCCTCCTGGGACGCCACCGCGTCCAAGCAGGTCGTCTACAACGGCACTTACCGCTTCCAGGTCGGCCCGGACTCCGCGACCGTCGACGGGCGGCGCGAACGTGCGGATCAGCGGCACGCTGACGCCCAAGGTGCAGACGGTCACCGTCCAGCCGGAGAACGTCGTCTACAACGCGGGCGACACCTTCAGCCTCACCGGCAAGAACAAGTGGATCAAGGACGACACCGACCACTCCAAGGAGCAGCGCGACACGTCCATCACCGCGGACGACGTGGTGGAGGCGGTCGACAACGACCAGTCCTTCGTCGACCTGACCACCACCAAGTCACCTACAGCAGCAGCAACCCGGCCGTCGCCACCGTCGACAAGGACGGCACCGTGCACGCCGTCGCCGACGGCGTCGCCACCGTCTCCGCCACGGTCGGCGGGGTCACCGGCTCCGCCCCGATCGTCGTCCGCAACTCGCTGACGCTTCAGGCCGTGCCGATCGCGAAGGCCGGCACGACGCTGACCGCGACGACGACGTACACCAACGGCGGCGCCGCACCGGTCGACGGTGTCGCGGTGACGCTGGACGCCCCGGCCGGCTGGACCGCCACCGCCACCACCCCGTCCACCTTCGACCAGGTCGGCGCGGGCCAGGCGGTCAGCACCACCTGGTCGGTGACCGTCCCGGCCGGCACCGCGCCGGACTCCTTCTCGCTGGACGCCACCGTCACCACCCCGGGCGGCGCCCACACCGCGCAGGCACCGGTCACCGTGCCGTACGCCTCGCTGGCCGCCGCCTACGGCAACTCCGGGATCAGCGACGACGGCGACACCGGCACCGGCAACCTCGACGGCGAGGGCGCCAGCTTCTCCGCCCAGGCGCTGGCCGCGGCCGGCTGGACCCCGGGCCAGAGCACCGTCCACGACGGGGTGTCCTTCCCGTGGCCCGCGTGCGCGGGCACCGGCCAGCCCGACAACGTGGTGGCCGGCGGCCAGGCCGTCGAGATCACCGGCACCGGCGGCAAGCTCGGCTTCGTCGGCACCAGTGCCTTCGGCGCCACCTCCGGCACCGGCACCATCCTCTACACCGACGGCAGCACCCAGACGTACGCGCTGGCGCTGGCCGACTGGTGGAGCGGCAGCGCGTCCCAGGGCAGCGACATCGCCGCCACCACGCCGTACCTCAACAACGGCGGCGGCACAGCAGACCCAGAACGTGCACCTGTACGGGGCGACCGTGGATCTGGCGCCCGGCAAGACCGTCCAGGCCATCACCCTGCCGAACGTCAGCAAGGGCGTGGTCGACCACCAGGTGGCGATGCACCTGTTCTCCGTGGCCATAGGGGGCTGACCCCGCCGCACAACGGGGGCCGGCCGCGACCGCGGCCGGCCCCCGCGCACGGACATGGCCCCGGGGTCTGTCGTTCGGGTCTCCGCGGGCGACGCGACGCCGCGGAGACCCGAACGACAGGCCCCAGGGAAGGCAGCCATGAACAACCCTCAAGAGCCCCGCAGTTCGGCCCTCGTCCCGACCCGGCGCCAGGTGCTCACCCTGGGCGCCGCCACCGCCGCCGCCCTCGGCCTGCAACGGATCGCCGCCGCCCAGGCGTCCGCGCCCGTGCCCCGCACCGGCGGCTCCCGCGTGCTCCAGTCGCTGGACGGCGCCTGGGACTTCCTGCCCGCCGCCGCGGGCGCCGCCTACCCGCCACCCGACTCCGGCTGGGCGACCGTTCCCGTGCCCGCCGAATGGAACATGGCCGCCGGCCCGTTCGCCACCGACTGGGACGCGTACGACCTGTTCGGGACGCCGGCCGCCTGGAACGACGTGGACACCGCCTGGTACCGGCGGACGGTGACGGTGCCCGCGGCGAGCAAGGGGCAGCGGATCGTGCTGCGCTTCGAGGCCGTCAGCTTCGAGGCCACCGTCTTCCTCAACGGCGCCCAGGTCGCCCACCACCTCGACGGCCTGCTGCCCTTCGAGGCCGACGTCACCGACCACGTCGCCTTCGATGGCGTGAACACCGTGCACCTGCTGGTGCGTTCGCCCGGCGCAGCCGCCCGCCAGGCGGACGGCTACCACCACCCGGCCGGCTCCTGGTGGGGGCAGGAGGCGGCCGGCGTCTGACAGGACGTGTGGCTGCTCGCCCGCGCCCCGGTCTCCGTCACCGACACCGCGATCGTCACCTCCGTCACCGCCAAGAAGTTCACCGCCACCACCGAACTGCGCAACGACGGCGCCACCGCCGCCACCGCCCTCGTCGAGCACACCGTGTGGGACGGCCCCCACCAGCTCATGCGGCTCAGCCGTCAGGTCACCGTCGCGGCCGGCGGCAGCGCCACCGTCGAGGAGTCGGCCGGCTGGAGCAGCCCCAGGCTGTGGGACCCGGACGACCCGTACCTGTACGAGCTGCGGGTGGACGTCCGCGCCTGGCCCGACGGCCCGGTGCTCGACTCCACCGTCCACCGGTTCGGCTTCCGCGAGGTCACCGTCGACGGCCCGGCCCTGCTCCTCAACGGGCAGCCGCAGATGCGAGCCGGTCGCGGCCCGTCTGCTGCGCAACCTGCTCGGCCATGTCGCCGAACCGGCCGCGCCCACCGGCACGTTCGGGGTGCTCGCCGCCGACCCGCAGGGCGCGGCCGTGCTCACCCTGAAGGCCGCCGCGGCCGAACTCACCGCGCTCACCGCCGTGGACGCCTCCGCGCTGGCCGGCCTGGACGTACTGCTGGTGGACGCCTCGCCCGGCAACGAGATGGCGCTGGCGTCCCTGAACGCGAACGCGTCGGCGGTCAGCGCGTGGACCGGCGCCGGCGGCACCTTTTGGATCAACGGCGCCACGCCCGACACCCTGCCGTCGGTGGCGCCCTTCCTGCCGTCCGGCGCCACCCTCACGGCGGTGGACGCCGACCACTGGCACGGCGCCGTCGTCACCGGCGCCTCCGCGCTCACCACCGGCATCGGCAACGCCGACCTGGACCGGCCGGGCGGTGGCGCCCCGCTCGTGACCTGGACGCTGAACGCCAAGGGCGGCCAGAGCGCGGTGGACACCCGGGCGGTCGCCTGGAGCCTGTTCAGCGCGGCCGACGAGCAGACGAAGTACGGCAAGGCCCTGCACAGCACGCTCGGCTTCACCCCGGGCAGCGCGCTGTGGCTGGGCGCGAAGGGCGCCGGCTTCGTCGTTGCCGACCAGTTGCTGTGGGCGGCCAAGAGCACCCTGCCCGCCCAGGTGGGCCTGGCGGCGCTGCTGGCGGCCAACACCGGGGCGGCCTTCACCGCGGGCGCCGGCTCCGGCGAACTGCCCACCGACGGCTGGAAGGGCTTCACCGACCCGGCGACCGGCGACCCGTCCGCCGCCTTCGACCGCAACCCGAGCACCCGGTGGAGCAGTGACGCGCTCCAGCAGCCGGGGATGTACTACGGCCTCGACCTCGGCGCCGCGCACAAGGTCGCCAGGATCGTCTGGGACACCTCCGCCTCCAGCGGCGACGCCCCGAAGGCCGCGGACGTCCAGGTCTCCACCGACGACTCCACCTGGACCACGGTCCTCAGCCTCGCCGACACCGGGCCGTACGTCTCCGGTGGCGTCATGACGCTCGACCTGACCCCGGTGCAGGCGCGCTACCTCAAGATCGTCGCCACCAAGGCGGCCGGCACGTATCTGTCGGTGCACGAGATCTACGTGTACGCGCCGGGGGAGTAGCCGGACCGGCCGCCGCCGCTGGCCCGGGCGGCGGCCGAAGCCCGGGCATGTACGTGTCCGAGCACGGCGCCTGTCCCTGCCCCGTCGCCGGGGCAGGGACAGGCGCCGTGCTCATCGCGGTGCCGGCGTCAGCCGAGGACGAGGCCGCATTCCTCCCTCGACGTGCTCGCCGGTCGCGCCGGCGATCAACGGCGACGTGCCGGTGTTGTCAGCGCGGACGCAGTCGTTGTCGCGTGGGCGTGGTGGCTGACCGAGCCGCTGACGTCGGCGAGGTCGAACTCCTCCCAGGGGCCGATCGCCGTGCGGTTGGCGATCAGCGCCGCCGCGCCGGCGTTCTCGGCGGTGACGATGTGCTGGTTGTTGTAGGCGCGGAAGCTGACGCTGCCGTCGGAGTTGTGGATGAGGTAGAACGTCTCCCACGGGCCGGCCCCACCGCGGTTCGCGATCAGCGGCGAGTTGCCGTTGCTCTCGGCGGTGACCCATTCGTTGTCCGAACGCGCCTTCAGGTTCACGGTGCCGTTGTTGTTGGCGTCCATGGTGAAGGTCTCGTTCGTGCCGACCGAGGCGGCGTCGGCGATGAGCGAGGTGGTGCTGTTCGCCGCGTCGACGTACTTGCCGTTGGCGTGGGCCTTGAGGCTGATCACGGACTCGGTGGGCGGCGGGAACGTGGTGGTGTTGTTCGTGTAGCCGGCCGCGGTGATGTTGGCCTGCACGGAGTTCTCGGTCGCGTCGGTCGGGAAGCCGTTCGTGACGACGCCCTCGAAGAACTCACCCGTGCCTTCCGGGCTGTTGTCGCCGCCGGTGCCCAGCTCGATGGAGGGCTGCACCTTCATCGGGTTGTAGCCGTTGGGAAGGGCCCCGGAGTACGCCTGGGTCAGTTCGCCGGATTGCCCGTTGCCGAATTTCAGCGTGAAGTTCGTCGTGCCGTTGTTCTTCTCCCAGGCGGTCACGAACGAACCGGTCTCGCTGGGGATGTTCGACGGGTTGGGGCCGGCCGCGCTGAAGTACATGCCGTTCTCAAGGTCGCCTCCGACCCAGGGGCCGGAGCCGGTGCAGCCGCCGGTCCAGCAGGCGGAGCCGTAGTAGATCGCGTTCATGGTCGAGTTGCCGTCGTCCGAGTCGTCGGTCTCGGCCGAGCCGAAGTCGAAGCAGCAGCTCCCGCTGGTGAGGTTCGACGACGTGAGCATGTACATGCCCTCAGGCTGCGAGCCGGTGGGCACGTTCTTGACGGCGTTGTTGCGGTATCCGGTACCGATGTTGTTGACCAGCACCCCGTAGGCGGCGTGGCCGCCGATGGTGATCGGCAGCGCCATCGCGTTCGCGCCGATGTCCGAGCCGTTCGGGCCGGGGCCGGAAAGGCCGCCCGAGCAGCCGGAGCAGGAACTGCCGGGCGAGATGGGCAGGTTGTTGGCGTTGGGCGTCTGGTCGTACAGCTGGGTGATGGTGCACGTCGTGCCGGAGCAGAAGGAGACCTGCGGCGCCGAGTCGACCGGACCGCCGGCCGACGCGAGGCCGATGTTCAAGGTGCCGCTGTCCGAGGCGCGCTGGATCTGGTACAGCGGGCCGTTGTACGAGGAGAACATCGCCCGGGTGGTGCTGTACGCCGCCTCACACGGCGTGCCACCGGACACGTAGATATCGCAGGGCCCCGAGGAAGCCGCCGCGGCATGCGTCGCCGTTGTGCCGAAGACCGGCACCGCGATCGCCACCGCGAGCAGGAACGCGATCAGTAGCTGCGTCCGGCGTCGGAGTGTGGGTATGACCAGCACAAATGCCTCCGGAAATGTGATGGTGCCATTCCGCCCGTGGCGTCGAGCCGGATCGCGGCCGCGCTCATCGTCGGGCGCGGTCAGAGGTCGCCGGTTGTGCTCAGCGCCACAGCAAACGGCGGCGTCCCCTTGTGGCGCAGCACACATATTTAGCTGGCTCTAGGCATAAGTCAAGACTGCGGTCCAGACCAATAGACCTTCGCAAGATTCTTTGGGGTAAAATGGCCTCGAACGTCCAGAGCCTTATGTACAAAGTGAGCACAACAGGCCGAGGCGGCCGTCGTGTCGAGTGCGACGGCCCCCTCGGCCTCGTTCTGCGAGGGCGGTAAGCGCGGCGGTGTCCGTTTCGCCGGTGCGGGAAGAGGGCCGCCTGACGGGCCGGTTCAGGGGGCCGCGCGTCTCAGGACGAGGAGCTGAACGCCGAGTCGAAGGAGGCGGCCGGCGGCTCGATCGCGGCCAGCGCCCTGACGTGCGCCAGCGCCTGGGGCGCGCCCAGGGTGCGGTCCATCCCGGCGTCCTCCCACTCAACGGAGATCGGACCGTCGTAGCCGATGCTGTTGAGCATGCGGAAGACCGGCTCCCACGGCACGTCGCCGTGGCCGGTGGAGACGAAGTCCCAGCCGCGCCGCGGGTCGCCCCACGCCAGGTGCGAGCCGAGCCGGCCGTTTCGCCCGTTGAGCTGCTTGACGGACTCCTTGCAGTCCACGTGGTAGATGCGGTCCTTGAAGTCGTAGAGGAAGCCGACCGGGTCGAGGTCCTGCCACACGAAGTGACTCGGGTCGAAGTTGAGCCCGAACGCGGGCCGGTGGCCGATCGCCTCCAGGGTGCGCACCGTCGTCCAGTAGTCGTACGCGATCTCGCCCGGGTGCACCTCGTGGGCGTAGCGGACCCCGACCTCGTCGAAGACGTCGAGGATCGGGTTCCATCGGTCGGCGAAGTCCGCGAAGCCGCGGTCGACCATCTCCGGCGGCACCGGTGGGAACATCGCCACGGTGTGCCAGATCGACGACCCGGTGAAGCCCACCACGGTCTTCACACCGAAGGCGGCGGCCGCCCGCGCGGTGTCGGCGATCTCCTGCGCCGCGCGCTCGCGCACCCCCTCCGGCTTCCCGTCGCCCCAGATCCGCGCGGGCAGGATGCCCTTGTGCCGCTCGTCTATGGGGTGGTCGCAGACCGCCTGGCTGGTCAGATGGCAGGAGATGGTCCAGCAGCGCAGTCCGTGCCGCTCCAGGGTGTCGCGCAGTCTCGGCAGATAGGCGTCGTCGCTCAGCGCCGCCTCCACGTCGAAGTGGTCGCCCCAGCAGGCGATCTCCAGGCCGTCGTAGCCCCACTCGGAGGCGAGTCGGCACACCTCGGTGAAGGGCAGGTCGGCGAACTGGCCGGTGAAGAGGGTGACGGGTCGGGCCATGGCTGTGCGTCCTCCTGCGGTCGGTGGTTCCGGGACCGGTCAGTGCTTGACGGGGATGTGCACGCCGAGCGCCGCGGCACTGGACTCCACCGCGGCCAGCACTTGCTGCACCTGGAGCCCGTCGGCGAACGACGGCCGGGGGTCGGTCTGTTCGGCCACCGCGGTCACGAAGTCCCGCACCTGGTGGGTGAACGTGTGCTCGTAGCCGATCAGATGGCCGGGCGGCCACCAGGCGTCCATGTACGGATGGGTCGGCTCGGTCACCAGGATGCGGCGGAAGCCGGCCGTCTCCGGGCCCTCGGCGCGGTCGTGGAACCGGAGTTCGTTCATCGCCTCGGCGTCGAAGGCGAGGCTGCCCGCCGAGCCGCTCACCTCGATCCGCATCCCGTTCTTGTGCCCGGTGGCGAACCGGGTCGCCTCGAACACGCCTATCGCGCCGCCGTCGAAGCGGGCGGTGAACAGCGCCGCGTCGTCCACGGTGACCTCGCCGCGCCCCGAACCCGCCGTCCCGGACAGGCCGCTGGCGCCGACCGGCAGCGGGCGCTCGGTGACGAAGGTCTCCAGCAGCGCGCCGACCGAGGTGATCCGCTGCCCGGTCAGGTACTGCGCCGCGTCGATGCTGTGCGCGCCCAGGTCGCCGAGCGCCCCCGACCCGGCCCTGTCCTTGCGCAGCCGCCAGGCGAGCGGGAACTGCGGGTCCACCAGCCAGTCCTGGAGGTACCGCGCGCGCACCTGGTGGACACGGCCGAGCCGGCCGTCGGCGATGAGCTGCCGGGCGAGCGCCAGCGCGGGCACCCGGCGGTAGTTGAACGCGACCATCGAGCGCACCCCGGCCGCCCGGGCGGTGCGCGCGGCCGCGGCCATCTCCTCCGCCTCGGCCACCGAGTTGGCCAGCGGCTTCTCGCACACCACGTGCTTGCCCGCCGCCAGCGCCGCCAGCGCGATGGCGGCGTGGCTGTCGCCGGGGGTGCAGATGTCCACGACATCGATGTCCGGGCGGCCGACCAGCGTCCGCCAGTCGGTCTCGTACGAGCCCCAGCCGTAGCGCTCGGCGGCCCGGCCCGCGCGCTCGGCCGACCGGCCGCAGACGGCGGTGAGTTCGACCGGGCGCGGCAGGTCGAAGAAGCGGCCCGCGGTGCGCCACGCGTGGGAGTGGGCGGCGCCCATGAAAGCATGGCCGACCATGCCGATCCGCAGGGGCGGCGGTGCTGTCGTCGTCAACGGGTCCTCCGGGATCGGCTGATGGCGTGCGGGGAGGCGGCGCGAATCGTTATTCATCCGGCATCGACTGAAACTCAGAGCGACGGATAGAACAGTTCGCGAGTTTCTGCCTGAACTTTGTCATAAGTCAAGGCTCTTGACGGTAGGAACGCCAAGAAGGCACGGTGCGGTTGACCATACGTACACACCCCGGGGGTCATGATCGAAACGCCAGTCAACCTGCGCGAGGTAGGACGGCTGCGGGTCCTTGAGGCCCTGCACGCCACCGCGCGCAGCAGCCGTCCGGAACTGGTCCGGGTCACCGGCCTGTCCCGGGCCACCGTCTCCTCGCTGATCGCCGACCTGATCGCGGTCGGCCTGGTCACCGAGGACGAGGGCCCGGAGGAGTCCGAGCCGCGCCGTACCGGCAGGCCCGCGCAGTCGCTGTCGCTGGTGCCGACCGCGGGGTACGCGATCGGCGCGGACATCGGCCACCAGCACGTACGGGTCATCCTGTGCGACCTGTTCGGCGCCGTGCTGTGGGAGCACTGGGTGGCCAAGGAGGTGGACCGGGCGCCCGAGGAGACCCTCGACCTGGTCGCCGTGCTGGTCGGCCGGGCCCTCCAGGAGACCGGCGTCGACGGCGGCCGGGTGCTCGGCATAGGTGTCGGCATCGCCTCCCCGGTCGAGAAGGGCAGCGGCGCGCTCGGCGCCGAGGGCATCATGCCCGGCTGGGTCGGCATGCACCTCACCGACGAACTGGAGCGCCGCACCTCGCTGCCCGTCCGCGTCACCAACGACGCCAACGCCGGCGCGCTGGCCGAGCGGATGTACGGCGCCGGGCGGCAGGCCGGCGACATGGTCTACGTCCGGCTGTCGGCCGGCATCGGCGCGGGCATCGTCAGCAACGGACGGCTGCTGCTCGGCGCGCGCGGGCTCGCGGGCGAGATCGGCCACCTGCCGCTCATCGCCGACGGCCTCATCTGCCGCTGCGGCAACCGCGGCTGCCTGGAGACCGTGGCCAGCCCCGTCGCCATCGCCCGCCTGCTGTCCGACAGTTGGGGCCAGGCGGTGGCCGCCCGCGACCTGCCCGGGCTGATCGAGCAGCGCAACGCCGGCGCCCTGCGCGCGGTCCGCGACGCCGGGGACGCGGTCGGCCGCGCCCTGTCCACCCTGGTGACGCTCCTCAACCCGCGGCTCATCGTGGTCGGCGGCGACCTCGCGGGCGCGGGCGAGGACATCCTCGAACCCATGCGGGCCGGGGTGCGCCGCCACACGCTGCCGTCCGCGATGGAGGGCGTCGAGATCGTCACCGGCGGCCTCGGCGACGGCGCCGAGGTCCGCGGCGCCGCCGGCCTCGTCCTCGCCGACGCCCCCCAGCTCCTGTCCGGCACCCCCAACGCCCAGGCGGAGCCCGCCTAGTGCTGTGGCCGGAGAGGTTCACCGGTGCGCGGCGCCCCGCACGGCGCCTCGCCGCGGTGCCGGACCCGTCCGAGTACAGCGCGGTACGAGGACGGACCTCCGCCTTGCGACGCACCGCACGGGACGCCGTGAACCAGGCAGACCCTTCCGGTCGCAGCACCAGCCCGCCGTGCCCGACCTGGTTGCGCGGGCGCCGCTACGGGGCCGCCGCGCCCTCGCCGCCGGGGGCCGCGGCGCGCGGCGGGGACGACGCGATGAGGGCGAAGGCGGCGCCCTCCGGGTCGGCGACGGCGGCCGTGCGGCCGTAGCGGGAGTCGTGCGGCAGGTCGAGGACGCGGCCGCCCAGGGCCGTGACCTGGCGGGTGACGGCGTCCGGGTCGGCGACCTCGAAGTACGTACGCCAGTGCGCGCCGCGGTCGAGCGGCAGGCGGCGCACGCCGCGGACGGCCGCCGTCGGCCGGCCGTCCACGTGGAGCAGGAGCCGGTCCGGCTCGCCGCCGGACGACGGGCCGACGCCGTAGCCGAACACCGCCCGGTAGAAGTCCGCGACCCGCGGCGCGTCGCGGGTGATCAGCTCGCTCCAGGCGACCGTGCCCGGCTCCCCGGTCAGGTCCGCGCCCACCAGCCGCTCGCCCTGCCAGAGCCCGAACACCGCGCCGGACGGGTCCACGGCGACCGCGAACCGCCCCTCCTCGTCGGCGTCCAGCGGCCCGACGCCGACCGTGCCGCCGCACTCGCGCACCGACTCGGCCGCCGCGTCCACGTCGTCGGCCGCCAGCATCGTCGTCCACGACACCGCCCGGTGCGGCGTGTCCCCGCCCTCGCCGAGCCCCGCCACCCGCTGACCGTCCAGCAGCGCCAGCACGTACCGGCCCAGCCGCCGCGGCCCCGGCACGAACTCCCAGCCGAACAGCGCCCCGTAGAACTCCCGCGCCCGGTCGCCCCGGTGGGCCAGCAGACTGGCCCAGCACGGTGTTCCCGGCGCCCGCCGCCGCGCACCCTCACCCATCGCCGCAGCGCTCCTCCCGGGGGCGCGTCCCCCCAGGAGCGATCGTTCCACCCCGCCGCCCGAGCGGCCCCCGGCCGCGCCGCAGGCGTCCTGCCGGTGTGCGCGGCCGCCACCCCGGCCCGTCGCCCGGGCGCGGCCGTACCGCCGCCCCGTCCCCGTACCGGCCGCCGTCGGCCAGGGCCCACAATGGGCCCATGGAACCCATCATCTCCGCGGCGGAGCTGGCCGCGGCGGCCGACGCGACCACCGTTCTCGATGTCCGCTACCGGATGGGCGGCCCGCCCGGGCACGGGGAGTACGCCAAGGGGCACATCCCCGGGGCGCGCTACGTGGACCTGGACGCCGCGCTGGCCGGGCCGGCCGGGACGGGCGGGCGGCACCCGCTGCCGGACCCCGGGGTGTTCGGGGCGGCGATGCGCGCGGCCGGCGTCGGCGCGGACGCCGACGTGGTCGTGTACGACGACTGGAACGGCTGGGGGCCGGCCCGCGCCTGGTGGCTGCTGCGCTACGCCGGCCACGCCCGGGTCCGGGTGCTCGACGGCGGCCTCGCCGCCTGGAAGGCCGCGGGGCACCCGCTGAGCACCGAGGAACCCGCCGCCCGGCGAGGGCGACTTCGTGCCGCGCCCGGGCGCCCTGCCGCTGCTCGACGCGGACGGCGCGGCCGCGCTGGCCCGGCGCGGGCTGCTGCTCGACGCCCGCGCGGGTGAGCGCTACCGCGGGGAGACCGAGCCCATCGACCCGGTCGCGGGCCACATCCCCGGGGCCGTCAACGCCCCCACCACGCAGAACGTCGGCCCCGACGGCCGCTTCCTGGCCCCCTCCGCCCTCGCCGACCGGTTCCGCGCCCTGGGCGCGGAGAAGGGCGCCGAAGTCGGCGTCTACTGCGGCTCCGGCGTCTCGGCCGCCCACGAGATCCTCGCCCTGGCCGTCGCCGGCGTCCCCGCGGCGCTCTACGCCGGCTCCTGGAGCGAGTGGACCGCCGACCCGGCCCGCCCGGTGGCGACCGGCGCCCAGCCGGGCTGACGACCGCCGGGAGGGGCGCGGCCGAACGCGGGCCACGGGCCGAGCCGCGGGACCGGCGCCGGCCCACGCGTAAGGGGCAGCCACACAGTGTGGCTGCCCCTTACGGCCGTCGGCTCCCGGCTCGTGCTGCGCGTGCTGCGATGCCCCGTCCAGGGCTGGGCCACTCCTGACTGCTCCGGACCCGCTTCCGGCTACTCCTGCTTCTTGCGCCGGCTGCCGAACACGATCTCGTCCCAACTGGGCACCGTGGCGCGCCGGCCCGGTCGTACGCCGTCCGCCTCGGCCTGCCGGTCGGTGGTGCCGACCAGCCGGTCGCGGTGTCCGGCCACCGCCCGCGGCATCAGCACGTCCGCGTACGCCGACCCCGCGCTGGCCGCCGGAGCGGCCTCCTCGGCGGCCTCCTGCGGGACCCCTCGGCGGCGGGCGCGACCTCGGGCGCCGGCGGGGGAGCGGGCACCACCATGTCGCCCCGGAAGCTCGGCACCGCTTCGAGCAGGCTGGTGAGCGAGTCGCGCTCCTCCGGCTGCTCCTCGGCCCGCGCCTCCCGCACCGCCTCGCGCGGCTCCCGCTCGGGCGGCCGGTCGCCGCCGGTGCGGTCCATGGCGCGGTCCAGCGGCCGGTCCCTGGGCAGCCGGGCGATCCGGGGCACGAACGGGAAGCTCGGCTCCTGGGCCTGCTGCGCCTGGGTGGTCTCGCCGATCAGCGAGCGCGCCTCGTCGTCCACCGCCTGCACCAGGCGGCGCGGCGGGTCGTAGGTCCAGCTCGCCGAGTGCGGCTCGCCGGCCACCCGGTAGACGAGCAGCACCTCCCAGGTGCCGTCGTCGCGGCGCCAGGAGTCCCACAGCACGGTGTCCTTCTCCGCGCCGCGCAGCAGCAGCCGTTCGGCCACCGCCTCGCCCAACTGCGGCCCGGTGGTCTCGCCCTGGCGGCGGACCGGGGTCTTCCTGGCCCGCTCGGCCATGAAGGCGCGCTCCGCCAGCACCGGACCCTCGAAGCGCCGCACCCGCTCGACCGGGATGCCGCCCATCTGCGCGACCTCTTCGGCCGAGGCACCCGCGCGTATCCGCGCCTGGATGTCCCGCGGCCGCAGATGGCTCTCGACCTCGATCTCGATCTGGCCGAGCCGCGCCCGGTCGTTGCGCACGGCGGCGCGCAGCCGCTCGTCGATGGGGAGGGTGTACTCGGTGCTGTCGGCAGCTTTGAGCACCAGTCGGGTGCCGTCGTTGCTGACGGCCACGACCCGCAGTTCGGGCACGGTTACCTCCCGGGTGGTGCCTGCCGACGTCACGTGCGTCGCTGCTCCCGTTGGACGAGTGTGGCCTGCCCGGGTGCAGCGTGCCACAACCTTGCAGAGTTACCCGGCGTGTCGGGGTGACATGGTGACACGCCGTTATGGGACGGTGGTCGATTGACCACCCAGCGTGACCAACCGTGTCGGCACCCCGGGACGAGTGCCGCCGACTCCCGTTCCCTACGTCCGGACGACCGGACGGGCACCGGGAGCCAGGGTTCGTTACGGTACTCCATTCGGGCCACCTGGAGGCGGCTGCCGCGCCGTCGAATGTCGTGCGGGCGGCGGGAGTTGGGTGATCAAGGTCACTCGTACGAGTTCCGCGCCGCGGACAGAACGGGACGTACGCCCATGAACTCCCGCCCTGCCGCCGCCCCTCCGGCGTCGCGCGGCTACGGACCCAGGACCCGCCGCAGGTAGTCGTTGGCGAACCGCCGTTCGGGGTCGAGCCGGTCGCGCAGTCGGGTGAACTCCTCGAAGCGCGGGTAGGCGTCGCGCAGGTAGTCCGCGTCCCGGGTGTGCATCTTGCCCCAGTGCGGCCGCCCGCCCCGGGCGGTCATGATCTTCTCCACCGCCGTGAAGTACTCGTGGTAGCGCGAACCGCGGTACATGTGCACCGCGATGTACGCGCTGTCCCGGCCCGACGCCGTCGACAGCGCGATGTCGTCGGCCGGCGCGACCCGTACCTCCACGGGGAAGCTCACCCGCAGGTCGGAGCGCTCCACCATCGCCTTGAGCTCGCGCAGCGCGCCGACCGCCTCCGCGCGCGGCAGGGCGTACTCCATCTCCACGAAGCGCACCCGGCGCGGGCTGGTGAAGACCTTGTAAGGGATGTCGGTGTACGTGCGGGCCGACAGCGCGCGGCTGGAGAGCCTGGCGATGCCCGGGATGGCGGCGGGCGCCGCCCTGCCGAGCGCGCAGGCGGCCTGGAAGACGCCGTTGGACAGCAGTTCGTCGTCGATCCAGCCGCGGACCGCGGGGACCGGGGCGGCCGGGCCCTGGCTGCGGTTGTTCCGCTTGGTGTTGCAGCCCTCGGTGTGCGGGAACCAGTAGAACTCGAAGTGCTCGTTCTCGGCGACCAGTTGGTCGAACTCCGCCATCACCCGGCCGAAGGGCATCGGCTCCTCACGGGCGGTCAGCAGGAAGACCGGCTCCACCGCGAAGGTGATCGCGCTGACCACGCCGAGCGCGCCGAGGCCGATCCGGGCGGCGGCGAACACCTCGGGGTTCTCGGCGGCCGAGCAGGTCAGCACCGAGCCGTCCGCGGTGACCAGTTCGAGTGCCGTGATCTGCGCGGAGATCGAGCCGGAGTCGCGGCCGGTGCCGTGGGTGCCGGTGCTGGTGGCGCCCGCCACCGTCTGCACCATGATGTCGCCCATGTTGGTCAGCGACAGGCCCTGCGCGGCCAGTGCCGCGTTGAGCTGCTTGAGCTGGACCCCGGCCTCCGCGGTGACGGTGCCCGCCGCGCGGTCGATGGAGCGGATCGCGGTCAGCCCGTCGGGGCGCACCTGGACCCCGGTGGTGGCCGCGGCCGCGGTGAAGGAGTGCCCCGAGCCGATCGCCTTCACCGGCAGGCCGTCCTCGGCCGCCCGGCGCACCACCGCGGCCAGTTCGTCCACCGAGGCGGGCGCGGCGACCCGCTGCGGGCGGGCCGAGACGTTGCCCGCCCAGTTACGCCACTCCTTCGGGACGGCCCTGCCCGCCGTACCGCTCTCCGGGCCCCCGGCCGTCCCCTGTCGTCGTGTCGGTCGTGCCCATCGCCGTACGCCTCCTCCCGCTCCGGTGCCGGCCGCAGCCGGCGGTACCCGAGGACCGCCACCGCCGCGGCGACGACCGCCGCGGCAGCGGGTACCGCGAAGGCCGCCGAGGCGCCGTGCGCGTCGATCACCCGACCGGCGAGCGCGGCGCCGACGGCCACGCCCACCGCGAGCCCCGTGGAGATCCACGTCATGCCCTCGGTCAGCCGGACCCGCGGTACCAGCTGTTCGACCAGGCCCATCGCGGTCACCATCGTGGGAGCGATGGTCAGGCCGGAGAAGAACAGCGCCAAGGCCAGGAACCACAGGTTTCCGACCAGTAGTGGCGGGATCATACTCACCGCCATCAGGGCGATGCCCCACCGGAACCGTTCGGCGACGCCGCCGCGCGGCCGCAGCAGCCCGAAGACCAGCCCGGCCAGGCACGAACCGAGCGCGTAGGTCGCCAGCACCAGGCTGGCCAGCGCCTTGTGGCCGCGCTCGTCGGCGAACGCCACCGTGGTCACGTCGATCGCCCCGAACACCGTGCCGGTGCCCACGAACACCGAGACCAGCAGCGGCATCCCCGGCGCCCGCAGCGCCGAGCCGCCGTCGCAGGTGGCCGTGCGGGTGCGGGGCGGGCTCGGTGGCCCGCTGCGCGGTCAGCAGCGTGACGCCGGCCGCGAGGAAGACCGCCGCGAGCAGCGGCCCCGCCTCGGCGAACCACACCGTGCACAGCCCGATCGACAGGATCGGGCCGACGATGAAGACGATCTCGTCGACCACCGCCTCCAGCGAGTACGCGGTGTGCAGCAGTTCGGGCGAGCCGCGGTGGATCGCCGACCAGCGGGCCCGCACCATGGCGCCCATGCTCGGGGTGAGCCCGGCGCCCGGCACGCACACGAAGAACGCCCAGTCCGGCGCCCCGGCGCGCACGCACACCAGCAGCGCGGACACCGAGGCCACCGTCACCGCGGTCACCGGGCGCAGCACCCGCCGCTGCCCGTACCGGTCCACCAGCCGGGACACCTGCGGGCCGCACACGGCGCCGGACAGCGCGAGGGTCGCCGACAGCGCGCCGGCCAGTCCGTACCGCCCGGTGATCTGCGAGATCATGGTGACGATGCCGATGCCCAGCATCGACAGCGGCATCCGCCCGACCAGTCCCGCCGCGCTGAACGCCTTGGCGCCAGGGGTGCTGAAGATCGCACGGTAAGGGCTGCTCAACGGGCGCTCCACAGGGCGTGGGTAAGGAACATGGCGGCTGTCCACAGCTTACGCAGCGGGGCAACCGGTTTTACCCGGCCCGTTCCGGCCGTTCGGCGACGCCGCGGGAGCCCCCCTGGCGGGGGCGGGCGGAGGTGCGGCCGCGGCCGTCCGGGCCGCAGGTGGCAGGATCGGACGCATGCCCGATCAGCCCCATGCCCCCGGCCGGCCGGACGCGCCCGCCCGGCCGGACACCCCGGCCGCGCCCGCAGCGCCGACCCCGCCCGACGCGGGCCCCTACGACGCCCTGCTGCTGCTGTCCTTCGGCGGCCCCGAGGGCCCGGACGACGTGGTGCCCTTCCTGGAGAACGTGACCCGCGGCCGCGGCATCCCCCGCGAGCGGCTCAAGGAGGTCGGCAAGCACTACTTCCTGTTCGGCGGGGTCAGCCCGATCAACGCGCAGAACCGCGACCTGCTCGACGCGCTGCGCAAGGACTTCGCCGACGCACGGCCTGCGACCTGCCGGTCTACTGGGGCAACCGCAACTGGGCGCCCTACCTCACCGACACCCTGCGGGAGATCGCCGACGCCGGGCACCGCCGCGTCCTGGTCCTGGCCACCAGCGCCTACGCCTCCTACTCCGGCTGCCGGCAGTACCGGGAGAACCTCGCCGCGTCGCTCGCCGTCCTCGCCGAGGAGGGCCGGCCGGTGCCCCGGGTCGACAAGCTGCGGCACTACTTCAACCACCCCGGCTTCGTCGAGCCGATGGCCGACGCGGTCGCTGACCGCGCTCGCCGACCCTGCCCGAGGCCGTACGCGACGGCGCCCGGCTCGCCTTCACCACCCACTCCATCCCCACCGCGGCCGCCGACACCTCCGGCCCGGTCCCGGACCACGGCGACGGCGGCGCCTACGTCGCCCAGCACCTCGACACCGCCGCGGTGATCGCCGAGGCGGTCCGCGCGGCCACCGGCGTCGAGCGGCCCTGGCAGCTGGTCTACCAGTCCCGCAGCGGCGCCCCGCACATCCCCTGGCTGGAACCCGACATCTGCGACCACCTGGAGGAGGCGCACGCGGACGGCGCCCCCGCCGTGGTCATGGTGCCGATCGGCTTCGTCTCCGACCACATGGAGGTGAAGTACGACCTCGACACCGAGGCCACCGCGAAGGCCGCCGAGCTGGGCCTGCCGGTCGCCCGCGCCGCCACCGTGGGCGCCGACCCGCGGTTCGCCGCCGCCGTGCGCGACCTGGTGCTGGAGCGGGCCGCCGCCGAGCGCGGCGCGGCGCCGGCCCGCTGCGCGCTGGGCGCGCTCGGCCCGAGCCACGACATCTGCCCCGCCGGCTGCTGCCCGGCCAGGACCCCGCTGCCCGCCGCGGCGGGAACCGACTGAGGAGCCCCACAGATGAGCACAGACGCCACCGCGCCCGACGGCCGCCGGCCAGGACGCGCGAACTGCTGGAGATCGCCCTGGAGGCCGCCCGCAGGGCCGGCGCGCTGCTGCGCGACGGCCGCCCCGCCGACCTGGGCGTGGCCGCCACCAAGTCCAGCCCGATCGACGTCGTCACCGAGATGGACATCGCCGCCGAGAAGCTGATCACCTCCTACATCGGCGGGCTGCGCCCGCGACGACGGCTTCCTCGGCGAGGAGGGCGCCAGCAGCGAGGGCACCAGCGGCATCCGCTGGGTGATCGACCCGCTGGACGGCACCGTGAACTACCTCTACGGCCTGCCCTCCTGGGCGGTCAGCATCGCCGCCGAGCGGGACGGCGAGGCGGTCGTGGGCGTCGTGGAGGCGCCGATGCGCGGCGAGACCTTCCAGGCCGTGCGCGGCGGGGCGCCTACGTCAACGGCGGTCGCGGGCGCGCTGCCGCCCGGCCCCGGACTTCGAGCACGCCCTGGTCGCCACCGGCTTCGGCTACCTCGCGCGAGCGGCGGGTCGCCATGGCCGAGGTGATCACCGGGCTGCTGCCGCAGGTCCGGGACATCCGGCGCGGCGGCTCGGCCGCGATCGACCTGGCCGACGTCGGCTGCGGCCGGCTGGACGCCTACTACGAGCGCGGCCTGAACCCCTGGGACCTGGCCGCGGGCGCCCTCTTCGCCCGCGAGGCGGGCGCCCTCACCGGCGGCCGCCCCGGCGAGCCGCCGTCGGGCGAGCTGACCCTCGCCGCGCCCCCCGGCCTCTTCGAGCCCCTCCAGCGCCGCCTGGACGAGCTGGGCGCCTGGCACGACTAGCCGGGCGCGTGCGGGCGCCGGGTGGCCGTCAGAGGGCCGTCAGGCGGCCGCGCGGTGTCCGTCGGACGTCCCGGCGCCCGCCACGCCCTATGGCGTCCGACCGCCTCCGGACATGCGAACGCCCCGGGACCTGGACGGTCGCCGGGGCGTGCGGCTTCGGGGTCAACCGGAGCGGATCAGGCGACCTTGGGCCGTACGTCCACCCCGTGCTCCGCTGCGAGGCGGCGCAGGTCTTCGAGCTCGCCCTGTTCGACATCCGCGAGGAAGTCGTCACCCGTCTCCCGGGCTCGGCGCAGGTCGGTCTCCGTGCTGTGTATGCGCTGGAGGATTCCATTGGTGAAGGCGTCCATAGGGCGCCCCCTCGTCGTCTCCGTTGACACGGGGTGTGTCAAGCCCGATGCCACGCGTGGGAAACGCGGGGCACGGCATGGTGGGTGGGTGTACAGCCGTCCTCCCCGCCATGCCGGGGGCGGAAACCTCAACCGGCGCAGGGAAATTCCGCGTCCCCGGCCCCGACCCCTTCCGCCCCGTGCGGAACACCGGCCGCCCCTGCCCCAGCGGAGGTCCCTTACCGCCGATTTACGGGGCTCCAGTGCAGGATGGTGAGAGATTCCCACAGCTCACGGAAGGAACAGCGCCTTGCGCGTACTGGTCGTCGAGGACGAGCAACTGCTCGCCGATGCGGTTGCCACCGGCCTGCGCCGCGAGGCCATGGCCGTGGACGTGGTCTACGACGGCGGGGCCGCCCTGGAGCGGATCGGGGTCAACGACTACGACGTCGTCGTCCTCGACCGCGACCTGCCGGTGGTCCACGGCGACGAGGTGTGCCGCCAGGTCGTCGAGCTCGGCCTGCCCACCCGGGTGCTCATGCTCACCGCCGCCGGCGACGTCAGCGACCGGGTCGAGGGCCTGGAGCTGGGCGCCGACGACTACCTGCCCAAGCCGTTCGCCTTCACCGAGCTGACCGCCCGGGTCCGCGCGCTCGGCCGCCGTACGACGACGGCCCTGCCGCCCGTCCTGGAGCGCTCCGGCATCCGGCTGGACCCCAACCGCCGCGAGGTGTTCCGGGACGGCCACGAGGTGCACCTGGCGCCCAAGGAGTTCGCCGTCCTGGAGGTCCTGATGCGCAGCGAGGGCTCGGTGGTCTCCGCCGAGCAGCTCCTGGAGAAGGCGTGGGACGAGAACACCGACCCGTTCACCAACGTGGTGCGGGTGACCGTGATGACCCTGCGCCGCAAGCTCGGCGAGCCCCCGGTGATCGTCACCGTGCCCGGCTCCGGCTACCGGATCTGAGCCGCCATGGCCTCCCTGTCCCCGCAGACGCCCGCGTCCCCGCCGCCGGCCAAGCCGCCCGCCCCGCCGCGCCCGGCCTGGGACCCGCAGCCCGCAGGAGAACCCGCCGCCCTGGCTGCGGCCCACCATCCGGATACGGCTCACCGTGCTCTACGGCGGCATGTTCCTGATCGCCGGCGTGGTGCTGCTGTGGATCATCTACCTGCTGGCCGCCCAGGCCATCCACAAGGGCAGCGAGCTGCCCTTCCAGGTCGCCCAGATCGCCCAGGTCGTGCGGCCCGTCCGACTGCGTGGCCAAGAGCAGCGGCGGCGACCTCAACCACGCGATCGACACCTGCATGCAGCACCAGCGCGACGTGGCCCTCAACACCCTGCTCAAGCGCTCCCTGCTGGCCCTGATCGGCCTCGCCGTGGTCGCCTTCGCCTTCGGGTACGTGATGGCGGGCCGGGTGCTCGCGCCGCTCGGCCGGATCATGCGCACCGCCCGCGGCGTCGTCGGCTCCGACCTGCGGCGCCGGATCGAGCTGGACGGCCCGGACGACGAGCTCAAGGAGCTGGCCGACACCTTCGACGAGATGCTGGACCGGCTGGAGCGCTCCTTCGACGCCCAGCGCCGGTTCGTCGCCAACGCCTCGCACGAGCTGCGCACCCCGCTGGCGATCAACCGCACGCTGCTGGAGGTCCAGCTCTCCGACCCGGAGGCGTCGCCCGACCTCCAGCAGCTCGGCAAGACCCTGCTGGCCACCAACGAGCGCAGCGAGCAGCTCGTGGAGGGCCTGCTGCTGCTCGCCCGCAGCGAGAACGAGATCGTGGACCGCAAGCCCGTGGACCTCGCCGAGGCGGCCTCCCAGGCGCTCGACCAGACCCGCTCCGAGGCCCAGGACAAGGGCGTGGAGCTGCGCGGCTCGATGAGCGCCGCCGTGGTGCAGGGCAACGGCGTCCTGCTGGAGCGCATCGCGCTGAACCTCGTGCAGAACGCCGTGCGGTACAACGTGGCGGACGGCGGCTGGGTCGAGGTGAGCACCTTCACCGACCACGGCCAGGCGCTGCTGGTGGTGGAGAACACCGGGCCGATCGTGCCGGGGTACGAGGTGGACAACATGTTCGAGCCGTTCCGGCGGCTGCGCACCGAGCGCACCCGCAGCGACAAGGGCGTCGGCCTCGGGCTGTCCATCGCGCGCTCGGTGGCGCGGGCGCACGGCGGCGTGATCAGCGCCGAGCCGCGCGAGGGAGGCGGCCTGGTGATGCGGGTCGCGATCCCGCTGTGAGACGCTGCCGGGCCACGGATTTCCCATGATCGACTGTGAACCGCGTCACGCCTGAGCGGTTCCCTGTCCGGGACGGGATTCTGCTGTTGTTCGCTTTGCGAGTAATCTCCGCTTCTGATCGGGCCGCCGACCTGCTGTGATCGATCGCACACGATGCCTTCACGTTGTGTACGCTCGGTCATCGCGGATTCGGGAGAAACGACCGGAAATTCCATGTTTCCGCAGGTCATGATCACGGGAAGTACACGTGAAGGCACCCGTGGCGGACGACTTTCGGACCGTCGCAGACCATGATCGGCCACCCGCTCCGTCACCTCTTCGGGGGCGTTGTCGGGTGTCGATTGAGTAACGGGCCTTGATGTGAGGCAAAATCTCCGCCTCGGGTCGGGCACAAGTCCGGCCTCCCGCGCGTTACGGCGCTGGAGACACCACAGACACCCACAGGGGGAGAGCGAAATGGCTACGGACTACGACACCCCACGCAAGACAGATGACGACGTCAATGAGGACAGCATCGAGGAGCTGAAGGCCCGGAGGAACGAGAAGACCACCTCCGCCGTCGACGTCGACGAGTTCGACCAGGCCGAGTCGCTGGAGCTGCCCGGCGCGGACCTCTCCAACGAGGAGCTGTCGGTCCGCGTGCTGCCGCGGCAGGCGGACGAGTTCACCTGCATGAGCTGCTTCCTGGTGCACCACAGGAGCCAGCTCGCGGCGGAGAAGAACGGCAACCCCATCTGCCGCGACTGCGCGGCCTGATCCGGGGCGCCGTGACGGGCTCTGCGGAAGGCCGCGAGGACACCGAGCGGGGCCGTGCGGCCTCGCTCGCGGTGGCGACCGCCCGCGGCATGGCCAAGGGCGTCGCAGGCGGAGCGCGCGCGAGCGGGCGCTTCGCCCGGGCCGGCATCGGCTCGGTCGCGGAGCGGCTGACGGACAGCGCCCCGCGCATCCCTGTGCGGGATCTGACCACCCTGCGCAGACAGTTCCCGGGGCTCGGCCCCGAGCAGATCGCGGACCGGCTGGTGGCCGCCGCCGTCAAGGGCACCATGACGGTCGGCGCCGGTGTGGGTGCGGCATCGATGCTGCCCACCCCGCCCGCGATGCCCGCGGAGCTGGCCACCGAGACACTCGGCGTCGCCGCCGTCGAGTTCAAGCTGATCGCCGAGCTGCACGAGGTCTACGGACTACGGGTCCCCGGCAGCGCCAAGGAGCGCGCCACCGCCTACCTGTGGTCGTGGACCGAGCAGCGCGGCATCGACGTGCTCAGGCTGTCCACGCTCAACGTGGCGCTCGGCAGCAGCATGAAGAAGGAGATGCGGCATCGACTGCTGCGCCGCACCCTGAGACACACCCCGGCGCTGACCCCGTTCATGGTCGGCGCGGCGGTGGGCGCCGTGATGAACCGGCGCGACACCCGAAGGCTCGCCGAGCGCGTACGACGGGACCTGCGGGCCCACCAGTACCCCTGGCCCGAGCTTCCCGAGGCCGACGGGGCGATCGAAGCGGCCGAGGCCGCGGAAGCCGTCGGCGGCCTGTCAGGACCGCCCCGGCCGCCGGGCCCCGACGGCGAGTCCGACCTCCCCGACCGGACCGACTAGCCGGCCGTCCGTTCCTGCCGCCGCTGTCCTGCTGCGCCGGTGCGGCCGGCTCCCGACCGGCATCCGGCGCCTCCCGCTCCCTGCCGTCCGCCGCTTCCCGGCCGGCCGCCAGCGCGTCCGCGAGCCGCTGCGGCGACCGCGTCGACAGGTAGACGTACGGCGTCGGGTCCGCCGGATCGGTCACCGCCACCCGCACCGCGGTCGGCACGTAGGCGCGCAGCAGCATGAAGGCCCGCGGGTCGGCCTTGTACGACCGCCACGCGCGCGCCTCGGTCTCGTCCAGCACCTCGGCCTCGCCCAGCGCCGTCAGCGGGATGCGCGCCTTGCCGGCGACCAGCGAGCCGGCCACCACGCGGATGCGCGCGGAGCCGTAGGAGCTGACCGTCATCATCGACAGCGCGGCCCCCGCGACGAGGCCGCCCAGCATGGGCAGCACCCCGAACGGGAAGAAGACCAGCGCGAGCCCCACCCCCGCTCCGACGGCCATGGCCCACCAGGAGCGCGGCACGGTGAGGCGTTCGTCGTAAGGCTGCGTGGCACCAGGCATGGCACAAGACTGCCATGCCCTCCTGTGCCTACCGGCCGCGGAGCCGGGCCACCGCCCGGGTCAGCCGGGGCGGGGCCGACCGCAGCCCGGTGGCGAGCTGCTTCACCCGGTCCGAGGCGGCCGTCGGCGTCACCGCGTCCAGCACCGCGGTGGAGCGGGCGCCGCCGCCCACCAGGTAGCGCGGCAGCGGCCGCCGGGCGGTGAGCGCGCGGTGCACCGCCACCGCCACCGGCCGCGGCCCCGGCAGGTCGCGGCCGCCGCGCAGCACCTCGTCGGCCGCCGCGTACTGCTCGCCGTACGCGGAGGCGTGCTCGTCGGGCAGCAGGCCGGCGCCGGTCTCCCAGATCCCGGTGCCGTACGACCCGGGCTCGACCAGGCTCACCTTCACCCCGAACGGCTCGGTCTCCATCCGCAGCGCGTCCGTCACCGACTCCAGGCCGCGCTTGCTCGCGCAGTACCAGCCGAGCATCGGCAGCGACACCCGGCCGGCGACCGAGGAGACATTGACGATCCGGCCCGCCCGCCGGTCGCGCATCGCGGGCAGCACCAGCCGGGCGATCCGGGCCGGCGCCACCAGGTTCGTCTCCAACTGCTGCCGCACCCGCTCGTCGTCCACGTCCTCCACGGCGCCGGGCTGCGCGAACCCCGCGTTGTTGACCACCGCCCACGGCCCGCCGTCGGTCATCCCGGCGATCCGGGTGAACGCCTGCACACAGGACGTCGCGTCCGCCACGTCCAGCAGGACCGTACGCACCGCAGCCCCGGTCCTGGCCACCTCGGCGCGCAGCGCCCGCCCCCGCTCCTCGGTGCGGACCGTGCCGATCACGTCGAACCCGGTGTGCGCCAGCTCCATCGCGATGGCACGGCCGATGCCGCGGCCTGCTCCGGTGACGACGACGCTCCTGGGATTCATCGGGTGCTCCGGGTGATCGGTCGGTACGCGCGGTACGGGGGTGTACGCGGTGATACGAGCGGGGAACGAGGGGGGCTCGCGCGGGCCCGCGGACCCCGAAGGGCAACGGACGCCGGAACGCAAACGATCCCGCGATATGGTCTGCGGCGTGAGTGCAGCCAACACACCCGCCGGCCGCGGCCGGCCGGGTCTCGCCCCGCCGCCCGGCGCCGCCGCGCCCGTCCGGCATCCCGAAGCGCCCGCGCCGGGCGAACTGCTCGGCGCGCACTACGACCAGTGCTTCGGCTGCGGCGAATCCCAGCCGCACGGACTGCACCTGGCCACCCGGGCGGGCGAAGGCGTCAGCGTCACCGCCGAGTTCACCGTGCAGACCGCCCACCAGGGCGCGCCGGGACTGGCGCACGGCGGGGTGCTCGCCGCCGCGCTCGACGAGACGCTCGGCTCGCTGAGCTGGCTGCTGCGGGTCATCGCGGTCACCGGGCGGCTGGAGTCGGACTTCGTCCGCCCGGTGCCGGTCGGCTCCACCCTGTACCTCGCGGCGCGCTGCGACGGGTGGCCGGCCGCAAGATCTACAGCAGCGCCGAGGGCCGGATCGGCGGCCCGGACGGGCCGGTCGCGGTCCGCGCCGACGCGCTGTTCATCGAGGTGCGGCTGGACCACTTCACCAGCAACGGCCGCCCCGAGGAGATCAAGGCCGCGATGGCCGACCCCGACCAGGTCAAGGTCGTCCGCGCCTTCGAGGTGAACCCGTGAGCCCCGCCGGGCGCCCGCCCGTGGACGTCCTGCTGCGGCGGCTCGACGACTCCGTGCCGGTGCCGTCCCACGCGCACCCCGGGGACGCCGGCGTCGACCTGGTGACCACCGCTGGCCGCCGAACTGGCGCCGGGGGAGCGCGCGGTGCTGCCCACCGGCATCTCGCTCGCGCTGCCGGACGGGTACGCGGCCTTCGTGCACCCGCGGTCCGGCCTCGCCGCACGCTGCGGAGTCGCCATGGTGAATGCCCCGGGAACGGTGGATGCCGGGTACCGTGGAGAGATCAAGGTGATCGTGGTCAATCTCGATCCGCGCGAGGCCGTGAGGTTCGAGCCGGGCGACCGGGTCGCCCAACTGGTCGTCCAGCAGGTCGAGCGGGTCCGCTTCCACGAGGTGGCGGAGCTGCCAGGCTCTGCCAGGGCCGCGGGGGGCTTCGGCTCCACGGGGGGTCACGCCGCGGTGGAGACGCCGACGGCAGGCACGTCCAGCAACGGATACGCATCGGTCGTCAACGACCGGGAAGGACAGTGACCGTGTTCCGTCGTCGCAAGGAGCGCGAAGACGCCATCGACGAGATCGACGAGGCCGAAGGCCCGGACGACTCGGCCGAGGACGCCGCGGAGCCGGACGGCTCCGACGAGTCGTCCCGGTACAACCTTCCGCCCGCCCCGCGGCCGGACGGCCCGTGGGACGTGAGCGAGGTCAGCGAGCCCGGCGAGGGCCGGGTGGACCTCGGCGGCACTGTTCGTGCCCGGCGTCGAGGGCATGGAGCTGCGGGTCGAGGTGGCGGGCGAGTCGATCGTCGCCGCGACCGTGGTGCTGCGCGACAGCGCCGTCCAGCTCCAGGCGTTCGCCGCGCCCAAGTCCGAGGGCATCTGGGGCGAGGTGCGCGAGGAGATCGCGTCCGGCATCACCCAGCAGGGCGGCATCGTCGACGAGGTCGAGGGCCCGCTCGGGCTGGGAGCTGCGGGCCCAGGTGCCCGTGCAGCTGCCGGACGGCACCAACGGGGTGCAGATGGTGCGCTTCGTCGGCTGCGACGGCCCGCGCTGGTTCCTGCGCGGGGTGATCTCCGGGCAGGGCGCGGTGCAGCCCGCCGCCGCCGGGGTGCTGGAGTCCGTCTTCCGCGACACCGTGGTGCTGCGCGGCGAGGCCCCGATGGCGCCGCGCGACCCGATCGTCCTCAAGCTGCCGAACGACGCGCAGATGGTGCCGGACGGCATGCCGCCCGAGCAGGGCGAGCCGTCGAAGTTCGGCGACGGCATCGACCCGATGCGGCGCGGCCCGGAGATCACCGAGCTGCGCTGACCGCGAGTCGCACCGACACGCAGTCGCACCGACCCGGCCGGGCCCCGCGCCCGCGGGCCGGTCGACGGCGCACGGACGGCGGCGCGGCCGGGCACCTGCCCGGCCGCGCCGCCGTCGCCGTTCCCGGGAGCCGGGCGCCGGGCGCCGGCCGGGACCTGGGTATCAGGGCCCGGGCGCCGGGAACCCGCCGGGCGCCGCCGGTGGTCCGCGATCGTCGTCCCCGCCCCTGTGGCCCCGCCCGGGCGGGGCGTACCGTACGCATACGCGACGGACGGACCGCGACCCGAGGGCCGCGGTCGGCAGGGGGCCGGCGCGGACGGACCGGATCGGGGTCCGGTCCGACCGCAGGTGGCGGGCCGGGACGGGGAGGAAACGTATGAGCGAGCAGTCCACCGGGCGCACGGCCACCGCCGTCGCCGACGGACCGCACGGCGGGGACATGGTCGCCGTCGAGGACCTGCGGCGCACCTACGGCAGCGGGGAGACCGCCGTGCACGCGCTGCGCGGCGTCTCCTTCCGCGTGCCGCGCGGTGAACTGGTGGCCCTCAAGGGCCGCTCCGGCTCCGGCAAGACCACCGTGCTCAACCTCGTCGGCGGCCTGGACACCCCCGACGGCGGCCGGATCACCCTGGACGGCACCGACCTGGCCGACCTCGGCGACGACGGCCTGCTGGCGCTGCGCCGCGACCGGATCGGCTTCGTCTTCCAGTCCTTCGGCCTGATCCCGATCCTCACCGCCGCGGAGAACGTCGGCGTGCCGATGCGGCTGCGCAAGACCCCCGCGCGCGAGCGCGAGGAGCGGGTGGCGCTGCTGCTGTCGCTGGTCGGCCTCGCCGACCACGCCGCGCAGCGCCCCGGCGAGCTGTCCGGCGGCCAGCAGCAGCGCGTGGCCATCGCCCGGGCGCTGGCCAACCGCCCGGTGCTGCTGATCGCCGACGAGCCCACCGGCCAGCTCGACGCCGAGACCGGCCTGGCCGTGATGGAGCTGCTGCGCGCGGTGGTCCGCAGCGAGGGCGTCACGGCGCTGGTGGCCACGCACGACACCCAGCTCCTGGCGCTGGCCGACCGCGTCCTGGAACTGCGCGACGGCCGCATCGTGTCCGCCGGGTAACCGGCGCGCGCGGGGCCCTGGTGAAGGCGGTGGTGGCCGGTACCCTGGGGATATGAGTGGTGCCATCCGTTCCGAACGGCCCGCGGGCCGTTTCCGCCGCATGCTCGACCGACTGTCGTCCTCACAGGAGGAACTGCACTCCGAGGAGCTCCAGCAGGACGCGCTGGCGGTGGGCTGCACCCGGATCTGCGACTGCTCCGACCGCCAGATCGTGTCCGTCACCGGTACGCTGCGTACGGTCACGCTCCGTCCTCGGGCCGGCGTGCCCGCACTGGAAGCCGAGCTGTTCGACGGTTCGGCCGCACTCGACGTGGTGTGGCTGGGGCGCCGCAGCATCGCCGGCATAGAACCCGGGCGCATGATCATCGCGTCCGGCCGGATCTCCATGAACCGGGGCCGTCCGGTGCTGTTCAACCCCAAGTACGAGCTGCGTCCGGTCGGACAGGAGTAACAGGTGACGTCGATCGACAACACGGATCAGACGGTGGACGCCGATCCGGCGGCCCCCGACGGCCGCGCGCCGGACGGCGCGGACCCGCAGCCGGCGGGAGGGTCCCGGGCGGTGACCGACGAGGCCCGCGCGGTCACCGAGGCGGCGCTCTTCGAGGCGTTCGGCGGGCTGCGCGGCATGGTGGAGACCACCGTGCCCGGCCTGGTGTTCGTCGCGATCTACACGATCCATCACGACATCACGTCGTCCGGGATCGCCGCGCTGGCGCTGTCGGTGCTGATGGGCGTGGCCCGGATCGCCCAGCGGGACACCCTCAAGCACGCCTTCAGCGGCATCTTCGGCGTCGCCTTCGGCGCGGTCTTCGCGATGATGTCCGGCAACGCCAAGAACTTCTACCTGCCCGGCATGCTCTACACGCTGGGCCTGGCGATCGCCTACATCGTCACGGCCGCCGCGCGGTGTCCCGCTGCTCGGCCTGATCCTCGGGCCGGTCTTCAAGGAGAACCTGTCCTGGCGCACCCGCAACCCGGGCGGCTGCGGGCGTACACCAAGGCGAGCTGGGCCTGGGGCCTGATCCTGCTCGCCAAGTCCGCGATCCTCTTCCCGCTGTACTGGTGGGGGAACGCCACGCAGCTCGGCTGGGTCAAGGTCGCGCTCGGCATCCCGCCGTTCCTGCTGTCGGTCTACCTGACCTGGATCTTCCTGGTGAAGGCGCCGCCGCCGATCGACGTGATCGCGGAGATGGAGGCCGAGGAGCAGGCCGCCAAGGAGCGCGAGGAGTCCGCGTCCTCCTCCTGAGCCCGCGAGCCCGCGACACCGGGCGACACCCACGCGCGACGGCGGGGCCCCGGCAGCCCGAGAAGGCTGCCGGGGCCCCGCCGTACGCCTGCCGGCGCCCGGGGCCCCGGCCGTACGGTCTACGCCGTGGCACCGCCGTCCTGTCCGTCCTGGACGGACAGCAGGTCCTCCAACTGCTCCTCGCGGTGCGGCGCGGCCACGAACAGCAGCTCGTCGCCGGCCTCCAGCGCGTCGTCCTTGGACGGCGTGAGCACCCGGTTGCCCCGGATGATCGTGACCAGCGAGGTGTCCGTGCGGCCATTCCACGTCGCCGACCCGGGTGCCGACCAGCGCCGCCTCCTCGGGCAGCGTCAGCTCCACCAGGTTCGCGTCGCCCTGGCTGAAGCGCAGCAGCCGGACCAGGTCGCCGACGCTGACCGCCTCCTCGACCAGCGCCGACATCAGGCGCGGGGTGGAGACGGCGACGTCCACACCCCACGACTCGTTGAAGAGCCATTCGTTCTTCGGGTTGTTGACGCGCGCGACGACCCGCGGGACGCCGTACTCGGTCTTGGCCAGCAGCGACGACGACCAGGTTCACCTTGTCGTCGCCGGTGGCGGCGATCACCACGTTGCAGCGCTGCAGCGCGGCCTCGTCGAGCGAGGTGATCTCGCAGGCGTCGGCGAGCAGCCACTCGGCCTGCGGAACCCGCTCCACCGAGATGGAGGTGGGGTTCTTGTCGACGAGCAGCACCTCGTGGCCGTTCTCCAGCAGCTCGCCCGCGATCGAGCGGCCCACCGCGCCGGCCCCGGCGATGGCGACCCTCATGAGTGCGCCTCCTCGGGACCCTTGGCGAACGCGGCCTCGACCTCGGCGATCTCGTCGGTGCGCATCATCACGTGCACCAGGTCGCCTTCCTGGAGGACGGTCTGCGACGTCGGCAGCATCGCCTCGCCGAGCCGGGTGAGAAACGCCACACGCACCCCCGTCTCCTCCTGGAGCCTGCTGACCTTGTGGCCGATCCACGCGGCCGAGGTGTGCACCTCGGCGAGCTGCACCCCGCCGCTGGGGTCGCGCCACAGCGGCTCGGCGCCCGACGGCAGCAGCCTGCGCAGCATCTGGTCGGCGGTCCAGCGGACGGTGGCGACGGTGGGGATGCCGAGGCGCTGGTAGACCTCGGCGCGCCGGGGGTCGTAGATCCGGGCGGCCACGTTCTCGATGCCGAACATCTCCCGCGCCACCCGGGCCGCGATGATGTTGGAGTTGTCGCCGCTGCTGACGGCCGCGAACGCGCCCGCCTCCTCGATTCCGGCTTCGCGCAGCGTGTCCTGGTCGAACCCGACTCCGGTCACCCGGCGCCCGCCGAACCCGGAGCCCAGGCGGCGGAACGCCGTCGGGTCCTGGTCGATCACCGCGACCGTATGACCATGCTGTTCGAGGGAGTGCGCGAGAGCGGAGCCCACTCGCCCGCATCCCATAATCACGACGTGCACGACCGTCCTTCCGGCTGTCAACGTATGGGACCGTTCCTGCTGGTCCGTCGTCGTAAAGGTTGATCCAAGCGTCTCAGACCGCGGCCAAAGCTACACACGCGTGGGGCGGGGCAGAAGGTTGCGCCGGGCCGGGTGCACAAGTTCGCCACACTCCGTCGGGCAGTGGGGCCCCGCCCGTATGGCCTATCCCTTAACATCACGGGGTGTCCAAACTGACCGACCTGCCGAAACGGATTCTGATCGGCCGGGCGTTGCGCAGCGACCAGCTGGGGGAGACGCTGCTCCCCAAGCGCCTCGCGCTGCCCGTCTTCGCCTCCGACCCGCTGTCCTCCGTGGCCTACGCACCGGGCGAGGTGCTGCTGGTCCTGTCGATCGCGGGCGTCTCGGCCTACCACTTCAGCCCGTGGATCGCGGTCGCGGTCGTGGTGCTGATGTTCACCGTCGTCGCCTCCTACCGGCAGAACGTGCACGCCTACCCCTCCGGCGGCGGCGACTACGAGGTCGCCACCACCAACCTGGGCCCGAAGGCGGGCCTGACCGTCGCCAGCGCGCTGCTGGTGGACTACGTGCTGACGGTGGCGGTGTCGGTCGCCTCCGGCATCGAGAACCTCGGCTCCGCCGTGCCGTTCTTCGTCACGCACAAGGTGCTGGGCGCGGTCGGCATGATCGTGATCCTGATGCTGATGAACCTGCGCGGGGTGCGCGAGTCCGGCACGATCTTCGCGATCCCGACCTACGCCTTCTGCTTCGGCGTCTTCTGCATGATCGGCTGGGGCATCTTCAAGATCGCCACTGGGCATGACATGAACGCGCCTACAGCGCGACTACACGATCCACGCCGAGTCCTCGGGCATCGGCGGCTTCGCGCTGATCTTCCTGCTGCTGCGGGCCTTCTCCTCCGGATGTGCCGCGCTCACCGGCGTCGAGGCGATCAGCAACGGCGTGCCGGCCTTCAAGAAGCCCAAGTCGAAGAACGCCGCCACCACGCTCGCCGCGATGGGCCTGCTGGCCGTCACCATGTTCTGCGGCATCATCGCGCTGGCCATCAACACCCATGTGCGGATGGCCGAGAACCCCGCCACGGACCTGCTCAACCACGGCAAGCCGCTCGGCGCCGGCTACACCCAGGACCCGGTGATCGCCCAGGTCGCCGAGGCGGTCTTCGGACACAACTCGATCCCGTTCGTCTTCCTGGCCGCCGTCACCGCGCTGGTGCTGTTCCTGGCCGCGAACACCGCCTACAACGGCTTCCCGGTGCTCGGCTCGATCCTCGCCCAGGACCGCTACCTGCCGCGCCAGCTGCACACCCGCGGCGACCGGCTCGCCTTCTCCAACGGCATCGTGGTGCTGGCCGGCTTCGCCGCCGTCCTGGTCTACATCTACGGCGCCGACTCCACCCGGCTGATCCAGCTCTACATCGTCGGCGTCTTCGTCTCCTTCACCCTCAGCCAGACCGGCATGGTCCGGCACTGGAACCGGCACCTGCGCACCGAGACCGACCCGGCCAAGCGCCGCCACATGATCCGCTCCCGCGCGATCAACACCTTCGGCGCCTTCCTCACCGGCCTGGTCCTGGTGATCGTGCTGCTGACGAAGTTCACCCACGGCGCCTGGGTCGCGGTGCTCGGCATGGTGGTCTTCTTCGCCACGATGACCGCGATCCGCCGCCACTACACCCGGGTCTCCGAGGAGATCGCCGCCGACGACGAGCCCGGCGACGAGTCCGTACGCCCCTCCCGCGTGCACTCCATCGTGCTGGTCTCCAAGCTGCACAAGCCCACCCTGCGCGCCCTGTCGTACGCCAAGCTGATGCGCTCCGACAGCCTGGAGGCGCTCAGCATCAACGTCGACCCGGACGACACCAAGGCGCTCCAGGCGGAGTGGCAGCGGCGCGGCATCGACGTGCCGCTGAAGGTCCTCGACTCGCCCTACCGCGAGATCACCCGGCCGATCATCGACTACGTCAAGGGCCTGCGCCGCGACAGCCCGCGCGACGTGGTCAGCGTCTACATCCCCGAGTACGTCGTCGGCCACTGGTACGAGCACCTGCTGCACAACCAGAGCGCGCTGCGGCTCAAGGGCCGGCTGCTGTTCACCCCCGGCGTCATGGTCACCTCCGTGCCCTGGCAGCTGGAGTCCTCCGAGGCCGCCAGGGCCCGGGCCCGCGCGCCGCGCCGACTGGAACGCGCCCGGCTCGATCCGCCGCGGCCCGGTCGGCCCGGCCCGCGCCGCGACCGCGAGCCAGCGCACGGCGCGGGCATCGGCGAGGCCGGGCCGGCGCGTAGCCGGACGGAGCAGCGGGGCACGCGGCGGGGGCACGTAGACTCGGTCCGCGTCGCGCGCCCCGCGCGGCCCGCCCGCGTCGCCCGTCGCCGCCACCCGAGTCTCTCCCAGCCCCAGGAGCAGTGCCGCCATGCAGACCGAATCCGCCCCCTCGCTGGTCGGCCAGCGAGTACGAGGTCGAGGTCGGCCAGGTGGCGCACGGCGGCCACTGCGTCGCGCGCACCGACGAGGGCCAGGTGCTCTTCGTCCGGCACGCGCTGCCCGGCGAGCGGGTCGTCGCCCGCGTCACCGAGGGCGAGGAGGGCGCGCGCTTCCTGCGGGCCGACGCCGTCACGCGTCCTCGACCGCGTCCAAGGACCGGGTCGAGGCGCCCTGCCCGCTTCTCCGGGCCCGGCCGCTGCGGCGGCTGCGACTGGCAGCACGCCAGCGCCCGGCGCCCAGCGCCGGCTGAAGGCCGCGGTGGTCGCCGAACAGCTCGCCCGGCTGGCCGGCCTCACCCCGCAGGAGGCGGGCTGGGACGGCACGGTCGCGCCCGCGCCCGGCGACAAGGTGCGCCAAGGGCGAGGTGCCCGCGTGGCGCACCCGCGTGCAGTACGCGGTGGACGCCGAGGGCCGCGCCGGGCTGCGCCGGCACCGCTCGCACGAGGTCGAGGTCGTCGACCACTGCCTGATCGCCGCGCCCGAGGTCACCGAACTGGGCGTCGAGGCCCGGCGAGTGGCCGCAGATCGCCACGGTCGAGGCCATCGCCGCCACCGGCTCGCACGACCGCCAGGTGATCCTCACCCCGCGGCCGGGCGGCCGGCTGCCCATCGTGGAGCTGGACAAGCCGGTCTCGGTGCAGCGGATCGGCGAACGCGACAACGGCCGTGCACCGCGTGCACGGCCGCCCCTTCGTCCGCGAGCGCGCCGCCGGCCGCACCTGGCGGGTCGGCGACGGCGGCTTCTGGCAGGTCCACCCGAAGGCCGCCGACCTGCTGGTCGAGGCCGTCATGCAGGGCCTGATGCCGCGCAAGGGCGACATGGCGCTCGACCTGTACTGCGGGGTCGGCCTGTTCGCGGGCGCGCTCGCCGAGCGGGTCGGCGAGCGCGGGCGCCGTGCTCGGCATCGAGTCCGGCAAGCGGGCGGTCGAGGACGCCCGGCACAACCTCCAGGACCTGGAGCGGGTCCGCATCGAGCAGGGCAAGGTCGAGCAGGTGCTGCCGCGCACCGGCATCACCGAGGTCGACCTGGTCGTCCTCGACCCGCCCCGCGCGGGCGCCGGCCGCCCGACGGTCGCGCACCTCGCCTCCCTCGGCGCCGCGCCGGATCGCCTACGTCGCCTGCGACCCGGCCGCGCTGGCCCGCGACCTGGCCTGGTTCGCGGAGGAGGGCTACCGCCCGGTGACGCTGCGCGCCTTCGACCTCTTCCCGTTCACCCACCACGTGGAGTGCGTGGCGATCCTGGTGCCGGCGTCGAAGGTGTCCTGAACTGCTGGTTCCCGCGTGCGCGTTATGCGCGTGCGCGTCGGGTGCCTTACGGGCGATCTCCCGACGCTGAAACGACGCCCATGTGACGCCCGTTCCGGTGGGGACGGTCCCGGCCGCCGCGCCCGCACGGCCGGATCGGGCGTCACCCGCGCATCCGGCCGCCGCGACGACCCGACCCGGCGATCCTGCGCGCTCACCCGTGCTGGTCCGCCCCAGCGGTGCAAAATGTGCCTATGTCAACCTATCTGTACCGACTTGCCCAGTTCGCCTTCCGGCGGCGGAGACTGGTCCTGGCACTGTGGCTGGCCGCTGCGGTGGCCGCCATCGCCATCGCCCAGGCCAGCGGCGGGAAGACCAATGACAACTTCACCATCCCGGGCACCGAGTCGCAGAACGCGTCCAACGTTCTCAAGGCCAAGCTGCCGGCCTTCGGCGGCGGCCAGACCACGATCGTGTTCGCCACCCACGGCAGTGCCGAGGTCACCGACCCGGCGCTCAGGACGGCGATCGAGTCGGGCCTCGGCGCGCTGAGGTCCGTCCCGCAGGTGTCCAACGTCCTGGACCCGTACCGCAGCGGACTGGTCTCGCAGAGCGGGCAGATCGCGCTCGGGCAGGTGCAGTGGACGGCGCAGCCGGCCGACGTCAAGGACGCCAACCTCGACAAGGTCAAGGACGCGATGAAACCGGTGCAGGCCGCCGGCGTCCAGGTGGAGTACAACGGCAGTGTCTATCCCGGCTGGCGGCTGGTGGTCTCCGAACTGCCCGAACTGGTCGGCCTGATCGTCGCGTTCATCATTCTCATGATCACCTTCGGAGCCTTCGCGGCCGCCGGCATGCCCATCCTGGGCGCGATCATCGGCGTGGTCACCACCTTGATGGCCGTCACCGCGGTCGCGGCCGTGGTGACGATCGCCTCGGCGTCGACCACCGTCGCACTGATGCTCGGCCTTTCCTGCGGCATCGACTACGGCGTCTTCATCCTGTACAGGCACCGCACCAACCTGCTCAACGGCATGACGCCGGAGGAGTCGGTGCCGCTGGCCATGGGCACGGCGGGCAGTTCCGTGGTCTTCGCCGCTCTCACGGTGATCATCGCGCTGTGCGGGCTGACCGTCGTGGGCATCCCGTTCCTGACGGTGATGGGCCTGGCCGCCGCTGCGTCCGTCACCGTCGCGCTGCTCATCGCCCTCACGTTCCTGCCCGCGGTGCTGGGCTTCGCCGGGGTGAAGGTGGCCACCTTCACCCGGCTGCCGCCCGGCAAGCACGTCGAGCGGGTCGCCCGCAGGTCCGCCGCCGATCCGGGCAGTCCGGCCGGCGCCCGCTGGGCCCGCTTCGTCGTACGCCGCCGCATCCTCGTCCTCGTCGGCGGTGTGGCTCTGCTCGGCGTACTCGCGATCCCGGCCCTCAGCATCCGGCTCGGCCTGCCCAGCGGCGCGTCGAAGCCGACGAGCAACACCCAGCGCAAGGCGTACGACCTGACCACCGAGGGCTTCGGTGCCGGCTTCAACGGCCCCCTGCTGATCGTCGTCCAGAACGTCGCGCAGCCGTCGGACACCCTGCGCGTCGCCGGCGCGCTGGCCAAGGAGCCCGACGTCCAGAAGGTGACGCCGGTGGCCGGGATGAACGGCACCTCGCTGATCCGGCTGATCCCCGAAGTCCGGGCCGAACGACCCGTCCACCGCCGTCGCTCGTGCACAGGCTGCGCCACGACCGGGCGTCGATCGAAGGCACCACCGGCACGCAGATCCTGGTCGGCGGCACCACCGCGTCCAACATCGACGTCTCCGCCAAGCTCTCCAGCGCGCTGCCGGTCTTCCTGGTCGTGGTGGTCGGCCTGGCCTTCATCCTGCTGACCTTCGCCTTCCGTACCATCCTGGTGCCGATCAAGTCGATCCTCGGCTTCCTGCTGTCGATGGCCGCGGCCCTCGGCGCTCAGGTGGCGGTCTTCCAGTGGGGCTGGGGCCGCCATGTCTTCGGCATCACCCCGTCCGAGACGATCAGCTTCCTGCCGATCATCATGCTGGCGATCATCTTCGGACTGTCCAGCGACTACGAGGTGTTCGTCGTCTCCCGGGTCAAGGAGGACTACACCAAGAACGGCGACGCCCGCCGTGCGGTCGAGCGCGGCACCGGGGTGTCGGCGCGCGTCGTCACCGCCGCGGCGCTGATCATGTTCTTCATCTTCGTGGCCTTCATGTTCACCGACGACCCGACCATCAAGGCGATCGGCTTCAGCTTCGCGGCCGGCGTCTTCCTCGACGCCTTCGTCGTCCGTCTCAGCCTGGTCCCGGCCGTCATGGCGATCGTCCGCTCCAAGCTCTGGTACCACCCCCAGTGGTTCTCCCGGCACATCCCCGATCCCGACATCGAGGGCCAGCGCCTCGAACACGACCTCGCCACCGGCAAACTGCCGCGCGCCGGCGGCGGCGCCCGCTGACACGGGCAGTCCGACCGGCGCCGCGGTCGGCCCGGACCGGGCCGGCGGACCGTCACACCTGTGTCTGGCCCACCACCGACAGGTAGAACGTCCGCAGGCTCTCCTGCGGCCCGTTGTGGTACCTCTTGACCGCCTTGCCGAGGGGGTTCCACACCCGCCCGTCGGGTGTGCGTATCCCGAACGGCTGCCCGAAGACGCGGCGCTGGTCCGCGTCGAACTCGGTCCACTGCGCGCCCGCACCGCGGACCAGCACCTCACCGACGTACGCCCCGAAGCCGAACAGGGCCGGAACGACCGCCTCGGTCGGCGGCCCTTCCCGCCGGACGGCGTCGATGATCCGGTCGAGCAGCGCCAGGCTGGGCGGCGAGTAGTCGAGCAGGACGCCTGCCCCCTCCCGCGCCATCAGCACCACGTCCGAGGCGAGCCGTGGGCCTTTCACGGCCACCGGGATGTCGTCGGCCGCGTCCACCAGATGCTCCATCAACGTGTGCCTCCACTCGCCGGACAGGGCGGTCACACCGCGCTCGCGCGGCTGCAGTCCAAGGCGCGGCGCATCGGCAAAACGTCACACCCGGCAGCGCCGCCGCCCCGGTCCCGCCCGCAACCCGTGCGGAAACAGCGCTCTCAACGGCGCACATATCCACCGACCGGATCAGATGCGCTCTTTCGACCCCAAAAGTCACCGGAATCGAGGTGAATGCAAGGGCCCGTCCCCACGGCAAAAGGAGCGATACGCTCTGCCCGTGCATTCATCGGGAATTATCGCCGCCCATTTACGGACCGCCGTGGGGGAACTCGTCGTCCCTCCGCCCGGTGAGGGCGAGGGCAACTGGGCGGGCGCACCGAGCGCGGTCCTTCATGACGGTGTGTGGTGGTTGTCCTACCGCGTTCGGCAGCCGGTAGGACAGGGACGCGGCAAGGCCAACGTGATCGCACGCTCGACGGACGGGGTGCGTTTCACACCCGTTTCCGCGGTGGGCCGCGAGCAGTTCGCCGCCGCCTCGCTGGAGCGGCCCGCACTCGTCGCCCTTCCCGGCGGCGGTTGGCGGCTCTACGTGAGCTGCTCGACGCCTTCGTCCAAGCACTGGTGGGTCGAGGCCCTGGACGCCCCCACGCCGGAGGCTCTGCCCGGCGGCCGCCGTACCGTCGTCCTCGCCGGCGACGAGACCTCCGCCTGGAAGGACGTCGTGGTCCGCCGCACCGCCGACCAGTGGCGGATGTGGGCGTGCCGGCACCTCCTCGACGAGGGGGACGACCAGGCCGACCGGATGCAGAGCTGGTACGCGACCAGCGCCGACGGCCTGGCGTGGACGCTGCACGGCCCCGCGCTGCTGCCGAGCGCCGGCGGGTGGGACCGGCGCGGAGCACGCATCACCAGCGTCGTGCCCGACCAGGGCCGCTGGGCCGCCTTCTACGACGGGCGGGCGACCGCGGCACAGAACTGGCACGAGCGTACGGGCCTGGCGCGTGGGCGACGGCCCGGAGAGCTTCGCGCCGGGGGCGGAGATACGGGACGACGGACAGGTGATGCGCTACCTCGACGTCGTGGAAACCCCCGACGGCCACCGGCTGTTCTGGGAGGCCGGGCGCCCCGACGGTGCGCACGACCTGCGCACCGACTTTCTGGGGCACCGAGCCTGATATTCCGAGGCGCCGAGTCCGACGATCGCGCGCCGCCGGGTTCGGGCCCGCCACGCCCCGGAGCGTCTGCGCTCCGGGGCGGTGAACGGATCGGGCGTGAACAGCTTCATCAGCTGGGTCAGTTGGCCTTCCACGTCGTCCAGGACATGTTCCAGCCGTTCAGTCCGTTGCTGGGGTCGATGACCTTGTCGGGGGAGTGGACGACCTGGACGACGTCGCCGATCAGCGAGTGGCTGTAGAACCAGGCCGCCGGCGTGTTCGGGTCTCCGCCGCCCTTGACGTCGTGCAGGCCGACACAGCCGTGGCTGGTGTTCTGGTGGCCGAAGACCGACAGTGGGCCGCCAGTAGTTGCCGTGCGCGAACGTCCCCGAGTCGGACAGCCGCATGCCGTGCGGCACGTCCTTGATGTGGTACGCGTTGCCGAGGCCGACGGTGTGGGAGTCCATGTTCACCACCGGGTCCTTCTCCTCGATCACCATCTTGCCGTTGTACGTGGTGTGCTGCGGGTCGCCCAGGCTGGCCGGGTACTCCTTGTACAGCGACCCGTTGCGGTAGATCTTGAGCGTCTTGGCGTTGTTGTCGGCCACCGAGGTCTGCGAGCGGCCGATGGTGAAGGAGACGTCCTTGGACTGCTGGCCGTACACCCCCGGTGACATCTGCACACCGTTCAGGCGCAGGTGGAGCGTCACCTTCGTCCCCGGCGCCCAGTAGTTCTCCGGGCGGAAGTCGATACGCTGGTTGCCGAACCAGTGGCCCGCGACGTCGACCGCCGGGCTGGAGGTGACGGTGATCGCCTTGTGCGTGGTGGCCTGGTCGCCGACCGGCTTGTTGAAGTGGATCGACACCTCCATGCCCACGCCGTAGGTCGAGCCCGAATTGACGTTGAAGTTCCCGTAGTTCGTGCTCCTGGGCGACAGGGTGGTGAACGAGGACTGCTGTACGGAGTCGCGGCCGGCGGAGTCCGCGGCCGTGGCGGACACCGTGTAGCGCGTACCGGTGTGGAGTGTGGCCGCGGGGGTCCAGCTACCGCCGTCGGCGGATATCGCGCCGTCGACCGTGGAGCCGCCCGAAGAAGTCACCGTGACTTTCGTCAGTTTGCCCTTGGCGGCCGAGATCTTCAGCGCGCCTGTGGTGTCCACACCGGTCGCCCCGTTCTTCGGCGTGATGGTCACCGCCGCCTGGGGTCCGGGCGTGGTCGCGCTGCCGCCGGCAGGAGCCTTCCCGTCGTTCGCGGACGACGACGTGCCCGAGCCGCCGCCGCTGCATGCGGCGGCGCCCAGCAGCACCGCGCCGAGCGCCAGCGCCGTCAGCCCCTTCGCCGCATGCCGGGCATGCCCCGCCGTGCCCCCCGCGGGAGCCATGTCTCGTGTGACGGAGTCCGTCGTCTCTACCGTGGTCAATCGAGTCTCCCCATCTCGCAGGTCGCTTCGTAGGAGGCTGTACCTGGGGTGTGCGGTTGCAGATGTCGCATTGCATTTTCGCCTCAAACGGCGCCGCCGGGTGACCATCACCGGTGACTCCTCCACCGGCCGACCGTCCGTTCTCGACGCGCCTCGCGCCCCTTAGGCCCGGATCGGCTCATTCCGGTCCGGGCCGTCCCGCCGCGCCGCGGTCAGCCCAGGCAGCCGACGTGCGCGAGCGCCTGCTTGAGCAGGATTCCCCGGCCGCCGGGCATCTCCTCCTGGAACTGCGGCGAGGACGCCTCCTGCGGGGTGAACCAGACCAGGTCGAGCGCGTCCTGCCGAGGGCGGCAGTCGCCCGCCACCGGGACCACGTAGGCGAGGGACACCGCGTGCTGCCGGGGGTCGTGGTAGGCGGTGACACCCGGGGTCGGGAAGAACTCGGCGACGGTGAACGGCTGGAGGGAGGCCGGGACCCGCGGCAGCGCCACCGGGCCGAGGTCCTTCTCCAGGTGGCGGACGAGGGCGTCCCGCACCCGCTCGTGGTGCAGCACCCGGCCGGAGACGAGGCTGCGGCTGACCGTCCCGTCCGGCCCGATCCGCAGCAGCAGGCCGATGCGGGTGACTTCCCCGTTGTCGTCGACCCGCACCGGTACGGCGTCGACATAGAGGATCGGCATGCGTGCGCGGGCGAGCTCCAGTTCCTCGGGAGCCAGCCAGCCGGGCGTGGTGTCGGTCATGTGAGCCATTGGCAGATCGTATGTTGAGCACCGTCGTCTCCGGTATGACCTGCGGTACTCCGCGCCGACGGGAGTCGGCCGCCGGTGACCGGTCCGTGCGGTTCCCCTGCCGGCCGCGCAGGGCGTACTGCCGCTGTCCCGGTCCGTCAGCCGGCCCGCTCGGGCGGAGGCGCTTGGCCTCCCGGTCGGCCGAACAGCACCTCGGCGGCGGCCTCCCACTCGCGGACCAGGTCGACCGTGTCCGGCGCGCGCAGCCACTGGATCTGCAGGCCGTCCATCATCGCCACGAGGTGCCGGGCGAGTGATTCCGGACGGTCGCTGATCTCCCTGGCCAGGGACGTGAAGGCGGCTATCGCCTGCTCCTGCCGCTTCACGAAGTAGGCGTGCGCGGGATGGCTCGGCGTCAGCGACTCGGCCTCAAGTACGGTGAAGAGCAGGACGAATTCGGGCTGCTCGGCATTGCGCCGCACCGTCGCCGAGCACAATTGCCGCAGATCGACTCCGTCGGGGCCGCCGGCGGACCACTCGTCGGGGACCTCGTCCGCACCGACGCCGAGTTGTGCGCGAAGCGACCGGGCGTCCTCGATGTCCCGGTGTTCGAGCACCGCGATGAGCAAGCCGGCCTTGGAGCCGACATGGCGCAGCACGCCGGGAACGGTCAGCCCGCACCGATCGGCCACATCCTGCATCGACATGCCCCAGAACCCGCGCTCCGCGATGAGGACGGAGGACACGTCGATGATCTGGCGCCGCCGCTCGGCGGCCGGCAGCCGTGGCCGGTCGCGCCGGTACGGGGGCGCCCCGTCGGCCGTCTCGCCAGGACCCTTCCTTCGGGCGTCACCGTCATTCATTCCGCGACGTCGCTCCAAGGATGTCCGCTGCACGAGTAGTCGTCAGTATCCCACCGGACCTTCCCGGGGACGGCCCGCAATCCTTTCCGCCAGTGGCTACCAGGGCGAGTTGGTGAGTAGCTACTAGCTAGTGACCAGTCTGAGGCGGCACCTTAGTCCGGCCCGGCCGCCGCGGCAAGAGGTGCGTCCGGGTCGCACGGGAAGTGGTGCGGCGACCACGGCGTCCACCAGGGTCATGTTCGACTGGTGAATTCACCGTGGCCCCGAGGCCGGGCGGGCGCGCCGCTCGTCACGTGCCCCTCCAGGTGCGCGGCAACCGGCGTGCCGATGTCCGGCACCCGGCCGCGCCGGCAGCGCCGCGACCCGCACGCTGCTCAAAAGCGGCGCAGAACCGGAGTTCGGCTCGCCCGCTCCCCAACGGCGGGAGCCGGCGCGGCATCCGCGTGTGCGAGAACGAGCCGTTCGCGCTTGTCAGGAGCGTCCTGCCATTGGCTTCACAAAGTGAACGCGCGCACACCGCTTGACAGTTAATCAACCTTGCTGGCTTCATGTGTCGCGGTGTGAGTGAGCTGGGCGAGCTCGCACGCCGCGCACTGGTTCCGCTGCTTCGGGGACGGCTCCGGCAAGCCGCCTCGGCCCAGATGCTTCCTCGTGTCATTTCCGGCCCATGTCATGTCCGGCAAGGAGCCGGCGTCGGGCCGCCGCATCTGGGAGCGCTCCCACTTCCGAATGTATTTCCCCCCCACAGTCCGGGTGCCGCACACACGCACCCGGCGGTCGAAAGGATTCCCATGCCCAGACTGCGCCTCAAGCCCCACCGCGGGGTCGCGGCGGTGGTGGCGGTCGTGACCGCCCTGCTCCTGGCCGCCCTCTCCCTGACCAGCGCCTCGTCGGCGTCCGCGACGACCACCCTGTGCGGAAAGACCGACAGCATGAAGGTCTCGGGCGGCCAGTACGTCGTCCAGAACAACGAGTGGGGCGACACGATCCCCCAGTGCATCGACGTGTCGGACGACGGGTTCAAGGTCACCACGGGCGATCACAACGTCGGCAGCGGCGGGGCGCCGGCGGCGTACCCGTCGATCTACGCCGGCTGCCACTACGGCAACTGCTCCAGCGGCAACGGCCTGCCGCTCCAGGTGTCGTCCTTCGGCGACCCGCAGTCCAGCGTCGACTTCAGCACCGCCGCCGGGCAGTGGGACGCCTCGTACGACATCTGGTTCGACACCAGCCCCAACCCCACCGGCCAGAACAACGGCGAGGAGCTGATGATCTGGGCCAACCACTCCGGGCCCCCGGCGCCGTTCGGCTCGAAGGTCGGCACCGTATCGCTGGAGGGCGCCAACTGGGACGTGTGGTACGGACGCCAGGGCAGCAACCCCGCGTGGAACACCGTCTCCTACGTCCGCCAGCAGTCCACCGACGACCTCACGGTGAACATCAAGGACTTCACCGACGACTCGCTCACCCGCGGCTACATGTCGTCGGCGTGGTACATGACCAGCGTGCAGTTCGGCTTCGAGCCGTGGGTCGGCGGCCCCGGCCTGGCGGTGAACTCCTTCTCCTACACCTCCGACGGTTCGGGCGGCAGCGGCGGCACCACCGGTGGCGGCACGGGCGGCACCCCGGGCACGGTCGTCGGGCAGCAGAGCGGGCGCTGCCTTGACATCAAGGACCAGGGCACGAGCGACGGCACGCCGGTCCAGCTCTGGGACTGCGGCGCCGGCGGCAACCAGAAGTGGACGCAGGCGTCCGGCACGCTCACGAACCCGCAGTCGGGCAAGTGCCTCGACATCTCCGGCGGGTCCACGGCGAACGGCGCCGCGGTCCAACTCTGGTCGTGCAACGGCACCGGCGCCCAGCAGTGGCAGGTCAACAGCAACGGCACGATCACCAACCCGCAGTCGGGCAAGTGCCTGGACGCCGCCGGCTCGGGCAACGGCGCCCTGCTGCAGATCTGGGACTGCTACGGCGGCGGCGGTACCCAGCCCAACCAGGTCTGGTCGTTCACGTAGCACCCCAGCGCCGCCGTTCCTCCGGCGGCGGGCAGTCGCCGTCCGGGCCCACCGGCTCGCACGGCGACTGCCCGTCACCTGGCCCCGCGGCGAGGCCCAGGAACCGATCAACGTCGGCGACGCCCACTACGACCCCCTCTTCCCCTACGGCTACGGCCTGACCACCAAGCGCTGACCCGTCCGCCCAGACGACTCGGTGCCGGCCGCGCCACGCCGGCGCAGCCGGCACCGGTGGCCGGTCTCTCAGGTGGTGGGGGAGTCGTCGCCGTGGCTGCGGATGATCTCCCTCATCTTGGCCACGGCGAAGCCCCAGCCCTGCTCGACGGTGGGTTTGGCGGGGACGGCGATCTCGTCGGGGTTGGTGAGGACGTCGAGCAGGACGGGGCCGGGCGTGGCGAGCGCGGTGCGGACGGCGCCGTCCAGTTCGGCGGGGTCGGTGACGCGGATGCCGGTGAGGCCCAGGGCGGTCGCGACCGCCGCGAAGTCGGGGTTGTCCAGCACGGTGCCGAACTCGGGCAGGCCGGACTGCTCCTGTTCGAGTTTGACCATGCCCAGCCGCCGGTTGTCGAAGACGACGAGCGTGACCGGCAGGTCGTACGTCTTGAGTGTCATGAGGTCGCCGAGCAGCATGCTGAGGCCGCCGTCGCCGCAGAACGCGACCACCTGCCGGTCGCGGTCCAGCAGTTGGGCCCCGAGCGCGTGGGGCATGGCGTTGGCCATCGAGCCGAGGTTGTAGGAGCCCAGCAGGCGGCGGGCACCGCGCATCTCCACGAACCGCGAGAGCCACACGGTGGCCATGCCGGTGTCGGAGGTGAAGACCGCGTCGTCGGCTGCGTGCCGGTCGACGGCGGCGGCCAGCGCTTCGGGGCGGATGCCGTGGTCGCGGTTGTCCAGCGCCGAACGGACCCGGCCGAGCAGGCCCTTGTCGTGGTCGGGCGCGGCCAGCCGGGCCTGCCCCTGACGCCAGGACGCGAAGTGCTTCACCGCCTTCTCCAGGTGCCCGCGGTCGCGGGCCGCACCGGCGGCCGCGGGGGGCCCGGCGGCCAGTTGGGCCAGGAGATCCTTCACGGTCGCGCCGACATCGCCGACCAGGCCGATCTCGACGGGGACGCGGCGGCCGACGTGCGTGGGCTCGGTGTCGACCTGGACGACGGTGCGGCCCTCGGGGTACCAGTCGCGGTAGGGGAAGTCGGTGCCCAGCAGCAGGAGCGTGTCGGCGTCCTGGAGGGCGGACGCGGCGGCGGGGTTGCCGATCAGGCCGGTCTGGCCGACCTGGAAGGGGTTGTCGCCCTCGAAGCCCTCCTTGCGCCTTCAGCGTGAGCACCATGGGCGCCGCCAGCCGGTCGGCGAGCGCCAGCACCTGGTCGCGGGCGTCCCGGGCGCCGCGGCCGACCAGGAGGGTGACGCGGTCGGCCCGGTCCAGCAGTCCGGCGGCATCGCGGACCGCGTCCTCGTCCGGGCGGGTGGTGGGCGTGGTGAGCGAGAGGCGGGTCGGCCGGTCCGCGGGAAGCTCCTGCCCGCCGATGTCGCCGGGTATCGTCAGGACGGCGACGCCCTTGCGCCCCAGCGCGTTGCGGACCGCGGTCTCCAGCAGCAGCGGCAGCTGCTCCGGGCGAGGTGACGGTGGCCCGGAAGACCGCCACGTCGCTGAAGAGCGCGTCGTTGTCGACCTCCTGGAAGTAGTCGCTGCCCAGCTCGGGCAGCGGCACCTGGCCGGCGATGGCCAGCACCGGAGTGCGGCTCTTGGCCGCGTCGTAGAGGCCGTTGAGCAGGTGCACCGAGCCGGGGCCGACCGTGCCCATGCACACCGCGAGCCCGCCGGTGAGCTGGGACTGCGCGCTCGCGGCGAAGGCGGCGGCCTCCTCGTGCCGGCAGCCCACCCACTCGCACGTCGTCGGTGGTGCGGATCGCGTCGGTCAGCGGGTTGAGGGCATCGCCGACGACGCCGAACACCTGGCGTACGCCGAGATCGGTGAGGGCGTCCACGATGACGCGGGCAACGGTTCGGGCCACGGTTCCTCCTGCTCGGACGGTGAAGCGGTCGGGCGGCTCGACGGCTCGGACAACTCGGGCGGCTCGGACAGCCGGGGCGGCTGGGACGGCTCGGACGGCTCAGACGGTGAAGCGGTCGGGGTCGGCGGCGGCCCAGTCGGCGGCCCACGACGCGGGCGGCTCCGCCAGCAACTGCCCCGGGGACAGCCACGGGTACAACTCGTCGTACGAGCGCACCGTGCAGGCGTCGATCCGCCGGCGCAGCATGTGCGGGCGCAGCTCGGACGGGTCGGTGACGCCCATGGAGGCCATGATCTGCAGCGCGCTGCCGACGGTGGCCTCCTGGAGCCGCCGCACCCGCGCGGACTTGTCGCCGACATCGAGGGCGCGGGCCCGCCGCGGGTCCTGGGTGGTGACGCCGACCGGGCAGGTGTTGGTGTGGCAGCGCTGCGCCTGGATGCAGCCGACGGCGAACATCATGGCGCGGGCGGCGTTGCCGTAGTCGGCGCCCTGGACCAGCCGCTTGACGAGGTCGCTGCCGGTGGCGATCTTGCCGCTCGCGCCGATCCGGACCCGGTCCCGCAGCCCGGCGCCGACCAGCGCGTTGTGCACGGTCATCAGGCCCTCGGTGAGCGGGGTGCCGACGTGGTCGGCGAACTCCAGCGGTGCCGCGCCGGTGCCGCCCTCGGCGCCGTCGACGATGATGAAGTCGGGGGTCGTGCCCTCCTCGACCATGGCCTTGCACACGGCGAGGAACTGGCGGCGCGAGCCGACGCACAGCTTGAAGCCCGCGGGTTTGCCGCCGGACAGCTCCCGCATCCGGGCGACGAAGCGGACCAGCTCGCGGGGCGTGGAGAACACCCGGTGGTACGGCGGCGAGACGCACGGTCCCGCCCTGCGGGACGTCCCGCACCCGGGCGATCTCGGCGTTGACCTTGGCGCCGGGCAGCACGCCGCCGATGCCGGGCTTGGCGCCCTGGCGACAGCTTCAGCGACACGCACTTCACGCTGTCGTGGGCGGCCTTGTCGGCGAACTCCGCCGGCGTCGAAGCCGCCGTCGCCGGTGCGGCAGCCGAAGTAGCCGGTGCCGATCTCCCAGACCAGGTCGCCGCCGTGCCGCAGGTGGTACTCCGACAGGCCGCCCTCACCGGTGTCGTGCGCGAAGCCGCCGGCCGCCGCGCCCTTGTTGAGCGCCAGGATCGCGTTGGGCCGACAGCGCGCCGAAGCTCATCGCGGACACGTTCAGCAGCGCCATGTCGTACGGCTGGGTGCAGTCGGGGCCGCCGATCCGCACCCGGGGCGGCTCGTCGGGCACGGGCCGCGGGGCCATGGACGGCACGAGGAACTCGTGGCCGGGCGCGGTAGACGTCGCGCTCGGTGCCGTAGGGCTCCTCGGCGTCGGTGCCCTTGGCGCGCTCGTAGACGATGCTGCGCGTGTCGCGGTCGAAGGGGCGGCCGTCGAAGTTCCGCTCGATGAAGTACTGCTGGAGTTCCGGGCGGATCTTCTCCAGCAGGAAGCGGGCGTGGCCGATCACCGGGTAGTTGCGCAGCACCGAGTGCCGGCGCTGCAACAGGTCGTACAGCCCCAGCGAGCCGAGCAGGGCCGGCGGGACCGCGGCCGCCCACCACCAGGGCGCCACCGCCACCGCGGCGGCGGCCGCCGCCACGGCCATGAGCAGGGACAGGACCACCACACCGGTTCTCATCACCCCCGGCGCATTACCGGCCCGGGGCCTTCCATGCAGCGCGGTCGCGTCAAGCTCTGGTCGTACGCGTCCCGGCTCGATCAATCCCCGAGGGCCGGACGGCGGGCGTCCGGACCCCGGCCGGAGAGCCGTCGGCGCCGGGCCGGGTGTCCCCAGGAGTGGCAAAAACCTTCACCAGGGGTCTGTTCCACGCGCGTTGATTGGCATTAAGTTCCAACTTCAGCCGCACCGGCTGAAGTTGACGCTCTCTCACCCCCACGGGAGAACCACATGTCGAACCATCACCACTCCGATATGCCGCGCCGTGCGTTCCTGGCCTCGGCCGCCGCGGTCGGCATCGGAGCGGGAGCCGTGCTCCTCGGCTCCACGCCCGCGCAGGCGGCGGTCCCGGAGCCGAACATCTTCGACTGCACGGCATGGGACGCCAGGCCGCCGTCGTCCCCGGTCAGCCTCGCAGGCAACAACCCGAACAAGATCGTCGTGCACCACACCGCGTTCGCGAACACCGCGGACACCGGGGAGTCGGGCTCGTTCGCCATCGCGCACGAGATCCAGAACCTGCACATGGACACCAACGGCTGGATCGACTCCGGCCAGCACTTCACCATCAGCCGCTCCGGCATCATCATGGAAGGCCGCCACCGCAGCCTGGAGCGCCTCGAAGCGGGCAGCAACATGGTCGTCGGGGCCCACACCGTCGGCCAGAACACCCAGGGCATAGGCATCGAGAACAACGGCACCTACACCTCGGTCGCACCGCCGGCGATTCTGTACGCCAGCCTGGTCAGCCTCTGCTCGTACATCTGCTACAAGTACGGTCTCAACCCCAGCGAGATCTACGGGCACCGGGACTTCAACTCCACCGAGTGCCCCGGGGACGTGCTGTACTCCATGCTTCCCCAGCTCCGCAAGGACACCGCGGCCCGTATGTGAGCCCCGATGGCGCGCCCCGGTGCCGGTCTCTGCGCGGCACCGGGGCGACGCGCGCGGTCAACCGCCCAGCGCGTGGACCATGTTCATGATCGTCTCGACCTGGGCGCCGCCGTGGATGGGGTAGTCGGTCGCGCCGAGATACCCCCACCAGTCCCAGCAGCCGTACGGGTTGGCCGCGTCGGGCACGGCCTGCGGGTACAGCACCACCATGTGGTTGGTGTCGGCGTACTGGTCGAGGTTGGCGCGGTCGACGAACGCCGTCCCGACCGCGTTGTAGCCCTGCGCGCAGCCGTGCAGCGCGACCATCAGCCGGCAGCTCTGCCCCGCGGAGCACGTGCTGGGCACATAGGCGAACCCGGAGTTGTCCATGCTGAGGCTGCCCGCCGAACCGCCGGCCGCGTAGCCGTTCTGGTCGAACCGGATGAGCCGGCCGGTGAGCGGCCCGGTGTTGGCCGCGGCGACGGAGGACCCGAACACCTTGCCGAGCAGGGCGTTCTCGGGGTCGGTGCCGCAGTCGACCAGGTACGGCGAACCGGTCGTCGTACAGCCGAGGGTGCCGTACGGGGTGACCCATCCGTGCCCGGCGGCCGAGCCGCTGTCGTAGCTGACGCTCGCCCCGAAGTGCTGGAAGAAGGCGACCCCGTCGTTGCTGACCGATGCCTTCACCGTGGTGTCGTTGCCGCCGTGGAAGACGTACACCGGCCGTCCGGAGAGGTTCCCGGTCGGGTCGATCCAGCCGTACGACGACCACAGCGCGGCGTCCGCCTCCAGGGTGCCGAGGTAGTCGGGGTAGGAGTTGTCGCCGCACCCGTACAGCGCCTGCGCCGCGTTGTTCTGCGCGCAGTAGTACGGACCCGTGCCGAACACCGCGGTCCCCTTGATCTGCCGCGAGTACGCCACTTGGAGCTGCCCGGCCATGTACCCGCCGGACGACACCCCCGCGACGTACACCCCGGAGATGTCGTACGCCCCCAGACTCCCGGCCACCGGGGGCACCGTGTACAGCGTGGCGGCCTGCGCCGTCCCCCCGGGCACCAGCAGCGCCACCAGCACGGCAAGCACCGCGGCAGGTGCCCACCAGGACGTACGTCGATGCGTTCTCATCGCGTGCTCCTCCCGTCTCCGGGCCGCGAACGCGTGTCCCGCGCGCAGCCACATCACGGTAGGGACAGGCCCGGCGGCGGGCGATGTACGGCGCACCCACCTCGCGGCCACCCCGATGTGGGGGCCGCACCCATGGCCGCGGCCCGGGAGCTACGCCTCGAAAGGGAGGTTGCCGCGCGCCGGCCGGGTAGGCGGACCAGGGGCGGGACCGACCGGAGGGATGCGTACATGGAGCTCGGCGACTGGCTGCTCACGCCGCGCGAGCGCGGCAATCCGGCCACCGGGCTGGACCGGCGGGACGGGACGGGGCTCGCCTGGTCCCGGGAGAACGACGTGCGGCCGCTGGTGCACGGGACGGCGTACTTCGCCGCCCTGCTGGCCGCGGTGCGCGCGCAGCGCGCCGGTGACCTGCTGTTCTTCACCGACTGGCGCGGCGACCCGGACGAGCGGCTGGACGGCCCCGGCAGCGACGATCGGCGAGGTGCTGTGCGACGCGGCGCGCCGCGGTGTGGTGGTCAAGGGGCTGGTGTGGCGCTCGCACCTGGACCGGTTCCAGTTCAGCGAGAGCGAGAACCGGCACCTGGGCGAGGAGATCGAGGCGGCCGGCGGCGAGTGCCTGCTGGACATGCGGGTACGGCCCGGCGGCTCGCACCACCAGAAGTTCGTCGTGCTGCGGCACCCGGGCCGCCCCGAGCCGGGACGTCGCCTTCGTCGGCGGCATCGACCTGTGCCACAGCCGCCGCGACGACGCCGACGCACCGCGGCGACCCGCAGGCGCAGTCGCGATGGCCGCCGCGCTACGGGCCCCGGCCGCCCTGGCACGACGTGCAGCTGGCCGTCCGCGGCCCGGCCGTCGGCGACGTCGAGGCGACCTTCCGGGAGCGCTGGGACGACCCGGCGCCGCTCAGCCGCAGCCCGCTCAGCCGGCTGCGGCAGCTGACGCACCGCGAGGACACCGTCGCCGACCCGCTGCCGCCGCAGCCGCCGGACCCGCGGCCGTGCGGCTCGCAGGCCGTGCAGGTGCTGCGCACCTATCCGGCGCGCCGCGACGGCTACCCGTTCGCGCCCGCACGGTGAGCGCAGCATCGCCCGCGCCTACCGCAAGGCGCTGGGCCGGGCCCGGTCGCTGATCTACCTGGAGGACCAGTACCTGTGGTCGGCCCAGATCGTGGCCGCCTTCGCCGAGGCGCTGGCGGCCCGACCCGGCCTGCGGATGATCGCCGTGGTGCCGGCCCACCCCGACCAGGAGGGCCGGCTGACCGCCCCGATGAACCTGCTCGGCCGGATCGAGGCGCTGGACGTGCTGCGCCGGGCCGGCGGCGACCGGTTCGCGGTGTACGGCGTGGAGAACCACGCGGGGACGCCGGTCTACGTGCACGCCAAGGTGTGCGTGATCGACGACGTGTGGGCCGCGGTCGGCTCGGACAACGTCAACCGCCGCTCCTGGACCCACGATTCGGAGCTGAGCTGCGCCGTCCTCGACGAGGAGCCCGACCTGCGGGAGCCGTACGACCCCGGCGGCCTGGGCGACGGGGCCCGGGCGTTCGCCCGCGATCTGCGGCTGCGGCTGGGCGCGCGAGCACCTGGACGCAGGACGACCCGGGCGCCCTGTGCGACCCGGCCGCCGCCTTCGGCGCGTTCGCCCGCACCGCGGCGGCCCTGGACGCCTGGCACCGCGCCGGCCGCTCCGGCCCGCGCCCGCCGGGCCGGCTGCGTACCTACGCCACCCCCGTGCTCGGCCGTACGGCCACGGCGGTGAGCAGGCCGATGCAGCGGCTGCTGGCGGACCCGGACGGCCGGCCGCGCGGGCTGCGCCGGCGCGATGCCTTCTGAGGCGACGCCTTCTGAGCGGCGCCGGCGCCGTACGTGGCTGCCCTGGCAACCGGGCTGGTGAGTGGGTCGCCGCCGCTGGTGTGGCCGCCGCTGACCGGACGTGACTCCTGCGGGTAGCCCAATTGTGGCCCGAGACGGACGGTGCGTCAGCGAGGGCAGGCACACCTCCACCACGTGGTCAGCGGGGAACTCCGCCGCGCCGCGGGTGTCCATGCCTGCACAGCACAGCGGTGGACGGGTCGACGACCGACGTCGACCCGTCCACCGCGAGCTTCTTCCCTCCAGCGTACGAACCCGTGCCAACTCAGTACGAGATCAGACGGGTTCGACGGTTCAATTGACGCCGGACCCCATCGGCATGGCCTTGCCGGCCTGCTTGCCGGCCGCCTTCTCCGCGGGAGCGGCGAGAGCGAAGTTCTTCACCAGTTGCTTCATTCCGGCGATGTCGTACGCCGTGTAGTTGATACCCGCGTTGTTGTTGGGACCTCCGTACGGAGAACACATGAGCGGGGTCCATCCGCTGGAGTTCTTCACACAGCTGAACGGGATGTCCTTCCCGGCGCTGTCCTGGGAGTTCGGATGGGCGAGACCGATGGCATGCCCCAACTCGTGGGCCGTGGCGTCCCAGATCATCGAGTAGTCCAAGAGCGTGTCCTTGCTCGATCCGCTGAACCATCCCGGGCTGTCCCAGTACTCCTTGTCGATTTCTATCGTCGCACCCCACTCCGTGTCGTCGGCGGAGTTGTAGCAGGGATACGTCCAGCTGATGCCTGACTCTCCGACCGGTTCGGTCTTCAGGTCGACGATGATCGTGTGGAACGGGACGGCGCTGCACGAATTCATATTCGGCGTGTTTGTGTTTCCCACCACGAACTTCGCGCCGGTCTCAGCACTTCTGACCCGGCTCGGCGCGCAGGTCAAACTCCTCGACCCGCACCGCGTCCTGGTCGAGGGCCCGACCCGCTGGCGCGCCGCAGAGATGATGTGCCCGCCCGCGCTGCGCCCCGCGGTGGTGGTCCTGCTCGCGATGATGGCCGCCGAGGGCACGTCGGTACTGCGCAACCCGACGCATTCTCACGGAGCGCTCGTCAGGACCGGCCCTGCCCGCCCGATTCAGCGAACCTCATAGGCGAAGTGAACTCCGCGACGCCAAAAACCTATCCTGGAGGAGATGATGATGCTCAGCAAGCGAACCATGGGCCTTGTGGCGTCCGTGGCATTGATCATGGGAGGACTGGCGATGGGCACCGCGGGAACCGCCGCGGCCGCGTCAACCCCATGCGGCTCGTGGGACCATGGCGACGACCTCACCGGCATCTTCGCCTACACCACCACCAGTGGCCACTTGAAAGTGGAACCGGCCGCGGAATGTGACGACAAGGTCGCCTTCGCCGACAGCAGCAACCTCGACGTCTTCTGCTACACGATGAACTACTACAACAACGAGTGGCTCTACGTCCATCAGATCTACGACGACATGAACGGCTGGATACTCGCCAGTGACGTGAACTACGAATCGGGTTCCACCGCACCGCATTGCTGATCCGACCTGAAGAGTTCGCACGGCGCCAGAAGAGCGACGACGGCTGATCTGACTGCCGAAGATGTGGCGAACTCCTGCCGCCCCTGATAAGAGGGTGAGTGATGGGCGAGGTCAGCCCGCCGTGAGGGCGGCGTCGTGGTCGAGGGAACGTTGTGCGCGCGCGGCCTGCCAACTGTCGCCCAGGCACAGGAACTCGTCGCGAAGGGTCGTCAGAGCGTCAGCGTCGAGTGTGCGCAGGGCTTCGGTTCGGGCGAGGCCGGGGTCGTGGGCTTCCAGGTAGCGGCCGAAGTCGTGTTCGTCGAGGAGATGGAGCAGGGCGACGCGGGCGGTTTCGGTGCGACCGAGGCGCCGGGCGATCCCGGCCCACACGGTGTCGCTGTCGCGCAGCCGACCGGCCCCGAAGCGGGTGGCGTCGGTCTCCCGCGCCCAGCGCAGGACGTCCTCCGGTCCGGGCACGGGTCCGGCGTCCGCGGGGGCGCGGAGGGCTTGCAGGGCGCACCGCAGAAGAGGGAGGTCGCCGGGGCGTTCGTGTTCGGCCAGGAGAACGGCGGCGAGGGCGAGTTCGGCCGCGGCGACGGTGGTTCGGCGCTCGTCGTGGAGGGCGAGTTCCTGTTCCAGCAGGTGGTGCAGGAGCGGTGCGTCGGACTCGCGGCGGTCGTACTGGGCGGAGCGCAGGACCGCGGCGCGGCGCCCCTCGCCGGTGGCGGGCGCGTCGGGGCCGGCGTTGTGGGCCACGGGGCTGTGGGCCACCAGCGCCCAGGCGTCGGCGCTCCCGCGCAGCCGGGCGAGGTCGGCGTCGGCCGTCTCCAGGATCGTGTCGCGCAGGAGCGGCGCGCCGGTGTTGACCAGGGGCCGGTAGGCGCAGCCCTCCACGGCGTTGAGCAGGAGGTAGTCGGGTTCGGTACGGTCCGTTGCGTCCCGCAGCCGGGCGAGGAGCTCCGATTGCGGGCGGGGGTGCAGGCCGAGGGTGGCCAGGAGAGTGGCGCGTTCCTCGTCGAGGTCGGGGAGGTACTCGCGCAGTTCGTCCTCGGCCTCGTCCAGTGCGGTTCGCAGCGCCTGCGGGGGGATGCCGGGGCGCTGGTGGACGACGTCGCGCCAGGCGGGGAGGCCGATCAGCACTTCCAGGGCTTCGGCCAGATTGTCGCCGATCAGGCCGGCGGTGCCTTCGGAGTCGGCGTACAGGACGGCTCGCTCGGGGCCGGCCGCGCACAGGAAGTAGGTGCCACCGGTGTCGTCCCCAGCGACGGGCTCCAGGGCGGCGCCGGAAGCGAGTCGTACGGGTTCGACGTGGTCGGCGCGCGTGATGTCGAAGGCGAAGGTGGCGGCGGCGATCTCCGCGGCGTCCGTGTCGCTGCGCAGGACGGCCAGGAAGTCGGGCTCTTGGCCTACGTCGGTGGGTGTCGGCGGCTGGTCCGGCTCGATCATGGCGGGACCGTAGCACCGGCCTCGGACAAGGGGCCTCGGACAAGGCGCCTGGACAAAAAGGGCCTGAGGCAAGGGAGATGGAGGGGCGCGGCGGCCCTCCGGGCGTTGTTGAGGGGCAGGAAGACGTCGGCAGCGGCTACCGCCCGCGCGAGTGGGCGGCCTGCCGGCGGAAGCTGTCGCGGTAGACCTGCGGCGCCACGCCGACCACGCGGCGGAAGTGCGGCCGCAGGGCGACCGCGCTGGCGAAGCCGGCCTGACGTGCGACGGCGTCCACGTTCAGGTCGGTGGTCTCCAGAAGCTGCTGGGCGTGCATGATGCGCTGGGACAGCAGCCACTGCAAGGGGGAGCTGCCTGTCGTTTTCCGGAACTGGCGGTCGAAGCTGCGCCTGCTCATGAACGCTTGAGCGGACAACGCGTTGACGTCGAGATCCTCGTCGGCGAGACGTTCCATCGCATACGCGAGGACCGCGGTCAGGGGATTCGCGGTGTCGCTCTCCGGCAGGGGGCGTTCGATGTACTGCGCCTGGCCGCCGGTGCGCTGCGGGGGTACCACCATCCGCCGGGCTATGGCGTTGGCGACCTGCGCTCCGAAGGTGCGGCGCACCAGGTGGAGGCAGGCGTCGATGCCCGCCGCGGTACCCGCCGAGGTGAGAATGTCGCCGTCGTCGACGAACAGGGCGGAGGCATCGACGCTGATCCCGGGGTACGCGGCGGCGAGCACGGGTGCGTACATCCAGTGGGTCGCGGCTCGCCGCCCCTCCAGCAGACCGGCGGCCGCCAGGACGAAGGTGCCCAGGCACAGGCCCACGATGGTCGCACCCTCCCGGTGCGCGGCTCGCAGCGCGGCGAGCGCCTGTTCGGGAGGGCGCTCAGCGGGGTCGCGCCAACTGGGGACGACGACCGTCCCCGCCGAGCGCAAGGCGTCCAGGTCGTGAGTCGCCTCAAGCCGGATGCCGGCGGTCGTGGTCAACGGGCCGGGGTCGCCGGCGACGGGCAGAACCGTGAAGCGCGGCACGCCCGTGTCCGTACGATCGGCCCCGAAAACGCTGATCGGAACGCTGGTTTCGAACATCGGCGCGCCGTCGAACATCACCACCGCCACCGTCAGCGGGTCCCGCTTCCCCATCAGCCGCCTCCTGATCCGGGCCTGGCGTGAATCTATCGCACGTCGACGTTCAAGCCACTGACCCGCCGCGGAGTGATCGGTCACCATCGATGACGTGCCGGGCCGCTGGCCTCGGTGCCCGCATCGACCCTGCACAGCGCAGGACGGACGCGGCTGTGACGGAGTCGAGGACAGGAAGACAGGAATCATGACCGGAGATCGATCCACGGGCCCCGGTGTCCACATCCAGCTGGTGGGCGGCCCGACCGCGATCCTTGAGATCGGCGGCGTACGGCTGGTGACGGACCCGACGTTCGACCCCCCGCGCGAGTACGACCTGGGGCCCGGGCGCGTACTGGCCAAGACCGCGGCGTCCGCGCTGCAACCCCATGAAGTGGGTCCCGTCGACGCGGTTTTGCTCTCCCACGATCAGCACGTCGACAACCTGGACGAATCAGGCCGCGCCTACCTCGCGGACGTCCCGCTCGTCCTGACGACGGCCTCGGCGACCGCACGGCTGGCAGGGGCGTGCCGAACCGTGCCCCTCTGGGAGCACGTCGAACTGCCGCGCCCCGACGGGAGCGCCCTGCGGGTCACGCGGGTGCCCGCGCTCCACGGTCCGGAGGGGACGGAGCACATCGTCGGTGAGGTGGCGGGCTTCGTGCTGTCAGGTGAGGGCGTGCCGACGGTCTACGTCAGCGGGGACAACGCCTCCTTGGACGTCGTGCGGGCCGTTGCCGAGCGGTTCCCGAGGATCGACGTCGCCATGCTGTTCGCCGGCGCCGGCCGGACCGCGCTGATCGACGGCTACCTCACTCTCACCAGTGCTCAGACCGCCGAGGCCGCACGGGTACTCGGCGATCCGCATGTCGTGCCCGTGCACTTCCACATGTGGCGGCACTTCACCGAGGGCGGTGACGAGTTGGACAAGGCGTTCAGCGAAGCGGGCCTGTCGGAGCGGTTGACCCTGCTGGCACCGGGCGAGAGCACGCGGGTGGGCGTCGCGGCGCCCTGAGCCGCCCGGCGCCGGGGGGCGGCCCGCCCCGAGAGCGGCGGCGCGGTCAGCCGCCGCAGAGCCGGGTCAACCGGCGGTTGTCACAGGGGTGTTCACGCGGGCCAAGAAGCCGCGGATGAGTTCGGCGGCCTCGTCGAGGTGCGATTCGAGCAGGAAGTGCCCGCCGTCGAGCAGGCGGATCTCGGCAGCGGGAAGGTCCGCGGCGAAGGCGCGGGCGCCGGCCGGGCCGAAGATCTCGTCGTTCGCGCCCCAGACGGCGAGCAGCGGCACCCGCGACGCGCGGAAGTACGCGTGCACGTCCGGGTGGAGCGCGACGTTCGACGGGTAGTCGGCGAAGAGCGCGAGCTGCACCGCGTGGTTGCCGGGCCGGCTGACCTGGGCGAGGTCGTGCAGCCAGGAGTCGGGGTCGACCACCGCGGCGTCCGGCGGCGACGCCGTCCTCGGGCGTGTCCTCAGGCGCCGTCCTCAGGTGCCGGGCGCCGCGTCCGGTTCGCCCTCGGCCGCCGCCAGGCGGGTCAGCGTGCGGAGGAAGCCGCTCTCGGCCTCCTCGGGCACCAGGCCGGTCAGGTGGCGGCGAACGGCCGCCGCGTGCAGCGGGCGCGCGCGGTCGAGGGCGTCCCGTCCCGCCTCGGTGGCGGCGACCTCGACGCCACCCGCGACCGACTTCCGGCTGACCAGGCCGCGCTGTTCCATCCGGGTGAGCTGGTGGGACAGCCGGCTGCGGTGCCAGCCCATGGCGGCGGCCAGTTCGTTCTGGCGCACGGTGGGGCCGACCGCGTCCGTGACGCGGACGAGGATTCCGAAGTCCGGGTCGGACAGGCCGGTGGCCGCGCCGACGTCGGCCAGCATTCTGCACCGTACGGCCTCGGCCGCCTGCTTCCACGCACGCCAGAGCTGCATTTCCCGGTCGGTCAGCGACTCCATGGGACAACCTTACCAGCCGGTGTTGACGTGACAACGGCGAATCTGCGAGGTGGCTGCCCATGCCGCGCCCTCCCCGCGAGCGGCGGCCGGCTCCCGCGGGTCAGCCGCGGGCCATGCCGGGGAACAGCCGCGGAACGCCCCCGCCGGAAACCCGCAGGGCCGGGGCCGCGCCGAGGGCGCCGCGGCATGCGGCGCCCAGGGCACGACCCCGGCCCGGGTCGGTCCGTGTGCGGATCAGTCCTTGTCCTTGAAGATGTCCTTCGCGGCGTCCTTGGCCTTCTCGCCCGCCTCCCGCAGGTGCCCCTTGGCCTGGTCCGCGCGGCCCTCGGCTTCGAGATCCTCGTTGCCCACCGCGTGGCCGACCGTCTCCTTGATCTTGCCCTTGGCCTCGTCGGCCTTGGCACCGGTCTTCGCGCTGTCGCTCATGAGTGGCTCCTCGATGTCCGAATACGTCCTGTCAGGGCTCCTGTCCCCGATCGCCCGGCTCATCCCCCCTACCTGCCGTTTTCCGGTCCGGCCGGTCCGGAGAACGGGCCGCGGCGGGCGGTGGTGCGCGGCGATGGCCGGGCGCACCGGCGGCCGCCGCCGTCGCGCCGGGTCCCGTCGCCGGACCGGCCGGCCCCGTACATGTCCTGAACGGCGCCGTCGCGGGTGCCACCGCGGGCGCGGCGGTGGTGGCGGTGCCCGGACCGGTGCCGCCGCGTACCGGCTGCTCGTTCCGGTGACCGGCCGTGGGCAGGAGAGAGGCCGGTGAGCGGCGGCCCCGGGGGCTACTCGCCCGAGCGGTTCTTGGCGAAGGCCACGGCCAGGCCCACGACGGCGAGCACGACGAGGATGATCAGGAAGGGCGTCACCGAGCCGCCTGCGCTGCCGCCACTGTGGTGGTGGTAGTAGTGGTGATGGCTGTGATAGACGAGCGTCCCCTTTGTCATGGACAAGATCCTAGGAGCGGCTCCGGCGCGCACCGTCACAGCGTTGTCACAGCCGGGCCCCAGGTCTTCAACCGCCCGCTCGTCAACCGCCCGCTCGTCAACTGCCCCCGGCCGGGCTCCAGTCGAGCAGCAGGATCGCCAGGTCGTCCAGGTGGCGGCCGTTGTCCAGCCGCCGGGTGGTGGTGGTCAGATGGTCGATCAGCGGCTGTCCGTACGGATCGGGGGCGGCCTCGATCACGGCGATCAGCCCCTGCGCGCCCAGCCGTTGGGGGCCCGGGCCCGCGTGGCCCTCGGTGAGGCCGTCGGTGTGCAGCAGCATCGAGGCCGCGGCCGGCAGCGGCACCCGGGTGGTGCGCCAGTCGGCGGTGCCCGGCAGCAGGCCGAGGGCGATGCCCGGGTGGGCGCGCACCTGTACGGCCGCGCCGTCCGCCACGAGCAGCGGCGCGTCGTGCCCTGCGAGGATGACGTCCGCGTGCCCGGCCCGCGGCGACAGCCGCACCGTGCCGACCGTGGCGAACATCGCCGAGTACGGCCGTTCCGCGACCAGTATCCGCTCCATGAGACCGAGCAGTTCCGCGCCCCGGTGGCCGCCGAGGATCAGCGACCGCCACGCGATGCGCAGCGACACCCCGATCGCGGCCTCGTCCGGTCCGTGCCCGCTGACGTCGCCGATCACCGCGTGCACATCGCCGTCCGGCGTCTCGACGACGTCGAGGAAGTCGCCGGCCAGCAACGCCCCCTGACGCCCCGGCAGATAGCACGACGTGGGTCGTACGGTGGCCGAGGTGAGCATCGGGGTCGGCAGCAGCCCGCGCTCCAGCCGGACGTTCTCCTGGGCGCGGTGCTGGTTGGCGCGCAGCTCCGCGGCCGTCCGCTCGGCGTTCTTGCGGTGCACGGCGTACCGCACCGCGCGGTCCAGCAGTTCGCCGGTCACCGAGCCCTTGACCAGGTAGTCCTGGGCGCCCGTCGCGACCGCCTCGACACCCGCGCCGCCCTCGGCGAGCCCGGTCAGCACGATGACGGCCGCGCCCGGGCAGGCCGTCTGCACCGCCTGCACGGCCCCGATGCCCGAGGCGTCCGGCAGGTGCAGGTCGAGCAGGACGCAGTCCGGCACACGCTGGGTCAGCTTGGCCATGCCGTCGGCGAGGGTCTGCGCCCATTGCAGTTCGACGCTCAGCGTCGTGTCGGCGAGGTACTCCTCGACCAGCAGCGCGTCGCCCGCGTCGTCCTCGATGAGCAGGACGCGGTAGGCGACGGCCGTCAGCGCCGGGGTCCGGTCCGTGTCGGCACCACCGGCGGCCGGCTCCGTCACCTCGGCCCCGGCGGCGCCCGCGGTGCCCACGCCGCGCGAGGTCATCTCTCCCGCGGTCACTACTCCTCACCTCCCGCCGCCGCCGTCGGACTCCTCGGCGGTACCGGCGGCGTCCGGCGGTGTCGGCGGCGCGAGCCGGGTCGGACGTATCGGACGTATCGGCCGTGAGCGCCGCGTCCGCCGGTTCCGGCTCCTGCGGCAGCATGGGCAGCGAGAAGGTGATCCGGGTGCCCGGGGTGTGCTCCCCGTCGACCCCGATGGCTCCGCCGTGGAACTCCACGATCTTCTTGCACAGCGCGAGGCCGATGCCGTTGCCCGGATACGCCTCCCGGGTGTGCAGCCGCTGGAAGATGACGAACACCTTGTCCGCGTACTGCGACGGGATGCCGATGCCGTTGTCGGCCAGGGCGAAGTGCCACATCCCGTCGGCGCCCCGCACGGTCATCGACACCTGCGGAGGGCGGTCGGGCGAGCGGAACTTCAGCGCGTTGGACAGCAGGTTCTGGAAGACGATGCCCAACTGGGTGGGGTCGCCCGAGACGGCCGGCAGCGGGTCGTGGGTGACCGTGGCGCCCGACTCCTCCACGGCGATGCTCAGCGCGTCGGCGGTCCGCGCGAACAGCGCCTCCAGGTCGACCGTGGCCGTACCCGGAGTGCAGCCGGCCGACCCGGGAGAACGCCAGCAGGTCGTTGATGAGCGTCTGCATCCGGGTCGCGCCGTCCACCGCGTACTCGATGTACTGCCCCGCCCGCTCGTCCAGCCCGTCGGCGTAGCGGCGCTGCAGGAGCTGGCAGAAGCTCGCCACCTTCCGCAGCGGCTCCTGGAGGTCGTGCGAGGCCACGTAGGCGAACTGCTCCAGCTCCGCGTTGGAGCGCTGGAGGTCGGCGGCCTGCTCGTCCAGCCGCTCCCGGGTCTCGTTGCTGAACGCCAGCTCCCGCGACAGCCGCGCGCGCATCGCGTCCACGTCGTGGGCCAGCCGGCGCAGGTCGGCGGGGCCGGTGGCCGTCACCCGGTGCTCGAAGTCGCCGTCGGTCACCCTGCGCACGTCGTCCGACAGGCCGGTCAGGGGTACGGTCACGCCGCGCCGCAGCCCCGCGAAGACCAGGGCGGTCATCGCCACGATGATGGCCGCGATCGAGGAGAAGACCCAGTTCCGCTCGCTGCGCACCCGGTCCAGATCGGCCCGGGTCCGGTCCTGGTCGGCCTGGAGCGTCTTCTGGAGGGCGGCCGACGCCGTCCGCACGCTGTCGAAGGCCGCCTTCCCCTCGTCGGCCCGCTCGGTGGCCAGCGCCACCGGGGCGCCCGGCGGCGCGGCGGCCACCGGCCGGCCGAACCGCGCCTGCCACACCTCGGCGCCGGCCAGCAGCCGCGTGAGGTCGGCGCGGGCGGCGGCGTTCCCGGGCAGCAGGGCGCTCAGATCGCCGACGGCCACCCGCTGCTCCTCGACGCCGGTGCGGTACGGGTCGAGGAACGGCGTCTGCCCGGTCAGGCCGTAGCCGCGGGCGCCGGTCTCCTGATCGGTCAGCGCGGTCTCCAGCCGTACCGCGTCGACCAGGGCCGGGGTGCTGACGTCCACCAGCCGGTCGGAGATCCGGGTGGAGCGGGCGAAGACCCAGCCGCCGACGACCCCCAGCACGACGAGCACGGCCATCGACGCGCACACGCCGACCGCCAGCCAGCGGCGGGTCGTCCACCCGCCCCGGCGGGCCTCGCGGCGGGTCGCTCGCCCCGGACGTCCCGGCGCTCCGCCGGGACCCGCCGCCGAGGGACCGGGCGCGGCGGCGTCGGGACGGTCGGCTTCTCCGCCGGAGTCGGGGCGGTACTGGAGTCGGGGCCGGGGCCGGGGCCAGGGTCGGTGCCGCGGCCGCTGCCGCGCCGGTGCCGCGGAGGCGGTCGATGAGCCCGCCGCGGGGGGCCGCTCCGCAAGGGGTGCCCGACCGGCGTCAGCCGGCTCGGCATCAGTCACTGCGACTCCTCGACATCGTGCGCGCAAGCAGATCGGCGGGGCCGGTCGACCGCACGTTCGCATACGGTCGCGTCATCGTAGCGGCGCAGGCGGCGGCCATTGTCACCTGATCGGCGTAAACCGTAGAGTGCGGTCATGCCCTCGTGAGCAGTGGCTCACCTCGCCTCCCGGAAGGGGTGGCGGGCCGACGACTCGGGCCGAGACCGCCGCCGGCACCCGCACCCGCGTTTTCCGTAGGAGCACCCCATGAACGCGCACCCTTCCCGAGCGCTCCTACACCGTCCTGCTGGTCGAGGACGACCCCGCCGACGCGCTGCTCGATCGAGGAGGCGCTCCAGGACAAGGGGATGTCGCGCACCATCGCCCGCGCCGACGACGGCGTCGCGGCCCTGGAGTACCTGCGCGGGAGCGGCACCCGGCGGCCCGACCTGATCGTCCTCGACCTCAACATGCCGCGGATGAACGGCCGCGAACTGCTGGGCATCCTCAAGGACGACCCCGACCTCGCGATGATCCCGGTGGTGGTGCTCAGCACCTCCTCCACGCCCGACGACGTGGCCGGCGCCTACCACCAGCACGCCAACGCCTTCGTGACCAAGCCGGTCAACCTCGACGACTTCCTGGAAGCGGTCCGCGGCATCGACGAGTTCTTCCTGGAGACGGCCACCGCGCCGCCGCAGGACTGACCCGGCCGCTCACTGCGCCGCCGGCAGGTGCGGGGGGTACGGGACAGACGGCCCGCGTCGGCACGGTGCAGCACGGCGCAGACGAGGGCGACGCCGGCCAGGGCCGCCAGCGGTGCGGCCCGCAGGTGACGGACAACAGCCGTGCGGCTCTGCGGCCCTTGACCCGTCGTCAGCAAGGCGGACCAGTCGACGGCCGCGCGCCCTACCCGGCCGGTGACGTCCTGCCGCCACGGCCCCTTCGCTCAGAGCACCTTTGCCGCCGTCGAACGGATCACCTCCACCAGCAGGGCGGGCGCCGTCAGGTGCGCGATGTGCCCCTGGCCGGCGAGCGTCACCACCTCGGCGTGCGGCAGGACGGCCGCCAGATCGGCCGAGCCGCCGCCGCAGGTGCTCCGGGCTCAGTTCGCCCTCGACCAGCGTCACCGGGACGGGGAGCGCGGCGAACCGGTCGGTGCCCATGCCGAGCCCGTCGATCGCCTCGTCGTCGGCGATCTGCGCGGCCGCGTACGCGCACAGGAATCCGCGGGTGCGCGGGTCGGTCAGCATCGCGTCGACCATCGGCTCCGGCATGCGCACGATGTCCACGAAGTGGACGCGCATCGCCCCGGCCGGGTCGCCGGCCTCGATCAGCGCGCGGGCGCGGGCCACCGCCTCCGTGCCGATCGGCAACGACGTCGGCATCGGCGGTTCGTACGCCACCATCCCGGCGAACGCGGCCGGTTCCCGTACCGCCGCCTCCAGCCCGGCGACCGCTCCCGAGGAGTGCCCCACCAGGAGCACCGGCCCGTCGAGCGCCGCGGCGACGGCCAGTACGTCGTCCGCCTCCGCCGCCACCGTGTGGCCGGGCGAGGTGTCCGCGCCCGGCACGTACAGCCTGCGGCGGACCCTGACCACCCTGAAGTCGGCGGGCGAGCGCGCCGGCGACGGCATCCCATGATCCCGCGTCCCCACCGCCCGGCGGCACGACCAGCAGCGTCGGCCCGCTCCCCTCGTCGAGCGCGCCGATGGCCGTACCGTCCCGCGAGGTCACCACGATCTCCGTCATACCGCCCATCCTGCCCCCGACCACCGACACGGGGTCGACGCGCCGCCGATACGGGACGCCGGGCGCCGCGCCGAGGGGCCGGTGCCGCGCCGTGTCGTGGGCCGTGCCGTTGCGCCGGCTGCGGTGCCCGGCGGTACGGACCGGCTCGTCGCCAGTAGCAGCGGGCTACGCCCTCGGGCCGCCCGCCTGCCGGGAGTTGGGCCGCCGCGTGCCGGCCGCGCGCTTCGGGACACGGCGCCCGCAGCCGCGAGCGGAGGGCGTGGCCGGGCGCCTGGCCGAGGGCGCACGGCGGCCGCGGGTCGTGTGGCCGGGTCGGCCGCCCGCCGCGCCGCCCGCTGCCCCGGCCGGATCGGCCCACTTCGGCGATCCGTGCAACCACTTCGGCCGGACCGGGAGTGAGTAGGTCGGAGAGGGCCCCTCCGCCAGTCGCAGCAACCGACCGACGCGGTACCGCCGGACGGCCACCGGCGACCCGCCGGACCGACCGTCAGGCGCACCACGCGTCACGCCACCTGAGAACGCCGAGGAGCACGATGTACCCGAGCAAGATCCTCACCGCCACCGTCCTGGCCGCGACGGCCGCCGCCACCCTGGCTGCCGCCGGTACCGCCGGCGCGGCGGACGTCCGTACCCAGAGCCTGCCGGTGCAGGTCGTCCGCCCCGGCCAGGTGGTGGACACCGGACACGGCGTCGACCTGCAACTCGCCAGGACCGAGCGCTGCCTCGGCACCCCCGACGCCTGGAGCTGCAAGAGCGTCGTCGACGGCAACCAGGCCCCCGACTCCGTCAGCCTCCAGACCCAGGGCGACGCCTCCGGCACGCTCTACTCCCCGCTCTACATCGGCTCCGGCAACGCCGCCCGGATGACCGTGACGGCCGACGGCGTGACGTACGACGTCCAGGTCGTCACCCTCGCCGGGCACCCGGGCTACTCCACCGGCTACGCCTGGGGCGCCCCGGAGACCGACCCGGGCGACGTCCCCCAGGTCACCGTGTTCGACAAGGCGGGCGGGGTTCTTGCCCAGCTCTGACGCCCCCTCACTGAGGCTGCCGGCCCGGAGCGCCTCGCGCCCCGGGCCGGCAGCCTTGCCCTCGGCCGCGGTCCGGGCCGGAGACGCGCGCCGGCCCCGGGCAGCGCAAGCCGCGGGCCAGGTGGGCGCCGCACTCGCGGCCACGGAGCCGGTGACCGCTCGCGCCCTGGCGCGAGGAACCGGTGCGCGAGGAGCCCGTGACCGGGGTGGCGGAGGCCGAGGCGCGGTGGGACTTCGACACCTACGCGGCGGCGCGCTGGCCGAAGCTCGTCCACACCGCCTATCTGCTCACCGGCGACCGCCACGAGGCGGAGGACGTGGTCCAGGCCACCCTGGCCAAGGTCTACCTGGCCTGGAACCGGATCAGCCGGCTCGACGAACCCGACGCCTACGTCCACCGCGCCCTGGTCAACAACAACCTCAGCCGCTTCCGCAAGCGCCGCGTGGTCCAACTCCTCACCTCCGTCATCCCCGAACGCCCCCGCGAGTCCCCGCCCGACCAGGTCGAGGAACGCGCCTTACTCATGTCGGCGCTCGCGGCCCTGCCCCCACGGCAGCGCGCGGCCGTCGTCCTGCGCTACTGGGAGGACCTGAGCGAGCACCAGGTCGCCGAGATCCTGGGCTGCACACCCGGCAACGTGAAGAGCCAGGCCAGCCGCGGCCTGCGCAAACTGCGCGAACACCCGGCACTGGCCGCCCTGGCCGCAGGAGAGGGGTGACAGGCGTTGAGCACACCACCGCACGACGACACGGCAGAACCCCACCGGCCCGCACCACGGTTCCGCACCCGCCCCGGGGCACCATCCGGCGCAGGACCGGCAGACCGAGGGCCACGTCCGGCGCGCCCTGCGCGAGGCCGTGATCACCGTCGAACCGTCCCCCTGGCCGGCCGCCGCGGTCAAGCAGCGGGCCGCCCGGCGCCGCCGGGCGCGCAGCCTCGCCGCGACGCTCCCCGTCGTCGCCGCGGTCGCCGGGTGCGCCGTGGTCATGGCCGCCGTGAACCGCGACCGTGCGCCTGGCGCCCCGACGCTGCCCGCCGCGTCCACCAGCCCGCCCGCCCCGAGCCATCCGGCGGCGACCCGTGCGCCCACCGTGCGCGTCGTCCCGGCCGGCCGGCCCTTCGCGGTCGGCGACGGCGAACGGATGAAGCTGGAGCCCACCCGGCGCTGCCTGGCCCAGGGCGGCGACGTCTGGCAGTGCGAGAAGGTCGCCGACGGCAACCGGGCCGCGGGCAGCGTCAGTTCCCAGAACCGCGCCGACCAGGACGCCACGGTCTACGCCCCGCTCTACGTCGGCCCCGTGCTGCCCGCCCGGATGACCGTCACCGTGCAGGGCCACAGCTACCCGGTGCAGATGGTGACCCTGCCCGGGCACCCCGGCTACGCCTCCGGTTACGTCGTCGGCCCGCCGCCGCCCAGCCCCGGAGCCTTTCCCCAGCTGACCGTCCGGGCGTACGACGCCCGTGGCACCGTCATGGCCTCCATCGTCTCTCCGGCCTCGGCACACTCCTCCTCGGGTTCGGGGTCCGTGACGAGGGCGCGGCTCCCTGCTCACGAGGTCGGCCTCATCCGCAGCCGCCGCCGGGCGGCCGGCTGTAGCCGGCGCCGACGCGGTAGTCGCCGCCCGCCTGTGTGGTGACGCGGGTCCACCGGCCGGCCGGACGTATGCACGCTCCCTTCGCCGTCAGCCATGGCGAGTAGACGACCCGCAGCACCGTGGACCCGGCGGCGGGCAGGTGCACCACGACGTCCGCCTCGCCGGCCCGGACGACGCTCGCGGGCGCCGATGCCAGCGGTACCGGGCGCGTCACCGCCAGCACCGTCCAGTACGCGTCGTGCCACACCGGACGGAGCCAGCCGGGGCGCCCGGCCACCACTGCCGCCTCGCGCTGGGCCGGGCCGTCGATCCGGCCGTGCGGGACCACGACGTAGCCCACCGCCCAGTCGTCCAGCCAGGCCCGGTAGGACGTGGCGGACAGCGTCTTCCGGTAGAACAACCGGCCCCGCTCCACGTCGAGTTGCCGGTTCCAGCCGCGCGCCAGGTCGACGAACGGCGCCAGCGCGGTGGCCTCGCGGTGGTCGCGGGCCGGAACGACCTCCACACGGTGGCGGTCCGCGTGCAGACGGCCCAGGGCGCCGATCACCCCCCGGGTGTGCGAGGCCCACGCCGGGACGCTGGTCGACACCCGCAGGTCGCTGACCGTCTTCCTGGCCACCCAGTAGCCGTCGTAGGCCAAGCAGCCCGCCAGTACCGGCAGCAGCGCCAGGGCCAGCACGCTGCCGGGCTGCCAGAAGTCGAACAGCTCCCGCCGGGCCCGCCGCAGGCGCACCCATTCCTCGCCGCGCTCGCCCAGGGCCGCGCCGAGCAGCGGAAGTCCGCCGATCTCGGCCAGCCGCTCGACGTTCGTGCCGACCGGGGACGCGACCCAGGCGGTGACCACCGTGCCCAAGGCGTAGACGACCGCTCCGGCCCGCACCGTCCGCCACGGACGGGGCGCGGCCACGGTCAGTGCGCCGCACACGATCAGCGGCATGACCATCGTCCATCCGTTCATCAACTGCTCGCCCTGGAAGGGGAAGAGCAGCGCCACGCTCCCCATCACCACCAGCGGCGGGACACCCAGCGCGGCGGCCGTGCCCCAGCGTCGGCCGGCTACCAGGTGTCCCGCGCCGACGACCCACAGGAACAGGGCGGCGATCGGACTGGACAGCGCGGTCAGCGCCGCCCACGCCGCCGTGCCCGCCCACGGCAGCGGGGTGCGCTGCGCCCACACCATCGCGAGCAGCCCGAAGGCGACCCCCAGCGCGAAGGTGGTGCGTCCCGATGCCACGTCGCACCACAGGCACACCGCCCCCAGGAGCGCCGGGACCAGCGGTCGCCGTATCCCCGACCCGACGGACAGCGCCGCCATGGCCCATGTCGAGACCAGCCCGGCCGCGACCGTGACCGTGCGCACCCCCGCGTACGCCATCAGCGGCGGCGTCAGCACGCTGTAGTCCATCGTGTGCATCCCGCCGTACCACGCCAGGTTGTACGGCGAACCGGGATGTCGGTCCGCGAAGCCGGCCCAGGCGAACTGGGCCGCCAGATCGCCCCCGCCCGTCGCCAGCAGCCAGACCCACAGCACATACAGCGGCAGCACGGCGAGGACGGCGATCAACGGAACGGGCCACCGGGCCCTGCGCCGTGCGGGCCCCGCCGGTCGCCCGACCTCGACCGCCCGCCGCACCGGCGCGGCGATCAGCACTCCTGACACGTCGTTCACTGCGGTTCACCTCCCCCTGGGATCACCATACTCAGTATGTATACCGAGTATGGTGAGGTGAAGTCACGCGATCTCCGGTATGACTTTCCGGGGCCGGCGATGCGGTGGGCCGTGGCGGGGCGAGCAGGGCGGGCGGGGCCGCGCGCCTGGGCGGCACTCGGGCGGCACTCGGGCGCGCGCAACGGAGTTCACTGCTTCGGCGCGGCGCCGCTCCGGGACCAGCCGCGCGACTCGCCCTCGTCGATGAGCCGCCGGCCCGCCGTCCACAGCGAGGTCGAGGCGTCCCCGATCACCGCCTTGCGGGCGCGTACGTCGTCGGCGGTGACGCCGGGTGTCCGCCAGGTGCCGCCCCGCGCCATCCAGTTGAGCAGGAGCGGCTGGAGCCGGTCCATCGCCTTGGCGAACCGCGCCTCGGGTGTGGCCCGCGCCTCGAACTCGTCCCACAGCGCCCGTACCCACCGCGCCTGGTCGCCGGGCAGCAGCCCGAACAACTCGTCCGCGGCGGCCGCCTCCCTGGCCTCCTGGTCCAGTCCGGCGGCGCTGTCGTACAGCGGGGTGTCGCCGGCGTAGATCTCCACCAGGTCGTGCACGATCACCAGTTCGACCGTGTGTCCGACGTCGATCGGCTCGTCGGAGTGCTCGGCCAGCACGACCACCATCATGGCCAGGTGCCACGAGTGCTCGGCGTCGTTCTCCCGGCGGTCGGCCGAGGCCAGCGGCGACTGGCGCAGGATCGTCTTGAGCCGGTCCACCTCCACCAGGAAGGCGAACTGCTCGCGCAGCCGCGTGTCGAGGTCGTCGGGAAACGGCGTGCGGTCGGCCAGCCGGCTCCTGGGCGTGTCAGGAATGGATGCGTCAGACATGGAGCCATCGTGGCACGACGGCGTCCGGGCCCCGGAGTGGAATTTCGCCCTCGCCGGGCCGCCTCTGCCTTGCGTCTGTATTCCCCGATGCTTCGCCACCCAAGCGTCGGCCGTCGACCGGTCGCCCCCGTCGGACCCTCGTCCTCCCCGCCTGCCAGGTCGTCCCTTGATCCCTGAGCGTGATCAAAAGGGTTGCCAAAGCACGGGAGACTACTGACACTTGACTGCGAATGGTCGGCCGGGGAGGCCGCGGCCATCGCCGACGCCCGCCCATCGCCCCGAGGACACCATGGACATCCGCTCCACGAACGAGGCCGACCGCGCGCAGTTCGTCGCCACGCTGCTGGCGGCGTTCGGCACCCTGCCCGAGACCGGGGCCGGCGACACGGACCCGACCTGGTCCGCGTTCGAGATGGACCGCAGCCTGGTCGCCGAGGACGCCGACGGCGCGATCGTCGGCACGGCCGGCGCCTACACCTTCGAACTGACCCTGCCCGGCGGCATCCAGGTGCCGGTGCCGGGCGTCACGGCCGTGGGCGTGCTGCCCTCCCACCGCCGCCGCGGCATCCTCAGCGCCCTCATGCGCACACAACTGGACGGACTGCGCGCGGCGGGCGAGAGCATGGCCGTCCTGCTCGCCTCCGAAGCCGTCATCTACCGCCGCTTCGGCTACGGTCCCGCCACCTTCGCCCAGCAGTTGACCGTCCAGCGGCACCGCGCCGCGCTGCACGCGGAACCGCCCACCGGCTCCATCAGCGTCCGGCCCCGGACGGAGTGCGGGGACGTGCTGGCCCAGGTGTACGACGCCTACCGCCGTACACAGGTCGGCGCCCTCTCCCGGCCCGCGCACTGGTGGACGCGCGGCGCGGGGCGTTCACCGGTCTCGCACGCCCCCCGCCTGGTCGCCGTCCACCGCGACGAGGCCGGCACGCCCGACGGCTACGCCTGCTACCGGGTGGGCCGGGTCGATCCGGTCACCCGGGCCAGGCCGCTCGACGTGGACGAGCTCGTCGCGACCGACGAGGCGGCCTACTCCGCCCTGTTCCGCTTCTGCGTCGAGCACGACCTGGTCACCGAGGTGGTGTTCGGCACCCTGCCCCCCGACACCTGGTTGCGCTGGCTCCTGGCCGACCACCGCGCCGCCGCCGTGACCAGGGACCTCGACTGGCTGTGGGTCCGCCTGCTCGACATCCCCCGCGCTCTGGCGGCCCGCGGGTACACCGCCGACGGACACCTCGTACTGGAGGTCGCCGACGCCTTCTGCGAGGAGACGGCCGGCCGGTACGAACTCAGCGTCACCGGCGGGTCCGCGCGCTGCGCACGGACCGACCGCGCCGCCGACCTGGCCCTGGACGTCAGCGACCTCGGCTCGCTCTACCTCGGCGGCGCCACGGCCGGTGCGCTGGCCCGCGCCGGGCGCGTCCGCCCGCTGAGCCCGGACGCCGTGGACCGCACCGACGCGCTGTTCCGCTCCCCGCAGACCCCGCACACCGTCCACTGGTTCTGAGGCGGCGGGCAGGGTCCGCGGGCAGCGGGTCCCCGGCGGCCGTGCCGTGGGCTCGGCACGGCTCGCGGAGGTCGGTGTCCGGCGCGCCGGACGCGACGTGCCGTCAGCTCTCGCTGAGGGCACTGAGCTTGACGACCGTGTTCCAGTTGCGCGCGGACGCGGTCAGGCCGAGCCAGCGGTCGGTGAACCGTGTGGCCAGCTTCGAGTCGCGGATGCTGTCCGGGAAGTGGGCATAGATCTCCCTCTCTCCGGTCCGGAAGGTGTCCGGCGCGTACGACGCCGGGTCGAGGGTCGCGAGTTTGTCCAGCGGCGGCGGCCCGGACAGGAAGACGACCAGGAAGCGCGAGCCGTCGATCCCTTCCATCGGGAAGGGATTGGCCTCGATCACCCGCCGCAGGTCCGCGGCCGTACGGACCAGGCACGAGATGGTCAGCCCCAACTCCTCGGCGATGGCCTGCTCCAACTCGTGCGGCCAGCGCGCTGCGGGTCCTCCTCCCCGTGCGTGAAGACGGCGTTGCCGCTCTGGAGGTGCGTGCGCACGTCGGCGCCGCCGATCCCGGCGATCAGCTCGCGCAGCGTCTGCATCGGGACCTTGTTCCTGCCCCCGACGTTGATGCCGCGCAGCAGTGCGACGTAGCTGGTGGTGGGTGTGGTGGTCACCTCCGCAACGGTAGTGGGACGGCGGCGGGCCCCCGGCCGCGCGGCGGCGGTCGTGTGCACGGCGCGCCGGATGCGGCCGGCGTGCGGGAGCACGCCGCGGGGATGCCGGATGGATGGGAAGCGGCTCCGGCCGCGCGGTGATTCGGGCACCTGCGCGTTCGATCCGCTTGTCGATCTGCTTTTCCGGATTCCATGCGGATTATGCGTGATGTCCCTCGTTCGAAGGACGAAAAGTCCGCTTGAACGGTTCGGCAGGGCATCGGGTGGTTACCTTCGCGGCCATGACCACCAGCCACCAGCGGCCCATCGTCACCGAACTCCGGCTGTCGGCCTTCAAATCACACCGGGGCGCCACGTTCGTCCTCGACCCGATCACGCTGCTCGCCGGCGGCGAGCGGCACGGGCAAGTCGAGTGTGCTCGAAGGTCTGGCCGTCCTCGGCCGGCTCGCCTCCGGAGCCGAACTGAGCGAGGTCTTCACGGCCCACCGCGCCAGGTCCGTCGTGCGCGGCGGGGCGGAGGCGTGCGTACCGCAGGGCGCCCAGGCCCGACGCGCAGGGACGGCGCGGATTCCGGATCGGCTGCACGGTCTCCGGCCCGCTCGGCCCGGTCCGGATGGACGTCGCGGTGCAGGTCGAGCCCACCTTGCGCATCGTCGGCGAGCGGCTGACCGGCGCCGGGCGAGACCCTCCTGACGACCGCTCTGCGCGACCCGGCCCGGCCCACCGTGCAGGCCGCGTGGCACACCGCGGGCGCGGTCGCCGTCACCCGCGCGCCGCTGCCCGACGACCAACTCGCCACCGCCCTGCTGCCGTTGCGGGTCTCGGGCCGGACCGAGGGGCAGCGGCTGGTGCTGGCCGCGGCCGAACAACTGGTGGTGGCGCTGCGCGGGGTCTTCCCGATCGCGCCCCGCCCCGAGCGGATGCGCGGTCCGGTACGGCTCGGCGACGGCCGGCTGCGCAGCGCGTGCGACAACCTGTCCGCGGTGCTGGCCAGGACGGAGGGCGAGTGCAGCATCCGGCACGGCATGCTGGTCAAAGCGGTGGGGGAGGTGTGCAGCGGTCCGGTGCAAGGGCTGACGACGCTGCCCGTGTCCGTGCCGCCGCCCAGCGGCCGGGGCGCCGCGGTCGACGCGGTGATCGCCGCGGTCGAACCGCGGTGCCGCTCGGCATGCTGCCGGTCGACCGGCTCGGCGACGGCGAACTCCGCTTCCTGGCACTGGCGCTGGTGCTGCTCACCGGACCCGGCGTGCTCGACGTCGACACGAGTACGGAACTCCTCCCGGCCGGGCAGGTCCTCACGGTCGTGGCGGACGGGCTCGACCTCGGCCTGGACCGGCGGCAGGCGCGGGAGGTGCTCCGGCTGGCCGGACTCGCCGCCGCGCGCGGACACATCCGCCTGCTGGCCACCGTGCAGGACCTCGGCTGCGCGGACGGGCTCGACGGGGTGACGATCACGGTGGCCGGGGCCGAGCAGGTCGGTGAGCCGGCCGGTAGGTCGGTCGGCGAGTCGGCCGGTGAGCCGGCGGCGGCGGACGCGGCGGGCGGCGCGGTCGACGGGACCGCCGGTGGGACGTCCGGCGGCAGCGGTCAACGGGGTCGCGGGTCGCGGCGGAGCGCTGGACGCCGCGGCCGGACCGGGGCGGCCGAGCGCGCTCGCGCCGGAGCCGCCGGCGGCCGGCGCTGGAGCTGCGGCTTCGGCTCGCGCGGAGCCTTCTCCCTGGAGGGCCGGCTCGACGATCGCGCGGCGGGGGAGTGCGGTGCCGGCTGCGGAACGGCCGGCACCGGCGCGGTCGACTTCGTGCCGGGGGAGCGAGCGCGCGGCCGACGGCGAGATGAGGTAGACCAGACCGGGTGACCGACCCCCAGGATCTCCCGGCCCTGCAACGCCGCCTCGTGCAGTTCGCCGCCGCCCGCGCCTGGCAGCCCTTCCACACGCCGAAGAACCTCGCCGCCGCGCTGAGTGTCGAGGCGTCCGAACTGCTGGAGATCTTCCAGTGGTTGACGCCCGAGCAGTCCGCGCAGGTGATGGGCGACGCCGAGACCGCGCACCGCGTGGAGGACGAGGTCGCGGACGTGCTGGCGTACCTGCTCCAGTTCTGCGACGTGCTCGGGATCGATGTGCTGGCCGCGCTCGCGGCGAAGATCGACCGCAATGAGCTGCGGTTTCCGCGCCCTGGTCACTCCGGAGGGTGACCAGGTTGTCCACAACTCGGTAGTTGTCCACAGATGTCCGTACGGCCCTCCTCGGCATGCTTGCGGTCTGTCACTGTGAGTGACAGATGACGGCGGTGCGGTGCCGCCGACGCGGGCACGGGAGGTACGGACATGGACGCGGCGCGGATCGTGGCGGAGGCGGAGCGGTCGATGGGCCGCAACCGGCAGCCGGAGAACGTGGTGGCCGAGGCATGGCAGGCGTACGAACTGACGGACGCCATCAGCCGGCTGCTGGGCGGGGGAGGCGAGGACGGTGCGGAGCGGCGACGACCTCGGGAAGGGGGCGCCGACCGCCGGGTGCGGGGGCTCCGGCACCTGCGGGGGAGGAGGGGACAGCCGGTGGTCGGCGTCGCGGGCCGGCCCGCAGCCGGTGGTCTCGGCCGCGGGGGCGGGCCCGTCCCGGGCTGCGCGGCTGACGGCGGTGCGCGATCCGACGGGCACGCTGCGGGCGCTGCGGGTCCTGCTGGGCGAGATCGGGCTCGCCCTGGTCGGATTCATCGGCGCGGCCGTGGCCGAGGAGGCGTACTGGCAGTACATCGAGGCGCTGGACGCGGTGGACGAGGCCAAGGACCGGGTGCGCGCCCTCACCGGGACGCATCCCGGATGAAGGAAGGCTGATGCAGGATGGAGGAATGGATCTACGCATCTTCACCGAGCCCCAGCAGGGGGCGAGCTACGACACGCTGCTGGCCGTGGCCAAGGCCACCGAGGAGCTGGGCTTCGACGCCTTCTTCCGCTCGGACCACTACCTGGTCATGGGGGACGGGGACGGACTGCCGGGACCCACGGACGCGTGGATCACCCTGGCCGGCCTGGCCCGGGAGACCAGCCGGATCAGGCTCGGCACGCTGATGACGGCAGGCACCTTCCGGCTCCCCGGCGTGCTGGCCATCCAGGTGGCCCAGGTCGACCAGATGTCGGGCGGCCGCATCGAGTTCGGGCTCGGCGCGGGCTGGTACGAGGCGGAGCACACCGCGTACGGGATTCCCTTCCCGAAGGAGAGGTTCGGCCGGCTGGAGGAGCAACTGGCCGTCGTCACCGGACTGTGGGGGACACCCGTCGGCCAGACCTTCGACTTCGACGGGGAGTTCTACCAGCTCAAGGACTCGCCGGCGCTGCCGAAGCCGGCCCAGCCCGAGATCCCGGTGCTGATCGGCGGGATGGGTGCCAAGCGGACCCCGGAGCTGGCGGCGAAGTACGCGGCGGAGTTCAACGCGCCGTTCGTGTCGGTCGAGGACAGCGGCAGGCAGTTCGGCCGGGTGCGCGCGGCGGCGCAGGCGGCCGGGCGCGACGCGGACGACCTGGTGTACTCCAACGCCCTGGTCGCGGCGGTGGGCAAGGACGACGCCGAGGTGGCCCGCCGGGCGGCGGCCATCGGCCGGGATGTCGAGGAACTGAAGGCGGCCGGGCTCGCCGGAACCCCCGCCGAGGTCGTCGACAAGATCGGGCGGTACGCCGAACAGGGCTCCACCCGCTTCTACCTCCAGATCCTGGACCTGAAGGATCTGGACCACCTGGAGCTGATCTCCTCCCAGGTCCAGCCCCAGGTGGGATGACGGTGCGACCGGGATGACGCTCCGATGACGCCGCCCGCGCCCCCGCTGGGGGAACTGCTCGGCGGGGACAAGGCCCTCGTGCTGGACGGCGGGCTGTCCAACCAGCTCGCCGACCAGGGCTGCGACCTGTCCGATCCGCTCTGGTCCGCGCGGCTGCTGGCCGACGGACCCGAGCAGATCGCGGCCGCCCACACCGCCTACGTACGGGCGGGGGCGCGGGTGCTCATCACGGCCAGCTACCAGGCGACGTACGAGGGGTTCGCGCGCCGCGGGGTCGGACCCGAGCAGGCGTCCGCGCTGCTGCGGCGCAGCGTCGCACTCGCCCGGCAGGCGGCGGGCGGCCCGCAGGTGCGGGTGGCGGCGTCGGTCGGGCCGTACGGCGCGATGCTCGCGGACGGCAGCGAGTACCGCGGGCGGTACGGCAGGAGCGTGCGGGAGTTGGAGCGGTTCCACCGGCCGCGGATCGAGACGCTGGCCTCGGCCGGGCCGGACGTGCTGGCGCTGGAGACGGTGCCGGACAGCGACGAGGCGGAGGCGATGCTGAAGGCGGCCGGGGGCGCGGGAGTCCCGGTGTGGCTGTCGTACACGATCGAGGGCGACCGCACCCGGGCCGGCCAGCGGCTCGCGGACGCCTTCGCGCTGGCCGCGGGCCGGGACGAGGTGATCGCGGTGGGCGTCAACTGCTGCGCCCCCGGGGACGTGGCCGCCGCGGTCCGGCTCGCCGCGGCGGTGACGGGCAAGCCGGTCGTCGCCTACCCGAACAGCGGCGAGCGGTGGGACGCGGGCGGGCGCCGGTGGCACGGCGGTTCGGCGTTCGACCCGCGGCTGGCGGCGCGAGTGGCAGGCGGCCGGCGCCCGCCTGATCGGCGGCTGCTGCCGGGTGGGCCCGGCCACCGTCGCCGCGATCGCGACCGAGCTGGCGCGGGCCTGACGGCCCCATGACGGATCGAGCCCGAGTGAGGAGGACAAAATCCCTGGCTGACGGCGAATCCGACCGGGAATACTCGGCCGGGTGTTCCTGACCATCTCCACCACAGGCGGCACCGCGGGTCCGGCGACGGATCTCGGATTCCTGCTGCACAAGCACCCGGACAAGGCCCAGGCCTTCTCCACCTCCTACGGCGACGCGCACGTCTTCTACCCCGAGGCGAGCGCGGAGCGGACGACCGCGGCGCTGCTGCTCGAAGTCGATCCGCCCGCGCTCGTACGCCGGGGCAAGGGCAAGGGCCGCGGCGGCGCGCCCGACGCGGCGCTGGCGCAGTACGTGAACGACCGGCCGTACGCCGCGTCGTCGCTGCTGGCGGTGGCGTTGCGGACGGTGTTCTCCAGTGCGCTGCGCGGGGAGTGCCGGTCGCATCCGGAGCGGGCGGCGGCGCCGATGCCGCTGCGGATCGAGGTGCCCGTGCTGCCCGCCCGGGGCGGCGCGGCGCTGGTGGAGGGGCTGTTCGAGCCGCTCGGCTGGCAGGTCGAGGCGCGAGCCGGTGGCGCTGGACGAACAGTTCCCGGAGTGGGGCGAGTCGCGGTACGTGGGGCTGGTGCTCGAGGGCGAGATGCGGCTGTCGGACGCGCTGCGCCACCTGTACGTGCTGCTGCCGGTGCTGGACGACGCCAAGCACTACTGGGTGTCGGCGGACGAGGTGGACAAGCTGCTGCGGTTCGGGGAGGGCTGGCTCGCCGGGCACCCGGAGCAGAAGCTGATCACCACGCCGCTACCTGTCCCGGCGCTGGTCGCTGACCCGGCAGGCGATGGAGCGGCTGGAGCTGGCCCGGCTGGCCGACGCCGACGACATCGAGGTCGAGGAGATCGACAACGCGGTCGAGGAGGAGGTGCCCGAGGAGGTGGAGGAGCGTCCGGCCCCGCTGGCCGTGCAGCGGCGCGAGGCGATCCTCGGCGCGCTGCGCGCGGCGGGCGCGGCCAGGGTGCTCGATCTGGGCTGCGGCCAGGGCCAGTTGGTGGCGGCGCTGCTGAAGGAGCCGCGGTTCACCGAGATCGTCGGGCGTGGACGTGTCGGTCGCGGGCCCTCGACATGGCGGCCCGCAGGCTCCGGCTGGACCGGATGGGCGAGCGGCAGGCCGGCGCGGGTCACCCTGTTCCAGGGCTCGCTGGCGTACACCGACGCCCGGCTCAAGGGCTACGACGCGGCGGTGCTCAGCGAGGTGATCGAGCACCTCGACCTGCCGCGGCTGCCGGCCCTGGAGTACGCCGTGTTCGGCTCGGCGCGCCCGCGCACCGTGGTCGTGACGACGCCGAACGTCGAGTACAACGTGCGGTGGGAGTCGCTGCCGGCCGGGCATGTGCGGCACGCCGACCACCGTTTCGAGTGGACCCGGGCGGAGTTCGCCGCCTGGGCGGCGGGGGTGGCGGAACGCGTACGGGTACGAAGCGGTGTTCGTGCCCGTCGGACCCGACGACCCCGAGGTCGGGCCGCCCACCCAGATGGCCGTCTTCACCCGCACCGGGGACGACGCCGACCCGGCACGAGCCGAGAAGAAGGAGGAGGAAGCCGCATGACCGAGCAGACCCCGGCAAGTCCGAGCCCGAGTCAAGCCGAGCCCGAGTCGACGCCCGGCCGCCCGGTCGGCCGCCGTCGCCGCGTGTCCTCCCGGTCACCGACCTCTCCCTCGTCGTGCTGATCGGGGCCACCGGCTCCGGCAAGTCGACGTTCGCCGCACGGCACTTCAAGCCGACCGAGGTGATCTCCTCGGACTTCTGCCGCGGCCTGGTCAGCGACGACGAGAACGACCAGAGCGCGTCCGGCGACGCCTTCGACGTACTGCACTACATCGCGGGCAAGCGGCTGGCCGCCGGGCGCCGCACCGTGATCGACGCGACGAGCGTGCAGCAGGAGTCCCGCCGCCAGCTGGTCGAGCTGGCCCGCGAGCACGACGTGCTGCCGATCGCGATCGTGCTCGACGTGCCCGAGCGGGTGTGCGCCGAGCGCAACGCGGCCCGCCCCGACCGCGCGGGCATGCCCGCGCCACGTCATCCAGCGGCACCAGCGCGAGCTGCGCCGTTCGCTGCGCGGCCTGGAGCGCGAGGGCTTCCGCAAGGTGCACGTCCTGCGCGGCGCCGAGGAGATCGACGCGGCCCGGATCGTCACCGAGCGCCGGTACAACGACCTGACCCACCTCACCGGCCCGTTCGACATCATCGGCGACGTCCACGGCTGCAGCTCCGAGCTGGAGACGCTGCTCGGCAAGCTCGGCTACGACGACGGCGTCCACCCCGCGGGCCGTACCGCCGTCTTCGTCGGCGACCTCGTCGACCGCGGCCCGGACAGCCCCGGCGTGCTGCGCCGCGTGATGGGCATGGTCGAGGCCGGCACCGCGCTGTGCGTCCCCGGCAACCACGAGAACAAGCTCGGCCGCTACCTCAAGGGCCGCCAGGTCCAGCACACCCACGGCCTCGCCGAGACCATCGAGCAGCTGGAGCGGGAGGACGAGCGGGACCCGGAGTTCCGCGGCCGGGTCAAGGACGTTCGTCGACGGCCTGGTCAGCCACTACGTCCTGGACGGCGGCAAGCTCGTGGTCTGCCACGCGGGCCTGCCCGAGAAGTACCACGGCCGCACCTCCGGCCGGGTCCGCTCGCACGCGCTGTACGGCGACACCACCGGCGAGACCGACGAGTTCGGCCTGCCCGTGCGCTACCCGTGGGCCGAGGACTACCGCGGCCGCGCCGCCGTCGTCTACGGCCACACCCCGGTCCCCACCACCTCCTGGATCAACAACACCATCTGCCTGGACACCGGCGCGGTCTTCGGCGGCGCGATGACCGCGCTGCGCTGGCCGGAGCGGGAGATCGTCGACGTGCCGGCCGAGCGGGTCTGGTACGAGCCGGTCAAGCCGCTGCTCACCGACGCGCCCGGCGGCCGGGAGGGCCGTCCGCTCGACCTCGACGACGTGACCGGCCGCCGGATCGTGGAGACCTCCCGGATGGGCCGGCTCGCGGTGCGCGAGGAGAACGCGGCGGCGGCGCTGGAGGTGATGAGCCGCTTCGCGGTCGACCCGCGGCTGCTCGGCTACCTCCCGCCGACCATGTCGCCGTGCGCGACCTCCCGCGAGGAGGGCTACCTGGAGCACCCGGCCGAGGCGTTCGCCGCGTTCCGCGAGGACGGCGTGCGCGCAGGTGGTGTGCGAGGAGAAGCACATGGGCTCGCGGGCGGTCGCGCTGGTCTGCCGCGACGAAGGCGGCCGCGCACGCCCGGTTCGGCGTCGAGCGGGGTGACGGGCACGCTGCACACCCGTACCGGACGGCCGTTCTTCGACGACCCGGCCGTCACCGAGCAGGTGCTGGCCCGGCTGCGCGAGGCGGTCACCGCGGCCGGGCTGTGGGACGAGCTCGGCCACCGACTGGCTGCTGCTCGACGCCGAGCTGCTGCCGTGGTCGCTGAAGGCGTCCGGTCTGCTGCGCAAGCAGTACGCGGCGGTCGGCGCGGCGGGCGGCGCCGCTTTCCCGCCCGCGCTCGCCGCGCTGGAAGCGGCGGCCGGCCGGGGCACGGACGTGTCCGCGCTGCTCGCCAGGCAGCGCGAACGGGCCGCGGACGCGGGCGCGTTCACCGAGGCGTACCGGCGGTACTGCTGGACGACCGACGGACTGGACGGGGTGCGCCTGGCGCCGTTCCAGCTGCTCGCCGTCCAGGACCGCAGCCTCGCCGCGGCTCCCGCACGACCAGCAGCTCGCGCTCATCGACCGCCTCGTCGCGGCCGACCCGAGCGGGCTGCTCCAGGGCACCGGCAGGCTGATGGTCGACACCGGCGACGAGGCGTCGGTCGCGGCCGGCGTGCGCTGGTGGCTGGACCTGACCGGGGCGGGCGGCGAGGGCATGGTCGTCAAGCCGCTGGGCGCGCTGGTGCGTACGGCAGGCCGGCCGGCTGGTGCAGCCGGGCGTCAAGTGCCGGGGCCGGGAGTACCTGCGGATCATCTACGGTCCGGAGTACACCCGGCCCGAGCACCTGGCCCGGCTGCGCAGCCGGTCGCTGGGCCACAAGCGGTCGCTCGCCCTGCGGGAGTACGCGCTCGGGCTGGAGGCGCTGGACCGGCTCGCGGCGGGGGAGCCGCTGTGGCGCGTCCACGAGGCGGTGTTCGCGGTCCTGGCGCTGGAGTCGGAGCCGGTCGACCCCCGCCTCTAGGCATCCTGCCCGGCCCGCCCCTCCCCGTGGGCGCCCCTCCCACCCGGGGCGCCCCCTCCCCCGGCCGCGGGGTGCCCTCTTCCCCGGGGGTGCCCCCTTCCCCGGGTCCGGGGTGCCCCTTTCACGTGCGGTGCCCTCTTTCCCCCGGGGTCGGGGTGCCCTTCTTCTGCGAGGGTGAGCTCCTTCACAGGGGTCGGGGTGCCCTTGCGTGGGACGGCGCCCGTTTTTCAGGGGCGCGGGCAACCGGCCACCGGCCGGTGGTCCGGCGACGGCCGCAACTGCCCCTTCGGGCCGGTGACGACGTGCAGCCACGTCGTGGCTGATCGCGCAGTTCCTCCCCCAGACTCCGTCCGGGGGTACCCCCAGCGCCCCTGGTATGGCACCCGGCAGGGTCTGGCACCGCTGGTAGGGCACCGCCCTGGGTCCGGCACCGCTGGTAGGGCACCCGGCAGGGTCTGGCACCGTCCAGGTCCGGCACCGCCGGTAGGGCACCCGGGCGGGGTCCGGCCCCTCGTGCGGGAGGCACCGTTGCACCGCCGTGGGAAAACAGGGGCGGTTCTCGGTGAGGGGCGCCCCCTCCGTGGGAAGCTCTTCTGCCATGGGCTTCCACGTCGACTCCGAGACCGGGCGGCTGCGCCGCGTCATCCTCCACCGACCGGACCTCGAACTGAAGCGTCTGACCCCCTCCAACAAGGACGCGCTGCTCTTCGACGACCTGCTGTGGGTCCGCAGGGCGCGGGCCGAGCACGACGGGTTCGCCGACGTACTGCGCGACCGGGGCGTACAGGTGCACCTGTTCGGCGACCTGCTGACCGAGTCCCTGGCGGTGCCGGCGGCCAAGCGCCTGGTGCTCGACCGGGTCTTCGACGAGAAGGAGTACGGTCCGCTGGCCACCGGCCATCTGCGGGCCGCGTTCGACGAGTTGGACGCCCCGGAGCTGGCCGAGGCGCTGGTCGGCGGCATGACGAAGCGGGAGTTCCTGGAGCGCTTCGCCGAGCCCGTCTCCGTGCTCTTCCACGCCATGGACCTGGACGACTTCCTGCTCGCCCCGCTGCCGAACCACCTGTTCACCCGCGACACCTCGGCCTGGGTCTACGACGGCGTCAGCATCAACGCGATGCGCTGGCCGGCCCGGCAGCGCGAGACCGTGCACTTCGAGGCGATCTACCGCCACCACCCGCTCTTCGCCGCCGACTCCTTCCACGTCTGGTCCGAGGGCCAGAGCGCGTACCCGTCCACCATCGAGGGCGGCGACGTGCTGGTGATCGGCAAGGGCGCGGTGCTGATCGGGATGAGCGAGCGGACCACCCCGCAGGCGGTGGAGATGCTGGCCCGCGGCCTGTTCGCGGCCGGCTCGGCGCGCACCATCGTCGCTCTGGACATGCCGAAGCGGCGGGCGTTCATGCACCTGGACACGGTGATGACGATGGTCGACGGCGACACGTTCACGCAGTACGCGGGCCTGGGGATGCTGCGCTCGTACACGATCGAGCCGGGCGCCGAGGACGGCGAGCTGAAGGTCACCGACCACCCGCCGGAGCACATGCACCGGGCCATCGCGGCCGCGCTCGGCCTGGACTCGATCCATGTCCTCACCGCCACCCAGGACGTGCACGCCGCCGAGCGCGAGCAGTGGGACGACGGCTGCAACGTACTCGCCGTCGAGCCGGGCGTGGTGGTGGCGTACGAGCGGAACGCCACCACGAACACCTTCCTGCGCAAGCGCGGCATCGAGGTGATCGAGATCCCGGGCAGCGAGCTGGGCCGCGGCCGCGGCGGCCCGCGCTGCATGAGCTGCCCGATCGAGCGGGACCCCGTCTAGGGGATCTGTATAATGAATGCTGAATGACTGTATATGATTCCATCATCACGTTGACCGCACCCGAGCGAGGAGTCCCCGCATGGCCGTCGACCTCAAGGGCCGGCACTTCCTCAAGGAACTGGACTTCACCCCCGAGGAGTTCCGCCATCTCGTGGAGCTGGCCGCGGAGCTGAAGGCGGCCAAGAAGGCGGGCGCCGAGCGGCGCCGGCTGGACGGGAAGAACATCGCGCTGGTCTTCGAGAAGACCTCCACCCGCACCCGCTGCGCCTTCGAGGTCGCCGCCGCCGACCAGGGCGCCTCGACGACCTACCTCGACCCGCTCGGCTCGCAGATCGGGCACAAGGAGTCGATCAAGGACACCGCGCGGGTGCTGGGCCGGATGTTCGACGGCATCCAGTACCGCGGCCACGGGCAGCCGGTCGTCGAGGAGTTGGCCGCGTACGCCGGGGTCCCGGTCTGGAACGGCCTCACCGACGAGTGGCACCCGACCCAGATGCTCGCCGACGTCCTCACCATGGCCGAGCACAGCGCCAAGCCGCTGCCGGAGATCTCCTACGCCTACCTCGGCGACGCCCGCTACAACATGGGCAATTCGCTGCTGGTCACCGGGGCGCTGCTGGGCATGGACGTGCGGATCGTGGCGCCCGAGCCGATGTGGCCGGAGCCGGCCGTGGTCGCCGAGGCGCGCCGGCTGGCCGGGCGGACCGGGGCGCGGATCACCCTGACCGAGGACGTCGAGGAAGGGGTGCGCGGCGCGGACCACGTGCACACCGACGTATGGGTGTCCATGGGCGAGCCCAAGGAGGTCTGGGACGAGCGGATCGTGCTGCTCCAGCCGTACGCGGTCACCGCCGAGGTGATGCGCGCCACCGGCAACCCGCGGGCGACCTTCATGCACTGCCTGCCCGCCTTCCACGACCTGGGCACCGCCGTCGGCCGGGAGATCCACGCCCGGCACGGGCTGGACCACCTGGAGGTCTCCGACGAGGTCTTCGAGTCCGAGCGCTCGGTCGTCTTCGACCAGGCGGAGAACCGGATGCACACGATCAAGGCGGTCCTGGTCGCCACCCTCGCCTGAGCCCGGCGCCTGAGCCCCGCGCCCGAGCCCGGCCCGTCCCGGGGCGTACCCCTCGTACGCCCCCGCCGCCGCCCCGTCCCCGTGCGGCCGTGCCCGGTGGCCGAACTCGGCTAGGGTACGGACCAGTTCCGGCCGGGGGCCGGGAGCGGGCGGTGCCGGGCGAGGGGAAGGCATGGCGGACGGCGGCGAGGGCGCGCGGAGCGCTGCGAGCGGTACGGCGGAAGCCGCGGACTCCGGCCTGCGGTCGGTCGTGGTGCACGCGGAGGGCGCGGTGTGCACGCGCCGGGCCCGGCTGGTGCTGCCGGCGGCGGACCCGGACGGGGTGGTCGCGGTGCGCGTCGGCGGCCTGCCGCCGACGCTGGACGCGGGCTCGCTGCGCGGACGCGTGGTGTCCGGGCCGGCCGGGCTGCGGGTGGCCGACGTACGGCTCGACGTCGGGGCGAGCCTGCTGCGCGGGGACGAGACGCCCGGGCCGCGGCTGGACCTGGAGGACGCCGAGGACCGCCGGGCGCGGCTGCGCGACCGCCGCGACCGGCTGGCGGCCGAGATCGAGGAGGTCGCCGGGTTCCGCGCCGAGCCGCCCCAGCAGCGGCGCGGCGACCCGCCCCGCTGGGCCCCGGTGGAGTCGATCCTCGCGCTCGCCGGGTTCGTGGACACGCGGCTCGCCGCGCTGCACACGCGGCTGCGGGCCACCGAGGACGACCTGGAACGCGCCGACCACGACGTCGACGTCCTCAGCCACCGGCTCCACCAGGCGTCCACCGCCCAGCCCTCCGAACGGGCCCGGCCGACCGTCACCGCCGTACTGACGCTGGTCGCCGGCGACGGCGCGGCGGACGGCCCGTACGACGACCCCCGGCCCGCCGAGCCCGCGGACCCGGCCGGTACCGGGGCTTCGGACGCCGCGACCTCAGCCACGCGGGACCTCGGACGCCGGGACCTCGGACGCCGGGACCGCGGACGGCGACACCCCCGCCGACCCGGCCGACCTGGTCCCCGGCAGCGGTGAACCCGCCCCCGCGGAAGCCGAGTTGGAGCTGGAGTACCACGTCCCCGGCGCCACCTGGGCCCCCGTCTACCAGCTTGCGCCTGGACGGGCGCAGCGGCGCGGGGACCCTCGTACTGCGGGCCTGCGTCGCCCAGCGCACCGGCGAGGACTGGACGGGCGTACGGCTCGGCCTGTCCACCGCCGACCTGCTGCGCCGCGCCGACCTGCCCGAACTGCGCAGCCTGCGGATCGGCCGGACGCAGGAGGAACCGGCGGCCCCGGGCTGGCGCGAGCCCCCGGCCGGCCTGGAGGAGCTGTTCGCGGGCTACGACACGGCCGCGCCCCTCGCGCCCCGACCGGTGGTCGGCGCCCGGCCGGCGGGCTTCGGCGCGCCCATGGCCCCCCACCACGTGGCGGCCCCGGCCCCGAGCGCCCCCGCCGAACCCGCGGGCTCCGCGAGCCGCTCGGGCGGCTCGGACCAGGGCTACGGCGCCGCGCTGGACCGACCGCACCCCACCTCGGGGCTGCTGGACGCCTCGGAGGCCGAGGCCCAGATGGGAGCAGGCTCCGCCGCCCCGCCGTCCGCGGAGGCGCCCCGCGGACGCCGGCACGGCGGGTACCGCCCCGTGTCGAGTGCGCCATTGCCCGCGCCCGGCGCGGCGCCCGGGACCGTACCGCCCCAACCCCCGCCCCCCGCACACCTGTCGCCGTCCGCGGACCTGCTCGACTACAGCCGGCTGACGATGGCGGGCCCGGACGCGCCCGCGGGCCGCGGCACGCTGCGCCCCGGCTCCGCGGGGCCGGACGCGCTCGCCGCGGAGTCCCGCCGCCGGGCCGCGTCCGTGGGGCGGCTGCCCCGCCCGGCGCACGCGGTGGACGTGCGGGTCTCGGCGGGCTCCTTCGACTACCGGTTCGACACCGCGGCGCCCGCCGACGTCGCGTCGGACGGCCTGTGGCACACCGTGCCGGTGAGCGAGGTGCCGGTGCGGACGGAGTTCGGCTTCACCTGCGTGCCCGCGCAGGACACCTCGGTGTTCGGCACGGTCCTGGTCACCAACACCTCCGCGCACCCGCTGCTGGCCGGGCCCGCCGACGTCATGGTCGACGGCGACTTCGTCCTCACCGCCCCGCTGCCCACCCTCGCCCCCGGGCAGCGGGAGGCGGTCGGCGTGGGCGTCGCGGAAAGCGTCCAGGTCGCGCGCCGCACCCACCTGCGCGAGTCGACGGCCGGGCTGCGCGGCGGCACCACGGTGCTCGACCACTCGGTGGAGGTGGAGGTCGCCAACCGCCTCCCGTACCCGGTGGTCGTCGAGGTGCGCGAGCGCGTGCCGGTGTCGGGCGACAAGGACGTCCGGATCGAGGAGCGCCGGGCCCAGCCGCCCTGGACCGAGCCCGGCGAGCCGCTCACCGGCCAGGACGGCTCCTACGTCCGGGGCGCCCGGATCTGGCGCGTCACGCTCGAACCGGGGCGGACCGCGACCCTCACCGGCGGGTACGAAGTCCGCCTGCCGGTCGGCAAGTCGGTCGTCGGCGGAAACCGGAGGATCTGAACCATGGCAACCCCGGCTCCCGCCGCACCCCAGGACACCGGCGACGCCGCGCGGCAGGAGGCGATCCTCCTGCCGATCACCGCGGTGACCTGCCTGGAGGACCGCGCCCAGGTCGAACGCACCGGTGGCGTACCGCTCGCCGGCGGCGTACAGCGGCTGCGTATCGGCCCGGTCACCCCGCTGGCCGTCGACCGCTCGCTGCGCGCGGAGGTCACCGCCCGGGCCGGGGAGGGCGCGGCGCCCGTCGGCGCACGCGTGGTCGACGCCCGCGTCGTGCGCGCGTACACGCCGCCGCCGCCCGGGGCGCCCGGCCGCGACGCGTCCGAACTCCGCCGCGACGTGCACGAGTTGGAGCGCGAACTGCACGAGGCCCGGCAGTTGCGGCAGCGGCAGGAGAACGCCCTCGCCGTGATCGGCCAGGCCAGGGACGACCTGCACCGCGACATCGTGCAGGGCGCGGGGGCGGGCAGCGCCGACCCCGAGCGCTGGGCCGACCGGCTGGACCGGGTGGACCAGGAGGCGGAGACCCGGATCGAGGACCTGCACCGGCTGCGCCGGCGGCTGCACGACCTCGGCGAGGAACTGCGCGAGGCCCGCGAGGCGCTGGCGGCCACCGAGAGCGAACCGCGGGTGCTGACGGCCCACGTCGAGGTGGTGGTCGAGGCGGACGGCGCCGTTCTCGCGGACCTGCGGGTCGTGCACCTGGTGCCGTGCGCCCTGTGGCGGCCCGCCTACCGGGCGACGCTCGCCGCCGACCGCCGGTCGGTGCGGCTGGAGACCGACGCGTTCGTCTGGCAGGGCACGGGCGAGGACTGGACGGGGGTGCGGCTGGCGCTGTCCACCGCGCGCCCCACCCTGGCCGCGAGTCCTCCCGTACTGACCGAGGACGTGCTCACCCTGCGGGACCGCTCGGCGGAGGAGCGGCGCACGGTCGAGGTGAACCTGCGCGAGGAGGAGATCCGCACCGTCGGCGACGCCTCGCCGGCCGGGCCGTCGGCGCCCGACCCCAGCCGGGCCGCCGGGGCTGGACGACGGCGGCGCGGTCCGTACGCTGGCCGCGCCCCGGCCGGTCACTGTGCCCTCCGACGGGCGGCCGCACCGCGTGCACCTGTCGTCGTTCACCGCCTCCTGCCGGGCGGAGCACACCTGCGCGCCGGAGCTGTCGCCGCTGGTCGTGACGACCGCCCGGTTCGCCAACGAGGCGGGCCACGTGCTGCTGGCCGGCCCGGTGGACCTGGTACGGGGCAGCGGTTTCGTGGGGCGCGGGGAGATGGCGTTCACCGGGGTGGGCGCGGAGGTCCGGCTGGCGTTCGGCAGCGAGGACACCTTCCGGGTGGTCCGCCACGTCGAGGAGAGCCGGGACACCGCGGGCCTGGCGGGCATCAACCAGCGCACGGTGATCACCCGCGAGGTGCGGCTGTTCGTCTCCCGGCTCGACGTGCCGGACGGCGGCGCCGCGCAGGAGGTGGTGATCCGCGAGCGCGTCCCGGTGTCGGAGGTGTCGGCGGTCGAGGTGCGGGTCCGCACGGACTCCTCGGCCCCGGAGCCCGACGAGGTGGACGCGGAAGGCATCGTCCGGTACGTGCTGCGCCTCGGTCCGGGGGAGCGGCGCGAACTGCGCCTGGTCCACGACATCACCGCGTCGAGCGCTGTGACGGGGCTGTGACGGACGGCCTCTCGGACAACGGCCCCATCACCATCACGCCGTCAGCGGGCACGCGCCGCCCGGCTTCGGAGACGGCGAAACCCCCGCCCGGTTCATGTGACCAGGCGGGGGTCTCGCCGGTTCTCGTCTAGCGCGGGTCCGGGAGGAGCTGCCAGGCGCCGGTCGGCGTCAGGTCGGCGGAGCCGGGCACGGGGAGCTGCGCCGAGGTCACCGACAGGTGGGCGAGGTCGACCCCGCGGCCCTCGTAGACCGGGTCGGTGGTGTAGCGCCAGCGGATCTCGAACGCGCCGGCCGGCTGCGGGATCTGCGCGTGCACGTGCCACCAGGCGCGCACGGCCTGCCCGGACAGCGAGGTCGGCGTGCCGGACGGCGCTCCCTGGCCGGTGACAGTCAGCGGCAGCGCGTGCCAGGTGGCGCCGCCGTCCGTGGAGTCCTCAAGGGAGAGCAGGTCGGTGGACTCGGTGTTGACGAAGGTGGAGAAGTCGACGTCCACCGGGGCGGCCGCGGTGAGCGGGCCGGTGGCCAGGGTGCTGGTGGTGCCGCCGCCCTGGCCGGAGTACCAGAGCGGGCCGCCGCCGGGCGCCTGCACCTGCATCGCCTGCGACATCGCCTCGCCGATGGCCCGGCGCGGCGGGTTGGTCGAGGGGGTGTTGCGGGTGGGGTGCACCCGATTGCTCAGCAGGATGACGAAGGACCGCGACTGCGGGTCGATGACCAGCGAGGTGCCGGTGAAGCCGGTGTGCCCGAGGGTCTGCGGGCCAGCCAGGCCGCCCATGTACCAGATCTGGTCGAGTTCGAAGCCCAGGCCGTGCGAGTCGCCGGGGAACGCCTGGTTGAAGTTCTGCTCCATCAGCCGGACGCTGTTCCCGCTGAGGATGCGGTGGCCCTTGTACGTACCGCCGTTGAGGATCGTCTGGGCCAGCACCGCGAGGTCGTCGACGGTGGAGAAGACGCCCGCGTGGCCGGCGACGCCGCCCAGCGACCAGGCGTTCTCGTCGTGCACCTGGCCCCACACCATGCCGCGCGCGGGGCTGGTCTGGTACTCGGTGGCCGCGATCCGGGGCAGCTTGTCCGCCGGCGGGTTGTAGCCGGTGTCGGTCAGGTGCAGCGGCGCCGTGATGCCGTCGCGCACCAGGGTGTCCAGCGGCTTGCCGGTGACCTTCTCCAGGACGAGCTGCATGCTGAGCATGTTGAGGTCGGAGTACAGGTACGTGGTGCCCGGCGGGTTGATCGGCTTCGCGTCGAGGACGGCCTTCTCCCGCGAGGGGATGTCGGAGTAGCCCTGCCACAGCGAGGGGACGGGGTCGGCGTCGAACCCCGAGGTGTGGGTGAGGAGTTCCTCGATGGTGATGTCGCCCTTGCCGTTGGTGGCGAACTCCGGGATGTAGTGCGCCACGGGCGTGTCGAGGTCGATCCGCCCGGCCTGGAGCTGCTGCATGGCCACGATCGAGGTGAACAGCTTCGACAGCGAGGCCAGGTCGTAGATGGTGTCGGTACGGGCCGGTATCCACTGGCTCTGCGGCAGCTCGCTGGTGGTGTCGGCGTACTTCACCGCGTAGCCGCCCGCGCCGCGTTCGACCACCACGCCGTCGTGCGCCATCAGCGTGGTGGCACCCGGGAAGAGGTAGCCGGCGCCGGCGGTCGGGTCCTCCCAGCCGGCCATCTGCTGCTCGAAGGCGTCGATGGGAGCCGCGTCGAGCCCCGCGTCGCGCGGGGTGCCCGGGTGGAGCACGGTGGCGGCCGGTGCGAAGCCGGTGTACGGCCGGTCGAACCGGCCGCCCTCCGCGTGGGGCGCCGCCGGGGTCGCGACGGCGCCGCCGGCCAGCGAGAGGGTCAGGGAAGTGAGCAGCGCAACGGCTGCCGTCAGTGCGGGAATCCGCATGGGAACCTCGTCCGTTGAGGCCGTCGCGAGGGGGAGCGGGGGTCGGCGATGGCGGGTGGATTCCGAAGGACGTTCAACCAAGTGTTGATCGGCATCGGTAAGTTACTGACCACCACATGCCCGGTCAACCGTCCCGACCCGGCTCAACATTCGTACGGCCCCGGCTTCCTGACGCCCCGTCGGCCCGGACGCGACGCCCCCGCCCGACCGGCACGGCGCCGGTCGGGCGGGGGCGGGAGGCCGCAGATCAGATGTCGCGGAAGATCTCGATCTGCGCGCCGATCGTGTTCAGCCGCTCCGCCAGGTCCTCGTAACCGCGGTTGATCACATAGACGTTGCGCAGCACCGACGTGCCCTCGGCGGCCATCATCGCGAGCAGGACCACCACCGCGGGGCGCAGCGCGGGCGGGCACATCATCTCGGCGGCGCGCCAGCGGGTCGGGCCCTCGACCAGGACGCGGTGCGGGTCGAGGAGTTTGACCTGCGCGCCGAGCCGGGTCAGCTCGGTGAGGTAGATCGCGCGGTTGTCGTAGACCCAGTCGTGGATGAGCGTGGAGCCCTGCGCGGTCGCGGCGATGGCCGCGAAGAAGGGCACGTTGTCGATGTTGAGGCCGGGGAACGGCATCGGGTGGATCTTGTCGATCGGCGAACTGCAGCTTGGAGGGGCGGACGGTGAGGTCCACCAGCCGGGTGCGGCCGTTGTCCGCCCGGTACTCCGGGGTCAGTTCGTGGTCGAGCCCCATCTCCTCCAGCACCGCGAGCTCGATCTCCATGAACTCGATCGGCACCCGGCGGATCGTCAGCTCCGACTCGGTGACGACGGCCGCGGCCAGCAGGCTCATCGCCTCGACCGGGTCCTCGGACGGCGCGTAGTCCACGTCGCGGTCGATCCGGGCGACGCCGTGCACGGTCAGCGTGGTGGTGCCGATGCCCTCGACCCGCACCCCCAGCTCCTCCAGGAAGAAGCACAGGTCCTGGACCATGTAGTTGGAGCTGGCGTTGCGGATGACGGTGACGCCCTCGTACCGGGCGGCGGCCAGCAGCGCGTTCTCGGTCACGGTGTCGCCGCGCTCGGTCAGCACGATCGGGCGGTTGCGGGGTGATCTCGCGGTCGACCTCGCAGTGGTACGAGCCGTCGGTGGCGGTGACGTCGAGCCCGAAGTGCCGCAGCGCGTTCATGTGCGGCTGGACCGTACGGGTGCCCAGGTCGCAGCCGCCCGCGTACGGGATGCGGAAGCGGTCGGTGCGGTGCAGCAGCGGGCCGAGGAACATGATCACGCTGCGGGTGCGGCGGGCCGCGTCGGTGTCCATCGCGGCGAGGTCCAGCTCGGCGGGCGGCACGATCTCCAGGTCGTTGCCGTCGTTGATCCAGCGGGCCCGGACGCCGATGCTGCCGAGCACCTCCAGAATCCGGTAGACCTCCTCGATCCGGGCGACCCGGCGCAGCGTGGTCCGGCCGGCGTTGAGCAGGGTCGCGCACAGCAGCGCCACGCAGGCGTTCTTGCTCGTCTTGACGTCTATGGCGCCGGACAGCCGGCGCCCGCCGACGACCCGCAGGTGCATCGGACCCGCGTATCCGAGGGAGACGATCTCGCTGTCCAGTGCCTCGCCGATGCGGGCGATCATCTCAAGGCTGATGTTCTGGTTGCCACGTTCGATCCGGTTCACCGCGCTCTGGCTGGTGCCCAGCGCTTCCGCGAGTTGCGCCTGTGTCCAGCCACGATGCTGGCGGGCGTCTCGGATGATCCTGCCGATACGTACGAGGTAATCGTCGGTCATATGCCCAAGGCTATCTCATATATGAGATACGGCCACTCGGGTTGGTCGTCCACGGCACACCCCGGACCAGCCCGGTTCACCGTACCGCCGCCCCTCGCGGCCGCAACGCGGGCGCCGCCATCCGGGGGCCCACCGTCATCCAGTCGGACGTGCCGGACGCAGAATCGGTTCCTCCCGGTCTCGGTCCGGCATCCCAGCGGTACCTCCGGCCGTCCCCGGCCGTCCCCGGCCGTCCCCGGCCGTCCCCGGCCGCCCGGGACGTCGCGTGGGCCGCCGCCCGCCAATCCGCTTGATGGCCCGGACCGCGAGGGAGGAGCATGCGCGGATGCGCTTCTCGATCAACATTCCGAACTTCGGGGACTTCGCCGACGCCCGGACGGTCGCGGCGGTGGCCGAGGCCGCCGAGCGGGCCGGCTGGGACGGGCTGTTCGTGTGGGACCACGTGGTGCACGACAAGAGCGTGCACGCGGACCGGCCCTTCGGCGATCCCTGGATGCTGCTGACCGCCGCCGCGCTGGCGACCTCCACCCTCAAACTGGGCACCCTGGTCACGCCGGTCGCCCGCCGCCGCCCGCAGCAACTCGCCCGCCAGGTGGCCACCTTGGACGCCCTCAGCGGCGGGCGGGTGGTCTTCGCCGCGGGCCTCGGCGGCCCGATCGAGGACGAGTACGGCAGCTTCGGCGAGCCCACCGACCCGGTCGAACTCGCCGAGCGCCTGGACGAGGGCCTCGACCTGCTGCGGCGCTACTGGTCGGGCGAGCGCGTCGACCACGACGGGCGGCACTACCGGGTCAGGGACGTGGCGCTGCTGCCCGCCACGGTGCAGCAACCCCGGCCGCCGGTGTGGATCGCCGGGTTCTGGCCGAACCGGCCGCCGATGCGGCGGGCCGCCCGCTGGGACGGCGTGGTCCCGCTGTTCGCGGCCGCCAAGCACGGGCACGCGCCGGCCGCCGACGAGGTCCGCGAGCTGGTCGACTACGTCCAGCGGCACCGCGCCGAGCCGCGGGACAGCCCCTTCGAGGTGGTGCTCGGCGGCGTCAGCCCCGCCGACCCGGCCAAGGCCCGCGACCTGATCGGGCCCCTGGCCGACGCGGGCGCCACCTGGTGGGACGAGCGCCAGCTCCAGACCGGCCCCGACCTCGACCGGCTCGCTCCGGTGCTGCGCCGTATCGCCGAGGGCCCGCCCGCGCTCTAGCGGTACGCACCCGCGAGGGCCCGGGCGGGTGCGAAGAACGCGGCCAACTCCCGCGGCGGCGCCGGGGGGAGCGAGGTCGGCCCGCCCCGGGCGTCGCGCTGAACCAGGCCCGGGCCCGGCCGGTGCCGGGTCCGAAATCGCCCGCCGAAATCGCCCGGACCACCGCGCCGGCCGCAGCCCCGCCCGCCGCGGCGACGGCGTCAGGTGGCGGACGCGCCGCAGGCGGACACGACGGGCCCGACCCGTCGGACGACCCCCGTCGGCAGAGGCCACCGGCGGGCCGGGGGTGCCCCGGAACGGGTGGTGTACTAGAGTTATCTCGACATCGAGATATCTGCTGAGGCGTACCGTCGAACCGGTGGCAACGCGGTGGTACGCGAGAAAACATGCATGAAGGAGACTGTCGTGTCGGCGAACAGCTTCGACGCCCGCAGCACCCTGCACGTGGGCGACGAATCGTATGAGATCTTCCGGCTGGACAAGGTGGACGGCTCCGCCCGGCTGCCGTACAGCCTGAAGGTGCTGCTGGAGAACCTGCTGCGGACCGAGGACGGCGCGAACATCACCGCCGACCACATCCGGGCGGTCGGCGGCTGGGACTCGCAGGCCCAGCCGAGCCAGGAGATCCAGTTCACGCCGGCCCGCGTGATCATGCAGGACTTCACCGGCGTGCCGTGCGTGGTCGACCTGGCCACCATGCGCGAGGCCGTCAAGGAGCTGGGCGGCGACCCGGCGAAGATCAACCCGCTGGCGCCGGCCGAGCTGGTCATCGACCACTCGGTGATCGCCGACCGCTTCGGCACCCCCGAGTCCTTCGCGCAGAACGTCGAGCTGGAGTACGGCCGCAACAAGGAGCGCTACCAGTTCCTGCGCTGGGGCCAGACCGCGTTCGACGAGTTCAAGGTCGTCCCGCCCGGCACCGGCATCGTTCACCAGGTGAACATCGAGCACCTGGCCCGTACCGTCATGGTCAGGAACGGCCAGGCGTACCCCGACACCCTCGTCGGCACCGACTCCCACACCACCATGGTCAACGGCCTGGGCGTGCTCGGCTGGGGCGTCGGCGGCATCGAGGCCGAGGCCGCGATGCTCGGCCAGCCGGTCTCCATGCTGATCCCGCGCGTGGTCGGCTTCAAGCTCACCGGCGAGCTGCCCGCCGGCACCACCGCCACCGACCTGGTGCTGACCATCACCGAGATGCTGCGCAAGCACGGCGTGGTCGGCAAGTTCGTCGAGTTCTACGGCGAGGGCGTCGGCGCCACCTCGCTCGCCAACCGCGCCACCATCGGCAACATGTCGCCGGAGTTCGGCTCCACCGCCGCGATCTTCCCGATCGACGCCGAGACGCTGAGCTACCTGCGGCTGACCGGCCGCTCCGACGCAGCAGGTCGCGCTCGTCGAGGCGTACGCCAAGGAGCAGGGCCTGTGGCTGGACCCGGCCGCCGAGCCGGACTACTCCGAGAAGCTGGAGCTCGACCTGTCCACCGTCGTGCCGTCCATCGCCGGGCCGAAGCGCCCGCAGGACCGCATCGTGCTGGCCGGCGCCGCCCAGCAGTTCGCCCGCGACGTGCGCAACTACGTCACCGACGACGAGGAGGCGGGCAAGGAGTCCTTCCCGGCCTCCGACTCCCCGGCCTGCCGCACAACGGGGTGCCGACCAGGCCGACCCTGGTCACCGCGGCGGACGGCAGCACCTACGAGATCGACCACGGCGCCGTCACGGTCGCCGCGATCACCTCGTGCACCAACACCTCGAACCCGTACGTGATGGTCGCCGCCGCGCTGGTGGCGAAGAAGGCCGTCGAGAAGGGCCTGACCCGCAAGCCGTGGGTGAAGACCACCCTCGCCCCGGGCTCCAAGGTCGTCACCGACTACTTCGACAAGGCGAACCTCACCCCGTACCTCGACAAGCTCGGCTTCAACCTGGTCGGCTACGGCTGCACCACCTGCATCGGCAACTCGGGCCCGCTGCCCGAGGAGGTCTCCAAGGCGGTCAACGACGCGCGACCTCGCGGTCGCCGCGGTGCTCTCCGGCAACCGCAACTTCGAGGGCCGGATCAACCCGGACGTCAAGATGAACTACCTGGCCTCCCCGCCGCTGGTCGTCGCGTACGCCATCGCGGGCTCCATGAAGGTGGACATCACCAAGGACGCGCTCGGCACCGACCACGACGGCAAGCCGGTCTACCTCGACGACATCTGGCCGTCCGAGGCCGAGGTCAACGACGTGGTCGCCTCCGCGATCGGCCAGGACATGTTCCGCAGCTCCTACCAGGACGTGTTCGCCGGCGACGCCCAGTGGCAGGCGCTGCCGATCCCGACCGGCAACACCTTCGAGTGGGACCCGCAGTCCACCTACGTCCGCAAGCCCCCGTACTTCGAGGGCATGGGCACCGACCCGGAGCCGGTCACCGACATCGCCGGCGCCCGCGTGCTGGCCAAGCTCGGCGACTCGGTCACCACCGACCACATCTCCCCGGCCGGCGCGATCAAGGCCGACACCCCGGCCGGCCAGTACCTCACCGAGCACGGCGTGCGAGCGCCGCGACTTCAACAGCTACGGCTCGCGCCGCGGCAACCACGAGGTCATGATCCGCGGCACCTTCGCCAACATCCGGCTGCGCAACCAGATCGCGCCGGGCACCGAGGGCGGCTTCACCCGCGACTTCACCCAGCCCGAGGGCCCGGTGGCGTTCATCTACGACGCCTCGCGCCACTACATCGAGCAGGGCGTCCCGCTGGTCGTCCTGGCGGGCAAGGAGTACGGCTCCGGCTCGTCCCGCGACTGGGCCGCCAAGGGCACCGCGCTGCTCGGCGTGAAGGCCGTCATCGCCGAGTCCTACGAGCGCATCCACCGCTCGAACCTGATCGGCATGGGCGTCCTGCCGCTGCAGTACCCCGAGGGCGAGACCGCGCAGAGCCTGGGCCTGACCGGCGAGGAGACCTTCTCCTTCACCGGCGTCACCGCGCTCAACGACGGCAGCACCCCGCGCACGGTGAAGGTCACCACCGACACCGGCGCGCGAGTTCGACGCGGTGGTCCGCATCGACACCCCCGGAGAGGCGGACTACTACCGCAACGGCGGCATCATGCAGTACGTCCTGCGGTCGCTGCTGCGCAAGTGAGCCGCTGATCCGCCGTTCACCTCGGCGTAGCACCGCGCACGTCCGCGGTCGCCCGGATGGGCCGTATCCCTGTCACCCAGGGGTGCGGCCCGTCCGGCTTTGTCCATGGGTTATCCCTGGTTTGTCCGGAATTCATCGACGTTTTGTCCGAAGTCAACCGGTCTCCGGCCGCTTCACTACTTGAACGCAGCTTGTCGGCGGGGCGTTGAGAAGTGCATACAGAACCGGGCCGCCGCCCGGGTCGCCCGGACATCCCACGTTTCGGACAGGTCTCAACTCGGGAAAGCTTGCCGCCCAAACTCTCATTCGATCTTGCCCTGCCCGAGCGAAGTGGACTATACCTGTCGGCGTCCGGGAACCCGCTGAGCGCGGGAGCGAGCGGGGGAGTCGACGGGGTGGTCCAGCCGGTCGTCGGCTATCGTTCCTCGCCTCACTGGATGCACTGCATCACTGGTATCACTCACGCTTCAACTGTTCGCGGTCGTCGGCGGATTTCGCTGCACCGCATGAGTCCTGGAAGAAGGCGAGGACTTGAGCATGGGATCCGAGATCAACCGGCGCGACGCAATCAAGCGGGCGATGGCCATCGGCGTTGTGGCGATTCCGTCCGCCTCGCTGCTGAGCGCGTGTGCCTCCGACAGCGGCAGCAAGCCGACCAAGGCCGCCCCGACGGGCGCCAAGACGGCCAGCAACCCGCTCGGCGTGAAGAAGGGCGCCCCCCTTGAGGCGTTCATCTTCAAGGGCGGTTTCGGCGACGGCTATGTCAAGGCGGCCGAGACGGTCTACAACTCCGAGTACGGCATCACGGTCAAGCACACCGGTACCCAGGGCCTCGGCCCGAAGCTCCAGCCGCGCTTCGCCAGCGACAGCCCGCCGGACGTCATGGACAACTCCGGCGCCGACAACCTCGACACCGCGTCGCTGGCCAAGCAGGGCAAGCTGCTCGACCTCACCCCGCTGCTGGACGCGACCACCGTGGACGACCCGAGCAAGAAGGTGCGCGACGTCCTGATCGCCGGCACCGTCGAGCAGGGCCAGTTCGGCACCTCGGCGATGTACGCGCTGAACTACGCGTTCACCGTCTACGGCACCTGGTACTCCAACAAGCTCTTCAAGGCGAAGGGCTGGGAGTACCCGAAGTCCTTCGACGAGATGATGGCCCTGTGCGCCAAGATCAAGGCCGCCGGGCATCTCGCCCTTCACGTACCCGGGCAAGTACCCGTACTACATCCACTTCGACCTGCTCGCGCAGATCGGCAAGGTCGGCGGCAAGGACGTCCTCAACGCCATCGACGACCTTGAGGACGGCGCCTTCCAGGTCGACGCGGTCAAGCAGGTCATCGGCTACTACGAGGAGCTCGCGGCCAAGAAGTACTTCATGCCCGGTTCCGAGGGCATGACGCACATCCAGATGCAGACCGCCTGGACGCAGGGCAAGGCCGCCCTGGTGGCGGACGGCTCGTGGGTGGAGAACGAGGCCGCCCCGACCATGCCCAAGGACTTCGACCTGGCCGTCGGCTCGCTCATCGGCACCGGCACCGGCGACAAGCTCCCCTTCGGCACCCTGTACGCCGCCGCCGGCGAGCCGTACATCGTCGCCAAGGACGGGAAGAACCCGACCGGCGGTATGGAACTGCTGCGCATCATGCTCAGCAAGAAGCAGACCGACAACTTCACCAACACCACCAAGTCGCTCACCTGCGTCACCGGTGCGGCCGACGGCCTGTCCCTCACCCCGGGCCTGGCCTCCGCCAGCGTCGCCCTGAAGGCCGCCGGGCCGAACGTGCTCAACTCGCGCCTCCAGGACTGGTACGTCAAGCTCAACCAGGAGACGATCGGCAACCTCACCGCACAGCTGGTGACCGGGCAAGCTGACCGCCGCGAAGTGGATCGAGGGCGCCCAGAAGGCGGCCGACGCCACGAAGAACGACTCGTCCGTGCCGAAGTTCAAGCACGTCTGACGAACCCTCCCCGACGGCTGAGACGAGAGCGACCGGCGACATGCGACACGGCAAGTACCGGTTCATCATCGGCTTCCTGGCAGCTCCCGTGGCGTTGTACGCGATCCTCGTGATCTCGCCCTTCGTCCAGGACTTCCAGATCTCGATGACGGACTGGAGCGGGCTGACCCCCGAAAAGCACTACATCGGGCTGGACAACTACCAGAAGATCATCCACAACTCACTCTTCTGGAAGGCACTGTGGCACAACATCTTGATGCTGCTCATCGTGCCCGTCGTGACGCTCGCCCTCGGTCTGTTCTTCGCCTTCATGCTGAACGTCGGCGGCCGGCGCAAGGGCAGCGCGTCGGTCGCCGGCGTCCGGGGGTCGGGCTTCTACAAGATCATCTTCTTCTTCCCGCAGGTCCTGTCGGTCACCGTCATCGCGGTGCTCTGGCAGCAGATCTACAACCCCGACCCCCAGAACGGCCTGCTCAACTCGCTGCTGGGCCATATCGGCCTGACCTCGCTCCAGCAGTCCTGGCTGGGCGACCCCAGCATCGCGCTGGCCTGCATCATGGCCGTCATGGTCTGGGCGAACGTCGGCTTCTACGTCGTCCTGTTCTCGGCCGGCATGGCGTCCATCCCCGGTGAGATCTACGAGGCGGCGCTGCTGGACGGCGCCGCCAGGTTCACCACCTTCTTCCGGATCACCCTGCCGCTGCTGCGCGACACGGTGGCCACCGGCTGGGTCTACATGGGCATCATCGCCATGGACGGCTTCGCCTTCGTCCAGCTGATGTCGGTCAACAACGGCGGACCCAACGAGACCACGGACGTCGTACCGCTGCTGCTGTACAAGACAGCGTTCCGTGACAACAGCCAGTACGGCATGGCGGCCGCGATGGGTGTGGCCATGCTGATCGTGACGCTGGCGTTCGCCGTACTGACTCTGCGGCTGTCGCGCCGCGAGCGTATCGAGTTCTAGGGGTGGCGCGATGACCGCAGAGACTTTCGAACCGGCTCCCGGGTCCGCGCCCGAGGACGAGGTGGTCAAGCCGCGGCCCAGCGCGGCGGACAAGCACCGCTGGCGGCGGCGAGGGCAGCATCCTCAACGTCTTCAGCCACGGGTTCCTGGTGCTGTGGGCGCTGATGGTCGGGCGTGCCGCTGCTGTGGGCGCTGTGGAGCTCGTTCAAGACGTCGGGCGACATCCTCAACCACCCCTGGTCGCTGCCCGACCCACCTGCACGGCGAGAGCTGGTCACGCGCCTGGACCAAGGCGCACATGGGCCGCTACTTCATCAACACCGATCATCGTGGTCGGCTGCTCGACGCTGGGCACGATGCTGCTGGGCTCGATGGCGGCCTACGTGCTGGCCCGGTTCGAGTTCTTCGGCAACCGGTTCATCTACTTCCTGTTCGTCGGCGGCATGGCCTTCCCGGTCGTGATGGTGCTGGTGCCGCTGTTCTTCGTCACGAAGAACCTCGGCATCCTCAACACGCTGCCAGGGCTGATCCTGGTCTACATCGCCTACTCGCTGCCGTTCACCGTCTTCTTCATGACGTCCTTCTTCCGGACGCTGCCGACCTCGGTGGCCGAGGCGGCGCTGGTCGACGGGGCCTCGCACACCCGCACGTTCTTCCAGATCATGGTGCCGATGGCCAAGCCGGGCATCATCAGCATCGGGATCTTCAACGTGCTCGGCCAGTGGAACCAGTACCTGCTGCCCCTGGTGCTGAACCAGGGCAGACACCGACAAATGGGTGCTCACCCAGGGCCTGGCCGACCTCGCCGTGCAGCAGGGCTACCAGGGCGACTGGGCCGGCCTCTTCGCCGGCCTGTCGATCGCGATGCTGCCGGTGCTCGCCGTCTACATCGTCTTCCAGCGGCAGGTGCAGGCGGGTCTGACCGCGGGCGCCCTCAAGTAGCCCCCGGCCCGTACCGGGCGCCCGTCATCCCCCAGCGGCTCCGTGAGACCATGGAGCCGCTGGTCGGCGTCTGCGGTGCGATCGCGTAACGGTGTGGTTCTCCCCCTTGACGGGACATCACCCCAAACACTCAACTTAGAGTTCACATGTTGTAGACGACGGGGTCTCACTGGTGTGGCAGCACTGATACCGGTCATGGGCCCCGTCCCGTGCGGGCAGCCGGAGCCGCTCCGACTGCCGGGCAGGAGTGGATGTCGTGGAGACTCCGGGATCGCAGTCGTCACTGCACCGGGCCAACCTGGAACGCGTCGTGCGGGCCGTACGGCTGGCCGGTTCGCTCACCCAGGCGGAGATCGCGCGCACAACCGGTCTGTCGGCCGCGACCGTCTCCAATATCGTGCGCGAGCTGCGGGACAACGGGACGGTGCAGGTCACGCCGACCTCCTCGGGCGGTCGGCGGGCCCGCAGCGTGGCGCTGTCCGGTGACGCCGGCATCGTCGTCGGGGTCGATTTCGGCCACTCCCACCTGCGGGTCGCGGTCGGCAACCTGGCCCACCAGGTGCTGGCCGAGCAGTCCGAGCCGATCGACGTGGACGCCTCGGCCTCCCAGGGCTTCGACCGGGCCGAACAGCTGGTGGCCCGGCTGGTGGAGTCCACCGGGATCAGCCGGGACAAGGTGCTCGGCGTCGGCCTCGGCGTGCCGGGCCCGATCGACGTGGAGTCCGGCACGCTCGGCTCGACCGCGATCCTGCCCGGCTGGAGCGGCATCAACCCGCGCCAGGAGCTCACCGACCGGCTCGGCGTCCCGGTCCAGGTGGACAACGACGCCAACCTCGGCGCGCTGGGCGAACTGGTCTGGGGCGGCGGCCGCGGGGTCAAGGACCTGGCCTACATCAAGGTCGCCAGCGGTGTCGGCGCCGGCCTGGTGGTAGATGGCCGGATCTACCGCGGGCCCGGGCGGCACGGCCGGCGAGATCGGCCACATCACCCTGGACGAGTCGGGCCCGGTCTGCCGCTGCGGCAACCGCGGCTGCCTGGAGACCTTCACCGCGGCGCGCTACGTGCTGGAACTGCTGCGCGGCAGCCACGGCGAAGGGCCTGACCATGCCCAAGATGGTGCAGCTCGGCACGCGAGGGCGACCCCGGCTGCCGCCGGGTGATCGGCGACGTGGGCCGCCACATCGGCATGGGCGTGGCCAGCCTCTGCAACATCCTGAACCCCAGCAGGGTGGTGCTGGGCGGCGATCTCGCCGAGGCCGGTGAGCTGGTGCTCGGCCCGATCAGGGAGTCCGTGTCGCGCTACGCGATCCCCAGCGCCGCCCAGCGGCTGTCCGTGGTGCCGGGGGCACTGGGCGCCCGGGCGGAGGTTCTGGGAGCGCTTGCCCTGGTCTTGAGTGAAATGGGCGATTCGACCCTTCTGGACGGCAATACGACAGTTGATACACCCGCCTTTTCGGCATAACTGAGCGTTCACACAGCTAACGAAACGGGTCGTTGCCATCTCGTTAAGTGTTTACTTCTTGACGACACGGTGTCAGCCGGAGTTGACTCACGACAACCTCGGCCGCGGTGTTGCGGCCCTGTCAGGGAGGCAACCTCAGATGAACGCAATGACGCGTCGGATCGTGATCGGAACGGCTGCTGTGTCGATGGCGCTCTCCATGGCCGCTTGCGGCAAGGCGGGCGGCACAAGGGCTCCGACAGCAGCAGCAAGGGCGACAAGACCATCGGCCTGCTGCTGCCGGAGAACGCGACCACCCGGTACGAGAAGTTCGACCAGCCGCTGATCGAGGCGAAGATCAAGGCCCTCTGTTCGGACTGCTCGGTCCAGTACGCCAACGCCGCTGCCGACCCGCAGAAGCAGGCGCAGCAGGTCAGCGACATGATCGCCAAGAAGGTCAAGGTCCTCATCCTCGACCCGCAGGACTCGGTGGGCATCCAGTCCTCGGTCCAGGCCGCCGTCGCCGCCGGCATCAAGGTCGTCGCGTACGACCGTCTCGCCCAGGGTCCGGTCTCCGCCTACGTCTCCTACGACAACGAGAAGGTCGGCGAGCTCCAGGGCCAGGCCCTGCTCAACGCCATGGGCGCCGACGCCAAGCCGAGCTCCAAGATCGTCATGATCGACGGTGACCCGGCCGACCCGAACGCCGCGCAGTTCAAGGCCGGCGCCCACAAGGTGCTCGACGGCAAGGTGAACATCGCCTACGAGCAGTCCGGTCTGTGGAAGGACACCGTCGCCAACCAGAAGGTGACCGCGGCGATCACCCAGCTCGGCAAGGCCAACATCAAGGGCGTCTACTCCGCCAACGACGGGATGGCCGGCGGTATCGCCACCGCCCTCAAGGGCGCGGGCATCACACGTGCCGCTGACCGGCCAGGACGCCGAACTGCCGGGTCTGCAGCGCATCCTGACGGACCAGCAGAGCAGCACCATCTACAAGGCGTACAAGCCGGAGGCCGACGCCACCGCCGAGATCGCCGTGGACCTGCTCAACGGCAAGAGCTTCTCCAGCGTGGCCACCACCACCGCCAAGTCCGGCTCCGGCCAGACCGTGCCGGCCCTGCTGATCGGCGCCACCTCGGTCACCAAGGCGAACATCAAGGACACCGTGCTCAAGGACGGTCTGTACACGACCGCCCAGCTCTGCACCAGCGAGTTCGCCGCCGCCTGCAAGGCCGCCGGCATCTCGTAGTCGAGCGGTCCTCCCGTAGAAAGCCTGTCCGGCGCCCCGCCCCAACCAACCACCCCGCTGCCGGGGCCGGGCGCCGGACGGAAACGGTTACGGGTCTGATCATGCGGGGAACGGGGCAGAAACCCCTTTCCCCGTTCACTATGTAGTCCAGTGCTTTTGCAGCACCCCTTCCGCGGCTGTAGTTCCAGCGCGCGGCATCCCCGCCGGTCAGGCGGCGAAGGAGATGGTTCACGTGTCCGCTACGCCCGTGCTGGCGTTGCGCGGAGTCTCCAAGCGATTCGGTGCGGTCCAGGCCCTCACCGATGTCGAACTGGAGGTCCACGCCGGAGAAGTGGTCGCCCTCGTCGGCGACAACGGCGCCGGAAAGTCCACCCTGGTCAAGACGATCGCCGGGGTTCACCCCATCGACGAGGGCGTCATCGAGTGGGAGGGCCGGGCGGTCAGCATCAACCGGCCCCAGGACGCCCAGCACCTCGGTGTCGCCACCGTCTACCAGGACCTCGCCCTGTGCGACAACCTCGACGTCGTCGGCAACCTCTACCTCGGCCGCGAGCTGCTCCGCTTCGGCAGCCTCGACGAGGTCACGATGGAAAAGCGCGCCCGCGAGCTGCTCAACACCCTGTCCATCAGGATTCCCAGCGTCCGCATCCCGATCGCCAGCCTCTCCGGCGGTCAGCGGCAGGTCGTGGCCATCGCCCGCGCCCTCATCGGCGAGCCGAAGGTCGTCATCCTCGACGAGCCGACCGCCGCCCTCGGCGTCGAGCAGACCGCACAGGTGCTCGACCTGGTCGAGCGGCTGCGCGAGCGCGGCCTCGGCGTGATCCTGATCAGCCACAACATGGCCGACGTCACGGCCGTGGCGGACACGGTCGCACGTCCTGCGGCTGGGCCGGAACAACGGCTCCTTCCCGGTGAAGGACACCACCAACGAAACGATCATCGCCGCGATCACCGGTGCCACGGACAACGCCGTGACCCGTCGGAAGGCGCGCAACGCGGAGGCGGCCAAGTGAGCGACAAGACGACCATCGACACGTCGAAGGCCGGCGGACAGCCTCCGGCCGACGAGGTCCCGCCCCCCGCGGTGGCGCCGCTCGACCCGCGCCTGCTGATCCGCGAAGAGGGCCTCAAGGGCTACATCACCGAGTTCAAGCGCAAGCTCAAGGGCGGTGAGCTGGGCTCCCTGCCCGTCATCGTCGGCCTGATCATCATCTGGACGATCTTCCAGCTCAAGGACAGCCTGTTCCTGAGCTCGTCCAACATGGTCAACATCAGCTACTTCCTGGCCGCCACCGGCATGATCTCCATCGGCCTGGTCTTCGTGCTGCTGCTCGGCGAGATCGACCTGTCGGTCGCGCTCCGTCAGCGGCCTGTCGGCGGCGATCTTCGCGGTCTTCGCCACGACCCACGGCATGAACCCGTGGCTGGCGATGCTGCTGACCGTGCTGACCGGTGTCGGCATCGGCGCGATCCACGGCTTCTTCTTCGCCAAGATCGGCGTGCCGGCGTTCGTCGTCACCCTCGCCGGCAACCTCGGCTGGAACGGCCTGATGCTGTGGGTGCTGGGTTCGACCGGCAGCCTCTCGATCGCCGACAAGGGCCCGATGCACCTGCTGGGCCAGCGCTCGTTCTTCCTCAACCAGGACATCGCCGGCGCGTACATCCTGGCCACCGTCGGTGTCGCCGCGCTGCTGCTCGGCTCGCTGGTCGAGCAGACCCGCCGCCGCAAGGCCGGCGTGCCCTACCGTCCCACCAGCGAGATCCTGCTGCGGGCCATCGCGCTCGCGGTGGTCGCCTACGTGGCCGCGTACGTCCTCAACAAGACCGCCGGCGTGCCCAACGCGCTGGTGATCTTCCTGGTCGCGCTGGTCCTGTGCGACTTCGTGCTGCGCCGCACCACGTTCGGCCGCAAGGTCTTCGCGGTCGGCGGCAGCATCGAGGCCGCCCGCCGCGCCGGTATCAACGTGGCGGCGATCCGCATCGCGGTCTTCGCCATCTCCGGCGGCTTCGCGGCGATCGGCGGCCTGTTCCTGGCCGGCCAGACCTACACCGCGACCCTCCAGGCCGGCAGCGGCAACCTGCTGATGCTCGCCATCGCCGCCGCCGTCATCGGCGGCACCAGCCTCTTCGGCGGCCGCGGCACCGTCTGGTCGGCGCTGCTGGGCATGCTGGTCATCCAGTCCATCCAGACCGGCCTGGACCTGCTCAACATGAACACCTCCATCCAGTACATGATCACCGGCGCCGTGCTGCTCGCCGCCGTGGTCATCGACTCGGTGTCGCGCCGGACGCAGAAGACGTCCGGCCGCGCGTAACCCGCGCGGGCACAACGCCGTTGCCCCGCGGGGCTCCGAGCCTGCGTTTCGATTGCGAACCGCCGGGCGGACCTGGAACTTCCAGGCTCGCCCGGCGGTTTCGTGTGTTCGTGCGGTGACCAATATCGCAGGGTTCTGCGGACGCCCCCGTGGCCGGAACATTAGACTCGATCCAGGCCAGATCGGCCGTGGACAAGGAAGAGGAGGTACGGGTGGCAGTGCTGACCCGTATCAACGGACCCCGCGACCTCGACCGGCTCGGCCCGCGAGCAGCTCGGGGAGCTGGCCGACGAGATCCGCGCCTTCCTCGTCGACGCGGTGTCGAAGACCGGCGGCCACCTCGGCCCGAACCTCGGCGTGGTGGAGCTGACCATCGCACTGCACCGGGTCTTCCACTCGCCCGTGGACCGCATCCTCTTCGACACCGGACACCAGGCGTACGTGCACAAGCTGCTCACCGGCCGTCAGGACTTCGCCCGGCTCAAGAGCAAGGGCGGCCTGTCCGGTTACCCCTCGCGGGCCGAGTCCGAGCACGACGTCATCGAGAACAGCCACGCCTCCACCGTGCTCGGCTGGGCCGACGGCCTGGCCAAGGCCAACGAGCTGCCAGGGCCGCGACGACCACGTGGTCGCCGTCATCGGCGACGGCGCGCTCACCGGCGGCATGGCCTGGGAGGCGCTCAACAACATCGCGGCCGCCAAGGACCGCCCGCTGGTCATCGTCGTCAACGACAACGAGTGGTCGTACTCGCCGACCATCGGCGGCCTCGCCAACCACCTGGCGACCCTGCGCACCACCGACGGCTACGAGCAGTTCCTGGCCCGCACCAAGGACGTCCTGGAGCGCACCCCGCTCATCGGCCGGCCGCTCTACGAGACGCTGCACGGCGCGAAGAAGGGCCTGAAGGACTTCATCACGCCGCAGGGCATGTTCGAGGACCTGGGCCTGAAGTACGTCGGCCCGATCGACGGCCACGACATCGAGGCCGTGGAGTCCGCGCTCCAGCGCGCCAAGCGGTTCGACGGCCCGGTCATCGTGCACTGCATCACCGAGAAGGGCCGCGGCTACACCCCGGCCGAGCTGGACGAGACCGACCGCTTCCACGGCATCGGCCCGATCCACCCCGACACCGGCCTGCCGATCGCCGCGGCCGGCGCCGACTGGACCTCCGTCTTCGGCGACGAGATGCTCGAACTCGGCCAGGAGCGCGCGGACATCGTCGCCATCACCGCCGCGATGCTGCACCCGGTGGGCCTGACCAAGTTCGCCAAGGCGTTCCCCGACCGGGTCTTCGACGTCGGCATCGCCGAGCAGCACGCCGCGGTCTCCGCGGCGGGCCTGGCCACCGGCGGCCTGCACCCGGTCGTCGCCGTCTACGCGACCTTCCTCAACCGCGCCTTCGACCAGGTGCTGATGGACGTGGCGCTGCACAAGTGCGGCGTCACCTTCGTCCTGGACCGGGCCGGCGTCACCGGCAGCGACGGCGCCTCGCACAACGGCATGTGGGACATGTCGATCCTCCAGGTCGTGCCCGGGCCTGCGGATCGCCGCCCCGCGCGACGCCGACCAGGTCCGCGCCCAGCTGCGCGAGGCCGTCGAGGTCGAGGACGCGCCCACCGTGGTCCGCTACTCCAAGGGCGCGGTCGGCCCCGCGGTCGCCGCCGTCGGCCGGATCGGCGGCATGGACGTGCTGCGCGCGCCCGGCCGCGGCGAGCCGAGCGCCCGACGTGCTGCTGGTCTCGGTCGGCGCGCTCGCCCCGATGTGCCTGGAGATCGCCGCGCTGCTCGACGCGCAGGGCATCACCACCACCGTGGTCGACCCGCGCTGGGTCAAGCCGGTCGACGCCGGCGCTGCCCGGGCTGGCCGCCGGGCACCGCGTCGTCGTCACCGTCGAGGACAACGGCCGGGTCGGCGGTGTCGGCTCCGCCGTCGCCCAGGCGCTGCGCGACGCCGAGGTGGACGTGCCGCTGCGCGACTTCGGCATCCCGCAGCAGTTCCTCGCGCACGGCTCCCGCAAGGACGTGCTGGCCGACATCGGCCTGACCGCGCCCGGACATCGCCCGCCAGGTGACCGGTCTGGTCGCCACCATCGACGGCCGGTTCGCCGACGAGGCCGCCGCCGAGGTCTCCCGGGACTGACGCGGGCCCGGCGGCCGCCGCCGAGACCGGCGCGGCGCTCAGGCACCCGCCGCGGGGCCGCAGCGCGGGCGCACGGCGCGAGGCGAGGGGTTCACCCGCACGGGTGGACCCCTCGGCCGCAAGCGGGTCGTGGCTGGTGGGGACGCCGGGCGCGGGCCGGGCGGGGGCCCGTTTTCCGGGACGGGCGTGACCGGTGGTAGAAATGCGCGAGAGCAGAGCGGGACGATCGAGGTGGCGTAGTCATGACGGAGTCCAACGGACCCGACAACTCCGGCGACACTGCGTTGCCGGGGACGAAGAAGCGCAAGAGTTCCTGGCCCGGCTGCGGCCGTACGCGGTCGGCACCATGGCCGTGGTCGTGGTGTTCGGCGGCTCCTCGCTGATCGGCGCCCACGTCCGCGCCAACAAGGACCACAAGGTGACCGTGCCGACCGGTGTGGTCGGCGCCGCCGTGGTCCCGACCGGCCCCGCGGACGCCGCCTCGCCGAGTCCGACCCCGACCTCCGGCCCGAAGTTCCAGGTGCCGGTGCACCCCACGATCCCGGTCACCGTCACCATCTACGAGGACCTGCGCAGCCCCGACTCGAAGGCGTTCGCCGACGAGTTCCAGGCGACCTTCGACCAGTTGCTGACCACCGGCCAGGTCCAGCTGCACTACCAGCTGGTCACGGCCAGTGACAAGAGCTACGGCGGCAACGGGCTCGCGGTACGCGGCCAACGCCGCCGCCTGCGCGCAGGACCAGGGCCGCTTCACGCAGTTCGTGCAGGAGATCTGGAACCACCAGCCGGACCCGAAGTCCGACGGACTGGCCAGCGAGAAGCTGATGAAGAAGTTCGCCGACAAGGCGCACAAGATCACGATGAGCAAGTTCGAGCCGTGCCTGGAGCAGGGCGACCACAACGGCTGGGTGACCAAGGCGCAGCAGGACTTCGCCGCCTCGGGCCTGGGCAAGGTGCCGGCGGTCACGGTCAACGGCAAGCCGGTGCCGAACACCGCCTCCGAGCTCACCCCGGGCAAGCTCCGCTCTCTGGTGACCAAGGAGGCCAAGCGCGTGGTCGCGCTCCAGGCCACCCCGTCGCCGTCGCCCTCGCTCGCCAACTGACACCCGCCGGGCGTGATCGCCCGGCAGCGCGCCGCCCTCCGCTCCCTGTGATCGGGCGGGTTCACACCTTCAGTCATACGTTGCCGGATTTCGTCAGATTTGGGACGAAATCGGGTACTGAAGGCATGTGACACCCGATCACGGAGGAGCGGTACGCATGTCCTTACCGGTGTTCGAGGACGTCGAGCCCCCGCCCGCGTGCGGCTGCGAGGACTGCGCGCGCAAGCGGCTGGCGCGGGCCGCGGCCCGCGAGCCGGCCGCGCTCACCGGCAGCGGGGCCGCCCGCGTGGTCGTCGTGGCCGCCGCGGCGGGCACGGCCCTGGGCGGGTCCGCCGTCGCCGCTGTCGCGGCCCCGCTGCCCTCCGGACCCGCCGCGTCCGCCACCGGCGCCGGGACGGCCGCGGTTCCCGCTCCCGCGGCCCCTGCCGCCGCGCCCCTGCGGCTCACCCGCGCCCAGATCCTGGAGCGCGCCGAGACCTGGGTGGCCGCCAAGGTGCCGTACAGCATGACCGCCCTGTGGAAGGACGGCTACCGGCAGGACTGCTCGGGCTTCGTGTCGATGGCGTGGGGGCTGGGCACCAGCGCCTGGACCGGCGACCTCGCCCGCTACGCGGTGCGCGTCACCAAGGACGCAGCTCCGGCCCGGCGACGTGCTGCTCTTCGACAACGCGGCGGACCCGGTCAACGGCTCGCACGTGGTGATCTTCGGCGGCTGGGCCGACGACGCCCGCACGCAGTACACCGGCTACGAGCAGACGGTGCCCGGCACCCGGGTGCGGACCATCCCGTACGCGTACTGGTCGAACGCGGCGCAAGTACGTCCCCTACCGCGACAAGTACCTCGCGGGGACGGCCGGTCTCCGCGCCCGCCGCCTCCGACGGCTCCGCGGCCTCCGCGGCATCGGTACGGCTCTCCCGGCGGCAGACGGTCGGCCGGGCCGGGCGCGGACAGCGCGGCCCGGCCTGCCCGGCCCTGCCGACTGGCGCCACCCGGTGGACCGGCTCGGCAGCGGCAGCGGCGGCGGCCTCGGCGCCCCCGCCGGACCCGCCGGACCCGCGCCGGCCGGTCCCTACCCCGGCGCCGCCGCCTTCCGGCCCGGGCAGAGCAGCGACTCCGTGCTCGCGCTGGGCAGCCGCCTGGTCGGCAAGGGCTTCGGCGCGCACTACCGGGTCGGCCCCGGCCGCACCTGGTCGGAGGCCGACCGGCGCAACGTGGAGGCGTTCCAGCGCGCCCAGGGCTGGTCGGGACGCGCGGCGGACGGCTACCCCGGCCCCGAGACCTGGAGACGACTGTTCACGTGACACCGCCCATCACATCCGCGCACCCGGCGGTGGAGGCGGCGCTGCCGGGCCAGGGCCGCCCGGCCGCCGACCGCACTGCCTTCGACGTGCCCGCCGAGCGGCAGGGGCCGTGCCTGCCCGGGTGGGTCGCGGGCTACGCCGCCGCGGCGGCGGCCGGCGCGGCGGCGTACCTGCTGTGGCGGGCGGGCGTGCTGCCCACCCGGCCCGGCGGCGCGCCCGTCCTGCCCCGTTCGCCCGCCACCGGTACCGGCGGCGCCCTGTGGGCCGCGCCTGGCCCCGCTGGCCGCCGTCGTCACCTTCGCCGCGGGCGGGCTGGCCCGGGGGCGGCCCGGCACCGTCCGCGTGCTCAGCCGCTGCGGGGCGTACCGCGGCAGCGTACGGCGGACCGGGCTGCTGTGGATCAGCCCGCTGCTGCGCCCGGCGGCGGGTCGACGTCTCGCTGCGGCACTGGCGCAGCCGGCCCATCGACGCGGTCGACGCCCGGGGCACCCCGCTGCGGATCACGCGTGCTGCTGGTGTGGCGGGTGCGGGACACCGCCCGCGCCGTCTACGCCGTGGACGACCACGCGTGCTTCCTGCGCGAGGTGGTGGAGGCCGCCGTGGCCCGCACCGCCGCCCGGCACCCGGTGGACGACTTCCGCGGCGACGGACCCACGCTGCGGGACTGCGAGAGGTCGCGGACGACCTGGCCCGGCTGATCGCCGCCGCGGTCCGGGCGGTCGGGATCGAGGTCTTCTCGGCCACCCCGGTGCGGGTCGACTACGCGCCCGAGGTCGCCGGCGCGATGCGGCGGGCCCGGATCGCCGCGGTGGACGCGCGGCGGCGCAAGGCGGTGCTCGGCGACGTGCTCGCGGCCGTGGAGGAGACGGTGCGGGGGATCTCCGAGCGGGGGCTCGGCCGAGCTCGACGACTACGAGCGCAAGTCGCTGGTCCGCGATCTGACGGTGGCGCTGCTGGTGCCCTCCGGCGCGGGCCGGGAATGAACGAGCGCCGGGCGGGCCTCGCGGGCCGCCCGGCGCTCGTGTGGGGGGAGGAGGATGGTCAGGAGGGGACGCTCGCCACGCCCGGGGCCAGGAACGGCTTGCCGTTCACCCGCTGCGGAGACGCCCTCGCGGTCCAGGTACGGCGTGATGCCGCCCAGGTGGAAGGGCCAGCCGGCGCCGGTGATCAGGCACAGGTCGATGTCCTGCGCCTCGGCGACGACGCCCTCGTCCAGCATCAGGCCGATCTCCTGGGCCACCGCGTCCAGCACCCGGCTCGCGCACCTGCGTCCTCGGTCAGCACGCGGTCGCCCTGCTTGAGCAGCGCCGCGACCTCCGGGTCCAGCTCGGGCGCTGCCCGAGTCGTAGACGTAGAAGCCGCGCTTGCCCGCCTTGACGACGGCGGCGAGGTTCTCGGAGACCGTGAACCGGTCGGGGAACGCGCGGTGCAGCGTCTCGGAGACGTGCAGGCCGATGGCCGGGCCGACCAGTTCGAGCAGCACCAGCGGCGACATCGGCAGGCCGAGCGGCTCGATGGCCTTCTCGGCGACCGCGACCGGGGTGCCCTCGTCGATGACGTTCTGGATCTCGCCCATGAAGCGGGTCAGGATCCGGTTGACCACGAACGCCGGGCGCGTCCTTGACCAGCACCGCGGTCTTCTTCAGCTTCTTCGCCACCGCGAACGCCGTGGCCAGCGAGGCGTCGTCGGTGCCGCTCGCCGCGGACGATCTCCAGCAGCGGCAGCACCGCGACCGGGTTGAAGAAGTGGAAGCCGACGACCCGCTCGGGGTGCTCCAGCTTCGCGGCCATCTCGGAGACCGACAGCGACGAGGTGTTGGTCGCCAGCACCGCGTCGGGCCGGACGACGGCCTCCAGCTCGGCGAAGACCTGCTGCTTGACGCCCATCTCCTCGAAGACGGCCTCGATCACGAAGTCCGCGTCGCCGAAGGCGGTCGCCTTGTCCAGGTGGCCGGTGACCAGCGCCTTGAGCCGGTTGGCCTTGTCCTGGCCGATCCGGCCCTTGCCGAGCAGCTTGTCGATCTCGCCGTGCACGTAGCCGACGCCCTTGTCGATCCGCGCCTGGTCGATGTCGGTCAGCACGACCGGCACCTCGAGGCGGCGGGCGAACAGCAGCGCGAGCTGCGAGGCCATCAGGCCCGCGCCGACCACGCCGACCTTGGTCACCGGGCGGGCCAGCGCCTTGTCCGGGGCGCCGGCCGGGCGCTTGCCGCGCTTCTGCACCAGGTTGAAGGCGTAGATGCCGCTGCGCAGCTCGCCGCCCATGATCAGGTCGGCGAGCGCGCTCGTCCTCGGCGTCGAAGCCGTGCCGCAGGTCGCCGTTCTTCGCGGCGGCGATGATGTCCAGCGCCCGGTAGGCGGCCGGGGCCGCGCCGTGCACCTTGCCGTCGGCGATGAACCGGCCGCGCGCCACCGCCTGGTCCCACGCCTCGCCGCGGTCGATCTCGGGGCGTACGACCTCGATCTCGCCCTTGAGCACGGCCGCGGTCCAGGCGAGCGACTGCTCCAGGAAGTCCGCGGCCTCGAACAGCGCGTCGGCGATGCCGAGTTCGAAGACCTGGCCGCCCTTGAGCTGGCGGTTCTGGTTGAGCGAGTTCTCGATGATCACGGTGACCGCGCGGTCGGCGCCGATCAGGTTCGGCAGCAGCGCGCAGCCGCCCCAGCCCGGGATCAGACCGAGGAAGACCTCGGGCAGCGAGAAGGCGGGCACGCGACGAGGAGACCGTGCGGTAGGTGCAGTGCAGGCCGACCTCGACGCCGCCGCCCATCGCCGCGCCGTTGTAGTACGCGAAGGTCGGCACGGCCAGCGTCCGGAGCCGCTTGAAGACGTCGTGGCCGCCCTTGCCGATGGCCAGCGCGTCCTCGTGGCGCCCGAGCAGCTCCACGCCCTTGAGGTCCGCGCCGACCGCGAAGATGAACGGCTTGCCGGTGATGCCGACGCCGGTGATCTCGCCGGCCGCGGCCTCCTTCTCGACCTGGTCGAGGCGCCGCGTCGAGGTTGGCCAGCGACTGCGGGCCGAAGGTGGTCGGCTTGGTGTGGTCGAAGCCGTTGTCCAGGGTGATCAGGGCGAAGCGGCCCGCGCCCGGCAGGTCCACGTGGCGCACCTGCGCCTGGTGACGACCTCGCCGGGGAACAGCTCGGCCGCGCCCTTCAGCAGCTCTGCGGTGGGCTCACTTGCCGCTCTCCGTGCTGTCCGAGCAGTGGGGGTTCTCCCAGATGACCGTGCCGCCCATGCCGAAGCCGACGCACATGGTGGTGATGCCGTAGCGCACCTGCGGCTGCTCCTCGAACTGCCGGGCGAGCTGCGTCATCAGCCGCACCCCGGAGGAGGCCAGCGGGTGGCCGAAGGCGATGGCGCCGCCGTACTGGTTGACCCGCGGGTCGTCGTCGGCGATGCCGTAGTGGTCCAGCAGCGACAGCACCTGGACGGCGAACGCCTCGTTCACCTCGAACAGGCCGATGTCGTCGATGGTCAGGCCCGCCTTGGCGAGCGCCTTCTCGGTCGCCGGGATCGGGCCGATGCCCATCACCTCGGGCTCGACACCCGCGAAGGCGTACGCCACCAGGCGCATCCGCACCGGCAGGCCCAGCTCGCGGGCGACGTCCTCGGCGGCGAGCAGCGAGGCGGTGGCGCCGTCGTTGAGGCCGGCCGCGTTGCCCGCGGTGACCCGGCCGTGCGGGCGGAAGGGGGTCTTGAGGCCCGCGAGCTGCTCCAGCGTGGTGCCCGGGCGCATCGGCTCGTCGGCGGTGGCCAGGCCCCAGCCGGTCTCGCCCGGCCTCGGGGCTGGTGCGGCGGACCGCGATCGGCACCAGGTCCTGCTGGATCTGGCCGTTCGCGTACGCCTTCGCGGCCTTCTCCTGGCTGCGCAGCGCGAACTCGTCGGCGCGCTCCTTGGTCAGCTGCGGGAAGCGGTCGTGCAGGTTCTCCGCGGTCATGCCCATGAACATCGCGGACTCGTCGACGAGCTTCTCCGAGACGAACCGCGGGTTGGGGTCGACGCCCTCGCCCATCGGGTGCCGCCCCATGTGCTCGACGCCGCCGGCGACGACCACGTCGTACGCGCCGAAGGCGATGCCGCCGGCGGTCGTGGTCACCGCGGTCATCGCGCCCGCGCACATCCGGTCGATGGAGAAGCCGGGCACGGTCGTCGGCAGTCCGGCCAGGATGCCCGCGGTACGGCCCAGGGTCAGCCCCTGGTCGCCGATCTGCGTGGTGGCGGCGACGGCCACCTCGTCGACCCGCGCCGGGTCGAGGTCGGGGTTGCGCCGCAGCAGCTCCCGGATGCACTTGATCACCAGGTCGTCGGCGCGGGTCTCGTGGTAGATGCCCTTCGGGCCCGCCTTGCCGAACGGGGTACGGACGCCGTCGACGAAGACGACGTCCCTCGCGGTACGAGGCACGATGGCGCTCCCTCTGTGTGTGTTCGCTCGCCTCCGGGCGCTGGGGCCCGGTGTGGGGACACCCCCGGACGCTGGATCCGGGGAGGTCGGCCGTGCTCGCTCGGTCCCTCGCTCGTCGCTCCGTCCACTGTCGGCGCCGGCGCGCCCTTTGGCTCGCTCACCGGCGAACCGTGGGGCGCGGGCACCGTGTCGGGTGAGACGCCTCTCCCGAGGAGGAGTGCGGGGCTTCACCGCTCATGCTACTCGCGGGTAACCCAAGTGCACAGCCATACCCCCGCGAAGCGGCGCAGCGTCACATCCGAACGGACCGGGTACGGCGTCAGTGGTCGGCTTGCGGCGGCTGGTCCGCCGGCGGGCGGGCGGTGAGGGCCTTGGTGAGCAGCGGGGTGTTGAGCGTGACCTGCCAGGGGCGGGCGCCCAGCGCGGCGAGGGCGGAGGCGACCACCTCGGGGGTGGGCTCGGCCGGCGGCGCCCAGCACAGCCGGCGCACCGTGTCCGGGGTGATCAGGTTCTCCTGCGGGAGGTTCAGCTCCTCGGCGAGCGCGGAGACCGCGGCGCGGGCCGCGGACAGCCGGGCGGCGGCCGCCGGGTCCTTGTCGGCCCAGGCGCGCGGCGGCGGCGGGCCGGTGTACGCGGCGGCGGGCTGCGGCAGCTCCCGCTCGGGCAGCGCGCGGGCCCGGTCGATCGCGGCCTGCCACTGGTCGAGCTGGCGGCGGCCCATCCGGTGCCCGAAGCCGGGCAGGGCGGCCAGCGCGTGCACGTTGGGCGGGGTGTCCAGCGCGGCGGCGACGATCGCGGCGTCGGTGAGGACCCGGCCGGGGGAGACGTCCCGCTCGCGGGCGACCCGGTCCCGGGCCAGCCACAGCTCGCGGACGACGCCGATCTGGCGGCGCCGCCGGACCTTGTGCATCCCCGAGGTGCGGCGCCACGGGTCGACCCGGGGCGCGGGCGGCGGCGCGGCGGCGATGGCGGCGAACTCCTGGAGCGCCCAGTCCAGCTTCCCCTGCGCGCGCAGCTCCTCCTCCAGCGCGTCGCGCAGGTCGACCAGCAGCTCGACGTCGAGCGCCGCGTACCGCAGCCAGGGCTCCGGCAGCGGGCGGGTGGACCAGTCGACCGCCGAGTGGCCCTTCTCCAGGACGAAGCCCAGCACGTTCTCCACCATGGCGCCGAGGCCGACCCGGGCGAAGCCGGCCAGCCGTCCGGCGAGTTCGGTGTCGAAGAGCGAGGCCGGGTGCATGCCCAGTTCGAGCAGGCACGGCAGGTCCTGGGTGGCGGCGTGCAGCACCCACTCCGTGTCCGACAGGGCCGCGCCGAGGGCGGACAGATCGGGACATCCGACGGGGTCGATCAGCGCGGTCCCTGCTCCGGCGCGGCGCAGCTGGACCAGGTAGGCCCGCTGCCCGTAGCGGTAGCCGGAGGCGCGCTCGGCGTCGACGGCGACCGGACCCGAACCCGCGGCGAAGGCCGCGACGACTTCAGCGAGAGCCTCCGGGCTGGCGGTCACCGGCGGGATGCCCTCGCGCGGGTCCAGCAGCGGGACCGGCGCCGAGGTTTCAGGGGTTGCGGTCTCTCTGGCGTCGGTCACCCGTCAAGGGTAGCCGTGCGGCGGCGTGCGGTGGATCTCCGTGCGCGACACCTTGTGGACAACCTCGGGCACAACGGGCCGGGCCGGGGCGTGCCGACGCCCGTCGGCGGAACGTTCCGCCGACGGGCGAGGACCGGGTGGCGGGTCAGTGGATGATGCCGGTGCGCAGCGCCACGGCCACCATCCCCGCCCGGTCGCCGGTGCCCAGCTTGCGGGCGATCCGGGCCAGGTGGCTCTTGACGGTCAGCGCGGACAGGCCCATGGACACGCCGATCGCCTTGTTCGACTGGCCCTCGGCGACCAGCCGGAGCACCTCGACCTCGCGGCCGGACAGCTCGCGGTAGCCGCCGGGGTGGCCGGGCACGCCCGGCGGACGGCGCTGCATGCGGGCCGCGGTGGCGCCGAGCGGGGCGAGTCCGGGGCGGCCGGCCAGCGCGCCCGCGGTGTTGCGGGTGCCGGTGACGACGTAGCCCTTCACGCCGCCGGCCAGCGCGTTGCGGACGGCGCCGATGTCGTCGGCGGCGGACAGCGCCAGGCCGTTCGGCCAGCCGGCCGCCCGGGTCTCGGCGAGCAGGGTCAGCCCGGAACCGTCGGGCAGGTGGACGTCGGCGACGCAGATGTCGCGGGGATTGCCGACCCGGGGACGGGCCTCGGCGATGGAGGAAGCCTCGATCACGTCCCGAACTCCGAGCGCCCACAGGTGTCGGGTGACAGTGGAGCGGACCCGGGGGTCGGCCACGACGACCATGGCCGTCGGCTTGCTGGGACGGTAGGCGACCAGGCTCGTGGGCTGCTCGAGAAGAACGGACACCGGGCCTCCTGTGGCAAAGGGGACTGAAACGGTCACAGTCTCCTTCGGCAGCAATTGCTTCGGGCTTTAGGGAAAGATCACGATTTATTGGGTATCAATTCCGGCAAATCGGACGGCCGATCGAACGGATGCCGACGTCAAGTGCACAAAAAGTGCTCAGGTACGCCGTTTCGGCAGTGGTACGACGCCGCTTGTGCCCCGGGCCGCGGCCTCCGGGGACTCGGCCGGCGGCAGGCCCGCGCACGCGCACAGCAGGTCGCACCAGGCCGCCAGGTGCGCGGCCGTGTCGGGACCGCCGCCGCCGGGCCGCTCCTGCGGTGTCCACGACGCGCGGATCTCGATCTGCGTGTCGTCCCGCCGCTCCGCGAGACCGCCGAAGTAGTGCGAGGACGCCCGGGAGACCGTGCCGCTCGGATCGTGGTGGCCGGCGCCGCGTCGCCGCCAGCGCCCCCGTCAGCCACGACCAGCTCACCTCCGGCAGCAGCGGGTCGCCGGCCATCTCCGGTTCCAGCTCCGCCCGGGCCAGCGTGACCACCCGGAACTCGCCGTGCCACGCGTCGTGGCCGTCCGGTTCGTGCAGCAGCACCAGCCGGCCGTCGGCCAGCTCCTCGCCGTCCACCACCACCGTGGCCTCCAGTGCGTACGCGTACGAGGCGAGCCGTCGCGGTGCGGGCGCCTCCTCGATCCGTACCTCGGGCCGGAGCCGACGGCCCGCAGACCGTCCACCGCGTGCCGGAAGGAGAAGGGAGCCTCGTCCGCCGAGTGCCCGTGAACCGCTGCCATGCCCGGAAGACTAGGCCGCCGCGACGCGCTGTGCCGGTACCAACACCCCACTTGCGCCCCTGTCCCGCCGCCGGGAGCCCGGTGGCGGGACAGGGGTCGGGGGCGCCGTGGGAGGATGCGGGGTGTGAGTGCGCAACAGCAGACCGCTGCTTCCCCGTTCATCCGCGCCTGCCGGCGCGAATCCGTGCCGCACACCCCGGTGTGGTTCATGCGGCAGGCCGGGCGTTCGCTGCCCGAGTACCTGAAGCTGCGCGAGGGCATCCCCATGCTGGAGTCCTGCATGCGGCCCGAACTGGTCGCCGAGATCACCCTCCAGCCGGTGCGCCGGCACCGCGTGGACGCGGCGATCTACTACAGCGACATCGTGGTCCCGCTCAAGGCGATCGGCCTCGACCTGGACATCAAGCCCGGCGTCGGCCCGGTGGTCGCCGACCCGATCCGCACCCGCGCCGACCTCGCCCGGCTGCGCGACCTGGAGCCCGACGACGTCTCCTACGTCACCGAGGCGATCGGCCTGCTCACCGCCGAACTCGGCGCGACCCCGCTGATCGGCTTCGCGGGCGCGCCCTTCACCCTGGCCAGCTACCTGGTCGAGGGCGGCCCGTCGCGCAACCACGAGCGCACCAAGGCCATGATGTACGGCGACCCCGAGCTGTGGGCCGACCTGCTCGACCGGCTCGCCGAGATCACCGCGCGCCTTCCTGAAGGTGCAGATCGAGGCGGGCGCGAGCGCGGTCCAGCTCTTCGACTCCTGGGTGGGCGCGCTCGCCCCCGCCGACTACCGCCGCTACGTCATGCCCGCCTCGGCGAAGGTCTTCGACGCGGTCGCGGGCTACGGCGTGCCGCGCATCCACTTCGGCGTCGGCACCGGCGAACTGCTCGGCCTGATGGGCGAGGCGGGCGCGGACGTGGTCGGCGTCGACTGGCGGGTGCCGCTGGACGAGGCGGCCCGCCGGGTCGGCCCCGGCAAGGCGCTCCAGGGCAACCTCGACCCCTCGGTGCTCTTCGCCCCGACCGCGGGCCGTCGAGGCGAAGGCCGCGGGCCGTGCTCGACGCCGCGCGCGGCGGCCGGCACCGGCCACGTCTTCAACCTCGGCCACGGCGTGCTGCCGAGCACCGACCCGGACGCCCTCACCCGCCTCGTGGACTTCGTCCACACGGAATCGGCTTCCGCCTAGGGTGCCCCTTTCCGCCCGGGGCGCCCCCTCCACCGGCTCCCGGACCACTCGCCGGTGGGTGCTTCCCGCGCAGTTCCCCGTGCCCCTTGTTGTGGCTCGCCGCCGCGGAAGAGGTGCACCACCCAGGGGCGCGGGGAACTGCGCGACCAGCAGGCCACCGGCCGGTGGCCGGAGGCGGACCGGGACCGTCGCGGCGGTCTCCGAAGGGGCGCGGGGAACTGCGCGACCAGCCCACCACCGCCGGGTGGTCCGGGAGCCGGGGGCAAGGGGCACCCCCGGGCGGAAACGGGACCCTAAGCCCCGCGGCGGCGGCCCAAGCGGCGATGGACGAGTACGCCCAGCGCACCAAGCGCGAGGAAGGGCAGCGCCACCGCGAGCACGACCAACAACCCACGCAGCGCGACGTAGAACGCGTGCCAGCCGTCACCCAGCGCGTGGCCGACCGTCGTCCAGAACCCGTCGCCCTTCTTCTTCGGCTTCGGCGTCGCCCGACGCGCCGGCGGCTCGGACAGCCGGAGCGTGATCGTGGCCAGGTCGGTCCGCGACTTCAGCGACGCCTGCTGCGCCTCCAGGGCCTCGAGCGCGGACTCCCGGGTGCTCAGCTCGCTCTCCAGGGACACCACGTCGGTGAGGCCGGTCGCGTCCTTCATCAGCCCGCGCACCCGGCTGACGCTGGCCTGCTGCGACTTGATGCGGCTGTCGACGTCCACCACCTGCCCGGTGACGTCCTGCACCTTCACCGTGCGGTCCACCAGTACGCCCAGACCGGAGAGTTCGGCGAGCACGCTGTCGTACCGCGCGGCAGGTACCCGCAGTTGGACGCTGGAACTCGCGTGGCCGCGGCCGTCCACCGATGTGTTCTCGTCGCCCGCGTAGCCGCCCGCCTCGGCCGCGTACCGGCGGGCGGCGGCGAGTTGGGTCTCGACGTGCGCGGTGCGGACGGTGAGCGTCGCGGTCCGCACCAGGTAGCCGGCGGGCGCCGGCGTCTTCTGCGTCGCGCCCGGGCCCGAGCCGGGCGCGGCGGCTCGGGAGGCGGCGCCGCCGGAGGCCACGGCGGGGGCGCCGCCGGGGCCCGTACCGGCGTTGTCCGGGCCGTTGACGGCGCCGTTCGGCGCCCCCGCTGGCACGGCCGCCTTGTCGGCGCCGGAGGCACCGCTGCCTCCCGAGCCGCCGCAGCCGGCCGCGGTGAGCGTGGCGGCGAGCAGCAGCGCGCAGGCCGCGCGCCCTGCGTACCGCCGCCGTGCGTGGCCGCCGGGCAGCGCGGGTTCTTCGCCGAGCCGGTCCGGCCAGTCGGTACATCATCGAATTCCCCCCAGAACAAGGGCCGTTGGAACGCTGACGCCCGTTGGACGTGCCGTGTCCTGCCCGGGTTTCGGGCCCGTGGTCCCGAAGGGGTCACATTCGGAACTCGGCCCGGTGTCTGCGACAGTGGGGGACATGAGCCAGACGCAGGGCAGCCGTACCGGCGGCGCGGCAGGTAGCGCCGGACACGTGGTGGTCATCGGCGGCGGCATCGCCGGGCTCGCCGCCGCCCACGACCTGGCGCGGGCCGGCGTCGCGGTGACGCTGCTCGAAGCGTCCGGGCGGCTCGGCGGCAAGCTGCACGCCGACGAGATCGCCGGCGTGCCGGTCGACCTGGGCGCCGAGTCGCTGCTGGCCCGGCGCCCCGAGGCGCTCGCGCTGGCCCGCGAGGTCGGGCTCGGCGACGACCTGGAGCCGCCCGCCGTGCAGGGCGCCGCGCTGTGGACCCGCGGCCGGCTGCGCCCGATGCCCAAGGGCCATGTGATGGGCGTGCCCGGCGACCTCGCGCCCGCTGGCCGCCTCCGGCGTGCTCTCCGCCGCGGGCCTGGCCCGCCTGCCGCTCGACCACGTGCTGCCCCGTACCGAGGTCGGCGAGGACGTGGCCGTCGGCGCGCTACGTCGCCGCCCGGCTCGGCCACGAGGTGGTGGACCGGCTGGTCGAACCGCTGCTCGGCGGGGTGTACGCGGGCAACGCGTACGAGATCTCGCTGCGCGCCGCGGTGCCGCAGCTCTACGCGGCGGCCGTCGCCGGGCGCTCGCTCATCGAGGCCGCCCGCGACCTCCAGCACAAGGCGGCCGCCCGGGAGAACGGCGCGCCCGTCTTCAACGGCATCCGCGGCGGCGTGGGACGGCTGCCGCTCGCCGTCGCCGACGCGTGCCGGGCCGCCGGCGCCGTCATCGAGACCGGCGCCCCCGTCCGCGAACTGCGGCGCACCGGGGCACACGGCTGGCGGGTCGGCCTCGACGGCCGGGTGCTCACCGCCGACGCGGTGGTGCTCGCCGCGCCCGCGCCCGCCGCCGCCCGGCTGCTCGCCGCCGAGTCGCCCGCCGCCGCGGCCGAGCTGAGCGCGGTGGAGTACGCGAGCATGGCCCTGGTCACCATGGCCTTCCGCCGCCGCGACCTGCTCCAACTGCCGCACAGCAGCGGCTTCCTGGTCCCGCCGGTCGACGGCCGCACCATCAAGGCGTCCACCTTCTCCAGCCGCAAGTGGGGCTGGCTCGGCGAGGCCGGCGGCGACACCTTCGTGCTGCGCACCTCGGTCGGCCGGCACGGCGACGACCGCCGACCTGGCCTGGGACGACACCGACCTGGTCCGGCTGTCCCGGGAGGACCTGGAGGCGGCGGTGGGCCTGCGGGCCGCGCCGGTCGCCGCCCGGGTCACCCGCTGGGAGGGCGGGCTGCCGCAGTACGCCGTCGGGCACGTCGCCCGGGTGGCGCGCATCCGCGAGGAGGCCGGGAAGCTGCCCGGGTTCGCGGTCTGCGGCGCGGTCTACGACGGGGTCGGCATCCCCGCCTGCGTCGGCAGCGGGCGCCGGGCGGCCGCCGAGGTGCTGGCGACCCTGGTGCCGGGCACCGCCGGACGGCGCGCGAGAATAGCCGCATGACCGACTCGACTCCATTCCGCCCCCGCCGACACCGCCGCCGCCAAGGTCCCGAACGCGGGGAAGAAGGCCAAGGACCTCAACGAGGTCATCCGCTACACGCTCTGGTCGGTCTTCCGGCTCAAGGACGTGCTGCCGGATGACCGCGCGGGCTACGCGGACGAGGTGGAGGAGCTGTTCGCGCAGCTCGCCGCGAAGGACGTCACCGTCCGCGGCACCTACGACCTGTCCGGGCTGCGGGCCGACGCCGACCTGATGATCTGGTGGCACGCGGAGACCTCCGACGCGCTCCAGGAGGCGTACAGCCTCTTCCGCCGCACCCGGCTGGGCCGCGCGCTGGAGCCGGTGTGGTCGAACATGGCGCTGCACCGCCCGGCGGAGTTCAACAAGTCGCACGTCCCGGCGTTCCTCGCCGACGAGGACGCCGCGCGGCTACGTGAGCGTCTACCCCTTCGTCCGCAGCTACGACTGGTACCTGCTGCCCGACGAGGACCGCCGCCGCATGCTCGCCGACCACGGCAAGATGGCCCGCGGCTACCCGGACGTGCGGGCCAACACCGTGGCCTCCTTCTCGCTCGGCGACTACGAGTGGATTCTCGCCTTCGAGGCCGACGAACTGCACCGGATCGTGGACCTCATGCGCCACCTGCGCGCCTCCGAGGCCCGGCTGCACGTCCGCGAAGAGGTGCCCTTCTACACCGGCCGCCGCCGCTCGGTCGCCGATCTGGTGGCGGGACTGGCGTAGCGGCCGCCGCTGCCGCGGGGAGGGCGCGGGCCGTCCTTCCCCCGGCGGCCGGTAGACCGTTTCGTTACGGGCGGGTGGGCAACCAATGGCGCCGCCGGCGGGTCGAACCCAGTGCCGGACGTCTGTCGGGCAGGCACACACGGGGGAGACCGCGCAGATGTCGCACCGCAACCGGAGCAGCCGGCACACCTGGCGCCGATGGGCGGCCGCGGTGGCCGCCTGCGCGGCCGCCGTCCTCGGCGGGCGTCTCGGCCGTCCCCGCCCAGGCCGAACCGGCCGGCGGGCCGAGCCTCCACCTGGTCGTCGACCGGCAGGTCGGCCTGCCGCAGCCCGCGGACCGGCAGGACCCGCCGCAGATCAGCTGGTCGCTGGTCGCCCCGGACGGCTCGACCGTCAAGGACGTGGACGTCACGCTGGACGTCTCCGGCATCACCTCCTTCGCCGACGCCGGCAGCCCGTGCCAGGGCGACACCTGCGTGTGGAACCGCGGCGACATCGGCGCCGCCGGCACCGGCGGGCTGGTCGAGCTGAACGCGAAGCCGGGCGTCCCGCTCGGCACGACCGGCACCGCCGTCCTCACCGGCACCGCGTCGAACGCCACGATCGACCGGGTCGAGGTCACGGTGACCGTCGGCGTCGTCGGGCTGGTCGTCGGCCCGGTGCCGCAGACCGGCCACGCCGTGCCCGGCAGCACCCTGGACGCGCCGTTCACCGTCGCCGACACCGGGCAGCTCGGCGCGGACGGCGTCGACCTGGAGGTGACCACCACCACCGGCCTGGGCTTCGCCCAGCGCTTCGCCAACTGCGACTACCGCACGGTCTCCAACCCCGACATCCCGACGCTCACCGACGACGCGGTCTGCCACCTCGCCACGTCCGTCGAACCCGGGCGGAAGTACCGGCTGTCCGCGCCGTTCGGCATCGAGCGTCACCCACCGGGCGCTGTGGGAGCTGGTCCGCTACCGCGCAACGCCCGCCGACGCGCCCGCACCCGCCCCGAACGAGCACGGGTCCGGTGCTCTCGCTCGTGCCCGACGGCGCCGCCCCCGCGTCCGGCAGCGACGGCGCGGACTGGACGGTCGACGCCGACAACACCGCCGACCTCGCCGCCGGCGGCGACAGCGCCCACGGCTCTCCCGGCGACCGGGTCGTCCTCACCGCCGAACTGCGCGACCTCGGCCCCGCCTCGGTGGACGTCGAGACCAGCGACAACCAGCTCGGCGTCATGGTCGACATCCCGCCGGGCACCACGGCGGTCCGGGTGCCGCCGCGGTGCAACCCGTGGGCCGTCGACGGGCCCGGGCAGCCCGCGCTCGGCGCACCCAAGTACATCTGCGAGGTGGCCCGCCCGTTCAGCGCCGGCGAGCTGCTCCGGCTGCCCTTCACCGTACGGATCGACGCCGGTGCGCCCGCCGTCACCACCGGCCGGGTGCGGGCCACCACGGTCTACGACCTGGGCCTGCCGTTCGACCACCACCACGGCAACGACAGCGCCACCCTCACCGTGGACGTCGCGGGCGGCACGGTCGCCTCCAGCGGCGGCGGTACGGGCGGCGCCGGGCCCACCACCCCGGCCGCCGCGGCGGCCCACTCGGCAACGGGCGGCAGCGGCGCCGGGGGACAGGCCGCCGACAGTGCCCCGGACGGCACGCTCGCCGCCACCGGTGGCAACGGCGCCGTGACCATCGGCTGGATCGGGGCCGCCGCCCTGGCGTTCGGCGCGGCGGTCCTCGCCGTCTTCCACAGCCGCAGGGCCCGCTCCTGATCCTGCTCCGGCCCCGCCCGGCCACGGACGCGCCGGTCACACGTCGACGGTGACCTGGGCGTCGTACGCCTCGCGCGCGTCGAGGACCTGCTCGATGTGGCGTTCCGACCATGCCTTCACGGCGCTCAGCACGACCAGCAACTCGCGGCCGATCGGCGTCAGTTCGTAGTCCACCCGGACCGGGACGGCCGGGGTCACCGTGCGTGTCACCAGGCCGTCGCGCTCCAGCGAGCGCAGCGTCTGGGTCAGCATCTTCTGGCTCACCCCGGCGATGATCCGCGCCAACTCCCCGTAGCGCAGCGACCCTTCGGCCAGGGCGCTGATGACCAGGGTCGTCCACTTGTCGCTGAGCCGGTCGAGCAACTGCCGCGAGGGGCAGGCGGCGAGGAACGCGTCGTAGGCGATCCGGGCGTCGGCGCGGCGCTGGGCGGCGGTACGGGTGGGCACGGGGTCTCCTCCCAGTGGGTTACGCACTTACAGGTGCCTTCTTACCGAAAGAGAGTAGCGCTCCGTACGTTCGTAAGCGTGCGCCCGGGCCGGCCTCCGGACCGGGCGGCTGCACCCCAGCACCTCAGCACCTCAGCACCTTCACGCGAACCGAGGAGAACCACCATGCGCGCAGTCGTCGTCAGGGACTTCGGCGGCCCCGAAGCGCTGCTCACCGTCGACACCGAGCGGCCCGAGCCGGGACCGGGGCAGATCCGGGTCGCCGTCCAGGCGGCCGCCGTCAACCCGGTCGACCTGGCCGTGCGGGCCGGGGCGATGGTCGCCGTCGGCTTCACCGAGCCGCGCGGGCAGACCGGTGTCGGCTGGGACGTGGCCGGGACGGTCGACGCCGTCGGGGACGGCGCGGGGTTCGCCGTCGGCGACCGCGTGATCGGGCTCGTCGACCGGCTCGACCTCGGCCTCGGCGGCTACGCCGAGTACGTGGTCCTGGACCGGGCGAACGCCGGCCACGCCCCGCGGGCCGCCTCCGCCGCCGAGGCGGCCACCCTGCCGCTCAACGGCCTCACCGCCGCCCAGGGGCTCGACCTGCTCGGGCTCCGCGCGGGCGACACCCTGCTCGTCACCGGCGCGGCCGGGGGCGTCGGCGGCTTCGCGGTCCAACTGGCCGCCGTCCGCGGTCTGCGCGTCGTGGCCGCCGCCGGACCGGACGACGAGGAGCTGGTCCGCGGCCTGGGCGCCGACCACTTCGTGCCGCGCGGGGTCCCGCTCGCCGACGCCGTACGCTCGCACGTGCCCGGGGGCGTCGACGGGGTCCTCGACGCAGCCGGGTTGAAGACCGCCGCGCTCGAATCGCTGCGCGCGGGCGGCTCGTTCACCGCCGTCGGCCTCGGCTCCGACCCGGTGCCGCGCCGCGGTACGCGCGTCGCCAACGTCTGGGTCCACGCCGACGGGCCGCGGCTGACCGCCCTGTCCGCGCTCGTCGACGCCGGCCGCCTCACCCTGCGCGTCGCCGACACCTACCCCCTGGACAAGGCGGCCGAGGCGCACGCGCGGCTCGCCGCGGGCGGAGTGCGGGGACGGCTCGTCCTCCAGCCGTAGGGCCGAGGAAGCCGGGGCCTGCCGCGGCGCGCCCGGTGGACCTCTCCGGTCCGAGAACCAGGGACCGGAGCGCTAGGGAAAGGCCGGGTGGGTGGCGATGACCGTGCGTGGAGTCGGGGGCCACCTCGGTGAAACCGGCGTCGCGGACGGTGGGCAGGCCGGCCGACGCCAGGCGGGCCCAGAGCGCGGGGGCCGCGGTGCGGACGGAGAGCGGGAAGCCGGCCGCGCGCCACGCCGCGCGGGCGTCGTCGGGCAGGGCCCACCAGGCGAGTTGGGCGCCGTGGCCGGCCTGCGCCATGGCCTTGCCCGCGGACATGGTGACCTCCGGGCTCATCCAGAGCACGGCGGCGCCGGGCGCGGCGGGCGCGGGCGGGTCGGGGTCGTCGAGCTCGGTCCCGGACACCTGGAGCTTGGCCAGCTCCTTGGGCCAGCCGTCGAGCGGGATCGGCGGGAAGACCCGGACCTCGGCCGCCGCGCCGGACACGGTGATCCCGGGCAGCGCCTCGGCCTTGCGCCACTCCGCGCCGCGGGCCCGCCGGACGACCTTCCTGATCCGCGCGTCCTGCCAGTCCCGTACCGCCTCGGCCCACTCCCCGTCCGGTGCGGTCGCCCGCTCGTCGGACAGCAGGGTCAGGACGGCCCGCGCCGCCGTCTCCAGGGCGTCGGTGCGCGGCGGCGGCGCGTCACGCTCGATGCGGACCACCAGCGGCAGGACGAACTGCGGGGCGGCGTCGCGGTCGGCGTCCCCGCCCCGGGCCGGGCGGGTCGCCTGAGGAGGCTGGAAGGGGCTGCTCACGCGCCCAGTCTGCCATCGGCGGCGCGGCCGGCTGTTGGCGGTCCGTACGGTGTGGGCCAGGATGGGTCGCGTGCGCGACGGGAACGGGCTGCGGCTCGAAGCGGTGGGGCGGCGCTACGGGGTCCGCGGCCCCTGGGTGCTGCGCGATGTGGCGCTCAAGGTGCCGGACGGCTCGCTGGTGCGGGTCGAGGGCCCCAACGGCAGCGGGAAGTCGACGCTGCTGCGGATCGTGGCCGGCGTGGACCGGCCCACGTCGGGGCGCCTGCTGGGGCGGCCCGCGGCGGAGACGGCATACGTGCCCGAGCGCTTCCCGGCCGCGCTGCCCTTCCCCGTGCTGCGCTACCTCACCCACCTCGGCGCGATCCGCGGCCTGCCCGCCGCCACCGCCCGCGCCCGCGCGCTGCACTGGCTCGAACGGTTCGGCGTCACCGGCTACGCCCGCACCCCGCTGGACGAGCTCTCCAAGGGCACCTGCCAGAAGGTCGCGGTGATCCAGGCGCTGATCGCCGAACCCCGCCTGCTCGTCCTGGACGAGGCGTGGACGGGGCTCGACACGGACGCCCGCGCGGTCCTCGACGACGCCGTACGGTCGCGGGTCGCCGCCGGGGCCACCGTCTTCTTCGTCGACCACGATCCCCGGCGCCTGGCGGGCGAGGCGCCGGCCGTCTACGCCGTCGGCAGCGGCCGCTTCACGCCCGCGGCGCCCGGCGCCCGCCCGACCGGGACAGGGCTCCCGGACCGCGGCGGTGTCGTCATCGAGGCGGCCGGACCGGGCGAAGTGCCTGCGGCGGTACGGCCGTTCGCGGCGGAGTACGGCGAAGGCCGGCTGCGGGCGGAGGTGCCCGCGGCGGAGTCCGACGGAGTGCTGCGGGCGCTGCTCGGGGCCCGGCCGCCCTGGCACATCGCGGCGGTCCGCACCCGGGCGGCACGGGCTGCCGCCGCCGTCCCGGACCTCCCCGCCCTCGCCGAGGGCGCCCGCCGGCCGGCCGGCGCCCTCCTGCGCTACCAGCTCGACCTGCTCCTGCGCTCCCACCGCTGGCTGCCCCCACTGCTCTTCTACGGCGCGGTCCTGGGCATCGGCGTCGCGGGCGGCCAGCCGCTGCTCGGCTCGCTCGGCTACGCGGCCGCGCTGCTGCTGCCGGTGGCGGCCTGGATGGTACGGGTCTGCGTCACCGGCGAGCCGGCCGCCGCGCGGGCGTGCACGGCCTCGGCCGTAGGGCCCGGGCGGGCCCACCGCGGCGCGCTGTACGCGGCCGCGGCGACCTCCGCGGTGCTGGGCGCCGCCGGGACGGCCCTCGTCGCGCTCTCCGGCGGGCCGCACTCCGACGACCTGCGCACGGCCGTCCGGTGGGCGCGGCCACCGCGGCCGGACTGACGGCCGCGGCGGTCTCCGTCCTGCTCGGCACGGCGGTCGGCGCGCTCACCAACCCGCCGCTGCTGCGGGGGACCGGGTGGTCCGTCCTGTGCACCGGGCTGGGCGCGGGCGCGGTCCTGCTGACCACGGGGTCCCCGGCGCAGGCGGCCGTCACGACCCTGGTCACCGGCTCGCGCACCGGGGCCGTCCACTACCCGCTGCTCGCGCTCGCCGTCTCGGCGGCGCTGGCCGCGGCCGCCGTGCTCGCCTCCACCCGCGCCGCCGTCCGCCTGGCCCCCTCCTGACATCCCGGCGACGACCCGGCGCCGGGTCATGGGCGCAGGCCGGCCAGGAGGGCCGAGGTGACACGGGTGCGCTTCGCGTCGGTGGCCGCCGCCACCCCGCTCGAACTGCGGGTGGAGAACGTGCGGGTGCACGAGACGGCCGACCCCGAGGTGGTCGTCGCCGAGTTCGACCACCGGGGGCGGTCGCTGTCCACCGGGCGCAGCTTCAGCGCCGCCGACATCCAGGTGCTCCGCGCCCGTGACGGAGCTGGTCGTCGCTACCCGGGACTTCCACGACCACGTGGTGGTGGCCATGGCCACCGGCGCCGTGCCCGCCCTGGACGAGGCGGGCACCGCGGCCTCGACCTGGACCGGGCGGGCGTTAACGGCGTCTGAGGCGCCGCTACTGCTTCGGCGCCATCCGCAGCGAGATCGAGTTGATGCAGTAGCGCTGGTCGGTGGGCGTGGCGTAGCCCTCGCCCTCGAAGACGTGCCCCAGGTGGGAGCCGCAGTTGGCGCAGCGGACCTCCACCCGGACCATGCCCATCGTGCGGTCCTCGATCAGCTCGACGGCCTTGGAGTCGGCCGGGTCGTAGAAGGACGGCCAGCCGCAGTGGGACTCGAACTTCGTGTCGGAGCGGAAGAGCTCGGCCCCGCAGGCGCGGCAGGAGTAGACGCCCTCCGTCGTGGTGTCGGTGTACTCGCCGACGAACGGGCGCTCGGTGCCGGCCTGCCGCAGCACCGCGTACTCCTGCGGGGACAGCTCCGCGCGCCACTGCTCGTCGGTCTTGGCGACCGGGTACTTGTTCACGTCGTCCTGGGCCATGGTCTCCTCCTCAAGCGCCGAGGCGGGCGAGAATCAGGGGTCCGAGATCGGTCACGTCGCCCGCTCCCATGGTGAGAACGAGATCACCGGGCTTCGCCATTCCTGCCACCGCCTCCGCGACCGCGTCCCGGTCGTGCTCGGCGGTCACGTCGGCGCCCGCCGCCCGTGCGGCGTCGATGATGATCTCGCTGGTCACGCCGGGCAGCGGGTCCTCGCGGGCCGGGTAGATGTCCAGCACCACCGACGCGTCGGCCAGCGCCAGCGCGCCGCCCATCTCGACGCCCAGCTCCTTCGTACGGCTGAACAGGTGCGGCTGGAAGACCACCAGCACCCGGGCGTCGGCCGCCGCGCCGCGGATCGCCTCCAGGTCGGCGGCCATCTCGGTCGGGTGGTGCGCGTAGGAGTCGATGACCTGCACGCCCGCGGCCTCGCCCTTGAGCTGCAGGCGCCGCTTGACCCCGGTGTACTTCCCGAGCGCCGAGGCCAGATTGCGGGCCGGCACGCCCAGCGCGATGCCGGCGGCCAGCGCGGCGACCGCGTTGTGCGCGTAGTGCCGGCCGGGCACCGAGACGGTGAAGGTGAGCATCCGCGCCGTCGAGCAGGACGCTGACCTCGCTGGTCAGACCGCGCGGGTTGATCCGGGTGATGCGCAGGTCGGCGTGCTCGGACTCGCCGACCGTCACGATCCGCAGGCCCGCGCTGTCCCGGACCCGCGCGGTCAGCTCGACGGCGCCCGGCTGGTCGGCGGAGACCACCAGGGTGCCGCCCGGCCGGATCTTGCCGACGAAGGTCTCGAAGGACTCGTAGATCTCTTCCAGCGAGGCGTAGTTGGCGTGGTGGTCCAGCTCCACGTTGAGGACGACGGCGACCTCGGGGGAGTACGCGTGGAAGCTGCGGTCGCTCTCGTCGGCCTCCGCGACGAAGATCTCGCCGCCGCCGTGCTGGGCGTTGGACCCCGGCGCGTCCAGGTCGCCGCCGATCGCGTACGACGGGTCGAGGCCGAGCGAGGCCAGCGCGACCGCGAGCATCGAGGTGGTGGTGGTCTTGCCGTGCGTGCCCGCGACCGCGATCGGCCGGGCGTCCGCCATCAGCGCGGCCAGCGCGTCGCTGCGGTGCACCACCGGCAGCCCGCGCTCGCGGGCCGCGGCCAGCTCCGGGTTCTCCGCGCGGATCGCGCTGGACACGACCACGGCGGACGCGTCCGGCGCCAGGTGCGCCGCGTCGTGGCCGATGTGCACGGTCGCGCCCAGCGCGCGCAGCGCCGCCGCCGTCTCGGAGTCCTTCGCGTCGCTGCCCGCCACCCGCGCCCCGCGCTGGGCCAGGATCTTGGCGATCCCCGACATCCCGGCGCCGCCGATGCCGATGAAGTGCGGCCGGTCGCAGGGCGGGGGGCACGGACGGGCTGGACGGGCTCATGCGCGGGTCTCCAGGGGGTGGTCGCATCGAGCGGTCTGCGGCCGATTCTCGCACCCCGCCGGCCGTGGCGGGCGCCCGGCGCCGCGCTACCGCGCCTCGCGGCGGCTCCTGGTGCGGGCCGCTCCTGCCGGCCTCGTGCTGGGCGAAGAGCTTCAGCACCGGCACGCCGACCTTGTGCCGCGCCCGGGACGTCCAGTCGCGGTGGAAGAACTCCTCCACGAAGTGCGGCGCGGTGAGCACGATCACCTCGTCGGCCCGCGTCTGCTCCACCACGGTCTTGCAGCTTGTCCAGCGGGTGGTCCTGCGACCACCTCGCCGACGGCCTCGGCCCCGCTCGCCCGCAGCGCCTCCAGGGAGTGCGCCAGGGACCGCTCGGCGGGCGGGAAGGCGTCCTGGCCCTCCGGCACCTCGTTCTCCCGGGCCGCGTCGTCGATGTAGCCGAGCGCCACGTCGTCCACGGCGCGCAGCAGGCGGTCCTGGTCGCCGCGCGGCTGCATGAGTACGACGAAGGAGACCTGCTCGTCGCCGTGGAGCGAGGTGATCAGCTCCACGTCGGCCGCGGCGAGCGGCTTCTCGATCATGAGTACGGTCGTGAACACGGACGCGTCCTTCCCTGTCTCGGGCCAGGCCCCGATCTTGCCGGGGCGCCGCCCTAAGTCTTCCCGCGCGACACGAAGCGGAACGGGTTCATCCGCTTTTTTGGGCGCGAGTCCCTCGTGCGAGTGCTTCTGCCCGCACGTAGCGGGTGAAAAGGAAACCGTCCTCCTCCAGGACGCGGTGCGGTACGAACCGGGCCGGGCCCGGGACCCCCGGACCGTTCATGATCCTCGGCGCGTCGCCGCCCGTGACGAACGGCGAGAGCGTCAGGCACAGCTCGTCGACCACCCCGGCCGCGGCGAACTGCGCCAGCACCCGGGGGCCGCCCTCGTGCAGCAGCCGTACGTGGCCCAGCGCGGCCAGCTCCCGGACCGCGCGCACCGGGTCGACACCGTCGCCCTCACCCGCGAACACCACCCGGGCCGCCCGCCTCGCCGGGCCGCGGCCACCCGCTCCGGGTCGGCGCCCGTGCCGGTCAGCACCAGGGTCGGCGTCCGCCGGCCCGGTGAACAGCGGCTGCGTGAAGTCCAGGTCGAGCCGGCGGCTCACCACCGCGATGGCCGGCGCCGGCGGCTGGCCGTCCGCGGCCCTGCGCTCGGCGAACGCCTCGCGGGCCTTCGCCGGCCGGTACCCCTCCTGGCGGACCGTCTCCGCGCCCACGACGACCACGTCGGCCAGCGCGCGCAGCACGCCGAAGATCCGCATGTCCGCGGCCGACGACAGCCCCGCCGACTTCCCCTCGTGCCGGGCGGCGCCGTCCAGCGACCCGACCATGTTCGCCCGCAGCCACGGGCCCGCCCCCCGCTCCGGGTACGCGTACGCCTCCGCGAGGCCCCGCCAACGTCTCCACGTCGCCCGCCGCCCGCCACGGGAAATAGCTGCTGCATCCCCGCAGTCTCCCACCCACCCCCGACCCGCCCGCCGACCCGCGCCGGCCGCAGCTCGCACCGATCGCCGAGCGCTCCGACCGGCCGGACACGGCCCCGCGGGCGTGCCCGCGCACGGCTTGGACGGTGAGCCGTCGGGGATTCGCACGGGCGGTGCAGCCATGGGTCGGAGCCCTGCGGCTTGGACGGGAGCCGTCGGGGTCGTCGCACGGGCGGGGCAGCCGCCGATGGCGGGGACCCCGGCTGGTTGGACGGAGAGCTGTCGACGGATTCGCACGGGTGGTGTGCGGGTGGGGGAGACCCCCACGGAGTGGGCGCACTCGCGGAGAGAGGCAGGGGCGGGAAACGCGCGCACCGCCGGAGGCGTAATCTGGGGACCCGTGCCCCCGAAAGCAGCCGCAGACACCACCGCCCCCCTCGCTCTCTCGGAGCGCACCCCCCACGTCGACGCCACCCGCCTCCTCGCGGAACTCGTCCCGCCCCCGAGGTTCGACGCGGTCCGCTTCGAGACCTACGTCCCCGACCCGGCCCGGCCGAGCCAGTCCGCCGCCGTGACCACCCTCGGAGGCCTTCGCGCGGCACCCTCGGCGCACTCCCCGGCGGCGCCCGCCCGCAAGAAGTGGTTCCGCCGGGGCGCCCCGACCGCGCCGGCCCCCGGCGGGGTCTACCTCGACGGCGGCTACGGCGTCGGCAAGACCCACCTGCTCGCCTCGCTGTGGCACGCCACCGACGCCCCGCGCGACCGCAAGGCGTTCGGCACCTTCGTCGAGCTGACCAACCTCGTGGGCGCCCTCGGCTTCCGCCAGGCCGTGGACGCGCTCAGCGGCCACCGCCTCGTCTGCATCGACGAGTTCGAGCTCGACGACCCGGGCGACACCGTCCTGGTCTCGACCCTGCTCGGCCGCCTCGCCGACGCGGGCGTCCGGCTGGCCGCCACCTCCAACACCCTGCCCGGGCAGGCTCGGCGAGGGCCGCTTCGCCGCCGCCGACTTCATGCGGGAGATCCAGGGCCTGTCCGCCCGCTTCACCTCGGTGCGGATCGACGGCGAGGACTTCCGCCACCGCGGCCTGCCCGAGGCGCCCGAGCCGTCCACCGACGAGCAGGTCACCGCGGCGGCGCTGCGCACCCCGGGAGCGGCCCTCGACGACTTCGGCCGGCTCGCGGCCCACCTCGCCTCGATGCACCCCAGCCGCTACGGCGCCCTGTGCGACGGCGTCGAGGCCGTCTTCCTGCGCGGTGTCGCACCGGTCACCGACCAGGCCACCGCCCTGCGGCTGGTCGTCCTCGCCGACCGGCTCTACGACCGCGAGGTGCCGGTCATGGCCTCCGGCGTGCCCTTCGACCGGCTCTTCCCCGCGGAGATGCTGGCGGGCGGCTACCGCAAGAAGTACTTCAGGGCGGTCTCCCGGCTCACCGCCCTGGCCCGCGACGCCCGCGCCCCGCAGCCGTAGCCGCGCCCGTAACGGCGGGGCCCCAGCGCGACCGTAACCGCAGCGCGACCGTAACCGCGGCGCCCCGGCGGCAGCCGCAGCCGTAGCAGCCGAGGCGGGCCTCGAACGGGCCCTGGCGGCGCGGCCGTTCACCCCGAGCACGCGGTGCGCTGGGCCTCCTGCCACGCGCACACCGGGCACAGCGTCGCGCCCTTCGTGCTGTTCGGGTACTCCGTCGGCTCTCCGCACAGCACGCAGTCCGCGAGCGGTTCGCCGGCCGTACCGCTCGCCGAACCATCCGCCCCGCCGGCCGGTCCGGGCGCGTCGCCCGGGTCTGTCCGCGTCATGCCGTCACCGTACCCCGCCGGCCGTCGCCTTCGGCCGTCCCGCGGTCCCGCTCCCGCAGCACCACGGCGCCGCGCGGCGGGAGCTGCACGGCGGGGCCCGGCAGCGTCCCGCACGCCGGGCGGGCGAGCAGCACCTCGCACGGCGCGTTGAGCGGGACGCGGGCCGGGGCGTCGGAGAAGTTGACCAGAATCCGGAACGGGCCGCGGGCGATCCGCAGCGTACGGCCGCCGGCCGTCGCCGTCACCGTGTCCAACCGCGGCTCGGTCAGGGCCGGTTCGGCCCGGCGCAGCGCGATCAGCGACCGGTACCACTCCAGCAGCTCGGCGTGCGCGGGCTTGTCCGGCTCCGCCCAGTCCAGGCAGGACCGGTCCCGGGTCGCCGGGTCCTGCGGGTCGGGCACGTCCTCCTCCGGCCCAGCCGTGCGCGGCGAACTCCCGCCGCCGCCCGCGGGTGATGGCCGCCGCCAGCTCCGGGTCGTCGTGGTCGGTGAAGAACTGCCAGGGCGTGGTCGCCCCCCACTCCTCGCCCATGAACAGCATCGGCGTGAACGGCGAGGTCAGCACCAGCGCGGCGGCGGCGCCGAGCTGTTCGGGGGTGAGCCGGTCGCCGGTGGCCCGGTTGCCGACCTGGTCGTGGGTCTGGGCGTAGCCGAGCAGCCGGTGCGCGGGCGACCGCCGCGAGGTCCAGCGGACGGCCGTGGTGCCGGCCGCGGAAGGACGACCAGGAGCCGTCGTGGAAGAAGCCGTGGGTGAGCACCTTGGCGAGCGCGCCCGGCCCGGCGGCGGCGAAGTCCGCGTAGTAGCCCTGCGTCTCGCCGGTGACGGCGGTGTGCACGGCGTGGTGGAAGTCGTCGTTCCACTGGGCGTGCAGGCCGAGGCCGCCCGCCTCGCGCGGCGCGGTGGTCCGCGGGTCGTTGAGGTCGGACTCGGCGATCAGGAACAGCGGTCGGCCGCAGCGCCGCGGACAGCCCGTCCACGGCCGTCGACAGCTCCTCCAGGAAGTGCAGCGCGCGGGTGTCGACCAGCGCGTGCACCGCGTCGAGCCGCAGCCCGTCGAGCCGGTAGTCCCGCAGCCAGGCCAGCGCGCTGCCGATCAGGAAGTCCCGCACCTCGTCCGAGCCGGGCGCGTCCAGGTTGACCGCGTCGCCCCAGGGCGTGTGGTGCCGGTCGGTGAAGTACGGCCCGAAGGGCGGCAGATGGTTGCCCGAGGGCCCGAGGTGGTTGTGGACCACGTCGAGCACCACGCCCAGGCAGTGCTGGTGCGCCGCGTCGACAAAGCGCTTCATCGCCTCGGGGCCGCCGTAGGGCTCGTGCACCGCCCACAGCGACACCCCCTCGTACCCCCAGCCGCTGGTGCCGGGGAACGGGCAGACCGGCATCAGCTCGACGTGCGTGACGCCCAGCCGCGGCCAGGTGCGGCAGCCGCTCGATCGCCGCGTCGAAGGTGCCCTCGGGGGTGAAGGTGCCGATGTGCAGTTCGTACAGCACCGCGCCCGGGCAGCCCGCGCCCCGGCCACGGCGACTGCCAGGGGAAGGCGTCGTGGTCGACCACCGCGCTCGGCCCGTCCGGGCCGTCGGGCTGGCGGCGCGAGCGCGGGTCGGGCAGCGGCTGCCCGCCGTCGAGCCGGTACGCGTAGCGCGTCCCGTCGGCGCCCGGCAGGTCGGCCCGCCACCACCCGGCCCGCGCGGGATCGGGTCCCAGGTCGTACGCGTGCTCCTCGATCAGGGCCTCCACCTGCCGGGCGCCGGGCGCCCACACCTCGAACAGCACGCAACGGCTCCCGTCCGGCCCGGTGGTTCCCGGCCCTGTCTGTCGTGTCCTGTAACGGCTGGCTCATTCGACTCTGCCCGGTCCCCGGGCACATGCATGCCCGGGGACCGGGTGGTTCAGACGAAGTTCACACGCTCCTGCGTGATCGGGTAGCCCGCCCTGGCGAAATGCGCGGCCATCGGGAAGTTCCCCTGGTCGGTCGCGGCGGCGATCCTGGTGGCGCCCCGGTCGACGAGGTCGTGGGTGCACTCCACCAGCAGGTCGTACGCGTAGCCGTGGCCGCGGTGCTCCGGCACGACCGCCACGAAGCCGATGCACGGACCGCTCGGGTTCTCCGCCGGGACGTGCAGGCCGATCACTTCACCCTCGGCAGAGTAGGCGATCCGCCGCCAGTCGGCAGGGCGAGGAGAGCCAGTCGAGGAAGCCGATCGCCTCGTCGAGCGCCGCCTCCAGGCCCTGTTCCTCCAGCATCCGGCGGTCGTGGGCGTCCAGGGTGCCGGCCATCGTCCGGGCCATGACGGCGCGGAACGCGGCGTCGTCGGGCTCGGGCCGGCACTCCAGGCGGCCGGTGCGGGCGGGCAGCGGGTCGGTGCCCGCGGTCCAGGTGTAGCGGTAGCGCTCCACCAGCCTGCGCAGGCCGACCGACCTCCACGACCGCGGCCCTGGCATCCGCCTCGGCCCGGACGTCGCGCCGGTCGCGCCAGCCGCACGGAAGCAGCATGTCGTACTCGGCGTGCAGCAGCGCGGCGCGCAGCAGGTCGGCGGCCGTCTCGTCCTCGCCCTCGGCGAAGTCGAGCCAGTCCAGGGCGAGCGGCTCGGCGTCGCCCGGCTTGCCCCACCACGCGGCGCGGGCCACGACCTTGCCGTCGCGCAGCGCGACCCACGACCACTCGGGGCGGTACTCGCCGCCGGCGTCCAGCAGCGCGAAGTGCTGCCCGACCAGCGGGCGGCCGATCCGGTCGGTGGCCGGAAGAGAGGTGAACAGTGCGGACTCGCCCGCGACGAGCGGGCGGAGAACCAGATCTGACATGTGAATCCTTCGGGAGATACGGTGCGCTCCCGCTGGGTTCAACGTCGCCCGGGGGAAGGGTGGGAGCGCGGCAGGGTGAACGTCGTCATCGCTCTCGCCTCCTTCCGGCTCCTCATGGGCGTGGGCGCCACCCTATGCGGGCCAGGATCGGAAGATCCACCCGTTTTCTCCGCGCCCGCGTTCCTGGCCCGCGCCCACTCAGCCCAGCGGCGGGTACGGCGTCCCCGCCGCGTCGCACGGCACATGGCCGGGCGCCGTGCGGGCCACGCTCGCGTGCAGCCGGGATATGAGCTCGGCGGCCGGCGGCCGGCCCAGGCCCAGCAGCGCCGCGATCCGGTCGCGCCGTCCGTCCAGATCGGCGAACACCCTGCGGTAGTCGGCCTCCAGGTCCGCCACCGGCAGGCCGCGCCCCGGCAGGCAGTCCTGCCAGTACGGCAGCCCGACCACCAGCTCCAGCACCTCGCGCAGCGACCCGGCGACCAGTCCCGCCTCGCCCTCCGCGCTCACGTAGAGCACCGGCCGTGCCTCGCCCTCCGCCAGGTCGCCCACCTGGTAATACGTGCCGCCCCCGCCGTCCCCCGCGACGGGTTCGAGCGGCACACCGGACGGCAGCGCGAGGCCCCGCGTGCCGTGCCCGCGCCGGCACGGCTCGAAGTCGCCCGGCCAGGCCAGGAACTCCTCCGCCTCGGGATGCCGTGCCACCCTGCCCAGCAGCGTGTCCGTCTCAGTGGTCCCCATGCCACCGAACGTAACAGCGGCTACTGACAATCCGCTTCCGGCCCGCTCCCCTCGGCGGGCCGCCTCCCCGGGCGGCGGGGATGACGGTGCGGAACGGCCCGTGCGCGTCGTCGAGGTGGTGCACCACCCGCGCCCCGAAGTCCGCCGGCCGCTTGCCGCGTTCGGGCGTCGCGGTGACCGCGGTGTGGTGCGTCCAAGCCTTCTGTCCGGGTCGACACCCGTCGGTTGTCAGCCCTGGCCGGGCCGCCGGGCCGGTCGCGTAACCCGGCCCGCGTCGGTGCCGGCATCCGGGTCCCGGTCACCGCCGGCGCCGGCCACCCGCGCGTCCCGGCCGCCTCCGCGGCGCCCGGGTCGCGCTGCTGGCCCGCCGCACCGAGCGGCTCGACGCGCTGGCCGGCAGGATCGCCGCGGACGGCGGCGACGCGCTCGCCGTCACCGTGGACCTGACCGACGAGGCGTCCGTACGCGCCGCCGCCGAGCGGGTGCACACCGCCTACGGCCCGGCCGACCTGGTGGTCAACGCCGCCGGGGTCATGCTGCCCAACCCGGTCGACGCGGGCCGTACCGACGAGTGGGCGCGGATGATCGACACCAACCTCACCGGGGCGCTGCGGATCGTCGACGCCTTCCGCGCCGACCTGCTCGCCGCAGCGGCGCAGGGCCGCACCGCCGACCTGGTCAACGTCTCGTCCATCGGCGCCCACCTCGCCTTCCCCGGCTACGCCGTCTACGGCGCCACCAAGGCCGCGCTGACCCATCTGTCGGCCACCCTGCGCACCGAGTTGGGGCCGCGCGACGTCCGCGTCACCAACATCGAGCCCGGCCTGACCGACACCGAACTCGGCGGCCACATCGACAACCCCGAGCTGTCGACGCAGCTCGACGGGATGTTCCGGGCGATCGAGGCGATGACGTCCGAGGACATCGCGGACCTGATCGCGTACGCCACCAGCCGGCCGGCCCGGGTCAACCTGCGACAGGTGATCGTCCTGCCGACCCGGCAGGCGTGAGACGGCGGGGCGGGCAGCGGTGGACCCGGATCTGGCGCAGGTGCGGGCCTTCGGCGTCACGGCCGGGCGGCCGCACTTCGGCCGGGCCGCCGCGGAGCTGTTCCTCACCCGGCAGGCGCTGTCCGAGCGGGTCGCCCGGCTGGAGGGGGCACTCGGCCGCAAGCTCTTCGAGCGCACCGGCCACGGCGCCGACCACCCCCGGCCCGCGCCGCGGACCCCGGCCCGTCTTCTCGCCGCGCCTACGCCCCCCTTCTTCCGGGTCAGCAGCGCCACGGGCCTTTCCTGTGTCAGCAGGTCCCGCAGCGGGACGCGGCCCTCGTACGTGCCGCCGCCGAGCAGGTCGTGCCAGCGGCCCGGGGGGAGGGCCAGGGCCGTGTCGCGCCAGCCGCCGGCGTCCTCCAGCCGGCGGGACAGGCGGGTGACGACCGTGAGGGCCGCGCCGCCGCGCAGGAAGGCCAGGCAGTGGCCGGCGGCCGGGCCGTCCGCGGACAGCGGCTCGTACGCCCCCTCCGGGCCGTACCACTGCGGGTGGTCCCGGCGCAGGCGCAGCGCGAGGGCGGTGAGCCGCAGCTTGACGTCGTCGGGGCCGGCCGGGGCCGCGCCGTCGAGCAGGCGGGCCAGGGTGCGGTCGACGCCGAAGCGCACGGTGCCGGGCTCGGCGGCGGGCAGCGGGCCGCGGTTGTCCGGGTCGACGAGGGTGTGCACGGGGAACTCGGTGCCCTGGTAGACGTCGGGCACGCCCGGCATCGTGAGGTGGAGCAGGGCCGCGCCGAGCGAGTTCGCGTCGGCGTACGGCGCCAGGCGGTCGGTGAAGTCGCCCGACGTCGTGGACGTGCGTCCCGCAGGGGCCCTCGTCGGTGAACTCGGCGACCGCCTTCTCGTACGCCTCGTCCTGCTCGGTCCAGGTGGTGTGCAGGCCCGCCTCGCGGACGGCCTTGAGCGCGGCGGGGACGAGCCGGTCCCGGGAGCAGAAGCCGAGGCCGACGCCGGTCTGGAAGACGGTGTACTCGGTGTGCCGGTCGGGTGCGGGCGGGCCGTCCCACCGCTCGGAGACGGCGGCGCGGGCGCCCAGCCACTCCCGCCAGGCGCCGGGCAGCTCGGACAGCACCGCCAGCCGCAGCCGCAGGTCGGCGCTGCGCTTGGTGTCGTGGGTGGACAGCACCGTGCCGGTGGCGGGGCGGTCGCGCTGGATACGGGCGCAGTAGGCGTGGAACTCCTCCGGGCGTGGTCGCCGGGTGCCCGGGGTCGCGGCCCACCTCGCACAGCGGCAGCAGCGGCCCGTAGCGGTAGAAGGCGGTGTCCTCGACGGACTTGGCGTGCAGGGCGGAGGCGACCTGCGCGAACCGTACGGGGAAGTCGTCGGCGTCCGGGCCGGGCACCGCCGCGCCGTCCGCGGGCCGGCCCAGCGCCAGGTCGCGCAGCAGGCCGAGCGGCCCGGCGAGCCGCCGGCCCGCGGCCTCGGCGGCCCTGGCGGCGGCCCGGGTGAGCATCATGGTGTCGAAGTCCGTCGCCGGGGTGCCGGGGCGCACATAGGGGCGGTAGACCGGAACGCGCACCAGCAGCTCGCGCAGCGCCTCCTCCAGCACGGCCGTCGCATAAGGCGGCGCGTAAGGGTCGGCCTCCCGGTGCTCAGCCCTTACCGGGCGGTCGTCGCCCGGCGCCGTCGACGCGTCCGCCGCGCCGGCCCCGCCCCGCCGTACCGCGCCACGGCCGGCGGCCGCTGCGCCCGCCGGGCGCTCGCCGCCAGCCTCGACACCTCTGCGGCCAGGTCCCGGGTCACCACCCGGTACGCGGCGCGGCGCGCGGTCGGCGCCCAGCGGCCGCCCCGGTCGTCCGGCACGCCGGTGAACTCCCGGTAGAAGTCCGCCACTTCGGCGGCGCCCACCGGGTCGGTGAAGACCCCGTCGATCCGGTCCAGCGCGTCGTAGCCGGTGGTGCCCGCGCACGCCCAGTCCGGCGGGCAGCGGCTCGTCGCGCTGGAGGATCTTCTCCACCACCGTCCAGCGCCCGTCGCAGGACTCGGCCAGCCGCCGCAGGTAGCCCGCGGGGTCGGCGAGCCCGTCGGGGTGGTCGACCCGCAGGCCGTCGGCGACCCCGTCGCGCAGCAGCCGCAGCACCGTCGCGTGGGTGGCGGCGAACACCTCGGGCCGCTCGACCCGCACCGCGATCAGGTCGGAGATGGTGAAGAAGCGCCGGTAGTTCAGCTCGGTGCGGGCGTCGCGCCAGTACGCCAGCCGGTAGTGCTGGGCCGCCAGCAGCTCCGGCAGCGGCAGCCGCTCGGTGCCCTCGCGCAGCGGGAAGCGGTGGTCGTAGTAGCGCAGCACCTTCCCGCCGGCCCGCTTGTCCCGGCCCACCGACAGCTCGTCCAGCACGTCGGGCAGGGGCTCGCCGAGCACCGGCAGCAGCACCTTGCCGCCGAGCGCCGCCCAGTCGATGTCGAACCAGTCCGCGTACGGCGAGCCGGGCCCGTCCCGCAGGACGGCCCACAGCGGCCCGTTCAGGTGCTCGGGGGCCGGGACCGCCATGTGGTTGGGCACGATGTCCAGGATCAGCCCCAGGCCGTGCTCCCGGGCCGTACGCGACAGCTCCCGCAGCCCCTCCTCGCCGCCCAGCTCCGCGCGCACCCGGGTGTGGTCCACCACGTCGTAGCCGTGCGTGGAGCCCGGCACCGCCTCCAGCACCGGCGACAGGTGCAGATGGGTGACGCCGAGCGCGGCCAGGTACGGCACCCAGGCCGCGGCGTCGGCGAAGGTGAAGCGGGGCTGCACCTGTATCCGGTAGGTGGCGGCGGGGTGGCGGGAGGCGGCGTCATGGGGTCTTCTCTACCCCGTATCCGGCGGTCGGGCGCGTGGAAGGGGTCCGATCGCGCCCGACCGCGCCCGGCCGCCCCGGCCGCCGCCGGCCGCCGAGCCGCGCCGCGCCCGGGCCGCCGGCCGATCAGTCCGCGGGCCGCTGCAGCACCACCAGGCTGCGGTCCGCCAGCAGCAGCCTGTCGCCGGCCCGCACCTTCTCGCCGGTGCCCGGCGGCACCCCGTCCGGCCGCTCGGTGTCCACCACGAGCTGCCACTCCTTGCCGTGGTTGGCCGGCACGTCGAACTCGATGGCCCGCGCCGAGGCGTTGAACATCAGCAGGAACGAGTCGTCGGTGACCGGCTCGCCGCGCGGGCCCGGCTCGGAGATCGCGTTGCCGTTGAGGAAGACCGCCACCGACCTGGCGTGCGCCGCCTGCCAGTCCCGCTGGGTCATCTCCCGCCCGTCCGGGGTGAACCAGGCGATGTCGGACAGCTCGTCGTGGGTGCCCTGCACCGGGCGGCCGTGGAAGAACCGGCGGCGCCGGAAGACCGCGTGGTCGCGGCGCAGCCACACCATCGTCCTGACGAACTCGTGCAGCTTCAGCGCCTCGTCGTCCTCCTCGCTGGTGCCGGGCTTGCCGGGCCAGGAGATCCAGGACAGTTCGTTGTCCTGGCAGTAGACGTTGTTGTTGCCGCGCTGGGTGCGGCCGAACTCGTCGCCGTGGCTGAGCATCGGCACGCCCTGGGAGAGCATCAGGGTGGCGACGAAGTTGCGCATCTGGCGCTGCCGCAGCGCCTGCACCGCGCGGTCCTCGGTCGGCCCCTCGGCCCCGCAGTTCCAGGACCGGTTGAAGCTCTCGCCGTCCCGGTTGTTCTCGCCGTTGGCGTCGTTGTGCTTGTCGTTGTACGACACCAGGTCGCGCAGGGTGAAGCCGTCGTGGCAGGTGACGAAGTTGATGGAGGCCAGCGGGCGGCGGCCGTCGTCCTGGTAGAGGTCGGAGGAGCCGGTCAGCCGGGAGCCGAACTCCGCGAGCGTGGCGCTCTCGCCGCGCCACAGGTCCCGTACCGTGTCGCGGAACTTGCCGTTCCACTCCGTCCACAGCGGCGGGAAGTTGCCCACCTGGTAGCCGCCCTCGCCGACGTCCCACGGCTCGGCGATCAGCTTCACCCGGGAGACCACCGGGTCCTGCTGGACCAGGTCGAAGAACGACGACAGCCGGTCCACCTCGTGGAACTGCCGGGCCAGGGTCGCCGCCAGGTCGAAGCGGAAGCCGTCGACGTGCATCTCGGTGACCCAGTAGCGCAGGCTGTCCATGATCATCTGGAGCACGTGCGGGCTGCGCATCAGCAGGCTGTTGCCGGTGCCCGTGGTGTCGGTGTAGTAGCGCTTGTCGCCGCCGAGCCGGTAGTACGAGGCGTTGTCCAGGCCGCGCAGCGACAGCGTGGGGCCCAGGTGGCTGCCCTCGGCGGTGTGGTTGTAGACCACGTCGAGGATCACCTCGATGCCCGGCCCGGTGCAGCGCCCGTACCGCCGTCTTGAACTCCAGCACCTGCTGGCCGCGGTCGCCCAGCGAGCAGTACGCGTGGTGCGGGGCGAAGAAGCCGATGGTGTTGTAGCCCCAGTAGTTCGCCAGCCCCGCGTCCGCCAGCCGGTGGTCCTGGATGAACTGGTGCACCGGCATCAGCTCCAGGGTGGTCACCCCGAGTTCCACCAGATGGCTGATCACGGACGGGTGGGCGAGCGCCGCGTAGGTGCCGCGGATCTCCTCGGGCAGGCCCGGGTGGGTCATCGTCAGGCCCTTGACGTGGGCCTCGTAGATGACGGTGCGGTGGTAGTCGATGCGCGGCGCGCGGTCGTCGGCCCAGTCGAAGTACGGGTTGACCACGACCGAGGTCATCGTGTGCGGGGCGGAGTCCAGGTCGTTGCGCGAGTCGGGCTGGCCGAACCGGTAGCCGTAGACCGCCTCGTCCCAGTCGATGCCGCCGCTCATCGCCTTGGCGTACGGGTCGAGCAGCAGCTTCGCCGAGTTGCAGCGGTGGCCGCGGGCCGGGTCGTACGGCCCGTGCACGCGGAATCCGTACCGCTGACCCGGCATCACGCCCGGCAGGTAGGCGTGCCGGACGAAGGCGTCCGCCTCCCGCAGCTCGACCGCCGTCTCGGAGCCGTCGTCGTGCAGCAGACACAGCTCGATCCGGGAGGCCACCTCGGAGAACACGGCGAAGTTGGTGCCCGCGCCGTCGAAGGTGGCACCGAGGGGGTACGACTGACCCGGCCAGACTTGCATGTGGGGACTCTTCCGCTCCGGGGCCGGTCGCGCGGCCGGTGACCGCGCGTCCGGTGTGGACGTTGCCGAGAACGCATCCTCCCATCCCGATCCCTCCCCAGGGTGACACGGCGACAGCAGGCAGCGACGAAACGGGAGATGGGGTTGTCCGTTAGTAGTCAAGTAGGGTCGATACGGCTGCGGCGCCCCCCGCACCGCAGTACCCTTCCTTGATCGTGGACGGGGGTGGGAGGCGGTGAGGTGGTGACGTCCGGAGGTCTGGTGCTCCCGGGTGGCGGTGAGCAGGGCGACCCGGCGGACGCCACCGGGGACGCGCCGCCCGGCGTGGTCTCGGTCGCCGCGCCCCTGGAGATCGGAGCGGAACTGGACTGGGACGCCGAGGCATGGGCCGAGGTGCGTACCCGCGCCAGCCGGGCCGGGCGCGCCTACGTATGGCTCAACCTCGTCGAACAGCGGCTGCGCGCCGTGGTCAACGCCGTGCTGCGGCCGATCTACGAGCCCGTGCACGGCGGCGAGGAATGGGTGGTGGCCGCGGCCGGCCCGGCCGGGCACGAATGGGTGCAGCGGGCGGTGGCCGTCCGCGAGGTCAGCCGCCGCAAGGGCTTCCTGCTCGACCCGGCCGACGACAACGTGCTCAGTTTTCTGACGCTGCCGCAGCTGCGCGAGCTCGTCGTCCAGCACTGGCCCTGCTTCGAGCCCTACTTCGACGACCGCCGCGACCTCGAACTCGCCCTGGACGAGCTGGAAGTGGCCCGGCACGTGGTCTCCCGCAACCGGGCGCTGTCGCGTACGGTCCTGGACCAGGTCGAGCGCGCCTCCGCGCGGCTGCTGGAGCTGCTGGGCTCCGGGCCGTCCCGTACGGCCGCGCAGCGGCTGCCGGTGGACGCGGTGGAGGAACTGGTCGCCGACCGCTACTCCGACGTGATCGGCGTCTACCCCGACCGGGTGCGGCTCCAGCGCCAACTGCCCGTCGAGGACCTGTTCGCCGGGGCCCGCCGGCTCGACGCCGTGGGCATCGGCCTCAACCTGCTGGTGCAGAACTACTCCGGGCGGCGGCTGGTGCGGCTGGCGGAGTCCGGCTGCCGGGTGCGGCTGCTCTTCCTCAACCCCGCCAGCAGCGCGGTCCGCCGCCGCGAGCGCGAACTCGGCCTCGGGCGGGGCGAACTGAGCCGCTCGGTCGAGATGAACATCATGCACATGCGGCGGGTCCGGGCCCGGCTGCGCGACCAGGGCGCCTTCGAGATCCAGGTGTTCGACGAGACACCGCGGTTCACCGCCTACCTCGTCGACGGCGACAGCGGCGACGGGCTCGCGGTGGTGCAGACGTATCTGCGCCGGGCCCGCGGCATGGAGGTGCCCGTGATGGTGCTGCGCGGCGGCACCCGGCGGGTGGTCGCCGACGACAAACCGGTCGAGGGCGGGCTCTTCGACGTCTACCGCGAGGAGTTCGAGGGCGTCTGGGGCGACTCGCGGCCCGTGTCCTGAGCACCCCGGTGCGTGCCCGGACTGTCAGTGGGGCACGCGATGATGGCAGTGCACACCGGGGGAACACGGCTGGGAAGGACACCGCCATGGCATGGCATGAGGATCTGCTGGTCGGCTTCGACCTGGAGACCACGGGGACCGATCCGCGGCAGGCCAGGATCGTGACGGCCGCGGTCACCGAGGTCAAGTCGGGGGAGCCGGTGCGGCACCGGGGGTGGCTGGCCGACCCGGGCGTGCCGATCCCCGCGGAGACCACCGCCATACACGGCGTCAGCACCGAGCGGGCGTCCGCGCACGGGCGCCCCGCCGCCGAGGTCGTCGCCGAGGTCGCGGACGCGCTGCGCGGCTACTGGGCGGCCCGGGTGCCCGTCGTCGTCTACAACGCGCCCTTCGACCTCACCCTCCTGGACGAGGAGTTGGCGCGCTACGCACTGCCCCGGCTCGCCGTGGACGGCGCGCCGGCCGGGCCCGGTCATCGACCCGCTCGTCCTGGACCGCGCGCTCGACCGCTACCGGCGGGGCAAGCGCACGCTGGAGGCCGCCTGCGCGGTGTACGGCGTGGTGCTCGACGGCGCGCACGAAGCGGGCGCCGACGCGCTCGCCGCGGTGCGGGTCGCCAGGGCGCTGGCGGTGCGCTACCCCGAGGCCGGGGACGCCGACCTGTGGGACCTCCAGGAGCGGCAGCGGGGCTGGTACGCGGACTGGGCCGAGGACTTCAGCGGGTGGCTGCGGCGCAAGGGCTCGCCCGACGCCGCCGTCGACCCGGGCTGGCCGCTCCAGGGCTCACACCCGGGCGCGCTGCGCTGAGGGCGCGTCCGGCGGGGCGCCGCCCGCCCGTCGGGCGGCGTGCGGGGGCGAGCGGCCGGGCGCCGGCGGGTCCGGCGGGGTGACGGCGCGTCAGAAGGAGTACCAGCGGACCGCCGGGTCCTCCGCGCGGAGGCTGGCGACCCGTCGGCGGAACTCGGTACGGGCCGCCGGGTTGGCGGGGGCGTGCTGCGCGACCCAGGCGCAGCCGGCCGTCTCGCGCGCCCCGCGCAGCGCCTCGTAGCCGTCCCATCCGATGACGTCCCAGCCGTAGGCCGCGGTGAAGGCGTCGTAGTCGGCGCCGGACACCCCGTACCGGTCGCGGCTGAGCGCCTGGACGACGAGGTCGTGCTCGCGCAGGTCGGAGGAGAAGGTCTCCAGGTCGACCAGGACCGGGCCGTCGGGCCCGATGTGCACGTTGCGCGGCAGGGCGTCGCCGTGGATGGGCCCGCGCGGCAGGTGCGGCACCAGATCGGCGCCCGCCTCGGCGAAGCCGTCCCTGCGGCGGCGCAGGTAGGTCGCGTCGGCCGGGTCGATGGCGTCCCCGGCTATCCGCAGCCAGCGCTCGACGCCGCCGAGCAGATCGCGCGGCGGCAGCCCGAAGTCGGGCTCGGGCAGGGCGTGCACGAGCCGCAGCAGCGGCGCGACGTCCGCGGTCTCGGCGGGCCGCAGCGACTCGGGCAGCCGCTGCCAGTAGGTGATCGGGTGGCCTTCGACGAGCCGCACCTCGGACTCGGCCGAGCGGACCGCGGGCACGTCGTGCTTGGCGAGCCAGTCGGCGGTGCGCACCTCGCGGCGGGCGCGTTCCAGCAGATCGGCGCCGCGGCCCACTTTGATGACCAGCCGGCCGGCGGCGAAGACCGCGTTCTCCCCGAAGGAGAGCAGCTCGGCCTCATGATGCCCGGCGGCGTCCAGCACCGCCCGCGCCCGCTCCTGCGTGAACACCGCGTCCGCCATGCCCAGCCCCTCGCTCCGCCGCCTGCCCCGCCGACCCCTCGCACATCCGTTTGCATATGCCGACGTCATCGGCCACGCGTTCGGACAGGGCAAGTCTCGCATCAGTACACCCAGGAATCGCTGCGGCTTCCCTGGGAATCAGCCGGAATCCGCCGCGAATACGTACCCCGGTGAGCGATGACTTACGACCCTGTGTCAGGTCGTATCACGCACAGGCCCCTGCAGGGGGTGTTACCGGAGAGGAAGGTGTCCAGCCGTGGCGGCGCCCACCGGTCCCGCAAGGCCGTCCGTACCCCTGGACGCCGGGTCGCTCACCGCGACCATCGGCACCCTCGCCGCCCTGGCCAGGCTGCGGCTGGCCGCACGCCGGGCCGGCCACGGCGTGCGGCTGCGCGGCGCGTCAGCGGAGCTACGCGACCTGCTCGACTGGGCCGGGCTCGCCGGGGAATTCGAGTGGGAGACCGAAGAGGGGGAAGAGGTGGGCGGTGTCGAGGAATGAGTTGAGCCCGGTGATCCGGCCGTCGGTGATCTCCAGCACCTGGAGCGCCCAGGGGTGGTACCCGTCCCCGGCCGGATTCCGCCGGTACTGGCCGAAGCCCGGCGCGCCGTTCGCCGCGACCGGCACCAGCCGCGAGCCCTTGCACCCGATGCCCGTGCCCAGGAACCACGCGCATATGTCCTCGGTGCCGCGCAGCCACAGCGGGAAGGGCGGCATGGACAGCGTCGCGTCCTCGTGCAGCAGCGTGGTCAGCAGCTCCAGGTCGTACCGCTCGAAGGCGTCCACATAGCGGTCCAGCAGCGCCTGGCGCTCCTCGTCCATCTCCGGCGGGCGGGCGGACGCCGCCACGCCGTCACCCGCGGCGACACCGGCGTCCGCCAGGGTCGCGCGGGCCCGCTGGAGCGCGCTGTTGACCGACGCGACCGTGCTGCCCAGCAGCTCGGCGGTCTCGCTCGCCTTCCAGGCCAGCACCTCGCGCAGGATCAGCACGGCGCGCTGCTTGGGCGGCAGGTGCTGGAGCGCGGCGACGAAGGCCAGCCGGACGGTCTCCCGGGACACCACCACGTCCGCCGGGTCGCCGCCGGACGGCAGCACGCGGGCGTCCGCCACCGGCTCCACCCACATCGACTCGGCGGTCATCGCCGGCAGCGTCGCGTCGGCGTGCGAGGCGGGGGACAGGTCCATCGGGCGGGCCCGGCGCTTGCCCGCGTTGAGGCTGTCCATGCAGACGTTCGTCGCGATGCGGTACAGCCACGACCGCAGGCTGGAGCGCCCCTCGAACCGGTCGGCGGCGCGCCAGGCGCGCACCATGGTCTCCTGGACCGCGTCCTCGGCCTCGAAGGAGGAGCCCAGCATCCGGTAGCAGTAGCCGGTCAGCTCCACCCGGTGGGCTTCCAGCCGCAGCTCGATCGTCGTCACCCGCCAGCGGTCCGCCGATCGTCGCGGCGCCGCTCACGCTCTCCCGTACGCTCATGGACCCCACCGTAACCCCGGGCACCGACAATGCCCCCGAGCCTGGCGGCGCGGGGGCGTTGCGGGGAGCGGACCAGCAGGTCAGACACGGTCCGGGACCGGGTCGACCGGCTGCCGCGCGGCGGCCGGCGGCTGCGGCAGCGCCGACTCGTCGTGGGTGAGGTCGGGCATCCGGCGCAGCCAGCGCGGCAGGTACCAGTTCTTCTCGCCGAGCAGTGTCATCACCGCCGGGAGCAGCACCCCGCGGATCACGGTGGCGTCGATCAGCACCGCGCAGGCCAGGCCCACGCCCATCTGCTTCATGCTCTGCATCGACAGCGTCCCGAAGATCGCGAAGACCGCGACCATGATGACGGCGGCGCTGGTGACGACGCCGGCGGTGGTGGTGATGCCGTGCTCGATGGCGCCCCGGGTGGTCAGCCCGCGCACCCTGGCCTCGCGGATCCGGGAGACCACGAACACGTGGTAGTCCATGCTCAGCCCGAACAGGATCACGAACAGGAACAGCGGCAGCCAGGCCACCACCGCGCCGGTGTGCCCGGCGCCGACCAGCGACGCGCCCCAGCCGTGCTGGAAGACCATGGTCAGCACGCCGTAGGCGGCGCCCACCGACAGCAGGTTCAGCACGATCGCGGTGAGCGCGATGGTCAGCGACCTGAAGGACAGCAGCATGAGCAGGAAGGCGAAGACCGTCACGAACAGGAAGACCGGCGGCACGCTGCTGGTGATCTTGTGGGTGAAGTCCATCGACGAGGCGGTGTCGCCGGTGATCGGCGCCCGGACGCCGCCGACCTTGCCCAGCGTGTCCGGCCGTACGTGGTCGCGCAGCGTCCTGAGGTCGGATTCGGCCTGGGCACGGTCGGTGCCGCCGGCCAGCGGGACGTCGATCTCCGCCACGTTCTGCCGTGCGTGCACCGTGAGGGTCACCGGGCCCCTGCTCGCGCCGGAGGAGACCGCCTCGGCACGGAAGGCGGCGATGGCGTGCGCGACCCGCGGGGAGCCGATCGCGTCGGCCTTGACCACCACCCGGGCCGGGTCGGGGCCGCCGGGGAAGGCGGCGTTGATGTGGTCGTACGCCTGGACGACCGGCAGTCCGTCGCCCAGCTCCTTGTCCAGCGGGAGGTTCGCGGTGTGCATGCCGAAGGCGGGGATCGCGACGGCCACCAGCACGCCGCCGGCGATCAGGGTCGCGGTCTTCGGGGCGCGCAGCACCGGCCGCAGCACCGTGCGCCACAGGCGGCTGGAGCTGTTGCCGGGGCGACGGCCGCGGGAGGCGGCCAGTCTGCCGACGAACGGGATGCGGCCCTTCTCGACCCTCCCGCCGAGCAGCGACAGCAGCGCGGGCAGCACCGTGACCGAGCCGAACATCGCGATGGCGACGACGATCATCGTGGCCATGCCCATCGCCTTGAAGTCGCCGATGCCGGTGAAGAACATGCCCGCCATGGCGACGATCACGGTGAAGCCGGAGATCAGGATGGCCCGGCCGGAGGTCGCCGACGCGATCCGCAGCGCGGTCCGCGCGTCATGGCCGGCCGCCCGCTCCTCGCGCTCCCGGCGCAGGTAGAACAGGCAGTAGTCGACGCCGACCGCCAGACCCACCAGCAGCATCACGGAGTTGGCGGTGTCGCTCATCGGCACCAGGTGGCTGACCAGTGCCACCACCCCGGTCGCGCCGAGGAAGGCGGTCATCGCCAGCAGCACCGGCAGCAGGGCGGCCACCAGGGCGCCGAAGGCGACCAGCAGGATGCCCAGCGCCACCGGCAGCGCCGAGAACTCGGCGGTCTTGAAGTCCCCGCCGAAGGCGTTGCTCTCCGCCTGGTCGCCACTGGCGTCGCCGAACTCCTCGATCCGCAGGTCCTTGTGCCGCTGCTGCGCCTCGGCGACGGCGTCGAGCACCGGCTGCACCTGGTCGCCCGCGTCCGCCTTGGGGCCGCGCATGTCGAAGCGGACCAGGGCGGAGCGGTGGTCCTTGGAGATCGCGCCCGAGGTCGTACGGCGAGACGACCGCGGTCACCTTGCCGGTGGACGGACACCGCGGCCATCACGTCGCGCACCGCGCCGCGCACGGCCGGGGCGGTGACGGTGCCGTGCGCTGGTCTGGATCAGCACCATCTCGCCGGCCGGGCTCTGCAGCCCCGCGTCGTCGATGATCGTGGCGGCCTGGGCGACCTCGCCCGGCATCGACTTGTCCTCGTTGACGTCGACCCGGCCCGCCGCCTGGCCGATCACCATGGCGACGATGACGAAGAGCAGCCAGCCGCCGACCGCGGCCCAGCGGTGGCGGGCACTCCAGCCGCCCATCGCCGCCGCGAGTCCCATCCTGCTGCCGTGTGCGCGTGCGCGACTCACGGTGTCCCCCTTGTAAGGATCGTCATGGGTGGCGGCTGACCTGCCGCTCTTTCCATCCATGACGCTATGGGGCACCGGGCGCCCGGCCCATCCGGCCAACTGGTGACTTGGGGGAGGGGGCTCTCCCCCTCAAGGGTGGGGACAACCCCACCAGGCCCTGCCGGGTGCCCCTTACACCGAAAGGCGTCCAGGACGCCTCGGGCGGGTGCGGGGGCGGCAGCAGCCCCCGGCGGGATGCTGCCGCCCTTTGGCGGTGACGTGCTGCCGCCGGCGGGTTTCCCGGCCCCGCTGCTGCGGGCAACTCAGCCACGGCTCGGCGAGTTCATACGAGCTCACCTGGATCAGAAGCAGGGAGCCGGATGCGACGTCGTCAGCACGCCGGAGCCGGAGCCGGAGCCGGAGTCGGAGCCGGCTCAGGCGACGGCGCGGCCGTCCGCCGGCGCGAGGGCCTGCTCGTAGCGGCGCAGCAGCAGCTCCGCCACCTCGGGCGCCGGGCCGAGCACGTCGGCCAGCACGTCCGCCCCGGCCTCGCGGGCGCCGCGGGCGATCCGGTCCGGCAGGAAGCCGGGCGCCAGGACGTACGGCGCCACCGCGACCCGGCGGACACCCTGCGCGCGCAGGGCGCGGACCGCGTCCTGCGTGCGCGGCAGGCAGGCGGAGGCGAACGCGGGCCGCACGGCGCACCAACCGGTACGCCGCCACTCCCGCGCGATTGCTGCGATCACCGCATTCGCCTCCGGGTCGGAGGAGCCCGCCGAGGCCAGCACGACGCCGGTCGACGAGCGGTCGCCGGGCCGCAGCCCGGCCTCGTACAGCCGCCGTTCCAGGGCAGCGGTCAGCAGTGGCGACGGCCCCAGCACCCCGGCGGTGCTCAGCCGCAGCGACGGCAGACGCGGCCGTGGACTCCCGCAGCACGGCCGGGATGTCGGTCTTGGCGTGGAAGGCGCGGGTCAGCAGCAGCGGCAGCGCCACCGCGTCGCCGTACGCCGTCCGCGGCCAGCCGCGCCACCGCCTGCGGCACCGAGGGCGCGCAGAAGTCCAGGAACGCCGTGTCCACCCGCAGACCCGGGCGCGCGGCCGCGACCCGCGCGGTCAACTCCCGTACGCAGTCGCCGCGTGCCGCGGGTCGCGGCGAGCCGTGCGCGATGACCAGCAGCGGGGCGGGGGCGCCCGGCCCGCCGCGGGGGCGGGCCGGCGCGGGGTGGACGGCGCGGCGCACGGTCACTGGCTCCCGGCGGTCAGGCCGCGGCTGCGCAGCACCCAGCGCTCCAGCGGGCTGAAGATGATCTGGTCGATGGCGATGCCGACGAACAGGATCAGCAGGATGCCGAGGAAGACACCCGCCATGTCCGAGCCCTCCCGCATGTTCTCCAGGTAGCGGCCCAGCCCCACGCCCAGGTCGGGCGAGGAGGCGATCAGCTCGGCGGCCATCAGCGACCGCCAGGAGAACGCCCAGCCCTGCTTCAGGCCCGCCACGTAGCCGGGCAGCGCCGCGGGCAGCAGGATGAACCAGGCGCCGCGCAGCCCGGTCGCGCCGATGGTGCGGCCGGCCCGCAGGTACAGCGGCGGCACCTGGTCGATGCCGGAGACCAGCCCGTTGGCGATCGAGGGCACCGCGCCGAGCAGGATCACCGCGTACATCGCCGAGTCCTGGATGCCCAGCCAGATCACCGCGGCCGGCACCCACGCCACCGACGGCAGCGACTGGAGGCCGGACAGGATCGGCCCGATCGCGGCCCGTACGAACGGCACCCGGGCCACGATCAGGCCCAGCGGCGTGCCGATGGCGAGCGCGGCCAGGAAGCCCAGCAGGCCGCGCTCCACGCTGGTCCAGATGATGGTGAACAGGTCGCCGGCGTTCCAGCGGACGACCAGCTCCTGCCACACCGCGTGCGGGCTGGGCAGCTTGGTGGGGTCGGCGACCTTGCCCCACACGGCGAGCTGCCACACCACCAGCACCAGCACGACCGCGGTCACCGGCGGCAGCACCTTCTTCAGCAGCAGCTGTCCGAGCGGCGTGCGGCCGATCGTGACGCGTCTCCAGCGCGTCCAGGCCCGCCTCCAGGCCGGACAGGTCGTGTCGCACCGTCCGCCGCGGCCGTCCTCAGCGGCGCCGCGTCGGCCTCGGCGCCCGTCTTCGCTCCTGTCTCAGTGCTGGCCATGACGGCGGATCTCCCCCCGCAGTTCTTCGGTGATCTCGACGGACAGGTCCGCCACCGCCGCGTCCTCGATACGGCGCGGCTGCGGGATGTCGACGCTCCACTCGCGGTTGATCCGCCCGGGCCGCGACGACATCAGGACGACCCGCTGCGCGAGCCGTACCGCCTCGCGCACGTTGTGCGTCACGAACAGCACCGACAGATCGCTGCTCGGACCAGATCCGGGTCAGCTCGTCGTGCAGCACGTCCCGGGTGATGGCGTCCAGCGCCGCGAACGGCTCGTCCATCAGCAGCAGTTGGCTGTCCTGGGCGAGCGCCCTGGCCAGCGCCACCCGCTGCCGCATGCCGCCGGACAGCTCGTGCACCCGCTTGCCGTACGCCTCGCCGAGCCGGACCAGCGACAGCAGCCGCTCCGCCTCGGGGCGGCGCTCCTCGCGCGGCACGCCGCGCATCCGCAGGGCCAGTTCGATGTTCCTGCCCGCGGTCAGCCACGGGAACAGGGCGTGCTCCTGGAACATCAGGGCGGGCCGGCCGCCGGGCGCGTCGATGGTCCCGGCGGACGGCCGGTCGAGCCCGGCGACCAGGTTCAGCAGGGTGGACTTGCCGCACCCCGAGGCGCCCAGGAGGCAGACGAACTCACCCGGCTCGCACGTCGAGCGTGATGTCGTCCAGCACGAGCTGCTGGGCGCCTGGCCTGCCGAACGCCTTCGACACATGGTCGATGCGCGCCGCGTAATCGGCACGCTCCGTGGACGGTGCCGCGGGGCCGGTGAGGGTGTCGGCCATGGGTGTCACCTCCTGGGGTCCTGTGGTGCGCAAACGGGTGCGGGCTCGGGTGGGGTTGCGGGTGCGGTCCGGACGGCGGCCCGCGCGGGCCGCCGTCCTCGGGGCCTTACTGCGTGCCGAGCCCGGCCGCGCTCACCGCGGGCCTGCCCTGCTCCTTGAGGACCTTGTTGAGCAGCGTCAGGTCGTAGATCCCGTCGAGCTTCGGGGCCTTGAGCAGGCCCGAGGCCACCGCGTGCTGGGCCTCCGTCTTCGCGGTGGCGGCGAGCGGGTCGTCGAGCACCTGGATGGACTTCCAGGCCGGGTCGAGCTGGGCGGCGGGCAGCGCCTTCTGGGTCAGCGCCAGCAGCTGCGCGTTCGCGTCGGCCTTGGCCTGGTCGGGGTTGGCGTTGATCCACGCGTTGGTCTTCACCGAGCCGCGCAGCACCGCCTCGACCACGTCCGGGTGGGCGGACAGGAACTTCTGCGACACGATCACGTTGGTGATCACGAACTGCTTGTTCGGCCACAGCGAGCCCTCGTCGAGCAGCACCTTGCCGCCCTCGCCGACCAGCTTCGACGCGGTGGGCTCCGGCACCCACGCGCCGTCGATCGAGCCGTTCGCGAAGGCGTCGGGGGTGATCTTGTTGTCGGTGCGGACCACCGACACGTCGCCCTTGCCGCTCTGCGCGTCGACCTTCCAGCCCTGCGTCCTGATCCAGTTCAGCAGCGCCACGTCCTGGGTGTTGCCGAGCTGCGGGGTGGCGATCTTCTTGCCCTTGACGTCGGCCAGGGTCTTGATCTTCTTCGGGTTGACCACCAGCTTCACGCCGCCGGACGCCGAACCCGAGATGATCCGCAGGTTGCTGCCGTTGGACTTGGTGTAGCCGTTGATCGACGGGGGAGGGGCCGATCCAGCCGATGTCGATCGCGCCGGCGTTGAGCGCCTCGATCTCGGCCGGACCCGCGTTGAAGGTGGCCTGCTTGATCTTGGTGCCGCCCAACTGCCTGCTGGAAGAAGCCCTCCTTGAGGCCGACCAGTGCGGTGGCGTGGGTCAGGTTCGGGAAGTAGCCGATCTTCACCTCGTCGGCGGAGAGCTTCTTGGTGCCCGCCGAGGGCGTCGCGGCCGGTGCGGCGGCGTTGTCGTCGGTCTTGGACGGAGCCGTAGCCGCAGGCGGCCAGCGCGCCGAGCAGGATCGGCAGCGCGGCGGCCGCGGCGACGAGTCTGCGGCGCCGGGAGGAGTTGCCGGCGGTGGAGCGGGGGAGGGCAGACACGTGGGTGTCCCTTCGTAAGGCCCGGCGTGTCGCGCCCTGTTCCTAGGGCGCGGCCGGAAGAGCGTCAGGTCTTCGGGAGCGGTGCAGCGGGGTGCGCGGTGCGCGGTGCGGGGGTACGGCGGCGGGCACGGTCGGTCCGTGCGGCGCGGCCGGGGGCGTCAGCCCGCACATCGTGCCACCCCGCCCGTACCCGAGCCGAGCGAGCCGCTGCCGACGCGCCCGCCCTCCTTCGCGAAGCCCGAGAAGGCTTCCTGAGCCGGTTGAGCCATGGTCAGAAGTCCCATCCCTCGTCGGCGGCCGGGGCCGCGGCGGCCGGCCGGGCGGCGAACGCCTCGCCCGCCATGCCGGCGGTGAGTGTGGTGCCGTCGGCCGGGTCGATCAGCAGGAACGAGCCGGTCAGCCGGGAGTCGGCGTAGGCGTCGACCGGCAGCGGTTCGCTGGTGCGCAGCACGATCGCGCCGATGTCGTTGACGTCGAGTGCGGCGGGGTCGTCCTCGTGGGCGAGTCCGTGGGACAGGTCGATCCGGTACGGGAGTGCTTTGACGATCGCCTTGACGGTGCGGGTGGCGTGTTTGAGCAGCACGCGGTCGCCGATCCGCAGGGGGCGTTCGTGCAGGTGGCACGCGGTGGCGTGGATGTCCTGCGTGAGCGGCGGGGTGTGCGGGGTGGGGGCGATCAGGTCGCCGCGGGAGATGTCGAGGTCGTCGGCGAGCAGCAGGGTCACCGACTGCGGGGCCCAGGCGGTGTCGACGCGTCGGCCCAGGGCGTCGATGCCGGTGATGGTGGTGGTCCGGCCCGACGGCAGCACGGTGACGGGGTCGCCGACCCGCAGCAGGCCGGAGGCGATCTGCCCGGCGTAGCCGCGGTAGTCGGGGTGCTCGGCGGTCTGCGGGCGGATCACGTACTGGACGGGGAAGCGCGGGGGGCAGCCGGTGAGGTCGTGGCTGACCGGGACGGTCTCCAGGTGTTCCAGGACGGTCGGGCCGCCGTACCAGTCCATGTGCGCGGACGGCTCGACGACGTTGTCCCCGGCGAGCGCGGAGATCGGGATCGCGGTGATGTCCGGAACACCCAGCGAGGCCGCGTAGGAGGTGAACTCCGTGGCGATCGCGGCGAACACGGGCTCGGCGTACTCCACCAGGTCCATCTTGTTCACCGCGAGCACCACGTGCGGCACCCGCAGCAGCGCGGCGACCGCGGCGTGCCGGCGGGTCTGCTCGACGACGCCGTTGCGGGCGTCGACCAGGACCACGGCCAGTTCCGCGGTGGACGCGCCGGTGACCATGTTGCGGGTGTACTGCACGTGCCCGGGGGTGTCGGCCAGGATGAAACGGCGGCGGGCGGTGGCGAAGTAGCGGTAGGCCACATCGATGGTGATGCCCTGCTCGCGCTCGGCGCGCAGACCGTCGGTGAGCAGCGCGAGGTCGGGGGTGTCCTGGCCGCGGCTGAGGGAGGCCCGCTCGACGGCCTCCAACTGGTCGGTCAGGACCGACTGGGAGTCGTGCAGCAGCCGGCCCACCAGCGTCGACTTGCCGTCGTCGACGGAACCGGCGGTGGCGAACCGCAGCAGGGTGGTCGCCGAGAGCTGCTCGGCGGTGATCGGGCCGGTGGTGCTGGTCATGTTAGAAGTACCCCTCGCGCTTGCGGTCTTCCATCGCGGCCTCGGACATCTTGTCGTCCGCGCGGGTCGCGCCCCGCTCGGTGAGCCGGCACGCGGCGATCTCGGTGATCACCGCGTCCAGCGTCGCCGCGTCGGAGTCGACCGCCCCCGTGCACGACATGTCGCCGACCGTGCGGTAGCGCACCAGCCGGGTCTCCACCGCCTCGCCCTCCCGGGGCCCGCCCCACTCCCCGGCCGTCAGCCACATCCCCGACCGGGAGAACACCTCCCGGCGGTGCGCGAAATAGATCCCCGGCAGCTCGATCCGCTCCCGCGCGATGTACTGCCACACATCCAGCTCGGTCCAGTTCGACAACGGGAAGACCCGCACATGCTCACCCGGCGCGTGCCGCCCGTTGTACAGCGACCACAACTCCGGCCGCTGCCGGCGCGGGTCCCACTGCGAGAACTCGTCCCGCAGCGAGAACACCCGCTCCTTGGCCCGCGCCTTCTCCTCGTCGCGCCGCCCGCCCCCGAACACCGCGTCGAAGCCGCAGCTCACGGATCGCCTCGGTCAACGGCACCGTCTGCAACGGATTACGCGTCCCGTCCGGACGCTCCCGCAGCCGGCCGTCGTCGATGTAGTCCTGCACCCGCGCCACATGCAGCCGCAACCGGTGCTCGGCCACCGTACGGTCCCGGAACTCCAGCACCTCGGGGAAGTTGTGCCCGGTGTCCACATGCAGCAACGCGAACGGCACCGCCGCCGGCGCGAACGCCTTCAACGCCAGATGCAGCATCACGATCGAGTCCTTGCCACCGGAGAACAAGATCACCGGCCGCTCGAACTCCCCCGCCACCTCACGGAAGATGTGCACCGCCTCCGACTCCAACGCATCCAGATGCGTCAGCGCGTACGGGCTGTCGGTCGCCCCGCCCTGCGCGACAGTCGCCGTCATACCGCCAGTCCCCTCTCCACAAGAAGCGCGTGCACGGCCGCCGCGGACTGCCCGACCGTGCGAACCCTGCGTCTCGCACCCGCAGATCCGGGTCCCGCGGAACCTCATACGGGTCGTCCACCCCCGTCAGCCCCGACAACTCACCCGCCGCCTGCCGCGCGTACAACCCCTTCACATCACGCACCGCACACACATCCACCGGCGTGGCCACATGCACCTCCACATAACCCGTGCCCCGCACCTGATGACGCCGACGCACCGCCTCACGACTGTCCGCGTACGGCGCGATCACCGGCACCAGCACCAACACCCCCTGCGAAGCCAGCAGTTCGGCGACAAACCCGATCCGCTGCACATTCGTATCCCGATCCTCACGACTGAACCCCAACCCCGCGGACAGGAACTCACGGATCTCGTCACCGTCCAGCACCTCCACCCGGCTGCCCCCCGCACGCAACCGCTCAGCCAACGCACACGCGATCGATGGTCTTGCCCGCACTCGGCAAACCCGTCAGCCACACCGTGGCACCCGCACCCGCCTCCTGACGCGTCACTCCCGCCGGCGGCGGCCTGACCACCCTGGACGCGCGCTCACTGGTTGATCCCGCACTCGGTCTTGCCCAGGCCCGCCCAGCGGCCGGAGCGGGCGTCCTCGCCCTCCAGCACCCGGCGGGTGCAGGGCGCGCAGCCGACCGAGGTGTAGCCGTCGGTCAGCAGCGGGTTGGTGAGCACACCGTGCTCGGCCACGTAAGCCTCCACGTCGTCCTGCGTCCACCGGGCGATCGGGGCGATCTTGACCTTCTGCCGCCGCTCGTCCCAGCCGACGACCGGGGTGTTCGCGCGGGTCGGCGACTCGTCGCGGCGCACGCCGGTGGCCCAGGCGTCGTAGCCGCGCAGGCCCTCCTCCAGCGGGGCGACCTTGCGCAGCGCGCAGCACAGGTCGGGGTCGCGGTCGTGCAGCTTCGGGCCGTACTGCGCGTCCTGCTCCGCGACGGTCTGCTTCGGGGTGAGCGTGAGCACGTTGACGTCCATGACGGCGGCGACCGCGTCCCGGGTGCCGATGGTCTCCGGGAAGTGGTAGCCGGTGTCGAGGAAGAGCGACGTCCACGCCGGGCATGGCCCGCGAGGCCAGGTGCGCGACGACGGCGTCCTCCATCGAGGAGGTGACGCAGAAGCGGCTGCCGAAGGTCTCGGCGGCCCAGCGCAGCACGTCGAGTGCGGACGCCTCCTCCAGGTCGCGCCCGGCCTGTTCGGCGAGCCGCCGCAGGTCGGCTGCGGTGTGCGGTGCGGTGGTCACGACGTGCCTCCGTGCGGGGACTCGGCCTTCAGCCCCTCGGCCAGCAGGCCGAGGAACTTCAGCTGGAATGCGCGGTTGCAGGCCCGGCATTCCCAACGCCGTGGCTCTCCCCGCCGGGACGCAGGTCCTCGTCCCCGCAGTAGGGGCAGTAGAAGGGTGCGGCGCGCTCGCTCATGACAGCGCCTCCTCGGAGGCCCTGGCCGCCCACTGGGCGAACCGCTCGCCCTCGGTGCGCTCGGCCTGGAAGCGGGACAGCACCCGCTCGACGTAGTCCGGCAGTTCGGCCGCGGTGACCTTCAGGCCGCGGATCTTGCGGCCGAAGCCGGAGTCCAGGCCGAGGCCGCCGCCCAGGTGCACCTGGAAGCCCTCGACCTGGTCGCCGTCGGGGCCGGTGACCAGTTGGCCCTTCAGACCGATGTCCGCGGTCTGGATACGGGCGCAGGAGTTGGGGCAGCCGTTGACGTTGATGCTGATCGGCTCGTCGAAGTCCGGCAGCCGGCGCTCCAGTTCGTCGATCAGCGAGGCGCCGCGGGCCTTGGTCTCCACGATGGCCAGCTTGCAGAACTCGATGCCGGTGCAGGCCATGACGCCGCGCCGGAAGGACGACGGCCGGGCCTGGAGGTCGAGCGCTTCGAGCCCGGCGATCAGCGACTCGACCCGGTCCTGCTCGACGTCGAGGATCAGCAGGTTCTGGTCGGTGGTGGTGCGCAGCCGGTCCGAGCCGTGCTCGGCGGCCAGCGCGGCGACCTTGGTCAGGATCGAGCCGTCGACCCGGCCGACCCGCGGCGCGAAGCCCACGTAGAACCGGCCGTCCTTCTGCCGGTGCACCCCGATGTGGTCGCGCCACACCTGGACGGGCTGCTCGGGCGCGGGGCCGTCGACCAGCTCGCGCTTGAGGTACTCGTCCTGGAGCACCTGGCGGAACTTCTCCGCGCCCCAGTCCGCGAGCAGGAACTTCAGCCGGGCGCGCGAGCGCAGCCGCCGGTAGCCGTAGTCGCGGAAGATGCCGACCACCCCGGCCCACACCTCGGGCACCTCGGCCAGCGGCACCCAGGCGCCGAGCCGCTCGCCGAGCCGGGGGTTGGTGGACAGGCCGCCGCCGACCCACAGGTCGAAGCCGGGTCCGTGCTCGGGGTGCTCGACGCCGACGAAGGCGATGTCGTTGATCTCGTGGACCACGTCGAGCAGCGGCGAACCCGAGATCGCGGTCTTGAACTTGCGCGGCAGGTTGGAGAACTCCTTGCTGCCGATGTAGCGGTCGTGGATCTCGTCGATCGCCGAGGTGCCGTCGATGATCTCGTCGGCGGCGATGCCGGCGACCGGCGAGCCGAGGATGACCCGCGGCACGTCGCCGCACGCCTCGGTGGTGGACAGCCCCACGGCCTCCAGCCGGCGCCAGATCTCGGGGACGTCCTCGATCCTGATCCAGTGGTACTGGATGTTCTGCCGGTCGGTGAGGTCGGCGGTGCCGCGGGCGAACTCCTGCGAGATCTCGCCGATCACCCGGAGCTGGGCCACGGTCAGCCGGCCGCCGTCGATCCGCACCCGCATCATGAAGTAGCTGTCGTCCAGCTCCTCCGGCTCCAGCACCGCGGTGCGGCCGCCGTCGATCCCGGGCCGGCGCTGGGTGTACAGCCCCCACCAGCGCATCCGGCCGCGCAGGTCGGCGCCGTCGATCGAGTCGAAGCCGCGGTGGGCGTAGATCGTCTCGATGCGTGTCCGCACATTGAGACCGTCGTCGTCCTTCTTGGACTGCTCGTTCGCGTTCAGGGGCGTGAAGTGGCCCTTCGCCCACTGGCCCTCGCCGCGGTGCCGACCGGACTTGCGGCGGGCCTGCGCGGCCTTGGGGGCGGCGCCCCCGGCCGGGGTCTGGGGAAGGTCAGGGCTGGAAGCCATGGCGATGCGTCCTTCGGGCAGGCGTGAATACGGTCGGTGCGGCGCGGAGGATACCCGGGGCGTGGGCGGACGCGGAAGGTCGCGGCCGGCGGCGCAGGGGTCCTCCGCGCGTCCACGACGACGGGGACGGCGGAGCAGGGTGCTGAGGTGCGGTCAGCCCGCCGGACAGATGGCGCTGGACACGCGGCAGAAGTCGACGTGCGGCCGACCTACCAAGGCGATTCCAGTGCGCGACATGACGGAAGCGTGGCATGCGGATCTCGGACGAGTCCACCGCTGTCCGTAATATGGACTGGTTGGTCTCACTTATTGAGAAACTGTGGTGTGTGTCACCTGGAAGCCCCGGCGCTGGTAGTTGCGCGAGCGCGTGCGGGCCGTCGAGCGAGCACGTGTGCACCCACACCCTGCGGGTCGCGGGCCGGCCCGGGTGCCGTTCGGCCAGGTCCCAGGCCCGCGCGGTGCCGAAGGCCAGCAGGTGGCCGCCCAGGCCGCGGCCGCGGGAGTCCGGCAGCAGCCCGAAGTACGCGATCTCCACCGCGCCCTCCTCCTGCCCGTCCAGCTCCATGTAGCCGGCCGGTGTGCCCTGCTCGTACGCCACCCACAGCTCGCGGTCCCGGCCGGCCAGGTGCGCCCGCCACTGCTCGGGCGGCCACGGCAGCCGGTCGGTCCACGCGCAGTCGCCGCCGACCGCCGTATAGAGGAAGCGGCCGAACTCGGCGGAGGGGCGCTCCGCGCGGGTGATCCGGACGGCGGCCGCGGTGGCGACGGCGCCGTCGGAGGCACGCTCGTCGGCGTCGGCGTCGGCGTCAGTGGCGTCGTCGGGGTCGACGGGGAGGGCGCGGGACCCGCGGAGGTCGCTTGCCGCGCGCTGCTCCAGGTACCAGGTGGTCACGGGGGGCATCGGGCCAGCGTAGGCGCACCGAGGGAGCGGGGAGCGGGTGGGTGTTCGGTGGGCCCGGGGCGCTCCGGCGGCGGTGGGTCTTTCGCGCGGTTCCTCCCCCGGACTCCGTGCGGGGCCCCGGCGCCCCTGAACAGGGCGCCTCCTCCGTGAGCCCGGCCGTACCACGGCGGACCGTGGCACGGCCGGGCCCGCCGCCGTACCGGAGGCCGGGTACGCCGGGCGTGCCGTCCTGCTCAGGGCTGGACGGGGCGGGCCCGGTCGACCAGGGCGGCCAGGTCCAGGGTGTGGGGGAGCGTGCCGAAGGTCGTACCCCAGTCGCCGCCCAGCCGGGAGGCGCAGAACGCGTCGGCGACCGCGGAGGGCGCGAAGCGGACCAGCAGCGAGCCCTGGAGGACCAGCGCCATCCGCTCCACGATCCGGCGGGCCCGGGTCTCGACGCCGTCGAGGTCGGCGAGTTCGGTGAGCAGGTCCTTGACCGCGCGCGTCCAGCCGGTGGTCGGCGCCGCGGGCCCGGCCGATCTCGGTGAGGAAGGCGTCCAGCGGCCTGCGGCTCGCGCTGGAGCACCCGCAGCACGTCCAGCGCCTGCACGTTGCCCGACCCCTCCCACACCGAGTTCAGCGGGGACTCGCGGAAGATCCGCGGCATCCCGGACTCCTCGACGTAGCCGTTGCCGCCCAGGCACTCCAGCGCCTCGGCCGCGACCACCGGGCAGCGCTTGGTGACCCAGAACTTGGTGACCGCCACCGCGAGCCTGCGCAGCGCCCGCTCCTGCTCGCTGTCGTCGTCGCAGGCCGCCGCGAGCCGCAGCACCGTCGTGGTCGCCGCCTCCGACTCCAGCGCGAGGTCGGCCAGCACGTTGCGCATCAGCGGCTTGTCGGTCAGCGGGCCGCCGAAGGCGCTGCGGTGCGTGGCGTGGTGCACCGCCTGGGCCACCGCCTGCCGCATCAGCGCCGCCGACCCCAGCGCGCAGTCCAGCCGGGTCGCCGCCACCATCTCGATGATGGTCGCGACCCCGCGGCCCTCCTCGCCGACCCGCCGCGCCCAGGTGCCGTCGAACTCCACCTCGCTGGAGGCGTTGGAGCGGTTGCCGAGCTTGTCCTTCAGCCGCTGGATCGCGAAGGCGTTCCGGGTGCCGTCGGCCAGCACGCGCGGCAGCAGGAAGCAGGTCAGGCCCTCGGGCGCCTGCGCCAGCACCAGGAAGCCGTCCGACATCGGCGCCGAGCAGAACCACTTGTGCCCGGTCAGCACGTACGTCCCCTCCTCGGCGAGGGGCTGCGCCCGGGTGGTGTTGGCCCGCACGTCCGAGCCGCCCTGCTTCTCCGTCATCCCCATCCCGCAGCAGCGCGCCCGGCTTCAGGCCCGGCCGGCACCAGCCGCGGGTCGTAGGTGCGCGAGCCGAGCCGCGGCTCCCACTCGGCGGCCAGCGCCGGGTCGGTGCGCAGCGCGGGCACCGCGGCGTGCGTCATCGACACCGGGCAGCCGTGCCCGGCCTCGACCTGCGACCACACCATGAAGCCCGCCGCGCGCCGCAGGTGCCCGTCCGGCCGTGACCAGGCGTCGGTCAGGCCCGCGGAGATCGCGTGGCCGAGCAGGCGGTGCCACGAGGGGTGGAAGTCGACCTCGTCGATGCGGTTCCCGTAGCGGTCGTGGGTGCGCAGCACGGGGGAGAAGGTGTTCGCCTCCTCTCCCCAGCGCTGCGCCTGGGCGGAGCCGGCGGCCCGGCCCAGCTCACCGAGTTCGGCGCTGATCTCCGCCAGCCGGGCCGGGGCCGCGTGCCGGGCCACGGCCTCGGTGAGGGCGCTGTCGGTGTTGTACACGTCGTGGCCGACCAGTGGCGGTACCTGGTTCGTCACCGTGTGGGTGGAGGCAGTCATGCCAGCTAACGTAAGGGGGTGCAAGCAGCGGAAGAAAGAAGCCATCGGCGTCCCGGCCGCTGGCGCAGGGCCCGGGCCCTGTACCGGAACGTCTCCAAGCGCAAGGTCGCCTGGCTGCTGCTGAAGGACACCGTCGACTCGTGCATGGAGTACCGGGTCACCGGGCTCGCCGCGGAGGCGGCCTTCTTCGTCCTGCTGTCCCTGCCGCCGCTGCTGCTCGGGCTGGTCGGCGCGCTCGGCTACGTCGACACCGTCATCGGGCTCGACACCATAGACCACATACGCCACAACATCCTGACGGCGTCCGCCACGGTCCTGTCCGACAAGGGCGTCAACCAACTGGTCAAACCCCTGGTCGACGACGTCTTCCACGGCCGCCGCCCGGACCTGATCTCCATCGGCTTCCTCATCGCCCTGTGGTCGGGCTCCCGCGCGGTCAACGTCTTCGTCGACACCATCACCATCATGTACGGGCTCGAAGGGCGCCGCGGCATCGTCAAGACCCGGCTGATGTCGCTGGTGCTCTACGTCATCGCGCTCGTGCTGGGCGCGGCCGTGCTGCCGCTGGTCGTCATCGGGCCCAACGCGGTCACGGGCATGCCCGGCGGCGCCGGCACCGTGCACGTCCTGTACTGGCCGTTCGTGCTGCTGTCCTCGATCGCCTTCCTCACCACGCTCTACCACGTGTCCGTGCCCGTGCGCTCGCCCTGGTACGAGGACGTGCCCGGCGCGCTCGTGGCCCTGCTGATGTGGGTGCTCGGCAGCTTCCTGCTGCGGATCTACCTCACGCACGCCGTCGAGGGGCACACCATCTACGGGTCGCTGGCCGCGCCGGTCGCCGTCCTGCTGTGGATCGGCGTCTCCGCGTTCGCCGTCCTGGTCGGGGCGGCGGTCAACGCCGCCGTCGACCGGGTGTGGCCGTCGCTCGGTACGGCGGCCGCCCGCGCGGAGAACGAGCGCCGGCGGGAGGCCGCCGCCGCGGCCCTCGTCGCCGAGGCCGCCGCCCGGCGCGCGGCCCTGGCCGAGGAGGACGACCCGGGCGCCGCCGATCCGCCGGCCGAATACCCCGAACGCTGGGCCGACTTCCTCCCGCACGCGGACGTCCGCTCCCGCCTGCGCCCCCGCCGGGTCGAGCCTCCCCTGCCGATGATCCCGCCGCAGCAACCCCCGCCCCGCCCCCGCGAGAACCAGGACCAGGACCAGGACTGACCGGCCCTGCGGGGGCGGCGGTCGCTGGTCGGCTTGCCGGGGGGGAGGACAATGGCGGCCATGTACCGGGAGTGGCAGGGCCGGGTGGGCGGGGTGACCGTCTGGACGCGGGCGGCCGCGGCCGGGGGCAGCCAGGAGTACCGGGTACTGCCCGACGGCTGCATGGACCTGATCTGGCGCGACGGCGCCCTGCTGGTGGCGGGACCGGACACCGCGGCGTACGTCGCCGAGGAGAGCGCGCGCACGGTGTACGCGGGTCTGCGTTTCGCCCCGGGCCGGGGCCGCGGCTGCTGGGCGTCCCGGCCCGCGAGGTCCGCGACCGGCGCGTGCCGCTGGACGCGCTGTGGCCGTCCGCGCGGCGCCCGCCGACTGGCCGAGCGCGCCGAGCACGACCCCGCCGCGGCCCTGGAGTCGTGGGCGGCGGCCAGGACACGGCGAGTTGGACGGCCCCGCGGCCGGGCGGACGTACCCCGGGCTCGCGGCCGCCCTGGCAGCGGGGCAGCACCGTCGCCGAGGTCGCGGCCCGGTCGGGCCTCGGGGAGCGGCAGTTGCGCCGCCGCTGCGAGGCGGTCTTCGGCTACGGGCCCAAGACGCTCGCCCGCGTCCTGCGCTTCCAGCGCGCGCTGGCGCTGGCCCGTACGGGCACGGCGTTCGCCACAGGTCGCGGTGGAGGCGGGCTACGCCGATCAGCCCCACCTGGCGCGCGAGGTGCGCGCGCTGACCGGCGTACCGCTGGGCGCGACGTCCTGGGCCGGTCAGGGCGTGTTGCCGTCATCGGCGGAGGGCGCCGCCGCCCCGGCCGCCGCGAAGAGGTCGACGCCGTTGCCGTCCGGGTCGTGGACGACGGCGTAGCGCTGCCCCCAGAAGGCGTCCCACGGCTTGAGGTGGCCCGTCGTAGCCGGCCGCCGTGAGCTCGGCGTACAGCGCGTCGACGCCCTCGGGGGAGCCGCAGTCGAAGGCCAGCGAGATCCGGCGGCCGGCCGCCGGGACCCAGCCGGGGTCGAAGGAACGGACGGTGTCCACGGTGTCCCAGGCGAGCCGCAGCCCACCGGGGAGGGCCGCCTCGGCGTGCGGCCGGGCGTCCGCGTCGGCGGGCACGTCGAGGCCGAGCCGGCGGTAGAAGGCGAGGGAGGCGGCCATGTCGGCGACGACCAGGCCGATCAGGTCGATACGGGGCGAGACGCGTGCGTTCATGGCGGCCACGCTAGGCGGCCGGGGCGCCCGGCGTCTTGAACGAATCGGACACCCGCCGATGCGCCGCCGAGCCGGGCCGCCACTCCTGGCCGGCGCCCCTGGCCGCAGGTCAACACCCCTGCCGGAAGGCCGGATCGGCGATCACGGATTCGACCGCGAGTCATTGACATGAACATAGTCCAGACCTTTGAATCTCCTGTTACAGGCGCACGTCCCCCACCGTCGCGCAACAGGAAGGCCCCCATGTTCAGATCCCTAACGGCAGCTCCCTGGTACCGCACCCTGGTCCGGCTGTCCGCGCTGCTCGCCGTGGTGGTCGGGTTCCTCGCCGGACCGGCGCACTCCGCGCACTCCGCCACCACCTTCAAGGTGATCGCGTTCTACGACGGCAACTACGACGCCGCCCACATCGCCTTCGACCACGAGGCCAACGGCTGGTTCCCCGAGCAGGGCGCGGCCAACGGCTTCTCGTACACCGCCACCACCGACTGGAGCCAGCTCAACACCGCCAACCTGGCCAACTACCAGGTGGTCATGTTCCTGGACGACTACCCGCAGACGGCTGCCGAGCGGTCCGCGTTCCAGAGCTACGTGGAGGGCGGCGGCGGCTGGATCGGCTTCCACGTCTCGGCGTACAACGACGCCGTGCCCAGCGACTGGTCCTGGTACCACAACACCTTCCTCGGCACCGGCACCTTCCAGACCAACAGTTGGGGGCCGACCCAGGAGACGCTGAAGATCGAGGACCCGAACCACGCGGCGACCGCGGGCCTGCCGTCCACGATCACCTCGTCGGTGAGCGAGTGGTACAGCTGGCAGAACGACCTGCGGCAGAACCCCGACATCGACATCCTGGCCTCGATGGACCAGTCGACGTTCCCGATCGGGACCGACCCCAACCAGACCTGGTACAGCGGCTATTACCCGATCGTGTGGTCCAACCGGAACTACCGGATGGTCTACAACAACTTCGGCCACGACGCGATGGACTACCCCACCAACACCCCTCTGTCGTCCACCTTCGGCAGCCCCCAGCAGAACAAGCTGCTGCTCCAGGAGATCAACTGGGCGGCCGGCCAGACCGGCCCGATCGCCCCGCCGCCCGCCGACCCCACCGGTCAGATCACCGGCTACGGCGGCAAGTGCGTGGACCTCGCGGGCGCCGGCACCGCCAACGGCACCGCGGTCCAGCTCTACGACTGCAACGGCACGTCCGCGCAGAGCTGGGCGGTGGGCTCCGACGGCACGCTCAAGGCGCTCGGCAAGTGCATGGACGTGACCTCGGACGGCACCGCCAACGGCTCCACGGTGCAGTTGTACGACTGCAACGGCTCCGCCGCCCAGCAGTGGACCCGCAGCGGCGAGACGTTGGTCAACGCGGGCTCCGGCAAGTGCCTGGACGCCACCGGGCCCAGCTCGGACAACGGCACCCGGCTCCAGATCTGGTCCTGCTCCGGCGGGGCCAACCAGGACTGGAACCTGCCGAGTTGACGTCACCGTGGGACCCGGGGCAGCCGCTCCGGGTCCCACCCGGCGCTCCCTTTCCGGCCCGGTCCGGCCGTACGGCGGCGCGGTCTCAGGCCGGATAGGCGTGCGTCTGGGCCGCCTTCACCGACACCCACACCTCGGCGCCCGGACTCAGGTCGAGGTCGGCGACGGCCGGCGGCGGTCAGGTCGGCGGCGAGCGGCAGGCCGTCCGCGGCGCCGGTCAGCGCGACCCGGAACTGGTCGCCGTGCGACTCCATGCCGGTGACCACCGCCCGCCAGGCGTTGCGGGCGCTGGAGTCGGGCCGGTCCCGGTGCAGGGCGACCGCGCTCGGCGGGAAGGCGACGAAGGCCGGGCCGTCCAGCCGGTCGGTGCTGGTCAGCGTGAAGTCCGGGCCGACTCGCACCTCGTGGCCGGCGGCCCGACCCCGGTAGAGGTTCAGCCCGACCAGCCGCGCGACGTAGTCGGTACGGGGGCGGCGGGCGATCTCCGCGGGGGTGCCCTGCTGCACGACGCCGCCGCCGCTCGACCACCACCAGCCGGTCGGCCAGCACCATCGCGTCCAGCGGGTCGTGCGTGACCAGCACCGCCACCGCCTCGAACGCCGCCAGGTGGCGGCGCAGTTGCGGCGCGCACGTCCAGCCGGGCGCCCGCGTCCAGCGCGGCCAGCGGCTCGTCGAGCAGCAGCAGCCGGGGCGCGGTGGCCAACGCCCGTGCCAGCGCGACGCGTTGGGCCTGGCCGCCGGACAGCCGGCGCGGCTTGGCGTGCGCGTGCTCCGGCCAGGCCCATCCGGTCCAGCAGCTCCGCGGCCAGCGCCCGGGCCGCGCCCTTGGACATGCCGTGGCAGCGCGGCCCGAACGCCACGTTGTCCAGCGCGGACAGGTGCGGGAAGAGCAGGTAGTCCTGGAAGATCACGCCGACCGGCCGGCGGTCGGGCGAGACCCGTACCCGGCGCGCCGGGTCCTCCAGCGTCTCGCCGTCCAGGCGCAGATGGCCGTCCGGTCAGCTCGGTGAGACCGGCCAGCGCGCGCAGCGACGTGGTCTTGCCCGCGCCGTTCGGCCCGAGCAGCGCGAGCACCTCGCCGGGCGCGGCGGTCAAGCGTGACGTCCAGCCGGAAGGCGCCGCGGTCCACCACCAGGTGCGCGTCGAGCCCGTCGGAATCGGCCGTGGCCGCGGCGGACGCGTCCCGCGCCCTGCCGGGCCCGGCGCCGTCCCGCCCGGACGCCCGCCCCCGCTCCTTGTCCGCGCTCATGCCGCCCCCGTCCCCGTACCGTCCAGCGCTCGCGCAGCCCCGCCAGCACCGCGACCGAGACCGCCAGCAGCACCAGGCTCAGCGCGATGGCCGCGTCCGGGTCGTCCTGGAGCGCGAGGTAGACCGACAGCGGCATGGTCTGGGTCCGGCCGGGGAAGCTGCCGGCGAAGGTGATCGTCGCCCCGAACTCGCCGAGCGCGCGGGCCCAGGCCAGCACCGCGCCGGCCGCGACGCCCGGCGCGATCATCGGCAGCGTGACCCGCCGGAACGCGGTGAAGCGGGAGGCGCCCAGCGTCGCGGCCGCCTCCTCGTACCGCGCGTCGGCGGCCCGCAGCGTGCCCTCCACGCTGATCACCAGGAACGGCATGGCCACGAACGCCTCCGCGACCACCACCCCGGCCGTGGTGAACGGCAGGGTGATGCCGAACCACGAGTCGAGCCACTTGCCGACGATCCCGTTGCGGCCCAGCGCCAGCAGCAGCGCCACGCCGCCCACCACCGGCGGCAGCACCAGCGGCAGCGTCACCAGGGCCCGTACGATCCGGCGGCCCGGGAAGCGGGCCCTGGCCAGCAGCCAGGCCAGCGGCACGCCCAGCACCAGTGCCACCGCCGTCGCCGAGGTCGCCGTCTCCAGCGACAGCCGCAGCGCCTGCCAGACCGCCGCGCTGGTCAGCAGGCTCGGGCAGGCCGCGCCAGGGCGCCCGTACCAGCAGCGCCAGCAGCGGCACCAGCAGGAAGGCCAGGCCGACCAGAGCGGGCACCAGCAGCGGCAGCGGCGCGCCGCCGCCCCCGGCGCGCGGGCGCCGGAGCCGGCGGCGGGCGGGCCGCGGCCCGCCGCCCGGGTCGTCGCTGGCGCCGCCCACGGGCGCCGGAGCCGGGGTCACGGGTTGAGGAAGCCCGCCTGGTTCAGCACCTTCTGGCCCTCGGCGGACTGCACCAGCGCGATGAACGCCTGCGCCGCCGGTCGGGTTCGGGGCGCCCTTGAGCGCCTCGATCGGGTAGGCGTTGATGGCCTTGGCCGACTCGGGGAAGTTCACGCCCTGCACCTTGCCGCCCGCGCCTTCACGTCCGTCTTGTAGACGACCGACGCGTCGACCTCCTTCAGCTCCACCTTCGTCAGCGCGGACTTCACGTCCTGCTCGTACGACACCGGGGTCAGCTTCAGGCCGCTGGCGGTCAGCGCGGTCTGCGCGGCCGCGCCGCACGGCACGGTCTTGGCGCACAGCGCGACCTTCAGACCCGGCTCGGTGAGGTCCTTGAGGGTGGCGATGTGCTTCGGGTTGCCCGGGAGGGTGGCGATCTCCAGCTGGTTGCGGACGAAGGTGACCGGCGTGCCGACGCCGTCGCCCTTGTCGGTGACCGTCTTCATCGTCTTCGGGCTGGCGGCCGCGAACACGTCGGCGGGGGCGCCCCCGGTGATGCTGGCGGCCAGCGTGTCGCTGCCGCCGAAGCTGAAGACGACCTTGGTGCCCGGGTAGGCGGCCTTGAAGTCGTTGCCCAGCGTCGTGAAGCTCTCCTTGAGCGAGGCCGCGGCGAAGACCACGACCGTCCCCGACACCTTGTGCACGGCGGAGGATGACGCCGAGCCCGAGGCGGAGGGCGTCGAGGTGTCGGACGACTTGTGGTCCGAGGACGAGCATGCGGAGAGCGCGAGCAGCATCGCGGCGCCGGCCGCCGCGAGGCACAGGCTACGGGGCCGTGAAAAACGGGTGGTCACAGGAACTCTCCCTCTCTGCCGCGCCGCGAGGCGCGCGGTGTATGCCGATGATAGTTGCGCATCTGCCAGGGAAAAGTCTGCTGTCGCATTGCATAGTCCAAACAATCAGCGCCCCCTCCATTGCTTGTGCGATCACACAATCCGGGCCGTCCCGGCCAGCTGCCGCTCCAGCCGCGCCCGGCGGTCCGGCCACTCCGCGTCGGTGATCGAGTACATCGCCGAATCGCGGAGCAGGCCGTCCTCGCCCGGCGAGCGGGACCAGTTCCGCAGCACGCCCTCGAACCGCGCGCCCACCGCTTCGATCGCCGCGCGGAGCGGCCGTTGCGCTCTTGAGGTCGGCCCTGGCCGCGCCCCCGTTCTCGAACGCGTTGCCGAACGGCGGCAGTCTGGCCTCGGTGTTCACCTCGTGCCCTGGGCCGAACGGGCGGGCCGGCTGAAGCCGGCCTCCACCGCGCACAGCCGGCCGCCCCCGCGGGGCCGCAGCCGCGGGTCCCGGTAGGCCGTGGCCCCGACCGCCCGCCCCGTCGCCGTCGCCACCTGCGCGTACGGCGCGAGCGTCACCGCCGCCGTCCGGGGGGTAGCGGCGGCCGACGCGCCCCGCGTATGCTTGATGGCGATTTGAATCGTTTCATTTTCCTTGGTGGGAGGCGCTCGCCCGCCGGCTCTTGACGCATACCGACGAGCCCTTCGGCGATCACCTCGCCGGGCACTTCCGAGGAACACCACGTCACCGGTCTCTCCGCGCCCCGCGCGCGGGCCGAAAGGGGTCTGATGTCCGGTCCGAAGTCCGGTCCGCCGCACGGTCGTCGGCGGGCAAGGCCGCCGCGCTGGTCCCTGGGCGGGCGGCCGCGCCCGTTTCCGCGGAGGGCGCCGGCCTGGGGCGCCGTCGCCGCGCTGGCGCTCGCGCTGTCGCTCGGCGGGTCGCCGCTCAGCCCGCTCGCCACGGCTGACGCCGCGTCAGGCAGCGTCTCCGTGGGGGAGTTGCGGGCCGACAACGCGGCGAATCCGCTGGGGATCGACGACCCCCGCCCCAGCCTCGGCTGGCAACTGCACGCCCAGGCGAACGGCGAACGGCAGACCGCCTACCGGGTGCTGGTCGCCGAGCAGCCCGGACCGGCTCACCCCGGAGCGCGCGGACGTCTGGGACAGCGGGCGGGTCGCCTCGGCCGCGTCGACCGGAGTCCCGTACGGCGGGCCGCGGTTGGCGTCCGCCCGGCCGTACTACTGGACGGTCGCAGGTGTGGGACGGCCGCGGCGCCGCCTCGGCCTGGAGCCCCGCCGCCCGCTGGGAGACGGGCCTGCTGGGCGCCGCCGACTGGAAGGGCGCCCAGTGGATCAGCCCGGACACCGGCGGCGCCGACACCTGGTCGGACTTCACCCTCGACACGGACTTCACCGTCAAGGCGGGCGCGGCCAGCGTCCTGTTCCGCGTCAAGGACGCCCAGGACTACTACATGTGGCAGGTCAACGCGGCCTCCACGCCCGGCGAGGTGCTGCTGCGCCCGCACGTCCAACTGGGCGGCCGGTTCACCACGCTGGGCGAGGTCGACCTCAGCCCGGTGATCACCCAGGCCAACGTGGGCGACCCCCATCACCTGCGGATCGAGGCCGACGGCAGCCGGATCACCACCTGGATCGACGGCACCCAGGTCGACACCCGGACCGATGACTCGCTCACCGCCGGCACGCTCGGCTTCCGCGCCTCCACGACCGGGAACGTCGCCGAGGACGCGCTCTACGACAACCTGGCGGTGCACGGCCTCGACGGATCGCCGCTGTTCTCCGACGACTTCTCCACCTCGCCCGACCCGCGCTTCCCCGACGCGCCGGTCACCGGCGGCCAGTTGGAGCCGAAGGGCGATCCCACCCTGCTCGACAAGGACCCCGACGCGCCCATGCTGCGCAAGGAGTTCACCCTCGCCGACAAGCCGGTCGCCACCGCCCGGGCCTACGTCTACGGCCTCGGCTTCTACGAGATGCACCTCAACGGCGCCAAGGTCGGCGACCAGGTGCTGGCACCGGCCGACTCGCCCTACGACCAGCGCGACCTGTACGCGACCTACGACATCACCGGCGCGGTGCGGCCCGGCGCGAACGCGGTCGGCATGTGGCTCGGCAACGGCTACGGCGCGAAGTTCAGCCCGTACGGCTTCCGCTGGACCGGACCGAAGCAGGCGATCGTGCTGCTCGACGTCACCTACGCCGACGGCACCGAGCAGGACGTCACCAGCGACGACTCGTGGACGTGGTCGTCCGGCCCGATCACCGGCAACGACATCTACGCGGGGGAGTCGTACGACGCCCGGCTGGAGCAGCCGGGCTGGGACCGGGCCGGCTTCGCCGCCAGGCCTGGCAGCCGGTGCGGACCGTGGCCGCCCCCTCGCAGAACCTGGTGGCGCAGGAGATGCCGCCGGTCCGGGTGACCGGCACGCTGGCGCCGGTCGAACTCACCCAGCCCCGGCCCGGCGTCTACGTCTACGACTTCGGGCAGGACATCGCCGGATGGGAGCGGCTGCGGGTGCAGGGCCCGGCGGGCTCCCAGGTCACGATGCGCACCGCCGAGGAGGTCGGCGCGGACGGCATGCTGGACACGGCCACCAACCGGTCCGCGGCGTCCACCGACACCTTCACCCTGGCCGGGACCGGGGCGACGGAGACGTACGAACCCCGGTTCACCTACCACGGGTTCCGCTACGTCGAGGTCACCGGCTCCCCGCAGACGCCCACCCCGAGCAGTCTCGACGCGCGGGTGGTGCACGCGGACGTGGCGTCCACCGGCACCTTCTCCTCCTCCGACCCGCATGCTCGACCGGATCTGGCAGAACAACCGGTGGAGCATCCTCAACAACTCGATGAGCGTCCCCACCGACAACCCGGTCCGCGACGAGCGCACGCCGCCCGGGATGGACGTGCAGGCGTACCACGACGCGTCGGTGCGCGAGTTCGGCATGGACGCCTTCTACGCCAACTACCTCCAGGACATGCCGCCGGGCACCGCGCTGCCCAACGACGCGGGCAACGCCCAGAACCCCGACATGGGCGGCGACCAGGTCCCGCTGGCCTGGACGCTCTACGAGACGTACGGCGACAGCGCCGCGCTCGCGGCCGCCTACCCGGCGATGAAGACCTTCGTCGACACCAACGCCGCCGACGTGCCCGACCACATCTGGCCGGAGGACCACGGGTTCGGCGACTGGTGCCCGCCGGACCGCGGTTCCAACGCCAACGGCGGTATGGGCGGCCCGAACGCGGGCTCCTGCACCAGCGAGGTGTCGGTGGTCAACACCGCGCTGTCCTACCTCCAGGCGGTGGACGTCGCCAAGGCGGCGGCCGCGCTGGGCCACAGCGACGACGCGGCGCACTTCACGCAGCTGGCCGACGCCGTCAAGCAGGCGTTCAACGCGCGGTTCCTCAACGCGGCGGGCGACACGTACGGCGACGGCCGGCAGACCACCAGCGTGCTGCCGCTGGCGTTCGGCATGGTGCCGGACGCCGACGTCGCCGCGGTCGGCCGGCAACTGGTCGACACGATCCTCACCAAGGACGGCGGCCACCTGGACACCGGGATCTTCGGCACCCGCTACCTGGTGGACGCGCTGGCCCGGGTCGGCCGCACCGACGTGGCCATGACGGTGCTGGACCAGAGCAGTTACCCCGGCTTCGGGTTCGAGATCGGCCAGGGCGCGACGAGTTCGTGGGAGCAGTGGACGTACGCCTCCGGCATGGAGACCCACGACCACGCGATGTTCGCCGGCGTGAACGCCTCGCTGTACACGCAGTTGGGCGGAATCCAGCCGACCGGACCGGGGTACTCCACCGTGACCGTCGCCCCGCAGATCCCGGCCGGGCTCCGGCACGTGTCGGTGACGCAGGACACCGTGCACGGCGCCGTCGCCAGCTCCTGGACCGCGACCGGCGGCCGGGTGGACCTGGCGGTGACGGTGCCGGTCGGCAGCACCGCGACGGTGGTCGTGCCGCAGGCCGGCGCGGCGCGCGGCGCGGTGAGCGCCACGGCCGGCGCGCGGCTGCTGCGGCACGACGGCGGGTCGGCGGTCTACGCGGTGGGGTCGGGCCACTGGCACTTCACCGCCCGCTGATCCCGCGCGCCGTCCGGCGCGGTGGGCGCGGCTCCGCCGGAGCCGCCTGCACCGTCCGCGTGCCGTCCATCCCGGGCGGCACGCGAACGGCGGGCCCGGACCGGGACCCGCCGGGGCCCGTGGATCAGCGTGCGGGGACGCCCAGTTCGGTCCTGGCCCGGGACGCGGCGCCGATCGCGACCGCGTCGCCGCCCAGCCGGGCCCGCAGCAGCCGGATCGGATGACCGCTGACCGGCGGCTCGGCGGCCAGGGCGGCCAGGATCAGCGGCTCCAGCAGCGGCCACGCGCGGCTGACCCCGCCGCCGATCACGACGGTGGTCACATCGACCATGCCGGCCGTGATGAGGATCGCCCGGGCGATGGCGGAACCGGCCGCGCCGAACACGGCGAGCGCGTCCGGATCGCCGCGTTCCGCCGCGTCGGCGACGCCGTGCGCACCGGTGCGCCGCCCGGTCCGCTCCGCGTACCTGGCCGCGAGCGAGCGGCCGGAGGCGAGCGTCTCCAGGTGGCCGCGGCCGCCGCAGGAGCACAGGATGTCGCCGAAGCCGGGGATGTGGCCGATCTCGCCCGCGGCGCCGTGCGGGCCGTCCAGGAGCGCGCCGTCCATCCACAGCGCCCCGCCGACCCCGGTGCCCAGCGTCATCCCCAGCGCGTGCGCCTCCCCGGCGACCGCGCCCTTGGACACCTCGCCGCGCAGGAAGGCGTTGACGTCGTTGTCGAGGAAGGCGGGCACGCCGAGCGCGGCCTCGACGGCGGCCGTCACCGCGAACCCGGCCCAGCCGGTGAAGGAGTCGCTGGCGACCAGGATGCGGCCGGTGCGGGTGTCCACCACCCCGGCCGCGCCGACGCCGACCCCGACCAGGCGGGACGGCGCCCGGTCCAGCAGCAGCCGCAGCCCGTCGAGCACGGTGCGCATCATCGCCTGCCCGCCCTCGGCCGCGGGGGTGGGGAGTTCGACCCGGTCCAGGACCGTCAGGCCGTCGGTGCACAGCACGACCTGGGTGGTGGTCCCCCCGATGTCGACGCCGGCGAACACGTCGCGCGCCGCACGGCGCGCTTCGGGGTGATGCCGTCACGCCCCGACTCCCGGTCCGTCCGCGGCGGCCGGCACGGTCTGCCGTGCGGCGCGGCGCCGGCGTTGCAGCACCGGGTCGGGTACGGGCACGGCGGCCAGCAGCCGGCGCGTGTAGTCGGTCTCCGGGTGCAGCAGGGTGGCGGCGGTGCTGCCCTGCTCCTCGATGCGGCCGGCCCGCATGACGACGACGCGTTCGGCGAAGTGCTGCACGACCGCGAGGTCGTGGGACACGAACAGGCAGGCGAAACCGAGCTTCGTCCTGCAACTCGGTGATCACGTCGAGCACCGCCTCCTGCACGCTCACGTCGAGCGCGCTCGTGGGTTCGTCGGCGACCAGCAGCCTCGGGTCCAGGACGAGCGCGCGGGCCAGGCTGACCCGCTGCCGCTGGCCGCCGGACAGCTCGCGCGGGGCGCGGCCCGCGAAGGCGCGCGGGAGCCGTACGCGTTCCAGCACGTCCGCGACCTTGGCCTGCCGCTCCTTGGCGGGCATGCCGCGGCGGTGCACGCGCAGCGGTTCGGCGACGCACTCGCCCACCGTCATGCGCGCGTCCAGCGACGCCACCGGGTCCTGGAGCACCACACCGATGCCCGACCGCAGGGCGCGGCGGGCGCCGGCCCGGGTCCTGCGCAGGTCGGAGCCGAAGAGCGCGACGGTGCCCGAGGTGGGCCGGACCAGGCCGAGCGCGACCCGGGCGGCCGTGGACTTGCCGGACCCGGACTCGCCGACCAGGCCGACGGTCTCGCCCGGGCGGACCGTGATCGACACGTCGTCGAGCGCGCGCACGGCCCGGCGGCCGCGGCCGAAGACCACGGACACCTCCCGCAGGTCGACCACCGGTTCGTCGGGGCCGGGCCGGGCCGCGGGCCCCGCCAGGTCCTCGCGCCGGGCGCCGGCCTCCGCGACGGCCAGCCGCGGCACCGCGGCGAGCAGCCGCTTGGTGTAGTCGTGCGCCGGCCGCAGCAGGACGTCCTCCACCGGCCCGGTCTCGACGATCTCCCCCTGGAGCATCACCGCGACGCGGTCCGCGAAGTCGGCGACCACGCCCATGTTGTGCGTGACGAGCAGCACCCCGGTGCCGGTGTCCACGGCGAGCTTGCGCAGCAGGTCGAGGATCTCGGCCTGCACGGTGACGTCCAGCGCGGTGGTCGGCTCGTCGGCGATGAGCAGGACCGGGTCGTTGGCGATGGCCATCGCGATGACCACCCGCTGCCGCTGCCCGCCCGACAGCTCGAACGGGAACGCGGAGGCCCTGCGTTCGGGGTCGGGGATGCCGACGCGGCGCAGCAGCTCCACCGCGGCCAGCGCGGCCTCCTTGGCGGAGACCGGGCGGTGGTTGCGGACGACCTCGGCGATCTGCGCGCCGATCCGGGTGAGCGGGTCCAGCGCGGTCGCGGGCTCCTGGAAGACCATCGAGACGGTACGGCCGCGCAGCGCGGCCAGGTCGGCCTCGGACGCGGCGACCACGTCGGTCGTACCCAGGCAGGCGCGGCCGGTGGCGCGGGCGTTGCCCGGCAGCAGGCCGATCGCGGCGAGCGCGACCGTGGACTTGCCGGACCCGGACTCGCCGACCAGCGCGAGCGTCTCGCCGGGCCGTACGTGCAGGGACACGCCGCGCACGGCGGGCACGTCGCCCGTCTCGGTGCCGAACGTGACGCCCAGGTCCTCCAGTTCGAGGATGGGCGGCGCGGCCGGAGCGGCGGCGGATCGGTCGGCGGCGGTCATCCGCGTCCCCTCACGTCGAAAGCGTCACGGAGTCCGTCGCCGATCGCGTTGAACGCGCACACGACGAGGATGACGGCCAGGCCCGGCGGCAGGATCAGCCACCAGCGCCCGGAGTAGGTGGCGCTGAGGCCGGCGGAGAGCATGCCGCCCCAGTCGGTCTTCGGCGGCTGGAGGCCCAGGCCCAGATAGGACACGTATGCCACCAGCAAGATGGCGTCGGCGACCTGGAAGGTGGCGGCGACCACGATGGTGGACACCGAGTTCGGCAGGATGTGCCGGGTGATGGCCCGGGTGTGGGAGCCGCCGATCGCGCGCAGCGTGTGGACGTAGTCCCGGTTCTTCAGGGTCAGCGTCTCGGCCCGGATCAGCCGGGACGGCACGAGCCAGGACACCAGCCCCAGGATCACGATGAGGCCCGCCACGCCCGGGGTCGAGATGGCCGAGACGACCAGCAGGATGAACAGCGCCGGGATGGCGATGCCGGCGTCCACCACGCGCATCATGGCCGCGTCGATCCAGCCGCCCGCGTACCCGGCGGCGGCGCCCCACAGGGTGCCGATCACCGTGGCGAGGATGCCCGCCGCCAGGCCGACCAGCAGCGACACCTTGCCGCCGAACATCAGCCGGCCCAGCTCGTCGTGCCCGACGGCGTCGGTGCCCAGCAGGTGGCCGCCGCTCGGCGCGAGGTTCACCTGCGTCAGCGCGGTGTGCGTCTGGTCGGTGGAGTACAGGAGCGGCCCGGCGAAGCAGAACAGGAAGAACAGCGCGACCAGGGCGAGCCCGACGACGGCCAGCCGGTTGCGGGCGAACCGGCGTACCGCCAGCCGCAGTCCGGAGATCCCGGCCCCGTCCGAGGCCGCGTCGGCGGACGGTCCGCCGCCGGGCAGTTGGCCCGACTGCAATACGGCGCTCATGCGCGGCCTTCCTTCACTCGCGGGTCGATGAACCGCTGGACGACGTCGGCGACGAGCGTGCCGATGACGGTCGCGATCGAGATCACCAGCACGCAGCCGAGCAGTACCGGGTAGTCCGACGACTGCGCCGCGGTCCAGAACAGCAGCCCCATGCCGGGGTAGTTGAAGAGCTGCTCGACCACGAGCGCGCCGCCGAAGAGCACCGGCACGTAGTACCCGAGCATCGCGACCACCGGGGTGAGCGAGTTGCGGAACACGTGCCGGCGCAGGATCGCGCCCTGCCGCGAACCGCCGGCCCTGGCGGTCCTGACGTAGTCCTCGGAGAGGTTCTCCAGCGTCGCGGCCCGCATGTACCGGCTGAAGACGGCGATCACGGACGCCGCCCCCGCGACGACCGGCAGGACCAGCCCGGCCGGGTCGGAGAAGACCTGGCCGAGCGAGTCGCCCTGCGGCGCCTGCGCCGGGAACCACGGCAGGATGTGGCTGAACACGAGCACCAGGACCAGCCCGAGGAAGTACACGGGCGTGGAGTAGGCGACGAAGCTCAGCGTCGTGATGACGTAGTCGACCGGCTTGTTGCGCCGGACCGCCTGCCACATCCCGAGCGGCACCGCGAGCAGCAGCCCGACCAGCGCCGACAGCACGGTGAGCACCAGCGTCTTGGGCAGGCGCTCCACGATGAGCTGCGACACCGGCTCGTTGAGGGTGTACGAGCTGCCGAGGTTGCCGTGCAGCAGCCGGCCGAGGTACGCGAAGTACTGCACGGGCAGCGGCTTGTCGAGGCTCTGCCGGCGGTTGAACTCCGCGATCTGCTGGGCGGTGGCCTGCGGGCCGAGGATGCCGCGTGCGGGACCCCCGGGCAGCGCGTGCAGGAGGCAGAAGATCGCCACCGTCACGATGAGGACCACCACGGCGGCCTGCAGGACGCGTCTGGTCAGGTACAGGAAGGTATTCATGGGCTTTCCGAACGGTTCGGATCAGTGCCGCGAGCGGTTCCCGGCGGGGCTCGCCGTGCTCACTTGCCGGTCCATGTCCACTGGGCGGGGTGGAAGTTGGCGAGCGAGTCCTGGGAGAAGCCGCCGAGACCGTTCTTGATGACCGAGATCTGGTAGTCGGGCTCCGGCAGCCAGATCACCGGCAGGTCCTTGGCGACGGCCGCGCTGTACTCCTGGACCGCCTGGTTCGACGTCGAGGTGGTCGAGGCGGTGATGAGCTTGTCGACCTGCGGGTTGGAGTAACTCCCGAAGTTCGAGCCGCCCTTGGTCTGGAAGAGCGAGTCTCCGGTCGGGAAGGCCGCGAAGTACCAGCTCCCCGCCGTACCGAAGAACGAGAGCTGCCACTTGCAGATCGGCTGGCCCGGCGTGCACTGCGGGGTCTGCGAGAGCACCGAGTTGACCGGCGCGGTCTTGATCGAGAACTTGATGCCGCTCTTGCCCAGCGAGGACTGCACCGCGCTCATCATGTTGTCGGTGACGGTCGAGCCGGACTGCGACAGCACCTGCATCTGGAACCGGGTGCCCTGCGCGACGCCCGCGCCGCACTGCGCGGCGGAGGTGCCGGGCCGGGTGCAGACCATGGTGCCGTTCTGCTCCGTCCAGCCGTGCGCGGTCAGCAGCGCCCTGGCCTTGGCCGTCGAGAACGGGTACGGGTTGTCCTTCTGCGCCTGCGAGACGAAGTCGGACGCCTGGGCCTGCGGGACCGGGCCGTAGCCCGGCACGGCGGTGCCGTTGTAGATCACCTTCGCCACGCTGGACTGGTCCACCGACATCTGGACCGCCTGGCGGGCGTAGAGCTGCTTGAAGACCGCGCCCATCGCCGGGTTCTCGAAGTTGTACGGCATGTAGGTGATCGCCCACCCGGTCCACGGCTTGACCGTGTACCCCTGGCCGGTGAACGACGCCTTCTGGTCCAGGTCGGTGGCGTTGATGTAGCCGTAGTCGACCTGCCCGGAGCGCAGCGCGTTCTCCTCGGCGTCCGTGGTGGTGAACGGCAGCAGGTTCACCGTCGCGATGTTCGCCTTCTCCCCGCCGTCGTACGCCTTGTTCGCGGCGAGCACGACCTTGCCCGAGGTGGAGAACGACTTGATGGTGTACGGGCCGCTGACGGTCTTCCACAGCGGGTCGGAGGCGTACTTGGAGATGCTCTTGGCGGCCGTGTTGAGGTACGTCCACACCTGGTGGGCGCCCGCGGTGGTCAGATCGGCGTCCGACACCGCGGCCGAGGCGCCGGTCTTGTCCCACACGTGCTGCGGCAGCGGCGTGATGAGGCTCAGCTCATTGGCCAGCATCCACTGGTCGTTATAGGCGCGGTCGAATGTGAGGGTGAATCGGTGGTCGTCCACGACATGCAGGGACGTCCAGTTGTCGGGCGCCTTTCCGGCGCTGTAACCGGCCCACTGCGCTTTGTCGGCCTTGATGAGGTCGAACCAGAACTGGACGTCCCGGGAGGTGATCGGCTTGCCGTCGCTCCACTTCCGGTTCCCCAGTGTCACGTTGACGCTCCGGCCGTCGGGAGCGAAGTCGGCGGCGGTGGCTATGGACGCCTTCTTGTTCCATCCGATACCACCGGTGGAGCCGTCATAGGCGACCAGCGGCTCCCACAACGAGGCCGCTATGGAGACGTTGTTGGTGTTGAGATGAGCCGGTGTGCCGATCGGCAGGACCCAGTTCGGCGTGAAGTTGGCGGGCAGCGCGTAGTTGATCGAATCGGAGGACGCGGACGCCGATCCGTTCGCTCCGTTGCAGCCTGCGAGCAGGGCACTCACCGCGACCGCCGTGCCGGCCAAGAGCGCCCAGCGGCGGCGTTCCGCCGTGCGGACAGGGAACATGATTCTCCTCAGGATGGATGACCGCTGGGTCCCGGCAATGCGGGGGGCGTCGAGAGCCGGCGCGTGCCGACAGTCAACGGCCTGCGGGGGAGAAAAAACAAACCTTGGTCGATAACAAGTATGTTTCTGCTGTTTCGACAAAAGGTGCCGAAGATCGCCCGGGAGCCCCGGAACCCGGGCGCAGGAAGGGATTCCGTTCCTTCCGGCGGATTCACGATCCGGCCCCCGGCACTTCCTCCGGAGGGGGTCCGGGCGTACTGTCGTCGCCAACCGCCCCTCATTTTGGAAGTTAGTCCGTCCATGCCTGACATAAGTGCACCGCACCGGAACGGCGCCAAAGGCTCCCCCTCGCTCGCCGAACGCGTCCTGGAACTCATCGCCTCCGGGCAGGGGACCTCGCGCACCGAGCTCGCGGAGCTGCTGGGCGCCGCGCCCTCGACGATCTCGCTCACCGTGAGCCAGCTCGTCAGCCGCGGCCTCGTCGCCGAGCAGGGCACCCGCGCCTCCACCGGCGGCCGTCCCCGCAAGGTGCTGCGGATCGGCGCGACCGACGAGTTCGCGGTCGCGGCCGACCTCGGCGGCCGGCACGCGCGGGTCGGCGTCGTCCACCCCGGCGGCGAGCTGACCGACGTCTCGACGGTGCCGCTGGCCATCGCCGACGGCCCCGAGCCGGCCCTGTCCCAGCTCGCCCGGACGCTGGAGGAACTCGCCGACCGCTACGGCCGCGACCGGCTGCGCGGTGTCGGGTTCTCGCTGCCGGGCCCCGTCGACATCGCCTCCGGCGCCGTCACGCTGCCCTCGCGGATGCCCGGCTGGAACAGGTTCCCCGTCGCCGACTGGCTCAAGGACCGCTTCGGCGTCCCGGCCGCGGTCGAGAACGACGCCAACTGCATGGCCGTCGGCGAGCACGCCGTCCAGCCGGTCGAGCGGCGGCAGTCGATCATGGTGAAGATCGGCTCCGCCATCGGCACCGGCATCATCGCCGACGGCCGGCTCTACCGCGGCGCGACCGGCGCCGCGGGCGACATCACCCACGTCAGGATCGCCGCCGCCGGCGACATCCCCTGCTCGTGCGGGAACACCGGCTGCCTGGAGACCGTCGCCTCCGGCGCCGCGCTCGTACGCATCCTGCGCGAGCGCGGCGCCGCGGTGGACTCGCTCGGCGACGTCGTCCGGCTGGTCCGCGACGCCGACCCGCAGGCCACCCGCGCGGTCCGCCAGGCCGGCAGCTACCTCGGCACGGTGCTCTCCGCGAACGTCAACTTCTTCAACCCCGACGCCGTGTACCTCGGCGGCATCCTGTCGACGCTGGAGCCTTTAGTGGCCGCCGTGCGCAGCCAGCTCTACGAGGGATGCCATCCGCTCGTCACCGAGCACCTGACGATCGAGCGCACCGCCCTGGGCGCCGACGCGGGGCTCTTCGGAGCCGGCCTGTTCGCACTCCAGCGTGCCATGGCGCGCGCCTTGCACGACGCGATCGAGACCGCGCCCTTCCCCGTCCTCGGGCGCTGACCCGCCCGCGCCCGACCCCTGCCGGCGGCCCCGTCACCCGGGCCACCGCGCCCGACCCTGCCTGCCGCCCGCGGCGGCAGGCCACCGCGCCCGCCGGCCCCGCCCCACCCGACCACCGCACGAGGAGCCATGTCGCAACCCCGTACCGCCGTCGCCCGCCCGGTCATCGCCATCGCCGGGATCGGCATCGAATCGTCGACCTTCTCACCGGCCCGCACGCAGGCCCCCGCCTTCCACCCGTCGCGCGGCGCCGAGGTGCTGGAGCGCTACCCGTTCCTCGCCCCGGACGCGCCGCTGCGGGCCGCCGCCGACTGGCGCGGCGCGCTCGTCGGCAAGTCGCTGCCCGGCGGCACGGTCACCGCCGCGGCCTTCGCCGAGCTCTCCGACGAGCTGATCGAACGGCTCGCCGCCATGCCGCGCCTGGACGGCCTCTGGTACGACATCCACGGCGCCATGACCGTCGAGGGCGTCGACGACGCGGAGGCGGTGCTGCTCGCCCGTATCCGCGAGGCCGTCGGCCCCGACGTCATCGTGTCGACCTCCATGGACCTGCACGGCAACGTCTCCCGCGAGCTGGTGCACGGCAGCGACCTCATCACCTGCTACCGGATGGCCCCGCACGAGGACGCCGTGCAGACCAAGGAGCGGGCCGCGACCAACCTGGTGGACCTGCTCGTCTCCGGCGCGCCCCGCCCGGTCAAGGCGTGGGTCCCGGTCCCCGTCCTGCTCGCCGGGGAGCAGACCTCGACCCGGATCGAGCCCGCCAGGAGCGTCTACGCGGCCGTCGCCGAGGTGGAGGCCGCCGACGGCGTCATCGACGCGGCGATCTGGGTCGGCTACGCGTGGGCCGACGAGCCGCGCAACCGGGCCGCCGTCGTGGTCACGGGTACGTCCGAGGCCGCCGTCACCGCGGGCGCGCAGCGGCTGGCCCGCGGGTTCTGGGACAGCCGGCGGGACTTCGCGTTCGTCGCCCCGACGGGCACCCTCGACGCCTGCCTGGACGAGGCGCTCGGGTCCGACGAGCGCCCGTACTTCATCAGCGACACCGGGGACAACCCGACCGCCGGCGGCGCGGGCGACGTCACCTGGGGGCTCGAACGGGTGCTGGCCCGGCCGGAGTTCAAGGACCCCGACGGCCCGACCGTCATCTACGCCTCCGTGCCCGGCCCCGCCGCCGTCGAACAGGCGCGGCAGGCGGGCGTCGGCGCGACCGTCACCGTCACCGCCGGGGCCGAGGTCGACGACCGGCACGCGGGGCCGCTCACCATGACCGGCGTCGTGCACGCGGTGCGCAGCGGCGACCGCGACGCCCGGACGGAGGCCGTCCTGCGGGTCGGCAGCGTCCACGTCGTCCTCACCGCGCTGCGCAAGCCGTACCACCACGAGCACGACTTCACCGACCTGTCGCTCGACCCGCGCGGCGCCGACATCGTGCTGGTCAAGATCGGCTACCTCGAACCCGAGCTGTTCGACATGTCCGCCGGCTGGAAGATGGCGCTCACCCCCGGCGGCGTCGACCAGGACCTGGTCCGGCTCGGCCACCGGCGCATCCGCCGCCCGATGTTCCCCTTCGACCCGGACATGTCCGCCCCGGACCTGACCGCGCGCGTCATCGCGCCCTCCGACCGCCCGCTGACCGGGGACGACGAGTGAGCCCCGGGCCCGGCGCCCGGCTCGCCCTGGAGATCGCCGTCACCAGCGCGGCCGGCGCCCGTGTCGCCCGCGACGGCGGCGCCGACCGCGTCGAGCTGTGCTCGGCCCTGGAACTCGGCGGGGTGACACCGTCGGACGCGCTGGTCGAGGCGGCCTGCGCGGCCGGCCCGCCGGTCCAGGTCCTCGTCCGCTGCCGCCCGGGCGACTTCGTCTACGACGCCGACGAGGTCGCGCTCATGGCGGCCGAGATACGGTCCGCGCTCGCCTCGGGCGCCGCCGGTGTCGTGACCGGGGCGCTCACGGCGGCCGGCGCGCTCGACACCGAGGCGATGCGCCGCCTCACCGGCGCCGCGCGGGAGGCGGCGGCCGCCGCGGGCCGCCCGGTGGAGATCACCCTGCACCGGGCCATCGACCAGGCGGCCGACCCGGTTGCCGCGGCCGCACTGGCGTCCGCGCTCGGCCTCACCCGCATCCTCACCTCCGGCGGCGCGGCCACCGCCCTGGAGGGGGCCGCGACCCTCACCCGGATCGCCGCGGCGGCGCTCGGGGTCGAGGTGATGGCCGGCGCGGGCGTACGCCCCGGCGACATCGCCCGGCTCGCCGCCGCCGGCGCGGCCGCCGTCCACCTCTCCGCGAAGCGCCGCGCGCCCGCCCGGCGCGGCGGCGCCTGGGTCCCCATGGGCGCGGCGGGCGCCTCGGCGGACGCGGACACCCACTTCGTCACCGCGCCCGAGACCGTCGCGGCGGCCCGCGCGGCGGCCGACGCCTGGTCCCGTCCGGCGGGTATGACGCGGAACCGCTCCGGCGCGGAACCGGCCGGCGAGGGCCGCGGACGCCACTGACCCGGGCCCCTGCCGCGGGAGCGGCGTGTGCGGTGTGAGGGTCTGGCCAGGGTTCACGGCCCGCTGCTACTGTGCGGCGCTCTGGAACAGAGGGCTCCGGTTCCGTTTTCACGTTCGGTTCCGGTCGGCCCTTGCTTTGGGCAGGATATGAACGGATGCGCCGTAAAAAGTGCGCAATGTCACAGAATCTGCCTAGTGTGAGGCCACGCAGGGCGCCGCACCGCACTCCAGATCCCGGATTCCCACTTCTCGTATGTGGAGGCTGCGCAAGTTGTCCGATTCCTCGCAGATATCCGAGTCCACCGCCCCCGCGGGTACCGAGTCCTCCGACTACACCCGGCGGCTCGCCCGCCTGGAGACGTCGGGGATCAAGCGGCTGGTGCCCACGCAGGCGCCGTACCGCTGGAACCTGCAGCGGCTGAAGCTGGGGAGGGTGCTCGACATCGGGTGCGGGCTCGGGCGCAATCTGACGAACTGCGACCCCGGCAGCGTCGGGGTGGACCACAATCCGCACTCCGTGGAGGTCTGCCGCGAGCGGGGCCTGATCGCCCACACCCCCGACGGGCTGAGCGCCGCCGCGGACTGCGGGCCCGCCTCCTTCGACAGCCTGCTGTGCGCCCATGTGCTGGAGCACGTGGACGAGGAGTCGGCGGTCGGGCTGCTGGAGGAGTACCTGCCGCTGGTCAAGCCCGGCGGGTCGGTCGTGCTGATCACCCCGCAGGAGGTCGGCTACCGCTCGGACGCCACCCACATCCGCTGGATGGGCTTCGAGGAACTGCGCGGCCTCGCCGACGAGTTGGGCATCGCGGTCCGGCGCAGCTACTCCTTCCCCTTCCCCCGGGCGCTGGGCCGGGCGTTCCGCTACAACGAGTTCGTCCTCGTCGGCACCGTGCCGGCCGCGGCCTAGCGTGACGAACCCTAGATCCAGTCCCGGCGCTTGAAGGCCCGGTAGAGCAGTGCGGACAGGGCGATCATGATGCCCGCCGAGGTCCAGAAGCCGAGGTGGCTGCCGAAGCCGGGGTAGGGGACGTTCTGGCCGTAGAAGCCGGTGACGGCGGTGGGCACGGCGATGATCGCGGCCCAGCTCGTCACCTTCTTCATGATCATGTTCATCCGGTTGCCCTGGACGGTCAGGTTGGTCTCCATCACGGTGGTGACCAGGTCGCGCAGCGACTCGGTCCACTCGGTGGCCCGCAGCACGTGGTCGTAGACGTCCTGGTAGTACGGCATCATCGGCTCGGCCACGACGTGCAGGTCGCGGCGGAGCAGGGAGTTGACGACCTCGCGCATCGGCAGGACCACGCGGCGCAGCCGCACCAGGCTCTTGCGCAGCTCGAAGGAGCGGCGCTGGACGGTCCGGATCTCCTCCGGGCCGTCCTCGAAGAGCAGGCTCCTCCAGGTCCTCGATGCGCTCGTCCAGCTCCTGCACGGCGGCGAAGTGACCGTCGACCAGGTAGTCGAGCAGGCCGTGCACCAGGAAGGACACGCCGTACTTCGCCAGGTCGGCGGAGTTGTCCCAGCGCTCCACGACATGGTCGCATCCGGCAGTGCTCGCCCTTGCGGATGGTGATCAGCGCGTTCGAGGTGATGAAGGCGGCGACCTCGCTGGCCTCGAACACGCCGGTGTCCGGGTCGGTGGTGACCGCGTAGGCGCTCATGAACAGATGGGTGCGGTAGCGTGTCCAGCTTGGGCCGCTGCTGCTCGTGCCGCGCGTCCTCGATCGCCAGCTGGTGCAGGCCGAACTCCTCGGTGATCATGGCGAAGTCGGCGGAGTCGGGGTCGTGCACGTCCAGCCACACCGTGCAGGCCGGGTCACCGACGTACTCGGAGATGTCCTGGACCGGGAAGTCCTCCAGCTCCAGGGCTCCGTCGCGGTACAGCCGGGTGTGCGTCATGCGCGCCACACTAACGCCGCGTCACCGGCCCGCTCGGACCCGACCGTGTCGCGGGCGTGCACCGCCCCCGTAGGCTGGACATCATCATCCTGGAGCACCATGCGGACCGCCCCCGCCCGCCTGCGGGCCGATCGGATCGCGGAGTACGGGGCCGCCCACCGCCTGCTGGAGTGCACGACACGACACGGGAGTCCGATGTTCACCAAGGTATTGGTCGCCAACCGCGGCGAGATCGCGATCCGGGCCTTCCGCGCGGCCTTCGAGCTGGGGATCTCCACGGTCGCGGTCTTCCCCCGCGAGGACCGCAACTCGCTGCACCGCGCGAAGGCGGACGAGTCGTACGAGATCGGCGAGCCCGGCCACCCGGTGCGCGCGTACCTCTCGGTCGCCGGAGGTGATCAGGGCCGCGCGCAAGGCGGGCGCCGACGCGGTGTACCCGGGCTACGGGTTCCTGTCGGAGAACCCCGGCCTGGCCGCGGCCTGCGCGCAGGCGGGCATCACCTTCGTCGGGCCGCCTGCGCCGGTGCTGCACCTGACCGGCAACAAGTCGCGCGCGGTCGCGGCGGCCCGCGAGGCCGGCGTCCCCGTGCTGGCCTCCTCGCCGCCGTCCACCGACGTGGACGCCCTGATCGCGGCGGCCGACGGCATCGGCTTCCCGGTGTTCGTCAAGGCCGTGGCCGGCGGCGGCGGCCGGGGCATGCGCCGGGTGGCCGGGCCCGACGAGCTGCGCGAGGCCGTCGAGGCGGCGATGCGCGAGGCGGAGAGCGCGTTCGGCGACGCCACCGTCTTCCTGGAGCGGGCCGTGGTCAACCCGCGGCACATCGAGGTGCAGATCCTCGCCGACGCGGCCGGCAACGTCGTCCACCTGTACGAGCGCGACTGCTCGGTGCAGCGGCGCCACCAGAAGGTCGTCGAGATCGCCCCGGCGCCGAACCTCGACCCGGAGCTGCGCGACGCGGATCTGCGCCGACGCGGTGGCCTTCGCCCGCCACATCGGGTACGTCAACGCCGGCACCGTCGAGTTCCTGGTCGACGAGCACGGCCGGCACGTCTTCATCGAGATGAACCCGCGCATCCAGGTGGAGCACACCGTCACCGAGCAGGTCACCGGACGTCGACCTGGTGCATCGCCCAGCTGCGCATCGCCGTCCGGCGCGACCCTGCCCGAACTCGCACCTGACCCAGGAGGAGATCACGCTGTCCGGTGCGCGCGCTCCAGTGCCGGATCACCACCGAGGACCCGGCCAACGGCTTCCGCCCCGACACCGGGCAGCATCTCGGCGTACCGCTCGCCGGGCGGCCCCGGGCGTGCGGCTCGACGGCGGCACCGTCGCACACCGGCGCCGACGATCTCCCCGCACTTCGACTCGCTGCTGGTCAAGCTCACCTGCCACGGACGGGACTTCCCCAGCGCGGTCGCGCCGCGCGCGGCGCGCGATCGCGGAGTTCCGCATCCGCGGGGTCGCCACCAACCTGCCGTTCCTCGGCGCGGTCCTGGACGACCCGGACTTCCGCGCCGGCCGGGTCACCACCGGCGTTCATCGACGAGCGCCCGGAGCTGCTGCGCAGCCGGCCCGTCGGCCGACCGCGGCAGCCGCATGCTCGCGCTACCTCGCCGAGACGACCGTCAACCGGCCGCACGGCCCGCGGCCGCAGGTCGTCGAGCCCGTCGGCAAGCTGCCCGACGCCGATCTCGGCGCCGCCGCCCGCCGACGGGTCCCGGCAGCGGCTGCGCCGCCCTCGGGCCGGACGCCTTCGCCGCCGACCTGCGGCGCCGCACGGCGCGTCGCGGTCACCGACACCACCTTCCGCGACGCGCACCAGTCGCTGCTGGCGACCCGGGTGCGCACCCGCGACCTGGTCGCGGTCGCCCCGCACGTGGCCCGGATGGCGCCGGAGCTGCTGCAGCCTGGAGTGCTGGGGCGGCGCGACCTTCGACGTGGCCCTGCGGTTCCTGGCCGAGGACCCGTGGGAGCGGCTCGCCGCGCTCCGCGAGGCCGTGCCCAACATCTGCACGCAGATGCTGCTGCGCGGCCGCAACACCGTGGGCTACACGCCCTACCCGGACGAAGGTCACGGACGCCTTCGTCGCCGAGGCCGCGGCCACCGGCATGGACGTCTTCCGGATCTTCGACGCGCTCAACGACGTCGCGCAGATGCGCCCGGCGATCGACGCCGTACGGGCCACCGGCACCGCGCTCGCCGAGGTCGCGCTCTGCTACACCGCGGACCTGTCCGACCCGGCCGAGACGCCTCTACACGCTGGACTACTACCTGCGCCTGGCCGAGCAGATCGTCGAGGCCGGCGCGCACGTCCTGGCGATCAAGGACATGGCCGGGCTGCTGCGGCCGCCCGCCGCCCGCACCCTGGTCACCGCGCTGCGCGAGCGGTTCGACCTGCCGGTGCACCTGCACACCCACGACACCGCCGGCGGCCAGCTGGCCACGCTGATCGCGGCGATCGACGCCGGCGTCGACGCCGTCGACGCCGCGGTCGCGCTCGATGGCCGGCACGACCAGCCAGCCGTCGCTGTCCGCGCTGGTCGCGGCGACCGACCACACCGCCGCGCGCCACCGGGCTGTCGCTGCGGGCGGTCGCGCGACCTGGAGCCGTACTGGGAGGCGGTGCGCAAGGTCTACGCGCCGTTCGAGTCGGGCCTGCGCGTCGCCGACCGGGCGGGTCTACCACCACGAGATCCCCGGCGGCCAGCTGTCCAACCTGCGCCAGCAGGCCATCGCGCTCGGCCTGGGCGACCGCTTCGAGCATGATCGAGGACTGCTACGCGGCCGCCGACCGGATGCTGGGCCGCCTGGTGAAGGTGACCCCGTCCTCGCAAGGTGGTCGGCGACCTGGCCCTGCACCTGGTCGGCGCCGGGGTCGAGGCCGGCCGACTTCGAGGCGGAGCCCGGGCAGGTTCGACGTGCCCGACTCGGTGATCGGATTCCTGCGCGGCGAGCTGGGCGACCCGCCCGGCGGCTGGCCCGAGCCGTTCCGCACCCGCGCGCTGGAGGGCCGCGCGCCCAAGGCGCCGCAGGCCGCAGCTGACCGACGAGGACGAACGCGGACTGCGCGAGGAGCGCCGGAGCACCCTGAACCGGCTGCTCTTCCCCGGCCCGGCCGCGGAGCTTCGCCGCGCACCGCGAGACGTACGGCGACACCTCGGTGCTGTCCACGAAGGACTTCTTCTACGGCCTGGAACCCGAGACCGAGCACGCCGTCACCATCGAGCCCGGCGTCACGCTGCTGATCGAGCTGGAGGCCGTCTCCGAACCCGACGAGCGCGGCTTCCGTACGGTACTGGCCACCCTCAACGGCCAGCTGCGCCCGGTGTCGGTGCGCGACACCTCCATCACCACCGAGGTCAAGCCGGCGGAGAAGGCCGATCCGGACGACGACCGGCACGTCGCGGCGCCGTTCGCCGGCGTGGTCACCCTCCAGGTCGACGAGGGCGACCGGGTCTCGGCCGGCCAGACGGTGGCCACGATCGAGGCGATGAAGATGGAGGCGTCCATCACCGCCCAGCGCGCCGGCACGGTGAGCCGCTCGGCGATCGGCGGCATCCAGCAGGTGGAGGCGGGGGATCTGCTGATCGAGCTGGGCTCGTAGGGACCCGGCCGCAGTGGGAAGGGGCGGGCGGCCGGAAGTCGTCCGGCCGCCCGCCCCTCCTTTCTGAATTTCAATGGGCCCAGTCGACCTTGAACACCCACGCGTACTGGCCTTTCGCCCGCGCGGCCGCCGGCACCTGCACGGTGAGCGTGCCGCCGTCGAATTCCCAGTCCAGCGCGCGGTCGTAGCCGAGCATCGTCACCCGGTTGCCCTTGCGGATCGGCACCGGCGCCTGGACGACCAGCTTGCCGCCGGGATCGGCGAGCGAGCGAGATGTAGAACGCCTCGCCCTGCTTGACGCTGAACCGCAGATCGCCGAGTTGCGCCATCTGGGCCCAGTACGTGGTGCCGTAGACCGACTCGCCGTTGACCGCGAGCCAGCGGCCGGTCTCGCGCAGCCGCTGCTCCATGATCGCCGGAATCGTGCCGTCGGCCTTCGGGCCGATGTCCAGCAGGAAGTTGCCGTTCTTGCTGACGATGTCGACCAGGGTCTGCACCACCTCCTCGGCCGTCATGTAACGGTCGTCGGGGGTCGCGCTGTTGTAGCCGTAGCTGTGCGGGTCCAGGCCGCGGCTGGCCTCCCACTTGGCCACCACCGTGGAGTTGTAGGTGGTGTACTCCGGCGTCGTGAAGTCGTGCGGGGAGATGCCGGAGCGGTCGTTGACCGTGACGTCCTTGGGGCGGCCGCGGTTCTTGGCGTGGTTGAAGTAGTCGGCGAGGACGTGCTCGCTGTCGTTCACGCCGCCGATGTCGCACCAGATGACGTCCGGGTCGTAGCCGTGGATCAACTCCAGCATCTGCGGCGCCTGGTAGTCCTTCACGAAGTCCTTGCCCGCGGTGTAGCCGGTGTACGGCACGGGCTCCAGCGTGTACGGGTTGCGCGGCGCGTGGCCCATCCAGGGGTTGTCGGGGTTGAACCACTCGGGCATCGAGAAGTACAGCCCGTTGTGCAGTTCGGGGGTGTGCGCGCGCGACGCCGCGAACAGCTCCGCGACCAGGTCGCGGTGCGGGCCCATGCGGACGGCGTTGCGGTCGGAGACCTTGGTGTCCCACAGCGCGAAGCCCTCGTGGTGCTTGGAGGTCAGCACGTAGTACTCGGCGCCCGCGTCGCGGAAGAGCTCCACCCAGGACTGCGGGTTGAAGCGGCTGGCGGTGAACATCGGGATGAAGTCGTCGTAGGCGAAGTCCTCGCCGTAGGTCTGCGCGTGGTAGGCGTGGACCGGGTCGTCCGTGCCCTGCATCGAGTTCCAGTACCACTCGGCGTACGAGCCGCCGACCGGTGACCAGGCGGGCACCGAGTAGACGCCCCAGTGGATGAAGATGCCGAACTTCGCGTCGCTGAACCAGTACGGGGCCTGGTGGGTGCCGAGCGAGGCGTCGGTGGGCTGGTAGTCGGGGGTGCCGAGGGTGAGCGGGGTGCGGCGGGAGGCCGCGGTGCCGCCGCGGCCGGTCACGCGGACGGTGCCGGTGGCGGCCGTACCGGGCGCGGTGCCCGCGGTGTTGCGGATGCCGAGCCGCAGCCGGGCCTGCTCGCCGGGGGCGAGCATCGGTATGGCGGCCGGGGCCGTCGTCCGGGCGCCGGGCACGTCGACGTCCACGGTCACCGCGTCGGAGCCGGCGATCCAGGCGGTGCCGGCGTTGAGCACGGTCGCCTCGACGCTCTGGTCGCCGCGCGGCCCGGTCGAGGGAGTTGGTGGAGGCGGCCGAGCGCAGCAGCAGCGCGCGGCCGGTGGCGGGGGGTTGCAGCGAGAGGGCGAAGACGTGCAGCGCCGAGGTGTTCTCCTGGGCGGGCCCGGTGGTGGGCAGCGTGATGGCGACGGCGTCGCGCGCCGGGTCCATCCACAGCTCGCTGATGCTCATGGACACCGGGTGCGGGTCGGTGCCGCCGGGGGAGTAGCGGAAGGTCGTGGTCAACTCGCCGCCGCCGCTGTACCAGTCGGAGCCGCCGAGCGCGGAGCCGGAGGTGCTGCCGTCGGCGTAGTGCACGGTCGCCGTGCCGGAGGTGGCGCCGTAGCTGCACGAGACGAGGAAGGCGGCGGACAGGTAGCGGCCGGACGGCAGGTCCACGCGCTGCCCGTTCGCCACGATGTTGTTCTTCGCTCCGGCGGCCGAGGAGGGAAAGGTGAAGGAGACTCCTCCGATGATTACGGATCCTGCGGGGAGTTCCTCGCCGGGGAAGGAGTAGCCGGAGCCGTCGAAGTCGCCGCCGCGGGCGTCCGCGGTGTCGATGCCGTCATTGTCGAACCAGGTGTCGAGGGGGACCGGCACGACACTGGGTACGGTGCCCCATGAGTCCGAACTGACCTGTGCTGTTGTGGTGTTGGAGGGGTCGGCTACCGCGTCTGCCGTGGAGACCAAGGTGCTGCCCACCGCAGCGCCGGCTGCCATCCCGAGAATTCGGCGTCGTGGGAACTCCGGCTTTGGGGTCATGAGCTCTCCCTGCATCCTGAGCGGAATACATCCGATGAGTCATCCTGGAGAGATGATCTGACCCTGTCAATAGAGTGCGGCAGGAAAGCACTTTGGCGCGCCCGTGGCACGGGACGGGCACGTCAGACGGGGAGAGGGGTCACCCGGTGCGGGACTCGCCGAACGGGTCCGCCTGCTGCTGCGCCTCCCACCAGTCGAACCCCGCGAGGATCTGCGAGGGCGTCAGCCCCGTCTCCCGCTGGAGGTCCCGCGGTGTGATCCCGCCGTGGTGGGCCATCACCACGTGGGTGATCCTGCCCGCCCAGAGCTCCGCCGGGACGAACGGCCGCCGCCGGAAGCGTTCCTTGATCGTCCGCATGCACTCGGCCGAACAGACCATCACCATGCGCTTGCCGTCGTGCTTCGGGTGGGCCTCGTAGACGGCCGACGAATCGGGCAGCACCGCCATCAGCGGGCCGTCGCCTCCGTGCAGGTCGGGCCCCATGGGCCGTCCGCACTGGTCGCACCCCTCCACGGGCGGGCCCGCACCGTCGTCGTCATCCCGTTCGTCCGGCGCCATACCAGCCCATGACCCCTTTCGGGCCTCGCCGTGTGCCCGTGGCAGGGGCCAGGAGCCTACCGGGAGCGCGGCCGCCCGACCAGCGGCGCCCGCCCGGACAGCCGTAGCGTACGGACCGACTTTGTGAGATTCCTGTGCCGTCGCGCACAACCCCTCCACCGACATGTACGGGGGTGGCCGGGGCGCCACGGGGGCCGCGGCCGAGGAGAACGCGATCTCCCGTGCGGGCGGCGGCCGTTGGACCACCTGGGTGTGCACCGCCCGGTCCTGAGCCGCGCGGTCGTTAATGAGTGGCGGCCGGGTGGGGGAGGGGTTACGGTGCTGCGTGTCAGGGCGGGAGCCGGATTGTCAGGCTCGTCGTCGATGGTCGTGTGCGGGATCTCCGGGAGGTGTGACTCATGGCTGTTCTTGTGATGGGCGTTGCCCGCAATCAGCAGATCGTGCAGTTCACCTCTGTGGTCTCCGGCTGACCTTTCCTTGAAGTGCCGCGCCTGCGGGCGTGTTGCCGGGGCCCTGTCCGAAGGGTTTCCCTTGTCTTTCTCTTTTTCCTCGGCTGATTCGCACGCCCTCGTCCCGTACGGCTGGGACGACGTGTGGGAGGCCGACTTCGCTCCGTACGCCGCGCGCGGGCTGGTGCCCGGGCGGGTGGTGCGGGTGGACCGCGGGATGTGCGATGTCGTCACGGCCGCGGGTCCGGTGCGGGCCGACACGGAGTACGTGGTGCCCAAGGACCCGATGCAGGTGGTGTGCACCGGGGACTGGGCGGCGGTCGACGCGGACGGTGATCCGCGCTACGTACGGGAGTTGCTGCCGCGCCGGACCGCGTTCGTCCGGTCGACGTCGTCGAAGCGGTCCGAGGGCCAGGTGCTGGCCACCAACCTGGACCACGTCGCGGTGTGCGTGTCCCTGGCCGCCGAACTGGACCTCGGCCGGCTGGAGCGCTTCGTCTCCCTGGCCTGGGAGAGCGGCGCCCAGCCGCTGGTCGTGCTGACCAAGGCGGACCTGGTGCCCGACACCACGCATCTGCTGGCGGACGCGGAAGCGGCCGCGCCCGGTGTGCGGGTGGTCGTGGTGAGCGCCGACACCGGGGAGGGGCTCGACGTGCTCACCGAGGTGCTCGACGGCGGCAGCGCGGTGCTGCTCGGGCAGTCCGGAGCCGGCAAGTCCACGCTCACCAACGCCCTGACCGGCGGCAGCGGGCAGGTGGTGCAGGCGATCCGGGACGCCGACGGGAAGGGCCGGCACACCACGACCACCCGGGACATGGTGCCGCTGCCCGGCGGCGGGGTGCTGATCGACACCCCCGGGCTGCGCGGTGTCGGGCTGTGGGACGCCGGGACCGGGCTCACCCAGGTCTTCGCCGAGATCGAGCAACTCGCCGAGGACTGCCGCTTCCAGGACTGCTCCCACGAATCGGAACCCGGCTGCGCGGTGCTCGCCGCGCTGGAGGACGGCACGCTGCCGCACCGCCGGCTCGACAGCTACCGCAAGCTGCTGCGGGAGAACGCGTGGATCGCCTCACGCACCGACCAGCGGCTGCGCTCGGAAATGCGCCGCGAGTGGAAGCGGCGCTCGGCGGCCGGCCGGGAGATGTACGAGCGCAAGCGCGGCGGCGGGGGCGGTCACCGCCGGGTCAACTGACCTGATCCGGCGGCCCTTCCGCCCTGTCGCGCTCATCCGGCGCCGCCACCTCGTCCGTGGCGGCGTCGGACCGCGATCGGGCTTCCCGCGCTCCAGAACGAACCCAGCACCACGCCGATCACGAGCGCCACGATCACGATCCCGAGGATCACGCTGTAGGCCATGCCGAGACCTCCTCGTATGTGCGCGCGGCCTTCACCGCACCGTCACGTTCGCGTCCTGATCGTGACCTTCCCGTTGCATGGCGCTCCCAACCCATCGTGGGCCGAGCGGAGTTGGCCGAGGTCTGCGGTGGGAGCGTATGACGGTATGAATGGCGCAAACCGCCGGTCCGGCGCGCCCCGGTTCAGGGTCCCGCCGCACGTCTCGGCCCGGCGCCCGCGCCCGCGCTCGGCGCCGAGGCGCGCCTCGGCGCCGCGAACCCCTTACGCCGACGCCCGCTTCACCAGATGCGTCCGCGTCACGATGGACGACAGCGCCGGCACCGCGGCGTCCTGCCCCTCGGCCGTCGCCTCGGCCGCCGGCTCCAGCCTGCGCAGCAGCAGCCGGGCCATCATGCGGCCCATCTCCTCGATGTCCTGCCGGATCGTGGTCAGCGGCGGGTCGGTCCACTCGGCGACCGAGACGATGTCGTCGAACCCGACGACCGCCACGTCCTCCGGCACCCGCACCCCCCGGGTGCGCAGCGTCCGCAGCGCGCCGGACGCCATCACGTCGGAGGCCGCGAACACCGCGTCCAGGTCCGGGCAGCGGTCCAGCAGCTCCGCCATCGCCAGGGCGCCGCCGTCCGGCGTGAAATCGCCTTCCGCGATGAGCCGCGGGTCGATGTCGGGCAGCACGTCGCGGAAGCCGTCGAGCCGGTCCACCGAGGCCGTCTGGTCCAGCGGTCCCGCGATGTGCCCGATCCGGCGCCGGCCCAGGCCCAGCAGATGGCGTACGGCGTCGCGCGCGCCGCCGCGGTTGTCGCAGTCGACGTAGAGCGTCTCGCCGTCGGACCAGCTCGGGCGGCCGCCGATCACCGTGGGCACCCCGGCCCGCCGGGCGAGCGCGGGCAGCGTGTCGTCGTCGTGCAGCGAGAAGATCAGCGCGCCGTCCACGTGGCCGCCCGCCAGATAGCGGCCCACCCGCTCGTAGTCCGCCGCGCCCTCGGTGAGCAGCAGCACCAACTGGTTGTCGTACGACGACAGTTCCTTGCTGATGCCGCGCACCTGCTGGGCGAAGAAGGGGTCGGTGAAGAACCGCGTCTCGGGTTCGGCGACGACCACCGCGATGGCGTCCTTGCGCCGCGTGACCAGTGAGCGGGCGGCCTGGTTGGGGACGTACCCCATCTCGTCGACGGCCCGCCGGACGCGCTCGGCCAGTGGCGCGCGCACGCCCTCGGAGCCGTTGACCACCCGGGAGGCGGTCGCCCGCGACACCCCGGCCCGCGCCGCGATGTCCTCCAGCGTGGGACGGGGCGCCGAAGCTCGGCTCGGACAACGGAGGGCTCCTTCACGCGCGGATAACGAAAACTTCCGGACCATTTCCGTACGCACAGCGTATCCGGTCACGCCAAGCGGGAGAGAGCGCTCTCTGGAGTTGTTCCGCGGGCCCTACGACCAGCGGACCGGGCCCGCTCCGCCGTGCGCCCGATACCGTACGGCCGCCCCGGCTGCGAGGCTGGAGGCATGACGACAGGGACCGAACGGACCGAACCGAACGACGCCGAGCTCGCCTACCTGCGAGGACAGCGGCTCGGCCGGCTGGCGACGGTCGACGCCCAGGGGCGCCCGCAGGCGAACCCGGTCGGCTTCTTCCTGGGCGCCGACGGCACGGTGGACATCGGCGGCTACACCATGGGCAGCACCAAGAAATGGCGCAATGTCGCCGTCAACCCGAACGTGTCACTGGTCGTGGACGACATCGCGAGCCTGCGGCCGTGGCGGGTGCGCGGCGTCGAGATCCGCGGCGTGGCCGAGCAGGTGGTCGGCCCGCACGACCACGGCGAGCAGATGAGTGACGAGCTGATCCGTATCCGCCCGTACAAGATCTACAGCTGGGGCCTGGAGGACTGATCCGCGCGGCCCGGCTCGCACCCCTCACCCGTCCGGCCGAATCCCGCCCGCTCAGCCCGCGATCACCGCGCCCAGCCACGCCCCGGTGACCAGCAGGCACGCCAGCAGCTCCACCAGGACCGACCCGCCGACCGCGCGCATCGCCCGGCGGGTCGCCGCCCACGCCGTACGGTGGCCGCCGCCCAGCCGGGTCCGCTCGCGGACGTAGATCGTGCCGGTGAAGCCGAGCGGCGCGCCCACCACCGGCAGCACGAAGAACCCCGCGACGGCCACGCAGGCGGCGGTCCGCACGGTCCCCCAGCCGACCCCGGCGTCGCGGATGCGGCGCGAGGGCATCAGCCACACCAGCACCTGGCCCAGCGCCAGCACACCGGTGGCCGCGGCCAGTACGCCCCAGGTCAGGCTGGTGTGCACCGAGGTGGCCCACCACAGCAGAGCCGCCCAGCACAGCAGCGTGCCCGGTACGCCCGGGGCCGTGACGCCGATGAGCCCGAGCAGCATCACCGCGCCGATCAGGCACAGCTGTGCGGTCCCCATGAAAGCCACCCTGCCCGAATCCCGGCGTGCCCGCCGTCCGGCCGCGCCCCCGGCGGCCCGGTGCTCATCCGATCGCATCCCGGCGCGGCCGCCGCGCGCGGGGTGCCTCCCGGCGCGCGAGGGCGCGGGTGACACCCGGGTGGCAGGGGCGCGTCGGCGGCCCGGCGGGGTGACGGCGGCGGCCCGGATCAGGAGCCGTCGCGGGCCACCCAGCCGCGTTCGTACGCCTGCCAGCCCAGTTGCAGCCGGGTCGACACGCCCGCGATCCCCATCAGCCGCTTCACCCGCCGCTGGACCGTCCGCAGGCCGACGTCGAGCTGCTTGGCCGCCGAGGTGTCGGTCAGGCCGGCCAGCAGCAGGGAGAGGATGCGCAGGTCGACGCCGTCCGGCCGGTCCGGCACCTCCTCGGTGACCGCGCCCTCGCCGTCCAGGCGCAGCGGCATCGCCTCCCGCCAGACCCCCTCGAACAGCCCCATCAGCGCCTCCAGCAGCCCGCTGGCGTGCACGACCAGCGCGGCCGGCTCCGTACGGCTGCTGCCCAGCGGCACCATCGCCAGCGCCCGGTCGGCGACCACCAGCTTGGTCGGCACCCGGTCCACCACCCGGACCTGCTCGTCGCGGCCGAGCGCGGCGGTCAGCTCCGTCATGCCGTTGCGGCCCATGACCACGTCCCGCTCCAGCACCACCCGGTACGCCACCCCGCGCAGCGCCGCGTCCTCCTCGGCCTCGTTCTCCATCCCGGTGATCGCCACCGGCCGGTCGCTGACCAGCGCGCACACCTCGGACTCGGCGCCGAACTGGAGTTGGAGGAAGCGCTGCGCCACCGCGCCCGCACCCGTCACCACCTCGACCAGGTCGTGCACCGCGGGCTCGCCGGCCTCCGCCCGGAACTCCGCGGCGAGCACCGCCGCCGCCAGTTCCGCCTGCTCCAGCTCGTGCCTGCGGCTGGTCAGCAGCGCCGCGAGCGCCACGGTGGGCGGGGCCACCACCCAGCGGCCCGGGCGGGCCGAGGACTGCGCGACCAGACCGTGCCCCTCCAGCCGGCGCAGTACGCGGCTCGCGTCCTCCTCCGGCAGCCCGAGCCGGCGCGCCAGCTCGCCGACTTCGGCCGCGCCCCACGCCACCAGGGCGCGGTAGGCCGATTCCTGCACGTCGTCCAGCCCGATGGCGCCGAGCACCGGAGCCCCCTCCTACGGTGGCGGAAATGAGCCACGGCGGTTTTCCGCCGGGGCTCATACTCTCCTCTCGCGGGCGCCCTCTGCCACTGTGATCGGCACCGCACGCGTGTCATACCCGAACGGCACGTGTGCCGGGCGGGCACCGGGGCGGCTCTGGCTGTGGGGGCTGGGTCGACCCCGGCGTTTCGCGTTTCCCGGCGCCCCGAGCGGTGGACAATAAGGGCATGAGCCAGCAGGGCGACGCGCACGGGAGCCAAGAAGACGACTGGTGGCGGCAGTTGTACGACGAGGAGGCCGTCGGCGGGCCGCCCGCCGCACCGCCCTCGTCGTCGATCGACGCCCACTTCGACTCGGCGGTCGACGCGATGACGCCGCCGCCTCCGCCGCGTACGGAGACGCTCCGGCTGCGGCGGCCCACGGCGCCGCCGCCCCCGCCGTCCTGGCCGCAGCCGACCCGGCCGGTCGCGCCCGCCCCGCGCAGGCCGGAATCCGACCGTGCGGCGCCGCCCGGCTGGGACCCGTGGGCGGCGGCGCCCACGTTCAGCGGTCCGGCGGAGGGGGCCGCCGAGGCGGAACAGCCCGGGCCCGCCGGGAACGGCCCACGGGCCGAGCAGGTCCCGCCGGCCGTCGCCGGCCGAGGCGGCGGTACCGGCTCCGCAGGACGCGGTCGGCGAAGCCGGGCGCGCGGCCGCGTCCGTCGAGGACTTGGTGCCGGTCGAGAGCCGCGAGGTCCCGGAGCCGCCCGGGTTCTTCGAGGTCCGCGAGGTCGGTGGGGCCTACGGATCGGCCGTGCGGGACACGGCTCCGCCGGAGGGCGGGGCGGGCTCGCAGGATGCCGGGCCAGTGATCCCGGCCGGGCCGCCGGCCGCGCCGGAAGCGGTGGTACGGGGCGGGGCGGTGGAGGAGTGGTCCGCGCCGGTGGGGCCCGGGGCCGGGGACGGCGGGTCCGCCGCGCCGGTCGCACAGCCGGTTCCTACGGTGCCGCCGGTCGCGGCGCCTGCCGTGGAGCCGGCGCCGGAGCCAGTCGTGGAGCCCGCGGTGGAGGCCCGAGCCCGAGAGTGCCGCTGCCGCTCAGCCGCTCCCGTGGGACGTGTGGAACTCCGAACCGACCTTCGGCAGGGCGTCGTCGGGCCCCCGCCCCGAGCCCGCGCCGACGCCCGTACCCGAGTCCGGTCCCGCGCCCGAGGCCGCTGCCGAGCCGGACCCCGAACCCGTGGCCGCGGCCGAACCCGGGCCCGACCCGGTGGCCGAATCCGTGCGGGAGCCGGCCCCGGCATTCGACAACGCGCCCGGGGCCGTACCGCGGACCGAGGACGTCGAGGACGCGCCGCCCGCGAAGCCGTGGGACGCGTGGGTCAGCCCGCGCCCGCTCTCCGGATCGGCGCCCAGCCCGGCGGCTCCCACGGCGCCGCCGCCGCGCCGAGAGCTGGGCGCGGCCCGGCAGCCCGACGCCCGTGCGCGCTGCCACGTCCCGCGCCTGCACCGGCCGAGCCGGCCCGATGCTCCGGTGGAGCCGTCTGCCGTCGCGGAGGTGGCTGGCGTGCACGCGCCTACGTCCGCGCCCACACCTGCGCCTGAGCCGTGCCCGATGCTCCGGCAGCCGCCCGCCGTCGCGAGTGCACGTGGGCGCCCGACGCGCCGAGCCGGTGTCCGATGCGCCGGTGGAGCCGCCCGCCCCTCGGCCGCCGGACCCCGTGCCCGACCCGCGTACCCAACTCCCGCCCCGTCCCGACCTGTTCCGCAAGGAGGAGCCGCCCGCGCCCGTCCGCGCCGGCCGAGCCGGAGCCCGCGCCGTGGAGCGCGGCCACCCGCACCCGTACCCGTACCCGTACCGCCGAGCGGGTCCGCCGCGTGGGCGGAGACGGCGTTCGGGGAGGGCGGGGTGCGGTGGGCGCCGGAGTTGCCGCCCGGATGGGTGGCGGCGGGCGAGGACGTGGCGGAGGTGGAGGTCGTCGGCGACGGGCCGCCGACGTACGGAGCGGAGCCGACCGCGTGGCCGGAGACCGACCCGGACGCGCTGGACGGGCTGGTGGCCGACACCGTGCTGGACGGCGCGGCGTACGGGTCGATGACGCTGCGGACCGTCGCGATCCGCGGCGACTCGGCGCGCTACCGGGGCCAGCCGCGCCGCGACGCGCTGCTCACCGCGCGCTTCGGCTCGGGCGACGACGCGCTGCTGCTGGTGGCCATGGCCAGCGGCGCGCGGGCGGCGGACGACGCGCACCGGGCCGCGCAGGACGCGGTGCGGTGGATCGCCGGCGCCGTGGGCCGCAGCCGCGCCCGGCTCGCGGACGACATGCGCGGCGCGCGCCGGGGCTCGCTGAAGTCGGGGCTGCACCGCCTCACCGACCGCTGCTACGGCCGGCTGCGGGCGCGCGGCGAGGACCTGGGGCTGGACGAGGGCACGTACACCGCCTCGGTGCGGTGCCTGCTGCTGCCCGCGGACCCGCAGTGCCGCATCCGGCTGTTCTTCGGGGTCGGCGAGGGCGGCCTGTTCCGTATCCGCGACGGTGCCTGGCAGGACCTGGACCTGGCGCCCGGACGAGACGGCCGCGCCGTTCCGCTTCCGGGCGACCGTCGCCCAGCCGGGTGACGCGCTGCTGATGTGCAGCGCGGGCCTGGCCGAGCCGCTGCGGGGCGAGCCGCAGTTGGCCGCCCACCTGGCCGCAGCGCTGGGGCGCGGGCAGGGTGCCGGGCCTGGCCGGCGTACCTCGCCGACGCGCAGACCCGGGTCAAGGGCTACGCCGACGACCGTACGGCGGTGACCGTCTGGGACGCCTGAGCGGGCGGGGCGGCGGGGAGCCCGGTCCGTACGAGCCCCGGGTGCGGGCCGCGGCGCCGCGTGCGCAGATGGACACATGGCGAAGCAGACCGTGGCCGAGCAGTTCGTCGACGTCCTGGTGCGCGCGGGCGTCCAGCGCCTGTACGGGGTGGTCGGCGACAGCCTGAACCCCGTGGTGGACGCGGTGCGCCGCAACCGCTCGCTCGAATGGGTGCATGTGCGGCACGAGGAGACCGCCGCGTTCGCCGCGGGCGCGGAGGCGCAGCTCACCGGGCGGCTCGCGGCCTGCGCGGGTTCGTGCGGACCGGGCAACCTGCACCTGATCAACGGCCTGTACGACGCGCACCGCTCGATGGCCCCGGTGCTCGCGCTCGCCTCGCACATCCCCAGCAGCGAGATCGGCACGACGTTCTTCCAGGAGACCCACCCCGACCGGCTCTTCCAGGAGTGCAGCCACTACAGCGAGCTGATCTCCAACCCCGACCAGATGCCGCGGGTGCTCCAGACCGCGATCCAGCACGCGGTGGGCCGCGGCGGGGTGGCCGTGATCACGCTGCCCGGCGACATCGCGGCCCGGCCCGCGCCGCAGCGCAGCATCGAGCACGCGATCGTGACCCGCCGCCCGACGGTGCGCCCCGGCGACGCGGAGATCGACGAGCTGGCCCGGATGGTGGACGCCGCCCGGCGGGTCACCCTGTTCTGCGGCAGCGGCACCGCGGGCGCGCACGACGAGGTGATGGCGTTCGCCGAACGCGTCAAGTCCCCGGTCGGGCACGCCCTGCGCGGCAAGGAATGGATCCAGTACGACAACCGCTTCGACGTCGGCATGAGCGGACTGCTCGGCTACGGCGCCGCGTACGAGGCGATGCACGAGTGCGACCTGCTGGTGCTGCTCGGCACCGACTTCCCGTACAACGCCTTCCTGCCCGACGACGTGACCATCGTCCAGGTCGACGTGCGGCCCGAACACCTGGGCCGGCGCTCGAAGTTGGACCTGGCGGTGTGGGGCGACGCCGCCGAGACGCTGCGCTGCCTGACGCCGAAGGTGCGGGAGAAGACGGACCGGGCCTTCCTGGACCGGATGCTGAAGAAGCACAGCGACGCGCTGGAAGGCGTGGTGAAGGCGTACACCCGCAAGGTGGACCGGCACGTGCCGATCCACCCGGAGTACGTGGCCTCGGTGCTGGACGAAGTGGCCGCGGACGACGCGGTGTTCACGGTCGACACCGGCATGTGCAACGTGTGGGCGGCGCGCTATCTGACGCCCAACGGCCGTCGCCGGGTGATCGGTTCGTTCTCGCACGGCTCGATGGCCAACGCGCTGGCGCAGGCGATCGGCGCCCAGTTCCTGGACCGCGGGCGGCAGGTGGTGTCGATGTCCGGCGACGGCGGCTTCACCATGCTGATGGGCGACTTCCTCACCCTGGTGCAGTACGAACTCCCGGTGAAGGTCGTGCTGTTCAACAACTCCTCGCTCGGCATGGTCGAGCTGGAGATGATGGTCGAGGGGCTGCCCGCCTACGGCACCACCAACCGCAACCCGGACTTCGCGGCCATCGCCCGCGCGGCCGGCGCCTTCGGCGTGCGGGTGGAGAAGCCCAAGCAGCTGCGGGACGCGCTCAGAGGACGCCTTCAAGCACAAGGGGCCCGCGCTGGTCGACGTGGTGACCGACCCGCACGCGCTGTCCATCCCGCCGAAGATCACCGGCGAGCAGATCGGCGGCTTCGCGATGTCGCTGGGCCGCACCGTGCTGGACGGCGGCGTCGGCAAGATGGTCCAGCTCGCCCGGTCCAACCTGCGCAACGTGCCGCGCCCGTGAGCGAGTTCACGGGCGCGGCAGGTCGGCGGGTGCCTCAGTCGGCGATCAGGTCGAACTCCTCCCACGGGCCGATGGCCGTGCGGTTGGCGATCAGCGGCGAGGCGCCGGCGTTGTCGGCGGTCACGTAGTCGCCGTTGACCCGGGCCTGGAGGCTGACGCTGCCGTCGCCGTTGTGGATGAGCTGGTACTGCTCCCAGGTGCCCACCGCGTCGACCTTGGCCAGCAGCGGGGACGCGCCGGCGTTGTCGGCCGTGACGTACTTGTTGTTGGCGTGCGCGCGCAGCGCGATGTAGCCGCCGCCCTGGTCGACCTCGTCGAACTGCTCCCACGGCCCGATGGTCGTGCGGTTGGCGATCAGCGGCGAGGCGCCGGCGTTGTCGGCGGTCACGTAGTCGCCGTTGGCGTGCGCCCTGCAGCGAGATGACGGAACCGTTTCCGGGAGCCGTGCCGCGAGCCGCCGTCCAGGCCGATCTGCACGTTGCCCAGGTGCTTGGCGGCGGTCGCCGGCGAGCCGGAGACCTGGGCGTAGGGCAGCGACGTGGTGGGCGAGCCGGCCTGCTCGACCAGGTAGGACCGGCCGGAGCTGACCGGCACGCTGAGCGTGCCCGCGGTGGTCGCGGAGACCACGACCGCGTCGCTGGAGCCGTCGACCACCTGCACCGACTGGCCGGGCCAGGGGCTGCGGACCTGCATCGTGCGCGACGACCCGGCCTGGATGGCGACCGTGACGGGGGTGCCGTTCTGCACCTGGACGTCGACCTTGGTGCCGCCCTGCACCGCGACCGTGCCGCTGACGTCCCAGCCGGCCGGCCAGGCCGGCGCGATCCGCAGGGTGCCGTCGTAGTCCTGCACCAGCGCCTCGTCCAGCGCGGTGGCGACACCGGAGACCTGCTCGATGTAGCGCCTCGGTGCCGACGGTGGCGCCCAGGTCGGCCAGGCCGTTGATGTACACCTGGTGGCCCTCGGTGATGGACACCAGCCGGGCCGCGACCTCACTGGACAGGCCGAGCCGGGCGGCGTCGATCGCGTCCATGCTCCAGTCGTTGCCGCCGGTGACCGCACGGTGGTTGTAGCTGCGCACCGCGAGATCGTGCAGCGTGCCGGGGTCGTCGGTGATCAGGTCGTACGGCCACACCGGCTCCAGGTCGATGTTCTCGCTGTTCCTGATCTGGGCGGTCGGCTGGTAGGAGTAGCCGATGATGTCGCTGTTCGAGGAGTCCGCGGACGGCGGCGAGCACCTGGGTGCGGCCGTAGTCGGTCCGCGCCCAGGGCGGTATCTGGCCCTCGGCGGTGGTCAGTTGGGCCTGGAGCGCGCTGTCGGTGCCCAGCGTCTGCGCGGCCTGCACCACGACCGGGAAGAGCGCGGCGTCCGCGGCCAGGTCGGTGGTCGGGTCCTGCACCGCCCACTGCGTCTCGTGCGCGTTGGCGACCGCGTGCAGCTTCCCGTCCGAGCCGACCTGCTGGTAGGCGAGCAGGAAGACGGCCGACTGCTGCATCAGCGGGTAGTACGTGCGCAGGAAGTCGACGTCGCCGGTGTCCTGGTACTGCTGCCAGACGTAGAGGCTGATCTCGGCGCCCGAAGTGACGTCCAGGGCGTTCCAGTTGGGGCTGCCCGGCTCGCTGCACGCCGCGTTGGCGCCGGCGCCCGGATCACCGCCGTTGCCGTTGAACCGCATCACCTCGGGGACGCAGGCCCCGGACAGGCCGCCCATCTGCTGCTTCGTCCACGCCTGGATGGCGGCCAGGTTGTTCTGGTAGAGGTTGAAGATCGGGATGTTGAGCGCGAAGTTGCCGCTGCTCATGTTCGCGGAGATCTGGGTGCGCAGGTTCCACAGCCAGGTCGCCGACGGTGTCCACGTCTGCTGGTCCTGGCTGAAGTTGAACATGTCGGCGACGCCGGCCTGGCTGCCCGGGATGGTGCCGCGCATCGAGGCGGCCTCCATGAACAGGTAGATGGTGCGCAGCGACTCCATGTACTGGGCCTGGCCGTCGGCGGAGTTCGCCTCCAGCAGGCCGCTGCTCGGCCCAGTAGTTCGCCCACCACGACGTCTGCGAGGACAGCAGCGACGACTCGGCGGCGGTCGCGTCCGAGCCGAGCAGGGAGGTCGCGGTGCTGCCCGCGTCGCCGCCGGTCCAGGTCGGCGAGCCGACGATCACCCGGTACGAACCGTCGGTGTTCGGGGTGAAGTTCACCTTCACCTGCGTGCTGTTGACCACTTGCGCGGACACGCTGCGGCCGCCCGCGGACAGCGCGGCGAGCGAGCCGAAGGTACGGCCGGAGTGGCCCGCCTCCTGGTTGTCCACCCAGGTCTCGGCGAGCGTGCCGATCGAGCCGGAGGCGGCCGCCTGCGGGCTGCGGCCCGACCACAGGCTGACCGTCGCCGACTGCTGGGTGTTGGGGTCGGCGCCGGTGACGTCGACGACCAGTTCGTCCTTGGTGGCCGACACCCACGCCTTGAGGGTCATGCCGCCGCCGGACTCGTTGAGCACCCCGGTGTAGAGGTCGAGGGAGCCCTGGAAGTCGGAGGCGCCGGTGAGTCGGGACAGGCCCGGGATCTGCACCTGGCCGGGCGACTTGCGGCCGGGCAGGGTGTCGGCGCGGTTGAGCTGGGCGGTGAAGCCGCCCGCGGCCCAGGCGGCCGCGCCCGAGCGAGCCGTTGCCGAGCGGCAGCGACTGGGCGCCTTGCGTGTTCGGCTTGCCGAGCACGATGTCGGAGCGGCGCACCACGTTCGGCGTGTCGACGTGGAAGGCGCCGTTCTGCCAGGCGGTGGTGGCGGTCGGTGCCGCGGCGGCGGGGTGCGACGCGACGGGTATGAGGAGGCCGGCCGCGAGAAGCGCGGCCGCTGCCAGAGCGGGTGGTCGGATCATTCGGCGATGTCCGAATGTGTGGTGCTGTGAGTACACGGCCCCTCCCGAGGCAACGGGATTTACGACACAGGCGGTGCAACATCCGTGGAACACGGGGGATGAGTGCGCCACACAGTGGCGTTCCGGGCAGGGCGTGTCAAGAGTCCGGGATCGCCAAACATCGGATGTGTCAACGGAGTTGGGGACGCAGGAACGAACTCCGGACCCACCCGTGCACCCCCGGTCGCCCACCCTGTGAAGCCGTCGGATGACTGGACGGTTCCGAGGTGGGCATGACTGTCGACAGGGTTGATGGAACCCGAGCGGAACGGGGGAAGCAGACGGATATCACGGGGCACCGGTTACGGCACGCGGTACGGCGGGCGGATCTGCCCGCCGTCGCCGAGACCCGCAGACTCCTGCGGGACAGCCTCCGGCTGTGGGGCGTGCCGGCACTGGTGGATACGACAGAACTGCTCGCAACCGAACTTCTCACCAACGCACTCCGGTACACCGGCGGTGGCGCCGTGGTGACCGCGACCCTCTCGCAGGGCCCGGACCACCGGCTGCGCGTCGAGGTGCAGGACGGGCTCGCCCGGCGGCCGGCTACGGCGCCCGGTGCGGATCGACTGCGAACCCGGCACGTCCGGGCGCGGCCTGCTGCTGGTCGAGGCGCTCGCCGACGCGTGGGGCGTCCAGGCCCGGCGCAGCGGGAAGGCGGTGTGGTTCGAACTGGACGTGAAAGTGGCGTGATCCGTGCCTCGGCGGCTGCCGGGGGAGGAACCGCGCGATCCGCCGGCGGTGCGGTGGTGCCGGGCGGCGGCCTGAACCAGCTCGCCGCCGGGCACCGTTGCGACGTGCGGGACCGTTGTGCCGTGCCGCGCCGTGCAGCCGCGCAGGCAGTACGGACAGTGCAGCGCGGGCCCTGTCGCGCCGCGGTGGCGGACCGTTGCGCCGGGTCCGGCCCGATGGACCGCGGGCCGGAGCGCGTGGCCGGTCAGCCGAACTGCCGCTCCAGGTCCTGGAGTTTGCGCTCCAGCGAGTCGAGCCGGGGCAGCGTCATGCGTGTCGTCCTCGGCCGTCAGGTCGATCGTGAGCGGACGGCCGACCGAAGCGGCGCCCGTCCGGGTCCGCGGACGCGTAGCGACGGGGCGCCTCCTCGCGGACCGGCTGGAGCGCGGGGCGGGCCCGCACCGGCAGCTCGCCGGCCGGGAGTTCGGCCCCTATGGCAGGCTCCGATGCGGCCTGCCCGCCGCCTGCCGCGCTCGCCGCGGGCAGCTCCACCTGGCGGCCGCCGCGGCCGCCGCCACGCGGCCAGGTGCGGTGCTGCCGGGTGAGCGCCTTGATCTTGGCCCGCTCCATCCGGTCGTGGTCGCGGCGGCGCAGCGTGTTCTGCTCGCGCTGCCGCCTGTCCTCGCGGACCTCCTCGACCGCCTCGTCCAGCGAGCGCACGCCCTCCAGCAGCATCAGCGACCAGGCGCCGTACGTCTCGCGGGGCGCGCGCAGCCAGCGGACCATCCGGATCTGCGGCAACGGCCGCGGCACCAGGCCCTGTTCGCGCAGCGCCGCCCGGCGGGTCTGCTTCAGCGCGCGGTCGAAGAGCACCGCCGCCGACAGCGACATGCCCGCGAAGAACTGCGGGGCGCCCGCGTGGTCCACCCCGCGCGGCGCGTGCACCCAGTTGAACCAGGCCGCCGCGCCCGCGAAGAGCCACACCAGCATGCGCGAGCCGAGCGCCGCGTCGCCGTGGCTGGCCTCGCGCACCGCCAGCACCGAGCAGAACATCGCGGCGCCGTCCAGGCCGAACGGCACCAGGTACTCCCAGCCGCCGGTCAGGTCGAGGTTCTGCTGGCCGAAGCCGACCAGGCCGTGGAAGGAGAGCGCGGCGGCCACCGCGGCGCAGCAGAACAGCAGCACGTACGAGGCGCTGCCGTAGACCGCCTCCTTGCGGCGCCGGCGCTCCTCGCTGCGCTCCCAGGAGTCGCCCTGCGACGTGCCGCCCGCCGTGCGGAGGTTGCGGAACACGAAGACGCAGGCCACGAGAACGATCAGGCCGACGGCGCCCGAGATCGTCCAGTTCAGCGATATGTCGGTAAGTCTCATGTGCGGTTTCCTCGTGTCGCTTCCGTCGCGCTCGGGCCGCGGGACGGCTTACGACCGACATCATTGCGAAGAGCGCGGATATGTGCAGACGTTATGGCGCAAGAGCACGCGAAGGGTCCGCGCAGCTCGAACTGCCGTGCCACAACAGCTGACTTGAGCGAGATCGTAGCGTGATCGCTCAGGCCGCGAACGCCGGGCGGCCCGATCCGGTCCGCGACGCGCGTACCGCGGACAGGCGGCGCAGGTCTCCGCAGGGCTGACGGTGTAGAAAAGGCAGCAGGTCAGGCGGGTGCGGCACGGGCTTCCTGACGTACGTCATCTGACGCGTCATCATCTTTCGCACCGTCACCTGCGCCCGATGCGGTGGCCGCCGGTCCGTCGAATTCCGTACGCCGGCGGAAGTCCGCGGCGCCCGCGTACGGGGCGGTGCCGCCCGGCAGCAGGGCGGCCAGTTCCGCCACCGCCCGCTCCTCCTGGCCGAGCAACCGCCCCACGTACCAGAGCCCTTCGGTGATCTCGTCGGTCACCATGCCCCACAGCGCGTGCGGGCCGCGCCGCAGCAGCGGGCGGAACCCGTCGAGAACCGGCCCGGCGTGCTCGGCCACCGCCGCGCGCAACTCCGCGCGCAGCGCCTCCGCCGACCGCAGCACCACCGCGCCCGGCTGCCGCGCGGCCGGATCGCCCGGCAGGCAGGCGAAGCGCGCGGGTGCGCACCGTCATCCGCCCGTCGGCGCGCGTGCAGCGACACGTCCGCCACCGGCAGCCGCGGGCACCCGGCGCTGCAGGAACCACGGCACCGTGAAGAGCAGGCAGGCCGGCCACAGGTAGCGGTGCAGCGCCAGCGTCGCCGCCACGTCCGGGCGCGGCGGCCGGCCGTGGTCGCGGCTGAGCCGGGCGGTGTCGCGCGCCACGAAGGCGGCCAGTGCGGGGCCGCCGCGGGCCAGTTCCCGCGCGGTCGTCCAGCCGCGACCCGTCGCGGGGCGGGGCGGCGCTGATCCGCAGGGCCGGGTAGACGGCGGACAGGCGGGCGTAGGAGGCGGCGGTCGCTGGCATGGTAAGCCTTACCTTAGCCATTTCGGGCGGGGTTTACCCTAGCGGCATTACGCCGACCGGGTGACGGTGGCGGGGACCAGCCGGCGGAAGAGGGACGACCCGATGGAGCGAGCCGCGCCGATACGGCTGCCCGAACGGCTGTCCGTACGCGACCAGGTGCTCGCCGCCCTGCGGGCCGCGCATCGTCGGCGGGGAGCTGGCGCCGGGGTCCGTGCAGTCCGCTCCGGCGCTGGCCGCCGGGTACGGGGTGTCCGCCACGCCGGTGCGCGAGGCCATGCAGATCCTGGCCCGCGAGGGCGCGGTGGAGGTGCTGCCGAACCGCGGGTTCCGGGTCGCCGAGCGCACGCGCGCGCGATCTTGAGCAGCTCGCGGAGGTACGGGCGCTGCTGGAGGTGCCGGTCGTGCTGTCGCTCGCGCGCACCGTGCCCGCCGAGCGGTGGGAGGAGCTGCGGCCGCTGGCCGAGGACACCGTCGCGGCGGCGGCGTCCGGGGACCGGGCCGCCTACGCCGAGGCCGACCGGGCCTTCCACCGGGCGCTGCTCACGCTCTCCGGCAACCAGCAGCTCGTCGCCGTCGCGGACGAGCTGCACCGGCGGGCGCAGTGGCCGCCCGTGCCCACCGCTCCGCGGGCGGGGGTACGGCCCGCCGCGCTGCTCGCCGACGCGACGCAGCACGCGGTGCTGCTCGAAGCGCTGGTCGCCGGCGATGTCCATACGGTGGAGGGGCTGGTGCGGGAGCACTTTTCCGGCTCCCCCTGGGGCTAGCCGAATTTCCGGGGCCGCCGGTGCCGGTTTCCGGGGTGCCCTTTCCCGATGGCTCGGGGCGCCGGGGCGGACAGCTTCTCCCACCCACCCACCCGTAAGCCCTCCACCCGGGCACTCCGGGCACCCGCCTCCCGTTCGGCCACGCCGAAGGGGCGACCCCCCGGAAACCCCGCGCCCCCCGACGGAGTGGCCCCTTACGGGATGAGCCACGCCGGGACGGCCCCCAGCAACGTGTGGAGCCGTACCGCCTCCACCTTGAGCCGCGCCGCCTCCTCCGGCTCCGCCGTCACCGTCGCCAGCGACATCAGCGCGGGCGCCGTACCGACGAGGTGCCCCAGCTCCACCCGTATCCGCAGCGACTCCGCGAACCCGTGCCGCGCCTCCGCGAGATCCCCCTCCGCGGCCGCGAGTCCGGCCAGATGCCGCCAGGTGAACGACATCAGGAACACGTCGCCGTGCGCCACCGCCCCCGCGTGCGCCCTGCGGTAGGCCGCCCGCGCCGCCGCGGGGTTCTGCGCGATGTTCTCGGCGACCAGCCCGCGCCGGAAGTCCAGCAGCGGCCGCCCGGGCGACCCGGGCGCCAGCAGCGCGGCGCTGCGCCCGAACGCGGAGCGCGCCTCGTCGGCCCGGTCCCGTACGGAGAAGACCGTCGCGCCGTACGCCAGGTACCCGCGCTCCGACGCCGCCGAGCCGCGCTCCTCGTCGGTGCGCGGCCAGTGCCTCGGCCGTACGCAGCGCGTCCTCCGCCTCCGCCCACCCGTCGACGTGGTAGAAGCATCGACTCGATCAGCAGTTCCGCCCTGTGCAGCGCGGCCGCGGCGTCGTCGCCGCTGAAGGGGGCGAGCAGCGCCGCCGCCTCCGCCCAGCAGCCGCGTGCCCGCAGCCGCCACACGTCCGGGATTCCGACCACCGATTCCGACAAGGCGGTGTCCGCCACAGCATCTCCCCCAAGCGCGTCGTCGAGCCAGTGCGAGCGCCGCGCGTACCCCTGCACATGCGCGGTGGCGGAAGTTCAGCACGGGGAAGGGGCCCGCGCCAAGGGGTTGGAGATCATTTCTTGTGAACGGGATCACTTTCACGAGCGCACGTGGCCGGTCCGCGCCCTGCCCCGCCGAACCGCCCGAAAAGTCATACCGGGATCGCCCCCCGGTGATCCTCTCGGCAACCCCCGGCCGGTCCTTCCGCGCCGCCCGGTGAGCGCCGCCCGGCCCCCGTCAGCTCATCCGCAGCGCCAGGAAGAAGTCGAGCTTGTCCTCCAGCCGCGCCAGGTCCCGTCCGGTGAGCTGCTCGATCCGGCCGATCCGGTACCGCAGCGTGTTGACGTGCAGATGCAGCCGGGCCGCGCACCGCGTCCACGACCCGTCGCACTCCAGGAACGCCTCCAGCGTCGGGATCAGCTCGGCCCGGTGCCTGCGGTCGTACGCCCGCAGCGGGTCGAGCAGCCGCGCGGTGAAGGCGCGCCGCACGTCGTCGGGCACGAACGGCAGCAGCAGCACGTGCGAGGCCAGTTCGTCGTGCCCGGCCACGCAGACCCGCCCCGGCCGCGCCGCCGCGACCCGGCGGGCGTGCCGGGCCTCCTCCAGCGCCCCGCGCAGCCCCTCCGGCGACTGCACCGCGGCGCTGACGCCGACGGTCAGCCGTCCGTCGTCGCCGAGCCCGCGCCCCAGCGGCCCGCGGACCGCCTCCAGCAGCCGGTCCGCGCGCAGCGCCGTCGGCGGGCCCTCCGCCGGCGCCGGTCCGGTCGGCGCCCCCAGCGGCACCAGCGCCATCGCCCGGTCGTCGGCGACCGCCACCGCGACCCGGTCGGCCGCGTCCGGCCCGGGCTCGGCCGGATCGGCGAGCAGTTCCTCCAGCAGGGCCCGGGCGACCGGCCCGGAGTCCGCCTCGCCGCCGGCCCAGTCCACCCGGGCCACCACGATCTGCCACTGCGCGGCGCCGCCCGTGCCGGGTGCCAGCACCGGCGCCGCGGCCCGCAGCCGGGCCCCGATCTCGGCGGGCGCGCGCCCCGCCCCGTCACCAGCTCGAAGACCTCCGCGGCCAGCCGCCGGCGCACCGTGCGGGCGGCGTCGCGGCGTTCGCGTTCGACGGCGATCAGCTGGGTCACGCCGTGCAGCAGGTCGAGCCGTTCGGCGGGCCACTCCCCGGCGTCCGCCTCGACCGCCAGGAACCAGTCCGACAGCACCGTGGCCCGTACGTCCGCCGGCCTCGCCGGTGCGCACCGGGAAGAGCGAGTACGTCCGCCCGCCCTGGGCCGTCACCCGGTACGGCGCCGGCCGGCCGGTCCGGCTCGCCGCCTGCTGGCCGCCGGCCAGCTCCGCGCGGATCGGCGCGGGCAGCGGGTGCCCGGAGCCGCCGATCTCCCGGCCGATGGACGACAGCACCCACGCCCGCAGGTCCAGGTCGCTGCCGAGCAGGTCGAGCACCGCCTCCGGGCCGCCGCCGGCCGGCCCGGACGACATCAGCCGCCGGTGCCGGTCCACCACCGCCGCCAGGTCCCCGGCCCGCTCGCCCGACACCTGCCGGACCACGTACTCGGTCACCGTGGCGAACGCGACCTGCTCGTCGACCGCGAACAGCGGCAGCCGGTGCCGTACGCACGCCGCCACCAGGTCCTCCGGGATCGGGCCGACCCCGGCCTCGCCCGCGGCCAGCGCGGCCACCCCGGCGCCGGCCAGGATGCGCACGAACGGCTCGGAGTCGTCCGGGCCGTGCCGCCAGGCGAGCCCGGTGAGGACCAGCTCGCCGCCGGTGAGATAGCGGCTCGGGTCGCGCAGGTCGGTGGTCATCACCCCGCGGACCGTCCGGTCGAGCTCGTCCTCGCCGCCGAGCAGCCGCAGCCCGAGGGCGTCGGTGTCCAGGAGTGCGCGCAGCCGCATCGTCGTCGCCTCGTTCTCGTGCTCGGCCCGGTGGCGGACCTGTCCCGTGTCCTGGTGTCCTTGTGTGCAGGTGACCTGGTGTTCTCGTGCCGTGCTGTTGTGGTGCTCCGGTCCTCAGGTGCTCCGCCTCGCCCTGAGGCGGGCCGTCCATCGCCGCGGGCCGCCGGCCGGCGGTGGATCACCGGTGACCCGCCCGGAAGTACGGGATACGCGTGGTGCCGGTGGGATGCTGCGGTGCTTCGCGACAGCCCCTTTCGGAGGAATGTACAAGACCCACCGTGTGGCCAGGCAAGTGCTTCATGCGTTCGGTGACTGCACCCGGACGGCCGTACGGCCGTGTACTGGCGGCACGCCGCGTGTACAGGACATGAACAGCCCCGCCATCCCGACCCGCACCGGAGAAGAGACCTCTCATGGAATTCCTGCGCCCCGCCAGCTGGCAGGAGGCGCTCGCCGCCAAGGCCGAGCACCCCGCGGCCGTGCCCATCGCGGGTGGCACGGACGTGATGGTCGAGATCAACTTCGACCACCGCAGGCCCGAGTACCTGCTGGACCTGAACCGCATCCGCGAACTCCAGGAGTGGGAGACCGGCGCGGACACGGTGCGCCTGGGCGCCTCCGTGCCGTACTCGCGGATCATGGACTCGCTCCGCGCAGAGCTGCCGGGGTTGGCGCTCGCCTCCCACACCGTGGCCTCCCCGCAGATCCGCAACCGCGGTGGCGTCGGCGGCAACCTCGGCACCGCCTCACCGGCCGGCGACGCCCACCCCGCGCTGCTGGCGGGCGGCGGCGAGGTCGAGGCGGAATCCGTGCGCGGCACCCGGCTGATCCCGATCGACGACTTCTACCTGGGCGTGAAGCGCAACGCGCTCCAGCCGGACGAGCTGATCAGGGCGGTACGCCTGAAGAAGGCCGCCGGGCCGCAGCAGTTCTCCAAGGTCGGCACCCGCAACGCCATGGTGATCGCGGTCTGCGCGTTCGGCATCGCGCTGCACCCCGACACCAAGTCGGTGCGCACCGGCATCGGTTCGGCCGCGCCCACCCCGATCCGGGCGAGGACGGCCGAGGAGTTCCTGGCCGCGGCGCTCGACGAGGCCGGGCTGTGGGACAGCCGCGGGGTCGTACCGCCGTCCGTGGCCAAGCAGTTCGCCGACCTGGTGGCCGGCGCCGCCAACCCGATCGACGACGTGCGCGGCACCGCCTCGTACCGCCGGCACGCACTGGGCGTCATGGCCCGCCGCACCCTCGGCTGGACCTGGGAGCAGTACCGCGGCAACGAAAGGACCGAATCATGCGCGTGACCTTCACTGTCAACGGCCGCCCGCAGGAGGCGGACGACGTCTGGGAGGGCGAGAGCCTGCTCTACGTCCTGCGGGAGCGGATGGGCCTGCCGGGCTCCAAGAACGCCTGCGAGCAGGGCGAGTGCGGCTCCTGCACGGTCCGGCTCGACGGCGTGCCGGTCTGCTCGTGCCTGGTGGCCGCCGGCCAGGTGCAGGACCGCGAGGTCGAGACCGTCGAGGGGCTGACCGGGGAGAACGGCGAACTGTCCACCGTGCAGCAGGCGTTCGTGGACGCCGGCGCCGTGCAGTGCGGCTTCTGCACCCCCGGACTCCTGGTCGCCGCCGACGAGTTGCTGGAGCGCAACCCCGAACCCTCCGACGGGGACATCCGCGAGGCACTGTCGGGCAACCTGTGCCGCTGCACCGGCTACGAGAAGATCCTCGACGCGGTCCGCCTGGCGGCCGCCCGCAGTGAACAGGCGGTGTGACCATGACTGTCGACGACACCCGTACCACCACGCGCCCCGCCACCGCCGGCCCGCGCCCGGCGGACGCGCCCCGCGCCTCCACCGCGCCCGGCCGCGCCCCGACCAGCCTCACCCAGGGCACCGCGGGCGGCGCCACCAAGGGCGGCATCGGCGAGTCCACGCTGCGCCCGGACGGCGTGCTGAAGGTCACCGGCGAGTTCGCGTACTCCTCCGACCTGTGGCACGAGGACATGCTGTGGGGCTACACCCTGCGCAGCACCGTCGCCCACGCCAGGATCGTCTCGATCGACACCGGCGAGGCGCTGGCCACCTCCGGCGTCTACGCCGTGCTCACCTACGACGACCTGCCGACCGAGGTCAAGCACTACGGCCTGGAGATCCAGGACACCCCGGTCCTGGCGCACGGCAAGGTCCGCCACCACGGCGAGCCGGTCGCGCTGGTCGCCGCCGACCACCCGGAGACCGCCCGCCGCGCCGCGGCCAAGATCAGGATCGTCTACGAGGAGCTGCCGGTCATCACCGACGAGGCGTCGGCGACCGGGCCGGACGCGATCCTCGTGCACGACGGCCGCGACGACCACCACAGCGGCCACGTCCCGCACCCCAACGTCGTGCACCGCCAGCCGATCGTGCGCGGCGACGCGGCCGCGGCCGCCGCCCGGGCCGACGTGGTGGTCCGCGGCGACTACGTCTTCGGCATGCAGGACCAGGCGTTCCTCGGCCCCGAGTCGGGCCTCGCGGTGCCCGTCGGAGGACGGCGGCGTCGACCTCTACGTGGCCACCCAGTGGCTCCACTCCGACCTGCGGCAGATCGCGCCCGTGCTGGGCCTGCCGGAGGACAAGGTGCGGATGACGCTGTCCGGCGTCGGCGGCGCCTTCGGCGGCCGCGAGGACCTGTCGATGCAGATCCACGGCTGCCTGCTGGCGCTGCGCACCGGCAAGCCCGTGAAGATCGTCTACAACCGCTTCGAGTCCTTCTTCGGCCACGTCCACCGCCACCCGGCCAAGCTGCACTACGAGCACGGCGCCACCCGCGACGGCAAGCTCACCCACGTGAGCTGCCGGATCGTGCTGGACGGCGGCGCCTACGCCTCCGCCTCCCCGGCCGTCGTCGGCAACGCCGCGTCGCTGGCGATCGGCCCCTACGTGGTGGACGACGTCGACATCGAGGCCATCGCCCTCTACACCAACAACCCGCCCTGCGGCGCGATGCGCGGCTTCGGCGCGGTCCAGGCGTGCTTCGCCTACGAGGCCCAGATGGACAAGGTCGCCGCCGAACTCGGCCTGGACCCGGTCGAGTTCCGGCAGATCAACGCCATGGAGCAGGGCACGATCATGCCCACCGGGCAGCCGGTCGACTCGCCCGCCCCGGTCGCCGAACTGCTGCGCCGGGTCAAGGCGATGCCGCTGCCGCCCGAGCGGCAGTGGGAGACCACCGAGGGCGCCGACGTCCGCGCGCTGCCCGGCGGCCTGTCCAACACCACCCACGGCGAGGGCGTCGTGCGCGGGGTCGGCTACGCCGTCGGCATCAAGAACGTCGGCTTCTCCGAGGGCTTCGACGACTACTCCACCGCCCGGGTGCGGATGGAGGTCATCAACGGCGAGGCGGTCGCGACCGTGCACACCGCGATGGCCGAGGTCGGCCAGGGCGGCGTCACCGTGCACGCCCAGATCGCCCGCTCCGAACTCGGCGTCACCCAGGTCACCATCCAGCCCGCCGACACCCGCGTCGGCTCGGCCGGCTCCACCTCCGCCTCCCGGCAGACGTACATGACCGGCGGCGCGGTGAAGAACACCTGCGAGGCCGTACGGGAGAAGGTGCTGGAACTCGGCCGCCGCAGGTTCGGCACCTACCACCCGGCGTGGGCGACCGCCGAACTCCTGCTGGAGGGCGGCAAGGTCGTCACCGACGGCGGCGAGGCGCTGGCCGACGTCGCCGACGTGCTGGAAGGCGAAGTGGTCGACCTGGAGCTGGAGTTCCGGCACCGGCCGACCGAGGCCGTTCGACCTGCGCACCGGGCAGGGCAACGGCCATGTGCAGTACAGCTTCGCCGCGCACCGGGCGGTGGTCGACGTCGACACCGAACTCGGCCTGGTCAAGGTCGTGGAGCTGGCCTGCGCACAGGACGTCGGCAAGGCGCTCAACCCGCTGTCCGTCGTCGGCCAGATCCAGGGCGGCACCACGCAGGGGCTCGGCGTGGCCGTCATGGAGGAGATCGTCGTCGACCCGAAGACCGCGCTGGTGCGCAACCCGTCCTTCACCGACTACCTGATCCCCACCATCCTCGACACGCCGACCATCCCGGTCGACGTCCTCGAACTCGCCGACGAGCACGCCCCGTACGGGCTGCGCGGCATCGGCGAGGCACCCACCCTGTCCTCCACCCCCGCCGTCCTGGCCGCCATCCGGCAGGCGACGGGCCTGGAGCTCAACCGGACCCCGGTCAGGCCGGAACACCTGACCGGATCGTAGGCGCGGCGGGGGCCGCGTGCCCCCGCCGTCCTTCTTGTTCGTCTCGGGCCGTCCCCCGGGTCGTGCAGGCCAAGCGGTATCCCAAATCCCCTCCGCACCGCGTGGTCGGGGTGTCCCTGTGAACCTTGGGAGTTGGCACATGACCCAGACACCAGTAGAGCCGCGTACCGCGGCGCAGGACGCGGGGCCAGGCTCCCGCGTGCCCGCCGGCAGATCGTGGCTCGACCGCTACTTCCACATCTCCGACCGAGGGTCCTCGATCCCCCGCGAAGTCCGCGGCGGCATCACGACCTTCATGGCGATGTGCTACATCCTGCTCCTCAACCCGCTGCTGCTGTCCGGCCCGGACGCCCACGGCCACAGACTCGCCCACGCGGCGCTGATCACGGCGACCGCGCTGGCCGCCGCCGTCTCCACCCTCCTGATGGGCTTCGTCGGCAAGGTGCCGCTGGCGCTCGCCGCCGGACTCAGCGTCGCCGGAGTGATCTCCACCCAGGTCGCGCCCAACATGACCTGGCCGCAGGCGATGGGCATGTGCGTGATCTACGGCGCCGTGATCGTGCTGCTGGTGGTCACCGGGCTGCGCGAGATCGTCATGAACGCGATACCGCTGCCGCTCAAGCACGGCATCACCATCGGCATCGGCATGTTCATCGCGCTGATCGGCCTGGTCAACGCCGGGTTCGTCGGCAAGGGCGACGCGCACGGCACCGCACCGGTCGCCCTGGGCGGTCCCGACGGGAAACTGGCCGGCTGGCCGGTGCTGCTGTTCTGCGTCACGCTGCTGCTGATCTTCATGCTCCAGGCCCGCAAGGTCCCCGGCGCGATCCTGATCGGCATCGTCACCGGCACCGTGCTCGCCGTGGTCGTCAACGCCGCGGGCCACCTCACGCCCGCCGACTGGGGCGGCAGCGCGCCCAAGCTGGAGGGCAGCGCGGTCTCCATGCCGGACTTCTCGCTCTTCGGGCACGTCGAGTTCGGCGGCTGGGGCTCCATCGGCGGGATGACGGTCGGCGTGATCGTCTTCACCCTGGTGCTCGCCGGGTTCTTCGACGCGATGGCCACCATCATCGGCGTCGGCACCGAGGCCGGGCTCGCCGACGAACGCGGCCGGATGCCCGGCCTGTCCAAGGCGCTGTTCATCGACGGCGCGGGCGGGGCGATCGGCGGAGTGGCCGGCGCCTCCGGACAGACGGTCTTCATCGAGTCCGCCACCGGTGTCGGCGAGGGCTCGCGCACCGGACTGTCCTCCGTCGTCACCGGCTTCCTCTTCGCCCTGGGCCTGTTCTTCACCCCGCTGGCCCAGATCGTGCCCGGCCAGGTCGCCGCCGCCGCGCTGGTCGTGATCGGCGCGATGATGATGGGCAACGCCCGGCACGTGGACTGGTCCGACCGGGCCGTGGCCGTACCGGTGTTCATGACCGTGGCCCTGATGCCCTTCACGTACTCCATCACCGCGGGCGTCGGCGCGGGCGTCGTGTCCTACACCGCGATCAAGGCCGCGCAGGGCAAGTGGCGCGAGCCCGGGATCTTCATGTGGGTCCTGACCGCCGTCTTCACCGTGTACTTCGCCCTGCACCCCATCGAAGGCTGGCTCGGCGTCAAGTAGCCGAACATGCTGAGGAGTTGAGCCACCATGCTGGACATCGCAAGCGAACTGCACCGCTGGGGCGGGCACGGCGAGCCGTTCGCCGTCGCGACCGTCGTCGCCACCGGCGGCAGCGCGCCGCGGCAGCCGGGCGCCGCCCTCGCCGTGGACGGCGAAGGCAATGTCGTCGGCAGCGTGTCCGGCGGCTGCGTCGAGGGCGCCGTCTACGAACTGTGCCGCGAGGCGCTGTCCGGCGACGGCCCCGAGGCGGTCCTCGAAACGCTTCGGCTACTCCGACGAGGACGCCTTCGCCGTCGGTCTGACCTGCGGCGGCGTCATCGACGTCCTCGTCCAGCGGATCGACCCCACGGCGCGGCCCGAGATCGTCCGCGCGCTGACGGCCGCCGCCTCGGGGGAGGCGGCGGCCCTCGCCCGGATCACCGCGGGCCCGGCCGCACTGCTCGGCCGCGCCCTGCTGGTCCGCGCCGACGGCTCCTACGAGGGCTCGCTCGGCGACGGCGAACGGGACCGTACCGCCGCGGGTGAGGCCCGGGCGATGCTCGCGGCCGGCCGCACCGGCACCGTGGTGATCGGCGCCGACGGCAGCCGCTGCGGGCAGCCGCTGACCCTGCTGGTGGAGTCGAGCGTGCCCGCGCCGCGGCTGCTGGTCTTCGGCGCCATAGACTTCGCGGCCGCGCTGGTACGGGCCGGGAAGTTCCTCGGCTACCAGGTGACCGTCTGCGACGCGCGGCCGGTCTTCGCCACACGCTCGGCGCTTCCCCGACGCCGACGAGGTCGTCGTGGAGTGGCCGCACCGCTACCTCGACGCCGAGGAACGCGCCGGACGGCTCGACGGGCGCACGGCGGTGTGCGTCCTCACCCACGACGCGAAGTTCGACATCCCGCTGCTGGAACGGGCGTTGCGGCTGCCGGTGGCGTACGTCGGCGCGATGGGCTCGCGCCGCACCCATCTCCAGCGGGTCGACCGGCTGCGGGAGAGCGGGCTGACCGAGTCTCGCGCTCGGGCCGGCTGCACTCGCCGATCGGCCTCGACCTCGGGGCGCGGACGCCGGAGGAGACGGCGCTGTCCATCGCTGCGGAGATCGTTGCTCTTCGCTACGGGGGCAGCGGCAGCTCCCTGACCGGGGCGCACACCCCCATCCACCACTCGCTCGCTTCTGCTCTTGCGTGAGCTGACCCTCTTCCGCCCGGGCTGCCCCGTCCCGCCGGTTCCCGGACCTTCCCCGGGCGGGGGGCTCGTCGCGCAGTTCCTCCCCCGGCCCGGCGGCTGGGAGGTGCCCCCAGCGCCCCTTCGGTGCGCCGCGCCTGTGCCGGTCGCGGACCGTAGCTGTCCGCGAGGCCCCGTACCGTGGCTGCCATGGTCACCGAGCCGCTCTCCGTGCGCACCCTCAACCGGACCCTGCTGTCCCGCCAACTCCTGCTGGAGCGGGCGGACATGGACCCCGAGGGCGTCATCGCGCACCTGATGGGCCTCCAGTCGCAGATGCCCTCCTCCCCGTACCCGGGGCTGTGGACCCGGCTGACCGGATTCGACTTCGCGGCGCTCGGCGACCTGCTCACCGAACGCCGCGTCGTGCGGATGGTCCTGATGCGCAACACCGTGCATCTGGTGACGGCCGCGGACGCCCTGCGGTTGCGCCCGTGGCTCCAGCCCGCGCTGGACCGGGGCCTGCGCTCCTCGCAGTGGGCCGCGGGCGTCGCCGGGCTCGACCGTGACGCGCTGGTGGCCCACGGCCGTGAGGTGCTGGCCGAACAGCCGCTCGGGCCGGCCGAGTTGAGGAAGGAACTCGGCGCGCGCTTCCCCGCCGCCGACCCGGAGTCGCTGGCCAGTGCGCTACGGGTGTGGGCGCCGCTGGTGCAGGTGCCGCCGCGCGGGGTCTGGGGCGCGAGCGGCGGTCCGCGCTACGCCTTCGCCGACGAGTGGCTCGGCGCGCCGCCGGCGGAGGACCCCGATCCGGCCGGCCTGGTCCGCCGCTACCTCGCCGCGTTCGGGCCGGCCACCCCCGCCGACATGCAGAAGTGGTGCGGGCTCACCGGCCTCAAAGGGGTCTTCGCCGGCCTGGACCTGCGGACGTACCGCGCCGAGGACGGCCGCGTGCTCCACGACCTGCCGGACGCCGCACTCGCCGACCCGGACGCCGACGTCCCGGCCCGCTTCGTCGCCGACTTCGACAACCTGCTGCTCTCGCACGCCGACCGGACGCGGATTCTCGGTGACGTGCCCAAGGGGCGGGTGATCACCGTCAACGGGCTGGTGCGGGGGACGATCCTCGTCGACGGGTTCGTGGGAGGGACCTGGGCCTTCGCCCGGGAGAAGGGGGCGGCCGCGGTCGTCGTCACGCCCTTCGCGGCCCTGAGCGGCGCGGATCGCGACGCCCTCGCGGTCCAGGGTGAGCGGCTTCTCGCTGCCGCGTACGGGGAGTTGCCGTCCGAGGTCCGCTTCTCGTCTCTGTGACCCGCACTTCCCGTCCTGCCCGCGCCCGCCCGTCCCCGGACCTTCCCCGGGGTGGTGGGTCCCCGGGCGCCCTCGCGGACCGGGTACCTGAAGTCGGCGGGCGGTCAGGTCGCTGTCTCGATGCGGGTGCCTGTGCCGCCGGAGCGCTTGCGTTCCAGAACGACGATCGGGCAGTTCAATGCCTGGGCGATCTTCGCCAGGTTGGCAGGGGTGGCACTGCGCCAGCCGGACTCGACCTCCCCCATCAACTGCTCGGAGATGCCAACCAGCTCGGCAAGTCCCCGCTTGGTCAGGCCGCACTTCTCACGCGCCCAGGTCACGGCCTCCGGCTCCTGGTACAGCCTGTGCGGACGCTCCCGCTTACGCCCACCCCGTACCTCCTCGGCCTTCTCCCCGCTGCCGTCGTCGGCTGCACATTCGGCCCAGAGGAGTTTTCCGACCCCCTCACGGCCGCTCACCCCCCAGCGCCCGCCAGTGAGCGCTTCCACCAGCGCGAGGCCACGCCCGGACTCGGCGTCGGCAGACAGCCGCCGCAGTTCGGGCCTGTTCCCGTTCACGTCGTGCACTTCAATGCGCAGAGCACCACTCGGCAGCCGCTCGAACCGTGTCTCGACCAGGGCGTCATCCGGGCCGTGCGCATGCTGCACGGCGTTCGTAACCAACTCCGAGACCACCAGTTCGGCGGTATCCGCCAGCCCCTCCATGTCCCACGCATTCAGATGCCGCAGTAGCAGCCGCCGCGCCCTGCCCACCGTGCGCGGGTCACGGCGCCACCGGTGCACCAGAGTTGACGGTGGGTCGTTCTGGACGCATTGATCATTCGGCGTTGAAGCGCCCATCCCCTCAAGGGTCTCTTCCTCCTCCATTCTCGTCCCGACGTGGAGATCCTCAGCCATGCCCAGGTGATCCGATTCAAGGTTGTCGGCCAGGCACGACATGAATGAGTCCCCACCATCGGCGCTCAAGTAGCACGGCTTGCCACCCTCACCTGTCCACGCCAGCAGCCGCAGCGAGTCCACCGCCCCATCCCCGGAGAAGGCGGCCGGAATGTCTCGCCTGACCCCAACCGTGTCGTGGGCGGTGTCGTCCGCCAGCAGCCCGGCTGCTTCCTGCCTACTGCTCACGCGCGGTTCCCGTGAGATTCCTAACTGCGTCGCATCGTTCATAGCCATAGGATGACGTCGAAATGTCGCCTCACGTAACGTCATTACTGGTGTCAGAAAGACGACATCGGGGGCGTCATTTCGGTGCCAGTGTCGCCGTCAGAGAGCTAGCGTGAACCCATGGCCACACCTAACAGCGCCCTCCGGGCCACCCGCATGGGCCTACTCATGTCCCAAGACGACTTCGCCCGCGCTCTGCGGGAGGCGGGCCGGCGCGCTGGGGAGCCCAACGACGCGTCCAAACGGCTTGTGCAGCGTTGGGAGGCGGGCATCTCCATCTCTCCGCGACCGGCCTACGCACGCGCCCTCGAAACCATCACCGGTCTGCCCATAGAAGCCCTCGGCTTCGCACCCGCCGTTCCCCAAGCCCGGGTCTCCGACGTCGGCAAGGGTGGTCACGACCTGGAGAACCCGGCGACGGGAACAGCAGCCGCCCACGGCATGCCGGCCACGCAACCAGCACTCCGGGGCAACCACTCCGGGGTGTGGCTCTCACGCTACGAGTACGTCTCCTCCAGCAGGGGCAACCAGGTCTTCACCGGCCTGCACTATGTGGTGATCCTTCAGCACGCCAACCGCCTGACCGTACGCAGCCTGCCCGGTTCCTCGGACTCGCCGCTCACGATGGACCTAACCGTGGACGGCAACGTCATAACAGGAACGTGGGTCGAACAGACAGCAGAGGAAGGCCACTACCGCGGTGCCCGCTACCACGGTGCCATCCAACTCCTCGGCGAACCAACCGGGCGCCGGCTGACCGGCAAATGGGTCGGTTTCGGCTCGGAGATGGACGTCAACACCGGTCCTTGGGAGCTGATCTTCCAGGACGCCTCCACCAACAAGGCCACCATGGACGCCTACAACCACCCCCCAAGCTCCTGACGTGCCCACCGAGTTGACCCCCTCGGACGTCGAGGGCCCAAACCGTCGACGCCGGGCCGCCCGACTGAGGAGTGTTCGGGCGCACTGAGCCGTCAAGGGCGTCTACGGCGTCGCGGGCGATGAGCAAGCTCACCGCTGACTGCTCACCCCGACCCTGGCGCCGGCTGGCTATCGGGCGGCCCCTCCTCCGTGCCGCCTGGCTGCCACACCAGGGGCTCCCCTCCGCCACACCAGGCTGCTCGGCGGGCACCATCGAGCAGCGCCGCCCAGCGAGCCGACCAGCACCAGAATCCCAGGCCAAGCAGCCTATTCATCGCGCCGGACCCTACTTTCCCGGCTACCTGCGCCGGTAAATTCTGTGCTCAGAGAAATGCCCGGGGCGCGGGGAACTGCGCGCTCAGCAGGCCACCGGCGGGCGGCCGGGAGCGCACCGCAACCGTGACGGCGGGTTGCCGCAAAGGTGCTGTCGAGCGAGGGCACCGTGGAATCAGTGGGCCGCCTCGAAAGCGCGGCCCGCGGCGGTCGGCACCGCCCCGCTGTGAAAGAGCCCGGTGCTCGCGGCGCCGTCCTTCGCCGGCAGCCCGAACCACGCGTAGCGCTGAAGGTAGGGCAGCCCGTCCAGCATCCGCGCCGCCGCCGTCACGAACGCGGCCTGCTGCTGATCGCTCGGATACCTCGTACCGTTCGAGAAGTCGGTGAGCGCGAACTCCGTGAGCCAGACCGGCTTGTGGTAGCGGTGGTGGACCGCCTGGACGTAGGACTTGAGCTGCGCGACCGCGTCCGGCGTGGTGAAGTCGCCGCCGTACCAGTGCAGTGCGACGAAGTCGACGCGGTACCCCTTCTGCCGCGCGCCGCTCATGAAGCGGTCGAGCCAGCCGCCCGCGGTGTCGCCGCCGTACGCCACCGCCGGACTGCCCAGCACCTTGCCCGCGGCCTCCAACTTCGGCCACAGCGCCAGCGCCTGATCGACGGTCATGTTCGCCTGCCCGCCCATGTCCGGCTCGTTGAAGCCCAGCAGGTACGGTCCCGCCTGCTTCGCCTGCGCCAGGGCGGCCGGGGTCGCGCTGTCCCCGCCCCAGACCATCGGCACGAACCCGGGCCCGCTGACGCCGTCGTGGGTCGTGGACCAGGTGTAGTACCAGCTCGCGCCGGACGCGCGCAGTGCGGTGTCCACGCCGTTGAACGTCCACACCCCGACGCCCTTGCGGGCCGAGGACGCGGCGGGCGGCGCGGGCGGCGGGGCCTTCGGCTGGCGCGTGCGTGGTCGCTTTCGGGCTGGGCGTACGGGACTTGGCCGGCGTCGCCGAGGGCGTGGTCCGTGTCGGCGACGGCGTACTGGGAGCGGTGGCCGTCGGCCGGGACGGGGCCGCGTGCGCGGTGTGCGCCGTGGGGTCCGCCGACAGGTGGACGGCGAGCAGCGAGGCTGCCGCCGCGACGGCGACCGCGCCCACCGCCGCGGCGGGCACCGCGAACGGCCCGTGCGGCAGGCGCGGCCGCAGCCTGCGCAGGCCCCGGTGCGCACCGCTCCGCCGTGGGGGACGCGGAGCGGTGCGCTGGGTGGGGGGCATCGGGGGATGGCCCGCGGGAGCGGGATGCGCGGCGGCCGCACCGGCCTGACCCGGTGCGGCCGTGTGCGCCGCCCATCCGGCGGCGCCGGAGTGCGCGGCCGACAGCGGGCCCGGGACCGGCAGCAGCGGCAGTCCGCTGAGCAGCCGGTCCATCGGCAGCAGCACACCGCCGACGTGCCGGCACGCGTCGCAGCCGCGGATGTGCCGGGCGAACCGCTTGCGCCACAGCGGGCCCGGCACCCCGTCCCAGCCGCCCGCCAGTTCGGCCAGCCCCGGGCACGGCTCGGCCGCGCCCAGCGCCCGCACCACGGTCCGCGAGGTCTCCAACTGCCCCTTCATCCGCTGGACCTTGACCGCCGCGTGCTGCCGGTTCAGCCCGAGCGCGTCGGCCAGTTCGGAGCGGCCGATGTCGCCGGTCTCCTCCAGCCACCACAGCGCCAGCAGCGTACGGTCGTCCGGGTCCAGCCAGCGGGTGGCCTCGGCGATCTCCCGGCGCTGGTCGGTCAGTCCGAGCCGCAGGATCGTCACCGAGGCGAAGTCGGAGGCCGGGTCGGGAATCAACTCGGCCGCGTCCAGACCGGTCCGGTGGTGCCAGGACGCCTTGCGGGCCTGCTCGCGGTCGCGCACCTGGCGTACGGCGATGGCCACCAGCCAGGACCGGAAGGCGGTGGGGTCGCGCAGTTCGCCGAGGCCGCGCACCACCCGCAGCAGCGTCTCCTGCACCACGTCGTCCACGTCGTCGTGGCCGTCGAGCGCCCGGCCGACGATGTTGTAGACCAGCGGCAGGCACTGGGCGACGAGCAGGTCGAGCGCCCGCTCGTCGCCCTCGCGGGCCGCGACCACCATCTCGGGGTCCGGCCCGCTCCGATCGCTTGCCATGTCGCTCCGCTCCGGGTCCGCGCTTTGTTCCGTGTGTTCGCGCCTTTGAACAGGAGACGGTGCCACGTCGGGCGGATAACGGAAAAGTGGGCTGCGGTGCGTTTCCGGCTGACGGCCGGTGGGGGCTTGTCGCGCGGTTCCTCCCCCAGCCTGGCGGGCTGGGAGGTGCCTCCAGCGCCCCTGTAGGTTGCCGCCCCGGAAGTCGGTGCCCCACCAAGGGGCGCGAGGAACCGCGCGACAAGCCCACCATCGGCGGGTGGTCCGGGGACGGGCAGGACGGGGCAGCCGGGAAGGTCCCTAGCCCTGGGGAGCAGGAACTGCGCACTCCGGGGAAGTCGCGGGTTCCGACCACGCCGCGGGCGCCTTCGCCGTGAGAACGGGGTCGATCGTCAGCCGAGCGGCCCCGAGCGGCTCGGCCAGCCCCCGCAACGCACTCTCCGACAGCCGAATCCAGGGCTCGCACGGCCCCAGCACCGACCGCAGCCGCCGGTCGGAGGTGAAGGCGACCGCCGTCCTCGTACCGAAGGGCGTACGCCACAGCCGGATCACGTCACCCGCGGGACCGCGCCGGACGGGCACGTAGAGCGAGCGGTTCGCGACACCGCCGGGCCCGGGCTCCGGGCCGACGGACGGCTGGTGCTGGCTCACGTGCATGCCCTTACGGTAACCCGCCGTCCTCACCGCCTCCCGGCCGGTCCGCGCAGCGAGACCCCCACCTCGGCCACCGCCCGGGTCGGTATGTCCGGCGGGCCGGCCTTGCGCCCCATGCCAGGCCGGGCGGGCCGGGCCGCTGCCGGTGCCAGACAGCGGGTGGACCTTCACCCCCCGAACGAGTGAGGCGGCGGCCAGCCCCGTGTCCACGACCCAGGTGGCGAACGTCACCGCCAGATGCAGTCCCGCCGCCGCGCCGTGCACCTGCGCGCCCGGCAGGCGGTCCGGCGAACGGGCCCACGGCAGGCTCGCCGCCCGGACCCGCAGGCCGCCGCCCGGCCCCCGTACGGGCCCGCCACGCCGTGGCGGACGTGGCGGACTCCGGCGCGGGCCCCGGCGTGGCCGGTGCGGCCGGTACCACCGTGCCGGCCCGGCCGTGGCCGGCGACGTGGCCGCCGTCGGCCGGCCGGCGGTCGACCTCGGTGACCCCGCCGCGCGAGACGGGCAGCTCCGCGGCCGGCGAGCCGGTGGGCGGCAGGCGCCTGCCGAGCGACAGCCGGCCCTCGGCGAGGGTCGCGCATGCGCGCGACGAGTCAGTCCGTGAGAGCGCCGGGCGGGGCGTCGGACGGGCGCAACTGAAGGAAGCCGGCGCCGCTTTCGGATCTGTGGGCATCGCCGCCTTTGGACCTGTTCACCGGTCCATTGTCGCGCGAGGCTCGTGCCATGACACCACCGCAGGCCCGGCACCGCCCGGCGACCGACACCCCTTACGTGCACGGCTATTCGGACCGCGAGGGCCGCCGCCTGGCCGAACAGGCCGACACCCTGGCCGCGTTGCTGCACCGCGGCACGTGCTACCCGCCCGGCAGCCGTGTGCTGGAGGCGGGTTGCGGGGTCGGCGCGCAGACCGCGCATCTGGTGGCGGGCAGCCCGGGGGCGCGGATCACGGCGGTGGACGTGGACGCGCGGTCGCTGGCCGCAGCCAGGCGGCGGCTGGGAGCGGCCGCGCCCGTCTCCTGGCTCCGCGCCGACCTGGGCCGACTCCCGTACCGCGATGCCCACTTCGACCACGTCTTCGTCTGCTTCGTGCTGGAGCACCTGCCGGACCCGGCCGCCGCACTGGCCGAACTGCGCCGCGTGCTGCGCCCGGGCGGCACGGTCACCGTGGTCGAGGGCGATCACGGCTCCGCCTTCTTCCACCCGGCCAGCGACGACGCCGACGCGGTCGTACGGCACCTGGTCCGGCTCCAGGCCGCGGCCGGCGGCGACGCCCTGCTCGGCCGCCGGGTGGGCCCGCTGCTGACGGCGGCCGGATTCAGCGGGGTCGACGTGCGGCCGCGGACGGTCTACGCCGACCGCACCCGCCCGGCGATGGTGGAGGGGTTCGTCCGGCAGACGTTCGTCCCGATGGTCGCCGCCGTACGGCAGGACGCGCTCGACGCCGCACTGGCCACGGCTCCCGCGTTCGACCGCGGCCTGGCCGACCTGCTCCGTACCGCCGAGCCGGACGGCACCTTCCACTACACGTTCGCGAAGGCGACGGCGGTGAAGTAGCCCCGCGCGTACGGCTGCCCGCCGGGCGCGCCCCGGCCGTCCACCGGCGCCACGTTTGCGCCGGGTGGGACAGGGGGCGTCCCGGTGCCGTGAGCGCGATCGTCGAGGGCCGGCCCCGCAGCCGCCGACCGCGCAGCCCCGGACCCGGTCGAGCCGGTCCCGGGGCTGCGCGTCGTGCGGCCCGGCCGGCGGCTATGTCACGTCACCGGCGGGCCCGGGCGGTGTTCCCGCGTGAGCGGGAGCCCGTCAGCGGTAGTCCAGTTCGGCCATCTCCGTGACCAGCCGCCGGCGGACGGCGGGCAGCCGGGTGAGCACGGGCAGTACCGCGTTGCGGACGGCGCGGGCCGGGGCGCTGCGCAGGGTGGATATCCGGGTCATCCGGTCGGTGAAGGCGAGGACGCGCTCGGCGACCGGTCGCCGCAGGTTCTCGTAGTCCCCGACGCGGTCCTCGGCCAGGGCGCGGCCGAGGGCGTGGCCGTCCTGGATGCCGGTGTTCATGCCCTGCCCGCCTGCCGGGCTGTGCACGTGCGCGGCGTCGCCGGCGAGCAGCAGCCGGCCGGCCCGGTAGGCGTCGGCGACCCGGTGGTGGACACGGAAGCGCGAGCCCCAGGTGACGCTGTGCACCTGGCCCGCTCCGGGTAAGCGGGCGTCCAGCAGTGCTTGTACGTAGGCGGGTTCGGGCGTCTCGGGGGCGTGGGCGGAGACGGCGATGATCCGGTGGTGGCCGCCGGGCAGCGGGGCGAGGACGACCAGTCCGTCGGTGTGGAGCCGCCGCCCGCGCCCGCTTCGCCGACCAGGGCTACGAGCGCACCACCATCCGCGCGGTCGCCGCGGACGCGGACATCGACGCGTCGATGGTGATGCGCTACTTCGGCAGCAAGGAGGGGCTGTTCGAGGCCGCGCTCGCCATCGACCTGCGCCTGCCCGACCTGAGCGACGCGCCCGCGGCCGACGTGCCGGCCCTGCTCGTACGGCACTTCCTGACGCTGTGGGAGGGCGAGCCGACCGACGCGCTGCTGGTCCTGCTGCGCTCGGCGGTCACCAACGAGCAGGCCGCGGCCCGGATACGGGACATCTTCGCGCGGCAGGTCGCCCCGGCGATCGCCGGGGTCCTCCCGCCGGGACCGGACGCGGGCCCGCGCGCCGCCCTGGTCTGCGCCCTGCTGCTGGGCCTGGCCCTGACCCGCTGCCTGCTGCGGCTCCCTCAGGCCGCCGACCTGTCCCCGGAGCGCGTCGAGGAGCTCTACGCCCCCGCGCTGGCCGCGATCCTGCGCGCCTGAGCCGGCCCCGCCGCCCCGCCCCGCCCCACCGGTCCGAGGCCCGCGGCTCCGCCCGGATGCCGCGACGGTACGATCCCCGGGTGGAACTGCGCCAGTTGAGGTACTTCGTGACGGTCGCCGAGGAACTGCACTTCGGGCGGGCCGCCGAACGCCTGCACATCGTGCAGTCCGCCGTCAGCCAGCAGGTGCGGCGGCTCGAACGCGACCTGGGCGCCGAACTGTTCGACCGCTCGCCGCGGCATGTGCGGCTCACCGAGGCCGGCGCCCGCTTCCTGCCCGAGGCCCGCGCGGTCCTCGCCGCCGAGGACCGCGCCCGCGCCGCCGTCGCCGACTTCGCCGACGCCCGCGCCCGCACGCTGCGGCTGGGCACCAGCGCGGGCCTGGGCGTCCACCTGGACCGGGTGCTGGACGCCTTCGCGGAGTTGGCCCCCGGCACCGCGGTCGACCTGGTCTCCGCCTCCGCGGCGGACCGCCTGGAGGGGGTGGCCGGCGGCGACCTGGACGCGGCGTTCGTCCGCGGCGGCTGGCCGCTGACCGGCCCGCCCGACCCGGCCGCGGCGGTGCCCGCCGACGCCGACGGGGTGTGCGTGGTGCCGCTGTGGGCCGACCCGCTGGTGGCCGTGGTGCCCGGCAGGCACCCGCTGGCCGCACGGGCGGAGATCGGGGTGGCGGAGCTGGCCGGGCTGCCGCTGCGGCTCGTGCCGAGGCGGCAGAACCCGCCGCTGGTGGACCTGGTGGTGCACGCCTGCCACGACGCCGGGTTCGAGCCCGTGCCCGGGCCGGCCGGGGGCGACGGCCGGAGCGGCTCGCTCCAGGACCTGCTGGCCGCGATCGGCGCGGGCACGCCGCTGTGGACGGTCGTCTACGCCGCGCACGCCGCCGCCCTGCACGCGCCCAGGGTCGCCTTCCTGCCCTTCCGCGCCCCGGGCCTGGCCCTCACCGCCGGCCTGGCCGTACGCCGCGGGCGCCCCGCGCGGCCGGTGGAGCTGCTGCTCCGGGCCTGCGTACGGGCCGCCGATCTCGATACGTGATCGCTGTCGTCGCGGAGTGCTTCTTGGTCCGGGCGGCCGGGGGCGGTGGACTGGAACCACACCGCGGGGCGGCCGGACAGGGTGCGCGGGCAGGGCCGGAAACAGGACCGGACAGGCCCGGACCAGACCAGGACAGCCGCCCCTGACAAGGGAGTTCAGCCATGCCGATCGTCACCGTCCAGCAGGGTCCGCGCAGCGTCGAGCTCAAGCGGGACCTGGTGCGGAAGATCACCGACGCGTTCGTGGACGCCCTCCAGATCCCGGCCGAGGCGGTCCAGGTCTGGATCCAGGAGACCCCGGCCGAGAGCTGGGGCGTGGGCGGTGTGCTGACCGCCGACAAGTAGACAGCCGCCCCGCCGGCGCGCACGGGGGTCGCGAACCGGCGGGGCGGCTGTACCAAGGGGGCCGGTGGCGGCCGGGTGTCCCGTCCCCACGATGACCCGGCCTCCGGCCCCCCGTGACCCCGGCCGCGCTCTCCGCTCGAAGCTCGGGCCGGGGTGTTCGGGGGTGCGGCTCACATGTGCACGGCCGCCGGGACGTCGCCGGTGGTGGACGGCTCCGACGCTCCGCTGCGGAAGATCAGCGCGGAGACCACGGTGCCGACCGCGAAGAGCCCGGCGGACCACCAGTAGGCCGTCGCGTAGCTGTGCAGCTGGGCCTGGGCCATGGACGCCTTGCCGGGCACGTGGTGCGTCATGTAGGTGGCCGCGGCGGTCGCGGCCAGCGTGTTCAGCAGCGCCGTACCGATCGAACCGCCCACCTGCTGGAGGGTGTTGACCGCCGCGGAGGCCACACCCGCGTCCTCGGTCCGCACCCCCGCGGTGGCCACGCTCATCGTGGTCGGTATCACCAGGCCGAGGCCGAAGCCGATCACGAGGAGCTGCGGCAGCACGTCGGCGGCGTAGCGGCTGTTGAGGTCCAGCACGGTCAGCCAGGCCATGCCCACGCCGCCCAGCGCCATGCCCGCCGTCACGATCGGCCGCGGGCCGAACCTCGGCAGCAGGTTGTTCGTCGCCAACTGGGCGGCGACCATCAGCGCGCCGATCATCGGCAGGAAGCCCAGACCGGTCTGGATCGGGCTGTAGTGCAGGGACAGTTGGAGGTAGTAGGTCAGGAACAGGAAGACGCCGAACATGCCCGCGCCGGAGATCGCCAGGACCACGAAGGACCCGCCGCGGTTGCGGTCGAGCAGGACGCGCAGGGGCATCAGCGGGTGCGTCGCGCGGGTCTGCCACCAGCTGAACGCCGCCACCAGCACCACGCCGAGGAGCAGGAAGCCCCAGGTCAGAGGGGAGCCCCAGTGGTGGGTCTCGGCGTTGGAGAAGCCGTAGACGATGCCGAACAGGCCGGTGGTGACCAGCACGGTGCCGGGGAGGTCGAGCTTGGGCCGGTCGGCCGGGGCGCCCTTGCTCAGCAGCGCCATGCCGCCGAAGAAGGCGACGACGGCGAAGATCAGGTTGACGTAGAGCGTCCAGCGCCAGCTCAGGTCCTCGGTGAGCACACCGCCGAGCAGCATGCCGACGCCGCCGCCCGCGCCCGCGATGGCGCCGTAGATGCCGAACGCCTTGGCGCGTTCCTTGGCGTCGGTGAAGGTCGTGTTGAGCAAGGAGAGCGCCGCGGGCGCCAGCAGGGCGCCGAACAGGCCCTGGAGGGCGCGGCCGGAGACCAGGACCGCGAAGTTCTGGGCCGCGCCGGCCGCGGCGGAGGCGACGGCGAAGCCGACCACGCCGGTGAGGAAGACGACCTTGCGGCCGAAGAGGTCGGCGAGTCGGCCGCCGAGCAGCAGCAGGGAGCCGAAGGCCAGCGAGTAGGCGGTGACGATCCACTGCCGGTTGCCGTCGCTGAAGCCGAGCGCCTTCTGTGCCGAGGGCAGCGCGATGTTCACGACGGTGGCGTCGAGCACGACCATGAGCTGGGCCAGTGCGATGACGGCCAGGACCCACCAGCGGTGGTTGGGCCGCTCGGCGGCCGGCGGCTCTTCGGCGAGCGCCGGCGGCCTGTGCGGCGCGGAGTTGCCGACGGACTTGTCGGCGGTGGATGAAGTCGACATGGGACGTGACTCCTGGGGGTGGGACGGGGTGGCGGCGAACCGCGGGAAGAACGAAACGGTTTCGTACTTGAACGACCGTACGACGCCCCCTATCGAAACGCAAACGTTTCGCTCCGGGTGGCGATGTGCGACTCCTCACAGATTTCGCACTCAACCCCGTGCGGGGCCTATGGCGTCTTTCCGCCTTCGTGCCCGCTTCGTGCCCGCTTCGGCCGCAGCGCCCCGCTACGGGACCGCGCTCAGGAGTCCGCGCGGCCGGTGACCGCGACCGTCACCCCGAGGCCGATCATCGCCAGGCCGCCGGTGCCGCCGACCGCCGCCATCCGGCGCGGGGAGCGGGCGAACCAGGTGCGCGCCGCCGACGCGGTCAGCGCCCACAGGCTGTCGCACGCCAGCGCCACGACCGTGAAGACCAGCCCGAGCAGCAGCATCTGCTCGTGCACCCCGCCCGCCTCGCGGCTGACGAACTGCGGCAGCACCGCCGCGAAGAACACGCAGGTCTTGGGGTTGGTCACGCCGACCACGAAGCCCTCCCACAGGGTCCGCGCATCGCCGCGGGCCGCGGGCCGCGCGGCCGGGGCGCCCTGATCGCCGGGACTGCCGAGCCCGCCAGGACCCGCCGGTCCGGCCGGACCGCCGTCCGCCACCGCCGCCGACAGCTCGCCCCGGTGCCGCCACGCCCTCACCCCGAGGAAGACCAGATACGCCGCGCCCGCCAGCTTCACCGCCGTGAAGACGGCGACCGACCGGGTCACCACCTCGCCCAGGCCCAGCGACACCGTCGCGGCCAGCACGTACGCCCCCACCGCGTTGCCCAGCACGCTGCCCAGCGCGGTCCTGCGGCCGTGCGCCAGCGCCCGCCCGAGCACGAACAGCACGCTCGGCCCCGGAATCAGCACCAGCACCAGCGACATCGCCGCGAATCCCAGCAACCGGTCGACCGACATCCGCTACCTCCCGCGCCCGCGCCGCGGCGACCCGCACCGCGACTGCCCGGAGGGTAGCCCCGGGCCGGGCCGGTGCGCCCCCGGATTTACCCGGGTGGGACCGACCCGGCGGCACCGGCCCGGCGGATCGACCCGGCGGGACCGGTCCGGTGCCCGCCGGCGCGGCTCAGGGCAGCAGGCCCGCCCGGCGGGCCACCACCACCGCCTCCAGCCGGGTGTGGGCGTCCAGCTTCCGCATCGCCGAGCGCAGATAGCTCTTCACCGTCTCCGGCCGGAGCCGCAGCCGGGTCGCCGCCGCGGAATTCGTCGCCCCCGAGGCGATGGCGCACAGCACGTCCAGCTCGCGCGGGGTCAGGCGCGGGGGAGCGGCCGGGCGGGCGGGCGTGGCGGGCGCGCCCGCCGTGGCCAGCCGGGTGCACGCCGTCAGCAGCTCCTGCCGCAGGTGCGGGTCGGGGATGCGGGCGGCCAGCGCCCGCAGCTCGGCGTGCGCCTCGCGCACCTCCTCCCAGGCCCGCGGGTCGGCCGTCATCGGCGGCTGCGCGAAGGACAGCAGCCGCTGCGCCTCGTCGCGCACCGCGAGCGCCTGCTCCAGCTCGCGGGCCGCGTCCAGCGCCACGTTCAGCGGCCGGTCGCCGAGCTGGAACGGCTGCCGCAGCGCGCCGTAGAGCACCCCGCGCACCCGCCGGTGCACCACGATCGGCACCGCGAGCACCGAGCGCAGCCCCTCCGAGGCGACCGCCGCGTCGTACTCGTGGCTGATCACCCGGGAGGCGCGGTAGTCCGTCACCGCGTACGGCCGGCCCATGGCGAGCGTCTTGCCGCCCAGGCCGTTGCCCGTGGTGATACCGAGGCCGCGCAGCGTCTCGGTGGCGGTGCCGGCCAGCTCGGTGATCCGGAACTGCCGCCCGCCGTACCCGGCGGGCATGCCGGAGCGGCTCGGCACCAGGCCGCCGAAAGCCACCGGCAGCAGGCCGGACCTGCGCATCCGCAGCAGCGCCGCGCGCACCTCGACCGCTTCTCCGCGATCGTCCACCGCACACCCCCTCACCCCCTTCCGGGGGTAGTGAGACCCACGTCACTCACGGACGATGCTACCCAGGGGTCCAGCGATGAGGAGGACACATGTCGGCATCGGAGGCGACCGGGGTGTTCCGGGCCGCCCGGGACTTCCTGCTGCACCACCGTGACCAGTACGAGGACGCGTGCGCGGGCTTCCGCTGGCCCCGACCGGAACATTTCAACTGGGCGCTCGACTGGTTCGACGTGATCGCCCGGGACAACGACCGCCCCGCGCTGTGGATCGTCGAGGAGGACGGCGGCGAAGTCAAGATCAGCTACCGCGAGATGGCCGAGCGGACCGACCGGGTCGCCAACTGGCTGCGCGCGCAAGGCGTTCGGGCCGGTGACCGGGTGCTGCTGATGCTCGGCAACCAGGCCGAGCAGTGGGAGTGCTCGCTCGCGCTGATGAAGCTGCGGGCCGTCGTCATCCCCGCCACCCCGCTGCTCGGCCCGGCCGACCTGCGCGACCGGATCGACCGCGGCGAGGCCCGGCACGCGATCGTGCGGGCCGCCGACACGGAGAAGTTCGCCGACGTGCCCGGGGACTACACGCGGATCGCGGTCGGCGGCGCGGCGCCCGCGCCCTGGCTCGCGTACGAGGACGCGTACGCCGCCGACCCCGGCTTCACCCCCGATGGCGTCACCCGGTCGAGTGAACCTCTGATGCTTTATTTCACCTCGGGCACCACCGCCAAGCCCAAGCTGGTGGAGCACACCCACCTGTCGTACCCGGCCGGGCACCTGGCGACGATGTACTGGATCGGGCTGCGGCCGGGCGACGTGCACCTGAACATCTCCTCGCCGGGCTGGGCCAAGCACGCCTGGTCGAGCCTGTTCGCGCCGTGGAACGCCGAGGCCACCGTCTTCGTGCACAACTACACGCGCTTCGACGCGGGCCGGCTGATGGCCGAGATGGACCGGGCCGCGGTGACCAGCTTCTGCGCGCCGCCCACGGTGTGGCGGATGCTCATCCAGGCCGACCTGCGGGCGCTGCGCAGCCCGCCGCGCGAGGCGGTCGCCGCGGGCGAGCCGCTCAACCCCGAGGTCATCGAGCACGTCAAGCGGCTGTGGGGGGTGCTGATCCGGGACGGCTTCGGGCAGACCGAGACCGCGGTGCAGGTCGCCAACACCCCCGGGCAGCCGGTCACGGCCGGCTCGATGGGCCGCCCCACCCCCGGCTACACCGTCGCCCTGGTCGACCCGCTCACCGGTGTGCCCGGCGACGAGGGCGAGATCTGCCTCGACCTGACCGAGCGGCCGGTCGGCCTGATGACCGGGTACGCGGGCGACCCGGAGCGCACCGCCGAGGCGATGAGCGGCGGTTTCTACCACACCGGCGACATCGGCCGCCGGGACGCCGACGGCTACATCACCTACGTCGGCCGCAGCGACGACGTCTTCAAGTCCTCCGACTACAAGATCTCGCCCTTCGAGCTGGAGAGCGCGCTGCTGGAGCACGAGGCCGTCGCCGAGGCGGCGGTGGTGCCCGCCCCCGACGACCTGCGGCTGTCGGTGCCCAAGGCGTACGTCGTGCTCGCCGAGGGCTGGGCGCCGGACGGGGAGACCGCCAAGGCGATCTTCGCGCACTCGCGGGCGGTGCTGGCCCCGTACAAGCGGGTCCGGCGGCTGGAGTTCGCCGCGCTGCCCAAGACCGTCTCCGGCAAGATCCGCCGGATCGAGCTGCGCGAGGCGACGATGCACGACGGCAGCAGGGAATTCCACGAGGAGGACTACCGGTGAGCGCGCAGCCAATCCCCATAGCCGAGGCCGGGCGGGCCGGCCCCGAGCCGTCGTACGCGCACGGCACCGGGAGCACCCCGCTGCTCGGCGACACGATCGGCCGCAACCTGGACCGTGCGATCGAGGCGTTCCCCGACCGCGAGGCGCTGGTCGACGTGCCCAGCGGGCGGCGCTGGACGTACGCCGAGTTCGGCGCCGCCGTCGACCAGGTGGCGCGCGGGCTGCTCGGGCTCGGCGTCGGCAAGGGCGACCGGGTCGGCATCTGGGCGGTCAACTGCGCCCGAGTGGGTGCTGGTGCAGTACGCCACCGCGCGGATCGGCGCGATCATGGTGAACATCAACCCGGCCTACCGGCTGCACGAGCTGGAGTTCGTGCTCAAGCAGTCCGGTGTCGCAGGTCCTGATCGCCTCCACCGCGTACCGCAGCAGCGACTACCGGGCGATGGTCGCGCGAGGTGCGGCCGCGCTGCCCGGAGCTGCGCGAGGTCGTGCACATCGACGACCCGTCCTGGGACGTGCTGCTGGGCGCCGCCGACGAGGTCCCCGACGGAGCGGCCGGCCGCGATCGGGGCCACGCTCAGCTGCGACGAGCCGATCAACATCCAGTACACCTCGGGCACCACCGGCTTCCCCAAGGGCGCGACGCTGTCGCACCACAACATCCTCAACAACGGCTACTTCGTGGGCGGCGCGGTCGGCTACACCGAACAGGACCGGATCTGCCTGCCGGTGCCCTTCTACCACTGCTTCGGCATGGTGATGGGCAACCTCGGCGCCACCTCGCACGGCGCCTGCATCGTCATCCCGGCGCCGTCCTTCGACCCGGCCGCCACGCTGCGCGCCGTGCAGCAGGAGCGCTGCACCTCGCTCTACGGCGTCCCGACGATGTTCATCGCCGAACTGGGCCTGCCGGACTTCGCCTCCTACGACCTCACCTCGCTGCGCACCGGGATCATGGCCGGCTCGCCGTGCCCGGTGGAGGTGATGAAGCGGGTGATGGCCGAGATGCACATGGCCGAGGTGTCCATCTGCTACGGCATGACCGAGACCTCGCCGGTGTCGACGCAGACCCGCAGGGACGACGACCTGGAGCACCGCACCGAGACCGTCGGACGGGTCCTGCCGCACATCGAGGTGAAGGTCGTGGACCCTACGTCGGGCGTCACCGTACCCCGCGGCGCCCCGGGTGAGCTGTGCACCCGGGGCTACTCGGTGATGCTCGGCTACTGGGACGAGCCCGAGCGGACCGCGGAGGCCGTCGACGCCGGGCGCTGGATGCACACCGGCGACCTGGCGGTGATGCGCGAGGACGGCTACCTCGCCATCGTCGGCCGGATCAAGGACATGATCATCCGCGGCGGGGAGAACGTCTACCCGCGCGAGATCGAGGAGTTCCTCTACACCCACCCCAAGATCTCCGACGTGCAGGTGGTCGGGGTGCCCGACGAGCGCTACGGCGAGGAGATCCTGGCCTGCGTCATCCCGCGCGACCCGGCCGACCCGCCCACCCTCGCCGAGGTCGCCGACTTCTGCGCCGGGCAGCTCGCGCACTACAAGGTCCCGCGCCACCTGCGGATTCTCGACGCCTTCCCGATGACGGTCAGCGGCAAGGTCCGCAAGGTGGAGCTGCGCGCGGACTTCGAGGGGAGGGCCGGGGTCAGCGCATCGGGATGACCGCGGTCGGGGCGTGGCCGGGCGCGGTCGCCAGCTCCTCGAACTCCACCACGTTGGAGATGTCGGCGGTGGTGGACATCGAGATGTTGGTGATCCGCTCCAGGATCGCCTCGACCACCACCGGCACCCGGAACTCGGCCGCCAGCTTCTTGGCCTGCTCGAAGGCGGCGCCCAGCTCGCCGGGGTCGGTGACCCGGATCGCCTTGCAGCCCAGGCCCTCGGCGACCTTGACGTGGTCGACGCCGTAGACGCCGATCTCGGGCGAGTTGAGGTTCTCGAACTCCAGGTTGACCTGGAAGTCGATGCCGAGGCCGATCTGCGCCTGCCGGATCAGGCCGAGGTAGGAGTTGTTCACCAGCACGTGCACGTACGGGATGCGGTGCTGGGCGCCGACGGCCAGCTCCTCGATCATGAACTGGAAGTCGTAGTCCCCGGACAGCGCCACCACCTGGGCGTCCGGGTCGGCGGTGGCGACGCCGAGCGCGGCCGGCACGGTCCAGCCGAGCGGGCCGGCCTGGCCGCAGTTGATCCAGTGCCGCGGCCGGTAGACGTGCAGCATCTGGGCGCCGGCGATCTGCGACAGGCCGATCGTGGAGACGTAGCGCGTCTCCGGGCCGAACGCGCGGTTCATCTCCTCGTAGACCCGCTGCGGCTTCATCGGGATGTCGTCGAAGTGCGTACGGCGGTGCAGCGTCGCCTTGCGCTCCTGCGCCGAGGCGGCCCACGCCGAGCGGTCCGGCAGCCGGCCCGCGGCCTTCAACTCCCGTGCCGCGGTGACGAACAGCTCCAGCGCGGCCTTGGCGTCGGAGGCGATGCCGTAGTCGGGGGCGAAGATCTTGCCGATCTGGGTCGGCTCGATGTCGACGTGCACGAAGGTGCGGCCCTCGGTGTAGACGTCGAGCCGGCCGGTGTGGCGGTTGGCCCAGCGGTTGCCGATGCCGAGCACGAAGTCCGACTCCAGGAACGTGGCGTTGCCGTAGCGGTGCGAGGTCTGCAGGCCGACCATGCCCGCGTTCAGCGCGTGGTCGTCGGCGATGGCGCCCCAGCCCATCAGCGTCGGCACCACCGGCACGCCGGTCAGCTCGGCGAACTCCACCAGCAGGTCGGCGGCGTCGGCGTTGATCACGCCGCCGCCCGCCACGATCAGCGGGCGCTCGCGAGGCGGTCAGCATCGCCAGCGCCTTGTCGATCTGGGCGCGGGAGGCGAGCGGCCGGTAGACCGGCAGCGGCTGGTACGTCTCCGGGTCGAACTCGATCTCGGTGAGCTGCACGTCGATCGGCAGGTCGATCAGCACGGGCCCGGGCCGCCCGGAGCGCATCAGGTGGAACGCCTGCTGGAAGACGCCGGGGACCTGGGCGGCCTCCAGCACGGTGGTGGCGGCCTTGGTGACCGGCGCGGCGATCGAGGCGATGTCGACGGCCTGGAAGTCCTCCTTGTGGATCACCGCGGTCGGCGCCTGGCCGGTGATGCACAGGATCGGGATCGAGTCGCCGATCGCGGAGTACAGCCCGGTGATCATGTCGGTGCCCGCGGGGCCCGAAGTGCCGATGCACACGCCGATGTTGCCCGGGCTGGTGCGGGTGTAGCCCTCGGCCATGTGCGACGCGCCCTCGACGTGCCGGGCCAGCGTGTGCTTGATGCCGCCGGCGGACTTCAGTGCCGCGTAGAAGGGGTTGATCGCGGCGCCGGGGACGCCGAAGGCGGCGTCGACGCCTTCCAGCTTGAGGATTTCCACGGCCGCGCGGGCGGCGGTCATACGGGACATCGGGGCTCCCAGCGGGTCGGGTGGTCGAGATTCGCGCTTTTCCGCAATACGGAAAGTATTTTCTGTTATCCGAAATTAGGCTAGGTCGCTGTGCGCTGTGCGTCAAGGGAGGACGGACCCCGCCCGGGGCCTTCCTGGTGCTTCCGGGTGCCGTCCGGGGTGCCTCGTGCTGTGGGAGTACGGATCTTCTGTCCGTAACGGGCTGAGCGCGCAGTTCCCCGCGCCCCTTTAGGGCGCCCTTGCGGGCAGCGGTCACCGCTACGGGACCGTGGTGGCGGGGTGCCGTGAAAGCCGAACTACAGAGCGGGGCCGGTTCGCAGGAGGTGGTCCGCCGCGTCGTTGACCGGCTGAGGAGTCCCCGTGAGGTCCATGACGAACAAGGGCACGTCCAACTGGTCGGCGCGCATCCGCGCGTCGTGCGCGTACCCGGCGAGCGAGAAGAACGCGCCGACCGCGTCCTCGTGGGCGCAGTTGAGCCACAGGCACTCGACGTCCCGCAGCGGCGTCGGCAGCGTGGTCGGGTCGACCTGGGCGACCAGGCCGTCCCCGCGCAGGTCGATGCCGCTGGCGGTACGGTCGCCGGCCAGCCGTACCTCCGCGAAGCCCAGCCACTTCAGGTACTGCGCCGCCGCGGTCAGCGCGTCCCGGGCGGTACGGATCGTCACCGGGCGGAACGGCGGGCGCGTGGTCGGCGGCGGGGGCACCGTACCCGTCGGCTCGGGCGCGCCCGCGCGGCCGACGGACGCCTCCCGGCCGGAGCCGTCCGCCGCCTCGCCGTCCACCGGCAGCCGGACCAGCGCGCCGCACGGGCAGTCGAACTCCGGCTGCGGCCACTGGTCGGCGCGCCCGCAGTCCTGGCAGCGCAGCCGAACCCACGAGTCGTTCCAGGAGCGGTGCCGGACCACTTCGGGCGGGGTGCCGGGCAGGACGGGAGGGGCGAGCGGCGCCCCGCAGGCGCACGGAAAGGTCGGCGCGGTGTAGCGGTGCTCCCGCCCGCAGGCCGGGCAGCGCACCGGCACGCTCTCTGCCATCGCTCGCGACTCCCCTCCGGGCACGGCCTCGTGCGGCGCGTTCCCGTGCACCCATAGTGCAGGAAGAACGCCCCGCTGTGAGCGCCGCTGGACACTCCGTGAGCCGGACGGGTAAGAGCCGGGCGTCCGGACCGGCGGGGCGGGGGCGGTGACCGCCCGGCGGTGCGCTTTGGCGCGACAGGACATGTCACGCACCGCCGGGCGGAGTCGGTGAACGCCCTTGCGGGCGTGGGGCGTCGGCGCCGGCCGGTGCCGGTCCGGCCGCGGTCAGTCCTTGACGGGCAGGCCCGACAGGCGCTCCACGCCGCGCAGCAGCGCCGAGTGGTCCAGCCCGCCGTCGCCCTGCGCGCGCAGCGAGGCCACCAGGCTCGCGACGACCGAGCCCACCGGCAGCGCGGCGCCGACGGTACGGGCCGCGTCCGTGACGATGCCCATGTCCTTGTGGTGCAGGTCGATCCGGAAGCCGGGGGCGAAGTCGCGGCGCAGGAAGTTGTCCTTCTTGCGGTTCAGCACCGTCGACCCCGCCAGGCCCGCCGCCGAGCACCTCCAGCGCGGCCGACAGGTCCACGCCGGACTTCTCCAGGAAGACCACGGCCTCGGCGCACGCCTGGATGTTGACCGCGACGATGAGCTGGTTCGCCGCCTTCACCGTCTGGCCCGAGCCGTGCGGGCCGCACAGCACGATCGTCCGGCCCAGGGCGTCCAGGATCGGGCGGGCCTCGTCGAAGTCGGCGCTGCTCGCCGCCCACCATGATCGACAGCACGGCCTCGACCGCGCCGGCCTCGCCGCCCGACACGGGCGCGTCCAGGACCCGGATGCCCTTGTCGGCGGCGGCCTTCGCCAGGTCCACCGAGGTCTGCGGGGTGATGGAGGAGGTGTCGATCAGCAGCGCGCCGCGGCGGGCGTTGGCCAGGATGCCGTCCTCGCCGTACGCGATGGCCTCCACCTGGGGGGAGGCCGGGACCATGGTGATGATCACGTCCGCGTCGCGGACGGCCTCGGCGATCGAGGCGGCGGCGGTGCCGCCGGCCGCGGTCAGCCGCTGGAGCTTCTCCGGCTCCAGGGTGAAGCCGGTGACGTCGTAGCCGGCGCGGATCAGGTTCTCCGACATGGGGGAACCCATGATGCCCAGCCCGATCCAGGCGATCTTGGGAGTTGTGGTCATCTTCTCTGCCTTCCGTGTCGTGCGTGTGCGGGGGTCCGGGGCCGGCGGGTGCGCCGAGGCGTCGTCGCCCGGGCCGGCGTGCTCGCCGAGGTGGCGGGCCGCGACCTACCGGGGGAGCCAGCCGAAGCTGTCCCGGCTGCCGGCCGCCGACGGCTTGTACTCCAGCCCCGTCCAGCCCGTGTAGCCGTGGCTGCGCAGGGTGTCGAGCAGCAGCGCGAGCGGCAGCGACCCCGTGCCGGGGGCGCCGCGGCCGGGGCTGTCGGCGATCTGCACATGGCCGGTCGATCCCGGTGTGGCGGGCGATGACGGCGGGGAGGTCCTCGCCGTTCATGGCCAGGTGGTACAGGTCGAGCAGGAAGCGCGCGTTGTCGAGCCCGGTGGCGGCGTTGACCTTGCGGACGACGTCGACCGCGGCCGTCCGCGCTCGACCAGCGGGTAGCGCGGCGACTCGGGCGCGTTGAGCGCCTCGACCAGCAGGGTCGCGCCGATCTCGTCGGCGGCCCGCGCGGCCAGGGCGAGGTTGTCCAGGGCCAGTTCGTCCTGGACGGCCGGGTCCACCCCGTCGACCCGGTTGCCGTACAGGGCGTTGAGCGCCCGGCAGCCGACGGACGCGGCGAACTCGGCCGCGACCTCGACGTTCGCCCGGAAGCGGTCGGACTCCGCACCGGGCAGCGACAGGGCGCCGCGGTCGGGCCCGGGGAGCTGTCCGGCGTAGAAGTTGAGACCGACCAGCCGGGTGCCGGCCGCCTCCAGGGCGGACCGCAGGTCGTCCAGGACGACCTGGTCCGGCGTGGGGTCGTCCGGCCACGGCCACCACAGCTCGACGGCGTCGAAGCCGGCCGCGGCGGCGGCCGCCGGCCGCTCCAGCAGCGGGAGTTCGGTGAAAAGGATCGAGAGGTTCACATCGAAGCGCGCGTCAGCGAAACCCACGAAGGCGCCCCTTCCGTATAGCGGAAGTTGTTTTCTGTCTTGTGGAACAGTGAATCAGGCCCCGGTCCGATGTCAAGTGCCGTCGGCGGCTCCGGGCCGCTCCGCGCGGGCCGGGCGCCCCGCGCCGCCGGCGACCGGTCCGCATCCCGGCCTTCGGCGGTGACCGCCCCCGGCGGCCGGTCGGGAAATGGCCTGGACCATTGGTGCTAAACGCCGTGTTGCTAAACCGGCCGGATAACGGCCCTGCGGGTCTGGAAAAGCTGCCGTGCGGTCCGTCCGTGGAAAGCTGGCATTCACCTCGATGTAATAACCGGAGCGGAATGTCCGTTTGCTCTCCTTGAGGGTGGAAGCGCGGCGTCCGTAGTGTCCAGATTGTGCCCAATGAAGGGGCCTGCTTTCCTCTGGACAAGGTAAAGGGGCTGCCGTATCCTCAAGCCGGATCACCGATAGTCAGGGCCACATCCGGCCTTATTTCTCTGCTCGGTGCACACTGCCGGGTCGTCGGTGCGACGGGTACACGGGGACGGTGGAGTGTGTGGTGTAGACCCATGCGCCCGAACAGGGTGCTGCGGAGATCGGCGCGACCGGCATGACCTCGGCAGATGTCGTGGTGGCGGGGCAGAACGGCAGGCGCACCCGGTTCACCGTGCTCGGCATGCTCACCGTCACCGACGGGCGGGAGACCGTCGTCCTCCAGCCGTCGCGCCCCGCCGCGCTGCTCGCCGCATTGCTCCTCCATGCGAATTCCGTCGTTTCCGCGGAATTGCTCCAACGCGTTATCTGGGGCGAGGAGACACCCGCCCAGGCGAAGTCCGCATTGCACAGCTGCGTCCTGCGGCTGCGCCGCCTGTTCGGTAAATACGGCGTCGCGGGCAACGCCATCGAGGCTGTTCCCGGCGGTTACCGGCTCACCGCGGACGCGCAGACGCTCGATCTGGTGGAGTTCCACGAACTACTCGTTCTGGCATATTCCACCGGAGATCAGGAAAAAGAGCTGGCGCTGCTGCGTACCGCGCTCGCGCTCTGGCAGCCGCCCCTTCTCGGCAATGTCCCCTCCGACCTGCTGCACCGCGACGAAGTGCCCCGGCTCGAAGAGGACTGGCTGCGCGCCATCGAGCGCGTCTTCGACCTGGAACTCGGGCGCGGGCGGTACCGCGAGGCGCTCGCCGAGATCTGGCCCGCCGCCCGCGCCCACCCGCTGCACGAGCGCTTCACCGAGCAGCTCATGGAGGCGCTGCAGACGGACCGGCCGCCGGGCCGAGGCCCTCGCGGAGTACCGCAAGGCCAAGACGCACCTCGCCGAGCACCTCGGCGTCGACCCCGGGCCCGCCATGCAGCAGCTCGAGCTGGCCATCCTGCGCGGCGAGTCCGGCGCCCCCGGCCCGTCCGGCGGCGCGGCGGCCGGGCGTACGGCCCAGGCGCCGGCCGGCACCGACGGCGGCGCGCCCGGTGGCGCGACCGCCGAGGACGACGACCCGGTCAGCGGCGACCACGTGCTGGAACGGCTGGTCGGCGCCGGCCTGCTGGAAGAGGGGCCGCGCGGGCAGTACCGCATGCACGACCTGCTGCGGGCCTTCGCCCGCGCAGCGGCCGCCGACGGCGTCGGCGGCAGGGCCGCCCGTACCGAACGAGGCACCGGCCACACCCCCCACCCAACCCCCCGGCCAGGCGCCGCGGAACTGCACCCGACGGAGGCGTGACTGACATGGTGTCACCGTACGAGGAGATCGCCGGGACACGGCCGCGCATCCGGCGGGACGTGCTCTTCACCCAGACGCCGACCGGCGTGCACTTCCACAACGCGCGCGGCGGGTTCAGCGTGGTGATGCCGTCCGCGTACCGCTTCGCGTCGCTGATCGTGCCGCACCTGGACGGCGCCAGCACCGTCGCCGACCTCTGCCAGGGCCTGGGGGACAAGCAGCGCGCGATGGTGGCCCAGCTCGTCGGCACGCTCTACGCGCGTGGCTTCGCCCGGGACGCGGTGCCGTCCGCCCCCGGCGCGCCCGTGCCGGAACCGGCCGTCGCCCGGCGGTTCGCCGCCCAGATCGACTACGTCGACCACTACACCGACGACGCGGCCACCCGCTTCCTGCGCTTCCGCGACACCCGGGTCGCCGTGCTCGGCGACGACCAACTCGCCCGCTGGGCGGCCCTGTCGCTCATCCGCAACGGCTGCGCGGGGGTCGGCGTCCTCGCGGCCCTCGACACCCCCGCCAACCGCTTCGCCGAAGTGGCCGCGGAGGCCGAGGAGTTGCACGCGCAGGACTGCCCTGTCGCCCTCGACGTGCTGCGACCGGGCCCGGGGACCGGCCTGTTCGGGTGGGACGACCTCGACGGGTACGACGTCGTGCTCGTCACCGGCGGGCAGGGGGCGCGGCAGATCGCCGCGCTCGCCACCGGTATCCCGGCCGGGCGCAAGCTGGTGCCCGCCTGGACGTTCGGCGGCTCGGTGGTGGTCGGGCCGCTGCTCACCGCGGACGCCGCCGGGTGCTGGACGTGCGCGGCGCTGCGGCTCGGGGCGAACGGCGACCCGGCGCACGCCGCCGACCTGTGGAGCCGACTCGCCGCCAACGGGCCGCGCAGCGCGGCTGGTTCGGGCGCCGGCGAGGTGCGCGGGCCGCTCGCCGCGATGGTCGGCAACCTGCTCGGCTACGAGGTCTTCCGGCTCACCACGGGCGCGCTGGCCGCCGAGACCGACGGCCAGCTCATCATCCAGGACCTCGACTCCCTGGACACCGTCGCCGAGCCGCTGCTGCCGCACCCGCAGTGCCCGGCCTGCGGGACGCCCGCGCCCGCCGACGACACGGCCACCGACCTCGCCCTCCTCGGCGAGGCGCCCGCCACGACCGCCGCCGGGTCCGCCGGGTCCGGGCAGGACGACGCCGTACAGGACCCCGCGCAGGACGACCCGGCGCAGGCCGCGCTCGCCGAGATCACCGACCGCGCCGTGCTCGTCCGGCCCGCGGCCGGGGTGTTCCAGGCGTACGACGACGAGACGTGGGCGCAGACCCCGCTCAAGGTCAGCACCGTCACCCTCAGCACCGGGCACGGCGGGCGGCGCTCGGTGACCGCCTTCGACGTCCACCACGTGGCCGGGGCGCGGCTGCGCGCCCTGCACCGCGCCGCCGAGGTGTACGCCGAACACGTCGTCCCGCTCGCCGAACCGCTCACCGGCGCCGCGCTCGACGCCGCCCGCGAGAAGTGGGCCGCCGCCGACCCGGCCGGGCTCACCGTGGCCGGCGGGCTCGGCCTCGGCGCCGACGCCGTACCCGCGTGGTGCGCCGCCACCTCGCTGCTCGGCGGCGCCACCGTGCTCGTCCCGGCCGCCGCGCTGCGGCCGTTCGGCCCGTACAACCGGGACCGGCTCGCCGAGCCCACCGCGGCCGGCACGGGCGCCGGCGGCACGCCCCAGGAGGCCGCCGCCCGCGGCGTCCTCACCGCGCTGGGCCACCACGCCCTGCGGCGCGCCCTGCACGGCACGCTCGCCGTACGCCGCGTCGACCCGGCCGCCCTCGCCGCCGCCGACGACCCCGAACTCACCTTCCTGGTCCGGTCCGCAGCCACGCTCGGCGCCGCGCCCGACCTGTTCGAGCTCGGCGCCCCGGACGAGCGGGCCGTCCCCACCGTGCTGGCCCGCGCGGGCGGCCGCTGGGCCCTGGGGACCGCGCCGCGGTGGCGCGACGCCGCGCTCGAAGCGGTACGGGACCTGCTCGGCGCCGTCCAGACCGGCGCCGAGGACCTCGACACGGGCGACCCCCTGCTGCCCGACCTCGACCCGGCCGCGCTCACGGCCACCGGGTCCTGCGACGTCGCCGCCGCGCTCGCCTCCGGCACGGACTGGCCGGCCCTCGCCGCCGCCCTGCGCGCCGCCGGCCACGACGTCCTCGCCGTCCCCGCCGCCACCCCCGACCTCCCCGTCGGCCGCCTCCACGCCACGCGCGTGCTCCTCACCACCACGCCCCATGCCCGCTGACCCCCTGTCCCCGGCCCTGGCCGCCGCTCTCCGCGCCCACCCGGCGGCGCCCGCCGCGTTCGCGTTCACGGCGCTGGGCCGGCGCGACGAACTGGCCCTGAGCGACAGATCGGCCCTGGGCGAGGGTGCGGCCGGGGCGGCCGACTCCCATGGCCAGGTGGGCCGTTCGGACGCGCCCGCGACCGGCGGGAGCCCGGGCGGCCCGGCCGGGGGAGCCGACGGGGCCGAGGGGGCCGAGGAGGACTGGGCCGGGATCAGCGACGGCCTGTCCGTGCACGTGTACGGGCACCACGCCCTCGTGGGCCCGTTCACCCCCTCGGGAGAGCCCGGGTGCGGGCGGTGCCTGGTGCGGCGCTGGCAGGCCGTACGGACCCGGGGGCTGCGCGAGGCGCTGGAGCTGGGCTCGGGGACCCGGGCCGCGGGGCCGACACCGTGGGCCGTGCCGTTCGCCGCGGACCAACTGGCCGCGGTGATCGCGGCGCACACCGTGGCCGTACCCACCGCGGAGCGGTTCCCGTACGCCTACCTGGTGGACCTGGAGACGCTCCGGGTGACGCGCTTCGCGGTGGTGCCGGACGCGGAGTGCCCGCGGTGCGGCCCGGTCGTGCCGGACAGCGCGGCCGACGCGGGGCTCGCGCTGGGCAGTTCGCCCAAGCGGGCGCCCGACGACTTCCGCGCGCGGCCGGCGGACGCGTACGACGTGCCGCTGGAGGCGTTCGTCAACCCGGTCGCCGGCATGCTCGGCCCCTCCGTGGTGCCGGACCTGGTGTCGACGTCGACGTCCTCGACGGTGGGCTCGTTCTTCCTGCGCTCGGGCGACTACCTGCGCGAGTGCTTCTGGGGCGGGCACACCCCCCGCTACCGCTCCAGCGTGCGGGTCGGCCTGCTGGAGGGGCTGGAGCGCTTCGCCGGGATGCGGGCCCGCGGCAAGCGCACCGATGTCGTCGCGGCGTACGACGACCTCGGCCCGGACGCCGCCCTCGACCCGCGCCGGTGCGGCCTGTACTCCGAGGAGTTCCACCGCGCGGAGCCCGGCGTGCGCCCCTTCGACCCGGCCCGCCCGATCCCGTGGGTGTGGGGCCACTCGCTGCGCGACCACCGCCCCCTGCTCGTACCGGAGATCCTCGCCTACTACCACGCGCCCGGCGGCCTGGCGAACCGCTTCGTCCAGGAGAGCTCCAACGGCTGTGCCTCCGGCGGGAGTCCGGCCGAGGCCGTGTACTTCGGGCTGATGGAGGTGATCGAGCGCGACGCGTTCCTGCTCGCCTGGTTCGGCCGCGCGCCGCTCACCGAGATCGACGGCTCGGCCAGCCGCAGCCCGCAGACCCGGGCGATGATCGACCGGCTGGCGATGTACGGCTACCGGGCCCGCTTCTTCGACACCCGCGTCACCTTCCCCGTCCCCGTGGTGACCGCGGTCGCCGAACGCGTCGACGGCGGCCTGGGCCGGCTGTGCTTCGGCGCCGGCGCGAGCCTGGACCCGGAGGCGGCGCTCGCCGCCGGGCTGTGCGAGATCGCCACCGACGCGGTGAACCTGCGCAGCAGGACCGCTGCGCGAGGAGCGCCGACTGCGCGCGATGGCCGCCGACTTCAGCCAGGTGCGGGTGCTGCACGACCACCCGCTGCTCTACGGCCTGCCCGAGATGGCCGGTTACGCCGACTTCCTGCTGCACGACGACGAACGGCGGCCCGGCAGGCGGCCGTTGATCACCCCGGACGCACTGGCCCGCGACACCGTCGAGCCCGGCGACGACATGCTCCAGGACGTCGAGCGGTGCGTGGCGGCCGTCGCCAGGGCCGGGTTCGACGTCATCGTGGTCGACCAGACGATGCCCGAGCAGCGCCGGCTCGGCTTCCACACCGCCGGGGTGATCGTGCCCGGCCTGCTGCCGATCGACTTCGGCTGGGGCCGGCAGCGCGGCCCGCACCTGCCCCGGATGCGCACCGCCCTGCGCGAAGGCGGCCTGAGCGCCGCCGATCTGACCCCGGCCGATCTCAACCCCGCACCGCACCCGTTCCCTTGACCCCGTACCGCCGGCCACCCGACCGCCCCTGAACCCGTCACTTCCGACCCCCGTCCCCGCGAGCCGAAACCGACCCCGACCCGAGCCCCCGACCCGAGCCGCGCGCCCCGAAGGAAAGGACCGACCGTGGGATACGCCCATGAGTACGCCACCGCCATCGTCCGGCGGGGCCGCTACCCCATGGAGCCCGTCGACTGGGAGCCCGACTGGGTGGACCGGCCGCGCAAGGGGAAGCACTTCCCGGGCGCCGTCGACCTTCCCGCTGCCCCGCGACGCCGCGCCGCCGGCCACCGCGAGCGTGGAGCGCGGGCTGTACGGGCCGCGCGGCGAGGGCGCGTTCACGCTGCCGCTGCTCGCGGGGATGCTCCAGGACTCCTACGGCCTGGTCGGCCGCCGGCTGGCCGTGCAGGCCAACTCCGACCTGGGCACGCTGCCGATGTACACGCAGGCCAACTGGTCGCGCGGCAGCGCCTCCGGCGGCGGCCTGTACCCGGTGGGCATCCACTGGATCGCCGGTCCGGGCGGCCCGCTGACCCCGGGCGTCCACTACTACGACACCCAGCACCACGCGCTGCGCCGCCTGCTCGCCGGCGACGTGACGGGCGAGGTGCGGGCCGCGGTGGGCGGACCGGCCGACGGGTACCGGCAGTTCCTCGTCCTCGGCGTGCGCTTCTGGCAGAACGCCTTCAAGTACAACAGCTTCGCCTACCACGTCGTGACGATGGACACCGGCGTCCTGCTGGCCACCTGGCGGATGTGGGCCCGCGCGCACGGACTGCACATCGGCCCCGCCTTCTGGTTCGACGAGGACCGGCTCGGCCGGCTGCTCGGGCTGTCGCCGCAGGAGGAGGGCGTCTTCGCGGTGGTGCCGCTGGCCTGGGAGGGCGATCGGCCCGACCCGGCGGGCGAAGGGCACCCGGGCCCGGCGGACTGGCGCAGCCCGGCCCCGCGGGGTCAGGCGGCGGCCGCGCCGGCGCCCGTCGTCCGCTACGCCGACCAGGAGCGCTCGCGGAGCGTCACCACCTTCCCGACCGTGACCAGCATGCACGAGGCGACCCTGGAGGGCGCCGCCGACCGCCCGGCCGCCGGGGCGCTGGACGCCGCGCTCGCCGAGCCCGTGCCGCCCGGCGGCGAGCGCGCCGCACTGCCGGAACCCGAACCCCTCACCATGGGCGTACGGGACGCGCTGCGGTCCCGGCGCAGCAGCTTCGGCCGCTTCCAGGCCACCCGGCCGCTGGAGGCCGCCGCGCTGTCCACGGTGCTGGCGGCGGCGGACGCGGCGGGCACCCTCGGCAGCGACACCGAGACCCCCGGCGGCGCGCCGCTCACCCGGCTGTACGTGTTCGTCAACCACGTGGCCGGCGTCCCGCAGGGCACGTACGTCTACGACCGCTCGGACGGCTCGCTGCGGCTGGTCGGGGCGGGGGCGCCGGGGGAGTTCCTCCAGCGCAACTACTTCCTGGCCAACTACAACCTGGAGCAGGCCGCGGCGGTGGTCGTGCCCGCCGCCCGCACCCACGCCGTGCTCGACGCGGTCGGCGGCCGCGGCTACCGGCTGGTGAACGCGGTCGTCGGCGGCATCTCGCAGGCCGTCTACACCGCGTCCGCCGCGGCCGGGCTGGCCTGCGGGGTCGCGCTCGGCTTCGACGCGATCTCGTTCACCGAGGAGTTGGGGCTCGACGCGACCGGCGAGGTCCCGCTGCTGATCATGATGGTCGGCCACGAGCGGCCGCGCCCGGCCGGCTTCCGCTACGAGATCGTCTGAGCGGGCGGCAGCCATGACCGACACCACGGGCCGCACCCCGCCGCCGGCCGGCCGGACCGGCGCGGCACCCGGCGGGGACCAGGCCGGCCGGACGCGAGAGGGGAGCGGGATGAGCCCCGCGCAAGGGAGTTGGCTGCTGAACCGCAGGTTCGTGCTGCGGGTGGCGGGTCTGCCGGCCGAGGCCGTGCACCGGCTGCGCGACCCGGCCGCCCGCGCCTGGGCCGACCGGGTGCTGGCCGCCCAGGACCGGCTGGCCGCGCTCGCGGCCGAGCTGGAGGACCCGCTGACCGCCCTGGTCAAGGCGACCGAGGACGACCGGGAGCGGCGCCGCGTGCTGGCCCTGCGGCGGGCGGTGTTCAACGGCCGCGTGCCGCAACCCGCCCTGGACGCCGCCGGGTTGGCCCGGACGGCCGGCGGAGCGGCGGGCGAGCTGCTCGGCCGCTGGCTCACCGCCCGTGCGGAGCTGGCCGAACTCGTCGGCGAGGGCGGCCCGCTGGTGGACGGCGGGCTGGCCGACGCCCGCCGCGAGCTGCGGCTGCTGGCGGGCGAGGACCGGCTGCGGCTCGGCCTGGCGCTCGCCTCGCCCACGCTGGACGGCCAACTGGACGCCTTCATCGCCGACCGGAAGGCCGTCCCCGACAAGCGGGCCAGGAAGAAGGAGCGCTCGCTGCTGTCGTACCTGTACCGCACGGCGTGCAAGACCAGCCCGTTCAGCACCTTCACGGCGGTGGCCGCCGGGCGGTTCCGCGCGGCCGGCGACCAGGACGGCGTCGACCCCGGCGCGCCGCTCGGCGGGAGCTGGACCAGTCACCCGCGGCTCAACGTGGTCGTGCTGGCCCGGATCGCCGAACTCGCCGCCGCCGACCCGGAGCGCCGCGGCGACCTGCCCGTGGTGCTCTCGGCGGGCTGGGAGCTGGACGAGGACCGGCTGCGGTACGTGCGGCGCTCGGTGACCGCCGGCGACGACAGCGCGGCCGTCAGCTTCGACGCCGCCCACGACCGGCTGTTCTTCCTGCGCCGCAGCGGGGCCCTGGAGCGGATGCTCGGCCTGTTCGCGGACGGCGCCCGGCCGCGCTACGCCGACCTGGCCGCGTGGCTCGCCGCCGAGACCGGCGCGTCCGCGCAGGAGGCCGCCCGCTACCCCGCGACCCTGCTCGACCTGGGCATCCTGCAGACCACCGGGCTGGACACCGACGTCCACGCGCCCGACCCGCTGCGCTCCTTCCAGGACGCGCTGCGCGCGCTGGACCGGCCCTGGGCCGACGCCACCGCCGCCCGGCTGGAGGGCGCCGCCTCCTGCGTCGAGCGCTACGCCACCGCCGACGTCCCGGGCCGGCGCGCCCTGCTCCGCACGCTGCGCGCCGAACTCACCGCCGTACAGCAGGAGTTGGGCGGCCGACGAGCCGACGCTGCCGCAGACGCTGCTCTACGAGGACGTGCGCGGCGCCGACGTCGGCGCGGAGCTGGAGCGGTGGACGGAGCTGGCCGCCGCGCCGCTGCACGCGCTCACCCGCATGCTGCCCGCCTTCGACGTGGCGCTGCCCCAGCGGCTGGTGCTCAAGGGCTTCTTCCTGGCCCGCTACGGCCGCGGCGGGCGGTGCGAGGACGTGCTGCGGCTCGTGCACGACTTCCACGAGGACATCTTCACGCAGTACCTCCAGTTCACCGCGCTGAAGTCGCCCTGGGCGGCGGACGGTTCGCACGCGGCCGAGGAGAACTGGCTCGGCATGCCCGAGGTGGCCGCCCTGGACCGGGCGCGGGCCGCCTTCACCGCCCGGGTGCGCGGCCTGTGGGAGGCAACACCCGCAGGACGCGGAGGAGTTGCGGCTCGACGAGGAGACCGTGGACGAGGTGGCCGCCGAACTCGCGCCCGCTCGGCTCCTCCTTCGCCCCGCACAGCCACTTCGTCCAGCTCGCCGACCGCGCGCACGACCCGCTGGTCGTGCTCAACAACTCCTACGGCGGCCTGTGCTTCCCCTTCACCCGGTTCACCCACTGCTTCGACGCCGGCCCGGACGCCGCTGCCGGTCCGGACACAGGCGCTGACCCGGACCTCGCCGGCGGCCTCACCGCCGCGCTGCGCGGCAGCCTGCGCGACTGGCAGCCGCCCGGCGCCGTCTTCGCCGAGGTCACCGCGGGCGCGGCGACCACCAACCTCAACCTGCACGGCCGGCTCACCGACCACGAGATCGTCTGCCCCGGCGAGACCAGCACGGTGCCCGCCGAGGGCCGGATCGACCTGGACGACCTCTACGCCGAGCACGACGAGGCGACCGACCGGCTGGTGCTGCGCTCGCGCCGGCTGGGCCGCGAGGTCGTCCCGCTCTACCTCGGCTACCTGGTGCCCATGGTGCTGCCCGAAGTGCCGCGCACCCTGCTGCTGTTCTCGCCGACCTCGCGGGCGCGGCCCGACGTGTGGCGCGGCGTCCCGGAAGGCCCGGCCCGCGACGGCGTCACCACCCGCCCCCGGGTCCGCTACCGCAGCCTCGTCATCCACCGCAGGCGCTGGAGCGCCGAGCCCGGCGCGCTGCCGGTCCGCGAGCCCGGCGCGGACGAGGCCGCGTACTACCTCGCCTGGCAGCGCTGGCGGCGCCGGCACGGCCTGCCGGAGCGGGTGTTCGCGAGCGTGCGCCCCGACGGGCCCGACGGCGCCGGGCCCGCCGCGGCCTTCGGCGGCGGCGCCAAGCCGCGCGTACGTCGACTTCGACAGCCCGCTGTCGCTGATCGCGCTCGAAGCGCTCACCGGCGGCGGCCTCAGCCGTACCGTCTTCGAGGAGATGCTGCCCGCGGAGAGCGACCTGCACATCCGCTCCGCCCGCGGCCGCCATGTCGCCGAACTCGCCGTGGAGATCGTCCCAGGCCCGGACCCCGCCGCCGTGGACCCCACCGCCCCCGCGTCCGACCCCGAACGGCACGGAAGACAGGACACCCGCGCATGACGACCATCCCGCACGGCCCGGAGCCCACCGCCCCGGCATCCCAGGGCGCGGCCGGCCCCGGCCCGCGGCCCGCGGCGCACCCGCAGACGCCGCCGCCCGCCGACCCCGGCGGGCGCGGCGACTGGCAGGCGTACCACGTCTTCTACGCCGCCAGCACCCGCCCGTTCCTGCTCCAGTGCGCCCGCCCGCTGGTCGCGGAGCTGACCGAGGAGGGTCTGCTCAGCGGCTGGTTCTTCATCAACTACTGGCTGGAGGGCCCGCACATCCGGCTGCGGCTGCGCCCCTCCTCGCCGGGGGCCGCGGCCGAGGTCGAGGCGCGCGCCACCGCCGCCGTCGCGGACTTCCTGCGCCGCCGGCCGGCGCTCTACGAGGTCAAGGACGGCTTCCTCGCCGACCTGTACAACACGCTCTTCGAGCTGGAGTACCCGGGCGGCGAGCGGGACCGCTTCGTGGACGGCGAGGGGAAGATGCGGCTGCGGCCGAACAACTCCTTCAGCGCCGAGCCCTACGAGCCGGAGTACGGGAAGTACGGCGGCCCGGCCGGGGTCGAGCTGGCCGAGTGGCACTTCCAGCGCTCCAGCGCCCTGGTGGTGGACGCGGCCGCCACGATGAACCTGCACATCCGGACCGTACTGCTGGGCGTGTCCGCCCAGTTGATGATGACCATGTCGGGGTGCCTGCTCACCGACGAGGCGGTGCTGGGCTCCTTCCTCGACCGCTACCACCAGTTCTGGAACTCCGCCTTCGAGGGCACCAACTTCACCGCCAAGGACGGCTACGACCGGGCCTACGGCACGATGGACGAGACGCTGGCCCGCCGCTTCCGCGAGATCCGGCGGGCCGTCGCCGGCCCCTCGCCCGCGCCGGACAAGCTCCCCGGCTTCCTGCGCGGATGGGCCGAGCACGGCCTCGAACTGCGGGGCCGCGTCGAGGAGTTGGCACGCTCCGGCGACCTGGTCTTCCGCTCCTGGGACGGCACCCGCGACCTGCCGGTCAGCGACCCGGCGCAGGCCCTGCCGATGCTCGCCTCGCCGTACCTGCACATGACCAACAACCGGCTGTCGGTGAGCGTCCGCGACGAGGCGTACCTGTCCTACGTGCTCGGCCGGGCGCTGCGCGCCGCGCACCCGCCGGTCGCGCCGTGACCACCGCCGAGGGGCTGCTCAGCCTCCGCCCGGCCGTCCGCCAGGACCTGCTGGTCGGCCCGCCGCTGACGCGCGGCCCGGTCCGCGTGCACCTGGTGAGGAACCCGGCGACCGGCGCCCGCCTGGAGATCGGCCCGAAGGAGCACTTCATCATCGCCCGGCTGGACGGCCGCCGGTCGCTGGAGGAGATCGGCGCGGAGTACGCGGCGGCCTTCGGGACGCGGCTGGGCGCCGCGCAGTGGACGCAGATGCTGCGGCTGCTGTCGGTCCGCGGCCTGCTCACGCGCCGAGGGCCCGGCCCGTCCGGCCGCCGCGACCCGGCGCCGGAACCGGCGCCGACTCCCGTACCCGCGGCGGCTGTCGCCCGTCCGCGCCGGCGCCGCGAGCTGGTTCAGCGGGCGGACCCGGATGGTCGCGGACGCCGCCGCGACCATGGACCGGCTGCACGCGGCGACCGCCTTCGCCCGGCGCCGCGCCGTCCTGGTGCCGCTGCTCGGGCTGTGCGCGGCGCTGCTGGTCGCCGAGGCCGTGTCGTACGGCCGGCTCTCCGACGCCACCTCGCGGCTGTTCGGCCAGCCGGTCGCGCTGCTCGCCGTCGGCGCCGTGCTCTGGCTGAGCCTGGCGCTGCACGAGATCGCGCACGGACTGGTGGCCCGGGCCTACGGGCTGCGGGTCACCGAGATCGGGCTGCGCCGCTACGCGGGCTTCATCACCTACCTGTACTGCGGGGTCGAGGACCTCCAGTTCCACGCCCGGCGCGGGCCGCAGGTGGCCGTCGCGACGGCCGGGGTGGTGGCCAACCTCGTCTTCCTGCTGCCGTTCTGGGTGATCTGGGCGCTGCTGCCGGACTCCGCGCAGGCGGTGCCGTTCTTCGGCGGCCTGCTGCTGCTCGGCACCGCGATGGGACTGCTCAACCTGCTCCCGCTGCCGCCGCTCGACGGCTACAAGGCGCTGGGCTACGCGTTCGGCACGCTGCGGCTCGCCACCTCCGGCCGCGACTTCCTGCAGCTGTCGGCGGCCGCGGCCGTACGCCGCCCGGCGGCCCGCACCGCACTGGCGGCCTACCCGCCGCGGCTGCGCCGGATCTACGGCGGCTACGGCGCCCTGTGCGTGCTGATGGCGCTCGGCGTCCTGGCGGGCGCGTGCCTGGCGAGCCGTGCGGCGCTGCCGGCGCGGTACGGCGACTGGACGCCGTACCTGCCGCTGGCCGTGATCGCCGCGGCCGTCCCGCTGCGGACGCTCGGCCTGCGCGCGGCGGCCCGCCGCGCCGCAGCAGCTCCCGCGCCCGCCGCGGCCGCCGACCCGGCCGGGCAGCTGGCATCCCCGCGGCAGGTCCCCGCGCGGCAGGACCCTCCGAACGACCCCCCGCAGCCGACATCCGACCAGCACACGCCCCAGCGGCGGGAGAAGGGCGACATGGATCAAGCGCACGTGCCGGAACGACGGCAGGCCGTCGTACTGGACCAGGTGACCAAGAGGTACGGCGAGGTGCGGGCGCTCGAAGGGGTGTCGCTGAGCGTGGCCGAGGGGGAGTTCTTCGGCATCCTCGGGCCCAACGGGGCCGGCAAGACCACGCTGGTGGAGATCGTGGAGGGCATGCGGCAGGCCGACAGCGGCACCGTGCAGGTGTTCGGGCAGTCGCCGTGGCCGCGGAACATCGCGCTGCTGCGGCGGATCGGGGTGCAGACGCAGGCGTCGGCGTTCTTCACCCGGCTCACCGCACGCGAGCACCTGGAGACGGTCGCCGTCCTCCAGGGCCTGGAGCGCTCCGCGGCGCACCGCTCGCTGGAACTGGTCGGCCTGGCGGACAAGGCCCGCGCCCGGGTCGACGACCTGTCGGGCGGACAGCGGCAGCGCCTCGCGCTGGCCACCGCCCTGGTGCACGAACCGGACCTGATCTTCCTCGACGAGCCCACCGCCGCCCTCGACCCGGAGGCCCGCCGCTCGCTGTGGGAGGTGCTGCGGGAACTGCGCAGCGAGGGCCGCACCATCGTGTACACCACGCACTACCTGGACGAGGCCGAGGCGCTGTGCGACCGGGTGGCGATCATCGCGGCCGGCCGGGTGGTGGCGCTGGACACGCCCAGCGCGCTGGTGCGCGCGCTGGCCGCGCCGGCCCGGCTGCTGGTGCCCGCCGACCGGATCACCCCGGACCAGGCGCGCGGCATCGAGGGCGTGGACCGGGTCCTGGTGGAGGGCGGCGAGGTGGTCATCGAGACCCGCGTCGCCAACCGGGTGCTGGTCGCCGTGGGCGACCTCGTCGACATGGACGCCATCCAGACCCGCACGGCGACCCTTGAGGACGCCTATCTGCGGCTGACCGCCGACGGATCGGAGCACGCCCGATGACCACCGCCTACACCGCGCTGACCAGGGCCGCGTACCTGGCCTCGGTACGGGACCGGACCACCGTCTTCTTCACCTTCGCCTTCCCGCTGGTCTTCCTGATGGTCTTCGGACTGCTCTTCCGCGGCCAGTCGGTCAACGGCGGGCTGCCGTACATCAACTACGTGGCGCCCGGCGTGCTGGCGTGGGGGGTGGGCAACGCGGCGCTGTTCGGCCCGGCGTTCGCGCTGATGCACTGGCGGCGCGACGACATCCTGCGGCTGGTGTGGCGCACCCCGACCCCGCTGCCGACGGTGCTCGGCTCGCGGTTCGCCGTGGCGGTCGGGGTGGGGCTGTGCCAGTCGGTGCTGTTCACGGCGGTGGCGCTGCTGCCGGTGTTCGGGCTGCACCTGTCGGGGGACTGGCCGCTGGCGCTGCCGCTGCTGGTGCTCGGCGTGGCCGCCTTCCTCGCCCTCGGGCTGGTCGTCGGCAGCCTCGCCAACACCCCCGAGGCGGTCGCGGCCATCGCCAACTTCGTGATGGTGCCGATGGCGTTCCTGTCCGGCGCGTTCTACCCGGCCGACCTGCTGCCGGGCTGGATCCGGACCTTCTCGTGGGTGCTGCCGCTGCGCTACCTCGACCACGGGCTGACCAACATCCTCGCCGGGCGCGCACGGCCTGCGGGCCTACGGCCTGGACTGCCTGGGCCTGGCCGCCTTCACCGTCCTGTTCGGGCTGATCGCGGCCCGCATCTTCCGCTGGAGCAACCGGACATGAGAGCGCAACCGGACATGACAGCGCAACCGGACATGACCGCGGACACGCAGCGCGCCCGCCCCCGCCGGGCCGCCCGCCCCTGCCTCCCCCTGGAGGACGCCGGCCGCGCGCTGGCCGGCCGGCTCGCCGCGCTGGCCCGCCGCGCCGGCACGGCCGCCCCCGCGGTCGCCGTCATCGGCGCCTACGACCTGCTCGTGCCCGAGCCGGCCCACCGCGCCGAGCGGCGCGCCGCGGCCACCGTGCACCTGACCCCGGACGCCGTCCTCATCGGCCCCTGGGGCGGCGGCGGTCCGGCCCCGGCGGAGGTCGACGGCCTCGGCGACCAGGTCCCTTCACCCGCACCGGCGGCCGACGGCCCTGACCGGCAGGACCGCTGGTACGCACCGGCCGACCCCTGCGGCTGCTGCCTCGCCGTGCGCTGGCAGCGGCTGCGCACCCGTACCGAGCGCGAGGCCCTGGAGACCGGCGGGCCGGTGACCGCCGCGGGCGCCTGGCCGGTGCTGACGGACTACACGGCCGACGCCGTATGGGCGCTGCACGCCTGGGTCTCCTCCGGCCGGGCCCGGCCGCGGGCCGACGGGCTGGCGCAGGTCACCCGGTACGACCTGGAGACCGGCCGGGTGCAGACGGTGCCGCTGCTCGCCGAACCCCTCTGCGACCGGCACCGGCACCCCGCCGGGGCACCGGAGTTGGCGCTCGCCGATCGCCCCACGCCCGCCCCCGGCCGGCACCGGCTGCGCCGCCCCGCCGACTACGCCCTGCCGACCGACGCGCTGGCCAACCCGGTGTGCGGCGTGCTCGGCGCCGGCACCTGGGACGACATCACCTCGCCGACCACCGCCCCGGTCGCGGGCACCGTCTTCATGCGCGGCTACGCGGGCCTGACCGACGTCACCTGGAGCGGACAGGCCAACTCCTTCGCCGCCAGCCGCGACCTGGCCTTCCTCGAAGGGCTCGAACGGTACGCGGGCACCCACCGCCGCACCCCCGGCGGCCTGCGCGTCGCGTCGTACGACAGCCTCCTGGCCGGCGGCGAGGCGGCGCTCGACCCGCGCGACGTGCGGGCTGTACGCGCCGGAGACCTACCGCGACGACCCGATGGTCGCGCCCCTTCGACCCCGACCTGCCCGATCCCCTGGGTGCGCGGCCACACGCTGCGCGGCGGCGCGCCGGTCCTGGTCCCCGCCCGGCTCGCCTACTACAGCGCCGGCACCGGCGCCGACAGCTTCGTCTTCGAGTGCTCCAACGGCTGCGCCATCGGGAGCTGCCTGGAGGAGGCGATCCTGTTCGGGCTGCTCGAACTCATCGAGCGCGACGCCTTCCTGCTGGCCTGGTACGGCAACGCGCCGCTCGACGCGATCGACCTCGACTCCTGCGACAGCGCGGAGATCCGCGCCATGACCGACCGGGCCGCGCTGCGCGGCTACGACGTGCGCGTGTACGACAACCGCGTCGACCTGCCGGTGCCGGTCGTCACCGGGCTCGCGGTACGCCGCGACGGCGGCCCCGGCACCTTCGCGTTCGCCGCCGGCGCGTCGCTCGACCCGCTGACGGCCGTGGAGTCCGCGGTCTCCGAGATCCTCACCTACCTGCCGCACCTGCCCCGGCAGGTCGCCGAACGGCCCGCCGAACTCGCCGCCATGGCCGAGGACTTCAGCCTGGTCAAGCGGCTGCCGGACCACGCGGCGCTGTTCGGGCTGCCGCAGATGCGCCCGCATGTGCGCGGCTACCTGGAGCCGCCCGCCGTCCGGACGCTGGCGCAGACGTACGCCCGGTGGGAGCGGGACCGGCCGCGCGGGCTCGACCTGCGCGCCGACCTGGAGTGGTGCGCGGACATGCTGGCCGCGGCCGGTTTCGAGGCGGTCGTGGTGGACCAGACGACGCCCGAGCAGCGCCGGATGGGGCTGCGCACGGTCTGCACGATCGTGCCCGGGCTGCTGCCCATCGACTTCGGCTGGGCCCGGCAGCGGGCGCTGACGATGCCTCGGCTGCGGACCGCGCAGCGCGCGGCGGGCCTGCGCGCCGACGACCTGCCCGAGGCGGAGGTCCGCCGGGTGCCGCACCCCTTCCCGTGAGCCGGACGCCGTGCCGGCGGCCCCGGTTCACGGGCGCCGCCGGGGGAGCGTGCAAAGGGTCCGCGGGCCGGGAGAACCGGCCGCGGACCCTTCGGACACGCGTGTGCTCAGGCGGTGCAGCTGGTGGTGCTGGTGGTGCTGGAACACGTGCTGGTGCTGGAGCAGCTCGTCGACGAGCCGAGCATGACCTCGCTCGCGTCGGAGTAGTCCGTGATTTCGAAGGTCTCGGACTCCAGCTCCAGGATCTCCTGGGCCAGCGAGGCCAGCGGCGTGTCGAGCTTCGAGATGTCAGCCATGGTGACTCCCTTCTCAGCATGTGGGCACGGCCCGAGGAAGGCCGCGCCACTCTTTCTACGCGCGTCCGCTGGCACATTCGTACGCCGACCGCTGTCATCCCGCTGGCACATCCGGCCGCGGGCCGCTGTCGTCCCGCCGGCGCCCGGTGCGGGCACCCGGCGCCCCCGCACGGCGGACCGCGCCGTACCGACCCCCTTGGAGGGAGAGCGCGTTGACCACTTCAGGACCCCTGCCACCGGTGCCGTACGGCGATCCGGCCGATCCGGTCCCGGCGGCCCTCCTGGCCCCCGTCGCCGAGCTCTACCTCGACCTGCACCGCCATCCCGAGCTGTCCGGCGCCGAGGCCCGCACCGCCGGCCGCCTCGCCGACCACCTGGCCGTCGACGGCTACGCGGTGACCCGCGGGGTCGGCGGCCACGGCGTCGTCGGCGTGCTGCGCAACGGCCCCGGCCCGGTGGTGCTGCTGCGCACCGAACTGGACGCGCTGCCGGTGCGCGAGGAGACCGGCCTGCCGTACGCGAGCACGGTCACCGCCCCCGGTCCCGACGGCGTCCCCGTCCCGGTCATGCACGCCTGCGGCCACGACGTGCACATGGCCTGCGCGGCGGGCGCCGCGACGGCGCTCGCGCGGACCCGGCGGCTGTGGAGCGGCACCCTGCTGGTGGTCGGCCAGCCCGCCGAGGAGACGCTGACCGGCGCCGCCGCGATGCTCGCCGACGGCCTCTACACGCGCTTCCCCGCGCCGGACGTGGTGCTCGCGCAGCACGCCGTGCCGCTGCCCGCGGGCATGGTCGCGCACGCCGACGGGCCGCTGCTGGCGGCGAGCGCCACCGTGGAGGTCGTCCTGCACGGCCGCGGCGGGCACGCCGGCGCGCCGCAGCTCGCCGTCGACCCGGTGGTCACCGCGGCCGCGACGGTGCTGCGGCTCCAGACGGTGGTGTCCCGCGAGACCGGCCCCGGCGAGCCGCTGGTGCTCACGGTGGGCGCCCTGCGCGCGGGCGGCCCGGGCAACGTCATCGCGGACCGCGCCACGATGGAGGTGACGCTGCGCGCGTTCTCCGCGGCCGGCCTGGACCGCGCGCTGGACGGCCGTCCGCCGGATCGTGCGGGCCGAGGCCGCGGCGTCGGGCGAGGTGCCCGAACCCGAGGTCACGGTGGTGTCCCGGTCCGGGGTGACGGTGGGCGACCCCGCGGTGACGGCCGCCGTGCGGCAGGCCCACCGGGCGGCCTTCGGCGCGCACCGGGTGGCGCGGTGGCAGCCGTCGACGGCCACCGAGGACTTCCCGCTGCTCGGCCCGGACGGCGCCCGGCTGCACGGCGTCGAGGGCGTCAGGGCGGGCTACTGGATGCTCGGCACGGTCGGGCCCGCCCAGTGGGCGGAGGCGGGGCAGGGCGCCGCCCAGCGGCTGGCCGCGCTGCCCGGCAACCACTCGCCGCGCTTCCGTCCGCAGGTGCGGCTCACCCTGGAGACCGGGGTGCGCGCGCTGGTGGCGGCGGCCCGCGCACACCTTGCGGGCGCGGCGGGGTCGGTTAAGGTCGCCTCGGAGTCGCCCTCCGCGGTGGAGGGCAGAACAGCGCCGCAGCCACCGTGGGGGCCCCTGTGCGAATGAGGCTGGAATTCACCACCGAACCCTTCGACCTGGAGGAGCCGCCCGCGCACGCGCTGGTGGCCCGCGAGGTGGTCGGGAGCGGGCACGCTCGACGCGGTGGACGTCGGCCCGTTCGGCAACACCGCGGAGGGCTCGCAGGAGGCCGTCGTGGCGGCCGTCGGCGAGCTGCTGCGCCGGACCGTCGCCGCCGGGGCCACCCGGATCTCGCTCCAGGTCAGCGTGCTCGGCGAGGCGCCCCCCGGCGGGTCCGGCTCCCCCGCGGGCGGCGCGCCCCTCGCGGCTCCCCGACGCGCCGCAGGGCGATGATCGCGATGACGGACGCGACCGAGGCCGCCGACGCGGCCGGGGCGGCGGGCGTGACCGCGGCGGCCGACGGGCCCCGGCACCCGTTCGCCGCCGCCGTGCAGCCGCTGGTCGACGCGATGGGCGGGCGGTCGCTGCCGCCCGATCAGGCGCGCGGCGACGACGTCGTGCTGAGCTGGGAGGGCGAGGCCGTGCTCGCGGTCCGGCTGCCCCATCTGGCCGACTCCCTGGACCATCTGCTCGCCGACCTCGAACGCCGCTACGGCTCCGCTGCCGGAGCTGAGCCGCAAGGACAAGCAGACCGTCGTGCGCATCCTGGAGGAGCGCGGCGCGTTCTCGGTGCGGCACGGCGTGGAGACCGTCGCGTCGGCGCTCGGCGTCAGCCGGTTCACCGTCTACAACTACCTGAACAGGGAGAACGCGGCCCGCGGCGCCGAGTGAGCGGCGCCCGGCGCCATCCGGCCGTCACCTGCCGGACCGCGGCGCCACCAGAAGTTTTCAACAAACTGTTGACGTTTCCGTCCGGCCCCTCGTAGCTTGCGAGGGTGACTTCCAGCGCTTCGCCGGGCCTGTCCCGGCTCAACGAGGCCACCGGCCGCCACCGCCGCCGGCCTGCTGCACGACGTGTGCGCCAGCCGGGAGTGGGGCGCGGCGGTGGCCGCCGGCCGGCCGTACGCCCGCCTCGACGACCTGCTCGCGGCGAGCGACACGGCCATGGCGGCGCTCACCGCCGCCGACCTCGGCGAGGCGATGTCCGGCCACCCGCCGATCGGCCGCCCCACCCCGGGCGACCCGACCTCGGCGCGTGAGCAGAGCGGGGTCGGGGACGCCGAACGCGAGGAGCTGCTGCGGCTCAACCTCGCCTACCAGGACGCCCACGGCCATGTCTTCCTGATCTGCGCCACCGGCCGCACCGGCGGCCAGATGCTGGCCGCCCTCAAGGAGCGCACCGGCAACGACGCGGACACCGAACGCGAGATCGTCCGGGCCGAACTGGGAAAGATCAACCGCATCCGGCTCACCCGGCTCGCCGAGGAGGACCCTTCATGACCGACGTGACCGCCCCGGTGTCGGTGTCCACGCACATCCTGGACACCAGCGCCGGCCGCCCCGCCCAGGGCGTCGCCGTCGAGCTGTCGGTCCGGCCCGGGGCCGACGCGCCCTGGACCGCGCACGGCGCCTCGGCCACCGACCGCGACGGCCGCTGCAAGGACCTGCCCGACCCGCCGGAAGGCACCACCCACGTGCGGCTGCGCTTCGCCGTGGAGCCGTACTTCGCCGGCCCGGCCGGCACCACCCATCAAGCCGAGGCCCAGCAGGACGCCCCCCGCGCGGACCCCCGTGGTCCAAGGGACAGCGGAGTGTTCTTCCCGGAGGTGGCGATCGTCTTCGCCGTCGCGCCGGGCGAGCACTATCACGTACCGCTGCTGCTCAACCCGTTCGGCTACTCCGTATACCGAGGGAGCTAGCACCGATGACCGCAGATTCCCCGACCACGCCGCCGCGGCCCGCCCGCCTGACGCGCATAGGCCAGAACCAGTACGGCAAGGCGGAGACCCGGGTCGTGCGGGTCGTCCGCGACGGGGACACCCACCGCCTGAAGGACCTGAACGTCTCGGTGGCGCTGTCCGGCGACATGGACGACGTCCACCTGTCCGGCTCCAACGCCAACGTGCTGCCGACCGACACCACCAAGAACACCGTCTACGCCTTCGCGCACAAGCACGGCATCGAGTCCGCCGAAGCCTTCGCCGTCCACCTGGCCCGGCACTTCGTCACCAGCCAGGCCCCCATCAAGCGGGCCCGCATCCGGGTCGAGGAGTACGGCTGGGAGCGGATCGGCGCGGGGGACCGCGGGCACTCCTTCGTCCGCACCGGCCAGGAGACGCGGACCACCGAGGTCACCTTCGACGGCGAGCGCTGGCAGGTCGTGTCGGGCCTGAAGGACCTGGTCGTGCTCAACTCGACCGACTCCGAGTTCTGGGGCTTCGTCAAGGACCAGTACACGACGCTCAAGGAGGCGTACGACCGCATCCTCGCCACCGAGGTGACCGCGCGCTGGCGGTTCAACTGGACCGCCGACGGCGCCCCCGCGCCGGACTGGGAGGAGGCCTATGCCCAGGCCCGCCGCCATCTGCTGGACGGCTTCGCGCAGACGTACTCCCTCTCGCTCCAGCAGAGCCTGTTCGCGATGGGCTCGCGCGTCATCGAGAACGTCCCCGAGATCGACGAGGTGCGGCTGTCGCTGCCCAACAAGCACCACTTCCTGGTGGACCTCGAACCCTTCGGGCTGAAGAACGACAACGAGGTGTACTTCGCCGCCGACCGGCCGTACGGCCTCATCGAGGGCACCGTGCTGCGCGACGGCGCCGAGCCCGCCATCCCGGTGACGGACTGACGGACCGAACGGACGGAAGAGGCACCCACCCATGACCCAGCAGACGACACCCGTCGAGCGCACCGTCATCGAGAACTGCGCCGTCGCCACCGTCGACGGCCGCGACTCGGAGTACGCCCGCGGCCACATCGTGGTCGCCGGCAACCTCATCGAGTCGGTCGGCGCCGGACCCGCGCCCGAGGGGCTCGACGGCGTCACCCGCCGCGTCGACGCCACCGGCCACCTGGCCACCCCCGGCCTGGTCAACACCCACCACCACTTCTACCAGTGGCTCACCCGCGGCCTCGCCCAGGACAGCAACCTGTTCAACTGGCTGGTCGAGCTCTACCCGACCTGGGCCAGGATCGACGAGCCGATGGTCTACGCGGCCGCCGCCGGCTCGCTCGGCGTGATGGCCCGCGGCGGCGTCACCACCGCGATGGACCACCACTACGTCTTCCCGCGCGGCGCCGGCGACCTGCTCGGCGCCGAGATCCGCGCCGCCGCCGAACTGGGGGTGCGCTTCACCGCCGCCCGCGGCTCGATGGACCGCGGCGTGAGCCAGGGCGGGCTGCCGCCGGACTTCGCCGTCGAGACCACCGAGGACGCGCTGCTGGCCACCGAGCAGGCCGTCGACACCCACCACGACGCGTCGTTCGGCTCGATGCTGCACATCGCCGTCGCGCCCTGCTCGCCCTTCTCCGTCTCCACCGAACTGATGCGCCAGGGCGCCGAGTTGGCCCGCCGCAAGGGCGTGCGGCTGCACACCCACGGCAGCGAGACGGTGGAGGAGGAGAAGTTCTGCCACGAGCTGTTCGGCATGGGCCCCACGGACTACTTCGAGTCCACCGGCTGGCTCGGCGCCGACGTGTGGATGGCGCACTGCGTGCACATGAACGACTCCGACATCGCGGCCTTCGCCCGCACCGGCACCGGGGTGGCGCACTGCCCGTCCTCCAACGCCCGGCTCGCCGCCGGGATCGCCCGGGTGCCCGACATGCTCGCCGCCGGCGTGCCGGTCGGCCTCGGTGTGGACGGCACCGCGTCCAACGAATCGGGCGAACTGCACACCGAGTTGCGCAACGCCCTGCTCATCAACCGCCTCGGCGGCGGCGAGAAGGCGCTCAACGCCCGCCAGGCGCTGCGGCTGGGCACCTACGGCGGCGCCCAGGTCCTCGGCCGCACCGCGGAGATCGGCTCCCTGGAACCGGGCAAGCTCGCCGACCTGGTGCTGTGGAAGCTCGACGGGATCGCGCACGCCTCCATCGCCGACCCGGTCGCCGCGCTGGTCTTCGGTGCCGCGGCCCCGGTCACGCTCTCGCTCGTCAACGGGCGTGCGGTGGTCGAGGACGGCCGGCTCACCCGGGCCGACGAGGACACGATCGCCAAGCTGACCCGTAGCGAGGCCCGCCGGCTGGCCGCACTCGCGGGCCTGGACTGATCCGCCGCACAAGACGGCCGGCCGGGGAGGGACGGCCCCCGGCCGGCGGCCGGACCCTGCCCTGAAGGGGGTTCCGGCGACCGCGCCCCCGGGTTCCGGGGACCCCCACCAGGGTCTCCCGACCCCGGGGGCGCGCTGACGCGCCCACCGGGCCGCACGCCAAGGTCCGGAAACGAATCGGTTCGCGAATCACAGAGTGCCGACGTCAGCGCCTGACCAGATGCTGACCAACACCGCTGGTCCAGGTAGTTCAGTTGCCCTTGACCATACACTTGGCTATATATAACCGGAAGTCCGGCATTGGCTGGACACTCTGTCCGATCGCGATTATCTCGTAGCCGAGCATGCGGCTGAACGTCTGCTCGACGCACCGACCACCCTCTCCGAGCCGTACGCGCGATACCTGGGTCAAGGGTTACGCGAACTCCGATTCAGTCTCGGTCACGACGGCAGCGCCGTGCGTCTGACCTACTGGCTTGCCCCCGATCGCCGGATCGTGCTGCTGACAGTGTTTCGCAAGACGCGGATGCGGGAGGATGCGGAAGTGGATCGCGCCAAGCAGGTCAGGAAGCTCTGCGAAGCCGAGCGCCACACCGCGCATGACGAGTTCACTCGCGATGTCACGAAGGGAGAAGGGCCATGAACCACGCCCAGTGGAAGCTCGCTCGCGAGCGGAAGGCCGCGGAAGGCCACACCGAGCCTCCCGAGGTCGAAGCGATGCGCACCGAGATCCGCATGGCCTTCGACCTCGGACAAGCAGTGCACGACCGCCGGACCGCACTGGGCATCTCCCAGAGCGAACTCGCCGGACGAGCCCGCATGACACAACCCCAGGTGTCGAAGCTCGAACTCGGCGGCACGGTCCCTACCCTTCCCCTGCTCGCCCGGCTCGCCGAGGCACTCGACGCGTCACTCAACATCGCTCTCGACGGTGACACCTCCACCGTCAAGTTCATCGCGCACGCTGCATGAGTGCCACTGGTCTCAGTCCTGGAGGAGTAGCGACGCTCGTAGGCCCGCGGTCAGTACGGCTGCCAGTTGCGCGGGGCGTCGTCGTCCCGGAGTGAGGCGAGTCGTGCTCGCACCTCTTCGGCCACGTGCGGTCCCTCCGCGATGTTCTGCATGAGCCACGTGGTCATCTTGAACTCCTGGACGGCGGACAGGACTTCGAACCCCCGCCACTCCCGCAGATCGCGGCCGTACCCGTCCACGAACGCGGTGTATTCGTCCTGGCTCACCCAGCCCAACCGGTCGTACTCGTGGGCGGACACCACGAGGTCCCACTCGGGCCGGTCGACGCAGAAGTTCTCCAGGTCGATCAGGTGCAGCCGCCCCTTCCGGTCCACCATCAGGTTGTCGGTGTGCGCGTCCCCGTGCACCGGTCCAGCGCCGGAGTCGAAGGCGAGTCCGGCCAACCGGTCCGCGAGCTCCCGCCGGCGCTTGCGCAGGAACACCCGATCGACGTCGGATATCCCGTCGGCCGTCTCGATACGGCGGTCGGCCCGCCCGAAGGCGTCGAAGGCGGGCAGGTCCAGGTGAGCGGGAGGCGTGAGCGAGTGCAACTGCCGTAGCACGGCGTCCAGTTCACCGTACGTCGCCGACCGCCCGGCATCCTGGATCAGATGCCAGAACGTCACCGGGTGTCCCTCGACCTGCAACGGCTGCTCGATGTCGTCCACCACCCGGACGGCAGGGAATCCCTCCTCGGCGAGCCACCGCGACACCGCCACCTCGCGCTGCGCCGACGGCAGATAAGCGGGCCCCCGGGCCACCCGGACCACCACGGGCGCCGCCGCCAAGCGGAACAGGGCGTTCTCTCCCAGCCGGATCGGCTCCGCACCGCTCGCATCCAGCCCCGCCAGTCGGCAGGCGGAGGCGACCACCCGAGCCGCAACAGCCGACGTGAATCCCGCACCCGAACCGAGGTCAGAGTCAGACGCCATGACTGTCCGCGTTCCCCCGTCGTGCCGCCGCTACCGTCGCGCGAACACGGGCCACACGTGACGCGCAATGGGCACGACGATAGTCGGTACGGTCTGGGCGGGCAGGCGTGCGAGGCTGAGCGGCCGTGTCGTATGCCGCTCGCCAACAGGGGACAGGAATGAATGAGTCGGGAAGAGTCGAGGCGTTCAGCGACGGGGTGTTCGCCATCGCGATCACACTGCTCGTGCTGGAGATCAAGGTGCCCGAGGCGCCCGGGAACCACCTGTGGTCCGCGCTCGGCCGGATGTGGCCCTCCTACGCGGCCTACGCGGTGACCTTCCTGGTCATCGGCATCATGTGGGTCAACCACCACACGGTCTTCGGGTACATCGCCCGGGTCGACCGCACGCTGCTCTTCCTCAACCTGGTGCTGCTGATGGGCGTGGCCATGCTGCCGTGGCCGGCCGCGCTGATGGCCCGCTATCTGCGATCGGGCGGCAGCGCCGCCCACACCGCGGCGGCCGTCTACAGCCTGTTCATGGTCTTCCACGCGCTGGCGTTCCAGGCGATGTGGTGGCACCTGACCCGCACCGGGCACCTCTTCGACGGGCGGGTGGACGCCGAGGCGGCCCGAGCCACGCGGGCGCGGTTCGCTCTCGGATCGGTCGCGTACCCGGTCACCGTGGGTCTGGCCTTCGTCTCGGCGCCGCTGACGCTCGCCGTGCACGGACTGCTCGCCGTCTACTACGCCTTCAACCAGACCCCGGTGCTGCTGAAGCAGGCCGGGTTCACAGCTCCCGGTACATGATGTGCAGCCCCACGTACCCCAGCCGCGGGTGCCGGAAGCCCTCCGGCACGGTGCCGAGCACCCGGAAGCCCAGCGACTCGTAGAGCCCCACCGCCCGGGTGTTGGACGCCACCACCGCGTTGAACTGCATGCCGCGGAAGCCGGACGCGGCGGCCCAGCGCAGCGCCTCCTCGCACAGCGCCCGCCCCACGCCCCGCCCGGAGTGCTCCGGGTCGACCATGAAGCTGGCGCCGGCGACATGGGCGGCGTTGCCCATCTGGTTCGGGTTCATCTTCGCGGTGCCGAGCACGGCCCCCGAGCCGTCGACCGCGACGACGGTACGGCCCGGCGGCGCGAGCATCCAGAAGCCGCGGCCCTGCTCCTGCCCGATCCCGGTGGGATAGCCGAACGTCTCGCCCTCGGCGCAGATCCGGCGCAGGAACGGCCAGATCAGCGCCCAGTCGGCGGGTGACGCGTCACGGATGCGCATCCGGGCGGCTCACCCGGCCAGTTGCTCGTACGCGGGCAGGGTCAGGAAGTCGACGTACTCGGCGTCCAGGGCGGTGCGCAGCAGGAGTTCGTGCGCCTCGGTCCACTTGCCGGCCGCGAAGGCGTCCGGGCCGATCTCCGCGCGGACGGCGGCCAGTTCGTCGGCGGCGACCTGGCGGACCAGTTCGGCGGTGGCCTTCTCGCCGCCGTCCAGGACGACGCCCACGTTGGTCCACTGCCAGATCTGCGAGCGGGAGATCTCCGCGGTGGCCGCGTCCTCCATCAGGTTGAAGATGGCCACCGCGCCCATGCCGCGCAGCCACGCCTCGATGTAACGGATGCCCACCTGCACGGCGTTGCGCAGGCCCGCGGAGGTGGGCCGGGCGTCCAGGGAGGCGATGTCGATCAGCTCGGCGGCGGTGACGTGCACGTCCTCGCGCAGCCGGTCCTTCTGGTTCGGGCGGTCGCCGAGCACCGCGTCGAAGGACGCGCGGGCGATCGGCACCAGGTCGGGGTGGGCCACCCAGGAGCCGTCGAAACCGTCCGCGGCCTCGCGGTCCTTGTCCGCCTTGACCTTCTCGAACGCCACCTTGTTGACCTCGGCGTCGCGGCGGGACGGGATGAACGCGGCCATGCCGCCGATCGCGTGCGCGCCGCGCTTGTGGCAGGTGCGCACCAGCAGTTCGGTGTAGGCGCGCATGAACGGCGCGGTCATCGTCACCGCGTTGCGGTCCGGCAGCACGAACCGCTCGCCGCCGTCGCGGAAGTTCTTCACGATCGAGAACAGGTAGTCCCAGCGGCCCGCGTTGAGCCCGGAGGCGTGGTCGCGCAGCTCGTAGAGGATCTCGTCCATCTCGTACGCGGCGGTGATCGTCTCGATCAGCACGGTGGCGCGGATGGTGCCCTGCGGCGATGCCCGTGTAGTCCTGGGCGAAGACGAACACGTCGTTCCACAGCCGGGCTTCGAGGTGCGACTCGGTCTTGGGCAGGTAGAAGTACGGGCCCTTGCCGAGGTCGATCAGGCGCTGCGCGTTGTGGAAGAAGTACAGCCCGAAGTCGACCAGGCCGCCGGGGATCTGCTCGCCGTCCACGGTCAGGTGCCGCTCGTCGAGGTGCCAGCCGCGCGGGCGCATCACCACGGTCGCCAGCTCGCCGGCGTCCTTGAGGGCGTACGTCTTGCCCTCGGGGGAGGTGAAGTCGATCCGGCGCTCGTAGGCGTCGATCAGGTTGACCTGGCCGCCGATGACGTTCTCCCAGGTGGGCGCGGAGGCGTCCTCGAAGTCGGCGAGCCAGATCCGCGCGCCGGAGTTGAGCGCGTTGATCGTCATCTTGCGGTCGGTGGGGCCGGTGATCTCCACCCGGCGGTCGTCGCAGCGCGGCCGGCGCGGGCGCCACCTGCCAGTCGCCGTCGCGGATGTGCGCGGTCTCCGGGAGGAAGTCGAGCGTGGCGGTGCGGGCGATCTCCGCGCGGCGCACGCCGCGGCGCTCCAGCAACTCGGCGCGGCGGGGCGCGAAACGGCGGTGCAGGTCGGCGAGGAACGTCAGCGCCTCGGGCGTCAGCACCTCCTCCGCGCGGGGGACGGGCCCGGCGGCCTCGGAGACGACGGCCGGGGACGGCGCGCTTGCGGACATGCGGGTCACTCCTCCGTAGAGCAGGGATGCGGACGGGCACCCCGGGGTCGGCCGCGGTCCCGGCGCGCTGGGGTGGCACGGGGTGCCGTGGCGCGGGCGGGCGCGGACGCTTCTGCAAGGTGGAGCATAGTTTTCGCAGTGCGGAAGTTCAACGTTTTGTGGCACGCCGTGCAGCCGTATCGAGAAGCCGCAGGTCGGCGGGGGTGTCGATATCGGCCGGGTCACCGACGTCCCCGCACTCCACCAGCACGGTCTGCTCGGTGTGCTCGCGCAGGTACGTCCGGGCGCCGCGGTCCCCGCCCGCGCCGCTCGCCACACCCGCCCACCGGCCGGCGCCGAACAGCACCGGGTGCGCCCTGCGCCCCCCGTACGCGGCCGACACCAGGGCGGACAGCAGGTCGTCGCCCGCGCGGGCGGCCGCGATCACCCGGGCCACCGCCTCGGCGGGGATGCCCGGCTGGTCGACCAGGCCGACGACGGCGGCCGCGATACGGGGCTGGTGGCCCGCGGCCCGGCCCGCGTCGTGGGCCGCGTCCTGCTCCCGGCGGGGCCGCCCCGCGCCGTCCCCGCCGCCGTCCGGGTCCGGGTCCGCCTCGATCGCTCCGTGGGGCGCGGCGGCCGAGGCCAGCGAGGCCAGCCCGGCCCGCAGCGAGGAGCCCATGCCGTCCGCCCAGTGCGGGTTGTCCACGAGCACGCAGCCGCTCAGGTCGGCCCGCTCGCGTACCTCGGCCGCCGCCGCCCCCAGCACCACGTGCACCTGGCCGCAGCCACCGGCCCGCAGCACCCCCACCGCGTGCTCCACCAGCGGCCTGCCCCCGTACGTGAGCAGCGCCTTCGGCCGCCCGCCCAGCCGCCGGCCCCCGCCGGCCGCCAGCAGCAGACCGGCGACCTCGCCATTTGTGTCCATGCCCCCTGCATACCGCGACTTCGGCGGCGGCGGAACTGGCGGCTGCCCGTCGGGCGTGTTCCGGTATCGTCGGGCCGTGTCCCGTTCGCGGACGGCGCCAGGTGAGGAACGAGGACTGATGGGGGCAGCGCACACCGGTCCGGGCTTCCGGGACCCGGTCTTCGAGCCGGTGTCCGCGGACGACCCGGCGACGGTGTCAGGACACCGGATCAGCGCGCGGCTCGGCTCCGGCGCGCAGGGCGTGACCTACCTGGCGTACGCCCCCGGCGGGCAGCCGCTCGCCCTCACCGTGGTCCGCCCCGACCTGGCCGAGGCCCCCGACTTCGCCGCGCGCTTCCACCGGGACGCGCAGGCCGCCGGGCAGGTGCGCGGGCCCTACCTCGTGCCGGTCGTCGGCAGCGGGAACGAGGGCCCCCGCTACTGGGTCGCCTCCTCCTACGTGCCCGGGCTGCCGCTGCGGGCCGCCGTCGAGGCGGGCGGGCCGCTGCCCACCGGCGTGGTGCTGCGGCTGGTCGCCGGGCTCGCCGAGGCGCTCCAGGCGGTCCACCACGCGGGCGTCGTGCACGGCGGGCTGCGGCCCGCGCACGTCCTGCTCGCCGCGGACGGGCCGCGGCTGAGGTCCTACGGGCTCGGCTGGGTCGGCGACGGCGAGGAGGCGACGGCCTTCCGCTCGCCCGAACAGGCCGCGGGCAAGGCGGCCGTGCCCGCCACCGACGTCTTCGCGCTCGGCCAGATCGCCGCCTACGCCTCCATCGGCGCGGCCCCCTTCGGCGACGGCGCCCGCGTCCAGCAGGACGAGGCCGACCTCAACGAACTCCCGGGCCAGCTGCGGGAGATCGTCACCCGCTGCCTCATCAAGGACCCGGCACTGCGTCCGTCCCTGGCCCAGATCACCACGATGTGCGCCCAGGCGGCGCCCGAGCGCCCCCGCGCCACCTCCTGGCTCCCGGCCCCCCTCATGGCGGCCATCCTCCCCACGATCCCGCCGCCGACGGCTCCGCCCGGAAGATCCCCGCAGCCGGCCGCGCCGGGCCGCGCGGGGACCTCGGGTGCCCCGGTTGCGGCCGCTGCCGCGGGGGCGCCCGGCGTGGCCCCGCCCCCGGTTCCGCCGGGCCCGCCCGCGCCTTCGGCCGCGCCGGACGTGCCCGCGCCGGGCGGTGGGCTCGCGGCTCCTGGTCCGCTCGTGGCGGCGCCCGCGCCGGGTGCGGTGCCCGCGGCCGGAGGCGTGTCCGGCGGGGCGGCCGGCGAGCAGAACGGGCTTGCGGCGGGGGCGGGTTCGGGCGAACCGGGTACGGGCGCCGGGGCTTCCGGCCCGGCGGCAGCCGTGGCCGCACCCGCCGGCGAGGACGCGGCGGCGGGCGCGGGCGGCCCGGAGAAGAGCGCGGCGCCCGACGGAGCCGGTGCGGGCGCTGTTGCGGCGGCCGCGCACCCGGCGGCCGCGCACCCGGCGGCCGCGCACCCGGTGGGCGCCGAGCCGCCGGCACCGGTGCCCCAGGTGCCGCCGCATCCGCCCGCGCCCGCTGCGCCGTTCCAGCCGCCTGCGCCGCCGCCCGGCGGGTATCTGCTGCACCCGCAGCAGTGGCCCCGGGCGCCGTACGTCCATGTGCCGCTGCCACTGCCGCGCAGGGGGCGGCGGGGGGCCGCAGGGGCGCTGGCGATCGTCGCCGGGCTGGCGGTGGCCGTGACCGCGGGCGTGGTGCTCGCCGGAGGGTCCGCGGGCCACGGGAGCACCCCGGTGTCGGCCCGGCCGCCCGCCACCCAGCCGCCGTCGCAGCCGGGGCCGGGCGGGGACGCCGCGGGCGCGCCGGAACCCCGGGCGGGCACGGCCTTCCAGGGGGTGCGGCTGCCCGCGGGCTACGGCGTCTCCTTCCACGCCGACCCGCCGATCGTCCAAGCCGGCCCCCTCGCGGGCGACTTCGGCTTCACCGACGCGGCGGACGCCTTCACGGTGCAGCCCCGGCGCGGCACGCTGGCGCTGCTGGAGTCCCGGGACCCGTCGACGCTCGGCGCCTGCCTGACCACGTCGGCGGCCCAGGTGACGTCCGTGGCAAGGCCGTTGGTGGGACCGGGCGCCCGCCTGTGCGTACGCTCCGCGGACGGCACGACCACGATGGTGACGGTCCGTCAACTCACCCCGCCCGGCGACCCGAAGCCCTCAGCCGTGCTCGACCTGATGGTCTGGCGCCCCGCGGCCACGCCCACTCCCGCGCCGACGCTCACCCCCACTTCCACGCCCACCACCACGGCCACTGCCTCGCCCACCACCCCGCCGGTCACCCCCACCCCGCCCGCCGCCACGGCCACCACCGCCCCGGGGTTGAGCGCCCTGCTCGCGTCGGGGGACCAATTCGGCGTGAATTTCGGCGCTGGAGTGGCGCGATCCGGGTCGAATCGCGTTAACTGATCCGCCCCGGCCGCGCCGTGGCCGGGAAACAGTCCGGGGGATGGACGCAAGGGTGGGTGTACGTGGTGGGGGAGACACACGTGCTCGAAGACGAGCGCAGCGCTGTGGCCGCCGGGATCGGCCGGCCCGACAGCGCGCAAGAGGGCCGTGGGGACGGCCCGGGAGCGGGACTGCGCGTGGCCGTGGGCCGGTTACGGTGTCAACTCGCCGCGCACCGGCCGCTGTTATCGGACCGCGGCGTGGCGGAGGACGAGTTGGATGAGCTCGCCCGACAGGCGGACAACGCCGACCAGGCCCTCGGCCTGCCTGATCCGGAGCGGATGCGGCACTCCTTGCTCCTGGTGGCCTCGGCCCTGGGCTCGGTCAGCGCCCTGGCCGTCCCGCTCGACGCGCTGCGCGGGGCCGTGGAGCAGTTGGCCCCGCCTCCGGCGCCCCCTCATCCGCTGAGCGGGTGCGGGGGCGAGCGCCGCGCACCGTAGCCCGTCCGTCGCCGGGTCCGTCGGGAGTCTCGAACCCGCCGGACCCGGCGCCGGCCGGTGTCAGGCGCTGAGCGCCCGCGCCAACTGCCGTGCCACCTCGTGCAGTACGGGCACGATCTTGTCGGTGGCCGCCTCCGTCACCCGCCCGGCGGGCCCGGAGATGGAGATGGCCGCCGCGGTGGGCGAGTCCGGCACGGTCACCGCCAGGCACCGCACCCCGACCTCCTGCTCGTTGTCGTCGACGGCGTAGCCGAGGCCGCGGATGCGCGCGAGTTCGGCCAGGAAGGCGTCCGGGTCGGTGATCGTCCGCTCGGTGGCGGCCGGCATGCCGGTACGGGCCAGCAGCGCCCGTACCTCCTCCGGCGGCACGTCCGCGAGCAGCGCCTTGCCGACGCCCGTGGAGTGCGGCAGCACCCGCCGGCCGACCTCGGTGAACATCCGCATCGAGTGCCGCGACGGCACCTGCGCGACGTAGACCACCTCGTCGCCGTCGAGCAGCGCCATGTTCGCGGTCTCGCCGGTCGCGTCGACCAGTTCCGCCAGGTACGGCCGCGCCCAGGTGCCCAGCAGCCGGGACGCGCTCTCGCCGAGCCGGATCAGCCGGGGGCCGAGGGCGTACCGCCGGTTGGGCTGCTGGCGGACGTAGCCGCAGTCCACCAGCGTGCGCATCAGCCGGTGGATGGTGGGCAGCGGCAGGCCGCTGCTGGCCGACAGCTCGCTCAGCCCGACCTCGCCGCCCGCGTCGGCCATCCGCTCCAGCAGGTCGAAGGCCCGTTCGAGCGACTGGACGCCCCCGGCGCGGTCAGCAGACACGTGCGTTCCCCTCGGTCGGTGCGGCCCGGTGGTGCTGGGCCGTGCAGAGCCCCACTCCATCGGCAGCGGAATGTGGTTTTCGCTCTGTGGAATCCTACAGCCCTTGACGTCGGGGGGAACGATACCGACCATGGCGTCAACAGAACGTTGAATTCTTCCCGGGGTCGGAGGCCACGTGGTGGATGAGCAGGTACTGCGCTCGACGCGTGTCGTGACCCCGCGGGGCGAGCGCCCGGCCGCGGTCGTCGTCCGCGGCGGAGACGATCACGGCCGTGCTGCCGTACGACGCGCCGCGTGCCGCCCGGTGCGCGGCTGACCGACCTCGGCGACGACGTCCTGCTGCCCGGCCTGGTCGACACCCACGTGCACATCAACGACCCGGGCCGCACCGAGTGGGAGGGCTTCGCCACCGCGACCGCGGCCGCCGCGGCGGGCGGCATCACCACCGTGGTCGACATGCCGCTCAACAGCGTGCCGCCCACCACCACGGCCGCGCACCTCGACGTCAAGCGCGCCGCCGCCCGCGGCCGGGTGCACACCGACACCGGCTTCTGGGGCGGCGCGGTGCCCGGCAACACCGCCGACCTGCAAGTCCCTGCACGACGCGGGCGTCTTCGGCTTCAAGTGCTTCCTGCTGCCCTCGGGCGTGGACGAGTTCCCGCACCTGGACCCGGCGCAACTCGCCGAGGCCATGGACGAGATGGCGCGGTTCGACGGCCTGCTGATCGTGCACGCCGAGGACCCGCGGCTGATCGACGGCGCCCCGCAGCGCGGCGGCCCGAAGTACGCCGACTTCCTCGCCTCGCGGCCGCCCGCCGCCGAGGACCGGGCCGTCGCCGGCCTGATCGCGCTGGCCGCCGAGCGCGGCGCCCGCGTCCACATCCTGCACCTGTCCTCCGCCGACGGCCCTGCCGATGATCGCCGCCGCCCGCCGCGACGGCGTGCGGGTCACCGTCGAGACCTGCCCGCACTTCCTCACCCTGACCGCCGAGGAAGTCCCGGACGGGGCCACGGAGTTCAAGTGCTGCCCGCCGATCCGCGAGGCCGCCAACCAGGACGCGCTGTGGCAGGCGCTGGCCGACGGCACCATCGACTGCGTGGTCTCCGACCACTCGCCGTCCACCATCGACCTCAAGCACAAGGACACCGGCGACTTCGCCGCCGCGTGGGGCGGCATCTCCTCGCTCCAACTGGGCCTGCCCGCGGTGTGGACCGAGGCCCGGCGGCGCGGCCACAGCATCGCGGACGTGGCCCGCTGGATGTCCGCGCGGCCCGGCCGCGCTGGCCGGGCTCGACCGCCAAGGGCGCCATCGCCGCGGGCCGCGACGCCGACTTCGCGGTGCTGGCCCCGGAGGAGACCTTCACCGTCGACCCGGCCCGCCTGCACCACCGCAACCCCATCACCGCCTACGCCGGCCGCACCCTGCACGGCGTGGTCCGCGCGACCTACCTGCGCGGACGGCTGATCGCGCAGAACGGCGCCCCGGCCGTGAAGAATCCCGCCGGCAGGCTCATCGAACGGCCGGCCGGCGGGAGTTCCCGGTGAGGTGATGCGGGTGGATCAGGCCGCGCGGCGCACCCGGCGGCGGTGCGCGGCGATCAGGTCCGCGTAGCGCCGGCCGCTGCCCTTGATGGTGCGCTTCTGCGTGGCGTAGTCGACGTGCACCAGGCCGAAGCGCTTGTCGTAGCCGTACGCCCACTCGAAGTTGTCCAGCAGCGACCAGGCGAAGTAACCGGCCAGCGGCGCACCGCGCTTGATCGCGCGGGCGCAGGCGGCCAGGTGCTCCTCCAGGTACTGCGACCCGCTCCGGGTCGTGCGACCTCGCCGTCGGCGCCGACCGTGTCGCGGTAGGCGGAGCCGTTCTCCGTGACGAAGATGCTGCTGCGCGCCGTACTCCTCGGACAGCCGCACCAGCAGCTGCTCCAGGCCGTCCGCGTTGACCTCCCAGTCCATCGCGGTGCGCCGCACACCCGGCAGGTAGACCTGCTTGGCGTACGGGGCGGCGCCCGGTCGGGTCGTCCGCGATGACCTGCCGGAAGTAGTAGTTCAGCCCCAGCCAGTCCAGCGGCGCCGCGATCGACTCCATGTCGCCGTCCCTGACCGGCAGTTCGACGCCGTACAGGTCCACCATGTCCTGCGGGTAGCCGCGGCCGTGGATCGGGTCCAGCCACCAGCGGTTGGTGTGGCCGTCGGCGCGCCGGGCGGCCGCGATGTCCGCCTCGCGGTCGGTGGCCGGCTCGCACGGGCTGAGGTTGTTGACGATGCCGACCCGCAGGTCGGAGTGCGGCCGCCCGCAGCGCCTGCACGGCCAGGCCGTGGCCGAGCGTGCAGGTGGTACGAGGCGCGCACGGCCGCCGTCAGGTCGGTCAGGCCCGGGGCCATGGTGCCTTCCAGGTGGCCGATCCACGCCGAGCACAGCGGCTCGTTGAGCGTCGCCCAGTCCTTGACCCGGTCGCCGAGCGGCGTCCGCCACCACGGCGGCGTACTCGCCGAACCGCTCGGCGGTCTCCCGCTCCGGCCAGCCGCCGCGGTCCTGCTGGGCCTGCGGCAGGTCCCAGTGGTACAGCGTCGCGTTGGGCGTGATGCCGGCGCGAGCAGCGCGTCCACCAGCCGGTCGTAGAAGGCGAGGCCGGCCGCGTTGACCGCGCCGGAGCCCTCCGGGATGATCCGCGGCCAGGCGATGGAGAACCGGTAGGCGTCCAGGCCCAGGGCCGTCATCAGCGCGATGTCCTCGGGCCAGCGGTGGTAGTGGTCGCAGGCGACGTCGCCGGTGTCGCCGTCCGCGATCTTGCCGGGGGTGTGGGAGAAGGTGTCCCAGATGGACGGGGCCCGGCCGTCCTCGTCCGCCGCGCCCTCGATCTGGTAGGCGGCGGTGGCCGCACCCCAGACGAAATCCGCGGGAAGAGCGCTCAGGTCGTTCACGAGTTACCTTTCGGTGGGGGTCACTTGACGGCGCCGGCGGTCAGCCCGGCGACCAAGTAACGCTGGAGGAGCAGGAATCCGGCGACCACCGGCACGCTCACCACGAGCGAGGCGGCCATGACCTGGTTCCAGTACACGTCGTTCTGGGTGGCGTACTCGCGCAGGCCGACGGCGAGGGTCCGGGTGGTCTCGTTGGTCATGACCGAGGCGAAGAGCACCTCGCCCCAGGCGGTCATGAAGGCGTAGACGCACGACCGCGACGATGCCGGGGACGGCGGCCGGCACGATGACCCGGAACAGCGCGCCCATCGGGCCGCAGCCGTCGACCTTCGCCGCCTCGTCCAGGTCGCGCGGGATCGAGTCGAAGTACCCGACCAGCATCCAGATCGAGAACGGCAGCGAGAAGGTCAGGTAGGTGATGATCAGCCCGAGCCGGCTGCCGTTGAGCGTGATGCCGGTGGAGTTCCCGATGTTGACGAAGATCAGGTACAGCGGCAGCAGGAACAGGATGCCGGGGAACATCTGGGTGGACAGCACCGTCACCGTGAACACCTTGCGGCCGGCGAACCGGTAGCGGCTCACGCCGTACGCGGCGAAGATCGCCACCGCCACCGAGAGCAGCGTCGCGCTGACCGAGACGATCAGCGAGTTCATGAAGTAGTGCGCGAGCGGGACGGTCTTCCAGATGTCGACGTACGGCCTGAAGGTCAGGCCGCTGCGGGATCCACTTGAACGAGCCCTGCACGTCCTGGAGGTTCTTCAGCGACGAGCTGAGCATCACGTACACGGGCACGAGCACGAAGATCAGCAGCAGCGTCAGGACGATCGCGCCGGGTCCACATGAAGGACCTCGGCTGCGCCATCGGCGACGGCTCCGAGGAATCCTAGGCATCGGAGTCGCCTCGCCTCCTGGACGTGAGCAGCAGGTACACGGCCGTCACCAGCAGCAGGAAGAGCAGCAGGAGCACGGACATCGCCGAGCCGGAACCGAAGTTCCAGGTGATGAACGACGACTGGTAGATGTGGATCGAGATCAGGTCCGCCTGGTGCGGCGCCGACTGGCCGAACATCACGTACGGCGTGTTGAAGTCGTTGAACGTCCACAGGAAGAGCACCAGGACGAGCACCTGGTTCACCGGCCGCAGCGACGGCATGGTGATCTTGCGGATCTGCTGCCAGACGCCGGCGCCGTCCATCGCGGCGGCCTCGTACAGCTCGCGCGGGATGTTCTGCAGGCCGGCCATCAGGGCCAGGAACGCGAACGGCCAGGACTTCCAGACCGAGACGATGACCAGCGCCCAGAAGCTGTTGCCGCCGATCAGCCAGAACGGCTTGTCGGAGGTCAGGTGCAGCTGGTCGTGCAGGACGTGGTTCACCAGGCCGGTGTCTCTGCTGGAACATGAACGACCAGGTGATCACGGCCGCGTAGACCGGCAGCGCGTACGGCACCAGGAAGATCGTGCGCAGCAGCGCCGCGGCCGCGGAAGGTGTCCTGCATGAGGATGGCCGCGGCGGTGCCGATCAGCCAGGAGATCCCGACCGACAGCACGGTGTACTCGATCGTCACCCAGAACGAGTGCAGCAGCGCCTGGCCGATGGGTTCGTGGATCTTGACCGCGACTTTGTAGTTGTCGAAGCCGGTCCAGGGCGCGCTGCTCCAGTTCCGGATGTAGAACAGCGTCAGGCCCTTGAAGCTGATCAGCATGCCGAACGACCATCGGCACGATGTGGATCAGCAGTTCGAGGAGGAGGGCGGGGAGCAGGAGCAGGTACGGCAGGCCGAGTTGGCGCAGCCGTGCGGGAATACGCGGCCGGAGCCGGTCCCGGCCGGCGGACTTGCCGCTGGGGGGACCGGCCTCGGGAGCGCTCCGGGGAGGGGCGGTGGCAGTCATGGGGGAGAGCCGATCCTTAGGACGCGGGCATCTGCTGCTGCGCCTTGTTCAGCGCGGCCTTGACGGAGTCGGTCGTGACGGCCTTGCCGGCCGCGGCGTCGGCGAACAGGTCCTTGACCGCGGTGCCGACCAGGGTCTCGAACTGGCTCTCGTTGGCCACCTGCGGCAGCGGCGCGGCCGACGTTGCCGAGCACGCCGGCGAGGACCTTCAGGTCGGGCGTCTGGAAGGCCGGGTCGCTCTGCGCCTCGGTGACCGGCGGGATGCGAGCCGTACGTGGAGTTGAGGATCTTCTGCTCCGGCGTGCTGGTCATGAACTTCACGAACTTCAGCGCCGCGGACTCGTTCTTGGTGTTCTTGAAGACCGCCAGGTTGATGCCGGCCACCATCGAGGTGACGGCGCCGTCGCCGGTGGCGTTCGCGGTCTGGGTGGGCACGGGCACCACGCCGTACTGGTCGGGCGTCATGCCGTGCGCCTTGATGGAGGTGGCGGCGGACTGCCACATCATCATCGCGGCCTTGCCGGTGGCGAAGTCGGTGATGGTCTGGTTCTGCGAGTACTCGGCGTCGCCCTTGGCGATCTTGTCGTTGGCGATGAAGTCGACGTACTGCTTCACGGCCGCCACGTTGGCGTCGGTGGTGAAGGTCGGCTTGCCGGACGCGTCGAACCAGTCGGAGCCGCGCTGCTTGGCCGAGCACGAAGGCGTGGTGGATGTTCTCCGCGCCGTTGCTGCCCTCCACCGCGATGCCGTAGTGGCCGCCGGTGGTGAGCTTCTTGCCGTCGGTGACCAGCTCGGCCCAGGTCGTCGGCGGCTGGAGGCCCGCGTCGGCGAACATCTTCTTGTTGTAGTAGAGCCCGTACGCCATGCGAGTACAGCGGCACCGCGGCGGGGTCCTTGCCGGCCGCGCCGGCCGCGGCGATCGCGGACGCGGCGAACCGGTCCTTGCCGCCGATGGCGGTGAAGTTGGTGGAGTCGAACGGCAGCAGCGCGCCGGTGGCCTGCAGCGAGGCGGACCAGGTGTTGCCGATGTTGAGGACGTCCGGGCCCTGGCCCGAGGTGGTGGCCGCCAGGATCCGGTTGAGCAGGTCGGCCCAGCCGATGACCTCCAGCTTGACCGTGATGCCGGTCTGCTGCTGGAACTTCTTCAGCTCCGGGCTCAGCACCTGCTTGTCGTTGTCGAGGCTGGTGCCCTGGTTGCTCGCCCAGTAGGTGAGGGTGACGCCCTTGTCGCTGCCGCCGCTCTTGCCGCTGCTGTTGTTGCCCGACCCGCCGCACGCGGTCGCGGTGATGCCGAGCGCGGCCACGAGGGCGGTGGCCGCGAGGACTCTGTTGGTGCGCATAACGGTTCCCTCTCAGGGGTGGGATCGCTTCAGGAAGTGAACAGCGCGTGTGCCTTAATTCAGGCCGTGATTTAACTTGTGAGAAAAGGTGGCGTCAAGACCTTGTGCAGCGATAGATTCCAGCGGGGCGGACAGGGAGGGAGTCCAGATGGCTGAGCGGGGCAAGCGCACCGTGCGTGACCTGCGGCGCGGCAACCGTGCATCGCTTCTGCGTCATTTGTATTTCGAAGGCCCCCTGAGCCGCCAGGAACTGGGCCGGGACACCGGTCTGAGCGCGGGCTCGATCAGCAACGTCGTCGGCGAGCTGATCGCCGACGGCATGGTGGAGGAGGCCGGGGCCGTCGAGTCCGACGGCGGACGCCCGCGCATCCTGCTCCAAGTCGCCCCCGGCTACGGCTACGTGGTCGGCGTGGACGTCGGCGAGACCCGGGTCGCGGGTCGAGCTGTTCGACCTCGCGCTGACCGAGCTCGCCTCCGCCGATCTGCCGCTGTCCGACAGCGGCCACGACGTGGACCACGTGGTGCGGCTCGCCCTCGAAGGCATCGAGTCCGTGGTGCGCGAGGCCGGCATCGACGACCGCGAGGTGCTCGGCGTCGGCATCGGCGTGCCCGGCATCGTCGAGCAGGGCGACCCGGTCAACTCGCCGCCCGGCGAGGGCGACGGGGTGGTCGTGCACGGCCAGACCATCGGCTGGGACGCGGTGCCGCTGGGCCGGCTGCTGCGCGCGGGCACCGCCCTGCCGCTGCACATCGACAACGGCGCCAAGACCCTGGGCCAGGCCGAGATGTGGTTCGGCGGCGGCCGCGGCGCGAGCAACGTCGTGATCGCGCTGATCGGCTCCGGCGTCGGCGCCTGCGTCGTCGCCAACGGCACGCCGTACCACGGCGCGAGCAGCAGCGCCGGGGAGTGGGGCCACACCACGCTGCGGGTCGGCGGCCGCACCTGCCGCTGCGGCTCGCGCGGCTGCCTGGAGGCGTACGTCGGCGCCGAGGCGCTGCTCGGCCGCTGGCACGCGGCGCCGCCGGACGTCAGCGAGGAGACCGGGCTCGCCGCGCTGCTGGCCGCGGCCGACCACGACCACGAGGCGGGCGCGCTGCTCGCCGAGGCCGCGGAGTACCTCGGCGCGGGCATCGCCGACCTGATCAACCTCTTCAACCCGCAGCGGATCGTGATCGGCGGGTGGGCCGGACTGCTGCTCGGCCCGCGCCTGCTGCCCACCGTCCGCGAGGTCGCCGCCGCCTACGCCCTGCACCACCCCGGCGCGCAGACCTCCATCGAGCTGGGCCGGCTGGGCGCCGACGCGGTCACCGTGGGCGCCGCGACCCTGCCGCTGGCCCGTTTCCTCGACGCCGGCGGGGAGCGTACGGTACGGGTCCCGGGCCAGGACGCCGGCCGCGGCGGCGAGCCCGACCCGGTACGGAACCGAATCGCCCGGGCGGTACGTTGACCGGGCGGTGCCTGCCGGGCACCGCCCTTCCGTCAGCAGTCGAAATGCCGGTTTCGTCACCATGTCGCCGGTAGTACCGCACGTCCGAGGAGCCCTCCCGTGACCCTCCAGCAGCAGATCGTCGGCAACGCCATGCAGATGGCCGTCTGCACGCTCAACCCCGGGCAGACCGTGTACTGCGAGGCCGGCAAGTTCCTGTTCAAGACGGCCAACGTCTCCATGGAGACCCGGCTCGGCGGCCCCGGCAACCGGCAGAGCGGCGGGGGCGGGGGCGGCCAGGGCGGCGGCATGGGCGGCCTGCTGCGGCAGGCCATGGGCACCGCCATGCAGGTCGGCCAGCGCGCGCTGGCCGGCGAGTCGCTGGCCTTCCAGTACTTCACCTCCGCCGGCGGCGAGGGCACCGTCGGCTTCGCCGGCGTGCTCCCCGGCGAGATGCGCGCCCTCGAACTCGACGGCTCCCGGGCCTGGTTCGCCGAGAAGGACGCCTTCGTCGCGGCCGAGGAGTCCGTGCAGTTCGGCATCGCCTTCGCCGGCGGCCGGCAGGGCATGAGCGGCGGCGAGGGCTTCATCCTGGAGAAGTTCACCGGCCGCGGCACCGTGATCATCGCGGGCGCCGGCAACTTCATCGACCTCAACCCCGCCGACTTCGGCGGCCGCATCGAGGTCGACACCGGCTGCATCGTCGCCTTCGAGGAGGGCATCCAGTACGGCGTCCAGCGCATCGGCGGCCTCAACCGCCAGGGCATCATGAACGCGGTCTTCGGCGGCGAGGGCCTCTCGCTGGCCACCCTGGAGGGCAACGGCCGGGTGATCCTCCAGTCCATGACGATCGAGGGCCTGGCCAACGCGCTGAAGAAGGCCCAGGGCGGCGACAAGCAGGGCCCGACGGGCGGCCTGTTCTCCACCCACGTGGGCTGACCGGGTCCGCCGCCGGGGGCCGGCGCGGCCCCGTCCGATCCGCGCCCGCGGTCCCCGCGCGGCCCGCGACCGCCGGGCGGCGCCCGTACCGTGCGTCCCGCGCAGCCCACGCACCTCGGGTCTCATGCTCCTCTCATGTCACGGTGCGGTGACAGCTCGTGCTCACCGGGGCATGGGGGCCCCGCCCTGCCGGTAGCGTCTGACGACGTGTATCCCGCCGTGCCGCCCGGTCTCCGCGCGGCACCCTCTGGAAGGTGGACCCACCGCCGTGTACCGCTGGGAGATCACCCGGGCCGCACTGGCCCAGCGGGTTTTCGCCACCATCCGCAGTGAGAGCTACGACCAGGCCGCCGCGACCGCCGACACCCTGCTGTCGGCGGGGCTGACCACTCTGGAGATCTCCCTCACCACGCCCTTCGCGCTCGAAGCCGTCACCACCCTGGTCCGCGAGGTCGGCGACGACGCCGTGATCGGTGCCGGCACCGTGCTGGACGCCACGTCCGCCCGGATGGCCATCGACGCCGGCGCCCGCTTCCTGCTCTCGCCCAACCTCGACGAGCAGGTGCTGCGCACCGGCCACCGCTACGGCGTGCCCGTCTTCCCGGGCGTCGCCACCCCCACCGAGGCCGTGCACGCCATGGAGTTGGGCGCCGACGCGCTCACCCTCTACCCGGCCACCGCCTACACCCCCGCCTGGGTCGCCGACGTCCGCGCGATCATCCCGCAGGCCGCCCTGCTGCCCATCGGGGGCATCACGGTCAGCGCCGCCCCCGACTGGGTCGCCGCAGGTGCGGTCGCCGTCGGCATGGGCTCCGCGCTGACCGACGGCGACCGCGCGACGGTCACCAAGCGCCTCACCGAGCTCCTGGAACGGCTCGCCGACACGCAGTGAGGCCGACCCGCCGACCGGCGGGCCGAAGGCGGCGCCGTACCGGTGGACACGGCAACGGGGCCCGGAGGGGGCGCCGTAGAATCGGCGGCCCCAGCAGCCCCCGTGGCAGGAGAGACCGCGTGACCACCCTCGCCGTACCCGGCTCGAAGTCCGTGACCGCCCGCGCGCTGTTCCTCGCGGCGGCGGCGGAGGGTGTCACGACACTGCGCCGCCCGCTGGTGTCGGACGATACCGAGGGCTTCGCGCAGGCCCTGACCACCCTGGGGTACGAGGTGCGGCGCGACCCGCGGGACTGGCGGATCACCGGCCGCCCGCAGGGCCCGGCCGTGGCCGAGGCCGACCTGTTCACGCGGGACGCCGCGACCGCGTCCCGCTTCCTGCCGGCCCTGGCCGCCGCCGGCCACGGCACCTTCCGCTTCGACGCCTCCGCGCAGATGCGCCGCCGCCCCCTGGCCCCGCTGACGGGGGCGCTGCGCACCCTCGGGGTGGACCTCACCCACGAGGGCGAGGACGGCCACCTGCCGCTGCGGATCGTCGCGCGCGGCATCAAGGGCGGCGCGATCGAGCTGGACGCGAGCCTGTCCTCGCAGTTCCTCACCGCGCTGCTGCTGGTCGCCCCGCTCACGGCCGGCGGACTGCGGATCAAGGTGACCGGCATCGTCTCGGTGCCGTACGTCGAGATCACGCTCGCGATGATGCGCAGCTTCGGGGTCGAAGTGGCGCGCGAGGGCGACACGTTCGTCGTGCCGGCCGGCACCTACCTGGCCCAGGACTACGCCGTCGAGCCGGACGCCTCGACGGCGAGCTACTTCTTCGCGGCCGCGGCGCTGTCCGGCCGCAGCGCGACCGTGCCGGGCCTGGGCACCGGCGCCCTCCAGGGCGACCTGGCCTTCGTGGACGTGCTGCGGCGGATGGGCGCGGACGTCGTGACGACCGCCGACGCCACGACGGTGACCGGCACCGGCCGGCTGGCCGGGGTCACCGTCAACATGCGGGACATCTCCGACACGATGCCCACCCTCGCCGCCATCGCGCCCTTCGCGGACGGCCCGGTGCGCATCGAGGACGTGTACAACACCCGCGTCAAGGAGTGCGACCGCCTGGACGCGTGCGCGGACAACCTCCGCGCCCAGGGCGTCCGCGTGGCGACCGGCCGGGACTGGATCGAGATCCGACCGGGCACCCCCGCGCCCGTGGAGATCGCCTGCCACGGCGACCACCGCATCGCGATGAGCTTCGCCGTCGCGGGCCTGCGCACTCCGGGCACGACCTTCGACGACCCGGGCTGCGTGAAGAAGACCTTCCCGGGTTTCCACGCGTTCTTCGCCGACGTCCGCCGCGCGTGGGGCCTGTGACCGGGGCGCGGTACGGTCCGCCCGCGGTCCGGCGGCCTGCCGGCGGGCGGCTCGCTCCCGGCCGATAACGGATTGCCGCGCGGGCGGCGGGCCCCGCAGACTTCCCGCCATGGCTCCTTCCGCGTACGACCTGACGCGCGAGCACTTCCGCTGGATCGACGGGCACGCCGACGTGTGGGCGGTCTTCCGGGACGCCGACGCCCTGGCCGCGGTGGTCGCCGGACTGGTGGAGCCCTTCCGGGACGGGCGGATCACCGCTGTCTGCGGGATCGAGTCCCGCGGGTTCCTGCTCGGCGGCGCCGCGGCCGTCGCGCTCGGCGTCGGATTCGTGCCCGTCCGCAAGGGCGACGGCCTGTTCCCCGGCGAGAAGGCCGTCCGCCGCTCGGCCCCCGACTACCGGCGGCTGCGGCACACCCTGCGGCTCCAGCGGTCCGCGCTCGGCCCCGGCGACCGGGTCCTGCTGGTGGACGACTGGATCGAGACCGGCAGCCAGGCCGCCGCCGTCCGCGCCATGGCCGAGGAGTGCGGGGCGCGGTGGGCCGGATGCAGCGTCCTGGTCGACCAGCTCGGCGAACGGCCCGGGCAGGGGCCCGACCTGGGCACCGTCCACGCGGTGCTGGCCGCGCGTGACCTGCCGCCGCAGCCGGACGCCCGGGCGTAGGGGCGTACGGGACCGGCCGGCTGTACGCGGCCGGGCGGCTGCACGGGATCGGACGCCCGAGCGCGGCCGGACGCTGGAACGCCGGGCGGCCGGGCGCGGCCCGCGGGTCCGCAGCGCTCACTCCGCCGGGGCGACGACCGGTTCGCGGTCCAGGGTGATGCCGAAGTGCGCGCGGTAGGCGGGCAGTACCTCGTCCGCGGTCAGCTCGCGCTCGTCCCGCCCGGCGGCCGTCGTACGGACCAGGGTGCGGCCGCTCAGCGTGACGCGGCCGTCCCGCGTGAGGCGGGAGCAGACCAGGGACCGGCGGAAGTGGGAGCCGGGGGAGGTGCGCTGCCACCAGCACGTGGGCGCGAAGTCGGCCAGCGCGCGCGGGCGTTGCTCCAGCCGGTACTGCGGAGCGCCGTCGCGCAGGACGTCGAGGTCGCCCTCCGGGGTCTCGGTGAGCTGGAAGACTCCGCCGGGGTCCCGCTGGTCGGCCCGGGAGCCGTACACCAGGGGGTGGCTGCTGTGCCGGCCGAACCCGACGTCGGCGAGCAGCAGTTCGCCGTCTGCCGCCTCGACGCGCAGGGCCATGTGGTCGAAGGGCGGCCCGGCCCGGCCGCCTTCGCCGAACACCCGGGCGGCGAGCAGGCTGACGCCGTAGCCCAGCGTGCTCAGCAGAGCGCCGAAGGCACCGTTCAGTTCGTAGCAGAAGCCGCCGCGCCCCGCGCCGACGATCTTGTCGACCAGGGCGTCAGGCTCCAGCACGATGTCCTCGCCGAGGTGGACCGACAGGTTCTCGAACGGCACGGAGAGCTGGTGGCGCAGGTGCAGGCCCTGCAGCGCGGCCGCGTCGGCGGTGGGCGGCCACTCGGCCCCGATGTGCCGGAGGTAGCTCTCGGCGCGCGATGTGTCCATGGCTTCCATGGCTCCGTTATGCCGCACGGAGGGCGCCGGTGTCATCGTCCGAACGGGCTGACATGGCCTGCGACCTGCGGCGTACGCCTCGGGTCCCGGCCCTGGGGCCCCTGTTCGCGCAACCGGTGCCCGTCGGTGCGCGAACGGGGCGAACGCGACCGCCGCGTACAAGAGTTGAAGGCTGCACGCCCGGAACCGACGCCGGACACCGCCCGGGTGGATCGCGGCGGGCGGCCGCGCGAACCGCCCGCCGCGACCACAACAGCCCGGGTACGTGGGCGGGTTGGGCCTCGGTTCCACGGCGAGCGGCCTCAGGCGAAACGGGCGCTGCGCACCGGACCGGAGGAGCGGACACGGTCCCGCGCCCCCGTCAGCCAGGTCTCCCGCACCCGCGCGGCGAAGCCGGCCAGCACTTCGTCGCCGTCCGCCGGGGTCTGCCCGTCCCCCTCGTCCGGCGCGCCCGCCGCCGTCGCGATCACCTCGGCCAACTCCTCCGCCGTCCGCCCGTCCCCGGCGAGCGCGAGCCGCAGGGCCCGCCGGAGCGCGGGCACGGCGAGTGCGGGGATGCCGCGGCCGACACAGGCGTACCCGAACTCGTAGAGGCCCCGGGCCTGTTCGGGCCCGGCGTGCAGTGCGGCCGACGCCTGCGCCAGGTCGGCGAAGCCCGCGCCTTCGGCGAGCCGGCCGACCAGCGGGGCGATCTCGGCGGGCGCAAGGGTGTCGGCGGCGGACCGCAGCGCGCGCATCGCGCCCTGCGGGTCGCCGGAGTCGGAGAGCGCCCAGGCATCGGTGAGTTGAGTGTTCATACGGTCGGGTAACGGACGGCGGGCCCGCTTCGGCGCGCACGAAGGCGGAGCCTGCAAGGGGGCACGACGGATCGGGCGTCGGCACCGGCACCTCCGGCCGGCGGCGCCGCGGTCAACGGAGGGGGCGGAGGCCGCCCTTCCGGTCGTTGTCGCACATGCGGACGATCATCCGGGTGCGGCGGCCCTGTAGGCAATCGAATTCCGCGGCCGTACCGTGCGGTCATGGCAGCCGACGCGTTACACGTCACCACCTGGGACGAGGCGGGGCCGGGCGCACCGCGCGCCGTCCTCGTGCACGGCACGATGAGCTGGGGCACCTCGTGCTTCGCCGCACAGCGCCCGCTGGCCGGCCGCTTCCGGCTCGACCTGCCCGACCGGCGCGGCTACGGCGGCAGCCCCGGCACTCCCCGCAGCGACTACGAGGCCGACGCCGACGACATCGCGGCGCTGCTGGCCGCGACCCCCGGCGGCGCCCACCTGCTCGGCCACTCCTACGGCGCGGTCGGCGCGATGTACGCGGCGGCGCGGTACCCCGAACTGGTGCGCTCCCTCGTCCTCGTCGAGCCCTCCGCGCTGCGCGCCGCGTCGTCGCACCCCGTCGTCGCGGCCGCCCTCGACCGTATCCGCGCGTCCTTCGGGGAGGTGCCGGCGCAGATGTCCCCGCAGACGTACCTGACCGCCTCCACCGTGCCGTACGGGCTGCCGGTGCCCGAGTTCACCCCCGCGATGCTGCGGGCGACCCGCACCGCGATGGCCGAACGCCCCTGCTGGGACGCCGACTTCACGTTCGCGCCGCTGGCCGCGGCGCCCTGCCCGAAGGTCGTGCTCAACGGCACGTGGGAGACGGCCCACCCGGAGTACCGCGCCTTCACCGGGGACGCGCTCGCCGCCTGCGGGGAGGTCGTCGCCGCGGGAATAGGCGCGGCCCACGTCCGGATCGAGGGCGCGGACCACTTCCCGCACAGAGACCGCGCGGACCGGGTGAACGCGATCCTCACCGACCTCTGGTCGGCCTGACTCCCTTGCGTGGGTGGGAGGTTCGCGCCTCGCCGACGGAGACCCCGCGCAGCCGTCCCGGACCCGTGCCCCGGCCCCGCACCCCGCCGTTGGCCGGTGTCCGTCCTCGTCGCCGGCTCCGCGCCACGCGGCCGCAACCCACTCGGCGATGGCCATCAGATCGCACTGTGTGCCGATCCGCTCACAGCGTGCCGTGGTCGACGGTAGTCTCGACCGGAGTCGGCGCTCTCCGATCAGTTATGGGGAAAGGGGATGTGCGATGGCCCGGAGCCAGCACTCCGACCGCCCGTTGACCCCGGGCGAGTTCTACGGTCAGGAGCTCCAACGACGGCGTGAGGAAAGGGGTTTGACCCAGGCCGCGCTGGGTGAGATCACCGTCATGTCGCCGCAGATGATCGCCCAGTTCGAGGCGGCGAGGCGCAAACCCCGCTCCGAGGACGCCAAACGCCTCGACCAGGCGCTCGGCACGGACGGGTTCTTCCACCGCATGCGCGGCGCTCTGGCCGCGTCGCGGTTCGCGGACCACTTCGCCATCGCGGCGGAGATGGAAGGGCTGGCCACGGTCATCAAATGCTACGGACTGGCCCTCGTGCCGGGCCTGCTGCAGATCGACGCCTACAGCCGGGCCGTCTTCCGGTCGGGCACGGCGAACCCCGCGGAGCGCGACGTGGAGCGCCGCGTCACCAGCCGCCTGGGCCGGACCAAAGTGCTCGACGACCCGGCTTCCCCGGCCATGTGGGCCCTGTTGGACGAGCATGTGCTGCGGCGCCCGGTCGGCGGGCCGGTCACCATGGCCGCTCAGTTGCGGCACATCGCGGACCTCTCCCGCAGGGGCCGGGTGCGGACGCACGTCCTTCCGTTCGCCGTGGGGGCGCACGCGCTGATGGAGAGCATGGTCGTCCTGATGCGCTTCTCAGACGCCCCGCCGCTGGCGTACGTCGAGGGCCTGCGGACCGGGCGCATCCTCGACGATCCCGCGGTGGTCGACGAGTGCCAGTCCGCCTACGACCTCGCCCTGGGCGACGCGCTGTCGGCGGGGGATTCGCTGGCGCTGATCGAGGATGTGGCGGAGGAATATGAGCTGGCCTGAGCACGACCTTCGGGGCGCCCGGTGGCGCAAGTCGAGCCACAGCGGTGCCAGCAACGGCGATTGCGTCGAGGTGGCGGAGGGCGTCCGCGGTGCCGTCCCCGTCCGTGACAGCAAGGACCCCCGGGGTCCGACGCTGGTCTTCCCGCCGCAGGCTTGGGCGTTGTTCGTCGCCGAGGTGAAGGCGGGCCGGTTTCCGGCCTGAGGGGCAGCGTCGTCAGCCGGCCCGGGCGCGGCCTGGGCGCAGGCTCCGGCGCGCAGACCGGGTTTCCGGACGTCGCCTGGGCTGGTTGCGGGACGAGGGGGAGGCGGTCGAGTGATCACTGAGCCGGAGATGGTCGGCGGCGGGCCGACCAGGCGCTGACCGTCCTGTACGGGGGAGTGGTCCTCACCGTCGACCTCGGCGTCCTGGAGGAGTGGGCCGGTTCCGGCGACCCGCCCGAGAACGCCGACGGCCACCTCGCACAGCCGCCCGGCCTGACCCGCTACCACCCGGCCCTGACCGCGGTGATGCGGCACCTCATGACCGCGCTGTCGGCCTGATCGTCCCGGCGGGGAGCGGTGAGGTGTCGTCGGGTACCGGTGCCCGCGGCAGGTGGTGCTGATCACCTGCTGCGGGCACCTCACGCTCCCCGGCCGGGCCGATCTGCTCGGGTCCGGACGACCGGCAGCGCCGCGTCCGTCCTGCGCGGTTCAGCGACCGGTCAGTGCGAGCGGGTGAGAGCCGGGGCGGACCAGACGTCGACCACGATCTGCTGGTGCCTCGGGCGCGTCGCCGCCACGCCGTCCGCGTAGTTCTGGTCGACCTGCGCCGCCTCGGCCGCGTCCGGCTTGGCGTTGGTGCACGACGTGCCGGGGCCGTGGCCGGACATGATCTCCGAGCACGGGCCGGTGTAGTCGTCGAGCAGCCCGAGGATGTGCCCGGTTTCGTGCGCCGCGATCCGGGTCATGTCGTAGCCCTCGTCCACCGCTTCCTGGCCCAGGTCCACTTCACCGCTGCCGCCGGGGAAGATCGGCCCCAGCGTCGTCTCGGGCCAGCCGGAGGTCGCCACGTAGACGTAGTCGGCCGAGCCGGGCGAACTCGCCGGCGCCAGTTGCACGTTGTGCACCGCCTCGTTCCAGTTCTGCACCCCTTGCGTGATCGCGCTCGCCCACTGCCCCGCTTGGCTGTCGTCGTAGGTCAGGGTGACCACCGCTGCGGTCGCCTTCGGCGCGGAGTGCGCCGAAGCGATACCGCACGTCGTGCCCAGCATGGCCGGAATCAGCGCCGCCACGGCGACTATTCGCTTCATCATGAGACTCGTGCGCCTCCTTAGCATCAGTTGCCCCGCGAGCTACAAGAGCACCATGCGGGCGACGGCCTCCACAAGTGGTCGACTCGCAACATTTGCCGAATCAGCGCGAAATCCTTCGGAGTTGGGGGCGGGAGGGAGGACGATCCTCGGCGACGGTGGGGTTCTTCCGTTCGTCGCGCACTTTCTGACGCGGGCTCAACTCCTGTGACGGTGCCTCCAGCGCCGTGCGCACACCGCACCCGGGGCGCGGGGTGCCCTCACGGAGGGCGGCCACTTACCCAGGGGCGCTGGGGGTGGGGGCACCTCCCGGCCGCCAAGCTGGGGGGAGAACTGCGCGAGCAACCGGCCACTGGCCGGTGGTCCGGATACGACCGCAACAGCCCCACCGGGCCGGTGAGGACGTGCAGCCACGTCGTGGCTGGTCGCGCAGTTCCCCGCGCCCCTGGTAAGGCACCCTCGTGCCGGAAGGGACGGGCGCGCGGCCGATAACTCCCGTGCCGGCGCGCGGAAGTGGTGGCTAATATGAGCGGCCGCCCATCATCGAGGACGGGCGGACAGGATGGAATCCGTCGTGAGAAGTCGGGAAGATCGCTGATGTCCCCCCGTGGAGTGGCCATACCGGATGTGCGGGAGCGGCTGTTCGCGGCCGCCGAGCGGGTGATGGCCCGCGGCGGGGCGGCCGCCCTGACCAGCAGGGCCGTGACCGGCGAGGCCGGCTGCGCGAAGGGCCTGCTGCACAACCACTTCCGCAGCCTGGACCAGTTCCTGGCGGAGTTCGCGCTGGACCGGGTGGGGCGGGTCGCCGAGCGGGTGGGCCGGCTGGCCGGCGACACCGGCCGGGGCGTGGTGCACGACAACGTGCTGGGCGCAGCCCTCGCGCTGGTGGACGCGCCGGCCCCGATGCTGGCCGGACTGGCCGCCACCCGCCCGGCGACCTTCGCGTACGTGCGGCAGGCGATGGACGACGGGGAGTCCACCTTCCGGACGATCCAGCGGGTGATCACCGACTACCTGGAGTCCGAGCGGCTGATCGGCCGGCTCCCGGCGGGCACGGACACCGTCACCACCGCGCTCGCGCTGGTCGGCACGGTGCACCACCTGCTGATGACCACCGTGGGGGACCCGAAGGCGGTCTGCCGCCAGATCGAGCGCCTCGTCGCGCTGCTCGTCCCCCGCGACGAGGGAGCCGTGGCGGCGCGCGGGTAGCGGTGGCGGTCAGGCCAGGCGCAGGGCGTCGGCGAGCAACCGCGCCTGGGCGTCGAGCAGGGCCGCGGGGTCGTGGCCCATCCCGCCGAACAGGCCCGAGACCTCCAGGCTCACCGTGCCGTGCAGTTGCGACCACACGTGGACCGCGCTGGCCAGCGCGTTGGCCGAGGCCTGCGGTTCGGCGCCGGGGGCGTAGACGTCGAGCCAGTCGGCGAGGGCGGGTTCGCGGTCGAGCCACGCCCGCATCCCGGCGACGACGGGGGCCAGCGCGGGGCCGGGGTCGGAGGCGGTGAGGACCGTGACGAAGGGGCCGAGGGCGGCGCGGGCGTGGGCCACGGTCTCGGGCGGCGCCTCGTAGCCGGGGACGGGGGTGCCCGCGATCAGCAGATAGCGGTGCGGCTGGGCCACCGCCCACGCGCGGAACGCCCGGACGAGGTCGCGCAGCCGATCCCGCGGGGTGCCGGTCGCGGCGGCGCTGGCGTCGGCCACGGCGCGGGCGAGGTCGGCGTAGGCGTCGGCGATCAGGGCGTCGAGGAGGTCGTCGCGCCCGGCGAAGTACCGGTAGAGGGCGGGGCCCGACAGGCCCATCTCCTTGGCGATCTTGACCAGCGCGAGGCCCGCGCTGCCGCCCTCGGCGAGCTGGCGCAGGGCGGCCTCCTTGATCTCGTTGCGGGTCTGCTCCCGGTAGCGGGCGCGGGGCCCGGCGGCCTGCGGCGGCATGGCGGCTCCTGTCGGTTAGAGGGTCTCACTCTAGCAAGGGGGCATCGCGAACGGCATTGCGTATCCCTATCGCAAGAGTTACAGTCTCTAACAGACGCGACAGTCCATCACGTATCAGGAGGTCCACCATGACCGCATCGCAGCCACTCCACGTCGTCCTCGGCTCCGGCCCCGCGGGCACCACGCTCGCGGCCGAACTCGCCGACCGGGGTCACCCCGTCCGCCTGGTGGACCGCAAGGCCGAGGGCGGCGCCGTTCCCGGGGTCGAGCGCCGCGCCGCCGACGTCTCCACCCCCGACGGCGCCCGGCACGCGGTCGAGGGCGCCGCCGTCGTGTACCACTGCGTCAACGTCGGCTACCACCTCCAGGTCGAGGTGATGCCCCAGGTCCAGCGCGCGGTCCTGGGCGCCGTCGAAGAAGCGGGCGCCCGGCTCGTCGTGCTCGACACCCTCTACCCGTACGGGCCCACCGGCGGCGCGCCCATGACCGAGGACACGCCCTGGAACGCCACCAGCCGCAAGGGCCGGATGCGCGCGGAGTTGGACGCCGCCTACCTCACCGCCCACCGCGAAGGGCGGGCCCGCGTCGCCCTCGCGCGCTCCGCCGACTTCGTCGGGCCCGGGGTGGTCAACTCCTCGCTCGGCGGCGCCGTCTTCCCCGGCGCGCTCGCCGGGGACACCGTCCTGGCCATGGGCGACGTCGACCTGGCGCACAGCTTCACCGACATCCGCGAGGTCGCCGCCGGGCTCGCCACGCTGGGGGAGCGGCCCGAGGGGGACGGCCGGGTGTGGCACCTCCCGACCGCGCCGGCCTGGACCACACGGCAGGTCCACGACTACCTCGCCGAGCAGGTGGGGAAGCCGCTGGAGGTGTTCGTGCTGGAGGAGGCGCGGGCGTTCGGGCCCTTCGACGAGGTGTTCATGCGGGAGTACGAGGAGATGTTCTACCAGCACACCGAGGCGCAGGTGATGGACTCCTCGGCGTTCGAGGAGGCGTTCGGGGTACGGCCCCGGCCCCTGGACCGCACCCTCCGCGACACCCTCGCCTGGTACTCCCACTGAGGGCCCCGGCGGATCACGCCGCACCCGACGGGACCCCCGGCCGACGGTCGGGGGTCGGTTGGCGGGTGGTCGGTTGCGGGCGGCCGGGGAGGGACAGCCCCCTTACGGACGGGACCGGTCGTACGCCTCCCGGGCCGCCTTCGTGGCGGCCCGCCCCGAAACCTCCGCCACGGGGACGTCCCACCAGGCTTGCGCCCCCACCCCCTCCACCGAGACATCCGTCTCCACGTACACCGCCGTCGCCCGCGGCGACTGCCGCGCCGCGGCCAGCGCGGCGCGCAACTCCGCCGCGGTCCGCGCCCGGAACACCTCAAGTCCGAGGCTGGCGGCGTTGGCCGCGAGGTCGACCGGCAGCGGCGCCCCGTCCTCCCCGGGGAAGCGGTACGCCGTACCGAACCCCTCACCCCCCACCTGCCGCGACAGCCCGCCGATCGACGCGTACCCGTGGTTCTGCACGATGACGACGTTGATCGGGAGGCCCTCCTGCACGGCGGTCACGACCTCGGTGGGCAGCATGAGGTACGTCCCGTCGCCGACCAGGGCGAACACCTCGCGGTCGGGGGCGGCGAGCCGGACCCCGATCGCGGCGGGGATCTCGTACCCCATGCAGGAGTAGCCGTACTCGACGTGGTACTGCTCCGGGTCCCGGGCCCGCCACAGCTTGTGGAGGTCGCCGGGGAGCGACCCGGCGGCGTTGACCAGGACGTCCCGGTCCGCCAGGACCGCGTCCAGCGCCCCGATGACCTGCGCCCTGCGAGGGCGGGCCCGCCTGCTCGGTGTCGCCGTCGCCGCTGGTGCGCCCGAACACCTCGTCCGTCATCGCCCGCCACCGTGCCATCGCGTCCCCGGTCCCGGACGGCGCCCGGAATCCGCCGAGTTCGTCCGCCAGCGCGGCGATCCCGGCCCGGGCGTCGCCGACCAGCGCGAGGCCGTCCTGCTTGTGCCCGTCGAAGGCGGCGGCGTTGAGGTTCACGAACCGGGCGCCCGGCGCGAAGAGCGACCCGGAGGCGGTGGTGAAGTCCGTCCACCGCGTGCCGATCCCGAGGACGACGTCGGCCTCGCGCGCCGCCGCGTCCGCGGGCGCCGTCCCGGTGTGCCCGATGCCGCCGAGGCACTGCGGGTGGTCCCACCGCAGCGCCCCCTTCCCCGCCTGGGTCTCGGCCACCGCGATCCCGGTCGCGGCGGCGAAGTCCGCGAGAGCCGCGCACGCCTCGGAGTGCCGCACCCCGCCCCCGGCGACGATCAGCGGCCGCCGCGCGCCCCGGATCAGGGCGGCGGCCCCGGCCACCGCGCCGGCCTCCGGCACGGGCCGCCGGACCGTCCAGACCCGCTCCCGGAACATCTCGTCGGGGAAGTCGTACGCCTCCGCCTGCACGTCCTGCGGCAGCGCGAGCGTGACCGCGCCGGTGTCGACGGGATCGGTGAGCACCCGCATCGCCTGGAGGAGCGAGGGCATGAGCATCTCCGGGCGCCAGATCCGGTCGAAGAAGCGGGAGACGGGCCGCAGCGTGTCGTTGACCGAGATGTCGTACGCCCAGGGCACTTCGAGCTGCTGGAGCACCGGGTCGGCGCGCCGGGTGGCGAAGACGTCGCCGGGCAGCAGCAGCACCGGCACCCGGTTGACGGTCGCCAGGGCCGCGCCGGTGACGAGGTTGGTGGCGCCGGGGCCGATGGACGTGGTGCAGGCCATCGTGGACAGCCGGTGCTTGACCCGGGCGTAGCCGACGGCCGCGTGCACCATCGCCTGCTCGTTGCGCCCCTGGTGGAAGGGCATGGCGTCGGGGCCGGCCTCCAGCAGGGCCTGGCCGACGCCGGCCACGTTGCCGTGCCCGAAGATGCCCCACATCCCGGCGACCGACCGGTGCCGTACGCCGTCGCGCTCGGTGTACTGCACGGACAGGAAACGGACCAGCGCCTGCGCGACGGTGAGCCTCATGCGTCCTCGACCTCCCCGCGCCGCCGCCCGGCGCCCGGCGCGTCCCGTACAACGGCAGCCGCTCGTCCGGGAGCCGGCCCTCCCAGGTGCCCCGCACCCACGCGTGCGCCGGGTCGTCGCTGATCAGCCAGGCGCGCGAAGGGCCGGGCCCCGCCATCACGTTGAGGTAGTACATGTCGTAGCCGGGTACGGCCATGCTCGGCCCGTGCCAGCCGTCGGGGATCAGCACGGCGTCGCCGGAGCGCACTTCGGCGAGCACGTCGGTCGAGCCGCCGGGGGAGGGGTAGACCCGCTGGTAGCCGACGGCGGCCGGGCCGCCGCGCAGCTCGTAGTAGTAGATCTCCTCCAGCCGGGACTCGTGCGGCCCCTCCTCGTCGTGCTTGTGCGGCGGGTAGGACGACCAGTTGCCGCCGGGGGTGAGCACTTCGACGGCGATGAGCCGGTCGCAGGCGAAGACGTCCGCGGCGGCGAAGTTGTTCACCTGGCGGCTGGCGCTGCCCGCGCCGCGCAGTTCGACCGGTACGGCGGAGGCGGGCCCGTAGCGCGCGGGCAGCCGCCGGGAGCAGCGGGCACCCGCCAGCGCGAACCGGCCGCCGCCCGCGACTGCGCAGCACCGCGCGGCTGTCACGCGGCACGTACGCGAAGTCGGAGACGGCGGAGAAGACGTCCGGCCGGCCGTGCAGCGTGAACGCCGCGTCGTCCGCTCCCGCGCCGTCCCCTTCGGCGCCTTCCGCCCCGGCACCTTCTACCTCGACCGTGCAGCCGCCGCTCAGCGGCAGCACGATCCACTCGCTGTCGCCCGCCGCGAACGACCGCGACCCGCCCGGCTCCAGGGTCAGCACCCGCAGGGCCGAGTAGCCCCAGCCGGCGGACGCGGGGTCCACCCACAGGTCGTAGCCGTCCCGGGACGCGCTCCCGGCCGGTACGTGCGACGCGCTCACACCCGCTCCTCTCCCGATGCCCCGCCGGCCCCCACGACTCCCGAGGCCCCCGCGACGTCCGTGATCCCGGCCGGGTCCCGCAGCACCGCGTCGATCTCCGCCCGGGTCGGCATCGCGTCCGCGCACGCCAGCCGCCCGGCGACGATCGCGCCCGCCGCGTTGGCCGCGCGCAGCACGTCCGCCAGCGGGTCGCCCGCGAGCATCCCCGCGCACAGCGCGCCGCCGAACGCGTCGCCCGCGCCCAGCCCGTTGACCGCCGTCACCGGCACGGGCGGCACGGTCACCAACTCCCCTGCCGTACGCCCCAGTACGCCCGCCGGACCCTGCTTGACCACCGCGGTGCGCACCCCCGTGCGCAGCAGCAGTTCCGCCGCCTCCCGCGGGTCCCGGCTGCCCACCGCGACCTCGGCCTCCGCCACGTTGCCGACCGCGAGGGTGGCGTACGACAGCGCGCGGGCGTACAGCGCGGGCGCCTGCGCCGGATCGGCCCAGAAGACCGGCCGCCAGTCCAGGTCGAACCACACCGGGCCGCCCTCCCGGGCCTCCAGCGCGGCGAAGACGGTCGACCGGGTGGGCTCCACGGCCAGCGCGGAACCCGTGATCCACAGCGCCTTCGCGGCGCGGATCGCGTCCAGGTCCAGGTGGTCGGGGGTGAGGAGCTGGTCGGGCGCGACCGGGCGCCGGTAGAAGTAGATCGGGAAGTCGTCCGGCGGGAAGAGCTCGCAGAAGGTGACGGGGGTCTGGGCGGCGGGGAGGGTGGCGACGAGGGCGTCGTCGACGCCGAAGCCCCGCAGGGACCGGCGGACGTAGCCGCCGAAGGGGTCGTCGCCGACGCCGGTGAGGACGGCGGTGGCCAGGCCCAGCCGGGCGGCGGCCACCGCGACGTTGCCGGCGGTCCCGCCGAGGGACTTGGCGAAGCTGCGCACGTCCGCCAGGCCCACGCCGCTCTGCTCGGGGTAGAGGTCGACCCCGGTGCGGCCCAGCGTGATCACGTCGTGGGCCGTGCCGTCCGCCGCGCCGCGGCCGGCGCCGGTCATACCGCGGCCAGCCAGTCCAGCGAGGCGCGGACATCGGTGAGGGGGCCCTCGCCGGCCGGCGGCTCGGCGGCGAGCACGGCGTCCTGCTCCATCACGTACCAGCCCTCGTAGCCGGCCGACTCCAGGGCCTGGACGAGCGCGGCGAGATCGAGGTCGCCCTGTCCGAGAGGGCGGTAGAGGCCGGCGCCGACGGCGGCGGTGTACGCGGTCGCGCCCGATGCGGACGTCGGCGGCGCGCGCCGGCGTCGACGTCCTTGAGGTGGACGTGGGCGACACGGGACGGCGCGCGGCGGGCCAGCGCGACGGGGTCGGTGCCGCCGATGAGCAGGTGGCCGGTGTCCAGGCAGAGCCCGACGGCGCTGCCGTCCAGGACGCGGTCGACCTCGGCCGGCCCTTCCACGACGGTGCCGATGTGCGGGTGGAGCGCGGCGGTGACGCCGAGGGAGCCGGCGAGCGCGCTGATGGCGTCCAGCCGGGCCAGCAGCAGCCGCCAGCCCTCGGCGGAGACCTCGGGCCGGGAGTCGTAGCCGTCCCGGCCGGTGGCGGCGGCCAGCACGAGGGTACGGGCGCCGGCGGCGGTGAAGCGGTCGAGGGCGGCCCGTACGGCGGGCAGCGGGTCGTGGGCGGGCTCGTGGAGGACGGCGGGCACGAAGCCGCCGACCGCGGTCACCCCGCGGGCGGCGAGCAGCGGTCCCGGCAGGAAGCCGTCGGGGCCGAACTCGCTCGCCCCGATGCCGAGCCCGGCCATCTCGTCCAGCACCCGTTCGGGCGTCAACTGGTGGCCCCAGCCGGGTACTTCGCACACGCCCCAGGAAATCGGCGCCCCCGCGATCCGCTCCGGCCTCATGCCCTCACCCTTCCCGTCGCTTCCGATCCGAGCCCCGCGCACGTCGTCCGGCCGCCGTCCGCCGCCTCACGCGACCACTGCCTCGACCCGGCCCCTCCCGCCCGCGCCGCCCGGACCGCCGCCGCCCGGACCCGCGGCTCCCGTACGGGCGTACGCCTCCGCCGCCGACTCCACGGCGGCCAGGGCGGCGACCGTGCCCGCCAGGTCGCGGGCGAGCGGCTTCTCGCAGAAGGCGGGCACGCCCGCCCGCGCGGCCCGCGCGACCAGCCGGCGTGCGTGGCCGTGGCCGTGGCGATCATCACCGCGTCCGGGCGGGCCGCGAACACGCCGTCCACGGTGAGCGCCCGGCCCCCGTGCCGGCGCGGCGATCTCGCCGGCCCGGGCCGGGTCCGGGTCCGCGACCAGCAGTTCGGCGACGTCCGGGTGCGCGGCGAGCGTCCCGGCGTGGAAGGCGCCGATCCGTCCGGCGCCGAGGAGTCCGATCCGCATCCCTGCCCCCTGTCCATGTCGCTTCGGGACATCCGGCCTCCGGTCATCATGCCCTGCCCGGGTCCCCTTCCCGGCGTCCGACGCCGCCACCCGCGATCACGGCGATCACGGCGACCGCCCGGACTCCCGGCCGCCCGGACCCCGCGGGCCGATCGCCGAGCCCCGGCAGGGCGCCGCCACCCGCGATCGCAGGTGGCCGCCGGGCCCGCGCACGGCCGGCGGCCGGACGCGCCACCGGCGCCGTACCGCGCCCGTACCCCACCCCTGGCCAGGGGTCCGGTCAGGGGTCCGCCGACCTGCGAGCCGAACCTCTTGACGGATACTTGGCCCGCCGGGAAGGTCACTCGCAGCACTTCACAGCACTCCCATCCCGGCTGCACCAAGAACAGCACGGAAAGGCAGGGCCACGTGGCGAAGGCAACGGCGGGAAGCGTCCGCGGAGCGGAAGGAACGGGCCGGAAACGGCGCGCGGGAGGCGGCGCGCGCGCCGCGCACCCACCGCGCCGACTCCTCCCACCGAACCGGCCGCCCTCTCCACCGGACCGGCCGTCCCCGCCCTTTCCGGACCCCCGCGGACCGGCCGCCGCACCGGCCGCCGCGCGCTCGGCGTCCTCCTCGCCGCCGCCCTCGGCGCGGCCTGCCTGGCCGGGTGCAGCGCCACCGGCGGCAAGCGCGCCGAGGACCGGGCCAAGCAGCTCGCCGCGAACGGCTCGGCCGTGAACACCCCGCGCTGGAAGTTCGCCATGGTCACCCACTCCGGGCGCCGGCGACACCTTCTGGGACATCGTGCAGAGCGGCGCCAAGCAGGCCGCCGCAGAAGGACAACATCAACTTCCTGTACTCCAACAGCGACCAGGGCGACCAGCAGGCGCAGCTCGTGCAGGCCGCGATCGACCAGCACGTGGACGGCCTGATCGTCACGCTCGCCAAGCCGGACGCGATGAAGGCGGTGGTGGCCCGCGCCGAGAAGGCGGGCATCCCGGTGATCACCGTCAACTCCGGCGCCGAGCAGTCCAAGCAGTTCGGCGCGCTCACCCACATCGGGCAGGACGAGACCGTCGCGGGCAACGCCGTCGGCGACGAGCTGAACCAGCGCGGCCGCAAGCACGCCCTGTGCATCCTGCACGAGCAGGGCAACGTCGGCCTCGAACAGCGCTGCGCCGGGGCGAAGGCGACCTTCCACGGCACGATGGAGAAGCTCTACGTCGACGGCACCAACATGCCCGACGTGCAGTCCGCGATCGAGGCCAAGCTCCAGTCCGACAAGTCCATCGACTCCGTCGTGACGCTCGGCGCGCCCTTCGCGGCGACCGCCGCCAAGGCCAAGCAGGAGGCGGGCTCCACGGCCGAGATCGACACCTTCGACCTCAACGCGCAGGTCGCCTCCTCGCTCAAGGACGGCACCATCGGCTTCGCCGTCGACCAGCAGCCCTACCTCCAGGGCTACGAGGCGATCGACCTGCTGTGGCTCTACCGCTACAACAACGACACCCTCGGCGGCGGCCAGCCGGTCCTGACCGGGCCGCAGATCGTCACCAAGGACGACGCGCAGGCGCTGCTGGCGTACGCCAAGCGGGGCACCCGATGAGCGCGACTGGACGTCCTCGACTCCGGCATCGACGACCGGCTCGCGCCGCGGTCGCTGGCGCGCCGGCTGCTCGGCCGGCCCGAGCTGGGCGCGGTCGTCGGCGCGGCGGCGGTCTTCCTGTTCTTCTCGCTGGTCGCCGACTCCTTCCTCCAGGCGTCGAGCATGGGCACGGTGCTGTACGCGTCCTCGACGATCGGCATCATGGCGGTGCCGGTGGCGCTGCTGATGATCGGCGGCGAGTTCGACCTGTCGGCCGGCGTGATGGTGACCAGCTCCGCGCTGATCTCGTCGATGCTCAGCTTCCAGATGACCGCCAACACCTGGGTCGGCGTGGGCGTGTCGCTGCTGGTGACGCTGGCGCTGGGCGCGTTCAACGGCGTCATGCTGGTGCGCACCAAGCTGCCGAGCTTCATCATCACGCTCGGCACGTTCCTGATGCTCACCGGGCCTCAACCTGGGCCTGACCAAGCTGATCAGCGGCACCGTCGCCACCAAGTCGATCAGCGACATGCAGGGCTTCCCGCACCTGCCGGGACCTGTTCGCCTCGCACTGGACGATCGGCTCGGTCGACCTCCAGGTCACCATCCTGTGGTGGCTGGGCCTGGTCGCGGTGGCCACCTGGGTGCTGCTGCGCACCCGCGCCGGCAACTGGATCTTCGCCGTCGGCGGCAACGCGGACGCGGCCCGCGCGGTCGGCGTGCCGGTGGCCCGTACCAAGATCGGCCTGTACATGGCGGTCGCCTTCGCCGCCTGGGTGTCGGGGCAGCACCTGCTGTTCTCGTTCGACGTGGTGCAGTCCGGCGAGGGCGTCGGCAACGAGTTCCTCTACATCATCGCGGCCGTGATCGGCGGCTGCCTGATGACCGGCGGCTACGGCAGCGCGATCGGCTCGGCGGTCGGCGCGTTCATCTTCGGCATGACCAGCAAGGGCATCGTCTACGCGCAGTGGAACCCGGACTGGTTCCAGTTCTTCCTCGGGGCGATGCTGCTGCTCGCCACCCTGCTCAACGCCTGGGTCCGCAGGCGGGCGGAGGACAGCAAATGACCACCAAGACGCCCCCGGCCCCCTCCGGCGCCGCAGGCACGCCGCTCGTCGAACTGACCGGGGTGTCCAAGGCGTACGGCAACGTCCGCGCGCTGCGCGACGTCTCGCTCGAAGTGCACGCCGGGGAGATCACCTGCGTGCTCGGCGACAACGGAGCGGGCAAGTCCACCCTCATCAAGATCATCGCGGGCCTGCACCCGCACGACGCGGGCGGGTACGCGATCGAGGGCAGTGAGGTGCGCCACACCTCGCCGCGCCAGGCGCTCGACCACGGCATCGCCACGGTCTACCAGGACCTGGCCGTGGTGCCGCTGATGCCCGTCTGGCGGAACTTCTTCCTCGGCTCCGAGCCCACCAGGGGCCGCGGCCCGCTGCGCCGCCTCGACGTGGCGACGATGCGCGCCACCACCCACGCGGCGCTGCTGCGGATGGGCATCGACCTGCGGGACGTCGACCAGCCGATCGGCACCCTGTCGGGCGGCGAACGCCAGTGCGTGGCCATCGCCCGTGCGGTGCACTTCGGCGCCAAGGTGCTGGTGCTCGACGAGCCGACCGCCGCGCTCGGCGTCAAGCAGTCCGGCGTGGTGCTGAAGTACGTGGCCGCCGCGCGCGACGCGGGCCTGGGCGTCGTGCTCATCACACACAATCCGCACCACGCCTACCTGGTCGGAGACCGCTTTGTCCTCCTCAAGCGCGGGTCGATGTCCGGCAGCCACCTCAAGAAGGACATTACGCTGGAGCAGCTGACCCGGGAGATGGCCGGGGGCAGCGAGCTGGACGAGCTGACCCTCGAACTGAGCCGGACCCCCGGGAACGGCACAATGTCCACGCACGACCCTGCCGCCACCGACCCGGAGACCCCCGCTTGAGTGCCAATCGTGAACGCGTCTACCGCAGCAGCGCCGCCCGGGCCACCGTGTGGCAGTCCGTCGGCATGCGCGACCGCCGGGAGAGACGCTCGCACCTGACCGCGCCGCGCGTACCCACCGTCGGCATCGACATCGGCGGGACCAAGGTGATGGCGGGCGTCGTGGACGCGGACGGCACCATCCTGGAGAAGCTCCGCACCGAGACGCCGGACAAGTCCAAGAGCCCCAAGGTGGTCGAGGACACCATCGTCGAGCTGGTGCTCGACCTGTCCGAGCGGCACGACGTGCACGCGGTGGGCATCGGCGCCGCCGGCTGGGTGGACGCCGACCGGTCCCGGGTGCTCTTCGCCCCCCACCTGTCCTGGCGCGACGAGCCGCTGCGCGACCGGCTCTCCGAGCGGCTGCTGGTCCCGGTCATGGTCGACAACGACGCCAACACCGCCGCCTGGGCCGAATGGCGCTTCGGCGCCGGGCGCGGCGAGGCCGACCTGGTGATGATCACCCTGGGTACCGGCATCGGCGGCGCCATCCTGGAGGACGGGCACGTCAAGCGGGGCCGCTACGGCGTCGCGGGCGAGTTCGGCCACATGCAGGTGGTGCCCGGCGGCCACCGCTGCGCCTGCGGCAACCGCGGCTGCTGGGAGCAGTACAGCTCCGGCAACGCGCTGGTCCGCGAGGCCCGCGAGATGGCCGCCGCCGACTCCCCGGTGGCGTACGGGATCATCGACCGGGTCGGCGGCAACATCCGCGACATCACCGGTCCGCTGATCACCGAGCTGGCCCGGGAGGGCGACGCGATGTGCGTCGAGCTCTTCCAGGACATCGGCCAGTGGCTCGGCGTCGGCCTGGCCAACCTGGCCGCCGCGCTCGACCCGTCCTGCTTCGTCATCGGCGGCGGCGTCAGCGCCGCCGACGACCTGCTGATCGCCCCGGCCAGGGAGGCGTTCCGGCGCACCCTGACCGGCCGCGGCTACCGCCCCGAGGCCCGGATCGCCAAGGCCGAACTCGGCCCGGAGGCGGGCATGGTCGGCGCCGCCGACCTGGCCCGGCTGGTCGCCCGCCGCTTCCGCCGCGCCAACCGCCGCCGGGTGGAGCGCTACGAACGGTACGGGCGGGTCTACGGACGCCAGGCGGCCCAGCCGTGACCGCGACGCCCGAGCAGCGCTCGGAACCCCCGGCCGACCTCACGGACTTCGCCGACGACCTCGCCGACCTGACGGCGGCCGACGCCGACCTCACCGCTGCGGGCGAGCAGGCCGCCCGCCCCCCGCGCAACCCGCCGCGCTGGGTGCGCTGGACCGTGGTCCCGCTGCTGGTCCTGGTGCCCATGGGCTACGTCGGCATCTCGGCCGCCCAGAGCCGCGGCAGCGGCGAGAGCGCGCAGCAGCTCGCCGCCGGACGCCGGCTGACGCAGGTGTACCCCACCTCGCTCCAGCAGCGGATCTACCAGGTCCCGATCCCCATGGGCGCCCGCTACGTCCGCAACATGGAGACCAACTCCTGGGTCACCAGCGTGCTCTACGCCGAGTTCCAGACCACCGCCGGCGGCCTGGACACCTTCCTCGCGGAGGTCGGCACCAGCCGGGCGGCCCTGCACGACGGCCGGGTGGCCATGACGCCCGCGCAGTGCAAGGCGGTCGGCTGGAACTTCGGCATCCCGCACCTGTGGGCCGGACTGTCGATGCACCAGGCCGGCGACAAGCCGGACCACAACATCACCGTCGACCTCAGCAATCCCGACCGCCCACGGGTCTACGTGGTGTCCACCGTCAACTTCCAGCACGGCTTCGGGGGCGGCTGAGGCTCCTCCCGCGAGGAAGCCCCTGCCGCACCCCGCCCTTCACTCGATAGCGTGAGGCGATGAGCGACGCGACCGACGAGCCCGCCGACCGGCTCGGGATGTACGCCGCCGCGTACGACCCGTACGGCGGCCGCCCCGGCATATCCGGGAGCCCGAGCCTTCCCCGTATTTCCGTCGGCGGTGCGACGTCCGCAGGACTCGCCGCGCCGCAGGCCGCCGGCCCGCCCGCGGCCATGGCCGCGGCGCCGGCCGGCGCCCCGGACCGCCCGGGTCCGTCCGCGGCACCCGACGCGCCGGTCCGCGCCGCCGCCCTGCCGCGCCGCGCCGAGAGCCACCGGCACGCCGCGCCCAGCGCCTCCGAAAGCTACGACGACGACCGCGACGACCTGCAACCGCCGCTGCAGTACCGCTTCGACGGCCCCGAGGACGCCCCCGTCCTCGTCCTCGGCCCCGCGCTCGGCTCGACCTGGCACATGTGGGACCGCCAACTGCCGTCCCTGACCGGCGCCTGGCGGGTGCTGCGCTACGAACTGCCCGGCCACGGCGGCGCCCCCGCCGAACCCGCGTCCTCCGTCGACAATCTGGCCCGGCGGCTGCTGGCCGTCCTGGACGACGAGGGCATCGACACCTTCGGCTACGCGGGCTGCGAGCTCGGCGCCGCCGTCGGCGCCCGGCTGGCGCTGCTGCGCCCCGACCGGGTCGCCGCGCTCGCCCTGGTCTCGGCCGCCGCCCGCTTCTCCAGCGCCGACACCTGGCGGCAGCGCGGCGTCGTGGTCCGCGCCAACGGCCTGGACCGTACGGCGGCCAACACGCCCGAGCGCTGGTTCACCGGCGCCTTCCTGGCCACCCAGCCCGCCATCACCGACTGGGCCGTGCAGATGGTCAGGACCACCGACGCCGACCTGCTACATCGCCGCCTGCGAGGCGCTGGCCTCCTTCGACATCCGCGAGCAGCTCGGCGCGATCACCGTGCCCACGCTGGTCGTCGCGGGCGCCGACGACACCGAGACGCCGCCGTCCGACGCCCGGCTGCTGGTGGCCGGCATCCCCGACGCCCGGCTCGCGGTGGTGCCCGGCACCGGCCACCTCGCGCCCGTCGAGGAGCCCACCGCCGTCGGCGACCTGATCGCCCGGCACTTCGAGAGCGCCTGGCCGGACCGCACCCCGGTCACCGTGCCGTTCGCGCCCGCCCCGTCGGCCGTGCCGCCGCGCGTGCCCCCGCCCGCCGCGGCCCCGGCCGGCCCCGATCCGTACACCGAGGGGCTGCGGATCAGGCGCGAGCTGATCGGCGACGCGGAGGTGGAGTCGGCGATCGCCCGCAACCGGACGTTCGGCGCCGGCTTCGACGCCTTCGCCACGCGCTGGGCGTGGGGGGAGACCTGGACCCGGCCCGGGCTGGACCGGCGGACCCGCAACTTCGTCGCCCTGACCGCGCTCACCGCGCTCGGCCAGCTCACCGAACTCGCCGACCACACCCGCGCGGCGCTGCGGGGCGGGCTCACGCCCGCCGAGATAGAGGAGACGCTGCTGCACACGGCCGTCTACTGCGGGCTGCCCGCCGCGCGCGCCGCGGTCGACACCGCGCGGGCGGTCATCGAGGAGGAGACAGGAGGGTCCCGAGCCTGACGGCTCCGCCGGGCTCGCCGGATTCCCCCGGGGTGCCCCGTCCGGCCCGCCCCCGGACCTCCCGCCCCCGTGGGTGGCCGACCCGTTCCCGGCCTGGCTGCCCCGCCGTGTCCGTGCCCGGCCCTTCCGCCCGCGGGGTGGCCGGCCTTCCCGCCCGGCTGCCCCGTGCTCTGCCGTGCCCGGACCTTCCCGTTCGTGGGTGGCTTGTCGCGCAGTTCCTCGCGCCCCTGTAGGGCGCCCTACAGGGGCGCGAGGAACTGCGCGCTCGGCAGGCCACCGGCCTGGGGCCGGGTAGCGGCCGGAACCGTCGCGGCGGGTGGCCGCGGCAGCGGCCGGGCTGAGGTCGGGGGACGGGCGGAACCGTCGCGGCGGGTGGCCGCGGCAGCGGCAGGGCTGGTCGCGGTGGGTGGCTGAGGGACGGCCGGGCGACAGGCATGATGACCCCATGGAGCTCACAAAGAAAAAGCACGCCTGCGTCCGGCTGGAGAAGGACGGCCGCGTCCTGGTCATCGACCCGGGCACCTTCAGCGAAGAGGACGCGGCCGTCGGCGCCGACGCCGTCCTCGTCACCCACGAGCACCTGGACCACTTCAACGAGGACCGGCTGCGGGCCGCCCTGGAGGCCAACCCCGGCGCCGAGCTGTGGACCCTGGCCAGCGTCGCCGGCCAGGTCTCCGCCGCGTTCCCGGGCCGCGTCCACACCGTCGGGCACGGCGACACGTTCACCGCCGCCGGGTTCGACGTCCAGGTGCACGGCGAACTGCACGCCGTCATCCACCCGGACATCCCGCGGATCACCAACATCGGCTTCCTCGTCGACGGATCGGTCTTCCACCCCGGCGACGCGCTCACCGTGCCCGGCCGCCCCGTCGACACCCTGCTGCTGCCCGTACAGGCGCCGTGGAGCAAGATCTCCGAGGTCATCGACTACGTCCGCGAGGTGAAGCCGCGCCGGGCGATCGACGTGCACGACGCGCTCCTCACCGACCTGGCCCGCCCGATCTACGACCTCCAGATCGGCAACCTCGGCGGCGCCGACCACCTGCGGCTGGCCCCCGGCGACGGCACCTCCGCCTGAGCCGCCACCGCCGGGACCCGGCTGTCGGACCCAGCCGCTAGGTTGGCAGGCATGCGCATCGCGACCTGGAACATCAACTCGATCACCGCCCGCCTGCCGCGGCTGCTGGCCTGGCTGGAGAGCAGCGGCACGGACGTCCTGTGCGTGCAGGAGACCAAGTGCACCGCCGAGCAGTTCCCGCACGCCGAGCTGCGCGAGCTGGGATACGAGGCGGCCGTGCAGGCCACCGGCCGGTGGAACGGCGTGGCGGTGATCTCCCGGGTCGGCCTGGCGGACGTGGTGCACGGCCTGCCGGGCGCCCCCGCTTTCGAGGACGTCGAGGAGCCCCGCGCGGTCTCCGCGACCTGCGGCCCGGTCCGCGTCTGGTCGGTCTACGTGCCGAACGGCCGGGAGGTCGACCACCCGCACTTCGCGTACAAGCTGCGCTGGTTCGAGGCGCTCACCGCCGCCGTCGCCGGGGACGCTGCGGGCGGGCGCCCCTTCGCCGTCCTCGGCGACTACAACGTGGCGCCGACCGACGACGACGTGTGGGACACCGCCGTCTTCGAGGGCATGACCCACGTCACGCCCGCCGAGCGCGCCGCGCTGGCCGCCCTGCGCGACACCGGCCTGAGCGACGTCGTGCCGCGCCCGCTGAAGTACGACCACCCGTTACACGTACTGGGACTACCGCCAGCTCGCCTTCCCCAAGAACCGCGGCATGCGGATCGACCTGGTGTACGGCAACGAGCCGTTCGCGAAGGCGGTGTCGGACGCGTACGTGGACCGCGAGGAGCGCAAGGGCAAGGGCGCCTCCGACCACGCCCCGGTGGTGGTCGACCTGGACGTCTGACCGGCGGGACGTCAGCAGATGATGACCGGCTGTCACCATGGCGGGGGACGGACCCGGGCGTGTCAGCACGCGATGGCCGGGCCCGGCCCCGATCCCCGTGCATGATGGCGCCAGCGGACATTCCGACGCACCCTCACATCCCCACATCCCGGACCACCCTCGCTACTCTCACCACCCTCACCACCGGCTTGTACGGAGGCACGACGTGGACTCCCTTCAGCAACTGCCGAACATCGGTGCGGTGCTCGCCGACCGGCTGCGCCGCGCGGGCGTCGGTGACGCGGGCGAACTGCGCCGACTGGGCTCGGGCCGTGCCTTCGAGAAGATCCGCCCCGATCTGCCGGAGGACGCCTGCACCCACACCCTGCTGGCCCTCGAAGGCGCCCTGCGCGGCATGCGCTGGACCGCCATCCCGCAGACCGAGCGCGACACCCTCGTACACCGCGTGCTGGGCTGAGGAAGCCGTCGTGGCCGGAGAGCCGTTGATCGTCCTCAGCGGGGTCAACAAGCACTTCGGGCCGGTGCACGTCCTCAAGGACATCGACCTGACCGTCGACCGCGGCGAGGTCGTCGTGGTCATCGGCCCGTCCGGCTCCGGCAAGTCCACCCTGTGCCGGGCGGTGAACCGGCTGGAACCGGTCGACTCCGGCACCATCACGATCGACGGCGTACCGCTGCCCGCCGCCGGCCGGGAACTCGCCCGGCTGCGCGCCGACGTCGGCATGGTCTTCCAGTCGTTCAACCTCTTCGCGCACCGCACCGTGCTGGAGAACGTCACCCTCGCCCCGGTGCGCATCCGCGGGCAGCAGCCGGAAGTCGCCGAGCGCAGGGCGCGCGAGCTGCTGGAGCGGGTCGGCGTCGCCGACCACGCCGACAAGATGCCCGCACAGATCTCCGGCGGCCAGCAGCAGCGCGTGGCGATCGCCCGCGCGCTGGCCATGGACCCCAAGGCGATGCTCTTCGACGAGCCCACCTCCGCGCTCGACCCCGAGATGATCAACGAGGTGCTCGAAGTGATGCGGCGGCTGGCCGCCGACGGCATGACGATGATCGTCGTCACCCACGAGATGGGGTTCGCCCGCTCCGCCGCCGACCGGGTCGTGTTCATGGCCGACGGCCGTATCGTCGAGGACCGGCCGCCCGCCGAGTTCTTCGCCGCGCCGGACAGTGCCCGCGCCCGCGACTTCCTGGCGAAGATCCTCCGCCACTGAGCGGCGCGCAGCGCCACCGAGAGCCACCGAGATCCGCTGGGCGCCACCGATTCCGGCCGCCTTCGTACGGGTCCGCGCCCTGTTTGTCCGGCCTGCCATCGGGCAGCCGGACGGGGAAGGGGCCCGCGCCGCCCTCTCCGGTCAGGCGGCCGCCTCGATGCGAAGGGAGATCCGGCCTCATGACCCCCACCGTCACCCAGGACGCCGTGCTCAGCGACGCACAGATCGGCGAACTCGCCCAGCAGCTGCGGGTGGACGCCGTCCGCGCCGCCGACGCGGCGGGCTCGGGGCACCCCACCTCCTCGATGTCCGCGGCCGAACTCACCGCGGTGCTGCTCGCCCGCCACCTGCGCTACGACTTCGACCGGCCCGACCACCCGGGCAACGACCACCTCATCCTGTCCAAGGGCCACGCCTCCCCGCTGCTCTACGCCGCCTACAAGGCCGCGGGCGCCATCACCGACGACGAGCTGCTCACCTTCCGCAAGCTCGGCAGCCGTCTGGAGGGCCACCCCACGCCCAAGATCCCCTGGGTCGACGTGGCGACCGGCTCGCTCGGCCAGGGCCTGCCCATCGGGGTCGGCGTGGCGCTGGCCGGCAAGCGGCTGGACCACCTGCCGTACCGGACCTGGGTGCTGTGCGGCGACAGCGAGCTGGCCGAGGGATCGGTGTGGGAGGCGTTCGAACAGGCGGGCATGGAGGGGCTGGACAACCTCACCGCGATCATCGACGTCAACCGGCTCGGCCAGCGCGGCCCCACCCGGCACGGCTGGGACCTGGACGCGTACGCCCGCCGTATCCGCGCCTTCGGCTGGTACACCGTGCAGGTCGACGGGCACGACATCGACGCCGTCGACGAGGCCATGGCCACCGCGCGCACCAACCGCGGCGCGCCGACCGCGATCATCGCCAGGACCCGCAAGGGCCGCGGGGTGGCCGCCGTCGAGGACCGCGAGGGCAAGCACGGCAAGCCGCTGCCCGACGCGGAGGCCGCGGTCCGCGAGCTCGGCGGCCTGCGCGACCTGCGGGTGCGGGTCCGCGCGCCGCAGGACGCCGAACGGCCGTCGCGCGGCGGCGGCGATCCGGACGCCCCGCTGCCGCACTACCGCGTGGGGGACGACGTCGCCACCCGTACCGCCTTCGGCGAGGCCCTGGCGGCGCTCGGCTCCCTGCGCGGCGACGTCGTCACCCTCGACGGCGAGGTCGGCGACTCGACCAAGGCGCAGCTCTTCGCCGAGGAGCACCCCGAGCGGTACTTCGAGTGCTACATCGCCGAGCAGCAGCTCATCGCGGCGGCCGTCGGGTATGGGCGTACGCGGCTGGAAGCCGTACGCCGTCACCTTCGCGGCCTTCCTGACCCGCGCCCACGACTTCCTGCGGATGGCCGCGGTCTCCCGGTCCGACCTCAACGTCGTCGGGTCGCACGCCGGTGTCTCCATCGGCCAGGACGGGCCGTCCCAGATGGCCCTGGAAGACCTCGCCATGCTGCGCTCGCTCCACGGCAGCACCGTGCTCTACCCCTGCGACGCCAACCAGACCGTCCAGCTCGTCACAGCCATGGCCGACCGCCCCGGCATCAGCTACCTGCGCACCACGCGCGGCGAGACCCCGGTGATCTACGGTCCCGGCGAGGCATTCCCCATCGGCGGCAGCAAGGTGCTGCGCTCCGGGCCCGACGACCAGGTCACCCTCATCGCCGCCGGGCATCACCGTCCACGAGGCGCTGGCCGCGGCGGACAAGCTGGCCACCGAGGGGATCAAGGCGCGGGTCATCGACCTCTACTCGGTCAAGCCCGTGGACACGCAGACGCTGCGGGCGGCGGCGGAGGTGACCGGGCGGTTCGTCACGGTCGAGGACCACCATCCCGAGGGCGGCCTCGCCGACGCCGTACTCGAATCCTTCGGCAACGGCCACGCCGATGCCGAGGCTCACCCGCCTCGCGGTCCACTCCATGCCCGGGTCCGCGACCCCGGAGGAACAGCTCGACGCCGCGGGCATCGCCTCCCCGTCCATCGCCTCGGCGGCCCGCCACCTCACCTAGCCCTTCCCGGGCGGGCACGCGAGGGAATACGGTTCCCCCCGTTTCCCCCGCCGCAGCGCCGCGCCGGCCGTCGCGGGGTGGGGTTGCGCCGTGTCGGGCTCCCGCCGCGGCGGCGGTTTCGGCGGCCCGCTTGCGCGAGGGCCCCCGGCCCCCGGCGCTGGGGTGCCCGAGGGGACGGCTGGGCCCCGTGTCCGGTGTGCCCGAGGGCGACACGTTCCCTTGCCCGAGTGGGACAACGGGCCCCTCGTTCCCGCTGCCCGGTGTGCTCCGGGTGCCTGAGGGGACTGCGGGTCCCCTTGCCCGGTGTGCCCGTGGGGGCGGTGGGCCCGCTTGCCCGAGTGCTCGGGGTGCGTGAGGGGACGGGGGTCCCCTCGTTTCCGCCGCCGCGGCGGGGAGCGGGGTGGTGCTGCTCGGCGGTGCCGGGCGGCCGTCACCCCGGGCGGGGTGCGGCGAGGTCGGGCGCCGCAGCGCGCCCGGCGCTGCGCGGCGCCGGGCCCGGCTCCGCGCGAAGGCCCCCCGCACCCGGGCGCGGGTGTGAGGAGCCGTCCCCCCGGCGGGGGGAATTTCGGGTGACCCCAGCGGGAGGCGACTAATCCAGGTTGGGCCCGCTGTGCCGGCGCGGGTGGGTGCGGATGCGGCCGGCGTGCACGCCGGAGTGGTGGAGCTCGTGCGGGAGGCGGCGCCGCCCGTCCTGCGGCATCTCGTCCGGCTCCAGCCCGCGCGCCTCGTGGCTGCGTGCGGTCGAGCCCTGATGCCCGGGGCCGTGGTCGTCCGCGCCCCCGTTCTCCCCCTCCCTGGGCGTCTGCCAGGCACCGGACCGGGCCCGCGTGCCGCGCGGGACCTCGGGTTCGCGCTCGCTGCGCCGGCGCCCGAACCACACGGCCGCGATCAGCAGGCCGACGATGATGATGCCGATGACCAGCGGGCCGATCCCCACCAGGAAGTCGTTGGTGATGGCCAGCTGTACATGGTGCTGAGCGTAAGCCGACATGACGGCACCTCCTCAATCGACGGATGCCCTCGATTCCCCCAGGGCACACGGAAGGCCGACGGGAAAAGCGGAACCGGCCGCCCCGGTCACGTACGGTCATCGTCCCTTCTCCGGGCCCGCCCGACGATCATGCGTACGGCCCGGCGGACGGGGACGCGGCGCACCCGTGGCACATGAGCGCGTCAGACCCATTGACACCGGTCACCGCGCGATCGAGCCTTGAGCCCGCGCCGCCGCCGTCAGGGCAGCGGCGCCCGCACGTTCCACGGGGACACCAGGGGAGGGGCCCGATGGCCACAGGCATGGGCACAGGCATACGGGCACGGGCACGGACACACCAGCGCCGGGACCGGGATCGGGTTCCGGGAAGGCGGCCGGCCGACGCGCCGCGGTCATGGGGGCCGCGGCGCTCGGCGGCGCCCTCGCGCTGACCGCGGCGGCCGTCACGCCCGCCGCGGCCGGTACGGGCGCCCACCACGGCGGCAGCCACCACACCGTGCACTACGTCGCGCTCGGCGACTCGTACACCTCCGGCCCGGTCATCCCGACCCAGATCGACGCGAACTGCGCCCGCTCCGACCACAACTACCCGCACCTGGTGGCCGCCGCCGACCGGATCGGCGACCTCACCGACGTGAGCTGCGCCGGCGCCACCACCGTCCAGATGTGGAAGCCGCAGGGCACCAACCCGCCCCAGCTCGACGCCCTCAACCACGACACCACCCTGGTCACCGTCCAGATCGGCGGCAACGACGTCGGCTTCGGCTCGATCATCGCCACCTGCGCGGGGCTGAGCGTCACCGACCCGGCGGGCAGCCCGTGCAAGGAGCACTACCGGGCGGGCGGCGCCGACCAGCTCACCATGAACGTCATCGAGACCGCGCCGAAGATCGCCGAGGTGCTGCGGGCGGTGCACGACCGCGCCCCGCGCGCCCGGGTCGCGGTGGTGGGCTACCCCGACCTGCTGCCCGACGACGGCGTCGGCTGCTTCCCCGCGGTCCCCTTCGCGGCCGGCGACTTCCCGTACCTGCGGGACACCGAGAAGAAGCTCAACACCATGCTCAGGTTCGAGGCGCTGCTGCACGGCGCGACGTACGTCGACACCTACTCGCCGACCGTCGGCCACGACATGTGCCGCCCGCCCGCCGACCGGTGGATCGAGCCGCTCACCCCGGCCGCCCCGGCCGCGCCCGCGCACCCCAACGCCAAGGGCGAGCAGGCCATGGCCGCGGCCGTGCGGCAGCGTCTCGACGGCCCCGGGCACGACGGCGGCCACGGTCACGGCCGGTAAAGGGCACCCCTGATTCGCGGCCGCACGCGGCGTCCGGGATCATGGCCGCATGCCGGTCCTGATAGCCGCGTGCGCGTTCGCGATGACCCTGATCGGCGGCATCGTCGCCCAGCGCATCGGCGACCGCCGCCACCTCGTACTCGGCCTCGCCGCCGGGCTCATGCTCGGAGTCGTCGGGTTCGACCTGCTGCCGGAGGCGCTGGACACCCAGCCGCGGCACGTCTTCGGGGTGCCGGCGGCGCTGCTGATGTTCGTGGCCGGCTTCCTGGCCCTGCACATCGTGGAGCGCTCGGTGGCCATCCACCGCGCCCACGAAGGGGAGTACGCCTCCCACACGCACGGTCACGGCCACGCGCACGACCCGGTCAAGGGCATCGGGGTGGCGGCGGCCTGCGCCCTGGTCGGGCACAGCGTGATGGACGGCTTCGCGATCGGCGCGGCCTTCCAGGCCGGCAGCACCGTCGGCATCGTCGTCGCGATCGCCGTCATCTCGCACGACTTCGCCGACGGCTTCAACACGTACACGATCACCCGGCTCTACGGGAACGGCCGGCGCCGCGCCCAGGCGCTGCTGGGCGCCGACGCGCTGGCCCCGGTGGTGGGCGCCGCGGTCACGCTGGCCTTCACCATCCCGACCGGGGTGCTCGGCCTCTACCTCGGCTTCTTCGCCGGGTTCCTGCTCTACCTGGCCACGTCCGACATCCTGCCCGAGGCGCACAGCCCGCACCCGTCGAGCACGCACGCTTGATGTGCACGGTCGCCGGGGTGGCGCATCATGTGGCTGGTGATCGGTCTGGCTGACTGACGCCCTTGGGCGCGGTGGCCGCCGCCTTGGTGACGTCCGCGACCAGTTCGACCACGTCGGAGCCGTACGCCTGGGAGTTGACCACCTTCAGCAGCAGGCAGAAGGTGCCGTCGACGCCGTGCTTGCGGATCAGCCGCGGGTGGTGGCGGGCCAGGTAGCGGGTCGCGGCCTGGTTGGCTATGCCGCGCTGGCCGGAGGACAGGAAGACCGGCCGGTCGTTGCCGGAGTCGCGGGCCGCCGCCAGCCGGGCCAGCAGGACGTACTCGACCGTCGCCCTTCTCCAGCCGGTACGTCTCGCCCGCCGACGGTGATCGCGCCCTGGTCGGGGCCCGGCGCCGAGTCGGTGTCGATCTCGACGCCCGGCAGCATCGAGCGCAGGTGCGCGGCCAGCCGGTAGTTGGCCGCGGGGCCGCCGATGCAGAACTCGGTGCGGGCGCCGAAGCCCTGCCACGCCGTGTCGTGCGCCAGCACCTCCGCGTGCGCCCCGCACTCCTTGATCACCGCGGCCAGCTCCAGCAGCGCGAACGCGTCGTGCCGGGCCAGGCTCCAGCCCCGGGCGCCCGGGTCGCGCGGCACCACGAGCAGGCACTCGGAGTCCTTGGGCAGCCCGAAGAACCGCTGCCTGCGGTGGAGTCTTCGCTGCCAGAGATAGGTGCGGGCGAACCAGCCCAGCGTGCCGCCGAGGGCCAGGCCCACCAGGGCCAGGACGAGAGTGCGCTGGTCGTCGCTCATGGCGCGGCATCGTAGCGGTGTTCGAGCCGCGGCGCCGCTCCCGGGCGGCTTCCGGCGGAGTGCGCGGGTGGTGCCGACGGGCTTGGGTGAGCTGAAGCCGCGCTGCCCGGACGGCCGTTGAGCCGGCCGTCCGAGCCGCGCGCCGCATCGCTAGGAGACGGCCGGCAGCAGGGCGATGATCTCGTCCGTGCTGCCCGTCTCCGCCAGCCGCGGGAAGATCTTCCCGACCGCGTGGGCGTGCGCGTCGGCGTCCGTGTCGGTCACCGCGTCGGTGGCCACCGTCACGTGGTAGCCGTGCTCGTAGGCGTCCCGGGCGGTGGACTCCACGCCGATGCTGGTCGAGATGCCGGCACAGCACGATCTGCGTCACCCCGCGGCGGCGCAGCGCCAGGTCGAGCGCGGTGCCGTAGAACGCGCCCCACTGCTGCTTGGTGACGGTGATGTCGCGACGGGCTGCCGGTCCAGCTCCGGCACCAGGTCGGTCCAGCCGTCGGGGAAGGACACGGCGGGGGCCGGGCCGCCGTCGTTGCGGCCGGGCGCCACGCCGGTGACGTTCACCAGGACGACGGGCAGCCCGCGCTCGCGGAACGCGGCGGCCAGCCGGCGCTGCGGGCCACGACCTCCTCGGCCGGGTGGGCGGTCGGCAGCGCGACGATGCCCTGCTGGAGGTCGATGACGACCAGGGCGGTACGGGCGTCGAGGGTGGTGATGCTCATGTGGGGGTTCTCTTCTCGGGGTCGGGACGTACCGGATGGGACATTCAGGGGTGGCGGTTCCGCCGGACGGCATCAGCGCGGGCGTCGGCCGGGCTGTCGCGCGGGGTGCGCAGCGACGGGTCGAACAGGGTCAGCAGGAGGACGGCGCGCCGAGCACGGCGGCGGTCAGCGCCATGTCGTGCAGGCCGGCGTCGGTGGCGCGCTGCCCGTAGAACAGGCTGATCAGGCTCGCCGCGGTGATCGCGCCGAGGTACTGCGAGGTGCGTTGCAGCCCGGCGGCGCTGCCCGTCTCCCCGGCCGGCGCCTGCGCGTACACCGCGGCCTGGTTGCCGGTCGAGGTCAGCCCCTGCGGCAGTCCGAACAGCGCGCCCGCCGCGCCGAGCGCGACCGCGGGCGTGCCGTGCCCCGCCGCGAGCAGCGCGCCGCTGCCGGCACCATCAGCGCGGCGGCGACGTCAGCGGCGCCCGGATGCCCTGGGTCCGCGCGCCCAGCAGCGACGTCGCCATCGCCGCGACCGACATCGGCAGCATCAGCAGCCCGGCGGCGGCCGACGAGTAGCCGTGCGCGTCCTCCAGCCACTGGGCGTAGCCGTACATCACGCAGTAGATGACCAGGTACGACATCCCGTGGCGCAGGTAGGTGAGCGATGAGCGGACGGTTGGCCGCCAGCATCCGCAGGTCGAGGAAGGGCGCGGCCCGCCGGAGCTCCCAGCCGGCGAGGGCGGCGGCCAGCACGGCGGCGAGCGGCAGCAGCGGCCAGCGCGGGGTGTCCAGCCGCATCAGGAACAACATCACGGTGGCCAGGAGCGCGGCGAACAGGGCGATGCCGACGGGGTCGAGGGAACGGCTCTCCGGCGCCGCCGGATTCCTTGCGGTTGCCGGACGGGGCGGACCGGCGCGCTCCCCGGACGTGCCCCGGCCGGTCGCCGGGCAGCCACAGGGCGGCCAGTCACGAATCCGGCGAGCGCCAACGGCAGGTTCACCGCGAACACCGCCCGCCAGCCGAGCGTGGCCGCCAGCACCCCGCCGAGCACCGGGCCCACGGCGGCGCTCGACAGCCCGGCGAGCGACAGCAGCCCGAGCACGGGGCGCGGCGTGGGGACGCCGAGCCGGTGCGAGTGGGCCCGCAGCAGCGCCATCGCCGCCGGGTACGCGGCGGAGGTGCCGACGCCGAGCAGCACCCGCGACACGATCAGCCACGCGAGGGAGGGCGCCGCCGTCCCCACCGCCCCGGCCGCGGCCACCACCAGCAGCCCGGCCAGGAAGACCCGGCGCGGGCCCGAGCCGGTCGGCCAGCCTGCCCCATCGTCGGCTGCGCCACCGCGCTCGCCAGGTACAGCGACGACACCAGCCACGCGGTGTCCGCCGCCCCCACGTGGAAGCTGCCGCCGATCGCCACCAGCGCCGTCGCGATCATCGTCGAGTTGATCGGGTTGAGCACCGCGCCGAGCATCAGCGGCGCGACGAGCTTCGGCCCGAAGCCGCTGTCGGTCTCCCCGGGTGCGCCGGTCCGCGCCGGCCCAGCTCGGGTGGGGAGCGGAGCCGCGCGGCCCGGATCGGGCCGCCCTCGTTCACGACTCGCACCAGCCGCCGCAGCAGCGGCAGGACATCGGTGAGGGCGTCCTGTCTCCGCGGGGCTCAGCCGCGCGTCGATCGCCTCGGCCAGCCAGCCGCGCCGGGCCCGGCGGCCCGAGCCGCGCAGCCGCTCGCCGGCGTCGGTGAGCGAGAAGACGACCTGGCGCCCGTCGGTCGGGTGCGGGGCGCGGGCGACCAGGCCGCGCTCCTCCAGGGCGGACAGCGTCATCCGCATGGACTGCGGCCGGACCAGCTCCGCCCGGGCGAGCGCGGCCGTGGTGGCCGGGCCGTCCTGCCGAGCCGCGCCATCACCGACACCTGCGAGGGGGTCAGCGCGTCCTGCGCGGTCGTCGCCCGCAGCCGCCGGGAGAGTTGGGAGACGAGTGTGGTCAGCTCGTCCGCGGTACGTGCCCGGGCTCCGGCCCGGTCGGTGGTCGCCATGGCCTCCACCGTAGGAGTTCGACAGGAAAGCTTGCAAGTTTGCCTGTCGAGTGATGGTCCGGTCGGCGGTCCGAGGCTGTCGGTTCGGAAAACTCCCCGTAGCAGCGCCGTAACGCGCCGGGTGTGCAATGCCGGACGGAGTCCCATCCGCAACAGTGGAGGGTGTGGTGGCGGCGGAATTCACGTACTACTTCCGGTCGTTGGTCGCGACGCTCGGTGAACGGCCCGGCTGGTACGGGGTCTTCGCCGCGCGCGCACCGGGGCGCCGCGATGGCCTACGAGAGCGGTGCGCGGACTACCGCCGTGGGACGTCGTGCACGCCGTGCTGCACGACGTCGCCGTCAACTCCGGCGCGGCCGGCGGCCGATCCGGACTGAGGTCGCGCACGCCTACGCGCTCTACCGCGGCGCCGTCCGCGCGCAGGACGCCGCGCCCGGCGCGGAGCACGCGCTGCGCGCCCGGCTCGACGCCGCCCGGCGGCGCCCGCGAGCTGGCCGCCGTCCGCGCCCGCGAGGCGGCGCGCGCCCGGCGACCAGGCGGCCGCCGGGCCGAACCCCGCGACGTCGGCGCCTGGTCGCCGGCATCCTCGCCTGGTGCCGGGACGACCTGGCGCGGGCGTCCGCCCGCTGCGAGGAGCTGGCCGCCCGGCTGGAGGCGCTCGCCGGGCCGGAGCCGGAGCCCGTCGCCGGAGCGCGCGTCGGAGCCCGGGCAGCGGGGTCGGTCGGAGCGGCAGGGGCGCCCGGCCGCGGGGCGCGCGGTTCGCCGGTGCGTACGAGCAGCCGGCGGCCGAGGTGGAGGCCGCGGTGGAGGCCGGGGCTGAGGCCGGGATCGGGGCCGCGCCGGCCGCGGCGCCGCGCGGGGCGCGGTTCGCGGGTGCGCCGGGCCGCGTCGAGCCGGGTGCGCGGGAGGCGGTGGTGCGCGGACAGCGCGCCGAACCCCGGGCCCGCGCCGCGGGGTGCGCGGTTCGCCGGGGCGACGGCCGCCGCCGAGCCGGAGCGGTCGGCGGCCGATCCGCGCTGGACCGCGGAGGCGCGGGACGGCGCGGCCCGGCTGGGGCGGCTGCGCGGTATGGGCGAGAGCGGGGCGGCGTACCTCGTGCTGTGCGAGGTGGCCGACGGGCCGGCCGAGCGGATTCCCTACCTGGTCAGGGAGTTGGAGCGGACCGGGCTCGGGGCGGACGTGGCGACGCTGCTGTGGGAGGTGGCGGTGCTGCCGCCGAGGCCGCTGGCCGCGGCGGCGTCCGCCCTCGCGGCGGGCGGGCGCGGGGAGGACTGCCGCACGCTGCTGCACCAGGCCGCGGGCCGGCCGCCCGCCGATGTCGCGGTCGTGGCCGACCTGCTGCAAGGGGGCGGGCGGCCCGCGGAGGCGGCGGAACTCCTGGAGACCGTCGCCCGGGCCCGGCCGGCGTCCGACGCCGCCGCTCTCGTACGGGTTCGCCCGGCGCTGGCCGAGCCGCTGCTGTCCGCCGCCGGGCGGGTGTCCGGGCCGCGGCTGCGGGACATCACCGCGGCTCTTCGCTCCCTCTGACGAGGGCGCCTGCCTTCTGCGGGGCCCGGCCACCTCCGGACTCGGCTCGTCCATGGGGAGACGGGGCCCGTTCCCCCGGGGCCCCGTTCCCCCTGGGGGCGCGCCTCGGACGCGGTGCACGGCGGGGTGCGGGGTGTTGCTGTTCCGCCGTGCCGCGCCGGCCGTCGTGGGGTGGGGGGTGCCCGGCGGCCGGGTCCCGCTGTTTCCCGTCCCGCCGCGGCGGCGGCTTTTGGGTGCCCTTTCGGTTGGGCCCCCGCCCTCGCGTTTTCCGGGTGGCCTCGTCCGGCTCGGCTCGCGCGGCGGCTTTCGGGTGCCCTCTTCCGCTGGGCCCCGGCCTCCGTGGATTCCGGGTGGGCGTCGATTCGCTCCGTGATCCTTTGGGCGGGGCCAGGGTGCCCCAGGGGCTTCCCCGGATCACCCCGGAAGGGAGGGAGCCGAATGGGTCGGGCGGGGACGAAACGGGGCCGTCGTAGGGCGGTAACCGCGCAAGCCTTGCCAGAGTGGCCCATGCGCTTCTACGTTCGTCAGACCGCTGGGATCTACGTGCGTAGAACCGACGTGACGACCACGTCAGAGGAGCTGCTCATGAGCAATGTCGTACGGGCCGCCCTGGTGCAGGCCACCTGGACCGGGGACACCGAGTCGATGATCGCCAAGCACGAGGAGCACGCGCGCGCCGCGGCCGCGCAGGGCGCCAAGGTGATCGGTTTCCAGGAGGTGTTCAACGCCCCCTACTTCTGCCAGGTCCAGGAGGACGAGCACTACCGCTGGGCCGAACCCGTCCCCGACGGGCCCACCGTCCGCCGGATGCAGGCGCTCGCCAAGGAGACCGGCATGGTGATGGTGGTCCCCGTCTTCGAGATCGAGCAGGCGGGCCACTACTACAACACCGCCGCGGTCATCGACGCGGACGGCAGCTACCTCGGCAAGTACCGCAAGCACCACATCCCGCAGGTCAAGGGCTTCTGGGAGAAGTTCTACTTCAAGCCGGGCAACCTCGGCTGGCCGGTGTTCGACACCGCGGTCGGCCGGATCGGCGTCTACATCTGCTACGACCGGCACTTCCCCGAGGGCTGGCGCGCCCTCGGCCTGGCCGGCGCGCAGCTCGTGTACAACCCGTCGGCCACCAGCCGCGGCCTGTCCGCGTACCTGTGGCAGTTGGAGCAGCCGGCCGCCGCCGTCGCCAACGAGTACTTCGTCGCGGCGATCAACCGCGTCGGCCAGGAGCCGTACGGCGACAACGACTTCTACGGCACCAGCTACTTCGTGGACCCCCGCGGCAAGCTCGTGGACGGCGCCGCCTCCGACAGCAAGGAGGAACTGCTCGTCCGCGACCTCGACTTCGACCTGATCGACGAGGTCCGCAAGACCTGGGCGTTCTACCGGGACCGCAGGCCGGACGCCTACGGCGACCTGACGGAGGCGTGAGCGGATGGCGACCGTGACCGAGAGCGCGCACGCCGCGCTGTACGCCCGCCACCGCGCCGTACTGCCCGACTGGCTCGCCACTTACTACGCCCGGCCGATCGAGCTGACCCACGGCGAGGGCCGCCACGTGTGGGACGCCGAGGGCACCCGCTACCTGGACTTCTTCGGCGGCATCCTCACCACCATGACCGCCCACGCGCTGCCCGAGGTGACCGCCGCGGTCGCCGAGCAGGCCGGGAAGCTGCTGCACTCCTCGACGCTGTACCTCAGCCACCAGGCAGTGGAGCTGGCCGAGCGCATCGCCCACCTGTCCGGCATCCCCGACGCCCGGGTGTTCTTCACCACCTCCGGCACCGAGGCCAACGACACGGCCCTGCTGCTCGCGACGGCGTACCGCCGCTCCAACCAGGTGCTGGCGCTGCGCAACAGCTACCACGGCCGGTCCTTCACCGCGATCGGCATCACCGGCAACTCCTCCTGGTCGCCGACCAGTCTGTCCCCGCTCCAGACGCTGTACGTGCACGGCGGGGTGCGCACCCGCGGCCCGTACGCGCACCTGTCGGACGCCGAGTTCACCGCGGCGTGCGTCGCCGACCTGGAGGAGATGCTCGGCCAGGCCAACGGCCAGGTCGCCGCGCTGATCGCCGAACCCGTCCAGGGCGTCGGCGGCTTCACCTCCGGGCCCGACGGGCTGCTGGCCGCGTTCAAGCGGGTGCTGGACCGGCACGGCATCCTGTGGATCACCGACGAGGTGCAGACCGGCTGGGGCCGTACCGGCGACCACTTCTGGGGCTGGCAGGCGCACGCCGACGGCCGGCCCGCCGGACATCCTCACCTTCGCCAAGGGCGTCGGCAACGGCCTGTCCATGGGCGGGGTGGTGGCCCGCGCCGAGGTGATGAACTGCCTGACCGGCAACTCCATCTCCACCTTCGGCGGCAGCCCGGTCACCACCGCGGGCGCGCTCGCCAACCTCGGCTACCTCATCGACCACGACCTCCAGGGCAACGCCCGCCGGGTCGGCGGCCTGCTCAAGTCCCGGCTGGACGCGGTCGCCGCGCGCTCGCGGCATCGTCCGCGAGGTGCGCGGCCGCGGCCTGATGCTCGGCGTCGAACTGGTCGAGCCCGGCACCGACACCCCGTCACCGACCGCCGCGAGCCTGGTCCTTGAGGCCGCCCGCGAGCACGGCGTGCTCATCGGCAAGGGCGGCAGGCAGGGCAACGTCGCTGCGCATCGCCCCGCCGCTGACGCTCACCGTCGCCGAGGCCGAGGAGGGCGCGGACGCCCTCGAACAGGCCCTGGCCCAGGCCCAGTCCACCATGGAAGCAGGCACCACGCTGTGACCCGTACCCTCATCCGCGGCGGTCTGGTGATCACGGCCGCCGACGAGATCCACGCCGACGTGCTCATCGAGGGCGGCCGGATCGCCGCCCTCGCCGCCCACGAGAGCGACACGGCGGCCGGCTGGACCGCGGACACCGTCATCGACGCCACCGACAAGTACGTCATCCCGGGCGGCGTCGACGCCCACACGCACATGCAGATGCCGTTCGGCGGCACCACCGCCTCCGACACCTTCGAGACCGGCACCCGCGCCGCGGCCTGGGGCGGCACCACCACCATCGTGGACTTCGCCATCCAGAGCGTCGGCTCCGGTCCTGCGCGCCGGACTCGACGCCTGGCACGCCAAGGCCGACGCCCAGTGCGCGATCGACTACGGCTTCCACATGATCGTCTCCGACGTCAACGAGCGGACGCTCAAGGAGATGGACGTCCTGGTCGAGGAGGGCGTCACCAGCTTCAAGATGTTCATGGCCTACCCGGGCGTCTTCTACAGCGACGACGGCCAGATCCTCCAGGCCATGCAGCGCGCCTCGGGCAACGGCGGCCTGATCATGATGCACGCCGAGAACGGCATCGCCATCGACGTCCTGGTCCAGCAGGCGCTGGCCGCGGGCAAGACCGACCCGCGCTACCACGGCGAGGTCCGGCACGCCCTGCTGGAGGCCGAGGCCACCCACCGCGCCATCCAGCTCTCCCGGGTGGCCGGCTCCCCGCTGTACGTCGTGCACGTCTCCGCCCAGCAGGCCGTCGCCGAACTGGCCGCCGCCCGCGACCAGGGGCTGCCGGTCTTCGGCGAGACCTGCCCGCAGTACCTGTTCCTGTCCACCGACAACCTGGCCGAGCCCGACTTCGAGGGCGCCAAGTACGTGTGCAGTACGCCGCTGCGCCCGCGCGAACACCAGGCCGCGCTGTGGCAGGGCCTGCGCACCGACGACCTCCAGGTGGTCTCCACCGACCACTGCCCGTTCTGCTTCAGCGGGCAGAAGGAGATGGGCCGCGGCGACTTCTCCAAGATCCCCAACGGCCTGCCCGGCGTGGAGCACCGGATGGACCTGCTGCACCAGGCGGTGGTCGACGGCCACCTCACCCGGCGCCGCTGGATCGAGATCGCCTGCGCCACCCCGGCCCGGATGTTCGGCCTCTACCCGCGCAAGGGCACGCTGGCGCCCGGCGCCGACGCCGACGTGGTGATCTACGACCCGCACGCCGAGCAGGTGGTCTCCGCGCAGACCCACCACATGAACGTGGACTACAGCGCGTACGAGGGCCGCCGGATCACCGGGCAGGTGCGCACCGTGCTGTCCCGGGGCGTCCCGGTCGTCACCGACCGCGCCTACATCGGCCGGGCCGGCCACGGCCGCTACACCCCGCGCGGCACCTGCCAGTTCCTCGACTGACCCGCTCCCGACCGACCAGCCCGCTCGCCCAACGAAGGGACGGTGCCATGGACTTCGGCCTCGTACTCCAGACCGACCCGCCCGCCTCGGCCGTCGTCGGCCTGATGCGACGCGCGGAGCGCAACGGCTTCACCCACGGCTGGACCTTCGACTCCGCCGTGCTCTGGCAGGAGCCGTACGTCATCCACAGCCGCATCCTCGACCACACCGACCGGCTCACCGTGGGCCCCATGGTGACCAACCCCGGGACCCGCACCTGGGAGGTGACCGCCTCCACCTTCGCCACCCTCAACTCGATGTACGGCAACCGCACCGTCTGCGGCATCGGCCGCGGCGACTCCGCGATGCGGGTCGCGGGCCGCAAGCCCAACACGCTGGCCCGGCTCGGGGAGGCGATCACCGCCATCCGCGACCTCGCCGAGGGCCGCGAGGCCACCGTGGACGGCGCGCCGCTGCGGCTGCCCTGGGTCGAGAACGGCCGGCTGCCCGTGTGGATGGCGGCCTACGGCCCCAAGGCGCTGGCCATGGCCGGCGAGAAGGCCGACGGCTTCATCCTCCAGCTCGCCGACGTCTACCTCACCGAGCAGATGGTCAAGGCGGTGCGCGCCGCGGCCGAGAAGGCGGGCCGCGACCCGGCGTCGGTGACCGTGTGCGTGGCCGCGCCCGCCTACGTCACCGACGGCTCCGAGCAGGCGCACGCGCACGCCCGTGAGCAGTGCCGCTGGTTCGGCGGCATGGTCGGCAACCACGTCGCCGACCTCGTCGGGCGCTACGGCGAGCACTCCGCCCTGGTCCCCGAGGAGCTGACCGCGTACATCAAGCAGCGGCAGGGCTACGACTACTCCCACCACGGGCGGGCCGGCAACCCCGACACCGCCTTCGTGCCCGACGACATCGTGGACCGCTTCTGCCTGATCGGGCCGCCGCAGGCGCACCTGGACAAGCTGGCGGCGCTGCGCGACCTGGGCGTCGACCAGTTCGCCGTCTACGCGATGCACGACGCCAAGGAAGAGGTCGTCGACGCGTACGGCCAGCACATCATCCCGGCGCTGGGCTGAACCCCGGATGACGCCGTGCTGAACTCATCGGCGCCGCCCGGCCCGCACCCCGCGGGCCGGGCGGCCGCCGGTCCGCGGCGGCCCCCGGTCTGGTTGGATGGGCCGTATGCGTAACGAGGTCGGTTCGGTCACGGGCGGGGCCGCGGCGGCGGAGGGCGTCCCGGACGCCCTGCTCGCCGAGGTCGAGGAAACGATCAGGACGGTCGTCGCCGCCGAGGTAGTGCCCCGCTGGCGGCGGCTGGCCGACGACGACATCGTCGAGAAGAACGGCCCGCACGACCTGGTCACCACCGCCGACCGGCTCGCCGAGGAACGCCTCACCGAGCGGCTCGGCAAGCTGCTGCCCGGCTCCGTGGTCGTCGGCGAGGAGGCGGTCGCCGCCGACCCGTCGCTGGTGGAGCGGCTGCGCGGCGACGACCCGGTGTGGGTGATCGACCCGGTGGACGGCACCTCCGCCTTCGTCCGCGGCGACGTCGGCTTCTCCACCCTGGTCACGCTGGTGCGCGGCGGCCGGCCGGTGGCGAGCTGGACGTACGCCCCGCAGCTCGGCCTGTTCGCGACCGCCCGCCGCGGCCAGGGCGGCTACCTCGACGGGGAGCGGCTGCACACCGCGACCGACCGCGAGCCGCTGCGGGTGTGGATCTCCAACCCGGTCTTCCGCACCGACCGGGAGCGCGCGATGCTGGCCCGGCTGGAGGCCGCGGGCGTCGAGACCGTGCCCTGCGTCACCAGCGCGGGCCTCGGCTACCTGGAGGTGGCCCGCGGCCTCGCGGACGCGGTGGCGTTCTTCTGGGAGGCGCCCTGGGACCACGCGGCCGGGCTGCTGCTCGTCACGGAGGCGGGCGGCGCGAGCCTGACGGCGGACGGCAAGCCGTTCCAGGTGGCCGGCGGGAACACGCTGCCGTTCACGGTCGCCCGGGACGCGGGACGGCGCGCCGGGTGATGGACCTGATGCGGCTGCCCGACGAGGCAGCCGGACCCGGCCGGACCCGCGCAGTCCGGGCGGAGCGGCCGCCTCCGGGGAAGCCGGGGAACGGCCATGACCAGGGCGGTGGTGGTCGACGCGGTCGTCGTCGGCGCGGGCCCCAACGGGCTGACCGCCGCCGTCGAACTCGCCCGCGCGGGGCTGTCCGTGCAGGTCTACGAAGCGGCCGACACCGTGGGCGGCGGCGCCCGCACCGAAGAGCTCACCCTGCCCGGCTTCCGGCACGACCCCTGCTCCGCCGTCCACCCCTTCGGCGTCGGCTCGCCGGTCTTCCGCTCGCTGCCGCTGGCCGAGCACGGCCTGGAATGGCTCCAGCCCGAGGTGCCGATGGCCCACCCCTTCCCCGACGGCACCGCCGCGGTGCTCGGCCGCACGGTCGGGCAGACCGCCGCGTCGCTCGGCCCGCGCGACGCGCGCACGTACCGCAGGCTGATGGCGCCCTACACCGGGCACTGGGACGCCCTCGCCGCCGACTTCCTGCGGCCGCCGTGGTCCGGGCTGCCCCGTGACCCGTACCGCTTCGTACGGTTCGGGCTGGCCGGCGCGCCGCCCGCCGCCGTGCTCGCCCGGCGGTTCCGCGACCCCAAGGCCAGGGGGCTGATCGCCGGGCTCGCCGGGCACGCCATCTCCCGGCTCACCGAGCCCTTCACCGGGGCGATGGCGATGCTCTTCGCGCTGGCCGCGCACGAACGGGGCTGGCCGGTCGCCCGCGGCGGCTCGCAGGCCATCTCCGACGCGCTCGCCTCCCACCTCGCCGAACTCGGCGGGGCCGTGACCACCGGGGTCACCGTACGCAAGCTCGACGAGCTGCCGCCCGCCCGGGCGTACGTCTTCGACACCTCGCCGACCGCGCTCGCCCGGATCGCCGCGCTCGGCGACGCGTACCGCGGGTACCGGTACGGGCCGTCCGTCTTCAAGATCGACTACGCGCTCGACGGGCCCGTGCCGTGGACCGCCGAGGTGGCCCGGCGGGCCGGGACCGTGCACATCGGGCCCACCTACACCGAGATCGGCGACGCGCTGAACCGCGCGGTCACCGGGCGGCCGCCGCAGACGCCCTTCCTGATCACCTCGCAGCCCACCGTGGTCGACCCCGGCAGGGCGCCCGAGGGCAAGCACGTCTTCTGGGCGTACGGGCACGTGCCGCACGGGTGGCACGGGGACGCCACCGACGCGGTGGAGCGGCAGATCGAGCGGTTCGCGCCGGGCTTCCGCGATCTCGTGCTCGCGCGGGCGGTCACCGGGCCGGCCGGGCTGGCCGTCCGCAACGCCAACTACGTCGGCGGGGACATCGCCTGCGGGGCGTTCTCCGGGCTCCAGACCGTGCTGCGGCCGCGGCTGGCCGCGATCCCCTACGCCACCCGGCGCCCCGGTGTCTTCCTGTGCTCCTCCGCGACTCCGCCCGGCCCCGGCGTCCACGGCATGAGCGGCCACCACGCCGCGCAGGCGGTCCTCCACCACCTCAGCGCCTCCCGCTAGGGCAACCCCCACCCCTCCCGGGTACGGCTCGGCGGGTGTGCCCCCGCTTCCCCCCGTGCCGGGGGCGCGGCTGGGTGGGTGGGCCGCCGTTTCCCCCAGGGCTGGGGGCGCGGCTGGGTGGGGCGGACCCTGTTCCCCCGTGCTCGGGGTGCGGCCGGGTGGGTGGGGCGCCGTTTCCCCCAGGGCTGGGGGCATGGCTGGGTGGGGCGCTGCGTTCCCCCGGGCTGGGGTGCGGCTCTGTCTTGCCTCGGGGGTGAGGGGGCTTGTCGGGGTGCGCCCTCGATCCGCCGCGGCGGTGATCAGCCGCGATGGTGTGGTTCGGCGGTGCCGTGCCGGCCGTTGCCGGTGGGCCAAGGCCGGTGCGGCACCGCCGGGTTGCCTCGTCTGGCGTCCCGCCGCTGCGGCGGTTTTGGGAAGGCGGCGCCTCCCCGCTTCCCGGGGCCGGGGCGCCCGTTTCCGGTGCGGCGGCGGTTTTGGGAAGGCGCTGGCCTCCCCAGCCTCTCGGTGCCGGGGGCGTCGGCCTCCCCGGCCTCCGGTTGGGGTGAGGGGGCTTGTCGGGGTGCGCCCTCGATCCGCCGCGGCGGTGATCAGCCGCGATGGTGTGGTTCGGCGGTGCCGTGCCGACCGTTGCCGGTGGGCCAAGGCCGGTGCGGCGGCGGGTTCGGGGAGGCGCCAGCCTCCCCACCTCCCGTTTAGAGGAACGAAGACAGAAGCTCGGGAAGCGCCGTGGAGATGGGCGCGTGGATGACCTCCGCGGCGACCGGGTCGTACGGCGTGGGCTCGGCGTTGACGATCACCAGGCGGGCGCCGTGCTCGGCGGCGAGGCCGGCGAGGGAGGCGGCCGGCTGGACCTGGAGGCTGGTGCCGACGGCGATGAAGACGTCGCACCCCTTGGCGATGGCCACCGCCCGCGCCAGCACGTGCGGGTCGAGCCGCTGCCCGAACATCACGGTCGCGGACTTGAGAATCCCGCCGCACTCGCGGCACTCCGGGTCCGCCTCGCCCGCGGCGACCCGCTCCAGCGCCTCCGCCATGGGCCCTTGCGCATGGCACTGCGTGCAGACGACCGACCGCGCGCTCCCGTGCAGCTCCAGCACCTTGCGCGGGCTCAGCCCGGCCAACTGGTGCAGCCCGTCGACGTTCTGCGTGATGACCCGGACCGGCACGCCGGCCCGCTCCAGCCCGGCGATCGCCTCGTGCGCGACGTTCGGCCTGGCCCCCCACGTCTTGCTGTCGCGCCGCATGACCCACGCCCGCCGCCGGATCTCGGGATCGCCCATGTACGTGTCGTACGTGACGAGCTTCTCCGCCTCCGGGTCGCGGCGCCACAGCCCCTGCGGCCCGCGGTAGTCGGGAATCCCCGAGTCCGTCGAGATACCCGCCCCGCTCAGCAGGGCGACCAGTGCTTTGCGGTCGGTCATGCCCCGAGCGTAGGCCGCCCTCCCCGCCGCGGGCGAACGTGTTTGCGGCGGCCCTCGCGCGCCGCCGAAATCCAGGGGGCGGCCCGGGAGGCCGGGTTAGGGTCGCGGTATGACGGATCTGCGGGGATACCACCGAGAGGCGACGGATGTGGCGCGGGCGGTGGTCGACGCCGTACCGCCGGGCCGGTTGGTGGCCGCGACGCCCTGCGCCGGGTGGGACCTGCGGCGGCTGCTGGCGCACATGACGGGGCAGAACCACGGCTTCGCCGCTTCCGCGCGCGGCGAGCGGAGCGACCTGGGCATCTGGGCGGACCGCCCGGTGGGGGAGGAGCCGGGGAAGGTGTTCGGCGCGTCGGCGGACGACGTGGTGGCCGCGTTCGCCGACCCGGGCGCCGAGGAGCGCGGGTTCTGGCTGCCGGAGATCCGCGACGGCGGCCTGTTCCCCGCGCGACTCGCGATCGGCTTCCACCTGGTGGACACGGTGGTGCACGCCTGGGACGTCGCCAAGTCGGTCGGTGCGGACGTGGAGTTCAGCCCCGCCGTACTGGCCGCGGCCCTGCCGCCCGCCCTGGCCGTACCCAACGACGACGCCGTACGGCTGCGCGACGGCGCGGCCTTCGCGCCGGCCGTGGCGGCCGTGGCGGCCGATGAGCGGGCCCCGGACCTGGACCGCCTCCTCGCGACGCTGGGCCGCGACCCGCGCTGGACCGCGCCCGCCGCCCCGTAGACCCGCCGCGGGACGCCCGGCCCGTGCCCCGGGGCCCGGCCGCACGGTTGTCAGCCAGCGACGGGGATCACTACCCTTACTCGCGAGTAAGGTTACTCCGAAGTCAGGAAGAGGCTCGGTCATGGCCGCACTTGAGGAACTGGACCTGGAGACGCTCGACTTCGGCACCGTCGAGCCGAACGACTTCGCGCGGATCGTGAAGGCGCTGCCGGTCAGGCGGATCGCGGAGCTGATGAGCGGGCCGCAGCGCCGCCGCGTGCTGGACGAGGTGTTCAGCCGGATGGAGACCCTCTTCAAGCCGGAGAACGCGCGCGGCAAGGACGCCCTGATCCGCTGGCGGATCACCGACGGGGACGAGGACGGCGGCGACGTCTACGAGACGCACATCGCCGACGGCGCCTGCACGGTCACCGGCGAACGCACCGACCGCACACCGCAGTTGAGCCTCACCATGGCCGCCCCCGAGTTCCTGAAGCTGGTCTCGGGGAACGCCTCGGGCCCCACCTTGTTCTTCACCCGCAAGCTCAAGCTGAAGGGTGACATCCGCCTGGCCGGCGGCCTCACGTACTTCTTCGACATCCCGAAGGCGTGACGCCCGTGCTCCACCGCACACCCCGCGAGGCCGCCCGCGTCGCCGTCCTCACCGAGGACGGCGAGGTGCTGCTGCTGCGCTACGACAACCCCGAGGTCGGCGTGCACTGGGCGATGCCCGGCGGCGGCCTGGACCCGGGCGAGACACCCCGGCAGGGCGCGCGCCGCGAGGTGCGCGAGGAGACCGGCTGGGCGGACGTCGAGCCCGGCCCCCTGCTGTGCACCTGGGAGCACGACTTCACCCGCGGGACCGTCCCCGTACGGCAGCGCGAGCACATCTACGTCGCCGGCGCCCCGCGCCGTCCGCTCGACGGCGATGTCACCGCCGCCCACGCCGCCGACGGCATCCTCGGCGCCCGCTGGTGGAGCCCGGCCGAACTGGCCCGCGCCACCGAGGCGTTGTGGCCGCCCACGCTGGCCGCGCTGCTCGCCGACTTCCGCGCGCACGGCCCGCGCGACCCGGCACCCGACCTCGGGTTCGTCCCCAACGAGCCCTGACCGGGCGCCCGTTCGAGGGCCCGGCTCGGCGCGCCTCAACTCCCCTGCGGCTCCTGGGCCATCGCGTCCGCCGGGTGGCCGTCGACCAGTTCGGCCGGCCCGGTGCCGGCCAGCAGCGCGGCCAGCCCGGCGCGGACACGGCGGGCGCCGTTGCCGGTAGAGGTAGCGCTCCAACTCCTCGACCGGGACCAGCCGCCAGGAGTCCAGCTCCTCCTCCTGGAGCCGGATCGCGCCGAGTTGCTGCTCGGTCGAGGACGCCGCCGTCGTAGAGGTACAGCGACAGCGGCGGGCGCCTGGGGCCCGCGACCCAGTCCACGGCCAGCAGCGCGCCCGGCGGCACGTCGAGCCCGATCTCCTCCAGCGTCTCCCGGCGCGCCCCCTGCCGCGGGCTCTCGCCCCGGTCCGACTCGATGGTGCCGCCCGGCAGCGTCCAGGTGCCGTCGTCCCGGTAGTTCGGCTCGACCAGCAGCACCCGGCCGTCGGCGGACCGGAACAGGGTGTTGGCGCTGGCCAGGATCTTCGGCAGCCCGGCGATGTACGTGTCGAAATCGGTGGTCATGAGGCCAACCTACGGCGCACGCGCCCGGCGGCGGGCCGTGATCGCGATCTCACCCAGGGCGACGGACATGGGCAGGCGCGGCGGGCCGGGATAGGGTCGCAGCGGCGCGACGTTCCGTTTCGTATGGGGAGAATCCACGTGTCCGACGCTGTACAGGGGTCGACGGTGCGCGTGCTCGTCGCCGCCGACAAGTTCAAGGGCTCGCTGACCGCGGTCGAGGTCGCCGCGCACGTCACGGCCGGGCTGCGCGCGGCCGTACCCGGGGTGACCGTCGAGTCGCTGCCGGTCGCCGACGGCGGCGACGGCACCGTGGACGCGGCCGTCGCCGGCGGCTTCGAGCGCCGCACCGCCCAGGTCACCGGGCCGCTCGGCCGCCCCGTCGAGGCGGCGTACGCCTTCCGCGACGGCACAGCGGTCGTCGAGATGGCCGAGGCGTCCGGGCTGCGGCACCTGCCGCCCGGGGTCTTCGCGCCGCTCACCGCCACCACGTACGGCACCGGGGAGCTGCTGCGGGCCGCGCTGGACGCCGGGGCCCGCACGATCGTGCTCGGGGTCGGCGGCAGCGCGTCCACCGACGGCGGTGCGGGCATGCTCAGCGCGCTCGGCGCGCGGCTGCTCGACGCCGACGGGCGTGCCCGGTCGCGCCCGGCGGCGCCGCGCTCGCCGCGCTGGCCTCGGCGGACCTGTCCGGGCTCGACCCGCGGCTGGCCGAGACCGAGGTCGTCCTCGCCAGCGACGTCGACAACCCGCTGCGCGGCCCCAAGGGCGCGGCGGCGGTCTACGGGCCGCAGAAGGGCGCCTCCGAGCAGGACGTGGACCTCCTGGACGCCGCGCTCGGCCCTACGTCGAGGTGCTCGCGGCGTCCGCCGGGGCAGCGCGGCCCTGCGGCGCCGCGGAAGCGCCCGGCGCCGGGGCCGCCGGCGGGATCGGGTACGGGGCCCTGGTCGGCCTGCGGCGCCGCCTTCCGGCCCGGGATCGAGGTGCTGCTCGACGTCCTCGGGCTTCGCCGACGCCCTGGCCCGCGCCGACCTCGTCATCACCGGCGAGGGCTCGCTCGACGCCCAGTCCCTGCACGGCAAGGCGCCCGTCGGCGTCGCCTCCGCCGCCCGGCGCCGCGGCATCCCCGTCGCCGCCGTCTGCGGCCGCCTCACCCTCTCCGCGGCGGAGCTGGACGCCGCCGGCATCGCCCGCGCCTACGCGCTGTCCGAGCTCGAACCCGACCTCGCCCGCTGCATCGCCGAAGCCGGCCCGCTGCTGGAACGGACGGCCGCCGCCCTGGCCCGCGACTTCCTCTCCTGAACCGCCCGCTCCCGCCCCAGCCGGCGGGAACCCGCGCGTCCGGCGGCGGAGAAACGGCTCGGCCCCCTCCGCGAGGCGGAGGGGGCCGAGCCGTACTGCCGAGGTCGGGGGAGCCCTAGCGGGCGGCCGCCCGGGCCTCGCGGCGGGCGGCGCGGATGGTGTTCACCCGGCGGGTCGTCGCGAAGCAGGGGATGACCGCCGCCGCCACGCACTGGAGCGCCGCAGCCGGTCTGGAGGAGCTGGTGACCGCCGGGCACCCCGAGGGTCCACGCGGCCAGGCAGCCCATGCTGACCAGCGTCCAGCAGAAGGTGATGAGCGCGAGCCGCCCGCGCGGCTTGGGGTACTCGACCCGGCTGACCATGAGCCACGCCACACCGACGATCGCCACGACCGTCGGGACGAACGGCAGCTCCAGCAGCACCAACGACACCACCGTCATCGCCCCGAAGGGGCTGGGCATGCCCTGGAACACCCCGTCCCGCAGCGTCGTGCAGGAGAAGCGGGCCAGCCGCAGCACGACGGCGAGCACGATCAGTACGGCGGCCGCCGCGGCCACCTTGCCGTGCGCGTCGTCGGTGACGATGCCCCACACGACCACGAAGTACGCGGGCGCGAGCCCGAAGCTGATCAGGTCGGAGAGGTTGTCCAGCTCGGCCCCCATCGCGGAGCTGCGCAGCTTGCGCGCGACCAGCCCGTCGAAGAGGTCGAAGACCGACGCCATGAGCATCAGCGTGACCGCGTTGGCCGCGCTGTGCTTGGACATGCCCGCGCCGTCGCTGCCCATGAGGTGCGGGACGAGCACCCCGGTGGTGGTGAAGTACACGGCCATGAAGCCGCAGATCGCGTTGCCGAGCGTGAGGGCGTCGGCGATCGACAGCCGGGTCGACAGCGGAAGGTCGTCGACCTCGTCCTGCAGGTCGCTCACCCAGTTCGACTGCGTGTCGGGATCAGTCACGGTCAAGGCGCGTCACCCCAGCGGTGGTGGTCTGACCGACCTCGACAGCGGGCTCGACGCCCTCCGGCAGGTAGACGTCGACCCGGGAGCCGAACCGGATCAGCCCGATCCGCTCGCCCTGCTCGACCTTGCAGCCGCGCGGCACGTACGGCACGATCCGGCGCGCCACCGCCCCGGCGATCTGGACCATCTCGATGTCACCGAGCTCGGTGTCGAAGTGCCAGACCACCCGCTCGTTGTTCTCGCTCTCCTTGTTGAACGCCGGTACGTATCCGCCGGGGATGTGCTCGACGGAGGTGACCGTGCCGGCCAGCGGAGCGCGGTTGACGTGGACGTTGAGCGGGCTCATGAAGATCGCGACGCGGGTGCGTCCGTCCTTCCACGGCATGATGCTCTGCACCACACCGTCGGCCGGCGAGATGACCCGGCCCTCGGTGATCTCCCGCTCGGGGTCGCGGAAGAACCACAGCATGCCGGCCGCGAGGGCGGTGGCGGGGACGGCCACGGTCGCCCAGCGTCCGGAGCGGCGGGCGCGGGCCAGGCTGACCGCCGCCGTGGCCACGGTCGGGAGGAGCCACGGCGATGCTCCGCGCGCGAGGCGGACCCGGCCGCGTGGTGCAGAGGATTGGCTGTGGGGCATGGAAGACCTTCGTAGCGGAGGGTGCCGCGAATTGCTTCAGGGGACGGCGGCTTTTGCTCGATGGTATCGGCTGACACCGGCAACTGGGCAAGCTGATGGGCGAGTCGATGGCTGGTTCCCGTGGCCGCAAACCTCACGCAGTGTGACCTTCGCCTCAGGTAAATCACCGCGAACGCGGACATTCATCCTTGGATACGGTACTCCTCCAGCAGCCGCCGTCCGATGATCATTTTCTGGATCTCGGCGGTCCCCTCGCCGATCAGCAGCATCGGCGCCTCGCGGTAGAGCCGCTCGATCTCGTACTCCTTGGAGAAGCCGTAGCCGCCGTGGATGCGGAAGGCGTCCTCCACGACCTCCTTGCAGTACTCGGAGGCCAGGTACTTCGCCATGCCCGCCTCCAGGTCGTTGCGCTGCCCGGAGTCCTTCTTGCGGGCCGCGTTCACCATCATCTGGTGCGCGGCCTCCACCTTGGTGGCCATCTCGGCCAGCTTGAACTGGATCGCCTGGTGCTGCGCGATCGGCTTCCCGAAGGTCTGCCGCTGCTGCGCGTAGGAGATGCCCAGCTCGAAGGCCCGCTGCGCGACGCCGCAGCCGCGCGCGGCGACATTGACCCGGCCGACCTCGACGCCGTCCATCATCTGGTAGAAACCGCGGCCGGTCTGCCCGCCGAGCACCCGGTCCGCCGGAATCCGCACGTCCTGGAGGATCAGCTCGGTGGTGTCGACGCCCTTGTAGCCCATCTTGTCGATCTTGCCGGGCACGGTGAGCCCGGACACCTTCGGGTTCGGGCCGAAGCCCGGCTCCTTCTCGATCAGGAAGGTCGTCATCGAGCGGTGCGCGGGCGCGTCGTCCGGCTGCCCCTCGTCGGTGCGGCACAGCACGGCGACGAGGTTGGCCGAACCGCCGTTGGTCAGCCACATCTTCTGGCCGTTGATGACGTAGGCGTCGCCCTCGCGGACGGCCTTGGTGCGGATCGCCGAGACGTCGGAGCCGAGCCCGGGCTCGGACATCGAGAACGCTCCGCGTACGTCGCCGGTCGCCATCTTCGGCAGGAAATAGTCCTTCTGTTCCTGCGTGCCGTGCTGCATGATCATGTAGGCGACGATGAAATGCGTGTTGATGATGCCGGACACGCTCATCCAGCCGCGGGCGATCTCCTCGACGGTGAGCGCGTACGTCAGCAGCGACTCGCCGAGGCCGCCGTACTCCTCGGGGATCATCAGGCCGAAGATGCCCAGTTCCTTCAGGCCCGTCGACGATCTCGGTGCGGGTACTCGTCGCGGTGCTCCAGCTCGGTGGCGACCGGGAGGATCTCCTTGTCCACGAACGCGCGGACGGTGGCGAGGATCTCCCGCTGGATGTCGGTCAGACCGTCGGTCTGCGCGAGGCGGTTGGCCATCTCAGTTCCCTCCCCGGGAATCGGCGGTCGGCGCCGGCTGCGGCCGCCCGGGCTGCTCGCCGCCGCGCTCCTTGACGTAGGTGGCGGTCGGCACCATCACCTTGCGGCGGAAGACGCAGACCAGCGTGCCGTCCTGCTTGTAGCCGCGGGTCTCCACGTGCACGATGCCGCGGTCGTCCTTCGACTTCGACGGCCGCTTGTCGAGCACGGTCGTCTCGCCGTAGATCGGTGTCGCCGTGGAAGGTCGGCGCCACGTGCCGCAGCGACTCGACCTCCAGGTTGGCGATGGCCTTGCCCGACACGTCCGGCACGGACATGCCGAGCAGCAGCGAGTAGACGTAGTTGCCGACCACCACGTTGCGGCCGAAGTCCGTGGTGTTCTCGGCGTAGTTGGCGTCCAGGTGGAGCGGGTGGTGGTTCATCGTGAGGAGGCAGAAGAGATGGTCGTCGTACTCCGTGACCGTCTTTCCGGGCCAGTGCTTGTAGATCGCACCGATCTCGAACTCCTCGTAGGTGCGCCCGAACTGCACGTCATACCTCCAGCTTGTTCGCGAGCCGGATCTCGTCCACGATCCGGCCGATGATCCCGGTGATACCGAAGTCCTTCGGCGTGAAGACCGCCGCCACACCGGCGGCGCGCAGCTCTTTCGCGTCCGCTGCCGGAATGATCCCGCCGACGACCACCGGCACGTCGTCCACCCCGGCCTCGCGCAGCCGCCCGAGCACGTCGGGCACCAGGGCCGCGTGCGAGCCGGACAGGATCGACAGGCCCACGCAGTGCACGTCCTCGGCGACCGCCGCGGACACGATCTGCTCGGGCGTCAGCCTGATCCCCTGGTAGACCACCTCGAAGCCGGCGTCCCGGGCGCGCACCGCGATCTGCTCGGCGCCGTTGGAGTGCCCGTCCAGGCCCGGCTTGCCGACCAGCAGCCGCAGCCGCCCGCCGCCCAGTTCGGCCGCGGTGTCGGCCACCTTGCGCCGTACGCCGGCCAGTTCGCTGCCCGGCTCCGCGGCCACCGCGACCGGCGCGCTGCTCACCCCGGTCGGCGCCCGGAACTCGCCGAACACGTCGCGCAGCGCCCAGGACCACTCGCCGGTCGTCACGCCCGCCCGGGCGCACTCCAGGGTCGCCGCCATCAGGTTGCTCGGTGCCCGCGGCGGCCGACCGCAGCGCGGCCAGCGCGTTCTGCGCCCGCTGCTCGTCGCGCGCCACCCGCCAGTCGTGCAGCGCGGCCACCACCCGGGCCTCGTTCGCCGGGTCGACCGTCATGATCGCGGTGTCCAGGTCGGCGGTGAGCGGGTTGGGCTCGGTCGTCTCGTAGACGTTGACGCCGACGATCTTCTCCTCGCCGGACTCGATCCTGGCCCGCCGCTCGGCGTGCGAGGACACCAGCTGCGACTTCAGGTAGCCGGACTCGACCGCGGCCATCGCGCCGCCCAGCTCCTGGATGTGCGCGATCTCCGCGGTCGCCTGCTCCACCAGCTCGGCGACCTTCGCCTCGATCACGTGGCTGCCGGCGAAGATGTCCTCGTACTCCAGCAGGTCGCTCTCGTGCGCCAGCACCTGCTGGATGCGCAGGCTCCACTGCTGGTCCCAGGGGCGGGGCAGGCCCAGCGCCTCGTTCCAGGCCGGAAGCTGCACCGCGCGGGCGCGGGCGTCCTTGGACAGCGTGACGGCCAGCATCTCCAGCACGATCCGCTGGACGTTGTTCTCCGGCTGCGCCTCGGTCAGGCCGAGCGAGTTGACCTGCACGCCGTAGCGGAACCGGCGCTGCTTGGCGTCCTCGATGCCGTACCGCTCGCGCGTGACGGTGTCCCAGATCCGGCCGAAGGCGCGCATCTTGCACATCTCCTCGACGAACCGCACGCCCGCGTTGACGAAGAAGGAGATCCGCGCGACCACGTCGCCGCGCCGCTCCTCGCGGCACCTGCCCGGAGGCGAACACCGCGTCCAGCACGGCGATCGCGGTGGACATCGCGTACGCGATCTCCTGGACCGGGGTCGCCCCGGCCTCCTGGAGGTGGTAGCTGCAGATGTTGATCGGGTTCCACTTGGGCATGTGGTTGACCGTGTACGTGATCATGTCGGTGGTCAGCCGCAGCGAGGGGCCCGGCGGGAAGACGTGCGTGCCCCGGGACAGGTACTCCTTGACGATGTCGTTCTGCGTCGTGCCCTGGAGCGCGGAGATGTCGGCGCCCTGCTCCTCGGCGACCACCTGGTAGAGCGCCAGCAGCCACATCGCGGTGGCGTTGATGGTCATCGAGGTGTTCATGCGCTCCAGCGGGATGTCCTGGAACAGCCGCCGCATGTCGCCGAGATGCGCCACCGGCACCCCGACCCGGCCGACCTCGCCCGGGCCAGCACGTGGTCCGGGTCGTAGCCGGTCTGCGTCGGCAGGTCGAACGCGACCGACAGCCCGGTCTGCCCCTTGGCGAGGTTGCGCCGGTACAGCTCGTTGGACGCCTCGGCCGTGGAGTGCCCGGCGTAGGTCCGCATCAGCCACGGCCGGTCCTTCGTACGGGACTGCCGCGGCTCCTGGACGGCCGTCATCACACGTTCCGGAAGCGGTTGATGGCCGGCAGGTGCTGCGGCGCGCATCTCGGGGTCGGTGACGCCCATGCCCTCCTCGGGGGCCAGCGCGAGGACGCCGACCTTGCCCTGGTGCAGGTTGCGGTGCACGTCGTACGCGGCCTGGCCGGTCTCCTCCAGGTGGTAGGTCCGCGAGAGGGTGGGGTGGATCTTGCCCTTGGCGACCAGCCGGTTGGCCTCCCACGCCTCGCGGTAGTTGGCGAAGTGCGAGCCGACGATCTTCTTCAGGCTCATCCACAGGTAGCGGTTGTCGTACTCGTGGTTGTAGCCGCGAGGTCGAGGCGCAGGTGACGATGGTGCCGCCCTTGCGGGTGACGTAGACGGACGCGCCGAAGGTCTCCCGGCCCGGGGTGCTCGAAGACGATGTCGACGTCCTCGCCGCCGGTCAGATCGCGGATGCGGCCGCCGAACCGCTTCCACTCGCGCGGGTCCTGGGTGTGCTCGTCCTTCCAGAACCGGTAGTCCTCGGCGTTGCGGTCGATGATCGCCTCGGCGCCCATCCGGCGGCAGATCTCGGCCTTCTGCGGGCTGGACACCACGCAGATCGGGGTGGCGCCGCCGGCCAGCGCGAACTGCGTGGCGTAGGAGCCGAGTCCGCCGCTGGCGCCCCAGATCAGCACGTTGTCGCCCTGCTTCATGCCGGCGCCGTTGCGGGAGACCAGCTGCCGGTAGGCGGTGGAGTTGACCAGGCCGGGCGCGGCGGCCTCCTCCCAGGTGAGGTGCTCGGGCTTGGGCATGAGCTGGTTGGACTTGACCAGGGCGATCTCGGCGAGGCCGCCGAAGTTGGTCTCGAAGCCCCAGATCCGCTGCTCGGGGTCGAGCATCGTGTCGTTGTGCCCGTCGGCGGACTCCAGCTCCACGCTCAGGCAGTGCGCGACGACCCGGTCGCCGGGCTGCCACTTGTTCACGCCGGCGCCGGTGCGCAGCACCACGCCCGACAGGTCCGAGCCGATGACGTGGTACGGCAGGTCGTGCCGCTTGGTGAGCGGCGACAGGCGCCCGTAGCGCTCCAGGAAGGCGAAGGTGGACACCGGCTCGAAGATCGAGGTCCACACCGAGTTGTAGTTGACCGAGCTGGCCATGACGGCCACCAGGGCCTCGCCCGGGCCGAGTTCGGGCAGCGCGCACGTCCTCCAGGTGCAGCGAGGTGCGCGGGTCCTTGTCGCGGGTGGGCACGCCGGCGAACATGTCGGCCTCGTCCTTGTGCACGGTGACCGCGCGGTACGCCGCGGGCAGCTGCGAGGTCCGCGAAGTCGGCGGACGTGCTGTCCGGCGCGAGGATCGCGTCCAGGATTTCCTTCGTGTGACTCGTCATGTGACTCGCCTCCGGCGAAGCGTTCTGCGGTAACGCTTGAGGGAACGCAGGGGTCGGGTGGGAACGGGCTGGGCTCGGGGTGCTGGTTGCCGTCGTCGGTTCGGCGAGTACGTGACGGTGGTGCGGTGAAGGAGCCGCGCGATGGCGCGGAGGGTGCCTGTGACGCAGGCGTCCGGACGCTTGGGGGACAGACGGCGTGCGTGGGGTTCCGCACGCCGCCCGTCCGGACTCCTGCTTACGGTATGGCACGCGGTGCCACTCGTAAAGACACTGCGTGCCATTAATTTCCTCAAGTGTCACCCCGCCGCCGCGGGCGGGCAACACAAAGGCCGCCCGGAGGCTCCGGACGGCCGTGTTCCGCCTGGTCGGCGGGGGTGCTGGCGCTGGTGTCGGCGGCGCGGTGGCGCCGGGCGGCCGCGCGGCCGGCGGGTCTACGCCTTGCGCAGGACGTCCTCGATGCTGCGCAGGATCTCCGCGGGGGAGGCGTCGGTACGCGCCACGGCGACCACCACCTCGCCCTGCCGGGAGACGCGCGCGGGGGGCTGCGCGCCGGCCCGGGACGGTATCCGGCCGGCGCCGATCCCCGTGCCGAAGGTCGCCTTGATCACGTCGAAGGCGTGGTCGAGCTGCGCCTCCACGTCGCCCTTGCCGCCGGCCCGCAGCCAGCGCCGCAGCACGTGGTTGTGCGCCGCGACCACCGCCGAGGCGGCCACCTCGGCGAGCAGCGGGTCGTCGTCCCCGTCGCGGTGCGCGCCCTCGTCGAAGTGGCCCAGCAGATAGCGGGTGAACAGCCGCTCGTAGCGGGCCACCGAGGCGATCTCCCGCTCCCGCAGGGTCGGCACCTCGCGGGTCAGCCGGTAGCGCTCGACCGAGACCTCGGGCATGTACGCGTACATCCGCAGCACCTCGGTGATGCCCCGGCACACCGTGTCCAGCGGGTGCTCGTGCGGGTCCGCGGAGTCCAGCACCGCCTGCACCCGCACCAGGGTGTCGTCGTGGTCGGGGAAGATCGCCTCTTCCTTGGAGCGGAAGTGCCGGAAGAAGGTCCGCCGGGCCACCCCGGCGGTCGCGGCGATCTCGTCGACCGTCGTGGCCTCGTACCCCTGCGACGCGAACAGCCGCATGGCCGCGTTGGCCAGGTCCTGCCGCACCCGGTGGCGCTGGGCGGCGGCGCGGCGGCCGTTCGCGGTCTCGGCGGTGTCGGACTTCACAGGCTGCGGCATGTGGGGAACGTAACACGCCCGGCGATCCCGTCCGGCCGACGGCGGGAATCCGCCCCAGCCCGCCGGACGGGGGCGCGGACCGCCGCCCTTCCCGGCGCCGCCGGCCCGCTCAGCGGCGGGCATACTCGCGGAAGCCCCGGCCGGTCTTGCGGCCCAGGCAGCCCGCGGACACCAGGTGCTCCAGCAGCGGCGCGGGCGCCAGGCCCGGGTCGCGGAACTCCTCGTGCAGCACCTGCTCGATCGCCAGCGACACGTCCAGGCCGACCACGTCCAGCAGCTCGAACGGGCCCATCGGATAGCCGCCGCCCAGCTTCATCGCGGCGTCGATGTCGTCGACCGTCGCGTAATGGTCCTGGACCATCTTCACCGCGTTGTTCAGGTACGGGAACAGCAGCGCGTTGACGATGAAGCCGGCCCGGTCGCCGCAGTCCACGGCGTGCTTGCGCAGCGTGCCGCACACCTGGTGCACGGTGGCCACGCACGTCGTCGGCGGTGAGCACCGTGTGCACCACCTCGACCAGCTTCATCGCCGGCGCCGGGTTGAAGAAGTGCATCCCGACCACGTCCTGCGGGCGCCCGGTGGCGCGCGCGATCGCCACCACCGGCAGCGAGGACGTCGTCGTGGCCAGCACCGCGCCCGGCCGGCACACCTTGTCGAGCGCCTGGAACAGCTCCTGCTTGACGTACAGGTCCTCGGCGACCGCCTCCACCACCAGGTCCGCGTCCGCGAACGCGTCGTACGACCCCGAGGGCGTCACCCGCGCCACGGCCTCGTCGCGCTGCTCGCGGGTCAGCCGGCCCTTGTCCACCGACCGGTCCAGCGACTTCGCCAGCCGCGCCACCGCCCGCTCGGCCTTCTCCTGCGTGCGCGCCGGCCAGCACCACGTCGAACCCGGCCTTGGCGAACACCTCGGCGATCCCGGCGGCCATGGTGCCCGACCCGGCGACCCCGACCGAGCGCACGGCGCGGCCCGGCGCGGCGGCCCTCCCCGGCGTCCGGGGTCTGCGCGTCCGGCACGACGACCGCGCTGCCCGGCGCCTCGTAGCCGTAGAAGCCGCGGCCGGACTTGCGGCCCAGCAGCCCGGCGGCGGTCAGCTGCCGCAGCACCGGCGCGGGCGCGTGCAGCCGGTCCCTGCTGGCCTGGTACATCGCGTCGAGCACGGTGGTGGCCGTGTCGATCCCGATCAGGTCGAGCAGCTCCAGCGGGCCCATCGGCAGGCCGCAGCCCAGCTTCATCGCCGCGTCGATGTCCTCGCGGGTGGCGTACCGCGCCTCGTACATCGCGGCGGCCTGGTTCAGATAGCCGAAGAGCAGCCCGTCGGCGATGAAGCCGGGGCGGTCGCCGACCGGCACGGGCTCCTTGCCGAGGGTGTGCACCAGCGCGGTCACCGCCCGGGTGGTCTCCGGCGAGGTGAGCACGGTCGACACCACCTCGACCAGCTTCATCGCCTGTGCGGGCGTGAAGAAGTGCAGGCCCAGCACCCGGTCCGGGCGGCCGGTCTCCGCGGCCAGCCGCGTGACCGACAGCGCGTTGGTGCCGGTCGCGATGATCGCCTCGGGCTTGAGCAGCCGGTCCAGCGCGGTGAACACCTCGCGCTTGACGTCGTAGCGCTCGTCGACGACCTCGATGACGAGGTCCGCCTCGGCGGCGGCGCGCAGTTCGGGGAACGTGCGGAACCGGGCGAGCGCGTCCGTGCGCTCCCCTCGGTCAGCCGCCCGCGTTCGACGGCCCGCGCGGTGCCGGTCTCCAGGGAGGCGACCGCCGTGCGCGCGGCGGCGTCGCTCACGTCGACGCCGATCACCTCGTGCCCGGCGCGGATCAGCACCTCGGCGATGCCGGTGCCCATGGTGCCCAGGCCGATGACGGCCACCACGGAGGGAAGGGTGGGGGAGGGGGACGGGGAAACGGGAGCTGAGGTCGGACGGTCCATCGCGTGACTCCAGATGCGACGAGGGACCGCGCGGACGTCGATGCGTGCGCACGGCAGAGGGATGGAGTGGAGTCGCGGGCGACCGCAAGAGTGTGCGCGCCCGCGCGAAGCCGGCGGGCCCTGTCCCGGGGCCACGCCGCGATGTGCCGAACCGACAACGGCATTTTCCCGCCCGGCGGTTGCGTCACCACCCGCCAAGCGTTCTTCCTGACTGTAACTCGCGAGTAACTTCCTCGCCACCCCTTCTGCCCATCTGATTCGTCACATATACAGATGAGCGCCGCGCGGGTTCCTACGCGGACGGCGGTACCTCCGGTGCGGAGATATGGAGGTGTGGAGGTACGGGTCGCGCCGGCCGCCGGGCGCCCCGCCGAGATCGCGGACGTACCGCACCTCGCGCAGCGGCACCCCGTCGTAGGTGTCGCTCGTCTCGCCCCCGTCGGGCGTGAATCCGGCGGCCGCGTAGAACCGCCGGGCCCGCGCGTTGCCCGCCAGGACCCACAACGCCAGCCGCTCGCGGCCCAGTTCGGCCGACCGCCGGACCACCTCGGCGGTGAGCGCCCGCCCGATCCCGTGCCCGATCCGCTCGGGCCGCACGTAGAGCGCGTACAGCTCACCGGTCCCGGTGCCGTCCGGCTCCCCGCGGTAGGGCCCGAAGGCCGCCCAGCCGGCGATGCCGCCGACGGCGCCGTCGGCCTCGTCCGCTCGGCCCGCTCGCCCTCCTCGACGGCGACCAGGTTGTGCACCCGCCCCGCCGTACGGGCGAGCATCTCCCGCCGCCTGGCGGCGTCCTCGTCCGCGTCCATGGCGTCGAGGTAGCTCTGCGGCACGATGCCCGCGTACGCCTCCCGCCAGCCGCGCACCCGGAGCGCCGACACCGCCGGCACGTCCGCCTCGGTCATCACCCTGATCCGCACCATGTGCCGACTCTAGGCACCTCACAGGAAGGTGAGCTGGGTGTTTTCCGGCTCCCGGGCCGGTTCCCCGGACCGGTTGCTCGCCGGCCGGCGGTCCCGCGGCTCGCGGGCCGGCCCCGGTCCCACCGGCGCCGGCCCTCGGGCTCCGCGCGGCCCCCGGGCGCCCCCCGTGCGGCGCCGGCCCGCAGCCGAACTCGGCCGCGAACTCGTGCACCCGCCGGGTGACCTGCCGCTGGTACCACTTCGGCGCGTACGACCCGTCCGCGTACAGCGCCTCGTACCGCCGCACCAGATGCGGGTGGTGCTGCCCGAGCCACGCCATGTACCACTCGCGGGCCCCGGGCCGCAGGTGCAGCACCAGCGGCGTGATCGAGGTGGCCCCGGCCTCGGCTATCGCCCGGACCGTCGCCCGCAGTTGCTCGGGCGAGTCGCTGAGGAAGGGCAGCACCGGGCGCCATCAGGACCGCCGACGGTATGCCGTTGGCGGTGAGGGTGCGGCAGACCGACAGTCGCGTCTCGGGGGAAGGCGTGCCCGGTTCCACGCTGCGCCACAGTTCGCCGTCGAGGAAGCCGACGGACAGCGCGACGGACACATCGGTGACGCTCGCGGCCTGCCGCACCAGTTCGAGGTCGCGCAGGATCAGTGAGCCCTTGGTGAGGATCGAGAACGGGTTGGCCCGGTCGCGCAGGGCGGTCAGGATGCCCGGCATCAACCGGTAGCGCCCCTCGGCCCTTTGGTAGCAGTCGACGTTCGTCCCCATGGCGACGTGGTCGCCCTGCCAGCGCGGCGAGGCCAGTTCGCGGCGCAGCAGCTCCGGCGCGTTGACCTTCACCACGATCTGCGAGTCGAAGCCGTGGCCGGTGTCGAGCTCCAGATAGCTGTGGGTCTTGCGCGCGAAGCAGTACACACAGGCGTGCGAGCAGCCGCGATAGGGGTTGACGGTCCACTCGAAGCGCATCCGGGAGGTGCCCGGCACCCGGTTGAGGATCGACCGCGCCCGCACCTCGTGGAAGGTGATGCCGCGGAACCCCGGGGTGTCGAACGTCCTGCTGGTCACCGCGGACGTGCCGAAGAGCGCACCCGTGGAGTCGTCCGCGTTCAGCCTGTCCCAGCGCATCGCGCCCTCCTTCCGTCGTCCGTCCCCCGCACCGGCTGTCGTTCCACCCACAATAGAACACAGATTCGAAAACCGGGTGTGGTTGGCTTGCGTGTCGCGTGAAGAACGCGCGCCCCGGCCGCCCGAGCGCGGCCCGGTCGCGGTTCCGCGCGGCCCAAGTGCACACATCCCCGCAGGACATGGAACCGAGGAGACGTCATGGCGCAGGTCGAGGCCACCACCGAGCGGATCGTCGCGGCGGAGCCGGAGCGGGTGTACGACGCCCTCGCCGACTACGCCGGCACGCCGCCGCGAGGTGCTCCCCGGGCAGTTCAGCGAGTACGAGGTCCGCGAGGGCGGCAAGGGCGCGGGCACCGTCGTGCACTGGAAGCTCCAGGCCACCAGCAAGCGGGTCCGCGACTGCCTCTTCGACGTCACCGCGCCCACCCCCGGCCAGCTGGTCGAGACCGACCGCAACTCCACGATGGTCACCACCTGGACCGTCACCCCCGCCGGCGAGGGCCGCAGCAAGGTCGTCACCGTCACCACCTGGCAGGGCGCCACGCGGCGTCGGCGGCTTCTTCGAGCGCACCTTCGCGCCCAAGGGCCTCAGCCGCATCTACGACGACGTGCTCGCCCGGCTCGCCGCGCAGGTGGAGGCGTAACGACCGCGTCAGGCCACCGGTTTCGCGATCGTTCACTGATACGGGTGGTTTCGCCTACTTCCTGAGAATCGTCGCGCCTGCCCCTCGTTGTCGCCTCATGCGGGAGACGGTGGCGCAGCAGGCGCGACGAGGGGAGTGGCAGTGAGTGGCGGCACGCTGATCGGGCCTACGGCCGGCACGGGGACCGAGCCGGAGGAGGCCGCGGCCGGGATCTCCCACGAGGTCCCGGCCCGGGCCGCCGACGGCCTCGCGGACGGCCCGGGGCCCGGTCCCGGCGCGGTCCCGGCCGAGGCCGCCGGCGGGCCGCCCGGCGGCGTCCCGGTGCCCGCGGGGGAGCTGAGCCCGCGCCGGGTCCGGCTGGTCTTCGTCGGGCTGATGCTCGCCCTGCTGCTGGCCGCCCTCGACCAGATGATCGTGGCGACCGCCCTGCCGAAGATCGTCGGCGAGCTGCACGGCCTGGACCGGATGTCCTGGGTCGTCACCGCCTATCTGCTCGCCTCCACCATCGGCCTGCCCGTCTACGGCAAGCTCGGCGACATCCTGGGCCGCAAGCGGCGTCTTCCAGTTCGCGATCCTGACCTTCGTGGCCGGCTCGGCGCTGGCCGCGCTGGTCGCGCACGATGAACGAGCTGATCGCCTTCCGCGCCGTCCAGGGCATCGGCGGCGGCGGGCTGATGATCGGCGTGCAGGCGATCATCGCCGACATCGTGCCGCCCCGCGAACGCGGCCGCTACATGGGCCTGATCGGCGCCGCCTTCGGTGTCGCCTCGGTCGCCGGCCCGCTGCTCGGCGGCTTCTTCACCGACCACGCCTCCTGGCGCTGGTGCTTCTCCATCAACGTGCCGTTCGGCCTGGTCACCCTCGTCGTGATCAGCCTCGTGCTCAAGCTCCCCAAGCCCTCGGCCCGGCCCCGGCTGGACGTCCTGGGCGCGCTGCTGCTCGCCGCCGGATCGACCTGCCTGGTGCTGCTGACCACCTGGGGCGGCTCCACCTACGGCTGGCGGTCGCGGGAGATCCTCGGGCCTGGCCGCCGGCGCCGTCGTGTGCGGCCTGCTCTTCGTCGCTGGTCGAGCGGTTCGCCGCCCAGCCGATCATCCCGCTGCGGCTGTTCCGCGACGGCGTGTTCAACGTCACCGCGCTGATCGGCGGCGTCGTCGGCGTCGCCCTCTTCGGCGCCGCCAGCTACCTGCCGACCTTCCTGCAGATGGTCGACGGCGCCAGCGCCACCGGCTCCGGGCTCCTGATGCTGCCGATGATGCTGCGGCGTCGTCCTCGCCTCCATCGTCGGCGGCCAGCTCATCAGCCGCACCGGCCGCTACAAGATCTTCCCCGTCCTCGGCGGCGCCCTGTCCGCCGCTCGGGATGTACCTGCTGTCCCTGATGGACGCGCACACCGGCCGCGCCCGAGTACAGCGTCTACATGGCCGTCCTGGGCCTGGGCATCGGCATGATCCTGCCCGTACTGGTGCTGGCCGTGCAGAATTCGGTGCCGCCCGCCGACATCGGCTCCGCGACCAGTGCCAACAACTACTTCCGGCAGATCGGCGGTTCGGTCGGCGCGGCCGTCTTCGGCACCCTGTTCGCCAACCGCCTGGCCGGCCGGCTCGCCGTCGAACTCCCGCACGGCGCCACGCCTGCCCGACCCCCAGTCGGTCACCCCCCAACTCGTCCGCACCCTGCCCGCACCGGTGCGCGACGGCTACATCCAGGCGTACGCCGACGCCATGCCGCGGATCTTCCTCTACCTGGTGCCGGTCCTCGTCCTCGGCTTCCTCTTCGCCTTCCTGCTCAAGGAGAAACCACTGGTGACCCAGCACGGCCCCGCCGCCCCGACGGCATACGACTCCGGTTACGAGACCGGCCCCGATCCCGTGTACGGCTCGGGGCCCGGCGCCGCGACCGGCACCCTCACCGCGCCGCCCGGCTCCCGTGCGGCCGATCCGACCGTGCCCGGCGCCCGGCGCGGCGCCGGCGGCGGGGTGCCCGTCTGCGGCACCGTCCAGCACTCCGACGGCACCTCGGTCGGCCGCGCGCGCGCTCACCCTCATCGACGGCACCGGACGGCAGATCGGCCGCGGCGCCACCGCCGAGGACGGCAGGTACGCGCTGAGCACCCCGGGCAGCGGCAGCTACGTGCTGATCGCCGCGGCCGGCGGCCACCAGCCGCAGGCCGTCACCGTCAGCGTCGGCGACCACCCGGTCGAGCTGGACGTGGTGCTCGGCGGCGCCGGGCCGGCTGGCCGGGACCGTGCACACCGCGCGACGGCACCCCGGTCAGGGACGCGATCGTCACCCTCACCGACGTGCGCGGCGACGTCGTCGCCACCTCCCGCAGCGGCCGCGAGGGCGTCTACGCGCTGACCGAGCTGGTCGCGGGCGAGTACACCCTGGCGGCCAGCGCGCCCGCCTTCCGGCCCGGCCGCCCTGCCGGTCTCCGTCCAGGCGTCCCGCGAGACCCGGCAGGACGTCGAACTGGCCGGCGGCGCGGTGCTGCGCGGCACCGTACGGGCCCCCGGCGGGCGGCTGGTGGAGGACGCCCGGGTCACCCTGCTGGACGCCGCGGGCAACGTCGTGGACTCGGTCACCACCGGGGCCGACGGGCACTTCCGGTTCGTGGACCTCGCGGCCGGGGAGTACACGGTGATCGCGGCGGGGTACCCGCCGGTGGCGACCGTGCTTCAGGTGGCCGGGGGCGGCCGCACCGAACGCGACCTCCAGCTCGGCCACGCGGACTAGGGTCCCCGCACGCACTCACCCGGGTTCCCGGTTTCCGCCCGGGCTGCCCCGCCCCGTCCGTGCCCGGATCTTCCCCCCTGGCTGGCTCGTCGCGCAGTTCCTCGCGCCCCTTGGTACGGCGCCCTATAGGTGGAGGGCGCCCTATCAGGGGCTCGGGGAACTGCGAGACAAGCCCCCGCCGGCGGGGGGTCCGGGAGCCGACAGGGCGGGGCAGCCGGGACGGTCCCGGGCACCCCTAATCCGTGGGCTTGCGCCCCGTGCCGTCCTGGATCTGCGCCTTGTCGCACTGCGTCCCGCGGATCAGCGCGTACGACCCGCCGATGTGGTACGTCCCGGCCTGCGGAGCATAGAGCCGGGTCCAGTCCCCGTCGGGCGCCAGACACCCGTGCTCGGTGTCCGTGGCGCCCTCGATGCCCAGCACCGGCGACCACGGGATGCGCAGTATGACCGACCCGCTGCTGCGGCATGGTGACGGTCAGCTCGGCCGGGCCCGCCTGGTCCACCGTGGCGGGCGGATCGGCCATCGGCTCCGCCCCGGAGACCGTGTAGAGCTTCCACTCCGCGTCCTGCCACACCAGGTGCATCCAGCTCTGCCCGGCGGCCACGATCTTCGACTCGGCGACGCCCGCCCCGTCCGGATGCGCCAGCGGCAGCACCACGTAGTTGACGCTCCAGCGCCGCAGCCAGTCGCGGTAGGTGTCGGCGGTCAGCGTGCCGTCGTAGAAGAGCGGGTTGCGCTCCACGTCGGCCTGCCGGTTCCAGCCGCGGGCCAGGTTGACGTAGGGCGACAGGCCGGACGCCTCCCAGTGCGAGCGCAGCGGGACGACCTCGACCCGGCCGCGGTCGGCGTGCACGGAGCGCAGCTCGGAGATGAGCGGTCGCCGCGTGGTGCGCGCTGGCGGGGACGGCGGCCGTGGTGACCTGGTCCACTATCGGCGTGGTGATCTGCCAGATCGCGGCCGCGACGAAGGCGAGCCACAGCACCGAGGTGCGCCGGTTGCCCCAGGCGCTGCCCATGGCCACGATCAGCAGCACGGTGCCGCCGAAGAGCAGCGCGAGCCGTTCGACGTTGCTGCCGATCGGCGACGGGATGACGTAGGTGAGCACCACGCCGACGCGCGTAGATCCAGGTGCCGAGGTAGCACCGCCCGCCAGGCTGCGGGGGACGACGTAGCCGATGCCCACCGACACCACGAGCGGGATGATCGCGATGTACCAGGCGAAGGGCTGCACCCCGTAGAAGGGGAAGAGCAGCGAAGTGGCCGCCACCACCAGCGGCGGGGCGACGGCCAGCATGTAGGCGTCCTTGCGGCGCTTGGTCAGGAACAGCGCGCCGGCCACCACGAGCAGGAACAGTCCGGCCACCGGGCTGCACATCGTGGCCAGCGCCGCCATCAGCGTGGCGGCCGTCCGCCGGGAGCCGCGGCCGCGTATCGCCCGCTCCTCGGGGTAGAGCAGCGCCGTCGCCACGAGTGCGAAGAGCATGCCCAGCGCGAAGGTGACCCGGCCGGAGACGACGTCACACCAAAGAGCGAACGTGGTCCACAGCACCGGCAGCAGCGGGCGCTTGACCTTCGCCCGCATCACCATCATGCCGGCCACCGTCGCCGTCGCCGTGCCGGCCAGCACCGCGGTGGTCCGCACCCCCAGCCCGGCCATGATGTACGGCGACAGGATGCTGTACGAGGCCGGGTGCATGCCCCCGTACCAGGACAGGTTGTACGAGGCGGAGGGGTGCGCCCGTATGAACTCCGTCCACGCGTACTGGGCGGCCATGTCGCCCGAGTCCTTGGCCAGGAAGAGCGCCCACAGGATGTGCAGCACCGCTGACAGGGCAGTGGCCAGCACGACGGGGTGCCGCCAGTCGGCGCGCCTCAGAAGGGCCCTGCGGCCGCGGACGGCCAGGCGCGCGGGCTGCCAGGTGGTCACATGACCTCTTCCGTTAGCAGGTGCGGAGTGTCCCGGCCGGGACGCTCCGGCGGGATCGAACTCCCACCACGTCGCGGAGTCCGAACACAGAGTTTGGACGCTAGCACGCCCGCAACGGTTGCTCCTGCGCGGGCGTACGCCCGGGATTTGCCCTTTGCCTCCCGTGTCGCACCGGTCCGGTCGTACCGTGGTGGCGGCACCGCGAGACCCTGCCGGGGCGACGCCGACAGTCCCCCGGCGGCCGGTCCCGTGGCCGCCGGGGGAAGGAGCCCAACGAACCATGGACCGCCGTCATCCGCCAGGGATTTCCGGACGGGTACCGCTCGCGGTGATCGTCGTGGACGCGGCGGGCACGGTGTCGCACTGGAGCACGGGCGCGCGCAGGCTCTTCGGGCCCACCCGGCAGGAGGCGGTCGGCCGACCCGCCGTCGAGCTGTTACCCGTGGTCGGAGCGCTGGAAGCGGCCTCGCCCCCCGACGGCGGGCACGACGCCGGCCCGGCGGCCGGCCGGGCCCGCCTCTTCGACACCGTGGACCGCGAGGACGGCGGCGACCCCCTCGACGTGCTGTGGTGGGCCTACCCGCTGGCCGGCCCCGGCACCGAGCGGCTGCTGGTGCTCGCCGCGGACGCCGCCCGGGTCGGCCGGGACGCGGAGCCGGCCGACGGCCTGGAGCGCCTCGCGCCGGGCTTCGCCCTGCACACCGAGTTCGAGGCGTCCGAGCGGCTCGCCAAGCGGCTGCCGGAGATCCTGCCGAGCATGAACCCGCTGGACAGCGCACGGATCGTCGCCCAGGTGCTGGAGCTGGGCTACCCGGTCCTGGAGATCGGCCGGCACGACCGGGTGCCGGTCACGCCCGACTGGGGGGTGCCGCGCCGGGCCGAGCGGCAGGCCAGGCGCCGGGCCGCGCGGGCCGCCGCGCCGGCCGACCCGGCCGCCGTGCCCGCCGAGGACCTCTCCGCCGACCTCGCCCCCGACGTCGCGAACCACCGCCGAGCAAGCGGAGCGGCGCGGCGCTGACCGGCGGGCGCGGCCGGGTCCTCGCGGTGCAGCCGGCCGAGGCGGCGACAGGGGCGCCAGGGCGCGCTGGTCCGCGCGCCCGCCGGCCCGCCGCTGAAACTCCGGGCGATCGAAGTCCGGCGTTCTTCGCGCACGGCACGGCGCCGGGCGAGGTCGCGGACGCGGGTCCGCCCGGGTGCTTCGCGGACGCCGGGCCCGCCGTGCCGGAGCCGGACGAACGGCCTCTGATCACAACGGAGTTCGCGGCCGACGGGACAGGTGTCGGGGCGCCGTCGAACCGGGCTGGTGGCGGGGTGTGCGGCAAGCCTCCCTCATAGGTCTAGACCACTGAAGTTATCCACAGGCCGGGGAGGGGCCTGGCACGCCCCTCCCGCGGCCGCGTAACGTGACGTGGCATGACGAAGATCCTCATCTCGGCGGACATGGAAGGCGCGACCGGTGTGACCTGGCCGGCCGACGTCCTGCCCGGCAGCGAGCAGTGGCAGCGCTGCCGCCATATGTTCACCTCCGACGTCAACGCCGCCATCGCGGGCTTCTTCGACGGCGGCGCCGACGAGGTGCTCGTCAACGAGGCGCACTGGTCCATGCGCAACCTGCTGCTGGAGAAGCTCGACGAGCGCGCCGAGATGCTCACCGGCCGCCACAAGGACCTGTCCATGGTCGAGGGCGTCCAGCACGGCGACGTGGACGGCATCGCCTTCGTCGGCTACCACACGGGCGCGGGCACCGAGGGCGTCCTCGCCCACACCTACCTCGCCAACTCCATCACCGGCGTGTGGGTCAACGGCGAGCCGGCCAGCGAGGGCCGGCTCAACGCCCTGGTCGTCGCCGAGTACGGCGTCCCCGTCGTCCTGGTCACCGGCGACGACCGGACCGGCGCTCGACGCGCGAGGGGTACGCCCCGCAGGCCCGCACGGTCGCCGTCAAGGACTACGTGTCGCGGTACGCGGCGGTGTGCCGCCCGCCCGCGCGCACCGCCGCCGACATCAGGGCCGCCGCCAAGGAGGCCGCCGCGCTCGCCGTGCGCCACGAGCCCGTGCAGGCCGGGCCGTTCACGGTGGAGCTGGAGTTCGACGCCGTGCACCTGGCCGGCGCCGCCACCGTGGTGCCCGGCGTGGAGCGCACCGGGCGAGCGGCGGGTGGCCTACACCCTGCCGACCATGTACGAGGGCATCCGGGCCTTCAAGGCGGTCACCACGCTCGTCTCGCAGGCCGTGGAGGAGCAGTATGGCTGAGCAGTTCACGGACACCGCCACCGGCCGGGAGCGCGCAGGCGGCCGCGCGTCGACGCCCAGGCGCTCGACGAGGTCGTCCGCTTCACCTCCGACCTGATCCGGATCGACACCACCAACCGCGGCGGCGGCGAGGGCCACGAGCGGCCCGCCGCCGAGTACGTCGCCGAGCAGCTCGCCGACGCCGGGCATCGAGCCGCGCATCCTGGAGTCGGCGCCCGGCCGCGCCAACGTGGTGGCCCGGATCGCCGGCACCGACCCGTCCGCCGACGCCCTGCTCGTCCACGGCCACCTCGACGTGGTGCCCGCCGAGGCCGCCGACTGGAGCGTGCACCCCTTCTCCGGCGAGATCCGCGACGGCGTGGTCTGGGGCCGCGGCGCCATCGACATGAAGAACATGGACGCGATGGTGCTCGCCGCCGTCCGCGCCTGGGCCCGCTCCGGCGCAGCGCCCCGGCCGCGACATCGTGCTCGCCTTCACCGCCGACGAGGAGGACAGCGCCTCCTACGGCTCCGGCTTCCTCGCCGACAAGCACCCCGAGCTGTTCGAGGGCTGCACCGAGGGCATCAGCGAGTCCGGCGCCTACACCTTCCACGCGAGCGACAGCCTGCGGATCTACCCGGTCGGCGCCGGGCGAGCGCGGCACCGCCTGGCTCAAGCTCACCGCCCGCGGCAGGGCCGGCCACGGCTCGAAGGTCAACGCGGACAACGCGGTCAGCCACCTGGCCGCCGCCATCGCCCGCATCGGCGAGCACCAGTGGCCGCTGCGGATCACCGACACCGTCCGGGCCGCGCTCACCGAACTGGCCGCCCTGCACGGCGTGCCCGCCGACCTCGACGACGTCGACGCGCGCCTGCTCGCCGAGCTCGGCCCCGCCGCCGCCCTGGTCCGCGCCACCGTCCGCAACAGCGCCAACCCGACCATGCTCCAGGCCGGCTACAAGGTGAACGTCATCCCCGGCTCGGCCACCGCCTACGTCGACGGGCGCGTCGTGCCCGGCGGCGAGGAGGAGTTCGTCACCACCATGGACCGGCTCACCGGCCCGGACGTGGACTGGGAGTACCACCACCGCGAGGTGGCCGCTCCAGGCGCCGGTCGACTCGCCGACGTTCGCGGCGATGCGCGAGTCGCTGGAGCACTTCGACCCGCAGGCGCACGTCGTGCCGTACTGCATGTCCGGCGGCACCGACGCCAAGCAGTTCTCCCGGCTCGGCATCACCGGCTACGGCTTCTCGCCGCTGAAGCTGCCCGCCGGCTTCGACTACCAGGCGCTCTTCCACGGCGTGGACGAGCGGGTCCCGGTGGAGGCGCTGCACTTCGGGGTGCGCGTGCTCGACCGCTTCCTGCGGGCCCGACGGTCCGCGACCGGCACGGAGGCCGCCGCGATGACGGTGCACGACCGCACCGCCGTGACGCCGCGCTACGGCACCTGGCCGTCGCCGATCGACGCCGCCACCGCCGCCGCGCACGACGGCAGCCCGGAGTACGTCGGGGTCGTCGGCGACGAGGTGTGGTGGACCGCGCCCCGGCCCGCCGAGGCCGGCCGCCGCGCGCTGGTGCGCCGCCGCGCCGACGGCACCGAGCAGCACCGCGCTGCCCGCGCCGTGGAACGTCCGCAGCCGCGTCATCGAGTACGGCGGCACCCCCTGGGCGGGCGCGGTGCGTCGACGGCTCGCCGCTCATCGTCTTCGTCCACCACCCCGACCAGCGGCTCTACGCCTTCCGTCCGGACGGGCCGGACGCCGAGCCGCGTCCGCTCACCCCGCTGTCCCCGGTCGGCGGCGGCCTGCGCTGGGCCGACCTGGCGCTCCACCCGGACCGGGGCGAGGTCTGGGGCGGTGCTGGAGGAGTTCACCGGCGACGGCCCCACCGACGTGCGCCGGGTGCCGGCCGCCGTGCCGCTGGACGGCTCCGCGGCCGGCGGACCGCGCCGCCGTGCGCGAACTGGCCGCCGCGCGACCACCGGTTCGTCACCGGCCCGCGGCTGTCCCCCGACGGCGGACAGGCCGTCTGGCTCGCCTGGGACCACCCGCTCATGCCCTGGGACGGCACCGAGCTGCGGATCGCCGACGTCGGCGCCGACGGCCGCTTCGGCCCGGCCCGCACCCTGATCGGCGGCCCCGAGGAGTCCGTCGCCCAGGCCGAATGGGCGCCCGACGGCACGCTGCTGGCCGCCACCGACCGCACCGGCTGGTGGAACCTGCACCGGGTCGACCCGGTCACCGGCGAGGCGGTCGACCTGTGCCCGCGGCGAGGAGGAGTTCGCGGGCGCGCTGTGGAAGATCGGGCACCGCTGGTTCCACCCGCTGGACCACGGCCTGATCGCCGTCCTGCACGGCGTCGGCGCCCCCCGGCTCGGCGTGCTCGACCCCGCCACCGGCGAGGTCACCGACGCGGCCGGGCCCGTGGACCGAGTGGAACCCCGCGCTCGCCGTCACCGGCAGCCGGGTCGATCGGCGTCGCCGCCGAGCGCCCGCACCTCGTACGAGATCGTCGAACTCGACGCCGCGACCGGCCGCACCCGCGTCATCGGCAGCGCCCACCACGACACCGTCGACCCCGCCTACATCCCCGACGCCGTGCACCGCACCTTCACCGGGCCCGGCGGGCGCGAGGTGCACGCCCACGTCTACCCGCCGCGCAACCCGGCCGCCACCGTGGACGGCCCCGCCCCGTACGTGGTGTGGGTGCACGGCGGCCCCACCAGCCGCGCCGCCATGGTGCTCGACCTGGAGATCGCCTACTTCACCTCGCGCGGCATCGGCGTCGCCGAGGTCAACTACGGCGGCTCCACCGGCCACGGCCGCGCCTACCGCAACCGGCTGCGCGAGCAGTGGGGCGTGGTCGACGTCGAGGACTGCGCGGCCGTCGCCGAAGGGCTGGTCGCCGAAGGCGCCGCCGACCCGGACCGGCTCGCCATCCGCGGCGGCAGCGCGGGCGGCTGGACCAGCGCGGCCGCCCTCACCTCCACCGACACCTACGCCTGCGGCACGGTCATCTACCCGATCCTCGACCTCTTCGGCTGGTCCCGGGCCGGCGGCGAGACCCACGACTTCGAGTCGCAGTACCTGGAGTCGCTGGTCGGGCCGCTCGACGAGGTGCCCGACCGCTACCGGGAGCGCTCGCCGGTCCACCACGGCGACCGGATCGGCGTGCCCTTCCTGCTGCTCCAGGGGCTGGACGACGTGATCTGCCCGCCCGTGCAGTGCGAGCGGTTCCTCGAAGCGGTGGCCGGGCGCGGCATCCCGCACGCCTACCTGGCCTTTCGCCGGGGAGAGCCACGGCTTCCGCAGGCTGGACACCATGGTCACCTGTCTGGAGTCCGAACTCTCCCTGTACGGCCAGGTGTTCGGCTTCGACCCCGCCGGCGTCCCGACCCTGGAGCTGATCACGTGACCGATCGCCTGAGACGGGTGGCCGACGTGGTGGGCGTGCCCGTACCCGCGCTGATACGGCCCCGGCGGCTGACCCCGGGCGACCGGGTCTCCGTCGTGGCGCCCAGCGGACCGGTCCCGCGCGAACGGCTCGACGCGGGACTGGACGATCCTGCGCGGCTGGGGCCTGGAACCGGTGGTCGCCCCGCATGTCCTGGACGGCCACCCGTCCGGCTATCTGGCGGGCACCGACCAGGACCGCGCCGACGACCTGCTGGACGCCTGGTGCGACCCCTCGACGGCGGCGGTGCTGTGCGCCCGCGGCGGCTACGGGGTGCAGCGGATGGTCGACCTGCTGGACTGGGACGAGCTCCGGGCGGCGCCGCCCAAGGTGTTCATCGGCTACAGCGACATCACCGCGCTGCACGAGGCGTTCGCGACCCGGCTCGGGCTCGCCACGATCCACGGGCCGATGGCCGCGACGGAGACGTTCCTGCGGGACGCGCCCACCCAGGAGGGGCTGCGAAGAGCGCTCTTCGACCCCGAGGGCGCGCGCGAGCTGACCTCGGCGACCGCGCGCACCCTCGTGCCCGGCCGCGCGCAGGGTGTCACCCTCGGCGGCTGCGTCAGCCTGCTCGCCGCCGACCTCGGCACGCCGTACGCCCGCCCGTCCGCGGCGGGCGGGCTGCTGCTCATCGAGGACGTCGGCGAGGAGCCGTACCGTCTCGACCGCGTCCTCACCCAACTCCTGCGCAGCGGCTGGCTGGACGGGGTCGCGGGCATCGTCCTCGGGTCGTGGGTGGGCTGCGGCCCCTACGACGCGGTGCGCGACCTGTTCCTGGACCGGCTCGGCCCGCTCGGCGTGCCGATCGCGGAGGAGTTCGGCTTCGGGCACAGCGCCTCCACGCTCACGATGCCGCTGGGGGTCCCCGCGGTCCTGGACGCGCCCGTGCCCGGGTTCCGCCCGGGCTCCGGCTCCGACGCCCCGGCCGCCGCCCGCCCGACCCTCACGCTGGACGTGCCCGCGCTGGTCTGACCTGCTGATCGACGGATCGGCTGACCGGCCGGGCTCGTCCGGCCCCGGCCCTGGCTCGTCCTGGCCTGCCCTCGGCCCGGGCTGCGTCCTGCCGTACGGGTCAGGTCCTGAGCAGAGCGCCGATCTGCTCGGCGAGGTCCGCGAGGTCCGCGGGGTCGACCGGCCGGCTGGTGTCGACGGTCAGCAGCGGGCCGCCGAGCCGCAGCGGGCCGGGATAGCTCGCGCGGACGGCGGCGACGCGTGCGGCGACCTCTTCGGGCGTGTGCCGCGGATCGAGGTGCCCGGGATGCCGGGTGCGGGCCTGGAACCGCCGCGCGGCCAGCGCGGGATCGCACGCGCAGAAGACCTCGACCGGCCGGCCGTCCAGCCGCCGCAGCCGGTCGGGGGCGGTGTCGTGGTGCCACCAGTTGTCGAGCACCGCGTGCGGCGCTGCGGCGGCGACCGTGAACAGCACGTCGTCCGCGGCCCGGCTCAGCCGGCCGCGCCACGCGTGGTCGCCGACGCCGAGGGAGTCGTACAGCGCTTCGAGGATCGCGTCCTTGTCGAGTACCGGCCAACCGAGCAGTGCGCCCAGGCCCGTGGCCAGCGTGCTCTTTCCACTGGCGGGCAGCCCGGACACGATGACGAAGGCACGGTCGGTCACGGCGTCAGTCTGCCGGGCGGCGGGGGCCGGGCGCACCTCGTCGTACGGGCCCCGGGCCGGTGTCCGCGCCCGAGGTTCGGGTCCGGGGGTTCGGGTCCGGGGGTCCGGCCGGCCGGTTGGGCGCGCGGACCGCGTGCCCGCCCTCGGCCGGGGTCGGCCCCGAACCGCCGTATGCCGACGCCGCCGCGGGACCGGGCCGCGGTCAGCCGATGGGTGCGGCCGCCGGGAGGGAGACCTCGAAGCGGCAGCCGCCGGGCACGTTCCGCACGGAGGCGCGGCCGTGGTGGGCCTCCACGATGCCGCGGACGATGGCGAGCCCGAGCCCGGCCCCCGCCGGAGGCGTCCGCGCCCCCGTGCCGCGCCAGCCGGTGTCGAAGACGCGGGGCAGGTCGTCGGTGGGGATGCCGCCGCAACCGTCGGTGACCGACAGGACGACGGAGTCGGACGCGGTGTCGCGCCGGGCCGTGACCGCCACCGTGCCGTCGGCCGGTGTGCGATGGATCGCGTTGGCCAGCAGGTTCGCCAGCACCCTGGTCATCTCCCGCCCGTCGACCTCGACCGGCACCTGCTCCACGCCGTCCCCGACCAGCCGCACCCCGTGCTCGCGGGCGAGCGGGTTGGCACCCGCTATCGCGTCGCCCACCAGGTCGTACACCGACATCCTCGCCGGGGACAGGGCGAGCACGCCGGCCTGGATGCGGGAGAGTTCGAAGAGGTCGCCGACCATGCCGCTGAGCCGGTCGACCTCCGTCCTGATCTGCTTGTGGTACCGGGCTGGGTCCTCCGCGATGCCGTCCTCCAGCGCCTCGGTCATCGCCCGCAGCCCGGCCAGCGGGGTCCGCAGGTCGTGCGAGATCCAGGCGACCAGCTCGCGCCGGGAGGACTCAAGAGCGCGCTCGCGCTCCCGCGAGGCGGCGAGCTTCGCGCTGGTGACTGCCAACTCCCTTCCCAGCTCGGCGAGTTCCGCGGTCGGCGCACCGACCGGTTCGGCGAACGCGTCCCCGTCCCCGAACGCCCGCGTCGCCGCGGCCAGCGCCCGGCTGCCCGCCACGACCTGCCGCCCCAGCAGCAGGGTGACCGCCAGCGAGACGACCGCCGCTATGGCGCACACGGTCGTCACCACGCCGAGGTCGTGCTCGGACAGGAACATCGCCCACGCCACCGACAGGGTGCCCGCGAGCATCGCGGCGACCGTCACGGCGGCGACCACCGCGAGCGACAGCGCGACCGAGCGGTGCCGCAGCAGCCGCAGCACCAGCGCGCCGATCAGCCCGGCGGCCGCGGCGCCCACCGCCGCGTAGGCGGCGATCAGCAGGAGGTCACGCACGGCGGCGGCCCCCCTCGGCGGGACCGGCGGCGGTCGCACCGCCCGCAGTTCCTCCCGCGCCGCCCGCGTCACCGTTCACGCCCGCGGTACCCGCCACGCCCGAGCCCTCCGCGCCGCCCGCGGCGGCCAGTCCGCCGGTGCCCCCGGCGTCAGCGGAACCTTGCGCGCCGCCCGTGCCCTCCGTGCCGGCCGGATGATGCGGCCCTTCCGTGCCGTCGGAGCCCTCCGGGTCGAACCGGTACCCCACCCCCCACACCGTGCTGATCAGCCGGGGCCGGGCCGGGTCCTCCTCGATCTTCTCGCGCAGCCGCCGGACGTGGACCGTCACCGTCGACAGGTCGCCGAACTCCCATCCCCACACCCGCCGCATCAGTTCCTCGCGGCCCAGCACCCGGCCCGGGTGCCGCAGGAAGAAGGACAGAAGATCGAACTCCCTTATCGTCAGCGGCAGTTCCTCCTCCCTGCGCAGGGCGCGGCGGGCCGCCGGGTCCAGCGCGAGGGAGCCGGAGCGCAGCCACGGGCCGGGCGGCGGCGTGCTGCCCGCCCGCCGCAGCACCGACTCCACCCGCAGCACCAGCTCCCGCGGGCTGAACGGCTTCGTCACGTAATCGTCCGCACCCACCTCAAGGCCGAGGATGCGGTCGTCCTCGTCGCCACGCGCAGTGAGCATCACCACCGGCAGCGGCCCGGCCTCGCGCAGCCGGCGGCACACTTCGAGGCCGTCCATGCCGGGCAGCATCAGATCGAGCACGACGAGGTCGGGCCGCGTCGCCGCCGCCCTGGCCACCGCGGACGGCCCGTCCGCGGCGCGCTCCACGGCGAAACCGGCCCGGTCGAGATAGCTCGCGACGACCTCGGCCACGGTCGGGTCGTCGTCCACGACCAGGACCCGCCGCCGGGGGGCCTGCGGCGGCGTGGGCGATGCGGGTACGGATGCGCTGCTCATGCTGTCGAGTCTGACACCCACCACTGACAGTGACCACGGCCTCGGTGGCCCAGGGGCCCGACGTCCGTGTTTCGTAAGGAACCGCTGCCCGGAATGCCCGATCCGCGTCCGTAGGGTGAAGCGGGTGACCAAGCCCTCGCCAGCCCTCGCCGACGTCGTCCTGCCCTGCCTCGACGAGGCCGCCGCCCTGCCCTGGGTGCTGCGGCGCATCCCTCCCGGCTGGCGGGCGATCGTCGTGGACAACGGCTCCACGGACGGCTCGGCCGAGATCGCCGCGGAGTTGGGCGCACTCGTCGTACGCGAGCCGGTACGCGGCTTCGGGTCGGCCTGCCACACCGGGCTGCGCGCGGCCACCGCCGACCTGGTCTGCTTCTGCGACTGCGACGGTTCGCTCGACCCGGCGCTGCTCCCGGGCCTCGCCGCTCCCGTGATCGACGGCGACGCCGACCTGGTGCTCGGCCGCCGCCGACCCACCGCCTTCCGCGCCTGGCCCGCGCACGCCCGGCTGGCCAACCTCCAACTGGCCCGGCTCGTCCGCCGCCGCACCGGCCTGCGCCTGCGCGACCTCGGCCCCATGCGGGTCGCCCGCCGCACCGCGCTGCTCGGGCTGCCGCTCACCGACCGCCGCAGCGGCTACCCGCTCCAGATGGTCGTCCAGGCCGCCGACGCGGGCTGGCGGATCACCGAGACCGACGTGCCGTACACCCCGCGGTCCGGCCGCTCCAAGGTCACCGGCACATGGCGCGGCACCTGGCACGCGGTCCAGGACATGTCGGCGGTCCTGCACGCCCCCGCCGCGGGGCCCGCGCCCGTAACGGAGCCCCCACCGCGCCCCGGAGCCGTCCCGCAGTCCGGGTCCGCAGCGGAGTCCGCCGCGCAGCCCGGGTCCGCACCCGCGGCCGTACCCGCCCCGCCCACCGAAAGCCCTTACGTGCCCGACCCCGGTCCGACCGCCCGGAGCGTCGAGCGACGGGACGGCCACGGCGGCGCCGCCACCTCGAACTCCGCGGCCGAGGGCTCCGCCGCGGTCCGTGCGGGAGCGGATCGTTGAGCCGCGCGGTCACCGCGCGGCCCGGCGGCGGCCGGACGGCCGGCGCCGGCGCGGAATCCGCGGTCACCTGGGGCGGCGACCCGTACGCCCGTGCGCTGGCCGACGGTGTCGGCCCGCTGTTCCTGCGCCGGGCGGACGGATGGCTGCTGCCGCTGGAGGTCGAGCGCTGGTGCGCGCCGCCCGACGCCGCGGACGTCACGCTGCTGCTGCGCTGCCGCGGCGCCGTCCTGGACATCGGCTGCGGTCCCGGCCGGCTGGTCGCGGGCGCCGCGCGCCGCGGCCTGCCCGTGCTGGGCCTGGACGTCGATCCGGTGGCGGTGGCCCGTACCAAGGGCGCCGGGGGCGCGGTGCTGCGCCGTTCCGTCTTCGACCGGCTGCCGGCGGAGGGCCGTTGGGGCACCGCGCTGCTCGCCGACGGCAACGTCGGGATCGGCGGGGACCCGGTCGCGCTGCTGCGCCGGGTGCGGGAGATCGTCGCGCCGGGCGGCCGGCTGCTCGCCGAGGCCGCGCCGTACGAGGTGGACGAGCGGGTGACCGTACGCGTGGAGGACGGCCGGGGCCGGCAGGGCCGGGACTTCCCGTGGGCCCGGCTGGGCCCGGCCGCGCTGCGTGAGGCCGCGCGGGCGGCCGGGTGGACGGTGGCCGAGGAATGGGCGGCGGGCGGGCGGCGGTTCGCGGCGCTGACCGGTACGGCGCTCTCCGCGCCGCGCCTGCCGCGGCCCGCGGCGCCGACACCGTAGGAACGCCCGGGCTCCGGCACCCGTGGCGGCGCCCGGCACTCCGACGCAGGCGAGCGTGCCTCGCCGCTCCGGCACGCGCGTGCCGACCCCACCGGCACCGTGGGCGCGGCTCGCCGCTCCCGCACCGCGGGCACGGCCCTCGCCGCTCCCGTACCGCGGGCACGGCCCCCGCCGGTCCCGCGTGGGCGCCCCCCGCCCCGGTGTGCGCGGCGCCACGGCCCGCCGTGCCGTCTCGCGCCGCCCGCGCGGCAAGCGCATCCGGCGGCGCGGTTCCCGGTTGCGCGGCTTCCGATGGGCCAGGACCGCGCGGCCGCCTCCTGCGTACGGTTCCTGCGACGCCCGCAGTCGTCGTCCTGACGTACTCGGTGTAAGTCCCCACAAGCGGAACCGGTTACCTTCGAACCGCGTCGGGCCGCGGCGGGGAGGATCTGCCGCGGTCCTCAAGGCGCACGGCGGCCGACGGGCCCGTCGGCGCGCGCCGGTGCACGACCTCGACCGGCAGGGGAGCGCGGGGCGTCGCGTCGTCCGCCGTCCGCCGGACCCTGCGACCTGCTGCGGTACGAAGCCGAGTGACGAGTGGTGCAGACCGCTGGGTGCGACGGGCGGATCGGGCCGCCGCTCACGGGGTATGCGTCCCGGGCGCGGGGGAGCGGGTACGGGCGCCCCAACGCGCCGGTGCTGAAAGACCGTTCACAAGAAGGCCGCGCCGATCACCGCGGCGGGCGCCGTGTTACGTCGAGGGAACGGTGCGGGCGGCGCCGTTGACACCTCTGCGAGGCCGTGACCTACTAACGGGACTGGTCGAGGAGTCACAGGGGTACGGCCGGGCGGGGGACCGCAGCAGGGGGATCACGATGACGGCAGAGCGCTATCCGACGACGGCCGAAGTCACTGAGCGTGCACGTTTGCTGACACTTCGTCATCCGAATGTCTGCCGGATGGGGGTGGTCGGCAGATCGAGGGCCGGTCGGCCACTGCTGAAACTGACGGTGGGTCAGGGATTCCGCAACGTCCTGGTCGTGGCGGGCCCGCACGCCAACGAGGCGGCCATCGGCGGCGCCACCGCCCTGCAACTGGCCGCCCGGATCGCCGCGGCCCGTGAGCGGGGCGACGACGACGGCACCTCCTGGCACTTCCTGCTGTGCATCGACCCCGACGGCGCGGCGCTCAACGAGCCGTGGCTGCCCGGTCCTTACACCCTGCGCGGCCACTACGAGCACTTCTTCCGGCCGTGCGCCGCCGAGCAGCCCGAGTGGCTGCCGTCCGACGGCACCGTGCAGTCCGCCGCGCTGCCCGAGACCCGCGCCCTGGTCGGGCTGCTCGACCACCTGCGGCCGGTGCTCCAGTGCTCACTGCACAGCATCGATGTCGGCGGCAGCTTCGTCCAGCTCACCCGGGACGTGCCCGGCGTGGCCGAGCGGATCGGCAAGTCCGCGGCGGAGCTCGACATCCCGCTGGAGAGCGGCTCCTCCGACGCCTTCCAGTGGCCGAGCCCCGGCCCCGGCGTCTACGTCATGCCCACCTCCGACCCCGCCGCGGGCGACGGCGCCCACTCCACCTGGGCGCACGTCCAGCACTACGACGGAGTCACCGCCGTCGTCGAAGTGCCCATGTGGGCCTGCGACCGGTCCGCCGACACCACCCCGCACCCCGACCCCGACCGCGCCCTGCGCACGGCGGGCGCCGCCCTGCGCCGCGACCTGCCCACCGTGGCCGAGGTGCTGGGCCGGATCGACCCCCGGCTGATCGGCGCCGACAGCCCGATGCTCCGCACGGTCCGCGAACTCGTCGGCATCGGGCCGCAGTTGTCCGCCGAGTGGGACCCCGCGATCCGCCCGCCCGACGCCGGGCCGCTGCCCGAGATGACCAACGCCCGGGTCACCAGCATCCAGGTCTACGCCCAGCGCATCCCGCTGCGCGCCGCCGCGATGCTCCGCCGGATCGCGGAGGTGCCGGCCGTGACGCGGCTGGTCGACGTGTGGTGCGAGGCGTACGAAGCGGCCTACCGGCCGCGCTGGGTGCCGGTCGCCGACCAGGTCGAGCAGCAGGCGCGCAGCGTCATGGCCGTCTACGAAGAGCTGAGTACATGAGCATGTCCTTCAGCTCGCCGCCGACCCGCTGCCAGTCGCGCAGCAGCCCCTCCCGCGCGTAGCCCGCGCTCTCCGCGGTGCGCCGCGCACGGCCGCTCAGCGAGCCGGTGTTCCACGGCTCGACGTACAGCTCCAGCCGGGCGAACCCCGGCTCGCCGAGGCCCCACGCGGTGATCGCCCGCAGCGCGGCCGGCGGCCCCGGCGCCGCGCGCCGACGGGACCACCCAGTAGCCGGCCGCCGCCCGGTCCGGGGTGATCGTCCGCAGCGTGACATGCCCGATCGCCGTCCCGCCCGCGCCGCTCGGGCTCGAACCTCACCAGCGGCAGCTGCTGCTTCGACTTCGGCTCGGCCGAGACCGACGACTCGGACGACGGCAACTCGACCATGAACGCGATCTACTACGGCTCCGCCTGCTGGACCGGCGGCTGCACCGGCTCCGGCCCCTGGGTCGGCGGCGACCTGGAGAACGGTATGTACTTCAGTGCGGCCGGCCCCAACCCGTCGAACATCCCCAGCGAGACCGGTTCGTTCCTGAGTGCCTGGGAGAAGAACAACGGCACGACGAACTTCACGCTGAAATACGGCAACGGGCAATCCGGCGGGCTGACCCAGGCGTACTCCGGCGCTCTGCCCAACGGCTACAACCCGATGAAGGTGCAGCCCTCCATCGAACTGGGCACCGGCGGCGACAACAGCCCGGAAGGCACCGGTGAGTTCTTCGAGGGCGCCGTCACGAACGGCTTCCCGTCCGACACGACCGAGAACTCCGTGCAGGCCAACATCACCGCGGCCGGCTACGCGAACAACACCACCACGTTCCCGCCGCCCACCGAGTCCGTGATCAGCCTCAAGGCCCACGCCAACGGCAAGTACGTCGACGCGGCGAACAGCAGCACCTCGCTCATCGCCGACGCCACCTCGGTCGGCACGAACGAGACCTTCACCATGGACGCCAACAACAACGGCACCGTGAACCTGAAGGCGCGTTCCGACAACCAATATGTCACCGCCGAGAGCAACGGCAACTCGCCGCTGATCGCGAACCGCGGTGGGGCCGGCCCGTGGGAGACGTTCTACCTCATCCACAACTCCGACGGCAGCGTCAGCTTCCGCGCCTACAACAACCAGCACATCGTCACGGCCGACAACGCCGGCGCGTCGGCGCTGATCGCCAACCGCACGGCGATCGGCCCCTGGGAGGAGTTCGACCTCACCTCGGCCTGACCCCGACGCCGCGACGAACACGGCGCCTGTCCCCGCCCCGGCAACGGGCTGGGGCAGGCGCTTCGCCGTGTCCGCTACGGCCGGGCGGGCAGCGGCTTGCCCAGGTGGACGCTCTCCTCGTAGTCCCGGTAGAAGCCGAAGCCGCCCACCGGCGTGTAGCCGCAGGAGGCGTACAGCGCGATGGCCTCGGGCTGCCGCTGCCCGGTCTCCAGCACCATCCGGGTCCGGCCCGCGGCCGCCGCCGTCGCCTCCAGCTCGGCCAGCACCGCCCGCGCGAAGCCGCGCCCGCGCGCCTCGCGCACCACGAACATCCGCTTGATCTCGGCGTCGCCGTCCTCGAAGCCCTCCTCCGAGGCGTCCTGCGCCCGCCATCCGCCGCTGGCCACGGCCGTGCCGTCCGGTGTCGTACAGCAGCAGGTACAGCCCCTGCGGCGGGTCGAAGTGCCGCGGCGTCCATGTGGGTGAGGTCGCCCTCCCCGTACCGCTCGGCGTACTCCAGCTGCACCAGGTCGTTCAGCTTCGCCGCGTCGGGGTCGTCGTAGCGCGTCTTACGGATCTCCACGAGGGTCATCGTACGTGTGTACGGGGCGAGCCCGGGGTGGGGGCCCTACCGGAGCGCGGGTGCGGGGCGGGGGAGCGGCCCCGTTATCGTCCAGGGGTGAGATTCACCGTGACCACCGTGAACGTCAACGGCCTGCGCGCCGCCGCGAAGAAGGGCTTCGTCGGCTGGCTGGAGGAGACCGCCGCCGACGTCGTGTGCCTCCAGGAGGTGCGCGCCGAGCCCGAGCAGCTCCCGGCGCAGCTCCGCGACCCCGAGGGCTGGCACGCCCACCACGCGCCCGCCGCGGCGAAGGGCCGCGCGGGCGTGTCCGTCTTCACCCGCCGCGCCCCCGCCGCCGTACGGGTCGGCTTCGGCGCGGCCGAGTTCGCCGACTCCGGGCGCTACCTGGAGGTCGACCTGGCCGAGCCCGGTGTCACCGTCGGCAGCCTCTACCTGCCCTCCGGCGACGTCGGCACCGAGCGGCAGGACGAGAAGTACCGCTTCATGGCCGCCTTCGGCGACCACCTCGCCACCCTGCACGCCCGCGCCGCCGAGGACGGCACACACGCCCTGGTCTGCGGTGACTGGAACATCGCCCACCAGGAGGCCGACCTGAAGAACTGGCGGGCCAACCAGAAGTCGGCCGGCTTCCTCCCCGAGGAGCGGGCCTGGCTCACCGGCGTCCTGTCCTCCTGGTCGGACGTCGTCCGCGAGCTGCACCCGGGCGTGCCCGGCCCGTACTCGTGGTGGTCCTACCGCGGCAAGGCGTTCGACAACGACACCGGCTGGCGGATCGACTACCAGGTCGCCACCCCCGCCCTCGCCAAGAGCGCGGCACCGCCGTCGTCGAGCGCGCCCCCTCCTACGACAGCCGCTGGTCCGACCACGCGCCGGTGACCGTCGTCTACGACCTGTAGGACCGCCGCCACAGGGGCCCGGCCGCCGGCCGGGCCCCTGGTGGCGGGCCGCGGTCAGTCCGCGATCAGGCGGTTCGCCCTGACGACGCGCGGGTTCGCGCCCATCTCGCGTTCGCGCTGGCGGCGGACGACGTAGCGGCCGGGGGCGATGCCGGTGGCGCCGTGCTCGGGGTGGATGAGGTAGGCGGTCGCGGTCGTGGTGAGGACGCCGAGGGCCAGCCCCTCCGGGTCCTGGACGTGCGGGGTCCAGCGGCAGGTGGACGGGTCGGCGACCAGCGTGTGCGGGTTGCCGCCCGCCGAGGAGCGCAGCAGTTCGACGCCGGAGGGCGGCACCTCGCGCCAGCGGGCCTCCTGCGCGACGGCGACCGGCGGCAGCATCGCCGCCGGGACGACCAGCAGGTCGCCCTGCGCCTGGAGGCCGTCGACGACCGGGACCGTCACCTCGCGTTCGAGGTGGTCCAGGACGTCGAGGCCGGTGCGGCTGGTGAGTTCGCCGAGGGTCAGGGTCGTGTTCATGGGCATCACCTGGTGAAGTCGTCGGGTACGGAAGGGCGGTGGGGTGCGCGCCACCGCGGCGCGGGAGCGGTCCGGGTGCACGCGGTCAGGTGCGGCGGACGAGCCGGGCGTACTGCTCGCCGGTCAGGCCGTACGACCAGCCGGCCGCGGCCACCGGGTCGTCGAGGTCGGACGGCACGCTCAGGCCGTAGCGGCGGTGCCTGCCGTCCGGCTCCACCGAGCCGTTGACGACCATCAGCACCCGGCCCGGCACGCCCCACACCTGCCGCGGCACGTGGAACAGGTGGAGTTGCGAGCCCGGGTTGCCCGGATCGGGCGCGGCCGCGACGAGTTCGAGCCCGGCCTGCTCGATGTACGCGTCCCAGCCGATCCGTTCGATCGCGCTGCGGCGTACCTCGATGTTCGGCTCGGCGTGGATGCGCTCCACCGAGGGGTCGGTGATCACCCACTCCGGTACGGGAGTTCCGGCCAGGACGTACAGCGCGGCGCCGTCGGCGTAGCGCACGGCGGGGCGGTCCGGGTGGTGCAGCCGTACCTCGCCGTGCACACCGCCGGGCATCGGCTCGGTGCTCAGCTCCACCGGACGCTCGGCCATCACGCACAGCCCGGTCGACGGCCACCACCAGCCCGTCGACCGGGCCAGGCACGCCCACAGCTCCAACTGCGCGATGTCCTGCCGCCGGTACAAGACCGAACCGATCCTGCGGTGCACGTCGTGGCGGGCGATCCAGTCCGCCTCGTGCTGGCCGAACCAGGCGAGCCCGGACGGCTGCCCGGCCAGCCACGCCGTACGCATCGGCGCCAGGACCGCCTCCCGCAGCGAGAGCCGCAGCGAACCCGCCGCCGCGGCCGTCCACCACGGCGCCCACAGGCAGGCCCAGGTCCAGGGCGTCATGCGGCGACAAGGTGCGCGCCGTCTCCGTATGCCCGCGGTGCCACCCGCCGGGCCGGGCGCCGGCCTGGTCCAGACGCCAGTCCAGCCACTCCCGCAACTGCGAGACGAGGCTTGCCAGTCGGGCCGCCAGCGGCCAGTCCCGCGGCAGCGCCGGGGTCGACGCGCGCAGCGGCGCCGCGTAGTGGAAGCGAGGGTCCTCCCGCATCACGGCGAGCGCCGTCGGCGGCGAGTCGGCCCACACGAACCGGGGCGGCCGCTCGTCCAGCAGCCGGTACAGCCCGCTCACGGCGGCCTCGGCCGCCGCCCGGTCGGCGGGCCGGGTGTCGAGTCCCCACCGCAGCCATTCGTCGCGCAAGGCGCAGGCCGTCAGGGCGCGTTCGCCCGGGGGGACATCCAGCAGGAGAGGGGCACGGGATTCCGCGATGCGCGGAGGGGTCACCGTGCTCATGCGATCGAGGCGGAGTCCGCCTTTCCGTTGCTCATGACGCAGAGCCTGACACCGGGCGGCGCCCGCCCGCAACCCCAATCCCGGCGCGCCCCGCACACGCGTCCGCCCCGCGACCGCCGCGCCCGTCGGCGCCCGCGGCGCCGGCCGCCGGGATGGGATGCTGGAGGGGTGAGCGGGAGCGTGGTGCGGATCAGCGTCGGGGTCGCGGCGGAACTGCGGGTCTTCCTGCCGGTGGCGCGGCGCGGGGAATCCGTGGAGGTGCGCACCGACGGGTCGTCCTCACTCGGCCATGTCGTGGAGTCGCTCGGCGTCCCGCTGACCGAGGTGGGCCGGCTGACCGTGGGCGGCCGGGAGGTGCCCCCGTCCTACGTGCCTGTGGCGGGCGACGACGTGCAGGTGGCAGCGGTGCCGCGCCCGCAGGACGTGCCGGGGGCGCCGCTGCGCTTCCTGCTGGACGTCCATCTGGGCACGCTGGCCCGCCGGTTGCGGCTGCTGGGCGTCGACGCGGCGTACGAGAGCGAGGACATCGGGGACCCGGCGCTGGCCGCGCTGTCGGCCCGCGAGCGGCGGGTGATGCTCTCCCGGGACCGCGGGCTGCTGCGCCGGCGCGAGCTGTGGGCGGGCGGCTACGTCTACAGCGACCGCCCGACCGACCAACTGCCCGACGTGCTGAGCCGGTTCGCGCCGTCGCTGGCACCGTGGACCCGGTGCGTGGCGTGCAACGGCCGCCTCGCGCCCGCGGACAAGTCCGCTGTGCGCGACCAGTTGGCGGCGGGCACCAAGAAGACGTACGACGTCTTCGCCCGCTGCACCGCCTGCGAGCGGGTGTACTGGAAGGGCGCCCACCACGCCCACCTTGAGGCGATCGTGGAGTGGGCGCTGCGCGAGCACGGCCCGGCCGCCGAGGTCGGCCCCTGACCCAGCGGCCGCCGACCCGCCGCGCCGACAGCCGCGTTCACCGCTGACGGGCCGTCAGCGCACGGGCGTCCGAGCCCGGTCGCCTCCGCCGGTCTGCTCGGCGCCGTCCTTTCCGGGCACATACGCGCCGACGGTGAGGTCCGGCCCGTTCGACGCGCTCGCCGACGGCTTCGGGCCGGCGCCTGCTCCGCCGCACCCCGCGAGTACGCCCCCCAGAGCCCACGCCATCGCCGTGACCGCCATGCCGCGCACTGCCCGCACGAGTCCCCTGTCCGTGGAGACAGCCCGTCCCAGGCGGCCCCGGACAAGGCCGCCGACGGCCGTCGACGACTCCCGCGGACTGCATCAGGCACCGACAGGCACCGGCCGACACCGCCCCGGCACAGCCCTGACACCGACAACAATTCCGTGCTGGACAAAAAAAGTTTTCGGTGAGACGGTGGAGTCATGTTGGACGTGACGGTGATCGAGGACTCCGCGGCGGCAGCCGCCTCGCTGGACCCCATACGGGCCCGGCTGCTCGCCGAGCTGACCGCGGGCCCGGCCTCGGCGGCGATGCTCGCCGTCCGGGTGGACCTGCCGCGGCAGAAGGTGAACTACCACCTCAAGGCACTGGAGAAGCACGGCCTGGTCGAGCTGGCCGGCGAGCGCAGGAAGGGCAACGTCACCGAGCGGCTGATGCGGGCGACCGCGGCCTCGTACGTGATCTCGCCGACCGCGCTCGCCGCCGTGCAGCCGGACCCGGCCCGCGCCCGCGACGAGCTGTCCGCGCGCTGGCTGCTGGCGGTCGCCGCCCGGCTGGTACGGGACGTGGGCGCGCTCATCACGGGCGCGGCCAGGGCCCGGCAGCGGGTGGCCACCTTCGCGCTCGACGGCGAGGTGCGGTTCGCCACCGCCGCCGAACGGGCCGCCTTCGTCGAGGAGTTGACCCGGGGGGTCTCCGCGCTGGTGGCCAAGTACCACGACCCCGGCGCGGACGGCGGCCGCCCGCACCGCGTGGTGGTCGCCCTGCACCCGACCGTGCGGCCCGAGACGCTCGCGGCCGTCGAACCCGCCGCCCCGCACGGCGCCCCCGAACCGAAGCCCGAACAGATCGCCGAGAACACCCCTGACCGGAACGAGGGACTGTCATGAGAAAGCTGATCGTCAGCGAATTCCTGACCGCCGACGGCGTCATGGAGGCGCCCAACGAGTGGCACGGACCGTACTTCGACGACGACATGGGCCGTACGGTCGCCGCGCAGATGGCCGCGTCCGACGCGCTGCTGCTCGGCCGGACGACGTACGAGGGCTTCGCCGCCGCGTGGCCCGCGATGGTCGACACACCCGGCGCCGACCACATGAACGGCGTGGCCAAGTACGTGGTCTCCAGCACCCTGGACAAGGCCGAGTGGAACAACTCCACGCTCCTGGAGGCCGACTCGGCGGCCGCGATCACCGCGCTCAAGCAGCAGGACGGCGGCGACATCACCGTCATGGGCAGCGCGACGCTCGTGCAGTGGCTGCTCGCGCAGGGCCTGGTCGACGAGATCGAGCTGCTGATCGACCCGGTGGTCGTCGGCCGCGGCAAGCGGCTCTTCCAGGACGGCCTGCCCGAACTCCCGCTCACCGTCGTGAAGTCCGAGATGTTCGGCTCCGGCGTGCACCACGTGGTCTACGCGGTCGGCGCCGCGCCGAGCCCGGCCCCGTAACCGGCGCACCCGCGCACCATCCGCACCGCCCGTACCCGGGCCGTCCCGACGGCCGGGCCGCGGGGTGATCCAGAAGAAGACCGGCAGCCGCGAAGACCGGCTGCCGGAAGCAGACCGCCGGCGAGAAGACCGGCAGGAGCCCCGGGACGGAACCCGGGGAGAAGGAGGACGGGGACATGTCCGAGAAGTTCGAGATCGTCAGGGAGTTCGAGGTCGAGTCGGGCCCGGAGCAGGTGTGGGAGGCGATCACCTCCGGCACCGGCGGCATGGCTGTGGCCCATGGAGTACGAACCCAAGGAGGGCGGGGCCGCGCCCTTCGGCGGCACGCTGACCGCCTGGGACCCACCGCACCGGCTCGTCGCGCGCACCGAGGACACCGGGATGCCGCAGCAGAGCCTCAACCAGGTCGACCACCTCATCGAGCCCCGCCCGGGCGGCGGTTCGTGGGTGCGCTACGTCCACAGCGGCATCTTCGTCGACGACTGGGCCAACCAGTACGACGGCGCCGACAAGCACACCGACTTCTACCTGCACACCCTGCGCGAGTACCTGCGGCACTTCGCGGGCCGGCCGGTGGTCTTCGGCTCGGCCGACGGCCCCGAGGCCGCCGCGGCGCCCGACGCGATGGACACGGCCGCCGCCGCGCTCGGCCTGCCCGCCGGCGCGGCCGTCGGCGACACCGTCACGGTGCTGCTGCCGGGCGCGTCGACCCCGGCCCCCGCGGTGCTGGACTTCCGCAACCCGTACTTCATCGGCCTGCGCACCGACCGGGCGATGTACCGCGTCTTCGGCCGCAACCACTTCGGGTACCGGGTCGGCCTGTCGGTGCACGACTTCGGACCGGACGCGGACGCCGGCGAGGTCGGCCGCGGCGCCGAGTCGTGGCTCGCCGCGGCCTACGCGTAGCGGCGGGCGCGCGCCGGGGACGCGCGGTCAGGACGGGGCCGCGGTCACTTGTAGACCTTGCCGGGCTGCGGCTTCCCGGGCGCGAGAAGCTGGGAGACGGTGACGAAGGTGTAACCGCGGCCCTGGAGCGTCGAGATGATGGGCGCGACCGCGGCCACCGTGCCGTTGTAGCCCACGTCGGTGTCGTCCACCAGGTCGTGCAGCAGGATGATCCCGTCGCGCTTGGTGGTGTCGATGATGCGCTTGGCTATCAGCTTGGAGTCGGTGGTCTTGTAGTCGGCCCCGTTGGAGCTCCACACCACCTCGGACATGCCCAGCTCGCGGACGATCTTGGTGACCGCGGGGCTGGTCCGGCCCTGCGGCGGGCGCAGCAGGGTGGGGGCCGTGCCGGTGACGTCCTTGACCGCGTCCCGGCCCTCGGTTATCTCCTTGCGGACCTCGTCCTTGCTGATCTTGGTGAGTATCTGGTGGCTCCAGGTGAGGGTCTCCACCTCGTGCCCCTGCGCGACCATGTCCTTGACCATCTGCGGGTGCACCCTGACGTGGTTCTTGCCGAGCGTGAAGAACGTCGCGTGCACGTGGTACTTCGCGAGGATGCCGAGTATCTGCGGGGTGCGCACACTCGGTCCCGCGTCGAAGGTGAGCGCCACGCACTTCACCTTGCGGCAGTCGATCGGGCCGTTCGGGCCCTGCGCGAAGGCCGCGGCGTCGGACGCGGCCACGTGCTTCCTGGCATCCGCGGGTGAGGTGCTGTCGTAGCCGTCGCAGCCGGTCAGGCCGAACGTCAGTGCCGCCGTGGCCAGCAGCGTGGTCAACGCGCGGGTGCGGCGCGCCGTGGTCGTGCGCATGCGGGAGGTCCCCCCTCGTCGTGATGGCGGGCCCGTCCGGGCCGGCCCGCCGGGAACTATACATAGGGGGTATACATCTGATGGGTACGGCCCCCCTGCGCTCCGGTCTGTGCGCGGTTTCCGCCGGTCGCGGACCCGGAGCGCCCGGCCCGCGCGGTGTCGGCTGCTCCTGTATCGGGGGCGTGGCGGGCGACCCGGGCGGCGGCTGTGCGCGTACGGTCGCGCTCTTGCGGCCGTGTTCATGCGAGTGAGACGAAAGAGGGAAAACGGATGGCGACGTACGTACTCGTCCCGGGCGCGGACGGCGCGGCCTGGTACTGGCACCTGGTCGGGCCCCGGCTGCGCGCACGGGGGCACGACGTGGTGACGTTCGACCTGCCGTCGCAGCCCTCGTCCGACCTGGACGCCTTCGCCGACGCGATCGCCGCGGCCGTGGGGCCGGGCGAGCGGGCACGGCCGCTGGTGGTCGTGGCGCAGTCGCTCGCCGGGTTCAGCGCGCCGCTGGTGTGCGAGCGGCTGGCGGTCGACCGGCTCGTCCTGCTCAACGCGATGGTGCCGCTGCCCGGCGAGACCGCGGGGGAGTGGTGGGACCACGTCGGCCAGCCCGCGGCGCGGGACGCGTACGCCGCCGCGATCGGGCGGACGGGCGCCGGCGCGGAGTTCGACCTGCGCACCGATTTCTTCCACGACGTACCCGGCGCCGTCACCGAGGAGGCGTTCGCCGCGGAGCCGGCCGGGCCGCCGGCCGGGATCTTCGGCCAGCCGTGGCCGCTGGACAAGTGGCCGGACGTGCCGACCCGCTTCCTCCAGGGGCGCGAGGACCGCTTCTTCCCGCTGGAGTTCCAGCGCCGCGTGGTCCGCGAGCGGCTCGGCCTGGACATCGAAGAACTGCCGGGCGGTCACCTCCTGGCGCTCAGCCGCCCGGAGGAACTCGTGACGGCGCTGCTGCGCGAGGAGTGAGCCGTCCGGACCGGCCGTGGACCCCCGCTCGATTTCCTGTACAGTTGTCCAGGAAATCGAGCCCTGGGGGATACGGATGACCGTCGTCGCGAACGTCCTGGTCGGCGTGGTCGCCGCCTTCCACGTCTACGTCCTGGTCCTGGAGATGTTCCTCTGGCAGGGCCCGCGCGGCCGCGCCCTGCACGGCCTCGACGCGGACGGCGCGAGGATCACCGCCCCGCTCGCCGCCAACCAGGGCCTCTACAACGGCTTTCTGGCCGCCGGACTCGTCTGGGGCCTGATCGCCGGCGACCCGGTGGGCCACCAGGTGCGGATCTTCTTCCTGTGCTGCGTGGTCGTCGCCGGGGCGTACGGCGCGGCGACCGCGAACCGGAAGATCCTCTTCGTCCAGTGCGCCCCCGCGGCGCTGGCGCTGGCCGCGGTCCTGGCCGCCGGATGAGTGCGGCGGGTACGGCCCGCGCCGGTACGCTCCCGGCCGGGCGCACGACTGCCGCGCGCCCCGGATGACCGGACCCGGCGACGACCCCCGCACGCTGCGCACCCGGGCCCGGCTGCGCGCCGCCCTCCTCGCCGCCTGCGAGGAGCAGCCGCTGGACCAGGTCAGCCTCTCCGCGGTCGCCCGCCGCGCCGGTGTCGGCCGGGCCACCCTCTATCTCCACTACGACGGCCTGCACGCGCTCGCCGTCGACGCGTGCGCCGACGTCGTACGCCACGGGGTGGACGCCCTGCACGCCTGGACCGGACGGCCGTCGCCCGACCACCCGCCCGCGCCGCTCGTCGACTTCCTCACGGACGTCGCCCACCGCGGCGAGGTGTACCGCGCCCTGCTGGCGCCGGGCGGCGGCGGACCGCTGGGCGCGCTGCTCCACCGGGAGCTGCGCGAGCGGTCCCGGGCCGAGCGGGTCCGGGCCGGCGCGCCGCAGCCCGAGTTGGCCGCCGCGGCGACCGCCGCCCTGTTCACCGGCCTGCTCGCGGACTGGCTGCACGGCCAAGTGACCCTCCCGCCGAGCGACTTCGCCGGGCAGGTCTGGCGGCTGCTGCTCGCCGTCCACGGCGCGGTGCGCTGACCGTCCGCGCGAGCGCCCCGCCGCTCGCCGTGAGCCGGCCGTGACACGCCCGGGAGGCCGCACATCTGTGCGCCACGAAGGTGACTTGTGGGGCGAAACGGGCGTCGGTGGGGGTTGGGTGCCCGACCATGCACCCAGGTTTGCGAGGATCGTCGCAATGACTGCCGCTCCTCTTGACGCGCCCCCCGAGCGTCCCAGCACCGAAGGCCGTGGCCATCGCCACCGGCGGCCTCGCCGTTCCGCGAAACGGATGGTGATCGCCATTGCGGTCGCCGCCGGCGTCCTCGCCGTCGCCGGGGCCGGATTCGTCGCCGTCGACCGGTACGGCGGGAAGGCGACCGCGGACAACGGCCGGGACGCCGCCGGGCCGGGTCCGGCCGCGGTCCCGGGCTCCGGCTCCGCGAAGTCGGCGCACCTGGCCGCGCCGGCCGACCCGATGCCCTCGGTCATCCCCGGGCTCGGCCCCAGGACCAGGTCCGCGATCCCCGCCGACAGCCGCCAGGTGCTCGTCGCCTCCGGCAGGGGCAAGGACTCCTCGACCTCCCTGGTCACGCTCTGGTCCCGGCAGCGGAACGGCCGCTGGCACCCGGGCGCGACCTGGACCGGGCACAACGCCAAGAACGGCTGGACCACCGACCACCACGCCGGTGACCTGCACAGCCCGATCGGCGTCTTCACCCTGCACGACGCGGGCGGCTTCGATCCCGACCCCGGGTCGAAACTGCCCTACCACCACTCGGCCAGCTTCCGCGCGGGCGGGGTCGGCTTCGACGGCGAACCGCTCGACGCGGCCTTCGACTACGTCATCGCCATCGACTACAACCGGGTGCCCGGCACCTCCCCGCTCAACGGCACCCAGCCGCTCGGCGAGAACCGCGGCGGCGGCATCTGGGTGCACGTCGACCACGGCGGCCCCACCCACGGCTGCGTCAGCGTCGCCGCGCCCCACATGATCACCCTTCTGCGCACGCTGCTGCCGGCCGACCACCCGGTGATCGTCATGGGCGACGGCGAGTCGCTGTCGTCGTAAGGCCCTTCCGCCGGGCCGGCGGATGGCCGTGGGACGGGCGTTACTCCGAAGGGAGTACGTCCGCTGCATACCGGCGGTCGATGTCACTTTCGGGCTGCCCCAGGAGTCTTAGAGATGAGATCCCGTGAGGGCGGCCCGTGCGTGACGGAGGCTGGGAGATGAAGCACGACCTGGAACAGGACGTGAGGCTGGACCCGGGGCTGGACCTGGGCCCGGCGGTGGGCGCGGAAGGCGGACCGCGTGCCCGGGCGGAAGCAGGACGAGCGGCTCGACCGCGCGCGGCGGCTCGCCGACTTCGGGCGGTGCTGGGCGCAGGCCGAGCGGCGCGGTGACGTGGCCGCGCTCGACGACCTGCTCACCGACGACTTCACCGCCGTCGGGCCGCGCGGCTTCGTGCTCGACAAGGCGAAGTGGCTGGAGCGGTACGCCTCGGGGGCGCTGGTGCACGACTCCTTCACCTGGGACGAGGTGAAGGTCCGTCAGTACGGACGCGGCAGCGGTCGCGGTGGGCGTCCAGGGTCAGCAGAGCGTCTTCGAGGGGCGGGACGCGGACGGGGACTTCCGGATCACCCAGACGATCGTGGAGGTGGACGGCCGCTGGCGGTTGGCGGCCGTCCACCTCAGTCCGACCGGTGCGCACGAATACTGAGTGCGGTGGCGTGTGCGCGCCGGCGGTGGGACCCGCGGGTGTCAGCCGCGCGGGTCCACCAGCGACTGGACGTCCGTGAGGCCCTTCCAGTCGTTGGAGGCGATCGACGCGTGGGCCTTGGCGAGCAGGGCGACCCGGGCCTGCGCGTCGGCGGACGACGGGTTCACGTCGTCGAGCGTCGGCGGTACGTTCTGCGCGTCGGTCATGATCAGCAGGTAGTGGTGCGTGTCGTACCAGCTGGTGTCGATGCTGCCGTTGAGGTAGGTGGCCGCGTCACCGTCGAAGACCACGAACCACGGGCGCAGCGTGGTGTCGCTGTAGCGGGTGCGGGGGTCGCCCGCCTGGGCGTTGTGCACGGCGGGGAAGATGTTCGCCTGCGACAGCTTGCCCGAGCTCTGCAGGCCCTTGAGGTAGCCCGCGTACTCCTGGTCCGTCCACAGGGTGTCCGTCGGGTTGCTCTCCTCGACGGTGCCGGGGATCACTTCGAGCAGCACCTTGCCCGCGAGCTGCTGGCGGGTGGGCCAGTTGCCCGCGGTGGCGGCCGCGTCCAGCGACGCGTACTGGCCGCCGCCGGGCTTGGCCATCAGGTCCGACGGCTTGTAGACCAGGCTGCCCAGGTGGGCGCTGATCGACTGGTCCAGCTTGGCCGCGCTCATCCCGAAGGTCGACTGGAATCCGGCTTTCATCTCCAGCTTGATGATGAGCGGGCCGTGGCCCGGGTGCGCGCCGAGCCACACCCGGACGTCGTCCAGGCAGCTCTCCAGGTCCTTGTTCGCCCCGCCGGTGTAGAGGTCGGCGGGGGAGGAGGCGTCCACGCAGTTGTTGCTGTTCCCCAGCGGGTTGGAGTGACTGACCTTCCACTCCTGGGTGGCGAAGTCGTCCCACACGTCGAGTTCGATCATCGACGTCCCCGTGTCCAGTGCCTGCGCCAGGTAGCTGAACGTGGCGGGGTCGTACGTGTTGTGCAGGCCCGACCCGGTGGAGCCGGAGAACGGCAGGTCGCCGGTGCCGGCGGCGGAGGCGGTCCCACCGCCCCCGGTGCCGGACGAGGGTGAACGCCAGGCACGCGGTGAGCGTGCCGAGCAGGGCCGTGCGAAGTCGTAGCGGAACTCGGCGGATCGTCGGGCCGGTCACGTGTCCTCCTGTGGGGGTGGTTCTCCGTCAGGACGGTGACGGTCCCTCATGAATCGACGGAGACATGACACGTAACACGACCTGTCTTCCCTCTGTCACCTCCGATTCCAGCCACCCTCCTCCGGAGCGGCCCCTCGATCGCCCTCGACCTGCCCCGTCCCCGGCGTCGGGCACCGTGCCCCGTCCCTCCCGCGGCTGCGCCGTCGATCGCGCGGGCCAAGGAGAACGGGCGCGTGAGGGTACGGGGCGCCGCCTCCTCTCCGCCGCCGCGGGGAGGGCGGGGGGCCGTCGGGGCGCTGGTTGGGTCCGTCCCCTTCTTCCGCCGACGTGGTGGGACGCGGGACGGCGGAGTCCGGTGGTGCGGAGCCGGGCGGAGGCGGGGGAGCGGGGGCCGGCGACCCACGAAGGTGGGGTCGGACGGTGGCCGCGGGGGACTGGGGTGCGTACCCCTTGGTCGGCGGGCCGCGGAGCGTGGGGCTATGGGGGCGCTGGTTGGGTCCGCCCCTGTTTTCCGCTGCCGCGGTGGGACGCGGGGCGGTGGAGTCCGGCGGTGCCGAGCCGGGCGGAGGCGGGGGAGTGGGGGCCGGCGACCCACGAGGGTGAGGTCGGGCGGTGGTGCGGGGAGCCCCGAGCCCTTGGGTCGGCGACCCACGAAGCTCAGGCCCGGTGGCGGCGCGGGGGGCCCGGCCCTCGGCTGGGGGACCCACGGGGCCCAGGCCCGGCGAGCCGAGCCGTAGTCGGCGTAACCCTAGGGGGAGCCGAGAAAGCGTAGCGCCGCCGTCGTCGCCGCCGCGGTGAGGACGACCGCGATGAAGGGGGCGCGCTGCCAGGCGAGGACGCCGCCGACGGCGACCCCGGCAGCCCGCGCGGGGCCCGCGAACGAGTGCCCCGCGGTCAGTGACGAGGTCGCGACGAGAGCCGAGAGCAGGACGACGACCGCGACCGCCATGAACCGCTCCACCCGCGGGGACACCCGCACCCGGGCCCGTAGCACCGGCCCCGCGCAGCGGAAGGCGAACGTGCCCGCGCCGAGCACAGCCGTGGCGACCATGAGCGACGCGGCGGACGCGGTCACGACGTGGCCTCCCTCTCGTCCATCGAGCCGTACCCTTCAGCGGAAGGGCCGCACCCTTCGTCCATGGAGCCGCATCCCTCCGGCAGGCCGCGCCCTTCATCCATGGACGCGCGCCCTCCGCGGAAGGGCCGCACCCTCGTCCGTCGAGCCGCGCGGCGCAACGTCCTTGTCCACAGGGCCGCGCAGCCCGAAGGCCACGCCCGCGAGGGCGAGCAGCACCGGCACCCCGGCCGGGAGATACGGCGTCGTGGCGAGCGCGATCACCACCCCGGCGAGCGCGGCCGCCCGCGTACCCGCCCGGTCCAGGGCCGGCAGCACGAGCGCGAGCAGCACCGCGGGAAACGCCGCGTCCAGCCCGAGCGCGTCCGTGTTCCCGATCGCCCGCCCGCCGAACGTGCCGGCCACGACCCCCGCGTTCCAGGACAGGAACAGCCCGGCGCCGCAGGTCCAGTAGGCGGCGCGCCGCCGCGCGGGCGAGTCCTGCGCGAGCGTGAACGCCACCGTCTCGTCCACCATGAGATGGCTGCCGAGCATCCGCCGCGCCCACCCGGACCCGAAGACGTCCCCGACGGCGAACCCGAAGGGCACGTGCCGCGCGTTGACCAGCAGTCCGGCGACGACCGCCGCGACCGGGTTGCCGCCCGCGCCGACGATCCCGATGAAGATGAACTGCGCGGCCCCGGCGAAGACCACCACCGACAGCAGCATGGGCAGCCACAGCGGAAGCCCGAGCCCGACCGCGATCGCGCCGAACGACAGCCCGACGACCGCGTCGGCCAGGCAGACCAGCGCGATGTCGCGGGCCAGGCCGGCCGTGCCGGGCCTGGTCCTTCTCCGGGGTTCGCCATATCGAACGCATCGCCGTCTAGAATGAACGAAGGCAGCTGTGTTCGTCAAACCGAACACGTGGACTTCTACACCGAACGGTGATCCCGGCATGGCCCAGCCCGCCAAACCCCCGAGCGGCGCCCCGCTCGCCACCATCGCCGCCTCCCTGCAAAGGGAACGCCGCCGCGCCGGCCTGTCCCTCGCCGAGGTCGCCCGGCGCGCCGGCGTCGCCAAGTCGACCCTGTCCCAGCTCGAATCCGCCACCGGCAACCCGAGCGTCGAGACGCTGTGGGCGCTGAGCGTGGCCCTCGACGTGCCCTTCGCCCAGCTCGTCGACCCGCCCCGCCCCCGCGTCCAGGTCATCCGCGCGGGCGAGGGCCCCGCCTTCGCCGCCGAGCACTCCAGCTACGTCGCCACCCTGCTGGCCTCCTGCCCGCCGCACGCCCGCCGCGACATCTACCTCGTCTCCGCCGAGCCCGGCAGCGCCCGCGAGTCACGGTCGGTAGCACGCAGGGCGCCAGTCCGACGCCCATCGTACGGCAGTTGGCTACCGCCTTCAGTGCTGCGTCTTTTACTTCATCGAGAGTTCCGCCAGCTTCTGCTTTCGCGCCGGCAATTTTGTACGCGTAGAACAGCCCCGCGACACCACGACGATTGGCGCTGCGTTCCGGCGGTGCACTCGCGACGTCGTCCGCTACCAGCACAGTCTCAATACGAATCCCATCCGTTTCAACCTCTTCCGCAGCAGAATCGAAATTCAACACGTCGCCGGAATAATTCCCATAAAGGTAAAGGACGCCTTTGCCTGAGTGGACCCCGCGGGTCGCGGCCGCAATTTGATCCACGGTTGGACTGCTAAATACATTCCCGACGGCGACGCCACTGGCCAATCCCCGACCCACGTACCCAAGAAAGACGGGCAGGTGCCCACTCCCACCTCCTGTGACAATTCCAACTCTGCCAGCGACGGGCGCATCGGCTCGCACGAGCGCGCGATTATTGGTACCTCCAACGGACTTCAGCTGATCGGGATGCGCCAGGAGCAGCCCCTCCAGCATTTGGTCCACGAAGGCGATGGGTTCATTCATCAACTTTTTCATGGCTAGCCTCTCGACATTTTTCTAAGTGTTTGAGCGATCGAATCAGGTTAGTTAATTTCGGGTCGGGGTGAAGGCTTGTCCATGAACTCTGCAAAAAAAAGAGTTACTAGAAGGCCAAGGTGTCGGTCCCAGCGATGGAATTTCTACAGAACGGGCTGGAGCGCCTTCTACTCGGCTGGAGGTGGAACTCTACATTCCAGCACAATTTATTGACTCTTGCGTGTTCCTGGATTGACGTTACAGGTCGACTGTCGTCGCACCAGGAACGGTTGAAGGATCGAGACATTCGGTTTCTCACGAGCGGTTGTTAATTTGTCTACCAGCAATTCTACGGCTGTTTCGGCGAGGTTGCGCTTGGGTAAAGCAATAGTCGTCAACGCTGGCCTCACATGTCGGGACAAATCGATGTCGTCGATTCCCACGATGGAGATGTCTTCCGGCACGCGCAAACCGTTATCGAGCGCGAATTCCATCGCACCAAGCGCCATCAGATCATTACCTGCGAATAGAGCGCTAGGCCGTTTTGGGGAGCGCAAAACCTCCTGGAAGGCTTGTCGACCGCTCTCCACATTCGTCTCCGCGATGCGCACCATCTGATCGGGCAAGGAGATTCCGGCGTCTGTCAAACGTTTCCTGAATCCACGGAGCCGTGGTTCGTGACCTCCTCGTCCGTCGAGACCGATTTTCATTATTGCAGCGAAGCTTCGATGACCGAGTTCGAGCAAGTGTTCAGCGGCTAGGACTCCTGCGCGTTCAAAATCAACCTCCAGACGTGAAACTTTTCCGGCGTCTGGCACACCATCGAATTCTGACCCAAAAAGACACGCTACGACTGGAACCCCTCGCAGCGATAAATCGACGATGTCCATAGGTTTTATCCCGCCAGACAGTACAATCGCTCCATCTACCAGACCACCCGAGAGCCTCGTCAGCTGGTTTCGAGCGACCATTGTATCAAAGTGAGTATTGCAAAGAATAATTTGATACCCCAGTTCACGGCAGCGTCTCTCTGCTTCTAATGCGATTTCCGGATAAAACGGATTAGTAATGTCCGGCAACGTCAGTGCGAGCGTATAACTGCATCCGCGAACCAGGCTTCTGGCCAGCAGATTCGGTCTATAGTTAAGCGCTTCTATCGCTTCCAATACGCGCTCTCTTGTCCCTTTGGAGACAACGTTTCTGTTCCGAATAACGTTTGAAACCGTTGCTGCCGTCACCCCGGATACTTGCGCGACATCTTTAATCGTGGCCACTTCGGTTTCCTTACCCAACGCTTTGACGCCTGCGCGCAGAATTAAGAAAAACCTCCCGAGTTCTCTACCCCTTCTCTGTCGCGTCTATTTAAACGTTCAAATAGCCTAGGCGCGCAAACGCGAATCGTCAATTTGATTCTCTCTTTTCGATCTTTGGTAGGAGATATAACCGGCGTCTTATCAGCCAGTTATACCGGGACAAGCCCGCGGCAGGAGCGTCCAGCGAATGCCAGTCTACAGCGAGCGGGCCCCTATTGGCCTCCCCATCTGCAGTGGTGCTGTTTTGCGCCTCTCGATCGCTGAAGAAGAGACGTTTTCAAAACGATCTGCTTATTTCTCATGATGACAAAATTAGAAAAGAATAAGCGCACGCCACAATCTGCTGAACACAAGTGACTTACAATACATACAGACGAGTTGTTAACTTTTTCGATATCTGCAGGTGCGATCCCGTTGTCCGGATATCATCATTCGTTGATTGACTCCTAGAATTTAAAGGAATAATTACTTTGAGCGTTTAAACCCCCAAGCAGTGTACGCAAAAACCATTTTCCGGCTCAATTATGCGGAACGATTTGCGGTCCATCGTTTGCGGAAGCGGATCAAAAATATGGGTGCTTCCAGCGAATAGCGAACAGAGGAAACTATGAAACGACAGTTGATATTTGGCGCCGCAGTTCTGCTCGGCGCGACATGTACGCAAGCGGAAACTATCGCGTGGTGGTTGCCGAACTGGGACGAAAAGCCAGCTCGCGCCATCGTGGCCGATTATGAAACTGCCAATCCCGGCGAAAAGGTCGAAATCGTTATCACCACATGGGATACAATGGCGCAGAAGATCCTGGTCGGTCTGCAGCAGTCGCGCAACGCGCCCGATGTGATCACCGAACTCGAGTCGCGCACGATGAGGTACGCCAGCAAGGGCTTGCTGACGGATCTCACGGACGTTGTCAGCAAACTCGGGAAGGATGACCTCGTTCCCTCGGCGCTAGCGACCGGCGAATACGAGGGCCATTATTACAGCATTTCCTTCCGCCACGACGGTGCGGGACTCTATTACAATAAGGATCTCTTCGCCGCGGCCGGCCTGGATCCTGAACATCCCCCGGAAACCTGGGCGCAGCTGGTGGAATACTGCAAGAAGCTGACCGTGACCAAGGACGGCAAAACCACGCAGTACGGCATCGCCTGGCCGCTCGGCAATGTGAACAACGGAGTCGAACGATATTTGCCGCTGTTGTTTGACCACGGCGGAAAGCTGTTCAACCAGGATCAGACCCGCTTTACTCTAGACACGCCGGAGGCCATCGCCGCGCTGGAGGCCCTGGCTGATCTATTCAAGACGGGCGTCGCGCCAACATCGTCGCTTGAGGTGGACAATACCGGGCTGCGCGAGTTGTTCCTGAATCGGCGAATCGCCATGTATTATTCCGGCCCTTTCGACGTGCAGCCAATCCTGGATGCCGGTATTAAGTTCGGCACCGGATTTCTGCCCGGCTTGAACGGGATGGGCGTTACCACCGTTGACGGCTTCTCGTTGATCGTCCCCGCGCATTCGTCCAAGAAAAAGGCGGCCGAGCAGTTCGTTACTTTCGTCGGGCAACCCAAAAACCAGGCACGCCTGACAGCCACCTTCCCGGCCAGCTACACCGCATTGAAGTACGAGCAGTTTAACAGCCCCTATTTGCACCCTTTCGTCGTCCAGCTCGGGCGCGCCGAGAACATGCCAAATCACCCGAAGTGGAACGAGCTCGAACGGATTTTGTTCGACAACATCCAAGCAGCCGTTCTCGGGAAAAAGACCTCCGCCCAAGCCATGGCGGATGCCAACGCGCAAATGAACGGCGGCCTCTGATTTCCCCGAAGACCGGTGATCGGGCCATGGAGCAGGCAAGACCTAAGGCAGCGTTGAAGCGGATGCGGCTGCCAGAGCAGTTCGCGTGGATGCCCTTCGTCTTACCCGGCGTGACCGTCGCAGTTCTCCTCACGGTGTATCCGGCTTACTCGGTCGTCAGTGCAAGTTTGTTTGGCGATACCGGCAAGGGTCAGGCTTTCGTTGGACTGGCTAACTTCGCCGCACTCTTTCGCCAGCCGCGGATGGAGGTCTACTTGTGGAACACTTTTCTTTGGGTGATCATAACCAGCACCGGGGCGCTTGTCCTGGGAGTCGTCGGAGCTTTCGCCTTAGAGGTCCGCGGTATCAGCTTGCGCGGGCTTCTGCGGTCTTTGCTCATCCTGCCATGGATCGTGCCACATGTCGCGGCGGCGATCGTCTGGAAATGGTTCTACAGCAGCGAATTCGGGATGCTGAATCACGTACTGCAAAGCTTAGGGATAATCAAAGAGCCGCTCAATTGGTTGTCCGACCCGGCGCTAGCCCTGGGCGCAACCGCCGTCCTGCAGATCTGGGGGACTTTTCCTTTCGTCATGCTCATGGTTTCGGCGGGGCTCCAATCGATCGACGGCAGTGTGCTGGATGCGGCGCGGGTGGACGGGGCGGGCTGGTTCAGCGAAGCGGTTCACATCATCCTGCCGGCTCTGCGAAATGTGATGTTCATCATCATGTTGATCCTGGTCGTCTGGGCCCTCAACTCGCTCATCGCGATCTGGATTCTCACCCAAGGCGGCCCGGCTGGTGCAACCTCAACTATGCCGATCTATATTTATTCGGCTTTCCGTGACTTCAATCTGCCGGCAGCCTCGGCGGCGTCCTGTCTGCTGCTGGCAGTCAGTCTGGTTTTCGCGGCAATTTACGTGCTGCGCGTCACCAAGGAGGCATGAGTTTTGGTACGAAAAAGCAACGCTCGCACCCTAGCGACAGTTATCGCTTATGTGATTCTGATCGCGTTACTATTTTTTGCGCTGGCTCCGGTTGCGCTCATGATTGGCACCGCCTTCAAACCGAACGTCGAGATATTTCAAGTGCCGCCGCGCTGGCTGCCGCGAGCGCCCACGTTGTCAAATTTCCAGAAAGTGATCTTCAACAGCGGGATTCCGCGGTACGCGCTTAACAGCGTCATCATCGCGACCCTCATGACCTTCACCGCCTTGGTGCTCGGCACGATGGCCGGATATGGCTTCTCGCGGTTCAAGTTTCGCGGCAATCGGGCGCTGTCGCTGTTTATGTTGTTAGGCCAGCTTATCCCTCTGATCGCGTTGATTGTCCCATTTTTCCAGATCTTCGACGCTGTCGGCTTGCTCGACACCAAGATAGGGATCGCTCTGGCCCATTTGACGACCGCGCTGCCGCTGGTCACCTGGATGTCGGCGAGCTATTTCTCTACCATACCCGTTGAGCTGGACGAGGCCGCTATCATTGACGGCTGCACGCGCATGCAGACGCTAAGGAAGGTCGTTCTGCCGGTGGCCCTGCCAGGCATCATATCGATCGCGTTGTTCGCGTTCCTGATGTCCTGGAACGAGTTCGTTCTCGCATCCGTGTTGACGAACACCGATAACTCCAAAACCTTGCCGATCGGGCTGTCCGAATTTGCCACCATGTTCACTGTCGACTGGGGAAGTACGATGGCCGCTGCCTTCCTGATGACGGTGCCCGTAGTGGCGGTTTTTCTCCTGTTCCAAAAACAATTCGTCAGCGGCCTCAGCGCGGGGGCCGTTAAGGGATGAGCCGATGTCCTTTCCACGAAGGACTTTGATCCGGGCCTTCTCTTCAAAATAAATGCCGAATTTGAGGAACTCGTCCTCGTGCTCGTCGTCGTTCTCGTCCTCGTCCTCGAGAATCCCGATCGTTTCGCAATCAAACAGAACAAATTAATTCCAGGACATCGGTCTCTTTGCGGTCACGGAATCCAATGCACCGAGGACGAGCACGACGACGAGGACGAGGACGATTCCAAATTTCGGAATTTGGGTTTAAAATAACCAATCCTGCTGCCTCGAAAGTCCCTCTGCCCAAACTCTTATGCCTCGCCAATTTCAACCGCTCGTTGGTCCTTGGAAGTTGCTCCATGACGGCTTTTGGTATCCCGCCGAAGTGCCCGGCTGCGTTCACATGGACCTGTTTCGGAATGGTCTGATACCGGATCCATTTTGGGGTGCCAACGAGGGGCATCTTCAGTGGATCGAAGAAAAAGATTGGATCTATCAGGTCGAATTCGATCTACAAATTCCCGACTACGAACACATCGAGCTTGTTGCAGAGGGTCTGGACACGGTGACTGAGATCCGGCTCAACAATGCTCTCGTCGCTCGAACCGATAACATGTTTACGGGGTATCGGTATGATATTCATGCACGGCTGAAGCAATTTGGGAACATTCTCGAGCTAGAGTTCGCGAGTCCGCTCAGAATCATTCGTCAGCGCCAAAAGCCTGATGATGCCGAGGAATGGAACGACCCCGTTGGCGGTTCGTCCCACCTCCGCAAGGAGCCTTGCTCATTCGGATGGGATTGGGGGCCGCGATTTGTTACCTCCGGAATTTATTTGCCGATCCGACTGGAAGGCTGGAATCACAACAGGATCGAAACTGTTAGGATAAGGCAGCTCCATGAGCATGGAGACGTCGAGCTTCGACTACAGACTGAGTTCGCGACGGACCGTCCCGTTGAGTATCGGGGGTCGCTTTATTTCAACGGCACCCTCCTTGAAAGATTCTCGGACCCGGCCGTTCGAATCCGATCCCCTCGGCTGTGGTGGCCGAACGGGCACGGCGACCAACCCCTTTACGACCTGCGCCTCGAAGTCCTCGCGGAGAACGGCCTGACTATTGATCGGTGGGAAAAGAGAATTGGCTTGCGGACGATCGAGCTCGATCGGCATCAAGATGCTTTTGGCGAAAGTTTCCAGTTCAGTGTCAACAACAGGCCCATCTTTGCCAAAGGAGGCAATTGGATTCCGGCGCATAGCTTTGTCACCGAGGCGGGTCCTGAGATGTACCAGGATCTGATCAATTCCGCCGCGGCTGTTGGAATGAACATGCTCCGCGTCTGGGGCGGAGGGATCTATGAGAAAGATCTGTTTTACGATCTTTGCGACGAAAAGGGGCTGCTAGTTTGGCAGGATTTTATGTTCGCCTGCGCACTTTACCCTAGAGACGAAGCATTTCTACAGTCGGTACATCGGGAAGCGGCATTCCAAATCAAACGCCTCGCGCATCACGCATCGCTCGCGCTCTGGTGCGGCAATAACGAACTTGAACTAAAGCCAGACGAAATCCAAAAAACAAGGCAACGGAGGCGAGCCTATGAAGTTCTCTTCTACGATTTGCTCCCTGAGACCGTTGCGGCATGTGATGGAACGACCGCGTACTGGCCTTCGTCACCTCATAATCCCGTTGGCTATACGCAAGGCCCAAACAGCGAACATGGCGGCGACTCCCATCTCTGGGACGTTTGGCATCTCCGGAAGCCAGCCAAGCATTATGAGAAGCAGGCCACTCGCTTTTGCTCTGAATTTGGGATGCAGTCCTACAGCTCGCCTCAGGTAGCAGCGACCTATTGTTCTCCGGATCGGTTCAATATCCAGGGACCGGAAATGGAGAACCACCAGAAGAATGCAGCGGGGAATGAAATCATTTTCGACTACGTTTCAAAGCGATATCGGTTCCCAAAGGATTACGCGGCCCTCGCTTATCTTTCTCAACTGAACCAGGCTTATTGTGTCAAGGTAGGGATCGAACATTTTCGCCGGTCGATGCCGCAGACGATGGGTGCTCTTTACTGGCAACTCAACGACTGTTGGCCAGGCGCGTCCTGGAGCAGTATCGAATTCGGCGGACGGTGGAAAGCGCTCCATTACGAGATAAAGCGAGCCTTCGCACCGGCATTGGTCTCGGTGCACGTGCCCGGTGACGAAGTTGCCGGCAAAGGGAATCAGATTCTGAGCACCATCAACGAGCTGCATATCTACACGGTCTTCGACGGTCTGACAGATCGAGCGGCGACCCTGCGGTGGAGCCTATTACACATTGACGGAGAGCCGCTGCAAAAGAATCAGAAAAATGTGGCACTACGTTACGGACAATCGATTCGCCAGCTTTCTATCGATTTCCAAGCGCAAATAGTTAGTCATGGAGCGCCAGATCTTCTGCTTCGTGTCGAGCTCATTGACGACACGGAAGTCCTCTCCGAACAAACGGTGTTTTTCACCGCGCCTAAACGTCTTAATCTTCGACAGGGCCCAATTAGTGTCTCCTTTTCTCCGAGCGGTGACTTCGTCGATATGACTTTGCGCTCGCGCGTCTTCCACCACGCGGTGATGATCGATTTTGAAGGTATCGACTGCATGCCAGCCGACAATTTTATTGATCTCTTTCCGGACGAAGAGCGCAGAATTCCATTGCGAACAAACGCCAGCGTCAAGGCCTTGCAGGCAGCCTTTCGTTCTAGATCACTTATCGACTCATTCTAATATCCTTTGGGTCTGCATTCAGCGCGACTTCCTTGACGAAGGTATCCACACGTCTTGGGAGACCTTCACAACGCTAGCTCTTCTGCTTTGGCGAGGTAGGGCCATACTCATCTTCTTTGCCGGTCTTGAGAAACTCCTCAAGTTCACCAGCAAGCTTTGGGTTCAACTTCTTAAGAGTAGCCAAGTCCTTTTCTGCGTCGGCTTTCCTGCCCATTTTTGCAAAGAGCACCCCCCTATACTCATAGGTCTCGGCCATACTCGGTTTCAGTTGAATAGCTTTACTGTAATGTTCAAGGGCTATCGAATAGTTCTGTGGGCCCTGCTGCCGAAGCGTGAATCCGAGGTTATTATGCGCCTCAGCGAAGTTCGGATTATCGCGGATCGCCTGTTCGAACTTAATCTGCGCAGCGGCGAACTTCTTGGCGTGCATGAGATCGACGCCTTGGTTGTAAACTTTGAAAGCCGAACTCCCAACCTCTATTTGCAGCGGGTTGCTCTCAGCTGAGTCACCTCCCCCGCCTCCACCACCTCCGCTGCCAGAGCCCATTGCAGCGACTGTCCCGGTACAAAATACACAGACACTGAGATAGAGCTTCATAAACGCTCTCAAGATCGAGAACGTGAATTCTAACCTTCGCGAAAGTGGCGAACGAGTTGTCGCAATCGCGGAACCTGCTATTTGATGGAGTTTCATTTCGGTATGCTTTCTTGATGGGTTCCGAGAACCTCGGAACTGAAATGTAGCTGTCGCTTTGCGTACGGCTTGTGGCCGATGTATTACCGATACCACGACGTCGTACGAGATCGCGGAGTCGGTAGCATGCGGCCAGTGAAGGCC
>CAWGAU010000004.1:0-548105 GCA_963820715.1 uncultured Actinomycetota bacterium | reverse complement strand
CCCGCTCACCGGCACCACCGCGGCCGCCGTCGCCGGCTTCACCGCACTCGGCGCCCGCAACGTGGCGGTCGTCAACCCCCCGTGGTTCGACGACCGGCTCTCCGGCCTGGGCGCCGACTACTTCACGGAACAGGGCTTCACCGTCGTCCACCACGGTTTCCTGTCGGCCTGCCCAGCAACCAGAACGATCACGCCCAGGCCCTGTCCCACTGGATCCGCACCACCGTCGCCGGATACCGGCCCGACGCCGTCCTGGTCGCCGGCAACGGCATCCGCGCCGTCGGAGTCGTCAACGCCCTGGAAAAAGAGCTGGACCTCGCCGTCCTGACCGCCAACCAGGTACTGCTCTGGCACGCCCTGCACCTGGCCGGCGCGGGCGGAGCAGCCACGGGGCATCACCGGCTACGGGCGCCTGTTCGACACCAGACCCGGGAACAGGAACGGGAACGGAAGCGGAAGCGGAAGCGGGAACGGGCCCGGGCCCAGACCCGGGAACAGGGAACGAGAACGGGAACGGGCCCGGGAACGGGACGGCATGAGCCTGCTGACGGCCGACGGCCACGTCGCCGCGCCGTGTTCGGCCCCCTGGAAGGGGACGCCCACAGCCTCCCCCTGGTCTGCTGGCGCGACGACGGCATCACCGTCCACGGCCTGGTCCTGCACCGCGGCGCGCTGCGCCAGGCCGAACTGGTACCGGGCTTCCGCCGCTACGCCGACACCCGCGAGACCGCCCGCCGCCCGCCGGCCGCCCGCACCCGGGCACCCGAGGGGCTCGCCGCCGCTACGCCGGCGCGGCCGGATGAACCCGCCGGGCCCGTGCGGCACCGCCCGCACAGGCCCGGCGCCTACCGCCGGCGGCCTCCCCCTCCCACAAGCCCCCCTTTGAGCCGGGAGAGCCGGGAGAAGAGGGGGGTGCGGGAGAAGAGGGGGGTGCGGGTCAGACGCCGCTGCGCAGTACCTGGACGGCGCGGGCGAGCTCGGGGACGGCCCCCGCGGTGTTCAGCGCCGAACTGAGCACCTCCACATACGTGCTGCGGGCGTCGGCGTGGCGGCGCTTGCCGTCCTCGGTGATGACCGCGTACACCCCGCGCTTGTCGTTGGGGCACAGGTCGCGGAAGGCGAAGCCGGCCCGGTTCAGGCGTCCCACCAGGCGCGTCACCGAGCTCTGGCCGAGCCCCACCTTGCCGGCCAGCTCCTGCATGCGCAGCTCGCCGTCGGCGGCCTGGGTGAGCGACTGCAGGGCCCGGAACTCGGACAGCCCGATACCGTGCTTGCGCTGGAGCGCCTGGGCGAGCTGGCCCTCCACGTGGGCGTGCAGGGCCAGGACCTTGCGCCACATGACCTGGTCAGAGGATGCGGCAGGCGCATAAGAGATAGCGGTCACGGTGGAGTTCCTCCCTGTGGCATTGACAGCAAGATACATGTTCATGCAAGCTCTGTCTGCCCGCTAGGGTCTTGCCGATGGGTTCTATGGGCCGCGAACATATGTACGTACAAGCAAATGATGGGGGTTCCATGCCTGGTCCCGCGCCTGGTCCCACGCCGCCCAGCGCCTTACGTGCCGGCCCCGCCCGGCCGCGGCCCGAGCAGGGGAGCGACCGTGCCCGCTTCTGAGATCCCGGAGAGCGAGCTGACCGAGCTGACCGAGTACGTCCGCGAGGCGGTGCGGATCAGCCGCGAGCACGTCGCCCGGGGCGGCATCCCGTTCTCCGGTGTGGTGGTCAACGGCGGCCACATCCTGGGCACCGGCTTCAACCGGGTGCGCGAGGACAACGACCCCACCGCGCACGCCGAGGTGGTCGCGCTGCGCGCGGCCGCCGCCACGTACGGGCTGCACGCCACCGACGGGGCCACGCTGATCGCCTCCGGCGAGCCCTGCGCCCTGTGCTACATGGCCGCGCTGTACTTCAACGTCGGCCGTATCGTCTACGCGGCCGACCGCAGGACCGCCGCCGGGTACGGCTTCGACTACTCGCGCTCGTACGCGGTCTTCGCCGAGGACCCGTCGGCCTGGCCGCTCACCGTCACCTCGCTGCGGGTACCGGAGGCCACCGAACCGTTCGAGGAGTTCCTCGCCATGAGTGGGAGGCGGACATGACCGGCACGCGGACCGGCGACACCGGGGAAGCCGGCACCGTCGGCGTCAAAGTCTGGTCGGACTACGTCTGCCCGTACTGCATGCTCGCCGAGGGCCCGCTGCACGAGGCCACCCACGACCTCGACGTCGAGATCGAGTGGATGCCGTTCGAACTGCGGCCGTACCCCACCCCGACGCTGCGCCCGGAGGACGAGTACCTGCCGGCGGTCTGGAGCCGTTCGGTCTACCCGATGGCCCGCCGGATGGGCGTGGACATCACCCTGCCCACCGTCTCGCCGCAGCCCTACACGCGGCTGGCGTTCGAGGGCTACCAGTACGCCGCCGAACACGGCAGGGCCGCCGCGTACACACCGCGCGTGCTGCGGGCGTTCTTCCAGGAGAACCTGGACATCGGCCGGCTGGACGTCCTCGCCGACATCGCCTGCGAACTGCGCCTGGACAAGGCCGGCTTCACCCGGGCGCTGACCGCCGGGACCTACACCGCGGCCCACCAGGAGGCCCTGCGGACCGCCGAGGCGCACCGCGTCCGCGTCGCTCCCACGATCATCATCGGCGGACACCACCGCATCGAGGGCGTCCCCACCGCGGCCCAGATCCGCAAGGCCGTACTCGACGCCCGGGCCGAACAGGCGCTCGCCCCAGGGGCCGCCTGCGGAATCGACGGGTGCTGACATGACACGAGCCGGCCGGGCCCTGCGGCCCGCCCCCGCACCGGGCTCACCGCGCCCATCGCGCTGACCGGGCGCGCTGCCCACCCGGCCCATCGGGCCCACCGGGCGCACCGGGCTCGTCGGGCGCGTCGGGCGCGCTCATCCCCTCGGGCTCATCGTGTGTGTCGGGCGGGTGTGCGCCGTGACGGCAGTGCATCCCGCTCTCACCGCGACCGTGTTCGCGGGGCTCGGTCTGCGCAACCGGCTCGCGGTGGCGCCGATGACCCGGGTGTCGGCCACCGCCGAGGGCCTGGTCACCACCGACATGGCCGCCTACTACCAGGACTTCGCGCTGGGCGGTTTCGGCCTGGTCATCACCGAAGGCACCTACACCGACACCGCGTTCAGCCAGGGCTACACCGGGCAGCCGGGCATCACCGGCGCCGCGCAGGCCGCGTCCTGGCGGCCGGTGGTGGAGCGGGTGCACGCGGCCGGGGCGCGGATCGTGCTCCAGCTGATGCACGCGGGAGCGCTGGCCCAGGGCAACCGGTTCCGCGGCACCACCGCGGGGCCCTCCGCGATCCGGCCGCGCGGGGAGCAGCTGGCCAACTACGGCGGCGCCGGCCCCTGGCCGGTACCGGCGGAGCTGAGCCACCGCGACATCGCCGACGCCGTGGACGGCTTCGCGGCGTCCGCGGTGCGCGCCCGCGAGGCGGGCTTCGACGCGGTGGAGATCCACGCCGCCAACGGCTACCTGCTCGACCAGTTCCTCACGCCGCAGACCAACCGGCGCCGCGACGGATACGGCGGGGGGATCGAGCAGCGGCTCCGGCTCACCCGCGAGGTCGTGGCGGCGGTACGCGCCGCGACGGGCGCCGGCTTCACCGTGGGGACCCGCCTGTCCCAGGCGAAGGTCAACGACCCGGAACACCGGTGGCCGCACGACCCCCGCCATGCCGAGCTCGTCTTCACCACGGCCGCCGACGCCGGAGCCGACTACCTGCACCTCGCGGGCAGCGGCCGCGACTGGTCCGCGGACGCGGCACCGCGCGCGCACAGGAGGGCTGACGCTGCCCGAACTGGCCCGCAAGGCCACCGGGCTGCCGGTCATCGCCAACGGCGGCCTGCACCACAGCGCCCTCGCCCGGCGGGTGCTGGACGAGGGGCACGCAGACCTGCTGGCCATCGGCACAGCGGCGCTGGCCAACCCCGACCTGCCCCGCAAACTGGCCGCCGCGGCCGTGCTGACGCCGTTCGACCCGGCCGTGCTCCAGCCGCGGGCGACGCTGGAGAACGCCCGCCGGGTCCGTGCCCGCCCCTGACCCCCGCCCCGGCCCACGGCGGCGGCCCCGCCTACACCCACACCGCCCCGCCGTCCCGCCGCCACCCGCCAACACCTGTCCACACCGTCCATCGCCGTCACGCGCCGCGTGCGGAACGGCGCACCCGGCGTACCCCCGCGACGCGGGGCCCCACCGAACGAAAGGACCGCCATGCAGTGGCTCTACCTGGCCATCGCGGACATCTTCGAGATCACCGTGGCCATCGCGGCCGGCAAGGCCGAAGGCTTCAAGAACCGCCCGTGGACCATCGTCACCCTGATCAGCGGCGGCATCGGGACCTACTTCCTCAGCAAGGCGCTGCTGACCTTCGACGTCGGCGTCGGCTACGCCATCTGGACGTCGATCGCCGGTATCGGCATCACCCTCCTGGGAGCACTGCTCTTCGGCCAGCGCCTGGACTGGCGCAAGGCGCTGGGCATCGCCGTCATCATCACCGGGGTCGTCGGCCTCCAGCTCAGCGGCGCCGCCTAGAAACCCCCGCCCCCGTCCCCGCCCCCGCCCATCCCGACACGAAAGGACCCGGGTCCATGCCCAACACCGGCCGCTCCTCCGCCAGTCCCTGGCTCACACTCCTGCTCGCCGGAGGTTTCGAAGTCGGCTACGCGCTCTCGGTCGGGGGAAGCCACGGCTTCACCCGCCTGACGTGGTCGCTGGTCGCCGTCGTGTTCTTCCTTCTGACGCTCTGGGCACTGAGCGCCGCGCTGCGCACCATCGAGGTCAGTATCGGCTACGCCGTCTGGGCGGGCATCGGGTCGGCCGGTGCGGCGCTGCTGGGCCCGGTCTTCTTCGACGAGTCCCTCACCCCCGTCCACGCCCTGTGGCTGGGCGTCATCATCGCCGGAGTGGTCTGGCTCAAGCTCGCCGACAGGCCGCGGAACACCCCCCAGGAGCCCGAGCACAGCCCGCAGGACGCCCCCGGCACCAGGCTCGCCGGAGGCCCTGGGCGCGAAACGCTGAGACGGCCGTCGCACCCGCGCACATCGAGTGCATCACCGCGTTCATCAACGCCCACCCGCCCACCGCCCACACCACACACCACACACACCGCCCGCGCAGCTCCCGACCGAGCACACCACCACATTCACCAACACCCACCCGCCCACCACCCACACCACACACACCGCCCGCGCAGCTCCCGACGACGACCAGACCCCCCGGCCCCACACACGCCACGGCGGACGGCGAGCGACCTCGCCGCCCGCAGCGGCCCGCCCCCCAGAGCACGGACCACCACAACCAGCGCCAGAGCCGGAGCCGGCCAGGAACCCGGCGCCGCCAGGTGAAGAACTCGACGCGCGCCGGTGACGCGCCCCGGCGGCAGCCGCGCCACCAGGCAGCGCACACCCTCTCCCACCGGTCGGACCGGCTCGCAGAACCGGACCGAGGAACACGCGGGATGCGATGGCGAGCGCCGGCCCGGACGGCGGTCCTCCCCCGCCCCGCGTCCACCTGGATGACGGCCAGGTCCCGGGGATCAACACGCGCGGGGCCGGACGTAACCCTCCCCTTCCAGCCAGGACAACGGCCGGAACTCCCCCTTACCCCACTGGCCCCACAGGTAGATATTGCTGTCGGTCAGCATCTCCAGCCCCACAAGTGTCATGCACCTGACGCATCCCCTCCCTTTCCCCCCACCAGCCTCCCGCCCCCACGACGCGGGGCCGGGCGCTGGAACAGGAGACACTCATGCGACGCACAACCGCCCTGCTGCGCCTGCCCATGGCCGTAGCCGGCGCAGTGGCCGCGCTCGGCCTGGCCACCGGAGCCGCCTCAGCCGCCGACTCCCCGGTGAACCTGGCCTGCCAGGCGACACCGCCGATCGGCTCCGCGCAGACCTTCGCCATCAGCGCGGGCGTCAACGGCACCGCCCCGGACACCGTGGCCAGCGGCGCCGCCTTCGACGCGACCCTGGCTCCGGACGCGATAACCGTCCCCAGCTCCGTCAGCGGCTACACCGTCAACTCGATCAGCAACCTGACCCTCACCGTGCCGGTCCCGGCCAACGCCACCCTCAACACCGACACCCTCAGCGGCGGCTCCGGCCTGGGATCGGGAACACCGACCGTTTCGGTCAACGGCGGCAACCTGTCGATCACCGTGCCCGGCCCGATCAACGGCGGCGCCACCTTCACGCTGCCCACGCTCAACCTCAACCTGACCGCCGGAGCCTCCGGGAGCACCATCCAGACCCAGCTCGCCGGCAGCAGCTACACCGACCCCGGCCTGACCTTCACCGCGAACGTCAACGCCACCATCTTCAACATCGACGTACCCACCACCTGCTACCCCTCGCCCAACCCCACACTCACCACGACGACCGTCAGCTGACCGCCAACCGGCAGCTCGCCCCCAGCGCGTGACCGGCCCGGTCGGCGGTGAGGCGGTTCGAGCGCCGGCGCGGCGGCCCATCCCGTCACCGTCGGGGTGACGGGATGGGCGCCGACGGTCAGCTCTTGCGGGACGGCACCGCGGTCGCGGTGACATCGTCGGCGTACACCAGGGCCACTCGGTGGTTGTACTGGATGGTGTACATCTGCTTCGCGCCGGTGACCACGGTGCCGCTGGAGGCGAAGTAGTCGTCGGTTGCGGCCGGCGGCCGGGTGGCGACGTACGCCTGGCCGGCCGGGACGGTGTAGAAGCTGATCGGCGCCTGTGTCGAGGGAGAGAGCCCGGTCGGGTACTCCGCCGCGTCGGGGTAGCTCGACCCGTAGACGGCAGCCGGGGCCGTGCCGCTGGGGCTGATGAGGGTGACGCCCTTGGCCGGCACGGTGTTGCAGCCTCCCGGGTTGAAGAACCACACCTCGGAGCCGCTGTACCAGATCGCGGTCCAGTCGCCCTGTTGTCCGGCGACCACGAACTGCTGACCCGCCGACACCGTACTGCCCCAGTCGCTGATCCGGTCGGTGCCGGCGGCGCCCGGGTGGATCGCCTGGTCGCCGAAGAGCGGCGCGGTCGCGCTGGGCGCGGTGCGTACGTACAGCGCGTCGGAGGGCTGCTGCACTTCGGTGCAGGCGGTGATGGCGCCGGTGGGGTCGTCGGCCGGGCAGATCTGCACCGTCTGCTCGTTGTGCGCGAAGCCGGGGGCGATCGTCACCGCGGAGCCGACGGGGCCGACGCCGTGCTGCCCGGACACCGGGGCGCCCAGCAGGCTCATGAAGTGCTCCCAGTCCCAGGACGGCCCCGGGTCCCAGTGCATGCCTGCGACCAGGGTGGAAGTGGGTCCGGCCACGTTGTCGTGGCCGATGATGTGCTGGCGGTCCAGCGGGATGTCGAAGCGGGCGGCCAGGTATTTCACCAGGTCCGCGGTCGCCTCGTACTGCGCCTCGGTGTACCAGGCGCCCCCGTGGGCCGCGTAGCCCTCGTGCTCGATGCCGATGGAGTGCAGGTTGGTGGAGTAGTTGCCGGCGTGGAAGGCGATGTCCTTCGTCGGCACCATCTGCGTGACCGCTCCGTCGGACGAGCGCATGACGTAGTTGGCCGCGCTGCCACCGGGTGACTGGAAGGTGCTGATGGCCCCTTCGTAGGACGTCTCGGTGTCGTGGATGACGATGGTGTCGATCCTGATCCCGTTGGCCGGCCGGTCGGAGACCTGGCCGTTGGACGGGGACGCGGCGAGGAAGGTGCAGTCCACGGTCGCAGGGCACTCGGTCGCGGGGTCAGCCGCCGCCTTGAGGTGCAGCCCGGCCAGTTGGCCGGTGGCGGGCCGGACCGCGGGGGCGGCGTCCAGCGTGATCTGCTGGCCGTCCGTGGTGGTTTTGGCGGCGCCGGCGCGGATGGTGGCGAACACCCGGTTGGTGAAGGCGGCGGCGCCCTGCCGTTGCGACGATCCGCTGTAGCGGGCGACAGCGGCGTACCACTGGTCGGGGTCCGCGCTGGTGGCACCGGTCTGCGCGCGCTGGTACGAGGCGAGCAGGGCTGCTCCGCCGCGGATGTTGGCGGCCGGGTCGTCGCGGAGCTCCGCGGGCGACAGGCCGGTCAGCCGGGCTGCGGCCTTCAGGGTGTGCAGCGCGGGCCGCGCCGCCATCGCGGCGAGGTCGCCGCGGCCCGCGGCTCCCGCCGGGCCGTCGGCCAGCATCGAGGCGGTGAGGTCGGTGAGGTGCATGAGCCCGTAACCGCCGCTGGTGCTGGGCAGTCCGGCGTGGTCGTCCCATCCGGACTCCTGGTACGCCACAGCGAGCAGGACGGGGGCGGGGACGTGGTACTCGGCGGCGGCCGCGGCGAAGTCCCGCTGTCCGGCGGAGGACGCGGCTTGCGGCGCGTCGCTCTTCGCGTGCGCCGCCGGCAGGACGAACGCCCCAATCCCTGCGGCCAGCACGGCCGCTGCCGCAAGTCCGGTCAGCCGGCGCCGCTTTGTGCGCAGGTGCGCCGCGCCGTCCGTTGTCTTCGTCTTCACGTGTCTTCTGTGCTCCTGAACCGTGGACTGCATGAGAGGCGCCGTGAGCCACACCGCCCAATCACCGTGTTGCGATGGCGAGTTGGAATGTGATCGTCCGGACGGCCGTGGTCGGACCCTAGGCCAGAGCGTTACGCCGGACAAGCCGCCCCGGGGCGTGCAGGCTTGTCATCGGATCTGCCGGAACCGCCGTGCGCTGTCCAGGACTTGTCCGGCCGAGCCCGCGGAACCGGACGGTGAGGGCTGCGGCGTCGGTTGGTTCGGATGCTGACACGGCATCAGGCGCGCGGACCCGTCCGGCAGCGGGCATGCGCAGGCAACGCCGCGAGTTCGGCTCCGCGCTCTTGAACCTCGCACGCGAGCATGAAGTAGCCACCAAGGTCACCGGCGGACGATGGAACGAGTCGGTCACCACCGCGGAACAGCCCTGGGCCTAGGCCGTCTCCAGCCGATCAACCACGCGGAACCGTTGTGTGACCACGACCGTGTCGTCGTTGATCTCGGGTACCGCCCCGAGGAACCGCGCCACGAAATCGCTGCGGAAGAACTCTTCGTGGGCGGTACGCCAGTGCGCGGCGTCGCGGTAACCGCGGCCTTCCGCATGGGCGTAGTCGTCGGTGACGGCACTGATCGGCTTGAGGTCGACGCGGATCAGCTCGATGACCGCCACCGGCCGTTCGGCCGAGTCGACGACGCAGAATCTGTCGCCGACGGCAGGCAGTGGCTCGCCCGCACATTCGTGCAGCGCGGGCAGCCCGGTCATCGCGGTCTTGGTGCCGGCGAGGATCGCCTTGATCCCGGACTCACGCTCCGGGCCCGGCGCGGCGAGTTCGAGGACGGGAAGGTCGTCGACGTTCATGATGCCGGGTTGAGCAGCTTCCAGTGCCCCTCGGAGACGACCTCGACGTCGCCGTCGGTCACCTTGATGGCGGTCTGAGCGTCGATGACGTACGCCGGACCCTTTATCTCGGCGGCCCACCGTTCCGCCTCGGCCATGGTGTTCTCCGGACAGTCCGGGCTGTCGAGGTGCGGGAAGATGGAGAAGTCGACGACTCCCAGTGTGCTGTCGTCATCGGTGGGCGGCTTCCAGCCGACGAATTCCTTCCCGATGCGGGGAGTCATCACCATGCTCCCGGCACTGAGTCCTACGTAGACCGTGTCGCGCAGCGACGGGAAGAGGTCGGCCAGTCCGGACTCCCGCATCCAGTGGCACAGGTACAGCGCGTCGCCGCCGTTCACCAGCAGGACGTCCGCCTCCCGGACCCAGGGGACCCAGTCGTTCCTTGTCGATGCTGGGCAGTGCGGTGAGCTCCAGCACGCCCACCGACTTCCACCCCAACCCGGTCATGGGATGAGGGGACTGCCCGCTGATGAAACGCCATGGCCCGCCCGGATTCGCGTACGGGCCCCCGTACCCCGCGGTGGGGATGCAGAGGGCGCCGGCCTCGGCGATCGGTTTGCCCAGGAGATCGACAAGCGCCGCCAGCACGCTTGGGTTACTGACACCGGAGTCGGTGAGGAGAAGCTTCATCACGCCCCCGCGCTGATCGCACAATGAAAGTAATCGAGCGACGCTAACACAACCGACTGAGGAAGCAGCGTCATAATTTGTCGGCTCTCGTCGGGGCAGAGGGGGGCGTCGGTCCGGCTCATGCGCTGACGTCGCCGTCGGTGAGGACAGCGCGCCCGGCCGCGAAGAGCCGTTCGCAGCGTTGCGTCATGGCATCGGGTGACTGGTCGGGGTGGTTGATCCACCAGCGGACCAGGGCGGTGCACAGCCCCCGCCACGCGTGTTTGAGGGCATCGGCGTCGAGGGGGTCGGCGGAACCGGCCGCCTGGAGGAGGTCGGCGGAGCCGATCGCGGCGAGGTCGTCGATGGCGTCGCGGTAGTACGCCGCGCGCTCGGCGGCGTCGCTGTCCGGCGGCAGCGTGGTGTCGTAGAGGACGAACCACGCCTCGCGCTGCCCGTCGAGGGCGGTGAACAGGGCGTGCAGTACGCGCAGGGGTGTGGGCGGCGCACCGGTGTCGCCTTCGGCCATCGCGGTGCGGACGGCCTCCAGCAGCCGGTCGCCGACCGGGTTCAGGCAGGCGCGGTAGAGGTCCTGCTTGCTGCCGAAGTACTGGTGCAGCAGTGGTTTGGTGACGCCCACACGATCGGCGATGGCGGCCATGGTGGTGGCCTCGTAGCCGCGGCGGCCGAACTCCTCGGTCGCCGCGGCCAGTACCTGCCGTTCGCGGGCGACCCTCGGCACGCCCTTGGTACCGGCCCTGGAAGGAAGCGTTGCCATGGAGCCGCATCTTACCCTACGGTAATTTACCGAAGGGTAAGTTACCGTGACCTCGCTGGAGCGCACCCATGCCTGCCACCGCGACCGACCTCGGCACGTCCCGCATCCGCTCCTGGTGGGGCTGGGGCTACACCGACGCGCACCCCGACGACGCCGAATGCGCCGCGCTGGGCGCCCTGTTGCCGGGCACCCTGGCCCGCCCGCTGCCGATACCCCGGGTGGCCGACCTGTCCATCGGCCGCCCAGCGGTGACGCCGCCGCCCGCACTGGCGCACCTGGTCACCGCCGACCCGCAGTCACGTGCCGCCCACGCGATGGGCAAGGCCTACCGCGACGTCATCCGGGCCCTGCGCGGCCGTCCCGGCCGCATCCCCGACCTGGTCGCCCGGCCGACGAACGACCGGGAGGTGGCCGACCTGCTGGACTGGGCCGGCGAGCACGGTGTGGCCGTCGTCCCCTTCGGCGGCGGCTCCTCGGTGGTCGGCGGCGTCGAGTACCGCGGCGACGCCCACCACGCCGTGCTGTCGCTCGACCTGACCTCGATGGACCGGGTCCTGGAAATCGACACCGCCAGCCGCTCGGCCCGCATCCAGGCCGGGGCCCTCGGCCCCGTACTGGAAGAGCAGTTGCGGCCCGCACGATCTGACCCTGCGTCACTTCCCGCAGAGCTTCGAGTTCTCCACCCTGGGCGGCTGGCTGGCCACCCGCGCGGGCGGCCACTATGCCACCGTCCACACCCACATCGACGACTTCGTGCAGTCTCTGCGCGTGGTCACGCCCGCCGTCGCCGGCGCGTCCTGGCGCCTGCCGGCATCCGGCGCCGGCCCCTCGCCCGACCGGTTCTTCCTCGGGTCCGAGGGCGCGCTCGGTGTCATCACCGAGGCGTGGATGCGCCTGCAGGAACGCCCGCGGCACAAGGTCTCGACGTCCGTGGCCTTCGCCGACTTCCACCGCGCGCTGGACGCGGTGCGTGCGATCGCCCAGTCCGATCTCGCCCCGGCCAACTGCCGCCTGCTCGACCCCGGCGAGGCACTGCTGTCCGGCGCCTCGCACGACGGTTCCACCGTGCTGGTCCTGGGCTTCGAATCCGCCACCGCACCCGTCGGCGATCGCCTCGCGGCCGCCGTGGACCTGGCCCGCGCGCACGGCGGCCGCAGCGCGGCACCCGCGGCGGACGGCGATGCCCCGGCCGACGCGGCCGTGAGCTCCTGGCGGTCGGCGTTCCTCCGCATGCCCTACCTGCGCGACGGTCTGGCCCGCATGGGCGCCGTCGTCGAGACCTTCGAGACCGCCGCCACCTGGGACCGGATTCCCGCACTGATCGACGCGGTCCGCACCGAGGTCGGCGCCGCCGCCATGAAGGCGACCGCACACCAGGCCACCGTCAACTGCCGCCTCACCCACGTCTATCCCGACGGCGCGGCCCCCTACTTCACCGTGGCCGTCGCCGGCCGGCCCGGCGACGAACTCGCGGTCTGGGACGACATCAAAGCTGCCGCGACCGACGTCCTGCACCGCCACCGCGCCACCATCACCCACCACCACGCGGTCGGCCGCGACCACCGTCCCGGCTACGACCTCCAGCGCCCCGAGCCCTTCGCGCTGGCCCTGCGCGCCGCCAAGCACGCCCTCGACCCCCACGGCATCCTCAACCCCGGCGTTCTGATCGACTGACACGACGGCGACGGGCCGGCCATGGCGGAGCGGGTTGTCGCAACGACCCTGCCGCGCCGGCCTCCTCCGGCAGCAGGGGCACGGAGGACGACGTCCGCCCGACGCGCCCGTGACCAGACCGCGGTGAGTGCCCTGCGCGCATCGCTGGCCGGCGCGCGAGGCTGCTCCGTACCCGGCATGAGGACGCCGGCGACGGAGCACGTTCCGGCCGGCGCGCGGACCGAACTGCCGGCCGGCGGGGCGGGGTCAGGGCTACGGGTGGGCGTCGTGGGTGAGCAGGGCGAGCTGGACGCGGTTGTCCAGGTCCAGTTTGGCCAGGGCGCTGGACAGATGGGCCTTGACCGTACCGACGGACAGGTGCAGCCGGGCGCCGATCTCGGTGTTGGACAGGCCGTCGGCCACCGCCGCGGCCACCTGGCGTTCGCGTTCGGTGAGCAGTGCCAGGCGCCGGCTGGCGTGTGCGGTCCGCTCGCCGGGGCCGGTTGCCGCGTGGTCGATGAGGGCGCGCTCGCCCGCCGACTACGGTTCTCGGTCACACCGGCCTTGCCTATTCGGGCGGCGTGCCGACCGTGGCCCAGATGCATTTGCCGGTCTCGGTGTAGCGGACGCCCCAGCCGTCCGCTTCTGTTGCGACCAGGAACAGGCCGCGGCCGTTCTCGTCGTAGATGGCCGCGTGGCGGACCCGGGGTGCGGTGCTGGAGCCGTCGTAGACCTCCCCTACCACACCACCGCCCGGTGCGAGGTTGAGCAACCGGAGGCGGATGCCGTCGGCCGGGGCGTCGGTGCCGGCGGCGTTCGCCGTGTCGTCGTCGGCGAGGTGGATTGCGTCGATGTCGATGTCGATGTGGGTGTCAGTGGTGTCGGTGTCGGATGTAGAGATGCCGGAGGCGTAGCGGACGGTGTTGCTCATCAGCTCGCTGATCACCAGCGTCAGGCTATCGGTGAGTTCGTCCCGTCCCCAGGCGGCGAGTGTGCTGGTGACGTGGTCGCGGGCGATCTTCGCGGATCGGGGTTCACGTGGCAGGCGCCACTCCCTGGCGTGGTCGTCGGGCAGGCGTTCGGCGGCCAGTGCGAGCAGCACCAGGTCGTCGGTGCCGGGGGCCGCCTGGCCGGTGACGGCGTCGCACAGCCCGTTCAGCCACCGGGTGGGGATCTGGTTGCGTTCGGGGGCGGGTGGGGGTGTCCGGTCCCGGTAGCGGGTGGCGGCGTCGGCAAGGTGGTGCCCGGCGTCTGCGGGCAGGGCGGCTCCGCCGGCCATGAGGAGGACGGTGTCGGCGGGCAGGTCGAGGTCGGTGTCCTCCGCGGGCACCCGGGCCGTGCCGAGCGGGTCGCCGACGGCTATGTCCACCGCGGCCGGAGGCTGCCCGGGGCTCATGAGGACTGGTGGGGCGTGGCCGGCTGACGCGAGGGTGCACCGGCCGGTCGTGGGGTCGTAGATCGCCACCAGGCAGGTGGCGGTGACGGCGCCGCCGCCCAGGCGGTGCCCGAGGCTGTGGACCCTGTCGTTGACATGCGCCAGGAGATCATCCGCCGGCATGTCCAGGGCGGCCAGGGCCAGGATGAGCTGGCGCAGGGTACCCATGGAGACGCCGTTGTTCGGGCTGGTGACCACCTGTCCCACCACGGCCATCACCCGTCCCCCGGGCAGCGGGAGCAGGTCGTACCAGTGCCCGCCCACACCCACGCCCGCCCTCGCGGTCTCCGGGGCGGTGCGGTAGCGGACAGCGGCGTGGATGCCGGCCAGCTCGGGCAGCAGGCTCGGGTCGGGCAGCAGCTCCCGTTTCAGGAGGTCGGCGTGTTGCTGGGCCTGCTCGGCGTGTCGCTGGGCCTGCTCGTACGCCGCGGCGGATCGCAGTGCTTGCGCGGCCACGACCGCTACGGTGCCCAGAAGGGATCGGGAGTTCGCGGTGAATTCGTGAGGCTGCGACCAGGCGAAAACGGCGGAGCCGACTACTTCGCCGGACACGGTCAGCGGGAGGGCGGCCCAGGCGCGTCTGCCACCGGATCGGGCCAGTGGCACCAGTTGGGGCCAGCCGTCGGCCAGGGCTCCGATGCTGGGGATGTACTGGGGTCCCGAGGCGAGGGCGGCCGCCTCCAGACGCTGGTCCCAGCCCAATTCGTTCAGCTCGCCGATGAACTCGCGGCCGTGGCCGGTCAGCCCCACCAGTCGGGGTTCCGGGCCGGTCAGGTCGTGCATGACGATGCTGTCGGCGCCGAGCGGCGGCAGGGCGTGCGCGACGATCGCTTCCACGACGTCGGATGTCCCCAGTGCTTTGCCCAGCGCGTCGTTGAGGATCTCCAGTGCTGCGGCGCGCTCGGCGTCGCTACGTGCGGCGGCGGCCCGTGCGGTGATGTCCAACCACTGCAGGTTGATCCACCCGTTGATCTCCGCGGCCCGTACCGTGTAGGAGACGTCGTCGCCGGCCCGCTGGATCCGGACCGTGGTGGTGTCGGACGCCCTGGGCGCCAGCCGGACGCGGGCGACGAGCTCGGGCAGGCCCTGTTCGCGAAGTTGCGGCAGCGCGTCCCACGGGGCCGGCCCGATGGGTTCGATCCCTGTGCGTTCGGCCATGGTATGGCCGGCGCGGTTGGTCCACACGGCCCTGTCGTCCCCGTCCAGGATGACGATCGGATCGGGATTGTCATCCATGATCACGGACCGCCACGCCTCATGCTGCATCTCGTCGGTCACGTCCCATACGGTGCCGGCCATGAGGACCGGTTCGCCCTTCGCGTTGCGGTCGAACAAGGCGCGCAACTCCAGCCACGAGACTCGCCCCTCCTCATCGACCACCCGGTACCGCACCGCGAAGGGGACTTGCGGGTCTGTGGCGCTGGCGTCGATGGCCTTTGTGACACCGTCGCGGTCGTCGTCGTGGATGCGGTCCATCCACTCCTCTATGGTGCGGCTCCAACGATTCGGGTCAATTCCTGCCAGAGGCAGCAGGGTCTCGGTGACGGGATCGACGATCAGCAAGCCGGAATCCATGTGCCACTGCCACATGCCGACGCCGGTGATCGAGCGCATCTCCCGCTGCCCGCCCGCCTCCCCGGTCCACGGCAGGTCGCCGCAGAGCGGGTGGCGGACCTCCCGCAGCAGAGTGCTGGCCGTGTCCGCCAGGGCCCACAGGGCGCGGCGGGCCACGTCCGTCGGCTCGGTGCCCAACCAGGCCGTCAGCGCCCCAATGGGGATACCGTCCGGGCCGGTGAGGGGCGCGGACAGCGCACCCGTCACTCCTGCGGGTGGGGAGGAGTCGCCGGGCCAGTGGCGGGACCAGACCGTCTCGCGCCGGGCCGTCGCCCGCGCGGGCGCCATGCCGGCGGACCGGTCCAGTGCGTCCCACGCCCTGGCCATACCCGTCGGTATCCCGCCGACCTGTGCCAGGCGCAGTGTGTCGCCCGGCCCGGCCCGGTGTGCCATGGCGGCGAATGCCTGGGCGCCCAGGTCGCCCAGGGTGCCCAGCGTCTGGGCGAGGGTCTGGCGCAGTACGTCGGCGTAGGTGGCGTCCTGGCTGGTCCGGGTCAGCCAGTCCAGCCGTCTGCGGAGCATGTCGGCCGCGCCCTCGACCTGCTCGACGAAGTCCTGCACGTCTCCCCCTGATCGCGATGAGACCGGTGGCGTCATCATCGTCTATCGGAGCGCTGTCCGTGGGCGGACCCGATAGGTGGTTCAGGGTCCGGCGGGCGCCGACGGGAACCAAGTTGACCGAACTTGACCAATGGGTCGATCCGGGGCGTACGTCGGCACAACTCCCGTTCGGGACAGGTGATTTGACGGTGTGGCAGCCCTCACATCGAGTGCCGCGCGGTTCCGGCAGCCGGGGGCGCGGGGTTCGCGCTCGTGGACAAGCCCTGGTAGGCGGATCAGGGTTGACCAGACCTGCGTACGGGGCGAAGTGGCCCAAGGCCGTCAAGAAGATCACCGGCGAGGTCGACGAACTGCCGACGTTTCGTCGCAGCCGGCGCCCGTCACGAAGTCCCGTGCACCGCACCCCCTTTGCGCCGCTCCGGGCCCAGTGCTTCCAGTGCGCTCGGCCGACCGGGTGAAGCCGTCCCGTCATCAGTAGCACTCACGCTCCGTGTTGGAGAATCTGGCCTTTGATCACAGACAGTCGCTAATTCGGCGGCGGTCAAGGAGAGATGAGGAACACGTGAAGCGATTCGTTCGCCATGCCCTGGCGATTTTCGCGGCAACCGCCGCCATCCTGGGGACGGGCGTGCTACCCGCGGCGTCCGCCGCGCAGGCCGACGAGCCCGTGCCGTGCCCGCGCGTCATCGGGGTCTGTACGTACTCCGAGCCGGAGGGCCAGGGCGTTCCCCGGCTCTACTTCCAGGACGAGCCGCTGGCCGACCCGGTGTTCCGCACCGTGCAGAACCAGTCCCCGCAGCCCTGGTGCGTCTACGCGCACCCGTACTTCGGAGCCCCGCAGCAGCAGGTCGAGCCCTGGCAGACGCTCCGCAACCTCCCCTTCGCTGCGGCCTCGCTGCGCCCCGGCTCCTGCTGACCTGACGGTCCCGGTCGCTCCGCGGCCCTACAGCCGCGGAGCAATGGGATCGCATGTGAGGTCAGCCGGGGTTGCCCAGACCGGCTCCGGCGATCAGCGCCGCGGCAACCGCGGGAACGGTCCGCCGGTCGCACCGACGGACCGTCATGACGTCCGAGCCTAGAACTTGCCGGACAGCCGAAGGATGCGCTCCCGCAGGCCGCCCGGCGGACGGACGGTGACGTTGCCGCTGCGGATGTGGCCGGACACGACGATCGCGAGTCGGACGGGAACGCCGGGATCGCGGCGGGAGCGGTCGTGAACCCTGCCACTTCGGATCGTGACGTCGCCGGCGTCCGCCGTGACATCAGGCGGAAGGATCAGATGCAGGCTGCCGCTCTTGATCGCAATGGTGAGGTCCAGGACAGGACCGGTGGCCTTGGCCTCGGTGAAGTCGAGAACCACGCTCCCGCTGCGCACATCCACATCCAGGTGTCGCGGCACCGTCCACGCACCGAACCGCTGAATTCCGTCGCGGGATTCCATCTGGACGACGTCGTCGCCGGGTAGATCCGACGCCAGTGCATCGCCGTCAATCGGCAGGCCAACCACAAAATCCTCCATGAAGGTCCTCATCCTTACGTCGCATCCGGCGGCGTCAGCGCGGCCCTCGTGCCGGTGACACGGGTGCCAGGCCGGCGGGCAGCGGCGGCAGGAACCGGGCGCGCGCCCTCGCGTGCGCGGCGCTCCCGTCCGCCCGAACGGTGATGCGGCGTCAGTTGCCGATCGCCACGGCCGCGGCGGCGACGTACGCTCCAGCGCTACCGTAGCGGCGGCCCGCGCGGGGCGAGGAGCGGGCGGGCGTAGGAAATCGCCGCATCCCCCCGGGCCCGCGGGCACGGGGCTGTCGAGAACAGCGCCCGCTCGATCCCCGGTCGTAGTGCGACATCCGGTCGGATCGTGCACCCGCCGCCCCCGCTCGCAGGGCTGCCCTGAGCGGCAGCCTGGCAGGATGGCGGGCATGACATCCTCCGAGGAGCAGAGGCAGCGTCAGGCGAACTCGTTCGGTGCGGCAGCCGGCGCGTACGAGCGGGGCCGCCCGCCCTATCCGCTGGAGGCGGTGGCCTGGCTGGTGCCCGAGGAGGCACGAGCCGTGGTCGATCTCGGCGCGGGCACGGGCAAGCTGACCCGCGCTCTGCGGGCCCCCGGCCGGGAGGTTGTCGGGGTGGAGCCCTCGGCCGGTATGCGCGAGCAGTTCGCCCGCGTGCTGCCAGGGGTGCGCGTACTGGACGGGACGGGTGAGTCGATCCCGCTGCCGGACATGAGTGCGGACGCGCTGGTCTGTGCGCAGGCATGGCACTGGGTGGACCCGAAGCGGGCGGTCCCGGAGGTTGCCCGGGTCCTGCGTCCGGGCGGGAGGCTGGGGCTGGTGTGGAACATCCGCGACGTGTCCGTGCCCTGGGTCGCGGAGTTGGAGCAGATCCTGCGTGATTGCGCCGCGTCCCCGACGGCGGACGATCAGGTGAAGTACGTGGGCGAGCCGTTCGGGCCCACGGAGCGGCGGGACTTCCGCTGGAGCCATCCGATGACGGCTGACGAGATCGTGGACATGGCCGCCTCCCGCAGCTACGTGATCACTCTGGAGCAGGCAACGCGTGACCAACTGCTGTGCCGGGTCCGTACGCTGCTGGAGTCGCAGCGTCCGACGGCGATGGCCTTATGTGACGAAGTGTTACCGCGCGCAGCTCAACTAGGGTCCGCCTTCAAAGACTCGTCCGGTGGACGAACCAGGCGGTCACGCCCTTGCCCGCCGCTCAAGGACTTCCGCGGCATCACCACACGATACGACAGGACCGCCACCTGCTACGAAGTGGCGGTCACCTTCGCGCCGTTCGTCCTCTGGGCGAGATCCGTTTGAAGACCGACCGCTAGAAGCGGTCGAGACGGCACCCCGCGAGCACGGGCTCGACGGCGCCGTCGACCAGCTCCCGCGCGACCAGGCGGCCCACGGCCGGGGCGAGCGTGACCGCGGAGTGCAGCACCGCCACGTAGAGGCCGGGCACCTCGACGACCGGGCCGACGATCGGCTCGCCGTCGGCCGGCATGGGGCGTACGCCGACCCGGGTGCTGAGCAGCTCGACGTTCGCGGCGCCGCGGAAGGTGGACCGGACGGCGGCGAGGGTCCGTTCGGGCGAGTCCGCGGCGGCGATCAGCCGGTCCGCGGCGACCTGCCGGAGATCGAAGTCCCGGTTGTTGACCACGGTGCGGACCAGGCCGGCCGGAGCGCGGAACCGGAAGAGCGTCGCCGGCGACGGGTCGACCGGGACGCGTATGCCGAGCGGCGCGGCCAGCGCGGCCGTGGCCACCCCTGCCGCGAGCACCACGGTCGCACCGGAGAGGGGCCCTGCGGCCGTCTCGACCCCGGCAACCCGACCCGCGGCGTCCCGGCGGACCGCGGTGACCGGGGTGTCCGGACGGACCCGGGCGCCGTGGGCGCGGGCACCCGCGACCAGCCGCTCGGTCACGCCCACCGGGTCGACGGCGCCGTCACCGGGTGCCCAGACGGCCCACTCCGGGGGCTGCCGCAGGGTGGGTTCGAGCGTCGCCACGGTGGCCGCGTTCACGATCTCCTGCCCGGGCCCCGCCTCCGGCGCGCCGTCCGCCGCGCCCCAGGACAGAGAGCCGGACCAGGTCACCGGGAGTCCCGGCAGCTCGGCTTCGAGCCGGCGGTACTCCTCCACCGCGGTCATCCGCAGCGCGGCGGCCGGACCGGTGCGTACGCCGGACGCTCCGATCCAGGCGAACGAGTCCGCCGTCACGCCGGCGCCCGGCCGCCCGGCGTCGACGAGGGTCACGACGGCGCCGGCCCGGGCGGCGTGATAGGCCACCGAGGCGCCGACGACACCGGCGCCGACGACCACCAGGTCGCTGCTCACCGCCGGCTCAGCACGTTGACGACGTTCCCGTCCGGGTCGCGGCCGAAGAACCAGCGCACGCGAGCGTCCACGCCGTCGACCTCGACGGACACGGCCGGCAGCAAGGAAACGGACTCGTGGTGGCTCATCAGCCTGAACTCGCCCCCGGGCCATGCGGGGTCGGCCAAGGTCATGATCCCTCCGGGGTCGATCAGCGGCTCCCGAGCGAGCCGGTGGGAACTCTGGCTCTCCGCCGGCGCCCGGCCGACCGGGTCCGCCATGTGCGTCGCACGCTCACCCGCAATACGCTACTCCAGGGCGGCCGCGACATGCCGCACAGATTTTGAGCGCGTGCAGGTGGTCGTGCGTTGACAGGTCGACAGTCACCAAGGGTTGGGCGCGGCCACGGGCGCCGCAGTTGACGTACCAGTCACCCGGATGTGCGTTCCGTGCTCGTTGCGCTCATACCTACGACGCGAGGTCGGGCAGGCCCTTGCGCCAGGCGGTGAAGGCTTCACTGACCTCGGCGGTGAGTAGGCCGAACGCACACCTAACCCCCGGTGCGGGACAGACCGGGGGTTAGGTGCTGCCTGTCCCGCCGGGGCGATCAGTGGCAGCCGACTCCGTAGGAGCCGTTGCCGGAGCGGGCGGCCGGGTCGGTGGAGACCGTGATGCCGATGTACGGGTGCTTCGGGTCCGTCCGGAAGGAGAACTTGTCCGTGAAGGTGTAGCTCGTCGAGCCCTTGGGGAACCGCGCCGTCTGAGGGGTCAGGGTGACCGCCCCCTGCGGCTTTCCCGTCGCACTGCGCCACCAGGTGAGGCGCAGCGTGCCCGCCGCGGAGCCGTCGTACAGCACGCGCACGGTGGCGGTCGCGGTGTGGCTGCCGGTTGAGCAGTTGAAGCCGGTGACGGCGAGGGAGGAGACGTGCGTATCGGGCCGTCGACCCGCCGCCACCCGGGGGAACGACGGGTGCGGTGGCAGAGGTCTTGACCGAGGCGGCCGTCGGCGTGCCTGCCGGCGAAGTGGCCGTCGGAGCCGGGCTGGTGGCCGTGGGCGACGCCGAGGAGCCGGCCGTCGGGGAGGCCGTGGTGGCCGAGGGAGAGGTGGCCACCGGGACTCCGGCCGAGGCAGGTGAGGTGGTGACGGACGGGGTGGGGTTCGCGGTTGCGGTGTCGTCCTTGCCGCCGCTCGCCACCGCGGTGACGGTGAGGACGCCCGCGACGACCACGACCGCGCCGGTGACGGCGAGGATCTTCGCGCGGCGCCCGAACCGGGGCGTGCCGCCCCCGGCGCCGTCCGCCGGCCCATTCCCCACGGCACCGGTGCCGGCGGGGACAGGGGCGAGAGGGACCATCTTCCGCTCGGGCATGGGTCCTGGGGTCTGCCGCGGCCCGGCCGCCGAGGTGGCCGGCTGGTCGGCAGGCCCGCCGGGTACGGGTTTCCCGGGCTTCGCCGCCTCGGACTCGGCAGTTGCCTGTGCGCCCTTCACCGCGGCGGTCTTCCGTGCGGGTGCGGCCTGAGCAGCCGGTACCGACGTCGTACCCGATGCGGCGGTCGTCTTCCGCGCCTTCGCGGTGGGCGTCGCCTTCGCGCCCGGCTCGGCAGGTGTCGCGGCTTCGGGGGGCGTGGCGACGGACTCGGCTGATGTCTCGGCCGGGGTCTTCACCGGGGTCTCGGCCGCGGGTTTTCCGTCCTCGGGCGCCACCGGAGTTGCGGATTCCGCGTCCGCCGCCGATGCTGCTCCCGCCGCTGCCGCCACCGTTCCGGCGGCCGCCGGTGCCGCCTTCGCCGCGGCGCTCTTCCTCGGCTTCGCCACCGCGCCCGGCTTGCCCGGTGCGGCCTTCTTGCCCGTCGTACGCGCTGTCTTGGCGTGTTCCGGCCTGGGGTGTCTCTTTCCCCTGGACGGCCGGTGCGTCGGACGGGGGTTCCTGAACCTTCGTCAACTCCTCTGCGACAGGCGCTGCTTCCGGCTCGGCGGACTGCGGTGCCGGGGCCTGCGCCGCAGCCGCTCCTGCCGGTGCCGCCTTCGCCGTGGCGGTCTTCCGGACCCTCGTGGCCGGGGCCTTCCGCGCCGCCTTCGTGCCCGCCGTACGTGACGCCGGCTGACCGTCCGTCATCTCCGCGCGCGGCGGCGGGCACTTCTGCCTCACCTGCCGGCGCCGTACCGGCCTTCGCCGTATCGCCGGAGGGCGCCTGTGCCGGGCCGCCGCCGTTGACAGGAGCCTTCGCGGGCGCCTTCGCGGGCCTCGGCGGTCGGGCCGCGGTCTTCCGCGCCTTCGACGCGGACTTCGGGCCGCTGCTCCGCTGCCCGGTCGGCTGCGCCTGCGCGGCCGTTCCGCTGTCCTCGCCGCCGGTATGCCCGTGCCGTCGTGATCGTCCACCTGATTCCGCCCCTCGCGCCGCACCATAGGGAGGAGCCGCTGTCCGCAGCCCCACGTGCCCGTGTTCCGTTCTCGGGTTCCGCCGGCGGCCGGGCCGATCCGCCGGGGCTCACGGCGTCCGTTCGACCTTCCCCCTTGACGAGGGACCGGGCATCGAGAAGTCGGGCAGGGCCCGGGAGACACCTCGGGGCCGGGGAGCAGGTGCCGTGAGGATCAAGAGGGTACTGCCGAAGGGCGATGCGCGGGCTATCGGGGCGGCCACCCGGGGCCTGCTTCACCCTCGCTCCCCCACGATCAGCCGTCCTGACGTGACGTACGGGCCGCCCGTCGGGCATGGCTCACCGCACCTGGAGCTGCCTGTCGAGGGTGTGGGGGGGTTGGGGTGCGGGTGTCACGCTGAGCAATCTGGGCGATGACAGCGCCCGGCGGTACCTGCACCCTGGAAGGTGAACATGCTCTGCGGGAGCGGAGGAAGACATCTACGCGACTCGCGAGCGCGGCCCGGATCGGAACTGGGGAAGGTCTCGCATGTCGTCCACTCTCTCAGGAATTCCCGACGATTTCGACGTCATCGTCATCGGCGGCGGCCCCGCCGGCGCGACGACCGCAGGGCTTCTCGCCAAAGGCGGACGCCGTGTGCTCGTACTCGACCGTGAACGATTCCCCCGCTACCACGTCGGCGAATCACTCATCCCCGGCTTCATGCAGCCCATGGAAGAACTCGGCCTGACCGAACGCATGGAAGAACGCGGATTCGAGCGGAAATACGGCGGCACCCTCGTCTGGGGCAACAACGAAGTCCCCTGGAACTTCTCCTTCACCACCGGCGGCCGCCACCCCTACGCCTACCACACCCGCCGCGCCGACCTCGACGCCATGATCCTGGACCGGGCCCGCGAACTCGGCGCGTTCGTCATCGAAGACGCCACCGTCAAGGACCCCATCGAGGACAACGGCCGCGTCGTCGGCGTCCGCTACGCCCTGCGCGGACACGAAGGCACCTGCGAAGCCACCGCCTCCCTGGTCATCGACGCCTCCGGACAAGCCCGCGTCCTCGGCCGGAAATTCTCCGAGGTCAACTGGCACGACCAACTCCAGAACGTCGCCGTCTGGACCTACTTCGACAACTGCAACCGCCTCCCCGGCGACGAATACAGCAACATCCTCATCGAAGGACTCAAAGACGGCTGGTTCTGGGCCATCCCCATCGACAAAGCCGTCTCCAGCGTCGGCTACGTCACCCGCTCCGAAACCGCCGGCAGCACCGACCAGTCCCTCGAAGAACTCTTCGCCTCCGAACGCGAGAAGAGCACCAAACTCAAAGGACTCCTCCAAAACGCCCACCAGGCCTCCGGCTTCCGCACCGCACGCGACTGGTCCTACACCAACGAACGCTTCCACGGAAACGGCTGGGTCCTGGTCGGAGACGCCGCCGCGTTCGTCGACCCCCTGTTCTCCACCGGCGTCGCCCTCGCCACCATCGCCGCCAGCTCACTCTCGAAAATCGTCGAGAAAATACTCCAGCACCCCGAAATCGAAGAAAAAGCCCTCGACCGGTACTCCACCGCATACCGCGACTTCTTCAACGACATCCGCATCTTCGTCGAGAAGTTCTACGACCGCTCCAAGACCAAGGGCTTCTACTTCAACCTCGCCCAGGAACTCACCGACCCCGGCAAGGAAAACGAAGCCAGCGTCGACTTCGTCAAACTGATCTCCGGACTCACCGGCCAACGCCGCCTGTTCGACATCGAATTCGACGACCTCATCACCGACACCCCCGCCAACTAACCCCCCACCAGACACCCGGCACCCGGCTCTCAACACCAACAGCCGTCAGCCGAAAGCGCCAACAAGAGTCAACGGATCGGACAACCGGCAACGAACGGAACGGTCGGAACACACACAAGGAGTGCGGCAGCCAGCCCGACACACACGGGCCGGCTGCCGCACCGTCAGCACGCCGGGACCGACGCCTCCGCCTGATCGTTGCAGGCGGCAGCGCCTCCCGCCACCGCGAGGTCAGCCCTCGACGTCGCCGTTGATGTGCCGCTGCACGAACTCGTAGGCACGGTCGCCGAATTGCGTGCCGAACTCAAGGGACCTCTCGGCCGTCGCCTTGAAGTGCACGCCCGCCCACACCCGGCTGCGGGCGCAGTCCTTCTCGAAGTCGGTCCAGGTGGCGTAGTGCACCTCGATGTCCTTCGCGGGGGTGATCCCCGGCTCCGTCAGCGTCGAGCCGGCAGGGACAGGGTGCGTCCAGTCCAGGACGTCGTCGCCGAGGAAGCGCCGGGCCGCCTGCGCCTCGGCGGCGCAGAGGGTCGTGGCGCCGCACGGGTAGTCGGGGCCGTCCCCCACCGGCAGGTAGCTGGTCCACTCGTCGGCGGGGATGTCGTCGACCGTCCCCTTCCCGAGTCCGCCCCAGGCGGTCACCGGGTTGCTGCCGTACACGTGGTTGATCGCGCTGAACGGCCGCACGGCGTCGTACCCGTGCTTGTGGTGCCAGGCGGCGATGAGGCCGTCGACCTGCGCCACGGAGCTGGTGAAGAGCAGGTGCACCCAGCCGTCCAGGTCCAGATCGTGGGCCAGGGCCGCGGCCTTCGTCGACTGGAGGATGCCCAGGTACGCGTTGTCGAAGAACTCCGTCTTCACCTTCTGCTCGTCGGTGAGTCCGGCCGACGCCTCCAGGACCTCGTCCACCGAGCGCTTGTACGCGTCGGGGTCGGTGTGGTCCAAGTGGTCGGGTGAGGCGAGCTTGAACTCGCCCGGGTCCCCGTAGGTGTACGCCTTGGCCAGCCGCAACTGCGGTGTGGCGAACCGCTGTTCGGTGAAGATGCCCTTGTCCCCCGGCCCTCCGCCGACGCGGCGGCGGTGCGGCCCCATCGCCGGCTGCCAGCGCGACGGGTCGACCAGCTCGTAGGGGGTGTTGACGGGCCGGTAGCCGGTGTAGTCCTCGTACGGGTGGAAGTTGTACTTCCGGCCCTCGTCACCGAGGAAGTTCATGCCGTCGCGCTCGCTGGCCCTGATGGCGCCCTTGCCGGCCATGTTGCCGATGCCGACCGGCGTGGTCGGGTCCTCCGACTCGTCGTCGGGGTCGAGGCCGATCATGGTCAGTAGCTGCCGCATGACGTCGGCCCGCTCCGGATAGGCGGGCTTGATCACCTGGTACGAGGCGCACAGGGCCGCGATGTTCTTGTTTCTGTTGGTCGGCGGACTCGTCCGCCGGGACGGCGGGGAATCCGGGAGTGCACGCCGACCGCGGTCGGGTGGTAGGGCGCCAGCGCGTCGAACCACGCGGACTGCAGGACGGCTTGTATCCAGATGATGATGGACACGTCCTTGGGGCCGATGGCCTGCCCCTGCCCGGACGTGTCGCCCGCCGCGCCGATCAGGTCGCGGAAGAAGTTGCCGGTGTCCAAGTCGAAGGGTCGTGACGTCGCCATGGTTGGGTTCCTTGTCCTTTAACGATACGGCAGCGGTAGAGAGGTTCTGCGGACTTCGCGTTCGCTGCTGGTCAGCGGTCCGGTGACGCGTCATCAGGAGGCGACGGCGGCGGCTGCCGCCACGGAGGGAACATCCACACGGGACCCGAACCGTGACCCGGGCATGCCGCGGGCACGGCTGCCCCGACTGCCGTACGCGACAACGGGCGACGGCGCGCGCGCGGGTCGCCATCCGCCGCAGGCGCGCCTGCCCCCGGACCTGGCCCCGGACACCGACGCGGCCGGCGATCCCAGGTCACCCCGGGCATCGCCGACCGCCGCGGACCGGCAGGTACAGATTTGACGTGCCGTCAGGACGTTGCCGCCTCGGCCTGCTCGGACGGCTTCGGGGCGGGAGCGCCGGCGGGCGCGGGCAGCGGGCCACTGCGCAGCAGCAGGCCGGCGACGACGGCGCCGCCGGCGAAGATGGCGGTGCACCACCAGAACACCGTGGTGTAGCCGTTGACCGACGCGAGGTGGAGCTGGTCGGACGACGGCACCCCGTGCGCGTGGTCGCCCAGCCAGTTGGTGGTGGCGGTGGCGGCGATCGTGTTGAGCAGCGCGGTGCCGATGGCGCCGCCGAGTTGCTGCCCCGTGCTGACGCAGGCCGAGGCGACCCCGGTGTCCTGGAGTGCCGCGCCGGAGGTGCCCGCGCGCAGGGCCGCGCCGTAGATGAGGCCCATGCCGATACCGACCAGGCTGACCGGCCCGAGCAGGTGTGCCACGTAGCCGGAGTGCACGCCGATCGTCGTCAGCCAGGCCATGCCGGCCGCGCTGGTCAGCAGGCCGGCGATGACCAGCGGCCTGGGGCCGAGCACCGGCATCAACTTGATGGCGCTCACGTTGGCCCCCGCACCGGTGAACACGATCATCGGCAGCAGCGAGACACCCGAGGTGATCGCCGAGTAACCCAGGTCGGTCTGCATGTAGTAGACGAGGAACAGCATGACCCCGAACATGCCGGTCCCGACGACCAGCATGGTGAGGTAGGCGCCACCGCGGTTGCGGTCGAGGATGACCCGGGGCGGCAGCAGTGGGGACGCGGCGCGGGTCTGCCAGAACGCGAACCCGATCAGCAGCGCGCCACCGAGTGCGAGGACGCCCCACGTCGAGGGTGTGCCCCAACTGTGGCTCGCGGCGTTGGAGAAGCCGTAGACCACGCAGAACATGCCGCCCGACGCCACCACCACACCCGGGATGTCCATCCGGGCGCCCGTCTTGGGCTGCCGGTCCAGCAGCACCAGGCCCCCGACGAGCGCGACGGCGGCGAAGACCAGGTTGACGTACAGGCACCACCGCCAGTTCAGGCCGGAGGTCAGCGCGCCGCCGACGATCAGCCCCAGGCCGGTGCCGCTGGCCGCGACCCCGCTGAAGATGCCGAAGGCCTTGCCCTTCTCCTTCGGGTCGGTGAACGTGGTGGCCAGCAGGGCCAGGGCGACCGGTGCCAGCATCGCGGCGAAGGCGCCCTGGCAGGCGCGGGCCGTCACCAGCATCCCGAAGCTGTTCGAGGCACCGCCGACGGCGGAGGCGGCCGCGAAGCCGCTCACCCCGACGAGGAAGGTCTCCTTACGGCCGATCAGGTCGGACAGCCGCCCGCAGAACAGCAGCAGACTCCCGAACGGCAGCGCGTACGCCGTCACGATCCACTGCCGGTGGGCGTCCGAGAAGTGCAGCGCCTTCTGCGCCGACGGAAGCGCCAGGTTCACCACGGTCAGGTCGAGGCCGACCATGAGGTAGGCGGTGCAGATGACGGCGAGGATCATCCACCGCCGTGGGTCCCCCGCCGTCCCCGAGCTCGCCCCGGCCGCAGGGGCTGCGCTCCGTGTTGCCATGATCATCTCCTTGTTCCACGTTCGTCGAACGGACTTGAGGTGTCACCCCTATGACGAGGCACGGCGGTCGGCTTGTGACATCGCCTCCGGCCACGCCCTCACAGGGTGCGAGGTCCGGGGAAGATCCTGCCGGATGCGGCCCCGGCCGTCACGCCGCCGCAGGCGCCCGCGCGCCGGCGGGTCGTGCGTCAACTCCCGTTCCAGACACGCCCGCCGCTTCGGACTCGGCCGCTACGCCTGCTCTTTGTGGGTCTCCATCAGCCGAAGAGGCTCATACCCCGCCGAGAGCCGATAGTACGAGCAGACATCGATGAACTCCCCGTCGGGAAACCACTTGACGCCGAAAAGGCCCATCCGCGGGCCGTCGTACGAGCGCGGAGCACTTGTCGCGAACCGTTCGATGTGCGGCTCCATCCGGGCGGGAACCGCCGACGGGTCCAGGCTGGGGCCCGGCGGAGGAGCAAAAGCGGCCCGTACGATCTTCGAGGAGTCCCAGCTGAGGGTGATATTCGCCCTCATCGACCGGTGGGCGAACTCCAGCATCCGCTCGTCCGGTTCGTGCAGTCCTACTTCGCGGAGCAGCGACAGGATCGTCCCCGGTTCTGGACGGCCGTCCGCCGCGAACTGGAAGTACAGATTCATCGTCCTGCGCTTGTAGTCGACGCCGATCATCGCCACGTCGTCCAGGCCGTAGCGGGCGAAGAGACTCGCGTTCTCGGCCACGGCGCGCGGCATGGACGGGATTTCGGCAAGTGTTGACACCTTCTGCAGGTCGGCAGGGAAGTGCGCGTAGAGCTTCTTGAAACCGCCGGAGACCCCGCAGTCGACGAAGTGCTCCCTGATGGCCCATCGCCCCTGAAGGTCCGAGAGCAGGGAGTTGACGGGATGGTCCGACTCGGCGATGAATCCCTTGGCCAGCGCGTGGGGGTACGGGTCACCCATCTCCGGCGGCGCCGTGAAGCTGTAGTCGAGCTCTCCCGCGTGGCGCCCGCCGGTCTGCACGCTGAAAACGATCAGCGCCTTTTCGAGTCCTCCGCCGAACACGGACAGGATCGGCAAGACCTTGTCACGGGAGCATTCCGCGCCCACCAGGCGAGCCGATTCCTCGATGGCCGCATACAGCTCTTCTTCCTCATTGCCCACGGACATCTCTCCTCCAAGGAGTGAGTGCTAGCAATTGTTTCCACAGGGAACCCCGCACCGGCACCGATCCGTCAGCGGGGTTCGGTCGCAGATGGGCCGGAGGGCGCAGCCCCGCCGTGGGCACCGCCGAGACGGGCGCGACAGTGCTCACGGCGCAGGCACGTCGCATGCGCCGGGACCGTTCGGGCCGGGACCGGACCTGGCCCGAAGCGTGTCGGTCGTGAGGTCCGGGGGCGGCCGCGGGCGGTGGTGGCCTATGCCGGGTAGCCGCCGAAGCGCCGGTCCCGCGCGCGCAGGTCCCGGAGTGCGGTGTCGAAGTCGGCTCGCGTCATGTCGGGGAACAACAGGGGGGAGAAGTACAGCTCGGCGTAGGGGGACATCAGGGGGAAGAACGACGACATCCGGATCGCGCCGCCGGTGCGGATCAGGAAGTCCACCTGCTTGGGGATGTAGGCGCTTTCGGCCAGGATCTCCTCCGTCATGGCCGGGATCTTCCCGTTGAGCTTGTTGAAGATGCCGATCACCTCGTGGGTCAGGGACATCCCCAGGATGTAGTGCAGCGTGAACTCCGACTCCTTGTCGGATTTGTCCCGCAGTTCCTCCAGCTCGGTGAGGTGGCTCTCGGGCACGAGGTCGAGCGACCCGGAGAAGTCGAAGTTGCAGTCGTCGTGGCACCGCTGCGCCACGTCGTTGAACGCGGTCATGAACGTCGTCACCGCAGGCTCGGGACGGCTGTGGTTCGCGGCGGACGAGGCGGTCACGTACAGCGTCGTGATCCCGTCCTCCCTGGCCCAGTCCATGAACTCGATGAGCTTGTCCCCCATCGCCGCGTAGCCGTCGTCGAGGGAGACACCGTGCGCCTGAGACCAGCGGCGCATTCCGTCGGGCAGCAGCATCAAGTTGGTCACCGTGATCTCCTTCGGTTGCGTGATCCGTCACTTCACAAGCCCGCGGGGGGGCTTCGATGTGCATGAACAAACAGCGGCTTGGCGCCGCGCCGAGGCCACCAGTGGCTCAGGAGCCATTGGCGTGCTGCACGATCCACTCCGGCCTCGTACGGCAGCCGGAGGTCTTGAGGGCCACTGACCGGTGGAACCGGTGGGACCGACGGGGCGGGCTGATGACGGCCCAGGGGGGTGGACGGGCCGGGGTCACATCACCATCGGCAGGCCCATCAGCGCGAAGAGGATGGGCGGCCGGCTCCAGTCCAACGGGGACAAGGTGACATCGACGCGGTGCCCCGTGCCGCCCTCCACCTGTACCGGGCCCACGGTCGCCATCAGCTGCGTGAGGTCCGGATCACCGGCGGCGCTGTCGGGGTGCCCGCCCTGGGCCACCGCATGGACGTACCAGGCACCCGCGGGGACACCGGTCAGCGTGAAACTTCCCGGCGCGGACGCGGTACTGCAGGACACCGGGGCCCCCTGGAGTATGGCGCTGTCGAAGACCCCCACGTACACATGCGAGACGGCGGCCCCGGCGGCGTGCAGAAGCCCCGTCACCGTGCCGGTACTCGGAGCCGCCGGCGCCGCCACGGACACGGCGGACGCCGCCTCGGACACCGCCGGCTCCCCCGTCTCGCTGTCGGCCGTGAGCGACAACTTCCGGTACTGGGTGGGGGAAAGGCCGACCGACTCGGTGAAACGACGAGTGAAACTCCCCGTACTGCTGTAACCGACCCGCGCCGAGATGTCAGCGACATTGAACGACGTGCTCACCAGGAGGCGCTTGGCCTCCTCAAGCCGCACAGCACTCAGAAACCGTCCCGGAGTGACACCCGTAACCCGACTGAACACCCTTAAGAAGTGGTACTTGCTGACCATCGCATCCTGCGCGAGATCATCAAGGCTCAACGGCTCCCAGTAGCGTTCGCGAATAGTGGTGACGGCATCCTGAACTAGGTGCTCCATAAAGGGCTCCTGATCGCGATCACCCGGCCAGTACCACAAGCCGGAGATCTGCAAGGCTCGCTGATCGGTGGGGCGGGCTGACGGCGGGCCCGGGGGGCGCGCAGAGGCCGGGAGGAGACCGCCACGGCGGCGGCAAGGGCCGGCCCGGGCGCGGGGGCCGGGAATGCGGACGGCCCGGACCTCGGCGCCGCAGCAGCACTTGGGGGATCAGCAGGGCGCCGGGGCGTCCGCGTACGGACCGGGCACCGGCTGGAAACGACCGGTTGTCTGTGGCTGGTTGTCCTCCTCGTCCTCCTCGACGTTCGGTGCCCGCCGGCAGGGCATGACGGTCCCGGGCATGGATGTGTTCTTCGGGGCGCGGACAGGAGGCAGGGTCATCCGGCGGCTCGACGCGATCGGCCCGCACGCAGGGCAGTTGCCGAATGTGGCAGCCCACCCGAGGCACCGTCAGAGCATGGCGAACGACCTGCTATTCTTCTCGCAGCCTGTTCGTCGCAGATGACCAGCGACGTAGCCTCGTCCCCGAGATGCTCAGGCCCCCAATCGTGGACCGTCTCCCGGCGACAGATCTGTCTTCTGCTCCGGAGCGCTGCGCAGCAGCCACTGCGTCCAGTCCGTCCGCGGGTCGTACGCCCGGCCCGCTCAGCAGGGTTCGGCCGCTTCGCCAGCCGCGGGACCTGTGATCCCTGACACGGTGTCGGTCCAGCCTGTAGGGGCTGTCGGCTGCGGCGCTCAACTCCCCACCACAGTGCGGGTTTTGGGCAGGAATGGCGTGTTGAAAGCGTGACACGGTTGGTATCTCTGCGCCAAGGGCGCCTTAAAGTGACGTAGGTCACGTCCGCGGCCTGGCTGTGCGCCGGAACTCTGGAGTGACTCCAGAGACCCAGGATGCTGATGGGACTTACCCGTCACAGAGGGTGACCGCACCACTCACCCTGTCAGGCGGCGCCTCCACCGAGGTGCAGCAGCCGCCACGCACCCGGACGGGAGCGTGGGTGGGTGGACGGACGGATGTCGGGGTCGGCTCTATGCGTCGAGGGGTTGGCCCGTGAAGGCGCGGATTCCGCCGTCCTGGATAACGTTGTCGGACCGGGAAAAGGGAGATCCTCCCCTCCCTGCCAGGGCTCCGTCAAGTTCCGTGAGTGTGCGTTGCGTTGGTGATCGCGCCTGGTAGGGGCGGGTAGCAGTACAGGCACGGGGGTTCGTGATCATTGTGGTGACTAAGCCAGATGATCATGAGGGTGTCCCGTGCCTGCCGTTGCATCTTCCCCCATCCCTGCCGTGTTGGCGAAGCTGGGTCCGCTGGACGCGGACCGGATCGCTGACCTGCGCCCCTACCTCGAATCGGTGCCCGATCCGCGCGCACGCCGGGGCCGCTGGTACTCACTGACGGCGATCTTGCTGGTGTGCGCCTGGGCGGTCATCGGTGGCGCGAAGAGCATCGACGAGATCGCCGAGGCCGGCGAGCGGGCGTCGATCGCACTGCTGACGGCCCTCGGGATCCGCCGTCACCTGCTCGGCTGGCGGCGCAGCCCGAAGCCGGTCACCATCGGACGCGTCCTTCAGGCGCTGGACGGCGACGCCCTGGACCAGGCGTTGGGCGCCTATCTCACCGACCGGCACCGCGAGGCCGCGTCAGCCGGCCCACCCGCGGCCCCGCTCCGGCGGGTCATCGCCGTGGACGGCAAAGCGCTGAAGGGCTCGGCCCGTCTGGATGCGCCGCGCCGTCACCTGCTCTCGGCGGTCACGCACGCACCCGTCGCCACCCTCGCCCAGGTCGAGGTCGGGGTGAAGACGAACGAGACGCGGCACTTCAAGCCGCTGCTGGCGCCACTCGACCTCGCGGACACCGTGGTCACCTTCGATGCCCTGCACTCGGTGAAGGCCAACATCACCTGGCTGGTCGAGACGAAGAAGGCCCACTACATCGCGGTCATCAAGACCAACCAGCCCACCGCGTATGCCCAGCTCAACGCCCTGCCCTGGACATCGATCAAGGTTCAGCACACCGCCTCCCACACCGCCCACGGACGGCGCGAGTCCCGGTCGATCAAAACCTGTTCCATCGCCGGCAACCTCGGCGGGATCGCCTTCCCCCACGCGGCCCTGGCCATCCGGGTGCACCGCCGCCGCAAGCCCACTGGCAAGCCCGAGAGCCGCGAAAGCGTCTACGCCGTCACCAGCCTCGACAGCCACCAGGCCGGCCCCGCCGACCTCGCCGCCGCCATTCGCGGACACTGGGGAATCGAAAATTCCTCCCACCACATCCGAGATGTCACCTTCGCCGAAGACGCCTCAACCGTTCACGCAGGGAACGCAGGGCCCCGGCAAAGTTGTTCTGTAGCCCTGTGACGTGGGGTTTTACGGATGGAAGAGGTGCGCGGGCGTGTTCCGGTCCGGTTGGGTGGAGGTTCCTACGCCTTACCGTCCGACCAGGGGATCACGCCCGCGCCATGTCATCGTCTCTCATTCCCGCGCCCGTTCGCATGCCTGTTCCGGACCATGAGCTCCTGGTCGAGTTGCTCGCCGGGATACCTGATCCGCGCCGTCGACGCGGTGTGCGGCATCCGGTGGGCGCTCTGATCGCCGTGGCGGTGTGCGCGGTGCTGGCCGGGGCACGGGGGTTCACCGCGATCGGGGAGTGGGCCCGGGAGGCCGGAAGCGCCGCGCTGCAACGGCTGGGCCTGGAGCGGGGCGGGGTGGATGAGTCAACGCTGCGGCGCCTGTTCGCCCGTCTTGACGCGGACCGCCTCGACGCGGCGCTGGGCGCCTGGGCACTGACCAGGACAGCGCTCGTCGCGGGCCGCAGGGTGATCGCGATCGACGGCAAGACGCTCCGCGGCGCACGCGGTGGCGGTACTTCGGCCCCGCACCTCGTCGCCGCCCTCGCCCACGGTTCCGGGGCGGTGCTCGGCCAGGTCGCGGTGGGTGAGAAGAGCAACGAGATCCCTGCCGCCCGGGATCTGCTTCAACTCCTCGACCTGGACGGCGTGGTGGTCACGATGGACGCGTTGCACACCCAGCACGACACGGCGGACCTGGTGACCGGGTCCGGCGGTGACTACGTCCTGACCGTGAAGGCCAATCAGAAGTCGTTGTATGCGCAGCTCAAGGCGCTCCCCTGGGCTTCGATACCCTCCGTCACCAAGACGGTTCGGGGACACGGACGTCGTACCACCCGCACCATCAAGGCCGTCGACGTACCGGCATGGGTCGAGTTCAGCGGAGCCATGCAGGTCGCCCAGCTGCGGCGCACCGTCACCAGGAAGGGCCGGCGGACCGTCGAGATCGTCTACCTGATCACCAGCGCGGACGCCGTCACCGCACCGCCCGTGGTCCTGGCCGCATGGGTGCAGTCGCACTGGGAGATCGAAAATCGCCTGCACTGGGTCCGCGACGTTACCTTCGACGAGGACCGCTCCCAGATCCGCACCGGCAACGCACCCCGTGTCATGGCGGGCTTGCGCAACACCGCGATCACCCTGCTCCGCCTGGACGGACACCGCAACATCGCCGCCGCCCTACGGCATCACGCCCGCGACACCGACCGCCCCATCAACCTGCTCCTGGCAGCGTGATCAACTTTGCCGGGGCCCTGGCAGGGAACGCGCCCCGAGCCATGGCCAGCTTCCGCAACCTCGCCATCGGCACCCTGAAGCTCCTCGGAGCCGACAACGTAGCCAAGACCACCCGCGCCATCCACCACGAACCCGAACACGCACTCACGATCCTGGGCATCACCAACAACCCCCGCACCTGAGGAACTTGAAGGAGCCCTGCCTCCCTGCCCCTCGCCGCCTCGCAATGCCGGAGGCCGGCTCTCGCCGCACCGGAGGCGCGGACCGACGATAGGTGATGGCGTTTCAGATCGGTTTGCCAAGTGGCCGACCGGGGTTGGGCGGTGAGCCATGCCAGGTTTGCCGTGAGGAATTGCGCTGGTCGGGGGCGGATGGTTCGAGGTGGCGGGCGCACACGTGCCCCACCCCTATGAGCCCCCTAACCTCGCCGTCGCCGGGCCTCGGGCCGGGCACCCACGTTCGGGGGGTTCGGGGCAACCGGTTCAGAGCCTTCCAACGGCCGGTCCGCCGACGGGACATGGCTGTGGTCCACTCCACTTCGCCTGGCCACACACGCGCCACCCCGGCTCCGAGCTGGGACGACGGGGCGCCGCGCGACCAGCGGTGGGATCATCGGCCGGCTCCGCGCGAGGGAGGTGGCCCGACCGGTCGCCGCGGCCCCGGCCGATCGGTCGAGCCCCTCACGTCACCTGCCCACGGCGGCGGCGCTGGAGATCCCCTTTAGGGGCAATCGATTGCGCCCGGCGAGCGTTGACACTCTCAACTGCCCCGTGGAAGTCTCCCAGTTCACCCATAGTCAGGTCCGGGCAGCATCGGGGAGCATGGACGCACATGACGCGCTATATCCGCTGAACACATCACGGCCGGTGGACGCCGGACCGGATCCAAAGGTTCCGCCAGAATTTCCCGACCTAACCTTCCGGTCATGGCCGCGACATCTTTCACGTACGCCGACGTGAGGTCCGGCCATACCGACTACGTACCATCGCAATTGCGGGCGAGCCACGTCATGAAGGAGAACCAATGGAGTTTCACGCCTGCCTCAGAGCCCACACCCAGGAACTCCGCGCCGCTGCCGGAAGCGGCGCTGTGCATCCCTTGCATCACCCAGGCGGAACACGCTCTGCGCACGCTTCCCGGTCTTCACCAGGAATGCCTGCACCAGATATCACCCATATCAAGGCGACCGGACCGGACGAAAGTGTCCGGGAGCCACAAGCGAGATCATCTGAATATCTCCGCCCTCGAAACCCGACACGACATCCTCGCCGTCCTGGAGTCCTGGTCGGGTTTCGTCGCGGAGAATCTCGGAACCGCCGTCCCCGCTCGTTCCGTTCCCCAAATGTCGCGATTTCTTCTGCTCAACCTTGAGTGGCTCGACCGCCCAGCCTTCCGCTGCCGAGTTCGCAGACGAGATAGACGGGCTCAAGGTCGAATTGCTCGGCATCATCGATCCGGGTCCAGGCGATGTCCGTACGCATATCAGGGAGTGCGTCATGGACAACTGCCCGGGCACGATCAGCACCTCGCCGCAGAGGGCCGGGATCACGGGGAAGAGCAGCATCAGATGTTCTTCAGGACATACCTGGGAGATGCACGAATGGATCGCCCTGCGACCGCTCGTGGAGCGGCGCCGAAAGGCGGTCAGCGCATGACCCGGCCGCCGCGCCACCGGCTCGTGCCCACGAACGTGGCCGCCCTGGCAGCGGGTGTGACCGAGGCGACCATCCGAAAGTGGGTGAGCCGGGGCAAGATCATTCGCTACGGCACGCCGGGGCGCTCGGAGTTCGACATAGACGAGCTCACGCAGATCGCCCTCCTTCGTCGGGACTGACGCTGGTCAGGCGGCCGAAGGGCGGCACCGCGCCGCCCCTCGCCGACTGTCTGCCGCAGCGGGGCCGCGCCGCGTCCTCACCACTCGACCAGTACGAACCCCGCCGACATGCCGCCACCGAATCCGGCCAGAAGGATCAGGTCGCCCGAGTGGAAGGCACCCGCGCGGGCGGCCTCGTCCAGGGTGATCGGGATGGATGCGGCTCCCGTGTTGCCGTAGTGCGCCAGCGTCAGATGCATGGTGGTACGGGGCAGGGCCATGTCGGCGAAGACGGTGTCGAGCATGACGCCGTTGGCCTGGTGCGGGATGAAGTGGCTGATGTCGTCGGGCTCGACACCGGCCTCGTGCAGGAACTCCTTGGTCAGTTGCGGGAGTTGCTCCTCCACGAATCGGCGCACCCCACGCCCGTCCATCGTGAAGTACTGCAGACCGGCGTCAAGGGCGTCCTGGTCGAGGGGCAGCCGGCTGCCGCCACCGGGGACCTCGATCAGGCCCGCCAGGTCGCCGAAGGTGTGCATCGCGGTGTGCCGGACGCGCGCGCCCTCGCCGTTCGATCCGAGCACCATCGCGCCGGCGCCGTCGCCGAACAGTACGACCGTCCGGCGGTCGGCCGGATTGAGGATGCGCGAGTAGAGGTCCGCGCCGACGACCAGTCCGTAGCCGCCCCGCCTGGCGAGGAAGCCCTCGATCGCCGAGAGCGCGAACACCTCGCCGGAGCACACGGCGTTGACGTCGAAGGCCGCCGCATCGACGGCGCCGAGGTGGTGCTGCACGTACGCCGCGGTGGGCGGCTGGGGGCGGTCGGGCGTGGAGGTGGCGACCACGATCACCGACAGCTGGCCGGCGGTGACGCCGGCCGATTCCAGCGCGGCGCGCGCCGCGGCCGTGGCCAGATCCGAGGTGGCCTGGTCGCGGGCGGCCCAGCGGCGTTCCCGGATGGCGGTCTTGCGGGTGATCCAGGCGTCGTCGACTCCGGCCTCCGCACCGACTTCGTCATTGGAGACGACTCGGTCCGGCACATAGGCACCCGTACCGAGTATCCCGAGATCGGTCATGCGTGTGTCCGCCCCTCACATGGTCGTGGACTGGCTGTGTGAAACGCCGGCAGGTGCGCGGCCATGGCTCACCCGTACGTGGGCAGCCCGCGGGGCTGTCCGCGTACTTCACGGGTTCTTAAGGTGCTGGGGCCGACGGTGACGGGTTCTGGCGTCCCGGCGGACTCCACGATCGTGCGTCTCACGGGCACGCGGCCGGGGCCCCGCGGAAGAGGGGGCCCCGGCCGGGCTGGGGCGACCGGTGGTCGCGAGCCGAACTCGCTGTCCCGTGCCGCCCCGCGTGCACGCGGCCGCGGGGGCGGTCCCCCGCAACGAGGTTCCGGCTAGCGGGTCTCGTAGATGCGCTTGTGGCCGCGGAGCGCGGCCAGCCGGAAGGGGCCGGTGGTCTGGGCGGGCGTGGGGTGGTCGCCGCCGTCGGCCGGGAAGGAGCGCTCGTGGAGCTCGCGGTATCCGGCGTAGTCGAGGGTCTTGCGCCGGTCGATCACCTCGCGGTGCGCCGCGGTCCGCAGCTGCTCGCGGTAGCCGGGAACGACGGTCCCGGCGAAGAACTCGGCGACACTGCCGGAGCCGTAGCTGAGGAAGCCGACGGCCCGGTCGGTCAGGTCGTCCGCCTGGTCGAGCAGCGCGGCGAGGCCGAGGTACATCGAGGCGGTGTAGCTGTTGCCGACGACCGCGTTGTAGGCCGTGGTCAGCCCGAGGTCACGGGCGATCACTTCCTTGTCGGTGTCGAGCCCGCACGTGTTGAGCAGGTGGCGGTGCGCCTTGTAGGCCATCTTCGTGAACGGCTGGTGGTAGCAGAACGCGGCGAACTCCTCAAGGGACCGGCCGCCCTGCTCCGTGTAGTCCTTCCATGTGCCCTCCACCGCCTGGAGGTACGCGGTGATGGACTCCTGCCCGTCGACCAGTGCGGCGTCGCGGTAGTTGGGCCGCCAGAAGTCCATGACGTCGGCGGTGAACAGGCCCGACGGGTCCTCGACGCGCACCAGCGCGGGGTCCGCGCCGACCAGCATGGCCACGGCCGCCGCGCCCTGGGTCGCCTCGCCCGGGCTGTCCAGTTCGTACTTGGAGACGTCGCTGGCGATCACCAGGACCCGCTGCGAGGGGTCGCGGCGGACGAGGCCGAGGGCGAACTGCAGGGCCGCCGTCGCCCCGTAGCACGCCTGCTTCAGTTCGACGACCCGGGCGGCCGACGGCAGGCCGAGCAGCGAATGGACGTACACGCCGGCCGACTTGGCCTGGTCGATCGAGGACTCCGTCGCGAACAGGACGGTGCGGACGCCCTCGCCGCCGTGCCGGGCGATGATGGGTGCGGCGGCGGCCGCGCCCAGGGTCACGATGTCCTCATCGGCGGCGGGCACGCTCATCGACTGCTGGCCGATGCCCACGTGGTATTTGCCGATCTCGGTGCCGTTGTGGTCGGCGAGCGCCGTGTGCGGCAGGACGAACTCGGTCGTCGCGAACGAGAGGTCGTGAATTCCTATGGCGGAATCGTTGGCCATGTCCTAAATACCAACCTTTGCTGTTTTGGTGTCGCGTTCCAACTGGACGTGTGCACGCATGAGTTCGCCCGGGTTCGTCTGGGCCGCCAGGAGCGAGAGTTCACCGCACAGCACCGTCGCCGCCGCGATGACGGCCAGCCGGCGGGCGTTCTCGCCGGGGGCGCGCTCGACCCGGCAGCCGAGCCGGGCCAGGTTGGTCTCCACGAAGGCGAGGCCCTTGCCGTTGCCGACCGTGCCCACGATCAGGTTGGGAAGCGTGCAGGCGAAGTAGAGGTCGCCGTCGCGGTCCTCGGCCATGACGACGCCCTGCGATCCCTCGACGATGTTGGCCGCGTCCTGGCCGGTCGCCAGGTAGAACCCGAGCAGCATGTTCGCGAAGTGGGCGTTCGCCGAACGGATTCCGCCGGCGAGCAGGGTGCCGAGCATGTTCTTGCGGATGTTCAGCTCGACGATCTTGGCGGCCGTCGTGTGCAGCACGCGGGTCACCACGTCCTGCGGCACGAGCAGTTCCGTGACCACGTTCTTGCCACGGCCGAGGATGCCGTTGATCGCGGTCGCCTTCTTGTCCGTGCAGTAGTTCCCGGAGATCGATCCGTAGGAGATGCCCGGAATGGTCTCCAGCAGGTGCTTCAGGAGCACGTCGGAGGCGAGGGTGGCCATGTTGTGCCCGGAGGCGTCGCCGGTGGAGAACTCGAACCGGATGAACAGCAGGTTGGCGTTGATCTCGTGCCGGATGCCGATCAGCTCGGCGAACCTGCTGCAGGTGCGCACCACTTCGCGCAGCTCGCCGATGCGCGCGTCGATGGTCCGCGCGGCCGTGAGCGCGGTCTGCGCGTCCGTCGCCTCGACGAGCACCGAACGCGTCATCCGCTCGTCCACGAGGGTGGCGACGATGCCCTGGTCGGCCAGCATGGAGACCTTCGCGCCGCGGCCCACGGAGGGCCACAGCGGCGACTCGTAGGTGGCGAGCGGGACCTGGGTCTCGACGCTGGCGACGTTCCCCGAAACACGCAGGGGACCGACCCACTTCATCGGGACTCCGGCGATCGCGTGTGCCTCAGTCATCGTGTGCTTCCTGTCATCTCGTGGAGGGCGTCGGAGCTGCGGGAACGCCGGGCGAGTTGACGTGTGTCGATGCCCCGGTCGGCGCAGAAGGAACGCAGGTCGCCGTGGATCAGCAGATCGCAGCGGGTCAGATCGGCGGGGGTGCGCGCGCCGAGCATGGTCTGGAGTGCCGCGAGCTGGTCGAGCCAGGTCGAGAGCTGCGCGATCAGCGCGGGCACGCCGCCGTCGAGCAGCGTGCGCAGGAATCCGCCGGACGAGCCGACGCCGGAGGCGCCGAGTGCCAGCGCGCGGGCGACGTCGAGCGGGTTGCGGACGCCGCCGGAGGCGAGGACGGGGATGCCGGCGTGCTGCGCGTCCAGCAGGCAGGCGGCGGTGGACAGCCCCCAGCCGTGGAGGTAGGCGTAGTCGGCGAGTTCGCGCCGCCCGTTCTCGATGCGGGCGAAGTCCGTGCCGCCCCGGCCGCCGAGGTCCGCCACCCGCACGCCCAACTGCTCCAGCGTCTGGACGGTTTCGCGGCTCAGCCCGAAGCCGACCTCCTTGACGATCACGGGGACGTCGACGGCCGCCACGATCTTCTCGATCTGCGGGACCCAGGAGGAGAACGACCGGTCCCCCTCCGGCATCACCGTCTCCTGCACGGTGTTGATGTGGATCTGCAGGGCGTTGGCCTCCAGCAGATCGACGGCCCGCTGCGCGTTGTCGACCGAGGCCGTCGCGTTGATGTTCGCCATGACGAACCCGTCCGGGTTCTTCTCGCGCAGCACGCTGAAGGTGCCGGCGCAGGACGGGTCCTTGAAGTACGCGCTCATCGACCCCGAGGCGATGGGCACACCGGTCTCCCGGGCGGCGATGGCCAGGTCCCGGTTGATGATCCCGGTGTTCTCGCTGCCGCCGGTCATCGCGTTGATGTAGAGCGGCACCTGCCAGGTGATGCCTGCGAAGCGTCGTGGCCAGGGAGACGTCCGACCGGTCGATGCCGGCCAGGGCGTGGTGGACGAACGACACCTCGTCGAACTGGTTGTGTTCCGCTGTGCTCGCGCTGCTGTTCGGCGGCGAGCCGGACATGGTCGTCCTTGCGTTGTGCGATCATTCCTCGTTCCCTTCCGCGGCGGGACGGATCGGCAGGGGCAGCACCCCGGCTGCGGCCCACTGTTCCCGCACGTGAGCGATCTCTCGTGACGCTTCGGAGTCGAGCAGGGCGATGCCGCAGTCGCCGCCGCCGGCGCCGGAGGGCTTGGCCGCGCCGCCGACGGCTTCGGCGGCGTCGCACAGCGCCGTGAGCTCGGTCGTGAAGATGCCGAGGCCGACCTCGTCGTCGAGGCGGGCCAGCTCCTGCCGGGCCCGCCGGATCTGGTCCAGCAGGCCCTGGCGGTCTCCTTGTTCAAGTGCGTCGGTCAAGGCGCGCACACAGTCGGTGGTGGTCTCCACGAACCTGTGGTGGGACGCGCTGCCGCGCCAGGCCCTGCGCCGGTCCAGGTCGGACACGAGGGCCGCGGTGGAGGCGGGCTGTCCGGTCCAGCCGACCTCCAGCGACAGGCCCTTGGGCTCCGGCAGCCGGCGTACCGCGAAACCCGGCCAGGGCGCGCGGAGTGCCTCCTCGATCCCCTGGCGGCGGGCCAGGTCGAGTACGGCGGGCCGGTCGGGTGCCTGGTAGGCGATCCAGCCCCCCCAGGTGCTCGCGGCGAGGTCACCGCCGGAGGCTCTGGGGTCGATCCCGGCGGTGGCGAGCATGGCCAGCCGGAACCGTTCGTCGTGCGACAGGTCCAGGCCGCTGAAGGCCGCGACGGCCGCGACCGTCGCGACCGTCACCGCACCGCTGGAACCCAGACCGTACTTGGTGCCGTTGTCGTGCAGGCCGCTCTCGACCGAGAGGGTGAACGCCGGTACGGCAAGGCCGCGTTCGGCCAGCAGCCGGGCCACGGTCTCGGTCGCCGCCACCACGTGGGCGAGACCGGTGCGCGCACCCTGCTCGTCGTCCGCGCCGTACGGGTCGAGCCGGCCGTCCTGCCACTGCCAGCGCACCCCTCGCGGACCGAGGTCGGAGGAGATCTCCACGCCGGCGCCGGGGCGGCCGGACACGGTGACGGTGATGTACCGGTCGACCGCGACCAGGACCGCCGGGTTGCCGGGGTCGACCACCGCGTACTCGCCCGCGACGAACAACTTGCCCGGCGCGCGCCGGACGACCGTCGGCTGACGGGTCATCGTCCGCCCTCGTGCAGACGGGCGCCCGGCCCCGGCCCGGCGATGACGACCGAGCCGTCCGGGGCGGCAGTGCGCACGACGCCGGCCACCCGGTCCGCGTCCGCGCGGTGGCAGAGCACCTTGACGTTCGGCCCGGCGTCCATGGTCGCGTAGGCGGGGATGCCGTCCCGCCTGAGTTGCAGCACGCTGTCGAGGACGGTGAGGCTGGCCGGCGCCAGGTAGCGCACCGCGGGGCGCGCCGCGAGCATCGTCGCGTGCATGCCCAGCGCGTTGCGCTCCGCGATCTCCCCCACCGCGTCGAGGTCGGCCGCGCTGCAGCGCGGCACGCATCTCGACCAGGTCGTCCTTGCTGGACACGGCCCACGGCTCGTACAGCGGGGAGGTGGCGACGGTCCGCCGCATGGCCTCGCGGCTGGAGACGGCCTTGGGGCCCGCGTTGACGATCGCGACGACCAGTGCGGGGTCGAGCTCCCCGGCGGGCACCGGCTCGGCGAACGAGCTGAGGTCCGCCTCCGTGGCCGTGCCGGTGTGCCCGGCCCGCGTGCCACATGGCGAAGCCGCCGAAGATCGACCGGGACGCCGAGCCCGATCCGCGCCGGGCCAGGCGCGACAGTGCGGTGGCGTCGAGGTCGAGCCCGTACGCGGCGGCAGCGGCGACGGCGAGGGCGGCGAACCCGCTCGCGGAGGACGCCAGGCCCGCCCCGGTGGGGACGGTGTTCTCGGTGTCCACGACGGCCCGGTGGGAGAGCCCGGCCGCGTCCCGTACCAGCTCCAGGAACGTGACGATGCGGCGCAGCGCCTCGCCCTGCGCGCGCACGCCGTCGAGAGTGACGTCGTCCTGCTCCGCGTCGGCGCAGACGCGGACGCGGGTGGTGGTCGGGAAGATGTCCAGGGTCATCGACAGGCTGTCGACCCGCGGCAGGACGAGCTGCTCGTCGCGCTTGCCCCAGTACTTGATCAGCGCGATGTTCGGGTGGGCGACGGCGGTGGCGCTTCCCGCGGCGCCCCGCTCCTGCGGTCGCACGGCAGTGGCCCGGTGTTCAGATGGCATGGTCGGCGAACCCTCTCAGCGGTACGAGCCACGTCTGCGCGGCGCCGGCTTCGTGCAGCTTCCGGGTGACCTCTCCGGCCTGCTCCGGCCGGGTCATGGCGATCATGCAGCCGCCCAGGCCGCCCCCGGTGATCTTGGCTCCGAGACTGCCGGCCGTGAGCGCGGTCTCGACCAGTGCGTCGATCCGGTCGGTGCTCAGGCCGGCCGCGCGGAGCAGTTCGTGGTAGTCCGTGAGCCGCGAGCCGAGTTCCTCCGGCTTGCCGTCGGCGAGGGCGTGCCTGGCCTCCTCGGTCAGCTCCGAGGCGCGGCGTACGAACTTCTCCTGCGCTCCGGCATGCCGTCCGAAGCCCGCTCGCAGCTGCTCGACCGCGTCCTTGGTCCTGCCCACGACGCCGCTGTCCGCGACGATGAACAAGCCGTCGCAGCCGACGCTCAGTTCCTCGACCTCGCCCGCCTGGAACCACAGGGGGCCGGCCGCACCCACCGTCATGGCGTCGACGCCGCTGGACCGGCCGTGCGCCACGTTCTCGGCCGTCTGCACCAGGTCGAACACCTCGCGCTCCGGCATGTCGCGGCCGAAGAGGTCGGCGAGGGCGAGGACGACCGCGCGTGCGCAGGCCGCGCTGGAGCCGAGCCCGCGGCCGTGGGGGATCACGGCATCGAGGATCACGTCGAGGTGCGGGCTGTCGGTCACGCCCATGGCGGCCTTGAACTCGCCGGTCAGCCGGCGCAGGCCGTCGGACGCCTGGGTCACCACCGGTCTCGACGGGGACCCGGTCATCGTGAAGGACACATCGCCCGGATCTTCCGAGGAGTGGGGAGACCAGCCGGCGCTTGCCGTGACCGTCAGTTGCGGAACCGGAAGAGCGAGCGCCGCAGCCCCGTACACGACCGCATGCTCCCCCAGCAGGATGGCCTTGGCGTGGGCGCGACCGATGCCGACTGAGCGAGCCCGGTGGTTTTCCGACACCCCCTCCGCTGAGGTCGGTGGAGTCATGGCAGTCAGCTCCCCTTGTCGCTTCTGCATGGAGATCGCAACACCCAGAGTTCTAGAAAGGAATGAATCAGGACATCAGATCCGGAGTCCCTCGGAGGTCGTCCTCGTCACAGCGGGTTCCCAACCGATGCCACCGGACACGGTGACACATCGCCATCTCGGCAGTCACATCCCGACACCGGAACGAGTTGGGATCAAACGGACTTCACTGGATGAAAACGCTCTCCGGGGCTGTCGCCGAAGGCGCGGCGACGGCCCGGCCGGGTTCGGACGGCCCCGCCGGCCGGCATGATCCGCGAAGGCCGTCCCCGTATGTGGCCACACCAGGGACGCCGTTCGAAACCCGAGGTCACGGGGCACGGACCGAGAGCGCTCTCGTCCGCGGCTCTTCAACGGACCCGGGGCGTCGTCCCACGCGGTCGCGCGGACTCCGGTATGTCACGGGAACCCTGTGCCGTACCGGGCGCGGACTCGGTCGCACTGAACGCGGACCGGCGGATGCGACACCCGACCCACTGATCCGGACCAACTTCCGGACAGGGGTGACACCCAGGAATAGTGACACGGTTGGCGCCCTCGCGCCAAGGGGCCCTCAAAGTGACACAGGTCACTCCGTCGCATTGTGTACACCACGTCCCAACTCATGCTGTACGCACGCCACATGGGACAGATCTGCCGAAGGAACCGAGCGTCGGCGCGGCCACGCGCGCCGCCCCCGTGGACTGTCCCGGGGCGGCGCGGACGACTCGGCTCAGGCAGCGGCCGCGGAGGGCTCCGCGGCCGCCTCGTTGGTGGCTTCGGCGACCGCGTCGCGCGGCTTGGAGCTCACCTTCCCCAGCAGCAGCAGGACGAGCAGCGCCGCGACGACCAGTACGCCGGCGGCGACGCGGATCGCCAGCGTGTACCCGTGGGTCAGCGCGATCGCGCGGGGGGTGCCGTGCGCGACGTGGTGGTTGACGTAGCGCAGCGCGATGGGGACCAGGGCGGCCAGGCCGAGCGACGCGCCGACCTGCTGCATGGCGGTCTGCATGCCGGACGCCAGTCCCGCGTCCTGGCCGGTGACCTCGTGCAGCGCCCCGTTGGTCATGGCCGGGTAGCCGAGCGCGTTGAAGAAGCCGTACACCAGCAGTCCTGGCAGGACCCCGCCGGCGAAGGACGCGTGGGGGGCGAAGCCCGCGGCGGCGACGACCAGCCCGCCGGCGCTGCCGACGAAGGACATGAACAGGATCGGCTTGACGCCGATCCGGGGCATCAGCGCGGTGGACACGCCCATGCCGACGCCGATCGCGAGGGTGAACGGGATGTACGCCAGCCCTGTCTTCATCGGGGAATAGCCGAGTACCTGCTGGACGTACAGCGTCAGCAGGAAGGCGTACGTGTAGAAGGCCGAGAGCGAGAGCACGCCCACGCCGTTGGACGTCACACGGGTGCGGTTGGTGAAGAAGCGCAGCGGGATCATCGGCTCCGGGGTGCGGGCCTCCCACACGACCATGAAGAGCAGCAGGGCGATGCCGCCCAGCAGCGGCAGCAGCACCCGGCCCGAGCCCCACGGGTGGTCGGACGCCTGGAGCAGGCCGTACCCGACGGCGACCATGCCGCCGGTGGTGGAGACCGCGCCGACCGTGTCGATCCGGTGGCCTTGGCGGGCCATCCGGCTCTCCGGGATCACGCGCGGGACCATGATGAGGGCGAACACCGCGACGGGGATGTTGATGAAGAAGATCCACCGCCAGCTCACCAGGTCGGTCAGCGATCCGCCGACGACCGAGCCGACCGCCCCGCCGACCGCCGCCATGCCGCCCCAGACGCCCAGGGCCTTCGCCCGCTCGGCGGAGTCGCGGAACAGCACGGGGATCAGGCCGAGCGCCGCCGGGCCGGCCAGCGCCTCGCCCAGGCCCTGGACGAACCGGCCGGAGACCAGCGCCCAGGGGGCGGTCGCGGCGCCGCACACCGCGGACGCCAGTCCGAAGACCAGCACGCCGGCGACGAAGATCTTCCGGCGGCCGAACATGTCGGCCAGCCGCCCGCCCAGCAGCAGAAACCCGCCGGCGGTCAGCACATAGCCGTTGACCACCCACGCCAGACCCTCGACGGAGAAGTGCAGGCTGCTCTGGATGTGGGGCAGGGCGATGTTCACGACGGTGACGTCCATCATGAGCATGAACTGCATCGCCGTCAGGACGGACAGCGCCATCCATCGCTTCGGGTCGGCGCCGGCGAGGACGCCCGTCCCGGCCGGCGAGTCCTTCTCTGGGCTAGTCATAGCTCACTGGCTCCTTCGAGTGATCTGCGGCCGGAGGAGTCAGTCCGCACGGGCGGCTCGCCGACCCCGCCGTGGGTCCGCACCGGCGAGTCGTCCGGTCCGCCTGTTCGCCGGGATGCCGTCCGTCTCGGCATGACGACGAAACAGCGCCCCGGGGTGTGACGCGATGCGCCCACCCTCATGGTCCGGTGCGTCGACTCCGATGGCCGAAAGAACGCCTTCCGCATGTCCGCGCCGGGCCGGGCTCCCGCTGGGGATCGCCGCTGCCGCAGGGGCGGTTGGGGCACTCGCGAGGACCATGGGCAGGAGCCGACGCCGTCCCGCTGACGGGGCGACGCCGGCGAACACGGTGTCAGCCGTGCAGGTACCGCTGAATCGTCGGGGTGAGGAGGCCGATCAACTCCTCCGTCGACGCCGACGCGATCGGCTGCAGCCCCACGACGTAGCGCAGCAGGACCACGCCCCAGACCTGCGCCGCCGCGGCGTTGATGTTCATCGGCGGCACATTGAGCGTCGCCGCCACCTGGTTGATGTCCATGCCGTCGACGCCGAGCGCCTTGCCCGCCTGCGCGAAGAGCTGCGTGTTCAGGAACCCGCGCATGTGCGCCGCGCCCTCCTCGCTGTTGACCGCGGCCTGCAGGACCCCGAGCAGCTTCGGCCGCACCTCGGGGTTCTCCCACAGCGCGAAGGCCGCACGCAGGAGGCTCTCGGCCAACTGGTCGCGCGGTCCGTTGACCGCCGCGGCGCCGGCCTCGGCGAGGGTGCCCCCCAATGCGTCCAGGGCGGCCGCCGCGCCTTCCTTGGCCTCAACGGCTTCGGACATTTCTCCTCCTGATGTCAATATTCGGTTCACTGGGAATCAACGAGCTTTTCGAAGGCGTCGGCCAATTGCAGCGAGTCCCAGAAAGCAGGTGGCTTCCGGTAGTACACACCGAGCTTGTGGTATTCGTCACCGGCGTGCGAGAGCGTGGCACCGTAGACGAGTACGCGCTCACCGTCGTACGCGTACGGGGCGTTCTCGGCGAACCGTGCGATCTCCGGTTCGAGGGTCGTGGGGTACGCCGCCTGATCCGGTGTCACCACGGAGAAGCAGACCCGCGAGATCTCCGAGGAGTCCCAGCTGAAGGTGGGGTAGATCGAGAACGACTTCTCGAGGAACTCCACCGTCTGCTCGCCCGGCACCGGGACGCCGATGTCGCCGAGCAGCGGCAGCACCACGGTCTGCGCGTCGACGGATTCAGCGGCGAAGTACACGTTCATCGTCTTGCGCAGGTAGTCGATCCCCACGATCGACACCCGGTCCGCCAGCCCGTAGCGGGTGAAAGTGTCGAGATGGTCGGCCAGCGCACGCGGCATCGACGGGATCTCGGCGAGCTTCGACAGACTCTGCAACTGGTCCAGCGGGAAGAAGGCATAGGTCTTCTTGAAGCCGCCGACGACTCCGCACTCAACACCGTAAAAGGTGACGGGACACCGCTCCGCGATGTCCGCGAGCAGGGTGCTGACCGGGTGGTCCGTCTTGTCGACATAGCCGTTCGACAGCGCGATGCTGTACGGATCGATGTCCGCCGCCGGCACCGTGAAGTTGTAGTCGATCTCTCCTCGGTAGCGCTCGCCGCCGGCCATGGCGAGAACGACCACGGCCTCCTCCGCTATTTCCTCGCCGAACGCGGCCAGGACCGGCAGGACCTTGTCACGCGAGCAGGGTACATCCAGCAGCCGAGCGGATTCCTCGATGGCCGAATATACCGCTTCCGCTCTCGTTGCTTCGGACATTCACCCTCCAGAGTTCAATGCTAGGTGCTTCTGGGAACAGGAAGTGAAGCGAAGGAATACGGAATGCGTCGACCAGGGCTCTCACACCTTGAGGGTCGATTCGGCGACGACAGTATCGTTCGCAGGCGCTTCCGTCATGTGCCCCGCTTGACATCCGCTTGAAATCGGCTTGGCGCCTTCAGCGGCGGACAGCCTCAGCCCCGGCTGATCACGCGATCTTCGTCGCGCACAGGATGGCCTCGACGGGGAGGGCGTTCGGCGGCATCTCGGCGGGGTCCTCGGAAATCGTCTTCGTGACCTTGAATCCGCATTCTTCGATCCAGCTCTGTCCACGTCGACAGCTTCTGCGGCCCGCCCTGTCCCATGGCGCAGCCGAGGAAGAAGCTGGGGTAGAAGTCGACGGTGTAGTTGCCCGGGTCCTTGATGTCCTCGGGGAACACCGGTACGAGCACGTTGACCTGCCCGCCGGTGTCCAACGACTGGTGGACGCCTTCCAGGATCTTGAACACGTCGCTCTTGTCGAACATGGGCAGGAAGTGCTTGATCAGCACGACGTCGAAGCCCTCGGGGACCTTCTCGAAGACGTCACCGCCGATGAACGAGCAGTGCTCGCTCAGGCCGTGGGCCCGGAAGTTCTCCAGGCACTCGTCCTCCTTCTCCGGCAGGTCGAAGGTGGTCACCCGCAGCCCGGGCGACCCCTTGTGCCGGTAGGTGTGAATGGCCCCCAGACCCGTGTTCCCGGCGAGGTCGAGCACCTGCGAGCCGGCCGGGATGTCGATGTTCTCGAAGAACCAGGGATCGATGTTGGCGGTGGCGCTGTTCATCAGCCGCGCCCAGGACTCGCGCAGATCGTCGTGCTCGGCCAGCGCGCCGTAGAGGTTGCCCTTGAATCCATAGATTTCTTGCAGGCCGACGGTCGTGCCGGTGCGCACGCTGTCGGTGAGGTAGAACAACTGCCTGAGCGTGACGACCTTGATCAAGTCCATGTCGGCGAGCACTTGCCGGAAGTCTTCCTCGGCTATGCCTGCGAGCGCGTCGAGAGTGTAGGCGCCGGAATCCTCGTCGTAGGCGACGAAGCCCTCCTTGACCAGCAGAAGGAGGAGCTGTTCCACGGCGTCCGGCTTGGCACCGACCGCCGCGCCGAGCTCCGCAGCCGTCAGGCCCGGGTCGTCACGGAGCTTGTCGATGATGCCGAGCTCGAAGCAGGACAGCAGGTTCATGAACCGCGAGGGGCCCACCATGTATTCGCGGAACCGCGCGAGTGTGGCTTCTGGCGCCATTGCAGTGACCTCTTTCTCTGTGATCGCCTCCGCCGTCCTGGTGGCAGGGAACCCGGTGGGGGTATCAGCCATCACGGAGCCGACATGGACGGTCCCGAAGCCACTCGGACGTACGTGCTCCTCGGTCAATCCCGGTGCAGGAGGCGGACGTTCCGGCGGCCCACGCTACCGTCACCCGTCCGCGCTCACCACCCGCTTGACGACTGCTTGAACCGACCGCGCGGCCGGGCCCCGGAGCAGGGCGAACTCGGCCCCGCGCGCGTCCCGGTGGAGGCGGACGGCCTCGAACCCGTGTGGAGTCAGCGGGCGTTGAGGATCGTCACGCGGGGGGAACCCAGGACGTTGCGGTGGATGTCCAGGGCCGCCGTGGACCTGTTGAGGGTGATGTAGTGCAGGCCGGGGGCGCCCTCGGCGAGAAGGCGCTCGGCCATGGCGGTGGCGTACTCGACGCCGATGCGGTGGCCGTCCTCCGGGCTGTTCCGGGCCGCGTACAGGCGGGTGGCGAGCCCCTCGGGGAAGGCCGCGTCGGAGAGTTCGGCGAAGCGGGTGATCTGCCGGTGGTCGGTGGCCGGCATGATCTCCGGGATGATCGGGATGTCGCAGCCGGCGGCCGCGACCCGGTCGCGCAGCCGCAGGTAGTCCTCCACGTGGAAGAACATCTGCGTGATCGCGTAGTCGGCGCCCGCCCGGCACTTGGCGACGAAGTGCCGGACGTCGGCCTCCCAGTCGGCCGAGCGCGGGTGCATCTCGGGGAACGCGGCCACCCCGATCCTGAAGTCGCCCAGCGAGCGGACCAGTTCGACCAGTTCGTACGCGTACCCGAAGCCCTGCGGGTGCGCCGTCCAGTCGCCCTTGGGGTCACCCGGCGGATCGCCGCGCAGCGCCAGGACGTCGCGGATGCCCGCGTCGGCGTACTGGCCGATGATGTGGCGCAGTTCGGCCACCGAGTGGCCGACCGCGGTCAGGTGGGCGACGGGGCGCAGCGTCGTCTCGGCGGCGATCCGCCGGGTGACCGCCACCGTCCGGTCCCGCGACGAGCCGCCGGCGCCGTAGGTGACGGACACGAAGTCCGGTGCGAGCGGCTCGATCCGGCGGATGGCCGCCCACAGGGTCTGCTCCCCCTTGGCCGTCTTCGGCGGGAAGAACTCGAAGGAGAAGTGCGTACTCATCACACACCTGCCAGACGGGGCTCGATGGCACGGGCGGCGTCGTCGCCGTAGGTCCGGCCGATGCGGGCGATCAGGTCCGAGGGGAGCAGCTTGTACTCCTGGGTGCCGACCGACTCCAGCACGGTGGTCGCCAGGGCGCAGCCGAACCGGGCGGCCTGCTCCTGGGGCAACTCCCAGGCCAGGCCCGCCAGGAAGCCGGCCCGGAAGGCGTCGCCGGCCCCTGTGGGGTCGGCGATCCGGTCCGTGGGCACGGCCGGGACGTGCAGCGTGGGGGCGCCGGAGCGGGTCAGGGAGACGCCGTCCGCGCCGAGGGTGGTGATCCAGGTGCCGACCCGGCTCCAGGAGCTGCTCCGCGGTCCAGCCGGTGCGTTCGAGCAGCAGCGCGGCCTCGTACTCGTTGGTGAACAACCACGTCGCCCCGTCGACCAGTTGGCGGGCCTGTTCGCCGTCGAGGCGGGCGAGCTGCTGGGAGGGGTCGGCCGCGACGGGGATGCCGAGGCGGCGGGCGGCGGCGGTGTGCCGCAGCATGGCCGCGGGGTCGTCGGCGCCGACCAGGACGAGCGCGAGCGCGCCGGCGCTCTCGGCGATCGCGGCCAGGTCGATGCGGGACGCCTCGGCCATGGCGCCGGCGTAGAAGGTGGCGATCTGGTTCTGGTCCTGGTCGGTGGTGCACACGAAGCGCGCGGTGTGCAGGGTCTCGCTGACCCGTACCGCGGACGTGTCGACGCCGTTGTCCCGCAGCCAGCTGCCGTACTCGGCGAAGTCCGTTCCCGCGGCCGCGACCATGACCGGGTCGAGGCCCAACTGTCCGAGGCCGAAGGCGATGTTGGCGGCGACTCCGCCTCTGCGCACCTCCAACCGGTCGGCGAGGAAGGACAGGGAGACCCGCTCCAGCTGCTCCTTGAGAAGCTGGTCGGCGAAGCGTCCGGGAAACACCATCAGATGGTCGGTCGCTATCGATCCGGTCACAGCGATACGCACGGTCAAGTGCTCCTTGGGGCGAGAGATCCGCCGGTGTCGGGGAGGAGGCGACGCCCACGGCGTGGGCGGTGGGCGGCGCGTGCGGGGACGGCGCGCGGGGAGCGGGGAAACCACCGCTCCCCGCGCGCGGCGCCGCCGGGGTGTCCCGGCGGCGCCGCGCGGTCAGCCCGCTGCCGCCGCCTGGCGCAGGGCCTCGGCGCGGTCGGTGCGCTCCCAGGTGAAGTCCGGCAGCTCGCGGCCGAAGTGGCCGTAGGCCGCGGTCTGGGCGTAGATCGGGCGCAGCAGGTCGAGGTCGCGGATGATCGCGGCCGGGCGCAGGTCGAAGACGGTGGTGATGGCGTCCTCGATCTTCCCGACGGGGACCGTGTGGGTGCCGAAGGTCTCGACGAACAGGCCCACCGGCTCGGCCTTGCCGATCGCGTACGCCACCTGCACCTCGCAGCGCGCGGCCAGGCCGGCCGCCACGACGTTCTTCGCGACCCAGCGCATCGCGTACGCCGCCGAACGGTCCACCTTGGACGGGTCCTTGCCCGAGAAGGCGCCGCCGCCGTGCCGGGCCATGCCGCCGTAGGTGTCGATGATGATCTTACGGCCGGTCAGGCCGGCGTCGCCCATCGGGCCGCCGATCTCGAAGCGGCCGGTCGGGTTGACCAGGAGGCGGTAGTTGTCGGTCTCCAGCTTGATGCCGTCCTCGGCGAGCCGGGCCAGGACCTGCTCGACGACGTGCTCGCGGATGTCGGGGGTGAGCCGACTGTCGAGGTCGATGTCGCTCGCGTGCTGGGAGGAGACCACGACGGTGTCCAGGCGGACCGGGCGGCTGCCCTGGTACTCGATGGTGACCTGGGTCTTGCCGTCGGGCCGCAGGTAGGGGACCGTGCCGTCCTTGCGGACCTCGGTCAGGCGGCGCGAGAGGCGGTGGGCCAGCTCGATCGGCAGCGGCATCAAGGTGGGCGTCTCGTCGGTCGCGTACCCGAACATCAGGCCCTGGTCGCCGGCGCCCTGCCGGTCCAGCTCGTCCTCGTCGCCCTCGACCCGGTTCTCGTACGCCGTGTCGACGCCCTGTGCGATGTCGGCCGACTGCGCGCCGATGGACACCGACACCCCGCAGGAGGCGCCGTCGAAGCCCTTGGCGGACGAGTCGTAACCGATGTCGAGGATCTTCTCCCGCACCAGCGAGGCGACATCGGCGTAGGCGGCGGTCGTCACCTCACCGGCGACGTGCACCTGGCCGGTCGTGATCAGTGTCTCGACCGCGACGCGCGAGGCGGGGTCCTGGCGCAGCAGCGCGTCGAGGATCGTGTCGCTTATCTGGTCGGCGATCTTGTCGGGATGCCCCTCGGTCACGGATTCCGAGGTGAACAAGCGACGAGACATGGCTCTCCAAGGCGTGGTGGGTGGACGGATGGCAGTGCGTGGTGGTCGGGGCGGTGGGAGGCCGGCCGGCTTCCCGGGCCCTCGCGTGCGGGGCGCGGCCGGCACTCCGGCCGCGCCCCGGCGGTTCATTCGAGCGGACCGGACTCAGCCGGTCACGCGACCTTCGTCGCGCAGATGATGGCCTGTACGGGGATGACGTCCGGCGGCACCTCGGCGGGGTCCTTGGTGATGGCCTTGGTCACCTTGAACCCGCATTCCTCCAGCCAGCTCTGGTAGACCGACAGCTTCTGCGGGCCGCCCTGCCCCATGGCGCAGCCGATGAAGAAGGCCGGGAAGAAGTCGACGTTGTAGTTGTCGGTGTCCTTGATGTCCTCGGGGTACACCGGCACCATGATGTTGATCTGCCCGCCGACCTCGAGCGACTTGTTGACGCCCTGAAGGATCTTGAACACGTCGCTCTTGTCGAACATGTCCAGGAAGTGCTTGACGAGCACGACGTCGAACCCCTTGGGGATCTCGTCGAAGACGTTGCCGCCGATGAACGAGCAGTGCTCCGCCACACCGTGAGTCCTGAAGTTCTCCAGGCACTCGTTCTCCTTCTCCGGCAGGTCGAAGGTGGTCACCCGGAGCCCGGGGGACGCCTTGTGCCGGTAGGTGTGGATCGCCCCGAGACCGGTGTTGCCCGCGAGGTCGAGCACCTGGGCGCCGGCGGGGATGTCGACGTTGCCGAAGAACCAGGGGTCGATGTTGGCGGTGACGGTGTTCATCAGCGTCGCCCAGGAGTCGCGCAGGTCCTGGTGGTCGGCCACGGCGTCGTACAGGGTTCCGCCCTCGGTCCCGTACAGCTCCTTCAGACCGACGAGCGTGCCGGTCCGCGCGCTCTCGGTGAGGTAGAAGAGCTGCCGCAGCGCCACGACCTTGATCATGTGCATGTAGGCGAGCGCACGCTTGAGGTCGCCCTGGGCGACGTCCGCGAGCGCGTCGAGGCGGTAGCCGGCGGAGTCCTCGTCGTAGGCGACGAAGCCCTCCTTGACCAGCAGGAGAAGGAGCTGCTCCACGGCGTCCGGCTTGACGCCGACCGCCGCGCCGAGGTCGCCCGCGGTCAGGCCCGGCTCGTCCCGGAGCTTGTCGATGATGCCCAGCTCAAAACTGGACAGCAGGCTCATGAACCGCGAGGGGCCCACCATGTATTCGCGGAATCGAGCGAGTGTGGCTTCCGGTGTCACTGAGTTGGTCCCTTTCGAGTCACTGGTCCGCACCGCCCGCGGCGGTCGGCTGGTCACGCGTCACGCCCGGTTCTCGCGCTGTTCCTTGAGCCGTTTGGACAGCGCGAGCCGCTGCACCTTCAGCGTGGCGGTCCTCGGCAGCTCGGCCTCCGGGATCTGGATCGGCTCGCCGAGCTGGGGGAAGTCGACGACGGCCGCGCGCCAGCGGTCCAGGTCCAGCGGCTTGTCGTCGTAGGTGCAGACCACCGGGACCGGGCCGGAGTCCGGGCCCTCCACCACGACCAGTTCGCTCAGCTCCTTCAGCTTGCCCAGCACGAGGTCCTCGACCTCCAGGGAGCTGCGCACCCCGGCGATCATGTCCACCTCGCGGTCGAGCATGTGGATGCAGCCGAGCCTGGTGCGGTAGCCGACGTCCCCGGTCTGCCACCAGTCGCCGCGCCGGTTCTCGTCGTACCGCTCCTGCTCGGCGAAGTACGTCTTGAACAGGCCGCCGTCCCATGCGACCTCTATGCGGCCGGGGTTCTTCTGCGAGGGGCGCTTGCCGTCCCGGCTCACCACGCGGACCTTCGCGCAGCCCTTGGGCATCGCCCAGCCGACGCAGCGCCCGTTCGCCTTGTGGGCGGAGTTGCGGAAGTAGGCGCGGCCGACGGCCGGGCCGATCTCGCTCTGCCCGTAGATCTGGAAGAACAGCGCGCCCCGCCGCTTGGAGGACTTCAGCAGCCCGCTCATCGTGCCGGGGTGGATCGCGTCGAAGGTGCTGCTGAAGTACTTCACCGACGCGAACGGCCTGCGGGGGTCCTCGGTGAGGCCCTCCCAGGCCATCAGCGAGTTGGGCAGCGCCTCGATGAACCCCGGCTTGTGCTTCAGGAACAGCTCGGCGACGGTGTCGGGGGCCGACTCCTTCATGAGCACGATCGGCATCTCCTTCAGGAGTGCCAGGGCCATCGCCGCGACCATCCGGGAGTGCACGAAGGGGATGTGGATCGCGATGGTCTCCTTCTTGCGCATCAAGGAGAGCAGCCGCCACTGCGGGGTGAGCCGGACGCCCTGGGTACGGGGCGTGTGCACGACCAGCTTGGGCAGCCCGGTCGTGCCGGAGGTGTGGGTGATCACGGCGGCCTCTTCCATCGGCCGCACCACCGGCTCGACCCGCGGCGCCCCGGCGAGCCCGCCGAGCGACACAGCCCCCGGCCGGTCGCCGGCCACGATGATCACCCGCTTGGTGAGGTCCGCCAGCGGCACCTCGGCCAGTGTGTCCAGCTTGTGCTCGTCGGTGAGCAGATTGGGCCGGTCCAGTCGCTGCATCAGGGCGGCGAGGGCCGTGGGGTCCAGGGCCGGCGAGAGCATCACCGGCACCGCGCCGATCCGGGACGCGGCGCAGGCCAGCACCCACACATCGGCGTTGGCCTTCTTGTGGAGCACGATGTGCTCGTCGGGCCGCACGCCGGCCGCCCACAGACGGGCCGCCAGTTCGTCCACCAGGTCCGCGAGCCGGGAGACCGTCAGGTTCCGGCCCGCCTCGGGCAGGACGTCCAGATCGTGGTCGAGGGTGATCGGCGTCGACCCGTTGACGGCCGCGGCCAACGCCGGCAGCAGGCCGAGGTGAAGACCGCGCTTCTGTATCGATTGGTAGGCAACGGAGCCCTTCATCGGGGCTGTCTCCTTTGCGGTGGGCGATGGACATTCGGGCCGTCGCCGACTCGGCGGCGGGAGAGGGCACACCGGCGTACCTCTGGGGCGTACGTCGCGTGCGCGGTGTCCCCGGCACCGGCCGTACGGCCGGGGATTCGGTACGCGCCGCCGGTCCAGCCGGCGCCGTGCATTGCGGCGCGACTGAACCAGCGGGGCCGGCGCCCCGTCAACCGGCTCTGGCCGGCTGATCAGCTGCCTCCCGCAGGCGGGAGGACCGCGCTCGCTACCGTGCGACGACGAGGGTGGCGGGCGGTGCGGAGTGGAAGGAGACGTCCTCGAAGCCGGCCTTGGTGAGCCACGCGTGGTAGTCCGCGCGCCGCCAGGTGTCTCCCTGCTTGCTCTTGATCAGCATCTCCATCGCGAACATCAGCGGGAACGCGGGGCCGCTGCGGTCGTCGTCGACGACGTAGTCGCACACCACCAGGGCGCCGCCCGGCTTGAGGGCCTCCCGCAGCCGGGTGAACGTCGCGATGTTGCCCTCCGGCCCCTCCTGGTGCGCGATGTGCGAGTACAGCGCGATGTCGTACCGCGCCCTGCCCAGGTCGGTGGTGTGGAAGTCACCGTCGATACACGTGAACCGGTCCGCCACACCCCGCTCTTCGAGCATCCGGCGGGCGATCGCGTTGATCGGCTGCCAGTCCAGCTGCGTGGAACGCGCCCGCGGGTTGGCCTCCAGCCACAGGGCCGAATAGATACCCGAACCACCGCCCACGTCCAGGATCGAGACCTCACCGGCATCGGCCAGCCCCAGCACCTGCGCCCCGATCGCCGCCGCCGGCACCGACTGCGCCGCGATCGCCGGAACGACCTGCTCCCAGTGCGGGTTGTCCGCGACCTCCGTGGCCGGATCGGACACCGGCCCCCCGACACGCACCGCCTCGGGCAGCACCGACAGGCTGCCCATGTGCGTCAGCTTCAACTGCGCGAAACTGCTCAGGCACGCCGGCCGGCCCTCCACCAGGTAGGTCGACGCCTCGGCGGTGTTGCGGTACCGGCCCTCGTCCACGGTGACCAGGCCGATGCTGACCAGCCCGTCCAGGAGGGTCTGCGCGCCCCGCTCGGAGATCGCGGCACGCGTGGCCAACTCGGTGGCGGTGCCCGCGCCCTGTTCCAGATGCGTGAACAGCGAGTGGGAGGCCGCCGCGCCGATGACGCCGGTGGCCCAGTACCCGTTGATCAGCCGCATTACGCCGTCCGGTGACGGCGGGTTGTCCGTCATGCTTGCCCTCCTGAGAGCTGTGTGGACGCCGCATGGGTTCGCACCGCGCTGCGCAGGGCATCCACCACCCGTTCGACCTGGTTCGTGCTGAGTTCTGCGTGCATGGGGATGGCGAGGTTGCGGGCGAAGAGGTCTGCTGAGACCGGGCACTTCTGCTTCGACTCGAAGCACCGGCTGGACGTGGGAGGCCCAGGTGCCGTGTCCGCAGCCGATGCCCTGGCCGCGCAGGTCGGCGGCCAGCGGCCGCGCGGTCCACGCCCGGGTCGAGGGTCACCATGTACGACTGCCACGCGTGGGTGCGGTCCTGCGGTACGTGCGGCACCGTCAGGAGCTCCTCGTCCGGCGAGGAGTTCGGCGTACTGCGCGGCGACCGCGCTGCGGCGGGCGAGCAGTTCGTCGATCCGGCCGAGCTGGACCTGGAGGATGGCGGCGGCGATGTCGGAGAGTTTGAAGTTGTAGCCGATCTCGGTGAACTCCGGGATGGGCAGGCCGACGACCTTGCCCATCTCGAAGATGCTGCCGATGCCGAAGGAGGAGCGCAGCCGTGCGTCGGTCGCCGATCCTCGGGTCGGTGCACAGCAGTGCGCCGCCTTCGCCGCTGCTGGCGCCCTTGCGTCCGTGGAAGGACAGGCAGCCCACCTCGGCCAGCGCGCCGGCCTGGCGGCCCTGGTAGGTGGCGCCGACGGCGCAGGCGGCGTCCTCGACGAGGAACAGGCCGTGGCGGTCGGCGACGGCCTGGAGTTCCACGTAGTCGGCGGGCAGGCCGACGGTGTCGACCGCGATGATCCCGACGGTCCGTGAGGTGACCAGGTCGGCCACCGACTGCGGGTCGACGGTGCCGGTGTCGGCCCGTACGTCGGCGAAGACCGGGACCGCGTCGACGTAGCGCACCGCGTGGGCGGGCGCCGGGAAGGTGTAGTCGGCGACGATCACCTCGTCGCCCGGCTTGACGCCGAACGCGAGCATCGCCAGGTGGAGCGCGGCGCCGCAGTTGCTCACCGCGACCGCGTCACCGACGCCGTACTTCTCGGCGAGCTGGGTCTCCAGCGCCTTGCCCTTGGGTCCCTGTCCGGCCGGCCATCCGGAGGCGAAGACCTCCGCGACGGCCGCCAGTTCCTTCTCGCCCAGGCTCGCGTGAACCAGGGGAATCGTGTCCATCGTGCTCACCTCCCGTCAGCCCGCGGGTTCCGTGGCCGGCTGGGAGCCGGGGGCGGCGGGCGGCGTGTAGCGAAGGGGCGTGATCTGGCTGACGTCGTACCGCTGGCGCATCCGCTGCACGGCCTCGGGGTCCACCGAGGTGCCGGCTGCCCAGATCTCCGCGATCTCCTCGAAGTAGAGCTCGTGATCGGGCGACGGGTAGCTCTGGAACAGCATCCGGGCCGGCTTGTCCGTGGCGTTCCGGAAGGCGTGGGGAATGCCCGAGGGCACGAACATGCTGCTGCCCTCCCCCGCGCGCACGACGCGGTCGCCGCCGAGCGACTCCCAGTCGTGCCAGCGGTCCTCCGTGCGCTCGGTCGGCTCGAACGCCAGGAGGTCCAACTCGCCCTCCAGGACGTAGAAGAACTCCTGGGATTGGCTGTGGACGTGCGCCCCGACGTCGAACCCGGGCGGAACGACCACCTCGAAGATCGATACGGAGGACCCCTGCGCCTTGGTGGCCTTGAAGGTCACTTCCTGCGCCTTGGTGATCAGCTTTCGCCCCTGACCAGGAGGGACGATAAGGCCAGTCATACGCTTCGCTTCCTTTGTCCGTGCGAAATCTCGCTCACGCGAGTATGCCGATGCATCCCGTCGGGCTCAATCGATGGCTGGCTCTACGGTGCATCGACGGCCCAAGTGCCGAGCGCCATCTCGGCGGTGATGCCGGGGCCGAAGCCCGCGATCAGACCGGTGGCCTCGGGCATCGGGGTGTCCTCCTCGAACAGCCTGCGGGCGGCGTCGAGGACGACGGCGCTGGCGATGTTGCCGTGTTCGGTCAGGGTCGCCCAGCTGTGCCGGAACATCTTGCGGTCGACGTCGAGGAACTTGGCCAGGTCGTCCAGGATGCGCGGACCGCCGGCGTGGATGATGTAGAAGTCGAGGTTGCCGGCGTCCCAGCTGTGGTCCTTGGCGAGGTCGCGCAGCACCGGGGCGAGCGGTTCCATCGTGCCGGGCACCCGGCGGTCGAGCTGGAAGTGGAAGCCGGTGTCGCGCACCGCGTAGGAGATCCAGTCCTCGGTGTTCGGGATGAGGTAGGAGGCGTTGCGCTCCAGGGAGATGCCCGTGCCTCCGTTGCCCCGCACCACGGCGGCCGCGACCGCGTCGCCGAACAGGCCGTCGGACAGCAGCGAGCCGATGTCGTCCGCGTCGGGCTGGTAGCACAGCGAGCACAACTCGCACGCGACGATCAGGGCGTTGCTGCCGGGGTGGGCGAGGCAGAAGTCGTGGGCCCGGTTGATCGCCGCACCGCCCGCCGCGCAGCCGAGCTGCGCGATGGGTATCTGCCGGGTGTCGGAGCGGAACCCCATCTTGTTGATCAGCCACGCGGTCAGCGACGGCATCATGAAGCCGGTGCACGACACGTAGATGATCACGTCGATGTCACGTGCCGTCACGTCGGCGTTGGCCAGGGCCCGTTCTCGATGACCTCGGGGCAGCGCTTCTTCGACTCGACCTCGTAGATCCGGTTCCGCTCCTCGAAACCCGGGTGGGCAGAGCGTCTTCTCGATGGGCTGGACGAGGTGCCGCTTCTTCACCCCCGTGTTCCGGATCAGGCGAAGCGCCAGGGGGAGCTGCGGCTTTCCGGCATGTGCCTTTTCGGCAAACCCCAGAGTCTCTTCCACTGTGATGACGTATTCGGGTACGCTCACCGCCGGTTTGCATAGCCTTGGCATATCTGGAATCCACTTCTTTTAGAGTCTCGACAGCAAGGTCAGGTGTGGCACCGGCGCTACGTCTCCTCACCGGGGTCGAGCGCGGGATGCGGCCTGCTCCGTCGTCCGTGCGGTGCCATGTCTCCTGACGACATGTCCCCTGCTCGGGAGCAACCTTGAGCGGTGGGCCGGCCGTCTTCCGATCCGCGCCGGAACGCCATCGGCGGCCGGCCGGCGGGTGGCTGTCGCGCACCGTTCACGGTGGCGACCTGTGGAGGGGTCGCGGCAAGCGCCGAATCGGGGCCGCAGTTGACCGACACACTGGTCAGGGGGGTCGGTTGACTCCGTGGATCACCTGGGACCGGCAGGTCGCGAGAAACGGTGAACCGGGGCCGTACGGGGCACGGACCCCGTCCGACCTGCGCGGACCAGGGATTGCGACACTCGTTCCACTGCCGTGCAGCCGTTTTCGGGCAGGGAAGGTGTGCGGAAATCGTGACACGCTCGGTGCCCCGACACCAAGGGCACCTCAAAGTGACGTGGATCACTTCAGTCGATGTTTGGCGCGGCGGGGCGCCCCGGGCCGGCGCCGCGGGCCAGCCGACGCCGCACCAACCGGCGCCGTCCATACGGCCGTTGCCGGCCCTTCAGCCGACGCCGGGACTCTCGGCCGAGGGGGACGGGTTGATGGGGACTGGGTCATGGGGACTGGGTCGATGGGGGGCTGGGGCGATGCGGGGTCCTCAGTCGATGCTGCGGACGATGGTCGGGCCGTCCTCGTCGTCCTCGTCCGCCCCGGCCAGCCGCAGGGGCGGCGCGATCCCTACCGGCACCAGTTCCAGCACCGCCGCCTCGGCCTCCCGTAACCCGATCTGCCGGAACACCTCTGAGCCTTCGCGCATGGCTTCCTCCCTCGTGCTCCCTCATGGTTGATCGTCCGAGGGTGCCAGCGATCGCTCGGGGATGGGTCGACAGCAGGTCGAAAGATCCTCGGGCGGCTCGTCACGGCGCCCGACCTGGGGCGGGCCCCCCGACGCCCCCTTCCGTGGGCCGGGCGACGCAGGATTCACCGTCGGCCGCGAGGTCGAGTGGACCGTTTCTCCAGTGAAGCTCAAGTCCGCCCAGTGGGCAGTCCTGTTGGGCACGGGACCCGGCAAGCGGTGGACGGCCGAACACATCGATGCCGTCGCCGCGGCAGTAAATCCACCGGCACGGGCGCACCCGGGAACGGACCCTTCCCCCGTACACCATCGCTTCATTGACGGGCCGTCAGGGATACTCCGCCGATCCGCCGACGACCCGTCGGAGATCTTCCTGGAAGGCCGCTGGAGAAATACTTGACGGCCCCTCGGACAACCCTCCACGGAAGCTGCAGACCCTCTCGTGGCTGGCCAGCGACAATGGCGCGGGAATCGTGGAGCGGACACTATCTGAAGGATTGGCAACGCTCTGGACCGACGGCCGCGGAAACGGTACGGAGGAAGAATGAACGTAAAAGTGCTGGGTTCGTTGAATGCCGAAATGAATGGAATCTCGATCGTCCCGACCGCGGGGAAGCCCCGCCAGATCCTGGCGCTGCTCGCCCTGTATCCCGACCGGGTGGTGCCGGTGTCCACGCTCATGGAGGAGGTCTGGGGCACCGACCTCCCGCAGAGCTCGCTGACCACGCTCCAGACGTACATCCTCCAACTGCGCCGCATGCTGGGCGCCGCCATGGGACCGGACCTGGGCGGATCGGCCAAGGACGTGCTCGCCACCCGGTACGGCGGCTACCTGCTGCACATCCCCGCCGAGGCGATCGACGTGTACCGGTACGAGCAGTTGGCGGCAGAGGGCCGGCAGGCGTTCGACAACGGCGAGGACGAGCGCGCGGCCTCGCTGCTGCGGGAGGCGCTCGGCATGTGGGAGGGCCCCGCCCTGGTCGACGTGCGGGTCGGGCCCATCCTGGAGATCGAGGTGCTGCGGCTGGAGCAGTCCCGTCTGGTCACCCGCGAGCGCCGGATCGACGCCGACCTGCGGCTGGGGCGGCACATCGAACTCATCGCCGAACTCACCGACCTGATCGCCCGTCACCCGCAGCACGAGGGGGTGCACTCGCAGGCCATGGTGGCGCTGTACCGGTCCGGCCGGCAGGCGGCCGCGCTGGACGTCTACCGCCGGCTGCGCCAGCGGCTCATCGACGAGCTGGGCGTGGAGCCCTCCCCCCAACTCCAGCGGCTGCACCAGGCGATGCTCTCCGTCGACCCGCGCCTGGACGTCGTCGCCGGCCCCGGGCGGACGTCGACCTTCGACCTGTACGCCGCCTGATGCGGGCGCCGGGCGGGACGGGGACACGTGCCCGAACCCGCCGGGCACGTGCGGCGGTCCGCCGGCCGTCCGTGCCGGTCAGTCCGCCCAGGCGTCCAGCCGGCCGCTGCCGCCCGGGGCGAAGACGGGCACCGACCCGTCGGGGCGGGTCATCAGGATGGAGCGCTGGAGCCTGCTGAGCGGCGCCGAGGGCTCCAGGCCCAACTCCGAGACGAGCGTGCTGCGCAACCGCTGGTAGACGTCAAGCGCCTCACCGCGCCGGCCCGCGCGGTGCAGCGCCAGCATGAACTGGCCGTGCAGGCTCTCGTGCATCCGGTGCTGGTTGACCAGAACCGTGAGTTCGGGGAGGAGTTCCCGGTGCCGCCCCAGGCGCAGATCGGCGTCGATGCGCTGGGCGAGCGCGCACAACCGGGCCTCCTCAAGACGCTTGGCCTCCATCTCGATCTGGCTGTTGGCCTGGATGTCGGCGAGGGCCGGCCCGCTCCACAGCGACAGCGCGTCGGCCAGCCGGCGGGCCGCCCCCGCGTAGTCCTCCGCGTCCATGGCCCGGTAACCGGTTTCGGCGCGGCGCTCGAACTCCTGGTAGTCGACGGTGCCGCCGCGGGTGTCCAGGCGGTAGCCGCCGGGAACGGTGGCGAGGATGTCCTTGGCGGTGCACCGTTCGTTCTCGGTGGCGGCCAGGGCGACGGCTATCAGCTCGCGCAACCGCAGGATGTACGTCTGCAGCGTGGTGCGCGCGCTGCGCGGAGGGGCCGCGCCCCACAGGCCCTCGACCAGTGTGGCCACCGGGACCACCTGGTTGGCGTGCAGGGCCATCAGGCCCAGCACCTGCCGCGGCTTGGGCGCCGTCGGCACGATCGACACCCCGTTTTCGCGAACCGACAGCGCGCCCAGCACTTCGATGTCCATTTTTCCCCCATGTGGTTTACGCGGGAAGGCAGGTATTTGGCCTACCCGCCTCCACCATCGGACCCGGGTTACGATATAAAAACAGCACAGTCGGTTTGTCAATACCAGTCAACGGCAAGTGGTCCAGAAGGTGATGATCCGGCCACTGGTTCACAATTCAATCACTCGAGCGAGACCCCTCCGCCGACCGCACCACCGTCGTGACCTGGCATTTCATCGCAGAGGTGACGCCGACCGACGCGGGGAAGGTGGCGCGAGGTGGCGCGAAGCGGCCCTTCCGAATATCCGCGGGCTCCAGGCCCCCGGAGAAGCCTCGGAGGGTGGAGCGCGCAAAAAGCTCAGACGGAAGCAAACCGAACGGCGACTAAAGACGGAAAGTCGGTCTCACGACATCGGTTCGGGTGCTCGGCACCGTCCGGACGGGAGCGGGCGGCATCGGTCGGAACCGGTAGGTAGGCGGTCCGGGACAACCGCACCCATATCCCGGGAACCTCGCACTTCGGAGCCCGCCGTCGCCGCCCACGGCGGCCATGACACGCGCCGACCTGCGGCGTACGGCCGTCGGCACAGCCGTCGACGAGGAGGCCCGCGGGTGGACGGCTTGCCCTCGGGATGCCGTGGCGCGGCCTTTCGGTCTCTCGCTCGGACCCCTTTCCGGACCGGACCGAGGAGTTCCGGCCCTGAATCCAGGCAGAACGGGACAACGGACCGCCCATACCGTTCGCGGATGAAGCGGGCGGGAATCCAGGCTGCACCTGAATCGGTTCGGCTCGAATTCCCATGGGCCAGGGCAATAAACAGGTATTGCCGAGTCAAGTCCGCCAGTTATCGGCCGACCATTCTCTTTCTCTCGGATTCGCGGGATCTCCGCGATGACTACCGCTCTCGTCGTACCGCCGGAGCTTATGGCCTAAGCCGAGCTGTTCGGTCGTGCGGCCCTTCCCGTCGTTTACTCCATAGGGCTCCGCGGGCCCGTACCCGCCGGTGCCACGGCCGGAAATGCCTGCCGGGAGCAGCGCCCGCCCCGGCGTCCCGGCCGTCCTCCCGCAGCTGAGCCGACCCCGGCGTGGCGGGCTGCGCCTGCCGCCTTCGCGGGCGCCGGCAGCGCCGGCAGCGCCGGGCCGAAGATCACGGCCCCCCTCGTCCTCATGATCACGATCCCGCTCGAGATCGGAACGTGAGGCCGGCACGGCGCTCCCCGGCATTCTTGAACACCCGGTTCAACACACCTCCGGCGACCCCCACCTGATGGAATGCCGACCGCCGCAGGGCGTTCCATGGCGCCTCCAGGCAAAGCCGAGCCTGTCTTGAGCCCCGCGGTAGACCGTGGTCCCAAGGCAAGAGTGGGTGGCCCGTGGTGGACGGTGCCGGAGACAGGACCGCCCCGCTCGACACCGAACGCGTTCCTGCCACGTGATGAAGAGTTGGCACCAGCCCTGTCCGCACCGACCACGAGGAAGAGGAATGTCATGGCGACGGTGACAGAGCCCTCTGCGCTCACCGCGGAGCCGACCGATGCCCGAGCCCGTGTGGCCGAGTTGGGAGCGATCCGGGCGCTGGCGCGGACCGGACCGGGTGACGGCGCGACCGAGGCCCAGCACGCCAAGGGCAAGCTGACCGCCCGCGAGCGCATCGACCTGCTGCTCGACGCGGGCTCGCTTCACCGAGGTCGAGCAGCTGCGCCGGCACCGCGCGACCGGCTTCGGCCTGGAGGCGCAAGAAGCCGTACACCGACGGCGTGGTCACCGGCTGGGGCACGGTCGAGGGCCGCACGGTCTTCGTCTACGCCCACGACTTCCGGATCTTCGGCGGCGCGCTCGGCGAGGCCCACGCCACGAAGATCCACAAGATCATGGACATGGCCATCGCGGCCGGCGCGCCGCTGGTCTCGCTGAACGACGGCGCGGGCGCCCGTATCCAGGAGGGCGTCTCCGCGCTCGCCGGCTACGGCGGCATCTTCCAGCGCAACACCCGCGCCTCCGGCGTCATCCCGCAGATCAGCGTGATGCTCGGCCCGTGCGCGGGCGGCGCGGCCTACTCTCCCGCGCTGACCGACTTCGTGTTCATGGTGCGCGACACCTCGCAGATGTTCATCACCGGTCCGGACGTGGTCCAGGCGGTCACCGGCGAGGAGATCACCCACGAACGGGCTCGGCGGCGCCGACGTGCACGCCGAGACCTCCGGCGTCGCGCACTTCGTCTACGACGACGAGGAGACCTGCCTGGCCGAGGTCCGCTACCTGCTCTCGCATGCTGCCGTCCAACAACCGCGAGCTGCCCGCCGGCCGCGCCGGTCGGACGACCCGGCCGACCGCCGCACCGACGTGCTGCTCGACCTGGTGCCCGCGGACGGCAGCCGGCCGTACGACATGCGCGACGGTGATCGAGGAGACTCGTCGACGACGGCGAGTACCTGGAGGTCCACGAGCGCTGGGCGCGCAACGTCATCTGCGCGCTGGCCCGGCTCGACGGCCAGGTCGTCGGCGTCGTGGCCAACCAGCCGCAGGTGCTCGCCGGGGTGCTGGACATCCAGGCCAGCGAGAAGGCCGCGCGGTTCGTGCAGATCTGCGACGCCTTCAACATCCCGCTGGTCACCCTGGTCGACGTGCCCGGCTTCCTGCCCGGCGTCGACCAGGAGCACGGCGGCATCATCCGGCACGGCGCGAAGCTGCTGTACGCGTACTGCAACGCGACCGTGCCGCGCATCTCGGTGATCCTGCGCAAGGCGTACGGCGGCGCGTACATCGTCATGGACTCCCGGTCCATCGGCGCCGACCTCTCCTACGCCTGGCCGACCAACGAGATCGCCGTGATGGGCGCGGAGGGCGCGGCCAACGTCGTCTTCCGCCGCGAGATCGCCGCGGCGGACGACCCGGAGGCGATGCGCGAGCAGAAGATCGAGGAGTACAAGGCGGAACTGATGCACCCGTACTACGCGGCCGAACGCGGCCTGGTCGACGACGTCATCGACCCCGCCGAGACCCGCTGCGTGCTGATCCGGTCGCTGGCGATGCTGCGCACCAAGCACGCCGACCTGCCGTCGCGCAAGCACGGCAACCCGCCGCAGTAGCCCGCGGTGCTCACCGGGAGTTGACACCCAAGCCGCCACGACCGCCCTGACGGCCACCGGCCGCCGGGGCACCGCAGTCAGGAGACCCGCAATGGTGCAGCAGGAGCGTGCCGCGCGCACGAGGGAAGCCCTGCTACGAGCGGCAGCCGAGGCATTCGTCGACGAAGGCTTCGCGCGGGCCACGCTCACCAACATCAGCAGGAAGGCCGGCGTCAGCTACGGGGCACTGCACTTCCACTTCGAGAACAAGGACAGCCTGGCGCAGGCCGTGGAGGCGGCGGCCCTCGACACCGTACGACGGGTCACCCATACCGTCGAAGAGCGCGACAGCGCACTGCAGCGACTCATCGACGCGACCTACGAGTTGATGAACAGCATCCACGACGACGTCGTGGTCCGGGCCGGCTTCGAACTGCTCGCCACCGCCCCGCGGCGCAAGGAGGTCCTGGGCCTGCGCGGGCAGTGGCGGCGCTGGATCGACGGGGTGCTGCACACCGCGCAGGAGAACGGGGAACTCGCCGAAGGCGTACGGCCCGCCCAGGCATCGGACGCCATCGTCGCGGCGACCGTGGGCTTCAAGTCACTCGGCGCCCAGGACCCGAAATGGGTGTCGCAGCACACGCTCCACGAGTACTGGGAGTTGATGCTGCCGCGGCTCGCCCCGCCCCACCTGCTGGCGGCGCTGATGCCGCACGGCGCATGTACGGGGTGCTCCTGACCGGACCGCGCGGCTGAGGGGCACGCCCCGGTCCAGCGGCGTCACCCGACGAGCCCGGCGCCGCCGGGGACGATCCACCTGTCGGCCGCGTCAAGGCCGGCGACTCCCGTGAGGGTGAAGAACCCGACGAGTTCATCCCAGGTGGTCGACGCCCAACCGCACATCACCACACATCAGCACGACAACCGGTCACTCACACGGCTCCTGAGCACCGCGGGGCGTTGCAACCTGTGACGGCATCCCCGACGAGCGGCACACTTCATGCGACCGACGACAAACCGCCACGAAGCGGGGAGCGTACGATCGCGTGAGCACCAACACGCTTGAGAACCGCGCAGGAGAGTGAACCGTCATGGCCGACAACGCCACCCTGAAGTCCCAGTACACGGCCCAGGTCGAAGAGGACCTGGAACGCAACGCCAAGGAGCGGGATCGCCTCACCTCCGAAGTGGCCGCGCTACGGGACCAGTTGGCGGCCCTGGAGGAGGACCACACACTGCTGCTGGGCGTGCGCCGGGCACTGGCCGACGGATCGGATGCCGGCGGCCACCTCTCCGTGACGCCCACCCGCCCGGCCACTGCCGCGAAGCTGCCCCGGGCGCGCAAGCCGAAGAAGGCCGCCGACGCGCCGCGTACCGGGAAGCGGGCCACCGCGCGTACCGCCACGGCCAAGGACAGCCCGGCCAAGGACAGTTCGGACAAGACCGCCACTTGGGCGGACCTGATCACCGACACCATGACCCGGCACGCCGAACCGCGCTCGGCCACCGAGATCGCCGACGCGCTCACCCACGCGCACCCCGGCCGCACGGTGCAGACCACGGTCGTACGCAACACCCTCGAAGCACTGGTCGCCAAGGGGCACGCGGTGCGCTCCAAGCAGAGCAGGTCCGTCTTCTACGCGGCCGCCGGGACCCCCGCGCCGGCTGACGCGCCCCAGCACGCCGAGCCGGTCACCGCATAGGGCGCGGGCTTCGAGGAGAGGGCGGACTCAGCGGGCCGGAAGAGCGATCCGCGCCCACACCGTCTTGCCCAGCACATCCGGCGGCGAGCAGCCCCACGCCTCGCTCAGCGCCGCCACGATGCACAACCCCCGGCCCGATTCGGCCAGATCATCCGCATGGCGCGGCACCGGCACGACGGGGCTGGAGTCGGCCACCGCGCACATCACCCGTCGGCCCCGCCGGACCAGCGCTATCCACGCACAGGTCCGTCCGGGTATTCCGCCGCCGCACGGACCCAGTGCGTGCCGGATCGCGTTGGCGACGAGTTCCCCCGCGACCAGGCCCACCTCGTCCGCCATGTGCTCGGCCCGCCAGCCGGTCAGGGTGTCGGACAGGAACCGGCGGGTACGCGCCGGGGTTTCCGGGGCGGTGTCGAACCGCAGCACCGCGAAGCCGTCCTCACCGGCGTGCCCGGGGGCCGGCGCGCCGCCCCAGTCGAGGGAGTTCAGGCGCAGTACGCGTCTCCATGCGTCCGCCGGACGGGCCGGGTGGTGGTAGGTCGGTAACCGGTCGGTGAAGGCCGTCGACTGGGCGGTCATGGGTATACCCCTCTGAGCGAAACTGCCGGGGCGGATGTGGGGATCGCGCCGACTGAGGCCAGTATCACCGCCCACGACCTGATGATGCAATTGCATCCGGGAATTGCACCTGCATGTGCCAAAGGCTCGTGCATAAATGCAAATACGCGCGGGAATCGCGTCGGCATCGCCGTCCGATCCGCCGGCAGGGGCCGCGGCCGCGACACGCCGTTGCCGCCGGGGCGCGTCAGTGTCCGTGCGGGAGGGGAGGGCAGCCGGGAGCCGTGATCCGGGCCGGCGCCCGCTCAGCCGGGTGGTCGGCCGGAACGGCGGTCAGGTGCCGGACAGGCTCCAGCCCGGGGCGAGTCGGCACTTCATGAAGTGGACCTGCGCCCAGCGCCGCCAGATCTCCTCGCGGACCCCCTCGGAGGCGGCGGCGAAGCGCGCGCACTCCGGGCAGCCTGGCACGCGACCGCGGCAGGGTGCCGTGGTCGTCGAGGTGGTGCACGGCCCACCGGTACAGGTACGTACCCGGGTTGGGAGTGTCGGGGTCAGCGAAGCGTGCGTGCAGTTCGTCGCACCTGGCACAGCCTTCGTCTAACTCCCCCACGGATCGGATCACAGGGCAAAGCCTATGCTGCCCGTACACGTGCGGCGCCGCGTTCAGCCGCTCGACACCCCCGAGCCACCCCCCTACCCGGGCCCTGATGCACCGTCATGTCCCAGGTGCGGTCGAGCGGACAGCGCGGCGGCCGCCGACCGGGAACCGCCGTCCGTGTCGGGTGCCGGGAAGTGGGCGGACAGGCGAGGATCTCGGGTATGGAGAGCGCACGCAGACGAGTAGAGATGTTCACCGGGGACCGGGACGATCCGCGGCCCGGCACCCCCACCACGGGGGACGAGCGGACCATGCTGCATTCAGATCCTGCGCCGCCAGCGCGCGACGCTGGAGCTGAAGTGCGGTGGGCTGGAAGGTGAGTTGGCGGTGCGCTCCGTGGAGCCGTCCGCGCTCTCGCTGCTCGGGCTGCTGCGGCACCTGTCGGATGTGGAGCGGCGCTGGTTCCGGCAGGTGCTGGGCGGCCAGGACGCGCCCGCGCGCTTCGCGAGCGGCGCCAACGCCGACCAGGACTTCGACGGCGCCACGGCCGACCCCGCCGTCGTCGCCGAGGCGTGGCACGCGTGGCGCGCCGAGGCCGCGTACGCCGACCGGTTCGCCGTCGGCGCGCCCCATCTCGACGTCACCGGCCGCGACTCCTGGCTCGGCACCGTCTCGCTGCGCTGGGTCCTCATCCACATGATCGAGGAGTACGCGCGCCACAACGGCCACGCCGACCTGCTGCGCGAGCGCATCGACGGTGCGACGGGCCTGTGACGCGGGCCCGGTGACGGCAGACCGACGGTCCCGGGCCGGTGGCCCGGCTCAGCCGGCCAACCGGCCTGTGATGTCCGCGAGATGGCGGCCCTGGTAGTGCGCCGCGTCCAGGGTCGCCTGGTCCGGGCCCTCGCCGCCGCCGCTGGCCCAGGACGTGCCGTACGGGTTGCCGCCGGCCGCGAAGAGCACCGGGTCGGTGTAGCCGGGCGGCACGATGATGCAGCCCCAGTGGTAGAAGACGTTGTTCAGCGACAGCAGAGTGGACTCCAGGCCGCCGTGCGGGTTCATCGCCGAGGTGAAGCTCGTGGCGGGCTTGTTGTGGAACACGCCCGCCTGCCACTGCACGCCCGTCAGGTCGATGAACTGCTTGAGCTGCGATGTGACGTTCCCGAACCGGGTCGGCGTGCCGAAGGCGTAGGCGGTGGCCCACTCCAGGTCCTCGAGGGTCGCCTCGGGGACGGAGTCCTTGGTGGCGTCGACATGGGCCCGCCAGGCGGGGTTGGCGTCGATGGCCGTGTCGGGGGCCAGCTCCCGCACCCGGCGCAGGCGGACCTCGGCGTCCCGGCTCTCCGCGCCCTTGGCCATGGCCTGGGCCAACTGGTGGACGTTGCCGGTGGCGCTGTAGTAGATGACGGCGACTCGGACAGCCCATGCGTGGAACTCCCGCCCGCGAGACAGTGATGAGCCCCCACCTTCGCCGTGCGCCCGGCGCCGCACCGCGTTCAGCGGGTCGTGCCGCCGCGGGTTCACCCGTAAGGCCGCAGATCCGCGGCCGCGCCGCATCCCGTCAGACCTCCGCGGTGGCGCCGGAGGGCACACTGACGTCGGGAGGGCGCGCGTCGCACCGTACGACCAGGGCGGCGATGTCGTCGTCGAGTCCGCCGCCGCTGAACCGCGGCAGTTGCTCGTGCAGCAGGCCGAGGAGCCGGCGCGCGGGCACCGCGTCCTGGCCCGCCACCCAGTCCAGCAGCGGGAAGAAGCGGCCGGCCCGGTCGCGGGTCTCGGTGACGCCGTCGGTGTAGAAGAGCAGTTGGTCGCCGTCGGCGAGCGGGACGGTGTCGACGGTGTAGCCCCCGCCGATGAGCCGGGCCATGTTCAGCGGCGGGGAGAGACGGCTCGGGTCGAGTGCGCGGGCCCCGCCACCGCGCCAGCAGCAGGGGCGGCGGATGGCCGCAGTTGACGAGGGCTGACATGGTGGCTGCCGTGCGGGATCTGCGCGAGCACGGCGGTGGCGAAGCCCTCCGCGGCCTCGGGCGAGGTGAGGGCGAGGACCTCGCCGTAGCGGGAGATGCTCGTGTCCAGGTGCCGGGCCAGGCGCGCGAGGTCGGGTTCGTCGTAAGCGGCCTCGCGGAAGGAGTTGGTGACGGCGCTGGCGACGCCGACCGCCGGCAGCCCCTTGCCGCGCACGTCGCCGAGCAGGACCCGCACGCCGTACGGGGTGTCGACGGCCTCGTAGAAGTCGCCGCCGATCCTGGCCTCTTCGGCGGCGGCGAGGTAGAGCGTCTCGATGCCGACCTCGCCGAGTCGGTGCGGCACCGGCCGCAGGACGACGGCCTGGGCGGCGTCGGCGACGGAGCGGACCTGGGTGAGGGTGCGTTCGCGCTGGAGCCGGACGTGGGCGGCGTACGCGCGGCCGCGGTCACGGCCGCGAGCGCTCCGCCGGTGAAGGTGGTGGCGGGCTCGGAGTACGCGAGCTGGATGACGAGCTCCACCACCAAGGTGACGGCGCCCAGCGCCAGGGTGGCGGCGACCGACCACATGGACGCCGCCAGGGCGGGCGCGGCCGGCAGCAGCCGGCTGACCGCGAAGTCCTTCGGCGTGGCCATCGCCAGCGCGCCGATCACCAGCGTCAGCAGCAGTGGCGACCACTGGGCGGGGCTGCGCCACCACGCGGACGGGCGCTGGCGCCGGCGGCGGTGATTCATCGTCACGAATGCGAGCCTATCGTCATGTTCATCCCTTATTCGGGCTTTTGTGAGTCCGGCCGGGGGTGCGGGCGGGCGGGACCGACCCGGCTGGGATGCTGGCGGGCGGGATGCGAGAGGGAGGCGGTGCGCCGGTGCGTGCTGTGGTGTTCGAGGAGTTCGGGCGGCCGGCGGTCGTGCGGGAGGTGGACGATCCGCTGCCGCCGCCGGACGGCGTGGTGGTGCGGGTGGAGGCCACCGGGCTGTGCCGCAGCGACTGGCACGGCTGGATGGGCCACGACGACGGGATCGCGCTGCCGCACGTGCCGGGGCACGAGTTCGCCGGGCGGGTGGCCGCGGTGGGCGCCGGGGTCGACGGGTGGCGCGAGGGGGCGCGGGTGACGGCCCCCTTCGTCTGCGCCTGCGGGCGGTGCGCGGCCTGTGCGCGCGGCGACCAGCAGGTCTGCGAGCGGCAGGAGCAGCCGGGGTTCACGCTACTGGGGGTCGTTCGCGCGAGTACGTCGTCGTCCGCCGCGCGCAGGTGAACCTGGTGCCGCTGCCGGACGCGATGCCGTACACCACCGCGGCCGCGCTGGGCTGCCGGTTCGCCACCGCGTTCCGCGCCGTGGTCGCGCAGGGCAGGGTGCGGGCCGGTGAGTGGGTGGCCGTGCACGGCTGCGGCGGGGTGGGCCTGTCGGCGGTGATGATCGCGGCGGCCGCCGGCGCGCGGGTGGTCGCCGTCGATCCGGCGCCCGGGGCACGGGAGTTGGCGTCCGGCGTCGGGGCGGCCGTGTGCCTGGCGCCGGGCGGGAGCGCGCGGGAGACGGCGGACGCGGTACGGGAGGCGACCGGCGGCGGCGCCCACCTCTCACTGGACGCGCTCGGCTCCCAGGTGACGTGTTCGGCGTCGGTGGCGGGGCTGCGGACGCGCGGGCGCCATGTGCAGGTGGGGCTGCTGCCGCCGGAGGGGGTCACGGTCCCGATGGACCGGGTGCTGGCGCTGGAGTTGGAGCTGCTGGGCAGTCACGGGATGGCCGCGCACGCGTACCCCGAGATGATGCGGCAGGTGGCCGCGGGGGTGCTGCGGCCGGAGCTGCTGGTCGGCTCGGTCATCGGGCTGGAGCAGGCCCCGGCGGCGCTGGCGGCGCTCAGTGACGGGTCGCCGGAGGGGATCACGGTGATCGCGCCGCACGGGGAGGGCCGGGCGTAGGGGCGCCGCCCGCGCCAGATGGACCCGGCACGGCCCGTGCGGTGGCCGGGTCCAGGGCGGCGCCCTCGGTGCGGGGCGGCCGGGAGGAGCGCGTCGCGCCGCCGGACCCGGCCTGCCCGCCGCGGCCGCGCTCGGAGCGGTGGCCGCCCGGTGCGCGGGCGGCCTGCCCCGTTCACCGGCTGCCGCGGGTCCGGACGGCGCGGCGTTCCAGGTGGGCGACGAGCGCGCCGCGGTCGACGCGTCCGAGTGCGTCGGCGAGGCGGGTGAGCAGGTCGTCGGCGGCCCGTTCCCGATCGGCGGTGGTGCCGGAGAGCGCGGCGTGCGCGGGGATGCTCGCGAGGCAGGCCCGCAGCGCGGTCTCGGCGGTGTCCCGCAGGCCGGGTTCCCGGATCGCGACGGTGACATGGACGGATTCGGTGTCCAGGGCGCGGGTGTGGTGGGCGATCCCCTCGGGCAGGTACAGCACCTGCCCCGGACGCAGGTCGACGACTTCGGCCCCGCCGAGTTCGTCGACGTACCCGGGCTTCCAGTCGGCGGCCTCGCGCGGGGTGTCGTACAGGTACCAGCGCTTGGTCCCGCAGATCTGCACGACGAAGAGGTGGCCGTCGTCGCGGTGGACCCGCACGCCCTCCTCGCCGGGCGGCGACCAGAACGCCACCGCGCCGGCCTTCGCCGTGAACAGCTCGGCCGCCCGGTCGCAGAGCAGCCGGGCCGGCCGGTGCCACTCGTGCAGGTTCTGCACGACCACGGTGGCTCCGGCGGCCACCTGGGCGCGGACCTTCGCGCCGTCGACGTAGCCGCCGTGCGGGTCCCCCGACACGGTCATGACCCGCGTCAGGTCCTCCGGCGGCACCGGGTCGGCGCCGCGCACCGCGTTGAGCACCGGGTAGTGCAGCAGGCTGCAGTCCAGCCACTCGTCCAGGTCCTGGCGGGTGATCACGCCGGCGAGCTCGGCCGAGGCGTCGAAGACCGCGTGCGCCTCGCCCCAGGGCAGGTCCCGCACGTCCTGCGGATCACGGGACAGCAGGTGCAGCCCTGCCGGCGGTGCGGACGTCCCGCGGGTGCTCTGCGCGCTGGTCATCGAAACTCCTTGTCGGGTCTGGGGTGCGCACGGTGCGCAGGAATTCGCCGGCCGAACCCGTGCCCGCCAGGCCCCGCCGCAGCAGCGCCCAGGCGTCGCCGCGCTCCACCCATCCGGCGCCGAACCGGCCGGCGAGCTCGGCGAGTACGGCGTCGCGCCACTCGTAGCCCGCCAGGTACGAGCGCCAGTCCAGCGTGCGGGTCTGCCGCAGGAGGAGGAGTTCGGGCGCCCATTGCAGCCCGGTGCGTGCGACCACCGCGGCGGCGGCCTCCAGCGCGTCGGCCTCGCTGCGGCACCTGCTCAGGTCGCCCTCCAGGGCCAGGTCCGCGGCCATCAGCCCGCGGCTGAACCGCTCCTCCTCGGCGAGGAACCGGGCGACCGACGCCGCGGTGTGCTCGTCGAGTCCGAGTCCGACCAGCAGCGCGGGGGAGGTGGCGAGGCGTTCGAGCAGCAGGGCCCAGCCCTCGGAGCGCAGCGGGTCGAACGACCACCGTTCCAGCAGCGAGGCGGCCGCCGGGCGTGCCGCGTGCTCGGCGAGGTGGGCGATCTCGTGCTGGAGGTACTGGACCGTCACCGGAGTGACCGCGGTGGGCAGGGACAGCAGCGAGAAGCCCGGCAGCCGTACGGGCATCACCATCGACGGGGTGTTGGCCCGCCGGATCAGCTTGACCTTGTGGTCGGCGGGCAGCAGCCCGTGTCCGCGGGCCTCCCCGACGAGCCGGGTGAGCAGTTCGTTCAGTCCCGGCAGGGTGGCGCCCGCTGGGCCGAGCAGGCCCTTGCCGAGCATCAGCCAGCGCCAGTTGTACTCCGCGGTGGCGTGGCCGAGCCCGGCCGTACGGCCCCAGGACCCGGCGATCGGTGACAAGTCCTCGACGGGCGCGGTCACTTCGGCCAGCCGCCGTACCGAGTCGGGCGGCAGCGGCAGTACGGACTCCCCGCACCACCAGGGCTGGTCGCCGGCCGTGCGACGGCGCTCGGACAGCCAGCGCCACACCTCGCCGGCCCGGCCCCTCGCCTCGGTGCGCCACGTCGCGTACGAGGCACGGCGCCCCGGCTCGTCGGCCTCCAGGTCGAGTACGGCGTCGGTGGCGGGCACCGGCGCGCCGTCGCCGAGGAGGTCGGCGACGAACCGGGACAGGCCGAGGCGGGCGATGTCCCCGCCGAGCCGTCCGGCCCGCCGGACGGCCGGCTCGGGGTCGCCGCCGGGGAGACCGGAGCGTTCCAGTTGCAGGTCGGCGAGGAGGTCCTCGACGTCCTCGACGGCGGGGGCCGTATCCGTCGTCCCGGTCATATCGAGGCCACGTCCTGAGGTTGCGGTACGACCACGGCCGGGGGCGGCGGTGCGGACACGGCCTTCGTGGAGAGCGCGGCGACCCACAGTCCGACCAGGCAGAAGCCGGCGGCGGCCAGCGGCCAGGCCAGCGTGACGCTGCCGAGGTCGCCGACGGCCGTGCCGACCACGATCAGCCCGCCGCCGGTGAACAGGCTGTTGAACAGCGAGGCCACCGACAGGACGGTGGCGCGGTGCCGGCCGTCGATACGTTCGTTCATGGCGGCCCGCACACCGGGCATGCACAGCCCGAACGCGGTGGAGAAGCCCACGTAGCACAGGATGGACACGGCGGGCTGCCGTACCAGTGCGGCCACGGTGAGGGCGACGGCGCCGCAGGCCGCGGCGGTGATGATCACGGTGCGCCGGGCGTCCGTGCTGCGCCTCTGCAGGCGCAGGGTCCAGGCCAGCAGCGGGATCTCCAGCATGGACCCGACGCTGCGCATCAGGCCGAGCACGATCAGATTGCCGCCGACCAGCGCCCCGTACACGACGGTCCACTGCACCCCGGGGATGCCCCGGAACAGCCACAGCAGCGCGGCGCCCAGAATCAGGGCGATCAGCACCCGGTCGCCCTGCACGGTGAGCCGGGCGCCGGTGGCGACGTCGCCCGCCGAACCGCGCAGCCGCCGGACGAATCCGCCGGAGGGCGCCGGCTCGCCGCGGCTGCCGGTCATCAGCAGCGCGGCCGCTACGGCCGCCAGGGCGCAGGCGGAACCCGCGGCGAGCTGGGGCAGGCCCAGGTCCACCGTGCCGAGCGCGGCTCCGGTCAGGGTGCCGACCACCAGCCCCGAGTTCTCCGCGATCTTTCCCTGGGCGAACAGCCGGTCCAGGCCGCCCGGGTCCTTGGCCCCGGTCTCGTCCACGGCCCACGCCTCCAGGGACCCGGAGGCGAAGGTGCCGCCGAGTGCGGCGAGCAGGGTGCCGCAGGCGGCCACGGTCACGCTGTTGCTGAAGAACAGGGCGCCGTAGCCCACGGCCCGCAGGACGAAGCTCACGGTCACCGAGCCCCGGCGGCCGAACATGTCGGCCAGGATGCCGGTGGGTATCTCGGCGATCCCTTCGACGATCCACACCGCCGCGACCAGGGCGAAGACGGTTCCCGACGTCATCCCGAACGACCGGAACAGCAGCACCGAGGTCACGGTGAGCAGCATGTCCGCGAAGTAGTCGAACCCCGACACCAGCAGATATCCGCGGCGCACCCGCTGCGCGTACCGCCGGTCCGCCTCCTGCGGCCCGGGCAGACCGGGGTCGGCGGCCGGGCGGCGGCGCATCACCAAGAGTCCCCTGCCACCAGTCCGGCGGCGACCGCCTTGGCGAAGACGTCGGTTCGGGTGGCGTTCTCGGGCCGCGGCTCCCCGTCGGCCCACAGCCAGCGCAGCGCGGCGACGGTGTCGCCCGTCAGGCGGACGCGGCGGATACGCCCCTCCCCCGGCACCGAGACCACCGCGAGCGGCACGGGACGCCGCTTGACCAGGAGCAGGGCCTCGGTCCAGGGGTCCACAGGACCGCGTTCGCGCAGCAGCCTGCCGTACTCGGGTACGTCGAAGGTGGCCTCGGCGACCCAGGCGCCCGGCACCAGCCCGACGTCTGCCGCGGCCGGACGGCGGGCACCGGCTGCGCCGCCGAAGAGGTAGTCGTCCTCGTAGGCGAATGCCTCGGCGACCCAGTCCTCCTGCCCGGCGATCCAGTCGGTGGACCGCAGGAAGGCGGCGAAGGCGGCCGCGGAGGTGGCGGCCGGCGGGAAGACCGAACCGGGCTGGGCGGGCCGCCGCTGCCACGCCTGGTCGTCCAGGAAGGCGTGCAGGCCCGCGGCGCCGGTGCGCCCGTAGTAGGCGAAGAAGGTGACCGGGAAGGCGACGTTCAGCACATTGGCAACCGTCTTGCGGCGGCGGGCCTGTTCCATGTCGAAGCCGGGCCCGGTGGTGCCCTCCGCCACGATCGACCGCTCGGCGGCGGGAAGTTCGGCGAGCAGCCTCGCCCGCCGTTCCCGGCCGGCGTTGAGGATGTGCCAGGTGGTGTCGACCACCCGCGCGTAGTCCAGGGTCGCTTTGCTGGTCACGGGGCGCTCCACCAGTGGTCGGCGCGGCGCGCGAAGCGCCGTACGCTGTCGGACAGTTCGTCGGCGGTCATGCCCTCCGCCTCGGCCATCACCGATCGCAGGTGGGGCGCGCGGGGCAGCAGCGCGTCGCCGAGCGCCCACACCTCGTCGCTGACCGGCCAGTCGTGCTTGTCGTCCACCAGGCGTACGCCGCCCTCGAAGCGGCGGATGAACGTACCGCTCATGTGGGCCTCGACGACCCGGTCCCAGGCGATGTCGTCGTCACTGGGCAGGACGGGCGGCAGCCCGCTCTGCACGCGCAGCCCGTAGAGGTGGCCGAGGTCGATCGTCATGAGGCAGTCGGCGCGCTCGGCGATCCGGGTCATCAGCGTGAGGATGTCGCCGTCGCCGACGACGAACGGATAGGGCGCGTTCTCGATGGTCAGCGGGCGGCCGATGACGTCCTGGGCGTGTTTGATCCGGTCCACCGCCCAGTCGACGGCCTCGTCGACGAGCGGCATCGGCACCAGGGACTCCAGCAGGGTCTCCCCCCGGCGCACCCACATCGCGAGGTCGATGTTGAGCCACGGCGAGTCCAGCTCGGCGGCGCGCTCGCCCAGGGCGCGCAGCAGCCGGTCGTCCAGCGGTTCGGTGCCGCATATGTCAAGGTCCAGCGGGTGGAACAGGGTGTGCAGCCCGTGCCGGCGGCAGAAGTCGGCGCAGCGCAGGGCGAGTTCCTGGTCGTCGGCGAGGATGCCGACGCTGTACCAGGTGGCGTCGGAGCCGACCTTGAGCGCGGTCTCCTCCGCGACGTCCATGGAGGTGATCGAGTCGCAGCTGAAGCAGATCCCGCGGACACCCGGCGGGCCGAGTGCGTCGATCGCGGAGCCGGCGGTGAGGGCGGTCGTCATGGGCTTAGTCCCTTCCATGTGGGCCAACGGCACCCGGGACCTCGCTGAAGCCCGCTTCCGCGGCGACTGCCTCGGTGCGTTGGATGAGCTCGTGCAGATGGATCAGGTCCGGGCCGAGCCGGGGCAGCAGTGCCTCCAGGCCGCCCGCGTCCAGCCGGGGGAAGCCCGCCTCCGCGTCTTCGAGCAGCCGCTCGATCAGCAGATTCGGGGCGTGCCGCAGCGAGACCACGTCGAGCTGCAACTGGGCGTGCAGCGCCCGGGAGATGCCCGCGTTCTCGCCCATCGAGGCGATCGCGAGCTCACCGCGGGCCAGGGCGTCGTCGATACCGCCCTGCCACCGCTTGCGGAAGGCCCGCAGCGCGTCGCTGAACCGCTGCACCTCGGGCGCCTCGAACATGTCGAACGGGTTGGGCAGGTCGTCCGGGTCGAACTCCACGCCGAGCCGCTGGGCGTAGAACTCACGGATCGGGGTGCCCTCGTACAGCACGAGCGCGGTGTAGAGGTGGTCGTGCGGGACGTAGTCGTAGAAGCCGGTGTCGCGCAGGAACTCAAGGTTGGCGCGGATGTCGGCGAGGGTGGTGGCCGGGTCGAGCATGATGAAGTCGAGGGAGATCTCGATGCCGAGCCGCCGCAGCAGGCGGACGGCGGCGACGTTGACGTCCGGTTTCACATGCTTGGCGAGCCGCTCCAGCACCGGCTCGGAGGCCGACTCGATGCCGAGCTCGATGAACCGCAGCCCGCACTCCTTGAGCCGGGGCAGGATCTCGGCGGCCTTGAGGATCTGGTTGACCCGGGTGCCGAAACTGAAGGAGATGTCCGGGTCGGCCTCGTGCAGCGCCTCGGCGACCTCCAGGGCCCGGGCCGGCGAGACGAAGAAGTTGGCGTCGCTGAAGTACACGTGCTGGTAGTTGACACCGTGCCGCTCGCGGAAGTGGAGCAGCTCGGCGGCGACGCGTTCGGCCTCGCGCGAGCGGTACTTGCGGCCGATGGTGAGCACACCGCAGAACGAGCAGTTGTACGGGCAGCTACGGCTGCTGCAGATGGTCAGCGCGGCCTTGAGCCGGCCCTGCACCTCGTCGAAGTAGGTGAGGGCGGGATAGCCGGAGTGCGAGGTGAACTCGGCGTCGGGGAACGGGATCTGGTCAAGATCGGGCAGGAAGGGGCGGTCCGCGTTGACCAGCGGTCCGTCCGCCTCGTCCTCGGCGTGCCAGGTGGTGCCCTTGATCCGGGTCAGGGCGGCACGGTCGCCGAGGTTGCGGACCAGGTCAAGCATGGCCTCCTCGCCCTCACGCCGGACGACGACGTCGACGCAGGCGTAGCGGCGCATGATGTGCTCGTGCACGGCGGTGGCGTGCGGGCCGCCCAGGACGAGCAGGCAGTCGGGCCGGCGCGATTTGATCCATTCGGCCATGACGACGGCGTTGCGGAACGACTCGTTGTAGACCGAGAACCCGACCACGTCGAAACGGTCCAGACCATACAGCTCGGCGAGTTCGAGAGCGTCGTCCTCCGAGTCCCCGAAGTCGAAGCCTGAGCTGGGATAACCGTGGTTTTCCAGATAGGCCATGAGATAGGCCAGGCCGATCGGCTTGGACTTACGGCGGTCGGAAAATCCGACCGAGGGATTGACGAAGGCAATACTCGGCTTCTGATTCGTTATGTCCATTTCAGACCTGCCCCCGCGTGGTCTCGGTGTTCAGGACGCCGCGCCGGGCCAGTCCGAGCAGGAAGTCCCGGTCCGCGCTCTCCAGGGCGTCCAGGTCCACCGGCCCGCGCACTGCCTCGCGCCACACGTGCGAGGCGCGGCGGTTCAGCCTCAGGCAGGACTGATCCGGCCCGGCGAGCGGCAGGTAGACATGGCCCGCTTGGTCCAAATAGGGCAGTTCCGGGGTGAATCGCTGCATCGACCTGCCCTCCCAGGCGTGGTCCGGCGGGTTCCCCGGGTCCCGGCGCACACGGCGCCGGGACCCGGGGAGAGCCGATCAGGCGTAGATCTTGCCGAGCATCTTGGTGTAGCTCGCGCTGCCGAGGCTGACGATGTCGGCCTCCGGGGTCTCGACCTCGTCGAAACCGGCGATCTCCAGCTCGGCCTGCGTGCGCTCGGTCAGGGACTTACGGGCCGACTGCGCCTGTGTGTTCTCGTGAGGGGCCATCAGTGAATTTCCTCTCGCTCAGCCCCGGAAAAGACCGGGGACCATCGAAAGTCACCCTGAGGATGATCCAGGGAGATCAGGTGAGACGGAAGCATGATCCAGAAATATCTCGGGTGTCAATGGCCGGAAGTAATCCGTGTCGAAGTCTTCGCCGATGCGCGGCAGCGGTCGGGCCCGCCCGGCGAATTGTCGCTGATAAGCGCTTCAATGGTGATAGCGATACGGAATTTCGAGCCACAACGGTCCAGTCCGGGTCACTCGGCGTTCAACCGTGCCGTACCGTCGCCCCGTGCCCGTACATAGGCGCTCATAACGGTCGTGCGAGTCAGGAGCACGGTCGGGCGATGGCTGAAAAGGGGGTTTGAAACCCCGTACGGAGCGCGGGGTTTGGAGCCTCCCGGGGCAGGGGAGAAGGTGGGCCACATGGAAAATCCCTCTCCCGGCGAGGAAATGGCCGCGCAGGAGCGCTCCTTCTGGGAGGCTCGCCGGCGGGTCCAGGAACTCGACGACGACGAAGCCGGCCGGCGCGAACGCCGCCGGCTGAGCAAGGCTGCGCGGCGCCCGCACCTCCAGGTCCGCATGCACCGCTCCCTGCGCGGGACGGACGAGGGCCCCGTACCGGGCGACCTGCGGCTGCCGCCGCTTCCGGAGCGCGACGACCTGGACTTCCCCGATACCGACATCATCGCACCGGACGGCTACCCGGACTGATCACCGGCGGCGACGAGGCGGCGCCGGCCGACCGGCCGATTCGGTGCCGCGCCGGTCCGTGGCCGCGTACGATCCCCGCATGCGCGATCTGGTCAAGGGAGTGCGGCTGCTCGTGGCCGGGCAGCGGTGGGTGGTCCGGCACGGCCGCGACTGGCGGTTCGGGATGGTCCCGGCGCTCCTCACCGCGGTCGGATACGCGCTGGCGCTCCTCGCGCTCGCGCTGTGGGCGGGCGGCCTGGTCGACTGGGCGACACCGTTCGCCGCCCACTGGCCGTCGCCGTGGGCCGGCCTCTTCCGCGGCCTGATCACCGCCGTCCTGTTCGGCGGGAGCCTGCTGCTGGCGCTGCTGTCCTTCACGGCCGTGACGCTCCTGGTCGGCCAGCCCTTCTACGAGTCCCTCGCCGCCCGTGTCGACCGCGGGCAGGGCGATGCGCCCGAACCGCCGGAGCGGCCGCTGTGGCGCGAGCTGCTGGACTCGGCCCGGGACAGCCTGCGGGTGCTGGTCCGGGTGGCGGCCTTCGCGGTGGTGCTGTTCGCGGCGGGCTTCCTGCCGCTGGTGGGGCAGACGGCGGTGCCCGCGATCGGGTTCTGCGTGTCCGGCTTCTTCCTCGCCCTGGAACTGTGCGCGGTCGCCTTCCAGCGCAGGGACGTGCCGCTTGACGGCCCGGCTCCGGTTGCTGCGCGGCCGGCTGCCGCTCGTGCTCGGCTTCGGCGTGCCGCTGGTGCTGGCCTTCCTGGTCCCGCTGGTCGCGGTGGTGCTGATGCCCGGCGCGGTGGCGGGCGCGACGCTGCTGGTACGGGAACTCGTACCGCCGCCGACCGCGCCGCAGGACGCCGGGGCCGGTCGGGACGCGGGGGCTGAGCCGGACGCCGGGGCCGAGCGGGACCCGGCCCCCTCCGCTGCGGCCGACGGGTACGGCGGGACGGGCGGGAGCGCCCGGTGGACCCGAGGGCCCGGTGAGGCCGGCCGCGGCGACTAGTCGACGCGCTGGACGGCGACCATGGCGACATCGTCGGCGAGCTTGGTGTCCACGTAGCGCAGCAGGTCGGCCTTGACCTTTTCGAGCAGGGCCTGCGGGGTGCCCGCCGTCCAGTGGGCGAGGCGGTCGGCGAGCGGGTAGAACGCTTCCGTCGCGGTCGCGGGCCTCGATCACGCCGTCGGTGTAGAGCAGCAGGATGTCGCCGACGGCCAGGACGTGCGTGTCGATGTGCTGGGGCTGGCCGGACAGGTCGCCCAGGCCCAGGGGCAGGTCGGGCCGTTCGGGCATGAGCTGTTCCACGGCGCCGCCGTGGATGAGCAGCGGCGGCGGGTGGCCGGAGTTGGCGATGGCGACGCTGCCGCCGTCCGCCGCGATGTCGACCACCACGGCGGTGACGAACCGTTCCAGGAAGCGGGCCTCGGAGATCATGGAACCGGCGGAGCTGGCCACGTCCTGCTCCGGGTCCGGGTCCGGTCGTCCCGGGCGCTGTCGGGGTCGCCGTCCGCCGCGATGTCCACCAGGTCCTCGCGCAGGCTCCGGTCGAGGAAGGCGGACAGGCCGGACAGCGGGGTACGGGCGCGCACCGCGCGGCGGAACGCCGCTCAGCAGCAGGCCGGCCACCTCGACCGCCGCCAGGCCCTTGCCCTGGACATCGCCGACGAGCACACGGGTGGCGCTCGCGCTCGGTGACAGCGGCCGCGTATAGGTCCCCGCCGATGGCCGCCTCCTCGTCGGCGGCGAGGTACATCGAGGAGATGGTGACCCGGCCCAGCCGCGACGGCAGCGGGCGCAGCAGTGCCCGCTGGGTGACGGCGGCGACCTTGCGGACCTGCGCGAGCTGGCGTTCGCGCCGCTGCCTCAGGACCGAGGCCGTGACGGCGCCGACGCCGACGAGGACCGCCGTGGCCATGACGACGGGGAAGTTCGTGTCGTCGATCGTGTGGTTCTGCGCGGAGGTCAGCAGGATGCAGCCGAGGGTGAGGACGGAGACGACCAGGACGCCCAAGGGCCACAGGAACACGGCAGACAGCGCGGGCACGGCCACGAGCAGTCCGCCGATCCGGATGGTCCGGCCGCCCGACAGGTCGACCGCGACGAGGGCGCCGAGAACCAGGATCGCCGCGCCGAGCTGCCATGCCGGAGATGTGAGCACGCGTGACGCGGACGGCCCTGTCCTCCCGGAGCCGCTCGATTCCATGAGTCCAACCTACCGCCGCCGGGCGCACCCTTCTCGTCCGGAATGTCGGTTTCGCTCCCCAGTCGGGATTACGGCGGCCGGCGGGCCCGGCCGGACGGCACCGTACGGGCGGGCGCCGCGGCCGCGTCCGGGCAGGGGTCGCACGGCCGGGCACGGCGGGTAGGGCCCGGCGGCCTCGGTGATCCGGCGGGACGGCCCGGCCGTACGGCTCGGCGGGCGCCGTACGGTTCAGCGGGCGGTGAGGACCAGGGCCGCCTGGTCGTCGTCGGTGGGGACGCCCTCGGCGTGGCGCACGACCGCGCTGATCACGGCGTCGAGCACGCCTCGGGCGCCGAGGGCGGCGTCGCCGGCGCCGGCCAGCGCCCGGGTGATGCCGCTCTCGCCGAACTGCTTTCCGCTGTGGTCGCGGGACTCGGTGATGCCGTCGGTGGCGAGCACCAGCGACTCCCCCGGGTGCAGCGGCAGGCCGACGATCTCGGGGGCGGCGTCGGGGAAGGCGCCCAGCAGCATGCCGTCGCTGCTGACGGCGACCGGGGCGGCGCCGGGCCGGTGGTGGACGGGCATGAGGTGGCCCGCCCTGACCAGGTCGATGTCGAGCCGGTCGGCGCGGGGGCGCAGGTGGCCGTAGACGAGGGTGACGAAGTCGCCGCCGTTGCCGGGGGCACGTTCGAGCAGCGCGGTGTTGATCGCCTCGACGACCGCGACCGGGTCGCCGAGCAGCGGCGCGACGGCCCGGGCGGTGTGGCGGACCAGCGCGGTGATGGTGGCGGCGACGGCGCCGCGCCCGCAGACGTCGCCGATCATGAAGGCCCAGCGCTCGCCCGGCAGCGGGAAGACGTCGTAGAAGTCGCCGCCGATGTCCAGTCCCTCGCCGGCCGGCCGGTAGTAGGCGGCGAGTTCGGCGCCGGGGAGTTCGGGCATGTCGGTGAGGAGCAGTCCGGCCTGGAGGTCGTGGGCCAGGCGGGCGCGGGCATGGTACTGGCGGGCGTTGCGGGCCACCGTGGACGCGCGGTGGGCGAGCTCCTCCGCGAGCCCGATCCGGCGCCAGTCCAGCGTCTGCTCGCCCGTGGTGAGCAGGGTGAGCGTGCCGTAGCTACGGGCGCGCTCGCGCAGCGGGATGCGGACGTGGCCGGTGACGTCCAGGGCCTCCCAGGGCCCGGGCGTGTCGGGGGCGCCGCGGGCGATCCTGGTGCTGTCGGGGCAGGTGGCGGTGCGGATCGGGACGCCGTCGGCGTGGGCGGTCAGGTGCGCGGAGAGCAGCAGTTGCTCGCCAGGCTCCGCGGCGACGGCGGCCATCCGGCGCAGCCGCCCGTCGGCGACGGCGTCGATCACGCACAGCGGGGCCAGGTCGGGCACGCACAGCCGGGCGAGGTGTTCGAGGGTCTGCTCGTAGTCGAGGTCCTGGGTGAGCGCGTTGCCGGCCTCCAGAAGGAAGGCGAGGTCCTCGCGTGCGGCCTTCTCCTTGGCCTCGGCGACGCTTCTGGCCTCCTCGGCGCGGTGGCGTTCGACGGCGAGGGCGGCGATCCGGGCGAAGGCGGCGCACAGCGCGAGGTCGGAGTCGCGCGGGGCGCGCGTGGTGCGGTGGTACATCGCGAACGTGCCGAACAGCTGCCCGTCGGCGGCCAGGATCGGGGTGGACCAGCAGGCGGCCAGGCCCGCCCGGGCGGCGAGGTCGCGGTAGCCCTCCCAGGACGGGTCGGTGGAGATGTCGGAGACGATGACGGGTTCGCGGCGGTGGGCGGCGGTGCCGCACGAGCCCATGCGCTCGCCGGTGGCGATGCCGTCGATGGCCTCGTTGTAGAAGTCGGGGAGGCTGGGCGCGGCGCCGTGCCGCAGGTGGAGGCCGTCGGGGTCGGCGAGCAGCACGGACGCGATGACGCCGGGCGACCAGCTCCTCGATGAGCCGGGTCATGCCGTCGAGGATCTCGCCGAGCGGGGCGCGGCGGGCGATCTGCTCCAGCAGGGCGCGCTGCTCCGCGGCGAAGGCGCCGGCGTGCTTGAGCGGGGTGATGTCGACCCCGAGGACGCGGACGCCCATGACGCGGCCGGCGCTGTCCCGGCGGGGTTCGACGGTGAGGTCGAAGTACACCTCGTGGCCGTGGCCCTCGTCGCCGTCCTGGAGGCGGACCGGGATGTCCTGGCCGGAGTACGGGCGGCCGGTGCGGTAGACGTCGTCGAGCAGGGCGGGCAGGCTCTGTCCGGCGAGTTCGGGCACGCTGCGGCCCAGCGGGACGGCCGACGGCCCCGGGGTCGGTGCCGAGAACGGCGTGGAAGGCGGGGTTGGCGGTCCGCAGGACGTGTTCGGGGCCGTCCAGCAGGGCGAGCACGGCCGTCGAGCGGCCGAACAGATCGGCCGGCTCGTCGCCGTACCACTGGCGCGGACGCTCCCCGGGCGCGGGTCGGCCCGCGGATACGGCCGGCTCGCTGCGAGCGGTCATCGGCCTCGGCTTTCCTCGCGGTCGTACGCACACCGGCTCCCACTGTCCCATATTCCTATGATGAGAGGAAATGACCGCTATGACCCACGGCCATCCAGCGCACCTCCTGTCGAGAGGAGCTGCGCGGCGGGAGGTGCGTAAACCAGGGGCACCGGCGGCGACCGGCTGTTACCGTCGGCGCCATGAAGGTCACGCATCCCAGCAGCACCGCGACCGCGCGAGCGACCAGCTCGCCGGTTGCCGCCGCCTGACCTCCTCCCCCTTCCCCCGGCGACCGGAAACGGATCGCCGGGTGCGTGCGTGCCGACCTCTCCTGTGCTCGCGGCCGTGGCCGGCGGCCCCTTTCCCGTCGCGTGATCCGAGAGGCCCACGCCGTGAACAGCGAGCAGACCCTGAGCACCTTCCTCGACTTCTTCCGCGACCGCGGCCACCACGTGCTGCCCGGCGCCCCGCTGGTGCGGCCGCCGGGCGACCCGGTGCTCTTCACGACCTCGGGCATGCACCCGCTGACCCCGTACCTGACCGGCCGGCCGCACCCGCTCGGCACCCGCCTGGCCGACGTCCAGCGCTGTCTGCGCACCACCGACCTGGACGAGGTGGGCGACCGCACCCACCTGACCGTCTTCGAGATGCTCGGCTCCTGGTCCCTCGGCGACTACCGGACCCCGCAGAGCCTGCGGTGGGGCTACGAGCTGCTGGTCGACGGGTACGGCCTCGATCCGCGGCGGCTGCACGCCACCGTCTTCGGCGGCGACGAGCGCGACCGGCTCGGGCCCGACACCGACTCGCTGCACACCTGGCACGACCTGGGCGTGCCCGTCGAACCGCTCGGCGAGGACAACTGGTGGTCCAACGGCCCGACCGGCCCGTGCGGCCCCGACTCGGAGATCTTCGTGTGGACCGGGGACGGCCCGCCGCAGGGCACGCCCAGCGGTGACCCGCGCTGGGTCGAGGTGTGGAACCACGTCTCCATGCGCTACCGCCGCCACGGCGACGGCGCCCTGCACCCGCTGACCCGCGGCAGCGTCGACACCGGCATGGGCCTGGAGCGGCTGGTGACGGTCCTTCAGGGCAAGGACTCGGTCTACGGCACCGACCTCTTCGAGCCGTGGATGCAGGCCGTGCCCCGCCTGTGGGGAGTCGACGGCACGCCGGAGCGGCGGACCGTCGTGGACCACCTGCGCTCGGCCGCCGTACTCGTCGGCGACGGCGTACGGCCGGCCGCCACCGGTCACGGATACGTGCTGCGCAGGCTGGTCCGGCGGACGCTGACGCTGCTGTGGCGCGACGACCCGTCCCGTACCCTCGGCGACCTTCCCGGCGGACCCGTCGAGGACACGCTGCGCCGCTTCGGCCTGCCGCAGGACCGCACCGGGCGGGTGCGCGAGGTGCTGCTCGACGAGGAGCGGCGGTTCGGCGCCCTGCTGGAGCGGGGGCGGCGGGTGCTGTCGCAGGCGCAGGTTCGCCGGGCCGCTGGGCGAGGACGACTACGCCTATCTGCACGACACCCACGGGCTGCCGCGCGACCTGGTGACGGCCCTGCGCGGGGAGCCCGCCGCCGAGCGCTGAGGCCGGGCGCCCGGAACCGCCCGGCTCTCGGCCTCCGGTCCCCCAGCCCCGGTCCTCATGCGTGCAAGGCGCCCCCGCCGCGCGGTCGCGCGACGGGGGCGTGGGGGTGCAGGGGGCCGAGTGCGGCCCCGGCGGGGATCAGGCGGGGACGGTACCGGACTCGGTGATGACCACCTTGGCGGAAGGGGAGCCGCTGCGGCTGCCCTTCCCCTCGATGGTCTTCACCAGGTCCGAGCCCTCGACGACCTCGCCGAACACCACGTGCTTGCCGTCGAGCCAGTCGGTGGCCACGGTCGTGACGAAGAACTGCGAGCCGTTGGAGTTCGGGCCGGCGTTCGCCATCGACAGCAGGAACGGGCGGTCGTGCTTGAGCGTGAAGTTCTCGTCGGCGAACTTCGCACCGTAGATGCTCTTGCCACCGCGGCCGTCACCACTGGTGAAGTCGCCGCCCTGGAGCATGAAGGACGGGATGACGCGGTGGAACGCCGAGCCGGCGTAGCCGAACCCGTGCTGGCCGGTGGCCAGCTCGCGGAAGTTCTGGGCGGTCTTGGGCACCACGTCGTCGAACAGGCGGAAGACGATCCGCCCCGCGGGCGCACCGTCGATGGAAATGTCGAAGTACACGTTGTCCATGGGTCCCATCCTGACATCTCCTCCGGTCGCGGCCGACCACCGGCCCGCCCGGTGGCGCGATCGGCGGCCGTGCCCGACTGTAGGAGCCGGGCTCCAGGCGGGGTACCGTTCGCGGCTACCGGCCACCGGCGGGCGAGGAGAGCTGATGACGGAGACGGCCACCGCGGGCGGGACGGCGGGCCGGGGCGGGCGATCGAGGAACCTGGTGCTCGCGGCGATGATCTTCGCCGTCGCGATGACCTTCATCGACCAGACCATCGTGTCGATCGCCGTCCCCCAGATCCAGGACGAGCTGAACCTGTCCAGCACGGGCGTGCAGTGGGCGGTCAACGCCTATCTCCTGTCGCTGGCCGCGCTCTTCGCCTACGGCGGGCGGCTGGCCGACACCATGGGGCACCGCCGGGTGGTGGTGGCCGGGGTGATCATCTTCGCCGGCGCGTCGCTGATGTGCGGGCTGACGCCCAAGGGCGGCGCGGCGCAGGCGTGGATCGTGGCCTTCCGGGTGGTGCAGGGCGCGGGCGGCGCGATCATGTTCCCGGCGGCGCTGGGGATCGTGGTGCAGACGTTCGCGCTGCGCGAGCGCGGCAAGGCGCTGGCCCTGTTCTTCGGCATCGCCGGCGGCCTGACCGCGGTCGGCCCGATCCTGGGCGGCTGGCTGACCGAGTGGACCTGGCGCGCCATCTTCTGGGTGAACATCCCGGTGGCGGTCGTCGCGCTGGTGCTGATCGCCGTCTCCCGGCCGGTCACCGAGCACCGGCCCGCGCCGATGGACTACCGGGGGCTGGCCCTGATCGTGGCCGGCGTGGGCCTGAGCGTCTTCGGCTTCCAGCAGTCCCAGATCTGGCACTGGTCGAACCCGGCGATCGGGCTGTGCATCGCGCTCGGCCTGATCCTCCTCTTCGTCTTCTACCGGGTCGAGCGGCGCACGCGGTCGCCGCTGATCCAGGTGCGGATCTTCCGGATCAGGGCCTTCCTGGTCGAGAACATGGTGCTCGGCATCTCGATGCTGGTGTTCATCCCGTTCTTCTTCTTCGCGAGCGAGTACGCGCAGATCGCGCTCGGCAAGTCCGCGTCGGGCGCGGGCCTGTACCTGCTCTACTTCTTCATCGGATTCGTCATCGCCTCGCAGTTCGGCGGCCGGATGCTGGACCGGGGCGGCGCCAAGCGGCCGGTGGTGTGGGGCTGCGTGGTGTGCGCCATCGGCTTCTACCTGCTCGCGGGCGAGGTCACCCACCTGGACTTCGGCTCCCAGCAGTGGTCCATCGTGCTGGCCGGCGCCGGAATGGGCCTGATGCTCACCCCGGCCAGCACCGACGCGGTCAACCGGGCGTCCCGGCTGTCCTACGGCGAGGCCACCGGCATCACGCAGACCGTACGGAACTACGCCGCGAGCCTGGGCCTGGCCGTGCTCGGCACCGTGTCGGTGGCGCGCTTCGAGTCGCGGGTCCGGTCCTCGCTGCTGGCCCGCGGGGTGCCGTCGGACCAGGCGTCCACCCAGGCCCACCAGATCGCCCAGTCGCACCAGGCCCCCGCGGGCGGCGGCCACATCCCGCACTACATCCAGGTGGACTTCGCCTACGCCACCCGCACCGTCTTCTACGCCATGGCCGGGATCATGGCCGCCGCCGCGATCGTGGCCTGGTTCGGCCTGAAGGGCGGCGTGCAGGCCGAGGACGAGGCGGACCCGGCGGCCCCGGAGACGCCTGGAGCGCCGGCCGCTCGGGGCGGTCCCGCCCAGGGTGCGGGCGGGGGCAGGGACGGGGACGGCCCGCCGCCGGAGCGGCCCGGCCCGCAGTAGCAGGAAGCAGCACCCGACCCACGCGTACGGCGGACCCGCCGGCCACTGGCCGGCGGGTCCTCGCATGCCCTCCCGCGGCCGGGGGCGGCCGGCGCGACCGGTGCTCCGAAGGTCCCGTACAGAACCGACTCTCATCCTCAAGTCCAGGGTGAGAGTCGACCTCTGACACCCCGACTCTCAACCCGGGGTCGAGGCACTTTCCAGCCGTCCCGTTGACCCGCCGGGCTCCGGCGGGCTCCGGCGGCCGACTCGCCCTGACATCGGCCGCGTTGGGGACGTATGCGATCAAGTGGCGTGAATATCGGCGCACTTGGCACGACCTTTGCCGATCGTTGAGCCGACCGTGTGCCACGGAGCGTTGATTGTCTGCACACTGACAATCACTGGCGGCTCGTACACCCCACTGGTATCCGCCAGTGCCCTCTGCACCGCGAGAACCGCGAGAAGGAGCAGCATGTCGGCAACCATCCGCTTCACCGCCGCAACGGCCGTGGCCGCAGCAGTCCTGTCCGCCCTGGCGACCGCCCCCTCGGTCGCGTCGGCCGCCCCCACGATCCGTATGACCCCCCTCGGCAACCACCATCTGGTGGGAGGGATCACGCACAGCACCAGCTCCAACTGGGCCGGATACGCCGCCACCGGCTCGACCTTCACCAGCGTCTCGGCGAGCTGGGTCCAGCCGTCGGTGTCGTGCACCAGCTCGACCGCGTACTCGTCGTTCTGGATCGGTCTGGACGGCGACGGCAGCAGCTCGGTGGAGCAGACGGGCACCGAGGCGGACTGCTCGGGCGGCTCGCCGCAGTACTACTCGTGGTACGAGATGTACCCGGCCTTCCCCGTGAACTACAGCAACGCGGTCAGCCCCGGCGACCACTTCACCTCCACGGTGTCGACCAACGGCAGCGGCTCGTTCACCCTCACGCTCAGCGACACCACCAAGGGCTGGACGAAGACCACCACCAAGTCGTCGAGCAGCGCGTCGCTGGCCTCCGCCGAGATCATCGCCGAGGCGCCCTCCAGCTCCTCCGGCGTGCTCCCGCTCGCGCACTTCAGCACCGCCAACTTCAGCGGTGCCACCGCCAACGGCCAGTCGATCGGGAACTACTCCCCCGACAAGATCAACATGGCCTCGGGCAGCACCACCAAGGCGACCACCTCCGCGCTCTCCGGCGGCACCGCCTTCTCCGTCACCTGGAACCACAGCTGACCGGTACTCCCCCGCTCTGAGCGGACGGGCCGGCCGGGGCACCACGCCCCGGCCGGCCCCTTTCGTGCCCCCTCCGTCCCGCCCCTTCCCTGTCGCTCCCGGCCGCCCGCGATCTCCCGTTTCGGTACGGACCGCTCGGGTACCCGAACTGATCCGGACGCCCGTACCGGGGAACCGACAAAGGGAGGCCACGGCTTCATGACGGACCAGGGAACCAACAAGACCGGATTCGCGCGGGACGACGAACTCAAGAAGGAGGTCCGGGGGGAGCTGAAGGCGAACCGGGCCGTACGGGCCCAGGAGGAAGGCGACGCGCAGCCGCCCGACGGGGACCGGCCCTTCGCCGACGCCACCCCCAGCGGCGCGCCGCCGACCGGGATGACCCCGGAGGGCGTCTACGTCCGCAGCGACCTGGCCAAACACCTGGACCGCAGCGTGTACCCGGCGCGGCGTTCGGCGCTGCTGGGCGCGCTCCACCGCCACCAGGCCCCCGACGTCCTGGTCGAGCGGGTCTCCGCGCTCCCTGCCGACGACATCTATCCGAACGTGCAGGCCGTGGTCCAGGCCCTCGGCTACGGCGTGGAGGTCCACCGGGGCTGACTCCCGCCCACCGTCACCACGGACCCCGCCCGGCGGCCACCGGCAGCCGGGTGGGTAGCGTGGTGCGCGTGACAGCCGAACCGACGTGCACCGGACCGGCGCGCAGCGGGCCGGCAGCGGCCGATCCGGCCACGTGCCGACCCCTTCCGCCCGCCGCACCCGCCGTACGCTCCGCCCGGGAGGACGACGCCCCCGAGGTCGTACGGCTGCGGCGGGTGATGTTCGCGGCGATGACCGGGCGGGACGCGCCCGGGCCGTGGGAGGCCGAGGCGGAGCGGCTGCTGCGCGAGCAGCTTGCCGGGCGGGGCGCGCTCACCGCGGTGTTCGTGGTGGACGCTGTGGACGGCGGGCTGGCCGCGTGCGCGGTCGGCACCGTGGAGCAGCGGCTGCCCGCGCCGTCGAGCCCGGCGGGCCGGTTCGGCTTCGTGTTCAACGTGTGCACCGACCCCGCGCACCGGGGCCTCGGCCATGCCCGGGCCGTGACCGAGGCGCTGCTCGACTGGTTCGAGGAGCAGGGCGTGACCCGGGTCGACCTGCACGCGACACCCGAGGCGGAGCGCCTCTACCGCGACCTCGGGTTCGCCGAGCACTCCACGTCGCTGTCGCTGGACGTCTCGCGGCGCCGCCCGCGCCCGTAGGCCGGACCCTCGGGGGGCGGGCCGTCAGCAGCGGCTGTCGGCGGTGACGGCAGCGGCGCCGACCGTGGCGGCAGACCAGGCGACCGTACGCCCCCTCCCGCGGGGCCCGCCGCGCTCCAGAGCGCTGGAGACCAGCGCGACGACCAGGGCGGAGAAGGTCAGGGCCGCGCCGACCCAGTTGGGGGCGGTGTAGCCGTGGCCGGCCGCGATGACGATGCCGCCGAGCCAGGCGGCCAGCGCGTTGCCGAGGTTGAAGGCGCCGATGTTGACGGCCGAGGCCAGGGTGGGGGCGCCCGCGCGCCTGGTCGAGCACCCGCTTCTGCAGCGGCGGCACGGTCGCGAAGCCGAGGGCGCCGATCAGCGAAGATCGTGACCGCCGCCGCGGCCTTGTCGTGCGCGGTCACCGTGAACAGCGGCGAGCACCACGGCCAGCCCGCCCAGCGCGGTGTAGAGCATCGGCATCAGCCGCGCGGTCGGCGAACCGGCCGCCGACGAGGTTGCCGGCGACCATGCCGAGGCCGAAGAGGACCAGCAGCCAGGTCACCGAGCCGTCGGCGTAGCCGGCGACGTCGGTCATCATCGGCGCGATGTAGGTGATCGCGGCGAAGACCCCGCCGAAGCCGAGCACGGTCATCGCCATGGCGAGCAGCACCTGGACGTTGCGGAACACGGCGAGTTCGTGGCGCAGGCGCACGCCCTCGCGGCCGGGGCAGGTCCGGGACGAGCTTGGCGACGCCGAGCAGCCCGAGCACGCCGAGGCGCGGCGACGACGACGAAGGTGACCCGCCAGCCCGCGCTCTGCCCGACGTAGGTGCCCAGCGGCACGCCGACGACGTTGGCGACGGTCAGGCCGGTGAACATCATCGCGATCGCGCCGGCCTTCTTCTCCGGCGGCGACCAGTTCGGCCGCGACGACCGAGCCGATGCCGAAGAAGGCGCCGTGCGCGAGCGAGGCGACCACCCGGCCGACGAGCATCACGCGCGAAGACCGGCGCGACCGCGGAGATCAGGTTGCCGACCACGAACAGGCCCATCAGCAGCATCAGCATCCGCTTGCGGGAGATCTTCGTGCCGAGCACGGTCATCAGCGGGCGCCGACCACCACGCCGAGCGCGTAGCCGGTCACCAGGAAGCCGGCGGTGGGGATCGGAGACGCCGAAGTCGCCGGCGACCTCGGGCAGCAGCCCCATGATCACGAACTCGGTGGTGCCGATCCCGAAGGCCCCGATGGCGAGGGCCAGGAGCGCGAGAGGCATGAGGAGATCACCTTCCCGGAGATGAGTTGCAGTGAGCGCCTTGCCAGGCGTCCGACAATAATTGCAGACGCGGGTTATTTGCAAACGCGGTATATTGCGCGTGTGAGCTATCCTGGTGATCAGGCCGCGGTCCGGCCGCCCGCGACGGAGGAGGACCGATGACCGCCGACGGACCCGGCACTGACCGCCCTCGCCCAGCGGCTGGTGCGCGCTCTCCCTGCTGCACGGCAGGATCGAGGCCCACATCGAGCGCGCCCTGCAGGCCGGGCACGAGCTCAGCGTGCGCGAGTTCTCGCTGCTCGACGTGCTCAGCCGGCAGCACGACGGCGCCGGCGGCCACCTGCAGATGAAGCAGGTCGCCGACGCCGTCGTCCTCAGCACACCCGGCTGGTGACCCGGCTGGAGGAGCGCGGGCTGCTGTCGCGCTACCTGTGCCCGACCGACCGGCGGGGCATCTACACCGACGTCACCGCCGCCGGCCTCGAGCTGCTGGAGGCGGCCGGCCCGACGAACAACGCGGCGCTGCGCGAGGCACTGGTCACGGCGGTCCAGGAGATCCGCGGCCCGGCCGCCGTCCGAGCCGGCCGGGACGGCCGGCCGACAGCCTGCGACCAGGACCTGATCGCACGCGGTGGCCGCGGTGGCGACCCGGCGGGCACGGGCGGGTGGCCTGCGACCGCCGGACCGAAGTACGTGTACATGCCCGGCAGCGGGCACGGCCCGAACCAGGCATCCTGTGCGGCCGATTGGCCACCACTCACCAGGGCGCTGTGAATGCCGAGCCGGTGAGCTGCACCGATGTCGAGGACAGGCGGGCGCAACCGGGCCGTTTGTTGTCCGTTACGGACCCTGGACGGGCAAAGGCCCGGCGGTATAACTCTTCTACGGGCGATACCGGGCAGGCCGTGCCCGGACCGGCGCGAGGAAGCGGGGTGAGGTGCATGCGGGCCGAGGAGCGCCAGCACCGCATCCTCGCCCTCGCCCGTCACCACGGTCAGGTCGAGGTCACCGCGATGGCCGCGGACCTCGCGGTCGCGCCGGAGACCATCCGGCGCGACCTCGGCGTGCTGGAGCGCCGCGGGCCTGGTCCGCCGTACGTACGGCGGCGCCTACCCGGTGGAGGGCGCCGGCTTCGAGACCGACCTCGCCCAGCGGGTCACGCTGCACGTCGCCGACAAGCGCCGGATCGCCGCCGAGGCGGTCAAGCTGCTCGGCGAGGCGGAGACGGTGTTCGTGGACGAGGGCTACACCCCGCAGCTGCTCGCCGCGCTGCTGCCCGGCGACCGGCCGCTGACCGTGGTCACCGCCTCGCTCACCACGGCCGCCGCCGTCGCCGACTCGGCCGACACCACCGTGCTGCTGCTCGGCGGCCGGGTCCGGGCCAGGACCCTGGCCACCGTCGGCTCGCTGGGCCTGCGACATGCTGGCCGGCTTCGTCATCGACCTGGCCTTCGTCGGGTCCAACGGCATCTCCCGCGAACTGGGCCTGACCACACCCGATCCGGTCGTCGCCGACGTCAAGGCCAAGGCGCTGGAGGTCTCGCGCCGACGGGTGTTCATGGGCCACCACAGCAAGTTCGGCGCGAGCAGCTTCTGCCGCTTCGCCGAGGTCGCCGACTTCGAGGCGATCGTCACCGACACCGGCCTGTCCAGCGCCGAGGCGCACCGCTACGCACTGCTGGGCCCGCGCGTCTTCAGAGTCTGACCCGCGGGCCCGCCACGCTCGACCACACCGTCCAGATCCCCGTCCCCAGCCGTCCACCCACCCCGTCCGACCGTCACCGGCACGCCGCCGGTCCCGCCCGCACACCCGATCAGCCCCCGCACCCCGAATCCACCCTCAGATCCGGTCATGAAAGGGACGTATCATGACGCCCTCCACCCGCACCAACGAAGACTGCGCCGCACCCTGCCCCCGCTGGCGCTGGCCGTGTGCGGCGCGCTGCTCGCCGCCTGCTCGGGCGCGGGCGGAGCCGGCGGCGGCTCCGGCGCGCACTCCCTCAACGTCCTGATGGTCAACAACCCGCAGATGGTGGACCTCCAGAAGCTGACCGCCGCCGAACTTCACCAAGTCCACCGGCATCAAGGTCAACTTCACCGTGCTGCCCGAGGACGACGTCCGCGACAAGATCACCCAGGACTTCTCCAGCCAGGCCGGCCAGTACGACGTCGGCACCATCAGCAACTACGAGACGCCGATCTACGCCAAGAACGGCTGGCTCGCCCCGCTGACCGCCGAGGCCAAGGCCGACACCGCCTTCGACCAGAGCGACATCCTGCCCGCCATGCAGCAGTCGCTGACCGTACCACGGCCAGATCTACGCCGAGCCGTTCTACGGCGAGTCGTCGTTCCTGATGTACCGCAAGGACGTCTTCGCCGCGAAGCACCTGACCATGCCCGCCGACCCGACCTGGCACGCAGGTCGCCGACCTCGCGGCCAAGGCGGACGGCGCGCAGCCAGGGCATGAAGGGCATCTGCCTGCGCGGCCAGCCCGGCTGGGGCGAGATGATCGCGCCGCTGACCACGGTGGTGAACACCATGGGCGGCACCTGGTTCGACCAGAACTGGCAGGCGCAGCTCGACCAGCCCGGCCTTCACCAAGGCCACCAAGTTCTACGTCGACCTGGTCCGGCAAGCACGGCGAGGCCGGCGCGCCGCAGTCCGGCTTCACCGAGTGCCTCAACGACCTGGAGCAGGGCAAGGTCGCCATGTGGTACGACGCCACGTCCGCGGCCGGCTCGCTGGAGGGCTCCGACTCCCCGGTCGCCGGGAAGATCGGCTACGTGCCCGCGCCGGTGGACCAGACCAAGAGCTCGGGCTGGCTGTACACCTGGGCGTGGGGCGTGCAGAAGGCGAGCAAGCACCAGTCCGACGCCTGGAAGTTCATCTCCTGGGCGTCCGGCAAGGGCTACGAGAACCTGGTCGGCCAGAAGCTCGGCTGGTCCCGGGTGCCGGCCGGCAAGCGCACCTCGACGTACACCAACCCCGCGTACGTGAAGGCGTCCGGCGCCTTCGCCGAGCCCACGCTGACCGCGCTCGAGGCCGCCGACCCGGCGAACCCCGGGCGTGCAGCCGCGGCCCGCGCCCGGCATCCAGTTCGTCGGCATCCCGGAGTTCACCGACCTGGGCACGCAGGTCTCGCAGGAGATCAGCTCGGCCATCGCCGGACGGACCAGCGTGGACAGCGCGCTGAGCGCGAGCCAGAAGCTCGCCGAGAAGGTCGCCGGCAAGTACGCGGGCAAGTGAGCGGGCCCGCGATGACCTCCCCGTCCATGGCCGGCGACGTCCGCACCCCGCCGCGCGGCGCCGCGGCGGGCCGCGTACCGGGCGCCGCGCCGGCCGCGCGGCGCCTGGGCCCGCCGGGCCCCGCTGCTGCCCGCCCTGGTCTTCATGATCGTGGTGACCCAACTGCCGTTCGTCGGCACGCTGGTGATCTCGTTCATGCGCTGGAACGCGCTCGACCCCGGCGGACCGCGGCTTCACCGGCCTGCGAGCAACTACCGGGCGGAGTTCACCGATCCGCAGCTGCGCTCGTCGATGACCACCACGGTGGTGCTGACCGTCACCGTGGTGCTGGTCAGCCTGCTGCTCGGGCTGGGCCTGGCGCTGCTGCTGGACCGCAAGTTCCTCGGCCGGGGCGTCGTGCGCACCATGCTGATCACGCCGTTCCTGGTGGTGCCGGTGGCCTCCGCGCTGCTGTGGAAGCACGCGCTCTACAACGCCTCGTACGGCCTGATCAACGGCACCCTGACCTGGGTCTGGAGCCTGTTCGGCAGCCACGACGCGCCGCAGCCGGACTGGCTGTCGGCAGTCGCCGCTGCTCGTCGGTCGAGGCGTCGCTGATCTGGCAGTGGACGCCGTTCATGATGCTGATCCTGCTGGCCGGGCTGCAGAGCCGCCCGACCGACATCATCGAGGCGGCCCGGGTGGACGGCGCCGGCGGCCTGGCAGATCTTCCGCTACCTCACCTTCCCGCACCTGCGCCGCTACCTGGAGCTGGCCGCGCTGCTCGGCACGGTCTACGTGGTGCAGAACTTCGACGCCGTCTTCACCATCACCTCCGGCGGCCTGGGCACCGCCAACCTGCCGTACACCGTCTACACAGACCTTCTACCAGGCGCACGACTACGGCCAGGCGTCCGCGGAGGGCGTGATCGTGGTGATCGCGCTCCATCATCGTGGCGACCTTCGCGCTGCGCACCGTCTCGTCCCTGCTTCCGAGAGGAGACCCCTGATGACCGCCGACCGTCCCGCGCACCGCCGGCCGACGGCGCGCCGCGCGCCCGCGCCGCAACGCGCCGGCTGCTCGGGCCTGCTGGCCTGGCTGTGCGGGATCGCTGTTCTTCCTGCCGTTCGCCTGGATGGTGCTGACCTCCTTCCACAGCGAGCAGGACGCGGCGACCAACCCGCCCACGCTCGGCGCCGCGCTGACCCTGCACGGCTACCGCGAGTTCTTCGGCGCCGGCACCGGGGTCAGCCCGTGGCCGCCGCTGATCAACTCGCTGACCGCGAGCGTCGCTCTCGACCGCTGCTCGTGCTGGTGCTGGCCATCCCGGCGGCGTACGCGCTGTCGATCAAGCCGGTGCGCAAGTGGACGCGACGTGATGTTCTTCTTCCTGTCCACCAAGATGCTGCCCGCCGTGGCCGGGCTGCTGCCGGTGTACCTGATCGCCAAGAACGCCGGCATGCTGGACAACATCTGGCTGCTGGTCATCCTCTACACCTCGATGAACCTGCCGATCGCGGTGTGGATGATGCGCTCCTTCCTGGCCGACGTGCCGGTGGCGATCCTGGAGGCCGCCTCGATCGACGGCGCCGGGCTGCCGACCGTGCTGGTGCGGATCGTCGCGCCCGTGGTCGCTGCCGGGCATCGCGGCGACCGCGCTGATCTCGCTTCATCTTCAGCTGGAACGAGCTGCTCTTCGCCCGGGTGCTGACCGGCGTCGTCGCCGGCACCGCGCCGGTGTTCCTGACCGGCTTCGTCACCAGCCAGGGCCTGTTCCTGGCGAAGGTGTGCGCCGCCGCCGTCTGCATCTCCCTGCCGGTGCTGGCCGCCGGGTTCGCCGCCCAGGACAAGCTCGTCCAGGGCCTCTCCCTTGGAGCCGTCAAGTGAAAGCAGCCGTCATCAGCTCGCCCGGCGTGGTCGGCGTCGAGACCGTGGACGACCCGGCGCCGGGCCCGCGCGAGGTGGTGGTCGCAGGTCGCCGCGTGCGGTCTGTGCGGCACCGATCTGCACATCCTGCAGGGCGAGTTCGCGCCGACCCTGCCGATCGTGCCGGGCCACGAGTTCGCCGGCGAGGTCGTCGCGGTCGGCGCCGCAGGTGCGCCGAGCTGCGCGATCGGCGACCGGGTCGCGGTCGACCCGTCGCTGTACTGCCACGAGTGCCACTACTGCCGGATCGGCCGCAACAACCTGTGCGAGCGGTGGGCCGCGATCGGCGTCACCGTGCCGGGCGGCGCCGCCGAGTACGCGGCCGCGCCCGGCCGCCAACTGCGTCAAGCTGCCCGAGCACGTCGCGCACCCGAGGACGCGGCGCTGATCGAGCCGCTGTCCTGCGCGGTGCGCGGCTACGACATCCTGCGCGCCCAGCTGGCCGCGCACGTCCTGATCTACGGCTCCGGCACCATGGGCCTGATGATGCTGGAACTGGCCAAGCGCACCGGCGCCGCCACCGTCGACATGGTGGACATCAACGAGGAGCGGCTGGCCACCGCCCGCACGCTCGGCTGCTCCGCCACGGCCACCAGCGCCGACGCGATCGAACGGCCGCGCGGCTGGGACGTGGTCATCGACGCCACCGGCAACGCCGCAGGCCATCCAGGACGGCGCTCGGCCGGGTCGGCAAGGGCGGCACCTTCCTCCAGTTCGGCGTCGCCGACTACGCGGCGCGGGCCACCATCGAGCCGTACCGGATCTACAACCAGGAGATCACCATCACCGGCTCGATGGCCGTGCTGCACAGCTACGAGCGGGCCGCCGAGCTGTTCGCGGGCGGCGTGCTCGACCCGGAGGTGTTCATCAGCGACCGGCTGCCGCTGGTGCGACTACGCCGCGGCGCTGCAGCGGTTCCAGGCGGGGCAGGGGCGGAAGATCCAGGTCGTGCCGTAGATCTGGGACCTGCGCGCGGCATCCGGCCCGGTGCGGTGGCGCGTGCGGTACGAAGCCCCGTTCCACGGCAGAGGAGTTCACATGGCGGAGCCCGTCGAGCCCGTCGAGCCCGGCAGGCCGTTCGAGCCCGTCACACCCGTCCAGCCCGCCGCCGTCGGGCCCGCGCAGCCGTCGGACCCGCCCGGGCCGCGCTCGTCATCGGCGAGGCGCTGACCGACGTGATGGTCGGCCCGGACGGCCGCGGCCGCGAGGTGCCCGGCGGCAGCCCGGCCAACGTGGCGCTGGGCCTGGGCCGCCTCGGCCACCCGGTGCGGTTCGCCACGCGGATCGGCCGGGACCGGCTCGGCGGCCGGCTGGCCGCGCATCTGCGCGGCAGCGGCGTGGAGTTGCTGCCCGGCTGCGCCGACGACACGCCGACGTCCACGGCGACGGCGGTGCTGGACGCGCGCGGCGCGGCGACGTACGACTTCGACCTCGCGTGGGAGCTGTCGGCCGCGACGGTCGCCGCGATCGGCGCGGGAGCGCCCGCGCACCTGCACACCGGGTCGATCGCGACCGCCCTGCCGCCGGGCGCGGACACGGTGCTGGCCGCGGTGGAGGCCGCGCGGCAGGCGGTGACCGTGTCGTACGACCCGAACCTGCGGCCCGCGCTGCTGGGTCCGCCCGAGCGCGAACGGGCCCGGGTGGAGCGGCTGGTGGCGGCCAGCGATGTGGTGAAGGCCAGCGACGAGGACCTGGCGTGGCTGTACCCCGGGCAGGACGCCGGCAAGGTCGCGGCGGGCTGGGCGCGGCAGGACGGCGGCCCTTCGCTGGTGGTGCTCACGCTCGGCGCGCGCGGCGCCCGCGCCTGGTGGCGCGGCGGCAGCACCGAGGTGACGCCGCCGCCGGTCAAGGTGGTGGACACCGTCGGCGCCGGGGACGCGTTCACCGCGGGGCTGCTCAGCGGGCTGCTGCGGGCCGGGCTGCTGGGCCCGGCCGGACCGGCCCGGGCGGCGCTGCGCGCGGCGACCGGCGCCGGGCACGCTTCCGGCGGCCGTGGCCGACGCCCTCGCGCTGGCCGCCCGCGCGGCCTCGCTGACCTGTGCCCGCGAGGGCGCGGACCCGCCCACCCGCGCGGAGTTGACCCGCTGAGCGCCGCCGGGCCGGCCGGGCGTCCCGCCGGTCAGAGGCGGGCGGCCGCCATCGCGACCAGCACGAGGGACAGCGGCAGGAAGAGCAGCGAGCCGCGGGCCATCGCGCCCATCCCGCCGTAGCGGTCGAACGGCTCGTACGGGTGGTCGGGGTGGACGACTATCGTCACGCCGCTGCCGCGCGCGATGCCCGGTGTGGCGGAGGCGTTGGCGAGTTCGGCCGTGTAGGTGTGTCCCTCCAGGCGGTAGCGCACGACGGGGGTCAGGTAGTAGGCGCCTTTGTTGCCCGAGGGCGAGGGGGCGTTGTCCATGACCTCGGCCTGGAGTTCGACGCCTTGGCGCTTGGCCCGCTGGAAGGCGAGCTCCTTCCGTCCGGACCCGACCGCCGCGACGACGCCGATGACCAGCATCACCGCCGAGAACACCATGAAGACCATGGCGGCCATCCTGCCGGAACGCGGGCGGCGGAGGCCAGCGCTCCGGTCCGCCGCACCGCGGGGCTCCCGCCCGGTCCGCAAGGGCGCCCGCTCAGGAGAAGAACCGCACGTCCGGCAGACGGGGTGACGGTCCGTCGAGCACTCCGCGGTCGTCGCGCCCGCGCAGGAAGCGGTCGAAGAAGGCGGCCAGCACGGCCCGGTCGGCGCCGACGGCGTACGGCCCGCTCGGCTCCGGCAGTCCCAGCCGCAGCCGCTCCCCGGGAGCGGCGGGCGTGCCCGGCGCGGCCGCGGCGGCGGCCCGTCCGGGCAGGGCGAGGAGGGTGACGGCGGCGGCCGATACGAGGGCGGCTCGGCGTGTGGGCAAGGCGGACTCCCTGGTGGGTGCGGGCGGCTCCCTCCCAGCCTGTCCGGCGGCGCCGCCCGCGCCCATCCGGCAGGCCGGCAGGTCGCCCGGGGGATGACCCGACCCCGTTGCGCCGGCCCGCTCTTGGGCCGGTGAGTGGGATCGCGGACGCCGGCGCCGGACCGCACGGCCCGGGGCGTGCGCTCCGGGCCACCCCGTCTGGGGCACACTGTCCCGGTGGTTCCCCGCGTACGCGGGGACACCGACGACGGGAAGGCGGCGACGGCCGGCGATGAAGGTGATCCTCTTCGGTGCCTCGGGGATGGTCGGGCAGGGCGTGCTGCGCGAGTGCCTGCGCGACGCGGACGTGACCGAGGTGGTCGCGGTCGCCCGCAGTCCGCTGGAGCGCTCCGACCCCAAGCTGCGCCAGGTGTTCCACGACGACTTCACGGACTTCTCCGCGGTCGCCGCCGAACTGTCCGGCGCCGCCGCGTGCTTCTACTGCCTGGGCGTGTCCACCGCCGGGCCACAGCCCAGAGGACTACACCCGGATCACCTACGACTGCACGCTGGCCGCCGCCCGCACCGTCGCCGCCGGCAACCCCGGGCTGACCTTCACCTACGTCTCGGGCGAGGGCACCGACAGCACCGAGCACGGCCGCTCCGGCTGGGCCCGGGTCAAGGGCCGCACCGAGAACGCGCTGCTGGCCATGGACATGCGGGCGTACATGTTCCGTCCCGGCTGGGTCCAGCCGCTGCACGGCGAGCGGTCGCGCACCGGCTGGTACCGGACGATGTACGCGGCCGCGTCATGGCTGTACCCGGTGCTGCGCCGGGTGGCGCCCGGCCATGTGACGACCACACAGGCGCTGGGCCGGGCGATGCTGGCGGTGGTGGGGCTGGAGGGCGCGGGGCCGCACATCCTGCACAGCACGGAGATCAACCGGCTCGGCGGCTGACCGGCGTTCGGCGAGTCGGGGGGACTTCACCGCCCGGGGGCATGCGGGCCGGGCGTTGCGGGCACAAGGTCGGCTATGACGCAGATCGGCCTGCCCGACGGAGTACGTGCCTGCCTGTTCGACCTCGACGGGGTGCTGACACCGACCGCCCTGGTGCACGCCGCGGCCTGGAAGGAGACGTTCGACGACTTCCTGCGCGGCCTGGAGGGCGACGGATTCCGGCCGTTCGACGGCAAGGACGACTACGACGCCTACGTGGACGGCCGGCCGCGCGCGGACGGGGTGCGGACCTTCCTGGCCTCGCGGGACATCCAGCTCCCCGAGGGCGAGGAGGACGACCCGCCGACGGCGAGCACCGTGCACGGACTGGGCAACCGCAAGAACGACCTGGTGCTGGAGAAGATCCGCGAGGAGGGCGTGGCCGCCTATCCCGGCTCGGTCCGCTACGTGGAGGCGGTGCGCGCCGCGGGACTGCGCACGGCCGTCGTGTCGTCCAGCGCGAACTGCCGCGACGTGCTGGTCTCCGCGGGCATCGAGCACCTGATGGACGTACGGGTCGACGGCACGGTCGCCCTGGAGCGCGGCCTGCGCGGCAAGCCGAAGCCGGACACCTTCCTGACGGCGGCGCAGGAGCTGGGCGTCGAGCCGGGGCAGGCGGCCGTCTTCGAGGACGCGCTGGTCGGGATGGACGCGGGGCGCGAGGGCCGGTTCGGCTACGTGGTCGGGGTGGACCGGGTCGGCCAGGCCGAGGAGCTGCGCCGGCACGGCGCGGACACCGTCGTGCAGGACCTGGCCGACCTGATCGGGGTGGAGCGCGTGATCACCCACCCCGCCTACGAGGTCGCCCCCTGGTCGCTGCGCGAGTCCGAGCTGAACCTCGACGCTGCTGCCGCAGAGCGAGTCGGTGTTCGCCCTGTCCAACGGGCACATCGGCTGGCGCGGCAACCTCGACGAGGGCGAGCCGAACGGCCTGCCCGGGCTCGTACCTCAACGGCCTGCACGAACTGCACCCGCTGCCGTACGCCGAGGCCGGCTACGGCTATCCCGAGTCCGGCCAGACGGTCATCAACGTCACCAACGGCAAGCTGATCCGGCTGCTGGTCGACGACGAGCCGTTCGACCTGCGCTACGGCACGATCCGCTCGCACGAGCGGGAGCTGGACATGCGGGCCGGGGTGCTGCGCCGGGAGTGCGAGTGGGTGTCGCCGGCCGGGCGGGCGGTGCGGGTGCGCTCGACCCGGATGGTGTCCTTCCAGCAGCGGGCGGTGGCCGCGATCGCCTACGAGGTGGAGCCGCTGGACGAGCAGGTGCGGGTGGTGGTGCAGTCCGAACTGGTCGCCAACGAGGAGATCGCCCGCACGCTGGGCGACCCGCGGGTGGCGGCCGCGCTGGAGTCGCCGCTGCACGGCGAGGAGCACGCGGCGAACGGCACCCGGCTGGGGCTGATCCACTCCACCGTGCGCAGCAAGCTGCGGCTGGCGGCCGCCGCGGACCACCGGGTGGACGGCCCGCAGGGCACCACACAGGTGTCCTCGGAGTCGAGCGCCGACGTCAGCCGGCTGACCGTCACCTCGGTGCTGGACCCGGGGCAGCGGCTGCGGCTGGAGAAGTTCGTCGCGCTACGGCTGGTCGGCGGCGCGCTCGCTGCCCGCGCTGCGCGACCAGGCCGACGCGGCGCTGGTCGGCGCCCGCGACACCGGCTGGCAGGGCCTGCTCGACCAGCAGCGCGCGTACCTGGACGACTTCTGGGAGCGCGCGGACGTCGAGGTGGACGGCGACACCGAGATCCAGCAGGCGGTGCGCTTCGCGATCTTCCACGTGCTCCAGGCCGGTGCCCGGGCCGAGGAGCGGGCCATCCCGGCCAAGGGCCTGACCGGCTCCGGCTACGACGGCCACACCTTCTGGGACGCCGAGACGTTCGTGCTGCCGCTGCTGTCCTTCACCGTGCCGCGGGCCGCGGCCGAGGTGCTGCGCTGGCGGCACAACATGCTGCCCGCCGCCCGGGAGCGGGCCGCGCCAACTGGGCCTGAGCGGCGCCGACGTTCCCCTGGCGGACCATCAACGGCGAGGAGGCGTCGAGCTACTGGCCGGCGGGCACCGCCGCCTTCCACATCAACGCCGACATCGCCGACGCGGTGGTGCGCTACGTCGCCTCGACCGGCGACCAGCAGTTCGAGGTCGACATGGGGCTCGAACTCCTGGTGGAGACCGCCCGGTTGTGGCGTTCGCTGGGCCACCACGACCACGCCGGCGCCTTCCACATCGACGGCGTGACCGGGCCGGACGAGTACAGCGCGGTCAGCGACGACAACGTCGTACACCAACCTGATGGCGCAGGGGAACCTGGTGGCGGCGGCGGACGCGGCCGAGCGCCACCCGCGGCACGCGGCCGCGCTCGGCGTCAGCGACGAGGAGACGGCGGCCTGGCGGGACGCGGCGGCGGCGATGACCCTGCCGTTCGACGAGGACCTCGGGGTGCACCAGCAGTCCGACGGCTACACCCGGCACCAGCGCTGGGACTTCGCCGCCACCGACCCCGAGCACTACCCGCTGCTGCTGAACTACCCGTACTTCGACCTGTACCGCAAGCAGGTGGTCAAGCAGGCGGACCTGGTGCTGGCGATGTACCTGCGCGGGGACGCCTTCACCGCGGAGCAGAAGGCCCGCAACTTCGCGTACTACGAGCCGCTGACCGTGCGCGACTCCTCGCTGTCGGCGTACTGCCAGTCGGTGATCGCCGCGGAGGTCGGGCACCTGTCGCTGGCGTACGACTACCTGGGCGAGTCGGCGATGATGGACCTGGAGGACCTGGAGAACAACGCGCGGGACGGGCTGCACATCGCGGCGCTGGCCGGCACCTGGACCGCGCTGGTGGCGGGGCTGGGCGGGATGCGGCTGTTCAACGGCGACTCGATCCGCTTCGCGCCGCGGCTGCCGCACGCGCTGAGCCGGATCGCCTTCCGGCTGCTCTTCCGCGGCCGCCGGCTGAGGGTGGAGGTGCGGCACAGCACGGCGACGTACACGCTGGCGCAGGGCGCGCCGCTCGAAATCCTGCACTACGAGGAGCCGTTCACGCTCACCACGGACCGGCCGGTGGTGCGCGACCTGCCGCGGTTCCCGCACCTGCCGCAGCCGGAGCAGCCGCCGGGGCGGGCCCCGCGGCGGCGCGGCCAGCAGGGTTCGGCGCACGGCGCGGAGCCCGGCCCCGACACGCCCTGACGCCGACTCCCCCGCCGCTGCCTGCCCTTGCGGCCCGATCCGGCGGCGGGCTTACGGTGGCGGCGGCGGGGGTGACATGCTTTGCCGGTGCGCGACTACGACATACTGGTCATCGGATCGGGCCCTGGCGGCCAGAAGGCCGCGATAGCGGCGGCGAAACTGGGCAGGCGGGCGGCGATCGTCGACCGTCCGGAGACCCTCGGCGGGGTCTCCCTGCACACGGGCACCATCCCGTCCAAGACCCTGCGTGAGGCGGTGCTCTACCTCACCGGCCTCAACCAGCGGGATCTGTACGGCCAGAGCTACCGGCTCAAGGACGACATCACCATCGGCGACCTGACGGCCAGGACCGAGCACGTGGTCGGCCGCGAGGTCGACGTGATCCGCAGTCAGCTCAGCCGCAACCAGGTGGCGGTGCTGCCCGGCACCGGCCGCTTCCTCGACCCGCACACGGTGGCCGTACGGGACGCCTCGGGCCAGGACCGGGTGGTGACCGCCGACTTCGTGGTGATCGCCACCGGCACCCGGCCGGCCCGGCCGGCGAGCGTGGAGTTCGACGACCGCACGGTGCTCGACTCCGACAGCGTGCTGAGCATGGAGCGGGTGCCGCGCTCGATGGTGATCGTGGGCGCCGGGGTGATCGGCATGGAGTACGCCTCGATGTTCGCCGCCCTCGGCAGCAAGATCACCGTGGTCGAACAGCGCGAGAAGATGCTGGACTTCTGCGACGGCGAGATCGTGGAGGCGCTCCGCTACCACCTGCGGGACCTGGCGGTGACCTTCCGGTTCGGCGAGACGGTCGCGGCCGTCGAGCGGCACGAGCACGGCACGCTGACCGTGCTGGAGAGCGGCAAGAAGATCGCGGCGGACGCGGTGATGTACTCCGCCGGGCGGCAGGGCCTCACCGAGGCCCTCGACCTGGACAAGGCCGGCCTGACCGCGGACAGGCGCGGCCGGATCGCGGTCGACGGCGACTACCGCACGGACGTGCCGCACATCTACGCCGTCGGCGACGTGATCGGCTTCCCCGCGCTGGCCGCGACCTCGATGGAGCAGGGCCGCACCGCCGCCTACCACGCCTTCGGCGAGCCGGTGCACGGCCTGCTCGACCTCCAGCCGATCGGCATCTACACCATTCCCGAGATCAGCTTCATCGGCCGGACCGAGGACCAGCTCACCGACGGCCTCGTGCCGTTCGAGGTCGGCGTGTCCCGCTACCGCGAGCTGGCCCGCGGCCAGATCATCGGCGACGCGCACGGCATGCTCAAGCTGCTGGTCTCCCCCGACGACCGCAAGCTGCTGGGCGTGCACTGCTTCGGCACGGGCGCCACCGAGCTGATCCACATCGGGCACGCGGTGATGGGCTGCGGCGGCACCGTCGACTACCTGGTGGACGCGGTGTTCAACTACCCGACGCTGGCGGAGTCGTACAAGGTGGCGGCGCTGGACGTGACCAACAAGATCCGGCAGATCGACCGGCTCGGCGACTGACCGCCGCCCGCGGGCGGGCCGTCGCCCGGCCCGTGGCCGCGCCGGCGCTGCGGGACGCCCGAGGGGTGAGCGCCGGCCCCCGAGCGTCCGCAGGCCCCCTGAACGGGAGTCGGCGGCCCGGGGCACCGTGGCCGCCCCGAACGTCTTGCCGCCGGCTCAGCCGGGCCGGAACTCCAGACAGTCCAGCACCGACCGGACGTCGCCCGGCCCGGTGACGAGCCCGACGTGGTTGTCGGGCCGGACCAGCACCAGCAGGTCGCGCGCGGCTCCGTAGGCCGTCATGGCGTACCCCTTCTCGTCGGACAGCCCCTCGGCGCCGGCGTCCACCGGGCAGGTCCGCACCAGGTCGGAGGCAGGTGGAGGCGGCCACCTCCCGCAACGCCGGGCCGGTGCCCGCGCCGAAGCCGAGCAGGGTGAAGTGCGGCCCGGCGAACACCTCGAACAGCCGCTTCGGCGTACCCGTCGCGACGTCGTGGCAGGGGGCGTCCGGGGCCCGGTCGCCGGCTCGCAGCCGTCCGGCGCGGCCGTCCCCGCCCTCCGGTTCACGGGCGAGCGAACTCCAGCGGTAGCCCACGCCCAGCCCGGTGGTGTCCGCGGTGACCACCACGTCCAGACCGCCGTTCGGCTGCTTGACCGCCTCCAGGGCGGCGCGCAACCGGTCCGAGGTGACATCCAGCGTCCAGGCGGCCACCGGCAGCCGCTCCTCCTGATAGGTGTCCAGCAGGTCCTCCCCCGCCCGGCCGGCGACCACCAGGGCGAGCTTCCACCCCAGGTTGTGGGCGTCCTGCACGCCGGTGTTCATGCCCATGCCGCCCGCCACGGAGTGCACGTGCGCGGCGTCGCCGGCCAGCAGGACGGAGCCCACCCGGTAGCGGTCGACCATCCGGACGTTCACCCGGTACGTCGACAGCAGCGTGGCGTCGGCCAGCCGGACGCCGGACCTGCCCGCGTACCGGTCGAAGAGCCGCCGGAAGCCCTCCTGCGAGGGCTCCACCAGGGCGCCGTCCGCGTCGCGTTCGGGCGTCGACTGGAACCACCAGCCCGCGCACGTGCCGGGGATCGGGCACATCATCAGCCCGCCGTCCTCGCCGAACCACTGGTGCCAGTAGGCCCGGTCCGGTCCCTCGGCCTCCACGTCCCCGTGCACCATGACCAGCCCCGTCGTGGACCCCTCGAAGGGAAGCCCGAGCAGCTTGCGCACCGTGCTGTGCCCGCCGTCGCAGCCCACCGCGTACCGCGCCCCGATCCGCCGGCCGTCGGCGAGGACGGCGGTCACGCCCGTCTCCCTCTGCTCCAAGTCGGCCAGTTCCGCGCCGAGTTCGACCTCCACGCCGTACGACGCGAGGCGCTCGCGAAGGATCTCCTCCAGCCGCCACTGGGGAATCATCCACGCCCGGTCGTACGGCGCGTCGGGCGTCGGCATGTACCCGGCGAACGGGTCGGTGTGGGCGACCGGCCGCCCGTCGCGGTAGGTGAGCATCACCGGCGGCGGCGCGCCGGAGTCGAGGACCTCCTCCAGCACGCCCAGGTCCTCCAGGACCTCCAGCGTGCGCGGGTTGGGCCCCTTCGCCCGCGAACTGCGCGGGAACCGCGGGCTCTTCTCGATGATCCGTACGGCGACGCCGCTCCGGGCCAGGTCACAGGCCAGGGTCAGCCCGGTCGGCCCCGCCCCCACGATCAGCACACTGGTCATGCGCACTCCCCCTGTATCACGTGAGATCATCCAGAAAAACGTAACCGGGTTAAAAAAGCAACCCCATTACGAATGAGACAAGGTTGCGACCCCGGTGCTAATGTGATCGCCGTGACGGAGCGGACGGGACTGCGGGCCCGCAAGAAACGGCGGACCCACCAGGCGATTTCGGACGCGGCCATCGCGCTCTTCCTCGACCAGGACTACGACCGGGTCTCCGTCGCGGAGGTCGCCGCCGCCGCCGAGGTGTCCAAGCCGACGCTGTTCCGGTACTTCCCCACCAAGGAAGACCTGGTGCTGCACCGGTTCACCGACCACCGGGGCGAGGCGGCCCGCGTCGTGCGCGACCGGGTGGCGGACGAGCCGCCGCTGACCGCGCTGCGCCGCCACTTCCACCACGGGCTGCGCGAGCGCGACCCGGTCACCGGGCTCAACGACGACCCCGAGGTGCTGGCCTTCCACGGCCTCGTGTACTCCACGCCCACGCTCGCGGCGAGCCTGGTCGGCTACCGCGCCCAGGACGAGGAGGCCCTCGCGCAGGCGCTGGCCGAGGCGGCGGGCGCGCGGCCGGACGACGTGACCCCGCTGCTGGCCGCGGCCCAACTCGTCGCCGCCCACCATGTGCTGGCGCACGAGAACTGGCGCCGGCTGGCGGGCGGCAGCTCCGCCCGCGACGTCCTCCCCCGGGCCGCCGAGGACGCCGACCGCGCGTTCGACCTCCTCGCCTCGGGTCTGGCCGGTCCGTACGGCTGACCCGGTGGCGGCCGGTGCGGACGGCGGGCCCGGTGGCGTCAACGGCGCGCACAGCGGACCTGCCCCCCTTTCGGGCTGAACCCGCTCCCGCCCGTCCGGCACTCCTCCGCTCCCCCCGCGCCGGCCTGCCCCCGCCGACCGGCCCCGGTCCGCGCGCCGGACGGCCGTGTCCGGCCGCGCCACCGTCCGCACCGGGCTCGGCCCGCCGGCTTTCCTGTCCCGCGCCACGGGCCGCCGCCATCGGCGGGGGCACACCGTCCGGACTGCGATGATCACCACCATGCTCCAGGTATGCCTGAACGGCGCGAGACAACGAACCGAGTGCGAGCTGCTGCCCGTGACCCCGCAGGAGCTCGGCGACGCCGCCGCGGAAGCCGTCGCGGCGGGGGCCCGCGCCGTGCACATCCACCCGAAGGACGCCGACGGCGCGGACACCATGGCGGCCGTGCACGTGGACGCGGCGGTCGCCGCCGTACGGGCCTCGGCGCCGGGGGTGCCCATCGGGGTGACCACCGGGGAGTGGACCGAGCCCGACCCGCGGCGGCGGGCCGCCCTGGTCCACTCCTGGTCGGTGCTGCCCGACCACGCCTCGGTGAACTGGCACGAGGACGGCGCCGAGTCTGGTCGCCACGGCGCTGCTGGAGACGGGCGTCGGGATCGAGGCGGGCCTGTTCTCCGGTACGGACGCGGCCGCCCGGCTGCGGGCCTGGCCGCACGCCTACCGGGTGCTGCGGGTGCTGGCCGAGGTCACCGACACCGACCCGGCCACGGCGCCCGGGCACGGCGCAGCGGCTGCTGGCCGAACTGGCCGCGCTGGACGGCCTGGCGGAGGCCGCCCGGCCGTCCGGTGCTGCTGCACGGCGAGGAGGGCGGCGCCTGGCCGGTGCTCCAGGTCGCGGCCGCCCGGGGCCTGGACGCGCAGGATCGGCCTTGAGGACGTGCTCGTGCTGCCGGACGGGACAGCGGCCGCCGGACAACACGGCGCTGGTGCTGGCCGCGCGGGAGATCCTCAGCGCGGCGCGGGCGCGGGGCTGACCGGCGGACGGCGGGTCGCCGTCCAGGTCAGCACCTGGTCCGCGGTCCAGGTGGTGACGATCCGTTCGGGCGGCAGCCCGGCCTCCTCGGCGCGGGCGCAGCCGTGCCACTGCCAGTCGAGCTGGCCGGGGGCGTGGGCGTCGCTGTCGATCGCGAAGAGGCAGCCCAGGTCGCGGGCGAGGGCGAGCAGGCGGCGCGGCGGGTCGAGCCGGTGCGGGCTGCTGTTGATCTCGACCGCGGTGCCGGCCCGCGCGCAGGCGGCGAAGACGGCCTCGGCGTCGAACTGCGACTCGGGCCGCGGCTTCGCCGCCGATCAGCCGGTTGGTGCAGTGGCCGAGCACGTCGACCAGCGGGTTGCCGACGGCGGCGACCAGGCGGCGGGTGAAGTCGCGGGCCGGCATGCGCAGTTCGGAGTGCGCGGAGGCGACCACGACGTCCAGCCGGTCGAGCAGGTCGTCGCGCTGGTCGAGCGAGCCGTCGGAGCAGGATGTCGCACTCGATGCCGGTGAGCAGCCGGAAGGGCGCGAGGTCGGCGTTGATCTCCGCCGACGGTGTCGAGCTGGCGCAGCAGCCGTTCGGCGGTCAGGCCGCGGGCGACCTTCAGCCGGGGGCTGTGGTCGGTGAGCACGGCCCATTCGTGGCCGAGGTCGCGGGCGGCCTCGGCCATGGCCGCGATCGGGCTGCCGCCGTCGGACCAGTCGGAGTGCAGATGGCAGTCGCCGCGCAGCGCGGCCCGCAGCTCCCGGCCGCCGTCGGCGTCCAGCGGCGCGCGGTCCGCTCCTCCAGCTCGGCCAGGTAGGCGGGGATGCGTGCCGGCGAGGGCCTCCGTGACGACCTGGGCGGTGGTCTTCCCGATGCCCTTGAGGTCGGTGAGCCGCCGGGCGCCGGCCCGGCGCTCCAGCTCGTCCCGGGGCAGGCCGGCGACGACGTCGGCGGCGTTGCGGAAGGCGCGGACCCGGTAGCCGGGCTCCAGGGCGCGTTCCAGCAGGCAGGCGATGCGGTCCAGTGCCTCGATGGGCTCCATGGTCAGCGCTCTTCCCGCTCGCGGGCGCCGGCTAACGGACGGCCGGGCCCGCGTCACCCGCTCGGCCGCCCTGGCGCGCGCCGGGCCCCGCGGACGCGGCCGGCCTCAGACGTTCGGCACGTGCAGCGCGTTCCAGGTCTCCGTGCCGGGCGGCCACTTCAGCTGGGCGCCGGTCCAGCCCTTGTGGTGGTCGGCGTTGTACTTGCGCTGCCACGCCTCGTAGGAGGCCACGTCGCCGGACCCGATGACGTCCTTGTCCGCGAGCTGCTCGTGTAGTGGTCGCAGCCGACCGCGACCAGCCGTGCGTGCATGGCCGCGACGATCGGCGAGCGTGCGGCCGATGGTGAACCACGCCGTGCCGGGGAACGGCTCGTACGCCGCCGGCCGGCCGCCCTTGGCCGCCCACGCGCGTAATGCGGCCTCGCTCGCGAAGTTCCCGACGTCGAGGTCGAGGCCGCCCGAGGTGCCGTACTGGTGGACGGTCCAGGCGTGGGTCACCCGCGGGTGCCCGGCCGGCGGCGTCCGGGTCGGCGATCCACAGGCCGTCGCCGGCGAAGGAGGTGTGGTCGCGGTTGAGCCAGAAGTCGCGGTTGCAGTAGAGGAGCACCCGGTGCGACGGGGCTGGACGCCTGGACGTGCTTGATCCAGGCGTCCTTGTCCGCGCCGGGCACCCCGGCGTCCTCCCAGTCGTAGGCGAGCACGTCGCCCGCCTCGGGCGGCCGCGTGCTCCAGGAAGTACGCGGCCTGCGCGGTGACCGAGCCGGGCCGGGCGAAGTGGTAGTGGCCCACGACCAGCCCCTGGGCCCGCGCGTGCGCGACCTGGGCGGCGTGCCGGGGGTTGACGTACCCGGTGCCCTCGGTGGCCTTGACCATCACGAAGCCGAGGCCCGCGGTGCTGAAGGTGCTGCTCTGGTAGGAGGCGACGTCGATGCCCTTGACGGTCATGGCGGTCCTTTGCGCTGGTCAGTGGACGGTGCCCACGTCGAAGGTGTCGCCGCAGATCACCGGGCTCCTGGTGGTCAGCGTCATGGCGTCCCTGGACCCGGGCGGGTACGCCTTGAGCAGTGTGGGCGTGCGCCAGCAGCCGTCGCCCTTGATCCCCCGGTCGAGGGTGTGCAGGTCGGCCTCGACGGTCGCGCCCGGCGCGAGCTTCACCGGGCCGCCCGCGGCGCCCTCGCGGGCGGCGGGCCTGCCGATGACGCTCCCGTCGCCGCGCAGCAGGGACACCCCGGGGAAGCCGTTCAGCTCGCAGGTGTGCTGCGAGGTGTTGGTGAACCGCAGCGGGTAGTACACCTGGCCCGCGCCGGGGCTGCCGGCGCCGAGCCGCATCCGCAGTTCGGTGACGGTGCACCGGCTGTCCGCGGCCCGGGGAGCCGCGGCGCCCGCCGGGGCGCTCGTCGCGGCGCGCCGGACGCCGCCGGGGCCGTGGTGGCGGGAGCGGCCGGTCGGCGCGGCGGCGCCGGGGCCGGGGCGCCGCCGGGGGCGGAGGAGTGCGACGCCGTGGACGCCATGCCGCCGCTCCCGCCGCCGCAGCCGGCCGCGGCGAGGGCCAGCAGGGTGACGGCGGCCGCGGCGAGCGGTGGTCCTGCGGCGGCGCCCGGCGGTCTTGCTTCCGCTGTGCAGTGGCGAGGTACGCATACCTACCGGCTTCTCAGCCGGGGCCGGTTCGAACCCCCGCGGCGGCGTTTGTTGCCGTACCCGCACATTCTGTGCGGGGCGTTCGAACCGGTCGGGGCGCGGCGAGGCGGTCGGGGCCCGAGGGGCGATCAGCGCCGGGCGTCGTCCCGGGGCGCCCCGCCGGGTCTGCTCCTGCTCGGCCTCGCGCCGCCTGCGGCGCAGGTGCCACACGACGAGGGCGGCGACCACGGCGACCGCCACCACGATCGCGGCGGCGGTCCCCGCGGTGCTCTCCACCCGCTTGTAGGCGTTGCCCGCGAAGTAGCCGAGCAGCGTGAAGCCGATGCCCCAGACCAGGCCGCCGGCCGCGTTGAAGGCCAGGAAGACGTGGTACGGCATCCGCGAGATCCCGGCCAGCGCGGGCATCAGGGCGCGGAAGAAGGCGATGAAGCGGCCGAGGAAGACGGCGGCCGGTCCGCGCTTGCGGATCAGCTCCTGGGCGCGGCCGATGCGTTCGCGGTGCCCGCTGCAGCGCCCGGGTGTCCAGGATGCGCGGGCCGAAGCGGCGGCCGACCTCGTAGCCGACGCTGTCGCCGGCCACGGCGGCGAGCACGACGACCGCGCACATCCAGTAGATGGACACACCGCCCTGGTCGGCGACGACCCCGCCGAGGACGGCGGCGGTCTCGCCGGGCAGCACGAAGCCGAAGAAGAGGGCGTCCTCGCAGAAGACGAGGGCGCCGACGACGGCGTAGACCGCGAGCCCGGAGGAGCGCGCGAGCCAGTCGGTGATCGCGTGCATGGGGCCGCCGGCGCCTTACCTGACCACGCGCGGCCGGCGGCGCAGCCGCCAGAAGCCGTAGGCCAGGTCCGCGGCGAACACGACGATCCCGATGATCAGCAGGAAGCCCAGGCCCCCGGCGACCGCGCCGATCAGGCCGAGCACGATCGCCACGATGATCAGAAGGAGGAACACGCTCACGGTCGGGCTTCCTTTCTGCGGACAGGGGGCGGGCGGTGCGGGGTCCGGGGCGTGTGCCGTCCGCCGCGGGCCCCGCGCTGCCGTGTCAGCGGCGGGCGAGCCGGCGTACTCCGTCCGCGCCGGGTTCGTACGCCATGCCGTAGTGCTGGAAGACCGCTTCCTCGTCCTCGACCGGGAGGACGTCGTCCGTCCCGATCGAGGGGGCCGACTTGACCAGCGCCTTGTTGTACGGCACGCGCACGTAGCCCGGGCCGGCGACCGCGTCGCCGACGGGGACGAACACCAGCCGGTGCCGGGTGGGCAGTCCGGTGCGGACCGTCGCCATGGCCGGCTGGTCCGTGCCGGTGTCCACGTACACCGCTTCCAGGACACCGATCTTGTGGTCTTCCTCGTCGACCACGTCGTGGTCGCGCCACTCGCGCAGATCAGCGGGTTCGATCATGGCCAACCCTTCTGCCGTGGCGCGTCCGGTGCCCTGTGCAAGGACGTCTTCCCCGGCGGGGCGCCGATACGCCCGCCGGTGGTTTTCCTTCACCCGGCGACGACCTCGCTGCGGTCCCCGCCCCAGAGGGTGTGGAAGACGCCGTCGCGGTCGGCGCGCCGGTAGGTGTGGGCGCCGAAGAAGTCGCGCTGGCCCTGGGTGAGGGCGGCCGGCAGCCGCTCGGCGCGCAGCGCGTCGTAGTAGGCGAGCGCCGCCGAGAAGCCGGGGACGGGCACGCCGTTGCCGTACCGCCGCCGCGACGACCTCCCGCCAGTCGTCCTGCGCGGCGCCGATCTCCTCGGCGAACCGCTCGTCGGACAGCAGGCTCGGCAGGTCGGGGCGGCCGTCGTAGGCGGCGGTGATCCGGTCGAGGAAGGCCGCCCTGATGATGCACCCGCCGCGCCAGATCGCCGCGATCCGCCCGAGGTCGACGCCCCAGTCGTACGCGTCGCTGCCGGCCTGGATCTGGTGGAAGCCCTGCGTGTAGGAGACGATCTTGGACGCGTACAGCGCCTGCTCGACCTGGTCGGCGAAGGCGGCCGCCGCCTTCGCGTCGAGCGCCGTGGCCCGCGGGCCCGGCAGGCCGCGGGAGGCGGCGCGCAGGTCGGCGTGGCCGGACACCGAGCGGGCGAAGACCGCCTCGGCGATGCCGGAGACGGGCACGCCGAGGTCCAGCGCGGTCTGTACGGTCCAGCGGCCGGTGCCCTTCTGCTCGGCCCGGTCGGCGACGACGTCCACGAACGGCCGCCCGGTCGCGGCGTCGGTGTGCGCCAGCACCTCGGCGGTGATCTCGATCAGGTAGGAGTCGAGGCGGCCGGTGTTCCAGGTGCGGAAGGTCTCGCTGATCTGCTGCGGGGTGTATCCGGCGACCGCGCGCAGCAGGTCGTACGCCTCGGCGATGAGCTGCATGTCGGCGTACTCGATGCCGTTGTGCACCATCTTCACGAAGTGGCCGGCGCCGTCGGGGCCGATGTGCGTGGTGCAGGGCGAGCCGTCCTTGGCCTTGGCGGCGATACGTTCCAGCAGCGGGCCGAGCGACTCGTAGGACTCGGCGGAGCCGCCGGGCATGATGGACGGGCCGTTGAGCGCGCCCTCCTCGCCGCCGGAGATGCCGGTGCCGACGAAGTGGATGCCCTGCTCGCGCAGCTCCTTCTCGCGGCGCCGGGTGTCCTCGAAGTGGGCGTTGCCGCCGTCGATGATCGACGTCGCCCTGCTCCAGCAGCGGGGCGAACTCGCGGATCACCGCGTCGGTCGGGTCGCCCGCCTTCACCATGATCACCAGCCGCCGGGGGCGCTCCAGCGCGGCGACGAACTCCTCGGGCGTCTCGCGCGGCGACGAAGGTGCCCTCGTCGCCGTGCTCCTCGACCAGGGCGCTCGGTCTTGGCGGCGGTGCGGTTGTGCACGGCCACGGTGAAGCCGTTGCGGGCGAAGTTGCGGGCGAGGTTGCTGCCCATGACGGCCAGTCCGGTCACTCCGATGTCTGCCGATCCGCTCATCTGCCGCTCCTGGGGAGAGGTCCGATTGCCGCTCCGGTCATTGTGCGCGGCGTACGGACCCGCGGCCCGCTCTCCGCCGCCGATCGGGGACCGCGGGCGGGATCGGGGTCCGCGGGCGGCGCGGACGGGCGGCGCGGGCCGGCGGCCTCCGGCCCGGGGGCCGGGCGGACCCCCGGCCGTCGGCGGACGGCGGTCACCGCGCGGGCCGGCGGCCGGCCCCCGCGGCAGCGGTCATCGGCGCGTGTCGTCGTCGACGGCCGCGGTGATCAGCCGCAGCCGATCATCGACGCCCGCCGCATCAGCGGCAGCCGTCATCGGCGGCTGCGCGAGTCCCCGAAGAACAGCCGGTAGGCGATGAGCAGCACCAGCGCGCCGCCGATGGCCGCCAGCCAGGTGTCGCCGTCGAAGAAGTGGTGCGGCACCGGCCGGTTGAGCAGCTTGGCGGACAGCCATCCGCCGACGAAGGCCCCGACGATGCCGATGACCGTGGTGCCGACCAGCCCGCCCGGGTCGCGCCCCGGCAGCAGGAGCTTCGCGGCGGCTCCGGCGAGCAGTCCCAGAATGATCCATCCAATGATTCCCATGGCGGCCTTATGCCCAAGAACTCCACCGGCACACCGGGCAGTTCGGGTCGGGCACCGGACGCCGGGCAGGTCACAGGGGGTGCCGGGGCCGGCCTCGGGCCGATTCAGCCCCGCCGGTCGGTGTGCCGGTAGCCGAAGGGGCCCGGCAGGTCGGCCGACGTGGTGCGCCGGCCCGTGGTCGACCAGGTGCGGTGCGCGCCTCCCCTGCGCCCCAGGGTCACGGAGAGGGACTTGCGGTTCACGTTGATCCGGACGCCGGGCAGGATGTGGAAGGACTTGCGGAATGTGACGGGCATGACGGCCTCCTCGGTTGTCGATGAGGCGTGTGCCCGCCTTCGGCTGCCTCACCCTCCCCGCGTTCCGCTGCCCGCACGTGAGTTGCGAGTTGACGGTCCGTCAGTTCTGAGGGGCGAGCAGTCCGAGCAGGGCCGCCCCGGCGATCCGCCCGGCCTCGTCCGGGCCGAGCGGCTGATGGCCGGCCATCAGCCGGAAGACCAGCGCGCCGAACAGGACGTCGGTGGCCGTGTCCGCGTCCACGCCCGGCGCCGCCTCGCCGCGCAGGACCGCCCGCCGCCACAGCTCGGCGACGGCCTCCCGGCGGGCCCCCAGGAAGAACGCGCGCACGTACGCCCCGGCGCCGGGGTCCGTCACGCTCGCGGCGAGAAGCTGGGCGAAGACGCGGCCGTCGGCGGTGGCGAAGAAGGCGCTGACCCGCCGGACCTGCTCGGTGAGGTCACCGCGGGCGCTGCCGGTGTCGGGCAGCGGCACCGCGTCGGCCATCCGCCGCCCGAACGCCTCCGCGGCCAGCGCGGTCCTGGACGGCCAGTGCTTGTAGAGCGTCGCCTTGCTCACCCCGGACCTGGCCACCACGGCGTCCATGGTGGCCGCGGGCAGCCCGCCCTCGGCCAGCAGTTCGGTGGCGGCGCGCAGCGCCGCCTCGTGGACGCGCAGGCTGCGGGGCGTGGTGGGGTGGGCGAGGACGCCCGGTGGCCGCGGCTGCCCGCCGGGCACCGCGCTCACCGGAATCCGGCGACGTCGTGCGGGGCGTACGGCTCCTCGAGGGCGGCGATCTCCTCGGCGGTCAGCTCCACGTCGAGGGCGGCCACGGCGTCGTCGAGGTGCTGGGCCTTGGTGGCGCCGACGATCGGGGCGGTCACCGCCGGGTTGCGGAGCAGCCAGGCCAGCGCGACCTGGGCCGGCGGGCGACGCCGCGCGCTCGGCCACCTCGGCGGCGACCTGCTCGACGATGATCGCTCGTCGTCGTCGCGGTACAGCGTGCGGCCGAACTCGTCGGTCTCGGTGCGGGCGGTGGTCGTCGTCCCAGGGCCGGGTGAGCCGGCCGCGGGCCAGCGGGCTCCACGGGATGACGCCGATGCCCTGGTCGGCGCAGAGCGGCAGCATCTCGCGCTCCTCCTCGCGGTAGAGCAGGTTGTAGTGGTTCTGCATCGAGACGAAGCGGGTCCAGCCGTGCAGGTCGGCGGTGTACAGCGCCTTCGCGAACTGCCAGGCGTACATCGAGGACGCGCCGATGTAGCGGGCCTTGCCGGCCTTGACCACGTCGTGCAGCGCCTCGAGGGTCTCCTCGATCGGCGTCCGCGTGGTCCCAGCGGTGGATCTGGTAGAGGTCGACGTAGTCGGTGCCCAGCCGGCGCAGGCTGTGGTCGATCTCGCTGAGGATCGCCTTGCGGGACAGGCCGCCGCCGTTGGGCCCTCGGCCGCATCGGGCCGTGCACCTTGGTGGCGATGACGACCTCGTCGCGGTCGGCGAAGTCGCGCAGCGCCCGGCCGATGATCTCCTCGCTGCGTGCCGTCGGAGTAGACGTTGGCGGTGTCGAAGAAGTTGATCCCGGCGTCGAGCGCCTGCCGGATGAGCGCGCGGCTCGCGTCCTCGTCCAGCGTCCACGGGTGGGTGCCGCGCGCCGGCTCGCCGAAGCTCATGCAGCCCAGGCTCACGGCCGACACGTCCAGACCGGTCGCTCCCAGTCGTGTGTAGCGCATCCGGACTCCTCCTCGTAGAACTCGGAAAGTGATGGGGGATCATGGGGAATACGGGGTACGGACGGCGCGGTTGCCACCGTCCGTACGGCCGAGTGAACCGGACGTACAGTTTACGAAGGGAGCGGTCCGCCCGTCGAGGGGTGTCCACCCCGGCCCGGGCGGTCCTTGCGCCCCTACGCAGAAGGAGCGTTCATCGTGACCACGCACACCCAGCCGGCCAAGGCGTCCGGGACCTTCTCCCTCGGGGGCGGGCTGCCCGTCACCCGTCTCGGCTTCGGCTCCATGCAGCTGACCGGTCCCGGCGTCTGGGGCGACCCGGCGGACCCGGACGAGGCGGTCCGCGTGCTGCGCCGCGCCGTCGAGCTCGGGGTGGACTTCATCGACACCGCGGACTCCTACGGCCCGGTGGTCGCCGAAGAGCTGATCAGGAAGGCGCTGCACCCGTACCCGGACGGCCTGGTCATCGCCACGAAGGCCGGGCTGACCCGGTCGGGGCCGGGCGACTGGCGCCCGGTGGGGCGCCCGGAGTACCTGCGGCAGCAGGCCGAGATGAGCCTGCGCCACCTCGGCCTGGAGCGGATCGACCTCTTCCAGCTGCACCGGATCGACCCGAAGGTGCCGCTCGCGGAGCAGGTCGGCGAGCTGAAGCTGCTCCAGGAGGAGGGGAAGATCGCCCACATCGGCCTGTCCGAGGTGGACGTCGACCAGTTGGAGCAGGCGCGGGCCGATCGCGGAGATCGTGTCCGTGCAGAACCTGTACAACCTGGCGAACCGCTCCGCCGAGAAGCTGCTCGACCACGCCGAGGCGCACGGCATCGCCTTCATCCCGTGGTTCCCGCTGGCCACCGGCGAACTGGCCAAGCCGGGCGGCCCGCTGGACGCCCTCGCCCGCGAGCACGGCGCCAGCGCCTCCCAGCTCGCCCTGGCCTGGCTGCTGCGCCGCTCCCCCGCGATGCTGCCGATCCCCGGCACGTCGTCGGTGGCGCACGTCGAGGACAACATCGCGGCGGCCGCACTGACGCTGACGGACGCGGAGTTCGAGAGGCTGACCGCCGCGGTCGACTGACGGCCGCAGGCCGACCCGCGGTCCCCCGGCCGGCCGGGCGCCGCGGGGGAAGTCGGGCGCCCGGCCGCCGTGCTGGGGGGCAATTCGGCGGCCGGGCGCGGACCGGGGGCGCAGGGGGGGTGCGCCCGCCGGCCGGAGGTTCACCGACGGCGGGGGGCCGCCGGCCGTACCTCGTCCCTTGCGAGTCCCCAGCAAGGGATATCGGGCGCCTGCCCCTCTCCCCGGGCTCCATGCCACCCCGGGCGGAAGTTTCTCGGCGCGCCGGCGGAGGGCGGGCCCCGGACGGGCGCTACATGTCGAACGGGCCGGTCGGGGCCAGCGCCAGCGTTGCGGTGATGCGCTTGCCGACCGGTTCGCGCCGGACGTCGAATCCGTCGCAGAGGGCGAAGACGATCTCCAAGCCGTGCTGGCCGATCCGGCCCGGCTCGGCCGCCCTGGCCATCGGCAGTGTGGCGTCGCTGTCCCAGCTCGTGATCTCCAGGAACGGCCCGCGGATCTCCAGGTCGAGCACGCAGGGTCCGGGCGCGTACTTCGACGCGTTCGTCACCAGCTCGCTCACCACGAGCTGCGCGTCGGCCCGCACCCGCGGCGGTACGGTCACGCCGTACCGGTCGCGCGCCTGGTCGAGGAACTCGCGCGGCCAGCGCGCGGGCCACCGCGATGGAGCCGGTGCCGCCGTCGTAGGCCGCCGTGGCCCGCGGGCCGGGCGCGTAGGCGGTCTGCCGGCCGCGTACGGCCGTCTCGCTGTCGTTCATCCCGCGTGCCTCTCGTCATCCGCCGTCCGGTTCGCGAACGCGTGCCGTCTACCCCCGTGTCGGCCGGTGATGCCGCCGACTTCCGCCGACCTTCGCGCCCCGTTCCCCCGGGAGCGGCCGTCCGCGCTCCCCGGAACCCGAAGACCGCCGGGACCGCGGGCAGTTGCGTGGGCGTCCGGCGGGGACCCGGTGAACAAAACGGGCGGACCTCCCGCGTGTCCACGGGAAGCCGGGGCAGGCGAGTGTCGAGTGCACGTCACAGACACAGGGAGGTTGTCGTGGAGATCTCGGGGATCATCAGCGCCATCGTCATCGGCCTGATCATCGGCGTACTGGGCCGCCTGGTGGTACCGGGCCGCCAGCACATCGGAGTGGTGTGGACGATCCTGATCGGCATCGTCGCGGCGTTCGTCGGCGCCGCCATCGCCTCCGGTCTCCACGTGGCCCACACCCACGGCGTCGACTGGATCGAGTGGCTGATCCAGATCGCGCTGGCGGCGGTCGGCATCGCGGCCCTCGACCGGCGCAGGGTCGGGCACCGGTGAGCCGGTCCCCGCGTGAGCGACGCCGTCCCGCCGCGCGCGGGGCGGCGTTTCGCCGGCCCCCGGGTCCGGCCCGGGCCGGACGGCTCAGCGGGTCAGGAAGGCCGCCACCGTCTTGCCGCCACCGCGGCGCGGCCGGACGACGAGGCCGTCGGCGAGCTTGGTGACCATCGCCCGGCCGAAGCCGCCGGTCCGCCCCGTGAGGTCGGGCGTCCGCCGCCCCGGCCACACCGGGCTCGGGTCGTCCACCGCGACATGCAGGCTCACCGGCGTGCTGCTGAACGCACTTCGAGCACTCCGCCCGCGTGTCGCAGGGCGTTGGCCACCAGTTCCGAGACCATGATCAGCAGGCTCTCGGCGACCCGCACCCCGCCTGGGGGGACAGGCCGTCGAGGAAGGTCCGCGCGGCGCTTCTGGCCTCGGCGGCGGCCACCGGCCGGCAGACGAGATCAGGAGCCGCCTCGCGCCCCGTTGCTTCCCACGGTGTTCACCTCACGAAAGCGGTCGGACCCGGCCCGCGGTGAGCGGGGACGCCCTTGCCCTACCCGGGACGCCCGCGGCGCCGCGCGGGTTGCACCCCCGGCCGGCGCAACCCGCCGGGAACGGCCCCCGGACGGCCCAACGCCCCGGCCGCCCCCGACCCGTACACGACACATCTCGCACCTCGCACCACGGACCACGGAGCACGGACCACGGACCACGGACCACGGACCACGGACCACGGACCACGACGGAGGAAACCATGGCCAGAACCGCCCGGCGGCCGGCGTCCGTGCCGGCCCGGCTGAGTACGGGACGCTCCGCGTGGGGGCTGTACCGCGAGACCCGGCGGCCGGGGGCGCCCGGACTGCTGCGCCGCCTGTTCTCGACCCCCCGGCTGGTGGTCGCCGTGCTGCGCCGCCGCTACCCGGGGCTGTCCCGGGGCAAGCTGCTGGCCTTCACGCTGCTCGCCGCCGTCTACGTGGTCTCGCCGCTCGACGCGATCCCCGATGTCATCCCGGTGCTGGGCTGGACGGATGATTCCGCGGTCGTGCTGTGGTTCCTGACGGGTCTCGTCCGCGAGTCGGGCCGTTATGTCGAATGGGAGGCGCTGAACCGAAAGTAGGGTCTCGGGAATGCAGAAATGGACCGGGCACCCCTTTCCCCTCGGCGCCGCCTATGACGGCTCCGGCACCAACTTCGCGCTGTTCTCGGAGGTCGCCGAGAAGGTGGAGCTGTGTCTCCTGGACGACGCGGACCGCGAGACACGGGTCACGCTCGACCGAGGTCGACGGCTCGATCCGGCACGCCTATCTGCCCGGTGTGGGTCCCGGGCAGCGGTACGGGTTCCGCGTGCACGGGCCGTACGACCCGGCACGGGGGCACCGCTGCAACCCGGCCAAGCTGCTGCTGGACCCGTACGCCAAGGCCGTCGACGGGCAGGCCGACGGGCATGCCTCGCTGCTGGGCTACCAGCCCGGCGACCCCGGCCGCCCGGACGGCGCGGACAGCGGCCCGCACGCGATGCTCTCCGTGGTCGCCGACCCGTTCTTCGACTGGGGCGACGACCGCCCGCTGAAGCGGCCGTACCACGAGTCGGTGATGTACGAGGCGCATGTGCGCGGTATGACCAGGTCGCACCCGGCGCTGCCGCCGCGAACTGCGGGGTACGTACGCCGGGTTGGCGCATCCCGAGGTGGTCGGGCATCTGACCGGGCTGGGGGTGACGGCGGTCGAGCTGATGCCGGTGCACCAGTTCGTGCAGGACGGCCACCTGCTGGAGCCGGGGGTTGACCAACTACTGGGGCTACAACACGATCGGCTTCTTCGCGCCCCACAACGGCTACGCCTCCGCGGGCGGACGCGGCGGGCAGGTCGCCGAGTTCAAGTCGATGGTCAAGTCGCTGCACGCCGCCGGGATCGAGGTGATCCTCGACGTGGTCTACAACCACACCGCCGAGGGCAACCACATGGGCCCCACCCTGTCGTTCCGCGGCATCGACAACGCCTCGTACTACCGGCTGGTCGACGACGACCCGGCGTCGTACTTCGACACGACCGGCACCGGCAACTCGCTGCTGATGCGCAGCCCGCACGTGTTGCAGCTCATCATGGACAGCCTGCGGTACTGGGTGACCGAGATGCACGTCGACGGGTTCCGCTTCGACCTGGCGGCGACCCTGGCGCGGCAGTTCCACGAGGTGGACCGGCTCTCGGCGTTCTTCGACCTGGTCCAGCAGGACCCGGTGGTCTCCCGGGTCAAGCTGATCGCCGAGCCCTGGGACGTCGGCGACGGCGGCTACCAGGTCGGCAACTTCCCGCCGCTGTGGAGCGAGTGGAACGGCCGCTACCGCGACACCGTCCGCGACTTCTGGCGGGCCGAGGCCGGGGTGCTGCCCGAGTTGGCCACCCGGCTGACCGGCTCCTCCGACCTGTACGCGGGCGAGCACCGCCGCCCACGGGCCGGGGTCAACTTCGTCACCGCGCACGACGGTTTCACGCTGCGCGACCTGGTCTCGTACAACGACAAGCACAACGACGCCAACGGCGAGGGCAACCGGGACGGCGAGAGCGACAACCGGTCCTGGAACTGCGGCGCGGAGGGCGAGACCGACGACCGCGACGTGCTCACCCTGCGCGCCCGCCAGCAACGCAACCTGCTGACCACGCTGCTGGTCTCCCAGGGCGTGCCGATGATCGCCCACGGCGACGAGCTGGGCCGCACCCAGCACGGCAACAACAACGCCTACTGCCAGGACGACGAGACCTCCTGGATCGACTGGGACCTCGGCCCCGAGCAGTGCGAACTGCTGGACTTCACGCGGCGGTTGATCGCCCTGCGCCGCGAGCACCCGGTCTTCCGCCGCCGCAGGTTCTTCCGCGGCGGCCCGGGCCGGGCCGGCGGGCCCGGCGACCTCACGTGGCTGCGGCCCGACGGCCGGCAGATGACCGACGCCGACTGGGGCCGCGGCGACGCCCACGCGGTGGCCGTCCACCTCAACGGCGACGAGATCTCGGAGCCGGACGCGCACGGGGAGCCGGTCACCGACGACTCGTTCCTGCTGCTGTTCAACGCGCACTGGGAGCATGCGGTGTTCCGGCTGCCGCCGACCGAGTACGGCCGGGACTGGCGCGTCGTGGTGGACACCGCCGAACCGCGGCGGCCCGGCGCGGCTCCCGACGCCGCCCGGCCGGGGCGGTCCGCGCCGGCCGCACCGACCGTCCGCTTCGCCGCGGGCGACACGGTCAAGGTGGAGGCGCGGGCGGCCGTGGTACTGATCCGCGAGGCGCAGCCCGCGTCCTGACGGCGACGGGGGCGCGCGGCGCGCGTCCCCGTACGGCAGGTGGCTCCGGCAGACGTGAACTCTCCGGCCGGTGCGGTCAGAAGACGCCCACCGCGACCAGCACGCCGCAGGCGGTCAGTGCCGCGCCGACCAGCACGTTGAAGGCGGTGGTGCGGCGGTGCGGACCGGCCCCGCCGTCCTGCGCCTCCCGGGCCGCGATCCGGGTCCTGGGGTACTGGGCCCGGGCCACCCGGCCGCTGAACAGGACGAAGAACACCCCCCACAGTGCGAGCACTACGCCGAGCATCGTGCGCATGCGGTCCTCCAGCCGTGGTGGGCGGTGCGGCGAGGGTGCGTCTTGCCCGTGCCGGGCGCCGCAAACGCGGCCCCGGCCCGCCCGGCCGGCGGGCTACCGCGCGGAGCTCTCCGCGTCCTCCACGTCGTAGGTCTCCACGACCCGCGCGTCGAGCAGGGGGACGATCCGCGCGAGCGCGAGGTCCGTGAAGTGCGGCGTCTCGCGGTGGGCGGCGAACGCCTCGCGGGACGCGTAGCGTTCGAGCAGGACGACCTGGCGGGCGTCGTCGAGCGACCGGTAGGCGACGAAGGAGCGGTTGCCGGGCTCCGCGCGGCTGGCCTCGGCCAACTCCTCCAGCAGGGCGAGGACTTCGTCCTCATGGCCGGCGGACATCGTGTAGCGGGCGATGACTTGCAGTTCGGGCATGGCGGATTCGCTCCGTTCGCTGGTGCGGTCAGTGGTGTGCGCGGTCGTAGTCGGCCAGGCGGGCCTGGAGGTCCGCGTACGGGGTCGCGGGCGGCAGGTCCGGGTCGCCGTCGCGGACGGCGGTGGCGACGCGGACGGCCGCGTGCACGGCGGCGCGGTAGGGCAGGGAGCCGGTGCTGACCCGGCGTACACCGAGGGCCGCCAGCTCGCCGAGGCCGAGGGCGGGGATCACCAGGACGTTCACCGGGACCGGGAGCCGCGCGGTGATCTCCCGCAGCACCCCGGGGTCGGCGGCGCCGGGCACGAAGACGCCGTCGGCGCCCGCGTCGACGTAGGCGAGGGCCCGCTCCAAAGTGGCGTGGACGGTGGCGTCCTGGCCGAGCCAGTACGTGTCGACGCGGGCGTTGACGAACAGGTCGGGGCTGCGCTCCTTGACCGCGGCGACCTTGGCGGCGTGCGCGTCCGGCGCGATCAGCCGCTCCGCGGTGCTGTCCTCGATGTTGACGCCGGCCACGCCGAGCCGGGCGGTGTAGTCGGCGACCTCGGCGGGGTCGTCGCTGTAGCCGTCCTCGACGTCCATGCTGACGGGCACCGAGAGGCCGGCCAGGGCCCGGGCGAGCGCGAGGTTGGCGTCCTTGGTGGCGCGGCCGCCGTCGGGGCGGCCGAGGCCGGAGGCGACGCCGAAGCTGGTGGTGCCGATCGCCGGGAATCCGGCGGCGGCGAAGGCCAGCGCGGAGGGCACGTCCCAGGCGTTGGGCAGGACGAGCGGCCGCTCGCCGTAGTGCAGGTCCCGGAACGTCATTTCCCGCGGCTCCTCGCGTCCGTCCCCTTTCAGGGATACCGGTCCGGCTCGCTGTCACGCCGGCTGTCCTCACCGTAACCACGGGACGCTTCGACGCCAGCCGAAGCGTCCCGGTCGTAGCGTGGCGGTATGGAACCTCCGGCGAACGCGACCAGGCGGCCCGGCGGCCGGGCCCGCGGGTCCGAACACCGCGCGGGGGCCGACACGGACATCGCCGCGGTCGGCGCGCTGGTCGCCGACCCGGGCCGCTGCCGCATCCTGCTCGCCCTGGACGACGGGCGGGCGCTGCCCGCGGGCCGGCTCGCCGCCGAGGCGGGGGTGAGCGCGGCCACCGCCTCCAGCCATCTGGGCCGGCTCACCGAGGCGGGCCTGCTGGCGGTCGAGCCGCACGGGCGGCACCGCTACTACCGGCTGGCCGGACCGGCGGTCGGCGACCTCATCGAGGCGCTCCAGCGGCTGGCGCCGCTCACCCCCGTGACGTCCCTGCGGCAGGACACCCGCGCCCGCGCGCTGCGCGAGGCCCGCACCTGCTACGACCACCTGGCCGGGCGGCTCGGCGTCGGGCTCATGGGCACCCTGCTCTCGCGCGGCCACCTGACCGGCGGCGACGGCGTGTTCGACCCGGCCACCGCGCGGCTCGACCACCGCACGGGCTACGGCCACGACGTGGACTACGCCCTGACCGACGCCGGGCGCGGCTTCCTCGACGACTTCGGCGTGACACTGGCGCGGGGGCGCCGGCCGGTGCGCTACTGCGTGGACTGGAGCGAGCAGCGCCACCATCTGGCCGGCGCGCTCGGCCGCGGCCTGCTGGACCGCTTCCTCGCGCTGGAGTGGGTCCGGCCCTCGGACGGCAGCCGGGCCGTGCGGGTCACCGCGGCGGGCCGTACCGGCTTCGCGGACGCCTTCGGTCTGCGCCCGGACGCCCCGGCCGGACCCGCGGCCGCCTGACCGGGAAAAGCCTGAGCTTTCCTTGAGCCGGGGCCCGGCCTGCCGTGGGTATGCTCCCGCGCACAGCGTCCGCACCGACTGGGTGGGGCGCACGGGGGCATTCGGGGGAACGTCATGACAGCCATGTTCTATGCGGTGCCGGCGCTGATCGCGGTCACGGCGCTGTGCATCGCCTTCGGGGTGGTGCGGCGGACGGTCGAGCTGCGGCTCGCGTGGCGCAGCGGTCTGACCGCGGAGGCCCGCTGCCTGCGGGCGTACACCACGCAGAACCGCGACACGGAGGGCCGGAGCACCGGCAGCACCCAGCACCACGTGTACGAGTTCACGCCCCGCGACGGGCGGACCGTCCGCTTCGAGGAGAAGGGCGGGCCGGCCACCGTCCTGGAGGGCGACATCGTGGTGGTGCACTACACCGCGGCCCGTCCGCACCGAGCCACCGCGATAGCCCCGGGCGGGGTGGCGAACGAGGCGAAGGCACTGTTCACCCTCGCCTTCATGGGCGCGGTGGTGGCCTTCTGCGTCACCTTCGTGGCGTCCGTCCCCGCCTGAGGCGCTCCTTGGGGCACCCCGCTGGGACACCCCTCTGGGACACCCCGGGGCCGAGCCTGACGCGAGGCCCCGGGGGGCGGGCGCGGATAGCCTGGGTCGCATCACGCGGGGGCGAGACCCGGAGGATGGGCGATGCGCGTCGCGGGCAGGCTGGTCTCGGTCAACGTCGGCCTGCCCAAGGACGTCTCCTGGCGCGGGCGGACGGTGCGCACGGGCATCTGGAAGCGCCCGGTGACCGGCCCGCGCATGGTCGGGCGGGTCAACGTCGACGGGGACGGCCAGGGCGACCTGGCGGGCCACGGCGGCGAGATGCGGGCCGTCATGGTCTACCAGCTCGACTCCTACCGGTACTGGCAGCAGGAGCTGGGCCGCTCGGACTTCACGCACGGCCAGTTCGGCGAGAACTTCACCGTGGAGGGCCTGCCGGACGACGAGGTGTGCGTCGGCGACCGCTACCGGATCGGCGGCGCGGTCTTCGAGGTCACCCAGCCCCGGGTGACGTGCTACCGGGTGGGCCTGCGGATGGACGAGCCGCGCATGCCCGCGCTGCTGGTCGCCCACGGACGCCCTGGCTTCTACTTCCGGGTGCTCGACGAGGGCGAGGTCGAGGCCGGGCAGGAGATCGTCAAGGTCGCCGAGGGGCCCGGCCGGATGACCGTCGCCGACATCGACGCGCTGCTGTACCGGCCGGGCCACCCCGCCGACCGGATCGCGGCGGCCCTGCGCATCGACGCCCTCAGCCCCGGCTGGCGCGCCTCGTTCGAGGCCCTGCTGGGACCGGCCGACCGGACGGACGGCGCCGCGGGCAACGCCGGGCTCAACTCCCGGGCCGCCGAGCCGAGCCCGGCGTGGCCGGGCTTCAGGCCGCTGACGGTGACCCGCGTCCAGCCGGAGAGCCGCGGCATCGTCTCCTTCTGGCTGGCCGACCCCGGCGGCGCGGCGCTCCCCGCGGCCGCCCCCGGCCAGTACCTCACCGTGCGCCTGGACGCGGAGCCCGGGCGGGGCGCGCTCGTACGCAGCTACTCCCTGTCCGGCCGGCCGGGCGGCGAGCAGTACCGGATCAGCGTCAAGCGCGAGGAGCGGGGCGCGGCCAGCACGCTGCTGCACTCCCGCGTCGAGGTGGGCGACCGCCTGCAGGCGGCGGCTCCGCGCGGCACTTTCACCCTGGCGGCCGATTCGCCGGCGCCGGTGGTCCTCGCCTCGGCGGGCGTCGGCGCGACGCCCGTGCTGGCGATGCTGGCCGCGCTGGCCGACGCCGGCTCGGGGCGCGAGGTGTGGTGGCTGCACGGGGCGCGGGACGGGGCCGACCACGCCTTCGCGCAGGAGAGCCGGCGCCTGCTCGCGCGGCTCCCCCGCGGCCGGGCCCGGATCTGCTACAGCCGGCCGCGCCCGCAGGACCGCAGGGGCGCCGACTACACCGACACCGGGCACCTGGACGGCGCGCTGCTGTCCGGTCTGGGCCTGCCCGCCGACGCGGAGGCGTACCTGTGCGGGCCGACCGCCTTCATGAGCGACGTCGGCGCCGCCCTGGCCGGGTGCGGGCTGCCGCCCGAGCGCATCCGCAGCGAGGTCTTCGGCGCGGGCCCCGCCCTCACCCCCGGTATCGCCGCCGGGACGGCGGCCCGCGCGCCGCACGCCCCGGACGGCCCGGCGGGCACCGGTCCGGCCGTCACCTTCGTCCGCAGCGGGCTCACCGTGCCGTGGCGGTCCGGGCGGCGGGAGCCTGCTGGAGCTGGCCGAGGCGTGCGACGTGCCGGTGCGCTGGTCCTGCCGTACGGGCGTGTGCCAGACGTGCGTCACCGGGCTGCTGTCCGGCGAGGTCGCCTACGACCCCGAGCCCGTCGAACCGGTCGCCGCCGGCAGCGCGCTGATCTGCTGCTCACGGCCCGCCCGGGACACCGTGCTGGACCTGTGAGCCGCCCCGGGCCCCGGGCCGTACGCGATCGGCCGGGTCTCGGCGCCAGGCGGCAGGCGGCAGGTGCGTAGCCGGGGGCCGCCGGGGCAGCCGTTCCACGACCGCGAGGACACCGCCGGGGCTTGAGCGCCGCGGCGCCGGTTCGCAGTAGTGTCCACAGCACTGGCCGTGATCACCACCGTGCCCCGGCGCGGACCCGCACAGACCGGGAGGGACGCATTGCCCGCCGAGCCGCCGCCCGCAGCAGGGCCGGAACCGCAGCAGGTGCTCAGCCCGCTGACCGTCGCCGCGATCTTCCTCGTCGTCACCGTCGACCCCGGTGGCGAGGACGGGGCCCGCGCCCTCCTGGCCGACCTCGGCTCCCTGGAGCGCGCCTTCGGCTTCGGCGCCCCCGACGGCAGGCTGAGCTGCGTCGCGTCCGTCGGCTCCGACGTGTGGGACCGGCTGTTCGACTTCCCCAGGCCGGCCGGGCTGCACCCCTTCCGCGCCCTCGAAGGGCCCCGGCACACCGCGGTGGCCACCCCCGGCGACCTGCTCTTCCATCTGCGGGCCGCCCGGCTGGACCTGTGCTTCGGGCTCGCGGCCGAGATCATGTCCCGGCTGCGCGGCGCGGTGACGCTCCAGGACGAGGTACAGGGTTTCAAGTACCTCGACGTCCGCGACCTGCTGGGCTTCGTGGACGGCACGGAGAACCCGGTCGGCGCGGCCGCCCGGGACGCCATGCTGATCGGCGCGGAGGACCCCGGCCACGCGGGCGGTTCTTACGTGGTCGTGCAGAAGTACCTGCACGACCTGCGGTCCTGGAACGCACTGCCGGTCGAGGCCCAGGAGCGGATCATCGGCCGCACCAAGGCGACCAACATCGAGCTGGACGAGGACGACTCGCACGTCGCGCTGAACACGGTCACCGGGGCGGACGGCGAGGAGCGCGACATCCTGCGCGACAACATGCCGTTCGGCAGCCCCGGGCGCGGCGAGTTCGGCACGTACTTCATCGGCTACTCGCGCACCCCCGACGTCACCGAGCAGATGCTGCGGAACATGTTCCTCGGGCACGCCGGACGCGTCGCACGACCGCATCCTGGACTTCTCCACCGCCGTGACCGGCACGCTCTTCTACACCCCGTCCGCGGACTTCCTCGACGACCTGCCCGACCGTCCCGCGGCCGGCGGCGCCGAGACCGCCGCCCCGCCCGCCTCGGCCTCGGCCCTCCCGTCCCCGGCCGTCGCGTGCCCGGCCGGCTCCCCCGTGCCCGCGGTCCTCCGGCCCGCCGACGGCAGCCTCGGCATCGGCAACCTGAACAGGAGTACGCCCTCGTGAACAATCTGCACCGTGATCTGGCGCCCGTCTCCGACGCGGCCTGGGCCGACCTGGAGGCCGAGGCGCGCCGCACCTTCGCGCGCAACGTCGCCGCCCGCCGCATCGTGGACGTACCCGAGCCGGCCGGCGCCGAGCTGTCCGCGGTGCCGACCGGGCACCTGGACGACGTGGCGGCGCCGGCCGACGGGGTGATCGCCAGGACCCGCCGCTCCCAGCCCGTGGTGGAGCTGCGGGTGCCCTTCACCGTGGACCGCGGCCAGGTCGACGACGTGGAGCGCGGCGCGCAGGACGCGGACTGGCAGCCGGTCAAGGACGCCGCCAAGCAGCTCGCCTTCGCCGAGGACCGGGCGGTCTTCGAGGGCTACCCGGCCGCGGGCATCACCGGTATCAGGGCCGCCTCCACCAACCCGGGGCTGACGCTGCCCGCCGACGTCCGGGCCTATCCCGACGCCGTCAGCCAGGCCGTCACGGCGCTGCGGCTGGCCGGGGTGGACGGCGCGTACACCCTCGCGCTCAGCGCGGACGCGTACACCGCGGTCAGCGAGACCTCCGACCACGGCTACCCGATCCACCAGCACCTGGCCCGGCTGCTGGACGGGGACATCGTGTGGGCGCCCGCGATCGACGGGGCGTTCCTGCTGGCCACCCGCGGCGGCGACTTCGAACTGCGGCTGGGCCAGGACGTGTCCATCGGCTACCTCGGCCACGACGCGACCAGCGTGCGGCTCTACTTCCAGGAGTCGCTGACCTTCCTCGTGCACACCTCCGAGGCGAGCGTGGCCCTCCGGCCCGCCGCCGCCTGAGCCGCGTGCTCCTCCGGCCGGGGACCGTTCGCGGCCCGGATCTCACGTTCCGGGCCGCCCGGCGTCTACGGGGTGTCGGCGGCGGTCCGCACGGGGCCGCCGGAGGCGAAGGGAGCACGCTGATGAGGACGCACACGGTGGTCGACTCCCCCCTCGGGGATCTGCTGGTGGTCGCCGAGGACGGGGCGCTGACCGGCCTGTACTTCGCGCACCGGCACCGCGGCCGGCCCTCGCCCGAGGAGTTCGGGGAGCGCGAGGACACCGGGTTCGAGGCGGTCCGGCAGCAGCTCAAGGAGTACTTCGCGGGCCTGCGGCACACGTTCGACCTGCCGCTGGCGCCGGCCGGCAACGCCTTCCAGCGCCAGGTGTGGGACCTGATCGCCGCGATCCCGTACGGGCGGACCCGCACCTACGGCGAGCTGGCCGGCGATCTGGGCGACCGGTCGATGGCGCAGGCGGTGGGCGCCGCGGTGGGCGCCAACCCGCTGTCGCTGGTCGTGGCGTGCCACCGGGTGGTGGGCGCCGGCGGCAGCCTGACCGGCTACGCGGGCGGCCTGGACCGCAAGCGGTTCCTGCTCGACCTGGAGGAGCCCGCGGAGGAGAAGGAGGCGCGGCTGTTTTGACGGCGCCCACGGCGAAGTCAGCGGCGAGGTCCGCGGCGGCGGTCTCACGTTCGGCGCGGCCGGGCGCGTCTGCCGGGTGTGAGCAAGCCGCCGTTCGAACAGATCGTGACCGACCACGGGCCGATGGTGCTGCGCGTCGTACGGGCCGTGCTGGGGCCGCACGACGCGGAGGACGCCTGGTCGGAGACGTTCCTCGCGGCGCTGCGGGCGTATCCGGAGCTGCCCGGCGGACGCCAACGTCGAGGCGTGGCTGGTGACGGTCGCGCACCGCAAGGCGATCGACGTGACCCGCGGCAACTCCCGCCGGGCCACACCGGTCGGCGAACTGCCGGAGCGGGTCTCGCGCACCGGCCGCCCCGAGGACTGGGACCCCGACCTGTGGCGGGCGCTGAAGGAACTGCCGGAGCGGCAGCGCCAGGCGGTGGCCTACCACTACCTGGCCGGGCTCCCCTACAAGGACATCGCCGCCGTCACGGGCGGCAGCACCGACGCGGCCCGCCGGGCCGCGGCCGACGGCATGAAGACGCTGCGCCGGACCTACCCGCTCGGCCGCCGGACCGGTGGCCGCGGAGTCCGGCAGCGGCCGGACGGGAGGGAGAGGACGACCATGAACGCCATCCGGAGAACCCGACAGCGGGCGCCTGTTCGCGGGCCTGCCCGAGGACGACGCCGCCACGATGACCGCCTGCACGGGCGGCTGGCGGCGCGCGCCGCGCGCGAGGGCCTGCTCGACGTCGCCTACCGCACCCTCGACACGCCCGTGGGCACGCTGCTGCTGGCCGCCACCGACGAGGGCCTGGTCAAGGTCGCCTTCGCGGTGCAGGACCACAGCGCCGTGCTCCAGCAGCTCGCCGACCGGGTCAGCCCGCGGGTGCTGCACGCGCCCGGCCGGCTGGACGAGACCGGCCGCCAGCTCGACGAGTACTTCGCCGGGCGCCGCAGGACCTTCGAACTGCCGCTGGACTGGCGGCTGTCCACGGGCTTCCGCCGCGACGTCCTGGCCCACCTCCCGGAGATCGGCTACGGCCGCACCGAGAGCTACGCGCAGGTGGCCGCCGCCGCCGGCAGCCCCCGCGCGGTCCGCGCCGTCGGCACGGCCTGCGCGACCAACCCGCTGCCCGTCGTCGTCCCCTGCCACCGGGTGATCCGCTCCGACGGCACGATGGGCCGCTACGCGGGCGGCGAGGACGCCAAGCGCGTGCTGCTCACCCTGGAGACGGCCGCCTGACGGCGGTCCGACAGCGCGTACGGCTGGCGGTCCGGACGGGATCCGGCCGGTCCCGGCCGCCCGTCACGGCTCGAACCGGTAGCCCATGCCCGGCTCGGTGATGAAGTGCCGCGGCCGGGTGGGGTCGGCTTCGAGCTTGCGGCGAAGCTGCGCCATGTACACCCGCAGGTAGTTGGTCTCGGTGCCGTAGCCGGGGCCCCACACGTCCTGGAGCAGCTGCTTCTGGCTGATCAGGCGGCCCGCGTTACGGGTGAGGACCTCCAGCAGGTGCCACTCGGTGGGGGTGAGGCGGACGTCCGTGCCGTCCTTGTTGACCTTCTTGGCGGCCAGGTCGACGGTGAAGGACGCGGTCTCCAGGGTGGAGGTCTCGGGGTCGGGGCCCGCGTCGGCGCGGCGGACGGCGGCGCGCATCCGGGCCAGGAGTTCGTCCATGGCGAACGGCTTGGTGACGTAGTCGTCGGCGCCCGCGTCGAGCGCCTGGACCTTCTCGTCGGAGGCGTGGCGGGCGGACAGGACGATGATCGGCACCCGGGTCCAGCCGCGCAGCCCGGTGATGACGTCGACGCCGTCCATGTCGGGCAGGCCGAGGTCGAGCAGGACGACGTCCGGGTGCCGGTCGGCGGCCATCCGCAGGGCGGTGACCCCGTCGTGGGCGGCGTCGACCTCGTACCGCCGGGCGCGCAGGTTGATCACCAGCGCCCGGACGATCTGCGGTTCGTCGTCGACGACGAGCACTCGGCTCATGCCGGCCCTCCCTTTCCGCGGCCCGGTCCGCCGGCGGCGCAGGGGGGAGCCCGCACCGCCGGCGGTACGGGCCGGTCGGTCATGTGAACGTCGTCACTTGAGCCTGGACAGCGCCAGGTTGAGGTCGACGACGTTCACGTACGGCTCGCCGAGGAAGCCCAGCGAGCGGCTGTGCGTGTTGTCGGAGACCAGGGCCGCGGACGGTCGCGGCGCTCAGCCCGCGGACCTTGGCGACGCGGTCGACCTGCTCGGCCGCGTACGCCTTGGAGATGTCCGGGTCGAGGCCGGAGCCGGAGGCGGTGACCGCGTCGGCGGGCACGTCCTTCGGGTCGACCCCGTCGAAGGCGGCGACCGCGGCGCGGCGCTCCTTGACGGTCTTGACCAGCGTGGGGTCGTTGGGCCCCAGGTTGGACGCACCGCTGGCGAGCGGGTCGTAGTCGCCGGCGGACGGGCGGGGCTGGAAGAACCCGGGGTCGGGCCTGGCCGCCTCGTCGGCGTCGGCGGGGTTCTTCTTCGGCAGGTCGAAGTTCTGGCCGATCAGGCTGGAGCCCACGGTGGTGCCGTTCTTCTTGACCGGTGAACCGTCGGCCTGGTGGGAGAACGCCGCCTGGGCGACGCCGGTGACCAGCAGCGGATAGGCCACGCCGGTCACGACGGTGAGGATCAGCAGCATTCGCAGGGCCGCCAGGTAGTTGCGCACGATGACGTGACCTTTCTCAGTTCAGACCGGGGACGAACTGCACGACGAGGTCGATGAGTTTGATGCCGACGAACGGCAGCACCAGTCCGCCCAGGCCGTACACCCAGATGTTGCGGCTGAGCAGCGCCGAGGCCGAGGACGGCTTGTAGCGCACACCGCGCAGGGCGAGCGGGATCAGCGCGACGATGATCAGCGCGTTGAAGACGATCGCGGAGGTGATGGCCGAGGTCGGGCTGTGCAGACCCATGATGTTGAGGTGGTGCAGGCCCGGGTAGACGCCGGCGAACATCGCGGGGATGATCGCGAAGTACTTGGCGACGTCGTTGGCGATGGAGAAGGTGGTCAGCGCCCCTCGGGTGATGAGGAGTTGCTTGCCGATCTCCACGATCTCGATGAGCTTGGTGGGGTTGGAGTCCAGGTCCACCATGTTCCCGGCCTCCTTGGCGGCCGAGGTGCCGGTGTTCATGGCCACGCCGACGTCCGCCTGGGCCAGCGCGGGCGCGTCGTTGGTGCCGTCGCCGGTCATCGCGACCAGCTTCCCGCCCTCCTGCTCGCGTTTGATGAGGGCCATCTTGTCCTCGGGCGTGGCCTCGGCGAGGAAGTCGTCCACGCCCGCCTCGTCCGCGATGGCCTTGGCGGTCATCGGGTTGTCGCCGGTGATCATCACGGTGCGGATGCCCATCCGGCGCAGCTCGTCGAACCGGTCGCGCATGCCGGCCTTGACGACGTCCTTGAGGTTGATCACGCCGAGCACGGTGGCGGTGGTGTCCCCGTCGCGGCGGACGACCTCGCCGACGACCAGCGGGGTGCCGCCGGCGGCCGCGATGGCGTCGACCATCGGGCCCACCTCCTCGGTGGGGTGGCCGCCGTTCTCGCGTATCCACTGCATGACGGCGGTGGCGGCGCCCTTGCGCAGGCTGCGGTGGTCGCCGTCCTCGACGAGGTCGACGCCGCTCATCCTGGTCTGCGCGGTGAAGGGGACGAACTCGGCGTTCCCCAGGGTGCCTTCGGGACGGCCGCGCAGGCCGTAGCGCTCCTTGGCGAGCACCACGATGGAGCGGCCTTCGGGGGTCTCGTCGGCGAGCGACGACAGTTGGGCGGCGTCCGCCAACTCCTCGATGGAGATGCCGTCCGCGGTCAGGAACTCGGCGGCCTGGCGGTTGCCGAGGGTGATGGTGCCGGTCTTGTCGAGCAGGAGGGTGTTGACGTCGCCCGCCGCTTCGACGGCGCGTCCGGACATGGCCAGGACGTTGCGCTGCACCAGCCGGTCCATGCCCGCGATGCCGATGGCGGACAGCAGGGCGCCGATCGTGGTCGGTATCAGCGCGACCATCAGCGCGACCAGGACCACGATGGTCTGCTCGGCGCCCGCGTAGATCGCGAACGGCTGGAGCGTCACGACGGCCAGCAGGAAGATGATGGTCATCGACGCCAGCAGGATGTTCAGCGCGATCTCGTTCGGCGTCTTCTGCCGGCGACGCGCCCTCGACCAGCGCGATCATCCGGTCGATGAAGCGTCTCGCCCGGCTTCGAGGTGATCTTCACGACGATCCGGTCCGAGAGCACCTTCGTGCCGCCGGTCACCGCGCTGCGGTCGCCGCCGGACTCGCGGATGACGGGGGCCGACTCGCCGGTGATCGCCGACTCGTCCACCGAGGCGACGCCTTCGACGACGTCGCCGTCACCGGGGATGACCTGCCCGGCCTCGACCACCACGTGGTCGGCCAGCCGCAGTTCGGCGGCGGGCACCGACTCCTCGCGGGAGTGCGTGTCGCCGGGCCGCCAGTCGGCGAGCCGCCGGGCGAGGGTGTCGGTCTTGGTCTTGCGCAGCGTCTCGGCCTGGGCCTTGCCGCGTCCTTCGGCGACGGCCTCGGAGAGGTTGGCGAAGATCGCGGTGAGCCAGAGCCAGGCGGTGATCACCCAGGCGAAGACGCTCGGGTCCTTGATCGCGGACAGCGTGGTCAGCACCGAGCCGACCTCGACCACGAACATGACCGGGTTCTTGACCATCGTCCGGGGGTCGAGCTTCCGGCACGCGTCCGGAAGCGACGTGAGGAGCTGCTTCGGGTCGAGCATGCCGCCGGAGATCCGGTGCCGCTCGGGCGGCTCCGGGGAGTCCCCCGGCGTGACGGGGGGTTCGAGGGTGGTCAGGGACGACATCAGTGGAGACCTTCCGCGAGCGGACCCAGCGCGAGCGCGGGGAAGTACGTGAGACCGACGACGATGATGACCACCGCGGTCAGCAGGCCGACGAACTGCGGCCGGTGGGTGGGCAGGGTGCCCGCGGTGGCGGGTACCGGCTGCTGTCTGCCGAGCGAACCGGCCAGGGCCAGCACGAACACCATCGGCAGGAAGCGGCCCAGCAGCATCGCCAGGCCCAGCGCCGTGTTCCACCAGTTGGAGGTCACCGTGATACCGGCGAACGCGGAACCGTTGTTGTTCGCGGCCGAGGTGAAGGCGTACAGCACCTCGGAGAAGCCGTGCGCACCGGTGTTGAGCATGTTCGCCCGCTCACCTGGCAGCGCCATCGCCACGCCCGCGCCGACCAGCACGATCGCCGGGGTGGTGAGGATGTAGAGCGAGGCGAACTTCATCTCCCGGCCGCCGAGCTTCTTGCCCAGGTACTCCGGGGTGCGGCCGACCATCAGACCGGCCACGAAGACCGTGATGATCGCCAGGATGAGGATGCCGTACAGCCCGGAGCCGGTGCCGCCGGGCGCGATCTCGCCCAGCATCATGTTGAAGATCGTCGTTCCGCCGCCGAGCGGCGAGAACGAGTCGTGGAAGGAGTTGACGGCGCCGCGTCGAGGTCAGCGTGGTGGACGACGGCGAACAGCGCCGAACCCCAGATCCCGAACCGCTGTTCCTTGCCCTCCATCATGCCGCCGGCCGCGTGGCCCGCCGCGCTGTGGAAGCTGTGCAGTTCGCTGACGGTGATGGCCGCCACCGACGCGGCCCAGATCAGGCCCATCACCGCGAGGATCGCGTAGCCCTGGCGCTTGTCGCCGACCATCTTGCCGAAGGTGCGCGGCAGGCAGACGGAGATCACCAGCAGCATGTAGATCTCGAGGATGTTGGTGAACGCGTTGGGGTTCTCGAAGGGGTGCGCGGAGTTGGCGTTGTAGAAGCCGCCGCCGTTGGTGCCGAGTTCCTTGATCGCCTCCTGCGAGGCGACCGGCCCGCCGGTGAGGCTCTGGTGGTCGCCGGCGATCGTGGAGAGCGACTGCACACCGTGGAAGTTCTGCACGGCGCCGCCCGCGACCAGGATGATCGCGAAGACGAAGGCCATGGGCAGCAGGACGCGCAGCACGATCCGGGTGAGGTCCACCCAGAAGTTGCCGACGCGGTCGGTGCGCCTGCGGGTGAAGCCGCGGATCAGGGCGGCGACGACCGCGATGCCGACGGCGGCCGACACGAAGTTCTGCACCGCGAGCCCGGCCATCTGCACCAGGTGGCCCATCGTGGACTCACCCGAGTACGACTGCCAGTTGGTGTTGGTGACGAAGGAAGTCGCGGTGTTGAACGCCGTGTTCGGCGGCACCGCCTTCATGCCGACGGACAGCAGCAGGTGGCTCTGGAGCCGCTGGAAGGCGTAGAGGAAGAGCACGGACACGGCGGAGAAGGCGAGGACGCTGCGCAGGTAGACCGGCCAGCGCTGGTCGGCTTCGCCGTCCACCCCGCCGAGCCGGTAGAGGAAGCGCTCGACGCTCCAGTGTTTGGGGGAGGTCAGGACGTGGGCCATGTAGTCGCCCAGCGGCCGGTAGGACAGCGCCAGCACGCCCAGCAGGGCGATGATCTGGAGCCAGCCCGCGAGGGTGTCGTTCACTAGAACTTCTCCGGGTGGATCAGTGCCAGCACCAGGTATCCGACCAGGGCCACGGCAACGACGAGTCCGACGACGTTTTCAGCGCTCACAGCCGCTCCACCCCCTTGGCCACCAGGCCGATGACGGCGAACACGACGACGGTGACGGCGACGAAAACTAGGTCTGGCATGGGAAGGCACACCCCGGACGGTCAGAGGAGATCGAAGCCGCCCGCCCTCGGTCGGGCGGCCGGCGCCGACGCTTCACAGGTCGGCCTCACCAAGACAAACCCGGCCGTGCCCGTACCGCCGTCCGTGTTAGCGCCTTCCTGACGCGGCCACCGGCGGCTTTGACGTGGTCTTGATGCGGACATGGCCGCGTGTCGCGGCGCCCCTGCCCCGACCGGTCGCGGGCCGGTTGCGTACGCTTGCCTCGCCGTCGCCGCGATGGCCGGATTCCGCCCTGCCGGGGGTGCCCGTACGGCCTGCCGCCGGTACGGAGCGCGCGCCGCCGCGGACGGAGAGACCGCCGCACGGACAGGAGCAGACGTGTGACCGCCGAGGCCCCGACCAACCGCCTGCGGGCATGGCTGCTGGAGGGCCTGTCGGACATGGGCCGGCCGCGGCCGGGACAGGCGGTGAAGCCGGCCGAGCCCGCGCACCGCGGGCAGCGCTGGTGGCGGGTGATGTGCCTGACCGGCGTCGACTACTTCTCCACCCTCGGCTACCAGCCGGGCATCGCGGCCCTGGCCGCCGGACTGCTCTCCCCGATCGCGACGGTCGTGCTGGTGATCGTGACGCTGGCCGGGGCGCTGCCGGTCTACCGGCGGGTGGCGGAGGAGAGCCCGCGCGGCGAGGGCTCGATCGCGATGCTGGAGCGGCTGCTGTCCTTCTGGAAGGGCAAGCTCTTCGTCCTGACGCTGCTGGGCTTCGCGGCGACCGACTTCCTGATCACGATCACCCTGTCCGCGGCCGACGCCTCCACCCACCTGACCGAGAACCCGCACTTCGCCAGCGCTCTGGCACGGCCACCAGATGCTGATCACGCTGCTGCTGGTCGCGCTGCTCGGCGCGGTCTTCCTCAAGGGCTTCCTGGAGGCCATCGGCGTCGCGGTGGTGCTGGTCGGCGATCTACCTGGCGCTGAACGTCGTGGTGGTCGTGGACGGCCTCTGGCAGGTGGTCGTCCGCCCCGCACCTGGTCACCGACTGGTCGCACGGCGCTGACCGCCGAGCGCGGCAACGTCTTCGTGATGATCGGCGTGTCCCTGGTGATCTTCCCGAAGCTGGCGCTGGGCATGTCCGGCTTCGAGACCGGCGTCGCGGTGATGCCGCACGTGCAGGGCGACCCGGGCGACACCGAGGAGAACCCCGCCGGGCGGATCCGGGACACCAAGAAGCTGCTGACGACGGCCGCCCTGATCATGAGCGTCTTCCTCGTCGCGACCAGCTTCATCACCACCGTGCTCATCCCGAAGCAGGACTTCCAGACCGGCGGCCCGGCCAACGGGCGCGCGCTGGCCTTCCTCGCGCACGAGTACCTCGGCTCGGCCTTCGGCACGGTCTACGACTTCTCCACCATCGCCATCCTGTGGTTCGCCGGCGCCTCCGCGATGGCCGGGCTGCTCAACCTGATGCCGCGCTACCTGCCGCGCTACGGCATGGCGCCGCACTGGGCGCGGGCGGTGCGCCCGATGGTGCTGGTCTTCACCCTGGTCGGCCTTCCTGGTCACCTGGATCTTCGACGCGAACGTCGACAAGCAGGGCGGCGCCTACGCCACCGGTGTGCTGGTCCTGATGAGCTCCGCGGCCATCGCCGTGACGATCTCCGCCCGCCGGGCCCGGCAGCGCAACTGGGCGATCGGCTTCGGCGTCATCGCGGTGGTCTTCCTCTACACCACGGTCGTCAACATCGCTCGAGCGGCCCGACGGTGTGAAGATCGGCGCCTGCTTCATCGCCGGGATCATCCTGGTGTCCCTGCTGTCCCGGCTCGCCCGCGCCTTCGAGCTGCGGGTCACCGACGTGCGGCTGGACGGCATGGCGGAGCGGTTCGTGCGCGACGTGGCCAGCCGCAAGGTGCGCTTCATCGCCAACGAGCCGGACCGCCGCGACGAGGCCGAGTACCGCGACAAGGTGCGGCAGATCCGTACCGACAACGACATCCCGGCCGAGGACGACCTGGTCTTCGTCGAGGTGACCGTGCTGGACCCGTCGGAGTTCGAGACGGCGCTGACCGTGCGCGGGCAGGTGATGCACGGCCGCTACCGGGTGCTGACGGTGGAGAGCTCCTCCATCCCCAACGCGCTGGCCGCGCTGCTGCTGCACGTCCGCGACACCACCGGCTGCACCCCGCACATCTACTTCGAGTGGACCGAGGGCAACCCGTTCGCGAACTTCCTGCGGTTCTTCCTCTTCGGGCAGGGCGAGGTCGCGCCGGTCACCCGCGAGGTGCTGCGCGAGGCCGAGCCGGACCGGGCCGCTGCGGCCGCGGGTGCACGCGGGCTGAGCGCGTGTGCGGGCGCCGCGGGCTACGGCTGGAAGCGGTATCCGAGCCCCGGTTCGGTGATCAGATGGCGGGGCGCTGACGGGTCGGGCTCCAGCTTCTGCCGCAGGCCGGCCATGTAGATCCGCAGGTAGTTGGTGCGTTTGACGTACTCGCGGCCCCACACCTCGGTGAGCAGCTCCCGGCCGGTGACCAGCCGCTCGGGGTTGCGCAGCAGGACGGCCAGCAGCCGCCACTCGGTCGGCGTGAGGTGGATGTCGGCGCCCTCCCGGTCCGCACGGCTGACCCGGTAGGTGCCCAGGTCCACGGTGAGCGGGCCGACCTCCACCCGTTCCGGCGGCTCCAGCAGGGCGGGCCTGCGCAGCACCGCCCGCAGCCGGGCGGCGAGTTCCTCCAGGGCGAAGGGCTTGGTGAGGTAGTCGTCGGCGCCCGCGTCGAGCGCGGCGACCCGGGTGGAGACGCCGGTGCGGCCGGAGACGACGAGGACGGGCACGCTGGTCCAGGCGCGCAGCGAGCGCAGCACGTCGAGGCCGTCGAGGTCGGGCAGTCCGAGGTCGAGCAGCACCGCGTCGGGCCGCCGCTTGGCCGCGAGGTCCAGCGCCGTGCCGGCGTCGCAGGCGGTGACCACCGCGAAGGCGTACGAGCGCAGGCCCGCGCCGATCACCCGCAGCATCGGGGAGTCGTCGTCCACGACCAGTACGCACGTCACGATCCGATCCCCTCGCAGAGTTCGGGCGGCCGCGCGTCCACCGCGGCGGGCAGGGACAGCACCATGGTCAGTCCTCCTCCAGGGGTGTCCTCAGGCGTGAGGGTGCCGTGCATCGCCTCGGTCAGCCCGCGGGCCAGGGCGAGTCCGAGGCCGAGCCCCGTGCTGTTGTCGTTGTCGCCCATCCGCTGGAAGGGCTCGAAGGCGCGCTCGCGGTCCTGCGCGGACAGCCCGGGGCCGCGGTCCACCACCCGCAGTTCGACCCGGTCCCCCAGCGCGCTGGCGGTCAGCACGACGGGCCGGCCGGGCGGGGCGTGCCGGACCGCGTTGTTGAGCAGGTTGGCGATGACCCGCTCCAGCAGCGGCGGGTCGGCGCGTACGGCGGGCGCCTCCTCCAGATCCGGCCGCGTCGACCGGGGGCGCGTCGGAGGGCAGCGCCTCCAGGGCCGCGGGCAGCACCTCGTCCAGGGTGGTGGCCCGCAGTTGCAGGGCGAGCGCGCCGGCCTGGAGCCTGCTCATGTCGAGGAGGTTGTCGACGAGCCGGCTGAGGCGGGCCAGCGACTCCTCGGCGGTGGCGAGCAGTTCCTCGCGGTCCTCCTCGGAGAAGGACACGTCCTGGCTGCGCAGCGAACTGACGGCGGCCCAGCCGACGGCCAGCGGCGTGCGCAGGTCGTGGCTGACGGCGGCGAGCAGGGCGGTGCGCATCCGGTCGGCGGCCTTGACGGGCTCTATCTCGGCGGCGGCCTCGGCGAGCCTGGCCCGTTCCGCGGCGGCGGAGACGTGGGCGGCGAAGGCCGCCAGGACGCGCTGGTCGGAGGCGGACAGGGAGCGGCCGCGCAGTTCGAGCACCATGCCGTCGCCGGTCGGCACCCGTACCGCGAAGTCGTCGTCGGCGGCGTCGCCCGTGGGGGCGGGGGCGAGTTCGGCGCTGTCCATGCCGAACGTCTCGCGGGCGCGCTCCAGCAGGGTGGGCAGGATGTCGCCGCCGCGGACGATGCTCCCGGCCAGCGACGAGAGCGTCTCGGCCTCGGCGGTGGCCCGGGCCGCGCGCCGGGACAGCCGCAGCGAGCGGTCCACGACCGCCGCGACCGTGCCGGCGACGACCGCGAACACCGCGAGCGCCAGGATGTTGTTGGGCTCGGCGATGGTGAACTGGCCGACCGGCGGGATGAAGTAGTAGTTGAGCAGCAAGGACGCGGTCACGGACGCGACGACGGCGGAGACCACCCCGCCGAAGCACGCCACGCCGACGATCGCGAGCACGAAGAGCAGCGCCTCGCTGGTGAGGTTGAGGCTGCCGCGGTTGTGGGCGAGGACGGCGGTCAGCGCGAGCGGCAGCACCAGTCCGGCGACAGGACCGGCGATCAGCCGCCAGGTGGTCAGCGTGCGGCGGCGCGACGGCGGCAGCCGGCCGCCGCCGGCCCGTTCGTGGGTGACCATGTGGACGTCGATGTCCTCGGAGCTGCCGACCGTGGTCTCGCCGATGCCGCGTCCGGTCAGCAGCCGCTCCAGCCGCCTGCGGCGGCTCGTGCCCAGCACCAGTTGGGTGGCGCTGTTGGCGCGGGCGAAGTCGAGCAGGGCGGAGGCCACGTCGTCGCCGACCACCGAGTGGTAGCTGCCGCCGAGGCTCTCCACGAGCTGCCGCTGCCGGGCGAGCGCGGCCGGTGAGGCGCCGACGGCCAGCCCGTCGCTGCGCGCCACGTGCACGGCGAGCAGGTCGCCGCCCGCCGAGCGGTCGGCGATGCGGGCCGCGCGGCGGATCAGCGTGTCGCCCTCGGCGCCGCCGGTCAGGCCGACGACGACCCGCTCCTTGGTCTCCCACACCCGGCCGATGCCGTGCTCGGTGCGGTACTTGTGCAGCGCCTCGTCGACCCGCCCGGCCACCCACAGCAGCGCCAGCTCCCGCAGCGCGGTCAGGTTGCCGATCCGGAAGTAGTTGGCGAGCGCCGCGTCCACCTTCTCGGCGGTGTAGACGTTGCCGTGCGCCATCCGGCGGCGCAGCGCCTCGGCGGGCATGTCGACCAGTTCGATCTGGAAGGCGCGGCGGACCACCTCGTCGGGGACGGTCTCGCGCTGCGGGACCTCGGTGATCTTCTCGACGACGTCGTTGACGGACTCCAGGTGCTGGATGTTGACGGTGGTGACCACGTCGATGCCGGCGGCGAGCAGCGTCTCGACGTCCTGCCAGCGCTTGTCGTTGCGGCCGCCGGGCGGGTTGGAGTGGGCCAGCTCGTCCACGAGCGCGACCTCGGGGGCTTCTGAGCAGCACCGCCTCCAGGTCCATCTCGCCGAAGTACGAGCCCCGGTACTCCCGTTCCAGCCGGGGCACGATCTCCATGCCGTCCAGCCGGGCGAGGGTGTGCGGCCGGTTGTGGCACTCGACGAAGGCCACGACCACGTCGGTGCCGCGCTCCGCCCTGCGCCGTCCCTCGTCGAGCATCCGGTACGTCTTGCCGACGCCCGGGGCCGCGCCGAGGAACACCTTCAGGCGCCCGCGGCGGCCCGGGGCCGGGGCGCAGCGGTCGGGCGCCGTCGGGACGGCCCGTGAGGTCGGACATGGACGTGTCTCCAGGGGCCGAGCCGGTGTTCCGTGGTGATCACTCCCTACGCAAGCCGACCCGGCCGTTTCGCGGCCAGCGCGTTAACGCTTTCCTGGCGCGGCCGGTCGCCCTCTTGACGTGCCGTTGACGCCTGTACCCGGCGCGGCCCACGGGAAAGGGCTCACAGGGACCTGAGGCGGAACCGCAGCCGGCACACGACGGCGTCGGTGTCGCGGCGTACCGCGTGGGCGACGACCGCGCCGCGCTGGTTCTGCAGCAGCCGCTGCCAGACGTGCACGGGTTCGACCTCGGCGATCGAGCACGGTGATCCGGGTGCCGGGTCGCTCGGCGGCGAGCGCGCGGACGTACGCGGTCGAGCGGCCGGCCGAGCGAGCGGTGCGGGGAGGGCAGCTCGGTCAGCGGCACGCCCGGGTGCCACAGCTCCCAGTCGCGGCGCAGCGCCTCGGTCGCCGCCGGTCCTCCTCGGGGTGGGTGACGGTCACCGCGCGCACCTCGTCGCCGAGCGAGACGGCGGCGGTGAGCGCCTCGCTGGTCAGCCGGGACAGGGTCGACGACCGGGCACGACGACCAGCGAGCGGTCCGCGGTGCGGCGGCTCCGGGCATCCGGCCGAGGCCCAGGCGCTGCGCCGATCCGCCCGTACGCCCGGTGCACGCCCTCGAAGGCCAGCCACCAGCAGCGGCAGCGCGACGACGATCAGCCAGGCGCCCTCCATGAACTTCGTCGCCGGTCACCACGACCGCCGCGACGCCGGTGAGCACCGCGCCGAAGCCGTTGAGCAGCGGCCTTGCGCCGCCAGCGCGGCACCCGCTCGCGCGCGCCAGTGCCGGACCATGCCGATCTGGCAGATGGTGAAGCCGACGAACACGCCGATCGCGAAGAGCGGGACGAGGGTGTTGGTGTCGCCGCCGGAGGCGACCAGCAGCACCGCGGAGATCGCCGGCGAGCGTGAGCACGCCGTAGCGGTGCACCTGGCGGTCGGCCTTGAGGGCGAACACGTGCGGCAGGTAGTTGTCGCGGGCCAGCAGGCCGCATCAGCACCGGCAGCCCGCCGAAGGAGGTGTTGGCGGCCAGGCGCCAGCAGCACCACGGTGGCGAACTGCACCACGTAGAAGGCCCAGTTGTGGCCGAGCGAGGCGTCCGCGAGCTGGGCGAGGACGGTCGACGCCCTCGCACCGGCCGGAGGTGGAAGCGGCCGATGAGCACCGCCAGGCCGATCAGCATCACGCCGAGCAGCGCCGCCGAGCGCGACCTCGGTGCGCTGGGCCCGGCGCACGGCGCGGGGCGCGGAAGGACGGCACCGCGTTGGCCACCGCCTCCACGCCGGTCAGCGCCGAGCAGCCGGACGCGAACGCCTTGAGCAGCAGCAGCGCGCCGACGCCGGTGGCGTTGACCGCGACGACCGGAGGCGTGGCCGTGCGGCGGCGGCCGTGGCGGCGGGGGCGGACGCGGAAGAGCCCGACGACGATGATCGCGAGGATCGAGCGCGACGAACACGGCGGTCGGTACATGAAGGCCGCGCGCGGAGTCGACGATGCCGCGCAGGTTCACCGCGGTGACCAGGGCGAGCACGGCCAGGCACAGCCACACCCGGTCGCCGTAGAGCCCGGGGAAGGCCGAGGTGAGCGCGGCCACGCCGGCGGTGACGGACACCGCGACGTTGAGCACGTAGTCCAGGATCAGCGAGGCCGCCGCCACCAGGCTGGTGCGGCGGCCGAGGTGGCGTCTTGGCGACCGCGTAGGAGCCGCCGCCGTCCGGGAACGCCGCGATCACCTGCCGGTAGGAGGCGACGAGCACGGCGAGCAGCGCGGCGATGGCCAGCGTCACCGGCAGGGTGAAGCCGAGGCCGTGCGCGCCGGCCGCGGCCAGCACCAGGACGATCGCCTCCGGCCCGTAGGCCACGGACGCCATCGCGTCCAGCGAGAGCGCGGCCAGTCCCTGCAGCGCGGTGAGCCGGTGCCGGTCGGTGGCCGCGCCCGTATCGGGAGGTTCGGCGGCCTCCGGCGCCGGGGACTGCTCGGTGACGGCTGCGGACATGCGCCCTCCTGGGGCCGGAACGGTGTTCGGGACTCCCAGGGTGCGGCTTCACGGGCGCCAAGGCGCCTGTCGGATACGGATTATTGGCACCGGGTGCCGTGATCTTTGCGCGGACCTGACGCCCGGGCGCCCGCCCATTTCCCCGGTTCGGTCCGGGGAAACACGGCAGGCGCCCGCCGAGGGCAGTCGGCGGGCGCCCGTCGGGCGGCACGGGGACGGCACCCCGTGTCAGCGGCCCTGCAGCGACTTCACGTTGTCGCCGAAGGTCCAGCCCTTCGAGCCGTCCCAGTTGAGCGACCAGGTCATCAGGCCCTTGAGCGCCGCTGCCGTAGTGCGTTCCACGCCTGGGAGACCAGGGTCGGCGTCATGTAGCCGCCGCCCGCGCCCGGACTGGGCCGGCAGGCCGGGCACCTGCTTGTCGTACGGCACCTTGATCGTGGTGCCCTGGACGACCAGGCCCTTGTTGAGGCAGTCGGTCTGCGCGGTGAAGCCCGGCCACCGTGCCCGCCTCGTACGAGTCGCCGGAGCAGCCGTACATGCTGCCGTTGTAGTACTGCATGTTCAGCCACCACAGCCGGCCGTTGTCGGCGTACTTCTTGACGATCGGCAGGTACGCGCCCCAGATCGAGCCGTAGGTGATGCTGCCGCCGGTGACGTACGCCGTCTCGGGCGCCATGGTCAGGCCGAAGTTCGGCGGGCATCTGGGCCAGCACGCCGTCGATGATGCGCTCCAGGTTGGCCTGCGAGGTGGACAGCGTGCTGATGCTGCCGCTGCCGATCAGGCCGGTCTCGATGTCGATGTCGATGCCGTCGAAGTTGTACGCCTTCAGGATCGGCACGATGGTCGCCACGAAGCGGTCGGCGACGGTCGCTGGAGCTGAGGTCGATGCCGGCCGCCGCGCCGCCGATCGACATCAGGATCGTCGCGCCGGCCGCCTTGGCCTGGCACATCTCGGCCGGCGTGGCCACCTTGACGCCGGTGTCCATGCCGTCCTGCCACAGCACGGTGCCGTCGGACTGGATGACCGGGAAGGCCGCGTTGATGACGTTGTAGCCGTGCTGCGGCGATCCGGCTGTCGGTGATCGGGATCCAGCCGAGCCGCGGGTGCACGCCGTTGGCGGCGCCGTCCCAGTTCTCCCAGTAGCCCTGGAGCACCTTGCCCGAGGGGCGGCGGCTTGATCGCGCAGGTGTCGGCGGCGGTCGTGTGCGGGACGGCGCGCGGTGACGGCGGCGGCGGCCGGGCCGGGCCGGCCGCCGCTCGTGGGCCGGGGGCCGCGGCGTGGACGGCCGCGGCGACCGGAAGTTGGGCGAGGGCGGCCAGGGTCAGGCCGACCCCCACTACCCGTAGTCTCCGACCGATCATGCTGTGCTCCCTTCCCGCGGCGGGCACGGCGGCCACCGAGCCGATGGGGGTGGCCGTGGCAGCCCGGCTCCGGGTGAGTTGGAGAAGCTGGAGGATCACGCACGGTGATGGTCGGGATCGTAAAGTGGTCTCGACCACTCGTCAATAGGTCTGGACCAAAGAAGAGTTGGGGCCGGCGGGGCCACTGGTGCGGTCAGCTCCTGCTGCCGGGGCAGGTCGAGGACCGGGCGGCGGACCGTCAGACTCCGTGCACTGCCAGCGCAGTTCGTGCACCCCGGCGTCCGGCGGCAGATGGCCGTACGCCCCCGCGGAGACGCTGATGCCGACCACCGGCCAGGCGCGCCAGGACGGGCCGACGCCCCGGCCGTCGGCGAAGACCCGCGCGCCGTCGACCTCCCACACCACGCTGTCCACGCCGAGCACGACCCGCAGCGCGAACGGCCGCCCGGGGGTGACCGCGCCCTCGGCGTAGCGGGCGGCGCGGCGGACGTGGTTGGTCAGCTCCAGCATCCGCGGGTTGTCCGGGTGGTACTCGAAGGCGTCGATCTCGCCGTGCCCGGGCTGCGGGCGGCCCGAGTCGGTGTCGCGCCCCCAGGTCCACAGCGCGGGCCAGGCGCCCCGGACGTCCTCCACCCGGCAGGTCGCGCTCAGCTCGTCGCCCGGGGAGCAGCTCGAAGCCGCCGGGGGCGTACTCGGTGGACACCAGGTCGGCGTGCCACAGGCCGTCCCGGGTGCGGCGGGCGCGGAAGACGCCGTCGGCGGTGGGGGCGGAGGCCGGGCCGATCTGGTCGAGCTTGTTGTCGCCGGGGTTGCGGCCGTCCGGCGGGTAGGCGGAGGTGCGGCCCACCGCCCAGGCCGAGCGGTCGGAGAACGGCGCGTCGAAGACGACCGGTGGACGGCGGCGGTCGGGACTGCAGGGCTGACGCGTGGGGGGCTGCTGCCTGGTCGCAGGCCGGGGTCTCGGGCTTACGGCTGTTGGTCATGTGCGCTCCCGGGTCGGGGCCGAACTCCCAGTCAACGGCGCGGTCGGCCGCTCGGGTAGCGGCGTACGGAGGTGCCGGGAGGGCGCGGGCGCCGAAGGTCGCGCCCCTCCGTGTACTCCGTCCGCGTGACACCCGCGCGGATCACCCGGCCGACCGCCGGAAACCCCCGTACGGTGCGGGCCCGCGGCGCGGCGCCCCGTGCTGAGCCGGCACGCACCGGCGCCGGCGCCGCCCTGGGCAGCACGCCGTACGGCGGCGGCACGTGGACGTGCCGCCGCCGTACGGGATGTGACCGGTCGTCAGGAGCAGGTGACCTGGGCGTCGGCCCAGTCCGCGTGGTCGCTGTCGTTGCCGTCGCCGCCGTCGGTGACGATCAGCTGGACGCTGCTGCGCGCCGGTGACGTCGGCGTGCAGCGGCTTGGGCCCGTCGGCGTTCTTCAGCACTCCGCTGTCGGCGACCTGCGTGCCGTCGGCGTCGACCTCGAACTCGACCGTGCCCTTGCCGTTCTTCTCGTCGTCCACGCCGACGGTCGCGCTCAGCGTCGAGCAGCCGCCGCCGAGGTAGTACGTGATGGTGCTCGGCGCGTTGGTGCCCAGGCCCTTGGCGAAGACGGTGCCGCCGATGGTGATCGGGTTGCCGTCGCCGGCCCCCGTCTCACCGTTGCTCTGGTCCCTCTCGACCGGCCCCCAGCCGTTGGTGGCCGTGGTCCAGTCGAGGTCGCTGAGGTAGCTCGTGCCGGACGGCGGCGGCACCTCGACGGTGACGCTGCCCGCCAGCGGCACGCGTGACCTGGCTGCCGCCCGCTCGGCTGGTCGTAGCCGACCGTGCCGGACAGGGCGTACGTGCCCGGCTTGGTGCCGGCCGGGACGGTGACCGTCCAGGGCGTGGTGAGCGTGTGGCCCTTGGGCAGCACCAGGCCGCTGGTGGCGCCGGTGGCCTTGACCGTCCAGCCGTCGGGGGCGCTGAGCGAGACGCCGACCCGGGTGGCGGGCAGGGCGCCGAGGTCGGTGGCGTAGGTGTCGACCGTCGCGCTCGTGCCGGGCTCGATGTGGTCGGGCGCGTTGGACACGCCGGTGTCGAGCAGCGGCGGGTCGAGCAGGGCGCGCCGCGCCGGAGGCGGCGCTGCCGCTCACCCGCAGCAGGACGGTGCCGTGCGCGGGCACGGTCGCGGACAGCGTGCCGGCGCTGTCGTAGTCGGTGTGGCTCCACAGGTCGCGCACCGCGTAGCTGCCGCGCTGCGGAAGGCCCGCGGCCTTGGCGGTGGTGGAGATGCGCTGCGGCCTGGTCGCGACGCGTTGAACAGCGCGACGGCCCGGTCGCCGTCGGCCAGCTGCTTGGTCAGGACGTACGCGTCGCCGTCGGAGGAGACCACGGTGGCCTGCGAGCCCAGCGGGTCCTGGTCGAGGGCGATGACGTCCTTGTTGCCGAGGATCGCCAGCGTCGCCGGGGTGGCCTTGCGCAGGTCGGTGCCGATGAGCAGCGGCGAGTCCATCATCGACCACAGCGAGAAGTGGCGTGCGGTACTCGGTGTCGGTCATGCCGCCGTTGCCGACCTCCAGCATGTCCGGGTCGTTCCAGTGGCCCGGGCCCGGCGTCCGCCGCCAGCGGCATGTTCTGCTTGGCGATGTTGAGCATGCTCGACCAGGTGTCGTTGATGTCGCCGGTGGTGCGCCAGGAGTTGCCGACGTCGCCGGCCCACTCCCACGGGTTCTGCTGCGCCCCACTCGCACAGCGAGTAGACGATCGGGCGGCCGGTCGCCTTCAGCGCGTCGCGCATCGCGGTGTAGCGGTTGACGTAGTCCGCGCGGCTGCCGTCGCTCTGGTTGTTGCAGTTGTCGTACTTGAGGTAGTCCACGCCCCAGTCCGCGAACGTCTGCGCGTCGGTGGTCTCGTGGCCGAGGCTGCCGGGGTAGCCCGGCGCAGGTCTTCGGTGCCCGCGTCCTCGTAGATGCCGAGCTTGAGGCCCTTGGAGTGGACGTAGTCGGCGGTGCCCTTGATCCCGTCGGGGAACTTCACCGGGTCCGGGACGAGGCTGCCGTCGGCGTCGCGGGTGTGCGTCATCCAGCAGTCGTCGATGTTGACGTAGGTGTAGCCGGCGTCCTTCAGGCCGGAGCTGACCAGGTAGTCGGCGGTCTGCTCGATGAGCTGCTCGCTGACGTTGCAGCCGAAGGCGTTCCAGTCGTTGAAGCCCATCGGCGGGGTCAGCGCCAGGCCGTTGTCGAGGGCCGCGGCGGGCGCCGCGGCGACGGCCACCTCGGTGGTCACGGCGACGGCGCCGAGGCCGCCGGTCCACAGTGCGCCGGCGGTCGCACAGGCGAGCAGCCTGCGGACGGATCTTGGCATGGAGGTTCCTCTGCTCGCGGTGTCGGAGAACCGAACAGAACAGGACCGGCGACGAGGTCGGTCCATGAGGCGTGCGTAATTGTGCCGATCGATCCGGCTGACGACGGCCCGCAGCACGCCAATTCAACGTAATGAAACAGAGTCGAGCATTTTCTTTCGCGGCCACACCGTAAGAGCCGTGACGCGGCTTTGACAAGGCCCGTGCAGCAGGCAATCAACGGGGCGCCGGCGCGGGGCGGTTGCGCGGACGCACGGCGGCGAACGGGCGGACCGGCGGGGCGAGCGCAGGGCCGATGAGCAGGCCGGACCCGCCGGAGGAGGGCCGCGGCGGACGCGGGCCGGCCCTCGCTCCGGCGGCGGGCGGGGGCCGGCCCGCGCGGGGCTCAGCGCGCGGTCGAGCGGCGGCGCAGGGCGCGCAGGCGGTGCATCACATCGGTGGCGCCGCGGCCGAAGTGGTCGTGCAGGACCTGGTATTCGGCGTACAGCTCGTCGTAGGCGGCGGCCCGGGCCCGGTCGGGCGTGTACACCGCGGGGTGGACGCGGCCCATCGCGGCCGAGGCGGTGCGCAGGTCCGGGTGGGCGCCCGCGGCGACGGCCGCGTGGATGGCGGCGCCGAGGGCGGGCCCCTGCTCGGAGGCGATGACGTTGATCGGCCGGTTCAGCACGTCGCTGTAGGTCTGCATCAGGAAGCGGTTCTTCAGCAGGCCGCCCGCCGCCGTGACCTCGGTGACGGCGACCCCGGCGTCCTCGTAGGCGGCGACGATCGTGCGGGTGCCGAAGGCGGTGGCCTCGATCAGGGCGCGGTAGATGTCCTCGGGCCGGGTGTCGAGGGTGAGGCCGACGAGCAGGCCGGACAGGTGGTGGTCGACCAGCACGGAGCGGTTGCCGCTGTGCCAGTCCAGGGCCAGCAGGCCGTGCCCGCCCACCGGTTGGGCCGCGGCCAGCTCGGTGAGGAGTTCGTGCACGCCGACGCCGCGGGCGCGGGCCCGCTGCGCGTACTCCTCGGGCACGGCGGTGCGGGCGGCCCAGGCGAAGATGTCGCCGACCCCGCTCTGCCCGGCCTCGTATCCCCACAGGCCGGGCACGACACCGTCGAGGACGGCGCCGCACATGCCGGGGACGTCCGCCTGGGTCGCGGAGTTGACGATCAGGCAGGTCGAGGTGCCCATGATGGCCAGCAGCCGGCCGGGGTCGAGGGTCTGCGCCGCCGCGGCCGTGACGTGCGCGTCGATGTGGCCGACGGCGACGGGCAGCCCCTGCGGGAGCCCGGTGGCCGCGGCCGCCCGCGGCGGTCAGCACGCCCGCCTGCGTGCCGGGCCGGGACAGCGGGTGGTCGACCTTGGCGGTGAAGCCGGCGAAGTCCGGGTGGAGGGAGCCGAGAAAGGCCGGCGTCCGGGTGGCTGCCCCGCTGGTACAGGCCCTTGTACCCGGCGGTGCTCAGGGTGCGGTTCTCCGCGCCGGTCAGCTGCCACACGATCCAGTCGGCGGCCTCGATCCAGCGGTCGGCGGCGGCGTAGACCTCCGGGTCCTCGCGGAGCACCTGGAGCGCCTTGGGGTGCTGCCACTCGCTGGAGACCTTGCCCCCGTAGGCCGCCAGCCAGGTCTGCCCGGACTCCTCGGCCCGGTCGCACGATCAGGTCGGCCTCGGGCTGCGCGGCGTGGTGCCGCCACAGCTTGGGGTACGCGTGCGGGCGGTCCGGCGAACTCGCGGCAGCTCGCACAGCGGCACTCCGTCCGCGGTGGTCGGCAGCACCGTGCAGGACGTGAAGTCGGTGCCGATGCCGAGGACCTGGCCGGGGCCGTACGCCGGCCGCCGCGAGCGCCCTGGGCACCGCGTCGGTGAGCACCTCGCGCCAGTCGCCGGGGATCTGGAGCGCCCAGTCCGGCGGCACACGGCCGGTCGCCCGGGAGTTCGTGATCACCACGCCGTGCCGGTAGTCGGTGACGGCGGTGCCGAGTTCGGTGCCGTCCGCCACGGCGACGACGACGGCGCGCCCGGACAGCGTCCCGAAGTCGACACCCACGGTGACGGCGGGCGGTGAGGTGGTCACGTCGGCGTACTCCCGAATCTCCGGCCCGCGGCCGGTACGGAACCTGTAGGGACACCTGTGGGGCGGCGGCACGGTGCGCCTGTAGGTCCGCTGTGCGCGCACTGTGCGGTCGCCCTGATGTCACTGTGCGTTCACCCTACGGGCGGCGTGCCGCGCCGCACCTGGGCACGATAGGCCGTGAGCGGCCCCGAAGCGGGCAAGGTGGCCAGGTAAGCGGCCCGCGCCGCAAGGGTTGACAGTGCTCGGGCCCTCCCACAGACTCCCCTCGGAGAGCGCTCTCCGACCGGATTTCCGGTCCTGTGAGTCCGAGTCACCCCCCAGCCTCAGCGGCGGGGCCGCCCGGCCGGGCGACGAGCCGCGACGGCACCAGACATCACACCAGGAGATGCCCATGAGCCTGCTGTCTCCGCTCCTCGGCTTCATCAGACGGCGCAGACCGGCCGTCGCCGCGGCCGCCGCGATGGCCCTCGCCCTCGGCGGCCTGGTCGGCACCACGACCGGCACCGCGCACGCCGCCGGCACCCTGCTCTCCCAGGGCAAGCCGGCCACCGCCTCGTCGACCGAGAACGCCGGCACGCCCGCCTCGGCCGCGGTCGACGGCGACACCGGCACCCGCTGGTCGAGCGCCGTCGCCGACCCGCAGTGGCTCCAGGTCGACCTCGGCGCCACGGCCACCGTCACGCTCGGTGGTCGCTCAACTGGGAGACCGCGTACGCGCACGGCGTTCCAGATCCAGGTCTCCGACGACGCGCAGACCTGGACCGACGATCTACTCCACCACCACCGGCACCGGCGGCATGCAGACGCTCACCGTAAACGGTTCCGGGCGCTATGTCCGGATGTACGGCACCGCCCGCGCCACCGGCTACGGCTACTCCCTGTGGGAGTTCCAGGTCTACGGCACGGCCGGCGCCGCCGGCGGCCGGCTGCGGCACGCACGAACGCGGCGCTCAGGACCGGCCGGCGACCGCCTCCTCCACCGAGAACGCCGGCACCCCGGCCTCGGCCGCGGTCGACGGCAACGCCGGCACCCGCTGGTCGAGCGCGGCCACCGACCCGCAGTGGCTCCAGGTCGACCTCGGCGCCTCGGCGTCCGATCTGCCAGGTCGTCCTCAACTGGGAGTCCGCGTACGCGACGGCCTTCCAGATCCAGGTCTCCGGCGACGCCGCAGACCTGGACCGTCGATCTACTCCACCACCACCGGCACCGGCGGCACCCAGACGCTCGACGTCAGCGGCACCGGCCGGTACGTGCGGATGTACGGCACGGCCCGCGCCACCGGATACGGCTACTCGCTGTGGGAGTTCGCAGGTCCACACCGGCGGCGCGCACCACCGGCCGGCGGCACGACGGCGGCACCACCGGCGGCACCGGCGGCGAGCGGCGGCGACTTCTCCGGTACCGTCATCTCCGCGTTCAAGCAGGTCTCCGCGTCCTCGTACGAGGGCGGCAACGCCCCGGCCGCCGCGCTCGACGGCCGGACCACCACCCGCTGGTCGAGCCTGTACACCGACGCGCAGTGGCTCCAGGTCGACCTCGGCGGCATCGGCACGATCAGCGGCATCGTGCTGAACTGGGAGTCCGCGTACGGCACCGGGTACCACATCGACGTGTCCGACAACGGCACCGCCTGGACGCCGATCTACACCACCACCACCGGCAAGGGCGGCGTCGAGACGCTGCCGGTCACCGGCACCGGCCGCTACGTGCGGCTGTACCGGCACCGCCCGCGCCACCGGATACGGCTACTCGCTGTGGGAGTTCCAGGTCTACGGCACGGTCGACACCTCCACCGCCACCCCGCCGCTGCTGTCCGGGCCGACCAAGGCCCCGGCCACCACCGGGCAGTTCGCGCTGTCCGCGCCCGGCCGACCAGGCGATGGTCACCAACACCCGCGGCCGGCGCTGTCCTGGGCGGCCGTCGCCGGGCGCCGCGCACTACGAGGTCTGGATCAACATCAGCCGCACCGACTACGACTTCACCGCCTCCGGGCAACCTGCTCGACCTGTACACCAAGGTCGCCGAGCCGACCGGCACCAGCTACACGCCGAGCTGGGACATCACCGACCGGTGGACGTACAAGTGGTACGTGGTCGCGGTGACCGGCTCCGGGGCGACGGACCACCTCGAACATCCGCACGTTCAGCGTGTACCTGCCGGACATCGAGCACGGTCGACGACGGCGTCAACGTCATCAACGGCGCCCGCGACCTGAACAAGGACGGCACGATCGAGCCGTACGAGGACTGGCGGCTAGCCGGTCGACACCCGGGTCACCGACCTGCTCGGCCGGATGACGCTGGAGGAGAAGGCGTACCAGATGTTCTACAACGTCCAGGCGTACCCGATGTCCGGGCTGGCACTTCGGTCCCGCGCAGCCCGCCGACCTCAACAACGTGCTGCTCGTCCACGGCGGCACCCGGCTCGGCATCCCGCCGGTCTCCGCCGGCGACACCACGGCCGGCTACCAGACCACCTACCCGCTGCAGAGCACGCTGGCGGCGGGCAAGGACTACCCGCTGGACTACCAGCTCGGCAACATGCAGCGCAAGGAGGAGCTCGAGGTCGGCGCGCGCGGCACGCTCGTCGCCGCTCGCCGAGGTCGGCACCAAGGTGCTCTACCCGCGCATCCAGGAGGGCGGCGGCGAGAACGCCGACGTGGCGGCGGCCCAGCTGCGGGCGCTGGTCGCCGGGCTGCAGGGCGGTCCGGAGCTGAACCCGGGCTCGGTGCTGGCCACCGTCAAGCACTGGCCGGGCGAGGGCGCCGGCGGCGAGGCCGGGATCGTCTACGACGGGGTCACCATCAAGTACCACATGATCCCGTTCCAGGCGGCGATGGAGGCCGGCGCGGTCAACATCATGCCGGGCTACGCGGGCAGCTCGTACCTGGACCCGGGCGGTCCCGGCGCGGGCGACAGCGCGAAGATCCTCACCTACCTGCGGCAGAACCTGGGCTACACCGGTCTGATCACCACCGACTGGCTGCCGTCCGGTCGCCGTGGATCAACGCGGCGAACGCCGGCTCGGACGTGATGGGCGGCGCCGACCCGGGCGCGACCGGCTTCACCATGGCGAGCTTCGAGCAGCAGGTGCCGCTGGCCCGGATCAACGACGCGGTGACCCGGATCCTGAAGCTGAAGTTCGAACTGGGCGTCTTCGACCACCCGTACGGCGACCCGGTCAACGGCCCGTACCGGTTCCACCAGCCCGAGCTACGTCGCAGCTGGCCAACCAGGCGGCGCGCGAGTCGCACACGCTGCTGAAGAACGACGGCGTGCTGCCGGTGCAAGCTGAACGCGGGCGACAACATCGTGGTCGCCGGGCCCGCGGGCCACCGACGGCGCGTCGTGCTGCATCTGGTCCAGCTACTTCCACCCGGACTACGGTTCGCTGGACATGCTCGACGCGATCAAGGCGAGAGCCGCGACCGCCGGGGTCAACGTCTACCAGGACACCGGCCCGATCGCCGAAGCTGGCGATCGTCGCGGTCGGCGAGCCGTCGTACACCCACGCCACCGCCTGGCCGGACACCCAGCCGTACCTGCCGGCCGACCAGCTCGCCATCATCCAGAACTTCAAGAACCAGGGGATCCCGGTGGTGGTGCGTGCTGACGCTGCCCCGCCCGATCGTGATCAGCGACTGGAACAACCTCGCCGACGCCATCGTGGTGACCTACCGCGGCGGCGAGGAGGTCGGGCCCGGCCACCGCCAGCCTGCTCTTCGGCGACTACACCCCGCGCGGCAAGCTGCCCTGGCAGCTGCCGCGCAGCCTGGACCAGGTCCTCAAGCCGGGCGGCGGCGACACCCTGGCCGACGCGAACGAGGACTGGGACCTGCCGTACGACCTGGGCGCCACCGCCGCCGAGCGGGCGGACATCCGGGCGAAGATCGACGCCGGCCAGACGGTGCCGACCACGTACGGCAACCCGCTGTACCCCTACGGAGCGGGGCTGACCGGCTGGAACTGATCCTGCCGCCGCACCGCCGGCAGGGAACGGAATGACCGGAGAGCGCTCTCCGATTCGGCGCGGGCCGAACCGGAGGGCGCTCTTTCCCGTCTTCCGACGGTGGGGGACCCCGTGTCCGTAACCGGACAGCTCGTACACAATCGACACCCCTAATTCCCCGTCTGTGTACGCCGCCAACACACACGACCCTGGAGGGACACGGCCCGGCCGTGTACGGTGACGACCATGAGTGCCCAGGCCCGCTCAGCCGCTGATCCGCTGGTCACAGGCGCCGAGATCGCCCGGATGGCCGGGGTGACGCGAGCCGCCGTCTCCAACTGGCGGCGCCGCCACGACGACTTCCCCGCACCGGCCGGCGGCGGTCCGAGCAGCCCGCTCTTCCGGCTCGCCGAGGTGCGCGACTGGCTCGCCCGCGAGCACAAGGGCCGGGAGACCTCCGGCGAGACCGAGCTGTGGCAACTGCTGCGCGGGGTGTACGGCGACGACCTCGTGCGCGGGCTGGCGGCCGTCGCGCGGCAGCTCACCGACGGGCGGCCGCCGCCGGGGCTGGGCGCGGACCTCGCCCGGCGGACGGCCGAGGTCGCGGCCACCGGCTCCGCCGCCGAGCTGATCGACCGCCTGACCGAGCGCTTCGCGGAGGCCTCCCGCCGCTCGGGCTCGGACCAGATCACCTCCGCGCGGATCGTGGAGGCGGTGCGGCACTTCACCGGTGACGTGCCGAAGGACGCGGCCGTCCTCGACCCGGCCTGCGGGATCGGCACCCTGCTGCTGTCGGTCGGCCCGGCGTCGGGGCCGGTCAGGCACGGGCAGGAGATCGACCCGGCGATGGCGGAGTTCGCCCGGCTGCGGGCCGGGCTGACCGGCCGCGCCGGGGCCGACATCCGCAGCGGCGACGCCCTGCGCGAGGACGGCTGGCCGCAGCTCAGAGCCGATCTGGTCGTCTGCGACCCGCCGGTGGCCGTGCCTGACTGGGGCCGGGAGGACCTGCTCCTGGACACCCGCTGGGAGCTGGGCGTCCCCTCGCGGGCCGAGAGCGAACTCGCCTGGCTCCAGCACGCGTACGCGCACACCGCGCCCGGCGGCCGTGCGGTGCTGGTGCTGCCCGCGTCCGTGGCGTACCGCAAGGCGGGACGCCGGATACGGGCCGAGCTGGTCAGGCGCGGCATCCTGACCCAGGTCGTGGCGCTGCCGCCGGGGGTGGCGGGCAGCCACGTGCTGCCGGTCCATCTGTGGTTCCTGCTGCGGCCGGTGCGCGAGGGCGCGCGGTGCGTGCGGATGGTCGACCTGACGGGCAACTCCCCCGACGGCGCGCTCGATCCGGACCCGTCGCAGGTGGCCGAGGTGCCGCTGATCGACCTGCTGGACGACACGGTCGACCTGACCCCGGCCACCCACGTCTCACCGGCGCCGACCGGGACTACGCGGCCGAATACGAAGCGCTGCGGGCCGAGTTGGAGTCGACGCCTGACCGCCCTGCGGACCGCTGCTGCCGGTCCTGGCCGCGGGCGCGGGGCCCGGCACGCTGGACAGCGCGTCGGTGGGCGTGGCGGATCTGGCGCGGGCGGGCCTGGTGGAGTTCGCCGACGGCGCCCTGGTGTCGACCAGCGACCGGCTCGACACCGACTTCCTGCGCGGCTTCCTGCTCGGTCCGGTCGAACAGCGGCGGTCGGCGACCGGCAGCGGCGTCCTCCGGCTGGACGCGCGCGGGGCGCGCGTCCCGCAGATGGACCTCGGCGAACAGCGGCGCTACGGCGGCGCGTTCCGCGCGCTCCAGCGAGCTGGAGGACGCGGGTCGCGCGAGGTGGCCGACCTCGCGGCGCGGACCGCCGCACTGGCCCGCGAGGGCCTGACGAACGGGGCGCTGGGGCCGCCGCCGGCCAACGGACCGACGGCCACCGGGGACTGACGGACTCCCGTCAGCCGGTGGGCCCCGCGCGGGCCCGCAGGTGGACGCGCTCCCCCTGCGGCCCGAACAGGGCGAGGAACTCCACCGGGCGGTCGCCCGCGTTCGCGAAGCCGTGCGGCGTGCGCGTGTCGAACTCGGCCGCCTCGCCGGCCCCCAGGACGAGGTCGCGGTCGCCGAGCGCCAGCCGTAGCCGTCCGGAGAGCACGTACAGCCACTCGTACCCCTCGTGCGTGCGCTGGGCGGGGCGCTCGCCGGGGCTCGTCGGCGGTCCGGGACCGCGGGGAGGATCTGCTTGTACGCGTGCAGCCCGCCGAGGTAGCGGGTGAGCGGGATGAACGTCTGGCCGTGCCGGGTGAAGGGCCGCGGGTGGATGCGGGGGTCGCCGGTGGCCGGGGCGCCGACCAGTTCGTCGAGCGGGACGCCGTACGCCTTCGCCAGCGGCAGCAGCAGCTCCAGGGTCGGTTTGCGCTGCCCCGACTCCAGACGCGACAGGGTGCTCAGCGAGATGCCGGTCTCCTCGGCGAGCTGGGCGAGCGTGGTGTCGCGGGCGTGGCGCAGCGAGCGCAGCCGCGGGCCCACGGCGGTCAGGACTTCGTGGAGTTCGGCCATGGTTCCATTTGCCGTTTCGGCAACAACGCTTTGTCAAGCGGCGGCACCTGGCCGTCGTCGTCTCCCGGTGCGAGGGAGGTACAGGTCATGGACGACGAGACAGCGAGGACCCGGTCGTGGCGGCGGGCGGCAAGGCGCGGCGCCGCCCGGCACCCGGCGTTCGGTCCCGCCGGTCGGCGCCGGGTGCCGCGCCGCCCGCCGACGGCGGCACGTCCGCCCGCGCCGCGAGGGCGTCCCGCCAGGCGAGCCGCGGGCCGTCCGCGGCCGGGCCGGAGCGGCGGTCGACGCCGATCCGGTGGCCGAGGAGACCCGGGACACGGTGCGCGACCGTCGTGCGCCGGCGCCCGCCCGGCCTGCCCGATGCCGCCCGGTCCGCCCCGTTTGCCCGATGCGGTCCGGGCTCTGCCGGGCCGCCTGAACCGGTTCGCCGCGGCCCGCGGGCCGGCCGGCGCTCCGCAAGCCCGGTTTCGTCCGAACGGCGCATCGTCGGGCGCCACTTTCCGCGAGGCGTGCTTCCGTGTGTGGAGGAAGAATCACCTCCAGTGAAGGACCACGACGGTCACCGGGCTCCGACGCGGCCGTCGTACGACCGGCAGGAAGTAGGCATTCCATGGCGAAAAGCGCACGCGGCTCGGGACTCATCGGCGAACTGTCAGCGGAATTCGCCGGGACGATGATCCTGATCCTCTTCGGCGTCGGCGTGGTGGCTCAGGTGGTCGCGGGCGGCGCTCTGACCAACCCGCCGGGCGGACTCGGCAACCACGACAGCATCGCCTGGGCCTGGGGCCTGGGCGTCACCCTGGGCGTCTACCTGGCCGCCCGGCTCAGCGGCGCCCACCTCAACCCGGCCGTGACCGTCACCCTGGCGGCCTTCAAGGGCTTCCCCTGGCAGAAGGTCGCCCCGTACGTCGTCGCCCAGACCGCCGGCGCCTTCGTGGCGGCCCTGCTGGTGCGCTGGAACTACACCGAGGTGCTGGCCAGGGTCGACCCCGGGCCACACCATCAAGACCCAGATCGTCTTCTCCACCCTGCCCGGCAACGGCAACGTGGCCGCCGGCGTGCACGAGTGGGGCGCCTTCCGCGACCAGGTCATCGGCACCGCGATCCTGCTGATCCTGATCCTGGCGCTCACCGACATGCTCAACAACCCGCCCCGGGCCAACCTCGGGCCGTTCATCATCGGCCTGGTCGTGGTCGCGATCGGCATGGCGTGCGGCACGGACGCCGGGTACGCGATCAACCCGGCGCGTGACTTCGGCCCCCGGCTGGCCAGCTTCATCACCGGCTACCGAGACGGCCTGGCGGGACCAATGGGGCAACCTCTACTTCTGGGTGCCCATCGTCGGCCCGCTGGTCGGCGGTCTGGTCGGCGGTGTCGTGTACAAGCTCTTCGTCGGCCGCTTCCTGCCCGATGCCGCACCCGAGCCCCCCGGGCGCACCCCGCTTCCCGACGAGGCCTGACAGCCCGACAGCCGCGACCCGCGTCCCGGTCCGCCGGACCGGGCACGCCGGGTCCGATCGGCACGCGGCCGCACGGTCCGTCCGGATCCTGGCGTTTCCATCCGCAACGAGAGGCAGCAAGCCATGGCGGACTTCGTCGGCGCGGTGGACCAGGGGACCACCAGCACCCGCTTCATGATCTTCGACCACGACGGCAACGAGGTGGCCCGGCACCAGCTGGAGCACACCCAGTACCTGCCCCGCCCCGGCTGGGTGGAGCACGACCCGACCGAGATCTGGGAACGCACGAACGTCTCCATGCAGAACGCCGTGCGCACCGCGGGCATCTCGGCCAGCGACCTCGCGGCGATCGGCATCACCAACCAGCGCGAGACGACGGTGGTCTGGGACCCGCGCAACGGCCAGCCGTACGGCAACGCGATCGTCTGGCAGGACACCCGGACCGACTCCATCGCCAAGGCGCTGGAGCGCGACGGCCACGGCGACCTGATCCGGCAGCGGGCCGGCCTGCCGCCGGCCACGTACTTCTCCGGCGGCAAGATCAAGTGGATGCTGGAGAACATCGACGGGCTGCGCGAGGCGGCCGAGCAGGGGCACGCGATCTTCGGCACCGCCGACTCCTGGGTGCTGTGGAACCTCACCGGCGGCCCCAAGGGCGGCATCCACGCCACCGACGTCACCAACGCCAGCCGCACGATGCTGATGGACCTGGAGACGCTGGACTGGGACGACGAACTGCTCGGCATCTTCGGCATCCCCCGCGCGATGCTCCCGAAGATCAACCCGTCCTCGCACGCCGAGGCGTACGGCGCGACGCGCACCTCGCGCCCGCTCAACTCGCCCGGTCCCGATCACCGGGGTGCTCGGCGACCAGCAGGCCGCCACCGTCGGCCAGGTGTGCTTCGCGCCCGGCGAGGCGAAGAACACCTACGGCACCGGCAACTTCCTGCTGCTCAACACCGGTACGGAGGCGGTGCGTTCGGAGCACGGCCTGATCACCACCGTCGCGTACAAGTTCGGTGACGACGCCCCGGTCTACGCCCTTGAGGGCTCGATCGCCGTCACCGGCTCCGCGGTGCAGTGGCTGCGCGACCAGCTGCACCTCATCAAGGACGCCGCCGCCAGCGAGCGGCTGGCCAGGTCCGTGGACGGCAGCGACGGCATCTACTTCGTGCCCGCCTTCTCCGGCCTGTTCGCCCCCTACTGGCGCTCGGACGCCCGCGGCGCGATCGTCGGCCTGGCCCGCTTCCACACCGACGGCCACCTGGCCCGGGCCACGCTGGAGTCCATGTGCTACCAGAGCCGCGACGTCGTCGAGGCGATGGAGCAGGACTCCGGTGTGCACCTGGACGTACTCAAGGTCGACGGCGGCGTGACCGCCAACGACCTGTGCATGCAGACGCAGGCGGACGTCCTCGGGGTGCCCGTCAGCCGCCCGGTCGTCGCCGAGACCACCGCGCTCGGCGCGGCCTACGCGGCCGGTCTGGCCGTCGGCTTCTGGCGCGACACCGACGAACTGCGCGAGCACTGGCACGAGTCGAAGCGGCTGGGACGCCGGAGTGGTCCGAGGAGCAGCGCACCAAGGGCTACGCCGGCTGGAAGAAGGCCGTCGAGCGCACCCTGGACTGGGTGGACGTCGACTGACCACCTCCCCCACCCATTCGGAAGACGGCGTCCCGCGTCCCGCCCCAACGGCCCGACGCGGGACTCGCCTTTTCCCGCCCCGGGGACGGCAGTCCCCCAAGAACCGCGCCGGCCGGACGCGGCACGACACCACCGCAGGGCCCGGGGGGACGGCAGTCCCCCCGAAACCGCCGCGACGGCGGGACGCGGGACGGCGTGGTCCGGCGGTGCCGAGCGACCGCACCCGTAGCAAGTAAGCACGCGCACCGCGCAGCCACAGCAAGTAGCCGGCCGTGGCGCGCAGCGCAGGCCCTCCCCCCGGCCGGGGGAGATGCCGTGGGCCCGTAGCGGGGTAGGGCCGGACCCACGGCGGCTGAGGTGGACGGGCGCAACCGAGCGTCAGCGGTAGAGGCGGAGGTCGGCCACGCTCCACCAGTTGGCGGCCGTGCCGGTCTGGGTGATCCGCAGGTAGCGGGCGGTGGTGGCCCGGTGCAGGTCGACCGTGGTGAGCTGCCCGGTGCCCGTGCCGGCGGCGGCGGTGCTGCCAGTGCGTCCCGTCGTCGCTGACGCGACAGCTGCCAGCCGCGGGCGTAGTCGCCGAGGTTGTCGCCGCTGTCGAGGGCGACGGTGCGGAAGGCGGTGCGGCGGCCGAGGTCGAGCTGGACGTACTGGCCCGGGGTCTGCGCGGCGCCGCTGGTCCAGCGGGTGCTGCCGTCGGCGTCGGCGGTCAGCGCGGGGTCGCCCTGGCCGGCCGGGGAGGCGGTGGCGGTGGCCCCGGTCAGCGGCACGGCGTGCAGGCCGCTGCTCAGGCCGGGCGTCCTTCGGCCAGGTGAAGGTGGCCAGCGCGCCGCCGGGCAGCGTGTACGTCGAAGGACTGCTCGCCGACCGCGACGGCGAAGGAGCGCGGGTCGTCGTTCTCGTTGTGCACGACGAGCGCGGTCGAGCCGTCGGGGTTGCGGAAGGCGACGTCGGTGAGCTGCCCGTTCCAGCCGGTGGTGCCGTAGTTGGTGCTGCCGATGCGGACGGCGCCCGGCCGCACGAACTTCGACAGGTGGCCGATCGTGTAGAACTCGGCGTTCGTGGTGACGGTGTGGTCGGCGTTGACCGTCAGCAGGGCCGTGCAGGTGTCGCAACCGCCGTTGTGCGGGCCGCCGTTCGCGTCGAGCGCGAGGTTCCAGTCGGCGACGGACTTGGCCCAGTTGCGGGTGGTGCCGATGGTGATGGTGCGGGCGTGCCAGGTCAGCGTGCCGCGGAAGATCTGGTCGGGGGTGTCGGTCGCGCCGTGCGAGCCGGAGCACTCGGTGAACCAGATGCCCTTGTCCGGGTGGGCGTCGTGCAGCGCGCTCTGCGCGCTGGGGTCGCCGGAGTAGCAGTGGTAGGCGGTGCCGGCGATCCACTTGGCGGCGGGGCTGTCCAGGACCTCGTACGGGTAGTCGGTCTGCGGGTCCTCGCCGAGCTGCTGGGCGGTGGCGATGTCGTCGGGGTGGGTGGTCCAGTTGTGGTCGTACGCGAGGATCTTGGTGCGCGGGCTCGCCCGGTGCAGCAGCGGGCCGAGCGCCTCGATGACCTTGGCCTCCTGCTGGACGGGCAGGTCGGTGCCGGGGTACGCGTTGGGCTTGCGGTTCTGCGGCTCGTTCTGGACGGTCAGGTAGTCGACGGGCACGCCGGCCGCGGCGTACGCCTGGACGAACTTCACCAGGTAGCGGGCGTACGCCTGGTAGACCGCCGGGTCGTCCTTGAGGTGGCCGCCGATCAGGGAGTCGCTGTCCTTCATCCAGGCCGGCGGGCTCCACGGCGTGGCCAGCACGGTCAGCTGCGGGTTGAGCCGCTCGGCCTGGCGCAGCAGCGGCAGGATCTGCCGCTGGTCGTGGGCGATGCTGAAGTGCGCGCAGCGCGAAGTCGGTCTGCCCGGCCGGCATGTCGTCGTAGGTGTAGTGCGCCGGCGCGGCGGTGAAGTCCGAGGAGCCGATCGGCTGGCGCAGGAAGCTGACGCCGATGCCCTGCGCGCGGGTCGAAGAGCTGCCGCATGGCCGAGTCGCGGGCGGCGGGGGGCAGTTGGCTGAGCACGGCGGCCGAGGAGTCGGTGAGCGCGCCGCCGAAGCCGTCCATCGCTCTGGTAGCGTCTGGTTCGGGTCGACGGTGATGGTGGTCAGGTCGGAGGCGCCGGTCCGGAAGGCGACCGGCGCCTGCTGCTGCATGTGCTCGGCGCCGTCGGCGGTGGTCACCCAGACCGAAGCCTGCGGCGCGGCGGCGGTCCGGCCGCCGTCCGGCGGTCCGCCGGGCCGGACGGCTCAGGGCGACGGTCTGCGCGGCGGGCAGGCAGGTCAGGCAGAGCGCGGCGGCGGTCGCGGCCGCGACACCGTAGACGCGTCTTCTCCTCATGGCTCTCCTCGGGCCGATGTAACAAGGTGGAACATTTTCTGCAACGATCGCTGGCGAGACTGCCAGTAAGCCGCCTCCGCCCGACCTGTCAATATCCGTGGCCAGCTCACCGGTGCGACCGGAGCGGACCGGGCGCTAGGCTGCGGCGCATGAAACGAAAGCGTGTAACACGTGGCTAGGCCGCACGGGTCGCGGGCCACCGTCCGCGCCATCGCCGCCGAGGCCGGCGTGTCGATCGCCACCGTGTCACGCGTGATGAACGGGCACGCCCATGTCGCCCCGGACACACAGGAGTTGGTCCGCCGCGCGGTGGCCAGGCTGGGCGCCCCCGCACCGGCCAGGCGCGGCACCGCGGGCGGCGCGATCTACGTGCGCTGCCCGTACGTGCTGACCGACTACTTCGGGGTGATCGTCTCCTCGATCGCCGAGACGCTGGACCTGCACGGCCGGCGGCTGGTGCTCAGCGCCGGCGACGCGGCCCGGGACATCCAGGTGCTGGCGGGCCTGCCGGGCGACCCGGGCATCGCGGGCGCGGTGCTGATCGTGCCGCCGGAGCCGGAGAAGGAGCTGGAGGCGCTGCGGGCGCAGGACTTCCCGTTCGTGGTGGTCGATCCGCGCACCCCGCTCCCCCGCGACATCGCCTCGGTCTCGGCGGCCAACCTCACCGCGGCCCGCAGCGTCACCGCGCACCTGGTGGCAGCTGGGGCACCGCAGGATCGGCGTGATCGGCGGCCCCGGCGACTGGCTGGCCAGCCGGTCGCGGCTGGCGGGCCACACCTCGGCGCTGGCCGACGCCGGGGTGCTGCCCTCCCCCGAACTGCTGCGCAGCATCGAGCCGACCGCGGACTGGGGGTACGACGCGGCCTGCGAGCTGCTCGACCTGCCCGAGCCGCCCGACCGCGCTGGTCGCCTTCAACGACAAGGCGGCGGTCGGCGCGCTGCGGGCGGCGTACGAGCGGGGCCTGCGGGTGCCCGAGGACCTGTCGATCACCGGCTTCGACGACATCGACCTGAGCCGCAGCACCGTGCCGCGGCTGACGACGGTCCGTCAGCCGCTGGAGGAGATGGGGCGGATGGCGGTGTCGCTGCTGATGCGGCTGCTCGACCGGCACACCGTGGACACCCTGCACGTGGAACTGGCCACGCAGTTGGTGCTGCGCGGATCGACGGGGCCGGTGCCGCAGGACTGAGGTCCGCGGCCGGGCCGACCCCGCCGCCGGCGGGCCGCGGCTCCGTGCAGAACCCCGCGCCGGGGGGATCACGCCTGGAGCGTCGGCCCCGTCAGCTTCCTGATCACCCGGGCCGGGCTGCCGACGGCCAGCACCCCGGCGGGCAGGTTCTTGGTGACGACCGACCCCGCGCCGACCACCGTGTTCTCGCCGATGGTGACGCCGGGGCAGACGATCACGCCACCGCCCAGCCAGACGTTGTCCCCGATGGTGATCGGCAGTGCCTTCTCCCAGCCCGCCCGTCGCCGCTCGGCGTCCAACTCGTGCAGCGGCGTGAGGAGTTGGACGTTGGGCCCGATCTGCACGTCGTTGCCCACGGTGATCGGTGCCGGGTCGAGGAAGACCGCGCCGAAATTGACGAAGGTCCGGGCGCCGATGCTGATGTACGACCCGTAGTCGCACTGGAACGGCGGCCGGACGCAGGCCCCTTCGCCGACCGAGCCGAGCAGTTCGGCCAGCACGGCCCGCTGCCGCTCCGGGTCGGTGATCGCGTTGTACTCCGCGCACAGGCCGACGCGCCGCACGGTGTCCGCGCCCAACTCCTCGTCGTCCGCGATGTACCAGTCGCCGGCCAGCATGCGTTCCTTGTTCTCACCCATCCCCCCAGTGTGCGGCCCGCACGGCCGCGCACCGGGAGGGGGGTCCACAGCTACGCCGCTACGCGGGCTCGACGTCGAACTCCACGTGCTGCGGGTAGAAGGCGACGTGCCCGGCGATCCCGGCGACCGCGTCGTAGGGCTTCTCGTACGTCCACACCGCGTCGGTGATCTCGCCGTCACCGGTGGCCAGGGAGTAGTAGGAGGCGTCGCCCTTGAAGGGGCAGTACGTCTGGGTGTCGCTCGGGCGCAGCGCCTGCGGGGAGACGTCCGCGAGCGGGATGTAGAGCACTGGCGCGTAGGTCGACTCGCGGAGGCTGAGCGCCGCCGTGGTGTCGGCGATCACCGTGCCGCCGGAGCGGACCACCACGCGGGACCCGGCCGGCTCGACGGTGATCGGGTGGTTGGGGCCCGGCTTGAGGACGGGGCGTTCCATGGCATCTCCCAATGAGTGGACCGGTCGGTTCCGGCAGCGGTTCCAGGTGGGCCGCCGCCGGCTCTCTCCCGACAACGCGCGCGGCGCCGCGTTCATGCCCCGCCCCCGCCCTCGACGGGGCCGGCCGGCCGCCGCTGCACCAGGAGCAGGTACTCCTTGCGGTACAGCGGGTTGTGGTCGGTACGCGGCCGGTCGGGGACGGGTCCGCGGACCGGCTCGTAGTGGTCGAAGGCGCTCTCCAGCACGCCCTCGCCCCGGGTGAGCGTGGGCAGGCGCTGCTCCAGGTCGTGCACCCGGGCCGCCGGGATGTCGCCCTCCAGTTCGTACCCGTCGCCACGCGCCGCCGGGGTGCGGGGCGCGGCGCCGAGCCGGGCGAGCGCGGGCAGCACCGCGCCCAGCGCCTCGGCGGGCAGGTCGAGCCGGAAGCGGTGCATCGGCTCAAGCACCACCGTGCCCGCCCGGCGCAGCGCGTCCATCAGGACCAGCGGGGTGAGGTTGCGGAAGTCGCCGGAGGTGCTGGACATGCTCTTGTCGAACACGGCGTGTGCGTGGCTCTGCCGCGCGCTGTAGCCGGAGTGGGTCATGGCGACCAGGCAGTCGGTGACCCGCCACCCGTGCAGCCCCTGCTCCAGGGTCTCGCGCACCGTCTCCTCGACCGCCGTGAAGAAGGAGTACGGCATCGAGCCGAGTTCGACCTCGCGCCGGAACTCCACGCCGCTGCCGGCCGGCGCGGGCTCGATCCGCAGCCCGACGGTGGCCAGGAAGGGGTTGCCGTCCTTCTTGTTGAACTCGACGGCGGCCCCGGTGCCGACCGGGCGCTCGATGTGCAGGGTGGTCGTCTTGCGGAAGGCCACCTCGACGCCGTACTCGTCGGCCAGCGTGGCCTGGATGACCTCCTTTTGCACCTCGCCGTAGAGCGACACGGCGATCTCCTGGCGCAGTTCGTCGCGGCGCAGGTCGATCAGCGGGTCCTGTTCGGCGAGTTGGGTCAGCGCGGCGTGCAGGGCGCCCCGGTCCTCCGTGCGGCGGGCCCGGACGACGGTCTCCAGCGTCGGCGGCGAGAAGTGGTGGGCCGAGGCCGGCCCGGCCGGCGGCTCGCCGACCGTGTCGCCGATGCGGACGTCGCCCAGCCCCCACACCCGGGTGATCCGCCCGGCCGCGGCCGACGGCGCGCGCGAGTCCGTACCGCCGTCGAAGACGCTGAGCGCGGTGACCCGGCCCTCGCCGACGAGGGCTCCGTCACGGTGCACCGGCAGCCGGTCGCGGGTGCGCAGGGTGCCGGAGGTGAGGCGGAGGTAGGCGATCCTCTCGCCCGCCGGTCCGCGCTCCATCTTGAACACCGCGCCGGACAGCGGCCCTTCGGGGTCGCGGCCGCGCGAGGGCAGCAGTTCGGCGATGCCGTCGATCAGCGCCTCCACGCCCGCACCGGTGACGGCCGAACCCGCGAACACCGGGTGGAGCAGCGCCTGTCCGGTCTGCTCGGCCAGCGCGCCGCGCAGCCGCTCGTAGGACAGCGACGGCTCGTCGTGGACGTACGCGGCGAGCAGTGCGTCGTCGTGCCCGGCCAGTAGTTCGGCGAGCCGGGCGACGAAGCCGGGGTCGGCCGCGGTGTACGGCGCTGCCACCGCCTGCCGGGTGCCCTGGCGGACGGCGCCGGCCATCGGCACGGTGTCCGCGGTGAGGCGGGCCGCGACGGCGGCGAGCGTACGGTCCAGGTCGGCGCCGCGGCGGTCGATCTTGTTGACGAACACCAGCGTCGGGATGCGCAGCCGGCGCAGGGTCCGCATCAGGATGCGGGTCTGCGGCTGGACGCCCTCCACCGCGGAGACCACCAGGACCGCGCCGTCGAGCACGCCGAGCACCCGCTCCACCTCGGCGATGAAATCCGGGTGTCCGGGGGTGTCGATGAGGTTGACGGTGGTACCGCCGAGGGTGAAGGACACCACGGCGGACTTGATGGTGATGCCGCGCTGCTTCTCCAGCGCGAGGGAGTCGGTGAGCGTACTGCCGGCGTCGACGCTGCCGATCGCGTCGATCACTCCGGCGGCGTACAGCAGCCGCTCGGTGAGGCTGGTCTTACCTGCGTCGATGTGGGCGAGAATGCCGAGGTTGAGCGAGCGCACGAAGTGTCATGTCCTCAAGATGGGGGGTTGTTCCAAGGCCGGGTAGTTAACGCATTCGTGCTGGTGGCAAGGGGGTTGGCGGTGGTTCTCGCGCCGGAGGGAACGCGGGCAACGGAGCCCCGTTGGAGCAGGTAGTCCGCCAAGACTTCTGCCACTCACGGAGCTCCGTTGCCTGTACGTCATTGTGCCCTGCCACCTGGTCTGACGACCGTGTCCCGCGAGTTCACGGTGGCTGGGGGGCGGTTCGCTCCCGGTCACCTGGGTGAGCTGACCCAGGTGCTGCCGTTCGATCTCGTCGACGCCGTCCTGGAAGAGACGTTGACTGTGCAACGCCGACTGCGGGACCTGCCCTCTCGGGTGGGCGTCTACTTCGTACTCGCGATGTGCCTGTTCCCGGAGGTCGGCTACCGGCTGGTGTGGCAGAAGCTGACCGCAGCCCTGGCAGGGGCAGGGATGGAGATCGCGTGGCCGACCGCGAAGGCCCTGCGCGACCTGCGCCGCCGGGTCGGTGCCGTCCCGATGCGGCGTCTGTTCGACATCCTGGCGGGGCCGCTGGCCCGGCCGACGACGCGCGGCGTGCGGTTCGGGCCGTTCCGCACGGTCTCCTTCGACGGCTGCAGTTCCATCAAGGTCCCCGAGAGCGGCAGGAATGTGGACCGGTTCGGGCCGCAGAGCCGCGGCGGCTACCCGATGGTGGAGTTGATGACCCTCGTGGAGACCGGCACCCGGGCCCTGATCGGCGCGGTGTTCGGCCCCACCAGCGTCGGTGAGACCGACTACGCCCGTCGGCTGCTGCACCACCTCCGCCCCGACATGCTGGTCCTATGGGACAAAGGCTTCGACGCCAACGCCTTCCTGGCCGCCGTGGCCGGCACCAGCGCCCAGTTCCTGGGCCGGATCCGCGCCAATCGCCGCACCCCGGTCCTGACCCGCCTCGGCGACGGCTCTTACCTGTCCGTCCTGGGCACCGTCCCGGTCCGCATCGTCGAAGCGAAGATCAACGTGACCTGCAAGGACGGCACGTCGTTCACCGGCTTCTACCGCCTCGCCACCACCTTGACCGACGCCCGACGCTACCCGGCCTCGGCCCTGGTCACCCTCTACCACCAGCGGTGGGAGCACGAGTCCGCGTATTTCGCGCTGCGGCACACCCTCTGGCAGGGCCGAGTGCTGCGTTCGGGCGACCCCGCCGGCGTCGAGCAGGAGATGTGGGCCATGCTCACGCTCTACCAGGCCCTGCGGACGGTCATGGTGGAGGCCGCCGAGTCCCGGCCCGGCACCGACCCGGACCGCTGCGGCTTCACCATCGCCCTCCACACCGCCCGGGACCTGGTCGTCCAGGCCGCAGGCATCGCCAGCGGTGCGGCCGGCATTATCGGCCAGCGGATCCTGGCCGGGCTCCTGCCACCCAGGCGGCCCCGCGTCAGCACCCGCAAGGTCAAGTCGCCGATCTCCCGCTACCACGACCGCCAGAACGACGGCCGCCCGGACACCAGCCGCACCGTCACCGACCTGGCCATCGCCATCCTCGCACCCGAGCCTGACCTGCCCGTCACTTCGCACGACGACCGCCACGCCCCGCCGGACGACCGCCGCCGACAGCGCGTCCTGGACCTCCTCGACACAGAACCCGACCGTCACTGGCACCCGCGCGAACTCGCCCGCCACCTCGGCGACGTCACCCTGGGCACCATGCGCCGACAACTCGACCGATGGGCCAGTCAGGGACTCATCCACAAAGCCGGACCGGCCACGTACACCAGCCAGTACGACCCCTTGCCACCAGCACGAATGCGTTAACTACCCGGCCTTGGGGGTTGTTCCTGCCTGAGCGGGCATGACGGAACCGCGCATGATCATTGCTCCTCGGTCGACTTGCGGTGATCGGTCGGCTTGCGGTGACGCGGCGACTACAACACAGCGGCGCGGCGGCGGCAACGGGATTTCCCTCCGCCCGGCCACCGCTGTGCGTGGTGGCTGCCACCGCCGATGGGTGTTTCCACGCCGTGCCGCGCACGGCGCAGGGCGGCCGGCCCGGCACGGCCGGATCGGCATCGTGGTGCACGTGCCGGGCGCCGTGGTGAACAACGCGCTCGCGGACTTCACGGACGCGGCTTCGACCTGCTGATCGACCGCAAGGTGCCGCGGTCCGGGGTCGGCCATGGTGGTCGGCCTGGGCGCCGGCCGGCGCGAGCGGGTGTTCCGCCCGGCGGGTCGCCAACGACCCTAGTCGCGGCTGACCTTGCGGTTGGCGCGCAGCCATTCCCTGTTCATCGAGGTGATCGAGGTGAGCGGGATGCCCTTGGGGCAGGCGGTGGTGCACTCGCCGATGTTGGTGCAGCCGCCGAAGCCCTCGGCGTCCATCTGGGCGACCATGTCGAGCACGCGGGTCTCGCGCTCGGGCTGCGCCCTGCGGCAGCGCGCCGAGGTGGGTGACCTTGCGCCGAGGTGAACAGCATCGCCGAGCCGTTCGGGCAGGCGGCCACGCAGGCGCCGCAGCCGATGCAGGTCGGCGGCGTCGAAGGCGCGTGTCGGCGTCGGCCTTGGGCACCGGGGTCGGCGTGCGCCTCGGGCGCCGACGCCGGTCGGGGCGCTGATGTAGCCGCCGGCCTGGATGATCCGGTCGAACGCGCGAGCGGTCGACGACCAGGTCCTTGACGACCGGGAACGGCGGCGGCCCGCCACGGCTCGACGTCGATCGTGTCGCCGTCGCGGAAGGAGCGCATGTGCAGCTGGCAGGTGGTGGTGCGCTCGGGGCCGTGCGCGTCGCCGTTGATGACCAGGCCGCACGTGCCGCAGATGCCCTCGCGGCAGTCGTGGTCGAAGGCGACCGGCTCCTCGCCGTCGAGCGATCAGCTCGCTCGTTGAGGACGTCGAGCATCTCGAGGAACGACATGTCCGGCGAGACGCCGTCGACCTCGTAGGTGGCCATGCCGCCCGGGCGCGGTCGGCGTTCTTCTGCCGCCAGATCGCGCAGGGTGAGCTTCATGCGTAGCTCCGCTGGGTCGGGTGGACGTACTCGAAGGCGAGGGCTTCCTTGTGCAGGACGGGCGCCCGGCCGGTGCCGGTGAACTCCCAGGCGGCGACGTAGGCGAAGTCCTCGTCGTCGCGCGGGCGCCTCGCCGTCGGCGGTCTGGGACTCCTCGCGGAAGTGGCCGCCGCAGGACTCGCGCGCGGTGCAGCGCGTCGAGGCACATCAGCTCGGCCGAGCTCGAGGAAGTCGGCGACCCGGCCGGCCTTCTCCAGCGACTGGTTGAGCTCCTCGCCGGTGCCCGGGCACCTTGACGCCGGCGCCAGAACTCCTCGCGCAGCTCGCGGGATCCGGTCGAGGGCCTTGCGCAGGCCCGTCGTCGGTGCGGGCCATGCCGCAGTACTCCCACATGAGTTCGCCGAGCTCGCGGTGGAAGGAGTCGACGCGTGCGGTCGCCGTTGATCGGCCAGCAGCTGGTCGATGCGCGCCGCGCACCGCCGCCTGCGGCCTCGACCGACGGCCGGGTGGTCGTCGGCGACCTTCTCGAACGGGCCGTCGGCGAGGTAGTCGTTGATGGTGTTGGGCAGGACGAAGTAGCCGTCGGCCAGGCCCTGCATCAGCGCGGACGCGCCGAGCCGGTTGGCGCCGTGGTCGGAGAAGTTGGCCTCGCCGATCGACGAACAGGCCCGGGATCGTGGTCTGCAGGTCGTAGTCGACCCACAGGCCGCCCATCGTGTAGTGCACGGCCGGGTAGATCCGCATCGGCACCTCGTACGGGTCCTCGCCGGTGATCCGCTCGTACATCTCGAAGAGGTTGCCGTACTTCTCCGCGACGGCCTCGCGGCCGAGCCGCGCGATGGCGTCGGCGAAGTCGAGGTAGACGCCCGAGCCCGCCGGGGCCGACGCCGCGGCCCTCGTCGCAGACGTTCTTGGCGGCGCGGGAGGCGATGTCGCGGGGGACCAGGTTGCCGAAGGACGGGTAGATCGCGCTCCAGGTAGTAGTCGCGCTCGTCCTCGGGGATCTCGCGCGGGCGCGCGGGTGTCGCCCGCCGCCTCGGGCACCCAGATCCGGCCGTCGTTGCGCAGCGACTCGCTCATCAGCGTCAGCTTGGACTGGTGCTCGCCGGTGCGCGGGATGCAGGTCGGGTGGATCTGGGTGTAGCAGGGGTTGGCGAAGTAGCGCGCCGCTGCGGTGGGCCCGCCAGATCGCGGTGGCGTTGCAGCCCTTGGCGTTGGTCGACAGGTAGAAGACGTTGCCGTAGCCGCCGGTGGCCAGCACGACCGCGTCGGCGAGGTGGGTCTCGATCTCGCCGGTGACCAGGTCGCGGGCGACGATGCCGCGGGCCTGGCCGTCGACGACGATCAGGTCGAGCATCTCGTGCGCGGGTGCATCTCGACGGTGCCGGCGGCGATCTGCCGCTCCAGCGCCTGGTAGGCGCCGAGCAGCAGCTGCTGGCCGGTCTGGCCGCGGGCGTAGAACGTGCGCGAGACCTGGACGCCGCCGAAGGAGCGGGTGTCGAGCAGGCCGCCGTACTCGCGGGCGAACGGCACGCCCTGCGCGACGCACTGGTCGATGATCTTGACGCGAGATCTGGGCGAGCCGGTAGACGTTGGACTCGCGGGAGCGGAAGTCGCCGCCCTTGACGGTGTCGTAGAAGAGCCGGTAGACGCGAGTCGCCGTCGTTGCGGTAGTTCTTGGCGGCGTTGATGCCGCCCTGGGCGGCGATGCGAGTGGGCGCGGCGCGGGGAGTCCTGGTAGCAGAACTGGACTTGACGTGGTAGCCCTGCTCGGCCAGCGTCGCGGCGGCCGAGCCGCCGGCCAGGCCGGTGCCGACCACGATGACGGTGTGCTTGCGGCGGTTGGCCGGGTTGACCAGCTTGGCCTCGAAGCGGCGGGTGTCCCAGCGCTCCTCGATCGGCCCGTCGGGCGCCTTGGTGTCGGCGATCGGCGCGCCGGTGCCGTAGTCCTGGTAGGCGTTCAACTCGGCTCACCTCAGTGGACGACTCCGGTCATGACGCCGACGGGGACGGCGATGAAGCCGGCCGTCAGCAGCAGCGCGAGGCCGTCCGCGGCGGCCTTGAGCGCGCGGTCGCGGGTGCGGCTGCCCACGCCGAGGGTCTGGGCGGCGCTCCACAGGCCGTGCCGGACGTGCAGGCCGAGCGCGAGCATCGCCACGATGTAGATCACGTCGCCGTACCAGGTGTGGAAGGTCGCCACGACGTTCTGGTACGGGTGGCCCGGGCTGCGCGTCGCGGGTTGACGCGTCCGGGTGGTGAGGTCGAGCAGGTGCCAGACGACGAACAGGGCGAGGATCACCCCGCCCCAGCGCATCGTGCGGGTGGCGTAGCTGGCCTGCGGGCCTTGCTGTGCACGTAGCCGACCGGCCGGGCCCTCAGGTCGCGGCGGCTGAGCTGGTACGCGCACACGCCGTGCGCGATCACCGACGGCGACGAGCGCGACCCGGATGATCCACAGCGACCATGCGTAGTGCAGGGCGGGCTCGCCGAGGGTGCGCAGCCAGTGCGCGTAGTCGTTGAAGTCGCCGGGGCCGAAGAAGATCTTGAGGTTGCCGAGCATGTGGACGACCAGGTAGAGCAGCATGACCAGGCCGCTCACCGCCATGACCGTCTTCTTGCCGACGCGTGGAGTCCCACACGGTCCGGGCCATCGACGGCCGTCGGTCCGTCCGCGTTGCCAGTGCCATGAACACGACGGTAGGTCCGCGGATGACCAGTGGTCCAAGACATGATCAGGCTCGTTTCCATAGCTTTTGCCTATGGACGGGTTACGGTGGGGGCATGCAGTTCCAGCAGCTCGCGTACTTCGTGGCCGTCGCCGACGCCCGGCACTTCACCCGGGCCGCCGAGGCGGTGCACGTCGCGCAGCCGTCGCTGTCGCAGCAGATCAAGGCGCTGGAGAAGGAGCTCGGCGCGGAGCTGTTCAGCCGGGCGCGCGGCAACATCACGCTCACCGACGCCGGGCGAGGCGCTGCTGCCGCTGGCCCGGCGCATCCTCGCCGACGCGGACACCGCGCGGCACGAGGTGCTGGAGCTGGCGCAGCTGCGGCGCGGCCGGGTGCGGCTCGGCGCGACGCCCGAGCCTGTGCACCGGCCTGCTGCCGGACGTGCTGCGCGACTTCCACCGCCGGCACCCGGGCATCCAGCTGCTCGTCGAGGAGGGCGGCTCGCACGACCTGGTACGGCAGCTGGCGCGCGGCGCGCTCGACCTGGCGCTGGTCGTGCTGCCGCTGCCCAGCCCGTCGCCCGCGCTGACCACGGTCGAGCTGTTCCAGGAGGACCTGGTCGTCGTCTCCTCGACCGCGGACGACCGGCGCCGCGCGCGCCGGTGCGGATCGCCGATCTGGCGGGGCGGCCGATGGTGATGTTCCGGCACGGCTACGACCTGCGCGAGCTGACGCTGGCGGCCTGCCGGGCCGGCGGGCTTCGAGCCGTACTTCGCGGTCGAGGGCGGCGAGATGGACGCGGTGCTCGGCTTCGTGCGGGCGGGGCTCGGGATCGGCGGTGGTGCCCGGCATGGTCGCCTCCCGCGGCGGGGCACGGACTGCGGGTGACTCCGCTGGCTCCGCCCGGGCTGCGGCGGACCGTCGCGCTGGCGCACCGCAGCGACGTGGCTCCGCCCAGGGCAGCGCGGGTGTCTGCAGGAGGTGATTCTTGCGGGGATGTAGGGGGTCGGGGGGTGGCTGAGCTTGTTTGTACGTCGGGTGGGCTCCCGTCGTGGCTCCTCGCGCAGTTCCCCGCGCCCCTGATGTGGCTCAGCTTGTATGCAGAGTCCCGCCACGCCGTGGCTTCTCGCGCAGTTCCTCGCACCCCTGGGTGTGGCTGGTCGCCGATGACCTTGCGTAAACATCGTCCTTCCGACTCCCGACGCCCCGAAGGGCGATCAATTCCGGCCGGTGCGAACGCGTAGGTATGCGGGCATGGAGACGGCCCCGGTACGATCGCACCGGGGTTCGCCCCCGGACCACCATGTGTGCCTCCAAGCTCAGGCGTGGTCCGGTCCTCACGTATTCGGTTGGTCGATCAACGCTCCCCCAGCCCTCGGGGAAGCCGGTTCAGTGGGTGCGCTTCGCGGCCCGGGCGATCCAGTCGGCGCGGGCAGCGATCAGAGCCGGGCGTAGCTCGTGGTCGAGAAAGTCGGCCTGAGCCCGTAACTTCCCGATGATCACGGCGAGTTGGCCGGGGCCAAGGTCGTGCACCCAGTAGTCACCGATGATCTGGAGGTTGACGACCGGGAGCACGGCGGCCGGAGTCAGCGTGATCGGGACGTCGGCGGCATAGGGGTGATGATCGATGCTGCCGCCGAGAACGACCGCGTCCGTACCCGGTCCGCCGTCGCAGGCGACCCGCACGCTCTGTCCGGGGAACTCCGCCCAGTGACAGATGTCGGCAAGCACCTTCCACAGCCGCTCCACGGACATCCCGGTCTGGCTCGGGTCCTCGCGCGCCCACGACGGCAGGTAGCCGGAGACAATCAGGCCGGTATCGGTGGTGACAGTCCACGTCCGGCCGGTGTTCGGCGCGGTGACGACGGCCAGGGCGTGCTCCGGGCTATGCGGGCTTGCCGCCGTAGGGGTCGTCATAACAGCGCCCCCGACCGATCGATGCCGGGAGGCTCCTTGGCTTCGTCCGAGGTCACGAGGGCCCACACGAGTTTGCCGACTCCCTCGCGGCTGCTCACCCCCCACCGGTGGCCGGTCATGCTGTCGACCAGCGCCAAGCCCCGCCCCGCCTCGTCCCCCTCGTCGGCTGACCGCAGCGTCGGACAGTCGGAGCCGGCGTCGTGCACCTCGATCCGCACACCACCGGGCACCCGCTCGAACCGCGTCTCCACCAGCCGGTCCCAGGGCCCCCGCGCATGCCTCACCGCGTTGGTGAACAACTCCGACAGCACCAGCTCAGCAGAATCAGCCAACCCGGCCAGCCCCCACCCGACCAGCACCCGCCGCAACTCATGCCGCGCCGGGGCGACATGCCGCGCACTGCGCGTCCACCGCAGCACCAGCATCGCCTCCTCGGCGCACCCAGCGCCGCGAGGTACTACCACGTCCGTGATCACCGCGCACCACCCTGCAACACGGCGCGAGTACCACTCTGCGCCACCGCCGCCGCAGGGCCGGTCCGCTGCTGCACCGGCGCCGAAGACACGACAACTGCCGTGCAGCGGGGGTCGGTCGAGGCACGACGGCCGGACGAAGGGATGCCGAGAACGGCCCTCCCCCAACGCCACCCACGCCCGATAAGGTCTCGCATGTCAGCCTGCTTTCGTTGAAGCGTCAGGTTGTCCACGCCCCCGGGCCGTTGAGGCGGTCGCGGGGGTCTCGTGGCAATTCCGTCAGGGCGACGACGGCGAGCCCTGACCCGAGTAGCGTTTCCTGTCAGGAAGTCCGGCGCAGTAGTTATGTGTCCGCACCTGTCCGCAGCTCTGCGGACACAGCGGACAACGGAGAACATGAGCGAGTCATTCGGGCAGGCGTTAAAGCGACTACGCGGAAGCCGATCGGTCCGTGATGTGGCGCAGTTGGCCAGTTGCAGCAAGAGCTACGTATCCGATCTGGAAAACGGCAAGCGTAAACCGACGGCGCAGGCAGCGGCAGCACTCGACCGGGCCCTGGGCGCTCGCGGCGAGCTGGTTGTGCTTGCCGACGCGCAGTCTGGCGTGTCACCGTTGGATCGAGCCGATACCCTGCAACGCGGCCTTCATGAGGTGTTCGCGGCCGGCCCGCTCTCCGGGTCAAGCCTGGACGAGTTGGAATGGACGGTCGCACGCCACGGCCGGGCCACCCGCTATCGGCCGGAGTCCGAACTGCTGCCGGATCTGATCGCGGATTTCAGTGATCTGCGCTTGCTGATGACGACCGGACGCCAGCCTGCACCAACGCGACGCCGACTCCATATCGCTGCGGCGCGCATGTCAGGGCTTGTGGCGCTGACGCTGCTCAAGATGGGTGACGAGAGGTCAAAAAGCTGGTGGCGAACCGGCCGTGCGGCGGCGGCCGCCGCCGAAGATCACGCCACTCTGGCATGGATATACGCGCAGGAGGCGTACCAGCTCTATTACAGCGGTGACCTTTACGGAGCTGTGGAGCTGGCCATACGGGCCCAGCATTGGGCAGGTGGCTTGCCGTGTGTCGGGAGTGCTCTCGCCGCACCCCTGGAAGCACGCGCGCAAGCGCTTTTGAGGCGTCCTGATGCGGCGGCAGCAGCCCTGACCCGTGGGCGGACGGCACTTGACAGGTTGCCCGACGAAGAGCGCGAAGAGTCCGCCTTCGGCTACTCCGAATCGCAGTTCGCATTCCATTCCGGGAACGCGTGGACGCATCTCGAAGACACCGACCGGGCTACCGCGGAGCTGACCCGCGCTCTTGATCTCTACCCTGATTCCGACCATACGGATCGCGCACTCGTGCAACTGGATCAGGCCATGTGTGCGGCTATCTCCGGTGACCCGGCCGCAGCCGCCGACCAGGCCATGTCAGCAGTGATAGAGCTGCCCGACGAGCATCGCACCGCCTTGATCATCTACCGTGCACGCGACATCGCGGATAGGGTTCCGGAGGCTCGGAGTGTGCTGGAGGTGAAGGCACTGCGCGAGATCCTCGCGCTGCCTTCTCAGTGACGAACGGCGGAACGATGCAGATCAGCGTGGCGACGGAAGTTGACACGGAAGACTTGTCCGTGATCCTCGGCGAGATCGAGCACTACTACGGGGGCGAAGCCGTCCCTGGCGACCCTGAGCAGATCCGCCAGGCGCTGTTCTCCAGCCGCCCCGCTGCGACCGTTCTCCTCGCCCGCGACGGGGACAACGTGCTCGGGCTCGCGTCGTACACGCCCCTGTGGCCTGCGGCCGGTGCGGAGACATCCTTGTACCTGAAAGAGCTGTACGTACGGGAGAACGCCCGCCATCGTGGCGTAGCCCGAGCGCTCATGGCCGAACTGCGCAAGGCTGCGGCTGACTTGGGCTACTCCCGGATCGAGTGGACGGCGGACGCCGACAACCCGCCCGCGCTCGCCTTCTACGAAGCGCTGGGCGTGCAGCCCCACGGCGGGAAGGTCTTCTACCGGGTCACCCTCTGAGCCGGACCGACACTCAGAGCCTGCGGGCTGCTCGGGGGTCCCGGCCGGGGCCGCCCTCTGGCGCCCGTCCCCGCATCGGGGCACGGCCCAGTGGCATCCGTGAGAACTACTGAGCAACGTTCCTCGTTTGCGCAGGCCACGAGGCCGAACAAGGCAGGGAATTTGCGCCGAAGCACGCCACGGGCACCCTCTCACTCAGTAAACCATGCATAGAGGAAGTGCCCGGGGCGCGGGGAACTGCGCGACAAGCCACCACGCAGCCGACGGACGGCCGCCACCGCTTACCCTGGCGGGTATGACGGGAACCCGGGAAGTGCGGGCGTGGGACCCCGGGGTGCGGGGGATCGCCGAGGTGCTGCACGCGCGGTTCACCGAGCACGCGTATCCGCTGCACACCCACCGCACGTGGGACCTGATGATCCTCGACGACGGCGTGGTCGACTTCGCGCTGGACCGCCGCCGGCACGGCGCGTGGGACGCCGGCCGGGTGGTCCTGCTGCCGCCGGGCGTGCCGCACGACGGCCGTACGGTGAAGCCGGCCGGTTTCCGCAAGCGCGTGCTGTACCTGAGCACGGACGTGCTGCCCGAGCGGCTGGCGGGCTCCGTGGTCGACGGCCCGGTCCTGGACGACCCGCTGCTGCGCCGCCGCATCCACCGCCTGCACACGGCGCTCGCGCACGGCGGGGACGCGCTGGAGGCCGAGTCGCGGCTGGCCTTCGTACGTGAACGGCTGCTGGTCCACCTCGACGCGCACCGGGTGCGCTCCCCCGGCCGCGAGGGCGACCGGCTGGCCGCCCGGCTGCGCGAGCTGCTGGACGCGCGGGTCGCCGACGGCCTGTCCCTGGACGAGGCGACGGCGATCCTGCACGCCCACCCGACCCACCTGATCCGCTGCTTCAGCCGTGCCTACGGGCTGCCGCCGCACACGTACCTGACCGGGCGGCGGATCGACCTCGCCCGCGGGATGCTGCTCGCCGGGCGGGCGGCCCGCCGAGGTGGCGGCCGCGGTCGGGTTCTACGACCAGGCGCACTTCAGCCGGCACTTCTCCCGGCACATGGGCGTGCCGCCGGCCCGCTTCGGCGCGGGGCGGCGCCGCGGTTGACCGCGCCGCCGCCCGGCCCGCCTGTCAGTCGGTGATGATCGCCGGGTCGCTGACGCCGGTCCGGCCGGTCTCGACGTGTCCGGCGAACCGCCGCAGGAACGCGGGGTCGTGGTCGCCGACCACCGTCAGGTCGTACCAGCGCCCGCTGCGCCCGAGGTCGGCGCGAGTACGTCTCGCGGCGGCCCGAACGGACCACGAGCGTGCGGTGCCTGCCGTCGTAGGCGTTGCGGACGGTGAGGCGGACGTCGTTGCCGCCGGGGTTGGCGAGGGTCAGCTCGACCTGTCCGGTGGCCGCCTTGTGACGGGCCGTCACCTCGGGTCCGGCGGCGTGGGCGGAGCCCTGGAAGGAGCGCAGGAAGCCGTTCGGGCCGTGCACGGTGAGGTCGTAGGCGCCCTGCGTGCCGGCGGTGTCCCAGGCTGCCGGAGATCGTCTTGCCCGCCTCGGTGGTGTACGTCCACGGGCCGTCGGCGCGGTTCGCCGGAGGTGACGTGGAAGCAGGCGCCGGCGGACGCGCCGCCGCCGAAGGTGAGCGCGACCCGGCCGGTCGGCGGCGGTGACGGCCGCGTCGACGAGCGGCGCGTAGCGGCAGCGGGCGGGTGGGCCGCGAGCCCCGCTCCTGCTTGGGCAGCGCCTGGTGGGCGGGCGGCACCGGCACGTAGCTGTCGTGCCGGTCGTGGTCCGGCGGGCTGGTAGCCGTCGGTGCCGGGCAGCCGGGCCTGGCCGCCGTGCTGGAGGCCGAAGTCGAAGGCCGAGGTCAGGTCGCCGCACACGGCGCGCCGCCAGGGCGAGATGTTCGGCTCGTGGACGCCGAAGCGGCGCTCCATGAACCGGATGATCGAGGTGTGGTCGAAGATCTCGGAGCAGACGTAGCCGCCGGTGCTCCACGGGGAGACGACGAGCATCGGCACGCGCTGGCCGAGGCCGTAGGGACCGGCCGTGTAGGTGGCGTTGCCCGCGAAGAGTTCGAGCGCGGTGTCGACGGTGGAGCCGCCCCGGCCGGCGCGCGGCGGCGAACGGCGGGACGACGTGGTCGAAGTAGCCGTCGTTCTCGTCGTAGGTGATGAACAGCGCGGTCCTGCTCCACACCTCGGGGTCGGCGGTGAGCGCGTCGAGCACCTGCGAGACGTACCAGGCGCCGTAGTTGGCGGGCCAGTTGGGGTGCTCGGAGAAGGCCTCGGGGGCGGCGATCCAGGAGACCTGGGGCAGCTTGCCGGCCTTGACGTCGGCGCGCAGCACGTCGAAGAAGCCGTCGCCCGCCTTGGCGTTCGTGCCGGTGCGGGCCTTGTCGTAGAGGGCGTCGCCGGGCTCGGCGTTGCGGTACTGGTCGAAGTAGAGCAGCGAGTTGTCGCCGTAGTTGCCGCGGTAGGCGTCGCTGATCCAGCCCCAGCCGCCGGCCGCGTCGAGTCCGTCGCCGATGTCCTGGTAGATCTTCCAGGAGACCCCGGCCTGCTCCAGGCGCTCGGGGTAGGTGGTCCAGGAGTACCCGGCCTCGGAGTTGTCCAGGACCGGGCCGCCGCCCTTGCCGTCGTTGCCGGTCCAACCCGTCCACATGTAGTAGCGGTTGGGGTCGGTGCCGCCGATCAACGAGCAGTGGTAGGCGTCGCAGACCGTGAAGGCGTCGGCCAGCGCGTAGTGGAACGGGATGTCGTCGCGGGTCAGATACGCCATCGTGGCGGCGGACTTGGCGGGGATCCACTGGTCGTAGCGGCCGCCGTTGACGGCCGCGTGGCTGCCGGTCCACTCGTGGTTGAGGCCCTCGATGAACTGCAGGCCGAGGTCCTCGCGCGTCCGGGCGGTACGGCAGCACCTCCGCGTCGCCGTCGGGCTGGTGCCAGACCGGCTTGCCGGTGCGCAGCTGGACCGGGCGCGGGTCGCCGAAGCCGCGGACGCCGCGCAGCGAACCGAAGTAGTGGTCGAAGGAACGGTTCTCCTGCATCAGGACGACGATGTGCTCGACGTCCTTGAGCGTGCCGGTGCGGCGGCCGGCCGGGATGGCGGCGGCGCGCTCGATGCTGCTCGGACAGGGCCGTGAAGCCCGCGGTGGCGCCGGCGATCTGGAGGAAGCGGCGCCGGTTCAGTTCGGTCATGGCTCGCGGGACCTCTTCGGTTCGGTGGGGCTGGGGGACGCGTGGACCCCAGGTCAGCGAGTGCGGGCGAAGGGCCGGTGTCGGGCGGGTGACACCTGACGGTACGCGTCGCGAACAGCGCGGACCCGGGGATGGCTGCTTTCCGCGGGGCGGGTGGGTCGTGGCGGACGTGCGGTCGGTCCATCACAGCGCGTTCCGTCGCCGTCCGGCAAGGCCGCGTTCAACTGGGCGTCGCCGTCGGGCGGGAGTCTGCACACGATCCGCGGCTTTGTACCGCACACGCACCGCCCATGCGCCAAGGAGCAACGATGGTCGCACAGTTGGACTCGCCGGAGCCGTCCGGCGAACACATCCACCGCCGCACCGCGGTCGGCCTGATCGGCACCGCGGGCGCCGCCGCGGTCGCCGCGCCGCTGCTGACCGCCGCGCCGGCCGCCGCCGCACCGTCCGGGGCCGCCGCCTTCCACCCCTCCCCCGACACGACCGGCGCGCCCCCGGTGCAGGGCCTGCACCTGACGTTCGGCAGGGACCCGGCCACGCAGATGGTGGTGTCCTGGCTGACCGACGCCCCGGTCAGGCGGCCGCGGGTGCTCTACGGCACGCTCGGCCACGGCCTGGGCTCCGGCGCCGCGGCGACGACCCGCAGCTACAGCGACGGCAAGTCGGGCCGCACGGTGTACGTCCACCACGCGGAGCTGAGCCGGCTCTCCCCCGGCACCGACTACCTGTACGTGGTCTCGCACGACGGCGCCACCCCGGACAGCGGCACCTTCACGCACCGCGCCGCGCGGCCGGCAGCCGCTGACCTTCACCAGCTTCGGCGACCAGTCCGCGCCGCAGGTGACCTGGGCGGCCGACGGCACGGTGGCGCTGGACGCCAACTCCACCCCGGCGACCAAGGACATCGTCACCGGCGTGGAGCAGGTCGCACCGCTCTTCCACCTGCTCAACGGCGACCTGTGCTACGCCAACCTGGACCTGGACCGGGTGCGGACCTGGAACAACTTCTTCACCAACAACACCCGTTCGGCCCGCTTCCGCCCCTGGATGCCGGCCGCGGGCAACCACGAGATCGAGAGCGGCAACGGCCCGATCGGCCTGGGCGCCTACCAGACCTACTTCGCGCTGCCCTCGACCGAGACCGACGACGAACTCGCCGGCCTGTGGTACGCGTTCACGGCCGGCTCGGTGCGGGTGATCGTGCTCCAGAACGACGACAACTGCCTCCAGGACGGCGGCGACGTCTACATCAGCGGCTACTCCGGCGGACGCCAACTCGCCTTCCTGGAGCGGGAGCTGAAGGCCGCCAGAGCGGACCGTGAGGTCGACTGGATCGTCGTGGCGATGCACCAGGTGATGATCAGCTCCTCCGACGCCAACGGCGCGGACCTCGGGCTGCGCGCCAAGTACGGCCCGCTCTTCGACCGCTACGGCGTGGACCTGGTGGTCTGCGGCCACACACCCACACGTGTCAAAGTTGCTGCTAGCCTCCTGACATGGGAGAACGCAAGCGCAGCGGCGGCATAGCCGACCGGAAGACCTACAACGTTGACACCGAGTGGACCCAGGCGGACCTGGCTGTCCTCGCGGAACTGAAGGAAGCCGAGGCCCTGCTTCCGACAGACGCCCCGCGCGCGCTGCTGTCCATCCGACTGTCCGTGCTCACCGAGGACACAACGTCTCCCGTGCGTCAGGAGCTAGACCTTCGCATCGAAGCGAAGCACAAGGGATACCGCGTCGTCGGTGTCGCAAGTGACCTGAACGTCTCGGCGACCAAGGTTCCGCCCTGGAAGCGCAAGGAGCTCGGCGAATGGCTCAACAACCGTGCGCCTGAGTTCGACGTGTTGATGTTCTGGAAGCTGGACCGGTTCGTCCGTCGACTGACAGATCTGTCCACCATGATCGACTGGTGCTTGAAGTACGGCAAGAACCTGGTCTCGAAGAACGACACTATCGATCTGAGTACAGTCCTCGGCCAGATGATGGTGACCCTCATCGGCGGCATTGCCGAGATCGAAGCAACGAACACTTCCACGCGCGTCACAAACCTGTGGGATTACACCAAGACTCAGAGTGAATGGCATGTGGGACTGCCGTCCTACGGGTACAAGACGGCAAGGGATGATAACAACAAGGTCATAGTTGTGCACGACCCCATGGAAGTTCGCGCTCTCCGATGGTCACGAAAGAGGGCCGTCAAGAATGTCTCGGCCAACCGGCAGGTCAAAATACTCATCCGCGCCGGGGTTTATCCCGAGGGAACAACCGTAAGCACCCACATTGCACGCCTCCGCAATCCCGCCCTCATGGGATATCGCGTCGAAGAGATCAAGTCCGGCGGGAATCGCCGCTCCAGAGCGATTCTGGACAAGGACGGGAAGCCAATTCGGGTGGCCGAGGAGATTTTCACACCCGCGGAGTTCGCTGAGCTTCAAATAGCGCTCGACAAGCGGAAGCTGAACGGCCCGGAGACTCATCAGAGCGGCGTGACCAAGTTCCTTGGCGTCCTCATCTGCGTCGACTGCAAGAAGAACATGACCGTTCAGAACTCCCAGAACAAGCACGGGAGTTACAAATACCTTCGGTGCCGCGTGTGCAAGGGTCTGGGCGGCATCGACCCCAACCCGGTGTACGAGCGTTTGGTATTGGACGTGCTAACCGTCCTGGGCGACGTGGAGGTTCAAGTCCGGGAGTACGCACGTGGGGCCGAGGCACGCGCAAAGGTGAAGGAACTCGAAGAGTCGATCAAGTACTACATGGAAGGGCTGGAACCGGGAGGCCGTTACTCCCGGAGTCAGTTCACCCGCGACCAGGCAGAGGACAGTCTTGACAGACTGATCACCGAACTTAACACGATCGACCCCGAGACCACTGAGGACCGGTGGGTCAACGTAGCCAACGGCAGGACGTTCCGACAGCATTGGGAGGAGGGTGGCATGGAGGCAATGACAGCCGACCTCAACCGGGTGGGTGTCAAGTGTGAGGTCACGCGAACAAGAATCCCGGATCAGAAGGAGCCGCAGGTACATCTCAAGCTACTGATTCCGGCAGACGTGAAGAAGCGCTTGGTGCTCCGAGAAGATGACTTCGCAAATAAGCTCTAACGCGAAGAGTACCCCCGCCAAAAGACGGGGGCACTCTTTCTAACAGCTTACTCGGGTCGTACGGCTCTTCCTTTCCGCCACTGTCCACAATGACGATTTCGCTGGTTACTATCCAAACTCTACGGAATGAACGCGAGCTTCGGCGGGGGTCCAGTTTCCGCCGGGGGACTTTCGCAAGAATCTGTGTCATGGCGTCCCGACCTCCATCGAAAACTGCCGCGCGAGGGTGCTGCGTTGGCGCACGTCTTCAGCGAGGAGCTGTTCGCCGGGGCTGTAGCCGAGGCCGAGGTATTGCCAGGAGGACTCGGTGACAAGGGTGGTCGTCTCGCCGCGTTCGAGCGGAGGAAGCTCGGCGAGGATGCGTGTGTGGGCGGCGTCGGTGTGCCAGGTGCGGCGGGCGTTGCGGAGTGCGCTGAGGGTGGTGGAGTAGCGGCGGGATTTGGTGGAGAAGTGGCCGCGGAAGCCGAGCATGTGGGCCCACTTGCGCAGGTTGAGATGCGCGAGTGCGGGTGAGGCGCCGAGGTCCCATGCGGTGCGGATCATCTGCCGTACGTGCTGGGCTACGGCGAGGTGGCGCACGGGGATGCCTTCTCCGGTGCCCCCGCAGGGCTGGCAGTCGGTTCTGCCGGTGGGTGTTGTGTGGAAGCCGCGTCCCTTGCAGTGGGGGCAGGTGACGGTGCGGTCCACGGTGCCGGTGTCCTCGGCGCCTTTGGTGACGTACTTGGCGACGTAGGCGGCGACCTTGCGGCCGGTGAGCTTACCCGGGGTGCCGCTGAGGGGTCGTGCGTCCGTGCGCCTGCCGAACCGGAAGACCCTTCGGCCTACGGTCGCGTCGTCGTCCAGACTGACGCTGACGGCCTTGGCTGCGGGCCGGATGGCCTTGATGAGGACTTCCGTGGTGGCCATGACCGGCGGGGGTTCGCTGCCGCCCTCAGGTCCGTCGAGGCGGATGATCGCGTGGTAGTGGATCAGCCCGCGTTTTTGGTATTCGGCGACCTTGGCAAAGGAGAGCCGCAGGACCTTGCTCAGCTCGGTGGGGGTCATCTTGAGTGCGGCGGCGACCCGGCGGCGCAGGTAGGTGGTGAAGCGGGCCCACAGGGCGGAGGCGTGGGCGTTCCACAGGACAGCGCCCGCGTAGTCGTAAGTGCGCGGGTTGACCGGGGTGCCCAACTCGGGGTCATCAGGGTTGTGCCGCCTGCCGCATTTGCACGTGAGGCGGGTTCCCCGGCTGTTCTTGTCGCGGTTGTGGACGGCACCGAAGGAGGGTGCGGTGAGGGTGAGGAAGACCCGTGGGTGGTCTTCAACGGTGCCGGGAGTCCCTTTACCGCCGGACAGCCCGGCTTTGATCAGGTGGTAGGTGTCTGCGGCGTACACCCGGGAGCAGGCTGGGCAGCGGGAGGCGCGGCGGTTGCCGCACGGTACGAGGAGGCGGCCGGTGGGGTGGTCGAGGGTGGTGAAGGCGTGGAGGGCTTCTCCGGTCTCGGCGTTGAGGGTGGCGGAGTAGCCGGTGAGTTGTACGGGGTGGGTGCAGCCTTGAAGGCGTTCGACTTGGGCTTGCACTTGGGGGAAGTCGGGATCGGCGGCCAGGGCGAGCAGTTCGCGAAGGCCCGGGGTCAGGGCGGGGGTGGTCATCCTGTCGGGTCCTTCCACGGACAAGGGTGAGGGTGTGCGGGGTCAGGGCCCCGGCGGGGGCATGCGGACATGGCAGTCCCATGCCGGGGCTCGGTGGGTGATGTAGGAGAAGGTGAGAAGTCAGCCGTTGAGCTGTGCAGCCAGCACTGCGGCGAGCGGAGCGGAAATGCCCAGGCGTGCAGCGAGTTCGGGGGCGGTGATGGGCCGGGCGTTCTGCTGCCGGTGTTCCTCGGCGATTCGACGTCCGGTCTCCAGCAGGGTGGCTGGGAGTGGGCGCGGGGCCGATGCTGCGGCGCGAGCGCTGGTGGACGCGGGTCGAGTGGTAGCAGGCGGGGCTGGGACGGGGACTCCTGTCAGGACGGAGGCGCTGGTCGTGGCGTCTGCCGGTGCCCGCTGCGCTTCCGTTGCGTGGAAGTGGCCGAGCAGGAGCGGGCCGACCTTGCCCCAGCCGAGCAGGAGCAGAGGGGCGACGGTGTCGAGGGCGGCGTGTCCGTAGCGACGGCGAACCGTGGGTTCGGCAACGTTGAGAGCAAGGGTGAGCAGCCCGCACAGGTGCATCAGTCGTGTGGCGGGGCGCAGTTGGTGCGCCGGTACGCCTTTGAGGGCCAGGTGTCGGAGGGCGACCAGGATGCCGACCACGGACAGGTCGACCATGGGGGCGATCAGGGGTGCGATGGGCCGGGCGATGCCGAGGCGGAGGGCCAGGGCCCAGACGTTCCCGAAGGAGAAGGTGAAGGCCAGGGCCGCGATGACCGCCATCACGAAGGTGACGGTGCGTTGGGTGAGCTGATCGGAGCGGGCGGGCATCGCGGGAGTCCTCCTTTCTGTGTGGGTGGGGCTACGTCAGTGGCCAAGGCTGAACGGGTCGGGCTTGCTGAGCGACAGGTGGGGCTTCGGGTGGTGGGTGAGCAGGTCGGCGGGATCGGCGGTGAGGTGAGCGGTTGCCGCTGCGATCCGGGCGACGTGGCCGGGGTCCACGAGGGGCATGCGGACTCGGGTGAAGCCGGGACGCCCCTGGATGACCATGGAGGCCACCCCGACGTACGCCGGGTCTTGCAGGCGCACGGGGTCGGCGTCGGGCCAGTTGCGTATGTCCTCGCCCAGCGCGGCAACCGCGGCATCGGTGGTCTTCTGCGCGAAGGACATGCCGACCGGGCAGACATCGCGGATGAAGGTGGGGATGGCGTCCCCGGTGGCCTTCTGGGTGGCGAGGATGACGACCAGGCCGACGCTGCGGCCCTTCTTCACCAGGTCTTCCACGAGCCTAGCGTTCTCGGCGGCGAGCGCGGCGAGTTTCCTCGTCTGGGGGTCGCTGCCCTTGTAGTCGCGGAAGTAGGTATGCGCCTCATCAATGATCACCACCAGCAGCGGCCACGCCGCCGGGTGGGCCCGCTGTGCCACATGTTCACCTGCCCCAGCAGACTTCGGATCGAGGACGAACGGCACCGCCGCAGGTCCACCAGCCGCTTGAACAGGGCGTGGGCTTCTTCCAGATCGTCACCGACGAACGCGAAGCACCGTCTGACGATGTCGGCGTAGTCGCCTTCGTCGGCGGAGGTGACCTTGCCGTCCAGCACGGCGAACTGCACCGCCGGCGAGGGCGCGAGGGTGCAGAAGACCCGCGCGATCCACGAGGTCTTTCCGTAGCCCGGGAAGACCCGCACAGGTGATGCCAGGGATATTGGCGATCCGCAGCGCGACAGCTTCTGCGTACTCGTCCATCCCGAAGTCCCACACACTGACCTCGCCCGGTTCCTGTCCGTCCGGAACGAACGTGATGGGCACGGTCAGCGGGTCGGTGCGCACTGCCCGCATACGCACCTGGCCGGGCCCGTCCGGCAGGACCGACACCCGCACCGCGCCCCGGCATCAGCCAGGAGAACCGGGCGGCCCTGTTGTACTCCTCCAGCCCCACCTTCGGCAGGCACGTGGCGTTCACGACCACCCCGAACCGATCAGGTTTCGTGGTGATCTTCGGCACGAGGACTCTCGGCTTGGGGGCCTGGCCGTCCTTCGCCCTCAACTCGGCCAAGAGCGTCGGCGTACGGTCCGTGACAGACAGGCCCGTCATGAGGGCGAGACGCTTCCAGCCGTGCCGGATACGGGACGCCTGCCGGATGCTGGCCCGGGTCAGCCCGTCCGCGCGGCAGTACCGCACAAGCACCACCGCCGCCCAGACCAGCACGACCGCAACGCCCAGCCCAGCCAGCAACGACGCGTACTGCTGCGCGGCATCGGGGTTCACGGGGCCGCACCTACTTCGCGATCTTGAGGGCGTCAGCCCGGTAGGACAAGCCGCTGTTGACCTGCTCCCCGAACTTGTTCGCCCACGGAGAGCAGACCAGCCCAACCGGGACGACCAGAGCACCGGTCGTCAGACCCTCAGGAATGCCCGAGGTGGGAACCGTGATCTTGATGACCTGCGCACGGTCGCCAAGCATCTCCACCAGGCTCACCACGGACATCAACTCACCGGTAACAGAGTTGAACGCCTGCACCGGAACGCCATTGCCGTCCTCTGGCTGACGCATCTTCGGCGCAGGGGCCACAGCCACCATCCACTGCGCACCGTCCACCTGAACACGCGCGATCACTGCCATGAGATCTCTCCTCTTTCTCGTAGGTCCCGGGCCCTGATCGGCCAGGGATACAACACATCATGGAAAACGCGTTTTGCCTGACGGCATTTTCCGCGCGTATGAAGAGCGCCGACTCTTGAACAGTCATCACCCCGGTCTCGTCCGGAGCCAGATCGATGACCGGACTGTAGACCGGAAGCACGGCCACCCCAACGGTTTAGGGTTCAACGGCATGCCGAGCCCAACACTCCGCGACACATATTGACTGCCTCCGATTGCCTCTGATTGCGCCCGAGGAACCTCGGGCCCAATTTACTGTGACGCAATTCACAGGCGCCGCTTCATGGCATCCCGCTCACGAGGGAAGCCAGGACAAGGTTCACACCACATCAACTGGACAACTCCGAACTCGGAAACCGGGGTCGGCCAGACCTCATCGTGACCGCAAACGCCAGCATTGCGTTGCCGGTGTCGGCCGGGGTTTCGAGGTACGAGTGAGCCGTGTGATTCTCCAGCACCACTACTTCCATCTCCGATGGTTCGGGGAACCGGTAGATGGCGAAGGGGTACGGTCCGCCTCGGTACGCTCCAACAGTAAAGGGTAGTACCTGCAACGTGACGTTCGAAAGCTCCGACAAGGCCATAAGGTGCTGGAGTTGGCCGTAAAGGACCTCCGGCCCTCCGTACTGCTGGCGGAGTGCGCTCTCTCCAAGGACGATCCACGCCTCCAGCGGCGCTTCGCTACGTGTGATGGCCTTCTGTCGCTCCATGCGTACGTCCACCCTCGCCCGCCGCTCTGGACTCAGCGGACCCGGTCCGCCGGCCCCGATCACTGCCTCCGCGTACGCCTCCGACTGAAGTCCGTGCACCAGCCCCGCTTCGAAGGCACGGAGGTGGGTCACGTCCTCCTCCAGGCCGACCAAGTCGAGGAAGTCATCCGGGAGTTGATCTTCGAGCGAGCGCCACCATCGGCGCTTGCGATCCTCCCGAGCGAGGACCAGCCATCCCTCTCTGTCCTTCACGTTGGCGATGCCGTACAGGTCCAGCAACAGCCGCAGGTCCACTTGACGGATGCCGGACTCGCCCTTCTCAATCCGTGAGATCTTCGACGGGTCACAGCTCAGCGCACGCGCAGCATCTTCCTGTTCCAGGCCGACATCCAGGCGTAGCCGCCGAAGGTTCGCCGCCAGTACGCGCCTGCGTACGGTCGGCCGTTGAACGACTGCCACGTGTCCTCCTGAGGTTGCGCGGATGAATATGCCAATCAAGCAACCTGGCCCGTATGTAAGTTGCTCCACTTGCAACTTAGCTTCCTTCGGGTCCATGCTATCGGTGCAGCAGCACCACCACTCAGGGTGCTGTGCCCGTTACGCATCCATGGGGAGGGGCTTGACCATGGCATCCAGCTCGCCATACTTCAGCAGGTTGGACCTGGCGTGCGAGATGCCAGCGATCCTCCTTGCCCGGCTGCACGTTGACGATGTGTTGGGGACCTGGGGCCTGTCAAAGGACGTGGTCTACGACGCACGCACCATCGTGGCGGAGTTGACGACCAACGCCGTTCGACACGTGGGGGACAAGGTCAGACCGTTCGACCCTGAAGGCGGGCAGCCATGCGTAACCGTGTGCACTCTCTGCCTGTGGGTCAGCAACGGCCGACTCTGCATCTCGTTGCACGACGCGAGCCCGAACCGCCCCAACTCCGCCCCGTCTCCGAGACCTCCGAGAACGGCCGCGGACTGCAAATGGTTGCCGGGCTCAGCGAAGGCTCCTGGGGCTACCAGCAGACCGGCTTCCGCCCCGGGAAGGTGGTCTGGGCCTGGTTGCGCCTCCCGAGCCGCCCCATGGAACCGAAGCATGTCCCGGCTGAAACTGACGCCGACCACCTCATGCACCAGTCGGCATAGGAGCCGGGCTCCGTATCTGCACACCACCATCCATGCCTGTCGCATCATCGTGACGGCTGCTTCGCCCTGCTTAGCTACAGATCATACCCATGCAGGAGTACGCCCTATGTCAAAGAAAGCGCCCCGAACCGGCGCCCCTAAAGCAAAGCAAACCGCTTCTTCTCGAAGGGGGGTTGTGCCGTACATCACCTGGTGGGACGGGGAGCGGGATGTACGGATGTCTGTTGTGCTGCGGGGAAATGGGCGGGGGATCCGGTACACGAACGAGCGGTCGTTCGACCGGGACTGGCGTGGGGTGCTGTGGACCCGCGTGCGCTCGCGACCCGGGCGGGGAAAGCCGCAGTTGGGCAAGGTGCACAGCCTGCGGCAACGCCAGTGCATGACCGACCTGCGCTGCCAGGTCTGCGGCGGACCGGCAGACCGGAACAACGCGGGGGTGCTGTGGATCATCGACGCCCACATTGATGATCTCCGTCCCGGTCGGGAGGACACCACTCACCCGCCGACGTGCCGGCCCTGCACCCATCGCTCGTTTGTTGCCTGCCCGCATCTGCGGCGCGTGTCCACTGTGGTTCGCGTTCGTGCTTGGGAGCCCATCGCCGTCGAAGGGCTCTTGTACGGCCCCGTCCCCGGTGGCGGCCTGAGGGCGATCGAAGCCGGAAGGTTCAACTTCGATGACCCCTTCCTGCCCTACGTACGCGCCCACCAACTGGTCGTTCGACTCCAAGAGCTTCACCCCGATCAACCTCAACAACCCTGCTGCATAACCACCTGGAGGACTTGAGCCCCATGACTCTCACCATGACGACGTCCACGATCCGCCGCCCTGCCGACGGAATACCCCGTTGGCAGGTCAGTACCACCAGCGGCCACACCGCCACCGGCTACCTGCCCGCGTGGGCCGAGGACGACCCGAGCCGGACCGGGGTCCCCGTGGAACGGCTTGGCAAGGTACTGGCCGACATCTGCCACTCGGCCACGTTCTCCGGACAGCGCATGCGGGTGGCCACCGACGGCAGTACCGGTACGGACGCGGTGATACTCGGCGGTAGCATCAGCTTCCACCCATACTCCGGCAACCCGGAAGTCACCGTCCCGTCCGCCGGGGTCCCGGTTGCCCACCTCCAGCTCGTTGACGACTACTGGATTCACGACCTCGACCCATGGGCTCTCGGCACGATCGCCGCGAAGCTGCGCGCCCAAGCCGATTACCTCGACCACAAGGTACGCCCGGCGCTGACCACCGCCCGAGCCGATTGGGCCGCAAACTGCACCAGCTGAAGACCCGACCACCCCTCCGCGTGGAAGCAATCGGGGTGGTCCGGGGGGCGAACCCTCTGGTGCGAATGACTGGGGCCGCCTTGGCGGCCCCGGTCATTTCGGGTGTGTTCGCGCACCGCCCTCACCGCGACCCGTGCCGACTGGAAGGCCAAACACAAGTGACTCCCCGAACCCGTACACGGCCCAACCGCCCTCACCAGGAGCCCGAGGCGGTCACATGGACCCGGGAGAAGGCCGGCCTGGCCAAACGGGCACTCGCCAGCCTGGTCGGCATCTCGGAACAACTCATGGGAGAGATCGAGTCCGGCTGGCGCAGCGCCACACCCAGGGCTCCGTCGTTCTCGTGGTTGGCCGGACAGAGCCGGTATGAGCCTGATGCCGCAGCTTGGTCGTGATGGTGATGGATCGGCAGGTAGGCGCACGCGCAGGCACGGCTCCCGGCGATCATGGAGTGTCGAGTTCCCTGATCACCACAACGGAAGACCGTGCCTGCTGCGTCATCATCGCTCATCCCCGCCGGGTTGGCCCAACTCGCCGGTTGCGACCCGGCTGGCGCCGGTGAACTGCCAGATCTGCTGGACCGGCTGCGTCACTTGCCCGACTCCCGCCGCCTGCGGGGCCGACGTCACCGGTTGTCGTACGTCCTGGCCCTGGCCGCCTGCTCGGTCCTGGCTGGAGCGAAGTCTCTGACCGCGATCGCCGAGTGGGCTGCCGACGCCTCTGACCAGCTCCTTCTTCACTGTGGGGCCACGCTGCGCGATCCGGACCGGCCTTACCGGGCGCCCAGCGAGGCGACCGTGCGCCGGGTCCTGCAGCGTATCGACGGCGACGCGCTCGATGCGGCGATCGGCGGTTGGCTCACCGCTCGTGCGGACGTCTCTGGCGGCGCTGAACGGGATGAACACCCGCCGCCCCGCCCGGTGCGGGTGGCGGTCGCGGTGGACGGCAAATCTCTGCGCGGGGCGACCCGCTCCGACGGCCGCTGCGTCCATCTGCTGTCCGTGCTGCGTGGCGACGGCATCGTGCTGGCCCAGCGCGAGGTCGACGCCAAAAGCAACGAGATCACCGCGTTCCGGCCACTGCTGGCCCCGCTGGACCTGACCGGTGCGGTGGTGACCTTCGACGCGCTGCTGACCCAGACCGACCACGCGAGGTTCCTGGTCGAGGAGAAAGACGCGCACTACATCGCCGTGCTCAAGGGCAACCATCCGAACCTGCACGCACTGGTGAAGGACCTGCCCTGGAAGGAGGTGCCGCTAATGGACCGCACCCGGTCGGCCGCCCACGGTCGCGACGAGATCCGCCGTCTGAAGGCCGTCACCGTGCCGGGGCTGCCGTTCCCGCACGCCGGCCAGGCGCTACAGATCGTCCGCCGACGGCGCACGGTGCGCACCGGGAAGGTCTCCCTCGAACGCGTCTACGCACTCACCAGCCTCGCTGTTCACCAGGCAAACGCTGCTGACCTGGCGGAACGCGTGCGCGGGCACTGGGCAATCGAGAATCGTGAGCATTACGTCAGGGACGTGACATTCGGGGAGGATGCCTCACGAGTACGAACCGGCAGCGCACCACGGGCGATGGCCTCGCTGAGAAACCTGGCCATCGGCGCACTCCGCCTGGCGGGGCGGGACAACATCGCCGAGGGCCTGCGCCATCACGGGCGAGACATGGCCCGGCCGCTGGCGACCCTCGGACTCACGTGATCACTCCCGGCCAATCGCGAGAACGACGAAGCCCTGGCGCCACACCGGTGAACCTCGGGAAGATTGCCACCGCTCTTAACTGCCCTCTGGTCTGCTTGGAGAGAAAGCGTCAGTGGACGGATGAAAGGATCTAACGAAACCACTCACGTGGACCGTGCGATGTGCGAGCAGGAGCGCCACGCACGCCTGGCCTCCAACGGCGCTTCGCGGCATCGTGTACGTGCTGCGCAAGGGCACGAGCTGGCGAGGCGTGCCCCAGGAGCGGGCAGGGTGCAATGGGTTACGGCCTGGCGGCGGCCGTGGCACTGGCCCATGCCGCTGCTTACGTGCTCAACGAGTACTTTCCCTGCGCGCACTACCGCCGGTGATTGAGCGCCTGCCAGTCCTGCCTGGACACAGCCGGACACCTCGACACATATGGATCACCACCGAGCCCACCGCCTACCTGACCTCCCAACCAACAGTATCAGGGCTCATCATTCCCCCTTCTCGGATACGAAAGGTCCTGGTCGACAAAATCGGTCGCAGCGCAGAACCTCAGGCGCCACACTGGACAAGCATCAACCTTCCAGGACGAGAACGTAACCGGAGTGCAAAAATGAAGAAGAAAGATTCGCTTTACCTGCGCACTCTGAGTACACGCTTAAAAAAGAAGCGCGACCAGGGATATGCGGGCGACTTTGACGGCCACTGGGAATTCTCCGACACCATCCGAGAAGTCAGGGAAGATTCTCCTTCCTGGCATCGATGGGCTTCCAATTGGTCACTGTCTAGAGTAAAGATTCGGCGACGCCATAAAAGAAACGTCCAGCGCAATCTCATGAAGAAGTTCGGGGTCGCATTTCACGCTTTTGAGGAAGCTCTAGCCGGCGCAGAGTTCGTTAACCATTCCATGCGCAATTCATGGCACTTATGGGCTAATGAGGCACCAGAGGAAGAGACAGGCAGAGATCTGCTCGGAACCGTCCCAGATTCCATCGGTGGCAAACATGTAAAGCTGCTGCTCTTGACAGCCATGCATGCGCACATCCTGATCCTTGGGGAGGAGATCTTGACCCTCCTCCGAAACGGGTACTGCGACGGAGCCGCAGCACGCACTCGAACTCTCTATGAAACCGTAATGAAAGCCGGAGTAATAGCGGGCGACCAATCTTCGACAGGATACGACCTTGCCGAGCGCTTCTATATTTCAACATTCATTGAAAAATACGGAAAGAAGTGGCTCACTGCCGATCTAACCGGACAGGAAAAGATCATCAGAGACTCCGCCCTCCATGCCTGGGGGGAATCATTCTTCTCTAACGAGAACAATTGGGCGGCACCCGCCACGGGAGATCCGAATAAAAAACGTGTTACGTTCCGTGACATCGAAGACGCCATGCACGCAGAATCCGTTAAACATATCTATCAGCAATGCAATCACGCCGTCCACTCGGGGCCAACTCGAGCAATTGAAGCTGCACATTTCGATCGCGACTATTTGTTTAATTCGCGCAGCGAAGTCAAGCCGCCTGAGGTGAGCCGCATCGGCATGACGGCCACATTTCTCATTGAGTTCGGCACGATGGAAATTCTTCGACGCGTAACCCACGATGCTCACGAATGGGATTGGGCATACTCGGCTGCCGAATTCATTCATCGCATCAGTTTCGCAAACCAGGAATTTGGACGTTTCTTCAAAGAATCACAGCAAGCGGATGAGGGAAACGATACGCCGAGTGATGAGTGAGCTGTCGTATCGGTGCGGTTCACGCATCGCATCCCATACGCAGCCATCCCATTGGATGCGCTCCCAGACCCGAAGCGTGCGACAGGTACTCGGGTACCATTCTGCCCCGCATACCTGTGGTGCCACCTCTGTCGCCGGGTACCAGACGGGGGCGTCCCATCCAGGGCAGGTGCGCCCCAAGCGGAGCGCACCTGCGGCATGGGTCAAGCTTGCGGCGATCAACCGATGTCTACCTGCGATCGGCACGCTATCCCGGGGTGTGCGAGCTGTCTGGTCCTTGAACCGCCCCGGCCATCCAGCTCAGGGCCTCGCTGCGGCACTCTTGACCTTAAGTTCTGCGACCAGCCGGGTAAGCAACGCGTTCAAGGCATTCGCTGCGGGGATGTCATGCATGTCGATCCAGCTACGGCCCTTGTCCATCTGCCGGTGCATCACATCGTCGCCCTGGACTCGAAACTCGGTCAAACCCTTGAGCCACTTCTTCTCGCTCGCTGTCCAGCCAACGTTCGACACCACCGCCGCAAATCCGCCCAAGCCGAAGCCTGGAGGTATGTGATCCATGATCGCGCGCAAAAGGGCACTACAGGCGAACGGCATCTCGTTCGTGAAGGCCAGGTTCAGCTCGCGCAGGAGCGCCACCAGCTTGACCGTACTCAAGGCGGGGATGTCCAACGCCTCCAGTTCCGCTATCAATGCCTCCTTGGCGTACACCCGGACAGGCCGGTCCTCCAGAGATGGCAGTTCAATCTTGGCAGTCTCGCCCCGTACGGTCGCCGTCGCCGTCCACACTGGCGACGCGGGGACATTCGATCTTCGCTGCGAGGCGAACTGCGCTATCGCTTCCTGGGACTGCTGGTCCACAAATGCGCAGGCCAACGAAACATAGTCTTCCAGGTCTTTTGCCTTGACGTACCGCTGCACCCCCCGCCCGATTTCCCCATGCCACCTCGGATCATCCGGGTTCGGACCGCTCCGGCTCCACAGCCCCACCCCGGGTTCGCCGGCCAGGATCTGCGGCAGGTCTGCAATGAACCACGGCTTGAGACTGGGAATCTGGCTAGCCAGCTCGTTCGAGAATAGAACCGCCCGCCTGATTTCCGTCGGCGCTGGCTCCACGTTGCGATGCAGTGCGATCATGTGATGCAGCGCCCGCAGGTAGGGTTCCGCGAAATGCGATCGTAGTTCCGAGAGTGGCAGCGCCGCGGCGATGGTGAGACGTACCCGGTCCTCCTCGCCGTACCGCCGCCAGTTCCCCGAGATGAAGCCGTAGGAGAAACCCACATCCTGCGGGCCGACCCGCGGCAGACTGGCCACGATCTCACCAGCGTCGAGCCCCCGCCGGTCCATGTGGTACTGCACGTAGTGCCAGAGCGGCCATGTTCCGTCGCGCAAATATGGCCCGGCAATCACAGTCAGGAGATCGATCTGGCTCTCGGACAGGGTTGAGGGAAGACTACTGGGCACAGACGGCATGAGCCGCCAAAGGTCGTCGTTGACCATTTGGTTCCTTACCTGCTTCAGGCCAGCCGACCATCACTGGTCGTTGGATGTCTGCCGCACCCAGCCAGCGAGGTGGGTTGGCATCACATACCCCATTGTTCCGGGCTTCGGCCACGAAGTTGTAATCGACCGTGAGGAGAACCACTCAGCGTCCCGGCGTCGTTGTCGCTCCCGGGTGCGACAACGACGCCGGCTGGTGATCGCGGCGCGGGTCAGTGGCGAGGGGGCGGCGCCCCGCCGAGCCTTCGTGCTTCGCACATAACCTGGGGCTGCGTCGGCTGACCCCAAGTGGGACAGAGAACGTTCTGCTATCCGCCGAGCCCCGGCCAATGGCGTCTGTGCTAAGGCCAGACCGCCCGTCCGCCCTAGACCCACTCGATGACGCTGGAGACGGTTCCCTGACTGCTGATCGCCGGCAACGGAGTCTTGGTTGCTGCCATCCTGCTGGGGGTTGGTGTCTCCCTGAGCTTCCCTGCGCCCAGGGCAGCAAGCATCCGGTGAAGCTCATCGGGGGTCATCGTGGCGAGCATGCGGGACAAAGTCTCGTTGCTCATCCTGGGCACAACTCCCCCTGGTCACAGCCACTTTCACCATCACTCGACAGCTTTGACCACTGTAGTTGTCTGCGGCCACGAGCACAACTACGAGCGGTCCCTCGCGGTGCGCGGCGTGGTCGGCGGCAGCGAGACGCTGACGCCGAACCCGGCCTCCCCCCGTACCGACGACATCGACACCGGACTCGGCACCGTGCACATGGTGCTGGGCGGCGGCGGGGTGTCGGGCACCACCAACCAGTCGTTCTTCAAGGACGGCACCGCCAAGGTCATCACCGCGGTGTCGGCCACGGCCGGCTCCAACGGCAAGCGCACCGCCACGTACGTCAAGGAGCAGGCGGTGTGGACCGGCGTGCGCGACGTCGAACACCCCTACGGCTTCGCGGCGTTCACCGTCGACCCGGGCCGCTTCCCCGGGGACACCACGCGGCTGCACGTCACGTACTACAACGTGAACAAGCCGCACGGTGAGCTGTCGGTCTTCGAGCGGTTCACGATGCACCGCAAGCGGTCCGACGGGCCCCGCTGACCCGACCGGACCACCATTTTGGCGGCAGCGGGGGCGGACGGGGACTGCGCCGAGGCGGCCCGAGGCGGGCGCCCGAGGGCGAGTCGTGGCGCTGGGCCGAGCGGTGGATTCCGCACACCGGCTGGTTCCTCCTGGCGGTGGCCACCGCCCGCTGACCGCCGGGTGTCCGGGCCGGTCGCGGCCCACACCCCGGGCCGCCAAGTGTGTGGCCCGCGACCATGACCGGCGGCGCCGCGGTTCCCTATCCTGCTCGGGCCGTAGGGCACGGCGGGGTGGACGGGGAAGGGCTGGACGCGCATGCGGGCGTACGAGGACGGCTGTGTGAAGGTGGGCGGCGGCCGGCTGGCGGTCCGGCGGTGGCCGGGCGGGGCGCGGGGCGCGGGCACGGTGCTCGCGGTGCACGGGATCGCCTCCAACGGCCTGGTGTGGGCGCCGGTCGCCGAGGCCCTCGGGGACGTGGAGGTGATCGCACCCGACCTGCGCGGGCGCGGGCGCAGCCGGGACGTGGGCGGGATGAGCACGATGGCGCGGCACGCGGAGGACCTGGTGGCGGTCCTCGACCACTTCGGGGTGGACCGGGCGGTACTCGCCGGGCACTCGATGGGCGGCTTCGTCGGGTGTGTGGCCGCCCGGCGCGATCCGCGGCGCTACTCCCAACTGGTGCTGGTGGACGGCGGTCTGGGCTTCCCGGTGCCGGCGGACACCGACATCGACGCGGTGCTGCACGCGCTGATCGGCCCCGCGATGCGCAAGCTGGAGACGGAGTTCGCGGACCGCGCCGCCTACCACGCCTTCTGGGCCGGCCATCCGGCGTTCGCGCGGCTCGGCGGCCCGCTGGTGGCGGACTACCTGGACCGCGACCTGACCGGCGAGGAGCCGCACCTGCGGTCGGCCTGCCGCGCGGCGGCGATCCGGGAGGACGCCGAGGACGAGTTGCGCAACCCCGCGGTGTTCGCGGCGATCCACGAACTCGCCCTCCCCGCCCGGCTGCTGTGGGCCGAGCGGGGACTGATGGACGAGCCGGTGGGCCTGTACGCGCCGGAGGTGATCGCGGCGAGCGGGCTGGCGGAGAAGGGCGTGGCGCTGCATTTCGTGCCGGGCGCCAACCACTACTCGCTGGTGCTGGGCGAGCCGGGCGCGGCCGTGGTGGCCGCGCACCTCACCGAGGCGCTCGGGGGCTGACGGCGGCCTGGCGGGGCCCGCGGGCGGGTCGGGTCACGCCACGCCCGCCGGCACCATCAGCTCCGCCTCCGTCGCCGCCCGCACCTCCTCCACGCTGACGTACGGCGCGAGTTCGGCCAGCCGCAGGCCCTGCGGGGTGACGTCGATGACGGCGAGGTCGGTGATGACGCGGTCCACCACCCGGCGGCCGGTGGCGGGCAGCGTGCAGCTCGGGCACGATCTTCGGCGTGCCGTCCCTGGCCACGTGCTCCATGACCACCACGATCCGGCGGGCGCCGTGCACGAGGTCCATCGCGCCGCCCATGCCCTTGACCATCCGGCCGGGGATCATCCAGTTGGCGAGGTCCCCGGCGGCCGAGACCTGCATGCCGCCGAGCACGGACACGTCGATCCGCCCGGACCTGACCATCCCGAAGGAGAAGGCGGAGTCGAAGTACGCGGCGCCCGGCAGGACGGTCACCGTCTCCTTGCCCGCGTTGACCAGGTCGGGGTGCTCCTCGCCCGTCGTACGGGTAGGGGCCGACGCCCAGGATGCCGTTCTCGGAGTGCAGCACCACGTGCACGCCGGGCGGCAGGTGGCCGGGAACGAGGGTGGGCAGGCCGATGCCGAGGTTCACATAGTCGCCGTCGGGCAGTTCGCGGGCGGCGCGGGCGGCGAGCTGGTCGCGGTCGAGGGCCATCGTCACTTCTCCTCGGCGGTGCGGGCGGGGGTCCCGGCCGCGGGGCGGACGGTACGGCGTTCGATGCGCTTGTCGTGCGGGTCCGCGGCCACCACCCGGTCGACGTACACGCCGGGCAGGTGGACGGCGTCCGGCGGCAACTCGCCCGGCTCCACGATGCGTTCGGCCTCGACCACGGTGGTGCGGCCCGCGGCGGCGCACAGCGGGTTGAAGTTGCGGGCGGCGGCGTGGAAGGAGCAGTTGCCGTGCCGGTCGGCGACGGCGGCCCGGACCAGGGCGTAGTCGGCGGTGATGGCCTCCTCCAGCAGGTGGCGGACGCCGCCGAACTCCCGGACCTCCTTGGGCGGCGAGGCCAGCGCCACGGACCCGTCGGCGGCGTACCGCCACGGCAGGCCGCCCTCCTCGACCTGGGTGCCGACGCCGGCCGGGGTGAAGAAGGCGGGGATGCCCGCGCCGCCCGCGCGCAGGCGTTCGGCGAGCGTGCCCTGCGGGGTGAGCTCGACCTCCAGTTCGCCGCTGAGGTAGCGGCGGGCGAACTCCTTGTTCTCCCCCACGTAGGAGGACGTCATCCGGCTGATCCGGCCGGCCGCGAGCAGCAGCCCGAGGCCCTGGTCGTCCACCCCGCAGTTGTTGGAGACCACCCGCAGCCCGCCGGCGCCGGAGCGCAGCAGCGCGGCGATCAGCGTCGAGGGGATGCCGCAGAGCCCGAAGCCGCCGACCGCGAGGGTCGCGCCGTCGGGAATGTCCGCCACCGCGTGGTCGGCCGGGGCCACCACCTTGTCCATGCGTCGTCCGCTTTCTTCCGGGGTTCTTCCGAGGGTTTTCCGAGGGTCGGCCGGGAGTGGTCCGGGGGCTCCACCGGGTCCGGCCCGGACGTCCACCGGTGCGTCAACTGGTGCTTCCACTGGGCTTTCCGCTGGTGCTTCCGCTGGGCTTTCCACTGGGGTTTCCGGGTGTCGCCGGGGCCGGGGCGTCGTTGCGCCGGCGGGTCGGGGCCTGGGCGCCGGAGCGCCGCTCCGCGGTGTCCACGGGGACCCGCATCCGTCACTCGGCCGGTGCCGCCACCCTGCCGAAACGCCGGTCCGGCCCGCCATGGGCGCCATCCGCCATGGATACGGGGTCGAGTACATGGCCCGCCCACATGTCCGGCCGGGCGGGGCGCTTCTACGGTTTGCCCAACCACCCACCTCTCCGGGAGCCGGTCACCATGCCTCGCAGCCGTACATCGAGCACCGCACGAAGCAGATCCGTCACCGCACTCGCGCTGCTGGCCACGGGGGTCCTGCTGGCCGGTTGCAGCAAGGCGGGCACCGCGGGGAGTTCGTCGTCGGACGGCGGCAGGTCCGCCCCGGTGAAGGTGGGCCTGGTCTACTCCCGTACCGGGCCGCTCGCCGACTACGGCAAGCAGTACCTGGAGGGCTTCAACGCCGGTCTGGCGTACGCCACGCACGGCTCCGGCAAGGCCGGCGGCCACCGGATCGAGGTCACCGAGCAGGACGACGCGGGCGACCCGGCCAAGGCCGTCGCCGAGACCAAGAGCCTGATCGGCAAGGGCGACACGGTGATCGCCGGCACCACCGACTCCGGTGTCGCGCTCCAACTCGCCCCGCTGGCCGCCCAGAACCACATCCTGTACATCTCGGGCCCGGCCGCCACCGACGCGCTGACCGGGCTGAACCGGTACACCTTCCGCTCCGGGCCGGCAGTCCTACCAGGACATCCTGACCGCCGGTTCGCTGCTGGGCGGGCGCGAAGGGCAAGAAGGTCACGGTGCTCACCCAGAACTCGGCCTTCGGCACGGCGAACGTGGCCGCCGTCAAGGCCGTGCTCGGCGGTCAGGGCGCGACCGTCGAGCTCGGTGCTGGCCCCGCCGAGCGCGAGCGACCTGACGCCGTTCGCCCAGCAGGTGCGGACGAAGAAGCCCGACCTGGTGTTCGTGGCGTGGGCCGGGGCGAGCGCGCCCGCGCTGTGGACGGCGCTGGACCAGCAGGGCGTGGTCACCTCCACCAAGGTCGTCACGGGCCTGGCCGGCACCGCCTCGTACCCGCTGTTCGGCACGGCCGGCTCCAGGGTGTCCTTCCTCGCGCACTACTTCCCCGGCGCGGCGCACACCCCGGTCGAGACGGCGATGCTGAACGGGATCACGAAGGCGGGCGGCACCCCTGACCTGTTCAGCCCGGACGGCTTCACCGCGGCCCAGATGATCGTGCACGCGGTCGAGGCGGGCAGCGCCACCGACCCGACCGCGATGGCGAACGCCCTGGAGGGCTGGTCGTTCCAGGGGCCCAAGGGCGACGAGCAGATCAGGGCCGCCGACCACGCGCTGCTCCAGCCGATGTTCACCGCCAGGCTCACCGGGACCGGCGCGTCGGCGAAGCCGCAGCTGATCAGCCGGCTGCCGATGACCTCGGTGGAGCCGCCGCAGAAGCAGATGGCGGGCTGACCGTGACCCGGGCGACACCGGTCCTGCGGCTGCGCGGCCTGGGCTGGTCGGTGGGCGGCGCGACCATCGTGCAGGACGTGTCATTCGACGTCCGCGAGGGCGAGTTCCTGGCCTTCATCGGGCCCAACGGGGCGGGCAAGACCTCGCTGTTCAACCTGATCAGCGGCTCTGGTGCCGGCCACCCGCGGCTCGATCGAACTGGACGGCGCGGACGTCACCGGGCAGGACGTGCCGGCCCGGGCCCGGCGCGGCCTCGGCCGGACCTTCCAGACCTCCAGCCTGTGGCCCGCGATGACGGTCGCCGACCACGTACGGCTGGGCGCGCAGGCAGCCGACGGCGGCTCGTACCGGATCTGGCGGCGGGCCGCGTCCTACGAGGCGCGGGTGCGGTTGGTGCTGGAGCGCACCGGGCTGGCCGACCGGGCGCGGGCGGTCGCGGGCGCGCTGTCGCACGGCGAGAAACGCAAGCTCGAACTGGCGGTACTGCTCGTCGGCGAGCCCCGGCTGATGCTCCTGGACGAGCCGATGGCCGGGGTCAGCGCCGAGGAGGTGCCCGCGCTCACCGCACTGATCCGCTCCCTGCACCGCGACGAGGGCCGCACCGTCCTCATGGTCGAGCACCACATGGACGTCCTGCTGGGCCTGGCCGACCGGCTGGCCGTGATGCACCACGGCACGCTGCTCGCCCTGGACACCCCGCAGGCCGTCACCGCCGACGCGACCGTGCAGCAGGCGTACCTCGGGGAGGCGCTGTGACCGCGCAGCCGCAGGGCGGCGCCGAACCGCTGCTGTGCGTACGGGACTTGACGGTCGTGATCGGCGGCCGGCACATCCTGCACGGCGTCGACCTCGACGTGGCGCCCTCGGGGGTGACCGCGCTGCTCGGCCGCAACGGGGCCGGCAAGACGACGACCGTGCGCGGCGTGCTGGGCCTGGTGCCGCGCTCCGGCAGCGTGCGGTTCGCGGGCGAGGAGACCGTACGGCTGGCCACGCACACGCTGGTGCGGCGCGGGATCGGCTACGCGCCGGAGGACCGGGGGGTCTTCGCCGGTCTGACGGTGGCGGAGAACCTGCGGCTGGCCGAGCGGCCCGGCGGCGGTCACGCCCGCGTATCGGCTCGTGCACGAACTCTTTCCCGAACTCCTCACCCGGGCACGGCAGTTGGCGGGCACGCTGTCCGGCGGCCAGCAGCAGATGGTGGCGATCGGCCGCACGCTGCTCAACGGCAACCGGCTGATCATCGCCGACGAGCCGACCAAGGGCCTGGCGCCGAAGGTCGTCACCGAGGTCGCCCGGGTGCTGGAGCGCGCCGCGCAGGCGGTGCCGGTGCTGCTGGTCGAGCAGAACCTCGCGATGGTCCGGCGGCTGGCCGACGCACTGCGTGGTGCTGGCCGACGGGCGCACCGCGCACACCGGGCCCGCCGACGCGCTGCTCGCCGACCCGGAGGCGACCCGCCGGCTGCTCGGCGTGGGCCGGCGCACCGCCCGGCCAGGACCCGCAGGCCGCCGAAGGGGCCGCGCACCGCGCGCGGGCCGACGCCGCGAAGGGAACCGCCGTGCCCTCCCGTTCACCGGACGGAGCCCCGCACGGGGCCGTCCCCGCGCCAGGAGAGGCGGGCGCCTGATGTCCACCGTCGTCCTGCTGACCGCCACCGGACTGGGCCTGGGCGCCCTGTACTTCCTGGTGGCCTCCGGCCTCTCGCTGATCTTCGGCCTGATGGACGTGCTCAACTTCGCCCACGGCGCGCTGCTCTCGGTCGGCGCCTACGCCTCCTGGTGGGCCGCGTCCGGCAAGCTGCCGGGCGCCGGGGCGGGCGGCTTCGGCTTCGTGCTCGCGGTCGCCTTCGGCACGGCGGTCGGCACGGCGGCCGCGGTCGTCCTCGAACTCGGCCTGATCCGGCCGCTGTACGAGCGTCCGCGCGAGCAGGTGCTCGCCACCGTCGGGGTCGGGCTGGCGGTGCCGGCGCTGCTGTCGGCGATCTGGGGGCCGGACGCCCGGCCGTTCCCCGGCCCGCACGCGCTGTCGGGCACCTTCGGGCTGCTGGGCGCCCGCATCCCGGTCAACCGGCTGGTGCTGATCGGCGCCGCGGTCGTCGTCCTGCTGGCGCTGCGGCTCTTCCTGGCCCGGACCCGCTACGGCCTGGTGGTGCGCGCCGGGGTCGAGGACCGGGCGATGGTCACCGCGCTCGGCATCGACGTGCGCCGGGCCTTCACGCTGGTCTTCGCGCTCGGCGGGGCCGCGGCCGCGCTCGGCGGGGCGCTGGGCGGGCTGTACTACGGCTCGGTCGACCCGAGCCAGGGCACCTCGCTGCTGATCTTCGCCTTCGTCGTGGTGGTGATGGGCGGCATGGGCTCGGTGACGGGCGCCGCGCTCGCCGCCGTCGGGGTCGGCCTGGTCCAGCAGTTCGCCAACTACTACACCACCTCGGGCCTCGGCGACCTCGCCGTCGTGGTCCTGCTCGCCGCCCTGCTGCTGCTCCGGCCGCGCGGCATCACCGGGAGGCTCGCATGACCACCGCCGCGCCCGTACGCGAGGCGGCCGGGGAGGGCGCTCCCCCGCCGCCGGGCTCCGGCGGCCGGCGCCGCTGGCTCCGCTGGTGGCCGGCCGCGGCGCTGGCGGCGCTGCTGGCCGCGCCGTACAGCGCGCTGCCGCTGCCCGGCCTGCTCGACGGACCGATCGGCAGCGCGGGCAGCCTCCAACTCCTCGCGCTGTGCCTGGTGTTCGGCGCCCTGGCCACCGGCTACGACCTGCTGCTCGGCCGGACCGGGCTGCTGTCCTTCGGGCACGCGCTGTACTTCGCGGCGGGCAGCTACGCCACGGAGATCCTGATGGCGCAGGCCGGGCTGCCGTTCGCGGCGTCCGTGGTGCTCGGGCCTGCTGACCGGGACCGCGCTGGCCGCGCTGCTCGGCTCGGTCGCGCTGCGGGTGAGCGGCATCGCCTTCTCGATGGTGACGCTGGCCTTCGCGCAGGCCGGCTCGATCCTGGTGGAGCGCGACCCGGGCGGCGCGACCGGCGGCGAGGAGGGCCGGGCGATCCCCGCGGACAAGCTGCCGGGCTCGCTCGCCGGGATCGGCAACACCGTCAACCTGTACTGGATCGCGCTGGCCTACCTGGTGGTGACGGTGGCCGTCGTGCACTGGGCGGTGCGCTCCCCCACCGGCCGGGTGTGGGAGGGCATCAAGGAGAACGAGCGCCGGGTGGAGGTGCTGGGCCTGCGCCCGTACGGCTTCAAGCTGACCGCGTTCGTGCTGGCCGGCGCGCTGGCGGCGGTCGGCGGGGTCGTTCACCTGCTGCTCACCGGCGGCGCCACCCCGCAGACCACCACCTCGGACTTCACGCTGTCGCTGCTGGTGATGGTGGTGCTGGGCGGTTCCGGCTCGCGCTGGGGCCCGCTGGTGGGCGGTGTCCTCTACACGTGGGCGGACCAGCGGCTGGGCGACCTGGCCGGGTCGAGCACGGTCGCGGGCCTGCCGTCGGGGCTGCGGGTGCCGCTGTCGCAGCCGCTCTTCCTGCTCGGCACGCTGTTCGTGGTCGTGGTGTACGCCCTGCCGGGCGGCGTCGTCCGACTACCGGACCGAGTGCGCGCTATTCGACGGGATCATGCCGCCGCGCGCTGACAACTGGCTGCCATCGACCGGCGTTCGGAGGGTATATGGCATATCAACGTCCGGTTCTGCCGCAATAGTCGGCTGGAAATCTCCGATGTTGGACTTATTGACGCGCGGGTGCGGGCCGAGGTTGACTCACCGGCACCTGGGCCAAATTGTTGCGGCCCTGTCCGGGGAGCAGGGCTGTTCCAAAGTGCTGGTGGGTGGGTGAAGGTGCTGGTCACGGCGTAGTGACGATGTCGATGAGGGCCGCTACGAACAGATCGAGGCTCCCGTTGTTGACGGATGACCTTGCCAGTCACCGTCTCGAACCGGAGCCTCGATGTGCCGCCAGTCTGCCACCGTCTGTCTCGTCAAGTTGCCGTCGCCGGCCTGGGGTTCGGGGCTGTCGTTGGCGGAGCGGCTGGTCAGGCTGCCGGACCCGCGCCATCGCCGGGGTGTGCGTCACCCGTTCGTGGCGGTACTGCTGATCGCCGCCTCGGCCGTGGCAGCCGGCGCACGCTCGTATGCGGCGATCGGGCAGTGGGCCCGCAGTGCCCCGCAGCAAACACTGGCCCGGCTCGGCGCCCGCCTGCTGACCTCGCTGAACGTGCGGATCGCACCGAGCGGGTCGACGGTCCGGAGGATCGTTTCCACCGTCTGCCCGGGCGGACTGGCCGACCTGACCGGCGAAGCTCCGGCCGGGGCGGAATCGGTGGCCGCGGACGGCAAGAGCGCCCGCGGCTCCCGCCACGGTCAGACCCCGGCCGCGCACCTGCTCGCGGCCATGACGGACGACGGCCGGACCGTCACCCAGTTGAGGGTGCCGGACAAGACGAATGAAATCACCTGTTTCGCTGCCTTGCTGGAGCCCTTCGATCTGGCCGGGATCGTGGTGACGGCCGATGCTTTACATACCCAGCGTGACCATGCTGTCTTCCTGGTCGAGGTGAAGAAGGCGCACTACGCGTTCACCGTGAAGAAGAACCGGCCCACGCTGCACGAGCACCTGCGCACGCTGCCCTGGCAGGAGTCGACCGCGAAGTTCTACGACCGCACCGTGGGCCACGGTCGCGGGGAAACCCGCGTGGTCCAGGTGCTGACCGTCGATGACCTGGACTTCCCGTACGCCGCCCAGGTCGCGAGGATCACCCGGCACCGCACCAGCCGCAAGACCGGGAAACGGACCCGCGAGACCGTCTACGTGATCACTGACCTCACCAGCCGACAGGCCTCACCGGAGAAGATCGCCCGCCTTGTGAGATCACAGTGGGTCATCGAAAACCGGCTGCACTTCGTCCGCGATGTCACCTTCGACGAGGACCGCTCCCAAGTACGCACCGGACACGGCCCGGAGAACATGGCCACCCTGCGCAACCTCGCGATCAACAAGCTCCGTCTTGCCGGCCACACCAACATCGCCGCCGGCCTCCGCGACATGTCCTACGAACCCTTCACCCGCCCCCTCGACCTCCTCGGCATCACCCCGTGACCAGCAACAACACCAAGATCAAACGACTTTGGAACAGCCCTGGTCCGGGGAGGCAAACCTTTCATGAACGCGATGACGCGTCGGATCGTCGTGGGAACAGCCGTCGTCTCGATGGCGCTGACCGTTGCCGCGTGCGGCAAGACCGGGGGCGGCAAGGGGTCTGACGACAAGAAGGGCGGCAAGACCATCGGTCTGCTGCTGCCCGACACGGTGACGACCCGTTACGAGAAGTTCGACAAGCCGCTGATGGTGGCGAAGATCCGCCAGCTCTGCCCGGACTGCACGGTCGCCTACGACAACGCCGCCCAGGACCCGCAGAAGCAGGCGCAGCAGGTCAGTTCGATGATCGCGCGGGGCGTCAAGGTGCTCATCCTCGATCCGCAGGACGCGGTGGGCATCCAGTCGTCGGTGGAGGCCGCCGTCTCCAAGGGCATCAAGGTGGTCGCCTACGACCGGCTCGCCCAGGGCCCGGTGTCCGCCTACGTCTCCTACGACAACGAGAAGGTCGGTGAACTCCAGGGCCAGTCGCTGCTGGACGCCATGGGTGCCAAGGCGACCCCGCAGGCGAAGATCGTCATGATCGACGGCGACCCGGCCGACCCGAACGCCGCGCAGTTCAAGGCCGGCGCGCACAAGATGCTCGACGGCAAGGTGAGCATCGGCTACGAGCAGAGCGGCCTGTGGAAGGACACCGTCGCCAACCAGAAGGTCACCGCGGCCATCACCCAGCTCGGCGGGAAGAACATCGCCGGGGTGTACTCGGCCAACGACACCATGGCCGGCGGCATCGCCACCGCGCTCAAGGGCGCGGGCCTGCACATCCCGTTGACCGGTCAGGACGCCGAACTCGCCGCGATCCAGCGGATTCTGACGGATCAGCAGAGCAGCACGGTGTACAAGGCGTACAAGCCGGAGGCCGACGCCACCGCGGAGATCGCGGTGGACCTGCTGAACGGCAAGAGCTTCTCCTCGGTCGCGGACACCACCGCCAAGAGCGGCTCGGGCCAGAGCGTCCCCGCCAAGCTGCTGACGGCCGTGTCGGTGACCAAGGCGAACATCAAGGACACCGTGATCAAGGACGGCCTCTACACGCCCGCCCAGGTGTGCACCAGCGATTTCGCCGCCGCGTGCACGGCCGCCGGCATCCAGTAGGCGGCGGCAGCGGCAGGCCGCAGATATCCGGTGGCCCGCGGCTATCCGGTGGATCGCGGGCTGCCGAAGAGGCTGCCTGCCCACCGGCCGCCGACTAGCCGTCGGCCGACAACAGGTGCAGCCGGAGCGCGAGTTGGATTTCCAGCGCGCGCTCCGGCTCGTGCCAGTCCGCGCCCAGCAGCGCCTGGATGCGGTCCAGCCGCTGGACCACGGTGTTGACGTGCAGGTGGAGTTCGTCCTTGGTACGGGTCAAGGTGCCGCCGCAGGCGAAGTACGCGGCCAGGGTGCGGACCAGCTCCGTGCCGCGGCGGGCGTCGTACTCCAGCAGCGGGCCCAGGGTCGCGGTGACGAAGGAGCCGACGTCCCGGTCGTTGCCCAGCAGCACGCCCAGGAAGCCGAGTTCGGCCGCGCTGGCGCCGTCGCCGATCCGGCCGAGGGACTGGAGGGCGCGCAGGCAGCGCAGCGCCTCGGCGTGGGCCTCGGCGATGGCCCGCGGCCCGGCCGCGGGACCGCCCGCCGCGACCGTGACGGGCGCGGCGACCAGGTGGCGGAGCTGGCCGGCGGCGGCCCGGGCGGCCGCGCCGGGCGGGGCGCCGTCGTGCGGGACCAGCAGCACGACGGTGCCGGTCTGCTCGGCGCTGATCCCCTCGCCGCCGAAGAGGTAGCGGCCGGCCGCGCCCGGCAGCCGGTCGTGGAAGGCGTCGGCGGTCTCGGCGACGAGCAGCAGGCAGGGGCGGTCCAGTTCGATGCCCAGCCGCCGCCCGCGCACCACGAGCCCGGCCGGGTCGCGCCCCGGCGCGGTCAGCAGGTCGGTGACCAGCTCGCCGCGCACCCGGTTCTCGGTCTCGGCGACGGAGCGGCTGAGCAGCAGCAGGAGCGCGGTGACGACCCCGGCGCGTTCGAACAGCCGCCGGTCGGGGTCGTCGAGCCGGCCCCGGCCGTGCAGCACCAGGCTGCCGAGGAGTTCCTGCCCCGCCAGCACCGCGCAGGTCCACCGGCTGTCGCGGAAGACGGCGCGGGCCGCCGCGTGCGAGTCGGCGGCGTACTTCACCAGGGAGCCGGCGTCGGGCTGCGGGCCCTCGAAGGCCCCGCCGCGCCGGCCGACGGCGGCCAGGGTGCGGCCCTCGGGGTCGTGGATGGTGATGGCGCCGTCGAGCAGTCCGGCGACGGCCGCGGCGACCTCCGGCAGGTCGCCGCCGCGCAGCACCAGGTCGGTCAGCCGGTCGTGGGCCTCCTCGGCGCGCTGCATGGCGGCGGCGTGCGCGCGGATGACCGCGCCGGCCTCGGCGAGGTCGGCGATGGCCCTGGCGGTGTCGATGGCGATGGCGGCGTGCGCGGCGAGCGAGCACAGCAGCGCGACCTCGTCGGGGCTGAACGGCCGCGGGGTGCGGTCGGCGGCGAAGAGCACGCCGATGACGTCCCCGTCGGGGGTGGCGCCGCCCTGGCGGTGCCGCCGCGCCCGCCGAGCAGCAGCGGCACGCCCGAGGATGCCGACCAGCCCCTCGTCGAGCACGCCTTCGTCGATGGACCCGGTGTGCCGGAAGCGCGCGTCGGTGCGGTAGTCGGGGCTGGCGTAGGGGCGGGAGGTCAGTGCGACCAGCCCGCCGAGGCCGTCGCCGTAGCTGAGCCGCAGGTTCTGGAAGAGCGGCGACACCGAGCCGTCGGTGACCCGCATGTACGTGTCGCCCGCCTCGTCGTCGCGCAGGGTGAGGTAGGCGGTGTCGGTGCCGAGCAGCATCCGGGCGCGGCGGACGATCGACTGGAGCACGGCGTCCAGGTCCCGCAGCGCGGCCAGGTCGCCCGCGGTGTCGAAGAGCGCGGCCAGTTCGGACTCCCGGCGGCGGTGCTGGCGCAGCGTGCCGCGCACCCGCAGGGCGGTGCCGGTGGCCTGTTCCAGCTCGGCCAGGTCCGCGGCGCCCGGCGCCCTTGCCGCGCGCCTGGGCGGCGAGCGCGCCGTACGCCTCCGCGGGCGCGTCCTCGGCGATGAGTTCGAGGAGCCGGCGCAGGAAGGGGGCGACGGGGGCGGGCTCTGACGGCGAGGGGGACATGGGGCCACCGGTCGGGGGTCGGGTACGGGCGCGGGAGGGGTCCCCGCGGTGCGGACGGGGCGTCGTGGACCGGCGCTGTGCGCGGGCGGCGGCGGTCCCCGTGGACGCGACCCTACCGACCCCGCGCCGGCCGTGTGCGCCCGCGCGGAGCCGGCGTCGCCCAGGCCGGCGCGGCGGCGGTGGCCGGGGCCCGGAAGACCCGCCGCACCGCCCGTACTGCTTCGGTGGGCCGTACCGCTCAGCCTTGCCGTCCGCTCAGCCGGCGATCCGCTCAGTGGGCCGTCCAGCCGCCGTCGAGGGGCAGCGAGGTGCCGGTGACGTAGCGCGGTGTGCGGGGAGCAGAACCAGACCGCGGCGGCGGCCACCTCGGACGGTTCGATGAGGCGCTTGATCGCGGTCCGCTCCAGCATCACCTTCTGGACGACCTCGGACTCGGGGATGCCGTGGGTGCGCGCCTGGTCGGCGATCTGGTCCTCGACCAGGGGGGTGCGGACGTAGCCGGGGTTGATGCAGTTGCTGGTCACTCCGTGTTCCGCGCCTTCGAGGGCGGCGACCTTGCTGAGCCCTTCGAGGGCGTGCTTGGCGACGACGTACGCGGACTTGTAGGGGCTGGCCCGCAGGCCGTGCACGGAGGAGATGTTGACGATCCGGCCCCAGTTCCCGGCGTACATGTGCGGCAGGGTGCGGCGCAGGATGCGGAACGGGGCCTCGACCATGACCCGCTGGATGAGGGTGAACCGGTCGGGCGGGAACTCGTGCAGCGGGGCGACGTGCTGGAGCCCGGCGTTGTTGACGACGATGTCGGCGTCGTCGGGCAGCGCGTCCACCGCGGCGGCGTCGGCGAGGTCGGTGACGAACGCGGCGCCGCCGATCTGCTCGGCGACCTCCTTGGCCGCGTCGGCCGACCGGTCCACGACGTAGACATGGGCGCCGGCCGCCGCGAACGCCACCGCGCAGGCCCGGCCGATGCCGCTGGCGGCGCCGGTGACAAGGGCGGTGCGCCCGGTCAGGAAGCGCGCGCCGGCGGGACCGGCGGACGGGGCGGGGTCGGCCGGGCCCGCGGGCACCGGGCTCTGAGTGCTCTCCATGGCAGTCACGCTAGGAACACGGCGGGGACCCGCACACGTGTGCCGTGCCCATACTTGCCCGCCGGACGGTGGTGACCGCGGCCATGTCGGGGTGCCTGCGGCGGTTCTACGGTCCACGCCATCGGACCGTCGTCCCAGGAGCCCCCCATGCCACCTTCCAGACCCGCCACCCCCTCCGCGCCCCCCACCCGAACGGCGGGGTCCCGCCTGCCCCGCGCCGCCGCCACGGCGCTGCTGTCCGTCCTGGCCCTGCTCGCCGCCTGCCTGGGCGCCTTCGCGGCAGCGGCGCCGGCGAGCGCCGCGGGCCTGACCCAGGTCACCTCCTTCGGTTCCAACCCGGGCAACCTGGCGATGTACGAGTACGCGCCGGCGAACCTCCCGCCGGGCGCCCCGCTGGTCGTGGCGATGCACGGCTGCACGCAGAGCGCGAGCGACTACTTCGCCAACTCCGGCTGGCAGAAGTACGCCGACCTGTGGGGCTTCGCGCTGGTCTTCCCGCAGACCAGCGCGAGCAACAACTCGCTGTCGTGCTTCAGCTGGTTCGACCCCTCCAAGGACGCCCGCGGCGCCGGCGAGGCGGCGTCGGTGATGTCGATGGTCAGCCACGCCGAGTCGCAGTACGGCTCGGACAGCGGCCGGGTGTACGTCACCGGCCTGTCGGCGGGCGGCGGCATGACGGCCGACCTGCTGGCGGACTACCCGGACGTCTTCGCCGGCGGTTCGGTGGACTCCGGGCTGCCCGCGCAGTGCGCCACCTCCCAGACCGCGGCCTCGCAGTGCCAGTACGGCAGCCTGAACCTCACCCCGGCCCAGTGGGGCGACAAGGTCCGCGCCTCCGACCCCGGCTACGCGGGCCCCTGGCCGCGGGTGGCGATCTGGCAGGGCGCGTCCGACTACACCGTCTACCCGGTCAACGGCACCGAGCTGCGCGACCAGTGGACGAACGCGTGGGGCATCAGCCAGACCGCGTCCAGCACGCAGTCGCTGCCCGGCGGCACCACGCTCAGCGTCTACAACGACCCCTCGGGCAAGCCCGCCGTCGAGCTGTACCAGATCGCGGGCATGGCGCACGGCCTGGCCGTCGACCCCGGCTCCGGCACCGACCAGTGCGGCGCCACCGGCACCTACTACATCGACACCATCTGCTCCAGCTACTACACCGCGCGCTTCTGGGGTCTGGACGGCTCCGGCAACGGCGGGGGCACCGGCGGCGCTGCCCGCGCCGACCGGCCTGAAGGTCACCGGCACCACCGACACCACGGCCTCGCTGAGCTGGACCGCGGTCAGCGGCGCCGCCTCGTACGCAGGTGTTCCGCAACGGCACGAAGGTCGGCTCGCCCACCTCCGCGTCGTACACCGACACCGGCCTGACCGCCGGGACCGCGTACACCTACACGGTCGCGGCCGTCGACTCCGGCGGGCGCGGCCGGGCCCGCCTCGGCGGCCGTGACGGCCACCACCACCGGCGTCGGGCGGCGGCAGCGGCCAGTGCTTCACCGACAACAACTACAACCAGGTGGCCGCCGGCCGCGCCTACCAGAGCGGCGGCTACGCGTACGCCGACGGCTCCGCCCAGAACATGGGCCTGTGGAACCTCTTCACCACCCACACCCTCAAGGAGACCGGTCCCGACTACTACGTGATCGCCGACAGCGGCTGCTGACCGCCGTCCCACGGCGTGGGGTGCCGGCCGGACGTCCGGCCGGCACCGCTGGACGCGGACCGCCCGCCGCCGCTACGCCTTGCGGGCCAGCACCAGGCGGCAGCGCGGGCTGCCGTCCTCGCGGCGGCCGAACTCCTCCAGTGCCGCCGTGGTCACGGTGAACCCGGCCGCGGTCAGGTCGGTCGCGGACGGCCGCCGAGCGGGAAGGTCCGGTAGTACATCACGAAGGGCGGCCGCCACACCGCGTTGCGCACCCGCATGCGCCGCGTCGAAGCCGGCCAGCGCCCAGTACCAGGGCGAGGCCGACCGGCGGCGGCGCGGCGACCGGGAAGGCGAACAGGCCGCCGGGCCGCAGCGCGCGGTGCACCCCGGCGAAGAGCGCGGGCCGCTCGGCGGGCAGGAAGTGGCCGAACGCGCCGAAGCTGACGGCCAGATCGAAGGCCGAGGTGAAGGCGGAGGTGAAGGGCAGCGCCGCACGTCGGCCCGTACCCAGTGCGCGTCCGCGGGTGCGCCCGTGCGGGCGGCGGCGAGCATGCCCGCGCTGAAGTCGACGCCCGTGACCGGCCCTTGGCACAGCGGCTCCAGCGCCCGCATGCCCGCGCCCGTGCCGCAGCACACGTCGAGCCCGGCGCCGAAGGGGCCGAGCGGCGCGCAGCGCGGCGGCGGTCGCGTCGAGGAAGCGGTCGGGGGTGCGGAAGGGCGTGTGGTCGAACGTCGGGGCGAGCAGGTCGTAGCCGTGCTCGACGGACGACAGCGCCTGGACGGCCAGTTCGCGCAGTGTGGGGCCTTGGGAGGAGAACACCCGCTCAGGGTAGGCGGGCCGGGCGGGACGCCGCGGTCACGCGCCGCGCCGCCGGTCGCGGGAGGAGTAACTGCGCAGGGCGCGCAGGAAGTCGATCTCGCGGAAGGCGGGCCAGTAGGCGTCGCAGAAGTACAGCTCGGAGTAGGCGCTCTGCCACAGCAGGAAGTTGGACATGCGCTGCTCGCCGCTGGTGCGGATCACCAGGTCGGGGTCGGGGCGGCCCGCGGTGTACAGGTGGCGGGCGATGTCGTCGACGGTCAGCGACTCGGCGAGGTCGGCGAGCGAGGCGCCGGAATCGGCCTGCTCGGCCATGCAGTTCGCGCAGCGCGTCGATCACCTCCTGGCGGCCGCCGTACCCGATGGCGAGGGTGACGTGGGCGCCGGTGGCGCACGTCCCGGGTGGCGTCGACCGCCTCCTTGAGCGCGTGCGCGGTGCTGTCGGGCAGGACGTCGAGCGTGCCGGCGATGTGCAGCCTGCCAGTGCGCGCCGGGCCTGGCCAGCTTGTCGGTGACGACCTGCTCGATCAGCCTCATCAGGAAGTCGACCTCGCCGTCGCCGCGGTTGCGGAGGTTCTCGGTGGAGCAGACGAAGACCGTGACGTGCTGGATGCCGAGCGACCGCGCACCAGCCGAGGACGTCGTCCACGTGCTCGGCGCCGTACTTGTGGCCGAGGCTCGGGTTGGCCATGCCCATCTGCCGGGCCCAGCGGCGGTTGCCGTCCATGATCAGGCCCACGTGCCGGGGCAGCGCGCCGCCCTGGATCTGCCGCCGCAGCCGGCGGGCGTAGAGCACGTAGAGGGGGTCGGTGATCCTCATGCTGCCGTCCTTCCCGGTCCTGGCGCGATGCCGCTGCTGACAGATTAGGGCGGGCGGCGGGCCGCGCGGTGGTCGCACCGCGACTGCACACCGCGGGCGGCGGACCGCGGGCGCCCGGCCCGTCAGACGCGGGCGCGGTCGCGCCGGGTCCCCGAGCGCGGGACGGGGGGCGCCGGGGTGACGGACGCCGGGATGTGCGCCACCTCTCACCCGTCCGGAACGGAGTCGTCATTCCTCTCCCGCCCCCTATCCTGGAGGCGTAACGGAATAGCCCTTCCGGTTCCACCGTTCACCTGAGGCAGTCCTCCAGATCCCGATGTCCCTCATAAGGAGTTCCATGGCGTCCGAGACCCGGCGCACTCACCACCAGGTCACGTTCGCGGTCCTGGCGGCGAGCGTCACCGCGTACGCGCTGCTGCAGTCGCTGGTCACCCCGGTGCTGCCGACGATCCAGGCCGACCTGCACACCACCCAGAACACCGTGACCTGGGTGCTGACGGCCTACCTGCTGTCGGCCTCGATATTCACCCCGATCATGGGCCGCCTCGGCGACATGATCGGCAAGGAGCGCGTCTTCGTCGCGACGCTCGCGCGCGCTCGCGGTCGGCTCGCTGCTGGCCGCGCTCGCCACCAACGTGCAGGTGATGATCATCGCCCGGGTGATCCAGGGCATCGGCGGCGGCGTGCTGCCGCTGGCCTTCGGCATCATCCGCGACGAGTTCCCGCGCGAGAAGCTCACCGGCGCGATCGGCGCCATCGCCTCGCTCAGCGCGGTCGGCGCCGGCCTGGGCATCGTGCTGGCCGGCCCGATCGTCAACGCGCTCGACTACCACTGGCTGTTCTGGCTGCCGATGATCCTCACCATCGCCGCGGCGCGTGGCGGCGCACTTCTTCGTCCCCGAGTCCCCGGTGCGCACCGCGGGCCGGATCAGCTGGGCGCCCGCGGTCCTGCTGTCCGCCTGGCTGGTCGCGCTGCTCGTCGCGCTCAGCGAGGCCCCGATCTGGGGCTGGGGCTCGGGCAAGGTGATCGGCCTGATCGCCGCCGCGCGTCGTGCTCGCCGTCGCCTGGGTCGAGGTCGAGCGCCGCGCCGCGACGCCGCTGATCGACATGACGATGATGCGCCGGCCCGGCGGTGTGGACCAACAACCTGGTGGCGCTGCTGTTCGGCGTCGGCATGTACGCGGTCTTCGCCTTCCTGCCGGAGTTCGTGCAGACCCCGAAGTCCACCGGCTACGGCTTCGGCGCGAGCATCACCCAGTCCGGGCTGATCCTGCTGCCGATGACGGTCACGATGTTCGTGGTCGGCCTCGGCGCCGAACGGCCTGGCCGCGCGGATCGGCGGCAAGACGGTCGTGCTGCTCGGCTCGCTGATCGGCGCGGCGTCGATGGCGCTGCTGGCCTTCGCGCACGCCCACACCTGGGAGCTGTACGTCGCGACCGGCCGTCATGGGCGTCGGCTTCGGGCTGGCCTTCGCGGCGATGTCGAGCCTGATCGTCAGCGCGGTGCCCGCCGGAGCAGACCGGCGTGGCCAGCGGCATGAACGCCAACATCCGCACGATCGGCGGCTCGATCGGCGCCGCGCTGATGGCCAGCGTCGTCACCGCGCACCCGGCCGCCGACGGCCTGCCGCGCGAGGCCGGCTACACCGACGGGTTCGCGATGCTCGGCGCGTCGCTGCTGATCGCGGCCTTCGCGGCGCTGCTGATCCCGGTGACCCGCGGCGGCGCCGTGGTGCAGTCCGCGGACGAGCCCGCGCACGCGGAGATGGCGCTGGTCCCCGGCGGTACGGTCGTGGGCGACGAGGCGGAGTGACCTGCCCGTGCCCGGCGGCCGCGCCGGGCACGGACCGCACCGATGGGAAGTGGACGATGGCAGCGCACGACCCGCAGCACCGGCCGATGCGGCGCGACGCCGTACGCAACCACCAGTTGGTCATCGAGGCGGCGCGCGAAGTGCTCCGGGAGTACGGCACCGACGCCAGCATGGAGCTGATCGCCTCCCGTGCGGGCGTCGGGGTCGGCACGCTCTACCGCCGGTTCCCGAACAAGGAGGCGCTCGTCGACGAGATCGCCGGGCAGATGCTCGCCGAGCTCGTCGGCGAGGCCCGCGCGGGCGCTGACCGACCCGAGGGCACCGGACTCGAGTCGTTCGTGCGGCGTGATGGGCGACTGGATCTGCGCGCACCGCGGCTACGCCGACAAGCTCGTCGGCCACTCCAAGGCCGCGTGCGTGGAGCAGTTGCGCGACCGGATCGGCGAACTCCTCGGTCAGGCGCAGGAGTTCGGCCGGATCGGGCCGGACGTGGCGATCGGCGACATCATGGCCCTGATCTGGGGCCTGCGCGGCGTGGTGGAGACCAGCGGCGCCGTCGCCCCCGACGCGTGGCGGCGCTACGCCGACATCCACCTGGCGGGCCTGCGCGCCCCGGGCGCCCCCGGCGCCCGCCCGCCCGTCACCCGCGAGCAGCTGACCGCGATCAGCGGCGAGGCGGCGGCGTCGGTCCGCCACCCGGCCGCGAAGGGCGGCGCCGGACCCCGCGCGTAGCGGCCCTCCCGCGGGAGGGCCGGCTCGCGGGGGCGGCGCGGGCCGTCAGCGGCGTGTCCCGCAGTCCGGGCAGAAGGCGGCGCCCGCGGGCAGTTGCGCCCGGCAGGAGGAGCAGTTGTCCTGCTGGCCCATCCGGTGACCGCAGCCCGGGCAGAAGGCCGAGCCGTGCGTCTCGCCCTGGCACTGCGGGCAGACCAGTTGGCGCGGAGTGCTCACGTCGAACTGCTGGCCGTTGTTCTGGCCGAGGGTGTAGGCGCGCTCGGCGACCATGTCGTTCAGGCCGCGCTGCTGGGCGGCGACCGCCTCGGCGGCGGTGTCGGGCGCGCAGGTCAGGCAGATGCCCTGGCCGGCGTTCCAGCAGCGGTTGCAGACGTAGTGGGTGCAGCGCGGGCAGCGGTTGAAGTGGCCCTGCGCGTTGCTGATGGCGCGCTGGAAGGAGGCGTCGCGCGCGCTGCCGTAGCCGGCGCCCGCCAGGCCGTCGGCGGCGGTGGACACCCCGCTGCCCGCCCGGCCGAGCATCCCCCAGGCGGCGTTGACGCCCTTGCCGACCCAACTGGCCATCCGGCCGCCGGTGTACGCCTCGAACGGTGAACGCCAGGTGTCGTTGCACCGGTTGCAGGAGAACTCGAACTGGAAACCCGCTCCCGTGCCGTGCTCCTCGCACAGATCACGGTAGTTGTTGCTGAAGTAGATCTCCGCTGTCACCGCCACGCCTCCCCGAGACTCCCGCCGGCCGGGCCCCGCCGGCCGGCCCTGTTCCACCGGCGAGGGACGCCTCGTACGGCCCCCCTCGCGGTTCCGCGGGCCGGTCACGACCCCGCGGGCAGGGAACACTTTCGCATACGGCGCGGGCCCCTCGCGCCCTGGTCCGCGAGCCCGGTCGCCGGGCCGATCGTGGCGGCGGTCCGAGCCCTCCTCCTGCGGCACGGCCGAAGGGCGGAATGTCCTGGAATCAGGGCCACCCGGATCACTCAGGTCACAGAAAACCCGCTGTTCGAGGAGTGCCTCACGGCTCCCGCCACTCTCCCTGCCGCCACCGTCGCCGGCGGCGGGGCCTGCACGGGGGACGACCGGACCGCCGGGCAGGCGTGCGCGGGGCCCGGGCCCTCCCGGACCCGGACCCCGCGGTCGGACGCCCGCGCCCGGGGGTCAGCCCTGGCGGGCCTTGCCGCGCGGGTCCTTGCGGTTGATCACGAAGACCTTGCCGTGGCGACGGATCACCTGGGCGCCCGGGCGGTTCTTCAGGGAGCGAAGCGAGTTGCGTACCTTCATCGGAGCGCCTTTCTGCTCGTAGTCTCTACGGTGCAGGGGCGACAACCGCCAGGCCCTCGCATTCATTCCGCGCTCGCGCGGCGGCAGGGAGGGGACCGGTATGAGCGGCGAACGGCACGGCGCGGACCAGGGCGATCCGGAGCAGGACGGCGCGCGGCAGGACGGCGTCGACGGGGGCGACCGGCGGGACGACGACGGGCCCGACTTCTCCAGCCCGGGTTTCTCCAGCCCCGACTTCTCCCGTCCGGATTTCAGCAGTCCGGACTTCAGCAGCCCGGGCGTCCCCGACTACACCCCGCCCGAGTACGTCGTCCCGCCCTTCGAGGGCCCCGACTACGAGGCCGAGGAGGTGGACGACCTGGTCCCCGACGAGGCGGGCTTCTCCAGCCCCGACTTCTCCAGCCCGGACTTCAGCAGCCCCGGCTCGATGGCCGAGCCCGACGACGCCGGGACGGCGCCGGACGGGAAGGGCTGAGCGGCTTCCACCGTTCGCTACGGGTGACGCGGACGCGTTCGTCGGCGGCGCGGCCGACGGCGGGCGCTGCCGAGGTCGTCGCGCCGCCCGTGGCGGCGCGCGGCGCTCAGGTACGGGGAACGGGCAAGGCGCCGGCCGCCGAGGTGTGGGGTGTCGCGCCGCGGCGGTGGCGCTGGACCTCGGCGCTGCGGGAGGCGCCGCAGCCCAGGGCGAGTGCGTCACGGACGGTGTCGGCCGTGACCACGAAGGTGTGGGTTCCGGTCCGGCCCTGGGCCCCGGTGGTGGGGATCGTGACCAGCCACTTGGGGGTGAAGGGGCCCGCGGTCGCAGCCGACAGGAGGTCGGTGCGGTACAGGGTGTCGGGAGGCGTCTGGTTGTTCATGGCAGCGGGCTCCCTGTGAGCCGGGAACGTGGGTGCGGGCCGGGGCCGGGGGACAACCGTCAGGAATCCCGTTGTCGTCCCGGCCCCGCACCGCCGGGCCCGCCGAGTCGGGGGAGCGTCGGCGGGAGTGAGCGCTGTGCTCACCTGGCCCCTGCGGTGTGTGAGGGGCTCGGCGCCGGCCGGCGCCGAGCCTCCCGTGTGATCAGGACCCGTGGGTCCACTGCTGGTTGGGCTGTCCGTTGCAGTCCCAGATGATCAGCCGTGTTCCGTCTCCGGTGCCGGCGCCGGCCGCGTCCAGGCAGCGGCCCGAGGCGGGGTTGCGGATCGTTCCGTCCCCGGGCAGGGTCCACTGCTGGTTGCCACCTCCGTTGCAGGACCACAGCTCGACGGAGGTGTTGTCGGCGGTGCCGCCGCCGGTGACGTCCAGGCACTTGCCCAGCGACTGCAGCGTGCCGTTACCGGTGGCCCAGCTCTGATTGGGCTGGCCGTTGCAGGTGTAGAGGGTGACCGTGGCGCCGTCGGCGGTGTTGCTGCCGTTGACGTCCACGCACTTGCCGGACTGGACGCCCTTGATCGCGCTGCCGCCGGCCGGCGGGGTGGTGGTGGGAGGGGTCGTGGTGGGCGGGGTGGTGGTGGGAGGGGTGGTGCCGCCGGTCGCGCCGGAGAGCTTGATCAGGCGGGACCCGTGTGCGGGGACGGCGTTCGCCGTCCACGAGTCGGTGGCGGTGCCCAGGTCGGTACGGGCGGCCAGGTCGCGGACGGCCGCGCTGCCGCTCAGGCCCAGGTCGGAGAAGTTCACGGTGACGTCGGCGGAGCTGGAGTCGGTGTTGTAGATGCCGACCACGGTGCTGCCGTCGGCCAGCTTCTTCGTCCAGACCTGCTGGTTGCCGCCGTGACCTCGCGCGGGATGACGCCGGCCTGGTCGACCGCGATGACCTCGGGGTTGGAGAGGATCGAGATCGCCTTGGAGTCCATGTTCTGCACGTCACCGCCGACGTACAGCGGCGCGGAGGCCATGGCCCAGTAGTTCATCACCGTCTGGCGCTCGGTGTCGTTGATGCCGTCCTGGATGCCGGTGCCGGTGTTGTTGTTGATCGGCATGGAGTCCAGGTCGGGCCAGTAGTTGGGACCGACATGGCTGATCCAGTCGGGCAGTTCCTGGAACCGGACCTTCACCGAGCTGTCCCAGGAGGAGACCGTGTCGCAGTAGCACTCGACGTCGGTGTCGATCCGGACGCCGTTGGCGTAGGGCTTGAGGGCGTCCGCCTCGGACAGCGGCACCGGCCAGCCGCTGGCGGTCAGGTAGATCTGCCGGCCCGACTGGTCGATGGCCTTGGACCAGACGGCCAGGTTGTCCGGCGGCACGTCGGAGCTGGACGTGTCGCCGTTCTGGAAGTGCTGCCCGTCGATCTTGATGAAGTCCACGCCCCAGGAGGCGAAGGCGTTCACCACCGAGTTGAAGTACGCCTGCGTGCAGGGGTTGGAGTAGTCGACCTCGTAGTCCGTGCCGCTGCCCCAGCCGTTGGGCACCTGGACCGGTCCGGGCTCGGCGATGTCCCGGGCGTGGCACGAGGTGCCCTGGATCGGGGTGTTGGCGTCGTAGGCGGCGCCGGGCAGGCCGACCACGTCGTAGATGCCGGCCTTGAGTCCCTTGCTGTGGATGTAGTCGAAGGTGGCCTTCATCCCGTCGGGGAACTTGCCGCTGTCCGCCTGGGGGATGCCGTTGGCGTCGACGCCGCTGTTCCATCCGGAGTCGAGGTTGATGTAGCTGTAGCCGGCGGACTTCAGGTTGGTCGAGATCGCGTCGGCGGACTTCTTGACGTTGTCCTCCGTCAGCCAGGCCATGCCGCCGTCGTGGGAGGAGGACTCCACGCTCCAGGTGCTGAAGCCCATGAAGGGCTTGGCGGTGAAGTCGTTCTTGGCCTGCGCCGACGTGCCCGGCATCACTGCCAGGCCGACTCCGGCGATCAGAGCCACAGGAAGTATCCTGATAGCGGCCCTTCGGATCTTCATCGTGCTGTACCTCCGTGAGGTGGGGATGGGTCGGACCGTGTGCCTGTGGAGGGTGGGACGGTCCGGACGAGGTGTGCGGCCGCTCCGTGTCGTCCTTGCGGGGCGGCGCACTTGCTTCCTGCGTTGTACGGGTGACGCGGATGGTGCTTTCGAGGGCAGGGTGGCCGTACGGGCGTCCGGCATGGGCTGCGGGTGCCGGTACGGCCGCTCCCCTCCCCCGGGTGGTGCTACTTCCAGCCCGCTCGCGGTGACGCCCCGCACGATGTGGCGCTGGGCCACCGGGAACATCACCACCAGCGGGACGACTGCGGCGACCGCGCCGGCGAAGAGGCCGGACGCACCGGGAAAGCCGTGACCGCGCGGATACGTGGACGTCCGGGGATTCGGCGTCGGCCGTGTGGTGCTCATGACACACCTCTTCGTTCGGGGATCGCGAGAAGCACGGGCTCCTCGCGCGCACATGAGAGTGAAAGGTGTTGCGTGGCGTGGCTGTCGACGGGCGTCTGCGCCGGTGGGCGGGTGGTGTCAGCGCAGGCGGTCGTCGTCACCGAGGGTCACGAGGTTCTGGACGGCGACGGCGGAGGCGCCGCGGGCCCATTCCTCGAAGGGCAGCGGGCTCAGGATCAGCGGGCAGGCCGCCGCTCCGAACGCCTGCCGTCGGAACGCGGTGCGGATGGAGATCTCGAACAGGTCGTAGGCTCCTACGCCTTCACCGGAGACGAGGATCTTCTCGGGTCCGGTGAAGTTGGCCAGCGCCGCGAGGCCCAGGCCGATGGCCTGGCCGGCGCGCTGGAAGATCTCCCGGACGGCGGTGTTGCCGCCGCGGGCCAGAGCGACCGCCTGGTCGATGGACAGGACCGGATCGTCGACCGCGGCGCGGGCCGCGGTGACGATCGCCTTGGTCGAGGCGATCGCCTCCACGCAGCCGCTGCTGCCGCAGTGGCAGTCCGGGCCGTCGCTGCCGACCCGGACGTGCCCGATCTCGCCGGCGACGCCGTGCGCGCCGGTGACCAGGTTGCCGTTGATCACCAAGGCGCAGCCGATGCCGGTGCCGACCGTCACCAGGGCGAAGTTGTCGACCCCGGCGCCGTCGCCGAAGAGCTGCTCGGCGACCGCGAGGGACTTCACGTCGTTCTCGATGGTCACCTCCAGCCCGGTCGCCTGGGCCAGCAGCGCGGCCAGCGGTACGTCGCGCCACCCGAGGAACGGTGAGTACCGCACCGTGCCGTGCGCCCGGTCGATGTCGCCCGAGACCGCGACCCCCAGGCAGTGGCCGCGCCCCGCGTACTCGGGCGCCTGCGCCCGCAGGTCGGCCACCAGGGCGGCCAGGGCGGAGACGACCTTGCCCACCGCCGTGGTGGCGAGCGGCCGGTGCAGGGCGAACCGCACCTGGCACTGGAGGTCCACCACCACCCCGATCAGCTCCTCGGCGCAGATCTTCACCCCGAGGAAGAACTCCCGGTCCGGGTTGATGCCCAGCGGCACGGCCGGCCGGCCCGCACCCTGTGCGAGCCGCGGCTGGGCGGTCAGCTCCATCAGGTAGCCGGCGTCGAGGAACGGACGCGCGGCCTTGGTCACCGCCGCAGACGACAGGCCCGTCATACGCGCCACCTCCAGTCGGGAGATCGGCCCCCGCGTCAGCACGGTGATGAAGACCTCCGCCGTCGCCGGGGTGGTGATCGGTGCGCGGTGGCCGGTCCTGGTCTGCATGGCCCGTAAGGTAGCCCTCATAAATTAACTGTGTCAATAATTAATTCCATACTGATGACGACGGGCGCACAGGGTGACATCGGAGCGCCCCTGGAGGAGCCGCGCCGGACACCGCCGGCGGGCGCAACGACGGCCGTGCGCCAGGGCGTTCGGGCAGCGGGCACGGGCTGCCCGGCGCCGCGCCGCCGCTCTTGCAGCGCAACGGATCGCGGACGGCAGGTGCGCGCCGAGGGCCGGTTCTCGGCCCGTCCTCCATAACCGGTCGCCGGTCCCTCAGGCGGCCCTACCCCTGAGTTGTGTCACAAGCACCGCTTCTGAATAGGACAATTCGTCCTCCTCGGCCGGCTTCGAGGCGAAGTCGACCGCGCCGGCCGGGCGGTGGTCCACGAATGCGCCACCCGCGCGGCCGGCAGGCGGGCCGGGCCTGTTCACGCGTGCGGGCCGGCCCCGTCGCACAGGGCGGCGGCGACGGCCACCTCCGTGCCGGCGAGGCCGACGGAGGAGAAGACGGTGATCTCGTCCGGGGCGGTACGGCCCGGCGCCGCCCCGGCGAGGACCGCGCCGAGGTCCACCATGTCCTCCACCGGGAAGATGTGCGGTTCGCCGTACCCGGCCGCCTGGGCGAGGGAGTCGGTGAGCACCACCCCGGCGCGATCCGCCAGCGCCGCGGGCACTTCGTGCCGGGTGAGCGTCTTCGGGCCGAGCGTGGTGACGTGCGTGCCGGGAGAAACCCAGTCCGCCTCCAGGACCGGCGCCTCGCTGTTCGTCGCGACGACGACCACCTGCCGCTCGCGCACCGCCTCTTCGACCGTGCGCACCGCCCGGGCCCGTACCCCCAGCTCCTCGGCGGCCCGGCGGGCGAAGGCCGCCGCGCGCTCCGGGCGGCGCGACACCACCACCGCCTCCTCCACCTGCCGCACCGCGCAGATCGCCCACAGCTGCGTCCACGCCTGGGGCCCGGCGCCCACCAGCCCCAGGCGCAGGGGCCCGGGGACCGCGGCCGTGTCCACCGCGACCGCCCCGATCGCCCCGGTCCGCCGCGGGCCCAGCTCATGGCCGTGGACCACGGCCCGCAGCCGGCCGTCCTCGGTCCCCCATACGGCGACCAGTTGTTCCGCGCCGGCGAAGGTGTCGTACGCGCGGAAGCCGAACAGCCCCTGCCCGCGCAGGCGGCCCGCCGTGAAGACGAGGTGGCCGTCGCCGAGGTCGGCGCGGACCCGCGGTGGTGCGTGCAGGGTGCCTTCGTGGGCGGCCAGCAGCGCCATCCGTACCGCGCGCACCGCGGTCGGCGCGTCGAGGTGGGCGCGGACGTAGTCGTCGTCGAGCAGCAGCGCGGTCATCGGTGCACTCCCTGTGCGGAAGGGGGAAGCGGGGCCGGGGTCCACTGTGCCGTGCGCCTGGCGTACGGCCATCAGCCGCGCGTCGCAAGGAGGTTCGGTCCCGCGACCTTGATCGACGCTTCGAACAAGTCCTAGTGCCGGACGCGGACGACGAGCTTGCCGGTGGCGCGGTCGTGCTCCATGTCGTCGTGGGCCTGCGGCACCTGCTCCAGGCCGTCGTAGACGCGGTCCACCGGGAAGGCCAGCCGGCCTGCCGCGACCGCGTCGAGGATCTCCTGGAAGGTCTCCCGCGGGCAGGTCGGCGGCGTCGCCGAAGTAGCCCGCCAGGCGCACGCCTCTCGGCAGGTACTCGTTCGGGGAGAAGTCCCGCACCGTCCACTGGTTGGACAGGCTGCCGCCGAAGCAGGCCGTGCCGTGCACGCGCACCGCGCGCAGGGTGTCGGGCAGGGTCGGCGTGCCGACGAGGTCGAGGGCGGCGTCGACGCCGTCCGGGTACAGCTCGCGCACGGCGGGCGCGACCTCGCCGGTGTCGAGCAGCGGGTGGTCGACACCGTGCTCCTTCAGCGAGGCGAGGCGGTCGGCCCGCCGGGTGGTGGACAGCACGGTGGCGCCGCGCCAAGCGGCCAGCGCGGCGGCGGCCAGGCCCACCGAGGAGGTGCCGCCGCGGATCAGCACGGACTGACCGGGCTTCAGGTCCAGGCCGACGGTGAGCGAGCCGTTGGCGGTCTGCACCATCTCCGGCAGGGCGCCCAGCACCTCCCAGGGCAGGTCGGTGTCGACGGGGATGACCTGCGACAGCGGCACCGAGGTGTACTCGGCGTAGCCGCCGTCGAAGGTGCGCCCCATGTCCCCCATCATGGCGACGACCTTCTGCCCGGGAGCCAGCCCGCTGCCGGCCGGGGCCGCGTCGACGGTGCCGGCGGCCTCGATACCCGGCACCCGGGGAAAGCTGACACCCACGCTCACGCCCAGCCGCAGCTTCAGCTCCGAGCGGTTGAGGCCGAACGCCTCGACGCGGATGCGCACCCAGCCGTCCCTCTCGGGCGGGAGCGGGAGCGTGGTCAGCCGCAGGTTGTCGACGGGGCCGGGGGCGGAGAGCTCGAACGGCGCGCATCGTGGCCGGCGAGGACGTCATGGGCCTGCCTTCTTCCCGAGCTAGGAGAGTCGATCAGCGGTGGTCAACATGCGGCCACTGCCGCTTCATTCCCGACTCCTCCGGGTTTCGCCCGCCTGTTGAGATCTGCCCCCGGCTGCGGCGTCGTCGGACCCCGAACCCACCGTCCAGCCGCACCACGCCATGTCCGCACCCGCACTCGGAGCCACCGCCGGCGGCGGGAGTTCACGCAGGGACCTGAGCGGCGAGGCACAGGCGAGAGCGGTGCCGGCGAGCATGGCCGCGCTGCTGAGGAGCAGGGTGGCGCGCAGGCCCAGCATGGTGCCGGCGAGGCCGCCGAGGAGCGCCCCGGCGGCCTGGGAGCCGAAGACGAGGAAGCGCCACGTCGCGTTGGCACGCGACAGGAGGTGGGGCGCGATCAGGGTCTGCCGGAAGGTCTGCTGGTTGATGCCGTAGAGCGACGGCCCCGCGCCGCGCAGGAGTTGGGCCAGGGACAGCAGGGCGAGGGACGCCCACGGCGGACCCGCCGCACCGGCGAGGGCGAGACCGGCCGTGGAGGCGAGGAGCATTCCGGCGATGAACGCCCTTCCGGGGCCGATCCGCCGGGTGATCCGGGTGGCGACCAGGGCGCCGAGCACCGCCGCGACGCCGCCGAACGCGATGACGAGGCCGATCAGGCCGGACGGCAACCCGACGTCCCGGACGAGGTAGAGGACGAGGACGACGTTCTGCGCCTGGCCGAAGAGCGCGCCGACGGTGGCGGCGACCGTGACCGCCCGGACGACCGGGTGGGTGAACACGGCGCGCAGGCCCTCGGCGATGTCCGTACGCAGCCGCGGCGGTCCCGACCGCGCCGAACCGCGGTCGGACCGGGCCGGCTCGGGCCCGGACCCCTCCGGTACGCATCCCTGCCGCGCCGGTACCGGTTCTGGCCGCTCCGGTACGGCAGGGCGCGCCGTACGCGCGGCCCGGCGTCCGGGAGCGGCCGGGGTTCGGGCGCCGGCGTGCGCATCTGCCGCCGGCCCCGCCGTGCCGATCCGGGCCTTCCACAGCGCGGACAGCACGAAGGAGACCGCGTCGGCGGCGATGGCCACCGGGGCGGTGACCAGCGACACGAGCAGGCCGCCCAGCGCCGCCCCGCTGGTGCTGACGGTGGCGTTGCTGAGCATCAACGCGCTGTTGGCGGGGAGCAGTTCGCGGCGCGGCACCAGCAGGGGCAGGTAGGACTGGGCGGTGACGGTCTCGAAGAGGTTGCCGGTGCCCGCGAGCAGCGCGACCGGGTAGAGCTGCCAGATCCGCAGCAGTCCGAGGCCCGCCAGCAGCGGGATCGCGCCGAGCAGCAGGGCCTGCGCGAGGTCGGCGACGACCAGGATGCGCCGGTAGGGCATCCGGTCCACCCACACCCCGGCGGGCAGCCCGAGGACGAGGTGCGGCAGCAGGGTCGCCGCGCCGAGCAGACCCATCTGCGCGGGTGAGGCGTGCAGCGGGACGGTCGCGGCCAGCGGCAGCGCCACGGTGGTGACGCTCGACCCGAGCAGGGATACGGAGTTGCCGGCGAAGAGCCTGCGGAAGTCCGGGTACCGGCGCAGAATCGACCCCGGCCGGGCGGTCGCGGCGGACGGGTCGGCGTTCGGGGCAGCGGACGGCGCGGCACCCGCGCGGACGGATCGGCCGCCGGCCCCATCACCGTACGAGCCCGCGGCCGCAGTGGCGGAGGCATTCGCCACCGGACCCGGGGACGGGCGCGGGGACGAACCCGCTGACGAACGCGCGTGCACGCCCTGTGAAGGCCCGTCGGACGCCCCCGCGGCCGGGGTCCGCGCCGGTCCCCCGGCCGCCCGCGCCTGCCCCGCGTCCGCCTCCCGGTCCGCGCTCATGACCCGGCGCCCGGCAGCGCTCTCCGCCGAATTCCCCGTGATTTCACCGTGAGAGCGCTCTCCGGGGTGTTGACACCGAGGCGGGAGGAGGCGATTGTCGCTTGCCGGGGTCTGCTTCTCCGCTCGGCAGGCAGGCCGCATCGCAGCCCGTGTGTCGTCGGATCGACCATCCTGGAGGCTCCTCGTGCGTCGATGGAAACGTACCGTGCTGCCGTTCGCGGCCGCGCTCCTGCTAGTGGGCGGCTCAGTGGCCACCGCCTCGATCGTGCAGGCGAAGAAGGCGGAAGCGGCCCGGCCGTGGATGGACGCCGCCCAGACCCCCGAGCAGCGGGCCGACGAACTGCTCGCCGCGATGACCCAGGCCGAGAAGCTCACCATGATGCACGGCGGCGCGTCCTGCGGCTACGTCGGCTGCGTCGACGGCAACACCCGGCTCGGCATCCCGGCCGCTGCACCTGCAGGACGGGCCGGTCGGCGCCGGTGACGGCTGTCAGCGGCGTCACCCAGATGGCCGCCCCGGTGGCCGGCGCCGCCACCTGGGACACCGCGCTGATGCAGCAGTACGGCCAGGTGCTCGGCTCGGAGCAGTGGGGCAAGGGCACGAACGTGGTGCTCGGCGCCGACCATCAACATCGTGCGCGACCCGCGCTGGGGCCGGGCCTTCGAGTCGCTCGGCGAGGACCCGTACCTGGCCGGCCAGATGGGCGCCGCCGACATCCAGGGCATCCAGAGCCAGGGCCCGATGGCCCAGGTGAAGCACTACGCGGTCTACAACCAGGAGACCAACCGCAACAACACCGCGGACAACGCGATCGTCTCCGACCGGACCGAGCGCGAGATCTACCTGCCGGCCTTCGAGACGGCCGTCAAGCAGGGCGGCGCCGACTCGGTGATGTGCTCGTACTCGTCGATCAACGGCCCGTTCGCCTGCGAGAACGGCCCGCTGCAGAACGGCGATGCTCAAGGGCGACATGGGCTTCACCGGCTTCATCACCTCCGACTGGGGCGCCACCCACTCCACCGTCGCCGTCGGCGAACAACGGCCTGGACATGGAGATGCCGGGCAGCGACTACTACGGCACCGCGCTGACCAACGCGGTCAACAGCGGCCAGGTCTCGCAGGCCACCATCAACGACCACGTCCGCCGCATCCTGACCTCGATGTTCAAGCAGGGCCTGTTCGACAACGCGCAGACCGGCATCACCGGACTCGGTGGTGACCACGCGCCGCGCACGACGCGACCGTCCCAGCAGGTCGCCGAGGAGGGCAGCGTGCTGCTCAAGAACACCGAGCGCGGCGCTGCCGGTGCGCGTCGCGGTACAACTCGATCGCGGTCATCGGCGACGACGCCGGTACGGACGCGATGTACGCAGGGCGGCGGCAGCGCGGGCGTCGAACCCGCCGCACCTGGTCACCCCGTACCAGGGCATCAGCGCCCGCGCGGGCAGCGGCGCCACCGTCACGCTACGCGCAGGGCGTCGCCTCCTCCAGCGGTCAGCTCGCGCCGGTCGACAGCCAGTACCTCACCCCGTCCTCCGGCAGCGGCCACGGGCTGTACGGCCGAGTACTACAACAGCACCGGACCTGTCCGGCGCGCCGGTCGCCGGCCGGGTCGACTCGGCGATCGACCACGTCTGGGGCGGCCCGTCGCCCGCTGCGGGGGTCACCGCCACCAACTGGTCGGCGAAGTGGACCGGTACGCTCACCCCGCCGACCACCGGCACGTACACCTTCTCGCTGAACAGCGACGACGGCAGCCGGCTGTTCATCAACGGCCAGCAGGTCATCAACAACTGGGCCGACCAGGGCCCGACCACCAAGACCGGCACGGTGACGCTGACCGCGGGCCAGCCGGTGAGCATCGAGGTCGACTACTACCAGGCCGGGCGGCGGCAGCAACGTCGAGCCTCGGCTGGCAGATCCCCGGCCAGTCCCTGCACGACCAGGCGGTCGCAGCCGCCGAGCGACGCCGACCTCGCCGTGGTGTTCGTCAGCAACTTCGAGTCCGAGGGCGGCGACCTGTCGACATCGACCTGTCCGCGGCGCAGAACCAGTTGGTCACCGATGTGGCCGCGGCCAACCCGAACACCGTCGTCGTGGTCAACAGCGGTTCGGCGGTCACGATGCCGTGGGCGAACGCGGTCGCGCGGCATCGTCGAGAACTGGTACCCGGGCCAGGAGGACGGCAACGCGATCGCCGCGCTGCTCTACGGCGACGTCGAACTTCTCCGGCAAGCTGCCGGTCACCTTCCCGCAGAGCCTGGCCGACGTCCCCGCCCACACCACCGCCCAGTGGCCCGGCCAGAACAACCAGGTCCAGTACAGCGAGGGCCTCGACGTCGGCTACCGCTGGTACGACAGCCAGAACAAGACCCCGCTCTTCCCCTTCGGGTACGGCCTGTCCTACACCACCTTCTCCTACAGCAACCTGACCGTCGGCCAGCCCGGACGCCACCGGCAACGTCGCGGTCGGCTTCGACGTCACCAACACCGGCACCCGCGCCGGCGCCGAGGTCGCCCAGGTCTACGTCGGCCAGCCGACCGCCACCGGCGAACCGCCGAAGAACCTGCGCGGCTTCCAGCGGGTCACCCTCAACCCCGGCCAGACCCAGCACGTCACCCTCACCCTGGACGCCCGCAGCTTCCAGTACTGGAACAACGGCTGGACCAACGCCGCCGGCACCAACACCATCTACGTCGGCGACTCCTCCCGCGACATCCGCCTCACCGGCCACCACCACCATCCCCACCGGCACCGGCGTTCCGGCGGCGGACCAGACCGTGCTGCCGCGTACCGGCTGGACGGCGTCCGCGTCGGCGACCGGCGGCGGTGACGTGCCGGCCAACATGCTCGACGGCAACACCGGCACCCGGTGGAGCACCGGCACCCCGATGGTGAACGGCCAGACCGTGACCGTCGACATGGGCGCCACGCAGCACCATCGACCAGATCACGATGGACTCGGCCGGCAGTACCAGCGACTACGCCCGCGGGTACCAGGTCTCGCTGTCGACCGACGGCACCACCTGGAGCGCGCCGGTCGCCACCGGCACCGGTACCGCCGCGCTCGTCACCGCGACCTTCCCGCGCAGACAGCCGCCCGCTACATCCGGGTGACGCAGACCGGCAGTTCGACGTTCATGGTGGTCGATCGCGGAGTTCAACGCGTACACCTGACGCACTGTCAGCACTGTCAGCACTGGTCACCGGTCACGTACGTCAGTGGCGGTCCGGGTCCTTCAGGGCCCGGACCGCCTCGCGCGCCACGGCGTCGGCGACCGCCGCCAGCGCGGGTGAGTCCAGCTTCCACTGCTGCCAGTACAGGGGCACGTCCACCACCTGGCGCGGTGCGAGGTCGACCAGGGTGCCCGCGGCCAGGTGGTCGACCGTCTGCACCTCGGGGAGCATGCCCCAGCCGAGCCCGGCGGCCACCGCGTCCACGAACGTCTCGGATGACGGCATGTAGTGCCGGGCCCGGCCCGCCGGGCGGCGCGGCGCGAGCCGGCGCAGGAAGCGGTCCTGGAGGTCGTCCTTGCGGTCGAAGACGACCAGCGGCGCGCCGGGCAGCGCCTCCCGCAGCGAGGCGTCGCCGATCCACCGGGCGGCGAACTGCGGGGTGGCCATGGCCCGGTAGCGCATCTTGCCCAGCGCCCGCACCGTGCAGCCCTGCACGGCCTCGGGCGAGGAGGTGACGGCCGCCATCACCAGGCCCTGGCGCAGCAGCGCCGCGGTGTGGTCCTGGTCGTCGCGGTGCAGGTCGAAGACGAGGTCGTGGCGCTCGGCGACCTCGGCGATCGCGGACAGGAACCAGGTGGCGAGCGAATCGGCGTTGACCGCGATCGGCAGGGAGGTCGGCCCGGCGGCGTCGGCCAGTCCGAGTTCCGCGCCCGCGTCCCGCTCCAGCCGGGCCAGTTGGCGCCCGAAGCGCACGACGACCTCGCCGGAGGCGGTCAGCCGGACCGGTTTGGTGCGCAGCAGCAGGACCCGGCCCGTACGCTGCTCCAGTGCCTTGACCCGCTGGCTGACGGCGGAGGGCGTGACGTGCAGCGCCTCAGCGGCGGCTTCGAAGGTGCCCTCGTCGACGGCGGCCAGCAGCGTACGCACCTGGTCGAGCGGAAGGTCGATCACGGCGGCTCCAATCGGGACGGGCGGTCACACGGCCGGGCGCGCGGACGTGGGCCCATCATCGTAAGCATCGGTAATGCTACCTAAGAATCATTAGCTGGCCTGAATCACGGCGGACTCCTAGTAGGGCTTTGTTAAGTTTTGAGGTAGGGGTCTGGTGTCGGGGCTGTTCGGCCGCATATCGAGCAGGCGCCGGTCCAGGTGGCCAGGATCTTCTGTAACGCGCGGAGAACGGCGTAGAGGGTCAGGCCGGCGCAGGGACTTTTGGGTCGAGTCGTAGCAGGGTGCAGAAGGCCTGGGCGAGGGCGGCGAGGGTCACGTGCCGGTGCCAGCCGAGGTAGCTGCGGCCTTCGAAGTGGTCCAGTCCGAGGCCGTCTTTCAGCTCGCGGTAATCGTGCTCGATGCGCCAGCGGATCTTGGCGATGCGGACCAGTTCGCGCAAGGGGGTGTTGGGGGCCAGGGTGGACAGCCAGTAGTCGGTGGGCTCGGCTGTCTCGGGCGGCCATTCGGCCAGCAGCCAGCACTCGGGCAGGGAGCCGTCCACGTCGCGGGGGATGTCGCGGTTGGCCGGGCGGACCCGCAGGGCCAGGAAGCGTGAGCGCATGGCGGCGCGCGGGTTGCGGGGGCTGGTCCTGCTGCCCTGGCGCCAGGTGACGGTGCGCCCTGCGCCGCGTCCGGCAGCCAGGACCAGGGCCCGCAAGGTGGTGTGTGCGGTGGGGTAGGCAGAGCGTGGTGGGCGGCCCCGCCCGCTGTAGGGCGGACGCTCGGGCCGGGCATCACCGGCGTAGGCGGTGGTGGTGCCCTTGACCGCGACCGTGTAGGCCAGGCCCCGCTCGGTCAGGCCCAGCCGGAACCCGGTCGCGTCCCCGTACCCGGCGTCGGCGACCACCGGCAGGTCGGGCAGCCCCCACTCGTTGCGGGTCTCGTCGAGCATGTCCAGCGCCAGACGCCACTTCTCGCGGTGACGCACCCGCTGGGGGATACCGGCCCGCTGCCGGCGGCGGCTGATCGCCTCGGCCAGCAGTCGGTCGTCGCCGGCCGTGGCGTCATCCCAGCTCTCGGGGATGAACAGCCGCCAGTCGACCGCCGACGAAGCGTGGTCGCTGACCAGGTGGACACTGACGCCTATCTGACAGTTGCCGCGCTTGCCCAACGCCCCGCAGTACATGCGCGCCACCCCGGGGGAGTCGTACCCGTCCTTGGGAAACCCGGTGTCGTCGATCGCGTACGCCTCCGAAGCGATATGCGCCGCAGCCCACCGGGCAATCCGGCCCCGTACCTCGGCGTAGGCCCAGGTCGAGGAGGACACGAACTGCTGGAGTTGCTGGTGGTCCACGCCCAGGCGCTCGGCCATCGGCTGCATCGACTTGCGCTTGCCGTCCAGCATCAGCCCGCGCACATACAACTCGCCCTTGGCCCGCTGGTCCCGCCGTTTCAGCGAGCCGAGCATCTCCGCCGCGAACGCCTCCAAGCGCGGACGGACCCCGTCCATCTCCTCAGGTGTCACACCTGACAGGAAATCACACCGTACTGCTAGCAAACCAACCAGGCCACCTAACAAAGCCCTACTAGCCTCGTACCATGCATGCGGCTCTTATCGCGGCCCTGGCGGGGCTTGGCACCGGCTTGTCGCTCATCGTGGCCATCGGCGCCCAGAACGCGTTCGTCCTGCGCCAGGGCATCCGGCGCGAGCACGTCGCCGCCATCGTCGGCATCTGCGCGGCCTCCGACGCGCTGCTGATCGCGGTCGGCGTCAGCGGCATCGGCACGGTGGTCAAGCGATGGCCGTCGGCGGTGACCGTGACGGGGTGGGTCGGCGGCGCGTTCCTGGTGTCGTACGGGGTGCTGGCCGCGCGGCGGGCGCTGCGGCCCGAGCGGCTGACGGCGGACGGCGCGGCCGGCGACGCCGGGGGGTCGCGCAGGGCCGCGGTGCTCACCTGTCTGGCCCTGACCTGGCTCAACCCGCATGTGTACCTGGACACGGTGCTGCTGCTCGGCTCGGTCGCCAACGGCTACGGCGGCGGCCGCTGGGCCTTCGGGGTGGGGGCCGCGACGGCGAGCGTGGCGTGGTTCAGCGGCCTGGGTTTCGGGGCGCGGCTGCTGCGCCGGCCGTTCGCCCGGCCGGGTTCGTGGCGGGTGCTGGACGTGCTGATCGCCTGCACGATGACCACGCTCGGCGTGGTGATGGTGGCCAGGCTCTGAGCGGGGTGCGGGAAGCGGCCCGGGCGGGCGGGCCCCTGGGGCGGTCCTGGGCGGTCCGGCCGGTGGGGCCCGGCTCAGTCCCAGCCGCCGGGCCGGCCGCCCTGGGAGGTCGGGCGGAAGCCGATGAGCGCCGCGTCGTCGCGCCGGCTGCCGACCCCGGCCAGCAGCCGCGCGCAGATCTCGGCGAGCGGCAGCCCCACGTCCCTGGCCGCCTCCGCCCGGCTGGCCAGCGCCGCCATGCCCACGCCGAGGTCGGTGCCGGGCACCTCGATCAGGCCGTCGGTGTAGAGCAGCAGGATGTCGCCGGTCTTCAGCTCGTAGTGCCAGGTGGTGCGCGGCACGGCCGGGGCCACGCACAGCGGCAGGTCGGGTCCCGCGCCCTCCAGGAAGCGCGGGCTGCCGCCCGCGGGCAGCAGCAGGGGCGGCGGGTGGCCGGCGTTGGACCAGGCCGCGTGCCAGCCGCCGCCCGCCTTCGGTACGAGAGTGGTGTGCACGGCGGTGACCAGCGGCGCGATGGCGAGGCCGTCGGCGACCCGGTCGAGCTGGGCGAGGCTCTCCGCGGGCGTGTGCGGGTGGGCCTGGTCGTAGGCGATGACGCGCAGCATGCTGCGAAGCTGGCTCATCGAGGTGGCGGCCTCCAGGTCGTGGCCTGCGATGTCGCCGATGGTGAGGGTGACGGAGCCGTCGGGCAGCAGCAGCGCGTCGTACCAGTCGCCGCCGATCTCGGCGGTCCGGCTCGCGGGCTGGTAGTGCGCGGCGATCTCGGCGCCGGGCACCCGCGGGGTGGCGGTGAGCAGCGCACGCTGGAGGGTGAGCGCGGTGTGCCGGGTGCGCTGGAGCTCGATGGCCTGGCGCAGCGGCTCCCGTACCTGGTGCAGGATCTCGCCGAGCAGCGCGAGGTCGGCGCTGCCGGGCGGCGGGCTGTCGGCGCAGCCCGCCGCGCAGGCGAAGGCCACCACGGCGGAGTCGATGACGATCGGCACCAGGGTGAGGCTGGTGGCGCGGGCCGCGCGCAGCCAGTGCACGGACACGTCGGGCAGCACGCCGTCGGGCGGCTTCCCGCCGGGGAAGACCAGCAGCTTGGGCGTGCGGCTGTCGATCACCTGCTGGGCGACCGGGCCCACGGCGTACGCGGTGTTGCGCAGCGGCGGCAGGTCGGGCAGTCCGGAGCGGGCGCTGGCGGCGACCCGGGTCACGGTGAGCGGCGTGTCCGGCCCGATGACCCCGGGCGGCGGCAGCAGGTACACCACGCACGCGTCGGTCAGGTCGGGCACGACGGCGGCGGCGACCGCGGAGAACGCCTCGCTGACGTCGTTGGCGGCGGTGACGGTGGCGACCCGGGCGAGCAGCCGCTCGCGCAGCCGGTTGAGCCACTGGTCCTCGATGTCGGCCGTGGCGCCGATCCACTCCACGATCTCGCCGCCGCGCTCCACCGGCACCGCGCGGGACTGCACGTGCCGGTACTCGCCGGAGGCGGTGCGCAGCCGGAAGGTGCACACGAACAGCGAGGGGACGCCCTGGGACGCCTCCATCCAGGTGCGCACCAGACGGGAGCGGTCGTGCGGGTGGACGGACGCCAGCCACACGTCGTCGATCACCGGGCGCCACGGGCTGCCGGTGAACTCCTCGAATCTGCCGACCAGCTCGGTGATGTCCCCGTTGGGCTTCATCAGCCACACGATCTGGGTGACCGCGCGCCATCAGCGCCTCGTACCGCTGGAGCGCCTGCTGTTGCTGCTCGGCGAATCGGCGGGCCTCCTCGGCGGCGTCGACCTGCGCGGTGAGGTCGACGGCGACGGCCAGCACGCCCGGGCCGAAACGGGAGACGACCGGCGAGGCGCTGTACATGAAGTGGCGGCGGCCCGGCGCGCCCGGCGCGGTGCCCTCGGTGGTGCGCGGGGAGGTGACCTGCCGGGCCGTACGGTCGTCGTACACCTGGTCGAGCATGACCACGAAGCCGATGGCGTTCGGCTCGTCGAACGCCTCCGCGGCCCGCGCGCCCAGTTGCCGGGGGCCGAACAGCTCGCTGAAGGCGTCGTTGTAGTAGACGAGCCGGTGGTCGGGGCCGGCGGTCAGGGCGACGGACACGACGGCGCGGTCGAACACCTCAGGTTCGAGTTCGGGCACGCCCACGTCGCCGCCGGTCCGCGTCATCTTCCGATCATCGCGCGCCCCGCCGCCGCGGGCGCGTCGAAAGCCGCCGCCGTTCGCACATGTGACCCGTCCGCGCGACCGGTCCGCCCACGTCGGCGGATATGGTTCGACGATTGAGGATGACAGTCCGTGACGACAATCCGTGACGACTCGTGGCGTGCGTCCGGAAGAACGGCATGCACAAGGCCACTCTCAGGGCATCCGCGGGGTCGCGCACGACATGTGCGTCTGCCGCGGCGCCGATCTCGGGGCACCGATCCTCCCCTGCCGCTGACCGCGCGGCGCCGGCTAAGCGGATGCCCTGACCACCAGCCGCGTCGGCGTCACGATCGACGACAGGGCCGGGGCGCCGTCGCCCTCGGCCGGCCGCGCCACCACGCGCAGCAGGAGGCGGGCCATCAGGCGGCCCATCTCCTCGATGTCCTGGCGGACCGTGGTCAGCGGCGGGTCGGTCCACTCCGCCACCGCGGCCATGTCGTCGAAGCCGACCACGGCGACGTCGTCCGGCACCCGGCGGCCGCGGGCGCGCAGGACCCGCAGGGCGCCGGAGGCCATCGCGTCGGAGGCGGCGAACACGCCGTCGAGGTCGGGGGCGCGCTCCAGCAGCACGGCCATGGCGCGCGCTCCGCCGTCCGGGGTGAAGTCGCCCTCGGCGACGAGGGCGGCGGCCGCGCAGGGCAGCACGTCGCGGAAGCCGTCCAGCCGGTCGAGCGAGGCGGGCTGGTCCAGCGGTCCGGTGATGTGGGCGATCCGGCGGCGGCCGACGGCGAGCAGGTGGCGGACGGCGTCGCGGGCGCCGCCGCGGTTGTCGCAGTCGACGTACAGGGTGCGCTGGGCGGCGCCGCGGTCCGGCCAGGAGGGGCGGCCGCCGATGACCAGGGGCAGGCCGGCCGCCCTGGCCAGGCCGCTGAGCGAGCCGTCGGTGCGCAGCGAGAAGATCAGCGCGCCGTCGACGTGGCCGCCGGACAGATAGCGGCCGACCCGTTCGCAGTCGGCCGGGCCGTCGGTCAGCAGCAGCACCAACTGGTTGTCGTGCGCGGTGAGTTCACGGCTGATCCCGCGGATCTGGCGGGCGAAGAACGGGTCGCCGAAGAAACGGGCCTCGGGTTCGGCGACGACCACGGCCACGGCGTCGTTGCGCCGGGTGACCAGGGCGCGGGCGGCCTGGTTGGGAACGTAGCCGAGTTCGGCCACGGCCTTGCGGACCCGCTCGGCGAGCGGGCCGCGCACCCCCGCTCCCCCGTTCACCACCCGGGAGGCCGTGGCCCGCGACACCCCGGCCCGGGCGGCGACGGCCTCCAGCGTGGGGCGGGGTACGGGGCGCGGGCGGGACGGCGATGACAACGATGTCTCCAGGGTGCGCGGACATGGGGGGACAGCCGGACGGCGAACGGCCGGTTGCGGTGGGGCGGGTGGGACAGCCACAGCGTAACGGTTCCGGCCCGTCGGAGAGAGCGCTCTCTTCAGACTCGGTCCCGACGCGCCGACTGCCGCCGGCCCGTCCACGGCCGGCTCGTACGGAAGGCGCGCACCCGCGGGCGGGCGCCCTGAAAGGCCGCGGGCCACGGCGGACGTTACGGTGGAAACGGGGCCGCACCGCACAAGGAAGTCGCACCCATGACCTCAGCGCCCACTCTGCCCACCGTCACCCTCAACAACGGCGTCCCGATCCCGCAACTCGGCTTCGGGACGTACCAGATCGAGCCGAAGGCCACCAGGGAGGCGGTGCTCGCCGCCCTGGAGACCGGCTACCGGCACATCGACACCGCCGAGATGTACGGCAACGAGAAGGAGGTCGGCCAGGCCCTGCGGGCGTCCGGGCTGGCCCGCGAGGACGTCTTCGTCACCAGCAAGCTCAACAACGGCTTCCACGCCTACGGCGACGCGCTCGCCGCCTTCGCCCGCAGCCTGGACGAGCTGGCACCGAGTACGTGGACCTCTTCCTCATCCACTGGCCGCTGCCGGCCGTCGGCGACTTCACCGAGACCTGGCGGGCGATGGAGGAGATCTACCGGTCCGGCCGGGTCAAGGCGATCGGCGTGTCCAACTTCCAGTCCCACCACCTCGACCGGCTGTTCCAGGAGACCTCCGTGGTCCCGGCGGTCAACCAGATCGAGGTGCACCCGTACCTGGTCCAGGACGAGTTGCGCGCCTTCGACGCCGACCACGGCATCGCGACCGAGGCGTGGTCGCCGATCGCGCAGGGCAGGGTGCTGGACGACCCGGTGATCACCGAGATCGCCGGGCGGCTGGAGCGGACCCCGGCGCAGGTGGTGCTGCGCTGGCACGTCCAGCGCGGCGACATCGTCTTCCCCAAGTCGGTGACCCGCTCGCGGATCGAGGAGAACTTCCGGCTCTTCGACTTCGAACTGCCGCAGCAGGACATGGCCGCGATCACCGCGCTGGACCGCGGGGAGCGCACCGGCCCGGACCCGGACACGTTCAACTGGGTGCCCTGAGCGGCTGTGGGCGCCATCCGCCCGCAGCCGCAACCCGCCGGTCCGCGGCGCCCGTTCAGCCCACCTGCTGGCCCTTGCCCAGCGCGATCACCCCGGCGGCGGAGACCGTGTACAGCTCGCGGTCGCGGTCGGGGTTGACGCCGATGGTGGCGCCGGGCGGCACGTCCACGTTCTTGTCCAGGACCGCGCCGCGGACGATCGCGCCGCGCCCGATCCGGACGTTGTCGTGCAGGACCGAGCCCTGCACGACGGCGCCCGGGTCCACGACCACGCCCGGCGAGAGCACCGAGCGGGTCACCTGGCCGCGGATCACGCAGCCGGGGCTGACCACCGACTCCCCCACGATGCCGCCCGCCGCGATCTTCGACGGGCGGCAGCGAGCCGGGGTTGGTGTAGATCGGCCAGTCGCGGTTGTAGAGGCTGAACGCGGGCCGGTCGGAGATCAGGTCCATGTGCGCGTCGTAGTAGGCGTCCAGGGTGCCGACGTCGCGCCAGTAGCCGTGGTCGCGGGCGGTCTCGCCGGGCACCCGGTTGGCGTCGAAGTCGTAGACCTGGGCGACGCCCTTGGTGGTGAGCCGCGGCAGGATGCTGCCGCCCATGTCGTGCACGGACTGCGGGTCCTCGGCGTCCTCGTGCAGCGCCTCCAGCAGCGTCTTGGTGGTGAACAGGTAGTTGCCCATCGAGGCGAAGACCCGGGTGGGGTCGCCGGGCAGCCCCGGCGGGTCGGCCGGCTTCTCCAGGAAGCGGTCCACCTGTATCCCGTCGGCGGCCGGGGTGATCACGCCGAACGCGGAGGCGTCGGCCTTGGGCACCTTGATGCCCGGCGACCGTGACGCCCGCGCCGTTCTCCACGTGCTGGTCGAGCATCTGCCGCGGGTCCATCCGGTACACGTGGTCGGCGCCGAACACCGCGATGTAGTCGGGCTGTTCGTCGTGCACCAGGTTGAGCGACTGGAGGATCGCGTCCGCGCTGCCCAGGTACCAGCGCGGGCCGAGCCGCTGCTGCGCCGGCACCGGCGTGACGTAGTTGCCGAGCAGGCTGGACATCCGCCAGGTGGTCGTGACGTGCCGGTCCAGGCTGTGCGACTTGTACTGGGTCAGCACGCAGATCCGCAGGATGCCGCCGTTGACCAGGTTGGACAGCACGAAGTCCACCAGGCGGTACGTCCCGCCGAAGATCACCGCCGGTTTCGCCCGGTCCGCCGTCAGCGGCATCAGCCGCTTGCCCGCGCCGCCGGCCAGCACTATGCCCAGTACCGAAGGTCCACCACCGCGCATCGCGGCACCCCCTTTTCCTGTGGGTCGTCCTGTCCGTTCGCTCCCGCATGCCGTCGCCGCCCGCCCGGGCCCCCGCTACGGGGCGGCGCCCGACGCGAGGACCGTCCCGTACAGGTCGGCGGTGCGGCGGGCGACGGTGTCCCAGCCGAACTCGCGGACCGCGCGGTCCCGCCCGGCCCCGCCCATCGCGCGCCGCCGTCGCCGGATCGCCGACCACCCGGTCGACGGCCGCGCGCGAGCCCGGCCTCGAACTCCTCGGGGCTGCCCTCCTCGTACGGGCACCAGCAGCCCGGTCACGCCGTCCTCGCACCACCTCCGGGATGCCGCCGACCGCCGAGGCGACCACCGCGGTGCCGCAGGCCATCGCCTCCAGGTTGACGATGCCGAGCGGCTCGTACACCGACGGGCAGACGAACGACGGCCGCGTGGGTGAGGAGTTGGACGATCGCGGGCCGCGGCAGCATCGCCGGGATCCAGTGCACCCCGTCGCGCACCGCGCTCAGCTCGTCGAACAGCGCCCTGAACTCGCGGTCCAGCGCGGGGGTGTCGGGCGCGCCGGCGCACAGCACGATCTGCAGCGGCCGGGTCGATCGCCCGGGCCGCGCGCAGCAGGTGCGGGCACGCCCTTCTGCCGGGTGATGCGGCCGACGAACAGCACGTAGGGGCGCTGCGGGTCGATGCCGATCCGGCCGAGCACATCGGTGCGCGGGTCCGGGCGGTAGGTGGTGGTGTCGATGCCGTTGCGGATGACGTGCACCCGGTCCGGGTCGAGCGCCGGGTAGCAGGCCAGGATGTCGCGCGCGCATGCCGTCGGAGACGGCGACCACGGCGTCCGCGGACTCCATCGCGGTGCGCTCCGCCCAGCTCGACAGGGCGTACCCGCCGCCGAGCTGCTCGGCCTTCCAGGGGCGCAGCGGCTCCAGCGAGTGCGCGGTCAGCACGTGCGGGACGCCGTAGAGCAGCTTGCCGAGGTGCCCGGCCAGGTTGGCGTACCAGGTGTGCGAGTGCACCAGGTCGCGGCCCTGGAGCGCCGGCGGCCATCTGGAGGTCGACGGCGAAGGTGCGCAGCGCGTCGTTGGCGCCGTCCGAACGCGGCGGGCGCGCGGTGGCGTACGACGCCGTCGTCGCCGCTGCCGTCGCCCCAGCAGTGCACCTCGACGTCGAGCAGGGCACGCAGCTCGCGGGCGAGGAACTCCACGTGGACGCCCGCGCCCGCCGTACACGTCCGGCGGGTACTCCCGGGTCAGCAGCCCGACCTTCACCGAGTCCTCCCGCCGTCGACGATCGTGCTCCTTGCCTTCCCCGGTTCGGGGCGGAGCTATCACGACGGGAGGCTCGGGTTCCGCCCGGCTTTGGCGCCCGGCCCGACCGGACCGGGCACGACGGCGCGGCGGGGGTGCGGCGGGCGTGACCCGGTCGGTGATCAGGTCGAACTGCTCCCAGGTGCCGATGCTCGTACGGTTGGCGACCAGGGCGGCCGCGCCCGCGTTCTCGGCGGTGACGTAGTCGCCGTTGGCCTGGGCCAGCAGGCTGACGGTGCCGTTGGAGTTGTGGACGAGCTGGAAGGTCTCCCAGGGGCCGACGGAGGTGCGGTTGGCGATCAGCGGGGACGCGCCCGCGTTGTCCGCGGTGACGATCAGGTTGTTGGCGTGGGCGCGCAGCGCGACGACGGCGCCGCCGCCGGCGTCGAGCAGACCGTGGAGCCCCCTGCCGGCCCCGCCCGCAGCCCGCCCTTCCGGTCCGCGGCCCCGGCACGCCGCGCCGAGGGCCCGGCCGCGCGGCGGCCGCGGCCGGATGCGAGACTGCGGCTGCGGACGCGTTCCCGTGACGTATGCGCAGGTCAAGAGCGCAGCACGGGCGGGGCGGTGGGGGCGGGCGGGCAACGGACAGGAGGATCATGCCGGAAGCGGTGATCATCGGCAGCGAGCGCAGCGAGGCGGGGCTGGCGACCGGGATGGAGGTGCTGCGGCGCGGAGGTTCGGCGCTGGACGCGGTGGAGGCCGCGATGCGCCGCGTGCGAGGACAACCCCGCCGACCACTACGTGGGCACCGCCGGCCTGCCCAACGCGCAGGGCGTGGTCGAGCTCGACGCGTCCCTGATGCTGGGCTCGGGGCGGCGGTTCGGCGCGGTGGCGCGCGCTGAAGGACTACCCGAACCCGATCTCGGTGGCCCGCGCCGTGCTGGAGAAGCTGCCGCAGCACAGCCTGCTGGTGGGCGAGGGCGCCGCGCTCTTCGCCGAGGAGTGCGGCTTCGCCAAGGCCGACCTGCTCACCGACGCCTCACGCGAGAAGTGGCGCGAGCAGGTCGCCGACTCGCGGGAGTCGGTGGAGGGCGAGAACACCGCCGCGACCGACGGCGACGCCCGCTACCGGGAGAGCGCCCTGGCGCTGATCCGCCGGCTCGCGCCGCACGACGGCCCGTGGGGCACCATCAACATCATCGCCCTGGACGACTCCGGCGAGATGTGCGTCGGGGTGTCCACCTCCGGCTACCCGTACAAGTACCCCGGCCGGGTGGGCGACTCGGCGCTGCCCGGCGCGGGCAACTGGTGCGACCTGCGCGCCGGGGGCGCGGCCTGCACCGGCCGCGGCGAGCTGAGCATGCGCGGCGGCACCGCCCGGACGATCGTCGACCTGCTCGCGGCGGGCCGGGACCCGGCCGACGCGTGCCGGGCCGCGCTCGCCGACGCGGCCACCCTGCCCGACGACTTCCGCGCCGAACTGCGCGCCCTGGCGCTCACCCCGGACGGGCGGCACGGCGGCGCGGCCGGCCAGGAGGGCAGTGTCTACGGGCTGATGACCGACGCGTCCACCGAACCCGAGTTCCGGCCGAGGAGTGTGCTGTGAAGGTCTTCGTCTCCTCCGACATGGAGGGCACCGCGGGGGTGGTCGACTGGGGGCAGTGCCGCCCGGGCCAGCCGGAGTACACGTACTACCGCACGCTGCTCCAGGAGGAGGTGAACGCCGCGATCGAGGGGGCGCATGGCGGGCGGGGCGGACGCGTTCCTGGTCAACGACTCGCACTCGACGATGGCCAACCTGCGCCCGGACGCGCTGGCCGGCCGGGCCCGCTACCTGTCGGGGCGCCACAAGCCGCTGTACATGATGCAGGGCCTGGACTCCTCCTTCGACGCGGTCTTCTTCGTCTCCTACCACGGCTCGATGTCGGGCCCGCACGCCACGCTGTCGCACACCTACAACCCGCTGGCCATCAGCGAGGTGCGGCTCAACGGCGTCGTCGCCGGGGAGAGCGGCATCAACGCGCTGGTCGCGCTCGGCCACGGCGTGCCGGTGGTGCTGATCACCGGCGACGACACGACGGCGGCCGAGCTGGAGCCCTTCTGCCCGGGCGCGGTGGGCGCCGTGGTCAAGTCGTCGGTGTCGCGCTTCAGCGCCGACAGCCTGCATCCGCTGGACGCCCGGGAGGTGATCCGGGACGGCGGCGCGCCGGGCGGTGGAGGGCCTGGGCTCGGCGAAGCCGCCGCGGATCGAGCTGCCCGCGACGCTCACCGTGCGGATGCGCAACCCGGACCTGGCCGAGATGGCCACCTGGATCAGCGGCGTGGAGCCGGAGCCCGGCGATCCGGTGACGGTGCGGATGACCGACGACGACCCGGTCCGGCTGTACCGGACGTTCGTCACGGTGGTGCTGCTCACCCGGGGCATCGCGGAGTAGCGCGGCGCCCGCCGGACCGGCCGGGCCGCCGCGGCGGCCCGGCCGGCGCCACCCGGGTGCGGCCGCGGCGGCGGCCGGAGCGGCCTGTCCGGATTGTCAGTGGTGCCCGGCATGCTGGTGGCGAGCGGGGACCGGACATCGTGGAGGTGGCTGTGATGGGTGGCGGCACGGGAGTCCTGGACCAGCGGTTCAGCGAGCCGGGGACGGAGCCGACCCGTTGGGAGGCCGGGTGCCCGGACCCGGACCCCCGTCTGGGAAGGGCCAGGAGCCGGGCGCACCGGCCGGCGCGTACGAGAAGGCCGGTCAGCTCCCGGGCGGGTCCGCGGCGTCGCGGCCGGCCTCGGCCAGCCGCAGCCACACCCGGTCGCGGGTGAGCGGCAGCTCGGTGAAGCGGACGCCGGTCGCGTCGCGCAGCGCGTTGGCGAAGGCGGGGGCGACCGGGTTGAAGGGGCTCTCGCTCATCGACTTGGCGCCGAGCGGGCCGATCGCGTCGGTGGTCTCCATGAAGTGCACCTCGGTGCGCGGCACGTCGGCGTAGGCGGGCAGCCGGTAGCGGCGGAAGGCGGCCGTGGTGACCTTGCCGCGCCCGTCGACGCAGGACCTGCTCGAAGAGGGTGGCGCCGAGCGCCTGGGCGACGCCGCCCTCGACCTGGCCGCGGCACTGCAGCGGGTTCATCACCTTGCCCGCGTCGGCCGCGTGCACGCTGCGCAGGATGCGGATCTCGCCGGTGCCCGGGTCGACGGCGAGCCGGAACCAGTGCGCGTTGAAGGCGACCGAGCGCGGCGAGCCGCCCCAGTGCCCGTCGGCCGCCGGTTCGACGCCCTGGGCGCGCGCGGCCTCGTACAGCTCCTTGAGCGGCAGGACGCCGCCCGTCGCACTCGACGGCGTCGGCGGTGAGCCGGCACGCGCCGCGCGGCACCCCGGTGTGGGCGGCGGCGAAGCCCAGCAGGCGTTCGGCGAGCGCGTCGGCCGCCTTCAGCACGGCCTTGCCCGCCACGACGGTGCCGGTGGAGCCGAAGGCGCCGGTGTCGTGCCGGACGACGTCGGTGTCGGACTGGCGGACGGCGATCCGGTCGGCGGTGGTGCCGCAGCGCGCCGGCGGCGATCTGCTGGTGGCACGGTGGTGGTGCCGTTGCCGAACTCGGCGGTGCCGACGGCGATGTCGTAGCTGCCGTCGGGCAGCAGGCGTGACGCGTGGCGTCGGCGAAGTGGCCGCCGGGCGGGCCGGTGGCGATCATCGACATGGCCGCGCCCTCGCCCGACCAGCCAGCCCCGCGGGCGCGTTCGGCGGCGCTGCGGTCCTCGGCGAGGGCGCCTGCGGATCACCGACAGGCACTGGTCGAGGCCGTAGCTGGCGATGTGCAGGTCCTCCTCCTCGCCGCCGGGGCTGACCATCGGCTCGCCGGGGCCGATGATGTTGCGCTCGCGCAGGACCAGCGGGTCGATGCCGAGCCGGCGGGCGAGTTCGTCCATCGCGCGACTCGACGGCGAAGGTGACCTGGCCGAGGCCGTAGCCGCGGAAGGCGCCCGGCCGGGACGGCGTTGGTGTAGACGCGAGAAGGCGTCGACCTTCTTGTGCGGGGCGCGGTAGACGGCCATCGACTCGCCGACGCTGTGGAACATCACGGCCGGGCCGTGGTTGCCGTACGCGCCGGTGTTGGCGACGACCCGCAACTGCAGCGCGGTCAGGGTGCCGTCGCGCCGCGCGCCGGCCTTGACCGTGACGGTGAACGGGTGCCGGGTGGTCGCGCCGTAGAACTGCTCGGCGCGGGTGAACTCCAGCTTCACCGGCCGGCCGCAGCCGCAGCGCGGCCAGCGCCACGATGTCCTCGGTGAGCATCTCCTGCTTGCCGCCGAAGCCGCCGCCGACCCGGCCGGCGACCACGCGGACCCGCTCGGGCGGCAGGTCGTAGAGCGCGCACAGCGCGCGGCGGGTCAGGAACGGCACCTGGGTGCTGGAGCGGACGACGAGCCGCTCCCGTCCGCCTCGTCGAGCCAGGCCGACCGCGCCGTGCGTCTCCAGGCTGGCGTGCTGGACGCGCTGGGTGCGGAAGGTGTCCTCGTAGCACCGCGTCGGCCTCGGCGAAGCCCGCCTCGACGTCGCCGATCTCGCCGTGCACCTCGCCGACGACGTTGTTGCCGGGCCGGGCGATCCGCGCCTCGGCGGCCCTTGTCGTGCACGACCGGCGCGCCGGGCCGCATCGCCTCCTCCGGGTCGAGGACGTACGGGCAGCTCCTCGTACGTCGACGTCGATCGCGCCGGCAGCCCTCCTCGGCGGCGGCCTCGCTGTCGGCGACGACGGCGGCGACCCGCTGGCCGACGAAGCGGACCACGTCGTCGAGCACGCGGGTGTCGTCCGGGTCCTCGGTGGGGTGCTCGTGGCGGGCGGTGGAGAAGCAGCCGTGCGGGTGCGTCGTGGTGGGTGAGCACCGCGTGCACGCCCGGGCACGCGCAGGGCCGCGGTGGTGTCGATGGCGACGATCCGGGCGTGCGGGTGCGGGGAGCGCAGCAGCTTCATGTGCAGCAGGCCGGGCGACGTCGATGTCGAAGGTGTAGCGGGCGGTGCCGGTGACGACCTGCGGCCCGGCGGGCGCGCCGAGGCTGCGGCCGACCGCCTCGCCGCGCCGAGGGCTGCTCGGTGTGGCGCACGCCGCGTACCGCGTCCTCGATGGCCCGGTAGCCGGTGCAGCGGCACAGGTTGCCCTTGAACGCCCGCGGCAGGTCGGCGAGTTGGTCCTCGTCGAGCGCGCGGCGGTCGTCATCAGGAACCCGGCGGTGCAGAAGCCGCACTGGAAGCCCTGCGCGTCGAGGAACCGCTGCTGCACGGGGTGCAGCTCGCCGTCCGGGCGGGCCAGGCCCTCGACGGTGGTGACGCTGCGGCCGTCGGCGCGGACGGCCGGGTAGAGGCAGCTGTGCACCGGCTCGCCGTCCACGTGCACCGTGCAGGCCCCGCAGTCCCCGGCGTCGCAGCCCTTCTTCACCCCGAACCAGCCGCGCTCGCGCAGGTAGGTGCGCAGGCACTGCCCGGGCGCGGCTCGGCGTCGAAGGTCGCCCGTCCGTTGACCTCGGACTCTCGAAGCTCATCGGCCGTCGCCGTCCCCGGTCCGAGCCGTCGAGTGCCAGTTCGGCGCGGATCTCCTCGGCGAAGCGGAAGGTCATGTGCCGCCGCCAGGCCGGGCAGCCCGTGGATGTCGTCGAACCACGTCGTCCGGTCGGCGATCGGCCGCCTCGATCGCCGCCCGCAGCCGTCGCGGCGCCGGGCGGCGCCGGGGAACCACAGCCGGAACGGCCGTACGGTCGACGGCGGTGACGGTCAGCGCGAAGGAGCCGTCCAGCGGGTCGAGGGTGCCGATGACCAGGGCGCCGGAGCGGCCGAGCCCGTACAGCGACGCCTGCCGGAAGGCGGTGCGGCGGGCGAGCGCGCGGGCCGGCAGGGTGACCGAGCGCAGCAGTTCCCCCTCGGCCAGCACCTTGCGGCCCGCGCCGGTGACGAAGTCGGCGACGCGGCACCGGCGCCGCAGCCGCCGTCCTGCGAGCGCAGCAGGCACACGCCGTCGAGCGCGGCGGTCAGCGAGATCATCGGGCCGGCGGGCAGCGCGTTGCACAGGTTGCCGCCGACGGTGGCCATGTTCCAGATCTTGAACGAGGCCAGGAAGGCCCGGCAGCACTGCTCGAACAGCGGCGCGGCCGTCCAGGGCGCGGCCTTCGCGAACCGGGAGAGCTGGGCGATCGTGCAGGTGGCGGCGATCTCCAGGCCGCCGTCCGGGGCCGGCCGCAGCGGCTCCCAGCCGGTCCGGCTCAGGTCCACCAGGCGCCGCAGGTGCGGCTGCGGCTCGGAGAAGAGGTAGGTGCCGCCGCCGAGCCAGGCGTCACCGGGCGCCAGCCGTCGAGCCGCCTGGCGTCGCACACCTCCGCGACCGTGTTCAGATCCACGCTGTTCCACCGTCCTCAGGTGCCCGCCCGGGCCGGATGCCGGTCGGGGGTGGGGCGATTGAAACAACCTGCCACCGGTCGGGACGACTGGTGTGGCACACGGATTTCGACGAGGTGAACGCCTCGGAGCTGGAGGATCGTCCAGCAAGGATATACGGGCAGAAGGCTTGCATCTACCATGCCCGTACGGGACAGTGCCTCGCTTATGCGAGGTTGAGAAGACGGCGGGCGGAACGCGCTCGCACGGAGAAGAGCGGACCGGCGGAAGGCGGGCGCCCCGGGGTGCCCGGGCACGGCGCGCCGCGGGGCGCGGGCAAGGAGCAGCGCGTGCGGGTCGGAGAACTCCTCGAACTCGACGCCCTCGGACTGCGGCTGCTGTGGGGCGGGACCGGACTGCTGGCGCGGGAGATCACCGGTGTGACGGCGACCGATCTGGAGGACCCGGGCCGCTTCCTCCAGCGCGGCGAGGCGGTGCTCAGCGGCCTGGTCTGGTGGCGGGCGAACGGCGGGCGCCGCAAGGCCGAGCGGTTCGTCACCGCGCTGAGCACCACCGGCAGCGCCGTGCTGCTCGCCGGGGAGGAGACGCACGGCGGCGTGCCCGACGACGTCCTCGCCGCCTGCCGCGCCCAGCGGATCGCCGTGATCGCCGTCCCCGCGCACACCTCCTTCCGGGCCATCACGGACGCGGTGTACCTGCGGCAGTGGTCCGACCTCAGCCGCCGTCCTGACCCGACCCGCGCCCTGCCGGCGGCCGTACGCGCGGAACTGGCCGTCCTCACCGCCCGGCAGGCGCCGGTCGACGCCCTCCTGGCCTGCGGGTTCTCCCGGCTGCCGGAGGTGGCGTGCCGACTGGTCACACCCGTCGGCCGTACGCTCGCCGCCACCCCGGGCGCGGGCCCGGTGGCGCGGGAGGCGGTCCGTGCCTGCGTGGCGGCGGGCGTCACCACGCCGGTGCCGCTCTCCCCCGCCGCGTCGCCGTACGACACGCCGCACCTGTGGCTTGCGGACCCCGGGGCGGCGCCGCCGCGCATGGTGCACGAGATCGCGGAGGCGCTGGCCCAGCGGCTGGCCGCCGACGCGGACGCCGCGGTGGAGCGGCGCCGGGCCGGGGACCGGTTGGCCGGGCTGCTCACGGCGGCGGCGCCGCAGGTCGCGGACGCGCTCGCGGCGTGCGGGCTGCCCGCCGACGGGCCGGCGGTGGTCGTCACGGTACGGGCCGGCGCCGAACACGGCGACGGGGCGGCCGCGGCGCTCGGGGAGGCCCTGGCCTGCCTGCCCGGCGTGCCGTTCGCCGTCGGCGCGGCCGCCGGCGGCGAGGCGCTCGGTGTGGTCGCCGCCGGCGCGGCGCTCGGTGTGGTCGCCACCGGCGCGGCGCGGGAGGTGGCCGCCACCGGCGCGGCGCGGGAGGTGGCCGCCACGCTGCGCGCGCTGTGGCCGGCGCTGGCCGCGTGCGCGCCGGGAACGCCGCTGCACGCGGGCGTCGGCGAGGCCGCCGGACCGGCGGGGCTCGGCGGGGGTCTGGTCCAGGCCCGCTACGCGCTGGCCGCCGCGCGCTCCGCTGCTCCGGACGGGCACGGCGTACGGTCCGCCGCCGACCTGACCACGCTCCCCGACCTGGTCGCGGGGCTGCCCGCACCGGTCCGCAACGCCTTCCACCAGCAGGTGCTCGGCCGCCTGATGGCACAGGACGACAAGACCGGCGGGCCGCTCCTGGAGACGCTGCGGACCTTCCTCGCCCACGACGGCTCGTGGTCGCGCTCCGCCGCCGCGCTGCACGTCCATGTGAACACGGTGCACTACCGGGTCGAGCGCATCCAGACGCTCACCGGCCGCGACCTGGGCCGCCTCGCCGACCGGCTCGACCTGCGGACGGCGCTGCTGTGCGCGTCGGGTGCGTAGGCCGGGCCGGCGGCCGCCTCAGGACGGTCCCCCGATGCTGTGCCGGGCGAGGTGGTACCGCTCCTGGTCGGGTGTGAACCCCTTGCTCAGCGGCGGCAGTCCGCGCTCGCGGTCCCACGCGAGGACGTCGGCCGCCGTCACCGCGAGCGGTGTGGCGGGCATCCCCGCGGCCCGGGCCCGGGCGGCACTGCGCTGCTGGGACGGCCAATTGGGGCGGACCAGCGGGAAGACCGGGGACAGTTCCCCGGCCGGCACCGCCACCGGCACGATCTCGACGTCGCTGCCCGCCGCGTCGGCGCAGACGCGGACGAGTCCGCCGAGCGTGACCGGATCGGCCGGGCCGACGGCGTGGAAGGCGCCGGGGCGGTCGTCGGCGAGGAGGCGGACCACCAGACGGGCCAGGTCGCGCGCGTCGACGACCTGCACGGGCTGCCGGGGGTCGGCCGGCAGCGCCACGCGGCCGCCCCGCGCGGCCCGCCGCACCCAGTAGGTGAAGGTGTCCGACGGGTCGTACGGCCCCGCCACCTTGCCCGGCCGCACGACCGTCGCCCGGTTCCCGTAGCGGGCGAGCACGTCGTCCTCGCAGGCGACCTTGAGCGGGCCGTACGTGTCGTTGTCCAGCACCTCGGTGTGGCGCACCGGCGGCCTGCGCGGCGCGTCCTCGTCGGAGTCCGGCCCGATCCCGCTGGTGGCGTAGACGGCGTGGCTGGAGATGAACAGGTAGCGGCCGACCCGGTCGCCGAGGGCGTCCATCGCCTGGCCGACGTGCCGCGGCACGTACCCGCTGACGTCGACGACGGCGTCCCACTCGCCGCCGCGCAGCGCCGCGTAGTCGCCGCTGTCCCGGTCGCCGATCAGCCGCGCCGCGCCGGGGAAGAGCTCGGGCCCGGTCCTGCCCCGCCCGAACAACTCCACGTCGGCGCCGCCGCGCAGGGCGTCCGCCACGATCGCCCGTCCGACGAAGGACGTCCCTCCGAGCACCAGAATCCGCATGGTCCACGACCTTAGGGCCTGACGGGCACGGCCCGGCCCCGACGGGCCCCGGCCCGGCGGTTTTGACCGCGCGGCTTTGAGTGCGCGCGGCTTTGACCGCGCGCGGCCTCGGAAGCACACGGCCGTGAATGCGCGCGCTCTCGGACGGGCGCGCCGGGCCTCAGCGCGGCGGCAGGCTCGACCCGCGTACGACCAGTTCGGGCTGGAGTACGACCTGCCGGTGCTCGTGCCCGTCGCCGCCCGCGGTCTCCTCCATCAGCATCTCGGCCGCCAGCCGGCCCATGGCGACGGCCGGCTGGCGGACCGAGGTGAGGGGCACGGCGGCGGCGGCCGCGAACTCGATGTCGTCGTAGCCGACGAGCGCGATCTCGCCGGGGACGCGAGACGCGGGCCGCGAACAGCGCCTGGAGCACGCCGAGGGCGAGCAGGTCGTTGGCGCAGAAGACCGCGGTGGGGCGCGGCGCGAGGCCGATCAGCCGGGCGCCGGCGTCCCGGCCGGCCGCCACGTCGAGCCGGTCGGCGGTCACCTCGGTCAGCGCCCGCGGCGGCAGCCCGGCCTCGGCGAGCGCGTCGAGCGCGCCCGCCCGCCGGTCCCTGACCTGGGGCAGTTCCCCGGGACCTCCGACGTAGACGACCGAGCGGTGGCCCGCGCCTATCAGGTGCTGGACGGCGAGCCGGCCGCCGGCGACGTCGTCCACGGACACCGAGCAGGCGGCGGCGTCCGCGGAGACCCGGTCGACCAGCACGAACGGGATGTGCTGGCGGCGCAGCGTGTCGAGGCTGCGCCCGGTGTGGTCGGCGGGCGTGACCAGGACGCCGCGTACCCGCTGTTCGGCGAAGAGCGAGAGGTACTCGATCTCCTCGCTGGTGCTCTGCGCGCTGTTGCAGACCATGACGCCGAGGCCGGCCTTGCGGGCGGCCCGCTCGGCGCCGCCCGCCACGTCCACGAAGAACGGGTTGCCCATGTCCAGCACGAGCAGCGCCATGATCCGGCTGGCGCCGGCGCGCAGTTGGCGGGCGGACTCGCTGCGGACGTAGCCGAGCCGGCGGATCACCGACTGCACGCGGATCCTGGTCTCGTCCGACACCAGATCCGGCCGGTTGATCACGTTGGAGACCGTCCCCACGGACACGCCCGCCTGCCGTGCCACGTCCTTGATGCCGACCATGCGCCTCACCGATCCGTCCCGCCGGCCGCCGGCCCCCGGACGGGGGCCGGCGGCGTTCCCACGTGGGGTGTCAGAAGTTGAACTGGTCGATGTTCGACTTGGTGAAGACGGTGGGCTTGCCCAGCACCACGGTGGCGTCGGCGCCGATGGTGAAGGAGCCCATGGCCGCCGGCGGTGAAGGTCTGGCCGGTGGCGCCGGTGATCTGGCCGGAGGCGAGGGCGACCGCGGTGTACCCGGCGAGCGCGCCGAGCTTGGCCGGGTCCCACAGCTCGAACGAGCTGCACCGTGCCGTTCTTGACGTACGCGCGCATGTCGTTGGGCGTGCCGAGGCCGGTGAGCTGGACCTTGCCCTTGTACTTGGAGCCGCTCAGGTACTGCGCGGCGGCCTTGATGCCGACCGTGGTCGGGGAGATGATCCCCTTCAGGTTCGGGTACTGCTGGAGCAGGCCCTGCGTCTGCTGGAAGGACTGCTGCGCGTCGTCGTTGCCGTAGGCGATCTTGACGAGCTTGATGTCCTTGTACTGCGGGCTTCTTCAGCTCGTCCTTCATGAAGCCGATCCAGGTGTTCTGGTTGGTGGCCGTCTGGGCCGCCGACAGGATCGCGATCTGGCCCTTGTCGCCGATCTGCTGGGCCATCAGCTGCACCTCGGTGCGGCCGAGGTCCTCGGCGCTGGCCTGGGAGACGAAGACGTCGCGGCAGTTGGCGTTGGTGTCGGAGTCGTAGGTGACGACCTTGACGCCGTTCTTGCGGGCCTGGTTGAGCGCGGTGCACAGCGCGCCGGGGTCCTGCGCGGACACGGCGATGGCGTTGACCTGCTGCTGGGTGAGGGTGTTGACGTAGTAGACCTGGCCGGCGGTGTCGGTGCCGCTGCTGGTGCCGACCTCCTTGTACTTCTCGCCGAGCGCCCTCGACGGCCTTCTTGCCGCCGTTGTCGGAGATGGTGAAGTAGGGGTTGTTGACCTGCTTGGGCAGGTAGGCGACGGTCAGGCCCTTCTTGGTCGCCGCGCTCGGGTTCGCCGAGGCGGAGCTGCCGGCCGGGGCCGCTGCTGTCGGACTTGGCCGAGTTCTTGGTGGTGCCGCCGCAGGCGGTGGCGGCCAGGGCGACGACGGTGACGGCGGCGACCGCGGCCGCGACGCGACGGGCGGGGGCGGTTCCTTGGGACATGAGGGATTCCTTCACGACGGTGACGGCTCAGCGATGGGCTCGGGCCGGAGGCCCGGGACGGGTGCGACCGGCTTGCGGACGGTGCGCGGTCAGGTGGTGGCGAGTGCCTCGGGCGCGGGGGGCGGCGGCGCGCCCGCCGCCTTGCGGCGGGCCCTGGCCCGGCCGACCTGGCGGGCCACCCGCGGCGCGAGGACGGAGACGACCAGCAGCACGCCGGTGATCAGGGTCTGGGACTGGGAGGAGACGTTGACCAGGCTCATCACGTTCTGCAGCGCGCCGAGCAGGAAGACCCCGGCCACCGCGCCGCCGAGCGTGCCCTTGCCGCCGTCGAAGTCGATGCCGCCGAGCAGCACCGCGGCGATGACGGACAGCTCGAGGCCGGTGGCGTTGTCGTAGCGGGCGCTGGCGTAGTGCAGGGCCCAGAAGACGCCGGTGAGCGCGGAGACCGTGCCGGTGGCGACGAACATGGACAGCTTGAGCCGCTTGACCCGGACCCCGGCGAAGCGCGCGGCCTCCTCGGAGGCGCCGACCGCGAACAGCGAGCGGCCGAGTCGGGGTGGCGTGCAGCACGATCACCGCGACGCACCAGCAGCACCGCCCAGGGCACGGCGGCCTGCGGGACGAAGGTGCCGCCGATCCGGTCGGAGGCGAAGTTCAGGTACTGCTGCGGGAAGTCGGTGACCGAGTTGGAGCCGAGCACGATCTGCGCGATGCCCCGGTAGGCGGCCAGCGTGCCGATGGTGACGGCCAGCGACGGCAGCCCGAGGCGGGTGACGAGCAGGCCGTTGACCAGCCCGCAGACCACGCCGAGCAGCACGCACAGCGGGATGATCGTCTCGATCGCCATGCCCGTCGTTCCACAGCTTGCCCATCACCGCGCCGGCCAGCCCGGCGGTCGAGCCGACCGACAGGTCGATCTCGCCGGAGACGACGAGCATCGTCATGGGCAGCGCGATCAGCGCGATCGGCAGGGTGTTGCCGATCAGGAACGACAGGTTCAGCGCGTTGCCGAAGTTGTCGACGAAGGAGAACGAGCAGAGCAGGAGGACGACCAGCAGCGCGCCGACGACGGTGTCCCAGCGCAGCGCGCCCGGACAGGCCGCGGCGGCGCCCGGCCGGCCCGTACCGGAGCCGCGGCCGGCGACGGGCCCGCGGGCGCTTCCGGCCGAACCGGCGGGCCCGGACCCGGCGGAGCGGGCCTTGGCGGACGATTCAGGCATGGTGGGCACTCCTTGTCTGTGCGGCCCTCTTGCGGAGCATCGCGGCGACCCGCAGCGCGACCACCCGGTCCACGGCGATGGCCAGCAGCAGCAGGACGCCGTCGATGGCCTGCACCCAGACCGAGCTGACCCCGATCGAGGGCAGCACGCTGTTGATCGAGGTGAGCAGCAGGGCGCCGAGCGCGGCGCCGTAGACGCTGCCGGAGCCGCCGGTGAAGGCGACGCCGCCGACCACCACGGCGCTGACGACGGTCAGTTCGTAGCCGCTGCCGGTGCCGGAGTCGACGTTCCCGAACCGGGCCAGGTACAGCGCGCCGGCCAGGCCGGCGAGCGCGCCGCAGGCGACGTACGCGGTCAGGATGCGGCCGCGGACCGGGACGCCGGCCAGCCGGGCGGCCTCCGGGCTGGAGCCGAGCGCGTACAGGTCCCGGCCGCTGCGGTAGCTGCGCAGGTAGTACGCGGCGGCGACCAGCACGACCGCGGTCAGCAGCGCGAGGTACGGGACGACGCCGCCGATGCCGTCGTGCCCGAAGCCGACGAAGCCCGACGGGCAGGTCGGCGGCGGTGATCTGCCGGGAGCCGACCCAGATGGAGTCCAGGCCGCGGATGATGTAGAGCGTGCCGAGGGTGACGACGAGGGCGGGCACCTGGCCGAGGCTGACCAGCAGCCCGTTGACGACACCGAAGGCCGGCGCCGAGCGCCACCGCGATCACGACGGCGAGCACGCGGGTTGCCGCCGCCGTGCAGGAAGTCGCCCGCGGCGAAGGCGGTGATGCCGAGGACGGAGCCGACCGACAGGTCGACGTTGCGGGTGATGACGACCATCGCCTGGCCGACCGCGACGCAGCACCAGGATCGTGGCGTTGAGCAGCAGGTCCTTGATGCCCTGCTGGGACAGGAACGCGGTGTTGTCGAGCTGGGTCGCGGTGAGCATCAGCACGAGCACCGCGAGGATGGCCAGTTCGCGCACCCTCAGCACCCGGTCGAGCAGGGCGCTGCGAGGCCGGGAGCTGCCGGAGGGCGCCGTCGGCGGACGCGGGCTTTGCGGTCATGGTCATGCCGCGCTCCTCGCCGCGGCCGGTGGCGGCGGCCATCACCGACTCCTCGGTGGCCTCGCGCGCGCGGGATCTCGGCGGCGAGCCGGCCCTCGTGCATGACCAGCACCCGGTCGGCCATGCCGAGGATCTCGGGCAGGTCGGAGGAGATCATCAGGACCGCGAGGCCGTCGGCGGCCAGCTGCGAGAGCAGCCGGTGCACCTCGGCCTTGGTGCCGACGTCGATGCCGCGGGTCGGCTCGTCGACGATGAGCACCCGGGGCCCGGTGGCCAGCCACTTGGCGAGCACCACCTTCTGCTGGTTGCCGCCGGACAGCGTGCCGACGACGTCGGCGAGCCGGGCGTACTTCACCCGCAGCCGCACCGACCAGTCGACGGCGCGGCTGCGCTCGGCGCCGCGGTTCATCAGCCCGGCCCGGCTGGTGCGCCGAAGCCGGTCAGGTTGATGTTGCGCTCGACGGACATGTCCATCACCAGGCCCTGGGCCCGGCGGTCCTCGGGGACCAGGGCGAGGCCGGCGGCCATCGCCAGGCTGGGCGCGCCGGGCTTCAGCGGCCGCCCGTCGACCTCGACCTCGCCGGCGTCCCAGCGGTCCACGCCGAAGACGGCGCGGGCCACCTCGCTGCGGCCGGCGCCGACCAGCCCGGCCAGGCCGACGATCTCGCCGCGCCGCACGTCGAAGGAGACGTCGGTGAAGACGCCCTCGCGGGTCAGCCGCCGCACGCTCAGCGCGACCTCGCCGACCTCGGCGTCCTGCTTGGGGTAGAGCTCGTCCAGGTCGCGGCCGACCATCCGGCGGACCAGGTCGTCCTCGGTGAGGCCGTCGACCGGCTCGCTGGCGATCCAGGCGCCGTCCCGCAGCGTGGTGACCCGCTGGCAGAGGGCGAAGACCTCCTCCAGCCGGTGCGAGATGAACAGCACGGCGGCGCCGCCCTCGCGCAGCGCCCGGACGACGCCGAAGAGCCGGGCGACCTCGCTGCCGGTGAGGGCGGCGGTGGGCTCGTCCATGATCAGGACGCGGGCGTCGAAGGAGAGCGCCTTGGCGATCTCGACGAGCTGCTGGTCGGCGATGGACAGGCCGCGGGCGGGCTGGTCGGGGTCGAGGTCGACGCCGAGCCGGGTGAACAGGTCCGCGGTGGCCTGCCGGACCGCCTTGTGGTCGACCCGGCCGAAGCGAGCGGCGGGGCTGGCGGCCGACGAAGATGTTCTCGGCGACCGACAGGTCGGGGAAGAGCGTGGGCTCCTGGTAGATGACGGCCACGCCCGCGTCGCGGGCGTCGGCCGGGCCGTGGAAGACCACGGGTGCGCCGTCGAGCAGCACGGTCCCGCTGTCGGGGCGGTGCACCCCGGCGAGGACCTTGATCAAGCGTCGACTTGCCGGCGCCGTTCTCGCCCGCGAGGGCGTGCGCCTCGCCGGCGTACAGCCGCAGCGACACGTCGCGCAGGGCGCGTACGGCGCCGAAGGACTTGCTCACCCCCTCCAGCGCGAGGACCGGAGTCCGTTCCGGTGCGGGGTCGGTCATGGTGTCTCCTGCGTCTCCCGGTCTGGGTCTGCTCGGTGGGCGGCCAGGGGTGAAATGTTTCAATGGAGTTGCCGGGACGTTAGCCCCGCCAGATCGGTCAGTCAAGAGGGGAACCGCCCTCCGGGGGGCTTTCTGTGCGGCCAATTCCCCCACCGGCGCCTACTCGCCGCAGGTCCGCCACATGACCTGCCGAATCCCGATGACACGATTCAAAAGGCCGGCGACAGGGCAGGTCACGGATGTGTTCCCGGGTCATTGACAGCGCACACCGGGAACTCTAGAGTGACGGCGACGTGAAACGATTCACAGGGGTGGCCATGCCAGATCTGTCGGCCGTGAAGGCGGCGCTCAAGTCCCAGGTGATCGAGACCTGTTCATGGGCCTACGCCAACTCCGGCACCCGGTTCAAGGTGTTCGCCCAGGCGGGTGTGCCACGTGACCCGTACGAGAAGCTGGACGACGCCGCCCAGGTGCACGCCGCGACCGGGGTGGCGCCCGTGGTGGCGCTCCACATCCCGTGGGACCGGGTCGACGACTACGGAGCGCTCGCGGCCCACGCCGAGGAGCGGGGGTTGCGGCTGGGCGCGATCAACGCGAACGTCTTCCAGGACGACGCGTACAAACTCGGCTCGGTCGCCAACCCCGACCCCGCCGTACGCCGCAAAGCCGTGGACCACCTGCTCGAATGCGTCGACATCATGGACGCCACCGGATCACACGACCTCAAACTCTGGTTCGCCGACGGCACCAACTACCCCGGCCAGGACGACATCACCGCCCGCCAGGACCGCCTCACCGAAGCCCTCACCACCATCTACCGACGCCTCGGCACCGACCAGCGCATGCTCCTCGAATACAAACTCTTCGAACCCTCCTTCTACACCACCGACATCCCCGACTGGGGCACCGCCTACGCCCACTGCCTCACCCTCGGCGAACAAGCCCAAGTCGTCGTCGACACCGGCCACCACGCCCCCGGCACCAACATCGAATTCATCGTCGCCTTCCTCCTCCGCCAGAAAAAACTCGGCGGCTTCGACTTCAACTCCCGCTTCTACGCCGACGACGACCTCATGGTCGGCGCCGCCGACCCCTTCCAACTCTTCAGAATCCTGCACGAGGTCGCCAAGAACGACGGCTTCGCGCCGGAGACCGGGATCGCCTTCATGCTCGACCAGTGCCACAACATCGAGGCCAAGATCCCCGCGATCATCCGCTCGGTGATGAACGTGCAGGAGGCCACCGCCAAGGCACTGCTGGTCGACGCCCCGGCGCTCGCGCGCGGCCCAGCGCTCCGGCGACGTCCTCGCCGCGAACGCGGCGGTCATGGACGCGTACAACACCGACGTCCGGCCGCTGCTGGCCGAGGTGCGCGAGGAACAGGGCCTCAACCCGGACCCGTTGGCCGCCTACCACGCGACCGGGTGGCAGCAGCGGATCGCCGAGGAGCGGGTCGGCGGCGACCAGGCGGGCTGGGGCGCCTGCCTAGCGCCGGGATCGCGCGGCCGTACGGCAGACGACCCCGGCGGTGCGACGGGCTCCGTGCGCGCCCGCAGGAGAAGTGGTCGCATCACCGATGCGACCACTTCCACCGCGCGGCTGTCGGGAGGGGTCCCGACCCCCGCGGCCTCAGGCCGCGGGCTGCGGGTCGGGTTCCAGCTCGGCGGCCTCCGCCTCGGCCAGGGCGATCTCGGCGGGGACGTCGATCGTGCGGGCCAGCCACCAGTACAGGAGTCCGGAGACCGGCAGGCCGATGAACAAGGAGATGTCCGCGCCGTTCAACGCGTGGGCGGCGGGTCCGGTGAACAGGGTGCCGACGGAGAAGAACGGGATCATCGCGCCGAAGCCGACCAGGTAGGCGATGATGCCGCGCCAGCCCCAACGGCCGTATATGCCATGGGGTTTGAAGATCTCGGCGATGGCGTAGTGGCCGCGGCGGACCACGTAGTAGTCCATCAGGTTGACGGCGGTCCACGGGATGAACAGGTAGAGCACCAGCAGCAGGAAGTTGTTGAAGTTCTCCAGGAAGTGCGACGGTCGCCGCGAGGGCGCCGACCAGCGACAGGCCGGCGGTGACGGCGAGGGTGATCAGGCGGGCGCCGACCGTCGGCCGGATCTTGCGGAAGGAGTCCGCCGCGCTGATCAGGGTGAGCGAGCCGCCGTACATGTTGAGCGCGGTCACCGAGACCAGGCCGAGGGCCGAGAAGATCAGCACGACCGCGCCGAAGCCGTTGAACACCTTGTCGCCGGCCGCGTTGATGGAGGCGATCGTGTCGAAGTCCTTGCCGGCCCAGGCCGCCAGGAGGCTGCCGAGCACCATCAGCCAGGCGCCGCCGAGCGCCGAGCCGAAGTAGGTCCAGTAGAAGGTCTTGCGGACCGTGACGCCCGGCGGCAGGTAGCGGGAGTAGTCCGAGACGTAGATCGCCCAGCTGATCTGGTAGCCGGCCACCACGCCGAACTGCGCGAGGAACGGCGTCCACTTGAAGCCGCCGAGGTCGAACGAGCCCGCCGGGTAGTGCAGCGTGCACAGCACGCCGACGGTGAAGACACCGAAGACGACCAGGAAGGTGTACGTGAGGAACTGCTCGGCGCGGTGGATGATGTCGTACCCGACGAGCGCGACGACCAGCGCGAGCACGGTGATGGCGACGACCCACCACTTCACGTTGCCGTGGGCGGTCTTGCTCATCGCCTGGCCGGCCAGGATCGTGTTGAAGACGTTGAACCCGGCGTACTGCACGTAGGCGAACAGCCACACCAGCAGCGCGCCGACGTAGCCGAACTGCGGCCGGGACTGGATCATCTGCGGCAGGCCGAGCTGCGGGCCCTGCGCCGAGTGGAAGGCCATGAAGAAGGTGCCGAGCACGGTGCCGGCGACGATCGAGATCAGCGACCAGATCAGGTTCCCGCCGCTGGTGATGCTGATCAGGCCGACGGCCAGGGTGGCGATCTGGGCGTTGGACATGAACCACAGCGGGCCCAGGTGCCACAGCTTGCCGTGCCGCTCCCGCAGCGGGACGTAGTCGATCGAGCGTACTTCCAGGCCCGATACCCGCGGTTGTGCCGTCGTCACGCAGCCTCCTCAGGAAGAACCCCGTGATCCCGGGAGTTCAGGGCCACATTCATTCGCAGCGACCGCCACCGGTCAAGACGTGCGGCGCCCCTATCCGCAGGAGGTGGTCCCGTGAATAGGGGTCGCCCGGCTCTCGCCGCCCGCGGGGGCCGCGGCCGGGCGGGCGCGGTGTACGCGGCCGGGCGGGCGCGGCCGCGGGTCCGGCGGCGCGGCGCAAAGCGGTTGCCGCGGCCGGGTACGGCCGAGGACGATGACCTCCCATGACGTCGAATTCCGGGAGTGCGCGGGGCGGTGGAGCGGCGCCGGGGCGGCCGCTGGCGTTGGTGACCGGGGTCGGCCGTACGGTCGGCATCGGCGCGGGGATCGCGCGCCGGCTCGCGGAGTCGGGGTGGGACATCGCCTTCACCTACTGGACCGCCTACGACGAGCGGATGGCGTGGGGCGCGCAGGACGGGGCGGCCGGGGTGATCGCCGACGAACTCACCGGTCACGGCGCGGCGGCGCTGCCGATCGAGGCGGACCTCGCCGATCCCGGCGCCGCCGCGCGGATCTTCGACGCGGTCCAGGCCCGCGGACGCGACGTCACCGCGCTGGTGATGTGCCACTGCGAGTCCGTCGACTCGGGCCTGCTCGACACCACCGTCGAGAGCTTCGACCGCCATTTCGCCGTGAACGCGCGGGGCACCTGGCTGCTGATCCGCGAGTTCGGGCGGCGGTTCCGCGCGGCGCCGGGCAGCGGGCGGATCGTGAGCCTGACCAGCGACCACACCGTCGGCAACCTGCCGTACGGCGCGAGCAAGGGCGCCCTCGACCGCATCACCCGGGCCGCCGCCCACGAACTCGCCCACCTCGGCGTGACCGCCAACGTCGTCAACCCGGGCCCGGTCGACACCGGCTGGATGACCGACGACCTGCGCACCGCCTGCGCCGACCGGACCCCGCTGGGCCGCCTCGGCACCCCGCGGGACACCGCGCACCTGGTGGACTTCCTGTGCTCGCCGCAGGGCCAGTGGATCAACGGGCAGCTCCTGTACAGCAACGGCGGCTTCGCCTGAACCTGCGGGTCGGGGCGGCGGCGGGGTCCGGATGCGGAGGGCGGAGGCCGGGTGTTGACTGGGAGACGTCGGCCGGGTGGCCGCGACTGACGGCGCCGGCCCGGCGCGGGGGGATGCCGAACCGCGCACCCGCAGGTGCCGGCGGCGGGCCGGACGACACGGCCCCGCCCCGGCGGCCCGGTGTGCGCTCCCGGAGCAACCGAACAGGGCGGAACTCATGGCATTCGTCACCGTGGGCCAGGAGAACACCTCGTCGATCGACCTCTACTACGAGGACCACGGCAGCGGCCCGCCGGTGGTCCTCATCCACGGCTACCCGCTCAACGGGCACTCGTGGGAGAAGCAGGAACGGGTCCTGCTGCACGCGGGATACCGGGTGATCAGCTACGACCGGCGCGGTTTCGGGCAGTCCTCGCAGCCCGTCACCGGATACGACTACGGCACCTTCGCCGCGGATCTGAAGGCGGTGATCGACCACCTGGACCTCGACGACGTCGTGCTGTGCGGCTTCTCGATGGGCACCGGCGAGGTCACCCGCTACCTGGGCCGCTACGGCTCCGGGCGGGTCGCCAAGGCGGTGCTGCTGGGGGCGATCCCGCCCTTCCTGCTGAAGACCGACGACAACCCCGAGGGCGTGGACCAGTCCGTCTTCGACGGGATCAAGGCGGCCGTGGTCGCCGACCGGCCGGCGTACTTCAAGGACTTCCTCGACAACTTCTACAACGTCGACACCTACCGCGGCACCCGGATCAGCGACCAGGCGTGGAACAACAGCTTCAACGTCGCGGTCGCCGCGTCCGCGTACGCCGCCGAGGCGTGCGTCGACACCTGGCTGACCGACTTCCGGGCCGACCTGCCGAAGATCGACGTGCCGACGCTGCTCGTGCACGGCGACGCGGACCGCATCCTCCCCTACCAGGCCACCGCGAAGCGGCTGCCGGGCCTGATCAAGGACCTGACCTTCGTCACGGTCGAGGGCGGCCCGCACAACATCGCCTGGACGCACCCCGAGGTCGTCAATCCGGCGCTGCTGGACTTCATCAAGGCGTAACGGCCGTCCGGTTGGCGCGCTTTCGCGCCGCACCGGCCCCGCAGCCGCCGCCGGGTGCTCCCGCCCGGCGGCGGCGCCGTGCCGCCCGGACCCTACCGTTGAGTAACTACGATATTACTCGCGAGTAATCCCTTCTGTCCAAACTCCGCACAAGCGTGGTCAGGAACACAGCGATCACTTCTGGTATGTCATGGCAGGCTGCGTACCCCAACCCGTCCAGGCCAGAAGGGACCAAGATGAGTCAGTCTGCGCAACGAGTGGGCGTCGTGTCCGAGTCGCAACCCGGGGAGACACGCGTTGCCGCCACTCCGGCGACCGTCGCGCAATTGAAGAAGCTCGGCTACGAGGTGATGGTCGAGTCCGGCGCCGGGCTCGGGGCGAGCCTGTCGGACGAGGCGTTCCAGGAGGCCGGAGCGCTGATCGGCGAACGGGTACGCAGGTGTGGGGCGCCGACGTCGTCCTGGCCGTCAACGCGCCCTCCACCGAGGAGATCGGGCTGCTCCGGGACGGCGGCACGCTCGTCGCCCTGCTCGGCCCCGCCACCAACCCCGACCTCGTGGAAGCCCTGGCGCGGCGGCCGGTGACGGCGCTGGCGATGGACGCGGTGCCGCGGATCTCGCGGGCCCAGTCGCTCGACGTGCTCAGCTCGATGGCCAATATCGCCGGGTACCGGGCGGTGGTCGAGGCGGCCCACGTGTTCGGACGGTTCTTCACCGGCCAGGTGACGGCGGCCGGCAAGGTCCCGCCCGCCCGGGTGCTCGTCGCGGGCGCCGGCGTGGCAGGACTCGCCGCGATCGGCGCGGCGGGCAGCCTCGGCGCGATCGTCACGGCGACCGACCCGCGGCCGGAGGTCGCCGACCAGGTCAAGTCGCTGGGCGGCGAGTACCTTTCGGTGGAGTCGGCGGAGGCGCAGGTGAGCGCCACGGGCTACGCCAAGGAGATGTCCGAGGACTACAACACCCTGGCCGCGGCGCTGTACGCGCGGCAGGCGCCCGAGGTCGACATCGTCATCACCACGGCGCTGATCCCCGGCCGGCCGGCCCCGCGGCTGATCACCGAGGAGATGGTGGCGAGCATGCGCCCCGGCAGCGTCATCGTGGACATGGCGGCGGCGCAGGGCGGCAACGTGGCGGGCACCGTGCCGGGCGAGATCGTCGTCACCGCCAACCAGGTGTCGATCATCGGCTACACCGACCTGGCCGGCCGGCTGCCCACCCAGGCGTCGCAGTTGTACGGCACCAACCTGGTGAACCTGATGAAGCTGCTCACCCCCGGCAAGGACGGGCGGCTCGTGCTCGACTTCGAGGACGTGGTGCAGCGCTCGATCACGGTGGTGCGGGACGGCGCCACGACCTGGCCGCCACCACCGGTCCAAGTGTCGGCGGCGCCCGCGCAGCCGGCGGCGGCTCCCGCGGCTGCGGCCGGCGAAGGCGGCCAAGCAGCCGATGGCGCCGGGGCGGCGCTACACCATGGTCGGCGCCGCGGCGGCGGCGCTGTTCTTGCTGACGGCCTTCGCGCCCGACCAACTCATCGGCAATCTCACGGTGTTCGTGCTGGCCATCGTCATCGGCTACTACGTGATCGGGCATGTGCACCACGCGCTGCACACCCCGCTGATGTCGGTGACGAACGCGATCTCCGGCATCATCGTGGTGGGCGCGCTGCTCCAGATCGGGCACGCGCACACGGCCGTCACGGTGCTGTCCTTCGTGGCGATCCTGCTGGCGTCCATCAACATCTTCGGCGGCTTCGCCGTGACCCGGCGCATGCTCAGCATGTTCTCGAAGGACTGATGCGGCGATGACTGCATCAACTGCCGCCCAGGCGGCCTACATCGTCGCCGCCCTGCTGTTCATCCTGAGCCTGGCGGGGCTGTCCCGGCACGAGACGTCCCGCTCGGGCGTGGTGTTCGGCATCTCCGGCATGGCGATCGCGCTGGCCGCCACCATCGGCCTGGCCTCGCGGTCCATCGCCGCCACCGGGATCGGCGCTGCTGGCCGTGGCCATGGTCATCGGCGCGGCGCTCGGACTGTGGCGGGCCCGGCGGGTCGAGATGACCGGCATGCCCGAACTCATCGCCATGCTGCACAGCTTCGTCGGTCTCGCGGCCGTCCTCGTCGGCTGGAACGGCTACCTCGACGTCGAGGCCCGGGGCGGCGGCCAGCACGAGATCGCCCACGACCTGCTCGGCATCCACCACGCCGAGGTCTTCATCGGCATCTTCATCGGCGCGGTCACCTTCACCGGCTCGATCATCGCCTACCTCAAGCTGTCGGCGCGCATCAAGTCCAGCCCGCTGATGCTGCCGGGCCGCAACTACCTCAACCTCGGCGCGCTGGCCGCCTTCGTGGGGCTGACGGCCGCGTTCGTGGCGTCGCCGAACGCCGGGCTGCTCGTGGCCGTCACCGTGGTCGCGCTGGCGCTCGGCCTGCACCTGGTGGCGTCGATCGGCGGCGGCGACATGCCGGTGGTCGTCTCCATGCTCAACAGCTACTCGGGCTGGGCGGCGGCCGCGTCCGGCTTCCTGCTCAACAACAACCTGCTGATCGTCACGGGCGCGCTCGTCGGCTCCTCGGGTGCGTACCTGTCGTACATCATGTGCGCGGCGATGAACCGCTCGTTCCTGTCCGTCATCGCGGGCGGCTTCGGCCAGGAGGCCGGTCCGGCCGACGACAAGGAGTACGGCGAGCACCGCGAGATCAACGCCGAGGAGACCGCCGACCTGCTGCGCGGCGCCACGTCGGTGGTCATCACGCCCGGCTACGGCATGGCGGTCGCGCAGGCGCAGTACCCGGTCGCGGACCTGACCCGCAGGCTGCGCGAGCGCGGGGTGGACGTGCGCTTCGGCATCCACCCGGTCGCCGGACGGCTGCCGGGCCACATGAACGTGCTGCTGGCCGAGGCGAAGGTGCCGTACGACATCGTGCTGGAGATGGACGAGATCAACGACGACCTGGCCGCGACCACGGTCGTCCTGGTCATCGGGGCCAACGACACCGTCAACCCGGCCGCCGCGGAGGACCCGGCGAGCCCGATCGCCGGCATGCCGGTGCTGCGGGTGTGGGAGGCGGAGAACGTCGTCGTCTTCAAGCGGTCGATGAACACCGGGTACGCGGGCGTGCAGAACCCGCTGTTCTTCCGGGACAACAGCCAGATGCTCTTCGGCGACGCGAAGGAGCGGGTGGAGGACATCCTGAAGGTCCTGTGAGGCCGGCCCGCTGACCCTGCCGGGCCGCGTACGCGCGGGCCGCCGGCTCCCCTCCGCGGGGACCGGCGGCCCGCGCGTGTCCGGCCCGGGCCGCCGTCGGTTCACGTCCCGCCGGTCGTACGGCCCCGGGCGCCGCGGTCACGCCGCCGCGGCGTACCGCCAGAAGTCCCGCATGAACTCCGCCGGGACCGGCCCGGCCGCCCCGACCTGGGTGAGCAGGATGTGCACCGCGCCGGCGGCCGGGACGACGTGCGCGGGGGTGCCGGACCACGCTCGGCGCCGCTAGCTCCGGCAGCCAGGCGCCGGTGGCGCTCTGGGCGCCGCCTGACCGCGGGGTCGGCGGCGCCCAGGGGTTGTTCGGCTCAGCCCCGCCGGGCGACGCTCCTGGCCCGCAGCCGGTCGGCGGTGATCGCCAGGCCCAGGACGCAACCCAGCACGATATTGGTGTAGTCGGAGTTGATCTGAAGGGTCGTCAGACCGTTGTTGATGAGCTCCAGCAGCACGGTGCCCGCCACGATGCCGAGGATGCGGCCCTGGCCGCCGACCAGGCTGACCCCGCCGATGACGGCCGCGGCGATGGCCGACAGCTCCCAGCCGACGCCGACGCCGCTGGCCGAGCCGACGCCCATCCGGCCCAGCACCATGATCCCCGCGAAGGCGGACAGCAGCGAGCTGGTCACGTACATCGACACGACCCGCCGGTCGCCGCGGATGCCGGCCAGCCGGGCGGCCTCGGCGTTGCCGCCGACCGCGTAGACCTGACGGCCGGCGTAGGTGCGCTCCAGGAAGAACCAGGCGGCCACGGCGACCACCGCGAACAGGATGAGCGGCAGCGGGATCTGCGCGACGTACGTCTGGCCGACGTCGCCGAACAGGCCGGAGATCCCGGTGATCGACGTGCCGGAGGTGATGGCGAGCGTGACGCCCTGGGCGACGGTGTAGGTGACCAGGGTGACCACGAAGGGCGCCATCTTCAGCCGGGTGACGGCCAGCCCGTGGACCAGGCCGACCGCGCCGGCGATGACCAGGGTGGCCAGGATCGCCAGCACCGGCGGCAGCCCGGCGCGGACGTTGAACCACGACATGATGATGACGCTCGTGCCCAGCAGCGCCCCGACCGACAGGTCGATGCCGCCGGTGAGGATCACCAGCGACTCCCCGATGGCGATCAGCCCGTACTGGGCGAGGTCGAAGCCCATGCCCTGGAGGTTGACCGCGCCCGCGAAGGTGGACTTGTCCAGCGCCAGCGAGACGAAGACGACGACGCAGGCGGCGACCACGCCGACCTCCGGGGTCTCGGCGAGCCGCCGCAGCACGGGCGTTCGCGGGTCGGCCGCCTCGTCGGCGGCGGGCGCCGCGGGTGCGGTGTCGGTCCTCATGCGCTGGCCTTCCCCTCGGTGTACGCGCCGGCCTGCTGCCCGCCGCCGCCGTCATGATCGGTTCCTTGCCGAACCGGTCGCGCGGCATGTCCGCGACCACCCGGCCGTGTGCCATCACCACGATGCGGTGGCAGATCCACAGCAGCTCCTCCAGTTCGGAGGAGGCCACCACGACCGCGAGGCCGTCCTGCGCGGCTGTGTCGATGAGGCCGTAGATCTCGGCCTTGGCGCCGACGTCCACGCCGCGGGTCGGCTCGTCGAGCAGCAGCAGCCTGGGGCTCGGCGGCCAGCCAGCGGCCGAAGACGGCCTTCTGCTGGTTGCCGCCCGACAGGTCGCTGATCGGCTGCTCCTGGCTGCGCAGCCGCACCCCGAGGTCCGCGACGATCCGGCGGGCGTGCTCCTTGTCGGCGCGCGGCCGCAGCACGCCCGCGGGTGCTGATCCGGCGCAGCGTGGTGAGCGTGACGTTCCACCGCACCGAGTGCGCGGGCAGCAGCGACTGCACCTTGCGGTCCTCGGGCACCAGCCCGATCCCCGCCTCGACGGCGTCGGCGGGGTGGCGGGGCCGGAAGTCGGCGCCGTCGAAGGCGACCGAGCCGCCGGTCCGCGGCTGGGCGCCCATGACCGTGTGCAGCAGGCGGCTGCGGCCGGAGCCCATCAGTCCGGCGACGCCGACGATCTCGCCCGCCCGCACGTCGAGGTCGACCGGGCCGAGGCCGTCCGCGGTCAGCCCGCGCACGGACAGCACGGTGGTGCGCTCGACCGAGGAGGGCGGGGCCAGGTCGGCGTGGGCGAGTTCGCTGCCGACCATCTCCCGGATCATCCGCTCCTCGGTCGCCTCGCGCGGGCGCCAGGTCCGCCACCAGCCGGCCGCTGCGCAGCACGACCACCCGGTCGGCCACCGCCCGCACCTCGTCCAGCCGGTGCCCGATGAACAGCACCGCGCCGCCGGCCCGGGCGTGCCGCGCGGGCCAGGTCGAGCACCCGCTCCGCCTCGACGGGGCCGAGCGAGGAGGTCGGCTCGTCGAGGATCAGCACGACCGGGCGGTGCCCCCACGCCTTGGCGATCTCGATCATCTGCCGTACGGGGACGGGGAACCGCTCCACCGGGCGGTCGACGTCCACGCCCGCTCACCCCGACCTCGGCGAGCAGCGCCCGGGCCTCGCGCGCGGGTGCCCGCGCGGTCGTAGAGCCAGCGGCCCAGCGGGCGCGCCGCCGAGCGGGTCGGGCGTCGGCCCAGCAGCAGGTTCTCCGCCACGCTCAACTGGCCCACGAGCGGGAACTCCTGGGCGACCAGGCTGACCCCGAGGGCCCGGGCGAGGTCGGGGCGGCCGGTCGGCAGCCGCTGCCCGGCGACGTCGATGGCGCCGGTGGTCCGGGGTGACCGTGCCGGACAGCACGCCCATCAGGGTCGACTTGCCCGCGCCGTTCTCCCCGACGACGGCGACGATCTGGCCGCGCCGCAGCACCAGTTCGGGGATGTCGAGCACCTTCACCGGCCCGTAGGACTTGCTCACGTCCCGCAGTGCGACGGCCACGCTCGCCGTGGGCGTCCATCACTGATGCCCAGCCGTGTCAGCTTCGGCCTGGTAGTCGGCGAGATCGGCCTGCGTGACCAGGCCGACGCCGGAGCTGAGCGTCGTGCCGTCGCTCTCCAGGTACGGCTTGACGAGCGTCGAGGGTCGCGCTCCTTGCCGAGCACCTTGAACGCGGCCAGCAGATAGGCGCCGGTGTAGCCCTGCTGGTACGGCTGCTGGAGCACGGTGGCCTGGATGACGCCGCTCTTGACGAACTTCAGCGTCTGCGGGTCGCTGTCGTCCGAGATGATCTTGATCCGGCCGGACTTGCCGGCGGCCTGCACGGCCTGGCCCGCGGACGGGCCGTCGTAGGAGTACACGCCGTACAGGCCGTTGATGTCCGGGTTGGTCTGGAAGGCGGTCTGCGCGTTGGACAGCGCCTTGGAGGCGTCCATGCCGTCGCTGAGCTTCTGCACGACCTTGATGTCCGTGCCCTTCAGGGCGTCCTCGAAGCCCTGGATGCGCTCGACGGCGTTGGAGGCGGTGAGCGAGCCGACCAGGACCACCACCTGGCCCTTGCCGCCCAGCGCCTGCTTCATCGCCTCGCCCGCCTTCTGGCCGGCCTCGTAGTTGGGCGTGCCGAGGTAGAGGTCGGCGCCGTCCTCGGCGGGCAGCGGGGAGTCGATCGCGAGGACCGGTATGCCGGCCGAGTTCGGCGGACGCGATCGGCGACTTGATCGCGGTGGGGTCGATCGCGGAGACGCTCAGGCCGGTGATGCCCTGGCCGCGCAGCGTCTGGATGATCGAGAGCTGCTGGTCGAGGCGGCCGTTGGCCGGGGCCTGGTAGGTGCCCTTGACGCCGAGGTCGGACAGGCCCTTGGTGAACCCCTGTTTGCCCGCGTTCCAGTAGTCCACCGCGACGTTGACCACCATGGCCTCGTGCAGCTTCGACAGGTCCTTGCCCGCCAGCGCCGCCTTCAGGGCCGCGTCCAGCTTGGCGAGGTTCGCGTCGTTGAAGGCGATGTCGCCCTTGATGGACGGGGCCGCCGTGCTGCCGGCGCCCGACGGGTCGGGCGCGGAGGAGCTCCCGGCGCCGCTCTTGCTGCACGCCGCCGCGGCCAGCACGACCACGAGCGTCACCGCGGCCGCTCCCCATCGTCCGTGTCCGGCAGTGGTCCTGAGGGCATCACGCATGGCTGGCTTCCTGTTCGAGAGGAGAGAGGTCATCTGACCTATTTCTGTTAGCGCTCACAATTTCGACTGTACGCAGGCAACCCCGCCCTACGCTGCTTGGCTGTGGACCGCGACCCGGTAGCCCGGGCGGACAGCGGAGTCACCGGGTGAGCCCGCGTCAATTCCTGCCTGGCAGAGATTGTTAGCGCTCACTGAACGGACGTCAAGACGTCGCGCACCAGAAATACGGGCCGGGCCCGTACGTCCGCCGGCGCTCGCGCTACGGGGATGGGATACGGGTCCGCGGCCCCGCCGGCCGCCGCCGGTCACGGCTACAGGCCGCCGGCCAGGCGGTGGTACGCCTGGTTCCAGCGGATCTCCCTGCTGAACTGCCGCATCGTGGTGCCCGCGTCGATGAGCAGCAGTTCGGTTCCCATCATGTCGGCGAGGTCGGTGAGTTCCTCGGTGCCGACCGCGCTGGACAGGACGGTGTGGTGCGGGCCGCCCGCGGTCAGCCACGCCTCGGTGGAGGTGCGCAGGTCGGGGGTGGGGCGCCACACCGCGCGGGCCACCGGGCAGCCTGGGCAGCGGCTCGACGGGCGGGACGATGTCGATCTCGTTGGCGACCAGGCGGAAGCGGTCGCCCATGTCGGCCAGGCCGACCACGACCGCCGGGCCGGGCCGCGCGTCGAAGACCAGCCGGACCGGGTCCTCGCGGCCCCCGATGCCCAGTGGGTGGATCTCGCACGAGGGCCGGCCGGCCGCGATGCTGGGGCAGACCTCCAACATGTGGGCGCCGAGGATCAGTTCGCTGCCGGGGACCAGGTGGTAGGTGTAGTCCTCCATGAAGGAGGTGCCGCCGGGCAGCCCGGTGGCGGCCGCCTTCAGGGTGCGCAGCAGGGCGGCGGTCTTCCAGTCGCCCTCGGCGCCGAAACCGTAGCCGTCGGCCATCAGGCGCTGGACGGCCAGGCCGGGTAGCTGGCGCAGGCCGCCGAGGTCCTCGAAGTTGGTGGTGAAGGCGTCGAAGCCGCCGTCGGAGAGGAAGGCGCGCAGGCCCAGTTCGATCCGGGCGGCGTAGCGCAGGACTGTCGTGCCGCCCGCCCCCCGCGGCCAGTTCGGGGGCCAGCCGGTACGCACCCTGGTACTCCTCGACCAGCGCGGTGACCGCCGCGTCGGACACCGCGTCGACCACGGCCACCAGGTCGTTGACGCCGTAGGTGTTGACGGACACGCCGAACCTCAACTGGGCCTCGACCTTGTCGCCTTCGGTGACGGCGACATCGCGCATGTTGTCGCCGAAGCGGGCGAGTCTGAGGTGCCGCAGGGCGTCTGCGCCGAGGGCCGCGCGCGTCCAGGCGTCGATGCGCGCGGCCACGAGCGGGTCGGAGACATGGCCGGCCACGGTCTTGCGGACGACGCCGATCCTGGCCTGGACGTAACCGAACTCGCGGTCGCCGTGGGCGGCCTGGTTCAGGTTCATGTAGTCCATGTCGATGGTGGACCAGGGCAGTTCGGCGTCGGCCTGGGTGTGCAGGTGCAGCAGCGGCTTGCGCAGCAGGTCCAGGCCGGCGATCCACATCTTGGCCGGGGAGAAGGTGTGCATCCAGGCGATCAGGCCCGCGCACGCCCGGTCGGCGTTGGCCGCCAGCATCACGCTCACGATGCCGTCGGCGTCGGTCAGCACCGGCTTCCAGACGACGCGGACCGGCGTGCCGGACGCGGCCGCCAACCGGGCGCAGATGGCGCGCGACTGGTCGGCGACCTGCCGGAGGGTGTCCTCGCCGTAGAGGGCCTGGCTGCCGGTGAGGAACCAGACCTCGCGCTCGTCCGACGGTGTCATGCGGTGGCTCCTCTGGGGGTGGCGGGCGCGTCGGCGGGCCCCTGCTGCCCGTAGACGCGGCTGTAGCGGTCGTGGAGGCGGTCGATGTCGTCCTGCGAGATCGGCAGCGGGTCGCCGAGCTGCCGGGAGATGTGCACCGTGCGGGCGACGTCCTCGCACATGACCGCCGCCTTCACGGCCGCGCGGGCGTCCGCGCCGATCGTGAAGACGCCGTGGCTCTGCATCAGCACCGCCGGGGAGCGGTGACCTCTGAGCGTCTCCACGATGCCCCGGCCGATCGAGTCGTCGCCGATCAGCGCGAACGGCCCGACGGGTATCTGCGCCCCGAACTCGTCGGCCATGGCGGTCAGTACGCACGGCACCGGCTCGCCGCGCGCCGCCCACGCGCAGGCGTACGTCGAGTGCGTGTGGACCACCGCGCCGACCTCGGGCATGTGCCGGTAGACGTACGCGTGCGCGGCGGTGTCCGACGACGGCGACAGCCCGCCGTCCACCGCCCGCCCGTCCAGGTCGCAGACCACCATGCTGCCGGCCGTCAGCCGGTCGTAGTCCACGCCGCTGGGTTTGATGACGAACAGGTCGGCCCCGGGCACGCGCGCGGAGACGTTGCCCGCCGTCCACACCACCAGGTTGTAGCGGACCAGTTCCTGATGCAGCTCGCTGACCTGCTGCCGTAGCCGGGCGACGGCCTCGGCGGCCGGGAGGGGAGAAGGAGTCATGGCAAGGCGGACCTCGTCTGTCGTGGGCCGGGGTTGGGGGCCGGGCTGGGGTCGGGGGACGGGTGCGGTGAGGGCTCGCTCTTTGTAGTGAGCGCTAACATTCAGCCCGAAAGAAATGGGCTCCGGTCATGGCTGGGCGGCGGGGGCACTACGGGTGGCGGGCCCGGTGGGAGGCGCGAACGGCTCGGCCCGCGCGGTCGGTTCGGCTACTGCGGTGCGAACCGGCGGTTCGGGCTGAGTTTTCGGTTCGGCCCGCGCGGTGGGAGCGGACGGTTCGGCCTGAGCCGCTTGCACGGCCCGGTCGCGCAGGGAGCGCAGGCGGTGCATCACGGCGCTGCCGCCGCGTCCGAAGTGGTCGTGCAGGTCGCGGTATTCGGCGTAGAGCGCGTCGTAGGCGGCGGCCCGGGCCGGATCGGGGGTGTAGGCGGCGCGGTGCAGGCTGCCCATGGCGGCGGAGGCGGTCCGCAGGTCGGGGTGGGCGCCCGCGGCCACGGCGGCGTGGATCGCCGCGCCCAGGGCCGGCCCCTGCCGGGAGCCGATGACGTTCACCGGCCGCCCCAGGATGTCGCTGTAGGTCTGCATCAGGAACCGGTTCCTCAACAGCCCCCCGGCCGCGGTGAACTGCGTCACCGGCACACCCGCCTCCTCGAACGCCTCGATGATCGTGCGGGTGCCGAACGCGGTGGCCTCCACCAGCGCGCGGTAGACGTCCTCCGGCCGGGTGTCCAGGGTCAGCCCCACCAGCAGCCCCGACAGGTGGTGGTCGACCAGCACCGAGCGGTTGCCGCTGTGCCAGTCCAGGGCCACCAGCCCGTGGCCGCCGACCGGTTGCGCCTCGGCCTTGCGCGTCAGCAACTCGTGCAGCGTGACGCCCTGTTCACGTGCCTGGAGCGCGTACTCCCGCGGTGCGACGGTCCGCGCGGCCCACGCGAGAACGTCCCCCACGCCGCTCTGCCCGGCCTCGTAGCCCCACAGCCCCGGCACCACCCCGTCCCGCACCACGCCGCACATCCCGGGCACTTCGGCCAGCACGTCGGAGTTCATGATGTGGCAGGTCGACGTCCCCATGATGGCGAGCATGTGACCGGGGTCGAGTGCCTGCGCCGCGGCGCAGGTGACATGGGCGTCGACGTTGCCGACGGCCACGGTCACGCCCTGCGGCAGGCCGGTCAGTTCGGCCGCCTCGGCACTCAACGTCCCGGCGGGCGCGCCCAGTTGGGTCAGCGGATGCTCCAGCTTCGCGGTGAAGGCCGCGAAGTCCGGGTGCAGCGAGGCCAGGTACTCCGGCCCCGGGTAGGCCCCGTCCTGGAAGATCCCCTTGTACCCGGCCGTGCACGGGTTGCGGCTCTCCGTCCCGGTGAGCTGCCACACGATCCAGTCGGCCGCCTCGATCCACCGCTCGGCCGCCGCGTGGACCCCGGGGTCCTCGCGCAGCACCTGGAGCGCCTTGGCGTGCTGCCACTCGCTGGAGATCCGGCCGCCGTACCGGCCGAGCCACGCCTGCCCCGATTCCCGGGCCCGCTCCACGATCAACTCGGCCTCGGGCTGCGCCGCATGATGGCGCCACAGCTTCGGATACGCGTGCGGCCGGTCCGCCAGACCCGGCAGCTCGCACAGCGGGGTGCCGTCCGCGGTGGCCGGCAGCACGGTGCACGCGGTGAAGTCCGTTGCCAGGCCCACTACTCGGCCGGGGTCGACGCCGGCCGCCGCCAGCGCCGCCGGGACGGCGTGCCGCAGCACATCGCGCCAGTCGCCGGGTATCTGGAGCGCCCAGTCCGGCGGGAGCCGGCGGCCGGTCGCGGGCAGCACGCCGTCCACCACGCCGTGGCGGTACTCGTGCACGGCGCTGCCCAGCTCCCGGCCGTCGTCCACGGCCACAACCAGGGCGCGGCCGGACAGGGTGCCGAAGTCGACCCCGACGGTGACGGCGGGCGGATCGGTGGTCATCGTCATGTTCTCCATGGGTGCGGGAGGTGGTGGCGGGCCGCCGGTACCGGGCGGCACCCGTGCGCTACGGGTCCCGTCCGCGCGACGGCTGCCGCCTACGACGAGGTGCTGCTGCTGCGTACGATCAGCCGCGGCTCGATCACGACGCGCGTGTCCCCCGCGACCGGACCCGACTCCAACTGGTCGATGAGCAGCCGGATGCTGGCCTGGCCGACGGCGGCGAAGTCCTGCCGGACGGTGGTCAGCGGCGGGGCGAAGAACTCGGCCTCGGGGATGTCGTCGAACCCGGCGATGGCCACCTGGCCCGGGACGGAGAGGCCCGCTTCCCGGAAGGCGCGCAGGACGCCCAGCGCCATCTGGTCGTTGGCCACGAACACCGCGCTCACACCCGGGGTGTTGCGCTGGGCCGAGCCGGACGCGACCCGCCCGGCCAGCTCCTGGCCCGCCCGGTAGCCCGACAGCGGGGTCCAGTCGCCGATCAGCGGCGGCGGCACCTGGGCGCCGGCCTCCTCCAGCGTGGCCCGCCACGCCGTGGTGCGGCCCTCGGCCTCCAGCCAGTTCTGCGGGCCGGCCACGTGCCAGACCGTACGGTGGCCGGCGCCCAGCAGATGGCTCGTCACCAGCCGCGCGCCCAGTTCCTGGTCCACCGACACGCCGGGAATCCGCAGGTCGTGGCCGCCCTCCACGGTGACGACGGGCACCGGCACCCGTAGCTCCGCGAGCGCGGCGACCGCCTCGCGCTCCGGGACGATCACCACGATGCCGTCCACGCCCCAGTCCCTGAGGTGGTCGATCGCGTCCGACAGCGCCTTGGCGGTGTGGCGGCGCAGGGTGACCGCCGAGACCATGTACCCCTCGTCCCGCGCCGCCTCCTCCAGCCCGAACAGCGTGCTGGCCGGCCCGAACAGCGTCGGATTGCAGGCCACCACGCCCAGCGTCTGCGTCCGGCGCGTGACCAGCGCCCGCGCGGACGAGTTCCGCCGGTAGCCCAGCTCCTCGATCGCCCGCAGCACCTCGGTCCTGGTCGCCTCCCGTACGTTGGGGTGGTTGCTCAGCACCCGCGACACGGTCTGGTGCGACACACCGGCGATCTGGGCGACGTCCGCCATGGTGGGGGGCCGACGGGGGTCGACGCCTTCCGCGGTCTGCGACATGGCACTCCGATCTGTGATGTTGTCATTGTTAGCGCTCACAGATTCCCCCGTCAAGGCGTGGGTCCTCTCGGTGGCGGATGGGCGTGGCCCTGCGTCCCGGGCGGGTATCGGACCGGGCGGCGGGCGCGGACTTTCCGGGTGCGCGGGCCGCGTCCCGCGCGGGCGATCGCACAGGCCGCTCCCCTACGCTCGGCCGAAGGCGGCCCCGGCGCCGCCTTCCGCGGGCCCCGGAGTACGCGGAGTACGCGGCGCCGGGGAAAAGACCAGCGGGGAAGAGGAGAGGTGTCCGCATGGGCGAGCGGGACGCAGAGGGCCGGGCCACCGTGTTCGGGACGGTGGCCGAGGACTACGCACGGCTGCGGCCGGCTCCGTGCGCGGCGGCCGTCGACTGGCTGCTGCCCGAGGGCTGCGCCAGGGTGCTGGACCTGGCGGCCGGCGCGGGGACGCTCACCGTGCTGCTGGCCGAGCGGGTGCCCGACGTGGTGGCGGTCGAACCCGACGACCGGATGCGGGCGGTGCTGTCCGCCCGCAACCCGGGCGTGACCGCGCTGAAGGGCACGGCCGAGGAGATCCCGCTGCCGGACGGCGGGCTGGACGCGGTGGTCGTCTCGTCGGCCTGGCACTGGTTCGACACCACGCGGGCGATCCCGGAGATCACGCGGGTGCTGCGCCCCGGCGGCCGGCTGAGCGTGGTGTGGAACGGCCTGGACGGCCAGGTCCCGTGGGTCACGCAGTGGCGCAAGGAGTTCCTGCCCGGACGGGCGGCGCAGCAGCGGCCGCGGGAGCGCGACACCGTGCGCGCGGAGTACCTGTGGCGCGGCGAACGGCTGCGCGAGGCACTGGCGGAGACCCCCGGCTCGCTGTTCGGCGACATCGAGGAGGACTCCTTCACCTGCACCCACCGCGCCACGGCCGGCGACACGGCGGCGCTGCTCGGCACGTACAGCAGGATCATCGTGCTGCCCGACGACGAGCGGCGGCGGCTGCTCGCCCGGGCCGAGCGGACGCTGTGCGCCCTGCACGGGCTGCACGGCGCCGGCGACGAACTCGACCTGCCCTTCCGTTCCGGATGCTGGCGCGCCACCCGATCGAGGGATATGGCGCAAAATTGACGGTTCACCTTTCCACGCCCTTCCGTCGACCCGACATTGCCTGCCAATCCATCCCGTAGCAACCACCACTCCTCACCAAGAGCCCATCATCGGTGACGAATTGTGATCACCCGGCGCCGAAGGTTTGGCCGCCGCTTTACGTCGTCCCTGCAACCGGCCCGGCCGGGTGGGAGTCTTAACCAAGCAGACGCAGTTGATGTAGTGACATGAGCGGAGTACGGGTACACATGAGTCGGGTCAGGACCAGCTTGGGGATCGCACTGGCAGCCGGTGCGGTCCTCGCGGGTGCGAGCGCGTGCGGCGGCAACTCTTCGGCCTCCACACCCACCACGGATGCGAAGGCACCAGCGAAGCCGACGGCCACGGCCACCCCCTCGCCGACCAAGAGCAAGCCCGCGGGCCCGCCCATGCTGCTCAACACCATCACGCCGCTGACCCGCAGCACCGTCGGCGTCGCGATGCCGATATCGGTGGTCTTCACCGACCCGGTGGCGACGTCGGCGCGGGCCGGGGTCGAGAAGCACCTCAGGATATCGACGTCCGTGCCGACCACCGGTGCCTGGCACTGGTTCAGCTCCACCCGGGTGGACTTCCGCCCGCAGGACTACTGGAAGCCCGGCACCAAGGTCAGCGTCGACGCCGACCTGAAGGACGTGCCCGACGGCAACGGCCGCTACGGCACGCACAGTTACCAGCACTCCTTCACCATCGGTGACGACAACGCGGCCACCGTGTCGGTGAAGGGCCACTCCATGAAGGTGACCCACGACGGCGCGGTCGTGAAGACCTTCCCGATCGACGCCGGCAGCCCGAGCTTCCCCTCGTGGGACGGCACGATGGCGGTCGTCGACAAGGAGAAGGAGGTCCGGATGACCTCCTGCAGCGTCGGCATCAGCTGCGACAAGGGCAGCCCCAACTACTACGACCTGACGCTGCCGTGGGACGTGCACCTGACCACCTCGGGCACCTACATCCACTACTCGACCGGCGACCCGTACCCCGGCCACAGCTACGGCTCGCACGGCTGCGTCCACCTGTCGCTCGCCGACGCCAAGTGGTTCTACAACTTCATCAAGCAGGGCGACCCGATCACGATCACCGGCTCCCCGCGCGGCAAGGCCGCCGGCGACAACGGCTACGCGGACTTCAACCTGTCCTGGACCACCTGGCTCCAGGACAGCGGCGCCGGCCAGGTCACCACGACCGTCGCCGGCTGAACGGCCCGCTCCCGCACACCGGTTGCCCGACCCCGGCCGGCCCCCGTCCTCCGTCGAGGCCGGGGGCCGGCCGCGTCCCGGGCGGGCAGCGCTTGCGGCCGCGTCCGACGCCCGCGCCGCCCCGCCGGGGTTACGGTGATCACCGGGCCCGCGCGGCCCGGCCCGTAGCCACCCCCGCACCACCGCAGGAGCCGCCCCCGTGGCCACCCCACCGCACGACAGCGCCGCCCCCGCCGCCCGGATCGGGTTCGGGCTCGCCGCCGTCGGCCGCCCCGGGTACATCAACCTGGGCCGCGACCGCGATCTGCCGTCCGGCCGCGGGGTCGAGGCCATGCGCCGGCGCGCGCACGAGCTGCTCGACCTCGCGTACGAGGGCGGCGTCCGGCACTTCGACGCGGCCCGCTCCTACGGCCGCGCCGAGGAGTTCCTCGCGCAGTGGCTGGACGGCGGGCCGCGGCGGACCGGGCTGGTCGTCTCCAGCAAGTGGGGCTACACCTACACCGCCGACTGGCGGGTGCGGGCGCAGGCGCACGAGGTGAAGGACCACGGCCTGGCCACGTTTGAGCGCCAACTCGCCGAGACCCGGGCGCTGCTGGGCGCCCGCCTCGACGTCTACCAGGTGCACTCGGTGACGCCGGACAGCCCGGCGCTCACCGACGCCGCCCTGCACGGGGCGCTCGCGGAGCTGGCGGCGGACGGCGTCACCGTGGGGCTGTCGACCAGCGGGCCGGCGCAGGCCGACGCGATCCGCGCGGCCCTGGCCGTCACCGTGGACGGCGCGCCGCTGTTCCGCACCGTCCAGTCCACCTGGAACCCGCTGGAGCCCTCGGCCGGCCCCGCCCTCGCCGAGGCCCACGCGTCCGGCCGGACCGTGTACGTCAAGGAGGCCCTCGCCAACGGCCGCCTGGCCGCGCCCGGTTCGGGCGCCGACCGCGTCCTGGCGCCGCTCGCCGCGTCGACGGGCGCCTCGTACGACGCGCTCGTGCTGGCCGCGGCCCTCCACCAGCCCTGGGCCGGTGTGGTCCTGTCCGGCGCGGCAACGGCCGCCCAGCTCACCTCGAACCTGCGGGCCGCCGAGGTCCGCCTGGGCCCGGCCGATCTGGCCGCGCTCGCGGACCTCGCCGAGCCCCCGGCGGACTACTGGGCCACCCGCTCCCGGCTGCCCTGGAACTAGAGCCCGCCGTTCGGGCCCGCACGGCGCCGCGCGGGCCCGCGGGTTTCAGCGGCCGCCGAGGATGTCGCGGCTGCGCTGCTGCACGCCCGGCACGCCGTACGGGTAGTCGGCCGCGCCCGGGTCGCTGGCCTTGTCCAGCCGGTCCACCTGGTCGGCGGTCAGGGCGAGGTCGACCGAGCCGAGGTTGTCCTCCAACTGCTCGACCGTGCGGGCGCCGAGGATGACCGAGGAGACGGCGGGCCGCTCGAGCAGCCAGGCCAGGGCGACCTGGGCCATGGAGGCGCCGTGCTCGTCGGCGACCGCGCGGACCTCGTCGACGACGGCCCAGGTGCGCTGCCGCCCGGCCGCGCCGGTCGTACGCCTCGACGCCGCGGTCCGGGTTCTCGCCGAGCCGGGTGGCGCCGGTGGGCAGTTCGTCGCGGCGGTACTTGCCGGTGAGCCAGCCGCCGCCGAGCGGGCTCCAGGGCAGCAGGCCGAGCCCCTCGGACTCGCAGGCGGGGGTGATCTCCCACTCGATCTCGCGCGACGAGCAGGCTGTACTGCGGCTGGAGCGTGACCGGGCGGGTCAGGCCGCGGAAGTCCGCGATGTCGACGGCCTTCTGGAGCTGCCAGCCGGTGAAGTTGGACAGGCCCACGTAGTGGATACGGCCCTGCCGGACGGCGTCGTCGAGGAAGCGCAGGGTCTCCTCGACCGGGGTCAGCGGGTCCCAGGAGTGCACCTGGTAGAGGTCGACGCTGTCGACGCCGAGCCGGCGCAGCGAGGCGTCGAGGGCGCGGTCGAGGTGGCGGCGGGACAGCCCGGCGTCGTTGGGGGCCGAGCCCATCGGGAAGCGGCCCTTGGTGGCGATGACGACCCGGTCGGTCACGTCGGCGGGCCGGGCGGCCAGCCAGCGGCCGACGATCTCCTCGGAGACGCCCGCGCTGTAGACGTCGGCGGTGTCGATCAGCGTGCCGCCGGCCTCGACGAAGCGGTCGAGCTGGGCGTGCGCGCACCTCTCGTCGGACTCCGCGCCGAACGTCATCGTGCCGAGCGCGAGCGCCGAGACGCCGCATCCGCTGCGGCCGAGGTTGCGGTGTTCCATGGTGATTCTCCTTGGTGACGCGTGCGGGGGCGTGCTCTGCGGGAGGGGCCGGACCCGGCGCTCCGCGGGGGACCGGGCCCGGGCGGTGTCCGTTCACCATGCTGTCCCCGCCGATCCCAGGCGTCCAATAGAAGAAAGCGGATCGATTCATCGACTACATTTCTCAATCATGGAGTTCAGGCAGCTCGAATACTTCGTGGCCGTCGCCGAGGAGCGGCACTTCACCAAGGCCGCCCAGCGGATGATGGTCTCCCAGTCGGGACTGTCCGCCTCGGTGCGCGCCCTGGAGCGCGAGCTCGGCGCCGCGCTCTTCACCCGGACCACCCGCAGCGTGGAACTGACCGGCGCGGGCCGGGCGCTGCTCACCGAGGCGACCCGCACCCTGGCGGGCATCCGCGCCGCGCGCGACGCGGTGGCGGCGGTCCAGGGCCTGCTGCGCGGGAGCCTGTCGGTGGGCACCGAGCAGTGCGTCACCGTGGACGTCGGGGCGCTGCTGGCCCGGTTCCGCGCGGAGCACGGAGACGTCGAGGTGCGGCTGCGCCAGGCGGGTTCGGCGGTGCTCGCCCAGGACGTGGCCGACGGGCGGCTCGACCTGGCGTTCATCACTCTGCCGGGCCCGCCGCCGGAGGGGGTTCGGCTGGTGCCGCTGACCAGCGAGCCCATGGTGCTGCTCTGCGACCCCGGGCACCGGCTCGCGGACGCCTCCCACGTGGACTGGACGCAGTTGGCGGGCGAGACGTTCGTGGACTGGCACCCGGACTGGGGCGCGCGGCGGCTGACCGACGCGCGCCTTCGCGGCCGGCGGCACGCACCGCCGGGTCGCGCTGGAGGTCTACGACGTGCACACGCTGATCGACCTGGTGCGGCACGGGCTGGGGATCGCGGCGGTGCCCGCGCCGATCGCCCGCAAGAAGGAGGCGGCGACGCTGTCGGCCGTACCGATCAAGGGCCCTGGGGACCGGTACTGGGAGGTGTCCGTCGCGCTGCCGGAGGGCGACCGGCCCAGCCCGGCGGCCCGCAAGCTGCTCTCGTACCTGGACCGGTAGGGCGTCTCTACGGCTGCCGCTTGCGGCCGTGGTGGTCGAGCAGACGGGTCAGCAGCCGGGTCAGTTCGGCCCGTTCGGGCGCGTCCAGGGGCGCCAGCAGGTCCTCCTCCACGGCGTCGAGCACCGCGTCGAGGCGCTGGAGCCGGTCCCGGCCGGGCCCGGTGAGCGTGATGACGTTGCGCCGCCGGTCGTCGGGGTCGGGGGCGCGCTCGACCAGGCCGCGGGCGGACAGTTCGTTGATGACGGCGACCAGGTCGCTGCGGTAGACGCCCGTGCGCCGGCTGAGCGTGGCCTGGCTGGCGGGTCCCGACGCGTCGAGGACGGCCAGCACGGCGTAGTGCCATTTGCGCGCGTCGGCCTCGGCGAGCCGGGCGCCCACCATGCGGTCGGCGTGCGCGGCGGTGAGCGACAGCAGCCGGCTGGGCAGGGTCCGCAGCCGTTCGGGGGTGTCCGCCTGGTCGTGCGCCAGGGGCATGTCGTGCGCGGGGTCCATGGCGGCATCGTACTCGTTGCGTTCGGCCCACTAACGTTGTAATTTCATTAGTGAGACGAACGTTAGTCACCCCAATGGAATGCGAACGGAAGGCACGGCCATGCCGGTTGTCGACGTACTCGACTCGTTCCTGCACTACGAGGAGGCCGGGTCCGGGCCGCCCGTGGTCCTCCTGCACGGCAACCCGACCTCCTCGCACCTGTGGCGCCACGTGCTGCCGAAGGTGGCCGCCGCCGGCCACCGCTGCCTGGCGCCCGACCTGATCGGCATGGGCCGCTCGGGCAAGCCCGGCATCGCGTACCGCTTCGCCGACCACGCCCGCTATCTGGACGCCTGGTTCGACGCGCTCGGCCTGGAGCGGGCCGTGCTGGTCGGCCAGGACTGGGGCGGCGCGCTCGCCTTCGACCGGGCCGCGCGGCACCCCGGGCGGGTGCCGGGGCTGGCCTTCATGGAGACCATCGTGCGGCCCATGACCTGGGAGGAGTACCCGGCCGCCGCCCGCTCGCGCTTCGAGGCGTTCCGCACCCCGGGCGTCGGCGAGAGGCTCGTACTGGACCAGAACGTCTTCATCGAGGGCAGCTTCGCGCAGACCGTGCGCAGCGGGCTCGCACCCGCCGACCGGGACGTCTACCGCGCCCCCTACCCGACCCGCGACAGCCGCCGCCCGCTGCTGGAGTGGTCCCGGGCCATGCCGCTGGAGGGCGAACCGGCCGATGTCGTCGCCCGCGTCACCGCCTACGACGCCTGGCTCGCGGACAGCCCCGGCATCCCCAAACTCCTGCTCACCTTCGACTCCTCGCCCACCTTGATGATCGACGAGGCGATGGCGGCGTGGTGCGCGGCGCACATCAGCGCGCTGGAGACGGTCGCCTGCGGTCCTGCCGCCCACCTCGCGCCCGAGGACCAGCCGGACGCCATCGCGGCGGCGGTCGTGGCATGGGCCGCACGGCACGGGCTGTGACCGGGCCGGTAAGGGGTACGACCCTTGGAGACCGGTCCCTACCGGCGTCGCCAGACGGCGAGTTGGGCGGCGTCCGGGCACGCTACGGGGCCGTAGCGTCGCGGACGGGCGCGGCGGACGGGCCCTGCGTGGACGGCCGGCCACCGTCCGGGGCACGCATGGCACCATCGGGCGTGCCGCACCGCGCCGGCCCTTCCGCGGACCGGGAACCTGACCCCGGAACCGGGCACGCCCCTCCCCGGGACCGGGCCGGACGGCGGCCTTCGACCGTACGAGAGGACCCGGGCGCCATGCCGTTGCAGATCAGAGCCACCGACGCCGAGCACCCGTCGGCCCTGCTGGACCTCGACTGGTGCCTGCCGCTCGACCAGTGGCCGGACGAGTCGCTGGTCGCGCTGCCGCGCGGCATCTCCCGGCACGTGGTGCGCTTCGCCCGGGCCGGGGACGAGGTGGTGGCGATCAAGGAGGTCAGCGAGTGGGCGGCGGACCGCGAGTACGCGCTGCTGCGCGACCTCGACCGGCTGGCGATACCGGCCGTCGACCCGATCGCGGTGGTGACCGGGCGGGTCGCCGACGACGGCACGCCGCTGGAGCCCGCGCTGATCACCCGGCACCTCAACGGCTCGCTGCCGTACCGGTCGATGTTCGAGACGACGATGCGGCCGGGCACGGTGAGCCGGCTGCTGGACGCGCTGGCGGTGCTGCTGGTCCGGCTGCACCTGGTCGGCTTCGCGTGGGGCGACTGCTCGCTGTCCAACACGCTCTTCCGCCGCGACGCCGGGGCGTACGCCGCGTACCTGGTGGACGCCGAGACCGGGCAGATACAGCCGCGGCTCAGCCAGGGGCAGCGCGAGTACGACATCGAGCTGGCCCGGGTGAACATCGCCGGCGAGCTGATGGACCTGGAGGCGGGCGGCTCGCTGCACCCCTCGGTCGACCCGGTCACCTTCGCCGAGGCGATCTGCTCGCCGCTACACCGACCTGTGGCACGAGCTGACCCGCGAGTCGGTGTACCCGGCGAGCAAGCGGCACTACATCGACCGGCGCATCCGGCGCCTCAACGACCTCGGCTTCGACGTCGCCGAGATGCAGATCCAGCGCTCGCCCGCGGGCGACACCGTCACCTTCCTGCCCAAGGTCGTGGACGCCGGCCACCACCAGCGCCAACTGCTGCGCCTGACCGGCCTGGACACCGAGGAGAACCAGGCCCGCAGCCTGCTCAACGACCTGGAGCAGTGGATGACCACGCAGGACGACCACGCCCCCGGCGATCCCCTCGGCGCGCGCCCCGAGGTGCTGGCCCACCGCTGGGTGCGCGAGGTCTTCCGCCCGGCCGTGCGGGCCGTCCCGCGCGAGCTGCGCGGCCGGATGGACCCCGCGCAGCTCTACCACGAGCTGCTGGAGCACCGCTGGTACCTGTCCGAGCAGGCCGCAGGGGGACGTCGGCCTGGAGGCGGCCGTCGAGAGCTACACCGCCGACGTACTCCCCCACGTGCCTGATCCGGACGCGCCCGTCGCGGACGGCCAGGACGCGCCGGACGCGCCGGACGCCGAGGATTCGGCAGGCACCGCGGTCTCGGCAGACGCCGCGGACACGGCGGACACGGCGAGCTCCGTCCAGGAGTGACCGGCCCGCGCCGGCCGTCGCGGTGACCGGCCGTCAGACGCGTTCCGTGCGCGGCGGTCCGGCGTGCCGGTCGGCGCGGCCGGTCACGGTGTGCATCCGGTTCTGGAACGCGGCTGCGGCCCGGGCGGGCTCCAGCACCACCGCCTGGATGCGGCGGGCCGCGTCGAGGTGGTCGGCGGTCCAGATCATCCGGACCGCCGTGCCCGTACCGGTGCCCGCGTCCGTGCCCGTGCCTGTGCCCAGCCCGGCTCCGGCGGTCAGGTCCCGGCGCACCGCCTCGGCCAGCCGCGCGTCCGCGACGGCGTCGCGGGCCAGCCGGCCGGGCACCGCGCCGTGGCCGGCCAGCGCCCGCGCCGCCTGTTCGTACCAGTGCGCACAGCCGCGCGCCGGCCCGCAGCACCTCGTCGCGGGCCGCCGTGCGGTCGCCGCCGGGGGCGGCAGCGGCGTCGGTCCGCCACAGGTCGAGCACCGCGTCGGCGGTCAGCCGCAGGGCGCCGACCGCGGTGAGCAGGGCCGTCACGTCGGCGAGCGGGATGTGCTTGGTGCCGCGCTCGGCGAGGAAGCCGCGGAAGGCGTCGTCGAGCCGGCGGGCCGCCGCGACCGCGGCGTGCCGCTCCCCGTCCGGGGCCGCGGCGGGCGGGACGAGCGCGTCGCACCGGGTCACGCCGTACGCGACGGCGGCCCGCAGATAGCGGGCGCTGTCCTCGAACGCCTCGGCCAGCGCCCGGCCCAGCGCGGCGCCCGCGCCCCGCGGCCAGAACAGCACCCCGACCCCGACGCTCACCGCGCAGCCGATCGCGATGTCCTCGATCCTGACCAGTCCGATCGACCAGCCGGCCGGCGCGATGATGTCGAACAGGATGAGCAGCGTGGCGGTGAAGCCGGCCTGCCCCGCGGCGAAGGAGATCACGGCGGGCGCCAGCCCGGTGAACGCGATGGCCAGGGGCAGCAGGAACCACAGGGCCGTGGTGTCGGAGCCGACCGCGGAGATCAGCCCGCCGCCCACCGCGATGCCGGCCACCGTGCCCAGCAGCGCGCGCAGCGCGTTCTGGCCGGTCAGCAGGGCGCTGGAGCGGATCACGGCCATCGTGCCGAACACCACCCAGAACGCGTGCTGCACGCCGGTGAGTTCGGCGACGAGCACGGCCAGGCCGAGGGCGAAGGCGCCGCGCAGGCTGTTGTGCAGCCATACGGAGTCGGCCTCGACGTGGGCGCCCGCGCGTTCCTGCGCGGCCGACAGTGGGGAGGTCGCACCGGCGGGCCGGCGGCCGAGCACCCGGTCCCGCCACGAGCGGTCGCGGGCGGCCGCGCCCAGCTCGATGTTGGCGCTGATCGCCGAGATGGCGAAGCTCATCTCCTGGGCGCGGAAGGCGGGTTCGAGGGAGCTGACGAAGCCGGTGACCGCCCCGGTGTCCATGCCGGGGCCGGGCAGGGTGGCGACGACCGTACGCTCCATCGCCGCGCGGGCGGCCCGGAGCCGCTCCGGGTCCGGCTCCACGGCGCGGGCGGCGGGCAGGCCACGGTCCCCCTCCGCCGGGTCCGCCTCCATCCGCGCGGCGCCGCGTTCCAGCAGGTCGGCCGCCGCGAGCTTGACGTCGCACACCTCGGGGTCGGAGGGGGCGGCGGGTGGGTCGAGCGGGGTGCGGCGCAGGATCTCCTCCAGCCACACCACCTCGTCCACCAGCCGGACGAGCGTGCGTGTCTCGGTGGTGAGCCCGGTGGGGCGGTAGGGCGTGGCGTAGAACGCGGTGCGCAGCGCGGACGCGGCGGTGGCCGCCTCGGCGGCCAGTTCCTCCAGGGTGGTCCGGCTGTCGGGGGTGAAGCCGCAGCGCACGCAGTCGACTTCCGCGCGCAGCCGCCGCGCGAGCAGGGCGCACGCGTCGGCGGTGGCGCGCCGCAGCGGCTCGCGGGCCGGCGCGGGCCACAGCACGGCGACGGCGATCACGGACGCGGCGCCCGCCATCAGGTAGCCGGAGAGCCGGTCGGTGACCGACCCGAGCGGGCCCGGCAGCATCACCGAGAGGATGAAGCTCGCCAGCAGCGCGGTCGAGGCACCGGCCAGCACCGAGCTGACGATGCCGGAGAACAGCACGGCGAAGCCGACCAGTGCCATGGCCGCGGTCGCCGACCAGGTCGACCGCGAGGCCGCCGTCCCCAGGCACACCAAGGCCGCACCGGTGACGACGAGCGCGCCCTGCGCGGCGACCCGCTGCCTCGTCGGACCGCCGAAATCGACGAACAGCAAGGTGGCGATCGAGCCGAAAGCGGCGAAGACGGCCATCGTCGGGTTGCCGACCACCTTGTCGCCGATCGCGAACAGCGCGGGCGCTACGATCGCGGCCCGGCACGACCGGCGCAGCGCGGCCAGTCCCGCGTCGCGGCGGCGCAGCGACTCCCTCACGCTCACAGGCGGTCCCTCGGCCGGTCCCGCTGACCGGAGCCGTCGGAGCCGCAGTAGACGGGCGGACCCTGCGCCCCGTCAGGCCCCGGGCCGCAGGCGCCCCGGCGCCGGGGACCGCGTCCGATGTCAGCGCCAGCATGCCACCCCCGGCCACGATCACGTCGGCACCATCACGGGAACGGGGCGCGGTGAAACCCGGCAGGGCGCCAAACGGGTCGGGCGCGCCCGCCGGAACCCGCGTCCACGGCCCGCGCGGGATGGGGCCCGTACGGTCGCCCGTCAGCCCTACGGCTGCGCCGCGTTCCCACGACGGCGCCCGCACGGCGGCTCAGCCGGCCCGTACCCCGCCCGTCGGCCGGACCAGGCTGCCGCGGCCGGCCAGGACGACCGGCACCGCGACCAGCGTCACCCCGGCCGCCAGTGCGAAACCCCAGGTGGCGCCGTGCAGTTGCACCACGCGGCCCGCCACGCCCGTGGCGAGGGCCGCCCCGGCGACACCGACGGAGGTCAGCCAGGTGAACGCCTCGGTGAGCACGTGGCTCGGGTAGACCGTCTCCGCCAGCACGGCCGACAGCACCAGCGCCGGCGAGATGCCCAGGCCGACCGCCGCGAGCGCGAACGCCAGGCCCAGCGGCGAGCCGGCCGCCATGGACAGCAGGCACGCCGCGCCGATGTACGCCAGCACCCACGACAGCAGCGCGGCGCGCGGCAGGCGCGGGGCCACCAGGCCGAACCCGAGGCCCGAGACCAGGGAGGACACGCTCATCGCGCTGTAGAGCGGACCGGCCACCGCGGCCGATCCGTGGGCCTGCGCGAAGGCGGACACCGAGAGCTGCATGGTCCCGAAGAACATGCCGATGACGAGGTTGACGCAGACCAGCACCGCGCTCGCGGGCCGCAGCAGCCAGTCCCGCGCGCGCTGCCCGGCCCGCCCGGATCGGCCGGGCCGGGCGGGGGCGGGGGCGGGTGCGGAGCCTTTCTGGAGGGCGAAGACGAGGCCGCCGGAAAGGACGAGCAGCCAGGCCAGACCCATCGCCGCCACGGGCGAGGCCAGCGCGCCGACCACGCCGAGCAGCGCCGGGCCGAGCAGGAAGGTCATGTCGTTGCCGAGCGATTCCAGCGTGAACGCCGTGGCCAGCGCCGGGTCCCCGCGCAGCAGGGCCGACCAGCGCGCCGCCGTCAGCGCCCCGATCTGCGGTGCGGCCGCGCCGGCGACGGCGGCGCACCCCGCGGTCACGGGCAGCGCGCCGGACCGGCCGGCGGTCAGCAGGACGAGGCCCATGGCCGGTCCGTAGACCGCCAGGCACGGCAGCAGGACCCGGGACTGGCCGACCCGGTCCATGACGCGGGCCAGCCGGGGCGACGCGACGGCGCTCGACAGCGAGAACGCGCCGGAGACCAGTCCGGCCGCGCCGAAGGAACCGGTGCCGCCGTGCACGAGGAGCACCAGGCCGAGACTCTGCATCGCCGAGCCGAGGCGCACCGGCAGGGCGGCGGCGAAGAAGGCCGCCGCTCCCGGGGCACGCAGCACCCGGCGGTAGGGGTCCGCGGACCGGGTGATCGCGAAAGGGGATGATGGGGAAACACGTTGCCGCACGCCGACGCCTTTGTGCTGTTCTCCGGGACAGTGACGGCCGCGGCAGGATCAGCGGAGATCCTGAGAACTGTGGGCAGCACGGCGAGTTGCGCTCGTCCGCGAACCTACCCAGCCCCGGATGCGCGGGTCAAGGCGCCCCGTGCCCGCCCCGAGAGCCGTGGAACAGCCGGGGACCGAGCGGGGACCGACCCTGGACCGAGCGGGGACCGACCCGGGAACAAGGCGTCACGCACGGGAATTGACGGTGGGGCAGGGGACGTCGAAGGGATTGGCCGTGGATCTTGAACTGACCGGGCGGCGGGCCGTCGTCACCGGCGGGAGCCGGGGCATCGGACTGGCCGTGGGCAGGGCGCTGGCCGCCGAGGGGGCCGCGGTGGCGCTGGTCGCCCGCGGTGAGGAGGCGCTGGCACGGGCCGTCGCGCTGGTGGGAGCCGGCGGCGGGCGGGTGATCGGGGTGGCGGCCGACACCGGGGACGACGCGTCGGTGGCCGCACTCGCCGAGGAGGTCGTACGGCGGCTCGGCGGGGTCGACATCCTGGTCAACGCGGCGGCCACGGCGAGTTCCGGCAGCTTCCCGGAGAGCGCGCTGGAGGAGGAGGTCAACGTCAAGGTGCGCGGCTATCTGCGCACCGCCCGGGCGTTCGCCCCGCTGATGACCGGGCAGGGCTGGGGGCGGATCATCAACGTGAGCGGGCTGGCCGCGCGGCAGACGGGTTCGCTGGTGGGGTCGGTGCGCAATGTGGCGGTGGCCCGCGCTGAGCAAGAACCTCGCGGACGAACTGGGGCCTCGGGGCGTCAACGTCACGGTGGTCCACCCGGGCCTGACCCGTACCGAGAAGACCCCGCAGACGCTCGCCGCCATGGCCGCGCAGCGCGGTGTGGACGTCGAGGAGGTCGAGCGGGCGGCGGAGGCCGCCGTGTCGATCGGCCGCCTGGTGACGGCCGAGGAGGTCGCGTCCGTCATCACCTTCCTGGCCAGCCCGAGGAGCGTGGCACTGAACGGGGACCCGGTGGTGGCCGGCGGCGGCGTCCCGGGGCCGATCCACTACTGAGCCGCCGCGCCGCGGACCCGGTACGCCGCGCGGTCCGGGAGGTGATCGCCGAGGGGGTGGCCGTTCTCCGGGCCACCCCCTCGACGCTGTCCGGGCCAGCGGGCGCGTGACCGCGCCGGCTACGCGTTCCGCCGCCGGGTCCGCGGCAGCACGGACGCCGCCGCGACCAGCCAGATCAGGCCGCCGAAGCGGACGACGGGCACCAGGTACTGGAAGCCGTCCACGACGAACGCCGGCGTGGCGAGCATGCCGACGGCCGCGAGGACCAGGCCGACCCGGGCCAGCGCCCGGTGCAGCAGGCCGGCGAGCAGCCCGGTGACGGACACGCCGGCGATGAGCAGCGCGAAGGTCACGGCGAACACCGGGCCGCCGGCCAGGAACGCCAGGTCGGCCAGCGCCTTGGCCAGCGCGGGCCCGGCGTCCGCGGGCAGCCGGGCGCCCGCCCAGCCGAAGATGCCGCTCAGCGACAGCGCGGCCGACGCGAGCACCCCGCCGACCAGCGTGATCGCGGAGCCGGGCGCGGTGATGCCCAGGGCGCGCAGCCGGCGGTACAGCACGGCGGCGGTGAGGGCCAGCGGCATCGACGAGCCGAAGAGCAGCATCGACCCCCACTTGGCGGCGGTGCGGTGGTCCTGCGCGTACCTCAGGACGGCCGCGCCGGAGGCGTCCGGGTGCGGGGTCGAGCGGTTGACCACCACGTACGCGACGGTCAGCACCGTGAAGGCGAGTACGGGGACGAGCAGCGGCGGCCCGGACTGCGGCCGGCGGCCGGTGCTTTCCGGCTGGGGCACAGCGGCGGTGGAGGCCATGGCGTTCTCCTCTGGAAATGAGCATCGTGGCGTCGCGGCATCGGATGCCTCACGGGTATCGGCGCCGCGCACATCGTGTACGTAGAATAACTATTACACATTGGAACGATACTCGGAGTGTTACGGTACTGCCATGGGTACGAATGAGGAGGCCGGCCACCGGCCCCAGGACGGCGCCGCCTTTCTGCTCGCCCAGCTCGGGGCGCACGCGGCCGGACGGTTCGCCGAGCTGATCGCGCGGCTCGACCTCACTCCCCCGCAGGCCGGACTGCTGCGGATGCTGCGCCGCCGGCCCGGCGGCAGCCAGCGCGAGTTCGCCGGCCTGCTCGGCATGCCGCCGAGCAGGTTCGTGACGCTGGCCGACGGCCTGGAGGGCCGCGGCCTCATCGAGCGCCGGGTCAACCCCGGTGACCGGCGGCTGCACGCGCTCTTCCTCACGGACGAGGGCGCCCGGCTGCTGGCCGACCTGCGCACGGCCGCCGAGGAGCACGAACAGCGCACGTGCGCGGCCCTGTCCCCCGACGAACGCGTCCAACTGACCGGCCTGCTGCGGCGGATGGCCGAGGAGCAGGGCCTCGCCCCCGGCGTCCACCCGGGCTACACGTCGCTGCGCCCCGGCCGTTGACCCGCCGCCCCGGCGAGGCCGGCCGCTCCCCCGCCACCTGCGGCGGGCCGCTCAGCCGGCCCAGCGGCCCGACAGGAAGGCGACGGCGCAGATCGTCGTCAGCGGCCCGGCCACGCACAGGTACGCGGTGGCGACCCGCGGACGCGCCAGGCTCCACCGCGGCGAGCAGCGTCCACAGCGGCCACCACAGCAGGCTGCCGCGCGGAATCGACATGTACCAGTACGACGTCCCCAGCGCCCACAGGCTCAGGCCCGTGTACACCGCCTCGGGCCAGCGGCGCCGGACGGCGAGCACGCCGAGCAGCAGCAGGCCGACGGCCATGGCGAGCAGCTCGGCCTGGAACTCGACGGCGTACCCGGTGGTCAGGGTGTGGTCGAAGGCGGCCTGCCAGGTGTGCCGCCACGCCTGCCACGGGGCGTGGAACTGCGCGGTACCAGCCGCGGTTCTCGGCGTGCTTCCACGCCATCCAGTCGCCGGTGTGCGCGTGCAGGTACCAGCTGTAGAGCGCGGCGGGCAGCGCGGGCAGGGCCAGCCACGGCAGGGACCGCCAGTGGCGCCCGGCGCGGGCGGTGACGAGGAAGTGCGCGGCCACGGCGGCGGCCAGGAACAGTCCGCTGACCCGGACCGTGGTGGCCAGCGCGGTGAGCACGGCGGCCCGCGGCCACGCGCCCCGGCGGGCGGCCAGCCACGCGGGCAGCGCCAGCGCGAGGAAGAGCGCTTCGGTGTACCCCGCGGCCAGGAACACCGCGCACGGCGAGAGCAGGAAGAACAGCGCGGCGCGCCGGCCGCCCTCGCGGCTGTCGCCGCCGTCCGGTTCCAGCCGGGCGATCCGGCCCAGCGCCACCGACGGCCACGCCGCCCGCGGCGAAGGAGATCAGCAGGCCGGCGGCCGCCCAGCTCGGCACGACGGTGTGGACGGCGCGCAGCGCGAGGGGGAAGCCGGGGAAGAACGCCTCCCGGTTGTCCCGGCCCGCCGTCCCGGGGCCGGACCCGGGCGGGAAGTAGCCGTCCCGGGCTATGTGCAGGTAGTACCACCAGTCCCACTGCTGCCACGGGGCGAGCGCGGAGGCCGCCCGGTGGGTGCCCGCGTCGGCGGGGAACAGCCAGCGGGTGAGGTAGGCGGTGGTCCACAGCCCGGCCCGGGTGAGCAGGTACAGCCACAGCACGTCGCGGTCGGCGCGGTCCGACGGCAGGCGCGGCAACCGGCGCCGGGGCGCGGCGGCGGCCGCGGCGCCGACCCGTACGGGCGCCGGTCCGGTCCGTACGGGGGCGGGGGTCCGGACCCGCTCGGCGCGCGGCCGGACCGGGGAAAAGGGCATGGCGGAATCCCTCTCGGGGCGGTGTCAGGGCGTACGGAACCACCGCCCCGGCGGATCGTCGGCCGCCGGGGCGCGGCAGGTGTGCGGAGCGGGCCGGACCGAACGGGCCAGGCCGGGTCGGGGCGGGTCGGGGCGGTGTCAGCAGGGGAGCGGACCGGGCCCGGTCAGGGCGTGGCCGGCGGTGGGCTGGTGGACACCGGCGGATAGGTGGTGGACGCCGGGCCGGTGGCCGGGGGGTAGGTGGGCGCCCGTGCCCGGCCGACGCGGACTGGCCGCTGCCGGGCGGCCCTCCCGACGTGCTCGTCGCGGTCGTCGAGGTGCTCTGCGCGGTCGGCGCTCCGGTGCCGCCCGGCGTCGTCGGGAGCCCGCGCGGCGACCGGGACGGCGAGATCGCGGGGCCGGGCGGGCCGGCGGGCGCGGAGGAGTGCGCACCGCCCGACAGCACCTCGGCCGCGGTCAGGCCGGCGCTCGCGAGCACCACGCAGGCCGCGGCGGCGACGGCGGACCGCCGGACCCTGCGGGCCCGGCCGCGGGCGGCGATGACGGCGACCGGGGCGGAGCGGGCGCGGGACCGGCCGCCGTCGGCGGCCTCCTTGAACAGGGCCCGCAGCGGGTCGTGGGACTCAGGCACCCGAAGCCTCCTCGGTACGCGGGTCGTTCATGCGGTGCGCGAGGGCGGTGCGCCCCCGCGCCAGGTGCGTCTTCACGGTGCTCGCGGACAGCCCGGTCTCGGCGGCGATCTGCTCCACGGTGAGGTCGCACACGTAGTGCAGGACCATCGACCGGCGCTGCCTGGGCGGCAGTCCGCGCAGCGCCTCCACCAGCGCGACGGACTCCGGGCCCGGCCCGTCGGCCTGCCCCGGTCCTCCCCTGCGCAGCCAGGCGTCCGCGGTCCGCCGCCGGCCGCGCCACCGGCTCACCGCCAGCCGCCAGGCGACGGTGCGCACCCACGCCTCCGGATGGCCGTCGACGCGCAGTTGGCGCCGCCGGGCCCAGCCCCGGACGAACGCCTCCTGCACGACGTCCTGCGCCTCCGCGAGGTCGCCGAGCATCACGTACAACTGACCCGTCAGCCGTGCGACCGTCTGCGCGTAGAACTCTTCGAACTCCTCGACGGTCAACAACAGCCCCCGGATCTCCTCGGTCTCACCGTGCATACGCCCGCCGACCGCCGTCCGGTCGACACCGGCGGCCCGGCGATGACGTGATCCGGCTCACCTCGCGGCCGAGCGGCACGGTCCGCGGCGCCCGGCCGGGGGCATGCGCCCCAGTCTTCCATGACACCAGTGCTGACCAGGGCGTTCGGCCCAGCGCTGGCCACCGGGGCCGGACATGAAACGGCGGTGGGGGGCGCGGCCGGCTGCCGCGCCCCCCACCGCCGTGACGACGTCCTCGGGTCAGTTGTGGCCGGAGCCTCCCGAGGAGGCGAGCAGTTCCACCTCGGCCAGCGTGGTGGACGAGCCGCCGCTGTTGGCGGTCACCGCCAGCCGGTAGCTGGTGTAGCCGCCGGGGTGGGCGATCTCGAAGGGCCGGGTCTGGAGCCGGTCGGAGAAGGTCTCACCGCTCCTGGTGTCCAGCGTCTTCCAGTGCTTGCCGCCGTCGGTGGAGCCCTGGAGCTGCCAGCTCTTCGGGTCCTGGCCCGCGGTGGTGCCGGAGGTGAGGGTGTAGAAGGTGGCCTTCTGCGCGGCCGGCGCCTTTCCGTCGCTGCCGGCGTAGGCGTAGTCCACCACCGGGGTCGCGGTCGGGAAGGTCACCGCGGTCTTCGAGGTGTTGTCGAACAGGTCGGCGACGTCGGACGCCGTCGGGCGAGGACGCGGTGCCGAGGCCCGGGCCGGTGGTGTCGGCGAGCGGGTCGGGCGACTGGCCCTTGGGGGTCAGCGACGTCGGCAGGGCGTTCGGGCCGGTGCCCCACGAGGACGGCTTGGAGCCCATGGTGAAGTCCAGCACGCGCGCCGGCCGAGAGCTGGCCCTGCGTCAGGTACACCTTGTCGTAGGGCTTGCCGTTGACCTTCAGCGACTGGACGTAGACGTTCTTGCGTGCTGTTGTTCGGCGCGTTGACGACGATGCTGCGGCCGTTGTCCAGGTGGATCGTCGCCTTGGTGAACAGCGGGGAGCCGATCACGTAGTTGTCGCTGCCGACCTGGAGCGGGTAGATGCCGAGCGCGCCGAAGATCTGCCAGGTGGAGGTGGCGCCGTTGTCCTCGTCGCCCGGGTAGCCCTGGCCGATCGAGCTGCCGATGTACAGCCGCGACTCGATCTCGCGGACGGCGGCCTGCGTCTTGGACGGGCGCGCCCGCGTAGTCGTACATGTACGGGATGGCGTACGACGGCTGGTTGCTCATGCCGAGCTCGCCCATCCGCACGTCGCGGGCCTCGATCATCTCGTGGATGGTGCCGCCGTACGACCCGGTGTCGCCCTCGGCGGTCTCCTGCGTGGCGAAGAACGTGTCGAGCTTCTTCTCCAGGTTCTTCTGGCCGCCGTAGAGCGACGGCCAGGCCGGCCGGGTCCTGCGGCACGGTGAAGGCGTAGTTCCAGCCGTTGGTCTCGGTGTACTCGTAGCCCCACGTCTGCGGGTCGTACGCGGCGTCCGGGACGCGCCAGGAGCCGTCGGCGTTGCGGCCCTCGAAGAAGCCGATCGTTCGGGTCGAACAGGGTGATGTAGTTCTGCGCGCGGCCCAGGAAGTACGCGGACTCCTCCTGGTAGCGCTCGCGCTCGCGCCTTCGGCGTGCTTCGGGTCCTTCGCCAGCTTGGCGGCCATGGTGCCGATGCCGTAGTCGTTGATGTAGCCGTCGAGCGACCAGGAGACGCTGCCGTCCACCGAGGTGTCGGTGTAGCCGATGAACACCGAGGTGTCGAGGCCCTTGCGGCCGACGTCCCGGCGATCGGCGGAGACGGTGGTGGCGTTCTTCACCGCCGCGTCGTAGGCCGCCTTGCGCGTCGAAGTTGCTCGACGCCCTTGGCGTAGGCGTCGGCGAAGGCCACGTCGGAGCTGGTGCCGGTCATCAGGTCGGCGTAGCCCGGCGAGGACCAGCGGGCGATCCAGCCGCCGTCCTTGTACTGCTGGACGAAGCCGTTCGCCAGCTCGCCGGCGGTGTTCGGACTCCAGCAGCGAGTACGCGGGCCACTCGGTGCGGTAGGTGTCCCAGAAGCCGTTGTTGACGTAGACCTTGCCGTCCACGATCTTCGCGCCGGTCCGGGTGGGGGTGCTGGTGCCGGCCGGTGGAGAACGGGCTGGCGTACTGGTAGACCGGCTGCGCGGCCGTACCGGTGTTCTCGGACGCCGAGTTGGGGTACAGGTTCATCCGGTACAGGTCGGAGTACAGCGTGGTCAGCTGGTCGTCGCTGGCGCCCTGCACCTCGACCTTGCCCAGCTTGGCGTTCCACGCCTGCTCGGCGCGGTTCTCGACCGTGTCGAAGGACGTGCCCTGCGGGACCTCCAGGTCCAGGTTCTTCTTCGCCTGGTCGGCGCTGATGAAGGAGGTGGCGATCCGCATCGTCACCACCTTGTTCCCGGAGGTGTCGAACTTCGCGTAGCCGGTGACGTTGTCGCGGCCCTGGCCGGTGGTCTTGGTGGCCGTCGACGGCGCCTGGTCGAACTGCGCGTGCACGTACATCCGGCTCGGCCCCGGTGGACAGGCCGCTGCCGTGGTCGGAGTAGCCGTCCAGGGTGCCGTTGGCGGCGTCGAAGGTCAGGCCGCCCTTGTTGTCGATGTTGTCGAAGAGCAGGTTGCCGGTGTCGCCGGGGAAGGTGAACCGGAAGACCGCCGACGTGGTCGGTCGGCGCGATCTCGCGCCTTGATGCCGTTCTTGAAGCGTGACGCCGTAGTAGTCGGGCCGGGCGGTCTCGTCGTCGTGGTCGAAGGGCAGCGCGCGCTTGGTCCGGTCCAGGTCGGGCGTGCCGCTCGCCGCGGACGGCATGACCTGGAACAGGTCGCGGTCGCCCATCCACGGGCTGGGCTCGTGGCTGATGCCGAGCGCCTGGAGGGTCGGCAGGTTGTCCGCGTTGTTCTGGGAGGCGTAGCTGTACTCCCAGCTGTCGGAGCCGGCGTCGGTGACCGGGGTGTAGAAGTTGAAGCCGTTGGGCACCGCGGTGGCGGGCAGGTTGTTGCCGCGCGAGAACGAGCCCGAGGAGTTGGTGCCGCGCCGGGTGTCGACGTGGTCGACGTAGGCGCGCGAGGTGTTGCGCGGCCGGGGCCGCGCCGATGCGTGAGGTCGTCGATCCAGCCCTTGAACTGGGTCGGCGCGCCCGCGTCCGCGCTGCCGGCCGGGTTGTCGTAGCCGAGCAGGATGCGGTCGATCGTCTTGCCCGCCGCGACCGCGCCGATCAGCGCCGACCTCGGCGTTCCACTGCGAGGCGTAGAGGATCTTCGACGTGCCCTGCCCGATCGGGGTCAGGTCGACGCCGTTCTCGTCCTGCGCCTTGCGGGTGAGCCGGCTGAGGTAGGTGCCGTCGGTGAAGTGCAGGTCGACCGAGGCGTAGGTGCTGGGGTACGGCCAGGTCGCCGCCGGTCAGCTCCGGGAAGATCTTGTACGACAGCTGCGTGTCGCGGCCGACCGGGATGTGCACGTCGTACAGCTTGTTCCAGGCGTGGACGGCGCCGGCCTCGGTGTGGGTGCCGGCGTACTCCAGGGCCTTGAGGCCGGTGAAGCCGGTGTCCGGCTTGACGTTGGGCCCCGGAGCCGGGGCCGGTGCCGACCTCGGTGGTCATGCCGGCCACCGGCGGCGGGGCGGCGGAGCCGTCGGACAGGATCAGGTCGGCGAGCTGGGTGGAGCCGCTGTCGCCGCTGTTGGCCGTGACGTTCAGCCGGTAGTAGCGGTAGGCGGCCGGGTGGGCCACGCTCGTAGATGTCGGACGTGAAGCGGTCGCTGAAGCGTCTGGCCGCTCTGGCTGTCCACGGTCGTCCAGGAGGAGCCGTCGGCCGAGCCCTGGAGCGCGAAGTCCTTCGGGTCGCGCTCGGGCGAGTCGTTGGCCGAGGTGAGCGCGTACTTCTTGACCGTGACGTCCTCGGTCATCTTGTACTGGAGCCAGCCGGTGGTGGCGAAGGTCAGCCACTTGGTGCTGGGGTCCTCGTCGGACGCCTTGACGGCCGTCTCGTTGGGCGGGTTGTCGGAGCTGGCGGTGACCTCGGCGATCTTGTCCTTGAAGCTGCCGGGCAGCACCGGGACGGTGCCCGCGGTCACCCCGGAGATCCAGGGGTCGCCCTTGGCGTCGGTCTCCGAGGTGCTGGTCCAGGTCGGCTGCGGCTGACCGGACTCGAAGGAGGTGCTGAAGGCGGGCTCGGCGCCCGCGTCGCCGGTCGCGGCGTGCGCGAGCGCCGACGCGGGCACGGTCAGAGCCATCGAAACCGCCGCCGCCACCAGGGATCTGGTGAGGGTGCGGTGGGCTCGGCCACTTCTCATGCGGTGCTGCCTTTCTGGTTACGGCTCCAGGTGGTGGCCGGCGTCCCGCCCGCTGCGGGGGAGGGGGGCGGGCGGGACGCCGGCAGGTGTGTGACGGCCGGTCAGGCGTTGTGGCCGCTGATCGCGTACAGCTCCAGGTTGCCGTTGTCCGGCAGGGTGATCGACTCCGCTGTCCTGCTCTTGTCCAGCGGGACCGAGATGTGCCACAGGTTGACGGCCACGCCGTCCGGCGCGCCCGTCGCTGTCGTAGCGGCTGTCGGCGTGCACGGCGATGTCCTCGCCGAGCCGCGGCGAGCCGGCCGCCCAGTCCGTGGCGTCGAGGGCGACCTGCGCGGTGCTGCCGTCGGAGTAGTGCACCGTCGCGGTCGACTTCACGTCGCCGCCGTGCGCGGCGAGCAGGACGTCGAGCCCGGAGTACGCGCGCGGCGTCAGCGGCACGTCCTGCCCGTGGGCGGTGGCGAAGTTCTTCGCGCCGCCCGTGGTGTCGGGGAAGACGTACGCCCGGCCGGCGAGCACACCGGTGCCCGGTACGGGCATCTGCTCGGCCGGGTAGCTGGTGCCGGTGCCGTCGAAGTCCGCGCCCGGCGGCGCCGGCCGTGCTGACGCCGTCCACGTCGTACTGCGCCGACAGGTCCTGCGGGCAGTAGCCGCTCGCGCCCTGGCAGCTCGCGGTGGTCACCGAGACCGGCACGGTCCTGGTGACCGAAGGCCCGCCGGCCTGCCGGACCGTGACGGTGACCGGGTACGTGCCGTCGGGTGTGCCCGCCGGGGCCGAGACGTGCAGCGGCACCACATGGGTGGCGGGCAGCGTGTCGGACACGGCGGTGAAGGAGGCGTTCGCCGGGTCCACGGTCAGCGGCTCGGCCGCGGCGACCGTCACCGAGCCGGAGACCGTGCCGGGCCCGGACAGCACCGCGGACAGGTCGACCTCGGTGGCCTTGGCGCCGGCGAGGATGCCGGGTGCGGCGGGGGCGGCGCCGGCGGCGGTGTGCCGCCGGGTGTCCGGCACGTGGTCCAGGGCCGGCGGGGCGGCCGAGGCGGCCGTGCCCCACGACGAGGGCGACGAACCCACGGTCAGCGCCAGGTCCTTGCCCGCCTTGATGTCACCGGTGGTCAGGTACGTGTCGCGCAGCGGCCTGCCGCCCAGCGACGCCGACTGGATGTACCGGTCGGTGTCGCTGCTGCCGGGCGCGGTGATGGTCAGCCGCCCCTTCGGGTAGTAGCGCTTGTCCAGGCTCACGTCGACCCGGTCGAACAGCGGCGTGGACACGCCCCACTGGTCGGTGCCCGGGGACATCGGGTAGATGCCGATGGCCGACAGCACCTGCCACGACGACATGGTGCCGAGGTCGTCGTTGCCGGTGACGCCGTCGGGCGCGTCGGTGAACAGCGTCAGCGCGGCGTGCACCACGTCGGTGGTCTTCCACGGCTGCCCGGTGGACAGGTAGGTGTACGGGCGCGCTCAGGTCGGGCTCGTTCTGCGGGTTGTACTTGTCCTGGTTGTAGTACGAGTAGGGGCCGTTGACCCAGACGTCGCGCGCGGTGCCCGCCGGGTCCTTGAGCAGCTGGTCGTAGGCGAAGAAGGAGTCCAGCCGGGAGTTGGCGGTCGCGGCGCCGCCGATCCGGCCGACCAGCCCGGGCACGTCCTGCGGGACGAGCCACATGTACTGCCAGGACGTGCCCTCGTGGAAGCCGACGCTGGCGGCCGGGTCGGTGGGGCCGACGAAGACCCCGTCGGCGTCCCGGGCCCGGAAGAAGCCGGTGTCCGGGTCGAGGATGCTGCGGTAGTTCTGGCCGCGGGTCAGCAGGGCGCGGGCGTCGGCGGTGTGGCCGAGGCTGAGCGCCATGCCGCCGAGCGCGGCGTCGGCGAGCGCGTACTCCAGCGTCGCGGACGGCCCGTGCTGGTAGTCGTCGTCACCGGGCTTGGTCTGCGGCCGGGTCGGGTCGTACGGCACGAAGCCGCCGGCCAGGTACTCCTGGTCGGCCTGCCGGTCGGCGGACGGCGAGGACGCGGGGGCGGCGTGGTCCACGTGCTGCTTCAGCACCCGGTACGCCTCCTCCTCGTGGCCCTTGAGCAGGCCCTGCCGGTAGGCGTCGACCAGGAACGGCGTGACCGGGTCGCCGGTCATGATGTTCGTCTCGACCGTGGCGTAGCCCCAGCGCGGCAGCTGGCCGCTCTGCGTCGGCGACGCGCAGCAGCGACAGCGCCATGTCCCGGGACTCGCGCGGCGCCAGCAGGGACAGCAGCTGCTCCTGGGTGCGGTAGGTGTCCCACAGCGACCAGTTCTGGTAGTAGGTGATGCCGTCCCCGGGGTGCACCTTGCCGTCCCAGCCGGTGTAGCGGCCGTCGACGTCGCGCCGATGTTCGGCGCGAGGAAGGAGCGGTACAGCGAGGAGTAGAAGGTGCGCCCGCTGCTCGTCGGTGCCGCCCTGCACCCGGATCTGCGCGAGCCGGTCCTGCCACGCCTGCGTGGCCGCGTCCCGGGCGGCGTCGAAGGTGCCGCGGCCCTCGGCGGCGAGGTTCTCCGCCGCGCCGGCCGCGCCGGTCCACGACAGCGCGGTGACCGCCTCGACGTCCTGGTCCTCGGTGGTGTCGAACCGGACGTAGGCGCCGCCGCGCCCGGTGGAGGTCGAGGTGCGGCTGCCGGCGGTCACGGTGGCGCCGTTCCAGGTCCCGTAGGACAGGAACGGGCGGTCGAAGCTGGTCTCGGTGTAGAGCGTGTACGGCTTGGTGTCCTGGCAGAAGCCGCTGCCGGTGATGGAGGTGAGCACGGTGTGGTCGTCCAGCACGGTCACGGTGCTGGAGGTGACCTTGTGCAGCGCCTGGCCGGAGTCGAGCAGCACGTTGGCCTTGTCGGTCGCCGGGAAGGTGTAGCGCTGCCGGCCGGTCCGCGTGGTGGCGGTCAGCTCCGCGGTGATGCCGCTGCCGAGCTTGACCTTGTAGTAGCCGGGCGACGCGCTCTCGTCGCGTGGCTGAAGGTGGCCGCGTACGCGGCGTCGTCGGTGGAGGTGATGTCACCGGTGGTCGGCAGCACGGGCAGATCGCCGCCGAGTCCGCAGCCCACGCCGGACAGGTGGTCGGCGCTGAAGCCGAGGATGTGGTTCTGGTCGTAGTCGTAGCCCGGTGTTGTGCCCGGTGTCCGGCGAGAGCTGCACCATCCCGAACGGCACCGCGGCGCCGGGATAGGTGTTGCCGTCGTTCTTGGTGCCGATGAACGGGTTGACCAGATGGGTCAGATCGCCGGCGGACCCGGTCGCGGCGGCGCCGTGCGCCGGCGCCGCGGCGGCCTGCGCGGGAAGCGTCGCCGCGCTCGCCGCGAGCAGCGCGACGGCCGTACCGACCGCCGCTCTTCGCAGGCGCCGCATCCTTGGGGGCATTTCTGTCCTCCACTGCTTGACAACGTTGTCAGATGATCACTCGCCCTTGGCGCCCGAGAGGTTGAAGACACTGGACATGCCAAAGACGAGGGAATCTTGGCAACGAAGGGCCCCAGCGTCAAGCGTCTGCGACCGGCGGGACTGCCGGCCAGGCGCCCGGAACGGCGCCTGACGGATCGTCACCGTATCGATTCAAGCCCGACCGCCGCGTTTCGCAACACGCGCCCCTCGCGAGCGGCGCCCTCTGGACGGAACGTGGGGCCCCTTGTAGCCTCAAGCCGCACCAGGATATTGGAACGATTCAAATATATGTTCCCCCCGACCTCCCAGCCCGGAGCCGCAGATGCCCAACACCCCTGCGGGAGACGAGCCCCGCAGCACCCAGGACCCCAGCGAAGAAGCCTCCTCAAGGCCGGGATCGGCGGGGCCGCCCTCGCCGCCGCCGGGCTGACCCTCGGGACCGCGGGGCCGGCCGCGCGCCGGCGCCCCGGGCCCGCCCCCGCCCGCACGCGGACGACGACTGGCAGCGCTACGTCCAGGGGCCCGCCGAGCCGCACCGTGCGGCCCACCGCGCATCCAGCAGACGTCCGGCCAGGTGACCGGGGCCGACGGGCTGCTGCAGCCCGGCGGGGGCGTCGCCGTGCTGACCCGGCCGCAGCCGGCCGCGCCGCCGCGCTGGCCGGACGGCACGACGGCGACCGCCTCCTCCGCGCACGCGCCCAACAACGGCGAACGACGGGCAGCCGCGCACCTACGACGCCGCCAACGCCGTCGACGGCAACACCGGACACCTTCTGGAACGACGACACGATCGCCGCGTACCCGGACGTCCTGACCATCACCACGGCCGCCGCCGCTCACCCTGCCGGGCATCACCCTGCTCTCCAACTCCGACGGCGTGCCGAGCGACTTCACCGTCGAGACCTGGGACGGCTCCGCCTGGCAGCACGGCCGCCACCGTCACCGGCAACACCGCGGTGCAGCGGGCCGTGCCGTTCGCCGAGACGCGTGTCCACCACGCAGGTGCGGATCACGGTCACCGCCGACCAGGACACCCCCAAGGGCGACTTCACCCGGGTCAACGAGGTGTACCCGGCCGTGCTCGCCGACGACGACATCCCGCGGGTCGTGGTGGACTTCGGCAAGGTCGTCGTCGGCTACCCGCACGTCAGCTTCTCCTCGGCCTCCGGCAACAGCCCCGGCGTGCGGCTGGCGTTCTCCGAGACGCTGGAGTTCCTCACCGACCGCAGCGACTTCACCCGCGCCGACCAGTCCGGGGTGGCCTCCGGCGGCACCGACCAGTTCGCGGTGCCCGCCGGCGGCGCCGACTGGAAGGACACCAAGGGCTACCAGAGCGGCGGCAAGGTCTACGCCGACGGCCTGCACGGCTTCCGCTACCTCCAGATCAGCCTGGACGCGCTGCCCTCCGACGCGCCCGCCGCGCAGCCGTGGGGCACGGTCTCCATCGACGCGGTGTGGCTGGAGTTCACCGCGTACGTCGGCACGCCGGAGTCCTACGGCGGCTGGTTCCTGTCCTCCGACGACGACCTCAACCGGTACTGGTACGGCGCCGCGTACACCAACGAGCTGGTCACCGACACCTTCCGGTCCGACGACATCGACCCGCGCGGCGCCGACACGCCCGGGCCTGGACGGCAAGCTCGTGCTGCACGACGGCGCCAAGCGCGACCGCGACCCCTACGTCGGCGACCTCGCCGTCTCCGCCCGCACCCTCTACCTCACCCACGACGACGCCGCGGCCGCCGCCCGCGACGTGCTCGCCGACCTCGCCGACCACCAGCGCGCCGACGGCTGGATCCCGCCGGCCTCCATCGACGGCTACACGCTCCCGCTGTTCGACTACCCGCTGTGGTGGGTGACGTGCAGCTGGGACTACGTGCTGCACACCGGCGACAGCGGCTACGCGACGCACGTACTACCCGCAGCTCACCAAGCTCCTCGACAGCTGGTACCCGTCGGTGACCGACTCCGACGGGCTGCTGAGCAAGGGCCTCAACGGCACGTCCGGGTACGGCGACTACGCGTTCCTGGACCGCACCGGCCAGATCACGTACTACAACGCCAACTACGTCCAGGCGCTGACCGACGCGGCGTCGCTGGCCACGCTACCTGGGCCACGGCGCCGACGCGAGCCGCTGGACGGCGCGGGCCGCCACGGTCGCCGCCGCCGTCAACGCCCACCTGTGGGACGCGGACGCGGGCGCCTACCTGGACTCCTCGACCGGCGCGGTCCGGCACGCGCAGGACGGCAACTCCATCGCCATCACCGCGGGCGTGGCCGACGCCACCCGGGCGGCGTCCGCCCTCGCCCACCTGGACGCCACGACCGTGCTGCCCTACGGCAACGCCTTCATGGACAACGACACGATCTTCGACGGCGCCTCGCAGCGGGTGTACGCCTTCACCTCCTACCCGGAGCTGGTCGCGCGGTTCGAGAGCGGCCGGGCGGACTCGGCGCTCGACCAGATCCGGCGCACCTACGGCTGGATGGACCGCAACGACCCCGGGACCACCAACTGGGAGGGCATCGGCCCGGGCGGCTCGCTGTACGAGGGCGCGTACACGAGCATGGCGCACGGCTGGTCGACCGGTGTGCTGCCCGCGCTGACCAACGAACTGCTCGGCATCCAGCCGACCTCGCCGGGCTTCGCCACCTGGGTGGTGCAGCCGCACCCGGCGTCGGTGGCCTGGGCGAAGGGCCAGGTGCCGACGCCGCACGGACCGGTCACCGCCGACTGGACCAACCCGGCCGACGGCGCGTTCACCCTCACCGTCCGCGGCCCGCACGGCACCCGCGGCAGCGTCGCCGTACCCACCGGCGGCCGGCCGGCCGTCGTGCAGGTGGACCGGCGCGTGGTGTGGAACGGGCGCCGGGCGATGGTCTCCGGGGCCCGGCAGGAGGACGGCTACGTGACGCTGGACGGGCTGGCGCCCGGCACGCACACGGTCACCGTGCGCCGGACCGGCTGAGGTCCCCGCGAACCGTGCCGGCCGGGCGGGCGCCCTGACGGACCGCCCGGCCGGCCGGCACGTGCACGGGTCAGGCGGTCGCCACCGCGAACACGTGCGTGTCGCCGCCCGTGGTGGCGGGCGGCAGTGCCCCCTGCCCCTCCGGGCGATCCACCAGCCCGACAACGTTGTCAGGATGGCCGGGCCCGGCCGGCGGCGGGTGAAGGACGCGGGAGGGCAGAAGGTCCGGAACGACAGCCGACGTCGTCGTCGCCGGGGCGCCTGGCTGGGCGGCGCGGTCGCCGGTCCGGCCGGCGAGTTCGGACAGGCCGAAGTCGGCGGCGGCGTCCTCCAGCGTCTCGGCCGCCCCGCCCCAGCAGTGGCAGTTGTCGGACGGCACGTAGCCGTTGCGCCATGTAGTAGGCGAACGCCGGTCGCTCGCCGACGCATTCGACGTTGCAGCCCGCGCTGTCGGAGTCGTCCGCGGTGGGCACGGTGGCGGCCGTCTCCAGCGAGGCGAGGGCGCCCTTGACGTCGAAGTCCCGGCCCCCGAAGGCGTAGATGCCGGCCAGCGCCGCGTCCGAGGGGTCGCCGGACATGACGCCGGTCTTGCCGTTCTCCAGCAGCCAGCGGTCCCACTCGCCGCCGCGCTGGCGGGCGTAGTTGAAGAGCGACTGGGCGTAGTCGCCGCCGGTACGCGGTTGCAGCAGCGTCAGGAGCTGCACCTGCGCGCGGTACTGGTCCCAGCCGGAGAAGGTGCCGTACTGCGCGTGCTGGCCCGGGACAGGGTGTGGGTCCTGCGGTCGCCGCCCAGGTACTGGCCGTTGACGTCGCTGGTGAGGGTGGGCTCCAGCATCGAGTGGTAGAGCGCGGTGTAGAACGTGGTCCGCTGGTCGGCGCCGCCGCCGCACACCTCGACCTTGCGCAGGTCGGTGTTCCACGCGGCCGCGGCCTGGGCCCGCACCGCGGCGAAGCTCTTGCCCGGCGGGTTCTCCGCGCGCAGGTTGGCCTCGGCGTTGGCCGCGCTCGACGTACGAGATCGCGACCTTGGCCTGCACGTGCCGCGGTGCCCGGGGCGAAGGTGACGTAGGCGCCGGAGCCCTTGCCGGCGGCCGCGTTGCCGGCCGCGCTGTAGCCGGTGCCGCCGCTCGCCGACGTGGAGCCGGCGTTCAGGGCGCCGTCGGTCCAGGTGCCGGTCGTGGCGAAGGGCCGGTCGAAGTGCGCGGTGAAGTGGAGCGTGTAGAGGTCGTGCCGGTTGTTCGCGCTCTGCGGGCCGCAGAAGTTGCCCGCGCTGACCGAGCCGGTCACGGTACGGGCCGCGGGGTCCACCCGGACGTCCGCGGCGGCGCTGCCGCTCTCGGAGTTGGAGGTGCGCAGCAGCATGCTGGCGGGCCTGCCGGCCGGGAAGCCGAACTCGCCGGTGCCGGTGCGGGCGGTGGTGGTCAGCTCGGCCGACGCGCCGCTGTCCAGGCCGACCTTGTAGTAGCCGGGCCGCGCGGTCTCGTCGGCGTGCGAGAACGTGCTCGCGTACTTCGCGTCCTTGGTGTCGGCGCTGGGCGAGGAGTCGACGTCGCCGACGTACGGCATGATCGGGATGTCGCCGTTGGCGCCCGAACAGCCCACGCCGTCGAGGTGGGTGAGGCTGAAGCCGCGGATCTTCGTGGCGTCGTAGCGGTAGCCGCCGGGGGCCGGCGTGGAGGACTGGTTGCCCGTCGAGGTCTGCGGGCTCCACGCCAGCATGCCGAACGGCACCACGGCACCGGGGTAGGTGTTCCCCGCGTTGGACGAACCGATCAGCGGGTCGAACGACACCGGGCGCGGTCGCGGCCGCGACGGCGGCCCGCCTTCTTGCGCGCACAATCCGGACACGGATCTTCCTGGCACCTGCCCCATCGCTGAACGATGTTCCCCCTGGGGTTGTTGGGGTGTCAAGAGCCGACTCGGTTACAGCGTTGGACATCCGCGAACTGGCACGGAGGGTCGCTGGTGGGGACGCTCCGCAGCGATGTGGACCACCGCCACCAGCGCGGCTGGCCGGGCTGTGCATCCGACCAAAGGTCTGGACATGACAGCGCGTGCGTGCTGTCATGCCATCGGATGGCACCCGCTCTTCATCGTTGTAGAGCGGAGGTTCCGGCGCCCCACCGACCCGGAGGACCTTCCCATGCGCAAACCCCTGCTCTGGCTCGTACTCCTGACGGCCCTCGTGACGACGCTGGGACAGGTCGGAGCCTCGGCCGCCTCCCCCACCCCGGCCGCCGCCACCCAGGTGTGCGCGGTGCACTGCGACACCCTCGACCCGTCGCAGGCCGCCCAGGAGACCTTCCCCGTACCGAATGTGACGGACAACGGACGTCTGGTCGAACTGCACGTCGACGACGTCGACGGCATGGCCTGGGCCAGCATCGACAGCGGGCAGACCGGCGACTCGGTGTGGCTGGACCGCTCCTGGGACGGCGGCGCCACCTGGGACGGCCTGCTCGGCCAGGCGTCGATCCCCTCGACGTGGACCGGCACCCGCACCCTGATGTACAACCTCTACGACCCGACGAACCACCGCCGCGCCGTGCTGCGCGCGTGCGGTGACGCCGCCGGCGTGGCCTGCACCAACTGGGCGCACCTGAGCGTGTGTTCGGCCAGTCTGCGACGGCACGGGCAGCGCGGGCGGCGACGCGCAGCCGGTGGCGCCGACCACCCTGAACGGCCGGACCATCGCCCTGCACACCGACAGCTCCGGCATGGCCTGGGCCACCATCGGCTCCGGCCAGCCGGGCGACGAGGTCTGGATGGACCGCTCCTGGGACAGCGGGGCGACCTGGCCCGACGGCTCCTCGCTCGGCCGCACCAGCGTCGCCGCCGGGCGCGACCGGCACGGCCACCGTCCGGATCAACACCAGTGATCCGCTGGGCAAGTTGTACGGCGGCTCGGTGCGCGCCTGCGGGCGCGCGGTGGAGGGGCAGAACGGCAGCTGCACCGGCTGGGCCCGGCCCGCCACCGACCACGACGCGGCGGCGGCCGACGCGCTGATGTACTCCTACGACCCGAACACCGCCTACTGGCCCTCCAGTTGGTGGAACTCGGCGGTCGCGCTGGCCACCGTGATCGACTACATGCGGCAGACCGGCGACACCCGCTACGAGTGGATCGTGGACCGCACCTTCGAGGTCGACAAGGTGCCCTTCCCGGCCGGCGCGCGCAGCTCCGACGCGATCGACGGCGACTTCATCAGCCGGGCCACCGACGACTCCGAGTGGTGGGCGCTGGCCTGGCTCGACGCCTACGACCTCACCCACGACGCCAAGTACCTCAACGAGGCCGTGACCATCGGCACTTACGTCAACGGGCTGTGGGACACCAGCACCTGCGGCGGCGGGGTGTGGTGGGACCGGGAGCGCACGTACAAGAACTCGGTGACCAACGCGCTGTACGTCCGGATGACCGCCGAGCTGCACAACCGCATCCCGGGCGACACGACCTGGCTGGGCCGGGCCACCACCGCGTGGAACTGGTTCACCGACAGCGGCCTGATCAACTCCTCCGGCCTGGTCAACGACGGGCTCACCGGATCGTGCGCCAACAACGGCCAGACGGTGTGGAGTTACAACCAGGGCCTGGCGATCGGCGCGGGCGTGGAGATCTGGCGGGCCACCGGTGACGCCGGCGCGCTGAGCACCGCCCGCCGGCTCGCCGACGCGGCCGTCGCGGCGCCGTCGCTGGTCTCCGGCGGCGTGCTCACCGAGTCCTGCGACGTGCCGACCGCCGACTGCGACGACAACGGCAAGCAGTTCAAGGGCGTCTTCATGCGCTACCTCCAGGACCTGGACAGCGCCACCGGCAACGCCTACGGGGCCTTCGCCCAGGCCCAGGCGGACACGGTGTGGAACAACGACCGCGACTCGCTCGACCGCCTCGGCGAACGCTGGGCCGGCGGTGGCACGAGCGCCCACCCCAACGTCCGCGACTGGCGCACCCAGGCGTCCGGCCTGAGCGCGCTGCTCGCGGCCCCCTGACCACCCGTCCGCCCCCGACCCCCCACATCCCGCAGGCCCTCTACTCCCCCCACCCCGCGGGCTGGTGACCCATTCGCCGCCGCCCGCTCGCCCCAAGGAGCACGTGTGGTATCCCGACGATCCTTCCTCAGCGCGGCCGGTGCCCTCGGCATCGGCGCCGCCACCTCACCGCTGTGGTCCGCCGGCCTGGCGTCCACGGCGTCGGCCGCGGAGGCCTCGCTGCCGATCTCGCTCGGCAACAACTCCGGCAGCGGCACGGTCTACGCCTACATCAGCGGCTCCGACAGCTCCGGCTGGCCCGGGTTCGTGACCGGGGACGGCAGTTTCCAGCGGCTGCCGAGCCCCTCGTCGGTGCTGACCCCGATCGCGGACTACTCCATCCCGCTCGGGGCGTCGGGCTCCTCACCCACCACGTTCACGCTCCAGGAGTACGTGATCGGCGGCCGGGTGTGGTTCTCCGTCGACCAGAAGATCCAGTTCTTCGTCAACCCGCCCGGCGGGGGCGGCGGCGTCCCGGGCCTGGTGCAGCCGGGGTTCAACAGCAGCGACCCGAACTGGCAGACCAACTGGACGTTCTGCGAGTTCACCTTCAACAGCGCCAACCTGTACGCGAACATCTCCTACGTCGACCTGGTGGCGCTGCCGGTGTCGATGGCCACCACGGGCGCGAGCGGCGCCCAGTCGGTCAGTCCGCTGCCCGCCGGCGCGCTGGCCTCGATCGCCTCCGGGCTCCAGGCCCAGCACGCCGCCGACGGCGCCCCCTGGGACCAGCTCGTCGCCACCGGCTCCTCCGGCGACGTGCTGCGCATCATGTCCCCCACCCACTCGCCCACCGACTTCGGGGGCTACTGGGACTCCTACCTCAACAGCGTGTGGAGCTACTACCAGTCGCACACCCTGACCGTGAACGGCCAGGGCTCCATCGGCTCGTACTCCGGCACCGTCTCCGGCGACGCCTTCGTCTTCTCCGGGCTCAACGACGACGGGGTCGCCTTCACCAAGCCGAGCGCGGCCGACATCTTCGGCTGCGCCAGCGGGCCGCTCTACAACTCCGGCGGTGACGCGCGCGGAGCCGTCGCCGCCCGGCTCGGCGCCGCGCTCAACCGCAGCTCGCTGCTCGTCAGCGGCGGCGACAACCAGCCCGACGGCGTGACCCCCTCCGGCTACTACACCGACGCCACCACCAACCACTACGCCCGCCTGGTCCACAAGTACGCCAACGTGGGCTACGCCTTCCCGTACGACGACGTCGGCCCCACCGGGTCGGCCCCCGTCGACGGCCACCTCCAGGACAGCGCACCGACGTCCTGGACCATCACGCTGGGCTGACCGGCCCGGCGGACCACGCGCACGGGGCGCGGGGGCGGCGCCGTCCGGCACACGCCGGGGGGAGCCGCGCCCGCGCCCCGGCTGCTGACACACTGGCCCTATGGAGCCCAGCCACTTCCTCGTCACCCGCGTCCGGCTCAGGCACTACCGCAGCATCGCGGAGGCGGACGTGCCGCTGGGCCCCCTGGTGTTCCTGGTCGGGCCGAACGGATCGGGCAAGAGCAACTTCGTGGACGCCCTGCGCCTGGTCGCCGACGCGCTGGGCACCTCGATGGAGGAGGCGCTGCGCGAGCGCGGCGGTGTGGCGCAGGTACGGCGCCGCTCGCCCGGCCACCCGGCGCACTTCTCGGTGGAGCTGTCCTTCGCGGGCCCCGGGATCGAGGGCGGCTACGCCGTCCAGGTGGCGTCCGCGCGCCGGGGCGGGTTCCGGATCGCCCGCGAGAGCTGCGACGTCGTCTCCACCGCGGGCGGCGAACCGGTCAGGTCCGTCGTTCCGCGTCGAGGACGGCGTCGTCACCGCGACCACCGAGCGGGCGCTGCCCGCGGCCGACCCGCGGCCGCCTGCTGCTGCCGGAGCTGAGCCGGCGGGGCGCCTTCCGCCGGGTGTACGAGGGGCTCGCGGGTGTCACCGCCTTCAACCTCGGCCCGCAGGCGATGCGCGAAATGCGGCCGCCCGCCGCCGGCCGCGTCCTGGACCGCGACGGCGGGAACGTGGCCGCGGTCCTGCACCGGCTCGGGCGCGAGCGCGGCCGGCCAGGACGACCGCAGGCGCCTGGACGGCTACCTCCGGCGCATCGTGCCCGGCATCCAGGGCGCCAGGCGCCGGGTGCTGGGCGGCGCGGAGACGGTGGAGTTCGCGCAGGACGTGCCGGGCTCGGCGCACCCGTGGCGATTCACCGCGCCCTCGGTCTCCGACGGCACGCTGCGCGCGCTGGGCGTGCTCGTGGCGCTGTTCGCGCCCACCGGGAGCGGCTACGGCGTGGTGGCCGTCGAGGAGCCCGAGACCGCGCTGCACCCGACGGCCACCGCGGTCGCTGCTGGAGGCGCTGCGGGACGCCGCCGACCGGCGCCAGGTGATCGTGACCAGCCACAGCCCCGACCTGCTCGACCACGAGGACGTCGGCCTGGACGAGCTGCGCGCGGTCCGCGCCGACCAGGGCAGGAGCGTCATCGGCGGCCCCCGACGAGGAGGGCGCCTTCGCCCTGCGGGCTCAACTGCGCACCGCGGGCGACCTGTTGCGCACCGACCAGCTCGTCCCCCGTCCCGCCTCGCCGAGCCGCCGCTCGCCTGGTCGCGGCGCCGCCCGTAGCGGTCGGACGGGCCCGACGCGGGCCGGCGCCGCGACGGGCCCGGCGTCGGACGGGCCGGCGCTTCGCCCGTATCCGCGGCCACGGGCGCCTTGTTACAGTGCGTGCGTGCCCGCCTCCTCCTCGCGTGATTCCCTGTCCGGCGCCGGCTGGCAGGACCAAGAGCCCGGTTCGTACCGGGAGTTGATGCCCGAGCGCGTCGTGAAGCTGTCCTGGCTGAACCCGGCCACCTGTGGCGGGCGCGCAACGGGCCGCTGGCCGCGCTGCTGGGCGACCCGACCGGGGCCGACCGGCAGCGCTGGGTGCGCGGGCAGATGGAGCGCGGCGCGGCGACGGCGACCTGGTGATCGAGCGGGACGACCCGGACGACGTTCTCGTTCGTCCTGCTCGGCGACACCGGCGAGGGCGACGGCCCGCAGTACGCGGTGGTGCCCGGCCTGCTCAAGGCCGGCGACGGCACCCGCTACGCCGTGATCTCCAGCGACATCCTCTACCCGGTCGGCACCGGCAACGAGTACCCGGACAAGTTCTTCCGCCCCTACCGCGACTACGACGCGCCGATCTACGCCATCCCCGGCAACCACGACTGGTACGACGGCCTGACCGGGTTCATGCGGGTCTTCTGCCGGGCGCCCGCGCTGCCGCCCGCCGCCGCGGCCGCGACCGCTGTCGGCCGGCTGGCTGCGCGATCTGCTGTGGGCGCGCCCGGACACGCCCGGACGACGCGCTCCTCGACCGAGGCCCGGCGGATGCGGTCGGCGCCCGCGCAGGCGGCGGCGCAGCCGGACCGTACTGGGCGATGGACTCGGGTCCGCTGCGGATCATCGGGATCGACACCGGCCTGCTCGGCGGCATCGACGCGGAGCAGGGCGAGTGGCTGCGCCGGGTCTCGCGCGGGCCGCGGCCGAAGATCCTGGTCACCGGTTCGCCGATCTACGTGGACGGCGAGCACCACCCGTGCGCCATCGAGGGCGGCGGCACGGTGGACGACATCGTCCGCGACCCGGCGCACCACTTCGTCGCCGCGATCGGCGGCGACATCCACAACTACCAGCACTATCCGGTGGACGTGGACGGCCGCAGGATCGAGTACGTCGTCTCCGGCGGCGGCGGGCGCGTTCATGCACGCCACGCACACCATCCCGCGGGTGGCGGTCGGCGGCGTCACCGAGGACGACTTCCGCTGCTACCCGATGCGCGGCGACTCGCTGGCGTTCTACAGCCGGCTGTACGGCCGCCGGCTGCGGATGCGCCGGCTGTTCGACCTGACGCCCGACCAGGCGGCCGCGGTCATCGCCCGCCGCCTGGGGACGACCCCGGTGCGGTCCGCCGGCGCCGAGACGTGGCCCTGCGGGCCCGGTTCGTCGCGTCCGTGCTGGGCGTCGCCTCCCGCCCGCGCCGCAGGGCGCGGGTCCGGCTGCCGGTGCGCAAGGCGCTGACCCAGGTGCTCTCCCCCGGTTCGGCCACCTACAGCCCGCCGTTCTTCAAGAGCTTCCTGCGGCTGGACGTCAGCCCGTCGGCGATACGGATACGGTGCTTCGCCGCCACCGGGCTGCGCGCCCAGGAGCTCGACCCGCCGGTCGAGGACGACTTCACCATCGACGCTGCCGGGGGCCGCCGCGGAATGACCCCGCCCGAGCGGGAGTGACGGACAGTGCGCGGGGCACGCGACGAGGCAGAGGGTGCCCCGGTATTCGCGGTGGGCACCGGCACGACACAAGGGGAGCGCAAGATGACCATGTCCAGCCACAGCCTGCCGGTGTCCGGACCGTCGGAACTGACCGAGGAACTGCGGGAGCGGGCCGGGTCGTTCGTGAACAACCACGTCGGCATGTGGGTCACGGCCGAGGACGACGGTGTGCTCGTCCTCGGCGGGAACAGCCCCGCCGAACTCTTCGAGGCGGCCGCCGACTGGCTGAAGGAGGGTCCCGCGTACGAGGTCGCCGGCGCCGTCTGGACCCGGCAGGCCACGGAGCCCGCCTACGTCCTGCGGATCAGCCTGCGCCGGCCCGTGTCCGCCTGAACTCCCGTTACGCCCGCCCCGAGTCGTCGACCATCGGCCCGGGGCGGGCGTACGCCGTGCGTGCGGGTTCGGCAACCGCATCGAGCCGGTCACGTCAACTGCCTTGACCACCATTCGGACACAAGTCCACACTGTCGTGCGCGAACCGAACATCGTCCAACACCGGATATCAATTTCGCCCATCGATGTCCGGTCGCTCTTCCTCCGCACCCCCCACGAAAGAGGAGCCATGTCGCCCTTCGCACGGCACGCAAGACACGTAAGGCACCTGCTGACGCACTCGCTGGGCGCCGCCGGCGCCGCGCTGCTGCTGGCCCTCGTGCCGGGCCTGATCGTCCTCGGTCCGGCCTCCCCCGCGCAGGCACTCGACAACGGCCTGGCCAAGACCCCGCCGATGGGCTGGAACGACTGGAACGCGTTCGGCTGCAACGTCACCGAGCAACTGGTCGAGCAGACCGCCGACTACCTGGTGTCCTCGGGGCTCAAGGACGCCGGCTACAGCTTACGTCAACATCGACGACTGCTGGCTGACGCAAGAGCCGCGACGCGCAGGGCAACCTGGTCCCCGACCCGGCGAAGTTCCCCGACGGCATCAGCGGCACCGCGGCGTACATCCACGGCAAGGGCCTCAAGCTCGGCATCTACGAGAGCGCGGGCACCGCCACCTGCGCCGGCTACCCCGGCAGCCTCGACCACGAGCAGCAGGACGCCAACAGCTTCGCCTCCTGGGGTGTCGACTACCTCAAGTACGACAACTGCAACAACCAGGGCGTGCCCTGGGAGCAGCGCTACGACGCGATGCGCGACGCGCTGGCCGCCACCGGCCGCCCGATCGTCTTCAGCATGTGCGAGTGGGGCGAGGACAGCGTGTGGACCTGGGGCGCCAAGACCGGCAACCTGTGGCGGACCACCGGCGACATCAACGCCTCCTTCGGCTCGATGCTGTCCAACTACCACACCAACGTGCAACTCGCGCAGTACGCGGGGCCGGGCGCCTGGAACGACCCGGACATGCTCGAAGTCGGCAACGGCATGTCCTTCACCGAGGACCGCGCCGAGATGAGCCTGTGGGCCGAGATGGCCGCGCCGCTCATCGCGGGCACCGACCTGCGCAGCGCCTCCCCGGCGACCCTGTCGCTGTACAAGAACAGCCAGGTCATCGCGGTCGACCAGGACGGCCTCGGCAAGCAGGGCACAGCAGATCGCGTCGTCGGGCGGCCTGGACGTGCTGGCCAAGCCGCTGTCGGGCGGTGACGTGTCGGTGGTGCTGTTCAACGAGAACTCCTCGGCGGCCACCATCAGCACCACGGCCTCGGCGGCCGGCCTCGGCTCCGCCTCCTCGTACAAGCTCACCAACCTGTGGTCGAACGACGTGACCAGCACCAGCGGGGCCATCTCGGCGACCGTCCCGGGCCACGGCGTCGTGATGTACCGGGTCTCCCCCGGCAGCGGCACCAGCGTCGGCACCACCCACCCGCTGGTCGGCGCCTCCTCCGGCCGCTGCCTGGACGCCTACGACAACGAGACCGCGCCCGGCACCAAGATCGAGATCTGGGACTGCGGCGGCGGCGCCAACCAGGGCGTCACCCCCACCGCCGCCGGTGAACTGCGGCTCTACGGCGGTACGCAGTGCCTGGACGCCTACAACAACCAGACGTCGGCGGGCACCGCGGTCGAGTTGTACGGCTGCAACGGCGGCGCCAACCAGCAGTGGCGGATCAACCCCGACGGCACGGTGACCGGCGTGCAGTCGGGGCTGTGCCTCGACGTCACCGGCGGCGACCAGGCGTCGGGCAACGTCAACGGGACCCCGCTGGAGCTGTGGAACTGCAACGGCGGCGCCAACCAGCAGTGGCGACTGGCCTGACGCCCCGCTCACGGTCGCCAGGCCGGCCGGTGCCCTGTCCCGTCGCGGGGCACCGGCTCACGCCGGGGTGAACGACCGCGCGGCCGAGGTGTCGCGGTCGTAGAGCGGAGCACGTCCCCGGAGCGTCTGGGTGTCGTCCCGATTGTCGAGGCGGCGCCCCGACGCGGGAGTCGAGCACGGAACCGCGGAACCGTCGGCACGGTGCGGACAGCAGCGGTGCCGGGCGGGTCAGCCGATGGCCACCCCGCCGGCGACCGGTCCCAGGCCGATCCAACTGCCGTGCCCGTCACCGCCGTTCCAGGCGTAGACGGTGGCGCCGTTGGTGGCCGGGTCGCCGAGGACGTAGTCGGCGCTGCCGTCGCCGGTGAAGTCGGCGAAGGAGACCCGGGAGGCGTCGGTGGTCAGGCCGCGTGGCGACCTGGCCGTACGGAATCCAGCCGCCGTAGCCGTCGCCGCCGCGGTTCAGGAATGCCTGGACGGTGCCGTCCGGCTCGATCACGCTGTAGTCGGCGCTGCCGTCGCCGTCGAGGTCGCCGAACCTGCACCCGGCTCGGGTCCGTGGTCTGACCGGTGGCGACCTGGCCGAGCGGCAGCCAGCCGCCCTGCCCGTCACCGCCGCGGTTCAGCCACACCGACACGACTGCCGTCCGCGTTGAGCAGGACGTAGTCGGTACGGCCGTCGCCGTCGAAGTCCGCGAACCGGACGTGGGTCGCGTCCGTGGTGAGGCCGGTGGCGACCTGGCCCAGCGGCAGCCAGCCGCCGTGGCCGTCACCGCCGCGGTTCAGCCACACCGACACGACTGCCGTCCGCGTTGAGCAGCAGGTAGTCGACCTTGCCGTCGCCGTCGAAGTCCGCGAACCTGACCCGGCTCGCGTCGGTGGTCTGACCGGTCGTGACCTGGCCCAGCACGGACCAGCCGCCGCGGCCGTCGCCGCCGCGGTCGAGGTAGACGGACACGGCGCCGGTCGAGTCGACGGTGAGGTAGTCGGCGCGGCCGTCGCCGTCGAAGTCGCCCCAGCGGACCTGCCCGGTGGTGCCGGACTCGGTGCCCGCGCCGGCCTGCGGCCGCCGGTGGCCCAGCCGTCGGTGAACGCCTGGTCGAGCGCCGGGTAGAAGGCGTTCGCCATCCGCTGGTAGCCGGCGTCGTCCGGGTGCAGGTTGTCGGTCATCTCGGCCGGGGTGAGCGCGGGCGGCTCGACGTAGCGGTACTTCTTGCCGGCCTGCTGCTCGGTGGCCTCAAGCGCCTTGGCCGCCGCGTTGTACGGGGCGACCGCCGACTCCAGGCCGGGCGTGGTCGGGATGAGCCCCATCGCGAGGACGGTGACGCCGGGCCGGTCGGCGAAGATCCGGTCGACCAGGTCGGCGAACCGGGCCGGGGCCGTGGCGGTGTCGAGGTTCCGGTTGTAGTCGTTGATGCCGATGTGCAGCAGGACGACGTCCGGGCGCGCGGCGGCCGTCCAGCTGTCCACGCCGTCGCGGATCTGCTGGATGGTGTAGCCGCTGTGCCCCTCGTTGGCCGGGTCGGGCAGGCTGCCGGACGCCTGCGAGCCGACGAAGCGCACCGCGTACCGGGACTGGCCGGCCACCAGGTTCCACAGCGGAAGCCGGTACGAGGACGTGGTGGAACTGCCGACGCCCCAGGTGATCGAGTCGCCCAGGGGCATCACCCGGAGCACCGGACCAGCGGTGGGCGGCGCGGCGGTGGCGGCCGCCGGCGACCAGGCCAGGACGAGAGCGGCGGCCACGGCGACGACGCCGGCCCGCACCCAGGTGGCGGGCCGTATCCAGGTGGCGGCCGGCGCCGATCCCGTACCGCGAGTGCGCCGGGCGGGTCGGACGGGCCGGTCCGGGCGGGCACGCCGGAGCGGCGGACCGGATCGGGCGCGTCCCAGGATGCCGCCGAGGGCGCGTGGCCGGTGCTCTGTCATGACTCTCCCTGGGTGGGGGGTTCGGCTCGGGAGGCCGGTGCGGTGGAGGTGCTCCGTCGACGGGGTGCCGGTGTTCCCCTGCGGGCGGGCCCGGTTCCGTATCCGGACTCGGACATCGTTGTCAGGCCCGAAGCCGCGAGCAGCGGGCCGAACGGGGATGCCTGCATGGGGGACTCCTGGAGGACGCGCGGAGACGGCGGGAACCCATCGACCGAGAGCGCTCTCGGCAAGCTAGCCAGTCGTCGGGAACACGTCAATGCATCGGACGAGCCGTCGGGGACGGTGCCTCAGGGGCGCGCCGTCCGACCCGGTGCGCCGTCCGCCCGCGGGGTGGGGCCCGCGGTGTCCGGCGCCCGCGCGGTCCCGCCCCGGACGGGCTCACGGCCGGCGATCGATGACCCCGGGTGCTCCCGTACGCCCCCACCGCATCCGGACGAGCTGCCGATCATGCGACGTAATGTCAGGCTCAGGGGGTAGGTGCCCTCGGGCGTCGGCCATGCGGGCCGGGCGCCCGAGGGGGGTCTGAGGATGCAGAAGTGGGCCGGCCGGGCGTTTCCGCTCGGAGCCGCGTACGACGGGTCCGGAACCAATTTCGCGCTGTTCTCGGAGGCGGCGGACAAGGTCGAACTGTGCCTGGTGGACAAGGGCCGCCGTGAGCGGCGGATCGCCCTGACCGAGGTGGACGGCTTCATCTGGCACGCCTATCTGCCCGGTGTGGGTCCCGGGCAGCGGTACGGGTTCCGCGTGCACGGGCCGTACGACCCGGCGCGGGGGCACCGCTGCAACCCGGCCAAGCTGCTGCTGGACCCGTACGCCAAGGCCGTCGACGGGCAGGCCGACGGCCACGAGTCGCTGTTCGGCTACCCCTTCGGCGACCCGCGGGGGAAGAACACGGCCGACAGCCTGCACCACACGATGCTCTCCGTGGTGACCGACCCGTCCTTCGACTGGGGCGACGACCGGGCGCCCGGGCACTCGTACCACGAGTCGGTGATCTACGAGGCGCACGTGCGCGGCATGACCAGGTCGCATCCCGGCGATGCCGCCGCAACTGCGGGGTACGTACGCCGGGTTGGCGCATCCCGAGGTGGTCGGGCATCTGACCGGGCTGGGGGTGACGGCGGTCGAGCTGATGCCGGTGCACCAGTTCGTGCAGGACGGCCACCTGCTGGACCGGGGGCTGACCAACTACTGGGGCTACAACACGATCGGCTTCTTCGCGCCGCACAACGGCTACGCCTCCGCGGGCGGACGGGGCGGGCAGGTCGCCGAGTTCAAGTCGATGGTCAAGTCGCTGCACGCCGCCGGGATCGAGGTGATCCTCGACGTGGTCTACAACCACACCGCCGAGGGCAACCACATGGGCCCCACCCTGTCGTTCCGCGGCATCGACAACGCCTCGTACTACCGGCTGGTCGACGACGACGCCGCCCACTACTTCGACACCACGGGCACCGGCAACTCGCTGCTGATGCGCAGCCCGCACGTGTTGCAGCTCATCATGGACAGCCTGCGGTACTGGGTGACCGAGATGCACGTCGACGGCTTCCGGTTCGACCTGGCGGCGACGCTGGCCCGGCAGTTCCACGAGGTGGACCGGCTCTCGGCGTTCTTCGACCTGGTCCAGCAGGACCCGGTGGTCTCCCGGGTCAAGCTGATCGCCGAGCCCTGGGACGTCGGCGACGGCGGCTACCAGGTCGGCAACTTCCCGCCGCTGTGGAGCGAGTGGAACGGCCGCTACCGCGACACCGTCCGCGACTTCTGGCGCGGCGAGCACTCCACCCTGCCGGACCTCGCCTCGCGGCTGACCGGCTCCTCCGACCTCTACCAGGACGACAGCCGCCGCCCGCGGGCGAGCATCAACTTCGTCGACGTGCCACGACGGTTTCACGCTGCGCGACCTGGTCTCGTACAACGACAAGCACAACGACGCCAACGGCGAGGACAACCGGGACGGCGAGAGCCACAACCGGTCCTGGAACTGCGGCGCGGAGGGCGACACCGACGACCGCGGCGTGCTCGCCCTGCGCGCCCGCCAGCAACGCAACATCCTCACCACGCTGCTGACCTCGCAGGGCGTCCCGATGCTCAGCCACGGCGACGAGATCGGCCGCACCCAGCACGGCAACAACAACGCCTACTGCCAGGACAGCCGAGCTGTCCTGGATGGACTGGGACCTCGACGCCGAGCAGCGTGAACTGCTGGACTTCACCCGGCGGTTGATCGCCCTGCGCCGCGACCACCCGGTCTTCCGCCGCCGCAGGTTCCTGCGCGGCGACACCGGCGGCTCGGGGCTCGGGGACGCCGTGTGGTTCCGGCCGGACGGCGCGCTGATGCGCGAGGAGGACTGGCACCGCGACGACGCCCACGCGGTCGCCCTGTTCCTCAACGGCGACGCCATCTCCGAACCCGGCCCGCGCGGCGGCCGGATCGTGGACGACTCCTTCATCGTCCTGCTCAACAGCCATTACGGATCGGTGGACTTCGTGCTGCCGCGCCGGGACTACGGCGAGGCGTGGCGGGTCGTGGTCGACACCGCCGCCGAGGCCGACGCCGCGGACGAGTCCGAGGTGAAGGCGGGCGGCACCATATCCGTCCCGGCGCGCGGCACGATCATCCTCACCTGTCCGCGCCGGGCGGCCCCCGGCCTGGTCCGCCGCGCGCTGTCCGCGGCGGCCCGCCGCCCCCGGCGGCGCGAGCCCGCCGGGCGCCGGCGCGGCTGAGCGGCGCGGCCGGCGTCGTGGGCGCCGCCGGCCCGTGCGGCCGGCGGAGGCGCGCCGACGAGGCGGGTACGGGAGGTACGGGGCCGCCGCGGGCGATAATCAGCGCGGCGGCCCGACCGCCCCAGTGCCGACCGCCGGGCGCGGTGTCCTCGACGCGGAGCCGTACATGACCACAGCGCGCGACCTCCTGACCGTCACCATGGACATGCCGTCCACCCAGTCGGTGGAACGGGGTGACCTGTCCCTCGCGCTCGCGGGCGCCGAGACGATCGACCTGCTGCGGCTGCGCGCGGTGACGCTCGACCACGACCGGCTCGTGCCGGGCGCGGCCGGGGCGATCGACGACCGGCTGCTCACCGAGGCGGCGGCCTCGCTGGTCCGGCAGAAGCCGTACGAGACGGTCGAGGACTGGCTGTGGCGCAGGGGGCGCGGCCTGCCGACGGCGTATCTGGCCGCGTTCGAGGACGAGGGGCAGCTCACCCGGCAACGGCAGCGGCGCTGGCTGGTGTTCGGCGGCAGCCGGATGGTGCTGGTGGACTCGCCCGCACGGCGGCGGGCGGCGCACCGCTGGGCGGCCGACGAGCCCGTGCTTGCCGCGCTTGCCGCGAGCATCGGCGTGCGGGGGGCGGCCCCGGCCGTCGACCCGGGTACGGACCCGGAGGCGACCTGGCCGTGCCGCCTGACGTGCCTGGTCCTGGCCGGAGGCGCCGACGTGCCCGACGTGCCTGACGAGGACGCCTCGGACGTCCTGGTCGCCGTCGACCGTGCGGTCGCCGAGCTCACCGTCGAGCGTCAGCGGAGGGCTCGTCGCCGGGACGATGCCAGGGCGAACACGTTGCGCCGCGGGTACTGATGCCGCCGGCCGGGGGCGCGTCCCCCGGATGGACGGTCCCCGCGGCCGGTGGCCCGGTGCTCCGACGGTCCCCGTCGCGTCATGGACACCTGCCGGGCCCGTGGGTCGTCGTCCCGGCCCCAGTCCGGTGGACGGTTGCTCGCGCGGTTCCTCGCGCCCCTGGGTGGTGTCACTCCTTCCGCGGTGGGCACCAACTCAGGGGCGCGGGGAACTGCGCGACAAGCCGTGGACCCGGGGCGGTCCGGGGACGGGGAGCGGGAGTCCGGACGTGCGGTCACGTTCACAAAGTAAACACCGCAGCGGGGGTTGACGCTTCATGACCCGAGGCAGAGACTGCGAAGCGCACAGCGAATGGTCCGTACCAGCCCTGCAAAACCGGAAATCCTGCGCATCCGGAACAGGATTGACCGGAACCCGTCGTTACACCCCTCGGAGCGCACCACGGCGTTCCCAGGGGCTGGCCAGTTCACCTCTTGTAGCCGACCCGGGGCACACCGGCGCACTTCCCACACGTCAGGAGGACTTCGTCAGAGACGACTTCGACGGGGCCGCGGGCGGCCGGGTGGAGCTGAGCGCGTCTGTCGGCCCACCCTCCACCGGGCGGTCCGTCGTGGCATCACCCCCACGGTGCCACGCCGGACCGCCCTACGCCGTACCGCCTGCGTCGGAGCGCGCCCGCGGCGTACCGTCCGCGCCGGCCCCGGTCAGTGCGGCGGGCCGCCGCCACCGTCGAGACCACGGCGCCCGCGGAGAGCACGGCCGCGAACCCGATCATCGAGACCTCGATGCTCAGATGCCGGATCACGATGCTGAACAGGATCGACGGCACCCCCATGCCCACGTAGCCGGCGACGAAGTAGACCGCCAGCACGCCGGCCCGGGAGGCCGGGCGGGCGGCCGCGGCGGCCTCGACGACGCCCGCCTTGAACAGCACGCCCGCGCCCGCGCCGGCCAGCGCGACGGCGACCAGGAAGAGCCACAGCGCCGGGTGGTAGAGCGAGACGGCGACCAGCGCGAGCCCGAGCGGGAAGACCGTCGCGCCGACGGCCAGCAGCCGCGACCCGGGAGAGCCGGGCCAGCGTCAACTGGCCGACCGCCGCGGCGACGAACATCAGGAAGGGCGCAAGGCCCGCGTCGAACGCCGAGGAGATGCCGAGCCGGGTGTGCAGCATGATCGCGCCCAGCGAGGACACCAGGCCGAAGAGCGCGAAGGAGAAGAAGCCGAGCGCGGCGGCGGAGGCGAACACGCCCCGGCCGCCGGGGCGCAGCGCGAACCGCCCGGGCCGTGCCGCGGCCGCCGCGAGGCGGTCGACGGTCTCCGGGGTGATCAGGGTGAGCAGCAGGGCGATCGTCATGGCGACGGCGAAGCCGAGCTGGGTGACCGTCAGGGGATGCGGCACCCACTGCGCGATCGCCCCGGCGACCAGCGGGCCGAGCGCCAGGCCGCCGAGGTTGGCGGCGGTGGAGACGACGCCGGGCACCGTGGAGCCGGGCCGGTCGGGGTGCTCCCGGGCGTAGAGGTCGTGCAGGTAGGTGGTGGCCGTGGAGGCCATCAGGCCGATGGCGAGGCCGTTGAGGAGCCGGCCGACCACGAGTCCGGGCAGGTCGGTCCACAGCGCGAGGAGGAGCGCGGCGGCCGCGCCGACGCCGAGTGCGGCGACGACCACGCGGCGGCGGCCGAACCGGTCGGACAGGTGCCCGAAGGCGAGGAAGCCGAAGGCCGCGCCGCCGACCAGGACGGCGAAGACCTCGGTGACGGTGGTCGGGCCGAACCCGTCGCGCGCGGCGTACAGCGGCCACAGCGGGGTGGGCGCCGTACCGAAGGCCATCAGCACGGCGAACGCCGCGGCGACCAGCCAGAAACCGGCGCCGGGGGTGACGCCCGGCGGGCGGGCGGACCGTGCGGCGCGGCGCGCGGGCGCTTGCGGCGGCGCGGGGTCACCGGCTGCGGTGACGGGCCGGGACGCGATCGGCATCGCTGCTCGACATCCTCTCGACTCGGCGGGCGGAACCCGGCGCGGGCTCTCTCCCCTCCAGGCTGCTCCCACCCAGTGCATCACGTCCAACGAATCGTCGTGCTGAGGTTCATCAAGATCGCTGATGGTCGGCGATAATGCCGGTCATGGAGCTACGTCATCTGGAGTACTTCCTCGCCGTGGCCGAGGAGCTGAGCTTCACCAGGGCCGCGGAACGGCTGCACGTGGTCCAGTCGGCGGTGTCGGCCGCGATCCGCGCGCTGGAACAGACGCTGGGCTCGGCCCTGTTCGAGCGGTCGTCGCAGCGGGTGGCGCTGACGGCCGCCGGGGTGGCGCTGCTCCCCGAGGCTCGGGCCGACGCTGGACGCGGCCCGGGCGGCGCGCGAGGCCGTGCAGCTCAGCCGGGGCAGCCTCCAGGGCAGCGTGCACATCGGCACGATGACCTCGGTCACCCAGTTGGACCTGCCCGGCCTGCTGGGCCGCTTCCACCATCTGCACCCCGCCGTGTCACTGCGGCTGGTGGTCTCGCCGCTGGGCACGGCGGGCCTGGTCAAGAGCCTGCTGGCGGGCAGTCTGGACGTCACCTTCGTGTCGCTGCCGGGCGGCGCGCCGGCCGGGGTGTCCGTGCGCGACCTGTACACGACGCGGATGGCGCTGCTCGCCCCGGCCGGCCACCCCCTGGTGCGGGCCGGGGCGCGGGCGCCGCTGGAGCTGGCCGAGCTGGCGGGCGAACCGTTCATCGACGCGCCGGTCGGGTACGGCAACCGGGACGTGGTGGACCGGGCGTTCGCGGCGGCGGGCCTGCGCCGTACCGTCATCCTGGAGGCCACCGACGTCGGGACCACGGCGTCCTTCGTACGGGCCGGGCTGGGGCTGGCCTTCCTGCACGACTCGGCCGCGCTCACCGACACGGCCGGGGTGGTGACGCTGCCGCTGGCGGACACCTCGCTGCGCTGGAAGCTGTCGGTGGCCGTGTCCGCCACCCGGCGCCCGAGCGCCCCGCTGCGCGCGCTGCTGGAACTGCTCGACGCCGAGCCGACGCTGCGGACCGCCCGCGCGGGCGGCGCAGGCTGACCGGTCGGCCCCCGGCCCTCCCGCGGGAGCGGCGCGGCGCCCGGCCGGTCGACCGTCTCAGACCGTCGCGTCGAGCTGCTCCGGCGGGGGCGGCGGCAGCGGGTAGCGGACGAAGAGCACCGCCTCCACGTCCCCGTCCGGGGCGCTGTACACGTGCGGCCGGTCGGCGGCCCAGTGCGCGTGCTCGCCGGGGCCCGCGGTCAGCGGCGCGGCGGGGTCGCCGACGCGGGCGGTGCCGCCGAGGACGAGCAGGTCCTCCTGCGTGCCGGGGATGTGGGCCGCGGACTCCTGCACCGCGCCGGCCCGGATGCGGATACGGAACACGTCGGTGACCACGGCGGCGTCCTTGTACCGCTCGGTGAGCACAGCCGTGACGGCCTCACCGGACAGGCCGGCGCGCGCCACGCCCGGGGTGAGCACGGCGCTGAGCGGGACACCGAGCACGGTCGTGACCGCGTACAGCGTCTCCAGGGTGGGGTTGCGCCGGCCGGACTCCAGCTCGGACAGGGTGGCCTTGCCGAGGCCGGATCTGCGGGCCAGTTCGGACAGCGACAGCCCGCGCTCCACCCGGAGCTGCCCCAGTCGGCGGCCCACCTGCTCGGTCAGCTCCATGACGCCCTTCCGGCGGCCCGGTGTCCGTGCTCCCGCCGCTCGTCGGCCGGACCGGTATGCCTGACCAGCCGGTCGGACAAGCCGATTGACACATCCTGACGGGCCACTCTAGCGTTCCGCAAACGGAACGTTCTGTTTACGGAACACCCCGCGCACGTACCCGGCTGCTCTCGGAGGGGGCATGAAGATCCTCGCGTCACTGCGGGCCGCCGCGCCCCCGACCGCCGTCACGGCGGGCCTGATCACCGTCCTGGTCGGCGTGACCAGCACGGCCGCCATCGTCTTCACCGCGGCGCGCACCGCGGGCGCCGACCCGGCGGAGGTCGCCTCCTGGATGTTCGCGGTGTGCGCCGGCGCGGGCGTGACCGCCATCGGTCTCTCGCTGCGCTACCGCACGCCGGTGGTGACCGCGTGGTCCACGCCAGGTGCCGCGCTGCTGACGACCGGTCTGACCGGGGTGCCGATGGGGCGGGCGGTCGGCGCGTTCGTCTTCTCGGGCGTGCTGATCACGCTCAGCGGCGTCACCGGCTGGTTCGCCCGGGCCATGAAGTCGATCCCGGTACCACTGGCGTCGGCGCTGCTGGCCGGTGTGCTGCTGGAGTTCGGCACCGGGCTGTTCCGCTCGATGCACGGCCACGGCTTCGGTGTGGCCTTCCCGATGTTCGCCGCCTACCTGGTGGCCCGGCGCGCGCTGCCCCGCTACGCCGTGCTGCTCGCGCTGGCCACGGGCGTCGTCGCCACCTCCGTGACCGGCGGCTGGCGTCACGGCGGGGCCGGACTCGCCCTGGCCGCACCCGTGTTCGTCACCCCCGCCTTCGACTGGCGGACGCTGGTCAGCGTCGGACTGCCGCTGTACGTGGTCACCATGGCCTCGCAGAACCTCCCCGGCGTCGCGGTCCTGCGCGCCTCCGGCTACGACGTCCCCGTCTCGCCGCTGGTCGGCTGGACCGGCGCGGCCAACACGGTGCTGGCGCCGTTCGGCGCGTTCGGCCTGAACCTCGCCGCGATCACCGCCGCCATCTGCACCGGCGAGCAGGCCCACCCCGACAAGAACCGCCGCTACCTGGCCGCGGTGTGGGCGGGCGTGTTCTACCTGTGCGTCGCGGCCTTCGGCGGCACGATCGGGGCCGTGCTCGCGGCGATGCCGCCCTCGCTGGTGCTGGGTATCGCCGGGATCGGCCTGCTCGCCACCATCGGCTCCTCCCTCCAGAGCGCGCTCGCGCAGGAGGCCACGAGGGAGGCCGCCGTGGTGACCTTCCTCGCGACGGCCTCGGGCCTGACCCTCCTCGGCATCGGGCCGGCGTTCTGGGGGCTGCTGGCCGGCGTGCTGACCATGGCCGTCGCCCGGACCCGGTTCACCCCGTTCCGCCGCGGCCCCTCCTCCCGCGGCCGGGCGGAGGCGGCCCCGGCGGCAGCAGGCCGGGCCGAGGCCGCCGTGCCTGCACCGGGAGGTCCCGGCCCGCGCGGTGCGGGTGACGGGACGCTCCCGGCGGGCTCCGGTGGCGGACCGGTCAGCGCAGCCGATCCTCGATGAGGTCGGCGGCCCGGGCCGTACCCCCTTCCCGCCTGGCCTGTTTGCGCAGGAGGGCGCAGCGCCGGGCGACTGCCGGGTCGCCGGTGAGGTCGGCAAGTGCCGCCCGCAGGGCCTCGGGTGTGGCGTCCTCGGTGTCGAGCCGCCGGGCCACACCGAGTTCGACCAGCCGGTCGGCGTTGGCGAACTGGTCGGCGCCCTGCGGGACGGCGATCATCGGGGTGCCGGTGAACAGCCCCTCGCTGCTGCCGCCCATGCCGGCGTGGGTGATGAACGCGTCCGCTGCCCCGAGGATCGCCAACTGCGGCACCCAGGCGCTCACTTCGACGTTGGCGGGGATACGGCCCAGCTCCGCCGGATCGGTGTGTCGGCCGATCTGGAGGACGACGTGCCAGCCGGGAAGGTCACCGAAGGCGGCGAGGCAGGCGCGGTAGAACTCCGGCAGCCGGGTGTAGGCCGACCCCAGCGAGATCAGCAGCACCTTCCGCGCGCCCGCCGGCCGGGTCCAGTCGCCCTGGTCCGCGCGCGGCCCGAAGCACGACCCGACGAAGGTCACCACCTCGGTGTCGACCCGGTCCGCGTGCGGCTGCATGGCCCGGGGGATCAGCGCCAGCGAGCGCCCGGGCGGCCCGCAGAACGCGTCGACGTCCAGCGTGGTCGCCCCGCTGCGCTCCAGCCAGTCGGCGAACCTCGCCCGGTAGGCGTCGGCGCCCGGCAACTGCCGCAGGGACGCTGCCACTTCCTCCTCGTAGCCCTTCCAGGCCACGAACGTCGGCGACAACTGGAGCAGCGGGCGGCGCTGCGTCTCGGCGAGGACGCGGGCGGCGTACCCGCCGATGTCGTACAGGTACAGGTCGGCGGGGTCGGCGTCGTAGACGGGCCGCAGTTGCGGCAGCACCTGCACGGCGTCGTCGAGGAAGAGGCCGGCCGCCGCGATGGGGTCCTGCGGCCACTGCCCGGAGGCGAACGGCAGGGTGGAGGTGAAGGGCACGAACGCGGCGCCGGCCCCGGTGACCAGATCGGCGAGGGCCGGGTCGTTGGCGTACGTCACCCGGTGGCCGCGGGCGACCAGTTCGCGGATCACCTCAAGACCGGGCATGACGTGGCTGACGATGGGAACGCCGACCATCGCGAGATGGGCGCGGCGGGAAGGCATGGCTGACAAGGCGAGCACTCGTTTCTGTCTACGGCGGTGCGGGTACGCCGAGCGGCCGGTGCGCGGCGCCGTCGCGCTCGCGCCACCGGTCACGGGATCTCACCCGCGCGGATCGGGTCCGGGGACGGTGCCCCGGCCGGATCAGCCGTAGATCTGACGGAGGTGCATGGCCCCATCCTACGGGGGGAGTCGAATCCCGTAGGGGCCGCGGGACGCGGGCCGCGGACGCGGGCCGTCAGCGCTGGTCGAGCGCGGCGCCGAATTCCGCCGCGAGCGTCATCGAGCGCAGGGGGAGGTGCCTGGGTCCGGACATGTGAACTCCCGTTGGGGGTGGCGGCTTCCGGCCGGCGTCCGGGTGAACCCGCCGTGACGTCAGACCTCCCTCCCAGGTGAACGGTTGTACGGTTCGGGCGCGTTGCGGCCGCGCCGCGGACGGTCGCACCGTGTGGTCGGGACTGCGCCGCGGAAGAGGTACGCCGCTCGACGGCGGCCCGAAGCACCCGAGGCGGAGGTTCGGGCGCACCCGAAGGTCCTCTCGGGGAAGGAACCGCGTGGCCGGCCCAGCACCCGGGGCGGCCCGCCTCCCCACTACGGGCGCCACCCCGGACGACCGCCAACCCCCTGCCGTTCAGCCCGTGTTGCCCCACGCCCTGTGGTGCGGGTGGGACCCACGGGGCTAGGGTCCAAGCTGCCCGAGGTCGCCCCCGCAGCGGGGGCACCCCCCACCTCACTCTTCGGGAGTCCCCTTGACCCGCACTGCCCCGCGCGCCCGCGCCGCCGCGCTCCTGCTCGCCACCGCCGCACTCGCCGCGGCCGGTACGGCCACCGCGCACGCCGACGACTCCCCCGGCGGCTGGTCGCCGGCCGGGAGTTCGACGGTCAACTCCGTGACCGGCGGCGAGGGCGTCGCCACCGACGCCGACGGCTCGCTGCTCACCCGCGGCCTCGGGCTCGATCCCGCTGAGCCTGCGGGTCGCCGGCTGGAACCACGTCGGCGACCCGGACATCGCCGGCGGCTACATCTTCGACGCCTACCAGGGCGGCGACAGCGCCACCTCGAAGATGTACGCCGTCACCACGCCGTCGGGCAGCACCTACGAGTACACCCACCCGCTCGACTCCGGCGAGATGCTCAACAACTCCTTCGCCACCGTCTCCCCCGACTCCCAGTGGCTGGTATCCGGCGAGTGGGGCACGATGAACCGGCTCCAGGTCTTCCCCGCCCCGCTCACCAACCCCACGACCCCGGCCACCGGCGGCACCCTCGCCCAGGCCGGGCAGATCACCCTCGACCGGAGCGTCGACGACATCCAGGGCTGCGACTTCGTCTCCGCCACCCGGCTGCTGTGCGACTCCGACGACGCGAACAAGGACGTCCTCCAGGTCGACCTGCCGCACGCCGCTCGACGGCACGCCGGTCACCGGCCAGGTCAGCACGCTCTTCCAGGTGCCGCAGACCAGCATCTGCTCGGGCACCTACGAGTCCGAGGGCATCGACTACGACCCTGCCGCCAAGGTGCTGCGGGTCGAGATCGTGTCGCCGAGCGTGTGCGAGGTGGCCACGACGGTCTACGCGTACACGCCGACCACCGGCTGACCGGGCGCCCGGCGACTCCCGCGCCGGGCCCCCTGACCCGGCACGGTTCAGCGACCGTGCCGGGTCCGCGCGAAGTCGCCCCGCAGCACGCGTGCGGCGATCCCGTCCGGGCCGCCCTCCCGCGCGCCGCCGTCCGCCTCGTCCGACGGGTCCGACTTCTGCTGCTGGTTCGGCACGTCCGCTATCAGCGAGCCGTACCCGGTCGCCGCCCACACGCTGTCCCGGGCCGCGAGCTCGAAGTACGGCACGCGCTCGCCCTCCGGGGTGACGTCGGTGAGGACCCGCGGGGCGCGGTGCTCGCCGACGGCCCGCGCGCAGGCGGCGCACGCGGCGACGTCGAGCGTGTCGCGGCGCCCCAACGGGCGCCAGCCGACCCGGCCTTGCGCGCGGCCGTGCAGCGGGTCGAAGAAGCACAGCGGCAGCGCGTCCGTACGCCCGTCGTACGCGTCCCGGCCCTCCGCGGCCAGCGCCAGCACACCCGCGAGGTCGGGTATGCCGCGGGCGCCGTCCAGCACCTTGCCGGCCGCCGCGTAGGCGTCGAGCGCCCTGCGCAGACCGGGCCGGGCCTGCGGGTCGGCGTCCTCGACGCTCTCCCCCAGCGCGATCACCTCGGCCTCGGCCCGCCGCCTGAGCGCGTCCTCGTCGGCCGCCTCGTGCGCCGCGAACACCGCCTGCGGGAAGGCGAACGGCGACCCGGCCCCGGCCGCCCTCCTGCGTCGTACCCGCCACAGCACGGTCCCGGCGCCCGCCGCCACGAGCGCGCCCAGCACGGCGAGCAGCACCGCGGGCCCGGAACCGCCGCCGGACGAACCGCCCTTGCCGTCCTTGGCCGGTGGCGGGGGTCGGGCTGCCGCCGAGGTTCGCGGTCGCCTGCTGGTAGACCTTCGTGCCGTCGCCCTGCGCGATGAGGTCGACGGCCTTGTCGACGCGGTCGGCGAGCCCCGCGTTCCGCGTCTGGGGCAGGAATCCGACCGCGTCCACCGCGTCGGCGGCCTGGTGCCGGTCGTCCGGCCACTCCCAGCCGGCCAGCGAGTCCGCCCACTGGTCCATGGTGATCAGGATCAGGTCCCGCTGCCCGAGCCGGTCGTGCACGACACTGGCGAGCACCATGGGGTCGCCGTCGAAGGAGTCGCCCTTCACCAGCGGCACCAGCGCCACCTTGATCGGCAGCCCGGTCCGCTTGATCCGGGCGAGCAGTTCGCGCTGCCGCGCGGCGGGCACCGCGCCGGCGTAGGCCGGGTCGACGTCCACCGGCGAACGCGTCAGCGCGTCGGCGATCCGCTGCCCCGCGGAGCCGCGGGACGCCGGGCCCGGCGGCGCGGCGGAGGCGGGCGCCACCCCCTGCGCGGCCAGCAGCAGTCCCAGCAGCGCCGCCCCGAACGCGGCCGCCACCGTCCGCCTGCGCTCACTCGACATGCGTGTACTCCCTCGTGCCTGCGATGAGCCGGTCCACCCCGCCGCGCACGGCGGGCAGCGGACCGGCGGCCTTCTCGTACGGTGTCCCGCCGCCGCGCGGACCGGGCAGGAAGAGCCGCCGGCTGTCCAGGGCGTCCGGGCCGTGCGCCGCGGCGGTGCGGCAGCCCGCGCAGCGCGGTTCGCCGTCGACGGCGCGCCGCGGCGACCCGGGCGACCGGCCGGAGCGCGCGGCCCGGCCCGACCCGGGTGTCCCGGCGGCCGGCGCCACCGCCGCGCCGTGCAGCGGATTGACCGCGCAGCAGTGCGCGTAGCCGTGCCCGGCCAGCGCGGCGCGGCCGGCCTCGGCGAGCACGGTGGCGGCGGCGAGGTCGGCGGCCGGCACGTCGGCGTCGGCGCGGCCCGCCTGCGGGGCGCCGACGAGCAGGATCGCGGTGTCGAGGCAGTTCCACACCAGGTCGCGGGTGGCGGGCTCGGGGGTGGCGGCGGCGAACTCGGCGGACAGCGCGTCGACTTCACGCCGGGCGGCCCGCGCCAGGTAGTGGGTCGAGGGGCGCGCCGGAGCCTGCGCGGGCGGCGCGTCCAGGGCGCGCCGGCGGCGCCGGGCGACCGCCGAGGCGGTTCCGGTTGCGCCTGCCGCGGCGCCGAGCAGCAGGCCCGCCGCGATGGCGCCGATGAGCAGACCGGGCCAGAAGTCACCGCTGTAGAGCGGCCGCAGGCGGTGGTCGGAGAGCGCCTGGGCGCGCTGGTCGGGTCCGGTGGCCGGCTCGGACTTGGGCACCGTGGTGAGGTAGGTCATGAGCTGGTCCAGGCGGGCGCCGAGCCGGTGGTCGTCGGCCTGGTGCGTGTCGCGGTCGTAGGCGAGGGACATGGGCAGGTCGAAGGTCAGCCGGGCGTCGTCCAGCGGCAGCCCGTAGTCGTAGACGTCGATGTCCCCGCTGAGCGGGTCGGCGACGACGTAGACACCGCGGCCGCCGGGGCCCAGCCGGGCGTGCAGCGCGGTGACGAAGGCCGAGGAGTCGCCCGCGGACTCGTCGTCGGAGAGCTGCGGGACGACCGCGATGCGCACCGGTCCCGGGGCGAACGCGGCGATCCTGCGGCGCAGTTCGGCCTGCCGGGCCGGGTCGAGCAGTTGCGGGCTCTCCGGGTCGGTGTACACCGGGTCGTGCCGCAGGCCGGCGGCCACCCGGTCGAGCCGCGCCGTCATGTCGGCGTGCGCCGGGACGGGCTCCGGGCCGTCCACGCTCTGGTCGAAGACCTGCGGCATGACCAGGACGGCGGCCAGCGCGAGCGCGAACGCCGCGGCCGCCTCGGGCAGTCCCGGCAGCAGCCGCCCCTTGTGCCGCCGGCGTCGCGCGTACAGGCCGATGAACAGCACGGTCAGCGGCAGCCCGGCGACCAGGACGCCGGTCAGCGAGGACTGGTTGTCGCGGTCGGTGCGGTCGATGTAGAAGGCCGGGACCTCGCGGCCGGTGTTGCCGTACTTCTTCTCCAGCGCGTCGGCGCGCCGGGCCGCCTGGCGCGGGACCGGAGGCGATGGCGTCGGTGAACTCCCGGAAGGCGCGCAGCGGTCCGGCGTCGTACGGCAGCGAGTAGAGCGCGATCGTCTGCGCGTCCTGGGCCGGGGCCGTGACGCCGAAGGCCCGGGCGTCGGCGATGCCGAGGCTGTCGACCAGCACGTAGAGCCCGTCGCGTCCGAGCCGGTCGTGCACCGTGCCGAGCAGCGTGTCCTGCACCGCGCTCTGGTCGGGCAGCACCAGGACGTACGTGGGCACGCCGGTCCGCTTCGCCAGCGCCGCGAAGGCCGGCTCGCCGGAGCGGGGCACCTCACGGGGCAACTGGTCGGTCACGTAGACCGGGTCGGCCCGCAGCGCCGCGGCGAGGCGGGCGGACTGCGGCCCGGCGTCGACTCCCGCGGCGGCGGCCGGGCCGGCCCCGCACACGACCATCAGCACCGCGCACACCACCGCCGCCAGCCCGGCGCCCGCGCGCGCTCCGCCGTCCCCCATGCCCGCCTCCCCGTTCCGCTTGCACCCCCATGACTGTAGTTCGCCCCTCTGACAGCCCGACACCGGCCGGTCCCCGTGCGTCCGGTCCGCTCATGTGTCCGGCCCGCCGCCGGGCGTGCCGCGGCCCGGCCCGGTCGGCGGGCGCCGTCCGGGCCGGGCCGCCGGCGTCCGGGGTTGCTACCGGCTGTACGCCGTGAGCGTGTGGTGTCCCGCGGGCACGCCGCTGACGGACACGTTCACGCCGTCGGAGGTCGCGTGCGCGCCGCCGACCGCCCGCGCTGCCGTCCCACACCGTACGGCCGTCGAGGACGACGCGCACCGCGCGGCCGCCGGTGGGAACCGCGAGCCGGCCGCTGGTGCCGCGCGGCGCGTCCGTGGTGAGGACGAAGGAGCCGCTGCGTGGAGCGCCAGGAGGCGCTGATCGCGCCGTGCGGGGTGGGCACCCGGCCCTGGGCCCAGGTCAGGTCGCCGGGGGTGGGGGCGACGGTGTAGGAGGAGAACCCGGCGGCGGTCGGCCGGACGCCGAGCACCTGGTTGGTGAGGCTGACCGTCGGGCCCGCCGCCCAGCCGTGCGCGAGGCTGGTGAACTGGGCGATGCCGGGCTGCCCCGACAGGTCGGCCTTCTCCCAGAAGGTGCCGCCCGGGTCGCCCGCGAGCTGGTGGCCCCAGAAGGTGCGTATCAGGTCGAGCCCGGCCGTCTGCTGGGCGCCGCTGGGGTCGGCCAGGCCCAGCCGCGCGCTCGCCTCGAACCCGCTGGGCAGCGGCTCGTAGAAGGGCGTGATGGCGGCGTTGGGCGTGCTGGGCGCCACGGTGAGCGCGCCGTAGGTGCTCCAACTCGTCCCGCGCAGGTAGTCCATGGCGCTGCGCGCCTGCTGCTGGTCGGCGACGCCGGTCAGCGCGGCGGTGGCGTTGGCGTCCTGCGGGTAGGCGGTCCGGGATCTCCCGGGACAGCCGGTAGGCGCCGACGGCCGGGTCCCACAGCTGGTCGTTGACCGCCTGCTTGACCGCCGTCGCCCGGGTCGCGTAGACGCCGGCCGACGCCTGGTCGTCCCTGGGCGGTGGCCATGCGCCGCCATCTCCTGGAGGTTGCGGACGTACAGCGCGTTGACGTACGTCTCGTGCCCGCAGTCGCTGTAGCCGTAGTGGCCGCAGGAGTTGACGGCGCCGAACGCGATGAGGCCCTGCGGGTCCTGGGCGCGGACCGACTCCAGCCAGGCGGTCGCCCTCGTCAGCGCCGGCCACCACCTGGTCGAGGTAGGAGCGGTCGCCGGTGTACAGCCAGTGCTCGTACTCGTTGTGGACGAACCACGTCACGTACTCGCCGTAGGTCCGGATCTCGTCCTGGTTGTGCGGCCCGACCAGGCTCTCGGCCGGCACGTAGCCGTCGGGCAGTTGCTGGGCCGCGAGCGACGACAGCGAGTTGTCCACCGCGCCGGTGTCGTCGGTGCTGAGGTAGGTGACCGGCGCCTGGACCGCCAAGTCGCCCTGCCAGACGATCCGGTCGCGCTTGGCGCCGTCGAAGACGACCTCCTCGGCCGGGTCGGCGTGCGGGACCTGGGCTGTCGGCGTGGTCGGCCTCGCCGGGGGCGTACGGCCAGCTCTTGGCGGTGTCCGACATCCAGGTGTCGAGCTGGACGGTGTAGGCGCCCGCGTACCAGATCTTGTTCAACCGGTCGTCGCTGGACAGGAACCAGCCCTGGTACGCGGCGGGTGACGGCCTGCTGCGGCGCCGCGTCGAAGTCCAGCGACACCGCGCCGAGGTCCACCCAGCCGGGCCCGTCGAGGAAGAGCGTGGCGTAGCGGAAGCCGCCGCGGAGCTGCGCATCGGTCAGCGTGGCGGGCAGCTCGGCGGTGTCGAGGGTGAAGGTGTGGCTGTCGGAGTCGTAGGTGTAGGGCTGGCCCGGGTAGCCGTTCCAGATGTTGGCGGTGTCGCAGCCGGGCGCCTGGGCGGCCTCGCCGCTGTTGGCGGTGGGCGCGGTGGCGGCGAACTGCTGCGACTCGCTGAAGCAGACGTGCAGTTGGGGCGGCGTCGCGGACGCTCCGGCCACATGGATGCGGATCTTGCCGCCGACGTCCTTGCCGAAGTCCAGGGTGAGCAGCGGGGATCGGGTGCGGTCGCCGTCGCTGACCAGCCGGACGGGCTTCGCCGCGGCCGCCGAGTACGGCGGTCGGGTCGCCCTGGATCGCGCCGCCGCGCGCGGTGGCGGACAGCACGCGGGCGGGGACGACGGTGTGCCCGGCGGGGGCCAGGACGTAGGGCCGCCAGTCGCCGGGGTGCGGGGTGTAGCCGCGCCTCGGTCCAGGGGTCGGCGGCCGGCCGCGGGTCCGCGCCGCCGGGGCGGCGCCGTAGGCGGACGCGGGCAGCAGGCCGAGCACCACGGCGCCCGCGGCGAGGGCGGCGGCGGTCGCACGGGTTCTGCGGATGCGCAGGGGCATGAGTGGTGTTCCTTCAGCCGTGGCGGACGGTCAGCCGGTGCGTGCCCGGCGTGACATGGGTGAGGCGGACGTAGCCGTCCGCGCAGGAGACCCCGGGGATGCGGGCGCCGCCGTGCCAGGCGAGCGCGCCGTCGACGCGTACGGCCAGGGCCTGCGGGTCGGCGACGGGGACCGCGATCTCGTCGACGGCCCCGGCCGGCGCGCGCACGGTCAGGTCGAACTCCCCTCCCCCGCGCTGCCGCCAGGAGACGGCGACGACTCCCTGGGAGGTCGTCAACTGCCCCTCGGCGAAACGCTGTCCGCCGGGGTGCGGCTCGACCCGGTGGGCCGCGCCCGAGGGGCCGCTGGGCGCGATGCCGAGGAGGTTGTACGTCAGCGCGGACGTCGGTCCGGTCGACCAGCCGTGGGCCGCGCTCATGTAGGAGCCGGAGTAGTCCGAGGTGCCGTCGGTGCGGTAGCCCTCCCAGAACGTACTGGCGGTGCCCGCCGGGCTGTCGAGCATGTAGCCCCACTCGCGGCGGATCAGGTCCAGCGCCGTGGCGTCGTTGCCGGCCGCGAAGTGCGCGTGCACCTCCATGCCGCCGGGGAACGGGTGCACCGAGGTGCTGCTCTTCTCGGGGGTGAGCGCCCCGACGTCGGTCCAGCGCCCGGCCAGTGACGGCGCTGACGGTCCGCGCGCGGTCCGCGGAGTCCGCCAGGCCGAACCACAGGGCGAGCGCGTTGCCGTCCTGCGGATACAGCGAGGCACCGCCGCCGGTCGGCTTGTCGCGGTAGAGGCCGGCCGCCTCGTCCCAGTAACCCCCGCCGGCGACAGCCGACTTGAGCGCGTCGGCGTGCGCGGCCCAGGCGGTCGCGGAGCCGCTGTCGCCGAGCACGCCGGCCAGGGCGGAGCCGGTGACCAGCGCGCGGTACATGATCGCGTTGGCCTCCAGGTTCTTGCCGTCGGCGTCGCCGCGGGCCCAGTCGGCGGCGGCCGTCACGTTGAAAAGGCCGTCGGTGTCGATCTTGGCGACGCTGTACCCGACGGCCTTGCGGTACGCCTCGTAGACCCCGCGGACCCAGTCGGTGTCGCCGCTGAGCTGGACGTAGCCGGCGACGCCGATGAGGGTCCACAGGTGGTAGGCGTCGGAGTTGCCGATGAAGTCGACGGCGGGGCCGGCGTACGGCAGCGCGCCGGAGGCGGGGTCCTGGTGGTTGAAGAGCGTCTGGAGGGAGTTGCGCACCGTCACCAGGTCGCCGAGCGAGACGTAGTCGGTCAGCACGGAGATGCCCAGGTCGCCGGGCCACACCGTGCGGTCCCGCTTGGCGCCGTCCACCAGCACGGTGGACCCGACCTCGCCGACCTCGGCGGCGTTGTCCCAGCCGAGGTCGGGCGGGCCCCAGACCCGGCCCTGGCCGGAGGCGATGATGTTGGTCTGCACGGTGTAGGCGCCCGCGTACCAGATCCGGTTGAGCAGGTCGTCGTCGCAGTGGAAGTAGTTGGGGTACGCCGACAGGTCGGCGGCGTTGGGCGCGAAGGTGATCTCCACCGACACGTCGGCGAGGTCCACGGAGCCGGACGTCTCGTTGACCACCGTCAAGTAGCGGAATCCGCCGCGCAGTTGGGACGCGGGATCGGCGGCGGCCGCGGGTCCGGCGCCCGCCACGGGGGTGTCGGTCTTCGTGCGCAGCTGTCCCGCGGGGGTGACGGCGTAGCGCACGGCCGGCTCGTTGTTGGAGCCGCCGTTGGACGCGTCGTTGTTCTCCGTGCTGATGTAGGTGGACAGTTCGGAGTAGGTCAGGCCGAGCACCTGGTTCGTTTCAGAGCTGGGCGCGATGCTCAGCGGTGACGAAGCCGCCGACCTCCTTGCCGAAGTCGTAGGTCACGGACGACCCCGCACCGGTGATCCGGGTGACGAGCTGCGCGCCCCGGCCGCGGTGCACCAGCGCCTCGGGCTGCCGTACGGCGCCGGTGGTCGTGTGCACCGCGACCGGTCGCACCGTACGGCTGCGGGGCGACAGGTTGAAGGCGTCCCATCTGCCCGCGGGCGCCTTGCGCGGCGCGGCGGACTCCGCGGACGGGCCGCACGCGGGGGCGGCCGCGCCGGCCGCCCGCCCGGCCCCGGCCGGCGCCACGGCCCCGGCCCGTGTCGCGCCCGCCCCCGCCGCGGCGGCGAGCGCCGCGGTGAGTCCGGCGACGACCACGCGCCGTGTCGGTTCCTGTGCTCGGTTGTACGACATGCCCCTCCAGAGTGAATCGTTTCAAAAGCGCAGACCATGAACCCCTGTCCGACCTTCGGGCCGCCGAGCAGGTTAAGCGCAGGTTTCACCGGCCGTCCAGAGCCGTGCGCGACCTGTTTCGCCGGATTGCGGAGCAACCAGGGGCGGAAACAAGGGGGATGTGCGCTTTACGCGGGATACGGAGCCGGTCCGGACCTCGGCATCAGGCCCGGCCGCGGCCGGCCGCTGTTTGCCGTCCCGGCAACAAAAGTTGCCCGATCGCCGGGCGCACCGCACCCTCGGCGGTGGACGGGGCCGAGGCGGTCCCATGACGGCGCGGACGACGACGGAAAGAGGAGCACGCATGGGCGACGGCACGGCCGAGTGGGCCTCGGCGCGGTTCTGGGACGAGCGGTACGGTTCCGAGGAGCGGGTCTGGAGCGGGCACCCCAATGACGCCCTGGTCAGGGAGGTCACCGGGCTCGCCCCCGGCCGGGCCCTCGACCTGGGCTGCGGCGAGGGCGCGGACGCGATCTGGCTGGCCCGGCAGGGCTGGCGGGTGGTGGCCGCCGACGTCTCCGGGGTCGCCCTGGACCGCGCCGCGGACCACGCCCGGCAGGCCGGTGTCGCGGACCGGATCGGGTGGGAGCGGCACGACCTGGCGCGGACCTTCCCCGAAGGCGCCTTCGACCTGGTCTGCGCGCAGTTCCTGCACTCGCCGGTCGACATGCCGCGCGAGGGCATCCTGCGGTGCGCGGCGGCCGCGGTGGCCCCGGGCGGCGTGCTGCTCGTCGTCGGCCACGCCGGGTGGCCGTCGTGGCAGACCGATCGGGACCTGGACGTGCGCTTCCCCACCCCCGACGAGGTGCGCCAGGACCTGCGGCTCGCGCCCGGCGGGTGGGAGGTGCTGGTGAGCGAGGAGCACGAACGCCGGATGGCCGATCCCGAGGGGCGGCCGGGCACCCGCACCGACAACACGCTCAAGGTCCGGCGCCTGGCCGGCGGGGCCGGCTGATCCGGTGATCGGGGCCCCGCCGGCCGGACCCGCCGATCGGCTGAGCCCGCTGCTCCAGGAGCGGCTGATCGCCCTGACGCCGCAGGAGTTGAGCGGGCACAGCCTGGTGGCTGCGCTCCGCGGGACTGCTCGCCATGCAGGGCGTCGGCGCGGCCGTGGCGGGCGCCGTCGCCCAGGCCACCTCGCCGTCGGCGGCGACGGCCGTGATGACGGCGCTGCCGGCCGCCGTCACCCTGGCCCTGGCGCCCGGACTGCGCCTGCCGGTACGGGCCGGTGGCGTGCCGCCGCTCAGTGTGTGAGGGCGGGCGGGCGGTTCGGTGTCCGGCTGCGGTAGGTGTGGCCGAGTTCGGGGCCGAGCCCGAAGTAGTGGCGGAAGTTGTAGACGAGCGGGCTCCAGGCGGCCGGGTCGACGTGGTCGGTGCCGGGTACGACGATCCGCGGGTCGGCGTGCACCTTGGTGACGGCCGCCTCGACGATGACGAAGTCCCCGGACAGGTCGGGCCGCACCTGCCCGGCGCTCGCCTCCAGTTGCAGGGGGCACTCGGCGACGCGCGGCGGCCGGACCGTGTGCGACGGTTCGGGCCGCAGCCCGGCGGCGCCGAACTTGTCCGGCTCGAAGCGGCAGCCGTCCGGCTTGCTCGGCGGCACGGGGTCGCGGCCGGTCAGCGGGGCCAGCCGTTCCACCGCCCGCCACTGGCCGGGCGCGGGCAGGTTGATCACCATGCCGGGCCGGGCGGCGAGGTTGCGGGCGGTCTGGCCGTCCTTGCCGAGGCCGAGCACGACGGTCCGTCCGAGCGCCCAGGCCGACGACAGCGGCGCCAGGTTGAACGATCCGTCCTCGTTCTGCGTCGACAGCAGGACCACCGGCGTCCCGAAGTACAGGATGCTCGGCTCGATGGCGATGTGGCCGGGCTCCGCCGACGGGGAACGGCTGCCGGACCGGCCGGAGTGTGCGGTGTTCATGCTGCCGAGCGTAGGAGCGGGACGCTTCGACGCCGGTCGAAGCGTCACCGGCCGGTCGAAGCGCAGGCCCTCAAGGGTCCCCGCGCCGGCCGGTCGGGCCCGGCGGACCGCCTCGCTGCGGAAGCCCGCGACGACTCGGAGAGCTCACAGGTCGAACGACTCCACCGGCGGGAACGCGGGCGGCTGGTCGCCCTCCACCTCCGCCAGTTCGGCCCAGATGGTCTTGCCCGCGGGCCCCTCGAAGCGCGAGCCCCAGCGCTGGGAGAGCTGGGCGACCAGGAACAGGCCGCGGCCGCCCTCGTCGGTGGTACCGGCCCGCCGAAAGCGCGGCTGGGTGTTGCTGGAGTCGGAGACCTCGCAGATCAGGGTGGAGCCGGTCCTGATGAGGCGGACCGCGATGGGGCCGCCGGCGTAGCGGATGGCGTTGGTGACGAGTTCGCTGATGATCAGCTCGGTGGAGAAGGCCAGTTGGTCGGGGACCTCCCACGCGGCGAGCTGGTCGGTGGCGCCGCGCCGTACGTCCGCGACGGCCGCCGCGTCGTCCGGCACGGTCCACAGCGCGACGTCGTCCGGGTCGACGGACCGGGTACGGGCCAGCAGCACCGTGACGTCGTCGTTGAGCTGGTTCCTGGACACGCCGCTGACCAGGTGCGCGGCCGCGGCGTGCAGGTCGCGCTCGCCGGGGCCGATGGGGACGCGTTCGCGCAGCCGGCCGATGAGCCGGTCCATGCCCGCGCCGATGTCGCCCCGGCCGTGGTCGACGCAGTCCGTCCGTGTAGAACGCCAGGACGCTGCCGGCGGGAAGTTCCAGCGTGCGGACCTCGAACGGCAGGCCGCCGACACCGAGCGTCGGCCCCGGGCTGAGGTCGACGAAGGTCACCTGCCCGTCCGGCCGTACCAGCGCGGGCGGCGGGTGGCCGGCGCTGGCCATGACGCAGGTCCGGCCGACCGGGTCGTAGACCGCGTACAGGCAGCTACCGGACAGCGCGTCCGCGTGCGCCGGGTCCGCGGCGCCGACGAGTTCGGTGACGAAGTCGTCGAGGTGGGTGAGGACCTCGTCGGGCGGCAGTTCGAGCTGTGCCAGCACCTGGACGGCGGCCCGCATCCGGCCCATGGTGGCGGCCGCGTGCAGCCCGTGCCCGACCACGTCGCCGACGACCAGCGCGACCCGCATCGAGGGCAGCGGGATGACGTCGTACCAGTCGCCGCCGGCGCTCTGGCCGTCCGCGGTGGTGGGCAGGTAGACGCCGGACGCCTGGATCGCCGGGGCGTCGATGGCGCGCGCGGGGAGCATGCTGCGCTGGAGGGTCTCGGTGGTGGTGCGCTCGCGGGTGTAGCGGCGGGCGTTGTCGACGGCGAGCGAGGCGCGCGCGGTGATGCCGGCCAGCAGCCGCAGCTCGTCCTCCTTGAACGGTCCCGACCGGCCGGTGCGCCACACCTCGACGGTGCCGAGGACCAGGTCCCTGGCCATCAGCGGGCAGTGGATCATCGCGTGCACGCCGGGGTCGGGGACCAGCGCCCTGACCAGCGCCGGGTCGTCGCCCAGCGCCTCGGTGATCACCGCGTGGCTGGACAGCCACAGGGTCTCGCCGTCCTGGTGGCGGCGGACGGCGGGCTTGTCGGGGAGGGCGGGCAGGTCCTCCCCCGGCCGCAGGAATCCGGCGGGCGTCGGGCCGCCCTGCTTGGTGGCGACGGCGGCGCGCCGCAGGCCGACGTTGCCGCCGCCGGTGCGGCGGGCGGGCTCCTGGCCGGCGAACACCTCGACGGCCAGGTTGACGGTGACGAAGTCGCCGAGGCCGAGCAGCGCGTCGGCGAGCTGCTGGGCGGTCCTGGTGACGTCCAGCGAGCCGCCGATCGACGTGGACGCGTCCACCAGCATGTCCAGGTGGCGCCGGGTGCGCACGGCCGCGGTGACGTCGACGAAGACGAGCACGAGCCCGGGACGGCCGCGGACGTCCTGGAGCGGCAGCACGGACAGGTCGGCGACCAGCCGGCCGGCCGGGTGCAGGCGCTGCGCGTGCGAGACGAGCGGGGTGCCCGTGGTCAGCACCTGCCGCAGCCGGGCGGTGACGCCCTTGCGCTCCTGGGCGGGGACGAGGTCGCCGACGAACTGTCCCGGCGTGACGGAGAAGCCGCGGAAGCGGTCGGGGGCGACGCTGGCCTGGGCGACGCACAGCTCGCCGTCGAGGATGATGACGCCGATCTCGTCCTGGGCGGTGACGGCCTCGGCGAGGGTCTGCTCGATGGTCACGCGCTGGGCGTCCGCGGCCGCGGACCGGTCGCCGGGGCCCGCCTCGGAACCGTCGGGCGGCGGGTACAGGGCGTCGGGCATCACGTGCTGGGCGTCGGTCTCGCCTTCCACCACGATCCACCGGTCCACGTCGGTCTGCCCGGCCGCCCGGATGCCGCCGGCCTCGAACCCGCCGACCCCCCTGACTCCGACACTAAGCCCAGCGGCGGGTCCGTGCCCGGCAGCCGTGCGCGGGCCGCGTCCCGCGCGGGCTCAGAAGTCCCGTTCCGCCAGTGGCAGGCCGCCCACATGCCCGGCCGGGTACACCTGCAGCCGAATCAGCCGGCAGCCGCTCCACTCCGCCGCGGTCTTCGGCCAGCCGGGCGGCGGGGTGCCGCCCTCGCGCAGCCGTACGAGCTGGGCGTGCGCGGCGGCGGCGTACTCCCTGGGGGTGTCGGCGGGCGCGGGGCCCTCGTACCACTCGAAAAGCACGTCGCCGCGGCCGAGCCAGCAGCTGACACGGGTCGAGAACTCGGGCATCGCGCCTCCCCTCGACACGCCCGGCCACCGGCCCGGCGTGTGCCTGCGGTCCGCCGGCCCCAACCCGCGGCTCCGCCCGTCCAGGCTATGCCGCACCGGCCGTCCGCGCAGGCCGGGGCGGGTGGGCCCGGCCCGGGTCCCGGCGGCCCCGCAGGACGCTGGGCCCCGGGCTGACGATCGTGACGAGCATTCCGCGCCCGCTGCGCGAGTTGATCGACCTGCCGCAGCCCTTGCCGCAGCCCTGTCCGCCGGGCTGCGCGGCCGCGCCGCCGAACGCGCCGGAGGGCGGGCTCAGCCGCGGCGGGCTCAGCCGACCGTGACCCGTACGCCCGCCTCGCCGATGCGGGACAGCTCCGCCGGCGAGGCGGCCTGGTCGGTGACCAGGTGGCGGATGTCGGCGAGCGGGCAGATCTTGGCGAAGGTGGTCCGGCCGATCTTGGTGTGGTCGGCGACCACCACGGTCTCGCCGCTGGCGTCGGCGAAGGCGCGGTCGGTGGCCGCCTCCAGCTGGTCGTGGGTGGTGCAGCCGTGGGCCGCGCTCACCCCGTCCACGCCGAGGAAGGTGATGTCGGTGTGGACGCCGGCCAGCGTGCGTTCGGCGATCGGCCCGACCAGTTCGTAGCTGGCGTTGCGCGCGTTGCCGCCGATGACTACCAGCGTGATGTGGCGGTGCAGGACGAGTTCGGCGGCGATGTTCACCGCGTTGGTGACGACGGTGAAGGGGCCGCGGGCGGCGAGCAGGCGGGCGATCTCGGTCACCGTGGTGCCGCCGTTCATCCCGACGACCGCGCCCGGCGGCGCCAGGGCGGCCGCCGCCTTGGCGATCGCCTGCTTCTCCGGCCGCAGCCGCTCCGCGCGGTGCTGGAGCGGGACCTCCAGGGCGACCGCGCCGACCTCCGCTCCCCCGCGCGTCCTGCGCAGCAGGTTCTGGCCGCCGAGGTGGCGCAGATCACGCCGGACGGTGGCACCGGACACGTCCAGCAGTACGGCCAGTTCGCCGACGTCGATGCTGCCGCGCGCCGAGACATGCTCAAGTATCCGCGCATGACGCTCATTTCTCAGCATGCCGGTGAGCATAGTGCCGCGCGCGGGCCGTTCCGAGGTGCGCGATCCGGCCGGACCGGCCGCGTACCGCGCAGGAACCGCTCAGCTTCGAGCGGTTGACATGACGAAACATGAGCGGTTGACTCCCCTGCAGCGCCGGAGTTGAGCACCGGCGACAGAGGTACGCCTAGCCGGTGGGCGGCCGTGGCACACGCCGCCAAGCCCGGACAAAGTCGCCAGGACCGCTTGTCAGCGTCCGAGGCGGGGACGTACCCCCCATCATCAGGAGCTCGATGATGCGCATGAACCGCATACTTTCCGCGCGTACCCTGACCGCCCTCGCGGTCGCCGGGACCGCCGTGCCCGTCCCGTCGCCCGCGACGGAAGAGGCGGGGGCCGGGGCGCCGACGGCATCCTCCCCGGGGTCCGTCTGCGGTGCCGCCCTCGCACGCCGGCTGACCGGCCCTTCCCGGCCCCGCGCGGCGCGCGTTCGGCCGCGCCGGGCCGGGCCGCAACCCGCGTTCCCCTCCGCCCCCGGCGGCGCTCTCCCGCGCCCGTACGGCGCTCCGCTACGTCCCCGCGCACCGCGGGCATCCCCTCAGGAGGTCACGATGACCGCAGGACCGCCGCCACCCGGCCGTCCCTCACGGCGGGCGGTCCTGCGCCGCGGCGCGCACCTGGCGTCCGCGGCGGCCGTCGGCGCCCCGCTGCTGGCCGGGTGCGCCGGGCAGGGCGACGGCGTCGGCGCGGACGGCCGGGTCACCGTGGAGCTGTGGCACGGGCAGACCGACACCGGCAAGGCCGCGGTGGAACGGCTGGTGGCCGAGTTCAACCGCACCCATCCCACGATCCGGGTCGACCCCGGCGGCGGGGTGCTGTCCGACTCGATGCTCCAGAAGGTCACCGCCGCGCTGGCCTCGGGCTCCTACCCGGACATCGCCTACATCTTCGGCTCCGACCTGGCGAGCATCGCGCGCAGCCCGAAGGTCGTCGACCTGACCGGCATGGTGCACCAGGGGCCGACGCCGTGGAACCGGTTCTGGGCGCCGGCCCGGGAGGCGGTCACCGTCAACGGCCGGGTGCGCGCCGCCCCGGCCCTGCTGGACTCGCTCGCCGTGGTCTGCAACAAGAAGATCTTCTCGGACGCGGGGGTCCCGCTGCCGTCGGCCGGCTGGACCTGGGACGAGTTCACGGCCACCGCCAAGGCGCTCACCGACAAGAAGGCCGGTGTCTTCGGCACCGGCTGGCCGGGCGTGGGCGACGAGGACACGGTGTGGCGGCTGTGGCCGATGGTGTGGGACCTGGGCGGCGAGGTGATCGCCGCGGACGGCCACGGCATCGGCTTCGCCGACAGCGGCGTCCGCGCCCTGGAGACGGTCGCCCGGCTGGTCGCGGACGGCAGTGTCTACGTCGACCCGAAGCCGGGCAGCGAGCAGATGTACCAGGTCTTCCTCTCCGGCCGGATGGGCATGGTCGCCACCGGCCCGTGGGAGCTGCCGGACATCATCCAGGCCAGGACCGACTACCACGTGGTGCCGCTGCCCAGCTACAGCGGCCGGCCGATCACCATCTCCGGCCCCGACACCTGGACCGTGTTCGACAACGGCTCGGCGCGCGTCGCGGCCGCCCGCACCTTCCTGAGCTGGCTGATCCAGCCCGCGCAGGACGTGCGCTGGGACGTCCAGGCCGGCAGCCTGCCGCTGAGCCGCGCCACCCAGGCGCTGCCGCAGTGGCAGCAGCGCAGCGCCGCGACCACCGGGCTGTCGGTGTTCACCACCGCGCTGGAGACCGCGCGGGTGCGGCCCGCGCACGCCGCCTACCCGCAGATCTCCCAGGCGCTGGGCCAGGCGATCACCGCCGTGCTGCTCGCCAGGAGCACCCCCGCCCAGGCGCTGCGCGACTGCGCCCGCCAGGCCAACGCCGCTCTGCTGATACCGCGCTGAGGAGCACCCCATGCCGCCCCGTCCCACCCCGCTCACCCTGCGCCGCCACCGATCCGCGGCGCTGCGCTGCGCCGCAGACGGCGGGCCGAGTCGGCCACCGCCTGGACGTTCGTGGCCCCCTCGGTCGTGGTCATCCTCGGCCTGGGCATCCTGCCCGTCGTCTGGTCGCTGCTGCTGTCCTTCCAGGCCGACGACCTGGTCACCCCCAGCCGGTGGGTGGGCCTGGACAACTACCGCGCGCTGTCCAAGGACCCGGCCTTCAGCCAGGCGGTGCGCAACACCCTCCAGTACACGGCGCTGTACGTGCCGCTGAGCATGGCGCTCGGCCTGGCGCTGGCCCTGGCGCTGAACCGGCGGATCAGGCTGGTCGGCCTGTACCGGACGCTGATCTTCGTGCCGTTCGTCATCTCGGCGACCGCGCAGGGCGTGCTGTTCTCCTTCATCCTCGACCCGGAGTTCGGAGCGGCCAACTCGGTGCTGCACGCCCTCGGCATCCCCGCGCAGGGCTTCCTCACCGACCCCGGCCAGGCGCTGTGGGTGCTGGTGGCGATCTCGCTGTGGAGCGGCACCGGCTTCTGCGTGGTGGTCTACCTGGCCGCGCTCCAGGACGTGCCGCCGTCGCTGATCGAGGCGGCCCGCCTCGACGGCGCGGGGCGCCGCCACCTGCTGCGCCACGTCGTACTGCCCGCCCTCGGCCCGGTGAACGTCTTCCTGGTGGTGTGGCAGCTCATCGAGTCGCTCCAGGTGTTCGACCTGGTCTACGTCACCACCAAGGGCGGCCCGCTCGGCTCGACCACCGTGATCGTCTACTTCATCTGGGAGCAGGCGTTCCAGAACTTCACCGCCGGGTACGGGGCAGCGGCCGCGTACGTCCTGGCGGTGGCCCTCTTCGTGATCGCGGCGGGTACGCGGGCGCTGCGGCGCCGCGGCTCCGCCCCGCTGGAAGGAACCGCCCGATGACCGTCACCGCCGCGCCCCCGGGAGCCGTACGCGAACCGGCCGCGCCGCCGCCCGAGGCCCGCACCGGGGCCCGCCGGCTGCTGCCGTTCAGCGCCGTGGCACCTGGCGCTCGCCCCGCTGGCGCTGCTCTTCGCGCTGCCGCTGCTGTGGCTGCTGCTCAGCTCGGTGATGAGCGACGCGCAGATCAACCGCTTCCCGCCCGCGCTGTGGCCCTCGCACATCGATCTGAGCGGCTACCGGTACGTGCTGGGCAACGCGATGTTCCCGCGCTGGTTCGCCAACTCGCTGATCGTGTCGGTCGTCTCGGTCGCGTCCAACCTGGTGTTCGGCGCGCTCGGCGGGTACGCCTTCGCGCGGATGCGGTTCGCCGGGTCCCGGACGCTGCTGGTGCTGATGCTGGCCACGATGGCGATCCCGTTCCAGCTCACGATGATCCCGACGTTCCTGGTGATGAAGCGGCTCGGGCTGATCGACACCCTGGGGGCGCTGATCGTGCCGTCCCTGGTCACGCCGTTCGCGGTGTTCCTGCTGCGGCAGTTCTTCCTGTCGCTGCCCCGGGAGCTGGAGGAGGCGGCGTGGATCGACGGCTGCTCCCGGCTGCGGGTGCTGTGGTCGGTGGTGCTGCCGCTGTCCCGGCCGGCGCTGAGCACGGTGGCCGTGCTGACCTTCCTGACCACCTGGAACGACCTGACCTGGCCGCTGATCGCCATCAACCACGACGTGCACTACACCCTCCAGCTCGGCCTGACCACCTTCCAGGGCCAGCACCACACCAAGTGGTCGGCGGTGATGGCGGGAAACGTGATCACGGTGCTGCCCGTGCTGCTGGCCTTCCTGGGCGCGCAGAAGTCGTTCATCCAGTCCGTCACCTCCAGCGGACTCAAGGGCTGACGCCCTCCCCCGCCGGCGCTCCTTCGCCCCGCCCGCTCCCTCCAGGAAAGACCTCGCGATGCCGCACACCTTCGACCTGCTGGTCATCGGGGACGCCAACCCCGATGTCGTCCTCGGCCCGCTGCCGGGCCCGCTCGCGTTCGGCCAGCGCGAGCAGTTGGTGCCCACCGGGCTGCTCACCCTCGGCGGCTCCGCCGCGATCGTGGCCTGCGGGGCGGCCCGGCTCGGCCTGAAGGTCGCCTTCGCCGGGCGGATCGGGGCCGACGACACGGGCGCGTACGTCCGCGACGCGCTCGCCGCCCGCGGTGTCGACACCACGGCCCTGCGCGTCGATCCCGACCTGCCGACGCCGCTGACCGCGGTGCTGGTACGGGACGGCGACCGGGCCATCCTCACCGCGCCCGGCACGCTGGCGGCCACCACCGGGGACGACGTCCCCGAGGCGCTGCTGGCCGACTGCCGGCATGTGCACGCCGCCTCGTACTTCCTGATGCCGGGGCTGGCCGCCGCGCTCCCCCGGCTGTTCGGCGCGGCCCGCGCGCACGGCGCGACCACCTCGCTCGACACCAACGACGACCCGGCCGGCCGATGGGACCCGTCCGGGCTCGCGGCGACGCTGCCGGTCACCGACCTGCTGCTGCCCAACGCCCAGGAGGCGCGGGCCCTTTCGGGCCGCGACCGGCTCGACGAGGCCGCGGCGGCGACTGGCCGCGCACGGGCCGCTGGCCGTGGTCAAGGACGGCGCCGACGGGGCGCTCGCCCACGACGGCCGGGCGCTGCTGCGCACGCCCGCGGTGCCGGTCGGGCCGGTCGACACCGTCGGGGCCGGCGACAGCTTCGACGCCGGGATGATCGCCGGCCGGCTGGCCGGGCTGCCGACCGCCGACGCGCTCGCCCTCGCCGCCGCCTGCGGCGCCCTGTCCACCCGGGCGCACGGCGGCACCTCCGCCCAGCCCACCTGGGACGAGGCGCTCGCCGCCGCGTCCCGCACCGTCCACGCCCCCAGCGGGCAGAACCACGGAAAGAGCCAGTCATGACACCAACGAAGATCGCGTTCATCGGCGCCGGGAGCGTCGTCTTCACCCAGGGGCTGCTGGCCGACCTGTTCGGGTTCGAGGAGCTGAAGGGCGTCCACGTCGCCCTGCACGACATCGATCCGGAGCGGCTGGCGACCGCCGAGGGCGCCGCCCGGCACATCGCCGCCCATCGCGGCGCCGGGGCGCGGATCACCGCGCACGCCGACCGCAGGGCCGCGCTGGAGGGCGCCGACTTCGTCATCAACATCGTGCAGGTCGGCATGCGCGCCTCGACCAGGACCGACTTCGAGATCCCGGCCCGCTACGGCGTGCGGCAGACCATCGGCGACACCCTCGGGATCGGCGGCATCTTCCGCGCGCTGCGCACCTTCCCGCTGCTCAGGGCGCTCGGCGAGGACATCGCCGCGGTGTGCCCGGACGCCTGGCTGCTCAACTACACCAACCCCATGGCGATGAACGTCCAGTACCTCTCCGCAGGCCACCGGGCTCACCCGGGTGGTGGGCCTGTGCCACTCGGTGTACTGGACGATGCACGACCTGTGCGAACTGCTCGAGGTCCCCTACGAGGAGGTCGATCTACCGGGCGGCGGGCGTCAACCACCAGGCGTGGGTGCTGCGTTTCGAGCGCGACGGCGAGGACCTGTACCCGCTGCTGGACGAGCTGATCGCCGGCGACCCCCAACTGCGGCGCCGGGTGCGGGTCGACATGTACCGGCGGCTGGGCTACTACCCGACGGAGACCAGCGAGCACTCCGCCGAGTACGTCCCCTGGTACCTCGGGCACGACAGCGAGATCGAACGGCTGCGGCTGCCGGTCGGCGCCTACCTCGGCATCGTGGACGACAACGTCGCGCAGTACGAGCAGACCCGCGACGCGCTCGCCGCCGGCACGCCGCTGCCCGTCGCCGGCACCATGGAGTACGCCCCGCAGATCATCCACAGCATCACCACCGGCACGCCCCGCACGGTCTACGGCAACGTCCCCAACCGCGGCCTGATCGACAACCTGCCCGCCGCCGGGACCGTCGAAGTGCCGTGCCTGGTCGACGCCTTGGGCGTGCAGCCGACTCGGGTGGGGGCGCTGCCGCCGCAGTGCGCCGCGCTCAACCGCGGCTACCTGAGCATGAACGACCTGGTGGTGCGCGCGAGTGTCGAGGACGACCCGCGGCACATCCGGCACGCCGCCATGGCCGACCCGGCGACCGCGGCGGCGCTGCCGGTCGAGCGGATCTGGGAGCTGTGCGACGCGATGGTCCAGGCGCACGGCGACCTGCTCCAGCCGGGGCTGCGGGCGGTGCTCGGCAGCTGATCCGCAAAGGTGGGCGGCTCGGATCGATCAGGATTCGAGAAGCACGGAGCGCGGGGGCTCACCTAGGGTGACCGTCATGGAGACACGATGAGCAGGGCCACGAGGACGGACACCCGGTCGGCCGCGCCGCACGGCGCCGACAGCCACGATCTGATCCGCGTGCACGGCGCGCGCGTGAACAACCTCAAGGACGTCAGCGTCGAGATCCCCAAGCGCCGGCTGACGGTGTTCACCGGTGTCTCCGGCTCGGGCAAGAGCTCGCTGGTCTTCGGCACGATCGCCGCGGAGTCGCAGCGGATGATCAACGAGACGTACAGCGCCTTCGTGCAGGGCTTCATGCCGACGCTGGCCCGGCCCGAGGTCGACGTGCTCGAGGGGCTGACGACCGCGATCATCGTCGACCAGGAGCGGATGGGCGCCGACCCCCGCTCCACCGTCGGCACCGCCACCGACGCCAACGCGATGCTGCGCATCCTCTTCAGCCGGCTCGGGCAAGCCGCACATCGGCTCGCCCAAGGCGTTCTCCTTCAACGTCGCCTCGATCAGCGGAGCGGGCGCGGTCACCGTGGAGCGCGCCGGACGGGCCGTGAAGGAGCGTCGCAGCTTCAGCATCACCGGCGGCATGTGCCCGCGCTGCGAGGGCCGGGGCTCGGTCACCGACTTCGACCTGTCCGCGCTGTACGACGACAGCAAGTCGCTCAACGAGGGCGCGCTGACGATCCCCGGCTACAGCATGGACGGCTGGTTCGGCCGCATCTTCAGCGGCTGCGGCTTCTTCGACCCGGACAAGCCGATCCGCAAGTTCACCAAGAGGGAGCTGCACGACCTGCTCTACAAGGAGCCGACCAAGATCAAGGTCGACGGCATCAACCTGACCTACGAGGGGCTGATCCCGAAGATCCAGAAGTCGATGCTGTCCAAGGACGTCGACGCGCTGCAGCCGCACATCCGCGCCTTCGTGGAGCGGGCGGTCACGTTCACCACCTGCCCCGACTGCGGCGGCACCCGGCTCAGCGAGGCGGCCCGGTCGTCGAAGATCGACGGGATCAACATCGCCGACGCCTGCGCGATGCAGATCAGCGACCTGGCCGAGTGGGTGCGCGGCCTCGACGAGCCGTCGGTCGCGCCGCTGCTCGCCGCGCTGCGGCAGACCCTCGACTCGTTCGTCGAGATCGGGCTCGGCTACCTCAGCCTCGACCGGCCGTCGGGCACGCTGTCGGGCGGCGAGGCGCAGCGCACCAAGATGATCCGCCACCTCGGCTCGTCGCTCACCGACGTCACCTACGTCTTCGACGAGCCGACGATCGGGCTGCACCCGCACGACATCCAGCGGATGAACGACCTGCTGCTGCGGCTGCGCGACAAGGGCAACACCGTGCTGGTCGTCGAGCACAAGCCGGAGGCGATCGCGATCGCCGACCACGTCGTCGACCTCGGCCCGGGCGCCGGCACCGACGGCGGCGAGGTGGTGTTCGAGGGCACCGTCGAGGGGCTGCGGGCCAGCGGCACGCTCACCGGGCGGCACCTCGACGACCGCGCCGCGCTGAAGCCGTCGGTGCGCAAGCCGACCGGGCGCGCTGGAGGTCCGCGGCGCCGGCACCCACAACCTGCAGGACGTCGACGTCGACATCCCGCTCGGCGTGCTGGTCGTGGTCACCGGCGTGGCCGGCTCGGGCAAGAGCTCGCTGATCCACGGCTCGGTGTCCGGGCGGGACGGCGTGGTGTCGGTCGACCAGGCCGCGATCCGCGGCTCGCGGCGGAGCAACCCGGCGACGTACACCGGGCTGCTCGACCCGATCCGCAAGGCGTTCGCGAAGGCCAACGGCGTGAAGCCGGCGCTGTTCAGCGCCAACTCCGAGGGCGCCTGCCCGAACTGCAACGGCGCCGGCGTCATCTACACCGACCTGGCGATGATGGCCGGCGTCGCCACCACCTGCGAGGAGTGCGAGGGCAAGCGCTTCCAGGCGTCGGTGCTCGAGTACCACCTCGGCGGCCGCGACATCAGCGAGGTGCTCGCGATGTCGGTGACCGAGGCCGAGGAGTTCTTCGGCGCCGGCGAGGCGCGCACGCCGGCCGCGCACAAGATCCTCGACCGGCTCGCCGACGTCGGGCTCGGCTACCTCAGCCTCGGCCAGCCGCTCACCACGCTGTCCGGCGGCGAGCGGCAGCGGCTCAAGCTGGCCACCCACATGGCCGAGAAGGGCGGCGTCTACGTCCTCGACGAGCCGACCACCGGCCTGCACCTCGCCGACGTCGAGCAGCTGCTCGGCCTGCTCGACCGGCTCGTCGACTCCGGCAAGTCGGTCATCGTCATCGAGCACCACCAGGCGGTCATGGCGCACGCCGACTGGATCATCGACCTCGGCCCCGGCGCCGGCCACGACGGCGGCCGGATCGTCTTCGAGGGCACGCCCGCCGACCTCGTCGCCGCCCGCTCCACCCTCACCGGCGAGCACCTCGCGGCCTACGTCGCTCACCTGACCGGGGCCCGCGCGGACGGGTGCGGGGCCCTGCCGGGGCACTCGTCCAGGACGCCGCGTGCCCGGGGCCGCGCGGACGGTTGCCGGGGCGTCGTCCGCAACGCCGAGGGACCCGTGGGTCCCCCGCCCGGTGCGGACGCATCCCGCCCGGTGCGATGTGCCGGACCCTAGACGCCCGCCGCACGGAGAGTGGCGACGGCCTCGGCCGCCGCCGCGCCGATGGCGGCGTTGACGGCCGCCTCGTCCGCGCCCGGGCGGGAGCGGGTGAAGACGGCGGCGGCGTAACGGCGGCCGTCCGGGTACCGGATGACGCCGATCTCGTTGCGGACCAGGCCCGCCAGACCGCCGCTCTTGGCCGCGACCGACACCGGGCGGCGGAAGCCGCCGGCGATCCGGTGCCGGGTGAGCTGGTGGGCCATGATCGCGCGGACCCGCGCGCACGCGGGGGCCGGTCCCGCCCGGTCGGTCCAGATCAGCCGCAGCAGTGCGGACCATGTCGCGCGGGGTGGTCCGCGTCCCCAGGGCCGGGTCCAGCGTCGGGGCGGCGACCAGGAGTTCGTCGGAGCGCGCCAGGTCCCGCGGTGACGCGGTGGCCGACCAGGCCACCGCGTCGGACCAGCCGGTCCGGCCGACGTCCCGCCCGATGGCGTCCAGCATCGTCCGCAGGTCCGAGGTCATGAAGGTGCCGGTCAGCCCGAGCCGGGCGGCCGTCGCGTTGACCGCGTCCACGCCGATCCGGCCCAGCAGCGCGTCCGTCGTGGGGTTGTCGCTGATGGTGAGCATCAGCACGACCATGTCCCGCCAGGTGAGTACGGCGTCGTCCGCGAAGAGCGAGACGCCGACCGGTCCGGGTGTACGGTCCCCGGCCCGCAGCGTCACCGGCTCGCGCGGGTCCAGCCGGCCGTCGGCGAACCACGTCTCCGCCTCCAGCGCGATCTGCACCTTGACCACCGAGCCCGGGCGTGACCGGTTCGTCGGCCCGCAGCACGACCTCGGCGGCGCTGTCACCGCCGGCGTCCTCGCCGGAACCGCCGGCCGCGCCGAGCGGCTGGACGCACAACGCGCCCTCGCACCCGGCCCGTTCGAAGTGCGCCCCGATACCGTCATCCGTCATGGCAGCCGATCCTGCCAGAGGGTGTGTACGGCGCGGGCGGGCACGGCGAAGGGCGTACTCCCTCCGGTCGGGGAACGGGCGACGGGCGTGCCGGGTCAGCCCGCCGCCGCGCGTATCAGCTCCGGCAGGGAGCCCGTGGAGCCCGGGAGCAGGCGCACGAGGGCCGCCCACGCTTCGGGCCCGGGGCCCAGCGCATCACGGGTCAGCGCGAGCACCTCGCGGAAGGGCGGCTGCCAACGCGGCCTGGCCGGGCGGCGGTTGATGTCGGTGGCGGTGAGGAAGGCGAGGACGGCGGGGGCCGGCCAGGCGTGGTGGAAGACGTCGCCGGTGGTGAGCCGGCCATCGTCCAGGGCCTGGGTGAGCCAGTCCATGCCTTCGGCGCGCGGCTGCAGGGGACCCGCGCGCAGCGCCTCGACGAGCAGGGCGGGCGGGCAGTCCGGCGCGGCGGACAGGGCGGCCAGCAGGTCGGCGCCGAGGGGCTCGGCGGTGTGCGCCCGGGACAGTTCCGGCCAGGGAACGGCGGCGCCCTCGGCCGCCAGGTGCCGTACCAGGTCGGCGACCGCACCCGCGGCCGTCCGCCGCAGCAGGGCCACCAGCCGGGCCGGGTCCTCCTCGGCGGCGAGCCGCGCCCTGAGCGCGGCGAGCCCGTCGGCCGCGTCCAGTGCCTGCCGGACCGCCTTGCGGGTGCCGGCGGGGAAGGGGTGGGTGGACTTGGTGCGGCCGGGGAACTCCGTCTCGTCCAGGAAGGACCGCACCTCCCGCGGGCCGTGCCGCCCCCACAGGCGGATCAGGACGCGCAGCCTGCCGCCCTCGGTGTACAGCCGGCACCGGCTGAGGGTGACGCGCAGCACCGCGGGGTCGCCGGACAGGTGCCCGGCGGTGAGCCAGTCCCGCCGGTGCGCGGCCTTGACCTCCAACAGGTCGTCCAGGAGCCCGGGATGGACGGGTACGGCCCCGCCGTCGCGGCCCCGGCCGGCGAGGATGCGCACGCGCTCGTCCCAGGCGATCGCGCCGTAGATGTAGAGCTTCGCGTTGACCTCGGGGTCGTCCAGGTCGAGGAGTTCGGAGACGATCTCCGGCGGCAGGTCCCAGCGGGAGGCGTGGGCGATCCGGGCGGACCGGCCGTGGACGGCCGCGACGTGGTCGCGCACCCGGCGCGAGGGGTTGCCGAAGACCAGCAGGTGCTGGACGGCGCGGCCGTCGAGGTACGGGACCACGGCCTCCTGGACCTCCGGCTCGGCGCGTTCGAGCAGGGCGTGGAAGAGCCGGCGGGCGCCGTCCGGCTCACGGGAGGGGAACGCGGCGCCGATCGCGCGGGGCCAGGTGAGCCCGGCCGCGCTGCCGCCCTCTGCGGCGGCGGACGCGATCAACTCCCCCAGCGTGCCGCCGAACCGGCTGACCGTGCGGTAGAGGAACAGCCATCCGGCGGGGTCCCGCAGCGGCGCGACGAGCCGGGCGAGGTCCGCGCGCAGCCGGCCGTCGCTCTGCCCGGCTTCGATGAGGGAGATCAACGCCACCTCCGCGGGCCGTACTTCGGCCGCCACCCAGTCGGCTGTCAGCCGTCCCCCGACGAGACCGCGGGTGAGCACGCCCCGCAGGTGCCAGTCGGCCAGCCCGGCGGCCGGGTCGAGGATCAGTTCGGGCGGCAGCGGGCCCCGGCTCCTGATCAGTGTCCCGGCGGGGTCGGCGCGGTAGCCCGCCATCACCAGGTCGCGGGGGCAGCCGGGCAGCCGGTTGAGCGCCATGACCGCGTCGGCGGACAACGGCAGTCGGTGGTGCTCGGCGGCCACCTGATCCCAGTCGACGGGCCCGTCGCAGGCGAAGCCCCAGCCGCCGTAGGTGCGGGCCCGGTGCACGGCCTCGTCGGTCGCCGTCACCTCGCCCGCCAGGACGGCCGCCGGATCGGGGGCGTCCGCCGCGTCGCCGACCAGTGCGGCGAGCCCGGGGTGGCCCAACTCGTCCCATTCCGGGAGCAGTTCGGCGAGGGCTTCCAGCTCTCCCCGGCCGCCGTGCTCCAGGATGGCGCGGCACGCGCCGAGCACCATCGACGGCGGGAGCTTCGGCCCGAGCCGGTGCAGTGCCCGGGCGACCATGGCGGGGAACGGCGCCCGCAGCCCGGGCTGCACCACCTGCCTGCTCGTCCGGCCGATCACGTCGTCGACGAGGCCGCCGGGTGCCTCCCACCGCGGGTCGGCCGGGTCGGCGGCGGCCAGTACCGCGGCCCGGATCTCGGCGGAGCCGTCCGCCGGGCGGCCCGCCTTGTACAGCGTCTTCCCCACCACCGGGTCGCCCAGCCGGGCCAGCCGCAGGTGGACGGCGACCATCCTGGGCGTCCCGGACAGGTTGGCCGCCAGCGCGACCTTCAACTCCTGGTCGCCCGAGGCGATCACCGCGTCCGTCAGCCGCGCCGGCAGTTCGTACTCCCGCCGCAGCAGGTCCAGCGTCCCGGCCCGCAGCGCGCCGATCAGCCCGCCCGTGGCCGCCGGCCCCGCGAACCGGTACGCGGCCGCGACCGCCGCGTCCTCCATGTCGCCCACCTGTCGGCTCCTTCCGTTCCCCGAGGTCGAAAACGTATCCGTTGGGTACGACAACGGGCCGCCCGGCGGCGGCCGTTCGCGCCCCGCGACCGCCCCCGGCTCCCGGCGCCCACCACCTGCACTGGAACATGTATGTGAACTACTGGGCCGGATCGGCGGACCGACCGGCCACCGGTGCGGTGAGGTGAATAGGGAGCCGTGACGCCGACGGCCGATCGATCGGCCACCCCACTCGACAATGGTCCAGACCTTGACGTGCTCACGTCGCGTGCCTATCTTCTCCAGAAGTTCACACTGGCGCCCCCTATTCATCCCTGTGAACATCGGAGCCCCACGCATCCGGAAGGCCCCTCATGCGATTCGCCAGAACCCTCCGCTCCCTCGCACTCGCCGGCGCCCTGGCCGGCGTCGGCGCCGCGGTGGTCGCCGCTCCCGCGACGGCCACCCCCTCCGCCCGGAACTCCCCCCGGGCATCCGCCGTCACGCAGGCCCGACCGGCGGTCGCGGCGGCGCCGACCAGCTTCGTCCACCCCGGCGTCAACCTGTCCACCGCCCAACTCGACTTCGTGCGCGCCAAGGTGCAGGCGAACGCCGAGCCGTGGAAGAGCGCGTACGACCAGATGATGGCGAGCTCGTACGCCTCGCTGTCGCGTACGCCCGCGCCCCGGGCGACGGTCGAGTGCGGGCCGGTCTCCAACCCCAACTACGGCTGCACCGACGAGCGCCAGGACGCCATCGCCGCCTACACCGACGCGCTGGCGTGGTACATCAACCGCGACGACCGCTACGCGCAGAAGGCGATCCAGATCATGGACGCCTGGTCGGCGGTGCTCAAGAACGCACACCAACGACAACGCGGAGCTCCAGACCGCCTGGTCGGGCGCCTCCTGGCCGAAGGCCGCCGAGATCATCAAGCACGTCCACGGCGACTGGCCGAACGAGTCGCGGTTCGACACCATGCTGCGCACGGTCTACCTGCCGGAGATCATCAACGGCGACAACCGCACCGGCAACTGGGACCTGACCATGATGGAGGCGTCGGTCAGCATCTCCGTCTACCTGGACGACCTCGCCGACTACAACAAGGCGATCGCCAAGTACCTGGTGCGCGTGCCCGCGTACATCTACCTGTCCTCGGACGGCGACCTGCCCGAGACCGTGCCCGCGCAGAACCTCGACACCCGCGACAAGATCGTCGGCTACTGGCAGGGCCAGGGCACCTTCGTCACCGGCCTGACCCAGGAGACCTGCCGCGACTTCGTCCACACCGGTTACGGCATCTCCTCGGTCGGCCATGTCTACGAGACCGCCCGCATCCAGGGCCAGGACCTCTACCCGCAGGTCGGCGAGCGGCTGCGGCAGGCGCTCGGCTTCCAGGCCAAGTACGAGATCCAGGCCGAACCGGTGCCGTCCTACCTGTGCGGGGGCTCGGTGAACCGCGGCCTCGGTCCGATCACCGAGGTCGGCTTCAACGCCCTCAACACCCGCCTGGGCATCGCCATGACCAACACCCAGGCGCTCACCGAGAGCGAGCGCCCCGAGGGGACCAACTCCCTGTTCGTCGCCTGGGAGACGCTCACCAACGCGGAGAACCCCAACTAGTCCCGTGGGAGGGCCCGTTGACCGCGCGGCCGTACCGTCGGGGGCGTCCCGGGCGGTACGGCCGCGGTGGGACCGCTCAGCGCGCCGCCGGATCGCGGTGCGGCGCCTGGCCCCACTCGGCGGGCTCGCCGCGGCGGACCGAGCCGGGGGCGCGGCGGGCCGGGCGGTTGGCCCGGGCCGAGGACGAGAGCTGCCAGGGCACGCTGATCACCATCACGCCCGGCGTGAACAGCAGTCGGCTCTTGAGCCACAGCGCCGACTGGTTGTGCAGCACCTGCTCCCACCAGCGGCCGACGACGTACTCGGGGATGAAGACGGCGACGGCGTCGCGCGGGCTGTCGCGCCGGACCGAACGGACGTAGCGCACCACGGGTTTGGTGATCTCGCGGAAGGGCGACTCCAGCACCTTCAGCGGCACCGGGATGCCGAACTCCTCCCAGGTGGCCCGCAGTTCCTCGGTCTCCCGCTTCTCCACCGCGACCGACACCGCCTCCAGGGTGTCGGGGCGGAACGCCTGCGCGTAGGCGAGGGCGCGCAGCGTCGGCTTGTGGATCTTCGAGACGAGGACGATGCCGAGCACCCGGGAGGGGCGGACCAGCTCCGCCGCCGGGTCCTGGACGGCCAGTTCGTCGGCGACCGCGTCGTAGTGCCGCCGGATGCCGCGCATCATCACGAACAGCGCCACGGCCGCCAGCACGGCCAGCCACGCGCCCTGGGTGAACTTGGTGAGCAGCACGATGACCAGGACCAGCGCGGTGGTCAGGGCGCCGAAGGCGTTGATCACACGGGCCCGCCGGGCGGCGCGGCGCGACCGCGGGTCGGCGTCGGGGGCGGCGATGAGCTGGTTCCAGTGCCTGACCATGCCGATCTGGGAGAGCGTGAAGGAGGTGAACACGCCGAGGATGTAGAGGTGGATCAGGTTGGTGACGCTGCGCCTTGAACGCCCACAGCAGCGCGATGTTGACCACGCGCGAGCGCGATGATGCCGTTGGAGAAGGCCAACCGGTCGCCGCGGGTGTGCAGTTGGCGGGGCAGGTAGCGGTGCTGGGCCAGGACCGAGGCGAGCAGCGGGAAGCCGTTGAAGGCGGTGTTCGCGGCCAGCACCAGGACCAGCGCGGTGACCACCTGGATGTAGTAGAAGAGCACGCTGTGGTCGCCGCCGAAGATCGCGGCGGCGAGCTGGGCGATCACCGTCTGCTGCGGGGAGGTGTGGCAGTTGCCGGGGAAGCCGCGCAACTGGCAGGCGTCGCCGGTGATGTGCACCTTGGCGATCAGTGCCAGCGCCGTGATGCCCACGAACATCACCACGGCGGTGATCCCCATGACGCGACAAGGTGGCGGCGGCGTTCTTCGCCTTCGGCTTGCGGAAGGCGGGCACGCCGTTGGAGATCGCCTCGACACCGGTGAGCGCGGTGCAGCCGGACGCGAACGCCCGCAGCGCCAGGAGCAGCAGGCCCGCGCCCGCCAGGGTGTCCTTGTGGTCCTGCGGCACGATCCGTGTAGGCCGCGCTCGCCGCCACCGGGGTGTTGCCGAAGGCGGCCTTGAGCAGGCCGGTGGCCACCATGAGCATGATGCCGGCGATGAACAGGTACGTCGGCGCGGCGAACGCGTTGCCCGACTCGCGCACCCCGCGCAGGTTCACCGCGGCCAGCAGCACGACGAACCCGACCGCCAGCGGCACCCGGTAGTCGGCCAGCCCGTTGAACGCCGAGATGATGTTGTCGACGCCGGAGGCCACCGACACCGCCACCGTCATCACGTAGTCGACCAGCAGCGAGGCCGCCACCACCAGCCCGGACCTCGCGCCGAGGTTCCGCGACACCACCTCGTACGAGCCGCCACCGCTCGGGTAGGCGTGCACGACCTGCCGGTACGACATCACCACGACCGCCATCAGCACGACGACCGCGGCCGCGATCCACGGGGTCAGGTACAGGAAGGCGGTGCCGCCGACGGTGAGCACCAGCAGGATCTCCTGCGTCGCGTAGGCCACCGAGGACAGCGGGTCGGAGGCGAAGATCGGCAGCGCCAGGCGCTTGGGCAGCAGCGTCTCGCCGAGCTGCTCGCTGCTCATGGCGGAGCCGACGACGAGCCGCTTGAGCACCTCGGGAACGTTGACCACGTGTCAGAGCGTAGGCGGACAAGCGCGTACGGTGAGACTACGCGGCCGGACCGCGCGTTTCGCGGGGGTACGGACGCGGGCGCGCCCCGGTGGGACGGACCGTCAGCCGGCCGCCGTGCCGCGCAGCACGCGCAGGACGTCCGGCCACGCCAGGGCGCCCAGTTCCGCGTCGGCGGCGGGCGTACCGCCGTAGCGGAACGCGGTGGAGGCGGGCGCCGGGCCCTCGCCGGGGAACCGCGGCCGGTGGCCCGCCCGGGCGTGCCGGACCACCCGACCGGCCGCCCCGGGCCCGCGGCGGCCTCCCGCCGGTCCGTGAGCGCCTGCGCGAAGGCGGACGACGGCCACATCGCGTCGTCCTCGCCCACGATCAGCAGCAGGTCGGCCGCGGTCCGCTCCACCGGTATCCGCGCCGCCGGCAGCCGGTCGGCGAAGGCGCGCAGGCTTGCTTCGTACCAGGGCAGGACCGCGGAGGGCTCGCCCTCCGGCTCGGGGCGGCGCCAGGTGTCGTCGTAGGGGACGAAGGGCCACGGGCGGCCCTGCCAGGTCCAGGACGAGCGGTACGGGCGGTCGGCGCCGTCGCTGCCGGGACCGACGTTGGCCCACACCAGAGAGGTGGGCGAGAGGGCGACCACGCCGGCGATCCGCGGGTCGACCACCGCGAGCAGCAGGCCGGCCTCGGCGCCCTTGGACGTCCCCAGCACGCTGATCCGCTCCGCTCCGGCCGCGCGCAGGAGGTCGACCGCCGCGGTGAACGTCTCCAGCGGCACCTCGCAGATCCCCGGCGGGCCATCGGGGCCGCCGAACCACTGGATCGACAGCGCCGTGACGCCGTGCCTGGCGAGGAGCCGGCCGCGCTCGCGTTCGACCTTGCCGCTGGACCCGCCGAGGACCAGCGCACCACAGCGGCTGCCGCCCGCCGGGGTCGCCAGGAAACCGTGGGGCGCGCGGACCTCCCGCTCACCGAACGCCGTGACCGCCTTGGGCGCCGACTTCGCCATGGGGTCCAGCCTAATTGCGCGCCTACGGGTGCGACGGTCATCGGCCTGCTGGGGCGGGCAGTTGACGCGCGGAGCCGGCCATGGGGAGGGCGCCGGTCGCTCCGTTGGCGCGCGAAGGACGGCCGGCCGCCGGCCGAGGCGGCCCGGACCGGGCCCACCGGCTGCCGAACCGGGTCGGCTCGACCCTGACCTGCGCGTCAGGGGCCAGCGTCACCGCACCCCGGCGGCGGACACCCGCCGTGCCGCCGCCCCGCACCCGTCCAGGACCGCGAACATGGCCACAGCTCTGCCCCGCGCCGCCCGCGAAGTCCGGGTCGCCGCCGTCCCCGAGGGGCCCCCAGGCCCGGCGCCGTCCGGCTCAAAGTCGGCCACACCCGGCGCCGGCCAGGTCCCCCTATCGGCAAGTCGGCAAATCTCCAGCGCGCCGGGACGCCGGCAGCCGGCGCAGGGATGCGGGCCATGCCGGCGCAGGGATGCGGGCAGCCGGCGCAGGGATGCGGGCCATATATCTCGACATGAAGAAACTTGACGTGGAGATACTCTCCGGGAGAGAGTGACGGAGAGCGAGCGGACGGCGCCGAGCCTCCGGGCGACCGGCCCACCAGCCCGGCCCCGGCCCTCAAGTCGACCCGCGCCCCGCCGTCCGCAGAGACCTCCGCCCGAATCCGCCGCCCCACCACCACGGGAGACCCACGATGGACCAGGCCACCTGGGACCCACAGCAGTATCTGCGCCACGCCGGCCACCGGACCCGGCCCTTCCTCGACCTGCTGGGCCGTGTCCCGGCGCTCCCGGGGACGCCGCCGCGGATCGCCGACCTGGGCTGCGGCGCGGGCAACGTGACCGTGCTGCTCGCCGACCGCTGGCCCGCGGCCCGTATCACCGGCCTGGACACCTCCGCCGACATGCTCGCCTCCGCCGCGGAGTTCGCCGGGCCCACCGCGGGCGGCGGCAGCATCGGCTTCGCCCACGCGGACCTGTCCACCTGGGCGCCGGACGAGCCCTACGACCTCATCGTCTCCAACGCCGCGCTGCACTGGGTACCGGGCCACCGGACGCTGCTGCCCGCGCTGCTGGAGCACCTCGCGCCGGGCGGCACCTTCGCCCTCCAGGTGCCGGACCAGTCGGGCGCGGCCAGCCACCGGCTCTTCGGCGAGCTGTGCCGCTCCGCGCGCTGGCGCGACCGGGTCGGTACGGACGGCAGCAGGCACGCGAACGTGCTCGGCCCGTCGGACTACCTCGAACTCCTCACCGGCGCCGGCTGCGAGGTCGACGCCTGGGAGACGACGTACTCCCAGCTCCTCACCGGACAGGACCCGGTGCTCGACTGGACGAAGGGCAGCACGCTGCGCCCGGTGCTGACCGCGCTGGCCGACGACCCGCAGGCCGCCGAGGCGTTCCTCACCGAGTACCGCGACCTGCTGCGTGCCGCCTACCCGGCCGGTCCGCACGGCACGGTCTACCCCTTCCGCCGGGTCTTCGCCGTCGCGATCAAGCGCCGCTGACCTGACCCGGGGCGGGTCGGGCTGCACCAGGTGCGGCGCGGGCGGCGTCCGGCGGGGATGTTGCACAGTTCCTCGCGCCGGTGCGATCCTCACGGCTGGGCCGGTCCCCCGCCGACCCGCCGAGGGGAGCGCCGTGACCACCCGTACGACCCGCCGCGAGGACGCCACGGCGCCGCCGCCGCACGTGGACGTCCTGATCGTGGGGGCCGGCCTGTCCGGGATCGGCGCCGCCTGCCACCTGCGGGCCGAGGCCCCCGGCACCACGTACGAGATCCTTGAGGCGCGCGGCGCCAGCGGCGGGACCTGGGACCTCTTCCGCTACCCGGGCGTGCGCTCGGACTCCGACATGTTCACCCTCGGCTACGACTTCCGCCCGTGGAAGGCGCCCAAGTCCATCGCCGACGGCGGCACCATCCTGCGCTACGTCCGGGAGACCGCGGCCGCGCACGGCGTCGACCGGCACATCAGCTACCACTCCCGCGTGGTGGGCGCCGACTGGTCCGGCGCCGACGCCCGCTGGACCGTCACGGCCGAGCACCCGGACTCCGGCCAGCGCACCACCCGCACCTGCCGATTCCTCTACGTGTGCACCGGCTACTACCGCTACGACCAGGGATACACCCCCGACTGGCCCGGGGTGCGGGACTTCGGCGGCACGGTGGTGCACCCGCAGTCCTGGCCGGACGGCCTCGACGTCGGCGGGCGGCGCGTCGCCGTCATCGGCAGCGGGGCGACGGCCGTCACGCTGGTCCCCGCGCTCGCCGACGCCGGCGCACGCGTCACCATGGTGCAGCGCTCGCCGTCGTACGTCATGCCGCTGCCCTCCCGCGACCGGCTCGCGGGCCTGCTGCGCGCGGTGCTGCCGGAGCGCACGGCGTATGCCGTGGTGCGGGCGAAGAACATCACGCTGGCGACCGGGCTGTACGAGCTGTGCCGCAAGTACCCGGCCCGGGCGGGGGCGTTGCTGCGCAGGGGCGTCGCCCGCCGGCTGCCGGCCGGCTTCGACACGGCCAGGCACTTCACCCCGGCGTACCGGCCGTGGGACCAGCGGCTGTGCTTCGTGCCGGACGGCGACTTCCTGGAGGCGATCGGGTCCGGCCGGGCGGACATCGTCACCGACCACGTCGAGGCGTTCACGGCGACCGGTCTGCGGCTGCGCTCCGGCGCGCACGTCGACGCCGACATCGTGGTCACCGCCACCGGTCTGCGCCTCCTGCCGCTCGGCGGCATCGAGTTGACCACGGACGGGGAGCCGGTCGACCTCCCCCGGCGCGTCGCCTTCAAGGGCATGATGCTCGACTCCGTCCCCAACCTCGCCTTCGCCCTCGGCTACACCAACGCCTCCTGGACGCTCAAGGTCGACCTCGTCTCCCGGTACGTGGCCCGCCTCGTGCGCGGCATGCGGCGGCGCGGCTACGCGGTCGTCACCCCGCGGCTGCCGGCCGCAACGATGGCGACCGGGCCGTACACCGACATGTCCTCCGGCTACTTCCGGCGCTCGCTGGACGAACTGCCGCTCCAGGGCGACCGCCCGCCGTGGCGGCTGCGCCAGAACTACCGCAAGGACGCGGGCCTGTTCGGCGAGCCGCTGCGCGACGAGGAGTTGGAGTTCCGCCCGGCGGACGCGCGGCGCCCGGCGCGCCCGCGCTGACCCCGGGCCCGGCGGGACGAACCGTGGACGGCCCGCAGAAGCGGTCGTCCGCGGAGGTCAACGCACCTTCCGGATGGGTCGGTTGAGGGCGGGCTCTGCTCCGGGCCGGGTTGACGCCCGCTGAGCCGGGGCGCAGCATCAGGACAATCATGACGACACGGACGAAGGAGTCCCCGCCATGGCCCTGCACCGTCTGACCTCCGTCACCATGGGGGTCCCCGACGTCGCGGCGACCGCCGCCTACTACGCCGAATTCGGTCTTCGGCCCGACACCGACGGCTGGTTCGCCACCCGCGACGCCGGCCGCCAGCTGCGGATCGTCGCCGCGCCCACCCGCCGGCTGGTCGAGATCCGGATCGGCGTGGACGACCCGGACGACCTCTCGGCGGCCGCGGACCGCCTGCGCCGCCTGGACGTCGCCGCGGACCGGACCCCCGGCACGCTCACCGCGTACGACGGCCCGACCGGCGTACGCGCCGTGCTGGAGGTCGCGCCCCGCGTGGCGCAGGACCCGGTGCCGGCCACCCCGTACAACGGCCCCGGCCGGATCGACCGGGCGCAGGGCCGGGCCCCGGGGGTCGGGCGCGAGGGGCCGGTCCGGCCCCGGAAGCTCGGCCACGCGGTGGTGGGGAGCGCGGACTTCGGGGCCACCACCGCGTTCTTCCGGGACGGCCTGGGCTTTCGGGCCAGCGACTACATCAAGGACCGCGGCGCGTTCCTGCGCTGCTCCACCGACCACCACAACATCCTGGTGCTGGCCGCCCCCGTGGCGTTCCTGCACCACACCTCCTGGCAGGTGGACGACGTCGACGACATCGGCCGGGGCGCGTGCGCGATGCTGGAGGACCATCCCGAGCGGCACGTGTGGGGCCTGGGCCGCCACCACGCCGGGTCGAACTTCTTCTGGTACCTCAAGGACCCGGCGGGCAACTTCTCCGAGTACTACTCCGACATGGACTGCGTGGTCGACGACCAGTTGTGGACGCCGGAAGTCCTGGAAGGCGCACGGGGGTTGTTCAACTGGGGCCCGCCGCCGCCCCCTTCCTTCCTCGACCCCGAGGACCTCGCCGCCCTCATGGCCGGCGCGCACAGCCGGGCGGGCTGACCGTCTCCGGCCGCGGGCGGTTCGTGCGCGGTGGTGGGGCGGGGAACTACGGGGACGGACCGGAGGTGCGCCGCGCGAGCGGGCGGACGGCGGACCGGCCGCCCGCCCGCGCGGCGCGGGATCAGCCGACGCTGGTGGCGAAGACGTGCAGTTGCGGGTTGCTCGGCAGCGTCACCGAGCTGATCTGCTTGCCGCTGGTGAGCGGCACGGCCGCCGCGTAGAGGCTGACCTGGTGGTCGGCCGGGTCGGTGCTGCCCGGCGGCCGGTTCCAGTGCGGAGAGGTGACGACGAGCGTGCAGCCGTCGACCGCCGCGTTGCTGTACCAGTCGGCGACGGTGACCTTGGACGTCGAGGTGGTGCCGTCGGTGTAGGTCACGGTGACGTCGCCGCTCTGCGTGCCGTTGGTGCCGACCGTCAGCAGGGACAGCGACGAGCCCGTACCGGAAAGGGAGATCACCTGTCCGGCCGTGGTGACGGCGTCGGGCCGGCCGGCGGGGACGTCCGGCCAGGTGAAGGAGGCCGAGCCGCTCGTGACCGTGGCGCCGGGGGTGACGCCGACCGAGGCGAGCGACTGCGCGGAGAAGCTGTAGCCGACCCCGTCCAGGTTGCCCGCCGCCTGGTCCGCGTCGTCGGAGACGCCGACGGTGTCGTACGCGGCGGCGAGTCCGGCGTAGGCGATCTTCACGGTCGCGGTGCCGGTGCCCGGCGGCAGGCCGTGCGAGCCCTGGTAGTGCGGTCGAGCGCGGTGAGCCTGGCCGCGCCGCCCTGGGCGCCGGCGGGCACCCGCACCTGCCAGGTGGTGGTCGCCGACCCGCCGGCCGGCACGCTGCGGAAGTCGGCGGCGGTGGCGGCCGTGGCCGACCAGCCCGCGGGCACCGCCAGCTTCTCGGCCGCCTGGTGCACGGCCTGCGTCGAGCCGTTGGTGAACGTGGTCCGCACCGACAGCGTGGCTCCCGCGTCCGCCGTGGCCGGCGCGGCGACCCTGGTGTAGCGCGGGCCGTCCGTCCGGGTCACCCCGAAGCTGCCGGACAGCGGCAGGTGCCGCGAGGAGTCGCCGACCTGGACGGTGTACGTCCCCGGCGTGAGCGTCCACGCCTGCGCGTCGGTGTTCCAGTACGACGCGTCCTGCGCGCCGATCTCGAAGTGCACCCGCTTGGTCTGGTGCGGCCTCAGCTCGACCTTCTGGAAGCCCTTGAGCTGGCGGACCGGCTCCCCCGCCGCGGCCGGGTCGGTCAGGTAGAGCTGGGCGACCTCGGCTCCTTCGCGGCTGCCGGTGTTGGTCACGTCGGCGCTCGGCGGAGACCGTGCCGTTCTCGTTCAGCCTGCTGCCCACCTGGAGGTGGGAGAAGGCGAACGAGGTGTAGGACAGGCCGTAGCCGAACGGGAAGAGCGGGGTCAGGCTCTTGCTGTCGTACCAGCGGTAGCCGACGTCGAGCCCCTCGCTGTACTGCACCGTGCCGCCGGCACCGGGCCACTGGGCCGCGGTCGAGGCGGGCACCTGGGACAGCGACGCCGGGAAGGTCACCGGCAGCTTGCCGGACGGGTCGGTGTCGCCGAAGAGCAGGTCGGCGATGGCGTTGCCGGCCTGCTGGCCGGGGTACCACGCCTCCAGGACGCCCTTGACCTGGTCCAGCCACGGCATCGTCACCGCGGAGCCGGTGTTGAGCACGACCACCGTGTCGGGGTTGACCGCGGCCACCGCGCTGATCAGCTGGTTCTGGTCGCCGGGCAGGTCGATGCCGGTGAGGTCGCTGCCTTCGGACTCGTAGTCGTTCGCGTAGACGACCGCCACGTCGGACTTGGCCGCGAGGGCGACGGCCTGTTCGATCGGGGTGCCGGTGTCGCCGGGCGGGGTCCAGCCGAGGTTGACGGTCGAGCCGCCGCCGCCCTGGTAGTAGTCGACTTCGACCTCGACCGGGGTGCCCGCGGTCAGGTCGACGGCGGCGGTCTCGGTGTGGGCGGCCTGGTCGCGCCAGTTGTCGATCACCTGCTTGCCGTCCAGGAGCAGCCGGCTGCCGTCGTCGCTGGTCAGCCCGAAGGTGTAACTGCCCGTCGCGGGCGGGGTGATGGTGCCGGTCCACTTCGCCGAGAAGGACCCGCCGTCGACGCCCGTCGCGGGCGACCCGCCGTTCCAGTTGAAGGCGACCTGCGGATCGGTCTGCGTGACGGCGGGCGTGCCCGCCAGGGTGGTGTTGGTGTAGTAGTCGCCCTGGAGGCCGTGCCCGGTGCCCGACGGCGGGGTGAGGTAGCTGCTGTCGATGGCCGGCAGCGCGCCGCTGGAGCTCTGGCTGCCCTGCGCGTACGTCACCGTGGCCGCGGACCCGGCGCGCGCCTTGATCCCTTCGTACGGCGTGACCGTGCCGGTGCCGGCGACCGTCGCGCTGCCGCCGCCGGCGGTGAGCGTGTCCGGACCCGCGCCGTCGCCGATCACGGCGATCGACTTGGCCGTGCGGGTGTCCAGCGGCAGGACCCCGCCCGCGTTCTTCAGCAGGACGGTGCCCGCCTCGGCGGCGTCCTTGGCCACCGCGACGTGCGCGGGCGTGGAGGCGACGGCGCCGGGCGTGTCCAGCGACGGGTGGTCGAACAGCCCGAAGCGGAACTGCTCGCGCAGGATGCGGGTCACCATGTCGTCGACCCGGCTCTGCGGCACCTTCCCGTCCTGCACGGCCGTCTTCAGCGCGGTCCCGAAGAACTGGTCGTCCGGCATCTGCATGTCCATACCGGCGTTGGCGGACGCGACCGTGCTGTGCGTGCCGCCCCAGTCGGAGGTGATGAACCCCTTGAAGCCGAAGTCGCCCTTGAGGATGCCGTCCAGGTACGCGTTCTCGCAGGCGTAGGTGCCGTTGACCGTGCTGTACGAGCACATCGCCGAGGACGGCTCGGACTCGGCGACGACCCTGCCGAAGGCGCTGGTGTAGATCTCGTGGACGGTCCGGTCGTCGATGACAACGTTGTCCGCCGGGTTGTTGCGGTTGGTCTCCTGGTTGTAGACCGCCCAGTGCTTGACCTGGGCCATCACGCCCTGGCCCTGGATGCCGTCGATGTCGGCGGCGCCCATCTCCCCGGCCAGGTACGGGTCTTCGCTGTAGGACTCGAACGCCCGGCCCCAGCGCGGGTCGCGGACGATGTTGATCGTCGGGCCGAGGTCGACGTCGACGCCCTTGGCCTTGTCCTCGGCGCCGATCACCGAGCCGTAGGTCTTGGCCACGGAGGTGTCGAAGGAGGCCGCGACGTCGGCGGCGGCCGGCAGTTGCGTCGTGTCGTCCATCCGCACGCCGGTCGGGCCGTCCTGCATCTTCAGCGCCGGGATGCACAGCCGGCTGTCGCCCGCGACCTCGCCGGTGTAGCCGGCGGTGGCACCGCCGTGCACCATGGCGATCTTCTCGTCGAGCGTCATCTTCGCGACGACCTCGGCCGTACGCGTGTCGACCGGAGCCTTCGAACCCACCCACGGGCAGGCGGGGTCCGGTCCCGCGGTGGAGGCCGCGGACGCGGTGGCGAGTGCGGTACCGGCCGGGGACAGCACCAGGCCGGCGACCGCGGCGGCAGCGGCGACCGCCACCGTCCAGGTACGGGATCTGCGGGATCTGCTGGAAAATCTGGGGCGAGGGGGCACGAGCTTTCGTCTGGACAACACAGCTCCTCGGATGACGCCGCGGCCCGCCGAAGGCCGAACGGCATGGGTGGGGTGCGGTCAGGAGGCTATGTAGGGCGCAACTAGGCCGTCAAGAGGCAGAGTTCAACATGAATTGCGCCTTTGAACGGCGGAAATACTCTAGGGTGACGCCATGACGGCATCCCCCGAACCGGTGTCCGCCCGGCGCAGGCGCACCCAGGAACAGATCCTGGCCGATCTCGCGGAGCACGGCGCCGCGAGCCGGTCCGAGCTCAGCCGGCGCACCGGGCTGTCCCGCAGCGCGGTCGGCGCGTGCGTGGTCGCACTGCTCGCGGAGGGTCTGGCCACCGAGGGGCCCGCGTCGGCGGCTGCCGCCGGGCGCGGCCGGCGGGCGGGTGTGGTGAGCCTGCGGTCGGCCGAAGGCGTCGTGGTGGGGATCGACTTCGGCCACGCGCACGTCACCGCCGCGGTGGCCACCACCGCGGGCGAGATCCTCGCCGAGTGCACCGGCGAACTCGACGTGGACGGCCGCCCCACGCAGGCGCTCGACACCTCCGCGGCCCTCGTGGCGCAGGCGTTGGACGCCGCAGGCCACGATCTGGCGCACGTACTGGGCATCGCCGCGGGCATCCCCGGACCGCTGGACGTGCGCACCCAGGTCGTACGCGCGCCCACCATCCTGTCCGACTGGGTCGGCCTCGACCCGGCCGCCGAACTGGGCCGCAGGCTCGGCCACTTCGTGACCGTCGGCAATGACGCGGACATGGGCGCCCGCGGCGAGCGGACCTACGGCACCGGCCGCGGCCTCGACGACTTCTTCTACATCAAGGCGTCGCACGGCATCGGCGCCGGCATCGTGCTCGGCGGGCGGACGTACCGCGGGTCCACCGGGATCGCCGGCGAGATCGGCCACACCCAACTGCCGGGCGCCACAAGCTGGTGCCGGTGCGGGAGCCGGGGCTGCCTGGAGACGGTCGTGTCCATCACCGAGGTACGGCGCCAGCTCACCCACGTGCTCAAGAGCGGCACCGGCACGACGCCCGCCGAGGTCCCGGCACTGACCGACATCGAGCCCGACTCGGCCGCCGCCCGCGTCGTCACCGACGCCGGCCGCACCATCGGCCGCGTGCTCGCCGACCTCGTCAACTGCCTGAACCCGGCCGCGATCATCCTCGGCGGCGACCTCGGTACGGCCGGCGCGCCGCTGGTGGTCGGCGTCCGCGAGTCCATCGACCGCTACGCCCAGCCGGCCAGCGCCCACGCGGTGAGCGTCCGCAGCGGCGGGCTCGGCCAGCGCGCCGAGCTGTTCGGCGCGCTGGCGACGGCCGTCGCGTCGACCACGGCGGGCGCCGGCGGCGTACGGGCCTGACGGGACCCGCGGCTACGGGTCCGCGGGCACGGCGGCCGACCACCCCGAGCCGCGCGGCGGCTGACGGTGGGCGCGGTGGGTGCGGTCGTCCGGGGAGGGCCGGCCGGGTGCGGTCCGCTTGGTCATCCGGGCGCGGTCAGGGGCGTCCCTTCGGGGGTGCGGCGGCGCTCGGCCCAGCGGACGGCCGGGACCATGGCGCAGCCGGTCCCGGCGAAGACCACCGCGAGCAGTACCCATCCGGCCAGGCCGTGGGCCAGCGCGGTGACCGTCACCAGGGCCGGGCCGAGCATCATCGCGGCCGAGAACCCCGCGTTGAACAGCCCCTGGTAGGCGCCCATCGCCTCCTCCCGGGCCAGTTCGTAGCTCAGCGCCCAGCCGCCCGCCTGGGAGAGCACCTCGCCGAGCGACTGGAGCGCGGAGGCCGCCAGCAGCACCAGGCAGGCCGCCAGCGGTGACAGGCCGTGCGCCAGCGCGGCGACCACGCAGCTGGCCGCGACGAACAGCCCGCCGCGGCGGAACACCCGGGCGGCCGGGCGGGGTTGCTCCGTGCCGCGGGTGGCCCGCACCTGGAGCAGCACCACCAGCGCCGTGTTGAGGATGAGCAGCGGAGCGACCAGCACCCGCGGCGCGTGCGTGGACTGCACCAGCCACAGCGGGAGTCCGACCTCGACCACCGCGAACTGGAGGCAGAGCAGGGCGCTGAGCACCGTCACGAGCACGAACGGCAGGTCCCGCAGGGCGCTTTGCGGGCGCGGACCGTCGCCCGCCGCGTCCTTGGGCGCGGGAGGCGGGCCGGCCGGGACGGACGGCAGCATCGCGATCACGACCAGGAAGGTGGCCGCGTCCGCGAGGATCGCCGTCAGATACGCCTGCCGGGTGTCCGCCTGGAGGGCCAGGGCCCCGAGCGCCGCGCCCGCGCCGATCGCGACATTGGTGACGGCCCGCAGGTAGGCGCGGCCCTGTACCCGTACCTCCTTGGACAGGGCCTGCGCGTAAAGGGTGCTGCGCACCGAGCTGGAGCCGCGGTCGGCGGCGGTCACCAGGCAGGCCAGCAGGACGAAGGCGGTGAAGCCGTGCACCAGGCCGTAGCAGGCCGTGCCCGTCGCCTCGACGGCCACCAGGGCGGTGAGCACCGGCTTGGTGCCCCAGCGGTCCGCGGCCCGGCCGGCCGGCATGCTCGCGAGCACTCCGCAGAGCCCGGCCACGGTGAGCCCGAGCCCGACCCGCGCCGCGGTGAAGTGCAGGGCGCGGGTGAAGAAGAGCACCCCGACGGTCATGAACAGGCCGTTGCCGAAGGCGTTGACGAGCGTCATCCAGGCCAGCCGGCGCACCACCGGGTCCGGGTGGAGCAGCCGGCCGCGGCGGGGCTCGGGCACGGGCACGGGCACGGGCACGGGCGGCAGGGAGTGGGCCGCGGCGGTCGTGGTCATGGCCCCACTCCACAGTCCGAGGGCACCGGGGCGAAACTGATTTAGTCTGGGGCTTAATGATCCGCTTCCACCTGGACCTGGCCGACCTGGCGGCCACCTCCTTCGCGTACTCCGCCCTCCAGGAGGCGGTGCTGAGCCTGCGGATGTGGACCCGCCCCGGCTACTACGCCGAGCAGATGCCGCTGTTCCAGCGGATGCGCCCGGACTTCGAGCAGCTTGGACACCGAACTGCTGACCTCGCTGGTCGCGCCGAACGGATGGGTGCCGGACTTCCTCACCCCCCGCCCGACCACGCCGTGGCCCGACTTCCACGCCGAGCTGGCGGCGCTGCGCACCACCGCGCCCGAGGCCGTACGGGCCGACCTGCTGCGGACCTTCCGGCTGGAGGGCAGGGACATCCCGGCGCGGCTGGCCCGGCGGCTCGACGACCCACCGGCGCTGCTGGCCGAATTGTCGGACGCGCTGGAGGACTACTGGACGCGGTGCCTGGCGCCGTTCTGGTGGCCGCGGGCCCGCTCCGTCCTGGAGTCGGACATCGTCCACCGGGCCCGTACGCTCGCCGAGCGCGGCGCGGACGGCCTGTTCGGCGAGCTCACCAACCGGCTGTACTGGACCGGGGGCGTGCTGACCATCCGCTGGGACAAGCCCACCAAACTGCCCGACGCCGATGTGCACGTGGCGGGCCGCGGCCTGGTCCTGGTCCCGACCTGCTTCTCGCACGGCGCGATCACCATGATCGACGCGGACGCGCCGCCGTGGATCAGCTACCCGGCGCGGGGCCTGGCGACGATGGCCGAGAAGCTGGACCCGCCGCCGCACGGGCCCGCCCTGGAACGGCTGTTGGGGCTGCCGCGGGCCCGGCTGCTGATGCTGCTCGCCGAGCCGTCGTCCACCACGGAACTGGCGCGGCGGCTGGGCGTCACCCCGAGCGCGGTCAGCCAGCACCTCGCCGTGCTGGTCGGCGCCCGCCTCGCCACCCAGGCCCGGCACGGCCGCATGGTGCTGTACGCGCGCAGCACGCTGGGCGACGAGCTGTGTCGCTGAGGCGGGCGCGGGCACGTACACGCCGATCATCGGCATCCAGGACCGGCTGTCCGGCACCAGCACGAAGGTCACGTACAACGACGGGACCGACCAGGGCTCGGCCGCGGCGCCGGCCAAGTCCTCCGATGTCGCGGTGGTCTTCGCGAGCGACAACTACGGGCACGAGGAGGCCGACAACACCTCGCTCAACCTGCCCGGCGACCAGGACGCGCTGATCTCGGCGGTGGCGGCGGCCAACCCGCACACCATCGCCGTCCTCGACGACAACTCGGCGATCCTGATGCCGTGGCTGAACCAGGTCTCGGGTGTGTTCGAGGGCTTCTACGACGGCCAGGAGTGGGGGCAGGCGATCGCCGCGCCGCTGTTCGGCGACGTGAACCCTCGGCGCGCTCAACAGCGGCAGGGCGACCGTCACCGACACCGGGAGCAGAGCGGGGGCGGACGTGGCCCGGCTCTACGTCGGCCCCCGGCGCGTCCCGTTCCCACGGCGCGCCGGGGGCCGTGCGGTTCCCGGACGGGTGACGGACGCGCCTGAGCCGGGCTCACACCCCGCTGCCGACGGGGGCGGGTTCGGGGTCGACGGCCGGGTGGGAGGTGCGGGACTGGGCCGCGCGGCCCCAGAGGGCGGTTGCCGCGCCGAGCAGGCAGAGGGCCGCGGCCACCAGGACGGCGTGGTTGGCGCCGGTGGCGACGGCGGCGGCAGGGCCGTGCGGGGAGGACGCCCGGGTCACGACGGTCACGGTGACGGCGACGCCGAGGGAGGAACCGAGGTAGCGGGCGGTGTTGTTGGCGCCCGAGCCCATGGAGCCGCGGTGCGCGGGGACGCTGGCGACGGCGAGCCGGGCGAGCGCCGCGTTGAGGACGCCACTGCCGATGCCCGCGACGACCAGGCCGGGGACGAGCCGGAGCCAGGAGCCGCCGGCGTGCATCCCGTAGAGCGCGGCCTCGCCGACGCCGCAGGCCAGCAGGGAGCCCGCGACCTGGGTGACCGCGGAGACCCGGGAGGCCAGCCGCCGGGCCTGGAGCGCGGAGACGACGGACAGCCCGGACCACACGACGAGGACGCCGCTCGCACCGAGCGGTGACGCGCCGAGCGACTTCTGCAGCACGGTGGGCAGGTAGCTCATCAGGCCGACGATGGACAGGCCGGTGAAGAGCGCGCCGCTGCACGAGACCACGAAGCCGGGGTCGCGGAACAGGCCGAGGTCGAGCATCGGTTCGGCGACCCGCGCCTCGACCAGGACGAACGCGCCCAGCAGCAGCCCGCCCAGCGCGAGCAGGGCGAGGACGACACCCCGGCCCCATCCGTAGCGCCCTTCGGCGAGCCCAGCGATCAGGGCGGCCGAGCCCGCGGCGAAGGTGAGGACGCCCAACGGGTCGAGCCTGCGGGGGTGTTCGTTGCGGGACTCGGTGAGTCCGAGGACGGTCATCAGCACCAGGGCGGCGGACAGGGCGGCCATCCCCCAGTACACCGAGCGCCAGCCGGCCGCCCGTTCCATGAGCGCGCCGTACACCGGGCCGACCGCGATGCCCAGGCCCACGCACGCGCCCCACACGCCGGTGGCCCGTACCCGGGCCGGTCCCGAGGGATAGGCGTGGCCGACCAGCCCCAGGCTCGGCGCGAGGACGGCGGCCGCGGCGCACCCCTGGAGCACCCGGCCGGCGAGGAACAGCCCGGTGTCCGGGGCGGCGGAGGAGAGCGCCGTGGACAGCGCGAGCAGGACCGCGCCGGCGCCGAACACCCGCCTGCGGCCGAAGTCGTCGGCCGCGCTGCCCATGGTGAGCAGCAGGGCGGAGAGCCCGACGAGCATCCCCGTCAGCGTCCAGGTCTGGGCGGTGGGGCCGGCGTGCAGGCCCGCCGCGGTGGGCGCCAGCGTGGTGAGCGGCGAGGTGTAGTCCACCAGGACCAGAAGGGTGCCGAAGCCGGCGATCAGCAGCGTGGCACCCGGGCCGCGCCGCGGCCGGGGCGTGGCGGCGGGCCGCGGTGCGGGGTGGTCGGGCATACGGGCTCCCCGTGGATTCCGGTCGAGTTGAGTCTGTTCACTGAACTCAGCCGAGGCTAGCACGCATGGTCTGATGAACGAACTCACTTGGCCAGCGAGCTTTGCGCGTGAGCGGCAGGGGGTTTGAGGGCCCCGGGCCGGAGGGGAGCGGCCGGGAAGGAGCGGCTCAAGGGAAAGCGCGACGGCCCGTATCCGTCATCCGGAGAACGTTCTCCGGAACTTCCGCCAATTCGGTCCAAAGTGCCAGGGAGGACCAGTGATAGCGTTCTCCGAATTCGTACGGGGAAGGCGGGCGGTCCTGTGGCCGGGGTGAACCTCAAGGACGCGGCAGAGGCGTCGGGTCACTCGGTGGCCACGGTGTTCCCGCGTGCCGGTGGGCAACCGGCCGGTGGGCGCCGGGACGGCCGCACACGTGCGGGCGGCCGCCGGGCCGCTCGGCTACCGGCCGACCCACGTGGCCCGGACGCTGCGCAGCCGTTCCACCGGCACCGTCGGCCTGGTGCTGCCCCAGATCACGAAGCCCTTCTTCCCCGCCCTGGTACGGGAGTCGGAGCACGCGCCGCACCCCGGCGCCCGCGCGGCGCCCCACGCCCCCGGCGGCACCACCACGGCGGAGGAACCCCAGTGATCGCGATCGTCGGCAGCCTCAACCTCGACCTCGTCGCGTCGGTGCCGCACCACCCGGTGCCCGGCGAGACGGTGCTCGGGCGCGACATCGCCGAGCACCCCGGCGGCAAGGGCGCCAACCAGGCGGTGGCCGCGGCCCGGCTGGGCGGCCGGGTCGCGCTCGTCGGGCGGGTGGGCACGGACGAGGCGGCGGACACCATGCGGGAGGCGGTCGGCCGGGAGGGCGTGGACATCACGTACGTGGCCGCCACGCCCGGCAGGCCGACGGGACGCGCGCTGGTCACCGTCGACCCGGCGGGCGAGAACTCCATCGTGGTCGCGCCCGGCGCCAACACCGCACTGTCGGTGGCGGACATCGAGGCCGCGGAAGGCGTCCTTCGCGCGGCCCGGGTGACCGTCCTCCAGCAGGAGGTGCCGGCCGCCGCCAACCGCGCGGCGGTCCGGCTGGCCGGCGGCCTCGTCGTCCACAACCCGGCGCCGGCCGTGCCGGACGACGGAGTCCGCCCCGGACGGGGTGGACCTCCTCGTCCCCAACCGCACGGAGTTGGCCGCGCTGGCCGGCTCGGCCGTCCCCCGCACCATCGACGAGGTGGTCGCGGCGGCCCGCGGCCTGCACGGTCCGGCCGCGGTCGCCGTCACCCTCGGCGCGGACGGCGTGGTCCTGCTGGAGGGCACGGTGTGGCTGCACATCCCGGCCTTCCCGGTCCGCCCGGCCGACACGACGGGCGCGGGCGACGGCTTCTGCGGCGCGCTCGCGGTCGCTCTGGCGGAGGGCCGCACGCTCGAAGAGGCGGCCCGCTGGGCGTGCGCGGCCGCGGCCCTGAGCACGACCCGCCCGGGCGCCCAGCCGTCGCTGGCCCGCCGCGCGGAGGTCGAGGAGTTCCTCGCCCGGCACGGCGGATGACGGGTAACGGCTCGCCCAACGACCCACGGTTCGCGGCCGGTTGCTCCGCCGGTGCGCGGCGACGTCCGGCCGCGAGCCGTCCGCGCAGGTGAAGCCGTACTCCCGGCCCGGGCGCACCGGCGCCCGGGCCGGTCCTCACCACGACAGCGCGGCCGTCGGCCAGGGCGCGGGCCTGGCCGCGCCCCGGCCGCGGTCCGTACGGGCGGCGAGGCCGCGGTGGCCCGGACCGCGGCCTGCTCGACAGTCCCGGCCGGCCTGTGCCCGGGTGGTTCACACGGACACGGGCGGCCTGTCCCGGCTGACTTCGTCGAGCAGCAGTTTCGCGGCCAGCGTCGCGCCGTCGGTGCGGATCATGCCGGACACGGCCCTCGCCCGTGCGCGGGTCTCAGGGGTCAGGGCCGTGGTGAGCGCGGCGGACAGGGACGTCGAAGGTCGGCGTCGGGCCGTCGTGAGCGGCGCCGATGCCCAGCCCGGCCACCCGGGTGGCCCAGTACGGCTGGTCCGCGATCCGCGGGACCACCACCTGAGGCGCGCCGGCCCGGGCCGCCGCCGTCGTGGTGCCCGCGCCGCCGTGGTGCACCGCGGCGGCCACCCGGCGGAACAGCTCCTGCTGGTTGACCTCGCCGACGACGAAACAGTCGTCGGCGTCGTCGATCGGGGCCAGGCCCGCCCAGCCGCGGGCGAGGAGTACGCGGCGGCCCTGCGCACGACTCGCTTCGACGGCCACCCGGGCGATGTCCTTCGGGGCATGGGTGGCCATGCTGCCGAAGCCCACGTACACCGGCGGTGCGCCCGCGTTGAGGAACGCCTCCAGCCCTTCCGGGAGCGGACGGTCGTCGGGCAGTATCCACGCCCCGGTCTGCACGATGTCGAGGTCCGTCATGCCGTGCGACGGGCACAGCGTCGCGTCCGCCGCCAGCCACGGCCGGTCGGTGAGGACGTGGTCGCGGACGTTGTCCACCGGCGGCAGGCCGATCGCGGCCCGACGGCTGTTGAGCGCCTCGCCGTACAGCGCGTTCACCCTCTGGGCGTCCTGCTCCCACAGCACCCGGTTGTCGGTCTCGTCCTGCGGGGACTTCCTGCCCGGCCGCGATCCCGGAGGGAAGTGCCGCGACGGCAGTCCGGCGATGTGGAAGCACGCGAGCACGTAGCGGATGCCCAGCTTCTCGGCCACGTCCCGTGCGCCGGCCGGCATCAGACCGGTCGCCATCAGCGCGTCACATCCCTCGGCCGCCGCGGTGAGCGTGTCGAACCGCGCGGCGACCAGTTCGGGAGCGAGCCTGAACGCGTCCTGCGCCGTCGGTGGCCTCGTGCCGGCGACCACCGAGCGCACCGCCGGGCCGAGCGGCACCAGCGGCACGCCGGCACGCGCCAGCAGCGCCGCGAACTCCTCGTCCGGCGGCGCGCACACGAGCGCCTCAGCGCCGAGTCCCCGCAACGCCACCGCCAGTCCCGCCAGCGGTTCGACGTCCCCGCGCGACCCCCACGTCGACAACAACACACGCACGTCGCAACTCCCCCGTTTCTGCAGGTTCCGGCCTTGGGCCGCCGATTCTGCGGTACGACGGGGGTCTTGCCGCAAGCCCCCCGGTGCGCTATAGCTTGAGAGTGGCAAGGAGGGCGATCTCCTTGCCTTTGCCTTTGTCGCCCCCTGTGGACGGGCGGCCTCCTCGCGAACCGCGACCCGACGTGACGACCCGTCCCCGCGCGCCCCGGCCGGAGCCGTGAGCGGTGGTGCGGCGAGCGGTCACGGCCGGCTGCCGGTTCGCGCGCCCCTCACCGGTACGTGCCGTGCCCGGGCCGTACCCGCCAGGGGCAGTGCCGCCGCGCCCGGCCACCGCCCCGCCCGCGTGAAATGATTCAGGCGGCGATCAGGGCGGCGCGGCCGCCCCGTACACCCGCGCGCATCCGCGCCACAACCGCCCGGATTCCACCTGCTCACCGTCAGGGGACGGCTACTTGACACAGACAGGACCCCCTCCTATCGTCATGATGTGAATCGATTCATAAGAGGCGGACGGTGGATCTCCGCGCACACGCCAGCCACGGTCTCCGGCGCGATCGCCGCGGTTCCGTGCCCGCCCGCCTCCCCCTTCCCCAGGAGTGACGACCATGCGTGACCTGTCCGCGGTGAAGGCCGCGCTCACCGCACAGGTGATCGAGACCCCCTCCTGGGGCTACGGCAACTCCGGCACCCGGTTCAAGGTCTTCACCCAGCCGGGCGTGCCGCGTGACCCGTACGAGAAGCTGGACGACGCCGCCCAGGTGCACGCCGCGACCGGCGTGGCGCCCGTGGTGTCCCTGCACATCCCGTGGGACCGCGTCGACGACTACGCGGCGCTGGCCCTGCACGCCAAGGAGCGCGGGTTGCGGCTGGGCGCGATCAACGCGAACGTCTTCCAGGACGACGACGTACAAACTCGGCTCGGTCACCAACCCCGACCCCGCCGTACGCCGCAAGGCCGTCGGACCACCTGCTCGAGTGCGTCGACATCATGGACGCCACCGGATCGCGCGACCTCAAGCTCTGGTTCGCCGACGGCACCAACTACCCCGGCCAGGACGACATCACCGCCCGCCAGGACCGCCTCGCCGAAGCCCTCGCCGACCGTCTACGAGCGGCTCGGCGACCGACCAGCGGATGCTGCTCGAGTACAAGCTCTTCGAGCCCGCCTTCTACACCACCGACGTGCCCGACTGGGGCACCGCCTACGCCCACTGCCTCACGCCTCGGCGACCAAGGCCCAGGTCGTCGTCGACACCGGCCACCACGCGCCCGGCACCAACATCGAGTTCATCGTCGCCTTCCTGCTGCGCCAGGAAAAGCTCGGCGGCTTCGACTTCAACTCCCGCTTCTACGCCGACGACGACCTCATGGTCGGCGCCGCCGACCCCTTCCAGCTCTTCCGGATCCTGCACGAGGTCGCCAAGAACGACGGCTTCGACGCCGGAGACCGGGGTGGCGTTCATGCTCGACCAGTGCCACAACATCGAGGCGAAGATCCCGGCCGTCATCCGCTCGGTGATGAACGTCCAGGAGGCCACCGCCAAGGCGCTGCTGGTCGACCTGGACGCGCTGCGCGCCGCGCAGCGCGTCCGGCGACGTGCTGGGCGCCAACGCCGTGCTGATGGACGCCTACAACACCGACGTCCGGCCGCTGCTCGCCGAGGTGCGCGAGGAACAGGGCCTGCACCCCGACCCGATGGCCGCGTACCGCGGCGTCCGGCTGGCAGGAGCGCATCGTCGCCGAGCGGGTCGGCGGCACGCAGGCCGGCTGGGGCGCCTGAGCCGCGACCGCCCGGCGCGCCGTACCCGGCCGCCCGCACGTCGGTACTTCCATGGGCCCTGACGGCCGGTCCCGCTCCACCGGCCGCTCCGCCCGCACCCCCGTCCCTCGCGAACCGTCAACCCCAGGACCCGAAGGAAACCCGTGATGACCCCCTCCGCCGAGGCCGGCGCACTGCTCGCGCGTTCCAACCGGCTCGGCTCCGACCCGCGGAACACCAACTACGCCGGCGGCAACACCTCCGCCAAGGGCACCGCGCCCGACCCGGTCACCGGCGCCGACACCGAGCTGATGTGGGTCAAGGGCTCCGGCGGCGACCTCGGCACGCTCACCGAGGCCGGGCTCGCCGTGCTGCGGCTGGACCGGCTGCGCGCGCTGACCGAGGTCTACCCGGGCGTCGAGCGCGAGGACGAGATGGTCGCCGCGTTCGACTACTGCCTGCACGGCAAGGGCGGCGCGGCGCCGTCGATCGACACCGCGATGCACGGCCTGGTCGACGCCGCCCACGTCGACCACCTGCACCCCGACTCCGGCATCGCGCTGGCCTGCGCCGCCGACGGCGAGAAGCTGACCGCCGAGTGCTTCGGCGACACGGTGGTCTGGGTGCCGTGGCGCCGCCCCGGCTTCCAGCTCGGCCTGGACATCGCCGCGGTCGAGGCGCGCCAACCCGCGAGGCGATCGGCTGCGTCCTGGGCGGCCACGGCATCACCGCGTGGGGCGCGACGAGCCAGGAGTGCGAGCGCAACTCGCTGCACATCATCCGGCACCGCCGAGGCCTTCCTCGCCGAGCGCGGCAGGGCCGAGCCGTTCGGCCCGGTGCTCGACGGCTACGGGCCGCTGCCCGACGGACGAGCGCCGCGCCCGCGCCGCCGCGCTGGCCCCGCTGATCCGCGGCCTGGCCTCCGCCGACCGCCCGCAGGTCGGCCACTTCACCGACTCCCCCGAGGTGCTGGACTTCCTCTCCCGCGCCGAGCACCCCCGGCTCGCCGCGCTGGGCACCTCCTGCCCCGACCACTTCCTGCGCACCAAGGTCCGCCCGCTGGTGCTCGACCTGCCGCCGGCCGCCCCGCTGGAGGAGGCGGCGGCCCGGCTGCGCGAGCTGCACGCGGAGTACCGCGCCGAGTACGCCGCCTACTACGAGCGGCACGCCGCGCCCGACTCCCCCGCGATGCGCGGCGCCGACCCGGCGATCGTGCTGGTGCCGGGCGTCGGCATGTTCAGCTTCGGCAAGGACAAGCAGACCGCGCGGGTCGCGGGCGAGTTCTACGTCAACGCGATCAACGTGATGCGCGGCGCCGAGGCCGTCTCCACGCTACCAGCCGATCGAGGAGTCGGAGAAGTTCCGGATCGAGTACTGGGAGCTGGAGGAGGCCAAGCTGCGCCGGATGCCCGCGCCCAAGCCGCTGGCCACCCGGATCGCGCTGGTCACCGGGGCGGGTTCGGGCATCGGCAAGGCCATCGCGCACCGGCTGGTCGCCGAGGGCGCGTGCGTGGTCGTCGCCGACCTCGAACGCGGAGAACGCCGGGGCCGTCGCCGAGGAGCTGGGCGGCCCGGACAAGGCGGTCGCGGTGACGGTCGACGTCACCTCCGAGGAGCAGATCGCGGCGGCCTTCGACGAGGCGCTGCTCGCCTTCGGCGGCGTGGACCTGGTGGTCAACAACGCCGGGCATCTCCATCTCCAAGCCGCTGCTGGAGACCACCGCCGACGGACTGGGACCTGCAGCACGCCGTCATGGCCCGCGGCTCCTTCCTGGTCTCGCGCGAGGCGGCCCGGGTGATGACCGAGCAGGGCCTCGGCGGCGACATCGTCTACATCGCGTCGAAGAACGCGGTCTTCGCCGGCCCGAACAACATCGCCTACTCGCGCGACCAAGGCCGACCAGGCCCACCAGGTACGGCTGTTGGCCGCCGAGCTCGGCGAGCACGGCATCCGGGTCAACGGCGTCAACCCCGACGGCGTGGTGCGCGGCTCCGGCATCTTCGCCGGCGGCTGGGGCGCCCAGCGCGCGGCGACGTACGGCATCGAGGAGGACAAGCTCGGCGAGTTCTACGCCCAGCGCACCCTGCTCAAGCGCGAGGTGCTGCCCGAGCACGTGGCCAACGCCGTCTTCGCCCTGACCGGCGGCGACCTCACCCACACCACCGGGCTGCACATCCCGGTCGACGCCGGCGTCGCCGCGGCCTTCCTGCGCTGAGCCGCCGGCGGCCGTCCCGCCGCGCCGTCCGTCCGCCGCGCCGCGACGTCCCCGACCCGCCGCCCGCCAGCCGACCCCGCCCCGGTGCCGCCGCCCGCTCCCGCACGTCCGAGGTGACCACCGTGCCGTCCAGTCCCTCCTCCGCCTCCGCCCCCGGCGTTCGCCGCCGCCGACCTCGGCGCGACCAGCGGCCGGGTGATGGTCGGCCGGGTCGGCCCGTCCGACCTCGACCTGACCGAGGTGCACCGCTTCGCCAACCGGCCGGTACGGGTCGGCGACGGCGCTGCACTGGGACGTCCTCGGCCTGTACCAGGGCGTCCTGGACGGGCTGCGCGAGGCGGCGGGTCCGGCGGCGTCGCCTCGGTCGGCATCGACAGCTGGGCCGTGGACTACGGGCTGCTGGACGCCGACGGCCGGCTGCTCGGGCAACCCGTACCACTACCGGGACGCGCGGACCGAGGGCGTGGCCGAGCGGGTGTGGGCGACGCGTGCCGGCCGCGGGAGCTGTACGCCGTCGACGGGCCTGCAGCACCTGCCGTTCAACACCGTCTTCCAGCTCGCCGCGGCCCGCGGCACCGCCCAACTGGCCGCCGCCCGCACGCTGTTGCTCATCCCGGACCTGCTGGTCGCACTGGCTGACCGGCACCGTCGGCGCGGAGATCACCAACGCCTCCACCACCGGGCTGCTTCGACGCGGCGACCGGCACGCTGGTCGCGCCGCGCTGCTGGAGCGGCTGGGCATCGACGCCGGAGCTGTTCGCCGCCGCTACGCGCAACCCGGCGAGGTCGGCGGGGCCGCTGCTGCCGCGAGGTGGCGCGGGACGCCGGGCTGCCCGCCGGCACGCCCGGTCGTCACCGTCGCCTCGCACGACACGGCGTCCGCGGTCGTCGCGGTGCCCGCCACCGGGCCGGACTTCGCGTACATCTCCTGCGGCACCTGGTCGCTGGCCGGTCTGGAACTGGACGCCCCGGTCATCACCGAGGCGTCCCGGGCCGCGAACTTCACCAACGAGCGCGGCATCGACGGCACCTTCCGCTTCCTGCGCAACATCATGGGGCTGTGGCTGCTCTCCGAGACGCTGCGCACCTGGGCGGCGCCGGGGGCTGCCGACCGAGCTGGCGCCGCTGCTGGCGCAGGCCGGCGCGGGCCGAGCCGTTCGCCGCGCTGATCGACCCGGACGCACCGGAGTTCCTGGCGCCCGGTGACATGCCGGCCAGGATCGCGGCGTACTGCGAACGCACCGGGCAGCGCCCGCCGTCCGGCCAGGGCGCGGTGGTCCGCTGCATCCTGGAGAGCCTGGCGCTGGCGCACCGGGCGGCGCTGCGGCGCGGCCGCGGAACTGGCCGGACGGGACATCGCCGCGGTCCACCTGGTCGGCGGCGGCAGCCGCAACGACCTGCTGTGCCAGCTCACCGCCGACGCCACCGGGCTGCCGGTCGTGGCCGGCCCGACCGAGGCGACCGCGCTCGGCAACGTCCTGGTGCAGGCCCGCGCGCACGGCCTGGTCGGCGACCTGCCCGACATGCGCCGCCTGGTGGCGGCCACCCAGCAGCTGCGGCACGTTCCGGCCGCGCGGCGCCACGGACGCGTGGGCCGCTGCCGGCGGCGAGGATCGGCCTGGGCTGACGCGACCCGCGCGGCCCGCGGCCCATCGCCCGTAGGAGCCCAGCCCGCCCGACCGCCCAGCTCGCGACCGCCCGCCCCCTCATCGCGCACCCCGCACCGAGCACCGCCCCGCGAACACCGTCCGAAGGAACCGTATGCGCGTCGCCCTGTTCGTCACCTGCGTCAACGACATGCTCTATCCGGACACCGGCCGGGCGGTGGTCACGTTGTTGGAGCGGTTGGGTGTGGAGGTGGACTTTCCCGCGGCGCAGACGTGTTGCGGGCAGCCGCAGTTCAACACCGGGTACCGGCGGGCGACGGAGCCGTTGGTGCGGCGGATGGCGGAGGCGTTCGAGGGTTACGACCACATCGTGACGCCGTCGGGTTCGTGCGCGGCGATGGTGCGGGACAACTACCCGCGCATGGGCGCCCAGGCCGAGGCCGAAGGGCGCGGCCGGGAGCTGGCCGCGGCGGCGGCGACGCTGGCCCCGCGGACCTACGAGCTGACGGAGTTCCTGGTGGACGTGCTGGGTGTCACCGACGTCGGCGCGTACTTCCCGCACACCGTGACCTACCACCCCTCCTGCCACGGCCTGCGGATGCTGGGCCTGGGCGAACGCCCCCGGCGGCTGCTCGAGGCCGTGCGGGGGCCTGGAACTGCGGGAACTGGAGGGCGCGGAGGAATGCTGCGGGTTCGGCGGCACCTTCGCCGTGAAGAACCCCGACGTGTCCGTCGCGATGGGCCAGGACAAGATCCGGCACGCCCTCGACACCGGCGCGGACGTGCTCTGCGGCGCGGACAACTCCTGCCTGATGCACCTGGACGGCATCCTGCGCCGCCAGAGACGCACCCCTGAACATCCCTCCACCTGGCCGAGATCCTCGCCTCCACCCGGGACCACCCCCACCCAACGCCAACACCGACACCACCGCCGACGCCGAGCACAGGAGCAACCCGATGAACGGCCCGACAAACAGCCCCAGTAGTACGGGTGGCACGGGCAGTACGGGCCGCCCCAGTCATACCGACAGTCCGGGTGGTGCGGATGGCACGTATCTCGGGATGCCGTCCTTCCCGGTCGCGGCCAGAACCTCCACCAAAGACACCCAACTACGCGCCAACCTCACCCGCGCCACCCACACCATCCGCGCCAAACGCGCCACCGCCATCGCCGAACTCACCGACTGGCCCCAACTACGCACCGCCGGCGCCGCCATCAAAGACCACACCCTGCGCCACCTCGACCACTACCTCCTGCAACTCGAAGCACGCCGTCACCACCGCCGGCGGCACCGTCCACTGGGCCACCGACGCCGCCGAAGCCAACCGCATCGTCACCGCAGACTCGTCCACGCCACCGGCGACACCGAAGTCGTCAAAGTCAAATCCATGGCCACCCAGGAAATCGGCCTCAACGACGCCCTGCCGACAAGCCGGCATCCACGCCTACGAAACCGACCTCGCCGAACTCATCGTCCAACTCGACGACGACCACCCCTCCCACATCCTCGTCCCCGCCATCCACAAAAACCGCACCGAAATCCGCGACATCTTCACCACCCCATGCACCAATGGGGCCGCCCCGCCCCCGACCGACCTCACCGACACCCCCGCCGACCTCGCCGAAGCCGCCCGCCTCCACCTGCGCGAAAAATTCCTCCCACCAAAATCGCCATCTCCGGCGCCAACTTCATGATCGCCGAAACCGGCACCATGATCGTCGTCGAATCCGAAGGCAACGGCCGCATGTGCCTCACCCTCCCCGACACCCTCATCACCATCGTCGGCATCGACAAAATCATCCCCACCTGGCGAGACCTCGAAGTCTTCCTCCAAACCCTCCCCCGCTCCTCCACCGCCGAACGCATGAACCCCTACACCTCCACCTGGACCGGCACCACCCCCGACGACGGCCCCCAGAACTTCCACCTCGTCCTCCTCGACAACGGCCGCACCGACACCCTCGCCGACACCACCGGCCGCCACGCCCTACGCTGCATCCGCTGCTCCGCCTGCCTCAACGTCTGCCCCGTCTACGAACGCGCCGGCGGCCACGCCTACGGCTCCCCCTACCCCGGCCCCATCGGCGCCATCCTCACCCCCCAACTCCGCGGCACCACCACCCCCCTCGACGCCTCCCTCCCCTACGCCTCCACCCTCTGCGGCGCCTGCTACGACGTCTGCCCCGTCGCCATCGACATCCCCGAGATCCTCGTCCACCTGCGCGAACGCGTCGCGGAAGAGGGTCAAGGGCACACGGTGGAGCGGGCCGTGACGAAGGCCGCGACCTGGCTGCTCGACCACCCCGCCGCCCTGGCGCTCGCCGAGCGCGGCGCCGCGCGCACCCGGGCGCTGCACCCGAAGAAGCTGCCGTTCCCCGGCCCGGCCAAGGCGTGGAGCGAGGCCCGGAACCTGCCCGAGGTACCCGGACCAGTCCTTCCGCGACTGGTGGAAGAGCCGCGGCGCCGACCCGTCGAAGCGGCAGCCGTCCGACCGACCGGCACCGGACCAGCACCGCCGTCGACCGGAAGGACACCGCCCGATGAGCGCCACCAGCACCTTCGCCCGCGCCGGCCGGCTCGTCCGGGTCGTCGCGCGAGCGCATCCTCGGCCGGATCGCCGCCGCGCTCGCGGACGTGCCCGCCGAGCGAGCGGCCGCAGGACCCACGTCGTCCGCGACTACGCCGAGGCGCACGTACCGGAGGAACCGGCCGCGCTGCTCGACCTGCTCGCCGCGAACCTGACCGACTACCGGGCCCACGTGCACCGTTGCTCGGCGGCCGAACTGCCGGCGAGCGTGGCCCGGCTGCTGGCCGAGCGCGGCAGCCGCAGCGCGGTCGTGCCGTCCGGACTGCCGCCGCACTGGCTGTCGGCCGTGGACGGCGTGGAGCTGCTGCCCGCGACGGACGCGCTCGGCGCGACCGAACTGGACGCCGTGGACAGCGTCGTGACCGGCTGCGCGCTGGCCGTCGCCGAGACCGGCACCATCGTGCTGGACGGCGGGCCCGACCAGGGCCGGCGGATGCTCACCCTCGTCCCCGACCACCACATCTGCGTGGTCCGCGCGCCCGAGCAGATCGTCGCCTCCGTCCCCCGGGCGCTGCCCCGGCTCGACCCCACCCGCCCGCTCACCTGGATCTCCGGCCCCTCGGCGACCAGCGACATCGAACTCGACCGCGTCGAAGGCGTCCACGGCCCCCGCACCCTCGACGTCGTCCTGGTCGAGGAGTGCCGGACGGCGCGTCAGCGCGCGGCAGACTCGATCCCCTGACGACCAACTCGGGCAGCAGCACCGCCCGTTGGTGACGGTGCTCGGCCGCGTCCGGGCCCGTCTCCTCCAGCAGCAGTTCCGCCGCCATCCGCCCCATCTCGGTGGCCGGCTGCCGTACCGAGGTCAGGGGGACGACGGCCGCGGCCGCGAACTCGATGTCGTCGTAGCCGACGATGGCCAGGTCGCGCGGGACCGCGATGCCCGCCGCGTACACGACCTGGAGCACGCCGAGGGCCAGCAGGTCGTTGGCGCAGAAGACGGCGGTGGGGCGCTCGGCCCAGACCCAGCAGACGGGAGGCGGCGTCGCGTCCGGCGGCGACGTCGAGGCGCGCGGCGGGGATCTCCAGCAGCGCCTCGGGCCCGAGTCCGGCCTCGGCGAGCGCCTGGAGCATGCCCTCGCGGCGGTCCCTGACCTGCTTGAGGTGGGACGGGCCGCTGATGTACGCGATGGTGCGGTGGCCCGCGCCGATCAGGTGGCGGCCGGCCAGCGCGCCGCCGATGGTGTCGTCCACCGACACCGAGCACCCGTCGGCCTCCGCGGCCCACCCGGTCCACCAGCACGAACGGCACGTTCTGCTGCCGCAGCTTGTCCAGGTTGGCGCCGGTGGAGTCGGCCGGCGTGACGAGCACGCCGCGCACCCGCTGCTCGGCGAAGAGCGAGAGGTACGCGGCCTCCTCGCTGACGCTCTGGCCGCTGTTGCAGACCATGACGCCGAGGCCGGTCGCGCGGGCGGCGCGACTCGGCGCCGCGGGCGACGTCCACGAAGAACGGGTTGCCCATGTCGAGCACGAGCAGGGCCATGATCCGGCTCTGGCCGGCCCGCAGTTGGCGGGCGGACTCGCTGCGGACGTAGCCGAGTTGCTTGATCACCGACTGCACACGGTCCCTGGTCGCCTCGGAGACCAGATCGGGCCGGTTGATCACATTGGACACCGTGCCCACGGAGACGCCGGCCTGGCGGGCCACGTCCTTGATTCCGACCATACGCACCATGTTCTCCTCAGAGGCTTTCCGCGACCGCCGGTCCGCAATGTACTGAAGGGACCGGTGATTGCCCCCATTGAAACAGTTCAGTCGGTTCGCCGCACCACTATGACGATCAACCCGGCACCGCTCCCGGCGCGGTCGCACTCCGGCGCGGTCCTTCTCGTGCGCGGTCCTTCTCCGGCGCGGGAAGACGATGGCGACCGCCGGCGCCGGTGGCAAGCCCTCGTGAGCACCGGGGAGCCTCGACCCTCGATCGGCGGGCGCGGGACGACGCGGGAAGCCCGCGGCGGGCGATGGGCGTACGGGCGGCGCCCGGTGGGACGGTGGCCGTGGCCGGGCCGCCCCGGAGCGGCGGTGGACCCGGGCCAGCGGGGCCCCGGCGGACGGCATGTGCGGGATCTCCACTGCGGCCTGCGAGGACTTGTCGGTGGCGACCGCAGGCGGACCCGGCCCCGGTGCGCAGCGGCCGCCGGCGGACTCGGCCCCGGTGCGCAGCGACCGCAGGCGGACTCGGCCCCGGTGCGCAGCGGCCGCAGGCGCGCGGGGGCTTCGCGGGGCGCAGACGCCCAGGCCCGGCCGCTCCGGGCAACCGGAGCCACGCGACAACTCCCCCGGCCCGGCCGTGCCGCCGGCGCCCGGCACCGTCCACGCGCCTGATGTCGCGGCGCACGGCGCGCCCGCCGCGTGGGAGAGCGCGGCCCGCCATGTACGCAGAGCCGAAATGAGTACGGCAACCCATGCGCGAACGGCGGGCAACCGGCACGATTCCGGTCATGCACAGTACGCCGGAACCCTTCGACCGCTGCCCCGCCTGCGGGTGGGCCGTGCCCGGACGGGCCGGCGCCGACACGCGGTGTCCGCACTGCGGGCTGCCGCAGGCCGGGCCGGTGGCGGACGAGTTGCGCGACGTGACGGCCGCTCTGGCCGCGGTGGACGCGGAGCGCCATCGGCTGTGGACGCGCCGTGGCCAACTTCTCACGCAGGCACAGCAGTTCGGCCGGCCCGGGCCCGGTGCCCGGCAGGCGGGGCCAATGGTCGGCCCGCAGTGGGGCCCGCGCGGGCCGCAACCGCGCCCGGAGGCCACGCCGTTGGCGGTGCAGAACGTCCTGCTGTCGCTCGGCGGTGTGCTGTTGGCGGTCGCCGCCCTGGTGTTCACGCTCATCAGCTGGGGCCACCTCGGCATCGGCGGCCGGGCGACGGTCCTCGCCGCCCTCACGCTGACCGCAATGGCCGTGCCCGCCCCGCTCCTGCGGCGGGCGCTCGGTGCGACCGCCGAGGTCGTGGCGTTCCTCGGTCTGGTCCTGCTGCTGCTCGACGCCTTCGCGGTACGGCGCACCCTGCTCCCGTCGCCCGGTGCGCTGTCGTACGCCGCCGGGTCGCTCGCTGCCGTCAGCGCCGTATGGGCCGGATACGCGACCCTGTTCAGGCCCGGAGCCATGTCCGGTCCGCGCGCCGCCCGCGGCCTCCTCCTGCCGGCGCCCGCCGCCCTCGTCCTGGCCCAATTCCCCCTTCTGCTCTGCGCGTTCGCCGCCCAAAGCGCCTACGGGTGCGCGGCCGCCCTGCTGGGCGCTGCGGCGGGCGACGCGGTCGTGGCCGCGGCCGCCCCGCGGTTCGGGCTGCGCGGCCTGCGGCTCACCGCGGTGGTCTCGGGGTGCGCGACCGGGGCGGCGGGGCTGGTGACGGCCGGGGCGCTGTCCGCCACCGCGGACGGACCCGGCGGCGCCGTACGCGCCGGAGCCCTGCTGCTGGCGGCGGGCGGATGCGCTCTGACGGCGGCGTACCGGACGGGAGGACCGGCGCCGGTGCCCGGCGCCGGCCGGTCCGAGCGGCAGGGGGCGAAGGTCGCGGCGACGGCCCTCGGCGCGGTCGCGGGGCTCGCCGCCGTGGCCGCGTTCGGCGGCGTGGTGCGGGTGTACGTGCCGGACGGCTGGACCGTACCGGGCTATCTGGCGTGTGCGGCCGTCCTGTTGGGGGCGCTCGCGCCGTTCCGGGGCGCCGTGCGGCGGCCGGCCGTCCTCGGGCCGGCGGCGAGCGCGGCCGCGGTGCACGTACTCGCCGTGTGCTGGGCTCTGCCGCCGCTGTGCCGCGCGATGTTCGAGCCGCTCGGGTGGGCCGGGTCGGTGTGGACGGGCGCGCCGGCCGGGGCGCGCGCGGCGCTGTCGCCCGCAATGCACGGGGCGCACGGCCTGCACGGGGCAGACGGGAACGGACCGGTGCCGGCCGCGGCAGTCGTGGTGGCGTTCGCCGTCGCCGCGGTCCTGGTGGGCGTCGCCGCCCTGCTTACCGACGTCGCCGACCGGGCGCTGGGCGGGGCCCTCGCGCTGGGCGTGCTCGCGGTGGTCGGGCTGACGGTGGCGGCGGACCTGCCGTACGCGGCGGCGGTCCTCCTGCGGGTCGCGGTCGCCCTGCTCCTGCTGGGCGGTGCGGCGCTCCTGCGCGAACGACCCCCGGCGGCCCGGGCCGCCTTCGCGGTGGCGCTGGTGGTCGCGGCGACGGCCACCGGGTGGGCGCTGGCCGAGCGGGCGACGACGCTGACCGTGCTCGCCGCGCTGCTGGCCGGCTTCGCCGGCGCCGCCGCCCCGCGTACCGGGCCGCGCGACCTGCGGGCCGCCGCCGGGGCCGCCGCGGTCGCCTGCGCCTGCGGCCTGGCGTGGGCGGGCCCGGCGTCGGCCGGCTGGCCCGCGCACCACGCGGCCTACGTCGTACTGGGCGTCGCCGCGGGCGCGGTGGCGCTCGGGCTTCGGGCGCCGGGGGTGGACCGCTCCGTGGAGTACGCCGGCTACGGCGCCGCGGCGCCGGCGGTGTTCCTGGCGGCGGGCGACGCCCCGTCGCTGTCCGTGGTGCTGGGGCTCGCGGGCGTGCTGGCGGCCGCTCCGGCGCTGCGGGCCGACCGGCGCCCCGGGGCCGCCTACGCGGCCACCGTCCTGATGATCGCGGCCAGTTGGGTGCGGCTGGGGGCGTCGGACGTCCATGTGCCGGAGGCGTACACGCTGCCGGTGACGGCGGCCGCGCTGACCGTGGGGTGGCTGCGGCGGCGGCGCGACCCGGCGGCGTCGTCGTGGGCGGCGTACGGCGCCGGGCTCGCGGCGACGCTGCTGCCGAGCCTGCTGGCCGCCTGGGACGACCCGCGCTGGCCGCGGCCGCTGCTGCTCGGGGCCGGCGCGCTGGCGGTGACGCTGCTCGGCGCCCGCCACCGCCTCCGGGCGCCGCTGCTGCTCGGCGGAGCCGTCCTCGTCCTCGACGCGCTGCACGAACTCGCCCCGTACGTCGTCCAGGTGCTCGGTTTCCTCCCCCGCTGGCTGCCGCTGGCGCTGGCCGGTGTCGCACTGCTCGCGGTCGGCGCCACGTACGAGCGGCGGCTGCGGGACGTTCGGCGGGTACGGGGGCTCGTGCGGCGGATGCGGTGAGGACCGGTGGGTGCCGACAGGCGCGGGGAAGTGGCGTCCGGCCGGCGGGCGCACCGCGCGGCTCGACCGCCCCGCGGTGCAGCGGGTCCGGCAGGTGAGGGCGCCGCGACCCGCGGCCGGGCTCAGGAGGCCGCGCCCTGCGGGACCGCGACCGCCTGCTCCTTGCTCCACTCGGCGTAGGCGCGGCGCCTCCTGCCGCGCCAGGTGAGCGCGGCGACGCCCAACTCCCCGAAGACGACGCCCGCGAGCGAGCCGAAGGTGATGTCCAGTCCCGGCGCACCCTGCCCCGGGCGCCGGGTGAACCGCGGGTTGCCGTCGAGCGTCACCACGGTCACCCGGTCACCGACGCGGTCGGCGGCCCGGCCGTAGCGGGTGGCGATCGTGCCCAGCGGCCGGCGGCCCGGCACGGAGGCCACGCTGTAGCTGCACAGGCCGGAGCCCTTGATCTCGTGCAGCGCGCAGGTGTTCAGGCCGGTGACGACCGCGGGCACCTCTTTGCCGCGGGTCGCCAGGAGGTAGTCCTTGGCGACGCCGCCGCCGGTCCAGGTCGCGAGCGACAGCAGGAAGCCCGTGCCGACGAGCGCGAGCACGATCAGCGCGGGCGACCTGCCCAGGGCCGGCACGGCGACCAGCAGCGCGACCACCGCCAGCAGGGTCACGGCCACGCCCATGCCGCCCCGGTACGCCTGCAGCATCCAGCCGCACGCGATCACCGCGGACACCGGCAGACTCGGCGCCAGCCACCGCAGCAGCACCTTCCACCCGGCGGGCGGCGGCAGCGGCGGCCGGCCGCGGGCCCGCTGCCGGCGCTCGTGGAACAGGCCGTCGACGAGGAACCCCGTCCGTACGATCGCGGACGCCTGGCTCGGCGGCTTCGTCCGGCCATGCCGGTCGGTCACGGCGGACACGGCGGTCGCCTCCTGTGCGTGGGTGGGACGGGAGCGGGACGACGGGAGCCTGGCGGCGGTACGGGTCCGCTCCGCCGCTGCCGCGGACGCCGTTGCGAGGCCGTGGCACGGGCGGGACGGCGGGTGGCCGTACAGCGGCGGCCGGCCGGACCGGGGCGCCGGGCCGTACCGCGGCGCCCGGGCCGGGCGCGAGCACGGGTGGGCGGTCGGCCGCGTCCGCTGCGATCACGGGCTCGCCACCGCGGTCCCACCGGCCTCGGCCCGGCCGCCGCCGGCGCTCCGGGGCGCGAGCGCCCGGCCCCGCTGCTGGGCCGGACCCAGTGCTCTGACCGGACGCCGTGGAGATCCGCGCGACAGGCTCTGACCGGCAAGGCCCTAATTTGCGAGGAACGCCAGCACGATCAGGAACAGTGCGACCACGGCGACCGCGACCGGCGCCGCCCACGGGCTCGACCCGCCGCGCCCGCCGTACGGACGGCCGCCGTCCGCGTCCGCGAGGTAGCCGTCGTCGGAGCCGTACGACCCGAGTGAGGACCCCGTGTCGTGGTGGCTGTGATGGTGGTGGCTGTCGAAGGCGCCACCGTGGTGGCTCCCGCCGTCATGGCCCCCGCTGATTCCCGCGTCCATGGCGTCCTCTTTCCCTCGTTCCCCTCGCCGGCGGTTGTCGGCGAGGACCTCTTTCCCTCGGCCGCGGGGGCCGCATGCCGGTGCGGGCGGGTTGGGACAGTTCGGTGACACGCCGGTGAACAAGGCCGGCGGACGGCGTACGCACCGGCCGCCCGGGCAGGCGGACCCGGGTGGTGGAACGCCGTTCCGGAGCGCACCCTGGTCGGGGAGGCGCACCTTCGGCGGCGACGGAAGGCGGACATGGCGAACAGCAACGGGACGGGGACGTCGGACACACTCGTCGTCTTCGGCATCACCGGGGACCTGGCCCGCAAGATGACGCTCCGCTCGCTGTACCGGCTGGAGGCGCGCGGGCTGCTCGACTACCGGATCATCGGGGTGGCGAGCACCGAGCTGACCACGGCGCAGTTCATGGACTACGCGCGCAAGGCGATCACGGACACCGGCGGGCAGCCGCCGGACGACGAGGTCTTCGGGCGGTTCGCCGGCCGCTTCACGTATCTGCACGGCGACGTGCTGGACGACGCGCTGTACGAGCGGCTGGCCCGGGAGATGGGGCCGGGACGCAGGCCGCTGTACTACCTGGAGATGCCGCCGTCGCTGTTCGGGCCGATCGTGGAGCGGCTCGGCGCGGCCGACCTGCTGGAGGGCGGCTGCGTCGCGGTGGAGAAGCCGTTCGGGCACGACCTGGAGTCGGCGCGCGAGCTCAACGCCCGGCTGCGCAAGGTACTCGCCGAGGAACAACTGCTGCGGGTCGACCACTTCCTCGGCAAGGAACCGGTGATCGAGCTCGAATACCTGCGGTTCGCCAACCCCGCGGTGAACACGCTGTGGGACCGGCAGAGCGTGGCGGCGGTGCAGATCACCATGGCCGAGGACTTCGGCGTGGAGGACCGCGGCAGGTTCTACGACCCGGTGGGCGCCCTGCGCGACGTGGTGCAGAACCACCTGCTGCAGGTCCTCGCCCTGGTGACGATGGAGCCGCCGGCCGGCTCGGACGCCGACAGCCTGCGCGACAAGAAGGCCGAGGTGCTCAAGGCGGTCCGGGCAGCGGACCCGCGGCACTACGTCCGGGGCCAGTACGAGGGGTACGGCCAGATCTCCGGGGTGGCGGCCGGATCGGACACCGAGACGTACACCGCGCTGCGGCTGGAGATCGACAACTGGCGCTGGGCGGACGTCCCGTTCTTCCTGCGCGCGGGCAAGAAGATGCCGCTGCGGGCCACGGAGGTACGGCTCCAACTGCGCCGGACGCCACGGCTGCCATTCCTTCCCACGTCGATGCAGGCGGAGCGGAACCAGATCGTGCTGCGGGTCGACCCCGATCCGGGGCTGCGGCTCCAGTTGGTGGCGCGCGACGAGGACACCTGGCGCCCGCTGCACCTGGACGACTCCTTCGCCCGGGACCTCGGCGAGCCCTTCGAGCCGTACGAAAGGCTGCTGCACAGCGCGCTGACCGGCGACCACAGCCTGTTCACCCGCGAGGACAGCGTCGAGGAGTCCTGGCGCATCGTCCAGCCGCTGCTGGACGACCCGCCGCCGGTCCAGCCCTACGTGCCCGGCAGTTGGGGCCCGGCCGACGCCCAGCGCCTGGTCCGCGGTCACCCGGGCTGGCACGAGCCCTGGGCGAGCACGCGCCCCGCACCGCCGAGTTGACCGCGGGTAGCCCGCGGCGGCCCCTGGTGCGGGCACCGCGCCGGCCGGCCGGAGCGCTAGGGTGGCGATCATGGGTGCCGAGGGTGAACGCGCCGAGGTCGCGGCTTTCCGCGCGGCACTGGGGCTGGAGTCGCTGATCGACGTGCACACCCACTTCATGCCGGAGCGGGTGATGGCCAAGGTGTGGGCGTACTTCGACGCGGCCGGGCCGCTCGTCGGCCGCCGCTGGCCGATCGCCTACCGGCTGGAGGAGGAGCGGCGGCTGGAGGTGCTGCGGGGCTTCGGCGTCACGGCGTTCACCTCGATGGTCTACCCGCACAAGCCCGGCATGGCGCGGTGGCTCAACGACTGGGCGGCCGACTTCGCCGCGCGCACCCCGGACTGCCTGCACACGGCGACCTTCTTCGCCGAGCCGAGCGCCCCGCGGACGTCACGCGCGCCCTCGGCGAGGGCGCGCGGGTGTTCAAGTGCCATCTCCAGGTGGGCGGTTACGACCCCAACGACCCGCTGCTCGACGAGGTGTGGGGTCTGCTGGCCGACGGCGGCGTGCCGGTGGTGGTGCACTGCGGGTCGGGCCCGGTGCCCGGTCCGTTCACCGGGCCCGGGCCCGATCGCCGCGCTGCTGGCCCGGCACCCCCGGCTGCGGCTGGTCGTCGCGCACCTGGGGATGCCGGAGTACGAGGACTTCCTCGCGCTGGCCGAACGGCACGAACGGGTCCTGCTGGACACGACCATGGCGTTCACACCGTTCGTCGAGACGGCCGCGCCCTTCCCGCGCGCCGCGCTCCCCCGGCTGGCCGACCTGGGCGACCGCGTCCTGCTCGGCACGGACTTCCCCAACATCCCGTACCGGTACGCCGACGCCCTGGGCGCCCTGGAACGGACCGGTCTCGGCACGGAGTGGCTGCGCGCGGTCTGCCACGACAACGCGGCACGGCTGTTCGCGCAGCCCACACCCGTGTGAACGCGGTTATTCCCCGGCGGCGTTGAGCAGGTCCAGGACGCTCTGCTGGCAGCCGTACGCGGAGGTCCCGGTGCCGCCGGCCCAGTGCGGACCGTACTGGTCCAGGGAGTTGCGGTCCTTGGTGTAGGCCGAGTCCGCCCAGCTCTGCAGCGTGCCGGTGTACGGGTGGTCGGAGAGCTGGGAGTTGAGGTGACCGAGGCCGCGCACGTAGGCGCCCTTGAACGTCGGCCCGTCACCGGTGCAGGCGTCGCCCTCGCCCGGCTCGCGCAGCACCCCGCCGGACTCGACAGCGTCACCGTGGACGCGTCCGCCAGCGACCGCGCCGTGGTCAGCAGCCCCGCGTCACCGGTCGCCCTGTACAGCTCGGTCAACCCGCCCAGCACCACACCCTGGTTGTACGTCCACGTCGTCTGCCCGTTGTTCGCACACCCGTGGTCAGACCGTCGTTGATCATGTGGCTGCGAGTTGATCATCCCGCTGCCCTGGAACCACGACCACTCGCTCTGCGCCCGCGACAGATACGTCGTGTCCCCCGGGATCCGGTTGTGCAGCGAGGCGTTGAGGTAGAGGAACAGCTCGTTGGTGATCGCGTTCTTGTACGTGCCGCCCTCGTTCCACAGCACCCCGCCACCACACGTCCCGTTCCAGTACGCGTTCATGTGATCCGCGTCCGCCCGCGCCGTCGTCAGATAACGGCTGTCACCGGTCAGGTCGTACGCGTCCACCCACGCCAGACCCCACCAACCGGTGTCGTCCAGGTAGTTGTTGGTGAAGTTGCCCTCCTGCGCGTTGATGTTCTTGTCGTACGTGGACGAGATCGCGTACTCGTAACTCGGCATACCGCTCACCCGCGCGTCGTCGATCACCGCCGTCAGCGCGTTCGCACCCGTCCACCACCCGTTGTCGCCGAACAGCCCGGAACTCTGGCTGAACGACATCATCAACGCCGTCGCCGCCGCCGTACCCCGGCTCCACGCGTTCCAGTTCGACCGCGCCCACGACGTACACGCGATGGAAGCCGCCGACCGAGGCGCACGCCCGCAGCGCGCCGACGCCGTCGTTGTTCCAGTCGTCCACGTTGTACATCAGCGTGCGCCAACCGGTCTGGCCCGAGGGGGTGGTGGTGTCGCCGAGCTTGCTGCCCGAGGACCAGGTGGCGCCGCCGTCGAAGGACCGGTCGAGCCAGACCTCGTCGCCCGCGCCGCCGCCGTCGACCGACGCCCAGCCCATCGCGTCGGCGTCGTCGAAGTGCAGCGCGACGGTCCGGCCGCTGAGCGCCGCGGTGACCGGCACCCGGTCCTGGGTGCTCAGCCCGGGGTCGCGCGCGTCGCAGTACGTGTTGCAGATCGCGGTCGCGGGCGTCGCGGCGGTCGCGGGCAGGCCCTCGACAGTGGCGACGGACAACGTTGTCACTACCGCAAGAAACAGAGTTACTGCTGTTTTCGCTGGTTTCATGGGGGGACTCCTGACACGTACCGAAGACGGACGGAGCGCCCGACCCGTGGGGAGGAGAGAGCGCTCTCCGCAAGCTAGACAGAGCGGTGGGGTGCGTCAAGGGTCCGGGCGGCGCGAGTCCTGCGGCGGCTCGCTCCTTCCCTGTCCGCGACGCGCACCCCGGCGACATCGGCACCGACCCGTCCGGCCGGTGGCCGGGCGCGAAGGGCCGGACCGGCGACGCCCGCATCCCCTGGGCGGGTCCGCCCTGCTCCGAAGTCCGGGCCCGCGCAGGCCGCGTCGGGCTCCGCGAACGGGGTCGGCCGGTCGATCAGCCGGCAGCCCGGCCGGTCGGGCCGATGTCAACAGGCCGTCAACGGGCGGTCAGCGGGACACGCCCTGGCTGACGCCGTCGAGGAAGCCGAGCACGCGTTTGGTCAGCAGCGTGGCGGCGGGCCCGTCGTAGTCGGGGAGGCTGCTGTCGGCGAACAGGTGCTTGGCGCCGGGGTAGAGGAAGAGTTCGGCGTCCGCGGTCGCCTCCGTGAGGGCGCGGGCCGCGTCGATGTCGCCCTCGTCCACGAAGGACGGGTCGGCGTCCATGCCGTGGATCTGGACCGGGACGCCCTCGGGCCACGCGCCGCCGAACTCCGAGGTGGGGACGCAGGCGTGGATCAGCAGTGCGCCCTTGGCGCCGGGCCGGGTCTGGGCCAGCATCTGCGCGGGCAGCACACCGAGCGAGAACCCGGCGAGGACGAGCCCGTCGGCCAGCCCTTCGGCGGCGGCCCGCCCGCGCTCGATGACGGTGCCGAACCCGATCTCCCGCGCGTGGCCGACGCCCGCCTCGACGCTGTCGAAGACCCGGCCCTCGTACAGGTCGGGGAGGTGGACCGTGTGGCCGGCGCCCCTGAGTTCGTCGGCGAACCCGCGGACACCGGACGTGAGTCCCTGGGCATGGTGGAACAGCAGTACCTCGGCCATGTCGCTCCCTCGCCTCGTGCGGAGCCCCGGTGGCCCCTGCCGGCACGAGTATGGTCCGGGCCACTGACATCCGTGGCCGGCGGCCGTACCACCGGGCCCCACGGATGCCGTCGGGCCGGCGGTGTGCGCCGGAGCGAAAAGCGATCGAGAACCGGGCGCGCCTGGGGCAGGATGGCCGCGCTCCACGCCGACCGGAAGGAAACCCCTTGCCCAGCGCCGTGACCCTGATCCGCTCCGCCACCCTCTCCGACACCGCCGAGTACGCCTACGCGGCCACCGCCCCGCGCCGGGGCCCGGCTGATCTTCCTCGCCGGGGCCTGCCCGCTCGACGCCGACGGTGCCACGGTGGCCGTCGGCGACTACGCGGGCCAGGCGGCGCAGGCGGTCGCGAACCTGCGGACCGCGCTCGGTGACGCCGGCGCCCGGCTGGAGGACGTCGTCAGTACCCGCGTGCTGGTCGCGTCGACCCGCCAGGAGGACCTGGTGACCGCGTGGGAGGTGGTCAGGGACGCCTTCGGCGGCCACGACGTGCCGAGCACGCTGATGGGCGTCACCGTGCTCGGATACAACCACCAACTGGTGGAGCTGGAGGCCGTCGCCGCCGTGCTGGACTCCTGACCGGCCGCGGACGGCGCGGCGGGAGGTCCCGCGCGGGCGGACACCGGCCGGCGAAAGGCGGAGCGGCAGACCATGACGAGCACGGACCCGCCCGGCGGGGACGCGCGGACGGCCCCGGCCCGCAACCGCGTGACGCCCATGGGCGACATCGTGGCGATCCCGCTGAGGGGCGCGTCTCACCGGCAACCGCGGGGTGCTGCACGACGGCCGGCGGATCGTCCGCTTCCACGCGGGCGACCTGTGGATCACCTGCGAGCTGCGCTTCCGGGGCCGCCGGCGCGAGCAGTGGCTGCCCGGCCGGTACACGCATCTGTACTTCCACGACGAGGCGGTCTCGTTCGCGGCGGGCCACCGCCCGTGCGCGGAGTGCCGCCGGGCGGCGTACAACGACTTCCGCGCGGCCTGGGCGGCGGCGCTCGGCGTCGATCCGCCGTCGGCCCTGGTGATGAACCGCCGGCTGCACGGCGAGCGACTCTTCCCCGGCACCCACCGCCGCCGCCTGCACGAGGCCGCGTGGTCCGCGCTGCCCGACGGCGCTTTCGTCCGGCGGGGCGGGGCGGCCGCGCTGGTGCTCGGCGACGCGCTGGTGGAGTGGACGCACGCCGGTTACGGCGCCCGCCGCCCCCGGCCGGTCCGGGGCGCCGCCGAGGTGATCACGCCGCCGTCCGTCCTCGCCGTCCTGCGCGCCGGGTACCCGGTGGGGATCGACGCCTCCGCGCGCGGGGACGGCGGGTCGTCCGGACCGGTCCGGTGGATCAGGGGATGAGGACGGCGAGGCGCTGGTCGCCCGTGCCGTAACCGAGGTGGGTTCCGGGTGCCACCGCCGGGTGTCAGGACCCGGCGGTGGCACCTCGACGGTACGGGGTCAGGGCCGCCGAAGGCGATCGCGACCCCGTCCTCCGGGGTGGATTCCGCCGCGGCGGCGGAGCAGGGGGAACCCGGCGACCGTACAACCATCGGTCACCGGAGGCGGTCGAACCGGCCATGGACAACAAACTCGCCGCAGCGCTGCTGACCGCCCTGTGCCTGACGGGCGTGGGCCTGTCCGGCTGCGCCGGCCGGCCCCGGCGGCGGGCCGGGACCGGCGGGTTCCGGCGGGCCGACCGCGACGTCGTCCCCGGCCGCGCGGGTGACGGGGGGCGGGACCGGGGTCCCACCGTCGCCCGGTGGTCCTGGCGGTCATCTGCCGTCGCCCCGGCCCGGGTCGCCGTACGACGTCGACGGCGACGGCCGGGCCGACCTGGTGCTCACCGACACCGACGCGACGGTCGGCGGGGTGTACGCCGCCGGTTACGCGGCCGTGCTGCCCGGCAGCGCGCAGGGGCCGGACGCGGCGCACGGCCGGGTGGTCACGCAGAACGGCGTCGGCCAGGGGCCGGCCGGGCAGGGCGGCGGCTTCGGGAACCACACGGTCTGCGCCGACCTGGACGGCGACCGCCACGCCGACCTCGTCACGCAGGCGGGCAGCCACACCGTCTTCGTGGTCTGGGGCGGCGCGGGCCCGCTCACGGAGGCGGCCCGGCTGACCGGACGGACGCCGCTCACCGGGGACTTCGACGGCGACGGCCACCCGGACCTGGTGGTCACCGGCAGCGCCCCGTACACCGCCGTCATCATGTACGGCCCCTTCACCCGGGCCGGGAAGCCGGCCCGCAGCGCGACCGTACGGCTGGCCGTGGACCAGCCCGCGGGGCAGCCGGGCTTCTTCGGCGACGCCTCGCCCGCGGCGGTCGGCGACGTCAACGGCGACGGCCGGGACGACCTCGTCGCCACCTGGTCGCACGTCTTCGCCGACGAGGTGCCGACGCCGCGGGCCACCGCCGTCTACTTCGGCGCCGCGACCGGTGTGACGAGGGGCCCGCGGCTCAAGGACGCGCGGGGAGCCGACGTCTACAGCGGCGCCTACGGCACCCAGATCGCGACCGGCGACGTGAACCACGACGGCTACGCGGACGTCGTGGTGGGTCTGCCGTACGACATCGTCGGCGACGAGCAGACGCCGGAGGGCGGCGCGCGGCTGATGGTCTGCTACGGCGGGCGCGGCGGCGTGAGCGGGGCGCAGCCGCCGCAGACCGTGGACGCGACGACGCCCGGTCTGCCCGGCTCTCCCGGTACGGACGACTTCGGCTTCGAGCCGTCGGTGGGGGACGTCGACGGCGACGGCTACGCGGACGTGGCGTTCGCGACGGCCACCGTGGACGGCCCCTACCAGGTGCTGCTGCTGCGCGGCGGGGCGCACGGGCTGACGGTGGTCGGCGCGCAGTCGGTGCCGGGCTACCAGGCGCCGCCGCCGACCGCGCTGCTGGACACCACCGGGGACCGGCGGGCGGAACTGGCGATCGGCACCGGCTCGCGCGACGGCACGCAGGTGCGGGTGCTGCGCGGCACCGCGTCCGGCCTCGACCTCGCCCACCCGGTCACGATCACCCCTGCCGAGCCTGGGCCTGCACCCGGTGCCGGGCGACGCCTTCGGCTCGGGGTTCGGCGGCTGACGGGGGTCGCGCGGAAGGGTCCCTCCGCGCGGCCGGCCCGGCCGGTCATCCCTCGGCGGGGACCATCCGGTGCAGGCCCCTGCGGTCGTAGTACGTCGTCATGGCCAGTCCGAAGGCCAGCGACACCGCCACGCCCACCGCGATCATGACCCAGGCGCGGTCCAGTCCGGCGTCGGCGCGCGCGTCGAAGTACAGGATGGACCGCACCCCGCCGCTGAGCTGCCGCATCGGCTCGAACACCGACAGCCAGCGGTAGAAGCGCGGCAGCGCCTCCAGAGGGATCGTCGCCCCCGAGGAGGGCAGGGCGAGCACCACGAACACGAACATGCTCACCAGCTGCCCGATCCCGCCGAACGCGGCGTTGATCGCCTGCACGCCCACCCCGACCGCCGCGCTCGCGCAGAAGGAGAACACCCACAGCAGCCACAGGTGGGAGGCGGCCATGTCGAGGATCGCCACGGCAGCCGAGCATCACCAGCCCGGACGTCATCGCCGCGAGCACCACCGACATGACCCACTTCACGATGAGCGTCCGGGTGCGGTTGATCGGCACCACCGGGCGGCGCGAGTGCCAGGGTCCCAGCTCGCTGTCCGCGTAGCCGAGGCCGACGTCCACGGCGTTGTTGATGATGTTGCCGCCGAGGAAGCCGGCCAGCACCAGCAGCAGCGTGTAGTAGAAGGCGGTCAGCCCCAGCCCGCTGCGGGCCGGGATCGGGTGGCCCACCCGGACCGACACCGTGGCGGGGTCGGCCAGTTGCAGCCGCTGCCGCGCTGCTGGCCCCGGCGGCGGGGGCGGCCGCCGTCAGCGACCTGCCCAGTGCGAGGGACGCCTGCCGGGCGGCCTGCTGGGCGACGCCGCTGGCCAGCGAGGAGGCCAGGCTGCCCACGCCGGGGTTGGTCAGCACGGTCAGCGTCGGCCGCAGGGGCGCGGTGGCGCCGGTGCTGCCCAGCGCGGCCACGGCGGCGCTGAAGTCGGCCGGCACCTCCAGGACGCCGTCGAGCCGGCCCGAGGCGAGCTTGTCGCGGGCGGTCGGCCGGGTCCAGCCGCTGCCAGGAGATCTTGCGCCCCGGGTCGCCGGCCGCGGCGATCGAGGCGGTGAGCCTGCGGCGCCGAGGTTCTGCTGCTCGCCGCCGACGGCGGCGCCGGTGTCGGCGTTGACCAGGCCGATCGGCAGCCGGTGCAGGTCGGCGTTCGGATCGAGGATGCCGCCCATGTAGAACAGCGACAGCAGCAGCACCACGACCCCGACCACGACGGTGGGGAACAGCCAGATCTTGGGGTTGCGCAGCACCTGCGCCGGCCGCACCTGCACGGCGGGTCGGGGGGAAGGCGTCATGGCACTCCAGGTCGCGTCGTCCGCCCCCTTGAGCAACCTAGACGCCCGTACCCCCGCAACCGCGCCGCGACGTGCCGACGGGCCGGTGCCGTACGGCCGATGCCGCCCGCCGGAGGTCGGGTCACACCGCTGCCGGGTGCCCCTCCCGCGGCCGCGCGCGCTCGCGGGTGAGGTCGTCGGCGAGCTGGGTGAGGGAGGTGATCCGGCGGTCCGCGGCGGACGACCTCCGGGTCGTCCGCCCACAGGTGGCCCCAGGGTCCGCGGCGCAGGTGGGCGGTCTGCAGGCCCGCGGCCCTGGCGGGGCCCAGGTCGTGCGCGGGGTGGTCCCCGACGTGGAGGATCTCCGCGGGCTCGGCCCGCGCCGCCTCGACGACCCGGGCGAAGAAGCCGGGCTCGGGCTTGGCGACCCCCCACTGCGCCGAGGTGGCGACGACGTCCGCGGGCAGGTCCAGGTCGCGCAGCAGTTCGCCCGCGCGGGCGGTCTGGTTGCCGGCGATGACGACCCGGATTCCGGCCTGCTGGAGGGCGGCCAGCGCGGGGCGCACGTCGTCGTAGAGGTCCCGCTCGTCGAGGTGCTCGCCGCGGCCGGCCGCCTCCCTGGCGGCGGTGGCGGCCTCGATGTCCAGCGCGGGTCTGATCAGGCGCAGGGCGTCGGCGTTGTCGCGGCTCTGCGAGACGACCGCGCCGACCAGCGCGGAGACGGTGTGGTGCGGGACGCCGAGCCAGTCGGCCCAGTCCGCCCAGTAGCGGGAGTCGGATACGAGGGTTTCGCCGATGTCGAAGGCGACGGCTCTGATCACGTCACCACCCTAGGGGCAGCACGGCCGCCGCCCCGGGAGGCGCCGCTTCCGGGCCTGATGGCGCGGCCGGCGGGGTGGAAGGGCGGCAGCCCGCAAACGCGGTGGCGCCGCCGCGTACGGGAGTACGCGGCGGCACCGGTGCGGAACGTACGGGCCCGGGCCGCATCGGACGGGCCCTGAAGAACGGAACCGGACGGACCGGTCGGACTCAGATGTTCCAGACCTGGAACTCCGAGACCTGTCCGGCCGGCCAGCCGGTGTTCGCCGTGACGTTCACCCGGAAGTACCGGTCGGTCGTCGCGGGGAAGGTGATGGTGACCGGTGTTGCCGCTGGTCGGGTCGAAGGTGTAGGTGGCCGACGCCTTGAGGGTGCTGAAGGTCGCTGCCGTCGGTGCTGCCCGACAGGGACAGCGTCTCGTTGCGGGCGCCCCAGCTCGCGGGGAGCTGGAGGACGACCCGGCTGGCGCTCTGCGACGGAGCCGAGGTCCACCTGCACCCACTGCGGGAAGCGCGTTGTCGGCGCTCTCCCAGTAGGTGCTCTGGTTGCCGTCCGTCACGTTGGACGACGGGTAGACGTCGGAGTGGCTGGACTCGCTGGTGGACTTGTCCGAACGCCAGGTTGGCGCTCACCGTGCCGGTGCCGGTGCCGGTCAGCGCGACCGTGGTCGGGCTGTTCGAGGCGTTGCTCGCGATGGTGAGCGTGCCGGTGCGGGTGCCCGCCACGGTCGGGGTGAACGTGACGCTGACCGTGCAGGAGGCGCTCGCCGCGATGGACGACCCGCAGGTGTTGGTCTGCGAGAAGTCACCGGTGGCGGTGACGCCGGAGACCGACGCGGCGGCGCTGCCGGTGTTGGTCACCGTCACCGTCTGCGCGCTGCTGGTGGTGCCCGGCGCCTGGCTGGCGAAGGTACAGCGACGACGGGCTGGCGGCCAGGGTCGCCGACGAGCGGGCTGCTCCCGCCGCTGGGGAAGACCTCGAAGTCCGACAGCTGGCCGGCGCTCCAGCCGGTGTTGGCGGTGATGTTCGACCCGCACGTACCGCGCGGTGGCGGCGTTGAAGGTGATGGTCACCGTGTTGTTGTTGGCGTTCGGGTCGAAGGTGTAGGCGGCCGAGCCGACCAGGGTGGAGAAGTTCGAGCCGTCCGTGGAGCCCTGGAGCGACAGGGTCTCGCTGCGGGTCGCCCACGCGGTGGACGGCGGGAGCTTCAGCGTGACCTTGCCGATGCTGTAGCTCTGGCCGAGGTCGACCTGCGCCCACTGCGGGAAGGAGCCGTCGGCGCTCTCCCAGTAGGTGGACGCGTCCGCGTCGGTGAGGTTCGCCGGCGACGTACGGGCTGGTGCTGCTGCTCGCCGAGGCCGGCTTGCCGGCCGCGATGTTGGTGCTGCTGTCGATGCCGCTGCCGGTCAGGCCGACCGTGGTCGGGCTGTTGTTGGCGTTGCTCGTCGACGGTCAGGGTGCCGGTGCGGGTGCCGCCCGTGGTCGGCTTGAAGGTGACGTTGACCGTGCAGGACGCGCCGACCGCGACGGTGGAGCAGTTGTTGGTCTGGCTGAAGTCGCCGGTCGCCGACGACGCCGGAGACGGTCGCCGAGGTGGTGCCGGAGTTGGTCACCGTCACCGCCTGCGCGGCGGCGGTCGCGCCGACCACCGTGCCGCCGAAGGACAGCGCCGCCGGGCGAGGCGTTGAGCACCGGGCCCGGCGCGGATGCCGGTGCCGGACAGGCTGACGGTGTTGGTGATGCCGCCCGCGTTGACGGTCAGGGTGCCGGTGCGGGTGCCGGTCGCGGTCGGCGTGAACGTCACGCTGACCGTGCAGGAGCCGTTCGCCGCGATCGACGAGCCGCAGGTGTTGGTCTGCGAGAAGTCACCGCTGGCCGCGATCGAGGAGACCGCCGCGGCCGACGCCGGTCGGGTTGGCGACCGTCACGGTCTGCGCGGCGCTGGTCGCGCCGGTGGCGACCGAACCGAAGTCCAGCGCGCCCGGGTTGGCGGTCACGCCGGACGGCGGGTACGGCGGGAAGACCGGGGTCGGCCAGGGGCCGCACACCGGGGTGCCGGTGATGCCGGAGTTGCCGCCGCCGTCGGTGACCGACGAAGTTGCCGCCCTCGCAGCTGTAGACCGGGGAGGGCGCGCCGACGCCGGTGGCCGTGACGTTGGTGAACGTGGCCGCGCCGCCGGTCTGTTCCTGGAGCGCGAAGGTGCCGGTGCCCGCGATGGTCACGTTGTTGAGGCTGACGCCGCTGACCGTGCCCTCGACCCACTGCACGGCCTCGTACGGGCTCTGCTCGATCAGTGCGTTGCGAGACGTTGACCGGGCCGGTGATGGCGCCCTGGCTGCCGTCGAACCACAGTGCGCCGACGCCGAACTGCCAGTTCGGGTCGAGGCTGCCGTCGCGGATCAGGGTGTTGTCCTTGATGGTGGTGGTGCCGACCGGGGTGGAGGTGAAGCGCTGGCCGACGTGGATGCCGCCGCCCTGGGCGAGGCCGGTGTCCTGGACCAGGTTGCCGCTGACGGTGTTGTCGTGGCCGCCGTAGATCGCGATGCCGTTGGCCAGGATCTGGTCCTGCACGGTGTTGTTCGAGATGGTGTCGTTGGCGTCGGCGCCCAGGCCGGAGTCGGCCCAGGTGGCGATGCCGTCGTCACCGGTGTTGCGGATGTCGCTGTTGGTGACCGTCGAATTGGTCACGCCGCCGTGGAAGTTGATGCCGTCGGCGGTGGTGTCGCGGATGCGCATGCCGCTGAAGGACAGCTTGTCCATCGGCCCGTCCATCCACGCGCCGACCTTCATGTGGTCGATCCACACGCTCGACACGGTCGAGTTGCTCAGCGCGCCGCCGATCCCGTTGACCTGCGCGCTGTCGTCGCGCTCCTGGACGTTGCCGAAGATCGCGAAGTTCTGCAGGTGCACGTTGGTGCTCGGCGACGGCGCGGAGTTGCCGTAGAAGCCGGGCGCCGTACCGGTGACCGTGGAGTACCACATGCCGGCGCCCGCGACCGTGACGTTGTTGACGGCGATGTGCCCGGGGATGTTGTACGTGCCCGGCGGTATCCACACCGTGCCGCCCGAACCGGCCGCGCTGATCGCCGCGTTGAAGGCCGCGGTGGAGTCGGCCGCGCCGCTGGAGTCGGCGCCCTTGCTGGTCACCGAGACCGAGCCCGACGGCTGCGGCAGCGCCGCGCCGACCTGCTCGAAGTCCGCGAAGTCGATGGTGTAGGAGGACGCGGTGTCGCCCGAGTCGACCTGCAACTTGAAGGTGGTGCCCGCCGGATAGGTCTGCTGACAGCAGCCGGTGCACCTCGTCGTAGAAGTGGTGCGGGTTGCTGCCCGGGGAGTTGGTGAACGGGTAGCTGCCGTAGTACCAGCTGTACGCGTTGGTCAGCGTGAAGTCCGGCTGCTTGGTGCCGTTGACGTACATCGACAGCGGGGCGGTGTAGACCGAGCCGCTCCCGGTGTCCGGGATGCTGTAGCGGAAGTCGATCGAGTTGGTCGCCACCGGCGTGGTGAAGGTGACGTACTTGCCGCGAGCCCTGGAGCGTCACCGCCTTGCGGTACGACGCCTCGTCGGCGAGCTGGCCGGCGCGCCAACTCGGGCCGATGACCGATGCCGTTGGTGGCGGAGTTCTCCGCCTGCACTTCCACGTACGGCAGGCTCGCGCCGTTGCCGCCCGTGGCGGCGGTGGCCGCGGCGACCGCCGGTGGGACCGCCAGCGCGAAGACGCCGGCGGCGGCCAGCAGCGCGGTGGTCGACCCCTACGGCGACGGTGCGCCCCAGGGATCTGAGGGACTGGAACACCAATTGCTCCTTTCGCCGCGGAACGCCGGACCTGAACCGGCGGCACCGCGATCGGGTGGGATGGCGGAGCGGAGAACACGGGTTGGTGCGTTCAGGGCGCGGCGAACCGCCTTGCCGACTGCGTGAGCGGGGGCGGTGGTGCGCGAGCCGGCTGCGGACAGAGGGGGACATGTGGTGAGGCAAGGGGGACCGTAACCTCTTGGACACGCCCGCGCAATATCCAGACACATCCTTGTTGAATTCATACTTTTGATCGCAAGATCGAACGCGACACCACGAGACAAACAGGCACGACCGGGCGCGGCCGGGCCTGCCGATCACCCGGGGAACGCAAGGCCCCCGTCGCCCGGAGGCGGCGGGGGCTGCGGCAACTCGGCTCAGGCGCGGGGCAGTTCGTACCAGGCGTCGAGGTAGCGGTCGAGGCCGGCGAGGTCGGGGTGGTGGGCGGTCATCCGCAGCCCGCGGCCGTGCTCCCGGACGACGGCCCGCGATCCGCGTGCGGGCCCCGGCACCGCGGCGTCGGCACGGCGCGCGGCGGCCCGCCGCCGCGCCGCGGCCGCCAGTGGAGCGCCCGCCTCCGCGGGGGCCGCGGCCGCACAGGCCCGTCGCAGAGCGTCACTGACGGACCGGAAGGCGGCCTTGAACGGCCGCTCGAACTCGTCGGCCATCGCGGCCGCCTCGGCGCGCACCACGGACTGGTAGCGCGCCGCGCCGCACCAGCGCCTCGTCCACGGCCGCCCGCGCGGAGTCGAGGTCGAGGCCGGTCCGGCGCGCGACCCGGACGGCCAGCTTCTCCAACAGGACCCGCTGCGAGTCGGCCATACTTCATGATGCCCCTCGGCGGGGCCGACCACACTCCCCGTCGCTCACCGTGACGACGACGCCCGTCCCAGCGGGGGTATCAGCAGGACCGCGCCGGCGGCCAGCCCGAGCGCCGCGAAGACCCACCAGATGTGGTGAAAGTTCGTCACCAGGCGACCGGGGCCGGGAGTTGCGAGGACGGCGACGAAGACGCTGATCCCCAGGACCGCGCCGAGCTGGCGGAAACTGGAGTTGACGGCGGAGCCGAGGGCGTAGCGGGCGGCGGGCAGCTTCGCGACCGCGGCGCCGGACTGGACGGGCAGCGTGAGGCCGATGCCCACGCCGACGAGCAGGGTCCAGGGCAGCCAGTGCGTGGCCCAGTGCGGGGAGGAGCCCGCGGACAGCGCGAAGCCCGCGCACCCGGCGGCCCAGGTGACCGCCCCGGCCAGCAGGACCGGGCGGTGGCCGACCGCGCCGGCGAGCCGGCTGGTCCGGCGGGCGATCAGGGTGACCACCAGCGGCGCGGCGGCGCCGGCGAGGGCGGCGCGCAGTACGGAGTAGTGCCACGCCGTCTGGAGGAAGATGACGTTCCCCAGCAGCAGCCCGTAGAAGGCGGTGGAGAACAGCAGGGTGGCCGCGTTGACCACCCGGAACTGGCGCTCCTGGAACAGGTCGAGGTCCAGCACCGGGCGTCGCGCCGTCGCGGTGCGCCGCAGGAAGACCGGGAGGACCAGGGCGGCGAGGACGAATCCGGCCACCACCCAGGGGTCGGACCAGCCGCGGGTCGGGCCCTCGATGATGGAGAAGCTGAGCAGCGCGGGGAGGGCGGCCACGAGCAGGACGCCGAGCGGGTCGGGGACGCCGTGCGCGTGCGGGTCCCGGGACTCGTGGAGCAGGCGGACGCCGAGCGCGAGCACGACGGCGGCGATCGGCACGTTGACCAGGAAGATCCAGCGCCACGAGGCGTACTCGGTGAGCAGGGCGCCCAGGACGGGGCCGACCGCCGCGGCGGCCGCGCCCATCGACCCCCAGGTGCCGACCGCGACATGGCGCCGGTCGGCGGGGAACTCGGGCAGGATCAGCGCGAGCGACGTCGGGACGACGAGCGCGGCGAACACCGCCTGGAGGGCGCGGCCGGCGATCAGCACGCCCGTGTCGGGCGCCAGCCCGCACAGGGCGCTCATCAGCGCGAAGCCGGCCATGCCGGTCATGAACACCCGTTTGCGGCCGTAGCGGTCGGCCACCCGGCCGGCCGGGATCAGCATCGCCGCGAAGACCAGGCTGTAGGCGTTGAGCACCCACGCCAGGTGCCCGGTGGTGGTGTGGAAGCCGCGGCTGATCGTCTCGAAGGCGATGTTCACGATCGTGGTGTCCAGGAACACGACGAAGACGCCGAAGCTGCCCAGGGCCAGCACCCACGCCGCGCGGCGGCCGTCCGGGGCGGCCGCCGCGGCTCCCGGGGCAGCCGTTGTCCCGGAAGTCCCCGGGTCCGCCCGGCGATCCGCCTCCGGCGGTACCGGCTCTGTAGTGGACATGGGCGAGGCCCTCGTTCCCAGTGTGTTGCGCATTCCAACCGACACCCTCACGCTAACAGCAGTGAGTAGGAAACAACAACAGACCGAAGGGGGCGGAGACCCGGTCGGAAAGCCCCCGGAGCCCGGACGGCCGCGGCGACCGGTCCGCCACATCGCCGAGCCGTTCCACCGCATCCGCCGAGGGCGCCACCAGCGCTTCCCGAAGACCCCAATCGCCGTGGGCCGCCGCACTCTTGACACCCGGGCGCGCCAGGGCGACAGTTTCCGGGACATACGGTTCCTGCATTACGGCGGGCGTCATCGCGTCAGGAATATCCCTGCCTTACCCACCATCCGAGGCGGACTCCCCCAGCCTGACAACGTTGTCTGCCGTGGATCCCACGGAACCGGCCGACCCCTGCACCCCCACACCGAGAGGTCCGCCGCCATGGCGCACTCGCCCCACAGAGCAACACGTCGCCACAGATTAGCTCCGGTCGCCGTCCTGGCCGCGGCCCTCGCCGCCGTCGCCGGTTTCAGCCCGCCCGCGTTCGCCGGGGCCAAGGCGGCCCTGGTGACGTCGCCGGCCTCGCTGGTCAACCCGTTCATCGGCACGTCCAACGCCGCCGACGACTTCCCCGGCGCGGACGTCCCGTTCGGGATGGTGCAGTGGAGTCCCGACACGCCCTCACGTCCGGACGGCGGCGGCTACGAGTACAACGACTCCTCGACCACCGGCTTCAGCCTCACCCACATCGCGGGCCCCGGCTGCGGCGCCGCCGGTGACATACCGATCCTGCCGACGGTGGGCGGGGTCAACACCTCGGCGACCGACTCGTTCTCGCACAGCAACGAGTCCGCGTCGCCCGGGGCGTACACGGTCACGCTCGACAACGGCGTGAAGACCGAGCTGACCACCACCACCCGCAGCGGCATGGCCCGGTTCACCTTCCCGTCCACCAGCCAGGCCAACCTGATCTTCAAGATGGCGGGCAGCCAGAGCAGCGCCTCCAACACGCAGTTCAACGTGGTGTCCAGCACGGAGGTGAGCGGCCAGGTCACCAGCGGCAAGTTCTGCGGTGCGGGCAACAGCTACACGGTCTACTTCGACATGGTCTTCGACCAGCCGTTCGCCACCAACGGCACCTCGGTGGCGAAGAAGGCCCCGGCCACGGCCGCCCCGAGGACCAAGGTCGCGAAGAACGCGGCGGAGAAGCCCAACAGGCCCACCCTGCACGGCAAGAGCTCCACGGCCGCCGCCACCCCGGCCGCCGCCGCGTCGAACGGCTACGTCACCTTCAACGCGAGCACCAACCACACCGTGCAGGCCAAGGTCGGCATCTCCTACGTCTCCACGGCCAACGCGGTCGCCAACCGGACGGCGGAGAACAGCGGCTGGGCGTTCGACACCACCCGCAGCGCGGCGCAGAGCGCGTGGAACACGCAGCTCGGCAAGGTGCAGATCGCCGGCGGCACCTCCGACCAGCAGACGGTCTTCTACACCGCGCTCTACCACTCGCTGCTGCACCCCAACGTCATCAGCGACACCAACGGCCAGTACTACGGCTTCGACGGCAAGACCCACACCGTCGACTCCGGCCACACGGCCGCCTACGCCAACTACTCCGGCTGGGACATCTACCGCTCGCAGGCCCAACTGGAGGCGCTGGTCGCGCCGAACGTGGCCTCGGACACCGCCCAGTCGATGGTCGACGACTACGCCCAGACCGGGCAGTTCCCCAAGTGGTCGGAGAACAACGGCGAGTCGTACGTCATGGTCGGTGACCCGGCCGACGAGATCATCGCCGACTACTACGCCTTCGGCGCCCACGGCTTCGACACCGCGACCGCGCTGGCCGACATGGTCAAGGAGGCCGACAACGCCAACAACAACCGGCCGGGCCTGAACTACCTGGAGCAGCTCGGCTATCTGCCCAGCGACGGCAGCTACGGCTGCTGCAACTTCTACGGGCCCGCGTCGACCACCCTGGAGTACAACTCGGCGGACTTCGCCGTCTCCGCGCTGGCGGGCGCCCTCGGCGACACCGCGAACCAGTCGGCGCTGGCCGACCGCGCCCAGGACTGGCAGAACCTGTTCGACCACAGCAGCGGGTTCATCCAGCCGCGCGACGCCTCCGGCGCGTGGACGTCGGGCTTCTCCCCCACGTCGGGCAACAACTTCGTCGAGGGCGACTCCTGGCAGTACACCGCCGATGGTGCCGTTCAACCTGCACGGCCTGTCCACGGCCATGGGCGGCGACAGCGCGATGGCGACCTTCCTCAACACCGACCTGTCCTCGCTGACCGGGGCCAACGGCTACACCGACCTCGGCAACGAGCCCAGCCTCAACATCCCCTGGGAGTACGACTACATCGGCCGCCCGTACCAGACGCAGTCGACGGTGCGTAAGGTCCAGGACCAGATCTGGAAGAACACCCCGTCCGGGCTGGCCGGCAACGACGACCTGGGCGAGATGAGCTCCTGGTACGTCTGGTCGGCGCTCGGCATGTACCCGGAGACGCCGGGCACCTCCGATCTCGCCCTGGGCAGCCCGATGTTCACCCAGGAGCAGATCACCCTGCCCTCCGGCAACACGCTCACCGTCAACGGCTCCGGCGCCGCCGACAACGCGCCCTACGTGCAGTCGGCCACCTGGAACTCCGCGTGCCTGGAACAACGCCTACGTGCCCTCCGGCGCCCTGACCTCCGGCGGCACGCTCGGCTTCACCCTCGGCACGTCGGCCAACACCTCCTGGGCGTCGGCGGCTTCGGCCGCACCGCCCTCCTACGCCGGCTCGCCGACGTTCACCGACATCGGCGTCTCCGACGACAGCGCCTCCTCGTCGGCGGACTTCGACGGCGTCGGCTACAGCTACTCCGCGCAGGCGCTGGCGGCCGCCGGCGTCACCCCGGGCGGGAAGGTCTCGGCGGCCGGCGCCACCTTCACCTGGCCGAGCGCCGCGGCCGGCAAGCCCGACAACTACGAGGCCAACGGCCAGAGCGTGCCGGCCTCGGGCTCCGGTGCCATCTCCTTCCTCGGCTCCGCCAGCCACGGGCCGTCCACCGGCACCGCGACCGTCGACCTACACCGACGGCAGCACGCAGAACGTCCAGTTCACCTTCTCCGACTGGACGTTGAACGGCGGCTCCGCCACGGCCTCGGCGGGCAACGTCGTGGCCGCGACCGCCGCCTACCGCAACCAGACGGGGGCCGCGTCCGACAACGTCAAGACGTATCTGTTCGCCACCGCGCCGGTCGCCCTGGCGTCGGGCAAGACGGTCAGCTCCGTACGGCTGCCGAGCGACGCCAGCGCGGGCGGGCTGCACGTCTTCGCCATCGGCTTCGGCGGCACCCCGGCCGCGGGCCGATCGTGTCCGGGGTCGACGCCTCCTTGTGCGTGGACGACAACCAGAGCGGGACCACCGACGGGGCCGCCATCCAGATCTACGGCTGCAACGGCTCCACCGCACAGGCGTGGACGGTCGGTGGCGGACGGCACCCTCAAGGTGCTCGGCGGCTGCATGGACGTCACGTCCTCGGGCACGGCGGACCACACGCTGATCCAGTGGTACACGTGCAACGGCTCCGGCGCCCAGGTGTGGAATCCGGCGAGTGACGGGGCGCTGGTCAACCCCGAGTCGGGCAAGTGCCTCGACGATCCCTCGGCGTCCACGACCGCGTCCACCCAGCTCCAGCTGTACACCTGCAACGGCAGCGTGGCGCAGCGGTGGGTCCTGGCCTAGCCGGCCGGCGGACGGGCCCTGACCCGGGGCCCCGTACTACTGCGTCACGCGGCGCCCGTCCGGTCGACCGGACGGGCGCCGTTCCGTGTCCGCGAAGGGCGACCGTGTGCGGAGGCCGCTGAACGGGACGGAGCAGGGCCGCAAGTAGCATGCGACCGGGCGCTCGGCCCGGTGACGGCGGATGCCGGCCGCCTTCCGCGCCAAGCCGTAAGGTCCGGCCCGCGGCCGGCGCGGCGCCGCACGCGCGCGTGCGCACCCGCGCCCGGGCGCGGGTGTCCGCTCCCCCGCCCGGCCGCCTGTAGCGGTACGGACCGGCGGGCGCAACCGGACGGCGTGGGGGGCGGAGCGGGCGGGTCCGGCGAGTTGCCGGGGGTGGCGGGGCGGCTCACGATGAGGGTTCAGGAGGCTGCCCCCGGGTCCTTCGGAGAGGCCAGGTGCCGTCATGGCCAGGTATTTCGCGAACGGGTACGACACGATCGTCGGCGACGCCCTGGCGGGCTTCGCCCGGGCGCATGCCGGCACCGTCGCCTGGGACGGGGAGCAGGGCTTCCTGCGGGCCAGGGGCCCGTCGCCCGCGCGCCGGGTGGGCCTGGTCTCCGGGGGCGGGTCGGGGCACGAGCCGCTGCACATCGGCTACGTGGGCGCGGGCATGCTGGACGCCGCGTGCCCCGGCCGGGTCTTCGCCTCGCCGCACAACCGGCAGATCTTCGCGGCCTCGCTCGCGGTGGCCCGCGAGGAGGGCGTGCTGCACCTGGTGAAGAACTACACCGGCGACAAGATCAATTTCGGTATCGCGGCGGAACGGCTGGCCCGCGAGGGCATCGCCTGCGCGCGGGTGCTGATCGACGACGACGTGGCCTCGGAGTCCGACGAGGTCGCCACGGGCCGCCGCGGCACCGGGGCGACGGTGCTGGTGGAGAAGGTGCTCGGCGCGGCGGCCGACACGGGCATGGGGCTGCGGGAGCTGGCCGAGCTGGGCACGGACGTGGCGGGGCGCTGCCGCAGCCTGGCGGTGGCGTCGGCCGCCCACACGGCGCCGACGACGGGCCTGCCCGCGTTCGAGCTGGCGGACGGCGACCTGGAGTACGGCGTCGGCATCCACGGCGAGCGCGCCGAGCGCACGGTCGCCGGGCGGCCGCTGCGGGACCTGGCCGAGGAGATGGTCGGCACGCTGACCGGCGCCCTGCGGCCCGGCGCGGGCTCCTCGCTGGTCGTCCTCGTGAACGGGCTGGGCGCGATCACCCGTCTGGAGCTGTACGGGGTGCTCGGCGAGGTGGCCGGCGCCCTCGACCGCGGCGGCCTGGCGATGGAGCGGGCCCTGGTCGGGGACTTCGTCACCGCGCTGGACATGCGCGGGTTCTCCGTCACGTTCCTCCAGGCGGACGCCGACACGCTCAAGTGGTTCGACGCGCCCGCGTACACCCCGGCCTGGCCGCGCGAGACCAGCGGCTGACAGGAGGCGGACATGCACGACGACGAACACCTCGCCGACACCTGGATGCGGAACTTCGCCGCCTCGGTCGCGGCGACCGAGGCCCAGCTCACCGCCCTCGACCAGCAGGTGGGCGACGGCGACTTCGGCGTCAACCTGCTGGCGGGGACCGGCGCGACGCTGCGGGCGCTGGAGGCGCGGGACGGCGCGCCGGCCGGGCCCCGGTCGGCGGCCCGGCCGCTGCGGACGGCCGCCGACGTCTTCCTCGACGAGGTCGGCGGCACGAGCGGCCCGCTGTTCGGGCTGCTGCTCCAGGAGATCGCCGTCGCGGTGGCCGAGACCGGGCCGGTGCTCGACACCTCCACGCTGGCCCTGGGCGTCGGCAGCGGGCTGGCCGCGATCCAGCGCGTCGGGCGAGGCGGCGGTCGGCGACAAGACCCTGGTCGACGCCCTGGAACCGGCGGGTACGGCGCTGAAGGCGTGCAGTCCGGCGACCGGGCCGCGGGACGCGCTGCTCGCCGCGGCGGACGCCGCGTGGGAGGGCGTCGCGGCCACCGCCCGGCTGCGGGCCCGCCGCGGCCGGGCCAGCTACGTCGGCGGGCGCGCCGAGGGCGTCCCCGACCCGGGCGCGGTCGGCGTCGCCCTGCTCTTCTCCGCCGCGGGAGGGGTGGTGACCAGCCTGACGCCCTATCTGCCCGCGCCGCACGGCACCCGCGCCTGAGCTCCTTAGGTGCCTGAGCACCTACGCGCCCGAGCGCCACCGCGCCTGGGCGCACGCCGAGCGCCGACTGCCTGAGCACCTAAGGCGCCTCGGCGCCCGAGGCAGGCTGCCCCGCGGTGGCCGGACGCCTTGCGGCGGACGGGCCGTCGACCTGTCGCGCGCCCTCAGACGGGCAGGTGCCGGGACACCCGGTCCCTCGCCCACTCGAAGACCTGCGGGTCGTCCAGGGAGGTCGACCCACAGGTCGACCATGCGCCGCGGTCTCCTCCCCCGGCCACGGGCCGACGCCCAGGATGCGCAGGCCGGCCCGGCGCGGCGGACTGCACGCCGCAGAGCGGAGTCCTCGACGGCCAGGGCGTCGGCCGGCGCGACGCCGCACAGCCGGGCCGCCGTCAGGTAGACGTCCGGGTGCGGCTTGGGGCGTACGGACCGCGTCCGGCACCACGATGTGGTCGAAGTAGCTCGCGCAGTCCGGCGGTGCCCAGGCACTCCTCGACGACCTCTCGCGGGCAGTTGCTGGCGACGGCCAGCGGGGCGAACTTCGCCGCGTTGGCGACCAGGTCGCCGGCGCCCGGCATCGTGCGGGGGGCCTGCGCGACCAGGGTGCGGAAGTGCGCGAGCAGCCGGTCGGTGAGGGCGCCGCCGAGTTCCGGGCGGCCGGCCTCCTCGGCCATCAGCTGCCCGCACTCGGTGTAGTGCAGGCCCTTGCTGCGGTCGGCGAACCCGGCACCCGCCCGGACGTCGAAGTCGTCCATCGTGAGTTCGCGGGCGTCCTGCCAATGGCGTTCGGTGTCCATGAGGGTGCCGTCGCAGTCGAACACAATGGCTGCCGGGGTCCAGGCGAGAATGCGCTGAGAGGTCATCTTCGGTTTTCCGTTCGGGAATGCCTGAGAGCGTCAGCACTGACGCCGGATTCGCGGCGCGGCCGACGCTATTTCGCTGTCAGGCAGCACGGGGTTGCGGCAGGCGCAGACCGAATGGACGCGAATATCTGGCGACCGCCGGGAAACATAACGATCGCTACGTTATGGACGATTACGCATGGCAGTCAAGTGCAACACGCTTGGTGAGACTTTCGGTACGTGTTCAGGCGTACTCCAGGACGCCGAACGCGGTACGCGCCGGCCCCTGCCGGATGCCGAAGACGCAGGTCCGGTGGTGCGGGACGCACACCACGCGGCGGGCGGGGCGAACTCCGTGAAGCGCGCCGCGTTCAGCCGGCCGGCCCTGGGGCGCAGCAGCAGGCCGCCGCTGGCCACGGCTGCGGCCTGCCGGGCCGCCTCCAGGAGCACCATGCCGGGCACGTGGTCGCTGGCGTGGTCGAAGAAGAAGGGGTGCCGCGGGTCGGCCGGCTCCGACGACGGTGGCGCCGCCGCTGGAAGCCGATCAGCACGTCCCGGGCGCCGGCCACCGCGAGCCGCGACGGCTCCGGGCGGACGAGCCCGTCGCGGTGGCGGCGGGACGAGCGTGCCCGGCTGCCGCCCGGCCGCGCCGACCCGCCCGCGCACCGCGGCGTACCGGCGCCCGTCGAGGAAACGCACACCGCCGCCGGCCCGGGCGAACACCGCGCCGCGCGGCCAGGAAGGTGACCGCGAGCCGCAGCCCGATGACCGCGCCGCCCCGGGCCCTGCGCACCTCCGGGACGTCGATCCGGCAGGTGACGTCGGTGCCGCCGAAGCCCGCCCGCGGCTCGGCGCCCTGGTCGATGTCGAAGAACAGGTCCGTGATCAGCAGGTGGGCCGCCGGCGGGATGCCGAAGTGCCGCAGCGGGAGGTAGATGCCGAGCTGGCGCAGGGTCTCCACGAGGATCAGCGGGCTGTGCAGGCTGCCGCCGTCGCAGGGGAAGGTGGGGTGGGAGCGGGGCCAGGACGCCGCCGCCTCGAACCCGTCGCCGCGCGGCCGTACGTCGTTGAGGAGCACCTCCGCCGTGGAGGTGCGGTGCACCGTCTCCCGGGCGACGGTGCGGGACCAGCTGAGCGGACTGCCCCGCTCCGGGTCGTGGCCGACGGATGCGCTCATGCGACAAGAAGAACTCACACCGTGCGGCACCGCACGTCGTTCGGTGCGCGGGCGCCGAGAAGACGCTACATTTGCGCACCGTTGGCAAAGGGCGGCATCCGGGGTGATTGTGCAAGGACGGGCGAGGACGACGCGACGCTTTCTCCTGGAGGCGGCGGCGCAACTGTTCGACGAGCGGGGTTACACCGCGACGAGCATCAGTGATATCAGCGCATTATCGGGCCGCACCAGCGGTTCCATCTATTTCCACTACACCAGCAAGGAAAAGCTGGCGCTTGCCGTCGTCGAGGAGCATTTCGCGACCTGGCCGCCCTTGGTGAGCCGGCATCTGGAGGCCCGGGTGCCGCCGCTGGAGCGGCTGGTGGCGTTGAGCTTCACCATCGCCAGGACGTTCCGCGACGACGTCGTCGCCCGCGCCGGCGCCCGGCTGTGGATGGAGCGCAAGGCGATCGACGCGGTGCTGCCGACCCCGTTCGTCGGCTGGATCACGACGGTCACCGGGCTGCTGGCGCAGGCCCGCGAGGACGGCACGCTCGCCGCGCATGTCGAGCCCGCGGCGGCCGCCGCGCGGCATCGTCTGCGCCTTCTTCGGGCTGCACACCGTCTCCGACGCGCTGGACGGGCGCGAGCAGATCGAGGACCAGGCTGCGCGATCTGTGGCACCTGCTGCTCGCCGCCCTCCAGGCCGACCCCGACCCGGCCGCGCTGCTGGACCGGGTGCTGCTCGACTCCGGACCGCCGCGCAGCGCACCGGCCGGGCCCGTGCCGGCGCGCTGAGCCGGGCGGCGCAGGCGGCGGCGCGCGGACGCGGGAGCGGGGCGGACCGTGGGGTCCGCCCCGCCCGGGGTGCCGCCGGTCCGGTCAGCCGGTGAAGGCCGCCGTGCCGTTCGGCGTGCCGAGACCGGTCGGGCCGTCGTAGCCGGTCTTGGCGGTGCACAGGTACGTGCCGCCGCAGCTCCCGTTGGAGCCGGTGGTCACGTCGTAGAGGGAGGACGTGTGGGAGTAGGGGAAGGAGGTCGGGTACGAGCCGGCGGACGGGGTGCCCGCCAGTGCGTAGACACCGGCCATGATCGGGGACGCGACGCTGGTGCCGCCGAAGGTGTACCAGCCGGCCGTCACGCCGTAGGAGTCGTAGACCGCGACACCGGTGGCCGGGTCGGCGACCGCCGAGACGTCGCCGATGGTCCGCTTCGAGCAGCCGGTGTCCTTCTGCCAGCTCTGCTTGGCGTCATCGGCCGAGCAGCCGGAGCCGGTGCCCTCGGTGCTGGAGGTCGACCAGACGGACTCCGTCCAGCCGCGGGTGCTGCTGTTGCGGCTCAGGGCGGTGCCGCCGACCGCGGTCACGTACTTGGAGGCGGCCGGGTACTCGGCGCCGTAGCCGGAGTCGCCCGCGCTGACGGTGATCGCGACGCCCGCGTGGTTGAAGTACGAGCTGTCGTACGAGGTGTCGGAGGACGACTCGGAGCCGCCGTAGCTGTTGGAGACGAACTTCGCGCCCAGGCTGACCGCCTCGTTGACCGACTTGCCGAGGTTGGCCATGCGCGCCGACGACGCCTCGACGAGCAGCACCTTGCAGTTGGGACAGATCGCGCTGGCCATGTCGACGTCGAGCGACTCCTCCTCCGCCCAGCCGGCGTCGGCCGTCGGCAGCGAGGTGGTGGAGCCGGTCTGGCTCACCTTCTTGAAGCAGCCGTTGGCCACGGTGCAGGCGGAAAGGCCGTAGAAGGAACGATACTTCGCCAGGTCGGCGGCGGCGTTCGGGTCGTCGTAGGCGTCGACGATCGCGATCGTCTCACCGCTGCCCTTGGACCCGGCGGCGGCCGTCAGGTTGTAGGCGGCGCGCAGGTCGGTGGGGCCGTAGCCGGACGGCGTGGACGCGGTGGGGGCGTCGGGCCGTACGGTCGCGGTCCTGGCGGCGTGGACGGTGCCGCTGGTGACACGCAGGGCCTTGCACGCCATCTCGCCCGCCTTGGCGGGGACCGCGCAGGCCCGGGCGGTGTGCACGGGCTGGGCGCTCGCGGTCTGCTGCGCCATGGCGGAAGGGGCGAGGGCCAGGGCGGAGGCGGCCAGTGCCGCGACCGCCGTCAGGGGTAGACCGGCGCGACGGGCCGCCGGGGGGAATGAGATACGCAACGTACTGCCTCCTGTGGTGGGTGACCGGGGGCGTGTGGATGCAGAAGTGCCCCGGGCGCCGGATGAGGCGCCCGAGGAACTGAGCAGAAGCTAGTGATGGCGCGGGCACGTCAACAAGGCAGATGACGAACTCTCTACCTCCGCTTTGCCTTTGACGGGTATTCGATGGGCAAGTCATTGCCGGGAAATGGCCGTGCGGAGGGCATGAATCCCGCACCCCCGGACCGGGGGCCCGGGCCGTGCGGCGGCACCGGCCTCGCCACACCGTCGGCGCGTGCGGCGAACGCGTACCCTCCGGGCATGAAAGACAGCGAGTTCGTGCAGCGAGTGATCGGCATCCTGACGGAGGCCAAGCAGTTGGCGGCCCTGCCGGAGGAGGAGGGGGCGGGACCCGACTCGGCGTCCGACAACATGATCAGCCTGCTCAACGAGCTGCTGGACCCGGTCGAACTGCCCGTCGACGCGCCGGCCGACGAGTTGCGCGTGGCGCTCAGCCAGCAGGTGGGCGGCATCATCTTGAAGCTCGTCGGCTCGTTCTCCGCGGCCTTCGTGGAACTGGCGCAGGTGCACGACTCCGGGCGCGCCGACGTGACGTCCGCGGACGTCCTCCAGGCCCTCGCCCTGCGGGTGGAGACGCTGCCGTCCGACGACGACGAGTAGGCGTGGAGCAGCACCGCGGCCGGGACGTCCCCCGTACGGGACGTCCCGGCCGCGGCTGCGGCGGACGACGGAACACGGCCTGCGGCTGCGCCCCGCGGACTACGGCTTGCGGGCGACCGCCCCGTACATCGCGATGTCCTCGTCCCGGATCACTTCCGTGCCGGTGCCGTCCGGGTGCCACTTGTGGACCTGGACGACGCCGGGGTCGACGAGGTCGAGGCCGTCGAAGAACCGCTCGGCCTCGGCCCGGGTGCGCAGCCGCATCGGCATGTTGCGGGCGGCGTACTCCCGTCCGACCCGGCCGACCTCTTCCGGGGCGAAGTCGGCGGTGCCGATGGACATCGCCAGGTAGCTGCCGGACGGCAGCGGTTCGAGCAGGCGGTTGACGATGCCGTAGGCGTCGTCCTTGTCCAGGACGAAGTGCACGATCGCGATGACGGTCAGGGCCACCGGCCGGCTCAGGTCGAGGGTCTCGCGCATCTCCGGCGCGTCCAGGATGGCCGCCGGCTTGAGCATGTCCGCCTCGACGTAGGCGGTCCTGCCCTCGGGGGTGCTGGACAGCAGGCCCTGCGAGAGGGTGAGGACGATGGGGTCGTTGTCGACGTAGACCACCCGGGACTGCGGGGCGACCGACTGGGCGATCTCGTGCAGGTTGGGCGAGGTCGGAATGCCGGTGCCGATGTCCAGGAACTGCCGGATGCCCTTCTCCTCGGCGAGGTGGCGCACGACCCGGTTCATGAAGTCGCGGTTGGCCCGCATGTGGACCGGGAGTGCGGGCCACTCCCGGGACATGGCGTCGCCCGCCTCCTTGTCCGCCGGGTAGTAGTCCTTGCCGCCGATGATGTAGTCGTAGATCCGCGCGGAATGCGCGCTCTGGGTGTCAATCCGCTCGGCAGGCCATCCGTTGTCACGCAACGCCGCCACTCCCATCGGGTCGTCGATTCGGGGTCAGTCCTAACCCGTTCCGCGACGCCGGGCGGGCCTCGGGGAACGGGAAGCAGGGGGTCCGCGCGGCCTGCTCCCGCCGGCGGCGCGAGCGCACGCGGCCGGCGGAGCCAGGCCGGCCGGGCAGGCCCTAGAAGAGGAAGTCCGCACGGCCCGCCTTCACTCCGGTGAGGAAACTGGTCATCTCGCGGGGGGTGAAGATCAGGGCCGGCCCGTCGGGGTCGGTCGACTGCCGCAGTGCGATCCGACCGTCGTGCAGCTTCTTCGCCTCGATGCAGGCGCCCCCGGCGTCGTCGCTCCACGGCTTGTGCCAGCCGTGCGCGCCGAGGTCCTGGGACGGCATGCCGTTGCGTATGTGGTGGTGCTGCTGCACGTCAGAGCTCCTTGCGGATCGCGCCGAGGAGGGCCTCGGTTTTCGTGGCCGGGGTCGACTGGGCGCCCAGCCGGTCGAGGGCCTCCCGGTACACCAGCACGTCGTCGTCCTTGTCGAGGTAGATCGCCCCGATCATGCCGTTGAGGTAGACGATGTCGGGCAGTTCGGCCGCCTTGAACCGGAAGACGTGGAACGCGCCCGCCCGCATGGCCGGGTGCGGGCCGTTGCCGAACGGCATGATCTGCAACGTCACGTGCGGAAGCGCGTTGAGCGCGATCAGATGGTCGATCTGGGCCTTCATCACCACGGGGCCGCCGACCGGCCAGCGCAGCACGGTCTCGTCCATCACGACCCACAGCCGGGGCGGCGACGGCCGGCTGAGCAGTTCCTGGCGGCGCAGCCGCAGCGCGACCATGCGCTCGACGGCCTCGGTCGCGGCGTGCGGGTTGCCGGCGCCGAGCAGCGCGCGGGCGTACTCGGGGGTCTGGAGCAGCCCGTGCACGAACTGCGCCTCGTAGGCCCGGATCTGCAGGGCCGCCTGCTCCAGGCTCAGGTAGGCGGAGAACCAGTCGGGCATGACGTCGCGGTAGGTGTGCCACCAGCCGCGCTTGTTGGCCTCGCGGACCGACTTCAGGAAGGTGTCGATCTCGTGCTGGTCGCGGACGCCGTAGGTCTGGAGCAGCTTCTCGACGTCGGCGAGCCGGAGCCGGGCGACCTTGGCCGCCTCCATCCGGCGGATCGTGGAGTGGCTGACCCCGATCGCGGCGCCCGCCTCGTCGAAGCTCAGGCCGGACCGGGTGCGCAGGTCTTCGAGCTGCCTGCCGAGGATCATGCGCAGGACCGAAGGGGCGCCTCCCCACGCGGTTTCAGCTCCCACCGCCCCACCTCCTCGCACCGGGGTCCACCGTTGCAGTGTGTCACGGTCATCCACCGATCCAAAGCAGCATGCACCTGGCGACTTGCAAATTTCAACTTATTGCTTGCAGGTCGCTCATAGCAGGTGACACAGTGGACGTACCGTCACCGTGGGGTGACGCAGATCGGACAGCACAGGCAAGTTGAGGGATCGTCACCGGCGGTCCGGGCCCGTGCGGCAGCAGTCGGCCGCCGCACACGGGCGCGGCGGACCGGTTGCCGCCCTCGACGCGTAGGCGGACGAAAGGCGATCGTCGTGGCTCCCCCCGCACCGCACTCCGGTTCACGACTCGCGCCCGCGAGTACGCCCACCAGGTGAGCTTCCGGCTGCCGGCGGCCACCGCGTCGGTGGGCGCCGCCCGCGCCTACACGGCTGAGCTGCTCGACGCCTGGGACGTGGCCGACGAGGTGTCCGAGGACGCGGTGCTGGCGGTCTCCGAGCTGGTCACCAACGCGGTCGCGCACACGGCGAGCGAGCAGGTGGTGTGCCGGCTGCGCAGCGGCGAGGGGCGGCTGTACGTGGAGGTCGAGGACGAGGCGCGCGGCTTCGCGTTCCCCGTCCGGCAGACCCCCGCACCGACGGACCGGCGCGGACGCGGGCTGCTGCTGGTCGATGCACTGAGCCTGGCCTGGGGCGTCATGGACGCCCCGCAGGGCTGCGGCCGGATCGTGTGGGCCGAACTGCCGTCCCCCACGCCCCGGTCCGGACCCGACCGACCCGCGACCGAGAGGCTCTGACCCTGTGCGAGGACAGCACCATCTGCGGACACGGCCGGTGACGGCCCCGGCGCACGGCTGCGGCTACCGCGCCCGGCGGCTGGCCATCCCCTCCAACCTGTCCGCCACGCTCGGCTACGACGCGGTGGGCATGCCCGCCGAGCAGGGCAAGCTGGTCATGGACTGCCTTCCCCGGGTCGGCTGCGTCTTCACCGACGACCGGCGCTGGTGGTGGATCGTGCCCTCGGGCTCGCACATCGGCGTCGTGTGGCCGTCCTTCACCACCTACGCGGTCGGCGCCTACGTCACCGCCGCCGGCGGCGGCCCCCGAAGCCCACCTGCACCGGCCCGCGCTGATCCACCATCCGCGCGGTGACTCGCCGTACACCCCGCCCATCCCGCTCTACTTCGTCACCTGCCACATCGCGGGCATCGCCCCCTCCTGGTCCCTGGACCAGGGCCGGTGAACAGCCGCCTGCGCTACGGGTTCCGCGGCGCCAGATAGGCACGCAGCGTGGTGGGGTCGGTGGGACCCGCCGGGCCGGGCAGGGCCAGCGAGCGCCAGCCGGCCGTGAAAGCGGGCGGGTGGGAGCCGAGGGCGACCAGGACGGCGACCGGCCGGTTCCGGGCCGCCGCCCGGAGCCCGGCCGGGGTGATGCTCCCGTCGGGGCCGCCGAGCTGCCGGGACGCGCAGCCCGCGTAGTAGGCGAGCGGTACGGCGGAGTCGCCCGAGAGCACGCACGGCGGCCGGACGCCGCCCGCGTGCAGCCCGGCGGCGAGCGTGTCGTACGCCCGGCCCGTCTTGCGGTTGTTGCCGCGTCGCGGTGAGCAGGACCGAGCCCTGAATCGCGAGGTGGACGGCCAGCGCCGCCGCGACCAGGCGGTCGCGCCGGGCCGAAGCCGCCCGTCGGCGCGGGTGACCAGCCACCACAGCAGCTCGCGCGACGGGGATCGCCAGCAGTGCGTAGGCGGGCAGCAGGAAGCGCGGCGCGGCGTAGGAGATCGTGAAGAGGTAGGGCGCGGCCACGACACGCGCGACGAGCAGCGGCAGCCAGGTGGCGGCCCGGCGGGCGCGGGGCACCACCGCGGCGCCGCCCGCGACCATGACGGGCAGGAGCAGGAAACCACACCGAGGTGCTCTGGTGCTGCCACGGGACGTCGCAGGGGCGGCACAGCGAGCGGCCGTCGAGGGAGCGTAACTGGTCGTCCACGGCCAGGTGCAGCCCTATCCCGCCCTCGATGGCGCTGGACCGGTGCAGGCGCGCGGCGAGGCCGCCGTAGCGGACGTACGCCTCGACCACCCACTCGGCGCAGCCCAGCAGCAGGCCGGCCGCCAGCGCGGCGAACACCACGGGGGCGCGCCGGCCGCGGTACCACCAGTGCCGCCGCGGCCAGCGGCAGGACGAGCCACGCGGCGTCCGGCGGGCGCATCAGCCCGGTCACGGCCACCGCCGGCGAGCCAGCCCGGCCAGGGCCGCCCGGTCGGTCGCGGTCCCGCCAGGCGCGCAGGAAGCAGCCGACGGCGGCCAGCGCGGCCAGCGCGCTCCACACGTTGGGCATCACCTGCGGCCCGTAGAAGACCGTGATCCACAGGCCGGCGAACAGGGCGCCCGCCAGGGCGCGCACGCGGACCGGCAGCAGGTCCGCGCCACACCCGCAGCGCGAGGAAGAGCCCGACGCCGGAGAGCAGCGCCAGATAGACCCGCAGCGCCAGCGGTGGACGTGGTGAACTCCGCGACCGGGCGCGACCAGGAACGAGATCCCGCGGGCCCGCGGCGCGCTGAAGAACGCGGCCGGGACCGTGCCCGCTGACCTGGCTGGTGTACACCGTCTCGTCCCAGCCGAGCTTCGATCCCGGTACCGCCAGCGCCAGTTGGACGGCCACGAAGGCGAGGCAGACCAGCGCGGTCCAGGGCGGCGAAGCGGCCGGCGAGGGCCGCTTCGCCGCCCTGGGAGGTGCCCCGGCGGACGGAGGTTCTACGGGCAGGACCGGCCGCCGGGTGCCTACCGCGACGGTTCGCTTACGGCTCGTGTTCATCACCGTGAGCCTAGTGCTCCGGCCGCGGGCCCGGGCGGATGGGCGGCACTCCGGCCGGGCTACCCGCGCGCGGTCGGCACGGCCTGGCCGGCGGCCTCCTGCGCGGCGATCCGGTCGGCGCCGGCGCCGGTCGCGCGCCGCGCCGCGGGCGAGGCGGGCCTGCCGCAGAAGACCGGGTCGAGGGCGAGGCGTTCGGCGGCGAACACGGCGGAGTTGTTGGAGGCGTTCGCCGAGACCGTGAGCTGCCGGGAGCCGTCCTCGGTGGAGTAGGAGTACGTCTGGTAGCCCTCCACGATGCCGTCGTGGCCGTAGACCCGCGTGCCGCACGACAGGGTGTACGAGCGGATGCCGAGCCCGTAGCCGGACGTGCTGTCCACCGGCTGGGTGCTCTCCATCTCGGCGACCTGCGCGGCGGGCAGCAGCCGGCCGGACGCCCTGGAGCGCGGTCGTGAGCCCGGCATAGTCCGGTGCGGGCGCCGCGGTGGCCGGGGCCGCCCGCGCGGGGCCCGCGGTGAGCACCATGGCCCCTGCGGCGCCCAGCACCGCGATCGCGGTCATGAGCCGTCGGGCGGGGCCTGTGATCAGTGGTGGCACGGGGACTCCAGTTCTCTTGCCGGTGCGGTTGCGACGCCGGTGACGGCTCGCACCCAGCTAAACGCCCACCCCGGTGAATCAGGTTGCACGGGGCGGAGGCCGGGCCGCGGACCGCGGCGGAACCCCTCGTCCGGACGCACCCGTTCGCGGCCCGCCCGTGCCGCGCCCCCGCCCCGCCGTCCCCGGCAACGGCCACGGGCGGGCTCCCCGCGGTGCGCGGGGAGCCCGCCCGGGCTCGTGCTCGTTGCTCGACCGATCAGGCGATCAGGCGCCGGGGTGACCGTCCGCCGCCTCACCCGCCGTAGCCGAGGGCGAACAGGTGCAGGGTGCCCGACGCGCCCGTCACCGGCAGGGTGACCGAGGCCACCGTCTTGGCCGGGTCGAGCGGCACCTTCACCGAGAAGACGTACGCCTTCACGGTGTCCCTGCCGCCGTCGCCGGTGTTGCGGTAGTCGGTGGTGACGGCCTGCGGTGTTGCCCGGCCAGCGGCTTGGCGACGCCGCCGTTGAGGGTCCAGTCGGAGAAGGTGACCGTCGCCTTGGCGGTGGTGCCGTCGGTGTAGGTGACGGTGAGGTCGCCCGGCACGCCGCTGCCGTCGGTCGGCGCGTTGGTCGCCGAGCCGAGCAGCCCGAGGAACGCGCCCTTGGTGCCGGCCGGCTGCGGGATGGTCTGCCCCGCCGACCTCCAGGTTGTCGGGCTGTGCCGGCGGCCGACGGTGGGCCAGGTGTAGCGTGATGCCGTCCGCGGTGATCTTGGCCGCCGCTGGTGACGCCGGCGGCGGTCAGCGCGTTCTGCGAGTACGCCCAGCCGCCGTCGTCGAAGCCCGCCGGTGAAGTGGGTGCCGTCGGGGTAGATGCCCTCGTTGGTCTCGTACGGCCACAGCGCACCGGGCTGGGCGACGGCGACCCGCAGGGTCGCGCCGCTCAGCGCCGCGCCGGTGGCGTGGTCGGTGAGCGCGAAGGCGACGTTGTACGTCGCCCTCCGTCGTCGCCCGCCGTCACCGGCACCTTGGCCTCGGCGCTGCCCGACGAGCGGCACGGTCAGCGAGCCCGACGAGGTGCCCAGGCTCACCCCGGAGGGGGCGGTCGCCGTCCAGTCCACGGTGACGGCCGCGGCGCCGAGGTTGGTCAGGTTCAGCGTGGCGTCGACGGACGCGCCCGGCGCGAGGATCAGGCCGTCGCTGGTCGGGCCGGTCGCGGCGAGCACCCGCCCGCCGCCGGTGGTGTCGGACGGCGGCGCGGCCGACGGCGCCGGTCGCCCACGACGTGCTGGGCGTGCGCGCCGAGCGCGAAGTCCAGCGAGCCGGCCTTCTGGAACTGCCCGAAGGTCAGCCAGGCGTCGTTCCACTCCTTGCCCTTGACGTCGAGCGACTGCACGTAGGGCGCGTCGGGCGCGGCCTGCGGGGCGTTGACCGTCGACCGTCTTGCCGTTGCCGAAGGTGACCTTGGCGACCGGGAAGGCCGGGCTGCCGAAGCGCGAGGGTGTCGGTGCCCGGGGTCTCCGGGTACATGCCCAGCGACGACCAGACGTACCAGGAGCTCATCGCGCCCAGGTCGTCGTTGCCGAAGGAGCCGACCGGCGCGTTGAAGTACAGCTTCTGCTGCGCCTGGCGGACGGCCTCCTGGGTCTTCCACGGCTGGCCCAGGTAGTCGTACTCCCAGGGGATCTCCAGGCTGGGCTCGTTGCTCAGGTCGGCGTTGGTCCCGCCGGGGTCGGTGATGTTGTCCAGCAGGCTGTCGAGGTACGAGGCGTAGGCCGCCGTGCCCGCCGCGGGCGGTGATCAGCTCCTGGAGGTCGAACGGCACCATCGGCGTGTACTGCGCGGAGGTGCCCTCCACGAAGCCGTTGGACGTGCCGGGGGTGAAGCCGCCGGCGAAGCTGGCCGTCCTTGTTCTTGCCCTGCATGTAGCCGGTCTGCGGGTTGAAGACGTTCATCCAGTCCTGGGCGCGGGTGGCGAACTTCGTGTAGTCCGCGGTCTTGCCCAGCGACTTCGCGAAGGACGCGAGCGCGTAGTCGGCGCTGTCGTACTCCAGTTGGGTCGAGACCGGGCCGTAGAAGTTGCAGCAGCCGTAGTCGGTCTCGTCCAGCGGCAGGTAGCCCTTGGCGTCGCGCACCGACTCGCCCGGACGGTCCTGGTTGGGGACCGTCGCCTCGTGCTCCATCGCCTCGAGGGCGTGCGCGGTGTCGAAGTTGCGCGACCCCGAAGGCGTACGCGTCGGCGATGATCGAGGTGGCCGGGTCGCCGACCATGACGTAGCTCTCGCCGTTGTTCGAGGCCCACTTGGGCAGCAGGCCGGTCTGGTCGTAGCCGTTGAGCATCGAGGTGACGATGTCGCCGGTCACCTTGGGCTCGACCATCGCGATCAGCTGCGTCTGGGAGCGGTAGGTGTCCCAGGCCGAGTAGTTGGCGTACTGCGCCTTCTGGCCCTTGCCGAGCTTGTGGACCTGGTTGTCCATGCCCATGTACTGGCCGTTGTCGTCGGAGAAGACGTTCGGGTGCAGCAGCGCGTGGTAGAGCGCGGTGTAGAACTGCACCTGCTGGTCGGTGCTGCCGCCGCCGATCTGCACCCGGCCCAGGACGTCGTTCCAGGCGTCGTGGTTCGCCGTGCGCATCGCGTCGAAGTTCCACCCCTTGACCTCGGTGGACAGGTTCGAGGCGGCGTTGTCGTCGCTGGTGTACGAGATGCCGACGGCCGCGGTCACCGTGCTCGACGCGGCGGTGTCGAAGGTCAGGTACATGCCGTTGGCCCCGGTGACCGGGGCGGCGGCCGCGCGCCTTGGCGCGACCGTGCCCGCGCCTGCGCCGCACCGGCTTCGCGCCGGCGCACCGGGTGGATCTTCGGCGACGGCGTCGCCGGCACCGTGAAGTGCTTCTCCTTCAGCGGCGCTGCCCTGCGGCGCGGCGGCGCTTGTGCTGCGGCGCGGCCGAGGTCGAGCGACTTGGCGTCCGGGTTGACGGTGCCGCCGACCCAGGTGCCGCTCGGCGGTGAACGGGCTGGTTGAACTTGATGTCGAAGTGCAGCGTGTAGCGGTTGTCCGCGCCGCAGAAGTGGCCGCTGTCGACCGCGCCGCTCACCTCGCTGGCTGCTGACCACCTTCACCCGGGTGCCGTCCACCTGGGTGGCGCCGCCGCTCAGCTTGAGCAGCAGGTTCGCCGGCGCGCCGGCCGGGAAGGTGAACCTGCCCAGGCCCGCGCGGGTGGTGTCGGTCAGCTCGGTCTTGACGCCCGAGGCGTCGGTGAGGCCGTTAGTAGCCGATCCCGGTCTGCTCGTCGCTGTGGCTGAACGTCGCCGTCGTGTCGGAGAGGTTGCCCGACAGCGCGCCGGTCACCGGCAGGATCGGTACGTCGCCGGCCACGTCGCAGCCGGGCCCCGAGACGTGGGTCAGGCTGTAGCCGGAGATCTTGCGTGCTGTTGTACTCGTAGCCGCCGCCCTGCGCCCGGCTGGGCGTCGTGTCGGGCCCCCACTGCATCATGCCGATCGGCATGTCGGGGCCGGGGAAGGTGTTGACGGCGCCCGAGGTGCCGATGAGCGGGTTGACCAGGGCCGCCGGGTCCGTGACGAGCTGCGGGCCGGACACGGCCGTCGCGCTGTCGAGGGACTGGAGCGGCAGGGCCGCGATGCCCACAAGGGCCACCACGGTGAGGCGTTGACGGAGTCTGCTGCTGCTACGGGGCCCGTCCGGGCGCCGCCGTCTGACCATCGGTTGCCTCCGCGTTTGCTGCTTCGCACGGGTCGTGCCAGGGAGGACGGATGGCGTCCTCGGTCGGCCGCGATGCCTGTGACGCGCGGCATGACAACGTTGCCAACCTGCACGATCGATGAGTAGAACGCGGACCCTGAGGGCCTGTCAATGGCCTGGCGGGGGCTTCTTCCCGCCGTCGCCTCCCGGCGCCGGTCGGCGCCCGCCCAGGTGCCCTCCCGGGCGGCGACGGCGACAGGACCGGCGGCGCCCCGACTTCGGGGCGCCGGGGGCCGCGGCGGCGCGCCCGGCGGGAGTCCGGCCGGCGCGGGCGGGCAATGGCGGTGAGGCGCCCGGGCATTGGCGCCGGAATGGGCCGGGGAATTCCGGGCGGGGCAGCCGGGGAACACCGGCGCGCCGACTTCCTTACGGAGGAGGCCGCTTCCGCTCTTTCCCGTTATTGGCTCCCGGGAATGGCGGGCCCGGCGTATTGCGGTCGGGGGAAGGCCGGTTCACCGCGCCAGCCGGACGGGCGGCGGTAGGCACCCGCGCGCCCCTCCCGCGCCCCGGCTCCGCCCGTACGGGGATACGGTCGGCGGACGGGCCGAGGCCGCGGCACGCGAGCGGGCAACCGCCGGAAAGGCGGCGCGACTTGACCATCCCATCGCCGTGACCTGGCGAACTGTTGACCTCCGGCGGTAATCCGCTACACCCGGCCGGTCGCCCGGCGTCCCGCCCAACACGCCTCGGGAGCAGTGGACTTGGCGGCGTCCGCGGCGGATTGCCGGATTCCGCTACGCGGACGGCGGGCCGGACCGCAATTCGCCGCCGGCCGCCTGTCCCCGTAGCGGTAATGCCCGCCCGCACCCCGTCCGGGAGCGGCGGACCGCGCTGATGGCGCACGCGTACCGGGGGTGTTGCGGCGGCTTGCACGGCGGTGGCCATCGCGTGAAACGGGCCCGCCGCCGCACCGCCGGCCATTGACAGGCGGCTTTCTTGTGATTGTCATGGACACTCAATCGGGAACCGAGAAGCCGCGCAGCCGTTCCCGCGCGGTCCCGGACGAGGAGGACAGCCCGCACCGTGGCACACGAAGCCGCCGGCGCCGCACCGGCGTACGTTCCGTATCCGCCGCCCGCGCCGGAGCCCGCGTGGGTGGCCGGCCGGGGCCGCCGCGCGCCCACCGCCCCGACCGGGCGCGAGGCGCTGCTGGCGGCCGGCGCGCAGCGGCTGCGGGAGGACGGCGGCCTGCTGCTGTGCGGCCCGGCGGGGATCGGCAAGTCCGTGCTGCTGGACGCGCTCGCCGCGCGGGCTCCAGGACGACGGCGCCACCGTGCTGCGCTGCTCCCCCGCGCCCGCCGACGCCGCGCTGCCGTACCTCGGGGTGATCGACCTGTTCGCGCGGGTGCCCCCGGACGTGGTGGCCGCGCTGCCGCCGGCGCCGCGCACGGCGCTGCGCACGGCGCTGATGCGCGGGCACGGGCCGGTCGGGCCGTACGGCGGGCTGGCGGTGCGGATGGCCGTGCTGGAGGCGCTGCGCCGGCTGGCCGAGCGGGCGCCGGTGCTGCTGGCCGTGGACGGCCTCCAGTGGCTGGACGAACCGAGCGCGCAGGTGCTGGCGTTCGTCGCCCGCCGGCTGGAGGACGCCGACGTGGCGGTCGCGGCGACCGAGCGGGTGGCGGTGGGAGAGCAGCCCGCTGCGCACGCACTGCTGCCCGGCGGGCGCCGTGGAGTTGGCCGTGCCGCCGCTGGCCGACGACGACGTGGCGCTGCTGCTGCTCGCCTCCGGGGTGGCGCTGCCGCCGTCCGCGCTGCGTGCGGTGCTGCACACGGCGGCCGGAAACCCCTGGTACGCCCTCGCGTTGGGCCGCGGGGCGCTGCGCGACGGCCAGCCGGCGCAGTCCGGCGGCTTCCTGCCCGTGCCCGCGGACCTGCGCGCCCTGGTCCTCGACCGGGTCCGCACCCTGCCCGCGGCGGTCCAGGACGCCCTGCTGGTGGCCGCGGCCGCGACCCGGCCCACGCTCACGCTGCTGCGGGCCGCGGCCGGGGCGCGGGACACGGCGACGGCGGTCAACGAGGCGGAGCGGCTGGGGGTGGCGGCCTCCGACGCGTCCGGCGCGGTGCGTTTCAGCCATCCGCTGCTGCCGGCCGCCCTCTACGCCGACGCCTCGGGCCCGGCCCGCCGCCGCGCGCACGCGCTGCTGGCCGCCGTGGCCGGCGAACCCGTCGAGGCGGCGCGGCACTTGGCGCTGGCCCGGCCGCAGGAGGACGAGGCCACCGCGGTGACCGTGATGGCCGCCGCGCACGCGGCCCGGGAGCGCGGCGAGGCCGCCACCGCCGCCGAACTGGCCGAGCTGGCGGCCCGCAGGACGCCGTCCGACCGGACCGAACTGCGCGACGAGCGGCTGCTGGCCGCGGCCGGCTTCGCCTGCGACGCCGGGCACCGGGAGGAGTCCGAGCGCACCGCGGCCGAGCGTCCTGGACGGCTCCGGGTCGGCGCGCAGCCGGGTCGGCGCCCGGCTGGTGCTGCTGCGCAACGCCGGTCAGGCGCTGCGCGACAAGGCGGCCCTGATCGCGGACGGGCTGCGGGAGGCGGCCGGGGACCAGGCGCTGCGAAGCGGAGTTGTACGACTGGGCGGCCCTGCGCGGCCTGCTGTGCGGGGAGTTGGAGGGCGCGGCGGAGCACGCGCTGCGCGCCGCCCGGTGCGCGGCCGGCGTCGGGGACACCGGCACGGAGGTCGCGGCGCTGTCCACGCTGGCCCGGGTGCGCTCGCTGGCGGGTGAACCGGCCGCCGCCGAGGCCGCGTTGGAGCGCGCGCTGGCCCGCGCGGACCACGGCCCGCAGAGCTGGGGCATCCAGCGGATGCGGGCGATCCTGACGCTCGACTCGGACCGGGTCGGGCAGGCCCGGGCCCAGGTGGCCGCCCTGCTGGAGGCCACCGGCGAGGCGGCCGACGTCGAGCAGGACGTGGCGTCGCTGGTGGCCCTCACCCGGGTCCAGGTCCGCGCGGGCGAGTGCCGGCAGGCCCGGGAGACCGCCGCCCGCTGCACCGCGGTCGTGGCCGGCGCCGGTCTGGAGTCGGCGCCCGCGCTCTACGCGGCGGCGCTGGCCGAGACGTTCGGGGGCGCGGCCGAGGACGCGTGCCGGCTGGCGGTCGACGCGGTGGCCGCGTCGGAGGCCGACGGCGACCAGCTCTTCCTGCTGCGCGCGCTGGCGGCGCACGGGCAGGCCGCGCTCTTCGCCGGCGACCGGCCGGGCGCGGCGCTGGCCGTGGAATCGCTGCGCCGCGCGCTGGAGATCGGCGCCGCGATGGGCGCGGCCGATCCGCCGATGCTGTGCTGGCACGCGGACCTGGCCGAGGCGCTGGTGACGCTCGGCGAGACCGACGCGGCGGCCGAGGCCCTGGAGCAGGCGCGCGAGCGGGTCACCGGGCAGGCGCCCGGCAGCGTGCTGGCCGCGCTGGAGCGGGCGGAGGGGATGCGGGAGGCCGCCGTGGGCCGCGCGAAGGAGGGCGCGGTGCTGCTGCGGTCCTCGGCGGAGCGGCTGCGCCCGCTGGAGCTGCCGGTCGAGCTGGTCCGGACGCTGACCGCGCTGGGCGCGGTGGAGCGCAGGACCCGGCACCGTACGGCCGCCAGGGCGGCGCTGGCGGAGGCGCTGGACCTGGCGGAGCGCGCCGGGGCGGCGCCGCTGGCGGCCCGCGCCCGGGACGAACTCGCCCGGGTGGACGCCGCCGTGCGCGGCACGGCGGGCGCGGCGGGCCTGACGCCGGCCGAGGCGAGGATCGCGGAGCTGGTCCGCGGCGGCGCCACCAACCGGGAGGTGGCCGCCGAGCTGTTCATCAGCGTCAAGACGGTCGAGGGCACGCTGTCGCGGCTGTACCGGAAGTTCGGCGTGCGGTCGCGTACGGCGCTGGCGCACGTGATGACGGCCCTGCCGGGCTGAGTTGCGGGTACGTGGTGACCGCCTGCCGGGCTGAGGCCGGGGCAGGTGATGACGGCTCGCCCCGGCCGAGTTCCGCGCACGTAATAACGGCCCGGCCCCGCCGATGTCCGGGCACGTAACAACGGCACCGCCCCGCCGAGTTCCGCGGACGTGATGACGGCCCCGCCCGGCCGAGTTCCGCGCCGCGATGGCGGGCCCAGCCCCCGCCGATGTCCGGCATGTGATGACGCCCCGTCCGGCCGAGATCCGCGCGCACCACCGGAACACGCGGGTCACACGGCCTGCGCACCGCGTCGACACACATCTGTCACAGGAAACACATCGTTCACAGTCGTCGCAAGGGTTCCCACGCTTATGCGCGGCCACAGGGGTCCCTAGCGTGGGGGTCGTCCCGATCCGGGAACCCCGATCCCCCCATGGAGGACCTTCGTGACGCTCCGTCTGAAGTTGCTGGCAGTCGCCGCCGCCCCGGCGCTGCTGGCCGCGGCCGTCCCCGCCGCGTTCGCCGCATCACCCCACTCGGACACGGCCCGCGCGGCCCTGTCCGGCGATGTGCTGCCGGGTCTCGCCTCCCACGCCGTCCGTACCGGCGACGTCGCGTCCGGACAGCGCATATCGGTCGCCGTGAGCCTCACGAACCGCGACGAGGCCGGGCTCACCACCTTCATCGCCAAGGTCAGCGACCCCCACTCGTCCTCCTACGGGCACTACCTGACGAAGGCGCAGTTCGCCGCCAAGTACGGCCGCAGCGACGCCGACGTCAAGAAGGTCACCGACTACCTGCGCTCCCAGGGCCTCAAGGTCGGCACGGTGCACTCCGGCAACCTGCTGGTCGACGCGAGCGGCACCGCCGCCCAGCTGGAGAAGGCGTTCGGCACCAAGCTGGCGAACTGGAAGGACGGCGCCTCGGGCCGCACCTTCTACGCCAACGCCGCCGCGCCCTCGCGTGCCCGCCTCCATCGCCTCGATCGTCGGCGACGTCACCGGCCTCAACAACCGTACGCTGCTGCACCACCAGGCCCCCGCGTCGGTCACCCCGCACAACGGCCCCGGCGGCGGCTACACCCCGGCGCAGATCAAGGGCGGCTACAACGTCTCCGGCGCCACCGGCAGCGGCCAGAAGGTCGCGCTGCTGGAGTTCGACGGCTTCCAGCAGTCCAACATCAGCACGTACGACAGCCACTACGGCCTCGGCTCGTCGGCCCCCACCGTGAGCAAGGTGGACGGCGGCTCGGGCGCGCTCGGCGACGGGCAGGTCGAGGTCGAGCTGGACATCGAGGTGCTGAACGCGATCGCCCCGGCGGCGAGCGTCACGGTCTTCGAGGGCCCCAACTCCGACGCCGGCGAGGTCGACACCTACCAGGCCATCGTGGACAGCGGCACCCCCGTGACGTCCATCAGCTGGGGCGCCGCCGAGTCGCAGCGCACCAGCTCCAACATCAGCGCCGTGGACGCCGTCTTCCAGCAGGGCGCGGCCGAGGGCCTGGGCTTCTTCGCCGCCTCCGGTGACAGCGGCTCCGACGACGCCGGCGACGGCGGCACCTCGGTCGACTACCCGGCGAGCGACCCGTACGTCACGGGCGTCGGCGGCACCACGCTGACCGTCACCTCCTCCAACGCCTGGAGCAAGGAGACCGCCTGGTCCGGCGGCGGCGGTGGCGTGTCCAGCACCTTCTCGATCCCGAGCTGGCAGACCGCCGTGGAGAAGAGCCAGGGCGGCGGCAACCGCCAGGTCCCGGACGTCTCGGCCCTGGCCAACCCGAGCCCGGGTGTGTCCATCTACTCGCAGGGAAGCTGGGGCCAGGTCGGCGGCACCAGCGCCGCGGCGCCCGAGTGGGCCGCGCTTCGCCGCGCTCTACAACCAGCAGGCCGCCGCGGCCGGCAAGTCCGGCCTCGGCTTCGCCAACCCGGCGCTCTACGCGGCCAACGGCAGCGGCTTCCACGACATCACCAGCGGCAGCAACGGCGCCTACTCGGCCGGTGCGGGCTGGGACTTCACCACGGGCTGGGGCTCGTACAACGCCGCCACCCTCACCTCCACCCTGCTCAACCAGTAACCACCGGATGAGCTGACCGCAGCACGACGCGGGCGCGGCCCGGGCGGGAACACCCCCGCCCGGGCCGTCCTGTCTCCTACGGTCCGCCGCCCTGCCCCGTACGGCTGGTTCCCGGACCTTCCCGGGTACGTGGCTGGTCGGGCGGTTCCCCGCGCCCCTTGATTTCGGCTCGGCGACGCGGAGAAGGTGCACTTACCCAGGGGCGCGGGGAACCGCGCGGCCGGCCCGCCACCGGGCAGATGGTCCGGGCACCGGCCTTACGGGGCAGGACGGCTGACGGCCGAACGACTCAATGGCTCAATGGCTCAATGGCTCAGGATGTTCACCGCCACGATGCACAGGCCGAGCAGGACGTCCACGCCGCCGACGCGGCCGGCCGTCCACCAGCCCTGCCCGGCGATCCGGGCCGCGAGCAGGCCCCACCCGAACAGCGCCGCCGTGTTGACCAGCAGCGCGCCCTGGATTCCGGCGTCCTCGCCCCACCAGCCGGCGTGCGCGCCCAGCAGCGCGGCCAGCGTCGGCACCGCGGCGGCGACCAGCGGCCATTCGACGGCGACCGACCGCAGGGTGCCGGGGCTGACCTTCCCGGCGCTGACGGTCCGGTGGGCGATGGCGTGCGCGTAGCCGTGGGCCGCGGCGGCCGCGAGGGAGGCCACCAGAATCCACAGCGCGTCGTAGCCGGGGTTCGGCGGTCCGGTGTCGTGGTCGAGGGCGGCGGCCAGCGAACTGGCGAGCACCGTCCCGTACACGCCGCCGAACAGCAGCCGCTGCGTGGGCTCCCCGCGCCGTTCGGGAGCGGTGTCGGGGCCGGGTTCATCGGACACGGTGCCGCCTTTCGCACGGAACGGTACGGTTCCGCACGATAAAACCGCATCGCGAGGCGATCGTCCCGCATCGCGGCCGGGGCGGCCCGGATGACGGGCGGATACGGCGGTGCCCCGGACGGGGAGGGCTCTCCTCGTCCGGGGCACCGGACCACAGCGCTCGGGGGCTGCGCCTACTTCTTGAAGGCGTAGTCCATGAGCTTCTTGGCGTCCGACGTGCGGGCGGCCACCGAGGAGGAGGCGAGCACCGTGCCGATGACGGTCCTGCTGCCGCGGGTGGCGGCGAAGACCAGGCAGTACCCGGCCTCAGGACCCGAGCCGGTCTTCACTCCGATGGCGCCGGAGTAGCTGCCGAGCAGGGTGTCGGTGTTGGTCCACGACATGTAGCGGTAGCCGCCGCTCTTGGTCGTCACCTTCTGCTTGGTCGACCTGGTCTTCACGACGGCACGGAACGTCGCGTTCTTCATCGCGCTGCTGGCGATCTTCGTCAGGTCGCGCGGGGTCGAGTAGTTCGATCCGTTCCCTATTCCGTCGAACGAGTCGAAGTGGGTGTTCTTCAGGCCGAGGCCCTTGGCCGCGCTGTTCATCTGGCCGATGAACGACTTCACCCGCGCGGCCCGCGTCGAGCCGCTGCCGTACGTGTCCGCGAGCGCGTACGCCGCGTCGCAGCCGGACGGCAGCATCAGCCCGTAGAGCAACTGGCGGACGGTGACCTTGTCGCCGACGATCAGGTGCGCCGAGGACGCGCCCTTGGAGACGATGTAGTCGCTGTACGCCTTCTGGATCGTGACCTTGGCGTCGAGGTTGAGCTTCTTCTCCCCGAGCACCACCCGTGCCGTCATGATCTTGGTCGTGGAGCCGGTGGAGCGGCGGGTGTCGGCCGCCTTGGCGAACAGGCTCGTCCCCGTGGCGTTGTTCATCACATAGCCGCCCTTGGCCACGATCGTGGGCGACTTGAGCGTGGCGGCCTGGGCCGGGGCGGCGAGCACCCCGGTGGCCAGCACGGCTCCCGCGGTCACGACGACCGCGCAGGCACCACGCATGCCTTTGATCCCTTTTTTCACAGTAAGTTCTCCAAATGTCCCAACAGAGCGGTCATATGGCGATGCCGCCTCTCATGAGACGCACGGGAGGCCCCTACGGATGTACGCCGCGGCCGACTTCTTTCACCGGTTTCTCGCCGGCCCTCGCGCCGCGCCGGCGGGGCCGGTCACTCGCCCTCGGCCGTGGCGGTGTACGGCGTGGTGACGGCGAACGGGACGCGGACGGCGATCAGCGCGACATCGTCCGTACCGGCGTCCTCCACGCCGGACATCAGCTCGTCGCAGAACCTCTCCAGCGACTCCCGCGCCAGTGACGCCGCGTGCTGGCGCAGCCGGGTCATGCCGTCGTCGATGTTCTCGCCGCGGCGCTCGATCAGGCCGTCGGTGTAGAGCAGCAGGGTGGACCCGGGCGGCAGCGGCTCGATGGCGTTGGGGCGGATCGTCTCGGGGGCGACCCCCAGCAGCAGGCTGCGGCCTTCGGTGAGGAAGTGGGTGTCGCCCTCGCGGGTGACCAGCAGCGGGGCCACGTGCCCGGCGGCGGCGTAGTCCAGGACCCACAGGCCGTCGGCCTCGGGCTTGGTGAGCAGCGCGTACAGGCAGGTCAGCGTCTGCGCGGGATAGAGGATCTCGTTCGCGGCGTCCAGCCGGGCCAGGATCTTGCCCGGCGGCTCCTTGCGGTCGCACGCGATGCCGCGCAGCATGTTCCGCATCTGGCTCATGGCCACCGCCGACCTGAGGTCGTGGCCGGTGATGTCGCCGATGATCAGGGTGAGGGCGCCGTCGGGGAGCAGGAAGGCGTCGTACCAGTCGCCGCCGATCTCGGCCGTCGCCCGCGCGGGTGCGTAGCGCGCGGCGATGTCGACGGGCCCCTCCTGCGGCAGGTCGGGCAGCAGGGAGCGCTGGAGGCGCTCGGCGGTGTGCGCGACCTGGGCGTGCAGGCGGGCGTTGTCCACGGTGATGGCGATGCGGTGGGCCAGGTTCTCCAGCAGCGTGAGCCGGTCGCTTTCGTCCCCGCCGCCCGGCTCGGTGCGCACCAGGGTCAGCACGCCCAGCACCCGCCTGCGCGCCCGCAGCGGGAGGAGTACAGCGCTGTGCGCGCCGAGTTGGCGGAACGTCTGGAGCTCGACCCGGTACAGCGCGTCGGTGGCGTGCTCGGGCGGCGGGAACTCGGTGAGCAGCAGCGGGCCGGCTCCGCGCAGCGCCCGCGCCAAGGGGGCGGGCGAGGAGGCCCCGGCCGGCGGCAGGGCCGCTTCGAGGAACGCCGGCGGCAGCGCGTCGGGCTCCCGGTGCTCCAGCACCACCCGGCGCAGCCGCCCCTCGTCGTCGGCCAGGTCGATGGCGCACCAGTCCGCGAGCGCGGGGACCAGCACGCGGGACAGCCGGCGCAGGCCCGGTTCCAGCTCCAGGGTGCTCGACAGCGCCTCGGAGGCGTTGGCCACCAGGGTCAGCCGGTCCAGGGCGTCCTGCAACGCCCGGTCCACGTCGAAGGAATCGTCCCCGTCGGTCATGTCGCCGCCTCCCTGCGCACCTCAGCCACCGGCCCGGTCCGCGCCGTGGGTACGGAGTCGCGCGGCCGGTATCTGCACGGAGCGTAGCCGCCGCCGCGGCGGCTCTCCCGCATCAGAGCCCCCTCGTGGGGCCGCGTCGGCGGCCGTCCGCGACCGTACGTGGCGGTGCGCCCGGCGGCCGTCCGCGGACGGGCGTGGCTGTGCGTCACCGTGCGCCGGGCGGCCGCGGGCGCGGCCCGAGGACGGCCCGGGCACGGCTCGGGGAGCCGGGTCCCGCTCAGGGAAGGTCCAGCCGCCTCATGAAACGGGAGCCGAGCGTGCCCGCCGGCCGGCGGAACGCGGGCAGCGGGACGTCGCGCAGCTCCCCGCTCTGGAGGTAGCTGCGGCGGCCCTCTGCGCCGTCCACCGCGTCGGCGGGCAGCAGCACCACGCCGGGCAGCTCCTCGTGCGGGCGCGACGTGATCTTGGCGACCCGCGCGGTCCGCTCCCGTACCGAGAGCACCAGGCAGGGCCGGTCCTTGGAGCCGGGACCGTCCTCGAACGGCACGTCCGCCCACCACACCTCGCCCCGCTTCGGCACCCGGCCGCGTCCCGGACCGGCCGGGCGCCCGCCCCGCCGGTCCGGGACGCGCCCCGACCTGGCCCGTCCGTCGACCAGGGCGGCGACCAGCCCCAGCGCGGCCACCGCGAGGACCGCGATCCACATCGTCGAGCTCATCGGCTGCTCCTCCTGTTCCCGTCCTGTTCCCGGTGCGTGTGCTTCCGTGCGGCAGGACCCGGTTGCGGGTGGCGGTCGCGGGCGAACGCCCTTACGGCCGAACGCCGTTCGGCGCGGCGCCGAGGACGGGTCCGCCGTCCCCGGCGGCGGCCTCAGGCGGCCCGCGCCGGTGCGGGCCTCACCGCGGCCGGCACCTTGGCGGTCACCTGCGTGCGGGTCCATATGGCGATGACCGCGGACGCCAGGCTCAGCGCGGTGGCCTGCTGCTCGGGCGTCCAGTGCAGCCCGAATCCGGCCGCGAGCGCCAGCCCCGCCTGGGCCAGGCCCATCACCGCGGCGCCGACGCCGTCGTGCACGCTGACGGCGACCAGCAGTCCGGCGACCGCCGCGGCCACCGCGTTGACCACGGCCTGCTGCTTGTCCGACAGGTCGAGCCCGAAGGCCGTACTGAGCTTCACCACGATCGCGAACAGGCCGAGCCAGAGCGCCGGTTCCCTGCCGAAGATCTTCATGAGCCGTCCGTTTCTGCCGGTGTGACGAGGTGAAAGGGTGAACAGGCCGTGGCGGCGCCTTTTCTGACGCATGGTCATGGCGCGAGCTGCCGGGCCGGGTGATCCGCCGGTGTCAGGCGTCTACCCATTCCGCCGCCGGGTTCTCCGCTTTCCTCACACCTGCCCCGCGCGGTCGGGCGCCCCACCGGAGCCGGTGGTCAGCAGGCCGTTCTCGGTGACCACGGCGAGGGACAGCGTGCGGTAGCCGACGGCGCCGAACAGCACGGTGATCTTCCCGTCGCCTTCGCTCATCACCTCGCCGTCGCCCCACTGGCGGTGGTGCACCCGCACCCCGGGCGCGTACGGGTGCCCGCCGGCCGGCCCGCGGACCGCGCCGTCCCGTGCCCGCCGCACCCGCGCGGTGGCCGGGGCCGGCTGCGCCGCCTCGGCGCCCTGACCGGAGCCCGGACCGCAGGTGTCGCAGGAGCCGCACGGCGCGTCCAGGGCCTCGCCGAAGTAGCCGAGCAGGAAGCGGCGCCGGCACCCGGTGGTCTCGGCGTAGCCGCGCATCATGTCGACGCGCGACTGCTCCAGCCGCTGGTGGGCGTCGTACGCCTCCAGCGCGGCCTGGACCGCGCCTGCGGTGTCGCGGGGGTCGCGATGGAGTCCGGCCCAGCCGGAGCCTTCCTCGGTGGTGCGCACGGCCCCGGCCTGCTCCAGGAGGTTGAGGACGGCGGACAGCCGGGTCCCGGACAGCTCGCAGGCCGACCGCAGCCGGGCGGTGGTCAGCGGGCCGGACGCCGTGCGGATCGCGTCCGCGACACGGGCCAGGGCGTCGGTGTCCGGTCCGCCGGCGGTGAAGAACCGTTGCAGCCCGAGGTCCTGGCCGCGGTAGGCGAGGATCGCCCGGGCCGGGGCCCCGTCCCGTCCGGCGCGGCCGATCTCCTGGTAGTACGCGTCGAGGGAGCCGGGCACCGAGGCGTGCAGCACGAACCGCACGTCCGCCTTGTCGATGCCCATGCCGAACGCGGAGGTGGCGACGACCACGTCCAGTGCGCCCGCCTGGAACCGGTCGTGGACCGCGCTGCGTTCGGCCGTCGGCCGCCCCGCGTGGTACGCCGCCGCGGACAGGCCCGCGGCGGACAGCTCCTCGGCGTACCTCTCGGCGTCGCGGCGGGTGGCGGCGTAGACGATGCCCGGCTTGGGCTCGCTCCGGGCGCGCTCCGCGACGAAGCGGCGCTTGGCCGGCTCGTCCTGGAACGCCACCGACTCCAGGCCGATGTTGGGCCGGTCGAAGCCGGCGACCACCTCGACGGGGCGGCGCATGCCGAGCCGTTCGACGATGTCCCGGCGCACCGGGGCGGCCGCGCTCGCGGTCAGCGCGAGGACGGGCGGCCGGCCGAGCCGCTCCACCGCGTGCCGCAGCCGCAGGTACTCCGGCCGGAAGTCGTGCCCCCAGGAGGAGACGCAGTGCGCCTCGTCGACGACGAAGAGCGCGGGCCGGGCCACCGCGAGCCGCTCCACCACCTCGTCCTTGGCGAGCTGTTCGGGCGAGAGGAAGACGAAGTCGACCTGCCCCGCGGCGATGCGGTCCCAGGCCGCGCCGTGGTCGGCCTGCCGCTGGGCGGAGTTGACCGCCACCGCGCGCAGTCCGGCCTCCTCCGGCAGGCCCTTGAGCTGGTCGCGCTGGAGGGCGATCAGCGGCGAGACCACCACGACGGGGCCGCGCAGCAGGACCCCCGGCACCTGGTAGACCGCCGACTTCCCGGCCCCGGTCGGCATCACCGCGATGACGTCGCGCCGTTTCAGGACCGCCCGCATCGCCGTCAGTTGGGCGGGCCGCAGCCGCTGCCAGCCGAAGTCGCGGCGGGCGGTGCGGCGCAGCCGGCGGGACGGGAATACGACCATGGTGCTCCTCCAGGCTCCGCGGGCCGGCTCCGTGTGCGGGCCGGTCCGTGAGCCTGCGCCTTCCCCGCGTGCGCCGGAAGGTGCCTGCGAACTCCGGGCGTCCGCCCGGGCCGGCGACCGCCCGGCGCCGTGAACCGGGTCAGACCGGCAGCACGCACACCGGTGTGGGCGCGGCGAAGGGCGCGCCCGCCGAGGTGAGGGCCCCGGAGGCCGGGTCGAGATGGAAGGCCGTGACGCTGCCGGAGTTCTGGTTGGCGGCGAACAGCAGCGTGCCCGACGGGTCGAACGCGATGTGCCGCGGGTACGCCCCGCCGGTCGGTGTCGCGTCCAGCAGTTCGAGGGTCGCGCCACCGTCCCGCACGGCGAAGCGGGCGACGCTGTCGTCGCCGCGGTTGGAGACGTAGGCGAACGCGCCGTCCGCGGAGACCAGTACCTCGGCCGGGTAGTTGCGCCCGGACGGCGTGGAGCCGGCGGGCACCGTCGGCTGCGGCTGCCCGGGGAGACGGCTCCCGTGGCGGGGTCGTAGCCGCAGACGATGACCGAGTCGCCCAGTTCGTTGGCGACGTAGGCGTAGTCGCCGGACGGGTGGAAGGCCAGGTGCCGCGGGCCGGAGCCGGCGGTGACCGCGGCCGTGGAGACGGACGCGAGCGTGCCGGCGGAGGTGTCGAGCCGGTAGGTGTAGACGGTGTCCGTGCCGAGGTCGACGGCGAGCACGAAGCCGCCGCCGGGGTCGGTCAGCACCATGTGCGCGTGCGGCCCGGCCTGGCGGTCCGGGTCGGGCCCCGACCCGGTGTGCTGCACCAGGTCGGAGCGGGCCAGCAGGGAGCCGTCGGACGCCAAGGGGTGGACGGCGACGCTGCCCGAGTCGTAGTTCGCGCTGAACACGTGTCCGCCGGCGGGGTGCACCGACAGGTGGCACGGCCCGGAGCCGCCCGTGCTCTGCGCTCCCAGGACCCGCAGCGTGCCGTCCGCGGCCACGGCGACGGCGGTCACCGAGCCCTGCGCCTGCTCGTTCACCGTGTAGAGGGCGCCGCCGGACGGGGCGAGCGCGAGGAACGACGGGTCGGCCACCCCGGTCAGCGTGCCGTCGGCGGTGAGCGCGCCGCTGTCCGGGTCGTACTGCGCCAGGCCCACGCCCTTCCCGTCGCCGCTCGACGTGTACGTGCCCAGGTACATCCGGCGCGTGGCGGTCCTGGGACGGCGCCCGGCGGCGGCCGGGGCAGCGGCCGGAGCCGCGCCGCCACCGGTCCGGGAGGCGCCGATCGCGCCGAGTCCGGCGACCGCGCCCAGCCCGGCGACCGCGAGGAAGCGCCGTCTGTCCAGGGCGCCGTAGCCGGGCAGCACGGGGCCCGCACCCGTGTCGTCGGAGGAGGACGTGCCGCCTGCGCCGATGCTCATACCGTCTCCGTGGCTGCCGGGAAGAGAACGCTTCCCTCCAACTTGGCCTGGACCAAGTACCTCTGACAAGCCCGCCGTCCGCATTCGCCCGACATTCGCTGCCCGCGGGCCCGCTGTCCGCCGATGGCAGCCGTTCCGGCGGCCGCGGCTCGATTTCGCCGTCAGCGCGGTCGCGGCCCCGGGGCGGTACGGGGACGGGCGCTCCGGTACGGCTCCGCGCGGTGTCCGCCGGGCGGCGGGCCCGCGGCCGAGCACGGCCGGCGTACCGCCCGGCGGACCTGATGGAATCGTTTCTGCGGCAGCCCTCGTGCGGCGGCGCCGGCCACCGGACGGAGACGGGCAGCCGGCGCCCAGGCGCCTGCCCCGGACCGGTCGAATACACCCGCGAATATCGTTTCGCGCCATCGTGGGCCGTTCGGATGAAGACCGACTTATCAGCCCATTACCTTTGTGGTCGTGACATCTCCTCCTCGCACGGGACGTGGGCGGTACGCGGCACGGCCGCAGGCGCGGGCGGGTTCGGGCGCCCCGGCCGGACGGACACGCGGCCCGCGCACCGGCCGGTCCGCGTAGGCGGCGCGATGACGCGGGCGCTACGGAAACGCGCCGTCCGGGCCGGTCGGCGGTGCGCGGCCGCCTTCGCACCGGCGGCGCTGCTGCTGGCCCTCGCGTGCGCGGTGGCCGGAGCCGGGCACGCGGCGGCCACGTCGGGCGGTCCGACTGCCCGTACGGCCGCGGCCGCGCGTCCCGGCGGTGCGGACGCCACCGGTCGGACCGGGATCGCCGCGGCCGTCGGCTGCTTCCCGGGCGGCGGCCGGTGCGGGACCTCCGTGGTGATCTGCGTCGGGGGCGGACCGCTGCTGCGGGTGATCGTCGCGGAGCCGTCCGGCCCGCCCCTCCCGGGGATCGGGTCGACCGTCCGCGTGGGTGCGCCCTGCGGGCGGAGACCACCGCCGTCGACCCCGCCGCCGTCGACCCCCACGCCTCCCCCGGCGTCCTCCGGTCCGACGCCTCCGCCCACGCCCCCACCCCCCTCGGCCGCTCCCGTACCACCGCCGAACTCCGGCCCGGCGCCACGCACTTCGCCTCCAGGTCCGCACCCCACCGGAGCGGCGCCGTCCTCCCCGTCCGCCCCCGCCAGCGGCCCGGCGCCCGGCCCTCCCCGTACGCCTCAGGAGCCCTCCGGCGCCCTCGTCCCGTCCTCCGCCCGGCCCTCGGCGCCCCCCTCGATCCCGCCCTCCGGCGCGGCGCGCGGCCCGCGGGCCGACGGCCGGGCGGAGGCGACACCGGAACCCTTCCCCGCAGATCCCGACGACGCCGGCCGCTGGTGGCTGCTGTCGATGACGGCCGTGCTGCTCCCCGCCGTGCTCGCGGCCCTCCCCCGCTTCACCGGCCGCCGCCGCTGACCGCGCCCCGCGGCGCCGGGCCGCGGGCCCGCGGGCCGCCGCGATCCGCCACCGAGTCCCCGCCGGGCGGCCGCCCGCCGGCCGTCGCCCGCCGCCACGAGCGTTTTCGGGAGTGCCATGTCCCTGTATGCCGTCTCGCTGCTGTCCACCCTCGGCGGTGTGGCGTTCGCGTTCGCCCTCGGCCGGTTCCTCGGCCGCGGACAGCGCACGCTCGCCCTGGAGTCCAACGGCCAGGCGCTGTCGCTGATCGGTGCGGTGCTGCTCAGCTCGTTCATCCTGCTGACGGGCTTCCAGGTGGCCGGGAGCTGGTCGATGCTGACCACCGACCGGTCGCGTACGTACGACGAGGCGCGGGCGCTGGCCGACACGTACGGGGCGGCCGACTCGCTGGCGGCCCCCGACCGCACGCACGTGCGGGCGCTGCTGCGGCAGTACACCGGCGAGGTCCGCACCCTTGAGTTCCCGGCCCTGGCCCACGGGCGCACCAGCCCCGAGGCGTGGCGGACCCTGGACCGGGTCCGTACCGCGATCGCGGCGGCCGACGCCACCGGGGTCCGGCGTCAGCAGGCGAAGGCGGCGGCCGCGGGCGCGCTGGCGACGGTCTACGGGACGCGTACGGACCGGGCCGCCGAGGCAAAGGAGGGCATGCCGCGGATCATCTGGCTGGCCCTGCTGGTGGCGGGAGGCTTCCTGGTGGCCTTCCCGCCGATCCTCGGACTCGCCCCCACACCACGGCACTTGGCGGCGCTGTGCTTCGTCGGCGCGGCGGTCGCCTTCGCCGTCTGCCTGACGGCGCAGCTCGACCATCCCTTCCAGCGGCCGTTCGGCGTGCGGCCCACCGCGTTCGTCTTCGCGGAGGGCCCGGTTCCGGCAGATGGACGGACGACCGCGGGACGCCCCCCTCGGCGGCGGCGCCGCGACGCCGAGATGAGAGCGCTCTCTCGACTCTTGACGCCGATACGTGGACACCGGTTCAATCACTATCGCTCAGATGCTCACACCACGGCCCGCGTGTCTTCGCGCCGTGCGCACAGCTTCTCGCCGTAACGCCGTTACGCCGCACCGCACCCGCTCCGCGCACCACCGCGTCGCTCCCCCACGTGTGACCTCGTGTCACTCCCGGGTGTTCCCGCCCCAGGGCGTGACCACCCTTTCCGGCAACCCGTGTTGCCCGCAGTCCCCGACGGACCGTCAGGAGCCGTTCATGACCGATCGCTCGTTCCCCCGCATCAGCATGGCGAGACCGGCCGCGAGACCCGCCCGACGACCGGTGCGGCGCGCGCGCCTGTTCGCGGTCGCCGTGGCGCTCGGCGCCGTGGCCGCGTTCACCGCCGGAGCGCCCGCAGCCGACGCCGTCACCGTGCCGCCCCCTCCGTCGGGCTGGTCCACGGTCTTCAGCGACGACTTCTCGGGGTCGTCCGGCAGTGCGCCGAACGCCTCGAAGTGGACGTACGACACCGGTCCCGGTTCGAACTTCGGCACCGGTGAGATCGAGACCATGACCAACTCCACCAGCAACGTGCACCTCGACGGGAACGGCCACCTCGACATCACCGCGCTGGGCAGCGGCAGCAACTGGACGTCGGGCCGCATCCACACCCCGAGCGCGGTCGCGGGGGCGCCGGCCGGCGGCAAGCTGGAGGTCACCGCGTCGATCCAGCAGCCGAATCCGGGCAACGGCCTCGGCTACTGGCCGGCGTTCTGGATGCTGGGCCCGGGCCAGTGGCCCGAGAACGGCGAGATCGACATCATGGAGGACGTCAACGCCCTCTCCGACGTGGCCGGCACGCTGCACTGCGGCACCTACCCCGGCGGCGCCTGCAACGAGGGGAACGGCATCGGCAGCGGCCTGCGCGGCTGCTCCGGCTGCCAGAGCGGCTTCCACACGTACACGATGATCCTGGACCGCACGAACACCTCCGCCGAGTCGGTCACCTTCTACCTGGACGGCGCCGCGTACTTCAGCGTCAACGAGTCCCAGGTCGGCACGTCGGTGTGGCAGCAGGCGTACGACCACAACCTGAACATCATCTTCGACCTCGCCATGGGCGGCGGCTTCCCCAACGGCGTCTGCGGCTGCACCTCGCCGAGTTCCGCGACCTCCTCCGGCGGCACGATGAGCGTCGGCTACGTGGCCGCGTACACCACCACGGGCGGAGGCGGCAACCCGCCGCCCGGCGGCAGTGCCATCACCGGCTACGGCGGCCTGTGCCTGGACGACCGCTCGGGCAGCACCGCGAACTTCAACCCGGTGCAGGTCTACACGTGCAACGGCAGCGCCGCCCAGCAGTGGACCGTCGTCCAGGCCGGCAGCACCCTCCACGTGCTGGGCAAGTGCCTGGACGTGAACGGCGCCGGGACGGCGAACGGCACACTGGTCGACCTGTACGACTGCAACGGCACCGGGTCCCAGGTGTGGGTACCCCAGTCCAACGGGTCCCTGCTCAACCCGCAGTCCGGCAGATGCCTGGACGACACCGGCTCCTCCACCACACCGGGCACCCAGGTGCAGATCTGGGACTGCACGGGCGGCGCCAACCAGCAGTGGGTCCTTCCCTCCTGACCGCAGCCGTGCGGCGCCACGCCGTGCCACACCCGCCGTCTCCCGGCACCTCGTAGCACGTCGTGGCGTCCCCGCTGCCCCCGCACACCCGGCAGTCCCCCCACGCAGGCCGGCGCCCCGGCCACCACGGCCGTCGGCGCCGTCCTGCCTGCCCCTCCAGGAGGAGTACGTGGTCTCCAGACGTTCCTTCGTCACCGCGGTCGGCGCCACCGCCGTCGCGGCGACCTCACCCCTGTGGTCCGGCGCCTTCGCACCCAAGGCGTCGGCCGCCACGCCGTCGCTCCCCCTCTCGCTGCGCAACAACTCCGGCAGCGGCACGGTCTACGCCTACGTCAGCGGCTCCGACAGCTCCGGCTGGCCCGGCTTCGTCACCCCGGACGGCCACTTCCAGCGGCTCCCCAGCCCCTCGTCGGTGCTGACCCCGATCGCGGACTACTCCATCCCGCTCGGGCGCGTCGGGCTCGGCGGCCACCACCTTCACGCTCCAGGACTACGTGATCGGCGGCCGGGTCTGGTTCTCCGTCGGCAAGAAGATCCAGTTCTTCGTCAACCCGCCCGGCGGGGGCGGCGGCGTCCCCGGCCTGGTCCAGCCCGGGTTCACCAGCAGCGACCCCAACTGGCAGACCAACTGGACGTTCTGCGAGTTCACGTACAACAGCGCCAACCTGTACGCGAACATCTCCTACGTCGACATGGTCGCCCTGCCCGTCTCCATGGCGACCACCGGCAGCAGCGGTTCCCAGTCGGTGAGCCCGCTGCCCGCGGGCGCGCTGGCCTCGATCGCCTCCGGGCTCCAGGCCCAGCACGCCGCCGACGGCGCCCCCTGGGACCAGCTCGTCGCCACCGACTCCTCGGGCGCGGCCCTGCGCATCCTGTCGCCGGCCCACTCGCCGACCGACTTCGGCGGCTACTGGAACGGCTATCTGAACAGCGTGTGGAGCTACTACCAGTCGCACACCCTGACCGTGAACGGCCAGGGCTCCATCGGCTCGTACTCCGGCACCGTCTCCGGCGACACGCTGGTCTTCGCCGGCCTGAACACCAACGGTGTGCCGTTCACCAAGCCCAGCGCGGTGGACATCTTCGGCTGCGCCAGCGGGCCGCTCTACAACTCCGGCGGCGACGCGCGCGGGGCCGTCGCCGCCCGGCTGGCCGCCGCGCTCAACCGCAGCTCGCTGCTCGTCAGCGGCGGCGACAACCAGCCCGACGGCGTGCCGCCGTCGGGCTACTACACCGACGCCACCACCAACCACTACGCCCGCCTGGTCCACAAGTACGCCAACGTGGGCTACGCCTTCCCCTACGACGACGTCGGCCCCACCGGCGTCGGCCCCCGTCGACGGCCACCTCCAGGACAGCGCACCGACGTCCTGGACCATCACGCTGGGTCCGGGCGGCGGTTCCGGCACCACGCCGCCGCGGCGGGACCAGCGCGTACGCGACGATCCAGGCGGAGTCGTACAGCGCGCAGAGCGGGTCGCAGACCGAGACCTGCACGGACTCCGGCGGCGGCCAGGACGTGGGGTACCTCTCGAGCGGCGACTGGCTGAAGTTCTCCGGGCTCGACTTCGGCTCCTCCTCGCCGGCCCAGTTCACCGCGCGGCTCGCCTCCGGCGCCGCGGCCGGGGTGACCGGCGCGATCCAGGTACGGCTGGACGGCACCGGTGGCACCCAGATCGCCGAGATCGACTTCGGCAGCACCGGCGGCTGGCAGAACTGGCAGACCGTGCCGGCCAACATCACGGCCGCGGCCACCGGCGTGCACGACGTCTACCTGGTGTTCGCCGGCAGCACGTCCGATTTCGTCAACGTCAACTGGTTCGCCTTCACCAGGTGACCGAGCGGCGGGCGACGGCCGTGGGGGCCGCCGCCCGCCCATCGTCGCGGACGTCCGGCCTCCCGGTGAGCCGCCGCGAGCACTCCCGTTGCGCCGGGCGCGTCGCACCCCACCGCGACCTGCTGTGGACCGACCGCATCCACCCCCGCGGCGGCGCCGGGACCACCCTGTTCGCCACGAGCCGCGCCGGCACCCGCACCGCTCGGCCCCTCCTGATCACCGATTGCGGCGGACCGCGATTCCTTCCCGGTCCGCCGCCGGTCCGCCGGTGCGCAGGCGTTGCACCGCCGCACCCCGCGGCGGATGAACCGGCGCCGACGGAGAGTGAGACCGTACCGGCAGCACCTCGATGGCCGCACGTCGTCACCGCCCGAGGGCCGCCAGCGGTCCAGCTCCCCGGGCCGGTTCACGGCGCAGCGTCACGCCCCTAATAAGGCGCCGTCCGAGCAGCACCTCCACCGCCGGTGCCGGCGATCGCCTCGGCCAGTTCGGGCGCCGGGAACGGGCAGCGGTGCTCGCCGTGGCTGAAGGACACGTGCGCGCTGTTGCCGCCGGCGCCGCGCGTACGCGTCCGGCCGCACCTCGGGGTCGGTGTTGGCCGCGGCCAGGCCGAGCACGACGCAGTCGCCCTCCTTGATCTGGCGGCCGCCCAGCCGCGTGTCGCGGGTGGCCCAGCGGCCGATGAAGTTCTGCGTCGGGGTGTCCTCCCACAGCACCTCGTTGAGCGCCTGGCCCGCGCTGCCGCGACCGCCGGACATCGTGACGGCGAACCGGTCGTCGGTGAGCATCAGCCGCAGGGCGTTGCCGATCCAGTTCGCGGTGGGCTGCTGGGCGGCGGCGATCACCGTGATGAGGTCCTGGACGATCTCCTCGTCGGTGAGCCCGGCCGTCGTGCGCGAGCATCCGGGAGGTCACGTCCGGCGCCGGGCACGGCCCGCTTGCTGTCCAGCAGCCCCTGGATGCGCGCCCGGACCCGCAGGTAGGCGGCGACCGGATCCTCGCCCTCGGCGGCGTCCAGCGAGGTGATGCAGGTCCGCTGACCATGTCGGCGGTCTCGGACTCCGGCAGGCCGCACATCCAGATCGCGGCCAGCAGCGGCAGCGGGTGCGCGAAGTCGGCCATCAGGTCGGCCTGCCGCTGCCGGCGAACGCGTCGATCAGGCCGTCGGCGACGCTGCTCGCAGTGCCGCCGCAGCTCGAACTGGTCGACGCTCGACGAGCGCGTCGCTGATCGCGCCGGCCCGCCGCTGGTGCTCGGCCCCCTCGGTGAACAGCACCGACGGCTGGTAGCCGACGATAGGGCATCAGCGGCCAGTCGGCCGGGATGCGCGTCCCAGGCGTTCCAGCGCCGCGAGTCCCGGGCGAAGAGCTTGTCGTTGGTGGTGACGTAGTGCAGCTCCCGGTAGCCGAGGACCAGCCACGCCGGGACGCCGCCGTCGAGCAGCGACGGGGGCCACCGGACCGTGCCGGCGCCGCATGTCCTGGTAGAGCCGGGCCGGGGTCTGCTGGAACGCGCAGACCGCCGAGCGCCACGGCGTCCGGCGGGTGGGCGGGGCAGCCGGCGGCGGGTTCCGCGACGGCGTGGGCGCGCTGGACGGCTGTGGTCGGTCACTGGTGTCTTCTCCCGGGCACGTGACAGGGCGTAGAGGTGGTCGACGAGGGCGATCAGGACGTTCTTGCTCGATGCCCGCTCCCGTACGTCGCAGTCGATCAGCGGGACGTCCGTCGCGACAGGGTGAGGGCGTCCCGTACCTGGTCGAGGCGTGTGCACCGGGTCGCCGAAGTTGTTGCGGGCCACGATGAACGGCGTGCCGTGGTGCTCCAGCCGGTCGATGGCGTACCAGGAGTCGGCCATCCGGCGGGGGTCGACGAGGACGACCGCGCCCAGGGTGCCGGAGAAGAGCCGGTCCCACAGGAACCAGAACCGCTCCTGGCCGGGCGCGCCGAACAGGTACAGCACCATCTGCTCGTTGAGGCTGATCCGGCCGAAGTCGAAGGCGACCGTGGTGGTGGTCTTGCCGCCGACGCCCGTCGTCTCGTCGATGCCGACGCCCGCCTGGGTCATCGTCTCCTCGGTGTTCAGCGGCCGGATCTCGCTGACCGAGCGCACCATCGTGGTCTTGCCGACGCCGAACCCGCCGACGATCACGATCTTCAGACCGTTGTCGCGCGGTGCCGGCCAGCGGCGTCGCGGGCGGCCGGTTCAGAGGTTCTGGAGTCCAACGAGCACCTGCTTCAGGATGTCGGGAATCGGGCAGCTGCGCCGCGGCCGCGGCGCCGTGCGGGGGTGGCGGGCGGTGATCCTGCCGGTGTCGAGCAGGTCGGCGAGCAGGATCCGCACGACGCTCACCGGCAGTGCCGAGGTCGGCCGAGATCTCCACGACCGCCGTCGGGCGTGCGGCACAGCCGCAGGATCCTGGCGTGCTCGGACTGCATGCCCGGCGTCGGCTCGGACTCGGTGACGATCAGGGTGACCAGGTCGAGCCGCGTCGTCGTCGGCGCGGCTGCGGCCGCCGGTGACGGTGTAGAGCCGGTCCGGGTCCTCGCTGTCGACGGGCCGGCGGCTCATGCCGACTCGGCCGCCGGTCCGCCGCGGCGGGCGCGCTCAGGTACTCGCCGAGCTGCTCGACCAGTTCGTTCATGTTGTGCCCGATCACGCCCGACGTCGGCGTCCTCGGCGGCCACGACCGCGAGGTGGGCGCCCTCGCCGGCCTCGACGATGAACAGCAGCCCGCCGTGGAACTCGGTCATGGACTGCCGGACCCCGCCGGTGCCGTCGCCGAACTCCACCGACGCGCCGTGCGACAGGCTCTGGATCCCCGAGGCGATGGCGGCCAGCTGGTCGGCCTGGTCGACGCTGAGCCCGGCCGATGCGGCACAGCTTGAGGCCGTCCCTGGACAGCACGAGGGCGTGCCGGGTGCCGGGGGTGCGCTCCAGGAGGTTCTCCAGCAGCCAGTCCAGGTTGTGATCGGTGGTCTGCATCGCGGTCGGGGCGGTCCGGGGCGTGGCCGGAGGCGTGCCCCTGCCTCCAATCTGTTGTCCTGTCGGAGTGCGTCGGTGAACGGTGCGCGCCGGGGCCGCCGGTCGGCCGCTGGGGCCGGCCGCGGGCCGTCGTGCGCCGGGCGTCGGCCGGCTCGTACGGCGGCTCGGGCCGGCGCCGCCGCCGTCACGGAAGGCGGTGAATCGCGGAGCCGATGTCGCCGCGCGGGCGCGTCCGCGGGGCCGTCGGTCCGCGCGCCGGTTCGCTGGCGCGGCTCGCCGGCAGGCGCCGCGGTCGCGCTTGGGCGCGGGACACTCCGCGTCTCGCCTGCGGGGCCTGCTCGGCGCGCGTGCGGACGCCGTCGGCACGTCCGGCTGCGCGCCGGGTTCGGGCCGGACGCGAGGTCGTCGTCGGCCGGTGGCACCCGCGCGGCGGCGGGCGCGGCGGCCGGGGCTCGTGCACCGCGGCCGCGGGCTGACGGTGGCGTCGCCTGCCGGCGACCGTCGGTGCAGTCCGCTCCGCGGTCGGCCGGCCGCGTCCGCGGCCGTGGCGGCGGACGTCCGTGAGCGGGTGCGGCCGGTGCGGCGGCCCGGACTGCCGGGTCTCGTCGCCGCACGGCCGGGTGATCAGCTCCTGCGGGATCAGCACCAGCACGCCCGTGCCGCCGCGCGAGGAGGGCCGGAAGTTGACGGTGAGCCCGTGCTTGCGGGCCAGGCGGCCGACGACCGCGAGTCCGAGCCGGGTGCCGGAGAGCGTGGCCAGGTCCAACGACTCGGCGGGAGACGGCCTGTTGGGCCCGGCGCAGCGGCGGCCGGGCTCATGACCAGGCCGCGTCCTCGATGGTGACCATCACCCCGGTGGTCAGCTCCTCGACGTAGACGTGGACCTCCTCGGTCGGCGGCGAGAACTTGGCCGCGTTGTCCATGAGTTCGGCCAGCGCGTGCATGACGCCCTCGGCGGCGTGGCCGACGACGGCCACCGCGCTGGTCGAGTGCAGCCGTACGCGCTGGTAGGCGCTGATGCGGCCCATCGCGCCGCGCAGGACGCTCTCCATGACGATCGGCTTGGTCCAGCGGCGGCCGGACCGGCCGCCGGTGAGTACCGCGATGCTGTCCGCGAGCCGGCCGGCCTGGGCGGTGCGGTGGTCGAGCTGCAGCAGGTCGCCGAGCACGTCCTCGTCGTGCCGGTTCTCCATGTCGCTACGCCGCCGAGACCGCCAGCACCCAGCCGCGGGCGCCCGCCGGGGCGACCAGCCCGAGTCCGAGGCAGGCCGACGCGCAGCCGGCGACCACCGCGAGAGCCGTGACCGGGGTTCCGGTTGTCGTACGGTGGTCGGCCGACCGGCCGACCGGGGAAGGGTCTGACATCTATCGGTCCTCGTGGTCGGTGGGAGGCACGGAAGGGGAAAGGCGAAACAGCATGCCCGGCCGGGATACCGGGATACCCGCGGATCGCGCCGCCGGCGCCGGGGAATTCAGATATCCGCTCGCCCGGGGCGAGTTGATGGTATTGCCGGCCGGGGTGGGCACCTCTTGGAGAAGCCGGAGGTCGAACATCCGCGCGTCGTTCGAGAAACGGTGCGAGGGAGCGGTGAAACGGCCCTGCGCCGGCCTGACATCAATCGTTCCTGTATCCGCATGGCGGTTCCTGACGATCCCTACGACTGCTGGTCCACTGCCCGCCACCGGCGTCACCGGGGCTGGGTGCGGGCGATCCTAGCCGACCTCGGCACGCCGCACCGCCGCCGTCGGCGGGCTGTCCGCCGCGGACCGCGAGAAGCGCCAAAGGGTTCGGGAATTTTCACTCCGGCTCTTTTTACCGGCCGTATTCCGACCCCGAACGCACTTCCGTGCCGCACTGCCGGAGGTGTCCCGCAGCGCGATCCTCGGGGAATGACCGACCGTCACGGCGCCGCCTCAGCAGGCGCCGAGCCGCCCGATTGCGTATTCGCACTTCTGCGCGCGTATGCGCGATCGGACGTCGTTCCCGAGCATTTCCCGGCTGAAAGTGCCGGGTTCGCGTCGGGACCGACCGCGTCCTCCGGCCGTTCCCCGGCAGCGGCGACCCGGCATGCGACGGCTCCGCGGTCGAAGCGGCGGGCGCCGGGACCCGCGACTGCCGCGGGCGAGCCCGTGCCGGGATTCCGGTCGGCCGGTGCCGGCCGCGCCCGCGGTGGTGTCCGCACGGGATCTGATGAGGCGTTAGCTCGATCGGTCCAGCACCGCGCGCGGGACCGTGTCCCGTCTTCCTACGGTGAAGTGAGCGTCCGTCCGCCCCGCGCCCGCTGCCCGGGAACCCCGGCGGACGGCGGACGCCGCGACCGGTTCCGTCGAAGGGAAGGCTTTCGGTGCCCGCACCCGAGCGAACCGCCCCCGCCGCCCCGGAGCCCGGTGGCGTCCCGCGGGCCGGCGGACCGCGGCTGGCGGGCCTGGACGGGCTGCGCGCACTGGCCGTCACGGCCGTCGTCGTCTACCACGTGCACCCCGGCTGGCTGCCCGGCGGCTACCTCGGCGTCGACGTCTTCTTCGGCATCAGCGGCTTCCTGATCACCCACCTCCTGGTCACCGAGTACCGCGGGCACGGCCGGATCGCCCTGGCGGGGTTCTGGCGCCGCCGCGCGGTGCGGCTGCTCCCCGAACTGCTGCTGGTCCTGGTCGCCTGCGCCGTCACCACCCGGGTGGCCGCACCCGGCGGCACCGGCCTCGGCGACGGGCTGCGCGGCGACACCCTCGCCTCCCTGACGTTCGCCGACAACTGGTGGCAGATCCACGAGGGCGCCGACTACTTCCACCACCTCGGCGTCCCGCCGCTGCTCCAGCACCTGTGGTCGCTGAGCGTCGAGGAGCAGTTCTACCTGCTGTGGCCGCTGCTGCTGGCCGCCCTGCTCCCGCTCGCACGCGGCCGGGGCCGGGCGCGCGTGACCGGCGGCCTGGCGGGCCTGGCCGCCTGCGGCGCCGTCGCCTCGCTGTGGCGCATGCACACGCTCGGCGCGCGGCCCTCCGGCGTCTCGCGGGCCTACTTCGGCACCGACTCCCACAGCGGCGCGCTGCTCGCGGGCTGCGCCGCCGCGCTGCTGCTGCCCGCGCTGACCCGGTTCGCCCGCCGCCGGCCCGGCCTCGGCCTGCCGCTCACCCGCGGCGCGCTGGCGGTGCTGGCCGCCTTCGCGGTGATCGGCCCGGGCGACCGCGTGATGTACGGCGGGGGCTTCGCCGCGGTCACCGCCGCCACCACCGCGCTGTGCGCCGGCTGCGCGGCCTGGGCACCCCCCGACCTGCTCGAAGCGGCGCCGCTGCGCCTGGTCGGCCGGCACTCGTACGGCGTCTATCTGTGGCACTGGCCGGTGATCGTCACCGCGACCGCGCTGTGGCCGGCGCAGGGCCCGGCCGTCCACGCGGCCGAACTGCTCGCCCCGCTGCCGCTGGCCGTCGCCGGCGGGCGCCTGGTCCGCCGGCCGGCGCGCACCGTGACCGTGCCGGCGCGGCCCGTACGCCCCTGGTCCGCGCGGACCGCCGCCTGGCCGGTGGCGGCCGCCGCTCTCGCCGCCCTCAGCGCCGTGGCGCTCAGCCCCGCCACCGCGCCCAACGCCATGCAGCGCCAACTGGAAGCGGCGGCCCGGTACGAGGCCGCGCTCACGGACGGCGCCGGCCACCCGCACGCGGCCGGGGCGCCGGCCCAGGGCGCCGCCGCGCCCGGCTCACCGGCCGCCCCGCCGACGGCCGCGCCGGGGCCCGCCGGGACCGCGATCGGACCGGTGCCGTCGGCCCCGAGCGCGCCCGGCGCCGTGGACGGCAGCGACATCACGATGATCGGCGACTCGGTCACCCTCGGCTCCGCGCCCGACCTGCACCGCGTCCTGCCCGGCATCAGCCTCGACGCCGAGGTCGGCCGCATGATGGAGTCCGCGCCCGACCTGTGCCGGCGCCTGCTCGCCGAGCACCGGCTGCGCGGCACCGTCGTCCTGGCGCTGGGCACCAACGCGATCTTCGGCCCCGAGGACCTGGACCACGTGCGCGCCGTGATCGGCGCGCGACGGCTCGTACTGACCACCGTCCGCGGGCCGTTCCCCTGGCAGAACGGGGTCAACAGCGTGGTGCGCGCCTACCGCCGCGACCACCCCGACGTGCTGCTGGACGACTGGTACACGACCGTCGAACCCGCACCAGGACCTGCTGTGGACCGACCACATCCATCCCCGCGGCGGCGCCGGGACCGCCCTGTTCGCCACGAGCCTCGCCGACACCCTCACCGCCGCCCCGTCCTGATCACCGGATGGCACCGGCCCCGGTCCTGATCGCCCGATGGCGGCGGACCGCGATTCCTTTCCGGTCCGGCGATGGTCTGCCTGTGTGAAGGCGCCGCACCGCCGCACCCGCGGCGGATGAACCGGCGCCGACGGAGAGGGAGACCATGATCAGCCACGACCAGCCGACCGAGACAGGCGGGCCGGAACGCGCCGCCGGCGCCGTGACCGACCCGATCCACCGCGCCCGGGCCCGGCTCGACGAGGTGGCACCGACCCCGGAGTCGGTCTCCGAGCCCGCGGAGCCCGGGGTGCGCGCGCTGCTAGACCGGTACTCGCCGCTTTCGTCAACGGTGACGCCGCCGCGCTCCAGCGGCTGCTGCGGGCCGACGCCACGCTGGAGTTGCCGCCCTCCTCCACTTGGTCCGCCGGCGAGGATGCCGCCGAGCATGCGGTCGCCGGGCTCGGGGTGCCCGGTGAGAAGGGCACCCCGCGCCCCGGGTGGGGCCGCCGCCGGGCGCAAAGGTGACCTCCCCGTCGGGAGGGAATCAGGACGTGGTGAAGCAGGACTTGGCCACTCCGGGAATCGGATCACCCCCGGAGAACGAAGCGGTGGTGCAGGAAACCCCTCCCGTGAAGGTCGCGTACGTGAAGTCCCCGTCGGCCCCGTAGGCCACGGTCCTGCGGCCGCTGAACGCGCAGGTGGAGTTCTCGGCCGAGCAGGTCGCGGGGTAACCCGGCCGGTGCGCCGGTCCACGCGTAGCAGCTCTTGGACACGCCGTAGACGGGGTCGACGCCCAGCGCGTCGTTGCCGCAGGTCGTGGAGCCGTTCGAACGGCCGGTCCAGAACGCCCCGTCGGCCCCGTAGTCGATCGGCTGCGACCCGGTGACCGCGCAGGTGGCGCTCTCCGCCGCGCACAGGGTCCAGGGGCCCGCGGGCGGTCCGGACGGGGCGGCGTAGCAGCTCTTCGCGGTGTTGTAGAGGGGGTCGGTCCCGAAGGCGCCGCTGGTGCAGGCGACGCTGCCGGTGACGACCTGGAACCGGAAGGCCCCGTTCGCGCCGAAGGCGACCTCGCGGGTGCCGCTCACCGCGCAGGTGCCGTGCTCCGCGGCGCACGCCGTGTAGCCCGACGGCCCTCCGGCGGGGGCGAGGTAGCAGGATTTCAGGACGCCGTACGCCGGGTCGGCGCCGCCGAAGGACGAGCCGGCGCAGGCCGTCGCCCCGGAGGCGGCCGTGAAGGCGTACGCGCCGGCGCCGTAGGCCATCACCTGGCCGCTGCCCGCCTGGCAGCTTCCGCCCTCGGTGGCGCACAGGGTGTAGCCGGCCGGCAGCCCGGACCCGCTCCACCGAGGTCGCGAAGGGCGCGGGCGAGCCGACCCCGGTGGCGGAGATCGTGTGGTTCCCGGCGGCGACCCCGGTGAGGTAGACGTAACTTCCGTCGGTCGAGCCGCCGGTGATGCCGGCGGTGGGGTGGAAGGCGCCGCCGCTCCACACGGTGGCGCCGTCGACGGTGACGGTGACGCCGGACGAGCCGTACGTCGGCACGCCGATCCGGCCGGTGGTCCCCTGCGGAGCGGTGAGCTGCTCGGCGAGCGTGCCGGCCGCCGCGTCGTAGTCCCAGGAGCCGGCCGCCGCGCCCTGCGGCAGGGTGATCGTGCCCTCGGTGTGGGCGAGGTCGCCGGGGTGCGGGACGAAGTCGTAGCTGCTGGTGCCGGTCGGCGCCAGGCCGAGCAGGTAGAAGGTCAGCGCGGACGTCGGCCCGGTGGCCCAGCCGTGCGCGAGGCTCATGTACGTGCCGCCGTAGTCGAACGAGCCGTCGGAGCGCAGGCCCTCCCAGAAGGTGCTGCCGGTGCCGGTGGGGCTGTCGAGCATGTAGCCCCACTCGCGGCGGACGAGCGTGAGCGCGTCGATGTCGTCGCCGGCCGCGAAGTGCGCCTGGACCTCCATCGATCCGGGGAACGTGCCGATCGCGCCGCCGTCCTTCTCCGGGCTGGCCGCGCCGACCGCGTTCCACCGCGCGGCCAGGGCGTGCGCGACGGCGGTGTTCTTCGCCGGGCTGTCGGTGAGCCCGTACCAGACCGCGAGCGAGTTGCCGTCCTGCGGGTACAGGGTGCTGCCGGGGTTGTCGCGGTACAGGCCGACCGCCGCGTTCCACAGCCGCTGGTTGGCCGCCGACTTCAGGGTGGCCGGCCTGCTGCTGCCAGGTGCCGGCGTCGGCGGTGTCGCCCTCGGCCTGCGCCAGGGCGGCGCCGCCGGTGAGGGCCTGGTAGAGCAGCGCGTTGGCCTCGATGTTCTCGCCGCCCTGGTCGCCGCGGGCCCAGTCGTTGGTCGCCGGTGACGTCGAGCAGCCCGGTCCCGTCGATCTTCGCGGTGATGAAGCCCATGCCGAGGCGGTACTTGCTCCAGACCGAGTCGAGCCACGCCTTGTCGGCGGAGTACGTGTAGTACGATCGCGGTGCCGATCAGCGTCCACGTGTGGTAGGTGTCGGAGCCGTAGAAGTTCACCGCGGGGCCGCCGTACTCCAGCTCGCCGGTCGACGGATTCTGGTGCTGGTAAAGGCTGTTGAGGGCGTTCTTGGTGGAGACGACGTCGTCGGTGGAGGCGTACTCGGTGGGCAGCGAGATGCCCAGGTCGCCCGGCCACACCGCGCGGTCGCGCTTGGCGCCGTCGGTGAGGACGCCCGCGCCGGCGCCGATGACGGCGTTGTTCTCCCAGCCGGAGGACGGCGGCGGGTAGGCGCGCCCGGCGCCGGGGGCGATGGTGTCCATCTGGACGGTGTAGGCCCCGGCGTACCAGATCCTGTTGAGCTCCGGGTCGCTGGAGTAGAAGTAGTTCGGGTAGGCGCTCGGGTCGCTCATCCCGGCGGCGCCGGTGAACGCCAGCGAGACGCCGTCGAGGTCGACCCAGCCGGACGAGGACAGGAAGACGGTCAGGTAGCGGAATCCGCCGCGCAGCTTGTCGGTGGGCATGGTGTACGTGCCGGCGCCGTCCACGGTCGTCGCCAGCGCGCCGTCGGTGCCCGAGCCGGAGAAGACGGTGCCGCTGCTCAGGTCGCTGACCGGGCCGGTGTACAGCGACGACTCGCTGAACGCCAGGCCGAGTTGCTGCCCGCTGCCGCTGGCGCCGGCGAAGTGCAGCGTGACCAGGCCGCCGACCTCCTTGCCGAAGTCGAGCACCAGCGCGGCGCCCGCGCCGGACAGCCGGGTCGGCGCCCCGGAGAGCACGTTCTGCGGCGAGGTGACCGACCCGGAGGTGCTGTGGACGGCCACGGGGGCGAGGGTGCGGCTGGACGGTGCGTAGATGTAGGCGTCCCCCGCGGAGCGGCCGACGGGGGCGCCGGCCGTCGCGGGGCCGGCGCGGTGCGGGTCGGCCGAGGCGGAGGGGCCGGCCGACAGGCCGACCGCGGCGCAGACGGCCGCGACGAGCAGGACGACCCGGGCACGGCGCGGTCCGGCGAGGGACGTCCGGCGTACGGGCAGGTGGGGGGTGTGCACGGCAGGGGCCCTCCGTACGAGGTGGGGGTTCACGGACGGGAGAACGAGCGGGAAGGGACGGGCACGGCATCCGACGAACTGATATGAAACGATTCATTCACCGGGTGCGTGGGGACCCTACGAGAGCGGTCGACACAGCGTCAAGGCAGCGGACGGCGTTGGCGTGAAAGCGTTCGGGCGGCGACCCGGCGGCCGCCCGGGCAGCGGGCGCGGGCGGCCGCGCGCGGGACCCGGCCGCCGCCGCGCGGACCCGCACCGCCCCGGACCCCCGGACCGCCGCGGACCCTCACACGTAGGCGAGTACGCGGCTGAGCGGCCTCGGCGTCCTGGCGAGGTCCAGGCCGTCGACGAGCGACCGGCCGTACTGCGCCTTGCGGCCGCTGTGCGTGCCGAGGAAGCGCCGGAGTTGCTGCTCGACGGAGCGCTCCCGCTGCGCGGGCTGCTTCTGGAAGGTGCGGAACGACCGCAGTTCGCCCTCGGCCGCGACGATCTCCTGCACGCAGTCGGCGCCCAGCGCGCGGATCAGCTCGTCCTCGAGGTCCGCCTCGCACACGCAGAAGCCGAGCTCCGCCAGCCCCTCGCGGGTCAGGCCCGCGCCCACGCCCGCCCGTTCGAGACCGCGCAGGAAGTAGCACTCCTCCGCCGCGTCGCACAGCCCCGCGAGCCGGACGTCGAGCCCCTGCGGTCCGAGCAGCCGCAGGAACCGCCCGATGCTCGTCGCCCCGCCGAGCGGCACGACCGCGACGCCGTCGGCCGCCAGGTCCCGGCCGTACCGCGCGGCCAGCGCTTCGAGCGCGGCCGCGTCGCTGACCCCCTCGACGAGCACCGCCGTCCGCAGACGGCCGCCGGCGGCCAGTTCGCGCGCCTGCGCCTCGGCCGGGCCGGCCCCCGGCCCGCCGGCCGCCCATGCCACGGCCGCCGCCCGGAACCGCCTCATCGCATCCATGTCCCGAGTCTCGCAGCCGGGCACCGCCGGCTTCACCCGGTTTCCCGCCGGACGGACGCGGCGTCCGCGGCCGTCCGCCACCACCGACCGGCGACGACTCCTGCCGGACCTCGGCGGGTACACGCCCCGCACCAGGAGCGCGCCATCGTCGCGGGGACCGGCGGGGACGACAGCAACTCCTCCATCGGGTCCTTCTTCGAGGGCATCATGACCGCGGGCCGGCCGTCGGACGCGGCCGACAACGCGGTGCAGGCCGACATCAACGCGGTCGGCTACGGCGGCCCCGACGGTGTCGCGGGCGGCAGCCTCACCCCGGGCTCGGCGGTCGCCGCCGACGCCACCTTCTGCCCGCAGCCGGGCAAGAGCGGCCAGGGCACGTCCTTCGCGTCGCAGAACCATCCGGCCAAGTTCCTCCGCCACTACGACGACACCGTGTACGTCGCGGGCGACGGCGGCTCCAACGCGTGGGACAGCGCCATCTCCTGGGCGGACGACGTGAGTTGGGCGGTGGGCCAGCCGTGGTCGTAGCGCCCCGCGCGTGAGGCGCGGGCCGTCGCGGGCCGGACCGGACCAGGTCCCAGGTCCCGGGTCCACGACGGGCACCGTCACGGTCACGACATGGTAATGATTTTCATCATCGAGCGAGGATTCATGGTTTTGAAAGTCGTTTCCATCTAGCGTGAGGGGCATCCGGAAGCGCCGGGGCCCGCCGAGGCGGGGCCCGGCCCGATCGAGGAGCCCGCACGATGACGCCTGCCCCGCCCCGCCCCGCCCGCCGGACCTCCCGGCGCGCCGCCCTCGGCGGCGTCGCGGTCCTCGCCGCGGTCACCGCGACCGCCTGCTCCACCGCGCCGGCCGGCCGGACGCTCCGCGTCGCCGGACGGCAAGGGCGGGACGGTGATCGCGGTGGTCGCGGCCGAGAACTTCTGGGGCAGCATCGCCGCCCAACTGGGCGGCGGCCACGTCAAGGTGACCAGCATCATCGACAACCCCGACGCGGACCCGCACGACTACGAGCCGACCGCCGCCGACGCCCGTACGGTGGCCGGCGCGCGGTTCGCCCTGGTCAACGGGATCGGCTACGACGGCTGGGCGGACAAGCTGCTGGCCGCCGACCCGGCCGCGGGCCGCACCGACCTCGACGTCGGCGACCTCGTCGGGATCAAGCCCGGCGGCAACCCGCACCGCTGGTACTCACCCGCCGACGTGCACCGGGTCATCGACGCGGATCACCGCGGACTACAAGCGGATCGACCCGGCCGACGCCGCCGTACTTCGACCGGCTCAAGGCACCTTCGAGCACACCGTGCTCGGCCGCGTACAACCGGCTGATCGCCGGCATCAGGGCCAGGTACGCGGGCACGCCGATCGGCGCCTCGGAGTCGATCGTCAGCCCGCTCGCCGACGGGCTCGGCCTGCGGCTGCTGACGCCGTACTCCTTCCTGAGCGCGATCAGCGAGGGCACCGACCCCACCGCGCACGACAAGTCCGACGATCGACCGGCAGATCACAGGACCGGCAGATCAAGGTCTACGTCTACAACAGCCAGAACGCCACGCCCGACGTGCAGGCGCAGGTCAAGGAGGCCCGGGCGGACGGGCATCCCGGTCGCCACGGTGACCGAGACGCTCACCCCGGCCGGCGCCACCTTCCAGGACTGGCAGGTCCGCCAACTCCAGGGGCTGCGGCGGGCGCTGGCCGAGGCGACGGGGAAGTGACCGTGAACCGCTTGACGCGCGTACGCGCCGCGGCCGTCCGGCACCCCGTCGCCGCGGACGGCCAGCGCACCGTCCCGCATCAGGCGCCGACGCGCGCCGGCGGTCCCGGTGGTGTCGCTGCGCGGCGCGGCCGTACGGGTCGGCGGGCGCGGATCCTGTGGTCGGGCGTCGACCTGGACGCGCATCGGCGGACGCCGGGGAGTTCGTCGCCGTGCTCGGCCCCAACGGCGTGGGCAAGTCCACCCTGGTCAAGGCGATCCTCGGGCTGCTGCCGCTCGGCCGAGGGCGAGGTGCAGCGTGCTCGGCGGCCGCGCCGGGCCGGGCCGGCCACCGCGATCGGCTACCTGCCGCAGCGCCGCAGCTTCGACCCGGGGCTGCGGATCCGCGGCGTCGACATCGTCCGGCTCGGCTGGGACGGCGACCGCTGGGGCGTCGCCGCTGCCGCGGGCCGCGGACCGCCGGCGCCGCGCGGCCGCGCGCGCGGATCGCCGAGGTCGATCGAGCTGGTCGGCGCGTCGGCGCTACGCGCACCGGCCGATCGGGCAGTGCTCCGGCGGCGAGCAGCAGCGGCTGCTGATCGCGCAGGCGCTGGTGCGGCGGCCCGCGGCTGCTGCTGCTCGACGAGCCGCTGGACAGCCTCGACCTGCCCAACCAGGCGGCGGTCGCCGCGCTGATCGCGCGGATCTGCCGGGAGCGAGGGGGTGACCGTGGTGATGGTCGCCCACGACGTCAACCCGATCCTGCCCTACCTGGACCGGGTGGTCTACCTCGCCGAGGGCGGCGCGGTCGCGGGCCGGCCGGACGAGGTGATCACCTCCGAGACGCTGTCCGCGGCTGTACGGCACGCCGATCGAGGTGCTGAGCACCTCGGACGGCCGGCTCGTCGTCGTCGGGCAGCCCGAGGCGCCCGCCGTCCACACCGACCGGCACGCCGCGCCGGTACGGCAGGCGGTCGGCGATGACGTCGCTGGCGGACGCCTGACCCGCAGCTGGTCTGGAACCTGCGTGACGGACCTGCCGGCAGATGTGGGCGTACCCGTTCATGGTCAACGCCTTCCGGGCCGGGCACGGTCGTGGCCGTCGTCGCCGGGCGTGATCGGGCTGGTTCATGGTGCTGCGCCGGCAGAGCTTCGCCGGGCACACCCTGGCGGTCGTCGGCTTCCCCGGCGCGGCCGGCGCGGTCCTGGTCGGGGTGAGCGCCGTGTACGGCTACTTCGCGTTCTGCGTCGTCGCCGCGCTGCGTCATCGCCGCCGCTCCCGCGGTCGCGGCGGGCGCGGGCGGCGAGGAGTCGGCGGTCACCGGCACCGTGCAGGCGTTCCTGCTGGCCTGCGGCTTCCTGTTCATCGCGCCTCTACAAGGGGCTTCCTCGGCGGGGTCGACCTCGCTGCTGTTCGGCAGCTTCCTCGGCATCACCGCCGGCCAGGTGCTCGTGCTGCTGGCGGTGGCCGCCGCGCGTCCTGGCGCTGCTCGCCGTCATCGGACGCCCGCTGCTGTTCGCCTCCGTCGACCCGGACGTCGCCGCCGGCGCGCGGGGTGCCGGTGCGGCTGCTGTCCACCGTCTTCCTGGTCCTGCTGGGCGCGACGGCCGCCGAGACCAGCCAGATCACCGGCACCCTGCTGGTGTTCGCCCTGCTGGTCGATCCCCGCGGCCACCGCGCAGACGCTCACCGCCCGGCCGGTGCCGGAGCCTCGCGCTGTCCGGTGCTGATCGGCGCTCGCGGTGACCTGGCTCGGCGCTGGTCGTCGCCTACTACTCCGCCGTACCCGATCGGCTTCTGGGTGACCAGCTTCGCGTTCGCCGGCGTACGTCCTGGCCGCGGCTCGGCCGCGCTGGCGGCCGACGCGCCGCCCCGTAGCCGGCGCCGTCGCGCCCCCGCCGGCGGTCCGGCATGACGACGCCGGTCCTGGCCGCGCCCGGCTGGCCGACGGCGTTCAGCCACCCGTTCTTCCGCACGCCGTGCTCGCCGGCACGGCCGTCGCCGCAGCGGCCGGGCTGGTCGGCTACTTCCTGGTGCTGCGCGCCCAGGTCTTCACCGGGGACGCGCTCAGCCACGTCGCCTTCACCGGCGCCCTGGCCGCGCTGGCGCTCGGCGACGACCTGCGGCTCGGGCTGTTCGCCGCAACCATCGCGTGGCCCTGCTGCTCGGCGCCCTCGGCAGCCGGGGACGCGCCGACGACGTCGTCATCGGCAGCGTCTTCGCCTGGGTCCTCGGCCTCGGGGTGCATCGCCTCGCGGTGACCTGGCTCTGCACTGGCCGTCGCCTGCTGCTCCCCTATCCGATCGGCTTCTGGGTGACCGGCTTCGCCTTCGCCGGGTACGTCCTGGCCCGGCTCGGCCGGCTGGCGGCCGACGCGCTGCCCCGCAGCCGGGCGCCCCGGGCGCTGCCGCGCCCCACCCCTTGCGGAGGTCCGGTATGACGACGACGGTCCTGGCCGCGCCCGGCTGGGCGGCGGCGTTCGGGCACCCGTACTTCCAGCACGCCGTGCTCGCGGGCACGGCCATCGCCGCCGCGGCCGGGCTGACCGGCTACTTCCTGGTGCTGCGCGCCCAGGTCTTCACCGGTGACGCGCTCAGCCACGTCGCCTTCACCGGCGCCCTGGCGGCGCTGGCGCTCGGCTACGACCTGCGTCTGGGCCTGTTCGCCGCCACCATCGGCGTGGCCCTGCTGCTCGGCACCCTCGGCAGCCGGGGCCGGGCCGACGACGTGGCCATCGGCAGCGTCTTCTCCTGGCTGCTGGGGCTCGGGGTCTTCTTCCTGACGCTCTACACGACCTCGCGCAGCGCGGGCGACGGCGGCGCCGGGGTCAACGTCCTGTTCGGGTCGGTCTTCGGCCTGTCCGGCGGCCAGGCGGTGACCGCCGCGCTGGTGGGCGCCGGGATCTGCGCGGCGGTGCCGGCGATCGCCCGGCCGCTGCTGTTCTCCTCGGTGGACGAGGCGGTGGCCGCCGCCCGGGGCGTGCCCGTACGGCTGCTGGGCTTCGCCTTCCTCGCGCTGGTCGGCGCCTGCGCCGCGGAGGCCACCCAGGCGGTCGGCTCGCTGCTGATCCTCGGGCTGCTCGCCGCCCCGGCGGGCGCCGCCCAGCGGATGACCGCGCGGCCGTACCGGGCGCTGGCGCTGTCGGCGGGGCTCGCGGTCGCCGAGATGTGGGCGGGCCTGGGCCTGAGCTACGCGGTCCCCCGCACGCCGCCCAGCTTCGGCATCCTGGCCACCGCGACAGCGGTGTACGCCGCGACCTACGTCCCGGCGGGCCTGGCAGCCGTCGCGGGGTGGCGGCCGGGGTGGCGGCACCGGGCCGCGGTCGCTGTGCCGTGTCACCAGGGGACGGGACCGTCGGCGGCGAAGTAGCCGGGTGGGGCCGTCCGCGCGGTGCCCTGCCGGTGGGATGTCGGCGCGGCCCGTCGGTCCGGGGTGCCCGGGCTACCGGCGGACGGGGCCCGGGCCGCGGCCGGACCGCCGGCGGCGTACGCGGGCGCCGCGTGAGGGGACGTCGGCGAGGCCGAAGGTGACGCGGACCTGGGCGCCGCCCAGCGGCCCGCGGGCCAGCCCCAGCGAGCCGCCGGTCGCCTCGGCGGCGCGCCGCGCGATGTCCAGGCCGAGCCCCGTCGACCCGTCGCTGGCACCGCGGACGGCGGCCGACTCCGGGCTGCGGATGCCGGGTCCGGCGTCCTCGACGGTCAGGATGACCGCCTGGGCGCTGCGTTCGAGGCGGACGGCGAACGCGGTGCCGGGCGCGGTGTGCCGGAAGACGTTCCCGGCCAGCGCGTCGATCACCGCGACCAGGTCGTCCTCGCCGAGGGCCACGTCGGTGGGCTCGGAGGTGACGCTCAGCTCGAACTCGCGCCGCTGCTGGTGCGCGAGGACGGCCCAGAACCGGGCCCGGTCGGCGGTCACCCGGGCGAGCGCGGACTGCGCCCGGGCCGGGCCGCCCGCCCGGCCGCCGGACGGCCGCTCCGCGCCCGGCGGGGCGTCCGGGCCCTTGACGCCCAGCGGCGCGCGGGCCGTTTCGATGACGGCGTTGAGCTCGGTCTCCAACTGGCCGACCGCCGTGCTGATCCGGTGGGCGTCGGCGGGCGAGGCCACCTGTTCGGCGGCCAGGTGCAGCACGGTCAGCGGGGTGCGCAGCCGGTGCGAGAGGTCGGCGACGAGTTCGCGTTCGGTGGCCAGCAGCCGCAGCATCCGCTCGGCCATCGCGTTGAAGGCGGCGCCGGCCTCCTGGAGTTCGGGCGGGCCCATGGGGATCGACCCGGGTGTCCAGGTCGCCGACGCCCAGCGCGTGCGTGGCGCGGGAGAGCTCGCGCGAGGAGCGTACGACCCGGGCCGCGAGCCGGTCCGCCACCAGCACCGAGCCGATCACCAGGACCAGGGCCAGGCCCGCCATCACCCACCAGGACACCGCGACGCCCCGGGTCAGTTCGGACCGCGGCACGAACTCCTCGATGACCGCCACCCGGCCGCGGTTGAGCACGACCGGTTGCAGGTAGACCCAGCCGCCGGGCACGTCCCGGGCGAGGGACTCGCCCTCGGTCTGCGCGCGGTGCAGGAGGGCCGCCGGGGTGTGGCCGGACCCGATCATCTGGCCGCCGGGCAGGTGGACGCTGAGCCGGCCCTCCCGGTCCACGCCGGCCGCCGCCTGGCGCAGGCTCGCGGTGTCGGTGGTCAGCGCCAGGACCGGGGCCAGCGCGGCGGCGCGCTGCTCCGCGGCGGTGACCGCCTGGGTGCGGGCCTCGGACCTGCACCAGGAGGGCCAGCGGTATCAGGAAGGACAGGGCCACCATGGAGGTGACGGCGAGGGCGACGCCCGCCAGCGTGCGTCTCAACGGGGAGCGACCATCTTGAAGCCGACCCCGCGCACCGTGTGCAGGTAGCGCGGCGAGGCGGCGGGTTCGCCGAGCTTGCGGCGCAGCGCGGACAGGTGGACGTGGACGGTCTGGTCGTCCACGTAGGGTTCGCGCCAGACCTCGGCGAGCAGTTCCTGCTTGGAGACCACGGCGCCCTGGCGTACGGCCAGATAGGCCAGCAGGTCGAACTCGCGCCGGGTCAGGTCGAGTTCGCGCCCGGCCAGTTGCGCGGTCCGGGCCTGGACGTCGATCCGCAGGTCGCCGACCCGCAGCGGGCCGCCGGCCGCCGCCGGGCCGGGGCCCGTACCGGGAGCGGCGGCCGAGCGGGCGCCGTCGGTCCTGCGCAGCACCGCGGCCAGCCGAGCGCCCAACTGGCCGCCGGAGAACGGCTTGACGAGGTAGTCGTCGGCGCCCGCGTTGAGCAGCCGGATGATCTCCTCCTCGTCGTCCCGGGCGGTGGCCACCAGGACCGGCACCCGGGATATCCCGCGGATCATCCGCAGGGCGTCCCTGCCGTCGATGTCGGGCAGCCCGAGGTCGAGGACGACGGCGTCGAACGGTGTCTGCGTGACCTCGCGCAGCCCGCCGAACCCGTCGGCCGCACTGCGGACGACGTGGCCGAATGCCGTGAGGGCGTCGATCAGGTACGACCGGATGCCCGGATCGTCTTCCACGACGAGGACGGTCGCCATGCGGCACACCGTAGCGGATCGGTCATGATGGGGCCGTGCCCCGGTCGTTGCGCTATCTCCTGGTCTGGCTGTCGTGCACGGTGGTGACGGTCGCCGTGGTCTCACTGACCGTGCGCTTCGTCGTGCACTCCACGGCCCCGGTGCCGCCCACCGCGCACGCCCAGCCCACGACGTTCGACGCCCCGTCGCCGCGCGCCACGGTCTCCCCCACGCCCCGCCCGTCCCCGCGGCGCCCCACCCCGGCGGCGACCTCCTCCCCGCCGCACCCGCGCCACTCCCCCGCCCCGACCCACTCCGCCGCGCCGCCGCCGTCCACGGCGCCGGCCGACGACTGCCAGGGCGGGGCCGGGACGCACTCCGTGCAGTCCCAGGGCGGGCAGGCGACGATCAACTGGGGCGCCGACGCCGTCTGCCTGGTCTCGGCGGTACCGGCGCAGGGGTTCACCACGCAGACCACGCAGAGCGCCTCGGACACCCTGGTCATCACGTTCTCCGGGTCGCACCACCGGTCGCGGATCACCGCGACGCTCACCCCGGAGCCGAACGCGGTCACCGACGAGACGTCGTGGTGACCGGTCCGTAGGAGGCTCAACCGACGTCGCGGTACGGGGAGTTCGGCCGCCGCAGGCCCAACCTGGCCCCGCTGCACGGGGATCGGGACCCGGCACCCGCCGGCGGAAGGTGAAGCGGGCTTTACGGGTTTCTCAGCGGAGCATTAAGCCGCCCGCTGAGCGGCCCTTTTCCCGTGGCGCGGGGCTAGTTTCAAGCACGCCCGGCGCCCCTCCCCCCCTCCCGGACGAAGCCGCGGTCCCCCCACCGGTGCGGCTCCGTCCGATGAGGGGCGCCGGGCGGCCTGCCGTCGTCGAAGGAATCCTTGATGAGCTCGCACCGCCGTACCGACCAGCCCCCCGCGCCTGTCCGCAGCGGCCACCGCGCCCCGCGCAAGCCCCGGCTGCGCATAGCCCTGGCCAGCGCCGCGGTGCTGGCGGTGGCGGGCGGCGGCACCGCCTTCGCCTGCATGGGCGGTCCCGGCGGCCACCCGAGCGCGGCCGGTCACCACCACGCCGGCATGGCCCGCCGCGTCCCGGCGGCCCGCGCCGCCGAGCACGTCCACCGGCGACACCACCGCGCCCGGGCGGTGGCACCACCACGCGCCCCGCCCGCACCCCTCGGCGACGGCGTCCTCGTCACCGGCGCCGACCGCGAGCCGCACCCCGTCGCCGACCCGGCCGCCCGCGCGCGCCGACCGCCACCGCGTCCGCGCCGGGCACCTCCGGCGCCGACTACCCGGTGCAGCAGGTCCTCGACCTGATCAACAAGGCGCGGGCCGCGCAGGGACTGCCCGCCTACACCCTGCTCGCCGGGCTCACCCGCAGCGCCACGGACCACAACCAGCTGATGGCGAGCGGCTGCGGCATGTCCCACCAGTGCCCGGGCGAGCCGCCGATCGGCGACCGGGAGAGCGCCGACGGCGTGCACTGGAGCAGCGCGGGCGAGAACATCGGCGACGGCGGCCCGATGGCCGACACCCCCCAGGAGATCGCCAAGATGGCCGTCGGCCTGACGCAGAGCATGCTCGACGAGAAGCCCCCGGACGACGGCCACCGCAGGAACATCCTCAGCCCGGACTACCGGTACATCGGCATCGCCGTGCAGCGGGACTCCTCCGGATCGGTCTGGCTGACCCAGGACTTCGCCGCGCTCCAGTGAACGGCCCGCCGGCGCACGGGGGTCGGGCAGCCTGACCAGCGCCGCGCCCTCATCCCGTCAAGCGGACGTGGAAGGTGTCGTGCCCCGCGGTGGCCGCGTAGACCGCGTAGCCGCCCGCGCAGGGCTCGAACCGGGCCGGCCCGCCGCCGGGGCCGGGACGCTGATCGTGGCCGAGGTGCCGGGCGGCGCCGTGACCGTCACCTCCCGGGCGCCGCCGTGGTCGTGCCAGCTCGTGGCGAGCATGCCGTGCGGGGTGCGCGGGCTCTCGGCGGCGCGGGTGAGTCCGCCGCCGGGCTGCGGGCGGACCGAGAACCGCCCGTGGCCGGGGTGGTCCGGGTCGGGCACGAGGCCGGCGATCGTGGTGTACATCCAGGTGCCCACCGCCCCGTCGACGCCGTGGTCGAGGGAGTTGCCGTTGACGGCAGGATTGAAGGTGCCGTCCCGGCCCCGGTCGGGGCCGGCCGGTCAGAGTTGGTCGAGGTCGACGGCGTCGGCCATCGCCTGGTAGCCGGCCCCGTTGGGGTGCAGGTGGTCGCCGGAGTCGTACTGCGGGAGCATCGCCTCGGGGTCGGCGGGGTCGCGCACCGCGGCGTCGAAGTCGACCCAGGAGTCGAAGACACCGCCGTTGTCGCGGATGAAGTCGTTGATCCGGTCGCGCGCCGCGGCCCGCGCGGGGTCGGCGCAGCCGCAGCCGCCCTCCGGGGTGAGGGTGCCCGCGACGACGCGGACGCCGTAGGAGTGGGCGGTCGCCGCGATCTGCTGCAGCCCGGCGATCACGTCGTCGGCGGACGAGTCGGAGTTGACGTCGTTGATGCCCTCCAGCACGACGACGGTACGGACGCCGCTCTGGCTGAGGACGTCGCGGTCCAGCCGGGCCGTCGCCTTCACGCCCGCGGTCCCGGTGCCGGGCAGGCCGTTGAACGCGTCGGTGAGCACCTTGTTGCCGCTGATGCCCTCGTTGGCGACGCCCGGGGCGGTGGGGCCGTACCGGGCCAGCAGCCGCGCCGCGAGCCGGTCCGGCCAGCGCTCGTTGCCGTTGACCTGCGAGGCGTAGCCGTCGGTGATCGAGTCGCCGAGGGCCACCACGGTGCCCTGCGACGGGCCCGTGACGTCGATGCCGGAGAGCACCGTCCAGAAGCCGAACAGGTTGTTGACGGGGAAGTCCGCGCCGTCGGCCGCGTGGTCGGTGCCGCCGTCCGCGCTGGAGTACATGTCCTGGAGTCCCTGGCTGTGCATCGGCGCGAACTGCACGGTGCCCGGCAGGTACAGGCTCACCAGCAGGTCGCTCGCAGCCGGCACGGAGAACGGCAGCGGGTCGCTGTACGCCTGCCCGCCCGCGGGCATCGTCACCTGCTGCTTGCCGCCGAAGGTGAGCGTGACGGGCGTGGCGGCCGGCGCGGCGCCCGACTCGCGCACCGCGATGGTCGCGTGGCCCACGGTCAGGGGCGCGGGCCCGTAGGCGTTGTCGAGCCTGATCCGTACCCGGTCGCCGCCGACGCCGGTGTGCTCGACCATCCGCAGGGTGCGGTCGGTCCACTGGTACGGCGCCAGGCCGTCGTCGACGCCCGTGGCCCAGGACGCGGTCCACCCGTCGGGCGCGGGGCGCAGGGCCAGGGAGAACACGTGCAGTTCGGGCGCCGGCGAGGTTCCTGACGTGGCGGGCGCCGGCAAGGTCACCGCGGCGACCTCCTTGCCGGCGTCGACCGGCACGGAGACGGTGTAGAGCTTCACGCCGAGCACCGCGGGGCCCGAGGGGGTGTTCCGGCGCGTGGTCTGCACCGCCATGGCGTCGGAGGGCCCGCTGTACCAGTCAGGTGCGCCCAACTGGTAGCTCTGGGTGCTGCCGTCGGCGTAGCTGATCACGCCGGGGCCCGAGGCCGCCGCGACCGTGCTGGTCACCACGAAGGACAACGCCGAGCCGTTGCCGTGCAGTTGGATGCTCTGGCCGTCGGCGACGGCGTTGTCCGGCAGCCCGGGCGCGACGTCGGGCAGCGTGAGCTGCGCGCCGCCGAGGGTGAGCCGGGCGCCGGGCGTCCAGCCGGCGGCGGCCAGGTCCTCGGCCACGAAGCTGTTTCCGAGTCCGTCCAGGTCCGCCGTGGCGGGGGCGGCGGCCGCGCTGATGCCGGTGTTGTCGAACGCGGCGGCGAGGTCCGGGTAGGACGCCGTCCTGGCCGACGCGGGTGTGATGTACGCGCTTGTGGTGGAGGCGGCGGCGGCCGCCGGTGGCGCCAGACCGGTGACCAGCAGGGCGACCGCTGACACGATCTGTTTCATCTCACGCTCCTGACGGCGTTCGGGTGGGGTGGTCGTGCGGGTGGGGCCGCGGTGGGGCGGCCTTCGGGGACCGCGTCGCCGGGCGGCCGGGCGGCGGGCAGGGCGGTGCTCGGCGTCCGGTCGGTCAGGGCGAGCGTGGAGGGCGCGGTGCTTCCGTCGGTGGACGTGACGGTGCCGCTCCCCGAGTCGCTGCCGTTGTTCGCCGAGCCGAGGAACCGCAGGGCCGAGCCGCTCCTGCCCACCGCGATGTTCTGCTCAGCGGCGACCACGTTGCGGGGCGCGCCCGCCGCGGCGTCCGGCCGGGTGAAGGTGACCGGGCCGTGCGGTCGGACCGGTGCTCGTCGCGGGGTGCGGGCATGCGTGGTCCTCTCGGGCGTCCGGCGCCGGGCGCGCGGCGTCCGGCAGGAGCGGATGGAGAACCAGAACGATTCAATCGAGTCGCGCAGAACTTAGGGCCAGATACCAGCCGGGTCAAGGGAGCTGGGGAGACAAGTCCCGCCACGCGATTGAAACGTCATTGAAATACCGACAGTCCACCCATTGCGGCGGCCCGGCCGTGCGGCCGGCCTCGACCCGATCGCGGCCCCATCGCGACCCAGCCGACCGAACAGCGGCAAGCAAAGTAGTATAGGGCTAATATATTAAGTGCTAATACAGATAGCTGACGACAGGGAGACCACGGTGGAGTTGCGGCGGCTGTTCGACGACCTGGTGCGGTTCGAGACCGAGCTGTGGAACGGAGTGGACGCCCGGCTCCAGCGCGACTGCGGACTGTCCATGGGCAGCTTCGACGTGATGTCCGTGGTGGCCCGCACCCCCTCCTGCCGGGTGAACGACATCGCGGCGGCGCTGGCCATCACCGTCGGCGGCGCCAGCCAGGCCGTCGACCGGATAGCCGGCCGCGGCCACCTCGTGCGCCGCCCCAACCCGGCCGACCGGCGCTCCTCGGTCGTCGAACTCACCCCGGAGGGACGGGAGTTGACCGCATCCGCCGGACGGGTCTTCGACCAGGAGCTCGAACGGCGGCTGCGCGGGCCGCTCTCCGACGGCGACCTCGACCGGCTCGGCTCCGCCCTCGCGGTCCTGCGCGCGGCGGTCCCCCCGCCGGACGGCGCGGCCTGACCCGACCCCGTACCCCCGTTACCCCACGGCCCCCGCTCATCCGACTCGTCCCGCCCGTCGCCGCCCCGGTACCGGCGGCCGGACCACGAAGGAGACACAGCAGATGAACGACACCAAGGCCCGCGCGGTCCGCTTCGACCGCTACGGCGGCACCGACGTCCTCTACGTCGCCGACATCCCGATGCCCGTCCCGCAGAGCGGCGAGGTGGTGGTCGAGGTCCGCGCGGCGGCGATCAACCCCGGTGAGACGGCGATCCGCTCCGGCGCCGTCCACGACCGGTGGCCCTCCACCTTCCCCTCCGGCCAGGGCAGCGACCTGGCCGGCGTGGTCACCGCGGCGGCCGGCGATGTCGGCGAGTTCTCGGCCGGCGACGAGGTGCTGGGCTACTCCTGGCGCCGCTCCAGCCAGGCCACGCACGTCGCGGTCCCGGCCGCCCAGCTGATCCGCAAACCGCCGCAGCTCGACTGGACGGTGGCCGGCGCCCTCTACATGGTGGGCTGCACCGGCTACTCGGCGGTCCGGGCCGTGCGCCCCTCGCCGGGTGAGACCGTGGCCGTCTCCGCGGCGGCCGGCGGCATCGGCAGCTTCGTCGTACAACTGCTGCGCGAGCGCGGCGTGCGCGTGCTCGGCATCGCCTCGGCCGCCAACGCCGGCTGGCTCACCGCCCACGGCGCGGTCCCGGTGGCCTACGGAGACGGGCTCGGCGAACGGCTGACCGCCGCCGCGCCCGGCGGCATCGACGCGTTCATCGACCTGTTCGGCCCGCAGTACGTCCAGCTCGCCGTGGACCTCGGTGTCCCGCGCAACCGGGTCGAGACGATCATCGGGTTCGCCAAGGCGCAGGAGCTGGGCACGAAGGCCGAGGGGAGCAAGGACGCGTCCACCAAGGAGGTCATGACCGAGATGGCCGGGCTCGTCGCCTCGGGCACGGTCGAGATCCCGATCGCCGCGACGTACCCGCTCGACCAGGTCGCCGAGGCGTTCGACCGGCTGGAGCGGCGGCACACCCGCGGCAAGATCGTGCTGCTCCCCTGACCGGCGGGGCCGGTGGCCGGCCGGCGCCGCCTCAGCCGGCGTCCAGCCAGCGGTAGTGCACTTCGGGCCGCCCCACCTGGCCGTACACCGGGCTGCGTGCGGCGCGGCCCTGCCCGACCAGGTGCTCCAGGTAGCGGCGGGCCGTGATGCGGGAGATACCGGCCGACGCGGCGGTCGCGCCCGCCGTCAGCCCGTCCGGCGCGACCCGCAAGGTGTGGATGACGGTCTCCAGCGTCGGGGCGCTGAGGCCCTTGGGCAGCACGGCCGGTCGCGGCGTGCGCAAGGTGGCGAGCGCGCGGTCGACGTCGTCCTGGCTGCCCGCCTCGCCCGCCGCGGCCCGGAACCGCGCGTAGCCCAGCAGCCGGTCGCGGAGCGTGGCGAACGCGAACGGCTTGAGGACGTACTGCACCACGCCGAGCGAGACGCCTTCGCGGACCACGGCCAGGTCGCGGGCGGAGGTCACCGCGATGACGTCCATCCGGTGGCCGGCGGCGCGCAGCGAGCGGGCCAGCTCCAGGCCGTGGCCGTCGGGCAGGTAGAGGTCGAGCAGGATCAGGTCGACCGGGGTGCGGTGCAGCAGCCGGCGGGCCTCGGCGGCGGTGCGGGCCTTGCCGACCGCCGTGAATCCGGGCACGCGGTCGACGTAGAGGGCGTGCGCGTCCGCGGCGACGGGGTCGTCCTCGACCACCAGGACCCGGATGGCGGCCTCGGTCATGCGCGGTCTCCTCTCACGGCGGGGGAGGACGCGGGCCGGCCGGACGCGGCCGGGGCGGACGCTGGTGGGGCGCTGGCGGCCAGGTCGGACGCGGCCCGGCCAGGTGCCGTCGGCATGGAGGCGGCCGGGGCGGACGCATCCGGGGCGCCGCCCTCGGGGCGGGCGCAGGGGCAGCCGGGCGGTGAAGGCGGCGCCTCCCTCCTCCGCCGCCGCGGTCAGCGACAGCGTGCCGCCGTTGCGGGTGACGGTCTGCCGGGCGAGCGCCAGGCCCAGCCCCCGGCCGCCGGGCGGTGCGGGCTTGGTCGACCAGCCGCGTTCGAAGACCGCGTCGATGTCGTCCGACGGGACGCCGGGGCCCGAGTCGGCCACCCGCAGCACCAGGTGGTCCGGGACGGCGCGGGCGGTGACGGTGACCCGCGCGGCGGGCAGTGCCCTGGGTCGCGTCGACGGCGTTGTCGATCAGATTGCCCAGGATGGTGACCAGGTCGCGCGGCGGCAGCGAGGCGGGCAGCAGCCCGTCCTCCAGCCGGCTGTCGGCGGTGATGACCAGCTCGACGCCGCGCTCGTTGGCCTGGGCGGTCTTGCCCAGCAGGAGGGCGGCCAGCACGGGTTCGTCGACCGCGGCGACCACCTGGTCGGTGAGGGCCTGCGCCACCCGCAGTTCGGCGGTCGCGAAGTCCACCGCGTCGGCCTCGCGGCCGAGTTCGACCAGCGAGACCACCGTGTGCAGCCGGTTCGCCGCCTCGTGGGCCTGCGCGCGCAGCGCCCGGCTGAAGCCGCGCTCGGAGTCCAACTCGCCCAGCAGCACCTGGAGTTCGGTGTGGTCGCGCAGCGTCACCATGGTGCCGCTCTGTTCCCCGCCAGACACGGGGGCGGTGCTGACGACCACGACCCGCTCGGCGGTCAGGTGGAGTTCGTCGACGCGGGCGTCGGCGGACAGCAGCGCCGCCGTCAGGGCGTCCGGCAGCCCGAGGTCGGTGACGTGCCGGCCGACGGCGTCCTCGCCGACGCCCAGCAGCGCGCGCCCGCCGTCGTTGATGAGCGCGATGCGCTGCCCGCCGTCGAGCAGCAGCAGTCCCTCGCGCACGGCGTGCAGCGTCGCCTGGTGGTAGTCGTGCATACGGTGCAGCTCGGTGGCGTTCATGCCGTGGGTGTGGCGGCGCAGGCGGGAGTTGACCAGATAGGTGCCGAGGCCGCTGAGCGCCAGCGCGCCCGCCGCGACACCGAGCAGGCCGGCGAGCTGCCGCCGGGAGCGCGCGCTGATCGCCTGCACGGTGATGCCCGCGCTGACCAGCCCGGTGATCCGCCCGCCGGTGCGGATCGGGGTGATCACCCGCACCGACGGCCCGAGCGTGCCGGTGTACGTCTCGGCGAAGGTCGCGCCGTGCAGGGCGGGGGCGATGTGGCCCAGGTAGCGGTGGCCTATCTGCCGCGGGTCGGGGTGCGTCCAGCGCGTCCCGTGGGTGTCCATGATCGTGACGAAGTCCACGCCCGCGTCGTGCTGCACGGCGTCGGCGTACGGCTGGAGCACGGCCGTGGGATCGCCGCCGCCGGCCGCGGCCCGGGCCACCGAGGGCGAGTCGGCCACCGACAGGGCCACGGCGGTGGCCTGCCGCCGGGCGGCCTGCTCGGACTGCCGGACGTCGCTGACGTAGGTGAAGATCGCGCACGCGGTCACCGCGAGGGCGACCAGCACGGCCTGCATCGCGAACAACTGCCCGGCCAGGCTGCGGGGGTACGGCACGCGGGGCACCGCCATGGCATCGGCCCGCCTTTCGGTTCTGCGTGGACCGCCGGCGCGAGCGCGCGGCGTGAACTCAACGAACGCAACAGTGACGTAGGTCACGTGGCCCGGGATAGTCGCGGGGACCGCCAGGACGTGAGCCGCACGCACTGACGTACCGCCCTGCAGCCGCCCGCCCCTCGCCGCCCCGCGAACACCGGGGCGCTCCGCGGACGCCGCTGACGCCGCCAAGGAGAACCGACATGCCCGAATCACCGGTGGGAGCACCACCCGCCCCGCGGGACCGCACACAGTACCTGTACCTCGCCGTGATCGTCGCCGTGCTGCTCGGCATCGCGACCGGATTCCTGTGGCCGCACTTCGCCGGGAGCTGAAACCGCTCGGCACCGGGTTCGTCTCGCTGATCGAGATGATGATCTCGCCGGTGATCTTCTGCACGATCGTGCTCGGCGTCGGCTCGGTCCGGCAGGCGGCGAAGGTCGGCCGGGTCGGCGGCCTCGCGCTCGGGTACTTCGTGGTCATGTCGGCGGTGGCGCTGGCCATCGGGCTGGTCGTCGGCAACGTCCTGCACCCGGGCTCCGGGCTGCACCTGACCGAGGCGACCCGGCACATCGGGCACACGGCCGCCACGAACGCCCATGTCGGACCGGTCGACTTCCTGCTCGGCATCATCCCGACCACGCTGGTGTCCGCCCTGACCGAGGGCCAGGTGCTCCAGACGCTGCTGGTCGCCCTGCTGGTCGGGTTCGCGCCTCCAGGCGATGGGCCGGGCCGGCGAGCCGGTGCTGCGCGGCGTCGGCCACATCCAGAAGCTCGTCTTCCGGGTGCTGTCGATGATCATGTGGGCCGCCCCGGTGGGCGCCTTCGGCGCGATGGCGGCCGTCATCGGCGAGACCGGCACGGACGCCCTCAAGGCGCTCGCCACGATCATGATCGGCTTCTACATCACCTGCGTGCTGTTCGTCGTCGTGGTGCTCGGCACGCTGCTCCGGCTCGCCACCGGCGTCAACCTCTTCCGGCTGCTGCGGTACCTGGGCCGGGAGTTCCTGCTGATCCTGTCCACGTCCTCGTCGGAGTCCGCACTGCCGCGGCTCATCGCGAAGATGGAGCACCTGGGCGTCAGCCGCCCGGTCGTCGGCATCACGGTGCCGACCGGGTACTCCTTCAACCTCGACGGCACCATGATCTACCTGACGATGGCCTCGCTGTTCATCGCGGACGCGCTCGACCGGCCGCTGGACCTGGGGCAGCAGATCGGGCTGCTGCTGTTCATGATGCTCGCCTCCAAGGGCGCGGCGGGCGTGTCGGGTTCGGGGATCGCCGTGCTGGCCAGCGGGCTCCAGTCGCACCAGCCCGCCCTGGTCGACGGGGTCGGCCTGATCGTCGGCATCGACCGCTTCATGAGCGAGGCGCGCGCGCTGACCAACTTCACCGGCAACGCGGTCGCCACACTGCTCGTCGGGACCTGGGTGGGCGAGGTCGACAAGGACCGGGTGGGGCGGGTGCTCGCCGGCGACCTGCCGTTCGACGAACGCACCCTGGCCGACGACGAGCAGCCGCCGGCCCCGGCGATCCCCGCCCCGGGCGCACCGGACCCGGCGTACGGGTGACCTCGCGCTCCCGGTGCGCCCTGTCCGGTGCTGCCGTCAGCCGGCGAGCAGGTCCTCGATGGCGGCCTTGACCTCAGGGGCGTCCGGGGTGGTCTTCGGGCGGAATCGGGCGACGACCGTGCCGGCCGGGTCGACGAGGAACTTCTCGAAGTTCCACTGGATGTCGCCGGCGCTGCCCGAGGCGTCGGAGTGCGCGGTGAGTTCGCCGTAGACGGCGTGCCGCCCGGGGCCGTTGACGTCGACCTTGCCGGCCATCGGGAACGTCACGCCGTAGGTGGCCGAGCAGAACTCGGCGATCTCCTCGCTGGTGCCGGGCTCCTGGCCGCCGAACTGGTTGCAGGGGAAGCCGACCACGGTGAACCCGCGGCCCGACAGCTCCCGGTGCAGGGCCTCAAGCGCCGTGTACTGCGGGGTGAGTCCGCACCGGCTGGCGACGTTGACCACCAGCGCGGCCTTTCCGCCGGTCAGTTCTGCGAAGGTGGCCTCCCGGCCGTCCAGGGTGGTCACCGGCAGTTCGTTCAAGGTGCTCACAACGATCGCTCCAGGGTTCGCGGGCGGGTGGTCCGGCAGGCGGGGCCGCCGTCGCCGTGCGCGGCCCGTCCGCGATCCATGATGCCCCGGCCAGGACCGGCGGGGAGCGGCGGCCCCGGTGTGCTCCGGTGTGCTCCGGTGTGCCCGGGTGCGCTCCGGGTGCGCTCCGTGGGACGGGCCGGGGCCGCACGCTCCCCGGCGCGGCCGGCGGAGATGTCGGGCCGCGGTCCCGGTGTCGCGGCCGGGACCGCGGTGACCTCGCGGTTACGGTGGGGCGGTGAGCGCAGCGCGGCGGGCGGAGACCGGGTCACCGGCGCCGGGTGACAAGCCCGGACGGCGGTCGGGGACGACGCGGGCGCACCATCCCCATGCCCCGCACGTGCGGCTGCACCCGGCGAAACGTGTGGTGCTCGGCGTCGCGGGCGGCGCGCTGGTGCTGGTCGGCGTGGCGCTGCTGGTGCTGCCGGGGCCCGGGCTGCTGCTGGTGCTGGCGGGGCTGATCCTGCTGTCGCGGGCGCTGCCGGCCGTCGGGCGGTTCATCGAACCGGTCAGGGAGCAGGCGATGCAGGCCGCCGAGGCCGGGGTGGCCTCGCGCTGGCGGATCACCGGCTCCGTACTGGCCGGCCTCGGGCTCATCGCCGCGGGAGTGGTGTGGGGCGCGCGCCTGCTGCCGTGGCTGCCGCTGACCGGCTGGAGCACCGGATCGAGCCTGATCCTCTCCGGCCTCATCCTTTTGGCGCTGCTCGTGTGGAGCTGTCGCCGTTTCCGCGGCTCGCCGTCCGGCTAGGGTCTGTCGTCCAGGCCCCTGACGCCCCGCGCGGGGAAAGCGGCGGCCTGCGCACGGGGGCCGCGCCGTTCACACGCTGCCGGTTGCACACCATGTCCTTCGCACCTTGGTGTGCGCGCGGCGCCGTTCACGCCTTGCCGGGAACAGCCCGCCCGGAACCGTTTGCCCGGAACGCCGTGCCCTTCGCACCTTGTCGTGCGCACTTTGCGGTGCGCACTTGCCGGGGCGGCACGCGAATTCCCTCGATCCGTCGGCGGATTCCGCCGTGCCGTGCCGCCCGGCCTTGCGACTACCGGTCTCAGTGGGTCTTTTCGTACGCTTCGACCACCGGGGCGGGAACACGCCCGCGGTCGTTCACCTCGAAGCCGTTGTCCTTGGCCCACGCGCGGATCGCGGCCGTGTCCCGGCCGGTCGCCGCACCGCGACCCTGCCCTCGCGCGGCGCGGGTCCGCCCCGTTCCCGCCGTCCGCACCCGCCGGGCGCCGTCGGCCTGGAGGAACGGGTTCAATACCTCCATCAGTTTGTCGTGGTTCTCCGGAGTGAGGTCGATCTCGACACCCGCGCCGTTGACGAGAATGGTGTACGTGCCGATCTCGGTGGACTCTTCGCCCGTGAGGTCGTCTGTGTAGAGGGTCACTACTTTCTGTGCCATGGCCGGATAGTAGCCGATCCGACAATCCCAAAACTCCAGCCGGGCAACGGCCGGTAACAGTCGTTGCGGATACGCGGGTTCTGGGCATTTCTCCGATATGGGCGGGGTATTGGCGACTGGGCCGGTCTGGGAAGCAGGCGCGCGCCGGCCCCCCGGAGCGTACGGTGCGGCCGACCGACGGGGCCGGGCCCGCCCGGGTCAGCGGCTTCGGACCGCGGAGCGGCGGCGGGCCAGGACGACGGACGCGGCGGCAGCGGCGACCACGGCGACGCCGCCGCCCGCGTACCAGACGGAGGTGGGCAGCGAGTCGCCTGCCGCGGTGACGCGCGCGCGGCCGTCCCGGGCGGCGGCCGGCACGGCGGTGGGCTTCCTGGCCGGCGCCGGGGCGGGCGCGGCGTTGAGGGTGCCGACGGACGCGGTGCGGCCGGCGGCGGCGAAGCCCCAGTCCAGCAGCGCGCCGGTCTCCTTGTAGACGGCCTGCGGGACGCCGGACTGCGGGTTCATGACCGTGGCGATCAGGGTGCGGCCGCCGCGCCGGGCGGCGGCGACGAGGGTGTTGCCGGCGTTGGTGGTGTAGCCGTTCTTCACGCCGATGATGCCCGGGTACGGGGTGACGCCGTCGGCGCCGGACAGCAGCCGGTTGGTGTTGCGGATGCCGAAGGACTTCACGAACGTGCCCTTCGCGTCGATGCCGCCGGGGAACTGCGCGGTGGCGGTGGAGACGTAGCGGGCGAAGTCGGGGTTGGCCAGCCCCGCGCGGGCGAACAGCGACAGGTCGTACGCGGACGAGACCTGGCCGGGCATGTCGTAGCCGTCGGGCGTGACGACGTGGGTGTCGTCGGCGCCGAGCATCTTCGCCTTGGCCTGCATCTGGGAGACCGTCAGCGGCACCGAGCCGTTCATGTGCGCCAGGACGTGCACGGCGTCGTTGCCCGACGCGAGGAACACCCCGCGCCACAGGTCGGCGACCGTGTACGTCTGCCCGGTCTGCACACCCACCAGACTGCTGCCGACCCCGGTGCCGGCCAGGTCCGCGTCGGTGACCTTGACCTTGGCGTCCTGGGCCATGTGCGGGAGCACGGTGACGGCGAAGAGCGTCTTGAGGGTGCTGGCCGGGGGCAGGGCGCGGTGCGCGTCCTTGGCGGCGAGCACCTGGCCGGTGCGGGCGTCGGAGACGATCCACGACAGGGCGGACAGTCCGGTGGGCAGCGCGGGCGCGCCGGCCGCCGGCCGTACCTGGACACCCGGCCGCGCCAGCAGCGCTCCACCGACCGCCGGCAGTTCCCGGGCGGCGCCGGACGCCCCGCTCCCGCTGCCGTCCGACCGGCCCACGGGGCGGGCGGCCGCCGCGTCCACGGCGAGGGCGGCCGGCAGGCAGCTGACGGCGAGGCAGACTGCGGCGGCCGCGGTGGTCCGCGATGAGAACCAGGTCATGCCGCCACCGTAGGAACAGCCCCGCCGGGTCCGCCCGGTGGCGAGGCCCATCCGGATGAGCGCGGTCGTACCGCCGGGACCTCGCCGGCCGCCCCGGGGTCTTGACGCGATCGACATGCAGATGGCACTGTCCGTGGTATTCAATGGTCTACTTATAGGCCATTGGATACCGCGGGTGCGCAGCCGACCGGCAGGAACGGGAGACCCCCTGATGAGCCCCCACCACGCACGACTGACGCTGGACGAGCTGCGCTCGCTCGTCACCGCGGGCGAGATCGACACGGTCGTCCTGGCCCTGACCGACATGCAGGGCCGCCTCCAGGGCAAGCGGGTCGCCGCGGACCACTTCCTCGCGGAGATCGTCCCGAACGCGGCCGAGGGCTGCGACTACCTGCTCGCGGTCGACGTCGAGATGAACACCGTCGAGGGCTACGAGAACTCCTCGTGGGACACCGGCTACGGCGACCTGGTCTTCGCCCCCGACCTGGACACGCTCCGGCTGGTCCCGTGGCACCCGGCCACGGCCATGGTGCAGTGCGACGTCCGTGCGCCCGACGGCCGGCCCGTGCCCGTCTCGCCCCGGCAGATCCTGCGCCGCCAGCTCGACCGGCTGGCCCGGCACGGCTGGTACGCGTACGTGGGCACCGAGTTGGAGTTCATGGTCTTCGCGGACAGCTACGAGCAGGCGTGGGACAAGGACTACCAGCGGCTCACACCGGTCAACCAGTACAACGTCGACTACTCCATCCTCGGCACCGGCCGGGTCGAGCCGCTGCTGCGCCGTATCCGCAACGGGATGGCGGGCGCCGGGCTGACCGTGGAGTCGGCCAAGGGCGAGTGCAACCCGGGCCAGCACGAGATCGCCTTCCGGTACGACCGGGCGCTGGTCGCCTGCGACGACCACGCCGTCTACAAGACCGGCGCGAAGGAGATCGCCGCCCAGGAGGGGGTGAGCCTGACCTTCATGGCGAAGTACAACGAGCGGGAGGGCAACTCCTGCCACATCCACCTGAGCCTGCGCGACGGCGACGGCGCGCCCGTCATGCCGGGCGGGAGCGCGGACGGCTTCTCGCCGGTGATGGAGCACTTCATCGCCGGCCAACTGGCCTGCCTGGCGGACTTCGCGCTGCTGCTGGCGCCCAACGTCAACTCGTACAAGCGCTACGCCGCCGGCAGTTTCGCCCCCACCGCTCTCGCCTGGGGCCGCGACAACCGGACCTGCGCGGTGCGGGTGGTGGGGCACGGGCCGTCGCTGCGGTTCGAGAACCGGGTCCCGGGCGGCGACGTCAACCCGTACCTGGCGGTGGCCGCCGTGATCGCCGCCGGGCTGCACGGGGTCGAGGCGGGGCTGCCGCTGCCCGCCGCGTTCACCGGCAACGCCTACGCCTCCGACGCGCCGCGGGTGCCGGCCACGCTGCGGGACGCCGTGCACGCCTTCGAGCACAGCGCGGTGGCCGCGCGAGTCCTTCGGCGCGGACGTGGTGCGGCACTACGCCCACGCCGGGCACGCGGAACTCGCCGCCTTCGACGCGGCGGTCACCGACTGGGAGCGGCGCCGCGGTTTCGAGCGCCTGTGAGCGGCGACCGCGACGGCGGCCTGCCGCTGATCGGGATCAGCAGCTACCTCGACACGGCCGCCTGGGGCGTGTGGCGGCAGCCGGCCGCGCTGATCCCGCAGAGTTACGTCGACGGTGTGGCGGGCGCCGGCGGCCTGCCGGTCCTGCTGCCCCCGCAGGCGCGCGGGCGCCGCCCGGCGTCGTCGCGGTGCTCGACGGGCTGCTGCTGGCCGGCGGCCCGGACGTCGACCCCGCGCGGTACGGCCGGCCGCCGCACCCGCGGACCGGCCCGCCCGCCACCGCCCGGGACGCCTGGGAGTTCGCGCTGCTCGACGCCGCGCTGGCCCGCGGCATTCCGGTGCTCGGCGTGTGCCGCGGCATGCAGGTGCTCAACACCGCCCTCGGCGGCACCCTGGTCCAGCACCTGCCCGACCGCGTGGGCCACACCGGCCACCAGCCGGCCCGGGCGACCTTCGGCACGCAGACCGTACGGGTACGGCCCGACGCCGTCCTCGGCCCGGTCCTCGGCGGCACGGCGACCGTGCGCTGCTACCACCACCAGGCCGTCGACCGGCTCGGTACGGGGCTGCTGCCCGTGGCCTGGGCCGCGGACGGGACGGTCGAGGCGATCGAACTGCCCGGCCGGCGGTTCACGGTCGGGGTGCAGTGGCACCCCGAGACGGACGGCCGGGACCCGCCGCCTGTTCCGCGCGTTCGCCGCCGCCTGCCGCCCGGCGGCCGCGGACGGCGCGGACGGCTCCCTCGGAAAGGTGGACGCCCGATGACCTCGCTCCCCCCGACGACCCCGCCGCCCGCGCCGGGCCCCGATCCCGGCCGCACCGGGCCGTACGAGGTGGTCAATCCGGCCACCGAGGAGGCCGTCGCGACCGTGCCCATGGCCGACCTGCGCGAGACGGACGCGGCCATCGCCCGCGCCCGCACCGCCTTCGCGTCGTGGCGGACGGTGGCCCCGGCCGACCGCGCCCGGCTGCTGCGCGCCTTCGCCGCCGCCGTGGACGCGGACCGGGAGAACCTGGCCCGGCTGGAGGTGGCCAACGCCGGCCACACCCTGGGCAACGCCCGCTGGGAGGCGGGCAACGTCCGGGACGTGCTCGACTACTACGCGGCCGCCCCGGAGCGGGACTGCGGCCGGCAGATCCCGGTGGCCGGCGGACTCGACGTCACGTTCCGGGAGCCGCTCGGCGTGGTCGGCGTGATCGTGCCGTGGAACTTCCCCCTGCCGATCGCCGCCTGGGGCCTGGCCCCCGCGCTCGCGGCCGGCAACACCGTGGTGCTCAAACCCGCGGAACTCACCCCGCTGACCGCGCTGCGGCTGGGCGAACTCGCCCTGGAGGCAGGGCTGCCGCCCGGCGTGCTGGAGATCCTGCCGGGCCGGGGCGACGTCGTGGGGCGGCGGTTCGTCACCCACCCGGACGTGCGCAAGGTCGTCTTCACCGGCTCCACCCGGGTCGGCAAGGAGATCATGGCCGGCTGCGCGCGAGCAGGTGAAGCCGGTCACCCTGGAACTCGGCGGCAAGAGCGCCAACATCGTCTTCGCCGACGCCGACCTGGCCAAGGCCGCCGCCACGGCGCCGTACGCCGTCTTCGACAACGCCGGGCAGGACTGCTGCGCCCGCTCCCGCGTCCTGGTCCACCGCAGCGTCTTCGACGACTTCATGGCGCTGCTGGAACCGGCGGTGAAGGCGCTTCGGGTCGGCGACCCGGGCGACCCGGCCACCGAGATGGGCCCGTTGATCTCGGCGGCCCGCCGCGACGCGGTCGCCGCCTACGTGCCCGAGGACGCCCCGGTCGCCTTCCGCGGCTCCGCCCCCGACGGCCCCGGCTTCTGGTTCCCGCCCACCGTCCTCACCGGTACCGGCCCCCGGGACCCCGCGTTCACCGACGAGATCTTCGGCCCGGTGATGTGCGTGGTCCCCTTCACCGACGAGGCCGACGCCGTCCGCATCGCCAACGACACGCCCTACGGCCTGTCCGGGTCGATCTGGACCCGCGACGTCGGACGGGCGATCCGCGTCGGCCGCGCGCGTGGAGGCCGGCAACCTGTCGGTCAACTCCCACTCGTCGGTGCGCTATTCGACCCCGTTCGGCGGGTTCAAGCAGTCCGGGCTCGGCCGCGAACTGGGCCCGGACGCCCTCGACGCCTTCACCGAGACCAAGAACGTCTTCATCTCCACGGAGGACTGACCCGATGAACCTCGCACAACGCCTTGACGGCCGGGTGGCCGTGATCACCGGGGCCGGCAGCGGCATCGGCCTGGCCACCGCCCGGCGGCTGGCCGCCGAAGGCGCCCGGGTGGTCTGCGCCGACGTGGACGCGGCCGCCGGCAAGAGCGCCGCCGAGGCGGTCGGCGGCCTGTTCGTGCACACCGACGTCACCGACGAGGACGCGGTGCGCGCCATGTACGAGACGGCCGTGGCCAGTTACGGCCGGCTCGACATCGCCTTCAACAACGCCGGCATCTCGCCGCCCGACGACGACTCCATCCTCACCACCGGCCTGGACGCCTGGCGCCGGGTCCAGGAGGTCAACCTCACCAGCGTCTACCTGTGCTGCAAGCACGCCATCCCGCACATGCAGCGCCAGGGCAAGGGCTCGATCATCAACACCGCGTCCTTCGTCGCCGTCATGGGCGCCGCCACCTCCCAGATCAGCTACTCCGCCTCCAAGGGCGCCGTCCTGTCGATGAGCCGCGAGCTGGGCGTCCAGTTCGCCCGCGAAGGCATCCGGGTCAACGCCCTGTGCCCCGGACCCGTCAACACCCCGCTGCTGCGCGAGCTGTTCGCCAAGGACCCCGAGCGCGCCGCCCGCCGCCTGGTCCACATCCCGCTGGGCCGGTTCGCCGAACCCGAGGAGATCGCGGCGGCCGTCGCCTTCCTCGCCAGCGACGACTCCTCCTTCATGACCGCCAACACCTTCCTCGTGGACGGCGGCATCTCCGGCGCCTACGTCACACCCGCATAGCGGCGGGCCGGCGCGGGTCCCCAAGCACTGCGGGGACCCGCGCCGACCGGCGCTCGCGAGGCGGGATGGCTGACGGTCCGTCAGACGGCGCCGAGGTCGGCTTCGACCGCGGCGAGTTCCTCGGCGCTGCCCTGCACCTTGGGGCCGGTGAACCAGTTCCTGGCGGAGAGCAGCCACCACCCGCCGGCGAAGCCGAGCACCACCAGCACGGCTATCGGGGCGTAGTTGAAGGTGAGCGTGGTCACCGGGCTGACCTGCGGCAGCATGAACAGCACGGTGATGATCACGACCCAGCCGACGGCGGCGACGCCGACCGGCCGGCTCCACCGCCCCAGGTTCCAGGGCCCGGGCCGGAAGTCCGCGCCCTGGCGCAGCCGCAGGAAGGTGGGGATGACGTAGGCGATGTAGAGGCCGATGACCGCGATGGAGGTCACCGCGGCGTAGGCCGTGGCGTTCCACAGGTAGGGCAGGCCCAGCACGAACGCGCCCACGGCGGCCAGCCATACGGCGTTGGTGGGCGTGCGGGTGCGGTGGTTGATGCGGTGCCAGTACGCGGAGCCGGGCAGCGCTCCGTCGCGCGAGAAGGCGTAGATCATGCGGGAGTTGGCGGTGACCGAGCTCATCCCGCAGAACAGCTGGGCGCCGATGGCGACGACCAGCAGCAGCTTGCCGCCGGTGGCGCCGAGCGCGTCGATGAAGATCTGGGCCGGCGGGACCCCGGTGCCGCTGTGCTGCTCGGCGCCGTAGTCCTGGATGGCGAAGGTGATGCCGATGAGCAGAATCCAGCCGGCGATCAGCGAGACCACGATCGACATCACGATGCCCCGCGGGCCCGAGCGTGCCGCGTCGTGCGTCTCCTCCGTCATGTGCGCGGAGGCGTCGTAGCCGGTGAAGGTGTACTGCGCCAGCAGCAGTCCGAGCGCACCGACGTACACCGTGCTGTGCCAGCCGGTGGTGTTGGTGAAGTGGGTGAAGACGTAGCCGGCCGACTGGTGGTGGTCCGGTGCGATGGCCAGCGCGCCGACGATGACCGCGACGCCCAGGATGTGCCACCACACGCTGATGTTGTTGAGCACCGCGACCAGCCGCACCCCGAAGGTGTTGAGCGCGCCGTGCAGGGCCAGGATCAGGCCGAGCAGCAGCACCGTGTGGCCGGGGGTGGCCGAGAACCAGCCTTGCAGGTCGAGCAGGGCGTTGAGGAAGAGGGCGGCGCCGAAGTCGATGCCGGCGGTGACGGCGACCTGCCCGAGGAAGTTGAACCAGCCGGTGAACCAGCTCGCGGCCGGGCCGTTGCGCCGGGCCAGCTTGGCGGCCCAGTAGTACAGGCCGCCGGCCGTGGGGTAGCTGGAGCAGACCTCGGCCATGGCCAGGCCCACCAGCAGGGTCATCAGGCCGACGAAGGGCCAGCCCCACACGATGAGGACCGGCCCCCCGGTGGCCATGCCGTAGCCGTAGAGGGTCAGGCAGCCGGAGAGGACCGAGATGATCGTGAACGAGACGGCGAAGTTGGAGAAACCCGACATGGTGCGGGCCAGTTCCTGGGCGTAGCCCAGTTCGTGCAGGCGCTGTTCGTCGGAGACGGGCGGGGCGGGGTCGGTGGCGCCGGCCGGGGTCGCGTCGGCTGCGTGCTGGGACGACATGCGGACCTCATCTGTAGGGGCGGATTCCGCAAAGGTCTGGTACTAGCCCATTGGCGTATTATTAATTCCCGCCGACGCCGGGGTGTCAAGAGTTCTCCCGGCTTCCCCGCAACGATCCGTCCCCGGTGGGGACCGGGTGGGACCGGACGGGGATCGGGCGCCGATCGGTGGGCACAGGGGAAGCGGGTAATGTGGCGTGGATGAGTGAGCCGCTCGAACCGCGGGGCAGCATCGACTGGACGGGGGGCCGGATCTTCCGTCCCGTCCGGTCGGGAAACGCCTTCGAGGAGACGGTCGAGCGCATCCTCCAGGCCGTCAAGCTGGGCGTCTTCTCCTACGGTGACCGGCTGCCGGCCGAACGGGCCCTGGCCACCCGGCTGAACGTCAGCCGGGTCACCCTCCGCGAGGCGATGCGCTCGCTCCAGCAGGCCGGCTACGTCGAGTCCCGCCGCGGCCGCTACGGGGGCACCTTCGTCACCTACCGCGCCGAGGCGCCGGGACCGGACGACCTGCGCCGGGTCGCCGAGGACATGGGGGCCGAACTCGCGGACGCGCTCACCTTCCGGCTGGTCCTGGAGGCGGGCGCCGCCGAACAGGCCGCGCAGCAGGACCTGTCGGCCGAGCAGCGGGCGTATCTGCAGATGCGGCTGACCGACCTGGAGACCGCGGCGCCCGGGGAGTACCGGGCGGCGGACTCGCGGTTCCACCTGGCGATCGGCGAGCTGACCGGCTCGGAGTCGCTGGCCGCGAGCATCGCCGACATCCGGATGCGGCTCAACGACCTGCTCAACGCCATCCCGATGCTCGGCCACAACATCGAGCACTCCACCACGCAGCACCGGGCCATGGTGCACATGATCCTGACCGGCGACGCGGAGGGCGCCCGGCGCGCGACCGAGGAGCACCTCGCCGCGACGGCCTCGCTGCTGCGGGCCTTCCTCGGCTGACCTCGCCCGCCGAGGAACCGGCCGGCTCCGGCCGATGAGTTTTCCGGCCGCGGACGGTCTACGCCTGCATGACCAACACCGCACACCTACCACCCAGGATCGTCGACCGCGCCGCGCAGCCCTACGCGGCGGTCCGGGCGGTCGTCACCATGCGGACCGTCGACACCATCGCGCACCGCATCCCGGAGGTCCTGGGGCGGCTGACCGCGCTCGGCGTCGTGCCGGTCGGACCGCCGTTCCTGAAGTACAACCTCATCGACATGGAGCGGGAGCTGGAGATCGAGGCGGGCGCGCCGGTCGCCGCGCCGGCCCCGGCCGACGGCGACCTGCTCCCCGGCCTCCTGCCGGCCGGCCGCTACGCGACGTACACCCATGTCGGCAGCCCCGCCGGGCTCATCGGCGCCACCGCCCTGCTGCTGGACTGGGCGGCGGCGGCCGGCCTGCGCTGGGACATGACCCCGACCGAGGCCGGCGAGGCGTGGGGCTGCCGGATGGAGAGCTACGGCACCGACCCCCGGATCGAGCCCGACACCGCCAAGTGGGAGACCGAACTGGCCTTCCGGCTGGCCGACTGAGCCGCACTCCTGGCCCCCTCCGGCCCGCCGGACCGCTGCGCCCTCACGGGGAGGCACAGCGGTCCGGCGCTCAACTCGCCCTCCAGGCACGCCCGGCCACGCCGCGCCGGAGTCCTTGCGGACGACGACGGCACCCCGAACCCCGCGCTCGCGTTCCGCGGGCGCGGCCAGGCCGGGCAGCCGCGCGTTCGCGGCCAAGGACAGCCCGGTCCCGGCGAAGGCGGACGTGCCGTGGCTCGTCGGACCGGTAGGCGTGGGACCGGGCGACGACGCGGACGCGCTCCAACGCGTGGCCCTGCTGGGCGATCGGGAAGGCTTCGAGGCATGCGGCCGTCCAGGTGCTGAGGTCCCGCGCCGGTCGGTCCCGGTCCGCGCGGTCGCTCAACGCTCCTCGTTTCGGCGGGCGAAGGCCGGGATCGGCGGTAACGGTGCTTCCGGCGCGCCGTGTTGCTCGGCACCGGGAATCGGAGGGCTCAGCGGCTGGTGCGCAGGAGGTCGAGGAGTTCAGGCAGAGGGCCCGGGAAAGGCGGAGGTTCGCGCGCAGGGTGAGCCAAGTCCCGCGTGGGGGCGGCCGGTCGGCGCGCCCGGCGGCTGCCTGCCCACGGACCGCAGGCCCCCTGCGGCCGCCGCACCGGGGCGAGTCGCAGCGGCCCGCCCGGCTCGTTGGGCGGAGGGCGCTCCTTCTCGGACGCGCCCAGGTGTTGCGCCCAGGTCTACGGACCGGCGCCAACAACCCTGCGGGTCCGTACGCCTAGACCCTGCGCCAGCGGGCGCTGGCCCAGGAGAACACGCCGAAGGCGATCAGGCCGACGGCGATGAGCACCAGCAGCCACGGGCCGGCGGGCGTGTCCGCGAACGAGCGCAGGGTGTTGTCCATGCCGGTGGCCTCGTCCGGCTTGTGCCGTACGGCCGCGGCGACGGCGAACCCGCCCGCCGTGGCGAAGGTGATCCCGCGCGAGGCGCCGCCGAACTTCCCGAGGAAGTCGACGCCCCGGCGCTCGCTCCGGCTCATCCGGGACATCATCAGGTGCTTGCGGAACCTGCCCGTCAGGGCCCGGGCCGCGATCCACAGCCCGGCGCAGACGATCGCCACTCCGGCGGCCGCCACGATCCACCTGCCGCCCGGCCAGCCGAGCACCTTGGCCGTCACATCCTGCGACGACTTGTCGGTCGACCCGCTGCCGCTGCCCTTCGCCCCGGCGGCGTACGCGAGCACGGAGTACGACACGAAACCGTAGAAGACGGCGCGGCCCGCGGCGATGAGCCGCTTGCCCGCCTTGTTCCCGCCCGGGCCGGCCTGGCCGAAGGCGGCCTCGGACAGCCGCCACAGGGCCATGCCGGCCAGCGCCGCGCCCAGCAGCCACAACAGGGCCTTGCCGAAGGGCTGATGGGCGATCTCGGCGATCGCCCCGCCGCGGTCGGCCTTCTGGCCCCCGCCGTCCGAGAACGCGATCCGCACCGCCAGCACGCCGACGAGCACGTAGATCACCCCACGGGCCGCGAACCCCGCGCGCGCCCCGGCCGCGACGGCCGGACCGTGCGCCGCGCGTCTGGCCTGTCCGTGCCCCGCCGATGCTGCCGATCTCGTCGTCATACCTCGCCGATTGCCCCGGAAACGCACGATGACGCACGCGGACGGGCGGCGGACTGCCGACAGCGGGGCGCCGCTGCATACCCGGCCACGGGCAGACCAACGCGGCGGCCTCGCAGGAGGCCGGCCTCGCCGTCTGGATACGGGGCAGCCGCGGATGTTCCGCCCGCCGTACGGCGGGAGACGGAACGCACCTGCCTGGCCTGCCGCCGGCTCGGCCTCACCCCCGTGCTGTGGACCGCGTGGGGCGAGGACCGGCGGGCGCGGGCCACCCCGCGCAGCGTCCACGACACCGTCGCCCGCGATCTGCGCGGCGGCGGGACCGTACTGCTGCACGACTCCGACTGCACCTACGCCACCGGCTCGTGGCGCAAGACCCTCGGCGCGCTCCCCCGACTGCTCGACACCTGCCGCGACCAGGGTCTGTCCGTCGGTCCGCTGCGCCATCACGGGCCGCCGGAGACGGGCGGTCGGCGCGGCGGCGGGCACTGATCGGGCACCGCTTCCGGCGGCAGGCCGCGTAGTACGCTGGCGGCCGGTGCCCCCGGCCGGTGCCCGCGGGGCGGGGACGCCCGGCGGCGGCGCCACGGCGGACCGCGGCACGGACGGGGTGACGGTGAAGGGAGCGGTGCGCATGGGTGAGGAGACCACTCCGGCCCCGGCCAGGCGTGCGCCCGGCGAACTGGAGGGCGAGGTGCTGGCCGTGCTGTGGACGGCCGGCGAGCCGATGGTCGCGGGCGCCGTACGCGAGCAGGTGGCCGGCGATCCCGCCTACACCACGGTGCTGACGATCCTCACCCGGCTGCACGACAAGGGCCTGGTCACCCGGGAGCGGGCTGGCCGCGGCTACCGCTACTCCCCCGTGCGCGACGAGGCCGGCCACGCGGCGGCCGGCATGCGCGACCTGCTGGAGCACGGCGGGGACCGGGCGGCCGTACTGGCCAGGTTCGTCTCCGAGCTGGCCGCGGAGGACGAGAAGCTGCTGGAGCAGCTGCTGCGCGGACACAGGGCGGACTGAGCCGGTGGGGAGCGCGGGCCCGGCGCTGTGCGCGCCGCTGCTGATGAGCGTGCTGGTGGCGCTGACGGCGCCGAGCGCGGCCCGCCGGCTGCCGCCGCGCACCTCGGCGTGGGTGCTGGTGTCGGCCGCCGTCGTGGCCGCCGGGGCCTGGGTGACGATCCTGGCGATGATCGGCTCCACGCTGATCGGCCAGATCCCCGAGGTGGCCGAGGAGGGGCGCTGGTCCCCGCGCGTCCTGGCCACCGACAGCCCGTTCGACCGGCCGGTGACGGCGCTGTGCGCGCTCGCCGCGATCGTCTGCTTCGTCGCCCTGTCCCGGGCGTCGTGGCGGCACGGCAAGGTGATGATCGACGCCTGGCGCGAGTGCCGCGACCTGCCCGCCTCCGGCGACCTGGCCGTGCTGGACGACCCCGTGCCCGCGGCCTTCGCGCTGCCCGGCGCACCCGGCCGGATCGTGGTGTCCGCCGGCATGCTGCGCGCGCTGTCCACGGGCGAGCGGCGGGCGCTGCTGGCGCACGAGCGCGCCCACCTCAGGCACCGCCACCATCTTTTCCTTTTGCTGCTCCAGCTCGCGGCCGCGGTCGACCCGCTGCTGCGGCCGCTCGCCCGGGAGGGCGCGTACGCGCTGGAGCGGTGGGCCGACGAGGAGGCCGTGAAGGCGGTGGGCGACCGCTCGCTGGTCGCGCACGCCATCGCCCACGCCGCGCTGGCCACCAGCCGGGTGCCCGAGCAGGCGCTCGCCGCCACCGGCGGCCCGGTGCCGCAGCGGGTGCGGGCGCTCCTGGCCCCGCCGGCCCCGGCCCGCCACGGCCTGGTGGTGGCCTGCACCGCGCTGATGGCGGTCTGCTGCGCGAGCCTGGTGGTGGCCGCGCACGACCTCGACGGGCTGTTCGACGCGGCCGGCCCCGGGCACCTGGTGAGCCGGCGCCAGGGCTGACGCCCGGCCGCCCGGGTTGCGGGTCAGTGGTGGTGACGGCGCCGCGAGCGCCGCCGCTCCAGCAGGAACGGCACCACCGAGACGATGACGATCAGGCCGACGAACGGCACCAGGTAGTGGTCGGCGTGCGGGACCGACGAGCCCAGCGCGTACCCCGCGAGCACCAGGCTCTGCGTCCAGACCAGGGCGCCCACCACCTGCCACAGCGTGAAGGTGCGCAGCGGCACGCCCAGGGCGCCGGCCGCCGGGCTGAGCACGCTGCGCACCAGGGGTATGAAACGGCCCAGCACCACCGCCTTGCCGTATCCGTATCTCGCCAGCAGCTCCTCCGCGCGTGCCAGGCCCTTCTTCAGATGGCCGCTGTCGTTGCGGGCCAGCAGCGCCGCGCCGCCCCGCCGCCCGATCAGATAGCCGACCTGCGCGCCGGCCACGGCCCCGACCGCCGCGCAGACCAGCACCTGCCACAGCGAGAGCTGGGGTCCCGGCCGGCCGCCCGCGCACAGCAGCCCGGCCGGGAAGAGCAGGGCGTCACCGGGGAGGAAGAACCCCACCACCACCAGTCCCGACTCGCCGAAGATCACCAGCAGCACGCCGAGAGCCCCGAACGACGACAGCACCGAAGCACCGTTCGTCGGGTTGACCGCAACCGTCAGCACGCCGGGCCTCCTCCCCCATAAGTCTCGCCCGGAATCCGTTTCGGCCCCACTCCGCAATTTCTACATCATGTAGTAATTTGCTGGAGCAGGAAATCGCGAACCGACGAGGAGCAGCCGTGACGAGGGTGCCGATCCACCATGTCGTCGTCTTGTCCACCCTGCGCACGGAGCAGTTCGCCGGAGTCCTCGCCCTCGTCGTACCGGTCGCCCTGTTCGCCGCACTGCTCGGGGATCGGGTACGCCGAAGGCTCGGTCGAGGCGGAATCCTCGCCGTGCTCGTGATCGCTCTCACTCTCGCACCGACTGTCGTGTACGCCGACAGCGGGGTGTGGTGAAGCGACCACGTCACCGGATCCAGGGGCGACGGACAGGGGTCGCTGGCGGAGAGGTGGGTCAAGCGGAGAGCAGACCCCGGCCGAGCCAGTCCTCGGCGTCCCGGACGCCGGGGAGGGTGAAGAAGTAGCCGCCGCCCACCGGGGAGATGTAGTCGACCAGCGGCTCGTCGATCAGCCGGGTCTGCGTCGCCTCGAACTGCCGCACCACGTCCTGCTGGTAGCAGCAGAAGACCAGGCCCATGTCGAGGTTGCCGACCTGGTCGACGCCCCGGTCGTAGTTGTAGCCGCGGCGCAGGATGCGGGTGTCGGCGGTCCGCGGGGTGCGCGGGTTGGCCATCCGGATGTGCGCGTCGAGCGGGATCGCCGCGCCGGACGGGTCCTTGGCGTAGTCGGGCGCGTCGGTCTCCACGGCGCCGTCCAGCGGCGCGCCGGTGTCCTTGCGGCGGCCGAACATCTTCTCCTGCTCGGTCAGCGAGACCCGGTCCCAGAACTCCACCAGCATCCGGATGATCCGGATCACCTGGTAGCTGCCGCCGGCCGTCCAGGCGGGCTCGCCGAGGCGGTCGGTGACCCACACGAGCTGGTCCATCTCGCGGGAGGAGGACACGTCGGGGTTGGCGATGCCGTCCTTGAAGCCGAGCAGGTTGCGCTGCGGCGCCGGTCGGGCGGGGGGCGTTCTGGAAGCCGTCGATCCGCCACTTGATCTGCATGGCGCCGCGGGTGTGCCGGGCGATGTCGCGCAGCGCGTGCAGCACCGTGTCCGTGCTGCCCGCGCAGATCTGGAGCGACAGGTCGCCGTGGCACTCGGCGTCCTGGAGGTTGTCGTTGGGGAAGACCCGCATCGGGCGCCAGCCGGCGCGGCTTGGCGGCGGCCAGACCGTAGCGGTCGTCGAACAGGGACGAGCCGACGCCGGCGGTCACGGTGAGGGCGTCGGCGGGCACCGTCGGGCCGAGGATGCCGTTGTCGGACGGCGGGGCGCCGACGCCCAGGTCGACGGGGGTGCCGCCGGAGGTGAGGAAGCGCGCCCGCTCGGTGATCGTACGGAACAGGTCGGCCAGTTCCTTGCGGTTGTCCGCGATGACGTTGAACGACACGAAGGTGGCCGCGGCGGACGGCGGGGTGGTGACGCCCGCCTGGTGCGCGCCGTGGAACGCCACGGCGGGCGACTGGCCGCTCGCGGAGGAGTCGGCCGCCGCGGCGGTGCTCGCCGCCGGTCTCCGCGGTGAGCGCGAAGCCGCCGCCGGCCAGCGCGGCCGCCCCGGCGCCCGCGCCGAGCGCGGTCTTCACGAACGACCGGCGGCCCGCGCCCATCGGGCAGGTGCCCTGGAGACCTTCGAAGCTCTCGGGACGGGGGGTGTCGGCGGACACGGGCGGCTTCCCTTCGTGGTGGGGCGGTTCGGTGCGCTGCTGCTGGCTGTACGGCGGCTGTGCCTGCGGGGACCGCGGCTGTGCGGGCGGTTGCGGCTGCCCGCGCAGGGGGCGGCCGGGGCCGGGCCTCACGCGGACTTCCTGATCTCGAGCAGGTCGGGGATCGGCGCCAGGTCTTCGAGGAGCTGCCCGGTGGCGCCGTCGATCCTCGCCCGGGCGGCCGGGTCGAGCGACTCCACCGGGGTCCAGGCGGCGCCGTGCCGGGCGCCGTCCAGCAGCCCCTGGAGGCGGGTGATGTCGCCGTCGACGGTGGCCAGCTCGGGCGGGCGCGCGCTGGGCGATCAGCGGGCGCAGGACGCTCAGCAGCTCCTTGGTGCCGGCCAGGTTGGCGTCGGCGGTGGCGAGGTTGGTGCCGCTGCCCTCGTCGGTGTCGCCGGTCAGCTCGAACTGGAGGGTGTTCTCCAGGATCTCGTGGGTGCGCAGCGGCAGGTCGGCCGGGTCGAAGTCCTGCTTGGGGAACGCCTTGCGCAGCCCGGTCACGTCCGTCACCAGGTGGTCGGCGTAGGGCTGGAGGGCCGGCAGCGGCTGGTCGTGCCACAGGCCGTACTCGATCCGGTGGAAGCCGGTGAAGCCCTTGTCGGCAACGCCGCCGGGCAGGCCGTCCTTGCGGCCGTTGATCCGGCTGTCGAAGTCGGCGAAGGTGCCGTAGGCCGCGCCGAGCGAGGAGTACGTGACGTGGGCGGCGAGCCAGTCGGACCGCGCCGCCGCGGGCTTGTCCGCCTTGATGTCGGCCCGGAGCCTGGCGGTCTGGCCCTCCAGGGTGGCGAGCCCGGCGTCGACGTAGCCGCGGTACGCCGTGAGCGGCGGCTGCAACTGGGCCTCGGACAGCGGGAGTACGGCCTTGGTGGAGCCGCCGCCGCTGACCCGGACGCTGGCCGAGGTGACGGCCTTGCCGCTGGTGGGCACGCAGCGCCAGGCGTAGTCGCCGCCGCCGACGGTGGCGACCAGGTCGCGGGTGGTGCCGGGGGCCAGGCCCTCGATCTCGCCGTAGACGGCGTTGCTGCCCGGGTTGATCAGGTAGACCTCGGACGCCTTGTCGCCGGTGTTGTGCATCTGGAAGGTCTGCCGGCCGGGCTTGGGCGCGGAGAAGCCCTTGCCGCAGTCGGTCTCGGAGACCGCGACGGTCTGCGCGGCCGCGGGCTTGCTGTCGCTGAAGGCGACGATCAGGCCCGCGACGAGGGCCGGGACGGCCACGGCGGCGGCCGGGAGCACCCACACCGGGCGGGCGCGGGAGGGCCGCGCCGGATTCCGTGGCGGCGGGCTGCGGCTCGCCGGGCTCGGACTGCGCCTCCGCCGCGGCCCGGGTCTCGGGTTCGGGCGCGGCGGCTCCGCCTGCGGCTGGGGCTTCGGCTGCGCGGCGGGCACGGCCGAGCCGCGGACGAAGAGCGTCATGACGATCGCGAGGTAGGCGACGTATCCGACGACCTGGAGCCAGGTCATGGCCGGGGTGAGGTTCAGGACGCCCTGGAACAGCGTCGCGTACCAGGAGCCGGCGTCGATGTGCGCGCTCAGGTCGAAGGCGTAGGCGGTCTTCCCGGCCAGCACGCCGCCCTCCTGGAGGTCGCGCAGGCCGTAGCCGAGGACGCCCGAGGCGATGACGATCAGGACGATGCCGGTGACCGTGAAGAACCGGGTCAGGTTGATCTTGAGGACCCGGCGGTACAGGCCCCAGCACAGGCCGGCCGCCAGGACCAGGCCGAGCGCGGCGCCGATCAGCGGGCCGGAGGACTCGCCCGCGGCCCGGCCGGTGGTCCACAGGAACAGCGCCGTCTCCAGGCCCTCGCGGCCGACCGCGAGGAAGGAGGTGAGGACGAGCATGCCGCCGCCCATGGCCAGCGCGGCGGTGACCTTCTGCTTGATCTCGCCGGACAGGTGGCGGGCCGAGCGGCGCATCCAGAACACCATCGCGGTGACGAACGCGACCGCGATCAGGCTGAGGGTGCCGCCGAACGCCTCCTGGGCGGTGGCGGAGAGGTTCGCGGCGGTGAAGGTGAGGATGGCGCCGAAGCCCATCGACATCGCTATCGCGGCCAGCACGCCGGTCCACACCTGCGGCAGCCGCGACTTGGCGTCGGCCCGGACCAGGGTGGCGACGAGGATCGAGACGATCAGGCCCGCCTCAAGACCTTCTCTGAGCCCGATCAGGAAGCTCGGAAACGCGTCGTCCCACATGTCCGGCCCGGCTCACTTTCCGTCGACGCCCAGGTGCCCTTCGCGGCACGTGGTTAGCAGAGGCATACCTTAGTCAGGTAATCCTTCCTTCGTCTACACGACCGTAGTCGGGTAGGCCCTCCACCGGCCCAACGGGTACGCCGGGGAGGCTCTTCGCGCCGGCCGCGCCCCGCCCCCGCCCGCACGGGTCCACCCCATGGGCCGGGCAGGGCCTGCCCGGTTCAACCGTCTACACGCCTGTAGTCACCATACGTCCGGGGATGACGGGACTTTCCCCGCCGGCCGGCGTGCCCGCGGTCCCCCCGATGTCGCGGAAAAGCGCAGGCCAGATGAGGTGCGGGCAGGTGATGGCCGCCCGTGGCCCGGGTGTTCGCGGGTGTCGGCGCCCCGGCCGGCTTGGTGAAAACCGGACGGCGCGTTCCCTGCGCGTTCACCGGGAGGCCGCCCCCGGTGCACGGTACGCGGCTGTCATTGCCTCACCATCCACCGCGTACCGCACAAGTCACCTGGAGCACGTATGCCCGGACGTATCGTCAGACCGGCCGCCGTACTGGGCATCGCGGGAGCGCTCGCCGGGGCGACCTTCGCGCAGCCCGCCGCGTCGGCCGCGCCGCAGGCCCGGGCCGCCGCGCGGCACGTCCTGCTGATCTCCGTCGACGGCCTGCACCAGTCGGACCTGGCGTGGTACGTCGCCCGGAACCCGCAGTCGGCGCTCGCCCGGCTGGTGAACGGCGGCGTGGACTACACCGACGCCTCGACCACCGAGCCGTCCGACTCCTTCCCCGGCATGGTCGCCCAGGTGACCGGCGGCGGCCCCGGCACCACCGGCGTGTACTACGACGACACGCTACAACGCGGCGCTGCTGCCCGCGGGCACGACGCAGTGCAAGGGCGCCAAGCCCGGCGCCGAGGTGGACCTCACCGAGGACCTGGACCGCGACAAGGCGTCCATCGACGCCGGCCAGGGCCTCAAGCGGGCTGCCGGGCAGCATCCTGTCGATGACCGGCCGGCCGCAGAGCCTGATCGACCCGGCGCGGCTGCCGGTCGACCCGCGCACCTGCAAGCCGGTCTACCCGCACTCCTACCTCCAGGTCAACACCGTCTTCGAGGTGGCCCGCAAGGCCGGCCTGCGGACCGCGTGGTCGGACAAGCACGCCGCCTACGACATCCTCAACGGCCCCTCGGGAACCGGCATCCAGGACCTGTTCACCCCGGAGATCAACAGCGACGCCCTCGGCTACCCGGCCGGCGGCGACTGGACCACGGACAACAAGGCCACCCAGCAGTACGACGGCTACAAGGTGCGCGCGGTCCTCAACGAGATCGACGGCTACGACCACAGCCGGCACCCGCAAGGTCGGCACCCCGGCGGTCTTCGGGCTGAACTTCCAGTCGGTCTCCACCGCGCAGAAGCTGCCCGCCTCCGACGGCCTGGCCGGCGGCTACACCGCCGAGAACGTCGCCCGGGCCGCTGCTGCGCCGAGAACCTCGCCTACGTCGACGCGCAGGTCGGCGCGCTGACCGCGGAGATCGGCAAGCGGCACCTGGCCGGCAGCACCACCGTCATCCTGTCGGCCAAGCACGGCCAGTCGCCCACCGACCCGGCCGCGCTGACCCGGATCGACGACGGCCCGCTGCTCGACGGCCTCAACGCCGCCTGGAAGAAGCTGCACCCGGGCGCGGCCGACCTGGTGGTGCACGCGGTGGACGACGACGCCATGCTGCTGTGGCTGAGCGACCGCTCCGCCGCCGCCACGAGCTTCGCCCAGCAGTACCTGCTCGCGCAGAGCGGCACCGGCACCGACATCGGCGCCGGGCCGAAGGCGTACACCCGCGGCGGCCTGAGCAAGGTCTACGCCGGTGCGGCCGCCGCCCGCCACTTCGGGGTCAGGCCGGGCGACCCGCGGGTCCCGGACGTCTACGGCGTGGCGCAGTACGGCGTCGTCTACACCGGCGGCACCTCGAAGGTCGCCGAGCACGGCGGCGCGCACGCGGACGACCTGAACGTGCCTCTGGTGGTCTCCGGCGCCTCGGTCCCGCACGGGGTGCGCGACGGGGCGGCCGTGCAGACCAAGCAGATCGCGCCGACGATCCTCGGTCTGCTCGGCCTGGACCCCCGCTTGCTTCAGGCTGTGCGCGAGGAGCACACGGTGCGGCTGCCCCTCGCCTGACCCGAAACGCTCCCCCGGGGGCCCTCGCCCCCGGGCTCCCCCGTCCCACCGGGGCGCCCTTGCCCGCCGGGGCGCCCTACAGGGGCGCGAGGAACTGCGCGCCCAGCCACGACGGCGCTGGCCCTGTCCATGAAGCGCAACCACCCCCAAGGGGCGCGAGGAACTGCGCGACCAGCCCTCTACCGGGGCGCACCGGGCCCGCAGGCCCAGCCCCCGCGGCGATGTCGCCGGACCACCGGCCGGTGGCCGGTTGCTCGCGCAGTTCCTCCCCCAGACTCCGTCCGGGGGTACCCCCAGCGCCCCGGGTAGGGCGCCGCCGTCCGCAAGGGCGACCACCCCGCGCCCGGGGGTACCCCCAGCGCCCCTGGGTGCTGACCCGATTCCGCAACGGCACCCACCCCGCGGAGCGGGTAAGGAACCCTGCGCCCGTAGGGTGCGTGCCCTCGTCCGCAAGGGCGACCACCCCCGCCCGTGGGTGGGCGGCCTCGTACGTAAGGGCACCCTCCCCGCGGAGCGGGTGAGGTACCCCTTGGGGCAAAGGGAAGCGGGGGATAAACCCGATGCCATAGGCGGAGCCGCTGCGTAAGGTCTGCCGAATGACACTTTCTTACGATGTGACCGGCGACGGCCCCACCCTGGTACTGCTGCACGCCGGGGTGTGCGACCGGCGGATGTGGGACGCGCAGCGCCCGGCCCTGACCGCCGCGGGCTACCGACTGGTCTGCTGCGACCTGCGCGGATTCGGCGACACCCCCGCGCCGGACCGGCCGCACAACGACGCCGAGGACGTACGCGACCTCCTGGACACCCTCGGCGTGCGGCAGGTGGGACTGGTGGGTGCGTCCTACGGCGGGCGGGCGGCGCTGGAGTTCGCCGCGCGGTGGCCGGACCGGGTGGACGCCTTGGCGCTCATCTGCCCCGCGATGCCCGACCACGAGCCGTCCGCGGCGCTGCGTGCGCTCGGCGCGCGCGAGGACGCGCTGATCGAGGCGGGCGACCTCGCGGGCGCGGCCGAGCTGATGGTCGAGACCTGGGTCGGCCCGGCCGCGGGCGAGGACGCCCGGGAGGCCGTACGCGTGATGCAACAGCGGGCCTACGAGGTGCAGTTGGCCGCCCCCGAGGAGTTCGGGCGCCGTGTGGCGGAGTTCGACCTGACGGCCATCAAGGCGCCGTGCCTCGCCGTGTCGGGCCGGCACGACCTCGCCGACTTCCGGGAGATCGCCGCGGGGCTGCCCGGCCTGCTCGCGGACGCCCGCCATGTCGAACTGCCCTGGGCGGCCCATCTGCCCGGTCTGGAACGGCCGTCGGCGCTCGACGACCTGCTGGTCGGCTTCCTGCGCGAGACGATGCCGGTCGGCTGAGCCCGCGGCCGCCCGGGCTCCCGTGTCCCGTGGGGGCCGCGCCCGGCCGGGGCCGGCTGCGCGCCGACCGCCCGCCGGGCAGGCGGACTGCTCAACTTCCCTGCGTCGAAAGGCTGTTCAGCCGTCCGCCAGGACCTTCCTGAGCACATCGGCGAACTCCACGGGCTGCCCCATGAACCCGCCGTGGTCGCCGGGGAACTCGACCGGCGGCGCGCCGAGCAGGCCGGCGAGCACCGTGGAGGTCCGGTGGGTGATCAGGCCGCCCGAGTCGGCGCCGACGCCGATGACGATCCGGGCCGGGCCGGCCGTCAGGGCGGCGATGTCGGGGACGAACCGGGTGGTGCCCCGCAGTTCGTGGGCGAAGAACCGGACACTGTTGGCGACGGCCAGCTCGGACGGCGGGGCCTGCTCCGCGACGGGGGCGCCGCCGTTGCCGTCGGGGCCGGCAGCGGTATCGATGTCGAACCCCGCGTTGGCCATGAACTTCGCCCAGGCCGCGCCGATCCCCTCCCGGTGGAAGGTCGCCACGAGGTCGTCGGTCTTGGCGCGCTGCTCGGCGGCGTCGGGCAGCACCTCCAGCACGGGCGGCTCGTGGGCGACGAGCGTGCGCACCCGGCCGGGGTGGCGCGCGGCCAGCGCGAGCCCGGTCACCGCGCCGCCGCTGCTGCCGAACACGTCGGCGGACTCCGCGCCCAGGGCGTCCAGCAGGGCGGCGATGTCGTCGGCCCGCAACTCGGGGGTGGAATCCTGCCCGGGGTCGTCCAGGACGCTGCGCGAGATGCCGCGCGGGTCGTGGGTGACCACGGTGTGGTCGGCCGCGAGCGCGTCGGCCAGGCGCGCGAACTCCGAGGCGTCCATGGGCGACCCCGTCACCACCAGCAGCGGTCCGGTGCCGCGGACCTCGTAGTGCAGTTGCCCGCCCGGCACGGCGAGGGTGTGGAGGATGGTCATGGCGGCGTCCTTCTCGTCCGGAATGGTGCCCCCGCGTTCACGGTGGTTCCCCTACGACCGGGGCCGCGGCCGAAACTCATCGGCCCGGACGGCAGGAACGTCCCGGCGTGCAGGTGCTCTTGACGGCCCGTGAGACCTCCGCGCAACCTTGCGCGAGCCATCTGCTCCGCGAACGGGCGCCCGGGCCGAACCGTGCCCGCCCGCCGCCGAGTTGCCGGACCAGCGAAGGGACGCCCATGACGACTCCCGCCGGAGCGGCCGCGCCGCTGGGGCGGCGCGGCCCCGGACGCGGGGCCGGTCGCGGGGCCGGCACGCCGCCGCCCCGGACGACGGCCGCCCGGCGCCGGATGCTCGGCCTGGACAAGGACGCCTGGTTCCTGCTGCTCCCGGCGCTGATCCCCGTCCTGGTGCTGAGCGTGGGACCGCTGCTGTACGGGCTCGCGCTGGCCTTCACCGACGCGCAGTCCGGCGTCACCCGCACCACCTCCTTCACCGGCCTGGCCAACTTCCGCGACCTCAGGCTGGATGCGCTCTTCTGGGACTCCTTCCGGATCGGCCTGGTGTGGGCGGTGTCCGTCACGGCGCTCCAACTGGCGCTGTCGCTGGGCCTGGCGCTGCTGCTCAACCAGAACCTGCGGCTGCGCTGGCTGGCCCGCACGCTGGCGCTGGTGCCCTGGGCGATGCCCGAGGTGGTGGTCGGCATCATGTGGCGGCTGGTGTACAACCCGGACGCCGGCATCCTCAACAACACGCTGCGGCAACTGCATCTGGGCTCGGGCGGCACGGACTGGCTCTCCGGCCTGTCGCTGGCGCTGCCCGCCGTGATCGTGGTCGGCGTCTGGTACGGGATGCCGCAGACCACCGTGGTGCTGCTGGCCGGCCTGCAGAGCGTGCCGCGTGGAACTGCACGAGGCCGCCGTCCCTGGACGGGGCCGGGATGTGGCGCCGCTTCACCACCGTCACCTGGCCCACCCTCAGGCCGGTGGCGCTGTCCGTCACCGCGCTCAACTTCATCTGGAACTTCAACTCCTTCGGCCTGGTCTACGTCCTGACCGACGGCGGCCCCGGCGGCAAGACCCGGCTGCCGATGCTCTTCGCCTACGAAGAGGCGTTCCGCTACGGGCAGTTCGGCTACGCGGCGGCCATGGGCCTGGTGATGGTCGCGGTGATCGCCGTCCTGCTGGCCGTGTTCCTGCGCAACCGTCTCAAGGAGGCCGACCAGTGAGCGCCGCCGTACCCGTACCGCCCCAGTCCCGTACCGCGCGGCCGTCCCCTGCGCCCCCTCGAGCGTCCGCCGGCCGCCGCACCGTCCGGCGTACGGCGGGACGGGCCGGGCAGTACCTGGCCCTGCTGGGCTATCTGGTCTTCCTCGCCTTCCCGCTGCTGTGGCTGCTGTCCACGGCCTTCAAGTCGCCGCGGGAGCTGGGCTCGGTCCATCCGACCTGGCTGCCGCGGCACCCGACGACCGGCAACTTCCGCGCCGCCTTCGACGAGCAGCCGCTGCTGCACTCCGCGCTCAACAGCCTGCTGGTCGCCGGGGTTTCGCGCGCTGGTCTCGGTGGGCGTGGCGGTGCCCGCCGCCTATGTGATGGCGCGCTTCCGGTCGGCGGTGAGCCGGGCCGGCACGGGCTGGGTCCTGGTCAGCCAGATGTTCCCGCTGGTGCTGGTCATCATCCCGCTGTTCATGGTGCTCAAGAACCTGCACCTGATCGACTCCCGGCTGGGCCTGGTCGTCGTCTACGTCGTGTGGACGCTGCCCTTCGCGCTGTGGATGCTCCAGGGCTACGTGAAGGCGGTGCCGGTGTCGCTGGAGGAGTCCGCCGCCATCGACGGCTGCTCCCGGGCCCGCACGCTGCGCAGCGTGGTGCTGCCGCTGCTGGCGCCCGGGCTGGTGGCGACGCTGATGTTCGCCTTCGTCACCGCGTGGAACGAGTTCTTCTTCGCCCTGGTCCTGCTCAAGTCCCCGCAGAAGCAGACGATGTCGGTGGTCCTGACGCACTTCCTGGGCGCCGAGGGCGCGGCGGACCTCGGTCCGCTCGCCGCCGCGTCGGTCCTCGCCACCCTGCCCAGCCTGCTGTTCTTCGCGCTGCTCCAGCGGCGGCTGGTCGGCGGCATGACCGCCGGGGCGGTGAAGGGCTGATGCGCCGCCGTACGCTCGTCACCGCCGCGGCGGCCGGGGCGGCGGTCGCCGGGGGCGGCCCGCTGCTGGCGGGGTGCGGCTCGTCCGGCGGCTCGGGCGTGCCCCGGCTGGACTTCCTCTCGCTGGCCTGGCAGGCCGAGTCCGTCGCGGCGAACAAGGCGCTGGTGGCGCAGTGGAACCGGGAGCACCCTGAGGTCCAGGTCCGCTATGTGCAGGGCAGTTGGGACGACGTCCACGACCAGTTGCTGACCTCCTTCGAGGGCGGCGCCGCGCCGGACGTCATCCACGACGAGGGCATCGACCTGACCGACTTCGGCACCGGCGGCTACCTCGCCGACCTCACCGGTCTGCTGCCCGCCTCCCTCAAGAGCCGCATCCCGGACAGCGCGTGGGCCACCGCGCGGTTCGACGGCGCGGTGTACGGCGTGCCGTTCCTCCAGGAGCCGCGCGTCCTGATCGCCAACCGCACGCTGCTCGACCGGGCCGGGATCGGCCTGCCGGACACCGGACACCCGTGGACGTGGGCCGAGTTCGAGGACGTCACCCGCGAACTGAGCCGGCCCGGCGGCGGTTCGGCCGGCCGGTACGGCACGGCCTGGCCGATGGGCTCCCCGGTGAGCGTGACGCTGAACCTGTCGCTCACCACCGGCGGCCGCATCCTGTACAAGGACCCGCACAGCGGCCGCGCCGAGGCGCGTTTCGGCCCGGCCGACTCCGCGTTCGCCGAGATGGTCAACCGGCAGGTGCACAGGGACCGTTCGGCGCCCTCCAGCGCGCTCGCGCTGGGCGGCGGGGACGTCCTGCCGGGGTTCTTCGCCGGGCGCTACGCCATGCTTCCGCTGGACTTCTCCTACCGGCAGCAGATCCAGCAGCAGGCGCCCGCGCACTTCGACTGGGTCACCCTGCCGCTGCCGGTCGGCGCCGGCGCCCCGGACGGCGGGCGCGCCCAGGGGGTGAGCCCGCAGACCCTGTCGGTCGCGGCGGGTTGCCCGCACCGGGAGGCGGCCGTGGCGTTCATCGACTTCATGACGCAGACGCCGCACCTGGTGCGGCTCGCGCGCGGCGACTGGATGCCGCCCACCGGCAGCGCGGCGCTGCGCGACCCGTCGATCACCACGGCGGCCCTCGGCTGGCGTACCGGCGTCGAGTCGGCCCGGCACCTGACCGCGTCCCCCGCGCTGGGGATGCGCGGCTACCCCGAGTGGTCGGACAAGATCGCCACGCCCGCCCTCCAGCAGTTCTACAGCGGCGCCATCGGGCTCGACGCGCTGCGCGGCAGGCTGGTCCGCGACGGCAACCGGGTCTTCGCCCGCTACCGGGACTGATCCGCCGAGCCTGCCGGGAGGAGGCCGAAGACCGACAGCCCTTGCGCTGAGGGAACTTCGGGCCGCCTCCGCGGCGAGCGGCGCCCTGCGGGAGCGCGAGGGACGGCGCGACCGGCCTGCGGCGCCACAGCGCTAGCGGGTGAACCAGGGGTTGCCGCCGCCGAGGGACCACACCGAGACCTTGGTGACGCCCAGGACCGTCAGCACCGCGAGCTTGTCGTCGAGCGCCGTGCCGTCCACGTAGTCGTAGAGGGTGCCGCCCGAGATCCAGCGGATCTCGCCGGAGGACGGGTCGCGGCGCGCGGCGACGGTGGCCGGATCGGTGGAGAAGCCGGGGCTGTTCCGCATGTCGCTGAACTGGATGTTGCCGGTGACGTCGTCCAGGTCGCACGGGGCCGGGCGCGCTGTAGCCGTACGACGGCAGGCCGATGACCAGCCTGGGACGGGTCGGGGACCTGGCTGCGCGCGTAGCGCGTCACCTGCCCGAGCCAGTCGAGCGGGGTGATCGGCAGGCAGCGGTCGCCCGGCGCGGTGTCGAACTCCTCGTCGTACGCCATGATCACCAGTTCGTCGACGCCCGGCGGCGGCTGACCGCCGCGTAGTCGTAGAAGGAGGCGTCCTCGGTCATCGCGGGCGCGTCGACCTGGCAGCCGCTTGCCCTCGGCGTGCAGGGCGAGTGGCCAACTGGCCGAGGAAGGTCGTGTAGTCGGTGAAGTCGGCGGCGCTCCAGGACCAGTAGTCCTCCATGTCGACGTCCACGCCGCTGAGTCCGGCGTCCACCGACGAGCGACGTGAGCTGCGAGACGGCCGCCGTGCGCGGGCGCTGCTGCTGACCAGGGCGTGGACGTCGGCGGTGGTCATAGCCGAGATCGTCGGGTACTGGTACGCGGAGTGGGCCTTGAGGTCGGCGACGGTTGTCGGCGCTGTAGGTGTTGCACGGCCGTCGCCGGTGGTCTCCAGGGTGACCGATGCCCGTTGCCGGTGACGCATCCAGTACTCGGGCTTGAGCGCACCGTCCTTCACGCGTTCGTCGGCGTACTCGCTCTGGCGCGGTGCAGATGGAGTCGCCGGGCGATCCGGGGTAGAGCCAGGTCTGGAGCTCGACGCCCGAGGTGTCCGGCGGCCGACGGCCGCGGAGCCGGAGGCGCGGGGCGGCCAGGCCGGGCGCAGGTGAGCAGCGCCGTGACCGTGGCAGGCCACGACACCGGTCACCGTGAGGGCATGACGGAACATGAGCGCGTCCTTTCGGGAAGGGCGTGCTCGGGGGGTGATGGTCGTACGGGGTGCGCCGCGCCGGCCGGGGGCGGCGGGTGGGCGCAACAGGCGGGGCTGCGGGTGCCTAGTCGCTCCAGTACGGGTCGAAGGACCAGGGTGTCGGCGCCCGGGACGGTGGTGGCCGCCGACCAGGAGCCGGCCGACGACGCGTCCGGCCTCGGGCCGGGCGGCCAGCGACAGCCGGGTGAAGATGCGGTAGCGGTCGCCGCGGTACACGGAGCGGGTGAACTCCACGACCCGGCCGGCGTCGTCCCTGGTCGCCGCGTTCGAAGAGCAGCGCCGGGGTGTGCGCGGGCACGCCGAGCAGTTCGGCCTCCGTCTCGTCGATCACGGTCGGCTCGATGCTCTGCGCGGCGTCGGTGAGCAGGACGCGTACCGGCCGGCCGAGCAACCGGTAGAAGGAGTGGGTCTCCAGGTCGTGCGCGGTCAGCCCCGGCACCAGCGCGCGCGGCACGTGCAGCGTCTCCACGCCATCGGGTCGCCGTCCACGTCCGCAGCCGGGTGATCCGCAGCACCGCTCGCTGGGCGCCATGCCGCAGCCGCCGGCCGATCCGGGGCCGGCCGGGACGTCGCGGAAGTCCACGGTGCGGCTGGTCCAGATGCCGTCCACGCCGCCGCCCGCAGGCCCGGCCGTGTCCTCCCCGGCCGGTGCGAGCCGCTGCGCGACCTTGGCCTTGGCGACGAACACCCCGCGCCCGTGCGCCCGCACCAGGGCGCCGTCGCGGACCAGGTCGTCGACCACCGAGCGCAGCGTCGGCCGGGAGACGCCCAAGGTCGCGCACAACTGCCGCTCGCCCGGGATCGGATGGCCCGCCTCGGTCTCCTCGACGAGGTCCAGCAGGTGGGTGCGGATGCGCTGCCGCTTCTCCCAGCGGCTCTCGCTGCCGGCCATGGTCGTACCCGCTCTCCTCGCCGGACCGCCGAAATCGCGGCGGGCCGGGGACGGCCCTTCGGACGTTGACCAGATGATGGCCCAACACTGACCACTGGTCAATAAGTGGTCAGTATTCGTCCTGTCGCGGAGTGCGCGGCGCGTGCGGCGGGCGCGTACGGCGGGCGAGATATGGCGCCGTCCGGCTCTCCGCCGCCCGTAGATCTCGGCGGGCGGGCCGGGGCGCCGGCGTCCGGCCGCCGTCGCGGCCGTCGGAACGGGACCCAGGGTCCTCGACGACCCTCTCACCGGCACCTGCCGTGTCAAGGCGATCACGGCGCGCGGCGGACGGGCCCCGGAGGGGCGGGATCGGCCGGGCCGGGATCGGCCGGGAGGCGGAGGGTGACGGTGAGGCCGCCGTCCGGGCGGGCGCGGGCGGTGGCGCGGCCCGCGTGGGCCCGGGCCACGGCGCGGACGATGGACAGGCCCAGTCCGGTGCCGTCGGGCAGGGCGGCCGTACCGCCGTGGCGGCGGGTGCGGTCGCCGCGGTGGAAGGGTTCGAAGAGGTCCTCGACGCGTTCCGGGTCCAGCACCGGGCCGTCGTTGCTGACGGTCAGCTCCACCCACCAGCGGGCCGTCCCGCGCGGTGCTGACCCGCAGCAGCCCGCCCTCGCGGTTGTAACGGACCGCGTTCTCCAGCAGGTTGGAGACGGCGATCCCCAGCAGCGCGAGGTTCGCCCGCAGCGGGGCGGGGGCCAGGTCGGTCTCCAGCCGCAGCCGGCGCTCCCGGCTGCGGGCGGCGACCTGGTCCAGGGCCTCGGCGGCCAGGTCGGCGAGGTCGTCCTCGACCGGATCGGTGACGCCCTGCTCCGAGCGGGCCAGTACGAGCAGCGCGGCGATCAGCCGCTGGGCGTTGTCCGTGGAGTGGGCGACGTCGGCGGCCATGGCCCGCCACTGCGCCTCGGTGGCGGCCGGTTTGGCGAGCGTCACCTCGACCGCGGCGCGGGTGACCGCGAGCGGGGTGCGCAGTTCGTGGCTGGCGTTGGCCACGAACCGCCGCTGCGCGGCGAAGGCCGCGTCCAGCCGCTCCAGCATCTGGTCGAAGGTGTCGCCCAGCTCCTTCAGCTCGTCGGCGGGTCCGGACAGGTTGAGGCGCTCGTGCAGCGTGGTGTCGCTGGCCCGCCGGGCCGCCGCGGTGATGGCCGCGACGGGCCGCAGCAGGCGTCCGGCGACCCACCACCCCACCAGCGCGGACAGCGCGACGACCGCCAGGAGCAGCAGCAGCGCGATGCCCAGCAGCCGTGAGGCCGCGGCGTCCCGGATCTGGTCGGACAGGCCGAGGATGTGGTCGTGGTCGGGGTCGAGCCGGCTGGGCACCGCGCTGGGCGGCAGCGGCCGGAAGATCTCGTGGTAGAAGGCGGTGGTCAGCGCCAGCACCAGGACGCTGCCGCCGAGGATGAACAGCGCCGCGTAGGTGAGGGTGAGCCGGGCCCGGACGGTCAGCGCGGGGAGCGCGGGCCGGCGCAGTCGCGCCGGGAGCCTCAGCCACGCGGGCCGCCGCCGGGAGACCTTCACCGTACGATCCGGTAGCCGGCGCCCACCAGGGTCTCGATCATGTCGGGGGCGCCGAGCTTGCGGCGCAGCCGGTTGACCGTGACGCGCACGGTGTTGGTGAACGGGTCGGCGTTCTCGTCCCAGGCCCGCTCCAGCAGCTCCTCCTGGCTGAGCACCGCGCCGTCGGCGGCCAGCAGCAGGCGCAGCACGGCGAACTCCTTCGCGGTCAGCACGAGCGGCCGGCCCGGCGCGGTGCACGGTACGGCGCAGGGTGTCCATCGTCAGGTCGCCGCAGACCAGCGTGACGCCGTGCGGGCCGCGGCGGCGGCCGAGCGACCGGATGCGCAGGGTGAGTTCGGCGAAGGAGAACGGCTTGCCGAGGTAGTCGTCCGCGCCGAGTGACAGGCCGTCCACCCGGTCGTCGGTGCCGGACAGGGCGGTCAGCATGAGGATCATGGGCGCGGCCGGGCGGCCGGCGAGTTCGGCGCACACCTCGTCGCCGGAGCGGCCCGGCAGGTCGCGGTCCAGCACCAGGACGTCGTACCCGGCGTTCAGCTCGACCTTCTCCAGGGCGTCGTCGCCGTCGTGGCTGACGTCCACCGCCATGCCCTGGTCGCGCAGACCCTCGGCGATGAGCGCGGCCAGGCGCTGTTCGTCCTCGACCACCAGAACCCGCATGCCCTCATCCTCTCCCGTGTCCGGCCCCCGCCGCCCGCCGCGCCGGGTCGAGCCGGGTGAAGCCGGTCAGTCCGGCGGTCGTCCTGACGTGTCCGGCGGGGTCGACGGTGACCGCCTGGTACGGGCCGCCCGCGGCGAGCCGGTCGAGCCAGTCGTGGGCCGCGTCGGCGGTCGGGCGGGCCATCGCGGCGGTGGCGTACCCGTCGGCGAGGGCCAGGTCGGGGCCGGTGACGGTGACCTGCGCGAGCGCGGTGGCGGGGCGGCCGGCGGCCGGGTCCCAGATGTGCGCGCCGCGCTCGGCGGTGCCGGAGGTGGCGACGGCGCCGTCGCGGACCGTCCAGCACCCCGAGCAGGCCGCCGGGCCGGTGCGGGTCGGCCAGCCCCACCCGCCAGGCGTCGGCCCGCGCACCGGACCGGTCCCGGCCGCCGGACCTGAGCCGTACGTCGCCGCCCGCGTTGAGGGCGTGCCGCGGCAGCCCGTGGTCGGCGAGCAGCGCTGCGGCGCGTTCCGCGGCCCACCCCTTGACCGCGCCGGACGGGTCGAACCCGGGCGGGTCGCCGACGGCCCAGGCGTCGAAGGCGCCCTCGCTGGCGGCGTGCAGCGCGTCGCACAGCCGCAGCACCTCGCGCAGTCGCGGCCCGTCCGGGTGGCCGTCCAGGCCGGACAGGGCGAGCCGGCCGTCGCGGATCCGGCTGACCGGGCTGTCGGCGCGGTACGGCGAGAACACCTCGTCGACGTGGTGCAGGAAGGCGTAGCCGGCCCGTACCGCCGCGTCGAACACGCCCGGGTCGACCGCGTCGGGGGCGGCCACGGAGACGGCCGTGCCCATCAGGTGCTCCACCGCGGTGCGCATCGCGCTCACTTTCCCGCCGCGTCGAGCGCCGCCTGCAGCGACTGCGCGTAGCCGCCGGAGGTGTAGGTGGCGCCGGAGACGACGTCGATGTCGGCGCTCTGCTTCTTCAGCGCCTCGGACTTCAGCACCGGCAGCGCGTACGCGTCGATGCTGCCGCTGCGGCCGCCCTGGGTCTGCTGGAGCACGACGACGTCGGTGAGCCTGCCGCCGGACAGCACGGCCCGCACCTGCACGGTGCCGTAACGGGTGTCGACGGCCTTCCCGGTGAAGGCGCCGCTGCGCCCGGCGGAGGTGGACGCGCCGGCGGACGGCCGGGCGGCCTTCCCGGTCGGGCCGGCCGTGGCCCGCGGCGCGGTGGAGGCGGGTGCGGCGCCGGGCCGGGCGCCGCCGGTGGCCGCGGCCCCGAGGGCCGAGCGGGGCGTCCCGGCGGACTGGGCCTTGACCCCGATGACACCGGCGATGCAGGTGGCGGTGGCGGCAAGGGCCACGACGACTCTGCGCATGGGCGCGGCCTCCTGGAACGGGAACTGGGAGCGGGCGTGGGAAAGGGCGACTAGAACGCGAACGTCTCGACGTGGATGCGGCGCCGGGGCACCCCGGCCCGGTGCAGTTCGCGGGCGGCGGTCGCGGTCATCCCGGCGGGCCCGCACAGGAAGACCTCGCGCTCGGCGACGTCGGGGACGGTACGCCGCAGCGCCTCGGCGCGCAGCGGGTCGGCGCCGGTCCGGCCGCGGGGGCCGATCAGCGGGTGGAGGCCGAACCCGCGGTCGGCGGCGATGGCCTCCAACTCCCGGTAGAGCACCAGGTCCTCGCCGGTCGAGGCGCGGTAGAGCAGGATCACGTCGGAGCCCCGGCCGGGCAGCGACTCGTACAGCGCGCGGATCGGGGTGATCCCCGCGCCGCCGGCGACCAGCAGCACCCGCCGGTCACGGGTCCGCTGCCGGCGGCGCGCGGTGAAGGCGCCGTACGGCCCCTCGAAGAAGACCCGGGTGCCGGGCCGCAGCCGGGCCAGGGAGGCGCTGGAGTCCCCGAGGTCCTTGACGGTGATCCGCATGCCGTGGCCGCCGGGGACGGCGGACAGGGAGTACGGGTGGGACTGCCACCAGTGGCCCCTGGCCAGGAACCGCCAGCGCAGGAACTGCCCGGCCTCGGCCGGCAGGACGTCCAGGTCGCGGCCGGCCAGGTGCAGCGACACCACGCCCGGACCCTCCACGACCACCCGGCCGACCCGGACCCGGTGCCGCAGCGAGCGCCAGGCGGGCAGCGCCAGGCGGAAGAACACGACGGCGGCGGCCACCGCGACATGCGCGCCCGACCAGAGCAGCCGGTTGCGCGCCGAGGTGGAGAAGTCCGTGCCGACGGCGAACTCGTGCGCGAAGACCAGCCCGATCGCCACGTAGACCAGCAGGTGGACGTGGTACCACGACTCGTAGGAGACCTTGCGGCGGACGGCCCGGGCGGACACCACGCCGACGCAGACCAGCAGGCCCAGCGCGATCGCCGCCAGGTACACGTCGGTGTAGTCGAACAGGACGGTGACGCCCTCGGCGACCGGGTTCCTGCCCGCCTGCAGGGCGTAGCCGACGACGATCAGCACCGCGTGGGCGCAGGCCAGGGCGACGGTGTACTCGCCGAGCGCCCGGTGGTAGCGGGCCGTGACGTCGGAGCCGACCCGGTTCTCCAGCCACGGCACCCGGGCCATCAGCGCCACCAGCACGAGCAGCAGGTACGCCGCCAGCAGCCCGGCGATCCGCCCGGCCGCGGTCAGGCAGGACGCCGCGCTGTCCAGCGAGCCGGGGATCGTGTTCTGCCACCACAGGAAGAGCACGGGCGGCACGCCGGCCCAGATCGCCAGCATCAGGCCGCGCGACCACCACGTCCCCGGGACCGCGGGTACGGGCAGCGCCCGGACCGGGCCGGCCCGGTGGCTCGCCGGGCGGCGGGAGGGTGCGCTCGCCGTCGGCATGGATCACTTCCTTCGGTCTTCCGACCCCCTTCCCTTCGCACTGTCCCCGCCCGGACCTAACGTCCCGGTAACACGGTCTCTCCAGCTCACAACCCGTACGGGTGCGCGTACGGGCCCGGCCCGGCGGCAGGCGGGTACCCGCGGGCGGGAGTGGCGGATGTCTCCCCCGGTACCGCGGGCGGGCCGAAAAGGAGCGGCCCGGCCGAAGGGGGTGCCTTCGGCCGGGCCGCGAGGACCGTGCCGCTCAGTGCGTCGGGTCCATGGGTGCGGTCCATCAGTGCACAGGGTCGATCAGTGCACAGTCCGTTCAACGCGCCGTGCCGCCCAGTGCGCGGTCGATCAGTGCGCGGTCGATCAGGGCGCGAGTCCTCAGCGCTCGGTGAGCATCCCGGCGCGCAGCTTGGCCAGCAGGCGGCTCACCAGGCGCGAGACGTGCATCTGGGAGTAGCCCAGCTCGGCGCCGATCTGGGCCTGGGTCATCTCCTGGCCGAAGCGCATCTGGAGGATGCGGCGCTCCCGGTCGTCGAGCTGCTCCAGCAGCGGCGCGAGGGTCTGGAAGTCCTCGACCAGTTCCATGGCCGGGTCGCAGGCCCCGATGGTGTCGGCGTAGGAGCGGCCGCTGTCGGAGGAGTCGTCGTCCCCGCTGGGCAGGTCGATCGAGCCGGCGGTGTAGCCGTTGGAGGCCACCAGCCCCTCGATGACCTCTTCCTCGGTCAGTTCGAGGTACGCGGCCAGTTCGCCGACGCTGGGCGGCGCGTCCAGTACGGCGGTCAGGTGGTCGCGGGCCTTGGCCAGTTCGACGCGCAGCTCCTGCAGGCGCCGCGGCACGTGGACCGCCCAGGAGGTGTCGCGGAAGAACCGCTTCATCTCGCCGACGATGTACGGCACGGCGAACGTGGTGAACTCCACCTCGCGGCTCAGCTCGAACCGGTCGATCGCCTTGATCAGCCCGATCGTGCCGACCTGGAGGATGTCCTCCATCTCCTCCGGGCCGCGGCCCCGGAAGCGGCGGGCGCTGAAGCGCACCAGCGACATGTTCATCTCGATCAGGGTGTTCCGCGCGTAGGCGTACTCCCGGGTGCCCTCTTCCAGGGTCTGGAGGCGGTCGAAGAACACCTTCGACAGCGCCCGGGCGTCCTTCGGCGCGACCTTCCCCGCGTCCTCGACCCACGGCAGTTCGCCGGTACGAGCCGCACCGGCAGGGGTCTCGGCGACGGCAAGAGAACCGGCCTCGGCCGGTTCGGAGGACAATTCCGCGGACTGCGTGGGCATTGTCACGTCATCACCTTAACGTTGTCGAGCTGACGAGCTGCGTATGCCCCGGAGCTTCGACCGTACACCCGAAGAATTCGAACGAATCCGTCCGCGGTGGACAGGCGCCGCCCGCTCCGCCGGCTCCCCGACGAGGTCAACGGGGGTGGCCCGGGGCCGGTACGGCGCGGGGAGCACTGTCCGGCACACCGGCGAATTCTTCCCGGCCGCCGCCAACTCACCTGCGCGCGACCGCACTCCGCCCGCCGCGGCCGGGCGGGTGTGGTCGCGCCGAGCCGGGGTAAGCGCGGCCCGACAAGCGCAGGTCGCCGAGGAGGGGGAATTCAGTGCTGACGGCTCAACCTGGAGTGCCGCGGGGTCGCGTCGACCACCGCGAGCCGGCGGCCGGACCGGCCGGGGCGTCACCGCCCCCCTCGCCTGTGCGGTGCACCGCCTGATGCCTTCCTTCACCGACGCCCTCTCCAACATCCGCCTCCCGGGCCGGACATCCGGCCCGGGAGGCGGGGCCGGCCCGCTGCGCCGGGCGGTCGGGCACGACCTGCTGTGGCTCGGCGCGGGCGCCGTGCTGGGCGCGTCGGGCGGCAGGACCGCGCGCCGCTCCGCGCTGCGCGGCGTCGGCGCGGTGGCCCTGGTGTCCGCCATGAACCACGCGCTGGCCAAGCCTGCCGCCCGCGGTGCGCATCCGGCGCCGGGCCGGCTCGCCGACCTGTTCTCCGCACCCCGTACGGCCGCTCTTCCGGCCAGTCCGACGGCGTCCGCGGCGGCCTTCACCGCCGGGGTGTTCCTGGAGTCGCCCCGGCACGGGCTGGCGGTGCTGCCGGCCGCGGCGGCGATCGCGGCGGCCCGCGCCGGTTCCGGGCTTCTCCCGGCCGGGGCGCGCGGCGATCGGTCTGGGCGTCGGCATCGGGATCGGCGCGGCCCTGGTGACGTGCCGCTGGTGGCCGGTGAAACCGGAGGCCGCGGCGGCCGCCGCTCCCCCGCGCACCCCCGCTCCCGCGCTGGCCGACGGCGAGGGCCTGCACCTCGTGGTCAACCCGTCCTCCGGTGTCTCGTGGAGCGGGGACGCCGGCGGGACCGCCGAGACCCTCCAGAAGCTGCTGCCCGCCGCGACGGTGACCGTGCTCGACCCGGACGGGGACCTGCTGGAGCTGCTGGAGTCGGCGGCGCGCCGGGCCGCGGACGCGGGCGGCGCGCTGGGCGTGTGCGGCGGCGACGGCACGGTCAACGCCGCGACGGGGACGGCCGCCCGGCACCGGCTGCCGCTCGCGGTCTTCCCCGGCGGTACGTTCAACCACTTCGCCGTCGACCTCGGCAACCAGACGATGGAGGACGTGGCACGCGCCGTCCAGGCCGGTGACGCGATCACCGCCGACGTGGGCCGGGTGACGCCGGGCGGCGGCGAACGGCAGCTCTTCCTCAACACGTTCAGCGTCGGCGTGTACTCCGACATGGTCGCCGCACGGGAGTTGCTGGAGCAGCGGATCGGCAAGTGGGCCGCCCTGACCCTCGGGCTCGCCAAGGTGCTGGTCACCGGCAGTCCGCTGTCCGTACGCGTCAACGGCCGCCCGCGCCGCCTGTGGCTGCTGTTCGCGGGCAACGGCATCTACCATCCGGCGGGCTTCGCGCCGACGTACCGCACGCAGCTCGACGACGGGCTCCTCGACATCCGGGCGGTCGACGCCGGCACCCCGTTCGCCCGCACCCGGCTGCTGCTGGCCGTCCTCACCGGGACGCTGCACAACTCGCGGGTGCTGACCACCGCACAGGTGCGCCGCCTCGAACTCGACGTGCTCGACGGCGAACCGCACTTCGCGTACGACGGGGAGGTCGTCCCCACCACCGACGGACCGTTGCTGCTGGACAAGCTCACCCACGCGGTGACGGTCTACCGGCCCGCGGACCAGGACCAGTGGCTGCGCTGAGACGTCGACGGCCGGCGGCTCCGACAGGCTCGACGCCGGGCCCCGCGTCTCGTCTCACGAGAGCGCGAGCAGCGCCGTGATGTGCTTGCCGCCGGAGTGTGGAGTGACGCTGACGTGCGCGCGGGCCGGCACACCGGCCGCCAGGCGTCCCGCGTGAGGGCGGCGGCAGGCGGCGTACGGGTGCCCGTGCCGCGGCGGTGGCGGGTCGACGGGGCGGATGCGGGGCTCCCACGCGGCCGCCGGGCGGGGAGCGGCCCGGGCCCGGCTCCACGGGGACCCCCGGGGCGTCACTCCACCGGGTAGATGTCCCCCGCGGCCATCATGCTCTCCTGGTCGCTGTCGAACTCCAGCCGCCTGACCCGCTGTTGGAGCCGCTCGCGCTCGGCGGGGTCGGTGGTCCGGCCGGCGTCCGCCCGCGCGCGGCGGGCCTGGTCGCGCAGTTCCTTGATGTGCTGGTGCGACGCGTCTGTCTCGTTCATGATCGAACCTCGCTCCGTGCACCGAGAGGTGCCCCTCCCAGCGAAACAGCCCCGGCGCCGTCCCGCCACCCCGGAGCGGGTCGCGGCACCTCACGGGCGCCGGTTCCGGCACCGCGGCGCCGGGACCCCTCCCGGCCACCTTCCCGTTCCGTGTCCGACGCACGGCATTCAGGTGAGGCCGGGCAACCCGGGGCGCGCCTTCGCCATCATCCATGGCGAAACAGTGATCGATCCAGGGTGGGAACAGGGATCGAGAAGCTCCCCCCGCGGGAAGGCGGAAGGTCTTCATGAAGGACGACCGCGACGGCGACCGCATTCTGGTCATCGTCCCGACGTACAACGAGGCGGACAACATCGTCGCGGCGATCGGCAGGGTACGCGGCGCGGTGCCGCGGGCCGACCTGCTGATCGCCGACGACGGCAGCCCGGACGGCACCGGCGCGATCGCCGACGACCTGGCCGCGGTGGACGGGCAGATCCACGTGCTGCACCGCCCGGGCAAGCAGGGGCTGGGCGCCGCCTACCTGGCGGGGTTCCGCTGGGGCATCGAGCGCGGGTACGACGTGCTGGTGGAGATGGACGCCGACGGCTCGCACCGGCCCGAGGAACTCCCCCGGCTGCTCGCCTCGGTCGAGCAGGGTGCGGACCTGGCCCTCGGCTCCCGCTGGGTGCCCGGCGGCGAGGTGGTGAACTGGCCGAGGTCGCGCACGTGGCTCTCCCGCTGCGGCAGCGCGTACTCCCGGCTGGTGCTGGGGCTGAAGGTCCGGGACGTGACCGGCGGCTACCGGGCGTTCCGGGTGCGCACCCTCCAGGGCATCGAGCTGGACCAGGTCAGGTCGCAGGGCTACTGCTTCCAGATCGAGATGCTGCGCCGGACGGCGGAGCGCGGTTTCACGGTCACGGAGGTGCCCATCACCTTCGTCGAGCGCGAGCACGGCGTCAGCAAGATGAACCGCGCCATCGTGGTCGAGGCCCTGTGGCGGGTCACGGTCTGGGGGATCGGCGCGCGCTTCGGCGGCCGGCGCGCGGACGGCACCACGGCCGGGGACCGCGGCCCGCGGCGGACGATCGCGCCGAACACCGGGACGAGGTCCGAGCGTTCATCATGAGCCGACTGAGTGCGTCCAGCACCCGGCTGGGCCGGCTGTACCAGGAGATCGCCAAGTTCGGAGCCGTCGGCATCGCCGGCGTGTTCGTGAGCCTGGCGGTGTTCAACCTGGTGCGCGGCACGACCGATCTCCAGACGGTGCGCGCGAACGTCATCGCCACCGTCGTCTCCATCGCCTTCAACTACCTGGGGTACCGCTACTTCACCTACCGGCACGCGGAACGCACCCGCAAGGGCCGGGAGATCACCCTGTTCGCGCTGTTCAGCGCGATCGGCGCGGTCATCGAGAACGGCGTCCTGTACGCGGCCACCTACGGCATGCACTGGGACGGCCCGCTCGCCGCCAACTTCTGGAAGCTGGCCGGCATCGGCGTGGGCTTCCTCTTCCGCTTCTGGTCCTACCGGACCTGGGTCTTCTCCACCGGGCCGACCGTGCCCGTCGAGCTGCACGCGGTGCTGCGCGCGGAGCCCGAGCGCGGAGCGGGGGTCCACGGGCGGCCGTAGCGGCGCCGTTCCCCAACGGCGCCAGCACGCCGCCCGCGCCGTACGCGTTCACGCACCGGCCCGGTATCCGCGCGGCTCCGGTCAGCGCGCCGGGCCGCCGTCGTGCGGTTCGCCGAGGTACTCCGCGAGGTGGAACAGCGCGGGCAGCGCGGACTGGACGGCGGCCCGCTCCTCGTCGTCGAGGGCGGTGAGGGCGACGTCCAGCCGCTGCTCGTGGGCGCGGGTCCAGGCGGTGAGCTGCTCGCGGCCCACGTCGGTGAGCGTGACGACGGAGGCGCGGCGGTCGGCGGGGTCGGTCTCGCGGGCCACCAGCCCGCTGCCGATCATCTGGCCGATGAGCCCGCTGACCGTGCTCGCCGCCAGGTGCTGGCGGACGGCCAGGTCGCCGACCCGGGCCGGCGAGTGCTCGCCGAGGACCTGGAGCAGCTCGACCTGGGCCATGGGCAGCGTCTCCCACGGGTAGTCGGTGCGGATCGAGGTCCGCAGCGCGCGGCGCAGGCGGGCGACGGCTTCGGTCAGGAGGCGGGCGTCCAGGGCCCGGTCCGGCGGCTGGACGGCGGGCGCGGGCCCGGCGCCGTCCGAGGGCCGGCCGGCCGAGACCTCGGAGTGCGGCTGCGGGGACATGACACGAGCCTATCGGGCCGGACGGCGGTCGTCCGGACGCCGGCCCGCGCCCTCCCGCCGCCCTCCCGTCATACATCGGTGACAGAATAGTTCGGATGCCGATGTAATCTCGGAAGCGACGCTTCCGGCGGCCGCGGACCCGCCGCCCGCCGGACCGTCACGACGAGGAGGACGTGTGAGCAGCCGGCCGACCGGCCCCAGGGCCGCTGGAGCGCGGCCGGTGGCCTGCCGTCCTGGTCCGGGAGCGGCCCCGGCCGGACCTGGTGCGGGAGCGCCCGGGCGCCTGGCGGCTCGCGGTGGCCACGGTGTGCTTCGGGGCGTTCATGGGCCAGCTCGACGCCAGCATCGTGACGCTCACCTACGGCAGCCTGCGCGCGGACTTCCACGTGCTCGCCGGCCGCGGTGGAGTGGGTCTCGCTCGCCTACCTGCTCACGCTGGTGGCGCTGCTCGTGCCGGTCGGGCGCCTCGCGGACGCGCGCGGCCGCAAGCTGTTCTACCTCTACGGCTTCGTGGTCTTCACCGCCGCCTCGGCCGCGTGCGGGCTGGCCCCGTCCCTGACGGCCCTGGTCGCCTTCCGGGTGGTGCAGGCGGCCGGCGCGGCGATGCTGCAGGCCAACAGCGTGGCCCTGGTGACCACCAGCGCGCCCCGGGACCGGATGCGGTCCGCGCTGGGCGTGCAGGCCGCGGCGCAGGCGCTCGGCCTGGCCCTCGGGCCGACGGTCGGGGCCGCGCTGGTGACCACGGTCGGCTGGCGCTGGGTGTTCGGGATCAACGTGCCGATCGGGGTGGCCGCCGTGGTCGCCGGCCACTTCCTGCTGCCGCGCACCCGCGGCCGGACCCCGGTGCCGGCCTTCGACTGGGCCGGGCTCGGCTGGCTGGCCACGGCCACGACCGCGCTGCTGCTGGGCGTGTCGGCGGCCTCGGGGCTGCCGTTCCCCGGCTGGGCGGTCGGCGCGCTCTTCGCCGTCGCCGCCGCGGCGGCCTGGGCCTTCGTGCGGCGGCAGCGGCGGGCCGCTGCGCCGCTGCTCGATCTGGCCCTGCTGCGGGTCCCGGCCGTCGGACCGGGGCTGGTGGGGGCGCTGAGCGGCTACCTGGTGCTGTTCGGGCCGCTGGTCCTGGTGCCGGTGGTGCTGAACGCGGCCGGCACGTCGGAACTCGTGGTCGGCCTCGTGGTGAGCGCGCTGCCGGCCGGTTTCGCCGCTGGCGGCCACCGGCGCCGACCGCGTGCTGCCCCGGTGCGGTGAGCGACCGCGGCCGCTGCGTCCTGGGCGCGGTGGTGGCCGCCGCCGCGCCGGCCGGCGATGCTGTGGGCGCCCTTGACGCCGGGGTGGCTGGCGGTGCTGCTCGCCGTGCTCGGCCTGGGGCTCGGCACCTTCACCCCGGCGAACAACACGCTGGTGATGCGGGCGATCCCGGCCACCGCGTCCGGCACCGGCGGCGGCCTGGTCAACATGACCCGGGGCCTGGGCACGGCCCTCGGCGTCGCGCTCGTCACGCTCGCGCTGCACCTCGCCCCGTCCGGGCACGCGGCCGAAGGTGCCCGGTGGGCGGCGCTCGTCCTGCTGGCCGCCGCGGCCGCGGCCCTCCTCGCGGCCTGGTGCGGGCCTCGGGACAAGCCGCTCTGAGCACGGGACTTCGGGCCCGCGCCCCCGCCTGCCCCGTACGCCGGGGCCTCGGCCCGCGCCCGCCCGGTCCGGGTACGGACACGGGCCGAGGCCCTTCGCGGCTGCGGCTACAGGTCGGCCTGGTACTGGTGGCTGCGGTGGGTGGGCCGGTATCCGAGCGCGTCGTTGACGGCGCGCATCGGGCGGTTGCTGTCGGCGGTGTCGGTCAGCAGGCCGCCGAGGGCCGGATGGCCGGTGCGGGCGCGAACGATCGACGCCGCCTTCATCCACCGGCCGAGGCCGTGCCCGCGGTGCTCGGGCAGTACCCCGGTCCCGTAGTGCTGCCCGTCGCCCCGCCCGTCGCCCGGCACCACCAGTTCGGTGAAGCCCACGACGGAGCCGTCCGCCTCCGCGACGGCGGCGACGGTGTGCAGCAGTTCGCCGCGCTCGGCGACCTTGCGGGCCGCGTCCCGGACCCGGGCCACGTCCCAGGCCACGGTGCCGAAGTCGACGTCGTCCATGGGCATGTCGTCCATGGCCCGGCGGGAGGCGGCGAAGGTGGCCGCGAGATCGTCGGGGACCGTCCCGTGCCAGGAGACCAGCCGGTAGCCCGGGTGCGGCCGGTCCGCCTCGGCGGTGAGCGCGCCGAGGTCCGCCTCCGCCAGCGCCAGCCGCGTGCAGGTGAGCGCGAGGACCCTGCGGAAGCCGCGGGCCGGCAGGAACGCGTCGCCGGCCGAGCCGGCCTCGACCTGGGCGGTGACGGCGCGCCGGCCGTCGGCGCGGGCCGCTTCCAGCGCGGGGGCGAGCAGCCGGGAGCCGACGCCCGCCCGCCGCTGCGCCGGGTGGACGTGCAGGGCGAGTTCGGCCAGATGCTCCTGGCCGGCCGCGCCGAACAGCTTGCACGAAGGCGCAGCCGAGCGGGAATCCGTCGGTGCCCGACGCCAGCCACGCCAGCCGGCGGCTGTACGGGTCGGCGTCGGGGTCGGTCAGTGGGGTGATGCGGTAGGACAAGGTGTCTCCGTCGAGGCGAGGAGGTGGATGTGCGAGGGGCGCGAGTCGGATCGCTGAGCACTCGTGCGCATGTGCGGCACACCTCCTGGTGGGCGGATCGCCTGGCCGTGACGGATGGACGGCCAGGCGACCGTAGCGACGCCCCGGCGCCGGGGCAACGGGTTTTTCAGCCGCGCCCGCGACCGGGCCGGGTCAACCGCCGTCGCAGGGACGGCCGTTGAGAGTGAACGCGGTGGGCGGCGGATTCCCGCTGGTGTACGTGGCGTTGAAGCCGAGCGTGGTGGCCGTGCCGGGTGTCAGCGTCGGGTTCCAGTCCGGGTCACCGGCGGTGACATGGCTGCCGGTCTGGGTCCAGACGGCGTTCCAGCCCGTGCTGATCCGCTGGTCGCCGGGCCAGTCGAAGCCGAGCGTCCAGCCGTCGACGGGGCTGTCGCCGGTGTCGGTCAGGGTGACGCTGCCGGTGAAGCCGCTCCCCCAGTCGTTGACGCTGTAGGCGACCCGGCAGGTGGCGCTCGCACTGCCGCCCGGCTGGAGGGTCACCAGGCTCGCGGTGTACGGCGGCAGCGTCTGCTCGGCGGCGCTCCCCCGGGGCTGGGTGCTGATGCCGGTGCCCGGGGGCGTCAGCTCCGAGGTGGACGGGGCGCCGGCGGCCGGGGTGAATCCGGCGTAGTCCAGCGACACGGTGGCGGTGGTGGCCGGGTCGTCGTTGACGAGCATGACCCGCAGCGTCCCGTCGGCGGACTTCGCGGCGTAGGCGTGGACCAGCGGCCCGTCGGACGTGGCCGACACCAGGGTGTCGCCGGGGTGCAGGAAGGCGCCGGCGAGCTTGAGCCCGTAGTACGCGGGGAACGGCGTGTCCGCGGCCGGTTCGCACACCTGCGAACCGTCGACGGTCCCGCAGGTCGCGTCGGACAGCACGCCGTAGTCGCCGTACTGCGCCGTGCCGTTGAGCGCGGAGCCGTTGTCGCCGCCGGTGACCATGCCGTTGTGCAGTTGCCACCAGTCGACGTTGGCGACGCCGGCCCCGATCCAGGTCGGCGTAGTCCTGGATGAGGTAGAGCGCGTTGACCGGGCCGACGGTCTGCTTGCCCGGGTTGGACGAGACCGAGTTGGTCTCGGTGAGCATCACCGGCAGGTTCGGATCGCCCGCGTACTGGCCCAGTTGGGTCCGCATCGCGGAGGTGATCGACGGGATCTGGTCGGTGTCGCCGAGCAGGCCGGCGTCGCTGGGGCCGGGCGGGGTGACGTTGCTGGGGTTCTGCGGGTACCAGTGGACGTCGGCGAAGTCGGCCTTGCCGGCCAGCGCGGAGAGCACCGTCTGGTTCCACGGCTGGGGGCTGCCGGGCGCGGTCTCGCCGTCGGGCCAGCTGCCGGGCGTGGTGAGCACGACCCCGACGTGGATGGTCGGGTCGACGGCCTTCATCGCGGCGATGTACTGGGCGGCCACGGCGGCGTACTCGGCCGGGCCGCACTCGGTCGGCTGGGTGCCGGCCGGCGGGGAGCCGCAGTGGTCGTCCGGCTCCCAGTTCGCGTTGTACGTGCCGTTGCCGTAGACCTCGTTGCCGATCTCCCAGTACTTGACGTGGTAGCCGTGCTCGACGTTGGCGTAGCGCACCCAGTCGGCGGCGACCTGCGCGCCGGTCTCCTGCGGCGAGCGGGTGGCGCCGACCCGGTCGCCGGTGCCGTAGTTGACGGTGATCATCGGCTGGGCGCCGGACTGGCCGGCCGTCGTCATGAACTGGTCGAAGTCGCGGGCCTGCGGCTGGCCCGACAGCACGTCGGTGTTGGTGCGCCAGTCGTACGTGTCGGACGACGTGCCGCCGGGGAAGCGCATCACGCCGACGCCGGCGTCCTTGACCAGGCCGGGCACGGCCGCGTCCGTGAGACTCGCGTCGTAGGTGGAGGCGTTGAGCCCGATCGCCGTCGAGGGGACGGTCGCCAGCGAGTGGCCGGCGTCGACGGAGACGGAGACGGCCGCCGCGTCATGGGCGCCGGCCGGTGCGGCGTGCCCGAGCGGGACGGCGCCGGCCGGTCCGCAGCCGAGCAGCAGCGCGGTGGGCACGGCCAGCACGGCGGCGGCGCGCCGGAGGAAGAAGGGACGGACGGGGGGATTTCGCATGTCGGTCTCCTGAGGAGCGTGGGGCTCCTTGTGGGGGGAGGAGTCGGATGCCTGCGGGCGTGGGAGCGTTCCCACGGCGGTCCACGATGACGTGTCCGCACGTGGAGCGTCAAGGCCCGCGGGCGCTTCCAAGCCGTGGCCGTAGCCCGTCCGAGGGCCCGGGCGGGGCGCGTCCGCGCGGGTCGGGAGGCGGGCGGCGCCGGGCGGCGAGAATCGCCCGTGGCGATCGGGGCAGGCTCCCGGTGCCACGGGAACGCCCACGAGGAGGATCATGAAGGCCGTCACCACGTCCCGCTACGGCGACGACGACACGCTGGAGCTGACCGAGGCCGACGACCCGAAGGTCGGGCCCGACTCCGTCCTGGTGCGGGTGCGGGCGGCGGGCGTCAACCCGGTCGACTGGAAGGTCGTGGCCGGGTACCTGGACCCGATCATGTACGTGCACTTTCCGCTGATCCCCGGCTGGGACGTCTCCGGCGTGGTCGAAGCGGTCGGGCAGGACGCCACGGAGTTCGCGGTCGGCGACGAGGTCTTCGGCTACGTCCGCAAGGACGAGGCCCAGCACGGGACGTACGCGGAACTCGTCGCCGCGCCGGTGCGCACCCTGGCCCGCAAGCCGGCGTCGCTGAGCTGGGAGCAGGCCGCCGGCGTGCCGCTCGCGGGGCTGACGGCGTACCAGTCGCTGGCGCGCGTCGGCGTCACCGCCGGGGACACCGTGCTGGTGCACGCCGCGGCCGGCGGGGTCGGGGCCTTCGCCGTGCAGATCGCGGCGGCTTGGGGCGCCCGGGTGATCGGCACGGCGAGCGAGCGCAACCACGACTTCGTCAGGTCGCTCGGCGGCGAACCCGTCAGTTACGGCGACGGGCTGGCGGACCGGGTCCGCGCGATGGCCCCCGGCGGCGTCACCGCGGCCGTCGACTACATCGGCGAGGGCATGGCGCAGCTCTCGCAGACGCTGGTCGCCGACCCCGGCCGGGTGGCCTCCATCGTGGACGGCTCCGTCCGGGAGACCGGCGGCAAGCACGTCTGGACCCGGCCGAGCACCGAGGACCTGGCCGCGCTGGCCCGGCTGGCCGACGAGGGGAAGCTGACCGTGCACGTCGAGCACGCGCTGCCGCTGGACCGGGTCGCCGAGGCGTTCCGGCTGAGCCGGACCGGCCGCACCCGGGGCAAGATCGTCCTCACCGTCGGCTGAGGCCGTACTCCGAGCGGCGCGGTCCGGGAGCGGCCCGTCCGGGAGCGGCGGCGGCCCGCGAAGTCGCGCCCCGGCGGCGCGACTTCGCGGGGAGGTCTCAGGCGCGGGTCACCGTCCGCGGCACGTTGTAGCCCTCCGTCCGCAGCGCCGGGCGGCCCGAGGCGAGCGCCTCGGCGGGCCACGACAGCGTGACGGTACGGGACTCGCCGGGCAGCAGCCACAGGTAGTTGTCGCCGTACAGGGTCGGCAGCACGCGGTCGCCGCGCTCGTCCAGGAGCGAGAGCCGGACCATCGCCGCGACCGCGGAACCCCGGTTGGAGACCGTCGCGGTCAGGCTCCGGCGGGAGCCCGAGCCGGTCACGCGGCCGGTCCGGGCGGACACCTCGACCTGCTCGGCGCTGTTGAGCGCCTTCATGTCGGAGGTCTGCCGGTAGCGCCAGTACGTGTTCCGCGACAACTCCCGGCCGCGGTCGTCCTCCAGCGTGAGCCGCAGCAGGTGGAAGGCCGGCAGGCCGTCCGTCCAGCCGGCGGTGAACGCGGGCGCGGTGGCGGCCGCCCCGATGTCGACGGCCGTGCGCAGGGTGGCGCCGTGCTGCCGGCCCGCCAGGTCGTACACGCGGGCGGTCACGGTCGCCCCCTCGAGCGCCCGCGGGGTGTGGTTGACCGCGATGACCTGCCAGTGGTCGGGGTCGGCCTGGACGTGCACGGCCTCGCACGCCTTGCGGGCCCCGTAGTAGGCGCCGTTGACGTCGAAGTCGTAGTCGTAGGTCTGCCACACCGTGCTGTGCCACGCCGGGTGCGACATCCACAGCATCAGGCCGCTGGCGTCCTTCCACAGGTGGGCGTTCCACGCCTCGAACATCGCGCGGGTGTTCTCGTAGTTGACGAACTGCGCCTTGCGCGTGAAGTCGTCCAGGCCCTCGGCGGTGCCGAGCCGGGCCTCGATGGCGGCCTGGTAGTTCTGCGGCGCCTGGTTCCCCTTCGTGCTCCAGTCGTGGTAGTACCACGCCCCGCCGATCGGCCATTCCGGCTGGTCGCCGACCAGGTTGCGCATGCTCTCGGCGGTGGGGACCACGGGCATGCCGATCTCGGTGTGGAAGCCGAAGCTGCCGCTGCCGTAGGTGGCGGGGTCGTAGTAGCGCGCGGGCTCGACCCAGCCGTAGGGGCCGCCGCCGGTGATGATGCCGCCGGCCGAGTTGTTCTGGTAGAGCACGCCCGGCGCCTGGGACTGCACGGCGGTGCGCATCCCGGTGTCGATCGCGGCGGGCGGGTCGCCCTCGTTGGCGCCGCACCACACCACGACGCAGGGGTGGATGCGGTAGCGCAGCACGGTGTCGCGGGCCAGGTCGTTGAACGCCTGGTGGTCCGGCGGGTCCATCCCCCACGCGTTGGGGAAGTCGTTCCACACCAGCAGTCCGTGCTCGTCGCAACTGGCGTAGAACTCCTCGCGGTTGCTGCACCCGACCCAGTTGCGGATCATCGTGAAGTTCATGTCGCGGTGCATGCGCACCGCCGCGTCCATGCGGGCGGCGGGCATCCGGCGCAGCAGTTCGTCCCAGCCCCAGTTGCCGCCGCGGCAGAAGACCCGCACACCGTTGACGCTGATCTTCAGCGGGTCCGGGGTGTTGTCCACGGACTTCACGTCCGTCCAGGCCGCGCCGTCGTCGGACACCTGGATGACGTACGTCTTGGGGTAGGCCGCCTCCCACACGATGACGACCCGGTCGAAGGTGGCCGGCGCGCCCAGGTCCACCTGGATCCACTGGTCGTCCGCGTAGTCCGACGACCAGCGGGAGCCGGCGTTGCCGTCGGTGGCGTTGGCCGCCTGGTGGTCGGACTCGTCCGTCGAGCGAGGCGGTCGCCGTCTTGTGCAGGGCCAGGTCGGTGCCGGGCCGTGCGCTGTCCACGACCGACAGGGACCACAGCGAGTTGCCCCAACTGGTGGCCCGCGCCGCCGGTGCTGATCCGTACGTACCGGGCGGTGCGGGCGGTGAAGTCCTCGGTCTGCAGGCTCGCGTCGCCGCTGTTGAAGGGCAGCGGCACCGCGGTGTTGTCGACCGACGTCGCGTCGGTCCAGGTGGAGCCGTCGGCGGAGACCTGCACGACGTACGTCTGCGCGTACGCCTGCTCCCAGGTCAGGTCGACCCGGTCGAAGGAGACCTGCGCGCCGAGGTCCACCTCGATCCACTGGTCGTCGTCGAAGGAGGAGGACCAGCGGGTGGTCGCGTCGCCGTCGGTGGCGTTGCCCGCCTGGTGGTCGGACTCGTCCGTCGAGGAGGCGGTGGCGGTCTTGTGCAGGGCCAGGTCGGTGCCCGGCGCGGAGCTGTCGAGGACCGCCAGCGTCCACAGCGAGGAACCCCAGCCGGTGGCCCGGGTCAGGCACCGCACCCGGACGTGACGCGCCTGCCGGGCGCCCAGGTCGACGCTCTGGGTGTACGCGTCGCTGCCGGCGGTGAAAGGCAGCGGGGTGTCGTACTCGTAGCCGAACTGGCGTATGCCGAACCGGGTTTCGCGCCGGTCGCTGGGCTGTCCGCCGACCGCGGCGGTCAGGGTCAGGTCGTGCAGGCGGGCGTCGCCGTAGCCGTTGGGCCACCACAGTTCGGGGTCGCGCAGCTTCAGCCGGCCGAATCCGGCCGGGTCGAAGGTGACGTCCACGCTCCGGCCGGCCGGCACCGTGACCGTGCGGGAGACCCGCACGTCGTCGAAGGCGGCCGAGACGGTGACCTCGTGGTCGGCGCTGTCGGCGTTGCGGACCGGGACCAGGATGGTCAGTTCGGCGGTGCCGGTGCCGGGCAGGTCCGGCAGTACGGTGTCCACCCGCGGGTCGCCGATGACGGCGTGGCCGGTGGAGCGCAGCCGGACGTGGTTCCACAGGCCCGCCACCCGGTCGCGCACGGCCGGCATCCAGTCCCAGCCCGAAGAGGCCAGGTACGTGGGCGAGTTGCGGTTCATCATGGTGGCGCCCGCGTCCACGAAGGACAGCCCCTCCGGGCCCTTGTCGCCCGGGCTGCCGGGGTAGGGCATCGGCGTGATCCGCACCGCGAGCGCCTGCGCGCCGTCGGCGGCCAGCAGCGCGGTGACGTCGTGCGCGGAGCGGGCGAACGGGTAGGTCATGCCGCCGACCTGCTGCCCGTTGAGCCAGATGTCGGCCTGGTGGTTGACGCCGTCGAACTCCAGCCACACGTGCCGGTCCGGCCCGGTGCGCAGGGCCTTCGGCAGCGCGAAGGCGCGCCGGTACCACCACGAGTGGCGGGACAGCGCCTCGGGCACGTGCAGGTTGTTGAACCCGGCGACCGGGTCGGGCAGCAGTCCCTGGTCCACCAGCGAGGTGAGCACCGTGCCGGGCACGGTCGCGGGCAGCCAGCCGCTGACGTCGGCGGACGGGCGGGACAGGTCCGCTCCCCCGGCGCCGGCCCAGTCGTCCAGGGTCAGTGTCCAGCCCGACTCCAGGGGGACGGTGCCGTCGGCGGCGACGGTGAGCGCGGGCGCCGTGTGCCGGCGGGTGCCCCAGTCGGTCCAGCCGGTGGCGGCCGGGCGGTGGCCGCGGGCGGCGCCGTAGACCTCGAAGCCGTTCAGGCCCAGCGGGTTGGCGTTGGAGCGCTTGTGCACGGTCAGCCGCACCCACCGCGCGGTGACCGGCCGGTCCAGGGCGATGTCCACGACGCCGCCGGCGCCGGAGGTGGTCCGGTACACGCTCGTCCACGCGCTGCGGTCGCGGGAGGTCTCCACGACGAAGTCGACCGCGCAACTGGACAGGATCTCCTGGCCGGTGGTGCTGTCGCGCGGGTCGCCGCCGCTGGAGGGCACGAACACCGGGTCCGTCGGCGGTGGCTTCGAAGGTCAGCCGGACCGCGTCGACCTCGCACGTCCCCTGGAGGTCCACGCAGATCCACTGCGGGTCACCGGCGGCGGCCCGCCACCCGGTGCCCTTCACGCCCACCGAACCGAGTCTGTCCACCGCGAACTCGGCCGGAGTGGGGGCGTAGTCGGTGGAGGAGACCGTGACCGGGCGGTACGCGGCGAGTTCGGCCCGTCCGGCGGCCGGCCGCCGGTCCGGCGGGCGCGCTCGCCGAACTGCCGGCCGGAAAGGCGATCCCGAGGCCGAAGCCCGCCAGCAGGGTGGAGCCGGTGGCCACGATCGACCGGCGGGACGGATGAGGCGTCTGATTCGGCATGTGCGGAAGGTCCAATCACGGGCGGGCCCTTCCGAGCGGGCAGCCCCCGGCCCGTCTCGGATGACAACGTTGCCATAGGCTCCATTCACCCGCACGCTTCTGTCAAGGGTCGGCTGTGTGTCCGCCGGGTGACGCGATGGCCGAAGGGGCGCCGAGGGATCGGCGTACGGGGTCGGCGTGCGCGGCGGAGGCAGCGGCGGCTCCGCGCGGCCTTCAGAGCTCGGCCTCGCCCAGCAGCTCCATCTCGGCCCGGGTCGGCGGGACTTCCCACCACATGCGCTCCGGATGACCCGCCACCGGACCGTTCAGAACTGACAGGTCGTCAAGTTCGTGGAGGACTCCGCCCGGCTCGGGCATGTGAATCCACAGCCGGCTCACATGCGTCAGGCCGTCGAACAATTCGCGCAGCAGCCACCGGGATCAGACGTCTCATGCCGCGACGCTAGAACAGGGAAACAAAGTCGGCCTTGCATGGCGCCTGAGCCCGGTCGCGGCTTCCCGCAGGTCAGCCCGGGTTGGTCCGCCGACGCCGGGTCGGCTCGGGCGCGGCTCGGGGGATCAACCGGCCCCGGCCGACCTGGCGTTCAGCGCCCGGCCGGCCGCCGCACGGCGGCCGGCCTCAGGCCAGGGCCGCGATGCGGTCGAGCATCGAGTCCAGCGCGGCTTCCAGCGGCGCGGTGTCGCGGCGGAGTTGGGTGAGGAGCAGGCCGCCTTGCAGCGCGGCCAGGGTGGCGAGCGCCAGACGGTCGGGGTCGGCCTCGCGGCGCAGGTCGCCCCGGTCGCGCATGGCGTGCAGGCCGCTGCGGATCGACGCCTCCCAGCGGGCGAACCCGGCCACCAGGTCCACCCTGGCCAGGTCGTCGGCCTCGGCGAGTTCGCTGGCCAGCGAGCCGATCGGGCAGCCGCCCCGGCAGTGCCGCTCGCGCTGGGTGGCGACGACCAGGTCGCGCCAGGCCCGTAGCGCCTCCATGCTGTCCAGGCTGCCGAGCAGCGGTTCCTGCGCGTCGAGCACGGCCTGGGTCTGGTGGGCGATGACCGCGCGGACGAGCGCGGACTTGTCACCGAAGTAGTGGTAGATCTGCGAGGCGCTGACGCCGGCGGCCGCGCGGACGTCGTCCGTGCTGGTGCCCGCCACGCCGCGCCCGAACATCAGGTCCGAGGCGGCGGTCACGATCCGGCCCCGGGTGGCCTGGCCCTTGCGGGTCAGCCGCGGACCCGCGCCCGCGGGGCCGGCGGCGCTCGTACGTATAGGCGTCGCCGTGCCCGTCGTGGCGGCGGAGGACTCGTCGGTGCTCACGTCCTCACCGTATCATGAGACTGGAGCCGACATTCCAGTCCTGGCCTCAGGCCAGCGTGTTCCGCAGCGCCGTGACCCGCGCCACCGCCGCGTTGAAGTCGGTGGAGGGGAGCTGTCCGCTGGTGTACGCCGAGGCGAGGGCCTGCCCGGCGTCGTCGCCCTGCGAGGTGCTGCGGGCCGAGCACAGCACGAGGTCCATCCCGGCGCCCGCCGCCATGACCGCGCGCTGGCCGGTGCTGAGCGAGGAGCTGATCGCCCCGGCCTCCAGGGCGTCGGTGACCGTCACCCCGGTGAAGCCGAGCCGCTGGCGCAGCTCCTGCTGGACGACGGCGGTGGAGAAGCCGGCGGGCTGGGACGCGTCGAGGGCGGAGTAGACGGCCCAGGACACCATGACGAGTTGGACGCCCGCCGAGATGGCCGCCTGGTACGGGAGTTCGTCGACGGCGCGCAGTTGGGACAGGCTCTGGGTGAGGGTCACCGGTCCGGCGTCGGTGTTCTGCGACGCGGTGGCGGCGCCCAGGCCGGGGAAGTGCTTGGCGGTGGCGGCGACCCCGGTGCCCTGCTGGGCGGTGATGAACGCCCGGCCGAGGGTGGAGACACTGCTCGCGCTGTTGCTGTACGAGCGCTGGTCCTTGTCGATGAAGTCGCCTGCCGCGTAGTACACGTCCAGCACGGGGGCGAGGTTGACGTTCATCCCCACGCCGGCGAGGTTCTGGCCGGCGCCGGTACCGGCGGCCGACGCGTTCGACGAGGGCTGCGAGGAGGCCCCGATCTGCTTCTCCGACATCGTCGGCGCGCCGGGCAGCCGCCGTACCTCGCCGCCCTCCTGATCGGTCATCAGCAGCAGCGGGGCCTGCACCGGGCTGGACGCGTTGGCCTGCACCAACTGGTCGACGACCGAGGCGATCTGGCTCTCGCTGGAGATGTTCTCCCCGAAGAAGATGACCCCGGCCGCCTCGCCGGCACTGATCGTGCTCAACAGGCCGGACGGGACGGTGAGTCCGGAGTAGGAGTAGATCACCCGCTGTCCCGCGAGCTGTCGGCTGGTCAGCGTGGCGGGGCGGGTGCGGCCGCGCACGGCGGCATCGGCGCGCCCCGCGGTACCGGAGGCCGCGGCCACGGCCGCGCCCGCGGCGGCCAGGAGCGTACGGCGCCGGACGGGGTGCCTGCGAGGTGCGTCCATGGGTTCCTCTTCCCGTGCGTGAAGGGGGTGAGCATCTTGCCGCGTCCATGACACAGTTGGACGGTACGCTCCACCTTCGGCGCCGCGGAAGAGGACCCGGGCACTGCCAATGGCCTACGCCACAGGCGCCGCGCCGGAGCTGCGGCGACGGCCCCCGCGACGGGCAAACCTTCAGCCGGACCGCGGGGAACCGTCGCGGCGGCCGGGTCAGTACAGGGTGGACCACTTCGCGGACGGCCAGGCCAGCACCGCGTAGATCTGGGCCATGGACGCCTGCTGGATCGCCTGGGTGGTGCCGGCCGCGTCGAAGCGGACCAGGCCGGTGCCGGGGTCGCGCAGGGTGGACCAGACCTGGTCGGCGTAGTCGGCCATCGCCCGCTGGTAGGTGCGGCCGCCGGTCACGGACTCCAGCAGCAGCAGGTTCTTGAAGAAGATCGAGTTGAAGTACGGCGGCTGGCCGAGCAGCCGCCCCTGGGTGACGTAGTAGGTGTAGGCGGCCTGGGCGATCCGCTCGGCGCGGTGGAGGTACGTGGCGTCGCGGGTCGTCTCGTAGAGCAGGACGTTGACGCCGATCGGCACGCCCTGGTTGTAGGACCAGACGGTCTTGTCGACCGTGCCCTTCAGGTCCACGTGGTCCCAGTAGAGGCCGTTCGGGCTCTGGAGGTTGGTGTCGGTCCAGTCGTAGAACCGCTCGGCCTCGTCCAGATAGCCGCGCTTGCCGGTGATCTGGTAGAGCCGCAGGCCGAGTTCGGCGGCGGGCATGTTGGACACGGTGTTGCGGTCCTGGCTCCAGTCCGCCTGCGTCCAGAAGACCCCGCCCGGGTCGGGGTGGGCGGGGTCGGTGTCCCAGCCGGACTCCACGAGCGCGAAGATCTGCTCGGCGCGCGAGAGCGCGGCCCGGTCGTGGGACTGGAGGTAGCTCTGCACCTTCTCCAGTCCGACCCACTCGTTGTCGTCGTAGAACATGTCGCCGCCCGCGCCGTACGGCGCGACGGCGTAGGAGTCGTAGCCGGGAAGCCCGGTGGTGCCGCCGGCCGCGTTCCAGTAGTGCTCCTGCGCGACGTCGACCGCGGCCAGTTCGCCCTGGTAGCGGTGGTCCGCCACCGACAGGTCCAGCGCGGCGACGTGCACCTGCGAGAGCGGCCATTCGTACGAGTACGGGTTGTCGCCGGCGGCCACCGGATACTGCTCGTGGAAGAGCCCGGACCCGTCGTTCGTCGCGAGGTACTTCTCCAGGGCGGCATACGTGGCGGCGGCGCGTTCCTTCGCCACGACCGGGCCGGCGGGGGCCGGGGCGACCGCCCGCGGCGAGGCCGCGGAGACCGTCCCGGCGGCCAGAACCGCGAGGACGGCGCCTGTCAGGGCGAGTCGGAGATGACGCGAGCGCATGGAACGCCTCCGTTCGGAACGCCCCGGACGAGGGCGTCGGTTGAGAGAGTCCGTTGCCGACCCGGTCGTTGACAACGTTGTCAGATCGCAATGCCGACGGGAAGCTACCGGCGGACCCGATCCGGCGTCAACGGACCGGGCCGCATCCGCCGTCCGGCCGGACCGCCTGACGCTCCGTCACAAGCCCCGCCCCCTTCCGTGTCGCGTGGAAGGGGGCGGGGCTTGGTGTGGGGGGATGGGTGGTGGCTTGGTCGTGCTGTGTGGGTTGGTGGTGGGTGGGGGTTAGGGGTAGGAGGTGACGTTGGTGGGGGTGGTGTTGGAGGCGGTGACGGCTCCGGTGTCGTTGATGACGTGGGTGATGGTGCCGACCCCGCCCAGCGAGACCGTCAGCGCGTCGTGGAACTTCACCCCGGAGGTGTTGGGCACCTCGAACGCGTGGTAGTTGTTCACCGCCGGGTTGACGTTGAAGTAGCAGTAACTGCCCAGCCCCCACGCCTCATGACTGGTCACACCCGAAGCGACCTTGTACGCCGCGTACCCGTTGACACCCGAGGAGCTCATCCACGCGGCCTGGTTCGGCGGATCGTACGGGTTCTCGTTCTGGAAGAAGATCGTCTTCCCGCCCTGACCGTTCCACACCACCTCGTACTTCTGGTAGTGCTCCACGAACAACCCGTCGGCCAGCACGTTGTTCCCGTTCACGGTCAACCCGTTGTCCGCGGTGTTCGTCGTCCACCCCACCGTGCCCGCGTTGCCGTGATCGGCCCGCCACGCCCAGATGTGGTCGATGACCGTGTTGTTGCTGTTCACCACCAGGCTGTCGGTGGCCTTGCCCGCCAGCTCACCCCCGATCCGGAAGAACACGTCCTGGACCGTCGTCGGATTCGCACTGTGGTCCGCCGACGACCCCGACGGACCCACCGTCAGCAGCGCCTGCGAGTTCGTCGTCCCCGCATCGAACAGCAGCCCCTTGATCCGGACCCCGTCGACATCGGCGACCTGCATCGCGTTCACCCCGCCGTCCGGCACGAACGTCGGATACCCCACACCCAGGATCGTGGTGTTCGGATTGGTCACGTTCAGCGTCTGACTGAGGTGGTACACCCCCGGCGTCACGAACAGATTGCAGCCCTGCGCCAGCGCCGCGTTGATCGTCGACGCGGTGTCCCCGGCCTTGACCACATAGAACTGGCTCATCGGCTCCGACGTACCCGGCGTACTGCCACCCGCCCACGACGGACCCGAGGAATTCGTCCGCAACGACGGCAGGAACACCCGGTAGTTGCCACTGCTGTCGATGTACAGGTACGGCACGTCCCGCGAGACCGGCGTGGTCCCCAGCGTCGTCTCCGGCGGGTTCGGGAACGTGTTGCCCGGCGCACCGCTCACCCCGGAGAACACCATGTTCCACACCCCGCCCGCCCAACTGCCCAGCGAACTGTCACGGGTGTACCACTGCTGCTGCGAGACCGACGACGCCTGACCGCTGACCTTCGTGTCCGCGATGAACCCGCCACTGGCGTACCCGTAACTGGCCGGGTACAGCGCCAGGTTCCCCCGCACGTCGATCCGCCGGAACGGCGCCGCCTGCGCCACCGCCCACCGGTCCGTACCCGACGACGGATTGATCGCCAGGTTCTCCGCCGACCGCCAGAAGTTCTGCGTCGCGTTCCCCGCGTCCGAGGCATTGAACGCATCCACGGTCACATCACCGTTGATCGTCACATCGTCCGGGTTCTGCCCCAGACCCGCCACCGACGTATAGAACCCGACATTGTCCTCCACACTGTACGAACCCGGCTTGAACAGATCAGCCACCCGGTTCTCACTGAACTGCGCCGAATTCGTGTCCTTCATCTGATTGAACTGCGCATCCAACTGCGACTGGATCGACGCACTCGACATACCCGGATCGAACACATGCACATTCGACCCGAAATCAGGCGTATTCGACTGCGCGGGACATGTCGCCGCGGGCTTGGCCTTGGGGGCGCTCCGGCCGGCGTCGATCGTCTGCGCCTGCGCGGTGCCGGTGACGGCGGCCGCACCGGCCAACAGCAGGGCGAGGGCGCCGAGTCCGGCGACGGTACGCCGTCTCGAACGCCGGTGGGACCCGCTGAGGGTTTCGCCATGTGGTCTGCTCATGTGGGGGGTCCTTTCACCCGAGTTCACAAAGTGAACACCGAGGTTCAGCGCGGATTGTGGGGGTCCATCGCGCTTGTTGCCGTAGTTTCAGTGTTCAATGACTCCACAATCCTTGGATTTGTCTTTCAGAGAACGCTCTCAAGCTACGGATCAAGGGACTTGCGGTTCCGTAAGGCAGTCTTGATCGGGCGTCGTCAACCGTCAAGAAGTAAGAACGTGTTCATCTTGTGAACGACTGAGGGAGATTCTGGTCGGACGGCGCCGGCCAGGGCCCTGACCACGGCAGCAGTTCGCCGGGTGGCCTCGGCGGCCACCCGGCGAAAGCGCTGGGACAGGAGCAGACCCCTGGGATGTCAGGGGCCGTGACGGTCCGTCAGCCGGCGTCGGCGGGGCACAGGTGGAGCGCGAGCACGTTGTCACCGCTGACGGAGACATGGACCCGGCCGATCGTTCCGGTGTCGCCGCTGTTGGCGAGCCGGAAGTCGGTGCCGGCGTTCTCGGCGTTGTGGAAGGCCGCGTCGTCGAGGGTGAACGTGGCGGTCTTCCAGGTGTCGGTGCCGGTCTTCGCCACCGAAGGGGACTGCTGGTAGGCGCCGTTGACGGAGTCGTACTGCATGCTCCAGCTACCGGTGCCGTGGTCGTAGTAGTCGATCGTCACGGTGGCCGTGTAGTGGCCGCCGGGCACGATGGCGTTGTCCACGTCGAAGTACTCGAACGGCGAGCCGTCCGTGGTGGACCGACCCGAGCGGCCGCCGACCGTGACCGGCGTGGTGTGGCCGTCGCCGTTGTCGCGCAGCCGCAGCCCGCACTCGGTGTCGGTGGCGCCGAGCGTGTCGCACGCGGTCGCGGTCCCGTCCGCGGCGGGCACGGTGACCACGACCGCGCCGCCGGGCAGCGCCGTGCCGCCCGCGGTGCGGAAGGCGACCTTGACCGGGTGGTAGCCGGACGGCGTGTCCTTGGCGACGGCGATCGTCACCGGCAGTTCGGCCGTACGGGCGTGGGAGAGGTCCAGGGTGCCCGAGGACGGGGTCACCGTCACCCCGGGGACGTCGGAGGCCGCCGTCCAGTGCACGACCCCGGCGTCTCCGGCCAGCGAGGAGACGCCGACGGTGGCCGGCAGGCTGGTCCCGCCCGCGGTGACCTGGGTGCCGGTCGGGGTGAGGTAGCCGACCGCGGGCAGCTCGCCGGCGCGGTAGGAGGGCGGCGCGTCGCGGTCGCCGGTGGCCCAGTGGGTGTCGGGCCGGGTGGACAGGCCGATGTCCAGCGTGCCGCCGCGGGTGGCGGAGGACGCGGGCAGCGCCGTCGACTCGTAGGGCCGGCCGTCGAGCCGCATGCCGGTGACGTAGGGCGCGTCGTCGGCGGCCCCGGGCGCGTTGACGGTGAGGGTGCGGCCGGTGCCGAGGCTGATGACCGCGCGCGGGAACAGCGGGCTGTTGAGGGCCAGGGTCGGGGTGCCGGGGGTGGCCGGCATCATCCCGAGCGCCGCCCACACGTACACCGACGACAGCGCGCCGTTGTCGTCGTTGCCGGGCAGGCCGTCGGGCGCGGTGGTGAAGAGCTGGTCCACCACCCGCCGGGTGACCTCCTGGGTCTTCCACGGCTGGCCGACGTAGTCGTAGACCCACGGGGCGGCGGTGTCGATCTCGTTGCCCGCCCAGTCGTACGGCGCGTTGCCGCCCGCGTTGAGCCGGCTGAAGAAGTCGTCCATCCGGGCGCTCGCCGCGGCCTTGCCGCCCATCGCGGTGACCAGGCCCGCGAGGTCCTGCGGGACCAGCCAGTTGTACTGCGCCGCGTTGCCCTCGTCGTAGCCGTCCTGCCCGAACGCCCCGGCCGGCGGGGTCTGGAAGCCGGGCCCCGCGGGGAAGGCGCCGTTGTCGTCGCGCGGCCGCAGGTAGCCGGTGCTCGGGTCGAAGATGTTCTGCCAGTTCTGGCCACGCCGCGCGTACGCGGCCGCCGTCGCCGTGTCGCCCGCGGTGGCGGCGAGCCGGGAGATGGCGAAGTCGTCGATCGACCACTCCAGGGTCTCCGAGGCGCCCTGCAACCCGTGGTCGCCCTGCGAGGTCGCGTCGTTGGGCGCGTAGCCGAGCTTGACGTAGTCCTCGACGCCGGGCCGCTCCACCCAGCCCCAGCCGACCTTCTGCGACTGCGTCGCGGCCTTGGTCATGATGGGCAGCGCGTCGGCCACGTCGACCCCGGTGGCGCCGAAGGCGACGTACTGCGCGAACAGGGGGACGCCGTTGTCGCCGTTCATGACGTTTCCGGTCATGTTCTGCGAGGGCCACTTGGGCCACCAGCCGCCCTGCTGCTGCGCGTCACGCAGCAGCGAGTCGGCCATGTCGCCAGCCCGCTGCGGGTAGAGCATCGTCTGGAGCGGCGCGAGCGAGCGGTAGATGTCCCAGTCGGAGAAGGTCGCGTACTGGGTGTGCCCGGGCGGCACCTGGTGCACCGCGTTGTCGAAGCCGATGTAGCGGCCGTCCGTGTCGTTGAACACGCTCGGCGACTGGAGCGAGTGGTACAACGCCGTGTAGAACGTCGTGAGCTGCTCGCGCGAGCCACCGCCGACGTCGACCTTGCGCAGCGCGTCGCGCCAGGCCGCGCGGGTCTGCGCCTGCACCTGTGCGACGTTCCAGCCGGGGATCTCGGCGGCCGCGTTGCCGGCCGCGCCCGCCGTGCTCACGTACGACATGCCGACCTTGGCGGTCACCGCGCTGTCGGCGGAGGTGTCGAAGGTCAGGTACGCGCCGGAGCCCGAGCCGCTGGCCTGCGAGGCGCCGGGCGTGACGGTCGAGCCCTCCCAGGTGCCGTGCGCGGTGAACGGGCGGTTGAAGGAGATGTCGAAGTACATCGTGTACCGGCTGTTGTTGCACAGGCCGTGCGGTGTGGTGGTGCCGGCCAGCTCGTGGTCGTTGACCACGTGCACGTCGGCGGACAGGTCGCCGCCCAGGCTGGTGCCCGACTTGACCAGCACCTGCGCCTGGCTGCCCGCCGGGTAGCGGAAGGTGGCCAGGCCGGTCCTGGTCGTCGCGCCGAGGTCCACCGACACGCCGGAGTCGGTCAGGCGCACGGCGTACGAGCCGGGGGACGCGCTCTCGTCGTCGTGCGAGAAGTGCTCGGTGCGCGCGGCGGGGTTGTCGCCGACCGCGCCGGTGACCGGCAGGATCGGGATGTCGCCGAACGACGAGCAGCCGCCCGAGAAGTGGTCCAGGCTGAAGCCGCGGATCGCGTCGTCGGTGTACTGGTAGCCGGTGCCGCCCGACTGGGTGTCCGGGCTGAACTGCATCATCCCGAACGGCGCCGTCACGCCCGGGAAGGTGTTCTCGAAGTCCACGCCCTTCTTCGTGCCGACGAAGGTGTTGACGTAGTCGGTCGGATCGGAGACCAGCGCGGTGTGCGCCGCTCCCGCCGGCACGCCGGCCACCGCCGACGGGGCGGCCGCCACGCATGCCGCGAGCGCCGCCGCCACCACCCGATCCTTCTCCATCTGCCGCTTGGTCGTTGCACCATGGACCTTCCTGTCGCCGCCGCTCCCGCCCATCGGACGGAGTCGTAAAATAACTGAGTTGACATCGTTGTCATTTGCGCCTCGGCAGTCTGGACCCGAGGTGATCGACCGTCAAGGAATCGCGGTGGAGCAGGGTGTCCGCCCGGGCCGTTCGCGGGTGGTTTGCCCGCTTCGGAGCAATTCCCGCGGTGGCGGCCGGAGTCGGCGGACCGGCGGCCGCCCGGCGGCGGGTCACGGCGGCCGGCTTTGTCAGGCGGAGCAGGCGCGACGGGCCGTGGGGCGGCCCCGCGGGGGCTCGCGCGGGTGGGTCTACGGTGGCGGGCCGGACACGGATCAGGCCGGCGGCGCGGACTCCGGTTCGGGGAGGAACAGGCCGAGCACGAGCGCGACGGGCGGGATCACGCAGAGCACGGCCAGCACGCCGCGCGGCCCGTGGGCGTCGGCGACCAGGCCGAGCAGCGGCGCGATCAGGCCGCCGACGCTGACCGCCGAGCCCGAGCGTGACGCCCGCGGCCGTGCCGGGCCGGGACGGCAGGTAGTCCTGGCCCAGCTTGACCAGCACGGCGAACGGGATGTTCAGCGCCACGCCGGTCAGCACGGCGAAGGCCAGCGGCGCGACGCCGGCCGGGCGTCAGCAGCAGCCCGGCCAGCATCGGCAGCGCGACCACGCCGCCGCACCGCACGGTGCGCACCATCCCCACCCGGTCGGCGATCCGGCCGCCCAGCAGGGTGCCGCAGACGCCGCCGGCCAGGAAGCAGGTGAGCGCGGCGCCCGCCAGGCCGCGGGAGGCGTGCAGGTGGCGCAGCCAGTACAGCTCGATGAACGTGTTCACGCCGAAGAACGCCACCGACCGCACCACTTCCACACCGGTCAGGACGGCGAACGGACCCCACTGGTCGCGTCCGGTGCGCGCCGCGCCCGCCGGGTGCGCCGCCTCGCGGCCGCGCCGGCGCAGCAGCACGAACGCGATCAGCACGGCCGGCGGGATGAACAGCGCGGTCGCGCCCACCCCCCAGGCGATCAGCGCGGGCGTCGCCAGCACGGGCGCGAGGAAGAAGCCGACGCTGCCGCCCGCCGCGAAGACGCTCATCGCGCCCGCGCTGTCGCCCGCCGCCTCGCGGGCCGCCTTGCCCGCGGCGGGGTGGAACATCGCCACGCCGAGGCCGGAGAGCAGGATCAGGCACCACACGCCCGCGTAGAAGGGCACCAGTCCGGACAGCCCCAGCCCGATGCCCGCCAGGGCGACGCCGGCGGCCGCCAGCCAGCCCAGCCGCAGCCGGTCGACGGCCACCCCGATGAAGGGCTGCGGCAGCGAACTGCCCAGCGTGGCGGCCAGGGTGAGGCCGGACGCGGCGACGTAGCCGTAGTGCCGGTCCAGGACGAAGTACGGCACGGTCGCCGGGACCAGGCCCTGGTAGAAGTCGTCGACGGCGTGGGCGACGCCCCACATCCGCATCCGCTGCCAGGTGGTCCGGCCGGCGGCCGCGGACCGGACGGGTGGGACGGGGTCGGTCGAGCTGGGTCATGCGGCCAGCCTCGCCGCGTGCGCGCCCGGTCGGCCACCGGTATTCTGCCTGGTTATGCCGACAACCCGCCAGAGCGCCGACCGGCCCTCCCGCCGGGCGAGTCCGGCCCCGGCGACCGGCCCGGCCCCGGCGTCCCGCCCGCGCCGCGGCACCGGCTCGACGGTCCGACCCGGCGGGAGCTGACCCACCGTCAGCGGGTGGAGTGGCACCACCACGCCGAGCACCAGCTCATCCACCCCAGCCGGGGCGTGCTGCGGGTGTCGACGGCCGTCGGGACGTGGATCGTGCCGCCGCAGCGGGCGATCTGGGTGCCGGCGGGCGTCGCGCACGCGCACGAGGCGCACGGCCCGACGCAGATGCGCACCCTGTGCTTCCCGCGCTCGCTCAGCCCGCTGCGCGCCGACCGGCCCACCGTCCTCGCGGTCGGCCCGCTGCTGCGCGAGGTGATCGTCGGCCTCACCGGCGACGGGCAGGAGGCCAGGAGCGCCCGCCGGCGGCGCACCCTCCAGCAGGTGGCGCTCGACGAGTTGCGCGAGGTGGAGGCGCTGCCGCTGTGGCTGCCCGCGCCCGCCGACGACCGGCTGCGCGCGGTGGCCGCGCTGCTCCGGGCCGATCCGGCCGACCCGCGGCCGCTGGCCGCGCTGGGGGCGGCGGTCGGCGCGGGCGAGCGCACGCTGAGCCGGCTGTTCCGGGCCGAGACCGGGATGAGCTTCCCGCAGTGGCGCACCCAGGTGCGGCTGCACCACTCGCTGGTCCTGCTGGCCGACCGGGGCGCTCGGTGACGACGGTCGCGACGGCCTGCGGGTACGCCAATCCGAGCGCTTTCATCGAGGCGTTCCGGCACGCCTTCGGCACCACGCCGGGCCGCCACCAGCACGGCGAGCGGGCCGGAGCGGGAGCCGTAGGCCGTGCTCCCCCGCGGGGCGCGGCGGCGGCGGTCTGCCGGACGTGACAGGCTCGGCGTACGGTGCTCGGCGAACGGTGCCGAGCACCGCACGAGGGCCGGCGCACGGGCGGTGGACGCCGCCGGGCCGGATCCGGACCAGGTGAGAGGAAGGCCGCGCATGGCACAGGAAGTCCGTGGTGTGGTTGCCCGGGGCAAGGGGCAGCCCGTCAGCGTCGAGACGATCGATCGTTCCCGATCCGGGGCCGGGTGAGGCCGTGGTGAAGGTCCAGGCGTGCGGGGTGTGCCACACCGATCTCCACTACCGCGAGGGCGGCATCAACGACGACTTCCCGTTCCTGCTCGGCCACGAGGCCGCCGGGCGTGGTGGAGTCGGTCGGCGCGGGCGTGACCGACGTGGCGCCCGGCGACTTCGTGATCCTCAACTGGCGTGCGGTGTGCGGCCAGTGCCGGGCCTGCCGGCGCGGCCGCCCGTGGTACTGCTTCGACACCCACAACGCGACGCAGCGGATGACGCTGGCGGACGGCACCGAGCTCTCGCCGGCGCTGGGCATCGGCGCCTTCGCGGACAAGACCCTGGTCGCGGCCGGCCAGTGCACCAAGGTGGACCCGGCGGCGCCGCCCGGCGGTGGCGGGCCTGCTGGGCTGCGGCGTGATGGCCGGGCTGGGCGCGGCCGTCAACACCGGCGAACGTCGGCCGCGGCGACACCGTCGCGGTGATCGGCTGCGGCGGGGTCGGCGACGCGGCGGTGCTCGGCGCGCGGCTGGCGGGCGCGGCCCGGATCATCGCCGTCGACATCGACGACCGCAAGCTGGCGACCGCGCGCACGCTGGGCGCCACCGCACACCGTCAACTCCCGCGCAGACCGACCCGGTCGAGGCCGATCCGCGAGCTGACCGGCGGCTTCGGCGCGGACGTCGTCATCGAGGCGGTCGGCCGGCCGGAGACGTACAAGCAGGCGTTCTACGCCCGCGACCTGGCGGGCACCGTGGTGCTGGTGGGCGTGCCGACGCCGGAGATGACGCTGGAGCTGCCGCTGCTGGACGTCTTCGGGCGCGGCGGCTCGCTGAAGTCCTCCTGGTACGGGGACTGCCTGCCGTCGCGCGACTTCCCCGATGCTGATCGACCTCTACCTGCCAGGGCCGGCTGGACCTGGACGCGTTCGTCAGCGAGACGATCGCGCTGGACGACGTCGAGGAGGCGTTCGCCACGATGGGGCGCGGCGACGTGCTGCGCTCGGTGGTGGTCCTGTGACGGCCGCGCCGGGTCGAACGGCTCGTCACCTCGGGCATCTTCGCGCTGGACGGCGGCGAGTGGGAGGTGGACAACAACGTCTGGATCGTCGGTGACGACACCGAGGCGCTGGTGATCGACGCCGCGCACGACGCGGACGCGATCGAGCGCGCGCTCGGCGGCCGCCGGCTGACCGCGATCGTGTGCACGCACGCGCACAACGACCACGTCGACGCCGCCCCCGAGCTGGCCGCCCGCACCGGGGCCCCGGTCCTGCTGCACCCGGACGACCTGCCGCTGTGGCGGATGACGCATCCCGGGACGACGCCGGACGGCGAGCTGAAGGACGGGCTCGCGGCTCGCCGTCGCCGATGTGCGGCTGGAGGTGCTGCACACCCCGGGGCACGCGCCGGGCGCGGTGTGCCTGTACTCCCCCGAACTGGGCACGGTCTTCACCGGCGACACGCTCTTCCAGGGCGGGCCGGGCGCCACCGGGCGGTCCTTCTCCGACTTCCCGACCATCGTCGAGTCGATCCGCGACGCGGCTGCTGACCCTGCCGCCGGAGACGCAGGTGCGGACGGGCCACGGGGACGCGACCACGATCGGCGCCGAGGCGCCGCACCTGGCGGAGTGGATCGCCCGCGGCCACTGACGGCCGGTGCGGCCGGCCCGCGATGCGCGCCTGGTCTGATGTCAGGCGTACGCCGCGGGCCGGCCGGAGGAGTTCAGCCGGCCGAGGTGCTCAGTCGGCCGAGATGTTCAGGCGGTGAGCGCTTCGGCCTCCCGGCGGAGCGCGGTGCGCTGCGCGTCCGCGAGCCGGCCGACGAGTCCGGCGATGATGACGGTCAGCAGCAGGGTGACCGGTCCCGTTCCCCAGCCGAGGCCGCCGCGGTGGGCGGGCACGCCCATCCAGTCGGCGAAGGACGCGCCCAGCGGCCGGGTCAGCACGTAGGCCGCCCAGAACGCGGTGACCGCGTTGAGCCCGAGGTAGAGGCCGCCGACGGCCGGCACCGCGATCATGACGGCGAAGACCAGCCCGGAGGAGAAGTAGCCCAGGTGCAGGGTGCCCGCGGTCAGGTCGCCGACCGCGGTGCCCAGGGCGAAGGTGGCGAGCACGGTGGCCCAGTAGAACCCCTCGCGCCGCCGGGTGCGGATGGTGTGGATGGACAGCGTCCCCTCGCTGCGGTACCAGGCGACCAGGATCGCGGTGAGGATCACCGCGAAGGCGGCCGTCGAGTCGGCGTACGGGACTCCGGCGATCACGTGCACGACGTCCGCGGCCATGGTGCCGAAGACGCTGACCATCACGATCGCCGACCAGTAGACCCACACCGAGTAGCGGGTGGTGCGGAATTGCAGCAGCAGCGCCGTCACGAGGCCGATCAGGCCGAGGCCGCCGGCCACCACCGGGCCGAGCGTACGGGCCAGGAAGTCCGAGGCGGTCTCGCCCATGCCGGTGGTGAGAACCTTGGTGAGCCAGAACAACGCGGTGACTTCGGGTACCTTGCTCAGTGCGTCCGCCGTGCGCCGGTGCCGCGCGGCGCCCCCGCCGGGTGCTCCGGTCTGCTCGCGGAGACCGGTCCCCGATCCGGCCGCCGGTTCGTATCCGGACTGTTCCACTGCTCTGCCGCCCTTCCGGCGTCGCCCGCCGAGTCGGTGCCACCTCACTGACTACAAGACTGTAGACGGTGATCGGGCGGCCCGCGTTCCCGCCCCGCCGCACCGGACGCGCACCGGACCCCAACCGCGACCCGCACCGGACCCCTGCCGGGACCCGCGCCCCCGCCCAGGCGGTGGTGGTCGCCTACGAGACCGGCCTGGTCATCCCCGGCTCAGGCCCGGAGCCTGACCCCCGGTGAACCCGCCCGGTCACGCGAGGGCGGCGCCGTGCAGGAGCAGCAGGGCCACCGCGGTCACGGCCATGGCGAGGGTGGACAGGAAGGGCAGCCGGCTGCGGGCGCCGGCGCCCGCCCGCGCCACCGTCGCCACCGCGAGGGCCCCGGTGACCGCGAGAGCGGCCCACCCCGTGGCGCCGGGCGGCCCGGACGGGCCGAGGACCAGCACCGCCGCGGCGGCGAGCAGCGGCAGCGGGGCCAGCGTCGCGCGTGACGCGCCGGCCGAGCCGCTGCGGCAGGCCGCGGACACCCGCGGCCAGATCGGCGTCGATGTCCGGCAGCACGTTGGTGAAGTGCGCGCCCACGCCGAGCAGCGCGCCCGCGGCCGTCGACCAGGCGGGCGGCCACGGGCGGCCGGGCAGTCCGAGCGTGACGAAGGCGGGCAGCAGGCCGAAGCCGAGGGCGTAGGGCAGCCAGGACGACGACGGTCCGCTTGACGCCGAGGTTGTAGCGCCCACGCGGCGGCGACGCCGGTGAGGTGGGCGAGGCCGGCGGCGAGCCCGTTGGCGAACGACAGCAGGACGCACAGGGCGAGCGCGCAGCCCGCCGCGACCGCCACGGTCCGCGCCGCAGCCGCGCCGGTCACCAGCGGCTTGTCGCGGCGGCCCGCGGCGGTGTCCCGTTCCAGGTCGACCAGGTCGTTGCACCAGCCGACCGACAGCTGGCCGGTGAGCACGGCGGCAGCCGACCAGCAGGCAGCCGAGCGGGCCGCGTCCCGAGGCCGCCGCGAGCGCGGTGACCAGCGCGGTGACGGCGGCCGTGGGTTCGGGGTGGCAGGCCCGCAGCAGCCCGGCGGCGGCCGGCAGCGGCCGACGGGGCGTCGCCGCGGTCGCGGGCCGTCCGGGCCGCGGTCCGGGCGGCGGTTCGGACGTCCGGCTGCCGTGGGCACGCCCCTGATGCTAGGCCGCTCCGAGGGTCGCGTCTCGCCCACGGCCGGCGGCGGGTCTCGGCGCTGGCCGGCTGGCTGCGGCCGGCCGCGGCCGCGGGCGGCCGCGGCGCCGACCGGCGGGCGTCGGGACGGGCGGACCACGCGGGCGCGGCAGCGGCCGCAGGGACCGGACCGGCGGCGGGAGCACGGGACACCGGATGACCGTTCAGTACAACTTGAGGTTTTCGACCGAAATTGTTCCTATGCTGGGGCCATGACGCGAATCGCCGCCGTGCACGGAGTGCTTCCGCCGTACCGGTACGAGCAGCACGAGATCACGGACGCGCTCGCGGCGATGGGGCTGGTGCGCGAGGCAGGAGCGCGGGGTGCTCGACCGGCTGCACGCCGCCTCCACGGTCCGCAGCCGCCGTCTGGCCATGCCGCTGGAGCGGTACGCGGAGCTGGACGGCTTCGGCCGGGCCAACGACCGCTACATCGCGGCCGCGCTGGAGCTGGGCGAGCGGGCGGTGGCCGGGGCGCTGGACGACGGCGGGGCTGCGCGCCGAGGACGTCGACCTGGTCGTCTCCACCTCCGTGACCGGTCTCGCCGTCCCCTCGCTCGAGGCGCGGCTGGCCGGCCGGCTCGGGCTGCGCCCCGACGTGAAGCGGGTGCCGATGTTCGGGCTGGGCTGCGTGGCCGGCGCCGCCGGGCTCGCCCGGCTGCACGACTACCTGGACGGCGCGGCCCGACGCCGTCGCCGTGCTGCTGTCGGTCGAGCTGTGCTCGCTGACGCGTGCAGCGCGACGACGCCTCGGCCGCGAACCTGGTGGCCGGCTCGCTGTTCGGCGACGGCGCGGCCGCGGTCGTCGCGGTCGGCCGGGACCACCCGGCCGCGCGCCGCCGGCCGGGCCCGCGGTGGTGGCGACCCGCAGCCGGCTCTACCCCGGACACCGAGCGCCTGCTGGGCTGGGACGTCGGCGACCGGGGCTTCCGGATCGTGCTGGGCGCCGACCTGCCGGACGTGGTCCAGCACCGACTCGGCCCGCGAGGTCCGGCGCTTCCTCGCCGACCACGACCTCAAGACCGAGGACGTGACGGCCTGGGTCTGCCACCCGGGCGGCCCGAAGGTCCTGGAGGCGATCCGGGCCGCGCTCGAACTGCCCGCCCGCGCGCTGGAGCTGACCTGGCGTTCGCTGGCCGAGGTCGGCAACCTGTCCTCGGCCTCCGTCCTGCACATCCTGCGCGACACCCTGGACCTGCGTCCGCCCGCTGGCCGGGCACCCCCGGGCTGCTGCTGGCGATGGGGCCGGGATTCTGCTCCGAACTCGTACTGCTGCGCTGGTAGGCCCGCGATGACCTGCTGAGCCCTACACCCTGCTCGTCGCTGCTGGTCGGCGCTGGAGCGGCTGGCCGAACTGGTCGTCGCCCGCCGCAACGCCGCCTGGAGCCGCCGCCGCGGCGGCACGGAGTACGGCGCCGGGCACTACCCGGTGATGGTCGCTGCTGCACACCGGGCTGCTGGTCGGCTGCCTGGTCGAAGTGGCCTGGGCCGACCGGCCGTTCATCGCCCGCGCTCGGCTGGCCGATGCTCGGCCTCGCGCTCGCCGCGCAGGCGCTGCGCTGGTGGTGCATCGCGCACCCTCGGCCCGCGCTGGAACACCCGGGTCATCGTCGTGCCCGGCCTGCCGCTGGTCGACCGCGGGCCCGTACCGGCTGCTGAGCCACCCCAACTACGTCGCCGTCGTCGTCGAGGGCGTCGCGCTGCCGCTGGTGCACGGCGCGTGGATCACCGCGCTCTGCTTCACGCTGCTCAACGCCGCGCTGCTCGACGGTCCGGATGCGCTGCGAGAACGCCGCGCTGACCACCGCGCCACGGCCGCCCTGGCGGTCGCCGCGCCGTGATCGACCTGCTGGTCGCCGGGGGCGGCCCGGCCGGGCTGGCCACCGCGATCCACGCCGCCCGGGCCGGGCTCGACGTGGTGGTGGCCGAGCCGCGGCCGGGCCCGGTCGACAAGGCGTGCGGCGAGGGGCTGATGCCCGGCGCCGTCCGGGCGCTGGCCGGGCTCGGCGTCGCCGTCGGGGGCCAGCCCCTGCGCGGCATCCGCTACGTGGACGCGCGCGCACCGGGCCGAGGCGCGCTTCCGCGGCGCCCCGGGCCGGGGCGTACGGCGCACCGACCTGCACGCCGCGCTGTCCCGCCGGGCGGCCGAACTCGGCGTGCCCGTCGTGCCGTTGCGGGTGGGCGCGGTCCGGCAGGACGCCGACGGGCGTGACGGCGGCCGGGATCACCGCCCGCTACCTGGCGGCCGCCGACGGCCTGCACTCGCCGATCCGCCGCGGGCTGCGGCTGGACGTGCCGCCGGGCGGCGAGCCCGCCACGGTACGGGCTGCGCCGGCACTTCGCCGTACCGCCGTGGACGGACTGCGTCGAGGTGCACTGGTCGGCGCGGGCCGAGGCGTACGTCGACGCCGGTCGGGCCGCGACTGGTCGGCGTGGCGGTGCTGACCCGCGACCGGGCGCCGTTCGGCGAACACCTGGCCGCCTTCCCGGAGCTGGCGGCCCGGCTGCCGGCCGCCGCGGCGACGGCGGCCCGGGGCGCGGGCCCGCTGCGGCAGCGGGTCCGTACCCGGGTGGCCGGGCGGGTGCTGCTGGTCGGCGACGCGGCCGGCTACGTCGACGCGCTGACCGGCGAGGGCATCGCGGTCGCGCTGGACGCGGCGGACGCAACTGGTGCGCTGCGTACGGGCCGACCGGCCGCAGGACTACGACCGGGCGTGGCTGCCGGGTGTCGCGGCGCTACCGGGTGCTGACCGGGACGCTGCTGTGGCTGCGCGACCACCCGGGACGGGCGCGGCGGATCGTGCCCGCCGCGGCCCGCTTTCCCGGCGCTGTTCGCGGCCGTGGTCAACCAGTTGGCCTGAGGTCCGCCCTTGGCCCGGCCCCGGCCGCGGATCCCGGCGCCGGCTCCGGCTTCGAGGCCGACCGGCGTCACTTGGTGGTGACCTGCTTGCCCGCGGGGTTGACGACCCACCACAGGGCGCCGAACTGCGTCAGGCCCTGGCCGTTGGTCTGCCCGGACGCGGCGTCGCCGGCGTAGAGGTAGAGGGGGTGGTTGTTGTAGGTGACCTGCTTGGCCCCGCCGGAGCGGGTCGTGGTGCTCAGCAGGTTCGCCTTGGCGCCCGTGCCCACCTTCGCCGAACCGGAGGTCAGCAGCGGCGGCCACGCTGCGGCGCAGGCGCCGGTGCAGGTGGAGTTCTTCGACGTGTCGGCGGCGAACAGGTAGAGGGTGCGGCCCCTGCCGTTGACCAGGATCGTGCCGAGCTTGCCCGCCGATCTCGTGGCCACCGTGGCCTGGGCGACGGACGCCGTGCTGATCGGCGTGGCGGACGCCCTGGCGTTGCCGCCGCCGGAGGTCTGGCTGCTGCTGGAGGACTGGCTGCCGGCGGCCGTCGTGGTACTGCCCGAGCAGCCGGTCAGCGACGCGGCCAGCAGGGCGGCGGCCGCGCAGGTGACGGCCGCCGTGGCGATGCGCTTCATGAATACTCCCAGGTCGTGGGTGGTCCAGGAAGCCCCACCATCGCCCGGGGCCGTACGCCCGGGACCGCTCACACGCGCCCGTCCGGGCAAGATCAGCCTTCTAGTCCAGCGGCCGGCGGACGCCCCCGGCGCGGGCGGCGTCGGTGTCCGCGACGCGCCGCGTACACGCACTGCACGCCGTAGCCCCTACATCATGTAGTAGATATATTCACCGAAGGTACACACGCCGTACCGCTGCCGGGAGGTGCCGTGCGGGTCCGTCGTGCGGGTACCTTCACGCAGACGCCGGCGCTCCTTGCCCGCCGGGTGCCCGGCACCCGGGGGCGCCGGCCACCGATCGGGGCCGGGGCACCGCAGTCGGCGGCGGTGCCCCGGCCCTCCCCCGTCCGCCATCTCCTGCGCGCGGTCGCGCGGTTGGGCCGGGTCAGTGCAGCGCCATGTGCAGGCGGATGGTCGTGCCGTGCTCGGCGGTCGACCGGATCTGCACGAGGTCGCAGAGCTGCTGGACCAGCCACAGGCCCCGCCCGCCCGACTGGCGCGGCCCGGGCCGGACCCGGCCGGCCAGCGCGTTGCCGATGTGGCCCGCGTCGTGGAACTCGCAGACGAAGGAGCCGTCCTCGGCCCACGTCCGCAAGGTGCCCGACCCGCCGCCGTGCCGGACGCTGTTGCCCGCCACCTCGGTCGCCGCGACGAGCAGTTCCCGCAGCCGGGCACCCTCCAGGCCATGCCGGGCCGCGCAGGTGGTGACCCTGTCGCGTACCGCCGCGAGGCCGCCGGCCCCGTAGCGCAGCGCCTCGTCGGGGTCACAGGCGGCCGTCAGCTCGGGGAAGGCGAAGGGCCGGTCGACGAACTCCGGATTGGCGCCGTGCGCGCCGTCGGCGAGCCGGAAGGGATGGCACTGCCGGGCCGACTCCAGCGTGTCGGGCTCGACGGCGCCGGTGTCGTAGGGACACAGCAGCCACCAGGCCGGGGACCGGTCGAAGGCGAGGTTCAGCAGCCACTCGTGGTAGCGCAGCTCGCCGCGTTCACCGGACGAGGCGCCCTGCCACGGAGACTCGCTGATGCCGCGCACCGGCAGGCCGTCGTCGACGGTCCTGGCGATCCAGTCCTGCCAGGCGGGGATCAATCGGCCGGGGTTGCGGCCCAGCGAGTCGATGTCCACGAACGACACCCGCTCCTCGGCGCCGCGCTCGGACAGCTCGCCGCGCAGCATCTCCCGCTTGTCCGCGCCGACCGCGATCAGCACGGTCTCGCCGCCGGTCACGGCGTCGTCGATGAAGGACAGCGCGCCGGCCAGGAACGCGGACCCGCCCTCGTACGGGTACAGCTCGTGGCGGAAGGCGGACGGCCGCTCCCCGGGGGGCGCCGCAGGCGCGGGGGGCGCGGTCACGGGACCAGCTCCACCGGGATGCGCGGGTCGTCGATGCGCGGGTCGTCGAAGCCGAGCAGCTCCCAGCACCTGCGCACCGTCGGGTTGGCGTTCTCCACCAGCACCCTGCGGCCCGGCAGCGCGCACGCGGCCGCGACGAGCGCCTCCATGCCGGAGGCGTCCATCAGTTCCAGGTCCTCGCAGCGCAGCCGCAGCGTCGCCGTCCGCGAGAGGAGTCCGCTCACGGCGGTACGGAAGGCCGCGGCCCCGTCGGCATCCACCACGCCGGTCACACTCCAGCAGTCCGTCCCCGAGCCGAACATCCGAAAGCCAGCCATCGCCCTTCGGGTACCCAGGTGGATCGGGTGCACGCCCGCGTCCGGTCCGGCGCCGCGCCGGGTGGGCGGCCGCGGCGGCGGGCGCGACCGGACCCGGCCTCTGCCGCGCAGGTCAGGGGGCCGGCCGCCCTGCCGGCCCCGGCCGGACCCGGCCGTCCCGGGCCGGCGCCGGTCGCGCCGGGGAGACGATCCGCCGCTTCCACGAATGCCCGCGTGATCGGCGGGAAGCCGACCGCAGGGGCCGGACGGGACGCGCCGCAGGAACGGCCGCGTCCCGCGGGCGAAAGGAAGGCGGGACGGCATGGTGCAGGTCTGGCGGGCGGAAGGCGGCACGAGGACCGACGTGGCGCCGCTGCGGGACGCGGTGAGGTACGACGGGCACCCCTCCATGATCGCCGCGGCGCGCGGATTCACCGGCGGATTCCTGGACCGGGCGGCGGAACACGGCCTCCCGGTCACCGCCGGACAGCGCGAAACGGCCCGGTTGGTGGTGAGCGAGCTGGTCACCAACGCCATCCGGCACGCGCCGGGGCCCTGCGTACTGGCGCTCGCCGTCGATCACGGCGCCCTGGAGCTGGCGGTCACCGACACCTCGCCGCAGGTCCCCGAGCCCCAGGGGCGTGAGCCCGCGCGGATCGGGCGGCACGGCCTGGAGATCGTGCTCGCCGTGTGCGAGAGCGTGGCCTGCGAGCAGCGGCCCGAGGGCAAGACCGTGCGTGCACGCCTCGCGATAGGGGCCTGACCCCCTCATACCCGGCTCGTGCCCGGCTCCTACCCGGCGGCCCCGGGCCGCGCCGGTCGCCACGGTTCGATCGGTACGGTCGGGGCGGTACGGCTTCGGCCCGTATGGCAGCGGTCCTTGCGGCTCCGGCCCGTACGGGCCCGGTCCGTACGGGCTCAGTCCGTACGGGCCAGACTGCGGTCGGACAGGAACCTGGAGGTACTCCTCACGG
>CAWGAU010000003.1:0-77123 GCA_963820715.1 uncultured Actinomycetota bacterium | reverse complement strand
AGCGCTGGGTGGTGGCGGGAAAGGTCAGAGTGACCGTGTTGCCGGTCGTCGGGTCGAAGGAGTAATCGGCCGACGCCTTCACGGTGGTGAAGGCCGAGTTGTCGGTGCTGCCCTGCAGGGACAGGGTCTGCGTGCGGGCGCCCCAGCTCGCGGGGAGCTGAAGGACCACGCGGGAAGCGCTCTGCGCCGAACCGAGGTCGACCTGGACCCACTGCGGGAAGGCGCTGTTGGCGCTCTCCCAGTAGCTGGACTGGTTGCCGTCCGTAACGGCCGACGAGCCGTAGGTCTGGTTGTGGCTGGACTCGCTGGTGGGCTCGCCCGCGGCGAGGTCGGTGCGGGTGGAGCCGCCCGACGCGGTGAACGTGAGCTGGTTGAGGTTCCAACCGCCGTTGTCCTGGTTGAGGGTGAGGACCTGCTGGCCGGCCGGGAGCGTCACGCTCGCGGTGGCCGTCCCCCAGGTCTGCCAGTCGCCGGTGGCGGGAAAGGCGACCGCTCCGGTGAGGTCGGTCCCGGAGGCGTCGGACAGGTGCAGCGCGTCGGTCACGGCGGCGGGCGCCGCGATCCGCAGGCCGACGGTGTAGGTGCCGGCGGTGGCGACGTTCACGGTGTAGCGCTGCCACTGTCCGCCGGTGGACCATCCGAGGTCGTAGCCGCCGCCGGTGTCGGAGGTGGCCTCCAGGTCGACGCCGTCGGGGCGGTAGGCGGTGCCGTTGCCGTTGACCGAGGTGACGTTGTAGGCCACGCCCGGGCCGCCGGTGTCGTAGTTCTCCGCCTGCACGGTGCCGGGCACCGCGGCCGCGGTGCCGCCGTAGGGTGCCTCGACCGGGCTTCCACCGCTCTGCCAACTGTTGCCGCTGAGCGTGGCGGTGAAGCCGCTGGAGTTGTTGGAGTAGGCCAGCGCGCCGGACTTCAGCCCGGTCACGGTGTTGCCGGTGATGCTCGCCGACCCGGTGGGCGCCGGGTAGAACGCCGGCGAGATCACGACGCCGTTGCGGCCCGGGTCGGTGAACGTGTTGTCCTGGAGCGTCGTGTTGGTGGAGGTGGAGAAGCCCATCGCGTCGTACAGCGAGTCGGCCACGCTGTTGCCGGTCGCGGTGACGTGGTCGACGATCCCGGTGTTCTGGCCGTCGCCGCCGTTGCCGATGTGCATCGCGGGCTGGCCCTGGCTGTAGGCGTTGCCGCCGGAGCGGACGACCACGTTGCCGGACACCGTCGCCGACAGCAGGTCGCTGCCGTTGACGCCGAAGCGGCCGGCGCCCAGGCCGATGTAGCGGGCGGTGTCGCTGATGTAGTTGTTCTCCACCAGGTGGCCGCTGCCGCCGTAGATCCCGATGCCCTTGCCGCCCCACGGCGCGATCGAGGTGTTGCCGGTGACGGTGATGTCCGTCATCGGGTTGTAGAAGGTCTTGGTGCCGTCGCCGTTGGTGTTGTAGTTCACCGAGTTGATGGCGATCGCGTCGTCACCGGTGCCGCGGACGAAGTTGTTGGTGACGGTCAGGTTGTTCCCGCTGCTCGCGTTCAGCGACACGTTGTTGACGTTGATGCCGTCCGCCCAGATCGACGTCAGCCGGCTGTTGCGCACGGTGCCGCCGGTGCCCGAGGCCCAGAAGCCGGACTCCGTGTGCTGGGACCAGATGCCGTCGGCCACCCAGTTGGTGCCGGTGGTGTCCATGGCCCCGCCGTCGCCGCCGATGGTGCTGCGGCTGACGGCGTTGGCGTCGATGTGGAAGTCGCGCACCGTGCAGGAGGTCACCGAGAACAGCGCCGCCAGCGGGGTGCTGTTGGGCACCGGCACGTCACGGTAGATCGTGCTGTACCACATGCCCGCACCGGCGATCGTGATCCCTTGCGCGTTCAGCCCGTCGGTGCCCTTCACGTAGAAGGTGCCCTGCGGGAATCCACAGCGTCTTGCCCTGCGACTGGGCCTGGTTGATGCAGTTCTGGATGGCGGCCCGGCTGTCGACCGACGCGCCGTCGGCCGCGCCGTTGGTCGGGGTGTCGTCCGCCACCGCGCCGCAGCTCGTGATCGAGATCGAGTCGGCGGGCTGGGTGATCGGCGCCGGCGGGTTCTCCACGTCGACGGAGTCCACGTCGTAGGACGAGGCGCTGTTGGCGGCGTCCTGCTGTAGCGACAGGGTGCTGCCGGGGGCGATCGGCGAGCCGGTGACGAAGGTGTGCGACTCGTCGAAGAACACCCGGGGAGAGCCCTCCGCCGGGTTCTGGTCGTCGCTGTTGTTGTAGTTGGTGCCTTCGTACACCCAGGTCTGCTTGGAGTTGAGGTTCAGCGCCTGCCGGAAGACACCGTCGACGTACAGGTCCAGCGTGGCGGTGCTGCCGCCGCCCGACGCGGAGTCGGGGATGCTGGCGCGCACGTTGAGGAAGCTGATCGGCTGCCCGGTGGTGTTCGTCCACCGCACCGACTGGCCGGTGCCGGACAGGTGCACGTAGGCGTGGCCGGATGCCTCCAGCGCGGCGCTGGAGTACTGCGTCGTGGGCGCCGCGGTCAGCGACACGGTGCTCGCGCCGCCGCCCAGGCTGCCCGCCTCGGCCTCGTAGGTGGTGAACCCGGTGCTCGCGCCCACTCCCGCGGCGGCAGCGGCGGCCGCGGACGTCGGGACGTGGGCCGCCGCGTGCGCCGGCGCGTGCGAGGAGCCGGCCGAGCGGGCGCCGTCCGGGGCGGGGGCCGCGTTTGCCGTCGCGAGCGTCATCCACACCAAACCGAGTGCGGCGGTCAGGGCGACCACGAGACGCGCGACGAGCCTTGCCGGAATTAAGGGCCGTGGATGGTCACGCATCAGATGCTCCTTGGGCATGTGGGGGAGATGCGCCCCGACCGTACAGAGCGCGGCAAAGCGCCGCAAGGTTTCGATCAGTTAAAGAAAATATTACGCAGCCCAGCGGAAGCCCCGCACGATCCCCCGGTCCCACCGACCGGTACTGAGCCAACCGCCCCAAGCGCCACCCCCCAGGGGCGCGAGGAACTGCGCGCTCAGCCAGCCACCGGCCGGTGGTGCGGCGACTGCCGTAAGGGCCACCCCTCAGGGGCGCGAGGAACTGCGCGCTCAGCCAGCCACCGGCCGGTGGTGCGGCGACGACCGCAAGGGGCAATCACGTACCCGGGAGCGGAGCGGGACAAGCCCCCACCGGGGCGCACCCCGGGAGCGAACCGGAACCGCAGCGGCGGGACCCCCTCCAGCGAAAACCTAAAGCACAAGCAACGGATTCCACGGATCAGTCAACTCAAAGGTGTGAGCCCCCGGATGGGCGTCATACGAGCAGCACACCTCATCCGTGCCGGAGGCAGAGCAGTCGGCCCGGACGAGGAGTTCGGCGGGACCCCCGCGCGGGTCCCACGTCGTCCACGCCGAACCGGTGTCGACGCCGGGTAACTCCCGTACGAGTGCCTGGTGATCACCCCGTACGTGCGCCTGCAACACGCACCGCAGGTCCGTGTCCACATCGAGCGGATCGGCCGGCTCGCCCGGGAGCAGGGACCGGGCGGCCTCGTACAGCGACGCCGGCAGCGAGGCGGCCGCGCCGCAGATGGGCAGGGGGGCGGGGACGTAAGCAGTCATCGGCGGCTTCCAGGTTCCGAAGGGGATGGGTGGGGGGGTGGGGGCAACGCCCTTACGGGAGAGGTCTGTTGAGGGCGGCCGGATCACCGGCGACGGCCATGCCGATGGCGAGCCCGCAGAGCAATGCGAGCGTTGCCACGAGCACGATGCCCGTCCACCCGAGGGCCAGGACGAGCACCCACTTGCGGATCACCGCGGCAACTCCGCCGCCACGCCGCGGATCTCGTCCGCGGTCGCCGGCCGGACCGATCCCGGGTCCGCGGACCACAGGCCGCCCCGGCCGGGACGCTGGAGGGAGAGCAGGCCGCCGGTCTGGCGCATGACCTCACCGAGGTCGCCGGTCATCGTGTCCATCACGTACGTGCCTTCGGGGTACACCATGCGTTCTCTCCGCCGTCTGTCTCTCCGTGAGCGAATCCTGACCTTCTGTGCACAAGGGTGGGCCGTACGACCTACGATCGGGAGGGGTGAGCCGTTGCCCGCCTCAGCGAGCAAAACCGTGAGCTGGGTGCGGTCGACGGAACCACCGAACGGGCAGGCCAACGGGCCTGCCGCCGCTCACGGCAAGCCCGTTGACCGGGCGTCAGGCAATGGGAGGGGGCTCAGGTTTTCGGATGATCGGCAACGGTGATGACGAACTCTCGGCCCGCGCGGTCTACCGCACGGAGCTGATGCGGCAACGGGAACGGTCGGGGTGGACCCTCGCCGAACTCTCCGACCGGTGCAAGTACGATGGCTCGTACCTTCAACGGCTGGAGAAGGGGGACCGGTTGGGGTCGGTGGACGCGGCGGGGACCCTGGACCGGGTGTACGGGACCGGCGATCACCTCGCCAGCTTGTGGCGGCTGGCCAAGCGGGAGGCCGGGGAGCGGCGTTTCCGGGGGTTCACCGAACTGGAGGCCGAGGCCACCAGCATCCAGGAGTTCAGCGTCAGTACCGTGCCAGGGCTGTTGCAGACCGCGCGATACGCCGAGACGCAATTGCGCACGGCTGATCCCGAAAGCGATGAGTTGCTGGCCGAGTTGGTCGCTGCTCGGATCGAGCGGCAGGTGCGCCTCTCCGGTAACAAGCCGATCCACTACCGGGGGTTGCTGGACGAGTCGGTCGTCCGGCGACCGACGCTGGACTCCGACGTGTGGGCCGAGCAGCTACAACGGTTGATCGACGCAGCGCAGGAGCCGAACATCTCGCTCCACGTCGTGCCCTTTCAGGTCGGCTTGCACCTCCTCCTCGGTAGTTCGCTCCAGTTGCTGTGGCTCCCCAGCGGTCGGACGATCGCCTACGTCGAGAGCAATTGGAGTGGGCAGGTCGTTGAGGAAACCGAGGATGTGGAGAGGCTTCGGCTGCAATACGATCGGCTTAGAGACTCGGCTCTGTCACCTGCTGAGTCGCTTGGACACCTGCGAACCGTGCTGGAGGACCACACGTCATGTCCAACCCCGCAGCAGACCTGAGTGCCGCTGAGTGGCGTAAGTCGTCGTACAGCGGGGGCGCGGAAGCCGGAAGCTGTATCGAGGTCGCCGATGGTTTCGTGAACCTCATACCCGTGCGCGACTCGAAGGACCCTTGCGGCCCCGCCTTGACGTTCACCGCTGACGCGTGGACCGCGTTCGTGGGAGCGGTACGGGCCGACGAGTTTCCCGGCGTCTGACGGACGAGAGGAGCACGTGAAGTGGTCAACCCGCCCGTCCCGAGCGGCGCCGCGTGGCGTAAGTCGTCGTACAGCAACGCCAACGGGGGCGACTGCATCGAGGTCGCCGACGGTTTCGTGAACCTCATACCCGTGCGTGACTCGAAGTACCCGTGCGGCCCCACCCTCACGTTCACCGCCGCCGCGTGGGCCTCCTTCGTCGCCGAGGTGAAGGCCGGTGCTTTCCCGGCCTGACCCCTCCGTGCGCGCACCCCGTGCGCACGTTAGGTGACTCCACGCGCACGCGTGGTCTACCCGGCTTCATAGCCGCTGTGCCCCCGGAGAACCCGTCCAGCCTGGGGTTTCTTTGGCATGCTCACCGCTGGTGATCTCTCATGGTTCTTGTGTGTTTCTGTTTTTTCGTTCGGAGCATTGACCGAGAAACCAACACGACAGCACACTGTGCGCCATTCCCCCCACGAGAGAGGTGTGTCAACTGTGGCACGTGTATGCAGACTTGCCCCGCTATGGGTGATCGCGCTGCTTGCCGCGTTACTGGCGGTGGTCCCCACCGTCCCCGCGCACGCCGCTTCGGCGACGTCCGTGACGGTGGACGGAAGCCAGGGCGGCCGGACGTTCGACGGGATAGGTGCGATCAGTGGTGGCGGCGGCAACTCCCGCCTGCTGACGGACTATCCGGCGGCGCAGCAGTCGCAGATCCTGGATTACCTGTTCAAGCCCGACTACGGCGCGAACCTTCAGGTCCTGAAGGCGGAGATCGGTGGTGACGCGAACTCCACGGACGGGTCGGAGCCGTCGATCGAGCATGCCAAGGGCACCGTGAACTGCGATGCCGGGTACGAGTTCTGGCTGATGGAGCAGGCCAAGGCCCGCAATCCCGGCATCAAGCTCTACGGGCTGGCGTGGGCGGCGCCGGGCTGGATCAGCGGCGGGTTCTGGTCGACGGACACGATCAACTACCTGATCTCGTGGCTGAACTGCGCCAAGCAGCACAACCTGAGCATCGACTACCTCGGCGGCTGGAACGAGCGCGGCCACGACGTGAACTGGTACATCCAGTTGCGGGCGGCACTGAACACGGCCGGCTACTCCGCTGTGCAGATCGTCGGCGACGACAGCGGCTGGAGCGTCGCCGACGACATGGCCTCCAACGCACAGTTCAACAACGCCGTACAGATCATCGGTGCGCACTACCCCTGCGCCGGTGGCGACGGAGGCAACGCCGACACCTGCTCCAGCACCGCGAACGCGAAGAACAACGGCAAGCCGCTGTGGGCGTCCGAGAACGGCTCGCAGGACATGAACACCGGCGCGCCCGCGCTGATCCGCTCCATCACCCGCGGGTATGTGGACGCGGACATGACGGGGTACCTGAACTGGCCGCTGGTCGCCTCGATCTACCCCAATCTGCCGTATGCGACGGTCGGGTTGGCGACGGCTCCTTCGCCGTGGTCGGGGCAGTACACGATCGGTGAGAACACCTGGGCGACCGCGCAGGTGACCCAGTTCGCCCAGCCGGGCTGGACGTTCATCGACCAGGGCTCGGGCTACCTCGGCGGCGCGGAGTCCAACGGCTCGTACGTGACGCTCAAGTCCCCGAACGGCGCGGACTATTCGACCGTGCTGGAGACCACCACGGCCACGGCCGCGCAGACCGCCAACTTCACAGTCAAGGGTGGCCTGTCCACCGGCACGGTGCACGTGTGGGCGACGGACGTGAACTCCCCCAACCCGTCCACGGACTTCGTCCACACGCAGGACATCACGCCGAGCAGCGGGGCGTACTCCCTGACCATGCAGCCGGGTTACATCTACACGGTCACCACGACCACCGGCCAGGGCAAGGGCACCGCCACCAGCCCGGCCGCCCACAACCTCGCACTGCCCTACAGCGACAATTTCGACAACGATGTCACCAACACCGAGGCGCGGTACCTCTCGGACATGCAGGGGTCGTACGAGGTGCGGCCGTGCGCGGGCGGGCGTTCGGGGCAGTGCGTGCAGCAGGTGACGCCGGTCAAGCCGATCGAGTGGCAGGACGATTCCGACGCGTACTCGCTGATCGGCGACCCGACCTGGACCAACTACACGGTGAGCGCCGACGTCGACCTCCAGCAGTCCGGCACGGTCGAGCTGCTGGGGCGGGCGAACTCCCAGAGCCGGCCGCAAAGCCACCAGGCGGCCTACGAGTTGCGGATCGGCGACACGGGGGCCTGGTCGATCGCGAAGAACACCAGCTCGGGCAATCTGACGACGCTGGCCTCGGGCACGCACGCCGGGCTCGGGCTGAACACCTGGCACACGGCCGCGCTCGGCTTCTCCGGCGACCAGATCACCGCGACGCTGGACGGCGCCACCCTCGGCACGGTCAACGACAACTCCTACGGCAGCGGCCAGGTCGGTATCGGCGTGGTCGGCTACCAGACCGACCAGTTCGACAACCTGTCCGTCACCCCGAAGGCCGCGGGCAACGTCGGTGGCTTCCTGAAGGACCAGAACTCCGGTCTGTGCGCGGACGTTCCGGCCCTGAGCCAGGCCAACGGCACGGTCTTGGACCTGTGGGACTGCAACGGCGGCGCCAACCAGAGCTGGACGGCCACCCCGTCCAAGCAGCTCATGGTCTACGGCAGCAAGTGCCTGGAGGCGTCGGGCGGCGCCACCGCCGACGGCACGGCGGTCGTGATCGACGACTGCGACGGCACGGGCGGCCAGCAGTGGACGGTCAACGAGGACGGCACGGTCGTCAACGTCCCGTCCGGCAAGTGCCTGGACGCCACCGGCGGGGCCACGGCCAGTGGCACCCCGCTGGAGCTGTGGTCGTGCACGGGCGGCACCAATCAGAAGTGGGCGCGCGGCGACAGCGCGGGCCCGCTCAGGGGCCAGGGCTCCGGCCGGTGCGTGGACGTGCCCGCCGCCAGCCAGGCCGACGGCACCCAGCCCGCGCTGTGGGACTGCAACAACGCCGACAACCAGACCTGGACGTCGACCGGTTCGAACCAGTTGACGGTCTACGACACCAAGTGCCTGGACGTCATCGGCGGTGCCACGGCCGACGGGACCGGCGTGCAGATCACCGGCTGCACCGGCAGCGCCACGCAGGCGTGGCGGGTCCGGGGCGACGGCACGGTCGTCAACGTCGCCTCCGGCACCTGCCTGGACGCGGCCAAGGCGGGCACGGCCGACAGCACGCCGCTGGACATCTGGACCTGCAACGGAGGAAGCAACCAGAAATGGAGTCGCAACTGATGAAGAGATATCTCGCAACAGCCGTCGTGGCGCTGACCGCCGCGTTAGGTGTGACGGGCGCGACCGCGGGCACGGCGCTGGCCGCCGCCCCCGGAGCCCAACACGCCACCGCCGCACGGCATTCGGGCGCGGTGAAGCCCGCGGCGGCCACCGCGCTGCGGGTCATGCCGCTGGGCGACTCGATCACGTGGGGCGTCGGCAGCAGCACGGGTGACAGCTACCGCGGCGCGCTGTCGGACGACCTGACGTCCGAGGGGCACGCGCTGGACTTCGTCGGCTCGGTGCAGAACGGCACCATGTCCGACCCCGACAACGAGGGCCACTCCGGCTACCGCATCGACCAGATCGCCGCCCTGGCCGACGCGTCCCTGGACCGCTACCGGCCCAACGTCGTGACGCTGGAGATCGGCACCAACGACCTCAACCAGAACTACGAGGTGCCCACCGCCACCGACCGGCTGCACGCGCTGGTCGACCAGATCACCGCGGACGTGCCCGACGCCACCGTGCTGGTCGCCTCGCTGATCATCTCCACCAACGCGGTGGAGGAGCCGAACCGGCCGGCCTTCAACCAGGCGATCCCCGGCATCGTCCAGGCCGAGCAGAACGCGGGCAAGCACGTCGGATACGTCGACATGAGCGCACTGACCGCCGCCGACCTGTCCGACGCGCTGCACCCCAACGACGGCGGCTACGTGAAGATGGCCACCGCCTTCAACGCCGGTGTGCAGAGCGCCGACAGCTCCGGCTGGATCACGCCGCCGGTCGCCGCGGGCGGCCCGGTGACCTCAGGGATCGCCGGCAAGTGCCTGGACGACAACGGCGCTTCCACCACCGATGGCGCGGCTGTCCAACTCTGGTCCTGCGACAGCTCGTTCGCGCAAGTCTGGTCCCTGTACAAGGACGGCTCGCTGCGGGTGCAGGGCAAGTGCTTGGACGCCACGGGCGCCGGCACGGGTAACGGCACGCTGGTCGAGATCTGGACCTGCAACGGTGGGGGCAATCAGGTGTGGCAGGTGTACGGAGGGGGTTACCGCAACCCGGTCTCCGGTCGCTGCCTCGATGATCCGGCGTCTTCCACTACGGATGGGACGCAGCTTCAGCTTTACGATTGCAACGGGACCGCTGCGCAGAGCTGGTCCGCTCTCCAGCCCGGGTAGCCGGGGCCGGCGCTTCGGGGGGTACGGTCCCCCTCCGCGGGGTGGGTGCCCTCGTGCCCGGCGGCGCCTTCCCCGGTCGTAGGGTGCCCTTGCGTGGGGGGTGCCACGCCTTCCCCGGGTGGGGGTGCCCTTGCGCGGGGCGGCGCCATGTTTTTTAGGGGCGCGGGGAACTGCGCGACAAGCCACGACAGTGGCGCGCCGGGCCCGCAGGCCCAGCCCCTTGCGGTCTGAATCCGGACCACCGGCCGGTGGCCGGTTGCTCGCGCAGTTCCCCGCGCCCCTTGGGTGGGTGCCCTTGTCCGCGAGGGCACCCCATACCCGTAAAGCGGGGTGCCGTCCGGCGCGAGGGCACCCGGCTTCCGGGGGAAGGGGGCGCGGGTAGGGCGCGAGGGGACCGTTGGGGGGTTTCCGGCGCACCCGCGGAGCGGAGAGTACCGTGAAGGGGAGGCGTGATCGTTTCGCCTGGTCGCGCCCACGGCACGTAAAGCGGCGGGCCCGCCGTAGCCCGCGGACACGGGAAGTCATGAGCCACACCAGATATCCGGAGAAGACGGAGCAACCGGAGAAGTCGCAGGTCACGAAGTACCTTCCGGACACCGGCCACAAGACCGCCGGGCCCGGCACGGCCTTCGTCCGGCTGGAGACCACGCACGACCGGCAGGGGGTGCTGGACGGCGCGTGGTGGCCCCGGTCGCGGGACATCGGCTCGGAGCTGCCCAGCCTGCTCGCCGCACTGACCGAGTACCTCGGGCCGGTGACCCGGGTCGGGCTCGACCGCCGTTCGTGGCACGACCTGCCGTCCCGGATGGTCGTGGACGGCCACGTGGTGCACATCGACTCCTCGCCGGTGTCGGACGACACCGTCCTGGTCACCCGCGGTGAAGAGGACCACTTCTCGCTGATGGTGGTACCGCCGGACACCGCCCCCGGCGCGGCGCACGCGGCGATGGCCAGGGCCGTACGCGTGGACAACTCCACGGGCGCCGAGCGCATCCTCATCGACACCGGGTCGAGCGCCGGATAGCCGCGCGCGCCGGAGAGCGGCGCCCGGAGTACGCTGGGGAGTCACCGAGGGTATTTCGTGCACCGGCCGCTACGCCGGTGCCGTTCTCGGCGATGCACAAACGCCGGGCGGTCCGCTCGCGGAGCCCGGGGCGAGGTCGGCGTCATGGAGACCTTCATCATCGTGCTGGCCATGCTGGCGATCGTCGTACTCGGCGGCTGGGTGGTCTACCGGCTCAACATCCTCCAGGGCCAGCGCGTCGCCCACTTCCACGGCGAGCACTTCATCCAGGGTCCGTACATCCCGCCACCGACCCCGACCCCGTCCCCGCGGCGCAAGGGCGCCACCCGTGTGGGGAAGTGATCCGCGATGGTCGTTCTGATCACCGTACTGGTGGTGCTGGGTGTGGTGGGCCTCATCATGCTCTCCCTGAGCGTGCACGACGTGCAGCAGTACGAGCGCGGCGTGGTGTTCCGGTTCGGCCGGCTCCTGCCTGACCTGCGGGAACCGGGGCTCCGGCTGATCCGGCCGATCGGCGACCGGATGCACAAGGTGTCCGTTCAGACCGAGGTGCTGGGGGTGCCCGCGCAGGGCGCGATCACCGCCGACAACGTGACGCTGACGGTGGACGCGGTCGTGTACTTCCGCGTCCTCGACCCGGTCAAGGCGCTGGTCAACGTCAGCAACTACCCGTCGGCGGTCTCGCAGATCGCGCAGACGTCGCTGCGGTCGGTGATCGGCCGCGCCGACCTCGACACGCTGCTGTCCGACCGCGACCACGTCAACGCCGAGCTGAAGAAGGTCATGGACGAGCCGACCGAGGGGCCCTGGGGCCTGCGGATCGAGCGGGTGGAGATCAAGGACATCGCCCTGCCGGAGTCCATGATGCGGTCGATGTCCAAGCAGGCCGAGGCCGAGCGGGAACGCCGGGCACGGGTGATCGCCGCCGACGGCGAGTTCCAGGCGTCGCAGCGCCTCACCGACGCGGCCGCCACCATGGCCGACACCCCAGGCGCCCTCCAACTGCGGCTGCTCCAGACCGTCGTGGACGTCTCCGCCGAGAAGAACAGCACACTCGTCATGCCGTTCCCCGTCGAGATGCTCCGCTTCTTCGAGGCGCACACGAGCGGGCTGCGTGCGGGCGATGCGCGTACGACGAGGGCGAGGGGAGCACGGACGAGGCGCCGCCGACCACCGCCCCCGAAGCGGCCGAACCCTCAGAACCGCCCGAACCCTCGCAGTCCCCGGACGCCGGGCGACCCGGTCACAGGCCGTCCGGAAGCTCCGTGGCCACCTGAGCCTGCCCGGCCCGAGCCTGCTCGGTGAGGGTCTGCACCGTCTCCCGGTCGCCGTTCGCCACCAGGTGCGCGAGGTCCGACAGGCGCTGCTGCCTGCTGCGCGCGAGTTTTCTGAGCACGTCGAACGCCGTGTCCATCGGCATGTCGAGCCGCGCCGCGAGCACGCCCTTGGCCTGCTCGATGACGATCCGGCTGGTCAGCGCGGCCTGCAACTGGGAAGCCAGCGTCTCCTGCTCGCTGTGGCTGCGCTGGGACAGGATGCTGATGGTGGAGATGTCGGCGAGCGCCTGGCCGAGGTGCAGGTCGGCGTCGGTGAGGGTGCGCTGCCCGCCGTGGAAGAGGTTCAGCGCGCCGATCACCTCGCCGCGCAGCCGCAGCGGCAGCGCGTGCACGGCGACGAATCCGGCCGAGCGGGCGGCCTCGGTGAAGTTCGGCCAGCGCGGATTGTCCAGGTCGGCGTTGACCACCGGCTGGCCCGAGTGGTAGCAGTCCACGCAGGGTCCCGCCTCGGTCTGGGACTCGAAGACCTCCAGCAGCCGCGCGTTCTCCGAGGAGGCCGCGGCGGGTCTGAGCCTGCCGCTGGGGTCGCCCAGCATCAGTCCGGCCGCCTGCACGTCCAGCAGCTCCACACATCTGGCGGCGAGGATGTGCAGGAATTCGATCACGTCGAAGTCGTCGACCAGAGTGTCGGCCAGCTCGACGAAAACCCGGGCAAGTCGTTGTTCGCGCATCGCGCATTCTCCTCACCACACAGGGGCAGGCCCCTACTGAAACGGTACCCGTTTCCGGGGCTCGCGGTGTCACATGCCGGGGTCGGATTCGACCCGTTTCCGGGCCTCATTCCATCCCGGTGAAGTCCAGTCTTCGGGCCACGACATCCGCGGCCACGTCGTTGATCGAGCGGTTGATGCCGAAGGAGTACGCGCGCAGCCGCACCAGCGCTTCGGACAGGTTCGTGCCGAGCTGGACGGCGACCATCCCGGTGGCCTGGTGCACCGCCGCGCGCAGCACGAACGCTCCCGTGCCCAGCGGCAGCCGCAGCATCAGCGCGGTCACCGCCTCGGCCAGGCCCAGCGCGTCCGCGAGACCCCCTTGGCTCAGCGGGCCGGGCTCCACGCGGTAGAGCTCCATCGCGCCGAGCCCGATCGCGCCGATCCGCAGCGGGAAGGCGAACATCGCCCGGACACCCATGTCGGCGGCGGCCGCGGAGAACGCCGGCCAGCGCTGCGCCTGCGCGGCGGTCAGGTCGGGGGCGACCATCATCACGCCGTGCCGGGTGGCGTCTATCGACGGGCCCTCACCGAGAGTGAACTGGAGGTCCTGGAGGGTGATACCGGTCGCGTCCGCCGACCAGGCGGTCTCCATGCCGCCGCCGTCCGTGGTGATGTTGGCGCTGATCCCGGTGCCGCCCAGGGCGACGGCGGCCCGGCCGGCCAGTGCGGTGGTGAGACCACCGTCCGTGCTCAACCCGGTGATCACCGCTGTCATGCGGTCGCTGACCAAGTCGCTCGTCTCCTGCCGGCCGCCGGGGTCGGACCTTCGCCACATGCGCGCGGTCCCAGACCCGGGCCGCACCATGAGCGTGCCCTGCTGACATTGGTACCACTCTGGTGGCCGGAATGGGGTGTCTCGACGACTTCGGACGCGGGTGGACAACCCGGACGCTGTACTTGCCGGTGGGCCGGGGTTACGTTGGAGGAAGCCGTCCCGGACCCCGGCGGAAGCCCGCTGGTGAGGGATGCGACGTGGTGAGTGCCACCGAACCGGAACAGCCCGACACGACGGCCGTGGGCATCCTGCCTCCCCCGAGCGGGGAGAGCCTCATCCGTCCCGCCGTGAGCGACTTCACCGAGCTGTCCCGACGCGTCGTCGAAGCCGGTCTGCTCCGCCGCAGGCCGGTCTACTACAGCCTGCGGATCGGCGGGCTCGCGGCGCTGTTCGTCGCCACGTGGACGGGGTTCGCCGTCCTCGGCGCCTCCTGGTGGCAGCTCGTGACGGCGGCCGTGTTCGGCGTGCTCTACGCCCAGATCGCCCTGGTCGCCCACGATGTGGCGCACCGTCAGGTCTTCCGGCTGCGCCGGCCGAGCGAGACCGCGGGCCGGATCGCCGGAAACCTGTGCATCGGCATGAGCTACGGCTGGTGGCAGGACAAGCACACCCGCCACCACGCCAACCCCAACCACGAGGACCTCGACCCCGACGTGGCGCCGGACATCCTCGTGTGGTCCACCCGGCAGGCGCGGCAGGCCCGCGGGGCCGCCCGCTGGATCGGCGGCCACCAGGCGCTCTGGTTCTTCCCGCTGCTCACCCTTGAGGGCATGAACCTGCACGTCTCCAGCGTCCGCGCGCTGTTCCGCCCCGCGTACAAGCAGCGTGCCCTGGAGGCCGTGCTGCTCGGCGCGCATGTCGCGGTCTACGCGGCCGCGCTGCTGTTCGTGCTCACACCGGCGCAGGCGCTGGCCTTCGTCGCGGTGCACCAGGCGGTGTTCGGTGTGTACCTGGGGTGCACCTTCGCGCCCAACCACAAGGGCATGCCGACCCTGGCCGGAACCGACGAGCGGCCCGACTTCCTGCGCCGCCAGGTCCTCACCTCCCGCAACGTACGCGGCAATTGGGTGGTCGACCTGCTCCTGGGCGGACTCAACCACCAGATCGAGCACCACCTCTTCCCCAGCATGCCCACCCCGCACCTTCGCCGGGCCCGCCCCATCGTGAAGGCGTACTGCGCCCAACTCGGCATCTCCTATGCCGAGACCGGGCTCACCGCCTCCTACGGGCTGGCCCTCCGGCATCTGCACGAGGCCGGAGCCCCACTGCGGCGCCCGGCGGCGGTGGCGCGGTAGCGCCGCCAGACCGCCGCCGGTACGAGCACGTCCGCCGCGTGAGCCGACTGCCTTGTGTGCGACCGAATGTGAGGCGCACCCTCGAATCGAGGCCCGTCATGATCGTCTCCGAGATCCTGTCCGTCCACCGGGACGGCACCGAGAACGGTGCGCTGCTCACCTTGGCCGGGGAGATCGACCTGAGCTCGGCGCCGGTCCTGCGCGAGCACCTGGCCCGGTGCATCCACGAGGGCGCCCGGACGGTCGACATCGACCTCACCGGTGTCACCTTCTGCGACTGCGCGGGCCTGGGAATCATGATCGACGCGCGCCGGCGGCTCGCCGGGGGCGGCGGTGTGCTGCGGCTGCACCACCCCAGACCCGCGGTGGCCCGGCTGCTGGTCGCCACCGGGACGGCGGGCCGGCTGCTCGCGGACCGGGCCAAGGCGCCGGCGCCGGAGAAGGGGCAGCCGGAGAAGTGGGAGCCGGAGAAGTGGGCGCCGGGGCTGGCCGCCGAAGCGTAGAGCGGGCGCCGAACGGGCCTGCCACGTAAGGGAGATGAGGCCGTCCCACCGGTGTGGGGTGAGGCCGTCCCCGGCTCAGGCGAACGCCTCGCGGTGGTCGGCGGCCCACTGGCGGTACGGCCGGGCCCGCCGGCCGGTGAGCCGGGTGAACGCCGGGTCGACCGCCGCCTTGCCGCCCCGGGCCTGGCGTTCGGCGCTGCTCAGCAACGCCTCCACCACCGCGGGCGGATACCGCCGGGCCCACTGCCCGGCAGCCTCCTCAAGGGTCAACTCCTCGCACCGCAAAGGCCGTCGCAGCGCCCTGGCGAGCTGTTCGGTCTGCTCGGCCGCGCTGACCGCCTCGGGGCCGGTCAGCGGGTAGACCCGATCGGCGTGGCCGGGCCCGGTCAGCGCGCGCACCGCGGCCTCGGCGACGTCGCGCGGGTCGACGCAGGCGTTGTGCGAGGACGGGTGCACCGCGCGGACGACGCCCTCGGCCCGTACGGACGGCGCCCAGGCCAGCGTGTTGGACATGAAGGCGCGCGGCCGCAGGATGGTCCAGCCCAGGCCGGAGCCGCGGATCACCTTCTCGGCGGCGCGGTGCCAGCGCGCGATCAGGTCGTCCGCGCCGGCCTCCCCGGCGGTGTAGGCGGACAGCTTCACCACGTGGAGCACTCCAGCGGCGACGGCCGCCGCCGCGAACCGCGCGTCGTCCGACCGCCCCGGACCCGCATCGGCGGGGGCGTCGGTGTGCGCGGCGACGTCCGTGGTGACCAGGAAGGCCGCCCGCACCCCGCGCAGCGCCCGCAGCAGCGCCGCGCGGTCCCCGTACGCACCCGTGGCGACCTCGGCGCCGGGCGGCGCCGACCGCGGCCGCGCCGGGTCGCGGACCAGGACGCGTACCGGCTCTGCGGCCGGCCGCGCCGCCAGCAGCCGCGCCACCTCACCGCCCACCGTCCCCGTAACCCCCGTCACCAGGATCACCCGCCGGCACCTCTTCCCAGCCGTCCGGGCGCGGTCGCGTTCCCGGTCACAACATGAGCGTAGAGGCGGATCGGCGCAGGTCAGCGCGCCTTGCCGAAGAAGGCGCGGATGTCGGCGAAGGCGCGGATGTCGGCGGCGAGGGCGCCGGGCTCCTGCACGGCGATGAAGTGGTGGCGCGGCTCAAGGGGTGAGCAGGGCCGCGACCGCGTCCACGACGACGCGGCGGCGCCGGACCGTGGCGGCGGGGTCCCCGGCGTCGTCGACGAGGGCGTCGTACTCGGGGACGTTCGAGCTCCAGAAGGCGGCCGTGTGCAGCACCAGGCCGAGCAGGTCGGCGGCGGGGAAGCGGGTGGGCACGGCGCCGTCGGCCTGGGCGGCGGCGATGGCGCGGACCTTCGCGGTGTTGCTCTCCAGCACGACGGGCAGCAGGTCGGCGGTGCCCGCGCGCTCCAGCCGGTACCAGGCGGCCAGCCGCAGGACGTACGGCCGCTCCTGGTAGGAGTCGAAGAGCCGGCCGGCGTACTCGGGCAGGTCGGCGGCGTCGATGGGCACGGCGTCGACCGTCTCGCGGCACATGGCGTCGAAGACGGCGTCGAACAGGCCGTCCTTGCTGCCGAAGTAGTGGTAGATCTGCGCCTTGTTGCTCCGGGCGACCGCCGCTATCCGGTCCACCCGGCTGCCCGCGATGCCGTATGCGGCGAACTCCTGTGTCGCCGCGTCCAGCAGCCGCCGCCGTGTCGCGTCCGCGTCCCTGCTCATGGCACCCATCTTATCAACTAACCATTCGGTTGACACCAGGCTCCGGCGGAGGTTCCATGGAGGTGTTGCTAATCAACTGGTTAGTAAGTAATCCGACCGCCACCGGAGGGAACCTCCTCATGTCCCCCACCGTCTTCCTCGTCAGCGGAGCCTCGCGCGGCCTCGGCCACGAGATCGTCCGGGCCGCGCTCGCCGCCGGCCACCGGGTCGTCGCCGGAGCGCGCGGCACCTCCGCGCTCGACGGCCTCACCGCCGAATACGGCGACCGGCTCGCCGTCGTCCCCCTCGACGTCACCGACGACCAGGCCGCGAAGGCCGCCGTCCGCACCGCCGTCGACCGCTTCGGCCGGCTCGACGTCCTGGTCAACAACGCCGGCTACGCCAACATCGGCTCCGTCGAGGACGTGGCCTTCGACGACTTCCGCGCCCAGGTCGACACCAACCTCTTCGGCGTCGTCCGCCTGACCCGGGCCGCGCTGCCGGTGATGCGCGCACAGCGCTCCGGGCACGTCATCCAGGTCTCCTCGGTCGGCGGCCGGCTCGCCACCCCGGGCCTGGCCGCGTACCAGTCCGCGAAGTGGGCCGTGGGCGGCTTCTCCTCGGTGCTGGCCCGCGAGGTCGGCCCCCTGGGCATCAAGGTCACCGTCCTGGAGCCCGGCGGCATGCGCACCGACTGGGCCGGCTCCTCCATGCGGGTCGACCCGGTCCGCCCCGAGTACGCCGGGACCGTCGGCGCGATGGCCGACCTGCACCACCCCGAGTCCACCGCGGCCAGCGACCCCGTCAAGGTCGCCCGCCTGGTCCTGGAGGTCGCCGCCCTCGCCGAGCCGCCGCTGCGGCTGCTCGTCGGCCCCGACGCGTACGCCTACGCCACGGCCGCCGGCCGCGCGCTGCTCGCCGAGGACGAGAAGTGGCACGAGTTGAGCGCGTCCACGACCGCGGACGACGCGACACCCGAGCAGATCGACCCGATCGGCCGGGCGGGCGGCTGACCCGGCGGGCTTCGGGGCGCCGATCACGCGGTGAACTCGCCGTCCGGCCCGGCGGAATCGGTGACGACGGGCTCAAGTACGGTGTCCCCACCGCACGCTGCGTGGCGACGCGGGTTCCGGATGGGCCGGGAGCAGTGAATTTCGCCACGAGCAGGCCATGGTGAACTGGGTCTTTGCAAGAGCATCACAAGTCGCACGCACCACCTCCCGGCGCACCTGTTAGCTTTCGGCCTTGCCCTATCTCGGGCGAGCGTGAACACGTCAGCGACCACCGTCGGCTGCGCAGCCAGCACAGGAAGACCGCGAATGGACTACTGCTACACGTGCCGCCGGATACTCAACGGGGCGCTGGTCTGCCCGGGATGCGGCGCTTACGCACCGGACATCGCCCCGGGGCCGCAGCCGCCCCGCGCGCACGCCCGCCCGACGGGTTACGAGGGTCCGCACGACCTGGACGCCCCCCACGGCGACGGCACCAGGAGCCCGGATTCCGTGCTCGGCCCCGCCTCCATCGCGCCCACCCTGCACCGCGGCCGGGCCGCGCGCAGGCGGCAGATGGCCCGTTGGAAGAAGAGCCGCCGCAGGGCCGCGGCCGCCACCGCGGTCGCGCTGTTCGGCGGCGGGGTGACCGCGCTGTCGATGTCGTCGCACTCGGGCCGCGGGGCGACCACCGCCTCGGCGCAGAACGACCGGGTGTCCGCGTCGCTGACCACGGACACGAACATCGCGGGCGCGCCGTCCGGACGCCACGCGAAGCCGCCGCAGACCACGACGCACAGCGTCAAGCTGCAGGGGCGCGGTTCGGCCGCGGGCACACCGTCGTCCGGCCCCTCGTACCCCAGCACCGACGGTGCCACCTCGGTGCAGCTCACCACCCCGCACGCGCCGCGGCACGCGGCCCCGCGGACGGGCACGCAGACGGGTTCGGGCACGGCCACCACCGCGCCGAGCACGGGCACCAGCACCAGCACCGGCAGCGGGACGAGCACGGGTTCCGGGACGACCGCGAGTTCGGGCTCCGGCTCGGGCGGCAGCACCACCACTACCACCCCGCCGCCCAGCACCAGCCCCACCACCCCGCCCCCGACCACGTCGGACCCGGGCCAGGGCCCGGTCCACCTGTGCCTGCTCATCCTCTGCATCGACTGAGCACGCCGCGCGCACGGCGCGCACGCACCACGTGAAACGCCCGGGGGCGTACGGCACATGCCGTACGCCCCCGGGCGTTCGGTGCTGCTCCCCGCCGTCGGCAGGAGCGGGCGGCGATGTCAGCCGCTCGCGCCCACCGGGGCCATCGTGTCCACGATGCCGGGGTTCTTGCCGATCCAGTTCTGCACGCCCTTGGCGGTGTTGCCCTGGCCGGCGGCCTGGATGGACGCCTCCAGCGAACCGAGTTGGGCGTCGCTCAGGTGGAAGTGCCGCAGCCACTGGGTGACCTGGGGCTGCTGCCCCGTGAACTTCTTGTTGGCGAGGTCGTGGATGGAGTCGCTCGGGCCCCACAGGCCCTTGGGGTCGGCGAGTTTGGTGAGTTGGTAGGTGCTGTAGGCCCAGTGCGGGGACCACAGGACGACGGCGACGGGCTTCTTCTGGGCGTAGTCGCGCTTGAGTTCGGCGAGCATGCTGGAGGTGGAGCTGCTGACCAGTTGGTATTCCTTGTCCAGGCCGTAGCCGGGCAGGACCTTGGTCTTGAGCAGGTTCATCTCGCCGGCGCCGGGTTCGATGCCGATGATCTTGCCGCCGAACTGGGAGCTCTTGCCCTTGAGGTCGGCCATGGTCTTGACGCCCTTGACGTAGGAGGGGACGGAGACCTCAAGGGAGGTCTTGTCGTACCACTTGCCGAGGTCGGTGTAGCTCTGGCCGTACTGCTTCATGTAGGAGGCGTGCGTCGTCGGCAGCCACGCGTCGGTCAGGAAGTCGAAGTTGTCCTGCGCGAGGCCGGTGAAGGCCGCGCCCGGGTCGTACGTCTTGTTGTCGACCTTGTAGCCGCGGCGCTCCAGCACCGCCTGCCACAGGTACGACGACGCGATCGACTCGTCCCAGTTGAAGTTGCCGATCCGGACGTTGGCGCCCTTGCCGACGTTCACCGCCTGGCCCGGCACGGGTGTGGCCGCATCGAGCACCGAGGGGTTCTTCTTCATCCAGTCCTGCACGCCCTTGGCGGTGTTGCCCTGCCCGGCGGCCTGGATGGACGCCTCCAGCGAGCCCAACTGCGCCTCGTTCATGTGGAAGTTCTTCATCCACGAGCTGACCTGGGACAGCTTGGCGCCGCTGGTCTTGTTGGCGAGGTTGTGGATGGAGTCGCTCGGGCCCCACAGGCCCTTGGGGTCGGCGAGTTTGGTGAGTTGGTAGGTGCTGTAGGCCCAGTGCGGGGACCACAGGACGACGGCGACGGGCTTCTTCTGGGCGTAGTCGCGCTTGAGTTCGGCGAGCATGCTGGAGGTGGAGCTGCTGACCAGTTGGTATTCCTTGTCCAGGCCGTAGCCGGGCAGGACCTTGGTTTTCAGCAGGTTCATCTCGCCGGCGCCGGGTTCGATGCCGATGATCTTGCCGCCGAACTGGGAGCTCTTGCCCTTGAGGTCGGCCATGGTCTTGACGCCCTTGACGTAGGAGGGGACGGAGACCTCAAGGGAGGTCTTGTCGTACCACTTGCCGAGGTCGGTGTAGCTCTGGCCGTACTGCTTCATGTACGAGGCGTGCGTCGTCGGCAGCCACGCGTCGGTCAGGTAGTCGAAGTTGCCCTGTGCGAGGCCGGTGAAGGCCGCGCCCGGGTCGTAGGTGTTCACCTGGGCCTTGTAGCCGCGTGCGTCGAGCATCTCCTTCCACAGGTTGGCCGACGCGATGGACTCGTCCCAGTTGAACGAGCCGATCTTGACGGTGCGGCCCTTGCCGACGTTCGAGGACGCCGTGGTGGGGCCGGTGCCGGAGGAGCCGTTGCCGTTGCCGGCGAACACGCCCATGGCGCCGGCGACCAGGGCCAGTGCCACGACGCAGGACAGGCCCACGGCCGGGCGCGGCCGGTAGCGCAGCACCGAGAAGCCGTGCAGGGAGCCGCGGGTGCGGGCCAGCGCCCGGCGGCCCAGCGGTGAGACCTGGTCGCCCAGGGCGCCGGTGATCCGGTCCAGGTAGATGGCCAGGATGACGACGGAGACGCCGCCCTCGAAGCCCAGGCCGATGTTGACCTGGCTGATCGCGCCGAACACGGTCGAGCCCAGGCCCTCCGCGCCGACCATGCCGCCGATGACGACCATCGACAGCGCCAGCATGATGACCTGGTTGACGCCCGCCATGATCGTCGGCAGCGCCAGCGGGAGTTGGACCCGCAGCAGGGTGCGGGCCGGTGACGTACCGAAGGCGTCGGCCGCCTCCACCAGCTCCGGATCGACCTGCCGGATGCCCAGTTCGGTCATCCGCACGCCGACCGGCATGGCGAAGACGATGGTGGCGATGACGGCAGGGACGGTGCCCAGGCTGAAGAAGATGATCGCCGGGATCAGGTACACGAACGCGGGCAGCGTCTGCATGACGTCCAGCACCGGCCGTACGACCATGCTGGCGCCGCGGCTGCGGGCCGCCCACACGCCGAGCGGCACGGCCAGCAGCAGCGCGACGGCGGCCGAGACGACCACCAGCGACAGCGACTTCATCGCCTCGTCCCACTGCGCGACACCGTCGATCAGCGCGAAGCCGACGAAGGCGAGCACGCCGGTGGGCAGGCCGCGCATCCAGAACGCGAGCACCGCGAGGATGCCCGCCATCAGCAGCGGCGACGGGCCGCCGAGGGCCCATTCCACCCCGCTGTAGAGGTGGTTGACGACGCTGCTGATGAAGTCGAAGAGCCAGGAGGCGTGATGGGTCAGCCACTTGACGACGTCCTCGGCCCAGTCGCCGAGATGAATCCTAGGCACCGGTGGCCTCCTTCGTCGGATCGTCGGTATCGGCGGCCGTCGCGCTCCCGGCGACGGTCCCGTCCGTGACGGCCGCGTCGCCCGCAGGCGTACCGTCGGCGCCCGCCGCGTCCGCGACGGCGCTGTTGACGCCGACGACGGTCTCCGGCTGGTCGCCGAGCGCGGCCAGCAGGGTGACCCGCGGGATGACGCCGGTCAGCCGCCCGGCGCCGTCCACGACGGCGAGCGGCAGCTTGGTCTGCGACGCGGGCGTCAGCAACTCGGCCAGCGGGGTGTCGGCGTGCGTGGTGACGCAGTGGGTGTCCATCAGGTCGCGTACGGTCCCCTCGCCGCCGCGCAGCGCCTCGGTGACCTTCTCCTCCGTGACGGTGCCGACCAGCTTGCGGCCGGGCGACACGACGAAGGCGGCGGACGCCTGGTCGGTACGGAGCACGCGCATCGCGGCGCGCGGGCCGTCGCCCGGGCTGACCATGACCCGCGGCTCCTGCATGATCGAGGCCGCGGTGAGCACGCGGGAACGGTCGACGTCCTGCACGAAGCTGGCCACGTAGTCGTTGGCCGGGTCGACGAGGATGTCCTCGGCGGTGCCGATCTGCACGATCCGGCCGTCGCGCATGACCGCGATCCGGTCGCCCAGCCGCATGGCCTCGTTGAGGTCGTGGGTGATGAAGACGATCGTCTTGCGCAGCCGCTGCTGGATCTCCAGGAGCTGGTCCTGCATGTCGCGGCGGATCAGCGGGTCGAGCGCGGAGAACGACTCGTCCATCAGCAGCAGGTCGGCGTCGGTGGCCAGGGCGCGGGCCAGGCCGACGCGCTGCTGCATGCCGCCCGACAGCTCGTCGGGCCAGGACTGCTCCCAGCCGGACAGGCCGACCAGCTCCAGGGCCTGTGCGGCCTTCTCCTCGCGCTCGGGGCGCGGCAGGCCCTGGACCTCCAGGCCGTAGCCCGCGTTGTCCAGCACGCTGCGGTGCGGGAAGAGCGCGAAGTGCTGGAAGACCATGCTGATCCGGTGGGAGCGCAGGTCGCGCAGGGCCTTCGGGGCCAGGGACGAAACGTCCTGGCCGTCGAACATCACCCTGCCCGAGGTGGGCTCCGCCAGGCCGTTCAGCATGCGCAGCAGCGTGGACTTACCGGACCCGGACAGGCCCATCACCACGAATATCTCGCCTTGCTCCACCTCGAACGAGGCGTCGATCACGGCCGCTGTCGTGCCTTCCTCACGCAACTGGTCGCGGCCGGCACCCGCCTGGATACGGCGGACGCCTTCCTTGGGCCTTCGTCCGAAGACCTTGAACACGTGCTCGGCTACGAGCTTGGACACATCTGCCTCTCGGGGGCCGGTGACAGGTCGGAACCGGCCGCCGGGCGTCAGGTCCCGGGCCGCGGCACGGCACGCCGGAGCGTGCTGCGCCGTACAAACCCGCTGTAACCGGTTCACTCGCGAACCTAACGGCCCGCCACCGCCGAACTCCATCGCCGGCGGGCGACCCCCGTACAACGCCCGGACCGCCTCCGGCCGGCTCCGCCGACCCGTCTACCCCCGGGTCGGGTCGTGGAAAACCAGGCAGCCTGACGAAGGTGGGCTATGTCACACCTGTGGGGGTTGGGTCCGCGAGGGATGCCCGGTTCAGTGCTCTTTGCAATCTGTCGCGGGTGTGGTGGTGCGGGCACGCACGGTGGCGGGGGCGGGGGAGAGGTGCGGGGTGCCTTCGTTTGGAAGGGGGTGCGACTCCGTCGCGGAATGCGAGGTTTGCGGGTGATTTAGATCGGCGGATCATCGTGATGGAACCGTGATTCATATGTTTCTGAAGCGTGGCCAACCTTGCGGGGGTGGTAGGTGTCAGGGGCAGGGCGCCCTTGAGCGAGGACGCGCCCCGTCAGGGGCGCGGGGAACTGCGCGACGAGCCCAATGCCGGCGGGTGGTCCGGGGACGGCCGTGAGGGGCAGGGCCGGCGGTCCGGCGCGCCCCGCGCCCGGGTCAGGCGCCCTCGGAGGCGAGCGCGGCTGCTTCCTCCTGGGCGCGGGCCTGGGCGCCCGAGACCTTCCGGAGGGGAACCTCCTTGATCGACAGCATCAGCAGGAACCCGAGCACGGCCACCCCCGCCACGATGAGGAAGACCAGATGCATGGAGTCGGCGAACCCCTGCTTGAAGGGCGCCGCCAGCACGGGGTCGAGGTGCTTGAGGAACGACGAGTCGGTGACCACCGACTTCGCCGAGTCCGGCGTGATCGCGTGCGGGTGCGCGGCCACCGCCTGCTGGAAGGCGGGGTGCGTGCGCGCCTTGCCGAACGCCGTGGTGATCTTGCCGCCGACCGTGCTGAACAGGATCGACAGGAAGATCGCGGTTCCCGCGGTGCCGCCGAGCTGGCGGAAGAACGTCGCCGACGCGGTCGCCGTACCCATGTCCTGCGGCGGCACCGCGTTCTGCACCGACAGGATCAGCGTCTGCATCGTGGCGCCGAGCCCGATGCCCATCAGCAGCATGAAGCCCATGGTCCTGGGCAGCGGGGTGTTCCACTGCACCTCGTAGTGGAAGAGCAGCATCGTGAAGCACATCAGCGCCGTGCCGGCCACCGGGAAGACCTTGTAGCGGCCGGTGCGCGAGGTGACCTGGCCGGCGGTGATCGAGGCGGCCATCATGCCGAGCATCAGCGGCAGCATCAGCAGACCGGACTTGGTCGGGCTCGCGCCCTTCACGATCTGGAGGTACTGCGGGATCATCAGCAGCCCGCCGAACATCACCATGCCGACGATCACGCTGAGCAGGCTGGTCCGGCTGAACACCTTGTTGCCGAACAGCCGCATCGGGATCAGCGCGTCGTCGCCCATCGCCCGCTCCACGAACACCCACGCGACGGAGCCCAGCACGCCGACCCCGTAGCAGGCGAGCGACCGGACCGAGCCCCAGCCCCAGATCTGGCCCTGCTCCGCCACGAGCAGCAGCGGGACGACGGCCAGCACGATGGTGACCGCGCCCCACCAGTCGATACGGTGCTCCCGCCGCTGGTGCGGCACGTTGAGCACCTTGGCGACCACGAAGAGCGCGACGATGCCGATCGGCAGGTTGACCAGGAAGACCCAGCGCCAGCCGGCGATGCCCGCGATGGTCGCCTGGCCGGCCAGGAAGCCGCCGACCAGCGGTCCGGCCACGCTGGAGGTGGCGAAGACGGCGAGGATGTAGCCCTGGTAGCGGGCCCGTTCGCGCGGCGCCACGATGTCGCCGATGATCGCCAGCGCCAGTGACATCAGACCGCCGGCCCCCAGGCCCTGGAAGGCGCGGAACGCGGCCAGTTCGATCATCGAGGTGGAGAACGTACAGGCCACCGAGCCGATGATGAACAGGCTGATCGCGGTCAGGAAGAACGGCTTGCGCCCGTAGATGTCGGAGAGCTTGCCGTACAGCGGCGTGGCGATCGTCGAGGTGATCAGGTAGGCGGTGGTGGTCCACGCCTGCTGGTTCAGGCCGTGCAGGTCGTCGGATATGGTCCGGATCGCCGTGCTGACGATGGTCTGGTCGAGCGAGGCCAGGAACATGCCCAGCATCAGGCCGCTGAGGATGGTCATGATCTGCCGGTGGGTGAGTCCGCCGGGGACGACGGCCTCCGCCGCGGGCGCGGAAACGGGTCCCGGCGGGGATGAGGTCCGACTGCTGCTGCTGCTCACTTAGGTGCTCTCCTGGTTCTGCCCGTTCGTCCGGCCGGAGGCGCGGTGGGGCGGAAGGGTCTGGGGGCCGGCGGCGGTCGGGTACGGCTGCGGGTGCGCGCACACCGGCCGTACGTGCCGCTCGGCGAAGTCGTCGTTGAAGCGGGCCAGCAGCCGGGCCAGCTCGCGCCGGTCCCGGTCGGGCCACTGCGCCAGCGCCTCGGCCATCTTCCGGTCGCGCTGCGCGCGGTAGCGCTCCACGGCGGCGAGTCCGTCGGTGGTGGGGGAGAGCAGGGCGCCGCGCCTGTCCTCGGGGTCGGGGCGGCGCTCCACGAGGCCGCGCTCGACCAGCGAGCGGATCTGCCGGCTGACGGTGGACAGGTCGAGCAGCGTGTCGGCGGCGAGGTCGGTGGCCCGGCGCGGGCCGTCCACGGCCAGCCGGATCAGCAGCAGCCGATCGCCCCAGCCCTCGTCGCGCTCCCGCTGCTTCCAGGCGCCGACCAGGCGCATCAGCCGGGCCAGTTCGTCGCCGACGGCGGCGCCCTCGCGCAGCGCCGCGGTGCCGGCGGCCTCGTCGGTGGTGTCCGCGAGCGGCGTCCCGATGTCCGTGATGCCCGTCCCCTGCTCCACCGCGTTCCCCCGTCTACTCGTTGCTTGCCCTCAGCAACTTATATTACTTGCTGAGGGCAAGCAACTGAATATCGGGTCGTCTGGGAGCTGAAGGGGAGTGCGGCCGGGGCGGGAGGTGCGCCCGGCGCGAAGAGGTCGCTCGCTTCGCGCGCCCCACGGGGGTCGCGGGTCCTGGGCCCCGGGTCCGCCGAGCCGGCCGCGCGCGTCGCCCGGTTATGACGGTGGCAATTTCCAATTTCCCGGGCCACGGATATCCCGCATAAATCCATTGATTCTGCTTGACGAATTCTTCGTTGTCGCCTATTTCAGCGAATTGGCGGCGGTACACCCCTGTGACGGATGTGCCCCACAGGGATACCGCGGCGAGTGGGATCGCATGGCGCTATCGGTCCCGGTGGTGCGCGTGCGGCCGATCTTCGCGGCTTCCCAAATTCCGGTTGTGTTGCCCCCGTTAGGGGGTGGTGCGCTGTGGACCGCACGTGCGGGCGGTGTCAACATGCGCTTGGGGAATGCACCATGTGTACGAGACGCATACGGTCCGTGGCCGCTGCACCGCCGTGTTCCCGGACCGGCGCTACTGCCTGTGCCTGAAACCGCGACCGAGCTCAGGAGGGCCAGTGAGGGAAGGGATGGTCGGAGAACTCCCCCTGCCGCAGTCACTATTGCGGTTCCGGATACTGGGAGCACTTGAGGCGCACACCGGAGCGTTACAGCTCCAACTCGGGCCGCTGAAACAGCGAATCGTGCTCGGCCTGCTGCTCATCCGGGCCAACCGGGTGGTCTCCGTCGACGCCTTGTGCGAGGCCCTGTGGTCCGACGACCCGCCGCGCACCGCGCACAAGAACCTCCAGGTGTACGTCTCGGCGCTGCGCAAGGCGCTGCGCGGCGACACCGGCCCCGGCGCGGAGCCCGGCCAGGACGGCGGCGGCCACCAGGTGCTGGTCCGCCGGACCCCGGGCTACCTGATCCACGTGGAACGCGAACAGCTCGACCTGCTGCACTTCGAGGAACTCGCCCGCGGCGGACGGCTGGCCATGCGCAGCGGCGACAGCACCCAGGCCGCCCGCCTGCTCGGCGCGGCCCTCGGCATGTGGCGCGGCCCGGCGCTGTCCGACCTCATCCAGGTGCCCGCGCTGGCCAGCGAGGCCGGCCAACTGGAGGACCGCTACCTGACGGTCTACGAGGACTGGTGCCAGGCCGAGTTGGTGCTCGGCCACCACGCCCAGCACGTGGACGACATCGACGGACTCGCCCGCCGCCACCCGTACCGCGAGCGGCTGCGGTACGCCCAGATGCTCGCCCTCTACCAGTCCGGGCGGCAGGCCGAGGCGCTGGCGCAGTTCGACGCGATGCGGCAGGGCCTGGTCCGCAACCTCGGCATGCAGCCCAGTCCCGTACTCGGCCGGCTCTACGAGGCGATGCTGCGCGGCGACCCCAGTCTGGAGCCGTCGCCCGCGGTCCGCCCCAGACCCGTCACGTTGCGCACCGACCGCAGCCAACTGCCGCGCGACTTAGCGGACTTCACCGGCCGGGCCGCCCAGGTCAAGGAGCTTGCCGCCGCGCTCGGCGGCGCCGGGGCACACCGCGGCATCGCGATCTCCGGGCTTGCCGGGGTCGGCAAGACCGCCCTCGCGGTGCACTGTGCCCATCAGGTGGGCCGTCAGTTCCCCGACGGACGCCTCCTCGTCGCGCTGCGGGCCGGCGAGGGCAGCCGGCCGCGCCCGGCCGCCGAGGTACTGGCCGAACTCCTGCGCGGCGCCGGCGCGGCCGGGCCGCTGCCGCGCGCGCTGGACGAGCGCGCCGCGCTGTACCGCACGCTGCTCGCCGACCGGAAGATGCTGGTCGTCCTGGACGGCGCGCGGGACGAGGCGCAGGTCAGGCCGCTGTTGCCGGGCGCCGGCGAGAGCCGTGTGCTGCTCACCAGCCGGCGCCGGCTGGTCGGCCTCGAAGACGTCGACCACCTCGACCTCATGCCCATGGACGAGTCCGAGGGCGTCGACCTGCTGGCCCGGCTGATCGGCCCGCACCGGGTGGCCGAGGAACCGGTCACCGCCCGGCGGCTGGTCGCCGTGTGCGGGCTGCTGCCGCTGCCGCTGCGCATCGTCGGCGCCAACCTCGCCGCGCTGCGCCACCTCACCCTCGACCACTACGCCCGACGGCTCGCCGACGAGGGCCAGTTGCTGGACGAACTCGTCGCCGGCGACCTGCGGATACGGCCCCGGCTGGACAGCGTCTACGCCGACCTGCACCCCGACGACCGGGCCACCCTGCGCCGGATCGGGCTGCTCGCGGAGGGCGCCTTCAGCCTCCACGAGGCCGCGCAGGTGCTCGGTACCGGGCCCGCGCAGGCCGAGAAGGCGGTCGAACGGCTCATCGCCGCCCACCTGGTCGTCGTCCAGGCGTGGGGCAGCGACACGTACGACGCCTGCTACCGATTGCCGTACCCGGTACGGGTCTACGCGCGTGAACGGGCGCGCGAGGAGGAACGGACGGGTGATCGAGCCCTTTTTTGCCGCGGAATCGCCTCCGGGCGGGTGGGCCTCTTCGGAGTAGGGCTCGCCGTGTAGCCGGCGAGCCGAAGGGCGCGCCGGTGTCGAAAGGGAGAACACGCGCAGGGAGCGAGGAACGAGCGAGCGAGCATGATCGACCTCCCCCAGACTCCGTCCGGGGGTGCCCCCACACCGGGTCTAAGCGCCCGGAGGCGAGAGGGCGGCAAAAAGGGGCTGAGTGCCGCACATGCGTAAGAACGGCTCCCATGTCACGGCGCCCTCGCTCGCTGGCTACACGGCGAGCTGTACGACGCGAACGCACCCACCGGCGCGCCCTTCGGCTCGCTGTTACTCGATCGGGTCGTCCTGGGTGGTGCTGACCCGGAGTACGCCGTCGATCTCCGACAGGGTGCCGGCAAGGTCGACGACCGGGCGCTGGCCCTGCACGGTGAGGTGGACCGTGACGACATCGAGGTGGCCTGGCTGGTGGTCGTGCTCGGCGGACAGGTCGATGACGTTGTAGCCCATGTCCGTACAGGAGGCGAGCGCGGTGCGCAGGACTCCGCGGCCCTCCTCGTAGTCCATCCGCAGCCAGGCCGGGGAGCGGGTCGAGCCGGGGATGCGGGCGGCCAGCGGGCCGAAGCCGAGGACGATCAGGAGGTGCACCGCGGCCACGAAGATCGCCAGCACCGGCAGCCCCGCGCCCGCCGCCATGCCGACCGCGGCCGTGACCCACACCACCGCGGCCGTGGTGAGCCCGCGCACGATGTCCTGCCGGACGAAGATCAGCCCGCCGCCGATGAAGCCGATCCCGGAGACGATCTGGGCGGCCACCCGGGACGGGTCGAACGAGGTGTGCGGCCCGAGCACGTCGGAGAAGCCGTACTTCGACACCAGCATGAACAGCGCGGCACCCACGCCGACCAGGGAGTGCGTGCGCAGGCCCGCGCTCTTCTGCCGTACCTCGCGCTCCAGGCCGATGGCCGCCGACAGCACCAGCGCCAGCGCCAGTTCGCCGATCTGCGGCCATCCCTGGCCGGTCGCCTCGCCCCATGCCGCCAGTTCCATCCCAGCCACTGTAGTGGCGGCCCCGGTTCAGGCGGGCGACTCGCGCACCACGTCGGCCGGGTCCTTGTCGTCGCGCAGGCCCAGGAAGCGGGGGTGGCGCAGCAGGCCGTCCCGGGTCCACTCGGTGAAGGCGACCTGGGCGACGAGCACCGGTTCGGCCCAGTGCGCGCCGCGCCGCGGGCCGCGGGGGCGGTGAACGGCGGTGTGGGCCGGGCGAGTTCGTCCAGCCGCGCGCGCAGCGAGCGCAGCACCCGGTCGCTGTAGCCGGTGCCGACCCGGCCCGCGTAGGCCAGCGCGCCGTCCGCGTCGTGGTAGCCGAGCAGCAGCGCGCCGAAGCCGGTCCGCGAGCCGGCCGGCTCGGTGAAGCCGACGATCACGAACTCCTGGCCGGCCGCGCACTTCAGCTTCAGCCAGTCCGTCGAGCGGCGCGGCTGGTAGGCGGCGTCCGCGCGCTTGGCGATCAGCCCCTCCCAGCCGCGGGCGCACGCCTCGGCGAGCAGGTCGCGGCCGCTGTGGTTGCGGTGCGGGGTGTAGCGCAGCGGCGGGCGGAAGGTGAACGCGTCGCGCAGCAGTGACTTGCGGGCGCGCTGCGGCAGGCCGGTGGTGTCCAGGCCGGCCAGGCCCAGCACGTCGAAGACGTAGTAGGTGACGGCGACCGGACTGGCCCGCACCGCCCGCGGGTCGGTCAGGCCCATCCGCTGCTGGAGCAGGGAGAAGTCGGTGCGCCCCGCGCGCAGCGCCACGATCTCCCCGTCCACGACGAAGTCGCCCATCGCCTGCGCCTCCAGCGCCGCGACGACCTCCGGGTAGGTGCCGCTGACCGTGCGGCCGGTGCGCGACAGCAGCCGTACGCCGTCCTCGTCGCGCACGGCGATGATCCGTACGCCGTCCAGCTTGCGTTCGAACAGCCACCGGTCGTCGAAGGACGCGAAGCTGCGGCGCCGGTCGGCGGCGGTGGCGAGCATCGGCTGCTCCGGCACGCGGGCGCGGTCCACGGCGGCTCCTTCCCTGCGGCGGCGGCCCCGGGCTCATGGTCCGATACGTCCCGTTCTACGGCTCTCCCGCCGACCGCTTCCCAAACTCCGGTTGACTTCACTAGACAGATCTGTCTATTGTCGTGACTCGTACTAGACAGATCTGTTCAATGCGTACCGGGGAGCCGCCATGACCGCCGTCCAGGCCACACAGGAAGCCACCCGCCGAAGGCGTACCGCACCGTCGCCGGCCCGCAGCCCCGGCCGGCGCCGCGGGCTCGGTCCCACCGCCTCGATGGCCCTGCTCGCGTCGATCATCGTGTCGCTGCTCGCCGCCTCCAGCGCGCCGACCCCGCTCTACGCCGTCTACCAGCGCGCCTGGGGCTTCTCCCCGATCACCACCACCGTCGTCTTCGGCGTGTACGCGCTCGCCGTGCTGGCCGCGCTGCTGGTCTTCGGCAAGATCTCCGACCACATCGGCCGCCGCCCCGTGCTGTTCGTCGCGCTCGCCGGGCAGGCGGTCGCCATGGTGGTCTTCGCCACCGCGGGCAGCGTCGGCGCGCTGATGGCCGGCCGCGTCGTCCAGGGCGTGGCCACCGGCGCCGCGCTCGGCGCGATAGGCGCCGGCCTGCTCGACATCGACCGGGCCAAGGGCGCGGTCGCCAACTCCTTCGCGCCGCCGATCGGCACCGCCACCGGCGCGCTGGTCTCCGGGCTGGTCGTCCAGTACCTGCCCGCGCCCACCCACCTCGTCTACTACGGGCTGCTGGGCGTCTTCACCCTCCAGGCCCTCGGCGTGGCCGCGCTGCGCGAGTCGGTGACCCGCAAGCCGGGCGCCCTGGCCAGCATGGCGCCCGAGATCAAGCTGCCGCGCCCGGCCCGCAAGGCCATCGCGGTCTCCGTCCCCGTGCTGTTCGCGGTCTGGGCGCTGGCCGGCTTCTACGGCTCGCTCGGCCCGGCGATCCTGGCCCGCCTCGCCCACTCCGGCTCGGTCGTCTACGGCGGCCTGCCGCTGTTCGTGCTGGCCGGCGCCGCCGCCGCGTCCGTGCCGCTGCTGCGGACCACCGCGACCCGCACCGTCATGGTCACCGGCGTGACCACGCTGATCGCCGGCGTCGCCGTCACCCTGCTGGCGATCGGCTCGGGCGCGGGCGGCGCGGGCCCGGAGACCGGGTTCTTCCTCGGCAGCGCGATCGCCGGGTTCGGCTTCGGCGCCGGCTTCCAGGGCGGCATCCGGCTGGTCGTCCCGCTGGTCCAGCCGCACGAGCGGGCCGGCGTCCTCTCGCTGCTCTACGTCGTGTCCTACCTGGGCATGGGACTGCCCGCGGTGATCGGCGGCGTGCTCGTGGTCGACGGCGGAGGGCTGCTGGACACCGCGCGGGAGTACGGCGCCGCCGTGATCCTGCTCGCCGGCGCCGCACTCGCCGGGCTGCTGCTCGGCTCCCGCACCCCCGAGGCGGTACGGGAGAGCTGACGGCCTTGGCCCGGGGCGTACCGAAGAGCCGACCCCGGGCGGTCGTACCGCAGTAGAATAGACAGACCTGTCTGAGAGGAGTGGGTGAGCGCGATGGGGACGAAGTCCGCGGCCAAGCCGTCCGCCCGGGAGCGCCTGCTGGCGTCCGCGAACGAGCTGTTCTACGCCGAGGGCGTGCAGTCGGTCGGCATCGACCGCGTCATCGAGCACGCGGGCGTGGCCAAGGCGTCGCTCTACAACACCTTCGGCAACAAGGAGGGGCTGATCGCGGCCTACCTCGAATCGCGCCACGAGAGCAGCGCCGGCCGCATCACCCGCGCCCTGACCCGCTTCCGCACCCCGCGCGAACGGCTGCTCGGCGTCTTCGACGCACAGGGCGAGCTGTTCACGACCCCGCACTACAACGGCTGCCCGTTCGTGGCCGCCAGCTCCGAGGCGCCGTACGGCAGCGCCGTGCAGGCCGTCTCCAGCGGTTACCGGGGCTGGCTGCGGGACCTGTTCACCGACCTGGCCAGGGACGCGGGCGTCGCCGACCCCGAGCCGCTCGCCCGCCAGCTCCACCTGCTCTACGACGGCGCCACGCTGTCCGCCCGCATGGACCGCGACCCCACCGCCGCGTCCTTCGCCCGCGACGCCGCCGTCGCGCTGCTCGACGCGGCTCCCAAGCCCGCCGAGTCCGCCGAGTCCGACGTGGACGACGCGGACGACCGGGCGACACGCCGAGCGGGAACGCCTCGCAGGACGGCGCCGCGGGTCCCGTAGGCCGGGATTGAGCGGATCGTACGAAAAAAGCGGATAAAAGATGTGTCGCCTCGAGTGGCCGTAATGCTCCCAAAAGTCTTACTCTGAGTAAGGATGCGGCAGCTTCGGAATGGAGATCCGAAGGAAACATCCGACTAGAAGCGACTGCACTTGCGAGGGAGGTGGCTTGAATGGCCACCGATTCGACTCACTCGTCGACTTCTCCGTCGACGCGATCCGACATCGACGAGCATCCGGACATCATGTCCCTGCGGGACCGCTATGCCGCGGCCTCCGACAAGCCGGTGGCCGGCCTGGTCGAGGGGCTGTGCCTGCTGGCCGGCCTGTACCTGGCCATCTCGCCCTGGGTGGTGGGTTTCGACGCCTTCACCAGTCTGCGGGTGAGCAACCTGATCACCGGTATCGCCCTGGCCGTCCTGGCCATGGGATTCGGCTCCGTCCTGGAGCGCACCCACGGGCTCGGCTGGGTCGCCATCGCGATCGGTGCCTGGACGATCGTGGCCCCATGGGCGGTGTCGGGGACCGCCAACGTCGGCAAGAACATCGTCAGCAACGTGATCGTCGGAGGCGTGATCTGCCTGCTGGGCCTGGCGACGATGGGCATGGGTCTGATGAATCAGCGGCGCCGGGCGCACTGATCCATCACGACGGATCCAACACCGGAAGACGTACGGGCGGCCCCTGAGCGCAGGGGCCGCCCGTACGCCGTTGCCCGCCGGCTACGCTGTGCGGTCCGGGCCCGGTCCGGCCGTGCGGGCGGCTCAGCCCATGCCGTGGTCGCGGGCGTACCGCGAGGCCGCCGCCCGGTCCCGGGAGCCGGTCTTGGCGAAGATCCGGTTGATGTGGGTCTTGACGGTGTTGCCGCTGAGGAACAACTCGCCGGCGATCTCGGTGTTGGTCAGCCCGCGGGCGATCAGGACCAGGATCTCCGCCTCGCGCCGGGTCAGCCCGTCGGGCGGTTCCGCGGCCCGGCCCGCCGTCGCCGCGGCGGACGACGGCTCGGTGGCGGCCAGCAGCGTGGCCTGCACCTGCGGGTGCAGCACGGTCAGGCCGGCCGCCGCGCTGCGCAGGGTGTGCGCGATGTGCAGCCGGTCCGCGTCCTTGGTCAGGAAGCTCTTGGCCCCGGCCCGCAGCGTCTCCAGCACCGAACGGTCGTCGGCGTAGGTGGTCAGCACCACGATCGCCACGTCCGGGTGCTCGGCGGTCAGCCGGCGGGTCGCCTCGATGCCGTCCATCACCGGCATGTGCAGGTCGAGCAGGATCGCGTCCGGCGCGTGCTCGGCGACCAGCGCCAGGGCCTGCCGCCCGTCGGCGGCCGTACCGACCACGTCGATCCCCGGCAGCAGGTCCAGCATCAGCGCCAAGCCCTGGCGCACCGCCGCCTGGTCGTCGGCGACGACCACCCGCAGCACGCGGTCGTCCCCGGCCGCGCGCCCGGTCCGTGCTCACACCCGCCCCCCACCGGCCGACGGCACCCGCGCGGTCACCGTCCAGCGCCCCTCGTCCGGCCCCGCCGCCAAGGTGCCGTCGAGCAGCAGCAGCCGCTCGCGCATCCCGGTGAGGCCGTAACCGCCGTCCACGGTACGCGAAGTCCGCCGCGTACCCGCCTCGCGCGCCGCCGGCGGGCCGCCCAGCGCGTTGGTGAGGGTCAGCGTCACGTCCTCGTCCCCGTACAGCAGATCGACGGCCACGGGCCGGTGCGGCGCGTGCTTGGCGGCGTTGGTCAGCGACTCGTGCGCGGTGCGCACCAGCGCCAGCGTCCGGTCGGCCGGCAGCGGCACCGCCGCGCCGGTCACGGTCAGCGTCACCGTACTCCCGTGCCGCTGCTCGTGCGTGGCGGCCATCCGGCCAGCTCCTCGTCCAGCGGCAGCGTGTCGGTGCGCAGCGCGTGCACCGCGCGCCGGGTCTCGCCCAGGCCGTCGGAGGCCATCCGCTGCGCCACGGCGAGCACCTCGACGGCCCGGCCCGGGTCCTGATGGTCCGTCAGCAGCGCCCGGGCGGCCTGGATCTGGATGCCGAGCGCGCCGAGCGAGTGCGCGAGTACGTCGTGGATCTCGCGGGCGATCCGGGTCCGGCTCGTCGAGCACGGCGACCTGCCGCTGCTGCTCGCGCAGCTCCTCGGCCTGGCCGAGCAGCGCCGCCGACTGGGCGGCGTGGGGTGCCGTTGCGGAGGAGGGCGCCCATCCAGGGGCGCGGGGTGCCCTTGCGGTGGACGGCCACCATCCAGGGGCGCGGGGAACTGCGCGCTCAGCCACGACGGTGGCGCACCGGGTCCGCGGGCCCAGCCCCCGCGGTGATGTCGCCGGACCACCGGCCGGTGGCCGGTTGCTCGCGCAGTTCCTCCCCCAGACTCCGTCCGGGGGTACCCCCAGCGCCCCTAAAAAAACGGGGCGCCGCCCCGCGCAAGGGCACCCTGGCCTGTAACCAAACGTGGCGCCGCCAAGCGCAAAGGCACCCCCCGCCGGGGGTGGCGGTCACGTCTTGGGGGCGGGGAACGTCATGGAAGTGTGAACCCTTTGACGAGTGATGAGACGGAGCCGGGCCCGGGGCGCGACCCCGCCCGAGGCGGCGGGCCGCACCCCGGCCCCGGGCGGGACGCCGATCTGCTGGCGAGGCAGTTCGAGAAGCACCGCGCCCAGCTCCGGGCGGTCGGCTACCGGATGCTGGGCTCGCTGAGCGAGGCCGAGGACGCCGTGCAGGAGGCATGGCTGCGGCTGAGCCGCACCGACCCGAGCGGGATCGACAACCTCGGCGGCTGGCTGACCACGGTCACGGCCCGGGTGTGCCTGGACATGCTGCGGTCGCGCACCGCCCGCCGGGAGGAGTCGCTCGACACGCACGTGCCCGACCCCGTGGTGAGCGCGGTGTCCGGCGCCGACCCCGAGCAGCAGGCGCTGGTCGCCGACTCCGTGGGCCTCGCCCTGCTCGTCGTGCTCGACACCCTCGCGCCCGCCGAGCGGCTGGCCTTCGTGCTGCACGACATGTTCGCGGTGCCGTACGAGGAGATCGCCCCGGTCGTCGGCCGCACCCCCGCCGCCGCCCGCCAGCTCGACAGTCGCGCCCGCCGCCGGGTCCAGGGCGCGGGCCCGGAGCCGGAGCCCGACCTCGGGCGGCAGCGCGCGGTGGTGGACGCCTTCCTCGCCGCCTCCCGCGGCGGCGACTTCGACGCCCTCGTCGCCGTCCTCGACCCGGAGGTCGTGCTGCGCGCCGACGCCGGCGCCGACCCGCGCGGCGCCTCCCGGGAGATCCGCGGCGCCGCCCGCGTGGCCGGCCAGGCGATGCTGTTCCGCAGCGCCGAGACGGTCGCCCGCCCGGTGCTGGTCAACGGCACGGCCGGCACCCTCACCGTCCGCGGCGGCGCCGCGTACTCGGTGATGGCCTTCACCGTCCGCGACGGCCGGATCACCCACATCCACCTCCTGGCTGACCCCGCCCGGCTGGCCGACCTGGACCTCCCCGAATGAGTCGGGCCCGCCCGGGACCGGGGGTTCAGCGCCGCTCCTCCAGCGTGGGGGCGGGCCGTCCGCGCAGAGCCGAGGCGGTCGCGGCCAGCAGCGACATCGCCGCCGCCGTGGCGAAGACGATGATCAGGCCGTGGTGGAAGGGGGAGGAGATGAGGTTCGGGAAGAACTCCTTCCCGGTGAGCACCGCGCGGTTGTGCGCGGGCAGCGTGGCCAGCGTCCCCGACGGCTTGAGCAGCGTCTCGACCGGGTTGATCCCGAGGAAGGCGGAGAAGACCGTGGACACCGGCGGCAGCGTCGCCGCGTGGTGGGCGACCCCCGGCGGCACGCCCTGCGCCCGCAGACCCGCGTCGAGCGCGCCGGGCAGGCGCGAGGCCAGGCCGATGATGAGCAGCGAGAAGAAGACGCCGATGGACAGCGACGTACCGGAGTTCTGGAAGGTGGACCGCATACCGGACGCGGCCCCGCGGTAGCCCGCCGGGACGCTGCTCATGATCGCCGAGGTGTTGGGCGCGGAGAACATCCCCGAGCCCATCCCGTTCAGCAGCACCAGCAGCGCGAACGCCCAGTACGGGAAGTCGATCGGCAGCAGCAGCAGTCCGACGAAGCTCGCGCCGAAGAGCACCAGCCCGCCCGTGGTGAACCAGCGCACCCCGAAGCGGTCGGAGAGCGTGCCCGACACCGGCCCGGCGATCAGGAAGCCGGCGGTCAGCGGCAGCAGGAAGATGCCCGCCCACAGCGGCGCGTCGGCGTAGTCGTAGCCGTGCAGCGGGAGCCAGATGCCCTGGAGCCAGATGATCAGCATGAACTGGAGGCCGCCGCGGGCCACCGACGCCAGCAGCGCGGCCGCGTTCCCGGCCGCGAAGTGCCGGTTGCGGAAGAGCCCGAGGTGGAACATCGGCTGCGGCACCCGTGTCTCGATCACCGCGAAGGCCACCAGCAGGACGACCCCGCCGATCAGCCCGGCCAGCACCTTGGGGCTGGTCCAGCCCATGGTGTGGCCGCCGTAGGGCTGGATGCCGTAGGTGATGGAGACCAGCAGCAGCCCGCAGCCGAGGGCGAAGGTGAGGTTGCCCCACCAGTCGATACGGGCCGGCTGGCGGGCGGAGGTCTCGCGCAGCGAGCGGTACGCCCAGATGGTGCCGAAGACGCCGACCGGCACGTTCACCCAGAAGATCGCCCGCCAGTCCCACGCCGACAGCAGCCCGCCCAGCACCAGGCCGATGAACTGGCCGGACAGCGCCGCGATCTGGTTGATGCCCAGCGCCATGCCGCGCTGCCGGGCCGGGAAGGCGTCGGTGAGGATCGCCGCGGAGTTCGCCATCAGCATCGCGCCGCCCAGCGCCTGCACTATCCGCCAGCCGATCAGCCACAGCGCTCCCCGGGTGCCGTGCGCCGGGTCGAAGGACAGCGCGACGGAGGCCAGGGTGAAGATGACGAAGCCGAGGTTGTAGATGCGGACCCGGCCCACGATGTCGCCGAGCCGCCCGAGCGTCACCACCAGCACGGCGGTGACCAGCAGGTAGCCCATGATCATCCACAGCAGGTAGGTGATGTTCCCGGGCGCGAAGGGGTCCAGGTGGATGCCGCGGAAGATCGCGGGCATGGAGATGATCACGATCGAGGCGTCCACGGTCGCCATGAACATCCCGAGGCTGGTGTTGGACAGCGCCAGCCACTTGTAGCGGTCGGGACGGTCGGGGCCGTCGCCGGCCGGACCGCCGGCGTCCGCCGTCGCACCCGCGGTAGGCCCGGCGGACCGGCCCTCGGACGGTCCCTTCGACGTCCCGTCGACGACTCGGCGGATGAAGCGGACCCGGACTCGGAGCCGGAGTCGAGGCGCTCAGACACGGCGGGTGATCCTCTCCAGCAGCGGGATGGCGGCGGCCAACTGCTCCTGCTCCGAGCGGGCTGAGCTCCTCGCTGATCGCGGCCGTCAGCCGGCGGGCCCGTTCACGGCGGGCGCCGTGCAGGCCGTCCATCCCGGCCGGGGTGAGCGAGACCACGATCCGGCGGCCGTCGGACGGGTCGGACGCGCGGGCGACCAGGCCGCGTTCGGCCAGCGCCCCGACGATCGTGCACATCGACTGCGGCCTGATGCCCTCGCCCGCGGCCAGCTCCGACGCGGTGGCCGGGCCCTCGCGGTCCAGCCGGACCAGCGCGGAGGTCTGCGAGAGGGTCAGCTCGCCGTCCGGCCGGAACTGCCGCAGCCTGCGCACCAGCGGCCCGAGCGCGGCCCGCAGGTCCCCGGCCACCCGCGCGGCACGTCCGGCGCCCTCGTCCGGTTCGCCGGAACCCGCGGCCTCGCCCGGCACCGTGGCGCCGGGGTCGGCGCCGCCCGGATCGCCGCCACCCGGATCGGCGAAACGGTTCCGCTCGGCGGGACCGTCGTGCTCGGCGGGACCGCCCGGCTCGTACGCGTGAACCCCGTTGGCTGCCATGATCTACAGTATAAACTTATCAGTCCAGGCTTATGGTATAGCTGAGGCCCATGAGCACGCTCACGAGCACACCTCCCCACGCGTCCATGACCGCCGCCACGCTCACCATCACCGGGCACGGTGGCGACGAGATCGAGGCGTACGCCGCTTCCCCCGCCGGCGACGAGCGCCGCGGCGGAGTCGTCGTCATCCACCACCTGCCCGGCTACGACCGGGAGGCGAAGGAGATCGTGCGCCGGTTCGCCGAACTCGGCTACGACGCGGTCTGCCCCAACCTCTTCTTCCGCGAGGCCCCCGGCGCCGCGCCCGACGACGCCGCGGCCGTGGGCCGCGCGGCCGGCGGCGTGCCGGACGAGCGCCTGGTCGGCGACGTCGAGGGCGCCGTCGCCCACCTGCGCGCGCTGCCGACGTCCAACGGCAAGGTCGGCGTCATCGGCCACTGCTCCGGCGGCCGCCAGTCCGTCCTGGCCGCCTGCCACCTCGACCTGGACGCGGCCGTCGACTGCTACGGCGCCTTCGTCACCGGTACGGTCCCCGAGGGCCTGCCGCTGAAGGTCACCAGCCTGGTCGACCAGTTGCCGGAACTTCGCGCCCCGCTGCTCGGCCTGTTCGGCGACGAGGACACCTACCCGAGCCCCGAGCAGGTCGCCGAACTCGCGCAGATCCTCACCGAGCACGGCAAGGTCTTCGACTTCCACAGCTACGAGGGCGCCGGCCACGCCTTCTTCGCCGTGAACCGCCCCAACTACAACGTGGCCGCCGCCAACGACGGCTGGGAGCGGGTCGCCACCTTCTTCGGCCAGTACCTGGGGAGTTGACCGCCATGTGCACGTACACCACCGTGCAGGACAAGATCGACGGCAGCGCCAAGGGGCCGAACGGCTCCTGGTTCCACGTCACCGACCTGACCGTCTACTTCGACCACCCGGTCCACGCGATGGCCGAGCACACGCTCAACATCGACTTCACCGACCCCGCCAAGGGGCCGTCCGCCCGGGTCGCCCTCGAACTCACCGCCGAGTCCGCGCGCGCCCTGGTCGCCGCGATCCAGGAGGCGCTGGCGGCGGTGCCGGCGGAGATGAAGGTCTGACCCGCACAACCCCTCAGCGGCGCAAGTCCCCGGCGGCGCAAGCCCCGAGCGACGACAGCCCCCGAGCGGCACAAGTCCGCGCCGGTCCCCGGGAGTTCACCCGTGTGTGCTCCCGGGGAAGCCGGCGGTCCCCGCCCACAGGCCCGCCGCCGTTCCCGCCTCCATCAGCTCCAGGCGGGCCAGGCTCTTCAGCGCCGCCTCCTCCCACGCGGGGAGGTGGTGCACGCGGGCCAGTTCGACCGCCTCCTCCCAGCACCTGCGGGCCGCCACCCGGTCACCGCCGGCGAAGTGCGCCCGGCCCAGCACCTCCAGGACGTCGGAGGCCGTCGCCCGGTCGCCGAGCCGGTCCAGCAGCACCAGGTTCTCCTCCAGCGTCTCCCGCGCCTGCGCCGGGCGGCCGAGCGCGAGCAGGCTCTCGCCGAGGCTGGTGAGCGTACGGGCGATGGCCACCGTCGAGCCGCGCGAGCGCCACGTGGCCAGCGCCTCGCGGAAGCACGCCTCGGCCGCCACCGGATGGCCCGCGAACAGGTGCGAGTCGCCGAGGTTGCCCAGTACGGTCGCCACCCGGTCGTCGTCGCCGAGCGCGCGGTGCAGGGCGAGCGACTGCCGCCCGTGGTCGAGCGCCTGCTCGTACTCGCCCATGCAGCGGTACAGCGCGGTGAGGTTGGTGAGGATCGCGGCCTGCCCGCGCTGGTCGCCGGCCGCCTTGAAGTAGTCCTGGGCGGCGTGCAGTTGCTCAAGGCTCACATCGTGCCGGTCGGCCATGCCGTACGCGACGCCGAGCCGGCTGTGCATCCACGCCCGGCCGAGCACGTCGCCGTGCCGGATCACGCACGCCATCGCCTCCTCCAGGCAGGTCGTCCACTCGCCGTTCCACCAGTACATCTGCGCGTAGCCGAACAGGCCCGCGGCCAGCCGCCAGGCGAGGTCCGGCCAGTCGTACGCCACCGCCTGCCGCAGCGCCTCCCGGATCGCGGGCAGTTCGCGGACGCACCAGCGCATGGCCGCCTCGTCCGTCGCGAACTCCAGTGGCGGCCGCCGCCGGTTGGTCGGCCAGCGGCGGGATCGGGTGCGCCTCGGGGGTGAGGACCGCGGCGGTCGAGGCGAGCGTGGCCGCGTACCAGACGGTCAGCCGCCGCACCGCCGCCTGCCGCTCCGCCGGGGTCAGGACGGCCTCCGCGCACCCGGTGGCGTACTGGCCCAGCAGGTCGTGGAACGTGTAGCCGCCGGGCCACGGGGTCTGCAACAGGTGTGCGTCGACCAGTGCTTCGAGCACGTCCTCGACGGCGTGCGCGGCCTCCGCCCCGGAGAGGGGCGCGGAAACGGCGGGTACGGCGGCCGCGGGAGCGGGCCCGCCCCCGGGTACGGCGCCGGTCGTGCCGGGCTCGGACGCGGGCGGGGGCGGAGCCGTCAGACCGGGGCCGAGCAGGGCCGCGGCCGACGCCGGGGACAGGGCGTGCTCGGGCCACACACCGAGCAGGCAGAACGCCCGGGCCGCCGTCCGCTCCTGCTCCAGCGGGCTGTCCCGCATGGCCACGTAGCTCATGGCGAAGGTGTCCCGGACGGCCAGGCCGCCCGCGCTGAGGGCGTGCAGCCGGCTGCCGTCGGCGCCGTCGAGGCGCTCGGCCAGTGCGGTCAGCGGCCAGTTGGGGCGCGCCGTCATCCGTGCGCCCGCGATCCGCAGCGCCAGCGGCAGCCCGCCGCACGCGGCCAACACCCCTGCCGCCGCCTCGGGTTCGGCCGCCACCCGGCGCTCCCCGCACACCGTCACCAGCAGTCGGCGCTGCTCCGCCGCCGTCATCGGCTCCAGCGGCAGCCGTACCGCACCGGGCAGGTCGGCCAGCGTACGGCGGCTGGTCACCACCACCGCGCTGCCGCCGCCGCCCGGCAGCAGGGGTACGACCTGGGCCGCGTCGGCCGCGTTGTCCAGTACGAGCAGCACCCGGCGGCCGTGCACGGCGTCCCGCCACAGCACGGCCCGGTCGTCGGGGTCGTCGGGGAGCGACTGGCCGGCCGCCCCGAGGTCACCGAGGAAGCGGGCCAGCAGGTCGCCGGGCCGCCGGGCGCCGCCCGCGCCGAAGCCGCGCAGGTCGGCGTACAACTGCCCGTCGGGGAAGTCCTCCTGGAGCAGGTGCGCGGCCCGCACCGCGAGGGCGGTCTTGCCGACGCCGCCCATGCCGGAGATGACCACGACGCGCGGCGGCCGGGCGGCCGCCGTACCCGCGGAGCCGCGTCCGGCGGCGCCGGCCGTGCGCCGTCGACCGGCCCGTGCCCGCCGATCCGGCCGTCCCGGCCGGGGAAGCGCCGTCCGCCGGGGAGCGCCCGCCAGCGGCCGGCGCGGCCTCGCGCAGGGCGTCGACCAGGATCGCGAGGGCGGCGGCGCGGCCGGTGAAGTCCGCGGTGTCGGCGGGCAGTTGGGCCGGCGTCGGGCGGGTGCGCGGCGGGTCGGGCGGCGCGGCCGCGGCGTCGGGCAGCGGGTTGGCGAGGATCTCCTGGTAGACGGCCTGCACGGCCGGGCCGGGCTCCACGCCGAGTTCGTCGACGAGGGTCCGGCGCAGGGTGTGGAAGGCGGCCAGCGCCTCCGCCTGCCGGTGCGTACGGTGCAGGGCCAGCATCAACTGGCGGTGGAACGTCTCGCGCAGCGGGTGCGCCGCGGTCAGCTCCGTCAGCTCCGCGGCCAGCCCCTGGTGGCGGCCGAGTGCCAGCTCCGCGTCGAAGCGCCACTCCAGGGTCAGCAGCCGACCCTCCGTCAAGTGTGTCACCAGATTGCGCAGTTGGTCCGACAGCAGTGGCACGTCCGACAGTGCGTCGCCGCGCCACAGCGCCAGCCCCGCCCCGCACTCGCGCAGCACCTCCGGCCAGTCCGCGTCCCGGTGCGCCTGACGCGCCGCCAGATGGTGCCGGCCGAAGACCTTGAGGTCCAGCTCGCCCTCGCGCACCTCCAGCAGGTAGCCGGACGGCGTGGCCCGCAGCCGCGACTCCTCCGGGCTGCCGCCCTCGGCGAGCAGCCGGCGCAGCCGGGCCACGTGGTTGTGCAGCGACGCGGTGGCGGTGGCCGGCGGATTCTCGCCCCACAGCGCCGACTTGAGGCGATCCAGCGCTATGACGCGGCCGGGCGAGGCCAGCAGGGCCGCGAGCAGCGCGCGCATCTTCGCCGAGGCGATCGGCCGTACGGGCGCGAGGGCGGCGTCGCCGGTGCTGTCGGTGCCCGCGGCACCTTCGGGGACGAACGTCACCGTCCCCAGCAGGCCGAACCGCATCCGTGGGCCTCCTTGGCCGGGTCAGTTGGTGTGCGGGCCGCGGACCCGCGATGTGACGGGGCGGCGGATCGGGTGCGGACGGGACAGAGGGGCACGGCGGGCGCCGGCAGGTGCGGACGGGAGGAGGGGGCGGGCCGCGCGGCCCGCCGTCGCCCGGCCCGGTGTCGCCGCCGTCGCGGGCGCACGGTCCGCAGGGCACAGGGGAGCGCCGTTGGTTACCGGCTCGCGCACCGTCCTCCCCTCGTGTCCCATGACGGCGTCCGATGAGGTCAGACCCAGGAAAATGATCCGTTAGCCATATGTTAGCGCTCGGTTGGACCTGCTCCGCATGATGTCCAGGTCGGGTCCGGCCCGGCGGTGTGCGCGGGGTTCGTCCTCGTGAACGGGGGACTTACCGCCGAGGCCGGACCCGGAACCAGATTTCGCTCCCCGAGTCCTCCCAGGTCTGCGGCCCCCGCGCGACGCGGAGTTGGGCCCGCGCGCCGGGCATGGCGTTGCCGCCTCGCGGACCGGCGCGGTGCCAGACTCGGACAATGCGGAAATTCTCCTTGGACGCGCTGCTGCGGGAACATATGGCGCGGGCCGCCGACGCCTCCACCGGGCGCAGCGCGCAGACCGTCTACGGCGGGCACGAGCAGGTGCTGCGCCAGACCCTGATCGCCATCAAGGCCCACACCACGCTCGCCGAGCACGAGAACCCGGGCGAGGCCACGCTGATGGTGCTGCGCGGCCGGGTCCGCCTGGTCAGCGGCGCCGACGCGTGGGACGCGATGACCGGCGACCTGCTCGTCCTGCCGCCGGCCCGGCACAGCCTGGAGGCGCTGGAGGACTCGGCGGTGATGCTCACGGTCGCCATGGTGCCCTGAGGCCGCGGGCCCCGGCGCCGACCGGAACCCCGCCGCCGGAATCCGCGGCCCCCCTCTTACCCCCGCGCCTTTGCGGACTCCCGCTCCCCGTGCGCCCGGTGTGCGCGCGCTGTCGGCGCCGTGTCGGAGGCGTGTCAGTGGGGCCGGGCACAGTGGCGGTCATGGGGATGATCGCGGGGCAGTCGGGGATGCGGGCGACGAGCGGCCGGGGCGGTACGCCGGACCGGGTGGAGCGGGGGCGCGGGCCGGTCGCCGCGTTCGTCCGGTTCGTCGTCTGCGGCGGCGGCGTGAGCGTGCTGTCGAGCGCCGTGCTGCTGCTCGTCGGGGGCAGGGCGCCGTTCGCCGCCGCGAACGCGGTGGTCACGGTGGTGTCCACGCTGCTGGCGACCGAGCTGCACCACCGCTTCACGTTCGGCACGGGCGGTGCGGGCCCGGCGGGCCGGCGGGTCCACGCGAAGTCGGCGCTGACGCTGCTGGTCGCGTACCTCTTCACCACCGCGGCCGTCCTGCTGCTGGACGCCGTCCACCCGCACCCGTCGCCGCTGCTCGCCCAGGCCGTGTACCTGGCGGCGTCCGGCGTGGCCGGCACCGGCCGCTTCCTCGTCCTGCGGCTGGTCGTCTTCGCCCGCCGCCCCGCACCCGCCGGCCCCGGCGCCGCCGCCCTGCGCCGCGACGAGATCGCGGCCGCCGCCTGAGCCGTACGGCCCCTCGCCGGCCCCGGCCCCCTTCCCCACCGGTCGGAAAAGCTGCACGACACACCCAAGGAGTACGCTGGCCGGGTTGACAAAGGTCGCGAGCGGGACGTCCCGCCACGTACCGGAATGCCGTCCGGCAGCCGGGACGTGGGGTGGAGGGTCTTCCCGTTCACGAGCTTTTTGCGCATGCTTTGAGTACCTGGGTTGTCGTCGCCGGCGGCTCCCGGGTGACAATGCGACTGTCGAAGCCATTAGTCGGCCCTTAACGAAGCGAGGATCTCCCATGTTGCGAAACGGGCTGGAGCCGTGGCACCTGATCGTGGTGGCGATCGTCGTCATCGTGCTGTTCGGGTCCAAGAAGCTGCCGGAGGCCGCCCGCGGCCTGGGCAAGTCGATGCGCATCCTGAAGTCCGAGGCGAAGGCGATGAAGTCGGACGACACGCCCGCCGCGAGCGCGAGCGCCAACACCGGCTCGACCCCGACGCCCGCTCCTGAGGCCATCACGCCCAGCGACATCGTGACCGCCAAGGAGACCCAGCAGCAGGAGCCCGCGACCGGCTCCGTCAAGTAATCCCCAAGCGCTCCCCATGGGAGCGCCTCCGCTCCAGGCCCCCGGCTTCCGGGACCCGGCAGTCTTGGTACGTTCATGACGTCCGGGTTCGGGAAGAGACGTGCGTACGGTGGGGGGCCTGTGGTGGCGTCGGGGGCGGGGGCGGCGCACGGCGCCGTACCCCCGGAGTTCGTCACCGGTTTCCCGGAGACGCTGGCCGAGATATCCCGGAGCTGCCGGGCGCTCAGCCGAGCCGAGCGGGAGAGCCGGCGCACCCTCGGTGAGCACGCGGCGGACGCCGGTTACGGGTTGCGCGAGCTCACCGCCGTCCATCTGGCCGCGGCCCGCCGCGCCTGGCCCACCCTGCCCGGGGTGACCGGGGCCCGGGACGCGGCCGAACTGCGCCGGGTCGGCGGCTCCGTACTCGCCGCCCTCGAAGCGGGGGTCGCGGCCCTCGCCGAAGGCCACGAACGCGCCCAGCGGCACGCCGCCCGCCGCGCCGAGGCCGCGCGCCGCGCCTTCGTCGACGACCTGCTCTACGGGCGCAGCGACCCCGGACGGATCGCCGAACAGGCCGAGGGGTTCGGGCTGCGGCTCGCCGACCGCCACATCGTCGCCGTCGCCGCGCCGCCCTCCAGCGGCCCGTACGACGAGGCCCACCCGCTGCTGCGCCGGGTCGAACGCGAGCTGGCCGGCCGCTTCGGCGACCACGACCTGCTGATCGCCCCCAAGGACGGCCGCCTCGTCTGCGTCGCGCCCACCGTGCAGCGGCCCGCGTTCGACGCGTTCGTCAAGCTCGCCACCGACGGGCGGGTCGCCGTCAGCCGCCCGCACAGCGGCGCTGTCGGCGTCGTCCGCTCCTACGAGGAGGCGCTCAGCGCCCTCGACCTGGCCGAGCGGCTCGGGCTCGGGGCGCCCGTGCTCAACGCCGCCGACCTGCTCGTCTTCCCCGTCCTGATGCGGGACCGGGCGGCCATGGCGGACCTGATCCGCACCGTCCTCGGCCCCCTCGCGCACGCCCGCGGCGGCGCCGAGCCGCTGCTCGACACCATCTCCACCTATGCCGCCTCCGGCTACGTCAACGCGGAGGCCGCCCGGCGGCTCGACCTCAGCGTCCGGGCGCTCTCCTACCGGCTCGAACGGATCGCCACGCTCACCGGGTTCGACCCCGACGACTCCCTCCAGCGCTACACCCTGGAAACCGCCGCCCTCGGCGCCCGCCTCCTCGACTGGCCCACCAAGCCCCTCTGACTCCGAGCCCCTCCCCCTCCGACGGCCCCAGCCCGCCCAGCGCTTGAGAGCTGAACCGCTTCCGGGGTCGCGAAATCCCAGCCCGCCCGGCGTTTGAGGGCACAGTCCGAGCGCCCAGGTCAGCAATACCCAGCCCGCGCGGCGTTTGAGCGCACCCCACTCCGGGAGGAGGCGGCTAGGAGGGCTCGTCGGGGTCGCCCGCCGCGCAGGCGTCCGCGTCCTCGGCCCGGGCGGACGCACACTCCACCCGCAGCCCCGCACTGATCGCCCGCCCGATCTCCCCGAGCGTCACGAGCTGCTCGGGCGTGAGCACGTCGAAAAGATGCTCCCGCACGGTCCTGACGTGCCCGGGCGCGGCATCCGCGAGCGCCTCGAACCCGTCGTCGGTCAGCTCACAGACCCACCCGCGCCGGTCGGCGTCGGCGGGCCGCCGACGGACCCAGCCGTTCTTCTCCAGAGCCGCCACCGCGTGTGAGAGCCTGCTACGGGAAGAGAGCGAGGCGTCGGCGAGTTCACTCATCCGTAGGCACCGCGTCGGCGCTTCGGACAGACGGACGAGGATCTCGTAGTACGCCATGGGCATACCGGACTCCCGGCGCATCTGCCGGTCGATGTGGGCGGAGAACTCCACGCTCGCGTTCATGTACGCCCGCCAGATCTCCTGCTCCTCGGCCGTCAGCCATCGCACGTCGCTCATCCCTCCACCATAGGGGGTGGTTGAACTTTCAATACTACCGCGTTAGGGTGAGTGAAAGCTCAATCATCTACTTCGTATCCGAGCCGCTGAGGAGCCAGCCATGACCACGCAGACCGAAGTGATCGACGGTTACGTCGCCGCCACCTGGACCATCGACACCGTCCACTCCGACGTGTCGTTCTTCGTCCGCCACCTGGGCGTCTCGAAGGTCCGCGGAAACTTCGCCGCCTTCGGGGGCACCATCGTGACCGCGGAGAACCCGCTGGAGTCCACCGTGAACGCGGTGATCAAGACCGACTCCGTGAACACGAACAACGAGACCCGAGACGTGCACGTGCGCGGCGGCGACTTCCTCGACTCCGAGACCCACCCGGAGATGACCTTCGCCTCCGGCGCGATCCGCGCCAAGAGCGCCGAGGTGTTCGAGGTCGACGGTGAACTGACCCTGCGCGGCGTGACCAAGCCGGTCACCCTCGTCCTTGAGCTGAACGGCTTCGGTACGGGCTTCGACGGCAACCCGGTGGCCGGCTTCTCCGCCGCCACGGAGATCAGCCGCTCGGCGTTCGGCGTGACCGGCGGCGCCGCCGGTGCCGCGGTCGGCGACAAGATCAAGATCGCGCTGGAGATCGAGGCCAGCAAGTCCGCCTGATCCCGGCACCGCGCTCCGGTGCCGCCCGGCCCCCGGGCCACCGGAGCGCCCCGCAGGACCGCACGCCCCGCAGGACCGTACGACCCGCACGGCCGTACGACCCCGCACCACCTCGCGCAGCCACCCGGCCGCCGCCCGCGCCTTCCCGCGTGGACGGCGGCCGGGTGCGTTGCGGTTGCGGCCGGTTCAGGACGTGTGGAGCCCGTCAAGACTGCCGGGAACCGGCAGTGCCGCACCCCGTCCCGTACTGCCACCATCTCCACGGCGGTCAAGAGAGCCATCAGGGTGGGGGAGGCGCAGCGGTCATGGGGGAGTTCACCGATGTCTGCCTCGGCTTTCCGACCGTCGTCTTCGGGGGGATGCTGGTCGTCGTGGTCGGCTTCTGGGCCGCGGTGCTCGTCGGTGTCGCCGACGCGCACGGCCCGGGCCACCACGGCGCCGGCGGAGGCGGCCACCACGGGGGACACGGGGGCCACGGGCACGGCGGCCGCGGGCACGGGGGAGCCCGCGCCGCCGCGCACGGCCCGCACACCGGACCCGCCGCCCGCGGCGTCGACGGCACCGGCGGCCACCCGCACGACCTGCACGCCTCGCACGCCGACGCCGGCCTGATCGCCGCCGTCGGCCTGGACGGCGTACCCGTCATGGTCGTGCTGTCCCTGCTGGTCGCCCTCGGCTGGTTCCTCAGCCTGGCCGGCTCGTCCGCGCTGGACGGCGCGGGCGTGCACGGCCCGGTCCGCACCGCCGCGTCCTGCGCCCTGCCGGCCGCCGCCGTCGTCGGCGCGTGGCTGGCGACCTGGGTCCTGGTCCGGCCGCTGCGCCGGCTCTACCCGTACGAGATCCCGCCGTCGCGGGAGGACTTCGTCGGCCGGATCGGCACCATCAGGACCGGCTCGGTCAGCGGCCGCTTCGGTCAGGCCGAGGTCGCCGCGCCCGACGGCTCCACCGCGGTGGTCCAGGTCCGGCAGACCGGCACCGACGCCTTCGCCTCGGGCACCACCGCACTGCTGTACGGGTACGACCCGGAGGGCGAGTTCTTCTGGGTCACCCCCTTCGACGACCCGGCGGCCGCTCCGCCGGGCGGCCGCGTCACCTGACGCGCGCCCGTGACCGGCGCGGCGTCGGCCGCACCTGCCCACTGATCCGTCATCACATCCGCATTCCCGTATCGAGGTTGATCCTTCATGGATGCCACCGTCATCGGGATCGGCGTGCTCGTCGCCGTTCTCGCGCTCATCGCACTCGGTGTGGTCGTCACCGTCACCAAGCTCTTCGGCAAGGTGGCGCAGGGCCAGGCGCTGATCATCTCCAAATCGAAGCACGTGGACGTCACGTTCACCGGCGCCGTGGTGCTGCCGGTGCTGCACAGCGCGGAGTTGATGGACATCTCGGTGAAGACCATCGAGATCCAGCGCACCGGCCGCGAGGGCCTGATCTGCCAGGACAACATCCGCGCCGACATCCACCTCACGTTCTTCGTCCGGGTCAACAAGACCAAGGAGGACGTGATCAAGGTGGCGCAGGCCATCGGCACCGAGCGGGCCAGCCACCAGGAGACGCTCCAGGCGCTGTTCAGCGCGAAGTTCTCCGAGGCGCTCAAGACGGTCGGCAAGCAACTGGACTTCGTCGACCTCTACACCCACCGCGAGCACTTCCGCGACCAGATCATCCAGGTCATCGGTACCGACCTCAACGGCTACCACCTGGAGGACTGCGCGATCGACTTCCTGGAGCAGACCCCGCTCACCCAGCTCGACCCGGCCAACATCCTGGACGCGCAGGGCATCAGGAAGATCACCGAGCTGACCGCGATCGAGCACGTGCGGACCAACGAGTTCCAGCGCACCGAGCAGAAGGAGATCACCCGGCAGAACGTCGAGGCCCGCGAGACCATCCTGGAGCTCGAACGCCGGCAGAGCGAGGCCGAGATCAAGCAGCGCCGCGAGGTGGAGACGCTGCGGGCCCGCGAGGAGGCGGTCACCGCCAAGGTGCAGGAGGAGGAACGCCTCGGCTCCCAGGGCGCGTTCATCCGCACCGAGGAGCACCTCGGGGTGCAGCGCGAGAACCAGGCCCGCGAGGTCGCCGTCGCGCAGAAGAACCGCGAGCGGGTCATCGCGGTGGAGAACGAGCGGATCGAGAAGGACCGGGTGCTGGAGGTCATCGCCCGCGAGCGGGAGACCGAACTCGCCCGCATCTCCAAGGAGAAGGAGGTCGAGGGCGAGCGCCGCGAGGTCGCCGACGTGGTGCGCGAGCGGATCGCGGTGGACCGTACGGTCGCCGAGCAGGAGGAGTCCATCAAGCAGCTCCGGATGGTCCAGGAGGCCGAGCGCGAGCGCCAGGCGCTGGTCATCACCGCGGAGGCGCAGGCGCAGGAGCGGCTGGTCAAGGACATCAAGGCGGCCGAGGCCGCCGAGCAGGCCGCGCAGCACAAGGCGCGCGAGGCGCTGACCATGGCCGAAGCCCGCAAGCGCGCCGCGGAGTTGGACGCCGACGCCAAGATCCGGCTGGCCGAGGGGGTGCGCGCCGAGGCGGCCGCCGCCGGGCTCGCGGAGGTCGAGGTGCGCGAGCGCAGCGCCGCGGCGATCACGAAGATCGGCGTCGCGGAGGCCGAGGCGACCACCGCCCGGCTGAGGGCGGAGGCCGAGGGCGTACGGGCCAGGTCGCTGGCCACCGCGGAGGGCACGGCCGCGCAGGCCACCGCCGAGGCGGCCATGATCGGCGGGAAGCTGAAGGCGGAGGCGGCCGGCCTGGTGGAGAAGGCCGCGGCGATGGCCGCGCTGGACGACGCCTCGCGCGGGCACGAGGAGTACCGGCTGCGGCTGGCCGCCGAGAAGGACGTACGGCTGGCCGGGCTCGAAACGCAGCGGCAGATCGCCGAGGCGCAGGCGACCGTGCTGGCCACCGGACTGGAGAAGGCCGACATCAGCATCGTCGGCGGCGAGAGCGTCTTCTTCGACCGGCTGCTCGGCGCGGTGAGCGCCGGCCGCTCGGTGGACTCCTTCGTCGCCAACTCCAGCACGGTGCAGGCGATGGCGGCGCCGTGGCTGGACGGCTCCGACCGGTTCGCCGAGGACGCGTCGCGGGTGCTGTCCTCGCTGGGCGGCGGCGCGGGCGGCATGAGCGTGGCGGCGCTGCTGAACCGGATGATCGCGGGCGGCGGCCCGCAGAGCGCGGGCTTCCGGCAACTCCTGGACCAGGCACGGCTGCTGGGTGTCGCCGACACCTCGCTCGCCGACACCTCGTCCGCGGCCGCGGTGCCCGCGGCGGGCCCGGCCGCCGGTCCGGTCAACGGCCTTGTGAAGAAGTGAGCGCGGCAGCCATGGGCGGTACGGGGACGGACGGGGAGAGGAGCGCGCCGGCCGGACCGGGGCCGGCGGCCGGCGCGCTCGACGGGGACGCGTACGCCGTGCTGCGCGACCGGCTGGCCGCCGCCGGGCGGGAGTTGGCCGACCGGGCGCAGGAGCTCAACACCCGGCGGCTGGCGGTCTTCGGCAGCACCGAACTGCGGCTGGAGAGCACCGAGCGGGCCCGGACCGCGCGTCCCGCGCTGCCCGCCGACATCGCGCCGGTCGGCCCGTACCTGCTGTTCGCCGCCAACCCGGCCGACGTCCAGGACGTGGGCGACGTCTTCCGGTTGACCGCCGTCGCGGACACGCCCGGCGGCGAGCCGGCGCCCGGACTGCTCGACGACCCGGTGTTCGTCCGGGACTTCCAGGAGCTGTACCGCTACTACCGGCAGACCCGGGTGGTCCGGCTGCGGGCCGAGGAGGGCCGGCTGCTGGCCGTCTTCCGCACCGGCGCCGGCGCCGCCGATGTCCGCGTGCTCGGCTGGCGGGTCGCCCCCGACGGCCGCTGCGGGTACGAGGGCGCCGCCCGCGAGGACGCCGCCGAGCCGCCCGAGGCGGTGCGCTGGGCGGCGGTCGGCCGCGACGCCTACGTGCCCGGCCGGCATCCGCACATCGCGCTGGCCTCACCGGACGGCGGCGCCCTGACGCTGGCCACGACCGGCGGCACCCTCACCGTGCGGACCGGCGACACCGTGCACGAGGAGCCGGTGGACGACGCGCTCCAGTCGCTGGCGGACGCCGAGGCCGCGTACGCCACGGCCGGCCCGCTGGTGCTGCTGCGGGTGCGCCCCTACCGGGAGGGCGCCGACCGCTACTTCGCCGTCAACACCCGCACCGCCGAGGTGCAGCGGATCGACGCGCTCGGCCAGACCTGCCTGCGGCTGCCCGACGACCAGGGCGTCGTCTTCCCCGGCGGCTACGCCCTGGCCACCGGCGGCACCCGCACCTTCGACATCGGCTCCGAGGTCACCGGGGCGCCCCAGGACCCGGACCGGCGGCTGGAGTTGGAGCGGCTGGTGCGCTCCGCGGGCGGCGAGGACGTGCTCTACGTCTTCCACGCCCCCGCCGACGGCCGCCGCCTGCTGCTGCCGTACAACCTCATCCGCAAGGAGGCCGCCGCCCCGCTGCACGTCCAGGGCAGCGCGCTCTACGCCGACGGCACGCTGCTCACGCTGCGCCCCGCCGAGGGCGGCGAACCCGGCCGGGTGCACACCCTCCAGCACTGGAGCACGCCCTTCGAGTCCGACACCTACGCCGCCGCCCGGCCCGTCGGCGACGGCCCGCTGGACCGGATCGGCAACCCCGACCTGGTCAGGGCCGTCTCCGACGCGCTCGCGCTGGCCCGCGACGCCCTGCGGCCCGCGCCGTCCGCCGCCGTGTACGAGGCGCTGACCGCCGCCGCCGAACGCGTCCTGGACCGGCACCACTGGCTCGCCGACCCCGAGGCCGGCGGCCTGGCCGAGCCGCTGACCGCCGTCCGCGACACCGGGCGGCAGGTGCTCGACGCGTACGCCCGGGTACGGGAGTTGACGCTCCGGGCCGACCAGGCCGTGGACGCCGAGCAGGCCCGGATCACCGCCCTCGGCCGCCGGGTGCGGGGCGAGGCCGCCGCCTCCGCCGACGAGTGGGTCGCCCGGCTCACCGAACTGCGCGGCGCACAGGGCCGGCTGGCCACCCTGCGCGACGCGCGGTACGCCGACGCCGCCCGGCTCGACGCGCTGGACGCCCTGCTGGAAAGGGAGTTGGCGGAGGCCGCGGGCCGGGCCGCCGGGTACTTCGCCGACGAGCACGCCTTCGACGGCTACCGGGCCCGGGTGGCCGCCGTCGTCGCGGACATCGACGCCGTCGCCACCGCCGCGGACGCCGACCCGCTCGCCGCCGCCCTGGACGAGCAGGCCGAGGGGCTGGCCACCGTCACCGCGACCGCCGGCACGCTGGAGATCGCCGACGCGGTCGTCCGCACCCGCATCCTGGCGCTCGCCGCCGACGTCCTCGGCGCCGTCAACCAGGCCAGGGCCCGGCTCGACGGCCGCCGCCGGACCCTGCGACGGGCCGAGACCGAGGCCGAGTTCGCCGCGCAGAGCGCGCTGCTCGCGCAGAGCGTCGGGAGCGCGCTGGCCGCCGCGGACACCCCCGAGCGCTGCGAGGAGCAGCTCGGCCGGCTGCTGGCGCGGGTGGAGAACCTGGCCACCCGGTTCGCCGCCGACGACGAGCGGCTCGCCGCGCTCGACGGCCGGCGCGAGGAGATCCAGCAGACCTTCGCCGCCCGCAAGCAGGCCCTGGCCGACGAACGGGCCCGGCGCACCCAGCGGTTGACGGCCTCGGCCGCCCGCGTCCTGGACGGGGTGCGCCGCCGCGCCGCCGACCTGGCGTCCGCCGACGACGTCCACACGTTCTTCGCCTCCGACCCGATGGCGAGCGAACACCGCCGGATCGCGGCCGAGTTGCGCACCCTGGGCGATCCGGCCCGGGCCGCCGAACTCGACGCGGCGCTGTCCGCCGCCCGCGAGTCCGCCGCCCGCGCGCTGCGCGACCGCCTGGACCTCTTCGAGGACGGCGGCGCCACGCTGCGGCTCGGCCGGCACCGCCTCCCCGTCAACACCCACCCCTTCGACCTCGCGCTCGTCCCGCACGGCGACGCCCTCGCCTTCACCGTGACCGGCACGGACTACCTCGCGCCGGTCACCGACCCGCTGTTCGCCTCCACCCGCCGTTTCTGGTCCCGCCCGCTGCCCTCGGAGTCCCCCGACCTGTACCGGGCGGAGTACCTGGCCGCGAGCCTCCTGCTGGACGCCCTGGCGGACGGCGGCGCGGCGTCCGCCGCGCGGGCCGTACCCGGGTCGGCCCCGGGCGCCGCGGGGATGGGCGTGTCGTCGTCCGGGGGCGGCGCCGGCCCCGCGCCGGCTGACCCGAAGTTGCGAACGGCCGCCGGACCACCGCTCGCGGCGGGCCGCGCCGGCCTGGAGGAGTGGGTGCGCGCGGCCGTCGCCGACCGGCCGGAGGAGGGGTACGAGCGCGGGGTGCACGACCACGACGCCGTGCTCATCCTCGGCGCGCTGACCGAACTGGCTGCCCAGGCAGGGCTGTTGCGCTACCCGGCGCACGTCCGCGCCGCGGCGCTGCTCTTCTGGACCTTCGGTCCCGGTCCCGCCGCCCGCGCGGCGTGGACGACCCGGGCCCGCTCGCTGGCCCGGGTACGGGCCGCCTTCGGCCCGGGGGCCGGTGCCGGCGCCGGTCCCGAGGCCGCGCTGGCCGCGCTCGCGGCCGAAGTCGGCCGTGCGGCGGGGGACTTCCTCGCCCGGACCGGCCTGGCGGACCTGGCGGACCTCCCCGGCGCCTCGGGCCGTCGTGCCTCGGGCCCGTCCGGCGGTGACCCGGCACCCGCGGCCGTATCCGCACCCACCCCCGCGGCCGCACCCGTCCCCGTATCCGCACCCGCCCCCGGCGTTCTCGTCGAGCAGACCCTCGGCGAGTACCTGGTCGCCGAACTCGCGGGCGAGCGGCCCGGGTTCGCCGCGAGTCCGGGGGCGAGGGAGCTGGGGCGCCGGTTCGCGGAGGCGCTGGGCGGCGAGGAGGGCGTGCCCTACAAGGAGTTCGGCGGCGATCTGGACGCGCTGGGCGGGGACGTGGCCGCGCGGTGGCAGCTCGCGAGGGCCTGGCTGGGCGCGTTCGCCGCGCCGGAGGGCGATCGGCTGGAGGCGGCGGCCGCCCTGGTGTGCGGGGACGGCGCCGAGCGCTACGAAGTGGCCGCCGGGGTCGCGGCCACCGTCGAGGGGCTGCTCGGGACGCACCCGAGGGCGGCGGGCGGCCGTATCGCGCTGCGGCTGGACGAACTCCTCGCCCGGGTACGGCGGTTCCGCGCCCAGGACCTGCCGGCGTACCGGGCGTACCAGCGGCACCGTACGGCCGTCGTCGCGGCCGAGCGGGAGCGGCTGGCGCTCGACGGCTACCGGGCCCGGCCGCCCGCGGGCTTCGTCCGCAACCGGCTGATCGACGAGGTGTACCTGCCGCTGGTGGGCGACAGCCTGGCCAAGCAGTTCGGCCCGGCGGGCGGCCTGCTGATGCTCATGTCCCCGCCCGGGTACGGCAAGACGTCGCTCGTGGAGTACGTGGCGAGCCGGCTCGGCCTGGCGCTGGTGTCCGTGTCGGGCCCGGCGCTCGGCAGCGGCGCCACCTCGCTGGACCCCGACCGCGCCCCGGACGCGGCCGCCCGCCGCGAGCTGGAGAAGGTCCGGCTCGCCCTGGAACTCGGCTCGAACGTGCTGCTGTACCTGGACGACATCCAGCACACCTCGCCGGAACTGCTCCAGAAGTTCATCCCGCTGTGCGACGCGCAGCGCCGGATCGAGGGCCCGGACGGCCGGTACGACCTGCGCGGCAAGCGCTTCGCGGTGTGCATGGCGGGCAACCCGTACACCGAGTCCGGCGCGCTGTTCCGGGTGCCGGACATGCTCGCCGACCGCGCCGACGTGTGGAACCTCGGCGACGTGCTGACCGGCCGCGAGGCGCTGTTCGCGCTCAGCTACGTGGAGAACGCGCTGACCGCCAACCCGGTGCTGGCCCCGCTCGCCGGCCGCGACCGGGCCGACCTGGAGCTGCTGGTCCGGCTCGCCGAGGACGACCCCACGGCCCGTACCGCGGACCTCGTGCACCCGTATCCGGCCGCCGAACGCGCCGAGGTGCTCACGGTGCTCCGCCATATGCTGCGCGCCCGGGCCACCCTGCTGGCGGTCAACGCCGCCTACATCGCCTCGGCCGCGCGGCCGGCGTCCGCCCGCACGGAGCCGCCGTTCCGGCTCCAGGGGTCCTACCGCGCCATGGCCAGGATCGCGGGCCGGATCACCCCGACGATGAACACCGCGGAACTCGACGCGGCCGTCACCGACCACTACCGCTCCGAGGCGCAGACCCTCGCGTCGGGCGCGGAGGCGTCGCTGCTCAAACTCGCCGAGCTGCGGGGGACGCAGACCGCCGGACAGGCCGCGCGCTGGGCGGAGGTGAAGGCGGCGTACGGCCGCGGCTGACCGGCCCGGACACGGCGGAGCCGCCACCGCCGAGGGGAAGGCGGCGGTGGCGGCCGGTCCCTGCCCGGGCGCCCGGGTTCAGCGGCCGTCGCCGACGCCGTCGTCCGACAGCAGCGGGTCGTCGCTGAGGATGTACGACAGCGGGCCGTCGCCCTGGACCTGGCTGGAGCCCTCCGTGCACTGCTGGTTCTGCGGCGAGCCGAGCACGTCGGCGTCCCGCACGGCGACCGGGACGGCGTCGACCGGCGAGCCGATGTCGGCGTCGAGCGGCGGGCCGACGCACGGTTCGTTCGGCGAGCCCTGGATCAGGCCGATCTGCGGGCTGAGGATGCCGCCGGTCGTGGTGCTGCCGAACGACTGGCGGGAGCCGTCGCCGTTGACGGTGATCGGACCGCTGCGCGTGGCGGCGGCGCCGGCCGCTCCGGTGACCACGGCGACGGCCGGGCCGCAGGCGGCCAGCAGCGTGCGCGTACGCATGGCGTCTTCTTTCTGTGCTCGGTTCGCCCGGAAATGCGACAGTCGCATCCCGCGCGGCGAGCGGGCGCGTATTGCGCTGAACGGTGGCGTGCCGCTCGTCGAAGGCGTTGCCCCGGGCCGCTCCGCGCGGCCGGGTGCCCTGGGTCGCGTCCCGTTCCGGCGGGGCCCGTCAGCCGGCGGTCAGCACCGGCCGCAGCCGGCCGTCCCGCAGCCGGTTCACCGCCGGTGCGGCCCGGTGGGCGGCGCGCGTGAGCGGCCAGGCCACCAGGGCGCCGACCACGAGGCCCACCAGCACGTCGTGCGGGTAGTGCACGCCGATCCACACCCGTGAGGCGCCCATCAGCAGGGCCAGCGGCGCCGCGGCGTACAGCCCGAGCCGGCGGTCGGTGAGCAGCAGCGCCACGGCCGCGGCGGCGGCGATCGCCGAGTGGTTGCTCGGGAACGACCAGTCGCCGAGCGCCGGGCAGGACTCGACGGTGGCGGTGATGTGCAGGGTCTGGCAGGGCCGCTGCTCGTCGAAGACCGCCTTGACCACGTCGTTGACCGCGTAGGCGGCCACCACCACCAGCGGTACGGCCAGCGCCGACGCCATCCGGCCGGCGTCCGCGGGCCGGGCCCGCCACCAGGCGAACAGCATCAGGACGGCGAACAGGCCCAGCCCGTAGTCGCTGAAGAAGCGGATCGTGTCGTCCAGCGGCTGCGGGGCGTGCTGGGACAGGTGGACCACCCAGCGGTACAGGCCCGCGTCGAACTGCGAGGTCACACGCGCCTCGTTCCCGCGGCCGGGGTGCGCCCCTCGGCGCCCGTGCCGCCCGCCGCCGTGCCGCCCGGTCCACCGGGTCCGTCCGGCCGGCCCGGACCGCGCCCGCCGGACCGCCGCGCCCCTGCGCCCGCGCCGCAGCTCCAGCGCCAGCGGGATCAGCGAGACGATCACGATCACCGCGATCACCGGCAGCAGGTAGGTGTCGACGTTCGGCACCGAGGAGCCCAGCGCGTAGCCGCCGAGCACCAGCCCGACCGTCCACGCCGCCCCGCCCGCGGCCTGCCACAGGGTGAAGGTGCGGGTCTCCACGCCCAGCGCCCCGGCCAGCGGGTTGAGCACGGTGCGGACCACCGGGATGAAGCGGGCGAGCACCACGGCCCTGGCGTGCCCGTAGCGCTCCAGCAGCTCGCCGGCCCGCTCGGCGCCCTCGTGCAGCCGGCGGTTGCGGGTCCTGGCCAGCAGCGCGGGGCCGCCGCGGCGGCCGAGGACGTAACCCGTCTGGGCGCCGGCCAGCGCGCCGACGAGCGCGGCGACCAGCACCTGCCACAGGTTCAGGTGCACCGAGCCGGCCGCGCCCGGCACGCACAGCAGCCCCGCGGTGAACAGCAGCGAGTCCCCCGGCAGGAAGAAGCCGATCAGCAGCCCCGTCTCGGCGAACATCACCACCGCGATGCCGAGAGCGCCGAAGGACGACAGCAGCGAGGTGGCGCTGAGCACGTTGACGGCCAGGTCCGCGGTGTGCGGGGACAGGCCGCCGGCGTGCCGCGCGACCGCGTCCAGGGGCACGTGCGGGGGCACGGGCAGGGTCATGGCGGGGGAGCCCCTCCCATAATGGTCCGGGGGAGCGCCGTGGCGCCCCTGCCGACTACAGTCGTGTAGTCGGTCTACAGCACTGTAGACGAACGTGTGGGAAGGGGCGATCGACCGATGCCGGAGGCGAACGCGGGCCGCCGCCCTTCGGGTGAGCTGGAGGCGAGCGTGCTGGCCGCGCTCTGGGCGGCCGACGGCCGGCCGCTGACGCCCGTCGACGTGCAGCGCGAGTTGGGCGGCGGGCTGGCGCGCACCACCGTCACCACCATCCTCGCCCGGCTGCACGAGAAGGGCACCGTCAGCCGCACCCGCGCCGGCCGCGGCTACGCCTACCTGCCGGTCCAGGACTCCCCGGGCCTGGCCGCCCGCCGGATGCGCACCGAGCTGGACAAGTCCACCGACGGCGACCGCGGTACGGTCCTGGCCCGCTTCGTCTCCCAGCTCGGACCGGACGACGAGAAGGTGCTGCGGGCGCTGCTGGCCGAGGCGGGTTCGGCGGCGCCCGACGGGCCGGCGGGGGAGGACGGGGCCGTGGACCTGCGGCCGTTCGAGGGGAGCTGGGACGCGTGAACCTCGCCGTCTGGGTTCCCCTGCTGCTGCCCCTGCTCGCCGCGCCCGCCGCCCGGCGGCTGGCCGACGCGCTGCCGCCGCGGGCCGCGGCCTGGCTGGTGGCCGTCGCCGCGGCGGCGCTGGCGCTGTGCAGCACGGCCGCGCTCGCGCTGCTCGCCGGGGCGGGCGCGCTGCGGCTGCCGCCCGTCGCCGCGCTCGGCCACCTGGTGCTGCCCGTCGTCGGCGACCAGGTCACCGTGCCCGCGGCCTGCGCGGCCGGCGGGCTGCTCGCCGCGGTCGCCGTGGCGGCGGTACGCACCCTGCGCCGGCATGTCGTGCTGCCCGCGCGGGCCCGGCGGGCCGCCGAGGAGGCCGGGACCGCCGCGGGTGATCTGACGGTGCTGCGCGATGCCGGGCCGGACGCGTACGCGCTGCCCGGGCGGCCCGGGCGGATCGTGGTGACCGCCGGGATGCTGCGGGCGCTCGGGCCCGACGAGCGGGAGGCGCTGCTCGCGCACGAGCGGGCCCATCTGGCCGGGCGGCACCACCTGTTCCTGGCCGTCGTCGCGCTCGCCGGCGCGTGCCATCCCGCGCTGCGGGTGCTGCGGGGGCCGCTGTCGTACGCGCTGGAGCGGTGGGCCGACGAGGCCGCGGCGGAGGCGGTCGGGGACCGGCGGCTGGCCGCGCGGGCCATCGGGCGGGCCGCGCTCGCCTCCCGCGCCGCCCCGCGGCCCTTCGCGGCGCTCTCCGCCGCCGTCGGGGCCCGTACCCCGGCGGGTGGCCGCGCTCCTGGTCGCCGCTCCCACGGTGCGGTGGGGGGCGCGGGTGCCGAGGGTGCTGGCCGCGGTGGTCGCGGTGAGCCTCGCGCTCTCCGCGGGGTGCGCTTTGCAGGCGGCCACGGCGCTGCACGCTTCTATTGAGGTGGCCCAGGGCGAGTAGCCCTTCCCGGGGGGAACGCCGGACTCCTCCCCGGCCCCCGTGCCCGGGGCGGCCTTACGGGGCCGGTCCAGCCCCTTCCGGTCCGTTCCCGACCTCGGCCCGGTGGGTGGCTTGATCGCGCAGTTCCTCCCCCAGACTCCGTCCGGGGGTGCCCCCAGCGCCCCTGGGGGTGGCCCGTACGGCCGGTTCTACGGTGCGGCGACGTTGTGGCTTGTCGCGCAGTTCCTCGCGCCCCTTTCGGGGTTGGTCCTGCCCCTTGCGGTACGTTCCCGGCTTCCGCCCGGTGCCTGGCTGGTCGCGCAGTTCCTCGCGCCCCCTAGACGGCCGCCGCCGTCACGGTCCCGCCCGCTGCCCGGCGCCGGCCCGGTGGCCTGCTGAGCGCGCAGTTCCCCGCGCCCCTGACGGGGCACGTCCCCGGTCAGGGGCGCCCTACAGGGGCGCGAGGAACTGCGCGACAAGCCACCCACGGGGCTGGCGCCGGGTGACGGGCGGGACCGTGACGGCGGGGTGCCGTCGGGCCACCGGGTGGAGGCCGGACGCGGACCGGAAGGGGCAGGACCGGCCCCGTAAGGCCGCTCCGGCGGCGGGCGGGACCGTGACGGCGGGGTGCCGTGGAGGGGGACGGGGGCCGGCCCCCGAGTGGGGGGCCCGGGAGGAGTCCGGCGTGCCCCCCGGGAAGGGCTGAGCTAGACCGCCAGCGGCTCCAGCGCCATGGGCCGCACCTTGCCCTCGATCATCGCGCCGAGCCCCCGCACGGCGACCGTGTCCGGGTTGGGAGCGACATGCACCGGCATCCCCGTGGCCTCACGAAGCATCAGGTCCAGCCCGGGCATGTGCGCGCTGCCCCCCGCGAGCATGATCCCCCGGTCCCCGAGATCGGCCACCAGATCGGGCGCGCAGCGCCGCAGCACGGACGTGATGGCGTCGACCACGGCGGTCAGCGGCGTCCGCATGGCGTGCCGCACCCCCTCCGTCTCGACCAGCACCGAGCGGGCCAGCCCGCTGACCACGTCCCGCCCGTGCACCTCGGTGGTCGGCGTGCCCCCGGCCGCGGGGCCGCCGAGCATCTGGTGCAGCGGCCGCACCGACTGGCTCGGCAGCATCAGCTCGTGCCGGCTGCGCAGGTGCCCCACCACCGCGCGGTCGATCGCGTCACCGCCGACCGGTACGGTCTCCGCCGCCACGATCGAGCCGAGCGAGAGGACGGCGACCTGGGTCGTACCCGCCCCGCACACCACGATCATGGTGGCCTCGGGGTGCTCCACCGGCAGCCCGCAGCCGACCGCCGCCGAGATGAGGGTGTCCACCAGTTCGACCCGGCGCGCGCCGAGCCCGTACATCGTCTCGACGGCCGCGCGGCGGGCGATCGGCGCGCTGCCGTGCGGCATGCACACCGCGGCGCGGACCACCGGCATGCCGCGCAGCGCCGACGTCCGCAGCCAGCGCCGCCCGAGCTTGTCGGCGAGCACGTGCCGCAGCATCCGCTGGGCCATCTCGATGTCGACGATCGCGCCGCCGGCGACCGGGCGGGCCACCCGGATGTGGTCGGGGGTGCGCCCCGACATCGACTCGGCGCCCTTGCCGACGGCGATCAGCGCGCCGGTGCGGATGTCGATCGCGGCCACGCTCGGCTCGTCCACGACGAGGCCGCTGCCGCGCAGGTAGACCCGGGTGCGGGCGGCGCCGATGTCGACGGCCATGGTGCAGCGGCGGAGCTGGCTCAAGGTGGGCGCGAGGCCGTCGGGGGTCACAGCCAGCCCCCTCGCGAGCCGTCGGCCGGGTGGCGGTGGTAGGTGGCCAGCGCCCAGATCACGAACGTGTCGATCGCGATCATGATCACCGACCAGACCGGCTGGTACGGCAGGAACATGAAGTTGGCGATGATGCTCAGCCCGGCGATCAGGATGCCCGCCGCCCGGGCCAGCGGCGCGCCCGCCAGCACCCCGAGGCCGACGAGCACCGCGATGACGCCCAGGATCAGGTGGACCCAGCCCCACTCCCGCGCGTCGAACTTGTAGGCGTAGGAGCCGCGGGTGCTGACGTAGACCGCGTTCCGCGCGATGCCGACGGCGCCTTCGAGCACCGCCAGCACACCGCCGATGAGCAGCATCATCCCGGCGAAGACCGTGCCGCCCGTCGCCCACGCCTCCCGGGGGTCGGGTCCGCCGGGCTCGGAGGGGCCGCCGCGGCCCGGCGGGCGGGCGCCGGGCGAGGCGGCGGGCGTGTCCTGGGGGTGGCTCATGGCGGGCTCCCGCGATCCGTCGAGGTCCACGGCGGGCCGGTCCGGACCCGCAGGGGGACCGGACGAAATACCCGCCTTGATGACAAAAGGATTTGACGGATCGTCCGACAAAGCGAGTCATCGTGGGCCGTTCGGGCAGCGGCCGTACGGGAAAAGGCCCCCGTACGGCCCAAGCCCCGCCGCTCCCCGCGCTCCCCCCGCTCCGGCCTCCCGGCCGCCGCGCGCCGCGGGAAGCGCCGCTACTCGCGTGTCCTCCAGGCGGAACCCGACCTTCAGTCCGACCTGGTAGTGCTCGATCTCGCCGTCCACGATGTGTCCGCGGACCTGGGTGATCTCGAACCAGTCCAGCCCGCGCAGCGTCTGCGCGGCCCGGCGCACCCCGTTGCGCACGGCGGCGTCCACCCCCTCCGTGGAGGTGCCGACGATCTCGGTCACGCGGTAGGTGTGCTCGGCCATGGCGGTTCCTTTCGACGTGCGGGTGCGGGGTCAGGTCGGGGTCAGAGGGATCGGGTCGAGGGGGCGGTGCGCCGGGAGGGCCGGCCGCCGCTCAGTGGTGGAAGGCGGTCGCCACCGACTCGGGGCGGTTCAACGGGTGCGGCTGGCGCCGCAGTTCCGGCAGCAGCCGGCCCAGGTCGTCGATCAGCAGGTCGGCGAGGTCCTCGGAGAAGCCGTTGCGGCACACCACCCGCAGCACGGCCAGGTCCTGACGGTTCGCCGGGTAGGTGTACGCCGGCACCAGCCAGCCGTGCTCGCGCAGCCGCCGGGAGATGTCGAACACGTCGTACGCGGTCACGTCCGGCGCGGTGGTGACCGCGAAGACCGGCAGCTGGTCGCCCTCGGGTGACCAGCCGGAAGTCGCCGAACGTCTCGAACCGCTCGGCGAGCGAGGTGGCCACGTCCCGGCTGGTCTGCTGCACCGCCCGGTAGCCCTCCCGGCCCAGCCGCAGGAAGGTGTAGTACTGCGCGACCACCTGGGCGCCGGGCCGGGAGAAGTTCAGCGCGAAGGTCGGCATGTCGCCGCCCAGGTAGTTCACCCGGAAGACCAGCTCCTCGGGCAGCGCCTCGGCGTCCCGCCACAGCGCCCAGCCCACCCCGGGGTAGACCAGGCCGTACTTGTGGCCCGAGGTGTTGATCGAGGCGACCCGCGGCAGCCGGAAGTCCCAGACCAGGTCCGGGTCGAGGAAGGGCGCGATCATGGCGCCGGACGCGCCGTCCACGTGCACCGGGATGTGGGTGCCGGTGCGCTCCTCGTAGTCGTCGAGGGCGGCGCAGATCTCGGCGACCGGCTCGTAGGACCCGTCGAAGGTCGAGCCGAGCACGGCGACCACGCCGATGGTGTTCTCGTCGCAGAGCGCGAGCGCGGACTCGGCGTCCAGGTGCAGCCGGTCGCTCGGCCATCGGGGCCAGCCGCGGCTCGACCTCCCAGAACGTGCAGAACTTCTCCCAGCACACCTGGACGTTGGCGCCCATCACCAGGTTGGGGCGGGCGGTCGCCGGGTAGCCCGGGGTGCGCTTGGACCAGCGGCGCTTGAGCGCCATCCCGGCGAGCATGCACGCCTCGGACGAGCCGGTGGTCGAGCAGCCGACGGCCCCGGCCGGGTCCGGCGCGTTCCACAGGTCGGCCAGGATCGCCACGCAGCGCCGCTCCAACTCGGCGGTCCGCGGGTACTCGTCCTTGTCGATCATGTTCTTGTCGACGCACTCGGCCATCAGGACGGACGCCTGCGGCTCCATCCACGTGGTGACGAAGGTGGCCAGGTTCAGCCGCGAGTTCCCGTCGAGCATCAGCTCGTCGTGCACCAGCTGGTACGCCGCCGACGGGGTCATCGGGCCGTCCGGCAGCCGGTGCTTGGGCGGGGCGGTGTTCATCGACCCCACCGGGTCGGCGGCGCCGAGGAAGAACGGGTTGACGGCGATGTCGTGCGGCGTGCCGGAGCCTTTGTGCAGGGACATGCGGGACAACCTCCGGGCGTGGGAGCGGGGGACCGTGACCGTATCGCCGCAGTCGACGTTACGGGCATTCGGGCCGTCCCGCAGGCCATGCGCGGGCGGGTGCGGCGCTACGACTCCCGTGGCAGAAGCGCCTCGTGGGTGAAGCGGCGCAGCGCTCGGGCGAACGCCTCGGCCTCGTCGGCGGGCCAGTGCGCGAGGTAGGCGTCGAACCGCCCGGCCAGCCGGGACCGCATCCGGGCCACGACCCGCGCCCCCTCGTCGGTCGGCACCAGCAGGCTGGCCCGCCGGTCCGCCGGGTCCGGCTCGCGGCGCAGCAGGCCGGCCGCCTGGAGCCGGTCGGCGTGGCGGCTGACCACCGAGCGGTCCAGGCCGATGTCGTGGCCGACCCGGGCGGCGCTGCGCGGGCCGCCGCGGGCCAGGGCGCTGAGCACGGGGTAGGTCGCCTCGTCGAGCGCGGGGCCGAGGCCGGCGGTCAGCTCGCCGTAGACGACGGCTCGCGCCTCGCGGCGGACGATGTCCCCGAAGTCGTCGGCGATCCGCTCCCCGGCGGTGGGCTGGCTCATCCAATCAGCTTAGCGCGTGCAGGATGCACGGAAGGCGGTTCCGGTGCACGAGGTCCGCCAGCGGCCCCGGGCCGGGTCCGACCCGCCGCGCCGTCCGCGCGGAGAGCGGGGCCCGCGGCATCTGGCCCCCTCAGCCCGGCGGCCGGGGTGCACCGGCCGCCGGGCTCGGTGAGCGCGTGCCGGGCGGGATCGGTCAGGCACGGCCTACGGCCGCCGGGCGGCCGCCGCGAGCGGGCGGTGGGTCAGGCCGAGCGAGGAGTACAGCCGTACGGCCGCCGCGTTGGCGTCGTCCACGATCAGCGCCGCCTGCGGCCACCCGGCCAGCGCCTCGCGCAGCACGTAGCCGCAGACCGTACGGCCCAGGCCGTGCCCGCGGGCGTGCGGCGCGGTGGCCACGCCCGCCATGAACGCCACCCGCGGCGCGCACCACGCCAGCGCGGCCACCGCCGCCAGCCGGCCGTCCCGCCGCACCCCCGCCCACCGGTCCCGCGCCCCCGGGCGGCCGGGATACGCGTACGACCGCGGGAACGCCTCGTCCAGCAGCCCGGCGATCTCGCCGCCGTCGCCGGCGGCCAGCCAGCCGGCGGTCGGCCCGGGAACCGTGCCGGAATCTGCTCCAGGTCCGGGCGAGCGGTCGGTGTGCATCCAGCCGAAGTCCGCCATCGGGCGCAGCTCCGGCGCCGCCGCCAGCACGGCGCGGATCAGCGCGCGGTCGCCGAGCGGGCGGTAGGCCGGGCCGACCTCGGCCAGCACCTCGCGGACCAGCGGTACCGCGTCCCGCGCCGGGCCGGCCACCGCGAGGCGGTCGCGCAGCGACAGGGCCGGGGCCGCCACCGCGACGGCCGCCCCCCGTACGAAGGCGCGCGACCCCGAGCCCGGGTGCTGGGCCGCCCAGCGCAGCAGCGGATCGGTCGTCGGGAGGGCGTACGGGTCGGTCTCGTACGCCCCCGCGCCGGTCGGCACGGCGTCAGGAGCCCGCGCTCGCCAGCGAGAGCTTCGCCGCGAACCCGAGGAAGAGCGCGCCCGCGCCCGCGGACAGGCCGGCGGCCAGCCGGTGGCGGCGGCGGAAGGCCGCGGCCAGGTAGCTGCCGCTGAAGATCAGCACCGTCAGGTAGCTGAGGCTGAACAGCTGCGACCACGCGCCGAGGAACAGGAAGGACAGCGCCGGGTGGGCGTAGTCCGGGTTCACGAACTGCACGAAGAAGGCGATGAAGAACAGGATCGCCTTCGGGTTGAACAGGCTCACCACCAGCGCCCTGCGGTACGGGCGCTCGGCCGCCGCCGGCCCGTCCTGCCCGGGCGGCGGCGCCGGCGGGTCGAGGCGGGCCGCCCGGCGCCGCCACAACTGCCGCGCGCCGCGCATCATGCCGACCGCCAGCCAGGTCAGATAGCCCGCGCCCGCGAACTTCACGACGTCGAACGCGACCGGGCTGGCCTTCAGCAGCGAGGCGACCCCGCACGCGGCCAGCGTCATCAGCACGGTGTCGCCGCACATCACCCCGCGGCGGCGCGGTAGGCGGTGCGCGGGCCGCGCCGGGCCGCGACCGACAGCACGTAGAGCGAGTTGGGGCCGGGCAGCAGAACGATCAGCGCGAGGCCGGCGAGGTACGTCGACAGGTGGGTGGTTCCGAGCATCGAACGATTGTGTCACCGCTTCCCCGGTGGGCGTCACGGGTTTTCCCGCGCCCCTTGCCCTGCCCCGTCTCCGTCCGCGGGGTGCCCTTCCGGCACGAGAGTGCCTTGTTTTTAGGGGCGCGGGGAACTGCGCGGGCAACCGGCCACCGGCCGGTGGTCCGGCGACGGCCGCAACTGCCCCTTTGGGGCGGTCGACGCGCAGCCACGTCGTGGCTGGTAGCGCAGTTCCTCCCCCAGACTCCGTCCGGGGGTACCCCCAGCGCCCCTAAAGCACGTGGCGCCGCCGAGGCAAGGGCACCCCGGGCGCTGAAGAGTGGGCGCCGTCGGGCGCAAGGGCGCCCGGGGGGGCTATTCCAGGCGCGGCTGGCTGGCGGGCGCCGGGCAGATCCGGTTGCCGTCGCCGTCGAAGACATACAGATGCGCCAGGTCGACCAGCAGCGGCACCCGGTCGCCGCGGCGTACCCGGATGTCGGGCCCGGTGCGGACCACCAGATCCCCGGTCTGCGTCTCCGGCGCCGAGGCCGGACGGTCCATCACCGCGGACGGCGCGTGCGCCGGGCCGCGGCGGGACGCCGCTGCCGCCGTTCGCGCCCTCGGGACCGCCGTCGCGGTCCATCATCGACGCCTGGATGCGCCGGGCCGCCTTCTGCGCGAACTTGCCGATGCTGCCGCCGGCCGACCCGTTCGACGCCCGCCGGCTGCCCGACCGGGGCGACGCCGGCCGCGGCGCCTCCAACTCGGGCACCACCGCGGGCCGCGAACCCGTGTTGAGGTGTACCAGCGACTCGTGCCCCTGGTACTCCACGTGCTCGACGATCCCGCTGATCACCACCTCGCCGGCCCGCGCCAGGCTCGGCTGCGCGATCCGCACCGCCTCCGAGCGCAGCCCGACGATGATCGGGCGCCCCTGCTGGATACGGAGCATCTGGTGGTCGTAGCCGAGCGGTTCCGGCAGGCCGAGGCGCTGGCGGCCGAAGTCGATCCACATCCCTCCGCTGAGTGGAGCGATCACGGTCGCCTGGAGCAGGTTGATCCGGGGGGTGCCGACGAACGCGGCCACGAACACGTTCTCCGGCAGGTGGTACGCCTCGCGCGGCGCGCTGATCTGCTGGAGCACCCCGCTGCGCATGATGGCCACCCGGTCGCCGAGCGACATCGCCTCGGCCTGGTCGTGCGTGACATAGACCGTGGTGACGCCCATCCCGTGGGTCAGCCTGGCGATCTCGGCCCGAAGGTGCGCCCGCAACTTCGCGTCCAGGTTGGACAGCGGCTCGTCCATCAGGAAGACCGACGGGTGGCGGGAGATCGCCCGGCCCATCGCGACGCGCTGCCGCTCACCGCCGGAAAGCTGCCCGGGGTAGCGGTCGAGGATCTCCTCGATGCCGAGGATGCGCGCCGTCTCGGAGACCCGGGGCCCGTGCTCCTCGCCGGGCATCTCGAAGCGCAGCGGGAAGCCGATGTTCTCCCGGCTGGTCATGCTCGGGTACAGGGCGAAGTTCTGGAAGACCATGGCCATCTTCCGGTCGCCAGGCGCCAGGTCGTTGGAGTACTCGCCGTCCAGCAGCAGTTCGCCGGTGGTGATGTCCTCCAGGCCGGCGATCATCCGCAGCACGGTCGACTTGCCGCAGCCCGACGGGCCGAGCAGGACCAGGAACTCGCCCGGCGCGATGTCCAGCGAGAACCGGTCCACGGCCGGCTGAGGCTGCTTCGGGTAGTACTTCGAGACTTCTTGCAGAGAGATGGCGCGAGTCATAAGGGAGCCGCCAGGTGGTTCGGGCGCGGTGACGGGGCACGTGGGGGGACTTGCGATACAGGTGTGACGTGTGTGGCCTGTATGGCGTGCCAGACTTGCGAAGACGCGTGGGTGACGCTGCGCAGACCGTAGTGCACTACCCGTAGGTTGCGGAACGTTTGTATCAACACTGCATTGATACTTTTGTGTCGTGACGAACCTCGCGCTCGGCCCGAGCTGGCTCGACCCGAACCATCTGATCAACACGTACGGCCTGTGGGGCGTGCTGCTGGTCGTGTTCGCCGAGTCCGGACTGCTGATCGGCTTCTTCCTGCCCGGCGACAGCCTGCTGTTCACCACCGGGCTGCTGATCGCCTCCGGCACCCTGCACCAGCCGCTGGCCGTGGCGGCCGCGCTGATCGCCGTCGCCGCCGTGGCGGGCGAGCAGACCGGCTACCTGTTCGGCCGCAAGGTGGGGCCCTCGCTCTTCCGGCGGCCCGAATCCCGGCTGTTCAAGATGGAGAACATCGAGAAGGCGCACGCCTTCTTCGAACGGCACGGTCCGAAGGCCATCGTGATGGCCTGCTTCGTGCCGGTCGTCCGCACGTTCACCCCGATCGTGGCCGGCGTCAGCCGGATGAACTACCGCACCTTCCTGACTTTCAACGTCATCGGCGGCAGCCTGTGGGGCGCCGGGGTCACCGTGCTGGGCTACTGGCTCGGACAGATCGCGTTCGTCCGCACCAACATCGAGGTGATCCTCGTCCTGGTGGTGCTGGTGTCCGTGGTGCCGCTCGCGATCGAGTACCTGAGGTCGCGCCGCAAGGGCGAGCCGGCGCAGGCGGCGGGGACGTCGGCCGCCGCGGTCGCCGGCGCGGGTACGGGCGTGGGTACGGGTCCGGTCCCCGGCGCGGTCCCCGCCGGTGGCACCGACCGCGAGGTGGCCGCCTCCGCCGCGGCCGCCGCGACCGCCGCCCGCGGCGGACGGCACCGGGCGCAGAAGCGCTGACGCCTTGAACGAGCTGACCCGTTGAGCGGGGAGCAGGGCGAGTACGGCGCCGCCGGCCGGCCCGCGGAGCCGTGGGTCCTGCCGGGCGCGGCCGAGGGGCGGTCGGCGTTCACGCCGCCGGAGGGCATCCCCGTCATGCTGCCGCCGGAGGACGCGCTGTGGCAGGACCGGATGCGGGCGATGATCCGGCTGCCCGCCACCGAGCGGCCCGCGCCGCCCGGCGACCGGCTGGAGACCGAGGGCGGCGCCGCCGCGTCCGTGCCGCGCGTGCTCGACCTCACCCTGCGCATCGGCGAACTGCTGCTGGCCGGCGGCGAGGGCGCGGAGGACGTGGAGGCGGCGATGTTCGGCGTCGCCTTCGCCTACGGGCTGGCCCGGGTCGAGCCGACCGTCACCTTCACCCTGCTCGGGATCTCGTACCAGCCCGCGCTCACCGAGCCGCCGGTCACCATGAGCCGTACCGTCCGGCGCCGCGGCACCGACTACACCCGGCTCGCCGCCGTCTTCCACCTGGTGGACGGCGTCACCGCGCACGAGGTCACGCTGGAGGAGGCGTACCGCCGGCTCGCCGACATCCGCCGCAACCGGCACCCGTACGGCACCTGGGTGCTCACCGGGGCCGGCGGCCTGCTCGCGGGCGCGGCGAGCGTCCTGGTCGGCGGCGGTCCGGTGATCTTCGCGGCTGCCGCGCTCGCCGCGATGCTCGGCGACCGGCTGGCGTGGCTGCTGGCCGGGCGCGGGCTGCCGGAGTTCTACCAGTTCGCGGTCGCCGCGATGCCCGCCGCCGCGATGGGCGTGCTCGTCGACCGCTACGCGCACTGGATTCCGGGCGCGACCGGCGTGCAGTCCTCCGCCGTCATCACCGGCGGGCTCTTCGCGCTGCTGCCCGGCCGCGCGCTGGTCGCCGCCGTGCAGGACGGCCTGACCGGCTTCTACATCACCGCGTCCGCGCGGCTGCTCGAAGTGATGTACCTCGTGGTCGGCATCGTCATAGGGGTCACCCTCGTCCTGTACGCCGGGGTCAGCCTGGGCGCCGACCTCCACCCCGACCAGGCGCTGCGGACGTACGACAGGCCGTGGGTGCAACTGCCCGCCGCGATGGTCCTCACCCTCGCCTTCGCGGTGCTGCTCCAGTGCGAGCGCGGCGTGCTGCTGCTCGCCACCCTCAACGGCGGCGTCGCCTGGACCATCTTCGGCGTCCTGCACCAGAGCGCCCGCGGCAACCAGGTCGCCGCCACCGCCGCCGCGGCCGGCCTGGTCGGCCTCTTCGGCCAGCTGATGGCCCGCTACCGGTACGTGTCCGTGCTCCCGTACGTCACCGCCGCCATCGGCCCCCTCCTGCCCGGCTCCACCACGTACTTCGGGCTGCTCGCCCTCACCCAGCACCACCCCTCCACCGCGCTCACCCAGCTCACCAAGGCCGCGGCGCTCGCGCTCGCGCTGGCCATCGGCGTCAACCTCGGCAACGAGATCGCCCGCCTCGCCCTCAAGCCCCCCGGCCCCTCCGCCCCCCGCCGCGCCGCGAAGCGCACCCGCGGTTTCTGACCCGCGGGCAGCGGGTCGCGCCCGGCTCCGGCTGGCCAACTCCCGTGCCATCCCGCTACGTTGCCGCAGTCCGGTGCGGCTGCGACCGGCGGGGGAGGGGTCGATGGACGCGCTGACACTGGTGTCCGCCGTGGTGGCGCTCGCCGGGGCGGGGGTCGCCGCGATGCTCGGGTACTGGGCGCAGCGGCGGCTGCGGGCCCTCGAGCAGCGCAACCTGATGGACGCGTACGGCGCGTCGCTGGCCTGGGCCGTCTTCGACCTCCAGAGCCGGCTGTTCAACGTCCTGCGCGGCCACGTCCTGGACCACGACCCCGGCCGCGGCTCGGGGTTCCTGACCTCCTTCCTCACCCGAGGCAGCCCGCAGCGACGGGGAGTTCGTACGGCGCAGCACCGTGTTCGTGCTCGCGGAGTACCTGGGCTGGGTCGAGATCATGCGGCGCGACGTCCAGTTCCTCGACCTCGGCCGGTCGCGTACCAACCGGGCCGTCATGGTCGGCATCTCCGACATCGGCGCGGCCCTGAACAAGATCTCCAGCGACAGCAACGAACTGCGGCTCTTCCGCGCCCAGCAGCGCGCCGTCGGCGAACTCATGATCCACCCCGGCGGGGAGCCCGGCCGGCGCCGCTGCCTCGGCTACGCCGAGTTCTGCGCCCGGCTCGACGCGGACGACGCGTTCCGCGCCTGGTTCCAGCCCCTGCTCGACGACGTCGACCGCCTCGCCGCCGACGTCGGCCCCGCCCTGCCGCGCCTGCGCGACGTCCAGAACAAACTCGTCACCCTCCTCGACCTCCTCGACCCCCGCAGCGACCGCTTCCCCCAATTCCGCGCGGTGTTCGCCGAGGCGGGGGCGGGGTAGCGGAGTGGGGGTGCGGTTGCCCGAGCCCGCCCGGCGTTTGAGGACGTAGCGCAGGCCGTCCGGCGAACTCACCCCAGCCCGCCCGGCGTTTGAGGACTAGCCCAGCCGTTCGGTGAACTGAACTCAGCCCGTCCGGCGTTTGAGGACAGAAAAAGGGCGGGCGGGTGGGAGGAGTCGACCTCCGGCACCGCCCGCCCGGCAAGGGCTCAGTGACCGCCGTGCTCCTTGAGCCTGCGGAAGGACTCCTCGATCTCCGCCTCCGCCTCGCCCCGCCCGACCCAGTTCGCGCCCTCGACGGACTTCCCGGGCTCCAGGTCCTTGTACACCTCGAAGAAGTGCTGGATCTCCAGCCGGTCGAACTCGGACACGTGGTGGATGTCCCGCAGGTGCTCCACCCGCGGGTCGGACGCCGGCACGCACAGCACCTTGTCGTCGCCGCCGGCCTCGTCGGTCATCCGGAACATGCCGATGGCGCGGCAGGTGATGAGGCAGCCGGGAAACGTCGGCTCGTCCAGGATGACCAGCGCGTCCAGCGGATCGCCGTCCTCACCGAGGGTGTTCTCGACGAAGCCGTAGTCGGCCGGGTAGCTGGTCGAGGTGAAGAGCCTGCGGTCCAGGCGGATACGACCGGTCTCGTGGTCAACCTCGTACTTGTTCCGCGAACCCTTCGGGATCTCGATCGTGACGTCGAACTCCAAGGCCCTACTCCTCCATGATCAGCGCACAGTGCGGGTGGTTAAGTGTCTCCCACGCATCGGTGTGGTCGCGAAAGGGGCTGGTCGGCTGTGCCGCTCGGCAGGACGTGGCAGGTCGTGGCGGGTTCGGCCGCGATAGGTCTGGCGGTGGCTGCCGGGACGGTGGCCGCGGCCGGTCCGTGGGAGTCAGGACAGCGTACGGCCGAGCGTCGGTACGCCGCCGCCCGGGATGGCAGGGGCCGGCCGCGGACCGCGCCGAAGGCCGCCGCCGCGGTGCCGCGCCCGGCCCCGCCGCGGGCCCCGGCCGGCCCCGTACTCGCCGCCGTCGACTCCGCCGCCGCGCCCACCGCGGCCGCGCTCACCGCGCGGATCGCCCCGCTGATCCCGGCCCAGGGCCTCGGCCCGGTGACCACCGGCGCGGTGCTGGACGTGGGCACCGGCGACGTGCTCTACGACCGCCGCGACACCGCCGCCACCACGCCCGCGTCCACCACGAAGCTCGCCACCGCCGTCGCCGCGCTCGGCATGCTCGGCCCCGGCGCCCGGCTGACCACGACCGTGGTCGAGCCGTGCCGCGGGCACATCGTGCTGGTCGGCGGCGGTGACCCGACGCTGCGGCTGGGCGGGCTGGCCGACGACACGGCGGCCGCGCTGAAGGCCGCCGGCGCCACCACCGTGACCCTGGCGTACGACACGTCGCTGTACACCGGCCCCGTGCTCCACCCCATCGGCCACAACGACAACCTCGCGCCCGTCACCGCGCTGATGGCCGACGAGGGGCGGCTGGACGGCAGCGCCAGCGGGCCCGCACCCCGGTCGTACGACCCCGCGTCGGCCGCGGCCGCGAGCTTCGCCCGGCTGCTGGGCGACCGGGGCATCACCGTCACGGGTGCCCCGCGGCCGGGCAGCGGCAAGGGCGGGGCGCGGCTGGCGGCGCACAGTTCGGCGCCGCTGTCGGACCTGGTCGAGCAGATGCTCACCAACAGCGACAACGACCTCGCCGAGGCGCTCGCCCGCCAGGTGGCCCGGGCCGGCGGGCAGCCGGCCAGCTTCGCCGGCGGCGCGAAGGCGATCAGGACGGCGCTGACCCGGTACGGCGTCCCGCTGCCCGGCGCGTCCTTCCACGACGGCAGCGGCCTCGACCACAACGACACGCTCGCCCCGCTCACCCTGGCCCGGCTGCTCGCGCTGGCCGCCTCCCCCGGCCACCCGGAACTGCGGTCGGTGATCACCGGCATCCCGGTGGCCGACTTCACCGGCACGCTCAGCGCCCGCTTCCAGGGCTCGCCGGCGGCCGGCGTCGTGCACGCCAAGACCGGCACGCTGACCGGCACCAACACCATCGCGGGCACGGTCGTCACCCGCTCCGGCCGGCTGCTGGCCTTCTCCTTCATGACCCAGGGGGCCTACGCCGCCGGGCCGGCCGAAGCGGCCCTGGACCGGCTCGCGGCGGCCGTCGCCGGTTCCTGACGGCGGCCGGCGTGTCGCGCACCTTCCGCGGCGCTTCGACGGGCAGCCTCTCGACGGGCGGCGTTCGACGGGGGAAAGGGGCGGGCTCCTTCCTCGCTGGACGGGCCCGCCCCTTCCGTACCGCGGTGCTCAGCCGGTCAGCGGCCGGCGGCCACCGTGGCGGCGGTGCCCTTCCTCCCGGCGCCCGCGAGCCGGACCCCCGCGCCGGAGCGGCCGAACAGCAGCCCGTCCAGCGAGAAGGAGCGCGCCCCGAGGACGGCGATCAGCGGGAACGCCCAGCAGAACATGGCCGCGGGCTCGCCGTGGTTCTGGATGGATCGGTCCCGTTGGCGGGGTGACGGGAGTGGGGGGAGATACAGCTGACGCCAGCGAAAGTCCCGCCGCGTCCGCCTCCGCGCAAGGGCGCCTTTCCAGCCACTTGGCCGGATTTAGCCGATCACATTCCGGAACGGGGCCCGTGTCGACCGGACCCGAACCGGCAACCTCGACCACAAGCGGGGGCGGCAACGTACCGTGAAGGCATGACGAGCATCGGTGGAAGCGAGATGGTCGACTGGAACCTCGCCGTGGCGACCGCGCAGCGGCTGACGCGGCCCGGCCCCGAGGTCAGCCGGGACGAGGCACGGGCGATCGTGGCGGAGCTGCGCTCGCACGCGCAGGACTCCGAGGCGCACGTAAGGGCGTTCACCCGGATGTACGGCGACGCCGAGGTCCCCCCGCACGGCACCCCCGTACTCATCGTGGACCGCACCGGCTGGGTGAAGGCGAACGTCGCCGGGTTCCGCGAGGTGCTCAAGCCGCTGCTGGGCAAGATGCAGGCGCGCAGGCCCGGCGGCGCCGGCGGCGTGGTGCTGGGCACCGTCGGCGGCAAGGTCACCGGCGTCGAGGTCGGCATGCTGCTGAGCTTCCTGTCCTCCCGGGTGCTCGGCCAGTACGAGACCTTCGCGCCGCCCAGCCGCGACCTGCCCGCGGGACCGGCGAAGCCCGGTCCCGGCGAGTCCCGGGCCGGCCGGCTGCTGCTGGTCGCCCCCAACATCGTGCAGGTCGAGCGGGAACTCGACGTCGACCCGCACGACTTCCGGCTGTGGGTCTGCCTGCACGAGGAGACCCACCGCACCCAGTTCTCCGCCGTGCCGTGGCTGCGCGACCACATCGAGGGCGAGATCCAGGCGTTCCTGGGCGAGACCGAACTCGACGCCTCGACCGTGATCGAGCGGATCAGGCAGGCCGTGCAGACCTTCAGCGGCTCGGGCGCCGGCCGCGACGACGAGCCGTCCGACGACGGCCGCAGCCTCGTCGACCTGGTGCAGACCCCCGCCCAGCGCGACATCCTCGCCCGGCTGACCGCGGTGATGTCGCTGCTCGAAGGGCACGCCGACTACGTGATGGACGGCGTCGGCCCCGAGGTCGTGCCCAGCGTCGCCGAGATCCGGGAGAAGTTCGGGCAGCGCCGGGCGAGCGGCGCGGGCCGGCTGGACCAGGCGCTGCGCCGGCTGCTGGGCCTGGACGCGAAGATGCGGCAGTACCAGGACGGCGAGCGGTTCGTCCGGGCCGTCGTCAAGGAGGCCGGCATGGACGGCTTCAACCGGGTGTGGACGTCCCCGAACACGCTGCCCACCAAGGCGGAGATCGCCAAACCCGCGGAGTGGGTCGCCCGGGTGCACGGCCGTAGCGACTCCTGACCCCGCACCCCCTCCGTCCGCGCCGTTTGCCGCCCGGTTCACCCGTCCGAGGGACCGTTGCAGCGGGGTGTTGCGTGCGATGCTCGGGTAATGCCCGTGCTTCTGTCACCATCTGAACACCCTGCGTCAACACTCCCCGTACGACCTCCCGCTCAGCGCAGCCTTCACATCCTCCCCAGGAGGGAACCGGACATGGGACCCCACCCCACGGTCGCGGCGATACGCCTGGCGGTCCGGCGCGTCCTGCACGACGTGCTCACCGCTTCCGCGGACCCGCAGCCGCTCGTACTCGCCGCGTGCAGCGGCGGCGCCGACTCCATGGCGCTGGCCGCCGCCCTCGCCTTCGAGGCGCCCCGGCTCGGCGTGCGCGCCGGAGCCGTCACCGTCGACCACGGACTCCAGGCGGGCTCGGACTGCCGCGCCCAGGAGGTCGCCGACCGGCTGCTCGCCCTCGGCCTCGACCCGGTGGACGCGGTCGGCGTCACCGTCGGCCGGCAGTCCACCGCGGCCGCCCACGGCGTGTCGTACACCGGCGGCCGGCGCCGGGTCGGCCCCGAGGCCGCCGCCCGCGACGCGCGGTACGCCGCGCTCGACGCCACCGCCGAGCGCCGCGGCGCCGCGTCCGTCCTGCTCGGCCACACCCGCGACGACCAGGCAGAAACGGTGCTGCTCGGGCTCGCCCGAGGCTCCGGCACCCGGTCGCTGTCCGGCATGGCCGCCGTCTCCGGCACCGGCGGCCGCTACCGCCGCCCGTTCCTGCTGCTCGACCGCGACACCGTGCGCCAGGGCTGCCTCGCGCAGGGCATCACCGTGTGGGAGGACCCGCACAACCACGACCCCGCGTACACCCGCTCCCGGGTGCGGCACGAAGCGCTGCCGGTCCTGGAGAAGTCCCTCGGCAAGGGCGTGGTGGAGGCGCTGGCCCGGACCGCCCAGCTCTCCCGGGACGACGCCGACGCGCTCGACCAGTGGGCCGCCGACGCGCAGGCCGACGCGGCCGGCGACGACGGCAGCCTGGACGTGCGGCGGCTGCACGGCCTGCCGGCGGCCGTACGGCGCCGGGTGCTGCGCCGCGCCGCGGTCGCCGCCGGCTCCCCGCCGGGCTTCCTCTTCGCCCGCCACATCGAGGAGGTGGACCGCCTGGTCACCGGCTGGCGCGGGCAGAAAGCGCTCAACCTGCCGGGCGGCGTCGCCGTCCTGAGGGCGAATGGCAGACTGTTCTTCTCGCCGTCGTAGAGCCGCATACCCGTAGGGACGTACCGCGCAGTGAACGAGACCGACATGGGCACCGAGCTGGAGAAGGTGCTCATCTCCAAGGCAGAGATCGACGCGAAGCTGGTCGAGCTGGCCGCTGAGATCGACCGGGACTACGCGGGGAAGGACCTGCTGATCGTCGGTGTGCTCAAGGGCGCCGTCATGGTGATGGCCGACCTGGCCCGCGCGCTGTCCAGCAACGTGACGATGGACTGGATGGCGGTGTCCTCGTACGGCGCCGGCACCAAGTCGTCCGGGGTGGTGCGCATCCTCAAGGACCTGGACACCGACATCGCCGGCCGGGACGTGCTCATCGTCGAGGACATCATCGACTCCGGGCTCACCCTCTCCTGGCTCATCAGCAACCTCGGATCGCGCGGTCCGGCCTCCCTGGAGGTGTGCACCCTGCTGCGCAAGCCCGAAGCGGCCAAGGTCGAGATCGATGTGAAATACACTGGTTTCGACATCCCCAGCGAGTTCGTGGTCGGTTACGGGCTGGACTACGCCGAGAAGTACCGGAATCTTCCGTTCGTGGGCACGCTGGCCCCGCACGTCTACGGCGGCTAGGGAACCCCCACCGGGTTCCCGCCGTTGGAGCAGGGGAAAGCGGGTTTGTTAACGGTCGGCGGCACCTCGGGTCACAATGCTGGGGTACCGTCCGAAGTTCGCGACACTTACT
>CAWGAU010000002.1:0-38640 GCA_963820715.1 uncultured Actinomycetota bacterium | reverse complement strand
ACGGCCGCGCCGCAGCCGAACAGGCCGGCCAGCGCCAGCACCAGCGAGGGCCACAGCGCGGTGGTGCCCAGCAGGTACGGCAGGACCGGCAGCAGCGCGCCCAGCGCGAACGACACGAACGAGGACGCGGCGGCCACCAGCGGCGACGGCAGGTCGGTCGGGTCGATGCCCAGTTCCTCGCGGGCGTGGATCTCCAGCGCCCGCTCCGGGTCGGCGGACAACTGCCGGGCCACCTCGTAGGCGAGCTTGGGCTCCACGCCGCGCGTGACGTAGAGCGCGGCCAGCTCGCGCAGCTCGTCCTCGGGGTTGCGGTGCAGCTCGATCCGCTCGACGGCGAGCTCGGCCTCGACCAGCTCGCGCTGCGAGGCGACGGAGGTGTACTCGCCGGCCGCCATGGAGAAGGCGCCCGCCGCCAGGCCCGCCAGTCCGGTCACGACGATGGTGTGCGAACTCACCTCGCCGCCGGCCACCCCCGTCATCAGGGCGAGGTTCGACACGAGGCCGTCCATCGCGCCGAAGACGGCCGGGCGCAGCCAGCCGCCGCTGACGTCCCGGTGCTCGTGGTGCCGGACGTGGTAGGGCTTGTCCGGTGTGGCGGTTGCCTCGACGGCCGTGGTCACAGTGGTCCCCTCCCCCGGGCTCCCACGGCCCGCGTGCGCGTGTGCGACGCTACGACCGTACGTGGCATCCCGGCTCGCCGCCAGCAAGGGGAGGCTGCCCTGACCTGCGGGAACACCGCATTCGCGGGTCCCGCCGGGCCAGGCGGGCGGCGAGGGCTCAGACAGGGCTGGTGCTGTGGCCGGAAAGGTCTGCCTGGTTCACGGCGTCCCGTGCTGTGCATCGCAAGGCGGAGGTCCGTCCTCGTACCGGGCGTACTCGGACGGGTCCGGCAACGCGGCGAGGCGCCGTGCGGGGCGCCGCGAACCGGTGAACCTTCCCGGTCGCAGCGCTAGCTGGTCTTGGAGGCTTCTTCCGAGGCTTCGGCGCGGGCTTCGTGCTGCTCCGGACCGGCCTCGGGGTCCGCGGCGGTCCCGCTCTCCGCGGGCTCGTCGGCTGCGGCATCGGCGGTGCCGGACGTCGCGGCGCCGTCCTCGTCGGCCGGCGAGCCGGGCTCGACGACCTCCTCGCGGCCGGGGCGCAGCCGGGCCGACAGGACCATGTAGACGACGGCCAGGACGAAGACGACGACCGCGGTCCAGTCGTTGAGCCGCAGGCCCAGGATGTGGTGGGCGTCGTCGAACCGCATGTGCTCGATCCAGCCGCGGCCGACGCAGTACGCGGCGACGTAGAGCGCGAAGGCCCGGCCGTGGCCGAGGCGGAAGCGGCGGTCGGCCCAGAGGACCAGGAACGCCGACGGCGACGCACCACAGGCGACTCGTACAGGAACGTCGGCTGGTAGATGCCGGGGATCCGGTCGCCCGCGTCGCTGGTGATCTTCAGGCCCCAGGGCAGGTGCGTGGGGTTGCCGTACAGCTCCTGGTTGAACCAGTTGCCCCAGCGGCCGATGGCCTGGGCCAGGGCGATGCCGGGGGCGATGGCGTCGGCGTACGCGGGCAGCGCGATGCCGCGGCGGCGGCAGCCGATCCAGGCGCCGACCGCGCCCAGGGCGATCGCGCCCCAGATGCCGAGGCCGCCCTGCCAGATCTTGAAGGCGTTGACCCAGTCGTTGCCGCCTGTGAAGTACAGCTCGTAATCGGTGATCACGTGGTACAGCCGGCCGCCGACCAGGCCGAACGGCACCGCCCACACGGCGATGTCGGCGATCGTGCCGGCCCTGCCGCCGCGGGCGACCCACCGCTTGTTTCCGAGCCAGACGGCCACGAAGACACCGATGATGATGCAGAACGCGTAGCCGCGCAGCGGGATCGGTCCGAGGTGGACGACCCCCTGCGAGGGGCTGGGAATGTATGCGAGGTCCATGGCACTGCCGACGCTACCGTGCCGGGCGGGTGGTACGGCAACCCACCCGGCTACGTATGGATAACGTCGTGCTCTGCACCCGGTCGGAGCAGAGGCGGTCCCGGCCGGGCGCGGGGGCGGGTCAGGACGGCGGTGTCGCGGTGACCTTGCCCGGCTGCTTGCCCTTGTTCGCCGCCGCGACCATCGCCTTGAGCGAGGCCGGGGTGAGCGGGGCTGCGCCCGAACCGTAGACGTTCTTGCCGTTGAGCAGGACGGTCGGGGTGGAGTTGTAGCCCGACGAGCCGAAGGCGGCGTTCGACCTCTTCACCCAGGCGTCGTGGGTGCCGTTGTCCACGCACGAGGTGAAGGCGGCGTTCTTCAGCCCCGGCACCTTGCCCGCCAGCGCCAGCAGGGTGTTCTTGTCGGCGAACTTGTCGTCCTGCTCGTCCGGCTGGTTGCTGTAGAGGGTGTCGTGGAAGGGGCGGAACCTGCCCTGGTCCTGCGCGCAGGCCGCCGCGTTCGCGGCGTTGAGCGAGCCGGAGCCGCCGAGGTTGCCGTCGATGAGCGTCACCAGGTGGTACTCGGTGCGCATCTGCCCGCTGTCCTCCAGGCTGTGGACGGTCGGCGTGAAGGTCTTCTCGAAGGCGTCGCACGCCGGGCAGCGGAAGTCCTCGTAGATCGTCAGGGTCGAGGGCGCGTCGGCGGCACCGACCGGGATGACGAGGTTGTCCTTGCCGGTGGCGCCGTGCGGCGCCGTCACCGTGCCCGCCGCGTCACTGTGCCCGCTGCTGTGGTGGCCGGCGACGGCCACCGCGATGCCCGCGGCGACGGCCAGGGCGACGACCAGGCCGCCCGCGACCATCAGGGTCCGCTTGCGTCTGGCGCGGTCCTTGTCCTTCTCACGCTGTACCTGGAGCGCCTCGCGGGCGCTGCGCTTTGCGTCACGGTTCTTCTCGCTCACGCCCCTGGCAACGGTGCGGGGAGCCGCTGGGCAGCTCCCCGCACCGTTTTTCGCCCGCGGGGGTGACAAATACTGCTCGTGAGGGTGACAGGAGCCGCCCCCGCGGAGGATCGAGGCCCTAGGCGTGCCTGAGGACGCCGGCCGCGAGGTCGGACGCGAGGTCGCGGACGGCGGCGAGCCCGGCGGGCAGGTCGTCGCCGTGGTCGAGCAGGCGCTTGACGAAGGCCGAGCCGACGATCACGCCGTCGGCGAAGGCCGCCACCTCGGCGGCCTGCGCCGCGTTGGACACCCCGAGTCCGACGCACACCGGCAGGTCGGTGGTCGCCCGGGTCCTGCGGACCAGCCCGGCCGCCTGCTCGCCGACGCTGGTACGGGTGCCGGTGACACCCATCAGCGAGGCCGCGTAGACGAATCCGCTGCCCGCCTCGGTGATCCTGGCCAGCCGCTCGTCGCGACTGGAGGGGGCGACGACGAAGACCGTGGCCAGGCCGTGCTGCCCGGCGGCCTTGCGCCACGCCGCGGACTCCTCGACCGGCAGGTCGGGCAGGATGCAGCCCGCCCCGCCCGCCTCGGCCAGCTCCTGCGCGAACCGCTCCGGGCCGTACCGGTCGACCGGGTTCCAGTACGTCATGACCAGCACCGGCTTGCCGCTGGCCGCGTGCGCCTCGCGGACGGTGCGCAGCACGTCGGCGACGCGCACCCCGTTCTTGAGCGCGATGTCGTCGGCGGTCTGGATGACCGGGCCGTCCAGCACCGGGTCGCTGTGCGGCAGCCCGATCTCGACGATGTCCGCGCCGCCCTCGAAGACGGCCTTGGCCGCCTCGATGCCGCCGTCCACGGTCGGGAAGCCGGCCGGCAGGTACGCGATCAGCGCGGCCCGCCCCTGCGCCGCCGCGCCCGCGAGGGTGCTCTCCAGCAGAGTGATCCGCCCGGTCATTCGACTGCCCCCTCGTGGTCCTCGGTGACCTCGTCCGTCGGTTCGTACAGCCCGAAGTAGCGGGCCGCGGTGTCCATGTCCTTGTCGCCGCGCCCGGACAGGTTGACCAGGACCAGGCCGTCGGGGCCCAGCTCGCGGCCCAGATCCAGGGCGCCGGCCAGCGCGTGGGCGCTCTCGATGGCCGGGATGATGCCCTCGGTGCGCGACAGCAGCCGCAGCGCCTGCATCGCCGCGTCGTCGGTGACGGCGCGGTACTCGGCCCGGCCGGTGTCCTTGAGATAGGAGTGCTCGGGGCCGACGCCCGGGTAGTCCAGGCCGGCCGAGATGGAGTACGGCTCGGTGATCTGGCCCTCGTCGTCCTGGAGCACGTAGGAGCGCGATCCGTGCAGGATGCCCGGCTCGCCGACGGTCAGGGTGGCCGCGTGCTCGCCGGTCTCCAGGCCGTGCCCGGCCGGTTCGCAGCCGACCAGCCGCACGGACGCGTCCGGCAGGAAGGCGTGGAACAGGCCCATCGCGTTGGAGCCGCCGCCGACGCAGGCCACGGCGACGTCCGGCAGCCGTCCGGTGCGCTCCAGGAGCTGCCGGCGGGCCTCGACGCCGATCACCCGGTGGAAGTCGCGGACGAGCGCGGGGAAGGGGTGCGGGCCCGCGACGGTGCCGAACAGGTAGTGGGTGCGGTCGACGTTGGCGACCCAGTCGCGGAACGCCTCGTTGATGGCGTCCTTCAGCGTGCGGCTGCCGGACGTCACGGCGACGACCTCGGCGCCGAGCATCCGCATCCGCGCCACGTTGAGGGCCTGCCGCCTGGTGTCGACCTCGCCCATGTAGATGGTGCACTCCAGGCCGAACAGCGCGCAGGCGGTGGCGGTGGCCACGCCGTGCTGGCCGGCGCCGGTCTCGGCGATGACCCGGGTCTTGCCCATCCGCTTGGTGAGCAGGGCCTGGCCCAGCACGTTGTTGATCTTGTGCGAGCCGGTGTGGTTCAGGTCCTCCCGCTTGAGGAAGACCCGCGCGCCGCCGGCGTGCTCGGCGAACCGGCCCACTTCGGTCAGGGCGCTGGGCCGGCCGGTGTAGTTGACCATCAGGTCGTCGAGTTCGGCGGCGAAGGCGGGGTCCGCCTTGGCCTTCTCGTACTCGGCGGCGACCTCGTCCACGGCGGCGACCAGCGCCTCCGGGATGAACTTGCCGCCGAAGGCCCCGAAGTAGCCCTCGGGGCTCGGCACGGCGCCTTCGGGATCGGGCAGGAAGAAGCTGGGTTTGTCGGACATACGTGTCCCCTGGCAGGTGAGTGGTGGGGCTGGACTACGGAACGCGGCTCAGCCGCGTCGCCATCGCCTGCCGTTCACCTGGCCGGGCTCGCACCCGATGACGTAGCGCACCCGGCGCCCCAGCACCCGGCGCGCCGGCGCGCGGCAGCCGCGGGGACGGCAGCCGGGGGCGAGCCTGGTGGCGATCATGCGTCGCATTCTACGGGCTTCCCGGGGCTGCCCCTTACGGTCGGTGGTCCCCGGCGCGCCTTATAGGTGCCGCTGCCCGCAAGGGTGCCGTACAGGGGCGCGAGGAACCGCGCGCGAAGCCCCACCGGGCGCGCGGGCGGGGGCCGGGCGGGACCGGGACGGCGGGTTGCCGTAGCCCGTAAAAGAAAGCTAGTCGCGGCCGTTGCGAAGCGCCGGATGCGCGCCGGCGGCGACAAGATCGGCGACGGCGGCCCGCGGGTCGCGCCCGGTGACGAGCGACTCCCCCACCAGGACCGCGTCAGCGCCGTCGTGGGCGTACGCGATCAGATCGTGCGGACCGCGCACCCCGGACTCGGCGACCTTCACGATGTGGCCGGGGATCTCCGGGGCGACCCGGGCGAAGGTGTCGCGGTCGACTTCGAGCGTCTTGAGGTTGCGCGCGTTGACCCCGATGATGCGCGCGCCCGCGTCGACGGCCCGCTCGACCTCCTCCTCGTCGTGCACCTCGACCAGCGGGGTGAGCCCGATGGACTCGGCCCGCTCGATGAGCGAGACCAGCGCGGCCTGCTCCAGCGCGGAGACGATCAGCAGCGCGAGGTCGGCGCCGTACGCCCGGGCCTCCCACAACTGGTAGGCGGTGACGATGAAGTCCTTGCGCAGCACCGGGATGTCGACCTTGGCCCGGACGGCCTCCAGGTCGGCGAGCGAGCCGCCGAAGCGGCGCTGCTCGGTGAGGACGCTGATCGCGGCCGCGCCGCCCGCCTCGTAGTCGGCGGCCAGTCCTGCGGGGTCGGCGATCGCGGCGAGCGCGCCCTTGGACGGGCTGGACCGCTTGACCTCGCAGATCACGGTGACGGCCTCGCCGCGCAGAGCGGCGACCCCGTCACGGGCTTCCCGCGCCCTGGCGGCGCGCTCCTTGAGATCGTCGAGGGAGACCCGGGCCTGTCGCTCGGCGAGGTCAGCTCGGACTCCGTCGATGATCTCGTCGAGCACACTCACGCGAGAACTCCCCTTCCGGCCGGGTCCAGCAGCGAAATGATCAAGCCAGTGGTGTCGACCCGCTGGTACTGCGATGGTATCGGGCAGGGGCCGTGAGACCCGAATCCGGCGATTCGCGGTCCCACTGGCCGGACAAACGCGATCAGAGCGGCCCCGCAGGTCAGGGCGCGAACGCGGCCCCCAGGGGCAGGTTCCGGACAACTGTGAAGACCACGACGAGCGCTCCCAGCGCCCACCGCACACCGGGGTGCACCGCCGGCTGGAAGGGCCTGCCGCGCAGCGCCCGCCACGCCCACACCGCCCATACGACGGCGAAGAGCGCGTACCCGGCGACGGCCAGCGCGTTGCAGCCGAGCGCGGTCCGCAGCTGGCCGTGCGCGACGGCGTACGCGCTGCGCAGGCCGCCGCAGCCGGGGCAGTAGACGCCGGTGTAGTACAGCAGCGGGCAGACCGGGTAGTGCCCGGGCGTGTTGGGGTCGACGGCGCCGACATAGGCGAAGGCGCCGGCCACGGCGCCCAGCACGCCCAGCGGCACGGCGGTACGGCGCAGGGCCGCGCGCACCGGGCCGGTCCGCGGCGCGCCGGACGGCGGCTGCGCGGGCACCGGCGGCAGGGCGGGCGTCGCGGGCTCGGGGGTGAGGAGGGTCACGCGGCCGATTCTGCCCCTGGCCGCACGAAGGCGCAGCGCGCGGACCTGGGGGTCCTGCGGCTGCGCCGTGCTTTCTCGGGCTACGCGTGCTGCTTTGGGGCTGCGCCGTGCCAGTTTCAGGCTGCGCCGTGCGCCCCGCGGTCGCGCCGTCCGTTCCTTGGGGCCGTGCCCTTCCGCGGCCGCGCCGTGCTTTCGCGGTTGGGCCGTCCGGTACTACGGGCGGGAGCCCGATGCCGGGAGCGGTGGTCGAGGGCACCCGCGGGGCACGCCCGCCGGCGTCCGACGGGCGGTGCGGTCAGGCGTCGGCGTGGACGCGCTCCTCCGTCGCCGCCCCCGTGGTCGTGGCGGGGGTCGTGGAGATCGGCGTGTCGTCCTTGCCCATGCCCATCAGCTTCATGATCCCGCCGACGACCGCGCCGACCAGGGTGAGGGCGATACCCGCCCAGAAGCCGACCGGCTCCGCAGCGACCATGAAGCCCCCGGCCACGCAGAAGCCGACGAAGGCGATGATCACGCCGGTCCAGCCGGCGGGCGTGTGTCCGTGGTCGTGCTGAGCCGCCATGAGCGCTCCCTGAGTCTCGGTGGGCGCCGTCCTTCGACTCCCACTTCGTCCCCCATTGTTGCGCGTACGGGGGGTGGTCCGCGCACGGGGGTGGGCGTCACCCGGTGAACACGCGGGCGCGGAGCGGCCGGGCGGGCGGCGGCCCGGCCGGCGGGACCGGGGCCGGCCGGTGCGCTGCGGTCAGCCCGACGCCTGGGTGGGGTCCTCGCCGCGGTCCAGCGCCTTCCACAGGTCCTCGGCCCGGTCGGGGTCGACGGGCGCGGGGGTGCGGACCCGGGCCCGGCCGTCGCCCCGGTCGTACCGGCTGGACATCGCGGGCCAGTGCGGCCCGTAGCGCAGGGCGAGCAGGCCGGCGACCAGCATCAGCACGCCGCCGGCGAAGGCGACCAGCGGCCAGCCGGTGGACGCGGCGTGCCGGGCGGTGGCGTGGGTGAGGCCGGTGGCGGTGGCGGCCGCCGCGTTCAGGGCGCCGTGGTCGGTACGGCGGGTGAGCGCGGTCGACGGCGACACCGATGCCGCTGAGCGTGAGCAGCGCGGCCACCGTGTAGCGGCCGATCCGGCGGACCGCGAAGACGGCCACCAGCGAGGCGAGGCCGACCAGGGCGAGCGCGCCCGGCAGGGCGGTGGTCTGGCTGCCGCTGGCGTGCACGGCGAGCACCTGTCCCGCGCCGCCCGTGCTGCCGCGCACCCATGTCTTGCCCGCGGCCAGCAGCACCAGGCTCGCCCCGACGACGCCCGCGGCGAGCGCGGCGGCCAGGGCCCGGTAGGCGGTGCGTCGGGCCGCGGCGGCGGGGTCCGGGGGCTGCGAGGGCGTGGTCACCCCTCCACTATCCCCTGCCCGCGGACACCCCCCGAGCCCGGGGGGCGACGGTGCCGGGCGGACGTACCGAGCCGCAGGTCGTACGGATTCCGTGTATCGGCCACGTGAAGGTAAGGAGGAGATCGCGTACGCCATCTTGTTGACGTGCTCTCGCCACGAATAGCGTTCCCGCCGTCACTCTCTTCACAAGAGAGTGCAGGAACCACTGCATCCCCACAGCTCCTCGGTTCCCCCCACCACAGGAGGCAGTAGCTTGCGTTTCACCCTCGGCAAACTCAACCCGATATCCCTGCGCACCGGCCTCGCCCTCACCGCGGCGGCGGGGCTCGCTGCGTCCGGGCTGGCCCTGGCCTCATCGGCCGGCGCTGCGACGACCTCGCACGGCCTGAAGACGGCGCATTCCTGTGCCACCAGCAAGAAAGCCGGAATGATGGCCTGTCAGGCCGTGAAGGTGACCAGCGGGGTGAGTGCCCTGGCGAAGTCCGCCGGCGCCGTCAACCCCAAGGCCGCTCCCTCCGGTTACGGCCCCGACGACCTGCGCGGCGCCTACGCCCTCCCCTCCAGCGGGGGCTCCGGCGCGACGGTGGCGATCGTCGACGCGTACGACAACCCGAACGCCGAGCAGGACCTGGCGACGTACCGATCCACGTACGGCCTGTCGGAGTGCAGCACCGCCAACGGGTGCTTCAGCAAGGTCGGCCAGAGCGGCACCTCCTCCCTGCCGACGGCCGACGCGGGCTGGGCCGAGGAGATCTCGCTCGACCTGGACATGGTCAGCGCGACCTGCCCGCAGTGCCACATCCTGCTGGTCGAGGCCGACTCCTCCTCGATGGACGACCTGGGCGCCTCCGTCAACACGGCGGTGTCGCTCGGCGCGAAGTACGTCTCCAACAGCTACGGCGGCGGCGAGTCCTCCTCCGACAGCCAGTACGACAGCCAGTACTTCGACCACCCGGGCGTGGCCATCACGGTCAGCGCGGGCGACTCGGGCTACGGCGTGGAGTACCCGGCCGGCTCGAAGTACGTCACCGCGGTCGGCGGCACCTCGCTGAACAAGGACTCCAGCAGCCGCGGCTGGTCGGAGTCGGTCTGGTCCGGCACGGGTTCCGGCTGCTCGGCCTATGACACCAAGCAGAGCTGGCAGCAGGACGGCGACTGCGCCAACCGGTCGGTGGCGGACGTCTCCGCCGTGGCCGACCCGGCCACCGGTGTCGCGGTCTACGACACGTACGGCGGCGACGGCGGCTGGGAGGTGTTCGGCGGCACCAGCGCTTCCTCGCCGATCATCGCCTCGGTGTACGCGCTGGCGGGCACGCCCTCCAGCGGTTCGGTACCGGCGTCCTTCCCGTACTCGCACACGTCCTCGCTCAACGACGTGACGAGCGGCTCCAACGGAAGCTGCTCCGGCTCGTACCTGTGCTCCGGCGCGGCGGGCTACGACGGCCCGACCGGTCTCGGCACCCCCAACGGCGTGTCGGCCTTCGCGGGCTGACACCCGGCGTCCTCAGCGACGGCGGAGGGCGGGGCGGCGCTTGGTAGCCGCCCCGCCCTCCGCCATGTCCGCCCCGTACCAGGGCCCCGACTGCCGCTCCCCGAGCGGTGGTTCGGGGCCTTCGCGGTGGCCGGGCTCCGAGCGGTGGCCAGTGTCCGAGAGCGGTGGTCAGGTCCGAGCGGTGGTCGGTGCCTCAGCCGCCCAGCCGGTTCGCCGTCGCCACCGCCCGCAGCACCGCGGCCGCCTTGTTGCGGCACTCGGTGTCCTCGGCGTCCGGGTCGGAGTCGGCGACGATGCCCGCGCCCGCCTGCACGTAGGCGGTGCCGTCGCGCAGCAGCGCGGTGCGGATCGCGATGGCCGTGTCGGAGTCGCCGGCGAAGTCCAGATAGCCGACGCAGCCGCCGTACAGCCCGCGCCGGGTCGGCTCCAGCTCCTCGATGATCTGCATCGCCCGCGGCTTGGGCGCGCCGGACAGGGTGCCCGCGGGGAAGCACGCGGTGAGCACGTCGAACGCGGTGCGGCCCTCGGCGACCCGGCCGGTCACGGTCGAGACGATGTGCATCACGTGCGAGTACCGCTCGACCGACATGAAGTCGACGACCTCGACGCTGCCGGGCTCGCAGACCCGGCCGAGGTCGTTGCGGCCGAGGTCGACCAGCATCAGGTGCTCGGCGCGCTCCTTGGGGTCGGCGAGCAGTTCCTCGGCGAGCGCGGTGTCGGCCTGCGGGGTGGCGCCGCGCGGCCGGGTGCCCGCGATCGGGTGCACCATCGCGCGGCCGTCCTCGACCTTGACCAGCGCCTCGGGGCTGGAGCCCACCACGTCGAAGCCGCCGTCCAGGGCGCCGTCCTCGCCGGGGAAGCGCAGCAGGTACATGTACGGGCTCGGGTTGGTGGCCCGCAGCACCCGGTAGACGTCCAGGGCGTTGGCCGTGCACGGCGTCTCGAACCGCTGCGAGGGCACCACCTGGAACGCCTCGCCGGCCCTGATCCGCTCCTTGATGTCCTCGACCGCCGCCTTGAAGTCCTCGCCGCCCCAGCGGGTGGTGCAGGCGGGCAGTTCGGAGGGCGGCAGCGCGGTCGGGGTGGAGGGCACGGCCCTGCCGAGGTCCGCCTCCATGGCGTCGAGGCGGGCGACCGCGTCGGCGTACGCCTCGTCGACGCCGGTGTCCTCGTCGTTGTGGTTGATCGCGTTGGCGATCAGCAGGACGCTGCCGTCCCAGTGGTCCAGGACGGCCAGGTCGGAGGTGAGCAGCATGGTCAGCTCGGGCAGGCGCAGTTCGTCCTCGCCGTGCTCGCCGATGCGCTCCAGGCGGCGCACGATGTCGTAGCCGAGGTAGCCGACCATGCCGCCGGTGAAGGGCGGCATGCCGGCCGCCAGGTCGCGCGGGGTGTGCAGCGCCTCGACGGTGGCGCGCAGCGCGGCCAGCGGGTCGCCGTCGACGGGGACGCCGACCGGCGGGGTGCCCAGCCAGTGCGGTGCGCCCGTCCCGGGCGGTGAGGGTGGCGGCGGAGCGGACGCCGACGAAGGAGTAGCGGGACCAGGACCGGCCGTTCTCGGCCGACTCCAGCAGGAAGGTGCCGACGCGTTCGCCGGCGAGTTTGCGGTAGAGGCCGACGGGAGTGTCGCCGTCCGCGAGCAGCCGCCGGCTGACCGGGATGACGCGGCGGTCGACCGCCAGCTTGCGGAAGGTGGCGAGGTCCATGGCATCCATGGCGGCTGAGACTAGTCCCTGCCGGCGGCGGGCAGGAGGACGTCCGCGTCGAAGCAGGTGCGGTCGCCGGTGTGGCAGGCGGCGCCCACCTGGTCGACCTTGACCAGGACGGTGTCCCCGTCGCAGTCCAGCGCCACGGACTTCACGTGCTGCACGTGCCCCGAGGTGTCGCCCTTGACCCAGTACTCCTGCCGGCTGCGGCTCCAGTACGTGCAGCGGCCGGTGGTCAGGGTGCGGTGCAGCGCCTCCGCGTCCATCCAGCCGAGCATCAGCACCTCACCGGTGTCGTACTGCTGCGCGATGGCCGGAACCAGCCCGTCGGAATTGCGGGTGAGGCGGGCGGTGATCGCGGGATCGAGCGAGGTCGCGGACATGGGTCCTATTCTGCCGCTGACCCTGCGCAAACATGAAAAGCCTCAATAAATGGCAAAGGGGACAGGGTCGTTGACCGCCCTCCGGTATGCGCTCGCCGATGTCACCCGTATGGGGCATCCTTCGTGCATGGGTTTTCCTCCGCCGCCGCCAGATGGTCCTCCGCCGCCTCCCGACCAGGGCGGCGGTTTCGGGCCGCCGCAGGGCTTCGGCCCTCCGCCCCCGCCCCCCGGTGACGGCGGCGGCTACGGCGCCCCGCAGGCGCCCGGCGGCCAGGGCTACGGCTACCCCCAGCAGCCCGGCGGCGGCGAGACCCAGCCGTACGGCTATCCGCAGCAGCCCGGCGGCTACGGCCCGCCCGGGGCGCCCGGCCCGCCGGCCCCGCCCGGCGCGTACGGCTACGGCGCGGGCCCCGGCGGCTACCCGCCGCCGCCCCCGCCGGACAACAGCAAGCGCAACGTGTGGATAGCGGTCGGCGCCGTCGTCGTGATCGGCGCGGTCATCGGCGCGGTCGCGCTGGCCAGCAGCGGCGGCAAGAAGAAGTCGTCGGCCGACGGCAAGCCGACCCACGCGGTCAGCACGCTGCCCTCCGGCCTCCCCACCGGCCTGCCGACGGACATGCCCACGCCCAGCTTCAGCATCCCGTCGATCGACCCGAGCCTGGACCTGCCGTCCGACGACCCGACCGGCGACCCGTCGCCGAGCCAGAAGGTCGTGTCGTACGTCGTGCTGTCCCCGGGCACGTGCTTCGACGCGCCGACCCTGTCGCCGTCGGTCAGCGAGGTCACCAAGCGCTCGTGCAGTTCCGCGCACGACGCCCAGGTGGTCGCCAACGAGACGCTGTCGGGCAGCTACAGCACCGACAGCGAACTCCAGAGCGCGGCCCTGAAGCTGTGCACGTCCGACGCCAAGAAGCACCTGCCGTCCGACGGCAAGCTGTACTACCCGTACGCGCTCTTCCCGAAGCTGATCACCTATGAGGTGCAGAACAAGAAGACCGTCACGTGCTCCCTGACCCGTAACAACGGCAGCACCGGCACGAAGCTCTACAGCAAGCTCTGAGCGGGCCCCGGCGGGGCGCCTTGAGGCGCCGCCGGGCAACCGGGTCGGCGGGAAGCGCACGGACGGGCGCGCGGGTGGTTAGCCTGGCAGGTATGACGACCCATGCGCAGCGTGAACGTCTGCTCCTCGCCGACCTGCTGGAGCGTTCGGGACCTGACGCCCCGACACTGTGCGAGGGCTGGACCACCCGGGAGCTGGCCGCCCACGTCGTGGTGCGCGAGCGCCGCGGCGACGCGGCGGCCGGCCAGCTCATCCCGCGACTCGCCGACCGCCTGGCGCGGGTGCAGCAAGGAGTACGCCGCCAAGCCGTACGAGGAACTGATCCAGCTCATCAGGACCGGCCCGCCCCGGCTCTCGCCGTTCGCCCTCAAGCAGCTCGACGAGGCGTCCAACACCGTCGAGTTCTACGTCCACTCCGAGGACGTCCGCCGGGCCGCACCCGACTGGACGCCGCGCACCATCGACCCGGTCTTCGCCGACGCCCTGTGGGCCCGGCTGGAGCGCATCGCCCGGATCACCGCCCGCCGCTCCCCCGTCGGCCTGGTGCTGCGCTGCCCGGACGGGCGGACGACGGTGGCCCGCAAGGGCGCCCCGGTGGTGACGGTCACCGGCGAGCCGGCCGAACTCACGATCTTCGCCTTCGGCCGCCAGACGGCCGCCGAGGTCGAGGTGGAGGGCGACGAGAACGCGGTGGCGAAGCTGTACGGCGCGAAGCTCGGGATGTAGCCGCCGCGTCCGGAGCTAGCAGTCGGCGGGGGTCGGTGGCGCGGCTTCCCGGACGCGGCAGGCGGCGCGGTGCGGATCTCGGGCGCGAGCAGGCCGATCACCCCGCCGAAGGCGCCGAAGGCGGCGCCGGACAGGAAGACCGGGGCCGGCCCCCACGCGGCGACGGCCGCGCCGAAGAGCGGGTACACCATGGGCGCCAGGCCGAAACCGGTCAGGCTCATCACCGAGGTGACCCGGCCGAGGTAGCGCGGGTCGGCGGCGGACTGGATCAGCGCGAAGGACAGGCCGCCGCAGATCCCGCAGATCAGCCCGGTGAGCAGCGCCGCGCCGACGGCGACGGCCAGTACGGGGGCGAGGGCGATCAGCCCGATCCCGGCCGAGCCCGCGAAGAGCGTGGCCACCTGGACCGCGCCGGCCCGCGGCAGCCGGCCCCGTACGGTCAGCAGCAGCGCGCTCGCCCCGGCGCCTGCCCCGAACGCCGCGATGATCCAGCCGTAGCCGGTCGAGCCCCAGCCGCGGTCCTGGGCGAGCAGCACCATCCCGACGTTGAGCGGTCCGACCAGGCCGACCTCGCAGACGGCTCCGGACAGCACGAGCGGCCCGACGAGGGCGTGCCGGCGGATGTAGCGCAGCCCGTCGCGCAGTTCGGCCCAGGCGGTCGCCCGGGACGGCGCCCCCGGCGCGGACGGGTCGGTGCCGGACGCGGGGCCGGACGCGGGGCCGGGTGCCGGACGCGGGCGTCGGGCGCGGGGTCGGGCGCGGGCAGCCGGCCGATGCGGGTCCTCACCAGGAGCGGGACGGAGACCGCGAACAGCCCGCCCGCCAGGGCGAAGGTGGCGCCGGCGCCGCCGAGGCCCATGGCGAGGCCGCCGAGCGGGGGCCCAGCGATGTCGCCGCAGCGGACGGCGAGCGCCCGCATGCCCTGGAGCCGGGCCAGTTGGTCGGGCGCGACCAGACGGGGCGGCAGGGCGCCCACCGCGGGCATGAACAGCGCGTCCACGACGCCGAAGACGAGGGCGACCGACACCAGCAGCCACAGCCCGGGAGAGCTGAGCACCAAGGCGGCGGCCGCGCACAGGATGAGCACGCAGCGCAGCGCGTCGCTGCCGATCACCACCCGGCGCGGCCCGAACCGGTCGGCGATCACTCCGCCGCCGAGCATCAGCGCGGCGCGCGGCACCGCGCCGGCCGCCATCACCAGGCCCACCTGCGCGGGCGGCACACTCTTCGCGGCGGCGAAGGCGAGGGCGACGAAGTAGACGCTGTCGCCCAGCAGGGACGCGGTGTACGCGGTCAGCCAGCGCAGCACGTTCGCGTCGCGATGGGCGGATCTGCCGGGTGCCGGTGCGGGTATCGCGGTCACCGCCATGGGACGGCCCTCCTCGGTCGGTCGTTCGCGGGATCGGTGCGGGTCAACGCAGGTCGATTTATCGCCAATACGGGCCTTCGCAGGCATGGCGGAGCCCACGACGGGGTCGGTACGGGGTCGATGGGGAGTGGGGCACGGGGTCGGGTAAGGGGCGGCCGCCAGGCGTGCGGGCATGACGGGTCCAGCGGCCGACTCCCGGTAAGGGGTGGTCACTTGGCGTGCGGGTCTTACGGGCTTTTCGGGTCCTACGGGCCTTACGGGTCCGACGGGCACCATACGAGTCCGACGGGTCTTACACGTCCTACGGCAGCGGCGTCCTGACTCCCCGTAAGGAGCGCCCGCAGGGCATACGGGCCTTACCCTGCGACGGCGGACGGCCCGCTCCGCCGTCGCGGGCCGCGACCCAGCGCGCTGCCTGCCGGTGCTACATCCGGAACGGGAAGCCGTACATCTGCACGGACACGTGCTCGCGCTCCTGCGTGTCGCCCGACTCCTCGGCGGCGCGGCCGCGTTCGGTCCAGCGGAGCATGAGGTCGCCGATCTCGTCGGCCATCTCCTGGAGTTCGCCCGCGGTCAGCCGGGGCATGAACTCGGAGCTGAAGGAGGCGTTGGTCCACTCGCTCGGCCAGGCGCTCTGCTCGTCGAGGTACTGCTCGTACCGCTCGGCGCGGGTCGCCAGGAGCTGCCGGGTGACCTGGCTGAGCACGGCCGCACCCTCCGGCCGGTCGGCGAAGTCGGCGCTGCGGAAGGACCATCCGCGCTCGGAGGACACCTGCCACCAGCGCTCGCGGCCGTCGCTGCCGTGCCCGGGCGCCTCCTCGATGAAGCCGTGCGCGGCCATCTTCCGCAGGTGGTAGCTGACCAGCGAGACGGCTTCGTCCACCTGGTCGGACAGGTGCGAGGCGGTGGCCTCGCGGGCGGTGTACAGCGCCCGGTAGAGCCGGATGCGCAAGGGGTGGGTGAACACCTTCAGCGCGTCGAGGTCGGTGATCCGCTCCGGGTCCCGGCGTCCGGCCGGAGCGGCCGCGTCGTGCTCGTCTTCGTCTGCCACCCTTCCATCGTAGATAGGAAAGGAAAACTTCGCAATATTGTTTTCGCAATTTTCCTTTCTCATCTGATCGCCGGCGTCCGCCCGCGCCCCCGGGGCAGGATGGCGGCCATGTCCCTCGACGGCACCCGTGCACACCTCAGCGGTCCCGGCGACCTGCCACCCCTGGTGGAACGCGCCGCGCGGACCGCCCGGCACCTCGGCTTCCCCCACTCCTGCCGCCCCGAGCAGGGCCGGCTGCTGCGCGCGCTGGCCGCGGGCGCGCGGCGGATCGGCGAGACCGGCACCGGCTGCGGGGTCGGCCTGGCGTGGCTGGTGTCCGGGATGCGGCCGGGCGCGACCGCGGTGAGCGTGGAGCGCGACCCCGACCGGGCCTCGACCGCCGCGGCCCTGTTCGCCGGCCTCGCGCCCGATGTGACGGTGGAGTGCGCGGACTGGACCGCGATAGCCGGGCACGGCCCGTTCGACCTGCTGGTGCTCGACGGCGGCGGTCAGGGCAAGGCGGGCCCCGACGACACCCCGGCCGACCCGCTGGCGCTGCTGCGCCCCGGCGGCGTCCTCGTGATCGACGACTTCTCCCCCGCCACCACCTGGCCGCCCCTCCACGACGGCCGCCCGGACCGGGCCCGCCTCCACTGGCTCACCCACCCGGCCCTGCACACGGTCGAGGTCCCCCTGGCCCCCGACCTCGCCGTCCTCATCTCCTCCCGCCGCCCCTGACGCCCCGTCAGGGGCGCGTGGGCACCTCCAGCCGCAGGCTGGGGGAGAACCGCGCGAGAACCCTCACCGGCGGAGTCCGGACTCGTCCGGCACCGGGCCGGTGGTGCGGCCCCGTACCGACGGCTACCGGACGGGGTACCCCGCCCCCCGCAGCGCCCCCTTGACCTCCCCGATCCGCAGATCCCCGAAGTGGAACACCGACGCGGCCAGCACCGCGTCCGCCCCCGCCGCGACCGCGGGCGCGAAGTCCGTCGACCCGCCCCGCGCCCCCCGAAGCGATCACCGGCACGGTGACCCGCTTGCGCACCGCCGCGATCATCTCGGTGTCGTACCCGTCCTTCGTGCCGTCCGCGTCCATCGAGTTGAGCAGGATCTCGCCGGCGCCCAGTTCGGCCGCGCGCTGCGCCCACTCGACCGCGTCGATGCCCGTACCGCGCCGGCCGCCGTGCGTGGTGACCTCGAAGGCCCCGGGACCCGGATCGGACCCGGATCCGGACCCCGGCCCCGTGCGCCGCGCGTCGACCGAGAGCACCAGCACCTGGCTCCCGAACCGCTCGGCGATCTCCCGGATCAGCTCGGGCCGGGCGATGGCCGCGGTGTTCACGCCCACCTTGTCCGCGCCCGCGCGCAGCAGCTTGTCGACGTCCTGCGCGCTGCGGACGCCGCCGCCGACGGTCAGCGGGATGAAGACCTGCTCGGCGGTGCGCCGCACCACGTCGTAGGTGGTCTCCCGGTCGCCGGAGGAGGCGGTGATGTCCAGGAAGGTCAGCTCGTCCGCGCCCTCGGCGTCGTACAGCTTGGCCATCTCCACCGGGTCGCCGGCGTCCCGCAGGTTCTGGAAGTTGACGCCCTTGACGACGCGGCCGGCGTCCACGTCCAGGCAGGGGATGACTCGGACCGCGAGGGTCATGCGGGGGCTCCTGTGTCGTCCGCTCGGTAGGCTTCCACTTCCACCTCCACCAGCACCCGCGAGTCCACGAACCCGGCCACCACGACCATCGTCGCGGCGGGCCGCACCTCGCCGAACAGCTCGCGGTGGGCGCGGCCGACCTCGTCGGCGTCGCGGGCGTGGCTGAGGTACATCCGGGTGCGGATGACGCTGCCGGCGTCGAGCCCGAACGGCTCCAGGGCGCCGAGCGCGCTGCGGAAGGCGCTCAGCGTCTGCTCGTACGGCTCGTCCTCGCCGGGCACCGAGCCGCCGGTCGAGGGCATCATGCCGGCGACGATCACCCGGTCGCCCGCCGCGACCGCGCGGGCGGAGCCGATCGCCTCCTCCCACGGGCTGTCGGAACGCTCGCGGCGCACTTGCGGGGTTTCGCTCATCGCGACACTGCCTCCAGGGCCTCTTGCAGAGTGAACGCCTTCGCGTACAGCGCCTTTCCGACGATCGCCCCTTCCACACCCTGCGGTACGAGTGCGGCGATGGCCCGCAGGTCATCGAGGCTGGACACGCCGCCGGAGGCGACGACCGGCTTGTCGGTGGCCGCGCAGACACCGTCGAGCAGATCCAGGTTGGGGCCCTGGAGCGTACCGTCCTTGGCGATGTCGGTCACGACGTAGCGCGCGCAGCCCTCGGAGTCCAGCCGGGCCAGCGTCTCGTACAGGTCGCCGCCGTCCCGGGTCCAGCCGCGGCCGCGCAGCGTGGTGCCGCGCACGTCCAGGCCGACCGCGATCCGGTCGCCGTGCTCGGCGATGACCTTGGCGACCCACTCCGGGCTCTCCAGGGCGGCCGTGCCGAGGTTGACCCGGGTGCAGCCGGTGGCCAGGGCGGCGGCGAGCGTGTCGTCGTCGCGGATGCCGCCGGACAGCTCGACCTTGATGTCCATGGTGCGGGCCACGTCCGCGATCAGCGTCGCGGTTGTCGCCGGTGCCGAAGGCCGCGTCGAGGTCCACCAGGTGCAGCCAGGTCGCGCCCGCCTCCTGCCAGGCCAGCGCGGCGGCCAGCGGGTCGCCGTACGACGTCTCCGAGCCGGACTCGCCGTGCACCAGGCGGACGGCCTGTCCGTCGCGGACGTCGACGGCGGGGAGGAGTTCGAGCGTGCTCATCGGGATGCGGTCCTCACGGAGGTTCGAGGGGATCGGTCGAGGGGGTTCGGGGTCGGGCGCGGCCGGCGGGCCGGGTCGGGCGCTAGAGGGAGTCGAGCCAGTTGGACAGCAGCCGGGCGCCCGCGTCACCGGACTTCTCGGGGTGGAACTGGGTGGCCCACAGCGCGCCGTTCTCGACCGCGGCGACGAACGGCTCCCCGTGCGTGGTCCAGGCGACCTTGGGCGCGCGGATCGCGTCGTTGTGCGTCTCCAGGTCCCAGTCGCGTACGGCGTAGGAGTGCACGAAGTAGTACCGGGCGTCCTCGTCCAGGCCGGCGAACTGCCGTGAGTCCGCGGGGGCCTTGACGGTGTTCCAGCCCATGTGCGGGACGACGGGCGCGCGCAGCGGCTCGACGGTGCCCGGCCACTCGTCCAGGCCGGCCGTCTCGACGCCGTGCTCGATGCCGCGGGCGAACAGGATCTGCATGCCGACGCAGATGCCCAGCACCGGGCGCCCGCCGGCCAGCCGGCGGCCGACGATCCAGTCGCCGCGCACGCCCTTGAGGCCCTCCATGCAGGCGGCGAAGGCGCCGACGCCGGGCACGAGCAGCCCGTCGGCGTTCATCGCCCGGTCGTAGTCGGCGGTGATCTCCACGTCGGCGCCCGCGCGGGTGAGCGCGCGCTGCGCGGACCGGATGTTGCCGAATCCGTAGTCGAGCACGACCACGCTCTTCGTCATGTCTGCGACCCCCTGGGCGGCTTCGCCGGCGTCATGGGCTGGACCGGCCTCACAGCTGGAGCAGGCCGGTGACGAGCGCCATCACCGAACCGACCGCCAGCAGCGCGATGAGGCTCTTGGACTGCTTCTGCTTCCAGAAGGAGTAGACCCCGCCGGCCAGGAACAGACCGAGCAGGATGAAGAGGGAGGAGGCCCTGTTCACAGCGCGCCCTTCGTCGACGGGAGGATTCCGGCGGCGCGCGGGTCGCGCTCGCTGGCGTAGCGCAGGGCCCGGGCCAGCGCCTTGAACTGGCACTCCACGATGTGGTGTGCGTTGCGCCCGTAGGGCACGTGGACGTGCAGGGCGACCTGCGCCTGGGCGACGAAGGACTCCAGGATGTGCCGGGTCATCGTGGTGTCGTACTCGCCGATCATCGGCGCCATGTGCTCCGGCTCGGTGTGCACCAGGTAGGGGCGGCCGGACAGGTCGACGGTGACCTGGGCGAGCGACTCGTCCAGCGGCACCGTGCAGTTGCCGAAGCGGTAGATGCCCACCTTGTCGCCGAGCGCCTGCTTGAAGGCGGCGCCGAGGGCGAGCGCGGTGTCCTCGATCGTGTGGTGCGTGTCGATGTGGAGGTCGCCCTCGGTCTTCACGCTCAGGTCGAACAGGCCGTGCCTGCCGAGCTGGTCGAGCATGTGGTCGTAGAAGCCCACGCCGGTCGAGACCGACACCTGGCCGGTGCCGTCGAGGTCGATCTCGACGACGGTCGAGGTCTCCTTGGTGGTGCGTTCCACGCGGCCCACGCGGGTCATGCGGACTCCTCCGTACGCTGTTCCCGGCTGGCGTGCGCGCTGTGCCGGCTGTGTTCCTTGAAGACCGTGCGGGCCGCGTCCAGGAAGGCGTCGTTCTCCTCGGGGGTGCCCGTGGAGACCCGCAGCCATCCGGGGACCCCGTTGTCGCGGACGAGGACGCCGTGGCCGAGGATCGCCTGCCAGGCGGCGTGGCTGTCGGCGAAGCGGCCGAACTGCACGAAGTTGGCGTCGGAGTCGGTGACGTCGTAGCCGATGCCGCGCAACTCCGCGACCAGCCGGTCGCGTTCGTCCTTGAGCTGCTCGACGTAGCCGAGCAGGGTGTCGGTGTACTCCAGGGCGGCCAGCGCCGTCGCCTGGGTGACGGCCGACAGGTGGTAGGGCAGCCGGACGATCTGCACGGCGTCCACCACGGCCGGGTCGGCGGCCAGGTAGCCGAGCCGCAGCCCGGCCGCGCCGAACGCCTTGGACATGGTGCGGGTCAGCACCAGCCGCGGCCGGCCCTCGATGAGCGGCAGCAGCGACGGCTGGTGCGAGAACTCGCCGTACGCCTCGTCCACGACCACCATGCGACGGCTTCGCGGCCTGCGCGGCGTCGTACAGCGCGACGACGGTGTCGGCGGCGACCGCGGTGCCGGTCGGGTTGTTGGGCGAGCAGATGAAGACGACGTCGGGCCGCAGTTCGGTGATCGCGCGGGTCGCGGCGGCCACGTCGACGGTGAAGTCCTCGCCGCGCGGCCCGGAGACCCAGCCGGTGCCGGTGCCGCGGGAGATCAGCGCGTGCATCGAGTACGAGGGCTCGAAGCCGATCGCGGTGCGGCCGGGGCCGCCGAAGGTCTGCAGCAGCTGCTGGATGACCTCGTTGGACCCGTTGGCGGCCCACACCTGCGCCGGCGCCGACCCGGTGGCCGGCGGTGCGGCTCAGATAGCGCGGCCAGTTCGGTGCGCAGCTCGACCGCGTCCCGGTCCGGGTAGCGGTTCAGCCCGCGGGCCGCCTCGGCGACCCGCTCGGCGATCCGGGCCACCAGCGGCTCGGGCAGCGGGTACGGGTTCTCGTTGGTGTTCAGCCGCACCGGCACGTCGAGCTGGGGCGCGCCGTACGGGATCTGGCCGCGCAGCTCGTCGCGGACCGGCAGGTCGTCGATGCGCGGTCATCGGGCACCGTCCCCGAACCGGGCGGTCACCGCGGCGCCGTGCGCGGGCAGGTCCTCGGCGTCGGGCGAGCGTCACCACGTGGTGGGCGACCTCGGCGAGGGCGTCGCGGGAGTAGTCCACGACGTGGATGCCGCGCAGGAAGGACTGCACGGACAGGCCCGAGGAGTGGCAGGCGCAGCCGCCGGTGGGCAGCACGTGGTTGGACCCGGCGCAGTAGTCGCCGAGCGAGACCGGGGCGTGCGGGCCGACGAAGACCGCGCCCGCGTTGCGCACCCGGGCGGCGACGGCGGCCGCGTCCTCGGTCTGGATCTCCAGGTGCTCGGCGGCGTAGGCGTCCACGACCTCCAGGCCCTGGTCGAGGGTGTCGACGAGGACGGTCGCGGACTGCCGGCCGGACAGCGCGGCGGTGATCCGCTCGCGGTGCTTGGCGGCGGCGACCTGGACGTCCAGCTCCTTGTCGACGGCGTCGGCCAGCTCCGCGGAGGTGGTGACCAGCACCGCGGCGGCCAGGGTGTCGTGCTCGGCCTGGCTGATCAGGTCGGCGGCGACGAAGGCGGGGTCGGCGGAGGCGTCGGCGAGCACCGCGATCTCGGTGGGCCCGGCCTCGGCGTCGATGCCGATCCGGCCCTTGAGCAGGCGCTTGGCGGCGGCCACGTAGATGTTGCCGGGGCCGGTGACCAGGTTCACCGGGCGGCACTCGTCGGTGCCGTAGGCGAACATCGCGACCGCCTGGGCGCCGCCGGCGGCGTACACCTCGTCCACGCCGAGCAGGGCGCAGGCGGCCAGGATCGCGGGCGCGGGAGTCCCGCGGTCGCCTTCTGCGGCGGGGAGGCCACGGCGATGCCCTCCACCCCGGCCTCCTGGGCGGGCACCACGTTCATCACCACGGAGGACGGCGTACGACGGCCAGGCCCCCGGGGACGTACAGCCCGACGCGCTCGGACCGGCACCCACCGCTCGGTGACGGTGCCGCCGGGCACGACCTGGGTGGTCGTGTCGGTACGGCGCTGCTCGCGGTGGACGGCCCTGGCCCGCCGGATCGACTCCTCCAGGGCGGCGCGCACCGCGGGGTCGAGCGCGTCCAGGGCGTCGGCCGAGCGCGCTCGCGGGCACCCGCAGCCGCTCCAGCCGCACCCCGTCGAACCGCTCCCCGTACTCGATCACGGCCGCCGTCCCGCGATGGCGCACGTCCTCGCAGATGGGCCGCACGGTCTCCAGTGCGGCTTCCACGTCGAACTCGGCACGGGGCAGCAGGTCGCGGTCGATACCGCCCTCGGGGAAGGCGGCGCCGCGCAGATCGATTCGGGAGATCACGGTGCCAAGTGTAGAGACCCGGACGAGCGGGCCGTTCCGCGGTTCCACTCCGTGATACGTGGTGGCGGGGCGGGCCGGGGCTCCACGGGCCGGAGGGTGTACGGGGCGCCGGGCACGCGGACTGGACGCGAGCGCTAGCGTGACGGCGCCGACAGGAGCGGCCGGCCGGGCCGGCCCACGGGGAGGGCGAGCATGGCAGAGCAGGACCTGGACGCGCCGCCGAGCGACTGGACGCCGGTCGAGGAGCGGATGTGGCGGGCCTTCCGGGGCGGCCGCACCTGCGACCTGTCGCCGCGCCGCCCGGCCGGGGACGGCCCCGCCCCGCCGCTGGGCGAGGAGCCGCCCGAGGGCCCCGCGTGGCCGCCGGGGCGGACGGTGCGCGCCCAGGCCGTCGCGGAGCTGCTGATCAACCCGCCACCGCCGCTGACCGGCCGGGTGAGCGCGCTGAAGCTGCGCGGGGCGCGGATCAGCGGGCGGCTGATGCTGGCGGGCGCGACCATAGCGCCGTACGTCCAGCTCGACGACTGCCGGCTGGACGAGGACCTGATGCTGCCGGAGTGCACGGCGGCCAGCATGCGCTTCGTGCGCTGCCTGATACCCCGGCTGGAGGCGGCCCGGCTCCAGATCGGCGGCGACCTGCACCTGCCGCAGTGCCTGATCCCCGGCGGCATGCGGCTCACCGACGCCCGGATCGGCACCGATCTGCTGCTGAACCAGCTCACCGTGCGCGACGACCTGGGCCGGCGGGCGATGGCCGCCGACGGGCTCACCATCGGCCAGGACCTGGACGCCGAACTGATCGACGTCACCGGTGAGTTGAGCCTGCGCAGCGCCCGGATCGGCGGCCGGCTCAACCTGCGCGGCGCCACCCTGCGCAACCCCGCCGGGACGTACGCGCTCAACGCGGCCCGGATCGGGGTGGAGCACACGCTCTACCTGACCTCGGGGTACGTGCACGCGCCCGGCGCGCCCGAGCAGCCCGGCGCCGCGCCCGGCGGGCGCGGCTCGCGGGACTTCACCTGCGACGGCGGGGTGCGGCTGGACGACGGCAGGTTCGGCAACGCGATCGTCGTCAACCGGGCCCGGTTCACCCTCCACGACCAGCAGCAGGTCTCGCTGCGCCGGGTCCAGACCCCGGACCTGCTGTTCACCCCGCGGCGGGCGCCGAACGGGAAGGTGTCGCTGGCCGGCGCCCGCGTCGGCGGCCTCACCGACACCCCCGCGAGCTGGCCGGCGGGCGACACCGACCTGCGCGGCTTCAGCTACGACACGATCTCCTCGCGCGCCGACTTCCCGCTCGGCCGGCGCATCGCCTGGCTGCACGACGCCACGCCCGAGTACAGCCCGGAGGCGTACGAACGGCTGGCGGCGGCGCTGCGGGCCGGCGGTGAGGACGCCGAGGCCCGCGAGGTGCTGTTCGCCAAGCAGCGGCGGCGGCGCGAGTCGCTGCCGCTCGCGGGCCGGCTGTGGGGCCGGCTCCAGGACGTCACGGTCGGGTACGGCTACCGGCCCGGGCGGGCCGCGGTGTGGATGGCGGTGCTGTGGGCGCTGGGCGCGGTGTACTTCGCGGCGCACCGCACCCCGCCGCCCGCCGACAGCGGCTACCAGCCGCACTGGAACCCGGCGCTCTACGCCCTGGACCTGCTGCTGCCGGTGATCGACCTCGGCCAGGACAACGCCTGGCGGGAGGCGGGTACCGCCCAGTGGGTCGCGTCGGCGCTGACGGTGCTCGGCTGGATTCTCGCCACGACGGCCGCGGCGGGTGCCTCGCGGCTGCTGCGGCGCGGGACGTGAGGGCCCGCGGCCGGAACGGTAAGGACCGATCACAAGGGTGCTGGTGCCTACAACGGGTGACGAACGGGGCCACTGTGCCCTTACCCTGGCTAGCTGTGACCGATCGCCTTCCGCTCTTCCCGCTCAGTGCGGCGCTCTTCCCGGGTCTTGTGCTGCCGCTGAACATCTTCGAGGAGCGGTACCGCGCCCTCGTCCGCGATCTGCTCGCGCTGCCCGAGAGCGCGCCCCGCCGGTTCGGGGTGGTCGCCATCAAGAACGGCCAGGAGGTCTCCCCCACCGGTCAGGAGGGCGTCGACCTCGGCCCGGCTGGCGGGCCTGGGCGAGGACCCGTTCGCCGCGCTGTACGGCGTCGGCTGCGTGGCCGACGCGGCGGGCATCTCCGAGCGGGACGACGGCGGCTTCGAACTGGTCGCGACCGGGACCGTACGGTTCCGGTTGCTGTCGGTCGAGCTGTCGGGCGAGTACCTGACCGGCGAGGTCGAGGAGATCCCGGACGAGGCCGGCGCCGGGGCCGGGCCGCTGACGCCCGAGGTGACCCGGGCCTTCCGCACCTACCAGAAGCGGCTGGCCGGATCGCGCGAACGCACCCTGGCCGCCCAGGAGTTCCCCGACGACCCGACCGTGCTGTCCTATTTGGTCGCGGCGGCGATGATCGCCGAGACGGCGGCCAAGCAGCGGCTGCTGGAGGCGCCCGACACGGCGGCCCGGCTCGCCGAGGAGCTGAAGCTGCTGCGGCGGGAGACCGCGATCATCGACAAGCTGCCGTCGCTCCCGGCGGTGGACCTCACCCAGCAGGCGATCTGCGCGAACTGAACCCCGGCGGAACCCGATGGCCAAGAAGTCCCGCGCCGGCGGCGGCACCCCGGCGACCGTCGCCCTGGACGCGGCCGGCGTGCCCTTCACGCTGCACGCCTACGCCCACGACCCGGCGTCCGGGCTGTCCTACGGCGAGGAGGCGGCGGCCGCGCTCGGCACGTCGCCGGACCGCGTGTTCAAGACGCTGGTGGCCGAGGTGGACGGCGCGCTGACGGTCGCCGTGGTGCCCGTCTCCGCGAGCCTGGACCTGAAGGCGCTGGCCGCCGCGGTGGGCGGCAAGCGGGCCGCGATGGCCGACCCGGCGGCGGCCGAACGCGCCACCGGCTACGTACGCGGCGGCATCTCCCCGCTGGGCCAGCGCAAGGCGCTCCCCACCGTGCTGGACGCCTCCGCGCTCGCCTTCGGGACGGTCTTCGTCTCCGCGGGCAGGCGCGGCCTGGAACTGGAGGTCGCGCCCGCCGCCCTGGCGGAGCTGGCCTCGGCGGCGACGGCGGAACTGGCCCGCAGGTAGCTGGGGCGTACGGCCGGCTCGGGCACGCGCTCCGGGCCTACCGGGGCGGCTCCTGCGGGAGTCCGTGCTTGTCCAGGTCGACCGGGGGCAGGCCCGGCGGGGGCGGCACCATCACCGGCTCGTCCCTGGTGCCGAAGGCGTACGTCAGCGCGAGGTGGACCACCATCGCGGCGGCCGGCCAGGCGACGATCGCGCTCTTGGCGCGCAGGTCGAGCGGCCCGTCGAAGACGACCTTCGGGCCGACCTGCCTTGGCGTGCGCGACGATGTCGCTGGTCGGCCCGAGCGCCACGCCGAGCCGCCAGCCGACGACCGAGGCGATCAGCCCGCCGAGCGCCAGGCCCAGGACGACCGCGACGCCGCCCTTGCGGAAGCGCCAGAAGACCGCGGCCGCGGTCAGCGCGCCGAGGATGAGCGCGATCACGACGAACGTCCCGTCGCCGCCGACCGCCTCCTCGCCCTCGGTGTCCTTGAGGTAGACCGCCTGCCCGTCGGAGACCATCGGCACGCGCGGCGACAGCCACAGCCACAGCAGCCCGAGGGCGACCCCGCAGACGCCGACCAGCAGGGCCACGAGCACGCCCCGGAGGATGTCCTTGCCGACCGGTTCGCGGGGTGTCGTCCCAGTCGCCCGCAGGGGCCAGGGTCGACCCCGGGTACGGCGGCAACCCCTGCTGCGCGGGGTGCGAGGGCTCGGGGGGAGTCAAAGGTGCGGTCACCCGCCCATCGTGCCAGGTCTGCCTGTCAGCCGCCCCACCGGCGGGTGGACGCCCGCTCAGCGGCAGGCCGCCCGGCGGTACGCCCAGGTCGCCACCGCCAGTGAGACCACGCCGACCGCCGCGCACACCGACAGGTCGCCGAGGACCGCGGGCCAGTCGGTGGCCCCGCTCCCGTCGAAGGTGCGGGCCAGCGCCTCCACGCCGTACGTGGACGGCAGCAGGTCGCGGACCCAGTCGACGGGCGCGGGCAGGTGCGAGGCGGGCAGCACGCCGAGCAGCAGCGCCGCGGACATGCCGAGCTGCCCGAGCAGCGTGGCGATCTCCTGCCGGGCCGCGAGCAGCCCCAGCGCGGCGCCGAGCCCGGACAGCGCGGCCCCGGCGAGCGGTACCACCAGCGCCAGCACCCACAGGTGGGCGAGGGTGAGGTGGAACAGCACGCACCCGACGACCGCGGTGACCAGGGTGCCGGGCACGGTGAACGACGCGTAGGCCGCCGCCGCGCCGAGCACGACCGCGGCGGGGGGCACCGGCAGCGTCGCGTAGTGGTCCAGGCCGCCGGAGGCGCGGAGCTGGCCGAAGTACTGGGCGAGCAGGTTCAGGGCGACGAAGGCGACGACCAGCACGCTGGAGCCGGCGACCACGGCCCGCGCCGCCTCGCCGTCCCCCGCGTCCACCACGCCCCGCATCATCACCATGATCCCGACGGACTGGAACGTGGCGACGAACAGCAGCGGGATACGGGCCACCCGGGCCCGGGAGAGCTGCGCCCGGTAGACCGCGCCGAGCGAGGGCCACAGCCGGGCGCGGGGGGCCAGCGGGGCCACGGCCCCGCCGACGCGTTCGCCGGGCGCGGGACCGGCCTGTGCCACGATCGTCATCCCTTGATCAACCCTTCCCCGAGGCCGCCCAGAGCCAGGTACACGTCCTCCAGGCTGGGCATCGCCAGCGTGAAGTCGTCCAGCGCGGCGAAGGCCGGGCCGCCGGTGATGTCGGCGACGGCGGCCCTGGCCAGGTCCTGCGGCAGCCGCAGGGTCCAGCGGCGGCCGGAGATCTCCGCGAGCGGGCGCAGCGCGGCCACCTCCGGCAGGGTGTCGGGGGCGTCCCGGCGCCACACCAGGTCGAGCCGGACCTCGCCCTCGACGAGGGCGCGCAGTCCGGCGGGGGTGTCGCAGGCGATGACCCGGCCGCGGTCCAGGACCGCGACGCGGTCCAGCACGTTCTCGGCCTCTATCACGTTGTGGGTGACCAGCAGCACGGTGACGCCGTACTCGGTACGGCGCCGGTCCACCGCGGCCCACACCGCGCGGCGGGCGACCGGGTCCATGCCGGTGGTCGGCTCGTCCAGCACCAGCACCGGGCGGCGGCCGACCAGGGTCGCCGCGAAGCACGCGAGGCGGCGCTGGCCGCCGGACAGCTTCTTGAGCGGGCGCCCGGCGATCGGGGCGAGCCCCAACTCGTCCAGCACGTCGTCGCGGGCCGCCCGGGCGGACGCCGCGTCCATGCCGCGCAGCCGGCCGGTGGTCTCGGCGGCCAGCGCGACGGTCAGCTCGTCCAGGGCGGTCGACTCCTGGCCGAGGTAGCCGATCAGCCGCGAGGCCCGGTCGGGGTGCCTGACCAGGTCGTGGCCGAGCAGGTCGATACTGCCCGCGTCCGGCCGCAGCAGCCCGGTGAGCTGCCTGACCAGGGTGGTCTTCCCGGCTCCGTTGGGCCCGAGGATGCCGAACAGCTCGCCGCGGCGCACCTCCAGGTCGATCCCGTCATTGGCCCGTACGGTCCCGGTGTCCTGGCCGCGCGGCCTGCGCCGGCCCCCCGCGTACGTCCGCACCAGCCCGCGCACGGAGCACGCCACATCCCACCCGGTGGAAACCCCCACCACCGCCGTCTCCTCCGTGCCCGTCCTCACGACCCCCGAGCCTACCTGCTGGCCTCCGGCCCGGCCCCGACAGCGCCCCCAGGGCGCCCCACCCAGCGGCGCGAGGGCCGCACCCTGCCGGGCGAGGGCGCCCCACCCAGGGGCGCGAGGAACTGCGCGAGCAACCCACCACCACCCGGCGGCCCGGACACGACAGCGACACCCCCACCCGGCCGGTGACCACCCACAGCCATCGTCGCGGCCGGCCGCGCAGTTCCCCGCGCCCCTGGTTCTGCGGGCCCTCGCAGGCAGAAGCACCCCGCCAAGGGATGCGCACCCTCGCCAGCAAAGACGCCCCACCAGGGGCGCGAGGAACGGCGCGAGCAACCCACCACCGGCCAGTGGCCCGGACACGACAGCAACAGCCCCACCGGGCCGGTGACGAACCACAGCCATCGTCGCGGCTGAGCGCGCAGTTCCCCGCGCCCCTGGAGTGCGGGCCCTCGCAGGCAGGGGCACCCCGGCAGGGGGTGCGGGCCCTTCATGGGCAGGGGCGCCCTGGGAGGCTTCCGGGGCGGCCCGGGAAGAGAGCGGCACCCCCACGGCGGAGCCGTACGATCACTCGCCCCCCGGCAAGGGATGCGTATCGAACTCCCGCCAGAACCCCGCCCGAATCGCATAGCGGTCGTTCTCGTCGATCTGGTCGTCCTTGTGCGCGAGCAACCCGAAGCGGGCGGCGTACCGCAGCAGCTCCCCGTCGATCCGGTGCGGCACCCGCGGGTAGTGCGTGGAGAGCTGCTGGAGCTGGCCCGCCTCCCCGACCCGGGCGATCCAGCGCCGCGCGAAGACCTGCCCCACCTCGTACGGGTCGCCGCTGACCGCGGTGATGTCGGCCTCGCGGTCGGCCCAGCGCTGCTCCGCGGAGGTGAGCTGCGCGAGGGTGGGCAGCCCGCTGGTGTCGGGCTGGTCGACGCCGGACCGGTCGGTCCACCCCTTGTCGGAGGACCACCGCAGCGTCGCGCTGGGCGCGGGGTGCGGGGCGGGCGGCGGCGCCGGATGCGTCCGCCCGAGGTCGGCGAGGTCCTTGGGGGTGGGGACCACCTTGCCCGCCGGCGCGGCGCCGGTCTCCGGTCCGGCCTCCGGCGCCGTGCCGTTGCCGTTCTTCGAGGGCCCCCCGGGGGGCGCCGCCGACTCGGGCAGCGGCGCGGACAGGATCGCCGCGATCTCCGGCCGCACGCCCGGCCGCGGCCCGGGCGGCGGGCACGCTCCGGTGACGTCCCTGGCCCGGATCGCCGCCGTGATCCACTCCCGGTCGAGCACGCGCCGCTCGTCCGCCTCGGCGACCAGGTCCTCGGACTGGTTGTAGTCGCCGTCCGCGGCCTGCACCGCCCACAGGTGGACGGCCACGCCGTGCTCCTTGGCCGACATCATGCCGGGCAGCAGGTCGCCGTCCCCGGTGACCAGCACCACGTCCGAGCAGGCACGGTTTCTGGCCAGTTCGGACAGCTCCGCGTGCATGGCCGCGTCCACGCCCTTCTGCGCCCACCGGCCGTCCGTCCGGGTGAGCGCGCCGAGGCGTACCGTCACCCGGGGCATCACCCTCAGCCGGCGGTGCTCGGGTTGCGGAACCCGGTCGGGTGCGCCGTCGAACCAGTAGATCCGCAGCAGCGGCTGCCCGGTCTCAAGCTCCGCGCGTTCACGCAGGCCAGCGACCACGTTGGCATGATCGACGACAATCCGGGAACGAGACGGCTCACCGGCCAGCAGGCTAGCCGCCGCGCCCAGCAGATAGCCGGCGTCCACCAGGACGACGCAGCGGTCCATGTTGCACCTCTTCCGGTCGCCCCCCGGCACGGATGCCCCCTGGGCTTCCCCCGAGTCTGCCCGAATGCTCGGGGGTTATGACCGTGAACACGATCTTCGGCGTGGCGGTCGCCACATTTTCCGGCGCCCCCGAGCGTCTCTATGTCGTCAACTGCCCGAAATGCGCGCTTTGTCGTCCCGTGCAAATCTGATGGCGGCCCCATCGGCCAACAATCCCCTCACTAGGAAGGCACGATCGTGGCTAAGAACAAGAACCAGAACCGCCAGCAGCGCGAGCAGCAGCACGAACGGCAGAACCCGGGCGCCGACGAGCACATGACGCCGGACGCCCCCGGCGTCGAGGAGCGCATCATGCCGACCGCGCCGCACTCCGCCCGCAAGGGGCAGAAGAAGTTCGGCCACAACTGATCGCGCCGTACCCGCACTTCCACAACGCGGGGGTGTCCCTTCGGGGGCGCCCCCGCGCTCGCGTTCCGGGCCGAACACCCCGGCGCCCGGCCCGCGTTGGCCCGTGAACGGCCGCGCGAACCCGGCCGGCGGCACCGTATCGCCGCCCCGCCGCGCGATGGCCGGAACCGGCCGGTCCGTCCACCGGGCCTCTCCACACCTGTTATACGACCTTTAGGTCACACATACGCGTGCGCGTGGCACACTCTGTGGCCATGGAGACCATGGCGCCGACGCGTCCGCGGCTCAGGGCGGCCCGCGCCGCCCTGTTCGCCGCGCTCTGCGTCACGCTCTCCTCCACCTCCCATGTGCTGATGGCCCGCGAACCGCTGCCGCTCACCGCGGTCGCCGGGGCGTACGCGGCCGTCTTCGCACTGGCCTTCCTGCTCTGCGGGCAGCGCGAGCGCGGCTTCTGGCCGATCGCCGGGCTGATGGTGCCGCTCGAACTGGCCGTGGACACACTGTTCACCTCCGGCCAGCAGGCGTGCTACGGGCCGTCCGGCGGCCCGGTGACCGGCTCGTGGCGCTCGTTCCACGAGGCGATCGCGTGCCATGGCGGCCAGGTCGGCGGCCGGCTGCCGACCGTGTCCGCGGCCCCGGCCGCCGCGGCGATGCCCTCCACCGCGCTGCCCTGGCTGCTGCTGGCCCTGCACATCGCGGTCGGCCTGCTCGCCTCCTGGTGGCTGCGGCGCGGTGAGGCCGCACTGCACCGGCTGACCCGGGCGGTGGCCGCCGCGGCGTTCCGCCCACTGCTGTTCGCCGTCGCCACCGCCCGTACCGCGGGCGCCGCCGCGTACCGCAAGCGCCGCCCGGCCGCCGTGTTCACCACCGGCGGCCCGACCGCGGCACGGCCGCTGCTGCACTCCGTCGTACGCCGGGGTCCGCCGCCCGTGGCGCTCGCCGCCTGACGTACCGCGCCTGGAAGAAGGCACCGGCCCGGCGCGACACCTCACACACGTCACACGGCACCAATGGTTCGGCACCCCCACACCTCACGCGTACCCCATCGGAGAGTCAGTCATGAGCACCAGGAACAGCAAGGCCAGCAAGGCCGCCGCCCGCGAGCGGCTGCGCGTCCAGCGCGAGAAGGAGGCCAAGCGCGCCAAGGTCCGCCGCCAGATATTCGTCGGCACCGGCGTCGTGGCCGTGCTGGCGATAGCCGCGGGCGTCGCCGTGGCCGTCAACAACGCGAACAAGCCCAGCTATTGGAGCGCGGCCGCCAAGGACACCCTGGTGAAGCCGGCCAACACCTCGGGCACGGACGGCACGACCGTGGTCATCGGCGACAAGAACAACAAGAACACGGTCCAGGAGTTCGAGGACATGCGCTGCCCGATCTGCGCGGCCTACGAGCAGGAGGCCGGCGCCGCGGTGCTCCAGGGCGCCACGGACGGCAAGTACAAGATCGACTACACCTTCGGCACCTTCCTCGACGACCGCGAGGGCGGCAGCGGCTCGAAGAAGACGCTCAGCGCGCTGGGCGCGGCGCTCAACGTCTCCACGGAGGCCTTCTCGCAGTTCCACACGCTGCTCTACTCCAAGGCCGTGCACCCGGACGAGACCAAGGACACCTTCAACAGCGCCGACAAGCTGATCTCGATCGCGCAGAAGGTCCCGGCGCTCAAGGGCAACACCACCTTCTCGAACGCCGTGCGGAAGGGCACGTTCGACAAGTGGGCCCTGGACATGTCGGCGAAGTTCAACAGCAACAAGAAGGTCACCGGCACGCCGACCGTCTTCGTCAACGGCAAGTCCGTGAACGTCAACGGTGTCGCCTCCGCGACCGTGATGAGCTCGATCGAGGCCGCCCTCACCAAGTAGCCGCGGCCGCCGGGCGGTACGGCACGCGCGCGCTTCCTCCGGGGCCTGACGGCCGCCCGGCCCGGGCCTACAGGTCCCGGAGGAAGTCCCGCGCCACCGACCAGGTGCGGGTCGCGGCCACCTCGTCGTAGTCCGGGAGTTCGGGGTCGGTGTAGAGGTGGCCGGCGCCGCGGTAGCGGTGGACCTCGACTTCGGCGCCGGCCTTCCGCATCCGCAGGTACCAGGCGTTCAGCCAGTCGTCCGGCTCGAACGGGTCGGGCTCGGCGACGTGGAGCTGCACCGGGATGTCGGTGGCCGCGCCGTCGGCGATGTCCGACGTGCCGTGCAGGAGCAGCAGGCCGCGGGCCTTCTCGTCGCCCAGCGCGAGGTTCTGCGCGAGCGAACCGCCCAGCGAGAAGCCCGCGTAGACCACCCCCCGCGCCGAGTGCGGCGCCGCGGCGGCGACCGCCCGGCGCAGCAGTTCGTCCCGGCCGATCTCCTCGCTGATCCGCAGTCCCGCCTCGACGTCGTCCGCGGTCCTGCCGTCGTAGAGGTCCGGCACGTGCACGGTGTGGCCTTCGGCGCGCAGCCGGTCGGCGGCGGAGTGCACCGCGGGCCGCAGCCCGTAGGCGGAGTGGAACAGGACGATCGTCACAGCCGTCACAGAGGTGCCTTCGTTCGGGGTGGTACGGGTACCCGTCCATGGTGCCAGTTGCCACCGACAGCGAGGACGCCGTACAAGTGCCCTACACGTACGACCGCCAGGCCGGAAGCCCGCCGATACCGACGGCCGGCGCCCACCACGGCAGCGGGGAGGGAGCCCTGTGACCCTGGAGCAGGCGCCCGAGTGGGACCGCCGGGCGTGGGGGCTTGTCGTGATCGACAGCACGCCGACCACCATCCAGGTGCGGGCGCTGGCCACCGCGAAGGATTCGGGCGACATCTTCGCGTTGCGCTGCGCTGTGCGGGAGCAGCTCGTCGACTGGGTGCGGACGGGGCATCCGTACTCGTTGCCGCGGTTGAACACGGCCCCCGCTCCGGGCCAGGCCCCGTAGCCCCGGACCACCCGCCCGTGGGGGCTGCCTTACGGCGGCGGTCGCGCCGCTACGGTTCCGGTCCGCTCCCGGCCACCTGGCCGGTGGGGGCTTGTCGCGCAGTTCCCCGCGCCCCTGGTAAGGCACCCTTGCGGGCGAGGGCCGCCCACCAAGGGGCGCGGGGAACTGCGCGACAAGCCAGGTGCGGCGGAAGGTCCGGGAACCGCCGGGACGGGGCGGCGGGGGCGGAGCCGCTAAACGCCCCGCATGGAGCGCAGGTCGAGATGGCGCAGCACGCGGTCCACGATCTCCGGATCGGCCCCCGCCTCGCTGCGGGCCCCGAGCACCTCGTGCCGCGCAGCGGAAAGCATGTCCTCCTGGATTCGCCGCAACGCCTTGTTCCGGCGGGCCCGCCGGGCATGGCTCTCGCGCCGCTCGTCGTCCACGATGTCCGGCGAGATCCGGGCGCCGAGGTCGAACGCCCGGTGGTGCAGCATCTCCGAGAGCTCCTCGTCGATCTCCTCGGCCGCCTCGATCTCCTTGAGCCGGCCCCTGGCCGCCTTCATCGCCCGTACCGCCAGGGCGCGTTCCTGGTCGTGCTCGGCCCCCACGTCGCTGCCGACGTCGAGTCGCCTGACCAGCCACGGCAGGGTCAGCCCCTGGAGGACGAGGGTGACCAGCACCACCGCGAAGGCGATGAAGAGCAGTTCGGCCCGGGCCGGGAAGGCGTGGCCGTCGTCCGTGGTGAGCGGGATGGCCAGCGCCAGCGCCACGGACGCCACCCCGCGCATCCCCGACCACCACACGGTGACCGTCTCGCGCCAGGTCATCGGGATGTCCTCGTCCATGTCCCGCAGCCGGTGCAGCTTCTTGGCGATCCACGCGGCGGGCAGCAGGTATACCAGCCGTACGCCGACCACGACCGCGACCACCAGGCCGGCGTGCCGCACCATGGGCCCCCAGTTGCCCGCGCCGACGCTGAAGACGTGGTGCATCTCCAGGCCGATCAGCCCGAACGCGATACCGGTGACGAGCGTGTCGACGATGTCCCAGAAGGTGTTGCCGGCCAGCCGGGCCGTCACGTCGTCCGCCTCGAAGGCGTACTCGGCCAGGAACAGCGCCGAGGTGAGCACGGCCAGCACCCCCGAGCCGTGGAACTCCTCGGCGAGCGCGTAGGACACGAAGGGCACCAGCAGCGAGAGGCCGATCTGGAGCGTCGGGTCGCCGACCACGCCCATCAGCCGGTTCGCGCCCCAGCCGAGCACCAGGCCGACCACCACCGCGACCACCGCCGACAGCACCAGCTCCAGCGCGGCGTGCGGCAGCGAGAACTCCCCGGACAGGGCCGCCGCGACCGCCACGTGGTAGAGCACGATGGCCGTCACGTCGTTGAACAGCCCCTCGCCCTCCAGGATCGAGATCATCCGGCGCGGCAGGCCCAGGCTGCCGGCCACCGCCGTCGCCGCCACCGGGTCGGGCGGCGCCACCAGCGCGCCGAGCGCGAACGCCCCCGCCAGCGTGATCCCGGGCACCACCGCGTTCGCCACGGCCGCCACCGCCCCGGTGGTGACGAACACCAGCGCGACCGCCAGCAGGAAGATCGCCCGCTTGTTCGCCGCGAACTGCCGCCAGGAGGTGCGCTGCACCGACGCGTAGAGCAGCGGCGGAAGGATCAGCGGCAGGATCAGCCCGGGGGCGATCTGGACGTTCGGCACCTGCGGGATCAGCGCCAGCACCCCGCCCACCAGCGTCATCAGCACGGGCGACGGCAGCCGCACCCAGTCCGCGAGCGGCACCATGACGATGGCGGCGAGCATGATGACGAAGAACAACGCGAGCTGATCCACGTCGTCAGGGTGCCTCATGGGGAGCGCGCGGAAGCCCGCGACAAGCCACGGCGGGCCCGCGCGTCGTCACCGGTCACCGGGCCGGTCAGCGCCGCGCCCGGACCGCCGGACCTCCGTCCGCGGGGACCCGGCGGCTACTGGCTGTCGGCCCGCACGGTCTCCAGCGCGTCGCGCAGGTCCTGCGGGTACGTGCTCTCGAACTCGACCCACTCCCCGTCGCCGGGGTGCTCGAAGCCCAGCCGCACCGCGTGCAGCCACTGCCGGGTGAGCCCGAGCCGCTTGGCCAGCGTCGGATCGGCGCCGTAGGTCAGGTCCCCCACGCACGGGTGCCGGTGGGCGGACATGTGCACCCGGATCTGGTGGGTCCGCCCGGTCTCCAGCTTGATGTCGAGCAGGCTCGCGGAGCGGAACGCCTCGACGAGGTCGTAGTGCGTGACCGACGGCTTCCCGTCGGCGATGACCGCCCACTTGTAGTCGTGGGTGGGGTGCCGTCCGATCGGCGCGTCGATGGTGCCGCTCATCGGGTCGGGGTGCCCCTGCACCAGCGCGTGGTAGCGCTTGTCGACCGTGCGCTCCCGGAACTGCTGCTTGAGCAGGGTGTACGCCCGCTCGGACTTGGCGACGACCATCAGCCCCGAGGTGCCGACGTCGAGCCGGTGCACGATGCCCTGGCGCTCGGCGGCGCCGGAGGTGGAGATACGGTAGCCCGCCGCGGCCAGGCCGCCGATCACGGTGGTGCCGGTCCAGCCGGGGCTGGGGTGGGCCGCGACGCCGACCGGCTTGACGATCACCACCACGTCGTCGTCGTCGTGCACGATCTCCATGCCCTCGACGGGCTCGGCGACGACCTGCACGGGCGCGGGGGCCGCGGGCATCTCCACTTCGAGCCACGCCCCGCCGTGCACCCGCTCGGACTTGCCCGCGGCGGAGCCGTCGATCGAGACCTTGCCGGACGCGGCCAGCTCGGCGGCCTTCGTCCGCGAGAAGCCGAACATACGGGCGATGGCGGCGTCGACGCGTTCGCCCTCCAGGCCGTCGGGCACGGGAAGGGAACGGGTTTCGGGAAGCGTACTCACCCGGTCGAGTATGCCGGACCGCGGCGGCCCCGGATTCCGCGCGGCCGCCGGGCACCCGGGCACGGGGCGGCCGGCGGACCCGCGAGGCGCGCCGGTCGCGGGCGTCAGTCGCGGTGCCGGGTGCCGTCCGGGTCGATGCCGCGGAAGGACAGCAGCACGATCAGCACGCCGCCGCAGGTGATCGCGGAGTCGGCGAGGTTGAAGACGGCGAAGTGCTCGGGGGCGATGAAGTCGACCACCCGGCCCTGGAAGCCGCCGGGGGCGCGGAAGATCCGGTCGGTGAGATTGCCGAGGGCGCCGCCGAGCAGCAGTCCGAGCGCGATGGCCCACGGGGTGCTGTAGAGCTTGCGGGACAGCCGGGCGATCACCAGGATCACGCCGGCCGCGATCACCGTGAAGACGATCGTCATGCCCTGGCCCATGCCGAAGGCGGCGCCCGCGTTCCGGATCGCGTCGAGCCGCAGGTAGCGGCCGAAGACGTCGATCGCGTTGTGGTGCTCCAGGCTGTGCACGACCCACAGCTTGGAGAGCACGTCGAGCACGTACGCCAGGGCGGCGACGCCTGATCAGCACGGGGACGCGGCGGCTGCCGCGGGTCGTGGCACCGGCGTCGGCTTCGCTTCGGAGGAAGCGCCCGTGGTGGCGGTGGGCTCCGTGCCCGCGGGGGCCTGTGCGTCGAGCGCCGTGCCGTCCGTCGTCCGGCGTGTCCGGTGTGGTGATGGTGCGCTCCGCTTCCGTCACGTGAGTCCCTCAGCCCTTGTGCCGTGGCCGCCAGGCCGAATCCTGACTGATGACGAGGGTACCTCCCGGTGGGGTACGGGACCGAGAGCTCCCTCCCGGAGAACGTTCCCTACACCGGGCCTTCTGCCCCGCTTCCCCCGAGTCGACCCGGGCGTGCCGCTTCCGCGGGGGTCCCTCGCGTGGGACGGCGCCGCGCTTCCCCCGGGTGCGGGGTGCCCTTGCGCTGGGGCGGCGCCATGTGTTTTTAGGGGCGCGGGGAACTGCGCGACAAGCCACGACGGTGGCGCACCGGGCCCGCAGGCCCAGCCCCTGTACGGCGGGGAATCCGGACCACCGGCCGGTGGCCGGTTGCCCGCGCAGTTCTCCCCCAGCCTGGCGGCTGGGAGGTGCCCCCACCCCCAGACTCCGTCCGGGGGTACCCCCAGCGCCCCTAATGTGGCGCCCTCATCCGCAAGGGGACCCCGCCCCCGGGGAAGACGGGGCACCGCCCCACGCAAAGGGGCCCCGCACCTCGGGGAAGACGTGGCGCCCCCACGCGAAGGCACCCTCGCCCGGGGGAAAGCACGGCACCGCCCCACGCGAGGGGCCCCGCACCGGGGGGTGGTAGGGCGGCGCCTTACGGGATGTGGGGCTCCTCCCTGCGAGAGGCAGCAGATCAGCGACGCTCCTGCCGCTGCTTGTCGTCCAAGCACAGCGTGGCCCGGGGAAACGCCTGCATCCGCGCCTTCCCGATCGGATCGCCGCACACCTCGCACAGACCGTACGTACCCTCGTCGAGCCGGTGCAGCGCATGGGTCGCCTGGGTCAGCATCTCGCGGGTGTTGGCGGCGAGCGCCAATTCGTACTCGCGGGTGATGTTCTTCGAGCCGGTGTCGGCCTCGTCGCCGCCGCTGTCCCCGCCGTCGCGCAGCAGGCCCGCGACCGCGGCCTCGGACGCGGCGATCTCGGCCTTGAGCCGCTCGACCTCGCCGAGCAGTTCCGAGCGGGCCTCCTCGACCTCCTCCGGCGTCCACGGGTCCTCGCCGGGCAGGACCGCCAGCGTGCCGGGCTGCGCGGCGCTGCGGGCGGCGGGCACCGGGGAACCCGGGGCGGCCGTCCCGGCCACGGTCTTCTTAGCTGCCACCTTGCGGGCTCCTGTCTTCTTCGCCGTGGCCTTGCCGGCCGGGCTCTTCCTGGTCGCCGCCGCCTTCACGGCCGGGGTCTTCCTGCCTGCCGCCCGGCCGGCAGCCGCGCTCCTCCCGGTCGCACCCTTCTTCGCGGGCTCGGCCGCCTTCGCCGCCTTGGCCGCCTTCGCGTTGCCTCTTCGCCGCCTTCTTCGCCGTCTTCTTGGCCGGTGCCTTCGCCGTCTTCGCCGTCCTCGCCGCCGTGGTCCCG
>CAWGAU010000001.1:0-541929 GCA_963820715.1 uncultured Actinomycetota bacterium | reverse complement strand
ACCCCGATGAACAGCGGCAGTTTGCCGAACAGGACGGTGGAGAAGTCCTCGAAGATCGCGGTCTGGCCGCCGACGTACGCCCGCATGGTGCTGCCGCGCTCGGCCGCGGGGACCACGTCGTTGCGCAGGTGGTCGATCAGGTCGGAGGTCGCCTTGTCCTGCGGGGAGGTGGTCGGCACCGCCTGCACCATCGCGACCTCGGCGCCCGGCTTCATCGGCACCTGGGCCGCGTACGCGATCCCGTCGGTCGCCTTCAGCCGCGTCACCAGCCCGGTCAGGGCGGTGCGGTCGGCGGCCGTGGGCACCTCGGCGAGGATCGTCAGCGGACCGTTGAAGCCCGGCCCGAAGCCGTCGGCGAGCAGGTCGTACGCCTTGCGGGTCGTGGTCGTCGTCGGGTCGTTGCCCTGGTCGGAGGAGCCCAGGCGCAGCGACAGCGCGGGGATGGCCAGCGTCGCCATGACCGCGACCGCGGCCACCGTGAGGGTGCGCGGGTGCCGTTCCAGGAAGGACGACCAGCGGGCCGCCGGGCCCCGGACCGGCTCCGTCTGCGGGCCGTTCGCGGCGAGCGCGCGGCGCTGGCGGCGGCTGAGCACCCGCATGCCGATCACGCCCAGCAGCGCGGGCAGCAGCGTGACGGCCGCGGCGACCGTGATGACCACGGTGAGCGCGGCGGCGACGGCGACCCCGTTGAGGAAGGTCAGCCGCAGGGTGAACATGCCCAGCAGCGCGATGCACACCGTGCCGCCCGCGAACAGCACCGCCCGCCCTGAGGTGTTGAGGGCGGTGACCGCGGCCTCTTCCGGGGTGCGCCCGCGCAGGATGCCCTTGCGGTGCCGGGTGACGATGAACAGCGCGTAGTCGATGCCGACGCCCAGACCCACCAGCGTCGCCAACTCCGGGGCGAAGTCGGCGACATCCATGCCGTGGCTGAGCAGGATGATCGCCGAGGACGAGATGCCGATCCCGAACAGCGCGGTGATCAGCGGCATCAGCATCCCGAACAGCGAGCCGAGCGCGAGGAAGAGCACCACGCCGGCCGCCGCGATGCCGATGCCCTCGGCGAGTTCGGGCAGCGGCTGCTCGGCCTGCGCCGGCTTGTTGCCGCCGACCTCGACCCGGAGCCCGCCGCCGTCCGCGCCGTGCGCGGTGTCGATGAGCAACTGCGCCTGCGCGTTGGTCAGGTCGTTGCCGAGCTTGGTGTACGTCACGGTGGCGTACGCGGTGCGGCCGTCCTTGCTGATCTGCGCCGCGCCCGCCGGGCCGTACGGGCTGCCGACCGAGCCGACATCCTTCTGCCCGGCGATCTTCGCGAGCACCGGGTCGATCCGCTGCCGTACCGAACTGTCGCGCACCGAGCCGGAGTCGACGTGCCAGACCACGGTGTCGCCCTCGCCGGACTGCGCGGGCACCGCCTTGTCCAGCAGGTCCAGCACCTTCGCGGACTCGGTGCCCTTGAGCGAGAACGCGTTGGAGTACGAGTCGCCGAGCGCGTTGCCCGCCCCTCCCACGGTCAGCAGCGCCGCCAACCAGAGCAGGATCACCCACCACTTGTGCCGGAAGCACCACCGCGCCACAGCCGTCACGGCCAACAACCCCATTCCCCGTCGTCCGAACCCGCCAGAACCCACTGAACTCTTTCAGCGTCCGTTGCACCCTGCCCGCGCACCAAGCCGAACCGTGTTCTCTCAAGGAACTCCAAAGTTCCGGCCGGCCGGGCCCGCGCGGCGGATGCGGATACTGGGGGGCATGGACGCCACCGTGCCCGCCGTGCCCGCAGACGCCACCGTGCTCATCGTGGAGGACGAACCGGGTATCGCCGACATCCTGCGGATCACCCTGAAGTACAACGGGTTCACGGTGCTCAGCGCCGCGACCGGGCGGGAGGCGCTGGCCGTCGCCCGCGAACACCGGCCCGATCTGGTGCTGCTGGACGTGATGCTGCCCGACGGCAACGGGTGGGAGGTGTGCCGCGCCCTGCGCGAGGAGCGGGCCGCGCAGGACCACGGACCCGAGGGCGACGGGCTGGCCGTCATCTTCGTGACCGCCCGCGACGCGCCCCGGGACGTGGTCGCCGGGCTCGCGCTGGGCGGCGACGACTACATCACCAAGCCGTTCGGCGTGGACGAGGTGGTGGCCCGGGTGCACGCGGTGCTGCGCCGTACCCGCCGCCGCCAGGACTCGGGCGGGGACCGGCTGCTGCGCCACGGCGACCTGGAGATGGACGAGGCGACGTACACCGTCCGCCGGGCCGGGCAGCCGGTGGAGCTCACCCCTACGGAGTACAACCTGCTGCGGCACCTGCTGCGCAACGCGGGCCGCATACTCACCAAGGAGCAGCTCCTCCAGCACGTGTGGCGGTACGACACGGCGGTGTCGTCGACCGTCGTGGAGACGTACATCTCGTACCTGCGCCGCAAACTCGACCGGTTCGGGCCGCCGTTGATCCAGACCCGGCGCGGCATCGGGTACGGCATCTGCGCGGCGCCGGCCGCGGGCGGCGGGGGAGCGGCGTGAGAGTCGGTGGGAGAGGCGGCGCGGCGGGCGCCGTGAGAAGCGCGGACCGCGGGGCGGACCGCGGGCGGCGCAGGTGCGGGTTCTGGCCGCGGCCGCAGTCGCTGCGCGGCCGGTTCACCATCGCCAACGTGGCGTTCCTCGCCGTCGGCCTGCTGCTCGCGGCCGTGGCCAGCATCGCCGCCACGTACATGGTGCTGGTCGGCGAGATCGACGACTCGCTGAAGTCCTCGCAGTCCGACCTGGCGCACGTCTCGCTCACCGGCGAGGGGCTGCGGCAGTTGTGCACGCTCGCCGACCTGCTCGGCAGCAAGCAGGGCTCGTCGGTCGCGCAGGCGTTCCAGCAGGACCTGTTCATCGTGCTGGACCCGCACGGCCGGCCGGCGCAGATGTGCCGCAACGGGGCCACGCCGGTCAGCGCCGAGCAGCGCAGCCTCGCCGCCGCGCTGCCCGCCCCGGCCACGCTCGCCCGCGGCGGCGCGCACACCGTCAGGACCCGCTCGATGGAGTACCGGGTGGTGGCGCAGCGGCTCCCCGACGGCACGATCGTCGTCAAGGGCATGCGGCTGAGCGGTGTGCGCAGTGCGATCGGCAAGCTGCTGATCGCCGAGGGGGGCGCGGGCGCGGTGCTGCTCGCGCTGCTGGCCGCCGGTTCGATGACCGCCGCCCGGCGCCGGCTGAGCCCGCTGGAGGTCATGGTGGAGACCGCCTCCGCGATCTCCGAGGGCGACCTGTCCCGGCGCATCCCGACCGCCCGGCACGGCTCGTCGGAGGTCGAGCAGTTGAGCACGTCGCTCAACGCGATGCTCCAGCAGATCGAGACCGCGCTCACCGAGAGCGGGCGCGCCACCGCCCAGTTGCGGCAGTTCCTCGCCGACGCCTCCCACGAACTGCGCACCCCGCTGGCGTCGGTACGCGGCTACCTCCAGCTCTACGAGAAGGGCATGCTCGACGCCGACGAGAAGGAGCGGGCGCTGGACCGGGTCTCGGCGGAGGCGCTGCGGATGAGCCGGCTGGTCGACGAACTCCTCTCGCTGGCCCGGCTCGACGACCGCCCGACGCTCAGCCCGCGCCCGGTGGACCTGGGCGCGCTGGTACGGGACGCGGCCGCGGACCTGGCCGCGCAGCAGCCGGAGCGGCCGGTGACGGTGATCGTGCCGGCGGGCGGGGAGCCGGGCGGTGGCGCGGCCGGTGCTCCTGGCGGCCAGGCGGACGGGGTGCACTTCGGCGGTGAACCGGGCGGTCCGGCGCAGGCGTTGGGGGACGAGGCCGGGCTGCGGCAGATCGTCGGCAACCTGCTGAGCAACGTCCGCGTGCACACCCCTGCGGACTCGCCGCTCACCGTGGAGGTCGCCGCGCACGGCGAGGCGGCGGTACGGCTGCGGGTCAGCGACTCCGGGCCGGGGCTGCGCGGGCAGGACGCAGAACGCGTCTTCGACCGCTTCTTCCGGGCCGCCCCCGATCGGGCCCGCGACTCCGGCGGCGCGGGGCTCGGCATGTCCATCGTGTACGCGCTGGTGCAGGCCCACCACGGCACGGTCGCCCTGGACACCGCGCCGGGACGCGGCCTGACGGTCCTGGTCACGCTGCCGGCGGCGTGGGCCGGGGCGAAGGGCAAGGCGAAGGGAAAGGGGCGGGCCGGGCTGCCCGAGCTGCCGGTGGGGGCCTGACACCCGCGCGGGCGGGCCCGGTTCAGGCCGCGGCGTGCTCGGGCTGAGGCGGCCGCACCGGGCGGGCGTTGCGGACGCCGGGCACCGCCGCCGTCCCCAGGCAGGCCGCGCCGACCAGCAGGGCCGAGGCGTACAACGGCGCCGCCGCCCCGAACGCGTGCGCGGCCAGCGGCGCGACGGCGTAGCCGACCGGCATGGCGGCCAGTGACAGCAGCCAGTCGTAGGAGGTGACGCGGGCCAGTACGCCGGGCGGGACGGACGCGTAGACGTACGACTCCCAGACCGGGTTGAGGAAGCCGAGCGCGGTCAGCGCCAGGCCGTAGCTCGCGATGAGCAGCCAGCCGGGGGCATGGGCGGCGAGCGCCAGCAGCGGCAGGGCGTATGTCGCGAGGCCCACGTTGCCGGTCAGGATCGGCCGCTTCAGCCGGGCGCGGGAGGCCAGCAGCGAGCCGGCCAGCAGCCCGACCGAGCCCGCCTCCAGGACGGCCACCCACAGGCCGTCGCCGCCGTGCCCGCTGTGGCCGCCGGTGACGACGAGCGGGCCGAGGGTGGCGAGGACGGCCGCTGTGCCGTTCCACACCGCGTGGGCGACCAGGCTGGTCCAGTACCAGTCGCGCGAGCGCACCTCGGTCCAGCCCTCCACCAGGTCGGCGCGCATCGAGCGGCGCGGTATCGGCTCGCGCCGCACCCGGATGGCGGCGAGCATCGACGCGCTCGCGGCGAAGGACGCCGCGTCCAGGACGAAGGCCCAGCCGGGGCCCGCGGTGAGGATCAGCGCGCCCGCGACGGCCGGGCCCGCGAGGCGGGTGGCGTTGGTGGCGGACGCCATCAGCGCGTTGGCCCGCAGCAGCCCGGCCGCCTCCACGGTGCCGTTCACCAGTGGACCCGCGGTCGGCATCGCGAAGGCCGACGCACAGCCGCCGATCGCCTCGGCGAGTGCGATGTGGGCCAACCGCGGCTGCCCGCCGATGAGTTCCAGCCCGACCAGGAGCTGCGAGGCACACCGTACGAGGTCGGTGGTCAGCGCCACTTTCCGCGCGTCGAAGCGGTCGGCGAGGACGCCGCCGAGCGGCAGCAGCACGAGTCTGGGCACCATCGCGCAGCCCAGGACGAGGGCGAGCGCGGATGCGGAGCCGGTGGCGCGGGCGATCGCGATGGCCAGCGCGGCGGGCACGACGGAGTCGCCGAGCGCGGACAGGGTGCGGCCGGTGAACAGCAGGCGGAAGGCGCGGTGGCGGAGTGGATGCGGCACGGGGACACGGTATTTCGGCATCGAATCTTTCGTCAACGAATATTTCGATGCCGATGTGATGCGGGCCGGACGCCATAGGATCGGTGCCATGAGCGAGCACTCGTCCGCGTCCGAGCGGGATGCCGGGGCCAGCAGTGAGGCCGGGGCCGAGCGTGAATCCGGGGCCAACGGCGAAGGCGGGGCCGTCCCGGAGGGGCCGGCCGTACGGGACTGGACCGACGGCCATGTCGCGCGCTGGCTGCCCGTGCTGCCCGGGCTCGACCCGGACATCGAGGGCGCCGTCACCCGGGTGAAGGTGCTGACCGACCACCTGCGCCGGGTCCGCGAGCGCTCGCTGGCCGACTTCGACCTGCACAAGCACGAGTACGACACCCTGCACAGCCTCGCCGGGCGCGGCGGCCGCACCGTCCCCTCGGAACTCGCCGCCGACCTCAAGATGGCCCCCGCCTCCATCACCGGCCGGCTCGACGCGCTCGAACGCCGCGGCTTCGTCCGCCGTACGCCCTCCGCCGACGACCGCCGCCGGGTCGACGTCGAACTCACCCCGGCCGGCCGCGCCGCCTGGCTCGGCGCGATGGACGTGGTCGGCCACGAGGAGTACCGGCTGCTCGGCGTCCTCACCGCGGACGAGCGCCGGACACTGTCCGACCTGCTGCGCCGGGTGCTGGTGGTGGCCGAGGCATGACGGAGGCGTGACGGCCCCGACGCACGGCGCGGCCGCGGCTTGACCTGGAGTCGGCTCCAACCCGTGGCGTCGTGGGCAAGGACGACGCGCGGACGCAGACCGACCCCGACGACCGCTACGCCCGCGGCCTGGCCGCGTTCAGCCGGGTGACCGGGACCGAGCATCCCACCGTGCTCGACCCGCTGGCCGAGGTCGCGCCCGATCTGGCCCGCTACACCGTGGAGTTCGGCTACGGCGACATCTGGTCCCGGCTACGCGGGCTTCCCCGCGGCCGTCAACGGCGTCGCGGCCGCCCGCCAGGTCTTCGCCGAGCACGACGCGTAGCACCGACCCGACGGTCACCAGCCAGCTCCGGTAGACCCGGGGGACCCGGTAAAGCGCCGGGCCCCGGCCTCCCGTGAAGGGAGCCGGGGCCCGGGGCTGCTGCCGGAGGACTCAGCGATCCTCACCGGCGGACGGAGTCCGGCGCGGCGGGGAGGATCAGAAGCGGCGGGTGATCAGCGCCCGCTTCACTTCCTGGATCGCCTTGGTCACCTCGATGCCGCGCGGGCAGGCGTCCGTGCAGTTGAAGGTGGTGCGGCAGCGCCAGACGCCGTCCTTGTCGTTGAGGATCTCCAGCCGCTGCTCGCCGCCCTCGTCGCGCGAGTCGAAGATGAAGCGGTGCGCGTTGACGATCGCGGCCGGGCCGAAGTACTGGCCGTCGTTCCAGAACACCGGGCAGGCCGACGTGCACGCGGCGCACAGGATGCACTTGGTGGTGTCGTCGAACCGCTCCCGGTCCGCCGCGGACTGGAGCCGCTCACGGGTCGGCTCGTTGCCGTTGGTGATCAGGAACGGCATCACGTCGCGGTACGCCTGGAAGAACGGGTCCATGTCGACCACGAGGTCCTTCAGCACGGTCATGCCCTTGATCGGCTCGACCGAGATCGGCTTGTCCGGGTTGACGTCCTTGATCAGCGTCTTGCAGGCCAGCCGGTTCTTGCCGTTGATCCGCATCGCGTCCGAGCCGCACACGCCGTGCGCGCACGAGCGGCGGAAGGTCAGCGTGCCGTCGATCTCCCACTTGACCTTGTGCAGCGCGTCCAGCACGCGCTCCTTGGGGTCCATCAGGATCTGGTAGTCGACCCACTCCACATCCGCCGAGACCTCCGGGTTGAACCGGCGGACCCGCAGGGTGACGGGGATCAGGTGCCCGTCGGTGGTCTCGGCGGCGTCGAGGGCCGACGAGTGCGTGTCGAGCGTCGGGGTGCTCATCAGTACTTACGCTCCATCGGCTGGTAGCGGGTCTGGACGACCGGCTTGTAGTCGAGGCGGATCGACTCGGCGCCGGCCGCGTCCACCTCCCGGTAGGCCATGGTGTGCCGCATGAAGTTGACGTCGTCCCGGGTCGGGAAGTCCTCGCGGTAGTGGCCGCCGCGGGACTCCTTGCGGGCCAGCGCGGAGACCGCCATCACCTCGGCCAGGTCGAGCAGGTTGCCCAGCTCGACGGCCTCCAGCAGGTCGGTGTTGAACCGCTTGCCCTTGTCCTGGATGGCGATCTCCAGGTAGCGGGCGCGCAGCTCGCCGATCTTCTCGACGGCGGTCTTGATGGTCTGCTCGGTGCGGAACACCATCACGTTGGCGTCCATGCACTCCTGGAGCTCGCGGCGCAGTTCCGCGACCCGCTCGGTGCCGGTCGACGTGCGCAGCCGCTCGATCTGCTCCTCGACCTGCGCGGCCGGGTTCTCCGGCAGCTCCACATGGTCGTTGGCGTGCGCGTACTGCGCGGCGGCGATGCCGGAGCGGCGGCCGAAGACGTTGATGTCCAGCAGCGAGTTGGTGCCCAGCCGGTTCGCGCCGTGCACGGACACGCAGGCCACCTCGCCGGCCGCGTACAGGCCGGGGACGACGGTGGTGTTGTCGGACAGCACCTCGCCCTGCACGTTGGTGGGGATGCCGCCCATCGCGTAGTGCGCGGTCGGCTGGATCGGGATCGGGTCGGTGTACGGCTCGATGCCCAGGTAGGTGCGGGCGAACTCGGTGATGTCCGGCAGCTTCGCGTCGAGCTGCTCCGGCGGCAGGTGGGTCAGGTCGAGGTAGACGTGGTCGCCCTCGGGACCGCAGCCGCGGCCCTCGCGGATCTCGGTGTAGATCGCGCGGGAGACGACGTCGCGCGAGGCGAGGTCCTTCATGACGGGCGCGTACTTCTCCATGAAGCGCTCGCCGTCCTTGTTGCGCAGGATGCCGCCCTCGCCGCGGGCGCCCTCGGTGAGCAGGATGCCCATCCGCCAGATGCCCGTCGGGTGGAACTGGAAGAACTCCATGTCCTCCAGCGGCAGCCCGCGCCGGTAGACCGCGGCCTGGCCGTCGCCGGTCAGGGTGTGCGCGTTGGACGTCACCTTGAAGAACTTGCCGGTGCCGCCGGACGCGTAGATCACGGCCTTCGCCTGGAAGACGTGGATCTCGCCGGTCGCGAGTTCGTACGCCACCACGCCGGCCGACCGCTGCACGCCGTCGACCTCGGTGAGGAGCTGGTCCAGGACGTAGAACTCGTTGAAGAACTCCACGCCCTCCTTGACGCAGTTCTGGTACAGCGTCTGGAGGATCATGTGGCCGGTGCGGTCCGCGGCGTAGCAGGAGCGGCGTACCGCGGCCTCGCCGTGGTTGCGGGTGTGGCCGCCGAAGCGGCGCTGGTCGATCCGGCCCTCGGGCGTCCGGTTGAACGGCAGGCCCATCCGCTCCAGGTCGAGGACGGCGTCGATGGCCTCCTTCGCCAGGATCTCGGCGGCGTCCTGGTCGACCAGGTAGTCGCCGCCCTTGATCGTGTCGAAGGTGTGCCACTCCCAGTTGTCCTCCTCGACGTTCGCGAGGGCGGCGGCCATGCCGCCCTGGGCGGCGCCGGTGTGGGACCGGGTGGGGTAGAGCTTGGTCAGGACGGCGGTGCGGCTGCGCTTGGTGGCCTCGATGGCCGCGCGCATACCGGCGCCGCCTGCGCCGACGATGACGGTGTCGTACTTGTGGATCTGCATGGGGGTCGCTTCCCTGTCCGGCCCTGGCCTAGCGGATGTTCGGGTCGAAGGTGAAGATCACCAGCGAACCGAGCGCGATGGTGAACGCCACGGCGGTGAACAGCAGCGTCTTGAGCCAGAGGCGGGTGTTCGGCCGTTCGGCGTAGTCGTTGATGACGGTGCGCAGGCCGTTGCCGCCGTGCAGCATGGCCAGCCACAGCATCGCCAGGTCCCAGTACTGCCAGAACGGCGAGGCCCAGCGGCCGGCGACGAAGGCGAAGCCGACCTTGCTGACCCCGCCGTCCAGCACGAGCTGGATCAGCAGGTGGCCCAGCACCAGCACGACCAGCACCACACCGGACAGCCGCATGAACAGCCAGCCGTACAGCTCGAAGTTGGTGCGGGTGGACCGGCGCACGCCGGACGTGCGCGGGGTACGGGCGCGCGGCGGCTCGATCACGGGGGCCGGGTTGCCGGGGCCGTAGGCGGCGCTGGAACCGGTCAGTTCCACGTCGTCCATCGGGGTGACTTCAGTTGCCATGGGTCGTTCAGCTCCCGAACAGCACTCGTGCGGCGTGGCCGAGGACCGGGTAGATCGCGCCGATCATCAGCACGATCCACAGGCCCATCACCGTCCAGAACATCTGCTTCTGGTAGCGGGGCCCCTGGGTCCAGTAGTCGACCGCGATGATCCGCAGGCCGTTCAGCGCGTGGAAGAGGACCGCGGCCACCAGGCCGTACTCCAGCAGGCTGACGATGGGCGTCTTGTAGGTCGCGATGACCTTGTCGTAGTCCTCGGGGGAGACCCGCACCAGGGCGGTGTCGAGAACGTGGACGAACAGGAAGAAGAAGATGAGGACGCCGGTGACTCGGTGAGCCACCCAGGACCACATGCCTTCCCGGCCGCGGTAAAGCGTTCCAGCCGGCACGGAAAATACCCTCCGGGAGCGAGACGAGGGGTGCCGGCTTCTGGGTCGGTCACGCCCGGCCGGGTATGGTCCACCGGCCCTGGCCATCGTAGCGACGCGATGTCTGCTGCGTACCGCGGGGTAGGGGTGGTGTGATCGATCCCGCACGGTCGGGTGAACGCTGTGTACTGCGCGCTTCCACCAGCCGGAGCAGCCGGGCACGGCAGATCCGCCGCAACTGCTCGGCGGTGACGACCGCTTCCTCGTCCTCGTCGTGCCCGAGCCGCTGCCGCAGGCTCTCCAGCGTCTGGTCCAGTACGACGGCCGGGTCGGCCGCGGCCAGCGCGATGACGAAGGCGTGGCCGAACCGCGACTCGTAGGCGGCGTGGGCGGCGCGCAGCGCGGTGTGCACGGCCAGGTTGCCGCGGTCGGGCAGCGCCGTGGTGGCCTCGCCGGCCAGTGCCTCGGCGAGATCGTCCGAGCTCAGGTCGTACGCCGCCTCGTCCGCGGCGGCCAGCAGCGCGTCCACGGTCGGGTACGGCCGGTGGTCCGCCATCCGGCGCACCCAGCGGTACGAGCCGCAGCAGGCGCGCAGCGCGGCCTCGGCGTCGGCGGTCGGCGCCCGGTTGAACAGGTGCAGCCCATCTGGCTGCGGAGGGCTGGTCAGCGGGGTCTCCAGGGACTGGGGAGGGGGTTCTCCGCGAGAGGATGCGGCGGAGAGCGCGTGGGCCGCGTCGGGTGTGCGGCGGCTGCCGCAACTCTACGGGCGGGTCGGGTTCGACCGGTCGGCGGACGGGGGAAATCACTCGTACGGGTCGGATCTGGCCATGTGTTGACCGGCGCGGCGCCCGGGTCGCGGTCGGCTGCCCCACGAGGTGGCCGGCGGTGGCCGGTTCGGGTGGGTCGGCGCGCCGGGTCGGCCGTCGTCACATGCCGACATGCAGGCATATGACGACGGCCGGGGGCCGCCTCCCCCCACAGGAGCGTCCCCGGCCGCCGACTTGTACGGCGTATGACGCTACGAAAGTGTCACCGGTCCGCATGCGGCAGGATGGGGCCGGAGGGCGACGGGGGGCGAGGGGGTGGGGCCGGACGTGGATCTGGAGAGCGCGGTGAGCGCGGCGCAGGGCGGTGACGAGACCGCGTTCAGGGTCGTCTACCGGGCGGTGCAGCCGCAGTTGCTGCACTACGTGCGCAGCCTGGTCGGCTCCGGCGACGCGGAGGACGTCGCCTCGGAGGCGTGGCTTCAGATCGCCCGCGACCTGCCGAACTTCCGCGGCGGCGGGGCGGAGATCCGCGGCTGGGCCGCGCGCATCGCCCGCAACCGCGCGCTGGACCACATCCGCGCCCGCGCCCGCCGGCCGGTCTCGGGCGCCGGCGTCGACGAACTCGTGCTGATGCCGGACCGCGCCGACACCGCGGGCGAGGCGCTCGACGCGGTCGCCACCGACCGCGCGCTCGCGGCGATCGCGGCGCTGCCGCGCGAGCAGGCCGAGGCGGTCCTGCTGCGGGTCGTCATGGGCCTGGACTCCACCAGCGCGGCCCGGGTGCTCGGCAAGCGCGCGGGCTCGGTGCGGATGGCCACCCACCGCGGCCTGCGCCGGCTGGCCGAACTGCTCGAACACGAAGGCCAGGACGGCCAGGACGGCCAGGACGGCCACAGCGGGGCAGCGGGGGAAGGGATGGGCACCGGGGGCCAGGGGGGCGGACGGACCGACGGACAGCCCGCCGATGTGACGTTTTCAACGTCGAAGGCGCTGTGAGGAAGTGACATGAGTGACGAAGCACGACATGACGCAGTGTGCCCCGGGCAGCCGGGCGACGGGTCCGACGCGCCCGGGACGCCGCCGGCCGCCGACCCCCGCGCCGGCACCGGCCGGACGGCATCGCGCGGCGGCGCCGCACCGGTGGACTGGCTGACCGGCCGGGCCGCCGAACTGCTGCTGACCGGCGGGCGGGTGGAGCCCGCCGACGCGCGGGCCGCGCGGGCCGCCGACCGGCTGGCCCGCCTGCTGGCGGCGGCCGGCGGTGGCGCCGACCCCTCGGTCGCGTCCGGCAGTTCGGGCGCCCCGGGCCAGGACACATCCGCGGCCCCGCGCTTCGCCGGGCCGCTCACGCTCGACCCGGTCCGCGAGGAGGCCGCGCTCGCCGCCTTCCGGGCCGCGTACGGCTCCTCCGCGGTCCGGCGCGCCGCCGTCTCCTGGCCCGGCCCGACCCGCCGGGCGCTGCGGATGTCGTTCGCCGCGGCGGCGTCCGTGGTCGCGCTCAGCGGGGTCGCGGTGGCCGTCGCCGCGACCGGCGGGCGGATTCCGCTGACCGGCGAGGGCTCCGGCGCCGCCGCGTCCAGCGGCAGCCGGGCGTCGGCGCCGGCCACCCCGGGGGTGGGCGAGGCCGGCCACTCCACCGGTCCCCTGTCGCCTCCCGCCGTGCCGGACTCGCCCCCCGGCACCGCCACCGGCCCGCCCACCGCCACCGGTTCCGCCGCGCCCGGGTTCGGCTGGCTGCCCTGGTGCCAGGCGTACCTCGCCGCGCACGGCGACAAGGGCGCCGCGGCCGACCCCTGCCGCAGACTCGTCCGCGCCCAGAAGGCCCTCAAGGACGCCCAGAAGGACGGGCGGAAGAACGGCAAGGACATGGACAAGGGCTTCGTCGACGGCACGCACCGCAAGAGGAAGGCGGACAGCGCCTGGCGCTCCGCCCCGCCCCGCCTGGACGGCACCGTCGCCCCGCGCAACGGCAACGGCAACGGCAGCGGCGCAGGCAAGGGCGACGACAGGGGCGGCGGCAAGGGGAACCCGGTCGGCTCCGGCCACGGCGGGGACGGCCCGGGCCACGGCTCCGGCACCACCCCGAACCGTTCGATCCACCCCGCCCCCACGCCGGCCCCGACCACGCCCGCGCCCTCCCCGCAGGCCGGCTCCGGAGTCCCGCCGCACTCCGTCCAGGCCCTGTCGGGACCCGCAGGCGGCGCTGCCGGAAACCCGTCCCGCGACACCGCGTGACACTTCCGGCGCCGGATGCGCTGTAAGGAGTGGGCCGACTGGTCATCGGCCCGGCGGACGCCGGTTCTCCCCGTATCGGCGGCCGTACATCGAGCGCGGCCGGGTGCATTTCCCCCTACCCGGCCGCGCTCGTCGTTTCAGCCCCGCTTAGGGGGACTCCCCTAACCTGCCCGGTACGGGGCGCCCGCGGGGGCCGAACCGGGAGAGACTGTGAGGAAGGTCCCAGCGGGTTTGGGGCCGTCGTACGCGCGGACCCCACTACAGTCCGTGGCGGGCCCCTGATGTTAACCCGTCAGTAACTCCTCAATGCCGCGGAGGCCGGCCGCGCGGACGCACCTCTCGGCCGTTCGACCCCACAGCCAGCCAGCACACCCACCAGCGAGTCAGCGGAGGCGTGAAGAATGACGCGCGAGTCGGAATCCGGACTGCCGATCGAGCCGGTGTACGGGCCGGAGGCGCTGGAAGGGTGGGACGCCGCCGAGAAGCTGGGGGAGCCGGGCGCATTCCCGTACACCCGCGGTGTGTACCCGTCGATGTACACCGGGCGGCCCGTGGACGATGCGGCAGTACGCCGGGTTCGGCACCGCCGCCGAGTCCAACGCGCGCTACCAGCAGCTCATCGCCAACGGCACGATGGGCCTGTCGGTCGCCTTCGACCTGCCGACCCAGATGGGCCACGACTCCGACGCGGCCATCGCGCACGGCGAGGTCGGCAAGGTCGGGCGTGGCGATCGACTCGATCGAGGACATGCGGGTGCTCTTCGACGGCATCCCGCTGGACAAGGTGTCCACCTCGATGACGATCAACGCGCCCGCCGCGCTGCTGCTGCTGCTCTACCAGCTCGTCGGCGAGGAGCAGGGCGTGCCGGCCGAGCGGCTCACCGGCACGATCCAGAACGACGTGCTCAAGGAGTACATCGCCCGCGGCACGTACATCTTCCCGCCCAAGCCCTGCCTGCGGCTGATCGCGGACATCTTCGCGCTACTGCAAGGCCGAGATCCCGAAGTGGAACACCATCTCGATCTCCGGCTACCACATGGCCGAGGCCGGGGCCACGCCCGCGCAGGAGATCGCCTTCACCCTCGCCGACGGCATCGAGTACGTGCGGGCCGCGGTCGCCGCCGGGCATGGACGTCGACGACTTCGCGCCGCGGCTGTCGTTCTTCTTCGTCGCGCGGACCACGATCCTGGAGGAGGTCGCCAAGTTCCGGGCGGCCCGCCGGATCTGGGCCCGGGTGATGCGCGAGGAGTTCGGCGCGAAGAACCCCAAGTCGCTGATGCTGCGCTTCCACACCCAGACCGCGGGCGTGCAGCTCACCGCCCAGCAGCCCGAGGTCAACCTGGTCCGGGTCGCCGTGCAGGGCCTGGCCGCGGTGCTCGGCGGCACGCAGTCGCTGCACACCAACTCCTTCGACGAGGCCATCGCGCTGCCCACCGACAAGTCCGCCCGGCTCGCGCTGCGCACCCAGCAGGTGCTGGCGTACGAGACGGACGTGACGGCGACGGTCGACCCGTTCGCCGGGCTCCTACGTGGTGGAGACGCTGACCGACGAGGTCGAGGCCGCCGTCCTGGAGCTGATGGGCAAGGTCGAGGACCTCGGCGGCGCGGTCGACGCGATCGAGCACGGCTTCCAGAAGAACGAGATCGAGCAGAGCGCGTACCGCATCGTCGCAGGAGATCGACTCCGGCGAGCGGGTCGTGGTCGGCGTCAACCGCTACAAGCTCGACGACGGAGGAGCCGTACGAGCCGCTGCGGGTCGACCCGGCGATCGAGGCCCAGCAGGCCGAGCGGCTCGCCCGGCTGCGGGCCGGCCGCGACCAGCAGACCGTGGACGCCGCGCTCGCCGCCCTGCGCAAGGCCGCCGAGGGCACGGACAACGTCCTCTACCCGATGAAGGACGCGCTGCGGGCGCGGGCGACGGTCGGCGAGGTCTGCGACGCGCTGCGCGAGGTGTGGGGGACCTACGTGCCGACCGACGCCTTCTAGCCTGCGGCCCGCACCCGCCCCCACGGCGCCCCCGCCGCCGGGGCGCCCTCCCCAGGGCCGGGGGTGCCCTCCCGGCACGAGGGTGCCTCGTTTTAGGGGCGCTGGGGGTACCCCCGGACGGAGTCTGGGGGAGGAACTGCGCGATCAGCCACGACGGTGGCGCGGGTCGTCACCGGGCCGGTGGGGCTGTTGCGGTCGCATCCGGACCACCGGCCGGTGCCGGTTGCTCGCGCAGTTCCCCGCGCCCCTAGTAGGGCGTCCTTGGGCGCAAGGGCGCCCACCCCGCGGCCCCTGGTAGGGCGTCCTTGGGCGCGAAGGGGCCCACCCCGTGGGTGTTGGTAAGGCGGCGCCTTACGGAATGGGGCTCACCCAGCGGAGCGCTAGGGGTAGGGGCGCGTCCCGCGCGGATCTCACTCACGCGCACCACAGTGCGTAAGCCAGGGATCATCGCGTCGCGTACCCGAGCACCCGCTCGCTGAGCAGGCTCTCGACGCAGTCGAGCAGAGCGAGGGCGCTCTCGGCGACCGCCCCGGGCCCGACCCCCTCACGGGTCCGCTCACCGATCTCGCGGAAGAGCTGATCCTGCGCCCAGCCGAGCTGCGCGGCCACCAGCCGCGGCAGCGGGTCCCCGTCGCGCGCCTCGGTCTCGTCGGCGAGGGTCACCGCCAGCGCCTCCACCATCTCGCGCGCTATCGAGTCCAGCCGGGCTGCGAGCGTCGGCTCGTCCCAGACCATCTGGAGGAAGCGGCCGAAGCCCTGGGTGAGGCCCACCATCCGGTCGCCGTGCCGCAGTTCGCCGCGCAGCGCGGTGAACACCGCGTTCGCCGCGGACTGGCCGGCCGCGCGGTCGCGCACCATCTGCACCATCCGCTGCGCCGACGCCTCCTCGGGGTAGAAGACCAGGTCTTCCTTGGAGGGGAAGTACGTGTACACGGTGTTGACGGACACCTCGGCCGTACGGGCCACCTCCGCGATGGTGACCTGTGCGAAGCCGTGTTCGAGGAAGAGTCCGGTGGCGACCTCCGCGATATGCCGCCGGGTCTGGCGTCTCTTCTCGTCGCGCAGTCCTACGGCGAGGATCTCCTCCGCACGGGTGGGTTCGCGCACACTTCCTCGGGTGATGTCGCTCACCCTTCCATCGTAGGGCAGGGCCCTTGCGCGGCCCGCCCCCTATTTTGCGGGCCGCTCCGTGAGCGGACGGTTGAGCAGCCGTTTGAGCCGGGGCGCGGACGGCCGTTCCACCAGCCGGTACACGAGCCAGGCCAGCACCAGCATCGAGCCCGCCGAGACCGCCAGCACGGCCGGCGGCGACAACGAGGTGTGCCGGTTGAGCTTGTCGATCACGACCCAGCCGAGGTGCTCGTGCACCAGGTAGAAGGGGTACGTCAGGGCTCCCGCGGTGGTCAGCCAGCGCCATTCGATCCGGGCGACCCACGGCACCATCGTCACCGCGGCGACCGCCAGGAAGCCGAAGGTGACGACCGCGATCACCCCGAACTGGCTGCGGTGGTGGAAGACATGGAGGTGCGCGGGGGCCACGTTGGCCTTCACCGCGTAGCGCTGGCCGAGCAGGAAACCGACCGCGACCACGCCCCAGGCCATCGCGTCGTGCCCGAACCGGTGGATGACATACATGCCCATTCCGGCCACGAAGTAGGGGGCGTACTGGGGCATGAGCGCGACCTTCAAGAACGCCTCGCCGGAGGAATCCGCGTAGAGCGCGCCGATCGTCCACACCGCGCAGAACACCAGCACCCGGCGGCGGGTGGCGCCCGGCAAGGACGACGGCGAGCGCGAAGAGCAGATAGAAGCGCATCTCGGCCCACAGCGTCCAGCACACGCCGAGCACGCGCTGCGCGCCGGCCGGCATCTGGAGCATGGTGAAGTTCGTCAGCAGGTCGGTGTCGGGCACCCGCGGCACGCCGGCCGCCAGGAAGACGACCGTGACCAGGATCAGCGCGGCCCAGTAGGCGGGGTAGAGCCGGGTCACCCGGGAGATGGTGAAGTCCTTGAGGCTGCGGCCCCAGCCGCTCATGCAGATCACGAAGCCGCTGATGACGAAGAAGATGTTCACGCCGAGGCAGCCGTAGGAGAACGGGCCGGCCAGGTGCGGGAACAGGGCCGACGGCGAGGCGCCCCAGGAGGTGGTGATCCGGCCGCCGCGGCCGGCGTAGTGGTAGGCGCAGACCATCAGCGCGGCCACCAGCCGCAGTCCGTCCAGGGCCCGCAGCCGGGTGGGCGGGCGGACCGCGGCCGGCGCCGCGGGGTCCTGCGGCCGCCTCTCCGGCGGGAGTTCGGCCGCGGCCCGGGGCGGCGCCGGTTCGGGCCGGGCGCCCGGCCCGTCGACGGAGGGCGGCACGTGAAGGCTCATCCGAGTGCGGCTTTCTTGAAGGCGCGGGCCCGCCGGGCCACGCGGCGCACGGTGCGGTTGCGCGGCACGAACGCCAGCTTGCCGGGCACGGCGCCGGGCAGTCCCAGCGACGTCAGGCGGCGGCGTTTGAAGTACGGCCAGGTGCCGGCGTCCAGGTGGGCGGCGAGCCAGGCGGTGGCCTCGTCGCGCAGTTCGGGGTGGGCGCGGGCCTGCATGCAGAAGCCCACGGTGTGCAGCAGTGGCGTCAGGCTGTCCGCGACCGCGTCGGGCGACGGCGGGCTCCAGGCCCGTACCGCCGCCGCGTCGGCCAGGTCGGGCAGCAGGGCGTGCACGATGGTGACCGGCATCCGGTTGCTGTTCTGGTACGGCGACAGCCGCTCCAGCAGCAGCTTGGTGCCGGTGCGGGCGACCGGGATGCCGTAGAGCACGGACGCGGTGAGCAGCGCGGTGGAGAAGCAGCCGGCCACCAGCGCGGGCCGGGCGTGCTGGTAGACCACCTCGGCGAGCACCGGGGTGTTGAGCACGGTCAGCCGCACGCCGAGCCGGTCCGCCTCGGCGGTCAGCGGCTCGGTCCAGTGCGCGGGCGCGGTCGGGTGCGGCTTGAAGACGATCTCCCGGTGGCCGAGCGCGGCGGCGCCGCGCACCATCGACAGGTGCAGCTCCTCCTCCTCGGCCACGGTGAGGATGCCCAGCGCCGACATGTACTGGCCGAGCAGCAGGGCCGCGCCCTCGGGGAGCTCGTCCACGCTGTCGCCGTCGGCGTCCCGCGACGCCTCGGCGACCTCGCCGAGCACCTTGGTGAACTCCTGCGACGGCACGACCTGCGCGGGCACCCCGAACTCGGTCAGCAGCAGCGGCCGCAGCCCGGGGACGAGGTCCAGGTGCAGCAGCCGGTCGATGCGGGTGTCCACCAGCAGCCCGAGCTTGTTGCGGGTCGGGCCGTACGACATCAGGCCGTCGGCGTAGACGGTGATGGGGGCGCCGGTGAAGACCTGCGCGAAGGAGAGCGCGGGGGCGACCTGGATCGACTCCACCACCAGCTCCAGGTCGTCGTCGCCGAGGTCCCACAGCATCCGCAGGTGCCGTTCCCACAGGGGGACGTCGTCGGGCCGCGGGGCCCAGCCGCCCGGGTGCAGCGGGCTGATCGCCTCGTTCCAGGACACGACGGTGTCGAAGCGGCCGCGCAGCGCCTGGAAGCCGGGCGCCTGGTCGGGGCCCTTGTGGGTCTCGGGCACGGCGGCGTTGTTGCTGACCACCAGGATGCGCCGGTCGGCGGCCGGCAGCGCGCCGGCGTCGATCGAGGCGGCGAGGGTGGCGATGCCGTAGAGCGTGGAGGCGAGGAAGAGCTGGGTGCGGGCCATCACGCGACCACCGTTCCGGAGTTGTCGCGGACGTCCGCCTCGGGGTCAGGGGCGGCGCCCGTCCCGTCGGCCCTGGCCGGCAGCCGCCAGCGCAGGCGGCGGATCTTCACGCTGCGTTCGAGGTCCATGGAGTCCAGCGCGTCGGTGAGCACGTCGGCGGGCAGCCGGCTGAGCGCGGCCGCGCACAGCGACTTCAGCCGCCGGGCCAGCGCGGGCTCGAACCGGTCGATCTGGTCCAGGTGGTGGGCGATGATCGCGCAGTAGGTGCGGACGGCCTTGGGCAGGAACTGCTCGGCGTCCGGATCACCGGCCAGCTCCGCGATCACCTGGTCGAAGGACCGTACGAAGTCCAGCTGGCGCACGTCGCCGACCTGGGTGAGCGAACTGGCCACGCCCCGCCGGTAGTGCACGCCCAGCAGCCCGACCACCGCGCAGGACCGCGCCTCGCGGTGCAGCCGCCAGATCCACGGCCGGTCCTCGGCGGTGCGCAGGTCGGCCGGGAAGTGCAGCAGGCCCTGCTCGACGAGCCTGCGGTGGTAGGCGCCGGCCCAGGAGTAGGGGTAGTCCACCAGCGACGGCCGGTCGGCGGGCAGGATGCCGGCCCGCGGGTCCATCCGCTGGTTGCGGCGGCCGTGCGGGGCGCGCATCACGTTGCGGAGGGTGCCGGTGCACTGGACGTGGTCGGTGCGCAGGAAGTCCACGTCCAACTCGTCCATCGCGCGCACCAGTTGCGGCAGATAGCCGGGGGCCAGCCAGTCGTCGCCGTCCATGAACGTCAGATATCTGCCGCGGGCCGCGTCGATGCCCGCGTTGCGCAGCGCCGCGACACCGGTGTGGTCGCGCCGGATGATGCGCGCACCCGGCAGCGAGCCGACCCCTTCCTCCAGCAGCTTCGGAGTCCGGTCGGTCGACCCGTCGTCCATCAGCAGGAACTCGTAATCCGGCCGGGCATTGGACCGGAGGCTGCGCAGCGCGTCGGGTACGAATTGCTGCACATTGAAAAAGGGCACGATGACGGAGAGCTTGACCACCCGCAGCACCTTAGGGCGCGGCCCGGCCCCGTACTTGGCCACCGGAGTACATTCAGGTAAACGGAAAACGACGAGCCGGTGATTACCCGCAGGTCGGTGCGGACTTCCGAAGTATCGGCATTCTGTTTACCCGCCGTTGGCTTTCGATTAGCCCATTCCACCCACCCGCTTCCTACTGTCTGCGCTGTGCCAGAACGTACGTCAGGGCCCCTGCGGGTCACGGTGATCGCCGACTCGGACACCCGGTGGAAGTGGGGTGCGCTGACCGCGCGCCGGATCGATCCGGAAGCGCGGGTGGACGCCCGCCTGCTGCGCGGCCGCGCCACGCCCACCCCCCGCCAGCTCGCCGAACTCGGCATCCCCGCCGACTCCATGACCGAGCAGACCGCCGCCGAACTCCTGGCCGGCATCGGCCCGGAGAACTGCGACGTCCTGGTCGTCTCGTGCGTCGGCGGCACCGTCCAGGCCCTGCTGCACGGCTTCGGCCGCGCCTGGCGCGACCACGACCGCCGGCCGGTCCTCGTCACCGGATACGTCGGCGTCGTCTACGAGAAGCTCGCCGACGGGCTGCTGCTGCGGGCCGGCGCCGACGTCGTCCTCGCCAACAGCGCCGACGACGCGCGCCGGTTCCGGGCGGTGTACGACGGGGTCGGCCACCCGACCGGCTCCATCGTGGAGACCGCGCTGCCCTTCCTCGGCGGCGACCGGTACCGGCCGGACTTCGGCCCCGGCGGCGGGCGGCCGTTCACCGTCACCTTCGCCGTACAGCCGTCCGCGCCCGAGGGCCGCGCCGACCGGCTGCACCTGCTGCGCCGGCTGGTCGGGCACGCCCGCGAGCACCCCGAGCGCGAGGTGCTGGTGAAGCTGCGCAGCAAGCCGGGCGAGCACACCACGCACATCGAGGAGCACCCGTACCAGAAGCTGGTCGCCTCCCTCGACCCGCCGGACAACGTCTCGCTCGTCTACGGCGCGATGGGCGAAGTGCTCGACCGCACCGACCTGCTGGTGACGGTCAGCTCCACCGCCGCGCTGGAGTCGCTGCACCGCGGGATACCCACGGCCGTCCTCACCGACCTCGGCATCCGCGAGCCGCTCGGCAACCACCACTTCCTCGGCTCGGGCTGCCTCGCGTCCTGGGACGAACTCGACGACGGCCACCTGCCCGAGGCCGACCCCGACTGGACCGCCGCGCACGGTGTGGCGGGCGCCGACCCGTACGCGGATCTGCGGGCCCGCGTGCACGGGCTGCTCGGCGCGGGGCGGCTGCCGCGGCTCGCCCCCTACTACACGCTGCGCACCGCCTCCGGCTACCTGCCCGGGCTGCTGGCGCGGCACGGCCTGGACCCCGAGGGGCTGCCCTCGGCGCGGCTCGCGCCGCGCGACGAGGGGGTGGTGCGGCGCGCCGCCCGCGAGGTGCTGCGCAATTCCGCGCGGACCGCCTACCGGCAAGGGGTGCAGCGGGTGGCGCCCGCGATCCGGCGCTGGGGCCAGCTATGAGCCTGCGGCTGCGGTCCGGGGTCCGGGGTGCCCTCGCGTCCGACGGCGCCCTACCAGGGGCGCGGGGTGCCCTCGCGTCCCACGGCGCCTACCCAGGGGCGCGGGGAACTGCGCGACAAGCCACGACGTGGCTGCGGGTCGTCACCGGCCCGGTGGGGCTGTTGCTGTCGTGTCCGGACCACCGGCCGGTGGCCGGTTGCCCGCGCAGTTCCCCGCGCCCCTCGGGGGCTGACCGCCGTGCTGACGGCACCCGTGTTCGTGACGACAGGAGCCACCCATGACCGCCACATCGCCCCACGTGCTTGCCGTGATCCCCGCCCGCGGGGGCTCGAAGGGAGTGCCAGGAAAGAACGTGGCGACCGTCGGCGGCGTCCCCCTGGTCGCCCGCGCGGTGCGGGCCTGCGCTGCCGCGCGCAGGGTCACCCGGGTCGTCGTGTCGACCGACGACCCGGCCATCGCCGAGGTCGCCCGGTCCGCGGGCGCCGAGGTCGTGCTGCGGCCGACCGCCATAGCCGGCGACACCGCCACCAGCGAGGCGGCGGTGCTGCACGCGATGGACGCCGACGAGGCGATCAGCGGTGTCACCGCCGACGTGGTGGTCCTCGTCCAGTGCACCAGCCCCTTCGTCACGGGCGAGGAGGTCGACGGCGTCGTCGCCGCGGTCACCGAGGAGGGCGCCGACACCGCGCACACCGTCGCCCCCTTCCACGGCTTCGTCTGGCGCGAGGACGTCGCCGCGTCCGGCGCGGTCGGCGTCAACCACGACAAGGCCGGCCGCCCGCGCCGCCAGGACCGCCCGCAGGACCTGCTGGAGACCGGCGCCGCGTACGCCATGCGCGCCGACGGCTTCCGCGGCGCCCGGCACCGCTTCTTCGGCCGCACCGCGCTGGTGTGGACCGACCCGGCCCGGGTGCTGGAGATCGACGAGCCCGCCGACCTCGAACGCGCCCGCGCGCTGGCCCCGTTGCTCGACCCCAACGCGGCCACCCCGTGCCGCGACGACGTGGACGCCGTCGTCCTCGACTTCGACGGCACCCAGACCGACGACCGCGTCACGATCGACTCCGACGGCCACGAGTCGGTCACCGTGCACCGCGGCGACGGCCTGGGGATCGCGGCGCTGCGCCGCGCGGGCGTGCCCGTGCTGATCCTGTCCACCGAGACCAACCCGGTCGTCGCCGCCCGCGCCCGCAAGCTCCAGGTCCCCGTGCTGCACGGCATCGACCGCAAGGACGTGGCCCTCAAGCAGTGGTGCCAGGAGCAGGGCATCGCCCCCGAGCGGGTGCTCTACGCGGGCAACGACGTCAACGACCTGCCGTGCTTCGGCCTGGTCGGCTGGCCCGTCGCCGTCGCCGGGGCGCACGACGTGGTCCGCGCCGCGGCCCGCGCGGTCACCACCGCGGACGGCGGGCGCGGCGCGATCCGTGAGATCGCCGCCTGGCTGCTCGGCCCCACCCTGTCCCGCTGACCCCCTGTCCGCCCTTCCCCTCGACCAGAGCCAACTCCCCAGTTCCCACCCGTAGTAGTCCCACCCCCGTAGTGAAGGAACACGCCGTGACCACCTCCCTCCCCTCCAACATCCGCGCCGTCGGCTCCCGCCACATCGGCAACGGCCAGCCCGTGTACGTCACCGGCGAGATCGGCATCAACCACAACGGCGACCTGGAGAACGCGTTCGCCCTGATCGACGCGGCCGTCGCCGCGGGCTGCGACGCGGTCAAGTTCCAGAAGCGCACCCCGGAGATCTGCACCCCGCGCGACCAGTGGGAGATCGAGCGCGACACCCCCTGGGGCCGGATGACCTACATCGACTACCGGCACCGCGTCGAGTTCGACGAGGAGGGCTACCGGGCGATCGACGAGTACTGCCGCAAGCACGGCATCGACTGGTTCGCCTCCCCGTGGGACGTGGAGTCCGTCGCGTTCCTGGAGAAGTTCGACGTGCCCGCGCACAAGGTCGCCTCCGCCTGCCTCACCGACGACGAGCTGCTGCGCGCCCTGCGCACCACCGGCCGTACCGTCATCCTCTCCACCGGCATGTCGACGCCGAAGCAGATCCGGCACGCGGTGGAGGTGCTCGGCAGCGACAACATCGTGCTGTGCCACGCCACTTCGACGTACCCGGCGAAGCACGAGGAGCTCAACCTCCGCATGATCAACACCCTCCAGTCCGAGTACCCGAACGTGCCGGTCGGCTACTCCGGCCACGAGGTGGGCCTCCAGACCACGCTGGCCGCCGTCGCGCTCGGCGCCGTCTTCGTCGAGCGGCACATCACCCTCGACCGCGCCATGTGGGGCTCCGACCAGGCCGCGTCCGTCGAGTCGCAGGGCCTGGAGCGGCTGGTCCGCGACATCCGCATCATCGAGACCTCGCTCGGTGACGGCGTGAAGAAGGTCTACGAGGGCGAGTTGGGCCCGATGAAGAAGCTGCGCCGGGTGACCGGCGTCGTCGCGGAGTCGGAGGCGGCCGAGGTCGCGTCGGCGTCCGCGTCCGTCTGACGCGGGTCGGCCGCGGCCGTCGGGCCGCGGCCTTGAGCCGTACCGCCGCCGCACGCCGCCGTACCGCGCCGTAACCCGCCCCGAAGGGAACCCCCATGACCGGCAGGCCCGCCCCACCGGGCGCCGTCGCGCTCGTCGAGTCACCCGTCCAGTTGCTCAACGTGCTGGAGTGGGCGCATGTCCGCCCGCCCGCGGGGCCCGGAGAGGCGGCCGCCCGGCCGCTGACCGTCGTCGTGCTCTCGCCCGCCGACCCCACCAGCCGCGGCCAGTTGCGCCGGATGGCCGAACTCGCCCGGGACGAGGGCGCGTCGGTGCGCTGGTACGAGGCGCGCGGCGGCCGCGGCGGGCTGCTGCGGACGGCGTGCGCGCTGGCCCCGACGCTGGTACGGGTACGGCAGTTGGTGCTCGGCGACCCGTTCTCCCGGCTGGTGCAGGTGCTGTTGCCGCTGTGCCGCGTCCGCGAAGGACATCACCGTGGTGGACGACGGCACCGCGACCATGGAGTTCACCGAAATCCTGGCGCGCGGCGGGCGGTTGGTGCGCTGGCACCGCAGCGGGCGCCGCCGGTCGCCGGTCGACGCGGCGTTCGGGCTGTTCTCGACCGCGGCCCGGCGGCGGCTCACGCCCGGCCGCCGGCGGCGGATCGAGCTGTTCAGCGCGATGCCCGCCACCCCGCCGGCCGGGATGACGCTGCGGGCCAACCGGTTCGCCTGGACCCGGGGCCGGTTCGGGCCGCCGCGCACGCTGGCCGGCACCGACCTGATCGGCACGTCGCTGGTCGAGACCGGGGTCGTCGACCCCGAGCGCTACCACGCCGTCGTCCGCTCGCTCGCCGCGCGGCACGGCGCCCGGCGGTACTTCGCGCACCGCCGGGAGGCCCCGGCCAAGCTCCACCGGCTCGCCGCCGAGACCGGCCTGGAGATCGTCCGGCCCGACCTGCCGCTCGAACTCGTCGCCCGCCGCGGGCCGATCGGGCGCTCGGTGCTGTCGTTCCCGTCGACAGTCGTCCACACGTTGCCGCTCGCGCTGGCGGGGACGGGGGTGAACATCGTCGTCTGCGACATCGACGAGGAGTGGCTCACCTCCGCGGCCTCGCCGCGGGCGCACGGGTTCCTCACGGACATCACGCATTCGGCGCGGAGCCTCCACGGGTTGCCTCCGGCGGACAGCCCGAGCCCTGCGTAGCCCTTCTCCCGGCCTGTACGGCTCCCCGCCGCTACGGTTCCGGTTCGCTCCCGGGTGCGGCCCGGTGGGTCCTTGGGGGTTGCGCCGCTACGGTTCCGGTTCGCTCCCGGGTGCGGCCCGGTGGCCTGCTGAGCGCGCAGTTCTCCCCCAGCCTGGCGGCTGGGAGGTGCCCCCACGCGCCCCTTATGGGTGCCCCCTTCCGTGACTTGGGCACCCTGGGGCGGAACAGGGCACCCCAGAAGGGAGTTCGCCCTGTGTACAGTCCCCCGTAACCAAACGATCATCTCGATCGGATCGGATACGGGAATGGCGGACCTTTTACCCGGACCGGTACCGGTACCGGGACCCGGACCCGGAGCTGAACCCGTATCCGTATCCGGACCCCCTTCCGGACCCGGGTCCGGACCCGCGCGCGGGTCGAAGCGCCACATCGCCATCCTGACCTCGGACCCCGTCGCCGGAAACTCCCGCGCCCTGCGCGTCGCGGACGCCGCCCGCGCGGCCGGCTACCAGGTGACCCTGATCGGCCGCCCCCCGGCCGCCGCCGCCCCGCCGTCCGGCCCGGAGGTGCGCGAGGTGCGCGAGGTGCCCGTACCCCCGACCCTGCGCACGTACCGCGAACGCCGCCCCCGCCCCGGCCTGCGCTGGCCGCTGGCCTACCGCAGCGCGGAGTCGTACGACCGCCGCACCACCCTGCTGGCCGCCCGCCGCGCGCTGCTCACCACGCGCGGCGCCGAACTCGACGTCGTGCACCGGCCGTTGCCCCTGCAAGCGCTGGCCCGCGGGGGATACCGCCTGGCCCGGCTCGGGCACGGGCTGCGGGCCGGCTGGACGGTGCTGCGCGCGGCCCAGCACCGCGCGGCCGTACGCCGCCGCCGTACCCCCGACGCCCGGCTGGACAACCTCGCCGCCGCACTGGCCCGGCTGCTGTTCGGCCGCCGCGCCTGGCGCCGGCTCGACCCGGGCCTGCTGGACGAGGAAGTGGCGTACGGGCCGGTGCTGGACGCGGTCCGCCCGCATCTGATCCACGCGCTCGGCCACCGTTCGCTGGCCCTGGCCAACCGCGCCGCGCTGCGCGCCGAGGGCGTGGGGCACCGGATCGAGGTCGTCTGGGACGTGCCGCCGGTGATCCCCGCGGCGACCCGGCGGGCGGCCGTCGCGGACGAGGCGCTGCTGCGGATGTTCGCCCGCGAGGCCGACGGCGTGATCACCGTGGGCGACCGGCTGGCCGGCGAACTCCGGCTCCGGCACGGCCTGTCGACGCTGCCCACCGTCGTCCGCAACGCCCCGCCGCTGGCCACCGCGGCACCCGTGCCCGCCGGCGGGGGCGTCCGCGCGCGCTGCCGCCTCGGGCCCGAGACCCCGCTGCTGGTCCACACCGGCCCGGTCACCCCGGACCGCGGCCCCGCCACGGTCGTCGAGGCGCTGCCCAAGCTGTACGACCTGCACGCTGCGTTCGTCGTCCCGGACCCGGACCACCCGCACCTGTCGGAGCTGCGCGACCGCGCCGCCCAACTCGGCGTCCACGCCCGGCTGCACGTCCTGCCCTACGTGCCGGTGCCCGAGGTGCCCGCCTTCCTGTCGTCCGCCGACATCGGGGTGCTCCCGGTCCACCAACTCCCGCACCACCAGCACGTCCTGGCCACCCGTTACTTCGAATACGCCCACGCCCGGCTGCCCGTGGTCGTCTCCGACGTGCGCGCGATGGCGGCGGCCACCCTCGAACTCGGCAACGGCGAGGTCTTCCGCGCCGGCGACACCGCCGACTTCGTCCGCGCGGTCGGCGCCGTCCTCACCAACCCGCGCCGCTACCGCAAGGCGTACGACCGCGTCGACGTCCTTCGCCAGTGGTCCTGGCAGACGGAATCCACCCCCCTCCTCGACCTCTACACCCGCCTCCTGGGCCCCCACCCCTAACCCTCCCGGCCCACCCCGGCCTCCATGGCCCGCGCCATTCGGTGACCGTGGCGTACCCCCCTTCCTCGTCCACGGCCCGGGTCGGGTCGACGTCCGCCCGGGTCCCCGAGAGGCGAACTCGGGCGGTGGGAGGGTGGATACGGCCGACGGGGTCATGGTCATGGCGCCGGTCCCGGGATCTCCCGCAGCGCGCGAGCGGACCCTTTTTCCGCCCCGGGGACGAGCTGCGCGACGGCCCGCGGTACGCATCCGGAGCGAACTACGATCAGGAGCGATCCCGACCCGAGAGGCCATCGCAATGGACCGCGACATCCGCACCGTCGAGGACGTACTGAAGTTGCTGGACGGGCTGTTCGCGCCGGAGGCGGACCGGTGGACGGAAGGCGGTGCCTCGTGGTGGGACGGGTTCTACGGGGACCGCGAGCGGCCGGTGCCGTTCTTCGTCGCCAAGCCCGACGAGACCCTGGTGTCGTACCTCGACCGCGGGCTGATCCCCCCGGGCCGCGCCCTCGACCTCGGCTGCGGCCCCGGCCGCAACGCCCTGCACCTGGCCCGGGCCGGCTTCACCGTGGACGCCGTCGACCTCTCCCCGCAGGCCATCGCCTGGGCCGGGGAACGCGCCCGCGAGGCCGGCGAGGACCGGGTGCGGTTCCACTGCGGCGACGCCTTCGCCCTGACCGGTACGACCGCCGCCGCGTCCCTGGACGGCACTCCGCTGAATGGCACCCCGCTGGACGGCACACCCCTGGACGGCCCGCCCTCGGAAGGTACGGAGCCGGACGCCGGTCCGTCGGACGCCGCACCCCTGAGCGGCCCGTACGACCTGGTCTACGACTCCGGCTGCTTCCACCACCTCCCGCCCCACCGCCGCGTCAGCTACCTCGCCCTGATCGCGCGCACCCTCGCACCCGGCGGCCACTTCGCGCTCTCCTGCTTCGCGTCCGGCGCGATGGGCTCGGAGACGCCCGACGCCGACCTCTACCGCGGGTCGGGCCTCGGCGGCGGCCTCGCCTACACCCCGCAGTCGCTGCGCCGGATCTTCGTCGGCCTCACCGAGATCGAGCTGCGCCGGATGCGGGACGAGCCGCCGCGGTCCGCGTCCTTCGGTGAACCGTTTCTCTGGTCGGCCCTCTTCCGCCGGCCGGCCTGACCCCTGCTCCCACCCATCGGCCCGCCCTAACCGATGAGCCGGTCCAGCAGCTCGAAGCTCTCGTACGGCTGGTCGTGGTCCCCGAAGTGCCCGTCGTCGCGGACGATCTGGGTGCCGCCCAGCCGCTCGAACATCGCCCGGCCCTGCCCGGCGTCGCAGCCGTAGGGGTCCTGCGGGGAATTGACGAAGTACAGGTCCCGGGCGTGGGACCTGATCGCCGCCCAGTCGTACGCCTCCTGGAGGACCGGTTCCTCCGCGGTGTTGGGCCGGGTGCAGTACCCGGCGACCAGGACGGCCTGCGCCACCGTCGTGTCGAGGTGCTCCAGCAGCGCGAGCAGCAGCGCGGCGCCCCCCGAGTGCCCGACCAGGACGGTGTCCTCGTCGAAGCCGTGACCGGCCAGCACCTTGGGCAGGAAGGTGGCGACCGGCTCCACGTTGAGCTCGGGGTAGTGCGGGATCTCGACGTAGTAGCCGCGCCCGGACAGCCGCCGGCCCAGCCACCGGTACCAGCAGACCTCGGGGTTCCCACCCGTTCCGTGGAAGATGATCGCGTTTCGCCGCACGGGACTTTCCCTCCCCAGGACAACCCCTGACAACCGACTCCGCGAGACTAACAACGACCACCGACAGCGCCGCCCGGCCGGCCGAACCCCCGGGCGCAGCCGCCGACCCGGCGCCGCCCCGGCCACCCGGCGCCGCCCCGGGCCCGAACGCGGCCCCGTTCACCCCGAACGCCGTCCAGCCCCCGGAAAGCCGCCGCCCCCTACACCGCCCCTGCCCGCGGCCGCAGCACGCGTCTCCCTCACGCCCGAGCCGTAAGGTGTGGGGCCTTACGCGTGAGGCCGGCCCCACCCGGGGCCGCGTTGCCTCGCGTCCGCTCCTGCGTTGAGCGACTATGGGTGTGTGATGGCCCGTACCCCAAAAGGGAGGGCATACCCCAGAGGATGACCAGGTATGCGCCGATCCGGCGACTTCTTCTCCTCCCGACGCACTTAATTTTCCCGATCATCCAAGAGGAGCAAGTCGTGGGGCATACCCTGACTGAGGTGAACGACTCTTCCCCGGCGTCGTCCGACACACCCTCCGGGGCTGTGCCGCCCGTCGTCCCCGCCATCGCCGAGGTCACGGCGGCGCCCGTGCAGGCCCCCGCCCTGCCCGCGATCCCGGCCGTGCCGGCCGCCCTGCGCGCCGAACTCGTGGCCTTCCGCCGCGACCTGCACCGCCACCCCGAGCTCGGCCGGCAGGAGTTCCGGACGACCGAACTGGTCAGGGCCCGGCTGGAGCAGGCGGGACTCAGCCCGCGCGTGCTGCCGAACGGCACCGGGCTGGTCTGCGACCTCGCCGACCCGGGCGACGACCGCCCGCGGCTCGCCCTGCGCGCGGACCTGGACGCGCTGCCCGTGCCGGACACCAAGCACGTGGAGTACCGCTCGACCGTCGAGGGCCGCGCCCACGCCTGCGGCCACGACGTGCACACCACCATCGTGCTCGGCGCCGGGCTCGTGCTGGCCGCCCTCCACAAGGAGGGGCGGCTGCCCCGGCCGGTGCGGCTGCTCTTCCAGCCCGCCGAGGAGGTCATGCCGGGCGGCGCCCTGGACGCGATCAAGGCCGGGGTGCTGGACGGGGTGGAGCGCATCCTCGCCGTGCACTGCGACCCCAAGGTGGAGGTCGGCCGGATCGGCCTGCGGGTCGGCCCGATCACCTCGGCCGCGGACAAGCTGAAGCTGTCGCTGGACGGCCCCGGCGGCCACAGCGCCCGCCCGCACCTGACCACCGACCTGGTGATGGCCGCGGCGAAGCTGGCCACCGAGGTGCCCGCCGCGCTGAGCCGGCGGGTCGACCCGCGCACCGGCCTGAGCATCGTGTGGGGCCGGATCGAGGCCGGGCACGTGGCGAACGTGATCCCGCAGCACGCCGAACTGGAGGGCACCGTCCGCTGCCTGGAGCTGTCGGCCTGGCACGAGGCGCCCGACCTGGTGCACGAGGTGGTCGACCAGATCGCCGCGATGTACCGGGCCAAGTGCGAGATCACCTATCAGCGCGGAGTGCCGCCGGTGGTCAACGAGGGGACGTCCGTCGAGCTGCTGCGCGACGCGATGACCGCCCGGTCCGGCGCGCACACGGTCGAGGACACCGAGCAGAGCCTCGGCGGCGAGGACTTCTCCTGGTACCTGGAGAAGGTGCCCGGCGCGCTGGCCCGGCTCGGCGTGCGCCCGGTCGGCGACACCACCCGGCGGGATCTGCACCAGGGCGATTTCGACGTGGACGAGGACGCCATCGCGGTCGGCGTGGAGCTCTTCACCGCGGCCACACTGCTGTCCTGACGACTGTCTCCTGCGGGACCGGCCTGACCCGGTCCCGCAGGGTCTCTACGGGTCCCGTGCGGGCCCCTTCGGAGGCGCTCCCCGTGCTTGACCGGCGGTTCTGCGGCCAGCTTGGTTCCCGGGACGAAGCCCTGGTCACCGGCCCTTCACCCGGCCGAAATGCGTCGATCCGATAACGGGTCTTCATGCGGTCTTTACCTCACATCTACGCGCGTTAAGCTCCGGCTTAGCCAGCGCCGGACGGGGCGCTTCCGACTGAAGGGGACCCTCTTGCGCCGGGTATCCAAGATCGCTGCCGCGGGTGTGGTTTCCGCGGCTCTCGCGCTGACGGCCACTGCGTGTGGCAGCAGCTCCACCACCTCGGACAGTGGCAAGGCCAAGGGCGTCGGCATGGCCTACGACGTCGGCGGTCGTGGCGACCACTCCTTCAACGACTCGGCCGCCCGCGGTATGGACAAGGCCGTCAAGGAACTCAAGATCGGCTCCAAGGAGCAGACCGCGAGCAACGGCGAGACCGAGTCGGACCGCGAGCAGCGCCTCGACCAGCTCGCGGGTGCCGGCTACAACCCCGTGATCGCCGTCGGCTACACCTACGGCGACGCGGTCACCGCGATGGCCAAGAAGTACCCGAAGACCACGTTCGCCGTCGTCGACTCGGTCGTCAAGGCGCCCAACGTCGACAGCATGGTGTTCTCCACCGAGCAGAGTTCGTACCTCGCCGGTGTCGCCGCGGCCCTGAAGACCAAGACCGGCAAGGTCGGCTTCATCGGCGGCGTGCACAACACCCTGATCGGCACCTTCCAGGCCGGTTTCGACCAGGGCGTCCACGACACCAAGCCGTCCGTGCAGGTCACCGACCAGTACCTGTACGAGACCGACGCCCGCGGCTACAACGACCCGACGGCCGCGGCCGGCAAGGCCAAGGGCATGCTCGACAAGGGCAACGACGTCATCTACACCGCGGCCGGCCTGTCCGGTGACGGCTCGATCCAGACCATCGGCGCGAAGCCGGGCACCTGGGCGATAGGCGTCGACTCCGACCAGCACCAGGACCCGGCGCTGGCGAAGTACAAGAACCAGATCCTCACCTCCGCGGTGAAGAACGTGGACGTCGCCGTCTACGACCTCATCAAGTCGGTGCACGACGGCAAGCCGAAGACCGGCACCAACTCGTACAACCTGGCCAACAACGGCGTCTCGCTGGCCACGTCCGGCGGCTTCATCGCGGACATCCAGTCCCAGCTCGACGCGGCCAAGCAGAAGGTCGTCGCGGGCACGATCAAGGTCAACGCCACCCCGTGACCCTTGAGCCGGGCACGGCGGCGGCCGCCCCCGTGGAGGCGGGCGCGCCGTGCCGTGCGCCACGGAGGGTGATGCGGCAGCCGTAACCACGGCACGAAGACGGAGGCTCGGCGGGGGTTGCTGCGGCACCCCCGCCGGGCCCCGTTCACGACCGGCCCCGGCCGGCTTCCGGGCCCTGTGCCAAACCTTTGCCCCCGTGCGGTGGATCACATACCGCTACGCGCGTAGATTCATCTTTCCGCGATACGTTCACCCCCACCGCCCGTCCGACCCGCCCGCCCCGGCCTTTCCCCCTGAGGAAGGTGCGCCATCAACGCGTCCACGAGTCCCCCAGTGCCGCCTGCCGCGTCCGCCGTCGAGCTGCGCGGCATCACCAAGCGCTTCCCCGGCGTCGTCGCCAACCACGACATCGACATCACCGTGCGCAGCGGCACCGTGCACGCCCTCGTGGGCGAGAACGGCGCCGGCAAGTCCACCCTGATGAAGATCCTCTACGGCATGCAGAAGCCGGACGAGGGCACCATCGCGATCAACGGCGAGCAGGTCGTGTTCGGCGACCCCGGTGACGCCATCGCCCGCGGGATCGGCATGGTGCACCAGCACTTCATGCTCGCCGACAACCTGACCGTGCTGGAGAACATCGTCCTGGGCAGCGAGAAGCTGCACGGGATCGGCGGCCGGGCCCGCGCGAGGATCGCCGAGCTCTCCGACGCGTACGGCCTGGGGGTCCGCCCCGACGTGCTGGTGGAGGACCTGGGGGTCGCCGACCGGCAGCGGGTGGAGATCCTCAAGGTGCTCTACCGCGGCGCCCGCATCCTCATCCTCGACGAGCCGACCGCGGTCCTGGTCCCCCAGGAGGTCGACGCGCTGTTCGAGAACCTGCGCGGGCTGAAGTCCGAGGGGCTGACCGTCATCTTCATCTCGCACAAGCTGGGCGAGGTGCTGTCGGTCGCGGACGAGATAACCGTCATCCGGCGCGGCACGACCGTGGGCAGCGCCGACCCCGCGAGCACCACGTCCAAGCAGCTCGCCGAGCTGATGGTCGGCAGCGAACTGCCCTCGCCCGAGACCCGCGAGTCGACGGTGACCACCGAGCCGATGCTCACCCTGGAGGGGCTGCGGCTGGCCGCCGTGGACGCCGACGGCGTCGAGCGGATCGTGCTGGACGGCGTCGGCTTCACCATCCACAAGGGCGAAGTGCTGGGCATCGCGGGTGTGGAGGGCAACGGCCAGGCCGAACTGGTCGAGGCCGTCATGGGCATGCGCGCCCTGGACGCCGGCCGGCTGCTGCTCGACGGTCGGGACATCTCCGGCGAGCCGACCCGCAAGCGGCGCGAGGACGGGATCGGCTACATACCCGAGGACCGGCACCGGCACGGCCTGCTGCTGGAGGCCCCGCTGTGGGAGAACCGCATCCTCGGCCACGTCACCGAGCCGCCCAACAGCAAGGGCTTCCTGATCGACCCGGGGTCCGCCCGCCGCGACACCGAGCGGATCGTGCGGGAGTACGACGTGCGCACCCCCGGTATCGAGGTGACCGCCGCGTCGCTGTCCGGCGGCAACCAGCAGAAGCTGATCATCGGCCGGGAGATGAGCCACCTGCCGAAGCTGCTGATAGCCGCGCACCCCACCCGGGGCGTGGACGTCGGCGCGCAGGCGCAGATCTGGGACCAGATCAGGGCGGCCCGCCGCGAGGGGCTCGCGGTGCTGCTGATATCCGCGGACCTGGACGAGCTGATCGGCCTGTCCGACACCCTGCGGGTGATGTACCGGGGCCGGCTGGTCGCGGACGCCGATCCGGCGACGATCACCCCGGAGGAGCTGGGGTCGGCGATGACCGGCGCCGCCGCCGGGCACCTCGCCCGTGAAACCGACGAGTCCGGCGCAGACCGGTCCGCAAGAGACCGGTCCGGGGACGCCCGCTCCGGCGACGACCGGCCCGGGGACGACACCCCGTCCGGGGGAGAGGTCCGATGAAGAGGTTCGACAAGGACCGGCTGGTCCTGGCGATAGCCGCCCCCGTGCTGGCCGTGGTCGGCGCGCTGATAGTCACCGCGCTCGTGCTGCTGGCCACGGGCAAGGACCCGTTCCACGCGTTCAACGTGATGGTGACCTACGGCAGCAAGTCCGACAGCCAGGTCTACATCCTCAACAAGGCCACCACGTACTACCTGGCCGGCCTGGCGGTCGCCGTCGGCTTCCGGATGAACCTGTTCAACATCGGCGTGGACGGGCAGTACCGGCTGGCGGCGTTCTTCGCGGCCGCGGTCGGCGGCGCGCTGTCGATCCCGGGCGTCATCGAGATCCCGGTGATCATCCTGACCTCGATGGCGGTGGGCGCCCTGTGGGCGGCGATCGCGGGCGTCCTGAAGGTCACCCGCGGGGTCAGCGAGGTCATCTCCACGATCATGCTGAACTCGATCGCGGGCATCGTGATCGGCTACTTCCTCCAGGGCGGCCGGCTCGGCGTGCTCGACCAGAGCGCCAACATGGTGTCCACCAAGCCGCTGCCCTCCTCCAGCCACCTGTTCAACTTCCAGACCGCCACCGACCCGGTCGTCGGCTTCATCGTCTTCGCGGTGCTGGCCGGCGTCATCTACTGGTACCTGCTCTCGCGCACCCGCTTCGGCTTCGACCTGCGCGCGGTCGGCCGCTCCGAGTCCGCCGCCGAGGCCAGCGGGGTGGACGTCAAGAAGATGGTCATCACCAGCATGCTGATCTCCGGCGCCATGGCCGGCCTGGTGGGCATGCCCACGCTGCTCAACCAGTCCCACGACTACGGCACCGACTTCCCGACCGGCATCGGCTTCACCGGCATCGCGGTCGCGCTGCTCGGCCGCAACAACCCGATCGGCATCGGCGTCGGCGCCCTGCTGTGGGCGTTCCTCGAACGCTCCTCCGGCGGCCTGGAGTTCGAGGGCTACGACAAGGAGATCGTCGGCGTCATCCAGGGCGTGATCGTGCTCGCCGTGGTCATCGCCTACGAACTCGTCCGCCGGTACGGCCTCACCCGGCAGCAACGCCAGGTCGGCGCGGAACTCGCCGCGGCCGCCTCCGACGACAAGCAGGAGGTGACGGCGTGAGCGCCACCACCACCCAGACCCCGCCGCCCGCGGCGCCCACCGCCCGCCCGGCCGGCGCCGCCCGGGGCCGGATCAGGCTGACCCTCCCGATGATCCTGCTGATCGTCGCCGGCGCGCTGATCATCGTCTCCGCCGTCCGCGCCATCACCGGCGCCCAGGACGTCACCTCCTCCGGGCAGATCGCCGGCGCGCTGTCCGGCGCCGTGCCGATCGGGCTGGCCGGCCTGGCCGGCCTGTGGTCGGAGCGGGCCGGCGTGGTCAACATCGGCCTCGAAGGCATGATGATCCTGGGCACGTTCTTCGGCGCGTGGGCGGGCTGGCAGACCAACCCCTGGCTCGCGGTCCTCGCCGGGGTGCTGGGCGGCGCGCTCGGCGGGCTGGTGCACGCCGTCGTCACCGTCACCTTCGGCGTCGACCACATCATCGCCGGTGTCGCGATGAACATCCTGGCCGCCGGCGTCACCGCCTACCTGGCCAAGCGCTGGTTCAACGTGGGCGAGGCCGCGCAGAAGGGCGGCACCCCCAAGCAGTCGCCGCCGATGAACGACGCGAAGCACTTCACCGTGCCCGGGCTGTCGCACTGGCTGTCCACCGTGGAGGGCCACCACTGGTTCCTGGTCTCGGACCTGGCCGGCATCATCGGCGGCCTGGTCACCCAGATCTCCTCGATCACGCTGGTGGCGATCGTGCTCTTCGTCGCCACCTTCTTCATCCTGTGGCGCACGCCGTTCGGCCTGCGGCTGCGCTCCTGCGGCGAGAACCCGACGGCGGCCGAGTCGCTGGGCGTCAACGTCTACACGTACAAGTACGCGGCCGTGATCATCTCCGGCGCGCTGGCCGGGCTCGGCGGCGTGTTCCTGGCCATCGGCACGCACTTCTACCTGGAGGGCCAGACCGGCGGGCGCGGCTACATCGGCCTGGCCGCGATGATCTTCGGCAACTGGCGGCCGGGCGGCCTGGCGATGGGCGCGGGCCTGTTCGGCTACGCCGACAGCCTCCAGCTGCGCAACGGCGGCCCGTCCGTGCACGCCCTGCTGCTGCTGATCGCGCTGCTGCTGCTGGCGATGGCGGTGTGGAAGTTCTACCGCGGCGCGCGGATCGGCTCCTTCGTGGCGCTGGGCTTCGCGGTACTCCTGGCAGTCTGGTACATGCTCACCGACTCCGTGCCGGACGAGGTGGTCCAGGCCACGCCGTACGTCGTGACGCTCCTGGTGATGGGCCTGTCCGCGCAGCGGCTGCGGATGCCCAAGGCCGACGGCGTCCCCTACCGGAAGGGACAAGGCGGATGACAGCCTCGTCCGAACAGCCGTCGCCGGGCCCCGCACCCGGCGACGTGGACTGGGAGGCGCTGCGCGGCGCCGCCCAGGAGGTCATGAAGCGGGCCTACGCGCCCTACTCCCGCTTCCCGGTCGGCGCCGCCGCCCTCGCCGACGACGGCCGGGTGGTCGTCGGCTGCAACGTGGAGAACGCGGCCTACGGGGTCGCGCTGTGCGCCGAGTGCGGGCTCGTCTCGGCGCTGTACGCCTCGGGCGGCGGCCGGCTGACGGCCTTCACCTGTGTCGACCGCAACGGCGCCGTGCTGATGCCCTGCGGGCGGTGCCGGCAGCTGCTGTGGGAGCACGGCGGGCCCGGGCTGCTGGTGGAGACCGGGCGCGGGGTCACGACGATGAGCCGGCTGCTGCCGGACGCGTTCGGCCCCGAGGACCTCGACCGCTGACCGCGCCCCGACCCTGTACCACCCCCGATCGGATACGAGGAACTCCCCTTCCATGGACGTCATTTCCGTCATCCGTACCAAGCGCGACCGGGGTCGGCTGACCGACGGGCAGATCGACTGGGTCATCGACGCGTACACCCGCGGCGCGGTCGCCGACGAGCAGATGTCGGCGCTCGCGATGGCCATCCTGATCAACGGCATGGACCGCGCCGAGATCGCCCGCTGGACCGCCGCGATGATCGCCTCCGGCGAGCGGATGGACTTCTCGACGCTGTCCCGGCCGACGGCCGACAAGCACTCGACCGGCGGCGTCGGCGACAAGATCACGCTGCCGCTCGCGCCCCTGGTCGCGGCGTGCGGCGCCGCGGTGCCGCAGCTTTCCGGGCGCGGCCTCGGGCACACCGGCGGCACGCTGGACAAGCTGGAGTCCATCCCCGGCTGGCGGGCCGCGCTGAGCAACGAGGAGATGCTCGCCGTGCTCGACGGCGTCGGCGCGGTGATCTGCGCGGCGGGCGACGGGCTCGCGCCGGCCGACAAGAAGCTGTACGCGCTGCGGGACGTCACCGGCACGGTCGAGGCCATCCCGCTGATCGCCTCGTCCATCATGTCCAAGAAGATCGCCGAGGGTACGGGCTCGCTCGTGCTGGACGTCAAGGTCGGCTCCGGGGCCTTCATGAAGTCCCTTGAGGACGCACGCGAGTTGGCGTCCACCATGGTCGGGCTCGGCAGCGACCACGGGGTGCGGACGGTGGCGCTGCTCACCGACATGTCGGTGCCGCTCGGGCTCACCGCGGGCAACGCGCTCGAAGTCCGCGAGTCCGTCGAGGTGCTGGCGGGCGGCGGGCCCGCCGACGTCGTCGAACTCACCCTCGCGCTGGCCCGCGAGATGCTCGACGCCGCCGGGCTGCCCGACGCGGACCCCGCGAAGGCGCTGGCCGACGGGTCCGCCATGGACGCCTGGCGGCGCATGATCAGGGCGCAGGGCGGTGATCCGGACGCTGCGCTGCCGACGGCGCGCGAGACGCAGGTCGTGGTGGCGCCCGGCAGCGGGGTGCTCAACTCCCTTGACGCCTACGCCGTCGGGGTCGCTGCGTGGCGGCTCGGCGCCGGGCGCGCCCGCAAGGAGGACTCCGTCCAGGCGGGGGCGGGGGTCGAGCTGCACGCGAAGCCGGGGGACGCGGTGGTGGCGGGGCAGCCGCTTCTCACTCTCCATACGGACACGCCGGAGAAGTTCTCCTACGCCCAGGAGGCACTGGACGGGGCCTTCTCCGTCGCGTCCCCCGACGCCGCGTTGAGCCCCCGCCCGCTCATCCTCGACCGCATCGCCTAGCCCTTCGGCTCCCCGCCGCTACGGTTCCGGCTCGTCCCCGCGCCCCTGATGTGGCTGAGCGCCGCGGAAGAGGTGCACCACTCAGGGGCGCGGGGAACTGCGCGACAAGCCACGATGCACGGGGAGCCGACCGACGACAGGCACTACCCCAAGGGGCGCTGGGGGCACCCCCAGCGGTAGCTGGGCAAGCCACCCACCGGCGCGCGGCCGGGAACGGGCCGTAGAAGAGGATCAGGTACCCAGGGAGCGACCGAAGCCGGAGGCCAGTGGCATGCGCAACCCCAAAGGCGGCGGCGCCGCGAGAGCGTCGGCGACCGGCCGCGCGTAAGGCCGGTCGAGCAGCGAGCCGAGGACGAAATCCGCGGTGAGCGCGAACACCTCGGCCCGGTGCTGGTGCAGCGCGTGCCCGTCGGAGTGCACCTCGAACCGGCACACCTCCCGGTTCACCTTCTTGGCCCGCTCGGCGAGCAGATAGGACAGCTCGGGGTCCGTGACCCCGTCGTCCGTGCCGTGCGCGATCAGCACCCTGCGCCCGATGAGCTGCTTGACCGGCTCGGGCTCCGGATCACCGGGCAGCCAGGGCCCCAGCGCCACCACGGAGTTCACCGCGGGGTGCCCGGCGGCGTGCAGGGCCGCCCGCCCGCCCATGTCGAGGCCGACCAGGCACACCGGCACGTCCCCGTAGCGCCGCACCGCCTCGCCGACCGCCCACTCCGCGTCCTGCGCCGGGTGCGCGTGCCCGCCGTTCCAGCCGCGGAAGCGGTAGTGGAGGACATGCGCGGCCACCCCGTCCTCGGCCCCGGCCCGTACCAGGTGGCGGGCGAGCGGCCAGATGGTGGCGGCCGCCATGGGGGAGCGGCGGCGGGTGCTGAGCGCGTCCCCGCCGGGCAGGGCGAGGACCACGGCGCGCACGGTCGTGGCGGGGTCCTGCTCGCCCTGCCGGGGCGCGGGCACGAGCCCGGGCGCCACCGGGCGCCCCAACCGCGCGCCACGCGCCGGTAATGCTTGCGAAGCCATGGCGCAACGATGGCAGACAACAGGGTGTGCGTTCGATGGCCGAGCGGAAAATAGTTGGGCCGTACGCGATATCTACGCGCGTAGGGACTATCGTTTGCCCATGCAGAACCCGACACCGAGACAACCTTCGCCCGAACAGATCCGCCGCGCCCCCAAGGTGCTGCTCCACGACCACCTCGACGGTGGCCTGCGCCCCGGCACGATCGTCGACATCGCCCGCGCCACCGGCTACGACGCGCTGCCCGAGACCGAGCCCGACAAGCTCGGCGCGTGGTTCCGCGAGGCCGCCGACTCCGGCTCGCTGGAGCGCTACCTGGAGACCTTCGCCCACACCTGCGCGGTCATGCAGACCCGCGACGCGCTGGTCCGGGTCGCCGCCGAGTGCGCCGAGGACCTGGCCGCGGACGGAGTCGTCTACGCCGAGGTGCGGTACGCGCCCGAGCAGCACCTGGAGGCCGGGCTGACCCTGGAACAGGTCGTCGAGGCGGTCAACGAGGGCTTCCGGGAGGGCGAGCGGCGGGCCCGCGAGGACGGCAACCGGATCAGGGTCGGCGCCCTGCTCACCGCGATGCGGCACGCGGCCCGCTCCCAGGAGATCGCCGAACTCGCCAACCGCTACCGGGACCTGGGCGTCGTCGGCTTCGACATCGCGGGCGCGGAGGCCGGTTACCCGCCCACCCGGCACCTGGACGCCTTCGAGTACCTCAAGCGCGAGAACAACCACTTCACCATCCACGCCGGCGAGGCGTTCGGCCTGCCGTCGATCTGGCAGGCGCTCCAGTGGTGCGGCGCCGACCGGCTCGGCCACGGGGTGCGGATCATCGACGACATCGACCGCCGGCCCGACGGCGGGGTGGAGCTGGGCCGGCTCGCCTCGTACGTCCGCGACAAGCGGGTGCCGCTGGAGATGTGCCCGACCTCCAACCTCCAGACGGGCGCGGCCGACTCCTACGGGAGCACCCGATCGGGCTGCTGCGCAAGCTGCACTTCCGGGTCACCGTCAACACCGACAACCGGCTGATGTCGCGGCACCAGCATGAGCGAGGAATTCGAGCACCTGGTCGAGGCGTTCGGCTACACGCTCGACGACATGCAGTGGTTCACGGTCAATGCGATGAAATCAGCGTTCATCCCTTTCGATGAACGTCTGGCCATGATCAACGAGGTGATCAAGCCCGGTTACGCCGAGCTGAAGGCCGAGTGGCTGTTCGCGCCGGGTGCCGCCGTACCGCCCGTAGCCAGCGGTTCCGCGGGCTAGCCGAGCGGGGCGGGCACGGCCGGCGGGCGCGGCGGCCGGGGCGTCACGGGTGCGCCACGCCGGTTGCACATGGGGTGATTCGCTGACTACGTTCCGAAGTCATGCAGACCCGAAGCAAGAAGACCCTCACGACCGCAGTCCTGGGCCTCGCCGTCACCGCGGCCGCGGCCGGCACCGCCTCGGCCGCCGACCTCGTCCAGGGCAGTGACGCCCTCGCCCCGGTCGGCTCGGCCGCGACCCTCGTCCCGGGGCGCCGCCTCCACCGTCTCCGGCGCCCGGACCGCGCTGAGTCACGGCACCTCCGCGCTGCCCGCCGGCACCTCCGGCATGCTGCCCTCCGGCAACCACCTCTCCGGCAACCAGGTCGCCCCGGTGACCGGCCTGCTCGGCGGCCTCCCGGCGGGTAGCAGCGTCCTCGGCGGCTGACCCAGATCCACGCGCCTCCCACGGGCCGCGTCTTTCCCTCGGCGGGCGGGACGCGGCCTTCTACGGCGCCGCGGCGGTCGTGCTGTCACCCTTGCGCGCCGCCGCGCCCGCGCGGGCTCCTGCGGGCCCGCGCGGGCGTCCGCGGCGGGCCGGGCTACGGCACGCCCGCCGTCGCCCGCTTGCGGGGCTGCGGGTCCTGCTGGGCCGCCCCGCGCAGCCGGCGGCGGGCGGCCGGCACGATCAGCAGGTGCGCGAGCGCCACGCCCGCGGTGTTGAGCAGCAGCGCGTCCACGTCGAAGAGCTGCCCCGGGATCATGGTCTGGGTGAACTCCAGCGACAGCGACACCATCAGCCCGGCGAAGACGGTCCGCGCGAAGGACGCGAAGCCCGAGGTGTCGGCCCGGCCGCCGGCCATCGGCAGCAGCACGCCGAGCGGCGCCAGCAGCCCCAGCCCCGCCCCGATCCGCCGCGCGGCCTGCACCGGGTCCATCGCCAGGTCCTCCCGGATGGTGCCCAGCGGCTGGAGGTTGGGCGAGGGCACCCACGACACGTAGTGCGGACGCAGCAGCATCCAGCCGATCAACGCGAGATAGGCCGCGGTGAGCACCAGCCCGGCCGCGCGGGTCCTGAGGAGGAGGCCGTCCCGGCCGTCGTGCCGCACGCCCTCCAAGACGTCCGCCGCACGCACACCGGTTCCGCCGCGCGAGCACCGACACGCCCGGTCACCTGCGCGGGGGCCGTGATTCCGGTCACAGTCGCGGCTTTCGGCCCCGACGGCCGCGCCCGTCACCCGACCGGGACGCCGGCGCTGTCGGCGGCGTCCGCGTCGGTGCGCAGCTTCGAGGAGCACGTGTACGAGAGCAGGGCGGTGTCCGGCCGTGGGCCGCCGAGGACGACCTCCCGGCGCGGCGCGATCTGCCGGTCGGCGGTGAGCGTGCACACCAGTTGGGCGAGCGCGAAGGGCGGGAGCTGCTCGGGCGGCTGGTTGAGCCGCAGCGCGTCCGTCGGGTCGCCCCTGACCGGGGTGACCAGCCACAGGCCGCCGGGTACCGCCGTGGAGAAGCCGGCCTTGGCCTCGGCGGCCCGCGGGCTCATCTGCAACTGCGCGATCAACTCCCGCACCTGCGTGTACCGGTCGATCCTGCTGTCGCGCACCGGCATGCTCCTGCGGACCTCGGCGATCTGCATGCTGCACACCAGGTAGACCGGGCGCACCACCGTGTCCGCGCCGGCCGCGGCCGCCGGCCGGGGCGCCGCGCACGACACCCGGGACGGCGCGGGCCCGGCGTCCACCGTCACGGACGTGGTGCGGATGCCGCAGCCGGCCGACAGGGACGCCAGCGCGAGCCCGGCGAGGGCCACCCGTACGAAGGCGCGCCTCGGTCGCGCACACCGAGCCGTGGCCGTACGGCCGCCGGTCCTGGCAGCCGTGCCCGTGGGACCCGCGGTCACCGCGGACCCCCCGCCGGCCGGTCCGGGGCGCCGCCGTCCTCGCCGGGGCCGCCCGCCGGGGCGGCGCCGGGGCCGGCCTCCTGGTCGTCGTCCTCGGAGCGCGGGCGGACCGGCAGCGCAGGGTGAAGACGGCGCCGCCGCCGGGGCCGTTGGCGGCGGTGATGTCGCCGCCGTGGATGTGCGCGTTCTCCATCGCGATCGACAGGCCCAGGCCGCTGCCCTCGGAGCGGGCCCGGGAGGCGTCGGCCTTGTAGAACCGGTCGAAGACGTGCGGCAGCACGTCCTCGGGGATGCCCGGACCCGTGGTCGGAGACGGCGATCGACGATGTCGTCGCCGCTCGTGCCGCAGCGAGACCCGTACCGGCGACCCGCCGTGCTTGAGCGCGTTGCCGATCAGGTTCGCCATGATCACGTCGAGCCGGCGCGGGTCGAGGGTGGCCAGCACCCCGCGCGGCACGTCCAGCTCGACCGAGTCCAGCCAGGCCCGCGCGTCCATGCAGGCCATGATCATGTCGGCGACGTCGACCTCGTCGACCCGCAGCTTCGCGGTTCCGGCGTCGAACCGGGTGACCTCCATCAGCGTCTCCACCAGTTCGTTCAGCCGCCGGGTCTCGCTGACCACCAGCCGTACCGCGGGGGCGATCATCGGGTCCAGCGCCTCCGCCTCGTCCTCCAGCACGTCGGTCACGGCGGTGATCGCGGTCAGCGGGGTGCGCAGTTCGTGCGACATGTCGGCGACGAAGCGGCGGCTGGCCTCCTCCCGGGCGCTCAGCTCCTCGACCCGGCTCTCCAGCGCCTCGGCGGCGTTGTTGAACGTCCGTGACATGTCGGCGAGTTCGTCGGTGCCCGACACCTTCAGCCGGGTGTCCAGGTGGCCCTCGCCGAGCCGCCGGGCGGCGTCGCCGAGCCGGCGCACCGGGCGCAGCACCGCGGAGCCGGCCGCCTGCGCCAGCAGCGCCGCGCCGATCAGCGCGAGCAGCGTGGCGATCCCCAGCGACCAGGCCAGCGAGTTGAGGTCCTTGCGCTCGGCGTCCAGCGACTTGAGCATGTAGCCGGTCGGGCCGCCGTCGTTGATCCGCGCGCCCGCCACCAGGTACGGGTGGCCCTGGAGCGCGATCCGCTGCCAGTGCAGGTGGTAGCGGTGGTCCTCCTGGTGCAGGGTGTTGACCGCGCGCTGGAGCGAGCCCGGCACGTCGTCCAGGACGAACGCGTCCCGGTCCGAGGGCGCCGCGCACGGCCCGTCGGGCGTGGTGTCGATGAGCACCACCTGGTACGTGTCCGGGCTGCCGATCCGGTCCGCCGCGGTGTTCAGCGACTGGCAGGTCGGCTGGACCGGCAGCGAGGCGGCGTTGCGCTGGAGGGAGTCGCGGAAGTCGTTGAGCGCGCTGTTCTGCGCGCGGGTGAGCACCGCGTCGCGGTTGAGCCAGTACGCGATCCCCGACACCGACACGGCCGCGGTCAGCGCCACCAGCGCGAAGACGGCTATCAGCCGCAGCCGCAGGCTGGTCCAGCGCAGCAGGCCGGTGGTCCGGCCGCCCAGGGTGTTCTTCACGAAGGCGTGTCCAGGCGGTAGCCGACCCCGCGGACGGTACGGATCAGCGTCGGCGACGACGGCACGTCCTCGATCTTCGCGCGTAGCCGCTGCACGCACGCGTCGACCAGCCGCGAGTCACCGAGGTAGTCGTGCTCCCACACCAGCCGCAGCAGTTGCTGGCGGGACAGCGCCTGGCCGGGTCGGCGGCTCAGCTCCAGCAGCAGCCGCAGCTCGGTCGGCGTGAGCTGGAGGTCCTGGCCGTCCTTGGTGACCGTCATCGCACTGCGGTCGATCACGATCGGGCCGAAGGCCGCCGAGTCGGTGCTGTCGCGCTCGCCGCGGCGCAGCACGGCGCGGATACGGGCGTCGAGCACCCGCGGCTGCACCGGCTTGATCACGTAGTCGTCGGCGCCGGACTCCAGGCCCACCACCACGTCGATGTCGTCGCTGCGCGCGGTGAGCAGGATGATCGGCAGCTGGTCGGTGCGCCGGATGCGCCGGCACACCTCGAAACCGTCGATCCCGGGCAGCATCACGTCCAGCACGATCAGGTCGGGGCGCTGCTCCTTGAGCAGCTTCAGGCCGTCCTCGCCCGTCGCAGCGGCCACCACGCGGTGACCCTGACGGGACAGGCCGAGTTCGAGGCCCGTTCGGATGGCGTCGTCATCCTCGATCAGCAACAGGAAAGGCACGCCCGACATTGTTGCCTACCGGTGGCGCGGCGATGAAGCACGGGGAGAACACGAGGTGCCCACGAGGTCCACGGGAAGGGTGTGACAGGGCGGGCGCGGACGCAGCCGTACGGCTGCGTCACAGCCCGACAACCCCGGCGCCACAAGGCCTCGGCCTCTGTGACGGGCCTGTGACACTCGGCGGACAGCGTGATGAAACTGGCCCGGCAGTCTTATGGCCATCGGACGACGCGACGCCTCACCGGTTGCGACGCCCACGACCATGCTGAAGGTTCCACCGACGGGGGCGCGATGATGAACGCACTGCACAGCACCACGACCACCGCAGTTCATGCCGCGCACGCCCCGAAGGGGATCAGGACCGCCGAGATGCCCGGGGCCGCGAGCGGACGGGGGTACGTTCGCGGCGCCGGGCGGGCGGCGGCCTGCGGGGCCAAGGCGTGGCCGGCGCACATCGCTCCGGTGGACGCCGCCGAGCAGCGGGTGCCGGCGAAGGGCGGCCCGCTCTCCCCGGCCGGCTCCGCGGCCCGCCCGGTGGTCCACGACGCGGAGGCCGAAGCGGCCTTCACCGCCTACGTCCAGGAGCGCCGCGCCTCGCTCTACGCGACCGCGTACCACCTGACCGGCGACCGCTTCGCGGCCGAGGACCTGCTGCAGAGCGCGCTGTTCTCCACCTACCGGGCCTGGGACCGGATCAGCGACAAGGCGGCCGTCGGCGGCTACCTGCGGCGCACCATGACCAACCTGCACATCAGCGCCTGGCGGCGGCGCAAGCTCAGCGAGTACCCGACCGAGGAGCTGCCCGAGACGGTCGGCGACACCGACGAGATGGGCGGCACGGAGCTGCGGGCCGTGCTGTGGCAGGCGCTGGCCCGGCTGCCCGAGCAGCAGCGCACCATGCTGGTGCTGCGCTACTACGAGGGCCGGACCGACCCGGAGATCGCCGACATACTCAACATCAGCGTCGGCACCGTCAAGAGCAGCATCTGGCGGTCGCTGCGGCGCATGCGGGAGGACGAGGCGCTGAGCTTCGGCCACAGCGAGGAAGAGGCTTTCGGGGAGCTCGTGGCCTGATTCCTCCCTCCGGGGGTGCGCGGGAGTACGGGGAGCCGCAGGGGCCGGACGGCGAGGGGATGCGCCGTCCGGCCCCTACGGCTCCCCTGCGGGGCTCGCCCGTCGTTACGGTTCCGGTCCGCTCCCGGGTGCGGCTCGGTTTCCTGCTTTCGGGCACGCGCCGCGACGGTTCCGGTCCGCTCCCGGGTGCCGCCCGGTGGGTGGCTTGTCGCGCAGTTCCTCGCGCCCCCTTCGGGGTCGCGCCGTGACGGTGGCGATGCGTTCCCGGCCCGGGGCCGGTGGCCTGCTGAGCGCGCAGTTCCTCGCGCCCCTAAGTGGTGCACCTCTTCCGCGGCGTCTAGCCACAACTAAGGGGCGCTGGGGGCACCCCCAGCGGTAGCGCTGGGGGAGGAACTGCGCGACAAGCCGGCCACCGGGGCGCGGCCGGGAGCGGATCGGAACCGTAAGAGCGGGGAGCCGTCAGGGAGAAGGCTCAAGCACGCGCGCAGCGCAAACCGCGGTGATGCGTGCCCCCGCCTCCCCGTGCCCCACGGCCACGCACCCGAGCGCGACCTGCCTCGCCACGATCCCGCGTTCGGCCCGCATGAGATGCCACCCCCTCCGCAGGAGGAACCCCACGGACTTGCGCCCCTCGCGCAAATCCCGCACGAACCGCCGCCGCGCGGTGACCACGGGCCGTCCCCGCAGACACAGCGCGTCGGCCAGCAGCCCCAGTTCACGGCAGCGCCGGGCTATCTCCGCGGCGAAGATCCCCTCGGCGACGAAGACGGGCGCGCCCCCCAGGTCCAGCCGGGCCCGGCCGGTGGCGGCGCTGGCCGCGATGTCGTAGACGGGCGCCTCGGCCGTACCCCGCGCGCACAGTTCCGCGATGGCGGCGACCGCGGCGTCCGCGTGCCAGGAGCCGGGCGCGTCCCAGTCGACCGCGCCGCCGGGAAGCCGCGGCAGCGTCGGGTCGTCGCCGTCACGGTAGAAGTCGTCGAGAACCAGGACCGGCAGCCCGGTGCGGGCCGCGAGAGAGGACTTACCGGAGCCGGACGGCCCCGCCAGCAAGATGACACGGGCTCGGGGTGAACTCACGGGCAACCATTCTCCCGCAAACCCCGCCCGGGGGACGACCCACTGTCGGACAACTACCCTGCGCGCTCATTGCGTTACGCTGCGACAGCGAACCCTTCGTCGACAGGAACCCGGTCATGCCCTCCTCGCTCCGCACCGCCCTCGCCCTGACCCTCACCGCCGCGGCCGCCGCCGTCGCCGCACCGGCGGTCGCCGCCGAGGCCGCGCCGCTGCCGGTGCGGAACGCCGCGGACGTGCTGCCCGCCTCCGGCCTCACCTCCGCGCTGCCCACCCGGTCCGTCACGGGCGCGATGGGGAACGCCGTCGCCCCGGTCCGCGACCTCAAGCTCGACCCGTTCAACAACACGGCCGTGGACCCGCTGAACAACGCGGTCGGCTCGCGGGTCGCCGACTTCAAGCCGCTGTCCACGGCGGCCGTCACCGGCCCGGTCAGCCAGGGCGGCTCCCTGGGCACCCTCCCCGTGTCCGGCACCGCCGTCGGCGCGCTCCCGCACTGACCGTACTGACCACGCCCGCCCGTACGACCGTGCCGTCCGCGCCGGGCCGACCCCGTACCGCTCGGTCCTCCTCACATGCGCGCGTGGGCGCCGATGTCCTCGCGGAACTCGGTGAGGGCCTGTTCGGTGAGGGTCGGCCGGGTGTCGGCGATGGCGGCCAGGTAGTCGCCGGTGCCGGCCGGTGTGCCGTGACGGTCGGCGACCTCGCGCTCGAACGCGGTGTGGGCGCCCTTGCGCGCGGCGAACTCGATGTCGGCGGGCGTGAACATCTCGCTGGCCGACACCAGCGCGGACAGGTCGACCCCATCGGCGGCCGGCCCGAGGTAGCGCCGCCAGATCGCCGCCCGGGCCACCGGGTCGGGCGGCCCGACCGGGATCACGTAGTCGAACCTGCCCGGCCGCAGGAACGCCGGATCGAGGGACCGTACGGAGTTGGTGGCGCAGATCAGCAGCCGGTCGCCGTGGTCGCGGAAGCCCGGGATCAGCTTGAGCAGTTCGTTGGTGACGCCGTGCCCGGGGTCGGCGGCCAGGCCGGACCGTACGCCCGCGATCTCCTCGACCTCGTCGATGAAGAGCAGGACCGTCTCCAACTCGGCCAGATCGGCGAACGTGTCCCGCAGCGAGGCGGCCAGGCCCCCGGTGGCGCCGGCCGCGAGCCGGGAGGGGAAGAGTTCGACGAACGGCCAGTCCAGCCGGGACGCGACCGCCTTGGCGAAGCTGGTCTTGCCGGTGCCCGGCGGCCCGAAGAGGATCACCGCTTTCGGCGGCGTCACGCCGTACCGGTCGGCGAGCGCGGGCTCGGCCAGCGGCAGCACGATCCGCCGCTCGATGGCCTCCTTCTCCCGGTCCATGCCGGCCAGCGCCGCCCACAGTCCCGGCGGCTGCACCCGGCCGCCGAGTTCGGCGAGCAGGCCCGCGTCGCCGGCCCCGAGGTGCTCGACCTTCTCGTAGAGGACGAGCCCCGGGCGGGAGCGGTAGCCGGAGTTCTCCAGCGCGGTGGTCCCGGTGGCGCCCGGGGCGAGCAGGGCGGCGATCCTGCGCACCCCCTGGGCCCGCAGCCGCCGCTCCAGTTCGGCGAGCAGGGCGCTGCCGATGCCGCGGTTGCGCCACGTGCCGGCCAGCGCCACCAGCGTGACCCAGGCCCGTTCGCCCTGCGGCTGCGCCACGGCCATGCCCACCACGTCGTCGCCGACCACCGCGACGACGGCGGGTGAGCCGGTCCTGGCCGCGGCCATCACCTCGGAGACCGGGAACACGGCGGGCGACTGGTCGGCCTGCCGGTCCTGGTCCCAGATCTGGATGGCCCGGTCCAGGTCGTCGTCGTGGAAGTCGCGCAGTCGCCACGTCGGCATCGTCGCCACCTGTGCCTGGTTCGGCGGACTCGGTCCCCCCACTCATTGTCCGTGGCCGCCCCGGACCCGGCGACCGCTACGGCGCCCCCGCGGAGTGCCGCCACCACCCCTGGCCGCAGGGTCGGTCCCTCTGCGCCCGGCGGCGCCACCCCACGGCCGCGGAGTGGGTGCCTTTGCGCCCGGCGGCGCCATTCCCTGGCCGTGGGGTGGGTGCCTTTGTGCCTGGCGGCGCCATCCCACGACGCGGGGTGGGTGCCTTTGCGCTCGGCGGCGCCATCCCACGGCCGCGGGGTGGGTGCCCTCGCGGAGGACGGCCACTACCCACCCCCGCCGGGGTGCCGCTGCGGACGGCGGTCACCACCCAGGGGCGCGGGGCGGGTGCCTTCGCGGAAGGCGGCCACCTACCGAGGGGCGCGGGGAACTGCGCGGGCAACCGGCCACCGGCCGGTGGTCCGGACACGACAGCAACAGCCCCACCGGGCCGGTGACGACCCGCAGCCACGTCGTGGCTGGTCGCGCAGTTCCCCGCGCCCCTAAAAACGAGGCACCCGGCGCCCCGGGGGTAGGGCACCCTCGTGCCGGGAGGGGCACCCCCGCCCCGGGGGGTAGGGCGCCCTCGTGCCGGAAGGGGCACCCCGCCCCCGGGGGTAGGGCACCGTTGTGCCGGGCGGGGCGCCCCCCGCCCTGGGGTCGGGAGGGCACCCCCGCCCTGGGGGTAGGGCACCGTGTTCCGGGTGGTCCCCCCGGGAGGGGGCTAGGTGGCGATGGGGTGCCAGACCGTCTTCGTCTCCAGCCAGGTGGTGAGGCGGGACGTGCCCGGATCGGCGGTCCAGTCCTCGGGGGATTCCGGCGCGGACGGGCGGCGGACCCGCTTGAGGTTGTCGGCCGCCGCGGATTCCAGCTCGGCCGCCAGTTCGGGCCCCGCACCGGTGAGGTCGACGGCGTTGACGTCCTGGTGCGAGGCGAGCGGGGCGCCGAGCTCCGCGGTGCGGCCGGACAGGATGTTGACGACGCCGCCCGGCACGTCGGAGGTGGCGAGCACCTCGCCGAGCGAGAGGGCGGGCAGCGGGGCCCGCTCGGAGGCGACGAGCACGGCCGTGTTGCCGGTCGCGATCACCGGGGCGAGCACCGAGACCAGGCCGAGGAACGACGAGTCCTGCGGGGCGAGGACCGCGACGACACCGGTGGGCTCGGGCGTGGAGAGGTTGAAGTAAGGACCGGCAACCGGGTTGGCGCCCCCTACCACCTGGGCGATCTTGTCGGTCCAGCCCGCGTACCAGACCCAGCGGTCCACCGCCGCGTCCACCACGGCGGCCGCCTTCGCCCTCGACAGGCCCTCCGCGTCGGCGACCTCGCGGGCGAACTGCTCGCGCCGCCCCTCCAGCATCTCCGCGACGCGGTACAGCACCTGCCCGCGGTTGTACGCCGTCGCGCCCGACCAGCCCGCGACCGCCTTGCGCGCCGCGGCGACCGCGTCCCGCGCGTCCTTGCGGGAGGCCAGCGGCGCGTTCGCCAGCCAGGTGCCGCCGCCCGTACCGCCCTTGGCGCCCGCGCCGCCCTTGGCGTCCTTGGTGCCCGCCGGGCCCTTGGCGCCCTTGGAGTCCGTCACCTCGTACACCCGGCCGCTCTCGGAGCGGGGGAACTTCCCCCCGACGTACAGCTTGTAGGTCTTCAAGACGCTCAGCCGCGCCGCTGTCTCAGACATCGAGGTACGCCTCCAGGCCGTGCCGGCCGCCTTCCCGGCCGTGGCCGGACTCCTTGTAGCCGCCGAACGGCGACGTCGGGTCGAACTTGTTGAACGTGTTCGCCCACACCACCCCGGCCCGCAGCTTGCTCGCCACCGACAGGATGCGCGAGCCCTTCTCCGTCCAGATGCCCGCCGACAGCCCGTACGGCGTGTTGTTCGCCTTCTCCACCGCCTCCGCCGGGGTGCGGAAGGTCAGCACCGACAGCACCGGCCCGAAGATCTCCTCCCGGGCGATCCGGTGCGCCTGCGTCACCCCCGTGAACAGCGTCGGCGCGAACCAGAAGCCGGACTCGGGCAGTTCGCAGGCCGGCGACCAGCGCTGCGCGCCCTCCTCCTCGCCGGCCCGGGCCAGCGCGGTGATCCGGGCGAGCTGCTCCGCGGAGTTGATCGCCCCGATGTCGGTGTTCTTGTCCAGCGGGTCGCCGACCCGCAGCGTGGCCATCCGCCGCCTGAGCGCGTCCAGCACCTCGTCGTGCACCGACTCCTGGACCAGCAGCCGAGACCCGGCGCAGCACACATGGCCCTGGTTGAAGAAGATGCCGTTGACGATGCCCTCGACCGCCTGGTCGATCGGCGCGTCGTCGAAGACGATGTTGGCGGCCTTGCCGCCGAGTTCCAGCGTCACCTTCTTGCGGGTGCCCGCCACCGTCCGCGCGATGGCCTTGCCGACCTCGGTCGAGCCGGTGAACGCGACCTTGTCCACGCCCTCGTGCGCGACCAGTGCCGCGCCCGCGTCGCCGTACCCCGTCAGGATGTTGACCACCCCGCGCGGCAGCCCCGCCTGGCGGCACACGTCCGCGAAGAACAGCGCCGACAGCGGGGTCGTCTCGGCCGGTTTGAGCACCACCGTGTTGCCCGCGGCCAGCGCCGGGGCGATCTTCCACGACAGCATCAGCAGCGGGAAGTTCCACGGGATGACCTGGCCCGCGACGCCCAGCGGGCGCGGGTCGGGGCCGCAGCCGGCGTAGGCCAGCTTGTCCGCCCAGCCCGCGTAGTAGAAGAAGTGCGCGGCCGCCAGCGGCAGGTCGACGTCCCGGGTCTCGCGGATCGGCTTGCCGTTGTCCAGCGACTCCAGCACCGCCAGCTCGCGCGAGCGCTCCTGGAGGATGCGGGCGATCCGGAACAGGTACTTGCCGCGCTCCGCGCCGGGCAGCGCCGACCACTTCTCGAACGCCTTCCGGGCCGCCTTCACCGCCCGGTCCACGTCCTGTTCGCCGGCCCGTGCGACCTCCGCGAGGACCTCCTCGCTGGACGGCGAGACCGACTTGAAGACCCGGCCGTCCGCGGCCTCGGTGAACTCGCCGTCCACGAACAGGCCGTAGGAGGGCGCGAGGTCGACGATCGCGCGGGACTCGGGGGCGGGGGCGTAGCCGAACTTGTTACGGGTGAGCGGGGCGGCCGCGCTCGGGGAGTCGGTGCGCGTCGTGCCGCGCTTCTCGGATGCCATGAGGGATCAGTCCACCGTGACGTAGTCGGGACCGGAGTACCGGCCGGTGCTGAGCTTCTGACGCTGCATCAGCAGGTCGTTGAGCAGGCTGGAGGCGCCGAAGCGGAACCAGTCGGGGGACAGCCAGTCGTCGCCGAGCGTCTCGTTGACCATCACCAGGTACTTGATCGCGTCCTTCGACGTGCGGATGCCGCCGGCCGGCTTCACGCCCACCTGCACGCCGACCGCGTCGCGGAAGTCGCGGACGGCCTCCAGCATCAGCAGCGTGTTCGGCGGGGTGGCGTTCACCGCGACCTTGCCCGTCGAGGTCTTGATGAAGTCCGCGCCCGCGAGCATCGCCAGCCACGAGCAGCGGCGGATGTTGTCGTACGTCGACAGCTCGCCGTTCTCGAAGATCACCTTCAGGTGGGCGACCGTGCCGTCGGGGCGCGCGCACGCCTCCTTGACCGCGCGGATCTCCTCGAACACGTCCATGTAGCGGCCGGACAGGAACGCGCCCCGGTCGATCACCATGTCGATCTCGTCCGCGCCCGCCGCCACCGCCTCCGCGGTGTCCGCCAGCTTCACGCTCCGCGCGGCCCGGCCGGAGGGGAACGCCGTCGCCACCGACGCCACGCGGATGGCCTGCCCGCCCGCCTCGGCCAGCGCCCGCTTCGCCACCGCGGCCATGTCCGAGTACACGCAGATCGCGGCGACCTGCGGCGTGCTGCGGTCCGTCGGGTCCGGCCGCACGCCCTTCGCGCACAGCGCCCGCACCTTGCCCTCGGTGTCCGCGCCCTCCAGCGTCGTCAGGTCGATCATCGATATCGCCAGATCGATCGCGTACGCCTTGGCGCTGGTCTTGATCGACCGCGTGCCCAGGCCCGCGGCGCGCGCTTCGAGGCCCACCGCGTCCACGCCCGGCAGCCCGTGCAGGAACCTGCGCAGGGTGGCGGCGCCGGCCGTGACGTCCGACAGCGCGGCGAGGCGCTCGGCGGCGGCGGGGGAGTGCGCGGGGACGGCTCCGCCAGGGGTGGGGTCGGATACGGGGGCGGGCGCCGCGGGGCGCTCGGGTGGTGCGGCCTGCTGGGCCGGTGTGCCTGGGGCTACGGAGGGCATAGTCACCAGCCCACCATATCTACGCGCGTAGCGGTTTCGCCACCCCCCGGCTTCCGCGGGGCCTGGCCCGAGGGTACGGGCCCGGGCTCCCGTTACGGGCGGGTACGGCGTCCGGCTCCCCGCCGGCGGGGCGGAGCGGAGATTGAAGCCGGACCGCAATCGGGTCGTGGTCAGGGGCGCGGCGGGCGTCGTGCAGAATCGGAGCTTATGACGAGCCCCAAGAACGACCGCCCGAAGACCTCGGCCACCGCCGGGGCCGGGCAGCCGGAGTTTGCCGAACGGGCCTACCGGTCCATGGCCGGGATCGCCGGGGGCGTGCTGCTGCTCGTCCTCGCCGCCTGGCTCGGCGGCGACGCGATCATCCGCGGCAGCGGGCGCACGCCCTGGCTGACGCTGGCCGCGCTGCTGCTGGCCGTACCGCTGATCGTCGGCTTCACCCTGCGGCCGGCCGTCTTCGCGGACTCCGAGCGCGTCCGCATCCGCAATCCCTTCCGGACGATCACGGTGCCGTGGTCGTCCGTGGACACGGTGCGGTCGTCGTACTCGACCGAGCTGATCGCCGGGGACCGGAAGTTCCAGATGTGGGCCCTTCCCGTCTCGCTGCGGGCCCGGAAGCGGGCTGCCCGGCAGACGGAGCGGGCGAAGTCGGCGGGGCAGGGCCGCCGCGACCCCTTCACACCGGCGCCCCGGCGGCGGCCGATGAACGTGGGCGCGGACGGGGCGGTGCTTTCGTGGTCCGACCAGGCGCTGGTGGAGCTGCGGGAGCTGAATGACGCGTCGCCGCGGGATGAGTCGGGTACGGCGGACGGGACCGCCGGGCCTGTCGTGCGGTGGGCCTACGAGGTGATGGGCCCTGCCGTGGCGGGGGCGGTCGTGCTTTTCGTTTTGATCGGGATCGGGTAATCACGGCGCCGCCGTAGCTTTTTCCCCCACCCTCCCCCAACCTCCGGCCGGGGGGACCCCCAACCCGCTTACTTCCGCTTGTGCGGGCCTCTGGTGGGTGGGTCGGTGCCGGTCCGCCGGCACCTCCTCGAACTTCGAACGCTGCCGGTTTCGAAATCCAAGGCTGCGCCCGGTGTTCGTTCGAAGTTCGAGGAGTCACCTCCGGACTGGCCCCGACCCACAACGCAAAAGCCCGCACATGCGGAAGTAGGGCAAGGGGTTGGGGGTCCCCCCGGCCGAAGGTTGGGGGAGGGTGGGATGGAAAACCTGGGGTACCCCCGGAGGGAGCCGCAGCTACCGCACAGGGGCGAGCCAGGGAAAGGGAAGGCGGAGGACCTCCACCACCCCGCCGGCCACCAAGCGCGCATGCGCAGGAACACCACGCTCACCGAGCCCAACAACCAAGTGCAGGTGAAGCGACTGAAGCGTGGCAAACGTGTTGAACGCCCACACCGGCACCGCCCCCGGCCCGCCGCCGGCGAACGCCTCGGTGACGACACCGAGCCACCCGGTCGCCTCCTCGACGCTGAGCCCGGGCGCCAGCAGGATCGTGGTGAGCGCGCGGGCCAGCCGGGCGTCCTCCAGTTGGGTGTAGCGGTAGTCGGCGTGTGCGGCCGTCATCCGGCGCGCGCACAGGTCGAGGAGCTCGCCGCTCCGCTCCGGCAGCGTCAGGGCGAACGCCGCCGCCGCGTCCGCGCCGTGGGCGACGGCGTGCAGCCAGCCCAGGGAGTCGTCCCACCCGCGGGTGTCGCGTTCGGCGGGATACCAGGCGCCGAACGCGTCGTACCAGCGTTCCGCGGCCGCCGCGGACACCGTGCCGGGCGCGGCCAGGCCGCGGGCGAGCACGCAGCGCAGCACGAGCGGCGCGAAGGTGCGGGCCTGGATCTCGGGGTGGCCGAAGCGGCCGGCCGCGGTGTCGCCGAACGGCTCCAGGATCTCGTCGAGACGGCCCTCGGAGATCCAGCGCGCGGCGGCCGTGTACGCGTGGTCGTCGCGTACCTGGGGGTCGGGGGAGACCAGCAGGGCGGACAGTTCGTCACCGAGCCGGGCGGCCGGTATGCCGTCGGGAAAAGGGAACCCGTCGGCCGCCAGCGACGGCCAGTGGACAAGATCGTTGCTCACTGCATCAGCTTTCCACGCGCCCGCGGAACCCGGCAAGCAGCCCCGTACGGGAGGTGAGGGCGGCCAGTACCGCGGCGGTCAGCGGCAGGACGAAGCCGGTGCCCGGGGCGGTGTGCTGGGCGGTGAGGCCGCCGAGCGCGGCGCCCGCGGAGACGCCGGTGAGGATCGCGGTCACGGCCAGGGTCATGCCCTCGTTGAGGCGCGCGGCGGGCACCGACGACTGCACCAGGGTCATGCCGGTGACCATCGTGGGGGCTGTGGCGCAGCCCGCGACGAAGAGCGCGCAGGCGAGGGACGGCAGGTCCCACGCCAGCAGCGGCAGGGCCATCAGCAGGGCCATCGCGGCGGTGCCGCGGGCGAACCGCCGGGCGGGGGGACCGGTGGGCGCGGCGAGGCCGAACACCAGGCCCGCGGCGCAGGAACCGGCCGCCTGGAGGGCGAGTACGGGCCCCGCCGCCGCGGTGTGGCCGCGCGCCCCGGCGTAGGCGATCGTGGTCACCTCCATCGCCCCGAACACCGCGCCCGTGCACAGGAACACCGCCAGCAGCCGCGGCATGCCGGGAGCCGTGAGGGGCGCCGCCCCCCGCGCGGCGCCCCGGGGCGCGGGCGGCGGCTCGGTGCGGCGCTGGGCGCAGAAGACGACGACACCGATGAGCAGCAGGGCGGCGACCGTGAGGGTGCCCGCCTCGGGGAACAGGCCCGTGCACAGCGTGGCGGCCAGCACCGGGCCGAGCATGTAGCACGCCTCGTCGGCGACCTGTTCGAAGGAGTTGGCGACGTGCCGTGCGGCGGGGTCGTCGCGGTAGAGGTGGGTCCAGCGGGCGCGTGCCATGCCGCCGGTGCTGGGCGCGCAGGCGGAGGCGGCGTAACCGGCGAAGAGCGTCCAGTCGGGCGCGCCGCGGGCCGCGCACAGCAGGAGGCAGACGGACGCGGCGGCGGACAGTACGGCGGCGGGTATCGCGATCCTGGCCTGGCCGTACCGGTCGACCAGCCGGGCGATGAGCGGGGCGAGCGCGGCGGTGGCGGCCAGTCCCGTCGCGGACACGGCGCCGGCCAGGGCGTACGACCCGCGGGTGGCGGCCACCATGACGACGACGCTCACCCCGGACATCCCGACCGGTACGCGGGCCAGCAGGCTGCCGCGGTGAACGCGGCGCTGCCGGGCGCGGTGAACAGCCGGCGGTAGGGGCGGAGCAGTTCCAGGGCCATGCGTTCACCCTCGCGGCCCCCGGGTCATCCGGTCCAACACCTGGTGGGAGGCCATTGACGCACTGGCGTTGTCAATGCCGGAGGAGTTCACTACGGGGGTGCCCCACGACATCGAACCGCGGCTGCTGCGGGCCTTCGCCGCCGTCGCGCAGGAACTGCACTTCTCCCGTGCGGCGGCCCGGCTCTACGTCGCCCAGCAGGCACTCAGCCGCGACATCCGGCGGCTGGAGCGGGAGTTGGGCACGGAGCTGTTCCTGCGCACCACCCGACGGGTCGAACTGACCGCCGACGGCGCCCGGTTGCTGCCGTACGCCCGGCGGGTGCTCCAGGCGCACGACGAACTCGCCGCCGCCTGCGCCCCCGACGGCGGGCGGCCGCTGCTGGTCGACGTCCGCTCCGGCTCGGCCACCGGCAGCCTCGTACTGCGAGCGGCCCGGAAGGCCGCGCCCGACGTGGAGCTGACCGCCCGCTTCCACAGCGGCCTCACCGCGGCCGCCGACGAGATCCTTGCCGGGCGGCTCGACGTCTCCTTCGGCCGCGCGACCGGACTCGCCCCCGCGACCCTCGCCCGCCTCGGCCGCCAGCCCGTCCGCTACGAACCCATGGCCGTACTGCTCCCCGCCGACCACCCGCTGGCGCCGCTGCCCGCCGTCCCGCTGGCCCGCCTCGCCGGGGAAACGCTGTACGCGGGCGCCGGGAACCCCGGTACCGCCGAATGGACGGATCTGGCCCGGCGGCTCTTCGCCGGGCGCGGCATCGAGGTCGCCGCGCCCTTTCCTTCCATCGAGGGCGACGAGGAGTTCGTCCGCCTGCTGCGCAAGCACCGCTGGCCGGTCCTGGCCACCAGCCAGTTCATCGCCGTCCCCGGGGCCGTGCTGCGCCCGCTCACCGATCCCGTGCCGCTCGCCGCCCTCACCATGGTCTGGCGCGCGGGGCTGCGCCATCCGGGCCTCGACGCCCTGCGCGCCGCCGCCCGCCGCCGCGCCGCCGCCGACGGCTGGCTCACCCGGCCGCCCGGAAGCTGGCTCCCACCCGAGGACGACCTCACCGTGCCGTACGTCCCGGCCACCCAAGGCGCTCAGGCCACCTGAGGCGCCCAGCCGCTTAAGGTGCCGACCCGCTTAAGGCGCCAGGCACCTATGGCGCCCTGGCGCCCATGAGCGCACCTCCTCAGGAGCTCAACCCGTCTGACGGTGGGCCACCACGTTGACCACCTTGCCGTTCGGGTCCGTGACGAAGAAGCGGCGGACGCCCCACTCCTCGTCGCGCAGCTCCCGGACGACGGGCGCGCCCGCGGCCAGCACGGCCGCGTACACCGCGTCGACGTCCTCCACCTCGATGCTCATGTCGGGCACGACCTCCGCGCCCTCGTCGTGCGTGGCGAGCGTGACCTGCGCCGTCGGGTTCCGCGGCGACGCCAGCGTCACCACCCACCCGAGGTCCATCACCTCCACCAGCCCGAGCGCCGCGTAGAACGCCCGGCTCGCCGCCAGCGCCTCCGGCGACGCCACCGCCACGTCCGGCACCACCCGCCGTACCGCCATCCCGGCCGCCTCCTCGCGTGCGTCCCGCTCCGTGCGCCCAGCATCGCGCAGGCCGGCGGCCGGAAGCCGCCGACCCGTCCTGGCGCCCGTCAGATCCCGGCCGCCGCCCCGAAGTCGGCGGCCAGCGCGGCCAGCACGCCCTCGGCGGCACGGCGGGCGTCCGCCAGCCCCTCCGCCCCCGCGACCGGCAGCACCACCTCCAGGTAGCACTTGAGCTTCGGCTCGGTCCCGCTCGGCCGCACCACCACCCGCGCCGACTCCACCCCGGGCCCGGACAGCCGGTACCGCAGCCCGTCCGTGGGCGGCAGCCCGCCCGCGCCGTCGGCCAGGTCCTCCGCCGTGACGACGTCGAGCCCGGCCAGCACGGCCGGCGGCTGCGCCCGCAGCCGCGCCATCGCCGCCCCGATCAGCGACAGGTCCGCGACCCGGGCGGAGAGCTGGCCGGTCGCGTGCAGCCCGTGGGCGAGCGCGATCTCGTCGAGCAGGTCGGACAGGGTGCGCGACTCCCGCTTCAGGGACGCGGCCAGTTCGGCGACGGTCAGCGCGGCCGTGATGCCGTCCTTGTCGCGCACCCCCGCCGGGTCGACGCAGTAGCCGAGCGCCTCCTCGTAGCCGTACCGCAGGCCCTCGACGCGGGAGATCCACTTGAATCCGGTGAGGGTGTCCTCGTAACCGAGTCCGGCCCGCGCGGCGATCTTCGACAGCAGCGACGACGACACGATGCTCGCCGCGAAGGTGTCCTGGTCCCGCTCGGCGGCCCCGGTCCGCACCAGGTGCGCGGCCAGCAGCGCGCCGAGTTCGTCGCCGCGCAGCATCCGCCAGCCGCCGTCGGCCGACGGGTCGGGCACGGCCACGGCGCAGCGGTCCGCGTCGGGGTCGTTGGCGATCACCAGGTCGGGGTCCGCGTCCCGGGCGGTCTTGAACGCCAGGTCCATCGCCCCCGGCTCCTCCGGGTTCGGGAAGGAGACGGTGGGGAAGTCCGGGTCGGGCTCGGCCTGTTCGGCCACCGGTACGGGCGCGGCGAACCCGGCCCGTGCGAACGCCGCCATCAGCGTCTCCAGGCCCACCCCGTGCATCGGGGTGTAGACCACCGACACCTCCCGGGGCCCGCCGTCCGCCACCACCGCGGCCGCGCGCTCCAGGTACGCGGTCACCACGTCCTCGCCCAGCACGGTCCAGCCGCTGTCCGGCCGCGGCAGGTCCGCCAGCCGGCCGACCGCCGCGATCCGCTCCGCGATCAGCCCGTCGGCGGGCGGCACGATCTGCGAGCCGTCGCCCAGGTACACCTTGTAGCCGTTGTCCTGCGGCGGATTGTGGCTCGCGGTCACCATCACACCGGCCGCGGCGCCGAGCCGGCGGATCGCGTACGCCAGCACGGGCGTCGGCAGCGGGCGGGGCAGCAGGGCGGCTTCCAGCCCGGCTCCCGTCATCACCGCGGCCGTGTCGCGGGCGAACTCGTAGGACATGTGGCGCGCGTCGTAGCCGATGACGACCTTCCCGCCGCCGTGGTCCTTGACGTACGAGGCCAGGCCCGCGGCCGCGCGGATCACCACGACGCGGTTCATGCGCATGGGGCCGCCGCCCATCGCCCCGCGCAGGCCGGCGGTGCCGAACTGGAGGGTTCCCGAGAAGCGCTCCCGCAGTTCGGGTTCCGCGTCCTCCCGCAGGAGGCGCTGCAGTTCCGACCGGGTGGTCGGGTCCGGATCGTCGGCGATCCAGTCCTGCACGGTGTGCGTGAGTTCTGCGTCCACGGGTGCTTCCTCCTGCCGGCCGGCCTGTGCATTGTCTTCCCGCCCCACGGCCCGGCTCCTCCCGCCGGAGGGGCTTTCTTCCCCCACCCGCCCGCCCTTCCGCTCTCAATCGCCGCGCGGGCTGCGTTTCGTCCTCGAACGCCGGACGGGCCGGGTTCTCCGCCCGGCGGGCTGTGGTCTGTCCTCGGTCACCGTGTGGGCCGGGTTCCGCCCGGTGCCGCGCGGGCCGTGCTGTGCGCTCGGACGTCGTGCGGGCTGCTGTGCGGCACCCGATCGTCGTGCGGGCCGGGCTGGGTCCTCGGGGCCCGGGGCCGTTGAGCCCCCGCGGCGACTGAGCGCGGAGGGTGCCGTGGGACGGCCCGCGACGGTGGTCGGGGGTCCGTCCCGGAGAGCTAGAGCCGGCCGAGTACGCGGCCGAGCAGCGCCCCCATCCGCGCGGCGGACTCCCGCCCCGCTTCAAGCACTTCCTCGTGGTTGAGCGGCGCCCCGGTCATCCCGGCGGCCAGATTCGTCACCAGCGAGATGCCCAGCACCTCCGCCCCGGCCTCCCGCGCCGCGATCGCCTCCAGCGCCGTGGACATGCCCACCAGGTCTCCCCCTATGGCGCGCACCATCCCGATCTCCGCGGGCGTCTCGTAGTGCGGCCCGGGGAGCTGTACGTAGACCCCCTCCTCCAAAGAGGCGTCGACCTCCCGGCACAGCGCGCGCAGCCGCGGCGAGTAGAGGTCGGTGAGGTCCACGAACCGGGCCCCGACCAGCGGGGAGACGGCGGTCATGTTGATGTGGTCGCTGATCAGTACGGGCTGCCCGGGCCGGTAGCCGGGGCTCAGGCCGCCGCAGCCGTTGGTGAGGACGACCGTCTTGCAGCCGGCCGCGACGGCGGTGCGTACGCCGTGCACGACGGTGGGGACACCGCGCCCCTCGTAGAGGTGGGTGCGGCCGAGGAAGACCAGGGCGCGGATGCCGCCGATCTTCACCGAGCGGACCTTGCCCGCGTGTCCGGCCACCGCGGGTGCCGGGAAACCGGGGAGATCGGTGATCGTGATCTCGTGGTCGGCGGCGCCCAGTTCGTCGGCGGCGGGCACCCAGCCCGAGCCCATGACCAGGGCCACGTCGTGCGTCTCGGCACCGGTCAGCTCGCGGAGGCGGGCGGCGGCGGCGTCGGCGGCGGCGTAGGGATCGGGGTCTACGGAAGCGTTCACGCGGATGAGCGTAACCTGTCTTGGCCTACGCGCGTAGACGGCCGTCCCACGTGGTCTCGGGAAATCGGATCTTCCGACAATTGACGTACCGCTGCTGTAGAGGTGATCCACGCAGGACGTACCGGCGATCTACGACGGCCGTACTACCGCGATCTACGGCTGCCGCAGCACCGCCGTGCCGCCGCCGCGCCGCCCGGCGCCCCGCGCCCGCCCCTCAGCAGGGCCGCTTGCGCAGCTCCATCACATAGTCGTACGGCGCCCCCGCCGACTCCGCCGCGTCCGCGACCTCGCCGAGGTAGCGCGCCGAGGGCAGCCCGCCCTCGTAGTCGTTGAGGACGTACAGCCAGGACGCCACGTCGCCGTCGAGCGTGTGGACGCGGACGGTGGTGCGCCGGTAGATCGACAGCGGTACGCCCTCCCACCGGTCCATCGACTCCTCGTCGACCGGCGCGATGTCGTACAGACCGACGAACACCTGGCTGGCCGGGTCCTCGACGATCGTGGCCAGCGCGCCCTCCCAGCCCATCTGCTCACCGCCGAAGGTCAGCCGCCAGCCGTCCAGCCAGCCCGTGCTGCGCAGCGGTGAGTGCGGCGCGCGGCGCGTCATCAGCCGCGCGTCGAGGTTGGTTCCGTAGGCGGCGTAGAGCGACATGGACACGAGAGTACGGGAGCGGCATCGGCGCGGCGCTGAGGAGCGGCGTCGCCCGCTCCGGGCCGGCGCCGCCCACCCGGGGCGGCAGCGCTGCCCCATGGCGCCATTCGCTTGGCGCGTGCGGGACAATGGGGTACGTGACTCGGATCGTGATCATCGGTGGCGGACCCGGCGGATACGAAGCGGCGCTCGTCGCGGCGCAGCTCGGCGCGGAGGTGACCGTCGTGGACTGCGACGGTCTGGGCGGGGCGTCGGTGCTGACCGACTGCGTACCGTCCAAGACCCTCATCGCCACCGCCGAGGTGATGACGACCTTCGACTCCTCCTACGAGGAGCTGGGCATCATCGTCGCCGACGACACCCCGCCGCTGGAGCGGGCCGCCCGGGTGGTCGGCGTCGACCTCGGCAAGGTGAACCGCCGGGTCAAGCGCCTCGCGCTCGCCCAGTCGCACGACATCACCGCCTCCGTGACCCGGGCCGGCGCCCGCGTCATGCGCGGCCGGGGCCGGCTGGAGGGCTGCCAGACCGCGGGGGGCACCCGCAGCGTGGTGGTCGAGGCGGCCGACGGCAGCACCGAGCGGCTGACCGCCGACGCCGTGCTGATCGCGACCGGCGCCCGCCCGCGCGAACTGGAGGACGCGCTGCCGGACGGCGAGCGCATCCTGAACTGGACCCAGGTCTACGACCTCGACGAGCTGCCCGAGGACCTGATCGTGGTGGGCTCCGGTGTGACCGGCGCCGAGTTCGCCGGCGCCTACCAGGCGCTCGGCTCCCGCGTGACCCTCGTCTCCTCCCGCGACCGGGTGCTGCCCGGCGAGGACCCGGACGCGGCCGCCGTCCTGGAGGACGTCTTCCGCCGCCGCGGCATGAACGTGATGGCCCGCTCCCGCGCCTCCAGCGTCAAGCGCCTCGGCGACCGGGTCGAGGTGGCGCTCACCGACGGCCGGGTGATCAGCGGCACGCACTGCCTGATGGCGGTCGGCGCGATCCCCAACACCGGCGGCATGGGCCTGGAGGAGGCGGGCGTCACGCTCACCGACGCCGGACACGTCAGGACGGACAAGGTCTCCCGCACCAGCGCCCCCGGCATCTACGCGGCGGGCGACGTCACCGGAGTCTTCGCGCTCGCCTCGGTCGCCGCGATGCAGGGCCGGATCGCGATGTACCACTTCCTCGGCGACTCGGTCGCACCGCTCAACCTCAAGACCGTCTCGTCGAACGTCTTCACCGACCCGGAGATCGCCACCGTCGGCTACACGCAGGCCGACGTCGACGGCAAGCGGATCGCCGCGAACGTCGTGAAGCTCCCGCTGCTGCGCAATCCGCGCGCCAAGATGCAGGGCTTCCGCGACGGCTTCGTCAAGCTCTTCTGCCGTCCCGGCACGGGGATCGTCGTCGGCGGGGTGGTCGTGGCGCCCAAGGCGAGCGAGCTGATCCACCCCATCTCCATCGCGGTCGACAACAGCCTCACCGTCGAGCAGATCGCCAACGCCTTCACCGTCTACCCCTCGCTGTCCGGCTCTGTCGCAGAGGTCGCCCGACAGCTCCACGCGCGCAAGACCGCCGACGGAAGCTGAACCGGCCGCCCCGGGACCGCACCGCTCTCCGTAAACGCCCCGCCCTCCGCCCGTTCGCCGTCCCGCGCCCCGTAAACGCCGCCGGGGGAGGGGAGTTCCGGCCCGGGGAGGGGAACGTACGGTCGGCGTATAGCACGTGACGGTCTGTTTTGGACATGACTTCCGCCAAGTGGTGCAAAACGCTGAAATCGACCGGTCGTTGGCGTTACTGTCGGTTTCGTGTTCGCTGCAGAACGTCGTCAATTGATCCTGGAAATGGTGCGGGCCAACGGGGCGGTATCGCTGCGTGAGCTCGCCCGGGTCGTCCAGACCTCCGAAGTGACCGTGCGCCGGGACGTTCGGGCACTGGAGGCAGAAGGACTACTGGACCGCCGGCACGGCGGTGCGGTGTTGCCGGGTGGATTCACCAGGGAGTCCGGCTTCCCGCAGAAATCCCATCTAGCGACCGCGGAGAAGACGGCCATAGCCGATCTCGCGGCCGGGCTCGTCGCGGAGGGCGAGGCCATCGTCGTCGGCGCGGGCACCACCACACAAGAGCTGGCCCGGCGGCTGGCGCGGGTGCCCGGACTCACCGTTGTCACCAACTCCCTGCTGGTGGCACAGGCGTTGGCGCATGCCAACCGGGTCGAGGTGGTGATGACCGGCGGCACGCTGCGCGGGTCGAACTACGGCCTGGTCGGCAGTGGCGCCGAGCAGTCGCTGCAAGGGCTGCGGGTCTCGCGCGCGTTCCTGTCCGGCGCGGGCCTGACCGCCGAACGCGGTCTGTCCACCTCCAACATGCTCGCCGCCAGCGTGGACAGGGCGCTGGTCCAGGCCGCCGCCGAGGTCGTGGTGCTCGCCGACCACACCAAGCTCGGCGCGGACACGATGTTCCAGACCGTGCCCACCGACCTCGTCACCCATCTCGTCACCGACGATCCACCGGCCGACGACGAACGCGCCTGTACGGAATTGCAGGCGCTCGCCGACCGCGGTGTCCAGCTCACCGTCGCGCCCATGCCGGGTGGCGGCGCGAGCCGGCCACCGGGCCCGGCCGCCGGCGGCGACGGGCTCACCCCGGGCCGCGCCCGCCGCGACCTGCCGGGCCCGCGCCGCCACCAGCCGCTGCGCAGCGCCCAGTCGCCGGCCGCCACCGACCAGCCCACCCCGCGGCTCGCGGACGTCCGCCGCCGCTGAGATACCGGCTGAAAGCGTCACCCCGGCCGCGCCCGCGCGGTCACATCGGCCCCAGGACCCCGGGCCGACACCCTTCAGCGGTGGAGGCACCGGCGCCCTTCAACCGCAGGCACCTTTCGGGCAAGCGTCTCCAGGGAGGCGCCCTCACACCGTCTCGCGCGTCCGCATCCCGTCGATCGCCAGTGACATCAGCCGGCCGAAGAGCCCCCGCTCCTGCGGGTTGGCCTCGGTGGCCTGCACGATCGCGTACGTCATCTTGAGCAGGTCGCCGATCTGGACGTCGGCCCGTACCGCGCCGGCGTCCTGCGCGCGGCTCAGCAGCGCCGAGCCCGACGCGCGCAGCACCGACTTGCACGCGGCCATCTGGTTGCCGGTCTCCTTCATGATGCAGGCGGCGAGCCCCCGGTACGGGACGGAGTGCACGGCCACCGCGTGCAGCCACTTGGTGAGCCCCTCGGCCGGGTCGTCGGCCGTCATCAACTCCTGCGCGCGGCTGGAGAGCGCGTCGAGTTCGTGCTCGAAGACGGCGCTCATCAGGGCGAACCGGTCGGGGAAGTGCCGGTAGAGGGTGCCGATGCCGACGCCGGCATGGCGGGCGATGTCCTCCAGGGCGACATCGGTGCCGCGCACGAGGAACGCCTGCCTGGCCTCTTCCAGCAACCGGTCGTAGTTGCGCTGCGCGTCTGCCCGCATGCCTGTCATGCCTCTCCGGGAGTGCCTGCCGCTCTGTCCGCGCCGCTCTTCGGTCCGCCTGCCCGCCGGCGGTCGCTGTTCCACCCGTACCCCGAAAGCGATTGTAGAACCGGAGGGTATCTCCGTATAGTTTTCGGAGGAACCCTCCGCTTACCTCTGCTCTCCGCTGGAGGCCTGCTCACCCATGTCCACACAGACCTCGCACACTCCGACCCGGGTCACCCGGCTGCCGTCGTCCTCCGCGCGCAGCCACCCCTTCCTCGTCCTCGCCGCCATCGTCGGCACCCAGTTGATGATCCTGCTCGACGCCACCGTGGTGAACGTCGCGCTGCCCGGCATCCGCACCCACCTGGGCTTCACGCCCACCAGCCTGTCGTGGGTGCTCAACGTCTACACGCTCGCCTTCGGCGGCCTGCTGCTGCTCGGCAGCCGGATCGGCGACCTGATAGGCCGCCGCACCGCCCTGGTGTGGGGCGTCGCCGCCTTCACCCTCGCCTCGGTCGCGGGCGGCGTGGCCAACGACGCCACCACGCTGCTGGTCGCCCGCGGGTTCCAGGGCGCCGCCGCCGCGCTGGCCGCGCCCAGCACGCTCGCCCTGATAGCCACGTCGTTCTCCGAGGGCTCCGAGCGCAACCGCGCGCTGAGCGTCTTCTCCGCCGTCTCCGGGGCCGGCTCCGCGATCGGCCTCACGGTCGGCGGCATGCTCACCGACTGGGGCTCGTGGCGCTGGGTGTTCTTCGTCAACATCCCGGTCGGCGCGGCCATCGTGCTGCTCGCGCCCCGCTTCATCAAGGAGACCGAGCGGCACCGCGGCGGCCGGTTCGACATCGCCGGCGCCCTCACCGGCACCCTCGGCATGGCCACCCTCGTCTACGCCTTCATCCGGGTGGGCGACACCGGTTGGGGCGACACCCGGGCGCTGAGCTCCTTCGCCGTCGCCGTCGCGCTGCTCGCCTCCTTCCTCGTCAACGAGACCCGGGTGGAGCGTCCGCTGGTCGTGCTGCGGCTGTTCAAGAACCGCAACCGGGCCATCGCCTACTCCACGATGCTGCTCGTGGCGGCCGGGATGTTCGGCGTCTTCTTCTTCATCACGCAGTACCTCCAGACGTATCTGCGCTTCAGCCCGCTGCGCACCGGCTTCGCCTTCCTGCCGATGGCCGGCCTGCTGTTCGTCGCCGCCCGGCTGGCGCCGCGCGTGCTGGGGCGGTACGGCGCCAAGGCGGTGGTGAGCATCGGCATGCCGCTCGACCTGGCCGGCATGATCTGGATCGCCCAGCTCGGCCCGTCCGACGGCTACGTGAACGGCATCCTCGGCCCGCTGATGCTCATGGGCTTCGGCATGGGGTGGACGATGATGCCGCTCAACACCTTCATCCTGTCCGGCATCGAGGCCAAGGACGCCGGCTCCGCGTCCGGCCTGCTCCAGACGATGCAGCAGGTCGGCGGCAGCCTGGGCCTGTCGGTGCTGGTCACCGTCTTCGGCACGGTCTCCCGGCACCACCACCGCGACCCGTTCATCGACGGCGCCACCGCCGCGTTCACCACGGCCACGGTGCTCACCGCCGTCGCGCTGGTGCTCGTCCTGATGCTCAAGCGCCCGGCCGCGGCCGTCCTGCGCTGAGGTCCTGCGCCGGTGCCTGCGCTGAGCCCCCGCGCCGGGCCGCACCGGTCCGCGCCCCGCACGACGAAGGAACGCCGGCCCGGCTGGTTCCCACCAGCCCGACCGGCGTCCTCGTAGGCGCGTGCGTACGTACGCGCCGCGCGCCCCGCCTCAGTCCTTGATCTCGCAGATCACGGCGCCGGAGGAGACCGAGGTGCCGACCTCGGCCTTCAGCCCGATGACGGTGCCGGAGCGGTGCGCGTTGAGCGGCTGCTCCATCTTCATGGCTTCCAGGACGACGATCAGGTCGCCCTCGGCCACCTGCTGGTTCTCCTCCACGGCCACCTTGACGATGGTGCCCTGCATGGGGGAGGCGAGCGCGTCGCCGGAGGCGGCCGCGGACGTCTTGGTGGCGGCCCGCCGCTTGGGCTTGGCGCCGGCGGCGAGGCCGGTGCGGGCCAGGGTCATGCCGAGGGAGGCGGGGAGGGAGACTTCGAGGCGTTTGCCGCCGACCTCGACGACGACGGTCTCGCGGCCGGGGGTTTCGTCGTCGTCGGCGGCGGTGCCGGTGAAGGCGGGGATGGTGTTGACGAACTCGGTCTCGATCCAGCGGGTGTGGATGGTGAAGGGGCCCTTTTCCGGGGCGAATGCCGGGTCGGTGACCACCGCGCGGTGGAAGGGGATGGCGGTGGCCATGCCCTCGACTTCGAACTCGGCCAGGGCGCGGGCGGCGCGCTGGAGGGCCTGTTCGCGGGTGGCGCCGGTGATGATCAGTTTGGCGAGCAGGGAGTCCCAGGCCGGGCCGATGACGCTGCCGGACTCCACGCCGGCGTCCAGGCGTACGCCGGGGCCGGAGGGCGGGGCGAAGCGGGTGACGGTGCCGGGTGCGGGCAGGAAGCCGCGGCCGGGGTCCTCGCCGTTGATGCGGAACTCGAAGGAGTGGCCGCGCAGTGGCGGGTCGTCGTAGCCGAGGGCCTCGCCGTCGGCGATCCGGAACATCTCGCGGACCAGGTCGATGCCGGAGACTTCTTCGGTGACGGGGTGTTCGACCTGGAGGCGGGTGTTGACCTCCAGGAAGGAGATGGTGCCGTCCTGGCCGACGAGGAATTCGCAGGTGCCCGCGCCGACGTAGCCGGCTTCGCTGAGGATGGCTTTGGACGCGGTGTAGAGCTGGGTGTTCTGTTCGGGGGAGAGCCAGGGTGCGGGGGCTTCCTCGACGAGTTTTTGGTGGCGGCGCTGGAGGGAGCAGTCGCGGGTGGAGACGACCACGACGTTGCCGTGGGTGTCGGCCAGGCACTGGGTCTCGACGTGCCGGGGGCGGTCGAGGTAGCGCTCGACGAAGCATTCGCCGCGGCCGAAGGCGGCGACGGCTTCGCGGACCGCGGAGTCGTACAGCTCGGGGACTTCTTCGAGGGTGCGGGCGACTTTCAGGCCGCGGCCGCCGCCGCCGAAGGCGGCTTTGATGGCGATGGGCAGGCCGTGTTCCTTGGCGAACGCGACGACCTCGTCGGAGCCGGTGACGGGGTCGGGGGTGCCGGCGACCAGGGGTGCGCCGGCGCGTTGGGCGATGTGGCGGGCCGCTACTTTGTCGCCGAGGTCGCGGATGGCCTGCGGGGGCGGGCCGATCCAGGTCAGGCCGGCGTCCAGGACGGCCTGGGCGAAGTCGGCGTTCTCCGACAGGAAGCCGTAGCCGGGGTGGACCGCGTCGGCCCCGGACTCGGCGGCCGCCGACAGGACTTTCTTGATGTCCAGATAGCTGCTTGCCGGGGTGTCGCCGCCCAGTGCGTAGGCCTCGTCGGCCGCGCGGACATGAGCTGCGTCGCGGTCCGGATCGGCGTAGACGGCTACGCTGGCGATCCCGGCATCCCGGCAGGCACGGGCGACGCGGACTGCGATTTCACCGCGGTTGGCGATGAGCACCTTGCGCACGATGGCTCCCTCCTTGGAACAAGCCGAGTTTAGGTACTGGCCACACTTGGTGCCGAGGCACCCACGCACGTGAGGTTGCCCACACGCAGGGTGATCCACGGACCCGCATCACCCCTAAATTCCTGCTCAATCCAAGGTACGGCGCGGCTCCTGCCCATGTCCCGCACTCCCCGCTGTGGTCGGCAACTCGGTCGGGTTCGGGTGGCCCGGACGGCGATCTTTTGTGGGAACTCAACGAACAGAGCCCGGAAAGTTTGCCGTCGGGTGTTCCCGGAAGAGTGGTTGCTCCCGACCCCTTGCCGCCGAGAGTACCCGTGAGTAGCCTGCGAGCCGCGGGGTACTCGGGGTAACTCCCGACCAGTGCCCGGCGTGTCGGCCCAAGGGAGACGGTGTGCGCAGAGGAATAGCCGCGGGAACGGCCGTGGTGCTCGTCCTCGAAGCCCTGACGATCGCCTTCGTGAACTGGATACTCGGCCTCGCCGTCCGGCACCAGGAGATGTCGCTGGCCGGGCTGCACCCCGAGCGCCATGGCCGCCGGATCGTGGGTGGGCGGCGGGGCTGTTCGCACTCTTCCTGATCTGCTGCGCGGTGCTCGCCGCGCGGATCGCGCTGCGCGACCGGATGTCCGGCCGGATCGGCCGCATCGTGCTCATCGTCTGCGCCGTGGTGCAGGGCGTGGTCGGCGCGGCCGTGGTGGGCCTGGTCGGCTGGTGGGCCTTCGTGCTGATGATGGTGATACTGGGCCTGCTCGTCGCCACCCTGCTGATGTACGCGCCGGAGGACCAGCCGGCCGCGACCGGGACGGCCACGGCGGCTACGTCCACAGGTCCGTGATCCGCACCCCCAACTCGGCCAGCAGCGCCCGCAGCAGCGGCAGCGACAGGCCGATCACGGTGCCCGGGTCGCCGTCCACGCCCGTCACGAAGGGCGCCGAGCGGCCGTCGAGGGTGAAGGCGCCCGCCACGTGCAGCGGTTCGCCGCTCGCCACGTAGGCGGCGACCTCCGCGTCGTCCGGCGTGCCGAAGTGCACGGTGGTGGACGCCGTCCGCGACACCTGGCGGCCGGTCGCCGTGTCGATCACGCAGTGCCCGGTCCTGCAGCACCCCGCTGCGGCCGCGCATCGCCGTCCAGCGGGCGGTGGCCTCGGCGGCGTCCGCGGGCTTGCCCAGCGCCTCGCCGTCGAGTTCGAGCACCGAGTCGCAGCCGATCACCAGTTCGCCGCCGTCCAGCAGCCCGCCGCCGGCCACGGCGGCGGCCTTCGCCTCGGCCAGCACCCGGGCCAGTTCGGCGGGGGTCGGCGCGGTGATCGCCTCCTCGTCGACCCCGGAGACCACGACCCGAGGGTCGAACCCGGCCTGTCGGAGCAGCCCGAGCCGGGCGGGGGAGGCGGAGGCGAGGACGAGGGCGCGGCGAGGAGTGGTCACCGGGACATCGTAGGGAGCGCCGCCGCGGGGCAGCCCGGGCGGCCCCGCCGCGGCGCTCCCCGGTCAGGTCCGCCAGGCGCTGACCGCCATCACGATCGCCGCGGCGAGCGCGATGACGAGCATGGCCCGGCGCACCATCACCTGGACGCGGCGCAGTTCCTCGTCGCGCTCGTCGCCTTGATCGTCGGACCAGAGCATGGTCCCAGCGTCGCGCCCCCGGTGCGCCGGGCGCCTGAGTACGGGTACTCAGAAGCGGAATGCTCACTTCTTCTCGGCGGTCCCCGGTCGTGCCACCGTCACGCGGGCCAGACGGACGTGCGCCAGGCGCCCGGGCCGGGCCGCGGGATCGCCCGCGGCACCGTACGGGCCGGGTCGGACCAGGCGGCCGCCGAACGGCGCGGGCCGACGGCGCCGGCCTCCAGCGCCGCGGCCCGCGCCTGGACGAGGGCCACGACGGCCGCGAGCTCCTCCGGGGTCGGACGTCCCCGCTCCACCTTGATCATCATGCGGCGCTCCCAAGTCGTGCGTCGTGCGGGTCCCCGTGGTCGGTGGTACGAGGCAACGGGCCGCCTACAGCGGGATGTTGCCGTGCTTCTTCGGCGGCAGGCTCTCGCGCTTGTTGCGCAGCGTCCGCAGCGCCTTGACCAGTTGGCCCCGGGTCTTCGACGGCTCGATGACCGCGTCCACGTAACCGCGCTCGGCGGCGACGTACGGGTTCAGGAGGGTGTCCTCGTACTCCGCGATGAGCCGCGCGCGCACCTCGTCGGCCTCCTGCGGGGTGGCCGCCTCGGCGATGGTGCGGCGGTGCAGGATGTTGACCGCGCCCTGCGCGCCCATGACGGCGATCTGCGCGGTCGGCCAGGCCAGGTTGAGGTCCGCGCCCAGGTGCTTGGAGCCCATGACGTCGTAGGCGCCGCCGTACGCCTTGCGGGTGATGATGGTGATCAGCGGCACGGTCGCCTCGGCGTAGGCGTAGATCAGCTTGGCGCCGCGGCGGATGATGCCGTCCCACTCCTGGCTGGTGCCGGGCAGGAAGCCGGGCACGTCCACGAAGGTGACCACCGGCACGTTGAAGGAGTCGCAGGTCCGCACGAAACGGGCCGCCTTCTCCGAGGCGTTGATGTCCAGGCGTGCCGGCGAACTGGAGCGGCTGGTTGGCGACCACGCCCACCGGGCGGCCCTCGATCCGGCCGAAGCCGGTGAGGATGTTGGGGGCGAACAGCGCCTGCGTCTCCAGGAACTCCCCGTCGTCCAGCACGTGTTCGAGCACCTTGTGCATGTCGTACGGCTGGTTCGCCGAGTCCGGGACCAGCGTGTCCAGTTCGAGGTCCTCGTCGGTGACCGCGAGGTCGGCCTCGGTCGTGAAGACCGGCGCCTCCTCCAGGTTGTTGCTCGGCAGGTAGGACAGCAGCGCCTTGACGTACTCGAACGCGTCCTTCTCGTCGCCCGACAGGTGGTGGGCGTTGCCGGACGTCGTGTTGTGGGTGCGGGCGCCGCCCAGCTCCTCCATGCCGACGTCCTCGCCGGTCACCGTCTTGATCACGTCCGGCCCGGTGATGAACATGTGCGAGGTCCGGTCGACCATCACCACGAAGTCGGTGATCGCGGGGGAGTACACCGCGCCGCCCGCGCACGGGCCCATGATCAGGCTGATCTGCGGGATCACGCCCGAGGCGTGGGTGTTGCGGCGGAAGATCTCGCCGTACATCCCCAGCGACGTGACGCCCTCCTGGATGCGGGCGCCGCCGGAGTCGTTGATGCCGATCACCGGGCAGCCGGTCTTCAGCGCGAAGTCCATCACCTTGACGATCTTCTCGCCGTACACCTCGCCGAGCGCGCCGCCGAAGACCGTGAAGTCCTGCGAGAAGACCGCGACCGGGCGGCCCTCCACCGTGCCGTAGCCGGTGACGACGCCGTCGCCGTAGGGCCGGTTGGACTCCAGCCCGAAGTTGGTCGAGCGGTGCCGGGCCAGCTCGTCGAGCTCGGTGAACGAGCCCTCGTCCAGCAGCAGTTCGATCCGCTCGCGGGCGGTCAGCTTCCCCTTGGCGTGCTGTTTGTCCACCGCGGGACCCGATCCCGCGTGCGTCGCCGCCTCGATGCGGCTGCGCAGGTCGGCGAGCTTCCCGGCGGTCGTGTGGATGTCGTACTCCGGCTCGGCCATGGAGGCGGCTCTCCTGCTCTCGGCGGATCGTACGGGCTCATCCGTACGTGAGGTCCTGGGTTGGCGCGACTTTCGCGTACGGGTGTTCGCTCAGGTGACTGGCGAGTAATGCTGCTTCCGTAGCGTAGTGGCGACGCTCGGGTACGGTCACTGCGGCGTTCGCCACACTCGTACACGAGGTCGGGCGGTCCGGCCTCGGCCGGGGTCCGCCCGGGTGCGCCCTAGGGTGGACGCATGACGCCCAGCCGCTGGTCCGATCTGGACCGACCGCCGCTCAACGCCGCCGCGCTGCGCAGGGCGGTGGTCACCCCGGAAGCGCTGTGGACGTCGCTGGAGGTGGTGGACGCGACCGGCTCCACCAACAGCGACCTGTCCGCGCTCGCCGCGCGGGGCGCGCCCGAGGGCGCGGTGCTCGTCGCCGAGGAGCAGACCGCGGGCCGCGGCCGGCTCGACCGGCGGTGGAGCGCCCCGGCCCGCTCCGGGCTGTTCTTCTCGGTGCTGCTCCGGCCGGGTGACACCTTCGGCGGCCACGACCCGGTGCCCGTGCACCGCTGGGGCTGGCTGCCGCTGCTGGCCGGCGTCGCCACCGCCACCGCGCTGTCCCGGGCGGCCGGCGTCGACACGGCACTCAAGTGGCCCAACGACCTGCTGGTCACCGTCGACGGCGAGGAGCGCAAGGCCGGCGGCATCCTCGCCGAGCGGGTCGACGACAGCGCCGTCGTGGTCGGCATCGGCCTCAACGTGTCCCTGAGGGCCACCGAGCTGCCCGTACCGACCGCCGCCTCGCTCGCGCTGGCCGGCGCCCCCGGCACCGACCGCGACCCGCTGCTGCGGGCCGTGCTGCGCTCCATCGGCGACTGGTACGGGGCCTGGCGGCTGGAGGGCGGCGACCCGGCCGCCTCCCGGCTCCAGCAGACGTACGCCGCCGGGTGCGCCACGCTCGGCCGCCAGGTGCGGGCCGAGCTGCCCGGCGGGCAGGAGCTGGCCGGCACGGCGGTGGCCGTCGACGGCGACGGTCGGCTGCTGATCGCCGGGCCCGACGGGGAGCGGCCGGTCGGCGCGGCCGACGTCGTCCATCTGCGGCCCACCGCGGGAGAGTGAGCCAGGGCACACCTGCCGTATCGTAAAGGGGCTGCGTCGTCTCGATGATCGGAAGGGCTGTGCGCAGGGACTCTTCAGGGGCCGGGCGGTAAGCGTGGACAACGACAGCCCCCCGCCGAACGAGCCTTACCCCCCCGGTCCGGGCGACGCCCCGGACCCCGCCGGAGTTCCCTCCGACGGGCCGGGTCCCGCTCGGTCCGCGGCGCGGGGCGGTACGGGACCGGACGCGGGTTCGGCGGCGCAGCCGGACAAGAGCGAGGGTTCCGACGTGGAGCCCGATGGCGGGCGCGCGGCGGACCCCGGGGCCGGACCGGAGGCCGGGTCCGGTGACGAGGGCGAGGACTACGGCGAGTCGGGCGACCCCGACACCGGGGAGCATCCGCTCGCGCTGCGGCTCGAACAGCTGATCCTCGGCGCGCCGCGCCGCTACACGCCGTTCCAGGCGGCCAGGACCGCGGGCGTGTCCATGGACCTGGCGTCCCGGTTCTGGCGCGCGATGGGCTTCGCCGACATCGGGCAGGCCCGGGCGCTCACCGAGGCCGACGTCCTGGCGCTGCGCCGGCTCGCCGGCCTGGTCGAGGCCGGGCTGCTCAGCGAGTCGATGGCGATCCAGGTGGCCCGCTCCACCGGGCAGACCACGGCGCGGCTGGCCGACTGGCAGACCGACTCCTTCCTGGAGGGCCTGACCGAGCCGCCCGAGCCCGGGATGACCCGGGCGGAGGTCGCGTACCCGCTGGTCGAACTGCTCCTGCCCGAGCTGGAGGAGTTCTTGATCTACGTCTGGCGGCGGCAGGTCGCGGCCGCCACCAGCCGGGTCGTCCAGTCCGACGACGAGGAGGCCGTCGACCGGCGGCTCGCCGTCGGCTTCGCCGACCTGGTGGGCTTCACCCGGCTCACCCGGCGGCTGGAGGAGGAGGAGCTGGGCGAGCTGGTCGAGGCGTTCGAGACCACCGCGGCGGACCAGGTCGCGGCCTACGGGGGGCGGCTCATCAAGACCCTCGGCGACGAGGTGCTCTTCGTCGCCGACGACCCCGGAACCGCGGCGGAGATCGGGATACGGCTCATCGAGACGATGACCGGGGACGAGTCGATGCCGGCGCTGCGGGTGGGGATGGCCTTCGGGACGGTCACCACGCGCATGGGGGACGTCTTCGGGACGACGGTGAACCTGGCGTCCCGGCTCACCTCCATAGCGCCCCGGGACGCCGTGCTGGTCGACGGCGACTTCGCCGAGGCGCTCGGCGAGGCCGGCGACGCGCCCCTGTCCGAGGCGGACGTCGATCCCTCCACCGCGGAGAAGTACCGCTTCGCGCTCCAGCCGATGTGGCGCCGCCCCGTCCGCGGCCTCGGGGTGGTCGAGCCCTGGCTTCTCTCCCGCCGGGACGGTTAGCGGACGCCCTCCACCCTCCCTCCTCCGGAGAGGCCCACCCGTCCCGCCGCCGGGGTGCGTCCACGGATGGACGGCGGCCACCCCTTTCCGCCGTTGTGGCGGGTCCCTCTTCGGATGTGGCTCGCGGAGCCGTGCTTCCTGGTGGGGCGAGGGTGCTCACCCCCTTTTCCGCCGCGGCGGCAACTTGGCCGGGACACGGAGTCCGGCCCGTTCGGCACCGCCGGTCCGCGCGTGGGTGGTTGCTCGCCGTGGCGGCGGGGCCTTTTTCGGGTTTGCGGCGGGGCTCTCGTCGGGTGGGGCCTGCCCGGAGGGCGTGGCGCGTGGGAGGATGGGGGGAGTTTACGATCGTTAACCGTGGAAAGCGGGAGGGTGGAGCGGGTGGGCGAGGAGAAGTACGGGGAGTACGTGGTCGTGCGCAGGCACGGCACGCGCGTGGCGGAACTGGTGCTGGACCGTCCGAAAGCGATGAACGCCGTCTCGTCGGCGATGGCGGACTCGATCACCGCGGCGTGCACCGCGCTGGCCGCGGACCCGGCGGTGAGCGTCACCGTCGTCACCTCGTCCAGCGACCGGGCGTTCTGCGCGGGCGCCGACCTCAAGGAGCGCAACTCCCTGTCGGACGCCGAGCTGCGCCGCCAGCGCCCCCGCGCCCGGGCCGCGTACACGGGCGTACTGGACCTGCCGATGCCCGTCCTCGCCGCGGTCGGCGGCTACGCCCTGGGCGGCGGCTACGAACTCGCCCTCGCCTGCGATCTGATCGTCGCCGACGAGTCCGCGGTCGTCGGCCTCCCCGAGGTCTCGGTGGGCGTGATCCCGGGCGGCGGCGGCACCCAGCTTCTGCCCCGCAGGGTGGGCGCGGCGCGGGCGGCCGAGCTGGTGTTCACCGCGCGCCGGGTCCCGGCTGTCGAAGCGCTGGCGCTGGGCCTGATCGACCAGCTCACCCCGGCCGGGGAGGCCCGCGGCACCGCCCTGGAGCTGGCCGCCAGGATCGCCGCGAACTCCCCGGTGGGCCTGCGCGCGGCCAAGCGCGCGCTGCGCCTGGGCCAGGGCCTGGACCTGCGGGCCGGCCTGGAGGTGGAGGACGCCGCGTGGCGTACGGTCGCGTTCTCGGCGGACCGGGCGGAGGGCGTGGCGGCGTTCAACGACAAGCGCTCCCCGAACTGGCCGGGCGAGTAGCGCCGGCGCACAGCCGCCGGGAGCAGCCGGAGTAGTCGGCGAGCCCGTTCGGCCCAGCGCGCGCCGTTCCACCGCCCCTCGCGGGGCAAAGGTCCCTAGCCTGGGGAGATGGTGGACGGGACGGCCGATGTGCGGCTGCGGGCGGTCGTCGAACTCGCGCAGGCGCTCGCGACCGCGCAGACCCCGCGGGCCACGGTGCGCGCGGGGGCGCGGCGCGCGCGTGTGGCGCTGGACGCGTCGTTCGCGGCGATCTCGGCGTGGGAGCGCGGCACGGGCCGGCTGCGCGTGCTGGTCAACGACGGGGACCTCGCGCCCGGCGAGGACCCCGAACCGTCGGACGAGTCGTACTCCGTGCACGACTTCCCTGAGGTCGCCGAGTTCCTGCACGGAAGCTGGGCCGCGGGCGGCCAGCCGCACGCCTGGGTGGAGACCTCGCGGGCCACCGGTTCGTCGCCGGGCGGCAGCAGTTGGGGCCGGGCGGCGGCGCTGCGGCGCCGCGGGCGGGGCAGTTGCGTGGTCGCGCCGCTGGTGCTGCACGGCCGGGCGTGGGGCGAGTTGTACGTCGCCCGCCGGATCGGCGAACCGGGCTTCGGCCGGGCCGACGCCGACTTCGCCACGGTGCTCGCCGCGCTGATCGCGGCCGGTATCGCGCAGACCGAACGCCTCGCCGAGGTCCAGCGGCTGGCCTTCACCGACCCGCTGACCGGCCTCGGCAACCGCCGCGCCGTGGACGTACGGCTGGACGAGGCGCTGGAGGCGCACCGGGCGGATGGGACGGTGGTCAGCCTCGTCGTGTGCGACCTCAACGGCCTGAAGAAGGTCAACGACCAGTTGGGCCACGCCGTCGGCGACCGACTGCTGGAACGATTCGGCTCGCTGCTCTCGCTCTCCGGCGCCAGGCTCCCCGGCAGCCTCGCCGCCCGCCTCGGCGGTGACGAGTTCTGCATCGTGGCCGTCGGCCACAGCGCGGACGACGTGGTCGCCGCCGCCGACGAGTTGTGCCGCCGGGCCGGGGAACTCGACGTCGGCGAGGGCGTGGCCTGCGGGGTCGCCTCCACCGGCGACCCGATCGGCGCGGTCCGCTCCGCCCGCCGGCTGTTCCGCGTGGCGGACGCGGCGCAGTACCGGGCGAAGGCCCTGCGCGCCGCGCACCCGGTGGTGGCCGGCCGGGAGGGGCCGGACGACCCGGTGGTCCGCCTCGCCGACTCCCCGCCCACCCGCCCGGAGGGCGAACGTCGCCGCATCCGCGGCAACCGGCCGTAGGGTGTGGCGCGCAGGGCCCGGCCGGTGGCGGACGCGCGGCGGCGTGCCGGGCGGGTGCGGCGACGGAGGGACGACGGTCATGAGGGGCAGGTTCTTCACCGGCGCCGCCGCGGTGGTGGGTGTGCTGCTGGTCCTCACCGGATGCGGCGCGCTGGGCCGGGGCGGCGGCCACAAGGGGAACAGCGGGCCGGCGCCGAAGCCGCTCGAAGTGCTCGACGCGATGCGCGGCGACGTGCAGGCGGCGGTGCGCTCGGCCATGCCGGGAAAGCGGCTCGTCCAGCCGGACCACGACAGCCAGAACTGCGCCTACTCCAAGTGGAGCGACACCTCGGGGTCGGGCAGGATCGTCCGGAGCGAGACGGTGGCGATCGACGGGGACGACTCCGACGCGCGCCCGGTGGACGAGATCATCACGGTGATGGTCACGACGTTGCGGGAACGCGGCTGGAGGATCGTCGACCCGGGCAAGTACGGGGCGGACGACCCGACCAGGGAACTGGCGAAGCCCGGCATCGCGGGGTCGGTACGCCTGGCCGGCAGCCGGATCGGCACGGGGCGGGGCAAGAGCTATCCCACGGTGAACGGCGCCATGTTCAGCGACTGCCTGCCCGATCCGGAGAAGAAGGGCTGAAGCAGAGCCGAGGCCCGACTGCCCTGCGGCCGGAGGCCGTTCACGTGGCGGGCTCGGCGTCCGCCGCTGTCGCGTCCCGGCCCCGCTTGTTCGCCTCTGCGTCGAGTTGGTCGCCGATGGTGTCCAATTTGCCCTGCCACACGGACAGTTCACCGCGCACACGATCGGCCTGCGGCCCCGACCACTGGTTCTCGCCGGCCTGGCGGTCCTGGGCGACGGCCACCGTGTCGTCCAGCAACGCTTTTACGTCCTTGGCGAGTTGATGGAGATGAGATTTCTCCGTACGGAGCCGGTCGCCTTTCGCGCTCATCGCGTCCCCCGCCGATCCCGGTTTCGTGACAGGCGGCCTGACCGTACGCGCCCGTGCATACCATACGCGGCATGGGGATACGGATGGTCGATCCGGACATGCTCGACAGGCTGGCCGGCTCGTGCGAGGCGAAGGCCAAGGTCGCCATTCCCCGGTTGAGGAGCAGAGCTGAGGGCCTGTCGGTCCAGGACGAGGCCGCCGGGCTCAACCCGCTCCTGTCGTATCTCACCGACACCGCCCGCGACCTGCGGACCAAGGCGAACGGGCTGCGTCGTCCGAGCGCCGATCCGTTCACCTCGCTGGCGGCCTTCGGACTGCCGACCGGATTCGACCAGAACTCCCCGGACACCGCGAAACTGAAGACCGCGCTGGCCGCGATCCAGGAAGCGCACAAGGACGATTCCCCGGCGGTGCGCGCCCGGGCGGTGAAGGACTGCTTCGCGACGCTGACGCCTTTGCAGCAGGCCGAACTGGCCGACGCCGAACCTGACATCGTGGGCGATCTCGACGGTGCGCCGCCGACGGTGCGCTATGCCGCGAACCGGATCTCCATCCAGCAGGAATACACCAGGGAACTCGCGTACTCCACCACTCTCAAGCCCGGCGACGACGCGTTCGACCGCACCAGGGCCCGGGTGGACACGCTGCGCGGATTCCTCAATCCGCGGGAGCAGAAGTTCGTCGACCCGGCGACGAAGAAGATCACCACGCGGGAGATTCCCCGTCAGTTCCTGGTCTTCGACCCGGTGTTCGGGTCGGTCGCCGATCCGAAGGCGACACCGTATCCGGACGGTCGGGTGGCCGAAGTGGTCGGCGATCTCCGGACCGCCGACAACGTCGCCTTCCGGGTGCCCGGCATCACCAACCGGCTCGACAACTTCAACGGGTTCGGCAGCGGCGCCTACAACCTGGTGCAGGACCCGAACCAGCGGGGCGCCGAACGCGGTGACACCGCCGTCGTGAGCTGGCTCGGCTACGACACCCCCGAGATCGGCGACTGCGTGGACCCCGCGAAGGCCGTGACCGGCGGAAAGGCCCTGGCCGACTTCCGGGCCGGGATATCCGTCGACATCAAGCCGGGCGCCACCACGGACGTCTTCGCGCACAGCTACGGCACCCTGGTCACCAGCAAGGCGCTCCAGGACGGCATGCACGTGGACAACGTGGTGTTCATGGGCAGCCCGGGGCTCGGCCCGAACATCGACTCCGTCGCCGACTTCCACCTGCCGGGCACGCATTTCTACGCCATGCGCGCGCCGAAGGACATGGTCTCCTACACGCAGGGGCTCGGCAGCGACCCGGCGGACTTCAAGGACATCACCCGGCTCGGCACGGACGGCGCCGACGGGCACTCGATGTACTACGACGAGAACACCGGTTCGCTGGCCAACCTCCAGAAGATCCTTTTCGGCGATCCCAAGACCGTGACCCGGACCCGCACCTCCCTCGACGACGAGATGACCGGCGCCGCCGAAGTACGCGAACTGGTCGCATTCCTGCACACGAAGGTGCCGTCGGACACCGTGGCGAAAATGGGCGCCGACCTCGACCCGATCGTGCAGGACATCCTCGCGGGCCGCACCACGTACATCAACGCGCTCGGGCCGGTCGACGCGGTGCTCGACAGGTACGACCTGCTGGACGAGGTCACGCCGGACGACCTGCGCGACAAGCTGGTCGGACTCGCCGGCGACATCGCGTACAAGCAGGCGTACAAGCAGGCGGTCGCGCGTCACGTGCCGGAGATCGTGGCGGAGGGCGTGGCGGAATCCGCCAGGTTCACCGCGGTGGGGGCGGGTTACGCCGTGACCGCACCGGTGGTGAAGGCGCTGGAGTTCGACCGGTTGCAGAACAACGTCCGGCAGTTGCCCGGCCGGGAGGAGCAGGACGGCGGCCGGGTCCTCGGCGACGGCCGGGACGCCTTCCACGACCTGGTGTCCGGGGACTTCGGGGGAGCCGCGCACGACGCGGGCGACGCGTTGGACGCCACCGTGGACGCGGGCAAGACTGTGGTCACCAAGGGCAAGGACATCGTCACGTCCACGGTGGACTTCCTCGATCCGTTCGGCTGACCGGCCGGCGCAGCCCCCACCGGCAGAGACTTTGGAGGAGACCCGTGAGCGTCGAGAGCGACCGTGCCCTGTTCGCGGAGAAGGTGGCCGCGCTGGTCAGGGCGACCCTGCCGGCGGCCGCCGTCCTGGAGCTGACGTCGCCGCTGGGCCGGGAGGCCGTGTCGTTCGCGGCCTACGACGAGGAGGACGCCCGCCCGCCGGCCGAACTGCTCGCCGCGCTCACCGCCGTACTCGCCGACGAGGGGTGGCGGACCACCCCCGCGCCGCCCGACGACGGGACGGTGGGGCTCCACGCGGCCAAGGACGGCCTGGGCGGCGGGACCTTCGGCGTGCAGACGTCGGTGATCTCGTTCACCGGGTTCTCGGAGGCGGGCGCCGCCGCGGCCGTGGCGGAGAGCGCGCAGGGCGTCGGCCCGGCAGGGGCGGACCGGGGCGCCGACGGCGGCTCCGGCGACGCGGCCGGGCCCGGCGGGCAGGGGTCCGGCGCGGGCGACCCCCGGGCCGCGGCCGTGTCCGCGCAGATCCGGGCCGCGATCACGTCGGCCGCCCCGCAGGCCGTCCACCGGCGGGACTCCTTCGACGAGGACGGGGTGCGGATCGGCGGCTCGGACCCGGACCGGGCGTCCTGCGACGAGGAGTTGCTGGACAAGGCGGGCACGTATCTCGCGGCGCACGGCTGGCAGGTGTCGCCCGACGTCCGGAACGACAGCGGCGACCGCTCGGCCGTGATCCGCAAGGAGGGCCTGGCCTCGGGCCGGCTGCACGCCACCAACGGCGGTCTCACGTTCATCGGCCGGCTCACGCCCTGACCGGGTCGGGCCCCCGTTCCCCGGGAGGCCCGGCTCCGGAAGCCCGAGCCCCGCCAGAGCCCCCCGTACCCGCGCTCGCATCCGCACCCGCGGCGGAGCCGTACCCGTACGCCCGCACCCCCGGTGATGCCCGCACCCCGGCTCCGCCCTGCCCAGGAGTGACAGAGTGCGATTCAGTGCTTAGGGTTCGTGAATATGGATATGCAGAACGTGGTCGTGGGCGCCCACGGGGTCGCCGCTGAGGATGTGCTCGCCGTCGCGCGCGGAGGTGCGCGGGTCGAAACGGCGCCGGAGGCGATGGAGGGCGTCGCGCGGGCGCGCGACGTGATCGAGGCGCTGGCCGCCAGGCCCGAGCCGGTGTACGGGGTGTCGACCGGCTTCGGCGCGCTCGCCGTCCGCCACATCAGCCCGGAGCTGCGCGCCCAGTTGCAGCGCAGCCTGGTCCGTTCGCACGCCGCCGGGATGGGGCCGCGGGTGGAGCGCGAGGTGGTGCGCGCGCTGGTGTTCCTGCGGCTCAAGACGCTGGCGTCGGGCCGTACCGGGGTGCGCCCGGTCGTCGTGGAGACGATGGCCGCGATCCTCAACGCCGGCATCACGCCCGTCGTCCACGAGTACGGCTCGCTCGGCTGCTCCGGCGACCTCGCGCCGCTCGCCCACTGCGCCCAGGTGCTGATGGGCGAGGGTGAGGCGGAAGGCCCCGGCGGCACGGTCCGGCCGGCCGCGGAACTCCTCGCCGAGCACGGCATCGAGCCCGTGGAACTGCGCGAGAAGGAGGGTCTGGCCCTCATCAACGGCACCGACGGCATGCTCGGCATGCTGGTGATGGCCTGCGCGGACCTGGCGAACCTCTACACCGCCGCCGACATCACCGCCGCCCTCACCCTGGAGGCGCTGCTCGGTACCGACAAGGTGCTCGCGCCCGAGCTGCACGCCATCCGCCCGCACCCCGGGCAGGCGGCCAGCGCCGACAACATGCGCCGGGTGCTGGCGGGTTCCGGCCTGACCGGCCACCACCAGGACGACGCGCCCCGGGTGCAGGACGCGTACTCGATCCGCTGCGCCCCGCAGGTCGCGGGCGCCGGGCGGGACACCCTCGCGCACGCCCGGCTGGTCGCCGACCGCGAGCTGGCCGCCGCGATCGACAACCCCGTCGTGCTGGAGGGGGACCCCCAGGCCGACGGCTCGGGGGGAGGGCGGGTGGAGTCCAACGGCAACTTCCACGGCGCCCCCGTCGGCTACGTGCTCGACTTCCTCGCCATCGCCGCCGCCGACCTGGCCTCCATCGCCGAGCGCCGCACCGACCGGCTGCTGGACAAGAACCGCTCGCACGGCCTGCCGCCCTTCCTCGCCGACGACCCCGGCGTCGACTCCGGCCTGATGATCGCGCAGTACACCCAGGCCGCCCTGGTCAGCGAGATGAAGCGGCTGGCCGTCCCGGCCTCGGTCGACTCGATCCCGTCCTCCGCGATGCAGGAGGACCACGTGTCCATGGGCTGGTCGGCGGCCCGCAAGCTGCGGACGGCGGTGGACGCGCTCGCCCGGGTCGTCGCCGTCGAGCTGTTCGCGGCCACCCGCGCGCTGGAGATCCGCACGATGGGCACCGTGCTGCGCCCGAGCCCGGCGTCGGCGGCGATCATCGCGGCGGTACGGGAGGCGGGGGTGCCCGGTCCAGGCCGCGACCGCTTCCTGTCGCCCGACCTGGAGGCGGCCTACGTGTTCGTACGGTCCGGGGCGCTGGCCCGCGCGGCCGAGACGGTCACCGGTCCACTCGCCTGACACCGGGGTCGGACGCCGGGGCCTGATACCCGGGCCCGAAAGCTGGGCCCGCAAGCCGCGCCCGGGCTCGCAGAGCCGAGTCCGGGCTCAGACGTCGAGGTCGTCCGGGGTGTCCAGCTCGCGCTCCCCGAGGGTGTGCCGGGAGCGGCGGCCCGCGTTGACGACCAGCCCGGCGCCGGCCATCAGGAAGGCCGCGCCGCCGATCATGTACGGCTTGGTGTCCATGGCTCCGGTGTCCGCGAGGCCGCCGCTGGTGGTGGCGGGCGCGGGGCCTGCGAGGTCGCTGCGTCGGGCCTGCGCGGGGGACTGGCTGGGGCTCGCGCTCGCGGACGGTACGAAGTAGAGCGCGGCGAGCGCGGCAGCGGCGGCTGCGGCGACGTAAGGGCGCGGAGAGGCCATCGCAATCCCCCAGCGGTTGTGGCGACTTGACCGTAGCCGACGATGCTAGTGACTCGGGGGCGGCTGTGGGAAGCGACGCCGCGCCCTCTCACCGTCCGTGCGGTGACCGTGACAGTACGGTCGGTGGCGGCGGTCCTGCGCGTACGTGGCAAAGCCCACATTTTCGCCCTGAACGGACATAACCACCCGTCGGGCCTGTATCCATGGCTGTGGACGAAGCTCGCGTCGAACGTGAGCGACCCCAGCCCCTTGGAGAGATGCGTGACGCCGCCTGAGAACGCAAATGCCCCCGAAACAACGCCCACCGACGCCCACGGCGGCCGATCGGTGTTCCGGCGCCGCGGCGCCCTCGCGGCGATCGCGGTGGTGATCGGCGGCAGTGTCGCGCTCACCGCGTGCGGCGGCCACAGCGGCGGCAAGGCGGCCGCGGCCGCTTCGTCCTCGCCCACCGCCTCCCCGTCCACCAGCGCCAAGCCGGCCACGCAGGCGGGCGCGCTGTCCCGCGCGGACGAGCAGGCGGCCCGGCAGATCTCCGACGCGAAGATCACCATCTCGCCGAAGGCCGGCAGCACCCGGGCGAGCGTGAGCGACGGCGCGAAGGTCACCGTCAGTGGCGGCAAGCTGCGTTCCGTCACGATGACGGCCACCGCCACCGGCCGTACGGTCGCGGGCACGATCTCGGCGAGCGGCACGAGCTGGTGGCCGGACCTGGCGCTGGCCCACGGCACCCAGTACCGGATAGCGGCCTCCGCCGCCGACTCCCACGGCCGCACCTCCGCCGCGACCGCCACCTTCGCCACCGACTCCGCCGTCGGCAGCTTCATCGGCTACTTCACGCCCGAGGACGGCTCCACCGTCGGCGTCGGCATGCCGGTCTCGATCAACTTCAACAAGGCGATCTCCTACGGCGACCGAGCCGCCGTACAGCGCGGGATATCCGTGCAGGACAGCAGCGGGCAGCAGGTCGTCGGCCACTGGTTCAGCCCCACCCGGCTGGACCTGCGGCCGCAGACCTACTGGCAGGCCGGCGCGCACGTCTGGCTGACGCTGAAGCTGGGCGGCGTCGAGGGCGCCCCCAACACCTACGGCGTGCAGAACAAGACGGTCGGCTTCACCGTGGGCCGCTCGCAGATCTCCACGGTCGACACCGCGAGCCACCAGATGACCGTCGTCCGCGACGGCAAGGTGATCAGGACGGTCCCCATCTCCTCGGGCGGCCCCGGCCACCCCACCTACAACGGCCAGATGGTCATCGAGGAGAAGGACAAGAGCACCCGGATGAACGGGGCGACGGTCGGCTTCACCAAGGGTGACGGCAAGGGCGAGTACGACATCCCCGACGTGCCGCACGCGATGCGGCTGAGCAACTCCGGCACGTTCGTCCACGGCAACTACTGGGCCGACAAGTCCGTCTTCGGCACCGCGAACACCAGCCACGGCTGCATCGGGCTGAGCGACGTCAAGGGCGGCGGCGACCCGACCACCGACGCGGCGTGGTTCTACGCCAACTCCCTGCTCGGGGACGTCGTGGTCGTCACCAACTCGCCGGACAGCGGCGTCCAGCCGGACAACGGGCTCAACGGCTGGAACATGTCCTGGAGCCAGTGGATCGCGGGCTCCGCGCTGTAAGCGCCTTCCCGGCTCCGCCCTTGGGCCGCATCCTCGGACTCCGTTCCCGGGATGCGCCCTCGGGCCGCGCCGTCGGGCCGTACGGTCCAGCGGTCCCGCGCGCCGAGCCCTACGGCGTCGGGGCGTGTATCCAGGCGGCCGGGTCGTCCAGGACGGCCCGGACCGCGCTGTAGGCCGCGCCCCGCAGCACCCCGTCCCGGCCCAGCCGCGAGGTGACCACGTCCTGCGGGCGCCACTGGCGGTCGGTGACCCGGTCGGCCAGCTCCCGGCGCACCCCCGGCAGCAGCCAGGGCGCGAGGTCGGCGAGCGGGCCGCCGACCACGACGGCCTGCGGGTCGAGCAGGTTCACCGCGCCGCTCAGCGCGATGCCGAGCGCCGCGCCCGCCTCCTCCAGGGCCCGTACCGCCGCGGGGTCGCCGGCCGCCGCGGCGGCGCGCAACTGCCGTGCGCTGCCCGCGCCCGCCGACCGCAGCAGCGCCTCCTCGCCCGCGTACGTCTCCAGGCAGCCGTGCGCGCCGCAGGAGCACAGGGGGCCGTCCGGGCGGACCGGGACGTGGCCCAGCTCGCCGGCGAAGCCGCGGGCGCCGCGGAACAGCCGGCCCTCCACGATCAGGGCGGCGCCGATGCCGATCTCGGCGGAGACGTGCACGAAGTCGGCGAGCCGGTCGTGCTCGCCGAGCCAGAGCTCGGCCAGCGCGCCGAGGTTCGCCTCGTTCTCCACCACGGTGGCGTGCGTGCCCAGGGCCGCGGCGACGTCCACGTCCTCCCAGCCGAGGTTGGGGGCGCGCAGCACCGTGCCCCGGTCGCGGCCGACCAGGCCGGGTACGGCGACGGTGGTGCCCACCGGGTGCAGCCGCATCTCGGCCGCCTCCTTGGTGACCCGGGCGGCCAGTTCGGCCAGTTCGGCCAGGACTGCGGCCGCCGGGCGGTCGCGGTTGGCCGCCGGTGACTCGGTGCGGCAGCGGACCTCGCCGCGCAGGTCCACCACGCACGCCGCCAGGTGGTCGATGCCGATCTCGGCGCCGATGCCGGCCGGGCCGGTGCCCGCCAGGGCGAGCGCCGTGCCGGGGCGGCCCACCGTGCCCGGGCGCTGGGCGCCGCGCTCCTCCAGCAGGCCCGCCGCCAGCAGCTCGTCCACCAGCGTCGACACGGTGGCCCTGGTCAGGCCGACGTCCGCGGCGATCGCGGCCCGCGTCACATGCTCGCCCGCGGCGAGGGCGCGCATCACCAGGGACAGATTGCGGTGCCGCAGGCCCGATTGGGCGCCGGTGCGCTTGGTCACGGGGTCTCCTCCTCGCCGTCCAGTAAGTATGTGGCCGTCCTTCCGGGCGGGCCCGGCCCGCCCGGAAGGCTGCCGCGGCTCCCTCCGGGGGGCGCTCTACCCGCCCTCCCGCCCGCTGCCGCTCCTCCGCCCGCTTCCGCCCGGCCTTCCGCGGGCGCCCGGAGGGACGCTCACGCCCCCGCGAGGGGCAGCGCGGCGGCGAGCCGCCCGAGCGCCTCCTCGTCCCGCGCCACAGCGCCGTGCAGAGCCCCCCGCGCGGTCCCCCAGCGGAGCGCGATCTCGGAGGGCGCCTCCCCGGTGACGAGCTCGGCCGCCTGCACCGCCGCCCCGAGGGCGACCAGTTCCCCCGCCTCCGGTACCCGCACGCTGCGCCCCGACAGCCTCCGCACCGTTTCGAGCCACGCGGCCCCCCGCGCCCCGCCCCCGATGAGCAGCAGCGGCTCCTCCGTGTCCACAGCGCCCGACCCGGCCGGACCACTCCCCGCGGAATCCACCTCCAGCACAAGATCCAGTGCCGCGAGCAACGCGTACACGGCCCCGTCGTACGCCCCCTGCAAGACCTGCCCGGCCGAGGTGTCGTGCCGCAGCCCCGTCAACAGACCTGACGCGTAGGGCAGGTTGGGGGTCCGCTCCCCGTCGAGGAAGGGCAGGAAGGCCACCGAGCCGCCGGGCTCGACCTCCTCGCGTCCGCGCCCGAGCAGCGCCGCCACCTTGTCCACGGCCAGCGTGCAGTTGAGCGTGCAGGCCAGCGGCAGCCACCCGCCGTCGGCGGCGGCGAACCCGGCCACCGTCCCGGACGCGTCGGTCGGCCGCCGCCGCGCCACCGTGTAGACGGTCCCGGACGTGCCGAGGCTGAGCACGGCCTGCCCGGGGGTGAGCCCGAGCCCCAGCGCGGCGGCCGCGTTGTCCCCGGTGCCGGCGCCGACGACCGCGCCGGCCCGTATCCCGGCCCCCTCCCGTACCGTCCCCGCCGACTCACCGGCCCCGAGCACCGCGGGCAGCAGCTTCGGGTCGAGCCCGACCTCGCCGAGCAGCTCCTCGTCGTACGCCCCGGTCTGCGAGGCCCACCAGCCGGTCCCCGACACGTCCCCGCGGTCGGTGACGGCGGCCCCGCTGAGCCGTTCGGTGAGGAAGTCGTGCGGCAGCCGTACCGCCTTCGCGGCGGCGGCCGCCGCCGGCTCGTTGGCCCGCAGCCACTCCCACTTGGCGACGGTGAAGCTCGCCCCGGGCACCGACCCGAAGCGCGTCGCCCACCACTGCGCCCCGTGCCGTTCGACCAGCGCCTCGGCCTGCGGCGCGGACCGTACGTCGTTCCACAGCAGCGCCGGGCGCAGCGGCCGGCCGTCCCCGTCGAGGACGACCAGTCCGTGCTGCTGCCCGCCGACCGACACGGCCGCGGCGCGCGCCGGGTAGTCGCCGAGCTGCCCGAGCGCCTCCTGGAGCGCCCGCCACCACACCTCGGGGTCGGTCTCGCGCGCCGCCCCCGCGCTGACGGTGTGCGCGGCCTGCCCGCGGGCCAGCACCCGCCCGCTGTCCACGTCGACCGCCAGCACCTTCGTGGACTGCGTGGAACTGTCCACGCCGAGCACGACCTGCCCGTGTGTCGCCATGTGATCCCGGTCCTTTCGTGGGGTCTGCCACTTCCCATCATCCGGCTCGCATACTAATTTGTTCAACAGTCTGACGAATAGGAGCCGACCCCCATGACTTCCGGGACGAACCTCACCCCGACACCTGCGCACAAGTTCACCTTCGGCCTGTGGACGGTCGGCTGGCAGGGCCGCGACCCGTTCGGCGACGCCACGCGCGCGCCGCTCGACCCGGTCGAGTCCGTCAACCGCCTCGCCGGACTCGGCGCGTACGGCGTCACCTTCCACGACGACGACCTGATCCCCTTCGGGTCCTCCGACGCCGAGCGCGAGGGCCACGTCAAGCGCTTCCGGCAGGCGCTGGACGCCACCGGCATGAAGGTGCCGATGGCCACCACCAACCTCTTCACCCACCCGGTCTTCAAGGACGGCGCCTTCACCGCCAACGACCGTGACGTCCGCCGCTTCGCCCTGCGCAAGACGGTGCGCAACATCGACCTGGCCGTCGAGCTGGGCGCGAGCGTCTACGTCGCCTGGGGCGGCCGCGAGGGCGCGGAGTCCGGCGCCGCCAAGGACGTCCGGCTGGCGCTGGACCGGATGAAGGAAGCCTTCGACCTGCTCGGCGAGTACGTCACCGAGCAGGGCTACGACCTGCGGTTCGCCGTCGAGCCCAAGCCCAACGAGCCGCGCGGCGACATCCTGCTGCCGACCGTCGGCCACGCGCTGGCCTTCATCAACGCCCTGGAGCGCCCCGACATCGTCGGCGTCAACCCCGAGGTCGGCCACGAGCAGATGGCCGGGCTCAACTTCCCGCACGGCATCGCCCAGGCGCTGTGGCACGGCAAGCTCTTCCACATCGACCTCAACGGCCAGACCGGCATCAAGTACGACCAGGACCTGCGCTTCGGCGCCGGCGACCTGCGCGCCGCCTTCTGGCTCGTCGACCTGCTGGAGCGCGGCGGCTACGAGGGCCCCCGGCACTTCGACTTCAAGCCGCCGCGGACCGAGGACATGGACGGCGTGTGGGCCTCCGCGGCCGGCTGCATGCGCAACTACCTGATCCTCAAGGAGCGGGCCGCCGCCTTCCGCGCCGACCCGGCCGTCCAGGAGGCCCTGCGCGCGTCCCGCCTCGACGAACTCGCGCAGCCCACCCTCGGCGAGGGCGAGACGCTGGCCGGCCTGCTCGCCGACCGCAGCGCGTACGAGGACTTCGACCCGGACGTCCTCGCGGCGCGCGGCATGGCCTTCGAGGCGCTCGACCAGCTCGCGATGGACCACCTGCTCGGCGCCCGCTGAGCCGGTCGGATTCCCGCGCCTGTCGCGGCTGCGGGCCCGTCACGGTCGCGGGCCCGTCGCAGTGCGGGGCCCGTCCCGAACCCGTCACCGCCCCGGGTTCGCCGGGTCCCGAACGCGCCAGCGTCGCGGGCCCGCCTGGGCAGGGCTTGTGAACGACCCCTGAACCACCTGTCCAAGGAAGGAATAACCCGCCTTTCAGCCGCAGCTCATCCGCGGGCGGTAGTTCTCAAGCCCCGCTCACACTCGCCTCACCGCACCCTCACCGCCGATTCCTAGCGTTGCGCGGCAGCGGGAGCGGAGGCGGACGCGCCCCCTCCTCGCGTCCCCTCCGCCCCTGCTCCACCACTGCCACTGACGAGGAATCGGATGTTCTTCACGTATCTCCGGCGCGAACTGCGCCGCCGGCGCAAGGCGGCTCTCGTGGTCGCGCTGGGCCTCGCGCTCGGCATCGGGCTCGTCATCACCGTCAGCTCGGTCTCGGCCGGCATGAACCGGGCCCAGGGCACGGTCCTGAAGTCCCTGTACGGGCTCGGCACCGACATGACGGTCACCAAGGCCGCGCCCGCGGCCACCTCCACCAGCCGCCCCAAGTTCACCTTCGACGCCGACAACGGCGGTACTTCCCAGAGCAGCGACCGCGTCACCGTGCATGGCTTCCAGACCCTGTCCTCCTCGGTCGTCGCCACCGTGGGCGCGCAGACGCACGTCGCCAATGCGGTCGGCGGCCTCAACCTCCAGGTGCTGAAGATCAACGGCACCTTCACGCAAGGGCAGTTCCAGCAGCGCCAGGGCTCCGGCGGCTCGGGCACCTCGGGCGGCTCCGGCGGCGGACCGGGCTCGGGCGGCGCGCCCCAGGGCGAAGTCAAGGGCGGCGGCGCCCAGTTCGACGCCAACAGTTACACCGTCTACGGCGTCGACGTCACCAAACTCGCGCTCGGCCCGCTCAGTTCCTCCAAGATCACCTCGGGCAGCACCTTCACCGCCGCCGACGGCAACGCCGAGGTGGTCGTCGCCGACGCCTCCTACGCCAGGCAGAACAAGCTCTCCGTCGGCTCCACCGTGACCGTCAAGAGCACGAAGTACAAGGTCATCGGTATCGCCACCGCCGACAGCGGCGACGCGGCCGCCAACCTCTACCTGCCGCTGCGCCAGGCCCAGACCCTCGCGGACTCCGCCGGCAAGATCACCACCGTCTACGTGCAGGCGTCCGACTCCAAGGACATCGCCGCGGTCAAGTCGGCCATCCAGAAGAACGTCGCGGGCACCACCGTCACCACCTCCGCCGACCTCGCCTCCACCGTCTCCGGCTCGCTGTCCACGGCCTCCTCCCTCGCCACCAGGGTCGGCACCTGGCTGTCCGTCGCCGTCCTGATCGCCGCCTTCCTCGTCGCCGGCCTGCTCACCTCCTCGGCCGTCAGCCGCCGGGTACGGGAGTTCGGCACGCTCAAGGCGCTCGGCTGGAAGAGCGGCCGGGTCACCCGCCAGGTCATGGGCGAAGCCGTCGTCAACGGACTCGTCGGCGGCGCCCTCGGCATCGCGCTGGGCCTGGCCGGCGCCTACGCCGTGACCGCCGTCAGCCCCACCCTCAGCGCCCAGCTCGGCTCCACCGCCGCGGGCGCCGGTGGTGGAGGTCCGGGCGGTGGAGGTCCGGGCGGCGGCGGTTTCGGCGGCGGCGCCCGGCAGGCCGCGGCCAGGACCCTCGACGTCGCCCTGACCGCGCCCGTCAGCGCCGGCACCATCGCGCTGGCCGTCGGACTCGCCCTCGGCGGCGGCCTGGTCGCGGGCACCTTCGGCGGCTGGCGCGCCTCCCGGCTCCGCCCTGCCGACGCCCTGCGCCGCGTCGAATAGCCCCCCGATCCCGACGCCTTCGCGGCGTCGGACAAGCCTTGCCCGACGCGCCGCATCCGGCCCACCCCGCGTCGGCCATCCCTCCGTCAGCTCCCCGGGAGGCTCCACCATGTACCAGCTCAGCGGCGTCACCAAGCACTACCGGCGCGGCAAGGACACCGTCGAGGCCCTGCGCGGCATCGACCTCACCATCGCCGACGGCGACCGACTCGTCATCCAGGGCCCCACCGGCGGCGGCAAGTCCACCCTGCTCCAGCTGCTCGGCGCCCTCGACCGCCCCACCTCCGGCGCCGTGACCCTCGACGGCACCGACCTCGCCGGGCTCAGCGAGGCCCGCCTCACCAAGGTCCGCTCCGAGAACATCGGCTTCATCTTCCAGAGCTTCAACCTGATCCCCACCCTCACCGCCCAGGAGAACGTCGAGACCGCCCTCGTACCCCTCGGCGTCCGCGCGGCCCGCCGCCGTACCCGCGCCGCCGCGGCGCTGGAGTCCGTCGGCCTCGGCGAACGCCTCCACCACCTGCCCTCGGAGCTGTCCGGCGGCCAGCAGCAGCGCGTCGCCATCGCCCGCGCGCTGGTCAAAGAGCCCAAGGTGCTGCTCGCCGACGAGCCCACCGGCAACCTCGACGAAGCCACCCGGGACGACATCGTCGGCGTCCTGGAGGGCCTGTGGCGCGACCGCGGCCTCACCTTCGTCATGGTCACGCACGACTCCGTGATCGCCCGCCGCGCGCCGCGGGTGGCGACCATCCGCAAGGGCGCTCTCACCCTCCGGGAGTCCACGACGGCGGGGGTCCGAGGCGCCCTCGGCGAAGGGTCGTGTCTCTGACGTGGTGCGGCGCCTCCACGCCCCAGTGATCACGGATCAGCTGTGCGAGCCGGGCGGGCGTGGGGGCCGGTCGGCGTGATCGTCGTTCCCTGCTCCGATGGGGCGGTGCGCATCACCCCCGACGTGCTCGAAGAGGAATCCGCTCGCCACGGCGACACAGGTGCCGACGCACGTCAGACCGACCCGGATCAGGGCCACCTGCCGGCCCACGGCCTCCTCCGGATCGCTGCCCCCGCCCATGGCGGACAGCAGGAAGCACAGTGCCGCCATGGCGGTCGGCATCCGGAGTCCCGAGCGGGTCGAATCCGCGAGTGCCTACCCCGCCCCGTACGAGTGAGCGCGCCGGGTCGGCCGCCCTGGGCGTCGCCGGGGAGGTCGGCCTTCCGACCGCCTGCCGCTGCCCGCCCCCGCCGGCTGACGGCTGACCGCTGACCGGCCCCGGCTCAGGGCCGGTCCACCAGGCCGCATATGTACCGCGCGGACCCCAGCAGCTCCGCGGTCAGCCGCACCCCCGTGATGCGCTCGGCGAGCGCGAACGCGGCCTCGCCGCCGTGCCGGTACTCCCGGTCCTCCCCGTCGGAGAGGTCGAAGCCCGCCTCCCGCATGGCGTCCACCAGGCCGTCCGGGTCGCTGCCCGAGCGGTTGAACGGGAAGAGGGGCTCGAAGGTCAGCCGCAGGTCGCCGTCCTCGTACCACTGGAAGTGGTCGACCGCGTTGACGTTCACGAAGTGCGAGACGAGCGTCGTCCCCGCCGACGCCGGGCCGACCAGCTTCTCCGTCACCCCCACGTAGCCGTTGGCCTCCACCATCAGCGTCCACTCACCGACCGCCGACACCCCCACCGGCAGCCGGTCGCCGTCCTCCTCGTCCCACAGGTCGTACGCCCACTCCGTCAGATCCTCCGCCCCCACGACCACCTTCCCCAGGTCGTCCGCCCCCAGCCGCTCCAACAGCGCCCCCGGCGCCACCCCGCGCACCAACGTCACGCAGTACGCCTCGGCCAGCCCGGGGAACCGCCCCTTGACCCACCCGTAATCCCTCGCCGTCGTCATGCCGCCCACCTTCGCACCACCCACTGACAACGCGTGCTGACCTGCGGTTGAGCAGCTCGGCGGCGGTCGGGCAGGGCACGCTTCAGGGCCTCAACGCGGACCGCCCGTATCGGGGTTCGCCCTGCCGGTCCCGCCGGCCGCCGCCGTACCCCGCTCCTGCGCCTCCAGCAGCTCGTCGCCGTGCGCGAGGGTCCAGCGGCCCAGTTCGCGCATCGGGCCGTCGACCAGGGTGGTGCCGAGCGGGCTGAGCGCGTACTCGACCCGGGGCGGCGCGGCGCGGTAACTGCGGCGTACGACAAGGCCGTTGGCGAGCAGGCGGCGCAGCGTGTCGGTCAGCACCTTGTCGCTGATGCCGCCGACCGCGTCGAGCAGGTCGGCGCGGCGGCGCGGGCCCAGCCGCAGGCCGGCGAGGACGACCGGGTCCCAGGTGTGCGCGAACAGCTCGGTCGCGGCGCGCAGCCGGCAGTCCGCCCACCATGTGTCGTGCGGGTCGTCGGAGCAGGCCGCGCGGGCCGGGCCCGCCGGGGTGTCGCGGTCGGCCGGGGTGCCCCGGTCGGTCGGCGTCGCGGTCCGCCGCCGCGGCCGTCGCGGGCCGGTGGTGCACTCGTCGTCGTCCATCGTGCCCCCATCCTCGCGGACCGGTTTCCTACCGATCGGTGCGTGTCGGCCTGCCTACGGTAACCGGCACGGCCGCGGCGGCATGCGTGCGGCCGACCCGAGGAGGAGCAGGTGAGGAGCAGGTCATGAAGGTCATGCGGATCGGAATTCTGGGTACGGGCGCGCTGGCGGTCGCGCTGGGCGCGGCGTGGGTGCGCGCCGGGCACGAGGTGCTGGTCGGCGGGCGTTCGCCGGACAAGGCGCGGGCGGCGGCGGGCGGATGGGCGCGACCGCGCGGGCGGTGTCCCCGGCCGAGGCGGTCGCGGGGCGGGACGCGGTGCTGGTGGCCGTGCCGTGGCAGGGGCTGGCCGGCATCCTGGACCTGGCCGGGGCCGCCGGCGGGTCGCTGGCCGGGACCCCGGTGATCGACCCGACCAACGCCGTCGAGCACGGTGTCGGCGTACTGCTGCCCGCCGACGGCCGGTCCGCCGCCGAGCACCTCGCCGACCTGGCCCCGGGCGCGCACGTGGTGAAGGGGTTCCACCTCTTCCCCGCCGACCAGTGGTCCGAGGGCCGCGAGCCGGTCACCGTGGCCCTGGCCGGCGACGACCCGGGCGCCCTCGCCACGGTCGCGGACCTGGTGCGCGCCGCGGGCGCCCACCCGGCCGTCGTCGGGTCCCTCGCGCGCGCCCGCCAGCTCGAAGAGGTCGGCGGCTTCGTCATCGCCCTGGCCTTCGCGGGCACCGACCCCAACGCGGCCGTCCCCCGCGTCCCCGCCCCGCCCGCCGCGGTGTGAGCCCGCCGCCCGCGGCCCGGTCGGGTTGACTGGCGGCTCTTCCGCCACGGGCGCAGGCTGGAGGGGAAGCGCGGCCGCGCGCCGTCCCGACGCCGAGGAAGACCTATGGCCGACATCGACGTACTGGTGGTGGGGGCGGGCCCGGTGGGCCTGACCGCCGCCGCGGAACTGCGCCGCCGCGGCGTGGACTGCCGCATCGTCGACCGCCTCCCGCGGCCGCGCCCGTACGCGAAGGCCGTGGGCGTCCAGCCGCGCACCCTGGAGGTGTGGGACGCGATGGGGTTCGTCCGCGAGGCCCTCGACGCCGCCGTGCCGCTGCGCGGGCAGCTCACCTACGTCGACGGGCAGGCCGGCCCGCGGATCGAGCTGGAGCTGCCGCCGGACGTGCCGTACGGTTTCGCCGCCCTGCCGCAGTACACGACCGAGCGGCTGCTGACCGACCACCTGGCCGCGTTCGGCACGCGTGTCGAGCGCGGCACGGAACTGCTCGACCTCGACCACACCAGGACGCCGACGCCGTGACGGGCCGAACTGCGCGGCCCGGGCGGCGTCGAGACCGTCCGCGCCCGCTACCTCGTCGGGTGCGACGGCGCGCACAGCCGCGTGCGCCGGGCCCTGGGGCTCGGCTTCGAGGGCGACGCCTTCCCCGAGGAGTACATGCTCGGCGACGTCGAGGTCGACTGGGACCTGCCGCCCGGCTACGGCGTCCGCGCCGAGCACCGCGGCGCCGACGGCGGCACCGACGACCTGCTGGTCTGCATCCCGCTGCCCGGCACGGGCCGCTACCGCATGTCGATGCTGGTCCGCCGACGAGCTGGCCTCCGCCCGGGCCGGGCGGCCGCCGGCGAGGTGGCGCACGGCCTCGAATCCGGCCGCGCGCCCGAACTCCGGCACATCCAGGCCGTCCTGGACCGGCTCGCCCCGCGCCCGGCCACCGCGTCCACCCTGCGCTGGTCCTCGGTCTTCCGGATCAGCCACCGCCTGGTGGACCGCTACGGCAGGGGCCGGGTCCTCCTCGCCGGCGACGCCGCCCACATCCACCCGCCGACCGGCGCGCAGGGCATGAACACCGGCGTCCAGGACGCGTACAACCTGGCCTGGAAGCTGGCCCTCGCGGTGGCGGGCGTCGCCGCCGACGGGCTGCTCGACAGCTACGACGCCGAGCGGCGCCCGGTCGGCGAGGAGGTCGTCGGCCGTACGGTGCGGCACGCCAGGGCGGGGATCGACTCCGACCCCGACGACCTGTCGACGATCCTGCGGCGCGAGGCCCAACTCCTCATCGACTACGGCGCAGGACCGCTCACGGACGGGGCCGCCGTCACCGAAGGCGCCGGTCCTCCCGCCGGTACCTCCTGCGACGGCGCTCCGCCCCGCCGGTCCCTCGCCCGGCCAACGGGCCCCGGACTGCCGCGGGTTGACCCGCGACCTGGCGTCGTACCCCTGGCGCCTGTTCGACCTCCTGCGCGGCCCGCACCACACGCTGCTGCTCTACGCCGGGCCCGGCACGCCGCCCGAAGCGCTCCACCGCTGCGCGAACGCGGCCCGCCGCGCGGCGCACGACCGGCTCGACGTCTACGTCCTCCTGGCTCCGGACGCCACGCCCGAGGGCGTCCTGCTGCCCCGCGTCCGCGACGCCCGCGACTCCTTCCGCGACGCGTACGGGGCCCGCCCCGGTGAAGCCTTCCTGATCCGCCCCGACGGCCACCTCGGCGCCCGCCTCCACCCGGCCGACCCGCACGCCCTGGCCGCCCACCTCCGCCGTACGTTCGCCCCGGCCTGAGCGGGCGGCGGCCCCCAGCGGCGGCCGCTTATCCGCGTCGAGGACCGTTCACAGGCCCAGGAGCACCGGCTCGGCCGGAACCCCCGAGGTGAGCAACGCCGCCAGCGCGGTGGCGAGATCCCGGGGCGAGAAGAGGTCGGAGCCGCGGTAGCCGGCGATGTCCTGGGCGCGCCACCACCTCAGCGCGGTGATGTTCTCCGCGGCGAGTTCGTCGTCGCGGAGCGCGCCGCGAGGCTCGAACACCCGCGTCCGTACGAGGAAGTAGTCGTTCAGCACGCCGTCGTACCCCGCCGCGTGACCGGGTGCGACGACCTCCTGGCGCCACACGTGCGGCGGGTGCGGAGAGCCGGCGGCGAGCAAGAGGCCGACCTCCTCGCGCAGTTCACGGCGGAGCGCGGCCAACGGCGTCTCGCCCGGCTCGATCCCGCCGCCGGGCGCCGCCCACACCACCGTCCGGTCGGGCCCCGGGATCGCCAGCCTGCACAGGAGCAGGCGGTCGTCCCCGTCGAGGACGACCGCGCGGACCGCGTGCCGCAGACGTCTGTGTCCCATCCGGCCACGCTAACCCCCTTCCGCCCCGGCCTCCCCGGCCGCCGGACAGGTCGAAACGGACTGTTGTCTGCTCTCGTCCCATTTTCCGTACGAATGAGGCGATCACGCGCGGGCCTGTGCAACTCTTGGAATTCCTCCGCGAACCGACGGACCGCGGGCGGTGGAATCCTTGGGGGGACATTGCCGGCTCTTGGTGATCTTCATGCCCGATATCCCTCGGACATCGCCCGGGTCACCGTGCTGCGCGCGTTCGGAGTCCGCGCCAACGGCTCCCAGAACACCTGGAAGTTCCGCCGCTCCCTCGCGTTCTTCGGCGTCGTCCTGCTGCCCTTTGCCGTCGCACTCGTCCATCAACTGACATACGGCACGCCCAGCCCCGTGCGCACCGCCTACTACTTATGGCTGGCCTACTACGCGGGCGTCGACTTCGTCGTCGTGTGGTGCCAGTGGTACGGGTGCCGGGTCTTCTATTCCATCACCCACAGCGTGGACAGAATGCTGACCGACGACGGCCGGACCGTCATGCACGCGTGGATCGACCGCGGTATTCCCCAGTTACGGCAGGTCAGATACATGATCCTGGGGTCCGGCCTCTCCGTCGCCGTCCTCTTCCTGATCTCGACCGTGCACAATGTCACCGCCCATCTCTACATCGACGCGGCCTCGTACGCCTCCGTCGCCATCACCGGCGCGGGCGCGGCGAACAGCCTGTACTGGATTCTCCGCGCGGCGCGGCTCTCCCGGCTGATCACGCAATGGCGGAACATCAGACTGCTGTGGATCTCGCCCGGCAGAACCCCGGGAATCGAGAGCCTGTCCCGCTGGTACCGGATCGTCACTCTCTGGGGCGCGCTGGGCGTCGCCATAGCCTTCGCGCCGATCCTCTACGAGTCCCGCCACGTATCCGGCAGCGGAAGGTTCGCCGTCGTCAAATGGGCCCTCGCGGCGATCCTGATAGCGTCGGTCGCCCTCTTCGGCCTCTACTCCCAATGGCGCCTTTCCGCGGCGGTCACACAGAAGCGAATGGCCGTCCTGCACAAACTCAGCCGGTCCTTCCCGCCCCATCCTCCCGCCGGCGCGTCGGGCGTCAACGACGACATGGCCCGCCTCTACGACCTGTTCGCCCAGGTCGAGGAGAGTCCGAGCGGCGTGGTCGACAGCCAGACCGTCGCGTCGACCATCCTGGCGATCGCCACGGGCGCCGTCCCTGTCATCGTGACGCTCCTCATCCGCTAGCGGCATTCCCCGCGAGGCCGGGGCGCGGCATTGCGGGCCCGCACACGAGGGGCCCCTGCCCGGGGATGCCAACGGTGGTCGCGCGGACGGGATCATCTCCCGCTCCTGGGAGTTGGGCGGCGGAACGCCTGCGTCATGGTGCGCGCACACGAGGGCAGCGGACCGATCGTGGGCATCGGTGCGCGGTTCGAGGCGCCGAAGAAGCGGTCGGAAGGTCCGGTCGCGGCGGCTCCGCCGGCGAACAGGGCCCGGCGGGGACTACGCCCTGGCCCTCGACTGCCAATCGGCGCAGGACACGACCTGGAATCCCCGGCTGGGGAAGACGGCGTCCATGAAGAAGTCGTGCATCGCCTCGTCGCCGTCGGCGCAACCGTCCCGCAGGACGGTCACGCCGTAGTCGCGGTCCGCGGCGTCGTAGCACGTCGCAGCCACCATCGCGCTGGTCGCCACTCCGGCGATCGCGAGCCTGCTGACGCCGCCCGCGCGGAGCACGAGGTCGAGGTCCGTGCCGGCGAACGCGCTGGCGCGGCGTTTCAGCACCACGACGTCCTCCTCGGCGACCGGCAGGGCGACCTCGGTTCCGGCCGACCCCTCGTGGAAGGCGTCCCCGGCTTCGTAGAAGGTCCTGAACAGCGCGTTGCCCGGCGGCAGGTCGGTCCCGTTGCCCCGGACGGCGAAGTGCACGAACACCACGAGGGCACCGGCGGCGCGGGCGCGCGGGATCAGTTCGGTGAGCGGCGGCACGACACGCCTGGTGAAGGGGTAATTGCTCGTGATGCCCTGCTGGATGTCGCCGATGATCAGTGCGGTGGCCATGACGGGCTCTCGTCCAGCCTTTCTGGGCAGCCGGGCAGCCGGGCAGCCGGGCAGCCGGGCAGTTGGGGCCGTGCCCTGGCGGTCGACAGGACCGCCCTTCCTGTGGGTCCCGATCATACGATGGCCAACACCGCGTAGGTGAAGCGCTTTCCGCCTTCGCCGTTCCCGGAACCGTCGCCGTCGGAGGCGAGGAGGAGCGCGCGCCGGGAGGGGTCCCGGGCGTGCCTGATCTAATCGGGACGGCTGAGAGGAGCGCCATGCCGAACACCGTTCACGTCTCCCGATCGAGGCGCGGCGCGTACCGCTCGATCGGTGCCGCGCTGGAGGGCTCGCGGCGGCGTCCCCTCATCGTTCTGATCGAGGCTGGAACGTACCTGGAATCGCTGGCCGTCACCGGAGACGTCGAGTTCCGGCCGCTCGACGGGCCGGTCACCATCGCGGCGGCGGACGGCACGACCGTCACGTGTTCCGGCGAGGTCGTGTTCCACGACCTGACCCTGGTCAACTACGGCGGCACGGTGCTGCACTGCCTGAACGGCCGCCTGACCGTGGAGAGTTGTGGCCTGCGCGGCCAGGGGAAGGACGGCGCCGGTGTCAGGGCCGACAGCGGCACCGAGGTGATGATGCGTGCGTCGAAGGTGACGACCGGGCCGGTGTACCTCACCGGCGCGTTGGGCGTGCTGGAGGACTGCGAGCTGCTCAACTCCCGCTCCAACGGCGTGTGGGCGCAGCAGGGCGGCGCGCTGCGGATCTCCGGCGGTGTGATCGCCGACCCGTCGAGCCACGGTGTGCGCGCGGACGGCACCACCGTCGAGATCGCGCGCTGCACCATCAGCGGCACCGGAAGCGCGGCGCTGGCCGTGGCCGACAACTCGGAACTCACTCTGACCGACACGGTCGTTCGTGACTCGCGCAAGTCCGGCCTGGATGTGATGCGGCAGTCGGCAGCGACGGTGAGCGGCTGCACGATCGAGGCTTGCGAACGCGCCGTCTGGGTGACCGACGGCGGCAGCGCCCGGCTGACCGGCGTGACGATGACCGGCGCCCGGGTCAGCAGCGTGACGATACACACCCAGAGCAAGGTCGAGTTGGTGGACTGCGTGAGCCGCGCCGCGGTCCGCTACGGCGTGTACGTGGGCGGCGGCAGTACCTTGACGGCACGTCAGTTACGTATCGAGGGCAGTGAACTCGCCATGTGGCTGGCCGACGGCCGGACCGAGGTCACCGGCTTGCGGCTGTCCGGCGCCGACGTGGGGGTACGGATCAGCGCGGCCATGACCGCACGGTTCGACGACGCCCATCTGTCCGACTGCGGCCAGGGCGTGGACGCACCCAAGGGCAACGCCCTCCTGGAGCTCACCGATTCCACCATCGCCGGGCCTCGGCGCGACGGCATCAGCCTGGCCGGCGACGCGCGGCTGTCCGCCCGGAAGTGCACGATCACCGGCGCGGGCGGCGCCGGCGTCCTCCTGGCCGGCTCGGCCCGGCTCAACGCGACGGAGCTGACGGTGCGGGACGGCGCCGGGGCGGGCGTCCGGGGCACCGGGACCGCACGGCTGACGCTGCACGACTGCGTCCTGACCGGCAACGCGGGCGGCGACCTGAAGGTCGAGGACGACTGCGTGAAGGAGGTCGTCGACTCGACCATCGGCGCGCGCCCCGTACCCGCCGGCCCGGCGCCGGCCGCCGACGTCGATCGGCCGGCGGCCGCGCAGGCGGCCGGACTCGGCGACCCGATGGCCGAACTCGCCGAACTCATCGGACTGGAGCCGGTGAAGCGGCAGGTCCGCACCCAGGTGAACATCATCCGGCTGAGCGAGCAGCGACGCGCCGTCGGCCTGCCGATCCCGCAGCTCAGCCGCCATCTCGTCTTCTCCGGGCCGCCCGGCACCGGCAAGACCACCGTCGCCCGCCTCTACGGCCGCATCCTCGCGTCGCTGGGCGTGCTCGACAACGGCACGGTGCACGAGGCGGCCCGCAGCGACCTCGTCGGCCAGTACCTCGGGCACACCGCGCCCAAGACCCGCGAGGCGTTCACCAAGGCCCGCGGCGGCGTCTGTTCATCGACGAGGCGTACGCGCTGGCCCGCACCTTCGGCGCCAACTCCGACTTCGGCCAGGAGGCGATCGACGAGTTGGTCAAACAGATGGAGGACCAACGCGACGACGTGGTGGTGATCGTCGCCGGCTACACCGCGGAGATCGGAGGGCCCGGACTAGCTCGTCCGCCTTGGCCACGCCCACCGGGCACGAGACACCCGTACCGCCGATCCCGCAATAACCCGCGGGGTTCTTGTCCAGGTACTGCTGGTGATACGGCTCGGCCGGGTAGAAGGGGCCGGCCGGGAGGATCTCCGTGGTGATGTCGGGTAGCCGGCGACGGTGAGGACCGACTGGTAGGGGTCGCGGGAGGCCGCGGCCGACGCGGCCTGCGCGGGGGAGTGGGTGTAGATCGCCGAGCGGTACTGGGTGCCGCGGTCGTTGCCCTGGCGGAAGCCCTGCGTGGGGTCGTGGGACTCCCAGAAGACCTTGAGGAGCTGGTCGTACGAGACGAGCGCCGGGTCGAAGACGACGCGGACGGCCTCGGTGTGGCCGGTGTGGCCGGAGCAGACCTCTTCGTACGTCGGGTTCGGCGTCTGGCCGCCCTGGTAGCCGACGAGGGTGGTCCACACGCCCGGGGTCTGCCAGAACTTCCGCTCGGCGCCCCAGAAGCAGCCCAGCGCGAAGTCGGCGACGTCGAGGCCGTCGGGGTACGGGCCGGTCAGGGGGTTGCCGAGGACGGTGTGGCGCGCGGCGACGGTGAACTCCGGCTGCGCGCGCCCGGCCAGTGCCTCCTCCGCGGTGGGCAGCTTGTTCTTGTAGCGGTTGAACAGCATCAGCGGTTCTCCTCCGACGCGGGGGTGGATGCCACCGGGCACAACGTATGCGGCGCCGGGATTCCTGGCCGGCGGCCGGGTCCACGCCTCGTAAGACCCGTACCGAACTCCGATCCGGGCCCGCCGCAACCCCAGGTCCCGGTGCCGGGTGTACCTCTTGGCGGGCGCCCCGAATACGACCAGGGCGGCGCCCAGATCCACCCGTCCACCGCCCGGAACTGCTCGACCGCCTCCGCGGCCCGCCCCTGCCGGCGCAGGCGGTGCGCGCCGGCAGGTGCCACGAGAACCTCGGTACGGCACTGTTGTTCGAATCGTGGAGCGCGATCATACGGTGCGTCATACGGTGAGTTGTCCACAGGCGGCCGGACACTGCCGCCGGTTGGCGGCGCCGCCGACTACGCTCGGCGGCATGAGCGATCAGCACAGCGGACGGAGCCGGAGCACGGCAGCACGTCGGCACCAGCACTTCGAGACCCTCGCGATCCACGCCGGGCAGCCGGCGGACGCGCAGACCGGCGCCGTCGTCACGCCGATCTACCAGGTGTCGACGTACAAGCAGGACGGCGTCGGCGGGCTGCGCGGCGGCTACGAGTACAGCCGGTCGGCGAACCCGACCAGGACCGCGCTCGAACAGAACCTCGCGGCGCTGGAGGGCGGCAGCCGCGGCCTGGCCTTCGCCTCCGGGCTCGCCGCCGAGGACTGCCTGCTGCGTACGCTGCTGGCGCCCGGCGACCACGTGGTGATCCCCAACGACGCCTACGGCGGCACCTTCCGGCTGTTCGCGAAGGTCGTCGAGCGCTGGGGCGTGGAGTGGTCGGTCGCCGACACCTCCGACGTGCAGGCGGTACGGGACGCGGTGCGGCCGGAGACCAAGCTGATCTGGGTCGAGACGCCGTCGAACCCGCTGCTCGGCATCACCGACATCGCGGCGCTGGCCGGGGTGGCGCGGCAGGCGGGCGTGCGGCTGGTGGTCGACAACACCTTCGCCAGCCCGTACCTCCAGCAGCCGCTCGCGCTCGGCGCGGACGTCGTCGTGCACTCCACGACCAAGTACATGGGCGGGCACTCCGACGTCGTCGGCGGCGCGCTGGTCACCTCGGACGCCGCGCTCGGCGAGGAGCTGGCGTACCACCAGAACGCGATGGGCGCGGTGGCCGGGCCGTTCGACGCGTGGCTGGTGATGCGCGGCATCAAGACGCTCGCGGTGCGGATGGACCGGCACAGCGAGAACGCGGAGCGGGTCGCGGAGATGCTGGCCGCGCACCCCAAGGTGACGCAGGTCTACTACCCGGGGCTGCCCGAGCACCCGGGGCACGAGGTCGCCGCCAAGCAGATGAAGGCCTTCGGCGGCATGGTGTCCTTCCGGGTCGAGGCGGCGAGGAGGCGGCGGTCGCGGTGTGCGACCGGGCGCGGCTGTTCACGCTCGGCGAGTCGCTCGGCGGCGTCGAGTCGCTGATCGAGCACCCGGGCCGGATGACGCACGCCTCGGTCGCGGGCTCCGCGCTCGAGGTGCCGGCCGACCTCGTCCGGCTGTCGGTCGGCATCGAGGCGGTGGACGACCTGCTGGCCGACCTCCAGCAGGCGCTGGGCTGACCGCCGGCACGGTTGAGCGGGTACGGCCCGGGGGCGGGCGGTTCGGCTCGCTCCCGGGTGCCGGCCCGGTGGTGGTTCCTCGCGCAGTTCGCCCCGAGCCTGGCGGCTGGGAGGTGCCCCCACGCGCCCCTGAGGGCGCCCTTGCGGGGGAGCGGCCCCATCCACGGATCAGCCGTCGGCGACCACCAGGTGCCGTCCGTCGGGGACGGGGGCGGGCGGTCGGGCCAGGTCAGGATCGCCAGGACGACGCCGGCGACGATCGCCGCGACCAGCAGCGCCCACAGCACGGTGTGCACGACGCGGCGGCGGCGTACGATCCGGCGCCCGCGCACCATCGCGCGGGCGCCGAGGTCGACCGGCACCACCGGATGCGGGGTGTCGAGCAGCCGGCGCACCTCGTCGTCGCGCCGGTTGGGCAGCGGGCTCACGGCGCCACCGCCCTGGTCGCCCGCGCGCCGCGCCCGGCGGGCGGCGCCCGCCGGCGCCTCGTCGCGGGCGCTGCGCAGCGTCGCGGTGGCCCGCGCGCAGATCGCCCGGACCCGGTCGACGGGCAGGCCGAGCTGCGCGGCGGTCTGCTCCTCGGCGACGCCCTCGAAGTACCGCATGGTGACGATGAGCCGTTCCTGCGCGGTGAGCCGGTCGAGCGCCCCGCCGTGCGGGCGGTGCCACCAGGGGCGGTAGGCGAAGCGGCGGACCAGCTCGCTGCGGGCCTGCTCGTACGGGTCCTCGGCGCGCATCCGGAGCCAGTCGGCGTAGACGCGGGCGAGGACGGTGACGAGCAGGTCCTCCGCGTCGTGCGTGTCGCCGGTGAGCAGAGTGGCGGCATGCAGCAGTCGTCCGCCCGCGCCCGCGGTGAACGCCTCGAATTCGGCGTCCCGTCGGGGTTCCGCGGCTGATCGGCGCTTGCCCACGCGGCCATGGGACGGCAACCGGGCGGTCCAGGTCAAGCCCTCTGCGGCCGCCCTTGCCGGGACCGCCCCCGGGGGCCGCGTCGGCCGGCCGTCAGCGTCCGGCGCCCTCGTGGACGGGCGGGTCGAGGGGGTCCTCGCGCAGGCCGGTGTGCCAGTCGGCGAGCGCCGTGTTGAACCGGACCAGCAGCTCGGTGAACACCTCCCGCTCCTGCGTCGTCCACCCGTCGGTGACCTGGGCCATCAGCCGGCGCCGGGAGTCGCGCACCTCGTCGAGGCGGCCCCGGCCGCGCGGGGACAGCGCGAGCACGACCGCACGGCCGTCCTCGGGGTGCGAGGTGCGCTTGACCAGGCCGGTGTCGACGAGCGGCGCGACCTGGCGGGTCACCGTCGAGGAGTCGATCCCCATGGCCTCGGCGAGTGCCTTGACGCCCATCGGGCCCTCCCGGTCGAGCCGGTTGAGCAGCAGGTAGGCGGCTCGGTCCATGGAGTTGCGGGCCTTGCCGACGCCACCGAGCCGGGTCTGCTCGGCGCGGCGGGCGAAGAGGGCCACCTGGTGCTGGAGGCGCTCAAGGAGTTCGGTCGAGGTCTCCGGAGGGTTGGACATGACCTTGAAGCTCGCGTTCTGTCGGTCCTGCTGAGAGGGAGGGTGAGGGTGCTGGGGTGAGGGTGGTGCGACGGCTTGGGGTGGGTGCTGAGCTGAATGCGGATCGGGACGGGCGGGAAGTTGGGAGAAGAGTACGCGGAGCCGATGGCGCCGGGACCCTTCCCGCGCAAACCGTAACGGGGAAACCGGTGAGCTGCGAGACTGGGCGTCATGGACAACAAGGCGTCCCACCTGATCACTCTCGATGACGTGCGCGGCGCGCACAAAATGCTCTCCGGGGTCGCCCGGACCACCGCGATGGAGGGCTCCCGGCACCTGTCGTCGCTGGTGGGAGCACCGGTGCACCTCAAGTGCGAGAACCTCCAGCGCACCGGTTCGTTCAAGATCCGCGGCGCGTACGTGCGGATCGCCGGGCTCTCGCCCGAGGAGCGCGCGGCCGGGGTGGTCGCGGCGAGCGCGGGCAACCACGCGCAGGGCGTGGCGCTGGCCGCCTCGCTGCTCGGCGTGCACTCGACGGTCTTCATGCCGGTGGGCGCCCCGCTGCCGAAGGTCGCCGCGACCCGGGAGTACGGCGCCGAGGTCCGGCTGCACGGCACGGTCGTGGACGAGACGCTGCGGGCGGCCGAGGCGTACGCCGCGCGAGACCGGCGCGGTCTTCATCCACCCCTTCGACCACCCGGACATCATCGCCGGGCAGGGCACGGTGGGCCTGGAGATCCTGGAGCAGTGCCCCGAGGTGCGCACCATCGTGGTCGGCATCGGCGGCGGCGGGCTGGCGGCCGGGATCGCGGTCGCGGTGAAGGCGCTGCGGCCCGACGTGCGGATCGTGGGGGTGCAGGCGGCGGGCGCCGCCGCGTACCCGCCCTCGCTGGCGGCCGGGCGGCCGGTGGCGCTGGGCTCGGTGGCGACGATGGCCGACGGCATCATGGTCGGCCGGCCGGGCGACGTGCCGTTCGCGCTGGTCAGGGACCTGGTGGACGAGGTGGTGACGGTGTCCGAGGACCAGCTGTCCACCGCGCTGCTGCTGTGCCTGGAGCGGGCGAAGCTGGTGGTGGAGCCGGCCGGGGCGAGCCCGGTGGCGGCGCTGCTGGCGGCGCCGACGCGCGTTCGAGGGGCCGGTGGTGGCGGTGCTGTCCGGCGGGAACGTGGACCCGCTGCTGATGCAGCGCATCCTGCGGCACGGCATGTCGGCGGCCGGCCGCTACCTGTCGCTGCGGCTGCGGCTGACCGACCGGCCGGGGGCGCTGGCCACGCTTCTCGGGGTGTTGTCAGTGGTGGACGCTAACGTCCTGGACGTCAGTCATGTACGGACCGATCCGCGGCTCGGGCTCACCGAGGCGGAGGTCGAGCTGCACCTGGAGACGAAGGGGCCCGAGCACTGCGCCGAGGTCGGCGCGGCGCTGGAGGACGCCGGGTACGCGGTGATCGCCTGACCTTGCCGAGGGCCGTTCCGGCGGCGCGTCCGTAAAAGGAGTTGACGCGATATATCGCGTCTGGCATTCTCGCGTACTATCGCGAGGTTGCGCTCCTTGTTCGGGCGCGCCTTCGCGCATCCGTTCGCACACAGTTGCGATCCGGTGCCGGTCGACCGATGAGTTTCGGCCGCGGCACCGGTCGGAGAAGCACGGAACGGCCAGCAGCAACAGCGGGACAGGAGCGTGGACATGCCGGGCGCCATCTACGCCGAGGGTCTGGTCAAGACCTTCGGCGATGTCAAGGCACTGGGGGGAGTGGATCTCGACGTGCCGGAAGGCACCGTCCTCGGCCTGCTCGGCCCCAACGGCGCGGGCAAGACCACCGCCGTCCGTGTCCTGACCACCCTGCTCCAACCCGACAGCGGCAAGGCCGTCGTCGCGGGCATCGACGTACTCAAGCACCCCAACGAGGTCCGCCGGCACATCGGCCTGTCCGGTCAGTTCGCGGCCGTCGACGAGTACCTGACCGGCCGCGAGAACCTGCAGATGGTCGGCCAGCTCTACCAGCTCGACGGCCGGCGGGCCAAGGCGCGGGCCGACGAGCTGCTGGAGCGGTTCAACCTCACCGACGCGGCCGACCGGACCGCCAAGACGTACTCCGGCGGCATGCGCCGCCGGCTCGACCTGGCCGCCGCCCTGGTGGTCAGCCCGCCGGTGATGTTCATGGACGAGCCGACCACCGGGCTCGACCCGCGCAACCGGCAGCAGCTGTGGGAGGTCATCCAGGAACTGGTCGCGGGCGGCACCACCCTGCTGCTCACCACGCAGTACCTGGAGGAGGCCGACCACCTGGCGCACGACATCTGCGTCATCGACCACGGCCAGGTCATCGCCCGCGGCACCTCCGACCAGCTCAAGGCGCAGACCGGCGGCGAGCGGGTCGAGGTCGTCGTGCACGACCGGGAGCGGATCGACGACGCGGCCCGCGTGCTGTTCCGGCACGGCAAGGGCGAGGCCAAGGTCGAGGAGCACACCCGCAAGATCACCGTGCCGGTGGCCGGCGGTGCCAAGCTGCTCGCCGAGGTGATCCGCGACCTGGACGCCGACGGCATCGAGATCGACGACATCGGGCTGCGCCGGCCCACCCTCGACGACGTGTTCATCTCGCTCACCGGCCACGCGGCCGAGGAGACGGCGAACGCGGACGAGGCGCAGAGCCCCGAGGCCGTACAGGAGGCCGTGAAGTGAGCGCCGTCACCGACATCCGCAACGACACCCTCGCGCCGACCGCGCGGGCCGGCCTGCTGGGCTCCGCCCACGACTCGCTGGTCGTCGCCAAGCGCAACCTGCTGCGCATGATGCGCATCCCCGAGGTCGTGATCTTCGGCCTCATCCAGCCGATCATGTTCGTGGTGCTGTTCTCGCTACGTCTTCGGCGGCTCGGTCAACGTCGGCGGCTCGTTCAGCGCCTCGGACTACCGCAACTTCCTGATGGCCGGCATCTTCGCCCAGACCGTCACCTTCGCCACCGCGGGGGCCGGCGCGGGCATCGCCGACGACATGCACAAGGGCCTGATCGACCGGTTCCGGTCGCTGCCGATGTCCCGCGGCGCGGTGCTCACCGGCCGCACCCTGGCCGACCTGGTGCAGACCCTGCTGACCGTGATCGTGCTGGCGGTCGTCGGCGTGCTGGTCGGCTGGCGCGTGCACCACGGCATCCCGAAGATGATCGGCGCGTTCGGCCTGCTGCTCCTGCTGGGGTACGCCTTCTCCTGGATCGGCGCGCTCATCGGCCTGACGGTGCGCACCCCGGAGGCGGCCACCTCGGGCGGCCTGATCTGGCTCTTCCCGGTGACCTTCGTCTCCAACGCGTTCGTCAGCCCGGAGAACATGACGCCGTGGCTGCGGCACGTCGCGGAGTGGAACCCGTTCAGCGCCACCGTGCAGGCGTGCCGCGTGCTCTTCGGCAACCCGGGCGTCGTGAAGTCCGGGGCCTGGCCGATGGAGCACCCGGTGTGGGCGTCGCTGCTCTGGTCCGTCGTGATCGTCGTGGTCTTCCGCACCCTGGCGGTGCGCAAGTACCGGTCGGCGACGGCGTAGCCACCCGATGCGGCGGCACCGCAGACGCGTCAGGGCCCCGGCCGTCACCGACGGCCGGGGCCCCGTCTGCTGCCGGATACCGGCGGCGGTCAGCCCTGGTACGGCTTGACGTCGAGGACCTTCACCGACGCCGTCTTGCCGTTCGGCAGCTCGTACGTGGCGTCCTCGCCGCGCCGCTTGCCCGCGACGCCCTTGCCGAGCGGGGACTGCGGCGAATACGTGTCCAGGTCGCTGCCGACGCCCTCGCGGGAGCCCAGCAGGAAGGTCATCGTGTCGTCAGGGTCGCCGTCGAACGCGATCGTGACCACCATGCCGGGGGCCACCACGCCGTCGTCCGCCGGGGCCTCCCCGACCTTGGCGGTCTCAAGGATCTGGTTGAGCTGGCGGATGCGCAGCTCAAGCTTGCCCTGGTCCTCGCGCGCCGCGTGGTAGCCGGCGTTCTCCTTGAGATCGCCTTCCTGACGGGCTTCCTCGATCTTGGCGACGATCTCGGCGCGCGCCGGACCAGACAGATGCTCCAGCTCGGCCTTGAGCTGGTCGTACGCCGCCTGGGTGAGCCAGGTGACGTTGTCGCTGGTCTGGGTCACAGGTGCTCCTCGTCGGTACTGTCGTGCCGTGTGCCTGTCCGTCGGACTCCCCGCGGACTCATCGCGCCGCCGCGCCCGCGTCACGGGTACGGCCTGCGGATTGCCCCCGCGGCCCGGGTGGGGGCGTGGGCCCGGTGAACCATTGCATTGCCACCGGCCGCAGGGACGAAACCACGAGCCTAACAATTACTGGTCGTGGGCGGGAGCGGGTTGTGCTCCGCACGGGGGCCATGGCCTGGGTGGGGGCCTTACGTCGGCCCCCGCCCAGCCCCTTCCGGCTCGGTGCCGGACCTTCCGCCCGGTGGGGCGGTTCCTCGCGCAGTTCCTCCGCGCCCCTGGGGTGCTGGCCCCTTGCGGCGAGGGTGCCCTACGTAGGGGCGCGAGGAACTGCGCGACATAGCCACGGGACGGGCGGGCGCCGGGCTGACGGGCGCGGCCACGGCGGCGGGGAGCCGGAAGGGCTCGGAGACGCCTAGTGGGAGACGCTGGAGCAACCCACGAGTTCGCCGGTGGTGCCGAGGGCCGTGGTCTTGAGGGTGACCACCGTGTCGACCTGCTTGGCGTGCTGCGCCAGGCGTCACGTACTTGCGGCCGACCTCGTTGTGGTCGGCGTCCTCGGAGCGGACCGTGCACACCGCGACCGTGCCCGGCGTACTTGTGGACCTCGAGGTGGATCTGGAGCGCCTGGTCGGAGACCGCCTTGAAGGCGACGACCTGGGCGCTGATCTTGCCGCCGGCCAGGGAGTTGCCAGCCGAAGTACCCGACGCCCACGGCGAGCAGCGCGCCCAGCACGACGGCGGCGATCCGCAGCTTGCGGTCCGCGCGGGCGTCGGCGTCGGCGCCGCCCCCGTACCGTCCCTCGGGCACGGAAGGCAGCCGGGCCCGGCTGCACGGCCGTCATGATCGTTCCTCCCGATCGGGGACCCCGGAATTATTCGCCCCCGTACCCCGTCACTATAGAAGGCGTCCCCTCGGCCGGAGCAGGGGGACCGGGCCCGTCGACCACGACCGGGCGACCACGACCGGAGACTTGAGGGAATCCAGCCTTGACTGAGCAGCTACGACTGATGGCCGTCCACGCCCACCCCGACGACGAGTCGAGCAAGGGCGCGGCCACGATGGCCAAGTACGTGTCCGAGGGGGTGGACGTACTGGTGGCGACCTGCACCGGGGGCGAGCGCGGCTCGGTGCTCAACCCCAAGCTCCAGGGCGACCCCTACATCGAGGAGCACATCCACGAGGTGCGGGCCAGGGAGATGGACGAGGCCCGCCAGATCCTGGGCGTGCGCCAGGCCTGGCTCGGCTTCGTCGACTCGGGCCTGCCCGAGGGCGACCCGCTGCCGCCGCTGCCCGAGGGGTGCTTCGCGCTCCAGGACGTCGGAGGTGGCCACGGGCGCGCTGGTGAAGCTCATCCGTGAGTTCCGCCCGCACGTCATGACCACCTACGACGAGAACGGCGGCTATCCCGCACCCCGACCACATCATGACCCACACGATCTCGGTGGTGGCCTTCGAGGCCGCCGGGGACCCCGAGCGCTACCCGGAGGCGGGCGAGCCGTGGACCCCGCTGAAGCTCTACTACAACCAGGGCTTCAACAAGGCGCGCACCCTCGCCCTGCACGAGGCGCTGCTCGCCCGCGGCCTGGAGTCGCCGTACGCGGAGTGGCTCAAGCGCTGGGACGAGTTCGGACCGCCCCGAGCGGCAGCTCTCCACCCACGTGCCGTGCGCCGACTTCTTCGAGATCCGCGACAAGGCGCTGCTCGCGCACGCCACCCAGATCGACCCGGACGGCGGCTGGTTCCGGGTGCCGATGGAGCGTGCAGCGCGAGGTCTGGCCGACCGAGGACTACGAACTGGCGCAGTCCCGGGTGGACGTCTCGCTCCCCGAGGACGACCTCTTCGCGGGCGTCCGGGAAGCCTGATCCGGCTGACCCCCAGCTTCTGATCCCGGTCTCACAGGGGGCCTGATCCCGGTTCCAGGGGGGCCGGGCGTACGCCGCCGGCCCCCCGGGAGCGCTCCGGCGGGGCCTGGCGGACGGACTCCGGCGGGCCTGAGCAACAATGGGGGGCGTGACTCACTCCCACGCCCTCCACCACCTCGTGCCGCTCGCCCAGGAACTGGACGAGAACAAGGTGACCCCCGGGCTCCTCGGATTCGTGGTCTTCGCCGTCATCGCCGCCGCGCTGTGGCTGCTCATGAAGAACATGGGCAAGCAGATGAAGAAGATCGACTTCCAGGAGGAGCCGCCCGGCCCGGCCGAGGCCGCCCGGCTCAAGGCCAAGGCGGAACGGGCCGCGGCCCGCTTCCCCGCGCAGGCCGACGCCGACGCCCCCGCCGGGAAGGCCCCGCGGCCCTGACCCGCTGATCCGGCCGGATCCCGCGGCCGGGTCCCCCGGACGGCGCGCCCGCCGCCCGGTCTACGCCCCGTCCTCCATCGCCGGGACGGCCATCACCATGCGCGAGGACCGCTTGGGCGTCATGCCCAGCCGCCACGCCTCCCACGGCGACCCGGGGACGATCGAGCCCCGGTCCAGCAGCAGCGCGTACGCCTCCGCGTACTCCGCCAGGTCCGGGTCGCGCTCCGGATAGGGCGTCGCCAGCAGCGCCGCCAGCTCCTCGCGGGCCCGGGCCGGCCCGTCCGGTGTCATCGGGTCGGGCGCCAGCAGCGGCAGGATCGTCGCCCGCAGGAACACCGCCCAGTCCAGGCCGCGCCGGTCGCCCAGCCCCGCGAACAGCTCGGCCGCCTCGTCCAGCAGCGTCAGCGCCTCCAGCAGCCGCCCGTTGCCCGCGTCGATCACCGCCAGCTCCACGCACGACCACGCCTCGCCGTGCTCCACCCCGATCCGCCGGAAGTCCTGCCGGGCGTCCTGGAGCAGCTGCCGGGCGAACCCGCTGTTGCGCAGGTTTCCGGTCCGGGCCGCCCGCTGGTCGCGGGTCACCCGCGCCGAGTGGTGCCGGGCGCACGCCAGCCCGTACACGTCCCGCATCCGGGAGAACATGCTGCGCGAGCGCTCCAGCGTGCGCAGGCTCGCGTCGGTGTCGCCGCTCTCCTCCAGCGCGTGCCCCAGGTAGTACAGCGTCCACGCCTCGCCGCGGGCGTCCTCGCTGGCCCGGTGGCGCTGCACCGCCTCGTCCAGGTCGTGCGCCGCCTCCTGCGCCTCGCCGCGCAGCAGCCGCGCCCTGGCCTGCTGGGTCAGCGTCCAGGCGGTGCCGCGCGGGTCGCGGGCCAGGGCGTACGCCTGCCCGGCCGCCCGCAGCTCCGCGTCGCCGAGGTCGACCCGGCCCAGCTGCAGGTACACCTGGCCGAGCTGGAGGTGCGCCCACGCCTCGCCCTGCACGCTCTCGTTCTCGCGGTGCAGCGCCAGCGACTCGCGGAGCAGCTCCAGCGCCTCCGCGACCTGGCCCATGTCGCGCAGCACGGCCGCCAGCGCGTGCATCGTCCAGGCCCGGTCCTCCTCCAGGCCCGGCGCGGCCTGGAGCTCCACCGCCTCGCGCAGCTTCGTCTCGGCCTCCCGCAGGTTGCCCTGGTGGTGCAGGGTGATGCCGAGGCTGTCCAGCGCCCGGGCCGCGCCGGCCGGGTGCTGCGCCTCGAAGTACAGGTCGACCACCGCGGTCAGCGTGGACCGGGACTTGTCCAGCTCGCCGAGCTGCCGGGCCGCGATGCCGGTACGCCACTGCACCGAGCGCACCAGCACCGAGCGGTCCTCGTCGGGCCCCGAACGCCCCTTCGCGCCCTCCTGCGCCTGCGCCAGCTCGCTGATCTCGCCCAGCCGGTACAGGTCGCCGCGCAGCAGGCAGTAGTCGCACAGCGCGCCGAGCAGCGCCTGCACGGCCGCCTGGTCGACGCCCTCGGCCTCGCGCAGCGCCGCCGTGATGAAGCTGGACTCCTCGTCCAGCCAGCGCAGCGCCAGTTCGAGGGAGGCGAAGCCGTGCTGCCCGAAGCGGCCGGCCCGGGTGGACGTCTTGCCCTCGACCAGCCGGACCACGGTGTTGGCCAGCTCGGCGTAGGAGCGGATCAGCCGCTCGTGCGCGGCGGCCCGCTCGACCGGGTCCTCCTCGTCCAGCAGCCGCTCCCGGGCGAAGGCGCGTACCAGGTCGTGCGGGCGGTAGCGGCTGCCGCGGACGTTCTCGATCATCCCGGCCGCGGCCAGCTCGGCGAGCCGGCGGGCGGCCTCCTGCTCGTCGGTGGCCAGCAGCGCGGCCGCCGCCGCGGCGCCGAAGCTGGCCCGCCCGGCGAGCGCCAGCCGGCGCAGCAGGCGGCGGCTCGGCTCCGGCTGGTCGTGGTAGCGCAGCGCCAGCACCCGGTCGACGGGGTCGCGCGGGCCGAACACCTCGATGTCGGCGGCCAGCCCGGCCGCCCCGCCGTGGTCGGCGAGCGCGGAACCCGCGATCCGCAGCGCGATCGGCAGCCCCGCGCACAGCGACCGCAGCCGCTCGGCCTCCTCCGGGCGCGGGGTGCGCGTGCCCGCGCCGTCGGCGATCTCGCCGAGCAGCTCGAAGGTGTCGTCCAGGTCCAGCGGCCCGACCGCCAGGCTGTGCGTGACCGCGTCCGGCAGCTCCAGGTCGAACGGTTCGCGCGCGGTGACCAGCACCAGCGACTCCGACCGCTCGGGCACCAGCGCCCGCACCTGCTCCGCGTTCGTGGCGTCGTCCAGCACGATCACCACGGGCACGCCGGTCAGGTGCTTCTGGTACTGGTCCAGCAGCCGCCGCAGGTGCTGCTCCTGGTTCTGCCGCTCCCGGAACAGGAGCTGGTCGCGGGGCGCGCCCAGCCGGTTGAGCAGGTGCAGCAGCGCGTCCCGCACCGGAAGCGGGGTGCCGGCGCCGCGCAGGTCCACCACGCACGCGCCCCGGAACTGGTCCTTCAACTGCCGCGCGGCGCGGACCGCCAGCGTCGTACGGCCGCTGCCCGCGGGTCCGTGCAGCAGCACCACCGTGGGGCGTACGGAGGTCGACGCGCGGGCCTGGTGCACCCACTGCGCGATCTGCGCCAGATGCGCCCGGCGGCCCGCGAACGGGCCCTCCACCTCCGGGAGCTGGCCGAACGACTGCTCCAGCACCGCCCGGGTGCGGGCCGCCGCGCTGCGGTCGCCGCCGGCCGACCGGCGCGGCGCCGGCACCTGGGCCGGCGACCGGGTCGCCTTGGTCGCGTTGGGGGCCGGAGCGGGGACGGGCGCGGCCGGGCGGACCCGCTCGGCGGGCGGCGCCGCCCGCTGCCCGTCGAGGAACGGCCGTATGCCGCGCCGCTCCAGAGCCGTCAGCCACTCCTGCCGGGCCCGCGCCGCGTCCTGCGGCGGCGCCGCGCGGCCCCTGCGCCCGCGCAGCGCCGCCGCGCCGAACGTGGCCGCGCCCGTGGCCGCGCCGGTCACCAACGCGGCGCCGCCGGACAGGCCGTGCCCGAGGTCGACGCCCAGTGACACCGCCGCCGCCACGGCCGCCACCAGTGCGGCTCCGCCGCCGGGTCCGCCCCTGTGGTCGCCGCGGTCGGCCAGCGCTCTGCGGTAGGCGGCGTACTCCGCCTCCGCGGGCGCGGTCAGCTCGTCGAGTCGCTGCCGGGCCCGGCCGAGCAGCACCTGCGCGTCGACGCCCTCCGCGCCTTGCTCCGCGGCTACCCGCCGCAGCAGTTTCTCGACCTCGGACCGGTCCGACGCCCGCAACGCGATCCGTGACTCCGGCACATGCCCTCCCGTTGACGGCCGACAACCCATGGGATGTAGGGGGTTCCCGTGCGAGAGCTCCCTCAATCCCCCGAACCCTCTCAACTGCGGCCTATGCTCGCTGGGTTGCTTCCTTCCCCGCGTTCCGTTCCTCCGGCGGGGGCCTGCCCGGAAGACGGCGCCCCCGTATCGGCGGCGAGCCCTCCGCGGGGCGCCCTCGTCCGGTGCTGCGGGCTCTTTCTTGGGAGGCGGCGCCCCTGGGTGGGCGCCCTCGTCCGGTGCTGCGGGTGAAGACGGGATCAGGGCGCGCCCTTGGCGCGTTTGTGGAGGAGGGTGCGTTCCGCGGAGTTGCGGGTGAGGGCGGCCGCGCGGGCGAACTCCGCGCGGGCCTCGGCCTCGCGGCCCAGCCGGAGCAGGAGGTCGCCGCGGACCGCGGGCAGCAGGTGGTAGCCGTCGAGCGCCGGGTCGGCCGCGAGCGCGTCGGCGATCTCCAGGCCGGCCGCGGGGCCGCGGGCCATCCCGACCGCGACCGCACGGTTCAGCTCGACCACGGGCGAGCCGGTCCGCGCGGACAGCACGCCGTACAGCTCCGCGATCCGCGCCCAGTCCGTCTCCCGCGGGCCCGCCGCCCGCGCGTGGCAGGCCGCGATCGCCGCCTGGAGCGCGTACGGCCCCGGCGCCTCCTCCCGCGCCCGGGCGGCCGCGTCCGCACGGGCCAGCGCGGCGAACCCGCGCAGGATGAGCTGCCGGTCCCACCGGCCGCGGTCCTGTTCGAGCAGCAGCACCGGCTCCGGCCCGCCGCGCGCCGCGGACCGGGACGCCTGGATCTCCAGCAGCGCCGCGAGCCCGTGCACCTCCGGCTCGTCGGGCATCAGCACGGCCAGCACCCGGGCCAGCCGCAGCGCGTCCTCGCACAGCGCCGGCCGCATCCAGTCCTCGCCCGCGGTGGCCGCGTACCCCTCGTTGAAGACCAGGTACACCACCTCCAGCACCGACGCGAGCCGCTCGGCCCGCTCCGGCCCGTCCGGCACCTCGAACGGCACCTTCTCCCGGGCCAGCGTCCGCTTGGCGCGCACGATCCGCTGCGCCACCGTCGGCTCCGCGACCAGGAACGCCCGGGCGATCTCGTCCGTGGTCAGCCCGCCCAGCAGCCGCAGCGTCAGCGCGACCCGGGCCTCGCGCGACAGCGCCGGATGGCAGGCGGTGAACACCAGCCGCAGCAGGTCGTCCTCGATCTCCTCCGGCTCCGCGGGCTGCGCGCGAGGCCGCCGCGCCCTGCTCGATCTCCAGCTCGTGCCCGAGCAGCCGCAGCTTGCGCGCGAACGTCTCGTCCCGCCGGATCTGGTCGACCGCCCGCCGCTTGGCCGTGGTCATCAGCCACGCGCCCGGGTTGCGCGGCACCCCCTCGCGTGGCCACTGCTCCAGCGCGGCCACCAGCGCGTCCTGCGCCAACTCCTCGGCCACGCCCAGGTCGTGCACGATACGGGTCAGCCCGGCGATCAGCCGCGGCGACTCGATCCGCCACACCGCGTCGACCGTCCGGTGCGCGTCGGCCCGCGCGCCTGCCCGTATGCCCGTCGTCTGCGCTCACGCCGCCCCATGACAGCAGCCGCGGGGCGCCCGCGCCAAGCAGGCGCCCCGGAAGGTACGGCTACCGGGTCACTGCGGTCCGTCGATCTGCCGGATCTCCAGGCGCATCTCCCACCGGTCGCCGTGCACCGCCAGGAAGCGCGAGGCCCACTCCACGGCCTCGTCGTGCGACTTGGCCTGGAGGACGCAGTAGCCGCCGACGACCTCCTTGGCCTCGGTGAACGGCCCGTCGAGCACGGTCTGCCGGCCGCCCGACAGCCGCACCACCGTGGCCTCCTCCACCGGGTGCAGGCCGCCGGTGTCCAGCAGCACGCCGGCCTTGGTCATCTCGTCGATGAGCGAGCCCATGTCCGCCATCAGCTTCTCGCTCGGCTCGCCCTCGGGCACCGAGGCGGGGTCCATCTTCAGCAGCATCATGTAGCGCATCGCGTGCTCCTCGAATCCGTCCTCGGGCGGGACTTCCTCCCGCCCACACTGACGCGTCGAACGAGGGGAGCCGGAATCGACACGGCCCGCGGATTTTTCTTCCCCGCCCTCGCGGACCCGCGGGCTCCGGACAGCGGCCTGAGCGGCGGGCGCCCGGCGGTGGCCGCCACTGGTGCCGGTGAACGCGCAAACCAGGTAGTCCGCGGCCTCACGTCTCTTTGATGATCACGCGGTTGCCGCAGAGCTTCGACCAGTCGTCGCGGTCGGAGGTCAGGACAACGACGGGGGCCGGGGCACGGAGTGCGAGTGCGGCGACGAGTGCGTCGATGGCGTACCTGTGTCCGTGTAATCCGCCTGCGTCCCGGAGCAGCGCCACCGCTGTCAAGGAGTCCTCCTGGCTGACCGGTTCTACGCGTAGCCGGGAGAGGACCCAGTTCAACCGTGCCAGATCGGTCTTCCCCTGAACCGCTTCAACGATGGTCAGTACGGACACGAGGACGGGGACGCCGACCTGCCGGGATGCCTCGATGCGAGCCGCCATCCTTCGGTCGCTGCGCAGGAGCAGGGAGAGTGCCTCGGAGTCGAGCACCAGAGAGCGGGCAGGGTGCTCTTTCACGCAGCTCCCCGTTCGACGTCCTGGGCGTTCGGCTCTCCGAACAGCTCGCGACGAGCCGTTTCGATCTCCTGCTCCGTGAGTGGGCCGTGTTCCTCTTCGTGTGACGCGACGATCTCGGCGAGCCCGTCCATGGCGAGCTGGTGCCTGACAGCCTCGGTGATGTAGCTCGACAGCCCGCGGCGACCGGTCCGTGAGCGGAGTTCACTGATCAGTTCGGCGGGCATGGACACAGAGATGTTCTCGGTGGTCCCAGCGCGGGTCGATTTCATGCCTACAGTGTAAGACAGTTTCTATTACAGCGTGAGGGCTCCGCCGAGGTGGCCCGTCGACCCGGGCGGACGAGCGCCGAGCGGAGATCCGTGAACAGGTGAATCGAATTGGTCACGTCGGACGGGGAGATCGCGCCCTGTCGGTTTCCGCCGTAGCGCTCATGGACCTGGGCGCGCGTCATCGTCGTTCCTGGCGGTAGCTCAGCGTCCACTGGTCCCCCCTGGTCCCCCTCTCGCGTGCCGCAGAACATGGCGCGCAGAAGCGTGGCGGTCCTGTTCATCGGCCTATCGGACCGCCACCGGTTCGAAGCCGATCCGTCGGCGTGGACATCGCGTCTCTCCGCGCCGAGCAGGCGCCCGGACGCGTGACACGGCCCGCGGATTTTTCTTCCCGGGCCGTGCGGACCCGCGGGCTCCGGACAGCGGCCTGAGCGGCGGGCGCCCGGCGGTGTCGGCATGAGAGGGTGACCGTGTGAACCGACTCGGTGACGCGACCTCGCCCTATCTGCTCCAGCACGCGGACAACCCGGTGGACTGGTGGCCGTGGGGGGAAGAGGCGTTCGCCGAGGCGCGCAAGCGCGGTGTGCCGGTGCTGCTGAGCGTGGGCTACAGCAGCTGCCACTGGTGCCAGTAGCTGAACACAACCAGGCAGCTCTGAACTGGGGTGTTTCCAAGGAGTATCGGTGTGGATGCGTACGATGAGCGACCGGGTGGGGACGTGGACGCGCAGGTAGTAACACCGGCCTCGTACTCCAAGCTCCTCGCTCCTCAGTGGTGCTGTGCGGTGATGGAGAGCTGGCTCGGAACGCGCGCAGCCACTGAATGCGGCCCTGCACGCCTGCGCCGCCGCAGGATCTGTCGACCCGCGGCGGGGAAGGCGCCTGCCGGGTGGTCAGGTAGGCGGTGAGGGCGGAACCGCCGAGCGTGGCCAGGACCCCGAGGAGGCGTGACTTCCTGACGCGGCTCGGACAGCTCCTCGAACCGGCCCGTCAGAAAAACCTGACACGGCGGGAGATCGCCCCCGCGCTCGGGTGCCGGCACCGAAGGGGACGGGATCGTCGCGCCGGCGGTGCGGGCGCTCGTACTCGGCGTAGACGGAACACTCCCACACCGGGGCATCCTGACGTTGCTCGTCGATTCGACACCATCGAGCTGTTCAGAAGGCCCCACCCTTATGCACGGACACCTCCCCGACCACCCGATCGGGAAACCCGGTTCGAAGCTCACTCCCTATGGTCGGAACGACACCAGCGACTTGCTTTCCGAGAGCAGTTGGCTGCTGGCCACACCCCAAACTAGTGCGGAACTGGACCGCGTGGCCAGGACCGGCAATTACGGCCGCGCCGTCCTCACTCGATGCCGTGATAGCGGTCATATCCCCCCGCATCTCGGCAAGTCGGTGCCCGCAATGCCTGAATAGGCCATGGATGCGGAAGGGCCCACCACCCTGCTCTCCGCGTCGGTTGCATAGCGGGAACAGAGAACGGAGCGAGGTGAGTTGATGCGGGCGCCAGCGTCTCCAGTGGGCTTTTCCGTGCGCTTCCCGCACGGTTGCGGACACTCAGCCGATTCGCGGACAAGGTCGGCTTCACCCGACGACCGTCCATATGATGTCGACGCCCAAGGTGACCCCAGGACACGGTAGTTTGCCGCCGAGCGGGAGTGGCCGACGGCACTTGCGGTGTCCGCCCGCTCTCCGACGTGAACCGGTCGACGGCGCCGGACCGAGGGTCTACCTCGGTCTGCGGAACACCACAACGAAGGCATCGCAGGTCACAAAGCGCTTCTCCACTACCCGCCTCCACTCCGACCGTTCGTCCTGCAGTGGATTGAGTCAGTGAAGCACGAAGGCGCGGCCCGCCTCCATGTAATCCATGTCACTTCACGTTGGCCTTGAACCACTCGGGTGATCGAAGTTAAGGGTGCACCATCAGCGTGATCAAAACCCAACTGACTTGCTACAGCGCCGGATTCAAGAGCTGCTGTCTGTGATACACATGAACGGATCTGCGAGGTGAAGGGGCTGACTTGACCTCATACAGGCACCGCACGCATGGCATGACCTGCTCCGACCCCGGTGACATCAACGTCTCCTCCGGGACCGGGCCGGACGCCCCGAGCCCTGAGTCCTGCCATTGACGCGTGTGCGCATGCTCAAGCCGCGAACCATCCCTACCCACCGCCATCATCGATAGTGAGGGAAGTCGTGCTGGCAGACCAGAAGCTCTACCTTCGCCCGTCCGTGGTCGCTCAGCCCCTGCTGCACCGCTGGTACGCGTGGCCCTATCTCCTGGCACCCCACACCGGCGCCCTCAATCTGCGGGACCGTCTTCTGCCCATCGTGGACAGCTACTTGAAGGCCCCGCACATCCACGAGTCGATCACCGCGGACCCCCACCGCTACGGCGCACCCTTCCTCGACCCCCTAGGCGCCACCCACGATGAGGTCCAGGCCGTCCGCGAGACCATGGCCAAGGACGGTCAGGCCAAGCTCCAACTCGCCGACGACATCGACGAACTCCGCGCCCTGTTGAGGGAGAAGGCAGACGGCGGACCGATGGAACCCCTCTACCCCCTGGTCCCCGACTCCCTCCGCGGGCGGGTTGAGCTTGTCTACGACACCGCCCATCGGCCCACTTTCCGCTTCTTCGAATCGCTGATGTACAGCTCGCCGGCCTACGAGCGTCACGGTCAGTGCGTCTCCCTCACCGCCGCACGGGGTCCCCAGCCCTTCGTGTACAGCAGTCCCGTCCTCCCGCGCCCCGACCGCCTGGACATCAATCTCCCCTTCGACTCCCCGCTGTGGGACGAACTGTTCACGGCGCGCATCGATCCCGTCGACGTCCCGCACCTCGCGCAACGCCTCCGCATCGCCGACGCCGACGTTCCGGCATTCACCGAGCTCTTCCACGACACTCCGCCGGCGCCGCACGAACTGCCCCCGCCCGGAGGCGTCCGGATGCGGTACCTCAACCACGCCTCCGTGCTCATCGAGACCGACACCGCCTCCGTCCTCCTCGACCCCCTCATCGGCTACACGGACGACGGCCACGAGCACTACACCCTCGAAGACCTTCCACGGCACATCGACGCCGTCGTCATCAGTCACTTCCATTCGGACCACTTCTCGCTCGAAACACTCCTCCAACTCCGCACCCGCATCGGCACGATCCTCGTCCCTCGTGCCTCCGGCGGATCGCTGCCCGACCCCAGCCTCAAGGCCATGCTCCAGACCCTCGGCTTCTCCAGCGTCCAGGAGCTGGCCGAACTCGAAACCCACCGTGTGGCCGACGGGGTCGAGGTCACCGCCCTCCCCTTCATGGGCGAACACGCCGACCTCGACATCCGCACCAAGATGGTGCCCCTCGTCCGGGTCGGCGGCCGCAGGTTTCTCTTCGCCACCGACATCACGCCGCTCGAACCCGCTCTGTACGACAACGTCCCCGGCCTCACTGACACCCCTGTGGACGCACTCTTCATCGGCCTCGAATGCGTCGGAGCCCCCCTCAACTGGCTGTACGGTCCGCTGCTGGAAGGGAAGCTCTCCCGCGAACACAACGCCGGCCGCCGGCTCAAGGGCAGCAACGCCGCCCAGGCCGACCAGCTCGCCCAGCAGCTCAACGCCCGGCACGTCTACGCCTACGCCATGGGCCTCGAACCCTGGCTCAAGCACCTCACCGGCTCCGACTACGACCCCGAAGCCGAACCCGTTCGGCAAGCCGCCGTTCTCACCGGGCTCAGCGCCGAACGCGGCATCACCGCCGAGCTCCTGCGTGACCGAGCCGAACGCACCTGGCCCGCCGTCGGCCCGACGAAGCAGTAGGCGCCGAGCGGTCCTCCGTCCCTGGTGTGCCCGTCGTAGATCCTCTTGGATGGTGCGTATATGCAGAGCAACGCCGGGCACGGCAGCTCGCCTCTGCGCCGCTTCGGTCCGCCGAGTACGAGTCCAACTCCGACGCCGGGCGCGGGCGATGCCGGCCGCGCCACCCTGGTCTGCTTTCCGTGTGCGGGTGGGGGAGCGACCGGCTTCGCCCCCTGGCGGCGACTGCTCCCCGACCGGCTCGACCTCCACGCCCACGTGGGACCTGGGCGTGAGGAGCGCGGGCGGGAGGCGCCGCTCAGTTCCGTGGACGAGCTGATCGACGATGTGCTGCCGGGCGTGCTCGCGCTCCCGGACCCGCTGGTCCTGGTCGGGCACAGCTTCGGCGCCGCCCTGGCCTACGAACTGACGCACCGGCTGACCCTGGCCGGCCGCCCACCGCTGCGGCTGGTCGTGCTGGCGGCGGTCGCTCCGGAGGCGACGACGCTGGAGCCACCCAGAAGCGATCACGAGATCGAACTGCTCTGGAGGCAACTCGGCGCGAACCCCGCCGGCCTCGGTCGCCCTGAGTTCCGCGAATGGCTCTTCCCCGTGCTGCGCGCCGACTTCACCGCGCAGGCCGCCTACCGGCCCCCGGCCCGACGCTCGCACATCACCACGCCGGTCACGGTGATGTACGGACAGGAGGACCCGGTCGTGACGGCCGAGGAGGCGGCGATCTGGCGGACTCTGTGCGCGGGGCCGTTCGAGGTCGTACCCGTACCGGGTGGTCACTTCTTTCCGCAGACGGAGAGGGCCGCGACGACCGGCGCGCTCGTCCGCGCTCTTGAGTGTTAGGGCGCCTCGATCTCCCGGTGTTTCGGCGTCCGCCCAGTCGATCGAAATGGCGCCGAAGAACCGATAAAAGGCCCCTTGATCACCCGATCGGAGACGGCTAGGCTAGCCGAGTCGAGATTTCACAATAATCCCGCAGGGGGACTTTTGTCGATGAGTCGTGACAATCCAAAGACCCTGACTTTCCTTTTCGAGGAATGCGCCAGAAACATGCCGGGCAAGATTGCCCTGGAATTTGAAGGCGAAGTATTGAGCTACGGCGAGCTGAATTGCCGGGCCAATAAGCTGGCACACCATCTGCGGGACACCGGCGGAGTCGGTCCCGACGACCGGGTGGCGATCCTGGTCCGGCGTCCGCCGGACGTGATCGTCGTCATGCTGGCCGTCCTCAAGGCCGGCGGTGCCTATGTCCCTCTGGACCCCGACAATCCACCCGCGGTGACCCAGCGGATCGTCGCGGACGTGGCGCCCAGGGTCATGGTGATCGAGTCGTCGTCGGCGGCCGGCGCGATGTTCTTCGACGGCGAGCTCTTCGTTCTGGACGTCATGGACGGCGCCCTCGACACACCGGACTCCGACCCCGGGCAGGCGGCCACGCCGTCCGACCTCGCGTACGTCATGTACACATCGGGAACGACCGGGACCCCCAAGGGCATAGCCGTCGAACACCGCGCGATCGTCAACACGTTGACATGGCGAAATGCCTATTACGGGTTCGGTCCGGAAGATGTGACTCTGGCTATTCCGCAGCCGTCGTTCGACAGCTCCGTGGCAGACACTTTCTGTGCCCTCACCTCCGGTGCGCGTCTGGTTCTGCCCCGCCGGGACCGCATCGCCGACCGGCATTATCTGACCGGTCTGATGGAACATCGGGACATCACCCACTTTCTGATCACTCCCGTGCTGTACAAACGCCTCCTGGCCGGCATGGAACCCCAGCGGGTGAAATCCCTGCGATGCGTCACGATCGCCGGTGAACGGTTCACGTCGAGTCTGGTCCAGGAGCATTTCCTGCGTCTCCCGGAAGTGCGCCTGTACAACGAGTACGGCCCCTCCGAAAACGCGGTCTGCTCCACTGCCCACCGCCTCGCGGCCACCGACGAGCACGTGCTCATCGGCAGGCCGATCGACCACACCGAGGCGTTCGTCCTGGACGAGGACGGCACGCCCGTGGCACCGGGCGGAATCGGCGAGCTCTACCTGGCCGGTGCGGGCCTGGCCCGGGGGTACCTGGACAATCCGGAGCTGACTGCGGAGCGGTTCTTCACGCCGTCCTCGCCCCCGGCCGCCGGAAAGCGCGTGTACCGTACCGGGGACATGGTGCGGCAACACCAGGACGGTGACCTCGAATTCATCGAGCGCCGTGACGACCAGGTGAAGATCCGGGGCCGCCGCGTCGAACTGGGCCACGTGGCCAGGGTCCTCGCACAGGACGCCGCAGTCGGCCACGTCCACCTCCTGCGCTATGCCACGGAATCCGAGACGCCGCTGCTGATCGCCTTCGTCCAGGGGCCCGCGGTCCGGGACCTTCGACCGGTTGCGCGCGCTGGCCGAGGACAACCTGCCGTCGTACCTGGTGCCTTCGGCGATCATCCCGGTCGACACTGTGCCGCTCACCGGCCACGGCAAGGTCGACGAAGCGACCCTGGCCGCCCTGTACGAGGAGTCCACCGGGCGGAGCGGCGCCGGCCCGGAGCCGGCGACGGAGACCGAGGCCGTGGTCCTGGAGATCTGGCAGAAGCTGTTCGCACCCCTGCGCGTGGGCCTCGACGACGACTTCTTCGACCTCGGCGGAGACTCCCTCAGCGTGATGGACCTGCTCTCCGGTGTGGAGGAGCGGCTCGGGGTTCAGCTGGACAACTCGGCTGCCTACACGGACCGGACGATCCGGAGTCTGGCCCGATTCATCGACAACCGGTGGAACGACAAGGCGGGTACATCTTGAGCGGGAAACGCGGTACGGATTCCATCTTCACCGGCGTTGACTACGACGTGGTCATCGCGGGCGGCGGACTGGCCGGGCTCTGCCTGGCCAAGCAGCTCAAGGACGCGTACCCGTCGCTCTCCGTCCTCGTCTGCGAGCGCGAGCGGTCACCCATCCCGCTGTCCGCGTTCAAGGTCGGCGAGTCGTCGGTTGAGGTGGGGGCGTACTACTTCGCCGAGATCATCGGTCTGCGCGACTACCTGGAGGAGCAGCAGCTGGAGAAGCTGGGGCTCCGGTACTTCTACGGCGGTGGGTCCGGCCTCCACGAGGAAGCCGAATTCGGCGTCAACCGCTTCCTGCCCGCCAAGTCCTACCAGCTCAACCGCGGCTCCCTGGAGGAGCACCTGCGCGTGGTGGTGGAAGGCGCCGGGGCCGAACTGACGCAGGGCGTCAAGGTCCTCGACATCGAACTCGGGGAGCAGCACGCCCCGCACCGGGTCACCTACCAGCCCGAGGGGAATGGCGCACAGGAGCCGACCACCGTCACCTGCCGCTGGGTTGTCGACGCCACCGGACGGCACCGACTGCTGCAGCGCAAACTCGACCTCACCAAGCGGTACCCCAAGCCGCACAACTCGGTCTGGTTCCGGCTCGGAGGCCGGCTCGACACCGACGAGGCGGTCGGTGCCGAGCACACCGCCTGGCACGACCGGATCCACGAACCGCGCTGGCACTCCACCAACCACTTCATGTTCGAAGGCGGTTGGGTCTGGGCCATCCCGCTGGCCCCCGACCACACCAGCGTCGGCATCGTGGTGTCCGACGACCTGCACCCGGTCACCAAGTTCAACCGGATCGAGAAGGCCATCGACTTCGTGGTCGAGCGCGTCCCGGGGTTCGACCCCGCCATACGTGAACTGCCGGTCCTCGACTTCCGCGTACTGAAGAACTACAGCCACTCCTCGCAGCAGGTCTTCTCGCAGCACCGCTGGGCGTGCGTCGGGGACGCCGCGGTCTTCGCCGACCCGTACTACTCCGTAGGGTCCAATCTGATCGGCTACGCCAACAGCTTCGTGACCGAGATGATCGGCCGGGACTCGAAGGAGTCCTTCGACGAGGGATTCGTGCGGTACGCCAACCGCTGGTTCCTCTCGCTGGCCGAGGGGCTCACCTTGAACATCCAGGGCTCGTACGTCTTCCACGACAACGCGGTGATCATGTCGCTGAAGACGATCTGGGACTACTACGTCGGCTGGTCCTTCTCCGACCCGCAGTTCTACGGGAAGACCTTCCTGGACGAGTCGGCGAGCACGACGCTCAGCGCCCTGGGCGCGCACGCGGTGAAGACCCAGGGCACCATCATGAACCTGTTCCAGAGCTGGGCGCGCAGCTACCGCGGGGTCTTCGACTTCGACTACATCGACTACTACGACGACCTGTCGACGCTCGCCCGCCTCTTCACCCAGAACCTGCCCGGCCCCGGGATGCCCGCCTTCGGCACGGTGCTCACGAGCCTGCGCGACGGTCTGCAGCGCATCGAGGAGCTGGCCCACGTCATCTTCTACCTTGCGATCGAGGACGCGCTGCCCGAGCGCCTGGAGGAGATCCGCGGCCGAGGCTGGCTCAATGTCTCGGCGCTCGGCCTGGAGCCCGAACGCTGGGAGAAGGACGGCCTGTTCGCACCGAGGAGCAAGCCCCGGATGGACGAGGTCAAGGCCCTGGAGAAGGAGCTGCGGTGCCTGTACCGCATCTCGCCGGCCGTGGGGCGGTAGCCGTCCGCCCACTCACCCGGGACCTGACCCGGGTGAGTGGGCGAGTCGGTGCCGGCCAGGAAGACCGAGCGCACCGGGATGTCCTGCGGCAGGCCGGGCTTCTCCAACGTGCCCTGCGGGAACCGGCTTGCCTGATCGGGAAGTTCAAGCCGATTACCCAGGAAAGGCGTTGCGGGCCACTCGGCGCTGTCGTAACGTCAACTGCATTGAAATGCCTGATGCGTTGCAGTCGGCCCGGGCTGGGGCGGTCCTCGTGCCGCCACCGCCGTAGCGGCGCCCGGGAGAGCAGCCAACCCCCTCCGTCCCTTGTCCAGCAGCCGGTGCAACCCGACTTGCGTCCACCGGCCGGAAACGCCTCCCGAAGGGCTCATCGCGTTGCGTCACTCATCGACATCGGCCGATTCGATCTACCCGCGGCCGCTGGAGGCCTACGGTTGGTCCTCCGAGCTCGACGACCACTTCGCCTCCGTGGCCGACGCCGCGTGGGTGCCCGGCCGGGTCATTCGGGTCGACCGGGGCCGTTGCGACATCGTGATCGCCGACGGCGACTCCGAGGTGACCGTCGTCCATGCCGACACCGGTCCGGTCGCGGACCCCGACCCGATGAAGATGCCCTGCACGGGTGACTGGGCGGCTGTCTCGGTCAGCGCCGCCGGCACGTACGTCCAGGCTCTGCTGCCGCGTCGTACGGCCATGGTCCGCTCCAGCGCGTCCCAGCGCTCCGAGGGTCAGGTGCTCGCGTCCAACGTCGACACCATCGGGGTCGTCGTGGCCCTGGACACCGAGCCGGACCTCGGCCGGATCGAGCGGTTCCTCGCTCTCGCCTGGGAGAGCGGGGCGCAGCCGGTGATGATCCTCACCAAGTCCGACCTCGCACAGGACGCGGAGAGCGTCCGCGAGATGGTCGAGCAGGCTTCGCCGGGAGTGGACGTCCTGGTCGTCAGCGCCACCACCGATGACGGCATGGACATCCTCGCGGCCATGCTGCTGGGGACGAGCGTCCTGGTCGGACAGTCGGGCGCGGGCAAGTCCACCATCGCCAACGTGCTGCTGGGCCGCTCCGCGATGGAGGTCCAGCAGACCAGGAGCGACGGCAAGGGCCGTCACACCACCACGACCCGAGAACTGATGCCCCTGCCGGGCGGCGGTGTGCTGATCGACACCCCCGGGATTCGCGGCGTGGGCATGTACGACGCCTCCGACGGCCTCCAGCAGACGTTCTCGGAGATCGAGCAGCTGGCCGAGGAATGCCGGTTCCGTGACTGCGAGCACGTCGCGGAACCCGGCTGTGCGGTACGTGAGGCTATTGAGGACGGCATGCTCCAGCAGCGCCGGCTGGACAGCTATCACAAGCTGCTCCGCGAGAACCAGTGGATCGCCTCGCGGAGCGACGCCCGCCTGCGCCAGGAACGGCTCAAGGCGCTGAAGGCGCAGGGCAAGGAGGGCATGGCCAACATGATCGCGAAACGCGGCTGACGCGAGGCGGCGGCCTGGTCGGCGGCCGGGAGGCCGAGTTGCGGGTCGTCCGGTGCTCCGGCACGACAAGTGCACAGCCACCCTGTGGTGTCAGCAGCGGCCTGCGGTACGCGGCTCGGCCACGGCCCCCGGTACGCGGTCCGTTCGCATCCCACCTCAGTGATGGGTGCGCCCGCACGTGCCCGACGCGGTGTTCGAAGCTGATGGCGACTCACCCGAGCGGTGGAGAACGTCCCCCGGCTAACGGGCAGTTGTCCTCATTGGTCCCCGAGTAAGGGAATGTGCCCATGACGTCCGACTCCGCTGTGCCCGCCACCGCGATCCGCCCTCGACGCACGGGGTCCGCGCAGTCCGGGCGGGTCCGGGCCCGGGTTCCGCTGACCTCGGCCGCCGCCGACGGCCTGGCCAAGGTCTCCGGCGGGCGGCCCCTGGAGGAGCTGGTCGGCCTCACCGCGGCGACGGCGGTGGTGATCGGTTCGGCGGAGCACACCGATGAGCCGGTGGTGGCAGTGTCCGGTCCGGCCGGACCGGTGCTGTCCGGGATCGGCCTCGCCGCCCAGGCCACCGTCGCCGATCTGGTCCGGGCCGTCGACTCGGCACTGCGGTCCGCGCCCGGGCTGGCAGACGAGCAGGCGGCGCTCGCCGACGCGGTGCTGGTCCGCTCGGCCCGGGTCGGTGTCGGCCCCGCCGCCCGCGTGTCCCTGCGGGACCCCATCGAGCTGACCCTGAGCGAGGTCGGTGCGGACGGGGCACGCGAACTCGTGGCCGAGGCCAGCCCGGAGCGCACCGAGGCATGGTTCCTGGAGCTTCTGCTGCGGTCGGTGTCCCGCGTGCTGGTCGGATTCGGCGATCCGCACAGTGCCGTGGCTGCGCTGCCGTCGGCCGGAGCGGACGATGTGGCGGCGGCGACCGCGTTCGGCCGGCGCGGCTTCGAACCGCGCGGCGTCACCACGACATTGACGGCGCCGATCGAGGAGACGGTCCGCGCACACCCGGACCGTACCGCCCTGGTCGCCGGCGACGAGAAGCTGACGTACCGCGAGCTCTGGCGGGCCGCGCAGGCCGTGGCGGCTCGTCTGCACGCGTCGGGCATCGGGCGGGGGCACCGGGTGGGGGTGCTCACTGGCAAGACCGTCCACGCCGTGCCGGCGATCATCGGCACCCTGCTGGTGGGCGCGGCCTACGTGCCGCTCGACCCCCGGTCACCGGCCGCGAGGCTGGCCGAGATCCTCGATGATGCCGAGTGCGGAGCCGTCCTCGCCGCGCCCGACATGCACACCGCGCTGCCCGCCGGCCGCGCCGCTTCGGTGATCGACATTCAGGAAGCGGTCGGCGGCCCCGACGCCGACCTCCGGGCGGCCCCCTGGTCTGGGCCGCTCCCGGACGACCTCGCGTACGTGGTGTACACCTCGGGGTCGACCGGCAGGCCCAAGGGCGTGGAGGTGCGGCACCGTGCCATCGCGAGCTACGTGCACTGGAAGCTGCGCAACCACGGGCTGGACCTCGACACCAGGCTGCTGCAGCTGCCGTCGCTGGCCTTCGACAGTTCGGTGGCCGACCTCTTCCCGGTGCTGGCCTCCGGCGGGCGCCTCGTCCTGGCGGACGCCCACCGGCTGTTGCCGCGTCAGCTGGCCGAGCTGGCGCAACAGCACCGCATCACCCATCTCACGACCGTTCCGAGCCTCTACCGGGTCCTGCTGGGCGAACTCCCGGGCGCCGCAGCCTCACTCCGCGCCGTCACGGTCGCCGGCGAGGCCACGACGGCCGATCTGGTGCGTCGTCATCACGAACTGCTGCCCGGAGTCCGGCTGATCAACGAGTACGGCCCGACGGAGAGCTCGGTGGGGGCGACAGCGTTCGACCACGGCGCGGACGCCGGACCCGGCTTGCCGATCGGATGGCCCATCAGCAACACCGTCGCCACCGTGACCGGCGCCGACGGCCGGGTCCTGCCGGTCGGCTTTGTCGGGGAGCTCAAGCTGGCGGGACACGGCCTGGCGGACGGATACCGCAACCGGCCGGAGCTGACGGCGGCGGCGTTCGTCGCCGACGCGGAGGCGCCCGGGGGACGGAGCTACCGCACCGGGGACCTCGTCTGGTGGCGGCCGGACGGAATGCTGGAGTTCACCGGGCGGGCCGACGACCAGGTGAAGATCCGCGGCCACCGGGTGGAGCCCGGTGAAGTGGAGAGCGTGCTGGGACTGTTGCCGGGGGTTCGCCAGACGGCGGTCGCCGTGGTGAGCGGCCCTGACGGCGCTCCGGCGCTGGCGGCCTGGCTGGAGGTCGCGGACACCACGGTGGAGGAGATCAGGGCGCGGGCCACCGGCGCACTGCCGCCCGCGATGGTGCCGACCTCCATCACGCTGATCGACGAGTTGCCCCGGATGGTGAGCGGCAAGATAGACCGGGGGGCCCTGGTCCGCCTCGCCGAAACGGCCACGGCATCGTCACCGCTGCCCGCACCGTCGTCGGAGGCGTCAGACGGCGACGAGCCGGAGGCGACGGTGCGAGCCATCTTCGAGGAGGTCCTCGCCTCCGGCCCGATCGGTCCCGACGGGGACTTCTTCGAGGAGGGCGGCCACAGCCTGCTCGCGATCTCTGTCCTCGACGCCATCGAGAAGCGGCTGGGCGTGAGCGTCGACCTGGGCGACTTCTTCCTCACGCCCACGGTCCGTGAGGTCGCCGAACTGGTCCGGAAGGCCACGCCGGACCCCGGGAAGTAGTCCCGCCGGGGCGCCGGCCGGTGCGCCCGGGACGTCGCGCCCCGGGCACCGCACGTGGTGTCCCCGACGCCGCGAGCGCGACGCCTCCGGTCCCTCACGACGTCGCACGGCCCAGGGCCGCGGCCGTGCGACGTCCCGGTGGGCGGGGCCGCAGGCTAGCCGATCAGGCGGGAGCCGACGGACCGGCGCATGGCACGGGACTTGCGGAGGTCATGGGTGACGTTGACGCGCTTGAGCCAGCGGTCCGTGCCGTCGTAGCGCGCCTCGAAGGCACCACGGCTGTGCACCACCCGGTGGTTGTTCATGAAGACGCAATTGCCCGCCTCCAGCCCGCAGTCGGTCAGGCCGGCATCGAGCAGCTCCGCCGCCGCCGCGAAGGCCCGTACGGCCTCGGGGTCCTCCTGCGGTGCCGACATGTGCGTCGCGTCGAAGCACAGCAGAGGGTGGGACCGGGAGCCGGTCAGCACGGGCACGAGGCCGAGCCCGTCGATGAGGCGCGCGATGTTCTCGAAGACCAGCCGTTCCTCGTCGGTGCGCACCGTGTTGTTCTCCGGCAGGTGCGACTTGTCGGGAACGATGTGGAAGCGGCTCTGGAACAGGACATCGAGGATGTCGTCGGGCAGGACGGAGAAGTCCGCCTCCGCGACGGTCACCGGCACGGAGTCCGGATTGCGCAGCGCCGACAGGATGATGTAGTCGGCGCGGTAGGGGTGGAAGGCGTCCTCGGTGTGCAGGGTCAGCGGCGTCTTGCTGCCCGTGCCGAGCAGCTCGCGCTCGTACTGGCGGATCGGGAACACGTCGTTGACCAGGTGTCCGTCCTGCTGGGTGGCCCAGCCGAACGGCTCGCCGAGCAGCGCACCGTAGAGGAGGACGAGGATCTCCTCGGGCAGCTCGTGGTGGATGCGCGTCTCGTCCTTCCAGTGCTCGGGCGTGGGCCCGATGCGCCCGTCGTCCACGAGATGTCCGCTGACCGCGCAGAAACCGCGGGCCTGGTCGAGCGAGAAGGCGCGCAGAAAGCGCCGGACCCGGTCCGGTAGTCCCGCGGTGAGCAACGGCAGGTCCTGGAGCAGCCGTTCGTCGTCCGCGGCGGGGTACTGCTCGGCCAGGCGCAGTGTCACTTCGGACACCTGCCGTGCCTCGGCCACGGTCAGCCGCAACTCCGTCCCGGTCTGGGGCCTTGTGGACGTCGTCATCGTCATCTCCTCATGAGCAGGGGCAACAGGCTCGGTCAGGCGTCGAACTGGAAGCCGCTGAAGGACCGTTGCGGCGGCGCTGCCTCGGGTCCGGGCGCCGCGGGGTCCCGCAGGAGGTACGCCACCTCGTCGCCGAGCCGCTGGACCATCCGCTCGGCGGTGTCCGCGGCGTAGCGCAGGGCGTCGTACTGGAGCAGCAGCTGCATCCCGTCCGCGCGCTCCACGAACTGGAAGGACAGCTCGAACATGCCGACCCGCAGAGGTGTCGGGCCGCCGCTCAGGGCGATGCCGCCCGGTGGACACGTGCCGGTGTCGATACGGGGATACAGAGCCACCCAGACGTCGAAGAACGGCATACGCCCGGGGCACCGCGGTGGGGCCAGCGCCGCCACGAGCGTGTCGAAGGCGACCTCGCTGTGGTCCACCGCGTCCATCGTGCGCTGCGCGACCTGACGTACGAGGTCGTCCGCCGACATCCGGTCCCGCACCTCCAGCCGCAGCGGAACCGTCGCGACGTGGAAGCCGACCGCGTCATCGGCGCCGAGCCGGGCCCTTCGGTCCACGGCTGTGCCCAGACAGATGTCCGTGCTGCCCGTGAGCCCGGCCAGGGTGCGCGCGACGGCGGCGGCCAGCGGCGCGAACGGCCCCGCGTGGTGCTGCCTGCCCAGGCGCGTCAGCCGTCGAAGCACGTCCGGGCCGATCTCCCGCAACGCGATGCCGGTGGTGCCGCCGACCGGCTGCGTACGCGGACCGCGCACCGGGAGGGGCAGTGGCGCGGGAGGGGGCAGGAGCACACGGCGCCAGTGGTCGAGCGCGGCTGCCGGGTCCGTGGCGCGGTGGGCGGGCTGCTGCGCCGACGGCTCGCCGGCTGCCGGATCCGCGTAGGCCGACACGAGCTGGGTGGCGAGGATCTCCAGGCTGCGGCCGTCGCACACGAGGTGGTCCGCGAGCAGCAGCAGCGACCACCTGGCGCCGGGACGGAGGAACAGCGTGGTCCGTGCGAGCGGGCCCGTCGACGGATCGAACGGCACTGCGAGGCGCTCGTCCACCAAGGCGTCGATCCGGGCCTGGCCCGGGCCGTGCCCGCGCAGGTCGACCACCTCCAACGGCGGCACGTCGTCGGTGACCACCGCCCGTGGTTCGCCCCGGGCCTCTACGAAGACGGTCCGCAGCGCCGGGTGGCGCCGTGCCAGGGCGGCGAGCGCGGCCGCCAGCCTGTCGGCGTCCACGGGCCCTTCGCCGTCCAATAGACAGGGCACCGTGTACGCTCCGGGGTCGCCGTCGCCGCGCTGCCGTTCGAGCCACAGCCAGCGTGTGGCTTCGGCGACTTCGGTTCCGGGCAGCGGGGCGGCGGGCCGCGGGAGGGCCGGCTCGGCGGATTGCGCGGCCCCGGGGGCGAACCCGGACAACCGGGCCGCGAGGAGCTCGGGAGTCGCGGCGTCGAAGACGTCCCGTACGCGGACCCGTACCCCGAAGGCGTCCTCCACGGCCACGGCGAGGGACAGGGCGGACAGGCTGTGTCCGCCGGCCAGGAAGAAGTCGGTGTCCGGGGTGACGTCGTCCAGCTCAAGCGCCGTGGCGAACAGCCCGCACAGCCGCCGCGTCGCATCGAGTTCAGTCATGGTGGCCCCATCCCCTGCGCCTGCGGGCGGTGTCAGAAGTCATAGTGTGTGTCGCTCCAAACAGAGCCGGGTGCGGACGGATCAGGGGTCGGGAGCACGGTCGGTGACGGCGGGCCGGTGAGCTGTGCGGCCTGACCGGTGGTCAGGCCGCACAGAGCGTCGACGACATGATCGGCGTAGCGGCCGGCCTCCGTCCCGTCGAGCAGGCTGTCGTCATAGGTGAGGTCCAGGTGCAGTACGTCGCCCTTGACGCGTGCGTACAGCCACAGGTCGCTCGTGGCGGGTAGATCGTCCACCAGGAGATCTTCGACCACCTGGCTCTCAGGGCGCAGGCCCGCGTTCTCCCAGCTCACGCCCAGGTCGAGCAGCAGACTGCGACCCGGCGCCGCGCGCAGCGCCAGCCGTTCGGCGAGGACGTCGAACGGCAGCCGGGAGTGTTCGTACGCCTCGACGATCCCGTGCTGGACCCGGGGCAGCAGGTCTCTCCCGGTCACTGTGCCGTCCAACGTGACCCGCAGCGGCACCGCGTTGACCAGGTAGCCGATCAGCGCGTCGGTCTCGGGCCGGTGCCGGAGTCCCGCCGCGAAGCCGACGACGAGGTCGGTGACCCGGGTCTGCTGGTGCATGGTGAGGGCGAAGGCGGTGACCACCTGCGCGAACGGGGTGGCGGGGGCGTCGCGGAGCACGGACGCCGGAACGGACCTGCGGACCAGTCCGGTCCGGCCCCGGCGGCTGCGGCGGCTGCGGCGGCGGGCCGGGTCCACGGGATCGGGCCCCTCCACGACGCCGCGCAGCTGCTCCCGCCAGAACTCCACCTCGCGCTCCGCCTCGGGTCCGGCCAGCCACTTCTGTTCCTCGCGCACCCACTCCTGATAGGTGTAGGCGAGCCGGGGCAGCCGGGGCGGTTCGCCCGCGACGGCCCGCTCGTACGCATTGAAGAGGTCGCGCAGCAGCACGTCGACGCTCGCGCCGTCGTAGATCAGGTGGTGCGCGGTGACGGTCAGCAGATCGCCGCCGACAGGCCCCGTGAGCAGCCGCACCTCGAACAGCGGCGCCCGGTCGAGGGCGAAACTGACCCGTCGGGCGTCGTGCAGCGCGGCCGCGACCTCCGGGCCCGAGGGGTCCGCGCCGGGCAGATCCATGACGACCAGCGGTGCGCCGTCCGGCAGGTGGTCCAGCACGGTCAGCTCTGCCTGCGTCCCCCGGGGCAGGACCTGCGCACGCAGCATGTCCTGGCGCTCGATGACAGCGCCGAGGGCGCCGCGGAGTGCGTCGGCGTCGATCCGGCGGCCCAGTCGTACGAGGTCGGAGATGATGAAGGTGTCCGAGCCCGCCCACCGCGAGGTCAGCCAGACGCGGCGCTGCGCCCGGGAGAGCGGCAGGAACCCGCTCTCCGAGGACGCCTCCGCCCCCGGGGTCCGCTCCGCCTCGGGGCCGGCCGACTGCTCGGCCAGTGCCGCGGTGAGCGTGGCCACGGTCTGGAAGGTGAAGACCGTGTGCACCTTGACGCCCAGGGCGTGGGCGATGCGCGCGGCGGCCAGACTGTGGCCGCCCAGCTCGAACAGGTTTGCGTCCGGGTCCGTGACGGGACGCTCCAGCACCTGTGTCCATACGTCCGCGACGTGCTGCTCGGCCCCGGTGAGCGGCCGGCTGGGAGCGGGGGAGTCTGCCGCGGACAGGACCTTCTCGGGCGCGGGCAGTGCCCGGCGGTCGAGTTTGCCGCCCGCGGCCACCGGAAGGGCGGGCAGGTGCACGAAGGCGGCGGGCATCATGTAGGAGGGCAGCCGTTGCGCGAGGTGCCGGCGGAGCGCCGCCGGGTCCGCCTCCCCGACCACGTAGGCGACCAGCCGTGGTTCGCCGTCGGGGTCGAACGCGGGGAGCACGGCGGCGTTGCGCAGCCCGGGGGCTCCGGCAAGGACCGCAGCCACCTCGTTCGGCTCGACCCGGTTGCCCCGGATCTTGAGCTGGTCGTCGGCCCGGCCCAGGTACTCCAGGCGCCCGTCGGGCAGTCGGCGCGCCAGGTCGCCGGTGCGGTACATGCGCTCTCCCGGGCGTACCCGGCTGGTCACGAAGCGGGCGGAGGTCAGCGCCGCGTCGCCGAGATAGCCGCGGGCCAGGCCGACTCCACCGACGCACAGTTCGCCCGGAGCCCCCAGGGGCACCAGCTCGCCCCGTTCGTCGAGCAGATCCACCCACTTGCCGGGCACCGGGCGGCCGATCGAGGCGTCGCCGGAAGCAGTCCGGGACCGCGTGTCCTGCGTGCCCGGGGCCCCCGTCCAGCCCACCGGCTCCACCGTGCTCACCACACTGTCCTCGGCGGGGCCGTACTCGTTGAACAGCCTGACACCGGGCAGCAGTTCGGCGTGGCGGGCGGCCAGGGCCCGGGTGACCCGCTCCCCGCCGAGCACGACCTCGCGCACCTCACGGAACGCCGGCCCGACTTCGTCGAGCAGCATCTGGTAGAGACTCGGCACGAGCACCACATGGCGGATCGAGTGCCGCCGTATGACCGCGGCCACATCTTCCGGTGTGAGCAGTTGATCCCGGGTGACGATCACCATGGGCGCGCCCGAGCCGAGCGCCCTGAACACGTCGGCGATGCCCGTGTCGGCATGGATCGGACCGACCTGGAGGGCCGCCCCGCCGGCGTCGAGGCCGTAGCGGTCGATGTGGAACCGGATGGAGTTGACGATGCCGCCGTGCTCCACCATGACGCCCTTGGGCGTCCCGGTGGAGCCGGAGGTGTAGACGACGTACGCGAGGTCGGCGGGGCCCGCGGTCAGGAACTCCCGCGGCTCGTCCCGGACCGGAACTGCCTCGGGCGCGTCGCCGACGGTCACCGTGGGGAGGCCCTCGTCGGCCGTGGTCCGCGTGAAGTCCGCTGACGTCACGGCGGCGACCGCGCCGCTGTCGCGGAGCACGGCCGCAAGCCGGGCCGTCGACTGCTGCGGATCCAGGGGAAGGAACGCCGAACCGGTCTTGAGGATGGCGAGCAACGCGACCGGCATCCACTCGGAGCGCTCGCACAGCACCGCGACCACGCGGTCGGGACCGGTCGGCGCCGCCTCGGCGATCCGGGCGGCGAGGGCATCGGCCCTGCGGTCCAACTCGCCGTAGGTCAGGACACGGTCGTCGCAGACGACGGCCCGGTCCTCGGGCGCGCGTCGCACCTGCGCGAGCACCAGGTCGAGCAAGGTGCCCGCCGTGTCCGCGGCAGAGCGGCTCTCCCCGGTACCCGCCGCGATGAGCGCGTCGCGCTGTCCGGCGGGCAGCAGGCAAGCCGTGCCGACGGGGGCCGAGGGGTCGTCCGCCAGAACAGTCAGGAGGTGGTCCAGCTGGCCGGCCATCCGGTGCGCGGTCCCCGCGTCCAGCACGTCCTCGCGATAGGTGATCGTCACCTCGATCGGCCGGGCCGGGCCGGGCTCGCTGAAGCTGAGGGCGAGGTCGAACCCTTCCGCGCTGTTGTCCAGCCGGATGTGCTCGGCCGCCGCGCCCTCCTCGGGGCCCAGCGGGTCCATACCGGAGACCGTGGCCTCGACCAGCACGTCGAACAGCGGATTGCGTCCCGTGATCCGTTCGAGCCCCATCGCCTCCACGAGGTTCTCGAAGGGGTACTCCTCGTGGGCGCGTACCTCCCGCGCGTGCGCCGCCACCGCCGCCACCAGATCGGCGAAGCCGCGCTCCGGCTCGACCGCGGTGCGCAGCGCCACGGTGTTGACGAACAGCCCCACCGAGTCGGCCAGCTCGGGATGGTCACGGCCTGAGACGACCGTCCCGAGCACGATGTCGGCGGCCCCGCTCCAGCGCAGCATCAGGACACGAGTGGCGGCCACCATCGCCGTGAACGAGGTGGTGCCGAGCCGTCGGCACAGCTCTTGCACGGACCGGGTCGTGCCTTCGCCGAGCGTCAGCCGGACCGTGCCCGCCGCAGAACTGCGCTCCGTCGGCCGGCGGCGGTCGAGCGGCAGGTCCACGCCCGGCGCGCCGTCCAGGGTGCGCCGCCAGAACGTCCTGCTCTCCGCGTCGTCTTGGCGGGTGTGCAGCCCGAGTGCGTACGCACCGTATTGCGTGGGCGCCGGCGCCTGTTCCGCGCCGTTCAGGAACCGCATGTGATCGCGCAGGATCACCGCGAACGACCAGCCGTCGCACACGCTGTGATGGACGGACAGCAGGAGCGTGCCGCCGATCCGCCCGTCCTCGACGAGCCAGTGGGCGCGCAGCAGGGGGCCCTCGGCCGGGTCGAACACATGGCGCTGCTCCGCAGCGGCGACGCTCCGCAGCAGAGCGGCGGTACCCTCGGCTGCCACCCGGTGGACCCGCAGTTCGGGCCGGACCCGTTCGGGAGCCAGCACGATCTGGCGCAGGCCGTCGGGATCGGCGCGGAACACGGTGCGCAGAGCCTGGTGCCTGCGCACCGTCCGCTCCAGCGCGGCCGCCACATCGGCCGCCTCGTGTGAGCCGGGCAGCCGGAAGGCTTCGACCATGTTGTACGGGCGCAGCTCCCCGCCCTCGTACTGTTCGAGGAACCACATCCGGCGCTGGGCGTTGCTGGCGGGGACGGGGCCCGGGGTCTCGGGCCACGGTGTCCGGGTGACGGGATGCAGACGCCCGTCGGCCGCGGCGCGGCGCAACAGCGCGCCGAGCCCTTCGGGAGTGCGGGCGGTGAACACATCGCGGACGGTGATCACGCCGCCGTCGGCGGCCGCGACGAGTCGGCCCGCCAGGACGGCGGCGGTGAGGCTGTGACCGCCCGCCGCGAAGAGGTCCTCGTCTCCGGTGCGCGGCGGGGCGCCGAGCACGTCGGCCCAGATCCGGGCGGCGGTGCGGTCGGCCTGGTCGGCCGGCTGCCAGACCTGCCCGTCCAGGCCCGCCACCTGGGCCAAGATGGCCACGCGGTCGATCTTGCCGTGCAGGGTGACAGGCAGCCCGTCGAGTCGCAGGATGCGGCCCGGGACCATGTAGCCCGGCAGGCGCAGCTCCAACTGGCGGCGCACATCGGCCGGTTCGAGCTCCTGGTCCGAGGTGTAGACGGCCACGACGGTGGGCGGTCCCGAGGGGACGGTGAGGGGGAGGACCGTGGCGGCGACGATGCCCGCGACGGAGCTGAGGGACGCCTCCACCTCGCCGAGTTCGACCCGGTTGCCATGGATCTGGATCTGGTTGTCCTGGCGGCCCAGGAAGACCAGTTCCCCCTGGTGGTTCCAGCGGCCGAAGTCGCCGGTCCGGAAGGCCCGGACGCCGGGATGCGCGGGGAGCTCGCAGAACCGGCCCGGGCCGGTCGGTTCGTCGTCGAGGTAGCCGCGGGCCACGCCGGGGCCCACCACGTGGATCTCACCGGACACGCCGGCGGGCGCGTGATCCCCGTGCGGGGTGAGCACCAGCACGCCGAAGCCCTCGGAGGGCCTGCCGACCGGGACGGTGGTCAGCTCGGGGAAGGCGGCTCCGGGGCAGGTGAAGGTGGTCGCCTCGATGGTAGCCTCGGTCGGCCCGTACAGGTTGGCGAAGGTGCCCACGCGCAGCCGGTCCGCCAGCCGGGGCAGCAGCCCCGCCGGGACCTCGTCGCCGCCGAGCAGACAGATGCGGACTTCTTCGGCGGCTCCTGCGGGCAGCCCTTCGGCCATGACGGCGAGCAGGGAGGGGACACAGTTGAGGACGTTCACGCGCAGGCGTCGCGTCAGCGTCCAGAACTCCGGGGGCGAGAGCGTCTGGGGGGAGCCCATGACCACCACGCAGCCGCCCGCGGCGAGCGTGGTGAAGATCTGGTACGTCAGGGCGTCGGAGGTCACCGCCGACAGCAGGGCGCACCGGCTCTCCTCGTCGAAACCGACGAGCCGTCCGGAGGCGAGGGCCTTGTGGGCGAGCTGACGGTGGGTGAGTGCCACCGGGCGGGGGAGTCCGGTCGATCCGGAGGTGAAGAAGAGGACGGCTTCGTCGTCGGGGCCCGATTCCGCCGCCTCGGTGCCGTCGGTGAGGGCAGTGGCCAGGGACTGCGGGGACACAACCGGGAGGTCCACTTCTCCGGGCAGTTCGTCCTGTGCGGAGATGACGCAGACGGCCCCGCTCAGACGCAGCTGACGGGCGACCCGAGCCGGCGGGTGCGAAGGGTCCAGGGGAACGAACGAGGCGCCCGCCCGCAGTACCGCGAGTACCGCCAGCACCAGTTCCGGGCTCTTGGGCAGCAGCAGCGCGACCCGGTCGCCCGGCTTCACCCCGAGGTCGAGGGTGAGCGACCGCGCGGCGTGCGACGAGCGCAGGGCCAGGTCCCGGTGGCTCCACGTCACGGTGCCGTCGGACACCGCTTCGCGGTCCGGAAAGCGGGCCGCGGCGTTGGCGACGATGCCGGTGAGGGTCGCGTCGGCGAAGTCCGCCACGACGGGCAGGCCCGACCACCGCTCCAGCTCGGCGCGCTGTGCGGGACCGAGGACGTCCAGCTCGGTGACCGGTCGGCGAGGGGAGCGGCCGAGCTCCGCGAGGGCGGCCGCCGCACAACGCAGAAGGGCCGCCGCGGCTACCGGCAGTTCGCCGCACGCCTCGGTGGTCAGCACCAGCCGGCCATCGGCCCGACGCAGGACCAGGCACAGGTCGACCGGCTGAAGCAGCTTGCCGCCCGCCTCCTCGCACACGACGCCGAGCCGGCCGAGAACGTGGCTCGCGGGCACCCCGGCGAGCCGCAGTCGTGAGGCGACCGCCTCCCGGTCGTGCCAGGCGAGGGGCACGGCGGATTCGAGTTCGTCGTGCAGCGCCGCCAAGAAGGCGGAGGCCGGCGCGGCGCGGTCCAGGGGCGCGCAGAGCGCGAGTTCCCGTGGCACCGCGTCCGTGTCGTCCGCTGCGCCCGCCCGGGACGGCGGGGTGGGCGTGGGCACCAGGACCACGTGCCGGGACTCCTCGTCGAGGGCGGCCAGCGCGAGCCGGGCGGCGGCGACGGTCAACAGCAGGAGGCCGGTCGCGTCGCCGCCCGTCAGGGCGTCGAGCCGCTCGGTGACCGCGGGCTCCAAGACGCATTCCGGTGCGCCTCCTGCCGGGGAGACGACATCCAGGAAGGGAACTCCATGGCCAGCCGCCAACCGCGCGAGCCAGGATTCACTCAGGGCATTGTCACTCAGCATTTCGCACGCTCACCCAACACCTTCGACGGTTCTGACGAACATGACGGCACCGTAAGATCCTTCGCGGGGGAATGGCTCTTGTCAATCATGAATCAGATCTCCGCAGTCGGTGGCCATTGCCCTCCCTTCCGCAAGTCGTTACGATTGCCGATCATCGACGTCCGGCGCAACGGTGCGCTCACCAACCGACGGGACCTCGCATGCTCAAGTCGCAAAGGCTCGCCACGCTTCCCATCGATTCCTACGACTTTGCCGAAGAGCTATCGATCATCGATTCGCACGATGCCGGGGGTGAGTACGACACATTTACCTTCGGGTCGTGGTCCGCGCATGTCCTCGCCAACTCCGGGGGAAGTGACAAGGACACGTCCTTCCGGCCCTACGAGGGGCAGTTGGCCCCGACCGAACTGGGCAGGAAGCTTCCCAAAATCATGTCGATCGTCACCGACAACTTCCCGCTGGAGAGGTTGCAGTGGGTACGTGTTTTCAGCCTTGGTGAGGGAATTCTCGCGCCACACGTCGATTTCCTCGAATTCTCCGATCCGGGTACCCGGCTTCAGATACCACTGCGCACGTACGAGGGGTCGCTGCATTCCGAGAATGATATCGTTTATCACCTCCGGCGTGGCGAGGTCTGGAAAATTCACACGACAGTTCCACACTCGGCCCAGAGCATCTCGCCAATCGCCAGGCTTTCTCTCTGTCTTGACTTCTCCGATGCCGAAGCTCCAGTTGAAATCAAGAACACCATTCCGCCGGAGCTGCCAGTCCGCATCATTTCGCGGCCGTCGATCTCGGACTCCGAGGTGGCGGAGTTGCTGTCCTCCGCGGCCGATATGAAAGCCGCCGATCTGCGCGCCACCTTCCGGAAATTCGCGGCGGTCCACTTCGTGCGCCAGACCGATGCGACGGCGGCGTTCGACTGGTTCGTCGAGGCCGCCGTGCGCACCGGGGACAACGCGCTGGTCGGGAAGGCCAAGAGGTTCCGCACGTACTGCATCGAGAAGCGCGGCTACCGCGAGGCGTTCGAGTGGTGAGGCAACAGGGACAAGGGCTGCGCCCCGTGGCCGGGCAGGGCCTTGCGATCCAGCTTGCCGTTGGGTGAGACCGGCAGACCGTCCACGAGCCACCAGCGCACCGGCACCATGTAGTCGGGCAGGGCCGCGAGCAGCGCCCGGCGCATTTCCAGGGCCGGCGGCGGGTCACCGGTGAGAGCGGCATGCAGCTCCACCGCCCCGTCGGCCCGCACTACCGCGAACGCCGCGGCGTCCTGGACACCCAGGAAGCTCATGAGCCGCGCCTCCACCTCCCGGGGTTCCACGGCATTGCCCCGGATCTTGATGAGGTCGTCGATCCGGCCCAGCAACTGGAGCATCTGGTCGGCTCGCCACGCCCCCCGGTCCCTGGTGCGGTACAGCCGGGCGCCCGGGCGGAACGGATCGGGCACGAACGCGGTGCCGGTCAGCTCGGAATCCGTGTACCCCGGGGCCACTCCCGCACCGCCGATGTAGACTTCCCCGACCTCGCCGTCGGGCACGGGCACGCCCCGCTCATCCAGCAGGTAGATGTAGGTGTTCCACACCAGTGACCCGACTGGCGGCCTCGGTTCGAGGTTGCCGGCCGCTCCGCTCATCGAGTGGCTGGCAACCATGTGGTTCTCGGCCGGCCCGTAGTGGTTGTGCAGCGTGATCTCCGGCCGGCGCGTGAGCAGGCCCTCCAGAGCCTCCGTGACCCGGACGGTCTCGCCCGCGCTGATGATGTGGCGCAGGTCCGCGGCGTGCTCGAAGTTCGTCGGCAGTGTCATGACCAGGTCGATGAGCGACTGCGGGAAGTCCACGACCTCGATGCGTTCGTCGACGACGAAGTCGATCAGGTCCCGCGGATCACGCCGCACCTGGGGCTCCGGCACATGGAGGCACCCGCCCGAGGCGAGCGTGTAGAACATCTCCTGGACCGACACGTCGAAGGTGAGCGGAGCCACCTGGAGGACCCTCCGCCGACGCCCGAGACCGGAGCCGTCCACCTGCCAGGAGACGAAGTTGGCCAGGCAACGGTGCGTCTGGACGATTCCCTTGGGGACGCCGGTGGATCCGGAGGAGAAGATGACATAGGCGGGATCCTCCGGCGCGGGCACCCGGCGGACGTCCACCGGGGCCGCGCCGTCCGCCGCATCCGGGGCCACCAGGCCCGCCAGAGCGGTCATCCGCGTCCCCGACGCGCCGGTGACCGGCGCTCCGGGATCCGCCAGGACGAGCAGTGCCGCGCTGCTCGCCCGCAGAATCTGCTCGACGCGCTCGGGCGGGTACGTCATGTCCACCGGCAGATATGCGGCCCCGGCCCGCAGCGTGCCCAGGACCGCCGCGGTGAAGTCGGCTCCCGCCCGCGCGGCGATGAGCACCGTGTCACCTCGCGCGATGCCGAACTCCCGTACGAGTCGGCCCGCGACGGTGTCCGCGAGACGGTCGAGTTCCGCGTACGTCACCTCGCGGCTCGGCTCCCGCACCGCGGGCGCCCCCGGGTGCGCGGCCATCTCGCGGTCGATCAACTCCAGGACCGTGAACACGCCGATGTCCACCACCGGCCCCGCGTGCCCCGGGGGAGGGGACGCCGCGGTCATCGCCGCGCCCCCGGCTGCCCGCCCCAGGACCCGGTGGCCGGTCCCGGCAGGAACGCGTAGGGGTCCTGCGGGTCGTCGGCCGTGGCCTCGATGGCGATGTGGTGACCGACACCGAGGTCTCGCGCCAGCTCCTCGAACACCTCGACCATGACCAGGTCCTGGAGCGCGAGGCCCGTCGAGTCGTACACGGTCGTGACGGAGGACAGCTTCCGGTGCGCCTCCGGGTCCAGGAGGATCTCGGCGAGCGGGGGCCCGATCTCCTCGGGAGTGAGCTGCTGGCAGTCGCCCTCGGCCCTCGCCTGCGCCACGTGATCGGGGCAGACGACGGCTCTGCGGAGCAGGTCCAGCGGCAGCTCCGTCTTCCCCGGCATGTCGGAGCCGATGGCGTTGATGTGCACCCAGGGCTTGAGCGCGGTTCCCCGGATGACCGGGCCCTGGTGCGGCGCGACCGAGGTGGCGGTGCACAGCACGTCGGCCCGCTCCTCCACCTCCGCCAGCGGTGCGATCCGTACGGCTCCTTCAGGCAGCCGGGCCCTGGCCGCGAAGGAGTTCTCCGCTCGCACATCCGTGTCGCAGACCAGGATCTCGGAGAACGAAAAGACCCGTGACAGGGCGTGCAACTGGGTGACGGCCTGCGCGCCGCAGCCCACGAGGCCGAGCACGGCGGAGTCCGGACGCGCGAGCACCCGGCTGGCCAGGGCGGACGCCGCGCCTGTACGGATGGCGGTGGCGAAGGTCCCGTCGACGACCGTCCGCAGATGGCCGCTGTCCGTGTCGAAGACGCATATGGTGGACAAAATGGTGGGCAGTTGGTTCTTGACCGGATTGTGCGGGTTGTAGCCGACCATCTTGATGGACACCGTGGCGCCGTGCCGGAGCGCGGGCATCCACTCCAGCAGGCCCAACTGCGGCGTCTCAATGAGGAATCCGTCCCGCTGCTTCATCTCCACCGGTGCGTCGGGGCCACCGGCGAGAACGGTTTCCAAACGGGCGATCGTCAGATCGTAGAGTTGCCCCAGTCCTACCTTCGCGACGATGGTGGCGAGGGCTTCGGCGTCGACTACGCGCGTGCGCTCAGCTTGCAAGGTCTCTCCTGGCGCTCAGTGTTCGGACTGGTCCAAAGGATGCGAGGGAACAGAGGATTTCGAGGAGGCCGAGGGTCCGCGCCCGTGCCAGGACTCCCACAATCTGGCGTAGGCGCCCCCCGCCGAGACGAGTTCGTCATGAGCCCCTTGCTCGGTGATGCGGCCGGCCTCCATCACGACCACACGGTCCGCGTCGTGGGCGGTGTGCAGCCGGTGGGCGATGGCGATGACGGTGCGCCCGCTCAGCACACCGGCGAGCGAGCGCTCAAGGTCGCGAGCGGCCCGCGGGTCCAGCAGGGAGGTGGCCTCGTCGAGCACCAGGGTGTGCGGATCGGCCAGGACGAGCCGGGCCAGGGCAAGTTGCTGCGCCTGGCCGGGCGACACCGGGTTCTCGTCGGTGCCCAGCTCGGTGTCGAGACCGTGCGGCAGCGCCTGGACCCAGTCCTCGGCGGCCACGGCCGACAGGGCCGCCGTCACCTGCTCGTCGGTGGCGTCCGGCGCGGCCAGCGCGACGTTCTCACGCACGGTTCCGAGGAACACGTGGTGCTCCTGTGTGACCAGTGCGACGTGGCGGCGCAGCTCCTCCAACGGCAGTTCGTGGACCGGCACTCCGCCCAGCGTGACCGATCCGGTACGCGGCTCGTGGATTCCGGCGAGGATCCGGCCGAGGGTCGACTTCCCGGCTCCCGAGGGGCCGACGATGGCGACGCGCTCACCGGCGCCGGTGCTCAGGCTGACGTCTTCGATCACGTCGTGTCCGGACCGGTAGGCATAGGCGATGCCTTCCGCGGCGAGCCGGTCACCTTCGGGCCGCCGACCGGAGTCGTTCTCCGGATCGGCCCCGGCATCGACGCCGACCAGACGGGCCAGCGAGGCGTCACCGACCTGCAACTCATCCAGCCAGCCGAGGAGTTCGTCCAGCGGGTCGATCACGGCCCGGGCGTAGAGGGTCGCGGCCGTCACCTCGCCGATGGTCACCCAGCCATGGATGTAGAAGAGGCCGCCGAACAGCAGCGTGGCGGCAACCGGCAGCACGTAGCCGAAGTCCATCAGCGGGAACCAGACGCTGCGCAGGAACAGCGTGCGCCGCTCCGCTCCGTTCGCACGCTTGACGTCCTCGTCCGTGCGCCGTATCCGCGGGCCCGACCGGCGCAGCGACTCCACCGTGCGGGCGCCGGTCACCGTCTCGGAGAGCCCCTGGGTGAGGCCGGAGTAACTGGCCGCCTCCGCCAGGTATGCCTCCCGGGCCCGCACCAGGTACCAGCGGGTCGACCAGACGATGAGCGGAACGGCGACGAGGCACGGCAGGACCATGATCGGGCTGGTCACGATCAGGGCCACCAGTGTCAGCGCCACCGACAGGCTCGCCACCAGGATCGACGGCGCCCCCGTGCGAACGGCGTTGGACAACGCGTCCACGTCGCGGGTACTGCGGGTCAGCAGGTCGCCGGTCCCGGCTTCCTCCACGGTGTGCAGGGGCAGCGTCAGGACCCGCCGCACGAACCCCTCGCGGATGTCGGCCAGGATCAGTTCGCCGAGCCGGGCCCCCTCGAAGCGGGCGGTGCGGGTGAACACGCCCTGGAGCAGCAGGAGCCCGGCGATCATCAGCACGGTGACGTCCACCTGGTTGGTGGTGATGCCCTTCCCCACCCGCCCGACCAGATGGCCCAGCAGGGCGGGCACGACCAGGCCGCAGACGGTGGCGAGGACGAACCAGAGCACGGTGCGGGTCAGCAGACCGGTATGGCTGCGCACCAGCCCTCGTACATGACGGCGGACCGTCTTCGCGTCGGCTACCGGAAGACTCACTGGGCACTCCTATGAGGGCTGCTGTCGGAAGGGCGGGACACGATGACGATCACGGTCACGCCTCCTCCCGCATGACGACGGCGGCGTACCGGGACGCACCGGTGGCGAGCTCGCGGTGCCTGCCGGTCACGACGACCTTGCCGTCCTCCACGTAGGCGACCTCGTCGGCCTGGTCGAGCAGCAGCGGGCTGTTGCTCACGACCACGGTCGTGAGCTCCGACCTGGACATGTGGAGCCGTTCGGCGATGACCGATTCGGTGTGCGCGTCCACGGCACTGGTCGGATCGACGAGGACGAGCACCCCGGGCCGCGCCGCCAGCGCGCGCGCCAGCCGCAGGCGCTGCTGTTGGCCGCCCGAGAAGGTGGAGCCCCCTTCGGTGACGACGGTGGCCAGGCCGTCCGGCAGGGCCTCGACGATGTCCTCCGCGTTGGCGTCGTGCAGCGCCTGAGCCCGTACCTGGTCCGAGCGTCCGCCCAGATCCTCGGCCAGGACTCCGGAGAAGAGGGTGTCGTCGTTGCGGGCCACCACAATGAGGTCCCGCACCTGTTCCAGCGGCAGGGACTCCAGCGGCACGCCGCCGACGGTTACTTCACCCGGGGCGTAGCGCCCGAGCCGTTCGGCGATCTCGGCGCCCTCCTCCGGAGTCGAGGCGGCGATCGCGGTCATCAGCCCCGGTCGGACCCGCAGCCCCGATGCCGCGTCGTACAGGTCGGGCGCCTCGGAGAGGTCGGCTCGTGCGGTGCCGGAGGTGGCGTCGGGCTCCAGGGCCAGTACCCGCACGACCCGCTTCGCCGCCACATCGGCGCCGATGAACGACTGCACCGCCGAAGTCGCCGTGCGCATCGGCAGCATGAGGAACGCGGCGTATCCGTACGCCGCTACGAGGTCACCGGCCGAAAGACTGCCCCCGACGGACAGGCGGGCACCGATCCAGACGACCACCACCACGAAGATCCCGGGGAGCAGCACCTGGGCGGCGGGCAGCACCGACTCGACCTTCGCTATGTCGACGCCCGCCTGCCGCAGCCGCTGCGAGTCCTTGCGGTAGCGCTCGCCGAACGCGGCCTCGCCGCCGATTCCGCGCAGGACCCGCAGACCGGACACGATGTCGCCGGCCCGGTTCGTCAAGTCGCCCTGGAGGTCGCGGTAGCTGCCGATCCGCTTGTGCAGCGGGCTGAGCAGCGGGCCGGTACCGACTAGCAGGACGGGGACACCGATGAGGACGAGCAGGCCGAGGGTGATCGAGGTGGAGAGCAGCACCACGGCGACGAGCACGACGGTGACCGCGCTGCCGATGCCCCGGGCGGCGGCCCCGGGCAGCGCTCCGATGCGGGAGATGTCCGCCGTGCCGATGGCGACCACCTCGCCCGTGGAGATCCGCTTGGGCAGTGTGGCGCCCAGCCGTACGGCCTGGGCGGCCACGAGACGGAACGTCAGGTAGTTGGCCTTGAGCCGGCCGATCGTGTCACAGCGGTGGCGCAGCACACTCCCGACGGTGGTCACCAGAGCGAGCCCGATGATGACGCCGGTCCAGACCAGCAGCCGGTCGGTGTCCTTCTTCGCTATGGCGTCGATGGCCCGGCCGATGGCGAAGGGGGCCAGGCCCATGCTGGACATCCACAGGCAGCCCCAGAAAACCCCGAGGAACAGTGTGCTCGACTGCCTGCCGATAAGCCATCGAAGATAGCTCCGGGGCGATCGGAGGTCCGGATCTCCCAGCTCGGGCAGCGGATTGTTGCTTGGCAACGCGAATTCCTTCGGGGTTGTCCCGTCCCGGATGGGCGGGGCGGTCAGGGGAACTGAGAGGTGCTGAGAGGTTCTGCGGTCGGGGGTGCGAGTCGTGGGAACGCGCGGGAGCGTCCTCGGTCAACTGTGCGATGACAGCTGACCCAGGACGAACGTCCGTAGCTCTGCGATCACTTGGCGGGGAGCGGCGAGGTGGTAGAGGTGGTCTCCGGGGAAGGTCCGTACGGTGCTGGTCTCGGCGGACCACGTACTCCACTTGCGGATGTGGTCGGCTGTCACGCCCGCGTCGTCCTGCCCCCGCCATGCGCCGAGCGGGCAGGGCAGGAGAGCGTCCTTGCCGGGCGGCACGTAGGAGTCGCAGATAGCGTTGTCGCCGCGCAAGGGGCGCGCCACCGCCGCGGCCAGCCGGCTGTTGGCGCCGACAGCCGCGGGTACGGCGCCTTCCGCGACCAGTTCGGCGACAAGCTGCTGATCGGTCAGCCGAGGCGTGCCGGAGGGCTCGCCCTGGTCGTCCGGGGCCCGGGAGGCCGAGGCGACGAACCCGCACGGCCACCGGCCGTGTTCTCGGCCGAGGACGCGGGCGACCTCGTACCCCACCAGCGCTCCCATGCTGTGGCCGAACACGAGGTAGGGCAGGTCGAGCCGGGCGGCGAGCGCCGGCGCCAGCTTGTCGAGCACTTCCGCCATGCCGGTCGCGGGCTCCTCGTGCCACCGGTTCTCGCGGCCCGGCAGCTGTACGGCCAGCAGGGCCACGTCCGGGCCGAGCTGTTCCTGCCAGGTACGGAACTGAAAGGCGCCAGAACCCGCGTGGGGCAGGCACACCAGCAACGCCTTCGCGGTGTGTGGCGGGTCCCACTCCACGAGAGGTCCCGGTTTCACAGCCACCCCCGGAAATCGTCGGTGGGCGCGCGGAGCACCTCGGGCAGGTGGCTGCTGGCGTGGAAGTGCGCGCCGCGATGAAGGCGCACTCGGCCGGGCAGGTGCTGGGACCGGTCGCGGCACGCGGAAGTGGTGCCACCCGCGTGCGGGATGCCGTGCACGGCGGTGTGGGTTTCCGGTCGTGGGCCGGTGCACGGCAGGGCGCGAGGACCGCCCGTCGTCCGTGTGTGGGAGGCAGCCATGGGCGCGGGTCTCAGGACCACACGCGCTCGGCCCGCGGGCACGCGAGTCCGGTCGGGCACCGTCGGTACGGTAGAGGCCGGGCTACGACGGACATGTGTATGTGACGCTTCTGTATCGCAGACACACTGTTTCCCTTGTCAGTCGAAGGTGACGTTCAGCGGTAGGGAACGGTCCGTGCTTGGCAGCCGGAAAATGACATCAACGGCGGACTTGGTAGGGAAAGTCGGTGGCACGGTAGGCAGGCACTGCCCCACGGGTGTGACTCGAATCGAAAACACGCGTGACCCCCTGCCCTGTCGCCGACATTCCTATCACGGAGTGGACTTGGAATGTCAACAGATAGATATCGACCGTCCGTTGTGTCCCTGCACAAGTCGAACCGGACAGGGCTCCGGTCCGGTGATCGATGCCTTTTCGGCGGTGTCCCTCCGGGGCGATGACGGCTTTCGCGAGGCACGTCATCGGCGCGGGACCGGGCGGTTCCAGCGTGCGCCGGAAGTATGGCGTGAACGGTGCGCGAACGTGCAGTTCATCCACGATCGTCCGATGTCAAGTGCCGGGCGGGCCGGGGACACCGGGGCGCCGGGGCATCCCCGCATGCCGCAGTGTCACGTCATGACGGCGGCCCGCCCTGCCTGCGCCAAGTCCCGCTGCTCAACCACCCGCGTCAGGGTGCCTGTTGGGACCGTCCCGCGTCCCGCGTCCGGCCCGCTCGCCTTGAGGAGCAGGAAGAACCTGACTGCCCATCAAGCCCCGCGGGCTGTGCTGTACGTCACATGGTTGAGTCGCGTCGGCCCATGATTCACTGGCCAGGAATTTACGGTCAGAGGTCACCCAACCCGGAGCCTTGCCGTCGAGGATGTTCGACCAAGAAGGAGTACCTCTGGTTGGCTGGCGCGCACGGCGACCCCAATGCCGCTGAACAGGTGTCCAGAACCCCGCCCCCGACTGGGATGTGGGATGAGCACGTGAAGTCTTCGTGGCGATGCAGCGCAACGAGACCAAGGGGGATGTGTGCATGGCACAGGACGAATGTGGCGTAGCCGTGGTTTCGGGTGCATCGTCGGGATTTGGCGAGAGAATTGCACAGGTGTTGTGTCGGCGGGGCTACTCGGTGGTGGCTCTGGCCCGCCGAGCGGACCGGCTGAAGGTCCTGGCGGACAAGGACTCCACGGGAGCGATTCTGCCGGTGGTCGCCGATGTCCGTGACCGGGAGGGCCTGGCGCGGGCTCTGGGCGACCTTCCTCCGGGCTTCCGTGACATCTCGGTGCTCGTCAACAACGCCGGTCTCTCGCGGGGGTTCGGACCCCTCCAGTCGGGCAGTGACGCGGCCTGGCGCGAAATGATCGACACGAACATCTCCGGCCTGCTGAACGTCAGCGGCCTGGTGGTTCCCCGACTTGTCTCCCGCGGGTCCGGGCACGTGGTGAACATCGGCTCGATTGCGGCTAGTTACCCGTACATGGGCGGAAATGTGTACGGCGCCACCAAGGCGTTCGTACACCAGCTGTCGCTGAACATGCGCGTCGACCTCCAGGGTACGGGCGTCAGGGTGACCTGTGTGGCGCCGGGCATGGCAAAGACCGAGTTCGCCAAGGTCCGTTACGACGGGGACGAGCAGCGCGCCGATGCGCTCTACGAGGGCCTTGACCCGCTCACCGCCGATGACGTGGCCGAGGCGGTGGCCTGGTCTCTGTCGCAGCCCGCCCGCGTCAACGTCAACATGATCGAACTGATGCCGTCCGAGCAGCACTTCGGGCTCGGCTTCGCCGGCAGTCCGCCCGATCCGCTGGGTGGTGCGGATGGTCCGTGAGTCTGTGCGGACCGCCTTCCGGTGCGTGACTGCGCCGGACGGGCTCGTCGCAAGACCCGCGCGCCCCAAGGACGCGGAGCAGATCGCCCTGCTCTCCGCACCCTTCGTCGAGGAGGGTCTGCTGGTCGCTCGCCCGCTGGCCGAACTGGCCGAAAGAACGCAGGAGTTCGTGGTCGCTTGCCAAGGCTCCCGATTGGTCGGGTGTGCCGGGGTGGCGCCGTCCGGGAGAAGCCTGGTCGTCTACAACCTGTGCATTGCGGCCGATTGGCAGGGCAGGGGAATCGGCCGGCATCTGGTCGGCGTTGCCGAGACCATCGGCAGAGAACAGGGCTACAGCTCTCTGCTGGCCCTGACCCGGCACAGCGGGGAATGGTTCGGGAGACTGGGGTTCTCGAAAGTCCCGGCGAGCGACACCCGTGATGAATGGCGCGCTCTTTTCCGTCCCGGCCGAAGATCCAGCCTCTATCAGTTGAGACTCACCTCCGAGCAGTTCGGAGACTCAAGCACGCCCGCGTGTTGGCTCGAACAGACGAAGGAGTGACGCAGTTGATAACCTGCGGGTTGAAACTCACGCATGATGGTGCCGTCGCCCTGCTCCACGACGACCGTCTCGTCTTCAGCGTTGAGATGGAGAAACTGGGAAACGGTCTGCGCTACAGCACCGTTGCCGACTTCGACCTGATCCCCGGAATCCTCTCTGACTTCGGCTACAAGCCGGAGGACGTCGACCAGTGGGTTGTCGACGGCTGGGACGGAGACGTTTCCGGAACAGTGGCCCTGCTCGACCGGGGAGCGCCGACGGAGATCGTGGTCGGCCCCTACCGGGAGTCGGCGGCATCCCCGGCGCTCGATTCGCCCAGCGTCTCGGGCACCTTCCCGATGGACGGCGGGACCTGTCCTTACACCAGTTACCCGCACGCGGCGGGACACGTGGCGAGCGCCTACGTCTCCAGCCCCTTCGTCCAGCGCGACGAAGGCTCCTTCGTCCTGGTCTGGGACGGCGGACTCTTCCCCCGCCTCTACTGGGCGGAGCCGCGCGGCGGCGTGCAGAACCTGGGTGAGCTCTTCCCCCTCATAGGCCACGCGTACGCCATCGCGGGACACCACTTCGGGCCCTTCCGTAAAGCCGTCCAGTCGCCCACGGTCGATGACCTCTCGGTCGCCGGCAAGCTCATGGCGTACATCGCACTGGGCCGGGCGGACGAGGATGTGATCGCCGTTCTGCGGGAGGAGTTCCACCGGGTCTTCGAGAGCGATGAGCCAGCCGCCGTGGAATACCGCGCGACGGTCGGTGGGTACGGCAGTCTCTTCGAGCGGTCCGTGCCTCCCGTCCACGAGTTCTTCTCCGCGGTCCGTGCCAGGGTGTCGGAGAACGGGGTCAGCGACGAGGACGTGCTGGCGAGCGTGCACGCCTTCTTCGAGAACCTCCTCGTCGTACGGATTACCGCCAAAGTCCGCGCCGCCAAGGGCGAAGGCCCCTGGAACCTGTGCTTCGCCGGCGGCTGCGCGCTGAACATCAAGTGGAACAGCGCGCTGCGCGAGGCGGCGGACTTCCGTGACGTGTGGGTTCCGCCGTTCCCCAACGACTCGGGTTCCGCCATCGGAGCGGCCGCCTTGGGCCGGGCGCAGCGCGACGGCCTGGCGCCGCTCGACTGGAACCCCCGGCTGGGCCCGGCGCTGACGCCGTCACCCGAACTGCCGGCCGGCTGGTCGACGGCGGCCTGCACCCCGGAGGAACTCGCGGCGATCCTCCACGAGTCGGGCGAGCCCGTGGTGGTTCTGCACGGACGCGCCGAACTGGGCCCTCGCGCACTCGGCGGCCGCAGCATCCTGGCGGCCCCGGTCAGCGCGTCGATGAAGGACGAGCTGAACCGCGTGAAGGACCGCGAACCCTACCGGCCCATCGCGCCCATCTGCCTGGAGGCCGAGGCGCCGGGGATCTTCGCTCCCGGCACGCCGGACCCGCACATGTTGTTCGACCACGAGGTACGGGCGGACTGGGTGGATCGCATCCCCGCGGTCATCCACCTCGACGGCACGGCGCGGCTCCAGACGGTCGGCCCGGCAGACGACGATCTGCTCCTCGCCGTGCTGTCCGCCTATCACCGGCTCAGTGGCGTCCCCGTGCTCTGCAACACCAGCGCCAACCTCAACGGGCACGGCTTCTTCCCCGACGTGGCCTCCGCCGCCAAGTGGGGCAGGGTCGCCCGGATCTGGAGTGACGGAACGCTCTATCAGCGGGCCGACGGCTGAGCCGGGGCGTGATACGGGAGGCACGCCCCGATCCGGCCGCACCGGATGTGGCCGAAGCCCTCGTCGCCACCCTGCCCCGGATCAGGGAACTGCACGGTCGGACCGTGGTCGTGGTGGCCGGGCACCACGTCCTCGCCGACGAGAAGTTGCGGCACGCGTTCTGCGGTGACATCGGGTTCCTGCGGTACAGCGGGGTGAGGACCGTCGTGGTGCACGACGGTGGCCCTCACCTCCCGGTCGGATGGGACGGTGACCCGGCCGCGCTGCGCAGCCATATCGCGGGATACGTACAGCGGGGACTGGTGGGGAGTCTCAACGACCACACCACGCTGGCGGTCGGCCTCACGGGTGAGGACGGCCGCACCCTGGCGATGCGTAACGAGGAGGACGTACTGGTCGATCCGGGGGTAGTCCGCATGTTCCTCGACAGCGGCCGCATTCCGGTGGTGTCGAGCATCGCGTACGGCAAGGACGGCGGTATCCACCACCTCGCGGCGACTCCGGCGGCCACCGCTCTCGCCTCCGCACTGGACGGCACGCTGGTGCTCCCGGCCGGGGCCGCAGGCGTGGGCCCGGTGGCCGCGACCTTCGTCGACATGGCCGTGCCGCACGCCGTGCTGAGGCATCTCCATCGCCTCGGATGACGACCGGCACCTCCCGCGCGGCCGGGCCCCGAGCAGAGGCCCTACCCCGAGGACCGGGGCGCGCGGCGCAGGAGCAGGGTGACGAATCCGAGCGTTCCCCGGTAGCCATGGAGCCAGGCGTCGCGGTGTCCGGCTGCGGCAGCCAGGGCCTGGCCGTGGTCGGGGTGCCCGGGGTTGTCGATGGCCCAGCGGGAGAGCGATCCGGTCCAGGACCACTCGTAGTCGTCCCATTCCCGCAGGGTGCTGACGTGCCCGTAGATCGGCACCCAGCCGTCGGCCATGACGCGGTCCACGGTCGTTGGGAGGTCGTCGTAGTCATCGACGGCGAAACCGGCGTCGAGGGTCTTCCGGTCGGGTTCGCGTTCCCAGAAGCACTCGCCGAGGAGGACACTTCCGCCCGGCGCCAGGTGGCTGTCGGCGGCTTTCAAGGCAGGCAGGAGGCCGCCGAAGGCGTGTGCGGCACCGACGCAGAGCACCACGTCGTAAAGGTGCGGGGAACCGAATTCCGCGGCGTCCTGGGCATGGAAGGCGATCCGGTCACGGAGCCCTGCCTCATCGACGGCGCGGCGGGCCGCCGTGATGGCTTCGGCGTCGTTGTCGACGCCGTCGGCACGGAGGTCCGGGCGAGCGGCGTGCGCGCGCAGCAGCCAGGTGCCCGATCCGCACCCGAGGTCGAGGAGTCGGGCCTCACCGTTCGGCACGGCCCGGTCGAGGAGCGCGTGCACGGAATCGTCGCTCAGCGGAGCGGCGGTGCGGTGGTCGGCATGGGCGATGGAGCTGATCTGTCGGCGGTGCATGGCCGCATCCTGCCTTCCGTCCGCCTCGTGGGTCCCGAGGCGCCCCGACGCTTTCGGCCGGGCAACCCGATGTGCATCCATGCGGGCGCGACCATCTCGGCGGTCATGGCGTACCACCTCCCATGAGGATGCTCGTCAGTTCCGGTGCCGCTCGGCTCAGCGTACTGTCCCGCGCCGTCAGGACACCCGATTTGCAGGGGAGCGCCACTGCCTCCGCGCCGGGCCTGCGAGCTGCGTCCTTCACATCGGCGCGACGAAGAGCGGCAGATCGGGGAACGGGTGGCCCGGATGCTGTCCGATGCAGGTGGCAAAGCGGACAGCACTCATATCGGATGATTTCGCGGCCCGGCCACCACGTGATGGCGCATGAGGGTAAATCGGGCAAGCGGGGCGGGGGTTCGCGAGCTTCGCCGCCGCGGTGGTGCGGTGTGAGAGGCTGGCTGGTGTGACCTCCCCTTATCTGCTTCAGCACGCCGACAACCCGGTCGACTGGTGGCCGTGGTCGCCGGGGGCATTCGAGGAGGCGAAGCGGCGCAACGTACCCGTTCTGTTGTCAGTCGGTTACTCTTCGTGTCATTGGTGTCAATGAATTCGCACAACTCGGTGGTCCTGACCTGGGATGTTTCCGGGTAGTGCGTGCATGGGCGCGTACGATGACCGACTGGGACAGGGCGCGCGCCTGGGCCGAAGGCTGGCTGGCCAGCTCGCCCGAGCGGGGGTCTGAGCACTGCGCTGGCGTTCACCAGCGCTTGGTGGGCACACCCTCGTTGCCGCTGCCCACGAGCACGACGCCACCCCGGCCGTCGCTCCCGTAGTGGACCTCGTGCGGGACCGTGGCCCCATATCCTGAGAGGCGACAGGAAGGAGCTGTTGATGAGCGTCGACGCGGTCATGAACACCGAGTTCCCCATGGGGTACGTGGTCTTCTTCGGTACCGACAGGAAGGTGGTCATGACCCCGCAGAGCGAGGAGCACTCCAGCACCATCAGGTCGATGCAGATCGACTCTCTTGCCCTCGGTCGGCACGCAAAGGTCATCTCCGATGTCTACGTCGACTTTCCGGCCGACGAGAACTCCGCCCCCGATTTCGCGATCATGCGGGAGGACGCACAGCGCCAGGGAAAGCGCTACGGCTTCGAGGACGTGCTGTTGATCGCCGAGGTGGTGTCGGTCTCCTCCGCGCGCAAGGACTACGACGACTGCACTGCGAAGTACGGCCGTTACGGCATCCCGGTCTACGTGGTGGTCGATCCATACGCGGCGGAGGTCGTCGTCCACACCCAACCCACCGGCGCCGGCTACATCGCGGCCCACACGCACGCATACGGTTCGGGCAAACTGCCGATCGAGCTGGCAGACGGGCGCACCTACACCCTCGACCTGGACGAACTTCCCCGGCCCGAGCCGGACGCGCGCTGACCGTACAGCGGAGTCCGGCCCGCGCCTCCGCGAACCGCAGGCGTCGTGCGCGTGTGGGAGCGGGACCGGCGGGGCTGGGGCTACGGTTCCGCACGACGTAGGAACTGCCAGCCCAGTACGGCCAGGGCGAGCGTCTGCACGACAGAAGTGAGCACGAGCAGGGGCTGAACGGTGGGGGAGCACCAGAACGCTGTCGTGCAGACCATGGGCAGGACCAGGTACGTGAACAGGTCCACCGCGGTCTGAAGCCGCTTGCGAATGGTGCGGCCCGCAACGTTGCGGTTGTAGACCTCCCAGCCGAACACCATGCCGTGGGCGGAGGCGAGTTCACCCAGGCGCGGTCCCAGTTGGTCGCGGACGTAGCAGCCGATCGACGAGATCTTCTCGTCGTTGACCAGGTAGGTCCAGCCCAGGATCAGGCAGATCGCGGGGATCGCGAGCAGCAGCCGGGACTGTCCGCTCTGGACGGTGACTGCCACGACCGCAGTGGCTGCGGCGAGCGTGAAGTAGAGCAGGTTGTCGCGGAACCCTATGCGGGTCTTCTGTTCCTCCTTGAGGCAGTCGTACTCGGCCAGCAGGATTTTGCTCTCAGTGACATCTTCCATGGAGGTCACAGGCATTCCTATGCTCGAGTTCAGGATCAGCCGGAGATCTGGAAAGGCGTCAGGTTGTTGGGGCCGTGCCGTTCGATCCAGCCCTTACCGTCCGCCGCTACCCCCTCCAGGAGGCGGAAGGTGTGGGTGGAGCCGGCCGCGTTGAGGTTGATCTCGGAGATCTCCTGAGAATTCTCGTCCGGCGCCAGTTGATGGGCATCGGCGTCCTTGACGCGGATCTTCCGGGCCGGTCCGTTGGTGAGGACGAGCTCCAGGTCGTAGCCGACGTCGACGTTCTCCGTCACCTGCACGGAGGACAGTGCGTCGAACCGGTAGTTGCTCCGCTGCTCGTTCTTGCGCGTTGCGTCGGAGAACGTGAACTCGGAGCTGATCTCGCGGATGCCGTCCTGGGTGAACAGGAACAGGCGGAAGACATAGTGCGAGTACCGCCAGGGGCCGCCCCTGACCCGTCCCCGTTTGTAGGAGGGAGCCGGAGCCACCAGGATGGTGTGGGTGATCAGATCGCGCCAGGTGAGCCGGTAGTGCCGGAGCGCTTCATCGACGAACGAAGTCTTGTCGCAGGTGAGCCAGGTCTCCATTTCCAGCTCGCTGGGGCGCGTCACGTCCAGGAGCGCCTTCCAGCGCTGGTGCGCCACCTGCCGCGCGGTCAGCTGTTCCTGGTACTCCTGAGTCTCCCGGGCCAGCCGGTGCTCCTCACGCCGGACCTTCAGCCACAGAGAAGCGGTCGCGTGTCCGGACCAGGCCGCACCGAGCACGGCCAGGAACGCCCACAGCGGCCTCGGCGAGGCGGCAGCCGAGACTGCCGTTCCGAGCGTGGTCGAAGCCGCGATGCCGAGAACGGCTAGGGCTGCCACGGTCAAGACTTTCGTCCTGACCGGAGTCCGCTCCTGGCGCTGATGATCGAACAGGGTGCCGTTGTTGTGGCGGTTCCGGGCGTCCTCGGCGAGGTACCGGATCAGCCAGGTGACCCGCTCCACACCGATCCGGCTCTCCCGGTAGAGGCCCGCGATCTCGGCGGCGAGGCCGCCACGGACCTGAGCGGTGTGGGCGAGCCAGACGTCCGGGGTGATCCCGTGAGGCGTGCGGATGCTGAAGTAGTGGTCGAACCTATTGCGGACGCTGGTCGTGAACCCGTCCTCGGCGGGTGCGGGATCGCGCGGGTGTGGGACCGGGGCCCCGGGCGCGGGACCCGGTCGGGGTGCCCGGCCCCACCACCGGAGGCCGAAGTGGGCCGCGGTCGGACCCGCGCCGAGCGCCACCAGTAACTCGGCGATCGCCTGGGCCGGATCCGAGATCAGTGCCAGAACACAGAGGAGCACGCTGCTGACGACGAACAGGACCGCTCGGACCGGGAGGGCGGCCTCGGCGGCGCCGGCGGTGCTCGGGCGGGGCGGAACGGCCCGCGCCCCGATGGGAACGGCCTCGAAGTAGGCCCAGACCCGCCTGACCCGGTCGTTGCCGAAGCGCTCCGCCCTGGCCCGTTCGTGGGTCTCCGCCCACAGGTCGTCCTTCAGTCCTCCGGTGAGCATGAGGTCGAGGTGACGGAGGATCGCGTCGTGCTGGCGGAGCGGCAGGTCCTGCAACTGCTTCAGCACAGGTCCGGTCTCGCCGCTCGCGGTGCCGAGCACCGCCAGCAGGTCGAAAGTGACGCGCAGGGCTTCCTTCCACTCGTTCTCGGCGTAGGTCCGTACGAGTCCGGAGGCGTAGTAAAGCCGCTGGACCTCTTCGGTGCTGAGGTCGTCGTAGGTGCGTGCGCTGAGCATGGCGAGCACCCAGTGGAAACGGATCTCCGCGCTGTCGCACCCGCGAACGATCGCATCAGTGATCATTTCGCGGGCGCGGCTGGGAATGCCGTCCTCCAGGAGCCGCACGCCCACCCTGTACTTCTCCTGCGGCGAGGCGTCCGGGTGGACGAAGTAGACGTTGGAGTTGTGCACGGTCTCGGCCTGGATCCCGACGGTGGAGTCGTACGCGGCCGAGCCGTACGCGGCACCGTTGCTCTGGCTCATGCCGGATCACCGGCCGCGGCGACTAAGGGGGCCAGCTCGGCCATCAGCGCGGGGTGCTCCGCGACCAGTCCACGCAGCCTCCTGAGCGTCATGACCGTCCGCTTCGACGAATCAGGGGTGTTCCTCCCGGCCGACCGGAGGGCGGCGTCCAGATCGGTCAGGGCCTCCCGGTAGGTGTCCTCGTCGAGGGTGCCCTCGGCGTGGTGGCGACCCAAGTGCGCCTGGAAAGCGCTTAGTTCCGCGATCAGGTCCACCGGGCCGGATGCCTTCGGGGCCGTGTTCATGTGGACGCTGCTGCCCGTGACCGAGCCGGCCATGATGCCGACAGTGCTGTTGTGGGCAGTATTGCTGACGTGCCGGTCGAGCCGGTCGGCCGAACGGACCTTGTCGTCCCGATGCACGGCGGTCTCCCCCTCTTCCCCCACCAGTTCCACCGCCAGCCGGGTGGCGAACGCCGCCGCGTTCGCCGCTGCCCGCGGCTGCTGGCTGCGGTCGTCCGCGCTGTTCTTCGTGCCGTCCGCCCGATCGCTGATCCCCCGGATGATGGCCACCGGTGACCCGTTGAGATGACCGGCCTGTGCCACCCCGGCCGCCTCCATCTCGATGACGAGTGCGTCGTTGTAGTGCTGTCGGATCCACTTTGCCTCGGCCGAGATCCTCGAGTTCTGGACGACCTCGCCAGCGGCGATCGCCCCGAAGCGCACCTGCGGCACGTCCTCGTGACCAGGTGTGGGGTCCGCCCAGTCGTTCAAGCGGGCCAGGTGCGAGGCGAGCTGGCTGATGCTGTGCGGTGCTTCCCATACCCGGGGGCGGGCTTTGAGTCCGTCGTCCTCGCTGGTCCCGCCCTGGTAGGCGTACACGTGTGTCGCCATCACCACGTCGCCCAGTCTGGCGGTGTCCCACAGGGCGCCGGCGACCCCGACGAACAGCACGGCCACCGGCGAGAACTCCTGAATCGCGCGTTCGGCGATCACTGCGGCGGAATGGTTCCCCTTGCTCGTCAGACCGAGTGCGACACGGCACGATGTGCCCTGCACGGTTCCCACCTCGAACCGCGTACCACGCTCATGGCGATGCACATGCGGACCTGCCAGCCTCTGGCGCACAGCCTCATATTCAAGATTGAGGGCAGTGAGAACCACCACCGGGCCATTCGACATCTATTCCTCTTCCCCTCTCGTGTTTCTCTTCCGTAACGGACGGCGCGGGTCGGATCAGCGGTGGGAACAGCACGGTTTTCGGACCGGCCCTGTAGAGCCGTGCGGGCCGTCCACCCGTGGTCCTGCGGTTCGTGCCGACGGGGACGATGAATCCCTTCGCGGCTTGGACCTTCCGGTAGAAATTGCGGGTGTCGAGTTCCGTGCCCCAGACGGCCTCGTACACCTGTTGCAGCTCTGCGATGGTGAATTCCTCCCCGCAGAACGCCGTGGCCAGCGACGAGAACTCGAGCTTGGTGCGCGCGTGTTCGATCCCGTCTGTAGCGATTCGATGGTGGTCGAACGCGAGCTCCACCTCGCCGGACAGCACGGCTTCCGCGGGAACCCACGCGGCATCGGTGGCATCCGTTCCCGCGACTGGGTCGGGCAGCCCTGGTGCGATCGCCAGGTGGGCCACGGAGACGACTCTGCCCCGCGGGTCGCGGCCCGAGTCCCCGTACACGGCCTGCTGTTCAAGGTGCACCCAGCCGGCGGCCAAGGCCGCTTCCTCGCTCAGTTCGCGGTGGGCGGCATCCAGAATCTCCTCGCCATCGTGGTTCAGGAATCCTCCGGGCAGGGCGGGCATGCCCCGGAAGGGATCTTCGCCCCGCTCTACCAGGAGGACGTGCAGGCGGCTCTCCCGCAGCGTCAGGATCACGAGATCGACTGTCAGCAATACAGGGGTTGGTGACCACACGTCATCTTGCATGCCCTGCAAGGTACTTCAGTTATTGTCAGTTACACAAGAAGGGGGTGGGGGTTGCTGTGCCGCTCGACTCCGCAGTGGCGGCACGTGCGGCGGGACCGCGCGGATCGACCGGCTGGCGTTGACCCCACCAGTCCGTTCCGGTTTCGGGGTTCCCGCGGCCGGTGCTGCGATACTGCCCGCATGGTGAACCGCCTGGCTGACGCGACCTCCCCGTACCTCCTCCAGCACGCCGACAACCCCGTCGACTGGTGGCCCTGGTCGCCGGAGGCGTTCGAGGAGGCGCGGCGGCGTGACGTACCCGTTCTGCTGACGTCGGTTACAGTTCGCTGTCACTGGTGCCATGTGATGGCCCACGAGTCCTTCGAGGACGCGGCCACGGCCGACTACCTCAACGCCAACTTCGTCGCGGTGAAGGTGGACCGCGAGGAGCGCCCCGACGTCGACGCGGTGTACATGGAGGCGGTGCAGGCGGCCACCGGCCAGGGCGGCTGGCCGATGACGGTGTTCCTGACGCCCGAGGGCGAGCCGTTCTACTTCGGCACGTACTTCCCGCCCGAGTCCCGGCACGGCCTGCCCGGCTTCATGGAGGTGCTGCACGGCGTGGTCGCCGCCTGGCAGGACCGCCGCGCCGAGGTGGCCGAGGTCGCCAACCGGATCGTGCGCGAACTCGGCGAGCGGGCCGGGGCGTACGCCGGGGCCGACGGCCGCACCGCGGGCGAGAGCGAACTCGGCGCCGCGCTGCGGAACCTGACCCGGTCCTACGACGCCGAGCGCGGCGGATTCGGCGGCGCGCCGAAGTTCCCGCCGTCGATGGCGCTGGAGTTCCTGCTGCGCCACCACGCCCGCACCGGCGCCGAGGACGCGCTCCAGATGGCCCGCGACACCTGCGAGGCGATGGCCCGCGGCGGCATCTACGACCAGCTCGCGGGCGGCTTCTCCCGCTACAGCGTCGACGCGACCTGGACGGTGCCGCACTTCGAGAAGATGCTCTACGACAACGCGCTGCTGATCCGGGTCTACGCCCACCTGTGGCGCTCCACCGGCTCCGACCTGGCCCGCCGGGTCGCGCTGGAGACCGCGGACTTCCTCATCTCCGAACTGGCCACCCCCGAGGGCGGGTTCGCCTCCGCGCTGGACGCCGACAGCGACGACGGCACCGGCACCTCCGCCGAAGGCGCCTACTACGTCTGGACGCCGGCCCAGCTCGCCGCCGAACTCGGCCGCGGCCGACGGCGAGTTCGCGGCCACGTACTTCGGCGTGACACCGGCGGGCACCTTCGAGGAGGGCGCCTCCGTCCTCCAGCTCCCGCAGGGGAACGGCGTGGTGGACGCCGACCGGATCGGCGCGGTCCGCGAGCGGCTGCTCGCCGCCCGCTCCCGGCGGCCGCGCCCGGGCCGGGACGACAAGGTGGTGGCCGCCTGGAACGGCCTGGCCATCGCCGCCCTCGCCGAGGCCGGCGCCTACTTCGACCGCCCCGACCTGGTGCAGGCGGCCGTCGACGCCGCCGACCTGCTGGTCCGGGTGCACCTGGACGAGCACGGCCGGCTGCTGCGCACCTCCCGGGACGGCGCCGCGGGCGCCCACGCGGGCGTGCTGGAGGACTACGGCGACGTCGCCGAGGGCTTCCTCGCGCTGGCCTCCGTCACCGGCGAGGGCGTCTGGCTGGACTTCGCCGGGCTGCTGCTGGACTGCGTGCTGCGCCACTTCGTCGCCGAGGACGGCTCGCTCTACGACACCGCCGACGACGCCGAGGTGCTGATCCGGCGCCCGCAGGACCCGACCGACAACGCGATGCCGTCCGGCTGGACCGCCGCCGCCGGTGCGCTGCTGTCCTACGCCGCGCACACCGGCTCCGACCCGCACCGGGTCGCGGCCGAACGGGCGCTCGGGGTCGTCGGGGCGCTGGCCGCGCGCGCCCCGCGGTTCATCGGCTGGGGCCTGGCGGTCGCCGAGGCGGCGCTCGACGGGCCGCGCGAGGTCGCGGTGGTCGGGCCGCATCGGCGACCCGCTCACCGACGAACTGCACCGCACCGCGCTGCTCGGCGGCGCGCCCGGTGTGGTCGTGGCGGTCGGCGAGGAGGGCTCCACGGAGTTCCCGCTGCTGCGGCGGCGGCCGACGCGGGGCGGGCGGGCGGCGGCGTACGTGTGCCGCGGGTTCGTCTGCGACGCGCCGACCTCCGACCCGCGCACGCTGCGGTCGCAACTGCGGCCGGACTCGTAGCACCGGCCGCAGCCGCAGGAGACCGCCGGCCGCAGGACCGCGCAACCGTCGAGGCCGCCCGCAGCCGTAGGACCGCCGGCGGCCACCGCGGCCGGTCCGCCCGGTCAGTCCTGGGGGAGGCCCTCGAAGGCCAGGCCCTGGCGGAGCAGGCGGAACGCGCGGTCGAGGACGACGAGCAGGTCCTCGGCGCGGCCGTTCTCCACCCAGTACATCGTGGTCTCGTGCAGGGCGCCGAACACCGCGGAGGTGAACACCCGCACCTCCAGGGCGTCTGCGGGGCGGCCGGTGCGCTCGCCGATGATGCCGCCGAGCAGCCGGCCGGTGGCCGACATGCTCTCGTGGGCACGGGCCCGGATCGCGGGCACGTCCCGTACCAGTTCCTCGCGCTGGACCATCTCCGCCTTCATCGCCGGGTCGTGCAGCATCTTGCCGATGACCTCGTGCATGACGAACCGCACGGACGCCAGCGGCGGTTCGGCGGTCGGCCGCGAGCGCAGCACGTCGGCCATCTCGTCGTCGTACTCGTCGGTGAGGACGATGTCCTCTTTGGTGGGGAAGTAGCGGAAGACGGTGCTCGGCGAGACGTCGGCCGCGGCGGCGATCTGGTCGACGGTCGTGGCGTCGTAGCCCTGCCCGGCGAAGAGCCGGTACGCGGACGAGCGGATGGCCTGGCGGGTCCGGGCCTTCTTGCGCTCCCGCAGTCCGTCACGGGGCGCGGCACTCGTCGGTGTACGTGGGCACATGCCGTCTATTGTCGGGCACCGGCGGCCCGGGGGGCCACGGGGTCGGCGGTCCGCGCGCCGGGCCCGGCGGCGCTGTCCCGGTCCGGGAGCGGGCCGGCGCCGGGGCGCGGGTTGGGCAGGAAGGCGGCGACCAGGGCGGCGGCCAGCAGCGCAGTGCCCCCGCAGACCGCGAGGGCGATGTCCATGCCGTGCACGTACGCCGCGTTCGCGGAGCCCGCCAGCGCGCGGTCGCCGAGCGAGGCGGCCACGGTCCGGGCGCCGACCACCGACTCGCGGGCGCCGTGCGCGGCCCGCGCGGACAGGCCGGCGGTGTCGAGCCGGCCGCGGTAGCCGGCGGCGAGCACGCTGCCGAGGACGGCCACGCCGATCGCGGAGCCGGTCTGCCGCAGCGTCTGGATCAGGCCCGCACCGCTGCCGGCGCGGTCCCGGGGGAGCGCCCCGAGCGCGCTGTCCATCGCGGGCACCAGCGCCAGGCCGAACCCGGCGCCGGCCAGCGACTGCCAGAGCGCGATCCGGCCGAAGCCGTCGCCGGCGCCGGTGGTCGCGCCCAGGAAGCCGGCCGCGGTCAGGACGAGCAGGCCGCCGGTGATCACCGGGCGCGGTCCGGTCCGCCGGACCAGCGCGCCGCCGGCCCGGGCGGTGACCAGCAGCCCGCCCATCATCGGCAGGACGCGCAGACCGGTGCCGAAGGCGTCGTTGCCGCGCACGGCCTGGAGGTAGGTGGGCAGCACGAACAGCAGGCCGGTGAGGACGAGGGTGACCAGGGTCGCGGTGACGGTGTTCCAGGCGAAGCCGCGCTGCCGCAGCAGCGTCAGGTCCAGCATGGGTCGCGGCACCCCGCGCTCGCGCCGCACCAGGGCGGTGATCAGGGCGGCGGACGCGGCGAGCGCGCCCAGCACCAGCGGGTCGCCCCAGCCGCGGTCGGGCGCCTCGATGATCCCGTAGACGAAGGCGCCGAGCCCCGAGGCGGCGCACACCGTGCTCAGCACGTCCACCCGGGGGGCCGCCGGGTCGCGGGTCTCGGGCAGCAGGGTGAGGCAGGCGACGACGCTCAGCGCGACGAGCGGGATGTTGATCAGGAAGACCGAGCCCCACCAGAAGTGCTGGAGCAGCGTGCCGCCGATGATCGGGCCGAGCGGCATGCCCAGCGCCGTGGCGGTGCTGGTGATCGCCACCGCCCTGGGGCGTTCGGCCGGGCCGAAGAGCGACGGGATCACCGACAGCGCCAGCGGCATCACGGCGGCCGCGCCCAGTCCCATGACGCTGCGGGCGGCGATCACCGGCGCCGGGCTGTGCGCCAGCGTCCCCAGCAGCGAGCCCGCCAGGAAGACCAGCAGGCCCAGCACCAGCACCCGCCGCCGGCCGAACCGGTCGCCGGCCAGCCCGGCGGGCAGCATCGCCGCGGCGAAGACCACGGTGTACGAGTCCACGATCCACTGGAGGTCACCGGTGCCGGCGTGGATCTGCGCGGCCATGCTCGGCAGCGCCACGTTGAGCACGGTGGCGTCGAAGCTGAGCACCAGGGTGCTCATGACGAGGGCGCCCAGCGCCAGCCATCGCCTCGGGTCGGCGCCCGCGGCCGCGCCGTCCTCCGGGGGAGCCCCCACATCCTGCGAAGTCATCAGATCTCCTGCAAGTCCGTTTCAAATGAATGCCTCTCTCAAAAAAGAGTAGCTGCCATTTTCATTGCCGTCCAACCCCTCGTGCCGTGCGGGCACGCGAAAGCCCCGCCTCCCGGGTCCGGGAGGCGGGGCTTGGGGCGTGGGTGCTACGGGCCCGCTGGGCGGCCGGAGGTGCGGTCGCTGGGGGCGGGCGCGGCTAGCGGTGCTGGTAGGCGACCAGCGAGATGCCGACGTAGTGGACGACGAACGCGGCGAGGGTGAAGGAGTGGAAGACCTCGTGGAAGCCGAACCAGCGTGGGGAGGGGTTGGGCCGCTTGAAGCCGTAGACGGCCGCGCCCGTGCTGTAGAGGATGCCGCCGACGATCACGCAGACCATGACGGCGACGCCGCCGGTGTGCATGAAGTCGGGCAGGAAGAAGACGGCGACCCAGCCGAGTGCGATGTAGCACGGCGTGTAGAGCCAGCGGGGGGCGCCGACCCAGAAGACCCGGAAGGCGATTCCGGCCAGCGCGCCGGCCCACACCAGCCAGAGCAGCAGCTCGGAGGTGCCGCCCGGCAGCAGCAGGATGGTCAGCGGCGTGTAGGTGCCGGCAATGATCAGAAAGATGTTGGCATGGTCAAGTCGTCGCAAAATTCCCGAACTGCGCGGACCCCAGTTGCCCCGGTGGTAGAGCGCGCTCACACCGAACAGGGCACATGCCGTGAGGGTGAAGATCGCACAGGCGATACGTCCTCGGGTGCTCTGCGCGAAGGCGGTCAGGGCGACGCCGGAAATCAGCACCGCCGGGAACATGCCTGCGTGCAACCACCCTCTGAGCTTGGGTTTTGTCGGGCTCGGCAAGTCGACTTCAGCGACGGCGGGGGGCACGTCGCCAGTCTCGTCCACGGCGGTCATGCCGTCAATCTTACCTACGCCACCGTAAGTTACCTGTAAGTAGGAAGAGCGCCGTCCGAGTGGTGATGCTCACTCTCGGTGGTCTGGACAGAATCATTTGAAGGGGACCACACTCATATGAGTGCAGTCGGCACCGGATGAGCACTCCACGGACGCGTCCGGGCCGCAGCCCCCAAGGGGCCGAGACAAAACCCTCAATCAGTGACGCCGGTCTGTGCGGACCCGGCGGGACGGAGCGATCGTGGCGCGAGGCAATGCGGCTCCCACCAACCACCAGGAACTGAAGCAGTGGGTCGGCGAGATCGCCGACCTCACCCAGCCCGACGAGATCGTCTGGTGCGACGGCTCCGAGGCGGAGTACCACCGGCTCGCCGGCGAGCTGGTCGCGGCAGGCACCTTCACCAAACTCGACCCGACGCTGCGGCCGAACTCGTACCACGCCGCCTCCGACCCCTCCGACGTGGCGCGGGTGGAGGACCGGACCTTCATCTGCTCCGCCCGCGAGGAGGACGCCGGGCCGACCAACCACTGGATGGCGCCCGACGCGATGCGGGAGATCTTCAGCGGCAAGGGCGGCGAGGGCGGCCTGTTCCGCGGCTCGATGCGCGGCCGGACGATGTACGTCGTCCCGTTCTGCATGGGCCCGGTCGGCTCGCCGCTGTCCGCGATGGGCGTGGAGATCACCGACTCCCCGTACGTCGCCGTCTCCATGCGCACCATGACCCGGATGGGACAGGCCGTCCTGGACGAGCTGGGCACCGACGGCGCCTTCGTCAAGGCCGTGCACACCGTCGGCGCCCCCCTCGCCGAGGGCGAGGCCGACGTGCCGTGGCCCTGCAACGCCACCAAGTACATCTCGCACTTCCCCGACGACCGCGAGATCTGGTCCTACGGCTCCGGCTACGGCGGCAACGCGCTGCTCGGCAAGAAGTGCTACGCCCTGCGGATCGCCTCCGTCATGGCCCGCGACGAGGGCTGGCTCGCCGAGCACATGCTCATCCTCAAGCTGACGCCCCCGCGCGGCGAGGCGAAGTACGTCGCCGCCGCCTTCCCGTCGGCCTGCGGCAAGACCAACCTGGCGATGCTGGAGCCCACCGTCTCCGGCTGGACCGTCGAGACCATCGGCGACGACATCGCGTGGATGCGCTTCGGCGAGGACGGCCGGCTGTACGCGATCAACCCGGAGGCCGGCTTCTTCGGCGTCGCCCCCGGCACCGGCGAGCACACCAACGCCAACGCCATGAAGACGATGTACGGCAACTCGATCTTCACCAACGTCGCGCTCACCGACGACGGCGACGTGTGGTGGGAGGGCATGACCGAGGAGCCCCCGGCCCACCTCACCGACTGGAAGGGCAACGACTGGACGCCCGCGTCCGGCACGCCCGCCGCCCACCCCAACGCCCGGTTCACGGTGCCCGCCTCCCAGTGCCCGATCATCGCGCCCGAGTGGGAGGACCCCAAGGGCGTGCCGATCTCCGCGATCCTCTTCGGCGGCCGGCGCGCCTCGGCCGTACCGCTGGTCACCGAGTCCTTCGACTGGCAGCACGGCGTCTTCCTCGGCGCGAACGTGGCCAGCGAGAAGACCGCCGCCGCCGAGGGCAAGGTCGGCGAGCTGCGCCGCGACCCGTTCGCCATGCTGCCGTTCTGCGGCTACAACATGGGCGACTACTTCGGCCACTGGGTGTCGCTGGGCAAGACCCACGACCCGGCGAAGCTGCCGAAGATCTACTACGTCAACTGGTTCCGCAAGGACGCGGCCGGGCGCTTCGTGTGGCCCGGGTTCGGCGAGAACAGCCGCGTGCTGAAGTGGATCGTGGAGCGGCTCAACGGCGAGGCGGACGGCGTCCGCACCCCGATCGGCGTGCTGCCGGCCGCAGGCGCCCTCGACACCGACGGGCTCGGCCTGTCCGACGCGGACCTGGACCTGCTGCTCTCGGTCGACACCGAGGTGTGGAAGCAGGAGGCGGCGCTGATCCCCGAGCACCTGGAGACCTTCGGCGAGCACACGCCCAAGGAGCTGTGGGACGAGTACGAGGCGCTGGTCGCGCGCCTCGGCTAGGGCGAACACCCGCCCCTCGGGCCGGTCCGGGACTCCCCGGGCCGGCCCGTGCCCGTCCGGGCCCGGTGCGATGAGAAGAGGTGCGATGAGGAGCGGCGCGGCCCGGTGGGGGAGCGGCTACGGCTGGCCGTAGCCGTCGAGGAAGTTGCCGATGCGGGTGACCGCGTCGGTGAGGTCCTCCTTGGCGGGGAGGGTCACGATGCGGAAGTGGTCCGGCTCGGGCCAGTTGAAGCCGGTGCCCTGGACGACGAGGATGCGCTCGGCCCGCAGCAGGTCGAGCACCATCTGCTGGTCGTCCTTGATCTTGTAGACCTTGGGGTCGAGCCGGGGGAAGGCGTAGAGCGCGCCGCGCGGCTTGACGCAGGTCACCCCGGGGATCGCGGTGAGCGCTTCGTACGCGGCGTCCCGCTGCTCGGTGAGCCGCCCGCCGGGAAGGACCAGGTCCTTGATGGACTGCCGGCCGCCGAGCGCGGTGGCGATGGCGTGCTGCGCGGGCACATTCGCGCACAGCCGCATGTTGGCCAGGATGGTCAGGCCCTCGATGTAGCTGGCGGCGTGCGTCCTTGGGCCCGCACACCGCGAGCCACCCGCTGCGGAAGCCGGCCACGCGGTACGCCTTCGACAGCCCGTTGAAGGTCAGCGTGAGCAGGTCGGGCGCGATGGCGGCGAACGGCGTGTGCGTCGCGTCGTCGTACAGGATCTTGTCGTAGATCTCGTCGGCGCAGACGATCAGCCGGTGCCTGCGGGCGATCTCGGCGATGCCGCGCAGCATCTCGTCGCCGTAGACCGCGCCCGTCGGGTTGTTCGGGTTGATGATCACGATCGCCTTGGTGCGGTCGGTGATCCTGCGCTCGATGTCGGCGAGGTCGGGCTGCCAGTCCGCCTGCTCGTCGCAGCGGTAGTGCACGGCGGTGCCGCCGGACAGCGAGACGGACGCCGTCCACAGCGGGTAGTCCGGCGCGGGGACCAGCACCTCGTCGCCGTCGTCGAGCAGCGCCTGCATGGACATCTGGATCAGCTCGGAGACGCCGTTGCCGAGGTAGACGTCCTCGACGTCCAGCTCGATGCCCCGGGTCTGGTAGTGCTGCATGACCGCGCGGCGGGCCGGCAGGATGCCCTTGGAGTTCACGTAGCCGTGCGCCGTCGCCCAGCGACCTGAGCATGTCCTCCAGGATCTCCGGCGGGCACTCGAACCCGAAGGGCGCAGGATTGCCGGTGTTCAGCTCCAGGACGCGGTGGCCCGCCGCCTGAAGCCGCATGGCCTCTTCGAGGACCGGGCCCCGGATGTCGTAGCAGACGTTGGCGAGCTTCGTGGACTGGATCACCTGCATGCCGGTCACCCTACGGGCACACCCACGGGCCCGCGCGGTGTTTTTCGCCACCCCGGCCCGCCCCGGCGGCCGTCCTGGGAGACTGGGCGGATGGCCGCCTTACCCTCGTCCCCCGCCTCCTACGACGTCGAGCCGCCCGCCGGACGGGCCGTCGCGCTGCTCAACGACGAGCCGGTCGCGGGCGAGGAGCACGACCTGCTCGGCGCGGTACGGGCCGCCTCCCAGCTCAACAAGCTGCTGCTGGACTCCCGGCACGCCACACCCTTCACCCTCGCGGTGGACGCCGGATGGGGGATGGGCAAGAGCAGCCTGATGCGGCTGGTCGACGGGCGGCTGCGGCGCGAGCGCGGTGTGCACACCGTGTGGTACAACGCGTGGTCGTCCACCGGCGCCGACGCCCTCGAAGGGCTGATCAAGTCCGTCCTCACCCAGGTCGACCCGAACATCCTGCGGCGCACCCTGCGCCGGGTGCGCGAGGGCGGCGCGCTGGTGAAGGCGGCCCGCGCGCTCTCCCTGCTGGCCGCGGGGCCGCTGGGCGTGTCGGGCATGGTGGACGAGCTGTGGAAGAGTCTGTCGGTGGACCCCGCGGCCCGCAACGGGATGCGCGACGCGCTGCGCGACCTGGTGGGGGAGTGGACGGCAGCCGCCCCCTCGGGCGCGCCGGGCCGGCTGCTGGTGGTCTTCATCGACGACCTCGACCGCTGCTCGGAGGAGACGCTGCTCGCGGTGTGCGAAGCGGTCAAGGTCTACCTCGACGTGCCCGGGCTCGCCTTCGTCATCGGCTGCGACCGGGCCGCGATGGGCCCCAACGGGCTGCTGCGCGACCTGGGCCCGGCGGGCACCGCCTTCATGGAGAAGATCTTCCAGACCAGCTACCGCATCCCGGCCGCGAGCGCCTCCGACATCAAGGAGTTCGTCCGCTCCTGCGCCCGGCACGCGGGCCTGGACGACCTGCTGGACGACCGGCTGGTCGAACTCCTCGCCTACCGCGCCGCCCACAACCCGCGCCGGATCAAGCGCCTGGTCAACGGCCTGCTGCTGGAGGCGACGCTCAACCCGATCTGGTCGGACCTGCGGGTCGAGGCGGTCATCCGCACGCTGCTGCTCCAGTACCTGTACCCGGACTTCTACCGGATGATGACCGTGCCCGCCGGGCCCGGCTCCGAGGACGACGTGGTGCGGGAGTTCGGTGAATACCGGCTGGTCCGCGAGCTGCTGTGGTCCGACGACACCTGGTCGCCGGCCACGGCCGACCGGGTCGGGGAGTTCCTGAACGACCACGGGCTGCCCCAGCCGCCGTCCGAACCCGCCTCCCGCAGGCCGGTGTTGACCACGCTGGAAGGCAGGCTGCCCACCGGATTCCCGGCGTTGGCCGACGATCCGGCGTTCGTGACGCTGCTGGGCGAACTGCTGGCGCTGCGCGAGTCGGACACCGTGCTGCTCCGGCTGCGCCTGGGCGTGGACGGCTCGGTGGAGCACCGCGGTCTGCCCTGGGCCGGGAGCGGCACCCGGCCGCCCCGGCGGTCCTCGGACCGCGACCCCGGCGCCGATCGCCGGTGCCGGTGCCGACACCGATCCCGGGCGGACCCGGGACGGCACGCCCGGCCGGACGCCGGACCCGGCCGGTGGCGCGCGACCTCGTCCCGTATGCCTCCGTCTCGACCTGGGAGCCGGCGCCCGGCCGGGCCCGGCAGGCGCAGGGCCCGTATCCGGGTCCGTACGTCGACACCGGCGCGGCCCGCTCCGGTGCGCGGCCCGCGGGTCCGCAGTCGCCGGTCAGCCCGGAGCTGGACGGCGACGGCCCGCCGGAGTTCGGGGACGGGTACCCGGCGCGCCCGTCGTACTACGGCGCGTCCTCGCCGCAGGCGTACGGCGACGGGGTGCGGCTCCCGCACCCCGTGGCCGTGGCCGGGTTCGCGGCGGGGGAGGCCGGGCAGTTGCTGGGCGCCCTGCGCGCCCGGGGCGTGGAGGCCGAACTGGTCTTCACCGGCCTGGCCTGGTTCGAGGCGCTCGCCCAGGCGCCGCGGGCGGTGCTCTGCCACGTGAACGCGTTCGGCGACCGGGAGGAGGGCTTCCGCCTGGTCCGGGCGGCGCGCCAGGACGGCCTGGACGCGCCGGTCGTCTTCTACGCGCCCCTCCCGACGCCCGACGACCAGCGGGTCGCGCGGGAACTGGGGGCGCGGATGATCACCGCCGATTCGGAAGCCGCGGTCACCGCCGTGCTGATGGCGCTCGGCGCCGCGGGCGGCACCGGGGGAGCGGAGCGGGCCGGGTAGGCCGGGGTCAGCGGACCGCGGGGCGCCGGGCCCCGGCCGGACGGGCCGCCGCCCGCCGCACCGAGCGGCCCGCGAGCTCACCGGTCCGGCGGCCGTCGGACATGACGAACCGCCCGTCGACCAGGACGTGCGGGATACCGGCCGGCAGGGCGCGCGGCCGGTCGTACGTCGCCCCGGCCGCGACCGTCAGCGGGTCGAAGAGCACCAGGTCGGCGCGGTAGCCCTCGCGGACCAGGCCGCGGTCGGGCAGCCGCAGCCGGGCCGCGGGCCGCCCGGTCAGGTGGGCGACGCACTCCTGGAGGGTGAGGACGCCCAACTCCCGCACGTAGCGGCCCAGGTACTCGGGGAAGGTGCCGTACGCCCGCGGGTGCGGCTTGTCGCCGCGCAGGATGCCGTCGGAGCCGGCGGTGTGGGCGCGGTGGCGCATGATCGCGCGGACGTTCCGCTCGTCGCCGACGTGCTGGAGGATCGTGGTGCCCAGGCGGTCGGCGAGCAGCAGGGCGCGGGCGGCGGGCCAGCCGTCCAGCCGGGTGCCGACCTGGGCGGACAGGGCCCGCTCCGTGACGCCCGAGATCTCGACGGTGGACCAGTCGACGGGGACGCCGTGGCAGCCGTCGGAGCCCTCGACCTCCAGCGCGCGGCGGACCGCCTCGGCGGTGGTGTCGTCGCGCAGCCGGGCGAGGGTCGCGCCGGGGCCGCCCTCGGCCGCCCAACTGGGCAGCAGGGCCAGCAGGGTGGTGCAGCCGGGGGTGTAGGGATAGGTGTCCAGGGTGATGTCGGCGCCGGCCGCCAGCGCGCGGTCGAGCAGGGCCAGCAGGTCGCCGGCGCGGCCCTGGTTCACCTCGAAGTTCATGGTCGCGTGGGCCAGATGGAGGGCGCAGCCCGCCTCCCGGGCGAGCGCGATCATCTCCTGGTACGCCTCCAGCGCGCCGGCGCCGTAGGACCGGTGGTGCGGGCAGTAGTAGCCGTCGTACGCGGCCACCACCCGGCACAGGTCGGTGAGTTCGGCGTCCGAGGCGTACATCCCCGGGGTGTAGGTGAGGCCCGAGGACAGCCCGACGGCGCCCTCCTCCAGGCCGTCGGCGAGCAGTTGCCGCATCCGCGCCGACTCGGCCTCGGTGGGCGGCCGGTCGTCCCAGCCCATGGCCAGCGCGCGCAGGGTGCCCTGCGGGACGAGGTAGGCGGCGTTGACGGCGATGCCCTCGTCGAGCCGGTCCAGGTAGGCGCCGACCGAGCGCCAGGTGAAGTCGGCGTCGCGGCCCGCGCCGTTCCAGCCGGCGATCTGGGTGCGCACATCGCCCAGTGTCGCGTCGTCCACGGGCGCGTAGGACAGGCCGTCCTGGCCCAGCACCTCCAGGGTGACGCCCTGGGCGGCCTTCGCCTCGTGGGCGGTGTCCTCCAGTACGGCGAGGTCGCTGTGCGCGTGCATGTCGATGAAGCCGGGGGCCAGGGCCAGCCCGGCCGCGTCCAGCACTCGCCGGCCGGTGAGCCGGGAGCGGCCCGCCCGGCCCTCCCGCCGGATCTCGGTGATCCGCCCCGCGTCCACCCCGACATCGGCGGTGTACGGCTCGCCGCCGCCGCCGTCCACCACCCGCGCCTCGCGCATGACCAGGTCCACAGTCCCTATGGTCCCCGACCGACGGGTGCGGCCGCGCGCCGGGCCGGGCCCGTGAGCTCGGCTTCCTCCGGGGGCGCCCCGGGTTTTCCACCCGCCCGCGCCACCCGTTGACCTACTTCCGCATGCGCGGGCTTTTGCGTTGTGGGTCGGTGCCAGTCCGGAGGTGACTCTCCCCCAGCTAACGCTGGGAGGTGCCCCCACGAACTTCGAACGTTTCCGTCTCGTTGTCGGCTGCCACGCCGGTGTTGCGTTCGAAGTTCTGCGGGGACGCCTCCTCCCCGTCCCCTCCAGTCCGCCGGCGTCTGCGAGTAGAGGGGGGTTGAGGAACTACAGCCTCTCCCGGGTGACCCGGCGGATGAACGGCACCGACCCACTCGCAAGAGGGCAGCGTGGGCGGAAAGGCTAGAAGAACGTACGGACGTACGTCACGACCCCCCCGTCCCCCCGCACCTCCGGAATCAGCCCCCACTTGTCGAAGGTCGTACACGGGTGTGACACCCCGAGCCCGACCCAGTCCCCGACTTCCAGGGCACCCCGCTCCTCCCCCTCGACCTCCAACCACATGTGCTGGTCCGAGAGCTTCCCCACCCGCAGCCCGCCCGCGGCCACCGCTCGTACCTGCCCGTCGCGGGCCGACCGGACGACCCCCGGCACCGGCAGCCCGAGATCGTAAGGGGCGTCCCGCTTGCCGGCGTTGAGGAACGCCTGTCCGGGCTCGGGCCGGGAGACGACCTGGGCCCACAGCCGGAACGCCGGCTCCAACGACCCTTCCGCGGGTACCCGGTTGAAGGGCGTGACCCGCCGGTAGTGGTCCTCGTCGTGGGTGACGTAGGCCCCTGACCGCAGCAGCTTGAGCACGGGCCGCGAGAGCCCGGAGAACGCGGCAGGGTCCCCGAACACCTCCGCGACCGCGTCGAACCACGCGGAGCCCCCCGCGCTGACCGTGATCGACTCGGCCGCGCCGAACAGCCCGCGCCCGTCGAGCGCCCCGGCGAGCGCGACCAGCCGCCGCAGGTACTCCCGTACCGACTCCGGTGCGGCGGACGGCACTTCGCCCTCGTACCCGGCGACGCCCACCAGCCGCAGCTCGGGCGTCGCGGCGACCGCCTCGGCCACCGCCACGGCCCTCCTCGGCCGTCCGCACGCCGGTGCGGGCGCCGGGTCCGCCGCCGAGTTCGATCACGACGTCGAGCGCCCGCCGCACGCCCGCGTCCCGCAGCGCCGCGCCCATCAGCCCGACCCCGCGCACCGAGTCGGCGTAGCAGGTGAGCTCGAACGACGGATCGCCGTCCAACTCCCCGCCCAGCCAGCGCAGCGCCGCCGCGTCCACGATCTCGTTCGCGACGAAGATCCGCTCTACGCCGAACGCCCTTGCCACGCGCACCTGGTGGGGGACGGCGAGGGTGATTCCCCAGGCCCCCTGGGCGAGTTGGCGGGCGAAAAGCTGCGGGGCCATGGAGGTCTTGCCGTGCGGGGCGAACGCGAGGCCGTGCGCGGCGGTGTAGTGCCGCAGCAGGTCGAGGTTGTGGGCGAGAGCCTCCGCGGACAGCGTGAGGACGGGGGTGGGGAAGCCGCCGTCGAAGAGATTGCGCCCCTGCGCGGCGAGTTCGCCGACGGTGAGCCCGTCCGCGTCGGGCGGCAGCCCCTTGAAACGGTGGTCGACCCGCTCGTCGTCCAGTGCCGCCACCCGCTCGTCGATCTCCACGCGCCCCACTGACCCTCCCGGTGTGCGGACCGGCGGCGCGCCGCGCACCCCCGGTACGCAGGACCCGTACCCCGGAAGCGGACCGGCGCCACCCGTCCCATCGCGTTGCACACTGTGCAACACGCGTTGCGTATTCTGTTCCGAGCTGTCTAACATCCAGGTCGGCGCCGGGTCAACGGCCGCCGCCCGGCATCCGGAGGAGCGATGGCCAGCGTGAGCGCCGACCGTACCGACGTCGTCTGCCTCGGCGAGTCCATGATCACCCTCGTGCCCTCGCAGCCCGGTCCGCTCGCCGACGTCCCCTCCTTCCACCGCGCCATCGGCGGCGCCGAGTCGAACGTCGCGTGCACCCTGGCCCGGGCCGGGCACACCGTGCGCTGGGTGAGCCGGGTCGGCGCGGACGGCTTCGGCGACCACCTGGTCGACACCATCGCGGCGTCCGGCGTGGACGTCAGCGCGGTGCAGCGCGACCCGCACCGGCCCACCGGCGTCTACTTCCGTACGGCCGGGCGAGCGCGCCACGACGCTGGCGGCCGCGCCCGGCCGCGGCGAGGTCGTCTACTACCGCAAGGGCTCGGCCGCCTCCGCCCTGTCGCCCGCGCTGGTCCGGCGCGGCGACGCCTGGTCGGGCCGGGTGCTGCACCTGACCGGTATCACCGGCGCGCTCTCGGCGACCTGCCTGGCCCTGATGCGGCGGCTCACCCGCCGCGAACCCGGCCGCCCGCTGGTCTCCTTCGACGTCAACCACCGCCCCGCGCTGTGGCGGAACGCCGACCCCCGGCTGCTGGCCGAGCTGGCCCGGGGCTGCGACGTGGTGTTCGTCGGCGAGGACGAGGCGCAGGCCGCGTGGGGGCTGGCGGACGCCGACGGCGATCCGGGCCGCCCTGCCGGAGCCGGCCGTGCTGGTGGTCAAGCAGGGCGCCGCGGGTGCCACGGCCTTCGGCGCGGACCCGGCCGCGCCGCCGCTGCACGTGCCCGCGCCCGCCGTGGAGGTCGTCGCGCACGTCGGCGCGGGCGACGCCTTCGCCGCCGGCTTCCTGTCCGCGACCCTGCGCGGCCTGCCGCCGCGCGACCGGCTGCGCCACGGCCACCTGCTGGCCGCCGCCGCCCTCACCGTGCCCGGCGACCTCGCCGAGCCGCCGGCCCGGGCCCGCGCCGACGCCCTCGCCGCGCTCGACGACGCGGCATGGGGCAGACTGCGGCTGGGCCCGGGCTGGGCGCAGCGGCAGGAGGAGGACCGGTGAGCGGACACACCCCGGCGCGGCGCCGTACGCCGGCAGGGTTCGTACGGCCGGTCCCGCGCCGAGCGCCCGCCGGACACGTACGACCCGCCCCGCAGCATCCGGCCGCCGGTCTCGTACGGCCGGTCCCGCACCGTACGGAACCGCGTGCGTCCGGCGGCGGGTTCGCCGGCGCGGACGGGAGGGGGCCGGTATGAGCCAGACCGTCGACCGGGCGCTGAGCATCCTGCCGCTGCTCGCGGAGGGCCCCGCCGGGCTCGAACAGGTCGCCACGCGGCTGGACGTGCACAAGTCCACCGCGCTGCGCCTGCTGCGCACCCTGCACGAACACGGCCTGGTCTACCGCCAGCAGGACCAGCGCTACCGGCTCGGCGCGCGGCTGTTCGCCCTCGCCCAGCAGGCGGTGGAGGCGCTGGACATCCGCGGGATCGCCCACCCGCACCTGGCCGCGCTCAACGAACGCACCGGCCACACCGTGCACTTGGCGGTGTACGAGCAGGGCGAGGTGGTCTACATCGACAAGGTGGAGAGCCGCTACCCGGTGCGGATGTACTCGCGCATCGGCCGCCCGGTCGCCATCACCGTCGCGGCCGTCGCCAAGCTGCTGCTCGCCGACCTGCCGGAGCCGGAGCGGCGGGCGGTCGCGGAAGGGCTGGACTACCCGCGGTACACGGCCCGTTCGACGCCCGACGCGGCCGCGTTCCTCGCCGAGCTGGCCCGGGTCCGCGAGCGCGGCTGGGCCGAGGACCTCGGCGGCCACGAGGAGTCGATCAACTGCGTCGGCGCACCGGTGCGCGGCCCCGACGGCCGGGTCTGCGCGGCCATGTCGGTCTCCGCGCCCAACGTCGTGGTCGGCGCCGACGACCTGCTCCGGCTGCGCCCGCTGATCCTGCGCACCGCGGAGGCCGTCAGCCGCGAACTGTCCGGCGCCGCACCGGCGGAGCACGCCGCCCCCGGCACACCCGCCGGACCCGTACCGCCCGCTGAACCCGGAACACCGCACCCCACGAACGAGGACACGGACACATGACCGACCCCACCGACCCCAACTCCGGCGCCCCGCACGCCAAGACCGCGCTCACCCCGGCCGGCGCCCCGGCGCCGCCCGCGAGGTTCTCGCACGGCGTGCGCAAGGGCAACATCCTCCAGGTCGCCGGGCAGGTCGGCTTCCTGCCTGCCGCCGGGGACGGGCAGCGCAGGATCGCCGGGCCGACCCTGCGCGAGCAGACCCTCCAGACCTTCGCCAACGTCCAGGCCGTCCTGGAGGCGGGCGGCGCCTCCTGGGAGGACGCGGTGATGATCCGCGTCTACCTCACCGACACCGCGCACTTCGCCGAACTCAACGAGATCTACGACGAGTTCTTCGCCGGGCTCACCCAACCCCCGGCCGCCCGCACGACGGTGTACGTCGGCCTGCCCGCCGGCCTGCTGATCGAGGTCGACGCGCTGGCCGTCCTCGGCTGACCCCCGCACGCACGGAAAGGGGCGCCCCGGCCCGGGGCGCCCCTTCCTCATGCGGTCGCGGTGGTCACGACATGCCGTGCACGTGCGCGCCCACTCCGTTGGACCAGGTGTTGCCCGCGGAGGCGTCCCAGTTCGTGGACCAGGTCATCGCGCCGCGGATGGTGGGCCACTTGGCGCTCGGGTGGAAGGTGCCGCAGCCGGTGCCCTGGGCGAGGCAGTCGAGCGCGTTGTTCACCACCGACGGGGAGACGTACCCCGAACCCGCCGCGCTGGTGGACGCGGGCGTGCCGATGCCGACCTGGGACGGGTCGAGGCCGGCCTGGATCGCGGTGCAGGCGAGCGTGGTGATGAAGTCCACCGAGCCCTCGCTGTAGACGCCGCCGTCGCAGCCGTTCATCGAACCGCTGTTGTAGTACTGGGTGTTGACGACGGTCAGGATGTCCTTGATGTTCAGCGCGGTGGCCAGGTAGTCGCTGCTCGCGTTGAGCATGTCGATGGTCTGCGGGGCCATCGTGATGACCAGCCCGGAGCCCGCCTTGGCGCTCAGGTCGCGCAGCGCCTGCGACATGTACGTCGGGTCGATGCCGTTCTCCAGGTCGATGTCGACGCCGTTGAAGCCGTACGTCTGCATCAGGGTGTACACGCTGTTGGCGAAGTTGGTCGCCGACGTGGAGTCGCGGACCGAGATGGTGCCGTTCTGGCCGCCGACGGAGATGACGACCTTCTTGCCGGCCGCCTGCTTGGCGGCGATGTCGGCCTTGAACTGCGCGTCGCTGTAGCCGAGCGACGGGTCGAGGGTGAAGGAGACCGCGCCGGGCGTGCTGGTGGCGTCGGCGAAGGCCACGGCGATGATGTCGTAGGCGCTCTGCACCTGCGCGATGGTCTGCACCTGCGCGCCGTTGTTGAAGTTCTGCCAGTAGCCGGTCACCGCGTGCTTGGGCAGCCCGGTGTCCGGCGGCGTGGTGGGCGGCGTCGTCGGCGGGGTGGTCGGGGGCGTGGTCGGGGGCGTGGTCGGCGGGGTGGTGCCGGTGCCGCCGGGGCCGGACAGCGTGACGTCGTCGGCGTAGTACGCGGGCTGCGCGTACCAGCCGTGGGTGTAGACGGTCACCGACGTGGTGCTCGCGCCGGTGGTGAAGTTGACGCTGAGCTGGCTGTACGAGGTGGCGCTCGGCGTCCAGGTGGACGGGTCGGTGCCGCCGGTGCCGGAGGCGCCGAGGTAGACGTACGATCCCTGCACCCACGCGCTCAGCGTGTAGGCGGAGTTGGGCTGCACGCTGATGGTCTGCGAGCACTGCCCGGTGTCGCGAGGACGACGGGGTGCCCTTGAGGGCGGAGGAGCCGGAGTGCACCGGACTGGAGACGACCGCGCCGCTGCCGGCCGTACACGTCCAGCCCGAAAGGCCGGTCTCGAAGCCGGCGTTGGCGACCAGGTTGGTGGTCGCGGCGCCGGCCGCGCCGACGGTGACGAGGGTGACGCCCGAGGCGACGACCGCGGCGGCGCTCAGCCCGGCAAGCGTCCGGCGCCTGATGGTGCTCGCGCTGCTTCTGCTCTTGGCATGGCTCGCTTGATTCGCGTGCGATGCACGTTCCACGACTGCCTCCTGGGGGCAAGGAGTTGGGGGGTGGTGGGTGTGTGCGGGTGATCCGGACGGCCCGGGTGGGGGGAGGACGGGAGCGAAGGAGGGATGACATGAACACACGTACCAGGAAGAAAGCTGGTCCAGACCAATGGGGTTGTCAAGACCTCTGGTGGACACCTGTCGTTCATCTGTCCCGATCCGCAACTTTCCGCGCCCGATCCGCTACACATCGATAAGCTGTCGACCGCGAATGGCCAGGTGGACCGGGTCCACCGCGGAGAGGGGGAGGTTCCGTATGCCGAGCGTCATCACGGTCAGCTCGGACGACCTCGCGCTCCCGCTGGAGGAGCAGGTGATGCGCACCTCGGCGGCCCTGGAGGCGTACGGCCACGTGGTCGCCCTGGCCCCCGCCGACCCCGCCGACCCGGCCCGCCGCCGGATGCACACGGTGCGGTCCGCGCTGGAGGGCGACCGGATCGCCATCGTGCCGCTCACCCTGCCGCCGCTGGCCCGCACCCTGCTCGGCGAGCAGTTGCGGCAGTTGTCCGGCACCGACCTCGGCCCCGGCGTGCTCGCGGGCGCCGCCCGGCTGCTGTCGTACTACCTGCACGCCGGCGCGCTGCTGGCCTCGGTGAGCAAGCTCGACCGGGTGCCGGTGAGCGTCGGCGCGCACGTCAAGTCCCTCGTGCCCGGGCGGCACTTCGCGGTGCTCGCGCACCCCGAGCCGTACCTGGGCGAGGCCGACCCGGCGCACGTCCCGCCGGGACCGGGCTACCAGACCCAACTGGCCGTCGCCGGCAAGGGCGTGGACCCCGCCTGGATCACCGGACCGCTCGCCGACGCCTGGCACACCGACCACGTGCGCGAGGTGCCGCAGCCGGCCGACTCGGCGCAGTGGTGGGGGACGTCGCGGCTGGTCGAGTTCGCCGCCTACATCGCGGACGTCGGCATGCTCTACCAACTGGTCACCTCGGTACGGCGCGACACCTGCACCTGGTGCGGGCTCGAAGTCATCGGCGACCAGTGCCTGTTCTGCGCCACGCGGCTGGGCGAGCGCAGCACCCCGGCCAAGCACGCCGCCGCCGGCCCCGGGCGCGCGGTCGAGACGCCGCGCCGCCCCCAACTCGAACCCCACAAGCGATAGGTCCGCCCGCACATGAACTCACGTCAGCGCCGTGGAGCCGTCCTTCTGGTGGTCTCCGTGATCTGCGCGGTCGCCGCCTTCGCCGGGGTGCTCGCCGTCGTCAGCAACGCGCGCTCGCAGGTCGGCCCGAAGGTCACGGCGTACGAACTGTCCGCGGACGTGCCCGCGTACACCGCGCTCGACGCGTCCAAGGTGCACCGGATATCCGTGCCGAAGCGCTGGCTGCCGGACTCCGCGGTGCGCGACCTCGGCCAGCTCCAGGGGAAGATCGCCGCGGTCGCGCTGAAGAAGGGCTCCCTCCTCCAGGCCGACATGGTGGCCCCCCGGCCCGAACTGCGGCCGGGCCAGATGGAGATCGCCATCATGATCGACGCGGAGACCGGCGTCGCGGGCGAGATCACCCCGGGCGCGCGGGTCAACATCTTCGCCACCTTCGCCGGCCGCAGGGACACCGACCCCGACGTCTCGAAGATCATCGTGGCCGGCGCGCAGGTGCTCGACGTCGGCCAGATCAAGGCGTTCGACAAGACCCAGGACGCCCAGCGGCTGTCCGAGCAGGGCGTCCCGATCACCTTCGCGCTCGACGCCGAGGACGCCCAACGCGTCGCCTACGCCGAGTCGTTCGCCGAACACGTCCGCCTCGCGCTCGTCGCGCCGGGCGACACCGCTGCCCCGCCGGACAGCGCACGCACCTACACGCTGGCCGGTGACGCCACCGCCGGCGGCACGGCAGGGGGCAGACCGTGACCGTACGCATCCTCGCCGGGACCGGCGACGCGGACGCCGCGCGGGCGCTCGTCGGCCTGCTCGGGCAACTGCCCGAGGCCGAACCCGCCCCCGCCGTCGCCGACTCCACGGCCCTGCTCGACACCCTCGCCCGCGCCGCCGAGGCCGGGGTCGACGAACTCCCCGAGGTCGTCGTCGTCCACGAGTCGATCGGGCCGATGCCCGCGCTCGACCTGATCCGGGACGTGGCGCTGCGCTTCCCCGCCGTCGGCGTGGTCCTGCTCACCGCCGACCCGAGCCCGGCGACACTGTCCGCCGCCATGGACTCCGGGGCCCGCGGGGTCGTCGGACTGCCCCTGTCCTACGACGAGTTGGGCGCCCGGGTGGAGGCCGCCGCGTCCTGGGCGGCCGGCGTGCGGCGGCACCTGAGCCCCGGCCGGCCCGCGCTGCCCGCCGTCGCCGGCGGCGTCCTGGTGGCCGTGGCCGGCGCCAAGGGCGGCGTCGGCACCACCGTCACCGCCGTCCAACTCGCCCTCGCCGCCCACGCGTCGGGCCGCTCCACCGCCCTGGTCGACTTCGACCTCCAGGGCGGCGACCTCGCCTCCTACCTCGACGTGCAGTTCCGCCGCTCCGTCGCCGACCTCGCCGACATCGCGGACGTCTCCTCGCGGGTGCTGCACGACGCGATGTACGTCCACGAGTCCGGGCCCGCGCTGCTGCTCGCGCCCGCCGACGGGGAGCGCGGCGAGGAGGTCACCGACCGCGCGGCCCGGCTCGTGCTGGGCGCGCTCCGGCAGCGCTACGAGGTGGTGATCGTGGACTGCGGCACCCAGGTGACCAGCGCCAACGCCGTCGCCGTGGAGACCGCCGACACGGCCGTGCTCGTCACCACGCCCGACGTCATCGCGGTCCGCGCGGCCAAGCGGATGGTCCGGATGTGGGACCGGCTGCAGATCCGCAAGCCGCAGGACACCACCACCGTCGTCAACCGCCACACCCGCGGCAGCGAGATCCAGCCGTCGCTGATCGGCCGGATCACCGGCACCCGCGTCGCCGCCTCCGTCGTCCCGGCCGCCTTCCGCGAACTCCAGGCCGTCATCGACGCCGGACGCCTGCACGACCTGGACGCCAAGTCCACCGTACGATCCGGGATCTGGTCGCTGGCAGGGGAGTTGGGGCTGATCACCGGAGCGACGCTGCCCGCGGCCCGGTCCGGCGGCAGGCGGCTGCGGCGCGGCGGCGACCGGGGCCAGGTCACCCTGGAGACGCTCGGCATGACGCCGGTCATCCTCATCACCCTCATCCTCGTGTGGCAGGCGGTGCTGGCCGGCTACACCTTCACCCTCGCCGGGAACGCCGCCGACGAGGCCGCCCGCGCCGCCGCGGTGGGCTCCGACGCCTCGGCGGCCGCCCGCAGCGACCTGCCCGGCGCCTGGGCCGCCGGCATGTCCGGCCCCGACGTCAGCCGCGACCCGTCGACCGGCCAGGTCTCCGTCACCCTCGGCCTGAAGGTCCCGGTCCTCTTCCCCGGTGCCATCGACTTCCCGCTCACCGTGCACGGCCACGCCAGCACGGTCGACGAGCAGGACTCGCCGTGAGGTGGGAACAGGTGCGGGTGCGGCCCGGGGTGCGCGGGCCGTACGCGGAGGCCGGGGCGCCGACCTGCCGCGTAACGCCCCCGCGCCGTACGCCCGTTGCCCGGGCGGTCCCGTCGGCAGCCCGCGCTCGGCGCACCCTGCGGGACCGGGGCGTCGCGTCCCTGGAGTACCTCGGGATGCTCCCCTTCCTGCTGCTCATCGCGCTCGCAGGCATCCAGCTCGGCCTGGTCGCGTACTGCGGCACGCAGGCCGGCACGGCGGCCAGGACCGCCGCGCGCACCGCGGCCGAGAGCGGCAACCGGGGCGGCGACGCGGCGGGCCGCAGCGCGGGGCAGTCGGCCGTGAGCGACTGGCTCAGCGCCGACACCGCCATCGCCTTCGACGACAGCGCCGAGAAGGTCACCGCCCACGCCCGCGTCAGCATCCCGTCCGTCCTGCCCGGTGTGCACCTGTTCGGCCCCGTCGAACGCTCCGCGACCATGCCCAAGGAGGACTGGACGCCATGAGCCTGCGCGCCCGCCTGGCCGTGGAAGAGGCCGCCCCGCAGACCCAGGAGAGCCACCTGGTGGCCGTCTACCGGGCCAAGCTGCTCCAGGAGATCGACCTCGCCGAGATGTCCGCGCTGGCCGCCGCCGAGCGCAGGACCCGGCTGGAACGCGTCCTCGGCCACATCATCAGCCGCGAGGGCCCGGTGCTGTCCACCACCGAGCGGGCCGGCCTGATCCGCCGGGTCGTGGACGAGGCGCTGGGCCTGGGCATCCTGGAACCGCTGCTCGAAGACCCGTCGGTCACCGAGATCATGGTCAACGGCCCCGACCGCATCTACGTCGAGCGCGGCGGCCGGGTCGAGCAGGTCCCGGCCCGCTTCTCCTCGGCCGAGCAACTGCTCCAGACCATCGAGCGCATCGTCTCCACCGTCAACCGCCGGGTGGACGAGTCGAATCCGATGGTCGACGCCCGCCTGCCGTCCGGCGAGCGCGTCAACGTCATCATCCCGCCGCTGTCCCTGACCGGCCCGACGCTCACCATCCGCCGCTTCCCGCGCGCCTACACCCTCAAGGAACTCATCGCGCTCGGCACCCTCGACGAGCACATGCTGCTGCTGCTCTCGTCCTTCGTCCGCGCCAAGTGCAACATCATCGTCAGCGGCGGCACCGGCTCGGGCAAGACCACGCTGCTCAACGCGCTGTCCGGGCTGATCCCCGACGGCGAGCGGATCATCACCGTCGAGGACGCCGCCGAACTCCAGCTCCAGCAGGACCACGTGATCCGGCTGGAGTCCCGGCCGCCCAACGTCGAGGGCGAGGGCCGCATCACCATCCGCGACCTGGTCCGCAACTCGCTGCGGATGCGCCCCGACCGGATCATCGTCGGCGAGGTCCGCGGCGGCGAGACCCTCGACATGCTCCAGGCGATGTCCACCGGCCACGACGGCTCGCTGGCCACCGTGCACGCCAACTCCGCGGAGGACGCGGTGCTGCGGCTCCAGACGCTCGCCTCGATGAGCGAGGTCAAGATCCCGTTCGAGGCGCTGCGCGACCAGATCAACTCCGCCGTCGACGTCCTCGTCCAGCTCCACCGGCACGTCGACGGCACCCGCCGGATCGCGGAGATCGCCGTCCTGTCCTCCCGCGGCCGCGACGCCTTCCGGCTCACCTCCGCCACCCGCTTCCGCGCCGAACCGCTGGGCGTCGACCGCATCGTCCGCGGCTGGTACGAGCACCGCCCGGTGCCCCGCGAGATCGGCGACCGGCTCTACCTGGCCGGCGAACACGTGCCCGGCCGCCTTCGGCGTCGGCGCCACCGAACTCGAACTCGACAGCCGGGAGGCGAAATGACGCGGCCGGACGCGCTCCACCCCCCAACCCTCGCCGCGAGCGCCCAATTCGCCTCCGGCGGCTACCCGTTGCTGGTGCTCGGCGCCGCCGTCGCTCGCGCTCGCGCTCGGCGTGTGGGGCCTGCACGCCTGGTGGGGCGGGCGGGCCGACCGGGCCGCGCTCGTCGAACGCCTCGCGGGCGACGCCGGCAGCGTCCGGCCCAGGCAGGCGGCGTTCGCCGGCCTCGACCGGCGGGTGCGGCGGTACGCCTGGGGCAAGCGGCTCGCCGGACGCCTCGCGGCCACCGGCACCAACCTGACGCCGGGTCAGTTCACCGCGACGCGTCGCGGGCGTGGTCATCGGCGCCTGGATCGTGGCGGCGACCGTGCTGGCCCCGTTCTTCGGCCCGATCGCCGCGCTGCTGGCCGGCTGGGCCGGCTACTCCTTCCTGGAGTGGCGCCGCCGGGTCCGCACCGAGCGCTTCATCGCCCAACTCCCCGAACTCGCCCGGGTGCTGGCCAACGCCACCCAGGCCGGCCTGGCGCTGCGCACCGCCGTCTCCATGGCCGCGGAGGAGCTGGAGGCGCCCGCGGGCGAGGAGTTGAAGCAGGTCGCCGACGCCATGGCCGTCGGCCACTCCGTCGAGGACTCCCTCGCCGAACTCCAGCAGCGGCTGCCCAGCCGGGAGTTGATCGTGCTGGTCTCCACCCTCGTGCTGTCCAGCCGGGCCGGCGGCTCCGTCGTGGAGTCCCTGCGCAACCTCACCGTCACCCTGGAGGAGCGCAAGGAGACCCGCCGCGAGATCCGTACCCAGATGTCCCAGGTCACCGTCACCGCCTACGCCGTCCCGGTGATCGGCATCGGCTCCCTGCTCCTGCTCAACCGCATCATGCCCGGCTCGCTGCAGGCCATGACCGGCTCCACCATCGGCCGGATCTGCGTCCTGGTCTCGCTGGGCCTGTACGTGGTCGGCTTCGCCCTCATCCGCCGCATGTCGCGGATCGACGTGTGAGGGGGGACGCGATGATCCTGCTGGGACTCGGCCTCGGCCTCGCGGTGGCCGCCGCCGTCGTCGGCGTCGTCCAGGCGGTCGGGCTGCTGCGCTCCGAGGTCGTGCTGCCCGACGACCTCGCGCTCGCCCTCGACGTCGGCAGCACCCGCACCACCCGTACCGGCAACGCCATCGACCGGCTCGGCATCCGCTGGGCGCCCATGGTGATGCGCATGATGGGCCCGGCCCGGATCGCCAAGATGCGCGCCCGGATCGAGCACGCCGGCCACCCGTACGGCCTCACCGTCGAGCGCTACGCCGCCCGCCGCGCCGTCTACGGCTTCCTCGGCGGCCTCGCCGCGCTGGTCCTGCTCACCCGCGGGAGCTGGTTCCTCGCGCTGCTGCTGCTCGCGTACGGCTGGTGGTGGGCCGACCTCGGCATCTGGCTGGCGGTCCGCCGCCGCCGCGACGACATCGAGCGCACCCTGCCCGACTTCCTCGACGTGCTGGCCGTCGTGGTCAGCGCCGGCCTCGGCTTCCGCCAGGCCCTGGAACGCGTCAACTCCGTCTACCAGGGCCCCTGGTCGGACGAGGTGCGGATCGCGCTGCGCCAGATGGACGTCGGCGTCAGCCGCCGCGACGCCTTCGACCAGCTGCGCCGGCGCAACCGCAGCGACCAGGTGGGGCAGTTCGTCACCGCCCTCCAGCAGGGCGAGGAACTCGGCGCGCCCATCGCCCGCACCCTCCTCCAGATCGCCACGGACATGCGCCGCACCGAGGCCCAGAACGCCCGCCGCCGCGCGGCCCGCATGGTCCCCCGCGCCACCGGCGTGATCACGATCCTGCTGGTCCCGGCCACGATGATCCTGCTGATCGCGGGCACGATCATCGGCTCCCAGATCCACTTCGGCAGTGTCTTCGGGGGAGGGTGAGCCGATTGTTTTGCGTGAACGAGGTACGACGGAGCGTGAGTTCGCGGCATGCTGTCCGGGACGGTACGAATCCGGCCGGTTACGGCCGCCGTTGCACGATCCGTGGCTCAACTGGGTGCGAATGCCCGGGAATCGGGTGTACCTTTGCATTCGCAACCATATTTGCACCTGCAATGATGATCCGAACCGCTGCGGGCACGACACGACCAGCGAGAGGCGGTGCGCCGTGCACACCCTGCCCCGACAGGCCGCACCACGGCCGCCGTACGCACGAGCCAGGTGACAAAGAATGGGGCGAACAATCATGAACAGGTGGGCACTCCAGCGCTACACGGTGGCCGGGCATCTGGCTCCGCGACCGAACGGACCGGCTGCCGACCGGCTGCGCACCGCGCGGCGGACCGCGGGCCAGACGTCGTTCGAGTACCTCGGGATCGCGGTGGTGATCGCGGTGATCATCGGGGTGCTGGCGGGGACGACGGACATCGGCGACAAGATCAAGTCCGGCATCACCGGCAGCGATCAACAAGATCACGCGGCAGCAAAGTAGGCCGCTTCGGTGACGACAGCGGGCCAGACGATCGGCATCTACATCGTCGCCATGACCGCCCTGTTCTTCCTGGCCTTCGCGTACTTCGCCGTCGGCCAGGCCGCGGTCACGCGCAACAGCGCCCAGACGGCGGCGGACGCGGCGGCGCTGGCCGCGGCGCGGCAGGAGCGGGACGAGGTGAAGACCGCCTTCCTGCAAGCCCTCGACCAAGGGCGACCTCGGCGCTCTCGGCGACCTGCTCACCAATGGGGTCGCGGACGACGGTGTCGGCGTGCGCCGCCGCCGGCCAGTACGCCGGCGACAACGGCGCCGAGACGCTGGGCTGTGTCGCCGTGCCAGGCACGGTGCCCGGATTCACGGTCTCGGTCAGGACGCTCGGCACGGTGGGCAGTTCGGTCGTCCCCGGCACCGAGAACACGCACGCGACCGCCGAGGCGACGGCCGTGGTCGAACCGAGGTGCCACATCGGTGACAAGAAGGGGCACTCGATCCGGTTCGCCTGCGACGGAGGCGACCTGACGGTCGATCCGACGGCCGGCGGCTTCACACTGGATCTGTCGGACTTCTACTCGGTCCACTTGAGCAAGTGACGACGGGACGGGCGGTGCGGGAACGGGGAGCGATGCGATACGGGCGCAGGGCGACGACCGCGGTGGCACTGGCCGCCGCGGCCGCCATCACGCTGACGGGCTGCGGCGGCGGGAGGCGGGGAGCAAGAAGGCCGACGGCAAGCCGCGCCTCGTCGAGCGGCACCTCGGGCGACGCCGGCGAAGAACAGGGCGGCAGTACGCCGTCCGCCACGCCGACCCAGATCCTCGCCCAGATCAAGGGCGAGCAGGACGTCGATGGTCGACGATCAACTCCGCCGTGCGCGACTCCGGCGGCTTCGTCACCGTCCAGGGCGTCGATCACCAACAACGGCACTCGATCTTCGACGCCGACGCGTGGCGTCGGCCACGGAGATCGCGCTCTCCGCTCCGGGGCCTCGGTCGCGGGCGCCGTGCTCGTCGACGAAGCCGGCAAGAAGCGCTACTACGTCCTGCGCGACACCGACGGCCGCTGCCTGTGCACGATGGGCCTCGTCGGCATCCAGCCCAACGAGACCCGCCCCTTCTTCGCCCAGTTCCCCTCCCCGCCCGAGACCACCACCGACGTGGAGTTCGAACTCCCCACCATGCCCCCGGCCAAGATCTCGATCTCGGAGGGGTGACCCGTGACCCCCGCCAACTCCCGCCGCGCCGCGGCGACATCGGCCGCCGCCGCCTCGCTGGTGCTCGTGCTCGCCGCGGGCACCGCCCTCGCCGGGCCGGCGGTCGCGGCCCCCAACCCGCCGCCGTCCGCGGGGAATCCCGCGCCGAGCGCCCCCGTGCGGATCGACCCGAGGTCCCCGGACCTGAAGCTGCCCGAGGGCTCGACGCTCGCGCCGCCCAAGGTGCTGGACATCGTGTCGGTGACCGACCAGGGCACGGTGTCCGCGAGCCAGCCGGTGCAGCGCGCACGAGACGTCGAACTCCACGGTGACGTACGCGCTCCAGTCCGAGGTGCTGTTCACGAAGGACAGCGCGAAGCTGTCCGCGACGGCGACCGCGCGGCTGAAGGCGATCGCGGACGACATCAACGCGCGGCACGTCACCTCACCCATCCGTGTCTTCGGGTTCACCGACAATCTGGGCAGCAGCGCGCACGGAGCCGTGCTGTCCAAGCAGCGGGCGGATTCCGTTTACCAAGTCCTGGCAAGCGAATTGAGCACGCTCGGTGACCCGGGCCATACGTTCCAGGTGCGCGGCTACGGCGAGGACTACCCCATCTCCGACAATTCCACCGAAAGCGGCCGCCGCGAGAACCGCCGCGTCGAGATCACTTTCACGCCACCTGCCTCGTAACGTACGACCAGCGGGCTCATTCGCGGTACGGTGTAACTCCCCCCCTCGGGCCGGTTCGCTCTCCCCCCCTGCGAACCGGCCCGTTTTTCGTCCGCGGCCGCCGGCCGGGGCCGCGGGCCCCGGTCAGGCCGGGCCGCTCGACCTCCAGCCGGACGCCCCGCGCGACGCCCCACCGCGCCAGCGCGCCGGCCTCCGCTTCCAGGACGTGCCGGGCCCGCAGCCGGGGGCGGCCCACCCGGCCCGGCGGCATCGTCCGGACGGCGAGCACCCGCAGCCGCCGGTCCAGGTAGGCCACGTCGATCGCGAACCGCATCCGTACGGTGTGCACGCTGGACGCCGGGGTCAGCAGCAGGGCGCCCGCGAGGCCGTCGGCGCCGAGCAGCCCGCGGGTACGGGCCCGGTACGAAGCGGCGATCCGCAACGGCACGTCGGCGTCCGGCGCCCGCAGCAGCGCCTCACCGTCGTGCCAGCGCCGACCGCGCCGTTGTGTGGCCATGGCCCCTCCCTGGCGGTACGGCCGCCCGTGTACGGTCGGCCCGGTGCATGTCTATCTGATCGTCGGCGCCGCCGTCTGGGGAACCGTGAGCGGGCTGCTACTGCCGCGCGCCGCCTACCGGTTGGCGGTCCCGCGGGAGGAGCCCTGGGCGGCGCGGCTGCCCCGCCGGGCACCCCCTGCGCGGCTGGCTCGGCCCCGCCCGCTGCCCCGAATGCGCCGTGCGGCAGGGCGAACAGCCGCGCTACGGGCTCGGCCGCGGCGTGGCGCTCGCCTGCGCGCTGGTCTGCGCGGCGCTCGCCCGGACCGTCGGCGCGCACCCCGAACTCGCGGTCTGGCTGCTGCTGGTGCCGGTCGGGCTGGTCCTCGGCCGGGTCGACCTCGCTGTCTTCCGGCTGCCGGACGTCCTCACGCTCAACGCCTTCGCCGCCACCGCGGTCCTGCTCGGCGGCGCCGCGCTGCTGCCCGCCCACCACGGCTCCTGGCTGCGGGCCCTGATCGCGGCCGGCGTCCTCGCCGTCGTCTACGGCCTGCTCTTCCTCGTCAACCCGGCCGGCATGGGGTTCGGCGACGTCAAACTCGCGCCCACGCTCGGGCTTGTCCTCGGCTGGTACGGGTGGGGGGCCGTCGTCGTCGGAACCTTCGCGGGGTTCCTTCTCGGTGCGTTGACCGGACTCGTACTTATCGCTGCGCGGCGGGCCACGAGGAAGACGGCGATTCCGTTCGGGCCGTTCATGCTTGTCGGTACGCTCGCGGCGGTTCTTTTCGCGGCTTAGCCGTGCCTCGGGGGTGCCCGGACCCCTCCGGGCCGCCCGGTCCCGCCGTCCCGGGACCACCCCCCGGTGGCCGGTTGCCCGCGCAGTTCCTCGCGCCCCTGGGGGGTGCGGCCTTTGCCGCGGCGATCAGCCGAATCAAGGGGCGCGGGGAACTGCGCGACAAGCCCCCCACCGGGGGAGGGTCCGGAACCCACCGGGTCCGTCCCCGGCGGGTGGGACCCCCCACCGGGGGAGGGTTCGGGACCTACCGGGTCGGCCATGGACGGGCGGGCCTCCCACCGGGGGAGGGTTCGGGACCCACCGGGTCGGTCACGGACGGGTGGGCCCCCACCGGGGGAGGGGTTCGGGACCCACCGGGTGCCCACGGGGCGGGCGGGACCCGGTCAGGACTCGCTGCTGACCGACCAGAGGTTGACCCCCTCGGGCTCGACCGCGTGCCGGTCGATCTCGGCCAGCTCCTCAGCGGACAGCGCCCCCGCCCCGACGGCCGCGACATTCGCCTCGAGCTGCGCCACGGACGACGCCCCGATGAGCGCGGAGGTGACCCGCGGATCACGCAGGACCCAGGACAGCGCGAGCTGCGCGAGGGACTGCCCGCGGGCGGCGGCCACGTCGTTGAGGGCGCGCAGCCGGCCGACGGTCTCCGCGTTGACCAGGGCGGGGTTGAGGGACTTGCCCTGGGCGGCCCGCGAGTCCTCGGGGATGCCGCCGAGGTAGCGGTCGGTGAGCAGCCCCTGGGCGAGCGGCACGAAGCCGATGCAGCCCATGCCCTCCTCCTCCAGGACGTCGAGCAGGCCCTCGTCCTCGATCCAGCGGTTGATCATGGAGTACGAGGGCTGGTGGATGAGCGCGGGCACCCCCAGCTCGCGCAGGATGCGCGCGGCCTCGCGGGTGCGCTCGGGCCCGTAGGAGGAGATGCCGACGTAGAGCGCCTTGCCCTGCTGGACCGCGGAGGCCAGCGCGCCCATGGTCTCCTCGAGCGGCGTGTCGGGGTCGAAGCGGTGGGAGTAGAAGATGTCGACGTAGTCCAGGCCCATCCGGCCCAGCGACTGGTCGAGGGAGGACAGCAGGTACTTGCGCGAGCCCCATTCGCCGTAGGGCCCCGGCCACATGTCGTAGCCGGCCTTGGTGGAGATGACCAGCTCGTCGCGGTAGGGGCGGAAGTCCTGGGCGAAGAGGGTGCCGAAGTTGGCCTCGGCGGCGCCGTAGGGCGGGCCGTAGTTGTTGGCCAGGTCGAAGTGGGTGACGCCCAGGTCGAAGGCGCGGCGCAGGATGGCGCGCTGGGAGTCCAGGGTGCGGTCGTCGCCGAAGTTGTGCCACAGGCCCAGCGAGATCGCCGGGAGCTTGAGGCCGCTGCGGCCGGTGCGGCGGTACTCCATCGAGTCGTAGCGCTCGTCGGAGGCGCGGTAGAGGTCTCGGATGTTCACGCATCCTGCTTATCACGACCGTTGAAGCGCTTACTAAAGGCCGTCGCCGACCCGGCCGCCGACCGGGACGCCGATCATGCCGCCGGCCGTCCGACCTGGTTGGTCCGGACGCGCGTTCGCGCAGTAGTGTTGCCGCCGGGCGACGAGTGCAAGAGGGGCTGGTGCGCGATGAATCTGCGCGACCTGGTGTACGGGCTGTACTCCCGCCGGGTGGAACGCAAGATCGACGTGTCCCAGGCCCCCAAGCATGTCGGCGTGATCCTCGACGGCAACCGGCGCTGGGCCAAGGCCGCCGGCGGCACGGCCGAGGAGGGCCACCGGGCGGGCGCGGACAAGATCGCGGAGATGCTCGGCTGGTGCGAGGAGACGGGCGTCGAGGTGGTCACGCTGTGGCTGCTGTCGACGGACAACCTGGACCGTCCGGGCCATGAGCTGGTGCCGCTGCTGGGCATCATCGAGGACGCGGTGGTCGACCTGGCGGCGGACGGCCGCTGGCGGGTGCACCACGTGGGCACGATGGACCTGCTGCCCTCGCACACCCAGTCGGTGCTCAAGGAGGCCGAGCAGGCCACCGACGGCGCCACCGGCATCCTGGTGAACGTGGCGGTCGGCTACGGCGGCCGCCAGGAGATCGCCGACGCCGTGCGGTCCCTGCTGTACGAGCACGCCGGGCGCGGCACGTCCATCGAGGACCTGGCCGAGATCCTGGACGTCGAGCACATCGCCGAGCACCTGTACACGCGCGGCCAGCCCGACCCGGACCTGGTGATCCGCACCTCCGGCGAGCAGCGGCTGTCCGGGTTCATGCTGTGGCAGAGCGCCCATTCGGAGTACTACTTCTGCGAGGTGTTCTGGCCGGCGTTCCGGAAGGTGGACTTCCTGCGGGCGCTGCGCGACTACGCCGTCCGCCACCGCCGCTACGGCGGGTGACCGCCCGGGCCGCCGCCGTACTCCGTCCGGCGGCCCCCACCACCGCTGCGCTGCGGCCCTTCCCGGCGGCCGGGCCCGGTCGAATCCCGGGTGAGCGTTCCGTGACCGTGCGATGACGGTCGGACGACAGTCATATGCATTCGCATGCGAGCCGGTAATCCAGGGCATATCACTGGCAGACCGGCAGTCGGCCCTTGGCTGCCGGACCGCAGACTCACCTCTCCCGAGGGGGTTCGTCCACACGTGGTGACCAGCAAGAATCGCCGTGATCACGACCGGCGCACGTACGTACTCGACACCAGCGTGCTGTTGGCCGACCCCAACGCCTTCACCCGTTTCGACGAGCACGAGGTCGTGCTTCCCGTCGTCGTGGTGACGGAGTTGGAGGCCAAGCGCCACCATCCCGAACTCGGCTACTTCGCCCGCCAGGCGTTGCGCACGCTCGACGAGTTCCGGATCAGGTACGGCAGGCTCGACGCGCCGATCCCGATCGGCGAGATCGGCGGCACGCTCAGGGTCGAACTCAACCACTCGGACCCCGGGGTACTGCCCGCGGGATTCCGGCTCGGCGACAACGACTCGCGCATCCTCGCGGTCGCCCGCAACCTCCAGGCCGAGGGGTACGACGTCACGGTCGTCTCCAAGGACCTGCCGCTGCGGGTGAAGGCGTCCGCGGTCGGCCTGCTGGCCGAGGAGTACCGCGCGGAGCTGGCGATCACGTCCGGCTGGACGGGGATGGAGGAGCTGCACGTCGGCGCCGAGGAAGTGGACGCCCTCTTCGCGCACGAGACCGTGGTGCTGGCCGAGGCGGCCGGCCTGCCGGTGCACACCGGCCTGGTGCTCCAGTCCGAGCGCGGCAAGGCGCTCGGCCGGGTCACCGAGGACGGCAGCGTCCGGCTGGTGCGCGGCGACCGCGAGGCGTTCGGCATCCACGGCCGCAGCGCCGAGCAGCGCATCGCGCTGGACCTGCTGCTCGACCCGGACGTCGGCATCGTGTCGATGGGCGGCCGGGCCGGCACCGGCAAGTCGGCGCTGGCGCTGTGCGCGGGCCTGGAGGCGGTCCTGGAGCGCCGCCAGCACCGCAAGGTGATGGTCTTCCGGCCGCTGTACGCGGTGGGCGGCCAGGAGCTGGGCTACCTGCCGGGCAGCGAGGCCGAGAAGATGAGCCCGTGGGCCCAGGCGGTCTTCGACACCCTGTCGGCGGTGACGTCCAAGGAGGTCATCGAGGAGGTCGTGGCCCGCGGGATGCTCGAAGTGCTGCCGCTGACCCACATCAGGGGCCGTTCGCTGCACGACGCCTTCGTGATCGTCGACGAGGCGCAGTCGCTGGAGCGCAACGTGCTGCTGACCGTGCTGTCCCGGATCGGGGCCGGCTCGCGGGTGGTGCTCACCCACGACGTGGCCCAGCGGGACAACCTGCGGGTGGGGCGGTACGACGGAGTGGTGGCGGTGGTGGAGAAGCTGAAGGGCCATCCGCTCTTCGCCCATGTGACCCTGAGCCGTTCCGAGCGCTCGCCGATCGCGGCGCTCGTCACCGAGATGCTGGAGGAGACCGGCAGCTCCGAGATCTGACGGCCCGTCGGGCCGTCGTCGGACCGCAGCGTGCGCTCGGCCGCGATGACCCGATTTGGCTGACAATCATGCGAGTTGAGACTGCTGCGCCCCGTGAGCGGGGCGCAGCAGCCTAGCGTTTACGGGGCCGGATCGCTGGAATTTACCGCCGTCCGCAGCATGTGAGCTTTGCCACTCAACCGGAAATTGCCGCACGGCGGGTGCGTACGGCAGGGTGTGAGGCTGTCAGGCCCCGCTTATGGCACACCTACACCTCCAGGGGCGTAGGTTCAGCACTACCAGACAAGTCCACAACGGCCGCCATAAGCCGCCCGAGCATCACGCGGACCCCGCAAGGGACTTCGCACCGGGCCAGTGCCCCCGTGACCGACCGGCCCCTACGGCGGCCCGGCCGGGGGGCCAGCGCCAGGGGCACGATTGCGTCCGTGCGGTCACCGAACGGGCGCTTCCGGAAGGAAACCGTGTGAGCCGGATCTCGGTCCGGGGGCTCGCAGTGGCATCCGCCACCGCAGTCACCACAGTTGGCGCCGTCGTCGGCGTCGCGTCAGGCGCCGACCAGGGCAGCAGCACCGAGCAGCCCGTCGAAGCCGCAGGCACGACGACGCTTCTCGCCGACATCCCCGCGGGGCAGCAGGTGCAGCAGGCATCGCTGACCGAGCAGGTCCAGGCCCAGTCGGACGCTGCCGACGCCACCGCGCGGCAGTCGGCGGAGCAGGCGGCCCGTGTGCAGGCCGCCAAGGACGCCGCCGCCAAGAAGAAGGCGGCGGACGCGGCGGCAGCGGCCAAGGCGCAAGGCGGCTCAGCTCAAGGCCGACCAGGGGGACTCGCACGCGACCTTCGCCGTGCAGGCGTCGTACTCCGTGTCCGAGGTCCAGGCGATGGCCAAGCAGATCGTGGGCAGCGGCCAGTACCTGTGCTTCTCCAACATCGTCTCGCGCGAGAGCGGCTGGAACTACACGGCCACCAACGCCTCCTCCGGTGCCTACGGCCTGGTCCAGGCGCTGCCCGGCTCCAAGATGGCCTCGGCCGGCGCCGACTGGCAGACCAACCCGGCCACGCAGATAAAGTGGGGCCTGAACTACATGAACAGCCGCTACGGCAGTCCCTGCGACGCCTGGTCGTTCTGGCAGGTCAACCACTACTACTAGGCCACATCACGGCTCACGGCTCCGCCGGCCGGACGTCTTGGGCGTCCTGAGCAACCCTGATCCCGGGTAACGTCGTCCTGCACAGCAGTGCCACAGACGGCCGAACGGGTCAGGGGAGAGCCATGCCGGACAAGCGCCACTGGAGCGCCGCGCTCGCTTCAGGGCTGGCCAACCTCGCCGGACGGCTCGACGAGCGGCACGCGTCCGTCTCCGCACGGGACGCGGCCGACCAGGGGACCGCACCTTCCGTTGCGGTCCCCTCCGTCGTGTCCGGGTCCGAGTCCGACCCGGCGGCCGTCCGGCCGGCTCCGGCCCAGGACCGGACGGAAACGGTTCTGCCCGCGCAGCGCACCGGTCCGGCCACCGACCCGGTCGCCGTCGTGCCGTGGAGCATGCGGGTGGCCGCCGAGGTCGGCTGGCGGCTGCTCGTGCTCGCCGGGACCGTCTGGGTCATGATGCGGGTGATCGGCGCGGTCCGGCTGGTCGTGCTGGCCTTCGTGGCCGCACTGCTGATCACCGCGCTGCTCCAGCCGTTCGTCGCCCGCCTCAAGGGGATGGGCGTGCCGCGCGGGCTGGCCACCGCGATGGTCTTCATCGGCGGCTTCGTCGTCATGGGCCTGGTCGGCTGGTTCGTCGTCTGGCAGGTGATGGCCAACCTCGACAACCTGTCCAGCAGCCTCCAGGACGGCATCGACCAGGGCAAGCACTGGCTGCTCAACAGCCCCTTCCACGTCACCGACGACCAGATCAACCAGGTCGCCAACAACCTCAGCGACGCCATCGGCTCCAACACCAAGGCGCTCACCGACGCCGGCCTCCAGGGCGTCACGGTCATCGTGGAGTTCCTCACCGGCGTGCTGCTGGCGATGTTCAGCACCCTGTTCCTGCTCTACGACGGGCCGAACATCTGGAACTGGGTGCTCAAGCTCTTCCCCGTGGCCGCCCGCGACGGGCTGGCCGGCGCCGGACCGCGCGCCTGGCGCACCCTGACCCTGTACGTACGCGGCACCGTGATCGTCGCGCTGATCGACGCGATCTTCATCGGCGTCGGCATCTTCTTCCTCGGCGTGCCGATGGCGGTGCCGCTGGCCGTCGTGATCTTCCTGTCCTCCTTCGTGCCGCTGGTCGGCGCGGTCGCCTCCGGCGCGGTGGCGGTGGTCGTCGCGCTCGTCACCCAGGGGCCGTTCACGGCGCTCATGGTGCTGGTGGTGGTGCTGGCGGTGCAGCAGATCGAGGGCCACATCCTCCAGCCGTTCATCCTGGGGCGTGCGGTACGGGTCCACCCGCTCGCGGTGGTGCTCTCCGTGGCGGCGGGGTCGCTGATCGCCGGGATCGGCGGGGCGATCAGCGCGGTGCCGCTGGTCGCTGTCGCCAACACCGTGGTCGGGTACCTTCGGCAGCACGCCAGGGAGTCGGCGGCGGCGACGCCTCTGCGGCTCCGAGCGCCGCCGCAGTCCCGGCTCCTTCCCCGGAAGCGCCTCCCCCCGCCCCGCCCGAGCCCGAGCCCGCGCCCGACGGTTCCCCGGCTTCCCCGGATCTCCCGGCTCCGGCGCCTTCCCGCTAGGCCCTCGGCAGGGTGCTTTCGCCGCTCCCGGGGTGGGGTGCCGTTTGCGGACGAGGGCGCCTTCCCCGCTCCCCGGGGTGGTCCCGTCTGCGCCCGGGAGGCGCTTACCCGCTCCCCGGGGTGGTCGCCTTTGCGGAAGGGGGCGCCATATCAGGGGCGCGGGGAACTGCGCGGGCAACCGGCCACCGGCCGGTGGTCCGGATTCAGACCGCAAGGGGCTGGGCCTGCGGGCCCGGCGCGCCACCGTCGTGGCTTGTCGCGCAGTTCCTCCCCCAGACTCCGTCCGGGGGTGCCCCCAGCGCCCCTGAAGGTAGGGGGTGATTGCGCTCCACGGTCAGCGGCAGCGCCGATCCAGTGGCGTGTCGCGCAGTTCCCCGCGCCCCAGGAGACGGGCGCCGCCCTGCGCAAGGGCACCCCAGCCCCTGGGTAAGGCACCCTCGTGCCGGAAGGGCACCCCGAGCCCGGGGGTAGGGCGCCGTCTGGGGGCGCACGGGGACCCTGCGGCGGCGCCTGGCCGGGCCAGGAGGCTACTCCGTGCGGAGCCCGTCAGCCCGCATCAACCGCCACAGCGGCGGCAGGCTCAGCAGCGTGACGCCGAAGACCACACCCCCGCCGATCGCCGACATCGTCACCACGCTGCCCCAGTCGATCAGGAACGGCCGCCCCACCATCGCCAGCAGCGCCGCGCCGAGGCCGATGCCGCCCGCGCAGGCCAGCGCCAGCCCGAGCACCACCGGGATCGCGGTCTGCCACAGCACCGACCAGGCCAGCGCGGTGCGCCGGGTGCCGAAGGCCACCAGCACCGCCAGCAGCTTCTTGCGCTCGCGCAGCTGCTCCAGCATCGTCACCAGCAGGCTCGCCCCGATCAGCGCCATGGTGAGCGCGGCGCCGGCGAACAGCCCGCGCCGGAGCTGGGTGTAGCTGGACTTGGCCGTGGTGGTCTGCACGCTGAAGGAGCTCGCGCCGACGCCCAGCGTCGCCGTGGTGTTGCGCACGTACTCGATCGCGTCGGGCACGTGCGGGTCCAGGCCCACCGACATCTGCGCGCTGGTCTGCGTCAGCTCCCCGGCGTCGAGGGCCTGCGGAGTGGCGAGCACGCCCCACTGCCTGTCGCCGGTCGGGTCGGTACGGGAGCCGACCGTCGGGGTGCCGGCCGGGATCGTCCACAGCCGGGGCCTGCCCTGGTAGTCCGTGTCCCGTACGGGACGTTGAGGTCGAGGGCGTGGCCGGGCCTGGCGTACCTGTCGAAGTCGTCCGTCTCGGGGTCGTCCCCGGTGTGGCGGACCAGGAAGACGCTGCCGGGGGCGCAGCCGGTGATCGCGCGCCATCTGCCGCAGCGACGCGCAGTCGCCGACCTGGACCGGCAGGTAGGCGGTCGCCGCGCCGGCGGGCCTGCGTGGCGGCGTCCGGCTGGGTGGCCTGCGAGGAGACGTAGCCGTAGACGGCGGTGACGCCCTTGGTGGCGGCGAGCCGCTCGATGTCGGCGGGCGCCTGGCGGCCGTTGCTGACCGGGGCGTCGACCACGGCCTGCGCGCGGGTCGGATCGGCGCCGGTGCTGCTGACGAAGTCGCTGTTGACGCCGTTGAAGAGCATCTGGAGGGCGATCGCCCCGGCCACCGCGACCGTCACGCCGCTGACCATGCGCGCCGACGGCGCTGCTGTTCAACTGGAGCCTGCGGGTGGCCAGTTGCCAGGCCAGCGGGCCGCCGCGCAGCCGCCCCACGGCCGCCTCGACGACCCACGGCAGCATCGCGGTCACGCCGAACAGCAGCAGGACCGCGCCGGCGGCGACCTGGTACTCGTTGAGGGAGGAGTCGCCGGCGACCTTGCCGAACAGCGGGGCGAGCAGGGCCAGTCCGGCGGCCGGCAGCAGCAGCCGCCACCACAGCCGGCGCCTGCGGCCGACCCCGCTGCCGTACGACGCCCAGCGGCTCGATCGCCGTGCCGCGCAGGCTGGCCAGCGTCACCGCGACCGACGCCACCGGCACCGACCAGCACGATCAGCACCGTCAGCGGGGTGTTCGGCGCCAGGTCGGAAGGGTAGGCGGAGATGTCGCGGATGGTGACCCCGGAGGCGAGCTGCCGGCCGAGCAGGAAGAAGACGCCGCCCAGCACCAGCCCGAGCAGCGCGCCGAGCAGCGCCTCCCCGGCCGCGATCCTGCGGGTCATCCGGATGTCGGCGCCCACCAGCCGCAGCGCCGCCAGCCGCCGGTCCCGGCGCTCGCCGCCGAGCCGTACCGCGGTGCCGATGAACACCGCGACCGGCAGCAGCAGCACCACCAGCATGATGACCAGCAGCAGGTCGAACGTCGGCCCCATCACCTCGGAGTTGCTGTGGTAGCCGAACCCGGCGATCCGGTCGGCGTTGCCGTGCGCCATGTCCGACTCGCGCGCCACCAGCTGGTCGCTGCCGGCGTAGTAGTACAGCTCGGCCGGGCCCATCAGCCCGGCGTGCCCGATGGTGCCGGTGATCGGGTACGGGATGCGCTCGCGCAGCAGCGGGGTGGACGCCAGCAGCTTCTTCAGCGCGGGCGAGACCACCATCCGCCCGGCCGCGGGAATCCGGTCGATCCCGGGCGGCACGGCGGAGTCGGGGCCCTCGGCGTGGATCAGGACACCGGTGACGTTCTTGCCGTGGTAGCCGGTGTCCGCGTCGGCGATCAGCAGCGACCGGTCGGTGGGCCTGGCCAGGTAGCCGGCCGACGTGCTGTCGCGGGCGACCCGCTTGTGGTCGCGGGTGTGTCATCATCGCGGGCACCGCGGCGGCCAGCAGCAGCAGCGCCACGCCGAGCCCGACGCCGATGGCGGTGAGCGCGGTGCGGGTCCAGCCCTCGCGGCCGCCGCCGGCCGCGAACCGCGCGCCGAGCGCGAGGTCGCGCGCCCAGGTGCGCAGGTCGGCCGGGGGTTCCGGGGGCCTGGTCCGGCCGCCGGCGGGGCCGCCGCCGACGACGTCGAATCCGGCGAACGGCTCGTGCCGGGTACTCATGACACCCGTTCCATGTCGCGCGACTTCCCGTCCCGCACGACGATCTCCCGGTCGGAGTACGCGGCCACCCGCGCCTCGTGGGTCACCAGGACGACGGCGGCGCCGGTGTCGTGGGCGGCGTCGGTCAGCAGCCGCATCACCCGCTCGCCGTTGAGCGAGTCCAGCGCGCCGGTCGGCTCGTCGGCGAAGACCACCCGGGGCCCGCCGACCAGCGCGCGCGCCACCGCGACCCGCTGGCCCTGCCCGCCGGAGACCTCGCCGGGCCGCTGGCCCGCGATGTCGGCGACCTCCAGCCGCTCCAGCCACTGGGCGGCCTTCTGCCTCGGCGGTACGGCGCCGGGTGCCGCTCAGCCGCATCGGCATCGCCACGTTCTCCAGGCAGGTCAGCTCGGGCACGAGCCGGCCGAACTGGAAGACGAAGCCGAAGTCGGTGCGGCGCAGCGCGCTGCGCTCCCCGTCGGACATCGTCCGACAGCTCGCGGCCGCGGTAGCGGACCTCGCCGGAGTCGGGCCGGACGATGCCGGCCAGGCAGTGCAGCAGCGTGGACTTGCCGGAGCCGGACGGGCCCATCACCGCGACGACCTCGCCGGAGCGGATGGTCAGGTCCGCGCCGTCGAGCGCCGGGGTGGGGCCGTAGGACTTGCGTACGGCCGTCGCCAGCAGCAGGGGCTCCGCGGTCACCGGGTCACCTCCGCGGCGAGCTGGTCGAGCCGGGCCGCGGTGAGCTCCAGCCACCGCAGGTCCGCCTCCAGGTGGAACAGGGCGTGGTCGCAGATCAGCTGGTCGGCGAGGTCGCCCGCGGTCTTGCGCCGGGTCAGCTCGCGCATCAGCCGCAGGTGCTCGGCGCGCTGGGTGTCCAGCAGGTCGACCGCCGGCCGGCCGGTCAGCAGGGCGAGGACGACCTTGGTGTAGAGGGTCGTCTGGAGATAGGGCTCGGGCTTCTCGGGCTGCGACAGCCACGCCTCGACGTCGGTGATCCCGGCGTCGGTGATGGCGTAGCGCTTGCGCTCGGGGCCGCCGCCCGGCTCTATCCCGTCGACCTCGACCAGGCCGTTCTTCAGCAGCCTGGCCATGGTCGAGTAGACCTGGCCGTACGCGAGCGGCCGGTCGTGCCCGAAGCGTTCGTCGAAGGCGCGCTTGAGGTCGTAACCGTGGCGCGGCCCGGACTCCAGAAGTCCGAGCAGGGTGTGGCCGATTGACATGCGGAGCACAGTACACCATGGGTATACATCCCGTGTATACCCATGGTGTACTGGTCGGCCCAGGGCGGCTTCTCCGCAGGTCAGATGGTGCTTACGGTGCTTCGGGCGGATGCGGTGCCGCGGGTCCGGTCGGCTCCGGGTCGGAGGAGGGCGGCGGGTCGGCGGCGGGCCCGGGTTTCGGCGGGCGGCCGCGGCGCGGGATCGGGCGGGCGGCCGACGGGAGCCGGCCGGCGTCCGCCAGCGCCCGCCGCAGCAGGTACTCGATCTGCGCGTTGGTGCTCCGCAGTTCCCCCGCCGCCCACGCGGCGAGCGCGTCGTGCACGGCGGGGTCGAGCCGCAGCAGCACCTGCTTGCGGGCCGGGCGGCGGGGCTCGGGCTCGGTCACGCGTAGAGCGTGCCGGTGTTCAGTACGGGCTGGGCGGCGCGCTCGCCGCACAGCACGACGAGCAGATTGCTGACCATCGACGCCTTGCGCTCCTCGTCCAGTTCCACGATGCCCTGCTCGGCGATCCGGGACAGCGCCGACTCGACCATGCCCACCGCGCCGTCCACGATGGTCTGCCGGGCCGCCACGATCGCGCCCGCCTGCTGCCGCTGGAGCATCGCCGAGGCGATCTCGGGGGCGTACGCCAGGTGGGTGAAGCGGGACTCGATGATCTTCACGCCCGCGGACTCGACCCGGGCGGCGATCTCCACCGACAGCCGCTCGGTGATCTCGTCGGAGTTCTCCCGCAGCGACAGCCCTTCGGCGTCGTGGCTGTCGTACGGGTAGTTGGTGGCGATGTGCCGGACGGCGGTGTCGGTCTGGATCGACACGAAGCGGGCGAAGTTGTCGACCTCGAAGACCGCCTGCGCGGTGTCCTTGACCTGCCACACGACGACCGCGGCCAGTTCGATCGGGTTGCCGTAGGCGTCGTTGACCTTCAGGACGGCGGTCTCCTGGTTGCGGATACGGGTGGAGATCCGGCGGCGGCTGGTGAACGGGTTCACCCAGCGCAGGCCGTCCTGGCGGATGGTGCCCTGGTACCGGCCGAACAGCTGGCAGACGCGGGCCTGGCCCGGGGCGACCTGGGTGAGGCCGAAGAGCGTGATGAAGGCGGCCAGTACGACCAGCGCGCCCGCGGCGATCAGTACGGCCTCCGTGCCGCCCTTCCGGCCCGCTCCCGTCGCGATCAGCGCGATGCCGGCGGCGACCACCAGCAGGGCGATGAGCAGGAACGGCAGCCCCGGCATCCCCGCGGCCCGGCGCTCGTGCACCCGCGGTGCGGGCATCTCCGGTATGTCGCCGCGCTCACCCGTACCGCGCCCCTGCGATTCCTCGACCATGACGGCCTCCCCGCTCACGTGATTTCGTCTACCTATCTAAGTGATATCACAATAGTGAGCCCAACGGGAGGCGGCGGGCACGGGGGCGGGGCTCACCCGTGGGGCTGCGGCTCTGCTCAGGGTTTCGCCGTGTAGCCAGCGAGCCGAAGGGCGCGCCGGTGGGCGCGTTTGCGTGCGTACGGCTCGCCGTGGGGGTGCGGCTATGGAGCAGGGCTCGCCGTGTAGCCAGCGAGCCGAACGGCGCGCCGGTGTCGAAAGGGAGAACACGCGCAGGGAGCGAGGAACGAGCGAGCGAGCATGATCGACTGTCGACACCGGGTCTAAGCGCCCGGAGGCGAGAGGGCGGCAAAAAAGGGCTGAGTGCCGCACGCACGTAAGAGCGGCTCCCACGTGACGGTGCCCTCGCGTAAGAGCGGCTCCCCTTCCCGCACGCACCCGACGGCAGCCCCTCGGGTGCCCCCGCGTAAGAACGGCTCCCCCCGCGCCGTGCCGGTGGTTCGGTGCGAGGGTTGGGGCGCAGCCCCGGGATACGTGAGGGTTCCGTACCCGGGGCTGGACACACGCGCACCCACCGTGGGGCGGGCCCTGCGGGGAGGACTACGTGATGGGGAGTTCGAACCAGACGACCTTGCCCGCGCCCAAGCGGGTCGCGCCCCAGCGCTGGGCCATGCGGTTGACCAGGTAGAGGCCGCGGCCGCCCTCCTCCTCGGGGGCGGCGTGCCGCATGCGGGGGAGCAGCGGGGCGTCGTCGCCGACCTCGCAGCGCAGGACGTCGGTGCGCAGCAGCCGCAGCGTGATGGGGCGCTCGGCGTACCGCACCGCGTTGGTGACGATCTCGCTCACCAGCAGCTCGGCCGCGTCGACCTGGTCCTCCAGGTCCCAGCGGCGCAGCGCCTGCCGGACCAGCCGGCGGGCCCGGCCCGCGGTCTGCGCCTGCGGCTCCAGGAACCAGTACGCCACGTCGCTCGGCGCGATCCCGTCGAACCGGGCGGCGAGCAGCGCGATGTCGTCGTCGCGGTCGCCCGGCCCGAGGATCTCCAGCACCTCGTCGCACAGCGGCTCCAGCGGCGGCGGGGAGACCACGGTCGCCGCGTCGTGCAGCCGCTCGCGCAGCATCTCGATGCCGCCCCACACGTCGCGGGTGCGGGACTCCACCAGGCCGTCGGTGTAGAGCAGCAGGGTCGCCCCGGCGGGCGCGGGCAGCTCGACCGCCTCGAACGGCACCCCGCCGACGCCGATCGGCGCGCCCGGAGGCACCCGCAGCACCTCGGCCAGGCCGTCGGCGTGCAGCAGGACGGGCGGCGGGTGGCCGGCGTTGGCGACGACCAGGCGGTGCGCGATCGGGTCGTAGACGGCGTAGACGCAGGTCGCCATGCGGTCCTGGCCGAGCCGCTGGGCCTGCTCGTCGAGGTGGTAGAGGACCTCCTGCGGGGCCAGGTCGAGTCCGGCCAGGGTCTGGACGGTCGTGCGCAGCTGGCCCATGATCGCCGCGGAGGTCATGGAGTGGCCCATGACGTCGCCGACCACCAGGGCCACCCGGCTGCCGGGCAGCGGGATCGCGTCGTACCAGTCGCCGCCGACCCGGGCGGACTCCGCCGCGGGCAGGTAGCGGCTGGCGAGCTGCACACCGGTGGGCTGCGGCAGCGAGTCGGGCAGCATCTCGCGCTGGAGGGCGTCGGCGATGTACGCCTCGCGGCCGTAGAGCACCGCCTTGTCGACGCCGAGCGCGGTGTGGGTGGCGAGCTGGGCGGCCACCAGCAGGTCGTCGGACTCGAAGGCGGGCCGGTCCGCGCGGCGCAGCAGCACCGCGGCGCCGATCACCCGGCGGCGGCCCCGCAGCGGCGCGAGCAGCGCGCGGCGGCCGGTGGGCAGCGGGTCCTCGGGGTGGCCGAGCAGCTCGCCGAGCGCGTCGGCGGCCCGCGACGAGTCCGCGAAGACCGGGCGGACCCCGCGCAGCACCTCCGCGAGCGGCCCGTCGAGCAGCACCGAGATCGTCTCGGGGGCGCCGCCGTACGGGGTCTCCAGCGCGGCCAGCGTGCCGACCGGCACGTCCTCGTCCTCGCCGGGGCCCTCCAGCCCGCCGTCGGCCCGGCGCAGCCGCAGCCGCAGCGGGCCCGAGGGCCGCTCGTCGCCCACCGGCAGCGGGTCGCGCAGGTAGACCAGGATCGCGTCGGCGAAGGCGGGCACCGCAGAGCGGCACAGGCCGAGCAGGATCTCGTCGAGGTCCAGGCCGCGGGCGATCCGGCGGGTCGCGGCGCCGACGTACCGCAGCCGGTCGGCCTCCGGGCCGGTCTGTGCAGGCATCGGGATACGCATCCCCACTGAGTCCTCGTCCGCCGGGAGGCCGCCCGCGTCGATCGGCGTGCCCCGCGGCGGCGTGCTCACGAACGCCCCCAACGACTCGCTCCCGTCCGTCACTCCCGGTGCCCATCCGCTTCCGTGTGCCGGGATCGGGGGCAGCGGGGGGCCGTCCGGCCGCCCCGCGGGCGCACCGGGATCGTCCCCGGACGCCTGCCCGGCCGCGGGCGCCCGGTGCGGGTTCGTCGCGCCCGGCGGTTCTGCCGCCCCTTTTCCGGCCACTGCCTCACCATACGGCTCATGGACCACGTCCGTCCCGGTCCGGCCGCCGGCGTCCCAGGACTCGGCCCCGGACGGCGTGCGGTACGGCTCCTCGTGCGCCCGCGGCCCGCCGGGCCCGCCCGCCGGGTCGGGCCCGCGGCCGTGGTCGGTCGCCCCGTCCCCCGCCGGGGGCGCGTCCCGGCCCTGGCCGGCGGCGCACAGGGGGTCGCCGACGGGCGCGTCCGGCCGCTCGGGCAGGTCGCCGCGCAGGCCGAAGCCGCCGCGCGGGTCCGTGGGAGACGGCGTGCGGGGAGTTCGTGGTGGGTCGGTGGTCACGCGAGTCGGTCCATCCGTCGGTGCTCCGCCGCATTCTGCGCGCGGCAGGGCTCGGGCCGGTCAGGTCAGGCGCGTCGGCAGTAGAGGAAGATCTGCTCCTCCGGCGGTACGTCGCTGCTCGCCGGGGCGTAGGCGTACGACTCCTCCTTGATCACCTCGAAGCCCGCGTCCGTCACGACATGGCGCAGTTCGTCCCGCAGGTACCCCGATACCCGGATCGTGTTGCCGAGGAACGGGATCGCCATGTCGTCCACGTCGGCCTCGACCATGCCCAGCGCCAGCAGCCCGCCGGGCCGCAGCAGGCGGTGGATGGCGGACAGCGCGTCGGGGATCTCGGCCTTGGGCAGCATCAGCAGCGTGAAGAAGGCGGTGACCGCCTGGAAACTGTCCGTGGCCATCAGCCCGCCGTCGATCAGGTCGGCGAGGTCGGCCTGCACGAATTCGGCGTCCGGCACGTTCGCCCGGGCCAGTGCCAGCATCCCGGCGGACAGGTCCACGCCGGTCACCCGCAGCCCCGCGTCGGTGAGCTGCCGGGCGGTCGGCAGGCCCGTGCCGCAGCCCAGGTCCAGCACCGGGTCCCCGTGGGGCAGCGACGCGGTGAGCCAGCCGCCGGCCGCCACCTGGCCCTCCTTGTGCGGGAACGCCTCGTCGTACCGGTCGCCGATGGCGTCGAACGCCTCGGCCTGACCGGTGCGGTCGCGGCCCCGACGCGCCGGGTGGGGCACCTCGCCGCCTTCTGTGTCCACTGTTCAGGGCCTCCGTGACTGTGATTCCGCGGATGGAGCTGTGGATATCCTGTGACAGGATCGATCTTGTGGCTGCGGGGCGTCCGTCCGTGCCGACGCACGTGTGGCGTCCGCACATCCATGACGTAGCGTCAAACTCTAGGCCGAGCTTGCCAATTGTGCAGGCTTCGCGGAGCACGATCCTACGACCGGCTCTCGGGGGCGCAACAAGGGCCCGGGGCCGGGGCGCGGATCATACCTCAGGCGGCCGGACGGTCCCAGTCCGTCGGCAGCCGCGGCACCGGCCACGCCGGGTCGGGCCGCCAGTCCTGCCACCCGTCGCTGAACGGCGGACCCCAGGCGGCGACCGCCTCGGCCGCCTGCCGCCCCGCCTGCCGCACCCGCGCGGCCAGCTCGGCCGGCATCAGGCCGTCGGCCTGCGCCTGGGCGAACTCGTCCTCGTCCCGCCACTGCCAGCTCCGGTCCGGGTGGACCGAGATGTCCAGGAAGTGGTCCTCCGAGTCCACCCCTCCCGACCAGCGGCGCAGCGGCTCCTCCAGGTTCACGTACCAGCTCCGGAAGTGCCAGTCCGGGTCCCAGAACAGCCACACCGACCACGGCTCGCCCGGCCGGGCCAGCTTCAGCACGCCGCCGCCGAACCACTGCTCCACGGTCACCGTGCGCGGCTTGACGTAGCGGGTCTCCAGCGGCTCGCGGTACACCGGCGTGCCGTCCGCCAGCACCGGCTTCACACACCGCGTGCCGGGCGCCAGCCACACCGCGAGCAGCTCCGCGTCGTCGCGCACCACGGTCACCGGGCGGCAGATGTGCACCTCGTCCGTGCCGTTCCCGCGATAGCGCCACAGCACCTGCCCACCGGGTTCCCAGAAGGCCGCTGCGCTGACGGCGGGTGCCTTCTGCGGGTCCGTGCGCGAGGTGTCGAGGTCGGCTGTCATGAACAGAGTTTACGAATCCCGTGTTAAGGGCGGGTCATCCGCAGCACGTCGAGCGCCTCGTCGAGCTGGCTCTCGGTCAGCGTCGCCGCGCTCCACGTAGCCGCCCTCGAGCACGACCTGGCGGATCGTCTTGCGCTCGGCCAGCGACTGCTTGGCGACCTTCGCGGCCTCCTCGTAGCCGATGTACCGGTTGAGCGGGGTGACGATCGACGGCGAGGACTCGGCGTACTCGCGGGCCCGCTCGACGTGGGCGGTGATGCCGTCGACGCAGCGGTCGGCGAGCAGCCGGGTGACGTTGGCCAGCAGCCGGATCGACTCCAGGATGTTGCGGGCGATCACCGGCAGCATCACGTTCAGCTCGAAGTTGCCGGCCGCGCCGGCCAACGCGACCGCCGCGTCGTTGCCGATGACCTGGGCGACGACCATCAGCACCGCCTCGGGGATCACCGGGTTGACCTTGCCGGGCATGATCGACGAGCCGGGCTGCAGGTCGGGCAGGCTGATCTCGGCGAGGCCGGTGCGCGGGCCCGACGACATCCAGCGCAGGTCGTTGGCGATCTTGGTCAGGCCGACCGCGATCGTCCGCAGCTGGCCCGACGTCTCGACGAGCGCGTCGCGCGCGCCCTGCGCCTCGAAGTGGTTGCGCGCCTCGGTCAGCGGCAGCCCGGTGGTCCGGGCCAGCTCGGCGATCACCGCGGCCGCGAACCCGGGCGGGGTGTTGATGCCGGTGCCGACCGCGGTGCCGCCCAGCGGCAGCTCGGCCAGCCGCGGCAGCGCGGACTCCAGCCGCTCGACGCCGTAGCGCACCTGGGCGGCGTACCCGCCGAACTCCTGGCCCAGCGTGACCGGCGTGGCGTCCATCAGGTGGGTGCGGCCCGCCTTGACCACCGTCGCGAACTCCGCCGCCTTGCGCCTCCAGCGCCTCCGCCAGGTGGGCCAGCGCCGGGATCGAGGTCGCCGGTCACCGCCGCCGGTGGCCGCGATGTGGATGGAGGACGGGAAGACGTCGTTGGACGACTGCGAGGCGTTGACGTGGTCGTTCGGGTGCACCGGCGCCCCAGGCGCTCGGTGGCGAGCGTCGCGATCACCTCGTTGGTGTTCATGTTGGACGACGTGCCCGAGCCGGTCTGGAACACGTCGATCGGGAACTCGTCGTCCCAGCGGCCGTCGGCGACCTCGGCCGCGGCCTGCTGGATCGCCTCCGCCATGTCCGCGTCGAGCACGCCCAGGCTCGGCGTTGACCTTCGCGGCGGCGGCCTTGATCAGGGCCAGCGCCGCGATGTGCGCCCGCTCGATCGGCCGGCCCGGAGATCGGGAAGTTCTCCACCGCCCGCTGGGTCTGCGCCCGCCACTTCGCGGCGGCGGGGACGCGTACCTCGCCCATCGAGTCGTGCTCGATCCGGAAGTCGTCCATGCCTTTTACAGTGCCCGCCCGGGAGGGTTTTGTTCCCCTGTCCCTCCTTGTACGTCCACGCGGCCCGGGCGGGCGCGGGCAGGCGCGGGCAGGGGTCAGGCGCCCGGGCGCAGGGGGATGGAGGTGAAGGTCGGGGTGGGGGAGGGGTCCTGGAAGAAGTCGTTGCCCTTGTCGTCCACGACGACGAACGCCGGGAAGTCCTCGACCTCGATCTTCCAGACGGCCTCCATGCCGAGTTCGGCGTACTCGAGCACGTCGACCTTCTTGATGCAGTCCTGCGCCAGCCGCGCCGCCGGGCCGCCGATCGAGCCGAGGTAGAAGCCGCCGTGCGCCGCGCACGCGTCGGTGACCTGCTGCGACCGGTTGCCCTTGGCGAGCATCACCAGCGAGCCGCCCGCCGCCTGGAACTGCTCGACGTACGAGTCCATCCGCCCGGCCGTGGTGGGGCCGAACGAGCCGGAGGCGTAGCCCTCGGGGGTCTTGGCGGGGCCGGCGTAGTAGACGGCGTGGTCGCGCAGGTACGGCGGCATCTCCTCGCCCGCGTCGAGCCGCTCCTTGATCTTGGCGTGCGCGATGTCGCGGGCGACGACCAGCGGGCCGGACAGCGAGAGCCGGGTCTTGACGGGGTACCGGGTCAGCTCGGCGCGGATGTCGGCCATCGGCCGGTTGAGGTCGATCCGGACGACGTCGTCGTCCAGGTGCTCGTCGGTGGTCTCCGGCAGGAAGCGCGCCGGGTCGGTCTCCAACTGCTCCAGGAAGACGCCCTCGGCGGTGATCTTCGCCAGCGCCTGCCGGTCGGCAGAGCAGGACACCGCGATGGCCACCGGGCAGGACGCGCCGTGCCGCGGCAGCCGTACCACCCGCACGTCGTGGCAGAAGTACTTGCCGCCGAACTGCGCGCCGATCCCGATGGTCTGGGTGAGTTCGAAGACCTTCTGCTCCAGCTCCTTGTCCCGGAAGCCGTGTCCGGCGGGCGAGCCCTCGGCCGGCAGCTCGTCGAGGTAGTGCGCGGAGGCGTACTTCGCGGTCTTCAGGGCGAACTCGGCGCTGGTGCCGCCCACGACGATCGCCAGGTGGTACGGCGGGCAGGCCGCGGTGCCGAGCGAGCGGATCTTCTGCTCCAGGAACCTCATCATGGCGGTCTCGTTGAGGACCGCCTTGGTCTCCTGGTAGAGGAACGACTTGTTGGCGCTGCCGCCGCCCTTGGCCATGAACAGGAACTTGTACGCGCCGCCGTCGGTCGCGTACAGCTCGATCTGGGCGGGCAGGTTGGAGCCGGTGTTCTTCTCGTCCCACATGGTCAGCGGGGCCATCTGCGAGTAGCGCAGGTTGAGCTTGGTGTACGCGTCGTAGATGCCGCGCGACAGCGCCTGCTCGTCGCCGCCCTCGGTGAGGACCTGCTGGCCGCGCTTGCCCATGACGATCGCGGTGCCGGTGTCCTGGCACATCGGCAGGACGCCGGCGGCCGCGATGTTGGCGTTCTTCAGCAGGTCGAGCGCGACGAAGCGGTCGTTGGGGCTGGCCTGCGGGTCGTCGAGGATACGGCGGAGCTGGGCGAGGTGGGTGGGGCGCAGGTAGTGCGAGATGTCGTGCATGGCCTCGGCGGCGAGCGTGCGCAGCGCCTCCGGGTCGACCTTGAGGAAGGTGCGGCCGGCCGCTTCGAAGGTGCTGACGCCTTCCGACGTGATCAGGCGGTACTCGGTGGGGTCCTCACCGAGGGGGAGCAGATCCGTATAAGCGAACTCGGGCATGTGGGGCAATCCTTACTCGGCTGCGTCGACGCTGAGGCGTCACCCAGCCTAGAACCTCCCCCCGGAGGTCGGCGCCTCCCCCCAGCGCGGGGCAGCCCCCCTACGGAGGACGGCGCCTCGTTTTCAGGGGCGCGGGGAACTGCGCGACCAGCCACGACGGTGGCGCGCCGGGTCCGCAGGCCCAGCCCCTTGGGGTCTGAATCCGGAACCACCGACCGGTGGCCGGTTGCCCGCGCAGTTCCCCGCGCCCCTGGTTTGGCGCCGCCCCATGCAAGGGCACCCCACATCCGTAAAAGACCGGGCGCCGCCTTATGCAAAGGCACTCACCCCGCGCCCGGGGGGGAGGCGCCGCCACGCGCAAGGCACCCCCACCGCGGCCCCGGGGGGCGCCGCCCCACGCAAGGGAACCCCGGCCCCGGGGGAGGCGCCGGCCCTCCGCGAGGGCACCCCACGCCACTTGGAGTGGGCGCCCCAGGCGGAAGGGCACCCTTAGGGGGAGCGGCGTAGGTGGGAGTTCAGGGTAGTCGCGATCTATCGCGTCTGTGTACGGTGGTCGCGTGGATGACTCGCAGTTCGACAAGCGCTCGACCCCCCCGCAAACCGCCCCGCGGACGGCCCCGGAGGAAGCCCGGCCTGCGCCCACGGCCCCCTCGCTCGCCAAGCCCACCGCCGAAGGCGACTTCCGCGCCTCGGACGCCGACCGCGACCGCATCGCCGACATCCTGCGCGAGGCCCTCGCCGAGGGCCGCCTCGACGCCGCCGAGCACTCGGAGCGCATCGACCGGCTCTACGGCGCCAAGACCCTCGGCGAACTGGAGCCCCTGGTGCGCGACCTGCCGGTCGGCCGCCGGCAGCACAGCGCGCCCGCGCCCGCGCCGGCCGCCGCCCGCGGCTACAGTTACGGCCCGGACCCCAGCGGCGAGAACCCCAACCTCGTCGCCATCCTCGGCGGAGCCGAGCGCAAGGGCCGCTGGCGCGTCGGCAACCGGATCACCGCGGTCGCCATCCTCGGCGGCGTCGAGATCGACCTCACCGAAGCGACGTTCACCGCACCGGAGTTGGTGATCCACTGCACCGCGATCCTGGGCGGCGTCACGCATCAAGCTCCCGGAGAACGTGACGCTGCGCGGCGGTGGCGTGGTCGGCGTGATGGGCGGCTCCGACATCAAGGCGTTCGAGGCGCCCGACCCGGGCGCACCCGTCGTCCGGATCGACGGACTCGCCTTCTGGGGCGGGGTGGAGGCGAAGGCCAAGCGCGGCAAGAAGGTCGCGGACTGGGCGAAGAAGCGCCTGGAGGACTGAACACCCCCGGTGGCAGAGGGTGTTGACGCGGCGGAGCGGCGAGAGGACCCTGGCCGCGGGCGTACGCCGGGCCGATCGTCGTACGCGGGAACGAACACGGTGCGCATGAAGTCGCGCACAGCGGGTAGGGGAATGCCACGCCGCCGCGCGGCAGCTCCGGCATACCCATGTCCGGCGACCGGGCGGCGACGGGCAAGCGTGGCAATCTCCCCCAGAGCCGCGCCTGGGGGTACCCCAACGCCGTCGTCAGGAGTTTCCCGTGCTTCAACCGATCGAGCCCGTCACGGACCCCGCGTTCCCGCCCGGACATCCGCGGGACCTGGGTGGCCCATGGCACTCGGAGGCCGCTTGCCGCAGCGACGAGGCGGGGCTGTTCTTCGCCCCCTCCAAGGAGCCGACAGCAGCCCGGCTGTCCCGTGAGGAGGCCGCCAAGCGGGTCTGCGCGCGCTGCCCGGTGATGCTCGAATGCCGCGAGCACGCGCTGCTCCAGCCCGAGCCGTACGGCGTGTGGGGCGGCATGACGGCCGCCGAGCGCCGGGTGGTGCTGGCCCGCAGGCGGCGCCGCGAGGTCGAACTCCAGCGCCCCGCCGCCCGGATAGCCGCCGCGGGCTGACACCGGGGCCCGGCGCCGCGGCCGCCCGCCGCGCCGTCCCCGCCCACCGACCGCCGCCCCCGGGTTACGGGGCCCGGGCAGCGGCGGTTCGGACGGGACGGGGCAATGTGTCACTTCAGGTGACGTACCGCGGGACCGGTACGCCCGATCTCAGTGCGCCCGGTCGAAGTCGACCGCGCTGTACGCCCGCAGCTTCGACAGCCGGTGCACCGAGTCGATCTGCCGGATGGTGCCGGACTTCGACCGCATCACCAGCGACGAGGTGGTGGCGGTCTCCGCGCGGTACCGCACCCCGCGCAGCAGTTCGCCGTCCGTGATGCCGGTCGCCACGAAGAACACGTTGTCGCCGCTGACCAGGTCCTCGGTGTGCAGCACCCGGTCCAGGTCGTGCCCGGCGTCCAGCGCCCGCCGCCGCTCGGCGTCGTCCTTGGGCCACAGCCTGCCCTGGATCGTGCCGCCCAGGCACGTCATCGCGCAGGCGGTGATGATGCCCTCCGGCGTGCCGCCGATGCCGAGCAGCATGTCGACGCCGGTGCCCTCGCGGGCCGCCATGATCGCGCCGGCCACGTCGCCGTCGGCGATGAACTTGATCCGGGCGCCGGCCTCCCGGATCTCGCGCACCAGCCCGTCGTGCCGCGGCCGGTCCAGCACCACGACCGTGACGTCCTCGGGCGCGCTGCCCTTGGCCTTGGCGACCCGCCGGATGTTCACCGCGGCCGGCGCGTTGATGTCCACGAACTCGGCCGCCTCCGGGCCGACCACCAGCTTGTCCATGTAGAAGACGGCCGACGGGTCGTACATCGTGCCGCGGTCGGCGACCGCCAGCACCGAGACGGCGTTGGGCATGCCCTTGGCGGTCAGCGTGGTGCCGTCGACCGGGTCCACCGCGACGTCGCACTCCGCGCCGGTGCCGTCGCCGATCCGCTCGCCGTTGAAGAGCATCGGCGCCTCGTCCTTCTCGCCCTCGCCGATGACCACGACGCCGTTCATCGACACGGTGTGGACGAGAGTGCGCATGGCCTTGACCGCCGCGCCGTCGGCGCCGTTCTTGTCGCCCCGGCCGACCCAGCGGGCCGACGGCCATCGCGGCGGCCTCGGTGACCCGGACGAGTTCCAGGGCGAGGTTGCGGTCGGGGGCCTCCGGGCTCACTTCGAGCTGCGGGGGCAAGTGCTGTTCGGTCATCACAGCGCACCTTTCTGTACGAGGACGGCCGGATATGAGGGTGCTGCGACCCTATCGGTTGCCCGTCAGGATGAGCAGGGCACATGTCACATGAGCGCATTGGGCCGTGCGGGGGTGCCCGCCGGCCGGTGCGGTCGCGGACGCCGGAGCGCGTACGGGGACCCGGCGGTGGGGGCGCGCCGGGGCATGAGGGACGATAGGCGGGTGGCAGCAGACAAACGTGGCAGCAAGACGATCCGGGACCTGGTGCTGTCGCTGGCGCTCCTCGGGATCGTCGTGTACGTGATCTACCTCTTCGTCCCGCACGACTCCAAGGCGAACCCGGTCAAGACCGAGACCGTCAGCTACACGGTGGAACTCCAGCAGGCCCGGCGGGACGCCCCGTACAAGGTGATGGGGCCCCAGGGGCTCGGGTCGCAGTGGCGCGCGACCTCGGTCACCTACAGCGCGGCCGACCGCAAGAACGTCACCTGGCACCTCGGCTTCGTCGACCCCGAGCAGCAGTACGTCGCGGTCGAGCAGTCCAACGGCGACCCGGCCGGCTTCATCGGCGCCGTCACCATCAACGCCCACCGCGACGGCACCCGTACGGTGGCCGCCGGCGGCCTGACCTGGAACCGCTACGTCGGCGGCCGCTACAGCGCCCTGGTGCGCGAGGAGCACGGCGTCACCACCGTCGTCCTCGGTACGGCCCCGCAGTCGCAGCTCGTCCAGCTCGCCGACGCGCTCAAGTAGCGCACGGCGCAGCGCAGGAGCCGAGCGAACGGACGGGGGCACGGCGGGAAGCAGCTAGCCCTCCTCGGTGGCGGCCCCCGCTTCCCCCTCCCGCCTCCCTCCCGCTCCGCCGCCAGCGCCGCGTCCAGCCGCGCCCTGGCCCCCTCCAGCCATCTGCGGCAGACCTTCGCCAGCTCCTCCCCCCGCTCCCACAGCGCGAGCGACTCCTCCAGCGTGGCGCCCCCCGCCTCAAGCCTGCGCACCACGTCGATGAGCTCGTCCCGGGCCTGCTCGTACCCGAGACCCGCCTGAACGTCCTGGTCTGCTGCCATGCGGGCCAGCCTAGGCGCTGCCCGCGACACCCCGGCTCCCGCCCGCCCGTGGCGGCCGTGACCGCTTACGCCTGCGGCCGCTCCTCCACCCGTACCGCGAAGTCGCCGTCCGCGACCCGGGCCCTGAGCTGTTCGTCCGCCTTGACGCCGGCCGGGTCGCGGACCGCCGTGCCGTCCGCGCGCTGGAGGACGGCGTAGCCGCGGCGCAGGGTGGCGGCGGGGGACAGGGCGACGACGCGGGCGAGGGTGTGGGCGAGGTCGGCGTCCGCCCGGTCGAGCAGGTGCGCCAGGGTGCGCCGGCCGCGGGCGAGCCGGTCGGCGACCTCCCGGTCCCGCTCGTCGACCATCCGGTACGGGGCCGCGAGCGCGGGCCGGCTGAGCGCCGCCTCCAGGCCGCGCTCCTCGCGTTCGATCAGCGAGCGCACCGTGCGCAGCGCCCGGTCCCGTACCAGTTGGACCCGGGCCAGCTCCTCGCGGACGTCGGGCACGATCCGCTTGGCCGCGTCGGTGGGCGTGGACGCGCGCAGGTCGGCGACCAGGTCCAGCAGCGGGGTGTCGGGCTCGTGGCCGATCGCGGAGACCACCGGCGTACGGCACTCGGCGACGGTGCGCACCAGCCGCTCGTCGGAGAACGGCAGCAGGTCCTCGACGCTGCCGCCGCCCCGGGCCACCACGATGACGTCGACACCGGGGTGCGCGTCCAGTGCCCGTACCGCCTCGATCACCTGGGAGACGGCCGCCGCGCCCTGCACGGCCACGTTCCGCACCTCGAAGCGGACCGCGGGCCAGCGCAGCCGCGCGTTCTCCCGTACGTCCCGCTCGGCCGCCGACGCGCGGCCGGTGACCAGGCCGACGAGCTGCGGCAGGAACGGCAGCGGGCGCTTGCGGTCCAGCGCGAAGAGCCCCTCGGCGGCCAGCGTCTTCTTCAACTGCTCCAGCCGGGCGAGCAGTTCGCCCATCCCGACCGGCCGGATCTCGGTGGCGCGCAGTGACAGCGTGCCCCGCGGCCCGTACCACTCCGGCTTGGCGTGCACCACGACCCGGGCGCCCTCGCCGACCACGTCCGCCACCTGCTCGTACACCCCGCGGAAGCAGGTCACCGACAGCGAGACGTTGCGCGACGGGTCGCGCAGGGTCATGAAGACCACTCCGGCGCCCGGGCGGCGGGAGAGCTCGGTGATCTGGCCCTCCACCCACACCGCGCCGAGCCGGTCGATCCACCCCCCGATCAGCCGCGACACCTCACCGACCGGAATCGGCGCATCCGCCGAGGTGCTCAGAGCCATACCCGTACCCTAGTGCGCCTCAGGGAAAGCCCCGTCGGGCGCCGGGGACGGCCCCGTACGATGGTTCGCATGACCTCTGACTCCGCCCGCCGTGTCCTGCTCGCTGCCCCCCGCGGGTACTGCGCCGGCGTGGACCGCGCCGTCATCACCGTCGAGAAGGCGCTGGAGCAGTACGGCGCCCCGGTCTACGTGCGCAAGCAGATCGTGCACAACAAGTACGTCGTCCAGACCCTGGAGAAGAAGGGCGCGATCTTCGTCGACGAGACGCGAGGAGGTCCCCGAGAACGCCATCGTGATCTTCTCCGCGCACGGCGTGGCGCCCGTCGTCCACGAAGAGGCCGACGCAGCGCAGCCTCGCCTCCATCGACGCGACCTGCCCGCTGGTCACCAAGGTCCACAAGGAGGCCGTCCGCTTCGCCGGGTGACGACTACGACATCCTGCTGATCGGCCACGAGGGCCACGAAGAGGTCATCGGCACCATGGGCGAGGCGCCCGAGCGCATCGCACCTGGTCGACGGCCCGGCCGACGCCGCCACCGTCCAGGTCCGCGACGAGTCCAAGGTGGTCTGGCTCTCGCAGACCACGCTCTCGGTGGACGAGACGATGGAGACCGTGGACGCGCTCAAGAAGCGCTTCCCGCTGCTGGTCTCCCCGCCCAGCGACGACATCTGCTACGCCACCCAGAACCGTCAGGTCGCGGTGAAGCAGATCGCCGCCGAGGTCCGACCTGCTGATCGTCGTCGGCTCCCGCAACTCCTCCAACTCCATCCGCCTGGTCGAGGTCGCGCTCCAGGCCGGCGCCGGCGCCTCCCACCTGGTGGACTTCGCCGAGGAGTGCGAGGACGCCTGGCTCGAGGGCGCCACCACCGTCGGCGTCACCTCCGGCGCGTCCGTCCCCGAGATCCTCGTCGAGGGCGTCCTGGACTGGCTGGCCGCCCGCGGCTTCGCCGACGTGCAGGTCGTCACCTCCACCCAGGAGTCCATCCAGTTCTCGCTGCCCAAGGAACTGCGCCGCGATCTGCGTGCGGAGGCCGCCGGCGAGGGAATCGGCCAAGAGGTGAGGTTTTTCCCCGCCCCTAACCTGGAGGCCATGAACGTGTTCGGTGTGGACATCGGCGGTACGGGCATCAAGGGCGCTCCGGTCGACCTCGACCGGGGTGACCTCTCCGACGAGCGCTACAAGGTGCTGACCCCGCATCCGGCGACGCCGGAAGCGGTGATCGAGGGCGTGCACGAGGTGGTCAGGAAGTTCGACTGGTCGGGGCCGCTCGGGGTGACCTTCCCCGGCGTCGTGGTCGACGGCGTGACGCGGACGGCCGCCAACGTGGACAGCGGCTGGGTGGGCCTGGACGCCCGCAAGCAGCTCGGCGAGAAGCTCGGCCTGCCCGTCGTGATCATGAACGACGCGGACGCCGCCGGCGTCGCCGAGATGACCTTCGGCGCGGGCCGCGGCCGCGGCGGCACGATCCTCATGCTCACCCTCGGCACCGGCATCGGCAGCGCCCTGTTCGTGGACGGCCGCCTGGTGCCCAACACCGAGCTGGGCCACCTGGAGCTGCACGGCCACGACGCGGAGAAGCGCGCCTCGGTCAAGGCCCGCGAGGACGAGGACCTGAGCTGGGAGCACTGGGCGCACCGGCTGAAGAAGTACCTCGCCCACCTGGAGATGCTCTTCTCGCCGGACCTGTTCGTGGTGGGCGGCGGCGTGAGCCGGAAATCCGAGAAGTTCCTGCCGCTCATCGAGGGGATCAGCGCGGAGATCGTTCCCGCCGAGCTCCAGAACAACGCGGGGATCGTCGGCGCCGCGATGGCAGCCGCAAAGCTCTGACGCCCACGATGAGGGCGGCCAGCACCGTGCCGGTGTAGAGCCAGCCCGTCATCAGGGCCAGGCCGGTGAAGATGCCGACCAGGTGCCCGGCCAGGCCGCCGCCCCCGCTGTCCGCCGTCAGGGTGATCGCCACGGCGAAGGCGATGGGGGCGGCCACCGGGGCGGCCACCAGGTCGTACGGGCGTACGTACAGCGCGGCCGCGACGCTGACCAGGACGAACACGACGCCGAAGAAGACGCCGGGGCCGTTGAACAGCAGGGAGTCGATGGCCGCGGCGAGCACCGTCACGGCCGTGGCGAGGGCGCCGGTGCCCAGGCCGGTCAGGCGCGGGCCGGGGAACCGGCGGGCGCTCGCGGGCCCGGACGCCTTGCGCGGGCCGTCCGGGAGCGGGGCCTGCGGGCGCGGGCGGTCCGGGTGCCGGTTGTCCGGGCGCGTGGTGGGCCGGGCGGGCGGCCGGTGGGCCGGGGACGCCGGCCGGATCGGCGGCGCCGGCCGGGTCGGCGGCTGCGCAGGCGGCTGTACCGGCTGCGCCGCTTGGACGGCGGCGGCCTGGGCGGTGGTCGCTGATCGCACAGTGTGTTGCTCCACCTACTCAACGTAGGCGCGTTTCGGCTTCTCCGCAGATCGGGAACGCCTGGATTCGCTCGCCCGGGCGTCCGTGTTCGAACCGACCCGATCGGGTGACACCGGGCGGCGGCGCGGCCCGGCCCGGAGCGGCCGCCTGCCGGGGTGCCACGGGGTCGGGCCGGTGCTGCGGCGGCCCGTAGACTGGCCGGGCCAGCCCAGCCCCTTCTTCTTTACGGGAAGTCGCCACGTGTCGCTCTCCATCGGAATCGTCGGTCTGCCGAACGTCGGCAAGTCGACCCTCTTCAACGCCCTGACCAAGAACGACGTGCTGGCGGCCAACTACCCGTTCGCCACGATCGAGCCGAACGTCGGCGTGGTCGGCGTGCCCGACGCGCGGCTGGGCCGGCTCGCGGAGATCTTCGGCTCGGCCCGGGTGCTGCCCGCGACCGTCGGCTTCGTGGACATCGCCGGCATCGTCCGCGGCGCCTCCGAGGGCGAGGGCCTGGGCAACAAGTTCCTGGCCAACATCCGCGAGTCCGACGCGATCTGCCAGGTCATCCGCGCCTTCAAGGACGAGAACGTGGTCCACGTGGACGGCAAGGTCTCGCCGAAGGACGACATCGAGACCATCAACACCGAGCTGATCCTCGCCGACCTGCAGTCGGTGGAGAAGGCCCTGCCGCGGCTGACGAAGGAAGCCCGGCTGCAGAAGGAGAAGGCCGCGGTGCTGGCCGCCACCGAGGCCGCCCAGGCCATCCTGGCGGCCGGCGACACCCTCTTCTCCCACGGCATCACCAAGAACACCGAGCAGGGCGCCCTCCTGCACGAGCTGCACCTGCTGACCACCAAGCCCTTCCTCTACGTCTTCAACGTGGACGAGGACGAGCTGACCGACGACGCCTTCAAGGACGAGCAGCGGGCCCTGGTGGCCCCGGCCGAGGCGATCTTCCTCAACGCCAAGCTCGAAAGCGACCTGGCCGAACTGGACGACGCCGAGGCCCTCGAACTCCTCCAGTCCGTCGGCCAGCAGGAGCCGGGCCTGGCCACGCTGGCGCGGGTCGGCTTCGACACCCTGGGCCTTCAGACCTACCTCACGGCCGGCCCCAAGGAGTCCCGCGCCTGGACCATCAGGCGCGGCGCCACCGCCCCCGAGGCGGCGGGCGTGATCCACACGGACTTCCAGAAGGGCTTCATCAAGGCGGAGGTCATCTCCTTCGACGACCTGATCGCCACCGGCTCCGTCCCCGAGGCCCGCGCCAAGGGCAAGGCCCGCATGGAGGGCAAGGACTACGTCATGCAGGACGGCGACGTGGTGGAGTTCCGCTTCAACGTGTAGTGCCCGCATCGGGTCGGCGGCTGCGGTGGGGGTGGAGAGCAGTACCGGCCGGGAACGGTTGGTGTCCGTTTCCGGCCGGTGGTCGGGGGCTGGGTGGTGGGCGGCAGGCGGGGTTGCCCGGGTGCGGGGTCAGCTCGCGGCTTGCGTGGCCTGCGCGGCTCGCTTGATGAGGTCGGCGGTCGCGGCGGGCTGGGAGACGTAGACGGAGTGGCTGGCGCCGGGGACCTCGACGGTCTGCGCGCCGATCCGCTCGGCCATCGCGCGCTGGGCCGGCGGGGGGATCATCCGGTCGTCGCCGGCGATGAGGTACCAGGTCGGCTTGCTGCGCCACGCCGGCTCGGACACCACACCGTTCAGCGCGTCCAGGCCCCACGGCACCTGCGAGTCGGCCATGAACCGGGCCTGGGCCGGCGGCAGGTCGCCGGCGAAGGAGTCGGCGAACTTGTCGCGGTCCAGCGCCAGGAAGCCGTTGACGGGCGGCAGGATCGGCGGCACCGGCGCTCCCGGCGCCGGGTCGGCGATCAGGGTGGCCACCGACTCGTCCTTGTCCGGGGCGAACGCCGTGATATAGGCCAGCGCGGCGACCTGCTCGTGCGTGCCTGCCTCGGTGATCACCGCGCCGCCGTAGGAGTGGCCGACCAGGATCACCGGTCCGGACACGGACTCGATCACCTGGTGGGTGGCGGCCACGTCCCCGGACAGGGAGAACGTCGGGTTCTGCACGACGGCCACGTTGAAGCCGTCGGCCTTCAGGGCGTCGTACACGCCCTGCCAGCCCGAGCCGTCCACGAATCCGCCGTGGACGAGGACCACGTTGGGGCGCTGCGTGCTGTCGTTCATGATGTCCTCCGGTTCTGCCGGGCCTGACCGGCCCGAGGTCGGTGTGGTGAGCGCTGCTGACGTGTCGTCCGTCCAGTCGTCCAGCAACTAGATCAGACTGTTCCGTCTTGCATATCAGACTGTTCCGTCTGACAAGGCCAGACGCTAGACCTGCGCCGATGGAGGAAGCAAGAGGGAGAAGAATGTGACGTGAGTCACATTGCGTCGCCCAGATCAGACCATCTAGTCTGATAGATCAGATTATCTAGTCTGGTCGCGAAGTGTCGCGATCCCCGGAGGAACCCACGTACGCGGAGACGGCCTGACCTGCGAGGACGCGGGTCAGGCATTCTGCGTCCGCACGAGATCTCCCCGTCGAGATCGCGATGCTCAACATCGACTTCGCCCCCGGCCAGGACGTCATCGACACGTACATCCGCGGCGGCGTGAAGATGTTCCTCGCCCGATACGGCACCGCGGCCACCACGACCGGCGGCTGAAACGCGACGGCGTCACCGCGACGCCGATCCGCGCGGCGCGCCGGGTGAACCGAACACGCCGCCGGTCCGTACACGTGCACGGCATCCACCGATCCGGTGGGGTCTGGGCGCCGCGGGGTGCCGCGGCTCAACCTGGAGGTCTGCATGCCCAGTTTTCGTACGGTCGGCGGCTTACGACGGTTCCGCCGGTGGCCGGGTCCGGCCGTGGCGGCTCTCGTGATGGTCCTCGCGGGGTTCGTCGCCGGCGCACCCGCGGTGTTCGCGAGCACCGCCGGTGTGCTGGCGGACGCCACCGTCTCACCCGGCACCGTGGTCGGCGGCACGCCCGCCCAGGGCACGGTGACGCTGGTGTCCGCGGTGGGTACCGACACGGTGGTCACCCTGTCGAGCACCGATACGACCGTCCTGACGGTGCCGCCCTCGGTGACCGTGCCGGCCGGGGCGACCAGCGCCGCGTTCACCGTCACGACGTTCGTGTTCTCGGGCCCGGGGGAGTTCGCCTGCGTCAACGCCACCGCAGGGGGCGTGACCAGTACGCCCTGCCTCGACAGCAATCCGTCGCCCACCGGGCCGGTCGCGACCGCCGTCACGTTCAGCCCCTCGTCGGTCGGCGGCGGAAGCCCGGCCACCGGCAAGGTCACCCTCTCCGCCGCGGCGGACGGCAACACCTCACTGGTGACACTCGTCAGCAGCGACCCCGCGGTGCTGAGCGTCCCGGGCGAGGTGGTCGCGACGGCGGGGTCGACCACCACGGCGTTCCCGGTGACGACCGCCTCGGTCACCACGACGCGGTCCGTCACCGTCACGCCACCGTGGACGGGGCAGCGCCTCCGGACGCTGACCATCACCCCGCCGCAGCTCTTTCGCCTCGATGCCGCGAGGCAGTGCAAAAGACCATTGCGCCCGGCGTCGAAGCCGGGATGGTCGGCGCGGAGATCTGATCGCACACTGGGGGCCGGAGGGGCTCCTGAGGGCGTGGCAGCCCCGGTGACGGCGTCCGCGTACGAAATCGCGCGCCCGGGCGGATCAGCGCTCTCCGAGGAGTGCGCGCGGCGCGGGAGCGCGAGGGGCGCAACGGTGTACCACCTGTCTGCCGGAATCCGGCAGTCCACCCTATTGCGCTCCACCACACGGGTGACAGTTCACCAGAACGATTGCTTTTAAATCGGCCAGATGGGTCAATGGAGACATCCAAACCGGTGGGCCGCCCATCCTTCTCCGGGGGAGCGCGGCAAACCGACCCGATCGCCGACTGCCCCTGTGTGCAGGGGCTCAGAGAGCGTTTGACGCCACCTTGTCGCGATGGGCGCCCCTGTAGAGGGAATTGGATCGTCAGCCGGTGTTGCTTTCCGACACCGGCTGACTGGCCTCCGCCGCCGTCGATCGGCGGTGCGCACGCCATCTCGCGCACTTCGGATATCTCTCACGACTACCTCCGTGGTGACTCCCCAGGGAATCCGGAATTCCGTTGTCGCGCTGCTGAATCCGTAAGCGGGTCAGCTCCTCTCATTACCTCCCCGTGAGGCTTGTCAGGAAACATGGCGGCCCTAATTCCGTATCTTCGAACGGGAATTGTGCCCCGCCGGGGCGACCTGTGCACAGGTCGCCCCGGCCCGGCCGAAAGGGAACCCGGAATCAGCATCAGCTCCGTCCAAGCGGCACAAGCAGGAGGACGACCATGCCTATCAGCCCGAACCAGGGGTCCACCGGTGGCGGCACCCTCGTCACTATCACGGGGACGAACCTCACCGGCACGACCGCGGTGCACTTCGGCTCCAAACTCGCCACCAGCGTCACCAACGTCTCGCCCACCCAGGTCACCGGGGTCTCCCCGTCCGGCTCCGGCACGGTCGGCGTGACCATCACCACGGCCGGCGGAACCAGCAACCCGACGTCGTTCTTCTACGTCGGCGCGCCGTTCAAGTCCGGCCTGAGCGCCACGGCGGGGCCCACCGCCGGCGGCAACACCATCACCATCAGCGGCACCGGCCTGGCCACGGCCACCAGCGTGCAGTTCGGCGCCAACGCGGCCACCCCGACCCCCCTGTCGGACAGCCTGCTCAGTGTCGTGGTGCCCGCGGGCGTCGCGGCCGGGTCGGTCGGCGTCAGTGTGACCACGGCCGGAGGCACCAACAACGGCCTGTCCTACACCTACATCGACGACCCGACCATCACCGCGCTCACACCGGTCTCCGGCCCGACGTCCGGAGGCACCGCGGTGACCATCACCGGCACCAACCTCGACAGCACCCAGCAGGTCGAGTTCAACGGGGTTCCGGCGCCGTTCTCGCCCATCAGCTCGACCACCGTGTCGGCCGTCACCCCGCCCGGAACCGCCGGCGCGGTCGACGTCACCCTCACCAACCCCTCGGGCACCGCGACGGACGCGGGCGCCTTCACCTACGTGGCGGGCCCCGGCATCTGACCGGAACGCCGCACCGTGTGCACCGTCCGCCCGGTCGGAGGAGCAGATGCCCGGCCGGGCGGACCCACCAACCGCTGCCGACCGCCACCCGGTTCGCAGTTCCGGGCGGCCGAACCGAGGGGGCGGGTACTGACGAGGAGAAAAAGTGAAGAAGCCCGAGAACCCACCGTCCACCGCCGAACCGCTACTGGCGCCCCTGGTCGCCCCCGTCATCAATCTGAGCGCTCCCGCCTCGGGCCTCGCGGGAACCACGGTCACGCTCACCGGAAGCGGGTTCACCGGCGTGACGGCGGTCACGTTCGGCGGTGTGCCGGCGACTTCGTTCTCCGTGGTCTCCTCGGTCAAGATCACCGCGGTCGCGCCCGCGGGCGCGGGCACGGTCCAGATCGTCGTCACCACCACCGGCGGCACCAGCAACGGAAGCTCCTTCACCTACACGATCGCCACTCCCGTCATCAGCACGCTGACCCCGAACCAGGGTCCGGTCGCCGGCGGCACCACCGTCACCCTGACCGGCAGCGCCTTCACCGGCGCCACGGCGGTCCACTTCGGGGCCGCCTCCGCCGCCTTCACCCTCGTATCGGCGACGCAGGCCACCGCGACCGCCCCCGCCGGCGTCGCGGGTACGGTCAACGTCACGATCACCACTCCCGGCGGCACCAGCGCGGGCGTCCTCTACTCGTACGTCCCCGCCCCGGCCCTCAGCGCGGTGGCGCCCACCCAGGGGCCGCTGGCCGGCGGGAACAGCGTCACCCTGACCGGGGCCAATCTCTCCGGCGCGAGCGCCGTCGGATTCGGAGCGGCCGCGGCGGCCTCCTTCACCGTGGTGTCGGCGACCCAGATCACCGCGGTCCCGCCCTCCGCGGCCGCCGGTCCGGTCCCCGTCACCGTCACCACCGCGGGGGGCAGCACCCCCGGTGACGTCTTCTACTACTACCTCGTCCCGCCGGTCCTCTCCGGCGGATCTCCCGGCTCCGGGCCCACCGCCGGCGGCACCTCCGTGACCCTGGCCGGCTCCGGCCTCCTCACGGCCTCGCGGGTCCGGTTCGGCGCGACCCTGGCCGCCTTCACGGTCGTCTCCGACATCCAGATCAACGCGGTCAGCCCGGCCGGGTCCGCCGGGACCGTCGCCGTCACCGTCGACACACCCGGCGGTACGAGCAACGCGACCGGATTCGCCTACGCGGCCGCTCCGGTCCTCAGCGCGGTGACGCCCAACCAGGGCGCCGTGAGCGGCGGCACGCTGGTGACGCTGACCGGCACGAACCTGACCGGCGCCGTCTCGGTGCTGTTCGCGGCCGTACCGACCGCCTTCACCGTGGTCTCGGACGGCAATGTGACCGCCACAGCGCCGCCCGGGGCGCCGGGCACGGTGAACGTCACCGTGGTCACACCCGGCGGCACCAGCGCCGGCGTCCCCTTCACCCGGCTGAATCCCCCCGGGATCTGACGCCTCCTGTGTGACGCACCGTCACATACGGTGCCCGGAAAGAACATTGAGCCGGGCACCGTACGGCGCCGCCGCCGAGTCGCGGGGGTGGCGCACCTGGACGATCTCCACGGTGGGGCCGCACGCAAGGGCCGGGTCCCCGGGGCCGGAGGCGGGAGCGGTTCAGCGCCGGCCGGGTCGGCTCACGGCTGGAGCCGCGTCGTACGCCACCCGTCGTCGTGCCGGTCGTAGCGCAGCCTGCGGTGCAGCCGGTCCGGGTCCGCGCACCAGAACTCCACGGCCGTCGGCCGGAGTTGATAGCCGACGTAACGGGCCGGGCGGGGCAGGGCGGTACCGGTGGCCCCCAGCCGGGCGGCCTCGGCGCGCAGCGCCGCCACGTCGTCCAGCGGCTCGCTCTGCCGGGAGGCCGCCGACATGGCGTGCAGGGGGATCGGGCGGCCGGACCACAGGGCGTCCGATTCGGCGTCGGCGCACTGCGCCACGGGACCGGACAGGATGAGCTGTTGGCCCGTCTCCCGCCAGTAGAGCACGCCCGACGCCCAGCCGGTGGCGGCCAACTCGCGGCCCTTCCGGCTGGTGTTGTGGCTGGAGAACAGCAGACCGCGGTCGGTCGCCTTGATGACGGCGACGATCCGGCTGGAGGGGCGGCCGTCGGCGTCCGCGGTGGCGAGCGCCAGTGCGAGCGGCTCCCGGACACCGCCCGCGACGGCCTGCTCGATCCACTGCCGGACGAGCCCCATCGGCTCGGGCGGCGGTGTGTCGTACTCCGGGAACGCCAGACCCACCTCGCCGCTGAGGCTTTCCAGCCTGCTGGTGCCCATACCGACCTCTCTCATACGTAGATGGTGCCGCGGGCGACGAGCACTCCGTGCCCGCCGACCCGGACCTCGTCGATGCCCGCGGCCGATCCCTCGGCCGTGGCCAGCATGCGTGAGGGGCGGCCCATGTCGACCCCCTGGAGGATCTCCAACTCCCGCCCGTACCCGGTGAGTCCGTGCCGGGCCACGTGGATGGCGAGCGGTCCGGCCGCGGAGCCGGTGGCCGCGTCCTCGACGACACCGTAGGCCGGGGAGAACATCCGTGTGCGCCATCGGGTGCCGCTGCCGGCGAAGCAGTTGGCGGCCATGTCGGGAAACCTGGCCAGCGCGCGGTGGTCCGGTTCGAGAGCGGACAGCGCGGCCGTACTGGGCAGTCCCACGAAGACGTGGCGCGGGCCGTTCCGGTAGATGTCCACCGGCACGGTGGTCGACGTGACGCCCAGCGCGGCCAGCAGCTCCGCGGCGTGCTCGTACGGTTGCCAGGTCGGCACCGGCTGCCGCATCCGGACCGCCGAGGCGCCGTCGTCGTCGTCGACTTCGAACGGGACGATGCCCATGGCGGTCTCCAGCCGCAGCCGGCTCTTCTTCAGGTCCTGGCTCAGCGCGACGGCCGTTCCCAGCATGGGATGGCCGGCGAACGGCAGCTCGTTGACCGGTGTGAAGATCCGGACCCTGGCGTCCCCGCCGTGTTCGGCCGGGAGCACGAAGGTGACCTCCGACAGGTTCATCTCCCTGGCGATCCGCTGCATCAGATCGGTGGTGAGGTCGGCGGCGTCGAAGAACACGGCCACAGGGTTCCCAGCGAGCGGTTCACGGGCGAAGGCGTCCACGACTGCGTACTCGTGCATGGGATCTCCGTAAGGTGTCGGGTGGCCCGGAAAGGCCGGGCCCGGCCCATGGGTTGATCGGGCAGGACAGGCGCTAGGGGAGGAACGCGGCGCCGAGCCCGTGCAGGGCCTCCACCGTGTACGCGCCCTCGACCACGGCTTCGACGTCGAAACCCAGGCGGTGGGTGGGCGGGTAGCCGATGAGGTCGGCCGCGCGGTTCGGCGGAAGCTCGGCGGGCCGGTCGGCCTCCCACAGCATCACCGCTCCCCACAGGTTGCGGTCCCGGTCCGCCATCCAGAACTTCAGCCGCAACCCCTCGACGGTGGCCCATTGGTCGACCGTGCCGTCCCGCAGGTGCTCGCGCAGGGAGTCGATGGTGGCGGTGGACCGGCCCAGGTCCCACCACGCGATGTCAACGCGCATGGCCCAGCGCCTTCACGATGGTCTCGGCGACGATGCGCGGCCCGTCGACGGTGAGCACGGACTCGGCGTGGAACTGCAGGGAGGCGAAGTGGGGGCCGCGCAGGGCGTGCACCTCGCAGGTGCGCGGGTCACGGCTGACCCGCACCGGCCCGACGCCCTCGGCGTGGTGCAGGTCCTCGGTACTGCGGGCCGCGAAGGTGTTGTAGAAGCCCACCCGTTCGCGGTTGCCGAACAGCTCGATCATCCTGCTGCACGCCCTGGTTGGGGACCTCGCGGCGCACGAGGTCCAGGCCCAGCCGCGCGCTGAGCACCTGGTGGCTCAGGCACACCGCGACGAAGGGACGGCGCTCGGCCAGCAGAATGTCGACCGCCGCGCGCAGGCTGCGGATCTTCGGGTCGTCGCCCGAGCGCGGATCACCGGGGCCGGGCCCCATCACCACCAGGTCGTACCCGTCGAACGCCGCGTCGTCGAAACGACGGATCGTCACCTGCATTCCCAGCGTGCCGAGTTGGAGCCCCAGCATCGCGGTGAAGGAGTCCTCGGCGTCGATCACCAGGGTTTTCAGCCCGGCCAGTGCCGAAGGCGTCGCCGTCCGGCGTGCGGTGGGGTCCCGGAGCCAGAAGTCCCCGATACCGGCGTTGCGTTGCCGCAGGGTCGACAGCACGGCGGGGTGCCCGGCGAACCGCGGCCCCCCGTCGGCCTCCAGAGCGGCCAGCAGCCCGGAGACCTTGGCGCGGGTCTCGGCCACTTCCGAGACCGGGTCGGAGTGCCGCACCAGGGTGGCGCCGACCCCGATCCGCACCCGGCCGCCGGAGTCGATGTCGGCGGTGCGGATGAGGATGGCGGAGTCGAGGGTGCGCGCGCCCGCGGCGTCCCTGCCGATCAGCGCGGCGACCCCGCTGTAGTAGCCCCGCCCGCCCGGCTCGTACCGGCTGATCACCCGGGCCGCGCTCTCCACGGGGCTGCCGGTGACGGTGGGGGCGAACATCGTCTCCCGCAGCACGTCGCGCGGGTCGCGGTCGGACCGGCCCTCGACGAAGTACTCGGTGTGGGCGAGCCGCGACATCTCCCTCAGGTGCGGTCCGGTGATCCGGCCGCCCTGCTCGCATATCCGCGCCATCATCTTGAGCTCCTCGTCGAGCACCATGTACAGCTCGTCGGTCTCCTTGCGGTCCGCGAGGAACTCCTGGACGCCCTGGAGCGTGGGTCCGTCGGGCGGGTAGCGGTAGGTGCCGCTGATGGGGTTCATGACGGCGGTCCCGCCGCTGAGCGAGATGTGCCGCTCCGGACTGGCGCCCACGAAGGTGCGCCGGCCGGTGTGGATGACGAAGGTCCAGTACGCGCCCTGCTCGCGCGTCAGGAGCCGGCGGAAGAAGGACAGGGCGTCGCGCGTCGAGTAGTCGCCGATGTCGACCAGGAGCGAGCGTTTGATGACGAAGTTGGCGCCCTCGCCGGTGCCGATCTCGTCCGCGACGATCCGGCGCACGATGTCGGCGTACTCCTCGTCCGCGCGATCGCCACTGTACTCCTCGTCCGGCACGTCGAAACGCTGGTTGTCCAGCCGGACCGGCGTCTGCGGCACTCTGGCGATCAGCTCGGGCACCGGCACCTTCTGCTGCCCGGTGACCGACATGGCCAGCAGCGGTTCCCCGTCGTCGGGCGCGGCGAACCCCCGCTCGGCGAGCTGCCGGTAGGGCATGAGGACCAGGACCTCGTGCCGGGGGTCGGAGCCGTCCGCGCCCTCGGCGCCCGGCGGGATGCCCGCGCTGGGGTTCTCGGAGTTCGGGTTCTCCGTGCGCGGCGGGTTCTCCGCGCTCAGCGGGATGTCGGCCAGCGACGCGTACGGGGACACGTCTCCGACCAGCACGTCGACGACGCCTGCCGCGCCGGGCTGCCCGGGCCGGTGGAGGAGCGCGAACGCCGCCGGCTCCAGGGCCAGGACCCGGTCGAGCAGGTCGCCGTCGGACTGCGTGGCCAGCGTGTTCATGCGGAGAGGACCTCTCCGGTGAGCACGACCATCCCGCAGTTCCGCGCGACGTAGTCGAGGGCGAGCGTGTGGTCGGCCGCGGAGAAGTCGGCGATCGCGTCGGCCACCACGAACGGCTGGATGTCGTGGGTGAACGCCTCCAGCGCGGTGGCCAGTACGCCGATGTGCGCGTAGACACCGCACAGGACGAGCTGGTCGCGGCCGGCGGCCCGCATGCGCGCCAGCAGGTCCGAGCGGAAGAAGGCGCTGTACCGCCATTTGGTCAGCAGCCAGTCGCCGTCATCGGGCGCGAGTTCGGGCACCACCGCACGGTCCGCGGGTTCCGTGCGCATGCCCGGGCCCCAGAAGTCCGAGATCAGCCCGCGGTCCTGAGCGGACATCCCGCCGGGCTGCGCCGTGTACGCGACGGGCACGCCGACGGCGGCGCAGCGCTTTCTGAGCGCCGAGGCGTGGTGGACGAGTTCGGTGCGCAGCGGATCGGGGAAGGCGCGGAGGAAGTAGCGCTGCATGTCGTGGACCAGCAGTACCGCGCGCTCGGGGTCGGCGGTCCACTGTGCGACGTTGTCGGGGAGGTCCCGGGTGACAGGCAGGCGGTAGGAGCTGATGGGGGGGATGCCGGTCATCGGTGGCTTCTTTCAGCGTGGACAGGTCGGTTCCGTGCACTGGGATGGGAATGCCGGCCCGCTTGATGACCGGCACTTGTGCGCCGAGCGAACAGTGCTGGTGGTACGGGTTCGCGAATTCTCGGTCTTTCCCGCGAAGCAAGTGTGGGGATTCATTCCCTGTGCGCTGTAAATGGGACGCGCCCACCGCGCCGCCGATGCCGATGGCACTGGCGCGGAAGTCGCGAGCAGACTAACGATCGGTTACTCGGAGCGTCCAGATGCGCACCGGCCGGTCGCGATCGGAACATGGCGCAAAGCAGGCGTACTTGACAATCGACGGGTGGACTCCTGGGAGAGTCGTCACCTGCGAGGTCGCGGGGAGGCCGGTCCGCATGCCGTCGTCGGACCGCCCCGCGGGGCGTGCTGCGATTGGCTGAAAACGATCAAAACGGCCCGTTTCAGTTGGCCGAAACATATATCCAGGAACAACCTTAATCGAATGCAATCGACCCCTTCTGCTGGGGTTCTGTCAATCGCACCGGTGATCCCCTGTTGTGCGGTCCGGCAGTGCCAGGAGCTGCCGGGTTCGATGCCGAGGCCCGCTGCTGGGCGGTCTTGACACCGGGTCTTCCGTCGGCTCCAATATGGGCAAGCTTTGTCCCCGGACTCTCCCCGTTCTGACGGTTCGATGAATTTGCGCACGAAGTATGAATCCTTCATCTTATTGCGAGGGCACGATGGCTGAATTCACGGAGAATGTCGAGTTACGGCGCCGGCACCGCGCGGTGGTCGAGGACTACCTGAGCAGGGAGGGCGAGAACCGGCTGACCCGTTATCTCCTCTTCACCGAGGACGGCAGCGCCGGCCTGTACACGGGAGACACGAACGAGCCGATCGTGTCGCGCGGGCACGAGAAGCTCAAGGCGCACAGCGAGTGGTCGCTGCGGATGTTTCCGGACTGGGTCTGGTACAACATCGAGGTCTTCGAGACCCAGGACCCCAACCGATTCTGGGCCGAGTGCGACGGCGAGGGAAAGATTCTCTATCCGACGTACCAGCCGGGGCATTACAAGAATCACTTCATCCACTCGTTCGATCTCGCCGACGGCAGGATCGTGACGCAGCGCGAGTTCATGAACCCGTTCAACCAGCTTCGGGCACTGGGCATAGAGATTCCGGTCATCAACCGCGGCGGCATCCCCACCTGAGGGATCGTCGGTCCGCCAGGAGGTTCCGCAGTGGAGATCGACCTGAAGGCGGCCCAGGAGGCAGTCGAGCTGATCACGGGCGGATGGCGCGCGCAGTGCCTCCACACCGCGGTCAGGATGGGGATACCGGACCACATCGCGGCCGGCCGGACCACCGACCCCGTGCTCGCGGACGCGACCGGAGCCGAGGAGGAGGGCGTTCACCGCCTGATGCGGCTGCTGGTCGCGATGGGCGTGTTCGAGGGCGACGGCCGGACCGGCTACCGCAACACGGCGCTGAGCGGCGTGCTGCTCGATCAGCCGGACTCGCTGCGGGACATGTGCCTGCTGTACGGCGAGGAGTTCTACACCGCCTGGGGGCACGCGTACGAAGCGATCACCACGGTGAGCGCGGGTTTCGAGATCGCCTACGGTGAGCCGCTCTACCGCTACCTCAGCCACGACGAGGACGTGACGCAGCGGTTCCAGCGGGCGATGAAGGCCGGCAACCTGTTCTTCGACTACGTTCCTGAGGTCTTCGACTTCACCGGGAAGACGTTCGCCGACATCGGCGGCGGCATCGGCCAGCTCACGGCGGCGATCCTGGCCGCCGTACCCGACGCGCGCGGCACGGTGTTCGACCGCGAGCACGTGATGCCGGTCGCGGCTGAGAACCTCGCCGCCTCAGTGGGGCTGGACCGCGTCGAGCTGGTCGGCGGGGACATGTTCGCGACGGTGCCGCAGGGCAGGGACGTGTACCTGCTGTGCCGGGTGCTCGCGGGGTGGAGCGACGACGCCGTCGTCGGCGTGTTCGAGAACTGCCGCAAGGCGATGGCCGGTCCGTCGTCGCGGTTGATCATCCTGGACCGTGTCGTCGTGGACGACGATTCCAGCGTGCTGCCCGCGTTGTGGGACATGCACCTGATGATGACCAACGGCGGCCGGCACCGCAGCGTGGAGAAGTTCACGGAACTGCTCGGCAGGGCCGGGCTGGACGTGGAACGGATCACCGATCTGCCCGTCGAGACCACCGCGCTGATCGCGGCGCCCCGCACCGCCGGGTGACAGCCGGCGGGTGTTCCGGCCGGATGAGGGACTGTGGCAACGACCGACCGCGTCTGCGGACCTGAAGGGGAACCTCCCATGACCCACGAAGTGAACCTGGACGCGGTCGGACGCACAGCCCTGGTCACGGCCGCCATGCGGGCTGCCGAGACCAGCCGGCCCGACGCGATCCACCGGGACCCGTACGCGGCCACCCTCGCGGGCGAACTCGGGCCGGAGCTGCTGGCCGAGCTGCTGGCCGCCGCGGCCCCGGCGAACGCGCCGGACACCCCGCCCGGCGCCCAGGGTTCCGGTGCACAGGAAGCCGACGCCCAGGGGTCGGAGAAGCGGAACTACAACGCCATCCGCACCTGCTTCTTCGACGACTTCCTGCGCACCGCGGCCGAGGAGCCCGGCATGCGCCAGATCGTGGTCGCGGGCGCGGGCATGGACGCCCGCGCCTACCGCATGCACTGGCCCGACGGCGTCCGCTACTTCGAGGTCGACCGGCCGGCCGTGCTGGACTACAAGCGGGAGCGGCTGGCCGCCGTGAAGCCGCAGGCCGACCACCGCCCGGTCGCGGTGGACCTCACATCGCCGTCCTGGCCGGCCGCCCTGGTGGACGCCGGCTACGAGCCGGACCGGCCGTCGGCCTGGTTGCTGGAGGGCCTGCTGTTCTACATCCCGGAGGCCGGCGTCCACCGGGTGCTCGACCAGGTGGCCGAACTGGTCGCCCCCGGCAGCCGGATCGCGGCCGACGTCGTCAACTCGGTCGCGCTGACGATCCCGAGCCAGCGCGCCCTGCTCGACGTGTTCGCGAGCTGGGGCTGCCCGTGGCTGTTCGGCTGCGACGAGCCGGAGGAGCTGTTCGACCAGCACGGCTTCAAGGCCGACGTGATCCAACCCGGCGAGCTGGGCGCCGAGTTCGGCCGCTGGCCCGAACCGGTGCCGCCACGCGAGGTGCCGGACGTGCACCGGGTGTTCCTCGTCAACGGCCGGCGGCACTGAGACCGGCGAACCGGTCCTCGGCCGCCGGCCGGTGGTCGAACCGGGTGCACGGCCACCCGCCGGTGGCCGAACCGGTCGACGACCACCGGCCGGCGGTCCGGAACTACCGGGCGAGTCCGGCCGGTTCGTCCAGCCGCGTGAGCTTGCGCGGATTGGCCGTCGCGTAGATCCGGGTGATCCGGCCGTCCTCCACCAGGAGGCTCACGGTGGACAACCGGCCGTCGCTCTCGATCCGGGCCGCGGCGCGCCGTTGAGCCACACGGTCGTCGTCTCGAACCTGCCCCGGTCCTCGCGCGCGAGCAGTCTCGCCACCGGTTCGGCGCCGTGGACCGGAGCCAGGGCGGCGGCCGCGAGCCCGCCGCCGTCGGCGATCAGCACGACGTCCGGCGCCAAGACCTCCATCAGCTCCTGAAACCGCCCGGTGCGCAACGCGCCAAGGAACCGTTCCACCACGGCCCTCTGCTCCGACCGGCTCACCCGCACCCGCGGCCGCCGGGCCGCCACGTGCTCGCGTGCCCGCCGCGCGATCTGCCGCACCGCGGCCGCGGACTTGCCCATGGTCCCCGCGATCTCGCCGTACGGCATCTCGAAGACCTCGCGCAGTACGAACACCGCCCGCTCGGTGGGCCCGAGCGTCTCCAGCACGGTGAGCATCGCGATGGAGACGCTCTCCGCGAGTTCGACGTCCTCGGCGACGTCGGGGCTGGTCAGCAGCGGCTCCGGCAGCCACTCGCCGACGTACTCCTCGCGGCTGCGCGACAGCGTCCGCAGCCGGTTGAGCGCCTGCCGCGTGACGATCCGGATGAGGTACGCCCGCGGGTCACGCACCTGGTCGCGGTCGGCGTCCGCCCACCGCAGCCAGGACTCCTGAAGGACGTCCTCCGCGTCGGCCGCCGACCCGAGCATCTCGTAGGCGACCGTGAACAGCAGGCTGCGATGGGCGACGAACGGGTCCTCGGCGCCGCCCGCCGCGCCCGCCGGAACCTTCACGGACGCTTGGCCTGCGGAATCTCGCACGCGTCGGAGAAGCCCTGCGAACTGATCCCGAGCGCCACGTTGTTCCTGCCCGCCATGTTGGCGAAGGAGATGAACGTGGTCAGTTCGACCATCGCCGGCGCACCGAGCTGGGCCAGCAGGCTCGCCGACATCTCGTCGGTGACGGTGATCGGCGTGTCCGTCATGGCCTCGGCGTACTCCATCACGTCCCGCTCCAGCGGCGTGAACACGTCCGACTCCCGCCACCGCGGCACCTGGCTCGCCTTGGTCATGTCCAGGCTCATGTTCTGCGCCTGGAAGTAGCCGAAGTCGAGGCACCAGCTACAACCGACCTTCGACGCGACGGCCATGTGCGCGAACGACTTGAGGGTCTCGTCCGCCGCGTCCCACGCTCCCACCTTGCCGCCGAACTCCATGTTGGACAGGGCGACCTTGGGGCTGTGCCACAGCACCGCGATGTTCTCCAGCTCGACACCGAGCTGCTTGACCATGTTCTCCTTGAGGTCGTTGTCGGTGATCTCGGCCTTCTGGACACGTAGTGCCACGGTGCTCTCCTTGTATGTGTGCCTGTTTTCCCATGAAGACACCGCTGGGCCCGCGTTTGTGACATCCGCCGCCACCCCCGCCTCCGCATGCCGCGGTCCCCGGTCGCGTCGCACGCGGGCGGACAGGCGCTTGACGCCGTCCGGTGCGACGGGATCGGATGGCGGCCCATGAGCACAGGTCGGATGCACGTCGGCAGCCACCCCATCGACGCCGGCCTGGTCCGGCGGCTGGTCGCCGGGCAGTTCCCGCGGTGGGCCGGGCTGGCGGTGCGGGAGCTGGCCTCCGGCGGCACCGTCAACGCCGTGTACCGGCTGGGCGACGACATGGTCGTACGGCTGCCGATGCTGGCCGGCGGGGCCGAGGACGTGGTGATGGAGCGGGAGTGGCTGCCGCGGCTCGCGCCGCTGCTGCCCGCGGCCGTGCCCGAGGTGCTCGGCGCGGGGGAGCCCGCCGAGGGGTATCCGTGGCCGTGGTCGGTGTACCGCTGGCGGGCGGGGGAGCACCCCGAGCCGGGAGCGCTGAGCGAGCCCGCGCTGCTGGCCGCGGACCTGGCCGGGTTCGTGGCGGCGATCCGGGGCGTCACCCTTCCGGGGGCGCCGCGGGCGTATCGCGGCGGGCCGCTCGCCCTGCTCGACGCGCCGACCCGCGCGGCGATCGAGCAACTGCGCGGGATTCCGGAGGAGGGCGTCGACTGCGACGGCGCGGTCGCCGTATGGGAGGACGCCCTGCGGGGCCCGGACCCGGACGGACCGCCCGTGTGGCTGCACGCCGATCTGATGCCGGGCAACCTGCTGGTGGACGGCGGCCGGCTGACCTCCGTGATCGACTTCGGGTGCACGGGGGTGGGCGATCCGGCCTGCGACCTGTTCCCGGCGTGGAACCTGCTGCCCGCCGATGCGCGCGAGGTCTTCCGCGAGGCGCTCGGCGTGGACGACGCGACCTGGAACCGCGGCCGCGCGCGGACCCTCTCCCAGGCGCTGATCGCCCTGCCGTACTACCGGCGGACGAACCCGTCGATGGCCCGCACCGCCCGGCACGCGATCCGGGCCGCACTGGGACCCGGCTGAGCCTTCCGCGTACCGCGGCCGCGGGTTCGGGCGGGGGCCTGCGCACCCGAGCGGGCCGCTCTCCGGCTCCGACGGCGCGGCGATCGCAGCCGGCGCTACGAGCCCGGGTGCTCGACCGCCGAGCGGACCGCTCGCATGATCGGGGCCACGTCGGCCGCCGTGAAGCCGACCTTGGTGTTGGTGCCGTCGCCCTTGATGACCAGGCTGATGCCGGCGGCCGTGGTGGGGGTGAACCAGGAGCAGGTGGTGGCCGCCGTGGTGAGCATGGCGTTCTGGACCAGGACGGTGTCGCAGACCGCCCGGCCGCCGTGCGGTCCGGGATCGGCGTCGACGGCGCTGGTGGTGATCCGGTCGCCGGCGCCGTCGACGTGGACCGCCGGGACCGCGTCGAGGAGGTCGTGCAGGTGGCCGGGGTCGAAACCGGTGCCGTTGACGCCGTTGTAGAAGATCCATGGCGATCGGGGCGACGTCAGGGGTGCTCGCGCGGATCGCGGTCCCGGCGCTGCGCCTGCTCGCCCGGTGGTTCCCGCAGGTCGAGCCGAGGGTGGTGGAGGCCGGACTGCCCGACGGCCTGCGGCAGTTGCGGCTGGGCGAGTTGGACGTCCTGGTCATCACCGACGACCGGGACACGGCGCTGCCGCTGCCGCCCGCGGTGCGCGCGCAGGTGCTGAGCGAGGACGAGTACCGCGTGGCCGTCCCGGCCGGCTGGGACGTTCCGGCCACCGCCGCCGACCTGACCGGCCGCCCCTGGATCGGCGCCTCCGCCCACTCCGCCCGCGGCCGCGCCTTCGCCCGGTTCGCGAGCGCGTACGGGGTCACGCCGTCGGTCGAGCACCTCGCCGACGACATGCTCGTCGTCGGCGCGCTGCTGGCCGGGCAGGTCGGCGCCGCGGTGCTGCCCGCGTACCTCGCTTCACAGCTCGACCAGGTGACGGTGACTGCGCTGCCCGTCACCGGCAGCCAGATCACCCGGACGCTCTACCGGACCGGCCACGACGGCGCCGCCGCGGCGGCCAAGGCGGCGGTCGACGCGCTCCAGCAGGCGGCCCGCGAATACGCGGAGGCGATCACCGTCGACGGGCGCGGGCGCGACATCATCGTGCGTCCCCTGCACGATCCGGCCGACCCGGCGCCGCCGGCTCCCCGCCGTACACCGCCCGCCCCGCACAGCCGGCCGGCCGCGCCGTAGGTTCACCCGGCTGGTCCGGCTGGTCCGGCTGGTCCGGACTGCGGGCCGCGTACGGGCGGTGCGCGTACCGGCTAACCCACGGGCGGGGCCTGCGGGTTGGACCCTGCATGGGACCGCGCGTCGGACTGGGGGGCGGCCTGCGCCAGGGATTCCAGACGGTCGAGGAGCGCCCGCAGCACGGGTTCCGGCACCGCGGACCGCGGAGGCGGCTGCTCGGGGTCGATCCAGGGCCACAGGTCCGACCCGATCAGGACGCGGGCGCGCTCGGGGGCGCGGTAGAGGTCCGTGAAGTGCTCGGCGGCGAGCCGGGCCGCGAAGAGCCGTTGCAACTGGGGGCGCAGCCGGTCGGTGAAGTACGCCCCGCCGTCGGCCCCCAGCGCGTTGTGCACCATCCACTCCCACCCGCCGAGCACGGGCTCACTGCTGTCGACCAGCCGTACGGCCCTGCGGTAGCCGCCGTCGCGGGCGCTGCCGCCGGCCGCGTAACGGGCGACGGCGATCCCGCCCGCGGTGAACACGGCCACGCCCAGGGCGGCGGCGCCGACCCCGTCGGTGACGGCGAGCAGGGCGACACCGGCCAGGGCGACGCCGGTCAGCAGCAGGACGGAGCGGCGGACGGAGCCGGGCGTCCGGTGCCCGCCGGACGGCGTCACGAAGCGGCTCCCGGGGCGGCGGCCGCGGCGCGCGGCACGCCCAGCCGGTCGGCGAGGTCGCCCAGCGCGGCCGCGGCCCGGTCGCGGTGGGCGTCGCCCATGGGGTGGGTGGAGTACCGCGCCTCGCGGAAGAGTTCGGTGAGCACGGAGGCGCTGTCACCGGTGGGCAGGCCGCTGCCGGCGACCCGTTCGAGGAGGTCCCGCGGGCTGTCGGAGATCTTCCTGGCGACACCGGAGCCGGCGAGCGAGGCTTCCATGGCGACGTAGCAGGCGATGACGGCGGTCCGCGCGTCCGTGCCGTCGCTCAGCGCGCGGCGCCCCGACTCCAGGGCGTCCGCGAGGAGTCGGGCGTCGGCGGCCGGGTCGCCGGGAGGCGGCGAGGGCCTGCGGGCGAGTTCCGAGCGCAGCCGGACGACCGCGTAGCCGAGCGCGGCCAGGAACAGGACGACGGCGGCGCCCAGGACGATCGACCACAGCAGGGGGTGGTGGCCGCCGTAGGCACCCTGCTGGAGCCGCTTGGTGTGCGGCTTGTACACGACGATGTGCTTGCGGCCGGGCCGGACGCGATAGGGGTCGCTCCCCAGCCGGTGCAGGGCGACGGCCAGGACCGGCACCCGAAGGCGGCGGCGATCAGCGCGGCGCGCACGGCGTCCGCGAGCCGCCGCTCCACGCCGCCGAGCGGGGAGTTGACGCCGGTCCGGCGCCGCAGGCCGAGGGTCAGGCAGCCGGCCGCCCAGGCGATCGCGAGCAGCGTGGTGGGTACGTCGCCGCGGACCGGCCCGCGGCCCGTGCCGGGCCGGCCGCTGGTCCGCAGCAGCAGCGCGCTCACGGCGGTCCCGGCGACCACGACGGCGAACAGCACCTTGTGCGCGCCGCCCGCGCCGCCCGTGGCCCCGGCGCCGCCCGTGGCCCCGGCGCCGCCCGTGGTCCCGGTGACACCCGTAGCCTCCCCGGTGTCCGTAGCCCCCGCGCTTCCCGCGCCGCTCGTGAACCGGGTGCCGTCAACGGCCGCTGCGGCGCCGACCCCTGCCGTCCCGCCGCCCGCGGCCTCCGCAGCTCCTCGCGGCTCCCGCCTCGCCCGGGCCCGTGTCCCGTGTCCGTCCCACGTGCAAGCCCCCCTTGTCCGCGCTCGCAGCCTCGCACACAAGTCCGGTTGCCACCAGGGCGATTGGGCCCCAGGGCGGGCGCCCGAGGACCTCCCGCCGCTGGGACCGAGCGTCGCGATCCGCCCGGACCGCGTGCGACAGCGCCGCCTTCGCCGGCGACCCGGCGCCGGGCGTGCTCAAGTCTTGTTACGCGGCCCCGGCGGGCGGGCCCAGCGGCTGCACCCGTGCGCAGCTGAGGACTTGTTCTGCGACTTCCCCGGCACCCGGACGGTCGCCTCGGCGCGGACGGCGTGTTCACGTACCAGCGCGCCACCGGCGGGAAGAGCTGCGACTTCGGCGACGATCCGCTGTGGGGCGTGGCCAAGTCCTGTTCCCTCGCGCCGCAGCGCGCCGCCCCGGCGGAGGGCGCCCTGCGCCGTCGAACGGCATGTGCGCCGTGGCCGGGTCGCAGACGGTTGCCTTCGGCGCGGACGGGTCCTTCGTCATCCGGCGGGCCGACGGCCGAACCGGCCGCACCCCGGCGGCCTTTGGCGCCGATCCGGCCCCCGGGATGCCTGAATCCTGCTATGTCCAGACCGGGCCGCCGCCCGGACGCGGCACGCCGTGCGCCGCGTCGGACGGCACCTGTGCGTTCGGTGACGCCTTCCGCACGGTCGCGTCACGGCGCCGACGGGCAGTTCGTCCACCGCTCGTTCACCGGTCAAATCCGCTTGCGAACAGGCCGCGTTCGGCGCGGACCCGATACCCGGCGCCGTGAAGAGCTGCCACCTCACGCCGTGCGGCGGACCGTGCTCGCGCGGTGAACCGACGCGGGAAACGCCGTGCGGCCGAGCGCGTTCCGGTGGCCCGAACGGAGGTACCGGTTCCGCCGTCCGTGGTACCCGGTACGTCCGAATGCCACAGCCGTTCACCCGATTGCTCCGTCCCGGTGCATACCTGGTCTCGTTGATGGAGATGTGAATACGCCCTCCGTTCCACGTCATTCCGCGGCCGCGGACCGGGGACGACTTCGCCCAGCGCTGGGACGCCGCGGAACACCGGGCGCCCCGAGGAGCGTGCCCCAGCAGGATCTGCGACCCGGATGGCGCCACCATGTATGAATACGATGACCAGCAGTTGATTCCCCCGACCGGGTTCGCCTATCGACCCCTACGACTCCCGCGACCCCCGGGTCTCCGCCGAGTCGTACGGGTCATACGGGTCGTACCAGTCGTACGAGTCGTACGACCCGGGCCGCACCGTGCACCTCGCGGCCGTGGCGCCGCCGCAGGACGCCTCGGGCCCGTGGGACCTCGACGCCGAGTTCGAGCAGCTCTTCCGGCCGCCGGACGCCGAGCCGCCCACCCCCGTCCCGCCGGAGCCGCCGGTCCCGCCGCGTCCCCCCGCGCCCCGGCTGGACCGCCGGCGCCGGCGCCCCCGGCTGATCCGGCTGCGCTGGTCGACCGTGCTGGGTATCGGCATCGCCTCGGTCACCTCGTCCGTCGTCGTCACCGTCAGCGTGCTCGGCGCGATGGTGTCCTACGGCCCGCTGCGGCAGTTGGCGTTCCCGACCGCCCGGGGCCTGTCCGGCTCCTGGCCGCTGCTGGTCTACGGGCCCTGGTTCGTCGGCTGCCTGTCGATCCTGCACGCCGCCGCGCACAGGCGCCGGGCGAGGACCGCCTGGGCCGCGGTGATCGTGTTCTCCGGCATCGCGACGGGCCTGTGCGTCTCGCACGCCCCGCGCACGGCCACGGCGTTCGCCGCCGCCGGCCTCCCGCCGCTCTCCGCCCTGGTCAGCTTCCACCTCCTGCTGCGGCAGATCACCCTCCTCCACCCCCGGCACGCCAAGCTCCCCCGACAGCGCAAGCACTGAGCCCCAGCGCGGGGACGGGCAGATGAGAGGTGCACCGTGACCCTCGGAGAAAACGACCACACCATGTTCGACAACGCGTGCGCGGAGGGCTGGTTCGCCTGGGGCATGCACTGGACCGACGCCCCCGAGGGGCCGGCGGAGCCGAGCGTCGTGGTCGAACTGCCCGCCGTCAAGGAGATGATCAGCCTGGTCGCGCAGGGGTACGTCACCGGCGCGCAACTCCACGAGGCGCTGGACGCGTTCGCCGACCGGCACCGTACCGCCGAGCGCCCGGAGGTCCCGGCGCAGCGGCCGGAACCGCCCCCGCCCCGCCCGGAGGTCCAGGACGGCCCGGAAGCTCCCGCTGAACCCGGCCGACTTGTCCGGCGCGGCGGGCGGCGCCGGCGACCGGACGGCCCCGTACCCCGACCAGGCCGCGATCGGCGACAACTGCCCGTACGGCTGCCCGGTGTGCGCCGCCGCGCGGGCGGAGTTCGACGCCATCGCCGCGGAGTCGCTGACGCACAAGGTGCGGCTGTCGGACCCGCGGCGGCACCCGTACGCGGCGGGCAAACGCACCCTGCACCGCAGCAGTTGCCCCCGGGTGGCCCGGTTCGTCGGCGTCGTCGAACCCGTCGGGTCGCGCTGGTACCTGGCCGGGCTGCCCGCGTTCGCCCACCAGGGGCTGTTCAGCACCGCGTGGGCGGCGGGCATGATCGTGATGACCCAGGAGGAGGCGGCTTCCTGGGTACGGCGGCAGGCCGACTCCCTGGGCGGCACCGGGTACCGGGTCTGCTACGACTGCCTGCCGACCACCCCGGGGGCCGGGCCGAACGGGGACACCGCCTTCGACGACGGCTACTGGAGCGTCGAGACGCTGTGAGGCCGGCCGCCGCGAGGCGCGGGTCTCACCAGCCCGGATAGCGGGTGGCCCAGGTGCGGTCCCAGGCCGGGACGTAACTCGCCGCCCGACGGCGGAGTCGACCGCCTCGGCCACGAGGTCGCGGCCCAAGGTGTCCAGTACCCAGGCGAGTTCGTGCCGGCTCACCGCTTCGGTGGGGAGCGCCTCGGCGCCGTGCACCGCGCCCAGCGGCGCGCCGGCCACGCACGCGACGGCCTCCCCGGCCGGCCCGCCGGCCGCGAACCGCAGCGCGGCGGGCAGGTCGTCGGGGCCGGGGAAGGACGCGGCCGCGTAGACGCCGCCGACCAGGGCCGCGTCGGCGGTCAGGTCCGGGGCGAGGCGCGCGAGCAGCGCGGGGTCGCCGGGCCGGCGGGCGGCCTGCCCGAGGGCGTCGGCGAGCCGCGCGGGAATGGCATCGGCGCTCTCCCGCGCAGCCGCGCTCTCCCGGCGCAGCCGCGCTCTCCCGTGCCGGGCTCTCCTCGGTAGGCGGTGGAGCCGCGCCCGCGTGCAGGGCGTCCGCCGCGCTGTCCGCGTCCAGGCAGTGCCGGAGCAGCCGGGTGCCGTGGGCCGCGGCGGCCTGCGCGGCCGGGTCGCCGTGCGTGAGGGCGGCCAGTTCGCAGCTCAGCCGCGCCCCCGTCCGCCCGTCGGCCGCGGGCCGGAAGGCGGCGACCGGCAGCGTACGGGCCAGCGCGTGCCAGCCGCGGCTGCCGGTGGCCGGCCGGTCGGCGGTGCCCTGCCGGCCGCCCGCCAGCGCGGCGACCGTCGCCGGGGCGCTCCCGCGCCGCTCGGCCAGCGCGGGCACCCGGGCCAGCCAGCCGTCCGGCCACCGGCCCTCGCCGGTCCCGGAACCCCAGCGCCGGCGCATCGCCTCCGGCTCGACGCCCTGCACCGCCGCCCACCGGCAGTACGCGTGCCACACCACCGACGGCGGGTGGCAGATGCCTTTGTGACTGCCGCGCACCGAGGCCCGGATCAGGCCCTCCGCGGTGAAGCAGGCCAGTTGCGTGGCGACCGCCGCCCGCAGCACGCCGGTCGACGGCGGCGCGCCCCGGGCGGCGCCCCAGGTGTCCCCGAGCGCCAGCCCGAGCAGCAGCCCGCGCGCCCCCGACTCGGCCCGCCCGCGCCGCGCCTTCTCCCGGCGTTCCGCCTCGTCCACGCCTGCCTCCCTCGGTCCGGCGCCCTCACGATACGAGTCCCCCTCCAGGCGCCCGTCTTCAGGCGCCCGTCGGCTGTCGCAGCCCCGTGGCAGGATGCCGGGACAGGTGGGCGGCAAGGGGGCGAGGGGCGGCGTGGCACACACGGAAGGGCGGCCGGCGGCGCCGCGCGAGGTGCTGGCCGACGGCGGGCGGCTGCGGGCCGCCGCACGGGACGTGGTGGCCGACCACGGCCGGGCCGTCGAGGCGGTACGGGCGGCGCTGGCGCCGATCACGGACGAACTGGCCCGGCGCGAGCTGGCCGAGATCCCCGTCGCGCGGCTGAAGGACGTCACCGAGGGGCGGCTGCGGCTCGGCGCGATCGAGGCCGCCGGTTTCGCCACGGTGGACCAGGTGCTGGGCGCCGACCGCTACGGGCTGCGGCAGATACCGGGCGTGGGCCCGCAGACCGCCGACCAGGCGCTGGCCGCCGCCCGCCAGATCGCCCGCGCGGTCGAGGAGGCCGTCGCCGTACGCATCGACGTCGAGCACCCGCAGCCCCGTACGACGGCGCTGGTCACCGCCCTGCACCGGCTGGTCGCCGCCGGACCCGAGGCCAGGCGGGCGGTCGGCGCGGCCGAGGCGCTCGACGCCCGGCTCGGCCCGCTGCTGGAGCGGGCCGCGCCCGCCGCCGGGTCGCTGCTGCGGAGGTGGTTCGCGGGCCGGGACAGGCGCGCGGTGGCGCTGGCGGCGGTCGCCGAGGTGGCCGCCGTCACCGAGGAGGCCGTACGCGGCGGCGTCCCGGCCCTGCTCGCGCAGGCGTCGGTGGACCTGCTGCGCGGGCCGGCCGGCGAGGCCGAGGCGTGGGTGGAGTTCGAGCTGCGCTCGGCCGAGTTCTACAGCCTGCTCGCCGAACTGTCCGGCCGCGGCCCCGACCCGGCCGCCGCCGAGGGGTTCCTCCCCGCCGACGTGGCCGAACGCGTACGGACCCAGCCGCTCGACGACACCCACCGGCGGGTGTCGCTGCGCGGCTACCAGTCCTTCGGCGCGCGGTTCGCGCTCGCGCAGCGCCGGGTGGTGCTGGGCGACGAGATGGGGCTCGGCAAGACGATCCAGGCGATCGCGGCGATGGCGCACCTGGCCGCGCGCGGGCGGACCCACTTCCTCGTGGTGTGCCCGGCGAGCGTGCTGGTCAACTGGACACGGGAGGTGGGGGCGCGCAGCGCGCTGCGGGCGGTGCCGCTGCACGGGCCCGACCGGGGGGAGGCGTTCGCGCGGTGGCGGCAGCGCGGCGGCGTGGGCGTCACGACGTACGACGCGCTGCGCGGGTTCCCGCCGTGGGACGGGGCGGAGCAGGGCCGTCCGTCCGGCCTCCCGCGGCCGGCCGGCGGAGCCGGCCAGGGGCCGCGCACCGCGCCACCGAGCGGCGCCCCCGGGCCGTTGGGGATGCTGGTGGTCGACGAGGCGCACTACGTGAAGAACCCGGAGACGCGCAGGTCGCGGAGTGTGGCGGCGTGGGCCGAGGGGTGCGAGCGGGTGCTGTTCCTGACCGGCACGCCGATGGAGAACCGGGTCGCGGAGTTCCGGAACCTCGTGGGGTACCTCCAGCCGGGACTGGTGCCCGGCATCGAGGGCGCGGACGGCGCCGCGGGCTCGCAGGCGTTCCGCCGGGCGGTGGCGCCGGCGTACCTGCGGCGCAATCAGCAGGACGTGCTCGCCGAACTGCCCTCGCTGCTGCGGACCGACGAGTGGGAGGAGATGGGCGCCGCCGACCTGGACGCCTACCGGCAGGCGGTGCTCGCGGGCAACTTCATGGCGATGCGGCGCGCGGCCTACGCCCGCCCGCGGGAGTCGGCGAAGCTGCGGCGGCTGCGCGAACTGGTCGCGGAAGCGGCGCACAACGGGCTGAAGGTGGTCGTCTTCTCCTACTTCCGGGAGGTGCTGGCCACCGTGCGGGACGCGCTCGGCGAGGCGGCGCCGGAGGGCGTGGAGCTGTCGAAGGCGGGGCGGCCCGCGGCGCCGTACGGGCCGCTGACCGGGAGCGTGCCGCCCGTCCGGCGGCAGCAGCTCGTCGACGCCTTCGCCGCCGCCCCCGGCCACGCGGTGCTGCTCGCCCAGATCGAGGCCGGCGGGGTCGGGCTGAACCTCCAGGCCGCCTCCGTGGTGATCATCTGCGAGCCGCAGGTCAAGCCGACCATCGAGCACCAGGCGGTGGCCCGCGCCCACCGGATGGGCCAGGTCCGCGCCGTGCAGGTGCACCGGCTGCTCGCGACGACCGGCGTGGACCAGCGGATGCTGGAGATCCTGGAGAGCAAGGCGCGGCTGTTCGACGCGTACGCCCGGCGCAGCGACGTGGCCGAGGCGACGCCGGACGCCGTCGACATCTCCGACAGCTCGCTGGCCCGCCGGATCGTGGAGGAGGAGCAGCTCCGGCTGGCCGGACGCGACGGGTGAGGCGAGCGGCGGGCCGGGGCGGTTGGGCCGTTCGGGTCAGCCGCCCGGGCCGTGCGGTTGCAGGGTGATCCGGGGTGAACTGAACTGCTCTTGTTGCCTGCCGGGCGGTGAGAGGAGTGCGGCGATGCTGTCGGTACGCGAGGTGTTCACGTCGATCGTGGACGACGACGACTCCTACCGGCTGTTCTGCTCGATCGCCGCGGGCGGTGAGGCGCAGGGCGGCTGGGAGAACGGGCGGATCGCGGCACTCGTGCCCGACTCGCAGCGGGAACTCGCGCCGAAGATCGCCCGGCACGGTGCGGACGAGGACAAGCACGGGAGGATCTTCACGGCGCTGCTGCGCAAGCGCGGTCTCGAACCCGTCGAGGTGCCGCCCGAGGCCGACTACACGATGCTTCTGGAGCGGGCCGGGATCGGGCTCGCCCACACCCGGCTCCGGCAGGAACACCCGCTCGCCGAACAGGACATCGTCACCTACCTCGCGCACAGCAGGGTCACCGAGCAGCGTGCCTCCGAGCAGATGGCGCTGCTGCTGCGGCATTTCGCGGACCACCCGGAACTCGGCCGCGCGGTCAAGGTCATCTCGCGCGACGAGGACAACCATCTGGCGTACTGCCACGAGGAGTTGCTACGGTTCGCCGCCGCTGGGCACGGCCGGTCGATCCAGCGCACCCTGCGGGAGTGCGCGCTCGCGGAGATCCGGGTGCACCGGGACGTGAGCCTCGCGGTCATGGGCCACATGGGGCGCATCCTCGGCTGGTCCGCAGCCCGGTCGGCCGCGCTGCGGGGCGGCATCCACCTCGCCTACGGGTACGAGCGGGTGCTCGGGTGGCGGCGCATGGTCACCCTCGCGATGCCGGAGCGGCGCGATGCTCTCGGGAACCCTGCCCCAGCCTGACCCCCCCGGGGGGCGCGCCGGACTCCCACGTTCCCCTTCCGCAGGGGCACCCCCTCACGTGGGTCCTCCACCCCCCGGGTGCGCGGGGTGCCCTTGCGGATGAGGGCGCCCTACCAGGGGCGCGGGGAACTGCGCGCTCAGCCGGCCACCGGCCGGTGGTCCGGATTCCTCGCCGCAAGGGGCTGGGCCTGCGGGCCCGGTGCGCCACCGTCGTGGCTTGTCGCGCAGTTCCCCGCGCCCCTGGTGGGTGGCTGGTCGCCGCGGGAGAGGCGCGCCACTCAGGTGCGCGGGGTGCCCTGGCGGAGGGCGGCGCCCCCCGTGGGCCTTTGCGGAGGACGGGGTCACCACCCAAGGGCGCTGGGGGTACCCCCGGACGGAGTCTGGGGGAGGAACTGCGCGAGCAACCGGCCGCCGGCCGGTGGTCCGGCGACATCGCCGCGGGGCTGGGGGTGCGGTCAGCCGGCGGCAGGCCGGTGGGTCGGGGTCGGGCCGGAAGGGGCTGGGGGGTGCGGTTTGCTGGCCGCAGGCCGGTGGGTCGGGGTCAGGCCGGAAGAGGCTGAGGGGTGCGGTCGGTCGGCGGCAGGCCGGTGGGTGGGATACCCGCCGCGGGGGTGGGCCCGCGGTTATTTGGCTGACGGCGGCAGACCGGTGGGGGCCGGACGAACCACAGCGGAAGCGACCGTGTCGCAATCGGCGGCGAACACGATGTCCGCCTCCACCGTCTCCCCGAGAAGAACCCTCGGCAGCCAGTGCCGCGCGTCATCCCACATCTCCCCGAGCGGCAATCGGTCGACCGGAAACCACGCGGGAGCGATCTCCGCGGTCTCGCGGGCCTCACCCAGGACCTGGGACGTGACGAAAGCGGTCACCCACTGGTCCCACGCCGGCCGCACCGGAAACCGGAAGTCGACGACCGCGGCGGCCCGCAGCCCCGCCGGGTCGACCACGAGCCCGGACTCCTCGGCCACCTCGCGGACGACCGCCTCCACCGCGGACTCGCCCGCCTCCACCTTGCCGCCGAGCCCGACCACCTTCCCCGCGCCGAGCCCGGTCTTCTTCCGTCCGAGCAGGACATGCGCCCGCCCGTCGGCGTCGGTACGGGTCACGAAGCACAGGCAGGTCTCGGTCCGTTCCACCGGTCGATCATGGCCGATCGCGGCCGCACGGCACAACGCGGCCCGTACGCCCCGCCCTCAGGCCCGCGCCCCGGCGGCCTGCCGGCAGGCGTCGACGTACGCCCGGGTCAGCGGCCCGGCCGCGTCCTTCGGCCAGGCGAGCGCGAACCGGCTCGGCGTGATGCCCCGCACCGGCCGGGTGGAGACGCCGCCGAGGGTGATCAGCGGCGCGTTGCCCGCGGCGACCAGGACGACGCCGAGGCCCGCGCACAGGGCCTCGTACGTCTCCTCCGTGCCGGCCACCTCCGCGCCGACCCGCGCCGGCCGGCCGCCGCGCGCGTCGGTGGCCAGCCAGTAGTCGCGCAGCGGCCCGGCGGCGGCGGGCAGGGCGAGGAACGGCTCGTCGAGCAGCCCGGCGAAGTCGACGGGCCCGGCGCCGGCGGCGAGCGGGTGCGTGTCGGGGAAGGCGACGAGCCGCGGCTCCTCGGCGACCACGACATGGCCGAACCGCTCCTGCGTCGGGCAGCGGCAGCCAGACGAACGCGACGTCGCTGCCGCCGTCGGCGAGCCCCGCGGTCGGGTCCTGCCAGCCGACGTGCCGCAGCCGCAGTTCCGCCTCCGGGCAGGCGGCGGTGAAGCGGGAGCGGACCGCGGGCAGCAGGCCGCCGCGCCCCGGGCTGGTGCTCATGCCGACGACCAGGGTGCTGCGCTGCGCCGCCTTCGCCTCCTCGACCGCCGCCCACGCCCGGTCCCAGGCGCCGAGCACCTCGCGGGCGTACGGCAGCAGGGCCGCGCCGGCCGGCGTGAGCGCGACGCCGTGCCGGTCGCGTACGAACAGGTCGGCGCCCAACTGCCGTTCCAGCGCCCGGATCTGCTTGCTCAGCGCGGGCTGCGAGACGAAGAGCCGCTCGGCGGCGCGGGTGAAGTGGAGCTCTTCCGCGACCGCGGCGAAGTAGCGCAGCTCCCGGCCGTGGACGTCCATAACCAACGGTTATCACCGACAGGTCTTGGACGGGCAAGGCCGCGCCCCGCAGGCTGGAAGCAGCGGGGACACCACGGACCGCCGACGACGCGCGGCACCGACAGCACGGGACGACGGGAGACACCATGAACAAGGTCTGGCTGGTCACGGGAGCGAACAGCGGCTTCGGCCGGGCGATCACCGCAGGCCGCCGTCGCCGCGGGCGACGTGGTGGTGGGCGCGGCCCGCCGGCCTGGCGCCCTGGACGACCTGGTCGCCGCCCACCCGGACCAGGTGGAGGCCCTCGCGCTCGACGTGACCGACATCGCCGCGATCGGCCCGGCCGTGGCCGACGTGCTCGCCCGGCACGGACGGATCGACGTCCTGGTGAACAACGCGGGCCGCACCCACGTCGGCGCCTTCGAGGAGACCTCGGACGCCCAACTCCGCGACCTGTTCGACGTGCACGTCTTCGGGCCCGCCGCGCTGGCGCGGGCGGTGCTGCCGGGCATGCGGGCGCGCCGCTCGGGCGCGATCGTGCAGATGAGCAGCATGGGCGGCCAGATGTCCTTCGCCGGCTTCGCCGCCTACAGCGGCACGAAGTTCGCCCTGGAGGGGATGACGGAGGCGCTCCACGACGAGGTGCGGCCGCTCGGCATCAAGACGCTCATCGTCGAGCCCGGCGCCTTCCGCACCTCCCTGATGGGCAACGGCACCGCCAGCCCGGACGAACTGCCCGACTACGCGGACACGGTGGGCGCCACCCGCAAGATGGTCGCGGCGGGCGACGGCGCCCAGCCCGGCGACCCCGCCAAGGCCGCCGCCCTCATCATCGAGGCCCTCGACGCCGACGAGACCCCGCTCCACCTCCCGCTCGGCGACGACGGCGTCACCGCCGTCCTCGACCACCTCGACCAGGTGCGCACCCAGGTCACCACCTGGTCCGCCAGGTCCCGCGCGACCGCCTTCGACGCCTAGGCGGCGAAGGTCCGCCGCGGTGACCGTAAACTCCCCGCGTGGACATACCTCCGCCGCCCCCGTCACCGCCGTCCCCCGAGGACGCGCCGCCTCCCTATGCGGCCGCGCCGCCGCCTTACGGGGGCACGCCCTCGCCCTACGAGGCGACGCAGGCCGGTCAGCCGCCGCAGGCTCCCCCGCCGCCGCGGGCGCCCTACGAGACGGCCTCGCCGTACGGCCCGCCGCAGGCCGCGCCCTATGGCGGCGGAAACCCGTATCAGCAGGGGCCGGCGCCCTATGGTGCGCCGGGGCCGTACGGCGGCGGGTATCCCGCGCAGCCGCAGGGGTGGTACGCGGTCGAGCGGACCACCAACGGGCTGGCGATCGCGTCCCTGGTCACCTCCTTCACCTGCGTCCCGCTGCTCGGCGCCGCCCTCGGCGTCGCGGGGCTGCGGCAGATCAAGCGGCGCGGCCAGCGCGGCCGGGGGCTGGCCATCGCGGGGGTGACGCTGAGCACCGTGGGGACGCTGTTCGTCGCGCTGATGGTCACCCTGGGCGTGCTCGGCGTCTTCCACGAGGGCAACACCGAGCGTGGAGAACATCAAGGTCGGCCAGTGCTTCGACACGGTCGGCAGCTCGCTGTCGGACTACTCCGCCGGCAGCGGCCGGCGGTCCACCACCGTGAACGTGGTGTCCTGCGACAAGAGCCACGACGCGGAGGCGTTCGCGGTCTTCACGCTCGACCCGAGCCTGGGCTCGTACTACCCGGGCGTGGACCAGGTGGCCCGGCAGTCGTCCGAGCAGTGCGCCTCGTACGCGGACCAGTACCTGAACGGCGGTCAGGTGCCCGACAGCATGGGCATCTTCTACTACATGCCGCCCAAGGAGGCGTGGGACCGCAACGAGCGCGGGGTGACGTGCTTCTTCGGCAGCCGCGACGGCAAGGTGAGCGGCTCGGTGAAATCGGGCGCCTCGGGCACGGACGGCGGGTCCACCGGAGGGTCGTCGGGCGGGTCCGGCGGGGGCTCGGACGGCGGGTCGGGGGACAGCGGAGGGATAGGCGTCTGAGGCCGACATGGCGTGACGCTCAGGGGAGGGCTTGCGGACGCGTACCGAGGGTTGCGAAGCTGTCGCACACAGTCAACCCCTGGGAGGGGCACGTGGCTTTCGGTGAGCAGCCCGCCTACCTTCGCGTCGCCGAGGACCTGCGGCGGAAGATCCTCGACGGCACGCTGCCGCCGCACGCGCGGCTGCCCTCGCAGGCCCGCATCCGCAGCGACTACGGCGTCTCCGACACCGTCGCCCTGGAGGCGCGCAAGGTGCTCATGGCCGAGGGCTACGTGGAGGGCCGCTCCGGCTCCGGCACGTACGTCCGCGAGCGGCCCAAGCCGCAGGGAATCGTCCGCAGCGGCTACCGGCCCACCGGCACGCCGAGCCCCTACCGCCAGGAGCAGGCGGACGAGGTCTCCAAGGGCACGTGGGAGTCGACGAGCGTGCAGGGCACGGCGTCCGTGGACGTCGCCGAGCGGCTGCGCATCGAGCCCGGCGACCGGGTGATGCGCACCCGCTACCTGTTCCGCACCGAGGGCGAGCCCTCGATGCTCTCCACCTCCTGGGAGCCGCTGGCGCTCACCGCCCGCACCCCGGTGATGCTGCCCGAGGAGGGGCCGGTCGGCGGACAGGGCGTGGTGCCGCGGATGACGGCCATCGACGTGCTGGTCGACCACATGGCCGAGGAGGTCGGCGCGCGGCCGGGCCTCGCCGAGGAGACGGCGGCGCTGGGCGGGGTGCCCGGGCACATCGTCATCGAGATCCGGCGTACGTACTTCGCCTCCGGCCGGCCGGTGGAGACCGCCGACGTCGTGATCCCGGCGGAGCGGTACCGGGCGGTGTACCACCTGCCCGTGCGCTGACGTCCGCGGCCCGTTCGTGCCCGGTCCTGCCCGTCCTGTCCCGCCTGTCCCACACGCCCCATGCGTGCGGGACGGCCGGGCCGCCGAGCGCTGACTCCGCGTCAACTTCTGGTCGTACGCCTGGCCGGAAGGGTACCTCTTCGTATCATTCCGTACCCGCCCCGTGAACCTCGGGCGTAGGGTCGGGCATATGCGCATCGCCGTTTCATCGGACATGGACGAGCCCGTCGCTCGCCTGCTCCTCGACGAACTCCGCCGCCGCGGGCACACCGTCCGGACGTTCGGCGCGCTCAGCCCCGACGACCCTCCCGACTGGGCTCTGAGCGCGGGATCAGCGGCGCGGGCGGTGGTCGCCGGGGACGCGGAACAGGCCGTGGTGTGCTGCTGGACGGGCACGGGCGCGGCCATCGCCGCGAACAAGGTGCCGGGAGTGCGGGCCGCGCTGTGCGCGGACGCGTACACCGCCGGGCGGCGCGCGCCGCTGGAATGACGCGAATGCGCTGGCGCTGAGCCTGCGCACCTTGTCAGGTCCCGTGCTCGGGGAGATCCTCGACGCCTGGTTCGCGGGGGAGCCGAGCACGGCGGCCGACGACCGGGACAGCCTGGCGCACCTGGGTGCCCTGGAGCGCGCGGCGGCCGGGCCGGACGGCGGCGGACGGGACGACGGCGCGCGAGAGGGGGCGGAGCGGTGATGTCCGAACTCGTATGGGTCCTGATACGCCAGGACGACGGGGACAACCGCTACCGGGTCGGGCGGTACGCCACCCGGGCCGAGGCGGAGCAGGTCGCCAGCACCTTGGGCGCGCCACCGGCGGGAAGCTGGGACGGTGCCTCCCCGGCCGAGGACTGGGAGAAGATCTACGTCATCGAGCAGGTCGTGCCCCGGTCGGCCGACGCCTGAGCGCCTCGTCAGGGCGCCCTCCCGGGGGCGCGGGCGTACCGAAAGGGGCAATATCGGGTAAGAGGGGGAAAACCTCTCTTGGAGGCCGGGTGCGCACCCGGCCCGACCCGGTCGGGGGTGCACGGCATGAGCGCCAGCGGCGACGACCCGAACGCGTCGCCGAGCCGCGCCCCCCACCCTCAGCCGCCCCCCGGCCGGGACGGCCCCCCGCCTTCCTCCGGCCAGGGGCGCCACATCGGCGAGGCGGGCCGCCCCGCTGATGCGGAGCCGCCCGGTTCCCGGGCCCCCGACGGCGCCCGCACCGGCACCCTGCTCGACGCCCTCCGGGTCGCCGTCGTCATGCTCGACACGACCGGCCGGGTGCTGCTGTGGAGCCCGCTGGCCGAGGAGGTGCTCGGCTGGGCGGGGGAGCACATCGTGGGCCGCCGGGTCGGCGGCCTGTTCGGTCCGCCGAGCCCCGAGGAAGGCGCCCTGCGCAGCCGGCGCGGTACGGCCCCGCCCCCGGCCGCCGGCCGCGGGGACGGACCGGACGGCGGCCGCCCGCCCCCCGAAGGCGTCCGGGAACCGGGCCGGGACACCTCCCGGGACCGTTCCCCGGGCGGCACGCGGCCTCCGTGGTCGTCCGGCTCGGGGGAGTCCCGGGACCCCAACCCCGCGCAGCAGATCCTCTCCGAACTCCTGCGCGGCGGCCGCTGGGACGGCATCCTGTCGCTGCGCCACCGCGACGGCCACACCGTCCAGGTCGAGGCGCGGGCCAGCCTGCTGGTGGACGGCGACGGCCGCCCGTTCGTGCTGGCCTCCATGGTGGAGACCAGCCGGCTGCGTCTCCCTTGAGCACGACCTCGCCGCCCTGGACTCGCTCTTCGACGCCTCCCCGCTGGGCGTGGCCATCTTCGACCGCGAACTGCGCTACATCCGCGTCAACGAGGCGCTCGCCGCCATGAACGGCCGCAGTGTCGCCGACCACCTCGGCCGTACCGTCGCCGAGGTGCTGGGGCCCGCCCTGGCCACCGAGCTGGCCGAGCTCCAGCGCACCGTGCTGGACACCGGCGAACCCGTCATCGACCTGGTCTCCATCGCGCCCGACAACCGGGGGCACCGCTCGCTGTCGTACCACCGGCTGGTCGACCGGGCCGGGCGGGTGCTGGGGATCAGCGCCACCGTGATGGACGTCACCGAGCGCGTCGAGGCCGCCAACAAGGTCGAGCGGGCCCGCCGCAGGCTCGCGCTGCTCAACGACGTCGGCTCGCGGATCGCCGGCGAGCTGGACGTGCGCAAGGGCGCCGAGACCATCGCCGAGGCCCTGGTGCCGACCTTCGGCGACTACGCGGGCGTCATCCTCCAGGCCGGGGTCGCCGACGGCGGCGAGCTGCCCACCGCGCCGTTCCGCGAGAGCACCCCGATGCGCCAGGTGGGTGTGGCCGCCGTGCACTGGACGCCGACCGTCGAGCGGATGCTGCGCCGCGGCCAGCCGGTCACCTTCACCAGCACCTCGCTCTTCGGCACCGCGCTGATCAGCCGCGAACCCCTGCTGATCGACGCACAGGACGAGCTGCGCGTCGCCACCTACCCCGGCGACCCCAAGGTGCGCGCGGCCCTGGAACTGGGCGTCAACTCGATGCTGGTGCTGCCGCTGCGGGCCCGCGGCGTCGTCCTCGGGCTGCTGGTGGTCAGCCGGGCCCGCGGCCGCGAGCCGTTCGACCACGACGACCTGTCGCTGGGCATGGATCTCGCCGACCGCTCCGCCGCCGCCCTGGACAACGCCCGGCTCTACGTCCGCGAGCGCGAGGGCGCCCTGATGCTCCAGCGCAGCCTGCTGCCGCGGACCGTGCACGAGCCGCCCGGGGTCTCCATCGCGTACCGCTACGTGCCGGCCAGCAGCGGCGCCGAGGTCGGCGGCGACTGGTTCGACGTCATCCCGCTGGCCGGCGGGCGGCTCGCCTTCGTCGTCGGCGACGTGATGGGGCACGGCCTGGGCGCCGCCGCCACCATGGGCCGGCTGCGCACCGCCGTCCGTACCCTGGCCGGCCTCGACATGGCCCCCGACGAGCTGCTGCGCCGGGTCAACGACCTGGGCGACGACCTCGCCCAGAACCAGACCGAGGGCTGGATGGCCACCGCCGTGTACGCCGTCTACGACCCCTCCACGCGGCGCTGCGCCGTCGCCCAGGCCGGCCATCTGCCGCCGGTGCTGGTCGAGCACCAGGACGACCCCGCCCGGTGCGAGGCGCGGCTGCTCGACCTGCCCACCGGGGTGCCGCTGGGCGTCGGCGGGGTGCGGTTCGAGACCACCGAGCTGGACGTGCCGGACGGCGCGGTCCTGGTGCTCTACACCGACGGCCTGGTCGAGGCCCGCGGCATGGACATCGGCGACCGGCATCGACCGGCTGCGCGAGATGCTGTGCCGCCGGGTGGACTCCCTGGAGGACGCCTGCGACCAACTGCTGTCCGCCATGGAGCCGGGCCGCGAGCCGGACGACGTGGCGCTGCTGATGGCCCGGCTGGGCGGTCTGCCCGACGGGTCGACCGCCGGGTGGACCTTCCCCGCCGAGGCCAGCGCCGTACGGCTGGCGCGCCGCCGGGTCCGTGACACCCTGGTGTCGTGGGGCCTGGCGCCGATGACGGACGTCACGGTGCTGCTGGTCAGCGAGCTGGTCACCAACTCGCTGCGGTACGCGCACGGCCCGATCGGCGTCCGGATGGTCCGCGGCACGTCGCTGCTGGTGGAGGTCTCGGACCCGCTGCCCGACCCGCCGCGCGAGCGGGTGGCCGCGGACGACGACGAGGGCGGCCGGGGCCTGCAACTGGTGGCCCGCGCCTCGCGCCGCTGGGGCACCCGGCACGGCCCGCTGGGCAAGACCGTCTGGTTCGAACTGGCCCTGCCGTGAGGGCCCGCGGCGGCCCCGCCGGGCGCCCGGGCCGAATGATTCGGACCGACTGTGCCGGGTATGCCGAAGGGGCGGGAGCGAAAGGGGCGACCGTGGTGTTCCGGGGACGGCCCCCGTACCCCAGGAGCCGAGATGATGCTGTGATCGACAAGACCGTGTGCTGGACGGTCGCCATGCTGAATACTCGGCTCCAACCGGTCCATGTGTGCTGAGCTGGAGGGGTCGGGCGAGTGAGCGACATGCCAGCAGGGGCGGTTCCGCCCGGCGACGACGCGGATACGGGCACGGCACGGGCCGGCGTCTGGCAGTCGAGCCCGCCCGGGTCCCTGTACGACTACATACGCGTCGCCTCGTTCTCCCTCGACCAGAACGGCCGCATCGACCAGTGGAGCGGGCGGGCCCGCGAGTTCTTCGGCCTGACCGCCCAGGAGGCGCTCGGCAAGGACCCCATCGAGGCGTTCGCCCCGCCCGAGGTCCAAGGCCGCGGCCACGAGCGCCTCGCGGACATCCTCGGCGGCCGCGAGTGGACCGGCCTGGTCCCGTACAAGGACGCCTCCGGCGGTCAGGGCCTCGCCGAGGTGTACGTGATGCCCGCCGACCACGGGGCGCTGTGCATCGCGGTGGACGTCGCCACGCTGCGGCAGATCGAGACGGATCTGGCCGCCTCCCAGGCGGTGTTCGGGCAGTCCCCGATGGGCTTCGTGCTCTTCGACACCCGGCTGCGGCTGGTCCGGGTCAACGAGCGGTTCGCCGCCGTCTTCGGCCGCGACGCCGACGACCACCCCGGCCGCGGGCCGCACGACTTCCTGTCCCGGGTGGAGGCCGACCGGCTCTCCGCCGCGCTGCGCCAGGTGCTGGAGACCGGCGACGCCGTACTGGACATGCCGCTGGTCGGCACGGTGCCCGGCGACCCGGCCCGGCGCCGCTGGTCGATCTCGCTGTACCGGCTGCACAGCAGCTCCGGCCGCCCGATCGGCGTGGCCGGCCTGGCCATGGACGTGACCGGTCGGCAGCGGGCCGAACGCGAGGCCGCGCACGCCCGCCGCAACCTCGCGCTGCTCAACGAGGCCGGCTCCCGGATCGGCACCTCGCTCGACCTGGAGACCACCGCCCGCGAACTGCTCGACGTGGCCGTCCCGCACTTCTGCGACCTGGCCTCCGTCGACCTGTACCAGTCACTGCTGGCCGGCGCGGAGGACCTGGCGGGCACCACCGACGGCAGCGGCGAGGTGCGCCGGGTCGCCGTTCGCCAGCGCCGTGTCCGACGCGCCCGTGGTGATGGCGGGCGACGACGACGTGGACCCGGCCAAGGGGCCCGTGTCGGTCGGCTCCGTGCACCGCTACCGCGTTCAGCTCGGCCGGCGCCCGCGCGCTGCGCACCGCCCAGTTGCAGTTCCTCGACGGCGACGGAGGCCACGACCTGGGCGGCAGCACGCTGGTGCAGTCCACCCTCGTGGTGCCGATGGTGGCCCGCGACACGGTGCTCGGCCTGGTGCAGTTCTCCCGTGCCAAGGGCAGCGAGCCGTTCACCGAGCGGGACCGGATGCTCGCCGAGGAACTGGCCGCCCGCGCCGCCATCTTCCTCGACAACGCCCGGCTCTACCGCCGCGAGCACGAGCGCGCCCTGATCCTCCAGCGCAGCCTGCTGCCGCCCGACGACCCCGAGGCCGCCGGGCTCGACATCGCCTGCCGCTACCTGCCCGGCAGCATGGAGACCGAGGTCGGCGGCGACTGGTTCGACGTCATCGAACTGCCCGGCCACCGCACCGCGCTGGTCGTCGGCGACGTGATGGGCCGCGGCCTGCGCGCCGCCGTCGCCATGGGCGAACTGCGCACCGCCGTACGGACCCTGGCCATGCTCGACCTCGAACCCGCCGAGGTGCTCACCGCGCTGGACGAGGTCGCCAGCGGCCTCGGCGCCCCCGCCGCCGGCCGGGCCCGCCGCTCCAAGGACCCCGCCGACGCCGACCTCGGCGAGGTCTACCTCGCCACCTGCGTCTACGTCGTCTACGACGCGGTCACCCGGCGGTGCGTCATCGCCAACGCCGGCCACCTGCCGCCGGTCGTGGTCGAGCCCGGCGACGACCCGATGCTGCTCGAACTGCCCAAGGGCGTGCCGCTCGGCGTGGGCGGCGAGCCCTTCGAGGAGATCGAGGTCGAGCTGCACCGACGGCGCGCTGCTCGCGCTCTACACCGACGGCCTGGTCGAGTCCCGCAGCCACCCGCTGGACGAGGGCCTCGACGCCTTCCGCGGCCTCGCTCGCCGGCCCGGCCCGGCCGCTGGAGGACGTCTGCGACCACGTGCTGGCCACCCTCGACACCGCGCACGGCGAGGACGACATCGCGCTGCTGATGGCCCGCATCCAGGGCCTGCCCGCCGGACCACGGTCGGCGACTGGCGGCTCGAAGCGCAGCCCACGCTCGGTGGCCAAGGCCCGCGAACTGGCCCGCGGCCAGCTGCGTCGCCTGGGGCCTCGACGACCTCGTCGACACCACCGAACTGCTCGTCAGCGAGCTGGTCACCAACGCGCTGCGGCACGGCGTACGGCGACATCCGGCTGCGGCTGCTGCTGCGACCGCACGCTGGTGTGCGAGGTGTGGGACAGCGCGCTGCTCCAGCCGCGGCGGCGCCGCGCCCGGGACACGGACGAGGGCGGGCGCGGCCTGCAGCTCGTCGCGATGCTCAGTCAGAGCTGGGGGAGCCGGCGGACCCATCGCGGCAAGACCGTGTGGTTCGAACTTGCCCTGCGCGGCGGCCAGTCCGCGTCCGCGGGGCCTTCTGTCGACGATCTGCTCAGCATGTTCTGATCTTGTGCTTTGAGGTGTTGCGACGGTCCTGGGTTGCCCTCGCCCCCCTGGGCGCTCCCTCCCGTGGCCGGGTTCCCTCTGCGGCGGGCCGCACCTTCCCCTGGGCGGGGGGCGGTTGCCCTCGCGGATGAGGGCGCCTTATCAGAGGCGCGGGGAACTGCGCGAGCAACCGGCCACCGGCCGGTGGTCCGGATTCCCGCCGCAAGGGGCTGGGCCTGCGGGCCCGGCGCGCCACCGTCGTGGCTGGTCGCGCAGTTCCTCGCGCCCCTTTTGGGGTGGCCGACCTTCGCGGAAGAGGTGCACCACTCAGGGGTGCCGGGGGTACCCCCAGCGCCCCTGGTAAGGCGCCGCCTTACGCGGAGGCACCCGCGCCGCGCCCCTGAAGGTGCTGCCCTTCCGCAAGGGCACCCGTGCCGCGCCCGGGGGTGGGAACCCTCGTCCGTATGGGCAACCACCCCGCGGAGCGGGTGAGGCACCCTCGTCCGCGAGGGACCCCGGCGGCCGGGGTAGGGCGCCGTCCTCCGCGGGGGCACGCTGGGTCAGGGGGACTTGAGGTGGGCGAGGCGGGCCTCGACCTCCGCCTCGTCCCCGGCGGCGTCGAGCGACTCGAACTGCGCGTCCAGCGACGACGCGGCCAGCTCCTCCCGCCCCTGCGCCCTCGCCTCCTCCCGCCGCACCTTGTCCTCGAACCGGCCCAGATCGCTGGTCGGATCGAGCACGTCGACGCTCTTGACCGCGTCCATCATCGTGTTCTGCGCGTGCGCGGTGCGCGACCGCGCCACCAGCTCGTCCCGCTTGGTCCTGGAGCTGCCGCAGCCGTTCCTTCATCTGGTCGAGACCGGTCTTGAGCTTGTCCGCACCGTCCGTTCTGCGCGGCGATCACCGGCTCGCGCGGCCCTCGCCTCCTTCTCCGACTGGAGCTGCCGGCCCAGCGCGATCTTGGCGAGGTTGTCGAACCGGTCGGCCTCCGCCGTGCCGCCCGCCGCGCGCAGCTCGTCCGCCTTGCGGCTGGCGGCGGCCGCCTTGCCGCCCCACTCCGCGGCCGCGGCCACGTCCTCCGCGTGGTCCTGCTCCATCAGCCGCAGATTGCCGATGGTGTCGGCGACGGCGTCCTCGGCCTCCGCGATGTTGTTGGTGTACTCCCGGATGAGCTGGTCGACCATCTTCTGCGGATCCTCCGCCTGGTCGAGCAGCGCGTTGACGTTCGCCTTCGCGAGCTGGGCGACCCGGCCGAGGATCGGTCTGCTTCGTCATCGTCAACTCCCTGGTGCTGCGCCGTGCAGTCGGAATATCGTCACTGTCGAGACCCTGCCGGGAAACGCGTCAGAACCGGCCGCCGCCGCCCATCCGGCCGCGGGTCCGGCCGCCGCCGAAGCTGCCGGGGCCGCCGCCGAAGTCGCCGCCGCCCAGACCCCCGCCGTACCCGCCGAAGCCGTAGCCTCCGCCGGCCGCCGCCGCCGAGCAGGTCGCCCAGCAGGATGCCGCCGAGGACCGCGCCGCCCATGCCGCCGTCCCGGCGCCCGCCTGCCGCCCGCCGTAGCCGGCGAAGCCGCTACGTCGCTGCGGGCGTAGCCCTGGGCCTCCCGGGCCAGCCGGTCCGCCTCCCGGGCGTGCGCCAGCGCCGCGCCGGCGTCGTCCGCCGCCAGCGCCTCGGCCTGCCGGAGGCGCCGCTCGGCCTCGGTCAGCCGGGTACGGGCCTGGCTGCCGATCGCGCCGCGGTGCGTGGTGATCTCGTCGCGGGCCGCCGCGACCTCGCTGCGGGCCGCCAGCAGCGCCTGGTCCAGCAGCGCCGTGGGCCCGGCCGCTCGCCGCTCTCCCGCTCGCGCGCCCCGGCCAGCGTCGTCGTCCAGCGCCGCGTCCGCCTCCTCCACCCGGCGCAGCGCCGCGATCGGGTCGTGGCCGGCCGGCCGCCAGCTCCTCGCGTACCGCCGCCGATCACCGTCTCGGCCCGCGCGATCCGGCCGCGCAGGTCCGCGGCTGCGCCGCTCCGCGCGCGGCGCCCGAGCAGGCCGCGGGCCTCCGCGAGGTCGGCCTCGGTCTCGGCGAGCGCCTCGCGCAGCTTCGCCTCCGCCGCGTGCAGCTCCTGCTCCCTGCGGGTGACGGCGTCGGCGAGCGTCGCCGCCTGGTCGAGGGCGCCCTCGGCGGCCCGGACGAACACCGCGGCCCTGCCGTGGTCCGTGCCGATCGCCTCCCGCGCCTGGTCCAGGCTGGTCCGGGCGAACTCCAGCCGGTCGCGGGCCTCCGCCGGATAGCCCGGCGACCGGGTCCAGCGCCGAGTCGGCGTACCGCCGCGCCAGCGGGCGCGAGCGCGGCCCGGCCGCCGCGATCCGCTCCGGCAGCGCGCCGCGCGGCCGCCTCGGCCTGCGCCAGCACCTGCGGCGCGTTCGCCTCCATCGCCCGCAGCCGGTCGAACGCCTCCGACTCGGCGTCCAGCCGCCGGTTGGCCTGGGTGCAGCGCGACAGGATCTCGTCGAGCATCTGCCGGCGGGTCTCGTCGTCCTCCGGATAGGCGTCGTCCAGCTTCTGCCGCAGCCGGAACGCGGCCGTCAGCTCGCCCTGCGCGTAGTCGACCGCCTCCGCGAACGGCCGCGCCGCCTCGTCCCCGAACTGCGCCGCCGCGAAGCCGACGTCCTCCTGGCTGGTGCGCACCGCGTCGTCGGTGGCGACCAGCAGCTCCCGGGCCTGGGAGTCCAGCTCCGGCAGCGGGGTCAGCGGGGACGGGCTGCTTCGCGCGGCCCGGCCACTCGGTCGCGCCCGGCCCGAGGACGTGCTGCGCCGGACGCGGCGCGGCGGGGTGCCTCCTGCGGTACGCCCACAGCGGTCAGCAGGCCGGCCGCGCCGATCACGAACACCGGAATCCACACGGCGCCCGGCATGCTGCCGCTGGTGGCCCGGCCGGGGTCGGCCGAGCCGGGGGTGATGGCCGGCGCGGTCACCGGGCGGCCGCTGAGCACCGCGTCGTAGCCGCCGGCCGCGCCGATCGCCGCGCCCGCCCAGTCGTTCGCTGCGCAGCGCCGGTTCGATCGCCTGGTCGCCGACCTCGTCGATCTGCGGCTGGGACAGGCCCGAGTCCTGGTCGGCGGACACCGCGTACTGGCGGTCGTGGGTCGCCACCGCCAGCAGCAGGTCGCTGCGGCCCAGGCCGTTCTTGACGGCCGTCGCGTTCGCCCAGTCCTGCGGGGAGCGGCCGGAGAAGCCGCTGACGTAGACGACGAAGAGCTGGAGGTGCTGCCGGTCGTCCAGCAGGGCCAGGGCCGACCGGACCTCGGCGGTGCGGCCCTGGAGGGCGTCCACCTTGTCGGTGATCCGGCCGGTGCGGGTCAGGGGTATGGGCGCGTCGCCGCGGGCCGGGGCGGCGGAACTCATCGCCACCGCGGCGAGGGCCGCGAGCAGGGCGGGGACCGCCTTACGTCTGTCGCGCACCGTGCCGCCTCCCGCTGCCCACGCCACGGCCCGCCGCGTGGCTCCTTTCCGGAGGGTATGCGGCGTTTGGGCGGGGCGCGAGTCAGCGGATGACGGGGGCGGGAAGGGGGCCGCAAGGGGGCGGGCACAGACGGCGGCGCCCGGCCCGCGTCACGCGGGCCGGGCGCCGAAGGCCGCACTGCGGCCCTTGCGGTCACAGCACTAGCTGCGGCGGCGGATCTTGGAGCCGAGCCAGACCAGCGGGTCGTACTTGCGGTCGACGGCCCGCTCCTTGAGCGGGATGAGGGCGTTGTCCGTGATGTGGATGTGCTCGGGACACACCTCGGTGCAGCACTTGGTGATGTTGCAGTACCCGAGCCCGTGGTCGTCCTGCGCGGACTCCGCGCGCGTCGGCCCGCCGTCCGCCGCGGCCGCGTCCAGCGGGTGCATGTCGAGTTCGGCGATCCGCATCAGGAACCGCGGCCCGGAGAAGGCCGGCTTGTTCTCCTCGTGGTCGCGCACCACATGGCAGGTGTTCTGGCACAGGAAGCACTCGATGCACTTGCGGAACTCCTGCGAGCGCTCCACGTCGACCTGCGCCATCCGGTACTCGCCGGCGGACACCCCCTTGGGCGGCACGAACGCCGGCACCTCGCGCGCCTTCTCGTAGTTGAACGACACGTCCGTGACGAGGTCGCGCACGACGGGGAAGGCCCGCATCGGGGTGACGGTCACCGTCTCCTCGCGGGAGAAGACCGACATGCGGGTCATGCACAGCAGCCGGGGCCTGCCGTTGATCTCGGCGCTGCACGACCCGCACTTGCCCGCCTTGCAGTTCCACCGCACCGCCAGGTCGCCGGACTGGGTGGCCTGGATGCGGTGGATGATGTCGAGGACGACCTCGCCGTCGTTCACCTCGACGTCGTAGTCCTGGAGGTCGCCGCCGTCGGCGTCGCCCCGCCAGACCCGGAACCGGGCCGTGTATGTGCTCACGCGTCGAGCTCCTCGTCCGTCAGGTATTTGAGCAGCTCGTCCCGTTCGAACAGGTCGAGCAGATCGGACCGGATCGCGGTCATCGGCCGCCGCCGCAGCCCCACCGCCCCGCCGCTGTCACCGGCCGCGCCGGCCGACAGCTCGCACACCAGGTTGACCTTGCGCCACAGCCGGTCCATCCCCGGGTGGTCGTCGCGGGTGTGGCCGCCGCGGCTCTCGGTGCGCTCCAGCGCCGCGCGCGCCACGCACTCGCTGACCAGCAGCATGTTCCGCAGGTCGATGGCCAGGTGCCAGCCGGGGTTGAACTGCCGGTGGCCCTCCACCCCGACCCGCACGGCCCGCTCCCGCAGCCCGCCGAGCCGGTCGAGCGCCTGCTCCATCTCCGGCGCCCGCCGGATGATGCCCACCAGGTCGTTCATCACCTGCTGGAGCTCCTGGTGCAGGGTGTACGGGTTCTCCGGCGGCGCGTCCTCGGCCGCCTCGGCCGGGGCGCTGAACGGCGCCAGCGCCTCCGCCGCCGCCTCGTCCACCTGGGTGTCGTCCGCGGCCGGCCGCGCGTCGCCGAGCCCGCCGGCGTACTGCGCCGCGTACAGCCCGGCCCTGCGGCCGAAGACCAGCAGGTCGGACAGCGAGTTGCCGCCGAGCCGGTTGGAGCCGTGCATGCCGCCCGCCACCTCGCCCGCCGCGAACAGACCGGGCACGCCCTGGGCGGCCGTGGTGTCCGGGTCCACGTCGACGCCGCCCATCATGTAGTGGCAGGTCGGGCCGACCTCCATGGGCTCGGCGGTGATGTCGACGTCGGCCAGTTCCTTGAACTGGTGGTGCATCGACGGCAGCCGCCGGCTGATCTCCTCGGCCGTCAGCCGCGTCGACACGTCCAGGAAGACCCCGCCGTGCGGGGAGCCGCGGCCGGCCTTCACCTCGGAGTTGATGGCGCGCGCCACCTCGTCGCGGGGCAGCAGCTCCGGCGGCCTGCGGTGGTGGTCGGGGTCGGTGTACCAGCCGTCGGCCTCCTCCTCGGACTGCGCGTACTGCCCCTTGAAGACGTCCGGCACGTAGCCGAACATGAAGCGCTCGCCGTCGCTGTTGCGCAGCACCCCGCCGTCGCCGCGCACCGACTCGGTGACCAGGATGCCCTTGACCGAGGGCGGCCAGACCATCCCGGTCGGGTGGAACTGGATGAACTCCATGTTGATCAGCGGCGCCCCGGCCAGCAGCGCCAGCGCGTGCCCGTCGCCGGTGTACTCCCAGGAGTTGGAGGTCACCTTGAAGGACTTGCCTATGCCGCCGGTGGCCAGCACCACCGCGGGCGCGTCGATGACGAACAGCCGCCCGGACTCGCGGACGTAGCCGAAGACGCCCGCGACCCGGCCGCCGTCCGCCCCGCCGTCCTTGAGCACCCGGGTGACCGTGCACTCCTGGAAGATCTTCAGCCGGGACTCGTAGTCGCCGGTCTGCGCGTAGTCCTCCTGCTGGAGCGCGACGATCTTCTGCTGGAGGGTGCGGATCAGCTCCAGCCCGGTACGGTCGCCGACGTGCGCCAGCCGCGGGTACTCGTGGCCGCCGAAGTTGCGCTGCGAGATCTTCCCCTCCGGCGTGCGGTCGAACAGCGCGCCCCAGGTCTCCAGCTCCCAGACCCGGTCCGGGGCCTCCTTGGCGTGCAGCTCGGCCATCCGCCAGTGGTTGAGGAACTTCCCGCCGCGCATCGTGTCGCGGAAGTGCACCTGCCAGTTGTCGCCGGAGTTGACGTTGCCCATGCTGGCCGCGATACCGCCCTCGGCCATCACCGTGTGCGCCTTGCCGAACAGCGACTTGCAGATCACCGCGGTCCGCATCCCCTGCTCGCGCGCCTCGATCGCCGCGCGCAGCCCCGCGCCGCCCGCGCCGACCACGACCACGTCGTACGCGTGCCGTTCCACATTCGTCATCTCAGAAGAACCTCGGATCGTCGAATACGCCGCTGGACACCAGGTACACGTACAGGTCCGCGAGGCCGACGCTGATCAGGGAGGACCAGGCGAGCAGCATGTGGCGGCCGGTGAGTACCCCGATCCATCCCCACATCCGGTAGCGCACCGGGTGGGCGGAGAAGTTCCGCAGCTTGCCGCCGATGATGTGCCGGCAGGAGTGGCAGGACAGGGTGTACGCCCAGATCAGCGCGATGTTCACGAGCATCACCAGGGTGCCGAGCCCGGCGTGCCCCCAGTGCCCGTGCTCGTCCCGGAAGGAGAGCACGGCGTCGTAGGTGAGGATGGCCGCCACCGGGAGGGCCAGGTAGAAGAAGTACCGGTGGAGGTTCTGCAGGATCAGCGGCAGCCGGGTCTCGCCGGTGTACCCCGCGTGCGGCTCGGCCACCGCGCAGGCCGGCGGCGACGCCCAGAAGCCGCGGTAGTACGCCTTGCGGTAGTAGTAGCAGGTCAGCCGGAAGCCGAGCGGGAAGACCAGCACCAGCAGCGCGGGGGACAGGCCCCACCACGAGCCGAACAGGTGCCAGTCCGCGCCGGCGTTCATGTCCGTGCAGTTCGAGGCGAGGCACGGCGAGTAGAACGGCGACACGTAAGGGGCCGCGTAGTAGTGGGAGTTGGCGAACCCCCGCCACGTCGCGTAGACGATGAAGACGCCCAGGCCCAGCGCGGTGGCCAGCGGCGGCACCCACCAGCGGTCGGTTCTCAGGTGCGGCGCGTCGATGGCGGCCCGGCCGGGCGAACGGACGCCGCGGGCCGGCCGCGGGGCTTGCGGGGGTCTGCTGGGGGTGGTTCCGGTGGCCAAAGGGTTCTCCGAGAGGCGGTTAAGGGGCTTCGCGCGCACCCCCGCGGCTGCGGGGAGGCACGGCGGTACGGCGGCAGTCGGGCCGCCTGCGTGCGGTACGTGGGGTACGTGCGGTTACGGCGGCGCGGCCGCCGGTCAAGGGGCGTGCCGGTGGGGGGAGCCCAGCCCCTCGTCCTCGGCGTCCGCCCACAGACCGCGGTCGTACGGGGTGTCCGGGATCGTCACCATGTCGACCGTGCGGCCTTCCGCGGCGGCCGGGGCGGAGTCCTGGAGCAGCCCGAGGCTCTCGCGCAGGTGGTTCGCCGCCGACCGCACCCGGCGCATGTCCAGGCTGTCTCCGGCGTGCTCGTCCAGCCGCCCGACGCACCGCATGAGGTCGTCGAGCCGCCGTTGAACGGAGGTCAGGTCGTCGTGCAGGGACATGCGTGCCCTCGCCGTCTGCCGCTGTGCGAAGAGTGATGCGGTTGTGGTGCGGTGGTGACGCTGCCGCGCAGCGAGTGTTGCGCGTCACGCCTGGTCTTGTGAAGACCGCTGCAACGATCTCCTCCGGAGGGGGTGCCCGGGCCGCTTGCTCGGGCTCGTGCGGCGGGCCCCCGCCCACCGGCCTGCCGCCGGCTCCCGCACCCCCCGGGGCCGCCCCTCGTCCCGGCCCCGGGGCCCCCCACCGGGGGGTGGCCGGTGGCCGCTGCCCTTTGGGCTGCCCCCTCCGCCGCGTTCCGGGATCACCGGCGGGTGGGTGGCTTGTCGCGCAGTTCCTCGCGCCCCTGGGTGGTGCCCCCTTCCGGTGGGCTCTGGGGGGACTGGCCGGTGGCCGCTGCCCTTCGGGCTGCCCCCTCCGCCGCGTTCCGGGACCACCGGCGGGTGGGTGGCTTGTCGCGCAGTTCCTCGCGCCCCTGGGTGGTGCACCTTTTCCGCGGCGGTCGGCCGAATCAAGGGGCGCTGGGGGCACCCCCAGCGGTAGCGCTGGGGGAGGAACTGCGCGCTCAGCCCCCACCGGGGGGTGGTGTGGCGACTTCCGCAAGGCGCAGTCACCCAGGGGCGCTGGGGGCACCTCCCAGCCGCCAGGCTGGGGGGAACTGCGCGCTCAGCCCCCACCGGGGGGTGGTCCGGGGGCCGGGGCAGCCCCGGGTGGTCCGGCGAGCCCGGTGGGCCGTCCGGGTGGAGCAGGGGACCCGCGTCGCCGTGTCGACGCCGAAAAGCCGGACCCGTCGTCTGAAGTGGAGCCGATTTCCCGTACATCCCGATAATCAGCCCAGCGACTACGTCCCCGGCCCATGCCGTACGAGCGGAGCCGCCGGGGCCGCGGAGGTGTCCGAAGCCCATGAACCGCAGCGCGAACCCGACCGCCGTCCCGCCGGCGGCCCCAGCCCGGGACCGACGTACCGCACCTCCGGCCGCGGCGCGGGTCGCCCTGGCGCTCACGGTCGGCGCGGCCGCCCTCACCGCCTGCTCCTCGTCCGGCGGCGGCAACGCGGCCGGTACCGCGGGGAGCGACGTCGCCACCGTGGCCCGCGCCGGGGTACGCACCGGCGGCACCCTGCGGTGGGCCGTCGACACCATGCCCCGCACCCTCAACGCCTTCCAGGCCGACGCCGACGAAGGCACCGCCACCGTCACGGGCGCCACCCTCCCGGCGATGTTCCGGCTCGACGCCCACGGCGCCCCGAAGCTCGACCCGGACTACCTGGCCAAAGCCTCCGTCACCGCCCAGGACCCGCGGCAGGTCGTCACCTACGACCTGAACCCGCGGGCGAAGTGGAGCAACGGCCGGGCCATCGGCGCGGCCGACTTCACCGCCCAGTGGAAGGCGCTCGCCGGCAAGAACTCCGCGTACTGGACGGCCCGCAACGCCGGCTACGACCGGATCGCCTCGATCGCCCCGGGCGACGACGCCCACCAGGTGAAGGTCACCTTCGCCACGCCCTACGCGGACTGGCGCTCGCTGTTCACCCCGCTCTACCCCAAGTCGGTCACCGGGCAGGGCCGACAGCTTCAACGACGACGCCAGGACGAAGCTGCCGGTCAGTGCCGGACCCTTCGCGGTCAAGGCCGAGGACACCGCGGCCGGCACCGTCACCCTGGTCCGCGACCCCGCGTGGTGGGGCGACCGGGCCAAGCTCGACCAGATCGTGCTCACCGCCGTGCCGCGGGCCAAGCGCTCCGCCCAGCTCGCCGCGGGCGCGCTGGACGTCGCCGAGATCGAACCGGGCGCGCTCGGCGCGGTCACCCGTACCCGGGGCGTCGCCGTCCGCAAGGCCCCGGACGCCGCCTACGCCCAGCTCGCCCTCAACGGCAGCGCCGGGCCGCTGGCCGACGAGCGGGTACGGCACGCGGTGGCCCGCGCCATCGACCGCAAGAAGATCGCCGCGTCCGTCCTCAAGCCGCTCGGGCTGCCCGACCAGCCGCTCGGCAACCACCTGGTGCTGCCCTCGCAGGCCGGGTACTCCGACCACAGCTCGGCGCTCGGCACCAGCGACGCGCAGCAGGCGGCGGCGCTGCTCGCCGACGCGGGCTGGCAGCGGCCGGCCGCCAAGGCCGGCGAGAAGGCCGCGGCAGGGCCCGCAGGAGGGCGCTCGGCGGCCTCGGGGGCGCTCACCGTGGTCGAGCCCGCGCGGGCCGCGACCAAGAGCGGCAAGGCGCTCACCCTGCGGTTCGTGCTCCCCGCGAACTCGCCGACGCTCGACGGCGTCGGCGGCCAGATCGCCCGGATGCTCTCCGCGATCGGGATCAGGACCGAGATCAGCAAGGTGGACGACGCGAGCTACTTCCAGGACCACATCGCGGCCGGGGACTTCGACCTGGCGCTCTACTCGTGGCCCGGCAGCGCGTACCCGACCACCGATGACACGCCGATCTTCGCCAAGCCGGTGCCCGCGCCCGACGGGTCGCTGGCCGTCGCGCAGAACTACACGCGGGTCGGTACGGATCAGATCGACCAGTTGCTGTCCCGGGCCGGGTCCGAGCTGGACGCGTCCCAGTCGCGCAGTCTGACGTCCAAGGCGGACTCGCGGATCTGGGCCGCCGCCGGGTCCATCCCGCTCTACCAGCGGCCCGAGGTGGTGGCTCTGCGGACCACTGTCGCGAACGCCGGGGCCTTCGGATTTCAGACGCCCGTCTACCAGAACCTCGGGTTCCGCAAGTAGCGCTCCGCTCCGGAAGCCGGGGTGCCCTTGCGCCCGGCGGCGCCTGACAAGGGGCGCGGGGTGCCCCCGCGGACGAGGGCGCCTTGTCCCCGCGCTCGGGGCGCCGCCGCGCGCAAAGGCACCCGCCCCGGGGAGCGGATAGGGCGTCCCTCCTCCGAAAAGGGGGTCCCCGGCCCGGGGCCGTACCATAGGGGGAGGCCGTGGCGTAGCTGTGCCCGGCAGGCGAGCGCGCCGCATCCGAGGCGCGACGCCAATCCACGATTCCGGGAGAAGCGCCGCACTCATGTCCACGCGCCACGACATCCGCAACGTCGCCATCGTCGCCCACGTCGACCACGGCAAGACGACCCTGGTCGACGCCATGCTGAAGCAGGCCGGGGCGTTCGCCGCGCACCAGCACCTCGACGACCGGATGATGGACTCCAACGACCTGGAGCGCGAGAAGGGCATCACCATTCTCGCGAAGAACACCGCCGTGAAGTACCACCCGAAGGACGGCGGCGACCCGGTCACGATCAACATCATCGACACCCCCGGCCACGCCGACTTCGGCGGCGAGGTGGAGCGCGGCCTGTCGATGGTGGACGCGGTCGTGCTGCTGGTCGACGCCTCCGAGGGCCCCCTGCCGCAGACCCGGTTCGTGCTGCGCAAGGCGCTGACCGCCCGGCTGCCGGTCATCTTGTGCATCAACAAGACCGACCGCCCCGACTCCCGGATCGACGAGGTCGTCAACGAGACCTACGACCTGTTCCTGGACCTGGACGCGGACGAGGACCAGATCGAGTTCCCGATCGTCTACGCGTGCGCGCGCGACGGCGTGGCCTCGCTCACCAAGCCGGACAACGGCACGGTGCCGTCCGACAGCGACAGCCTGGAGCCGTTCTTCTCCACGATCCTGTCCACCGTCCCCGCGCCGACGTACGACGAGGCCGCGCCGCTCCAGGCGCACGTCACCAACCTCGACGCCGACAACTTCGTCGGCCGGATCGCGCTGCTGCGGGTCGAGCAGGGCCACCTGAAGAAGGGGCAGACCGTCGCCTGGATCAAGCGCGACGGCACCATGACCAACGTCCGCATCACCGAGCTGATGATGACCGAGGCGCTGACCCGCAAGCCCGCGGAGAGCGCGGGGCCCGGCGACATCTGCGCGGTGGCCGGCATCCCGGACATCATGATCGGCGAGACGCTCGCCGACCCGGAGAACCCGATCGCGCTGCCGCTGATCACGGTGGACGAGCCGGCCATCTCGATGACCATCGGCACGAACACCTCGCCGCTGGTCGGCAAGGGCGGCAAGGGCCACAAGGTCACCGCCCGCCTGGTCAAGGACCGCCTGGAGCGCGAACTGGTCGGCAACGTGTCGCTGCGCGTGCTGCCCACCGAGCGCCCCGACACCTGGGAGGTGCAGGGCCGCGGTGAGCTGGCGCTGGCCATCCTGGTGGAGACGATGCGCCGCGAGGGCTTCGAACTGACCGTCGGCAAGCCCGAGGTGGTCACCCGGGAGATCAACGGCAAGGTGCACGAGCCGATCGAGCGGCTGACGATCGACTCCCCGGAGGAGCACCTGGGCGCCATCACCCAGCTGATGGCCTCCCGCAAGGGCCGGATGGAGACGATGACCAACCACGGCTCCGGCTGGATCCGGATGGAGTGGATCGTGCCGTCCCGCGGACTGATCGGATTCCGGACGGAGTTCCTCACCCAGACCCGCGGCACCGGCATCGCGCACTCCATCTTCGAGGGCCACGAGCCGTGGTTCGGCGAGCTGCGCACCCGCAACAACGGCTCGCTGGTCGCGGACCGGGCCGGTGTGGTCACGCCGTTCGCGATGACCAACCTCCAGGAGCGCGGCGTGCTCTTCTGCGAGCCGACCACCGAGGTGTACGAGGGCATGATCGTCGGCGAGAACTCGCGCTCCGACGACATGGACGTGAACATCACCAAGGAGAAGAAGCTCACCAACATGCGCTCCTCCAACGCGGATGTGACCGAGGCGATCGTGCCGCCGCGCAAGCTGTCGCTGGAGCAGTCGCTGGAGTTCTGCCGGGACGACGAGTGCATCGAGGTCACCCCGGCCACGGTCCGTATCCGCAAGGTCGTCCTCGACCAGAAGGAGCGCGGCCGGGCCACCGCCCGCGCCAAGCGCTGACCGCGGCAGGACCGTAGCGCCGACGCGCGCACCGGCAGGACCGTAGCGCCGACGCGCGCATCGAGGGGCCCGGGGACATTCCCCGGGCCCCTTCCGCGTCTCCGAGCGCGTCCGGTATACGGACATGCATGGCGGGAATTCGACGGTGCACCGAAACCCGCGAGCGCCCGCCCGGCGGCCACCACCTGGGTGAACTTCCCCCCGCACGTCGCCTCCTGACCACCGGTTTGGCTCCGCGACACGGCGATCAAGAAGTGCGGGTAAGCCCGTATTGCGGTGTCATGAGTATCCACGTGCCATTTGTGACCCATGAGGAGGCATCGGATGCGCGGAGCCACGCGCGTGAAGTGGGCCGTCGGCGTCATGGCCGTCACCCTGGCCGCCACGGCCTGCGGTGGCGGCAGCAGCAGCGGCAGTAGCGGCGGCAGCGGCAACGGTGTCGTCCGTGCCTCCTGGGGCGATCCGCAGAACCCGCTGGAGCCGGCCGACACCAATGAGGTGCAGGGCGGCAAGGTGCTCGACATGATCTTCCGGGGCCTGAAGAAGTACGACCCCAAGACGGCCAAGGCCGAGAACATGATCGCCAGCTCGATCACCACGTCCGACTCGCAGAACTTCGACATCAAGCTGAAGTCCGGTTACACCTTCAGCAACGGCCAGCCGGTGAACTCCGACTCCTTCATCAACGCCTGGAACTTCGACGCCCTGCTGAGCAACGCCCAGCTCAACGCGTCCTTCTTCAGCTACATCGACGGCTACGCCAAGGTCCACCCCGACGCGCCGGGCGCCAGGGCCACCGCCGCCACGCTGTCGGGCCTGACGAAGGTCGTCCGACACCGAGTTCAAGGTGAGGCTCAACCAGAAGTTCTCGCTGTGGCCCGACACGCTGGGCTACGCGGCCTTCTACCCGCTGCCCCAGGTGTTCTTCACCGACCGCGCCGCCTGGCTGAAGAAGCCGATCGGCAACGGCCCGTACGAGATCCAGTCGTACACCAAGGGCACCCAGATGAACCTGGTCAAGTGGGACGGCTACAAGGGCTCGGACGCGGCCGTCAACAAGGGCGTGGACCTGCGGGTCTACACCGACAACAACACCGCGTACACCGACCTGCAGGCCGGCAACATCGACCTGGTCGACGACATCCCGGCCACCCAGCTCAAGAACGTCAAGTCCGACCTCGGCAGCCGCTACATCAACGAGCCGGCCGGCATCATCCAGACGATCGCCTTCCCGCTCTACAGCAGCCGCTGGTCCTCGGCGAAGTCGGCGATGGTCCGGCAGGGCCTGTCGATGGCGATCAACCGCAAGCAGATCACCCAGCAGATCTTCCAGAACACCCGCACCCCCGCCACCGACTGGACCTCGCCGGTGCTCGGCGACGCCGGCGGCTACAAGTCCGGCCTGTGCGGCGCGGAGTGCGACTACAACCCCACCAAGGCCAAGCAGCTCATCGCGCAGGGCGGCGGGCTTCCCGGCGGCAAGATCACCATCAGCTACAACGCCGACACCGGCTCCCACAAGGAGTGGGTGGACGCGGTCTGCAACAGCATCAACAACTCGCTGGGCAACAACAACGCCTGCGTGGGCGCCCCGGTCGGCACCTTCGCCGACTTCCGGAACAAGATCACCAACAAGCAGATGAGCGACCCGTTCCGGGCCGGCTGGCAGATGGACTACCCGCTGATCCAGGACTTCCTGCAGCCGCAGTACTACACGGCCGCCTCGTCGAACGACTCGCACTACAGCAACCCGAACTTCGACCGGCTGGTCAACCAGGCCAACGCCGAGACGAGCGCGAGCGCCGCCGTCGCCAAGTACCAGGACGCGGAGAAGCTGCTGGTCACCGACATGCCGGCGATCCCGCTGTGGTACCAGAACGGCAGCGCCGGCTACACCTCCAACCTCAGCAACGTCGCGCTCAACCCGTTCAGCGTGCCGGTCTACAACGAGATCAAGGTCAAGTGAGACCGGCCGGAGGCCGTACCGGGCAGCAGCCCCGGTACGGCCTCCGCCCGCTCCCCCGGGAGGAGGCCCCATGGGACGCTATGTGATCCGGCGACTGCTCCAGATGATCCCGGTGTTCATCGGCAGCACCTTCCTGATCTTCTTCATGGTCTACGCGCTCGGCGACCCGGTCGCCGCGCTCTTCGGGGACAAGGCGCCCGATCCGGCCACCGCCGCCCAGATCAGGCACGACCTGTACCTCGACCACTCGCTGCCCGCCCAGTACGTCCACTACATGAAGAACATCTTCGTCGGCGACTTCGGCACCGCCTTCAACGGGCAGTCGGTCATCGACCTGATGAAGAGCGCGTTCCCGGTGACCATCCGGCTCACCATCGTGGCGATCCTCTTCGAGATCATCATCGGGATCATCCTCGGCGTCATCACCGGCATGAAGCGCGGCAAGCCCGTCGACACCGGCGTCCTGCTGATGACCCTGGTGGTCATCTCCGTGCCCACCTTCGTCACCGGCTACGTGCTCCAGTACATCTTCGGCGTCCAGCTCAAGTGGACCGCCCCCTCGGTCTCCCCGAGCGCGCCCTTCAACGAGCTGATCCTGCCCGGCCTGGTCCTCGCCCTGGTCTCGCTGGCCTACGTCACCCGGCTCACCCGGACCTCCATCGCCGAGAACACCCGCGGCGACTACGTCCGCACCGCCGTCGCCAAGGGCCTGCCGCGCAGCCGGGTCATCGTGCGGCACCTGCTGCGCAACTCGCTGATCCCCGTGGTCACCTTCATCGGCACCGACATCGGCGCCCTGATGGGAGGCGCGATCGTCACCGAGCGCATCTTCAACATCCACGGCGTCGGCTTCCAGCTCTACCAGGGCATCCTGCGCAACAACGCACCCACCGTGGTCGGCTTCGTCACCGTCCTGGTGCTGGTCTTCCTGGTGGCCAACCTGCTCGTCGACCTGCTCTACGCGGTCCTGGACCCGAGGATTCGCTATGCCTGAACCGAGAGAACCGATCGACCCGAACGAACCGATCGACCCGAACCAGGCCGTCGCCCCCGCCGGCGGGTACGGCGGCGGCATGGACCTGGCCGCCGCCGAGGCCGGCAGCCTGGAGAAGGCACCAGGGCCGGACGACCGCCCCACCGACACGGGCAAGCCGCGCAGCCTGTGGTCCGACGCCTGGCGCGACCTGCGCCGCAACCCGATCTTCATCATCTCGGCGCTGATCATCCTCTTCCTGGTCTTCATCTCCATCTGGCCCGGCGTGATCGCCACCCAGGACCCGCTGAAGGCCGACCTCGCCAAGGCGCAGGACGGCTCCGAGCCCGGCCACCCCTTCGGCTTCGACAGCCAGGGCCGCGACGTCTACACCCGGGTCGTCTACGGGGCCAGGGCGTCGGTCACCGTCGGCGTGTGCGCCACCGCCGGCGTCGTCATCCTCGGCAGCGTCCTCGGCGGCCTGGCCGGGTTCTTCGGCGGCTGGTGGGACGCGGTGCTGTCCCGGATCAGCGACGTCTTCTTCGGCATCCCGGTCATCCTCGGCGGCCTGGTCTTCCTGTCCGTGGTCACCAACTCCACGGTCTGGCCGGTGGTCGGCTTCATGATCCTGCTCGGCTGGCCGCAGATCGCCCGTATCGCCCGCGGCTCGGTGATCACCGCCAAGCAGAACGACTACGTGCAGGCCGCCCGGGCGCTCGGCGCCGGCAACAACCGGATGCTGGTCCGGCACATCGCGCCCAACGCCGTCGCGCCCGTCATCGTGGTCGGCACCATCGCGCTGGGCACGTACATCGCCCTGGAGGCCACGCTGTCCTACCTCGGCGTCGGCCTCAAGCCGCCCACCGTCTCCTGGGGGATCGACATCTCCGACGCGTCCAACTCCATCCGCAACGCCCCGCACATGCTGCTGTGGCCGGCCGGCGCGCTGAGCCTCACCGTGCTCGCGTTCATCATGCTGGGCGACGCGGTCCGCGACGCCCTCGACCCCAAGCTGCGCTGAGGAGGCGGGACGATGGCCACAGACAGTGCCGGCGCGCCGATGGTCCCCACCGAGCCGCCAGGACCCGACGACGCCCCCCTGCTGGACGTCCGCGACCTGCACGTGGAGTTCCGCACCCGGGAAGGCGTCGCCAAGGCCGTCAACGGCGTCGAGTACTCGGTGCGCGCGGGCGAGACGCTCGCCGTGCTCGGCGAGTCCGGCTCCGGCAAGTCGGTGACCGCCCAGGCGATCATGGGCATCCTCGACTCGCCGCCCGGCTTCGTCACCAGCGGCCAGGTGCTCTTCCAGGGCCGCGACCTGCTCACGCTCGGCAACGAGGAGCGGCGCAAGGTCCGCGGCGCGAAGATGGCGATGATCTTCCAGGACGCGCTGTCCTCCCTCAACCCCGTGCTCAGCGTGGGCGAGCAGCTCGGCGAGATGTTCACCGTGCACCGCGGGCTGTCCCGCAAGGACGGCCCGGGCCAAGGCGATCGAGCTGATGGACCGGGTCCGCATCCCGGCCGCCCGCGAGCGGGTGCGGCAGTACCCGCACCAGTTCTCCGGCGGTATGCGGCAGCGCGTGATGATCGCCATGGCGATGGCGCTCGAACCCGACCTGATCATCGCCGACGAGCCGACCACCGCGCTCGACGTCACCGTCCAGGCCCAGGTCATGGACCTGCTCGCGGAGTTGCAGCGCGAGTACAACATGGGCCTGATCCTGATCACCCACGACCTCGGCGTGGTCGCCGACGTCGCCGACAAGATCGCGGTGATGTACGCGGGCCGGATCGTGGAGACCTCACCCGTCCACGACATCTACCGGGCGCCCGCCCACCCGTACACCAAGGGCCTGCTCGACTCGATCCCGCGGCTGGACCGCAAGGGCCGGGAGCTGTACGCGATCAAGGGCCTGCCGCCCAACCTGCTGCACATCCCGCCCGGCTGCGCCTTCAACCCGCGCTGCCCGCGCGCCCAGGACGTGTGCCGCACCGACGTACCGCCGCTGTACCGGGTCAGCCAGGACCGGGCGAGCGCCTGCCACTTCTGGAAGGAGACCCTCGATGACGACAGCACCCCGGCCGGTGACGCCTGAGCACGGCGCGCCCGGTTCGGTCCCCGGCCGGGAGCCGATCCTCCAGGTCCGCGACCTGGTCAAGCACTTCCCGCTGACCCAGGGCATCCTCTTCCGCAAGCAGGTCGGCGCGGTCCAGGCGGTCGACGGCGTCAACTTCGACCTGTACGCGGGCGAGACGCTCGGCATCGTCGGCGAGTCCGGCTGCGGCAAGTCGACCGTCGCCAAGCTGCTGATGAACCTGGAGCAGCCCACCGCGGGCGAGATCATCTACAAGGGCGACGACATCACGAAGCTGTCCGGCCGGGCGCTGAAGGCCGTGCGCCGCAACATCCAGATGGTCTTCCAGGACCCGTACACCTCGCTCAACCCGCGGATGACGGTCGGCGACATCATCGGCGAGCCCTTCGACATCCACCCCGAGGTCGCGCCCAAGGGCGACCGGCGCCGGCGGGTCGAGGACCTGCTCGACGTGGTGGGCCTCAACCCCGAGTACATCAACCGGTACCCGCACCAGTTCTCCGGCGGCCAGCGCCAGCGCATCGGCATCGCCCGCGGGCTGGCGCTGCGCCCGGAGATCATCGTCGGCCGACGAGCCGGTCTCCGCGCTGGACGTCTCCGTGCAGGCGCAGGTGGTCAACCTGATGGAGAAGCTCCAGGACGAGTTCCAGCTCTCCTACATCTTCATCGCGCACGACCTGTCGATCGTGCGGCACATCTCCGACCGGGTCGGCGTGATGTACCTGGGCAAGATCGTGGAGATCGGCCCCGACGAGGCGATCTACGAGCACCCCACCCACCCGTACACGCAGGCGCTGCTGTCCGCGGTGCCGGTGCCCGACCCCGAGGCGCGCGAGCACCGGGAGCGGATCATCCTCACCGGCGACGTGCCCTCCCCGGCCAACCCGCCGTCCGGCTGCCGCTTCCGCACCCGCTGCTGGAAGGCGCAGGAGCGGTGCGCCGTCGAGGAGCCGCTGCTCGCCGTCCCGCCGGTCTTCCGCGGTACGGGCGGCCCGGCCGAGCACCCCTCGGCGTGCCACTTCGCGGAGGAGAAGCAGGTCATCGTCCCCGGAGAGTGATCCGGGGGAGCGACCCGCGGGAGCGGCACCGGGCGGGCCGGACGGGCCCGGACGCGGAACGGTCCGCACCCGGGTCGATCTGGGGTGTCCGGGTGCGGACCGTTTCCGAGCAGGGGCTGAACCGGGCCCGGATCAAAGGGTCTTGTCGGTCGCGTCCTCGATGGCGTCCTCGATCGCGGCCAGCGCGGGGTCGAGGACGATGTCCTCCTCGCGCGCCGTGATCGTCGGCTCCTCCGGGAAGTGGCACGCGGTCAGGTGGCCCTCCGCGCTGCCCTCGATCCGCAGCAGCGGCGGCTCCTCCTGGGCGCACTTGTCCTGCGCCTTCCAGCACCGGGTGCGGAAGCGGCAGCCCGAGGGCGGGTTGATCGGCGACGGCACGTCGCCGGCCAGCCGGATGCGCTCGCGGCCGTCGTCGTCCGGGTCCGCCTCCGGCGCCGCGGACAGCAGCGCGTGGGTGTACGGGTGCCGGGGGCCGTTGTAGATCGAGTCGCGGTCGCCGATCTCCACGATCTTGCCCAGGTACATCACCGCGATGCGCTGCGAGAAGTGCCGCACGATCGCCAGGTCGTGCGCGATGAACAGGAACGCGATGCCGAGTTCCTGCTGCACCTTCTGGAGCAGGTTCACCACCTGGGCCTGGATCGACACGTCCAGCGCCGAGACCGGCTCGTCGGCGATGATCAGCTTCGGGTCGAGCGCGAGCGCCCGGGCCACGCCGATGCGCTGGCGCTGGCCGCCGGAGAACTCGTGCGGGAAGCGGTTGTAGTGCTCGGGGTTGAGGCCCACGATCTCCAGCAGCTCGCGGACCCGCTTCTCCCGCCCGCCGGCCGGGTTGATGTCGTTGATCTCCATCGGCCCGGACACGATCGTGCCGACGGTCTGCCGCGGGTTCAGCGACGCGTACGGGTCCTGGAAGATCATCTGGATCTCGGACCTGATCGGCGCGAGCTGCTTGCGGGAGGAGTGCGTGATGTCCTGCCCGGCGTAGGACACCTTGCCGCCGGTCGGCTCCAGCAGCCGCGCCACCAGCCGGCCGGTGGTGGACTTGCCGCAGCCGGACTCGCCGACCATGCCGAGCGCCTCGCCGGCGTTGATGTGGAAGTCGATCCCGTCGACCGCCCGCACGTTGCCGACCCGGCGCTGGACGACGAAGCCGCCGCTGATCGGGAAGTACTTCTGGAGACCGGCCACCTCAAGGAGCTTCTCGCCGGACGGGCGCGGCGCGGGGACCTTGTCCAGGGTCGTCTGCTGTTCACTCATTGCTAGTCCTCGACTCCTGGTCAGCGCAGCCGCGGCTGGATCTGCTCGATGAAGATGTCACGCTTCTGGTCCGCCGTCAGGTGGCACGCGGAGGCCCGCCCGTCGGCCAGCGGTGGCCGCTCGGAGGAGCACAGGCCGCCCGGCACCTGCTCGGTGAACGCGCACCGGGGGTGGAACGGGCAGCCGCTCGGCGGGTTCAGCAGGCTCGGCGGCGAACCGGGGATCGGCTCCAGCGGCACGTCCACGTCGGACGACAGCCGCGGGATGGACTGGATCAGTCCCCACGCGTACGGGTGCTGCGGCGTCTTGAGGATCTCCCGCACGCTGCCGCGCTCCACCGCGCGGCCCGCGTACATCACGACCACGTCGTCGGCGGTGTTGGCGATCACCCCGAGGTCGTGCGTGATCAGGATGATCGAGGTGCCGGTCTCCTGCTGGAGGTCCTTGAGCAGGTCCAGGATCTGCGCCTGCACGGTCACGTCGAGCGCGGTGGTCGGCTCGTCCGCGATCACCAGCTCCGGGTCGCACACCAGCGACATCGCGATCATCGCGCGCTGCCGCATACCGCCGGAGAACTGGTGCGGGTAGTCGTCCACCCGGGTCTGCGGCTGCGGGATGCCGACCTTGCCGAGCATCTCGATGGCCCGCGACCTCGCCTCCTTCTTGGAGGCGCCGGTGTGCTTCATGTACGGCTCGGCGATCTGCCGGCCGACCGTGTAGTACGGCGACAGCGCGGTCAGCGAGTCCTGGAAGACCATCGCCATCTTCTTGCCGCGCAGCTTCTCCAGCGTCCGCTCGGAGGCGCCGGCCAGCTCCTGCCCGTCGAGGGTTATCTCGCCGGTGATGGTGGTGTTGCGCGGGTTGTGCAGGCCGAGGATGGCCATGTTGGTGACGGACTTGCCGGACCCGGACTCGCCGACGATGCCGAGGGTCTTGCCCCGGTCGAGGTCGAAGGAGAGCCCGTCGACGGCCTTCACGGTGCCGTCCTCGGTGGCGAACTGCACATACAGGTCGCGCACGGAGAGGAAGTGCTCTGTTCCCTGAGGCGTGGGTTCGGCCTCGGGCTTCGTCAGGATGGTCACGGGCGGGGTCTCCTACCGGGTGGTGCGCTGGTGGTCGCGGCTGGTGTCCCCGCCGGTGGCAGCGGGGTGGGGGGCCGCGGTCACGAGAGCCTGATCCGCGGGTCGATGATGGCGTAGCAGGCGTCGATGACGATGTTGAAGATCACGATGGCGCTGGCGCTGAAGATCATGACGGCCATCTCCAGCGGCAGGTCGGTCTGTCCGACCGCGTTCACCGCCAGAGTGCCGAGGCCGTGCAGGCCGAACGTCGCCTCGGTGATGATCGCGCCGCCGAAGACGCTGCCGAGGTCGATGCCGAAGATCGTGATGATGGAGGCGGCGGCGCCGCGGAGCGCGTACCGGTAGAACACGTACTTCGAGCCCATGCCCTTGGCGCGGGCGGTGCGGATATGGTCCTCCGACAGCTGCTCGATCATCAGCGAGCGGGTCTGCCGGCTGTAGTTGGACCAGAAGATCACCGACATGACCAGGCAGGGCAGCACCAGTCCGTTGAGCGAGCCGATCGGGTCGGAGGACCACGTCGGGTCGTGGCCGTGGTCGAACCAGCCGAGGTTGTCGGCGAACAGCGCGATGGCCAGCGGGCCGATGAAGTAGATCTGGACCGAGTTGCCGAGCAGCGAGATGGAGCTGGCCACGCGGTCGAAGGTCTTGCCCTGCTGCCAGGCGGAGAGCATGCCCAGGCCGACGCCGATGATCAGGAACGCGGCGGAGCCGCCGAGGGCCAGCGACAGGGTCGTCGGGTAGCGGTCCTTGATGATGCGGCCAGATCGCCTGGTCGTTGGCGAAGGAGAAGCCGAAGCAGGGGGCCGGGCAGTTCTGCCCGTCGGGCATGTGCCGGCCGGTGAAGATGCCGGTCATGTAGTCCCAGTACTGCTGGTAGACCGGCAGGTCCAGGCCCATGCGGTGGTGGATGGCGGCGACCAGGTCCTTGTTGGAGCAGTTCTTGCCACAGGCAAGGCGGGCCGGGTCGGAGGGGAGCACGAAGAAAAGGAAGTAGGTGACGGCGCTGATGGCCACCAGAATCACGATCGCGCCCAGAACGCGACGTGTGAGGAAACGGAGCATCGGTAGCTCTTCCGTGGGGGCGCGGGCGGCGGCCGCGCGGTCAGATCCGGGGGCGGCCGGCCCCGGCATGGTGCCCGGGGCCGGCCGCCCAGTGTCGGACTACTGCTTGACGAACACAGTGTTGGCGTTGACGGTGCCGATGACCGAGTTGTAGGTCACACCGCCGAGGCCACTGCCGTAGACGTTGAAGTACTTGTCGTAGAGGAACGGCACCTGCGCCGTGTCCTTCGACAGCGAGTACTCCGACAGCTTCTCCCACTCGGTGGTCTGAGTGGTCAGGTCGGTGATGTTCTTGATGCGGGCGATCTCGCTGTTGATGTGGCTGTCGTTCAGGAACGAGTAGTTGTTCGTCCCGTCCTGAAGGTTCGTGCCGTCCATCGTCGGCGGGACCACGGTGGAGGCGTTCGGCCAGTCAGCGCCCCAGCCGGTGCGGTAGATGTCGTACTGGTTGTTCACCTTGCCGACGACCGTGTAGTACGAGGTCGGGTCGATCGCCTTGCGGACGACCTGGAAGCCGGCCTTCTGCAGCGCGTTCGCGATGGTCAGCGAGATGTTCTGCCACTTCGGCGTGTTGGCGTAGGGGAAGACCAGCTTCGGGTGCGGCTGGCCGGCCGCCGCCAGCAGCGCCTTGGCCTTGGCGACGTCACCGGTCGGCTTGGCGAGCTTGCCGAACGGGTCGTACGCCTTCCAGCCCGCGATGGTCGGGCTGAGCAGCGTGGTGCCGAGGTCGCCCTGGGCCGCGCCGCCGAACGCCTGCTGCACCTGGCTCATCGGGAATGCCGTGGCGATCGCCTGGCGAATCCGGACGTCCTTGATGCGGCGGGTGTTGATGTCCAGCGTCTCGACGTACGGCTGGTACTGGTTGACCTCGCGCGCCTTGTACTGCGAGTCGCTGACCAGGGTGCTCATCTGCGACGGGTCGGCGACACCGGACAGGTCGATGCCGTCCTTGTCCGTGCCGGAGCCCGCCATCAGCCGCTGGGACAGGCCCGGCTGCTGGATGCCGAGCTGGAAGTTCCACGAGTCCGGGTACGCGTTGCGGATCGGGTCCGTCTTCGGGTCCCAGTACGGGTTCCGCTTGAAGACCAGCGACTTGCCCGGCTTGTACGAGGCTATCTCGTACGGTCCGGAGGAGACCGGGTGGTTGTTGTACGCGCCCTTGTCGTCCTTGGCCTTCTCCACCGGGGCCGTCGTCGGCATCGCCATCGCGTACGGCGCGTCGGCGTGCGGGTCCTTGAAGTGGAAGACGACCGTCTTGTCGTCCGGCGTGGCGAGCAGGGTGTCCGGGATCTCCTGGCCGGAGTACGGGCCCTTGTACAGCTTGCGGTAGTCGGGGCCGTACAGCCAGGACTGGATGTACTGCGGGCCCTGGGTCTGGTAGTCCGCGTACAGCCGCTCGATGCTGTACTTGATGTCCTTGGACGTGATCGCCGTGCCGTCCTGGTACTTCAGGCCGTCCTTCAGCGTGAACGTCCAGGTCTTGCCGCCGTCCGACATCTTGCCGGTGTCGGTGGCCATGTCGCCGACCAGGATGGTCTTGCCGGTCTTCGGGTCGATCTTGTAGCCGGTCAGCGTCCGGGCGTACAGGGGGGAGACCGACAGCTGGTCGCTCACATACTGCTGACCCGGGTCCAGGTAGTCGAAGCCGGCCTGGTCCATGTCCTGGACCGTGCCGCCCTTGACCGCGCCGGGCACGGCCACGGCCGGGCCGTTGGAGTCCGCCGCGGTGCCGAGGCCGTAGTTGGGAACCGGAGCCTTGCTGGGCTGGTCGGAGCCCTTGGCGCCGGTGCCGCCGCCACCGCCGCTGCTGCACGCGGCGGTCAGCGACAGCGCCCCGGCAACCGCGATCGCGGCCACCAAGCGAGCATTGCTGTGTCTCATGGAATCCTGCCTGTCTGGACTGAACTGCCACTGATGCCGACGCCCTGTGTCCGTGTGCACGGACCGGTCCGACGACCTGGACTACTGGAATGAGCTAACGATCTCGCACCAGCGAACTGGATTGCTACCGCAGGGTCTTGGGGTCGAGTGCGTCCCGGACCGAGTCCCCGAGCAGGTTGAAGGCGACCACGAAGAGCACCATCGCGATACCGGGGAAGAACATGAAGGTGATGTCACTGGAGTAGAACGTGGCGCCCGTCTGGAACATCAGTCCCCAGTCGGGGGTCGGCGGGAGGATGCCGACGCCCAGGAAGGACAGGCCGGCCTCGGCCGTCACGAACACCGGGAGCATCAGGGTCGACTGCACCAGGACCGTGCTCCAGATGTTGGGCAGCAGTTCCTTGCTGATGATCCGCCACGAGGACGCGCCGCTGATCCGGGCGGCCTCCACGAACTCCCGCTCCCGCAGACTCAGCACCTGGGCGCGGACCAGACGGCCGATGCTCATCCAGCCGAGCACGAACTGCACGGCGATCAGCACGAGGGGCCGGACCCACCAGCCCTCCGCGTCGCCGGGCTTGGCCAGGAGCGAGATGGCGACCGGGGAGAAGGCGATGAAGAACAGCTGCGACGGGAACGACAGCATGAAGTCGGAGAACCGGCCCATGAAGTAGTCGGTCCGCCCGCCGAGGTAGCCCTGGGTCAGGCCGAAGAGCACACCGGTGGCGACCGAGATGATCGTCACGGCGAGCGCGATCAGCAGCGAGGTGCGTATGCCGTAGATCAGCAGCATGAACACGTCGCGGCCGAGGGCGGGCTCCACGCCGAACCAGTGCTGGGCGCTGATGCCGCCGTTGGGCGCGATCGGCAGGCCGTAGCTGTTCAGCAGACCGTCGTCCTGGCCGTACAGATCGTACGCGTTCTTGCCGTAGAGCTTGGAGATCAGCGGCGCGGCCAGGGCGACGATGATGAAGAACGCCACGACGAAGGCGCAGACAATGCCCGTCCTGTCGCGTTTGAACCGTATCCAGGCGAGTTGTCTGGGCGTACGTCCGGCGAGCTCCGGGGCGCCCTTGAGACCCGGCGCGCCGGGATCTCCCTCGGGCTCGAGGGTGAGGCTGTCGCCGTCAGCGGCAGCCTGGCTTGGACTGGTCATTGGTTACATCCCCCGGGACCGAGAGCGTGCGTTGCGGCGCTTTGCGTGCGACGCGGGTTGAGCGGACTTTCGCAATGGAATCAACTTCCAGTCAAGGGGGGAAGGTGGGAAGAAAGCTTGTTGTTTGGCATCTTGAGCGAAGGTTTTGCAGATTGTCGTCCATACGTGCTTGACAGAGATCATCTGAGACGGGCAAATCGGATATTTAGCCACAGAACGCGTTTACACAGAGGCAACTTTTCTGTCGCAGCTCCGATATACGGACCATGCAGTCTGAACAACGTACGGCCGTGCGGGTGCCGTAGGTCGGCCGGGGGGCAGCACGCCACCCCGGCCGACCGTCGTCCCGGCCGTAAAAGCGCCGCTCAGCGGCACGGGAGGCGATTGTCCTCCCCTCGATCCACGGTCCGCCAGAGGGGATGACCCGCTGCGTATCCACGCCGGGACAGCCGGTCACGCCCGGCGGCGCAGGTGGCGGTGGGGGATACGGGCCCCGATGGGGGCGAGGGGAGCAGGGGTACGGAGCGGTGCCCGGGGCACCGGGTGCACCTCTTACCCCTGGTGCCCCTTAATACAGATGGTGCGGTTGATGTACCGGTGCCGGGATGGGCGTGTGCGACGGATGTGTCGGCACGGGCGCATTCGGCGCACGCGTCGCCCGGGGCGACCGCGGCACTACTTCGCGGCGGGGCGTCCGCTGAGCGACCGCTTCAGGAAGTCCACCTGGAGCAGCAGCAGATTCTCCGCGACCTGCTCCTGCGGAGCGGTCATGTGCGTGACGCCCGACAGCGGCAGCACCTCGTGCGGCCGGCCGGCCGCGAGCAGCGCGGTGGACAGCCGCAGGGAGTGGGCGACCAGGACGTTGTCGTCGGCGAGGCCGTGGATGACCATCATCGGGCGGGCGGGCTCGACCGCGCCGGTCAGACCGTCCGCCGTGACCAGCGAGTTGGCGTCGTAGACCTCGGGGCTGTCGGCCGGGTGGCCGAGGTAGCGCTCCATGTAGTGCGTGTCGTAGAGCCGCAGGTCGGTGACGGGGGCGCCGACGACCGCGGCGTGGAAGACGTCGGGGCGGTGCAGCACCGCGAGCGCCGAGAGGTAGCCGCCGTAGGACCAGCCGCGGATCGCCACCCGGCCCAGGTCCAGCGGGTACGTCTCCGCGACCGCGTGCAGCGCGGCCACCTGGTCGGCGACCGACACCCCGGCGAAGTCGCCCGCGATCGCCTTCTCCCAGCCGGGGGAGCGGCCGGGGGTGCCCCGGCCGTCGGCCACGACCACCGCGAAGCCCTGGTCGGCGAACCACTGCGAGACCACGTGCGCGTTGTGCGCCGCGTACACCCGCTGGCCGTGCGGGCCGCCGTACGGATCGAGCAGCACCGGCAGCCTGCCGTCCTGCGGCGTGTACCCGGTCGGCAGCAGCACCGCGGTCGGGATGCGCAGCGGCCCCGCCTCCAACAGCCGCGGCCGGGCGGTCAGCGACGGCGTCTCCGCGTGCGACCAGATCTGGGCGACCTCCTCGTCGCCGCGCAGCACCCGGGTGCGCGCGCCCGGCCGGTCCAGCGTCGCGGACGTCAGGACGGTCATGTCGCCGGCCCGCACCGCCGAGTGGACCCCGGGCTCCGAGGAGACCCGGACCGCGCCCGACGGCCCCACCCGGTAGACGTGCACCTCGCCGATCTCCGGGTCGGCGGCGGCCTCGCCCGCGGACGCCGACACCAGCACGTCGTCCGCGCCCGCGTCGAGCACCGCGCGCACGTGCAACTCCGGTCCGGTGAGCGTCCTTTCGCCCGCCTTCAGCACGCGGGCGCCCTGCTTCGTCCGCAATCCGGACCAGCTCCCCGGCGGGCGTCCTGACCGGCACCCCGGGGAAGAGATCCAGCCAAATCCGATCTTCCTCGGCGGCCACCGCGGAGGTGGACCCCGTCTCGCGGTCCACCGCGAGGTACACCTGCTCGCGCTGGTCGCGGCTCTGCACCAGCAGCAGCGCGGGCCCGGACGCCGACCAGTGCACCGCCGCCAGATACGGGTACCGGGCGCGGTCCCAGTCCACCTCGCGGCGCGAGCCGTCCAGCCCGAACAGGGCGAGCGACACCTCGGCGTTGGCCGTGCCGGCCGCCGGATAGGCGACCGGGACCGGCGCCCGGTCCGGGTGCGCGGGCTCCGAGATCCACCACCGCTGCACCGGCGCCTCGTCGACCCGGGCGACGAGAAGCTGCGTGCTGTCCGGCGACCACCAGTAGCCCCGCCCGCGGCCCATCTCCTCGGCCGCCACGAACTCCGCGAGCCCCCAGGTCACCTCGTCCCCGTCCGGCTCCACGACCGCCCTGTCGCCCTCTCCCGAGGTCTCCACGACCCGCAGGGCGCCCCCGCTGACATACGCCGTCCAGCGGCCGTCCGGGGACGGCCTGGGGTCCACCACGGGCCCCGGCACGGCCACTTCGCGCGCCCCGGCCGCGCCCGCCTCCCGCGCCCGCAGGTCCGCCACGAACAGCCGCCCCGACAGCGCGAACGCCGCCACCTCCACCGCGGAGTCCACCGCGAAGCCCACGATGCCCGCCGAGCCCTCCCGGCTGCGCTCGCGCCGGGCCCGCTCCGCCGCCGGCAACTCCTCGTCCGCGCCCTCCAGCAGCAGCGCCGGGTCCGCCGCGATCCGCTCGACCCCCGGTCCCGCGGCGGGCACGTCCAGCACCCACAGCAGCTGCTCCCGCTCCGTCCCCGACCGGGTCCGCACGAAGGCCACGCGGCCGCCGCCGGGCGCGACGGCGAAGGCCCGCGGCGCCCCGAGCGTGAACCTCTGCGTCCTGGCGTGCTGTCGGGGGAATGAGAGGTACGTCATATCGGTGACCCTAGAGGGTGCCTCTGACAATCGCCCCCGTATTTGCGGCCGCCCCGGCTGAACACCCGCTGACCTGCGCCTCGTCCGCGAGCCCGCGCGCCGCCCCGCACGCGCGCCGTGGCCGGATACCGTCATGCGCCCCCGTGTGCTTCCGTGCTCCGACCTATGCGGTGGCACGGAAAGTTATGATCCGTAGCCGTGGGTGGGTAATAAGCATGTGGCAACTGACATGGACCCTGCGTACTGGGAGGTGAGCCGCTGTGGCACTCTCGATTTCGGCGGTGCTGCTGCTGCTGATCATCGTGTTCCTGCTGATCCGCCGATCAGGACTGAAACCGGGGCACGCGGCGGCCTGCACACTGCTGGGGTTCTATCTGGCGAGTTCGTCATGGGCGCCGCAGATCACCAACCTCACCACCAACATCGCCCAGACGATCTCCAACATCAAGATCTGACGCCCCGGCCCTCGGCCGGGGACCGGGCCCACCGGCCGGAGCCGTAGGCTTCGACCATGACCGAAGTTCCCGGCATCCCTCGCGCGCGGCGCCTGCTGCTCGTCCACGCCCACCCGGACGACGAGACGATCAACAACGGCGCCACCATGGCCGCGTACGCCGCCGAGGGCGCGCTCGTCACCCTCGTCACGTGCACGCTCGGCGAGGAGGGCGAGGTCATCCCGCCGGAACTGGCCCACCTGGCCGCCGACCGCGACGACACCCTCGGTCAGTACCGGATCGGCGAACTGGCCGCCGCCATGGCCGAGTTGGGCGTCACCGACCACCGGTTCCTCGGCGGCCCGGGCCGCTACCGCGACTCCGGGATGATGGGCGTCGCGCAGAACGACCGCCCCGGCTGCCTGTGGCAGGCCGACCTGGACGAGGCGGCCGGCCACCTCGCCGACGTCATCCTCGACGTGCGCCCCCAGGTCCTGGTCACCTACGACGACAACGGCGGCTACGGCCACCCCGACCACATCCAGGCCCACCGGGTCGCCCTGCGCGGCTACGAACTCGCCGCCGAGCGCGGCCACCGGGTCGACCGGGTCTACGAGATCTGCGTCCCCCGCTCCGTGGTCGAGGCCGGCTTCGCCCGGCTCGCGGCGACCGGCCGGGACTTCCCGTTCGCGGGCATCGCGAGCGTCGACGACGTGCCGGGCGTCGTGGACGACGACCTGGTCACGGTCACCGTGGACGGCTCCGCCCACACCGGTCGGAAGACCGCGGCGATGCGGGCGCACGCCAGCCAGATCGCCGTCGACGGCCCCTTCTTCGCGCTGTCCAACGACCTCGGGCAGCCGTTCTTCGGCACCGAGTCCTACCGCCTGGTGCGCGGCGATTCCCCGGTCGCGCCGGGCACGCGCGGCACCGACCTCTTCGAGGGGCTGGACACCGACGGCGCCGACGACCCCGGCGGTGACGCCCGATGAGCCGGCCCGTGACCGGCCGCCCGCCGATCGTCGGGCCGCTGTCGAGCAACCCGCGGATGACCCGGGGCGCCCGCGCGGCCTGCTACGCGGGCCTCGGCGTGCTCGCGGTCGTCGTCTCCGTGGCCGGCGCGCTGATCCAGGGCGGCCTGTTCCCCGGCGGCCTGCTGCTCGCCCTGGCCGCGTGCGCGGCGCTGTTCTACGGCGGCACCCAGCTCACCGGCACCCGGCTCGGCACGGTGGTGCCCGCGGTCGTCTGGCTGGTGTGCGTGATGCTGCTCAGCTCCTCGCGCGCCGAGGGCGACTTCCTCTTCGCGGCGGGCCTGGGACCGTACGTCTACCTGCTCGGCGGCGCCATGGCCGCGGTGATCTGCGCCACGCTTCCCCAACTGGTTCCATCCGGGGCGAACAGGTCGTGACTTGGCGGCCAGGGGCGGCCGCGTGGTTGGGTGTGGCCCAGCGTTCCGCCGGACCGCAGTCGCCATTCCGCGCAGGTCGGTATGGTGGGTGCGCCGGCGAGCCGCCCGCCAAGTGATGTGACGGGTGGCGTGGCCAACCGGGAGAGCCTGCTTTGACTCGTGAAACTGACAGTTCGTCCTCCGGTCCCCAGGGACGCGGCGGTGCCGCGTACCCCTCGGGGACCCCGCCCTACGGCGCGCGCCCGTTCCCGTCCCTGCACCCGCAGGAGCGGCAGCGTCCCGCGGGCGCTCCGGAGCCCGGCCCTGCCCCCGTGCCCGAGGCCGCCGAGGAGTCGTCCGACGAGCCGAAGACCGAGACGACCCTGACCACCCGCATCCGGATCAACATCCCCGGCTCGCGGCCCATCCCGCCCGTCGTCGTCCGCACACCGGTCGACGAGAACACGGCGGCGCAGGCCGCGGCGGCCCAGGCCGCCCCCGAGGAAACGGCCGACGAGGCGGTGCCCGAGAGCGCCGAAGCGGAACCGGAGGGCGACAAGAAGACCAGCGACTGGTTCGCGCCGCGCAAGCCGGTCGCCCCGCAGGGGCAGCCGGGCGGCGCTCCCGACGGTCCGGGCGCAGGCAACGGCCTCGGCACGGATTCCGGTTCGCCTTCCGCTTCCGGGCCCGCCGGGACGCTCGGCGGCGGATTCCAGGTGCCCGGCGAAGGCCCGCTGCCCGGTGGTCCCGCGGCGCCGCAGGGCACCCCGCCGCGGCCGACTTCTTCCCGCCCGCCGCGTCACGCGACGACGACGATCTGTTCTCCGGGCCGTACGCGGAGCAGTTCGCCGAGCCGTTCAACGACCCGGACACCGGCTCCCACCCGGCGCCCGGCGGTTTCCTGCCGCCGCCGGTGGGCCTGCCCCCCGAGGGTTCGCCGCTCGACGGCGGCCCGGCCGGGCGCGGCCCGCACGAGACGCCGCCGGCCGGCTTCCCGTCCCCGTTCGGCGCCTCGGACGGCAGCGGATTCCGTACCGAGCCCGCGCCGTTCGGCACCGAGGACTTCCCGCCCGGCGTGCCCCGTCCCATCGCCGAGCCGTTCGACCCGGCGGCGCCCGGCGGGCACCCCGGCCCGCTGCCCATCGGCGACGACCCGTTCGGCGTGTTCCGGCAGCCCCCCGGGCAGCCGACCGGCCCGACGTCCGGTCCGGTCACCGGCGACATGCCCGTGCCGCCGGTCCGCGACGGCGGTTTCCGGCCGCCCGCGGCCGAGGAGTTCGGCCGGCCCGTGACCGAGCGCCCCGAGCCGCCCGGCGGGCGGCTGTCCGGTGACACGCTGGTCAGCGGCATCGCGCCGGTGCCGCCCGGCGAGGTCCGCGGCCCGCGGCCGGTTCCGCCGCTGGCGCCCGTGCCGGCCCCCGCCCCCGAGCGGGTGGCCCCGGCGCGGCCAAGGGCCGTCCGAAGAAGGGCCGTTCGAAGCTGGTGCTGCTGGCCGTGGCGGTGGGCGGCGCGGCCGTCCTGGCCTACGGCGCGGGGCTGATGATGAACCACTCCGACGTGCCCAAGGGCACCACCGTGCTCGGCGTCGACATCGGCAACATGAACCAGGACGCCGCGGTCCAGACGCTCGACCAGGCGCTCGGCAACCGGACGACGGCCGCGCTCGACCTCACGGTCGGGGACAAGAAGCAGAGCCTCAAGCCGTCGATCGCGGGCCTGTCGGTCGACACCGACGCCACCGTCCGCAAGGTCGCGCACTCCGACTACAACCCGGTCTCGGTGATCGGTTCGCTCTTCGGCGGCAGCCGCAAGGCCGACCCGGTGATCGTCGTCGACCACGACAAGCTCACCGCCGCGCTCCAGTCGCTGGCCGGCAAGAACTCCGCCGGCAGCGACGGCATGGTCCGCTTCGCCAACGGCAAGGCCATCCCCGTGCCCGGCAAGCCCAGCCAGTCCTTCGACGTGAACGCGGCGGCCGACCAGGTCTCCGCCGCCTACCGCACCCGCGCGGAGACCGGCGTCAACCAGCCGGTCGCGCTCAAGGTCACCACCGTCCCGCCGAAGGTCACCCAGGCCGAACTGGACAAGGCGGTCAACGGGTTCGGCAGGACCGCGATGTCGGGACCGGTCACGGTCACGGCCGGCGGCCCGCACACCGTCCCCTTCAACAGGTCCCTGCCGCAGTTCCTCACCATGATGCCCACCCCGGACGGCAAGCTCGCGCCGCACATCGACCTCAAGGTCCTCAAGTCGCTGTACGGCGCGGCCTACGACGGGGTGCTGCTCGAGCGCGGCGACGGGACGAAGACCGCGGTGACCCCGCAGGACATCGCCACGGCCCTGATCCAGGCGCTCGGCCAGACCAACCCGGCCGACCGTGTCGTGATGCTGCCCAACGTGGCGCAGTAGCCGTTCCGTCCACGGAGGTCGGGTGCCGTGACGGTGATCACCGTCGGGGCGTCCTGAACGGGTGAGGGCCTTCCGGTCCGGTGTGGACGGCGACGTCCCACCGGCACGAAGGCCCTCATACAGGGTGTTTCGGGCGGCGGTCACCGCTTGGGCAGCCACCAGTGGCGGCCGCGCTTGGGGGAGAGCGCGTGGATGGCCGGGCGCAGCCGGTCGAAGCCGACGACGGTGCCGGGCCTCCCCGGGAGGAACACCCCGAGGCAGACGAACTTGAGCTGCCCGTCGGCGAGCGGGAGCGCCGTGAAGGCGGGAGCCCCGTCGAAACCGGCGGGCACCTCCCCCTCCCACGTGAGAGGGGCGTCGGCCGAGATCCGGACGACCTCGCCCTCCACCAGCCGCTGCGGCCGGCCGGGATGGCTGGCCGACGTGCTGTCGTCGACCTCGTGCCCGAGGAGGTACGCGGGGATCGGGTCGTCGTCGAGCAGCGCGATGTCGTCGGGTTCCGCGGCGAGCCCCGAGGTGATCTCCTGGGTGTCCCACCGCCATTCCCGCTTCTCGGCGTGCAGATGGAGCTCGGTGGTGGGCATCACGGCCACGCCGAGGTCCCCGAGCGCGGTCCACTTCCTGGCGAAGCCCGTCATCACGAGTTCGTCCAGGGGCTGTTCGGGATCGGCCAGCCCCTCGCGCACCGTCCACTGCCCGATCTCGTAGCGGGTCTGCGGCGCGGCCGTGACCAGGTACTGGCGGATGACATCGCGGCCGTCACCGGCCTCGATGAGGTCGTTGTACCAGAAGGCGGTGCCGTAGCCGGAGACCGCGCGGGCCGCCTGGAAGGGGAGGGTGGCGCGGGCGGCGAGGTCGCGTACCGCCTCGGTGATCACATTGTCGTCGGGGGTTTCGGGCACAGCCCGGACCCTACTACTCGGCCCGCGGCCCACGTCCGCGGCCACCGGTGCCGGGTCGACCGGCACGGTCGCGCTGAGCACGAAGCCGCCGTCGCCGGAGCGGTCGGTGTCCAGGGTGCCGCCCGCCAGGACGAGGCGTTCGGTGAGTCCGGACAGGCCGTTGCCCGGGGCCTGGTCGGGGGCGGGGCCGCGGCCGTCGTCGGAGACGGTGAGGGTCGCCGTACCGGCGTCGGCGGTGAAGGCGACCACACAGGTCAGCGCGCCGCTGTGCCGTACGACGTTGGTGACCGCCTCCCGCAGCGCCCAGGCGAGCGCGCCCTCGCGGTCGGGGGCGAGGCCCTCGATCCGGTCCGGGACGTGCAGCCGCGCGGAGATGCCCGCGGAGGTCAGGGCGGTACGGGCGGAGGCCGTCTCGGTGGCGAGGGTGGGCCGCCGGTAGCCGCTGACGGCCTCGCGCACGTCCACCAGCGCCTGCCGGCTGACCTTCTCGATGTCGGAGACCTGCTGGGCGGCGTCGTCCGGCCGGTCCGGCAGCATCCGCCCGGCCAGTTCGCTCTTGAGGGTGATCAGCGAGAGCGAATGGCCGAGCAGGTCGTGCAGGTCGCGGGCCAGCCGCAGCCGCTCCTCGGTGGCCGCCAGGCGGGCCACGGTGGCCCGTGCCTCGCGCAGCTCCAGCATCGTGCGGACCAGTTGCTTGATGCCCGACATCGCGAAGCCGCCGAGGAAGGCGGGGATCACCAGCGCCGGGTAGAGCGAGCCGCCCGGGTCGACCAGGGCGCCCACGCCGGCCAGCAGGGCGACCACCGCGGGCACCGCCCACCGCGACTGCTTCGGCGGGAGCGCCGCGCCGCCGGCCACCGAGACGTACACGAACAGCACCAGCCAGTCCTTGCCGAGCGCGGCCGTCAGCGCGAGCGACAGCACGGTCTGCGCGGCGAGCACCCCGTAGACCCAGGTGGCGGGGCGGCCGGGGGCGTTGGTGCGGAAGAAGACCAGCACCAGGTAGCCGACCACGAAGCCGGCCAGGCCCAGCGAGGCCAGCACGACGGCGACCGCCGTGTGGTCGCCGCCTGGTCAGGTCGCTCACCGGCGAGCCCAGGTAGAGCAGCCAGATCCCGACCCACATCAGCTTGATGACGGCCTGCTTGCGGGTCTCCGGGGTACGGGCCATCGGGGTGTCGTCGGCGGCCTCGATGTCCTGCCGCCAGGTCGGCCACTGCTCGTCGGGGACCGGCCGGCCCGCGGAGGGCCGGACGCGGGCGAGCCAGTCGCGGATCATACGGTCACGCCTTCCGGGTGTCCTTGCGGTACAGCCATGCCGCCGTGCCCCCGAAGAGCAACAGGTAGCAGACCAGGACCGTGATGTCCTTCGCGTGCGGTGCGCTGCCGAACTCGATGGACTGGCCGAGCGCCGCGTACGGCCGCCCCGGCAGGTAGCCCGCCACGTTCTGCAGCCAGTGCGGGAAGTTGGTGATCGGCAGCCACAGGCCGCCCAGTCCGGCGAGCCCGAAGTAGAAGATCATCGAGATCGGCCGGGCCGCGTCGGCCGTGGCCAGGTAGCCGATCGCCACGCCGAGCGCGGCGAAGACCAGGCTGCCCGCCCAGGTGGCGAACGCGATGGAGATCCACTGCCAGGCGGCCAGGTGCACATGCTTCACGGCCGCGCCCAGCACCAGCACGATCAGGATCGACGGCAGGCTGACGGTGGCCGCGGACGCGATCTTCGCGATCACGTAGCTGCGGCCGGGCAGCGCGGTCAGCCGCAGCTGCCGCACCCAGCCCTTCTCGCGCTCCCGGGCGATCCGCTCGGCGTTGCCCATCAGCACCGCGGTCATCGCGCCGAAGGAGGCCATCGCCACCATGTAGTACGCCACGTACGACAGGTCGAGGCCGTTGATCTTCTTGGCGTTGCTGGTGCCGATCGTGCTGATCATGAACAGCATCGCCGGGTACAGCACCGAGAAGAACATGAACTTGCGGTTCCGCAGGGTGCGGGTGATCTCCAGTCGGACCAGCGTCTTCATCGGTTTCCCGCCTCCTCGGCGGTGGCAGCGTCGGTGATGGCGAGGAACGCCTGCTCCAGGCCGAGCCCGGAGACCTCCAGGTTGCGCGGGTACAGGCCGAGCCCGTAGACCGCGTACACCGTCGCGTCCGCGTCGTCGGAGCGGAGCCGGACGGTGGGGCCGGTGACGTCCAGGCCGACGACGTGCGGCAGCGACCCGAGCCGCGCCTCGTCGATCGCGCCCTCCAGGTCGAAGGTGATCCGGCGGGCGCCCGCCCGCGCCTTGATCTCGGCGGCGGTGCCGTCGGCGATGAGGCGGCCGTGGTGCATGACCAGGACGCGGTCGGCGATCGCGTCGGCCTCCTCCAGGTAGTGCGTGGCGAACAGCACGGTACGGCCCTGCTCGACCTGGGCGCGCATCGTCGTCCAGAACGCCTGCCGGGCGCTGACGTCCATCCCGGTGGTCGGCTCGTCCAGCACGATCAGGTCGTTCTCGCCCGCGGTGGCCATCGCGAACCGGACCCGCTGCTCCTGGCCGCCGGAGAGCTTGTTGACCTTGCGGTCGGTGATGTCGGAGATCCCGGCCGCCGTGAGCACCTGGTCCACGGGGTACGCCCGCGGGTGCAGGTCGCAGGCCAGCGTGATCAGCTCCCGTACGGTGACCTCCTCCATCAGGCCGCCGCTCTGGAGCATCGCGCCCACCCGGCCGCGGGCGATCGCCTGCGTGGGCGTCCCGCCGAACAGGCTGATCCGGCCGCCGTCCGGGTTCTTCAGCCCGAGCAGCAGGTCCAGGGCGGTGGACTTGCCCGCGCCGTTCGGCCCGAGCAGCGCGACCGTCTCGCCCGGGTGCAGGGTCAGGCTCAGCTCGGACACGGCCTTCACCGGCCCGAAGCTCTTCGTCACGTCCGTGAAGCGCACCACGGGCTCGGGCTCGGGCTCGACCCGCGGCCGGCGGCCGGGGCTTGCTGCGTGCGTACGGCGGGTGTGGTCATGGCTCCACAGTGGCCGTCAGGGGGTGCCCGGCGGCAGTGCCGGGGGTCGTGTCTTCCGCATGACATCTGTCATACGGCTGTCCCGGCGGCGCACCGGCCCCCGCGGGCGGCGTCATGCGCCGGCCCCCGGTCCGGACTTCGGCGCACGGGGCGCACCGCCATCGGGGGCCGGGACGGCGCGAGGACGTGACCGCGGCCCGGCGGCGTCGTTGGGAGGGCATGACGAGCAACCCCCCGCTCCCCGTTCCCGTGGCCTCCGCCCTGGAAGCCGCCGACGCCGGCAACACCGAGGACTTCCTCGCCGCCTTCACGGACGACGGCACCGTCGACGACTGGGGCCGGCTGTTCCGCGGCAAGGACGCGATCCGGCAGTGGAGCGACGCCGAGTTCATCGGCAAGCACGTGTCGCTGCGGGTCACCGCCACCTCCACCGACGGCCCGACCACGACGGTGAGCACGCTGGTGGGCGGCGACGGCTTCAACGGCCCCTCCGACTTCACCTTCACCGTCACCGACACGCACGTCACACTGATGCGCATTACGGGTTGACAGCCTGCGGGGGAGCGAAAACCCGCCGCTTCTGGCCGGTTCCATCCGGTGCCCGTTACCGGAAAGAGCCCTATTCTCGACAAATGACCCGCAGCAGCAGGACGCCGCGGCAGCTGCTCGCCGACGGTGAAACGTATCTCTGGTCGGTGCGCCACGAGCACCATGGGGACGACGGCCACTTCGAGGACTGCCGTGACGTCCTCACCGTCCGCCGCCCGGGTGCTCTCGGCCGCCTCGAACTCGTCTTCGGCCGTGAGCGCGAGCCCGACGGCGCGACCGCCCACGGGCTCCCCGCGCTCGACCTGGACGAGCCCGCCACGGTCCAGGCCCTGCTCGCCGAGGCCCGCCACCGCGGCATCCGGGTCAGCCCGGACAGCGCGGAACGGCTCGACGGCTGGCCGCTCTTCACCGAGGCGATGCGCCCGGCCTGACCCGGGCCCGGTTCCGGTCCGGATCTCGGCCCGACCCGGGGCCTGCTCGCGCCCCGCCGGTCCGGACCGCCCGCGACCGGACCGTGCCATCGGTCCGCGCCATCGGCCGGCTCAGTGCCGTCGCGCGGCCAGCAGCCAGCCGAGGTCGATCACCGCGATCGCCCCCCAGGCGCAGCAGACGACGACGGTGGCGGGCCCCAGCGCCGTGACGAGCGCGCCGAGGGCGACCGTGCCCAGCACCACGCCGGCGCCGCGCCGTCGCGCCAACGCCGTGCGCAGCGGCCCGGGTTCGCCGAGCCGGTCGGCGAGATAGGCGTCGAACGCCTCCGCCACCTGGTCGTCGATCGCGTCCCGTGTCCTGGTGTCCAGCACGTCGGCCGGGTACGGCCCCCCGGACACGTCCTTCAGCATGCCAACCCCCGGTTTCCGGCGCCCGTCGCCGATCCACGGGGACCACGCTATCGACCGCAGAGATGTTCTGCAAATAATTTCTGTAATGACCACAGAGATTCTCTGCAGTACGCTGCCGCCATGGTCGAACGCCCCGAGAAGTCCGAGGTATCCGGTACGCCCCCGGCGGCCGAGCGACTGGGGCAGCGTGTCCTCACCGGCCCGGAACTCAAGGCCTTCTACAAGGCGCTGTCCAACCCCGTGCGCCGCGACATCCTGCTCTACCTGGGCGAACACGGCGAGGCGAACTCCACCAGCGTCGCCAAGGCGCTCGGCGAGAGCACCGGCACCACCAGCTACCACCTGCGCAAGCTCGCCGCCCTCAAGCTGGTCGCCGAGATCGAGGAGCGCTCCACCGGCCGCGAACGCTGGTGGAAGTCCCTGATGACCGACATCTTCACGCCGCCCGGCCTGGAGCTGACGGCCGACGAGCGCGACGCCATGGTGAAGCTCGGCGCGCTGAAGATGACGTACGACCTGAACCTGGTCGTACGCGCGTACTCCGGCTACGACAGCGCGGCCGGCTGGAACCAGATCTACCGCTCCGGGCTGTGGATGACGAAGGACCAGGTCGCCGCCTTCACCGAGGAGTACCTGGCGCTGGTGCGGCGGTACGTGTGCGCGCCCGGCGAGCGGCCGGCCGACGGCCGGCAGATGGCCGTACGCCTGGTCGTGCTGCCCGACGACGGCCCCGGTCCCGAGCCGGTAGCCTGCCGGGATGACGGGGATGATCCGGGTGCTGCTGGCCGACGACCAGTCGATGGTCAGGGAGGCGCTGGCCACGCTGCTCGGTCTGGAGGACGACATCGAGGTCGTCGCCCAGGTGGCCCGGGGCGACGAGGTGCTGGCGGCCGCGCGGGAGCACGCGCCCGGACGTGGCGCTGCTGGACATCGAGATGCCCGGGATGACGGGCATCGAGGCCGCGGCGCAGCTGCGCAAGGCGCTGCCCGCGGTGAAGGTCGTGATCGTGACGACCTTCGGCCGGCCCGGCTACCTGCGGCGCGCGATGGAGTCGGGGGCGGAGGCGTTCCTGGTGAAGGACGCGCCCGCGGCTCAACTCGCCGACGCGGTACGGCGGGTGCTCCAGGGGCAGCGGGTGATCGATCCCGCGCTCGCGGCGGTCGCGCTGGCCGAGGGGGCCGACCCGCTCACCGCGCGCGAACGGGATGTGCTGCGGGCCGCCGCCGACGGTTCGGTGAACGCGGAGGTCGCCCGGCGGCTGCTGCTGTCCGAGGGCACGGTCCGCAACTACCTGTCCACCGCCATCCAGAAGACGGGCGCTCGCAATCGCGCGGAGGCGGTGCGGATCGCCCGGGAGAAGGGTTGGCTCTAGCCGGGCCCGGCTCGTGCCTCGCCGGGCCCGCGGGCCCAGCCCCCGCGGCGGGGAGCCCGGACCACCGGCCGGTGGCCGGTTGCCCGCGCAGTGCCTCGCGTCCGGGGGTGCCCTTGCGGGGGGCGGTGCCCCGTTTTCAGGGGCGCGGGGAACTGCGCGACCAGCCACGGGGATGGCGCGCTGTGGTCCGCCGGCCCAGCCCCTTGCGGTCGGTTTCCGGACCACCGGCCGGTGGTGGGTTGCTCGCGCAGTTCCTCGCGCCCCTTTGGGGGTTGCGGTGATCGGTCGGCCGTGCCCCGGTGGGGGCTGAGCGCGCAGTTCCTCGCGCCCCTTTGGGGTGGTTGCGGTGGTCGGTCCGCCGCGCTCCTGTAGGGCGCCCGGAGGGCCGGAGGGCTAGTTGAGCAGGGCGCGGGCGGCGCGGGCCTTGAGACGGATGGTGTCGGCGGACTCCGGATCGAAAGCGCCGATGACCTCGGCGTAATCGTCCATCTCGGCGGCGCCGCCGAGAAAATCCCCCATGGTGACCAGGAGCTGAGCCCGCTCGTAGCGGAGCTTGGCCGGGTGCCGGGGCAGCAGCAGCGTCAGATCGAGGGTCCACAGCTGCACCGGCCGGTGCTCGGGCCGGGGCGCGGCCCAGGCACGGATGTTGTTGAGGATGCGCTGGACCACGTCCAGCGGGTCGGCGGGCGTGAGCATCGCCGGCGACATCGGGGAGCCCGTGGCGCTCACCACCAAGCAGGTCGGCGTCCTCCGCGGACAGCACCCGGCCGCCGTCGAACGGATCGACCAGCACGTACGAGCCCGCCGGATCGCCGAGCGCCACCACGAAGTGGCCGGGCAGCGCGACGCCGTGCACGGGCGCCCCGGCCCGCCGGGCGACCTCGATCCACACCACCGACAGCAGGATGGGCAGCCCGCGCCGCCGCCGCAGCACCTCCTGGAGCAGCGAGGAGGACAGCAGCCGGTAGTCCGCAGGCGTGCCGTGGAACCCGTGCCCCGCCCCGAGCACCCGGTGCAGCGCCGTCGCCCACTCCATCGGCGTGCTCAGCCCGTACGGCAGCAGCCCGGCGAGCCGGTCCAGCTCGATCTGGGCCAGGTCGACCGCCTTGCCGTCGAGCGCCGGGTCGGCCTCGGCGGCGATGAGCAGGCACAGCTCGGCCAGGTCGGGCCGCTCCTGGCGGGCGGCGGCGGCGAACCGTTCGCGTACCGAGGCCGTCATGCCGCGGGACGCCGGTAGTGGTAGCCGTGGTGGTCGGTGAAGCCGAGCCGGTCGTAGAGCGCCCGCGCGGCCTCGTTGTCCGCCTCGACCTGGAGGTACGCGGCCGTGGCGCCCTCGGCGTACGCCTGCCGGGCCAGCGCGCCCATCACGGCGGTGGCCAGGCCGCGCCGCCGGGCGGCGGGCTCGACCTCGACCGCCCCGAACAGCGCCCACGGCCCGTCGACGACGCACCGCCCTATCGCCCCGGGCGCCGTGGCGAACCACACCGACGGCCCGCCCGCCACGACCTCCAGCGCCGCCTCGCGCCAGGTCGCCGGTGCGGTGGTAGGACGCCAGCCACGCCGCGTCGGGCGTGCGCGACAGCTCCACGCCGTGCCCCGGCGGCTCATCGGCCGGCAGCGAGGTCAGCGGCGCGAGCGGCGCGGTCCTGATCACGGTGTCCGCCTCCCGTACCCATCCGTGCTCGGCGGCGCGCTCGCCGTACGGCGAGGTGTCCGGCACCTGCAACCACGCGGTCAGCCCCCGCTCGCCGTACCACCGCCGCACGTACGCCAGCGCCTCGTCCACCGGCACGCCCGGGTCGCCGGCCACCAGCACCGAGTTCGCCCGCCGGGTGAAGCCCCCGGCCGCCCGCAGCGTCCAGTCGCCCAGCGCAGCGCTCTGCGTCGGCGGCCAGGCACGCGACGCGATCTTCTCCAGCGCCTCCGCCGTCACCCGGGGCACCCCCGCCCCGCGGCGCGCGGGCGCGGGCGGCACCACTTTTCCCGCCACGAGTGCCTCCTCCGCGATCTGTACGGTTTCACCGGTTCGTCGTGTGACGCACACCACCCCCTTATCCCAAGATGCGAGAACACCGACCGTATCGGTGAACGTAGGATGCCCGTCATTGATCTCGACCAACTGCCGTACCGAGACACGTTTTCCCACGTCAGCAGGGGTGATCCGGATTTCCAGCCGTCCTCCGGACGAGAATTCCGCTGCCATGCATGCCCCTCCTGTACGGATCGTGCCCAGGAACGGAGATACTAGGTGCGGGCATCGACGACGCCGCGCTCCCGCGCGAGATGAGCCCTATCGAGGAGGAACGACAGCGTGACCTACGTCATCGCGCAGCCTTGTGTCGACGTCAAGGACAAGGCATGCATCGAAGAGTGCCCGGTCGACTGCATCTACGAGGGCGCCCGGTCCTTGTACATCCACCCGGACGAGTGTGTCGACTGCGGCGCGTGCGAGCCGGTCTGCCCGGTCGAAGCCATCTTCTACGAGGACGACACCCCGGAGGAGTGGAAGGACTACTACAAGGCGAACGTCGAGTTCTTCGACGAGCTCGGCTCGCCCGGTGGCGCGTCCAAGCTCGGTCTCATCGAGCGTGACCACCCCTTCATCTCAGCGCTGCCGCCCCAGAACCACTGACGTCCTGCGACGGCCGACCGCGCCGGGCTCGTACGCCGCTGACCGCGCCGTAGGGGCCCGGCGCTCTCGCGTCCGGGCCGCAGGCCGGCCGTGCGAACAGAACCACGCAAAGCGAGAGTGAGCACGTTGACCATCTCCGCCCGCCTCCCGGTCTTCCCCTGGGACCGTCTGGAGCCGTACAAGGCCACGGCCGCCGCCCACCCCGACGGCCTGGTCGACCTGTCGGTGGGCACCCCGGTGGACCCGGTCCCCGACGTCGTGCGCCAGGCGCTGGCCGCCGCGTCCGACAGCCCGGGCTACCCGCTCACCTACGGCACGGCCGCGCTGCGCGAGGCCGCCGCGCACTACCTGCGGACCTGGCACGGCGTGGCCGGCGCCGACCCCGCGCACGTCCTGCCGCTGATCGGCTCCAAGGAACTCGTCGGCTGGCTGCCGACCCTGCTCGACCTGCGCGAGGGCGACCAGGTCGGCTACCCGGAGCTGGCCTACCCGACCTACGAGATCGGCGCGCGCATCGCCCGCGCCGAGCCCGTGGCGTACGCCGACCCGGTCGCCGACCTCGACCCGGACCGCACCCGGCTGCTGTGGCTCAACAGCCCGGCCAACCCCACCGGGCGGGTGCTCGCCGCCGGCGAGCTGCGCCGGATCGTGGACTGGGCCCGCCGAGCACGGCATCCTCGTCGTGTCCGACGAGTGCTACATCGAACTCGGCTGGGAGGGCACCGAGCCGGTCTCCGTGCTGCACCCGGACGTCTGCGGCGACAGCCACGACGGGCGTCGTCGCCGTCCACTCGCTGTCCAAGCGGTCCAACTTCGCGGGCTACCGCGGCGCCTTCCTGGCCGGCGACCCGGCCGTCGTCGCCGAGCTCCTCGCCGTGCGCAAGCACGCGGGCATGATCGTGCCCAAGCCCGTGCAGGCCGCGATGGTCGCCGCACTCGGCGACCGCGCCCACGCCGTGGAGCAGAAGGCCCGCTACGCCCGCCGCCGCGCCGACCTGCGCGCCGCCTTCGACCGCGGCCGGCTTCCGCATCGAGCACAGCGAGGCCAGCCTCTACCTGTGGGCCACCCGCGACGAGGACTGCTGGACCACCGTCGCCGACCTCGCCGAGCGCGGCATCCTCGTCGCCCCCGGCGAGTTCTACGGCCCCTCCGGCGCCCCCTTCATCCGTATCGCCTTCACGGCCACGGACCCCCACGTCTCCGCAGCCCTCAAGCGCCTCACCTAGAAGCGGGCTCACCGCCCCGCAGTGGGGGTGTGGCTACGGAGCAGGGCTCGCCGTGGGGTGCGGCTCCGCTCAGGGGTCCGCCGTGTAGCCGGCGGCGAAAGGGGCAGGGCGCCGCACGCACGGAAGAACGGCTCCCACGTATCGGCGAGTTGACGTAAGAACGCCCCACCGTCCGTGACGGGCCCCGCATCTCCCTATGCCGGGCCCGTTCCGTTCGCGGGGAGGGGGTCAGACCAGCGGGAGGGATTTGAGGGGGAGGGTGTCCGTCAGGGGGGCGGCGGTGGGGAGGCCGCCCAGGAGGCGGGCGTCGCGCAGGGGGAGGGCGCCCGTGTTGGGGAGGACGCTCGTGGGGAGGGTCTCGGCGCCGGGGACGGTGCCGCTCGCCGACTCGGCGGTGGCGCCCAGGGTGCGGCCGGCCTCGTCCGCTGCCTGGCCGGTCGTGCTGGCCGGGCAGTGGGCGTGAGGGTGCCGGCGACGCGGTCGGCGGCCGGGAGCGCGGTCCTGAGGGCCTGCTCGCCGTTCTGGCCGGCCGCCACGGTCGCCTGGTGCGAGGTGTTCTGCACGCCGGTGTCGAGGTTGGACAGCCCACCCAGGCCCTGCTGGGGCAGGGCGGCGGCGTGCGCGGCGCCGGCCCCGATCAGGGGAGCGGCGGCGGCCCCGAGCAGCAGTGCGGCCTGGGCGATCCGGCGCGGGAGGGGGAGGGACATGATGCTCCTTGTGCGGTGTACGGAAGGAATGCGAGGACCCGTTGGTCGCCGTGAATACCGCTCAACTCGCCTGAAAGTTGCGGCCGTTCGAGTGAAAGGCAGCGAATGACGCACTTCCGGGTGAATCGAGCGGCTCAGCGCGCGACGGTGATCCGTACGAGTGCGTCGGAGCCCGCGGTTGACGCCGCCTTCGCGTCCGTTCCCGTGGTCCCGCCCTGGCCGGCCGCGGACTTCTGCCAGCCCTTGCCGGACTTCGCGGCCTGCCAGCTCATGCCGCCGAAGCTCACCTGCTCGACCTTGAGGTCGTGCGCGTGCGCGACCGCCCACTGGGCCAGTTCCCAGCCGCGCCGCCTCCCGTCGCCCTCGGCGGCGCCGCCCGCGGGCGACGCCGGGACCGCGACCGTACGGGCCGGCTGGTCGCGGGTGCGGGGGGAGACCTGGTCGCCGAACTCCCGGGTGAGCCGGGCGGTGACCTTCCCCGGGTCGCCGAGCGGGCCGCCCGCGCTGTACGGGGTGTTCGCGCCCGTCGTGCAGCTCAGCGCGCCGTCGTCGTGGCCGGTGAGCGCGGCGGACAGCATCGTCGCGTCGGCCTCGTGCTTGGCGTACGCCTGCGGGTAGCCGCTCTTCTGCACCCGCTGGGCGGCGACGGTCAGCGGCAGCCGGGTGTAGCCCTGGATCTTGACCAGGCTGTCGAAGAAGGAGTTGGAGGCGTACACCGGGTCGAGGATCTGCTGCGAGGTGCCCCAGCCCTGCGAGGGCCGCTGCTGGAACAGGCCGAGCGAGTCGCGGTCGCCGTGGTCGATGTTCTCCAGCCGGGACTCCTGGAGCGAGGTCGCCAGCGCTATCGTCAGGGCCCGCTCGGGCAGCCCGCGGGACATCGCCACGGCGGCGATGGTGGCGGCGTTCGACGCCTGCTGCTGGTCGAGGTCGAGCTGGTCGCCGTTCGCGCTGACGGTGCAGCCGGGGGCCGGCGGCGAGCCCTGCCCGAAGTGGTACGCCAAGTACCCGCCCACGCCGAGCAGCACGACGGTCGCGGCCACGAACCTCAGTCCGCAGCCGCGGCGGGAGCTGGCCTTTTTCTCGTTCCGACCGGAAGACGCGGGCACGCCCCGAACCCTACCGAAATCCCCCGGCCGACCCGCCCGACCGGCCGACCCGCCCGACCGGCCGACCCGGCCCCTTCGACCACCGCCTAGGCTCAGGGCATGGGTATCGACTTGGGGCTGGACGTCGCCGCGCTGACCGCGCAGCTCGTGGACGTGGCGTCGGAGAGCCGGCGGGAGAAGGAACTGGCCGACCTGGTGGAGGAGGCGCTGCGCGCCGTCCCGCACCTGACCGTGGACCGGGACGGGGACGCGGTGGTGGCCCGGACCCGGCTCGGGCGCGCCGAGCGGGTCGTGCTGGCCGGGCACCTGGACACCGTGCCGATCGCCGACAACCTCCCCTCGCGGCTGGACGCCGACGGCCTGCTGTGGGGCTGCGGCAGCACCGACATGAAGTCCGGGGTCGCGGTCCAGCTCAAGCTCGCCGCGACGCTGCCGGCCCCCAACCGCGACCTGACCTTCGTCTTCTACGACGCCGAGGAGATCGCCGCCGAGTTCAACGGCCTGGAGCGCCTGGTCGAGCGCCACCCGGACTGGCTGGCGGGCGACTTCGCCGTGCTGCTGGAGCCGACCGGCGGCCGGGTGGACGGCGGCTGCCAGGGCACGCTGCGGGTGCGGGTGCAGACGGCCGGCCGCCGCGCCCACTCCGCCCGCAGCTGGCTGGGGGACAACGCGATCCACAAGGCCGCGCCGATCCTGGCCCGGCTGGCCGGGTACGAGCCGCGCCGGGTGGAGATCGACGGGCTGGTGTACCCCGAGGGCCTGAACGCCGTGATGATCGAGGGCGGGCACGCCGGGAACGTGATTCCCGACACATGCGCGGTCACCGTCAACTACCGCTTCTCGCCCGACCAGAGCGAGGCGCAGGCGCTGGAGCGGGTGCGGGAGGTCTTCGACGGCTTCGAGGTGGTCCTCACCGACAGCGCGCCCGGCGCGCTGCCCGGCCTGTCGCACCCGGCGGCCGCCGCCTTCGTCGCGGCGATCGGCATCCCGCCCGCGGCCAAGGAGTCCTGGACGGACGTGGCCCGCTTCTCCGCGCTGGGCGTGCCGGCCGTGAACTACGGCCCCGGCGACCCCACGCTCGCCCACACCCGCGAGGAGAACGTCCCGGTCGCCGACATCGTCGAGGCCGAGCGCAAGCTCCGCCACTGGCTGACCGCGTAACCTGCCGCCCCCCGCGGCCCCGTAACCCCCCTCACACCCGCACCGGGCAACCGAACTGGGGTGCGCTCGGGTCCTCATTCCCGGCATGGTGTCATCGGGCACGTCCGTTTCCGGTCGGGGTACCGGACTGGGGGAGGGGGAGGCGCGTCGTGGGGCTGACCAGCTCATGGTTCGCTTGGCTGCTGCTCGTCGCGGCGGTGGCCGCCGTCGTGGGGGCGTTGCGGCTGTGGCCGAGGGTGCCGGGTCCCGCGGCGCTCCGCACCGCGGCCCGCGTCGGTCTGATCGTGGTCTGCCAGGTCACGGCCATACTGCTGGTGATGGTCGCGGCCAACAACAAGTACGGCTTCTACGCCTCCTGGGACGACCTGCTGGGCAGCGCCAACACCGGCGGCGGCCGGACCGTCGCCGCCCACAGCTCCGCCACCACGCCGCCCGCCGTGCCGAACTACCGGGTGAGGTTCACCTCCTACACCGAGGGCTTCCGCAAGGCCACCGTGCACGGCTGGCACTCCGGCACCAAGGGCGACGTGATCGTGTGGCTGCCGCCGCAGTACGGCAAGCCGGAGTTCGCGCACACCCGCTTCCCGGTCATCGAGGTGCTGCACGGCATACCCGGCACCCCGCACAGCTTCCTGCGCGGCATGCGGCTCGGCGAGATCATGCAGGGGCAGATCACCGCGGGCCGGGCCGAACCGGCGATCCTGGTGCTGCCGACCATCACCCCGGACCGGATCGACACCGGCTGCTCGGACGTGGCGGGCCGCAGCAAGGTCGCCACCTGGCTCACCGACGACGTGCCGCGGACGATATCCGCCAACTTCCGTACCCTGCCCGCGCCCCGCGGCTGGGCGGTGATGGGCATATCCACCGGCGGCTACTGCGCGGCCCGGCTCTCGCTCCAGTTCCCGCACGTGTTCGCCGCCGGCGCCGCGCTGGCCCCCGACGACCCGGCGCACGGCGTGCGCTCCCCGCTGTGGCTGGCCCGCAACACCCGCCCCGACGTCCAGTTGCTCGTCGAGTCCAGCCTCCAGGACCCGGAGAGCCCGCCGCGGTACGCCGACGAGATCAGCGCCGCCGTACGGCCGCCCGCGACCGTCACCACGCAGCGGCTGGCCAACGGAGGGCACAACTGGAAGACCTGGGGCCGGATGTTCCCCGACGCGTTCACCTGGCTCAGCGGCCGGATCGAGGCCCCGCGCGCGGTCCCTTTGGCCCCGTCCGCGGCGCCCTGATGCGTACCCTGCGGGTATGACAGACGCAACCGATCCCCACGGCGCCGATGACTCCGGCGGCGTGGCGGACGACTGGCAGGAGGCCGCCGCCGCGGCCAACGCGGCCGCCGAGGGCCGCCCCGAGGGCAGGGGCTGGCCGGAGCGGCACACCGGGCCGGTGATCCGCCGCCGCGGCCAGGTGCTCTCCGGCACCACCGACCAGCGCCTCCTGGACAGCCACGGCCCCACCGACTGGGTGCACGGCGACCCGTGGCGGGTGCTGCGCATCCAGTCCGAGTTCGTCGAGGGCTTCGGCGCGCTGGCCGAACTCGGCCCCGCCGTCAGCGTCTTCGGCTCCGCCCGCACCCCGGTCGACTCCCGCGAGTACGAGGCGGGCGTACGGATCGGGCGCACGCTCGCCGAGGCGGGCTTCGCGGTCATCACCGGCGGCGGCCCCGGCGCCATGGAGGCGGCCAACAAGGGCGCCCTGGAGGCCGGCGGCGTCTCCGTCGGCCTCGGCATCGAGCTGCCCTTCGAGCAGGGCCTCAACTCCTACGTCGACATCGGCGTGAACTTCCGCTACTTCTTCGTCCGCAAGACGATGTTCGTGAAGTACGCCCGCGGCTTCGTCGTGCTGCCCGGCGGCTTCGGCACCCTCGACGAGCTGTTCGAGGCCCTCACCCTCGTCCAGACCAAGAAGGTCACCCGCTTCCCGATCGTGCTGTTCGGCACCGAGTACTGGGGCGGGCTGGCCGACTGGGTCCGCCGCACCCTGGTCGCCGAGGGCAAGGCGTCCCCGGCCGACCTGGAGCTGTTCCACATCACCGACGACGTGGACGACGCGGTGGAGCGGGTGACCAAGGAGAGCGCGTAGCGGCCTGGCGGCGCCGGCCGCGGTCAGGCCAGCCCGCGGCGGGCCACCGCCGGCTCGCGCAGGCCCTGGATCGACGCGCACCATGTCCAGCACCTGCCGGGTCTCCGCGACCTCGTGCACGCGGTACACCTGGGCCCCCAGCCACGCCGACACCGCGGTCGTGGCCAGCGTCCCGATCAGCCGCTCCTTGACCGGCCGGTCGAGCGTCTCGCCGACGAAGTCCTTGTTGGACAGCGACACCAGGACCGGCCAGCCGGTGGCCGTCATCTCCGGCAGCCGCCGCGTCGCCTCCAGCGAGTGGCGGGTGTTCTTGCCGAAGTCGTGCCCGGGGTCGATGAGCACGCCGTCGGGCCGCACGCCGAGCGCCACCGCCCGCTCGGCGAGGCCGACGGTGACCCGCAGGATGTCGGCCATCACGTCCTCGTAGCCGATCCGGTGCGGGCGGGTGCGCGGCTCGGCGCCGCCCGCGTGCGTGCACACCAGCCCCGCGCCGTGCCGGGCGGCCACCTCGGCGAGCTTCGGGTCGACGCCGCCCCAGGCGTCGTTGAGCAGGTCGGCGCCCGCCTCGCAGACCGCCTCGCCGACCTCGTGCCGCCAGGTGTCCACGCTGATCACCACGTCGGGGTGCCGGCGGCGCACCTCGCCGACGAAGGACGCGGTACGGCGGATCTCCTCCTGCGCCGACACCTCCGCGCCCGGGCCCGGCCTTCACCCCGCCGATGTCGACGATGGCCGCGCCCTCGGCGACCGCCTGGGCCACCCGCTCCAGGGCGGGTTCGTCGGTGAACGTGGCTCCCTGGTCGTAGAACGAATCCGGTGTCCGGTTCACGATCGCCATGATCACCGGTTCGCGCTCCCCGAATTGCCGGGTGCCCAGCCGAAGTGCCACTGTCGCTCCTCATCTCAGACTCATGCGATCGTGGCACGATCGTGCCTGACACGGAGGACCGGCCGGCGGACGGCGGGTCCTGAGGCCGGACCCCGGGAGATCGACTTGTTCTGGTTCATGCTCATCGCGCTGGTCGCGGTGGTCGCCGCGGTGGCGCTGGCCGTACTCGGCGACGGCGGTGCGCTCAAGGACTCCGAGCCCGACCGGATCGCCGACCGGCTGCCCCCGGACCGCCCGCTGCGGCGCGCGGACGTGGACGCGGTACGGCTCCCGGTGACCGTACGGGGCTACCGCATGCTCGACGTCGACGAGGTGCTCGACCGGCTCGGCGCCGAACTCGCCGAACGCGACGCCCGGATCGCCGATCTGGAGGCGTCGCTGGCCGGGGTGCACGCCGGCGCCACGCTCATGAAGCAGCAGGACTTCCCGCAGGACGCCCGCCAGGACGCCCCGCGGGAGGGGGACAGCGGTGAGTGACGGCGGCGCCGTGGTCGGCGAGGACGGGCTCGCCCGCTGCCCCTGGGGGCTGTCCGCGCCCGACTACCTCGCCTACCACGACCAGGAGTGGGGCCGGCCCGTGCACGGCGACGACGCCCTGTTCGAGCGGATCTGCCTGGAGGCCTTCCAGTCCGGGCTGTCCTGGATCACCATCCTGCGCCGGCGCGAGGGGTTCAGGACCGCCTTCGACCGACTTCAAGATCGACGCGGTGGCCGGCTTCACCGACGCAGGACCGGGAGCGGCTGCTCGCCGATCCCGGGATCATCCGCAACCGGGCGAAGATCGACGCGACCGTCGCCAACGCGGCCGCCGCGCGCGCCGTCCGGGACGGGTACGACGGCGGACTCGACGCGCTCATCTGGTCCTTCGCCCCCGATCCGGCCGGACCGGCCCGGCGCCGCGCACCCTCGCGGACGTGCCCGCGACCACACCGGAGTCGGCGGCCCTCGCCAAGGACCTGAAGAAGCGCGGCTTCCGCTTCGTCGGCCCCACCACGGCCTACGCCCTCATGCAGGCGTGCGGCCTGGTCAACGACCACCTCGCCGACTGCGCCGCCCGCTGAGCCGCGGCCCGGCTGCCCGCGACACCGGCCGCCGCGCCGGCCGCGCCGGGGTCAGTGCCCCGTGAAGACCGGGGGGCGCTTGGCGACGAACGCGGTGACCGCCTCGCGGTGGTCGGCCGCGGCGCCGGCCCGGGTCTGGAGCATCGTCCTCCCGGGCGAGGGTCTCGGTGAAGGAGTGCGTCGCCCCGTACGCGAGCGCGTCCTTGATCGCCGCGTACGCCACGGTCGGCCCGGCGGCCAGCTGCCGCGCCACCGCCAGCGCCTGCGCGGCCAGCTCGGCCGCGGGCACCACGCGGTGCACGAGGCCCAGCGCGAGCGCCTCCTCGGCCTTGACGGACCGCGGGAACAGCAGCAGGTCCGCCGCCCGGCCGACGCCCGACCAGCCGCTGGCAGCGTCCACGACATCCCGGAGTCCGTGGACAGCGCGACGCCGGCGAACGCGGTGTTGAAGGCCGCGGTGTCGGCGGCGATCCGGTAGTCCGCGGCGAACGCGAACCCGGCCCCGGCGCCCGCGGCGACCCCGTTGACCCCGGCGACCACCGGCTTCGGCATGGTCGCGATGGCCGTCGCGATGGGGTTGTAGTGCTCGCGCGACGGTGCTCAGGCCGCCGCCGGCCTCCAGGATCGCCGATGTGCTCCTTGAGGTCCTGGCCGACGCAGAAGGCGCGGCCCCGCGCCGGTGAGCAGCACGGCCCGTACCGCCTCGTCCGACCCGGCGGCGCGCAGGGCGTCGCGCAGGTCGTCCTTGGTCCCCGTGTCGAGCGCGTTCATCGACTCCGGGCGGTTCAAGGTGACCGTCGCCAGCCCCTCGTCGACCTCGTACAGCACGCTGTCGGTCATGCCAGAACCCCTTCGTCGCGGCCAAGTCTCCCGGCCAGGATGCCGGACCGGCGGGGCGGGCCCGCACTTTTGGCGAGCCGGAGGCGGTGAGAAGTACGGATGCGGCGTCCGTCGTCACCGCCCAGCGGTCCGAGCGCCACCGGCGAGGCCGGCTTCGCGCTTCGGCACCGGCCGATCCGCCGCATCGGACGTCCGGCGGGTCCCGCCGGGCCACCGGGCGGGGTCCGCCGCGGCGTGACCAGGTATGATCGAACGAATCGAATCGGCGACCACTTCTGACTGATGGCGGCTGTCCGTGCGGTCCGGATCGAGGCCGGATCGGCGCGGTCCGCCCCGATCGCCGCTGCCGGCCGCAGCCACCGGACCCGGCGGATCGCGGCCGGTTCGGCGCAGGTCAGAACAATTGCGTTGGATGAAGTTGGTCATCGGGTCCTGACATGCGGGATAATGGCCGAGAACCAATGTGTTCGAGTCCGAGCTGGTTTCAGGAAGGGGAACGAGCATGGCGGCCATGAAGCCGCGGACGGGTGACGGCCCGCTCGAGGTGACCAAGGAGGGGCGGAGCATCATCATGCGCGTTCCGCTTGAGGGCGGCGGGCGGCTTGTTGTCGAGCTGACCCCGGACGAGGCGGATGCCCTCGGCGATGCGCTGAAGAAGGCCATCGCCTGAAACCAGCGGTCCCAGAAGATCCTCGCGGCCACGTTCCCGTCATCCGGGGACGTGGCCGCGCTTCTTCCGCGCCCGCTCACCGCGAGGCGGCCGGCGCCGTCCCGCTCCCGCCCGCCGTCCCGTTCATCGGCGGCGGACCGCGCACAGCAGGCCGTCGTCGGTGGGGAGCAGGACGGGGGCCAGCCGGGGGCTGTCGCGCACCGCGCGCAGGAGTTCGCGCAGGTGCTGGGACTCGGGGTCCTGGTGGGCGGCGTCCAGCGCGCGGCCCTGCGCGAAGGTGCCCTCGAAGCAGACGACGCCGCCGGGGCGCAGCAGGCGCAGCGACTCGTCGAGGTAGTCCAGGCACTCCAGCCGGTCGGCGTCGCAGAACACGAGGTCGTAGCCGCCGTCGGTGAGGCGGGGCAGGACGTCGAGGGCGCGGCCGCAGATGAAGCGGGCCCGGTTGGCCGGCGACACCGGCCTCGCGGTACGCCTGGCGGGCCAGTTGCTGGCGGTCGGGCTCGGAGTCGACCGTGGTCAGGACGCCGTCGGGCCGCATGCCGTGCAGCAGGTGGATGCCGGATACGCCGGTGCCGGTGCCGATCTCCACGACGGACTTCGCGTCGCCGGCCGCGGCGAGCAGCCGCAGGGCCGCGCCGGTGCCGGGGGAGACGGGCCGCAGGCCCGCCGCGTGGGACCGGGCGCGGGCTCGTATGAGGGCATCGTCCTCGGCGACGAACGCGTCGGCGAACGCCCAGCTCGCCTGCCGGTTGCCGGTAATGGCCCTCTCCCTGTCCGGTTCTGTGCCACTGCAATTGCGCTCCGCCCGGCGACTGTATCCGCTGTCGCCGGGAACCTGCTGATGGGACCGGGCGTTAAGGGACTGTAGGGAAAGAAGCAATGTCCTGCGGAGGAGCGGAAGCAGCCGCTCCGCCTTGGCAAACAGAGCATTTATCCGGAGCTAACGGGCGAGGTGGATATGGTAGGGGCTCTACTGGACACCACCAGAGCCGACAGGGGAGGTGCGGCTGCGGCCGGTGACCGAGGAGTGCTGTCGCGCTTCCGCCGGTCGGCCGGACAGCCCAAATCCGTGACCAACACCGCTGATGATCGTTCCCACGCCTCCGACTCCGCGACCGCGACGTTCGCCACCGACGGAGACGCTCAGTCGTGGACGCCTCCGTCCTGGGAGGAGATCGTCAGTACGCACAGTGCCCGGGTCTACCGGCTGGCCTACCGCCTGACCGGCAACCAGCACGACGCGGAGGACCTCACCCAGGAGGTCTTCGTGCGGGTCTTCCGCTCCCTGTCCACCTACACGCCCGGCACCTTCGAGGGCTGGCTGCACCGCATCACCACCAACCTCTTCCTGGACATGGTGCGGCGACGCCAGCGCATCCGGTTCGACGCCCTCGGCGACGACGCGGCGGAGCGGCTGCCCAGCCGCGAGCCGTCCCCGGCGCAGCACTTCAACGACACGCACTTCGACGCGGACGTCCAGCAGGCGCTGGACACCCTCGCGCCGGAGTTCCGCGCCGCCGTGGTGCTCTGCGACATCGAGGGGCTGTCGTACGAGGAGATCGCCGCGACCCTCGGCGTGAAGCTGGGCACGGTGCGCAGCCGCATCCACCGCGGCCGCTCCCACCTGCGCAAGGCCCTGGAGCACCGCGCACCCGGTGTCCGGCCCGCGCCCGCTCTCGCTGCCACCGCACCGAAACCTGGCCTGGAGGGCGGGAGAGCGTGAGCAGCAGTGGTTCAGGCGAGCAGCAGCGTCCCCATCGCCCTGCGCCCGCCGAGCAGCACCTCGGCGACCGGCTCGCCGCGTTCGTCGACGGTGAGCTGACCGACGACGGCCGCGACCGGGTGCTCGCCCATCTGGCGACCTGTCCGCAGTGCAAGGCCGCCGCGGCCGAGCAGCGGCGGCTCAAGAGCGTGATCGCCGGGCTCCGAGCTGCCGGCCATCTCGGCCGGGCTGCTGGCCCGGCTCCAGGGCCTGCCCGGCACGAACGGCGGCGACGGCATGGACGGCCCGCCGCGCCCGCCCGGCGCGTCCGGCGACACCGTGATCGGCGACCGGCGCAGCCCGCTCGGCAGTGGTCTGCTGGGCTCGGGGTCGCCGCGCCACGAGCAGTTCTCGTTCCTCGGCCCGGCGCCCGATCTGGTGCCGTCGGCCGCCGAGGACTCGCGCGCGCGCGGTTTCCGCATCCACGACTCGGCCTCGCGCGGCCGGCGGTTCGCGTTCGCCGCGGCCGGCGCCTTCTCCCTGGCCGCCATCGCCCTCGGCAGCGCGCTGCCGATGGAGGCGGGCATGGACGGCGGCGCCCGGCCCGACGACGGGCCCGCGGTGAGCCCGCTGAGCGCCGGCCAGGTCTCCGACACCCGCGGGGTGGTCCCCGCGGGGCGTGCTGAGCGCCGAGGAGGAGCGGGAGCGCCGCCACAGCCCCGTCGTGGCCGCGTCCGCGACCTCGGTGGCGCTGACCCGGCCGTCGCTCGCGCCCGGCGTCGTCCCGCTGGTGTCCGCGGGGCGCGACGGCGGCCCAGGCGTCGTCGAGCGGTTTCGTACGTGGTGCGCTGACAGTCCGGATTTACCTGGTGGCGACATAGTGTTGGCCCGTGCCACTCCCGTATCGGCGGCGAGGGCGGGTACCGTGAAGTCCGCCGGACTCGCGCACAGCCCGGTTGTGGACGTCACAAGGAGCTGCAAGGTGTTCTTCGACATAGGCCCGCTTGAGCTGGTCGCGCTCGTGGTCCTTGCCGTCCTCGTCTTCGGCCCGGACAAGCTGCCCAAGGTCATCCAGGACGCGATGGCCTTCATCCGCAAGGTGCGGGAGTTCTCCGACAGCGCCAAGGAGGACATCCGCCGTGAACTGGGCCCGGAGTTCAAGGACTTCGAGTTCGAGGACCTGCAACCCGAAGACGTTCATCAGGAAGAACCTGATGAACGGCGAAGGCGGACGAGTACGGGCTGGGTGAGCTGAAGGACCTGCGCAACATCGTTCGACCTGCGCAAGGAGATGGCCGAGGTCACCGACGCCGTCAACGGGGTCGAGCCCGTCGCCAGGGCCGCGTCCGGCGGGTCGGCCGACGCCGCCGCGGGTTCCGCCGGGGCCTCCGGCACCCCGGACCGGCTGCGCAAGCAGGAGCGGCTGGGACCGGACGAGCCCCCGCCGTTCGACTCCGACGCCACCTGAGTCAACCCGTTTTCGCCTTTTCACCCGATTGCGCGGCCTTTGTCCGTGTGTTCGCCGTCACCCCGCGCCGTTTCGCGCCCCGGAATCCACTCAGGGTCGGGCAAGATGGCATGTCGCCCAGGAGGGCGGCACGGAGGAGGCGCGACCCATCATGGAGACGAAGACCGGCGCGGCGCGGGGAGCGGTCGACGGCTATCGGCTGGCCGACTTCCCGTGGTACGGGCTCGACTCGGCGTTCACCGGGCCCCGGTGGCTCGGTTCCGTCGGCGCGAGCGCGGACGGAACGGTCGAGCACGGCTCGATAGGGCACGGGGACGAGCCGTCGCTCAAGGCGGACGCCGCTTCCGAGCCGGAGTCCCAGCGGTTCGCGGTCGTGGTGACCGTGCCGCAGCGGCCGCTGCGGCGCACCGCGGACGGCACGGGGGTGCTGGAGGAGACGTCGGTGTCCTCCGCGGCCTGGCTGGCCGGGTCGGGGCTGCTGTCCTGCACGTGGCCCACGCACATGGAGCGGTCGCTGCGGCAGGACTGGATGGACCAGCAGACCGCCACGGCGTGGGAGCTGGCCGACGAGCTGGCCGGCTCCGGCTGGTCCATGCTCACTCTTCCGGTGGACGGGGAGCCGACGCCGTTCCACTACCGCGAGTCGGAGTACGGCTGGGTGATGGCCGGGCGCCGCCCGGGGCGTCCACCTCGGGGCGTACGGGCGGGGCATGAGTGCGTACGGGTTGGCCTTGGCGGCCATCCCCGATCTCGCCCTGTACGAGCCCTGACGGCACCCCGCCGCCCCGGGGCGCGCAGGGATGCCCTTCCCCTGGGCGCGGGGTGGTCGCCCTTGCGGAGGCGGCACGCACCCAGGGGCGCGGGGAACTGCGCGGGCAACCGGCGACCGGCCGGTGGTCCGGATGCGACCGCAACAGCCCCACCGGGCCGGTGACGACGTGCAGCCACGTCGTGGCTGGTCGCGCAGTTCCCCGCGCCCCTTAAAAACGGGGCGCCGCCCTGCGCAAGGGCACCCCGCGCCCTGGTTACGCCGCGCGAGGCGATAGATCAGAACTTGTTGCGCGGCGTGATCCCCAGCGACATGCCGGCGAGCCCGCGGGCGCGGGTGCCGAGCTGGGCGGCGATGCCCCGCAGGGCCGCGCCGGCCGGCGACTCGGGGTGGGAGAGGGCGACGGGCCGCCGTCGTCGCCGCCTTCGCGCAGGCGGACGTCGATCGGGATGCGCCCGAGCACGGGCACCGTGGTCCCGGTGGTCCGGGAGAGCCCTTCGGCGACCCGGTCGCCGCCGCCGGTCCCGAAGACCTCGACGACCTCGTCGCAGTGCGGGCACGGCATGCCCGCCATGTTCTCGACGACGCCGACGATCTTCTGGTGCGTCTGCACCGCGATCGACCCGGCCCGCTCGGCCACCTCCGCCGCGGCCTGCTGCGGCGTGGTGACGACGAGGATCTCCGCGTTGGGCACGAGCTGCGCGACGGAGATCGCGATGTCGCCGGTGCCGGGCGGCAGGTCGAGCAGCAGGACGTCCAGGTCGCCCCAGTACACGTCGGCGAGGAACTGCTGGAGGGCCCGGTGCAGCATCGGCCCGCGCCACACGACGGGCGCGTTGCCGGGCGTGAACATGCCGATCGAGATGACCTTCACCCCGTTCGCCGCCGGCGGCATGATCATGTTCTCGACCTGGGTGGGCCGCCCCTCGACGCCCAGCATGCGCGGCACGCTGTGGCCGTAGATGTCGGCGTCGACCACGCCGACCTTGAGCCCGTCGGCGGCCATGGCGGCGGCGAGGTTCACGGTGACCGACGACTTGCCGACGCCGCCCTTGCCGGAGGCGACCGCGTAGACCCGGGTCAGCGAGCCGGGCTGGGCGAACGGGATCTCGCGCTCGGCCTGGCCGCCGCGCAGCGAGGAGGCCAGCTCGCGGCGCTGCTCGTCGCTCATGACGTCGAGCGTGACCCGTACCGAGGTGACCCCGGGCACGCCCTGCACCGCCGAGGTGACCCGGCCGGTGATCTCGTCCCGCATCGGGCAGCCGGACACGGTCAGGTAGACGGTGACGGCGACCGCGCCGTCGGCGTCGATGTCGACGGACTTCACCATGCCGAGATCGGTGATCGGTTTGTGGATCTCGGGGTCGTCCACGGTCGCGAGCGCGGCGCGGACGGCGTCGTCGGTCGGGGTGCCGGCAGGTGCGGAGCCGTGCAGAGCGGTAGCCATACGAACGAGGATACGGCGGCCTCCGGCACGCGTTCAGCGGCCCCGGCCGTCGCCTTCGTCACGGCGCCGGTGACGCGTGGAACTGCCGCTCGTCCATCTCCTTGAGCAGGTCCTGCAGCTCGGAGCGGATCCAGTCGCGGGTGGCGACCTCGCCGAGGCCCGACCCGCAGCGACGGCGACCTCGCGGGTCAGGTACTCGGTGTCGGCGATGCTGCGCTCGTCCTGCTTGCGGTCCTGTTCGAGGTTGACCCGGTCCCGGTCGTCCTGCCGGTTCTGCGCGAGCAGGATCAGCGGGGCGGCGTAGGACGCCTGGAGCGACAGCATCAGGGTCAGGAAGATGAACGGGTAGTGGTCGAACTGCATGGCGCGCGGCGCGAAGACGTTCCACAGCACCCACAGCGATGATCAGGACCGTCATCCAGACGATGAACCGCCCGGTGCCCAGGAACCGCGCGACCCGCTCGGAGAGCTTGCCGAACGCCTCCGGGTCGTAGCTGGGCAGCAGGCTGCGGCGCGGCGCGCGCGGCTGGTCGAGCCGCGCCCGGGGCCGGGCGGTGGCGGTCGCGCCGGCCGGGTGCCGGTGCCCGCTCGCGCTCCTCAGCGGCCATCGCCGGCCCCCGTCCCCGGCCGGCCGGCGTCGCGCGCCGTGCAGCTCCGTCTCGCGCCAGTCCTCGGGCAGCAGGTGGTCGAGCACGTCGTCGACGGTGACCGCGCCGAGCAGCGAGCCGCTCTCGTCCACCACGGGCGCGGAGATCATGTTGTACGTGGCCAGGAAGCTCGTCACCGACGGCAGCGCGGTGTCCGGCGCCAGCGGCTGGAGGTCGGTGTCCACGATCGAGCCGAGCAGCGTGAACGGCGGCTCGCGCAGCAGCCGCTGGAAGTGCACCAGGCCCAGGTACTTGCCGGTCGGCGTCTCGTCCGGCGGCCGGCAGACGTACACCTGGGCGGCGAGCGCGGGCGACAGGTCGGGGTTGCGGATCCGGGCCAGCGCGTCGGCGACCGTCGCGTCCGGGCGCAGCACGATCGGCTCGGTGGTCATCAGCCCGCCCGCGGTGCGCTCCTCGTACGACAGCAGCCGCCGTACGCCCGCGGCCTCCTGGGGCTGCATCAGGGTCAGGAGCCGCTCCTGCTCCTCCGGCGGCAGCTCGGCCAGCAGGTCGGCGGCGTCGTCGGGGTCCATCGCCTCCAGGACGTCGGCGGCGCGCTCCTTCTTGAGCTTGCTGAGGATCTCCACCTGGTCGTCGTCCGGCAGCTCCTCCAGGACGTCGGCGAGCCGGTCGTCGTCCAGGGCGGCGGCGACCTCGCCGCGGCGCTTGGGCGACAGGTGGTGCAGCACGTTCGCCAGGTCGGCCGGGCGCAGCTGCTCGAAGGTCGCCACCAGGTTCTCGGCGCCCTGGCCGTCCTCGGCGAGCCAGAAGCCGGTGACCGCCGACCAGTCGACGGTCAGCGTCTCGCCGCGTGCGGCGCAGCGCCCCGCTCTTGCCGCGGCGGACGAAGACCTTGTCGATCTCCCAGTCGCGGCGCGCGGGCAGCTGCACCATGGACACGTCCAGCACGGTGACCTCCTCGCCGGAGCCGGCCCCCTCGCCGTCCGCAGACGGGCTGTCCGCGTGCGAGCCCTCCCCCTTCGGGTCGACCAGCCGCACCCGGCGGTCCAGCAGCTCGCCGAGCACCAGCGTCTCGGTCTGCCGCTGCTCGAAGCGCCGCATGTTGACCACGCCGGTGGTGATCACCTGGCCGGACTCCACGCCCGTCACCCGGGTCATCGGCAGGAAGATCCGGCGCCGGCTCGACCACTTCGACGACCAGGCCCAGCACCCGCGGCGGCCGGCCGCCGACCCGCAGCATCACCACGACGTCGCGGACCCGGCCCACCTGGTCGCCGTTGGGGTCGAAGACGGCGACGCCGGAGAGGTGCGAGACGAAGACCCGGGGGGCGCCTGCTGCCATGAGAGGGCCTCCTACCGGTTCGCGGAGGGCTGCTCCGGTCCACTCGTCATCCGTGGTCAGGCTACTCCGAGCCGATCTTGCCCGCCCCGTGGGGTGCTCACCGGGGGTACCCTGCGGTAGCTTCTGGACCGCCAGAGCCGCCGTCCGCTGGAGGAAGCACCCGTGCTACCCGGCCGCAGGACCGCCGCCGCCCTCCTCACGCTGAGTGCGGGCGGCCTGCTCGCAGGCTGCCTCGGCTTCGGCGGTGACCCGGACGCGGGCACCAACGGCGTCGGCAAGCTGCCGCCGGGGACCATCGAGCGCGAGGCCCGGTCCGCGGCCTCCACCGCGCCGACCGTACGGCTGTCCGGCACCGTCATCAGCGGCGGCCAGAACTACCGCCTGGACATGCGGCTGCGCGACACCGGCGGCGTCGGCGAGGTCACCACCAAGGGCGCCACCTTCCAGCTGCTGCGGGTCGGCGGCGACCTCTACCTCAAGGCCGGCGCGGACTTCTACGGTGACGGCGGCGGCGACCAGGACAGCAAGGCGGCTGCCGCCAAGCTCAACGGCAAATACGTCAAGATCCCGAAGGGTGATCCGTCCTACCGGCAGTTCAGCGGGTTCACCGACAAGAAGACGCTGCTCGCCGATCTTTTCGTGCTCGACGGTGCGGTCAGTACCGGGTCGCACCGGAAGGTCGGGTCCACGAAGACGATCGCGCTCAAGGGGTCCAAGGGCGGGACCCTTGATGTGTCCCTTGCGGGGCAGCCTCTATCCGCTGCGCTATGAGCGGGCCGGGAATTCGGGGACGCTCACTCTTACGGATTGGGGGGCGCCGTTCTCTCTCACGGCCCCCGCCAAGTCGGCCGTGGTCGATTACGGTTCGACCCTCCCCACGAAATAGCCTGGGGCTCCCACCCGCCACCAGGGTGCCCTCGCGGAGGGCGGCACCCTACCCGCTCCGCGGTGGTTCCCGCTTCGTGGGTCGGCGCCTTCCCCAGCGCGCGGCGGGTGCCTTTGCGGACGGGCCGCACCTTCAGGGGCGCGGCGGGTGCCTTTGCGTAAGGCGGCCACCACTCAGGGGCGCGGGGAACTGCGCGGGCAACCGGCCACCGGCCGGTGGTCCGGATTCAGACCGCAAGGGGCTGGGCCTGCGGGCCCGGCGCGCCACCGTCGTGGCTTGTCGCGCAGTTCCTCCCCCAGACTCCGTCCGGGGGTGCCCCCCAGCGCCCATGGAGAACGTGGCGCCGCCCCGCGCAAGGGCACCCCAGGCCCGTAACGGGGCGCCGTTAGGCGCAAGGGACCCGGGCCGCGGGGGGTGCGGCGTGCCCCAGTGGGCAACGCTAGGTGCGGCGGGTGAGGAGGCGGGGGAGCCCCGCGGGGATGGCCCGCCGAGTGGTGGCCGGGGTGGGAACAGGAGCCGCGGCTCCCGACCCCTCACCCATGGCCCCCGGATACTCCTGCGGCCCCCCTTCCGGCGCCAGCCGGAAGACCCGGCACTCCCGGGCCCATCGATCGGCGATCCCCGCCGGGTCCACCGTGTTGAGCCGCTTCCCCTTCAACTCGCCCACGGCAACCCCCCACTCCTCGCCGTCCGGCGCGAGCAGCCGGACCCGGGCCGGCCAGGAGACCAGCCGCCCGCCCTTGTCCTTGCTGCGCACGCACACCCGCGCGGTCCCGCCGTCCACGAGGTCCGGCAGCGGCTGCTCCCCGGGCCCCCCGACGACGTACATCGCCCCGTCGTGCCAGATGTGCCACAGCGCCTGCCCGTCGACCCAGACCAGCCCCGACTTCCTGGTGGCCTCTTCGACGAGGGCGGACAGCTCGGCGGCGGTGGCAGGCGTGGTCATGCGCTCACTGTAGGGCCTGCCGCGGAAGGACCGTCCAGCCCGCGGGACGACAGGTGCTCCAGCCCTCCATGGGCCTTACGCTGGGTGCCGACCGAGCGCCGTAGCCCTACGGCCCAGCCCCCCGCGCACAGCGAAGCGAGGACCCCGTGACCGCCCCCGAGAACACCGCGGCCGTCCCCCGTACGGCCGTTCCGCCGGGGACCCCGGCTGCGGGCGCGGACACCCCGCGGGGAGCCGGTGCGGACACGGGCGCGCCCGCCTCGCGGAACCTGGACTTCACGCTGCTCGCCGTGGCCATCGCGGGCGTGTCGATGTCGGCGCCGCTGATCGCCGCGACCGCGGCCCCGGCGCTGGCCATCGCGTTCTGGCGCAACGCCATCGCGGTCGGCGTGCTGAGCCCGGTCGCGCTGTGGCGGCACCGGGCCGAGCTGCGCGGGATGGGCCGCCGGGCGCTGACCCTGTCGGGGCTGGCCGGCGTGGTGCTGGCGCTGCACTTCGGGATGTGGCTGCCGAGCCTGAGCATGACGTCGGTGGCCACCTCGACCGCGCTGGTCACCACCACCCCGATCTGGACCACGCTGATCCTGCGGCTGCGCGGCCACCGCCCGCCGCGCCTGGTGTGGGCGGGCACGGTGCTGGCGGTGGCCGGCGTCCTGATCCTCACCGGCATCGACCTGTCGACCGACACCCGCGCGCTGGAGGGCGACGCGCTGGCGCTGGGCGCGGGCCTGGCCGCGGCCGGCTACATGCTGCTGGGCGTCGCAGGTGCGGCGTACGGCGACGACGACCGCGTACACGTTCGTCTGCTACTCCACCACCGCCGTGGTGCTGCTGGGCGCGTGCCTGGTGGCCGGCTCCTCGCTCGGCGGCTACGACGGCCGGACCTGGATCAAGATCGCCGCGCTGACGGTGGTCGCCCAGCTGCTCGGGCACTCCCTGCTCAACCGGGTGGTGCGGGGCCTCGGGCCCGTCCACCACCTCGACCGCGATCCTGCTGGAGACGCCGGGCGCGGCGCTGATCGCCGCGCTGTGGCTGGGCCAGACGCCGCCGGCCGCCGCCTACCCGGCGCTCGGCGTGATCCTCGCAGGGCTCGCCCTGGTGGTGCTCGCCGACCGCCGCGGGCAGGCGTAGGCCCGGCTACAGCCAGCCGTTGCGGCGGAACCCGCGGTGGATGGCGTAGCAGATGGCCACGATCACGCCGAGCACCAGCGGGTAGCCGTACTTCCAGCGCAGCTCGGGCATGTGGTCGAAGTTCATGCCGTAGACGCCGGTGATCATGGTCGGGACGGCGAGGATGGCCGCCCAGGCGGTGATCTTGCGCATGTCCTCGTTCTGCACGACGGTGGCCTGCGCGAGGTTGGCCTGGAGGATCGAGTTGAGCAGGTCGTCGAAGCCGGTGACCTGCTCGTGGACGCGGGCCACGTGGTCGGCGACGTCGCGGAAGTACTTCTGGATCTCCGGGTCGACCAGCCGCATCGGCCGCTCGCCGAGCAGCTGCATCGGCCGCAGCAGCGGGGAGACGGCCCGCTTGAACTCCAGCACCTCGCGCTTGAGCTGGTAGATCCGGCCCGCGTCGCCGCCGCGCGAGGTCTTGCCGTTCGCCGGCGAGAAGACGTCGATCTCGACCTCGTCGATGTCGTCCTGGACCGCCTCGGTGACCGCGAGGTAGTCGTCGACGACCTGGTCGGCGATGGCGTGCAGCACCGCGGACGGGCCCTTGGCGAGCAGCTCCGGGTCGTCCTCCAGGCGGTGCCGCAGGGCGCGCAGCGAGCCGTGGCCGCCGTGCCGGACGGTGATCACGAAGTACCGGCCGGTGAAGACCATCACCTCGCCGCTCTCCACCACCTCGCTGGTCGCGGTGAGCTCGGCGTGCTCGACGTAGCGGATGGTCTTGAAGACGGTGAACAGCGAGTCGTCGTAGCGCTCCAGCTTGGGCCGCTGATGGGCGTGGACCGCGTCCTCCACGGCCAGCGGGTGCAGCCCGAACTCCTCGGCGATCCCGGCGAACTCGGCCTCGGTCGGCTCGTGCAGCCCGATCCACACGAAGCCCTGGCCGCCGTCGCAGCTCTCGGGGGAGCGGCCGGCCCGCACCGTGTCGAGCGCCTCGCGCAGGCCGGTGATGTCGGGGCAGCGCACGCCGTCGCGGTAGACCGCGCAGTCCACGACCGCGCTGGTGGAGCCGCCGTCATGCTGCGTGGGGCCGTAGTCGTACGACTCGCTGGACTTGCGCAGCGTGGGGCGGACGACTGCGCGCAGGTCACGGATCATCGACATGGCAAGCTCCTTCACGGACTGGCCGACGGCATGGGGGCGCCGCACTGAAACGCTGATCAGGACGGGGTGATCACAGGCAGTTCAGGGCGCTCTTCCACCGCGGGGACACTCCGCGGAAAAAGCCGTGACGATCGCTCTCGATGCCGCGTTTCACGGCCGGACGGCCGGGTAAGAACGCGGGAGCTAGTTCAGCGGGAGTGGCAGATGGAAGAGCTGCCGGTACTGCACGGTCGACTCGGATCCATGTCAGTCCCCACCTCCTCCGGCCGATCCCCGCTGGGGGATGCGCGTACGTCGAGGGCGTACGCGGGTGTCATGCGTGAACGCTCCACTTTAGCAAGCCCGCGGGCCACCCCCGTCGCGCTTTGCGCGTTCGATACGGGTTCTATGCTCGCCGTATGGCTGATGTACTGGCGCTCGTGGAGGCGCGGCTGTGCTCCGTGTTCGGCGAGCCGGACGCGCGCGCCGCGGTGACCTTCCTCGGCACCGACCGTATCGAGGTGCTCCGCTTCTCCGACGGCCGCTCCGACAGCGCCGGAGTGCTGCGCTACGCCACGCTCGGCATGTCCGCGCTGCCCATGAACGACCCGCTGTCCGCCGTCGCCGATCCGGTACGGGGGCCGCGGGCGGAACTGCTGCTCTCGGTACGGGGCGGGCGCGCCGACACCGACCAGGTGCTGCGGCCGCTGGCCGTACTGGCCGCGTCGCCGCAGGTGGAGGGCGTCGTCGTGGCGCCCGGCAACTCCCTGGACACCGGCGAGCCGCTGTGGCCCGGCGCGGCGTTCTCCGCGGTGCTCGTGGGGGAGGGCGGGGGGCTGGTCGACGATCTCGAGCTTGACGCTCCGCTGGCGGCTGTGCGGTTCCTGCCGTTGCTGCCCATGACGGCGAACGAGGCCGCCTTCAAGCGGGTGCACGGGGCGGAGGCGCTTCAGCAGCGCTGGCTCACCCACTCCACGGATCTCCGCGACCCCCTTCGCCCCTCGGTCCCCCTCTCCCCCTGCACCGGGGGCATCCTGGGCACCCGGGGAGGGGCCGCGGCAGGGCAAGGCCGCCCCGGCCTCAGGAAGAGGCGACGACATCCTCGCCGTGGACAACGACGAGGCGTCGGCGCCGTACCCCGATGACCGCGGCGGCGGCCACTGCCGCGGCCGCTGCCACGACGAACGGCACCCGCACACTGCTCCACCCCTCGATCTTGGGCGCCAGATAGGGCGCGGCGGCCGCGGCGAACCAGCGGACGAAGTTGTAGCCCGCGCTGGCCACCGGCCGGGGCGCGTCCGAGACCCCGAGCGCCAGCTCGGTGTACACCGTGTTGTTGAGCCCGATCAGCGCACCCGACACGACCGTGCAGACGATCGCCGCGGTGTGGTCGCCGTAGCCGAGGACCACCAGGTCGGCGGCGAGCAGCAGCAGCGAACCGCAGAGCACCTTGAGCGACCCGAGCCCGGCCTGCGCGCGCGGTGCGACGAGCACGGAGAACACGGCGAGCAGCAGCCCCCACGCGAAGAAGACGGCGCCGGAGCGGTAGGGCGACATGTCGAGCACGAAGGGCGTGAACGCCAGCACCGTGAAGAACGCGTAGTTGTAGAAGAACGCCGAGGCCGCCGCCGAGGCGAGCCCGCCGTGGCCGAGCGCCTTGAGCGGGTCGAGCAGCGAGGTGCGCCGGGCGGGCTTCGGCTGCTCCTTGAGGAAGAGCGCGATCGCGACGAAGCCGACGGCCATCAGCGCGGCCGTGCCGAAGAACGGGTAGCGCCACTTCATGTCGCCGAGGACCGCGCCGAGCAGCGGCCCGCAGGCCATGCCGAGGCCGAGCGCCGACTCGTAGAGCAGGATCGCTGCCGCGGCGCCGCCGCTGGCCGCGCCGACGATGACGGCCAGCGAGGTGGAGACGAACAGCGCGTTGCCCAGGCCCCAGCCGGCCCGGAAGCCGACGAGCTGGCTCGACGGAGTCCGAGGTGCCGGCGAGTCCGGCGAAGACGACGACGAGCGCGAGGCCGGCCAGCAGCGTCTTGCGCCCGCCGATCCGGCTGGAGACGAAGCCGGTGACGAGCATCGCCACGGCGGTGATCAGGAAGTAGCTGGTGAACAGCAGCGAGACCTGGCTCGGCGTGGCGCTCAGGCCCTTGGCGATCGACGGCAGGATCGGGTCGACCAGGCCGATGCCCATGAAGGCGACGACGGCCGCGGCCGCGGTGGCCCAGACGGCCGTCGGCTGGCGCAGGATGCTCACCGGCTCGTCGGCCATGTCCTCGACGGCGGCTCGCGCCGGGGCCTCGGCGGTGGCGGTGCGCTGTACGGGTGCGCCGGTGACGTTGGCGGAGTGCATGCCCGGTGATCCCTTCTCGTCCGGGTCCGGTCCGTCGTGGCGACGGGCGGGAGCGGGGGCGGTGGACGGTACGGCCCAAGTGAGTGGGTCCTACACATATTAAGTTGGCTATAGCAACCAATGCAAGTTGCAACTACATTTTCGGAGGGAGTGCGGGTCCGGACGGGTGATCGTCCTTGACGCGGGCACGTGGCCAGGAGGACCGTGGGGATTTATGAGGGGCGAACCCAGTTGCCCGAAGTGCGGTGGCAGGGTCCGTGCGCCCGGCCTCTTCGCCGACTCCTGGCAGTGCGATGTGCATGGGACCGTGCATCCGCTGCAACCCGTGGTACCGCCCAGCGTCGAGGCGCTCGGCGTCGTCGTGCACCGTTCCCAGGTGCCCGTGTGGATGCCCTGGCCGCTGCCGGTCGGCTGGCTCTTCTCCGGCATCTCCGCCGCCGGCGACGACCGCAGCGGCGGCCGCGCCGACCGCCGTGACCTGCTCGGGGCCCGGCCCGTTCGGCGGGGTCGGCGAGCTGATGCTGATCGCCGAGGAGCTGGGCGTGGGCCTCGGCGCCCGTTACGCGGGCATCGACGGACCCGACCCCGGCCCCAACATGTGCGTGGACAAGCCGGCGCACGCCAAGGTGCTCGCCGCCGGCCGCCCCACCGCCGCTCTGGCATGTCAACGGCGCCCCCGACGACCGCGTGGTCTTCGCCGGCGAGGCCCGCGGGCTGTGGCTGTGGGCCATCGTCTGGCCCGAGGAGACCGGGCTGCTGATGTACGACGAGCTGGTGCTGACCGATCTGCGCGACGCGGGCGCGGAGGTGGACCTGCTGCCCTGCGGCGCGCTGTCGCCCCGGCTGCTGGCGTAGGGCCTGGCGCGGCCGGACCCCCGACGTTGCGTCTACGGGGTACGTGACGGAATCCGCCCGTGTTTCGGGGGATCAGCCCGGCTCGAACCCTGGGAAACGCAGGCGCGAGCGGACGCTATCCTTGTGTTCGACCGATCCCTGTCCCTGACGTCCCCAGGAGCCCGTGCCGTGCGCATCGACCTGCACACCCACTCCACGGCCTCCGACGGCACGGACACCCCGGCCGAGCTGGTCCGCAACGCCGCCGCCGCGGGCCTCGACGTCGTCGCCCTCACCGACCACGACACGGTCGGCGGGTACGCCGAGGCGACCGCGGCGCTGCACGCGCTCGACGCCGAGAGCTCCCCGCTGACCCTGGTCACCGGCGCCGAACTGTCCTGCCGGGTCGCAGGGCATCAGCATGCACATGCTGGCCTACCTCTTCGACCCCGCCGAGCCCGAGCTGTACCGCGAGCGCGAACTCGTCCGGGACGACCGGGTGCCCAGGGCGCAGGGCATGATCGCCAAGCTCCAGGAGCTGGGCGTGCCCGTCACCTGGGAGCAGGTGGCCGGGATCGCCGGGGACGGCTCGGTGGGGCGGCCGCACATCGCCACCGCCATGGTCGAGCTGGGCGTGGTGGACACCGTCTCCGACGCGTTCACCGAGGAGTGGCTCGCCAACGACGGGCGGGCGTACGTCCCCAAGCACGAACTCGACCCCTTCGACGCCGTACGGCTGGTCAAGGGCGCGGGCGGTGTCACCGTCTTCGCGCACCCGGGCGCGCACAAGCGCGGGGAGACCGTGCCGGACGCCGTCATCGCGGAGCTGGCCGCCGCCGGGCTCGACGGGCTGGAGGTCGACCACGTCGACCACGACGCCGCCACCAGGGCCCGGCTGCGGGGGCTCGCGGGGGAGTTGGGGGTGCTCGCCACCGGGTCCAGTGACTATCACGGGGGCCGCAAGGCGGTGCGGCTCGGGGAGTGCGGGACCGACCCTGAGGTGTACCGGGAGATCGCTCGTCGGGCCACGGGGGCCCAGCCCATCACGGCCGTCTAGCTCCCTCGCCTGGGGCGCCCTTGTGGAAAGGGGTGCCCTCTCCCCGTGGCCGGGGTGCCCTTGCGCCCGGCGGCGCCATATCAGGGGCGCGGGGAACTGCGCGCTCAGCCGGCCACCGGCCGGTGGTCCGGATTCCCGCCGTACGGGGCTGGGCCTGCGGGCCCGGCGCGCCACCGTCGTGGCTGGTCGCGCAGTTCCTCCCCCAGACTCCGTCCGGGGGTGCCCCCAGCGCCCCTGAAAAATGGGGCGCCGTCCCGCGCAAGGGCACCCCCGGCCCGGGGAAAGGGTGGCGCCGTCCTCCGTGAGGGCACTCCACGCCCGTGGGGGACGTGGCGCCGTCCTGCGCGAGGCACCCCACGCCCGTGGGGGTATGGCACCGCCGTCCGCGAGGGACAGGTGCCCTGTTCCGTAAGTCAACCTTCATCCGAAAGCGTTCCCCATGTTCGACCTCACGATATTCGGCTCGGTCTTCGTCACCCTCTTCGTCATCATGGACCCCCCGGGCATCACCCCGATCTTCCTGGCCCTGACCTCGGGCCGCCCCGGCAAGGTCCAGCGCAAGATGGCCTGGCAGGCGGCCGCCGTGGCGCTCGGCGTGATCACGGTCTTCGGCATCTGCGGCCAGCAGATCCTGGACTACCTGCACGTGTCGGTGCCGGCGCTGCGCGTCGCCGGCGGCCTGTTGCTGCTGCTGATCGCGCTGGACCTGCTGACGGGCAAGGCGGACGAGCCGACGCAGACCAAGGACGTGAACGTCGCGCTGGTCCCGCTGGGCATGCCGCTGCTGGCCGGCCCGGGAGCGATCGTCACGGTGATCCTGGCGGTGCAGCACGCGAGCGGCTTCGGCGCCCAGGTCTCGGTGTGGCTGGCGATCGTGGCGATGCACGCCGTGCTGTGGCTGACGATGCGGTACTCGCTGGCGATCATCCGGCTGATCAAGGAGGGCGGGGTGGTGCTGGTGACCCGGCTGTCCGGGATGCTGCTGTCGGCGATCGCCGTGCAGTCCGTGGCGAACGGCATCTTCGGCTTCATCCACGGCGAGGGCTGACGGCCGGCCGGACATGCGAAAGCGCCCCGTACGTCCATCGGTACGGGGCGCCGTTGCGGATGGCCTGCGATCAGTCCGCGGGGCGGATGTAGATGCGCTGGCCGAGAGCAGCGGCCTGCTGCACGATCTTGCCGACGGCGTTGGCGTCCACGACAGTGCTGTCCACGGCCTCGCCGTTGATGTCGTCGAGTCGCATGATCTCAAAGCGCATGGGGCTTCTCCCTTCGTCGCGCGTTACATGTGTGGTCAACGAACACCCCCTTCAAAACATTCCCTAGACTAATGAAAAACTTTCCTACGTTAACTACTCACCGGTAAGGGAGTGCGCGCCCCGCTCCGAGCGGCTCCCCGTCCCGTATCCCGCGTCGTTCTCCGCGTCCGTCCAGAACGCGATCAGCGCGGCCGCTGTCTCGGCCGGCCGCTCGGCGTTGGGGGAGTGCTCGGCTCCCTCGACCACCACGCGGCGTGGCCCCGAGGCGTACCGCCATCTCGTCCAACGTCGGCACCGGCCAGGCGTAGTCCACTTCGCCGGAGAGTACGAGTTTAGGCAGCGGTACGGCGGCCAGATCACCGACCCGGTCGGATTCGTTCATCAACTGGCGTGCGGTGGCGATGAGTTGCTCGGGGACGGTGGTCACCCAGCGGCGGTGCAGGAACTCCTCGAGCCAGGCCGGCCCGGCGCCGTCAGCTTCGGCCCCCGTCCGCACCCCGTCCGCCCCGCTCTCCGCGTCCATCGCGCGCATCGCCTGCCACGCCGTCTCCATGTCGGTCGTCGGCAGGAAGTCGACGAGCAGCCGGGTGCGGACCTGCTGCTGCTCCGTCACCGCCGCCGGCCCCGAACTCATCAGCGTCAGCGAGGTGTACGGCACGCGGTCGGCGGCCAGCAGCGCCGCCCGGACGATGTGGCCGCCCAGCGAGTGGCCGAGCACGTGCAGCGGACCGGAACCGTACGCCGCCGTCAGCGCCTCGGTCTGCGCGAGCACGTCAGCGGCCAACTCCGGTTGCGCGTACGCCTTCTCGTCCCGCGGACCGGGCGACTCGTGCTGCCCGCGGCCGTCCACCGCCACCACCCGGAACCCGGCGGCCGTCAACGGCGCCAGCAGGTCGAGGAAGTCCTCCTTGCTGCCGGTGAACCCCGGGACGAGCAGGGCCAGTCCGCGGCCGCCCGTCCCCGGAGCCGGGGCGGCGTCGAGCACGGCGAACGATCCGCGCCGGGTCTCCAGCCGGCGCGCGGCCGCGTGTGCCGGGAGTGCGAGGGTGGTCGGTCGGCTCATGGAGTGAGATTACGCGCCCCGTATGTCTGCAAGGTTGCCTCCTGGTATGCGCGCGCCCCGCGATTTCCCGGCGAGCCGGCAAAGATCGCCGCGTCCGGGGACCGACGGCGGCGGACAGCGCGACGCCCCCGGCCACGCGGTGGCGGGGGGCGTCGCGGCGGGCCTGCCCTCGGATCAGCTCGGGTCGGCGGCCGCGGCCTTGCGGGTGCGGCGGCGCGGCGTCTTGGGCGCGTCCTCCGCGGCCTGCGCGGGCGCCGGTACCTCGACGGCCTCGGCGACCGCGACGGCGGCCTTGCGGGTCCGGCGGCGCGGGGCCTTGGGGGCCTCCGCATCGTCCGCGACCGGGGTGATCTCGGCGGAGACCGCGGGGGCCGGGACCTCGGCCGTGACGGCGGCCGCCACGGCCTTGCGGGTGCGGCGGCGCGGCGCCGGGGCGACGGCCTCCTCCGCGGCCTCCACGACCGGGGTCACGGGGGCCGCCGGAGCCACCGCCGTCGGCGGTCTTGCGGGTGCGGCGGCGCGGGGCCTTGGGGGCCTCGGCCTCGGCCGCGACCGGCTCGGCCACGGCGACCGCGGCGGCCGGCTCCGCGACCGCGGCGACCGCCTTGCGGGTCCGGCGCCGGGGGGCCTTCGCGGGCTCCGCCACGACGGCGGCGACCGGCTCGGCTACCGCGGCGGGCTCCGCGACCGGTGTCAGTACGGGCGGCTCCACCACCGTCAGCACGGCCTCGGCCGACTCGGCACCGCCCGCCGCGCCGGAGCGCGTACGGCGGCGCCGGCGGGGCTTGCGCGGCTCGGCCGTGTCGCCGTCGGCCGGAACCGACGGCGCGGGCACGGTGGCCGTGGCGAGCGCCGGCTGGTCGGCCTGCTCGCCGCCGCGGGTGCGGCGGCGCTGGCGCGGGGTGCGGGTGCGCGGCGGGCGCGCCTCGGTGGGGGCGGCGGCGGGCGTACGCGGCGCCGGGGCGGCGGCCGCGGCCGCCGGTCTCGCCGAGGTCCTCGACCTCCTCCGCGTCCAGCCCGGCCCGGGTCCGCTCGGCCCGGGGCAGTATCCCCTTGGTGCCGGCCGGGATCTTCAGCAGCTCGTAGAGGTGCGCGGAGGTGGAGTAGGTCTCCTCCGGGTCGTTGAACGACAGGTCGAGCGCCTTGTTGATGAGCTGCCAGCGCGGGATGTCGTCCCAGTCGACGAGCGTGATCGCGGTACCCGACGCGCCGGCCCGGCCGGTGCGGCCGATGCGGTGCAGGTACGTCTTCTCGTCCTCGGGCGTCTGGTAGTTGATGACGTGCGTGACGCCCTCGACGTCGATGCCGCGGGCGGCGACGTCGGTGCAGACGAGCACGTCCACCTTGCCGTTGCGGAACGCGCGCAGCGCCTGCTCGCGCGCGCCCTGGCCGAGGTCGCCGTGGACCGCGCCGGAGGCGAAGCCGCGCTTCTCCAGCTGCTCGGCCACGTCCGCGGCCGTCCGCTTGGTGCGGCAGAAGATCATCGCCAGCCCGCGGCCGTCGGCCTGCAGGATGCGGGAGACCAGCTCCGGCTTGTCCATGGAGTGCGCGCGGAAGACGTGCTGGGTGGTGTTCGCGACGGTCGCGCCGTGGTCGTCGGGCGCGGTGGCGCGGATGTGGGTGGGCTGCGACATGTAGCGCCGGGCGAGGTTGATGACCGCGCCGGGCATGGTGGCCGAGAACAGCATCGTCTGCCGCTTGACCGGCAGCATCGCCATGATCTTCTCGACGTCGGGCAGGAAGCCGAGGTCGAGCATCTCGTCGGCCTCGTCGAGGACGAGGGCGCGCACGTGCGCGCAGGCTGAGCTTCTTCTGCCCGGCGAGGTCGAGCAGCCGGCCCGGGGTGCCGACGATCACGTCGACGCCCTTCTTCAGCGCCTCGACCTGGGGTTCGTACGCCCGGCCGCCGTAGATCGCCAGGACGCGCACGGCGCGGACCTTGCCGGCGGTGAGCAGGTCGTTGGTGACCTGCTGGCACAGCTCGCGGGTGGGGACGACGACGAGCGCCTGCGGGCGCGTCGACGAGCTGGTCGGGCGTGGCGCGCCCGGCCTCCACGTCGGCGGCGACGATGACCCGCTCCAGCAGCGGCAGCCCGAAGCCGAGCGTCTTGCCGGTGCCGGTCTTGGCCTGGCCGATGACGTCGTTGCCCGCGAGGGCGACGGGGAGCGTCATCTCCTGGATCGGGAAGGGCGTGGTGATGCCGACGGCTTCGAGGGCCTCGGCGGTCTCGGCGAGAATCCCGAGACTGCGGAACGTCGTGGTGGTCAGGATGTTGCCTCTTCTGTGAGACGCGGCACTGTGCGGCAAGGGGGGTCGAGCAGCCGGAACGCCGTGGGGGCGTGGCCGGTCACTGACCGCGCGGAGGTGTCGTACGGCCATAGGTCGGCCGTGTAGCGCGGGACCGCTGCCCTCGCTCATGCCGCGAGTGGGCCCCTCCCTGATCGCGGGAGGGCGGTCGGTTCGGAGCCGATCGGGCCACCGACCGGGCATCCAGGTGTTGCACACGTCGCCCGCCGGCGGTCGACGCCAGGCCGATTGTCGACGGGTGCATTACCACTCTACCCCGGAAACACGTAGCTGCACCCGATCAAATGTTTCGTTCGGGACGTCATCGGGTCACGGAGCGGTGCCCGCGCGGGTGTGCGCCGCGGGTCTTCCGGGCGGCCCGGACTTGGCTATTGTGCCCAGCATGGACACGCCTGACGAGACGCCCGCGAAGCCGCCTGCCGAGACCCCCGAGACGCCTGCCGAGGGCGCTCCGGCGTCCGCCGAGGCCGCGCGGCCCCTACCGGGATCGCCGCCCAGGACTGGGCGGCCGCGTCCGCGCAGCCGCAGTACCGGGCCGCCGTCGTGGACCTGCTGGGCGCGCTGGCCTACGGCGAGCTGGTCGCCTTCGAGCGGCTCGCGGAGGACGCCAAGCTCGCGCCGACCCTCGCAGGACAAGGCGGAGCTGGCGGCGATGGCCGCGTCGGAGTTCCACCACTTCGAGCGGCTGCGCGACCGGCTCACCGAGATCGGGCAGACGCCGCACGAGGCGATGGCGCCCTTCGGCGCGGCGCTGGACGACTTCCACCGCCAGACCGCGCCCTCGGACTGGCTGGAGGGCCTGGTCAAGGCGTACGTCGGCGACTCGATCGCGTCCGACTTCTACCGCGAGGTCGCCGTCCGGCTCGACTCCGACACCAGGACGCTGGTGCTCGCCGTGCTCGACGACACCGGGCACGCCGGTTTCGCGATCGAGAAGGTACGGGCCGCGATCGAGGCCGAGCCGCGGGTCGGCGGCCGGCTCGCGCTGTGGGCGCGGCGGCTGATGGGCGAGGCGCTGTCGCAGGCGCAGCGGGTGGTGGCCGACCGGGACGCGCTGTCCACGATGCTGGTCGGCGGGGTGGCGGACGGCTTCGACCTCGCGGAGGTGGGGCGGATGTTCTCCCGGATCACCGAGGCGCACACCAAGCGGATGGCTTCGCTGGGGCTGGCGGCGTAAGGGCCCGCGCGGGCGGGCCGGTTCGCGGGCAGGTCCGGCGGCCGGCGCCCAACTGCCGTGCCGGGCGCGCCCGTCAGGCGTTCGTCGCGCGCATCTTCGCGTGGCGGCCGCGCTTGGGCGGGCGCGCCAGCAGGCTGACCAGGACGGCCGCGGTGAGCGCGGCGGCCGGCAGGGTCGCCTCGGGGTGGCCGACGCCGACCACGGTGTACGCCACCAGGCCGCCGGTGAGTCCTGCGGCCGGACCGGTGGCGAGCAGCAGCGGGGTCATGGGAAGCCGGAGCGGGAACGCCCGGCTGCCCGTCCAGGAGGCCAGCAGTCCGAGCGCGGCGAAGGCGAAGACTTCCCACAGCATCGTGAAATCCTCCTGGTGGCACGCACGGAACGAACCGGTCCGTACGGGTCCTACCCCGCCGATGCCAAGGACAAAACGATGTCACCCGTCCGGTGACGGCCCGAACGCCTCAGCGAACTTGCGCGGCGCCGCACGACCCGCGGTCCGACCAGATCCCGTTGCTCCACATCGGAGTTGGCCGCGACGTGCAGCGGCACGATCACCAACCCCCAGTAGAACCCGCCCCCAACGCCCCACCATCCGCGCGGCGCTGGGCTCTTGCGCTCGGCTCGGGCGCTGGGTGTTCCGTGGCGTCGGGTGCCGGTCGGACGTCGGCGGGGAAAGGCCGAAGCCGTGGCGGATGAGCCACGGCTTCGGAGGTGGGGCGGGGGCGGGGTGTCAGAGGGACGCCCCGAAGCCCACGCGGCGGGTGGCGGGTTCGCCGATCTCCACGTAGGCGAGCCGGTCGGCGGGGATCAGGACCTTGCGGCCGTGCTCGTCCACCAGGCTCAGGAGCTTGCTGTCACCGGCGAGGGCGTCGGCGACGGCCTTCTCCACCTCGTCCGCCGACTGCGCGCTCTCGATGTTGATCTCGCGCGGCGCGTGCAGCACGCCGATCTTGACCTCCACGGCTGGGTTACCTCCGATGATCAGGCGGTGTGCGCGGTCGAATCGCGCCGTACGCCGCCCAGACTAGCCCGGCGCGGCGGGCGGTTTCCGCAACGATCGGACGCCGTGAGCGAACATCGTGGAACCCGCCCCGCCGGGCCGGGGACGCCTCAGTGGTGGAGCTCCGCGCCGTGCAGCGGGAATCCCGCGATGCCGCGCCAGGCGAGCGAGGTGAGCAGCTGCACCGCGGTGTCGCGCGGCACCTCGCTGCGGCTGGCCAGCCAGTAGCGCGCCACGACCTGGGACACGCCGCCGAGCCCGACGGCCAGCAGCATGGACTGCTCCCGGGCCAGCCCGGTGTCCTCCGCGATGACCTCGCTGATCGCCTCCGCGCACTGGAGCGAGACCTTGTCGACGCGCTCGCGCACCGCCGGCTCGTTCGTCAGGTCGGACTCGAAGACCAGCCGGAAGGCGCCGCCCTCGTCCTCGACGTAGGCGAAGTACGCGTCCATCGTCGCCTCGACGCGCTTCTTGTTGTCCGTGGTGGACGCCAGCGCGGTGCGCACCGAGTGCAGCAGTGACTCGCAGTGCTGGTCGAGCAGGGCCAGATAGAGTTCGAGCTTGCCCGGGAAAGTGCTGGTAGAGCACCGGTTTGCTGACTCCGGCCCGCTCGGCGATGTCGTCCATCGCGGCGGAGTGGTAGCCCTGGGCGACGAAGACCTCCTGGGCCGCGCCCAGGAGCTGCTCGCGCCGGGCCCGGCGGGGCAGGCGGGTGCCACGCGGCCGTGCCGCCTGAGTCTGCTCGATGGCTGTCACGCCGCCTCCCAGTTCTGGTGAAGTTACGAATGAACACCGCAATGGCCATCGTACTTTTCGGTAACCGCCCTGTGTGCCGTGCGGGCGGACATTCTCACTTCCTGGGACCCCTCAGCGGTAGTCCTCCTCGTCCTGACCCGCCGTCCGCCGCTGCTCGGCGAGGTCCGCCGGGTCCGCCTCCGCGCCGCGGCCGTCGGCGCCGGAGGAGGGCGGCTCGTCGCGGTCCTGGACCAGGTCGGTGTGCTGTTCCGCCGCGTCCGCCTCGGGCGTCTCCAGGTCGAGCTCGTCGTCCGGGCCGTTGTCCTGCCCGTTGTCCTGGCCGTTTTCCGGGTCGCCGCCGGCGCCGCGCTCCGCACCGGCGCCCGCCCCCCGCCTTTGGCTGAAACCGTCGTTGTCCGCGGCCCGCGGGGCGTCGTCGCCGCCGCGGCTGCCGCCGGTCCTGTCCGACATGGCGTCGCCTCCTCGTCACCGCGCGGGCCGTGCCGCACGGGTCGTACCGCACCGGCCCCATCACCCCGGCCGTGCCGCCGCCGGGGCCGTCCCTGCGGGCCCGCCTGTTCGCCCCTTCCGCCCGCTTCGTGCGGTCCCCACCATCGAGCCTAGGAGTGCGCGGGCCCGGGCGCAGCGCGGGTGGCGGCTTCTGGCCCCTCGCCGGCGGCCCGCGGCCACGTGTGGCGGCGAACACAGGAGCGCTCACGTGATCGTCTCGTAACATTGCCCCATGTCCCCGACCGATCACCCCCGAGCGGCCGTCGCACCGGCCTCCGTACCCCCGAAGGGCCCGCTGCTCGCCGCCGGGGAGGAGGCCCGTACCGTGCGGTTGCCGGGGCTCAGCCTGGTGGTGCGCTCGCGCGACGACGGCGCGCGGTCCGGGGCCCGCGAGGCGCCGGGCGGGCGGGAGCGGCGGGAGCTGGAGCCGGCCCTGTTCGTGCACGGCCTCGGCGGCTCCTCGCAGAACTGGTCCGCGCTGATGGAGCTCGCTGCGCGACCGGCGTCGCAGGAGAGGCGCTCGACCTGCCGGGTTTCGGCCATTCCCCGCCGCCGGACGACAGCGACTACTCGATCGCCGGGCACGCGCGGGCCGTGGTGCGGCTGCTGGAGGCCGAGGGGCGCGGCCCGGTCCACCTGTTCGGCAACTCCATGGGCGGCGCGGTCGCCGTGAAGGTCGCCGCCCGCCGCCCCGACCTGGTCCGCACCCTCACGCTCGTCTCGCCGGCGCTGCCCGAGGTCCCGCCGCAGGCCAGCGCGGTGCCGACCGCGCTGGCCGCCGTGCCGGGCATGGTCCGGCTGTACACCCGGCTCACCCGCGACTGGACCCCCGAGCGCCGTACGGACGCGCTGATGTCGCTGTGCTACGGCGACCCGGGCCTCGTCGGCCCGCAGACGCGCGCGGCCGCGGCGCTGGAGTACGAGCGGCGGCTCCGGCTGCCGTACTTCTGGGATGTGATGGTCCGCTCCACCCGGGGGATCGTGGACGCGTACACGATCGGCGGCCAACACGCGCTGTGGCGGCAGGCCGAGCGCGTCCTCGCCCCTACGCTGCTGGTGTACGGCGGGCGCGACCGGCTGGTGTCGGTCAGGATGGCCCGCCGCGCCTCGCGGGCCTTCCGCGACCGCCGGCTGCTGGTCATTCCGGGCAGCGGGCACGTGGCGATGATGGAGCACCCGGTGCTGGTGGACCGGGCGGTGCGCGACCTGCTCGACGAGGTCGCCGCACGCGACGACGAACCCGCCGCGGGCGCCGCGGGTTCGGGGAGTACGGGTACGGATACGGGTCCGACGACCGCCGAGGCGACCGGGAGCTGATCGAGGGCGTGGGCAAGCACAGCGCGACAGACGGGCAGGACGACCGGGACGACCCGATAGCGGGAGGCCGGGGCGGGTTCGTCGCAGGCGGTGGCGGCACCGGAGGGGACCAGGGGAGGCTCGGGGAGCCCGCAGGGCGGCGCGGGCGGTGAATCCGGCACCGGGCCCCTGGGCGGCGGGCCTTTCGATGACGCTGCCTTCGACGACGCCGCCTTCGTCGACGGGGCCTTCGACGGCGGACCCTTCGACGGCGGGTCTTCGGCGGCGGAGCGTTCGGCGGCGGGGCTCTCGCGGCGACGCCGGGCGGTCGGCCTTCGGCGGCGGCTCCGCGGTCCCGGCGGGCGGCGGCTCCGCGGGCGGCGGACGCCCGTACCCGCCGAGCGCTCCCGCGGGCCGCGGCGGCCCCGGAACCCCCGGCACCGGCCGCCGCCGGCGCGGCCCGGCCGAGGAGAGCGGCTACTTCACCACGCTGCGCCCGCAGGACCTGCACGGCGCGCCTCCGGCCCACCCCGAGCACCGCGAGCACGCGGCCTGGGGCGAGGCGGGCGACTGGTCCGAGCCGGACCGGGCGGCGGCCGAGCTGCCGCGCGACCCGGTGGAGGAGTGGGCCGAGGACTGGGCGCCCTACGACGCGGCCTCCGCCCGCAACTCGCAGGCCGCGAACGCCGCGGTGCCGCGGCAGTTCCAGACGCAGGGCCGGCTCCTGCCGCGGCCGCGCCAGGAGTTCGTGGACGCCTTCGACGCCCCGGCCGCCGGCAGCCCGTCGACCGCCCCCGACCCGTCGTCCGGCCCGACCCTGCCGTCGCGCCGGGCGGCACCCGCCCGCCGAGCCGGCCGGAGCCGGTCCCCTGGCCGCCCGGCGGCGGCCAGGACGGGCCGCCGGATGCCCCGCGGGGCCTGGGCGCGCACGGGACCGGCGCCAAGGACGCGGGCCCGAGGAGCACCGGCGCCAAGGGCCGTACCCTCAGCGGCATCGCCGCCGCCGCGGTCGTCACCGTGCTCGCCGTCGTGGTCGGCGGCCAGGTCCGCGGGGGTGAGAATCAGCACACCGACGGCGACAACGGCGACCCGCGCTCCGCGGTCGGCGAGACCCCGCCCCCGGGCCCGTCCGGGACCCCCTCCGCGACCGCGGCGGCGCCGCTGAGCTACGACGAGAAGATGGCCCGGCAGTACCCGCTCGACCCGAAGCTGAGCCTGTCCGGCGTCTTCGCCACGGTGCCCGGGCACCAGGCCGCGCCGGGCCGGGGCAAGGTCATGCGGTTCCGGGTGGACGTGGAGAAGGGACTGCCGCTGGACGCCCGGCTGTTCTCCGACACCGTCTTCAAGACCCTGAACGACAGGCGGAGTTGGGGCCACGGCGGCTCGATGACCTTCGAGCGGGTCTCCACCGGCCGCGCGGACATCGTGATCACGCTCGCCAGTCCGGGCACGACCGCCCGCTGGTGCGCGAAGTCCGGTCTGGACACGTCGGTTGAGAACGTGTCATGTGACGCCGCGTCGACTCCGCGCACGATGATCAACGCCTACCGCTGGGCGCAGGGCGCGGTCACCTACGGCCCGCGGCGCATCCACGAGTACCGGCAGATGCTGGTCAACCACGAGGTCGGGCACCGGCTCGGACACGGCCACGTGGGCTGCCCGAAGGAGGGCGCGCTCGCGCCGGTGATGATGCAGCAGACGAAGTTCCTGTCCCTGGACGGCGGCCCCACCTGCAAGCCGAACGCCTGGCCGTACCCGTAGACGGCCGGTAGCCGGTCGGCGACCGGGAGTGACCACGGGGCGCTGACCATAAGCGATCCTTTCGGATCGCCTTGACGCGGCTTTGACATTCTCGGGTGCAGGCGGGCACCCTTCTGAGCATGTCGCAGCGCCACACACGCCTCTTCCTGAGCGCCAGCATCGAGCTGGCGCTCATCGGCGTGGCCCCGCACAGCGTCGCCGACGTGCACTGTCGCTGAACGATGTCCGACCCGCCGCGTAGAGGCGCGCCATCGCTGCCGCCTCCGCCCGGGCCGACCTCCGGCAGGCCCCTTCCCGGGGCTGTCCCCTCCCGCGCGCCCCGGTGGCACGCACCCCGCCCTGCCCTGACCGTCCGCCCGGCCGAGACCCGGCCGCGCGGGACCCGGTCACGGCCCGTGAAAGGTTGCACGATGCGTCAACTGTCCGTCACGTTCCCGCCGGTTCGGCGCGATAGCCGTCGGCCTGGCCCTTGCCGGAGGGGCCGTCGCCTGCGGCCCCAAGAGCGGCGACGCCAAGGCGAGCGGCGGTACGCCCCACAAGGGCGGCACCCTGTACGTGCTCAACAACCAGCCGCAGACGGACTTCGACCCCGCCCGCCTCTACACCTCCGGCGGCGGCAACATCCCCGGCCTGGTCTTCCGCACCCTCACCACCCGCAACCGGGCCGACGGCGCCGCCGGCGCCAAGGTCGTCCCGGACCTGGCCACCGACACCGGGCAGCCCAGCCAGAACGCGACCGTGTGGACGTACCACCTCAAGGACGGCCTGAAGTACCAGGACGGCACGCCCATCACCACCGCCGACATCAAGTACGACATCGAGCGGTCCTTCGCCCCCGAGCTGTCCGGCGGCGCGCCCTACCTGCGCGACTGGCTGGTCGGCGCGGCCGCCTACCAGGGCCCGTACAAGGACCCCAAGGGGCTGTCGGCGATCCAGACGCCCGACGCGAAGACCATCGTCTTCCACCTGGACAAGCCCGAGGGCGACTTCCCGCTGCTCGCCACCCAGACCTCCTTCGCGCCCGTGCCCAAGGCGAAGGACACCGGCACGAAGTACGACGACGCACCCGGTGTCCTCCGGCCCGTACGAGGTGGTCTCCAACCAGAACAACGGCGAGCACATCGTGCTGAGGCGCAACCCGCACTGGTCGGCCGCGACCGACAGCCAGCGCACGGCGTACCCGGACACCATCGACGTGCAGTCCGGGCTCGACCAGGCCGTGATCAACCAGCGGCTGGCCGCGGGCGTCGGCAAGGACGCGGACGCCGTCACCACCGACACCAACCTCGGCCCGGCCGAACTCGCCAAGATCACCGGCGACAAGAGCCTGGCCTCCCGCGTCGGCACCGGCCACTTCGGCTACACCGACTACCTCGCCTTCAACCCGAAGGTGAAGCCGTTCGACAACATCAAGGTGCGCGAGGCCGATCGCCTACGCCGTCAACCGCACCACCGTCGTCAACGCGCAGGGCGGCTCCTCGCTCAACGAGCCGGCCACCACCTTCCTGCCCGCCGCAGGCGGCCTTCGGCTACACGCCGTACGACCCCTTCCCGGCGGGCGCGACCGGTGACCCGGCCAAGGCCAAGGAGCTGCTGAAGGAGGCCGGCTACCCGCACGGCCTGACCGTCACCCTCACCCACGACACCAACAAGGGCGGCGAGCAGGGACCCGAGGTCGCCACCGCCGTCCAGGAGGCGCTCAAGCTCGCCGGGATCACCGTCAAGCTCGACGGCGAGGAGCACAACGCCTACAGCGACAAGGTGCACAGCGTCTCCACCGAGCCGGGCCTGTTCCTCGCCGGGTGGGGCGCCGACTGGCCGTCCGGCGGCCCGTTCCTCGGCCCGATCTTCGACGGCCGGCAGATCGTCAAGGACGGCACCAACTTCAACAACGCCCAGCTGAACGACCCCTCGGTCGACAACGAGATCGACGCGATCAACAAGATCACCGACCTGAAGGCCGCCGCCGCCCGCTGGGGCGCGCTGGACAAGACGATCGGCGAGCAGGCGCTGACCGTGCCGCTCTACCACCCGGTCTACAAGCGGCTGTTCGGCAAGAACATCAAGAACGTCGTGATCAGCGACTGGACCGGTGTGCTGGACGTCTCCCGGGTCGCGGTGAAGTGACGCCGTGACGGTCGAAGCACTCACGGCCCTGGAGGGCGGTGCGGTCGCGGTCGCGGACGCGCCGCCCTCCGGGGCGCGGCAGATCTGGCGGCGGCTGCGCGCCCAGCGCGCGGCACTGGCCGGGGGCGTCGTGATCGTCCTGCTCGTCCTGGTCGCGGTGGCCGCGCCGCTGCTCGCGGCCGCCGAGGGCCAGGACACCACCACCTACCACTCCGCGCTGCTGAACTCGGCGGCCGGCGCGGTGCCGTCGGGCACCTTCGGCGGCGTCAGCGGCGCGCACTGGCTCGGCGTCGAACCGGCACCGGCCGCGACCTGTTCGCCCGGCTGGTCTACGGCGCCCGCATCTCGCTCGTCGTCGCGCTCGGGCGCCACCGTGCTCCAGGTCGCCGTCGGCGTCGCGTTCGGGCTCGCCGCCGGGCTCGGCAACCGCTTCCTCGACGGCCTGCTCAGCCGGATCACCGACATCTTCGTCACCCTGCCCGCGCTGGTCTTCGCCATCGCCCTGCTCGCGGTGGTGCCCGGGCGGCTTCCCCCGGCCGGTGCTGCTGACGCTCGTCCTCGGGCTGCTCGGCTGGGGCGGCATCGCCAAGATCGTCCGCGGCCCAGGTGCTCACCCAGAAGTCCCTCGACTACGTGGCCGCGTCCCGGCTGGCCGGCTCCGGCCGGTGGCGCACCGCCCGCCGCGAACTGCTGCCCGCGCTCGTCGCACCCGTGCTGACCTACGCGGCGATCCTGCTGCCGTCCAACATCGTGTCCGAGGCGGGCCTGTCCTTCCTCGGCATCGGCGTCAACCCGCCGACGCCCTCCTGGGGCCAGATGCTCTCCAGCGCCTCCACCTGGTACCAGGCCGACTCCGCGTACGTCCTGCTGCCCGCCGCGCTGCTCTTCGTCACCGTGCTGGCCTTCACCGTCTTCGCCGACGGGGTGCGGGTCGCGCTCGACCCGCGCGCGGCGAGCCGGCTGCGGGTCGGCACGCGCAAGGGGCGCGACCGGGACCGGGACCGTAGGACCGGGCGCGGGCGGTCGGCCGGTGCTGATTCCGGTGCCGGTTCCGGGCGGTGCCGTCCGGTGCCGCCGGGGGAGGGGAGGACGCGTGATGGCCCGCTTCGCCGCGCGGCGGCTGCTCCAGGCCGTCCTGGTGCTGCTCGTGCTCGCCGCCGCGCTCTACGCCGTCTTCTACCTCGCGCCCGGCGACGCCGCCCGGCTCGCCTGCGGCCCCAAGTGCTCCACGGCCCAGGTCCAGCAGGTCCGCGGCCAGATGGGGCTGGACGACCCGGTGTACGTGCAGTTCCTGCACTTCCTCCAGGGCATCGTCGCCGGCCACGACTACAGCACCGGCACCGGTACGGTGCACTGCGCCGCGCCCTGCCTCGGCCAGTCGTACCGCACCGGCGACCTCGTCACCCACATCGTCGCCCAGAAGCTGCCCGCCACCGCGTCGCTCGCGCTCGGCGCGATGGTGCTGTGGCTGGTCATCGGCATCGGCACCGGCCTGCTGTCCGCGCTGCGGCGCGGCACGGTCACCGAACGGCTGCTCACCGGCTTCACCCTGGTCGGCACCGCCACACCGGTGTTCATCACCGGCATCGCTGCTGCTCCTGGTCTTCTGCTCCTGGCTGCAGTGGCTGCCCTACCCGACCTACGTGCCGCTCACCGACGACCCGCAGCAGTGGGCGTGGAACCTGCTGCTGCCGTGGCTGGCCCTCGCCCTCGTCGAGGCGGCCAAGTACGCGCGGCTGACCCGCAGTTCGATGCTGGAGACGCTGGCCGAGGACCACATCCGCACCTTCCGCGCGTACGGCGTCCGCGAGGGCGCCCTCGTCCGGCGGCACGCGCTGCGCGGCGCCCTCACGCCCGGTGATCGCGCTGTCCGCGCTCGACCTCGGCACGATGTTCGGCGGCGCGCTGCTCACCGAGACGCTCTTCGGCATCCCGGGCCTCGGCCAGCAGCTCGTCCAGTCCGTGCAGTTGAAGGACCTGCCGGTGGTGGTCGGGGATCGTGCTGGTGATGGGGCTCGCCGTGGTGGTCGCGAACGCGGTCGCCGACGTGCTGTACGCCGTGGCCGACCGACGGGTGGTGCTGGCATGACGCGTCCCTGCTGGAAGTCTCCGGCCTGCGGGTCGAGTTCCCGGCCGACGGCGGGACGCGTACGCGCCGTCGACGGGCTCGACTTCACTCTCGGCGAGGGCGAGGCGCTCGGCCTGGTCGGCGAGTCCGGCTCCGGCAAGAGCGCCACCGCGTACGCCCTGCTCGGACTGCACCGCGGGACCGGCGCGCGGGTCTCCGGCGTCGGTACGGGTCGCCGGCACCGACGTGCTCACCGCCTCCGACGAGGAGTTGCGGCGGCTGCGCGGCGGGGTCGCCGCGATGGTCTTCCAGGACCCGCTGTCCTCGCTCGACCCCTACTACGCCATCGGCGACCAGATCGCCGAGGTCCACCGGGTCCACCACCGCGGCTCGCGCGCCGGCGGCCCGGGCCCGCGCGGTCGAGGTCCTGGACCGGGTCGGCATCCCCGACGCGGCCCGGCGGTCCCGGTCCCGGCCGCACGAGTTCAGCGGCGGCATGCGGCAACGGGCGCTGATCGCCATGGCGCTGGCGTGCGAGCCGCGCGTGCTCATCGCCGACGAGCCGACCACCGCGCTCGACGTCACCGTGCAGGCGCAGATCCTCGACCTGCTGCACGAGCTGCGGCGGGAGACCGGGATGGGGCTGCTGCTGGTCACCCACGACCTCGGGGTGGCCGCCGGCAGCGTCGACCGGCTGCTGGTGCTGCGCGGCGGTTCCGCCGTCGAGCACGGCCCGGTCGCCGACGTCCTGCGCGCCCCCGCCGACCCGTACACGCGCACCCTGCTGGCCGCGGTCCCGCGGATCTCGCCCCCGGCACAGGAGAGTTCGGCCGCGCCCGACCGCCCGGCGGCGCCCGACCGCCCGGCCGCGGCGACCGCCTGGCCGTACGGGACCGCCCGGCCGCGCCGGTCCGCCCGGCACCCGGCGTACGGAAGGACGCCGGCGCCGCCGGGGCCGGCGAACCGCTGCTGGAAGCGGTCGGGCTGCGCAGGGAGTTCGGCCGCGGCCCCCGCCGCCTCGTCGCCGTCGACGGCGTCTCCCTCACCGTGCACGCCGGCGAGACCCTGGGCGTCGTCGGCGAGAGCGGCAGCGGCAAGACGACGCTCGGCCGGATGCTGGTCAGGCTGCTGGACCCGACCGCGGGCGAGATCCGCTACCGCGGCCGGGACCTCGGCCGCGCTGGGCGACAAGGCGCTGCGCCCGCTGCGCCGGGAACTCCAGATGGTCTTCCAGGACCCGGTCTCCTCCCTCAACCCCCGCCGCAGCATCGGCGAGTCGATCGCCGACCCGCTGCGCGCGGCGGGCGAGCTGTCGGACCGGGAGGTGGTCGCGCCGGGTCAAGGACCTGCTGGAGCGGGTCGGCCTGGACCCCGACCGCTACCACGGCTACCCGCACGAGTTCAGCGGCGGCCAGCGGCAACGCGTCGGCATCGCACGGGCGCTGGCGCCGCGACCCGAAGCTGATCGTGTGCGACGAGCCGGTCTCGGCGCTCGACGTCACGACGCAGGCGCAAGTGGTGGCGCCTGCTGGCGCAGTTGCAGCGGGACCTCGGCCTGTCGCTGGTGTTCGTCGCGCACGACCTCGCCGTGGTGCGGCAGGTCAGCGACCGGGTCGCGGTGATGCGGTCCGGCCGGATCGTGGAGACGGGCACCGTCGACGAGGTGTACGACGCGCCGCAGGACCCGTACACCAAGGGTCTGCTGGCGGCCGTCCCGGTGCTGGACCCGGAGGAGTCCGCGGCCCGCAGGGCGGCCCGGCTGGCGCCGGACGAAGCCGGGGTGACGGTGCCCCAGGTCGGGTAAACGTCCGACACGAGGGAAAGTTACGACGCTTCACCCCTTTTGGTGGCGCGGCGGACAACCGTCCGTCGCGCCACCGCCGTACCGGCATACCTTCTTCGCGCCGGGCGGGCGCAATCGCCCCGCACCCCCAGGGGTGCGGTTCCGCTCGGCAGCGACCGTAGGTCCGGAATGCCGAGAGGGGGCGCACTCGTGCGCATAGCACTACTCACCGAGGGTGGCTATCCATACGCGCGTGGTGAAGGGGGCGCGTGGTGCGACCGGCTCGTCCGCGGGCTCGCGCACCACGACTTCGACGTCTACGCGCTGAGCCGGTCGCCGCGGACCGAGGCCGGGGGCCGGGTGGACCCGCCCCCGCAGGTGCGGCGGGTGCTCGCCGAGCGCCTGTGGGGGGAGCCGCCCGGGCCGGCCCGGGACGGCGGCCGGGCGGTGCGGCGGGCCCGGCGGGCCGCCTTCCGCTGGCACTTCGGCGACCTCGCGGCCGCCCTGGCCGGGGCGGTGGAGGACCCGGGGGCAGGGCACCGGGCGGAGGAGGGCGGCCGGGCGGAACGTTTCGCCGCCGGGCTCTACGGCCTCGCCGAGACCGCCGCGCGCTACGGCGGCCTGCCCGGCCTGCTGCGCGGCGACGACGCCCTGGAGGCGCTGGAGGCCGCCTGCCACGGGCCCGGCGTACGCCCCCTGCTCGGCGACATCGCGGTCACCGAACTCCTCGCCGTCGCCGCCCTGCTCGAACACCAGCTCCGTCCGCTGTCGCTGCCCTGGTACGGCCCCGGCGAGCTGGGCGCCGCCGACCTGTGCCACGCCGTGTCGGGCGGTCCCGCGGCGCTGCCGGGACTGCTGGCCAAACGGTTCTGCGGCACCCCGCTGATCGTCTCCGAGTACACCGTCCGGGTCCGCGAGGCGCTGCTCGCGCACCGCGCCGCCGGGCTCACCCCGGCCGTCCGCGCCCTGCTCGGCGACTACCACCGGCTGCTCGCCGGCGAGTCCTACCGGCAGGCCGCGCTGGTCACCGCCGGCTCCACGCATGTGCGCCGCTGGCAGGAGCGCTGCGGGGCGCCGCGCGACCGGATGCGCACCGTCTACCCGGGGATGGACGCCGCCGGCTTCGCCCGCGCGGGCGAGGAGGCCGAGGCGGAGGCGTCCGCGCCCGCCGCGCACGCCGACCCCACCGTCGCGTGGGTCGGCCGCGCGGACCCGTCCAAGGACCTCGTCGCCCTGCTGCACGCCTTCCACGCCATCCGCGCCGAGGAGCCCCGGGCCCGGCTGCGGATCTTCTACGCCCCCGCCACCGACGAGCGGTCCGCGGGCTACCTCGGGCACTGCCGTACGCTCGCCGCCCAGCTCTTCCCCGACGAGGCGGCGCACGCGCACGCCGTCGGCGAGAGCCCGGTCACCTTCGAGGAGATCGGGTCGCCCGGCGCCCCCGAGCCCGCGGACGCCTACGCGGCGGGCGACGTCGTGCTGCTCAGCAGTTGCGCGGAGGGCTTTCCGCTCAGCCTGGTCGAGGCGATGTTCTGCGGCCGGCCCACCGTGTCCACGGACGTGGGCGCCGTACGCGAGGTCATCGGCGGCACCGGGCTGCTGGTCCCCCCGCGCAACCCCAAGGCGCTCGCCGAGGCCGCGCTGGAGCTGCTGCGCGGGCCCGAGCGGGCCACCCGGCTCGGCGCCGCCGCCCGTGAGCGTGCGCTCGCCCTGTTCACGGTCGACAACTGCGTGCACGCCTTCCGCGACTCCTACCTGTCGGTGGTGGCCCGCCACCCCGTCCCCCACGAGCCGCTGCGCGACGCCGCGGGCGACCCCCGCCCCTTCACCACGCCCGCCGAGTCCGTCTCCCCGTCCACCCTCACCCCCTGTCACTAGGAGCCCCCGCCCATGCCCGCCACCCCCGGCGAATCGCTTCTTCGTCCCACGGCTCCTGCCGAATCGATTTGCCAGGGGCATATTCTCCTCGGACCAGGCCGAACCCGCCCGCCCGACCGGGTGCGGACTCCTCGGGGCCGACCCACCCCGCCCGTCCAGTCGGGTGCGAGCTCCTCGGGCTCGGGCCAGGCCAAACCAGCCCGTCCGGCGTTTGAGGACGGGCCCCCGCGGCGCCGGCCGCCCGGCTGACCAGCCCGTCCGGCGGGTGCGGACCGGGCCGGCCCGTCCGGCGGGTGCGAGCTCCTCGGGCCCAGGGCCGACCCACCCAGCCCGTCCGGCGCTTGAGGACAAAGGGGCGGGTGGGCGGGAGAAGAACCCCGGCGATGCCCTCCGGCCAGGAGGGAGGCGCCGCGGCCCCGCCGACCCCGTCAAAGCCGTGATGCACCGCCACCACGACCTCCTGTCCACCTCCGTCGACCCATGGGAGATCACCGCCGGCCTCGAAGCCCGCGGCCTCACCGACGGCGACGCCCGCCGCCTGCGCCACCGCGACGTCTTCGGCCTGGCCGAGGAACTCTTCGCCCGGGTGCCGCACACCGTCCGCCCGCCCCGGCCGGCGGGCCCGCGGGAACGCGAGCCGATACGCCTGGGCGCCAAGGACGGGTTGCTCCACCTGCTGCCGGGCCTGGCCACGACCCTGGCCGCCGCCCTGCGCCTGCCCGGCCCCGCCGCCGTGGCCGTCCTCGTCCTCACCGCGTGGCCGGCCCTGCGCACCGGCCCGCTGCGCACCGGGCGCGGCGCCGCGTTCGCGCTCGGTACGACGGCCCTGCTGGCGCTCGCCCGCTGCGGCCCGCACCCCGTGGGCACCGCGACGCTCGCCGTCCTGGCGCTGACACTGCTGCCGGCCGCGTACCTCGCGCACTGGTTCGCGCTCTCCGCCCGGGCCCAACTCGCGCCCAGCCACGGCCTGGCCGACTTCGCCGACGCGGTGCGCCCGCGACTGGCCGCGGCGCTGGCGGCGTACGCGGCGACGCTGCTGGTGCTGCTCGCCGTGCTGGGCGACCTGCGCGGCACGGCCCTCGGCGTGCTGCTGTTCGCCGCCCGCCTGCTCGCCGTGCGCGGCCGGACCCGGGCCGCCGGATACGGCCTCGCCGCCGCCTGCGCCGCGCAGGCGGCCGGTCTGGCCGTGCTGCCGGCCGGGCCGGCGCGGGCCCTGGCCTGCGGCGGCGCGGCCGTCGCGCTCGCCGTGCACGCGCTGTGCGTGCTGCCGCGCGCAGCGGCCCACCGCACCTGACCTCCCGTATCACCGACCAGGAGAAAGACCGTGATCACGCACCGAACCCCGTACCCGACGACCCCGACCGCCGACCGCCGGCGAGGAGATGCGCGATGAGAGTGCTGCTGCTGGGTGCCGACGGCTTCATCGGCCGGCACGTCGCCGAACGACTGCTCGCCGACCCCGCCGTGCCAGCTCACCGCCCTGGGCAGGAGCGACGACGCGGACGTGCGGTTCGACCTGGCGTCCGGCGCGCCCGGGGTGCTGTCCCGGTTCCTGGACGCCGTCCACCCCGGGGTGGTGGTGAACTGCGCCGGCTCCACCCGCGGCAACGCCCGCGACCTCACCCGGCAGAACATCGTCGGCGTCGCCACCGTCTGCGAGGCGCTGCGCCGCAGTTCGGTGGGCGCCCGGCTGGTCCAGGTCGGCTGCGGCTCGGAGTACGGGCCCTCGCCGGTCGGCTCGTCCACCGGCGAGGACGCGGCGCCGCGGCCCGGCGGCCCGTACGGCGTCAGCAAGCTCGCCGCCACCGAACTCGTCCTCGGCTCCGGCCTGGACGCGGTGGTGCTGCGCGTCTTCAGCCCGGTCGGGCCCGGCACCCCGACCGGCGCGCCGCTGGGCCGGGTCGCCGAGGCGCTGCGCCGCGCGATGCAGAGCGGCGACGGCGAGCTGAAGCTCGGCGGGCTGGCCGCGCAGCGCGACTTCATCGACGTGCGGGACGTGGCCAGGGCCGTGCACGCGGCCTCGCTGTCGGCCGCGCAGGGCGTGGTCAACATCGGCAGCGGGCGGGCGGTGCGGATGCGGGACATGGCCGCGGCGCTCGCGCACGTCGCCGGCTACGACGGGGTGCTGCGCGAACTCGACGACCCGCCGCACGGGCCGCCGTACCCGGACGGCTGCGGGGTCTGGCAGCAGGCGGACGTCCGCACCGCCCGCGACCGGCTCGGCTGGCGGCCCCGGATCGGCCTGGAGGAGTCGCTGGCCGACGTCTGGATGGAGGCGGCATGCCGCGTCTGATCCCGCTGGGGCGTACGAGGAAGGCCGCCGCGGCGGGCGGGCGCGCGGCGGGCGGCCGCAAGGGCGGTGGCGCGGGCGCGGCGGCCGGGCGGCGCAGCGGCACCGGCTTCGGGGTGCCGGCGTTCGCGCACCCGCTGGTCGCGCCGGCCGAGTGGGCCGAACTGGCCCGGCCCGGCGCGCCGCTGGACTGGGCGGCCTTCGACGTCTCGGCCGGCCCGGGCACCCGCCAGGACCCGCTCTACGCGCAGGCGCTGGCCCGCGTCCGTGAGAACGGCGTCCCGCTCCTCGGACGGCTGGACGCCGCCTACGGCACCCGGCCCTACGGCGCGCTGATCGCGGACGCCTCGCGCTACCTCGACTGGTACCAGGTGGACGGCTTCTACCTGGACCGGGCGCCGACGGCGCGGGCCGAGGCCGCCGAGTGCCGCCGCGCGGTGGCGACGCTGCGGGCGATGCTGCCGCACGACGGCCCGGTGGTGCTGGCGCCGGGCGCGCACCCGTACCCCGGGTACGCCGAGTTCGCCGACCAGCTCGTCGTCTTCGCCGGGCCGTGGACGCGTTACCGCTGGTCGGAGGCGCCGCAGTGGGCGGCCGCGTACGCGCCCTCGCACTTCGTGCACCTGGTGCACGGCCTGCCCGCGACCCATCTGGACCAGGCGCTGCGGATCGCCCGCTGGCAGGGCGCGGGCACCGTGTGTGTGACCGACCGCACCGACCGGGACGGCGCGGACCCGTGGGCGGGGCTGGCCAGTTATTGGCACGAAGCGGTGCAAAAGGTGTGCGGGCAGCCACCGCCCAGCATGTGACCGTGGAGCGTCTCGGTCCTCGGACCGGGTGTCTTGGAATGAAGACGGGCGTGGCAGTGTTGCAGGGACAGCGCAGGCGGGCACCTGCCCGTTTGCGTAATGTCTGATGACCGACCCAACCGTATTGCTGAGGTCCCTGTGTCGCTGCCACCCCTGGTCGAGCCGGCCACCGAGCTCACCATTGACGAGGTCCGCAGGTACTCGCGTCACCTGATCATCCCCGATGTGGGGATGGACGGGCAGAAGCGGCTGAAGAACGCCAAGGTGCTGTGCGTCGGGGCCGGCGGCCTCGGCTCGCCGGCCCTGATGTACCTGGCCGCCGCCGGTGTCGGCACGCTCGGCATCGTCGAGTTCGACGAGGTCGACGAGTCGAACCTGCAGCGCCAGATCATTCACAGCCAGGCCGACATCGGCCGCTCCAAGGCCGAGTCCGCCCGGGACTCCGTCAAGGGCATCAACCCGTACGTCGACGTGGTCCTGCACGAAGAGCGGCTCGAAGCCGAGAACGTGATGGAGATCTTCGCGCAGTACGACCTCATCGTCGACGGCACGGACAACTTCGCCACCCGCTACCTCGTCAACGACGCGTGCGTGCTGCTCGGCAAGCCGTACGTCTGGGGTTCGATCTACCGCTTCGACGGCCAGGCGTCGGTCTTCTGGTCCGAGCACGGGCCGTGCTACCGCTGCCTGTACCCGGAGCCCCCGCCCCCCGGCATGGTGCCGTCCTGCGCCGAGGGCGGCGTGCTCGGCGTGCTCTGCGCGTCGATCGGCGCCATCCAGGTCACCGAGGCGATCAAGCTGCTGACGGGCATCGGCGAGCCGCTGCTCGGCCGGCTGATGATCTACGACGCCCTGGAGATGACCTACCGCCAGGTCAAGGTCCGCAAGGACCCGAACTGCGCGGTCTGCGGCGAGAACCCGACCGTCACGGAGCTCATCGACTACGAGGCGTTCTGCGGGGTCGTCTCCGAGGAGGCCCAGCAGGCCGCCGCGGGCTCCACGATCACTCCCAAGCAGCTCAAGGAGTGGATCGACGACGGCGAGAACATCGAGATCATCGACGTCCGCGAGCCGAACGAGTACGAGATCGTCTCCATCCCGGGCGCCACGCTGATCCCGAAGAACGAGTTCCTGATGGGCTCGGCCCTCGAACACCTCCCGCAGGACAAGCGGATCGTGCTGCACTGCAAGACCGGTGTGCGCAGCGCCGAGGTGCTCGCCGTGCTGAAGTCCGCGGGCTTCTCCGACGCGGTGCACGTCGGCGGCGGCGTCATCGGCTGGGTCAACACGATCGAGCCGCACAAGCCGATCTACTGACCGAGCCGGCGGCCTGAGGACGCGAGTAAGGGGCGGCACCCACCGGGTGCCGCCCCTTACCTGTGCGCCTGTACCGTCGTCCTGCGCCTGTACGTCGTCCGCCCCGCTGTCAGCGGTTGACGGACTGGATCTCCTGCACGGTGACCTGCTTGGGCTGCTGGACACGGCCGTTGGGCAGGTTGGCCGCCGCCGCCGTCCGAGCCGGTCCAGGACACGCTCCAGGTGGCCGTGACGTCCAGGTCGAACGGCCCGGTCGCGTCCGTCGACCTGAGGTACGTCACCCCGCACGGCGGGTCGGCCTTCGGGTCGCCGTTGTAGTCGGCGCCCACGGTGCCGTCCGCCCCGATCGGGCAGTCGCCCGACGCCGGGTACACCGTCGCGTCCGACGTCCCCGGGTCGATGTGCACGCTGGTCGCCCTGGCCGTCGTCTCCGCCCAGAGCTGCTGCCCGCCGCCGAGGTCCACGGACGCGCGCACCTTGACCGGCGTGTACTTCTCCTGCAACCGCACCCAGGTGGGCAGGTTCACCGTCAGGGTGTTCACCGGGTTCGTCTCGATGGTCACGCCGGGTACGTGCGTGTGGGAGTACGCCAGCCGCGCGAGCATCGCGGACGTGAGCACGTTGGGCGTCCCGGCGGGCGGCCGCTGCCCGGCGGGCACGAAGAAGGGGATCGTGGAGTTGCAGGAGAACTTGTCGAGGCTGGTGGAGTCGGGGTTCTCCACCGCCCCCCAGAACATCCCCTTGCCCTGCTGGTCGACGTTGAAGTCCTTGTAGCCCTTGCCGCTGCCGCCCCAGGTGTAGTTGGTGTCGTAGTGCCGCTTGTACTCGTCCATGGCTTCCATGGCGTAGTTCGGCTGCCCCGGCACGTCGGTGGCCTTCACCCCGGCCAGCACGTTCTTCTTGAAGGTCACCGGGTCCGCTATGGGGCCGATCCAGCACGGCGGCGGCGTCCAGTTCGAGTCGACCGACGTGATGGCGTGCGCGCTGCTGCCGGGCGATCCGGAGGGATAGGTGATGCTGACGGTCTGGACACCGGCACCGATGGTGTTGTTGTCGCTGCTGCCGGACGAGGAGTTGGTCTTGGACGGGCCTGTGTGGGCGTAGCCGGGCGTGGCCGCGGCGAGCACGAACACTCCGGCGAGCGCCAGGCCGCGCCCCGCCAGTCTCTTGGCCTTCACTGCTTGCATTGGAGTGCCTTCTCCTTCACGGTGACGCCGTGCGCCTGCCAGATGGCCTTGGCGGACGGGAGTTTGACCATCACGATGTCCCAGAGCACGTAGTTGCGGTCGCTGGCCCCGGTCACGTCCACCTTCCCGGTGGCGACTTCCTTGCTGTAGAGCTTCGACTGGTCGTTGCACAGCGTGACTTCGACCGTCGTGGCGCCGCCGGCGGCCCCGAAGACGGGCTCGTAGTAGCGGTCGGTGCCCGACAACGTCAGCTTCTGGCCGACGTTCTCCCGCACGAAGTTCTGCCCGTACGTCAGCGCGCCACCGGCGGCGTACCCGCGCAGCCCCGGGTCGTTCGCGTTCTGCTTGACCACCGCGTGGTCGATCGACTGGATGAAGTCGGCCGCGCCCGAGAGAGCCGCGGCCTGCACGGAGTTGTTCGGCGCCGACAGGTCGAAGGCCACCTTCACGCCCGCGGGCATCGCCAGACCCGGGTCGATCCTCAGCGGCTTGCCGCCCGCCTGGCTCGGCGAGGCGGAGGGGGAGGCCGGCGTCGTCGCCGAAGTGCCCGACGCGGACGGGATCTTGTCGTTGCCGCTGCCCGAACCGCCGCCGCAGGCCGACAGCGTGAGGGCGGCACTCGCCGCGAGGGCGGCGGCGGTCACTGCGGTACGGACGCGCATCGTTGGGGGCTCCCGGTCGTTCGTCGAAAGGGAGCCCACCGGTCCGCCGCATCGGCGCATCCCGGTCCTGGTCCCCGTTTCCAGGGGACCACCGTACCGAAACCGGCCACTGTCGTTCGAGGGCGGTACTGTGCGTTTTAAGTCACGGACATGTCACATCGGTCAAATCGACCCCGGGGGCGCGCACTTCGTCCGCATCACGCCGCGGAAGTCCGGTCCCGCCCGGCGGCCGAGAAGGCCCGGCCCGGCGGCGGAGAACGTCCCGGGCGGCGGGCGGGCGGCGCCGCCCCCGCGCCAACTCATGGCCTAGAGACGGCCCTTGCGGGTCAGGCTGGTGAAGGCGAGCCAGCCGGGCAGGACCGGCAGCCAGAAGGTGAGCAGCCGGAAGGACAGGACCGCGGGGGTGGCCACCTCCTTGGGGAGTCCCGCCGCGATCAGGCCGCCGGTGAGGGCGAGTTCGACGGCGCCGACCCCGCCGGGGGTGGGCGCCGCGGAGCCGAGCGCGTTGCCCGCGAGGAAGACGACCGCCACGGTGGCGTAGCTGAGATGGCCGTCGAAGGCCCGTACGCAGCGCGTAGAGGCAGATGACGAAGGTGACGGTCACCATCAGGGTGCCGCCGATGCCGGTGACCAGTTTCGCCGGGCGCTGGAGGACGTCCAGCATGCGCGGCACGACCCCCGCGAACAGGGCCCGCACCCGGGTGGAGACGAACTTGCGCAGGGCCGGCACGGCCGTGACCACCAGCGCCAGCACGCCCGCGGTGAGCAGCCCGGCCATGACCGTCCGCGACGGCGACAGCGACGGCGTCTTCTGGGTGCCGGTGATGAAGCCGAAGGTCATCAGCAGCACGATGTGCGAGCCCAGGCCGACGAGTTGGGAGGCGCCGACGCTGGCCACCGCGAGCCCGGGCCGTACCCCCGCCTTCTGGAGGTAGCGGGTGTTCAGCGCCACCCCGCCGACCGCCGCCGGGGCGACCAGCTTCACGAAGGACCCGGCCACCTGCGCGGTCACCGTGCGCACCAGGGACAGCCGCTCCGGCACGAAACCGGACAGCGCGCACGCCGCCGCCACGTAGGTCGCCGCCGACCCGGCCACCGCGACGATCGCCCACTTCCAGTCGGCGTTGGCGGCCGCGTGCCCGATCGGCACCGACGAGAGCTGGGAGAGCAGGAAGTACGCGGCGAAGGCGGCCGCGATGACGGTGATCAGGGTGCGCGGCTTGATGCGTTCGAGCCGGACCGGCTCGACCGGGGCCTGCGGGCGGATCAGCAGCACCTGCTGGCGGATACGCGAGAGCAGGTCCTCCTCGCGGATCTCTTCGAGCGCGTCCTCCATGACCCGCTTCTCGGCCTTGCCCTCCGCCCTGCGCTCGGCCTTCGACTGCGCCTTGCCCACCAGGTCGTCGTGCGGCGGCTCGGGCCGGCCGTGCTCGCGCGCCGCCTTGTCCTCGGCCAGCGCGGCGAGCACCGCCTCGCGCTCGCGCTGCGCCCGCTCCCGGCCCAGCACCTTGAGCTGGGAGCGGGTGGCGCGGCTGAGCGCGATCGGCTGGAGCAGCGGCAGCGAGTCCGCGACCGCGTCCGGGCCGAGCACCGCCAGCGCCGACTCCACCGCGCGCTGCGGGCCGACCCGCAGCGCCAGGGTGGTGAGCAGTTGCGCGATGTCCATCCGCAGGGCGATGTCGCCGGCCGCGATCTCGCCGCCTTGCAGGTCGGTGAGGAAGACCCGGCCGTTCCGGTCCACCAGCAGCGACGCGCCGCCCAGCCGCCGGTGCGCGATCCGCCGCGACTGGAGGGCCCGGAGCTGCGTCCACGCCTCCCGCAGCAGCGCGTCGGTGATCTCCTCGTCGGCCAGGGCGTCGAGCCGGCGCCCGCCGATGTGCTCGTAGACGAGCATCACCGCGTCGGGGCCCAGCTCGGAAGTGGCGATCAGCTTGGGCGCGTTGGCGCCGGCCGCGATGGCGGCGTAGGCGAGCAGCGCCTCCTGCTCCAGCTCCTGCCGCAGCGACAGCAGGCTGCGCCGCTGGGTGATGCCGCCGACCAGGGAGAGCTGCCGCCAGGTCCGGTAGAAGAAGCCCTGCGCCTGCTGCTCGCGGTCCACCACCGTGACGTCCAGCGGCGGACCGTCCTCCAGGGTGACCTGGTAGCCGCGGCTGCGGTCGGCGTCGGCGCTCTCCGGCCCGGGCTCCTCGACCCGGCGGGCGGTCAGCGGCGCGAAGCCGACCCGGCGCAGCCCGGCCAGCAGGTTCTGGCCGGTGGGGCGGACGTTGGGGGAGCCGACGGCGTAGATCGTGCCGTAGGCGACCGTCCAGCCGATCAGCAGCGTCAGCGCGATGGAGAACGGCGTGGTGTAGCCGCCGACCAGGACCGCGAAGGAGTCCAGCACCAGCACGCACCACAGCGCGACCCGCCACCGGGGGCGGTGGGCCATGCCGACCGCGGTGCAGTACGCGATGACGGGCGCGAGGTAGCCGTGCACGGGGTCGGTCAGGCCGCCGCCGGACGGCGCGCTGTGCGAGAGCGCCTCGCGGATCGAGCCGGGCGCGGAGTTGGTCACCCACAGGTCGGTGGCGAGCGCGGTGCCGTGCGCGAGGACGGCGGCCAGCACGCCGTCGGCGATCCGCAGCCCGTCCCGCTTGACCAGCCGGTCCACCGCGAAGGCGACGGGCACGATCAGCACGGCGATGCTGGCGGTCAGGCCGGTGAAGGACGAGAAGAAGTCGGGCGCCCGCTCGGCCCCCTTGGTGATGTCGGTCTCCAGGCCGTTCGTCGTCGCGTGCGCGAACCCGGCGACGGCCAGCACCACCGCGATCCCGAGCAGGCCGAGGAAGAAGCGGACCAGGTCGGCGGGGCGGTGCACGCGGGCGGCGAGCAGCGGCTCGTCGACGGAGACGGCCCGCCGGGTCGCGCCGGACTCGCCGCCCCGCTCCGGGCCGCCCTCGGGGACGGGCGGGCGATCGGCGTCGGCGTCGGATTCCGGGTCGTCGCGGGGGCGGTCGTCCGCCGCTTCGTGCCGGCCGTCGGCCTTCGGTGACTTCGGCCTCCTCGGCCTCCCGAGCCGTGGCCTCGGACGTCCTCGGCGCGGTCGCCGTCCGTCGCCGCCGGCGGCCTTCGGACCCGGCGGGGTCGCGGGCGCCGTCCTCCGGGCGGGCGCCGCCGTCCCGGCCGTGACCCCGGTCCGGGCGACGACCGGTCCGGACCCCGATCCGGACCCGTCGGCGGACGCGGGCAGCGCCTCGCGGGCGTGGGCGGCCCCGTCGGCCTCGCTCCGCGCCCGGATTGTCGCCGGTCGTCTCTTCTTGATCTCGTATCACCAGTCACCGCCCGGACGATGGTGGCACGCGCGCCGCGCGAACGCGGCCCTGAACCCATCGGTGTCGGAGGTCTGCGGCAGGATTGGCCGGGTGAGCGAGGAGAGCACCGGGTACGAGGCGGGCGAGCCGGGCCCGTACGCGGAAAAGGTGCTGGACACGGTGGACCTGATCCCGGCCGGCCGGGTCATGACGTACGGCGACGTGGCGGAGTGGCTCGACGAGGGCGGGCCCGCGGCAGGTCGGCCGCGTCATGGCGCTGTACGGCGGCGGGGTGCCCTGGTGGCGCGTCGTGCGCTCCGACGGGGTGCTGCTGCCGGGCCACGAGCTGAGCGCGCTGGCCGCCTACCGGGCCGAGGGCACCCCGCTGCGCGAGTCCGGCCGGTCCGCCGAGGGCCACGTCCCGCGCGTCGACATGCGCAGGGCCCGCTGGGACGGGCGCGCGCCGGACGCACCCGCGGGCGCGGGCGGCGGATGACGGCCGCAGTTCCATGTCATCCAGCTTCCGCCATACGGGGGCATGACCCGCCCCGCGGCGCGCGTCCGCGAGCACATTCCCTGACCCTCATGAAACCGGCGAACCACGTGAACCCCTCTTTCTCTTCCCGCGGCGTACCGCCCGGCCGCCCGGCCCCCGGCGCCGCGGCGTACGCCACGGGCCCGGGCGTCGGAGGCTACCGGCTGGTACGCACGCCCGTCGCGTCCGCCGCGCCCCCTGTGCTGGACGCGGAGCAGCGGGCCGTGGTCGAGCACCGGGAGGGGCCGCTGCTGGTGCTGGCCGGGCCGGGCACCGGCAAGACGACCACGCTGGTCGAGGCGGTCACCGCCCGGGTGCGGGCGGGCACCCCGGCCGACCGCGTCCTCGTGCTCACCTTCAGCCGCAAGGCGGCGGTCGAGCTGCGCGACCGGATGGCCGCGCGGGCCGGCGGCCGCCGCACGGCGGTCCCGCAGGCCGCCACCTTCCACTCCTTCTGCTACGGCCTGGTCCGCGCCCACCAGGAGCCCGACCTGTTCGCCGAGCCGGTCCGGCTGATGTCGGGCCCCGAGCAGGACCTCGTGGTCCGCGAACTGCTCGCCGGGCAGGCCGAGCTGGCCCGCGCCGGGCGCGGCCGGGTGCGCTGGCCGGACGACCTGCGGGCCGCGCTCACCACCCGCGGGTTCGCCGACGAGGTGCGCGCGGTGCTGGCCCGCACCCGCGAACTCGGGCTCGGGCCGCGGGAACTGGCGGAGTTCGCCCGCCGGATAGGGCGGCCGGACTGGACGGCCGCCGCCGGCTTCCTCCAGGAGTACCTGGACGTCACCGACATGCAGGGCGTCATCGACTACACCGAGCTGGTGCACCGGGCGGTCCGGCTGGTGGCGCGGCCCGAGGTGTACGCCGAGGTCGCCGGGCGCTACGACGCGGTGTACGTCGACGAGTACCAGGACACCGACCCGGCGCAGACCCGGCTCCTGCACGTGCTGGCCGGGCAGGGCCGCACCCTCGTGGCCTTCGGCGACCCCGACCAGTCGATCTACGCCTTCCGCGGCGCCGACGTGAACGGCATCCTCGACTTCCCCGACCGCCTTCCCGGACCGCGCCGGCTCCCCCGCGCCGGTGCGCGTGCTCACCGCCAACCGGCGGGCCGGCGCCGCCGTCCTCACCTCCGTGCGGCACCTGGCCTCCCGGATGCCGCTGCCCCGGCTGCCCGCCGAGGCGGCCCGCCGGCACCGCGCGCCCGGGACCGTACGGGACGGCGGGCGGGTGGACGTGCGCACGTATCCCTCGCCGGGGGCCGAGCTGGACGGGATCGCCGACGTGCTGCGCCGCGCGCACCTGGAGGACGGGGTGCCCTGGCGGGACATGGCCGTCCTGGCCCGCGCGACCGCGGCGCTGCCCGCGCTGCGGCGGGCGCTGGCGTCCTCGGGCGTCCCCGTCGACCTCGACACCTCCGACATCCCGCTGCACGCCGAGCCCGCCGTCGCCCCCCTCCTGCTGGCGCTGCGGCTGGCCGCGCAGTCGGCCCTCCCCGCGCTCCCGGCGCCCGGCGGGCGCCCCCGCGAGCGCGCCGGAGGACCTCGTCCCCTCGCCGCCGGCAGCGGGCGGAGGACCTGGTCGCGGCCCCGGCGGGCGCCGAGGCCGCGCCGTCCGCGGCCGGCGGGGACGTCCCCGAGCCCGCCCGGGTGCTTCCCGGCGACCCTCCCGGCGAGCCGCTGAGCACCGCCCGCACTGCCCGCACCGTCCTCACCGTCGAGGACGCGCTCACCCTCCTCGCCTCGCCGCTGGGCGGCATGGACGCCGCCGACCTGCGCCGGCTGGGGCGGGCGCTGCGGGAGGAGGAGCGGGCCGCGGGCCAGGGCGTGCCGCGCCCCTCCGACGTGCTGATCACCGAAGCGGTGGCCGAACCCGAACGGCTCGCGGCCCACGACGCGTCGTACGCCCGCGGCGCCCGCCGGCTCGGCGCTGCTGCTGCGCACGGCCCGCGAGTGCCTCGCGGCCGGCGGCACCGCCGAGGACGCGCTGTGGGGCCTGTGGGACGGCACCCCGTGGCCGGCCCGCCTGGAGCGGGCGGCGCTGCGCGGCGGCCCGGCCGGGCGCAACGCCGACCGCGACCTGGACGCGGTGTGCGCGCTGTTCGAGACCGCGGCCCGCGCCGAGGAGCGCACCGGCGGCCGCGGCGCGCTCAACCTGATCGAGGAGCTGTCGGGCTACGACATCGCCGCCGACACCCTGGGCGGCCGTACGGTACGGCCCGACGCCGTACGCCTGATGACCGCGCACCGCGCCAAGGGCCTGGAGTGGCCGATCGTGGTGGTCGCCGGGGTGCAGGAGGGCCTGTGGCCCGACCTGCGCCGCCGCGGCTCGCTGCTGGAGGCGGACCGGATCGGCGCGCGACGGCCTGGCGCCGCCGCTGACCCCGGGCGCGCTGCTGACCGAGGAGCGCCGGCTGTTCTACGTGGCGGTCACCCGGGCCCGCGACCGGCTGCTGGTGACGGCGGTGCGGTCGGCGGCCGACGACGGCGACCAGCCGTCCCGCTTCCTGGCCGAGCTCGGCGTCGAGCCCCAGAACAGCACCCACCGCCCGCGCCGCCCGCTCGCGGTGGCCGCGCTCGTCGCGGAGCTGCGGGCCACCACCGTCGACCCGGCCGCCTCCCCGGCGCTGCGCGGGGCGGCGGCCGACCGGCTGGCCCGGCTGGCCGCGCTGACCGACGACGGCCACCCGCTGGTCCCCACCGCCCACCCGGACCGCTGGTGGGGCCTGTACGAGCCGACCCGCTCCGCGGTGCCGGTGCGCGACCGCGAGCAGCCCGTCGCGCTGTCCGGCAGCGCGCTGGACCAGCTGGCCAACACCTGCGCGCTGCAATGGTTCCTGGGCCGCGAGGTGAAGGCCGAGCCGCCGTCCACCGCGGCCCAGGGCTTCGGCAACGTCGTGCACGTCCTCGCCGACGAGGTCGCCTCCGGCCGCACGCCCGCCGACCTGGACGTGCTGATGAGCCGGCTGGACTCCGTATGGGACGCGCTCGCCTTCGACGCGCCCTGGAAGTCCCGCCAGGAGAAGGACAACGCCCGCGCCGCCCTGGAGCGCTTCCTGCGCTGGCACGTCATGGAGCGCGGCCGCACCCCGGTGGCCACCGAGCAGGACTTCGACGTCACCCTGGACGCGGGCGAGGTCCAGGTGCGCATCCGCGGCAGCATGGACCGGGTCGAGACCGACGCCCAGGGCCAGGCGTACGTCGTCGACTTCAAGACCGGCCGGGCCAAGCCGACCGCCGCCGAGGTGGCCCGCCACCCGCAGCTCGCCGTCTACCAGCTGGCCGTGCGCGAAGGCGCCGTCGACCCGCTCTTCGGCGGCGACCGCCCCGCGCCCGGCGGCGCCGAACTCGTCCAACTGCGCCTGGGCGCCTCGCGCCGGGACGGCGGCGACACCCTCCCGGCGGTCCAGCGGCAGGAGCCGCTCGCGGGGGAGTGGGCGCGGGACCTGCTCGCCGAGGCGGCCGGCCGGGTGCTCGACGAGCGCTTCACCCCCGCGTCCGGCCAGCACTGCACGCACTGCGCCTTCCGCTCCGCCTGCACCGCCCAGCCGGAGGGCCGGCACGTCGTGGAGTGACGCGGCGGCCCGGGGACACAGGGCGGTCGCCGTCGACGGTGCCCACGGCCCGAGACCGCCGGCGGCGCTCCCCGGCGCACGTCTTCGGGCACGGTCCACGGGCGGGCGTATCGGCCGGTAATCGGCCAAATGTGCACAGGTCGCGCGGTGATGCGTGTCGGCGTCGCCGGATAGCCTCACCGGGTGGCAAACCGTGTCAACCGCCCCGAGCAGCTGAAAGAGCTGCTCGGCATCCCCTTCACCCCGGAGCAGCTGCGCTGTGTCACCGCGCCGCTCGCGCCGGGCGTGATCGTGGCCGGGGCGGGGTCGGGCAAGACCACGGTGATGGCCGCCCGGGTGGTGTGGCTGGTGGGCACCGGACAGGTCGAGCCGGAGCAGGTGCTCGGGCTGACGTTCACCAACAAGGCGGCCGGGGAGCTGTCGGAACGGGTCCGCAAGGCGCTCGCGCAGGCGGGCGTGACCGGCGCCGCCGACCCGGCCGATCGGCACCCGCCGGGCGAGCCCGCGCCCCCGCCCGGCGACCCGCAGATCTCCACCTACCACGCCTTCGCCGGGCAGTTGCTCAAGGACCACGGCCTGCGGATCGGCCTGGAGCCCACCGCCCGGCTGCTCGCCGACGCCACCCGCTACCAGCTCGCCGCCAAGGTGCTGCGGGCCGCCCCCGGACCGTATCCGGCGCTCACCAAGGGCCTGCCGGCCCTCGTCGGCGACCTGCTCGCGCTCAGCGGCGAGCTGTCGGAGCACCTGGTGACGCCCGAGCGGCTGCGCGCCTACGACACCCGGCTCGCCGAGGAGCTGGGCGGGCTGGACCCGGCGCGGCGCGGCTACGCCTGGGTGCGGGACGTGCGGCAGGCCGGCGCCGCCCGCCGCGACCTCGCCGAACTGGCCGCCGCCTACCGCCAGGAGAAGACCGGCCGCGACCTGCTCGACTTCGGCGACCAGATCGCGCTGTCCGCCTCGCTCGCGCAGGACCGGCCCGAGGTGGGCGCGATCCTGCGCGACCAGTACCGGGTGGTGCTGCTGGACGAGTACCAGGACACCTCGGTCGCCCAACGGCTGCTGCTCGCCGGGCTGTTCGGCGGCGGCACCGGCCACCCGGTGACCGCCGTCGGCGACCCCTGCCAGGCGATCTACGGCTGGCGCGGGGCCTCGGTGGCCAACCTGGACGACTTCCCCCGGCACTTCCCGTACGCCGACGGGCGGCCCGCCGACCGCTACGCGCTCAGCGAGAACCGCCGCTCCGGCGGGCGCCTGCTCGACCTCGCCAACACCCTCGCCGCCGAACTGCGCGCCCGCCACAAGGGCGTCGAGGCGCTGCGTCCCGCACCCGGCGCCGAACGCGACGGCCTGGTGCGCTGCGCCCTGCTGCCCACCCAGGCCGACGAGACCACCTGGCTCGCCGACTCCCTCGCCCACCTGGTGCGCACCGGCACCCCGCCCGGCGAGATCGCCGTCCTGTGCCGTACGGCAGGGCACTTCGCCGACATCCACGCCGCGCTGGTGGCCCGGGACGTGCCGGTGGAGGTCGTCGGCCTGTCCGGGCTGCTGCACCTGCCCGAGGTCGCCGACCTCGTCGCCACCTGCGAGGTGCTGCACGACCCGACCGCCAACGCCGCCCTGGTCCGCCTGCTGACCGGCCCGCGCTGGCGGATCGGCCCCCGCGACCTGGCACTGCTCGGCCGCCGTGCCCGTCTGCTCGTGCGCTACGGTCCCGCGCGCCGGCGAGGGCGCGGACCGGCTGGCGGCGGCCGTCGAAGGCGTCGACCCGGCCGAGATCGTCTCGCTCGCCGACGCCCTGGAGACCTTCCTCGACGCCGACCCCGACGACGGCACTGCCCTTCTCCGCCGAGGCGCGGGTGCGCTTCGCCCGGCTCGCCGCCGAGATAAGGGAGCTGCGGCGCTCGCTCGCCGACCCGCTGATGGACGTGCTGCACCGGGTGCTGGCCGTGACCGGCCTGGAGGTCGAACTCGCCGCGTCCCCGCACGCCCTCGCCGCCCGCCGCCGCGAGACCCTGCACGCCTTCCTCGACGTCGCCGCCGGGTTCGCCGCCCTGGACGGCGAGGCGACGCTGCTGGCGTTCCTCGGCTTCCTGCACACCGCCGCCCAGTACGAGAAGGGGCTCGACAGCTCGCTGCCCGGCGGCGAGAACACCGTCAAGGTGCTCACCGCCCACAAGTCCAAGGGGCTCGAATGGGACGTGGTGGCCGTGCCCGGCCTCGTCGCCAAGGGCTTCCCCAGCGAACGCGGCCGCGAGCTGTGGCCCACCGGCGCCAAGGTGCTGCCGCACGGGCTGCGCGGCGACGGCGGCACCCTGCCCGACGTGCCCGAGTGGACCCGGGCGGGCCTCGACGGCTTCCGCGACGCGATGAAGGAGCACCAGCGCATCGAGGAACTGCGGCTCGGCTACGTCACGTTCACCCGGCCGCGCTCCCTGCTGCTCGGCTCCGGCCACTGGTGGGGGCCCAGCCAGGTCAAGCCGTTCGGGCCCTCCGCCTTCCTCGACGCCCTGCGCGCGCACTGCGAGGCGGGCCACGGCGAGATCGAGACCTGGGCCGAGCCGCCCGCCGAGGGCGCCACCAACCCGGCGCTCGCCGCCGGCACCGAACCGCCGTGGCCGCTGCCGCTGGACCCGACCGCGCTCGACCGCCGCCGCCAGGCGGCGAAGACCGTGCTCGCGCGGCTCGACGCGGCCGATCCCGAGTCAGACCTGCCGGGTCTGATCCCGAGACCGAGACCCGACACCGACTCCGCAGGCCGCCGACACCGCCGTACCGGGCGCCGACTCCGCCGTACCGGGCGCCGAGTCCGACGGCCTGGTCACCGAGGAGGCCCGGCTGGCCGGTTCCTGGGACCGCGACCTCGACGCCCTGGCCGGCGAACTGCGGCGGGCCCGCGCCACCGTACGGGACGTCCCGCTGCCGCCCTCCCTCACCGCCACCCAGCTCATGCTGCTGGCCGCCGACCCCGACGGCCTCGCCCGCGAACTGGCCCGCCCGCTGCCCCGGCCGCCCACGCCCGCGGCCCGCCGCGGCACCCGGTTCCACGCCTGGGTGGAGTCCCGCTTCGACGTCCGGCCGCTGTTCGCGCCCGAGGAGCTGCCCGGCATCGAGCCAGGCGACGACATCGCCGACGAGCACGACCTGGTCGCCCTCAAGGACGCCTTCCTGCGCACGCCCTACGCCGACCGCACGCCCTACCGCGTCGAGGCCCCCTTCACCCTCACGCTCGCCGGGCGGCTGATCCGGGGCCGGATCGACGCCGTCTACCGGGAGGAGGGCGCGGACGGCGAGGACACGTACGAGATCGTCGACTGGAAGACCGGGCGGTCGGCGGCCGCCGCGGACCCGCTCCAGCTCGCCATCTACCGGGTGGCCTGGGCCGAGCAGGTACGAGTGCCTCTGGCGCGGGTCGGTGCGGCGTTCCTCCACATCCGCACCGGCACCCTCGTCCGCCCCCCGGACCTCCCCGACCGCCCCGCCCTCGAACACCTCCTCACCGGGCGGGTTGGTGGCCGAGCCGATGCCTGAGCCCGCGCGGCGTTTGAGCGCACGGCACGGGCGTGTGGGTGGGTGGCCCAGATGATGTCAGCCCGCGCGGCGTTTGAGCGCAGGGGATACGGCGGGGGCATAACCCGAAGCAGGGGATCGGGCACAGGCCCGGGGAAGACCCCACCCCGGGGTCAGGGGCAAGCACCCGCGGAGCGCCAAGCTAGGCTGCAAGCCATGCGCTCGACCACGGACAACGCCGTCCAGGACTTCATCCGAACCCACCGCACCGCCTTCCTCGACGACCTCGCGGAATGGCTCCGCATCCCCTCCGTCTCCGCCGACCCGGACCGCGCGGGCGATGTCCGCCGCAGCGCCGCGTGGCTCGCGGACGCGCTCAAGGCGGCCGGCTTCCCGGTCGCGGAGGTGTGGCCGACGGAAGGCGGCGGCCCGGCGGTGTTCGCGCACTGGCCGAGCGACGACCCGGACGCGCCGACCGTACTGGTCTACGGGCACCACGACGTGCAGCCGGCCGCGCGGGAGGACGGCTGGGCGACGGACCCGTTCGAGCCGGTGGAGCGGGACGGCCGCCTGCACGGCCGGGGCGCCGCGGACGACAAGGGCCAGGTCTTCCTGCACACCCTGGGCCTGCGCGCGCACCTGGCCGCGACCGGCCGCACCTCGCCCGCGGTGCACGTGAAGCTGATCGTGGAGGGCGAGGAGGAGTCGGGCTCGCCGCACTTCGGGCAGCTGATCCGGGCGCACGCGGACCGGCTGGCGTGCGACACGGTGATCGTGTCGGACACCGGCATGTGGGCCGAGGACACCCCGACGGTGTGCACGGGCATGCGCGGCCTGGTCGACGGCCAGATCGACCTGTACGGGCCCGACCAGGACATCCACTCGGGCTCGTTCGGCGGCGCCGTGCCGAACCCGGCGACCGAGGCGGCCCGGCTGGTGGCCGCGCTCCACGACGACGACCGCAGGGTCGCGATACCGGGCTTCTACGACGGCGTGGTCGAGCTGACCGAGCGGGAGCGCGCGCTGCTGGCCGAGCTGCCGTTCGACGAACCGGCCTGGCTGCGTACGGCCAAGTCGCACGCCGCGCTCGGCGAGGACGGCCACTCCACGCTGGAGCGCATCTGGGCCAGGCCGACCGCCGAGGTCAACGGCATACACAGCGGCTACGGCGGCCCGGGCGGCAAGACCATCGTGCCGTCGAGCGCGCAGATCAAGTTCTCCTTCCGGCTGGTGGCGGGCCAGGACACCGGCCGCGTACGGCAGTTGGTCACGGACTGGGTGGCCGCCCGGCTGCCCGAGGGCATCCGGCACGAGATCCGCTTCTGGGGCGGGGGCACCATGCCGTGCCTGACCCCGCTGGACGACCCGGGGCTGCGTGCGCTGGTCCGGGCGATGGGCCGGGCGTTCGGGCAGGAGATCCGCTACACCCGGGAGGGCGGCTCGGGCCCGGCCGCCGACCTCCAGGACGTGCTGGGCGTTCCCGTACTGTTCCTGGGAATTTCCGTGCCGTCCGACGGTTGGCACTCGGTGGACGAGAAAGTGGAGCTCGACCTGCTCTTCAAGGGTGTGGAGACCGCCGCCCTGCTGTGGGAGGAGCTGGCCGCGGGGCCGGCGCGCTGACACCGGCCGGCCGGCCGCGCGACCGCCGCGGTACGCACCGCAACCAGGGCCGCGGCACGGCCCGGACGAGATCGACGACACGGAACGACCGGGAGTTGGGAAGCACCTTGACCGGACTCGACGCGACATCGCAGCCGCTGGCCCTGACGCACACGGGCGTGGACCGCGCCGCCCACCACCGGCTCGACGAGGCGTGGCTGGCCGCGGCGTGGAGCCACCCGACGACCCGGGTGTTCGTGGTCTCCGGCGGCCAGGTGCTGGTCGAGGACACCGCCGACGGCCGGACCGAACTCGTCATGACCCCGGCCTTCGACGCCCCGGAGACCGAGACGCACCGCTACTTCCTGGGCATCGACCCGGACGGGGTGCGCTACTTCGCGCTCCAGAAGGACAGCCTGCCCGGGCGGATGGACGAGGAGGCGCGGCCGGCCGGGCTGCGCGAGGTCGGCGGCCTGCTGCCGCCGCTCGAAGCCGGGCTGATGGTGCACGCGGTGGCGCTGGAGAACTGGCAGCGGATGCACCGGTTCTGCTCCCGCTGCGGCGAGCGGACCGTGATCGCGGCCGCCGGCCACATCCGGCGCTGCCCGGCGTGCGGGGCCGAGCACTACCCGCGGACCGACCCCGCGGTGATCATGCTCGTCACCGACGAGGAGGACCGCGCGCTGCTCGGCCGCCAGGTGCACTGGCCCGAGGGCCGCTTCTCCACGCTGGCCGGCTTCGTGGAGCCGGGCGAGTCGATCGAGGAGTCGGTGCGCCGCGAGGTCTTCGAGGAGGCCGGCGTCACGGTCGGCGAGGTGGAGTACGTGGCCAGCCAGCCCTGGCCGTTCCCGTCCAGCCTGATGCTCGGCTTCACGGCGCGGGCGACCTCCTCGGAGATCACCGTGGACGGCGAGGAGATCAGCGAGGCCCGCTGGTTCTCCCGCGAGGACCTGCGGGCCGCCTTCGAGTCCGGCGAGGTGCTGCCCCCGTTCGGCATCTCGATCGCGGCCCGCCTGATCGAACTCTGGTACGGCAAGCCCCTGCCGCGGCGGGGGACCGGCCGCTGACGGCCCGCTCCCGGGGGCGCCCGTAGCGCCCCCGGGAGCGGCGCGGTGTCAGGCCGCCAGTTTCTGCTTGACCTGGGCGACCGAGGGGTTGGTGAGGGTCGAGCCGTCGGCGAAGAGCACGGTGGGCACGGTCTGGTTGCCGCCGTTGGCCTTCTCGACGAACGTCGCGGAGGCGGGGTCCTCCTCGATGTTGATCTCGGTGTACGCGATGCCCTCGCGCTCCATCTGGCTCTTCAGCCGGCGGCAGTAGCCGCACCAGGACGTGCTGTACATGGTCACGGTGCCCGACATCGGTGATCGCTCCTTGTCGCGGATGGTCCCCGCCGCCGGCGGGACTGGTACCTGCACTGGTCAGAACGCGGGACGGCGCCACCGCATTCCGTACCGTATTCCCTGACCTGTGGACAACTTTCACGGGCTGTCCGCCGGACCTGGCACAGTGGCGGGGTGACTGCGACAACCCACGACTCGCTCTTCCCCGCCATGCCCGACTCGGCGGACGCGGTGCTCGACGGACTCGACCCCGAGCAGCGCGCCGTCGCCACGGCCCTGCACGGGCCGGTGTGCGTGCTGGCCGGCGCCGGCACCGGCAAGACCCGGGCGATCACCCACCGGATCGCCTACGGGGTGCGCGCGGGCATACTGCAGCCCGCGCAGCGTGCTCGCGGTCACCTTCACCGCGCGGGCGGCCGGCGAGATGCGCGGGCGGCTGCGCCAGCTCGGCGCGGGCGGGGTGCAGGCGCGCACCTTCCACTCCGCCGCGCTGCGCCAGCTCCAGTACTTCTGGCCGCGGGCGGTCGGCGGCGAGATGCCGCGGCTGCTGGAGCGCAAGGTGCAGCTCGTCGCGGAGGCCGGCGCCCGCTGCCGCATCCGCCTGGACCGCAACGAACTGCGGGACGTCACCGGCGAGATCGAGTGGTGCAAGGTCACCCAGACCGTCCCCGAGGACTACGCGGCGGCGGCGGCCAAGACCGGCCGCGACGTGCCGCGCGACCCGGCCGAGGTGGCGCGGATCTACACCACGTACGAGCAGCTCAAGCGGGACCGCGGGGTGATCGACTTCGAGGACGTGCTGCTGCTGACCGTCGGCGTGCTCCAGGACCGGCACGGACGTCGCGGAGCAGGTGCGCTCGCAGTACCAGCACTTCGTGGTCGACGAGTACCAGGACGTCAGCCCGCTCCAGCAGCGGCTGCTCGACCTCTGGCTGGGCGAGCGGCGAGAACCTGTGCGTGGTCGGCGACGCCAGCAGACGATCTACTCCTTCACCGGCGCCACCCCGGACTTCCTGCTGGGCTTCCGCAGCCGGCACCCGGACGCCACGGTCGTGAAACTGGTCCGCGACTACCGCTCCACCCCGCAGGTCGTCGGCCTGGCCAACGGACTGCTGGGCCAGGCCCGCGGGCAGGCCGCCGCGCACCGGCTGGAGCTGGTCTCGCAGCGCGAGGCGGGCCCGGAGCCGGTCTACACCGAGTACCCGGACGAGCCCGCCGAGGCCGAGGGCGCCGCCCGCCGGATCAAGGAGCTGATCGGCTCCGGGGTGCGGCCGAGCGAGATCGCGGTGCTCTACCGGATCAACGCCCAGTCCGAGGTCTACGAGCAGGCGCTCGCCGACGCCGGGGTGCCGTACCAGCTCCGCGGCGCCGAGCGGTTCTTCGAGCGGCCCGAGGTGCGCGAGGCGGGGCTGCTGCTGCGCGGCGCGGCGCGGGCGGCCACCGACCCGTGCGGACGAGGCCGACGCTCCCGCAGCAGGTGCGGGCGGTGCTCAGCTCGCGCGGCTGGGCGTCGGAGCCGCCGACCGGCTCGGGCGCGGTGCGCGACCGCTGGGAGTCGCTGGCGGCGCTGGTGCGGCTGGCGGAGGACTTCGCGGCGGCCCGGCCGACGGCGCGACCTCGGCGGACTTCGTCGCCGAGCTCGACGAGCGGGCGAACGCGCAGCACGCCCCGACCGTCGAGGGCGTCACCCTGGCGTCGCTGCACGCGGCCAAGGGCCTGGAGTGGGACGCGGTCTTCCTGGTCGGCCTGACCGAGGGCACGCTGCCGATCACGTACGCCAAGACCGACGAGCAGGTCGAGGAGGAGCGCCGGCTGCTGTACGTCGGGGTCACCCGGGCCCGGCTGCACCTGGCGCTGTCCTGGGCGCTGTCGCGCTCGCCGGGCGGCCGGGGCGGCCGGCGCCCCTCGCGCTTCCTCGACGGGCTGCGGCCGGGCTCGGCGCCCAGGGGAGCGCGCGCCGGCGGCGCAGGGCGGCGCGGAGCGGCGCGGCGCGCCGGCCGCCGGCCGCAGCCGGCGCGGCCCGGTGCTGTGCCGGGTGTGCGGGCGCACGCTGTCGGAGGCGGGCGAGATCAAGCTGATGCGCTGCGAGGACTGCCCGTCGGACCTGGACGAGGCGCTGTACGAGCGGCTGCGCGAGCTGGCGGGCGGAGCAGGCCAAGGCGCTCGGGCAGCCCGCCTACTGCGTGTTCACCGACAAGACGCTGCTGGCGATCGCCGAAGTCAGGCCGTCGGACGAGCAGGGCCTGTCGGTCGATCGCCGGGGTGGGCGCGCGCAAACTGGAGAAGTTCGGCGCGGACGTGCTCACGCTGTGCTCCGGGGTTCCCGACGACGAAGACCAGGAGCCGCGGAATATGACGCTCCGGATGAGGGGGCGGAAGATGCCACGGAGGACGCCGCAGAATCTTCTGCAGAAGAAGCCGAAAAATAGTTTGCGCATCCCGCGGGAGTCCTCATAGCCTGCGGGAGCACGGTCGACAGCGGGTCTTCCAAGAGCCGCCAAACCTGTGATGTACTAGGCAAGTCACGTCCACTGCCCTTACGAGACGCCGAGAGGAGGCGAGCCCAATGATCAGCATGATGACCACCACCAAAATGACCGATCGTTCGGTCATCGCCACCTGCCCGCTCGGCATCTCTGTGCGTGGTACCGGTCTGCCCGTCTCCCCCGCTCTTCTGCCGGTCATGCCGCCGATGAGCGTCCGGAGCGAGCGACCGATCCAGGCGCCCGCGGTAGCGGCGGCGAAGGCTCAGGCACCGGCCTATGCCTTCGCGGCGGCGGCCACCGGCGCCGGCGCTGGTACCGCCACGGGTGCGCAGGCCGCCAATGGACAGCACGAACAGCAGAAGACGCAGCACGGAAAGTGGGCCTTCCGCGGGCTCGAACCCTGGAGTGATCCAGCCTGATAGCGCATCAGGTCGGCACCTCAGGGCCGCGGATTCCCCAACCGGGAACCGCGGCCCTTCTGTTTTCTCCAGAACAGATCACGACCGAAAAACCGGCCGACCCGGCCGGACCGACAGACGAGGAACGCACCCACCGTGCATACCGCCCCGCACGCACCGTCCGGACCCCAGCCCGACCTGAGCCACCCGCCCGCAGAACCCCCGGAGACCACCTTGCTGCCCCTCACCGAGCTCGACGACGAGATCGAGCGACTCGGCGTGCCCGTCCCGTGCCGGACCTACGACCCCGAGGTCTTCTTCGCGGAGTCCCCGGCCGACGTCGAGTACGCCAAGTCCCTCTGCCAGACCTGTCCCGTGCGTGAGGCCTGCCTGGCCGGCGCGAAGGACCGCCGCGAGCCCTGGGGCGTCTGGGGCGGCGAGCTGTTCATCCAGGGCGTGGTCGTGCCCCGCAAGCGGCCGCGTGGCCGTCCGCGCAAGAACGCTGTCGTGGCATGAACACCAGGAAGTCCAAGACCCCCGGCACCATCGACCGCCCACTGACCCACGCCCCCGATCCCAAGAATCAGGCTCCGATGACCCCCTCCCTGAGCGAACTCACCGCCCGCACCTCCGACGCCCACGCGTCGCGCCAGAACAGGAACCTCGAAATGCAACTCATGCCAGAAGCCCTGGCCCGTGCCCAAATGCAACAGCGCCTGCGCGAAGCCGAACACGAACGAAGGTCGCTGCACGTCATGCGCGCCGCCGGCTCCAGCGGCGGGCCGAGCGCGTCGCCCGCCGGGCCCGCCGGGCCCTCGCCATGGCCGTGATGCAGTAACGGCCGGCATACTTCGGCGCACGGCCGGCAGACGGCTGTGACCACGCACGATCGCCACAACGCACCGCGGGACCGGTCCGAAGAGGGCCGGTCCCGCGGTGCGTTCTGGTGACGAACCGTGCGCGGCCGGAGGTATCGTCGCCCAGTGGATCACAAACCCCCTCAGACCACGACGACCACGTGTGCTCGCTGCGGGACCACCCACCACGGCTTGCCGCTGACGTGGACCTGCTCGGTGGAGAACGGCCGGCGCGTCTACTTCTGCGACGCCTGCGCGCGCACGACATCTGCGCAGCATCGAGGGCCGCCTCGACTCCGCCTGGTGGTAGCGCGGCGCCGGCGGCGCACCCGTGCGCCGCCGGCCCGCGACCCGCCCCGCCTACGCGCTCTCCGCCGTGCCCTCCGGGTCGAACCCGGGCAGCCACTCGCGCAGCTCCGCGCGCAGCCGCACCGTCGCGCCCAACTGGCACAGCACGCCGACGGTGCTCAGCGTCACGCGGTGGATCAGCAGATACGACGGCGGCAGGTTCAGCTGCTTGCCCAACTGGTGGGCGGGCGAGCGCGGATCGGCGATCCGTGGCCGCCTGCGCGCGCATCCACGCCCGGTCGAACGGGAACTCCTCCCGCCCGGCCGGCTCGATGATCGGCCGCAGGTAGTCCAGCACCGCGTCCGCGTCCAGGGTGATCGTCGGCTTGACGAAGCCCTCCTCGCGCAGCATCCGGTAGACCTGCTCGGCGTCGCCGGCCAGCGCCAGCCGCAGCGCGGTGCCGATCGGCAGCGGCAGCCCCTCGGGGAGCCGGTCGACGGTGCCGAAGTCCAGCACGCCCAGCCGCCAGCCGGACGCCGGCCCGTCGTCGGTCAGCAGCCGGAAGTTGCCCGGGTGCGGATCGGCGTGCAGCAGCCCGGTGCGGGCCGGACCCGCGAACAGGAAGTGCGCCAGCAACTGCCCGGCCCGGTCCCGCATCTCCTGGCTGCCGCCCGAGATCACCTCGGACAGCGGCACCCCGTCCATCCACTCCGTGACCAGCACCTGGTCCGCCTGGTGCACCACGTCCGGCACCTCGACGTCCGGGTCCCCGGCGAACTCCGCCGCGTGGGTGTGCTGGGCCTGCGCCTCCAGCGCGTAGTCCAGCTCCTCCGCGACCCGCTCGCGCAGCTCCGCCAGCAGCGGCTTGACGTCCATCCCCGGGATGAGCGGGCCGAAGAGCCGGGCCACCCGGCCCAGTTGCGACAGGTCGGAGAGCAGGGCGTCGCCCGCCCCCGGGTACTGCACCTTCACCGCCACCGGCCGGCCGTCCTGCCAGACCGCCCGGTGCACCTGCCCGATCGACGCGGCCGCCGACGGGGTGTCCTCGAACTCCGCGAACAGCGAGCGCCAGTCCTTCGCCCAGCCGCTCGGCCAGCACCTTGTGCACGGTGCGGGCGGGCATCGGCGGGGCGGCCTCCTGGAGCTTGGTGAGCGCCGCCCGGTAGGGACTGGCGACGTCCTCCGGCAGCGCCGACTCGAACACCGACAGGGCCTGCCCGAACTTCATCGCGCCGCCCTTCAGCTCCCCGAGCACCTTGAAGAGCTGTTCCGCGGTCCGCTCCTGCAACTCCGAGGCGACCTCGTCGGCCGGCCGGCCGCCCAGCCGCTTGCCGAGGCCCGAGCGTGGCCCGCCCGGCGAAGCCCAGGGGAAGCGCCGCCAGCTTCGCGGTCCGGGTCACCGCCTTGCGCGGAAGATCAGACATGCGCCCCCTCATTTCCCGTCGGTCACATGGCCATTGTGCCCCTCCCCACTGAAGCGTCACCGAACCCGCCGCCACTTCCCGCGCCCAACCGCCCCTCTTCCGCCCTCGCGGACCCCGCTCCGGACCCGCCCGGCGCACCCCGCGCCACCCCCGCCCCGGCCCGTTCGGCCGCCCGGTCCGTCCGCCCTGCGCCCGTGCCCGCACCTGCGACTGCCCGCACCCATGCCCGCGCCGGTGTCCGCGTCCGCGCTCACGCCTGCGCCATGTTCGCGCCCGCCGCGCCTCGCGTCCGGTCGCCCATGCCCGCGCCCGCGGCCAGCGCCCGCCCGGCCCGCCCCCGGCCGATCCGCTCCGGCACCCGCCCCTCGCCGTGCGCCGCGGCGCCGCACCCGCACCGCTCGTTCGCCGGGAGCGGGCGCACTCCGGTGGACAGCCGGCCGAGCGACAGCTCCACCCGGGCCCCGGCGCTCGGCGGCACCCGGCCGTCCAGATGGGCCAGCACATGGGCGGCGGCCAGCCCCGCCACCGTGGTCGCCAGCGCGATGTCGCACGCGGGCACCGTCGGCTGCCGCCCCGACCGCAGCTGCGCCAGCATCCGCGGCCACGCCGGGTCACGCGTCGGCCAGCGCGAGCCCCAGGCACTCCCCGCACGCCGTGCGCCCGGGCAGCACGAGCGGGCCCACCAGTCCGGCGCCCTCCAGCACCCCCGCGTACAGGTGCGGCGTGCCCGACGCCGACCAGCCGCCGGGCCTCCGCCACGTCCGGCGCGTACGCCAGCAGCCCGTCCCGGGGCGCCACCACCGTGACCGCGGGGCCGGGCGGTGCGGGGTGGCCGTGGCCGCGGGACGGGGCCGCCCGCCGACCGGGCGACGCCCGGCGCACGGCGCCCCGCCCGGCCGCGTCCCGCCGCTCGCCGATGTGCTCGGCCGGGAAGCCCGCAGGGCCGACGTCCCACGGCTCGACCCGTCCGCCGTCCACCAGGTCCACCGCACCCACCCCGGCCGCCGCCAGCACGGTGGCCAGCGCCGCCCCCACCCGGCCCGCGCCCAGCACCCGCACCCGCGACGTGCCCCTGTGCCGTATCCGCTCCGCGGCCCCGCCCGGGCCGGGGTGCACCACCGACAGGGCCGCGAGGTCGGGACGGAGCCGGTCCAGCACCTCCGTGCGGTGCCGCAGCGCGCCCGACAGGTCCGCGTGCGCCGAGGCGTCGTCCAGCACACCGCCCTGCGCGAGCAGACCCAGCAGCCGTCTGACCCGCTCCGGGCCCAGGCCCAGCGCGCCCGCCTCCCGGGTCAGCGCCGCCGCGCTGCGTGTGCCGTCCAGCAGGCCCAGGAAGCCGGCGGCCGGCCCGTCCACCGGTTCGAGCACCACCGCCCGCTCCGGGTCCACCCCGAACTGCACGCTCTCCCGGTCCCGCCAGCTCCGGCGCAGCGCGCCCTTCAGCATCGGTCGCACGATCCCGTCCTCCTTCCTTCCCGCCCCGCCACCGCGGCGCCCCGCTCTGTCCGACCCGCCGACCCGACCCGTTCGGGTGCGGCCGAACCCGCCCGCACCCACCCCGCCCGCACGCGAGCCCGTCCGGCCGCCCGGACCCCGATCGGCTGGATTTCCCGTCGAATCCATCACTCTCCGTAAGTGATGTCTCCACCCTGCCCGAAAAATCCGAAAGCTCGGAAAAGTTATCCACAGGCTGTGGGGGATAGTCGTTCAATATGCGTATGAACCGAGGTGATTCCTGTGGCATCCGGCCTGGGGACGGGACTTCCCGCACACGCAGCGGGTAACGTCGAAACGTGTCCGCCGATCCCGCCCGAGACCTCGCCGACCAGTCCACCCGCGGCCTGCGTACAGGCAGGACAGGCGTGAGGGACGGGACGGGCGGGCCGTCGGCGGCGGGCGCGGTCGAGGTGCGCCGCAGCGCCCGGCGGCGACGCACCGTGTCCGCCTACCGCGACGGCGACCGGACCGTCGTGCTCATTCCGGCCAGGATGTCCGCGGCCGAGGAGCAGCGCTGGGTGACGGTGATGCTGGACAAGCTCGCCGCGCAGGAGAGCCGGCGGATGCCCGGCGACGACGAGCTGGCCGCACGCGCGGAGCGGCTGTCCGAGCAGTACCTGCCGGGCCGGGCCGTCCCCGACACCGTCCGCTGGGTCACCAACCAGAATTCCCGCTGGGGCTCGTGCACCCCGGCCGAGGGCAGCATCCGCCTGTCGCACCGGCTCCAGGGCATGCCCGAGTACGTCATCGACTACGTGCTGCTGCACGAGCTGGCCCACCTGCTCGTCCCGGGCCACGGCCCGCAGTTCTGGAAGCTCCTCGACGGCTATCCGCGCACCGAGCGCGCCCGCGGCTTCCTGGAGGGCGTGGTCGCCGCCGACCGCCTGCCGCACCCGCCCGCCTCCCGCGACGAGTGAGCCGCAGGCCGACTCCTGCGCCGTGCGGCGACCACCGGGCCGTGCGGGGCGCCGCCTCCCGGACCGCGACAGCTCTGCTACGCGCCTGGTACAGGCCGGAGATGGCCGCTGTCCGTGCCGAGCGGTTAGCCTGTCGCAACGCACCAGCACGACAAAGGGGATGGGGGCCGGTCGCACCATGGCCAGGGAATTCCAGCGTGGCCACAAGGCCAGGATCAGCGAACTGACCGCCGGGACGGATCTCTACGTCGGCGTCCAGATCTCCGCCCCCGGACTCACCTTCGACATCAGCTGCTTCGGCCTCGACGCCGAGGAAAAGCTGTCGGACGACCGGTACTTCGTGTTCTTCAACCAGCCGAAGTCGCCCGAGGAGTCGATCCAGCTGCTCGGTGCGCAGGCCGGCGACACGGAGTCCTTCCGGGTGACGCTGGACCGTGTCCCCTCCGCGGTGCAGAAGTTGTCGTTCACCGCCACCATCGACGGCGACGGCCAGATGTCGCAGGTCGCCCCCGGCTACATCCGGCTGGTCGCGGGCGGCGAGGAGGTGGCGCGCTACGCCTTCAACGGCGCGGAGTTCAGCACCGAGCGGGCGGTGATGCTCGCCGACATCTACCTCAAGGACGTGTGGCGGTTCGCCGCCGTCGGGCAGGGCTTCGACGGCGGACTCGACGCGCTGCTGCGGAACTTCGGCGGCGAGGTCGCCGAGGACGAGCCCGCGGCCCCGGCGCCCGGGCAGGCCGCACCCGCGCAGGAGGCGCCCGGCTTCGCCCCGCCGCCAGGAGGCCAGGCCCCGCCGGCCCCCGCGCCCGGCTTCGCCCCGCCGCCCGGGGGCGCGACCCCGCCCCCGCTGCCGGCCCCCGCGCCGGCGCCGTCCTTCGGCGCCCCCGCGGCTCCCACCCCGCCGCCGCTGCCGAACCCGGCCCAGCCGCCGGCCCCCGCGCCGTCCTTCGGCGGGCAGCACCAGCCCGGTTTCACCCCGCCGCCCGGCGTCGGTGACCTGTCGATCCACCAGGCGCCGACGATGATCGGTCCGCTGGTGCCGCCGCCCGCGCAGGCACCGCCGTTCGGCCAGGTGCCCCCGCCGTCCCCGCCTCCCGGCCAGTTCCCCGCCCAGCCCGGCCCGCCCGGGCCCCCTGGACCTCCCGGACCCCCGGGAGCGCCCTCCTTCGGCGGCCGGCCGCCCATGGGCGCCCCCGCGCACGGCTACGTCGCCGCCCACCCCCACCCAGGGCGCGGGCCTCGACCGTGTCCATGCAGAAGTACCGCGAGCAGCCCACCGGCCGGCGCTGGACGCAGCAGAACGCGAAGATGATGCGCGCCGACCTCGGCCAGGGCGGCGGCGAACCCGTCCTCGCCCGCCAGGGCAGCATGGTGCTCTACCAGGGCAAGGTCGACTTCGCCTACAAGGGCGCGGGCGTCGGCGGCCGCATCGTCGGCAACATGACCGGCCAGGAGATGCAGCTGATGCGCTGCACCGGCGGCGGCCAGGTCTTCTTCGCCGAGAACGCCGCCTATCTGCACCCCGTCGAGCTCCAGGGCGACGCGATCTGCGTCTCGTCGGAGAACGTGCTCGCCTTCGACGAGACCCTCCAGCACGAGGTGCGCAGGATCGAGGGCCACGGCATCCCCGGCGGCGCCCTGTTCACCATGCAGTTCCAGGGCACCGGCACGGTGATCGTCAAGACGCACGGCACACCCGTGGTGCTCCCGGTCACCCCCACCACCTATGCCGACAGCAACGCGATCGTGGCCTGGTCCGCCAGCGCCCAGGTGATCGTCTCCAGCCAGGTGCGGCTGCGCAGGAGCGCCTACCCCGGCCACAGCGGCGAGACCGTGAACCTCCAGTTCCGCGGCGCCCCCGGCAACTTCATCGTCGTCCAGCCCTACGAGGTGTGACCCGCCATGGACCAGCAGATGATCGCGGGCTACGCGCCCCGGCCGGTCGCCGCCCGGATGGAGAACCACGGCTCCTCCATGCTCAAGGTCGCCATGGCCACCGGCCAGGACCTGCTACGCCCGCACCGGCTCGATGGTCGCCTACGAGGGCTTCATCCAGTACGAGCCGAACCCGCCCGCCGTACGGCAGATGGCCTCGGCCTGGCTGACCGGCGAGAGCACCCCGGTGATGAAGTGCACCGGCGACGGGCTGCTCTACCTGGCCGACTACGGCGCCGACGTGGTGTGCCTCAACCTCGACAACGAGTCCGTGTCGGTCAACGGCACCAACCTGCTCGCCTTCGACGCGCACCTCCAGTGGGGCGTCGAGCGGGTCAAGGGCCTGGCCAAGTTCGCCGGCCAGGGCCTGTTCAACGTGGCGGTGTCCGGCACCGGCTGGGTCGCCGTCACCTCGCGCGGCACCCCGATCGTGGTGGACTGCGGCAGCGGCGCCGACGAGACGTATGTCGACCCGGACGCGCTCGTCGCCTGGTCGTCGGGGCTGAAGATGAAGGCCAAGCGCAGCTTCAAGGCGTCGTCGCTGATCGGGCGCGGCAGCGGGGAGGCGTTCCAGATCGCCTTCTCCGGGCAGGGATTCGTGGTCGTCCAGCCCAGCGAGGACAGCACTGACCGGCTCCGGGCCCGGGGCTGAGGGGGAGCGACACATCATGCAGAGCCCGCTTTTCGCCTACACCGAGGTCCAGAACCAGGACCACTACAGCCTCCAGAACTCGTACCTGCTGCGGGTCAGGCTGGACGGCAACACCGGCCCGGACTGCCTGGCCCGCAAGGGCGCGATGGTCGCCTACCAGGGCATGATCGAGTTCGACGGCGAGTACCAGTCGCCGTACAGCGCAGCGCCGCGCGGCACACCGGTGAGGTGCTCGACCTGATGCGCTGCTCCGGCCAGGGCACCGTCTACCTCGCCAACCTCGCCCAGCAGATCCACATCCTGGACGTCGACCAGGAGGGGCTGACCGTCGACGCGCGCGTACGTCCTCGCGCTCGACTCCGGGCTGCACTGGGACGTCATCGCGGTCGACACGCAGTACGGCCTGTCCGGCACCGGCCAGTACAACCTGGCCATCGCCGGACGCGGCAAGGTCGCCCTGATGACCTCGGGCAAGCCGCTGATGCTCCCGGTCACGCCCGACACGTACGTGTCCTGCGACGCGGACGCCGTCGTCGCCTGGTCGACCGGCCTGCGCGTCCAGATGCAGGCGCAGACCAGCAGCTCGTCGGTCTTCAGGCGGCGCGGCAACACCGGCGAGGGCTGGGAGCTGAACTTCGTCGGGCAGGGCTACGTCCTGGTGCAGCCCAGCGAGATGATGCCGCCGCAGCACGCGCAGATCGGCGCCGGCCTGCGCGCGCAGTACGGGGTGGGCGGCCAGGGCGCGCACGGGCAGAACCAGGGGAACGTCTGGGGCCGCTGACGCCCCTCGCCCACGGCCGCGCTCACGCCCACCCGTCCGTTCACACGGCGCCGCCTGGAGCGCTTCCCGGCTCCGTGCCCTACAGCAGAGCGCGGGTGCGTGCCAGCAGGCCCCGCACCGAGCCGTCCGCCACCTCGTCGACCTCGTCGAAGGTGAACCAGCGCAGGTCGAGCGACTCGTCGCTGATCGCCTCGGTGGCGCCCTCGGGCGCCACCGCCGCGTACTGCACGTCGAGGTGGTAGGCGCAGGGCACCAGGTGGCGGTCGAGCTGGACCGGGCCGGGCACCAGCAGCCGCAGCCCCTCGATGCCGGACTCCTCGGCGCCCTCGCGCAGCGCCGCCCCCGCCAGCTCGGTGTCCTCGGGCTCGCAGTGGCCCCCGGTCTGGAGCCACATCCTCAGCTTGGCGTGCAGGGTCAGCAGCGCCCGCTGCCGGGAGGCGTCGAGGATCAGGACGCTGCCGGTGAGGTGGCCCGTCCTTGCAGGGCTTCCACATGCCGTCCGGGTGCGCGGCCAGGTGCGCCAGATACTCCTGGCGCAGTGCTTCCTGGCCGGCGTCGGGCGCGTGCCAGTTCTCCAGGACGGCGGTCGCGTCCTTGTGCAGGGCGCTCACTTCTCGGCGTCGCCGTCCTCGTCGGAGGGGTCGGCAGGCGTCTGCCGGGGCCGGAGGAGTCCGAGGAGCCGTCCGTGCCCTCCTTGCGGAGCGGGTCGTGGTCCTTGCGCCGCGCATCGTCCACCGCGCCGCTCGCCGCGTCGCCGAGCAGCTTGTCCAGCTCGGAGAAGTCGATGACGTCGCGGTGCACGAAGCCGTCCGGGTCGTCCAGGTCGGCGGCGGTCGGCAGCATGTCCGGGTGCGCCCACAGGCCGTCGCGCCCGTCCACCCCGCGGGCGTCGGTGAGCGAGGCCCACAGCCGGGAGGCGTCCCGCAGCCGGCGGGGCCGCAGCTCCAGGCCGATCAGGGTGGCGAAGGTCTGCTCGGCGGGTCCGCCGGTCGCCCGGCGGCGGCGCAGCGTCTCGCGCAGCGCGCCCGCGGACGGCAGGTGCGGGGCGGCGGCCGCGTGCACGACGGCGTCCACCCAGCCCTCGACGAGCGCGAGAGCGGTCTCCAGGCGGGCCAGCGCGGCCTTCTGCGCCGGGGTGTCCTCGGGCTGGAACATGCCCTGCTGCAGCGCCTCCTGGAGCTGCTCGGGCTGCGTGGGGTCGAGCTGGCCGACGGCCTCCTCCAGGCGGGCGGTGTCGACCTTGATCCCGCGGGCGTACCCCTCGACGGCGCCGAACAGGTGCGCGCGCAGCCACGGCACGTGGGCGAAGAGCCGCTGGTGGGCGGCCTCGCGCAGGGCCAGGTAGAGCCGGACCTCCTCCTGCGGGACGCCCAGGCCCTCGCCGAAGGCCGTCGATGTTCGCCGGCAGCAGCGCGGCCTTGCCGGACGGGCCGAGCGGCAGTCCGACGTCGGTGGAGCCGACCACCTCGCCGGCCAGGGTGCCCAGCGCCTGCCCGATCTGGGAGCCGAACATCGCGCCGCCCATGGAGCGCATCATGCCGAGCAGCGGCCCGGTCATGGCCTGCATCTCCTCGGGCAGCACGTCGCCCATCGCGCCCGCCACCCGCTCGGCGACCGGGTCGACCAGTTCCTTCCACACCGGCAGCGTCGCCTCGACCCACTCCGCGCGGCTCCACGCCACCGCGGTGTTGGCGCCCGAGGGCAGCGAGGTCGCGCCGTCGAGCCACAGGTCGGCGAGGCGGACGGCCTCCTGGACCCAGTCGCGGTCGGCCCGGCCCGACGCTCGCGTCCTTCACGCCGTCCGCGGTGCCCTGGGCGACGGTCTGCCGGGCGATGTCCTTGGCCATGTCCCAGTTCACGGGACCGCCGTCGTAGGAGAGCATCTGCCCGAGCTGCTGGAAGGCGGCGCCGAGGTCACCGGGGTTCATGGAGCCGAACATCGCGGCGAAGGGGTTGTCCCCGCCGGGGCCGCCGAAGGGATTGCCGCCGCCGAAGCCGAACGGATTCGGCTGGCCGCCTCCCTGGCCTGACCCGTCGCCGCGCTGCTTGCCCTCGTCCCCGTCCTCGGGCTCCTCCGGAGGGACGCCGAATCCGAATGGGGTGTCACTCACGGGATTCCTCGGCTCTGTGTAGACATGGACCTGGGTGTGATGAGCTGTACCTCCAGCCTAGACACCTGTCCGGCAGGATGGCGGCGTATGTCCGGCAGGATGGCCGCGTACGTAACTGTGACAACCGTGGGAGACACCCGGTGAGTTCCCCAGAAGCACACGTTCGCCCAGAGCGGAGCCCGGAACGGAGCCCGGAGCCGACGTCCGCCCGGCCCGGTTCCGGCCCGGTGGTCGCGATCACCGGCGCGGCTTCGGGGGTGGGACGCGCCCTGGCGCTGCGGCTCGTGGAGTCGGAGCAGGTCAGGAAGGTCGTGGCCATCGACGAGCGGCGCGGTGACGTGCACGGGGCGACCTGGCGGGTGCTGGACGTGCGGGACCCGGCGATCGCCGACAAGCTGCGCGGCGCGGCCGTGGTCGTGCACCTGGCGCTCGACCTCGACCTGGAGTCCGACCCCAAGGCCCGCTCGGCGTTCAACGTACGCGGCACGCAGACCGTCCTCACCGCCGCCGCTGCGGCCGGCGTGCGCCGGGTGGTGCTGTGCACCTCGGCGATGGTCTACGGCGCCCAGGCGGACAACGACGTGCCGCTCGCCGAGGACGCCCCGCTGCGGGCCACCTCGGAGGCCAGCTTCGTGGACGACCTGCTGGAGATCGAGCGCCTGGGGCGCCGCGCGCCGCGCGCCCACCCCGGGCTCAACGTGACGATCCTGCGCCCGGCCGTCCTGGTCGGCGGCACCGACAGCGCGCTGACCCGGTACTTCGAGTCGCCGCGGCTGCTGGTGGTCGCGGGCAGCAGGCCGTGCTGGCAGTTCTGCCACGTGCAGGACCTGGTCTCGGCGCTGGAGTACGCGGTGCTGGAGAAGGTCGACGGCGAGGTGGCCGTCGGCTGCGACGGCTGGCTGGAGCAGGAGGAGGTCGAGGAGCTGAGCGGTATCCGGCGGATGGAGCTGCCGCCGTCCATCGCCTTCGGCGCCGCCTCCCGCCTGCACCGCCTGGGCCTGACCCCGTCGCCCGCGGGCGACCTCGCGTACACCATGCACCCCTGGGTGGTCAGCGGCAGCAAGCTGCACGAGGCGGGCTGGCGGCCGCGGTGGACCAACGAGGAGGTGCTCGCCGAACTCCTGGAGGAGGTCGAGGGCCGCAACTCCGTCGCCGGGCGCCGGCTGGGCCGCAAGGACGCCACCGCGCTGGGCGCCGCGGGCGCGACCGTCGCGCTGGTGGGCGCGGCGGCCGCGGTACGGCGGGCCCGCAAGCGCCGCGGGATCTGACGGTTCGGCACGGCACCTCAAAAATGGAAGCTTATTTCCGTATAGCGGTATGTCAGGGGAATGAGGCAGCATGGTAGGCATGGCACCCACCCACGACGACCGACCGTCCGTCCGTCTGCTGGCGATCCGCGACACCCCGCTGTCGGTGGACGAGGTCTTCGCCGCGGTCGGCGACGACGCCGCCGGCGGCACCGCGCTCTTCGTCGGCACGGTGCGCGACCACGACGGACGCCCGGACGCCGAGGTGACCGGGCTGTCGTACTCCGCGCACCCCACCGCCGAGGCCGAGATGCGCCGGGTGGCCGAGAAGGTCGCCGCGGACTACCCGCTGTGCGCGCTCGCCGCCGTGCACCGCGTCGGCGACCTCGCGGTCGGGCGACCTCGCGGTGGTCGTGGCGGTCGCCTGCCCGCACCGCGCCGAGGCGTTCACCGCCGCCCGCCGCCTGATCGACGACCTCAAGCACGAGGTGCCGATCTGGAAGCACCAGACCTTCGACGACGGCACGGAGGACTGGGTCGGCGCGTAGCGCCGCCGTCGAGGCGAGGAGCGGTGGCCGGGCGCCGGAGAGGCCCGCCGGCCCCGCGGCAGGCTCCTGACCCTCCGTTCGTGGGAACTCCGGTTGCGTAACCCCGCGCCCCGGCCGACGGTTGACCCACCGAGTGGTTAATCTGCTCATAAGTCCGATTTGGGGTCTTACGGGATCGGGGAGTTCGCAGTGGCAGCACTCGCTTGGTTGCTCATTCCGCTGGTCGCCGCGGTCGCCGCCGCGATCTGGGGGCGGTGGGCGGCGAGCCGCCGGACCACCGGCGACGGCGCCTCGCTCGCCGGGTACGAGCGCTTCCGCGAGGCGATGCGGAACCCGGGCGCCGACGCGGACGATCCGGACGCGGCCGGGGCCGGCGCGGACGACGCCGAAAGTGACGTCTCGCCGGAGGGAGAAGAGGGCTCACCCCGGGGCCCGGTCGCCGGTCAGGTCCCGTAGGGTCAGGGCATGTCTCGCCGCACCGCGACGCTGCTCGCCTCGACCCTGACGCTGATAGCGCTGCTGTGCGTGGCGCTGCTGACGCCCACTCCGTACGCGGAGATGTCGCCGGGGCCGACGGTGAACACCCTGGGCTCCTTCGGCGGCGAGAAGGTGATCCAGATCACCGGCCGCAAGACGTACCCGGCCACCGGCAACCTCAACATGACGACGGTGCGGGTGACCGGCGCCGCCTACCGGATGAACCTGGTCGAGGCGGTGCTCGGCTGGGCGCGGCACGACGACAAGGTGGTCGAGCACGACACCCTGTACCCCAAGGGCCAGACCGCCCAGCAGGCCGACCAGGAGAACGCCGAGGAGTTCAGCGCAGTCCCAGGACAGCGCCAAGGTCGCCGCGCTGAACGAGCTGAAGATCCCCGTGCAGTCCCGGGTGATCGTGGCGACCGTCGTCAAGGACGGCGCGGCGCGAGGGCGTGCTGCACGCGGGCGACGTCATCAAGGCGGTGGACGGCAACGCGGTCACCCAGGCCGACCAGGTGGCGAAGTTCGTCACCAGGCACCAGCCCGGGCAGCCGGTGACCTTCACCGTCGTGCGCGCCAAGGACGCCAAGAAGGCGGCGGCGCCCACCCAGCAGGTGAGGATCGTCACCCGGCAGTCCCACGACCGCGGGCCCAAGCGTGCGGTCGTCGGCATCCAGGCGGGCATCGAGCACCTCTTCCCGTTCACCATCGACATCCAGCTCGCGGACGTCGGCGGTCCGAGCGCGGGCACGATGTTCGCGCTCGGGATCATCGACGAGCTGACCCCGGGCAGCCTCACCGGCGGCGCCTTCGTGGCCGGCACCGGCACCATCGACGACAACGGCAACGTCGGCCCGATCGGCGGCATCAGCCTGAAGACGATCGGCGCCCGCGACAAGGGCGCGAAGTTCTTCTTCACCCCGGCCGACAACTGCGAGGAGGCCGCCAAGGACATCCCCGGCGGCCTCACCCTGGTCAAGATCAAGACCCTGGACGACGCCATGACGGCGCTCAAGGACATCAAGTCGGGCGACACCAAGGCGCTGCCCAGCTGCACGAAGAGCTAGCCGCCGAAGGCGCCCTGGCGCCTGGACGTCTCAGAGGGCCTGCACGCCTAAGGCGCCTGGGCACCTTAGGCATCCGTTCACTCAAGGCGCCCGCGCACCCAAGGCGCAGGGCTCATCCCTCGAAGGTCAGCGTCAGCGCCTCCGCGAGCCCCGGCACCAGGTCCGCCCCGGTCAGCACCTCGGTCGGCGAGTCCTTGGCCCGCAGCCGTACGGCCGACTCGCGCGCCCCGTCCCGCAGCACACCGACCGTCATCCGCACCTCCTGGCGCTCGGGGTGGGCGGCCACCCAGGCGGCCAGGGCGGCGTCGTCCAGGTCGTCGGGCAGCGCCGCCTCGGCGGACGGCGGCAGCATCAGCCGCTCCACGGTGAGCGCGCACCCGGCGATGACCTCCGGCCAGGCGATGGTGGCGAGGAACTCGTCGAGCGCCTGGCCGGCCGGCAGCTCGTCCTGCTCGATGGGGGTCAGGCCCCCGGTCTCCTTCTCGTCGGACAGGCCGAGCTGCTCGGCGAGCGCGGGCTCCTGGGCCTGGAGCTGTGCGGTGTCGACAAGGGCGAACAGCCGGGCCGGCTGGTCCCAGCCGAGCCCCGAGGCATAGGTGTCGATCTCTAGCACGGCACGGGTCAACGGGTTCGCCGCGAGCGGCGCACCTTCGGTCGCAGTGTTGGACATGCCAGCATCCTCCCTCTTCCGCCACCGGAATCGGGAACCGGCCAACGCGTGAGTAAGTTGCAGGTGTGGGGGGTCCGACCCGGGGCGCCCTGGATCGACGCCGACATTTGAGGTGCGCACCTTGGTATTCCAGACGCCGGACCGCGGCGGAGGGCCGTCCGGACCGCGGATCAGCGTGGCCCGTCCCTCACCGCGGGCGCGCACGCTCCTGATCGCCATTGGCGTCCTGGCCGTCCTGATGATCGCCTTCGTGATCTTCGCCGGGTTCTGGACGGACCTGCTGTGGTACCGCTCGGTGCACTACTCGTCGGTCTTCACGACCGTGCTGTGGACGAAGATCGGCCTGTTCCTCGTCTTCGGCCTGCTGATGGCCGCCGCGGTCGGCGCGAACATCTTCCTGGCGCACCGGCTGCGGCCGCCGCTGAGCGCCATGTCGTCGGAGCAGCAGAGCCTGGACCGCTACCGGATGGGCGTCGCGCCGTACAAGATGTGGGTGCTGCTGGCGGTCTGCGCGGTGATCGGGCTCATCGCCGGCGGATCGGCGGCCGGCCAGTGGCGGCTGTGGCTGCAGTTCGCCAACTCCACGTCCTTCCACACCAAGGACCCGCAGTTCCACAAGGACGTCTCCTTCTACGCCTTCGAGCTGCCCTGGTACCGCTTCCTGCTCGGCTTCGGCTTCGCGGCCGTGGTGCTGTCGCTGATCGCCGCCGCGCTGGTGCACTACCTGTACGGCGGCCTGCGCATCACCTCGCCCGGCGGGCGGGCCACCGCCGCGGCGACCGGCCACCTGTCGGTGCTGCTCGGCCTGTTCGTGTCCCTGAAGGCGGTCGCCTACTGGCTCGACCGCTACGGCCTGGCGGTCAAGTCCAGCGGCTTCAAGGCGACCGACAACTGGACCGGGCTGCGGTACGTCGACGCGCAACGCGTACCTGCCGGCCAAGACGATCCTGTTCTGCATCGCGGTGATCTGCGCGCTGCTGTTCTTCGCCACCCTGTGGCGCCGCACCTGGTCGCTGCCGACGATCGGCTTCGGCCTGATGGTGCTCTCCGCGATCCTGATCGGCGGCCTCTACCCGGCGATCGTGCAGAAGTTCACAGGTGCAGCCGAACGAGGCCGCCAAGGAGGCGCCGTACATCCAGCGCAACATCGACGCGACCCGGGCGGCGTACGGCATCGACGACAGCGTGGTGACGCCGTACGCCGGGACCAGCGCCACCGCCGACGCCAAGCTGCGGGCCGACACCGACAGCGCCGCCTCGATACGCGTGCTGGACCCGAACGTGGTCTCGCCGACCTTCCAGCAGATGCAGCAGTCCCGCAGCTACTACTCCTTCCCGTCCACGCTGGACGTCGACCGGTACACCACGGCCGGCAAGGAGCAGGACACCGTGGTGGGCGTGCGCGAGCTGGACATCAACGGCATCCCCGAGAACAACTGGATCAACGACCACTTCAAGTACACCCACGGCTACGGCATCGTCGCGGCCAAGGGCACCACGGTGACCGGTGACGCCGACGCCGGCAACGGCCCCACCGGCCAGCCGGTCTACACCGAGCAGGACCTGCCGACCACCGGCGGCCTGGGCGCCGTACGAGCAGCGGATCTACTTCGGCGAGCAGACCACGCAGTACTCGATCGTCGGCGGCCCCACCAAGGAGCTGGACTACGCCGACAAGACCGGCGAGAAGTCGTACAGCTACACGGGCCACGGCGGGGTCAGCCTGGACAACCCGCTGACCCGGGCCGCCTACGCGGTGACCTTCGGCGAGCCGCAGATCCTCTACTCCGGGGCGATCGGACACGGCTCGCAGATCCTCTACAACCGCACCCCCAAGGAGCGGGTGGAGGCGGTCGCGCCCTGGCTGACCATCGACGGCGACCCGTACCCGGCGGTCGTCGACGGGCAGGTGCAGTGGATCGTCGACGCCTACACCACGACCAACGGCTATCCGTACGCCTCGCGCACGACGCTCGGCGACACCACGGCCGACTCGCTCACCGACGACCAGCGCTCGGTGGTCGCCCGGCAGAACCGGGTCAACTACATCCGCAACTCGGTCAAGGCGACCGTCGACGCCTACACCGGCACGGTCACGCTCTACCAGTGGGACACCCAGGACCCGGTGCTCAAGACCTGGATGAAGGCGTTCCCGCACACCGTGCAGCCGAAGAGCGCGATCCCCGCCGACCTGCATGGCGCACCTGCGCTACCCGCAGGACCTGTTCAAGGTGCAGCGCCAGCTGCTCGCGAAGTACCACGTCACCGAGGCCGCGCAGTTCTACAGCGGCAGCGAGGTGTGGCAGGTGCCGGACGACCCGGCGTCCAAGTCGGGCAAGGCGGTGCCGCCGTACTACCTGAGCCTGAAGATGCCGGGCGCAGCGCGGCCAGAGCTTCTCGCTGACCTCGACCTTCACGCCCGAACAAGCGCGGCAACCTGGCGGCCTTCGTCGCGGTCGACTCCGACGCGACCAGTCCGGACTACGGGAAGATCCGGCTGCTCAAGCTGCCCACCGACGCGCCCGTGGACGGGCCGCAGCTGGTGCAGAGCAAGTTCAACTCCCAGTCCGACTTCGCCCAGCAGATCTCCCGGCTCCGGGGCAAGGACTCCACCGTCGAGTACGGCAACCTGCTGACGCTGCCCGCTGGACGGCGGGCTGCTCTACGTGGAGCCGGTCTATCTGCGCGGCGCGGACGTCAACTACCCGCTGCTGCAAGAAGGTGTTCGTCAGCTTCAACGGCAGGATGGCCTTCGAGGACACCCTGGACCAGGCGCTGGACACCGTCTTCGGCAACGGGCGCCGCCCCGCCGGCGGGCTCCGGCCGCGACCACGTCGCCACCACCGGCCGGCGGCGGCGGCGACCCGACGCGTCCAGCAGGCTCTGGAACGAGGCCCAGAAGGCGTACGACGACGGGCAGGAGGCCCTGAAGCAAGGGCGACTGGACGGCCTACGGCGAGGCGCAGAAGAGGCTGGGCGACGCGCTGAAGCAGGCGCAGGAGGCGGAGCGAGCCGCCTCCGCGCTCCTCCGCGGGGCACCCGGGGGCCCCGCCGGGCGCTACTCGCCGGCGCCAAGGGGACGAACAAGAGCTGATCGGGTGACACCCCGCGTCGTGGTACGGTTGTGCACACAACGACGCGGGGTGGAGCAGCTCGGTAGCTCGCTGGGCTCATAACCCAGAGGTCGCAGGTTCAAATCCTGTCCCCGCTACTGTAGGAAGAGGCTCGAAGTCAAGTCGACTTCGGGCCTCTTCACTTGTATCGGGGGGAGATCGCGCGCCGGGAACGTTTGGTCATGACGCCTTGTCGGGAAGTCGACAAAACGCTGAAGTGACCGAGCGGGTTGCGGTATACCAGGTGTACGCCGTTAACGGGTGGTGCGACGATGGGGCTTATGGGGGATGGTGCAGGGCTGCTGAATACTCGTCAGAACCATGAGGAGCATGGGTCGACGGGCGAGAAGGCCGATGTCCGTGGCCGAGCTGCTGCCCGGGCCCCGTGGCCGGGGACGCGCCCGTGCCGCGGCGCCCGCGGCGCCCGCCGACGGCGGCGCCGACCGCCGCCGTCCTGCTGAGCGAACTGCCCGACGAGGACACCCTCGCGATGCGCGAGGAGGCCGAGATCGAGGCCCGGCACCGCGCGCGCCGCCGAACAGGGCGACCCGGGCGCGATGAGCGCCCTCGGCACCCTGCTGCTGCGCCGCGGCGACCTGGACGGCGCCGAGCCGTTCCTGCGCGCTCGCCGTCCAGCACGGCGACCGGGCCGCCGCCAACAACCTGGGCCTCCTGCTGCACCAGCGCGGTTACGCCGACGAGGCGGCCGGGTGGTGGCGGATCGCCGCCGTCGCCGGCTCCGCCGCCGCCGCGCACGCGCTCGGCCGGCACTTCCGCGAGCGCGGCGACGAGCCCGGCGCCGAGTACTGGCTGCGGCACGCCGCCGAGTCCGGCCACGCGCTGGGCGCGTACGCGCTCGCCGACCTGCTCGACCACCGGCGGGACGTCGGCGCCGAGCGCTGGTTCCGGGCCGCCGCCGAGCACGGGCACCGCGAGGCCGCCTACCGGCTGGCCCGGATCTGCGCCGAGCGCGGCGCACGACCGCCGAGGCCGAGCAGTGGTACCGGCAGGCCGCCGCGCGCCGGCACCGCCGCGCCGCGCTGCGCCTCGGCACGCTCCTGGAGGAGCGCGGCGAGACCAAGGAGGCCGGGCGCTGGTACCTGACCGCCGCCCGCGACGGCGAGGCGCGGGCCGCCTGCGCGCTCGGCTTCCTGCTGCGCGACGCCGGCGACCTCGACCAGGCCGCCACCTGGTGGCGCCGCGCCGCCCAGGCCGGCGACGGCAACGCGGCGAACGCGCTCGGGCGCGCTGCACGCCCAGGAGGGCGAGACGCAGACCGCCGAGCGCTGGTACCGCACGGCCATGGAGGCAGGCGACGTCAACGGGGCGTACAACCTCGGGCTGCTCTGCGCCGGGCCAGGGCCGCGCCCCGCAGGCCGAGCAGTGGTACCGCAAGGCCGCGTACGCCGGGCACCGCGAGGCCGCGAACGCGCTGGCGGTCCTGCTGCTCCAGCGCGGCGACGCGGCGGGCGCGGAGCCCTGGTTCTCCAAGGCGGCCGAGGCGGGCAGCATCGACGCGGCCTTCAACCTCGGCATCCTGCACGCCGGCCGCGACGACGCGGACACCGCCCGGCGCTGGTACGAGCGGGCCGCCGCGGCCGGACACGCCGAGGCGGCGCTCCAGGTCGCCATCGCGCTCCAGCGCGAGGGCGACCTGCACGGCGCCGAGCGGCACCTGCGCTGCGCCGCGGGCGGCGGCAGCCCCGAGGCGGCCTTCCGGCTCGGGCAAGCTGCTCGACGGGCGCGAGGAGGCCGACGAGTGGTACGAGCGGGCGGCCCGCCAGGGCCACCGGCGCGCCCAGGTGCGGCTCGGCATGGGCGCGGCCAAGCGCGGTGACGTGGTCGAGGCCGCGCACTGGTACCGGCTGGCCGCCGAGGCGGGGTCGCGCAGCGGCGCCTTCAACCTCGGGCTGCTGCTCGCCCGCGAGGGGAGCGAGCCCGAGGCGGCGCTGTGGTGGACCCGGGCGGCCGACGCGGGGCACGGGCGCGCCGCGCTGCGGATGGCGCTGCTGTCCGCGCGGCGCGGCGACCTGCCGTCCGCGCAGTCCTGGTGCACCCGGGCCATCGCCTGCGGCCCGCCCGAGGTGGCCGAGCGCGCGGCCCGGCTGACCGCTGCCGTCACGCACGAGCTCACCGCGTGACGCCGGCGGGCGCCGCGCCCTCCGGGCCGCCGCGCCCGCCGGCCCGACCGGCCGCCGCGGGGAATGGATTTGGCCGTGGCCGCAGGGCGCGGGGTAAGGTAAAGGCACAACGACGCGGGGTGGAGCAGCTCGGTAGCTCGCTGGGCTCATAACCCAGAGGTCGCAGGTTCAAATCCTGTCCCCGCTACCACAGTAGGAAGAAAGCCCGGAAGCACACAGCTTCCGGGCTTTCTTCTTTTTCGGGCAAAGCCCGGGCGAACCGGCTTGGTCCCGGCCCCCGGCGGGGTAATCCTGGAGCACGAGGACGTCGCGCGAGGCGGGAGGCGGGATTGCTGCGCAGACGGCGGGAGCGGGAGCGTCCCCGGGCGCCCCGCGCCGTGGACACCGGGACGCTGGACCGGGTGGTGCGACCGCGCGCTCGGCACCCGGCGGCCCGAGGACGTCCGCGCCCTGCTGGCGCGGCTGCGCGCGGCGCAGGCCGACGGCGCCCCGCAGGACCGGGCCGCCGCGCTGGACGCCCTGACCCGCGCCCCCGCCCCGCTGCTGCTGCTCCTGGACCGGCACGCCCGCCCGAACCCCCCGCCGCCCGGGCGCACGCCCCCGAGCGCCCGGTGGACCTGCTGCGGCTGCTGCTGCGACTCGCTCGACGCCCGCGGCCGTACCCGTGAGGAGGCCGTGGCCGGGCTCGCCGCCTGCGGCGGGCCGCTGCCGGCCGCCGCGCTGGCGGTGCGGGCGGCCGACTGGGTGCCGGAGGTGCGGGTCCGCGCCGGGGCCGCGCTGCTGACCCGTACCGCCCCGGACGAAGTGGCCGCTGCCGTACGGGTGCTGCTGGGGCTGGGCGCGCCGCAGCAGGGCGCAGGGGCTGCTCGGGCGCGTACCGCGAGGTGCTGAGCGGCCCCGCGCACCACCGGGCGGTGCGCGCGCTGGCCGCGGACGGCGACCCGCCGGCCCGCCGCTTCGGCGTCGAACTCGCCCTGGACCTGGGCGAGTACGTGCGCGGCGACCTGCTGCGCACCGCGCTGCACGACCGCGACCAGGTGTGCCGCAGGCTGTGCGCGCAGCGGCTGCTGGAGCTGGACCCCGAGCAGGCGGGCCGGCTGCTGTGGGCGCGCGACGCGCGGGCGTACGGGAGCTGGCGGTCGCGGCGCTGCCGGCGGACGTGCCCGCCGACGCGGCTGGTGGCGCCGCTGGCCGACCGGGCCAGGATGGTGCGGGCGCAGGCCCGTTGGAAGCTCTACCAGCGCGGAGGAGCCGCCCGCGGCGGTCTACCGCAAGCAACTCGCGCAAGGCGGTCGCCGCGGGCGCCGAGCCGCGGCTGCTGGCCGGGCTGGCCGCCGGGCTGGGGGAGTGCGGGGACGCCGCCGACGCGGCGGAGCTGGCGCGGCTGCTGGCCGATCCGCGGGCCGGGGTGCGCAGGGCCGCGGCGCGCGGGGTGCGGCGGCTGGCCAGGCCGTCCGAACTGGTCCCGCTGCTGGGCCCGTTGGCCAACGACCCGGACCCGGGGGTGGCCCGGGAGGTGTTCGAGGGGCTGGCGCGGGTGCCGCACGAGGTGCCGCCCGAGACGCTGTGGATCGGCCGGACCCGGACCGAGCCGGCCGTGCGCCGGCTGGCCGAGCGGATCAGCGCGCGGGTACGGCAGCCGCGGATGCCGTCCGCCTCCGGGTGCGGCGCGGCACTGAGGCCGGCTGTACGAGCCCGGCGTACGGGTCTGACGTGCGGTCATGCGGAGCCGTGCGGATCTCTCGGTGTGCGGGCCGGGCGGGGCTACGCGCAGTCGGGGCACAGGCCGCGGTAGGTGACCTCCACCGCGGAGACGGCGAAGCCGAACCGCTCGCCGGCCGGGAGGGCGGACAGCGGGTCGCCGTGCGGGTGGACGTCGCGGATGGCGCCGCAGGCGGAGCAGACCAGGTGCTGGTGCGGACGGTGCGCGTTCGGGTCGTAGCGCTTGGCGCGGCCGTCGGTGGCGACCTCGATGACCTCGCCGATGGTGACCATCTCGCCGAGCGTGTTGTAGACGGTGGCGCGGGAGATCTCCGGGAGCCGGTCGGTGGCCCGGGCGTGCACCTCGTCGGCGGTGAGGTGGACATGGTCGCCGTCGAGGACCTCGGCCACGACGCGCCGCTGGGCGGTCATGCGCCAGCCGCGTTCGCGCAGTCGTTCCAGCAGGTCGCTCATGTGTACCAGCCTAACAGCGGGGGTCCTGGAGTTGAGCGGGTCCGGGTCTGGCTCTCTTCTTGGTCTGGCTGCCTTCTTGACTTAGACAATGTCTATTGTAGGATCTGCTTCGGCAGGCGGACCGGACGGCGCGGTACAGGCCCTCCGCGACTGGTCCGCCGCTTGACCGCAAGGCCGAAGGGGCCGGACGCCATGGGCTCCGGCCCCTTCGTCGCGCCCCGCGGCGGGGCCGCACGCGCTCGCGCCGTTCGCCTGCTACGCCGGTACGGCCGCGTGCACCGGGCGCCCACAGCCGGATGATGTCGCGGACCGAGACGACGCCGACCGGGTCCTGGCCCTCCACCACGATCAGGTGGCGGAACCTGCCGTGCACCATCGCGGAGGCCGCCTCCTCCAGGGTCCACTGCGGGGCGGCGAAGACGACGTCGGTCGTGGTGTGGGCGTGGGCGTGCTCGTGGTCGGGGTCGAGCCCGGCGCCGATCGCGTCGAGGATGTCGCGCTCGGTGAGGATGCCGAGGCCGCAGGTGTCGGGGTCGAGGACGATGGCGGCGCCGACGCGGCGGGCGGACATCAGCCGGGCTGCCTGGCGGAGGGTGTGGGCGGGGCCGATGGTCAGGACCACCGTGCTCATCGCGTCGCGGACCAGCATGGGGGCTACCTCCTGGGCGTGAGGGGCGCCCGTGAACGAATTCACAAGTTCACAAGCGGGGGTATTCTCATGTTCACATGCTCCCGGCCCCACGACAAGGGGGCGGGACGGAACGCCCGCGCGCCCCAGCCGCGCCGCCCCCTGGAACCCCTGCCGTGCCGACCGCCGTTACCGCGGCTGCTTGCGGCCCAGATATCCCAGCATCTCTTCGTGCAGCAGCCCGTTCGACGCCGCCGCGTTACCGCCGAACGGCCCGCTGTCACCGTCCAGCGACGGTGAACCGGCCGCCCGCCTCCCGCACGATCACGTCGCACGCCGCCATGTCCCACAGGTTCAGCTCCGGCTCCGCGCAGATGTCCACCGAGCCCTCGGCGACCATCATGTACGGCCAGAAGTCGCCGTAGCCCGCGGGTGCGCCAGCAGGTGCGGGTCAGGTCGCAGGAAGCCGTCCAGCCGGCCCTGCTCCTCCCAGCCGCTCAGCGAGGAGTACGCGAACGACGCGTCCGCCAGCCGCCCGACCTGCGAGACGTGCAGCCGGGTCGCCGACGATCAGGCTGCGGCCGGTGTACGCGCCCGCGCCCTTCGCCGCCCACCAGCGCCGGCCCGAGCGCCGGCGCCGACACGACGCCGACCACGCCCTGGTCGCCGCCCTCGCCGCGCACCATCAGCGCGATCAGGGTCGCCCACACGGGCACGCCGCGCACGTAGTTCTTGGTGCCGTCGATCGGGTCGACGACCCACCGCCGCGGACCGCCGCCCTCGCCGCCGTACTCCTCGCCGAGCACCGCGTCGCGCGGCCTGGCCCGGCCGAGCTGACCGCGGATCAGCTCCTCGGCGGCCTTGTCGGCCTCGCTGACCGGCGTCAGGTCCGGCTTGGTCTCGACCTTGAGGTCGAGCGCCTTGAACCGGGCCATCGTCGCGGCGTCGGCGGCGTCGGCGAGCACGTGGGCCAGCCGCAGATCGTCGTTGTAGTCGGGCATGGACGGAACAGTATCGATCCCACCCGGTCGGGTCACGGGCGCCGCGGGCGCGACGGGCTGCGCGCACCCTTGACAGAGTGCGGGGGCGCGTCAATTCTTTCGGGACGTCTTTCGGGACGGCCGCTGTCCGCGACACCTGCGGTGGTTGGGAGGCAACGATGCCTACCGCTCGCGAATCGCTTCTGGAGGCGGCGTTCGCCGCGCTCGGCGGACCGGCCGTGGACCGAGGTCCGCATGGTCGAGGTGGCCGCCGCCGCCGGGGTCTCCCGGCAGACGCTCTACAACGAGTTCCGCAGCAAGGAGGGCCTGGCGCGGGCGCTGGTCCGGCGTGAGGCCGACGCGTATCTCACCGGGGTGGACCGCGCGCTGTCGCTGGCCGGACGGACGGCGGCGACGCGGGCGAGTGCTTCGCCGCCGCCGCGGGCTGGACCCTGCGCAGCGCCCGCCGCAGCCCGCTGGTCCGCGCCGCGCTCACCGGCGGCCGGCCGCAGGGCCCGCCGCTGCCCGACCTCGCCGAGGCGCTGCGCACCCGGGCGGCGGACGCCCTCGTCCGCGCCTTCCCGCGGGCCCGCCCGCAGGACCTCGCCTGGGCCTGCGACGCGGCCATCCGCCTCACCGTCTCCTACGTCCTCGCGCCGGCGCCCAGCGACGAGGAGGCGTGCCTGAGGGTGGCCGAGCTGGTCCGGAGCCTGGTGGTGGGACGGCCGCGGTGACGGCGCGGCGCCGGGTCAGTGCGAGGAGCCGGAGATCTGGAGGCCGATCACGCCGACGATGACCAGCGAGATCGAGATCAGCTTCAGCGTGGAGACGAGGTCGCCGAGGAAGGCCATGCCGTAGATCGCGGTGCCGGCCGCGCCGATGCCGGTCCACACCGCGTAGGCCGGGCCGACGTCGAGCTTCTTCAGGGACAGCGTGAGCAGGCCGAAGGAGCCGAGGGCGAAGAGGCAGAACGCGACGGTCGGCCAGAGCCGGCTGAAGCCGTGCGAGAGCTTGAGGCAGACCGCGAACCCGGTTTCGAAGATGCCCGCGACCACCACCAGGAGCCAGGCCATCGGGGTGCCTCCGTATCCGTCATCCGTACGTCGTACGGGTCCGCTGTTCCGCCGCTCGGCGCCCGCCGGTCGCCCGTACCGCGATCCGTGCGCTGTCGATCATCACACAGCATGGCCGCGGTCGGTGCGGATACGGCCGTCCACCGGTGCGGACGATACGGCAGCGGTCCGCCGGGCCGGACCCGTACCCCCCGGCCGGCCGGACCTGTCGCCCCGTCAGTCGCCCTCGCGGGCCTCGCGGGTGGACAGCAGCCGGCGCAGCGAGTCGAGCCGGGCGGGCTCGGCGTGGCCCGCGGCCACCCAGTCGTCCAGCGCGCAGTCCGGCTCGTCGTGCGAACACGCCCGCGGGCACTCGGTCGGTGCCCGGCTCCAGGTCGGGGAACGCCTGGATGACCCGGGACGGGTCGATGTGCGCGAGCCCGAAGGAGCGCACGCCCGGGGTGTCGATCACCCAGCCGGAACCGCCGGGCAGCGGCAGCGCGAGCGCCGAGGTGGTGGTGTGCCGGCCGCGGCCGGTCACGGCGTTGACCACGCCGGTGGTCCGCTGACGCTCCACCAGCGCGTTGACCAGCGTGGTCTTGCCGACGCCGCTGTGCCCGACGAACGCGGTGACATGGCCGGCGAGCAGCTCGCGGATCTCGTCGACCCCGCCGGTGCAGGAAGTCCTCCCGGTTGGTGACCACATACGCCAGGTCCAGCGCGCCGTACGTCTCCAGCAGCGGTTCGGCCGGCGCCAGATCGGACTTGGTGAGGACCAGCAGCGGGGTCGAGCCCGGCGTCGTAGGCGGCGACCAGGCAGCGGTCGATCATCCGGGGCCGCGGCTCGGGGTCGGCGAGCGCGGTGACGATGGCGAGCTGGTCGGCGTTGGCGACCACCACCCGCTCGTACGGGTCGGTGTCGTCGGCGGTGCGGCGCAGCACCGACGTGCGCTTCTCGACCCGCACGATCCGCGCCAGCGTGTCCTTCACGCCCGACAGGTCGCCGACGACGGCCACCCGGTCGCCGACCACCGCGGACTTGCGGCCCAGCTCGCGGGCCTTCATCGCGGTGACCTCGCGGTCCTCGACCAGCACGGTCAGCCGGCCGCGGTCGACGGTGAGCACCATGCCCTCGGCGGCGTCCTCGTGCTTGGGGCGGATGGTGCTGCGCGGGCGGTTGCCCTTGCTGTTGGGGCGGACTCGGACGTCGTCCTCGTCGGGGTTCTTGCCGTAGCGGCGCATGGCGGGCGGTCAGCCCCGTCCGTCGTCGGAGGTGGGCGCGGTGCGGGCCGCCGCGGCGGGGCGCGCGAGCATCGCCGTCCACAGCTCGGGGAAGTCCGGCAGCGTCTTCGCCGTCGTCGCGACGTTCTCCACCTGCACGCCGGGGACGGCCAGGCCGAGGACGGCGGCGGCCATGGCCAGCCGGTGGTCCTCGTAGGTGTGGAAGACCCCGCCGTGCAGCGGGCGCGGCCGGATGCGCAGCCCGTCGTCGGTCTCGGCGACCTCGCCGCCCAGCGCGTTGATCTCCGGGAGAGCGCGGCGAGCCGGTCGGTCTCGTGCAGCCGCAGATGGGCGATGCCGGACAGCACGGACTCGCCGTCGGCCAGCGCCGCGACCGCGGCGACCACCGGGGCCAGTTCGCCCACGTCGTGCAGGTCGGCGGTGATGCCGGTGATCCGGCCGCCGCCGGTGAAGGTCAGCCCGCGGTCGGTCAGCTCGCACGACCCGCCCATCCGGGTGAAGATCTCGCGCAGGGCGTCGCCGGCCTGGGTGGTGCGCGCGGCCAGTCGGGCACGGTGACCCGGCCGCCGGTGACCAGGGCGGCGGCGAGGAACGGCGCCGCGTTCGACAGGTCGGGCTCCACGGTCAGGTCCCGGCCGAGCAGCGCGCCCGCGGCGACCCGCCACACGTCGGGCGCGCCGCCGTCCTGCGGGGTGTCGACCCGGGCGCCCGCCTTCCGCAGCATGTCGACCGTCATCAGGATGTGCGGCAGGGACGGCAGGGTCCGGCCGGTGTGCCGCAGTTCCAGGCCCTTGTTGAAGCGCGGGCCCGACAGCAGCAGGGCGCTGACGAACTGCGACGAGGACGAGGCGTCCACCTCCACCGCGCCGCCCGCCAGCGAGCCGGCGCCGAGCACCGTCATCGGCAGCGAGCCGCGGTTCTCGTCGTCGATCCGGGCGCCGAGCGCGCGCAGGGCGTCGATCACGCCGTGCAGCGGGCGCTCGTAGGCCCGCGGCGTCGCCGTCGAAGCGGACGGCGCCGTCGGCGAGGGCGGCGACCGGCGGCAGGAAGCGCATCACGGTGCCGGCGTTGCCGACGTCGACGGTGGCCGGGCCGTGCAGGCCGGCCGGGATGATCCGCCACGCCTCGCCGCCGTCCGGGTTGACCGTCTCCTCGATCTGCACGCCCAGCGCCCGCAGGGCCTCGGCCATCAGCACGGTGTCGCGGCTGCGCAGGGGGCGGCGCAGCCATCCGGGTTCCGAGGAGAGCGCGGCGAGCACCAGGGCGCGATTGGTCACCGACTTCGAGCCGGGTACCGTGGACGGTGGCGTCCACGGCGCCGGGCGCGGTCGGGGCCGGCCACAGGTCGGTCTGCGCGGTGCTGTCGGTCATGGGCAGCAAGCGTAGTGGCTCGGGTACGGGGAGATAAGTCGGCGAATGGGGAGAAATCGCTTGAATCGGCTTGAACCTTCCCAGGTCCGCAGGTCCGGCCCCCCGCGGTCCGGCGCCGGATCACCGGCCGGTGGGGGCCGCTCGCGCGGTTCCCGGCGCCGCCGCGGGGCGCGCCGTTACTGGAGGAGGAGCCAGCGGGCGCCGGCGACCAGGGAGCAGAGGGCGACGGCGTAGAAGAGGAGAAGCCAGAGGGCCACCGGCGTGTGGGTGAGGCGGGCGAGCTGGTCGGCGTCGGAGGTGCCGCTGCGGTCGCGGCGCCTGCTGCCCTGGAGCTCGGCGACCGGCCGGGCGCCGCCCGCCAGCAGGAACCACACGACCAGGTACGCGAACGCCGCCTGCACCTGCGCCTCGGTCAGCCACGACACCAGCAGGAACAGCGCCCCCGCGACGACGACGGTCACCGCCCCGTACGCGTTGCGGATCATCACGAGCATCACCAGCAGCAGCGCCGTCGCCCCCCACAGCAGCGCGGTGATGTGCCCGGCGGCCAGCAGCGCGGCGCCGGCCAGGCCCAGCAGCGGGGGAGCGGTGTAGCCGGCCGCGGCCGTCAGCACCATGCCCAGGCCGTGCGGCTTGCCCCGCGAGACGGTCAGGCCCGAGGTGTCGGAGTGCAGGCGTATGCCCTGGAGGCGGCGGCCGGTGAGCAGGGCCAGCAGGCCGTGGCCGCCCTCGTGCGCGATCGTCACCGCGTTGCGCGTGACGTGCCACACGCCGCGGACCAGCACCGCGGCGAGCGCGAGCAGCGCCGTGGCGCCGATCAGCCAGCGCGAGGGGTCGGGCTGGGTGCCGGTCAGCCGGTCCCACATCTCGGTGATGCTCGCGACGTTCATACGGCGCTCGATTCTGCGCGCTCTGCGATCATTTCCGCTGCTGTCCTTGGTGGTCGGTGGCCGGTCGGGGCCGCGGTCGTGGCAGTGTGGCAGCTATGTGCGGTCGATATGCGGCGAGCCGGAAACCCGAGGATCTCGCGGGACTCTTCGAAGTACGTCAGTGGGACCCCACCGAGGCCATCGCGCCCGACTGGAACGTGGCCCCGACCAAGGACGTCTATGCCGTACTGGACCGTCCGGTGCGGGACTCCGGTTCCCCCGACCCGGTACGGCAGCTGCGGGTGCTGCGCTGGGGACTGGTGCCGTCCTGGGCCAGGACGCCCGAGGGCGCCGCCCGGCTGATCAACGCCCGGGCCGAGACCGTGCACGAGAAGCCGTCCTTCCGCCGCGCGCTGTCCGCCCGCCGCTGCCTGATACCCGCCGACGGCTACTTCGAGTGGGTGACCGCCGCCGAGGAGCGGCAGTTGGAGGAGCAGGGCAAGAAGAAGCGGTCCCGCAAGCAGCCGTACTTCGTCACGCCCGCCGACGGCTCGGTCTTCGCGATGGCCGGGCTCTACGAGTTCTGGCGCGACGCCACCCTGCCCGACGACCACCCGCGCGCCTGGTGGGCCACCTGCACGGTGCTCACCACCGAGGCCGAGACCACCGACCTCGCCGGGTACGGCGGGACCGGACCGCGCGCGCTCGCCGACATCCACCCGCGGATGCCGCTGATGCTGACCCCCGACCGCTGGGACGCCTGGCTCGACCCGGCGACCACCGACCCGGACGAGGTGCGCGAGCTGCTCACGCCCCCGCCGGCCGGGCTGCTGCGGGCCTTCCCGGTCGGCACGGCGGTCAGCAGTGTGAAGAACAACGGCCCGGAGCTGGTGGAGGAGCTGCCGGCCCCGGAGGAGGAGACGCTTTTCTGATGCCCAGGAGCACGTCGGCAAGCCCGGCACCGCCGCCGCGCCGACCGGACCGGCCGCCCGCGGCACGGCACCCGCGCGCGTCGCGCAGACCGTGCCCACCCCGGCCGGCGACGCCCGGATCAGCTGGTACCGGGCGGCGCGCCCCCGCTGCGTCCTCGCCCTCGGGCACGGCGCGGGCGGCGGCATCGACGCCCGCGACCTGGTGGCGCTGGCCGCCGCGCTGCCGCCGCTCGGCGTGACCGTCGCCCTGGTCGAGCAGCCGTGGCGGGTGGCCGGAAAGAAGCATCGGCCCCGGCGCCCGCGACGCTGGACGTCGGCTGGTCCGCGCTGTGGCCCGAACTGGCCGCCCCCGGGCTGCCGGTGGTCGCCGGCGGCCGCAGCGCCGGGGCCCGGGTCGCCTGCCGCACCGCCGAGGAGCTGGGCGCCGCGGCCGTCCTCGCGCTGGCCTTCCCGCTGCACCCGCCGGGCCGGCCGGAGAAGTCCCGCGTCGAGGAACTGGCCGGCGCCGCCGCCGTACTGCCGCTGCTCGGGGTGCAGGGCGGCAACGACACGTTCGGGCGGCCCGCGGAGTTCCCCGACGGGCTGCGTGCCGCTGGAGGTGCCGTTCGCCGACCACGGGTTCGCGGTGCCCAAGCGGGCGGAGATCACCCAGGAGGCCGCACTGGCCGTGATCACCGCGGCGGTCGCCGACTGGCTGGCCGGGCTGGGCCACGCCGAGGCGCCGTAGGACGCGCCGAGGGACGCCGTGGGCCGGGGAGCCCGTGGGAGGGGGCGTCACGCCTCCCGGCCCCCGTCCGGCCGGTCCCGGCCAGGACGCGCCCTGCCGCCGGAGCCGCCCCTGTCCTCCCCGGGAATGACGACAGCACGGCCGGTGTTGTGCGAGTCGACAGGATCGGGACAGCCGAGACAGCACGGTGAGAGAGGCAAGCCGCATGGTTTCAGCCGCATGCCGGCCCCGCGAGGAGGCCGCAGCGCAGGTGAGCGCACAGGTCGCGCCGAACACTGCCGGGCAGGCCGCCGCCGCGCCCTATCTGGACTGGGCCCAGTGGTCCTCGAAGGACAGCGGCAAGGGCGGACCCGGCGCGCCCGTCGCCCGTGCCATATCCTCCCAGACGAGCGTGTCCACTCTCGGACGCGCCGGCGTTTTCGAGGAGGTGGGTCCGGTCACCGGCACCGACGACAGCACGGCGGACACCGCGGGTGCGTCCGGTCGGGCGGCGCAGGAGAGCGACGCCGAGCGCAGCGAGCGCTTCGAGCGGGACGCGCTGGGCTACCTCGACCAGATGTACTCGGCCGCGCTGCGGATGACCCGCAATCCGGCCGACGCGGAGGACCTGGTCCAGGAGACGTACGCGAAGGCGTACGCGTCCTTCCACCAGTTCCGTGAGGGCACCAACCTCAAGGCATGGCTCTACCGCATCCTGACCAACAGCTTCATCAACTCCTACCGCAAGAAGCAGCGCGAGCCGCTGCGCAGCGGCTCGGAGGAGATCGAGGACTGGCAGCTGGCCCGGGCCGAGTCGCACATGTCGACCGGTCTGCGGTCCGCGGAGGCGCAGGCGCTCGACCACCTGCCGGACTCCGACGTGAAGTCGGCGCTCCAGACGATCCCCGAGGAGTTCCGCATCGCGGTCTACCTGGCGGACGTCGAGGGCTTTGCGTACAAGGAGATCGCGGACATCATGGGTACACCCATCGGCACGGTGATGTCCCGGCTGCACCGTGGGCGGCGCCAGCTGCGCGAGCTGCTGGAGGACTACGCCCGGGACCGCGGGCTCGTCCCGGCGGGCGTGGCGGATGAGAAGGGCACGGATTCATGAGCTGCGGAAACGCACATGAGACGGACTGCTCGGAGGTGCTCGACCACCTCTACGAGTACCTCGACGACGAGATGTCCGACGATGCCTGCGCCAAGTTCAAGGAGCACTTCGAGGAGTGCCACCCCTGCTTGGAGAAGTACGGGCTCGAAGCGGCCGTGAAGAAGCTGGTCAAGCGGTGCTGCGGCTCCGACGACGTGCCGACCGACCTGCGGTCGAAGGTGATGATGCGGATCGAGCTGATCCGCAGCGGGCAGACCGCGCAGGACACCGCGCAGGACACCGACCCGCTCACCACCTCCGAGGCGCCCTCCGCCTGAGCGGTCGGCCCGACTCCTGGCCCGGGGCGGTTCTCGGCCCCGGTCCGGCACCGGCGCTCCGGCACCGGCCGACTGCCTCGTCCGGCCGGCCGGGTCACCCGTCAGCGTGGCCGGATCGCGCCCGTGTTCGCCCGTATTCCACCCGTGCGGGTGGGCGCAGCGCCCTCTTCCGGCCTAATGACCGGAAAGCCCACCTTCGCGGCTGATAAGGGCCTATCCTCCTGAGTCCCGCGTGCGCGCGCCAGCGCGCACCCGTCCGGGGTCAGGAGGCCGTCCGCCGTGTCACCCGCGCACCGCCGCCCGCCGCCGCCCGCGGTCTGCTGGGGCGCCTCCTGCGCCCGCCGGGTCCGCGAGGAGGCGCAACTGGCCACCGTACGCGCGCTGCTCCAGGCCCTGGAGCTCAAGGACCCGTACACCAGGGCGCACAGCGAACGGGTGGGCCGGCTGGCCGCGCTCATCGCCGGCGAACTGGGCGCGCCCGCACCGCGGGTGGACGCGGTACGGCTCGGCGGCACCCTGCACGACATCGGCAAACTCGCCGTCCCCACCGGTCTGCTGCGCAAGAGCGGTCCGCTGACCGCGCAGGAGCGCGGGGTCGTGCAGCGCCACCCCGAGGACGGCGACGCGGTGCTGCGGGGTGTGAGCGTGCTCGCCGAGGCGCGGGCCGCGGTCCTGCACCACCACGAGCGGTTCGACGGCTCCGGGTACCCGTACGGCCTGACCGGCGGCCGGATTCCCGAGGCGGCCCGGATCGTGGCCGTCGCCGACGCCTTCGACGCGATGACCACCACCCGCTCCTACCGCCCGGCCCGCCCCGCCGGCGCCGCGCGCGACGAACTGCGCAGGTGCGCCGGGACGCAGTTCGACCCCCTGATGGTGGCGGCCCTGGAGCGGACCCTGGAACAGGCCGACTGGCGGCCCCCCGAGAGCGGGCCGCCGCGGCCGGCCGGCGGGGAGCGGCCGCGGCCGGCGGTGCTGTGCGGGGCGACCGCCGCCGTCGAGGGACCGCTGCTGGCCAGGGTGCCCGCACACCGTCCCACCAGGGCATGGTTGGATGCCCGTGCGAATGGCAAGGAGGCAGGGTGAGGGCGCACGTTCACCGGGGAGCTGCGACCTCAGGCTGAGACACCGGCCGGAATGTGCAAGGTTGGTGTCGTACAGGGAGGCACGGGGCGGGCCGCACAGGGTTGTGCGGACCGGTACGGGACGCACGGACGGTGCGCGAGGGAGCGGGGTCGCGACCGTGGTGCGGGAAGGCGACATCCTGGCAGTGGTCGGCTGAGCGGGCAGGCGGGAATCGACGGTGAATATCTTCGGCAGAGTGCGGCACCGGCCGTCGCCCACGTGGCGGCAGGCCACCGACCGCGCGTTCACGCTGATCGACGACGGCCGCTACGAGGACGCGGGCGCCCTGCTCACCCGCGCCGCCGACCTGGAGCCGTGGCTCTCGGAGTCCTGGTACAACCTCGCGCTGCTGCACAAGTTCCGGCACGACTGGGCGCAGGCCAGGATCGCCGGCCTGCGGGCCGTCGCGCTGCTGGACCGCCCGGTCGGCGCCCCCGACTGGTGGAACCTCGGCATCGCCGCCACCGCGCTCCAGGACTGGCCGCTGGCCCGCCGCGCCTGGCAGGCGTACGGCCTGCGGATGCCGGCCGGCGCCGCCGACCGCGGCGGCGAGCAGTCGGCCCGGCTGCCGCTGGGCAGCGCCGCCGTCCGGCTCTCGCCCGAGGGCGAGGCCGAGGTGGTGTGGGGCCGCAGGCTCGACCCGGCGCGGATAGAGGTGCTGTCCATCCCGCTGCCGTCCTCCGGCCGCCGCTGGGGCGAGGTCGTCCTGCACGACGGCGTGCCGCACGGTGAGCGCGCCACCGACCGCGAGGCGGGCGGCGCGGTCTACCCGGTCTTCGACGAGATCGAGCTGTGGGCGCCGTCACCCGTGCCGACCTGGCTGGTGCTGCTTGAGGCCGCCTCGCAGGCCGACCGCGACGCGCTGGAGCGGCTGGCCGCCGACGCCGGATACGCCGCCGAGGACTGGTCGTCGTCCGTACGGCTGCTCTGCCGCACCTGCTCCGAGAGCCGGATGCCCACCGACGACGGCTCCGCGGCCACCCGCGACCCGCACGACCAGGGCGAGCCCGGCCACCCCGGCCACCTCAGCCACCTCAGCCACGCCGGCGAGGACCTGGTCTGGACCCCGGAGCGCGAGTGCGGCATCGCCGCGCCCGCCGACCTGGTGCGCGGCCTGCTGGACAGCTGGGTGGCCGACAGCCCGGACACCCGGGACTGGCGCGACCTGGAAGAGGTCTGCTGAGCCCGGTTCCGCGGCCGGGCGCCCCGCGCGTGCTGCCGCCCGCCGTCTCCCGCGCCCCCGCCCTGGCCCTTACCCTGGGGAGGATCACCCACAGGTTCCGGGAAGGCGTACGTCGCAGATGTCCCAGCAGCACACCGAGCAAGATGTCGACTTCATCGACGATGTGACCGACGCGGAGGCGCGCGAGCAGGCCCACCGCGAGCGGGGCACCGCCCACCCGATCACGGTGGTCGGCAACCCCGTGCTGCACCGCGAGTGCAAGGACGTCACCGAGTTCGACGACGAGCTCGCCGCCCTCATCGACGACATGTTCGCCTCGCAGCGCGCCGCCGAGGGCGTGGGCCTGGCCGCCAACCAGATCGGCGTCGACCTGAAGGTCTTCGTCTACGACTGCGCCGACGACGACGACCTGCGCCACGTGGGCGCGGTCTGCAACCCCGTGCTGGTCGAACTGCCCGCGGACCAGCGGCGGCTGGACGACTCCAACGAGGGCTGCCTGTCGGTGCCGGGCGCCTACATGGAACTCGCCCGGCCCGACTACGCGGTGGTCCGCGGCCAGGACGCCGCAGGGCAACCCCATCACCCGTGCACGGCACCGGCTACTTCGCCCGCTGCCTCCAGCACGAGACCGACCACCTCTACGGCCGCCTCTACATCGACCGCCTCTCCAAGCGCGACCGCAAGGACGTGCTGCGCCAGATGGCCGAGGCCACCCCGAAGTTCGCCACGGTCCCCAACGACTGACCGCGCCCGCGCCGCCCGCCGAGGGCCCCGCCGCCCCCAACGGGCGCGGGCGTCAGCGGTTGACGGCCTGGTTCTCGCCTACGGTGACCTGGGTCTGCGTGGTCGACCCGCCGTCGGGCAGCACCGGAGCGCCGCTCGGCGGCCCGTCCGCGTACGGCGGCCACGTCTGCATCGTTGAGCACCGCAGGTTACCCGTGCGTCACCCGCCGCGTCCACGAAGGGCCGTGGCGCGGCGGGTCGGCGGCCGGCCCTAGAAGTCCTCGTCCAGGCTGACCGTGCCCTCGACGGCGACCTGGTAGGCGGACGGGCGGCGTTCGAAGAAGTTGGTCAGTTCCTGGACGCCCTGCAACTCCATGAAGGAGAACGGGTTCTCGGAGCCGTAGACCGGCGGGAAGCCGAGCCGGGTGAGGCGCTGGTCGGCGACGCACTGGAGGTACTCGCGCATGGAGTCGGTGTTCATGCCGGGCAGGCCGTCGCCGCACAGGTCGCGGCCGAACTGGAGCTCGGCCTCGACGGCTTCGCGCGAGCATGTCGGTGACCTGGCTCGCGCAGTTCGGCGTCGAAGAGGCCGGGCTCCTCCTTGCGGACGGTGTCGACGACGTCGAAGGCGAAGCTCATGTGCATCGTCTCGTCGCGGAACACCCAGTTGGTGCCGGTGGCCAGGCCGTGCAGCAGGCCGCGGGAGCGGAACCAGTAGACGTACGCGAAGGCGCCGTAGAAGAACAGGCCCTCGATGCAGGCGGCGAAGCAGATCAGGTTGAGCAGGAAGCGGCGGCGGTCGTCGCGGGTCTCCAGCCGGTCGACGCTCTCCACCGAGTCCATCCAGCGGAAGCAGAACTGCGCCTTCTCCCGGATGGAGGGGATGTTCTCGACCGCGGCGAACGCGGCGGCCCGGTCGTCCGGATCGGGCAGGTAGGTGTCGAGCAGCGTCAGGTAGAACTGGACGTGCACGGCCTCCTCGAAGAGCTGGCGGGACAGGTAGAGCCGCGCCTCGGGGGAGTTGATGTGCTTGTAGAGGGTGAGCACGAGGTTGTTGGAGACGATCGAGTCGCCGGTGGCGAAGAAGGCCACGAGCCGGCCGATCAGGTGCTGCTCGGCCGGCGGTCAGCCTGGCCAGGTCGGCGACGTCGGAGTGGAGGTCGACCTCCTCCACGGTCCAGGTGTTCTTGATGGCGTCGCGGTAGCGCTCGTAGAAGTCGGGGTAGCGCATCGGGCGCAGGGTGAGTTCGAAGCCCGGGTCGAGCAGGTTCTTCTCAACGGGCGGGTGGAAGCGGTCATTACTGGCATGCCTCGCAGGACTCGGGGTTCTCCAGGGAGCAGGCGATCGCGTCGGCGTCGGCGGCCGCGGTGACGGGGGCGGGCGGCCGCGGCCGCCGATGAGGCCGCGCGGGCGATCCGGGTGGCCGGCCGCGACCGCAGGTAGTACGTGGTCTTCAGGCCCCGCTTCCACGCGTAGGCGTACATCGAGCTGAGCTTGCCGATGGTCGGCGTCTCCAGGAACAGGTTCAGCGACTGGCTCTGGTCGAGGAACGGCGTCCGGGCCGCCGCCATGTCGATCAGCGCGCGCTGCGGGATCTCCCACGCGGTGCGGTACAGCTCGCGTACCTCCGCCGGGATCCAGCCGAAGCCCTGCACCGAGCCGCTGGCCTCGCGCAGCGCCTCGCGGGACTGCGCGTCCCACACCCCGAGCCGCTTCAGGTCGGCCACCAGGTAGGAGTTGACCTGGAGGAACTCGCCCGACAGCGTCTCGCGCTTGAAGAGGTTGGACACCTGCGGCTCGATGCACTCGTACACGCCGGCGATGGACGCGATGGTCGCGGTCGGCGCGATGGCCAGCAGCAGCGCGTTGCGCAGGCCGGTGGCGGCGATCCGGGCGCGCAGCGCCGCCCACCGCTCGCGGCCAGTGCGAGGTCGGCGTCGTAGTGGTCGGGGTGCAGCACGCCGTCGGCGGTACGGGTCTGGTCCCAGGCCGGCAGCGGGCCGTCGCGCTCGGCGAGGTCGCAGGACGCCTCGTAGGCGGCGAGCATGACCCGCTCGGCGATCCGCGTGGACAGCGCGCGGGCGGCCGGCGGAGCCGAAGGGCAGCCGCAGCTTGAAGAAGACGTCCTGCAGGCCCATCACGCCCAGACCCACCGGCCGCCAGCGGGAGTTGGAGCGGCCGGCCTGCTCGGTCGGGTAGAAGTTGATGTCGACCACCCGGTCGAGGAAGGTCACGGCGGTGCGGACGGTGTCGTCCAGCCGCTCCCAGTCGAGCTCCTCCGGGCCGTCGCCGGTCACGAAGGCGCCAGGTTGACCGAGCCGAGGTTGCACACGGCGGTCTCGGAGTCGTCGGTGACCTCCAGGATCTCCGTGCACAGGTTGGACGAGTGGACGGTACGGCCCGGCCGGGCGGTCTGGTTGGCGGTGCGGTTGGCGGCGTCCTTGAACGTCATCCAGCCGTTGCCGGTCTGCGCGAGGGTGCGCATCATCCGGCCGTACAACTCGCGGGCCGGGATGGTCCGGCTGGGCCAGGCCGGCCGCCTCGGCCCGGCGGTAGGCGGCGTCGAAGTCCGCGCCCCACAGGTCGACCAGTGCCGGGACGTCGCTCGGGGAGAAGAGCGACCAGTCGGCGTCGGCGTCGACGCGGCGCATGAACTCGTCCGGCACCCAGTGCGCGAGGTTGAGGTTGTGGGTGCGGCGGGCGTCCTCGCCGGTGTTGTCGCGCAGTTCGAGGAACTCCTCGATGTCGGAGTGCCAGGTCTCCAGGTAGACGGCGGCGGCGCCCTTGCGGCGGCCGCCCTGGTTCACCGCGGCGACCGAGGCGTCGAGCGTCTTCAGGAACGGCACGATGCCGTTGGAGTGGCCGTTGGTGCCGCGGATCAGCGAACCGCGGGCGCGGACACGGGAGAAGGAGAGGCCGATGCCGCCGGCGTGCTTGGACAGCCGGGCCACCTGGTGGTAGCGGTCGTAGATCGAGTCCAGCTCGTCCAGCGGGGAGTCCAGCAGGTAGCAGGAGGACATCTGCGGGTGGCGGGTACCGGAGTTGAAGAGCGTGGGGGAGCTGGGCAGGTACTCCAGCGCGCTCATCAGCCGGTACAGCGAGGCGACTTCGTCCAGCGCGCCGCGGCCGTCGTCCTCGGCCAGGCCGGCGGCGACGCGCAGCATGAAGTGCTGCGGGGTCTCGACCACCTGGCGGGTGATCGGGTGGCGCAGCAGGTAGCGGCTGTACAGGGTGCGCAGGCCGAAGTAGCCGAAGCGGTCGTCCGCGCCGTCGGCGAGCGCCCGCTCGACCAGGGCGTCCAGCCGGGCCGCGTGGGCGGTGACGAAGGCGGCCGTACGGTCGGCGATCAGGCCCTCGCGGTGGCCGATGGCGATGGAGGCGGAGAAGGACACGGCGCCCTGGCCGGCGGCCTCCTCGGCGATGGCGGCCGTCAGCAGGCGGGCGGCGAGCCGGGAGTACACCGGGTCCTCGGAGATCAGGCCGGCCGCCGACTCGATGGCCAGCGACCGCAGTTCGGCCGGCGTCCGCGTCGGTGCTGCGGCCGCGCAGCGCGGCGGCGGCCACCCGGCCGGGGTCGGTGTCCGGCAGGTCGGCGGTCAGGTCGACGAGGGTCCGCAGCAGCGCGGCGCCGGCGCCGTCCGCGGGCTCGGGGGCCCGTGGCCGGCCGGTGGCGGCGGGGACGGCGGGTGCGGTGGGCGCGATGGTCACGGTGGTGCTCTCCCTCGTACGCGGCGGTGGCCGCGCGGGGGAGACGGGGCAGGGCGGAGCGGGCCCCTCGGGGCGCGCCGCCGTGCGTCCGTCGGCCCACTCCGCGAGGCCCGGACGGCTGCGCTCGCGCTGGCCGCGCGGGCGCGTTGCGGCGCAGGCGATCGGGCTGTACGGGGCGCTGGGCGCGCGGCCGTTCACCGTTGCGGGGCAGCGCCGGACTCACACCGGCTTCCCCTGCGGGCAACGAGGTTGAGCATACATGTTGTGGTGCTCGTGGCACGCACCCCTAGATGTTGTGTCGCGCCCGCAGTTGTCGCAGGGCCTGGGGCTGCTGGTCCCGCGCCCCTTGGTAGGGCGGCGCCTTACCAAGGGGCGCGGGGAACTGCGCGACAAGCCATCCACGGACGGGTGGTCCGGCGGCGGCAGGACGGGGCAGCCGGGCCGGTCAGGCCCGGCCCCCACCGGGCGGGGTGGAGCCCCCCGCGCCGGCGGGGATCAGGCCGGATTTCGGCGAACCCACCCGGGCAGGGTCACGCTCCGGCCAGCCCCGGCTCCGGCCCGCCCGAGGCGCCGGGCTCGGGCGCGGGCGACGGCGCCCCCGCACCGACCGGGGAACCGGCCTCGCCCACGTCGGCGGTGTAGTCCGCGCGGACCGTCTCGTCCGCGCCTTCAGGCGCCTTGAGCGCCCGCAGCACCACCGTGAGGACGACCGCCACCACCACGTTGCCGACGAAGGCCGTCAGCCCGATGTAGCCGAGCTTGCCGATCCACGGAATCGTGTCGGAGTTCCCGCCGAAGTGGGCCTGCGTCGGGCTGGACTGGTCGTACGCCTTCCACGTGCCGTAGGCCATGCCGACCGCCCAGCCGGCCAGCAGCGCCCAGCGGTGGAACCAGCGGGTGAACAGCCCGCTGACTATGGCCGGCACGGTCTGGAGAATCCAGATGCCGCCCAGCAGCTGGAAGTTGATGGCGACGGTCTTGTCCATGCTCAGCACGAAGACCAGGGCGCCGACCTTGACCACCAGGGACGCCAGCTTGGAGACGCGGGTCTCCTCCTCCGGGGTGGCGTTCGGCCGGAACAGGTCCTTGTAGATGTTGCGGGTGAACAGGTTCGCCGCCGCGATCGACATGATGGCGGCCGGCACCAGCGCCCCGATCCCGATGGCGGCGAAGGCCACCCCGGCGAACCAGCTCGGGAAGATGTTCTCGAACAGCTGCGGGATGGCCAGTTGGGCGTTGTAGCCCTTGATGCCCTTGCCGACGCCGTCGGCGACCGCCATGAAGCCGAGCATCGCCAGCAGCCCGAGCATCAGCGAGTACAGCGGCAGGATCGTGGTGTTGCGCCGGATGACGTTGCGGCTCTTGCTCGACAGCACGGCGGTCACCGAGTGCGGGTAGAGGAAGAGCGCCATCGCCGAGCCCAACGCGAGCGTGGCGTAGGCCCATTGGGCCTGCGGGCCGACGATCAGCGAGCCGCGCGGCTTGCCGGTGGCGGGGTTCTGCACCGCGTAGGCCGCGCCCGCCTTGTGGAAGATGTCGTGGAACCCGCCGAGCTTGTACGGGATGTAGATGATCGCCACCGTGATGACGATGTAGATCAGCGCGTCCTTGACGAACGCGATGAGCGCGGGCGCGCGCAGCCCCGAGGAGTAGGTGTAGGCGGCCAGCACGCCGAAGGCGATCAGCAGCGGCAGGTCCTTGACGAACCCGTTGGTGGAGCTGCCGCCGCCGATGCCCGATCACGTCCAGGACGGCCTGGATGCCGACGAGTTGGAGCGCGATGTACGGCATGGTGGCCACGATGCCGGTGAGCGCGACGGCCACCGACAGGGTCTTGGAGTCGAACCGGCCGCGGATGAAGTCCGAGGAGGTGACGTACCCGTGCTTGTGGGAGACCGACCACAGCCGGGGCAGGAAGAGGAAGACCAGCGGGTAGGCCACGATCGTGTACGGGACCGCGAAGAAGCCCGCGGCTCCGGCGCCGTAGATCGCGGCGGGGACGGCGACGAAGGTGTACGCCGTGTAGAGGTCGCCGCCGAGCAGGAACCAGGTCACCCAGGTCCCGAAGCTGCGGCCGCCCAGGCCCCATTCGTCCAGGTGCAGCGCGTTCTCCGCGCGCCGCCAGCGGGCGGCCAGGAAGCCCAGCACCGTGACGGCGAGGAAGAAGCAGGATGAAGACGGTGAGTGCGACGCCGTTGACACCGTTTTTCACTTGACCGCACCTGCCTTGCGTGCCCGCTCCTCGCGCCGGACCAGGACGTACGCGATGGACGTCAGTCCCGCGGTGACCGGTACCCAGGCGAGCTGGTACCAGTAGAAGAACGGGATGCCGATGAAGGCGGGGGTCGGCCGTGTGTAGGAGTTCACCCACAGCAGGGCGACGAAGGGAATGATCAGGCAGACGCCGGCCGCGACGCGGTTCGGCGTGACGACCGGCCGCCCGCCGGCCGGCCCTGGTGTGTCAGGCAGCGGTGCGTTCTGCTGCTGGTGTTCCTCCGGCACAGTTGTTGCTCCCGTCCCCTAGAGCGATCTTTGTGGTGCGCAGGAATCTAGGGGAGGGAGTCGACACGCGTCACTACTCGCGCGGATATCAGTCGTTCGGGCGATTGAGCCGGGCCACGAACTTGTAGCGGTCGCCGCGGTAGACCGAGCGCACCCACTCCACCGGTTCGCCGGTGGTGTCGACGGAGTGCCGGGAGAGCATCAGCATCGGCAGGCCCACGTCGGTGCCGAGCAGTCCGGCCTCGCGCGGGGTGGCCAGCGAGGTCTCGATGGTCTCCTCGGCCTCGGCCAGCCGCACGTCGTAGACCTCGGCGAGCGCGGTGTACAGCGAGGTGTACCGCGCCAGGCTGCGGCGCAGCGCCGGGAACCGCTTGGCGGACAGGTGGGTGGTCTCGATGGCCATCGGCTCGCTGTTGGCCAGCCGCAGCCGCTCGATCCGCAGCACCCGGCCGCCGGCCTTCATGTCCAGCAGCCCGGCGAGCCGGTCGTCGGCGGTGATGTAGCCGATGTCCAGGAGCTGGGAGGTGGGTTCGAGGCCCTGGGCGCGCATGTCCTCGGTGTACGAGGTGAGCTGGAGCGCCTGGGAGACCTTCGGCTTGGCGACGAAGGTGCCCTTGCCCTGGATGCGTTCGAGCCGGCCCTCGACCACCAGTTCCTGGAGCGCCTGGCGCACGGTGGTGCGGGAGGTGTCGAACTCGGTGGCCAGGGTGCGTTCCGGCGGGACCGGGGTGCCGGGCGGCATGGTCTGGGTGATGTCCAGCAGGTGGCGCTTGAGCCGGTAGTACTTGGGCACGCGGGCGGTGCGGCCCGCGGTGCCGTTCCCCGTGGTCTCCGCGCTGGTGGCCGCGTCGCTGTCCATGCCGTGTACTCCCGACTGCCGTCGTGCTGGCGTCACCGGCTCCTCCGTTGATCGCGGTCACATGGTGGCACGCGTTTGTCTGCCGGAGGGAGGCGGTGGGTGGCTGATGTCCCTCAGGTGTCGGTCCGATAACAGAGCCGACGGGTGCTCTTATACACCCTTGACACCCCTAAAGGTCTAGGCCAAGCTCCCGGTACTGGTCTAAACCATTAATGACCAATCCCAGACCCACGAGCAGGACGCGGCTGCAACATACCTTGCGGCAGCCGACATTTCGGGCGGTGGGGGGAGTTTCTGGCACATCCTGAGGAGGGTGGCATGAAGCGCAAGCTCATCGCGGCTGTCGGTGTCGCGGCGGTACTGACATCGGTCGCGGCCTGCGGCGGCAGCAGCGGCAAGTCCAAGGACAACGCCGCGGGGCCGGCCGATTTCAAGGGCAAGACCCTCAACGTCTGGCTGATGAGCGGCTCCAACCCGCCCGGGTGGACCAAGGACATCACCGCGGCGTTCGAGAAGCAGTACGCCGGCGCCAAGCTGAAGATCACCGTCCAGCAGTGGGACGGCATCCAGCAGAAGCTCACCACGGCGCTGTCCGAGAGCACCCCGCCGGACATCATCGAGGTCGGCAACACCCAGACGCCGTACTACGCGGCCACCGGCGGCCTCAAGGACCTCACCAGCGACAAGGCCGCCATCGGCGGCGCCGACTGGGCGCCCTCGCTCAACGGCTCCGCGGTCTACAACGGCAAGCAGTTCGCCGCCCCGTGGTACTTCGCCAGCCGTGTCGTGGTCTACAACAAGAAGATCTGGACCGCGGCCGGCATCGCCACGCCGCCCAAGACCCAGGACGAGCTCTTCACCGACCTGGACAAGATCAAGGCCAAGGGCACCAAGGACGCCTTCTACCTGCCCGGCCAGGACTGGTACGGCTTCGACGGCTTCCTGATCGACGCGGGCGCCGACCTGGTCAAGAAGAACGGCGACAAGTACACCGGCAACCTGGACACCCCGCAGGCCGCCCAGGCGATCAACCTCTACAAGAAGCTCAACTCCTACGGCACCGCGCCCAAGGACAAGGACGAGGCCACCCCGCAGCAGTCCGACGTGTTCGCCAAGGGCGACGTCGGCGCGTTCCTCGGCCTGGGCTGGGAGGCGGCCGGCGCGATCACCAAGAACCCGGCGCTCAAGGACCAGATCGGCTTCTTCGCCTTCCCGGGCAAGACGGCGGACAAGACCGCGAGCGTCTTCGTCGGCGGCTCCAACCTGGCGATCTCGCAGGGCAGCAAGAACCCGCAGCTCGCCGAGAACTTCCTGAAGCTGGCCATGTCCGACCAGTTCGAGGGCGAGCTGGCCAAGGAGGGCGGCGTCGTCCCGAACAAGGCGTCGCTCGACTCCAACCTGACCGGCAACGCCTTCGGCACCGTCTCCGCCGCGGCCGCGGCCAACGGCGGCACCACCCCGCTCATCCCGGCCTGGGGCAACGTCGAGAACGCCCCCAACCCGATCACCACCCTCTTCATGACCGGCGTGCTCCAGGGCCAGGACCCGAGCGCCGCCGCCAAGAAGGCGGACACCGAGATCGACAAGCGACTCAGCCAGCAGTAACCCCCCACCGGGCCCGTCCGCCCGCCGCCCGCGACGGCGGCGGGCGGACGGCGCCCGTACCGCCCCCGCCGCGGCGGGGACCAGCTTTCGCGGATCGAACGAGGAAGAGGGACGCATGGCCGCGCAGTTCCGAGGGACGCAAGTACGGGCCCCCGACCAGGGGACGGCCCCGACCGGACCGGCCGGCGCGCGCTCCGGCGGCCGGCCGCCGGCCGCCACCGGGGGCGGGCGCCCCAGCGGCGGCGCGATCGTCGCCCGCTGGGTGCCGTACCTGCTGATCCTCCCGGCACTGGTCGCCACCGCCGTACTGCTCGGCTACCCGCTGATCCGGAACGTGATCATCTCGTTCCAGACCCTCAACGCCTTCCAGCTCATCCAGCACACCACCCAGTGGAACGGCTTCGGCAACTACACCGACCAGCTCACCAGCGCCGAGTTCTGGCACACCACCGAGCGGTCGATCTTCTTCACGCTGGCGAACGTCGTGCTGATCATGGTCGGCGGCACCCTGGTCGGCCTGCTGCTCAACCGGCTGGAAAAGCGGATGCGGCTGTTCCTGTCGATCGGCCTGATCCTCGCCTGGGCGATGCCGTTCGTGGCCGGCACCACCGTCTACCAGTGGCTGTTCGACACCCGCTACGGCGTCGTCAACTGGTCGCTGAGCAAGCTCGGCTGGCACTCGATGGCCGGCTACAACTGGTTCGGCAGCCAGATGTCCACCTTCGCGGTCATCACGCTGATGATCGTGTGGCAGTCCATCCCGTTCGTCGCCCTCAACCTCTACGCGGGCCTCACCACGATCTCCGCGGAGATCTTCGAGGCGGCCCGGATGGACGGCGCGAGCGCCTGGCGCTCCTTCACCTCGGTGCTCTTCCCGATGCTCAAGCCGTTCTTCCTGAGCACGACGTTCCTGGAGATCATCTGGGTCTTCAAGGCGTTCACCCAGGTCTACGCGCTCAACGCGGGCGGCCCCGAGGGGCTGACGGAGACGCTGCCGGTCTACGCGTTCGTCGAGGGCGTCGGCAACCAGCACTACGGCACGGGCGCGGCCATCTCGGTGCTGACCATCCTCATCCTGGTCGCGCTGATGTCCTATTACTTCCGCATCATCCTGAAGCAGGAGGACGACCTGTGAGGCGCACCACGTTCGGACGCGTATGGCCCAACGCGGTCGCCGTCGTCCTGTTCGTCTTCTTCGTCTTCCCCGTCTACTGGATGCTGACGACGGCCTTCAAGCCCGACCTCGACATCATCTCCACCACCCCGGTCTTCGTCCCCTTCCACGGCACCCTGTCGCACTTCGACAAGGCCGTGCACGCGGCGGGCTTCTGGACGCTGGTGCGCAACAGCTTCACCGTCACCCTGGTGTCCGTGGCGCTGTCGCTGCTGGTCGCGCTGGCCGCCGCGTTCGCGGTGGCGCGGATGCGCTTCCGCGGCCGCAAGGCGTTCATCCTGATCGTGATGATGGCGCAGATGGCACCGTGGGAGGTCATGACGATCTCCGTCTACATGATCGTCCGCGACCAGGACATGCTCAACAGCCTCGTCCCGCTGACGCTGTTCTACATGATGATGGTGCTGCCGTTCACGATCTGGACGCTGCGCGGGTTCATCGCCGCCGTGCCGAAGGAGCTGGAGGAGTCGGCCCTGATGGACGGCTGCACCCGGTTCCAGGCGTTCACCCGGGTCGTACTGCCGCTGCTGGCACCGGGGTTGATGTCCACCTCGCTGTTCGGCTTCATCACCGCGTGGAACGAGTTCCCGCTGGTGCTGATCCTGAACAAGGAGAGCGGGCAGACGCTGCCGCTGTGGCTGACCCAGTTCCAGACCAACTTCGGTGACGACTGGGGCGCCACCATGGCCGCCTCCAGCCTGTTCACCATCCCCGTCGTGATCGTCTTCCTGGTCCTCCAGCGCAGGGCCGTCGCCGGCCTGACCGCGGGGGCGGTGAAGGGATGAGCGCCATCGCCAACACCTCCGACGCCGCCCGGGGTCCCGAGGCGCCGTCCTCGCCCGAGCGCGACGCGCTGGCCGTCCTCCAGCCCGGCTTCGCCGGCACCACCGCGCCCGACTGGCTGCTGCGGCAGCTCGCCGAAGGGCTCGGCTCGGTCGGCCTGTTCGCCCGCAACATCGAGTCGCCCGCGCAACTGGCCGCGCTCACCGCGCAGTTGCGCGCCGTGCGGCCCGACGTGCTGGTCGCCGCCGACGAGGAGGGCGGCGACGTCACCCGGCTCGAAGCCCGCGGCGGCTCGTCCTTCCCCGGCAACCTCGCGCTCGGCGCCGTCGACGACCTCAAGCTCACCCGGGCGGTGGCCGCCGAACTCGGCCGGCGGCTGGCCGCGTGCGGCGTCAACTTCAACTGGGCGCCGTCCGCCGACGTCAACTCCGACCCGGGCAACCCGGTCATCGGCGTGCGCTCCTTCGGCGTCGACCCCCGACCTGGTCGCCCGCAACACCGCCGCCTACGTCGAAGGGCTCCAGTCCGCGGGCGTCGCCGCCTGCGTCAAGCACTTCCCCGGGCACGGCGACACCGCCACCGACTCGCACCTGGCGATGCCCCGGATCGACGTGGACACCGCGACCCTCCAGGCCCGCGAACTGGTGCCCTTCCGGGCCGCGTTCGCGGCCGGCGCCAAGGTCGTGATGAGCGCGCACATCCTCGTGCCCGCCCTCGACCCGGACCTGCCCGCCACCCTCAGCCCGGCGATCCTCACACGGCCTGCTGCGCGCACCGCGCGAGCAGGGCGGCCTCGGCTACGACGGTCTCATGGTCACCGACGGCATCGAGATGCAGGCCATCGCGGCGGCGTACGGCATCGAGCGCGGCTCCGTGATGGCGCTCGCCGCCGGGGCCGACGCGATCTGCGTCGGCGGCGGACTCTGCGACGAGCAGACCGTGATCGACCTGCGCGACGCGATCGTGGCCGCCGTCGCCGACGGCTCGCTGCCCGCGGAGCGGCTCGCCGACGCGGCCCGCCGGGTGCGGGAGCTGGCCGCCTGGGCGCAGGCGCGGGCGGGCGCGGCCGACCCCGCCGACAAGGGCTCCGACATCGGGCTGGAGGCGGCCCGGCGGGCGGTGCGCGTCACCCGCGGGCCCGGTTTCGCACCGCTCGACCAGGCGCCCCTACGTCGCCGCCTTCGCCCCGGTCGCCAACATCGCGGTCGGCGACGTGACCCCCTGGGGGCCCGCCGCCGAACTCGCCCGCGCCCTTCCCGGCACCGAGACCGGGACGTACCGCTCCGCGGAGGTCGGCGGGCTGCTGGCCGCCGCCGGCGCGCGGCGGATCGTGGCCGTGGTGCGCGACGTGCACCGCCACGACTGGATGGCGGACGCGCTCGACGCCCTGGTCGCGGCCCGGCCCGACACCATCGTGGTGGAGATGGGCGTGCCGCAGTCGCCGCCCACCGGCGTCGCTGCACGTGGCCACGCACGGCGCGGCCCGCGTCTGCGGCGAGGCCGCCGCCGAGGCCATCCTCGCCACCCGCTGACCGACCCCGGCCCGGCCCCTCGACGTGCGGGCGGCCGGACGCCGGGGGATCGGGCCCATACGGCGGTCACGCCGGTGCCCCTGGGGCGGCGCCGCTCCGCGGAGGCCTACAGGCCCTGCCAGGCGGGCTTGGCGGCGTAGGTGGCGCGGAAGTACGGCGCGAGCTTGAGCTTGGAGGCGGCGGCCTCGTCGACGACCACCGTGGCGTGCGGGTGGAGCTGGAGCGCCGAGGCCGGCACGACCGCCGCGACCGGGCCCTCGACGGTCTGCGCGACCGCCTCGGCCTTGCCCTCGCCGGTGGCGAGCAGCACGAGGTGCCGCGCTTCGAGGATGGTGCCGATGCCCTGGGTGATGACGTGGTGCGGCACCTGGTCGATGTCGCCGTCGAAGAAGCGCGCGTTGTCCACCCGGGTCTGCTCGGTGAGGGTCTTGATCCGGGTCCGGGAGGCGAGCGAGGAGCAGGGCTCGTTGAAGCCGATGTGCCCGTCGGTGCCGATGCCGAGGAGCTGCAGGTCCACGCCGCCGGCCGCGGCGAGCGCCGCGTCGTAGGCCGCGCAGGCGGCCTAGCACGTCCTCGGCGGACGCCGTCGGGGCCCGAGGAAGGACTCGGCGGACAGCCCGAGCGGCTCCACGACCTCGCGCAGGACGACGGAGCGGTAGGACTCGGGGTGCCCGGCGGGCAGCCCCACGTACTCGTCGAGCTGGCACACCCGGGCCCGGCCGGCGTCCACGGCGCCGGACCGCACCTTGGCGGCGAGCGCCTGGTAGATCGGCAGCGGGGTGGAGCCGGTGGCCACGCCGAGCAGGGCGTCGGGCTTGCGGCGGAGCAGGGCGGCCATGGCCTCAGCGATGAGTTCGCCGCCTGCGGCGGCGTCCGGGACGATGACAACTTCCACGCTGGGCCTGCCGTTTCTGGAGAAGGAGTAGTCGTGGTATAGACCAATCTAGCAGAGGGGTGCCCCGCTGGTGGTGCGGCGGGTCGGGTCCTGTGGTCGACTTGTGGGGGTCGGACGCGGGACGGAGGCGGTCGGTATGGCGGCTGCTGACGGCGTCGCCGGCCCCGAGCCAGGGGCGCGCCGGGCTGGATCATGTACGGCGAGATGGCCGAGCAGCCGGACGGTGCTGCGCCGCGTGCTGCGCGAGGGCGCCCCGGCGATCCGGGAGACCGCCCGGCGGATCGCGGCCCGGCGGCCCCGCTTCGTCCTGCTGAGCGCCCGCGGCACCTCCGACCACGCGGCGCTGTACGCGAAGTACCTGATCGAGGTGCGAACTCGGCCTGCCCTGCGGCCTGACCTCGATGTCGACCACGACCGCCTACGGCGCCAAGCCGCTGCTGGAGGACGTGCTGCTGATCACCGTGAGCCAGTCCGGCGGGTCCCCCGACCTGGTCGCGTCCACCCGCGCGGCCCGCGAGGCGGGCGCGATCACGCTGGCGGTGACCAACAACGCCGGACTCCCCGCTCGCCGAGGTCGTCGGAGTTCCACGTCGACGTGCTGGCCGGCCCGGAGAAGGCGCTGCCGGCCACGAAGACGTACACCGCGGAACTGCTGGCGCTCTACCTCTTCGTCATGGGCCTGCGCGGCGTCGACGGCTCGACCGCCGCGGCCGTCCTGCCCGACCTGGCCGAGGAGGTGCTGGAGCGCGGCGGGGAGGTACGGGAGCTGGCCGGGCGCTACCGCTTCGCCGAGCGGATGGTGATCACCTCGCGCGGCTACGGCTACCCGACCGCCAAGGAGGCCGCGCTGAAGCTGATGGAGACCAGCTACATCCCCGCGCTCGCCTACTCCGGGGCCGACCTGCTGCACGGCCCGCTGGCCATGGTCGACAACATCTCGCCGGTCATCGCGATCGTCACCGAGGGGCGCGGCGGGCAGGCGCTCCAGCCGGTACTGGACCGGCTGCGCGGCCGCGGGGCCGACCTGGTGGTGATCGGGCCCCGGCTCCAGGTCGCCGCGGCCTCCGGCGGCTTCGCCCTGCCCACCGGGCGCCTGCCCGAGGCGCTCCAGCCGGTCCTGGAGATCCTCCCGCTCCACAAGCTCGCCTTCGAGGTCTCCGTCGCCCGCGGCCAGGACCCCGACGCCCCCCGCGCCCTGGCGAAGATCACGGAGACCCACTGACGGGGAGGCGTTCGCGGGAGGGCGCCGTCAGGTGGGAGGCCGCTCTCGGCGCGGGGGCGCCGTGAGGGGGAGGTGTTCGTGCGAGGGGGCGCCGTGACGTGGGAGCCGTTCTTCCGTGCGTGCGGCGCTCAGCTCCTTTTTGCCGCCGACTCGCCTCCGGGCTCCCCCAGACTTCGTCCGGGGGTACCCCCAGACCCGGTGTCGTCGGCCCACCTGTCCACGTGAGCAGGCCCTCACGTCGGCGTCGTAGGCCGACCCGTCCATGTGAGCACGGCTCGCCGTGTAGCCGGCGAGCCGAAGGGCGCGCCGGTGTCGAAAGGGAGAACACGCGCAGGCCCGAGGAACGAGGGGCGAGCATGATCGACCGTCGACACCGGGTCTGGGGGTCCCCCCGGACGAAGTCTGGGGGAGCCCGGAGGCGAGCCGGCGGCAAAAAACGGGCAGCACTTCGGGCCGCGGTGCCGGGAGAGGACCCTCAGCCTCTCCAGCACCGCAGCCCGGAGCTGCCGTCGGTGCCGTGGCCGGCGGGGTGTGCGGTTCCCCTCCGGCCCGATAGGACCGACCAGTGAGGCGGCGGGCGTAGTCAGGGCAGAGAACGCCGTGGCCTCGATCCGCCCTCCTGTGCGGGGAGGACGGAGGTCTACCATCCGCAATTGTGGACTAGACCATTAGATCTTGTCCATGGGTGCGCCACGGATTCCGTCGGTGAATTCCCCGGCCTGCGCCGCCCCGAAACGCGCGGAACGTCACAGGTTCGGCCGGACGGTACGCTCGCAGGCGTGCCCTCCATGAACGACCTCGTACGCGAGCACACGGATCTCGACGCCTCCGACCTCGAATGGCTCCATCTGCTCGTCTCGGAGTGGCAGCTGCTCTCCGACCTGTCCTTCGCCGACCTCGTGCTGTGGGTGCCCACCCGCGACGGCACGCGGTACGTCTCGGTCGCCCAGATGCGGCCGAACACCGGCCCCACCTCGTACCAGGACGACATGGTCGGCCACCTGGTGCCGCGCGGCCGCCGTCCGCTGCTGGACGCGGCGCTCGACGAGGGCCGGATCGTCCGCGAGGGCGACCCGGAGTGGCGCGAGGAGGTGCCGGTGCGGGTCGAGTCGATCCCGGTACGGCGGGACGGGCGCGTGCTCGGGGTGATCGCGCGCAACACCAACCTGCTGACCGTGCGCACCCCCAGCCGGCTGGAGCTCACCTATCTGCAGAGCGCCTCCGACCTGGCGCAGATGATCGCCGCGGGGGCGTTCCCGTTCCCCGCCGAGCAGGTCGACATGGACGCCTCGCCGCGGGCCGGCGACGGGCTGATCCGGCTGGACGCCGACGGCATCGTGCAGTACGCCAGCCCCAACGCGCTGTCCGCGTACCACCGGCTGGGCCTGGCCGCCGACCTGGTCGGCAACGACCTCGGCAAGGCCACCGCCGAACTCGCCCCCGAGCGCGGCCCGGTGGACGAGGCGCTGGTCAAGCTGGCCAGCGGCTGGGCGCCGCGGGAGTTCGAGGTCGAGGCCGGCGACGGCGTCATCCAGCTGCGGTCCATCCCGCTCAAGCCCAAGGGCGTGCACACCGGTTCGCTGGTGCTGCTCCGCGACGTCACGGAACTGCGCCGGCGCGAGCGGGAGTTGATCACCAAGGACGCCACCATCCGGGAGATCCACCACCGGGTGAAGAACAACCTCCAGACGGTCGCCGCCCTGTTGCGGCTCCAGGCCCGCCGGATGGACTCCGACCGGGCCAGGGAGGCGCTGGAGGAGGCGGTACGCCGGGTCGGGTCGATCGCGATCGTGCACGAGACGCTGTCCCAGACCCTGGACGAGAAGGTCGAGTTCGACGAGATCGCCGACCGGGTGCTGGCGATGGTCGCGGAGATCTCGCCCGGCCGGGTCACCACCCGCCGGACCGGGAGGTTCGGCATCCTCACCGCCGTGATCGGCGACGCCGCTGTCCATGGTGCTCACCGAGTTGGTGCAGAACGCCCTCGAACACGGCTTCGGCCCGGCCGAGTCGGGCACGGTGGACGTCACCGTCACCCGCGGCCGGGAGCGTGTCACGGTGGTCGTCCAGGACGACGGCCGCGGCCTGCCCGAGGGGTTCGACGCCCAGCAGGCCGGCAACCTCGGCCTCCAGATCGTCCGCACCCTGGTCGTCGGCGAACTCGGCGGCACCTTCGACATGCTGCCCCGCCCCGACCGGCGGCACCCGGGTCATCCTCGAACTCCCGGTCGAGGACTAACCGTTGGGAGTGAGCGCCGGCACCGCGCCCGCGACACGGACTGAAAGCCCCGTACCGGATCGGTACGGGGCCTTCGGTCGTCCTACGTGCTGCGCGTATCGGTCACGTGCTGCGCGCTGCGGCTCGGGGGTAAGGCTGTTGTGTCAGGCGCTGGCGTTACGGGCCCGGTTGCGGGCGGCACGGCGCTTCATCGCGCGGCGCTCGTCCTCGCTGAGGCCACCCCAGACACCGGCGTCCTGACCGCTCTCCAGTGCCCACTGAAGGCACTGGTCCATAACGGGGCAGCGGCGGCAGACAGCCTTGGCTTCCTCGATCTGCAGCAGCGCAGGACCGGTGTTGCCGATGGGGAAGAAGAGCTCGGGGTCTTCCTCGCGGCAAACGGCGCGGTGACGCCAGTCCATGGCTGCTCCAACTCCTTGTGTGACAAGCACGTTGCTTGTGAATGTGAACGCTTTCACGAATCCCCTCACAGGGAAGGGGACGCCACCCAGCCATCCTTGGCCGGTCAGGTCCCGCAGGTGTGAGGTAGGAGATTCGGGCTCTCAAGGGGGCCGCTTGGTCGGCCGTCCCGATCGCCAGTAAGAGAGTCGCAAACCTGGGCTGGAGATACAACCCCTTCAGGAAAGTTTTTTTTGATTCCTCGGTGTCGCCTCGGTCACAGCCGTACTTCCATGGGGTGCGGGGCAGTCTAAACGTTCGAGTAAAAGGACTTTAGGCTCTTCGACTTACACAATCACACGCAGTGCACGGCGTACACCTGTGAAGGTCGCGCTCGTACGCAGTCCCAGGTGGTCTCCGTCGACCTGGAAGGGCAGCGGCGCCTGCGAATGCAAGGTGAAGTCCGTCAGGTCGTGCAGCGCCACCGCGTACTTCCCGCGCGGTCCCCGCTCCGGTGTGGAACGGAGCAACTGCGCCGCGTAACGCGCTCCCGACACCGTCGACATCTTGGTGACACCCAGCAGGTCCAGCGCGGTGTCGAAGGACGCCTCGGGGGAGGCGTACACCGGCCGGTTGCCGAGATACGTCCAGGGCGAGGTGTTGCAGATTATCGCCATGGCGAGTCCGCCGACCGGCTGCTCGCTCCGGGCGCTCCAGCACGATCGTGCCGTGCCGGCGGTGCGGGTCGGACAGGAACTGCCGGGCGACCTGCCGCAGATACAGCGCGTGGGTGGAGCGCTTGCCCAACTCCCGCTGCTGCTCGACCCGTCCGACCACGCCCGCGTCGAACCCCAGGCCCGCGCAGAAGGTGAACCAGCGGGGCGGCACGCCCTCGTCCTCGGTGCCCGGGGTGCCGCTCACCCGGCCCAGGCCCACGGTCCGCGAGGAGCCGGCCCGCAGCGCGGTCAGCAGGGCGCCGGTGGCCTCCACCGCGTCGTTGGGCAGGCCCAGCGCGCGGGCGAAGACGTTCGTGGAGCCGCCGGGGACCACGGCCAGCTTCGGCAGCGACTCGGGGTCGGGGCCGTGGTGCAGCAGGCCGTTGACCACCTCGTTGACGGTGCCGTCGCCGCCGAGGGCCACCACCAGCTCGACCTCGCCGCTCTCGGCGGCCCTGCGGGCGAGGTCGCGCGCGTGGCCGCGGTACTCGGTGGTCGCCACCTCCAGCTTGAGGTCGCTGGCCAGCGCGGTACTGATCACGTCGCGGACCCGCGCGCTGGTGGTGGTGGCGGCGGGGTTGACCACGAGAAGAGCGCGCATAGCCGACAGCGTACCTACGGTTTTTCACACCCGGCTACGCTGGCGGTGTGAGCCAGAAGACCCCGAAGCGCAAGTCGCCGCAGTCCCCGGCCCGGGCGGCGCGGGCGGCCGGCCCCGCCGAACCCGCCGCGGACGTCGAGGCGGGCCCCGGTCCCGCCGCTGACGAGCCGCCGGCCGGACCGGAGGAGACGGCCGAGTCCGAGCCCGCGGGGCCGCCGCCGCTGAGGCTGACCGCCGCCGCGGCCGTGGCCGGGCTCGAAGGGCTCGCCGTCGTGGCCTGGGGGGTCATCATGCTGTTCGCCGGGAGCGGGCGGGGGGCGCTGGCCGGCGTGCTCGTGCTCGTCCTCGCCGCGCTGCCGCTGGCCGCCGCGTACGGGTTGCGGCGGGCGCGGAAGTGGAGCCGCGGGCCCGCGCTGATCATGCAGCTCATCTGCCTGCCGATCGCGTGGACCATGCTGCACAGTGACGGGGCGGTCGTTCCGGGAGGCGCCGCACTCGGCGTGCTGGCCCTGACCGGCCTCGTCCTCCTGGTCCACCCGGCGACGACCGACGCGCTCGGAATCCAGCGGTCGTAATCCTTGAGGGTGCGGGGACCGCCCCGGCTGCCCCCCTCTCGCCGTCCCGGACCACCCGCCGGTGGGTGGCTTGCGCGCAAGCCACTTCGGGGACGCGCCGCGACGGCTGCGGTCCGCTCCCGGCGACAAGCCACGATGGCGGCGCGGTCGGGAGAGGAGCGCGACCGTCGTGGCGGGTCCCGTGGCGGCCACAAGCCCAGCGCAGCGGCTACTCGTCGATCAGAAGCTTGTCGCGGAGTTGCGCGAGCGTGCGGGCGAGGAGGCGGGAGACGTGCATCTGGGAGATGCCGACCTCCTGGGCGATCTGCGACTGCGTCATGTTGCCGAAGAACCTCAGCAGCAGAATCGTCTTCTCCCGCGGCGGAAGCTGTTCGAGCAGCGGCTTGAGCGACTCCCGGTACTCGACCCCTTCGAGAGCCTCGTCCTCGGAGCCGAGGGTGTCGGCCACCGCCGGCGACTCGTCGTCGGTGTCCGGCACGTCCAGCGACAGCGTGCTGTACGCGTTGGCCGACTCCAGCCCCTCCAGGACCTCCTCCTCGGAGATCTTGAGGTGCTCGGCCAGCTCGTGCACGGTCGGCGCCCGGCCGTGCCGCTGGGAGAGTTCGCCGGTCGCCGTGGTGAGGGCCAGCCGCAGCTCCTGGAGGCGGCGCGGGACGCGGACGGCCCACCCCTTGTCCCTGAAATGACGTTTGATCTCACCGACCACCGTGGGGGTCGCGTACGTGGAGAACTCCACGCCGCGGTCCACGTCGAACCGGTCGACGGACTTGATCAGCCCGATCGTGGCGACCTGGGTGAGGTCGTCCAGCGGCTCCCCGCGGTTGCGGAACCGCCGCGCCAGGTGCTCGACCAGCGGCAGGTGCATCCGCACGAGCTGGTTGCGCAGCTCGGCCTTCTCGGGTGAGCCGTCGGGCAGCGCGCGCAGCTGCACGAACAGCGCGCGGGCGCCCGACCGGTCGTGCGGGTCGTGCCGCTCCGCGGCCTCGTGCTGCTCCACCGCCTCGGGCCGCTCCGCGCTTCCAGGCGGCTGCGCCGCTCCGTGCTGCTGTGCGGAGGCCGCTTGCTCCTGCGGCTCCGCAGATGTCACGCGCTCGTGCTGATCCATCCGGTCCGCCTGCTCCGCCCGCTCCGACGCGTCCATCACTTCCCTACGGTCCCCAAGGGTGTGCGCCTGGTCCTCGACCCCCGGTTCGGGGTGCGGTCCGGCCGTCCGCCCCGCCGCCCCCGGCCCGCCGGGGTCCGGCGCCTGCGCCGGCACGGGGGCACGGCCGCGCGCCGCGGGCACGTCGTGCCCCGCGGGCGGGCCGGGTGCCCCCGGCCGGTCTGCCGGCCTCACGACGACGGCCTCACGACAGCCCGGGTACGGCGCCGCGTTTCTTGTGCAGACTGATGCTGACCGTCCGGTCCTCCGCGACGGTGGAGTCCACCTCGCCGGCCAGCGCGGAGAGCACCGTCCAGGCGAAGGTGTCCCGCTCCGGGGCGCGGCCGTCCGTGGTGGGCGCGGAGACCGTCACCCACAGCGAGTCCCCGACCAGCCGGAACACACAGCTCAGCACGGAACCGGGGACGGCCTGCTGCAAGAGGATCGCGCACGCCTCGTCCACGGCGATGCGCAAGTCCTCGATCTCGTCGAGGGTGAAGTCCAGCCGTGCGGCGAGTCCGGCCGTGGCCGTACGCAGCACCGACAGATAGGCCCCCGCCGCGGGCAGCCGGACCTCGACGAAGTCCTTCGACCCGGGCTCGCCTGCGATCTGGGACACCCACACCTCCAAGGTGGCACACAGTGATTGCTCTGGTTCGCAGCGACGCTATCGCGATCCGTACCCCGGTGTCGCCCGGGCGGAGCGCGGACGGCACCAGGTCTGTCACCCATGGTAAGCGTACGGGTACGGACCGTGGATCGGGGTACGGGATCTCAATTCGCATGCGATGACGTCCGGTTCGACGACCCGACAACCGTACGGTCCGCCCGCGCGGCCAGTGCGGCCAGGGCCGGTCCTGACAGCCGCTGCACGGTCCACTCGTCCTGCGGCTGTGCGCCGATCGAGCGGTAGACGCCGAGCGCCTTGTCGTTCCAGTCCAGCACCGACCACTCGAAACGGCCGTAGCCGCGCTCGACGGCGATGGCGGCCAGTTCCGCGAGCAGCGCCTTGCCGTGGCCGGCGCCGCGCCGGTCGGGCCGGACGTACAGGTCCTCCAGGTACAGCCCGGCGGTGCCGGTCCAGGTGGAGAAGTTGCGGAACCACAGCGCGAAGCCCACCGGCTCCGCCGCCGCCGTCCCCGGCCGGCTCCTCCGCGATCAGCGCGTAGGCCACCGGCTCGGCGCCGAACAGCGCCTCGCGCAACTGCTCCTCGGTCGCCCGTGCCTCCTCCAGCGCCCGTTCGTACGCGGCGAGTTCGCGGACGAGGGCGCGGAGGACCGGGATGTCGGCGGGGGTCGCGGCGCGGATCATGTCCTCCAGGTTACGGCCCCGCGGTGTGACCGGCGTAAGGGGCTTTTCACGCGGTCGCGCCTCCGGTGGCCGCGGCGCCGGTGACCACCGCCGCGACCCGGGTGCCGGGCGCGAAGGCGCCCTCGTCCGCCAGCGCGTAGAGGCCGTGCAGCATCTTGGCGACGTAGATCCGCTCCGGCGCCAGGCCGTGGCGTGCCGCGAAGTCGTCGGCGAAGGCGTCCAGCTCCGGCGTCGTACGGGCGTAGCCGCCGTGGTGGAAGCGGGTCTCCACCCGCCAGCGGCCCCGGCGGGCGCCGAACGCCTCCCGCTGGAGCCGCAGCACCTCCGCGTCGAGGAAGTCGCCGCGCAGCACCGCGAAGCCGATCGCCGACGCGGCCGGCGGCAGGCCCGCCGCGAGCCCGGCGAGGGTGCCGCCGGTGCCGCACGCGACGGCCACCACGTCGGCCGCGCCGCCGATCTCCCGGCCCAGGTCCGTACAGCCGTGCACCGCGGGCGCGTTGGAGCCGCCCTCGGGCAGGACGTAGGCGGGCCCGTACCGATGGAGGAGGCCGGACAGGACGTCCGGATCGGTTTTGCGGCGGTAGGTGGCGCGGTCGGTGAAGTGCAGCAGCATGCCGTCGGCGGCGGCGCCGGCCAGGCGACGGGTTGAGCGGCCGCCGGGCCAGCTCCTCGCCGCGGACCACCCCGACCGTGCGCATCCCGGTCAGGCGGCCCGCGGCGGCGGTGGCCCGCAGATGGTTGGAGTACGCCCCGCCGAAGGTGAGCAGCGTGTCGTGGCCGCCCTCCGCGGCGGCCGCCAGATTGAGCCGCAGCTTGCGGTACTTGTTGCCGGGCAGCTCGCGGTGGATCAGGTCGTCGCGCTTGAGCAGCAGCCGAACGCCATGGCGCGCGAGCCGGTCGTCGGACAGCTCGACCAGCGGGGTGGGCAGGTCGGCGGCGAGGAGCCGGTCCACGGCGGGTCGCGCGGTCATCCGGCCATTGTCCCCGCCGGCGCCGGCCGCGGCACCCGATCGGGCGCCGTGCGGGGCGGTCGGAGGGCGGGGGTCCGGCCGGCGCCGCCGGTGTCCGTCCCCCGCCCGCCGCGTCCGCCCGCGGGTGTCACCAGCGCGGGTGACAGTTGTGGGGGCACTGACAGGTCCATACCCGCGGAGAGGTTTCTTGTCCACCGGCTCCCATGAGGGCGATTCTCGGTGCATCCTTCTCCCGTGCACGAAAACGTCCCGGGGCCCGCGCGCCACCGACCGGGGAACGCCACTGCGGCCAGTGACGCGGGAGACGCGCTCACCGCGACCGTGCGCGGACTGCTGCCCTCGCTCACGCCCGCCGCCGCCCGGATCGCGACGCTCATCGTGCAGGACCCGGCGCAGGTCGCGCGCAGCACGATCTCGGAGCTGAGCGTGCTGGCGGGCACCAGCGAGTCCTCGATCGTGCGCACCGCCCGCGCGCTGGGCTTCGCCGGCTATCCCGAACTGCGGCTCGCGCTGGCCGCGTCCGCCGCCCGCCAGGCGCCGCGCTCCACCCTCACCTCGGGCATCACGCCCGACGACTCGGCCGAGGCGGTCATCGCCAAGCTGGTGCACACCGAGTCGCAGGCCGTCCTGGAGACGGCCACCCAGCTCGACCCCGAGCAGTTGGCCGGCGCGGTCAGGGCGGTGTGCGGGGGAGGGCAGTTGCACATAGCCGGGGTCGGCGCGTCCGGGCTGGTGGCGCAGGACCTCCAGCAGAAGCTGGCCAGGATCGGCCGGCCCTGCCACGCGCACGGCGACTCGCAGTCCGCGCTGACCAGTGCCGTACTGCTCGGCGAGGGCGACGTGTTCCTCGCCGTCTCGCACTCCGGCGAGAGCCGGGACGTGCTCGAACCGCTGCGGCGGGCCGCCGCCCAGGGCGCCACGACCGTCGTGATCAGCAACCACCCGATGTCCACGGCCGCCCGGATCGCCGACTTCGTACTGGTGTCGGCCGGCCGGGAGACCACCTTCCGGCCGGGCGCGATGGCCAGCCGGATCAGCCAACTGGTCGTCGTGGACTGCCTGTTCGTGTGCGTGGCGCAGCGCACGTTCGACGTGTCGAGCCGTGCGCTGCGGATCACGCACCAGGCGCTGGAGAGCGACCGGTCGGGCTGATCCCGGGCTCCCGCCCCAGGGCGGGGACCCCGGGATCCCCGCCTCAGGAGGCGGGGACCACGTCCACGTCGGCGGCGTCCACGAACGCCATCCGGTGGTTGTAGACGATCTCGTACACCTTGGTCTGACCGATGAAGTCGTGCTGGTCGTAGGGCGCGGAGCCGTCGTAGTAGATCGCGAAGTACGAGTCGGTGTTCACCGCGGGACCCGAGGCGACGTACGACTGCCCGGCCGCGATCGTGTACTTGGCGCGGGCGAGCTGGGGCGCGGGGCACGCCGCCCTCGAAGGCCACGAAGTCCGGCGGGTAGACCGACGCCTCCGGGTAGGCCGTGGTGTAGACGGGGATCGAGGTCCTGCCCGCCTTCGGCACGATCCGCTCGGCCTTCACCGGCACGGCCGTCGGGTGCGCGGCCGAGTCCTGGAACCAGACCTCCTGGCCGGAGAACCAGATCGCCGTCCAGCCCGGCTGCCGGTCCGCGACGACGTACTCCTCACCGGCCGGCGCCTTGTCGCCCCAGTCGTTCATCGCGTCGGTGCCCGCGCCGGTCGGGTGCAGGTACGGGTCGGCGGCCAGCGGCGCGCTCGTGCTGGGCGCCGTGTAGAGCGGCACGAAGCTGGCGGGCGCGTCGGTGGAGGTCACCGGGCAGTCGAAGCTGCGGTACGGGCCGGGGAACTGCTTGTAGCCGGCCACGTCGTCGCAGTACGTGGTGGTCTGCTTGTTCGCGGTGTAGCCCGGCTTGATGGCGACCACCGGGCTGCCGGCCTTGGCGGTGGCGTGGATCGGCGCGCCGAGCAGGTCGAAGAAGTGCTCCCAGTCCCAGCCCGGTCCCGGGTCCCAGTGCTGGGTGGCGACGCCGCCCTCGGTGCCGCCGGGCACGTTGTCGTGGCCGAGGATGTGGGCGCGGTCCAGCGGGATGTGGTACTCGGCCGCGAGGTAGCGGACCAGCTGGGCGGTCGAGCGGTACAGGTTCTCGCTGAACCAGGCGGCGCCGTGGGTGGCCCACGCCTCCTGCTCGATGCCGATCGAGTGCTGGTAGAAGGACCGGTTGGCGCTGTCCCAGGCGATGTCCTTGTCCGGGATCATCTGGGTGACCTGGCCGTCCTCGGAGCGGACCACGTAGTTCGCGCCGGCCGCGTAGGTCGGGTCGCGGAACAGGTCGAGGGTGCCGTCGTAGGTCTCGTCGGTGGTGTGCAGCGTGATGTAGCGGATGTCCAGGCCGCCGTTCGGCCGGTCGGCCAGGTCGTGGCTGCCGTAGTCGGCCAGGTCGGACGGGTCGAGCAGGGTGTACGCGCCCGGCACGAAGTCGCAGTGCAGCGACTTGGGGCACTCCGGCTTCTGGTCGCTCTTGGGCGGGGTGACGTCCTTCAGGCCCAGCTTGCGCACGTCGTCGCGGTTCGGGTGCAGGTGGGCGACCGGCGCCAGGGTGATCTGCTGGCCGTCCTGGGTGGTGCGCGCCTCGCCGGTGCGCATCGCGTCCCAGACGCCGTCGGCGAACGCCTGGGCGACCTTGTCCTCGGTCGACTGGCTGTAGCGCGCGGCGGCCGCGTACCAGCCGTCGGTGCTGCGCCGGCAGCCGTGCCGTGGCCGTAGCTCTTGGCGTACGAGGCGAGCAGCGCGGCGCCGCCGCGGATGTTCTGCGTCTCGTCGCTCTGCACGGTCGCCGCGTCCGAGCCCAGCAGCGCCGCGGCGGCCGCGGCGGTGTGCTCGGCCGGGGCCGTGAGCAGGTCGGCGTAGCGCGGCGACTGGGTGCTCAGGCCGTCGGCGTCGAGGTCCTTGGCGGTCAGGTCGGTGAGGTTCATCGGGCCGTAGCCCGACTCGGCGTTCTCCTGGCCCGCGTGCGCTTCCCAGCGGGTCTCGTAGAACGACACCGCCTCCAGTACGGGCAGCGGTACGCCGAACTCCTGTGCCGCCGCGGTGAATTCGGCCTGCCGGGTGGTCTGCGGGTCGTCCGCCCGGGCGGAGGTGGTGGTGACGGCGGTCACCGAGAGGCCGGCCAGCAGCGACAGGGCCGCGGCGGCCGTCAGCGCTCTGGACCGGCGTGGCGTGGTGAGGGGGCGGTGCATCCAGGCTCCTCGCGTAGTTCTGGTGGTGCATGGAGAGAAGTGCTGGCGGCAGCCTGGCGAGGATGGATGGCAGTAAGCAACCTCTCCGACGTAAATCTTGAAAGTTTTTTTCAACGAGGGTGCCGGCAAGGGGATTCGGGCCGCCCTGGGCCCGGGGCGCGGGAGGCCGCCACAAGGCCCGTACCAGGAGCCGGCGTTGACCCGGCCGTTCGTGGACTGCCTGCGGGCCGGCCACACCGCGGGGGACACCCGCGCCGCGTCGCCGGCCGTCCACCGCCGCAGGCTCGCCGAACCCGACGCTTGTGTGGCGCACTTGACGGCCCGGCGGGCCGAGGTCGCCGCGCAGTTCGCCCGCGCAGAAGGGGAGGCGGCCGGCGTCCTGCGGGGCGCGCCGCGTCCGGACCGCGCAGGACCGCGTCCCGACCGCGCCGGATCTCTTCCGGACCGGTCCCCGGCGCCGCGGCACCGGGGACCGGGAGCACCGGTCAGCGGCGGGCGACGCCCTCGGCGCGGGCGGCGGCCGCGACCGCGGCGGTGACCGCCGGGGCCACCCGGGGGTCGAAGGGGGAGGGGATCACCCGGTCGGGGGCCAGCTCGGAGGCGACCACGGAGGCCAGCGCCTCGGCCGCGGCGAGCTTCATGGTCTCGGTGATCGCCGAGGCCCGCACCTGGAGGGCGCCGGCGAAGATCCCGGGGAACGCCAGCACGTTGTTGATCTGGTTGGGGAAGTCGCTGCGCCCGGTGGCCACGACCGCCGCGTACCGGTGCGCGACCTCGGGGTGGATCTCGGGCGTCGGGTTGGCCATCGCGAAGATGAAGCACCCCTCGGCCATGGAGGCCACCGCCTTCTCGGCCACGGTGCCGCCCGAGACGCCGATGAAGACGTCCGCCCCGGCCATGGCGTCCTCCAGCGAGCCGGTCAGCCCGGCCTTGTTCGTATACGACGCCAGGTCCCGCTTCACCGGGTTGAGGTCGTCGCGGCCCGCGTGCACCACGCCCTTGCGGTCGGCGACCGCGACGTCGCCGACGCCCGCCTCCAGCAGGATCTTGGCGATGGCGACCCCGGCCGCGCCCGCGCCGGAGATGACGGCCCGCAGGTCGCCGAGCGGGCGCCCGGTGAGCGTCGCCGCGTTCCGCAGCGCGGCCAGCGTCACCACGGCGGTGCCGTGCTGGTCGTCGTGGAAGACCGGGATGTCCAGCTCCTCCTTGAGCCGCCGCTCGATCTCGAAGCAGCGCGGCGCCGAGATGTCCTCCAGGTTCACCCCGCCGAAGGACGGCGCGAGCCGGACCACGGTCTCCACCAATCTCGTCGACGTCCGTGCAGGCCAGCGCGATCGGCACCGCGTCCACCCCGCCGAACTGCTTGAACAGGATCGCCTTGCCCTCCATCACCGGCAGCGACGCCTCGGGCCCGATGTCGCCGAGCCCGAGCACCGCCGTGCCGTCCGTGACCACCGCCACGACCTGCGACTTCCAGGTGTAGTCGTGCACCAGGTCCGGGTCCTTGGCGATGGCCGTGCAGACCTCGGCGACGCCCGGGCGTGTACGCGAGCGACAGGTCGGCGGCGTCGCGCACCGGCACGGTGGCGGTCACCTCCATCTTGCCGCCGCGGTGCAGGGCGAACACCGGGTCGACGGGGAAGGCGCCGGTGTCCTGGTCGCTGCCGGGCCGGCTGCCGTTGCCGGTGTCCGTGTCGGTACGGGGGTTGACGATCTCCGATGCCACTGTGTGACCCCTTGGTCGTGAAAGTGAGGGTGAGGCTCCGCCCGGGGCGCGGGAGGAGGTGGGCTCGGCGTCGTGCCACCAGGTGGGAGTGAGCGTGGTGGCACGTCGACGCCAGGCGCGCCGCACGCACGCCCTGGGCCCCGGATGAGGGGTAAGGACCCGTTCTACCGGAAGTCTGCTTCCGTTGACGAGTGGAATCGATCAGCTCGGCCCCACCGTGGTCCGGCCTTGGTGTACCGGCCCGATGGGAGCCCGGGGATCGCCCGTTATCCGATTTTGACACAACCAGCACCCTGACTGGCGCTGTCCGGATGGCAAGATGCACAGATCACACAGGGTGGCGGTACTCGAAGGCGCGTACCAATCCCCGCCCGCACGCACCACCCTTTCGTAGATGGCACAGCGCAGGAGGACACAGCGATGACCGCAGGCACCCCCCGGTGTTCCACGCCCCTGACCCGTCTTACCGCGGTCGCCGCCGTCGCGGTCGCCGGCACCCTGGTGCTCGCCGGGTGCGGTGACCAGACCAAGAAGGACGGTTCCACCGGAAGCTCCAGCGGCAGCCCCTCGACCAGCGCCTCCGCCGCGCCGCTGTTCTCGAAGCTGCCGAAGAAGTTCCAGGACGCCGGGGTGATCAAGGTCGGCACCGACGCCTCGTACGCGCCGATGGAGCAGACCTCGAACGGCGCGATCATCGGCATCGACCCGGACCTCGGCGCCGCGCTGGCCAAGGAGCTCGGGGTGAAGTTCCAGTTCACCAACGGCCAGTTCGACGGCCTGATCACCTCGCTGTACACCGGCCGCGACGACATCGTGATGTCCGCTATGAGCGACACCAAGGCCCGCCAGCAGGGACTGGACGAGAAGGGCAAGAAGACCGGTAAGGGTGTCGACTTCGTCGACTACTACATATCCGGCTCCTCACTGCTGGTGAAGAAGGGCAACCCGAAGAACGTCACCGCGCTCGCCGGGCTGTGCGGCCAGACCGTCGCCGTCCAGCGCGGCACGATCTACGACGACGCGTTCAAGAAGCAGAAGACGGCCTGCGGCTCCAAGGGCCTGACCATCCAGTCGTTCGACACCGACGCCGAGGCGCAGACCCGGGTCAAGGCCGGCGGCGCGGTCGCCGACCTCAACGACACCCCGGTGGCCGCGTACATCGCGCAGAAGTCGGGCAACGGCAACGACTTCCAGATCGCCGGCTCGCCGGCCGACGCGGGCCCGTTCGGCATCGCGACGGACAAGAGCAACAGCCAGCTGCGGGACGTCCTCAAGCAGGCCATGGACGCGATCATCGCGGACGGGACGTACGCCAAGGTGCTCCAGAAGTGGAACGCCTCCAGCGGCGCGATCAAGCAGGCCGCGATCAACGGCGGCTCCTGACGTGACCGGCGCGGACCTGAGCCGGAAGCCGGCGGACGCCATCCCCGCGAGCACCCTGCCCTACGAGGCCGATCCGGGCCATCCCGGTGCGCCACTGGGGGCGCTGGGTGGCCGCGGTGGTGGTGCTCGCGGCGCTGGGCTGGCTCGCCTACGCCTTCTCCCAGGGCAACATCCTGTGGAGCACGGTGGGCAACAAGCTCTTCGACCGCACCGTGCTCCAGGGCGTGGGGCACACCATCTTGATCTCGGTGTGCTCGATGGCCCTGGGCCTGGTGCTCGGCGTGCTCTTCGCGGTGATGCGGCTGTCGAAGAACCCGGTGACCAGCGCGGTGTCGTGGCTGTACATCTGGTTCTTCCGCGGCACACCGGTCTACGTGCAGCTGCTGATGTGGTTCAACCTCTCGTTGATCTTCCCCGTGATCAACCTGATGCCGCTGTACAAGAACGACACCGTCGCCGTCATGACCCCCTTCGTGGCCGCCCTGCTGGGCCTGGGGCTCAACGAGGGCGCGTACATGGCGGAGATCGTCCGCGCGGGCCTGCAGTCCGTGGACGAGGGGCAGACCGAGGCGTCGCACGCGCTGGGCATGACCGGCGCGCAGACCATGCGCAGGATCGTTCTTCCCCAGGCGATGCGGGTGATCATCCCGCCGACCGGCAACGAGTTCATCAACATGCTCAAGACGTCCTCGCTGGTGTCGGTGGTGCAGTACACCGAACTGCTGCGGGCGACCTCCAACATCGGCAGCGACACCACCGCGATCATGGAGATGTACTTCGTCGCCTCGATCTGGTACCTCGTGCTGACCAGCGTCTTCAGCGTCGGCCAGTTCTACATGGAGCGCCGCTACGCCCGCGGTTCGCTGCGCTGCGCTGCCGCCGACCCCGTGGCAGAAGATCAAGGGCAACCTGTCCACCCTGCGCCGACCGAAGGTGGCCTGAGATGAGCGCGAGCAGCAAGGGCGCCCCCGCGGTGCGGACCGGCACCGAGCCGATGGTGCGGGCCGAGGCGGTGCACAAGTCCTTCGGGGCCGCGCACATCCTCAAGGGCATCGACCTGGAGGTGGCCCCGCGGGAGGTGTTCTGCCTGATCGGGCCGTCCGGCTCCGGCAAGTCCACGTTCCTGCGGTGCGTCAACCACCTGGAGCAGATCAACGCCGGCCGGCTGTGGGTCGACGGCGAACTGGTCGGCTACCGGCAGCAGGGCGACAAGCTCCACGAGCTGCGCGACCGCGAAGTGGCCGCCAAGCGGCGCGACATCGGCATGGTCTTCCAGCGGTTCAACCTGTTCCCGCACATGACGGCGATCGAGAACGTCATGGAGGGGCCGGTCCAGGTCCGCAAGGAGTCCAAGGCGGTGGCCCGCGAGCGGGCGCAGAAGCTGCTGGACCGGGTGGGGCTGGCCGACAAGGCGGCCAACTACCCCGCGCAGCTCTCCGGCGGGCAGCAGCAGCGGGTGGCGATCGCCCGGGCGCTGGCCATGGAGCCCAAGCTGATGCTCTTCGACGAGCCGACGTCCGCGCTCGACCCCGAGCTGGTCGGTGAGGTGCTCGACGTCATGCGGGGGCTCGCCGAGGACGGCATGACCATGATCGTGGTCACCCACGAGATGGGCTTCGCCCGGGAGGTGGGGGACGCGCTGGTCTTCATGGACGACGGCGTCGTCGTCGAGTCCGGCCACCCCCGCGATGTCCTCGGCAACCCGCAGCACGAGCGCACGAGGGCCTTCCTGTCCAAGGTCCTCTGATTTCGGGGTGCCTTCGGTGGGGGTGGAGGGGACCGTCCCTCCTGCCCGCTTCCGCCGGCTTCCGGACCACCCGCCGGTGGTGGGTTCCGTGCACCCCGGGGGTGCCCCCTGCGCCTGCTGCCCGGGTGCCGCGCCGTCGTGGCTTGCCGCGCAGTTCCTCGCGCCCCTGAGTGGTTGCCGTTGACCGCGGCAGGGCAGCCATAACAGGGGCGCGAGGAACTGCGCGACAAGCCACCCACTCAGGGGTGGTCCGGCGACAGGCCGGGTGGGGCAGGACGGGCGGCTCCCGTCACCGCAACGCGAGAACCATCGCGTCGGAGGGCGAAGCCCACACCGTACGGGCCTCGGTGAAGCCCGCGGCCCGCAGCGCTTGCGCGTGCCACGCGGCGGGCGGCGTGTCCCCGTCGGCGTGCTCCCCGTAGATCCGGAACCGCTCGGCGGTGGGCCCGGCGAGCGCCGGGTCGGCCGCGGCGAGCTGCCACCACGCCCGCCAGTCGAGCACCCCGTCCGCCTTGGCCCTGTCCATCCGGGCGTGCCGCTGCGCGCTCTCGGCCGCGTTGATCAGCGGAGTGCCGGGATCGGGCATGTGGTCGGCGTTGAGGAAGACCCCGCCGGGCCGTACCAGCTCCGCGAGCCGGCCGTAGAGCACGCGCAGGTCGTCGCTGTGCAGCCAGTGCAGGGCGGTGGCGGTGACGATCGCGTCGTAGCGGTCGTGCGGTGAGGGCGCGCGGCCAGTGCGCGGACTTCAGGTCCGCGGTGACGAAGTCGGCCCGCCCGTCGCCGGTGAAGTAGCCGCGGGCGATGGTGAGCAGGGCCGGGTCGAGGTCGACGCCGGTGCTGCGGGCGGCCGGGAACCTCCGGAGCAGCCGGTCCGTGATACTTCCGGTACCGCAGGCGAGGTCCAGCACCCTGGGCGCCTCGCCGACGGTGGCAGCGACCATGTCGAGCATCACCCGGAAGCGCTCCTCCCGGTCGGGCATGTACCACTCCTGCTGGCGATCCCAGCTCGACTGCCAGGCGGCCCAGTCCGTGTCGTACTGGCCGGTCGGTATGTGCTCCGTCGTCGCGGACATCGCGCGTCCCCTCCGTTATGTAATACCCTGATAGCCAGTTTGGCTATTACGAAGCCTAGACCGTGACAGGTAAGGACCACAAGTGGAACTGGCTTATTACTCGGACTACGCCGTACGCCTCGTCAACACCGAGGAGCCGGAGCGGGGCACCGATGTGCTGACCTCGCTCGACGCCGTACGGGAACTGTTCGGCGCCAGCACGCAGCTCTCCTCCCGGCTGGTGGACGCCGATCTGTCCCGGCTGCGCGCGGTGCGCACCCGGCTGCGCGGGATCTTCGAGGCCGCCGACGAGGGCGACGAGGTCAGGGCGGTGGGCCTGCTCAACGCGCTGATGCTGGAGTTCCCGGTCAGCCCGCAGATCTCCGGGCACGACCACGTCGACGAGGAGACCGGCCGCCCCGACTGGCACCTGCACCTGGCCGACCACGCGATCAGTGCGGCGGCCGCCTACTCGGCGAGCGCGTGCATGGGCCTGGCGGTCCAGCTCACCTCATTGGGCGTGGACCGGCTCGGCATCTGCGAGGCGGCCCCGTGCCGCAACTCCTATGTGGATACATCGACAAACCGTTCGCGCCGGTACTGCTCCGACCGGTGTGCCACCCGGGCGAACGTCGCGGCCTACCGGGCCCGCAAACGCCTGGAGAACGAGCGGTCGGCCCGCAGCGGGCGGACGCAGGACGCCGCCCAGGAGGCGACCCCCGCCACCGACCGCTGAAGCTCGTGCGGCGGCCGGAACCGGCCGCGCCCCCGGGCCAGCACCAGGTCGTCCGGCACGGTGCCGAACTCCCGGCTGTCGTTCTCCACGAACGCGTTGTCGCCCATCACCCACCAGCCGCCGGTCCGGCGCTCCACGGCCCGCTTCACGATCAGCAGATCCTGCTGGAGCGGGTGCCGCAGCACCACGACATCGCCCTCGCGCACCAGCTCGGCGCCGCTGCCGACCTTCTGGATCAGCAGCCAGTCTCCGTGCACCAGGGTGGGTGCCATCGACGGACCGGTGACCTCGACCAGCTGCCACGACAGCCTGGCCCCCTGTTCGCGCATCCTCCGCCTCCAGGTTCGTTTCTCCCACCCCAGGGTGGCACCAGACTTTTGTCCTAAGCCACCTGGGGCAGCCGAGAAAACGACTACCCCAGGGAGTAATGTCGCACCTGAAAGACGATCACGAGGAAGGACAGCCATGTTCACTCGCCTGTTCGCGCCCAAGGTGAAGGTAAGCGCCCACTGCGACCTGCCCTGCGGCGTGTACGACCCGGCCCAGGCCCGTATCGAGGCCGAGTCCGTCAAGGCGGTCCAGGAGAAGTACCAGGCCAACGCGGATGCGGACTTCCGCACCCGGGCCGTCCTGATCAAGGAGCAGCGCGCGGAGCTGGCCAAGCACCACGTCTCGGTGCTGTGGAGCGACTACTTCAAGGCCCCGCACTTCGAGAAGTACCCGCAGCTGCACCAGCTGGTCAACGACACCCTGAAGGCGCTCAGCGCCGCCAAGGCGTCGAACGACCCGGCGACCGGTCAGAAGGCTCTCGACCTGATCGCCGAGATCGACAAGATCTTCTGGGAGACCAAGCAGAGCTGACCCGGCCTGCCAGGGACCGTCGGCGGCCCCGTACGTGTGACATGCGCCACATCGCGCGCGGTTCACTCGTACGGGGCCGTCCTCGTTCCCGCGTGCGGGCCGGCGCCGGCGCGGCGCGGGTCACACCGCGGCGTGGTTCCCTACCCGCGGGTAAGGGGCCTAGGGTCGGCCTATGTTCGCCGTATACGCCGCACGTATCGATGCCGGGCAGCCGCTGAACGGGCTGGAGACGGGGGAGCGGCCGGAGCCGCGCACGCGGGACGGCTGGAGCACCGTCCGGGTCCGGGCCGCCTCGCTCAACCACCACGACCTGTGGTCGCTCCGGGGCGTCGGGCTGGCCGAGGAGAAGCTGCCGATGATCCTGGGCTGCGACGCGGCCGGGATCGACGAGGACGGCAACGAGGTCGTGCTGCACTCGGTGATCGGGCAGACCGGCCACGGCGTCGGCCCCAAGGAGCGCCGCTCACTGCTCACCGAGCACTACCAGGGCACCTTCGCCGAGTTGGTGACCGTGCCGACCTGGAACGTGCTGCCCAAGCCGCCCGAGCTGTCCTTCGAGGAGGCGGCCTGCCTGCCGACCGCCTGGCTGACCGCGTACAAGATGCTGTTCACCAACGCGGGCGTACGGCCCGGCGACGCGGTCCTGGTGCAGGGCGCCGGCGGCGGGGTCGCCACCGCCGCGATCGTGCTCGCCAAGGCGGCCGGACTGCGGGTCTACGCCACCAGTCGGGACGCCGCCAAGCGCAGCAGGGCCCAGGAGTTGGGCGCCCACGCGGTGTACGAGCCCGGCGCGCGGCTGCCCGAGCGGGTGGACGCGGTGATCGAGACGGTCGGCGCGGCCACCTGGTCGCACTCGCTCAAGTCGCTGCGGCCCGGCGGCACGCTGGTGATCTCCGGCGCCACCAGCGGCACCAACCCGGCCGCCACCGAGTTGAACCGCATCTTCTTCCTGGAGCTGAAGGTCGTCGGCTCCACCATGGGCACCAAGGAGGAGCTGGCGGACCTGCTCGGCTTCTGCGTGGCCACCGGCATCCGGCCGGTGATCGACTCGGTGCTGCCGCTGGACCGGGCCCGCGAGGGCTTCGAACACCTCGCGGCGGGCGAGGTGTTCGGCAAGATCGTGCTCACGCCGTAGGCCCGTGCAGGGCGGCGCCGATGTGCGCGGCCGCGGCGGACAGGTGGCGGCGCGCCTCGCGCAGCTGCGCGTCGCTGACGCCCCGGTCGCGGGCCAGGTCGCGGATGTCGTCACGGAAGCGGTCCAGCAGGCGTTCGAGGTCGCGGAAGGGGTCCTCGGAGGGCGGGGTGTCGTCCGCGCCGTCCCCGTCCGCCGCGGCAGCCCGGTCCGCGTCGCGCGCCGTGCCCGCCCGGTCCGCCGCGCCGCCGTCCTCGGCCGCACCCGCCGGTCCTGCTGATCCGGCCGGGCCGGCGGCCTTGCCGAAGGCGTCGCCCAGGCCGAACTGGCCCATCTCACGGGTGAGTTCGGCCAGCCCCTCGCGCAGCCCGGCCTGCCAGTCGCCGGCCCTGGCGTGCGACTGCACCTGCTCCTGCACCTGGCGGGCGATGCGCTGCACCTCGTCCCGGGCGCTGTCCATCGCGTCCCGGGCGGCCTTGGCCTGCCGGCGGGCGTCGCGCGCCTCCTCCTTGGCCCGGCGGCTCTCCTCCTTGGCCCGCCGGGTCTGCTCCCTCCACTTCTCCTTGAAGTCCTCCTGGGCCGTGCCGTATCCGCCCGCGGCCCGGGTACGGGCCTGCTGGGCGGCCGCGCGCACCTCGGCGCGCAGATCGCCCGCGGCGCCGCGGACGTCCTCGCGGATCTCGGCCGCCAGGGTGGAGACGGACTCGCGGATCTCGGCCTCCAGGCCGGCGATCTCCTCGGCGCGGGAGGCGAGTTCGGCCCGGCCCTCGTCGGTGAGGGCGTACACCTTGCGGCCGCCCTCGGTGGAGTGGGTGACCAGGCCCTCCTTCTCCAGCTTGGCCAGCCGCGGGTAGACGGTGCCGGCCGAGGGCGCGTACAGCCCCTGGAAGCGCTCCTCCAGCAGCCGGATCACCTCGTAGCCGTGCCGCGGGGACTCGTCGAGCAGCTTGAGCAGGTACAGCCGCAGCCGGCCGTGGGCGAAGACGGGGGCCATGTCAGGCGTCCTTCCGGAAGAGCGGGGCGTCCCCGTCGCCCGGGCCGCCGGGCCCGTCGTCCGGGTCGTTCAGGGGCGGCCGGCTCAGCAGGGCGAGGGCGCCGGAGACCGTGGTGGCCTTCAGCCGGGACGCCCCGCCGCCGATCCGGCCGGTGATCCGCTTGGCCCCCCACTGGTCGTTGACGTGCAACTCGCGGAAGGCGCAGGACACGTGGCCGCTGGTGGTGCTCGCGTCGACCTCCACGTCGCCCGGCTCGGGGATGCGGACGGCGATCATCGCCGGAGACGGTGGTGAGCCGGACCTGCGCGCCCACCGAGGTGTCCAGGTCCAGCACCATGTTGCCGCTCACCGAGTCGGCCCTGACCTGCGAGCCGCTGCCCTCGACCACGGTGAGGTCGCCGGAGACGGTGTTGAACCGCAGGTCGCCGGAGAGCGACTGGGCCTCGACGCTGCCGCCGACGGTGTTGGCCCGCACCGGCCCGGTCAGGCCGACCAGCGTGGTGTCGCCGCCGACGCCCTGGAGGCTGGTGGGCCCGGCGATGCCGGAGATCACCGCGCCCGCGCTGACCACCCCGACCTCGACCGTGGTGTGCTGCGGGACGGCGAGCGAGACCACCGCGTGCCGGTTCCAGCCCTTGCGGTCCCACCACTTGAGCAGGCCCTTCCACTGCAGGTCGTCGTAGGTGACGGTGAGGGTGGAGCCGTCCAGCCGCACCTTCAGCGGCGGCCCGTCGATCTCGGTGACCTCGACCCGCGCCGGGCCGTCCTCGATGCCGACCACGTTGACGGCGCCGTCGACGATCCTTACGTGCAGGGTGTCCACCCGCTCCTCGAAGACGAACTTCTCGGGTTCGCTGACGGTCCGTTCCGACGTGCCGCTCATCGTGCCCCTCCTCGGATGCCCGCAACGCAACATATCGCGTCTTGTGAAAGACACGATATATCGCGTACTGCGGAAGTCAAGCGCTCCGGCCCGGCCGGCTCCGTGCTCGCGGGGCCCGGGCCGGAGCCGCCGGGCGGCAGGGCCGACCCGTTGCTACGCGTCGTCCCCGTCCCCGTCGTCCTCGTCGTCCAGGCGGGCCAGCCAGGTCGCCAGCCGCTCCACCGGGATCTCGAAGTCGGGATTGAGGTCGACGAATTCGCGCAGCCGGTCGGCGAGCCACTCAAGGGTGACCTCCTCCTCGCCGCGCCGGTCGGCCAGTTCCTCGATGCCGCGGTCGGTGAAGTACAAGATCTGCTCCGGAAACAGGGGTGGGACGGTCGGGGGACGGGCAGGTAGTGCCCAGGTAGGGGGACGGACCGGGGACGTGCACCGCCCAGGATAGGCAGTGTCCCGGAAGGCGCTCACGCAGGTGGGGCCAGGCGATAGCCTTCGTGGACGACCCGACCGTTGGGGGGATCAGTGGGCGTTCGGAGGGCGGCCTCGGCGGCACACGCAAGGGGCGCACGGTGACGCCGGGGGGCGCACCGGAGCAGTACGGCGACCCGGCCGAGATCCTGCCCCCGCTCGCGGCCGCGGCCACCGTACGCATTCACGGCACCGAACCCGGGAACCCTTTTCTGGGCAGCGGCTTTTTCGTCGCCCCCAACTGGGTGCTCACCTGCGCCCACGTGGCGCAGGCCGAAGGGGAGGAGACGCTGGTGGGGGCGCCGGGCAGGGCCGTGTGCGTCGGGTACGGCGACCGGCTGCTGAAGGCCGTCGTGGAGTGGGCGGAGCCCTCCGCGGCGACCGGCTCCGGCGGCTGGCCGGCCCCCGACCTCGCACTGATCCGGCTGCTGGACCGCGATGTCGACCACCCCTGCGTCTGGCTCACCGAGCGCACCGCCAAGGGGTACACCACCAACCCGGTCGCCTACTTCGGCTGGCTCGGCCTGGACGGCGAGCTGGTGTCGTACAGCGGGCACTGCGCGGTCAGCGGCCAGCTCGGCCTCGGCAGCGGCGACGTGCTGCGGCTGAGCAACGACGACGAGATGCCGCAGGGCCTGTCCGGCGGCCCCGTCGTCGACCTGGTGCGCGGCGAGGTGATCGGCGTGCTCAAGGCCCGGCGGGCCGGCCGGGACGGCGGACTGGCCGTCAGCGTCCAGCAGTTACGCCGCGTGCCCGGCGCCGACGACCCGGCCGACGACCTGTACCACCGGGTGATGTCCGCCCACGACCTGTACCACGCCGACCGGCACCGCTTCACCCCCGACCGCGACTTCTACGGCTGGATCGACGCGCACGCCGAGATCGGCGCCGCCGTGGGCCGCGCGCTGACCCCCGGCCAGCGCACCGTGCTGCTCGGCCGGCTCGCCCAGCTGCCGCCGCCGTCCGCCGCCCGCGTCCTGCACGAGGCGGTCACCGAGGTCCGCGGCGGCTCCGCCACCGGCCTGCCGCTCGCCCCCCGCGCCTGGCGCGACGGCCTCGGCCTGCTCTACGACCTGCGGATGGGCATCTCGGAGCGCGAGGCGGTGCTGCGCTACGCGGTGCACGCCGCGACCGCGGAACGCTCGGTGCCCGCCGAGCAGTCGGTGGAGCGGGCGCTGTGGGAGTGGGCCGAGGAGGCCGCCGCCGCCCAGGGACTCAGCCGGATCTTCCGCAACAACCTGGTCACCGAGCGCCTGTCGCGGCTGCGCGCCCGCGGCGCCCGTACCCCGGAACCCGAACCGCCGGCCCTGCGCACCCGCTCCGAGGCCCAGGTCGAGATCATCCCGCGCGGCTGGGAGCCGGGCCGCTACGACTGGCGGGTCACGGTGGTGCCCGAGAGCGGTGAAGTGGACTGCGTCCAGGAGGACTTCCGCGGCACCGACTTCGCCGACCTGCCCGCGCGGCTGGCCGTGCCGCTCACCGAGGCGTTCCGCCGCTGCGACGAGCCCGGCTACACCGCGGCCCTCCAACTCGCCCTCCCCGGCTCCCTGGTGGGCTTCGCCGCCGACGCCTGGCGGCTCGGCGCGCTCGACAGCCGCACCCTTGGTGCCAGCCGCCCGGTGGTCGTCCGCCGCACCGACCCGCCGCCGGACGAGGACGAGTTCGTCGCCGAGGAGCGGGGCGGCCGCTGGCGCGCCCTGCGCCACCGGGTGCCCGACGCCAAGGTCCTCGACTGCGACGAGGCGGCCTGCGGCCCGGTCCCCGAGGACGACGAGCTGCGCACCCTGCCGTACTACACGCTGCCCGTGCTGTGCCGCAGCGGCTCGGCCGCCCCCGAGGCGCTGCACCGGCTGGTCCGCAGCGGCTACCCGGTGGCCCTGTGGCGCCGCGAACCGGTCGCCCCGGAGCGGGTCTGCTCCGCATTCCACCGCGGCGCGGTGGACACGATAAGGAGCGCGCACACCGCGGCCGGCCTGCCCGCGGCCCTCGCCTGGCTGCGCGCCGAGGTCGCCGACGGCGTCCCCGAGGCGTTCTGGTCGAGCGGTCTCGCGCTGCTCTACGACGACCCGACCCGGCCCCTTCCCGGAACCGACGAGCTGCTGGAGACTCCATGAACAACAGGGACGACGCGGGACCGAAAGGGGCATCGAGGTGAGTGGGACGACCGAACCCGGCCCGGCCGGCGAGTGGCTCATCTACCGCGGCACCGGCGAACCGCACACCGGCATCGACGGCCTGCCCGAGCCCCCTCCCTGGCGGGACTTCGACGGCGGCCCGCTGGTCGAGCGCGGCCCGGGCCCCGACAGCTCCTCGGCCCGCAGGCTGGGCGCGTACCGGCACATGGCCGAGATGCACCGCCCCAGCCCCGAGGAGCTGGAGATGGTCAACGCGGCGCTGTACCTGCGCCGCCCGCTGCTGGTCACCGGCAGCCCCGGCACCGGCAAGAGCACCCTGGCGCACGCGGTCGCGTACGAACTGGGCCTGGGCCGGGTGCTGCACTGGCCGATCGTCAGCCGCAGCACCCTCCAGGACGGGCTGTACCGCTACGACGCCATCGCCCGCCTCCAGGACACCCAGATCGCGGCGAACTCCGGCACCGCCCCGCCCGGCGGCATCGGCAGCTACATCCGGCTCGGCCCGCTGGGCACCGCGCTGCTGCCCACCGCGCAGCCGCGGGTGCTGCTCGTCGACGAGCTGGACAAGAGCGACATAGACCTGCCCAACGACCTGCTGAACGTGATGGAGGAGGGCGAGTTCGGCGTCCCCGAGCTGGAGCGGCTGGCCGAGCGCGAGCCGCAGGTCGACGTGCTCACCGACGACGGCGCCCGGGTCACGGTGCGCGAGGGCCGCATCCGCTGCCGCGCCTTCCCGTTCGTGATCCTCACCAGCAACGGGGAGCGGGACTTCCCGCCGCCGCTGCTGCGCCGCTGCATCCACCTGGAGCTGGGCCGCCCCGACCACGAGCGGCTGTCCACGGTGGTCCGCGCGCACCTCGGCGACGAGGCGGCGACCGTCGGCGACGACCTGGTGCAGCGGTTCCTGGAGCGCTCGCGCAGCGAACTGCTCGCCACCGACCAGCTGTTGAACGCGCTCTACCTCACCCACCATGCCGCGCCGCCGTCGCGCTCCCGGCTGGCCGACATGCTCATCCAGCGGCTCGACCGGCCCAGGTGAGGCGGCCATGGCGGAGATGAGCTCCGGCCCACCGGCCGAGGACGGGCCGGTCGGCGCCGACCCGCCGGTCCCCGTCGCCGGCAGCGCCTCCGACGACCCGTCCGGCAGCGGGGGCGCCGCCGCGGACCCGGACCCGCCCGGCCCCCCGACCGCGCGCACCCCGCTCGCCCGGGTGATCGGCGCCCTGAGCCAGGCCGGGCTCGACCCCGACGACACCGAACTCGCCGACGCCCTCTGGCTCGCCCGCTGGTCCCGCCCCACCGCCGGCTCCGGCGCCGACGCGACCGCGGGGCACGGCGGCCGCCGCGACCGCCCGGCCCCCGCCGACTACCCCCCGGCCCACCGCCCCGACGGCACCGACGGGGCCGGCAGCCGCCTGGTCCCGCCCTCCCAGGAGCTGCCCGCCGACCGGATGATCAGCCTCTACCCGGGCGAGGGCACCCCCGGCCGGGGCGGCCCGGTGCCGGGGTCGGCCGCGCTGAGCGTGGCCATCCCGGAGGCCGCAGTCCTGCCCCGGCTGCTCGAACTCCAGTCGGCGCTGCGGCCGTTGCAGCGCTACCGCAGCCCGGCCCGGGCGCTGCGCCAGGTCCTGGACGAGCCGGCCACCGCCGAACGCACCGCCCGCGCGGGCGGGTTGCTGCTGCCGGTGTTCCGCCCGATCGCCCGCGGCGACGCGGCCATGCAGCTCCTCATGGACACCTCCTCGTCGATGTACGTGTGGGAGCGGATGCTCCGCGAACTCGGCGGCGTCTTCGAACGCCTCGGCGCCTTCCACGAGGTGCACGTCCGCTACCTGCACCCCACGCCCGACGGGGGCCTGGCCGTCAGCGGCCGCTTCGACCCCGAACCCGCCGCCCTGCGCTCCGCCGAGCAGCTCAGCGACCCCACCGGGCGCCGGATCACGCTGATGGTCAGCGACTGCGCCGGGCCGCTGTGGCGCTCCGGCCAGGCGCACCGGCTGCTGCACCGGCTGGCCCGGCACGGCCCGGTCGCCGTCCTCCAGCCGCTGCCCGCCCGGCTGTGGAACCGCACCCTGCTGCCCGTCTCCTACGGTGTGCTGCACCGCGCCGAGGGACTGCTGCTCTCCTCGCCGCTGCGCTTCTCGGCCGGCGCCACCGGCGCGCCCGCCGCGGGCGAGGCGCTGCCCGTCCCCGTACTGCCCCCGACCGCGCCCGCGCTGGGCGCCTGGGCCCGGCTGCTGGGCGGCATGGGCGCGGGCGAGGTGCCCGCCGCCGTCGGCTGGGTGCGCACCGACCAGCCCGCGACACACGTACCGCCCCGGCGCACCACCGTGCCCGTGCCCACCCTCGTCGGCCGGTTCCGGGCCGCCGCCTCGCCCGCCGCCGCCCAACTGGCCGTCTACCTGGCCGCGGCCCCGCTCTTCCTGCCCGTGATGCAGCTTGTGCAGCGCACCATGCTGCCCGACTCCGGCCCCGCCGAACTAGCCGAGGTGCTGCTCAGCGGCCTGGTGGTACGCCGGCCCGGCGACGACCACCGGTGGTACGACTTCGCGCCGGGCGTACGCGACGCGCTGCTCGGGCCGCTCGGCCGGGACGAGGCGCTGCTCGTGCTCAAGCACTGCTCGGAGTACGTCGAGCAGCGGTTCGGCAAGAGCGGCCCCAACTTCCCCGCGCTGGCCATCACCCAGCTCACCGAGGGCCCCGGCGACCGGATAGCGGACGCGGCCGTGCGCAGCGCCGTCCAGGAGGCGGCCCGCGGCAGCGCCGCACCGTCGGCCCGGGACGGCGGGCGGGCGGACGACGCGACGGCGGCCGCGTCCCGGCAGCCGTTCGCCGAGGTGGCCGCGCGGGTGCTGGAGCGCTTCATGCCGCTGCCGGAGAACGGCACGCCGGACCGCCACCCGGCCGCCGCGCCGGCCTCGTCGGTGGTACGGCGGGCGCGGGAGCTGGCCGCCCGCTTCGAGGCCGAGGGCATGGTGCAGAACCTGCTGGACGCCGTGCAGTTGCTGCGCCGCGCCGCCGAGCAGGAGCGCAACCGCGGGCTCGACCCGGAGCTGTGGAGCGAGCTGGCCCAGCAGCTGATCACGCTGTGGCGGCTGAGCGGGGGCGCGGACCTGCTGCGCGAGGCGCAGCAGGCGGCCGACCTCGCGGCCGCGCACCACGCGTCGGTGCCGGCCCGCGCCGTGCGCGCCCGCGTGCTCCAGGCCGCCGCCGAGGACCGGGCCGCGGTCGGCGACGACCGGGCCGCGCTGGACCTGCTGCGGCGCGCCGACCGGGAGTTCACGGCCGTGTGCGCGGCGCCCGGCCTGGACTCGGAGCAGGTGCTCGGCCCCACGCTGGAACGCGTGAAGGTGCTGGAGGACCAGTGGCAGATCAGCGGCGACGCGGGGCTGCTCCAGGAGACCGTCGGCATGCTGGAGGCGTTCGCGGACGCCTGGCCGGTCCAGCGCCCCCGGCCCAGCGCCCTGCCGCTGGCCCACGGCCGGGCCCTGCTGCGGCTGGCCGGGGCGGCGCACACCCGCGAGGAAACGCAGGTGCACGCGCAGAAGGCGGCCTGGTACTTCGACATCGGGGTGGACGCACTCCAGCGCGAGGAGGCCGCGCCGGAGGCCGTGGTCCCCGCGACGCTCTCCCTGGTGGACGCCCAACTCCTGGTCGGGGGACGGCTGGTGGAGGCACAGCGGCTCGTCGACCGGCTGCTCGGCGAGACCCGCGACCGGCTGCTGCGGGCCTCGATCCTGGTGCGGGCCGGCCGGATCAGGGTGGCCCGGCACACCGAGGGCGGCCCGGCCGGTGAACTGGAGGCGGCGGCCGGCCGGTTCGCGGAGGCGTGCCGGCTGACCCCGCGCGACCGTACCGAGTACCGCGACCTGGTGGCCGAGTGGGGTGACTCGCTGCTGCGCCGCTCCGCGCTGCCCGGCGGCGAACTCTTCGTCAACCGGGCGGTGCTGGTGCTGCGCGACTGCCGGATGGAGACCCCGGAGTCCGATCCGCGGCTGCCCGAGCGGTTGTTGATGCTCGGCAGCGCGCTGGCGCTGCGCTACCGGGCCGAAGAGGACCTCGTGGACCTGCGCGAGGCCGAGCACGTGCTCGGGCTGGCCGCCCAGGGCGCCGAGGACCCGGCCCAAGTGGCCCGCATATGGTTCGAGTTGGGCGAGTCGCACCGCCGGGTGCCGTCGCACATGCGGCGGCCCGAGCGCCTCGACCAGGCCGCCGACGCCTACCGCAAGGCCGCCGCGTCCGCGGCCGCCGCGGCCCGCGCGACCGTCGACTCCGGCCCCATGGTGCGGCTGTCGGCGCTGGCGCATCATTGGCGTGGGGTGGTCTCCGAGGCGGCCCACCGTCCCCGCGCCGCCGCTGACGCCTACCGGGCGGCCCTTGCCGAATGGCGCCGGCTCCCGGACCAGGGCGGTGCCTTGGGCCGCAACACCGCGGACCGGCTGAACGCACTGGGCGGGGCGGGCTGAGCGGTCCGGGGCGGACGGGCCCGGGCCGAACACCCTCGGCTCGGGAGAAACGCCCTCGGCTCGGGTGGAACACGAAAGGCTCGGGTCGAATGTCGGCCCGGGCCGCGCGGATGCGGCCGCGCGCGGTACGGGCCGGCCGGCGGCCGGACGGCGCACGCCGCTTCGCGTGCCGCAGCAACGGGACTGGGAGGTCCGCGATGGAAGAGCGACCCGACGGCGGGGCGCAGGCGTACGACCCGGCGCTGAGCGAGGCCGGCATCGACCTGCTCGGCATGGACCTGGAGTCCCTGCGCACCGTGGAACACCCGGTGCTGTCCGCACTGGTGAGCGATCTGCGCGAGCGGGTCGCCGCGCCCGGCAGCGAGGCGTTGTGGGGCTTCGACAACGATGCGTGAGGCCGCGCCCGCGCCTGCCGGCTTTTGGCCGCACACCGTGAGGGAAACGGCCAATTCCCCTCCGGGGTGTTTGCCGGCCGGGCCGGGACGGGAACAACCGCGAGGGCCGGCCGGGATGTTGATCTCCCCGGCGCCGGTCCGGGGGAGGTGATGAGGTGCGGCACGCTGCCGGGACACAGCCGCGAACCGGCCCGGCGGCCGTGCAGTCCGTCCAGCCGTCCGGGCAACGGCCCTTCCCCGTACGGCAGTTCATCCTCAAGACGCACAGCCGGTGCAACCTCGCCTGCACGTACTGCTATCTGTACGCGGGCCCCGACCACGGCTGGCGCGACCGGCCGCGCGCCCCAGCGGACGCGGTGGTCCGCCGTACCGCCGAGCGGATCGGCGAACACGCCGCCGCCCACGGGCTGCGCGACGTCTCGGTGGTCCTGCACGGCGGCGAGCCCCTGCTCGCGGGCGCCGACCGCCTGACCGCCGACATCGAGGCGGTCCGCGCGGCCGTGCCGGCCGGCTGCACCGTGCACCCCGGCGTGCAGACCAACGCGACCCTGCTCACCCCGGCGGCCCTGCGCACCCTGGACGAGGCCGGCATCCGGATCGGCGTCAGCCTCGACGGCGGCCTGCCCGCCCACAACCGCGAGCGGGTCGACCACGCGGGCCGCCCCTCCTGGGCCGCCGCCTCGGCCGGCCTGCGGCTGCTCGCCGAACGGGCGCCGCGGGCGTACTCCGGGCTGCTGTGCGTGGTCGACCTGCGCCACGACCCGGTGGAGGTCTACGACTCGCTGCTCGCCTTCGGGCCGCCCGCGATCGACCTGCTGCTGCCGCACGGCAACTGGACCAGCCCGCCGCCCGGCCTGCCCGCGCCGGCCGCCGACCCGGCTCCGTACGGCCGCTGGCTGACCGCCGTCTTCGACCGCTGGTGGGACGCGGACCGGCGCCGTACCCGGATCAGGCTGTTCGAGGAGTGCGTGGCGCTGCTGCTCGGCGTGCCCGCCGCCATCGAACGGCTCGGCCTCCAGCCGTTCACCGCCGTCGTGGTGGAGACCGACGGCTCCATCGAGCAGGTCGACTCGCTGAAGTCCGCGTACGAGGGCGCCGCCGCCACCGGCCTGGACGTCTTCCGGAACAGCTTCGACGACGCCCTGGCCCACCCCGGCGTCGCGGCCCGGCAGGCCGGACTCGCCGCGCTCAGCGCGACCTGCCGGGCCTGCCCCCTGGTCACCGTCTGCGGCGGCGGCCACTACGCCCACCGCTACCGGGCCGGCTCGGGCTTCCGCAACCCGTCCGTCTACTGCGCCGACCTCGCCCACCTCGTCCGCCACACCGCCACCCGACTCGCCGAGGCGGCCGGTACCGGACCGGCCGCCACTCAACCCGGGAGACGATCCGGTGAATCAGCACAGCACCGCCATCCCCCTGCCTGACGACCTGCTGCCGGTCCTCGGCGGCACCGGCAGCACCCCGCGGCTGCTGGACCTGATCGTCGCCCACCAGCGGACCCGGCGGCTGCTGACCCTGCGGGCCGTGCTGGACGCCGTACGCGACGCGCCGGCCGGAAGCCTGCCGGACGGCGCGGCCGACCGCGTGCTGTCCGACTGGCGGCTGCTGGAGGAGGCCGAGCGGGCCGACCCCGGGGCCGTGCGCCGCGTCGTGCACTACCCGCACACCGGTGCCTGGGCCGAGCGCTGCCTGCGCGCCCTGACCCGGCCCGGCCGCGGCCACCGCGCCGCCGCCGAACTCGCCCACCTGGCCGCCCTCGCGGCCGCCGCTGCCGCCCGCGCCGGCCTGCGCTTCAGCGTCGAAGTGCCGCTGCGGGACGGCGAGGTGCGCCTGCCCACGCTCGGCGGCTACCGCCCGCCGTACCCGGTGGCCCGCTCCCTCACCCGCTTCCTGGTGACCGGGGACGGCGGCCGGCTGTGGCTGGCCCCGGCCGCCGCGCGCTCGGTGGAAGGGCCGGCCCCGGCCCCCGAGAGCGGGCCCGCCGACACCCCCCGCCCGATCGAGGTGCGCCGCGCGGCCGACGGCGTCTGGCGGTCCGCCGCGCCCGGCTGGCACCCCCTCCGGGCGCTGAGCGGCGCCGACGGCCGCCCCGTACTCCTGGACGACACCGACCCGTACCGCGACGAGGAGCGCCGCAACAGCTTCTACGGTCTGGACGTCGCCGGGCGGCTGGACGGCGCCGAGCACGCCGCCTGGCGCGGCGCCTGGCAGGACGCGCAGGTGTGGCTGCGGGCCGCCGACCCGTGGCTGCCGTCCGAGCGGGGCACCCGGGCCCGGGAGGTCGGCGCGCTGCTGGACTGCTTCGTCCCGCTGGCCGGCGCGCCCCTGGCGCAGTGCAGCGCCACCCGGGGCGAGGCGTTCGGCGCGCTGCTGACCACCACCCCGCAGGACGGCCTGGAGCTGGCCGCGACCCTCGTGCACGAGCTCCAGCACGCCAAACTGCTCGCGCTCTCCCAGCTCACGGTGCTGCACACCGCGGACGACACCCCCGGCTACTGGGCGCCCTGGCGGCCCGACCCGCGGCCCTTCGACGGCCTGTTCCAGGGGGCGTACGCCCATCTGGCGCTCGCCGGATTCCATCTGCGGGCGGCCCTCACCCTCACCGAGCCCACCCGCCGCGACGCGGCCTGGGCCGAGCACTGCCGCTGCCGCCAGCAGGTGGCGGTGGCGCTGCCGCAGCTCCTGGGCGCCAGAGCGCTCACCCCGCACGGCCGCGCCCTGGTCACCGCCATGGCCGCGCAGCACACCCGGCTCAAGGAGCACACCCCGCCGGAGGGCCACCTGGCCCGGGCGACGGCCTACGTCGAAACCGCCCGGGTCATGTGGCGTCGTCAGCGGACCTGAGGGCGCGAAACGGGCGCATGCTGGTATGACGGCAGGTCGGTGGGAGAGCATGTAGTTTCTGGCGGGGCTACCTGTCGGACCGTCAGGACATCACAGCCCAGAACGAGGGAGTCGGTCGCATGACCGGAGGGCGCAACACCGCTGCGGCGACAGCCGGGCGGGGGCTCGTGACCATCAGTTTCGCGGGGTACAACCGGGCCTGGGCGGCGTGGATCGCCAGCCGGCTGGAGCGGCAGGGCCTCCAGGTGTCCCTCCAGCGCTGGGACGTCGGCCCCAACGCCAGCATCGAGCAGGGGTTACGCGACCTGCTGCTGTACGAGGGCAAGGTCCTGATCGTCCTGAGCGAGTGGTACTTCCGGCTGGGCCCGCGCACCGCCGAGGAGTGGAACGACGCCGCTGCGCTCGGTCGTGCCGCCGCACAGCGACCGGTTCGCCGCCGTGTCCGTGACCTCCGCGGCCCTGCCCAGCGCCGTCGCCTCGCTGGGCGCCGCCGACCTGTGGGGCCTGGGCGCGGTGGAGGCCGAGCGCCGCCTGCTCGGCCGGCTCGGCATCAGCGCCCCGCGCGGCTCCGCCAGCGACACCCTCGGCGGCTCCAGGAGCCCCCGCTTCCCGCTGGAGCAGCCCTCCATCTGGGGCGGCGTCCCGCGCCGCAACACCCGCTTCACCGGCCGCGAGCAGGTGCTCTACGGGCTCCACCAGGAACTCACCACCGCCGAGCCGGGCGCCGCCGTCGCCACCCTGCACGGCCTGTCGGGCGTCGGCAAGACGCACATCGCCACCGAGTACGTCTACCGCTTCGGCCCCGAGTACGACGTGGTGTGGTGGGTGCGGGCCAGTGAGCGCGGCACCCTGCGCGAGAAGCTCGCCGGGCTGGCCCCCGCCCTCGGCCTGGTGACCGGCCGCGAGTACGGCGAGCGGCTGCGCGCCGTCCGGGACGCGCTGCGCCGGGGCGAACCGTACTTCCGCTGGCTGGTGGTGCTCGACGGCGCCGACCAGCCCGAGGACATCCACGACCTGGTGCCCATCGGGCCCGGCCACGTGCTGATCACCTCGCAGAACCGGGACTGGGCCGAGCACAACAGCGCCCTGATCGACGTGCCCGTCTACGACCGCGAGGAGTCGGTGGCCTTCGTCCGCCGGCGCGCGCCCCGGCTGGACGACGCGGACGCCGACAAGCTCGCCGACGCCCTCGGCGACCTCGCGCTCGCGCTGGACCAGAACGCGGGCGCGCTCAACGACTCCACGATGCCGGTCGACGAGTACATCCAGCTCCTCGGCCGGGGCACCGACGTGGAGTCCGGCCTCAAGGTCGCCGCCGACTTCCAGATGACGTACTTCACGGCCTTCTCGATACTGCTGAACCGGCTGCGGGAGGACAAGCCGGAGGCCGTCGACCTGCTGCGGCTGTGCGTCTTCTTCGCCCCCGGCCCCATTCCGGTCCGGCTGCTGCGCGACCTGCCGATCCGCGACGTCCCCGAGCAGCTCACCGGGCTGATGGAGGACCCGCTGCTGTGGAACTCCGCGATCGGCAAGCTGGCCCAGTGGTCGGTGATCCAGTCCGACCCGCAGGACTCCGACGACGCCGACGAGGCGCAGGGCGGCGCCGAGGTCGTCCAGATGCACCGGCTGGTCTACCAGGCGGTGCGCGCCGACATGATCCGGGAGGAGCAGAACACCTACTCCCGGGTGGTCCGCCAACTGCTGGCCGCGGCCGACCCCAAGCGCCCCACCGACACCCGGCTGTGGCCGCGCTACGCCGAGATCGTCCCGCACCTGGAGGCGTCCGGCGCGCTGGAGTCCACCAACCCCGACATCCAGCTCATGGTCATCAACTGCCTGCGCTACCTGCACCTGGCGGGCGAGTACCGGACCGGCCTGCGGATCGCCGAGGTCGCCGCCCGGCACTGGCCGGAACTGCTCGACCCCGGCCACTCCCGGCTGTGGGACCTGGTGCACAACCAGGCCAACCTGGTGCGCGGCATCGGCGACTACACGGCGAGCGAGGCCCTGGACCGCGACGCGTACGAGCGGCTGCGCACCGACCGCGGCGACGACGACCTGCTGGTGCTGCGCGCCGCCAGCAGCCTGGCCGCCGATCTGCGCAACCTGGGCCGCTACGACGAGGCGCTGAGCCTGGCGGACTTCGTGCAGAAGGGATACGGCGATCTGGTCGGCCAACAGGACTTCCGCACTCTGGCGGCGCAGAAGAACACCGCGGTCACCTACCGCCTGCTGGGCCGCTACTCCGACGCCCTCGACCTCGACCTGCGCACCCTGGAGACCCGCCGCGAACTGCTGCGGGCCCGCAACAACGCGACGCTGTCCTCCGAGAACTCCTACGCCCACGACCTGCGGCTGCTCGGCCGCTACGACCAGGCGACGTCGGTCCAGGAGCGCAACTGCGAGCTGCACAGGACCGTGCTGGGCCCGGACAACCCGCAGTCGCTGCGCGCCGAGCACAACCTGACGGAGTGCTACTACCGCGGCGGCGACCGGCCCCGGGCGGCGGAACTCATGGCCCGCCTCCTGGAGCGCTGCCAGCGGTCGCTGGGCGACAACAACCCGCTGACCGTGCGGGTCGCGGTGACGTACTCCAGCTTCGAGCGGGAGCACGGCGACCTCGACCGGGCCCGGGATCTGGGCGAGTTCGCGCTGCGGCACTACCGCGAGCAGTTCGGCGACGGCCATCCCTTCACCGCGGGCGCGCTCGCCAACCACGCGCTGCTGCTGCGCGCGGCGGGCGAACGCCAGCAGGGCCAGATCGAGATCGAGGACGCCATGATCGCGATGGCGGAGGCGGTCGGCGACACGCACCCCTGGACGCTGGGCTGCGCGCTCAACGCCACCGGGGCGCGGAACTTCGGCGGGGACCCGGAGAGCGCGGCCGAGCTGAGCCGGGCCACCGCGGAGAAGGCGGCCGTCCAGCTCGGCAGGGAGCACCCGCTGACGCTGTCCTGCCGGATCGCGCTGGCCACCGATCTGCGCAACCTCCGCAGACGGCAGGAGGCGGACAAGATAGAGGAGGAGGCGCTGTCCTCGCTGGCCCGCACCCTCGGCCCGCAGCACCCCCACACCGTCACCGCCCGTTCCCGCACCCGCCCGTTCTGGGACTTCGAGCCCTTCAGCTCCTAGCACGCGATCCCCGGCCCGCCGCCGGCCGGCCGGGACGTCGCGGACCGCGGTGCGTCGTACCGGACCCGGCGCAGGCGCCCGGCGGGGCGGCGCCCGCCGTACGGCAACCGGGTACGGCACCCGGCGTACGGCGCCAACCGGTCCCGTACGGTGCGGAGTTGCGGAATCGCCGCGTCCGGTCCGGTCGGACGGGCACAATCGCTGGGTGCGGGCGGCGCCCGCGGAGCTTCAACTGCCTTGGGGGACAAGGGACATGTCCATAGTCAGCGGCCCCGGCCCGACGGTCGGCGAGCCCCCGATCTACATCCGGGTGGACGACCGGCCCGCGTCCGGGGACGGTGTCGCGGGCGTCTACGAGGGCGTCGACACCCGGGCCGACCCGGCCGCCCGGGTCATGCGAGATCGCCCGCGACGTGTACGGGGACGGACTGGACCTGGCCCGGCGCTGCGCGGAGCAGGCCGCGACCCGGTTCCAGGGCATCGCGGACGGCGCCCGCCCCGACGAGATCGAGGTGCAGCTCGCCATCAAGCTCGACGCCTCGCTCGGCGCGGTCCTCGTACAGAGCTCGGCCGAGGCGCAGTTACAGGTGACCTTCCGCTGGAAGCCCGGCGCCGGCTCGTGACCGACTCCCCTCCCCAGGACATCGCGATCCTGCCCTACAGCTACGTGGTCGGCCAGGACGAGTTGAAGCTCGCCCTCGAACTGAACTTCACCGCGCCCGCCATCGGCGGCGTCCTGATCAGCGGGCAGCCGGGCACCGCCAAGTCCACGGTGGTGCGCGCCTTCGCGCTCATGGCCCGCGGCCGGCTGCCGGTCACCCTCACCATCGACGCCACCGACGACCGGGTGCTGGGCGGCTGGGAGCTGAACGCGCTGCTGCGCGGCGAGACCCGGGAGAAGCCCGGACTGCTGGAAGCCGCCGACCACGACGGGCTGCTCTACATCGACGAGGTCAACCTGCTCAACGACCACGTCATCAACATCATCCTGGACGTCTCCTCCACCGGGGTGCTCTCGGTCCAGCGCGAGGGCATCGACAAGGTCACCCGGGTCAGCTTCGGCCTGGTCGGCACGATGAACCCGGAGGAGGGCGGACTGCGGCCCCAACTCCTGGACCGGTTCGGCCTGATGGCCGCCGCGGTGCCGCTGGACGCGGAGCAGCGGCACGCCATGCTGCGGGGCGTGCTGCGCTTCGACGAGGAGAGCGGGGACCCCGGCTCCTCATGGCTCGCCGAGGGGCGGCGGCTCGACCGCGAGGTGCGGGACCGGCTGTTCGGCGCCCGCGCGCGGCTGTTCGACGTCCGGGTGCCCGACGACGCGCTGCGGCGCTGCGCGACCGCCGCGGCCCGGCTGCGGGTGGTCGGACACCGCGGCGAGGTCGTCATGCTCCAGGCCGCCCGCGCGTACGCCGCCCTGCACGACGCCCCCGAGGTGACCGTGGCGCACCTGCGGGCGGCCGCGCCGCTGGCCCTGCGGCACCGCAGGCCCGAGACGGCGCACGGCGGGTCCGCCGAGTGGGGCCCGGAGGACCGCGCGTTGCTGGACGACCTGCTGTCATGACGGACCCGGACCACGCCGGCGGGTTCGGCCGGCTGCTGCGGGCGTTCGCCTGCGCGGCCGTCGAACCGGGGCTCAGCGGCGTGCTGCTCTTCGACGTGCCGCCCGAACAGGTCGGCCCGGTCACCGACCTCTTCACCGAGGTGGTCGCCCGCGCCACGGACGGCGGGGCCGCCCCCGTGGTGCGTCTGGGCGCCGCGACCCGCGAGGACGACCTGTGGTCGCGGACCCGGCTGCGCCCGGCCGGCGGGCGGATCGCGCTGGACGTGCGCCGCGGCGACCTGGTGGAGACCGACCCCGCGGCGCCGGCGCCGGCCGTCGTCGTCCCCGACCTGGCCAGGCTGCCACTGGCCGGGCTGCGGGCCGCCGTCGGCGTCCTGGGCGCCGACGTGGCGGCCGTCGAACGGCACGGCGTCAGCGCGCGATGGCGGCCACGGGCCCGCTGGCTGGCCTTCTGCCGGCAGGACGACGTCGGCGGGGTCTCCCCGCACCTGCTCGACCGCTTCCCGCTCCGGCTGGCCCCGGGCACCCTGCTGCTCCCTGCCGAGTCGGGCGCCGCCTGGCGCGCGTCCGCCGAACACCGGGCGCTGGCCCGGCTGTCCGCGCCGGCGCGGCCGGCCGCCCGGGCCGTCGCTCGACGACGCGGCCGTCGCGCGAGCGGCCGCGCTCGCGACCGGCGAACGGCGAGGGATCGCGCTGGGCCGGATCGCCCGCGCGCTGGCCGCGCTCGCCGGGGACCCGGCGACGACGGCCGCGCACGTCGGCGAGGCGGCCCGGCTGATCGGCCTGCCCGCGAGCGCCGCCCCGCCGGCGCCGGACAGCGCCGACCCCGGCCCGGACGGTACGGGCGGGGCGCCGCCGGCCGGTGACCCGCCGCCGGTCGTCGCCTCGCGGCCGGCCGGGCCCGGCGGCCCCGACCGCGTCGCCCGGCTGCCCGCGCCCGACCCCGAGGAACCCCTCGGCCCCTTCTCCGACCGGGACGGCCCGGGCCGCCCGGCCGGACACCCCTACCCGGAGGACGAGGCCGAACCGCTGCGGGAGTTCGCGCCGCTGCGCGGCGCGTGGCGGCGCACCGCGGGGCCGGCCTCGGACCGCGGCCCGGTCACCGGGGTGCGGCGGGCCACCGACCTCAGGGACCTGGCGCTCGTCCCGACCGTGGTCCAGGCCGCCATGCACCAGCGGCTGCCCGGCCGGGCCCGCTCCGACGGCGGCCTCGCGGTCACCGCGGCCGACCTGCGCGCCTACGTCCGGGCGGCCGAGCCCGAGCGGATGCTCGTCCTGCTGCTCGACCACACCTGCCGGCGGGGCTGGGAGTGGCCGCGGGCCCTGGCGCCCTACCTGCAATGGGCCTACACCGCGCGGGCCGGCGTGGCCGTGGTGGAGGTGGGCCGCGCGGACGCCCCCGACGAACTCCGGGCCGGCACCTTCCTGGCCCGCGGCGTGCTGGACCCGCGGCTGGCCGAGGCCCTGTACCGGCGGCCTGGACGCGGCACGCCACTGGCCCACGGGCTGCTGCTGGCAGGCCAGTTGGTGCGCCGGGCGTTCCAGCAGCAGCCGACCGCGCTGGCCGAGGCGTGGTTCGTGGTCGGCACCGACGGCCGGGGCAACGTACCGCTGCGGGCCAGCCTCACCGGACGGCTGGGCGGGCCCGGTCGGGCGGCGCGGGGTGGAGGACGCGCTGGCCGCCGCGGGCCAGTTGGGCGCGATGGGCCGGATGCGGCTGCACACGGTGGTGCTCGACGTCGGCGCCCGGCCCTACGCCGAACTGCCCTTCGCGCTGGCCGAGGCGCTCGGCGGGGCGGTGGTCGCGGGACCCGGCCCGCACGGGGAGGCCGACGATGCCCCCTGACCGGATTCGGCGCGCCACCACCTGGCTGGCCAGGGCCGCAGCCGCCGGCCCCGGCCTCGGCCCGCGCGCCCCGCGGCCCGTGCCGGTACCGCCGCCGCGCGAACCCGAACTGCCCGCGCCCGCCGCGCCCGAAGCCGGCCCCGACGTGCTCGACAGCGTCGCCGCCGACCCCACCGAGCGGCTGCCCGACGGGCTGGCCAAGCTCATGGTCCAGCGGGTGCGGGACGGTGAGAACAATCCGGCGTATCTCCTGACCGGCGCGTCCGGCGGCGCCGACGCGCCCCCGTACACCGGCCCCGGTCCCCAACTGCCGCCGCTGCGCATCAGCCTGGGCCGCATCCGCGCCGACGGCGCCTACCCCAGCCAGTTCTACCGGGCGGTCGGCGAGTGGTCGCGGCTCCAGCGCCCGCTGGTCCGCTGGCTCAACGGCCTGCGCGACCGGTACGGCGACGACCTGCATCTCGTGGTCTGGGACGACACGGACTACGAGATCCCGTGGGAGATGCTCTGGCTCCGCTCGGGCCGAGGCCGGCGATCCGTCGCCCGGCCTGCTCGGCGCGCTGGTGCCCGTGGCCCGGTGGACCACCATCAGGGAACTGCACAGGTCGCTGCTCGACGGCCCCGCGCACTGCGAGGGCCGGGTCGTCGGCTACTTCGACGGGCGCATGCGCCAGGACGCCGACGTCTTCCGGCCGTTCGCCCATGAACAGCACACCGACGTCGACCGGTTCCTCGGCAGCCTCGACGACGCCGACCACGACCTCGGCCTGGTCTACATGGGCTGCCACGGCACCTACGGCCGGGACATCGACGACCTGACGGCGGGCCTGCTCACCTGGTACGAGCTGAACGAGCCGGCGATGAGCGCGCTGCGCGGCGCCGCCACCGGCACGCTGGTCTGCCTCAACATCTGCCACTCGGGGCGGCTGGTCGACAACAAGGACGGCGGCGAGGACGCGCTGCGCGGATTCTCCGAACTCTTCCTGCGCAAGGGCGCCAAGGCGTGCATCGCCACCCGGCGGCGAGGTCGGCGAGACCGAGGCCCGCGCGCTGCTGGGCCATCTCGTCGACCACGCCCGATGGTTCCCGGACCGGCCGCTGGCCCGCATGCTGCGCGACTTCCGGGCCCGCGCCGCCGCCGAACTGCCCACCCCCGTACCGCGCACCAAGGCCGCCGACGGCGCGGTCGACCGCGACGGCCAGCGCCAAGTCCTGCGCGTGCTCTACCAGTTCATGTACGTCTACTACGGCCATCCGCTGACCACCCTGCGGCTGACGCCGCGCGGCCCGGACGGCGCCCGATGAGCGGCGAGGGCGCCTGGCTGCGGATCGAACCCGTCGTCAGCCGGCCGCACACGGCGCGGGCCGGGGGTACGTACCTGGTCACCGTGGACCTGCGCGGGCCCGCGGAGCCGGACGTATGGCCCTACGACGAGGAGGAGTTCGCCTTCGGGATCGCGCTCGACGGCGGCCCGCAGCTGCGTCTGCGAGGCGCGTCGGGCACCCCGGCGTCGTCCTGCACCGCTTCGGCGACACCTACGGCCCGGCGAGGTTCGTGGTCACCGCGGGCCCGCGGACCGGGACCGCGGTGCTGCGGCTGTCGATCTCCAACAGCTTCGGGGTGCCGGTCCGCACGGTCGGGCTGCCGGTCGAGGTGCTGCCCGCGGCGGCGGCCGACGAGGGACCGGGCGAACAGGCCCCGCAGGTCGAGGTCCGGCTCCCGGCGCCCCGGCCGTCGCCGCCGCAGCCGTCGAGCCCGAACCGCGAGCCCGAGCCGGAAGCCGCAGCCCGGAACCCGTGGCGGACCCGGTCTCCGGGGCGCCGCCCGGCCGCCTCACCGTCAGCTACGTCGCGTACAACCGCGCCTGGGCGAACTGGATCGTGGACCGCCTGGAAAGGCGCGGCGTACCCGTCGTCGCACAGCGCTGGGACATCGCCCCCGGCGACACCGTCGAACGGGGCCTGCGCGACCTCCTGCTGCCCGGCGGCCGGGTGCTGCTGGTGCTCAGCGACTGGTACTTCCAGCTCGGCCCGCGCTCGTCCGAGGAGTGGAACGCGGCGCTGCGGGCGGTGCTGCCCGAGCACGGCGACCGCTTCACCGCGGTGGCGATCACCCCCGGCCGGCTGCCGGACGCGGCCGCCGCGCTCAGCCCGGCCGACCTGTGGGACCTGGGCGCCGAAGAGGCCGAGCGCCTCCTGCTCCTGCGCTGCGGCATCGACCCCGACGACCCGGTGGCCGACCCGCCGCGACGAGGAGCGGCCGGCCCGCGCTTCCCGCTCGACCCGCCCGCCGTGTGGGGAGCCGTCCCGCGCCGCAACCCCCGCTTCACCGGCCGCAGTTCCCTGCTCGGTACCCTGCACGGCCGGCTGGCCGAGGCCCCCTCCGGCGCCGGGATCTGCGCGCTCATCGGCCTGTCGGGCGTCGGCAAGACGCATATCGCCACCGAGTACGTCCACCGCTTCGCCGCCGAGTACGACGTGGTGTGGTGGGTGCGGGCCGACGAGCGCGGCACCCTGCGGGAGAAGCTCGCCGGCCTGGCGCCGATGCTCGGCCTGGTCACCGGGCGCGAGTACGGCGAGCGGCTGCGCGCGGTGCGCGAGGCACTGCGCCGGGGCGAGCCGTACGCCCGGTGGCTGGTGGTGCTCGACGGCGCCGACCACCCCGAGGACGTGCACGACCTGGTGCCCAGCGGCCCCGGCCATGTGCTGATCACCTCGCAGAACCGGGACTGGGCCGAGTACAACACCGTCCTGGTCGACGTGCCCGTCTACGAGCGGCCGGAGTCGGTGGCCTTCGTCCGGCGCCGGGCGCCGCGCCTGGACGCCGGCGAGGCGGACCGGCTCGCCGACGCCCTGGGCGACCTCGCGCTGGCGCTGGACCAGAACGCGGGCGCGCTCGACGACTCCACGATGCCGGTCGACGAGTACATCCGGCTGCTGCGGCCGGGGCACCGACGTGGAGTCCGGCCTCAAGGTCGCGGCCGACTTCCAGATGACGTACTACACGGCCTTCTCGATCCTGCTGAGCCGGCTGCGGGAGGAGATGCCCCCGGCGGTGGTCCTGCTGCGGCTGTGCGTGTTCTTCGCCCCGGGGCCGGTCCCGGTCCGGCTGCTGCGCGGAGCTGCCGGCCGACGGCGTGGCCGCCGAAGTCGCCGCCCTGGCCCGGGACCCGCTGCTGTGGGACGCCGCGATCGGCAAGCTGGCCCAGTGGTCGGTGATCCAGTCCGACCCGCGGGACCGCGACGCCGACGAGGCGCAGGGCGGCGCCGAGGTCGTCCAGATGCACCGGCTGGTCCATCAGGCGGTGCGGGCCGGCATGCCCGAGGAGGAGCAGCACGCCTACTCGCGGGTGGTCTGCCGGCTGCTGGCCGGCGCCGACCCCCAGCGCCCCGCCGACCCCCGGCTCTGGCCGCGCTACGCCGAGATCGTGCCCCACCTGGAGGCGTCGCGCGCCCTGGAGTCGCCCGACCCGGACGTCCGGGCGACGGTCATCAACTGCCTGCGCTACCTGCACCTGGCGGGGGAGTACCGGGCGGGCCTGCGGATCGCCGAGGTCGCCGCCGGGCACTGGCCGGGACTGCTCGGCGCCGGCCACTCCGGAGTGTGGGACCTGGTCCACAACCAGGCCAACATGCTCCGCGGCCTGGGCGACTACGCGGCCAGCGAGGCCCTGGACCGGGACGCCTACAGCCGGCTGCGGGCCGACCGCGGCGACGACGACCTGCTGGTGCTGCGCGCCGCCAGCAGCCTGGCCGCCGACCTGCGCAACCTCGGCCACTACGACGAGGCCCTGGAACTGGCCGAGTTCGTCCAGCGCCGCTACACCGACCTGGTCGGCGGCGAGGACCTCGCGCACGCTCACGGCGCAGAAGAACACCGCCGTCACCTACCGCCTGCTGGGCCGCTACCGCGACGCCCTCGACCTCGACCTGCGCACCCTGGAGACCCGTCGCGAACTGCTGCGGCCCCGGCTTCCAACGCGACCTTGTCGTCGGAGAGTTCCTACGCCCACGACCTTCGGCTGCTCGGCCGCTACGACCGGGCGGCGTCCTTGCAGGGGCACAACTGCGAGCAGCACCGCGCGGTGCTGGGCCCCGACAACCCGCAGTCCCTGCGGGCCGAGCACAACCTCGCCGAGTGCCTGTACCGGGTCGGCGACCGGCCGCGGGCAGCCGACCTGATGGCCCGTCTGCTGGAGCGCTGCCAAAGGGCGTTGGGGGACACCCATCCGCTCACCGTGCGCGTCACGGTGACGTACTCCAGCTTCGAGCGCGAGCACGGCGACCTCGACCAGGCCCGTGAACGCTGCGAGTTCGCGCTGCGGCACTACCGCGAGCAGTTCGGCGACGGCCATCCCTTCACCGCGGGTGTGCTCACCAACCACGGGCTGCTGCTGCGCGCGGTGGGCGAGCCCGGGTCCGGCCGGACCGAGAGCGAGAAGGCGCTGGCCGCGATGACGGCGGCCGTCGGCGAGGACCACCCCTGGACGCTGGGCTGCGCGCTCAACGCGGCCGCCGCGCGGAACCTCGCCGGCGACCCGGAGAGCGCCGCCGCGCTGAGCCGGACCACCGGCGACCGCGCGGCGGCCTCGCTCGGCAGGCACCACCCGCTGACCCTGTCCTGCCGGATCGCGCTCGCCGCCGACCTGCGCGACCTGGGCAGGCGCCGGGAGGCCGACGGAATCGAGGCGGAGGCCCTGGCGGCACTGGCCCGCACTCTGGGCGCCCGGCACCCGCACACCGTCGGCGCCCGCTCCCGCAGCCGCCCGTGCTGGGACTTCGAGCCTTTCAGCTCGTAGCCGGCCCCAACGGGCCGCAGCCGGCCGCGCAAACGGCCGGCGGCCCCGTCCCTCTCGGAGACGGGGCCGCCGGCCGTTGCGCGGGTGCGGGACCGCCGCGGCCCCGCCCGGGTCAGATCTCGAAGACCTCGTTGAGCAGCGCCTCCTGCTGCTCCCGGTGCCGCATCGCCGAGCCCACCGCGGGGGACGACGAGGCCGGGCGGGAGACCCGGCGCAGCCGGTCCGCGTTGTCGGGGGCCGCGCCCAGCACCAGGTCCAGGTGGTCGATCAGGTTCAGCGCGATGAACGGCCAGGCGCCCTGGTTGGCCGGCTCGGCCTGCGCCCAGACGAACTTCTGCGCCTTGGTGTACGGCGCCAGCGCGGCCTGGAGCTCCGTGCCCGGCAGCGGGTAGAGCCGCTCGATGCGGATGAGCGCGACGTCGTCGGCCGCCGCGCTTGCTCCGCTCCGCGATCAGGTCCCAGTAGACCTTGCCGGAGCAGAACACCACCTTGCGGACCGCGTCCGGCTCGACCGTGGTGTCGCCGATCACCGGCTGGAACTGCCCGGTGGTGAAGTCCTCGGCCTTCGACGCCGCCGCCTTGAGCCGGAGCATCGACTTCGGGGTGAAGACGATCAGCGGCTTGTGGTGCGGGTTGTGCACCTGCCAGCGCAGCAGGTGGAAGTAGTTCGCCGGGGTCGATCGGCACGGCGACCGTCATGTTGTTCTGCGCGCAGAGCTGGAGGAAGCGCTCGATCCGGGCCGAGGAGTGGTCCGGGCCCTGGCCCTCGTAGCCGTGCGGCAGCAGCAGCGTGACGCCGGAGGTCTGGCCCCACTTCTGCTCGGCCGAGGAGATGAACTCGTCGACGATGGTCGCGGCGCCGTTGACGAAGTCGCCGAACTGCGCCTCCCACATCACCAGCGCGTCCGGGCGGGCCAGCGAGTAGCCGTACTCGAAGCCCATCGCCGCGTACTCGCTGAGCAGCGAGTCGTAGACGTTGTAGCGGGCCTGGTCCTCGGACAGGTAGAGCAGCGGGGTGTAGTCCTCGCCGGTCTCCCGGTCGATCAGCACCGCGTGCCGCTGGCCGAAGGTGCCGCGCCGGGAGTCCTGGCCGGCCAGCCGGACCGGGGTGCCCTCCAGCAGCAGCGAGCCGATCGCCAGGGTCTCGCCCATGCCCCAGTCGATCGTGCCGTCCTCGACCATCGCCGCGCGCCGCTGGAGCTGCGGCATCAGCCGGGGGTGGACGGTGACGTGCGTCGGGGATGTTCACCTGCGACTCGGCGATCCGCTTGACCACCTCGCTGGAGATCGCGGTCGGCATCGCGACCGGGAACTGCGACTGGTCGGGGGCCTGCTGCCCGCCGGAGCCGGGGCGGTGGCCACCTCGCGGACCTCGGTGAAGACCTTCTCCAGCTGGCCCTGGTAGTCCTGGAGCGCCTGCTCGGCCTCCTCCAGGGTGATGTCGCCGCGGCCGATCAGCGACTCGGTGTAGAGCTTGCGCACCGAGCGCTTCTTGTCGATCAGGTCGTACATCAGCGGCTGGGTGAAGGCCGGGTTGTCGGACTCGTTGTGGCCGCGGCGGCGGTAGCAGATCAGGTCGATCACGACGTCCTTGTTGAACGCCTGCCGGAACTCGAAGGCCAGCCGCGCCACGCGGACCACGGCCTCCGGGTCGTCGCCGTTGACGTGGAAGATCGGCGCCTCGATCATCCGGGCCACGTCGGTGCTGTACATCGAGGAGCGCGCCGACTCCGGGGCGGCGGTGAAGCCGACCTGGTTGTTGATCACCACGTGCACGGTGCCGCCGGTGCGGTAGCCGCGCAGCTGCGACATGTTCAGCGTCTCGGCCACCACGCCCTGGCCGGCGAAGGCCGCGTCGCCGTGCAGCGCGATCGGCAGCACGGTGAAGTCGGTGCCGCCCTTGTTGATCACGTCCTGCTTGGCGCGGGCGATGCCCTCGAGCACCGGGTCGACCGCCTCCAGGTGCGAGGGGTTCGCGGCCAGCGAGACCTTGATCTGCTCGCCGTCCAGCCCGGTGAAGGTGCCCTCGGCGCCCAGGTGGTACTTCACGTCGCCGGAGCCGTGCATCGACTTCGGGTCGAGGTTGCCCTCGAACTCGCGGAAGATCTGGGCGTAGGACTTGCCGACGATGTTGGCCAGCACGTTCAGCCGGCCGCGGTGCGCCATGCCGATGACGGCCTCGTCCAGCCGCGACTCGGCCGCCGCGTCGATCACCGCGTCGAGCAGCGGGATGACCGACTCGCCGCCCTCGAGCGAGAACCGCTTCTGGCCGACGTACTTGGTCTGCAGGAACGTCTCGAACGCCTCGGCCGCGTTGAGCCGGCGCAGGATGCGCAGCTGCTCCTCGCGCTCGGGCTTGGCGTGCGGCCGCTCGATCCGGTCCTGGATCCACTTGCGCTGCTTGGGGTCCTGGATGTGCATGAACTCGACGCCGACGGTGCGGCAGTACGAGTCGCGCAGCACGCCGAGGATGTCGCGCAGCTTCATCAGGGACTTGCCCGCGAAGCCGCCGACGGCGAACTCGCGCTCCAGGTCCCACAGGGTCAGCCCGTGCTCCAGGACGTCCAGGTCGGGGTGCTTGCGCTGGCGGTACTCCAGCGGGTCGGTGTCGGCCATGACGTGGCCGCGGACCCGGTAGGAGTGGATCAGCTCGAAGACCCGCGCGGCCTTGGTGACGTCGTCCTCGTGCGCGGTGTCGATGTCGGTGCGCCAGCGGACCGGCTCGTACGGGATGCGCAGCGCCGCGAAGATGTCGTCGAAGAAGTCGTTCTCGCCGAGCAGCAGCTGGCTCATGATCCGCAGGAACTCGCCGGAGGCGGCGCCCTGGATCACCCGGTGGTCGTAGGTGCTGGTCAGCGTCATGACCTTGGAGATGCCCAGCTTGTTCAGGGTGTCCTGCGAGGTGCCCTGGAACTCGGCCGGGTAGTCCATCGAGCCGACGCCGAGGATCATCGACTGGCCGGGCATCAGCCGCGGCACGGAGTGCACGGTGCCGAGGCCGCCGGGGTTGGTCAGCGACGCGGTGACGCCGGTGAAGTCGTCCATCGTCAGCTTGCCGGTGCGGGCCCGGCGGACGATGTCCTCGTACGCCTGCCAGAACTCGAAGAAGTTGAGCGTCTCGGCCTTCTTGATGGCCGCGACGACCAGCTGGCGGTCGCCGTTGGGCTTCACCAGGTCGATGGCCAGGCCGAGGTTGACGTGCTCGGGCTTGACCAGGGTCGGCTTGCCGTCCTTCTCGCGCGAAGGAGTGGTTCATCGACGGCATGGCCTTGAGCGCCTGCACCATCGCGTAGCCGATGAGGTGCGTGAAGGAGACCTTGCCGCCGCGGGCGCGCTTGAGGTGGTTGTTGATGACGATGCGGTTGTCGAACAGCAGCTTCACCGGGATCGCCCGCACCGACGTGGCGGTGGGCAGCTCCAGCGAGGCGTTCATGTTCTTCGCGACGGCGGCGGCCGGGCCGCGCAGCGGCACGAACTCCGTGCCGGACTCGCCGGCCGGAGCGGCGGCGGGCTTCGGGGCCGCGGGCTGCGCGGCGGGCTTCGGCTGCCGCGGGGGCGGCGCCGACGGGGCCGGCGCGGCGGGGGCGGCGGCCGGGCGGGGCGCGGCGGGCGCGGCAGGTGCCGGCGCGGCGGGCGCGGGGGCCTGCGCGGCGGGCGGCGGGGGCGGCGGCGCCGGGGCGGCCGGCGCGGCCTGCGCCGGCTGGCCGGAATTCGCCTGCGGCCCGGCGGGGGCGGCGGCCGGGGCCGAGCCCGGGACGCCCGCGGTCACGCGGGCGGCGGCGCCGGAGGCCCCGCCCTGGCCCGCGGGGGCGGCCGGCGCGGCGGAGCCGTCCGGCTTGTAGTCGGCGAAGAAGTCCCACCAGGCTCGGTCTACCGAGTTCGGGTCCTGGAGGTACTGCTGGTAGATCTCATCGACAAGCCACTCGTTCGGGCCGAAACCCGCTGCGGGGCCCTCGCCCTGCACTTCGTGGTCGGTCGAGACACTAGAGCTATTGGGGGACTGTGGCGACACGGCGGCAACCGCCCTCTTCCGCTTCACAAGATGGTGGACAGCGGGAATACAGGCTACGCCTACCGGACCCCTCGTCGCAGTTCTGGGGGCCTGTCGTCGCACAAGTCACATCCGAAGACTGGTTTCAACGCCACTACTGGCGGGAAATTGATCCCTCTTGTGGGTTGGCCAGGCCAGTGGTCTATGCCAATAGCTCCGGTCCCGGGCTCCCGCGCAGGCCAGCGACCCCGGCCTACCCGCCGGGCGGAGCGCCGGTGCCTGCGGCGGGTCCGTCAATGCCCCGCCGTGGGCCCACCCGGGAGGGTGACGTGGATGCGGCAGCCCCGAGGAGATTCGGCCACCTCGATCCGGCCGCCGTGCAGATCCACCGCCCAGCGCGCGATGGCCAGCCCCAGGCCCGTACCGCCGTCGCCGCCGGGGTGCGAGCCGCGGTGGAAGCGGTCGAAGACCCGTACCCGGTCGGCCTCGGGTATGCCGGGGCCCTCGTCGCGCACGTCCAGGTCCAGGCTGCCGGGGCCGACGCCGCCGCGGGCGCGGACCGTGACCCGGCCGCCGGGCGGGCTGTGCTTGACCGCGTTGTCCACCAGGTTCGCCACCACCTGGTGCAGCCGCTCGCCGTCCGCGTACGCCACCAGCTCCGGCGGCGAGACGTCCAGGTGCAGATGGACGTCGGCGCGCGGCCGGGAGCGCGACCCGGTGGCCTTGGTGCCCTCCATGCCCAGGCTCGCCGTCTTCAGCACCGCCGACAGGTACGGCCACACCTCGAACCGCTTGGAGTCCAGCCGCACCGCCCCGCTGTCCAGCCGGGACAGGTCCAGCAGCTGGCTGACGAGCTTGCCGAGCCGCTCGGTCTGCTGGAGGGCCAGCCGCATCGTCTCGGGGTCGGCGGCCGAGACGCCGTCCACGACGTTCTCCAGCACGGCCCGCAGCGCCGCGATCGGGGTGCGCAGCTCGTGTGAGACATTCGCCACCAGCTCCTTGCGGTGCCGGTCGGAGGCGGCCAGGTCGGCGGCCATCCGGTTGAAGGTCTCGGCCAGCTCGCCGACCTCGTCCCGGCGCACCCGGGCCACCCGGCGGCTGTAGTCGCCGCCCGCCATGGACCGGGCCACCGCGGTCATCTCACGCAGCGGCGCGGTCAGGTTGATCGCCACGATCTGGGTGATCAGCAGGGAGGCGATGATCGAGAAGATGGTGATCACGCGGATCTCGGTGGCCGAGTGGATGGCCACGGTCACCAGCAGGGTGGTGATCATCACGGAGGCGATCACGAGCGCCTGGAGCGCCGCCTTGATCGACCGGGTCGGGTCCCAGGGGCGCAGCGCGGCCCACACCCGGCGCCGCCACCGCCGGACCAGCCCGGCCCCGGCGTCCCCGTCGTCGGCGGCGTCCGCGTCCTCCCGGCGGCCGGTGAAGGCGGAGCGGGCGCCGGTCCGACCCGAACGCGCGGCGCCGGCCGCCCCGGCTCTCATGGCGCCGGGGTCTCCAGCGCGTACCCCACCCCGTGCACGGTGCGGATGCGCTCGGCGCCGATCTTGCGGCGCAGCGCCTTGACGTGGCTGTCGACGGTGCGGGTGCCGGACGCGTCGGCCCAGTCCCACACCTCGGCGAGCAGCTGCTCGCGGGAGAGCACGGCGCGCGGCTGCTGGGCCAGGCAGACCAGCAGCTCGAACTCGGTGGGCGTCAGGTGCACGTCGCTGCCGTGCACCCGGACCCGCCGCTGGCTGTGGTCGATCTCCAGGTCGCCGAGCTGGATGCTGGCGCCCCGGGAGCTGACGGCCGCGCTCGCGGCGCGCTCCACCCGGCGCAGCAGCACGTGCACCCGGGCGGCCAGCTCCCGCATGGAGAACGGCTTGGTCATGTAGTCGTCGGCGCCGACGCCGAGGCCGACCAGCATGTCCGTCTCGTCGTCGCGGGCGGTGAGCATCAGCACCGGCACGGGCCGGTCGGCCTGCACCCGGCGGCAGACCTCCAGCCCGTCGTACCCGGGCAGCATCACATCCAGTACGAGCAGGTCCGGCCGCCACGAATGGGCCGCCTCGACCGCCGACGGGCCGTCACCGGCGGTACGTACCTGGAACCCTTCCGCTTGAAGGCGGGCCGCGATCGCCTGCACTATCGTCTGGTCGTCCTCGACCACGAGCACCCGGCGCTGCGCGCCCGTCGTCTGCGTGCCGTCCACTTCCGCCCCACAAGGTCGTCCTGGTTACCCGGCAGCGTACGGGGCGGGCCGCTGCCCTGACTATGACGCCTTTACGCCTTGACGGCTACATGCACCACATCCGGGACGCCGCGCGTGACCGGAACCTCAAGCGTGCGGACCGCCGCGAACCCTGCCGCCCTCAGCCCCGCCTCGAACGCGACCGAGGGCTGCGCCGACCATACGGCGAGCACTCCGCCGGGGTTGAGCCGCCCCCGGCAGGCGGTGAGGCCGCTGGGACTGTAGAGAGTGCCGTTGTTCTCGGTGACTGTCCAGTCCGGACCGTTGTCGATGTCCAGGCACAGGGCGTCGTACGTGTCCGCGGTGGCGGCCAGGTAGGCCGGCAGGTCCTCCGCGAGCAGCCGCACCCGGGGGTCGTCGAGGGCCTGCCCGCAGTACGGCGCGAACCGGCCCTCGCGGTGCCAGTCCACGACGGCGGGCTCGCGCTCCACCACCGTGATCCGCTGCCAGCGGGGCTCCGCGAGGGCCCTGGCCAGGGAGAATCCGACGCCGAGGCCGCCGATCAGCACGGTGGGGGCCGTTGCGGTCCGCGGGCAGTGCGGCGAGGGCCGCGTCCACGAGGAGGCGCTCGGAGCGGCCGTCGGAGGTGTCCATCAGGAACGTGCCGTTCGCGATGATCTCCAGGTTCGGGCCGTGGGTCCGCAGCACGACCTCGCCGTAGGGCCCGTCCTGTCGACGGTCGACCACCCGCGGGCCCCGCGCTTCCTCGCTCCGCACCATGGCGCCATTCTCCCCCAGCCCGCGGGGCGGGTGCCCTCGCGGAGAACGGCGCCTCGCCGCTCCCCGGGGGCGGGTGCCCTCGCGGAGGACGGCGCCTCCCGCTGCGCGCGGGGCGGGTGCCGCTGCGGAAGAGGGCACGCACCCCAGGGCGCGGGGTGCCGCTGCGTAAGGCGGCGCCTTACCAGGGGCGCGGGGAACTGCGCGAGCAACCGGCCACCGGCCGGTGGTCCGGCGACATCGCCGCGGGGGCTGGGCCTGCGGGCCCGGCGCGCCCCGGTGGTGGGCTGGTCGCGCAGTTCTCCCCCAGCCTGGCGGCTGGGAGGTGCCCCCACCCCCAGACTCCGTCCGGGGGTGCCCCCAGCGCCCCTAAAACACCTGGCGCCGCCCTGCGCGAGGGCACCCCGAACCGGCAAAAGACGCGGTGCCCCCTGCGCAAGGGCACCCCGCGCCCGGGGAAGGCGTGGCGCCGCCCTGCGCGAGGGCACCCCCAGTTCGGGGAAAGGGGTGCGGACTTCCGCGAGGGACCCCGGGGGCGGGCGAGGAAGGCGCGGTCCTCCGCGAGAGTGCCCCGGGCCCGGGGAGGGGGCACCGGGGAGTGGCGAGGGCACCCCGCCCAGGGGATCGCTGAGGGCGAACACGCCACGGGAACACCGCGGAGCGCCCCGCATTGAGTCAGGTGTACTCAACTTGCTTGCTTAGGGAGCGATCATGGCGTTCGAGCCGCAGAGTTCCAACCTCACCCTCCCCGTGCTCCCCCTGGACGGCGAAGTCGTCCTGCCCGGGCATGGTCGTACCGCTCGACCTGACCGACAGCGAGGTACGGGCCGCGGTGGAGGCCGCCCAGGCGGCCCACTCCGGCCGGGAGACCGGAAAACCCCGGGTGCTGCTCGTGCCGCGGATCGACGGCACCTACGCGGCGCGTCGGCACCCTCGGCACCGTCGAGCAGGTCGGCCGCCTCTCCGACGGCGACCCCGGCGCGGTGATCCGCGGCCGGAACCGGGTCAGGATCGGCGCCGGCACCACCGGCCCGGGCGCCGCCCTGTGGGTGGAGGGCGTCCTCGTCGAGGAGCCCGCGCCGGCCGAGGCGCCCGGCACCGTCGCCGAGCTGATGAAGGAGTACAAGGCGCTGGCCACGAGCTGGCTGCGCAAGCGCGGCGCCTGGCAGGTCGTGGACCGGGTGCAGCAGATCGACGACCTCAGCCAGCTCGCCGACAACTCGGGCTACTCCCCGTTCCTGTCCGTCGAGCAGCGCGTCGAACTGCTGGAGACCGCCGACCCGCTGGCCCGCCTCAGGCTCGCCACCCAGTGGCTGCGCGACCACCTCGCCGAGCAGGACGTCGCCGAGACGATCCGCAAGGACGTCCAGGAGGGCATGGAGAAGCAGCAGCGGGAGTTCCTGCTCCGCCAGCAGCTCGAAGCCGTCCGCAAGGAGCTGGCGGAGCTGAACGGCGACCCGGACAGCGAGAGCGAGGACTACCGCGCCCGCGTCGAGGCCGCCGACCTGCCGGAGAAGGTCCGCGAGGCCGCCCTGAAGGAGGTCGAGAAGCTGGAGCGCTCCTCGGACGCCTCCCCGGAGGGCAGCTGGATCCGCACCTGGCTGGACACCGTCCTCGAACTGCCGTGGAACACCACGACCGAGGACACCTACGACGTCGCGGGCGCGCGGGCCGTGCTGGACGCCGACCACGCCGGCCTGGACGACGTCAAGGAGCGCATCACCGAGTACCTGGCCGTACGCAAGCGCCGGGCCGACCGCGGCCTGGGCGTCGTGGGCGGCCGCCGCGGCGGCGCGGTGCTGGCGCTGGTCGGCCCGCCCGGGGTCGGCAAGACCTCGCTCGGCGAGTCGGTGGCCCGCGCGATGGGCCGCAAGTTCGTCCGGGTGGCGCTCGGCGGCGTGCGCGACGAGGCCGAGATCCGCGGCCACCGCAGGACGTACGTCGGCGCGCTGCCCGGCCGTATCGTGCGGGCCGATCAAGGAGGCCGGGTCGATGAACCCGGTGGTGCTGCTCGACGAGATCGACAAGGTCGGCTCCGACTACCGGGGCGACCCGGCGGCCGCGCTGCTCGAAGTCCTCGACCCGGCGCAGAACCACACCTTCCGCGACCACTACCTGGAGGTCGAACTCGACCTGTCCGACGTGGTGTTCCTGGCCACGGCGAACGTCCTGGAGGCCATCCCCGAGCCGCTGCTCGACCGGATGGAGCTGGTCCGGCTGGACGGCTACACCGAGGACGAGAAGGTCGTCATCGCCCGCGACCACCTGCTGCCGCGCCAGTTGGAGCGGGCCGGCCTGACCGCGGACGAAGTGAGCCTCGACGAGGACGCGTTGCGCAAGCTCGCCGGGGAGTACACCCGCGAGGCGGGCGTACGCACCCTGGAGCGGACCGTCGCGCGCATCCTGCGCAAGGTGGCCGCGCGGCACGAACTGGGCGAGCAGGAGCTGCCGTTCACCGTCGGCGCGGACGACCTGCGCGAGCTGATCGGGCGTCCGCACCACGTGCCGGAGGCCGCGCAGGACCCGCAGGAGCGGCGTACGGCGGTGCCCGGTGTGGCCACCGGGCTGGCGGTGACCGGGGCGGGCGGTGACGTGCTCTACATCGAGGCGTCGCTCGCCGACCCCGAGACCGGCGGCTCCGGGCTCCAGCTCACCGGCCAGCTGGGCGACGTGATGAAGGAGTCCGCGCAGATCGCGCTGTCCTTCCTGCGCTCGCACGGCGCCGAACTGGAGCTGCCGGTGGGCGACTTGAAGGACCGCGGCGTGCACCTGCACGTGCCGGCCGGGCGCGGTGCCCAAGGACGGCCCGAGCGCGGGTGTCACGATGACCACCGCGCTGGCGTCGCTGCTGTCCGGGCAGCGGGTGCGGACCGATGTGGCGATGACCGGCGAGGTGTCCCTGACCGGGCGGGTGCTGCCGATCGGCGGCGTCAAGCAGAAGCTGCTGGCCGCGCACCGGGCCGGGATCACCACGGTGATCATCCCGAAGCGGAACGAGGCGGATCTGGACGACGTGCCCGCGGAGGTCCTCGACGTCCTGGACGTCCACCCGGTCAGCGACGTGCGGCAGGTGCTCAAGCTGGCGCTCGACGCCGCGGGTACCGGAGCGGAGTCCGTGCCGCTGGCTGCCTGACGGCTACCCGCCGCCACGGTTCCGGTCCGTTCCCGGCTGCCGCTCGGTGGTGGGCCTGTCGCGCGGTTCCCCGCGCCCCCAGGTAGGGCACCGCCTACAGGGGCGCGGGGAACCGCGCGCTCAGCAGGCCACCGGGGGGTGGTCCGAGGACGACCGGAAGGGGCGGGCGGGGCGGACCCCGGGAGCACCCTCAGCCGAGAGCCAGGGCCTTCAGGCGCGTCGTGTCGCCGTTGAAGTAGTCCTGGTCACCGGGGAACGTCCCGGAGTCCGCGTGCTGCCAGAAGGTGTAGTACGTGTAGCCGGCCGGCAGGGTCCCCGCGCTGGAGGCGTACTTGGCGATCCAGAACGGGCTGGTGGCGGCGAATCCGCTGTTGTTGCCCGTGCAGGTCGACCACCAGTCGAGGGTCGAGTAGATCACCGGGTACACGTGCTCCTTCGCGTTGTACTCGTTCGCGAAGGCGTGGAGCCAGCTCACCATGCCCGCCTGGCTGAGGCCGTAACAGGTGCGCGAAGTTAGCCTACGTTCAAGGCCACCGAGAGCACGACGTACACCAACCCGGACTTCACCCAGCAGTACAACGGGTCGTACAACGTCGGCATGATCCGCGGGTCCTACCACTTCGCCACGCCCGACACCTCCGGCGGCGCCGCCCAGGCGGACTACTTCATCGCCCACGGCGGCGGCTGGTCGGCGGACGGCAAGACGCTGCCGGGCGCGCTCGACATCGAGTACAACCCGTACGGCGCGACCAGGTGGGACAGGGTGGGGGAGTCGTCATAGCCTTGGGATGGCCATGACAGATCTGACGGTACGTTGGGTCGAATGGGCGTGGAAGAGGCGTCCGGGAACGCCGTTGGTCTACGCCTGCGAAATACTTGGCGTGCTGCGGAAACCACCGTTTGTGAAGAAAACTTTCAGCCGTTGAAAGCGGGGCACCCGTGACCCATGACAACCGCGCCGCCCGAGCGCCGGGCGGTACGGCCGCGCCGGGGCCGGGGCAGGACCCGCCGCCGGAGGGCGGGAGCTACGCCCTGGAGCGGGAACTGACGGTCCTGTTCCGGCGGGCCCGGGCCGCGTCGGGGGACCTGGCGCGGGCGGTGCACCCGGAGTTGGAGGCGGCGGCGTACGGGCTGCTGGTGCGGCTGGTGGAGGCCGAGCCGGAGCGGGCCACCGACCTGGCGGCGTACTTCGGGGTCGGGCAAGGCCACGATGAGCCGTCAGTTGCGCGCGCTGGAGGACCTGGGGCTGGTGGCGCGCGAGCCCGATCCGGCCGACGGGCGGGCGTACCTGATGCGGCTCACCGAGGAGGGGCGCGAGCGGTTCTCCCGGGTGCGGGTCGCCCGGCGCGAGCGCTATCTCGGGCAGTTGGCCGCGTGGGACCCGGGCGAGGTCGCCGAACTGGCCCGGCTGCTGCACCGGCTCAACGAGATCCAGTCCGGCTGAGCCCGCCCGCCCCGGCGGCTCAGAGTTCGACCAGCACGGCGGTGGCGTCGTCGTGCTGCTTGCCGTGCGGCGGCCGCTCGGTCTCCATCGCGCGCACCCGGGCGATCAGCGCCTGCGGGCCGGCCTTGCGCAGCAGCGCGAAGGTGCCCGCCCAGTCGTCCGCCCCGAAGTGGTCGACGGCCCGGGTCGCCCCGTCGGTGAGCGCGGCCAGGGCCTTGACGTCGCCGCGCGGCAGGCGGCCGGTCACCGCCCGCGCGACCACGGCGGGGTCGGCGGCCGCGGTGAAGAAGCCGCCCTCCAGGTTCCGCAGCGGCGCCACCCGCAGCCCGGCCGCCCGCAGCCGGTCGATCCGGTCGTCCAGCACGGCCGTCACCCCGCCGTCCGCGCCCTCGGTGAGCAGCACCGAGTCCGACAGCACCAGGTACTCCACCGCCGAGGCGTCCCAGCGGGCCAGCACCACGGTGGCCTGCGGGGTCAGCGGGTGAGAAAGATCACAAGTGGTGCGATGGGCGTCCGCCGTACGGGAGATGGCCCCGGCCAGGCAGTCCGCCAGCGCCAGGTCCGGCCGGGCGGCGGTCAGTTCGAGCAGCGCGCCGCCCAGCCGGGCGGTGAACCAGGGCACGGAGTGCACGCAGGCCCCGTTGTCCGGCGGCGGGGTCACGCCGTCCAGCAGGACCACGGTGCCGCCCGCCCCGGACGCGGGGAGCGCCACGGACACGAAGTCCTCGTTGGGCACGTCCGCCGCGCCGGGTTCGGTCGCCGTCTCGATGCGCATACGGCCAGTGTGCACCGCCCCGACCTGCGGCCGGACGCCGGGATCGGTCCCCGTCGGGAGGCCGCCGAGGTGCGGGGGGACATGCTCCCAGAGGTCGTACGGGACCGCCATCGATCCCCGGAACGGGCGGAGGATGCCATTCCGTGCCCGACTTGTCGGTCAACTCACCCGTGCGATTCACTCGTTCGGGTGCCCGGGGGAGGGACGCCTGGCCCGCTTCCCGGCAGGACTGCGAAGGTCGGAAGGCATCTGCATATTCCCGATATTCCCGGAGAACGGCTCCGGGCCCGGGCGACAGCGATTGCGAGCACCGAAGTTGCGAAAGGGACGTCACCCGCGCCGCGGACGGCGGGTCAGGACAGCGCATGCTCGCCGCCCTGCTGGTCTGCGCGGCGATCGTGCTGGCCGCGGCCGCGCCCGGCGTCGCGCTCGCCTCGGGCGACCTGGCCGCCGCCCAGGACCGGGTCGCCGCGGCGGGCACCGCCACCCGCGCCACCGCCCTGGCCCACGACCTCGCCGACGAGCGCGACGACCTCGCCGTCTGCGTCGCCGCGGGCCGGCCGTCGCTGCCCGCCGCCGACCGGGCCCGTACCGACCGCCAGGCCCGCGACACCGCCGCGGACGCGCCCGCCGACCTGCGCGCGGCGCTGGTCGTCGCTGCCCGCCGTCCGCAGCTCCGCGCTCGCCGCCGAAGAACGCCGCAGGCCGTCATCGCCGCCTACCAGCCGCTCGCCGACGCCCTCGGCCGCGCCACCGGGCCGGTCACGGCCGCGCTCGGCCGGGCCACCGGCGCCGCCGCCGTGCAGCGCGGCCTGCTGGCCGCGCGCGCTGACCGCGGGCGGACCGCAGCCCACCCTCGTCGGCGACGCCCAGGCCGCGCACCTCCAGGAGCAGGCCGCGCTCGCCGAGTTCCACGCCATCGCGCCCGCCGAGCTGCGGGCCCGCTACGACCAGACCGTCACCGGCGCCGACACCGCGCAGGCCGACCACGACCTGGCCCGGCTGCTCGCGGGGCCGCAACTCGGCCCCGCCGAGCAGCGGATGAGCGGCGCGTCGGTCAAGTCCGCGCTCACCACGCGGATCGGCCTGATGCGCGGGGTCGAGGCGTCCGCGGCGGCCGACGAGCAGGCCGCCGCCGCCGCGCACCGCGACCACACGGTCACCGTCCTCGAACTGCGCTGCGCGCTGGCCGGGTTGTGCCTGATCCTGCTGATCGGGGTGCTGGTCGCGCTCTTCCGCGGCATCACCCGCCCGCTCGCGGCCCTGCACCAGTGGTCGCGGGCCGACGCCGAGAGCGGGCAGGGCGTCAAGGTGATCGGCGCCGACGAGTTCGCCGCCGTCGCCCGCCGGGCCAACGCGCTCACCCACGAGGCCCAGGCGCTGCGCTCCCGGGCCCAGGACATCACCGCGGACCGCACCGCCTCCGCCGCCGCGCACGAGGCCCTGGCCGCGGAGCACCGGGCGCTGCTGCACGCCCGCGGCGAACTCCTGCGCACCCAGGACGACCTGATGCGCTCCCGCGACGAGATCGCGGGCCGCCTCACCGAGGCCACCGCGCGCAACGCCGCGCAGATCACCTACGTCAACCTCTCGCTGCGCACCCTCGGCCTGGTCGAGCGTCAACTCACCCTGATCGAGGGCCTGGAGGAGCACGAGCAGGAGCCGGACCGGCTGGAGACGCTCTTCCGGCTCGACCACCTCGCCACCCGGATGCGGCGCAACAGCGAGAACCTGCTGGTGCTCACCGGTACCGAGCACAGCCACGGCGCCGCGGCCCGCCCGGTGCCGCTGGTCGACGTGGCCCGCGCCGCGATCTCCGAGATCGAGCGGTACGAACGGGTCCGCATCCCGGCCATGCCGGAGGCCCAGGTCGCCGGCCGCGCGGCCGACGACGTCAGCCACCTGGTCGCCGAACTCCTCGACAACGCGGCGGCGTTCTCCGCGCCCGGCGAGCCCGTCCACCTCTCCGGCTGGGTCATGGAGAGCGGCGAGGTGATGCTCTCGGTGGAGGACACCGGCATCGGGGTGCCGCCCGAGCGGCTGGACGGGCTCAACGCGCTGCTCGACGACCCCGATCCGGCGCCGCCCGGCGCGGTCTCCGGCATGGGCCTGTACGTGGTGGCCCGGCTCGCCCACCGGCACGGCGTACGCGTCCAGTTGCGGCCCCAGACGGCGGGCGGCACGGCGGCGGTGGTCGTGCTGCCGCAGATCCTGGTGCCGATGGCGGGGCCCGCCGCGGCCGCCGTCCCGGCCCAGCGCGAGCCGGAGTCCGCCCCGGCCGAACCCGTCGCACCGGTCGAACACGCCCGCGCGGAACCGTTGTTGGGGTTCGGGCCCGAGCTTGAGTCGCTCGTGCGACGGCAGCCGGCGGTCCAGCCGCAGCCGCCGCAGCGCCGAGCCCGCACCGCAGCCCGAGCGCCCAGCCCGCACTGGCACGCTCCGGCCCGAGCCGCAGCCCGCGGCCGAGCCGGAGCCCGTACGGCCCGCCGCCCGCGCCCGTCTCGGCGGAGACGCCGACGGCCGCACCCGTACCCGCACCCGTACCCGTATCCGTCCGTATCCGCACCGGTCTCCGACCGTGCCCCCGACCTCGATCCGGGCCCCGAGTCCGGGCCCCGACCGCGACCTCGACTCGGGGCCCGAGCCGCGGCCCGTGCTCGACGCGCGGGCGCCGACCGGGCGGCGGCTGCCGCAGCGGGTGCCGCGGGCGACCGGACTGGAGGGTGAACCCGTCGATCGCGGGCAGGAGAGACGGGGGCGCGAACGCGCCAGACGTGCGCCGGTGGACGCGGAGGACCTGCGTCGCAAGCTGGCCGGATTCCAGCGCGGCCTCCAGGCGGGCCGCAGGGACGCGGAGTCCGAGATTCACGGGGACGCAGGGCAGATCGGAGCCGCGGCACCAGCCGCGGGTCCGGCAGACACCGTCGAGGAGGCGACCCGTTGAACGCGGTCCGCGCGCACACCACCGACCTCAGCCACGAGGCGTCCGGCCTCCAGTGGCTGCTGGAGAACTTCGTCGAGGAGGTGCCCGGCGTCCGGCTGGTGGCCGTCGTCTCCTCCGACGGCCTGCTGCTGCTCACCTCGAAGCCCGAACCGGCGCCGCCGGGACCGGAGTCCGGGCCCCACCCGGCCCGATGACGCGCGGATGGACATGGCCGCGGTCGTCTCCGGCCTGGCCTCCCTCACCGTGGGCGCGGCCAAGCTGATGGACGGCGGCCGGGTGCGGCAGACCACGGTCGCGATGGAGGACGGCATGCTCTTCGTCATGTCGATCAGCGACGGCTCGCTGCTCGGCGTGCACGCCACCGCCGACTGCGACATGAGCGTCATCGCCTACCACATGGCGCTGTTCGTCGGCCGGGCCGGACACGTCCTCACCCCGTCGCTGCGCAGCGAACTGCGGCAGGCGATGGAGGGGGTCGGCTGATGCAGGCGCTGCCCCACCGCGGCATCGACCGCAAGACCTCCCGCGTACGGCCGTACGCGCTGACCGGCGGACGCACGCAATTCGGACACGTGCTGCTGGTCGAGACGTTCGTGGCTACGATCGAACGGCCGGACGGCCGGCCCGTGCTCACCACGAGCGGCTGGGCCGAGCGGGTCATGCCCGAGCTGCGGGCGATCGTCGAACTGTGCCGCAGACTGCGGTCGGTGGCCGAGATCTCCGCAATGCTCCGTATTCCGCTCGGCGTCGTCCGGGTTCTGATCAGCGACTTGGCCGACCAGGGAAGGATTCGCGTGTACGGTACCGGGCACGGACCCGGCGGCCCTGACCGCGCACTGCTCGAAAGGGTGCTCAGTGGACTTCGCAGGCTTTGACCAGCAGGACGGCCTGCAGGACTGGCAGAACGAGCCGGGCCGTGCGCCGATCTCCACGAAGATCGTCGTGGCCGGCGGGTTCGGTGTGGGCAAGACCACATTCGTCGGCGCCGTGTCCGAGATCACGCCGCTGACCACCGAGGCCGTCATGACCCAGGCGAGCGAGGCGCTGGACGACCTCGCCGCCACCCCGGAGAAGACGACCACCACGGTCGCCATGGACTTCGGCCGGATCACCCTCGAACGGGACCTGGTGCTCTACGTGTTCGGCACGCCGGGCCAGCAGCGCTTCTGGTTCATGTGGGACGACCTGGTGCGCGGCGCGATAGGCGCGGTGGTGCTCGCCGACACCCGGCGGCTGGCCGACTGCTTCCCGGCGCTCGACTACTTCGAGAGCACCGGCCTGCCCTACACGGTGGCCGTCAACCAGTTCGAGGGCACCCCGGAGTACACCTCCGACGACGTACGGGACGCGCTCGCCGTCCCCAGCCACATCCCGGTGCTCGTCATCGACGCCCGCCAGCGCTACTCGGTGGTCGAGGCGCTGCTTTCGCTGGTCACGCACGCGATGGCCGAACAGCCGCTGTAGTGCGGCAGGTCGGGCCCGGGTAGGTTGCCGGGCAGGTCGCCTGCGACCCGTCCGTCCGTAGCGAGCGAAGAAGCGAGCGAAACCGCTGTGCGCACCATACTCATCGTCGGAGCCGGCCAGGCCGGACTCCAACTCGCCCTGGGGCTCCAGGCCCGGGGCTACGACGTCACCGTGATGACCAACCGCACCGCGGACGAGATACGCGGCGGTCGCGTCATGTCCACCCAGTGCATGTTCGCGACCGCGCTGGAGCACGAGCGGGACCTCGGGCTCAACTTCTGGGAGCAGCAGGCGCCCGAGCGTCCAGGGCATCGGCGTCTCGGTCACCGCCCCCGACGGCAGCCGGGCCATCGACTGGCTCGGGCGGCTGAACGGCCCCGCGCAGTCGGTCGACCAGCGGGTGAAGATGGCCGGCTGGCTGGAGACCTTCGCCGAGCGCGGCGGGAAGGTGGTCGTGCACGCGGCGGCCGTCTCCGACCTGGACTACTTCTCGCGCGCCTACGACCTGGTGCTGGTCGCGGCGGGCAAGGGCGAGATCGTCTCCATGTTCCGCCGGGACGTGGCGCGTTCGCCCTACGACGCGCCGCAGCGCGCGCTGGCCGTCGCCTACGTGCACGGCCTCGGCCCGCGGCCCGAGCACCCGGACACGACGGCGGTGCGCTGCAACCTGGTGCCGGGCGTCGGCGAGTTGTTCGTCATTCCGGCGCTGACCACCTCCGGCCCGTGCGACATCCTGTTCTGGGAGGGCGTCCCCGGCGGCCCGCTGGACGTCTTCCAGGGCGTCAAGGACCCGGCGGAGCACCTGCGGCTCACCCTGGACCTGATGCGGCGCTTCACGCCGTGGGAGTACGACCGGGCGGGCGCCGTCGAGTTGACGGACGCGGGCGGCACGCTCGCCGGGCGGTTCGCGCCCACCGTCCGCCACCCGATCGGCGAACTGCCCTCCGGCGCGCCCGTGCTGGGCGTCGGCGACGTGGTGGTGGCCAACGACCCGATCACCGGCCAGGGTTCGAACAGCGCGGCCAAGTGCGCGGCCCTGTACCTGGAGAGCATCGTGGAGCACGGCGACGCGGCCCTTCGACCGCGCCTGGATGCAGGGCGCCTTCGACCGCTACTGGGCGCTGGCCGAGCCCGTCACCAAGTGGACCAACGCGATGCTCGCGCCGCCGCCGGAGCACGTGCTCGGCCTGATCGGCGCGGCCGGCGAACTCCAGCCCGTGGCCGACCGGTTCGCCAACGGCTTCGACGACCCGGCCGACTTCGAGCAGTGGTTCTACGAGCCGGGCCTGGCCGGGGCGTACCTGACGGAGGTCCAGGCGGCCGCGGGCTAGGGCCTGGCGCTACGACTTCGCCCCGGCCGCCTTCTCCGGGCGGCCGCCTGCGAGGTGAACGGCGTCGGCCGCTCGGCCTTCCGCGGGACCTGCCGCGGCGTGTAGCCGCTGAGCGGCCGCTCGCCGAGGTCGGGGCGGACCGCGCCCAGGACCGGATTGGCCGCGATCGGCGAGACCTTGACGTAGGACCCGGGGCGCGGCGCCTGCACGACCAGGCCGTTGCCGATGTAGAGCGCCACATGGGTGGCGCCCTTGAAGTAGATCACCAGGTCGCCCGGGCGGAGCAGCGCCAGCGGCACGTGCGGCAGCTTCGCCCACTGCTCCTGGCTGGTGCGCGGGATGACCAGCCCGGCGTGCGACCACGCCTGCGAGGTGAGGCCCGAGCAGTCGAAGGAGGCCGGGCCCTGGGCGCCCCACACGTAGGGCTTGCCGAGCTGCTGGAAGGCGTAGCCGATGGCCCGGTCGCCCACCTGGGAGGGCGCGCGCAGGGCGGGGTCGGAGCCGAGCGCCTTGGAGTCCATGAAGGTCTGCTGCGCCTTGGCGTCGTCGCTCTGCTCCAGTGCCTGGAGCTCGTCGATCTGGACGCCGGTCAGCCCGGCGAGCAACCCCTCGACCTGCTGAAGGTGCGTCTCGACGGACTTCTTCGTGCTCCCGGCCACGTACTGGGCGTGCTCGGCTGCGTCCAGGGCGTGCTGGGCCCGGGTGTTCAGGGTGTTCAGCCGCTTCTCGCCGCTGGACAGGTTCTTCAGCACGACCTTCTGGCGGCCGGCGATCTGCCCGAGCACGTGCCGCCGGCCGAAGAAGTCCTGCGGGCTCTGCCCGGTCAGCAGCGACAGGTAGGGCGACACACCGCCGTCCCGGTACATCTGGTTGGCCATCAGGCCGAGCTGCGCCCGGCTGCCGGCGACCGCGACCCGCTGGTCGGCGAGCTGCCCGTCGATCCGCCGGGCCGCGGTCCGCTGCCGGTCGGCGGTCTCCTTGGCCTTGTTGTACGCCTCGGTGGCCGTCTCGGTCTGCTGGTAGTACGTCTGAAGCCGTGTCAGCAGCTCGGTGAGCGGCACGGCCGGCGGCGGGTCGTACGGCTGTGCGGACGCGCGCTGGGCGGCGGGCAGCGACAGGGCCGCGGCCGCCAGGAGCGTCCCGCACACCACGGCTGACCGGAACCACGCGCCGGGTCGGCGGGCCACTGACATTCCCTCATCTCCCCTTGTTAACCGGTGGGTAACACGTGGGCGTTCAGGATGCTGCCATAAATCTTCATATCGTCAACAGAGGCAGTACCCGATTCCGCCCACATCGGTCACTCCCAGGGGTGACCGTATCGCGAGGGGAGCGGATCTCCGGAGCACCGATGAGTTTCCGGGGGGCGGCGCGTTTCATCGGTACGGGCTCGGCACACCGGGCCCACGACGCGCCAGGAGGCGGACCTGACCAGCACCAGCACCACCACCCCCACCACCCCGACCGGCACCGAGGCGACCGCGGGCCGGGGCGCCGGCGGCGGCATCGGCGGCGCGGTCGCCCGGGAATTCGCCCGGGAGGGCGCCCTGGTGTTCCTCGCCGGCCGCACCCGGGCCACGCTCGACGCGGTGGCGGCGGACATCACGGCGGCCGGCGGCCGGGCCGGGACGGCCGCTGACGAAGGAGAAGCTGGTCGCGGTCGCCGGGGAGAACGCGCCCGACCCGCGGACGGCGCTGGACGCCATCGCGTCCATGTCGGTGCTCCGGCGCACTCCGCGGCTGGCGGACGTGGCGTCGGTGGCCGCGTTCCTCGCCTCGGACCGGGCCGCGGGCATCACCGGCACCATGACGAACGTGACGGCCGGACTGGTCCTGCGGTGGACACCGGCGTACGAGGAAAGGGGGCGGCGATGGAATCCGCGACGACGACGGCGGCGGCCGGGAGGCGGGCGGCCTGATCGCCGAGATCACCACCTTCGGCCCTGGGCTGTTCCCCGTGTTCGGTCTCCCGCCGGACCTCGTTCCGCCCGCGTAGCCGCCGCCCCGCGGACGCGGAAGGCGCAAGCGTACGGCCCGGTCACCGCCCTCGGAGACCGGGCCGTACGCGTTCGGGGGAGTTGCGGAGACGGGGTGCGGCTCAGCCGAAGTAGCTGTCGAAGTTGTGCGAGAACGCCCAGCCGCCGAAGCCGTCCCAGTTGATCGACCACGTCATCAGACCGCGCAGGGACGGCCAGGTGCCGTGGGTGGTGTAGGAGCCGCAACTGGTCTTCTTGGTCAGGCAGTCCAGCGCCTGGTCGACGTCGCCGGGGGCGGTGTAGCCGTTGCCCGCGTTGACCGAGGCGGGCAGCCCGATGCCGACCTGGGAGGGGTCGAGCGCCGGGAACATGTTCGCCGTGTTGCCCGCCACCGGGAACCCGGTGAGCAGCATGTCGGTCATGGCGATGTGGAAGTCCGCGCCGCCCATGGAGTGGTACTGGTTGTCCAGGCCCATGATCGAGCCGGAGTTGTAGTCCTGGACGGTGAGCAGCGTGAGGTCGTCCCGGAGCGCGTAGATCACCGGCAGGTACGCCCCGCAGCGCGGGTCCTGGCCGCCGAACGGGCCGGAGCCGTAGAACTGGTAGCCCATCTGCACGAAGAACGTCTCGGGCGCCATGGTGAGCACGAAGCCGCTGCCGTAGCGGGTCTTGAGGGTCTTGATCGCCGAGATGAGGTTGACGATCACCGGTGTGGTGGGGTTCTTGAAGTCGGTGTCACCGGTGTTGAGCGACAGCGACTGGCCCTCGAAGTCGATGTCGACGCCGTCCAGCCCCCACTGGTCGATGATGCCGCTGACCGAGGAGACGAACGCGTCGCGCGCCGCGGTGGTGGTGAGCTGGACCTCGCCGTTGGCGCCGCCGATGGAGAGCAGCACCTTCTTGCCGGCGGCCTGCTTGGCCTTGATGGCGGCCTTGAAGTCGGCGTCGGACTCCACGGACGGGCACTCGCTGACCGAGCAGCGGTTGAAGTGGATCGAGCCGGAGGTGGGGGAGTCGGTCTCGCCGAAGGCGAGGTCGATGATGTTCCAGTCGTCGGGCACGTCGGCGAGTTTGGTGTAGCCCGAGCCGTTGGCGAACGTCTCGTGCAGGTAGCCGACCAGGGCGTGCGTGGGCAGCCCCTGCGAGGGCGGGGGAGTGGTGGGCGGCGTCGTGGGGGGAGTGGTCGGCGGGGTCGTCGGCGGGGTGGTGGTGCCGCTGCCCGGGCCCTGGAGCGAGACGTCGTCGGCCTCGTACGCGGGCTGGCCGTACCAGCCGTGCACGTAGACCGAGGCGCTGGTCTGGCTCGCGGTGGTGGTGAACGAGACGCTCAACTGCGTGTAGCCACCGCCGGTGTCGGCGCTCCAGGTGGAGGCGCCGCCGGTCACGCCGAGGTAGACGTAGGCGCCCTTGAGCTGGGCGGTGAGGGTGTAGGTGGTGCTGGGCGCGACGGTGACGGTCTGGGCGCACTGGCCGGTGGCCGACGCACTCGGCGTGGCCTGGAGGGCGTAACTTCCGCTGTGCGCCTGGCCGGTGACGACCGAGGCGCCGGGGTCGCAGGTCCAGCCGGACAGGTTGCCGGTCTCGAAGCCGCCGTTGGCCAGGAACTCGCCCGCGCTGGCGGCGGGGGCGAGGGCCACCAGGCCGGCGACGGCCAGCGCGCCGGCCACCGCGGTGGCGGCGGCCGCGAGGGTTCTGCGGCGGAGGGCGGATCTCGGGGCGGTGAGCATGGGGGACGCTCCTTCGGTGCGGAGGGCGCATGTCATCGCGTAGCAAACAGGTCCAGACCAATTCCGTCAATGGTCCGGACCAACATCCGTGTCCCGTCACCCTCTTCCGGTCCCCCCTGCGGTCACCTCCTTTTCGTCCAGGGCCACTTGAGGCGCTCGGGGTGCGGGCTGCCGTCCGGGTCGTAGACGTAGGTCCAGCGGGTACGGCCCCTGCCGCGCTCGCGGTGGTAGACGTGGACCACTTCCGGGCCGCCCTCGGGCGCCGGCACGGGCACCCGGTAGTCCAGCGGGGGCTGGCCGGTCATGCCGACCATGACCTCCAGCACCCGGCCGTCCAGCGGGCCGCCGGTGAATTCGCTCTCCTCGTGTCGCACGGGCCCCACACTGCCACGGTTACGCTTCGCGGTATGAGCAGCAGCGCTGTGCCCGCCTACCGCCGGATGAGCGTCGAGCAGCGCCGCAAGCAGCTACTGGACGCCGCGGTCGAGCTGTTCGGGCACCGGCGGCCGGAGGAGGTCTCCGTCGAGGACGTGGCCGCCGCGGCGGGCGTCTCCCGCCCGCTGGTCTACCGCTACTTCCCCGGCGGCCGGCAGCAGCTCTACGAGGAGGCGGTGCACGGCGCCGCGGAGGAGCTGATCGGGCGGTTCGCGGTGCCCCAGGAGGGGCCGCCCACCCTGCGGCTGTCGCACGCGCTCGACCGCTACCTCGCGTACGTCGACGAGCACGACACGGCGTACGGGGCGCTGCTGCGCGGCGGCAGCGTGGTGGGCACGTCCGCGACCGACGCGATCGTGGACGGGGTACGGCGCCGGGCCGCCGAACAGGTGCTGCGGCACCTGGGGGTGGAGCGGCCCGGGGCGCGCATGGCGATGATGGTGCGGTCGTGGATCGCCTCGGTGGAGGCGGTGTCGCTGCTCTGGCTCGACGCGGGCAAGGAGCCGCCGCTGCCCGAACTGCGGGCGTGGCTGGTGGACCACTTCACCGCGCTGCTGCTGGCGACGGCGACGACCGACGAGGAGACCGCCGCGGCGGCCGCGTGGGCGTTGGGGGAGGAGCGGCCCGGCAGCCCCGCGAGCGAACTCCTGGCCCGGCTGGGCGCGTTGCTCGACCCGACCGCCAGGCCCTAAGTGCCGCGGCCGCGTCACACCAGTCCCGACGCCCGCCACAGCGGCATCGACGGGCCCTTGAGCAGCCCGATGTCGTCGAAGAAGTCCATCAGGCGCTTGGCGGACCGGCGCATGACGTCCCGGCGGTGCGGGCTGGTGCGGGCGGCCTCGACGGCCTGGTCCGGGTCGAGGCCGACGGAGGCGTAGACGCGCGGGCTGATCAGGGAGCGGGTGATGACGCGCGCCGTCTCGCCGGACAGCATCCGGGTCACCCCGATCTCCCAGCGGGGCGCCGTGGACATCTGCCGGGCCAGCTCCTCGCGGGCGTAGCGGATGTGCCGGGCCTCCTCGACCACGTGGATGCGGGTCACGCCGCGGACGAAGGGCTGGACCCGCTCGTCGGGGAAGGTCAGCCGCTGCATCCAGTCGAGGATCTCCTCGGCGAGCAGCGTGCCGGTGAACGAACCCGGCGTGGTGGAGACCGTCTTGAGCACGCGGCCGAGGGCGTGGTCGAGCCGGCTGGGCCGGTAGGCCGGCGTGCCCATCTTGGTGACCGCGCGGGCGAACATCTTGGAGTGCCGGCACTCGTCGGCGATCTCGGTGAGCGCGTACCGCACATGCCCGCTGGTCGGGTCGAGGTCGTAGGTGTGCCGCAGCAGGAGCTGCATGAGGATCGTCTCGAACCACACGCCGATCGAGCACAGCGACGCCGCCTCGTGCCGGGACAGCTCGATCCGCTGCTCCTGCGTCATCCGCCGCCAGATCCCGGTGTCGTAGAGCGAGACCAGCTCCGGCGGCCAGAACCAGGTGCCCTCCTCGAAGGGCGCGTCCCAGTCCAGCTCGGTGTCGGGGTCGAAGGAGTGCCTGGCGGAGGCCGACAGCAGCCGTTCCGCCGTCTTCTCCCGGTCGATCGAGCGTGCGTCCATCGCGAACCGGCCTCCGGTGCATGAGGGTTACCAGGGGTACGGCTCTTATGAGACTCTGTGTCAACAAGGCCGTCAAGCCCTCGCGCGCAAGGTGTTCGCGAGACGCACGTGATCGGAGTCGCCGATGTCGTCGGAAGGTCTCTACGCCCAGCCGCCCGCCGAGTGGAACTGGCAGGTGCCGGCCGGGGGCGCCGCCCGCTTCTCGTGGGAGTACGACGACGGCAGGGACCGGCTGCTGTCCCTGTACCAGAAGGGCAAGGACAAGCAGTGGGACGCGGTCCGCAGGATCGACTGGGACCTGGAGGTGGACCCGTACGACCCGCTGGGCACGCCGGACCAGGCGATGACGCTGTACGGCACCCGGTACTGGGACGCGATGAACGACAAGGACCGCGGGCTGCTCCGGCAGCACTACACCTCCTGGCAGTTCAGCCAGTTCCTCCACGGCGAGCAGGGCGCCATGGTGTGCGCGGCCCGGATCGTGGAGTCGGTGCCGGACCTGGACGCGAAGTTCTACTCGGCCACCCAGACCATGGACGAGGCCCGGCACGCCGAGATCTACGCCCGCTTCCTCCAGGACAAGATCGGGATGCTCTACCCGATCAACGACAACCTCCAGGCGCTGCTGGGCGACACGCTGCGCGACACCCGCTGGGACATGCCCTACCTCGGCATGCAGGTGCTCATCGAGGGGCTCGCGCTCGCCGCCTTCGGCATGATCCGCGACACCACCACCAAGCCGCTGCCCAAGCAGATCCTCGCCTACGTCATGCAGGACGAGGCGCGGCACGTGGCCTTCGGGCGGATGGCGCTGCGCGACTACTACAAGGAGCTGACCGACGCGGAGCTGCGCGAGCGCGAGGAGTTCGTGATCGAGGGCTGCTACCTGATGCGGGACCGGCTGCGCGGGGTCGAGGTGCTGGAGAACTTCGGCGTCCCGCAGGCCGAGGCGGAGGCGTTCACCGAGCAGTCGGAGTTCCTGCACCTGTTCCGGAAGCTGCTGTTCAGCCGGATCGTGCCCTGCGTGAAGGACATCGGGCTGTGGGGGCCGCGGCTGCAGAAGGCGTATCTGGACATGGGCGTCTTCGACCTCGGCGACTCCAACCTCGACCTGCTGATGAGTCAGGACGAGGAGATCGCCGAGCGGCTGGACGGCGAGCGGTTCGCCGAGGAGGAGGCCGCCCGGGTCGCCGAGGTGCACGACGCCATCGCGGCGGGCGGAGTCGCGGAAGGTGACGATCCGGCAGGCGGCGGCCCGGCGTGAGAGGGGCGGGCGGGGCTCGTGGGGCGAGGGGGCCGAAAGGGGCGAATCCGCCCGGACATAGCGGGCCCTGTGTCTGATCACGGACAAGCTGATCATACGATTGTGTGATGAATGAGGGATCGAGATCGCGGCGACGCGCCGCCCGCCGTGCGCGGGTGCGCCGCCGCCGCAGAAACGCCACGCTGGGCCTGGCCGCCCTCACCCTCGCCGCGGGCGGCTCCGGCTACCTCCTGCACGGCCGGGGCGAACCCCGCGCCGGAGCCGGGCCCGGCCGGCCGGACCGGTCCGCGACCAAGGCCCCGGCCGCCGCCCCGCCGGGCACGCCGGCGGCCCGGCCCGCCGAGCCCCCGGGCACCCTCACCCTCGCCTTCGCCGGCGACGTCCACTTCACCGGCCGCACCGCGGACCGCCTCACCGCCCGCCCCGCGCTCGGCCCGCTGTCCCGGCAACTGGCCGGCGCCGACTTCTCGATGGTCAACCTGGAGTCCGCGATCACCAGCCGTGGCACCCCGCAGGACAAGCTCTACCACTTCCGCACCACCCCGGCCGCGCTGACCGCCCTGCGCGACTCCGGCGTGGACGCCGTCACCATGGCCAACAACCACTCCGTGGACTACGGCCCGCTCGGCCTGGCCGACAGCATCGCCGCCAAGCACGCCTCGCCGATCCCGGTGCTCGGCATCGGCGCCGACGACGCCGAGGCGTACCGCCCCTACACCGCGACCGTCAACGGCGTGCGGCTCGCGGTCCTCGCCGCCAGCCAGGTCGAGGACCTCACCAACGCCGACTTCCGGGCCGGCCCCGGCACCCCCGGCATCGCCTCCGCGCTGGACCGGCCGCGGCTGCTGGCCGCCGTCCGCGCCGCCAAGGCCCACGCCGACGTGGTGGTCGTCTACCTGCACTGGGGGATCGAGGGCGAGAACTGCCCGGTCGCCGACCAGGTGTCGATCGCGGCCGAGTTGTCCGCGGCCGGCGCCACCGCCGTCGTCGGCACCCACGCCCACGTCATGCTCGGCTCCGGCATGCTCGGCCCCACCTACGTGGCGTACGGATTCGGCAACTTCCTCTGGTACGGCTCCTCGCCCTACCCGCACAGCGACGAGACCGGTGTGACGACCGTCATCGTCACTCGTACGGGCAAGGTCAGCGGCGCCGCCTTCACCCCGGCGGTCGTCGGCGGGCAAGGGGTGCCCGAGCCGCGGACGGGCGCCGCGGGCGACGCCATCACCGCCCGCTACCAGCAGTTGAGGATCTGCGCCGGGCTGGCCGCCCCGCCCGCCGGATAGCAGGGCCCGGTCCGTCCGAGCTGCCGGGCCGGTGTGCATCTGTCCGGATTCTGTAACGGGGGTCCTGCCGCCCGCCGTGCGCGGAACCGTACCCTGGACGGCCGCATCTATCGGATCGCGGGCCCCGAGGGCGACGGGTCGCGCGACGAGAGCCGAGCGAGACGGAAGGCGGGCGGTCGACGACATGGCGGAGCGGGGACGCATACCGGAGCAGCCGGACGGACCGGGCGGGGAGCAGGGCTGGGGCCCGGGCCACGAGCCGCGGTTCGCGCCGATACCCGAGCCGGGCGTGCGGCCGGGCCGCGGACGTCTGGCGTCGGCCCCGCAGGCGGTGGCGATCACCCTGGCCGTCGTGGTCGTGGTGCTGGCGGCCGTGATCACCGCGGTCGTGGCGCCGGGCTCCCACCATCGCACCGACAACGCTGACGACCCCAAGCCGCCGAGCCCGGCCACCACCGCACCGACCGCCGGCGCCGGCCGCCCGCACCCGCCGGCCACTCCGCGCGTGCCGGTCGTGCCCGACTCCATCCAGCACGCCGCCGAGACCCCCGGCAAGGCCGTCAACATCACCATCGACGACGGGCCGGACCCGGTGTGGACGCCCAAGGTCCTCGCGGTGCTCAGGAAGCACCACGTGCACGCCACCTTCTGCATGATCGGCCCGCAGGCGCGGGCGAACCCCGCGGTGGTGCGCAGCGTCGTCGCCGCCGGCCACCGGCTGTGCGACCACACCGTGCACCACGACGAGTCGATGGACAAGAAGCCGCCGGCCTACCAGCGCTCGGAGATCATGGACGCGCTCGCCATGATCGAGCAGGCGTCCGGCGGCGCCCGCGTCTACTACTACCGCGCCCCCGGCGGCGCGTTCACCCCGGCCAGCCGCGCGCTCGCCGCCCAGCACGGCATGCGCCCGCTGGGCTGGAACATCGACACCAAGGACTACACCCGCCCCGGTGTGCCGGCCATCCTCCACACCGTCAAGTACGAGATCGGCAACGGCCCGACGATCCTCTTCCACGACGGCGGCGGCGAGCGCTCGCAGACCGTCGCGGCCCTCGACCAGCACCCTGACCTGGCTGGCGCAGCAGGGCTACGCGTTCAGCTTCCCGAAGGTGGACTGACGCCCGGCGCGGGCGCCTTGAGGACGGCCTCCATCACCGCGCGGGCGATCGGCGCCGCGTTGCCGCCGCCGGAGATGTCCGCGCGCACCGCGTCGGCGTCCTCCACCACCACGGCCACCGCGACCGACGCCCGGTCGGCCCCCGGCGGCTTGGCGTAGGAGATGAACCAGGCGTACGGCGTCCCGGTGTTGGCCAGGCCGTGCTGCGCGGTGCCGGTCTTGCCGCCGACCAGCGCCCCCGGGATCGCCGCGTTGGTGCCCGTGCCGGTGGCCACCACCGCCTCCATCAGCTCCTGCAGCGCCCCGGCCGTGCGGGCGCTCACCGCCTGGTGCAGGGTACGGGGACGCTGCGCGGAGACCGTCGCCCCGCCGTGGTTGGTGACCCGGTCCACCAGGTAGGGCGCCATCAGCCGGCCGCCGTTGCCCACCGCGGCCGCGACCATCGCCATCTGGAGCGGCGTCGCCGTCGTGTCGAACTGGCCGATCGACGACAGCGCCACCTGGTCCGCGCTCATCACCGGGTCCACGTTGCTCTTCGCGACGCTCGGCGGGATGCGCAGCCGGGTGTCGTTGAAGCCGAACAGCTCCGCCTGGTCCACCACGCCCTGCGCCCCCAGATCGGCGCCCAGCTTCGCGAACACCGTGTTGCAGGAGTACCGGAAGGCGTCGTACATGCTCGCGTCCCGGCAGCCGCGGGCCCTCGTTGGTGAGCGCCACGTCGGTGCCCGGCAGCCGGTACGGGTCCGGCGAGCCGGTCCGCGCCCGCAGGTCGGTGACCTCGCCGCTCTGGAGCGCGGCCGCGGCCGTGACCACCTTGAACGTCGAGCCCGGCGGGTACGTCTGCCGGATCGCCCGGTCCAGCATCGGCTGGTCGGGGTCGGTGGTCAGCCGCTTCCACGCGGCCCGCGCGTCCGCCCCGGTGCCCGCCAGCAGGCCCGGGTCGTAGGACGGCGAGGACACCAGCGCCAGGATGCGGCCGGTCGCCGGGTCGAGCGCGGCGACCGCGCCCCTGCGGCCGGCCAGGCCGTCGTAGGCGGCCCGCTGCGCGGCCGGCTCGATGGTGGTGTGCACGTCGCCGCCGCGCGGGCGGGCCCGGGTCATCTCGTTCCACAGCGGGGTGGAGTCCAGGGCGGACGAGGTGCCGTCGAGCAGGCTGTCCTCGGTGCCCTCCAGCAGCGTCGTGCCGTAGGTCTGCGAGGAGAAGCCGGTGACCGGCGCGTAGAGCGGGCCGTCGGCGTAGGTGCGCTCGTACCTCAACTGGCCGCTGGGTGGCGTGCGATCCGGTGACCGCTCCGGCGCCGACCAGGATGTCGCCGCGCGGCTGGTGGTAACGGGCGATGTCGCGAGCGGCGGTTGGCGGGGTCGGCGTCGCAACCGGGCGGCCTGCACGACCTGCACGCGGGCCGCGTTGACCAGCAGCGCGAGCAGCAGCACGAGGCAGAAGGCGGCGGTGTGCCGGATGCAGCGGTTCACGCGGCCGCGTCCCCGGCCGCGCCCGGCAGCGTGCGGCCGGGGGCCGGCTCCGGGCGGCGGGCGCGGTCGCTGATCCGGATCAGCAGCGCCACGATGATCCAGTTGGTGACGACGGACGAGCCGCCCTGGGCGAGGAACGGCATCGCCATGCCGGTGAGCGGGATCAGGTCCATCACGCCGCCGGTGATCACGAACACCTGGAGCGCCAGGATCGAGGCGAGCCCGACCGCCAGCAGCCGCCCGAACGGGTCGCGCAGTGGCCAGCCCGGCCCGGAAGCCGCGCGCCACCAGCAGCGCGTACAGCAGCCAGCAGCGCGCACAGCCCGGCACAGCCCCAGCTCCTCGCCGGCCGTGGCCAGGACGAAGTCCGACTTCGCGGCGAAGCCGATCAGGTACGGAGTAGCCCTGGCCGAGCCCGGCGCCGAGCGCCGCCGCCGCCCGCGAAGGCGAACAGCGACTGGGCGATCTGGCTCGGGCCGACGCCCGGCGTCGATCGTGGCGAACGGGTGCAGCCAGTCCTGCACCCGGGCGTGCACATGCGGCTCGGTCGGCTCACCGCCGCGGCGCCGGCCGCCGCGAGCAGCAGCCCGACCGCGATCCAGCCCGTTGCGGCCGGTGGCCACGTAGAGCATCACCACGAACAGGCCGAAGAACAGCAGCGAGGTGCCCAGGTCCCGTTCCAGGACCAGCACGCCGACGCTGACCAGCCAGATCGCCAGCACCGGGCCGAGCACGCGCCCGGTGGGCAGTTGCAGGAACCGCAGGCCGAACACCCGGCGGCCCGTGTACGCCAGCGCCGCCCGGTTCGCCGACAGGTAGCCCGCGAAGAAGACCGCGAGCAGCACCTTGGCGAACTCGCCCGGCTGGAAGGAGAACCCGGCCACCCTGATCCAGATCCTGGCGCCGTTGACCGCGGGGAAGAAGATCGGCGCCACCAGCAGCGCCAGCGCCGCCGTCACGCTCGACGTACGCGTACGCTGGCCAGCACCCGGTGGTCGCGCAGCGCCAGCACGACCAGCGATGAACAGGCCGACCCCGAGCGTCGACCACACCAGCTGGGTGGGCGCCGCCCGCGGCCCGAGCGACGGCTCCAGGTCGAGCCGGTAGATCAGCACCAGGCCGAGGCCGTTGAGCAGCACCGCGATCGGCAGCAGCAGCGGATCGGCGTAGGGGGCCCGGGCCCTGACCGCGAGGTGCGCGAGCAGCGCGAGCAGCGCCGAGCCCGGCGCCGTAGGACAGCGCGTCCTTGGGCACCGCGCCGCTGCGGGCGAGCCCGACCTCCGCGTAGCCGTAGACCGACAGGCCGACGGCCGCCACCAGCAGGCACAGCTCGACCCCGCGGCGGGCGGCCGGGCGCGGGCGGTCCGGCTCCCGCCGGGCGAGCGGGGTGCGCGGGTCCGGGGGAGGAGGAGCGGTCGCCGAGGTAGCGCTCATGAGCGGTCACGCTAGCAACCGGCGGGCGGTATGTCCGTTAAGTGGCGGCCGACGCCCGCCCGGGGCGCTGTCGGTGCCCGCGCGCTAGGGTGGCCGCCATGACCGTCCCCGACGACCTGGCCGACCTCCCGTACGCCGAGCAGCTGCGCCCGCACACCGGGCCGCTGGAGGTGGAGGGGGACTACGACACCGTGCACTTCGACCGCCTCGCCTTCACCGACGGCGACGCGGCGAACGGCGGTCGCTTCCTGGAGTCGGCCGTCACCGACTGCGTCTTCGACGGCACGAACCTGCGCCGCGCCCGGATGAACGACCTGTGGGCGTCCGGCACCCGGCTGACCGGCTGCTCGCTCGCGGAGACGAACTGGCTGGACTCCGCGCTCGTCGGCTGCTCGCTGGCGGGCGTGGAGGCGTTCGGCGCGGTGCTGCGCCGGGTGGTCCTGCGGCGCTGCAAGCTCGACTCGGTGAACCTGCGCGCGGCGGCGCTGCACGACGTGGTCTTCGAGGACTGCGTGCTGCGGGACGTGGACTTCGGCGAGGCGAGGTTCGACGGCGTGACCTTCCCCGGCAGCCGGGTGGAGCGGGCCCGGTTCGGCCGGGCGGCGCTGAAGCGGACCGATCTGCGCGGGGCGGTCGCCATCGATCTCGCCGACGGGTACGACGCGCTCGGCGGAGCGGTGATCAGTTCCGGCCAGCTACTGGACTTGGCTCCCGCGCTCGCCCAGACTCTCGGCATCATCGTGAAGGATCGGTGAAGAGTTGTAAGGGTGTGCTGTGAAGACCCGCTGAATGCGGGATTCCGGTCGGCCGGCCTGCGACGACTCAACCGTCCCACGAATCACCTCGTGCCACCCCTTGCGAACTGCCTCACGGTGGCCTAGATGCGCGATCGCGCCATGGCAGAATCCGGACGATCGGTGGACATTGTCCGGATCTCCCCCTCCTGGTTGGCTCTACTTACCGCCCCAGCGAGGAAGGGACCGGCAGTGCAGGAGATCGAGTTCCGTAGCGCACACCACCTGTGCGTCGAGACCGACCCCGCCCTCTGCGTCCCTTGCCAGGAGCGGTTGGATCGGCAACTCGCCTTGCTTCCCCGGGTATACGGCGAGTTGGAGGTCGCGCTCGTACCGGCGCCGGACTCCGGCGACCGAGAGACCGGCACTGCCCGGCCCGGCATCCCCCTGAACGGGCCGGCTGTCGAGGCGCGCGCCGCTGTACGAGGCTCCCTGGCCTCCTGGGCCGATCTGATCGTCGAGGGCCGCACCGTCCGTCTCCCCCTACGGACGGTGCCGGCCCTCGCCGCATTCCTCCGCCGCCACCTCGGCTGGCTCGCCGCACACCCGGCCGCCGAGGACGCGGCGACCGATATCGACGCCGTACTCAAGGACGCCCTGAGCGCCCTGCGACCGCACGCCTACCCCCCGCTCGCGAGCGGTCTCGGCGCCCACTGACCCCCCACGAATCCCCCCACAAAAAAGGCCCTGTACGGTCCGCGAGAAATCGCGGACCGTACAGGACTTTTTTGTCGGGGTGCGGGCTACGCCTGGATCTCGGTGGGTGCGGAGGCCACCGAGGGGAACCACTGGACCGGGACAACGGTGGTGGTGGCCGACGGACGACCACGCAGGAAGCGGTCGGGAACCACTGCACAGGAGTCGCCGTGGCAGGCGTGACGGCAGACGGGAACCATTGGGCAGGCGTCGCTATTGCCGGAGAGGTGCCGCTGCCGGGGAACCACTGGGCGGGCTGCACAGCGTCCGACGTCCCCGGGAACCACTGGTCGGGCGTCGACCGACGCCGCGCCGGTCGACGCGGAACCGGACGAGGAACTCGGAGTGGCGCTCGCAGCGAAGGCGGTGGTCGTACCAACGGACGCAAGGAGCACCAGGGCGGCAACTGCGGAGGCTTGAGTCGTGCGCCGGATACGCGACATCGTGGTCCTTAGGGCAGGTGAGAATGGCGTGCGGCTGGCGTGTTGCTACACGTAACCTGGCCAATGATGCCAAAATAAGACAGTAGAAGACCATGCTCCGCTTGTGCGCGAACGTGCAATGGCGGAAGCACGCAGCTCAAATCAGGCCATGGGTGCTGGCCAGGACTCCTGCTTGGAACCGGCTTTCGGCCTGGAGATAACGCATGATCTCCGATACCAGGCGGCTCACCGTGCGCAGCGACACCCCTAGTTTGCGTGCGATCCGCTCGTCTGTCAGCCCGTTGGCAAGAAGTCGTAGCGTCGTACGGTGCTGCTCGGTCAGTTCGCCCTGGGTCTCCGAGGCGCCTTCCGACTTCGGGAGGAACGGCGCCGAACGCAGCCAGACGTCCTCGTACATCGCCAGGTAGGACCGGACGAGGGCCGGGCCGCGGACGATCACCGCGGGGCCCTTGGTGTCTTCCGGATTGGACAGCAGCAGCGCGCTGTGAGTGTCCGCTATCAGCAGATCGAAAGGCACCTGGGAGGCGAGCCGTACTTCCACCCCGGTCGCCGAGAGGTCCGCGAGGAATTTACGCTGGCGCGGTGCGGAATTAATGCTCTGGTTGTAAATGGCGCGGACCTTTACGCCCCTATTGATGAGCGAGATATCGCCCTTGAGGGAATTCGTCAGGACCTCGGTCGGCGGCAGCGGACCGGGATGCATGGAACCCGCGGAGGTGCTGATGGTGGCGTCGAAATCCTGGACGAAATGCCAGCGCCGGTTCTCCTTGGTGACGAGTTCGACCTCGATCTGCGCGGTCTCCCGCACCACCGCGGGCCGGTACCGCTCCATGAGCGACTCGGCGGCCTCGACGATCGCGGCCAGCTCGTCACGCTGCGTCCGCAGCGTCTCCCGCTGCCGGGACAGCAGACCGATGAGCGCGGCGTCCGGCTCGACGGAGTCGACCTCCTCCGGCAGCCGACCGGGGCGTATCAGCCCCAGGTCCTCCAGCTCGGCCCAGCCGGCCCGTGCCTCGGCGTCGGTCAGCCCCAGGTTGGCGGCAGCCTTCGCCGGGACCGTGGACCCGTTGGCCCGCAGCGCCTGATAGAGGGCAAGCCCGGCATCAGCCGCGTCTGCCCCGCCACTCCGAACAGCACTGGCCACGGTTTCCCCCTTTCGTCACCGCGTGTCGGACTCGGGTCCGTTCGCAGCGTGGCGACAGTCCCCGTAGTGACTTTAGCAATGGTTCCGCGCTATGCCAGCGGCCGAGGTTCGCCACCGGTTTTTCCGGCCTCCCGGCTACCTTCCATAATCGATCACGCGGGCGCCGGCCGCTACCTTCGAAGGCGGCAGAAAGAGGTTGCAGATGGGACAGGCGGGACTTTCGGGCGGGTCGGGGCGGCAGATGCGGTCGGCGGCCCCGTCCGGGCGGCGGCCGGCCGCTGTGCCGTTCGTCCTCGTCGGCGCGGGCAAGGTGGCGCACGCCGCCCACCTGCGCGAGGTGCGCGACCTTCCGTGGGCGCTGCGGCTGGCCGCCGTGGTCGAGACCGACCCGGCGCACCTCGCCGCGGTGCGGGCCGCCGGTTTCGCGGACGCGGCGGTCTGCGGCTCCGTCGCGGAGGCGGTGCGGGCCGGCGCGCGGGCGGCGCTGGTCTGCACCCCGTGGTGGACGCACCGGGACGGTGGTGGCCGAGTGCCTGGACGCGGGGCTGCCGGTGCTGTGCGAGAAGCCGGTGAGCCTGGACCCGGCCGAGATCGACGCGCTGGCCGACGCCGAGCGGCGCACCGGGGTGCCGGTCACCGCCGGCTACATGAAACGGCACGACCCGGTGGTCGGGCTCTTCCTCGACCACTGCCGCGAGCACCTGGCCGCCGCCCGCCGGCTCACCGTCGACATCCACGACCCCAACGCGCCGCACCAGGTCGCCCACCTGATGCCGTACGACCCGCCGCCCTTCGGTCCGCAGCCGCCGCCCGCCCGCGAGGCGCTGCTGCGGGCGCTGGGCCCGGACGCCACGGACGCGCAGCGCGAGGCGTACGCCCGCGGGCTCGGCGGCTCGCTGATCCACCAGGTCAACCTGGTGCACGCGGCGCTGGCCGGCAGCGGCCGGGAGCTGTACGGGCGGCTGCTGCACAGCGACGGGTGGGCCGCCGGCGCCGGGGTCGGCTGCCGCTGGCGCCCCGACGACGGGCTCGTGGTGGACCTGACCCACCAGCGGCTGCCCGCGCACCGCCGCTACCGCGAGGTGCTGGAGCTGACCGCCGAGGACAGCACGGCCACGCTCGTCCTGCCGTCGCCGTACGCCCGCGACGAGTCGGCGACGCTGCGGATCGACACCTGGGACGCGGCGACCGGCCTGGCGACCCGCCGCACCCGCACCGCCGAGCCCGGGCACACCGGCTTCCGCCGCCAACTGGCCGCCTGGGCGCGGAGTCTGGGCGCGAACGACGGGACCGGGCGGCCGCCGCCGCCGATCCGCTGCCGGGCCTGGCGGACGTCCGGCGGGACGCGCGCGTGGTGCGGGAGGCGGCGCTGCGGCTGGTGTGAGGGGCTCGGGCGTACACGGCTGCGCGGCCGCGTCACGCACTCCGGCCCTGAACCGGCGCCCGTCCGGCGCCGATCACGCACCGGTCCCGCCGAAGACCGGTGCGTGCGCGGGCCGCGCCGGGGTAGTCGGCAGGCAAGGAGCCCCTTCAACTGGAGGTGACCGCACATGCTCATCATGGGACTACTGCTCCTCGCCTGCACCGCGGCTTTCACCGGCCTGGCGCTGGCGGACAACCTGTCCGGCGGCCCCGACTACAACGTGACGGTCCTCGGCCACCACATCGCGACCATGAACTCGCTCGCGATCTTCTGCGCCGGTCTCGCGCTCGCCCTGATCTTCGGTCTGGGCTGCATGATGACCATGGCCGGCGGAGTGCTGCACCGCCGCAGGAGCCGTAAGATCTCCGCCGCCCGCCGGGACGCCCGCGCCACGGCACGCGAGCGCGACGAACTGGCCGCGCGGCTGGCCGACAGCGGCGACCCGGCCGCCACCACCGCCTACCCGGCGGACGCGGAGCCCGGCTACGTGACGGAGCCGACCGGTACCGGGGAGCCGACCGGCGCGGGTCGCGCCGACACTCCGGGCAGCCGTCCCCGGCACCACGCCAGGCACCTGTTCGGCCACTGATCACCGGCCGCGGCGGCTACCGGTCAATCGAAGGCGGTTGACCGGTAGCCGGTCGGTCGAGCACGGGTTGATCAAGCGCTGAGCAGCGCCGATCCGGCCGATCCGCCGTGAGCCGTTCGCCGAGCCGGCAGCGGCAGGCCCAGGTCCGGGCCTGGCGGGACCTCAAGACCCACGCCGATCCCGCCAGGCCCACCGGCCTGCTCCCCGTTTTTTAGCGGCGCGGGGGTGCCCATCCGCGGGGGCGCCGCGCCCCTGGTAAGGCGCCGTCGGGCGCAAGGGCACCCTGGCCACGGGACGGAGACAAAGAAGTGGTGGCGGCCCCGGGGGGGGATGGGGGCCGCCACGCACCACCTACGTTACGCGTGTTCCGCGGCGCGTGTGGCGAAGGCCGCCCATTCGGCGTGGCTAAATCTGAGGTGCTCCGGCAGCCGGGCCGCCGGGCGAGAGCAGGCAGCCGGGCCGGAGACCACGGGGGAGGTCGCCGACCCGGCCGGTACCGGAAGCCCGCGGGTGGTGGACCCACTCAACGAGCTTGGAACATCGTGGAGGTTGAGGACCCGTTCCGTCAACGGACGTAAACCGGGCAGGTTGTTCCATTCATTCTGGCTGAATCGGCACTACGCACACGGAGCGGGCCCGGCCGGAGCCGGACCCGCCCCGCCATGGCGCCGTGCGAAGCCGTTCCCTCGCAGGTCAGTCGCGGATCAGGTGCCGATGGGGCGCCCGTCCGCCACCGGCCGGGGGGTCAGCCGCCGATCCAGGCGTTGGCGGCGGAGGAGCCGGTGGAGTCGATCGCGCCGTTGTCCTCCACCGGACCGGGAACCTGACCGGGGAAGACGATGAAGGTCACCGGTCCGTCGGTGCCGCCGGTGTCCGGGTCGGGGTCGATGCCCAGCGCGGTGGCCAGTGCGTAGGAACCCTCCCCGATGATGTTGTCCGGGCCCTCGTCCGCGAAGACCGCATAGACCACCTTCCCGTTGTAGACGACGGCGGCCACGCTGCCGGGGGAGATCCCCGCGTCCTCGTAGCTGAACCGGCCGCTGGGCAGCGGAATGACGTAGTAGTGCGTCTGGTCCGAGGTGAAGTAGTCGCCGGTGGACGTCTGGAACGACGTCTCGTCCTGGTACCAGGGGTCGGTCGAGGAGTTGCAGTGCGCCGTGGTGATCCCGTCGCAGTCGATGTCCATGTCCGAGGTCCAGGTGTACGCGGACCCGTTCCGGCAGATCTCGACGGTGGCCGGTTCCCCGTCGTCGGTGGAGTACTCGCCGTTCGACGCGGGGGTGCAGTTCGCGGCCTTGTCCAGCAGTTGCGAGGCGGACGGCCCGGACACGGCGGCCTTGGCCGGGGCCGCGGCCGAGGAGGCGGGGGCGCCGAGGGTCAAGCCTGCGGCGACCGTCAGCGCCGCGGCGCCGAGTGTGGCCAGAGTGAGACGGAAACGCTGATGGGACATGTGGGGGCACTCCTTCCGGAGGGGCGGAAGTGGCGGCGGTGAATGGATAGGCAACCTTACTTACAGATGCCTGTCAATGGCCTCGGCGGGGTAGGGGGTTGGCAGCCCGGCCGTCGGCCCGGGTCGCTCAACCGCCGGACGTGACCGTGATGTTGGTCAGTCCCTTGCCGCCGGAGGAGGTGTTGGACGCGTAGACGACGTTCTGGTCGCCCGAATCGCACTTCTTGTTGTTGGTCACGTTGACGCCGTAGCCGTCGGAGGCCGTGACGCTGAAGGTGTTGTGGTCGAAGGTGTTGCCGCAGCCGTAGGGGGACTGGGCGGTGTGGGTCTGGAAGCCGTCGAGGTAGGGGTCGGAGACCTTGTTGCCGGTGATCCGGTAGCCGTCGCCCTTGGCGTCGATGGTGGAGTCGCCGGAGTTCTGGTTCTGCTCGCCGCTGCCGTTGAAGGTGTTGCCGCTGACCAGACCGTCCTTGGTGCCCTCCTTGATGTCCAGGCCCTCGGCGGCGACGTTCGGGCCGATCGTGTTGTCCAGTACCTGCACGTCGTCGGAGGCGTCGACGCCGCTGGAGCCCGCGTAGCAGGCCCAGTTGCTCTTGGCCGAGCCGACGTAGACGCCCTCGCCGTAGTCCGGCTGGTTCTGGCCGGTGTCGTGGACGGAGGAGTTCTCGATGACGCCGTCCGAGCTGCCCTTGCGGAAGTGCACGCCCTCGTCGCCGATGTTGCGCACCTCGACGCCGTCGATGGTCACGTGCGGGGCGGCGTCCATGACGATGCCCTTGGCCGCGGTGTCGACGGTGAAGCCGGTCAGGTGCCAGTAGGCGGCGCCGTTGAGGTAGAGCCCGTAGCCCGTGCCGCCGGTGGGGCACGAGTCGGGGGCGGCGGCGGACGGGGCGGTCCCGGCTTCGGCGGACGGGCCGGACCGCGCGGCGGTGGGGGTCGCCGACGGGCCGGTGTACTCCGAGCTGTGCAGGACCGCCTTCGCGCTGCCGGTGAGGGTGATCGGCGCGGACGAGGTGCCGGCCGTGGTGGCGACGAACTTGCCGGTGTACGAGCCGTCGGCGAGCGAGATCGTGTCGCCCGGCTCGGCCGCGGCCAGCGCCGAGACGAGCTGCTCGGAGGTGGAGACCGACACCGTGGCGCCGGCCCCGGCGCGCGAGCCGGCCGCCGAGGCGGTGCCGCCCGCGGCCACCAGGCCGCCGGCCGCCACTAGTGCGGCCAGGCAGGCGAGAACCAGGGGGGAGGGAGTTCTGTCGGGCATGGGGGGAGGCCCTTCCGGTCGAGGTGTTCGCGTATGTGTCATTCGGTCGTTCAAGTCCATGAATTTGAAACGGAATTCTGAACGACGGTGACGACTGGTGAAGCTAGGGTGACCGTCCGCCGACGTCAAGGGGACTGCGCAAACGTGTCAGAACCCTTGACCCGCGCCGGTGGCGGTTCTAGGGTCCCGGCTATTCCCAGATGTGGACCAGATTTCTATATATGAACTCGCGAACTCGCCCTCGCGTGAACGGAGTCCGACCATGAACGCGCCCTGGAACAGCACCGCCGGCCGCAGCCGCCGGGCGCTCCCGCTGGCCGCCCTGGCCGTCACCCTCGCCACCGCGTCGACCGCTCTGACCGGGTGCGGCGGCGGCTCCGGCGGCGGCTCGGCCTCGGGCCCGCTGAAGGTCTGGGTGCGCGGCGCCGGCGACTCGCAGAAGGCGTACCAGCTCGTCTTCGACGGCTTCACCCGGCAGACCGGCGTGAAGATCCAGCTCTTCATGACCAACACCGATTTCGAGACCAAGCTCAACGCGGCCGCCGCCGCCCACAAGCTGCCCGACGTGGTCATCGACGACGGCGCCCAGCTCGGCGCGTTCAAGAACCAGGGCATCATCACCGAGGTCGACAAGTCCAAGATCAGCGGTGCGGGCCAGGTCGGCGACATCGCCTGGAAGTCGGCGGCCGACGACAAGGGCGCCACCTACGGCGTGCCCTTCTCCGCCCAGGCCGACGTCCTGCTGGTGCGCAGCGACTGGCTGAAGAAGGTCGGCATGCAGCCGCCGAAGACCTGGGCCGACCTGGAGAAGGTCGCCCAGGCGTTCACCACCCAGGACCCCGACGGCAACGGCAAGAAGGACACCTACGGCCTGGACGTCCCCGGCTCCACCCAGCGCGGCTACCTCTCCTGGTACTGGTCGAACTTCCTCTACCAGGCCGGCGGCGACTTCCTGCGGCCCACCGGCAGCGGCGGCTTCACCTCCACCGTCTCCTCGCCGCAGGCGGTCCGGGCGGCGGACTTCCTGGAGAAGATGTACTGCACCGACAAGGTGGTCCAGCCCGGCGCCCTGAACAACCTCACCACCGACACCAACACCGCCTTCCAGACCGGCGTCGCCGGGATGTACCTCACCGGCCCCTACGCCTACGCGACCATGGACGCCACCGCCGTCAAGGGCAAGTACGCCGTGGTGCCGCCGCCCGCCGGGCCCAAGGGCGTGGCCGCTCTCGCCGAGGGCACCACCGTCTACGCGATGGCCGGCTCCAGCCGCGGCGCGGACTTCGACAAGCTCGCCTCGTACATGATCTCCGCGCCGGCCCAGAAGACCGGCATGACCGGCGTGCCGACCTCCACCATCGTGCGGCTGCCGATCAACACCTCCGTCGACCCGGCCCAGATCCACGGCGGCGACCCGCGCTGGCAGGTCGCCCAGCAGGTCTACGCCCACAGCTCGACCTACGAGCCGGTGAGCGTCCCCGACTGGCAGACGTACCGCAACGACGCCTCGGAGAGCCTCAACAAGCTGCTGTCCGGCTGCGGTGACGCGGCCGCGTCGCTGAACTCGCTCAACTCCCAGTTCCAGTCGCTGCTGAAGAAGTAGCCGGGGCCGGGGACGGACGCGACCGGCAAGTCCACGGGAAGGCAACGGCAAGACGACATGGCAGCACTCACCAAGGACCGGCCGCCGTCCGCCCGGGGCGGCGGTCCGCGGTCCGCGCCGGGCGGCCGTACCCCGGCGTCCCGCACGCTCAAGTGGCCCCGGGCCGCGACCCCGTGGGTCTTCCTCGCGCCCGCCGTCGCGCTGTTCGGCGTGTTCAAGTTCTGGCCGACGATCTGGGGGATGTACCTGAGCTTCTTCCAGGTGCGCCCCTACCTGGGCAACAAGTGGGTCGGCTGGGCCAACTTCCGTACCGCGTTCCACGATCCGGCGATGCGGGCCGCCGTCGAGCACACCGTCGCCGACGCGCTGGTGACGGTGGCGGCCTCGGCCGTCATCGGATTCGGGCTCGCGCTGCTGCTGGAGGGCCCGGCCCGGCACCTGCGCATCCTGCGCACCGCGGCCTTCCTGCCGGTGGTCACGGCCATGGTGGCCGTCGCCGAACTGTGGAACACCATCCTCTACCCGGGCGCCTACGGCACGTTGAACACCCTGCTCTCCCATGTGGGCCTGGGCCCCGAGCCGTTCCTGTCCTCGCCGCACTCCTCGCTCGCCTCGGTGATGCTGATCCAGGTCTGGAAGAGCGCGCCGTACGACATGGTGATCTTCGTCGCCGGACTGGCCGGGATCGACCGGCAGTTGTACGAGGCGGCGGCGATCGACGGGGCCGGCGCGTGGCACCGGCTGCGGCACGTCACCGTGCCCTCGCTGCGCCCGGTCACCACGATCGTGCTGACCCTGGGCATCATCCGCGGACTGCGGGTCTTCACCGAGATCTACGTGCTGACCGGCGGCGGCCCGGCGGGCTCGACCGAGACCATCGTCACCTACACCTACAAGCAGGGCATCCAGAACAGCCAACTGGGCCTGGCCTCCGCCGTGTCCACCGTGCTGTTCGTGGTCACCGTCCTGCTGACCTGCCTCACCCTGTGGTGGCGCAGGCGGAAGGAGGCATGAGCATGAGCGCCCCCACCACCGCGCTGGGCCTGCGGATGCCGCGCCGGGCCGTGACGAAGGCGGCCGTACGCGTCGTGCTGTACGCCGCGGTGCTCTTCGTCTTCGTGATGCCGCTGTGGACGATGCTGGCCACGGTCTTCAGCGGGACCACCCTGAAGACCGGTCAGATGTCCCTGTTCCCGGGGCACTTCACGCTCGCCAACGTCCGCGCGGCGTTCAGGTTCGGCGTCGGCCGCGGCCTGCTCAACTCGGTGGTCGTCACCGGTGTCGGCCTCTTCCTCCAGGTCACCGTCAGCGCGTTCGCCGCGTACGCGCTGGCCCGCAAGAAGTTCCGCGGCCAGGCGGTGGTGCTGCTGGCGATCCTCGCGACGATGATGATGCCCGAGGAGGTCATCGCCATCCCGCTCTACCTCGTCCTCGGCAAGGTCCCCGACCCGCTCGGCGGCAGCGACCTGCTCAACTCCTACTCCGGCCTGATCCTCCCGGTGGTCGGCTGGGCGCTGCCCATCTACGTGCTGACCGGTTTCATGCGGACCATCCCGCCGGAGTTGGAGGAGGCTGCCCGGGTGGACGGCGCCAAGGACCTGCGGATCTTCTTCCAGATCATCCTGCCGCTGTGCCGCCCGGCGCTCGGCACCTGCGCGGTGTTCGGCTTCCTGATGATCTGGGACCAGTACCTGCTGCCGCTGCTGGTCGCCCAGACCCCGCACATGTACACGATGACCCTGGTGGTCACCAGCCTGTCCTCCAGCCAGGAGCAGAGCCAGGGCGTGCGGATGGCGGCGTCCCTGATGCTGATGATCCCGAGCGTGCTGGTGTACCTCGGGCTCCAGCGGCTCTTCGAGCGGGGGATGCTGGGCGGCTCCCTGAAGGGATGATCGCCGCCGCGCCCGTCGGTGCGGTACGGGTCCGGCCGCCGTCCCGCCGGCCCGCGGTGGTACGTTCCCGCGGGTGGCCGGGCCGACCGGCCGCTCTCGGGAACGGCAGGGGCAAGGATGACGAAGCACCGGGGCGCGACCGCGCTGGCCGCGCTGGGCATGGCGGCGGCGCTCACCGCGTGCGGCGGCGGAGGGTCGGGCAAGAAGCTCGACGTGGCCGGGCTGGTGCGGCTCGGCGACGACGTGGCCGCCAAGAAGACCACGACGTGCCCGGTGCCGTACCGGATGGACAAGGCGGCCAAGGGCGCGGGTCTGCCGGGACCGGCCGGCCCCGCGCACGGCGCGGACGCCGTGACCGCCGACACCACCGAGCACGCGGACCCGTCGTCCCCGCTGGTGATGTACAAGGGCGTGGTCGTGTACTGCAACTACCTGCTCGGCGCGGAGCCCGTCGAGATCGACACGGTGGGGACGGCGACGAAGGACGCGGCGGTCGCGATCATGCTTCCGAAGGTCGCCCGGGACGCCCAGTTGGCGACCAGCGCGGTGACCGCGTACGCCAAGAAGGTCGCCGCGGCCGCCCCGCGCGCGGCCACGCTCACCCCGAGCGGGAACGTGGCCGTCGTGAAGCTGCCCACGACGTCCGGCAGCGTCGCCGTCATCGTGACGGTGGGCGCGCAGGCGCACACCGCCTTCTCCGCGACGGCGGTGCGGAAGGTGGCGCAGACGCTGGGGGCGCAGGCGGCCTGGTAGCGCGCCGGGGTCCTACGGCGCCGGGGGCTTACGGTGCCGGTCCTACGGTGCCGGGGTCCCCTGGTGCAGGGGCCGTACGGCGTCCGCTCAGGCCACCGCGGCCAGCGTGTGGGCGGCGAACCGCAGGGCCACCCGGCGCCATACCTCGGCCGAGGCCGCGTCGTCGCGCAGCGCCGCCCGGTGCAGGCGGTCGCGGTCGGCGCCGTGCCGGGCGAGCCGGTCGGTGTTCCAGCCGCGGATGCGGTCCGCGGTGGTCTCCGGGTGGAACTGCACGCCCCACGCGCTCCCGCCGAGCCGGAACGCCTGGTACGGGCAGCCGTCGGTCTGGGCGAGCCACACCGCGTCCGGCGGGAGGGCGGTGATCGCGTCCACATGGTTCTCGATCGCCCGCGGCCGCTCCGGCAGCCCCGCGAACAGCGGGTCCCCCTCGGCCTCCTGACGCATCGTCAGTTCCGTGCTGCCGAACTCCGGCCGCCCGTGCTCCCCGCGTACGGCGCCGCCCGCGACCTGGGCGAGCAACTGGCCGCCCAGGCATATCCCGAAGACCGGCGCGCCCGTCTCCAGCGCCTCGCGGGCCAGCGCGCGGGTCCCGGCGAGCCAGGGCGCCCGCGCGTCGTCGTCCGGCAGGTATCCGCCGCCGAGGACGATCAGCGCGTGGTGCCCGGGCCGCAGCCGTGCCGGGAGGGGCTGTCCGTCGTACGCCCGGACCACGTCCAGCGCGAGGCCGCCCTCGGCCAGCCAGTCCGCCCAGCGGCCGGGGCCGCCGGAGGGGGTGTTCTGCACGACCAGTGCGGTTGGCACCGGGGGTGTCCTCGCCGTCATCCTGCTGCCCTCCGCCCGTCCGCCCGCTCGCCCGTCCGCGGGACGGCCTGTCCCATCCCATCACCCGGCGCCCCCCTCCACCGCACCGGGGCGCCCTCGCGGCGGACGGCCCCTTCCAGCGGCGGGCGCTGCCTTTGCGGGGGGCGGGGGCCCTCACCCCCGGGCGCGGGGTGCCGTCGCGGAGGGGCGGCGCCCTCCGCTGCGCGCGGGGCGGGTGCCGCTGCGGAAGAGGGTCACTACTCAGGGGCGCGGGGTGCCGTCGGGTAAGGCGGCAACCACTCAGGGGCGCTGGGGGTACCCCGCGAGCAACCGGCCACCGGCCGGTGGTCCGGATTCCCGCCGTGCGGCCGGCGCCGTACTCGGCGGGGTGCTCACCGAGTACGCGGGCCGGCGCTGGGTCTTCTTCGTCAACGTCCCCCTCGGCGCGGCCGTCCTCGCCGCCGCCGTGCTGCACGTCCCCGCCGCCCGCGCCCAAACCGGCGGCCCGCGCCGCCTCGACCTCCCCGGCGCGCTCACCGTCAACGCCGGACTGACCGCGCTCGTCTATGGGTTGATCACCGCCGAGACCCGCTCGTGGCGTTCGCCGCGGGTGGTGGCGGCCCTGGTGGCGGGTGTGCTGCTGCTCGCCGCGTTCCTCGTCGTCGAGGCGCGGGTGGCCGCGCCGCTCGTCCCGCTCGCGGTCCTGCGCCGCCGCACCCTCGCGTCGGCCAACCTGGTCGTCCTCTGCCTGGGCGGCGCGATGTTCTCGATGTGGTTCCTGCTCTCGCTCTCCTTGCAGCAGGTGCTCGGCTTCAGCGCGCTGGGTACGGGGATGGCCTTCCTGCCCGGCTGCGTGGCCATCGTGCTGGGCGCGCGGTTCGCGACCCGGCTGATCCACCGCGGTGGGCCGCGCCCCCTGCTGGTGACGGGCATGGCCCTGAGCACGGCCGGATTCGTCGGGATGTCCCGGCTGAGCGCGGGCGGTTCCTACGCCGCGGACCTGCTGGGCCCGTTCGCGCTGTGCACCCTCGGGTTCGGCCTGGCGCTGCTGCCCGTCACCGCGGCGGCCACCGCGGGCACCACCCACGGTGAGGCCGGCCTGGCCTCCGGGCTCGTCAACACCTCGCGTCAGGTGGGAGGCGCGCTCGGCCTGGCCGCGCTCGCCATCGTCGCGACCCGCACCACCGGCGCCCACGCGGGCCCGGCGGCCCTCGCGGCAGGCTACGGGCGGGCGTTCCTGTGCGCGGGCCTCTTCACGGCCTGCGCGGCCCTCGCCTCCCTCTTCCTCCCCGGCCGGGACCGGTGAACTGCCGCGCCCGGAACCCGATCACGGCGCGGGAGGACTGTCGCCCCGCCGGGGCCCCGAGGAAGTCCAGGAGCGCGGCGGTGAGTTCGGCGGGAGCGTCCTCCTGGACGAGGTGGCTCGCGCCCGTGACCGGCTCAAGCCGCATCGGCACCGCCCCCCGGTGAAACGGTGCGGTCACCGCGCTACCGGCGCCACCAGGGCCTGCCCTCGGCGCGCCTGGCTTCTTTCGCGGCGGCCTTGTCGGCGGCGCGCTGCTTGCGCTCGGCCTCGCGGGCGGCCGCCCGGGCCAGTTTCGCGTCCTCGCTGTCGTGGATCACCTCGGCGAGGGAGAAGCGGTAGCCGTAGCTGCGCAGTTCCGTTGCCCTGGTGATCAGGAGGAAGCCCTCGGCGGTGCGCAGGAGTTGGGTGCGCTTGGAGTTCATCGGGTACCGCACGTCGTGGGATCGGGCCAGTTCCTCCAGGCGGGCCATCGCCTCCTCCCGCGTGCCGGTGATCTGCTCCAGCACCTCGGCCCCGTAGATGAGGTGCTGAACCCCCCGGTTCTCCTCGACGACCAGCCCCCACCGCGACTCCATGGCTCCCCCGATCCCGTCCTCACGCCCTACCGCCATGCAGCGTACGACGCCACCGCGCCCCTGGCGACGGGGAGATGGGGAGACGGCGCTCAGCCGTAGTGGTAGCGGCTCTGGACGGCGCCCCCGCGGGTGGCGCGCCGCCGGGCTAGACACGCAGGCGCAGGCCCGCGATGAGGAGTTCGACCAGGCGGCGGGCGTCGTAGCGGGGATCGGTGTCCGCGCCCACGCAGAGGTTGCCGACGCCGCGCATGAGGGCGTAGGCGTCCACGTCGGAGCGGATCTCGCCGGCGGCGGCCGCGGCTTCGAGCAGCCGGCCGCACACGGGTACGAGCCGGTCGAGGAAGTAGGCGTGCAGCGTGTCGAAGCCCGCGTCGTCGGACTGGAGCACGGCGGCGAGCCCGTGCTTGGTGACCAGGAAGTCGACGAAGAGGTCGACCCACCGCCCCAGTGCGGCGTGCGGGCTCGCGCCGGTCGCCAGCAGGGCCGGACCGGCCTCGGCGCAGGCTTCGACCTGGTGCCGGTAGACGGCGACGATGAGATCCGCCCGGGTCGGGAAGTGGCGGTAGATCGTGCCCGTCCCGACGCCGGCCTCGGCCGCGATGTCGCGTACCGGCGCTTCGACGCCCGACCGTACGAAGACCGCGGCGGCCGCGTCGAGCAGGGTCTTCTCGTTGCGCCGGGCGTCCGCCCGCCTGGGCCTGGCCGCCCGCCCCGCGTCCCCGTCGTCCACCGCGCGCCTCCTCGGTCGTTGCTAAACGGAACAGCGTTCCGTATTGTTGGCGGAACACGGTTCCGTTTCCCCATCGTGCCAGAGCACGGGGCCGACGGCCAAGCCGCGCACCGCCAGCACGCTCCACCCCGTATCGGAGGACAACGTCATGCAGTACCGCACCTTGGGCCGCACCGGTGTGCAGGTCAGCGCCCTCGCGCTCGGCGCGATGAACTTCGGCAGGATCGGACGCACCACCCAGGACGAGGCCACCGCCATCGTCGACGCCGCCCTTGAGGCCGGGATCAACCTCATCGACACCGCCGACAGGTACAGCGGCGGCGAGTCGGAGGAGATGGTCGGCAAGGCCGATCGCCGGCCGCCGCGACGACATCGTGCTGGCCACGAAGGCGACCATGCCGATGGGCGACGAGCGCAACCACCGGGGCAGCTCGCGCCGCTGGCTGGTCACCGAGTTGGACAACAGCCTGCGCCGCCTCGGCGTCGACCACGTGGACCTCTACCAGATCCACCGCTGGGACCCGGCGACCAGCGACGAGGAGACGCTGTCGGCCCTGACCGACCTCCAGCGCGCGGGGAAGATCCGCTACTTCGGCTCCTCGACCTTCCCGGCCTACCGCCTCGTGCAGGCCCAATGGGCCGCCCGGGAGCATCACTTGGGCCGCTACGTCACCGAACAGCCCGGCTACTCGATCCTGCAGCGCGGCGCGGAGGCCCATGTCCTGCCCGTGACCGAGCAGTACGGGCTCGGCGTGCTGGTCTGGAGCCCGCTGGCCTCGGGCTGGCTGTCGGGCGCGATCCGCGAGGGCCGGGAGATCACGACCAGCCGGTCACGGTCCATGCCGGAGCGCTTCGACACCGCTGTCCCCTCCAACCGGGCCAAGCTCGACGCCGTCGAGCGGCTGGCCGCGGTCGCCGACGGAGCCGGCCTGACCATGATCCAGCTCGCGCTCGGCTTCGTCACCGCGCACCCCGCCGTGACCAGCGCGATCATCGGCCCCCGCACGCCGGACCACCTGCGCTCGCAACTCGCCGCCGCGGACACCGCGCTCACCGCCGACGTACTCGACGCGATCGACGCGATCGTCGCTCCCGGCACCGACCTCGCCGCCCATGAGAAGTTCGACACCCCGCCCGCCCTGCTCGACCCGTCGCTGCGGCGCCGCTGACCGCCGGTGTCCACGGGGTCCGGCGGCGGCGCGGGTACGGGCCCGCCGCCGGAACAGGACCGGGGTGATTGGCCGCCGTCGCGCGGGGAAGACGGCCGCCGCGGAACTTGATCTGATGAGCGACAACACCAAGTGCCCGTAACACTCGCGGTCTAAACTCTCCCCGCAACGGCTTGTGTGATTGCGCCCGGGACAGGCCGCACCAATGCCCAATCCCGAAGGGGTTCCGGACTTTTGATACGAATAGAGTCGATAACCAAGCGGTATCCCGACGGAACAGTGGCAGTCGACGCGCTGACGTTGGAGATTCCGGACGGCTCGATCACCGTGCTGGTCGGACCGTCCGGCTGTGGCAAGACCACGACACTGCGGATGATCAACAGGATGGTGGAGCCGTCTTCGGGCAGGATTCTGCTCGACGGAAAGGAAATCCACGAACAGCCCGTGAACCAGTTGCGGCGTTCGATGGGTTATGTCATCCAGAATGCGGGCCTCTTCCAGCACCGCACCATCGTGGACAACATCTCCACCGTGCCGCGCATGCTCGGCTGGGACCGGGCCAGGGCCCGTGCGCGGTCGATGGAGCTGATGGAGCGGGTCGGGCTCGACAGCTCGCTGGCCAAGCGCTATCCGTACCAGCTCTCCGGCGGCCAGCAGCAGCGGGTGGGCGTGGCCAGGGCGCTGGCCGCCGATCCGCCGGTGCTGCTGATGGACGAGCCGTTCTCCGCCGTGGACCCGATCGTGCGCAAGGGGCTCCAGAGCGAGCTGCTGCGCATCCAGGAGGAGCTGGGCAAGACCATCGTCTTCGTCACGCACGACATCGACGAGGCGATCAAGCTCGGCAACATGATCGCGGTGATGCGCACCGGCGGGAAGCTCGCGCAGTTCTCGCCGCCCGACGAGCTGCTGTCCTCGCCCGCGGACGACTTCGTGGAGGACTTCCTCGGCACCGACCGCGGTGTGCGGCGGCTGTCGTTCTTCCCCACCGACGGGCTCCCGCTCACCGCGGAGCCGGTCATCACGGTGGACTCCAGCGCCGAGCAGGTCGCCGAGCGGGCCAAGACCGACGCTCCGTACCTGCTGCTCAACGGCGCGGACGGCCGGCCGCTGGGCTGGGTCGAGCGCGAGGACGCGGCGAGCGGAGGCGCCGGCGTCGCGCGCGAGAACCTGGTGCCGCACGGGCGGCCGTTCGAGTTCGGCCGGGAGTCGCTGCGGGACGCGCTGGACTGCTCGGTCCTGTCGCCCACCGGGTGGGCGGTCGCCGTGGACGGCGAGGGGCGCACCGTCGGTGTCATCTCGCAGGAGGCGATCGGCCTCGCCATCCGCGGCGCGCACGCCGAACGCCGGGGCACAGCCGGCATCAGCAAGGTCGGCGCCTGATGAGCGGCGGCAACGGCTACTTCGACATCCCCAGCGACCTCCAGCACTCGTACGCCGGGCTGATCGGCGTACACCTCCAGGAGTCGCTGATCCCGGTGGCCATCGGCTTCGCGGTGGCGCTGCCGCTGGCGCAGCTGTGCGTGCGGTTCCGCTGGATCTACCCGCCGGTGCTGTGGGTGACGACGGTGCTCTACGCCATCCCGTCGCTCGCCTTCTTCGTCGTCCTCATCGACTACACGGGTTCGTCGAAGACCACGGTGATGATCCCGCTGTCCGTCTACAGCCTGGTGCTGCTGCTGCCGTCCATCGTGGACGGAGTGCGGGCGGTGCCGCAGGAGACCATGGCCGCGGCCACCGCGATGGGGCTCGGGCCGGTCCGGCGGTACGTGCAGGTGCAACTGCCCATCGCCGTGCCCGCGATCATCGCCGGGCTGCGGATCGCGACCGTCTCCAGCATCAGCCTGGTCAGCGTGGGCGCCCTCATCGGCAACCAGGGCGCGCTGGGCAACCTGCTCACCGACGCGCTGTTCTACCACCGCTCCCACCTCGCGGTCACGTCGGTGGTCACCACCGCGGCCCTCGCGATCGTCATCGACGGGCTGCTGGTGCTGCTGCGGATCGTGCTCACGCCGTGGATGCCGCGCGGCGGCAAGGCGGCGGGGCGCAGCGCGCGGGCCGCGGCGGTCGAGCCGGGACCTGAGAAATCCGCCGTTCCCGCCCTGGAGGACGCCGTCCGATGAACGTCTTCCAATTCATCCACTCCTTCTTCAGCGACAGCGCCCACTGGCACGGCTACGACGGCATTCCGACCCGCGTGTCGGAGCACCTGGGCTACTCCTTCCTGGCGTTGGGCATCGCCGCCGCCATCGCGCTGCCGATCGGCCTGGTCACCGGGCACACCGGACGCGGCGGCAACGCGCTCGCGCTGATCGCCACGGCCGCCCGGGCGCTGCCCAGCTACGGCCTGCTCGTGCTCATGTTCATCTGGCTGGGCCTCGGGCTCACACCGGTGATGATCCCGCTGGTCGCGCTCGCGGTGCCGCCGATCCTGGTCACCACGTACGAGGGGCTGCGGACCGTCGACCCGTCGCCGGTGGACGCGGCCCGCGGGATGGGGATGGGGCCGGTCGCGGTCCTGTTCAAGGTCGAACTGCCGGTCGCGCTCCCGCTGATCCTCGGCGGCCTGCGGTCGGCGGCCATCCAGGTCGTCTCCACGGCCGCCATCGCCGCCAACGTCAGCCTCGGCGGCCTCGGCCGCTACGTGGTGGACGGGCTCTACCAGCGCAACTACGAGATCGTGATCGGCGGGGCGACGCTGATCGCGGCCCTCGCGCTCGCCATGATCGCCATGTTCTGGCTGATCGAACGGCTCGTGGTGTCGCGGGGGGTGCGGCGCAGCGGCTGACACCGTCGCCGCCGCTCTCGTCCTCGGAGCGCGGCAGGGCCACGGGAAGGGCTACGACAGGGGCCGGGGTCCGGGGCACACCGCTCCGGCTCCGGCCCCTGCCGGTACGGGCCCGCACCGGCCCCGTACCGCCCCCCCCGTACGGCCGCCCGCCGGCGTTCAGTTGCGGACGCGGGCCAGCGCCAGTTCCAGCACGACGAGCAGGGCGTCCCGCACCGAGCCGCGCTCGCGGGCGTCGAAGGCGATGACGGGCACCTGGTCGCCCACGTCCAGCGCCCACCTGACGTCGTCGAGGCCGTGCGCGATCACGCCGTCGAACGCGTTGACCGCCACCGCGAACGGGATCTGCTTGTGCTCGAAGTAGTCCACGGCCGCGTGGCAGTCGTCCAGCCGCCGGGTGTCCACGATGACCAGGCCGCCGAGCGCGCCCTCCACCAGGTCGTCCCACATGAAGCCGAACCGCTCCTGGCCGGGCGTGCCGAACAGGTACAGCTTCAGGGTCGGGTCGATGGTGATGCAGCCGAAGTCCATGGCGACGGTGGTCGTGGTCTTGTGCGGCGTGTGGCTCAGGTCGTCCACCCCGGCGGCGACCTCGGTGATCGGCGCCTCCGTGGTCAGCGGGCGGATCTCCGAGATGGCGCTGACGGCCGTGGTCTTGCCCACGCCGAAGCCGCCCGCGATCACCATCTTGACCGGCAGCGGCGGGGCCCCGAGGCCGGCCGCGCCCCGCTCAGCCGCTGTCACGGAGTTGACCCCTGGAGTCCGGGATGGAACTGAGACCATCGATAACCCTTCGAAGGACGGACAGATCGCGGCCGGTGTCCGCGCGGGGCACGTACACCGACAGATGGCCGCTGGACTGGAGGTCCTCGGCCAGCACGCGGACCACGTTCAGGTGCAGCCGCAGCCGGGCCGCGATCTCCGCGACGGACAGCGGCTGCCGGCAGGAGGCCACGATGTCGTGCCGCTCGAAGGTCAGCAGCCTCAGCGACTGGAGGCCGCCCGTGGTCGCCACGATCTGGGTCTCCACGGGGATCGGCGGCCCGGACCTGGTGCCCGCCACCCGTCCCGCCGTGACCAGGAACGGCCGGATGGCGGGCGCGCGGCCTTGCGGTTCGTCCGCCGCCTCGCCCGCGAAGCCGCCGTCGCCGTGAGGCGGCCTGTCACCCGCCGTCATCGGGCCCCCCTTCCCCTAACCCCACCTCGCCCGCCGGCCGACCGGTCACCGGGCCGATGTGGAACCGACGGTGTTCTTCAGTTCGAGCACGAGCTGCGGGCTCAGCGCGGCGCCCACCCGGTTGGCGAAGACGGTCATCTCGTAGGCGATGTTGCCGAGCTTCGCCTCCTTGGACGTCACGACGCCCAGCACGGCGCCGCTGCCGATCGCGGAGACCAGGATGTGGCCGTTCTCCAGGTCGATGATCACCTTGTTGAGGGCGCCCAGACCGTAGTTCCCCGACGCGCCCGCCGCCAGGCTCGTCATGCCCGACACGATCGCGGCCAGCCGCTCGGAGTCGGCGGGGTCGCGCAGTTGGGACACGGCGATCAGGAGTCCGTCGGACGAGACGGCGATGGCGTCGGACACCCCGGCCGTCTCCGTGGCGAAACGGTTCAGCAGCCAGGTGAAGTCGGCGGCGGCGGCGCGTAGATCGGTCGGCGGGACCTGCCCGTCCCTAGGACCGCCTGTCGGCGTAGTCACTGTTGGGCTCCTTCATCAGTTCTGGTGGTACGGGTGTCGCGGTTGGCCCGCTCGATCGCCGCCTCGAACTCGTCGAGTTCGGAGCGGACCTCCTCGGCGTCGGTCACCGGGCGGGGCGCTTCGGTGCGCGGAGCCTCGTCGCTCCACGTCGTCCTGAGAGTGGCCCCGCGCACGCGTCGCCGCAATGGGGTGACGCCCGGCGTTCCCGATTCGCCGGTCCCGCCGCCCGCGGGCCGGGCCCGCCCGCCGGTCCCCGCGGCGCGGATGTGCCTGCCCGCCGCGGGCGTGTCCGCACCGCCGTAGGGCGCCCGGCCCTGCCCGCCGGGGGCCCGGAAGCCCTGGTCCGCCGGGGGGCTGTACGGGTCGGCGGTGCGGTACGCGTCCACGTCGTACGGGGCCGCGGCGGGACGGGAGCCCGTGTCGTACGCCTCGGCGTCGTAGCCGTCCGTGCCGTACGCGCCGTTGTCGTAGCCGCCCGCGGGGTGGGACCCGCTGTCGTACGAGCCGCTGTCGTGTCCGCCGGGGGTGAAGGTGCCGGAGGTGAAGGCGCCGTTGTCGTACGACCCGGTGTCGTAGGAGCCGTCGTAATGTTCCTGCCGCGGCGCGGGCTGCTCGTACGGCGTCCGGTACACCTGGTCCGGGTACGGCTCCTGGACCTGCTGCGGGTAGCCGGCGGCAGGGGGGTCGTAGGCCGGCTGCTCGGGCTCGGCGGGGGCGGCCCAGCTCGGGGTGCGGGGCGTCTGGGCGCCGGGGTGGGCGGCCGGCGCGGGCGCCGCCGCCGGGGCGGACTGGGTGCGCCGGGGTATGCGGCGCGGGAGCGGGTTGGCGCTCCCGGGGGCGGCGATGAGGGCGCGCGCGGGGGCCGGGCCGGCCGGCAGCGGCTCGGAGGGCGCCCGGTGCGTCCCCGACAGCGATTCGGAGGGCGCCCGGTGCGTCCCCGACAGCGGCTCGGCCGACGCGCGGTTCGCCCGCGGTACCGGCGCGGGTTCGTACGCGGCGCTGTCGTACGCCGAGGGGCCCGGCTGCTGGTAGGGGTCGTACGGCTGGTCGTGACGGGGCCGGTCGTGGCCGGACCGGTAGGGCTGGTCGTACAGCAGGGGCTGCTGCGGGACCGGGCGGGTGGCCATCGCGGTCGCCGCCGGCTGCGTGCCGGCCGCCGAGCGTGGTCGGCATCAGCAGCAGCGAGGACGGCACCGCCACCTGGCCGGTGACGCCGCCGCCCGGGGTGCGGGTCAGCGAGACGCGGATGCCCCAGCGGCGGGCGAGGCTGCCCACCACGAACAGGCCGAGCACCTTGGTCGGCACCAGGTCGAGCCGCTCGCGGCGGATCAGCCGGGCGTTCTCCTCGGCCAGCCGCTCCGCGGTCATGCCCAGGCCGTGGTCGGTGACCGAGATCAGCGCGCCCTCGGTGGAGCTGCGCAGCGTGACCTCGACCGGGCTGCGGGCGGGCGAGAAGGAGACCGCGTTCTCCAGCAGTTCGGCGAGCATCAGCGTCAGGTCGGCGATGATGTCGGGCACGACCGTGACGTCGCGTGTCGGCGGCGAGGGCCACCCGCTGGTAGCCCTCGATCTGGCCGAGGGCGGCGCGCACCACGTTGGTGAGCGCGGTCGGGCTCGCCTCCGCGCCGGACTCGCGGATGCCGGCCAGCAGCATCAGGCTGTCGGCGTTGCGCTGGAGACGGACCGCGAGGTGGTCGATCCGGTAGAGCCGGTCCAGCAGGCCGGGGTCGGTCTCGCCGCGCTCCACGGCGTCGATCAGCGTGAGTTGACGGGCCGTCAGATTGCTGACCCGGCGGCCCACGTTGCCGAACATCTCGGCCACGTTGCGGCGGCTGAGCACCTGGCGTTCCAGCAGCGCGGCCGCGGTGGTCTGCACCCGGTTGAACGCGTCGGCCAGGTCGCCGATCTCGTCCTTCGCCGTGACCGGCACCTCGCGCAGCCGCGGCGGCCCGGTGTCGGCCGCGTCGTCGTCGGCGACCCGGGCCAGCTCCTGCCCGGCCACCTCGGCGACCTGCATGGCCGCCCCGGTGAGCGCCTGCACCGGCCGGATCACCGAGCGGCGGATCGCCACGGTCAGCGCCAGCCACAGCGCGAAGCCGAGCAGCGCGACCCCGAGCAGCAGCAGGGCCCGCGTCCACGCCTTGGTCGACGCCCTGTCGGCGCGGTGCGCGATCTGGCCGATGAGCGCGTTGGTGACCTTCAGCCGGTTCTGCGCCTGCCGCTGGTAGTCGGGGTAGGACTGGAGCGCCTGCGTGAACGCGGCCCTGATCTGGCCCGGGGTCTTGGTCTCCAGGGAGCTGGGGTCGATCTGGAGGCCCGCGTACTGCATCGAGATCGTGTTCCAGGCCGGGCCCCGCTCGATACCCGCCAGGCCGGTCCTCTGCTGCTGGGTGGCGAACCGCCCGAAGCGCGCCGCCTCCGCGGCGTAGAGCTGGTACGAGCCGACCGCGTTGGTGTACTCGATCAGCGCGTTGGTGTCACCGGTCTGGGCCGAGAACACGCTGGTCTCGAAGGTGCTGTGGGCCGACTCCGCGCGCAGCAGCGAGTCCAGCAGGTTGCCGGTCGTGGTGGTGGACAGGCTGCCGTTCTGGTCCAGGCCGAGACCGTCGATCAGGTCGCCGGCCGCCGAGGTGTACGCCGGGTCGATGTTGTCGGCCGGCAGATAGCTCTGCTCGATGGTGGAGCGCAGGCTGCTGAAGCCGTTGATCTGCATGAGGACCTGGGCCTCGGCGGCGGGCAGCCGCGAGCCGAAGGCGGCCCGCACCTTGTCCGACTGGCTCGTCCACGGCCCGCTGCGCCCGCCGGTACGCGGTGAGCGAGGGCCGGGCGCCGGAGGTGGCCGACTCGTAGCGCACCGAGAGCAGCAGCGCCTGGGTGTGCTCGGTGTCCACCAGGTCCACCAGTTCGGCGACCTGGCGGCTGTCGCGGACCAGCCGGGCGGCCGAGGCCGCGTCCTGCGCCTGCCCGACCAGGCCGGAGATCACGTACGCCAGCAGCGCCAGCACCACGACGACGGGGCACGCCGACGAGGATGTTGAGCTTGCGACGGAAGGGCCAGCGATCGGCGAAGCTCCGCACGCCGCTGCGTACGCCGCCGCGGGCCCGCGGTACCGGACCGTGTCGTTCCGGCGCGACCGTATCGTCCACGGACAGGACGCCTCCTCCGTGATTTCCCACCGTTGACCAGGCACATCCCCACGGCCGGGGCGTCCGGGCGCATACCGGCGCCCGATCGTCGGGCGACGACATGGCCGAGGCGCCGAAGGGCCGTCTCCGGTCGGGAACACCACCGCAGACGGCCGGACATCCCCCCGAGGCTGTTCGAACGCAGTCGCCAACTGCGGGGAGACTACCGTCTCTTGGAGACGGGCACCGGACCGCGTCATCAAAACTCTGTTACGTCACCTCAGCCGTCCCACCCTGCGCATACGCCCACCTGGCACTCCCGTTTCCCGGTGATCATCGGGCGATGATCTGGTCCCCGGCCCAACCGCGTTCGAGTTCCGTTCGAGCCTTCATCGATGCCAATCGGTGACCACGTCCCACTTGACTGGGTTGGAAGCGGCTGGATTGGATCGATGGCGACTCATTATGTGAACACACGCTCACCATACGATCACCATCCGAACCTATCGAGCCCGGAAGCGGAAATCGTGACTTCTCGCGTGAAGAGCACCTGGTCCAGCCCGCGTTACCTCCGCCTTGCGGCGGTGGCCGTCGCCGCAGCCACGGCGGCGCCCCTGCTGGTGGGCTGTTCCTCCTCGAACAACAAGACCAGTGACCCGCTGGCCGGAAAGAAGCCCAGCGGCGGCACGGTCGTTGTAGGCTCCAACAACTATTCCGAGAGCGTCCTGCTGGGCGACATCTACGGCGAGGCGCTCAAGGCCAAGGGCATCAAGGTCAGTTACAAGCCGAACATCGGCAGCCGTGAAACGACCTACGGCATGATGAAGAACGGCTCGCTGACCGTCCTCCCCGAGTTCAACGGGGCGCTGCTCGCCTACCTCGACGCCAAGGCCGCGCCGACCACGGCCGCCGCCACCGACGCCGCCATCACCGCGAAGCTCGACCCGAAGCTGACGCTGCTCGACCCGGCCGCGGCCCAGGACAAGGACTCGCTCACGGTCAACGCCACGACCGCGAAGAAGTACAGCCTGACCAGCAGTTCGACGATCGCCGACCTGGCCAAGGACAGCAAGGACATCGTCATCGGCGCCTCGCCGGAGTTCCAGACCCGGCACCAGGGCCTGGTGGGCCTGAAGTCGGAGTACGGGCTGACCCCGAAGTCCTTCAAGGCGCTGGACGCGGGCGGCCCGCTCACCGAGGCGGCGCTGAAGAACAACAACGTGCAGGCCGCGGACATCTTCACCACGGACCCGACCATCACCCCGCAGAAGTTCGTGGTCCTCCAGGACCCGAAGAACCTCTTCGGGTTCGAGAACGTGCTGCCGCTGGTCTACAAGTCCGGTCTGTCGGCGGCGGGCGTCGCCGCGCTGAACGCGGTGTCGGCGAAGCTCGACACGGCCGCGCTGCTGGCCATGGACACGCAGGTGCAGACCGACAAGAAGGACCCGCTGCCGGTCGCGCAGGCATGGCTGAAGTCGGTCGGCCTGAGCTGAGGCGTGGCGCCCCCGCCCGGGGGTGAAGGATCGGCCGCATCGGGTTGTCCGGCTGGTTGAAGGAGCACGGTGGGACTCATCCCCGAAGCCCCGTCGCACCGTACGGAGGCTCCCTCCCGTGAGGAGGGGGCCTTCGTGGTGCTCGACGGGGCCGGTCTCGACGCCGACGCGGTCGCCCGGATCGCCGACCGGCGGGCCGGGGCGGCCGTGCCCGCCGCCGCGTACGCCCGCGCCGAGCGCTCCTGGCGCACCGCGCGGCGGCTCGCCGCGTCGGGGCGGATGTACGGGCGGGACACCGGCGTCGGCGCCAACCGGATGGTCCCCGTACGCGACGAGGACCGGGCCGAGCAGGACCTGCGGCTGCTGCGCAGCCACGCCGGGGGCATCGGCGGACTCGTGCCCGTCCGGCAGGTCCGCGCGATGCTCGCGGTCCGCGCCAACCAGGTGCTCGCCGGCGGCTCCGGGCTCCAGCCGGTGTTCGTCACGGCCCTGGTGGACGCGCTGCGGCTGGGCGTCCACCCGGCGGTCAACGAGTACGGCGGCCTGGGCACCGGCGACCTGACGGCGCTGGGCCAGACCGGTCTGACGCTGATCGGCGAGCGGCCCTGGCTCGCCGACGGGGCGCGGCCCGCCGCCGGGGAGTACGGCGACACGGCCGCCCCGGACCGGCCGGCCGCCGTCCCCGCTCCGGTCACGCTGGACAGCGGCGACGCGCTCGCGCTGATGAGCAGCAGCGCCCTCACCCTCGGCCAGGCCGCGCTGGTCTGCCACGACATGGACGTCCTGCTGCGCGCCTCGCACGTGGTCGCCGCGCTGTCGCTGGCCGCGGTGTCCGGCTCGCTGGAGGCGTACGCGGCGCCGGCCGTGGGCGTGCGGCCGTACCCGGGCGCGCTGCGGGCCGCGGCGGAGGTACGGCGGCTGCTCGGCGTGCCCGACCGGCCGCGGGGCGCCGCCCACCGCATCCAGGACCCGTTCGGATTCCGCGCCTTCCCGCAGGCGCACGGGCCCGCGCTCGACGCGGCCGCCGCGCTGGGCCGGATCGTCGCCGTGGAGGTCAACTGCCCCTCGGAGAACCCGCTGATCAGCGAGGACGGCCCGGACGGCGAGCCGGCCGCCTACCACCACGGCGGTTTCTTCGCCGCTCCGGTCGGGCTCGCGCTGGACCAGCTCAACCTGGCCGTGCTGCACACCGCCCGCTGCTCCGCGGCCCGGCTCGGCCACCTCGGCGACCCCGAACTCACCGGGCTGCGCGCCTTCCTCGCCTCGGGGCCGGCGGCCGGCTCCGGCATGATGATCCTCGAGTACAGCGCCAACTCCGCCCTCGCCGAACTGCGCGCCTCGGCCGCCGCTCCCGCCTCCGCGGGCCACGCCGTCATCGCCCGCGGCCTCGAAGAGGCCGCCAGCTTCGCCCCGCAGGCCGCGCGCCAGGCGGCCCGGGCCACCGAGGCGTACCGCCTGGTGCTGGCCTGCGAACTGGTCGCCGCCGTCCGGGCGTTGCGCCTGCACCCCGCGCCCCCGACGCCCCCGGTCGCGGCCCTCCTCGCCCACGCGTCGGCCGGCCTCCCCACGGACACGCAGGACCGCCCGCTGTCCGTCGACGTGTCGACCGCGGCGGCCCTGCTGCCGCGGCTGGCGGACCTCTAGGGTCTGTCGTTCGGGTCTCCGCGGGTGGAGGAGCGGGGTCCGGTGCGTGCGGCTGCAAGGCGGATGAGGGAGACGACGCGGTGGGGGCACCTCCCCGCGTCAGCGGAGCCGCTTGATCTCACCGCGGGTGCGGTAGAAACCGACGCGCGCGGACGTCCGGACCTCGTAGAACTTGTGCGCGCCGCCGCCCTCTTCGGCCAGCTCCAGGTACGTGGTCGAGTTCGTCGGCACGGCGGTGTCGGCAGCGGGCATGGCTGTCCCCCTTGTCGGGCGGTGTCAGGAGTGGTCCCCAAGTCCCCGCCTTCCGGCGGCCCCTGGCGATGAGTCGAATCTACGGCCCACCACTGACAACAAGCCCCCGCGCCCGCTCCACCTCACCGTTCGCTGACCAGCAGGGTCTGGAGGATGCGGCCGCAGTCGCCCGCCGTGTCGTCCAAGTGGCCCAGCGCCAGGCCCGATCCGCCCGGGCTGGCGGCCGTCGCGGAGCGCAGGCACAGCCACGGGCCGACCGGGTCGCGGTGCAGCGCGAGGGTCACATCGGTGTTGATCACCAGCCGCCGGTGGTGGTCGAGTGCGAAGCCGACCGCCCAACTGCTGTCCGCCACGGTCAGCGCCCGGGTCAGCGGGGTGTCCTCCTCGCCCTCCACCAGCGGTATGCGCTGGCGGACCCATGCCGTGCCCGGCCCGAGCGTGTCGAAGCCGGTGTCCGGCCCGGGGAACCGCCACTCCATGGCCGCGACATAGCCGTCCAGGTAGGCGCCCTTCATGGTGTGCGGGGCCTGCGGGCCGGGCAGCGGCGGGGCGGGCGGCAGCGGGCTGAGCGCGGGGGTGTCGTCGGGGCTCGCGACGGTGCGCCAGGCGCGGGCCAGCAGCACCGGCCGCCCGTCGGCGGTGATCCGCCCCTCCAGCAACTCGGTCCGCCCGCCGGAGCGTACGGTCTCCACCTCGACGTGCAGCTCGCCGACCGGTACGGGGTAGGGGAGTTCGAGGGTGATGCGGGAGATCCGCAGGTCCGGGCGGTCGCCGTGCCGCGCCATCGCGCGGCCCAGCAGGGCCGAGGGCGGCCCGGCGTGCTGGGTCTCGGGGCCCCACGGCCCGGCGGTGGCGGGCCCGCTCGCGTACCGCCCGCCGCCCAGCGGCCGGTAGAACGCGCCGGACGGCTCGGCGGGGCGCGGTTCCTGACGGTCTGTCACGTATGCACTCCTGACTCCGGGCGCCGGGCCAGCAGCCCGGACAGCACGACGGCGAACATCTGCCGCAGCATGTCCGCGAGATCCAGCCGGCACGCGGTCAGCGACGGATCGGCCGCGTAGGCGTCGAGCATCGCGGCCGAGGGGTGGGCGTGGCTCCACGCCGCCCCGGTGGTGAGCATCAGCGCGGCGGCGAACCGTACGGCGTCGTCGTCGCCCAACTCCGGCAGGCGCGCGGCGACCAGCCGGGCCAGCGTGCCGGCGGCGGCGACGGCGGCGCGCTTGTACTGAGCGGCGACCTGCGCCGAGACGTTCCGCTCCAGCACCGCGGCCTGCGCGCTGACCAGGTCGCACAGCACCGGCCGGGCGATCAGCGAGTCGGTGAGCGCCGCGGCCACGGCGTCGGCCCGCTCGTACGGCCCCGCGGCGGGGTCGGCCGCCGCGCCCAGTACGGCGTCCAGGCTCTCCAGCCACTCGGCCGTCGCGGCGTCCAGGAGTTCCAGGAGCACGGCCTCGCGCGACTCGAAGTAGCGCAGCACATTGGACTTGGCCAGGCCCACCCGGCGGCTCAGCTCGTTGAGGCTGACCTCGGCCACGGGCATCTCCGCCAGCATCGCGGCCGCGGTGTCCAAGATCGCGCGCCGCCGCTGCTCGCGCTGCTCCGCGCTGCGGGCGCGCTGGAATCCGGTGGACATGTGCTCATCCTACAGACCCCCGGTCTGTTGTTATCGGACCGGTGGTCTGCTAGCGTCCGATGCAAGAGACCGCCGGTCCTTTACGAGTGGGCCCGGCCGCAACCGCCAACCGCCAACCGGCACCCCGCGCCATCGGCGCGCTCGGCATCATCGGAGGAACCCCATGTACGCCGTACCCGACCAGACCGGCAGGATCGCCGTCGTCACCGGCGCCAACAGCGGCACGGGCAAGGAGACCGCCCGCCGGCTGGCGGGCGCGGGCGCCCGCGTGGTCATGGCGGTGCGCACCCCCGCCAAGGGCGAGCAGGCGCGGGCCGAGATCCTTGCCGACCACCCCGAGGCCCGGCTGGACGTCCTGCGGCTCGACCTCGCCGACCTGGCCTCGGTACGCGCCTTCGCCGACGCCGTGCTGGCCCGCGGCCCGCTCGACCTGCTGGTCAACAACGCGGGGGTGATGGCCCCGCCGACCCGGATGGCCACCGCCGACGGCTTCGAGCTCCAGTTCGGCAGCAACTTCCTCGGGCCGTTCGCCCTCACCGTGCGCCTGCTGCCCGCGCTGCTCGCCGCGCCCGCGCCGCGGGTGGCGACCATGAGCAGCGGCACCGCCAACTACGGCCGCATCCACTTCGGCGACCTCCAGTGGGAGCACCGCCGCTACAGCCCCAACCTCGCCTACGCCCAGTCCAAGCTGGCCGACCTCATCCTCACCCGCCAACTCGCCGCCGTCGCGGCCGAGCGCGGCTGGCCGCTGCTCAGCGCCGGCGCCCACCCCGGCTACACCCGCACCAACCTCCAGACCGCGGGCCCGAGTCTGGGACGCGACCGGCCCAAGCGCACGGTCTCGCTCCTGTCGGCGCTGCCCCTGCTGCCCTCGCAGGACGTCCAGCAGGGCGCGGAGCCACTGCTGTACGCGGCCGCGGACCCCGAGGCTCTCGCGGGCAACTACTACGGCCCCGGCGGCATGTTCGGCCTCGTCGGCCCGACCGCCCTGGTCCGGATCACCCGCCGGGCGCTCGACGGGGGCGTCAACACCCGGCTGTGGGCCGAGGCGGAGCGGCTGACCGGCGTCGCACTGCCGTCCCACGCGGCGGCGTCCTGAGCGGCGCCGCCCGGCGAGCGCAACCGCGCCGAATACGGCGGTCGGCGGCTCGTTTTCCCGCTTCGGGCATCGGGGAAATCGGAGAATCAATGGAAAGCGGCCGATGATGACAGGGAGTTGCTCAAAGTGTGGGAGGCGGCGAATTGTGCGAGCATGGACGGAAGTGATTCCCCGACGATAAGGGGAGAGCGTTGTGGCTGCTCTTCAGAGAAAGAACTTCAAGTCCGCTGACGAGGTTCGGCCGTTCGAGGACGGCAAGGGCGAACTTCAGCTCATCACCTCGCCGATCGGGCCTGTGGGGCGTGCGATCTTCGAGCCGGGCTGGCAGTGGTCGAAGCACGTCAAGCCGATCGCGAAGACGGAGAGCTGCGAGGCTTCCCACGTCGGGTACTTCGTCTCCGGCCATATGAAGATCGTCATGGACGACGGCGAGGAGATGGATTTCGGACCCGGCGACTTCATGACGGCCGACGCCGGCCATGACGCCTGGGTCGTGGGCGACGAGCCCTGTGTCGTGATCGACTGGCAGGGTTACGGGGAATACGCGAAGCGCTGAAATCGCCGTGGGCCGCTGTCCTTCGGCCTCGCGGCGGCGAGGATGCGCCGCAGGTTCGGCGTCGCGTCGCGACCGCCCGTGCGCGGCGCCGTGTTCGTGGCGCAGAGCACGGCGTCGACCTGAAACGCGGTCAGATGTACGTCCGACCGTATGTCTGCTTCAACGGCAGTGCCGGAGCTCCTGGTGCGGGCGAAGGGCGTGCGGCCGGGGAGCCGCCCGGATGCCGTGAAGGGGGATGCCTTAGGGGCCGTGCCCGGGGTGGGCGGGGGAGGGCCCTGATGCCGTGCGGGGGGCGGCGCCGGGACGGTGGAGGGGTGACGTTCTCTCCGGTAATTCCCCGCGGCTCCCGCCTGCCCCTCGCGCTCCGGATCTCCTCCGTCGGCGCCCCCGTCTGCCTGCTCCTCTACGGGGTCCTGCGCCTCGTCGACGGCCTGGACAACGGTCGCGGACCCGGCCTGGCCTGGGACGCCGGCCATGCGATGTTCTTCGCGGCCTTCGTGCTGCTGGCCGTCCTGATCGCCGGCCTGCGGGCGCTCGTGCCGGACCGGGTCCCCTGGCACCGGACGGTGGCGAACATCGCGGCGACGGCCGGCCTGGCCGGAGCCGCGAGCTTCCTGTGGGTCATCCTGGGCGACCTGTTCGGGAGCCTGCACGACAACGCGCCGCTGCCCGCGCCACTGCACGCCGCGGGACCGCTCCTCTTCGAGGCGGGCCTGCTGACGCTGCTGGCCCAACTGGCGATCATCGCGCCGCGCCGCCTCCCGGCGCGCACCCCGGTCCTGGTCTTCCTCGGCCTGGCCCCGATCGCCGTCAGCCTCGACATCCTGCCGGTCGGCGCCGTCCTGGTCCTGCTCGCCCTCTTCCCCCTGGGCCGGCCCTCCCCGGCCGCCGCGCCCCCGGCGCAGAACCCCTCCACCCCCGCCGCCCCGCCGACGGACCCGGCCCACCGCACCGGGTCGTGAGGCGTGCCGCCGGGCCGTACCCACCGGCGGCGGCCGTACGCCGTGCGGTCAATGGGCCGCGTGCGCGGCGGGCACCGCCGTCAGTACGCGCTCCAGCGCGCCGGCCCGCAGCCGTCCGACCGCGCCCTCGCCGACGCGCGCGATCAGCCAACTGGCCAGCAGCGCGGTCGGCAGGGCGAGCAGCGCGGCGCCGATGACGTCGTGGGGGTAGTGCGCGCCGACGTAGACGCGGGTGAAGCCCTCCAGCACGGCGAAGCCCGCGGCGATCGCGCTGAGCCGCCGGTCGAGCAGGAAGAGCGCCGCCACCGTGGCGGCGGCCGTCGTCTCGTGGCCGCTGGGGAAGGCGTAGTCGCTGCGCACCGGGCAGGAGTCGACGTAGTACGCGTGCGGCATCGAGTAGCAGGGCCGTACCTCGGCGACCAGCTTCTTGGTGACCTCGGCCACCATGAAGGCGAACAGCACGCACACCGGCGCGGCCAGCGCCAGCGTCATGGCGCGGGTGTCGCGGCGGCGCGCCTGCCACCAGCCCGCGAACATCAGGATCGCGAACACGCCCAGCCCGGCGTTGGTCCACAGCTCCACCGGGGTGTTGAGCCACTTGGTGTCGCGGGCGAAGTCGGTGATCGTACTGAACGACGAACCGTCGATGCCCGAGCCGTTGAAGGCCAGGTGGACCGCGGAGTGGGCTGTCATCAAGGGGCTCTTTCGGGTCGGGCGGGGCGCCGGCGGGTGGGACCGGGCAGCGGGGGACCACCACGGGGCCACAGGTCATGGAATGTCGCGGCGGGCGCGCGAAAGCCTCCACCGGACGGGACACGTCGAGGCTGTGCGCCGACGCGGCGGCGTGGCACACTCGCCATAGAACTTCTACAGGACTGTAGACGATGAACGAAAGTTGGCCAACTGGTGAACAGCGGGGGCGACACGGGAGCCGCGGGCGGGCGCAGACCCGTCGGCGCGCTGGAGGCCGAGATACTGGACGTCCTCCAGGACTGCGGCGAGCCGCTCGTCCCGGGCGACGTGCTCGGCCGTCTGGGCGGCGAGCTGTCGTACTCCACCGTGGTCACGGTGCTGTCGCGGATGCGCGACAAGGGCCTGCTGACCCGCGTCAAGCGGGGCAGGGCGTACGCCTACGCGCCGGTCGCCGACAGCCACGGCCTGGCCGCGCGCCGGATGCGCCGCGAGCTGGAGTCCGACCCGGACCGCGAGGCCGTGCTCTCCCGCTTCGTCGAGAACCTGCCGACGACGGACGAGCGGCTGCTGCGCCACCTCCTGGGCACCGACCTGCTCGGCGACGGGTGAGGGCGCGCCGATGATGCGCCCGCCTGCCCCGCCTGCCCCGCCTGCCCCGCCTGCCCCGCCTGCCCCGCCTGCCCCGCCTGCCCCGGCTGTGCCCCGGGCCGGTCGCGCCCGCCGCTCGGCCGCTGTCGGAGCGGCTCGACCCGCGGGCCGTGACCTGGCCGCCGGCCGCGGGACCGGTCCGGCTGCCGCCGGTCGCCCGGGCCGGGGGCCGGTCGGCGGCCACCGTGCGGGCCGGGGACCCGGGGCCCCAGGCGGAGGCGGCGCCCGCCGGCCTGCGGCCACACCCTGCCGACGCTCCCCGACCCACCGCTCCCGCCCGGAGGACCCCATGACACGCCCGCACTCCGCCCCGCCGCCCGGGTCCCGCACATGAACGACTGGGTGCTGTTCGCCACGGTGTTCCTGGCCTGCGCCGTGGAGGCCGTCGAAGCCCTGACGATCGTGCTGGCCGCCGGTACGAGCCGGCACTGGGGCTCCGCGCTCCAGGGCACCGGCGCCGCCCTGGTCGTACTCGCCGTCACCGTCGCCGCCCTCGGACCGGCCATCGCCCTGATCCCGCTGGGCGCCCTGCGCCTGGTCGTCGGCGCGCTGCTGCTGGTCTTCGGCCTCCAATGGCTGCGCAAAGCCGTACTGCGCGCCTCGGGCCGCAAGGAACTGCACGACGAGGAGGCCCGCTACGCCCGGCAGGTCGCCGCCGCGCGCGCCGCGGCGACCGGCGGCCGGGGCGTCGTCCACGACTGGTACGCCTTCACCCTGTCCTTCAAGGGCGTCTTCCTCGAAGGGCTCGAAGTCGCCTTCATCGTGGTCACCTTCGGCGACAACCAGAAGAACGTCCCCCTCGCCGCCCTCGGCGCGCTCGCCGCCGTGCTGGCCGTCACCGCCGTCGGGTTCGCGGTCCGCGCGCCGCTGGCCAGGGTCCCGGAGAACACCATGAAGTTCGCGGTCGGCACGATGCTCACCTCGTTCGGCCTGTTCTGGTCCACCGAGGGCGCCGGGGCGCACTGGCCCGGCTCGGACGCGGCGCTGCTCGTCCTCGTGCCGGCCGTCGCCCTGCTCGCCGCCGGGTACGCCGCCGCCCTGCGCCGCGGCGGCCCGTCCGCCGGGCGGCCCGCCCCCGTACAGGGAGTCCCGCGATGAACCGCCTCCGTTCCTTCGCCGCCTTCTGGTACGACTTCGTCGTCGGCGACGACTGGCGCATCGCCCTGGGCGTGCTGCTCGCGCTCGCGGCGACCGCCGGCCTGGTGCACGGCGCGGGCGTCGACGCGTGGTGGCTGCCGCCCGCGGCGGTCGCCGTACTGCTGGGCCTCTCGCTGCGCCGGGCCGGCCGGCGCTGAACCCCGCGCCGGCTCGGGAAGCGCGGCCGGGCCCGGGGCACGGGGGCGGCTCGGGAAGTGCCGGGCGCCCGGTCACCCGGGCCGCCGCCCCGAGGGACGTTCGCGCGCGGCGACACGGCGGTGGCGGCGCGGGCGCGGACCCGTACGGCCACACCTACGGCCGCTGCGCCGCACATGAGTTGGCGCACCGGCGCCGCCGTCGACCAGGATGCCGGTGTGAAGGAAACCCAACTCACGTACATCGCCGCTCCGGACGGGGTCGCCCCCGGCACCGGGTTCACCCATGTGGTCATCGGATCGGGGCGCCTGGTCGCGCTGTCCGGCCAGGTCGCCGTCGACGCGGACGGGAAGGTCGTCGGAGCCGGCGATCCCGCCGCGCAGGCCCGCCAGGTGTTCGACAACCTGCGCCGCTGCCTGGCCGCGGCCGGCGCGACGTTCGACGACGTCATCAAGCTCACCTACTTCGTGACCGACATCGGCCACCTGCCGGCCGTACGCGCGGCCCGTGACGAGTACGTCGACGTCGCGCATCCGCCCGCCAGCACCGCCGTCCAGGTGGCCGCGCTGGTCCGCCCCGAACTGCTGCTGGAGGTCGAGGCGTTCGCGCTGCTCCCGCAGGCCGCGGGGTGAGGGCGGCGGTGCCGGTGGCGAAGTGACCGCCACGGGGCCGGGCCCGGTCCGGTGCGCGGCCCCGCGCGGGGTTCGCGGTGCCCGTCAGGTGGTGGCCACCAGCAACTCCTCGCCGGGGGACGGCCGCAGACCGTCGGACCGGCCGGCGAAGTAGCGCTCGGCGAGGAGGTCGGCCGACACGTGGCGGACGTCGCGGAAGCCGGCGTCCCGGGCCAGCGCCAGCATCTGCGCCGGTGCGAAGAAGCTCAGGAAGGGCGTGCCGGCCTCCGCCGCGCCGCGTTGCGCTCCTTCGAAGGCGGCGCGCAGGCCGCGTCCATGAGGTCCGGCGGCAGCAGGAACGTCATGGCCAGCGTGGAGCCCGGGGCGAGCGAGGCGATCCGGCGCAGGGTGGCCGTGATCGCGTCCGTGGTGAGGTACATGCTGACGCCGGTGGAGGCCACCACCGCCGGCCGGCCCGGGTCGAAGCCGGCGGCGGTCAGCCGCTCCCACCAGGACTCGCCCTCCTCGAAGTCGACCGCCACGAGCCGTAGCCACTCGGGTACGCCGTAGCCCGCCTCGTCCAGCCGCTGCCGCTTCCACGCCTGCGGTCCGGGCTGGTCGACCTCGAACACCCGCAGGCCGGCGGCGATGTCGGGCCTGCGCTGGGCGAAGGTGTCCAACCCGGCCCCCAGCAGGGCGTACTGCCCGACCCCGCGGCCGGCGTGCTCGGTGACCAGGTCCTCGATGAAACGGCCCCGCGCCACCACGGACGCCCGGAACAGGCGCGTGGCCCGGGCGTCCATGTCCGGGCGGGCGCGCCAGCCGTCGTCGGGGTCCGCCAGCCGCAGGCCGATCCCGTCGTCGAGCACGTGCGGCGGGGGATCGACCAGGACGTGCATGGCCCGCCACAGGGCGACGCGTACGGCCGTCGCATCGGGCGCGGTGGTGTGCGGGTCGGCCATGGTGCCGCCTCTCCTCGTGGCTGGTCCTGCGGTTGTTCGGCGCGGTCAGTTCTTCGCCGGTGCCTGGAGGTTCCAGATCCGCCCGTCGGGGTCGCGGACGGTCATCTCCCGGGACCCGAAGTGGGTGTCCTCGAACGGCGTGACCACCTCGACCGCCGGGCCGGGGCGGAACGCGTCCTCGTCGGCCACCTTCAGCACGATCTGCGTCTGCGGCTCCCGGTCCTCGGGGACCTCGGCGGCGAAGACGTACGGGCCGTCGCCGTTGCGCAGCCGGCCCGAGGCGTGGTCGGTCTCGAACTCCAGCTCGTAGCCCAGCTCCTGGAAGAACTTCGCGGTCCTGCCCCAGTTGTGGGTGGTGAGGAACACGGCCTCGATCCCGTCGGTGGTCATGTCAGGTCTCCTTTTCGGTCGATCGCTGTCCGTGGGTGTCGCCGAGGTAGGCGCGCAGTGCCTCGGCGACCAACGCCGACAAGGACAGCTCCGACTCGATGGCATGGTGCTTGACCTGCTTGATCAGTCCGATCGGCAGGTACACGTTGAACTGTTTGACCTCTTCGTCGCCCACGGCAAGGATGCTAGCACGCTAGCTTGCTGGCCGCGAGCCGCGGCCCTGGTCATGGGAAGCCCGGAGGACCTGCCCCGGTCGACGGGTCAGGCGAGTTGCGGCGCGACCTCGGCCGCGATCCACTCCATCGCCTCGCCCACGTGCTCGGCCGCAACGGGCAGCCACAGGGTGCAGGCGGTGAGTCCCGCCTCGGCCAGCCGCCCGAGTTCGCGCAGCCGGCGCCGTACATCGGTGACCTCAGCGGCGTCGACGCCGGACCCGTACCAGCCGTTGCCGAACCGTCAGCCGTCCTCGGCGCGGCCGCCCCGACCGTCCCCGAGGTCCGGCAGTCGCGCCGGCGGCAGGACCTCCCGGCCGCGGTGGACGGGTCGGCCGACACACCGGCCGGGTCGGAGCAGGACCGGTCGGCGCACGGCTCCGTTGCGCCCCTGGAGATGCCGTAGATACCCTTGACGTGTCGTTGTTCGCACGGCGTGGACCTCGGTCGGGGCCGGCTCGGCCGGGTACGTTCCGCGCGCGGTGCCGGTTCGCCGGGATGAGGAGGCTGTGTGAACAGCGGCTTGCCTGTGGACGTCGCCGATGAGGCGCTCGCCAAAGAGCTGTCCGTCGGCATGGAGTTGGTGGAGCGGCTGCTGCTGGAAGCGGCGCAGACGCGCAATGACGTCCTCGCCTCCGCGGCGCGGCATTTGATCAGTGCGGGCGGAAAGCGGCTCAGGCCCTTCCTGGTGCTGCTGAGCGCCCAGTTCGGCGACCCGGCCGATCCGCGTATTGCCCCGGCGGCGGCCGTGGTGGAGCTGACCCACATCGGCTCGCTCTACCACGACGACGTCATGGACGAGGCGGTCATCCGGCGCGGAGTGCCGAGCGCCCACATGCTCTGGGGCGCGCCGGTTTCCGTACTCACCGGGGATTTCCTCTTCTCCCGGGCCTCCCGCCTCGTCGCCGACCTCGGCGACGAGGCGATCCGGCTGCACGCCGAGACGTTCATGCGGCTCGCCGACGGGCAGTCGGCCGAGACGGCGGGTCCGCGCTCCGAGACCGACGTCCTCGGCCACCACCTCGGGGTGCTCGGCAACAAGACCGCGTCGCTGTTCGCCGCGTCCGGCGAACTCGGCAGCCTGGTCTCCGGCGCGTCCCCCGAGGTCGTGTCGTGCCTGCGGCGCGCCTGCGAGGCGTGGGGGATGGCCTTCCAACTCGCCGACGACGTCCTGGACCTGACCAGCGAGTCCGCCGCGTCCGGCAAGCCGCCCGGGACGGACCTGCGCGAGGGCGTGCCCACGCTGCCGATGATCTACGCGCTGCGCTCGTCCGTCCCGTCCGACGCGCGGCTGGTGGAACTGCTCAGCCGCGGCCAGTTGACCGACCCCGATCTGCACGCCGAGGCCCTGGGACTGCTCCAGGAGCATCCCGCCCTCGACATGGCCCGCGCGGAAGTACGGAATTGGGCGGACGAGGCGAGGCAGGAGATTCTCGCGCTGCCCGACATTCCCGCGCGCGCCGTATTCGAGGCGCTCTGCGACCTCGTCGTGGACACGACCATGTGAACGGCCCTGGACGACGTCGCGTCCGACCCGCGGATGTGCTCGCGGACGTTTCCCGTCCGTCGCCGCTATTCCTCTGACGCGTCGTCAGGTCCGGTCCTGGAAAAGGGCGACCCTTCCGGAAAACAGCCGAGAATAGCCGTGCGACGCAGGCAACATCCAATTCCGGGGGTTGTCCGCCCGTTGTCCGCCCGGGCCGGCGGCCCCGACGGCGGCCCCGACGGCGGGCCCGACGGCGGGCCCGACAGCGGGCCCAACGGCGGTCCTCTCCGCGCCGGTTGGGGGCATTCCCGGCAGGGGGCGAACGGGGGCCCGCTCCGGGAGGTCGCCGTCCCGGAGCGGGCCCTGTGCGCGGCGGTCGCAGCCGCCGTCAGCTCGTCTGGAGGGTCAGGCCGTACGCCGACAGGATCGGGTTGACCGGCTGGAACCAGGTCTCGCCGCCCGAGGTGCAGTCGCCGTAGCCGCCCGAGGTCACGCCCTGGGCCTGGTCACCGCTGATGAACGAGCCCCCGGAGTCGCCCGGTTCGGCGCACACGTTCGTCTCGGTGAGCCCGTAGACGCTGCCCTCGCTGTAGTTGACCGTCTCGTTCATGCCGAGGACCGTGCCGCAGTGCCAGTGCGTCGTGGACCCCGAGCGGCAGATGGAGGAGCCGACCGGCGCCACCGCGGAGCCGTGGACCAGCACGTCGGGGACCGTGCCCCAGCCCAGCACGACGTTCACGGTCCACCAGCCGCTGCCCACGTTGACCCAGGAGTAGTCGTTCCCCGGGAACGTGCCGGCCTGGAAGTCGCCGACGTAGGAGCCGTCCCAGCCGTAGACGGCCGCCCCGACCTGGGAGCAGTGGCCGGCGGTGACGAAGCCGCCGTACACCGAGAAGCCGATGGAGCAGCGGATGCCGTGGCTGGTGAAGGGGTCGCCGCCGACCGTGCCCGCTGACAGCGTTGTCGGAGCCGCGGCGGTCGTCGTCCGGACCACGACCGCCTTCGCGGTGTCGTGCCGCTCGGCGCCGGCGACGAAGGCGCGTACCGCCGCGTCCTCGGCCGCGCCGGCCCGCACGTCGATCACCACCCGGTTCGACGTGAGGTCGACACCCCAACTGCTCACCCCGGCGGGGGCCTTCTGCTTCCTGTCCAGGGCGTCGATGGCGGCCTTCGCCGAGTTGAGCTGCGCGGCGGTGCGGGCGACGACCGTGGTGGCCGCGCCGGTCCTGGCCACGGCGGACGCCGCGTGCGCGTCGGTGACGGCGACGACCAGCTTCCCGTCGGCCTGGTCGAACCACGAACCGCCGTACGAACTCCCGGCGGCCTTGCGCGCTTTGGGCGCGAGGCCGGTGGCGGCGGCCTGCTGCCGCAGCCGCTGCTCGGCCTGGGCCTTGGTCAGGCCCAGGTCGTGGACCATCGCGGTGACCACGGCGTCGGAGGCGCCGGCGTGCGCGGCGGCGGGGGAGTCGGGGGCCGGTGCGGCGGACGCCGTCATGGCGCCGGCGCCGCCCAGGGCGGCCGTGGCGAGCAGGGCGGACAGGCCCACGACCGTGGCTATTTTGCGTCTCATGACACTTCTTCTTCCGTCCGGGGGGAGTGAGACCGAAGCGAGCGGAGAGCGCTCTCGCGTGATGTCGGGGTCATCGTAGGACGGGAGAGTTGGCATGTATAGGTCAGGTAAAGCGCCACCGCGCCGGGCGTACGGCACCCGCCGGGCCCGTCGCGGCGGACGCGGACCGGCGGGCGGCGGGGACGGTGGCGCTGAGCTGGGGCGGTGGTGCGCGGAGGCGTCCCGGGCGGCGGGCGGTTGGGGGCCGGAGACGTCTTTGGTGCGGAGAATTAAATCGTATCAACGAGGCGGCGCCAGGTCGCCGGTTCGGGCGGTTCTGCCGCCGGCTCCCGGGCATCGCTGCGGGAACCGGTGTGTTCCCGGTGCCCGGTTCGGATGAGGAGGGTGCCCGGTTCGGGCGCGAGGAGCGGAGGTTCGGGCGTGGTGTGGCGTGAAAGGATTCACGAGGGAGGGCGAGCGCTACAGGCGCGTGATCGCGGTGGCTTCACGTACGGGTGCGGCCGGCTCGGCGGCCCCGCGCTTGACGCCGTCGCCCCGACCGCTGACGTATCGTCAACTCCCGGCCCGGGTAAGGCGCCCGGCCCGGCCGGCCGGCTGCTGAAGCCCGGTTCGTACGGCGTGGCCGGTTCCCCGGGCGGCTATCCGCCGTGGCGCGGGACGGGCTGCTGCGAGAAGTTGCCGGTCCAGGCGGCCTTCGCGCCCGATTCGCCGATCCGGTAGACCTGCACGACCGAGCCTACGGAGACGGCGGCGCACAGGACCACGGCGGCGATGCGGAGGGGGAGTGCCAGGGCGGCGGTGCCGGTGTCGGCGCGGGCGCGGGCGGCAGCGGTCGTCCCGGCGGTCGGGCTCACGGTCGTGCTCGCGTCGGCGGCGGGCGCGGTGGCGGCGGCGGTGGTGTGCCGGTGCCACCACCACAGGGCGGTGGCGAGGACGAACAGGCCCACGGTCCAGGGCAGCAGGCTGTCGCCCAGTTCGGTGTGCCTGCGGAGCAGCGGCGTGCTGGCGGTGTGCCTCTCCAGCCACTCGCCGGCGTGGGTGGTCAGGGGGACGCCGGCCAGGGTCGCCAGCGACAGCAGCGGAAGGATGGCGCCCAGGCGGCGGAGCAGGCCGGGCCATATCGCGCAGCCGAGGAGGACGGCGGCGGTCAGGGGGACCAGGACGACGACCACGTGCACGAACAGCACATGGGCCGGGAGGCCGTTGATCTGTGTGGGGCCCACGAGGGGATCTCCTCGGACGGTTCGGCTTCGGGGGGAGGCACAAGCTACTACGCACGTGTGGACGGTTTTGTCCGCCGGACGGCCGGTGGGACGGTCCGCCGCGGACCCCTCCGGCCGTGTTACCGGGGCGTTAGGCGGGGCCCGGAAAAGTGCGGAGGTCGGGGCCTCGGCGGGCCGGGCGCGGACACGGTCCCCGCGGGCGGCCGGACTGTCCCGTTCCGCCCCGTTCCGACCGGGGCGAACCGCGCGTTCGACGCTTGCGGGCTCCAGCGCCCGCCCGCACGGCGCCCCGTGAGAAAGGGCACACGACGGCGGAAGCCGTAGCCGCCGACACCCGCTGAATCCCGCGCTGTTGCGGCTCGGCCGGACGGGCGGTGGCGGATCACCGCGTCCGTAGCTCCGCCGGGTGCCGAAGGGGTAGGACAGGGGATACGGCGGGCCGGCGCGTGGCCGGGCGGTCGGGTGGCGTCAGGAGGGAGGGCGGCAGGGCCGCGCCGACGTGCCCCGGGCAGTTGCCGCCGCGGCCACGCGGGACTCACCCGCCGTTCACGGATCGGGACGAGAGTCCCGAAGATCCCCGTGATCGACCACCGACCTTGCTGAGGACCCATGTGCCTTGACGGACACTGCGAACACCGAGTGAACCCACTCGACCCCGGACCCGACACCGGTGCCGATCACGAAACCGCGGGGGCGGGCGGCCCGGGTGGCGCGCTGGGCCGCCGCGGGCTGCTGGCCGCGGGGATCGCCGGCGCGGCCGCCCTCACCCTCGCGCCGGTATCCTTCGCGCAGGCAGCCGACGCCTCGTCCGACGGCGCGCCGCCGAGCAGCGGCGACGTGACCCGCACCATCACCGGGCTGCTGCCCACGGGCGTCGCCGACTTCGTCTACCTCCCGGTGGAAGTACCGCAGGGCGTGCAGAAGATCGCCGTGTCGTACTCCTACGACAAGCCGACCGTCCCCGCGGGCACCCCGGCCAACTCCTGCGACATCGGCGTCTTCGACGAGCGGGGGATCGCCCTGGGCAGCCGCGGCTTCCGCGGCTGGTCCGGCGGCTTCCGCACCGAGTTCGAGATCAGCAACAGCGAGGCCACCCCGGGCTACCTGCCGGGCCCGGTCAGCGCCGGGACCTGGCATGTCGTCCTCGGCCCGTACCAGGTGGCGCCGCAGGGGATGAACTACCAGGTCCAAGTCACCCTCACCTACGGCGAACCCGGCCCCGGCGTCCGTCCCCGACTACCCGCCGCAGCGCGCCAAGGGCCGCGGCCGCGCCTGGTACCGCGGCGACTGCCACCTGCACACCGTCTACTCCGACGGCAAGCGCCTGCCCGTCGAGGTCGCGGCCGGCGCCCGCGCCGCCGGGCTGGACTTCATGGTCTCCACCGACCACAACACCACCTCCTCGCACGCGGTGTGGGGCCAGTACGCCGGCCCCGACCTGCTGATCATCACCGGCGAGGAGGTCACCACCCGCAACGGCCACTGGCTCGCCCTCGGCCTGCCGCCCGGCGAGTGGATCGACTGGCGCTACCGCTCGCGCGACGACACGTTCGCCCGCTTCGCGCGCCAAGTGCACCGCAGCGGCGGGCTGGTGGTGCCCGCGCACATGTACTGCGCCTACATCGCGTGCCAGTGGAAGTTCGGCTTCGACGACGCCGACGCCACCGAGGTGTGGACCGGCCCGTGGACGTACGACGACGAGCACGCGGTCAGCACCTGGGACCAGAAGCTGGGCGAGGCGGTCCGCACCGGCGGGCGCTGGCTCCCCGCGATGGGCAACAGCGACGCCCACAGCGACCCCAACGTGATCGGCCTGCCGCACAACGTCGTCTACGCGGACGACCTGGCCACCGACGCGATCATGGACGGGATACGCGCGGGCCGCAACTGGATCGCGGAGTCCTCGGCCGTCGCAACTGGCCTTCACCGCCAGCGGGTACGGGCGGCAGGCCGGCATCGGCGGCACGCTGAAGGTGCCCGCGGACGCGCCGGTGGACATCCGGCTGGACGTCCAGGGCGTGCCGCACGGCACGGTCCGGTTCATCACCGACGAGGGCCAGATGCACCAGGAGTCGCTGAGCGACGCCGGCGACGGCACGGTGGTGTGGCGGACCACCGCCTCGCTCGCCCCGTACGTCCGCGCCGAGGTCCGCCACCCGATGGCCGACGGCACGCCGGGCCAGGGCAACACCATGGGCGACGCGCTGCTGTTCGGCCCGATGGCCGCCCTCACCAACCCGGTCTTCCTTGAAGAGACGGACCGTTGAGGACGGATCGGTGACGACCTCCCGGTGACGACGCACCGGTGAGGAACCGTACGGCCGGACCGGCCGGGCGACGTCCGCCCGCCGCTCCGGCCGCACGCCGTACGAGGTCCGCCGCGCGCGGGGGTTGCCGCCCCCGCGGTCAGGAGGCCGGGCCCGCGGGCGTGGCGCCGGTGACCGCGTCGCGGTAGAGGGCCTGGGTGGCGGCGCCGAAGTAGGCGCTGTAGGAGACCTGGGGGGTGTTGCCGCCGGTGTGGTAGCCGCCGATGACCCCGATCACGGCCCAGCCGTCGAGCCACGGCATCAGCATCGGCCCGCCGCTGGTCCCGCTCACGAAGGCGTCGCAGGCGATCCGCGGGAAGGTGCCCGGGTCGGCCGGGTCGTCGCTGACCCACTTGGTGGTCCGGCTCCAGCACTCCAGCGGCTTCTGCGCTCCCGACGGATACCCGATCATCCGCACCGGGGCGTGGGAGTACCCCGTCCCGGTGAGCAACTGCACCCCGCCGACCGCGTCCTGGAGCTTCTTCCCGTCCTGGTCCGGCCCGGTGACGGCGAAGGCGAAGTCGTACTCGGCCCCCGCGTCGACGCCCAGGTCGTAGTACCGCTGCGAGACGTAGACGCCGTTGGTGCGGACCGGGAAGACGCCGAACGGCTTGAGCCCGTCGTGGTACTGCGGCACGAAGGCCAGGTCGCGCTGCGGGGAGGTGCCGGAGTAGCCCTTCAGGCAGTGCCCGGCGCTGAGCACCAGGTCGCGGCCGGGGCTGCGCACCACGGAGCCGCTGCAGGTGCGGCCGGTGCCGGTGGCGGTGGTCCAGAAGAAGGTGCCGGCCTGCGGAATGCCGTCGAAGCTCCTGCTGGGCGGGATGTGCTCGCCCGGCCGGGGGCCGTCCACTGCGGGGGAGACGACGGGGGCGGCCGGCGCGGCCTGCGTGCCGCCGTCCGTTCTGCCGGCCAGGGCGGCCGCCATCCGGGCCGGGCTCCAGTAGGCGTTCAGCCGGGCCGCGAGCTGGTCCGGTCCGGCCGGGCCGTCGGCGGAGGCCGCCGGGCCGAGCCCGGTGCCGAGTAGCAGGGCTGCCGCGAAGGTGGCGGCGTATCGGGCGATCCTGGCACTACGCACCATCAGTTCCCCTCTGGGCGGACGGACGTGTCGGCTCACCATAGGGGCTGCTCCTGTGCGTGCAGAAGCACACGACGGGGCCATGAGGCCGATCCCGCGCCGGCCGGAAAGGGCAGCCCGCGTGCCCCGGGAACGGGTGCGCGCCCGGGTCCGGAGCGTGCCACACCTGCCCAAGCATCCCCTGTGCGCCGCGGTTCCACAAATCGGGCTATTCCACCATATTGAGTGTCATTGCAGGCGTGCCGCGGCCTGCGGGGCGCCGCGAGGGGAGACGGTTGGCGTGTTCGATCCGTGCAGGCGCTCCGGCGTCTGCTGTGACAGGAGATCGCTATGCGAGTTTCCCGCTTTGCCGCCACGGTCGGCGTGGCAGTCGCCCTGGTGCTGGGTGGTGCCGCCGCCGCCAGTGCCGCCACGCCCGCCGTCGGCGTCGCCTACAGCGCGCACCACCACGACGGTCGGGGTGCGTACGGCCACGGCCGCCACCACGGCCGCCACCACGAGGGCTGGGGCCGCCAGCACCGCTCGGACCACGGCCGCGGGCACGAGCACCGCTGGGGCGGCCGGCCGGACGGCCACCGCCACGGGCGCTGACCCCGGCGTGACGCCCGGCTGCTGAACCGCACACCGCAGGGCGCCCTCCCCGACCCGGGAGGGCGCCCTGTCCGCACGTGATCCACGGCCCGAACACGGCCCGGACGAGCCCTGGTCCGGAGCCGTGACCACGCCATATGTACCTATGGCGCGGCGGTCGGCCGCCCGCTGACCCTCGGGCGGCCGTCGCGGTGGGGGCGCGCCGGGTGCGCTCCGCGCGACGGCGCCGTCCGGCGTCGTCAGTGCCCCGACGGCGGGCCTTGCTGCGGGCCGAGCGCCGGTTCGAACGCGGCCGTGTAGCGGTCGAAGAAGACCTTCCAGGCATCGGTGGCGCTCTCCGCGGCCAGGCGCGCGAGGCAGACCTGCCAGCCGGCCGCGTTGCGGGCCGCCAGCGGCGGGTCGAGCTCGTCGGTGAACACCAGCCGGGTGCGGCCGTCCGGCTCGGGCGTCAGGATGAAGCGCAGCGTCTCCTCCCCCCAGGTGTAGGCGAGGACGCGGGGCTCCTCGACCTCCAGGACGGTCCCGGTGAGCGTCGGCCCGCCCTCTCCGGGGAAGGGGAAGCTGATCGCGGCGCCCGGCTCCCAGGCGTCGGCGACGACATCGCACGGGAACCACGCCTTGAGCTCCTCGCGGTCGGTGATCGCGCGCCATACCGCCTCGGGTGGCCGCGCCAGGACCCGTTCGAAGCGGAGCACCGGGCGCGGGCCCCGCGTGTCGACGGTGGCTTCGGCGGGGGGAGTGGCGGGGTCAGTCATGGTGGGTTCCTTCCTCCAGATGCTGTTCCAGCCGGTCCAGGCTCGCGTTCCACAGCCTGCGGTACGGCGCGAGCCACGCGTCCAGCGCGGCCAGCGGCTCCGGCCGTATCCGGTACAGGCGCCGCTGGGCGTCGACCCGGAACTCCACCAGCTCCGCGCCGCGCAGCGTGCGCAGGTGCTTGGAGACGGTCGGCTGCGCCAGGCCCAGTTCGCCGACCAGTTCGCCGACGGTCCGCTCGCCGTCCTTGAGCAGGTCGAGGATGCGCCGGCGGTTGGGTTCGGCGAGCACTTCGATGACGTCGCCTGCCGGAGTGGTCATGAGTAGAATATACCTCACTGGCTATATGCCTGACGAGCAATATGACGCGGGAGCGTCGATCGGCGGCCGGCTCGTTCGTCGTACAGGTAAAGGGGCCGATCGGGCCCCGGAGCGGGAGGACACACGATGGCGAAGTACCTGTTCCTCATCTACGGGGACGAGCAGACCTGGGACGCGATCTCCGCGCAGGAGCGCAAGGAGCTGGAGGCGGGGCACGCCGCGTTCGTCACCGCGGCCGGCGACGGGGTGCTGGCCGGCCACGAGCTGATGCCGGGTGCGACCGCGACGACCCTGCGCGGCAGCGCCGCCCGTAACGACAGCGGCCGGCCGACGCCGACCGACGGACCGTTCCTGGAGACCAAGGAGGTGCTCGGCGGCTACTACCTGGTCGAGGCACCCGACCTCGACGCGGCGATCGCGCTCGCCGGGATGCTGCCCGAGGTCTCGGCGGCGCACAGCGGGGTCGAGATCCGGCCCGTCCGGGAGGCGGGTTGAGCGAGAACACCGCCGTCGCCGAGGCGGTGGCGCGGGCGCACCGTCGCGAGTGGGCCAAGGTGCTCGCCGCGACGGTGCGCGTCGCGCGCGACCTCGACCTCGCCGAGGAGTGCGCCCAGGACGCGTACGCCCAGGCGCTGCGGGCCTGGGCCGTCACGGGCGTGCCGGCCCGGCCGGGGGCCTGGCTGACCACCGTCGCCCGCAACCGCGCGCGGGACGTCCTGCGGCGCGAGTCCGTCCTGCGGTCCGCGCTGCCGCTGCTCGTCGTGGACGACGTGGTGGCCGGGCCGGAGGAGCAGGGCGATCCGCCGGTCGTCGACGACGACCGGCTGCGCCTCGTCTTCACCTGCTGCCATCCTGCGCTCTCCCGCGACGCCCAGGTGGCGCTGACCCTGCGGCTGGTCTGCGGGCTGTCCACGGCCGAGGTGGCCCGGGCGTTCCTGGTCCAGGAGCCGGCCATGGCGGCGCGGATCACGCGGGCCAAGAAGAAGATCAGCGCCGCCCGTATCCCCTACCGGGTGCCCGCGCGCGCCGATCTGCCCGAGCGCGTCGGCGCCGTGCTCGACGTGGTGCACCTGGTGTTCACCGCCGGCCACGCGGCGCCGTTCGGCGAGGAGTTGGTGCGCCGGGATCTGGTGGACGGGGCCATCCGGCTGGCCCGCACGCTGCGCCGGCTGCTGCCGCCGGACGACGCCGAGGTCACCGGCCTGCTGGCGTTGATGCTGCTCACCGACGCCCGCCGGGACACCCGGCGCTCCGGCAGCGGGCAACTGGTGCTGCTCGCCGACCAGGACCGCACGCGGTGGGACGCCCGGCAGATCGAGGAGGGCACCGCGCTGCTCGCGGAGGCGCTGCGCCGCCGGGCCCCGACGAGGTACGCCGTGCAGGCCGCGATCGCCGCGGTGCACGCGGAGGCGGCGAGCGCGCAGGACACCGACTGGGCGGAGATCGTCGGGCTCTACGACGTGCTGCGCGGCCTGTGGCCGTCGCCGGTGGTCGAGTTGAACCGCGCGGTCGCGGTCGGGTTCCGGGACGGCCCGCGGGCCGGCCTGGCCGCGCTCGCGCCGCTGCTCGACGAGCCGGCGCTGGCCACCTACGGCTACCTCAGCGCGGCCCGGGCCGACTTCCTGCGGCGGCTGGGGCAGTGGGCGCAGGCGGCCGCGGCGTACGACGAGGCCCTGGCGATGACCGGGAACGACGTGGAACGCGCCTTCCTGGCGGCGCGCCTCGACGAGGTCCGCGCCCACCTGCGCCGCTGAGCGCGAGGCCGCAGGGGCAAGCGCGTCCGCCCCTGCGGCCGCGCACGCTGCCCACGCGGGCCCTGACGCGGCCCGCCGCCGGTTCTCATGTGAGCTGCGTGAGCCTTTGGACCTCTTCGGAACCCGCTTCGGCGACCGTGGACCCGGGCGGGAGGACCACGGTCCGGCTGCGCCTGCGCAACACCTCCGACGTCGTGGACGAGTACGCCTTCGAGCCCGTGGGGAGCGTCGCCCCCTGGACCACCGTGGAGCCGCGGACGCTGCGCCTCTACCCCGGCACCACGGGCACGGTCGAGCTGACCTTCGCGCCGCCGCGCACCCCGGACGCCACGGCGGGGCCCAACCCGTACGCGGTGCGGATCACCCCGGCCGAGTCCCCCGAGGCCACCACCGTGCCCGAGGGCGACCTCGTCATCACGCCCTTCACCGAGATGCGCGCCGAACTCCTGCCGCCGACCGTGAAGGGCCGCTTCCGCGGCCGGCCCGGGCTCGCGGTGGACAACCTCGGCAACACCCGGCTCACCGCCTCCGTCCGGGGCGGCGACAACGGCGACCAGCTCGCCTACGACATCCACCCCGCCAACGTGCAGATCGAGCCGGGCCGCGCGGCGTTCGTGAAGGCGCGGCTCAAGCCGCGGCAGATCATCTGGTTCGGCCCCGGCCAGAAGCGCCCGTACACCCTCGACGTGCAGCGCTCGGGCACGGCGCCGCTCACCGTCGACGGGACGTACGTCCAGCGCGGCTTCCTCCCGCGCTGGATCGCCACCCTCGTCGGCGCGCTCGCCGCCGTCGCGATCGCCTTCACCATGATCTGGCTGACCTACAAGCCGGCCGTCAGGACCCTCGCCACCGAGAGGGCCGACAACGCCGGCTTCAGCACGCTGACCCCGACGCCCGCACCCCCGCCGCCCAGTGCCGCGCCGACCGCCTCGCCCCCGCCGCCGAGCCCGTCCGCGGCGGGAGGCTCCGGCGGCGGTGGCGGGCCGGCCCACCCCCGTAGGAAGCCCCCGGGCGCGGTGCCCGCGACCGGCATCCTGCTGCGGAACACGACCACCACGAAGTGCGCCGACGTCCCGGGCTACGGCAACGGCACGTCGGGCGGCCCGGTCAGGGAGTACACCTGCAACGGGACCGCGGCCGACAACCAGTTGTGGAACCTGGAAGTGCGCTATCCCGAACTGGGGCCCGGCAGTTCGGCGCTGTTCCAGATCCGCAACGCCAAGGACCGCCTGTGCATGGACCTGCCGGACTACGGGGCGCAGCCGGTCACGACCGCCGTCGCCGAGTTCGCCTGCGACGGGACCACCGCCGACAACCAGTTGTGGTGGCTCGACAAGCAGCCCGACGGCGCCTACTGGATACGCGACTACGCCAGCGACAACAAGTGCCTGGACGTGCAGGGCAGCAGCACCGGGGGCAACGACACCCCGCTGACCATCTACAACTGCTCCGACGCCGACGACCAGGAGTGGCAGATCGTCCACCCGGCCACGGGCTGACCCGCGACTGCACGCGGGGCGCAGGCCGCGGCCGGTGCTCCCACTCCCCGCATCGGGAGTGGGAGCACCGGCCGTTGGGCGAACCGCTATCCGCTCCCTTCCTGGGTGAGGACCTGGAGCGTCGCCGCGCTGCCGTAGAGGTCGACCGCGCCCGGGTCCGAGGTGCGGATCTGCACATGGGTGTCGGCCGAGGACGGCACCGGGCCCTGGACGGTCAGGGTCTGCGGGGTTCCGGTGAGCTGGACGGTCGCACTGGTCAGGTCCTGCCGGCCGTTCCAGAAGTCCAGATAGACCGAGCCGGTGCCCTCCAGGGCGACCGAGAACCGGTAGCTCTGTCCCGAGGGCAGCGGGGCCGCCGGATCGACCCAGATCCAGGTGTTGGCACCCGCGTCGGCCTCGGTCCAGTGCACCGCACTGTCCCCTTCCGGCGTGGTGCCGGCCGCGACGGTCCCCGGCACCGACCCCACGCCGTTCTGCACCGGCCCCTGCCACGCCAGTTGGCCGGTGGGCGCGCCGCCGAGCAGGTCGGGACCGGTCGGGGTGAGGATGACCGGCTTGCGTCCCGGCGGGAACTGCGGTGTCCCGGCCGGGTACGACGGCGGCGCGTCCGCCGCCGCGGCCGCCCATGACGGGTCGGCGGTGGGCGACAGGGTGAACGCCAGGTCGGTGGTGGCCGGTTGACGCGACGCGGCGTCCGTCCCGGTGAGCAGCGACGCGGACAGCCAGGCCGGCGCCCAGGCGCGGCCGTTGACCGACAGGCCGTGCACGTAGGCGGTCGTCGAGGCGCCCGGCGCCGTCATCGTCACCCGGTGGCCGCCGGGCAGGTCGAGCAGGGCCCGGGAGAAGATCGGCGCGCCCAGCGCGAGCACCGGCGTACCGGGGGTCGCCGGGTAGATCCCGAGGCTGGACCACACGTACCAGGAGCTCATGGCGCCGAGGTCGTCGTTGCCGGGCTCACCGCCGGGGCTGTCCGCGTAGACCGAGGTGAGCAGGCGGTGCACGATCTGCGTGGTCTTGTACGGCGTGCCGGCGTAGTCGTACACCCACGGCGTGCCGAAGGCGGGCTCGTTGCCGGCCCATTCGTAGGGCAGGTTGGGCCCGGCGTTGAGCTGCTGGAAGTACGTGTCCAGCCGCTCGTTGGCGGCCGCGTCGCCGCCCATCGCGGTGATCAGGCCGTGGATGTCCTGCGGGATCGCCCAGGTGTACTGGGCGGCGTTGCCCTCCTGGAAGCCGGACTGGCCGAAGGCGCCCATCCCGTCGGTGGTCGGGTCGAACTCGGGGAACTGCCCGTCCCCGTCGCGGGGTTGGACGTAGCCCGTGGCGGTGTTGAAGACGTTGGTCCAGTTCTGCGACCGCCGCAGGAAGGTGGTGGCGGTCGACGTCTGCCCCAGCGCCTGGGCGAGTTGCGCGATGCCGAAGTCGGCGGTGGCGTACTCGATGGTCTCCGAGGCCCCGTTGTCCTCCGGGGAGAGCGAACTCTGCGTGGTGTTCGGGACGTAGCCGAGCGACTCGTAGGAGGAGAGCTGGGGGCGCTCGACGTACCAGCCCTGGCCCATCTCGGCGGGTGAGGACGGCACGGCGGTGGCGCCCTTGACCATCGCGGCCAGTGCCGCCTTGGCGTCGAAGTCCCGGGCGCCCAGGGCGTACGCCTCGGCCAGCATCGGGTCCGCGGCGTCGCCGTTCATGACGTCGGTGTAGTCGTTGGCGAACCCCCACTTGGGCAGCCAGCCGCCCTGGGCCTGGTCGTTGAGGAGCGAGGTCATCATCTGGCTCGTCTGCTCGGGGGCGATCACCGCGAGCAGCGGGATCTGCGAGCGGTAGATGTCCCAGCCGGAGAAGTTGGCGTACTGCTCCTTGCCGTGGGCGGTGCGGTGCACCTTGTTGTCGAAGCCGAGGTAGTCGCCGTTGGCGTCGGAGAAGAGGGTCGGCTCCAGCATCGTGTGGTAGAGCGCGGTGTAGAACTCCTGGCGCTGGTCGGCGGTGCCGCCGCCGATCCGGATACGGGAGAGCAGGCCGTTCCACTGGGCGTAGGTGCGCCGGGCCACCGCGGGGACGCTCCAACCGGGGTCCTCGCGGCTCAGGTTGGCGGCCGCGTTGGGCACGCTCACGTACGACAGGGCGACCTTCATCGTCACCTGGCGCTGCTCGGTGGTGTCGAAGCTGACCCACGCGCCGGACCGCAGCCCGTCGGTGGCCGCGACCTGGGTGCGCGACTGCGCGCCTTTCGCCTCGACTCCGCGCGGGGCCACGGGTGTTCCGGTGCCCGCGCCGGCCGGCCTGCCGTCGCGCCCGGCCGCCACCCGCCCCGTACCGGAGCCGTGGGCGCTCACCTTGGCGGTGCCGGGCGACTCCACGACGGTGTCCTGCTTGAGCGACACCGCGGAGGCCAGCAGGTCCACCGGACCGGTGCCGGCGGTGCGCACCTGGAACTGCGGGGCGCCGATGGAGCCGGTGGGGATCGCGGCGTCCACGGTCAGTGTGACGGGTGTGGAGGTGAGCTCGACCGGCTTGCCGCCGACGTCCTGCCGGCCGTTGTAGAAGTTGAGGTAGACGTCGCCCGTGCCCTGCAAGGTGACACTGGCCTGGTAGGTGTCGCCCTGGGTCAGGGCCGGGGGAGTGGCCTGGACCCAGGTGTTGGCCAGCGCGTTGCCCTGCTTCCAGGAGACGGCGCTGCCGCCGTCGGCCGTGGTCGCGGGGGCGATGGTCGCCGCGCTGCCGCCGCTCGCCACCTCGTGGTAGCTCCACCCGAGGTCGCCGGTCGGCTGAGTGAAGACGTTGGCCCCGGTCGGCGCGGTGTGCCAGGTGCCGTACGAGGAGAACGGCCGCGAGAAGGTGGCCGCGAAGTGCACCGGGTACGTGCCCGGCGAGCCGCAGAACTGCCCGGCCGTCTCGGTGCCGGTGACCTCGTGGTCGCCCACCACCTGGATGTCGGCGGCCTGGTTGCCGGACTGCGCGTCACCCATCTTGAACAGCAGGTTGGCCGCCGTCGTGCTCGGGTAGGTGAAGCGGCCGATGCCGGTCCGCGCGGTGGCGGCGAGGTCGGCCTGCACCGGCGTGGACGTACCCGGGTTGAGCGCGACCGAGTACGAGCCCGGCGACGCGTGCTCGGCGGCGTGCCCGAAGGCGGCGGTCGCGCTCGCCGGGTCGGCGCCCAGCGGGCCCACCGTCGGCAGGATCGGGAAGTCGCCGTACGCGCCGCAGCCCGGGCCCGACATGTGGGTGAGGCTGAAGCCGGTGGTGGAGGTGTCGTCGGTGTTGTAACCCCCTCCGTCCGGGCGCGAGGGGGTGTCGGGGCTGAAGGACATCATGCCGAAGGGCGCGGTCGCGCCCGGATAGGTGTCCACCTGGCCGACCGTGGCCCCGCCCGACCCGGTGCCGATCATCGGGTCGACCAGCGAGGCCGGATCGCTCACCAGCGCGTCCCCGGCGGGCGGTTGGGCCGCGGCGACGCCGCCGCCGGCCACGAGCACCCCGGCGGCCGTCGCCGCGACGAGCGCGGCCCACCGGCGTGGTTTCTGTCTGTGACGAAGGCGCATCCCGGGCGACCTCTCCCTGACCTGGTGTGACAACGTTGTCAGGGGTTATACCCCCGCCGCGCACCGGCGGACAAGGCCCTTGCCCGACCCACTTTCCGCGCGGGTGACCGGCGCCGTGCGACGAGGGGTTGACATGGCGTCATTCCCGCAGATCACCGGTGGTGCGGCCCGCAGCCGGACGGGGGCCGCGGCGCGAGCCGGGGGTACGGCGCCGGACCACGCCGTCCGGTCCGGACCGGGCCGCGGCTGTCCGAGACGCCCTAGTCTTGACCGATGGCACGATACTTCGACGTACATCCCGCAAATCCCCAGCCGCGCATCATCAGCGCGGTGGCCGACGGCATCCGGTCGGGCTCGCTCGTCGCGTACCCGACGGACTCCTGCTACGCCCTGGGCTGCCGGCTGGGCGACCGCGAGGGCATCGACCGCATCCGGTCGATCCGCAACCTCGACGACCGGCACCACTTCACCCTGGTCTGCCAGAACTTCGCGCAGCTCGGGCAGTTCGTGCAGATCGACAACGACGTGTTCCGGGCGATCAAGGCGGCGACGCCCGGCAGTTACACCTTCATCCTGCCGGCGACGCGGGAGGTGCCGCGGCAACTGCTGCACCCGAAGAAGAAGACCGTCGGCGTCCGCATCCCGGACCACGTCGTGACGCAGGCGCTGCTGGCCGAACTCGGCGAGCCGCTGGTCTCCAGCACCCTGCTGCTGCCCGACGAGGCCGAGCCGATGACGCAGGGCTGGGAGATCAAGGAGCGGCTCGACCACGTCGTGGACGCCGTGGTCGACTCGGGCGACTGCGGCACCGAGCCCACCACCGTCGTCGACTTCTCCGGCGGCGGGAGCGAGATCCTCCGCGTAGGGGCCGGCGACGTCACGCGGTTCGAGTAGTCGCGTCCGTTCTGGGAGCCGGAGAAGTACCCGATCCTCGGTGGCACCAGCTGGGTCGATCACGAGATCCAGCAGATCTGGTACCCCTCCGGCGACTGCTTCTCGCCCGACGGCACCGGCACCCTGACCGGCGCCTGTGCGCGGCCGGAGTCGCGCTCACTCCCAGTCCCAGCAGACGCCGAGGTGGCCCGGGCCCGCCTCGGGGTCGAAGACGTGCACCGTGCCGTGGGCGTTGAGCGTGAGGTCGGCCAGGGGCGTGGCCGGCACGGAGGTGGAGGCCCGGGTGAAGCTGCGGCACCGCACCGGTAGCGCGGCGCCGTCGAAGGCGACCTGGAGGGCGTACGGGATGCCGGCGTAGACGAAGCCGCGCGAGTACTCGCGGCTCGTCTCGCCCGTGCCGTCCTCGAAGCGGTACCTCAGCACGGTGGTCTCGCCGGTCCGCAGCCGGGTGTCGAAGAGCAACTCGGCCACCACCAGGCCGGCCTCCTCGCTCCTGCGCACCCGTCCCACCCGGCAGTTCCCGAGCCCGGTCACCCGGACCTGTTCCGTCGCGCAGCCGTGCTCGCCGACATGGATGGCCACGTACCGGTCGATGCCGTCGCGGTGGGTGCGCACCACCTGCTGCGTCTCCCGTAAGGCCAGTCGCCGGCCGCCGTCGATGACCACCGACTCGTACTGCATCACCGTGTGCAGGCCGCCGTCCTGCGGCGCCTCCAGCGCGGCCAGCAGGTGCCCGACCTCCGAGCCGATCAGCGTGCTGTACCGGCGGCCCACCGGATGTCCCGCCACGTCGCGCGGCTCCAGCAGCCGGGACAGCGCGTCCTCGGGCAGGTCGAGCACGTCCTCCAGCGCGGTGACCGCGCGCAGCGACTCCAGCCGGTCCGGGCGCCGGATGCCGCGCTGCCAGTAGCTCAAGGTGGTGACGCCCACGCGTATGCCGCGCTCGGCCAGCCGCTGCCGCGCCCGGTGCAGGGCCAGACCGCGGGTGGACAGCGCGGTGTGCAGGGCGAGCGAGAACGGCCCGGTGCGCAGCGCCTCCCGCAGCCGGGCCTCGCTCACGGCGCGGTCGGTGGCGGCCCTGCCGTCCGAACTGTCCACCGGCTGCCTCCTGTTCTGCGCCCCCGGGACGGACCGGCGACGTGAAAATTCACTCCCCGGCACCCGCGTCCGCGCGGGGCGACCGCCGGGACAGGAAGCAGTGTATGCCGCGGTGTTCACAACCGAGTGGGCCGTTGTTCACACCTGCGCCGGCCCTGCCACCCGAGGCGTTGACCGTGACCCGACATGCCCCGATGCTCTTCGTCAAGCGTCCGGACGCTTTCCCCCCACCCCCTCATCAGGGAGAACCGTCCCTCATGTCATTCCTCCCACAGCGCTCGGCGCTGTCCCGATGGCGCCGCGGGCTGGCCACCTCGTCACTCGTCCTGGCCGCCGTGCTGTCGGCGACCGCCGTGTCGGCCACCGGGGCCGCGGCCACCGGCTCCAGGAACGTGCTGAACTTCACCGAGGAGCAGCAGACCCAGAGCAACTGGTGCTGGGCCGCGACCGGTGTCTCCATCGCCGAGTACCACGGGCACTCCGTCTCCCAGAACAGCTTCTGCGACGCCGCGTTCGGCAACAGCCAGAGTGCGAACTGCGCCAACGACCAGGCCACGCTCGCCAACGACCAGGCCGCGTACCAGTGGTTGGGCATCAACCCCGGCAACTACATCACGGGCACCATCAGTTACTCCACGCTCCAGAACGAGGTCAACAGCAGCCGCCCGGTCCAGGCCCGCATCGGATGGTCCTCCGGCGGCGGCCACATGGAGGTGCTGTACGGCTACGACACCTCCGACAACTACGTGTACTGGGGCGACCCGTGGCCCAGCGACAACCGCTACAACTGGGCGTCCTACAACTACTACGCCGACAACGGCGACTTCACCTGGACCCACACGCTCTACGGAATCGGAGCGTGACCCGATGACCGCCCAGATCCCCCGTTCCACCGCGATACGCGCCCTCGGCGCCGGTGTGCTGGCAGCCGCCGCACTCGGCCTGGCCGCCACCACCGCCTCGGCCGCAGCCCCCGGGAGCACCGCCCCGCAGCCGTACACCGCCGCACAGGTCTCCGCCGGCCGGGCCGCGGCCACCGACGGCAGCACCATCACCGTCCTCGGCAAGTTCTTCGCCCACGACCCCGAGCACGGTGCCGCCCGCGCGGCCCGCACCGGGCAGACCGCCCCGCGGGTGACCGGCGCCAGCGTCACCGTGAACACGCTCAACGCCGCCTTCGTCGCAGGGAAGTCCGGCGCGCCGGTCGCGCGGCCCTCCTACGTCGCCACCGACGTCGTCTCCGCGACCGGCCAGACCGCGACCGTGCAGACCGCCGCCCTGAAGACGGCCGGTACCGCCACGAGTTGGCAGGTCGTCGACATCGCCAGCGGAACCGACGAGACCGACTACGCAGCGAAGGCGCACGGCGACGGCACCGTCTTCCGCGAGCCGCAGGTCAACGCCTGGTACGTGCTGCGCGGCGGCCACGTCCTGCCGCTCAACACCGAGGCCCGCGCGGTGGTCGGCGGCTCCGGCGCCTCGGTGGCGGCCTACTACCGGCACGTGCACAGCGCCTACGGCGACAAGCTGCCCGGCTCCGCCTACGACAAGAAGGGCGAGGCCGGCGGCTTCGGCAACGCGGCACCGGACGCCGTGCTGGCCG